>NZ_JAFLQZ010000009.1 GCF_017313265.1 Hymenobacter telluris | reverse complement strand
CCGCTTGGCTGCTAGTTGCTAACTTAACTCTGTCCCTCCGACGAGCTACTTGTGCGTAATTCCCAAACACGTTCTTAGATAAATTAAGGTTGTAGCAACGCTTTAGCCGCTCCCAGGAAGCTTGTGCCGGCGGCTCGGCTGCCTACTATAGCCTTGCCAGTTATACCGTTATCTAGTATGAAACGCTTGGTTCTCTTTGTTGTAGGCAGCATTTCACTGGTTTCCTTCGGCCACCAAGCGCGGGCGCAACGTGCGCCCGCAGATACCAGCGCCAGCGTTGCAGCGGGTGGCCTCCAACGGCAGTACAACCAGCTGGTGCGCAATGCATGGAGCTTGTACAACGGCCCCGAATACATTGACTATGTGCGAAGCAACACGAACGGGCACCGCTTTTTCGGAACCAAAGACGAGCAGCTTGCTACCGTGACCTACGCAGGTACCACGTACGCCAACGTGCTGCTGCGCTACGATTTAATTCGGGGCCAACTCGTGCTCAAGCCCTACCAGGATGATTTTCAGATTCAACTGGTAAACGAACTGGTCGAGCGGTTTTCCATCGGGGGGCACACGTTTGTGCGCCTGGGTGCTGATGCGCCGGGGCGCGCTGCTTTTTACGACGTGCTGGTAGATGGCCCGGTGCAGGCACTGGCAGCTCACTACAAGAAATACACCGAGCATACCACCGTCACCACTATCGAAGGCGAAATAACGGCTACCACCACGTACTACCTGCACAAAGACGGGCAGTATTACCCCATTAAGAAGCCCAAGGACGTGGTGCGGCTATTCCCGGAGCACCGCGCGGCCTTGCGCAGCTACT
This sequence comes from Hymenobacter telluris, assembly GCF_017313265.1. Lineage (GTDB taxonomy): Bacteria > Bacteroidota > Bacteroidia > Cytophagales > Hymenobacteraceae > Hymenobacter > Hymenobacter telluris. Next base: position 209,585 of record NZ_JAFLQZ010000009.1, on the reverse strand, counting down.
TGCAGAAAAACAACGAGCCAGAGCCGGAGCAAGCCTTTATTGCCCTGGTGCGCTACCAAGCCGAATTGGCGGCAGCCCACTAGAAACACTTCAACTCCCTATACTAGAACAGCTTATAACAACAGCAACACTATGCCAGCACGATTTACCTAGCCTTTCGGGCAAACCACAGCCAAGCCCCTGTCCTGCGGGAAAGCCAGCCTAGCCCTCCGTTTTGCTTGGCTTCCGTTGCAGGACCACCTACTCTTACCCAGCGTATCTATATATAAATGAAGTATTTATACTTGTTCGCATTACTTATCTGGTGCGGCGGTTTTTGCAGTTACGGTCAGCAGACAACACCACTGGTTACGGGTGACTTCCAACAGCTTCCTCTCACGCAGTTTGCCGCGCAGCTGGAAGCCCAAACCGCCCACCGCATCTTTTTCGATTCGGTGGCTACGCAGGGCATAACCGTAACGCTACGAGTGGCGCAGCAGCCCTTGCGCACCGTAATAGAGCAGGCCCTACAACCCAGCGGCCTGCACGTAGCCGTAGATGAGCAACGCAACGTGTTCATATTTTCTGGCACTGCTTTCTCCACTACCCTGCCGGAAAACTACTTTCGGCCGCAACCCACAGAAGCCAGTCCGGAGCTGGCGGCTCTTCCGGCTCCTGCTTCCGCAGACCGCCCGGCACCCGCAGCGGCGGTGGCTACTACGGCCAGCAGTCCGGCGCGCCAGTACGTGGTGGGTGCTCCGCAGGCAGGCCGCAGTAGCAACGCGCGGGTAACTGTAACGGGTTTTGTGCGCGAGGCCAAGTCGGGGGAGCCGGTGATTGGGGCATCCGTGGCCAGTGAGGCCCTGACGCTGGGCGCCGTTACCAACCGGGACGGCTACTACTCGCTCACGTTGCCGGTGGGCGAGCACCTGCTCAGTATCCGGGGCATTGGGCTCAAGCCAACGCAGCGCCGGATCCTGCTGCACAGCCACGGCAAGCTGGACATCGTGGCCGAAGAGGACATTACCACGCTGAAGGAAGTGGTGGTGCAGGGCGAGAAAAACAGCAACGTGGCCGGGCTGCAAATGGGCGTAGAGCGGCTGGATATCCGTGCTATCCGGCAGGTACCGACTGTATTTGGCGAGGTGGATATTTTGCGGGTGGTGATGACGCTGCCCGGCGTGAAAACCATTGGCGAGGGCAGCACCAGCATCAGTGTGCGCGGCGGCGGCACCGACCAAAACCTGATTCTGTTCGACGATGCCGTGGTGTACAGCCCTGCGCATTTGTTCGGCTTCTTTTCGGCCTTCAACCCCGAAATGCTGAAAACCGTGGAGCTGTACAAAAGCGGCATCCCGGCGCAGTACGGCGGGCGGCTTTCATCGGTGCTCAACATCACCACGCGCGAGGGCAACAAGCAGAAACTGGCGGGCAGCGGCGGCGTGGGGCTCCTCACTAGCCGGCTCACGCTGGAAGGCCCGCTCGTAAAAAACAAAGGCTCGTTCATCATTGGCGGGCGCACTTCTTACTCCGACTGGCTGCTGCGGCAACTGCCCGACCGAAGTCTGCGCCAAAGTGCGGCTTCTTTCTATGATGTAAGTGCCCACCTCACCCACGAGCTGAACGCCAACAACACCTTCTCGGCTACCGGCTACCTCAGCCGGGACCGGTTCAAGCTCTCAGCCGACACGTCGTACGAGTACCACAACCAGAGCGCCAGCTTGAAGTGGAAGCATGTGTTTGGCCCCCAGCTTTTCGGGGTTCTCACGGCAACGGGCAGCCAGTACACCTACCGGATTGCCAGTGAGCGAAACGCGGTAACCTCTTCGGCCCTGACCTTTGGTATTGCGCAGCTGGGCGGGCAGGCTGATTTCACATACTTACCTAGCCCCGCGCACACCCTCGACTTCGGCGCCAGCAGCACGCGGTACCGGACTTCGCCCGGCCGCCTCACCCCGCTCGGCCCCGAATCGTTGATTCTGCCCGACGTACTACCCCGCGAGCAGGGCCAGGAAAGCGCCGTGTACCTCGCCGACCAATGGAACTTGACGCCCCGGCTGGCCTTGTACCTGGGCTTGCGCTACTCCTTGTATCAGGCGCTGGGGCCGCGCGAAGTGTTCGAGTATCTGCCCGGCGTACCGCGCAGCCTCAGCAGCCTCACCGACACGGTGCGCTACCGAGCCGGCAGCCGCCTGGCCACCTACCACGGCCCCGAATACCGCGCCTCGCTGAAGTTTGCGCTGTCGGAAAAGGCGTCGGTGAAAGTGAGCTACAACCGCACCCGCCAGTATCTGCACCAGCTGTCCAACACCGCCTCTATCTCGCCGGCCGACACCTGGAAACTCAGCGACCAGCACGTGCGGCCCCAAATCGGCGACCAAGTGGCGCTGGGTTTCTACCGCAACTTCGGCAGCAACAGCCTAGAAACGTCGGTGGAAACGTACTATAAAAAGCTGCGCGACTTCGTGGACTACACCAGCGGGGCGGTGCTGCTGCTCAATCACCACATCGAAACCGATTTGGTGAATGCCGAAGGCAAGGCCTACGGGGTGGAAGTGTCGGTGAAAAAGACCACCGGCAAAATCAACGGCTGGCTGAACTACACCTATTCCCGCTCCCTAGTGCGGGTGCCCGCCACCACCGAATCCGAGTTCATTAACGGGGGCCGCTACTACCGCAGCAATTTCGATAAGCCCCACGATGTCAGCCTGGCCGGCAACTACCGGTTCAGCCGGCGCGTGAGCACCTCCCTGAACGTCAACTACAGCACCGGCCGGCCCATCACGCTGCCCATCTCCACCTACGACTACGGGGGCGTGGAGCGGGTGCTGTACTCCAACCGCAACCAGTACCGCATCCCCGATTATTTCCGGACGGACCTGGGCTTGAACGTGGAAGGCAGCCACAAGGCCAAGAAGCTGGCTCACAGTTCCTGGACGTTTTCGGTGTACAACCTCACGGGCCGCCGCAACCCCTATTCGGTGTATTTCAAGTCGACCAATGGCCGGATTGTCGGCTATAAGCTGTCGGTTTTCGGGCGGCCGATTCCGACAGTCACCTACAATTTCAAATTCTAAACAGGTCTAACTCATGGCAAATCAGAAGATGGCGCATAGAATGGGGAGTCTGCTGCTGGGCCTGCTGGTGTGGCTGACCGGGTGCATTGAAGAATACGAGCCCGACGTAGTCAGCTCGCCCGAGAGTTACTTGGTGGTGGAAGGCATTATCAACCTGCGGGGCGTCACGACGGTGCGGCTCTCGCGCACCCGCGACCTGAAAACTGACGTGTCGCCGCCCGAAGCCCGAGCCACCGTGGCTATTGAAGATGCCGCCGGCACCCGTTACGCCCTCACCGAGCAAACACCTGGCGTATACACCTCGGCCAACTTAACCCTCGACGTAAACCGGCAATACCGGCTGCACCTGCGCACCGCCGCCGGCCGCGAATACGCCTCCGACCTGGTAACCGGCAAACTCACGCCCCCCATCGACCAATTGTCGTGGGCCTCGGAGCGCAACGGCGTGCAGCTGTACGTGGATGCGCACGACGACACCGGGGCCACCCGCTACTACCGGTGGACCTACCAGGAAACGTGGGAGTTCAAGTCGCCTTATACCTCCGAGTTCGAGTTTGTGAATGGGATGATGCGGCCGCGCGTGGAAGATATTAGTAGGTGCTGGCGCACCGAAAATTCCACGACGGTGCTGCAAAGCAGCACGGCCCGGCTCAACCAAGATGTTGTGTCGAAGTTTCCGTTGGCGCTGCTGCCTGACAACTCGGATAAGCTGCGCTTCAAGTACAGCATCCTCGTGCAGCAGTATGCCCAAACCCAAGAGGAATTCACCTACTGGGAGCGGCTGAAACGAAACACGGAAAGCTTGGGCACCCTTTTCGACCCGCTGCCCACCCAGCTCACCGGCAACGTGCATAGCTTACAAGACGCCTCAGAACTGGTAATTGGCTACGTAGGGGCCAGCTCCATGACTGAGCGTCGGCTATTTATCGACGTCAGCGAACTGCCGCCCGGCACACGCTTCCTGACGGGTTACGAAAAACTATGCGAACAGCCCGACACAGTAAGCAGCTTGGTTCCGAGTGTGCTGGCATCACAATTCGATGCCAACAGGATTCCTGTATATCGGGTTTTCGACCCTCGAACGGGGCTTATTCTGATAGGCTACAGCCGGGCCTTTGCCTTTTGCGCCGACTGCCGCTACCGAGGCACCAACGTTAAGCCGGCCTTCTGGCCATAGGCGGCCCGATCAGCTACCAACTATTTCCTGACATCTGATTGGTTACTCGCTACGCTATGGCTGGTTGTCACCTATTGTTCTTCTATTGGAATTACTTATTTCGTCGACCCCTCGTCCTCTGCTTTGTTGCGGCAGCACTGTGGTGGGCGGGGCCGGTAGCCGCCCAATCTGCCCCCGATTCTTTGGAAGGCATCGGCCAACGCTTTGCGCAGTACGGCCAGCGCATGCCCCTTGAGAAGATATTTGCCCACCTCGACCGACCAAGCTACGTGAGCGGCGAAACCATGTGGTTTAAGCTATACGTGGTGGCCGGCACCACGCCGCAGCCCCTGGCCAGCAGCACGGTGGCTTACGTGGAGGTGCTCAACCCGCAACAGACGCCGGTGTTACAAGCGGCCATAGCCCTGCACGATGCCACCGGCCAAGGCTCGTTGGTGCTGCCGCCGGAACTACCATCAGGCCGCTACACTGTGCGCGCCTACACTAGCTGGATGAAGAACTTCGGGCCAGAGTATTATTTCCACAGCACCGTTACCATCCTCAACACCCGCACACCACTGGGCTTGATGGCCAGCCGCCCCGCTCCCCGCCTCGACGCGCAGTTTTTCCCCGAAGGCGGCTATTTAGTACAGGGCCTGACCAGCAAAGTAGGGTTTAAAATAACGGACAGCAGCGGCCAAAGCCTAGATGCAACAGGCACTGTATTGGATCAGGTGGGTAGTGTAATGGCTAAGTTTAGCACCTTGCGCTACGGCATGGGCAGTTTCTCGTTTACTCCTACAAAGGCCGGAGCGGCGTACCGCGCTGTTCTTAAACTGGCAAACCAGCAGACCGTTACGTACAACCTGCCAGCGGTGCAAGAACAAGGGTACGTGCTGCGCCTCGAAGACACAAACACGGAGCAGCTGCGCGTGGTAGTGCAGGCCCAGGGCGAGGCCCGCACCAGCGAAAAGCTGTATCTGCTGGGGCACGCCCGGCACCAAGTAACCGTAGCCGCTGCCGGGCAATTACAAAACGGGCAAACCGTATTTTCGGTGCCTAAGCGGCAACTGTTGGCGGGCGTTTCGCACTTCACCCTATTCAATAGTCGCCGCCAACCCGTTTGTGAGCGGCTATATTTTCGGCCGCCGTCGGATACGTTTGCCTTGAGCGCCCGCACCAACAAGCCGCAGTACACTGCCCGCGAAAAAGTAACGCTACACCTGACAGCAACTCAGGCGGCTAACCTGTCGGTGGCCGTTTACCAGCTCGATTCCTTATCGGCCCAAGCAGGCCCCGACCTCACGAGCTACCTCTGGCTGAGCGCCGATGTAAAAGGCCGGATTGAAAACCCAGCATATTACCTCAAAGCCGCCAACAGCCAAGCCGCCGACAACCTGATGCTGACGCAGGGCTGGCGCCGGTTTAGCTGGACCAACGTGCTCACAGACTCCACTACCCGGCCAGTTTACCCGCCCGAACTCCACGGCCACCTCATGCGGGGCCGCGTGGTGAACAGCAGTACCGGAGCACCGGTAGCCGGCCAGATGGTGTACCTAACTGCGCCCAGCCGCTTCCCGCAGCTCTACAACGCCCTCAGCCAAACGGACGGCAGCATCCTGGTGGAAGTACCTGACTGGCACGGCGCTAAACAACTGATAGCCCAAACCGATACTCGCCAAAGCAGCGCGCACCGGGTGGAGATTTTCAGCCCTTTCTCCTCGCACTTCGCCGATAGCCAACTGGCTCCGCTGGTCCTGCCGGCAGGGGTGGCGCCGAGTTTGCTGAGGCGGCATGTGCAGGCGCAGGTGCAGCAACAGTACCCCCCGAGCAGCCCGGCGGCTTACCGGCTGCCCGGCACTGATAGCCTGCCTTTCTATGGCAAGCCTACCGAGCAGTATTTGCTGGATAAGTACACCCGCTTCAAAACCCTGGAAGACGTGATGCGCGAATACGTGCCGGGGGTGTTGGTACGAGCCCGCAAAGACGGTTTTCACTTCCTGATTCCCGACCAAAAACTGCGCACCACCATGGAAAACCCGCTGGTGCTGCTCGACGGCATGCCCGTCTTTGATGTCAACCGCATTATGGCCTTCGATCCGCTGAAAATACGCCAGCTCGATGTGGTAACCAGCCGCTACGTAGTGGGTCCTGCCATTCATGAGGGCCTCATCAGCTACACCACCTACTCCGGTGATTTGGCCGGTTTCCCCCCCGATCCTCAAGCCTTGTTGCAGGAATACACCGGCTTACAAGGGCAGCGCGATTTTTATGCGCCACGCTACGATACCCCGGCCGCGGCGAAAAGCCGGTTGCCTGATTTTCGCAACTTGCTGTATTGGAACCCCCAAGCCACCGCAACAGCAGCCCACGAGCTAACGCTATCCTTTTATACCTCCGACCAGCTTGGAAGCTACCGGGTGGTGGTGCAAGGCCTTAGCCGAGAAGGCACTACCGGCAGCACCAGCTTTACTTTCCAAGTAAAAGTGGTGCAATAAGCTAAAGGCTACCAAGCAGTTAGGCAGGTAGCTCAATCACCCAATGCAAACCGCTGTTACTTCCTCGCAGCAGCCCTATTGCCCACCCCGCCGAAGCCGGGTGGGCAGATTAGCCGTATGCTGTTTGTGCCAGTAATCAGCTGACGGCAACTTCTTGGGGCACGCGGTTCAGGATGCGCCGGAGTTCCTGTTGCTCGGTTTCCGTTAGGGGCTGGAGGGGGGCCCGCAATTCGCCGGCCGGTTGGCCCTGCAACTCCAAGCCAGCTTTGATGGCGCGGGGCAACCCTTTGGCCACAATGAACTGGAGCAGCTCAAACTGCTGGTAGAAGAGCTGCCGGGCCTCACCCAGGTTTTGGCGCTGCACGGCTTTGTAGAGCCCTAGGTTCAGCTCCGGAATGAGGTTGGGGGCGGCGGTGCACCAGCCGGTAGCGCCGGCCGCAAAAGCCGCCAGGGCCAGCGGATTAGAGCCGTTATAGAAAGCCACGTCCTCGCCCAGCAGCTGGCGCAAAGCCTGCATGCGCTGCACGTCGCCGCTGCTTTCCTTTATCATGGTTACGTTCGGGATTTCGAGCAGGCGCTTGAGCAGCGTGGGCGACATATCCAGGCCGCCCGTGGCCGGGTTGTTATAAGCCATAATCGGCACCGAAATGGCGCTGGCCACCCGGTCGAAATGCCGGAAAATCTCGTCGTCGGTGAGCTTCCAGTAGCTCATCGGGATGACCATGACGCCGGCCGCGCCGGCCTGCTCGGCAAAGCGGGCGTGGCGCACCGCGCCGGCCGTGGTGAGGTGCGACACGCCCACCAGCACCGGCACGCGGCCCGCCACCTGTTGCATAGTCGCCTCGGCAACGGCGTCGCGCTCCTCATCGGTGAGGTAGGGCAACACGCCGGTGCTGCCGAGCGGGGCAATACCGTGCGAGCCGCTGGCCACGAGGCGCTCTACGAGGTGGCGGTAGGTGGGCAGGTCCACCGCACTGTCGGCGGTGAAGGGCGTGATGGGGTAGGCAATGATGCCGCGAAAAGGGACGTTCGGATTCATCGAAGAAATCGGTTTAAAATATTGATTTATAGGTCGCGGCCACGCTCTTCGCGCAGGGCCACCCCTAGGTTTTGCAGCAGGGGCGCGTTTTCGCAGGCGATGTAGCGGGCGCCCACCGTTGCGCTGCGGTTGCCGTGGTTGTGCCAGGCCCAGATGGGGATGTAGATGGCGTCGCCGGCCTTCCACTCCACAATCCGGTCCTCAATTTGGGTGTAGCCCTCACCTTCGATGACGTAAATCACCGTTTCGTAGGTGTGGCGGTGCTGGTTGGTAACCTGGCCGGGCAGCAAGCCGCCGATGGTCATGCTCAAAGCCACCGTGGGCAAATCCACGAAGAAGACGGGGTGCTTGCGCTCCATCGAAAACTGGTCGTGGGCGCCGGCCTGCTCCACGTTGGGGTGGTGCAGCTTCGCGGGCATCCGGACCTCGGGGCGGGCGTAGGTACGGTGAAAATCAGACGATTGGAAGGGTTTGTCTTTTACTGCGGTTTCCATAAAGCAGGAACAGTTTAGAGTGAAAGGAAATCATGCGTCGGGGCCACCAGCAGCTGTTTTACTACCTGGGTCAGCTTTACTTTCGGCTTTTGACCCTGCAAAACTCTTCTTAACTTGGCCCCGTTAAGTCATCCAGTTCACCCAAACAAACGGGTCCAGCCATGCTACGCGCCTGGGATACCAACTTTCACCCAACCTTCGCGGCGGGCCGCGCCGTGTACTTGCAAATCAGCGAGTTGATTGCCGCCGAAATCCGCCGCGGAAGGTTGCAGCCCGGCACTGCCCTGCCCGGCACCCGGGAGCTGGCTAAGCAGCTGGGCGTGAACCGCAAAACGGCGGTACTGGCCTACGAAGAGCTACTGGCTCAGGGCTGGTTGGAGTCGCAGAATACCCGTGGCACCTTCGTGTCGAGCCGGCTGCCCGAAAGTAGCCCAACGGCCTTTGCGCCCGCCGCCAGCGGCCCGGTTGCGGTGCCTGGCTTTCGGTGGCAAGACCCGTTCGAGCTAGAGCAACCGCTCGTGGCCATACCCGGCGCCCTGGTGTTCAACGACGGCACGCCCGATGCCCGGCTCGCGCCCGTGGCCACGCTGGCCAGCGCCTACCGCCGCGTGATGCAGGGCCGCGGCCGCCGCAACCAGCTGGGCTACGACAGCCCCCTGGGTAGCCTGCCCCTGCGCGAAGCCCTCTCGCGCATGCTCAACCAGGACCGCGGCCTGAGCACCACCCCGGCCAGCATCTGCCTGACCCGCGGCACCCAAATGGCCCTCTACCTAACGGCCAGCCTGCTCCTCCAGCCCGGCGACGTAGTGGCCGTCGAAAACCCCGGCTACCCGCCGGCCTGGCAAACCTTCCGGCTATTCGGCGCCGAGCTGGCCCCGGTGCCGGTGGACGAGGAAGGCCTGCGCGTGGACGAGCTGGAAGCACTGTGCCAGCGCCAAAAGGTGCGGGCCCTGTACCTGACGCCGCACCATCAATTTCCGACCACCGTGACGCTGCGCGCCGCGCGCCGCGTGCAGCTGCTGGCCCTGGCCGCCCGCTACGGCGTGGCCATCATCGAAGACGACTACGACCACGAGTTTCACTTTCACTACCAGCCCATGCTGCCGCTGGCCTCGGCCGACCCGCACGGCGTGGTTATCTACATCAGCTCACTCTCCAAGCTGATTGCGCCGGCCCTGCGCATCGGCTACGTCACCGGCCCGGCGACCTTCATCACGGCCCTGGGCCGGCTGCGGGCGCTGATAGACCGGCAAGGCGACACGGTGCTGGAACAGGCCGTGGCCGACCTCATCGATGAAGGCGAAATCAAGCGGCACACGCGCCGGGCCCACGCCGAGTACCACCTGCGCCGCGACGCGCTGGCCAACGCCCTGCGCCACCTGCCGGGTACTCCCGTGGATTTCACGCTGCCCGCCGGCGGTATGGCGCTGTGGGTGAAGTTTGCAGAAGAGGTGAACCTGGAAGAGGTGGCGCAGGAACTGGCACGCCGCAAGGTGATTATCACGCCCGGCAGCCGCTACTACCTGGCAGACCCAACCACCAATGCCGTGCGGATGGGCTACGCGGCGCTTACGCCCACCGAACTAGCATATGGGGTGGAGCAGCTCGGGGCCGTGCTGCGCCAGCCTGGAAGCTAAGCGGCGGATTCAGAAGCCGGAATGCCACTGAACCCGCCGAAAAGACATTGCAATACAACTACCTACCAGTACAGCCAGAAAGCTTTATAGTTGAAAGCCAGCGAGCTGTTATGCCGAGCACGATTGCACCAGCTAACCGCGCAATCAGCAGTCGCAGGTGAAATCGAGGTAGTGGCGAAAAGGTGGGGCGAAGGTGCCGTTCACGTTCACCACCCGGTCGAGCCGGATACGCTCGCCGGTGTCGAGTAGCAGGTATTCGGCGAGGCCCTCCGCGCTACGCTCGCTCACCAGGTTTTTGAGCAGGCCGGTAACGGTGGTGAACTCCCAAAGGTCGGTGAAGTATTGCAGGTGCGTGTACGTGCGCCGCGTTATCGTGGCTTCCAGCACATCATGAAAGCCGCAATCAATGGGTTTATAGGCAGTTGGAGCCATGACGGGAGGCAGGAAAATAGGGATGCCTACTGGCACCCCTGCATTTCAATGATGTAGTAGCCTTGGGCAGTAATAGCGTCCACCACTTCCTGAGTAGGCTCTTCGATGTGGCAGAACCGGCATTCATTGGCGGTCAGGGGCTGGCCCGCCTGGCCTTTCGTGGCGAGGTACTGGCGGCCAAACTGGTACACCTGCTCCTTGCTGGCTACCTCGTCCGATACCAGAATGTCAAAGTGCATAACCGAACCGTCTTTCTTGGAGACGTAGGTGTCATAAACGGCAACTTCCATGAGCGTAACTATCTAATAGCGAGAAACTAAAACTGACCTTCTTTGACGTAGGGGTACGACCAAAGCGTGGCCGTGAGCGTTACGGCCTTGAACCAAGCTGCGTGCATGGCTTCCACTTGGGCCTCAGCATGCCCGCCATTTTGCAGGAACGGCTTGATGGTTGCCGTGAGGGGCACAATAAAAGCCGTGAGGTAGCGCAGGTGAATGAGGGGCTCGGCCGCGGCTCCATCGGTGGCGTTTTTCTTGATGCTGGTATGCCGCAACCCGATTTCGTGCTGGTAATCCAGCCAGTCCTGGTCGTAGGGCTTGGTGCAGAGGTCCAGAATCCATTGCCCAAACCGCGCCCGGACGCGGGCCAGGTAGTCGCCGTCGGGCTGGCCGTGGAGGGAGAAGTAGCGCAACAGGTGCGGGTGCGCCCCCACGAAGCCGTACCATACATCGAGGATGGCATCGGTTTGGGGAGCCAGCACCTGGCCGGCTTGCGCAAGGGCCGCCACATCATCGGAAGAGAAAAGCACGGTTTGCTTGAGCAGGTCCAGCTCGTCGAGGGTGACCGGGGAGCGACTGACCTGGCCGTAGGTGTAGCCGGGAATACTGGAATGTTCCATACAGGTTGAAATGAAAAAGGTGAAAAAGCAGGGGCAAAGCGGTGCCTGGCCCATCCGAAGCGTGGGCAGCAAAGCACCTGAAAGAGAAGGAATTAACTAGCCACTGGCTGGTCGCGCCAATAGTGGTTGGCGGCGGCAATGGTGGCAAATTCGGCGGCCACCGTCTGGCCGATGCTGATGAGCATCCTCGGGTCGTCGGCGTAGATCGCGCGCTGCTGGCGGCGCTTTTCGTCGTCGGGCTGAGTGAGCTTGATGATGAGGCGGGCGAGCTTAACGGCTAGCTGGCGGCCTTCTTCCGGGGTAGCCGTGAGCAGGCTATTACCGGGCACGAGTTGCAGGTCGGACATGGCGTGGGGGTCAGTTACTGGCGGTTCCGGCGTAGGTAAGTGGAACCACGCAGCGGCAGGGGTAGCAGGGCTTTTCCATGGTGTAGAAGGGGCTTTGTTGCAGGACTCAACAAAACTACTTGGCACTCCCACCGAAATAATCAGGTTTGGCCGGTGGCCCAGGCAGCATATAAATTCTGGCCCGGGCGCGGAGCACGGCAAAACCTGTCATACCTAAAAAGGAGCACGGTACCTGACTACCCGACAACTGCTAGCACCACCCAGGAAACGCAACAAGCCGCCCCTATACATCGGGGCGGCTTGCTAAGCTGTGGCAGTAGTCGAATGGTTGATTTTACCTGTGGGGTGCGGCATCAGTGCCACTTACCCGGCCCCTCCCCTCTGCGCTGGCTGCCCACCACAGGCAGGTTGCTGGCGCCGGAAAGTATTGCGGCGGAAACACGCTAGTCAGCTTGCTTGTAATCAGGCAGCTCAATGGCATCGGTGGGTGGGGCGGCCAGCTTGGATACCACTTGCCGGATGCCTGGCGCGGCGGCTATGCGTAGCGCGGCGCGCTGCAACGCAATGCCCAGCCGGCTCTGCGGGCTCGAAAGGCGCGGACCCACCTTAGGCACGTCCTGGCCCTCCTCCACGTAAGGGCGCATGAGGTGTTCGTAGGCGGCGAAGGCGGCGCGGTAGTCCTTGGTGTGCCGTTGCAGCTCGCCGGCCAGTACGTAGCTGCCAACCAGGGCCTCGGTAGTGCCCACCCCAAACGGGCCGGCGCACCACGCCGCGTCGCCGGTTAGTACCACCCGCCCCTTCGTCCAGTGCCCGAGCTTCACCTGGCTTACGCTTTCAAAATAAAAGTCGGGGGCGTGGGTTAGGCCTTCCAGCACCCGGGGCGTTTCCCAGCCTGCATCGGCAAACAACTGCTGTAGCAGCTGTTTCTGCTCGGTGGGCGGCAGGTGCTCGTAGCCGGCCGGTTCCTGTTGCAAGCTAAGCAAGGCGCGGGTGGTGCCCTTGTTATCGGGGCGCAGGCAAACGCCCCGGCCGCCGGGCGCGTTGTACCAGCGGGCTATTTTGTGGTCGTGCGCCGCGCGCGGAATAGTGAAATAGGCCACGTACAAATCGTAGGGCTTGCGGATTACCTCGGGGCCGAATAGCAGTTCACGCGTTGTGGAATTGGCCCCTTCCGCCACTACTACCAAGTCGAAACGCTGCGGGCCACCGTGCGCAAACGTAACGGTTACACCCTCTTCAGTTTCCTCCAGGGCCGTGATATGGTCGCCGAAGCGGTAATCGGCGTGGTGGCGGGTGTGCTCGTAAAGCAATTGGGCCAGGTCGCCGCGCAGGATTTCCAGCTCGACGGTTGGCCCATTGCTGCCCAGGTCGGCTTCGTCGAACTCGGCCACTACGGCGTCGTTTTCATCCACGAAAGCTAAGCCCTGCTCTCCCGTGCCAAGGTCCTTCACGGCCTGAAACAGCCCCATCCGCTCCAGAACCGTACGGCCGGCCCCGCGCACATCAATATTCTGCCCGCCGTCGCGAAACTCGGGTGCCCGCTCCACTACGGTTACGTGTAGGCCCGCGCGGTGCAGCCACCAGGCAAGGGCGGGGCCGGCAATACTGGCCCCGGTAATCAGAGCATTTTGCGCCATCACTGGAAAATTAAAAAATTGAAAAACAATGTTTTATTCGAGCCGCACGCAGTTGTAGCCGGCTCCTATCACGCACGCAGCTACTTGGCTGGAGCAGATGCCGGAGCCCGCAACACGCAGGATATTGTCGCAGTCTTCCAGGTCGAACGTGATGCGGCACGCAGGAAGCAGGCGCTGAAGTTGGGCTTCGAGCACTTGCGCCTGGGCCGGCGTGTTTACTGTGGTTTTAAACACCTCTACTGCTTCCATTGGCTAGCCTGGTTGCGTGCTTTGGCTTTGCTTGCGGAAGAGGCTAGGCGCCACCCCTACCCCTTTGGCAAACAAGCGGCTGAAGTATTTAACGTCTTCGTAGCCAAGCTGGTCGGCAATTTCCTGCACGTTCAGGTCGGTGTAGAACAGCAGGCGCTGGGCTTCCGCCAGCACTTCCTGCTGAATAAAGTAACTCACCGAAAAGCCCGTCATGGCCTTCACCGTGTCGTTGAGGTGGCTGACCGTCACGTGCAGCTTTTCGGCGTAAGCGGCCGGCTTCTTACTGGTAAGAAAGTCCTGCTGTAGCAAGTGCCGAAACTGCCTGGTCAGTGCCAAGCTGCGCCGGGAATGCGCCTGTTGCTGCTGCTGCTGTTGGGCGTCTAACAGCTTCACGGCCTGTGCCATGCAGGCGTTGAGCAAGGCATGACCGGCTTCGGTGTGGAACAAAGACGACTGAGAAGTGGTGGCCGCGTGCAGCGCCAGAAAGAGGTGCTGGAACCAGTCGTTTTCGGCGGGCGTGAACTGAAGCAGCGCGGGGCTGGTGAAGGCCTGCTCCAGGAAGCTCCGGGCTTGCGGGCTGATGAGCTTGGCATCGGCCACCAATATCCAGCCCTGAAAGTGGTACGGCGGGGCTACCTGGTGGATTTGGCCGGGCCACGACACGAGCAAGGAGCCGGCCGTTAGCTGCACGGGCTGGAAGTCGATGGTGATGTGCAGGGTGCCTTGCCGCGTGAAAAAACAGCTGTAGTGGTCATGCCGATGGGGCACAACAATTTCGCGGCGGATGTCCGGGGTCAGGTCGGCCTGCGCAATCGGGAATACGGCCACGCCCGCCACGCCTACATGCAACGAGTGTAACGGAATGCTTTTCTCGGACATAAGGTGTTAAAGCACAAGACCAATAGGTGGGCGCCCGGCCCGGCACTACGTGCTGCCGGGCCGGAACAGCACAAAAGTATGGCCTTCGTATCCGCCCTTCCTCCGCTTAATAACGGGTTTAGGTGGACAAATCACGGATACAGCACCGCCCCTGCCTTAAACGAGCGGCTGCCGCATGGGCATTGCTGGTTGCAAGGGCCAGTCCGACGCGCTGAATCAGCGAGTTGGTGGGGTGGCGTTGTTCGTTCAGTAGTGCCGGTTATCGAATGGGTGGAGCACCTAGCTATTTGCTACTTTTGATACCTAGTCTGGTTCATTCTCATTTGTTTCACTTGGTGAGGTTCTTCGTATTCTTCTTGAGTTTTTGGGGGTTGCTGCTGGGCGCTTTGCCGCCCGCTGCGGCCGGCCCAAACCCAGCCGACAGCCTACTGACGGAACTCAACCAGGTGCTGGCACAAAAGAAGACCTACGACGAACAACGCTGGAACCGTATCCGCCTCCTCACCGCCGAGTTTGCCTCGCGCCCAGTGAACGACGATGCCAAATTTGCGGTAGGGCTGCGCATTTACGAGGAGTACAAGGCATTCAAGTACGATTCGGCTTTTGTGTATTGCCAGAAGATGCTGCGCCTGGCCGAACAACTGAAGCAGCCCGAGAAGATAGAAGTGGCGAAGCTCAAGCTGGCGTTTGTGCTGCTGTCTTCGGGCTTGTTCAAGGAAACCTTCGAGACGCTCGACGGCATCGACCCGCGCCAGCTAAGCAAGGAGGATAAGCAGAGCTTCTACTTTCTGCAAGCCCGCGCCTACAGTGACCTGGGCGACTTCAACCAGGACCAAACCTACCGGCCGGCGTACTACGCCAAGGCGCTGGCCTACGCCGATACCACCTTGCTGTTCTGCCAGCCCGGCTCCTACGACTACCTATCGGTGCAAGGCTTTCGGGCGCAGAAAACGGGAAACCTGGCCGCTGGGGCGGCGCTGTATCAGCAAGTGCAGCGTTTGCCGCACCTCACGCTGCACCAGTTGGCCGTGAGTGCCAGCACCACCGCCTACTTATACGAGCTGGCCGGCCAGCCCGAAAAGGCCTTCGAGCTGCTGCTGGTATCGGCCATTGCCGACGTGAAAACCGCCACCAAGGAAACCACGGCCATCTTCAAGCTCTCCGACTACTGCTACCGCCAAGGCGACCTAAAGAACGCCTACACCTTCATCAAGGAAGCACGGGAGGAAGCCACTTTTTACAAGGCCCGGCAGCGGCAGATTGAAATCAGCCACGTTTCTTCGGTCATTGAAGGCCAGAAAATCAATATCATCGAAAATCAGCGTAAGTCCCTGAAAACGTACGCTATAATTATGACTTTACTGGCGGGCGTAGTCATTACCTTCGCGGGTATCAGCGTCAAGCAGCTTCAGAAAGTGCGCAAAGCCGACCGGCTGATTTTTGCAGCCAACCAGGAGCTGCAAGCGCGCAACGACGTGCTCCGGCAGTTGAACGACGACCTCAACGAAGCCAACAAGATCAAGGAAGAGTACATCGGGTTTTATTTCCACAACAACTCGCAGTACATTGATAAGATAGAAGCCCTGAAAAAGCGGCTCGATAACCTGCTCAGCAGCAAGCAATACGCCAGCGTGCAGAAGCTGATTGACAGCGTAAACATCAAGAACGAGCGCAACGAATTGCTGAAAGGCTTCGACTCGGTTTTTCTGCGGCTGTTCCCCAACTTTATTGCGCAGTTCAACGCCTTGTTTCGGGAGGAGGAGCGCATCAAGCTAGCCGAAGACTCCCTGCTGACTACCGAGCTGCGCATCTTCGCCCTGATCCGGCTGGGCATCGACGACAGCGAGCAAATCAGCCGGATGCTGGGCTACTCCATCAACACGATTTACACCTATAAGACCCGGGTGAAGAACCGGTCTTTCCTACCCAACGACGAATTCGAGGCCCGCATCCAGGCTATTCAGGCGGTGTGAATAAAGGTGTAGCGTAGGTGGTTTGGGCGGGGTTTGGTGCGCCTGCGGCGGGAAGTAAGGGTCCGCTTAATTCGGGGAAACGCGGGGGTAGCTCTGCGTCACAGGCACTGCCGGAGCCGGCGGTGTGGCGGTTGGGCGCGGGGTTGGTTTTCCCTCTTCTGGCAGGTCGCTCGGTGTGGGCCGCGGGCCACCGAATTTTGAGAGCAACACGAAGGGGCAACAGCTCTCCTTGCGCTGCTATGCGTTAAGACAAGGCTATACAGGGTTCATATTTCAGGCCCTATAAAACAAGTTAACTATTTGCAAATCAATCATATATTATCTGATAGGGTTTATATTTTTCATACTGCGGTTTGATAAATTCTGGGTGGGTAACAGTGCCTCTAGTTTTGTTCATCAACCCCGTTGCAAACGATTGTCAGGGCCAGGATACTTGGCAATCGGGGGTTGGGTCAATGGCTTACTGGATGCACTGTCACTCACCTAAAATTCCCTCATGCTGCACATGTTACCTCCCCTTCTCGCGCCTCATCTTCTCCGAAAATCTGTGCTAACCTCGGTGCTGGGCGGCCTGGCCATGAGCACCGCTTTGGCCGCACCAAGCAGTGGTTTACACCTGCGTTTGGTTGCTGCCAACACCAATACCTTAGGCCGCCCTAACCTACGTGCTGGCCGCGCCGAGGCGCTGGTGGGCGGCATCCTCACCGGGCGGGTAGTGGATGCCAAAGGCGAGGGTATTCCGGGCGTTACGGTTATTGTGGAAGGCACCACGCTCGGCGCTTCCACCGATGCCACCGGCGCCTACGCCATTGCCAACGTGCCGGCGGGGCCGCACGTGCTGGTGTTTTCGTCGGTGGGGCTGGTATCGAGCCGCGTGCCGGTAACGGCGCAGGACGGGCAAACCACGCCGGTGGCCGTTACCACCCTCAACGATAACACCACCCTGCTCAACGAAGCCGTGGTGGTAGGCTACGGCACCACCCGCCGCCAGGACCTGACCGGCGCCGTAACCACCGTGACTACCAAAGACTTTGTGAAAGGCCAGGTGACTTCGCCCGAGCAATTGGTGCAGGGCAAGGTGGCCGGGGTGCAGATAACCACCAGCGGCGGGGCGCCCGGCGAGGCCAGCGTAATCCGCATCCGGGGCGGCTCCTCGCTGAACGCCAGCAACGACCCGCTCATTGTAATTGACGGCGTGCCGGTTGACAACCAGGGCATTAGCGGGGCCGGCAATCCGTTGTCGTTGGTGAATCCGGCGGATATTGAGACGTTTACGGTGCTGAAAGACGCCTCGGCCACGGCTATCTACGGCTCGCGGGCGGCCAACGGCGTCATTCTCATCACCACCAAAAAGGGCGTGGACGGCGAGAAGATGCGCGTGAACATCAGCTCCCAGGTGTCGCGGGCGACAAACTACGGCAAAGTGGACGTGCTGAGCGGCGACGCCTACCGCAACCTGCTCAACCAAGCGGTGGCAGCGGGCACTATTTCGCCTGCCAATACCGCGTACCTGGGCACGGCCAATACTGACTGGCAGGATGCCATTTACCAAACGGCCTGGACCACCGACAACAACATCAGCCTGACCGGCAGCGCCAAGCACGTGCCGTACCGGGTGTCGGTGGGCTACCTCAACCAGGATGGCACCCTCAAAACCGGCAACCTGAAGCGTAACTCGGCCTCCATCGGCCTTTCGCCTAGGCTGTTCGACAACCATCTGCGCATTGACGTGAACGTGAAAGGCACCTGGGCCGACTACCGCTTTGCCGACCAGGGCGCCATTGGCGGCGCAATTCGCTTCAACCCCACGCAACCCATTTACAGCACCGGCCCCGACGGTTTCAACGGTTACTTCGAGTGGCGCGACGGCGCCATTCCGAACCCGCTGACCGGCCGCAACCCAGTGGCGTTGCTCAACGACAAGCGCGACCGGAGCACCGTGCTGCGCAGCATCGGCAACGTGCAGCTCGACTACAAGCTGCACTTCCTGCCCGATTTGCACGCCAACCTGAACGTGGGCTACGATGTGGCGCGCAGCGGCGGCACCGTCTTTATTCCGGCCGCGTCGTCGGTGGCCTTCTCCACGCAGGGCCAGAACAACTCGTACCGGCAGGCCAAGGACAACAAGCTGCTGGAAACCTACCTCAACTACAGCAAAGTCCTCGGCGACCACCGGGTGGAGGCCCTGGCCGGCTACTCGTACCAGGACTTCTACACCTACTCGCCGTTCCGCTTCGGCTACAAGGCCAACGGCGACCGGGTGTCGCCGCTCGACCCGGCCCAAAACCCCTTCAAAACGCAGTACACGCTGATTTCCTACTACGGGCGGGTGAACTACAATTTCAAGGACCGGTACCTGTTTACGGGCACGCTGCGGGCCGATGCATCCTCGCACTTCAGCCCGGAAAACCGCTGGGGCTACTTCCCGGCCGCCTCGGTGGCGTGGCGGGTGAACCAGGAGGCGTTCCTGGCGGAATCGAAAACCGTATCGGATTTGAAGCTGCGGGTGAGCTACGGCATTACCGGGCAGCAGGACATCACCAACGTGGCCGGCGACTACCCGTACCTGGCCAAATACAGCATCGGGGCGCCTTCGGTACGGCAGATTTTCGGGCAGGACACCGTGTACACCTTGCGGCCCGCCGCCTACGACCGGAACCTGCAATGGGAGCAAACCACCACCTACGACGCGGGCCTGGACTTTGGCTTCTTCGAGAACCGACTAACTGGCTCGTTGGACGTGTACTTGCGCAAAACCTCTGATTTGCTGGCCGTCATTCCGATACCCGCCGGCACCAACCTCTCCAACACGCTGCTCACCAACATTGGTAGCCTGGAAAACCGCGGCGTGGAGCTGGCCTTGAACTACAACGTACTTCAGGGCGAGAAGCTTAACTGGTCGGTGAACTTCAACGCCACCCGCAACCGCGGCGAAATCACCAAACTCTCGCAGGTGACGGACCCCACATATCTGGGCACGCCGACGGGCGGCATCGGCAACTTCCAGTTTGTGCAGGTGAATGCGGTAGGGCACGCGCCCAATACCTTCTTCTTGTACGAGCAGAAGTACGAGAACGGCAAGCCGCTGGAAGGCGCTACGGCCAGCCCCACCGTGGCGCAGTACGTGGACCAAAACAACGACGGCGTTATCAACGAGCGGGACAAGGTGTACGGCAAGTCGCCGGCGCCCAAGGCCATCCTGGGGTTCAGCTCCAACCTGAGCTACGGCAAAGCCAGCCTGGCCTTTACGCTGCGCTCCAACATTGGGGGCTACGTGTACAACGGCGTGGCCGGCGGCCAGAGCAACTACTACGGCCTGAACACCGGCCTGAACTACTCGGCCAACGTGGTGCCCGCTATCTACACCACCGGCTTCAAAACCGGGCAGCCGTTCAGTGACACGTACCTGGAAGACGGCTCGTTTGTGCGCCTCCAGAACGTGACGCTGGGCTACAGCTTCGGCAACTTGCTCCGGGAAGGCACCAACCTGAACGTGACGCTGGCCGGCCAGAACCTGCTGCTGCTCACCCGCTACTCCGGCCTCGACCCGGAGCGCGCCACCGGCATCGACACCAATTTCTACCCGCTGCCCCGCACCGTGACGCTGGGCGCCAACCTGAATTTTTAACCGCTGCTACGCTTCTTTTCCATGAAATTCCACCCATACCTGCGCCGCGGCGGCCTTGCGTTTGCCTTTGCTGCCTCGTTGCTTACTGCCTGCACAAAGGACCTCGACCGGGAGCCGTTCTACGACCTCAATACCGAGTCGGTGTACCGCGACCCGGCCAACCACATCCAGGTGCTGGCCAAACTCTACGCCGGGTTCAACCTGTCGGGCAACTCGGGCAGCCCCGATGTATTTGCCGGGCAAGGCAAGGACGAAGGCGAAACTTCGTACCTGCGGGCCTACTGGTACTTGCAGGAGCTACCTACCGACGAGGCCGCCGTGGCTTGGAACAATGGCCCGCTGCAAGAGCTGAACACCATCAGCTGGACGTCGAGCAACGACCTGATTAACAACAGCTACACCCGCATTTTCTACGAGGTGGCCGCGTGCAATGAGTTCATCCGGGAAACCTCCGACGACAAGCTCAGCAGCCGGGGTATATCGGGCGCCGATGCCGACAAAGCCCGCCTCTACCGCGCCGAGGCCCGCTTTCTGCGCGCCCTGGCCTACTACCACGCCATCGACCTGTACGGCAACGTGCCCTTCGTGACCGAAGCCGACGCGCCGAGCAAAGACCTGCCCAAGCAAATCAGCCGGGCGGATTTGTTTGCCTACGTGGAGTCGGAGCTGCAAGCCATTGAGCCCCAGCTGACGGCCGCCCGGCAAGGGCCCTACGGCCGCGCCGACCAAGGCGCCTGCTGGACGCTGCTGGCCAAGCTCTACCTCAACGCCCAGGTGTATACCGGCACGGAGCGCTACACCGATTGCCTCACGTACTGCAACAAGATACTGGGCGGCGGCTACCGCTTGGCCCCGGAATACCGACTGCTGTTTTTGGCCGACAACAACGTAACGGCGGCCTCGGAAATCATCTTCCCGATTACCTCCGACGGGCTGGTTTCGCAGGTGTACGGGGGCACCACCTACCTGGTGCACGCCGCCGTGGGAGGCCAGATGCAAACCAGCGACTTTGGCATCAACAGCGGCTGGGCCGGCAACCGCACCCGCAAAAACCTGCCCTTGTTGTTCCCGGCGCCAGTTAACGGGGCCGACCGGCGGGCCATGTTCTTCACGCCGGGCCAGAACCTGGAAATCAATGACCTGACCCTGTTCACTGATGGCTACGGCGTGACGAAGTGGAAAAACAAGAAGTCTACCGGCGGCAACGGCGTAGACCCGCAGCAAATCTTCGTGGACACCGACTTCCCGCTGTTCCGGCTGGCCGACGTGTATTTGATGTACGCCGAAGCCGTGTTGCGCGGCGGCACGGGTGGCAACCAAACCCAGGCCCTGGCTTACGTGAATGCCCTGCGCGACCGGGCCTACGGCAACACCGGCGGTAGCACCGCAGGCCGCATTACCGCCGCCGAACTGACCGCGCCCAACTTCCTCCTCGACGAGCGGGCCCGGGAGCTGTACTGGGAAGCCTCGCGCCGCACCGATTTGGTGCGCTTCGGGCGGTTCGCCAGCGCCAGCTACCTGTGGCCCTGGAAAGGCGGAGTCCGAAACGGCCAAGGCGTCGACGCCAAGTTCAACCTCTATCCGCTGCCCTCCACCGACATCGTGGCCAACCCCACACTGACGCAAAACTCTGGCTACTAGCATGTTCGGGGGCGACCCCAAAGAACATACACGGTTCAGGACTTAGTGCCTGGTGCTCAGGGTGGGGACCCCAAGCCCGGCGCCCGGCGCCAGCTTGTCGAGTGATGCCAGGCACTAAGTCCTGAACCTAAGACTACGTTTGACACACACCTTCATGAGAAAATTTTTGCTGGCGGGGCTCCTGCTGATAACTGCCTACCAGGTTGAAGCCCAAACCACCTCACCCCTCACGGCCCGCCTTGATAAAGTTAGCTTGACGTTTGCGGTGGGCGCTGATGGCCACCCCACGTACGCCGTTTCCTTCGGGTCGAAAACGGTTATCAAGCCTTCCCGCCTGGGGCTGAGCTTTGCCGATGGCAGGGGCTTCGACGGCCCGCTGGTGCTTACCGGCAGCGAAACCAAGAGCGTGGACGAAACCTGGCAGCCGGTGTGGGGCGAGGTGAAAACCATCCGCAACCACTACCAGCAGCTCACGGTGCACCTGCGCCAGCCCGACGCCAACGGCCGCCGCCTCGACGTGGTGTTTCGGGTGTTTGCTGATGGGGTGGGCTTCCGCTACGAGTTTCCGCGCCAGGCCGGCCTGCAATACTTCACGGTGCAGGACGAGCACACCGAGTTCAACCTGCCCGCCAACCACAAATCCTTCTGGATTCCGGGCGACTACGATTCCAACGAGTACGCCTACACTACCAGCCGGCTGAGCGAGGTGAACACCACGCCCATCAAGGCCATCGAGCTGAAGGCCCCCGCCAACCGCATCCAAACGCCGCTCATGCTGAAGTCGGATGATGGGCTGTACATCAACATTCACGAGGCGGCGCTGGTCAACTACCCGGCCATGATGCTGAACGTGGATACCCAGACCTTCTGCCTCAGCAGCCAGCTCGTGCCCGACGGTACCGGCACGGGCGCCAAGGCCTACCTGCAAGCGCCCGAACACACGCCCTGGCGCACCATAGTAGTGAGCGACAAAGCACCCGATATGCTGGCTAGCAAGCTGATTCTGAACCTCAACGAGCCCAGCAAGCTCCCCGATACCAACTGGATCAAGCCCCAGAAATTTGTGGGCGTGTGGTGGGAAATGCAGGTGGGCAAAAGCAGCTGGAACTACTCCGACAGCAGCAACATCCGGCTGGCCGGCACCGACTGGAGCAAACTCAAGCCCAACGGCCGCCACGGCGCCACCACCGCCAACGTGAAGCGCTACATCGACTTTGCCGCCGCGCACCACATCCCCGGCGTACTGGTGGAAGGTTGGAACGTGGGCTGGGAAGACTGGGTAGGCAACTGGAAGGAAGACGTGTTCGACTTCGTGACGCCGTACCCCGATTTCGACGTGCAGGAGTTGCAGCGCTACGCCGCCAGCAAGGGCGTCAACATCATCATGCACCACGAAACTTCGGGCTCGGCTACCAACTATGAGCGCCGCCAAGATGCTGCCTACCGCTTCATGAACGAGCACGGCTACATCTCCGTGAAAACCGGCTATGTGGGCCGCATCATCCCGCGCGGTGAGCACCACGACGGCCAGTGGATGGTGAACCACTACGTGCGCACCGCCCAGAACACCGCCGACCACCGCATTATGGTGGACATGCACGAGGCCGTGCGCCCCACCGGCTTGCACCGCACCTACCCCAACTGGCTGGCCTGCGAGTCGGCGCGGGGCAACGAGTTCAACGCCTTTGCCGAAGGCAGCGCCCCCGAGCACGAAACCATCCTGCCTTTCACCCGCTACATGGGCGGCCCCATGGACTACACGCCCGGCATTTTCAAGCTGCAAGGCTACGCCGCCGCTGACCCCAAGCGTCAGATGCATAGCACCCTAGCCAAGCAACTGGCCTTGTACGTGACCTTATACTCGCCTCTGCAAATGGCCGCCGACCTACCCGAAAACTACGAGCAGCACCTCGATGCCTTCCAGTTCATTGAAGATGTGCCCGTGGACTGGGACGACACCCGCATTCTGGCCGCCGAGCCCGGCGACTATATCACCACCGTGCGCAAAGCCAAGGGCCGTGACGAGTGGTACCTGGGCAGCATCACCGACGAGCAAGCCCGCAAACAGCCTGTGAAGCTGGATTTCCTAACGCCCGGCCAGCGCTACGAAGCCATTATCTACGCCGATGGCAAAGGTGCCGACTGGCAGACAAACCCCGCGGCCTACCGCATTTCCCGGCAGGTGGTTACCAGCCGGTCGTCGCTGAGCTTGCAGCTGGCACCCGGCGGCGGCGCGGCGGTGAGCTTCAAACCCGTTGCAAAATAAAGTCAGGCTTTAACGCTGCATTTCACTCCCCTTATCCTTCCCACCATGTCTGTTCGAAGCAACCTCTTCCAAATCAGCACTGCCCTCCTGCTCACCGTTAGCCTGGTAGCCAGCTGCAAGCCCGACGTACCCCAGCCCCCCACCCCAACGCCGACCAACCCCACTACGCCCACGCCGCCGCAGTACGGCACGCCCTTCGCGGGGGTGCCCAACCGCGAGAATGCCGTGATGTACCAGGTGAACATGCGTGCCTTCAGCCAGGCCGGCAACTTTGCGGGCGTCACGGCTCGGCTCGATTCCATTAAGGCCATTGGCGTGAACGTGCTGTATCTGATGCCCATTTACCCCATCGGCACCGACAGCAAATCGGTGAATTCGCCGTACGCCGTGAAGGATTACCGGGCGGTGAACCCGGAGTTTGGTACCCTCACCGATTTGCGGACCTTGGTGGACGCCGCTCACGCCCGCGGCCTGACCGTGCTGCTCGACTGGGTGGCCAACCACACCAGCTGGGACCATCCCTGGATAACCGCTCACGCCGACTGGTACCAGAAAAACGCGGCCGGTGCCATTGCGTCGCCGTCCAACAACGGCACCACCTACAACGACGTGGCCCAGCTCAACTTCAACAGCGCGCCCATGCGGCTGGAAATGATTTCGGCTTTGAAGTCGTGGGTGTACACCGCCAACGTGGACGGGTTCCGGTTCGACTACGCCGACTTTCAGCCTAACGACTTCTGGAAGCAAGCCACCGACACCCTGCGCAACATCAAAACCCACAAGCTGCTGCTCATGGCCGAAGGCACCCGCAGCACCAACTTCGCCTCGGGCTTCGACTACAACTTCGGCTTCAACTTCTACGGCGGCATCTACAACGTGTACCGCAACGGCCAGCCCGCCACCGTGTTCGACAACCTCAACACCAGCGAATACGTGGGCGCCACGGGTACCCAGCAAGTGGTGCGCTACATCACCAACCACGACGTAAATGGCTCCGACGGCACGCCAGTTGGCTTGTTTGGGGGCAATGCGGGTGCCATGTCGGCCTTCGTTATTGCGTCTTGCTACCGGGGTATTCCCATGATTTACAACGGCCAGGAAGTGGGCATGACCACGCCTATCACCTTCCCCTTCACCTCGGTGAAAGTGAACTGGAACGGCAACCGAGCCATCACCCTCGCTTATAAGCAGTTGCTCGCGGCCCGCGCCGCCAGTCCTGCGTTGCGCAGTGGTACGCCCACGGCTTACAGCTCAACCAACGTGTGCGCCTTCACCAAAACCGCCGGCCCCGACCAGGCTTTCGTGCTGGTGAACGTCCGCAACTCCGCTACCACCTACCCCGTGCCCGCCGCCCTGGCCGGCACCACCTGGACCAACGTGCTGCAAGGCGGCACCGTTACGCTGGGCAGCCAGGTGGCATTGCCGGCCTACGGGTATCTGGTGCTGAAAAAGTAGGGAGCAATACAGGAATCAGCGGGGAAGTACACGCAAAGGTGCCAGGTGTACAATTCCAAACGGCAAGGCCTTGTCACTCGCAATAGAGCGTATGCTTTCTGCACTTATTGAAGGATAATCAGATAGGATATACTTTTTCGTTTGTGATTTGTAGATTTGGGGTCTATGAAAACCCTCTTTCTTTCTCTCTGCTTGATGGGCGGTGGTTTGGTTCAGGCGCAGCAGGTTGCCACCCCAAGCGCATTGGCCGCGGCCAGCACTAGCAAACAAGTCACCAAAGAAGGCGTCGTGCAGGTGCCGGGCGTATCGCGCGCGGCGTTGCAGGACCGGGCCAAAGCGTGGTTTGCCGACCGGTTTATTGATGCCGGCAACCCGCTCATGCTCACCAACACCGACAACGGCTCCTTAATCGGCAAGGGCTCGACCCGCGTGAAGTGGGGCCCCGCCGACATGAGCCGCAGCCACCGGGTGTGGTTTATGCTGACGCTGGAAGCCCAGGACGGCCGCTACCGGTACCGGCTCCACGACCTGCCCAACCAGCGGGATACCACCACAACCCAGGTTGCGGTTGTTGAGCCGCAAGAAGCTCCAGCCCCAGCTACTGCCGCGCCGGCAGCCCGCCCGCCAGTAGCCAGCGCGGCCCGTAAAGGCAAAGCGCAGCCCGCCAAACCAGTTAAGCCGTATGATGCCGCCGTGCAGGAGCAGCTGGCGGAAATCGTGAAGTCGTTGACCGACGCCCTGACCACTACCACCGCTCAGGACTGGTAACACTGCCCCGGCAGCAGACACGCAATTCATTTTTACATCTTCCTGAAAACGCAACGAGCTGGCCGGTAATGTACCGGCCAGCTCGTTGCGTTTTCAGTTGCCAGTTGTGGGTTACCGGTTGCCAGTTCAGAACGGCACTGGCAACTGGCAACTCACAACCCGCAACTATTACTTCAACAGGACCAGCCGTTGGGTTTGCGTTTTGCCGGCGAGCAGCAAGCGGCAGGTATACACGCCCGCGGGCAGTGCGTGGCCGTCGAGGGTGAAGCGGTAGTGCTGCTGGGCCTGCACCGGACCGGCGTACAGCGTGGCTACCACCTTGCCCAAGGCGTTGTATACTAGCACCTGAGCCGGACCAGCCTGCTCTGCCTCGAAGCTGAGCGTAGCCTGCTCCCGCGCTGGGTTTGGGTACACCTGCAACGCATGCCGCTCAGTGGCAGCCGGGCGGCTGGCCAGGGGCCGGGCCGGGGTGGTACACGTAGCATCGGCCCGCACAAGCACCGTTACCGTCTGCCTGGACACGTTGCCGGCGTTGTCGGTTACGGTGAGGGTTACGTCGTTGGCTCCCACATTGGCGCAGGTAAAGGTGCTGGGGCTGATGCTCATGGAAGCCACGCCGCAGTTGTCGGTGCTGCCGTAGTCCACGTCGGCGGCTACTAGCGTGCGGGTGCCGTTTTGCAGCGTGACAGCCAAGCCGGCCGCTTTCACAACGGGGGCCATCTTGTCGGTTATCATCACCGTTACGGTTTCGGTGGCGGTGTTGCCGGCCTTATCCGTTACGGTGAGGGTCACGTTGTTAGCCCCCATATTGGCACAGGTGAAGCGGGTTTTGTTGAGCGTTATCGAGGTCACGCCCGTGCCGCCGTCGGTGCTGCCGTAGTCGATGTCGGCGGCTTCCAATGTGCGGGTGCCGTTTTCGTCCAGCTCCGCTTCCAGGCCGGCAGCCAGCACGTTGGGCGCCGTGGTATCCACTACGGTGAGCAGCTGCGTTACGGCCGCGGCGGGCAGGTAGGCGGTGGCTCCTTCCTGCGCGGCTGTGATGGTGGTAGTTCCCACGCCTACCATCCGAATCTGGCCGCCTACAATTTTGGCTACCGTGGTATCGGAGCTGGTGTAGCGGATGGGCAGGTTGGAGCTGGCCGTAGCCCCCGCCTCGAAATCGGCTGTGCCTAACTCCTTGGCCGGCATGGCATTGAACGTAATAGTTTGGGGTACACGGGCTACCAGCGTATCCTGGGTGCCGGGCGCGAAGGATACGCCGCGGTAAGCGTAGGTGCCAGTGGTAGTGGCCGCGTTGAGCAGGGTAGTTTGGGTGGCGGCCAGCGGACTAGTGTAGCCGGCTGCATCCGTGAACTTAGCCAGCGACGTGTACGTGACGGCAAAGAGCGTGGGCACGCCTTTCACCAACGAGCCAGTCAGGTCGCGCACGGTATTGTCGGTGAGGGAGCTGATGACGAAACTGCCACGGGAGGTCCAGGTGGTACCGTTGAACGAGTACTTGTTGAGTACCGGCGCCGAAATTTCATCAATGTAGTACAGCAAATCGGGGCCGGGCACGGTGGGGTCCATGTCGAAGAGCACCATGCCGCTGGGCTGGCTGGTGGCCGTAGGCAGTGGCACCCCTGGCAGTGCGGCCGGCGCCGTGGCCGTGGTAGGCATGCCGGCCAGCTTCATCACCTTTGCGCTGGTCGTAGTCGAGGAGCTGAAATACAGGTCGTTGTCGAAAGTGGTTAGCTTTTTGGGGCTGATGGTTTTGAAGATTTCCGTGGAAGTACGGGCCGTAGCGCTGGCTACTGCCGGCCGAATGGGCTGGTAACGCAGCCCCAGGTTGTTGGCGCCGTAGGCAATGTAGGCGCCGGTAGTGGTTACGAGGGCACTACGCAACGGCTGCCCTCCCCCATCAGAAAACGCCGTGTGGGTGTCTACGTTGCCCTGGGCATCCAGTACCGCCACCACCCGGGCGGCCGTCGAGCCGTTGGGGTTGGTGTTGCCGACGCCGAGGTTGAAGCCGGCCAGCGCAATCTTGCTCCGGTCAGGCGACACGCCAATCGGCCCGTCGCCGTTGCCGGTTCTCAGGGAGCCCACAATACCGAAGTTGGCGCCCCGGCCCGCCGTGGGCAGCGGAATGCTGCGTACCAAGGTGCCGCTGGTGGTGTACTCGTCCAGGAAAATAGGCAGCGTACCGCTCTGGCTGGTGGTGGTGCTGCCGTAGCGTACCACGGCCAGGTTGCCCGGCCCGAATGGCACGGCCGGCGGCGGCGTAGGAATCCGCAGGTTCGGGTTGTAGGCCATCGGCGACACTTTGTCGCGGTACACTACGCCGGCGGGAGTCAGGGAAATAGGATTCGTGTTGTAAAACATCTGGCGCGTATCCTGCACCCACTCATATAAGGAGTAACGCTCCACGAAGCTGGTGGTGTCGAGCATGGTCAGGAACTGCTGAATCTTGAGGGCCTGCTCGGCGTAGGTGGGTTTGGGGCAGCTGGTAGAGGTGGTCCAGTTGGCGCCGTTGTTCCACTCGGTAATCCAGATGGGCCGGCCGGTTCGGTCGTGGATGGCTTTCAGGAAATCGTAGTACTGGCGGGCCGAGTTGCAGCCCCGGTAGAAGTGCACCGCCACAAAGTCCACGCGGTAGCCCGCCGAATCGGCCTTATCCATGAACTGGTACAGCCAGCCCGTGCCGCCGTCGGTGGGGGCCGGGGAGCCCAGGCGCAGGCCGGTTTGCATGAGGTTAGGCCACTCGGCCAGGGCCTGCTTCACAGTCATGTTGGCCTGGTCGGCGCCGTTGGGCTCGTTGAAGCCCAGGTAGTGGGTCACGTTGCGTTTGGCGCTGGTACCCGAGTACGAAGGCCACCACTGCGTCTGCCGAATCGGTACGTATTCCTGGTCGAGCGTGGAGTTGCCGTTGTTGTTCCAGTTGTAGTTCCAGGAGCAGCGCAGCGTATCAGCAAGGTTGTAGCCGTTGGTCCAGCCTTTCTTGTGCACCCAGCGCCAGGGCAGCACCCGCACAAAGGATATTTTTCCTTGCAGGGTAGCGGGCAACTGGTTGATTTCCACGTCCTCGTTGTCGGCAATGTACACCTTGCTGGCGCCGGTACCGTTGTCATTTTCAGCAAACGTAACCATGTAGCCTTTCTTTAGTCGGAACGAGGCAATGGCGTTGTTGAGCTGGCCCAGCTCAGTGGTCTTATAAAAGGTGTACAAGCCCAGACTCTGCGAACTACCACCAAAATTGCCGGCCGTGAAGGCCGTAAGCGGCTGGTAGGTGGCGGGCTGGCTGATGAGTACGCAGCCTTGCAGGTACTGCACCAGCCGCACGGTGGTATCGGGCTGGGCCCGCTGCCCGTTCACCAAGATGTGTGGCAGGTAGCGCTTACTGAACACCGACGGCCGGATGCCCTCGAAATACAGCCACACGTCTTCAGACTGTAGGTTCAGCACACTGCCCGCCAGGGGTTCTACCGAGGCGCTAACGTGGTATTCCGAGTTGCCGCTGATGTTGAGAATCTGGTTGTTGAGGCTGGTTACGGTGCTGGTTGCGCCCGAAACGGTGGTTACGGGCAAGACGGCGCCCAACTCCAGGTCGTAGGTGGTAACGTCGCCGCCGGCCGAGCGCACTTCCAGCGCCATATCGGTAGTTAGCAGGGCTTGCTTGGCGGCTACTTGCCCACCGCTGGTCAGCACCCGAAACGTGGCGCCCGCCGCTACCCGCGTGGCCGAAGTCAGCTGCACCACGCGCCCGTTGGCAGGCAGATTGGTTACCTGTAAGTTGGCCTGATCAACGGTGCCCAGCCAGGCCGCCGTGAGGTCGGAGCCGGACTGCGCAAACCCGGCGCTGGCCGACAGCCAGCCCAGCAGAAAAAGCAGGGCAGTAAATGGTGGGCGCTTGGGGGCCCATCGAGAGGTAAAGTTGGTCATCATATGTGGGGATTTGGGGAGGAAAGCAGAACCAGAAGCTACTACCGGCGCCTGCTTGTGCAGTGGCCGCCCGACGTAACTACTCGTAATAGTACCCACCTCCCTCCGCGCCGGCGGGGGCTATTTCACGCAAAAGCCAGGGGTATATTCGGCTACTAAGCTTAGCTGAAAATGGCCTCTATTGTCGTTCTAGCGGGGCGCCTCACATGTGGCGTAAAACACAAAAGCCCGTGGCGCCGCCAGGAAAAATGTCTTCCTGATGGCGCCACGGGCTGGTTTGGCAACTACTTAAAACTACGAACGTGCGGTGCCAACTACTGGCCGGCAAGGTTCCCACTCCTCTCCGACCGTCACTCCCGAAGAAGCGCAGCACTTCCTTTTTCACCTAATCTGGCACCGTTTCGCCTCCCATTTCAACAGGCGAACAATCCAGATTTAAATACTGCGGCCGGCACCGCACGTTGCGTAGTTTAGTATATGGGTAGCAGGTAGCTACTTGAATTTCACAGTCTTTTTGTCGCCGTTGGCCATTTCCACCAGCACGCCGGCGGCAGCAGGGGTCAGCTTTTTCACCGGTAGCAGCTCCTTGGTGCTCCAGCTGGCCCCCGACTTCTTCCAGAGCATAAGCGTAGCATACAGCGTGGGTTGGTTGGGGGCCAGGTTGCCCGACACGTTAAGTACAGTGCTGCCAGGCTTCACGGGATGTAGGCCGTTGGTATCCAGGGTTTCCAGGTTTTGCCAGCCGCTGAGCGAAACCAAGGCCAGCTGGTAGGTACCGTTGTCGATGATGCGGACTTCGTGGCCTTTCACTTTGCGGGTGCTGCGCTTGATGGTGCCGGTCAGGTTGGGCAGCGCGTAGTGGCCCAGGCGCACGGCGGCGGCTTCGGTGCTGGTGTTTTGGTCGAGGCGCAGGATGCCGTTGGGCAAGGGCATATCGGCCAGGTGCAGGCTGATGTTCTTGTTACTTTCCAGCACCGCGTTGCGGTAGTACACGCCATCCTCGAACCCTTCGAAGGTGTAGAGGCGCAGCGGCTCCCACTGGTTTTCCTTGTTTTTGAACACGTAGTTCATGGCCACCTCGCCGTTGGGGCCGTCGGCTTGCCACGGGAAGGCGCTGTTGTAGCTGAGGCGGTTGTAATTTTCGTCGTGGCGGTATGGGTCGCTGAAGGGCTGGTGGGGGGCAGTGCGCAGTTCGGCCGCGCCCGTGTTGGGGTAGTTGGTTACCAGCAGGTTAGGGCCGGTTTCCAACTTGTTGAACACCGTACCCGGCGCCAGCTCCTTCGCCCAGGGGCCTTCGTTTTCGGGGGCAGTCCAGAAGGGGCTGTCGGCCGGGGTCAGCAGCCCCAGAAACGCCTTGCCCATCCAGTACACGCTGCCCCGGCAGCTATACGGCTGCACGGCCGGCTCGAAGGAGCCGTAGAACCCCAGCGTGGGCACGTTGTCTTCCAGGAAATCAGGGTTTTCCAGGAATTGCAGCATGGCCCCCGAGGCAATGCGCCGCATCCAGCCGAAGTTGGTAGCTGCGTCGGGCTGCAACCCCATCAGCGGGAAGGGTACCACCGCCGCAAAGCGGTAGGTGATGCTGCGGCCCCACATAATCATCTGGCCATCACGCCCAAACATACGGGGATACCCGTCGGCAAGCGGCGCGAAATTGGCAGTGAGCTGCTGGGCTATCTGCGGGTAGTGCTGCCGGCCGTAGTACTCGCTCCACAACCGGCCGTACATCTGAAACGCCCACATGCTGTAGTAGTCGAACGAGGGCGCATCATCATACCAGCCCGCGCCGCGGTAGTGCGTGAGCTGTTTTTGCAGGTACTCTTCCAACAGCTTCTCATTGACCGGGTAGCCCTGGCTTTCAAAGAAACTGAGGATGAAGATGTTGAAGTAGCGCCAGTTCTGGGGCACTGTGGGGCCGTCGCCGTAGCTGAGCATGGTGGCTACCAATGCATCTTTGGTGGCCTTTGGCAGCGGATTCCACAGGATTTCGGGGGCCGCAAACAGGGCCACGGCCAGCCCGCCAAACTCCACCAGGTTCTGGCTGGGGCCGCCATTGGCCGCGCGGGGCTTGATGTAGGTTGGGCTGGCTGGGTTCACCAGTTCAGTGAGTTGATGCCGGTAATAGTCGGCCACTTTCACGTTGTTCAGCGCCAGCGCGGGGTTTTCCTTGAGCAGCGGTGCGGCCATAAACAGCGTGCGACACAAGCCTTCCAGCTTTTCGGTGGGCACCTGGCCGGGGTTGCGGGGGTAGCTTTTGCCGGGCTCCTTCGGGAACTGCATGGGGTCGTCGAGGGTCCGGACGTAGCTGAACGCACCCGCCAGCAGATACCGGGCCGCCTCCTGCCAGTGTTTGCGCGTCATGCCGGTGAATGGGCTCAGCGTTTTGTCGGGCTGGGTGACTACGAACGGAGGCAGCTTGGTAGTGGCCGGTGCCACGTTGGTGTCGAAGAAAGCAGGAGCGGTGGATTGCGCCTGCGCGCTACCAGCCAGCAGTACACTCAGCAGAAAAGCACCACCAAGATTACGCATGCCGAAGCGCCCGTGCCGAGCACCTGAGCGGGCAGGTCTGGGTGAAACAGAACAAAGCAAGATGGGAATTGGCACGGGTGGAAAACAGGTAAATCGGGAAGGTGGCGTGTTGTCTGAGAAGCTATTTGCGGAATCTGAAGCTGTGCATCAGGGGGGGAGAAACGCACACTCGCGTCTCGTTGGGCGCGCCGTTCAACTGATTCCGTTCAACGACGAGACGCACGTATGCGTCTCTACCCCGTTCTGACTGCGTCTGAGTTAACTTCTAGTTGGTGCGGCGGGCTTCGCCATCAGCTTTCACTACATCAAGAATGGGTTTTTCCAGGCCTACCAGCTTGTCTTGCTGGGGCTTCAACATTTCCAGCACCACCACTTCGTTGGCGCCTTTTTTCAGCCATTCGGCGGGCACGTACAGGGTTTGCTGAGGCCCCACTTCCCAGTAGCGGCCCAGGTGGTGGCCGTTCAGCCACACGCACCCCTTACCCCACTGGCTCATATCGAAGTACGTATCAGCAGGGGTGGCTACGGTGAAGGAGCCACGCCGCAGCACCGGGCCGTTGGCGGCGGCGGCTTTGCCGGCGGGCGCCTTGCCTACTTTGCTGATGTCGTTGAAGGGCAGGCGGAAGTGCTGCCAGTTCTTCACCTCAGTGCCCGCGAAGCTCACCTGCTCGGTGATGCCCTTGCGGTTTTGGTTCAGGAACGGCCCGAAGTTCAGGCGGCCCAGGTTTTCCACCAGAATATCGAGCGTGACAGTGCCCTTGGGCAGCGTGATTTCCGTTTGGTCCTGCTCCAGGCGGCGGTCCAGGGTGGCTACGCGCTGGCCGTTTACCAGCACCACGGCGTAGTCGCGCAGGTCTTTGAGCTGGAGCGTGCCGGTGCGGCCACCCGCTAGCGTGGTGCGGTAGAGCACGAAACCGTAGTCCTGGTTCAGGTCTTCAAACGTTTGGGGCGCAGCACTCACCACCGGCTTCGGCAACACGCTCAATAAATTGGTGGCGCTGCTCAGGGTAATTACCGGCGTGCGCATAGTGGGCTTGGCCGCAGGCACGGCGGGTAGCTTGGTACCGGCGGGCAGGTATTTCTCAATGGCCCCGCGGAACGCCATAAACTTCGGCGTGGCGTTGCCGGCCTCATCCAGCGGGGCATCGTAGTCGTAGCTGCTGGTTTGGGGTTCGTAGCGGGTGCCGGGGCCTTTGTAGTTGGCGCCGTTCATGAAGCCCCGGGTGGTGCCACCATGAAACATATACATGTTGATGGAAATACCGGCCCGCAGCACCGAATCGAGGCGGGGCGTGTACTTGGAAGCGGGTACCGTGTGGTGCGGCGTGCCCCACCAGTCGAACCAGGCGGGGTACCATTCGGCAATGTAGTAGGGGCCTTTGCCTTCGTGGTAGGTGCGCACCAGCTGCTTCACTTTGCGCGGGTCGTCCCAGCCATTTACGGCCGGCAGCAAGCCCGGCAGGTGGCCTTCCTTCACTTTCTCGCCGGGGTCACAGGTGTAGAGCAACCCATCGAAGCCGGCATCCACAAACATCTGGCGGTTGAGGGCCAAATAGTCTTTGTCGCTGGCATAGAAGCCGTACTCGTTTTCCACCTGCACCATCAGCACCGGCCCGCCGTGGTTGACTTGCAGCGGCGCCAGCTGCTGGGCCACGGCCTTCAAATAGCGGCCATACGCGGCCAAATACTTGGGGTCTTTGCTGCGGACTACCAGGTTCTTATCCTTCTGCAACCAGTACGGGTAGCCGCCAAATTCCCACTCGGCGCACACATACGGGCTGGGCCGCAGCACCACCCATAAGCCTTCCTCCTGGGCAATTTTCACGAAGGCGGCAATGTCGTTGTTGCCTGAGAAGTCGTACTTGCCCTGCTCGGGCTCGTGCACGTTCCAGAACACGTAGGTGCCGATGGTGTTCAGGCCCATGGCCTTGGCCATTTTCATGCGGTGCCGCCACGCCTCGCGCGGAATGCGCGGGTAGTGCAGCTCGCCGGAAATCATCTGAAACGGCTTGCCATCGAGCAGGAAATTCTCGTCGCCGAGGGCGAAGGTGTGCTTGGCGGCCGCGGCCTTGGTTTGGGCTTGCGTAGCCGGGGTCAGCCCCAGCCCAGCGAGTAGCAGAGCGCCTACAACGTGCTTATACATAACGAGCTATAGCTGTTTATTGGATGCCTTATTGAAAAAACTCAGGTCCCACTGGTCCAACCAATCAATAGTGGGCTGGCCGGCTTTGAACTGCACCGGCAGCCACAAATAGCGGCTATCCTTCAGGTCTTTGGGGTTCCACTTGTCGGCCATGAAGATAAAGGCATCCTTCTTGCCCGGCACCGGCAGCACGTAGGTTGACTGCCCGCCGTAAGTGAGCTTGGCGTTCGGGCCGGTCATGGGGTCACCGAGTAAGGTCCAGGGTCCGAACGGTTTATCGGCCACGTGCAGGGTGGCTTGGTTGGGCGCCCAGCCGGTGCAGCCGCTGGTGATGAGGTAGTATTTGCCGCCGGTTTTAAACAGCGCTGGGGCCTCGCGGTGGTTGGCAAACAGCAACGAGTCCTGGGTGGTAGCCGTCAGGTAGTCGGGCGAAAGGCGGGCCAGGCGCAAATCGTAGTTTTCCCGCGACGAGTAGATGTGGTAGGCCGCGCCGTCGTCGTCCACGTACAGGCCCATGTCGCGCGACATGTTGCCGTTGGGCCGGAAGCTACTCACGTATTGGAAGGGGCCGGTGGGCTTGTCGGACACGGCCACGCCGGCCCGGGCGGCACTGTAGCCTTTGCCCTTCAGCTCCAGGTGAAACCACATCACGTACTTGCCGGTCTTCTTGTTGTAGACGACCTTGGGGCGTTCCATCAGGCAGCCGGCCGCAATATCGTGTTGCGGGTCGGGGGAGGGCGTGAGGGCCACGCCTTCGTACTTCCAGTTGTAGAGGTCCTTCGACGAGTACACGGTTACGCCTTCCTCTTCGTGCTGGGCGCGCTTTTCACCGTACCAATAATACGTCTTGCCCACCAGCAGCACCCCGCCGCCGTGCGCGTTGATGACGTTGCCTTCGGTGTCGTACCAGAGCTGGCCGGGCCGGAAGCCCGCCGCCGTTGTTGCAGCAACCGACGACGGGCCTTGCGCCATGGCAACTGGGGCACTCACCACCCCCAGGCATAGCCCAAGCAGGGCCGGAAATACGTATTTCATAGAAACTCGAAGGATAAATAGCCGCCTGCTACCAGTTAGGTAGCAGGCCGCCAAATACATGCTTAGTAGCCGGGGTTTTGCTCCAGACGGCCCTGCGTGTTCAGGTCAATTTCTGCCTGCGGAATGGGCAGCAGCAGGTTTTTGGTGGTCAGGCCGGTCACGAAGGTGGGGTTGAGGCGCGTCACCCGGTCGATGAGGGTGCCGGTGCGCAACAGCGTGAGGCGGCGCTGCTCTTCCCCAATCAGCTCCCGGGCGCGCTCATCCAGAATGAAATCAAGGGTGATGTCGGCGGCGGTAACCAGCGGCGCCTGGGCGCGGGTGCGCAGCACGTTGATGCTGGTAGCGGCGCCGGCCGTATTGCCTTGCTTGAACTGGGCTTCAGCCAGCAGCAGGTAAGTTTCGCCGAGGCGCATCATGGTCAGGTCCTTGATGGTACCGAAACCGAACACGTCGTTGGGGTTGAACTGGTTCCACTTGGTGGTGTGGGGCGCAATCCGCAGGGTATCGGAGCCGGTGACTACCACGCGGCGGCCGTAGTTGGCCGAGGCCGGATTGTTGTAGTAGAAACGGCGCCGGATGTTGTACCTGGAGTTCCGCATGTCGTTGGGCAGGTTGCGGTACAGGCGGTAAATCACCCAGTCGCTAAGCCGCAAACGGCCGACGCCCCGGCCCCCGAGCGAGTCGGCCACCAGCATGCCGTTGATGTTGTAGTAGCCCGGCACCCACACCCGGCGCTGCTGCGCCGAGGTTTCGCCGCCGGGCACCAGGAGCTGCTGTTCAATGCCCCAGATCAGCTCGGTGTTGCCCTGGCTGCGGCGCTGGTTGCCCACCACAAACATGTCGGAGTAATAGTCGCCGGGCTGCGAGGATTTCACGCCGTAGCGGGCCGTAATCAAGCGGTACTGGTTGCCGCTGATTACGTTCTGGAGCTGGGTTTGGGCCAGCGCGGGCTGGTTGGTGCGTAGGTACACCTCCCCAAGCAGCTGTTGCGCCGCCCCCCGGTTGATGCGCGACTGCTGGCTAACGGCCCGGGAACTTACCTGGGGCAGGTTGGCTACGGCAGTAGTCAGATCACTAATGATCAGCGCATTTACCTGCTCCAGCGAAGCCCGCGTGAAGTCGATGCGCGGACTGGTAACGGGCGTTTCCACCAGCGGCACCCCGCCGTAGAGCGTAGCCAGCAGGTTGTAAGCGTAGGCCCGGAAAAAGCGGGCCTCGGCACTGATACGGTCTTTGTAGCCTTGGCGCAGCGCGGGGCTGGCCGTGGTAGTAGTGCCCGCAATAATCTGGTTGGCATTGTTGATGGTGCGGTAGGCCCAGCTCCAGTAATAGGCGGCCCCGCCATCCTGCGAGTTCATGAGGGTGTAGTTGTAGTACGGTACCTCGATGCCCTCAATGGCCGAGAGCACCGGAATGGCGGCATCGGTGCCTACCTGCATGGTGCTGAGCAGGCCCTGCCGGTCGCTGGCCGTGTACTGCTCGCGCACTACGGATTGCAACCCCACCATAGCCGCCTCAAACCCCAGCGAGTCAACCAGCGTGGTAGACGGCGTGTAGAGCGACTTGGGGTCTTCGTCGAGGTAGTCTTTGGCGCAGGAACTAAGCAGCTGGGCGGCACCAAGCAGGCCCAGCATATAAAGAGAAAAACGTTTCATGTGGAATGCGTGTGGGCGTGGGAAGTAATTAGCGCAGGGTCAGGTTCAAACCGAACACGTAGGTAGCCACGTTGGGGAAGTTGTTGTTGTTGGTGTCGGTGCCGGCGTTGTAGGTCTGCTCCGGGTCCCAGCCCAGCCAGTCGGTCCAGGTGTAGAGGTTGCGGCCGCTCACGTAGGCCGTTACGGCGCCCAGCTTGGCGCGGTCCAGCAGGCTCTGCCCGAAGGTATAGCTGAGGGTAATGTCTTTGAGACGGGTGTAGCTGGCATCTTTAGGGTAGCCGTAGCCCCGCGGGTTGGTGTACACCAGGCTTGGCCGGTCGTTGCTAGGGTTTTCCACCGTCCAGTAGCCAATGGCGGCCGGCTGGTTGATGCGGCCCGCAAAGTCGGCGCGGTTCAGCAGCGGGTTGTTGCGCAGAATGCCCTGGGCCGTCTGGAAGAACACGCGCAAACTCAGGCCCTTGTACTCGAAGGTGTTGGTGATACCGCCGGTGTACTTGGGCAGCTGGGTGCCCAGGTACTCCCGGTCGAGGCTGTTGATGACGCCATTGCCGTCGAGGTCGGCAAATTTCAGGTCGCCGGGGCGGGCACCGGGGTCCAGGCCGGTGGGGTCTTCCCCAACCTGCCACACGCCCACCAGCCGGTAGTCGTAAATGGCGTTCAGCGGCTTCCCAATAAAGCGGCGGTTGCCGATGTCGTCGGTGCCGTTGAGGGCCAGAACTTCGTTGCGGTTGCGGGTATAGTTGGCACTGGTCGACCAGGTAAAGTCGCCGGCTTTCACGTTCACCGTGTTCAGCGTCACCTCAATGCCGCGGTTCTCCACTTCCCCAATGTTGTCGAGGATGGAGCCGTAGCCCGTCACGATGGGCAGGTTACGGTTGAGCAGCAGGTCTTCGGTTTTGGCCTTATAATATTCCACCGTACCGCCAATGCGGTTGTCGAGCACACTGAAATCCACGGCCAGGTTCAGGCTGCCGGTCTGCTCCCATTTCAGGCTGGAATTGCCAATGCGGTTGGCCCGTAAGCCAGTGGCCGAAACTCCGTTATACGTATACTGCAGCGAGCTTTGCCCCGTAATAGTCTGGTACGGATTGATGCCCTCGTTGCCGGTGATGCCGTACGACGCCCGCAGCTTCAGCAAATTCACCGCCGATACGCTTTTCAGAAAGGCTTCGTTGGCAACGTTCCAGCCCAAGGCTACCGATGGGAAGGTAGCGTACTTGTCGGTATTGGCCCCGAACACCGACGAGCCGTCGCGGCGGGCCGTTACCGTGAACAGGTAGCGGCTGTCGTAGGAGTAGTTGAGGCGGCCCATCTGCGAGAGCAGCGAGCGGCGCTCATCGTAGGAACTGATGGTAGGAATACCGCCGCCCGAGCCAATACCGTTGTAGCCGATTTCGTCGTTGATGAAGTTGCTGCCGTTGGTAGTGGCCGTGAAGTAGGTGTTTTCCTGGGCGCTGTAGAGGGCCGTCAGGTCGAAGTGTTGCTTGCCAATATCCTTGTTATATGTCAGGATGTTCTCGATGGTGTAGTTGTGGCGCTCGTCGTTGAGGATTTGTGCGGCCCCAATCAGATTGTTGGCGGCCCGTCCTACGTAAGAGGTTGACTTATAGGGCCGGTACGAGTAGCTGGCATTGAGGCGATACGTCAGGCCTTTCACGAAAGTCGGCGTTACCTCGGCGTAGCCCGTACCGGTTAGCTGGTTCACGCGGCTCGTCCGGTCGGTGGTCAGGCCCAGTAGCGGGTTCACGTAGAGCAGTTCCGGAAACTGCGGGAAGATGTTATAGGTACCGTCGGGGTTGAAGGGTGTGCCGTAGGGGCTGGCGGCCTGCGCCAGCGCCAGGTCTACGCGGCCCCCGTCGTCGTTGGAGTTGGCGTAGAATGCCGACGTGCCGATGCGTAGCCAAGGCGTGAGGTTGGCATCGAGGTTGGAGCGCAGCGAAACGCGCCGGAACTGGTAGCCCTGCAAAATACCCCGCTGCTTGAAGTAGTCGCCCGACACGTAGTATTTCACGTCGTTGGTACCCCCCGAAACAGCCACGTTATGGTCCTGAATGTAGCCGTTCTGTGAAATCAGGTCAATCCAGTCGGTTTCCCGGCCCGCATCGTAGTTGGCCCGCTCCCCGAAGTTGGGCACGGGGTCCTGGTTGATGTTGCGCTGAATGGTGAAGGCACGGTACTTGGCGGCGTACTCGGCGCCGTTCATGGGGCGCAGGGTATTGTTCATTTTATCGATGCCAGCGTAGCCGTTGTACCGAATCTGGGCCTTGCCGTTTTTGCCGCGCTTGGTGGTCACCAGAATAACCCCGTTCGAGCCGCGCGTACCGTAAATGGCCGTGGCCGACGCGTCTTTCAGGATTTCAATAGAAGCAATGTCCGAAGGGCTGATGTCGTTGAAGTTGCCCGGAAACGGCACCCCGTCCAGAATAACGTAGGGGTTGGTGTTGGCCGTAATCGAGCGGACACCCCGGATGTTGATGTTGGGCTGGCTGCCCGGCACGCTGGAGGGTGCCGTAATCTGCACCCCCGCCACGGCTCCTTGCAGGGCCTGGGCAATGTTGGACACCGGCAGGCGCTCCAGCCGGTCCTGCGGCACCGATACCACCGAACCCGTCACGTCGGAGCGTTTCTGGGTGCCATAGCCCACTACTACTACTTCGTTCAAGGCCTGGGCATCGGGCTTCAGGGCCACGTTCAGGGTGGTGCGGCCACTTAGGGGCACCTCCTGAGCCTGGTAGCCCACGTAGGAAACCAGCAGCGTGCCGTTGGCATTGGCCTCGGGTACCCGGAGCGAAAAATTACCCTGAGCATCCGTGCTAGCCCCGATGGTGGTTCCTTTTATTACCACTGTTACGCCGGGCAGGGCCTCTCCTTTTTCGTCGCGCACCTGACCAGTGATGGTGACGTCGGCAACGGGAGTGGCAACCGAGAGGGTAGGCTCGGTACTTGGGATGCTACCAGAAATGGGAGCCGCGAAGGCCGCCTGCAAAGGCACCAGCGTTCCGCATAGAAGTAGAGGTTTCAGTTGCATACAAAAATGGCCGGAGCCAGTTAGTGTGGGAAGAGTGTGGTTGATGGGCTCATCTGGATAGAGGTACAAATGCAGTAGTAGCAACCCCAAGCAATTGCAACTCTATCCTGCTTTAATCTCAAAACTAGGCGGTTGCCAGACGCGTTGAGGGTTCCATTTTCGGCAAAACAGGGGGGCATTTTCACTACACTGCCAGCAGCCGGTTCTTTCCGCCCGCAGGTGGCTTCTTGTGCCCTCTCTCCTACCGCTGGCGAGCTATCCTAGTACCGTAAGCCCTCACTAACCAACTCGTTTTCCCTTGCTCAGCCAAGCTTTTTACGCCAACGGGCTGCTCTCTCTTTGCAGGGAAAGCAGCCCGTTGGGGGTGATGACGGCAGGCGTTAGCCCAGCGTGCAGCCAGCGTTAGTAGCCGGGGTTTTGCAGCATCGAGGGCATCTTCCGAATCTCGCTGTCGGTGATAGGCATCAGGTACTGCTTGGGCTGGAACACGTGCTGCCGCACCGAGTTGGTGATGGTGTAGGTGTAAGTGAAGTTGGGCGAGGTGCCGCCGCGCGTAATCTGCATGCGCTTGTTGAAGCCGTTGTTGACGGCCACCGCAATTTTCCAGCGCCGGATGTCATTCCAGCGGTGGTCTTCGTTGGCCAGCTCCACGCGGCGCTCGTTCTGAATTACGGCCCGCATCTGCGCTACCGTCATGTTGGGGGTCAGGCCGTACATGCCGTCGGTACCGGCATCAATACCGGCGCGGCTGCGCAGCTCCTTCAGCTTGTCGTAGGCCAGAGTGGTCTGGCCGGTTTCGTTGATGGCCTCGGCGTAGCCAAGCAGCACCTCGGCGTAGCGCAGCAGCGGCCAGCCCCGCTCGGTGTTGCCGGGGCTGTTGGCGGCCAGGGTTTCGTCGCACATTTTGCGGCTGTAGTAGCCGGTGCGCTGCCCGGCGGCCGTAAACCCGTCGGTAGGGGCTCCGTCATACGTCAGCACTTCCGCCTGCTGCCCCGAGGATTGCAGGAAGTAGCGGGCCGTGTTGAAAATGATGCTGTACCCAAACCGAGGGTCCCGGTTTAGGTAGGGGTTGCGCGGGTCGTAGCCGGAGGTGGGGTCGGTGATGGCCTTGCCGTTCTTCATCGGGAAGGCATCTACCAGGTTCTGGGTGGGCATGGAGTTAGCCTGGCCCGACCGGCTGGAAGGCAGGTAAAACACCTCGAAGTCCTTGTTCGCTCCCCGGTTCACGGCAAAGATGTACTCCGGATTCACACGGCGCAGAAACACCTGATAGAAGCCGTTGCCGGGCCGGGTGTTGTCGGTGTACAAAGAATACTGCCGGGAGTTGATAACGGCCAGCGCCGCATCGGCGGCCCGCTGCCAGTGGGTGGTGCTGGTGGTGGGGTAGCTGATAATGGCGGCCAGCGCGGGGTCGGTGGTTTCGGCGCCGCCGTTGAAGAGTGGGCTGGCCGCGTACAGCAGCACCCGCGCCTTGAGGGCCAGGGCCGCGCCGCGGGTGGCCCGGCCGTAGTCCTGCTCGGAGTAGCCGGCCACGGTGGGCAGTATGGCCGCCACGGCGTCCAGCTCGCTCACCACGTAGTCTACGCAGTCGGCGTAGGAGCTGCGCGGGTAGTCGGGGAAGTCGGTGATTTCAAACACCTTGTCGCCAATCAGCGGCACGCCGCCGTAGTTGATGAGCAGGTGATGATAGTACCAGGCCCGCAGGAAGCGCGCCTCGGCGGCTACCCGCTGCTGGGTGCGGGCGGAAAGCGGCGTAGTCGGCAGCTTTTCCAGAAACAGATTCGTGCGCCGGATATTGGTGTACGGAATGTTCCAGATGTCGGCAATCAGCCCGTTGGCCTGCCCCGACAAGGCGCTCAACGAGCCGTTGTAGAGCGTCACGGCCGTTTGGAAGGCACCGCTGTAGGCATACTCGGCATCGTCGGTGGCTTGCTCGCTGTTGCCGTGGCTGCTCCAGCGGCCTT
The DNA here is from genome assembly GCF_017313265.1 of Hymenobacter telluris. Classification (GTDB taxonomy): domain Bacteria; phylum Bacteroidota; class Bacteroidia; order Cytophagales; family Hymenobacteraceae; genus Hymenobacter; species Hymenobacter telluris. Next base: position 167,260 of record NZ_JAFLQZ010000009.1, on the reverse strand, counting down.
TGTCGAAGCTGTAGCCGGAGCTGCTGTAGATGCGCGAGAGGAACCCCATGGTCCGGATGCTGTCGGCGAATACCGTTTCCTCGGTGAGGGCATTGGTTTTGGGCTCCAGGAAGTCGTCGGAGTCTTTGCAGGACGACGCCGCCAGGGCAACCAATAGGTAAGGGAATAGCTTTTTCATGGATGGGAAGCCAGAAGTCATTAGAAAGTGGCGCTGACGCCCAGGTTCAGCACGCGCTGCGGCGGATACGCTACCCGGTCGTTGTTGAGCGAGATTTCAGGGTCCACCTCGTAGCGCTTGGTTAGCTGCGTGAACGTCAGCAGGTTGGAGCCGTTGGCGTACACCCGCATCTGCGGAATACCCAGGCGCTGCGTGAAGCCGGCCGGCAGGTCCCAGTTGATTTGGGCGTTGCGCATGCGCAGGAAGTCGTTGGGAATCTGCCAGAACGTGGACGGGTACACGTCGGCGTCGCTGAGGCCGGCCAGCAGCGTGAGGCGCGGATACTCGGCCGCGTCGCCCAGCTCGGGGGTCCAGGCTTTGGTGTGGATTTCGGTGAGGTTGGAGCTGAACGCCTTGATGCCTTCCCGAATCAGGCGGGTGCTGCCGCCGTGCACGCCCTGAAACAACGCACTAAGGGTGATGCCTTTGTAGCGCACGTTGAAATCAAACCCGTACACGTTGGTAGGCAGGTTGGGCAAGCCGATTACGGCCCGGTCGAACTCGTTGATAACCCCGTCTTCGTTGAGGTCCTTGTACTTCAGGTCGCCGGGGCGGGCCGGTACGGGCGTCCGGGGGCTGCTGTCAATATCCTGCTGGTCGCGGTAGTAGCCAATGGCCTCGTACAGCAGCTCCTGCCCAATGGCTTTGCCGGTAAAGCGCTGGTAGCCATACTGCTGCTGGGGCTCATCACGAAACAGAATCTTGTTGTTGGCAATGGAATACTGCCCGTGCACGCCCACAAACCAGTCGGCGGTGAGCTGCTTCTTGAAGCCCAGCTCGTACTCGATACCGCGGTTGTTCACCCGGCCCAGGTTCACGGGTGGTAGCGCCTGCCCGAAAATGGCCGAAATGGTGCCCCGGTTGGTCAGGATGTCGTACCGCTCGTTGTTGAAGTAGTTGACGTTGCCGGTAATGGCGCTGTTGAACAGCCCAAATTCCACGGCCAGGTCCAGCTTCTTTTCCTTTTCCCAGGTTACGTTTTCGTTGGCCAGCCGGCCTTCTTCAATACCGCCGTAGTTGTTGCTGGAGTAGCCCAGGTTCACGCCGCCGGCGTTGTTGTAGGTTTGCTGGTAGTAATAGCTGAAGCCCGAGCCCAGCGCGTCGTTGCCCACAATGCCGTAGGAACCCCGGAATTTCAGGAAGTCCACGGCCTTGATGTGGTTCTTGTAGAAGCCTTCCTCCGACAGCACCCACCCGCCCGATACGGCCGGAAACAAGCCGTAGCGGTTGTTTTTGGTGAAGCGCGTCGAGCCGTTGTAGCCGGCATTCACTTGAAACAGATACTTCTGAGCATAGTCGTAGCCAAAGCGCCCCGAGTACCCCCGGAAGTTGTTGGGAATGAAGTTGTACACGACGTCGCCGGACGCGGCTGATACCGAGTTGCGGTTCAGCAAGCCCAGGCCCGTTACGTGGTGCTTGCCAAAAGTCCGGTCGTAGTTGAGAATGGCTTGCACGTTGAGCGCGCGCCGGGTGCTACCCGCGCCGTAGCTCAGGAAGAAGCGGCGCACCCGGTACACGTTGGGGTCGCGCGGACGGTAGGCGGTGGGGTCGTCGGGGGCCTTTGTGGGGTCGTAGATGAACGAGGGGAACTCGCTGCGGTTCATACCCCGGCCGTAGGCGTAGTCGCTGGTATAGGCTACCCGGCCCGTCAGTTGGAGGCCTTTCGTGAGGAAATCCAGCTTCTGCTTCACCGACACAATACCGTTGATGTTGTTGGCATTGGTGCGGCTGTAGCCGTAGTGCGTTAGGCGACCGATAACGTTGTTGGCGTTGTAGCCGGTCTGGTCGATCTGCCACTGGCTGAAGCCGTAGGAGCCGTCGGGGTTGTAAATCGGGTAGGCAAACGGCGACAAAGCCAGGAAGCTGCTGTACTCGTAGAAAATGTCCTGCTTGCCCTGAATGTTGCCGAAAACCGGGTCGTTGGTTTGGGCAAAGTTGCCGTACAAATCCACCCGCACGTCGGTGGATTTCGTGACGCTGATGTCCAGGTTCGAGCGGTAGTTGTAGCGCTGGTGGAAGAAGTTGTTGTTTACACCCTGCCCCTTGCCGAAATCCTTCAGCAGCCCGTTCTGGTACAGATAGCCCGCCGACACAAAGTACTTCACCCGGTCGGTACCACCCGACAGGTCAAGGTTGGCGCGGTACTGCTGGCTGAAGTCCCGGAACAGCACCTTGCGCCAGTTCACGTTGGGGTGGCCGTAGGGGTCTTCGCCGGTCTGAAACAAGCGCAAATCCTCTTCCGAGAAGCGTGGCTTGAAGTTGGGGTTGGGGTTGGCGGCGTTGTCGTTGATTTGGGCCTGGGTGTAGAGCGAAGCGCTCTGGTAGGCATCCAGGTACTTCGGCAGGGTGGTGGGCTGCTGCATGGCGCTTTCCAGCCGGACACTCACTTTGGGCGGGCCGCTCTGGCCGCGGCGGGTGGTTACCACCATTACGCCGTTGGCGCCGCGCACCCCGTAAATGGCCGTGGTAGAAGCGTCTTTGAGAATGGTCAGGCTCTCGATTTCGTTGGGGTCGAGGCGCGAGAACTGCTCGTAGGTGTACTCAATGTCATCGACGATGATGAGCGGCTGGTTGTTGCCGTTGTAGGAGCTTTGGCCCCGGATGTAGAAGGCCGCGCCGTCCTGGCCGGGCCGCCCCGAGGTTTGCTGCGAGAAGAAGCCCGGCATGCGGCCCACAATCGAGTTCTGGAGGCTGGCCGTGGGGTTTTCCCGGATTTCGCGCCCGCTCACCGAGCTGGCCGAACCCGTGGACGTAATCTTCTTCTGCTCGCCAAAGCCCACCACCATTACTTCGTTGAGCTTCTGCTCACTGGAGCGCAACGACACGTTGATGGCAGTCTGGCCGCCTACGGCCACTTCCTTGGACTCGTAGCCGATGAAGCTGAACACCAGCACGCCGGTTTTGCCGCGCAGCGTAAGCTGGTAGCGGCCCTCGGCATCGGTAGAGGCCCCGTTGGAAGGCGTACCCTTCTCAATAACGGTAACGCCCGGCAGCAGCAGCTTGCCATCCGACACCACGCCCCGCACCACCTGGCCCTGCGCCTGCGCCACGGGGCTCATCAGCAGAGAAGCCCCGCAGGCGGCCATCGTTAGTACAATTTTATGCATATAAATTCCAATAAAAAGCGGTGGGAAATAGGTGGAGAGGCTGGCCTCTCCTACCAGCCGGGGTTTTGGGTGAGGTTGCGGTTTTTGGTGGTTTCGTCGTACGGGATGGGCATGTAGTACAAGTTGGGCTTGAACGTCATGGTGGTCACCTGCTGGCGGTTGTAGGTCAGGGCGGTGCCGTTGCGGGTGATTTGCACGCCGTAGAGCGGCCCGCTCAGGGCGGTTTCGCCAATCTTCCAGCGGCGCACGTCCCAGAAGCGGTGCTCCTCAAACGCCAGCTCAATGCGCCGCTCGTTCCGAATCAGCTCCCGCATTTCGGCCTGCGTGATACCTGCCTTGATGCCGTAGCGGCTGTTGGTGCCCGCCGTAATGCCTGCCCGGCGGCGCAGCTCAATCAGCTGGGTTACCGCGTTTTCGGTGCGCCCCCCCACTTCGTTGAGGGCTTCGGCGTAGGTGAGCAGGACTTCGGCGTAGCGGAAAATCGGGAAGTTGTGGCTCTGGTTGGTGTAGGTGGTGTTGTTGCTGAAGTCGGCCATGAACTTGCGCAGGTAGTAGCCGGTGCGGGTTTGCACGGGCGTGCCGCCGGGCCGGTCGCGGCCTCCGTCGAAGGTTTCCACGCTGCGGTTCAGCCAGCGCGAGCCATTCGCAAACACCGTCAGGGCCAGGCGCGGGTCACGGTTGGCATAGGGCGTGGCGGCGTTGTAGTCGGTGCCGGTTTCGGTGATGGACCGGCCGGTAAGGGTCGGGAAGGCATCCACTAGGTTTTGGGTGGGGCTGGTGAGGCCTTGGCTGGCCGTGGGCGCCCCGTAGCCGACGGGCGCGTTCAAGCTTTCAATGTTGGTGCTGTTGCTTGACTGCTTGGCTAGAATGATTTCGGTGTTCTTCTTGACGGTGAAAACGTTGTTGAACGGGGTCTGGAGGGCGTAGTAGTTGAGGGCGCGCAGTTCCTCACAGGCGGCCACCACGCTCTGCCAGCGGCTGGCGTCGGCGGTGGGCAGCCCATTAATCGGCGAGCTATTGATGGCGCCGCCGTTGTAAAGCGGACTAGCGGCGTATAGCAACGCCCTGGCTTTTAAAGCCATAGCCGCCCCGCGCGGAATCCGACCCCAGTCGCTGTCGGCAATGGGCTCCACCCGCAGCAAACCCTTGATGGCGTCGCACTCACTCACGATGTAGTCGAGCACTTCGGCGTAGGTGTTGCGCGGCAGCTCCAGGTCGTCGTCCACGGTCAGAATCCGGTCCCCAATCAGGGGCACGCCGCCGTAGCGCTTCAGCAGCTCAAACCACAGCATGGCCCGAATAAAGCGCACTTCGGCTTTCCAGTATTGCAGGTTGATGGCCGTGGTGGGCACCTTGTCCACGTTGGCCAGGAAGATGTTGGCCCGCCGCACGCCGGCGTAGCTGTTGGCCCAGTACGGGTCGGGGTTGTTGATGGAGCTGACGCTGCCGTTGGTGTAGAACTCCACCGGCCGGTTGATGCGCGAAGGCACCGCGTCGCCGGCGCCGGCATCCAGGAAGTCGCCGCTGCCACTGCCAATGCGGTTGAAACCGCCGGGCAGGTAGTTGTACACGTCGTTGAGGAAGAATATAGCCAGCGTGGCGTTGCGGTCTTTCTCGTCCCACACCAAATCTTCCCGGATATAGTCGCGGGGCTCGGTTTCCACCCGCTCGCAGGCGGAAGTCGCCCAAGCCAGCCCCAGGGCCAGCGCACTGATGCGTAGGTTATGCTTCATGATTCAGAAAGAAGGGCGGGCTTAGAGTTGCAGGTTCAACCCCAGGTTGAAGAGGCGCTGCTGCGGATAGGCGCCGTTGAAAGCTTCCGGGTCGAGACGGTCGATAGAGCTGAACGTCAGCAGGTTGGTACCGCTGGCAAACACGCGCAGTCCTTGCACCCGGAACCGTTTGGTTAGCGTCAGCGGCACCGTGTACCCAATTTCCACGTTCTTGAGGCGGGCGTAATTGCCGGAGCGCATCCAGTAAGAGGACGTGGCGTAGTTATTTACCTGGTTGCCGATGCCCAAGCGCGGGTAGCTGGCACCAGGGTTGTCGGGCGTCCAGCGGTCCAGGTGCTGCTCGAAGGCTTGCCCGAAGCCGCCGCTCAGGAAGGCGTACTCACTGGCGCCTTGCAGGTACCGGTTGCGGTTCAGCAGGCCTTGCAGCAGCACCGAAGCATCGAAGCCTTTCCAGCGAGCACCCAGCGTAGCGCCCAGCGGTATCCGGGGCTTGGTGCTGCCAATCGGGGCCTCATCGAGCTGGTTGATAACTCCGTCGCCGTTCAGGTCTTTGTACTTGATGTCGCCGGGCTGGGGCACGTAGCCTTGCAGGGTGGCGCTGCCGTTGATTTCTTCCTGGTTCTGGAACAGCCCTTCGGCCAGGTAGCCGAAGCTCTGCCCCACCCGCTGCCCGGTGCGCTGCATCCACGGATAGTCGCGGGTTACTTCGTCCATGTACAGCACCTCGCTGTTCTGCAAGCTCAGGTTGGCGGCCAGGAAGTAGCTGAAGTCGCCGGTGGTTTTCTGGTAGTTCAGCTGGAAATCCCAGCCGCTGAACAGGTTACGCCCGATGTTCTCGGTAGGATAGGTATTGCCGAGGATGGTGGTATTGCGCCCCCGCTGCATGAGCAGGTCGTAGAAATTGGCGCGGTAGTACTCCACCGTGAAGCCCAGGTGGCTGTTGAACAGCGCGCCCTGCACGCCCAGGTTCAGCTTGCGGGCCCGCTCCGGCCGAATGTTGGGGTTGGCCAGCGGCTGCTCGGTAATGGAGGTGTTGCTGCCGGCACTGGTACCGATAATGGCACTCGGCGAGTCGAAGTAGGTTTGGAAATAGCGGAAGTAGCCGGGGTTGTCGTTGGCGGTCAGGCCGTACGAGCCGAACAGCTTCAGCTGCGACAACCACGGCTGGCTTTGCATGAACTCTTCGCGGTGCAGGTTCCAGGCGGCGCCCACGGCGGGCAGGAAGGTGTAGAGCGTGCGGCCGTCGTCGGGGTAGCGGTTCGAGCCGTTCAGGCCAAAGGAGCCTTCCAGCACGTATTTCTCCTGGAAGTTATAGGCCACCCGCCCCGAAACCCCGGTGATGGTGTAGGGCAGCTCGGAGTTGCTCACCGAGTTGTTGCGGTTGCCCAGCACCACCGCGCTGATGCCGTGCGCCCCAAACGTGCGGTCGTAGCCCAGGGTGGCTTCCACGTAGTCGGTGCGGCCCTGGTACTCGATGGACGAGGAGTTGGTTTGGTCGCTGTTTACGCCGTACTGCTGGTAGGTGCTGCCGGTGGGCTGAAACACCGCGAAGCTCTTGGTGCGGAACAGGTTCTCCGACAGCGTAGCGTAGTACGAGCCGATGGCCCGCACCCAGAGGCCGGGCGTTATTTCGTCAAGAGTCCGCTTCAGGTGGAAGTCGGCCAGCATGTCGCGCTTGTAGTTCTGCTGGTAGCCCGAGCCCACGGCCAGCCCCCACAGGTTTTGCTGGTACTGCTGGTTGCCGGCGTAGCGCCCGTCCTCGGTGTACACGGGGTAGGCATTGGCGGGGGTGTTGAAGATGGTGCTCAGGATGGAGCCGGTGCCGAAGCCGGGCTCGTTGCCGTTGAGAATCCGGCCGAGCAGCCCCACCCCGCCCGAGAGCTTGGAGTTGAGTTGCAGCTCCACGTTGGAGCGCAGCGTGTACGACTTGAAGTAGTTGGTGGTGTTGTACTTGTTGATGTCGCTCTCCTTGAGCAGGCCCGACTGGTTGAGGTGCTCCAGCGACACGAAATACTGCGAGAAGTCGTTGCCGCCGGTGGCGCTGAAGGTGTAGCGGTCCAGCCGCGACGATTTTTTCAGCACCTGGTCGCGCCAGTTCACGTTGGGGTGCCCGATGGGGTCGGAGCCGTCTTGGTAGGCTTGCAGGTCGGCATCGGTGTAGGCCGGGGCCTGGCCGTCGTTGCGGCGGGCTTCGTTGTTGAGCAGGGCGTAGTTGTAGGCATCGAGGCCCTTCGGCAAGCTAAGCGGCTGCTGGAGCGCGCTTTGCGCCGTAAACGAAATGCGCGGCACCGTGGGCGTACCCCGGCGGGTGGTTACCACCAGCGCCCCGTTAGAGGCCTTCACGCCCAGCATGGCCGTGCTCAGCGCATCCTTCAGCACCGTCACCGACTCAATTTCCTCCAGGTCGAACACCGTCAGCTGGCGCGGAATCCCGTCGATAACAACCAGTGGCGAATCACTACCGCGCAGGGCCACCCCCACGCCGTCGGCACCGGGCTGGCCCGAGCCCTGGAAGGTAGCCAAGCCGGCCACGCGCCCCTGCAACGCACTCTGGAACGAGGTAACCGGCAGCTTTTGCAGGTCGTTGTAGTAAATCGTTTGGGTGGAGGCGGCTGTCAGGTCGGGGCGGGTTTGCAGGCTGTTGAGCAGGCGCACTGGCTTGAGGCGGGCCACGGCCGGGTGCTTGGTGCTGAGCATCACCACCGGGTCACGGTCGGCGGCCACGCTGTACTCGCGCACCACGCTACCGAAAGCGCGCAGCTCCAGCAGGTCGCCGGGCTCGGCCGTGAGTTTGGCAATGCCGCCCCGGTCGGTAACTACCGTAGCACTGGTGCGCCGGTTGACGACGGTGACGCCGGGCAGCGGCTCCTGGTTTTCATCAATTACCAACGGCCGCAACAGCTTGGTAGTAGCCGTGTCGGCGGGGGCAGCAGTGGTGGCGGAGCTGGCCGAATCCGCAGGCACGGCGGCCGGCGTTTGGGCGTGGGCTAGCTGGGTGGCAGTAAGGGGCAACGAGGTGAGAGCCCCGTAAAAGAGTAAACGTTTTACTCCCATAGATGGTGCGTTATCATGCCGGCCTGCGCCGGGCATGGGTGGGAAATTAGGGACACTAGGCAGCTTCAACCACCACCAAGCAAGCCGGGGCGTCGTTCATAGAGCCTATCTTATAAAGGCCTTGAAAACCCGTTGGCTGCTTGTTTTTTGAGCAGTTAAGTAGGGGTAAAAGTAGCGCTTAGGTACCCCCAGCGCCGGGGGCATATCCACCAAAAAGAGGGGGGTAACTTGTCTGGCGTTTCCGATTTGCGGCTTTTATATAGAATTTGGGGTATACTCAACAGTACGCTACCTTCGGGGCCGCCGGGGCGTGCGTAGGCCCCCGGCAACTTTTCACAGCTTTACTACCACCCCCGTTGCCTTTTCGCTTAGCTTTATTCCCACGCAACTCCCCCACCCGTGCAAGCCAAGCATTTTATTAAGTGTCTACTCACTCTACTTTCCATTTTGCGCTTAAGTACCCAGTCGGGTTTGGCGCAGAATGTGGCGCCGAGTGAGTTCCGGTTCGAGCACCTGACCGTTGACCAGGGCCTGTCGCACTCCGATGCCATGGCCGTGGCCCAGGACAAAGCGGGCTTTATCTGGGTGGGTACCAACCGGGGGCTTGACCGCTACGACGGCTACAATCTCAAGCAGTATTCGTTGCCCATCAACCGCCGCAACGGCATTTCGGCCAACCGGATTAAGGTATTGCACGTAGCCCCCGGCGGGCGGTTGTGGGTGGGTACCGAGCGGGCCGGCCTGAGTTTGTATGATGCCGCCGCCGACCAGCTTTTGAACTTCGATGAAGACCGAGTACCGGCCCGTTTTCGGGCGCTTATGCGGCGCATGTCGCAAATCAGCGTGTCGGCCATCACCTCCGACAAGCAGGGCCGGCTATGGGTGGGCACCTACCGGGAAGGCCTTTTTCGGCTGACTTTCAACAAACAGGGTGAACTAACCAACCTGCAACAACTGGCAGCACCTACCGAGCACCCGCACGACAACTACCAGGTAAGCAGCATTGTAGTAGACGGTGAAAGTAAAATCTGGGTGGGCACGTTCAACTACGGGCTGCGGGTTTTACGCCCGGAAAGCCCAGACTTGGCCCTGGAAGTTACTGCCGTAACGGAGGCTATTCGGGTGCTTTACCTCGACCCGCACAGCGACCTGTGGGTGGGCACCGATAACCAGCTGTTTTGGGTGAGCAATGCCAACCGGCGCACCGTGCGCGAGCTAACGGCCCACCCCCAGCCGCTGGCGTATCCGCAGCTTCAGTCTATTCTCATGGACTCGTTTGGCCGTCTGTGGGTGGGCACCATCTACGGGTTGTACGTGTGGGAAGCCGGTACCGCCACCGGCTCGGCTCCTCCTTTGCGTACGGCCCCTCCCACTCTGTTGCTGCCCAAAGACGGTGAGTCGTTTAACATCAACTCCGAGCGGATTCACCAGATTTTCGAAGACCGTAACCAAGTGGTTTGGCTGTGCGCTTCGGCGGGCGGCCTCAACAAGGTGAACCTGCGCCAGAAGCCATTTGGGCAGTTGCGGCGGCAGCTCCAAGGGCAGGCTACTTTGTCCAACAACTACGTTAATGCGCTGTATAAGGAGGAGGACCGCAACATCCTGTGGCTGGCCACCCGCAACGGCGTATCGGGCTACGATCTTACCCGCAAAACGTACCGGAACTACCTAAACAAGACCAAGATAGACAACACCCGCGGGGTGGATGTGGCAACTATTTTTCAGACCAGCAACGGCACGCTCTGGTTTGGCACCCGCGGCTACGGCCTCAAAAGTTTGTCAATACAAGGGACCCAAGACAAGGTCACCACCTACAATAAGTTGCCGCAGGGTCCTAATCTGAGTTCGACCAGCATCGAAAGCATGGCCGAGGACCGGTATGGTTCGTTGTGGGTGGCTACGTTCAATGCCGGCTTGCTGCGTTTCACGGCGGAAGGCAAGTTTCTGGCCGCCTACCAGACGGGCAGCAGTACCTTGCCCACCAACAACTTCACCAATCTGCTCTACGACAAGCGGCAGGATGTATTGTGGGCCAGCACCACCGATGCGGGTCTGCTCAAGCTGCGCATCACCCCCAATTCGTTGCAGCTACTCAAGCAGTTTCAGTACACGCCGGGTGCTCCGGATGGCCTCCGCGTCAACTACGTGTGGCCCCTGCTGCTCGACCGCCAAGGCACCCTCTGGATTGGTACCATTGGCGGGGGCCTGCACAAGCTCACAACCAACGCCCAAGGCCAGGAAGTCATACAAAGCTACCGCAAGTGGCTGCCGGAGAGCGACGTAGAAAGCATGCTCACCGATGACGAAGGCCACCTCTGGATTGGGGGTACCGGCCTCTACCGGTTCACACCCAGCACCCGCCACTACCTGCGCTATGATGTTACGGACGGCCTGCAAAGCAACGCTTTCAAGATTGGGGCCGCCGCCCGCGCGCAGGATGGCACGCTCTATTTTGGGGGCATCAACGGCATCAGTTACTTCCAGCCGCACGCCATTCAGCCCAACCCGTATCCGCCGGTGGTGCAGATTACGGGGTTGCGCATTGCCAACCAGCTCGTAACCGTAGGCAAGGAGCTAAACGGCCGGGTGGTCTTGAAACAGCCGCTTTCCACTCCCCAAACGGTAGTAATCAAGGCTTCTGAAAACGATTTTTCGGTGGAATTTGTGGGCTTGAACTATGCCAACCCGCAGAAAAACCAGTACGCGTATCGGTTGCTTGGGTACAATAAAGGGTGGGTGTACCCAGCCCAGGGCCAGCGGACGGCCAGCTTCGGTAACCTGCCCGCCGGGCACTACACCCTGCAAGTCAAGGCCAGCAACGGCGAAGGCGTGTGGTCGAAGAAAATGGCTACCATGCAGTTTGACGTGCGGGCACCCTGGTACAAAACCGGCTGGGCCTACCTGCTGTACGCCTTGGCCGCGCTGGGTGCGGTGGCGCTGTACCGGCGCTTCGAAATGGCCCAGCAGCAGCTAAAGAGCCGGTTGGTGCTGGAGCAGTTTCAGGCCGAAAAGGAAAAGGAACTCACCGACCTCAAGCTGGGCTTCTTCACCAACGTCAGCCACGAGCTGCGCACCCCGCTCACCCTCATTCTGGGGCCGATGGAAGAAATTGTGCGCAGCGCTGGCCCCGTAGCCGACCTGCGGGCCAAGGTGCACCTCATGCACAAGCAGGCCCGTAAGCTGCTGGAGCTAGTAAACCAGCTGCTGGACTTCCGCAAGGTGGAATCGGGCAACGTGCCGCTGCGGGCCAGCTACGGCAATGCCACCCGGTTTCTAACCGAAATCCACTCCATCTTCCAGCTGAAGGCGCAAGAGCGGGAGGTGGAGTACCGGCTGGAACTACCCGAGGAACCCGTGCTGCTGTACTTCGACCGGAGCAAGCTGGAAATCATTTTGACCAACCTGCTGGCCAACGCCTTCAAGTACACCCGCACCAAAGGCCGGGTGGAGCTGTCGGCATCGGTGGTGGGCAGCCCGAGCCAGGACGCCGTGTATAGCAACGGCAGGCTCACGGGCAACTATTTGAAAATCAACGTTACGGATACCGGTGTTGGCATCAAAGCCAGCGAGTTGGAGCACATCTTCGACCCCTACTACCAGGCTTCGCACACCAACACCTTGCGCATGACGGGCACGGGCATCGGGTTGTCGTTGGCCAAGCAGTTTGCTGAGCGGCACGGCGGCTTGCTCACGGTGGCCAGCACCCAGGGCGTGGGCACCACCTTCGAGCTGCGGCTGCCGTTCGGCCAGCAGCACCTGCGCCCCGAAGACATTCAGGACGACGACGATACGCTCCTGCCTGCCACTTCCGACGACCAGCCGCTGCACCAGTTGGAGGCCGATTTGCTGACCCTGCCCGAAGCTCCGGCAGTGCCCGCCGGCCCGCCACGCTTGTTGGTGGTAGAAGACAACGACGAGGTGCGCCAGTACCTGCAACAGCTATTTGAGGCCGACTACGAGGTGATAACCGCCGAAGACGGCCTGCTGGGCTGGGAACAAACCTTGGCTCAGCTGCCCGACCTCATCATTTCGGATGTGATGATGCCCCGTAGCGACGGACTGGAGTTGTGCCAGAAAATCAGACAGCACCCCAAAACGGCGCACATTCCGGTGCTGCTCCTAACGGCCCGCACCGCCGAAACCCACGAGCTGGAAGGCCTCGGCATGGGTGCCGACGACTACGTAAGCAAGCCGTTCAATCCCACGCTGCTGCACGCCAAGGCGGCCGCACTGCTGCGCAACCGGCGCAAGCTGCACGAGTTCTACCAGCGGCAGATTCTGCTGGAACCCACCGAAATAGTAGTAGCCGACGCCGACCGAACCTTCCTGGAAACCGCCATGAGCATCGTGGAGCGCCACCTCGACGACTCAGAATTTAGCGTGCAGGTGCTGGTGAAAGAAATGGCCATGAGCCAATCGGTATTCTACCGCCGCATCAAAAGCATCACCGGCCAAACCGCAGTGGAGTTTATCCGGGATGTGCGCATGAAACGGGCCGCTCAGCTACTGGCTAACACGCAATTGCGGGTATCGGAAGTGGCGTTTCAGGTGGGTATTGAAGATGCCAAGTACTTCCGCAAAGCCTTTCAGAAAATATACACCCTCTCCCCTTCCGAATACGCCAAGCAGCACCGCCAGCGCCAAACTGCTACCACCTCGCCCCAATAGGCGGCATCTGGCGGCATCAGCTGCCTTTTATGTATCATAAATAGCATTTATTGAAGTTAATAGAAAGGGTTTGAATGAACCTCTTGCTTGTCAGTTGAGCATGAGCCAATGTCACTAATTGCATAGTTACTGCTCCTTATAACTTTTACATAAGCTCATTTCTAGGCTTATTGTTACACCGATATTATTTATATAATCATATTATATAAATAAAATACCAGTCATAACTACACATGAAGTGGCCTTTACTTTAGAGTGTAATGCCCCGAATTTTGATTCCATCAAATTTCCGCGCCCCTCACCTCACCGTTGCCACACCTCATGGAATTAACCGCAGTTGCCCTATTCTTAGCGTCTTCTTCTCAATCCTTAGAAAACCTACTTGACTTTATGACCATCGACGGATTTCACGTTTCACACGTCGATGGCACCGCCGCACTCCGCAATGGGCACGCCATACTCGTTGGCGACCTGCTTGTTGGCACATTTGGCGCCAACAGTCCTTTGAGCTGCTCTAACTACGCGGCGTAGCACTTGACCTTTAGCGGCTTATCCAGACAACTTTCTGTTGTCTGTCCTGCACGCCTGGCACTTCTGCTGTAGCTTCTGCTCTTACTCCTGAGTGCGGGCCCTGCAACACCAAGGCGTTTTACGAAGCACACTTTAGACCGGCCAAGGCGGTGGGGTCGTTGGGGCGCACGAGCAGGGCCTTGCCGTAGAGCAACCGGGCGTCGGCTTTGCGGCCCAGGTTCAGGTAGCACCAAGCCAGGGAAAGGTTGGCGTCGTAGTCGAATGGGTAGAGGCCAACCACCCGCTCGATGTAGCGGGCGGCTTTGTCGTAGGCTTTCTGGTTAAGCAAAAACACCCCGGTCCAATAATTGGCCTGGGTGTTTTGCGGGTCTATTTTCAGGATGGCCTGGTAGGTGGCCTGCAACTGGCTAACCTGATTGAGGGCATTCAACGGCTTCACCAGCCCGAATTTCGGCTCCACGGCGTTGGGCCGCTGCTCCACGGCTTTCTGGTAGTAGGTGCTGGACACCGTGTAGTTTTTGGACAGAAAATACAGCCAGCCCAGGCGCAGGTTCTACTCATATGTGCCCACGTAGCCCGTGCGCAACGCCGAAATAGCCGCTGCATAATCGGCCTTGACCTCGGCGGCATAGCTGCTGGCAAAAGCCGACGACAAATCCTGCGCCGCCGCCGAAACAACCGAGACATATACTAGAGAAACGGCGGCGCAGAAGGCTCTTACCAGGTCCATAGGAGGCTTCCCGTCAGGGAATGTTGAGTGTAAATGGTGTGCAGGCTCAGCTGCTGGTAACGGGCATTCACGTAATACAGCTGCCCCCGCCAATGTGGCCCGAATTGCCGGTAGGCACTCACCCCAAGGCGGCGGCGGAGTGGGTCGAGCAGGTTGTACACATCGGCCGCGTCCCGCTCGAAAAGTACGGGCACTTCGCCCCCGCTTACAAACGCCTCCACCGAAAAACTGGCGTACACCGGCCCCCAGCCCCCAGTAGAGCGTTTGGGAAGGTACGGCCATTCGAGGTAACCAGGCTCCCGCGCCCGAACGTGTACAGCCGGGCCGCACCCAGCGGATACGCCGTTAGCAGCACATCAACCTGGGTGCGGGTGGTATCGTTGATGCGGCCGGCGTAGAAACCGTCATTGCCCTCCGCCAAATTAAATCCGTCACGCGCGGCACCGTGCAAATTGGTGATGAGACCATTCCGGTGAGTGAGCGGTACCGCGACACCTTCGACCAATTTTTCAGCCGCTGGAAGTAAACCACTATCCAGTAGCGCGCTACAGCCTTTTTTACCATGAAACCTGGTTAGGCCACAACCTCTCCGTAGCTTGATTACGTCTTTTTAGTATTCGCACACGCTAGCTACTTCTCTACAAACAGCGTTGCTACAAAGGGGAAGCGCCAATGAGGGCAGCTATAAGTATTCATTATCAAACATTATCTATAACATAATCATACCGTAATCATAAAATACAATGGAAGCATGTAGCTTTGTGGCATACTGCTCTTCTACCGAGCGGAGTATTCAGATAATCACTGCCTCAAGGCGTCTATCTGCTGCTTTGCACACCGCTTTGCTTCTATGGTACTTGATTCCGCTCGTTTTCAGGCTTTATCCGAAACTCAACAGGACTGCTATGTGCAGCAGCACGGCAAATTCATTGCCCACCGCTGGCACGAGAACTACAGTATTGAGCTCTACGATTTAGGTTCGTTTTATTGTGAGCAATGGCTGGAACAAGAATGCGTACACCCGCCGCGGTACCAGGCCTTCCACTCCGAAGCCTGCTTGGAGGCCTACGCCCAGCCACTTGAATTAGCCTGTTACTAGGGTGCCTCTGGAATTCAGCCGGGGATAATACGCTGCCGCCACTGAGTGCCGGATTAACATCTGGGGCTACTTGGCTCGCCGCTTACAAGGCCAGCATATAGCTCGTTTGCCAGTGGTGTAGAGGCAGCTGTTCAGCTAAACCTCGCGCTACTGCTTACCTTCGCGGCTCACCCTTTCCTGCGTTGCCGCTGGCAGCATGAGGATCCTGCGCTTTCATGAACACTCCGCGTTTTTCGCTGCCGCCGTTGCTGGCCGTTTTGCTATCTATAATAAGCGTGCAGGGCGGCGCGGCTATTGCCAAGGGTTTATTTCCGGTGCTGGGCGCGGCCGGTACTACCAGCTTGCGTATTGGCTTGTCGGCGCTGGTATTGGCCGTGGTGGTGCGCCCGCAACTAGGCAGGTTGCAGCCCGCTCAATGGCGGGCCGTGGTGCCGTATGGCCTGGCGCTGGGCCTCATGAACTTTCTGTTCTACTGCGCGCTGGTTCGGGTGCCGCTGGGCCTGGCCGTAACGCTGGAATTTGTGGGCCCGCTGGGGTTGGCGCTAGCCGGTTCACGCCGCTGGACCGACCTAATTTGGGTGGTACTGGCCGGCACCGGCATTGCCCTAATTGCGCCCTGGGGCGGCAACGGCCTCGATTTAATAGGGGCGGCTTTTGCCCTGGCAGCCGGCGGGTGCTGGGCCATATACATTGTGCTAGGCCAGCGGACGGCGGCTGTGCTGCCGGGCCAGCAAGCCGTGGCCATTGGGATGCTGTTTGCCACGCTACCCGTGTTGCCCTTCGGTTTGGCCAGCGGCAGCTTTTTGGCCTTGACGCCACATTTGCTGCTGTTGGCGGCACTGTTGGCCTTGTTTTCCAGCGTATTGCCTTTTTCACTGGAAATGCAGGCCCTCAAGACTATGCCCACCCGCACGTTCAGCATCCTGATGAGCTTGGAGCCGGTAGCAGCGGCTTTGTCGGGGTGGCTGCTGCTCAACGAGCAACTCACGCTCGGCCAGTGGCTGGCGGTGGCGTGCATTGTAGTAGCCAGCGCCGGGGCCACGCTAACCACGGCTGCGCCGGCCGCTCACACAACGGAAAACCAAAACAGTTAAACGCTGAAATGCCCACTGTTACAGTTGGCTTCGGGTGGAAGCAACTGCCACAGCGGGCATTTTGGCGTTTGGTTTAGGCAGCATCTTTTCAGCGCAGCTCACTAACCAGCGTGGTGATGCTGCGTGGTGCTACGTGCAACACCTGGCCGGCGGGCACGGGCGCGCTGGGTTGCAGGTCGGTGGTGGCGGAGGTGGTGTAGGACTGGCTAGCGCCCAAGCGGCGGCCACTGAGTTCCAGCCGCAGGTCGGCGGGCGTGGCTGCGTCGTTTACTACCACCGTGATAAGCTGCTTGCTGTTGGGGCTCCGGTACGCGGAAACCAACAAGTGGCCGGCGCTAACCGAATCGGCTAGGGCGGCGGCTACCCGCACGGCGCCGGGCCGGATGTAGCGGCTGTAATTGCCCAGCGCCCACAGCATTTTGCTGGCCTGGAAGGTGCCGTCGGTTTTGTTTTTGTCGATGTAAACCAGGCCGTCTTTGTAGTTGTAGGGCGACACCGCCAGCCACCATTGCCAAGCCGCCGCGTTAGCCACGGCCAAATCGGTGTGAATGACGCGGGCCAGATACAGCGCCGGCGTGATGCTTAAGTCGCGGGGGTTGCCGTTGATTTCGCCGCCATTGTCGCCCAAGATGCAATATTCTGATTGCCAATAGGTGAGTTTTGGCACGGCAGCTACGCGGGCCGCCAGTTGCTGGCGCAAGGCCGCGGCTTGCGTGGCCGGCGAGGTGGTGAAATAGCTGTGGCCGGCCAGTACGGGCGCCACCTGGGGCGTATTGCCCAGGTAGGTGGGGGCGGCTTTATCCCCGAAGAAGGCGGCCAGCTGATTGCCCCGGTTGGGCTTGTCGCCCATCGTCAGCAGGTAGTCGAGCTTGCCGGCTTCGGTTATCAGGATTTTAGACGGCAGCCGCTCCGCCACCAGGGCCGAACTGAGGGCTTTCACCACGCCCGCCATTTCCTCGTTGCGGAACGGGCTTCCCTCCTGCCCCCCGTCGCTCCAATCCCACTGCGGCTCGTTGATGGGGCTCACGTAGTCGAAGGTGATGCCGGTGGTTTGCTTCACGCCCGCTACTACCTTGGCAATGTAGGTGCCCAGCGCGGCATAGTTGGCGGGCGCAATGTTGGTTTCGGCCTTGGTGGCGTAGGCTTTGCCGTTGGCGGTGAACTGCACCGGCGGACTGTTCAGGAAGCCCAAAAACTGCTTGACGCCCCGCTGCTGCGCCGCCTTCAGGAACCACTGCTGCCCCGCCTGATGCGTCCAGTCGTAGCTGCCGTCGGGCTTCAGAAACGATTCGGCACGCCGCCACTCGTCCTTGATGCCGCTTTGCTCGCCCTGTTCGGCGCTGCCCGCCCCAATGTTGAACCGCCACTGCGAGAGGCCGATGCCTTTCGGCTGACCGTTGGGGCCGCTTTCCTGGCTGAACAGCAAATCGGCAATGGCGTCCTTTTTGGCCGCGGGCCAGTTACCCACAAACTGACACGACCACGCATCCGACGCGCCGAAGTTGGCAATAGTCTGGTAGGTTTTTCTGGCATCAATGCGCACCGTAACCACGGCCGGCGCCTGGCTGTGGGCAGGGCTGGCGGCCAGGCTTAACAGTAGGATGGCCAGCGGCGTTAGGGCTTCTAGCTTGAAAGAGAAACACATAGGCAAACGTTAAAAGAAGCGGCCCGGCTACCCTGCCGGTGAAGGTGGATAGCCGGACCAAATTGTATCACAGAATTTTAAGAAGGCGTCATTCCGAGCTTATCGAGAAATAACGCCTCTTTGGGGTGCTACAAAACAGTAGCGAGCCACTTACTGCTGCCACACCAACCACTGCTGGTTGTTGCCGCTGGCCGCCGCCGATTGCACAAGGTTGGCCCCCGCCGTTGTTGAACTACCAGTTACGTCCAGCACCTGGCTGCTGCCGCGGTTCGTGACTTTGTAGTAGCCATCGGTGCTGGCCGTGAACTGCCACTGCTGGCTGTTGCTGCCGTTATCGACACTCTGCACGATGTTGGCGGCGGGCATAGGTGAGCCGCCGTTCACATCGAGGGCGAGGTTGCTGTTGCGGTTCAGTAGCTTGTAGTAGCCGCCGCTGGTGGCTTGCACCTTCCACTGCTGGTTGGTGGCACCGTTTTGGTACCACTGGATAATGTTGGCTCCGGCCGTGGTGGCGGCGCTGTTCACGTCGGCCACCAGGCCGCTGTTGCGGTTGATGAGCCGGTAATTGGCCGTGGGGTAAAACGTATCGGTGCCGCCGGTAACGGCCGCGCCCCAGGCAAACTGCACGCGTCCCAGTCCCGAGGCATTACTAATGGACGTGTTCCGCCCATCGAATTGCAGCAGACTGTAGGAGTCGCCGGTGCGCAGGCCGGGCCAGTACACGCTGGCAATACCCTGCTGCCGACAGAAATTGGTGATTCCCAGCAGATACGACTTCTTCACGTCGCCCTCAATGGCGCTGTTGAAATCCACGCCCGTCGTCAGGAAGGCGCCGTACTCGGTGAGTACCGCCCGGCTGCCGTAGCTGCCCAGGTTGTCGGCAAAGGCCTTTTCCCAGCTGGCCGCCGTGTTGGTGGGGTTGTTGTAGAAAAAGTCGTAGATGTGAATCGACAGCAGGCAGCCGTTGAACCGACTGTCGGCCCCGATGCCCTTGATATCCTGCGCGTACCCGGTGCCATCGAGCAGCACGCGGCCCCGTGGTACGGCGGGGTAGCGGCTCAGCCAATCGGCGTAAAGGGCGGCCAGGTTAGCTTGCGTGTAACCGTGCGGCTCGTTGAACACCTCGAAGTACACGTTGGCATTGCTGCCGTATTTGGCTATTACCGTTTGCCACATCAAAAAAAACTGGGTGTTGTCGTCTACCAGCCCGTTGCGCGACGAGTTGCCTTCCCAGCAGGCCAGTATCACCTTCATACCCTTGCTCAGCGTCTTATCGATGGCGCCGGTGTAGGCCGCCCAGCTGCTGCCCAGCACCGTAGTGGGGTTGATGGGAAGGCGCACGGTGTTGGCGTTGGTGCGGCTCTGGAAACCGTTGATGATGGTTTCGGTTTTGGTTTGCACGGTGGCGTAGGTGTCGCCGGCGGCTAACCCCGAGAGTACCAAGGCATCGTCCACGAAATTGTCGCGCGGGTCGGCCCAGTTCAGGCCGGCAATGCCGGCGGCCCCTACCCCGGCCACGGGGGTAGGCACCACCACCGGGTCCACCACCGGGTCGGGTGCCACGGGCGAATCGTCTTTGGAGCAGCCACTTAGCGTAGCGGCCAGCAGCAACACGGCGCCACCGAAACGCGGCAGCAGGCGGTACAAGTTTTCCATGAGTAAGGATGGGTGGGCAAAGGAAGTAGTACAGTTGCCGGTTGTGAGTTGCCAGTTGCCGGTTATCGGTTGTGAGTTATCGGTTGTGAGTTGCCAGTTGCCGGTTATCGGTTGCCGGTTATCGGTTAGACGTTTCACTGGCAACTGACAACTCGCAACTGGCAACTCACAACCGGCAACTCACAACCGGCAACTGAAAAAACCAAATGCCCCATGCCCTACCCGCAACAACGGGCAGCACATGGGGCATCATAAGGCATTCACTTAGTAACCAGGGTTCTGCGTAACGTTGCCGCCCGAAAGCTGAATCTGGCTGGTTGGAATCGGGAACAGGTTGTTCTTGTCGGAAATCTGGTCCTTCACCTTGCCCCGGTCATAGGGGTCGGTGCTGGTGAGCTGCGAGGCGTTGAAGGCCGTCATTACGGCTACCAGGCGCTTCTGGCGCACCAGGTCGTAGTAGCGGTGGCCTTCCATAGCCAGCTCCAAGCGGCGCTCCAGCCAGATGTGGTTCAGCAGAGCCGTGCCGGTAGACGTGCGCGGCAGCACCGTGCCAGGCTGCAAGCGGTTGGCGCGGGCCCGCACCAAGTTCAACGACGACAACGCTTTAGCTTCCTGCCCCAAGCGGAACGAGGCCTCGGAGTGCATGAGTAGCAGGTCGGCGTAGCGCATTTCGATGCGGTTGAGCGGCGCGTGCTCCCGCTCGTTGGCAGGGCGGTCGGCCAGCGGCAGGAACATCTTGCGGCTGATGCGGCCCGACTCGTTTTCGGCGGGCTTGGTGTCGTAGTTGGAGTAATCGAAGCTGGCCGTGCGGGCGCCTACGTTGTCGCCCTGCTTGATGATGGTCCAGCGGCGGCGCGGGTCGTTTTCCTGGATGAAAGCCTGCTCCAGGTTGCTGGTGGGCGTGTTGAAGCCCCAGCCCCCATCAGCGCGGCTGCGCATTACCACCGTCAGGGACGAGCCCAGGTTGAAAGCTTGGTCGGGGCTGTAGTTCAGCTCGAAAATCGACTCCGAGCCGTTCGGGTTGCTTACGTTCCAGATGTTGCTGAACTCGCCGTTCAGGTTGTACTGGTTGGAAGCCATAACCACTTCGGCGGCCTGCTGGGCCAGCTGCCACTGCTCAGTGAACAGGTAAGCTTTAGCCAGGTAGGCATTGGCCGAACCCTTGGTGGCTCGTCCCAGGTCAACGGTGGCGCGGGCGCTTTTCTCGGGCAGGGCGGCAGCGGCTTCCTGCAAGTCCTTTACAATCTGGGCGTACACTTCGGCGGCCGTAGCGCGCTTCAGGGCCAGGGCCTCGCTGGGGGCCAGCGGCGTGAGCACCAGCGGCACCCCACCGTAGCCTTTCACCAGCTCGAAGTAGTTGTACGCCCGGATGAACTTCACTTCCCCCAGCAACTGGGCTTTCAGCGTGCCATCAATCGGGGCTTTGTCGATGCCCACCAGCGCGGCGTTGCAGTTGCCAATCGACTGATAGATATGCACATAACGGTTATCGAACCACTCGTTGTTGGGCAACCAGAAGAAGCGGGCAAAGTCGCCGAACTCGCGCTGGTCCCCGGCAATGGCGTTGCCCTTCCAGGCGTCGTCCGAGCCGGCGTCGCCGAACATGCGGGTACGGTCAATCTTCCACCAGTCGTCCTGGTCGGCGGTGGCGTAGCAGCCCATTACGGCGGCCTTGCACTCCTCGGCGTTGGAGTAGTAGTTGTTTACGTTTTGCTGGCCCTGTGGGGGCTCATTGAGGAAGTCGTCGCAGCTTTGCAGACTTACTCCCAGGCCCATAACCAGGGCCAGTGTGATGCGGATATGTTTCATGACAGTAGAAGCGGTGGGATGAATTTGGTGGTCAGTTGTCGGCGGCTAGCTGTGGGCGGTGAAGTCAAAGACCAACGACCGGCAACTAGCAACCAACTACTAATCAATTAGAAGGCGACGTTGGCACCAATCAGGAAGGTGCGGGCCGTGGGGTAGTTGCCGAGGTCAACGCCCCGGTTCAGCGCCGACGAACCGTCGGTGTACGAGCGGCCGTTGCCGATTTCGGGGTCCACGCCGCTGTACTTGGTGATGGTAGCCAGGTTCTGGGCACTCACGTAGAGGCGCAGGCTGCCCATGTGCATGGCCGTGGCAATGTTCTTCGAGAAGGTGTAGCCGAGCTGGAGGTTGCGCAACCGAGCGTACGAGCCATTTTCCACGTAGAAATTCGAGAAGCGGGTCAGGTTCTGGTTGTTGTCGTTGGCCACAATGCGCGGCACATCGTTGGAAGTGCCTTCGCCGCTCCAGGCTTTGCCTTCGAGGCCCGAGATTTTGTTGTAGTTGTAGCTACCCGAGTACCACCAGCCTTTGTTGGCATTCACCACGTCGTTGCCGAGGCTGCCTACCAAGGAAGCCAGCAAATCGAAGCCTTTGTAACCCAAATTCAGGTTCACGCCGAAAGAGAGGTCGGGCATGGGGTTGCCGATGTACTTCTGGTCTTTCTCGTTGATGACGCCGTCGCCATCAAGATCGGCAAAGCGGAAGTCGCCGGGCTTGGCGTTGGGCTGAATCAGGGCGCCGCTGGCCGACTTGTAAGCATCAATTTCGCCCTGGTTCTGGAAGATACCAGTATTTTGGTAGCCGTAGAATGCACCTACGTAGCCGCCTTCCTCGGTTTTAGATGGCCGCCCGAAGATGGGGGTGTTGCCCGAATACAGGGCCTGTCCGTTGGCCAGCTTATCGATTTTGCTGATGGCACGGGTGGCATTTACGCTCAGGCCGTAGGTGAAATCCCCTTTGGTTTCGGCGTAGCCCACCGTGAAATCCAAGCCGTTGGTTTTCATGCTACCCACGTTGGTTACGGGGCTGTTGTAGCCGTAGGCCGCGTGGCCCGGCAGCGCCTGGAACATCAGCATGTCGTAGGTGTTGCGGCGGAACACGTCGAAGGTGGCCGTGAGGCGGTTTTGCAGGAAGCCCAAATCCAGGCCCAAGTCGTAGTCTTCTACGGTTTCCCACTTCACGTTCGGGTTGGGCACGTTGCTCTGTACGGCACCCAGCTGCAGGGTCCGGTCGGGGCCGGTGGCGTAGTACGTCTTGCCGATGGTGCCGGTGTAGGCGCTGTTGGTCAGGCTGGTGATATTCTGGTTGCCCACCCGGCCCCAGCTGCCCCGAATCTTGAAGAAATCAACGGCGCTTAGGTCTTGCAGGAAGCTTTCCTCCGATACCAGCCAGCCCGCCGACACCGATGGGAACGTGCCCCAGCGATTGTTGGTTGGGAACACCGAGGCCCCGTCGCGCCGGATGCTGGCGCCCAGCAGGTACTTGCCCTTGAAGTCGTAGTTGACGCGGCCAATCAGCGAGGCAATGGTATTGGTGTAGGTGTTGCCCTCAATGGCGAAGCCGGAAGTGGCGGCATTGGGGTAACGCAAGCTCTTGTCGTTGCTAGGAATAGCCTGGCCTGAAGTGGCTTGGGTGTTGGTCTGGAAGCGTTCCAGCGTCACGGCCGCCAGCGCCGACAGGTTATGGTCGCCGAAGGCGTGGGTGTAGTTGAGCGTGTTGGTGTTGTTCCAGTTGATTTCAACGTTGTGCTCCCAGCGCACCGAATTCACTTGGTTGCGCTCGTTGGCATCAATGGTGTAGAACGGGGAGAACTGGTTGCGGCGGTACACGTTGTTGTTGGTGCCGAAGCGCGTTTCCAGAATCAGGCCGGGCACGAACTCGTAGTTAGCGTAGATGTTGCCCACCAAGAAGTACTGCTTGCGCCGGTCGTCGTTGCGCTCCACGGTAGCCAGCGGGTTGCCCACGTCAGTCGGCGAAGCGCCGTAGTAATCGTAGGGGTTGCCGGAAGTACCGGGCAAGCGGGCCGGCGTAATGGGGTCGTCGTTAAAGGCGTCGCGGAACAGCGAGCCGCTGTTGAGGTATTTCTGGTTGGTGGCCGAGATGTTGAAATCCTCACCCACTTTCAGGTTCTTCGCCGCCTGATATTCGGTTTTGATGCGCAGCGAAATCCGGTCGAAATCAGAGCCCGTTACCAGACCCCGCTCCTTAAAGTAGCTCAGGCCGGTGGAATACACCACCTTGTCGCTGCCGCCCGAGAGGCCCACCGAGTAGTTCTGGGTGATGCCGCGCTGGGCAATTTCCTTCCACCAATCGGTGGTCTGGGTGTACGAATCAGGGTTTTGGTACACCACGGGGCGGCCCGAGTTGGTGGCCGCCAGGTTCATGATGCGGGCGTACTCACTGGCCGACGCCATGTTCGGAATCTTGGTCGGGTTCGATACGCCGTAGGTGGCATCGAAGGTCAGGCGGGGCTCGCCTTTCACGCCCGCCTTGGTGGTAATCAGAATCACGCCGTTAGCGGCCCGCGACCCGTAAATAGCTGCCGAGGCGGCGTCTTTGAGCACGCTCAGGCTGGCAATATCCTTGGGGTTCAAGTAGTTGATATTCGCCACTGGCAATCCATCCACCACGTACAGCGGGTTGTTGCCGTTGATGGTCGAAATACCACGAATCAGGATTTGCGGAGCCGAACCCGGCTCGGAACCCGCGCCCAGTACCGTTACGCCCGCGGCTTTGCCTTGCAGCGCGCCGCCCAGGTCACTGGTAGTAATCTTGGAAATCTCCTCTCCCTGCACCGTGGTAATGGCGTTGGTGAGGGTGCGTTTTTCTTGGCTGCCGTAGCCCACTACCACCGCCTCGTCGAGCTGCTGGGAGTTGAGTTCCAGCCGCACCGACAAGGTGGTTTGGCTGCCCACTACCACTTCCTGCCGCACGTAACCGATAGACGAAATAACGAGCGTGGCGGCTTCGGTGCCGTCGGGAATTGTCAGCGTGAAGCGGCCTTGGCCGTCGGTGGCGGTACCGATGGTCGTGCCTTTCAGCACCACCGTTACGCCGGGCATGCCCACCCCTTTCTCATCGAGAATGGTACCGGAAATAGGAGTTGCCACCGCTTCGGACCGCAAAGCGAGTTTCGAGCTGGCACCCGAAGCCGACGGCGGGGAAGCAAGTGCGGCCGCGGCCGACAACGGCAGCAGGGCTCCGCACAGAAGTAGAGATTTTGCTTGCATGAGCAAGGGAATTACAGCCGGCCGATGCCGGCTAAGGTGGGAAAAATTGACTGGAGAGCGAAGAGCACAGAAGCCTGTTACAAGGTCATTCTGACTGGAGAACGGGGCGCGAAAATGTGATGTAAATGTACCGGCTTGCAGGCGGTGCAAGGGGACTAGTTTTCGGCAGAAAAGGGAAAAAAATCTGCCAATAGTGCTTTTATTACACCGCCTGCAACAATTCTTTACACCTGGTTATCAAAATCTTACTTACAAACCTTGGAGTGCCGCACCGGAAACTCGCCTCAGGGGCGCAACTCGCTGAGGATGGGGTGCGCCAGCGTAGCCAGGGTGTTTTGCTGCGGCTTGATTAGCTCCAGAACCGTTACGGTATTAGCGCCTTTCTTCAGCCAT
This sequence comes from Hymenobacter telluris, assembly GCF_017313265.1. Classification (GTDB taxonomy): domain Bacteria; phylum Bacteroidota; class Bacteroidia; order Cytophagales; family Hymenobacteraceae; genus Hymenobacter; species Hymenobacter telluris. The sequence goes on along the minus strand of NZ_JAFLQZ010000009.1, from coordinate 142,297 downwards.
TCGGCCGGCACGTACAAGGTCTGCTGCGGCCCGATGGCCCAGTAGCGGCCGAGGTTGTGGCCGTTCACCCACACCACGCCTTTGCCCCAGGCCCGCATGTCGAGGTAGGTATCGGTGGGCGTGGCGACGGTGAAGCTGGTGGAGCGTAGCACCGGTCCGCTGCTGGCCGTGATAACCGGCACGCTGGGTTTGGTAAGAGCTGGGGCGCTATCGAACGGAAGGCCGTACATGCGCCAACCGGTTAGCTCTGCGCCGTCGAGGGTCGCGCTTTTCGTAATGCCTTTGGTGTTCTGAAGTAAGTACTCACCGAAGTTGATGCGGCCCATGTTTTCCACCAGGATATCAAGCTGCACCTGACCTGCGGGCAGCGTTAGCTTCAGGTTGTCCTGCCGAAGCCGCCGGTCGAGGGTGCCTACTCGCTTGCCGTTCACCAGCACTACGGCGTAGTCGCGCACATCACTAATCTTAAGCGTTTTGGTGCCGCCACCCGCAACGGTAGTACGGTATAATACAAAGCCGTACGCCTGCTTCAATGCCTCGAAAGTGAGCGGCTTGGCATTCGCCACGGCCGCCGGCAACCGATCCAGCAAATTAGCAGTGCTGGTAAACTTCATGACTGGCAGCACAGTGCTGGGCTTGGCGGCGGGCACGGCGGGCAGTTTGGTACCGGCGGGCAGGTATTTCTCGATAACCCCGCGGAATGCCATGAACTTCGGCGTGGCATTGCCGGCCTCATCGAGCGGGGCATCGTAGTCGTAGCTGCTGACCTGGGGCTCGTAGTTAGAGGTGTCGCCCTTGTAATTGGCCCCGTTCATGAAGTCACGGGTGCTGCCGCCGTGGAACATGTACATATTAATAGACATGCCCGCCCGCAGCACCGAATCGAGGCCGGGGGTGTACTGGGAGGCCGGCACCGTGTGGTGGCGCGTACCCCACCAGTCGAACCAGGCGGGGTACCATTCGGCCACGTAGTACGGGCCCTGGCCGTTGTGGTTAGCGTGCACTAATTGCCGGATCTGGCTGGGCTTGTCGGTGCCGTTTACGGCGGGCAGCAGGCCGGGCAGGTGGCCGGCCGCCACGTCCTTCACCGGGTCGCAGGTATACAGCAGCCCATCAAACCCCGCCGATTCAAACAGCTTCTTGTTGAGGGCCAGGTACTCTTTATCGGAGCCATAGGAGCCGTACTCGTTTTCCACCTGCACCATCAGAATGGGGCCGCCGTGGCTGACCTGCAAGGGCGCGAGCTGCTTGCCCACGGCTTCGAGGTAGCGGGTGTAGGCCGCCACGTACTGCGGCTCCTGGCTGCGCACTTTCAGGCCGGGCACGTTCTGGAGCCAGTACGGGTAGCCGCCAAATTCCCACTCGGCGCACACGTAGGGGCTGGGCCGCAGCACCACCCACAAACCTTCTTCCTGGGCCATTTTCACGAAAGCCGCCACATCATGGTTGCCGCTGAAGTCGTACTTGCCGGGCTGAGGCTCGTGCACATTCCAGAACACGTAGGTACCTACCGTATTGAGGCCCATGGCTTTGGCCATTTTCAAGCGGGCCCGCCACGCTTCGCGCGGGATGCGCGGGTAGTGCAGCTCGCCGGAAATCATCTGGAGCGGCTTGCCATCGAGCAGGAACTGGTTGGGACCGAGCGTGAAGGTGTGCGGCTGGGGCTTAGCTGGTTTCTGGGGGCCGCTGCCTTCGGCGAGGGCGGCAGTGGCTACCCCGGCTCCAAAGAGCAATAAGAATAAACGCTTTGAAAAGCTGGGAACTTTCATTTCCATAAATCAGAACAGTAAAAAGGCGGCCGCGGCGGAGCCAGCAGGCCGGGTGGGAAATGCGCCATTCACTAAGGCGCGGGAAGTAGTCGGCGCTACGGTATGCTTGGCAAAAGTACCAGCGGAAACAGCTACAGCAGGGGCCTCTTTTTCGGCAAAAAGCACTTCAATTCACTGCAAAACCACTCTCAGTCTAAGCCTGCTACCTCTACCTGTGGCGCTTACTCAAACTTGTTCTATCTTTAATTTGCGCACTATTTTCTGTCAGCCTCACTACACAAAGCAGCTTGTTGCAACAGGAAATTGCGCGGGTTAGCCGGCCTCGCTCACGCGGCTGGTATCTTTGCTGCAACATGAAAGTGCCTTTTGTTTTTCTATACCGATGGCTGCTGCTTGGGGTCCTGCTTTCGCTGACGGGGCGCACCGTATCGGCCCAGGATACTCCACCGGATGAGTTCCGCTTCGAGCACATCACCGTGGACCAAGGCCTCTCGCACTCCGATGCCATGTGCATGGCCCAGGACCACGACGGCTTTATTTGGGTGGGTACCAACCGCGGCCTCAACCGCTACGATGGCTACAACCTCAAGCAATACGCGCTGCCCATCAACTCGCATAATGGACAGTCGGGCAACCGCATTGCTACGCTGCTGGTAACTCCCAGCGGCCAGCTGTGGGCCGGCGCCGAAAGCTCGGGCATCAGCCGCTACGATGCTGCCCACGACACCTTTGTGACGCTCGATGCGCAAGCAGTGCCGGCTGCTTATCGGGCACTGGCCACTCAACTCGCTCAAAGCGACGTGAAGGCCCTCACCACCGATGCGCAAGGCCGCCTCTGGATTGGCACTTCGCAGGATGGCATCTTTGTACTGACCTTCAACAAGCAGGGCCAGCCGCAGGCCCTGCGTCAGCTACCGGCTACCGTGGCCGGCCGGCCGAGCTTGCTGCACATCACCAGTATTGCCATCGACGCCGACCACAACGCCTGGGTGAGCACCCAGCGGGCGGGCCTGCTGGTGGTGCGTAGTGCCGAGCCCACCCTGCCAGTAGAAGCCACCGAACTGCGCCTACCCGTTACAACCCTGCACCTCGACCGGCGCGGCGACTTGTGGGTGGGCACCGAACGGCAGGTATTTTGGGTGTCGGCGGCCAACCGGCGCACCGGCCACGAGCTAACCGCGCACCCGCTGCCCAACCGTTACCCCCGCATCCAGACCCTGCGCCTCGACTCGTTTGGGCGGCTGTGGGCTGGCACGTTGTATGGGTTGTACATCTGGGAAGCGGGCGTGGTAACCGGCAAAACGCCGCCCTTGCAAACTACCCGCCCCACCCTGCTTCTGCCCCGCGACGGTGAAACCCACAACCTCAATTCCGAGCGGGTGCAGCAGATTTTCGAGGGCCGCGACCAGCTGATGTGGCTGTGCGCCTCGGCGGGTGGCCTTAATAAAGTGGATTTACGGCAGCGCGCCTTCGGGCAGCTTCGGCACCAGCTTACCGGCAAGCCGGCCCTTTCCAACGCCAATAACTACATCAACGCCATCTATAAGGAAGAGGCCACGAATACCCTGTGGCTAGGCTCGCGCAACGGCGTATCGGCCTACGACTTGGCGCGCCACACCTACCGCAACTACCTGAACCAGCAGTCGGATACCGTGCGGGGGATTGATGTGGCCACCATCTTTCGGGCCACCGATGGTAGCTTGTGGTTCGGCACCCGCGACAATGGGCTGGTGGCGCTGCGGCGCTCTGGTGGCCGCGAAAAACTGAGCACCTACCGCCTACTGCCGGGCGGCATCGACCTGGCTACCACCAGTATTGAGCACATAACGCAAGACCGCCAGGGTACGCTCTGGGTAGCCACGTTTTCCAGAGGTTTGTTCCGCTTCACACTTGATGGGCGCCTGCTGGCTCACTACGAGGTAGGCACCAGCGGCCTGCCTTCCAGCCGGTTCACCTACTTGCTGTATGATGCGCAGCGTGACGTACTGTGGGCCAGCACCCGCAACGCGGGCCTGCTCAAGCTGCGCATCACGCCGGATTCGTTGCGCCTGCTCAACCAGTTTTCGTACCGCTCGGAGCCTACCAAGCGCCTGCGTGTCAACTATGTGTGGCCGCTGTTGCTCGGCAAAGGCGGCGACCTGTGGATTGGCACCATCGGCGGCGGCCTGCACCAGCTAACCACCGATGCGCAGGGCCGCGAAACCATTCGGCGCTTCGCCAGCTACCTACCCGAGAGTGACGTGGAAAGCTTGCTTTCTGATGTGGCCGGCAACCTCTGGATTGGGGGCACCGGCCTCTACCGGTTCACGCCCAGCACCCGCCGCTACCTGCGCTACGATGTGGCCGACGGCCTGCAAAGCAACGCCTTCAAGATTGGAGCCGCCGCCCGCAGCACCGATGGCACCCTGTATTTCGGCGGCATCAATGGCATCAACTACTTCCAGCCCTGGGCCATTCAGGCCAACCCCACGCCGCCAGTGGTGCAGCTCACGGGGCTGCGGGTGATGAACCAGCCGGTAGCCGTGGGCCAGCCGTTCAACGGGCGCGTGTTGCTGCCCCAGGCCCTCTCCCACCCCCAAACCGTGACTATTCGGGCCGAGGAAAACGATTTTTCGGTGGAATTTGTGGCTCTCAACTACACCAATCCGCAGAAAGACCACTACGCCTACCGGCTGCTGGGCTACAACCAGGATTGGGTGCGCCCTGGGCCGGGCCAACGGACGGCCAGCTTTGCCAACCTGCCGCCGGGCCGCTACACCTTGGAAGTGAAGGCCGATAATGGCGAAGGCAAATGGTCACGCCAGCCAGCCACTATGCAATTCGAGGTGTTGGCCCCCTGGTACAAAACCGGGTGGGCTTACCTGCTGTACGGCTTGGCGGCGCTGGGCGCGGTGGCCCTGTACCGGCGCGTGGAAATGACCCAACAAGGCCTGCGCAACAAGCTGGCCTTAGAGCATTTTCAAGTGGAAAAGGAAAAGGAACTCACCAACCTCAAGCTGGGCTTCTTCACCAACGTCAGCCACGAGCTGCGCACCCCGCTCACCCTCATTCTGGGACCGATGGAGGAGCTGATTGCCGCCCGTGGCCCCGTGGATAACCTGCGCGACAAGGTGGTGCTGATGCACAAACAGACGCGCAAGCTCTTCGACTTAGTGAACCAGCTGCTGGATTTCCGCAAGGTGGAATCGGGCAACGTGCCGCTGCGGGCCAGCTACGGCAATGCGGTGCGGTTCCTAACCGAAACGTTTTCAATGTTCCAGCAAAAAGCCACGGAGCGCCGCATCGACTATTTCCTGGATGTGCCCGCCGAACCCATTGGCTTGTACTTCGACCGAAGCAAGCTGGAAATCATTGTCACCAACCTCTTGGCTAACGCCTTCAAGTACACGCCCGAAGGCGGCCGGATTGCGCTGGCTGCCACGGTAGTTGGCAACCCAGGCAGCGACGCCGTATTCAGCGGCAGCCAGCTCAGCGGCAACTATTTGGAAGTAAGCGTACTCGACACCGGCACCGGTATTAAAGCCGACGAATTGGCCCACATCTTCGACCCCTACTACCAGGCCTCCCACACCGATACGTTGCGCATGACGGGCACCGGCATCGGCCTCTCGCTGGTGAAGCAGTTCATGGAGCGGCACGGCGGCACTGTGAGCGTGGAGAGCGAAGTAGGCGCGGGCACCACGTTCCGGCTGCGGCTACCGTTCGGCCAGGCCCACCTGCTGCCCAGCGACTTACTGCCCGAAACTGAGCAGACTGAAGGACAAGAGCCTGCCAGTCAGATGTTACCGGTGCCCCCGGAAATTGCCAACGAGCCAATTGCGTTGAGTTCTCGCCCCCGCCTGCTGGTAGTGGAAGACAACGACGAGGTGTGTCAGTATCTTCAGCAATTGTTTTCGCTGGATTACGAGGTGCTCACGGCCCCCGACGGCCTGGAAGGATGGAATGCCGTACTAACCCACGCCCCGGCCCTGGTTATCAGCGACGTAATGATGCCCCGCAGCGACGGGTTGGAACTGTGCCGCCGCCTCAAGCAGGACCCACGCACGGCGCACATTCCGGTGCTCCTGCTCACGGCCCGCACCGCCGCTCTGCACGAAGTGGAAGGCTTTGACATCGGGGCCGACGACTACGTGAGCAAGCCCTTCAACCCGCTGGTGCTACAAGCCAAAGTGGCCGCGTTGCTACGTAACCGGCTTCAGCTGCGCGAGTACTACCAGCGCCAGATTCTGCTGGAGCCCACCGAAATAGTCATTGCCGATGCCGACCGAACCTTTCTGGAGCAGGCCATGCACATTGTAGAGCAGCACCTCACCGACCCGGCCTTTAGCGTGTTAGTCTTGGCCGATGCGCTGTGCATGAGCCAATCGGTGATGTACCGCCGTATCAAAAGCATCACCGGCCAAACCACGGTGGAGTTTATCCGGGATGTGCGCATGAAACGCGCGGCCCAGTTGCTGGCCCAGCCGCATATGCGGGTATCAGAGGTGGCGTTTCAGGTGGGCGTGGAAAACGTGAAGTATTTCCGCAAAACCTTCCAGAAAATCTACGGTATTGCCCCGTCGGAATACGCCCGCCAGCACCGACCCACCCACGAAACAGCCTTACTCGACGACTCTTTGGATAAAGACCACGCGTAGATGAAAGCCAAGACGAATTTATGCTGGGTAACTGTCCTGCTCTAAGCTATGTACAGCAAGTAATTCCAAATAAATAGCTTATCATGCACATACAGGGGAATTACTATTTTGCAATCAAGCATTCACTCTGAGCTTACAGAACGTTGTTGCCTTTCTTAAATTATATTTTACGCCATTTTAAAAATTTTTACGGGAGAGTATTTTATCGTTTCTGATTAGAAATCAACTTAATTGCAGGAATATATATTTTTGATTGCATCGAAATACAGGCTTGTACTCTAAATTGAAGCCGCTTATTACAGGATATTTCAGAATCCTGCTCTAGTTCTATGCCTCTACAATCCGAGAGTAGTAAAATTCGTATTCCTACTTCGCCTCCTACTATAGCACCGTATCCGGACAATCTGCCGCGCCCGCTATGGTCCGTTATGATTCCTACGTATAACTGTTCGGTTTTATTACGGGAAGCTATAGCAAGTGTACTTGCCCAAGACCTTGGTCCTGACTTAATGCAAATACAGGTAGTTGATGACGCCAGTACTGATGACGATGTAAAAGTGTTGGTTAATCAACTTGGGGCGGGCCGAGTGGAATATTATCGACAGTCAGAAAACGTAGGTAGCCTTCGTAATTTTGAAACCTGTATTAATAGAGCGCGCGGACAGTTAATTCATCTTTTGCACGGTAATGACCGAGTGCTAGCAGGATTTTACGAAAAACTTGCGCAATTATTTCAGCAATATCCTGAAGCGGGGGCTGCCTTCAGTCATTACGCCGCAATTGATGAAAACGGTGTGCGGTATCCACACACAACACCAGCACCAGAAGCTAAAAACCCTGGCATACTACCGAACTGGATTCTGCGTATTGCCGAACGGCAACGCACACAATATGTATCAATAGCGGTACGCAGGAAGGTGTACGAAAAGTTAGGTGCATTTTATGGTACCACATATGGAGAAGACTGGGAAATGTGGGTACGTATTGCGGCTAATTATCCAGTAGCATATCATCCTGATGTTTTAGCGGAATACAGAGGCCACACCAATTCCATTAGCTGGGCAAAAGCTCGGTCCGGTCAGATTATTCCAGATTTGCTTCAGGTAATGGAACGCATTCAGCAACACGTACCTGCTGAGCACAGGAAGAGAATACTAAATTTATCGAAGCAACACTGCGCTAATGCAGGAGTAGGCAATGCCTATGTTCTGCTCAAGGAGAGTAATGATTGGGCACTAGCTAACAGCCAAATAAAACAAGCTTTAGCATTAAGCAATCATCCCAATATTTATTACCATTTATTTAAATTTTACATAAAACGCATATTAAGAATGAAGTTTAAATAAACTGTTTGTTTAATGTGTAACTGTTTTTCAACTGTTTGACACCTACTACAGAAACATATTATCAATTGAGAGCTAAAATATATTTAGATACGAAGAAGGTGCCGGCTTAACGATTGTTAACCCGGCACCTTCTTCGTATCTAATGCAAATTAGCGCATGCTGTACCAAAAGCCGGTGCGCGGCTCTGACACAGGCCTGTTAATTGACTATAAGGCCATGCTACATCCTCTTGGCTGGAATATGACTACGAAGGCAATAGTCTTATTCTCATACAACGCACCGGTATAGATCCGCTGGCAGAGTGAAATCGTATTACCAGTACACGCAAAAGCCCCAGCTGATTAGCAGGGGCAATAGGTTGTGAAGCCTATGAAACAAGCAAAAACTAGCGCACGGAAAAGCCTTTGGCCTCCCAGGCTTTGACATTATGAGTACGAACAAAACGGGTTTCGACGTGTCCCCAGGCGTCCTGCTTGTACATCACTGTTTTACCCTCCTCCCGGCTTTGCAGGGCAACTAACTGGTCGGCGTGAGAAACAGGGGCCGCAATAGCTTCACTGGCTTTACGGGGACGGGAACGTTTAGTGGGTGTTGACATTTATGGTCAACCGGCAGGCTATAAGAAGAGTTCGAGCTTTTAGTAGATGAAACGGTTTTATTATGCTGATTGCACCCGGCCTACTTGTTGTCTATTAGCAAGATACTTCTTTTTCACACCTTGGTGTCATACCATACATCTGCATGGCTTGGGCAGCTTTATTTAAGACAAACAGGCAAAAAACCTGCACGCACTACCAGAGTTTAATCATATATTTGAACTCACTAAATCGTCTATTTAGCCTTAAAACACATTCTTTGTTGGCATTCTTACAATTTCTACCAGCACTTATAAGGGGCCAAGAAAAAGTTGCTTTTAGAAGGTAGTCGTTCAGTGTTTTCATTTTGTATTTAATTGATGTTACCAATGCGTAAAACTACTACCCGACAAAATACTCCTGCTCCCGCTACTACCAGACGCCCTCTTGCGGTGAAAAGTACCGAAGAGCAGTTCATGGCTTATTTCCAGGAAAAACTACAAGGCGTTTATTGTCCCATTCATGGCAGCATACCCGAAATCAAATTGGTTCCGGAGCCAGGTGGCTATTCAGTGGACCTCCTGAATGACTGCTGCCCGGCTTTTACTGCATTGTGCGCTAAGAAAATTCAATAGTCTTGCGCTTTCAGGTTTAACGATCAGCTGAACTACAAGAACACTCCAAAATAGCTCAAGGAGAAATAGAAATACTTATATCTGCTAGTGCAGGGTGTTGCCGTTCCTCGGGCGCTCGGTGCTAGCAGATATCTTTATTTACCAGAGGCTAGCCAATTCCTATTATACCATACCAACATCGCAGTTTCGCCTTGCACCTCTCATATAGTAAGTATGTACTCACTACAGCTTCCCAAAATAACTGCAGTGTAAAATTTGGAGGTTTAGCAGCTACTCGTCTATCACAATCGATGCCGCATGCCTATCACAACCGGTTGCGTATTTTCTTTGACATCCCTTTGTAAATCAGGCTTTTTCGGGCAGTAAGAGGTGGATAGCTTTCGGGCATTCGATCTTCATTCTCCCACCAAAATGCTTGATTATGCTTCTGAAAAAGCTACGTTTTTTACTATTACCCTGCTCCCTGATTGCTTTTTCGCTTCAGGCGCAAAACGCACCCGTAGTACAGCAGGCCGAGACCGGCACGCTCGGCGCTGACTGGACCAGCCCCACTCAAACCGGCGTACAGTACGTAACGGTGGTACCTACGGCTACTATCAACGCGCAGAACCCGGGCACGGCAGCCCGGATTATCACGTACTCTGTTACGTTTCCGGGGCCGGGAACCTACGATTTGTACGCCCGGATAAGAGTAGGAGCTGCCGCCGCCAACGACGACAGCTTCTACTACGGCAACGGTTTCGGCACCAAGCTCCCCGCCGACGACACCAACTGGATAACCGCCAATCAGTTGAGCAACGTGGGCTACAGCAATGCCACCGAGGTAGTAGCCGGTGCTGGCGGCGGACAGCAGCAGGTTTGGAAGTGGCTGAACCTGTCGGCTTTCAACGGTGGCGAGACTCCTATCAGCTTCACGGTGCCGGCCGGCAACCTCACGCAGACGTTTCAGATTGGGGCCCGCGAAGACGGCCTTGACATCGACAAGCTGGTGTTTGGCACCACGGGACTATATTTCACGGTGGCCAACCTTGATGCTGGGGCGCAGGGTTCAAGCACACCGCCTACCGTCTTTACGCCTACTGGCCTGCCTATGGCCACCGGCAAGCCCAAGTATCTGGGTGGCGTGTACAGCAATCCGCAAAAGCCGTTTTTCAACAACTACTTCAACCAGGTAACGCCCGAAAATGCGGGCAAGTGGGGTAGCGTGGAAAGCACGCGCAATGTGATGAACTGGACCGAATTGGACTCGGCGTATGCATTGGCGCAGCGCAAAGGCTACCCGTTCAAGATGCATACCCTGATTTGGGGCGCCCAACAGCCTATTTGGATTGAAAACCTACCGGCTTCGGAACAGCTGATGGAAATCAACGAGTGGTTTGCGGCCGTGGCACAGCGCTACCCCAACATCGCTCAGATTGAAGTAGTAAACGAGCCCACCAACGACCTGCCCCTCAACGGCTCAACCGGCAACAATGGCCCCAACACACCGGGCAGCGGCGCCGGCAACTACTACAACGCGCTAGGCGGGGCCGGCACTACCGGCTGGGACTGGGTGATTACTTCGTTTCAGCTGGCACGGCAGTATTTTCCTAACACGCAGCTGCTGATCAACGATTATAGCGTTGCTAGCTACACCGTTAATACGCAACGTTACCTAGGTATTATCAACTTACTGGTGGCCCGCAACCTGGTGGATGGTGTTGGTATTCAGGGGCATGCTTTTGAAACCCGCAACATTCCGATGGCCAACATCGTGGCTAACCTCAACCTGCTGGCCACGGCCGGCAAACCGCTCTACATCACCGAACTCGATATTGACGGTGTAAACAACGCCACGCCACCGGCCCTCGATGATGCCCTCCAACTAGCTGAATATCAGCGGGTGTTTCCAGCACTATGGGAACACCCGGCGGTGCGTGGTATCACGCTCTGGGGCTACCGGCCCGGCCACTGGCGTACCGCGCAGGGTGCTTATATAGCCAACGGCGACAATACGGAACGCTCGGCGCTGGTGTGGCTGAAGAACTACGTCCGGACTACTGTGCTTTCCGCCAAAGGCCAGCAGAACGCCAACCTCACGCTGCACCCCAACCCGGCAGCCGACGGCCATTTCTTGGTGCAAGGCGGCCAGAAGATTCAGGCCATCAAGGTGTTCGACCTGAACGGACGTTTGCTGAAGACGGTATCAGTACCCAATCAGCCAGTGGCGGAAGTTAATCTAGACCTGGTATCCGGCATGTATCTGGTACAGGTGGTTGAAGCCCAAGGTGTAACCTCACGCAAGCTGATAGTGGAATAACAACCAGCGCATACGCCCAACAAAAGAAGGCCCGCACTACCATAAGTGCGGGCCTTTTTGTGTGATGCGCATAAAATGTGCTGACTACTCAACTGCTCTTAGCCCCACAGGGTTGGCCCATGGCGGCGAAACTAGAGCGTTGGCAGGTTTCCTTAACGCTGCCCGACGCTCCCCTTCGCCGAAGTAGCTTTTGGGGCAGCAGAAGGTTTGCCAGAAGTAGCGGGCGGACCAAGGTAGCTGGGTTTCATGCCGCCAAAGTCTACCACCAGCTTTTCCAGCACCACGCCGGGGTCTACGCGCCAGAACTTGAGCACATGCTCGCCAGCCTTGCCTACTGTATGCTTAGAGTCTTTGATAATGATGCTTTCGGCCACGGCTTTTTCCCAGGGGCGGTTGCCGTTGTCGGCTACCATGCCGGTGTGCAGATTAACGATTTGCGGCGCTTCATCATCAATCGACACGGCGTAGCGCAGCCCTTGGTTACCCATAAAGTTCAAGGTAGGAGCCAGATACGCCTGCACCGTTACTTCGCCGGCTTGGGCCAGCGTAACCCGGTATTCCAGATGCGGGCTGGTGCCACTTGGAGCTTCGGTTGAGGCGGCCGTAACTGGAAAGGTGGTAACGGCCCCCGCCGTGCGGCCTAGGTCGGGCAGGCGCTGCCAGGTGATGGAGCCGGCATTTACAGCTTGCGTGTACTGCTCGGCGTCGATGGAAACAAACTGGCTGCTGGCATTGGCAGGTGGCGCGGTAACGGCTGGCGGCGCAGTAGCAGTGGCTTTATCGGCGGGCAGCGTCATCACCTCGGGCATCTTGTCCACTGGCGGTTGTTGCCAGTAGGTGTAGCCGATGTGCGTTTGGTCCATCATGTGGTTCCATTTGCCCCCGGCCAGCGCGTGGTAGCGGTTCTTGATTTCCGTGTCCTTTGCAAACAACGCCTTGGCTTTATCGGCCAGGGTATTGGTAGTGGAATAGCCGTTTTTGGCAGCATCCCGGTTCTGGGCCACCGTGTAATATAGCTCGTTAAGGTTGGCGCAGGCCTGCACCGGATGCAACACCAGTTGATAATATGCGTCGCGAACTTCAGCTGGTAGCTGCTTTTCAATGGCTTCAGCGCGGGCCAGCAGGGCGTTGTATTCCGCTACCACCGTGGCCCACTCGCCGGTGGTCAGGCTGTAGGTGTTGGCATCGAGCAGTTCGGGTTTGCGACGGGCGTTGTACTTGGCGTACTTGGCCAGGATGTCGGCAATATCAGTGGCGTGTTTGTCGCCGAATTGCTGGGCGGCCCACTGCTGCGTGTAGGCGGCTACCTGGTTGGCCCCTATACGGTCGGGGTTCCAGGCGTAGTTCAGGAAAAAGCTGATGGGTAGCTCCATCGGCTTCAGGTCGCCCACGTTCACAATCCAGATTTGGTTGGCGCCGTATTCGTGGGCCAGGTGCATTTGCTCCCAGATACGCGGCAGCGGATTGGTGTTGAGCCACTTGTAGTTGCGCGGTCCACCCACGTAGTCGAAGTGGTAGTAGATGCCGTAACCGCCGGCGCGGGGCTTGTCCCCCACTTTCGGCAGCTTGCGCAGGTTGCCCCAGTTGTCGTCGCAAAGCAGCAGGGTTACGTCGTCGGGCACGCGCATGCCTTTGTCGTAGTAGTCTTGCACTTCCTTGTAGAGGGCCCAGAGCTGCGGCGTTTGCGCGGCGGGCTTGCCGGTTTCCTCGGCCAGAATCTTGCGCTGATCGGCCACAATCTTTTCCAGCAGGGCAATATTGCTATCCTCACTCATGGGTTCGTCGCCGTCGCCACGCATGCCCACCGTCACGATGCTTTCCTTGGTGCCCATGTTTTTGATGCCCTGCCGCCAGAAATCCTGAAGCGTCTTTTCGTTGGTCTGGTAGTTCCAGGGGCCGGAGCCGAAGCGTTTCCACTCCTGCTGAGCCCGAACCATGGGTTCGTGGTGCGAAGTACCCATCACAATGCCGTACTCGTCGGCCAGCACCGGGCTCTGCTTATCGTCGTCGTTGAAGGCGTTGCCCCACATGGCCGGCCACAGGTAGTTGCCTTTCAGGCGCAGAATCAGCTCGAAAACGTGCACGTACATCTTGGAGTTGATACCACCGAACTTCTCCTTGGCCCAGCCGCTGAGCGCGGGGGCCTCGTCGTTGAGGAAGATACCCCGGTACTTCACTTGCGGCTCGCCCTGGGTATGGCGGCCAGCAGCCACGTACAGCGCCTTTTGCGGCTTGGTGGGCACATCGGCCCACCAGTACCACGGCGACACGCCCATTTGCTGCGAGAGGTCGTAAATGCCGAAAATAGTGCCGCGCTTGTCGCTTCCCGCAATAACCAAGGCCCGCTCTACGCCCGGCATAGGTTTTTCCACCACTTGCAGTACAAAGGCTTCCCACTTGCCGGCCACGCCGGTTGCGTCAAGCTTGCCGGCTTGCACGAGCCCATCAATCAAGGGGCTTTTGCCCAGCGTCCCAATCAATACCACTTCCTTGCCCGCCGGCGCTTGGTTGGTGGTGAGCGAAGGCGTGAGCCTGGTAACGCGGTTGATGTCGGCCTGCAAGTCTTTGGCGGCGCGCAGTACGCCCGGCCAGTCCTGGGTGCTGGCGTAGAGAGCCGTTGCGTTGCCGGAAGCAGCCAGCGGAAAGCTACCCTTGCTTTTTTTAGCTGAAACGTACACCTCCGCCCCCGGCACAACGGGGCCAGCCCAGGCAGAAAGGCTGACTAAAAGGCAAAACAGGAATTGTAGAATCTTCATTGGGTGGAAATAGAACAATCAATAGGTGAGGCCAGAAGCTACTTCCCTCTTTGGAAAAGAGGAAACGGCTCGTTTTTTAACCTGCTCTCCAGCCTGTATCATTTAGAACTTCACTACCTCCCAGAATGCCTTTTTAGGCTTCTGATTCTGGTCGAAGAGCAGTGGGTAGTTTTTGCGGCCGGCCACGGGGTAGGTATCCAGCCAGCTGTACTTGTCGGAAACGTTCCAGAAGGTGACGCCGGTCAGCACGTTTTTGTAGTCGCGGAGCACGCGGAAGAACATCTTATACTGCGCGGCTTGCTTCTGCTCCAGCTCCGGCGTGTAAGCATCCGACTCGCCGGGGCGTCTTTCGCGGCGCTCCTTCTCCCAGGGGTAGATGGATACGTCCAGTTCGGTAATCTGCACCTTGAGGCCCAGCGAGGCATACTGCTCGATGGCCTTGCGCAATTCCGCCTCGTTGGGTTCCTGCAACGACCAATGTCCTTGTAAGCCAACGGCATCAATGGGCACGTTGGCGTCTTTCAGCTGCTTGAGCAGCCGGTACACCCGCTCGCGCTTTTCGGGCCGCTCGGTGTTGTAGTCGTTGTAGAACAGCACGGCTTGCGGGTCGGCCTCGTGGGCATACTCGAAAGCTTTGGCAATGAAATCGTCGCCGCAGATCTTCAACCACTCCGAGTTGCGCAGAAACTCCGTGGGGTTGTCGGCAATGGCTTCGTTCACCACGTCCCAGGCGTAAATCTTGCCTTTGTAGCGCTTCACCACCGTGAAGATATGGTCGTGCAGGCGCTTGAGCAGCACCTCTTTGCTGACCGTTGTGCCATCGGCATTCTTGAACAGCCACGGGGGCGTTTGCTCATGCCAAAGCAGGTTGTGGCCCCGCACCCGCAGCTTGTTTTTCTGGGCAAAGTCCACAATGTCGTCGGCATCCTTCCAGAAGTAGCGGTTTTCCTCCGGGTGGATGGGTCCCATCTTCATGGCGTTTTCGGGCGTCACGCTGTTAAACTGCTGCTTGATTAGCTCGGCCTCGGCTCCTTGCAGCTGCCGCGCGCCCACGGCCACCCCCACCGGAAAGTAGTTTTTGTAGTAGTCTTTCAGGCCCTTTTCGGGGGCGGGTTTTTCGCTGGTAAGCAAGCCGGCGCTAGCCATAAGCAAGGCAGCAACTGCCAGCCGGGAGAAAGAAAATCGGGGGTTTTTCATAGAAGTAAAAGGGCATAGTACGGCATGAGGGCAGGCTGCCACCTCCTTGTAACGGGCGGCAACCTGCCCTCGCGAGCCAGATGGAACGACTAAAAACCTACCAATAGATGGTGTACAGCACCGTGAGCAGCACCATGATGGTCATGGCCCCGATGGCAAAGCCGCGGGTGGTTTTGAACATGCTGCTGTCCACTTCCAGGCCGTTGGTTTTCACGCCGCGGCTGGTTTCAAACAAGCTGATCAGCACCATCATAATAATGCAGATGACGAACACAAAACCCATCCGGTCGAGGAAAGGAATTTCGTAGACGCCGGCCGCGTTGGGCACGGCAAACCCGAAGGGCGCCAGGAAGGAAAGGTCGGTGATGGTGGGCAGGAACTTAAGCAGCACCGACAGCAGGAAACCGCCGATGGTGGCGAATAGCGCTGCCGTAGAAGTGGTTTTCTTCCAGAAGAAACCCAGAATGAACATGGCGAAAATACCCGGCGACACGAAGCCGGTATACTCCTGAATGTACTGGAAACCGCCTTTTTTGTCGATGCCCAAGTGCGGCGCTATCAGTACGCCCAGAATCATGGCTACTACCACGGCAATCTTGCCTACGTTCACCAGCTTCTTCTCCGAAGCCTCGGGGTTGAGCACTTTCTTGTAGATATCGAGAGTGAAGATGGTGGCAATGGAGTTGGCCTTACCCGCCAGGGAAGCCACTACGGCGGCCGTGAGAGCGGCAAACGACAACCCTTTCAAACCTACTGGCAGAATATTGAGCAGCACCGGATAGGCGCGGTCGGGGTTCAAATCGGCACCCGAGCCGAATTCGGCGGCCCCGAACACATCGGCTTTGAAGAGCACGTAGGCCGCAATACCGGGCAACACCACAATCACCGGCATCAGGAGCTTGAGGAACGCGGCAAACAACAGACCGCCGCGAGCGGTAGGCAAGTCGGCGCCGAGAGCCCGCTGGGTGATGTACTGGTTGCAGCCCCAGTAGTTCAGGTTCACAATCCACATACCGCCTAGTAGCACCGTGAGGCCCGGCAAGTCCATGTAGTTCTCGTTGTCGCGCTTGAAAATCATCTGGAAATGATCCCCGGCCTGTTCGGTCATCAGGTTGAAGCCCGCTAGCACGCCCGATTGGCCGTAGTGGTCGGCCACCATGTTCAGGGCCAGGTAGGTGGTAGCCAAACCGCCCAGAATCAGGAAAAACACCTGAATTACGTCGGTGAAGCCGATTACCTTCATCCCGCCCAGCGTGATAATCACCGCAAAAATGGCCAGGGCGTAGAGGCAGAACTCCAGGTTGAGGCCGGCAATGCTACTGATGGCAATGGCGCCGAGGTAGAGAATCGAGGTCAGGTTTACCACGATGTACAGCGCCAGCCAGAACACGGCCATAATCATGGCCACGGTGCCGTTGTAGCGCTGGTGCAGAAACTGCGGCATGGTGGCAATGTTGTTCTTCAGGTACACCGGAATGAAGAACACGGCCACGATGATGAGCGTAAGAGCCGCCATCCACTCGTAGGTGGCAATGGCCAGGCCCATTTTGAAGCCCGAGCCCGACATGCCCACGAACTGTTCAGCCGAGATATTAGAGGCAATCAGCGATGAGCCAATAGCCCACCACGTCAAGGAACCTTCGGCCAGGAAGTAATCTTTGGAGTCGCCTTCTATGGTGCCGTCGTGGCCGGTTTTGCGGCGGTAAATCCAGATGCCGTATCCTGATACAATCAGGAAGTAGATGAAAAAGACGACGTAGTCGAGCGTGGAAAGTTGGTGCTGCATGAGAAGTGTTAAGCCACCCAAACGGGGAGCTGGTGCGAAAAAAGATGGATCGACTTATTTGATAAGCAAAGCAAAAGTCGGAAAGAAAACTTCACTTAACTACCAGCACGGCCGTAGCGGCCGGACTAGCCCCCAACGCCTGGCTGCGCGCCGACGGCAAAGCGCCTCCAATAGCCACCGTGAGTTGGCCGGCCGGAGCTACCGATTTGCCTTGAGCATCAATGAGGGCCAGCTGCTCGGGGGTAAGCGTGAACTTGATAGTGGCACTTGCTCCGGGCTGGAGCGCCACACGACGAAAGTTTTTGAGGGCGTAGCGTGGTATCTGCTGGCCTTGGCGCGGCGGGTGCGTGAGATAGAGTTGCACCACTTCCTCGCCGGCCATCTTGCCGGTGTTGCGCACAGTAGCTTCCACCTCTACAGGCTTGTTGCGGGCCGCCTTTTTCGGCAGCTTCAAGCCAGAATACTCGAATTTGGCGTAGCTCAGGCCGTAGCCGAACGGGTACATGGGTTCGGCGGACATATAGCGGTAGGTGCGGCCCAGCATGCCGTAACTTTCATAAGCAGGTAGTTGGTCGAGGCTTTGGGGAAAGGTGATGGGCAACTTTCCGGAAGGCGACACTTTCCCGAACACAATATCGGCCACGGCATTGCCACCTTCCTCGCCGGGATACCAAGTCAGCAGCACGGCATCGGCTAGCTCGTGCACTTCCGCCAGGTTCATGGGGCTGCCCCCGGTCACAATGGCAATAATAGGCGTTTTGCTGTTTTTACGCAGCTTTTTCAGGAAGTCAATCTGGTTTTTCGGCAGGTTGTAGTCGATTCGGTCACCGGCGTGGGGCGAGGCAATCGACTCTCCTTCTTCGCCTTCCAATACCCCCGTGATGCCCATTACCAGAAAAATAGCATCGGTGGTTTTGGCCTCACCCGTGGTCCAGTCGATGGGGTTGATATTGGCGCGGTCGAGCAAGGCACCCTGTTTGTACTCGATCTGGCTGCCGGGCTGCACCGCTCCTACCAAGCCTTCGAGGATGGTCGTCATCTGGCTGTTTACGCCGTAGTAGTTGCCCAGCAGCGCCTCCACGCTGGTAGCATTGGGGCCGGTTACAAAGTATTTGCCCAGGTCGGAGCGCAGGGGGAGTACGCCGTTATTTTTCAGCAGCACCATTGATTTGAGCGCCACTTCTTTCGCCAGCGCCCGGTGGGCCGGGCTGTTCACTATCTCGGGGCCCAGCTTGTCGTAGGGCGTGGTGTTTTGGGGGTCGAACAGGCCCAGCTTGAAGCGGGTGCGCAACAGGATGGCCAGCGCAGAGTCCACTTGGGTTTCCTTGAGCAAGCCTTGGCGTACGGCCTCGGGCAGTTTGGTGTAGGTGTCGCCGCAGTTCAATTCTACGCCGCGTTGGAGCGCTAAAGCGGCAGCTTCGGTTTTGGTTTTAACGGTCTTGTGTCCTTCGTAGAGGTCATCGAGTGCCCCACAGTCGCTCACTACGTGGCCGCGGAAGCCCCATTCCTTGCGCAGCACGTCTTGCAGCAGAAACGTATTGCCGCAGCAGGGCTCCCCGTTGGTGGCATTGTAGGCGCACATTACGGCTTCCACGTTGGCCTCTTTCACCAAGGCTTTGAAGGCCGGAAGGTATGTTTCGCGCAAATCCTGCGGCGAGGCTACGGCGTTGAACTCGTGGCGCAGCTTTTCGGGGCCGCTGTGCACGGCGTAGTGCTTGGCGCAGGCCGCTACTTTGAGGTAACGGGGGTCGTCGCCTTGCAGCCCTTGCACAAAAGACACGCCCAGGCGGGCCGTGAGGGTTGGGTCTTCGCCGTAGGTTTCCTGCCCGCGTCCCCAACGCGGGTCCCGGAAGATATTGACGTTGGGCGTCCAGAAAGTGAGGCCGCCGTACTTGACGTAGTGGTTTTTGGCAATGGCAGCATTGTAAACGGCCCGCGCTTCATCTGAAATAGCGGTGGCTTCACGCTTGGCCAAATCTTCATCAAACGTGGCGGCCAGCCCAATCGGCTCAGGAAATACCGTAGCCGGTGCCGAACGGCCCACGCCGTGCAGGGCCTCATTCCACCAGCTGTAAGCCGGAATACCCAAGCGCGGAATGGCCGGGCTCTGGTCGAGCATCTGCTGGGCTTTCTCTTCCAGGGTAAGCTTGGAAATCAGGTCGTTTACGCGCGTAGTCAGCGGTTGCTTTGGGTCGCGGAAAGTGGGCGTAGATTGTCCGTGAGCATGATGCAAAGTCGAGCAAGCCAGCAGAGCAGGAAGAAGCAGACGTTTTTTCATTCGGGGAACAAGTAATAAGCTGCCGATAATTGTGCACCTCAAGGTAAAGGCAGCGAAGTCATTTTCGGTGGCGCCTGGCGTTTAGGGCGTTACTACCGGTGCCGCCGTTTGGAATGAAGAAGCAGGCAGACCCTCCTTGTTGTAGAGGTTGGCACCTTCCGGGTTGTCGGCCCAGGCGTAGCGCACCACGGTTGGGTTGGGCACTTGGTCGTTCCATACCACCACGTTCTTGCCTTCAATCCGGGCCTGGGCCCACACAAATTTCTTGTCCGGCCCCGCCACAGCAAAGCCTTTCAATGGGCCGCCGCCTTTCGCCATCAGGCCGCCCCCAATGCTGGCAAAGCTGAGCGTGGCTTTGTTGCCCGCTACCTGCATCGTCTGGTACAGCGGCCCCGAGGAAACCACTTTACCGTCACCGTAGGCTACTTTTTGCGCTGCCAGAGCCAACCGGTGGCCGGGGGTTTGCTTGTCCAGGGGGTGAATGTCGTTCCACTCGCCCGCGTCGGTAATGACGGCCATGCCGGTGTAGGGCACGGCCAACGTGCGGCGCTGAGCGTCGCGCACGGCGGCCCAGCCACTCTCGCTCGGCTCGGGCTTCACGGCCATGAAATTGGCCAGCTGCACGTATAGGAACGGCAGCTTAGGCTGCTGGAAATGCCCCCGCCAGTCGTTGATCAAGCTGGTCATCAGGGCCTGGTAGTCCTGTGGCCGGCCGGTGTTGCTTTCCCCTTGGTACCAAAGCACGCCTTTGATGGCGTAAGGCAGCACCGGTGCAATCATACCGTTGAAAAGGCCGCCCGGCTGGTACTGGAAGGTGGTAGTGCCCGGCGTGGGTGGCTGGGTGGCGCCCAGCTTATACTGCCAGGGGCCGCGCAGGTCGATGGTTTGGCCGCCAGCGGTAAGCTGGTAGTTCTTTTCGGGGGTGAAGCCGCCCCGTCCGCCGTTGTTGATGAGGCGCACCACCACCACGTTTTTGCCGGCCTTTAGCACGCCCGGCTTCACCTCATACTTACGGGGCGGATACTGGTAGCCGGTAGTACCTACCAGTTGCCCGTTGATGTACGTGGAGTCGGCATCGACCAACGTGCCCAGTTCCAGGCGAGCGGGCTGCCCAACCATAGCAGCGGGCACCTCCACTTCCTTCCGGAACCACACCACCCCGTTCACCGGACCCAGCGGCGTTTGGTTGGCCCAGTAGCCGGGCACGTTCATGGTGGCCCAGCTGCTGGCGTCGTACTCGGGGGCCGACCATTTCTGCTGGCCGCGCGCTTCGCCCTGGTCGGCCTGGTAGAGTTGCTTGTACCAGTTGGCCACGGCGGCACCTTCGCGCTGCCGGATGCCGGCTACCATGGCGCTGTCTTTGTATTTGGCGCCCTGCTGCTCGTAGGTCGGGAACTGCTTCAGGGCATCGGCGCTCAGCCAGGCTTCGGCCGGCGAGCCGCCCACGGCATCCTTTATCAGGCCTACCGGCACCTGGTATTTGGCATTGATTTCCTTGGCGAAGAAATAACCCACCCCCGAAAACTGAAGTACCGTTTGCGGGTCAGCGGCAATCCATTTACCCCCATTTACGTCGGTGCGGGGCTTCTGGAAGGCGTAGCTCATGGGCACCTCATACTGCCGGATGCGCGGGTTGGCGGCCTGGGCAATTACATCAGGGTACTTGTCGCGCAGGCGGCTCATGGGCGTTTCCATGTTCGACTGGCCCGACAGCAGCCATACGTCACCCACCAGCACATCCTTCACGCTCAGCGCGTTGCTGGCCTTGATGTTCAACTCGTAGGGCCCGCCCGCTTTCATGGCCGGCAGCGTCACGCGCCATTGCCCATCGGAGCCGGTGGTGGCCTGGTAGGTTTTGCCTTGGAAGGCTACGCTCACCTTCTCCCCTTTCGCGGCCCAGCCCCAGATACGCACCGGCTGGTCTCGCTGCAACACCATGCCGTCGCTCACCAGGCGCGGCAGGCGCACTTGGGCCGCCGCTTCGGCGGGCATTAGGAGCCAGGTGGTACTTAGTGCCAACAGGAGGTTGCGCCCATTGCGCAGGACAACAGGACAAGTTGGGAAGGAACGGGTGGAAAGGAAGGAGCTCACGGCGTTTAATAAGTATATAGTTTGACGTGCTGAATGCCGTATTCCTCGCCGGGAATGCGGACGTGGCGGCCCTGGTGGTCTTGGTCGCCGTTCATGCGGCGGCCGGGCATCCACTTGCCGCCTTCAAAATAGCCTTCATCCACGCTCAGATAACCGGCGCGCTTGCCTTTGGTGGTGGGCTCCCAAGTGAGTACTAGGCCGGTGCCCACCACATAGAATTCGTCGGGCGCTACGGCAATGATGAGGCCGCCGCCGGGGTTCCAGTCGGGCTTTTTGGCGCCCAGCGACCATCCCAGGGTGTATTCGTGCTTGGCCGTGAAGCGGTAGTTGCCGAGGGTGCCAGTGCGCGCCGCCGAGTCTTTCTGGAGCAGAAAGCCGCGTACCTGGCCCGTGGGCTGATACTTACCAATCAGGGGCGTTACCTGTTGCAGCAGCTCATAGGCTTTGGCAATGGGCGCACCTTTCAGCGTGTCGCTGCCTTCAATGGCGAAGGGTGAAAACGAGAGGCAGTTGTAGTTGCCGAAGGCAAAAAACGCCTTGGCCGCCACCCCATCCTCGAAGCGGTGCTCAGGAATGAACAGCGGGTTGCCGCCGCGGGTGTACAAGTCGCACCAATGCTTGAAATCGGGGTTATAGAAGTCGGGGGCCAGAATATCGATGGCCGGCGCGCCAGCTTGCCACACGTCCATGAGGTGTGGCAGCGGGCCGGCGCTGGGGTATTTGCCGGGCGGTACGCCCGGCCGGTTGAGAGCCGCGTTTACGTACATCGGCAGCGGATAGGCCGCTTTGCCGGCTACTGCCAAGGCGTTGGTGAAAGTGGCGTAATGCCAGGCCATAAATATTTCATCCGTGGCTAGGCTCTTTCCGAACACTTCCTCCCAATTACCCTTAGTCTTGGCGCCTTGCTTTTGCCAAACGGCCGCAAACTCTGGCTTCAGGTTCTTTTTTTCGCGCTGCAAATAGGTAAGCAACGGCGCCGGAACCGGCTGCTTGAACGCGGCATTGGCGCGGCTATCATAGCTGCGGGCCGTGGGCAGCATCCCGATTTCGTTTTCTACTTGTACCGTAACAACCGTGTGCTGCTGGCTGTCCACTTCTTTCAGGTGTTGCATCAGCCGCACAAAGGCTTTCTTATCAACCTCTAAATTGCGCGGCTCGAAGGGCGTCATGATTTCCTCGGGCACCCCTTGGTCACTCTCTACGCGGGGAAAACGCTTGGTATCGGTTTTCACCCAGGCTGGTGCGTAGCACGACATGCTGTTTTTCCAGGCTCCAAACCAAAGCAACACCAGTTTCATCTGGTGCTTGCGGGCGTCGCGCAACAGGTCGTCTACCAGCGTGAAATCAAACTTGCCTTCCTGCGGCTCCATCAACTCCCAATACACTGGCGCAATCACCGTGTTCAGGTGCATGGCTTTCAGCTTAGGCCACACAGGCTGCATGTACGCGGTGTTGGAGGCGGTGGAATTGCCCAGTTCGCCGCCCAGCACCAGAAAGGGCTTATCATCAACCAGCAACTGCGTGACGGTACCATTCTTCACCAGCCGGGGCATGCTGTTTTGGGCCTGCCCGGTTAGCCCGCTCAGCCCCAGCAGGCAGATGGTCAGTAACTTCTTAAGCAAAATACAAAGGCTGCTAGAAATGAATGAAACAGGTTAGCCCAACAAACAGCAGCGGCCGGACCTACAAAGCCCGGCCGCCGCGTTAGTTAGGTTAGTACCCTGGGTTCTGGGTAATTAATCCACTGGTGCGGTCAATTTCCGTTTGTGGAATTGGCCGTAGCACGTGGAAATCCCGGATGTTGACGGCAGCATTCGAGCCGTACACCCCGCCACCCTGGTTTCTCACGGCTGGCGTAATGTTGGTATTGCGGATGCGCGTGAGCAACTGGCCGGTACGCTTCAGGTCATACCAGCGGGTGAACTCGCCGCACAGTTCGCGCATGCGCTCGTCCAGGATGAAGTCGAGGGTTACCTGAGACGTGGTAATTTCCATTTGAGTGGTGCGGCCGGCGGCGGCGGCCCGGCGGCGTACCACGTTGATGTAGTCGCGGGCCTGCGTTAGGTTGCCCAGATAGAAATTGGCTTCGGCCGCAACCAAATAGGTTTCTGCTAAGCGGTAGATGATGTTTGGCCGGGTTGAGAAACCATTGACCGACGTGCGGTTGCGGCTATCAAACTTGTTGAGCGTCGGGAAAAACTCGGTGGTGTACTGGTTGGGCTGAATAACCCGGTAGCCGATTGGCTGACGAGCCGCAATCTGCGCCAGTTTCTGGGCCGACAGCTGGCGGCCAGGATACCACACGGCCGTGTCGCCGGCTACGGCGCGGGTGCTACCCGAGTTGGCACCCGGTGAGTTCACGCGGTACACCGTGGTAAACCACTTGTTGTAGCGGGTGTCGGTAGTGCGGAGCGTACCCTCCGACTCCAGCGCGTTGCCGGCGGCATCACGCAGGATGTAGGAATTTTCCAGGTAGTACGTGGGTACGTGGCGGGCGAACGGGCGGCCGTTGTTGATGTCGCGGGCCATGTTAGGCAGCAGGTCGTAGCGGCTGCGGAACTGGAAACCGGCAATATTCTCTCCCCCGAAGGTGAAGCCGTCAATCCGGTTAAAAGTCGCGTCGCTGCTGAACTGCGCGTTGAAGATAACTTCTTTGCCATTCTCGTTGCCTTCGGCGAATACCGTGGCGGGGTCAGCTTCGAGGCCCAAACCGTAGCGGGTTTGGTTGTCGATGAGCTCTTTGGCGTACTGCGCGGCCAGAGTGTAATCATTTGCCTGCTTAGCCGACGAGGTAGCACGGGTCAGATACACTTTCGAGAGCAGGTGCAGCGCCGTGGCGCGCGTTACGCGGCCGGGCTGCGCGGGCCGGTCGGCAATAACAGCCAGCGACTCCGTCAGGTCCTTGATAATCTGCGTGTACACGTCGGCCAGCGGAGCCCGCACAATAGTTTTGGTGGGAGCGTCTACAAAAGACAGCATCAGCGGCACATCGCCGAAATCCTGCACCAGCACAAAGTAATACTGCGCCCGCAGCAGCTTCACCTGCGCAATCAGCTGCTCCAGCCGGGCCGGGGCGATACCCTGCGCTTCCGGACCGAATTGCAGTACGCCGTTGGCGTTGTTGATCTGCGTGTAGCACACCGTCCAGATAAACGAGTGCGAACCATCGTTTACCGGCGTCAGGTCGTTGTTGTTATAGTCGCTCAGGCCGCTGCTAGCCGAAATGCCAGTCGTCCACTGGTCGGTACCGGCCTCGGTGGTAAAGAATGCCGCATCGTTGCCGTAAATCTGGCGCAAACCGGAGTACACGCCCGTAGTACCGGCTTCCACGCCTTGCTGCGTTTTAAGGAACGACGGAGTCAGAACGGATTGGGGCTCTTCCTCCAGAATATCTTTTTGGCAGCTACTTACCGACAGAAACAGGGCCGTGCCCAGTGTAGCTAAAACTATTCTTTTCATATAAAATAGCGCGTGGCGCTGAAAATTTGATGTTGACAAAAAGCTGTAGTCAGGCTTAGAAACCAATATTTACGCCCACAATGAAGGACCGCGTAACAGGGTAGTTGCTACCGCCCTGGAACTCGATGTTGGCAGCCGTAACGCCCGCGCTGGTGTTGAAGCGGCTCGAATACGACAGCGCATCGGGGTCGATGGCCTTGTTGCGCTGGAAGTACTCATCCTTGGCCCAGATAAGCGGGTTTTGCACCTGCACGTAGATGCGAGCCGAGCTCATGAGAGCTGACTGCGCCCAAGCGGCCGGCAAGGTATAACCCAGATCAATGCTGCGCACTTTAATGAACGTGCCGCTGTGGTAGCCCAGCGTAGAGCCATAGGTGGGCCACTCGTTGGCACGCACGGTCTGGTCGGGCTGCGGATACTCGTTGCTGGGGTTGGTAGGCGTCCAGTAGTTGAAGTTCAGCTGGTTGCGGCGGCCGGTGTTGGTGGCGTAATAGCTTGGGCCGAACGAATAGGGGTCCACTACGGTGGCACCCACGCGGGTCAGGGCTACTACGGTCAGGTCGAGGCCTTTGAAGCGGAAGCGGTTGGTGAGGCCGGCCTCAAACTTAGGCTGGCGCGAGCCGATAACCTGCCGGTCGGCGGCATCAATGCGGCCGTTGCCGTCCACGTCTTCCACCTTGATCTGGCCGGGCTTGGTGTTGAACTTGCGGGCCTCATCAGCTTCGGAAGTCTGCCAGATACCAATTTTCTTGTAGTCGTAGATTACGTAGAGCGGCTGCCCGATAAAGCGCTGGTTGCCAATATCATCCCGCACGCTGCCATCGGCGTTGTACAGGTTCAGGTCGAGCACTTTCTCGCGGTTGACGGTGAAGTTCCAGTCGGTACTCCACTCAAAACCATCAGCATTTTTGGGGCGCAGGTTTTGCGTGGTAAGCGTAATTTCCAAACCACGGTTCTGGGTCTGGCCGGCGTTGCGCACAAACGAGCCGTAGCCGCTGGCAGTTGGCAGAGCGTCGGGCAGCAGCAGGTCGCTGGTGCGCTGCTGGTATACTTCCACGCTACCCGACAGGCGGTTGTCAAAGAACCCGAAGTCCAACCCAAAGTTGGTGGTGGTGGTGTATTCCCAACCCAAGTCGGGGTTCGGAATGTTGGCGGGCACCACGCCTACTGCGCCGGTGGCGCCGTAGTTGTAATAGCCTGCGCCAAGGCCCGCCGAGAGGGAGCCTTGGGTCTGGTACGGGTTAACGGCTGTGCTACCTACGCGGCCCAGGCTAGCCCGTAGCTTTAAAGCGCTGATTTTGCTGAAATCCTGCAAGAATGACTCGTTGGCCAGGTTCCAGGCGACGGCCGCCGACGGGAATAGCTTGAACTTGTTGCCGGGTGCCAGGCGCGAAGAGCCATCGGCGCGGGCCGTTACGGTAGCAGAGTACCGATTGGCAAAGGCGTAGTTAACACGTCCCATAAACGACTCCAACGCCCAGTCAATCGGCTGTGTGGGGTTGTTTACCCGGGTTGGAGTGCCAGCACCTAGGTTGGTGTTGAGCTGGTAGTTGGCCAACGTGCCTTGCACCGCTCCTCCAAACCCATCGGTATGGTAGGTTTGCCGGCTATACAGGGCCGTCACGTTCACGTCGTGCTTTTCGGCGAAGTTGCGGTTATAGGTCAGGATATTTTCAGCCAGCAGGTTGTAGGCAATGCTGGAGCCGCTGCTGGCCGTGTTGAGGCCGCCACCGTTTTGCGGCGTAATCGAGGCATAGAAAGCGTCATCGGCCTGCGTGCGGCCATCGAGGCCCACGTTGAGGCGATAATCCAACCCTTTCAGGATGTTCACCTGTCCGTACAGGCTGTTGAAGCTGCGCAAGCGGCGACGACGGTCCAGGTGAGCGTCGGGCACGTACAGCGTCAGCGGGTTCGAGCCGGCGTTGTCGCCGTTCGGGTAGAGCACCAGCTGCCCGTCCGGACCGTAAGCCGAGGCCAGGGGGCTAGTGGTGACAATCTGGTTGAGTACGTTAACGTTCGGGTCATTTTCGTTGGAGAAGGTGTTGAGCGAGTTCACACCCACTTTCACCCGCTTACCAATTTGCTGATCCAAGGTGCCGCGCACCGAGTAGCGCCGGAAGCGCTGCACTGGTACGATGCCCGTTTCATCGTAGTAGCCCACTGAAGCCGAATACTGCGTCAGGTCGGTGCCACCGCTCACCCCCAAGGAGTGGTTCTGAATGTGGCCGTTCTGCAACAGTTGGTCCTGGTAGTCGGTGGTATTGCCGGCGGCGTAGTTGGCCCGCTCGTCAGTGGTCAGGAACGTGGTAGAGGTGGCCGGGTCGAAGTTCGGATTCTGAGCCCGGAACGCTTCGAGACGGTAGTTGTAGAACTCCTGGCCATTCTGGATATCGAAGCGGCCATACGCTTTTTTCGCGCCGTAGTAGCCGCTGTACGTTGCCCGGGCTGCACCGCTCTTGCCCCGGCGGGTGGTAATCAGGATTACGCCGTTAGCACCGCGGGCCCCATAAATGGCCGTGGAGCTGGCGTCTTTCAGTACTTCCAGCGAGGTGATGTCGTCGGGGTTCAAGTCGTTGATGCTACCATCATACGGTACACCGTCTACCACTAGCAGCGGATCGTTGGAGCCCGAAAACGAGCGGTTACCCCGAATACGGATAGTAGGCGCCTGGCCTGGTGCAGTACCATTGCTGGCAATGGTGATACCCGCGGCCCGGCCTTGCAGTGCCTGCCCGATGTTGGCCACCGGCACATCGCGCAACGCCTGCTCATCTACCGACGAAATAGCGCCGGTTACCTGGCTTTTCCGTTGCGTACCGTACCCCACTACCACTACTTCATCAAGCGCCTTGGTGTTGGTAGCCAGTCGTATAGTCAGGTTGGTGCCCGACACACTTACTTCCTGGCTAACAAAACCAATAGCACTCACCACCAGCGTACTACCGATGGGCGCATTAAGCGCAAAACCGCCGTCGGCATTGGTGGAAACCCCATTGGTAGTGCCCTTCACGAGCACCGTTACCCCGGGTAGTCCTTCGCCAGATTCCTGACTGGTTATTTTTCCGGAAATCGTTTGCGCCGTCTGGGCGAAAGCGCTGCCGACTGGCAGAAGAGAGCTGGCTATGGGCAGCCCCAAAGCCGCGAATAGCGGCAAGCTCAGGCCCAGGGCCGTTTTGCGTAGTGGTGAGTACATGGTGTGTAGGAATTTTGGAATGAAAATGAAATCGAAATCAAAAACCGATGGAGTTGCCGCCATCGACGGGCAAAGAAGCCCCGGTGATATAGCGCGCAGCATCAGAGGCCATAAATACAGCGGCGTGGCCGATGTCCTGGGGTTGGCCAAACTTACCCATGGGGGTGCGGCGCATGGCTCGGTCGCGGCGGTCGGGGTCGGAGTTCATGGCGGTGCGGCTCATCTCGGTTTCAATGAAGCCGGGCGCAATGGCATTCACGCGCACGTTGTGCTTGGAGAATTCTGAAGCCAGCACCTTCACCATGCCTTCCACCGCCGATTTGGAAGCGGCGTACGCTACCACCCGGTCAATACCATAGTAGGCGGCCATCGAGGAAATCATCAGAATCACGCCACTTTCGCGCTCTACCATACGCTTAGCGCAGGCGCGGGTGAGGGCAAACACGGCGTTGAGGTTGGTGTGGATGATGCGGTTGAACTCCTGGTCGGTTACTTCCAAAGCCGGCTTCTTCATGTTCACCCCGGCGTTGTTAACCAGGATGTCCAGCGGGCCGTAGGTGGCCTCAATGTGCTCTACCAAGCCATCCAGCTGGTCTAGCTCACAGATGTCGTTGGTGAGGTAGTGCACCGATTTGCCGAGTTCGGCTACGGCTTCTTGGAGCACTTCTTCGCGGCGGCCAGTGATAACCACAGTAGCCCCAGCCGTAGCCATGCAGCGGGCTATTTCCAGCCCGATACCTGTACCGCCACCCGTTACCAAGGCCAGTTTGCCTTCCAGCGAAAATGGGTTCAGCTGCTGCTGCTGTTCGTTGGGCAGCGTATGCGAAAGGAGCGAATTAGTATGTGCCATGAGGGAGGAGATATGCGGGGAATTAGCGCAGTTGGTAGATATCGACCTGTTCTTTGATTTCGGTGAGCGGCCGGGTTGGCGCAGGCAACCCAGGCGGGAGGGGCTGCTTGGAAACGGACTGGAAATAAAGCACGCAGGCATCCCGCCACCACAATGCCTCCCGGTGCTGCACGCGCAACCGGGCCGCCACATCGGTGTATAGTGCTGGGTCGAGGGCCGGCTTGGCTTGCTCCCACTGCCGCTGCATCCAGAGCACCGAGTCGGCGCCGGTGTAGTAGCGGGTGGTCAGCTCGTTCCAGAGGGTGCGGCCGGTGCTGAGTTGCTGCGTCCAGGGCACGTGGTGAAACCAAAGCAGGTAGTTGAGCGGGCAGGTAGTGGAATTCATCCACACTTGCCGGGCACCGGGCGCATACAAAGCTAGTGCATTAGAGCCGGTAGCGGTGCGGTTGAATCCTAGCCCCTCCGCATCGGCTTTATGATAATATACAGCAGTCCAGTCGGGGCGGGCACTTTGCGCCAGCCAGGGCTCGGGGCCGTAGTGCAGGTTCTGGCCCATGATGTGGTGCAACCCCAGCGGCGTGGTGTAGCGCACATAGATATTGCGCGACTGGTTGAGCACTTGCGTTATAGCAGTTACGGCAGCAGGCTCCCGGCTTAGGGTCATGCGGGTCCATTCGTCGGCAATGCCTTCGGAGCTAAGCGTATGGTCCCAGGCCAGGCGGCCGTAGGCGTACCAGTTGGCCTGCCCCACCGGGTGGCCGGTCCAGTTACGGTCGGAGCCGATGTTGGCCACGCCGGCAATGGCACTGATGCTATGCTTTTCCAGGCTGCCATCTACCACCTTGGCCACCGTCGAGCCTTTGCCCTGGGCGTAGGTATCGGCTTCGAGGCACTCTTTGATGAGCGGCCCCAAATACACGAGGTGCGTCGCGAAGCCCAGATACTCCTGTGTTAGCTGCACTTCCAATACCAGCGGAGTGCGCGGCATGGCCCCGAACAGCGGGTGAAATGGCTCCCGCGCCTGAAAGTCAATCGGGCCGTTTTTCACTTGCACCAGCACCTTATCGGCAAATTTGCCATCCAGCGGCTGGAAGTCTTCATAGGCTTGCTTGAACCGGTCGCCGCTGCCGGCCTTGTACACGAAAGCGCGCCACATCACAATCCCGTCGTGGGTGCCGAGGCTCTGGGCCAGCATGTTAGCGCCATCGGCGTGGGTGCGGCCGTAGTCCTGCGGGCCGGGTTCCCCTTCCGAGTTGGCCTTCACCAAGAAGCCCCCGAAGTCGGGAATAGCTTTATAGATTTCGTTGGTCCGGGCCATCCACCAGGCCTTCACCTTGGGGTCGAGCGGGTCGGCGGTGGGCAGGCCCCCAATTACGCGGGGCGCGGCCCACAGCACCGACAGATACACCCGAATGCCGTAGGGCCGCAGTACACCAGCCACGGCGGCCACCTTCCGGACGTACTCATCGGTGAGGTAGCGGGCACTGGCATTCACGTTATTCAGCACCACGCCGTTGATGCCGATAGAGGCATTGGCGCGGGCATAGTCTTGGTAGCGTGGGTCGATTACCTCGGGCAGTTCCTGCCACTTCCAGATGCTGGAACCCGCGTAGCCGCGCTCTACCGTACCGTTGGGGTTGTCCCAATGGTTGAGCATACGGTACTGCACGCGGGGCTGGCTGGTTAGGTTCAGCTTGGTAGGTAGCTGGCCGGTTTGCACGTGGCGCAGCAGCGCAAAGCAGCCATACAGCACCGCCGCTTCCGAAGGCCCCGTTACAGTCAGGCCATTCTTCTCGCTAACAACCCGGTAGCCTTCCTTGCCCAACGCAGGGTCGGCGGCCACCCGCAGTTGGATGTAGCCCTTACCGCCCGACGCCGCTACTGGCACCGGGCGGCCCAGCAAGCCTTGCAGCCCGAGTTGCAGCTCGCGCGCTGCTGTTTGCAGGGTAGCACTGGAACCTTCTACCGCAATGCCTCGCGCTTGCGCTTGCCACGTAGCCCGCAGTTTGGCATCAGCCAGTTGGTCGTATTTCAGCCACAAGCGGTAGCCGTCGTCGGCGTAGCCCTGCAAGTGGGCCCCAACGCAAAGCAAAACAAGTAGCAGAGAACGAAGCAGCATAAGGTGGGAAAAGCGTGGCAGCAACAAGGAACGGGAAGGCTAAACGAAGCGGGGCACCGACAAATCGGCCATTTTCCGTTCTGGTGGGTTTTGGGCGGCTTCCAGCAAGGAGCGGCGGATACCGAGTTCCAACCCGCGCAGCTCAGCCAAGCCGCGGAGGCGGCCGATGGCCGAGTAGCCAGGATAGGTGCGTTTCTGGAGGTCGTCGAGCATCTGATGGCCGTGGTCGGGGCGCATGGGCAGTTCGGGGTTGCCGGTGCCGCTTTGGGCACGGCGCAACTCTTCTTGCACCAGCGCCTTCACCACGGCGTACATGTCCACGTCGCCGGTGAGGTGGTCGGCCTCGTGGAAGTTACGCGGGTTTTCTTCGCGCTTGGTGGCCCGCAGGTGCACAAAATGAATGCGGGAACCGAAGCGCTGTACCATACCCGGCAAGTCGTTGTCAGAGCGTACGCCGAGGGAGCCGGTGCAGAACGTGAGGCCGTTTGCGGGCGAGTCGTACGCGGCTAGCAGACCTGCCAAGTCTGCTTCAGTGCTTACCACGCGGGGCAACCCCAGCAGCGGATACGGCGGATCATCAGGGTGAATGCAGAGGTTGACGCCCACTTCCTCGGCCACTGGCCCTACTGCGCGCAGGAAGTAATAGAGGTTTTCGCGCAGGGCGTTGGCGTTGATGGCGGCGTATTCGTTGAGTAGGGCCTGAAAGCCAGCCAACTCAAAGGCCTCTTCTGAACCGGGCAAACCAAGCAGTACCGTATTGGTCAACTCCGCTACGTCAGCGGCCGACATGCTGGCGAACTGGCTATGGGCAGCAGCTACCACAGCGGGTGCATAATCGGTTTCGGCACCAGGGCGCTTCAGAATGCACAGGTCGAAGACGGCGAAATCCTGCCACACAAAACGCAAGGCGCGGGAGCCATCGGGCATCTCGTAGCTCAGATTGGTGCGCGACCAATCCAGCACCGGCATGAAGTTGTAGCACACCGTATGGATTCCGCAAGCGGCTAGATTGCGCAACGACTCCTTATAGTTCTCGATGTACTGCGTGCGGGTGGGCAGGCCCTTCTTGATGTCTTCGTGCACGGGCAGGCTTTCCACCACCACCCACTGCAACGGGGCGTACTGCGCGTTATCGGCTTCAATAAGTTGCTGGCGCTGACGAATCTCCTCAACTGGCCACACCGCCCCTACGGGCAGCTGATGCAGCGCCGTTACGACGCCCGCACACCCGGCCTGCCGCAATGCCGACAGAGGGGTTGGATCGTTGGGGCCGAACCAGCGCATTGTATTCAGCATGATAAATTATTAAAAAATTACAATTGACTATTTTCTACCAAGTGAGTTTCGATACATAACCCTACAAACGGTTGATAAGGCGTTTGGTGAGTTATAGCGAGTGCTCACTCTCGAAGGTAAAGCAATAGAAAATATTTTCCAGCGACAAAAAATGCCTAGATAAGCCGTTTTCCAAATTAAACTACCGGAATCGTTGCCGAAAACGTTTCCGGTAGATGACTATTAAATAGTTGCACTTAATTATTTTTTTGTTAGATTATCTTAGAATAATCGAACAGCCCCGTTACCTTACCTTCCCACCCCCTTCTGTGGTATTTGCCAATAATACCATTTTTCTTATGATCAAATGCCTGAAGTGCAACTCGGTTGGCGACGTTATCCGCGCCGGGTTTATTCGGGGGCAGCAACGCTTCTTCTGCAAAGCCTGCCACTCCCATTTCACCGATCCTAAATCACAGCCTCTACCCGAACGCAAAATCCGCCAAACCACCATCAGCGACGTAGCCAAAGTATTGGGGGTGGCGCCTTCTACCGTGTCGAGGGCCCTGAACGGACACTCCGACATCAACCTCAACACTCGGCAAGCCATTATTGAAATGGCGCGGCAGCTCGACTACCAACCAAATTTGCTAGCGCAGAGCCTGAAAAGCAGCGAAACCAATACCATTGGGGTGGTTATTCCGGACATCGAGCGGCCATTTTTTGCCACGGCGGTTAGCGGTATCCAACAGGTAGCGGCCGAGGCGGGCTACCGGGTTATTATCTGCCAGTCCAAGGAGTCGTATGCTACTGAGGTCAGCAACGTGCAGGCCCTGATTGCCAGCCGGGTAGATGGCCTGCTCATCTGCCACTCGCGCGAAACCGAAAACTTCGACCACGTGAAGCAGCACGCCAACCGGGGCATTCCGGTCGTGCATTTCGATAGGGTGTGCAACGAGGTGAACAGCGCCCAAGTGGTGCTCGACGACTGGGGCGGCGCGTACGCCGTAACGGAGCATCTTATTCAGGAAGGCTGCCAGCGCATTGCCATTCTGGCCGGGCCCGAGTCGTTGCTGATTAGCAAGCAGCGGATTGGGGGCTATCAGAACGCGTTGCGGCATTACCACCAGCTTATCCGGCCGGAGTACATCGTGCACAGCGACTTCCAACCCGACTCGGCGGTGGCGGCTCTGGATGCGTGGCTGGCCCTGCCCAACCCACCCGATGCCATCTTCGCTATCAACTACCGCAACGCCTTCGACATCATTCAGGCCCTGAAACAGCGCGGTTTACGGGTGCCGCAGGACGTGGCCGTGGCTGGTTTCGGCAACGAGTTTCTGGCGGTGCTGGTAGAGCCTGGCTTAACTACCATCAACCTGCACCCTTACCGGGTAGGCCAGCACGCGGCCCGTTTATTTCTGGAACAGGTGCAGCAGCAAGATGCGTTTCAGTCGCGCACGTTTGTAGTTACCGGCGACCTAATTATCCGGCAGTCTTCCCTCAAAGGAGCCGAGAGCTTTTTCCAGCTTGAGATGTAACACTACGCCCCGCTGCATACGGCACCAGGGCCATATGCAGCGGGGCGGATGTGCAGCCAGTGGCTGTGGTGGTTACGGATTGATGAGTTCCAAGCCGCCGTCGGGCTTGCGCTTCAGCTCGGTTACTTTCACGTTGCGAAGCCAGGTTTTGCCCGATAGCTCGGTGTCGTGGTAGAAGATGTACCACTTGCCGTTCACTTCTACAATGGAGTGGTGCGTAGTCCAGCCTTCTACGGGGTTCATCAGCACGCCTTGGTACGTGAAGGGGCCGTAGGGCGAGTCGCCGGTGGCGTACACCAGCAGGTGCGTGTCGCCGGTGGAATACGAGAAGTAGTACTTGCCGTTGTACTTATGCATCCAGCCGCCTTCGAAAAAGCGGTGCTGGTTGTCGCCCGACAGAAACGGCTTGCCATCCTGCCCCAGAATCTGCACTTCCTTCACGGGCTCCGCGAAGCTCAGCATATTGTCGGAGAGGCGCGCCATTTTGGGGCCGAGGGCCGTTTCCTTGGGGCCTAGCTCCTGCTCTTTGGGCTTGCTACCGTCGTATTTGCCGGTGCGCCAGCGCTGGAGCTGCCCGCCCCAAATGCCGCCCACGTACATGTACGACTTGCCATCGGTATCAGTAAATACAGCGGGGTCGATGCTGAGGCTGCCTTCTATCGGCTTGGGCTCTGCTTTGAACGGGCCGGTGGGCGACTTGCTGGTGGCGACGCCGATACGGAAGATATCCTGCTTATCCTTCACCGGAAAATACAGGTAGTAGGTGCCGTTTTTGAAAGCCGCATCCGGC
Source organism: Hymenobacter telluris (assembly GCF_017313265.1). Taxonomy (GTDB): domain Bacteria; phylum Bacteroidota; class Bacteroidia; order Cytophagales; family Hymenobacteraceae; genus Hymenobacter; species Hymenobacter telluris. The sequence continues at coordinate 107,704 of NZ_JAFLQZ010000009.1, read as the reverse complement.
GCCCACAGCTGGCGGCCGGCCCACGGAATATCCTTGGTATCCAGCGCTACGCCGTGGTCGGTTACCTTGCCCCCAATGCTGTCCATGGACAGAATGTGGTAGTCGCGCATGGCGAAATGGTCACCGTTGTCGTTTTCCGGCATCCCCGTTTCAATGTCGTGCGAAGGATACACGTAGATCTTGCCGTTGAAGACGTGGGCAGAAGGGTCGGCCGTATAGATGCTTGAAATCAGGGGCTTCGCCAGGTACTTCTTGCCGGTGGCCGTGGTGCTATCCGCAGCGGCTGACTCCTGGGCCGTAGCGTCGGTGGTTTCAGAAGTGGTGGCTTTGTTGTCGCAGCTGCTGAACAGCGCCAGCGCCGCTACCAGCGCGGTAGAAAAGGCGGGAAACGACGACGAGGGTTGAATTTTGGACAGCAAGGGGTGAGGGGTTAGAGTGGTAGTCGGCTACTGGTGGGTGCAACGCAACGGAACGAACATAAAACACGGGTTACAACTGTTTCACCAAACCAGGCGGCACCTGGTTTTAGCTTCAGGCAGCGCAATTGCCACGGGTTTACGGTGCTGGCAGTAGCGCCAAATATAGCCGCCGACACGACTTGGCAAGCTGCCTCAGCCCCATTATTGCCCTAAATAAACTACTGAATCGATTGTGGTAGTAGGCGCGTGAGTAAGAACTCACCTAAGCCGCAGCCTACCTCACCAATCAATAGTGCAGGTGCTTTTCAGAGCCTGTGCGGCGTGGCCTATTCTCCTATTTGGCAGTAACGGGCCAGCGGGTTTCGGGAATGGTGCCGTAAGCTGGTTGCAGGCCTCCCAGGTCGATGGTGATTCGGTCGAGTAGTACGCCGGGGTCCAGCGGGTAAACCTTCAGCGTGTGCGGACCGGGGCTGAGCTGCGGGGCGGTGAATTGCCGATGCGCACTATTGCTGAGCACGTTCTGCTTCCACTCTTCTGAGCGGCCCACCGTTTTGCAATCAAAAATCTGCATGGGCCCATCATCCACCGACACACCGTAGCGGACACTGGCGGCCTGGGTGGTTGGGTGCGTGGGCAGCGTGAATACATGCACGGTAGGTGCCGCCGGCGTGAGCGTGTAGAAGTCGTACTCGACAGCAACTGAGGCGGCAGAAGTAGCCGAACCCGCCGCGGCATCTAGCGGCGCGGCTTGCAGCGGCTGGGCCTGCAACGCACTACCGGCACGCCCCACTCCTTCCACCAGCGTCCAATGCCGGTTCGGGAGGTCGGTTTTGCGGTTGTAGTGGGTGGCCAAAAGCGAAATGTAGCCGTTGGTTTCAATGAAGCCGGAATAAGTGGCCGCAACTTTACTGCTTTCCGTGGCGGCGCGCACGGCTACGCGGTAGGTTTTGCCGGCTCCGGTGAGAACCACAAAGCCCGTGGCTTCGCCGCGCCGGGGCAGCTTACGCCAGTCCACGCGCAGGTTCAGCCGCTGCTGTTGCTGCCCGGTAGCCGCCGTGAGCGTCCCCTGCCGACTGGAAACAGTCAGCCAGTTGGGCGCCGAAGCCACTTTCCAGCGCACTGCCTGCCGCCGGCTCAGAAACACATCAAGAAAGTAGCTGGCCGGGCCCCAGGGGTGAAACGCAGGCAGGCGCAACTCTTGGCGTGGGCTGGTTGACGCGGAATCCAGGGTAGCTACTCCTTCCGGCGCAACACCCCATATCCGGGTGGTATCGAGGCGCAGAGTGGGAGCCGTGGGCGCCTGGTACACAGGCAGGTTGCGCGGCTTCATCGACATCATACCCCGCCACTTGCCCCCGGCCAGCTGCTGGTTGTAGTAGTTGGTTTCCTGCTCAATCTGCGCGTAGGCCTGCTGGGCCCACAAGGCGTAGTCGGTGGCGCTGGCGCGGTTCTGCCGGGCGTAGAGGTAGCTTTTGTCCTGATACAAGAACTTTTGGTTCATCAGGGAAGCACACACCACCGGGTAGTACACCAGCTCGTAAAAAGCATCGGCCCGCGCTGCGGGCATCTGGCTGCGCAACTGCCTGACCTGCTGCTCCAGGGCGGCATACCGGTCGAGGCGGCGTTGGGCTTCGTCGCCGTAGTAGAAGTGGTTGTAGGTGGTGCGCCGGGTGGGCGTTGTCGGCTCGGTCTGGCTCCAGCCCATAAACTCGGGGCGGCGCTCAAAGGCCAGGTCGTAGTACTCCCACAGGATGGTGCGCAAAGCCGGAGCGTGCTCGGCTCCGAATGCTTCTTGTAGCCACTGCTGCAAGTGAGCCGGCACGTAGGAGCTTTGCTGAAAGGGGGCCGCATGGTAAGCCATGTCCAGAAACAGCTGGGTGTTGTATTCCAGCGGCTTCAGGTCACCCACGTTCAGCACCCACAGCCGGTTGGTTTTCAGAGTGTGGGCTTTCATCATCTCCTCCCGCAGCAGGGCCGGGTGCGTGGAGCTAAGCCACAAATAATCATGCGGGCGGCCCCAGTACGAGGCGTGGTAGTACACGCCCGAGCCACCCGGCCGCCCCTGTTCCTCGGCGTTGCTCAGGCGGCTGATGTAGCCGTAGTTGTCGTCGGGCCAGACCAGCGTTACGTCGTCAGGCAGCTTCAGGCCCTGGTCGTACACGTCGAGCACTTCCTTGTAGGCGGTGAACACCTGGGGCACGCGGGTCACGTCGGGGTTGACGTAGCGTTGCAGCAGGTTCCGCTGGTCGGTGAGGATGCGGCCCAGCATGGTAGCCGCCTCTTTGGGAGTCTTGGCCCCTTCCATGCCGCTGTCGTGCACGCCGCGCATGCCCATCGAGTAGATGGCCTCTAGCTTGGCGGCCTGCTGAACCCGCTGCTGCCAATAACTCAAGACCGTGGCTTGGTTGCGGAAGTAGTCGAAGGGCCCCATAGTTTTCTCGTGCCACTCATCCACGTTGTTGCGCAGCATGGGCTCGGCATGCGAAGTGCCCACCAGAATGGCGTAGCGGTCAGCCACCCGTGGGTTGCCGGGGTAACTGAAAAACGCCTTGGTGCTTGGGTGCATGGCCGGCCAGATCAGGTTGGCTTTCAGGCGCAAAAGCAGCTCAAACAACCGGGCGTAGGTAGCAGGGCCGATGTCCTTGATATCCTTATCCAGATTCTGCGCGGCCCAGGGTTGCAGGCCCCAGTCCTCGTCGTTGAGGAAGACACCACGATATTTCACCGTCGGTGGCGCACTGGCATAGGTGCCGGCCGTCAGGTAGAGGTTCTCCCGGCGGATAGGCGTCAGATCGGCCCACCACGACCAGGGCGAAACGCCCAGTCGGCGCGACAATTCGAACACGCCAAAGGCGGTGCCGCGCCGGTCACTGCCGGCTACCACCAGCGCTTTGCCGGGCTTGCCAAATGGTTGGTCTACCACGCTGATGCTGAACGTTTCCCATTGGCCCTGCAACTGACGCAACTGGCTGGTGCCGCTGGCCGCCAGCTGGTCGATCAGCGCGGAGTGGCCCAGCGTACCGACGATAATAGCATAGGGTGCCAGCGGTTCGGTAGCCGGGCGCAGGGTGGGTGTGATGCCAGTCAGGCTGCTGATGTCCTGAGTTAGTGCTTCGGCGGCTACGCGCACCACTTCGGCATCCTGGGTGTCGGTGTAAATAGTTGCGCCCACACGCTGGTGCACCACCGGAAAAACAGCAGGTCCAAAATCGGGGGCTACGGCTATGGGCGCAGCACTTTGCTGCGCCATAGCCGGCGGCCCCATACTACCGCTCCATAACAACACCGCCCCGACAACCCACTTTACTATCTGCATACCGAAAAATCCATCCAACTACTTTATTTCACCGCCTTGCCCGCAGCTATGCCAGGTGACGGCCTGCCTCGTTCGAGCAGTTTGGCGGAGTAAGTTCAGGAGTAGATGCAGTTCCACCACTAGCTCCCGGTAGTTTTTTACAGATTTCCCGCTCTCCACCGAGCAACCCTGGAAGGAGTAGCGCCGTGCCGGCGCCAACTACTGCGCGGCCAGGCGGCTGATGGGTTGGTAGCGGGTGAAGTTCACCTCGGGCGCCAGATAGCCGGCCCGCACGGGTTCTTCGCGCAGCAAATCGGTGCTGAGGTACTTCTTATTACTGTCGCAGAGCAGCGTTACCACGGTAGCCTCTGGCCCCAACTGTGTTGCTAGCCGGATAGCCCCAATGACGTTGGCCCCCGACGAAATACCTACGGCCAGGCCGAGCTGGGTGGCCAGCTTTTGCGCCATCAGAATGGCGTCGCCGTCGTTGGCCTGCACCACTTCATCGAGCTTATCGAGGTGTACCAGCGCCGGAATGAACTCGTCGGAAATGCCCTGAATACGGTGGGAGCCCACTTTATAGCCCGTAGTCAGCGTCGGCGACTCGGCGGGTTCCAGCGGGTGAATGCGCACGGCTGGGTTCTGGCTGCGCAGGTAGTTGCCCACGCCCATTACGGTGCCGCCCGTGCCCACGCCCGCCACAAAGGCATCGGGGGTGCGCCCGAGGCGGTGGAGCTGCTGCCAGATTTCGGGGCCGGTGGTGCGGGCGTGGGCCTCGGCGTTGAGGTGGTTTTCAAACTGCCGGGGCAAGAACACGTCGGGGCGCGCCGCCGCCAGCTCCTCGGCCAGCCGGATGCTCCTCAGAAAGCCGCCCTCTGCTTTGCTGACCAGCGTAATGTCGGCGCCCAGGCTGCGGATGATGTTCACCCGCTCGGCGCTCAGCCAGTCGGGCATCAGGATGCGGACCGGATGGCCCAGTGCCCGCCCAATGGCCGCAAAGGCAATACCCGTGTTGCCGCTGGTAGCTTCCACTAGGGTGTTGCCGGGCTTGATTTCGCCGGTTTTGTAGGCTTCCTGCAAAATGTGCAGGGCCATGCGGTCCTTGAGGCTGCCGGTGAGGTTGTAATGCTCGCACTTCACGTAGATGCGGCCGGACTGGCCCTGGTAGCGGTAGTGCAGCTCCAGCATCGGCGTGTTGCCTACCAAGTGCCAGAGGTGGGCGAACTTCTCGGTTAGCTCTTCCGGCAAACAACAGCCAGCAGGTTGCTGCGGGCTGGCAACCTGCTGGCTGTTTTTGCAGGCAACGGGGCGGTCGGCAACTACGGCCGATACCTGCCGGACTGTGGCGGCACGGCTACCGGCAAGGAAGGAAGTGGAAACGGCGCGGGGAGGGCAAACGGCAACGGTCATGGCAGCAAGGAATAAGGTGGACAACACAAATTCCGCTTCTTTACCCCGTAAGCACTTCATCAAGAACTCTTATCGAAAAGGCATAAAAAAAGCCCTCCCGACAAGTCAGAAGAGCAGCATCCTGTTTCGATGAGCATCTTTCAACTTATCTTCTCCCAAACCAGCCGAAGCTGCCCTGGAACAGGATTTAGCACCTGGTATCACTACTGGTTGCTAAGGCATCATAGGGCCTGTCCCTCCGCCTTTCTTGATAAGTGCTCCGGTGAAGGAGCGTGCCGTAAATATAAGCACGGAAAGTAGTTGCGCAAGAAATCATCCAAAAATCCGCCCGCCGGTTGCCGACGGGCAGACTGCGCCGCTACGGCCGCGCTTGGCCTGCTGCGGCCTCATACAGTTCCACTTCCACCAAGCCCAACGTACCCACCGGGCCCGGCTTGTCGGTGGCGGCAGTGGGCACCTTCTCGGGCACTAGCTCGGTGATGTTGTAGGCATCCTGGCTGCTGCTTTTGCCAGTCAGCTCGATGCGCACCGTTTGGCCGGTCTGGGCCGGGAAGACGGCCGTGAAATAGCCTAGGTTCCGTTCGGTGTTGCCCCGGAAAGCTTCTTTGCCATCCACCAGAATGCGAATCGGGTAGATGCTGGAGCGCCAGCCGGTGAGCTTGAGGGCCACTTCGCTGATAGCGGCGGGGCGGGCCAGCTGGTACTGAATCCAGGCGCCGGGCTGGCCTCTCTCACTAATCCACTCCGACAGCTCATTGTCATCATAGCTGAGGGCGGCATTGGCGGCGTTGGAGCTGGCCGCTACCTTGCTAATGGCCACCGGCACGCGCGACACAGTGAAAGACGGCGTGGCCGGCGTGGGCCCCCGCTGTAAACTACCCGGCAACTCAATGCCGGGCAGCTGCTCCGCCAAGCCGTTTTTCTGCGGCATGGCCTTGGATTTCAGATTGACTTCGGCAGGTTTCAGGCCGTCGGCCGTGGCCGTTAGCTTGATGGTGCCGGCCTGCGTAGTGGTGCGCACCAGCACCCGGTTTACGCCACCTTCCACGGGCAGGCTCTTGGCCAGAATGTAGTTGTCGGGGCCCTGGGCGAGGCCGCCGCGCCACTCGGCGGGGCCGGCCAGCTGGAAGCTCACCATGTCGAGGGCAGTGGGGCAGCGGCGGCCCTGGGCATCCATTACTTCCACTTGCACCAGGGCCAGGTCGGCGCCGTTGGCTTGCAGGCCGCCGGGGCTGGTAATGGGCGTGAGTTTGAGGGCCACGGGGGCGCCGGCGGTTTGGTGTTCGGCTACGCTGGCTTTCCGGCCCTGGGCATCATAGCTGACGGCTTGCAGAGTGCCGGGCTGCCACTGCACATTCTTGAAGGTGTACAGAAACCGGTGGCTCGGCGCGCCAAATCCCAACGACTTACCGTTCAGCAGCAGCTCCACTTTCTCGCCGTTCGACACCACAAACACGGCCTTCTTCACCCCGTCCTTGTAGTTCCAGTGCCCGATGATGTGGGTGCGGGCCTGCTCGGGGTCCACCCACCCGTCCCACATCACCTGGTGGGCGTAGAAACCGTCTTTGGCAATGCGCAGGGCGTCTACCTCGCCACTGCGGCGGTAGTTTTCGGCACCGCGGTAGTGGGTGTTGGTGTCACTGAACACGATATTGACGCCGCCCGAGCTGACGCGCTGGCCGGTGCCGGGCCGCTCGTGCCAGTAGTCGTACCAGCGCCGCACGTTTTCGAGGGCGTGGGCGTCCTGGTTGTGGTTGTACTCGGCGGCGCTGGCCCCTTTGTAGAGCGGCCCCTCCCCTTCCTTGTGGTAGGGCGGCGAAAACTCGTCCCAATATTTGCGCAGGCCTTCGTCGCGGGAGTATTCCATGGCCCACATCGGGTGCTTGGCGCTCTTGTTGATGTAGAGCATTTCGCCACCGTACTCGGCCACGTCGATGTCCAGCATTTCCCGGGAGCCGATGGCCCGGCCGCCGTGCGGGTCGTACTGGTCGCGCAGGGCCTTCATTTCCAACATGTGCTCGGCGCTGATGCTCTCGTTGCCGCACTCATAAAACACCACGCTGGGGTTGTTGCGGTTGTAGATGATGGCCTCGCGCATCAGCTCGGTGCGCTGGGTCCAGCGCGGACCGGTTACGTCCTTTTCGGCGTCGCCGGCGGGCATGGCTTGCAGCAGGCCCACCCGGTCGCAGGATTCCACATCCTGCTTCCAGGGCGTGACGTGCATCCAGCGGACCAGGTTGGCGTTGCTTTCCACCATCAGGCCGTTGCTGTAATCGGACAGCCACGGCGGCACGCTCAACCCCACGGCGGGCCACTCGTTGCTGGTGCGCTGGGCGTAGCCGTGCATCTGTAGCACCCGGTCGTTGAGCTTCACCAGGCCGTTGCCGAACTCGGTTTTGCGGAAGCCGGTCCGGGTGGTTACCACATCGGTAGGCTTGCCGTTCACTTTCAGCACGGTATGCACGGTGTAGAGGTAGCCGTAGCCCCAGCTCCAGAAGTTGAGGCCGCTCAGGCGGGCACTAGCCGATACGGTTTTGGTTTCGCCGGGCTGCAAGGTGGTAGTCGGGCCGGTAAAGGTTTTCACTGGCTTGCCGGCGGCGTCTTCCACCTGCACCTCATACGCGAAGCTGCGGGCACTGGCGTCTTCGTTTACCACCTGCGTTTCGGCGGTAACTGTGGCTTCGCGGGTCGGAATATTGAAATCCTGGGCGTACACGTACACGCCGGTGGTGCCGAGGCCGGCGTAGAGCGGCAGGGTTTGGTGCAGCGGCTCTACTACGTGCAGGTACACGTTTTTGGGGATGCCGCCGTAGTTGGCGTTGAAGTTGCGGTTGCTCCACTGGTAGCTCTGGCCGCTTTTTTTCTCTTTATAGTCCCAGTCGTTGTTGGTGCGCACGGCCAGCACGTTATCCTGACCGGCCGGCTTCAGGTATTTCGTGATGTCGAAACCGAAGGCCATCACGCCGTTTTCGTGCTCCCCCACCAGTTGGCCGTTCACGTACACCTGGCCGTGCTGGCGGACGCCTTCAAACTCCACCAGCACCTTTTTACCGGCCGCCGACTTGGGTAGCCGGAAGTGCTTGCGGTACCAGGCAATGCCGGTACTCAGGTCTTTAATGTCCTTGCGAAACGCTTCGTCCTCGTTCCAGGCCCAGGGCAGCGTTACTGATTTCCAGCGCTTATCATCAAAGCTGGCGGCTTCTGCTCCGGTGGCCTCGCCCACGTACACTTTCCAGGCGGGGTTGAAGTTGTACTTGTGGCGCGCACTGGCGGGCGGCGCGGCCCACCCGTGCGTAGCGGTGCTTGCCAGGAGCAACAAAACAAGCAACCAATAGCAGTGGCGAGTGGGTTTGAGAGAACGGGCAGTGGACATACAAACGGCGGCTGGTGGAAGGCACGTAAGGACGTGAACCTGCTCAACGCCGCCCTCCTGTACTCTGTGGTTTGCCCTGGTTTTGCTGCCTCCGGTGGATGACACACAAGCAAGCCCCGCCAAGCGCCGGGCTTGCTTCGTGGTCGTACAAAGCAGCCCCGACAAGCAGGCCAAAGCCAATAGCCCCTCAACAACTGATATTCTAAAGCCGATTGCCGCTTCCACTCTGGCTCTTACTATGAAAAGCAGAAAGCAGGATTATCACATGAAAAATTCATACGAATCCGTGACGCATTCAAAATAGATAGGCGCTATATTACCGTTCGAATTTCCTGTTCTCGCCACTATTTCGGTTCTCACTGCCTATTTCACTCCTGTATGCTCACTTCTACCACTGCCGCTTCTTCGCATCCTCATCCTGTTTCAGCGGGCCGCCGCCTCGATTTTGAAATGATGCCCGGCTACTTTGCTTACGTCTACCGCCGGCAGCCCCAGCAGGCTTGGCAGTGTGTGGCCCGCAACGCATGCAGCCCCTACTTTGATCATGCGCCCAGCATGTCCGGGTTGCAGCCAGAATACGTAGTATGCTATTGCGACGCCGCCGGTACCATTAAGGCATCAAGCGTAGTAGTTGCCACCCCCAACAATAGCTTTGCTGCCTAGCGCCAACCTACTGCTCCTTAGTTAGTTGGCGTTACCGCGTTTCCACTCTTACTCCTGCGCAGTATGTCAGCCTCCACTCCCACCCCCGGCGTCACTCCTTCTGAGTTGTTGCGCTACATGTTGCAAATCGGCAATCTATCTACTCCCGAAAGCATTAGTGAGGTGCGCGAGCAGCTTACCAACCTGGGGTTGATAGTGGATCGAATCGACAACGGCGAAGTGGAAGTAGCGGTTAGCCACGCCGCCAATCCGGGGCCGGAAGGTATCCGGAAGCAGCTGGAAGCATCGGGCTTTAGGGTGGATGATATTACGGCTGACCCGAGCTAAAACCCAGGGTTGGTGGCTTGCCGCCAGCAACAGCCTACCGAAAAGCCAGGTAAGTTTCGGCGGCGGCGTCAGTGGTAACCGCTATTTTGGCGGCGCTATGAACCGTTTCGACCGAATTACCGCCATTCTGGTGCAGCTTCAGTCCCGCCGCTTGGTGAAAGGGCAGGAGTTGTCGGAGCGGTTTGGCGTGAGCCTGCGCACCATTTACCGCGACTTACGCACCCTGGAGGAAGCCGGCGTGCCGCTGTGCGGGGAAGCAGGCGTGGGCTATTCCCTGGCCGATGGCTACCGGTTGCCGCCGGTCATGTTCACCCGTGAAGAAGCCACGGCCCTTATCACCGCCGAAAAGTTGGCGGTGCAGCTCACCGATGCCCACACCGCCGAACTGAGCCGGGGCGCCATGGACAAGCTACGGGCCGTACTACGCCGCCCCGACCGGGACTATCTGGAACAGGTAAGTCCGCGCATCACCGTTCTGGCCAGCCGGCAGCCCAATACGGCCGTACCCCTTACGCCCAACACCCACCAGCTACTGCTCACCGGCATAGCCAACCATCAGGTGGTGGCTCTCGACTACCGGGCCGGCTACCAGGGCGTGGCCTCCCGGCGCGACGTGGAGCCGATTGGCATCTACTTCGGGCAGTATTGGCACGTGGTGGCGTTCTGCCGCCTGCGCCAGGAGTACCGCGACTTCCGACTCGACCGGATTGCGCAGCTGCACCTGCGCGACGAGCAGTTTCAGCCACGCCCCGAAACGTTGCAGTCGTACTGGCAGCAGCTGGCTGAGCAGCGGCAGCAGCACCGGACGGTAGTGCGGTTTGCGCCGGAAGCCATGCCGCACGTAGAGGAAAACAAGTATTACTTCGGGTGGGCGCACGAGCAGCAACTGACCGATGGCTGGCTGGAAATCACCTTCCTGACCGGCCGCCCCGACTATCTGGCCCGGTGGCTGATGCTTTTTCCCGGCCAGGTTACGGTGGTTTCGCCGGCTACTTTGCAGCAGCGGATGCGGGAGCTGGCGCGAGCGACGTACGAGTATTTCGGGAAGGAGTAGTGGCGGAGTAGCGCGGAAGCGGGTACCGGCAAAAATAGTTGGGTGCTGGCATTTCCTGCTGACATAGGGCTGTCAGTGGGCGCCGCTAGGTTTGGGGTATCATCAACCAAATCCTTTCCTGCTATGCTTACCGAAACTCTGGCCCACTTGGCCCACACCCTGCTGCCCGAACTCGAAGACGAACTACAAACCACCCGCCGCGTGCTGGCGCGGGTACCCGAAGCGCAGTTCGGCTGGCAGCCCCACCCCAAGTCGATGACGCTGGGCGTGCTGACCGCGCACCTCACCGACCTGATGGGTGGCATTGCCAACACGCTGCATACTACCGAAATAGATGTCATGCAGTTTGAAACCAGCGCCGAGGAGCAGCCCACAACCACCCAGCAACTCCTGGAGCGCCTTGATGCCCATGGCGCTGCCGCCCAAGCGGCTATTACCGCCGCTACCCCTTCCGATTTCGAGCAGCTATGGAGCCTGTGTAGTGGCGAGCAGGTGCTGTTGCGCCAAACCCGCGCCGAAATCATCCGGCACCTCATCAGCCACATGGCTCATCACCGCGGCCAGCTCAGTGTGTATCTGCGCCTGCTCGACGTGCCCGTGCCCCCCATCTACGGCCCCTCCGCCGACGAACCCATGTTTCAAGGGTAAGCCGGGGTCCAAGCCAAGCAGCACTGCCCCCGTCCTGTAAACTACACGTTATACGAACACGGTAGAGACGCCAAGTGTCGCGTCTCTACCGTGTTCTAAAACTACCAGGCACAAAAGAGGGCCGCCGCTAAATTGAATATGAGCCTAAGTCGCTGGGAATCTTCGTCTGAATTATTCAGATGGGTTTTCGGCGGCTTAGGCTTCGTTGTGCGACAAGGAGCCGGTAGCAGCTAGTTTCACTACCCGTACGTTATCGGGTTGCAGGTTATAATCGGGGCGGCGGGCGGCGTAGAGGCGGTTTTTGGCCATGCGGGCCACGCACACACAGTCGCCTTGGTTGCCGCCGAGCACGTGGTAGGCCGTGTCGTCTTCACCCACATACAAACCCACGTGGCCAGCCCGGCTGCCGTCGGCGGTGCGCCGCACAAACACCAGCACGTCGCCGAGCATAGCCGTTTTGGTGAACACCCCAAAGGTGCCCCAGTTCAGCGCCCACAGCGGGTCTTTCACCAGTTTTTTGTCGGCCCGCTTGGCTACCACGGCCATAAACAGGCCGCACCACGGAATACTGTCGGCTACGTACATCTGCGCTACGTTTTTCTCGCCCGTTTCCTTGGCCCAGTTGAGGATAACGGGGTTGTTGGCGGCCCCTGCCTTTTCCACGGTGCCCAGCTCGGCCAAGGCCTCTTTGATCATGCGCGGGCCAGCTTCGTTGGCCAACCACTGATATTGTTTGGGTAATGCTGCCATAAGAAGAAGGGGTAGTGCGCGAACCCACATTCAGTTCGCGCCGGCCTGACACATAGCACGAGGCTTGCAACAGTATAATATTATAGAATTTTAATATTTAAAACAAGTTGCTTACCTGGCTCTTTTTCTTGCGGAATCCAGCCAGGCCGCGCCGCTTTTATTCAGCTGCTTAATACCCTTGTGCTTAGCTATAATCATCTACTGCTCAACCACAAAGCTAACTTCATCAGGAAAGCGCCCAACATTTAGCCCGGCTGCCGGTAGGTTAGCTGATGAGAGAAGTAGATATGCTTGTAATTGGGGCCGGGGCGGCTGGTTTGCTGGCGGCCCGCACGCTGGCTCGCGCCGGCCAGACGGTAGCCGTTCTGGAAGCCCGCAGCCGTTGCGGCGGCCGAATCCAGACCTTCACTGAGGCCGGCTTTTCAGCACCCACGGAAGCCGGAGCCGAGTTTTTGCACGGCGCCGTACCCCTCACGCGCAGCCTGCTGGCCGAAGCGGGCCGCGCCAGTATTCCTACCACCGGTACCAGCTACCAAGTGGTGCAGGGCGAAACCCGTGCGTCGGAAGACTTCATTCAGAACCTGCCAGAGCTGCTGGAACGCCTGCACGCGCTGACCGAGGACGTACCCCTGGCAGACTTTCTCAACCAGCATTTCAGCGCCGAAACCTACGCTCCGCTCCGCGAGCAGGTCACACGCTTTGCTGAAGGGTACGATGCCGCTGATGCGCACCGCGCCAGCTCCTTTGCGTTGCGTGATGAGCTAGGCGGTGGCGGCTTCGATGATTCACCGCACCCCGAAGGCACCTACGGCGAGCTGATCGACCAGCTGGCCACGCAGCTACAGCAAGCCGGTGGGCAGCTGCACCTGAATACGCCGGTACAGGAAATCCGCTGGCAGCCGGGCCAGGTGGCCGTGCAAACGGCAGATGGCCGCGGGTTTCGGGCGCGGCAAATTGTGCTCACGGTGCCGCTGGGCATCTGGCAGGCCGCAGCCGACAGCGCCAGCCATCTGCGCATCACGCCCGATTTGCCTGAACACCGTGCCGCGGCTGCTCAGCTGGGCTTCGGGGCGGTTATCAAGGTGCTGCTGGAGTTCAAAAGCACCATCTGGCAGCAGTCTTCCGCCGACCTCACCCAGCCAAAGCCTGACCTTAGCTTTTTGTTTTCGGATGCGCCTTTCCCTACGTGGTGGTCGCAGCTGCCCGATGCGCGGCCGTTGCTCACGGGCTGGCTGGCTGGCCCTGCTGCCACCCGCCACCAGCACACTCCCGACGAAGAGATTCTGACGCAGGCGCTGGCGTCATTGGCGGGCTTGCTGGGCAGCAGCGCGGCGTACCTGCGCAGCCAGCTTGGGGCGCACCGCGTGGTAAACTGGGCCGCCGACCCGTATGCGTTGGGGGCTTACGCCTACACCCCCGTAGGAGCTGCTACCAACCGCGCCACCCTGGCTACACCCGTTGCCCAAACGCTGTTTGTGGCCGGTGAAGGTGTGTACGATGGCCCCTACATCGGAACCGTAGAAGCCGCTTTGGTAAGCGGGGCCGATGTAGCTCAACGGGTGCTAGAGTCATTGAAATAGGTGCGCTGTTGTCCTTATTGAAGCTTGCAATCCGGTCAGCACATAGCTTCAGTTGGGCACAAAAAAACAGGTGAAGAAGCTACGGCCGCCAAACCTGCTTCCCCACCTGCGCTGTTTTGGGCGCGTATTTTCCTGCTTTGCAGCAGAATCCGCGCCTCTCAGCTGTTTTCGTCGGCTGTCTGGTAGCCGCTTAGTTTCTGTATCGTTGAATCGTGATGAATAAGAGCATAAAAAAAGCCTTCCGGGTTAGTGGAAGGCTTTCAAAGGAAATCAGCGAGTGATTTTTATTCCGATGGTGCAATAGCCTTCCGTGCCCGAACCAAATTATTGGTCGAGTTATTAGAAGGAATATTATTGCAGAAAAGACGCATTCGGTTGTTGGTTTTGCCCGAGGTTTACGCAAGTATAGAAAGCGGGTTGGGTTATTCCAAACGATTCCATGGATTATTTGCGCCGCCTTGCCTGAAAAAGCCAGACGCAGCACCTACGCTACCCCTCCCCCTGCAACGAGTCGCGCACTTCCCGGATGGCCCCGGCTACGGCGCTGGGCACCAGCGTATCGGGGTGCAGGAGCTTGAGCAGCCGCAGGTATTTGGCGCGGCCCTCGGCCAGCATGTGGGGCGGCACCTCGAACACGAACAAACCGAACGGCTCCACCTTCTGCACGCCTACCAAAATAAATCGGTCGGCATTCAACGCATCAGAGTAGAACGCGGCTTGCCGGTCGTAGTCGTAGCCGCTGCACTGGGCAATAAAGTGGTCCTGGTCGCGGGCCAGGGTGGTTTTGAAATCGATGATGGTGTAGGGCTGGCCGGGCTGGTCCACGACAAGGTCGGCGCGGAGCTTGCAGAGCGTGCCGGTAGTGGGCTCGGTGAAGATGCAGCTGGGCTCGGGCGTACCAATTTCCAGCAGCGCATTCACTTCCGGGTTCAGCTTCACGCCGTCCACCATCCACCAAATCAGGGTATCGTTGATGCCGGGCAGGCCGGGTTCGTACAAGTCGGGTTCCAGCAGCGCCGTATGGAAGGCGGTGCCCAGCCCGAGCGCGCCAAGGGAGGATGCCGGGCGGGGCGGCCGGCCGTATAGCGCGTCGCGCAGCCGCGACAAATCAGAGTTGGCAATAGCTGGGAGGGCCCGGTAATCGTCGTAGGGCACGCGCAATAAGGCGGGCCGCGGAGTAGAGGAATCAGTCACGAGGAAACAACAACGGAAGCCGCAAAAAGGCTCCGAAACAGGAGATAGGAAACGCGCTTGGCGTAGTTGATGATAAGGCTTTTTCCTGAAAAGGTTGAAACGCAAAGCGCTTGGGTTTTACCGTAAGCTGCGCACCGCCTTCTATACCCCTCATACTCAGGCGCAGCCACAAACCCGGTGCCAAGCCGGCAGACCAGATTTTGCTTTCCCGCTCCTGCTCAGCCTTATTTCTGCGGCCCGAAGTCCTCCCGCTTCCGGGCAATGACGCGGGCTGGGGCTCCGTCGGCTCCCACAATCTTCAGGGGCAAACACACCATATCGTACTGGCCCGGCTCCACGTCTTGCAGCGCCAGCCCTTCGATGATGCTGATGCCGGCTTCAAGCAGAATATTGTGCGTATCGGCGGGGCCTACCGACAGGTAATCGACGCCGACGCAGGCCACTTCCTGTTCGCGCAGCCACTCGGCCGCATCGGCCCGCACCCGCACAAAATCGGGGTTGAAGGGCTGCTGGGCCCACTCCTGGTCGGAATTGCGGGTTTTGAACAACAGGCGCGCGCCGGGCTGCAACAACAGGCCTTCCAGCTCGGCGCGGGTGATGAACTGCGGGTCCTGAATGGCTACCACGTGCGCCGGGCCAATCAGCGTATTCAGGTCGAGGGCGGCCACGTCGGCACCGTCGTCGAGAAAGTGCAGGGCGGCATCTACGTGGGTGGCGGTGTGCACGCTCATGCTTACCTCCGTCACGTTGGCGGCGTCGCCCCGCTGGATGCTGAGCGTTTTTTTGATGTGGACCGGGGCGTTATCGGGCCAGTAGGCCATGCCGTCGGAAATGGGGGTGGTAAGGTCGAGCCAGTCGGACATAGTTGGTCAGTTGTGAGTTGTCAGTTGCCAGTTGTCAGTTGCCAAACAACAAAGAATTGGCAACTGACAACTCGCAACTGAAAACTCATTCGCCGAGGCGGGGTTGGAGGAGCTTGGCAATGAGGCCGGTCCAGCCGGTTTGGTGGCTGGCGCCGAGGCCTTTGCCATTGTCGCCGTGGAAGTACTCGTGAAAGAGCAGGTAGTCGCGGAAGTGCGGGTCTTGCTGCAGCTGCTTATCGTCGCCGAAGGCCGGGCGGCGCCCGTTGTCGTCGCGCAGAAACAGATTGGTCAGCCGGATAGTCAACGACTGCGAAACGTCCAGGATGGTGCAGAACTGCCCCGAGCCGGTGGGGTATTCTACTTTGAAATCGGGCCCGTAGTAGTGGTAGAACCGTTGCAGGGCTTCCACTAGCATGAAGTTGACGGGCAGCCAGATGGGGCCGCGCCAGTTGCTGTTGCCGCCAAACAAATCGGTGCTGGATTCGCCGGGCTCGTAATCAACCCGCGCATTGGTACCACCGGCGTCTTCGAAGACAAACGGATGATCTTTGTGGTAGCGCGATACGGAGCGCACGCCGTAGTCCGACAGAAACTCGGCCTCGTCGAGCATGCGGCGCAGCAGCTTTTTCATGCGGTGCCCACGCAACAACGACAGCAAATGGGTCTGGCCCTTGCCGGGCTCCTGCCAGCGTGATACCAGCGCCGCCAGCTCGGGCCGGTTTTCCAGAAACCAGTTCATGCGGCTCACAAACTCGGGGGCGCTTTGCAGGGCATCGGTTTCCAGCACTTCCACCGCAAACAGCGGAATCAGCCCCACCATCGACCGGACGCGCAAGGGGGTCCGGATACCTTTCACGTTGAGCACGTCGTAGTAGAAATCGTCCTCGTCGTCCCACATATCCAGCTGCAACTCCGCCACGTTGGCCATGGCATAGGCGATGTAGAGGAAATGCTCGAAGAACTTGCTGGCCATGTCCTGGTACACCGGGTTGTTGTGCGAAAGCTCCAGCGCAATACGCATCATGTTCAAGGCAAACATGGCCATCCAGCTGGTACCATCGGCCTGTTCTATCTTCCCCCCGGTAGGCAGCGGGGCGCTCCTGTCAAACACCCCGATGTTGTCGAGGCCCAGGAAGCCGCCCTCAAACACGTTGCGGCCATTCAAGTCCTTACGGTTCACCCACCACGTGAAGTTGAGCAGCAGGCGGTGAAACATGGTTTGCAAAAACTCGGTGTCGGCGGTGCCGTTGCGCTTGCGGTCCATCTGGTACACGCGCCAGGTGGCGTAGGCATGCACCGGCGGGTTCACGTCGGAGAGCTTCCACTCATAGGCCGGCAGCAGCCCGTTGGGGTGCATGTACCAGTCGCGCGTCAGCAGCAGGAGCTGTTCTTTGGCAAAATGCGCGTCAACCAGCGCCAGCGGTACGCAGTGAAACGCCAAATCCCAGGCCGCGTACCACGGATACTCCCACTTGTCGGGCATCGAGACGATGTCCATGTTGTTGAGGTAGATCCAGTCGGAATTGCGGCCCTGCCAGCGTTGTTCGGGCGGTTTGGGCTGGGCCGGGTCGCCGGTGAGCCATTGCCACACATCGTAGTAATAGAACTGCTTGCTCCAGAGCATGCCGGCCAGGGCCTGGCGCTGCACGTTGCGGGCGTCGGCGTCGGTCAGGTCGTGTTGCAGCTCCTGGTAGAACTCATCGGCTTCCTGCCGGCGCAGCTTCATAATCTGCTCGAAGTCGGCAAACGGCTCGGCCAATGTGGGCGAGGCCAGCCGCAGCCGCAGCACCCGGCTTTCACCGGCGGGCACGTGCAGCACGTAATGGGCGGCAGCTTTCGTGCCGCACCGCTCCGGACTTACGGCCTCGTGGTTGCCCTGAATCAGGTAGTCGTTGATGCCGTCTTTGCAGTAGGGCTCGGGGTTGGCTTCGCCATAGAGCCGCTGGTGGTTGCTGGCATTGTTGCAAAACAGCAGCTCCGGCATTTGCCCGTCCTGGGCTTCACAGAACAGCTTGAGGTCGGGCAGGCTGGCGTGGTCGATTTCGATGTGGCCGCCGGGGCAGGCACTGAGCTGGGGTTTGTAGCTGTTGTAGCCCCAGTCCCAGGTGTTGCGGAACCACGCTTGCGGCAGCACGTGCAGCGGGGCCTCCTGGGCGCCGCGGTTGTGCACCGTGATTTGCAGCAGCAAGTCCAGCGGATCGGCCTTGGCGTAATCAAGGAAGATGTCGAAGTAGCGGTTGTCGTGGAATATCTGGGTGTCGCTCAGCTCGAATTCTGGTTTCTGGCGGCCCCGGCGGGCGTTTTCATGCACCAGCCACTCATACGGAAAGGTGTGCTGCGGATACTTATACAGCATCTGCATGTAGGAGTGGGTGGGCGTATTGTCGAGGTAGTAGTACAGCTCCTTCACGTCCTCGCCGTGGTTGCCTTCGGGTCCGCTCAACCCAAATAGCCGCTCTTTCAGGATGGGGTCGTTGCCGTTCCAGAAGGCGGGCGCCAGGCACAGCAGCTGCTTCTGGTCGCAGATGCCGCCTATGGCCTCTTCGCCCCAGCGGTAGGCGCGGCTGCGGGCCTGGTCGTGGGTGGTGTAAGTCCAGGGCTGGCCGTCGGGGCTGTAGTCTTCGCGCACGGTGCCCCACTGCCGGTCACTTATATAGGGCCCGAATTGGTGCCACGGTGCTTCGTCAGCCTGGGCCGTTCGTTGTCGTTCCTGTTCTCGCGTCATCAGCCTGAATAGTAGGTACTAAGATTGTACTTGGCGGGAAAACCTCACCCCCTGGCCCCCTCTCCTCGGGGAGAGGGGGGAATAGCTTTTAGCTTTTTAGGGTTAGAAGCTGATTCTAGTCCCCCTCTCTTTTATTCCGCGCATCAAGCGGCGAAAGGGGGCTAGGGGGTGAGGTCCACTGCATCAGCCGTTGTCGGCGAAACCGGGGTACAGCGTCATGCCACCGTCGGCAAACAGGGTGATGCCCGTCACGTAGTCCGACTCATCGGAAGCCAGCCACACGGCTACGCTGCCAATGTCGGCGGGCTCCCCGATGCGGCCGTAGGGGATGAGGGTGAGCAAACTTTTTTCTTCTTCGGGCGTGTCGCGGGCCGACTCGTTGATGGGCGTGGCAATGGCACCCGGCCCGATGCTGTTGACGCGGATGCGGTGCGGCGCCAGCTCCTGGGCCGTGGATTTCATGAGCTGCATGATGCCGCCTTTGCTGGTGGCGTAGTTGACGTGGCCAGCCCACGGAATGACCTCGTGCACCGAGCTCATGCAGATAATCTTGCCGGTGGCTCTGGAAATTTCCGGCTGCGGGCCGCGCCGCACAAACTCGCGGGCGGCTTCGCGGGCGCACAGAAACTGCCCGGTCAGGTTCACGTCAATTACCTTTTGCCACTGCTCCAGGGTCATTTCCAGGAAGGGCGCGTCCACCTGAATACCGGAGTTGTTGATGAGAATGTGCAGCGTACCAAATTCCTTACGAATCTGGTCGAACATGGCCAGCACATCCTCTTCCTTACTCACATCGGCCTTAATGGTAATGGCCTTGCCGCCGGCTTGTTCAATTTCCTGGCGCACCTGTTCGGCGTCGTCGGCGCTGTGGGCATAGTTGACGATGACGGTGGCGCCTTCGGCGGCCAGGGCTTTAGCCACGCCAGCCCCAATTCCGGAGCTTCCGCCCGTAACCAGGGCTATTTGATTGGCAAGGCGTTGTGAGGCAGCAGGTGTCGTCATAGCAGTGAGGGTTGGTGTGCATCCTCAAAGACTGCATAACGGGGCTGTAGGTTACATGAAGTTTGTGCGCACCCCGCTTTAACCAAACAGCGGGGCGGTCCGGGTTGGCGCCGGGAAGCCGCACCGCCACCCGGTTACGCCTCGCGCTGCAACGACGATTCGCGCACGATGAACGAGGGCATCAGGATAATCTGGCGGGCGTTGGCGGGCTGTATTTCTTCGCTCATCATATCGAGCAGGAGGCGCACGGCGGCCTTGCCCACGGCGGCGCACTGCTGGTCCACCGAGGTTAGCGGCGGCTCCACCAGCATCGAAAGTTTCTCGCTGCTGTAGGTGGCCAAAGCCAGGTCGTCGGGGATGCGCAGGCCGTGCTCTTTGGCTACCTGCATGGCGCCAATGGCGGCGGTGTCTTTGGAGGCGAAAACGGCGTCGGGGCGCGTATCAAGGGCCAGCAGCTTGTGCATGGCTTCCCGGCCGTCGGCAATGCTCATGTCGCAGTGGTGCACCAGCTGCTCATCGAAGGCAATGCCGTGGGCGGTTAGCGCATCGAGGTAGCCGCGGTGGCGGTGGCGGTACACGTTCAGGTGCGGGTCGGCAGTGATGTGTGCAATACGGGTGCAGCCCTGCTCGATAAGGTGGCTCACGGCTTGGTAAGCGCCCTGGTAATCGTCGAGGACGACGCTGCTGATGTTGGGTTCTTCCAGCACTCTATCAAAGAATACCAGCGGAACCTGCTGCTGCTGCGCGGCCTGAAAGTGGCGGAAATCGTGGGTGGTGTTGGCCAGGGACACGAGCACGCCTTCCACCTGCGAGTTAAGCAGCAGCTCTAGGTTGCGCTTTTCCTGCTTTTCATCTTCGTTGGATTCGCAGATCATCACTCGGTAGCCGGCCTTGGTGGCTTCGGTGGAAATGCTGTGCACGGCTTCGGGAAAGAAGTGCCCGGTAATGTGCGGCACCAGCACGCCCAGCGTGCCGCTGCGGCCCTTGCGCAGGCCGGAGGCCAAACGGTTGGGCTGAAAATTCATTTCCTTAACCAGCGTAGCTACCCGCTCCCGGGTTTCCTCGCTGATTTGTTTGTTGCCGGACAAAGCCCGCGAAATGGTAGACACCGACAGGTTCAATGTCTTCGCCAAATCCTTCATGGAGGCCCGATGACTTGCCATAACGTGTAGGTAGAGAGTTGCTGCTGGGAGGTAAAATGAGGGGGCGGGCAGTGCAAATATTGCTTTCCGCAACGAATCTACGCTTTTGCTGTAGTCAATTCCCTATTTGTACCCATACAAGTTACACTCGCCCGTGGTTGCATCAGGCATGACAGTACAGGCAGGAGCCCTGCGTAGCGGCTGGTACTTTTAGAAGTATCACCCACTGCTCTTCCATGAAGCCAACTGTTCCCCTGCGTATTATTCTGCTTGGGCTGCTCTCCACTACCGGAGCCCTGGCCCAGTCTGGCAAAACCAGCTATAAGTTTGATTTTGGGGCCGGTAGCGTGGCGCCCGGCTACCGGCAAGTGCTGCCCTCGGCCACGTATTCCACGGAAAGAGGCTACGGTTTCGACCTGGGCACCACCGTTACGGCCGTGGAGCGCAAGAGCAAAGACGCGCTGAAAGGCGACTATGTGACCAGCAGCAAGCCGTTCTATTTTTCGGTTGATTTGCCGGAAGGCAATTACAACGTAACCGTAACATTGGGCGACGCTAAAAAAGCCACTTCCACGATGATAAAGGCCGAGTCGCGCCGCTTGCTTCTGGAAAAGACTGACACCAAGCCCGGCGAGTTTGTTACGAAAACCTTTACGGTGAACTTGAAAAGCCGCCGCATCAACGATACGCTGACCGTGGGCCTCAAGCCGCGCGAAACCACCAAACTGGACTGGGACGACAAACTGACGCTGGAATTCAACGGCTCGAACACCTGCTTGAACGCGCTGGAAATAACGCCTGCCCCTGGCGCCGTCACGGTTTTTTTGGCCGGCAACTCCACAGTGGTCAACCAGGAAGAAGAACCGTGGGCTTCCTGGGGCCAGATGATTCCGCGCTTTTTCAAGCCGGGCGTGGCCGTGGCCAACCACGCCGAATCGGGGCTGAGCTTGGGCAGCTTCCTGAGCTCGCGCCGCCTCACCAAAGTGCTAAGCGTGATGAAGCCCGGCGACTACCTGTTTGTGGAGTTCGGGCACAACGACCAGAAGGAAAAAGGTCCCAATGATGGCGCGTACAAGTCGTACACCGAGCGGCTGCAACTCTTCGTGCGCGAAGCCAAGCAGAAAGGCGGTATCCCGGTTATCGTCACGTCCACGGCCCGCCGCAACTTCGATGAGGCCACCGGCAAAAACGTGAACAGCCTCGGCGACTACCCCGATGCGGCCCGCAAAGTGGCCCAGCAGGAAGGTGTGGCCCTAATTGACTTGAATGCCATGACCACCACGCTCTACGAAACCTTGGGCGTGGAAGAGTCCAAGAAAGCACTGGTGCACTACCCCGCCAACAGTTACCCCGGCCAGGATAAACCCTTGGCCGACAATACTCACTTTAACACCTACGGCGCCTACGAAATAGCGAAGTGCGTGGTGGAAGGCATCAAAGCCAACAAGCTGGGACTGGCG
This sequence comes from Hymenobacter telluris, assembly GCF_017313265.1. Classification (GTDB taxonomy): domain Bacteria; phylum Bacteroidota; class Bacteroidia; order Cytophagales; family Hymenobacteraceae; genus Hymenobacter; species Hymenobacter telluris. The sequence continues at coordinate 85,799 of NZ_JAFLQZ010000009.1, read as the reverse complement.
CGCTTCCTCGAAACCGATGTACCCGCCTTCGACCCCGCCCACCCCGACGCCCCCACCAAGTGGCAGTGGGCGGAAAGTCCCCGCACCACCGTGGTGAAACCCGATGGCAATTAATGGCAACTAGGGTGCTAGGCCTGTTTCCGCCCGTCATTGCACGGCCACAGAGCCAGTTGTTCAGTGCTGGGCGGGGACAAGCCCCGCACCCTACTCAACAAAGCACGAAACTCCTCTCCCACCGTTCTCCGCCTCATGAAAATAGCTTATCCTCCGTATATAACTGCTGGTTTGCTTGGCCTGGCCTTGGCGGCTACCACGCCGCTGCTGGCCCAGAAAACGCCCGCCAAAACCAACGATACCACCACGCCCCTGCACCTCTTGCAGCCCGACTACCCGGTGCCGTACGGCAAAACCAAGCCCGAGGAAGTGAAGCAGGTGCTCGACCGGGTGTACACTTACCTGAACGCCGCCACACCTGCTGAGCTAGTCGATAAAACAACCAACGCCACCATCAGCACCCGCGCCAAGTTCAACCCCAACGCCATCATCAAGCCCGGCGACTTCCGCCTGACCAGCTACGAGTGGGGCGTGACGTACTCGGGTATGCTGCTGGCCGGCGAAGTTACGGGCGACAAAAAATACACCGACTACACCTTCAGCCGCCTGAAGTTTCTGTCGGAGCTGGCCCCGTATTACCGGGATTTTCAAACCACCAACCCGAAAGCACCCACCCCGATGCGGGGCTATATGAACCCGCATGCGCTGGACGACGGCGGAGCCCTGACGGCTGCCATGATTAGGGCCCAACGCGCCGGGCTCAACGCCACCGAGCTACGCCCGCTCATTGATGGGTTCGTGAACTACATCATGACCAAGGAATTCCGGCTTTCGGATGGTACCCTGGCCCGCAACCGCCCCCAGCCCAACACGCTCTGGCTTGATGATATGTACATGAGCTTGCCGGCGCTGGCGCAAATGGGCAAGCTGACGGGTGAGCAACGCTACTACGACGAAGTGGTGAAGCAATACGGCCAGTTTTCGCAGCGCATGTTCAACCAGCAGAAGGGCCTGTATATGCACGGCTGGGTGCAGGAAATGAGCGTGCACCCCGAGTTTCATTGGGCCCGCGCCAACGGCTGGGCCCTCATGACCACCGTGGATATTCTGGATGTGCTACCCGAAAACCACCCCGGCCGCCCGGCCATTCTGGCGCAGCTGAAAGCCCACGCCAAAGGCCTGGCCGCCCTGCAAGCCGGCAGCGGCTTCTGGCACCAGCTCCTGGACCGCAACGATTCCTACCTCGAAACTTCGGCCACGGCCATCTACGCCTACGCCATTGCCCACGGCATAAACCAGGGCTGGCTCGATGCCAAAGCCTATGGCCCCATGGCGCTGCTGGCCTGGAATGCGGTGAGCACCAAAGTCAACAGCAAGGGCCAGGTGGAAGGTACCTGCGTGGGCACCGGCATGGGCTTCGACCCCGCGTTTTACTACTACCGCCCCGTGAACGTGTACGCCGCCCACGGCTACGGCCCGGTGGTGCTGGCCGGCGCCGAAATCATCCGGCTCCTGAAGCTCCACCCCACCGAAATCAACGACAGCTCGGTGCAGCTCACCAAGTAGGTACTGCCTACGCAAGCATCTGACGCTAGCACAAAACGCTTCTTTACAAGGGGTTACGAATCAGCTAAAACGTGTCATTCCGACGCAGGAGGAATCTGGATGTAGTCGTTTAACGCTACTACTCAGATTCCTCCTGCGTCGGAATGACACGTTTTGGTTGGTATGCTCTACCAGTTAAGCAAGCCCGCTACTTACCCTTCACCATGTACTTCGCCAGCGGATTCTTCTTGATGCTGCGCAAGCCATCGGCCACGGAAGCGGCGTTTTGGCGGGCACCCGCTTCGATGGGGTGGGTGTGGTCGGTGGTGTTGAAGTAGGTGCTGCGCACTTTGGCCTCACCTTCCTGGTCGTATTTGTCGGCAATAATCTTGTTGAGGTCGATGAAATAGGCGCCGCCTTGCTTGGCCGCCTCGGATGCCCATTGGCCGTAGTCGTTGACTGAGCGGTTGACTTTGCCAGCCGTCCAGGTGTTGCGCGGGATGGGTGAGCACACGTACACGGTAGCCCCTTTGGCTTTGGCCTCGGCAATAAACTGGCGCAGATACCAGCCGTAGCTGTGCACCACTTCCTGCTGCTTTTTGATGGGGTTGTAGATTTCCTGGCTTTCCTCGCCGTTGCTTTTGATGGTGCCACGGGCCCGCGCCGTATCAGCCAGCGGGCCGTTGTCGTTGTGGCCGAACTGCATAATCAGGAAGTCGCCGGGCTTGATGTTCACTTGCACCTTTTCCCACAACCCATTCGTGCGGAACGTGCGGCTGCTGGTACCGCCCAGGGCGTTGTTCACCACCGAAATACGGGTGGTATCAAAGTACGCCGGCAAGAAATTTCCCCAACCCCACAGGCCGCCGTCGCCCTTGCCTTTGCCGTTTTTCACCGTCGAGTCGCCAATCAGAAACAGCGTTGGTTTCTGAGCGTTGCGCGGCCCCCCAGCAAACGAAAACAGGCCTACAAGAAGCAGCAGGCAGCTGTAGAAAACAATGGATTTAGTGCGTTGCATGCGGTTAGTTGATGTCTTGAGTTATTTGAAGTAAGTGGTCATGCTGAGCTTGCCGAAGCATCTTTACCGCTTCGTTGTGCTGTCATTGTTCGGTAGAGATGCTTCGGCTGCGCTCAGCATGACGCCTTAACTCGATGAAGTTTAATTCGCCTTACTTCTTAGCGAGGAATTTATTGAGGGCAATTTTCTTGTTGGCTCGAATGCCATCCACCACCGATTCGGCATTGAGACGGGCCCCGGCTTCGTTGGTGTGCGTATGGTCGCCGGGGAAGAACTTCTTCACTTCATCGGGGCCGAGTTTGTCGTACTTATTGGCTGTGAGGCTATTCAGGTCGATAAAGGCGACGCCTTCCTGCTGGGCAACTTCGGCGGCCCATTTGCCGAAGTCGTTGCCGGCGCGTTTCACTTTGCCGTCCTGCCACTCGTTGCGAGGAATCATAGACGCCACCAGCGGCGTAGCGCCTTTGGCCTTGGCTTCCCGAATGAATTTGCGCAGGTACCAACCATAGGTGTGCACCGTTTCCTGGCGGCCATCGGGCCAAACCAGGTCTTTGGTTTCTTCGCCGGTGCCGCGCAGCACGCCGCGTCGGCCCGCTTTGGTGGTATCGGGCACGCTGCCTTCGTTGTGGCCAAACTGCATAATCAGGAAGTCGCCGGGCTTGAGGGCGGCATGTACTTTGTCCCAGCGCCCTTCCGAAACGAACGTGCGGGTACTACGCCCGGCCATAGCATTGTTGGATACACTGATGCAGGTGGTGTCGAAGTAGCTGCTTAGCAGACTGCCCCAGCCGGCCTGCGGGGCGTTGGTGTTGCGCACCGTGGAGTCGCCGATGAGGTAGAGCGTGGGCTTGGTGGGCTTCACGAAGCCCACCAGCGCGCAGAGCAAGGCCAGCAGGACCACGCAGGTTTTGTTGGTCATAAGTGCAAAGAATAAAGATTCAGTTTCAGAAGGTTGCTTGTTGCGGCCTATGCGGCACCTAGAAAATTACTTGCCAAGTTTTGCTGCGTCGGATTTCATGCCTTCGCCCAGGTAGAAGCTGGGGTGCGGCGGCTGGTTGTAGCCCACGTTTTCGCGCGCTACCGCCACCCGATACGCCGGGTCCTGCATGAGCGTCACGAAGCGGTGGTTGGTGGGAATGGTGGTCGTGAAAATCAGCAGTTCCTCGTTGTTGGCGTTGCGCCAGACCACTTCTTCGCGCCAGTCGCCAAACAGGTCGGCACTGAGGCAGGGCGTGGCTTTGGTACCGTTGCAGGACGCCGCCCCGAGCGGCTTACCATCGAGCAGCGGCCGGCTAGTGCCCGCCTGGTAGTCCCACTTGGCAATGGTAGTTCCATCGAGCAGTTCACGCAGCAAGTCCCCATCCCACCAAATACCGAAATTGATAGCCCGCGGAGCCGGACCAATCCGTTCGCCCTGGCAGGAAAGCAGCCCCAGTTCCCCGTTGCTGGCCCATAGCTCAGCGCCGGGGTAACGCGGGTCGATGTCGGCGGCCATGCCCCGGCCTACGTCGGTGCCAGGCAGCTTGGTTAAGAGCACGTTGCCGGTTCGGGCATTGTAGAGGGCGGCACCGGGGCCGTTTTCGTGGCCGGGCACTACCTCCTCGTTTTCGTGTACGCCCCAGGCTTCCAGGTCGGGGGTACTGGGGTCGAGGTTGCTGACGTGCAAGGCGTCGCCGTGGCGCAAGCCGGTACTGAACAGGCCGGTACCGTTGTCATCTACCACCATCGAGCCGTACACGATTTCATCTTTACCATCGAAGTCCACATCGTTCACGCTTAGCCCGTGGTTGCCCATGCCCGAAAATGGGTTCTTGTCGTTTTGCGAGTCGAACACCCAGCGCTGCGTGAGCTTACCGTTGCGCCAGTCCCAGGCCGCCAGCACCGAGCGGCCGTAGTAACCCCGGCACATGATGGCGCTCGGGTGCACGCCATCCAGGTAGGCCACAGCGGCCAGCATTCGGTCGGCGCGGTTGCCGTGGTTGTCGTTGCCGCCGTTGCCCCCAATTCCACCCCAGCCATCGAGCGGGTCGCGGCTGGGCACGTACGGAGCCGTAGCCATAGCGGCGCCGGTCAGGCCGTTGAATACCGTGAAATACTCGGGGCCTGCCAGCACCCGGCCGTAGGTTTTGTCGCGGGTACTCGGCACGGCTGGCGCAGTGGTGGGTACGGTGAGGGAGCGGTAGTCTTTGCTGGCGTCGCCAATGACCGTGCCTTTGCCATCCGTGGTACCGTCCGCAGTCTTGCAGGCCACTTCGGCCTTGCCGTCACCATCAAAATCATATACCAGAAACTGCGTGTAGTGTGCCCCCGCCCGAATATTTCGGCCCAGGTTGATGCGCCAGAGCTGCGTGCCATCCAGCCGGTACGCATCCAGCAGCACGGGCCCCGTAATGCCATTGGAACCATTGTCGCGGCTGTTGGACGGCTCCCATTTCAGCACGATTTCGTATTGCCCGTCGCCATCCAGGTCGGCCACCGAGGCGTCGTTGGCGCTGTAGGTGTACTCGCTGGTTTCGGCGGTGCCGCTGCTCACCGACCCACCAGCCGGACGCTTCAGCGGCACCCGGAGGTAGTTCTGTGCCCATACGGCAGCCTGCTCGGATGGCGCGTCCTGTGAAGTGAAGCGGGTTCCTTTGGCATTAACCAGTTGTACCGAATACGTGTAGGCAGTAGCGTCGGCGGTTTTGTCCACCCAGTTGGTACTAGCTGTAATTGGCTGGCTGGTCAGCTTGGTGGGTTTACCGGCTTTCGTTTGGCGGTAGACGTGAAATGCCGCGCCAACTGGGTCGGTGTTCAGCAGCCGCCAGCTCACGAACACCCCGCCGCCCTCCTGCCGCACGGCTACCACACCCCGGCCCAGCTTCTCCAGCTGGCGCTGCGGGGCTACGGGTGCCCTCCACTTCGGCAGTTGGCTTCCAGCCCCTATCAGGCCAGCAATGCACAGCACTACAGAAAATCGATTTATCATACGCAAGAGAAAACAGTTGCCGGGAACGGCTTGAATAACAACGGGCAGCTTTTGCTAAGCCGCCCGTTGAACTACATGCTGCAACTTAGTTGTAGCCCGGATTCTGCTCCCAGAAACCGGGATTGATGCGCAGCTCCAGAATTGGAATCGGGAAGATCAGGTCGTGTTCGTCGAGCTGGCGGAAGTTGGCGCCGCCGGTGGGAGTAGTACCCGTGGTGGCACGCTTGAAGGCAGTCATCACCGAAATGGCATTGCCGGTGCGCACCAAATCGTGCCAGCGCTGGCCTTCGGCAATAAACTCGTAGCGCCGCTCTTTTAGCACCGCCGCCCGGAAAGCGTCTTTCGTGGCTGCCTCAGGCGAAGTGGCCGTGAAGGCTGCCAGCCCCGAACGAGTCCGGATTTGGTTGATGAGTGTAAGGGCCATAGCGGGTGGGCTGCCGGCTTCCTCGTTCAACACTTCTGCATACATCAGCACCACGTCCTCGAAGCGAATAATGGGGAAATTGTTGGGGTAGTCGGTCCGGCTCTGCACCCCCGTAACGCCCTTTTCCAGAAACTTGGTGAACTGAGGGCGCCCAGCTACAATAGCACCAGTGGTTGGGTTGCGGATAACCGAGTCGAGAGTTGCCGCCTTGCGCTTGTCGATTTTCGGCCAGTTAGCACCAAACAAAGCGGGTGGCAGCGTGAAGTCGGCGGCGAATGCCGTGAATGGCGACCAGAACGTGGGAAACACCTGCCCCTGCTGCCAGGGAATGGGGTTGCCTAAGCCCGTATTGCCCGACTGATACTGGATTTCAAACACGGAGTATCGGTTGTCGTTGGCCGATTTAAACAGGTCGGCAAAGTTCTGCGCCACCGAGAACGTAGTGGGACTAGCGGCGGCATACACGTCCATGAGCTGCTGCTTGGCCAGGGGCAAAGCGCTGGCCTGGCGCAACGGATAGCCATACATGGTCAGGTATACCTTGGCTAGCAGGGCTTTGGCCGCCCATTTGGTAGCCCGGCCTTTGTTGGAGGCATCGGTGGCAGAACCCGTTGTAACAACATACGTGGAAGGCAGGCTTTCGGCCGCAAAGGTGAGGTCATCGATGATGAACTTATACACGTCGGCAACGGGGGCGCGCGGTATGGTTTTCGACTGCTCAATAGTCAGGGTTTTGTCTACGATTGGCACCGGACCCCAGTAGCGCACCAAGTCGAAATAGGCCAAGGCGCGCAAAAACCGGGCTTCTCCTTTGAATTGCTCGACGCGGGCAAACGTGAACGGCTGAATGCGCTCCAGCAACACGTTGGAGCGATATACTATTTCGTACAGGTCGGTCCAGGTGGCTTGCAGCTGCTGGGTTTGCGAAGTAGCGTTGAAGTTGCTTACGTCGCTATAGTCGCGCTGCACGGTGGCCACATCAGCGGCCACGTTGTCGGAGCGGAACTCGGCCAGAAACCAGTACGAATTTTCGGGCAACGACAGGCAGCCATTGTAAATGGACATCACGCCCTGGTTGACCTGGGTTTCGTTTTTATAGAACTCGTCAACCGTGTTATTGGCGACGGGCGGGATGTAAAGAATATCTTCCTTGCAGGAGGAAGCCAGCGCTCCGGACAAGCCCAGGGCAGCAGTGCAAATGAATCGGGTAAAAGCTTTCATGGAACTATCGGTTGGAGTGGGAATGAGGGCTACAGCGCCAGGTTGAAGCCAACCGTATAGGTGCGGGCCTGGGGGTAGCTGCCGTTATCGAAGCCACCCGTCTGTAGTGCCTCTGGCGAGAAGCCGCCGGTGTAGTTGTGCCAGATATAAGCGTTTTCCAGCGCCAGATACACGCGGGCACTGCTGTACACCCGGCTCTTGGGCAAGGTATAGCCCAGCGTCACGTTCTTGATGCGGATATAGTCGGACTTGTAAAGCCAGCGCGAATCAAGCAGGGAGCTGTTCTGGGCCGTGATGCTTGGCGTTTTGCCATCACCGGGCTCTGCTTCCGACTTCCACCGGTTGTTCCACTTAGAAGCGTGGTTGTAGAGGTAGCCCATGCCGGGCCGGTCGATGGAGCGCCCAATCAGCGAGTACAATTCACCACCTTGCTGCGCATTTACCAGCACGTTCAGGTCGAACCCCTTGTAAGTAAAGTTGTTGCTAACCCCGAAAATAAACTTAGGCGTGGGGTTGCCCATGATGGTACGGTCGGCGTCCGTGATTTTGCCGTCGCCGTTTACGTCGCGGTACTTGATGTCGCCTACGCGGGTGTTGGCCAGCTTTGGGTCACGGTCTACTTCGGCCTGGGTCTGGTATACCCCAATGGCGTCATAAAGCAAGTAGGAGTTGACGGGCAAGCCCACTTGCAAGATGCTCACAAACCCGCCGGGGCTTTGGCCGGTTTGAACGGGCGTATTATCGTAGTCGAGCTTTCTTACCTCATTGGTGTTATACGAGGCGTTGAAGCCAGTATTCCATCCAACTGCCCCCACTAGGTTACGCGAGTTCAGGCCCAACTCCACCCCTTGGTTGTACACCTCTCCAATGTTGACGAATGTGCGGGTGAACCCCGTAAGCGACGACAACGGCACCTGATACAACAGGTCGGTGGTGTTCTTGGTGTAGTAGTCGGCCGTTACCTGCAAGCGGTTTTGCAGCACGCTGAAGTCGAGGCCGTAGTTGAAGCTGGCCGTTTGCTCCCACCCTAAGTCGTCGTTCTGAAAGCCGCTGGGGCTGTAGCCATTGATGCTCGTTCCGTTCAGCGAGTAATTGCTAATGCCCAGGGTAGCAAACTGCGAGTTGTTGGGAATACGGTTGTTGCCCGTTACGCCCCAGCTGGCCCGTGCTTTCAGGTCGCTGATGAAGGTTACACCCTGCATGAAGTCTTCGCTGGATACGCGCCAGCCCACCGATACGGCCGGAAAATAGCCGAATGGCCGGTTGGCCCCAAACTTTGAAGAGCCGTCGCGCCGCAAGCTGGCTGAAACCAGATACTTCTCTTTGTAATCGTACTGCGCCCGGGTGAAATACGACAGCAGCGCCTCCTTGCCGGCCGTAATGTAGCTGCGGTTGACCGTGGAGTTGGCCCGGTCGAACAAGTAGGTAGCGTCGTTAGGCAGCTGCCCATTTTCCTGCTGCGAAAAATCAATTTTGGTACGCTCCACCGAGTAGCCCAGAATGGCGCTCAAGCGGTGGTCGCCGAAGCTGCGGGTGTAGTTCAGTACGCTCTGGAACAGGTAGCGCGTGTTGAAAGTCTGGGAGTAGCGCGAGTTGCTCAACGAGCCTTCCGCGGCCCCAAACCACTCCCGGCTGGCGTTGGTTGGCGTATAGATCTGGTCTTGGAAGTAACCGTTGTCCATAGCACCCAGTAACTGTAGCTGCAGGCCTTTATAGAGGTCGAAATTCAAACCCATATTGGCATTGAGGCGGGTGCGGGTACCGTTGGCCTGGGTCCGCTCCATCACAGCCACCGGGCTGATATAGCGCCCCGACCAAGCATACGTCACGAACGGGTCGGCCCCTACGTATATGCCAGCTTCTTTGGGCGCCACCGGCGGCATTTGCGCGGCATTCAGGGCTTGGCCACCCGTGCCATCTACGCGGCCCAGGCTGCTCCATTCCATGCTGGGAGCCAAGGTCATCGTCAGTTTGATGCCCTTGCGAATCTGAGCATCAAAGTTGGCGCGTAGCGTGGCCCGCTGCAAGTCACTGCCAATGATAATGCCCTTCTGGTTCAGGTAAGAGCCGTTCACGTTGTAGTTCACGTTGTCGGTGCCGCCCGACACACCTACCGTGTACTGCTGCATGATGGCCTTGCGAAAAATAGCATCCTGCCAGTCGATGTATGCCAGGCTGTCTTGGCCATACGCCCATTTAGGGTCGTGGGTATAGCGGATAATGTTGGTCTGGCTGGGGGGCACGCCGTTTACGCTCAGGCGCTGAATGCGCGTAGCCCTGGAGTCCTCGGCTCGGTTGATAGGGTTCTGCGCCAGCCAATCCAGGTCAATACCTTCCTTGCGCATCTGAATCCACTCCTCCGCCGACTGCACATCCAGCCTGCTTTCGGCTACCTGCACGCCCGTAAAACCCGAGAACTGCAGCTTGGGCGTACCTTTCTTGCCGCGCTTGGTAGTCACCAATACTACACCGTTGGAACCGCGCGAACCGTAGATGGCTGCCGAAGCGGCGTCTTTCAGTACTTCAATATTGGCTACGTCGGTGGGGTTAATTCCGCGCAGGTTTTCTACGGGTACACCGTCTACCACGTACAGCGGCTCGTTGGAGGCATTGATGGAAGCAGCACCACGCACCCGAATTTGCAGTTCCGCGCCCGGCTCCCCAGACGGCGTTTGCACGTATACGCCGGGCATCTGACCTACCAGTGCGTTTTCAATGCGGTTGACGGGGCGCTCCTCTATTTCCTTAGCCGTGATGCCGGTAATAGCCCCGGTTACGTTGCCGGCTTTCTGGGTACCGTAGCCTACTACCACTACCTCATCCAGAGCCTTATTGTCGGCACTGAGACTGATGTTGAGCACCAGACTGCCGGTCAGTGGCACTTCTTTCGTTATATAGCCAATAGAAGATACTACCAGCGTACCGGTACCATTGGGTACGCTCAGCGAGAAGGAGCCATCAGCTCCAGTACCCGTGCCGATAGTAGTACCTTTCAGCACGACGGTCACGCCGGGTAAAGGCTCGTTTTTATCGGCGGTAGTTACTTTCCCCGAAAACGTTTGCGCTTGTCCATACGCCGAATGCGCGGCAAGTATGATGGCCAGCGGAGACAGGGGCCTAGCCAGATCGTACAGTTTTTTCATAAGAGGCAGTAATTGTGAGAGTAAGTCACTCCGATCATAGAAGAGATATAAAAGTATGGCAACACTCACCCCACTCTCTCCCGCACCTACCTGCTTATTTAACTTATTTTTAATCTCTCTTATATACAAAAGCAGCCCGACCTAAGGCCGGGCTGCTTTCCTGATACATCATGTTATTTGCTTTCTTACTACGCTTATGGCTGCGCGGCTACTTCTATGGCTGGAGTGTTAGTAGTTGTTGCAGTAGCTTCCGAGCCCAGGTAGTTGCCGTAGCCTACAATAATCGTGGACAGCACCACCGTCAGGATACCGAACGACACCGTGCGCATAGTAGCCTTGTTGGCCCCACGCCACTCGTGCAGGTAGATGCCCCACATCGAGCTGAAGGCAATAATAAACGCCATGTGCAGTGTCCAGCCCGAGAAGCGGTACACCCCCAGCCGGGTGTCGCCCATGCCGTAGAAGAAAAACTGAAAGTACCAGAGCGTACCCGCCGTGGCGCAGAACAAGATGTTGCGCAGCGCGGGGTACGAGGGGTTGAGGTAGTCGGTGTAGGTTTTGTTTTTCAGGTTGAGGTACAGGCACCACACCGCGTTGGTGGTGAGGCCGCCCAGCAGAATTACCACCAGAATGGCGTTGTTCTTATACAGCGGGTCGGCGCCTTGCTGCACGGCCAAATCGGCAATCTTCTGGCCGGCTTCCAGCCCGAAGGCGAAGCAGGCACTCATGATGCCCGAAAACACCGCCACCAGCAGGCCCTTCTTCAAATCGTACTCGGCAATCGACTCGCTTTTCTGCTCCGCCGATAACGACTTTTCTTTCATGATGCCGGCCCGGCTGCAAATCAGGATGCCCACCAAGCACACCAGCAGCCCCAGCAGCGTTACCTGCCCCGAGGCCGTGCTCAGTAGCTGCACAATCGTACCGCCCCAGATGGGGGGCACCAGCGTCCCGACCAGCGCGCACAGCCCCATGATAACGGCCATGCCCAACGACAGCCCCAGGTAGCGCATCCCCAGCCCGAAGGTCAGCCCCCCGAAGCCCCAGAGCACGCCCCAGAAATACACCCAGAACAGCGTCGAGCCGTCTGTCTGGCTGAGCACGGTGGTCAGGTTAGGGATGGTGAGGAAGCCCAGCAGCCACGGCACCAGCAGCCACGATACGATGCCGCCTACCAGCCAGTAGCTTTCCCAGGACCAGCCTTTCACCTTCTTGTAGGGTAGGTAGAAGCTGCCGGAGGCAAAGCCGCCTAACGCGTGAAAAATAACTCCCCAGATTACTGCCATAGTCGTACGATTTTCAACAAATCTGCTTTACCTATAGTCGTACACTGTCCTGTGCTCTCCTGAACAGATCAGAAAAGCCTGCGGCTAGTGAAGACTTACTTTTAAACATGCAGCAAGGCTAATAATTATTTTACTGGCAAGCAGGAGAGTGCAGGAGGTTTAGCCTAGCGCCAACCCGGTACTTTGCTGAAAAGTAATTATTTACTGTTTTCTGGCAAATTCATCAGAAGCACCACTATGGAAAAAACGCTCACCTTTCAGCACGTCAGCTACCTATGGGATGAGACGAAGGCGGCTGAACTCGCCGGCGACGAAGTAGCCCTTTTCCTCTACCGTTCCAACCTGCTCGGTGCCGACTTGCGGCTCACCAACTACGCCGGTGGTAATACCTCCTGCAAAATCACGGAAACCGACCCCGTTACCGGTGAGTCGGTACCGGTAATGTGGGTGAAAGGCTCGGGCGGCGACATCGGCACGCTCACCAAAGCCGGCTGCGCCAACCTGTACGTAGACAAGCTCCACGCGCTGAAAAACCGCTACCGCGGCCTGGAGCACGAAGACGAAATGGTGGGCCTGTTCGAGTACTGCCTCTTCGACCCCAAGTGCGCCACGCCTTCCATTGATACGCCGCTGCACGGCCTGCTGCCTTTCAAGCACATCGACCACCTGCACCCCGATGCCCTGATTGCCATTGCCGCCAGCAAGGACGGCGAGCAGATCATGAAGGAAATCTGGGGCGACACCATGGGCTGGTTGCCGTGGCAGAAGCCCGGCTTCGACCTGGGCTTGCAGCTCGAAAAAATCGTAGCCGAAAACCCCGGCCTGCGTGGCGTGATTCTGGGCGGCCACGGCTTGTTTACGTGGGGCGACACCAGCTACGAGTCGTACATCAACACCCTGGAGGTGATTGAAATGGCGGCCACGTACCTGGAAGCCAACTACGGCAAAAAAGGTCCGGTTTTCGGTGGCGTGAAGCTGGAAAACGGCCCCGATGAAGCCACCCGCCGCCGCATGGCTGCCGACGTAATGCCCGTACTGCGCGGCCTGGCCTCGGGCCACCGCCGCATGCTGGGCCACTACACCGACGACGCCCGCGTGCTGGAGTTTGTAAACTCGCACGACCTGGCCCGTCTGGCCCAGAAAGGCACCTCCTGCCCCGACCACTTCCTGCGCACCAAAATCCGTCCGCTGGTTCTCGACGAGGCCATCATGCACCAGCCCCTGGCCGCCGTGCAGGAGTACTTGCAGGAGCAGTTTGCGGCGTATCGCCAGGACTATGCCGCGTACTATGAGCGCAGCAAGCACCCCAACTCGCCGGCCATGCGCGACGCCAACCCGGTGGTTATCCTGTGGCCCGGCGTGGGCATGTTCACCTTCGCCAAGGACAAGCAGACGGCCCGCGTAGCCGCTGAGTTCTACACCAACGCCATCAACGTAATGAAAGGCGCTGAGGCGGTAAGTGAGTACACCGGCCTGGCCGAGCAGGAAGCCTTCAACATCGAGTACTGGTTGCTGGAAGAAGCCAAGTTGCAGCGTATGGCCCCGCCTAAAGCCCTGTCGGGCAAGGTGGCCTACGTGACGGGCGGCACCGGCGGCATTGGCAAAGCCATCTGCGAAGAGCTGCTGAAGTTCGGCGCCTGTGTAGTAGCAGTAGACCGTGACCGGCTGGAAGAAACCCAGGCTGATTTGCGCAAGCAGTTCGGCAAAGACAGCGCCCTCACCGCGTCCATCAACGTGACGGATGCCGACAGCATTGCCGAATCGTTGCGGGCCAGCGTGCTCCAGTTCGGTGGTGTTGACATCATCGTCAACTGCGCCGGCCTGAGCATCAGCAAGCCCCTCGCCGACACCACGCAAGCCGATTGGGACATCCTCAACGACGTGCTTGTGAAAGGTCAGTTCCTGGTAAGCCAGGCCGCTGTAACCATCCTGCGCCAGCAAGCTCTCGGTGGCGACATCGTGAACATTGCCAGCAAGAACGGCCTGGTAGCCGGCCCCAACAACGTAGCTTACGGTACCGCTAAAGCCGCTCAGCTGCACATGAGCCGCCTGCTGGCCGCCGAGCTGGGTGCCGACAAAATCCGCGTGAACACCGTCAATCCCGATGCCGTATTGCGCGGCTCTAAAATCTGGGAAGGCGAGTGGGCTGCGGGTCGCGCCAAGGCGTACGGCATTTCGGTGGAAGAGCTGCCCGCGCACTACGCCAAGCGGACGTTGCTAGGCGAAGAGCTGCTGTCCGAAGACATTGCCAAAGCAGTGCGCGTGTTCGTGGATGGCTCGCTGAGCAAATCGACGGGCAACGTGCTCAACGTGGATGGCGGCGTAGCTATGGCTTTCGTGCGCTAAGCCAAAGACGCAGCTTCTGTTTCCGGATGGCTCTTGCAGCCGATGAATCCGGAAATTAAAGCGGCTACCGAATAGCCGTTCTACCAGAACCCGACAGACTGAATTCTTTTCAGTTTGTCGGGTTTTTTGTTGCCATTCTAGCAGCTCAGTCGGCTAATCCAGATAATATCCAGCATAGATCCGCTAGTATCTCATAACCAATCATTATTTCCGGCAACGTTCCCGTTGATTTTTGCCGAGGAAAACTGGCATTTTCACTGCTAAAGCAAGTTGCTTTCAGTATTTTCAAGCATCTGATCTTCATTTCCATTGTCTGTTTGCAACAAGCTCGGCCTTCATGACCTGATGCCAGCGCTGGTAGTTTCATTGGGTTTCCGCAAGACCCGTTTGCCATGTCCGCCCTACCACACCTTATAACTCTCTGCATGGAATAGCCGACTCTGCCCTTTCAAATTCCCACTAGTCCTTTTCCACCATGATTTATAAATCAGCTTCCCGCGACCGGAACCTTGGCGTCGGTTTAGTTGAGCACCGAGCAACATTGATTAGTCCTAATTTCTACAAGCTTCAGCTGAAGCCCCTCGACAAAACCCCGAAGTACAAGCAGATTGTGCAGTCGGTGATTACCGATATTGAGCGGGGCCTACTGAAAAATGGTGACCAGCTTCCTTCCATCAGCGAGCTGAGCGTGGAATATTATCTGGCCCGCGACACGGTGGAAAAAGCCTACCGCGAGCTACGGGAAAGGGGTTTTATCACGTCGGTGCAAGGCAAGGGCTACTACGTGCAGGCCAACGACAACACCAAGCTGAAGATTTTGCTGGTATTCAACAAGCTGAGTTCCTACAAGAAAATCATCTACTACGCCTTCCTCGAAGCCTTGGGCGAGGCCGCTACCGTTGACCTCCAGATTCATCACTACAACGTGAATCTGTTTCAGGAAATCATCGAGAAAAGCCTGGGCAAGTACAACTACTACGTGGTGATGCCGCACTTCACGCTGGACACGCCCAAAGCCACCTACCAGAACATTCTGAACACCATTCCGTCGCAGGAGTTGGTGCTGCTCGACAAGGACATTCCCGACCTCAAGCACGACTGCCTGCGCGTGTTCCAGGACTTCGATAAAGACATTTTCGGGGCATTGGAAAACACCGCCGACTTACTGGAAAAGTATTCCCGCTTGGTGCTCATTCTGCCCTCCGACGCCAACCACCCCGAGGAGCTACCGTGGGGGTTCCGCTCATTCTGCCTATTGCACAACAAAACCTTTGCGGTGGTGGAAAACGCCATGAGTGAGGTCCTGCAAGTAGGTACGGCCTACGTTGTTATCCGAGAAACCGACTTAGTGGAGCTGGTGAAGAAGATGCGCCAGACCAGCTACTTGCTTGGCCGCGAAGTAGGCATCATTTCGTTCAACGAAACGCCTCTGAAAGAACTGCTGAACATGACCGTTATTACCACCGATTTCGAGGCCATGGGCCGCACCGCCGCTACCCTCCTGTTGGAAAAGCAACGCGTCAAAGTCAAAAACCCTTTTTACACTGTCCGTCGGGGTTCCCTGTAGCGCTGAGCTCCGGCTCGGCGACGAGCGGAGCGAGTTCCTACGCGTTGACCCAGTACCACATCCACTCGTCGCCGAGCCGGAGCTTAGCGCTACAGGCTGATTCCAGGAAAAAACACGACGCACAGGAGAGTTCATAACAGTTTGTGAGGGGTTGAAGCGCTACTTTGTTGTCTCAATCCTTATCCCGCCACTCCAGAATGAATCCGACTTCTCTGGTTAAGCCCGACGAGTTGATTCGCTCTTTACCACTTCTTCCATATGCTTTCTGAATCCCGCATTCAAGACCTCAACCAGCCCTTGCTGGAAGAACATACGCTCCAGTTCAACTTCCTGTCCGATGCGCTGAGCCGCCGCCAGCTGGATGCCAGCCAAGTGGTGCAGCAGCTCGTCGATTTTCAGGTGGCTATTCCGAGCTGGGCCTTGGGTACGGGTGGTACGCGGTTTGGGCGGTTCCCGCTGGGTGGCGAGCCACGCAACCTGGAAGAGAAAATCAACGACGTGGGGTTGCTGCACCAGCTCAACGGCTCGTCTAACTCGATTTCGCTGCACATTCCGTGGGATATTCCGCAGGACATTGCGGGTTTGCAGCAGCAGCTGGGCGAGCAGAAACTGGTGATTGACTCGGTGAATTCCAACACCTTCCAGGACCAGAAAGACCAGCATTATTCCTACAAATTCGGCTCGCTGAGCAACACCGAAGAAGGTGCCCGTCAGCAGGCCATTCAGCACAACATCGACTGCATCCGGCACGGCCAGGCCTTGAACGCCAAAACCCTGACCGTATGGCTGGCCGATGGCTCCAACTTCCCTGGTCAGCAACACCTGCGCCGCGCGTACTTGCGCACGCAGGAATCGTTGGCGGCCATCTACGAGGCTATGCCCAGTGACTGGAACATGCTGATTGAGTACAAGCCCTACGAGCCGAACTTCTACTCCACCGTTATTCCCGACTGGGGCACGTCGTACTCACTATGTCAGTCGTTGGGCAAGAACGCCAACGTATTGGTTGATTTGGGCCACCACTTGCCCAACACCAACATCGAGCAGATTGTGGGCCGCTTGCAGCAGTTTGGCCGCCTGGGTGGTTTCCACTTCAACGGCTCGATGTACGGCGATGACGACCTGACCACCGGCAGCAGCAAGCCGTTCCAGCTGTTCCTCATTTTCAACGAGCTGGTAGACGCCGCCCGCGACCAATCAATTAGCAACCCGACGGTGGCCTACATGATTGACGCCAGCCACAACGTGAAGGACCCGCTGGAAGACCTATTGCAATCCGTGGAAAACATCCTCAGCGCCTACGCCAAGGCGTTGTTGGTAGACCGCACCGCCCTGTATGAGGCGCAGGAGAACAACGACGTGGTACGGGCCGAAGAAATCATGCGCGACGCCTTCCTGACTGATGTTCGGCCGCTGGTGGCCGAGGCCTACAAGCGGGCCGGCGGCGCCTTGCGCCCGGTGGCCGCTTACCGCGCCGCGGGCATCCGTGAGCAGCTTATTCAGCAGCGCGGCAAACTCAGCTTGTCTACCGGTTTGTAAGCCCAGCACTCATGGCCACGAAAAAGAAGAGTATCTACGCAGTATTCGACATTGGCAAGACCAACAAGAAACTGATTCTGTTCGACGAAGACCGGCAGATTATTGACGAGCAGCAGCACGTGTGCACCGATGCCCTCGACGACGACGGGTTCGTGTGCGACCATCTGCCCCGCCTGACCCAGTGGGTGCAGGACCACTGGCACACCTTGCGCAACCACCCGCACTACACCGTGAAGGGCGTCAACTTCACGGCGTACGGGGCCAGCTTCGTGCACCTCGATGCCGACGGCCAGCCGGTGCTGCCGCTCTACAACTACCTCAAGCCGATGCCGGAGGAAATCAGCAAGAAGTTCTACGACATGCTGGCCCAGTCGCCGCAAGAGCTGGCCGCTGAAACCTGCTCGCCGCAGATGGGCATGCTCAACTCGGGTATGCAGCTGTTTTGGCTGAAACACGCCAAGCCCGAGCAGTACGCCCGCATTCATACCTCGCTGCACTTGCCGCAGTATATGTCGTACCTGGTGTCGGGCGAGAAGTTCAGCGACTTCACCTCAGTAGGCTGCCACACCAACCTCTGGGACTTCGAGCAGGGCCAATACCACGAGTGGGTGCGCCGCGAAGGCATCGACGAGAAGCTGGCGCCGCTCACTAAAGATTCTATTGCCTCGGTAGTGGATGGTATTATGGTGGGCGTGGGCATGCACGACAGCTCAGCGGCCGTAATGCCCTACCTGGCCGAAACCGACGAGCCGTTTGTATTGGTTTCGACGGGCACCTGGTCGGTTACCATCAACCCGTTCAACAGCCAGCCCCTCACGCCGGAGCTACTGCGCCGCGACAGCCTCAGCTTCCTGACGCCCCGCGGCCAGCCGATGCGCGCCGCCCGCGTATTCCTGGGCCGGGAGCACGACTACCAGGTGCAGCGCATTGCCGCTCACTTCCACGTCAAGCCCGACTTCTACCACTCCTTGGTACTGGCCCGCCCCTACGACGAGGCTTCGGCCAGCTTCAAACCGGCGTGCATGGCCGGCACCGGCCCGTTCCCCGATGAGCCCGCCGCCGAATGGGACATCACCGGTTTCCGCACAGCTTCCGATGCCTATCAGCACCTCATGCACGGCCTCATCAACCTGTTGCTCGAATCCATTCATTTGGTGTGGCAGGGCGAGAAAATCATCTACGTAGATGGTGGCTTTGCCCGCAACCCGCTATTCATGCAAACGCTGAGCTGGAACTTCCCGAAAGCCGAAATCCGCACGCTGGAAGTACCACAGGCTACGGCCCTCGGTGCTCTGGTGCATTTAGAGCAAGGCGAGGCCTGGAAAAAAACCCAATTGCTGTTCAACTAGTTGATAGTGCAAAACTGGTAGTACAACCAGCAGAACGTCATGCTGAGCTTGTCGAAGCATCTCTACCGAACGTCTTCGTACGGATAACGCGGGAGAGATGCTTCGACCAGCTCAGCATGACGTTCTGCTGTCAACAAAAAACAATTAACCATCATCAGATGAAAGTCGCCTTATTCGTGCCGTGCTACGTCGACCAGTTCTACCCGCAGGTGGGCATTGCGTCGTTGCAGCTCCTGGAGAAGCTGGGCGTGAAAGCGGAGTTTCCGGCTGCACAAACGTGCTGCGGACAGCCACTGGCTAACAGTGGCTGCGAGCGGGACGCCCTGCCCATTTACCGGCACTACGTTGATACCTTCGCGGCGTACGACTACGTGGTGGCGCCCTCCGGCAGCTGCGTGTACCACGTGCGCAAGCACTTCGACAAGCTGGAACAAACGCCCGACGTGCAGCAAGTACGCACCTCGGCCTACGACCTGATTGACTTCATTTACAACGTGCTCGGCGTGAAAGAAATACCCGGCTCGTTTCCGCACCGGGTGGGCCTGCACCTGAGCTGCCACGGCCAGCGCGGCCTGCACCAAGCCAACGAATCGGAGATGACGCCGGTACGCGACGGGCAGCTGCGGCAGCTATTAGGCTCTTTGGACGGCATCGAGCTGACCCACCTGGACCGCAACGACGAGTGCTGCGGCTTTGGCGGTACGTTCTGCGTGTCGGAAGCCGCCATTTCGGCCCGCATGGGCCAGGACCGGGTAGCCGACCACCTGCGCAACGGCACCAGCGTGCTTACCGGCGGCGACATGTCGTGTTTGATGCACCTGGAAGGCATAGTACGGCGCGGCAAGCTGCCGATGCGCGTGATGCACGCCGCCGAAATTCTTAACGGAACCATCTCATGAACCACGCCACCCGCGCCGCTAAGTTTATTGGGGATGCCGACCGGACCACCTGGCACGACGAAACGCTCTGGTTTGTGCGCACCAAGCGCGACAAGGCCGTGTACGCCGTGCCCGAGTTTCAGGACCTGCGCGAACTAGCTTCCCAAATCAAAAACCACACGCTCAGCAAGCTGGATTTCTACCTCGAGCAATTCGAGGAGCAAGCCAAACGCAACGGCGTGCACGTGCACTGGGCCGCCGATGCCGATGAGCACAACGCCATCATCCTCGACATCATCCGGCAGCACAACGCCACGCGCATCGTCAAGAGCAAGTCGATGCTGACCGAGGAGTGCCACCTGAATCCGCACCTGATTGCCAACGGCATTGAGGTGGTGGATACCGATTTGGGGGAGCGAATCATTCAGCTGCGCGACGAGGCCCCGAGCCACTTGGTCCTGCCCGCCATTCACCTCAAGAAGGAAGATGTAGGCGAAACATTCTTTCAGCACCTCGGTACCGCCAAAGGCGAAGTGGACCCACAGGTATTGACTGAGGCTGCCCGCCAGCACTTGCGGGCGCGGTTCCTGGCGGCGGAAGTGGCCATTTCGGGCGTCAACTTTGCGGTGGCCGAAACCGGTGGCATCGTCATTTGCACCAACGAAGGCAACGCCGACCTGGGCGTGAACCTGGCCCACGTGCACATTGGGGCCATGGGTATCGAGAAGCTGATTCCGCGCCTCTCCGATTTGTCGGTGTTTACGCGGCTGCTGGCGCGCAGTGCCACCGGGCAGCCGGTTACCACCTACACCTCGCACTACACCAAGCCCGCCGACGGCAAGGAGATGCACATCGTCATCGTGGACAATGGGCGTACCAAGCAGCTCGGGCGGCCTGATTTTCGGGCGTCGTTGAAGTGCATCCGGTGCGGCGCTTGCATGAATACCTGCCCGGTATACCGGCGCAG
Organism: Hymenobacter telluris; assembly: GCF_017313265.1. GTDB lineage: Bacteria > Bacteroidota > Bacteroidia > Cytophagales > Hymenobacteraceae > Hymenobacter > Hymenobacter telluris. The sequence goes on along the minus strand of NZ_JAFLQZ010000009.1, from coordinate 65,494 downwards.
CGGCGGCCATTCCTACGATGCCACCGTGCCCGGCCCGATTGGATCCATCCTGTCGCCGAACATCGACATGAAGAAGCACAGCTCGTTGCCGTTTGCGTCCACGCTGTGCGGCTCGTGCTCGGATGTATGCCCGGTCAAGATTGACATTCATACGCAGCTCTACAAGTGGCGGCAGGTGCTGGCCGAAGCCAACGAAATACCGGCCTCCAAGAAGTGGAGCATGAAGTTGATGGGCCGCTTCCTGACCAGCCCCCGCGCCCTCGGCATCGGCGGTAAGCTGGCGCGGCACGGCATCAAGTTTCTGCCCTACAGCCTCACCCACGCCCGCCATTTCAATGTGTGGGCCGTGGCCCGTGAGCTGCCGGAGCCACCCAAGCAAAGCTTCCACGAATGGTATCAGCAACAAGAGGTGAAATAGTGAGATGGTGAATTGGTGAGTTTGATGTTTAAGAGGCACTATTTGCGCAAACCGAACGTCAAACTCACCAGTTCACCATCTCACCACCTCACAATTTCACTACCCCCTTGAGTAGTTCACGCGAGAAAATTCTGGCGGCGGCCCGCGCCAACAAACCAGAGGAAACCCTGCTGCCCACCGTCCCCGACTTTGGCGGTGATGCCTCGGCCGAGCGGTTTACGGAAGTGCTAACCGGCATTGGCGGCCAGGTAATATGGCTCGACGGCCCCGAACAGCTACAGCCAGTGTTGGCCCAGCTATTCCCCGAGTCTCGCATTTCGGCCTCTACCCTATTTTCCGGCACGCTGCCCGTGGATGCGCTGACAACCACCGAAGTGCTAGCCGATGTGGATTTGGCAGTGCTGGCGGGCGAAATTGGAGTGGCCGAAAACGGGGCCATCTGGCTGCCCGAGGCCAACATGATGCACCGCGCACTACCTACCATTACGCAGCATTTGGTACTGGTGCTCGACCACCGGCGCATTGTAGCCACCATGCACCAGGCGTATGCGCAACTGCCATCCACCGGGGGCTACGGGGCCTTCGTGGCGGGTCCCTCCAAAACGGCCGACATCGAGCAGTCGTTGGTGATTGGGGCGCACGGGGCGCGCAGCTTGGTGGTATTGCTGTACTAAGTAGTAAGTAGAGAATTTTGATAGGGGGAGTATGGAGCGTAGATCATGCGCTCTGTACTCCCTTACTTGTTAAAAAAAGAAGCTACTCCCAAGCGGGAGTAGCTTCTTCAACTCACTTTTCTTCACTCTTAAAATCCTATGCTGGCGTTATACAGCGCAGCTAGTAGTCTTCTATATCTTTTGACCGTATTACCGATTTCCTGATGCATTAGCACTTGACGCAGAACATTTTACCGGTACAAAACCACCTATGTCAGCCTCTAATGAGTGAGCATAGCATTCAGCCGCGCTATAATTTTCAACGTGACGCGTGGCATCTCAGGGTAAGACGGATTCCCACGGCCGCAATTCCCAGTTTCGCCACGCGTCAGTTGAAATAATCTTCACTCACATCCAAAGCTGTCGAAACCTCATTGCGGAACCCTCCCGCACCCTCCTGATATTTAGAAAAAAAGTTAGTACTTACTTTTTTTCACTAAGCTTGATAAAACAGCCGCTCCAATGGTTTTACTACTGGTGAGTTGTCAGGGTTAGTTTCCATCAAGTCGGCCATGTAGGCCCACCATTTCTGCATAATGGGTAGCGTCGGTAGCTCGTCGGCCGTGTGGCCGGGAGTACGCTTCTGCACGGCAAATAGGGTGCCACTGGCCGAGTCTACATAGATGGAGTAGTCGTAGATACCGGCGGCTTGCAAAGCCTCGGTCAGTTCCGGCCAGATTTCGTTGTGCCGACGCTCGTACTCAGCCAGATTGCCCGGTTTGAGTTGCATGGTGAAGGCTATTTCTTCCATTGTCAGGGAGGTTGGGTGGATGATAGTTCCCGCGAAAGTTGCGGGCTTCTGGCATAGTAATTCTACTGCACCTTCGGCGGCTGGGCGGCGGTAGGCGTCAGGGTGACGGGGCCGAGCAGGCCGGACTCCTGGGGCGTCCACTTCTCGGCGGTGAACAGGCCCTGCTCGTTGCGGTTTTCCTTGAGCTTGGCGGCCAGGTTCACGTTGTAGAATTTGCGGTACTCAACGTGGTTTTTGTCCATGTCGATGATGCGGTTGGCCATACCGTTGCTCACCGTCACGGTGAGGTTGTTGGTGGCTTGCAGCTGCTCTTTCGGCACAAACACCTGATACACCGGCCCGATGAGCGTGCCGAGTTCCTTGCCGTTGAGCTGCACCCGGGCACTCTGCGCTACGCGGCCCAAATCGAGCAGGTAGCCGCTGCTGCTGCCCTGCGGCGTGGGGAAGGTGGTAGTGTAGGTGGCCGTACCCGAGAACTTCTGGCCGGCCTCACCCGCTATGGTCGTCCAGGAGTCCAGCTTCTGGGTTTTGATGGGCGCGGGCAGCGTTGGGCCACCCGACACAAACTGAATGTTCCAGGTGCCATTGAGCGGCTGCGGCGCACCGGTTGGGTTCTGGTAGGCATACGCGGGGCCGGTGGTGCCCGCTTCGTTGGTTTCCAGAATGCACGATTCGCCGGGGGCCAGCTGCACGTACACTTCCGGCAGGCCGCCCGCCGCCGGGCGGACGGAAGCCATACCGAGCTTTTCGGTCATGGGGTTGTAGAGGGCCACCGACTTGGCCGCGGTTTGCAGCGGCAGCCAGCCGTTCATGGCCTTGTCGCCCCAGTTGGCCACGAAGTAGTAGTGCCCCTTGGCGTGGCGGCGGCGCTCGAACTCCAGGCCGCTATCCACCATTTTCTCGCGCTTCAGGCCGGCTTGCGTGAGCAGCTGGTCTACGTCTTTGCCCACCAGAATGCGGCCTTTGCCCACCGTGGCCTGTTGCACGCCCGCCTGTTTGCTGGCCGTAAGCTTGATTTCACTTAGCAGCTTGCGGAAGGCACTGCGGCGGCTGTCGAGGCTGCCGAGACCGGGCACGTCGGTGGGCAGCTGGTTTTCCATAACGATGGTAGCCCCGCCTTCGGCCAGCTTCACGAGCTGTTGCAGGGTGGGCAGCGGCATCAGGCTGGCATCGGGCACCAGGATGGTGCGGTAGCTGGCGCCGCCGGTTTGCAGCGTAGTGCCCGCCGCTTTCACGCCGAGCAGCTGTTTATCAGAAATGTAGTCGAAGCCATAGCCGCGCTTGAGCAGCACCTGGCTGGCTTCTTCCACAGGCAGGCCTTTGAAACCGTGCTCGATGCCATCAAAGTGCTGCAACATCACCTTGCCGGGCCGCACGTACGAGTCGTAGATGGGTAGGTACACCAGCACGTCGTTGGCGGGCTTACCGGCCTGCATGAAGCTCTGGCACCGCGCCACGTACTTGTTGAGCTGGCCGAAATCAGTCCAGAATGTGTTGTTGGGGTTGAAATGCACGGCGGCGTAGAACAGCCAGCCGGGCCACGCCGCCGCCTGCGGCGAGTAGTTGGTGCCGTGGTAGAACGTGTGGTTGACGCCGCCGAGCAGCATCCGGTCCATGGCCTTTTTCACATCCGAGAGCTTGGACAGGAAATGGTCGTTTTCCCAGGTGGCCGACTCGGCCGAAGTCAACGGCTTGCCCGTAACGTGCGCCGCCGACGAGGCAAATTTGATACGCACCAGGTCCTCCCCTTCCGTTTCCGGAATGTCGGTGGCGGCGTAGAGGTCAAGGATGTTGGCCGGGGAGCCGTGGGCCTGGTTGCGGATTAGCGCATCGTGGGTTTTGGCCCAGGTGGCCCAGGTTTTGGTGTAGTTTTCGAGCAGCAGCTCCGATATGGTTTCCCGGTAATCAGACAGCACCCGCTTGTTTTCGTCGTCGGAGGCCTTACCGAACAAGGCGGGCAGGTGCTGGCGCAAATCGTAGGCGCGGCGCTTCTGGAACTCGGCAAACAGCTGCGGCGTCCAGTTGCCCTCGCCCTGCGCGTCGTCTACTTCATAGGAATCATTGAAGAAGGCACGGATGGGTTTCACGTCGCGGCCTTTGAAGGCTTGGTCGAAGTGGCGCAGGTAGTTGTCGGTGGCGGTTTTCGAGAAGTGGTCGATGACGTCGCCTTCACCGCCGGGGCCGGCGCGCTCCACCATCTTGCCGTGCCAGCCCTGGAACACGCCATAGAGGGTCCAGTTGCCGGCCGGTGCGGTCCAGTTCAGCTTGCCATCAGCGGCAACTTTGCTGGTCAAATCCAGCGTCTGGCCTTTGTCGGAATACGCCATGAGCGCCTGCAAGGGCAGCGGCTTCTCGAAGCGCACCTGGTCGAAGGCGCGGAGCTGCAAATCGGGGTTCTTCACAATCGGCTCGACCAGCTGCTTGATGTCGACCCGCGGGCCAATCATGCGCAACAACGGCTGTTGCACGAAGCGCACCGGCTCTTTCAGTTGCTCGCCGCCCTTCACCGAGTAGGTTTGGGAGGCCACGTACTTACAGGCGTCTTCCTGGCTCACCCAGGGCCCGCCAAACGGCCAACCGGAAGCCTGCGCCATATCTACGCCCAAGCCCAGGCGGCCGGCTTCGGTGAGCGTGTGCCCGAGCATATCCATCCACTTCGGCTCCAGGAAGTTGATGAACTGGTCTTCCGCGCCCTTCACGCCGTAAATCGTGGTGATTTCCACGCCGCCCAGCCCGGCCTGCTGGTATTGGGTGAGCAGGCGCGTCAGGTCCGGCTTATTCACGGCGCTGCCTTGCCACCACCAGCGCGTCCAGGGCTTGGTTTGCTGGGTGATTTCCGGCCATTTTGGCGCCTGCGCTTGGGCATTGCTTTGGGTTAGCGCGGCGGCGAAAAGCAGGGAAAGCGCGAGGGAATTTTTCATAGGTTGGAAAGACTGTGGGTACTTATAAGCTAGGAAACTAGCTCCCCTCCTTTTTTCAAGGAGGGGTTGGGGGTGGTATGATTAGAGCTAAAAGGCTAGAGCTAGATAGGCTATGATGGGTTGTTCTGATGTTTCAACCACCCCTAACCCCTCCTCATCTGAGGAGGGGAACTAGTCTTCTAGTTTTAGCTCTAATTCCAGCTTCAGCAACGATTCAGCAAGCTGGAGCTTGGCCTTACTTCATTCTGTAAATCTCACTGCCGGCGAGCAGGAAGCAGCCGAGGCCGTAGTCTTCGAAATCGGGGGTGCTGGTGTAGCTGACGGGCTGGCCGTCTTTGGGCTCTTTGCCGGTGCCTTGCACATAGCCCAACTTACCGTCGGGGTGCACGCATTCCTTGGCCATGGCGGTCCAGGCTTTGGCAATGAGGGGCTGGTACTGTTTGGCGTCGAGCAAGCCGTTGTTGATTCCCCAGGCCATGCCGTAGATAAACAACGAGGTACCACTTACTTCCTTGCCCCCGAAATGCGTGGGGTCATGCAAACTCACGTTCCAGTAGCCGTCGGGGCGCTGGAGGGGCGGCAGGGCCTTCATCATGTTCAGGTACATCTGCTCGTATTCAGCGCGGTGCGGGGCGTCTTTAGGCATGATTTCGAGCACGCGCACCAGGGCCGCTACCACCCAGCCGTTGCCGCGGCCCCAGTAGCAATCCTCGCCGTTGGGCTCCTTGTAGGGCGGCACAAAGTCTTTGTCGCGCCACCAGAGCTGGTCTTGCGGGTTGTAGAGGCCGTTGCCGCCGTGTACCGTTTTCGAGTAGTTGTAGATGCGGTACATCTTCTCGTAGTAGGCAGTATCCTTGTACATCACGCCGAGCTTGGCGTACACGGGCATGGCCATTTGCAGGGCGTCAATCCACCACCAATCATCCACCTTGGGGCTGTTCACCATCAGGTCGATGCTGGCTTTAATGTCGCGGATGCGCTCAGGCTGAGGGTCTATTTCGTAGAGGGCAATGTAGGTTTGGCCCGCGCACTGGTTGTCGGCGTTGCGGGTGGAAACGCCGTTGTTCAGGCCCCATTGGTGCTTGGTGCCCCAGTCCACGGCGTAGTCGTAGTAGGGCTTCTGCTTGTCGATGCCATAGAGCGCCATCAGGCCTTCGTAGTACACGGCCCGCGTCCAGATGTGGCTGGGGCGCGCTTTGTTGGTTACAATTTCCTTGCCCGTATCCGGCCACTTCTTCATGAAGTAGCTATTGGTGAGGCGCATGGTTTTGAGCACGGCCTTTTTCTTCGGCATCTTCTGGGCCTGGGTAGCGACGGTCACGGAGGTGGTCAGCAACGCCCCCAGCAACAAGGCCTTCCAACGCGGATTCTGGGTTTTCAAGACTGGTTCAGGTGCTTTCGACATAGGAAATAGGGGTGGATTCAATGGAACTGGTACTGGCCGCTGAGTTCAGAGACTCAAGAAGGAAAATCCGGTTGCGCTGGCCGTCCTGTACTGTGCGGGTTGAACGGGTAGTCGTGCTGGCGGGGCCTCACCCCCCGGCCCCCTCTCCTAAGGGAGAGGGGGAGCCAGCCGATTGACAGACTGTTCTAAAGTAGTATTTCGTTGAACGCACCCCCTCTCCCCTAGGAGAGGGGGCCGGGGGGTGAGGCCCCGCCAGCATGACACCATCAGAACAGCTCGTCCTTGGCCGGAGCCTTGTAGGGCTGCGGGGCGGCGCTGGACTTTGGCAGGCCGAAGAAGAAATACAGCGTGCGTTTTGAAAGACCGTTGACGTGGTTTAGCTCACTGTTGGGGCCGAGGTTTTTGGTGTTGGCGTCGATGTTGAGGGCCAGTTTGGTGCCGAGCGGCGGGATGGTTTCCAGGAACGACAGGTTGCCGACGGGCAGGGCCGGTGAGGGCTTCACCCCCGACAAGCCGTAGAAATCGAACAGCCGCACGAACAAGCCTTTGTCGGGGCTGGCGACCAGGAATTTGCCTTCCACGGTGTTCATTTCCAGCCAGGTGATGTCGGCGAAATAGCCCTTGAACTCGGGGTAAATCCAGGGGGCGGCGCCGGTTTGGGTGTTGTTGTAGGCGTTTTCCCACACGTTTTCGGTCACGCCCTGGAGGCGGTTTTTCCAGACGCGGTACGGGCCTTTGCCGAGCCACTTGGCGCCCAACACGTAGTTTTCGGGATAAGTGAAGCTGATGCCGGTGAACGGCAGGTCGCCTTGCGCGGCAAACTCGTAGTCGAGGCGCAGCCAGCCGTTGCCGTCCATCTTGTAGCGCATGGTTTTCAGGTCGCCCTGATAGCTTGTTTCCACTACTTCGCCGTCGGCTTCGGTGCGGTGCTTCAGGCCCGTGAAGGTGGCGTTGCCGCTCACCAGCACCGGACCTTTGCCAAAGCTGAGCTTGTCGCCGCTGTTGCCTTTCACGTCCTGGATTTCGCCGGTTTTCTTGTTGAAGCTCACCGTAATACCAGCCGCTTGCAGCGTAAGCGTGCTGTCGGTTTCAGTGGCGGCTACGGACGCGCTTTGCTTGCTGGCGGCGGGCAGAATATCACGGAGCAAGCGGGTGTTGGTACCGGTTTTCCAGCTCCACTTGTACACCAGATTTTTCTGCGGGTCATAAGCCGACAGCACCAGCGCGTCGTAATCCTGCCAGTTTTTGGGCAGTTTCAGCTTCAACTCCCCCCGGCCCAGCGGCGCTACGGCCGGCGAAGTGGCGCGGCTTTTCTGCATGGTGGTCGAGCCGGTGAATACTTCGCCAGGCTGGCGGTAGTTCACCAGTTCCCACTGGAAAAAGCACTCATTCAGGTTGTTGTAGTGGTAGCGGTTTTCCACCGGAATCGTGCCCTTGAACTTGGCAGGCAGTTCCTTCATATCAATCTTGATGGGCGAGAATATTTCCCGCAGCGCGTAGAAGCTGCCCTCCTTCTCGCGGTGCGGACCAACTACGCCGTCGGGTGCATTCACGCCGTTCACGTCGATGATGTTGTTCTGGTCGGTGCGCACAATGCCTTCATCCACCAAGGCCCACAGGAAGCCCCCACCGGAGCGTTGCGACTTCCAGTGCAGGTCCCAGAAGTCCTGCAAGCCCACGGCCGCGCCACCGTCGTCCTGGGCGTGCAGGAACTCGGTGGGCATGTAAATCAGGGAATCAGCGAGGATTTTCTGGGTGCTGTAGTAGTTCTCGTAGTGGTTGCAGTCGATGCCGTTGAAGTCGTTGCCGGGGCGGTGGTGGGCGTGGATGACGGGGCGGTTCGAGAGGTCGTACTTGCCGTAGTCGTCATCCAGCTCTTTGTTGGTGCCGCCTTCGTTGCCGTTGCTCCAGAAGATGATGCTGGGGTGGTTGACGTCTTTCACTACCATCTCGCGCACCAGCTTCTCCCCTACTTTGGTGCCGTAGGCTTTCTGCCAGCCGGCCAACTCATCGAGCACGTAGAGGCCGAGCGAGTCGCAGAGGTCCAGGAACTTAGCGTCGGGCGGGTAATGCGACATGCGCACGGCGTTCATATTCATTTCCTTGATGAGCTTCACGTCCATCAAGTGAATGGAGTCGTTGAGGGTGCGGGCCGTTTCGGGCCACCAGCTGTGCCGGTTGATGCCCTTCATCTTCACCTGCGTGCCATTCACGTAGATGCCCTTGCCGCGCCGGATTTCGATGGTGCGGAACCCGAACTTCTCGGTGGTTTGGTAGAGCGTCTGGCCGCCTGCTTCCAGCCGGATGTTGGTGCGGTACATATTTGGCTTTTCCGAGTTCCAGAGCAGCGGCTTGCTGACCGTGGTACTGAGCTTCACCAATGTATCGGTGGCGGCGGCGCGGCCTTGGGCGGTGCCGACCACTTTGCCCTGGGCGTCCAGAATATCAGCCTTCACGTCGGTCGGCTGGCGCAAACCTTTGAGGGCGACATTCACGGCAAACGAGCCGTCGGCGCGGGCGTTGATGGCGGTGTGCGGGATGAACTGCTTGGGGTAGGCCTCCAGGTACACCGGCCGGAAAATGCCGCCGAATACCCAATAATCAGCGAGCCGCTCGGCGTTATTCACAGTCGGTTCCGCCGACATCTTGCTGACGGTTACTTCCAGCAGGTTGTCCTGGCCGTATTTCAGCTTGTCGGTGAGGTCGTACTTGAAGCGGTAGAACGCGCCTTGGTGAATAGGGCCGGCCAGCTGGCCATTTACCTTCACCTCGGTATCGGTCATCGAGCCCTCAAACACGATGAATATCTCTTGCCCTTGCCAGGCGGCGGGCACCTTGAACTGGTGCTTGTACTGGCCTTTCTCGTCGGCGAAGCGGAAGTTCTTGCCGTAGGTTTTGTAGTCGCGGCCGTAGTTGTAGCTGCCGAACCCCTGCTGTTCCCAGCTCGAAGGCACCTGAATGGTGGTCCAGGCGCCACTACGGCGGCCGCCGGTGCAGTAAAAATCCCAGGTTTTCGTGTGGATGTTATCGGTACCGGAGAGGTATTGCACCTGCTTGCGGGCCGACGTTTGCGCGGCGGCTGGAGCAGTCCAGAACAGCGCAGCGCAGGCCAGCCAGGGTAAGAATGTGGTCTTCATGGAAAAGGAAGCGGGAAGCCGGGAGGTGATTTTCGTCCCAACTTACCCCGGAATTTCCCTATCAGTAACCTGTAGTATCCTGCTTTCGGTGGTTTGGCGGGCCTCACCCCCCGGCCCCCTCTCCTAGGGGAGAGGGGGAGCCAGCCGAATTCAACGAGCAAGGGCCTGAAGCTTAGCAGCTTCAGGCCCTTGTATTTCAGAGTTTCCCCTGATTTAGTTGTTAGCGTCGGTCAGCAGCAATGTGTGAGGCCCCAGCCGAACACGTTGCGCTGTAAATCGTCAGGCTCCCCCTCTCCACGGGAGAGGGGGCCGGGGGGTGGGGCCCTACTTCTTACCCTTCGCCATTTCCATTTCTACGCTGGCCATGATGAACGGGCCGACGCCTTTGAAGTCGTTCTTTTTGATGGGCTCACTCAGGTAGTACTCGTATGAACCGTCGCGGTACGGGTCGCCGCCGAGGCCACCGACGCTGACCGTGCCGTTCAGGGCCAGCAGGCCGTTGGGCTCGGTGGCTACAAACTCTTTCACGATGCCTTGGTAGCCTTTTTGAGCCGGGGCGGCGAATTTTTTGTCGAGGTAGCCCATGCGCACACCTTTGGCCAGCGCGTACACGAACATGCAGGAGCCCGAGGTTTCGATGTAGTTGCCTTTGCGGCCCGCTTGGTCGGTTACCTGCCACCAGCCGCCGGTTTTGGGGTCCTGGTACTTCACCAGCACGGGCGCCAGGCGCTGTAAGTTCTTGATGAGTTGGCCGCGCTGCGGGTGGTCTTTCGGGAAATAGTCGAGCACATCGACCAGGGCCATGGCGTACCAGCCGATGCCGCGGCTCCAGAAGTTGGGCGAGAGGCCGGTGGTTTTGTTGGCCCATTTCTGCTCCCGGCTTTCGTCGTAGCCGTGGTAGAGCAGGCCGGTTTTAGGGTCTACGAGGTGCTTTTCCACTTGCGCGAATTGCAGGGCTACGTGGTCGAAGCCGGCGGGCTCGTTGAACAGTTTGCTGTACTCGGCCGAAAACGGCTCGGCCATGTACAGGCCATCCAGCCAGATTTGGTAGGGGTAGCGCTTCTTGTGCCAATAGCCGCCTTCCTTGGTAGTGGGCTGGTCCTGCAACTGCTGGTGCAGCAATTCGGCGGCGCGCTGATACTTCGCTTTGTCGAGGCCGGGCTGCTGCATGAGCGTGAGCAGCACGCGGCCGGCGTTGATGTTGTCGAGGTTGTAGTCGGCCATCTTGAAGTACTGGATGGACCCATCAGAGGGCAGCGAGTAGTCCATCGTTTTCACGATGTAGTCGAGGTACTTTTTGTCGCCGGTGCGCTGCCACACTCGTTCAATCGACTTCAGCATCAGCCCGTGCTCGTAGCCCCAGCGGGCCGCCCGGTTGCGGCTGGCCGGCACCGAATCGGGGTAGAGTTGCATAAATGAATCGGCCATTTGCTGCGACAACGGCAGCGCGGTTTTGGGCTTGGTTTGAGCGTGTAAGCCGGAGCTAAAAGCCACCAAGGCCACCAACAGACAGAAACGCAGCATTGTGTTCAACTTCATAGTATTCATCATGGATTCAACGGTTCAATAGTACGCTGGCAAACACCTAGCCGCTTGTAGCTTTTTGGCCTGATTCAGTAGGAAACTAGCAGAAGCACCTTAAAAACCGTCGTTTCAGGTTCTACAGAAACACTTGCTCGTCATGCTGAGCCTGTCGAAGCATCTCGCGTGCTGACACCAGATTACTAACTCAACGTCAGCACGCGAGATGCTTCGGCAAGCTCAGCATGACGTTCTTTTACTTTCCGGATATCAGCGTTTTGATACTACTACCGCCTTTTTCTTCACGTTCTCTCCTAGCTCCAACGGTTGCTTGGCTTTTGAAACGTCGGTGTTTACCAGGCGGACGTTCTTGGCTTTATCGGCACCGGATACGCGTAGCAGCACTGTGGCACCGGGGGCGTACTTAACGTTGTCGAGGGTGATGTTCTGGCTGTTGTGCACTTCCATCACGGGGTCTGTGCTGGTGGGCAGCAGGGTCACGTTTTTGAGGCTGATGTTGTCGGCTTCGATGCAGACTAATCCTTTCTCGCTTTGCAGCACGGCATTTTCGATGCTGATGTCCTTGATGGCCATTTCGGGCAGGCCGCGCACCATGATGCCGGTTTTGGCGCCGTTGCAGGTCACGTTGCGGATCTGGATTTTGCGGAATTGCGGCGTGCTTTCATCCACGGGTTTGGCCGGCGACACGGGCCGCTCCTTGGAGCCCGCTACCTGCGGCGTGGGGTCCTTGATCATGTAGTACATGTCGAACAGGATGGCCTCGCCGGGAATGTCCTTCATGTCGATGTCCTGAATGAATATGTTCTCCACGACGCCGCCCCGGCCACGGGTGGTTTTGAAGCGCAGCCCGATGTCGGTGCCAATCATAGTGATGTTGCTCACGTACAGGTTGCGCGCCCCGCCCGACATTTCGCTGCCAATCACGAAGCCGCCGTGGCCGCGGTACACCTTGCAGTTGCGGATGATGAAGTTCTCGGTGGGCATGGCCCGCTTGCGCCCCTGCTCGTTGCGCCCCGACTTGATGCAAATAGCATCGTCGCCGGCGCTAAAGGTACAGCCTTCCACAATACCGTTTTTGCAGGATTCCAAATCCAGGGCATCGGTGTTGGGCGTGTAGGGGCCGTTGAGCACGTTGATGTTGCGCACGATTACGTCCTCGCTGCGCATGGGGTGCACGGTCCAAGCGGGTGAGTTCTGGAACGTGACGCCCTCGAAGAGCAGCCGCTTGCACTGGTCGAGCACCAGGAAATCGGGCCGCAGATAATCTTTGATTTCTTCGAAATCCTTGATTTCCGACTTCTCCTCGGTCAGCACGCCGGCTTCTTTTACGGTAGTGCCTTTCAGGCTTTGAGCCGAGGGGTACCACCGGTCCTGCTTCTCGTTCAGGAAGCCGCCCGAAGCCACCAGCTGCTTCCACTCGCCTTCGGTGGAGCGGCCCTTTTGCACCATCCACCACGCCTCACCGGCCCCGTCGAGGATGCCTTGGCCGGTAATGGCTACGTTTTCCAGGTTCTTGCCGTAAATCAGGGCTTGGTTGCGCACGGCGTCGAGGCCCTCCCAGTTGGTTTTGTGCAGTTTGTAGTCGGCGCGGTTATCGCTGAACTGGATGAGGGCCCCGGCCGCAACGTGCAGGTTCACGTTGCTGCGCATCTCAATCGGACCGGTCAGCCACTGCCCACGCGGCACGAGCACCACTCCGCCGCCTTTTTGGCTGCACTCGTCTATGGCTTTCTGAAAGGCCCCGGTGTTCGACGTCAGGGCATCGGCTACCGCGCCGTATTTGGCAATGGAAAAGGTATCGGCGCGGAAGGACGTGGTTTTGACGGGTGGCAAAGCGGATTGCTGAGCCACGGCCAAGCCAGGAAGCGCAAGTAAGGAAAGGAAGGCAAGGAATTTTATCATACTGATTACTAAATGGTAACAGAGGAATGATGTAAGCTAAAACTAGAAGCTAGTTCCCCTCCTTTTTCAAGGAGGGGTGGCCGGAGGCCGGGGTGGTAAAACCGTCAGAACGACAACTAGCTCTAGCTTTCTAACTCTAGTAAACCACCCCGCCCTCCGGGCACCCCTCCTTGAAAAAAGGAGGGGAACTAGCTTGCTAGCTTATACCGTTACGGCATCTTGCTTAACCCTTCCCAGCGCACCGTCCAGCCTTTGGGGATGCCGGGATTTTCGGTGGGGCAGCCGTCGTAGCCGGCGCACATGAGGGCCACGGCTGAGAGCAGGCCGCCGTTGCCGGGCAGGTAGATTGGCAGGCGGTCCTCCTGGTAATTGTGGCCGCTGGGCAGGTAGGTGTTCTTCTGCACCTTCATCAGCAGCGCGTCCACGGCTTTGTCGGGCATACCGAGGCGGGTGGCCGTCATGGAGGTCATGGGGAAGTCCCAGCCCCAGGTTTTGTCCCAGCTCCAGTCTTTCCACACCAAATCGAAGGTGCGGCGCATGGTGGCGGCATCCACCTGGCCGGTGGCGGGCATCACGCCCAGCGCGCCCAATACGGAGGGGTGGTCGGTTTTGAACTCGGGGTTGGTGTAGGAATCAGGGGCCGACTCGGTGGCCAGGTACACCCCGCCGGCTTGCGGGAGCTTGGAGAGTTTGGCCAGCATCTCGTCCCACTTGGCGTTGCGCGGCTGGCCCTGCCGGATGCGCCATTGCTGGGCCGTATTCAGCGCCCAGTTCCAGTACACCAGCTCGAAGGTGGGGTTGAAGGTTTCCTCGGCCTTGAACCGCTCCTGTGCCGGAATAACGCCCTCGCCGAGGATGTATCGGTCCTTGTCTTTCTCATAGAACGGGTACGACGCCATGAACTCGGCCGTGGCGGCTACCCTATCCTGGTACAGCTTGAGGGTGGCCGCGTTAGGGTGGGCGCGGTACATTTCTTCGGCGAAATAAATCATGTGGGGTTGCTGCCAAATCAGAAACGCCCCCACCGACGACGGCCCTTCCTGGCCCCACGGGTCGGTCATTTTCTGCCACCGCACGCCGTCGTAGCCTTGGCGCTGGGCAATCTTGCGGGCTTCGGCACGCACATCGGGGCGGGCGTACCACACAAGGCTTTTTTCCAGCAGTTCGGGGCGGCCCCACAGCGCGAAGTGCGCCGAGTGCCACCAGTGCATTTCCAGGTGCGGCCGGCCGTACCAGCTGTTCAGCACCAACCCGGTTTCCTGCGGGGGCTGCGAGCCGGCGCCTTGCAGCCGGGTCAGGTACTGCGACAGGATGATGCGGCGCTCCAGCTCTTTGGCGCGGGGGTCGGTGGTACCGCTGAAGTCCACGGCCCCGCCGCTTTTCCAGAACATCGGCCACTGCTGCTGGCTGTTGGTGCGCGTGGCAGCAAACGTAGGGGCCACGGCAGGCCGCGGCGCAAAGCGGCAGCCGAACTCCAAAACCGTACCCTGCTTGCCCGGCGTAAGGATGAATTCGTGCGCCTGCCCGGCAGTCAGGGTGGCGGGCTGCTGCCAGTTCAGCGCCACGGCGTAGGTGGTGGTATCGAGCTGGTGGGTGAGCAGCGCCGCGTTTTTCTTCGCCTCAATGAGGCTCGATTTGTGCTGTTCGGTGTGGGTGTAGTCGGTACCCATGTCGGCCCAGCCGGCAGTGGGCCACGGGAAGCGCAGGGACACTTTCAATTGCCCGGTTTGCAGCAGTTTGGATTCCACGCGGGCCGCCACGGCATCCTGCTGCTGGTGGCCCACCGTTACCACGTCCACCGGCACGCCTTCCAGCGTGAAGTGGCTCTTGATTTCGCCGGTCCAGGGGTTGAGGGTTTGCCGGATGTTGCGCAGGTCTTTGATGGTGGCGGGTTTGCCGTTCTTTTTCACCAGCACAAACCCCAGGTTGCCCAGCTGCAAGCGGTGCGGATTGGCCCGCAGGAAGTCCACGGCTTCCTTGTTGCCGGCCGTTTTCACTTGCACCGAGTAGCTGACTTTGCGGCCGTTGAGGTCGTAGTCGCGCAAGCTCTGCTCGAACTTGTAGCCCTCCTTGTTGGGGAAGCTGTGCCAGCCCCACTCCGACTGCGTCCCCAGCGGCACACCCTTTTCATAGTACAGCGGAAACGTCTGCAACCCCGTCACGTCCACGGTGTAGGCAAACGCCCCGTTCCCCACCGACACCGACGAGAGGGTATCGGTCGTGGTGTTCACCACGGTATGCCGCTCCACCAGGGCTTTGCGGTCGATGGGCGTTTTCTGGGCCAGCAGCGGTTGGGCGAGGCCGAGTACAAGCAGACTGGGAAGGAGCTTGGGTGGAAGCATAGGTGGATGGGTTAATGACATCAGGTGCTCGTGCTGCGCAAATGGAAGTATAGACTTCCCTGCTATATGGATTAAACTAAAGCTAGAGACTAGTTCCCCTCCTCAGATGAGGAGGGGTTAGGGGTGGTTGACCAGAGCGTTGAACGAGGATTAGCTCTAGATCTTAGCTCTAATTCTTCAACCACCCCTAGCCCCTCCTCATCTGAGGAGGGGAACTAGTTTTTTATTACTTGGATCTAGTCTTAGATTCATTTACCAGATACTGTAGTTCCGGAATTACTCCCTCGCCAGCGTTACGCTCATCAGGCCGATGACTACATCATTGGCTAAAGCGCGTAACGTTAGGCTCTTGAGTTTCTTTTTGGGGTTGAGGGGCAAGTCGAGCACGGTGGCGGCGCCGCCGTCGATGGCGCGGGTGCTGAAGCCTTTGATGCTGGTGTAACTGGCAGGAACCTCGCGGGAAAGCCAGCCGGTTTTGAGGTGGAGCCGGTACGGGCGGGGCGCGCCGGTGGTAAAGGCAAAACCGTCTTCCAGATAATCCTGCTCGATGGGCCACCAGGTGCTGGGGTTGCGCAAGGGCAGCGTTTCGGTGGAATTGTCGGCGTAGGTTATCACCACTTCGCCGTTCGTTGTCTGGCTTTGCATGGGGTTGGTGGAACCTGCCATCAGCAAGTAGGCATGGCGGGCTTTACCGCGCAGCGGCAGCGTCTGCGAGTCGGCGTAATTATCCCACTGCGACACAAACAGGATGTTCTTAGCACCGGCTGCGCCCGGCGTGCCCAGCGGCACACCCTCCGGCAGTTGAATTTCGTTTTTCGCGCCGGCCAGTTTACGTAAGCCAGCATCATCAATAACGGCCTGCGTGAGGGGGTAGCACCAGTTGCCGATGCCCTGCTTAGGCAGTTGCAAGGTAGGTCCGGTGGGCCGGGGCGAGACGTACTTGTTCTGGAAAATCTGCGTGACCTGGTCGTTGAAGTACGGCGCCAGATTCACCTTCTCGTACTTTGCCGCCGAAACGGGAGTGGCCGCAACTGGCGGCGCGGAGGCCGTTTGCACGTTCAGGGCCAACGGCGCCCACCACGTTAGGTCGCCTTGCTGGAGCTGCACGAAAGCGGTGCGGCTGCCCGCGGCCCCGGACACCTGCGCCGTGAGGGCCGAACCTGCCGGCGTAGCACCACGCAGCGTCTGCTGCGGGTCGAATACCTTGGTAATGGTAGCGTGCGGAAACCGAACAGCCAGCGCCGCCCCCGGCGCGTAGGTTGGAGCCAGCGCGGCGGTATCGGGCTTGTCGCCGGTCCAGCGGATTTCCACTACGTAAGTGGCTGCCGGTTCACTGTTGATTTCGATTACTGGTGTGCCCATGGCTTCCACTACGTTCTGCCATTTTACCGGCTGGCCGTTTACCGTTACGCTCTGCACGGTGGTGCCACGGGCCGGCACTTGCAGCCGCAGTTTCAGATGCTTCGCGAAGCGCGGCGTGATGGTGTAGACTTCCCGCCGACCAGTACGGCGAAAATCAAACGTCACGTCCGGCACCGTCAGGGCGGCCTCGTTCCAGGCGGCGGGCAGCCCTGGCCGGACCACCAGCGTACCCGCCAGCGCATCGGGCTGAATTCCGAACAAGCCTTCCACCAACGAGCGGGACGCCATGCCAATGGGGTCGGCGAAGTCGCGGTACAATTCGCCCCGGTGCGCATCATAAAAGGAAACCTGCTGGAAGTTGCCGGGGCTGCTGCCCAAATACATGCTCTCCAGCAAAGCGCTTTTCCAGAGCGTGAAGGCTTCTTCGGAGCGGCCCGCCTGCCAGTTGGCCAGCGTGGTATGCAGCACTTCGGCCAGGGCCACGTTGTTGATCGACCAATCGTAGGGTTGCCAGTTGGTGGTCGAAAGCAGGTAGTAGCCGTCGTCGGGCAAGCCGGCGGCGCGCACCGGGATGTGCGGAATTTCCGCGTCCACGTAGCGCAGCGCCTGGTAGGCCTGAAACGGGTCGGGCACCTGCGAGTCGAGGGCGTGGTAGATGGTCCAGAGGCCGGCGGCGGGGTGCAACGCTTTGCGGCCAAGGGCATCCTGATACTCGGCGTACCAGCCTTTGGCTGGCATCCACAACCGGCTGTCGATGGCCTGTTTGATGGCAGCGGCTTCCTGGCGGTATGGCGCTGGGTTTTCGCCCAGGCGCTGGGCTAGTTCGGCCGTTAGTTGGTTGGCCAGGTAGTTGTAAGCCGACGAGTGCGTGACGGCCCCGCCGCTGTACTGCAAGGCATCAGAAGCCCAGATGGCGGCGTAGGCGTCGTAGAGGTGGTCGTTGTTGGGGTCGAAGTTGCGCTTTTCCCAGGCCAAGTGGCGTTGCAGCACGGGGTACATTTCCTTGGCGAAAGCCAGGTCGCCGGTCCAGTTGAAGTGGCGCAGCAGCTGGTCGATGAACACCAGGTTCATGTCGTAGTGGTGGGGCCGGAAGTCGCCGCCGGGATTGCGGCTGATGTAGCCGCTGCTGTACACGCTGGTGCCTAGCTTTTCCTGGCTGCGAGCCAGATTCAGGGTGGTATCCATTACCACCGGCCCCGTGGCGGGGCTGGTCAGCTGCGACTTGGCGTAGGCTCGGAAGTGCGTTTGGGCCCGGTCGTGCCAGCCGAGCGGGTCGGCGGTGTAGGCCCCGCGCCAGCCGTTGAGCGGCATGCGCCAGGCAATGGCGCCGTGCAGGTAGCCAGGCTCCTGCCAGATGGCGTCGGCCGCCACCCCCAGCGCCCCGCCCAGCGTGTTAATGTACGGGTCGGGCGTGCGTACCTGAATGCGGTTTGCCAGCTGCTGCCGCGCCGCTTCGGCGCGGGCAAAGGCGGCGGGCAGGTCGGCGTAGCGCAGCATAGCCGCCGTTTGGGGTACCTGCACCGCGAAATACATAGTTTCCCCCGCCTTCACCGGCATAGCACCGGCCAGCACCGGCGCGGCCGATGCTGTGGAAGTCAGCAGCTCCTCCGGCGAGTCCTGTTGCGCGGCATCCGCCACACGCAGCTGGGCGCCGGGGGGCACTACTCCTAGCAGGTTTCGTTGTTCGATCTGGGCTTTCTCCTCCCCTTCCTTTTTCCGGAGCGGCACGCCATACGTTAGCCGGAATGCGTTGCGTTGCAGCTGAAATGTGTTGCCCTGGCAATTCTCTGGCTTCAGGTAGAAGCTGGATTCCGGGTCGGCCCCGATGTCACCGTCGCGGCTGAACTTCTTGCCCGTTACGCCCCCAAACGCCCACAGCAGCTGCACCTGCCCCGCTGGCACGCCCTCGAACTTCGCCTTGACAAGCATGCCTTCGGCATCGGCCATGGCTTGCACTTCCAGTTGCAGCTTGCCGGTTCCCAGCAGCGGATCCTGGATTTCGTAGAGCATGCTGCCGGGCCGGTAGCGGGCTACAATCCGGTCGGCTTTGATGAGCCATTTGCTTTGCTTGCCCCCTTGCAACCCGAACTTGAAGTTGCCGCCCATACCGGGCAGATACAGCGCAAACTCGGGTAAGTCGCCGGTTTCCACGCGGAAAGCGGTATGGGTGCTGTACAGGGCGCGGGTGAACCGTTTGGTGCCGTTTTCAACCACGAAGTCGGTACCGTCGGGGCGGTAGCGGAGGGTGCGCGCTTCGTTGTGCCAGAGCGCCGGAGTGGTAGACGGCAGCTGCGCCAGCGCCGCATTGGCAGCAAGCGTACTGGCGGCCCAGTACAGGCCCAACACAATGTGTTTGCTAGACTTGAGGTTGAAGAAACGCTTACACAAGTTGTTTACCACCGGCTTTCCTTTTTCACTGGCGCAGCACCTAAAACCGCACCAAATCAAACTTTCCGAAATACAAGAACGTCATGCCACCCCTGGGTCGGCATCCTGTACTATGTGGTTTTCACTCATCACACTTCAGAATACTTCGCCAGACGCAGCATGACGCCCTTGTACTTTGTGCTACTGTATACTATTTTTTACTAATACCCTGGATTTTGCTCGTATAGCCCAGGCACCGAACTTAATTCCACCTGCGGTACTGGCAGCAGCAACAGGTCGGCCGTGATGGGGCGCACGATTTTATTGTTTGGGGCTGGCTGGTCTTCACGCTGCGCCCAGGCGTTCATCGTGGTCAGGGCCAAGCCGGAGCGCATAAGGTCGTTCCAGCGCAGGTTTTCACCGGCAAATTCGCGGCGACGCTCGTCCATCAGGCCTTGCAGCGTAAGAGTTGTTAGGGCGGGCTGCCCGGCACGAGTGCGTAGCGGGGTGAGGCGGGTAGCAGCACTGGCAGCCGTACCACCCACGCCCCGCACCTCGCACTCCGCTTTCATCATCAGAACATCGGCATAGCGCATCACAATAAAGTTGGTCGCCCAGTCAGTGCGGCTACTGCCTTTGGCCGCTACGTTCACGTATTTCTTGTAAAACGGGCGTCTATCGGTGATATTCTGAAAGGTATACCCCTGCTGAATGTTAACGGTGCGACGGATGTCGAGGCGGGCGCGAGTAGTGTCATACGCCACGTTGTTCAGGTCGTTGGAGCAGGGCTTGATTTCCACCGAGCCGGCCGAAAACGGCAGCGCAATCGAGGTATAGTAGGCATCGGGCACTACCACGTTCATAAACGAGGAACCCAGGTTGCCTGTGCCATTGGAAATGTATTGCAGGTCGAAAATCACTTCTGAGTTATTTTCGGCCGTCGGCGAGAAGATGTTGGCGTAGGTGCTTTGCAGGGCGTAACGGGCCGTACCCGTGCCGGCAATGATTTCGTCGAGCAGCACATTGGCCTTGTCGTACTCGTTGCTGTTCAGGCCGGGCCCGTTGATGCCGTAGGTTGGGCCCGATTTGGTGAGGTACATCAGCGCCAGCAGGCTTTTGGCGGCACCAGCCGTTACCCGGCCCACGCCCGAAGTGAGGCCAACACCCGTGCCTGTGTAGGAAATGGGCAGATTGGCAATGGCCGTGCGCAAGTCCGACTCAATCAGGGCATACACCGCCGATACTTCGCTGCGCGGGATTTTGGCCACCTCCTGCGGAATGAGCGGCTGGTCAATCACCGGCACTTTGCCAAACTTACGCACCAGGTCCAGGTACATAAACGCCCGGATGAACTTGGCTTCTCCCTCGTAACGGGTACGCAACGAACCCGTTACGGCTCCATTCTCAGCCAACTGCGCGAGCATGGTGTTGGCCCGGAAGATGGTAGAATAGCTCGACGCCCAGGCATCGGCTACGTAAGGATTAATGGTAAGCAGGGCCGCCGAAAAATTGTTGATGGGGTCCCAGTCGCGCGAGCCGATGGAACTCACTGCAAACATGTTGTCGGAGCGCAACTCCGAGAGAATCACTTCACGGTCGGGGTAGCCCCGCAGCGAGCCGTACACGGCCGACATGGCCTGGTCGAAGTCGGCCGCTGTTTTATAGAAGTCTGGTACCGAGCCGTTGGAAATCGGGGTTTGTTCGAGTTCCTTTTCGCAGCCACCCAAGGTCATCAGGGCGCACGCAAGGGATAAGGAGAGGAATATCTTTTTCATGGATGATTTCAGGAGTTAGAAGCCAAGAGGCAGAACACAGCAACCAGAAGCACAGGCATTTGCCTTATTCCAGTTCTTAGCTCCTCATTTCCAGCTTCTTAAAGTTAGAAAGTGAGGTTGAGGCCGAGTACCAGGGTTTTAGCCAGTGGCAACCCGCCGTAGTCGGAGCCCGACACGAAGGTGCCCGTGTTGCCCGTGTTCAAGGCATCGGGGTTGAGGCCACCGTAGTACTTATCATGCCCAAACCAGTTTTCGGCCGTCATGTACACGCGGGCACCCTGAGCTACACGCTTGTTGATGAGCAGGCCTAGGTCGTAACCCAGCGTGATGGTGCGCACCCGGTAGTAGTTGGAAGAGTACAGCCAGTCGGTGTTACGGATGAAGCCGAAGCTACCCGTGGCTTTGCCTTTCACGCCGGCACCGGGGTCTTCGGCCGAGAACCACCGGTCGCGCACCCGGCCCAGAGCGTTTTCCTTGTAGCCCACGCTGGTGCGGTCGATGGCGCGGCCCAGGGTGGAGTAGATGGAGCCGCCGTGCTGCCCCTGCACCAGGAAGCTTAGGTCGAAGCCTTTGTAGCGCAGCGTGTTGGTAATGCCAAAAGTGTAGGTGGGGTTGGGGTTGCCCACCACCTGCCGGTCGTTCACGTCAATCTTGCCGTCGCCGTTGTAGTCTTCGTAGCGCGGGTCGCCGGCGGTCTGGTTGCCAAAGCGGGCTGCCCCGTTGTCGATATCCGACTGGCTGAGGATACCGGTTTGCTTCACCACAAAGATGCTGTAGACCGGCAAGCCTACTTTCAGGATGTTACTGGGGGTATCGAGGCCGTTGGGCACTTCAATGGTAGCATCACCAGGGCCCAGGTGCACCACTTCGTTTTCGTTGTGGCTTACGTTGAGCGAGGTCGTCCAGGAAAGGGCGCCTTCCAGGTTGCGGGTGTTCAGCTCCAGCTCCCACCCTTTGTTGCGCACCTCCCCAATGTTTTCCAGGTTGGTGCCGAAGCCCGCGCCCGTGAGTACAGGCACGTTCAGGAGCAAATCCTGGCTGGTTTTGGTGTAATAATCGGCCGAAACTGTGACGCGGTTTTTCAGCACCCCAAAATCAACCCCGAAGTCAACGGTGCGGTTACGCTCCCACTTCAGGCGCGAGTTGCCGACTTTGTTGGGGGCTTGGCCCGGCGCAATGAGGCCGCCAAAAGTGTAGTTATACACGCCCAGCGTGGCAATGCTGCTGTAGTCGCCGATGGTGTTGTTACCGGAGTAGCCCAAGCTGGCTCGCAGCTTCAGGTCGCTCAGGAACGTAACAGGCTGCATAAACGACTCCTGCGAGATGCGCCAACCTGCCGACACGGCCGGGAAAATACCGGCCCGGTCGTCAAACCCGAAGCGCGACGAAGCATCCCGGCGGATACTGGCCGACAGCAAATACTTGCCATCATAGGCGTATTGCAGGCGGCTGAAATAGGAAACCAACGTGCTCTGCGACTCAGTAGGGCCGGAGCTTTGCACCAGCACTGCTCCATTCAGCGTGCGCACCTGGCTGTTGACAAAGCCCCCCGACGAAGACGCACTGTTGTTGTCGAGCTTGGCGAAGTTGTAGGAGAAACCGCCCAGCAACGTGAAATCGTTCTTGCCCAGCGTCTTGCTGTAGGTTGCCGTGTTTTCCGTTACCAGCGTCTGGCGGCGGTAGGTGCTGTACGAGCCACTCGCCAGCGAGGTAGGCAGATTGCGGGTGGGCGGCGAATACGATTTCGAGGTTGACTCGTTGTTGTCGAAGTTCAACGAAGAACGCAGCACCAAGCCACTAATAGGCTGATATTCACCAAACACTGTGCCCAGCGTGCGGTAGTTGCGAGTATCGCCGTAGAAGTTTTCAATGACAGCAATGGGGCTGGCCGTGCTCACCCCCCAGCGGTAGGCCTCGTTTTTGCCGTAGCCAGTGTACACGCCAGCCGTGTCTTCCGCAATCGGGGTTTGCGACAGCAGCTGGTGGAAGCGGTTGTCTTTGCCTTCAATGCCGGGGTCAGTGGAAACCGAGTACGTGGGGTTGATAGTCAGGCCGAACTTCAGCTTGTCGTTGGCCTTCACCTCCACGTTGGCCCGCACGGTGTAGCGCTTATAGTCGAGGCCCTTGGCAAAGCCCTCTTGGCTGTTATAGTTACCCGACACGTAGTAGTTTACGTTGTCGGTGGCGCCCGAGGCACTCACCTGGTAGTTCTGGGTGACGCCGGTGCGGTAGAGCTGGTCCTGCCAGTCTATGTATTGCAGGCCGGGGTGGCCGGGAATAGCCCACCGGTCGTCCAGCATTAAATCGGGGTTAACATTGTTGCCAGTCAAACCCAGAATCTGCCGCCGCTGAGCCGTGGTTTGGTCGGCGGTGCGCTGCACGGCGCCTGGGGTAGTCGGCGTCGAGCGCACCCAGTTGTTGTTGATGATTTCAGTGGCCCGCGCAGCCCACTCCTCGCCGTTTAGCAAGTCCAGCTTTTTGGCCGCCCGCGAACCACCAATGTAGGTATTCACGCTGATTTGGGGCTTGCCCGACCGGCCACGCTTGGTCGTGATAATTACTACGCCATTGGCCGCCCGCGAGCCATAAATAGCGGCGGCGGCGGCATCCTTCAGTACCTCAATGTTGGCAATGTCATTGGGGTTGATGTTATCGAGCGGGTTGCCACTGCCGAAGCGGCCGTTGCTGCTCGCGCCCACCGTTTCCAGCGGAAAGCCATCGATAACATACAGCGGCTCGTTGCCAGCGGAAATCGAGCCGGCACCGCGCACCTGAATGCTAAAGGGCCGGCCGGGCACCCCCGAAGTCTGCTTTACCTGCACCCCCGCCAGCTGCCCCACCAGCGCCTGGTCGACGCGGGCAATGGGACGCTCCTCTAGTTTTTCGGCGTTGAACGAGGCAATAGCGCCGGTTACGTCGGCTTTCTTCTGGGTGCCATAGCCCACTACCACTACCTCATCAAGGCTTTTGGTATCCTCAGCAAGCTTGATGGTAAGTTTTTCCGCACCCGAGAAATTCCGCTCCTGGGTCTGAAACCCGATAAAGCTGAACACCAACGTACCACCGCCTTCGGGCACGGCCAGCGTGAAGCTACCATCGGCGCCCGTGGTTGTGCCGCGGGTAGTTCCCTTCAGCACCACGGTAACGCCAGGAATGCCTTCGTTGGTTGGGGAAACCACGCGGCCGGTGAGTTGCACATCAGCTACCGTTTTGCTGACGGGGTGGGCCTGCGCGGCCGTAAGTCCGGGGCCGGCTAGTAGCAACAGCGGTAGGCAGGCTACCAGCTGGCCACGCCGCCATGTGTAGTTGTTGTTCATATAGGAGGTAGGTGTGGGAAAATTTTGAGATGAAAGGCGAGATGAAAATCCCAGCTTATCCCAAAAGTATTCCCTTACTCACTTCCAACTGTCCTGTACCGTACCGCTTTTACCGCATTACAACATATTTTTCATATCATATATTTGCCCCCTACCTATCATACGCCTTCAGCTACACTCAAGCAGGCTGTTGAGCTAGCTACGTTAGCATCATTGTCATCTATATAAGTAGGCACTCACCTTTGCTTATACAGTGCTACTGACTTATACTTAAGACTAATTTTTGCCTTGGGTAGGCGTACGCCAAGCGTCGGTGCGGAAGGGCGAAGCAGGCAGGCCGGCGCCGTTGTAGAGGTTAGGCATCGGCGCAGCACTCCACCCGAAGCGCACGGCCACCGGCTGCTTCACCTTGTCGCTCCACACCACCACCGTACGGCCCTCAATCTGCGCCTGCGCGGGTACGAATACGCTGTCGGGGCCAGCTACGGTGAACCGGCGCAAGGGGCCGCCCTGAGCTTGCAGTCCATCGGCGTACTTGAATTGCAGGCGCACCTTGTCGTTTTCCACCTTCATAGCCTCGTAGATGGGGCCGGAATACGGCAGCTTGGTCTGGCCGTACTCATGGCTGAGCGCCCACAAAGCCAGCCGGTGCCCTACCACCTGCTTGTTGCGCGGGTGAATGTCCAGGGAGTCGCCGGCATCGGTGATGACGGCCATGCCGGTGTGGGGCACGGTTTGCATGGTCAGGAGCTGCGCTTCGCGGATTTCGGGGTTCTGGCTGCGGTGGGGCGCAATCTGCACGAAGTAGAACGGCAGGTTGGGCTGCTGCCAATCTTGGCGCCAGTTGGCAATCAGGGCCGGAAACAGTTTGCGGTACTGGTAGGCCCGCTCGGCGTTGTTTTCGCCCTGGTACCAGATAACGCCGCGCAAGGTGTACGGTTCCAGGCCCTTAATCATGCCGTTGTAGAGCTTGTACGGCGACTTATTGCTGGTGGCACTCAGCGGCTCAACGGGCTTTGGGCTGGTGGCCTGGGGGTTGGCGTCGTGCTCCTGCTTCCAGGCCGCTAGGGCGGTTTCGTAGGCGGGGCGCTGGGTGAGGCCCTGCTCGTAGCGCGTCAGAATAGGCTGGAAGTCCGGGTTGCGCTCCAGCACATCTTTGCGGGTCCAGGACTCGGCCGGCGTGCCGCCCCAGGAGGAGTGAATCAGGCCGATGGGCACGCCGGTTTTCTCGTGAATCTCCTGCCCGAAAAAGTATGCCACCGCCGAAAAGTTGCCGACGGTTTCGGGGCTGCACACCACCCAGCTGCCCTGCACGTCGCGCTGGGGCGTATCGGCCACCTTCTGCACCACCGTGAACATTCGGATTTTGGGGTAATTGGCTTTCGGAATTACCTCCGCCGCGTTGATGATACCGGTGTAGGAGCCGCTGTTGGGCCGCTTGGTTACCGGGAAGTTCATGTTCGACTGCCCCGAGCACAGCCACACCTCCCCTAGCAGCACGTTGTTGATGGTGAGCTGATTGTTGCCTTGCACCTTAATGGTATAGGGCCCGCCGGCCTTGCCCGTGGGCACGCGCACCAGCCAGTTGCCGTCCTTATCGGCCACCACTTTGCGCGGGGCTTTTTGCCAGCCCACTGTTACGGTTACGGCCTCGCCCGGCGCGGCCCAGCCCCAGAGCGCCACGTTGGTTTTCTGCTGCACTACCATGTTGTCGGTCATCAGGGCCGGCAGGGTTACGTCGGCGCGGGAGGCAAAAGGAGCGAGCAGGAATGGCAGGAAGAGCTTGGGGCGCATATGAAGTATGTGGAGAATGTAATGGAAAACAAACCAGCCCGTCATGCTGAGCTTGTCGAAGCATCTCTACCGCAATGGTAAATCTGATGTAAAAACGAAGCGGTAGAGATGCTTCGACAAGCTCAGCATGACGGTCTTTTACTACAAAACGGGCATCAGGTAATCCGGAACACAAACGCCGAGGCTGTCATGGCCTGGCCGCCTTGGGAGGCACCGAACAGGTACTCGGGTTTGCCGTTGCGCATTAGCAATTGGGGGCGTTCCAGGCGGCCGTAGCGCTTCAGGTTTTGGGGGGCGGGTGGCTCCTGCACGCCGTACTCGCGCAGGGGCAGGTAGGCCACTTTCGGAAACGCCCACTCCTTACCGTCCCTGGATTCCAGGTACAGCCCAACTTCGTGGTTATACACGCCCATGTCGCGGGCCAGCATCTTGAAACGGTTGTTTTCGCGCCACACAAAGGCATCCTCGAACTGCTTGTTGTTGCCTTGCCGGGAGAAGTCGATGACGGGGTTGCCGGCGTACTTCACGTAGGGGCCTTCCAGCTTGTCGGCCACGGCCAGGCCGTATTTGCGGTTGCCCCGGATGGTGGGGTCGGGGGCCGTGAGGTAGTCCTGGGTGTTCCACGATTTGTAGTACAGCCAGTATTGCCCGTTGGGATGCTTGATGAAAGCCGGGTTGGTGGTGCAATGGTCGTCCCAGGCACCGGTGTCGCCGGGTTGCAGCAGGGGCTGGTCGGGGCGCTGCCAGGGGCCGTTGAGCGAATCGGCAATGGCCAGGCCGATGCGCTTGGTGTCGGTTTTGCCGTTGGAGTTGCCCATAAAAAACAGGCAATACTTGCCGTCCACGAACTGAATGCTAGGGTTGTGGCAGGTGGTGGCATCCCAAAAACCCGGCCCGCGCGGTGCCAGCACCGTTTCGAGGTACTCAAAAGGTCCGGTAGGCGAATCGGCTACGGCGTGGGCAATTTCCGAGCTATTGATCCAGCCGCCCATGCCTTTGGCCTTGGGCCAACGCGAGAAAAATACGTGCACCTTGCCGTCGGGGCCATAAATGGGCGAGTTGCACCACACGTACCAGTCGGGTAGCTCCAGGGCCCGGCCTACGGGCTTGAGGTGCCGGCTGAACTTCGATAGGCTGCCCTTCGGCAAGTCGAGCAGCCGGCCGGCCTGGTAGCCGCTCATGGCCCCGGCGGCCCGCGCAAACGGGGCCAGCATCAGGCCCGCTAGAAACTCTCGTCTGCTCGTCATCTACAGCGCTTTTTTGGCAATTTCCACGGCGTACACCTGGCTTTCCCCCTCGAAATTAGCGCGGAAGATGATCCACTTCTCATCGGGCGAAAAGTGCACGTTCGGCTCCAGGGCGTAGTCGTGCTGCTTCATGTTCACCAGCTTCTCCGACTTGAACTTGAGCCCCTCGGGCCGCAGCAAATAAATCCACTTGCCATCGGGGGCTTTGGCCACGGCGGTTTCGTTGCCCCCGTCGCCGGCAAATAGCTGCTGGCTAGGCGAAATCGTGTAGTGCACCGACCACTCGTTGCGGTCCAGCTGGCATTTCCGCTCGTAGCCGGTTTTCAGGTCGGTGCCGGTTACGTAGAACGTGGCGCCGCGCGGGAGCTGCTGGTCGTACCAGATGGTTTTGCCATCGGGCGCAAAAAACTCGTGGCCGGCAATTTCCATGTCCATTGTGCGCTTGTGCACCAGCTTCACGTCCTTGGTTTCGGTGTTGATGGTCCAGATGCGGTCCACTTTGTGCCAGGGGCCTTCGTGGCAAAACATGAGCAGCTGCGGATCGGTGGGCGAAAACTGCACGTGGTTCAGCCAGGCTTTGTCGGTGAAAATCTTAGTCAGCTGCCCGTTGTCTACGCCCACGCTGAACAGAGTGCGCGGCAGCTTGGCCTCGTAGATGCGGTTGAAATAGTCGCTCTTGGCCGGGTATTTCCGGTAGATTTCCTTTTCCTCGTTGGTAGACCAGGTACCGCCCAGCTGGGTTTCGTCGGCGTTGAGGGTGGTGATGGTGGCCCGGAAATCGGGGGGGAATACGTAAATCAGGCGCGTTTTTTTGGTGTCGAGGTGGGTGGCGTACACCGAGTCGCCGGTTTGGTAGAACACCTCCCGCCGCTTGGGGGCCACTATTTCGCCGCTCACTTGGGCAAAGGCACGGGTCAGCGGCTCGCTTTTGCGGGTTTTCAGGTTTACGGTGTAGAGCTGCTTGCCTTCGGGGCTGGTGTGATAATACACCATTTGGTCGCCCTCCCGCCTGCGCTGCTTCACGAATGGGTTGTTGTGGAAGTAGAAGCTAGCGTTGCTACCGCTCAGCGGGGTCAGGCGCACCACACGGTGGCCGGTGGCTTCGTCAATCCATTCGGCGGCGGCCATAGGTTTCTGCGCGCCGGTGGCCAGGGTTGGTTGGGCCTGCGCACTCAGCCCGAAATGCAGCAAGCCGCTCAGAACGGTTAGGGCGAAGGTTGTTTTCATGGGCAGGAAAAGGTTGGAGTTGGCGGAAAGCAAAGAACAACGCACCGGGCAAAAAGCTGCGCCCACCTACCGAAAACGGCAGGTGGAAGGTATAGCCAAGAAAGCAGTGAAACAGCCGCTAACTGTCCTGTACTCTGAGGTGCGGCAGTCTGACCTACCGTAGCACGGCTGGGGCCTTAATTTCCTGCTTCCTAAACAATGACGGTATTATAACAGTAGAACTCAATTCTATTCAATAAAAGGCGTGTACCTTTTGGCGCTCCTTTCTCTTCTGCTTCAACATCCGTCGGGCACTGCCTGGCTCTTAAACCCAGTGAATACAATGAGCGCAACGCCAACCAACTACTCGTTCGGCATGATTGGCCTCGGAACGATGGGCCGCAACCTTCTCCTCAACCTCGCCGACCATGATTTCGCGGTAGCCGGCTACGACAAAGACGCCAGCAAGGTGCAGTTGCTGGCCGAAGAGGGAGAAGGCTTGCCCGTACAGGGCTTTTCCACCCTTCCCGAGTTCATTCAGAGCCTGGCAACGCCCCGCTCCATTATGATGCTGGTGCCCGCCGGCAAAATAGTGGACAGCGTAATCGAGGAGCTACGGCCGCTGCTCAGCCAGGGCGACATTATCATCGACGGCGGCAACTCCCATTTCACCGACACCGAGCGGCGCGACAAGGCGCTGGAAGCCGAGGGCCTGCACTTCTTCGGCATGGGTATTTCGGGCGGGGAAGAAGGTGCCCGGTTCGGCCCGAGCATGATGCCCGGCGGCGACAAGCAAGCCTACGAAACCATGCGGCCCATGCTGGAAGCCGTAGCCGCCAAAGTGGATGGCGCACCCTGCGTAACCTACATCGGGCCGGGCGCGGCGGGCCACTTCGTGAAGATGGTGCACAACGGCATCGAGTACGGCCTGATGCAGTTGATTGCCGAAACCTACGAAGTCCTGAAAAAAGGCTTGAAGCTCGATAACGAGGCCATTGGACAGGTATTCGCCCGGTGGAACGAGGGCCGGTTGCAGTCCTTCCTCATCGACATTACCAAAGACATCTTCCAGTACATTGCCCCCGACACCGACCACCTGCTGCTCGACGACATCAAGGACGAAGCCCGCTCGAAAGGCACCGGCAAATGGACTTCCCAGATTGCCATGGACCTCACCGCCCCCATCCCCACCATCGATACGGCCGTATCCATGCGCGACGCTTCGCGCTTCAAGGCGTTGCGGGAGCAGCTGGCCGGCCTGTACAGCCAGAACGACGAGGCCGCGCTAAACGTGAACCAGGACGAGTTCCTGGCCAGCCTGGAGCAGGCGTTCTACTTCAGCATGATGATCAGCTACGCCCAGGGCATGCACATGCTGGCCAAGGCTTCCGAGGAGTATGGCTACGAGCTGCAGCTGGCCGAAATTGCCAAAATCTGGCGCGGCGGCTGCATCATCCGGTCCAGCTTCCTGAACGATATTTTCAACGCCTACCAGAGCACGCCCGACCTAGCCCATCTGCTGCTCGACCAGCAGGTGCAGCGCCTGGTGCAGGAAGTGGTGCCCGGCGCCCGCACAGTGGTAAGCAGTTGCGTAGCGGCCGGCATTGCCGTACCAGGCTATGCTTCCGCGCTCAGCTACTTCGATATTTTCCGCAGCGCCCGGATGCCTTCCAACCTCATTCAGGCCCAGCGCGACTATTTCGGGGCGCACACCTACGAGCTGATTGGGCACGAAGGCGTGTTCCACACCCAGTGGACACCGAAGCACGAAGACGCTGAAAACAAGGAAGATGCGCAGGTGGAAGAAGGCACGCGCGAGGAACCCGTTACGCCCAACAAATAGCTGTTAGTTTTTGGTTGTTGGTTATTGGTTGTTGGGTAATTGCCATTTGACGCACCACCGGCCAAGAACCAATTACCACAAACCAACATCCAACACCAACAGCTAAAAACCAAACCCGAAAACCGAGCCTTTGGCATGAATAGCAACGAGAAAATGCAGCCGACCATCTTCGTCATTTTTGGCGGTACCGGCGACCTGAACGCGCGCAAGCTGGCCCCGGCCCTCTACAACTTATACCTGGAAGGCTGGCTGCCCAAGCAGTTCTCCATCATCGGTACGGGCCGCACCAAGCTCAAAGACGACGAGTTTCGCGCCAATTTGCTCAAGGACATCAACCAGTTTTCGCGCAGCGGTAAGGTGAAGTCCGAGCAGTGGGACATCTTCTCGAAGAGCCTGTTCTACCAGGCTTCCGACCTGAACGACGCCGAAACCTACAAGGAGTTTGGCGTCCGGATTCAACAGCACGAAACCGAGTGGCATACCCGCGCCAACGTTATCTACTACCTGGCGGTGGCCCCCAACTTCTTCCCCATCATTGCCGAAAACCTGGCCAAGAGCAAGCTCACCAAGGATGCCGAACGCACCCGCATTGTAATTGAGAAACCGTTTGGCCACGATTTGGAGTCGGCGAAGTCGTTGAACCAGCTCCTGACGCGCATCTTCAACGAGCGGCAGATTTACCGCATCGACCACTACCTGGGCAAGGAAACGGTGCAGAACATCATGGCGTTCCGGTTTGCCAACTCCATCCTGGAACCCACCTGGAACCGCAACTACATCGACCACGTGCAGATTTCGGTAACCGAGCAGCTCGGGGCCGGTGAGCGGGCCGGCTACTACGACGGTTCGGGCGCTTTGCGCGACATGATTCAGAACCACCTGCTGCAGTTGCTGTGCATTGTGGCCATGGAGCCGCCCGTGAGCTTCAGCGCTGAGGAAGTGCGCAACCGCAAAGTGGACGTCATGCGGGCTATGCGCCGTTTTTCGCCCGAGGATGTGCGCCTGTCCACGGTGCGCGGCCAGTACGGCGGCGGCTGGATTGAAGGCAAGGAAGTACCCGGCTACCGCGACGAGCTGGGCTCGGAATCCAACACCGAAACCTTCGCGGCCGTGAAGTTTTTTGTGGACAACTGGCGCTGGCAAGGCGTGCCGTTCTATTTGCGCACCGGCAAGCGCATGCACCAGTCGGCATCCGTCATTACCATTCAGTTCAAGGACGTACCTCATTTCATGTTCCCGGCCGCCGCCGCCGACAACATCAGCCACAACCGCCTCATCATCAGCATTCAGCCCGAAATGAGCATCCGGTTGCAGGTGCAGGCCAAGCGCCCCGGCCTCGATATGGTGCTGAACACCGTGGACATGGTATTTGACTACAAAGGCACCTACACCAACCAGGCGCCGGAAGCCTACGAAACGCTGCTGCTCGACACCATGCTCGGCGACCAGACGTTGTTTATGCGCGGCGACCAAGTGGAGGAAGCCTGGGACCTGATTATGCCGATTCTTAATACCTGGCAGAACCGCAAGAGCCTCAACTTCCCCAACTACTCCGCCGACTCGTGGGGGCCCGAATCGGCGGAAGCCCTCATTGCCCGCGACGGGTTTCACTGGTTCACGCTTCCCCTCAACAACAAGAAAAAAACGGCCTAATGAAACTGCATATTTCTCCGGCCACCACCGAAGTCCTGCGCGAACTGGCTGATTACTTTGTGGCCACAGCCCAGCAGGCTATTGCCGCGCAGGGCCGGTTTACGGTGGCCTTGTCGGGCGGTAGCTCACCCAAGAAACTGTACGAACTGCTGGCCTCCGAGGCCTACAAAGACCAGCTGGACTGGACCAAGGTGTATTTCTTTTTCGGGGATGAGCGCAACGTGCCGCACACCGACCCGCAGAGCAACTACCTGATGGCCAAAACCGCGCTGTTCGAGCCCCTGCAAATTGATGCAGCCCAGACGTTTCCGGTGGATACCAGTTTGCCACCGGTGCAAGCCGCTGTGGCCTACACCAAGGCCATCAACCAGCACTTCGGCAACGAAAACGCCCGCTTCGATTTGGTGCTGCTCGGCCTCGGCGACAACTCCCACACGGCCTCACTCTTCCCCCACACCCCCGTCCTCCACGACGATTCCGTGGGAGCCAAGGAAGTGTATGTGGAGGAGCTACAAGCCGACCGGATTACACTAACGGCCCAGCTCATCAACCAGGCGCAAGCCATTGCCTTCCTGGTTTTCGGTGCAGACAAAGCCGAAGCTGTGAAACACATCCTCGAAGATTCGCGCAACATCGAAGAATATCCCGCGCAGCTTATCGAGCCAACTAGCGGCGAAATCCACTGGTTTCTGGATGCCGCTGCGGCTGCCAGGCTGGAGCGGCAATAGACGTTTTCGGTTTAGTGCAAAAACGCCCCTGGTTTATAAGAGCCAGGGGCGTTTTCGTATTGAAGTTGTTTAGGAAGTCTGAAAAACATAAAATGGAGGTCATGCTGAGCTTGCCGAAGCATCTCTACCGCTTCGTTGCAACGGTTCAGACAAAGCGGTAGAGATGCTTCGGCAAGCTCAGCATGACGGTCCAGCAACTTCCTAAACAGGTTCATTATCTGGAATAGCTGGTTTGCTTGGCTTCTATATTTTCACCTTCGCAAGCCATTGCGCAAGTTTTTATGGATACCTCAAACAATTACAGCATATCAGACACTATAACCCGACAGTTGTATAGCCTAATACAGCCGTTTCGCCGGTATCTGCTAGCAAGAACGATTGACTGGCAGGGGCCATATCGTAGCGGAACACGGTGTCTGTTTCGAAGCTTACGAAGTAATTACAAAGCAGCTTCAGCGCACGGGACTGCCAACTATCGGGAGCCAGGTACGTTTCGAGTTCGGCCGTTGATTGCAGTTGCAGGCTGATTTCCAGCGCCGGAAGTGTTTCTTGATAGGCTCCGCTCAGCACAAAGTCGCGGCCTAGCGCCCCTTGGCCCAACACGGCGCCCGTGGTGGCCCCAGTGGTTTGCAGCGCTTCAACAGCAAACTCCAACGGGGCTACCGTGCGCAGGTGAACAGGTAGCTCCAATACGCTTTCGAATACCTGCTGCGTACGAGGCAAGTCGCCGACGATGCGGTGCGCTAAGGGCAGCAAATACAGCAAGGTGGTTACTTGGCGCGGGGGTAGCTGCCCGGCCAACTCCCAGAAGCGGGCCAGCACCTCGTTGTACCACTGCGCCGACAGGTTGGTCATGTATCGGCGCTCCTCCTGCTCTAGCAGCACCCGAAAACGATAAAATTCCTGCTCGAAAGGCAGAAAAAAGCGGCGGGTGGCCTTTTCACGGCGGCGTTGCGCCTGAATATCCTCTATCATTGCCCGCACTCCTGGCTGCGGTGCAGGGTCGCCGGGCTGATGAAACAGCTGTTGAGGCAAGGCATCGTAGAGGCCTTCCCGGTGCACCTCAATTGCTGTTTTGGGTGCCTGCCACCGTTCGGTACGCTCGTCGGTTACGGCGCCAATGTCGCGGCGGTAGCGGCGCGAGAATAGGCTTGCCGGCCGAACAACAAAATCATCAAAGCGGTAGCCGTGGGCCAGCAAATCAGCCAGCACCACCTCCAGCCGCAAGTCGAAAGGCTGGCGACGCAGCTTTTCCAACAACAGCCGTGGAGTGGTAGCTACCGGCACAGGAGGCGGTGGCACCGGCTGGGTAGATACTGGCCCAAAAAAGTGTTGGAATGCACCGAGGTTTGGCATACTATCTTTTTTCTGACAACTTACAATCGGTTGTGGGATGGTACCCGGCCTATGCTAGCAACCCGTTGGCCCAAAACTGGGTAAAGCAAGATAGCACGGTTCGGGACTTGCTCGGCTAATGCACGTCACTTGAAACGCCACGGATACGTACTTTTCAGTGGACAGGTCATCGGATTTTCACTTCTTACAAGACTGATTAAAGCTAGCCCATCTATGCTGACTCCCAATCCGGAAGCCCAAGCGCGCAGTGCGGCAAACAGCATGCTTTCCAACGCCCGTTCTGGCCTGCAACAAAACCCAACTTTCATCAGCGTTTTCCTGTATCTGCTGAGCAGCTTGCTTTTGTTTGGGCTACTGGGTGCCGGTGCCGTCTACAGCCCGCTTCCGTACAAGGTTACGTTTTTGCTGGTACAGGTTGTTTCCGTGCTGCTGGGCTGCTTTCACTTGTATGCGCAACGGCAGTGGCTCCCGTGGTTCAATGAAGAGGAGTGGGTACATGGCACTGTTATGACCATCGTGAGCTGGCTGGCGGGTGCTTTGGGCGTGGCATTGCTGGTATGGCTGCCGCAGCTCGAAGGCCGGATGACTCCTACGGTGTTTATTATGGCCACGCTGCCCGCTACTATTCCTTACTTCTTCTACGAAGCCTACCGGAGCTGGCGCCAGATTCCGCACCGCCACTACAAACTGTGGCACTACCAGGCCAACGCGCCGGGCCCCGACCTGGCCCGCATGGATTTAAACAACTTCATGGTGGTGCACTTCTGGATGTCGCGGCGCTACGGCGAGTCACTTTACCACGATTTTTCGTCGAAAGCACCCTATGAAATGCATTTCAGTGACCTGTTTCAGATCTTCCTGACCGATTACAACGTGCTCAAGCCCGACCAGGCCATTCAGTATCTGGACGAGCAGGCGCGGCCTTACGGTTGGATATTCTACGTGAAGCAGCGCTGGTGGAAGCCCCGCCGCTACATCAACCCCGACTACAGCTTCCGCGACAATTTCCTGAAACAAGGCGACATTATCGTGGCTCAGCGCGTACTTCGCTAAGGCCGCCGACACTCGGCAATGCTTTCCCATTGGCCGGGCAATCTATTCTTTGTCTTTCCACTTTTCTATATGCTACCCGAAATCAAGCATTACCCCGTGAACTGGGTTGATGGAATGAAAATTTCCCGCCGCCATTTCACTGAGCTTGAACAATTTACTACCGAGCACCTGCGTGATGCCACGGCCGTAGGGCTAAGCGCCCACCGCTACGGCCTGCTCCCCTCCGACCCGCACGGCCTGTCCTCGTTCGAGCTGCTGCTCAGCGTAGACCAGCAGCAGGGCATCCAGGCACGCCTCACCCATTGCCGGGCCGTAACGGCCGGCGGTGCCCGCATTGAAATAACCGGGGGCAGCGCACCGCTTACTTTACGCACCAGCCTCGCTCAATTACTGAGTGACTTTAATCTACCGGCGGCTACCGAGCAGTTGCGCTTCAGCGTCGTGGTGTCGGTGAATCCGTATGTGCGGGTACCGATGGGGCCGCCAGCCCCTGAGGAGGTGCCGCCTCGCCACCCCTACACCCGCCCGGAGTATAAGCTAAGTGTGGTACCCACGCAGCAGGTAAGCAACACCGATGTCAGCTCGTTTCACTTGGTGGTAGGCGAGTTGCTGTACACCGAAGGAATGCTGCGGCCAGTGCAGGAGTTTATTCCGCCCAGCACGGCGCTAACCAGCCATCCGGCGCTGCTAAAATGGCTGCACCAACTAGAGCATATTCTTCAGGAAATAGAAACCGACGGCTTCAAGATTATTCATAAAGTGAAGCTGCGGACGGACAAAAAAAGCCCCCTCAGCGCACAGGTACAGACCCTGGCCGAGCGCACCGTATTTGCCTTGGCCCAGCACCTGACCACGCTGCACCTAAGCGCGGCCGAGCACCCCCCCATTCAGTTGCTCGATACGCTGCTGCGCATTGCCAAGCAAGTGAAAACGGCTATCGACTGCCTTACCGAAGCCGAGCGGGAAGAGTTGTTGAAATACTTCGAACAGTGGTCGGAAACACTGCCGGCTACGCTGCTCAATGCCCTAAGCGCCGCCGTAACCATGCGCTACGACCACTACCGGGTGCATGAGCACCTGGCCCAGCAGTACGCGTTGTGGCAGTTGGTGGCCAATGTGTTCCGCCAGCTCACGCAGCTCGAGTATATTGGCAAAAACAAAGAAGGCTGGAAGACTTTCATCAACGAGAATCCTGTAGCTCCGGCTGCCGCACCGGAAAAGCCCGTTACGCGGTGGAATCCGTTCTAAGTTCGTTTTTCGCTTGTTACTGCTCCCTCCCACATGAAGCCCCTCAACCACGCCGAACGCACGACTCGTCTCTGGAAATTTGCTGTCTTTTATGTGCTGGCGCTAGCCTTGCCGCTGCTGGCTTCTTACTACCTGTTTTCGGATGGTTCTATTGCCGATGAAAACCAGAAACTCAAGCGCGAATTAGAGCGCACCCGCGACGAGCAGCACAAGCTGTTGGTGCAGTTGGACACCCTCACCGGCCATTTGCAGCGCATTGAACTCACCGACCGGCAGCTCCGCACCGAAAGCAACGACCTGGTAGTAGGCGAACTGAACAAACGCAGCCAAGACTATTTGAATGCCATTGCGGTGACGCTGAGCGAACTACGCCGCGACTCCACCAAGATGCAGTTCTTAACCAACAAGCGCCTGGCCCACAATGTACTCCGCGACTTCGACCTGTTCCGCAGCAACCGCAACACCGTGGATTTTCTGCGGCAGTCCCTCAACAAGAGCGGTATTGATGTATCGGGCAAAGAACAGCTAGCCGCCGAACTGGCCCAAACCAAACAGCTGCTGGCCACCTACCAGGCGGCGGCGGCCAACCGCCCTGCTCCGGTAATGAACAGTGGCGGCGGCGGGGGCGGGGGCAACGGCGGTGGAGGCCGGGCATCTGATTTGCAACGGCGCCTGATAGCCAGCAACGAGCAAGTGGCCCTGCTGTCCGACCAGGTGAACTTTGCAAATGCCGACTGTTTGCGGCTGCGCGCTTCGGGTATGAGCAAAGAGCAGCGCAAGGAAATGCTGGAACAGTCGCGCAAGGGCTTCGTAGCCATTCTGCAAAACCCCAGCTCCGAGGATATGAAAGCCAGCGTAGAAAAAATGATTGACTCCATCGACAAGGAACTGGGCCGCAAGCGGGGCATATTCGGTTATAAGTAAGGTCAGCTGTGCGCCAAGCGCGTTTTCTATGAGCAACGAGTACTACCGTCTGCCTCTGAATTTCGAAGAGTTGTTGCAGCGCCGGCCCCTGGCCCGTTGTTCGGCGCAGGAGTCTGTTGCGCAGCACCTGTACCTCATGCTTACCACTCACTTCGGCGAGTCGCGCTTCGACCCCAATTTCGGTTGCGTGGTGTGGCAGCAGGACTTTGAAGCCATGACCAACATGCGCTGGAAAGACAATGTGCAACGCTCCGTGGAGCAAAGCATTGCCGAGCGAGAACCGCGCTTAGAGCAAGTGAAAGTGCTGGTTGGCATTGAGGATTTCGAGATGAAAGGCGTCAACCAGCGCATTCGTAAGCGGCTGGAGGTAACGGTACGCGCCGTACTGCACCGCACCAACGAGCCCTTTGCATTTCGCGCCAGCCTATTCGTGGCCCCGTTATCAGTGGTGTGAGGAAGGAAGCTAGAAGTAAAATCTCTGTGCTACAGAATATTTGCCTCTCACTTCTCGCTGCCAACTTCCACTGCCTACTTTCTTCTCGCTACTAACTTCTAGCTTCTAGTTCCTAACTACTTTCCATGCAGTTCTCCGAGGATTTCACCAAAGCCGGTATCAAGAGCCGCCTCACGCAGAAAGCGGCCGAAATGTGGGGCTACAGTGAAGCCGATATGGAAGGTTTCGACCCACTGGTACAGCTGCTGCTGGAAGCCTGCGCAGTGGAACTAGAGAAGATTGGGCAGGAAATCAACAACACGCAATACCGGCTGGTGGAGCGCTTGGCGGGGCTGCTGAACCCTGATGTGGTAGATGCCCCGCGGCCGGCGCACGCCATTGCGCAGGCGCAGCCCCGCGAACCGCATTTGCAGTTACCAGCCGATGCGCAGTTTCTGTTTCAGCGGCCCAGCGCGGGCCGCGCCGCCGCCGGAACCGGCATCTTTTTTTCGCCGCTGCAACCTACCCGCCTCACTGAAGGAGCCGTGCGCTATCTGGCCACCGACGACCAGGTATGGCGGGTGGAAGCAGCCGGCCAGAAGCGCCCCGTAGCCACTGCCAGCCAACCGGAGCCTGCTGAGTATCGCCGGCTGTGGCTGGGCCTGGAGCTACACCCCGATGTTGTTTCGTTGGCTGGCTTGATGTTTTATTTCGACTGGCTGAATGAGCCCCGGCGTGAAACCTACCTGAGCTATCTGCCCGGCGAAACCTGGCGCCTTGCCGACCGGATGCTGTCGGTAGCACAGGGGCTAAGTCCGGCGGTAAGTGACGATATGCCACTTCTGCACCAGGAATATGATTTTCTGCAACGGGTGGAACAGCACGTGCGCAACCTGTACGCGCCCAGCTTTGTACGCTTGCAGCCTTCCCCTGCCACCGAGCTACAATTTTACCCGCGTGAAACCTTCCCGGCGGCTTTGAGCGGCCACTTCGCCCCGGAAATAACCCAGACGTTTACGCAGCCCTTGGTATGGCTGGAAGTACGCTTTTCTCATGCGCTGCCGCCCGAGGCCCTGCACACGCTAACGTGCGGCTTAAACTGCTTTCCGGTGCTGAACAGGCGGCTTAACAAGCAGCTTTTCCGGTTGCAGCCGGCTCTCAACATCTTCCCGCTAGTATCGGAAGAAGCTTTTTTGGCCATCAAAGACGTGTACAGCCTGCGCAATGTGGTGTTTCGCTCTACCACGCTCAGCAGCTTAGAGGAACACGACACCGATACCTACACGCTACGGTATGGCGCAGGCCGCTTCGATGCCCGCTCAGGCAAAGAGGCGCTGCTAGAACTGCTGGAGTTACTGCGTGACGAGAGTCGCGCTTTCACGGCCACCGGCACCGATTTTGTGGCCCACACGCTACGTGAGCTGAATCAGAACCTGTCGCGCCTGGAAGAACGCCTCCACCAGACCGATACGGAAGCTGCCTCCGACCCAGCGCCCTACGTGATGCTGCGCCCCCGTGATGCCAACGACAGCGTGTACCTGGAGTACTGGTCGAGCGACGGGGAAGCGGGTAATCGGCTGCCAACGGGTACCCGGCTGCTCGTTTACGATGGCCACTACCTGGAAGGGGTGCAACTGCTCACCACCACCACCGGCGGCCGGGAGCGGCCTCGCCCCGAAGAGCGGGTACACGCGCTCCGCAAAAACCTCCTCAGCCGCAACCGTATTGTAACGCTCGAGGATATTCGGGCAGCGTGCTGGGCAGAACTAGGCAGCCAGCTCAAGGAAGTGCATATCGAGAAAGGCTTCCGCAACGGCACCACCCCCACCGAGGGGTTTGTGCGTTGTATTCGGGTGCACCTCACCCCGGCCCTAGGTAGCCGCCTCTCAGTTCCGGAGTGGCACCGGGCCACCCAGGAGTTGCAAACGCTGCTAGCCAGCCAGTCGGCCATGAACCTGCCGTATGAGGTAAGCGTGGCAGAGCAGGTTAGCTAACCCAAGTCGCGGACTAGCCGCGTAGCGGCGAAAGGTTGGTAGCTCAGCAGGCCACAGACGGGCCGCGCCGCGTAGCGGTGCCAGAGGCACACCCCCTTCTGGCACCGCTACGCGGCGTACCGTTCCAACAGAATCCGGTAGCTACCAGCCTTTCGCCGCTACGCGGCTAGTCCGCAACTTGGGTTAGCTAACCTGCGCTGCTCCTATGCAGTGTTTGTTTAACTGCCCGGGGTTATTGCCGGCTGCTTGATACTAGCTGCTTATTTCTTGCGCTGAAGTTTCTTGCGCTGAAGTAGTTACGGGCTGCGCGGTTAGCTCTTCGGCGGGCTGGTTGTGCCAGGTAAGCTCCTCGGCCTCGGGGGCTTTATCCAGCGAAATCACCGTGCCTTTACTTGCCTCACCGGCAATAATCATCCGGGAAATAGGCCGCCGCAGCTGCTG
The DNA here is from genome assembly GCF_017313265.1 of Hymenobacter telluris. Lineage (GTDB taxonomy): Bacteria > Bacteroidota > Bacteroidia > Cytophagales > Hymenobacteraceae > Hymenobacter > Hymenobacter telluris. The sequence goes on along the minus strand of NZ_JAFLQZ010000009.1, from coordinate 25,622 downwards.
CCGAATCACGCCCTTAATCGGCCGGGCTCCGTAGCGCGGCGTGAACCCCGACAGCGCCAGATGTGTGCGGGCGGCGTCGGAGAGGTGCAGGGTAATGCCTTGCCGGCGTAGCTGCTCTTGCAAAGGCCGCAAATGAATGTCGAATATCTGCACCACGTTTTCCTCGGAAATAGGCGCAAACGGCACTATTTCGGTGAGGCGGGCCAGGAACTCGGGGCGGAAGTGGCGGCTCATGGTTTCCATGAGCGTGTTGGTGGCCGGAATCTGCCCTTCGCCAAACGACTTGATGATTTGCTCACTGCCGATGTTGGAAGTGAACAGAATGACGGCGTTGGAAAAGTCGCCCTCCCGGCCCAACCGGTCGTGCAGGCGGCCTTCGTCCAGAATCTGTAAGAAGATGTCGAACACCGAGCTGTGGGCCTTCTCGATTTCGTCGAACAAGACCACCGAGTACGGCTTCTCCCGAATCTTGTTCACGAGCATGCCACCTTCCTCGTAGCCCACGTAGCCGGGAGGCGCGCCGTACAGCAACGCGGCCGAGTGCTCTTCCTTGAACTCCGACATGTCAAACCGAATCAGAAACGACTCGTCGTTGAACAGAAAGTCGGCCAGAGACTTGGCCAGTTCGGTTTTGCCGGTACCCGTGGGCCCCAGCAAAAAGAACGAGCCGATAGGCTGCCCCGCTTTGGTCAAGCCGGAGCGCGACTCCAGAATGGCTTCGCACAGCGCTTTCACGGCGTGGTTCTGGCCTACTACCCGTTGTTGCAGGGTCTGGTCCATATTCAGGAGCTTATCCCGCTCATTGCTTTGCAGCTTACCCAGCGGAATGCCCGTTTTGCCCGATACCACCGCCGCAATATCGGCCCGCTCCACGCTGTCTTTCTTGGTGGCCGACAGCTCTACTACCGCCGCCAGCAGCTCCCGAATGTAGGTTTCCAGCGCCTCCGAGGTTTCCAGGGTGTCGGGTTGCTGCTCTTGGTCGAGCTGGTTGAGCCAGAGGTGGCTCACTTGGTTCTGCACTTGGTACAGAAACCAGCGCAACTCTTTCAGGCGCTCCGCTTCGGGTAGGTCCCGGTGGGCTTCGGCCAGCTGCTCAAAATCCTGTTGCATCTGGAGCAGCTCGGCCCCGGCGTGGTCGTCGAGCATCCGGATGGCGGCCATGGTACGGTCCACAAGGTCAATGGCGGAGTCGGGTAGCTGCCGGTCTTTGATGTAGCGTTTGGCCAGGCGCACGGCTTCTTCTACAGTGCCCGCTCCTACTTGCAGGCCGTGGTGGGTGGCGTAGTACGGCAGCACGCTGGCAACCATCCGCTCAGCCACCACCACGCTCGGTTCCTCCACCCGCAGCACGTCGAAACGGCGGTTGAACGCCTCATCGGCTTCAATATACTGGCGATACTCGTCGTTGGTGGTAGCCCCAATAACGGTTATTTCGCCGCGGGCCAGCTCCGGCTTGAGCAGCTGCGCAATGCCTGCGCCAGCCGAGCCTTTCGGATCGAGCAGCGCGTGAATTTCATCGATAAACAGAATTGCGCGGGTGTACTGCTTGATTTCGCCGAGCACACTTTTGATGCGGTCCTCCACTTCGCCTTTGTACGAAGCGCCCGCCACCAACGTGCCCAAATCCAGCTCAAACAACGTTACCTGTTGCAAATGCAGGGGCACTTTCTTCAACACAATCTGCTGGGCAAACCCTTCAACCAGCGCCGATTTGCCCACGCCGGGCTCGCCTACCAGCAGCACGTTGGGCTTGGTGCGGCGGCCTAGTATTTCGGCCATCTGACGTGTCTCCCGGTCGCGGCCCACAATGGGGTCCAGCTTGCCGGCTTCGGCCTGCGCCGTTTTATTAACGCAGTACGTAGCCAGTGCCCCCGCCTTGGCAGCGGGGGCGCCCCGGTCCGTGAGCGGGGCCGACTCCTGCCCGTCGGCCCCCACGGCTACGGGCTGCATTACGTCGGGCTCGGTGGCTTCCATCACCTCCCGCTGGGTGAGCGGCAATGATTTCAGCTGCTCGGTGGTGTAGGCCAAACCCGGGCGCAGCACGGCCGCCAGCGCGCACAGCGGATCCGTCTGGTCTTTAGATAGTTGCAGGGCCACCAAGTCGGCCACTTCCAGCACCCCCTTCAGGTCTTTGTCGGCAGTGGGCATTTCCGGCGGGCGAGTGGATTTGGGGAGGCCTTCCAACCGCACCTCGGCCCACTCGCGCAGGTAATGCACATCTTTGCCCAGGTCCACGGCCAGCCACGATGCCAAGCCTATTTCATTGTGCAGCAAGGCCATAAGCAAATGCGGCGCGGCATAATACTCGTGGCGGTACTCGTGAGCCACTGCTTGCGCAATGTGCAGAACTCGTTTCAACTCGTCGGTGTAAGCCATAGATGCGGAATGGAATAACAGAACTATGTGAAGAGGTGCTAAAGAGCAATAAGAAACTACGCGCGGGAGCTAAATACTTCCCAACAAATAGCGCCCTGCCGGTAGTAAGGTAGAATACTTTCGCGTTTCCTCGCCTACGTAAAACAGTGCCGGTTGGGGTTCAGTTGAGGCTCAATGGCTACGCAAACGAACGACATTTAGTGTGTTAAATAATGGTGAAACAACATCTTTATAAGCAGATTCTATGATTTTCCTGTACCTTAACCAATGAAGCCCCGTATAGGGAGCAGTTGATAGTGAAGCATCCAGCGTAATCCTCTTTCTTATGTACAACTACGGAATTGGTGGCCAAGAGCGAAAACTTGATAATGCTCAAGAGGCCATAACAGATATTCCTCTCAACCGCACCTTGCTGGTGCAAAAGCTCACAGCCGACCCGCCGCTCCGGGCCCAGATAGTGGAAGGGCTCCGTACACCAGAAGCTGTTTTTGCCCACTTCAAGCCGGAAGTAGAGGTGGAATTTGAGAAGGAAAACGGCACTACCGTTCCTGAAACATTGCGTTTTGAATCGCTCGGTGACTTTGGCAAAAAAGGCATCATCAATCAGAGCAATTTCCTACAGGATTTGAGTACGCAGGCAGATGATCTGCAAAAGCTACTGCGCCAGCTTAAGTCCAATAAGATTTTGAAGTCGGCTTTGGATACACCGGAAACGAAAGCCGCCTTCTTAGCTGCCATTCAGGCAATGATGGAGGAACTGGACTAGGCTCAGTGGCCTAGCAACATCCTTTTCCCTCCCTTATCTTATACTATAGCTCATTAGAGCTTCTTCTCTGTATGGCGACCGAACAACAGAATGCTGCCGCCGCAGCGGGCTCCCGCGAACGGGAACGTGCTCCTGGGTTAGAACAAACCACGCAGGCGTTGGCCAAATTCGGTGGTTTCGACCTTCTGGAAACTACCATCGATGGGGCATCCAACCTCAATCCTGAAAAGAAAGCGCGTAAGAAAATTTTTCTTACCGAAGACACCAAGAAAGCCGACCGGCAGCAGCTCAAAAAGCGGCTGGCGCTGTGGCACGAAATGCTAAGCAAAGCCGACTCGGTGGCAGATGCCGTGCAGCAGTGCGAGCAACAGGTAGAGTCTTCGCAGAACCAGCTTACCGACAACCTCAAGAAAGCCATTGAGGCCACGCACGACATGGAGCAGTCGTACCGCTCCGTGGCGCTGTTCTACCGCAACACCGACCAGGATGAGATAAAGAATATCTCCATCCTGAACGCCGATAAGGACCAGTTGCAAGACCTAGACAATACCACGTTTATCGATGCCGTGTCCAGCGAGTTGGAAGACAACTACGACCGTCTTGATCTGCGCGACAACTACTCGTTACTAGTAGTACCTGGCTATTTGGGCTCCAACAAGGTGGTAGACAAATGGGCCAAGATTGCGCACAAGAACAAGGTGATGCTGGTAACTGACTTCGAACATTACGACACGCCCGACGACGTCATAGAATTGTTCGAGGAAGCCAACCTAACTGGGGCCGACGCGCACAAATCCAACGTAATAATGGCCTGTAACTGGCTGGTTGGCCGGGGCAAGCTGGAAGAAGTAGGCGAAGAAGAGGATTTGTTTGTGCCACCTTCTTCGGCTTTGGCGGGCCGCATCTACAGCACGCTGGCCTCGCAGGTAACAGCGGGCCGCAAGCACGGCACCCTCAACGAAGTGGATGGGGTACGGTTTCCACTGCGCAAAAGCGAAATTGCCAACCTCGAGAAATTGGGCCTCGTGCCTATGGTAAACGAATATGGACGGGTAATGGCCTTCTCGGCCAAAACGCTGTTCAACGGTGACAATATCGGCCTGCAAACCTACTCCGTGGTGCGCGTGTTCGACTATGTAACCAAAGTACTGATTGATTTCCTCAACCGGCGGGCTTTTGAAAACTGGGACCACAACATGCGCATGGACATCCAGAGCCAGATTGTGCGGTTCCTAGACGGTATTGCGGGTCCAGGCAAGTTGATTGAAAAATTCTCTATCAAGAAGTTCGAGCGAGACCCTAACCAAAAGGACCGTATTCTGCTCGACATTCACATGGTGCCTTATTTCCCAGCCAAAACCTTCTTGGTTTCGCTGGATGGCACCAAAGGCGACGACCCAGATGATCCGGGCCGTGACTGGAATGCTGAGTACAAGCAGCAGTAATAAGAACCAGTGCGACGATATGCTGTCATAATGAAGTAAACAACCAGAAGTAGAGTTATTCCTTTCCATTAAAACCATTTTTCAACCCTAACCAGTTTGTAGTATGGCCTCATTTAGTGCATTTTTCAATGCCGCTGGCAGCGGTGACTGCGAAGTAGTAAGCTGCAGCTACTCCTTCGATCAAGCCATTGACGACAAAGGTCGGCCTTCTTCTAAGGTACAGGGTGGCACTATCAAAGTGACCATCGTTTCTACGGATAGCGCCTCACTTACCAGCTGGATGCTAGACCCCTACAAGCGCGAAAGTGGTAAGATTACCTTCAAGCGCATTGATCAGGACTCCACTCTCAAGGAAATTTCCTTTGAGGAAGCCTACTGCGTAAGCTATGCTGAGCACTTTGATGCTCGTGGTGCCGACACCAACACGTCCATGACGTTGAGCCTGACTATCTCGGCCAACAAAATAAACGCAAACGGCGCCGTGTTGGACAACAAATGGGTGTAAGCCCTCAGAACCAATAAAAAAAGCCCCGGCACCAGTGGTGTCGGGGCTTTTTTTATTGGCAATTCTCTGATAATCAGCAAGAATATCTACCCACAGCCCATTCTACCACGCAAGCCGCCGCTCAGGTTCGGCGTAGCGCATTCGGGCCCCAGCTACTGGCATAGGGTGGCAGCACAGCGGCTAAGTTAACTTGAAGTACCACTCTAAAAACTCATTGAAGGTTGCCCATTGTGGCTGTAGGGTGCCATTACGCAATGCAGTGAGTTTTTCTCCCAGCTCCACTTCCACTACCGCCCCCGTATGGCGGTCATAGAAAAAGCCGCCCTCGGCCTCGAAGCCATCCAGGGGAATGTACTGTTTCGGCAACCCCAGCATATTCCAGGTGCGGTCCAGATCTAAATCGTAACTGGAGTAGATGGTATTCCAGCAGATATGATACAGCTCATAAAGACGGCCTGTGAACGTTGGGCCAATGGTCGACAAGTGAAATTCGGCTAGTTCGCTGTCGAGCGGAATGTTCAAATCGAGTAGAACGTCAGCGTATTGCTGCTTCACGGAGTTCTGGGGCTGGGCATTGCCATCGGCCACCAGATATTGCTTTACTTTTTCAGACAACATAGTGCTATTTTTTACACCCTATTGATTGGGCACTTCGCGCTTTTTGAACCGTTCCGGCCCGGTCTTTCCAGTACTGTTCTCGGTCAGTATTGAACAGGTCCCGGTCTACCGGGTGGTCGGGATGTTTATTGGGTAAATGTGGGTGTAACGCATTGCTGCCATAGTAGCGTTGGTGCGTACCCTTCGACAACTCGAAAAGTGGCCCTTTGCCATTTTGTTGGGAGTGGTGCAGGTTGATTTGCTCGTAGCGCCCATTTTTGACGACGAAGGGGGCCTCACCCCGCAGAGCACGGTCTAGGTTTGTTTCTGTGCCACCGCCTTTCGCCGTGAGTGGAAGGTCCCAGTTGATCTGCTGCTGGTATACTTTGTAGTCGAATCCGGTTCCGGTTGTAGGCGCCGTCCAAGGTACCGGATTAAAAATACTACAGCCAAATAAATCCACCCAGCTGGTGGGGTCATGGGCGTAGGCATACAGATTCGGGTTGTTGCTTTTCAGCCGTAAGGGGTCCTGGCTTACGTACTGTCCGCTCTCCGGATCATAGTACCGGAAGCGGTTATAGTAAAGACCCGTTTCAAGGTCTTCATACTGCCCTGGGTAGCGGAACGGGCACGCCTGGGCCTCTCCCTTTAGCTGGCGCACCCGGCCGTAGCTGCTCAGTTCGGCCAACCAGGCTTGCTGGCCATATTGGTCTAGCATTTCGAGCGGAGTTCCCAGGTGGTCGGCAATGATGCTGAACTGCGCATTGCCCTGCAGCTTTCCAACCGGGGTGAAACTATCGTCTTCAAATACCCAGGTCACCACATCGGCCGCAGACGTAACCAAGGAATCCGGCGCATACCACTCATGCAGGGGAGTATTGCCATCCCACAGCCACTGCTTGGTTTGGCCTTGGTAAGATTTGCTGATGCGGCGCCCCAAGGCATCATACGTGAACCGCACCGGCTGCCCGTCGGGCCGCAGTACCTCGCACAGCATGCCGGCCGCATTCCAGGTGTAGCGCCATTCCTGTCCTTGAGTTGTTGTTTTGCGGATCAGGTTACCCAGTGCGTCGTAGGCATAGCGCGTGCCGTTGGCTTCGAGCAACTGCCCGGCCGGGCCATAGCGCCGATCCTGCCGTTGTACGGTTGTAAACAAATTACCCGTGGCATCAGGCAGGCGCAATTCTCTGTGGCCATCCGGATACGTGGTTGCTACCAGGTTGCCCCACGCATCGTGCTCGAAGCGGCTGAGCCCCTGCGTGCTGTCCTGGATATGGAGGAGCTGGTCGCCGCTTTGCCACGCATAGGCACGGGTCCGCTCCTGGCGCCCGGCGCCCGTTCTGATGTGCTGTTCGGTGGGTCGGCCAATCTGGTCACGCTTCCAGCGGGTACGCACGCCGCCGCTCAGGCTACGCTGAATTTCCAGGCCCTGCGCGTCTCGCTCAAACAGGGCCTGCCACTGGCCGGCCTGCATGCGCTCTACATTACCTGCCCTATCACGACTGAAGGTAAGGTCGGCCCCCATCGACGAAGTTACTTTCGTTCGGCGGCCAGCGGCATCAAATTCACTGGTAACGGTATGAACTCCCTGCGCTTCCTCCAGTACATTGCCCAGCAGGTCGCGCGTGAAGGTTACGTCGATGGTGTTGTTGCTGGCGCTGAGCAAAGCTCCGTCGGCCCGGTAGGTGAAAGAATTAATTTGGCCATCCGGATAACGCACTTTGGTTACCCTGGCAACCTGGTCGTACTCGTAGCGAACAGCCTGCTCGTCTGGCAGCACCATTTCTATAACCCGGCGGCCAATGTCGCGCCGGTACTGGCGCGTCAGCCCGTCGAAGCTTACTTCGGCGGTTACGTCGCCCTCTGCGTCAAGCTCGAAGCGGTAAGCCAGGCCGTGCTCATTGACAACAGCACGCAGCCGCTCTTCGGTGTCGTGCAGAAATTCCACGGCAACGCCGGCCTCTACGCGCCGAATCAGCCGGCCCAGGCCACGGTAGGCATACTGCACATCATGCCGCCGGTCTTTGGCTCGGATGATGTTATCCAGCGCGTCATAGTGTAGAAAGCGGACGTTGCCATCGGGTTCGTTTACTTTCACCGCCCGATTCAACAAATCGTACTCCCGCCACTGCACGTTGCCGCGCACATCGGTGATTTTATAGGGTCTGCCCCAGGCATCATACAGCCAGCGGCTCGTAGCTCCTTCCTCGTTGCGTAGCTCGAGAAGGTTGCCGGCCGCATCGTAGCCTAATGACGTTGAGCGGCCGGTTAAGCTATCCGTAATCTGGGTGAGCCGGCCGTTCTGGTAAGTGTAGGTGATGCTACGCCCTGTGGGGTCTTTACGCGCCAACAATTGCCGCTGCTCATTATACTGCCACTGCTGCTGGCTGCCCAGGGCATCCGTGAGGGCAATCAGGCAATCCTGCTCATCGTACTGCCGCTGAAACTTAGCGCCGTCGGGCTGGATTTCCACAATGCAGTTGCCGCGCTCATCATAGTCGTACAGCGTTTGATAACCCAGCGGATCGGTTTCAGTGAGCAGCTCGCCAAACTCGTTGTACTCGAAGCTGCTGACGCCCCCGCGCGCATCGAAAAGCTGGGTGACAACCCCCAGCTCCGGGTCGTAGGCGTACACCCGCTGCGCCCCCACCGAATCGACAACGGTGGTGCGGTGATTTTCCAGGTCGTAGCTAAGCTGGCAGGCGTAGATGCCGTCGTCGCCCCAGGTACGCAGGCAACGGGCACGGGCATCAGTACCATCGTAGCGGTAGTAAAAGCTGACGCCATTTTTGTACGTAGCCCGCACCAGCAACGAGCCCTGGTAGCGGAACTGCCAAGCCTGCCCCAGAGCATCAGCAGCTTTTACCAGATGGCCTTGTCGGTTGTAGCTGTAGCGTACTACCGTCACCTGTCCGCGGGGCTCGGTGGGGTGCGGCGCCTGAATGCTGAGCAGCCGGCCCGCGGCGTCGTGCTCTATTTTGAGTTCCCGGCCCGCGCTGTCGACGAGGCCGGTTAAGTGCCCATCAGCGGAATACTCAAAGACGATAGTACCCGCATTGCCAGCCCGCTCCAGCCGGCTTAGCTTGTAGGAATCAGTGGCGCTACTGTGGCTGAAATGGTGGGCTACCCCATCCGCATCAACATACACATAGCCAGCCGTAGTGTGGGCCAGCGTTATTTTCTCGCTCCGAATGAAAACAGCTTCCCCCAGCGGAATCAGCTCACTGCCCGTATAGCGGCCGTCGGGCAGGCGTAGGATTATCACCTCATCGTCAACGTAAAGCTCTTCGTCGTAGCTGTGGTGCCAGCCGTGGCCCAGGGCGCCTTCGTGGGCGGAAGTGGAGTACCACACGCGGCGCCAAACCAGAGGCAACGGACCGTTCAGCTCGAAATCTATGGCTTCGTTGATAACCTTGCCCGTTGCCACATCTACCGGCTCGCCAACGCAGAGCGGCTTGGGGGTGCGGTTGCGCCCAAAGGCATTGGCAAACCGATCCTCCATGGTGCGGGCAAACCTGGAGTTGGCAATGCGCTGCCCGAGCTTGGAGTTGGCCAGCTTGCCAATAAGCTTGCCGCCAAGCTTTTGCATTACGTAGTTTTTCGCCGCTTCCCAAGCTACTTCGCCTACGATGGACAACCCAACTTCTTTGCTTGGGTCGCGGGCAAACTTGGTGGCTCCTCTCACGGCCACGGCGGCAGTGCCCGCAATGGTGCTGGCCGTCATCAGGTAGCCGGCCCCCGTTATCATGGCTGCGCCCAGCGGTGCCCCTACGCCCGTAGCCACCAGAATAGCGCCGCCAATTCCCATGGCCAAGCCGCCCCAGAAGCCCCAGCCCGAGGCTTCTTCCACGGCATCCGCGGCGGCGTCTATCTGGTCCAGCTTCTGGTCCAGCTCAACGGCGGCCGTGGCATCGGCTTTGGTGAAGTGAATGGCAATTTTACCGCCCACTCCGCACATGCACTTGCTGGTATCGAGCAGGGGCCGGGCGCCCAGCACGGTGAGGCCGTCTTCCATCACCCGCTCCCACATCACAGGAGCGGGCATGCAGGGAGTGCGCGTTACGCTGCACACGCCAAACGGCAGGATGTTGACCAGCGGAATCTTGTCTAATTCGTTGGCGAAGTGCTCGTCGTAGAGCTGTACCGGCTTAGGGGTCACGTTGAAGCGCGAAGGACTTACGCCTTTGTCGCAGGTGAGCCAGACTCCGTTCATCACATACTTGTCGTCAACAGCCATAGCGTAGCGGGTGAGTTAGGGAAGATCGAACAGAACAGATAGCAATTTCTTGGCGGAAAGGAGCACCTAGCCAACAGTTTCCAGGGTGTGGTGCACGTTGTTTTGGTAGATGCCCGGCACTGCCACTTCCAGGCGCTGCTCGGCCTGCAACAGCCAGCCCGTAGCTGCCTCCAGCGTATAGCGTTCCATACAGTTTACGTGCATATTCACCTTCAGCAAGGGATTGTCAGCCATGGTACGGAACAACCGGCGAAGGTCGTCTTCCTGCAAGGCCTCCTGGTTGAGCGTACCCACTACCTCAAGGGTCAGGTGGTTGGGAGCCTGACTTTCCACCACTTTCGTAGTGATTTGAAGGGGCAGACTTACCTGATTGATAAACTGCTCGAGCACCCGCGTACCCGGTACGGGCACGTCAGGGGTGTAGCCGTACCCGTAGATGCCAGGTAGTAGCACGCCGTGCAGACCTTTGTGGCGGATAGTTTTCTCGAACACGCCCTCTTTCTGCATGTTCTGGCCGAATGCCTCGAAAAAGGCTTTGGGGTAGTACTTCTCGTACTTCTTGCTTACGCCGGAGCGGATGCGCTGCCAGGTGTCAAGCATTTCCCCTTTGTTTTCGACGCGGTCCAGCCGCCCGTAAATGTCGGTCTGAACAATTAGGGCATTGCTGACCCGGTTGAGGTCGGCGGCCAGCGAGTTGAAGAAAGTACGATTCTCAGCCTCAAAGCTTAGCACATCAATAGCCAGCCGATAGGTGTTGTTGGGTTTGCGCTCCAGCAGCGTCTGCCGGGCCACCGTATGATACACGTTGCGCTCCTCGGCTTCATTCATGCGCATAAATGAGGTGGTAGTGAGCTTGTACGTACGCGGGGCTGCCACAGCTCCCAGCGCCAGAGGCAATGACATAGCGCTGGAATTAGTGGATTCTGGTTTTGCCGGAGCTGATGCTGGCTTTACTGCCCCCAGTCACATCCAACGACGAGGACGCGGCAATTTTCATGGTGTCGCCAGCACTGATGGAGGTGGCTTTGCCATCCATATTCACTTTTTCGCTGCCGGTCATGGCTATTTCCTTGGCTGTTTTCGTGATTTTGGTTTTGGCATTGATTGTCACGTTTTCGGCCGTGAGGGTGATATTTTTCTTGGCCGTAAGGGTAATGTCGCCGCCAGCGGTGAGATTGATAGGGCCATTGGTGCTGATACTGACACTACCGTCGCCGTTGAAGTTGATGTTCAGGGACGTGGCTTTGTTGTTGGAGTTGGAGATATTGATGCTCTGCTCGCCCTCCTTGTCCTGCATCACAAACTTATTGCCCCCAGCCGTCTGAATGCCTTTCATCAGGTTGTTGTCGGGCGAGTATTTAGCTCCTTGCTTGTTATTGGCGTGGAACATATTGCCCAGTACAAACGGCTGTTCGGCCAGCCCATTCTGGTAATCTACCAACACCTGCGAGCCTACTTCGGGCTTGAACAGCTGCCCTTTGCCACTTCCGGAATACGGCGTGAGCAGGCGTATCCAATCGGTTTCGGCTTGCTGCGGATTATCAACGGGCCAGTGGTAGCGCACCTTCAGGCGCCCTAGCTTCTCGGGGTCTTTGTCGTTGATGACTTCGGCCAGCTCGGGTGAGCCCTGCGGGGCGTCGTAAGTTGGGTTCAGCGGCGGCACTTCCACTACGTGCGGCACCGCCGAAAACTGGTTGCTGTAGTTGCCTACCTCATCAATGAAGTGGGTGATTTCCAGGATGCGGTACTTGCCGAAGCTTTCTGCCGTGAGGTGCTCCGTGCCAATACCCTCGCCGCTAACGTTGAGCACGCTCCCCAAGTGCAGGCTGGGGTTGTCGCTAAAGCCTTGCAGCGTCACGAGCCCGGCCGCCGCATTGGCCTTGAGCAGCTTGGCTTCTTCATCAAGCTGGCTGTTGCCCTCGATAACCATTTCGGCTGTGGTGTGGGCCTCGTCTGCAAACAGCTTTTCGGCCTGGCTTAGCGCAAAGCCGCCGTAGGGGTGGTTTTGCAGGCTGGGCAGGCTTTGGCTACTGGTGCTGCTTTTAAAGTGCTGGTGTTTCTGGTAGTTGTACTCGTACATCTTGGCCTTGGTGGGCAGCAGCGTCATCCCAAAGCTGAAACTGTTGTAGTCGCCGTCGGCCACAAACTCAATTTCCTCGCTGCTGGCCGGTGTACCCAGCTGCAAGGCTTCGCCGTCGTAGTAAAACCACTCGCCGTACTCGGCGGCCAGCCGGCTCAGAAACTCGAAGTTGGTTTCGCGGTACTGCACCACGTAAGGCAGCGGCGCCTTGTGCTGCGGGTTGATTTTGCGCGCCAATACATTGGCCGGGTACGGCTGCAACACCTCATTGAAAATAGCATCGAGGGTTTTGGCCACGAACGTGCGCTTTTTGGAGCCGCTGGCCAGCAGGTAGCACGGACTGAAGCCGCGAGCCACTACGCTGCCCGCAAAATCGTTGTCTTTGCCGGCTTCCAGATGCGTAATTACGCCCTTGAACAACAGCTTCTGCCCCTGGTTGAAGTGGAAGGAATCAGCTTCGATGGCCAGTGTAAGCGGCTGACCTAACAAACGCTTATGGGCCTGCGAAAAAAAAGACACCTTGCTTCCCTCCACCCGGTCGAAGGGTACAACCACCTGAAACTCGTGATGAGCGAACAGACTTTGGGTGAGAGATATTTGTTGAATATCGGCGGAGGGGGCTAATGCCGCACCAGCGCATTGCACAGAGGATGTTACCTGACGACTCATGAATCCGAGAGAAGTTAAAAAAAACTGGACATTCACTAACGACACCCCAACTATATCCTGGGCATTCAGTAAACTTAGAAGAATTCTTGAAACTTGCGCTTTTCAAGGCCGCCTTCCATTAGGCCTTACGTGGATTCTTGCATTGCTGTTCATTTCGCGTACTGCTGATTCGATATGCTCGCTCCTACCCCACCACCTCGTCGCCAGCCACCTGCCAGTAACCGGGTACAGGCGCTCCGCCCTACTGCCAAACCGCTAAGCAAGTCTCGGCCCGTAAGTGGGCGGGTGGTGGTGGCACAGCAAGGAAAAGCAACTCCGCGAGTGGCTCCGCGGCCAGTAAGCCAGCGCCCCCGAGCCATTGCGCCTCCTAGCATAGGAGCACGGATGCTGGCGGGTGGGGTACAGGCCGCCAGAGCCTACGGGCAATACTCCATCGGCTTTTATGAAGGTGTAGGCGCTTCCTTGAAAGGCACCTGGAATTTTGCCACCCACGATGCTTGGCAGGCAAAAACCTGGACTGAAATGGGTACCACCATCGTTGCTGTCAGCCTGATTGGCCAGACACCCGGCAACCCTACCGCTGGAATGCGCAGTGCGCAATGGCTGGATCAGAAGCTTGGTACCCAGTTTGCTCCGCGGCAAGTGCAGATTGTCATGGCGTTAGACCGAACCATTAAGGAAATGCCGAGTTGGAAGGCGCGGCAATGGGGCAAAGTGGTAGGCCGCGTAGCCGGCGACGTACTCACGACCAAAGGAGCCGGCGGCGCGGCCAAAACCGGCTTCCGCATTGCCGCAACGGAAGTGCAGCACGTCCGGACTATTACCAAGCTGACGGGTAGTGTAGCCAAAGCAGCGCCAGCTTATGGGCGCTTTACGTCCGTAAGGGCCCAGATTCCGTTCCGGAACGTAAGTACCCCGCCCGGTAAATCGGCTTTCTGGTCGGGGCTGGAAGGTGTTTCGGGCGGGAAAGCGGCGCAAGAGGCCGAAATGCTGGCCCGCTTGAATGGCCGCACTTCTTTGGAAATGACCAGAGGCGGCGCCTGGCTGGATCGGCAAACCGTGCTGCTGGATGGCAAAGTGGATTGGCGCACGCAAATGCGGCCCCAGTGGGGGCGCTTGTCGCGCCGGTTTGCCAGGGGAGCCAGCGGCAGCGTGGAAGTGTATAAAGGTCCGTTCTACGACCCAAAATTTTCTATCTGGGCGACGATTGAAGAAAAGGAACTCGCGACTTCCATGCAGGCCGGCCGCGTCACAGAAATTCAGATTACCACTATTCCTAAGAAGTAGCAACATGAGCTGGCGAGACGCAATTGGTGATTTTCTGGAAAGGTTCGATAAGCCCAACACTCCTTTAGGCTCCGCTGAAACCCCCTTCAATTACGCACTGCAAGCCAGCTTCAACACGGACCCCAACCGTTCGAGAGTTACTGCTGAAACCTTGCAGGCCGCTTTTCCCGGCCTTACTAAATCCGACGCGGAAACTGCCCTGGCTAAAGCTGATGCAGCAGGCCGGCAAGCACTGGAAATTTACTACAACGTCCGGGACGGAATCCTGTCAGAATCTGCTGCGGAAGCCAAGCTTAAGACAGCATACCCTGAAATTTCTCAAGCAAACTTTCATGTGCTACGAGCAAAGTCGCACATGGCAGCCAGCAAATGAAAAGCAACTCAGAACATTAATGAATTAACACTATTTACAGGAAATACCATATAAACAACAAGAATATTTACAAAGTCAGTAAAATATAATTTTACAAGTAAACATATCTACGTTTCGAATATCATTTCTTCCAAAACACACCTTCAAACAAGACAATTAAGGCCCGATTAGTATAACAAATAACAAATCAGCAGTCTGATTTCAACAGGTACTTAATGTAATTTTATCAATTTAATCAGCTCATTATTTTAATGATAAAAGCGCTTTATTCTGAGCAGTAGAACAACTGCTTACTATCATTTTAATGCGGCGGCAAACCACCTCAAACGAGGTGAAATAAAACCCAACATCAACAGAAGTAGTGGTAGCGCGGCGCGGTGCTGGTGATAAAAATTTGGATTTCTAAAAAATGCTCACCTACATTTGCAACATCAATTCTTTCCAATAAAGTAAAGGATTGTTTTTATACAGAGGCGCGGAGAGACAGGCTCGATGAACCGCCGACAACCCCCGGAACATCCGGAACGGTGCCAAGTCCTGACCATATAAAAACAACATTGCCGTGAGCACCTTCACCTTTCTTGCCGCCCCATCCGCCACCTGCGCCGCCGTACAGCATGGATGTTGTGACTTCCTGCGTCTGGTCGTCTGTATGCGGGTGATGGGCATGAGCTGCTAAGGACCGGGTACTCCCCTTTTCTCCTTCCTGTTTGCTTAGGTAACCGCGGGCTATAGCACGCCGCTCCGTTACCCCACCCCAGGGCACTTGTGTGTCCTGCCGGCCCGGCGCTGCCCGTTTCAGCGGGCTATTACGCGCAACCGCCAGACACCCTCTGGGGCCGTTTCCTGCCTTTTACGGTGGTTTTTGCCGAGTTCCTCCCCGAGGAATCTGCTACTCTGTGCGCCTTTTCAAGCCGCGTAGCAGCCCGCGCGAAGGCCCCCATTCCGAAAAGAACTGCCCACTAGCGCCGCTACCACTGCGCGCCGCCGACGGTGGGTTTTCATCGCCACTACGCTCATTTTTCATATGAAATTATCTACTCTTGGGGCGGTGCCCGTGGCTTTGCTGAGCCTGGCCAGCACGAGTCTAGCCCAAACTACCCCCGCGCAAACCGTGACGGGAACCATCCTTGATGCCGCCGACCGCACCCCGTTGCCGGGCGTTACGGTGGTGGTAAAAGGCACCACAGCAGGCGCTTCCACTGACGCAAACGGACAATTCACGCTGGTGCTGCCTGCCGGCAACAACACGCTGGTAGTTAGCGCCGTGGGCTACGTGAGCCAGACGATAAATGCCACGTCGGGCACGGTAAGTATTGCGTTGAAATCCGACGTGAAGCAGCTCTCGGAAGTGGTAGTGACGGGCTACAGCGAGCAGAACCGCAAGACCCTGACCAGCGCCATCAGCTCGGTGAAGGGCGACGACTTGCGCGACATTCCGGCGGCCAGCCCCGACCAACTCTTGCAGGGCAAGGCACCCGGCGTGCAGGTATCGGCCAACTCGGGGGTGCCGGGCGGGGGCGTGTTTATCCGCATCCGGGGCAGCAACTCGGTGAATGCCAGCAACGACCCGCTCTACGTGGTGGACGGCGTGTTCATCAACAACAGCAACCTGATTGCCACCGGCCTCGGTAACCAGGTGGCCTCCAACCCGCTGGCCGATTTGAACCCGCAGGACATCGAGAGCATGGAAATCCTGAAGGACGCCAACGCTACAGCCATTTACGGCTCCCGCGGGGCCAACGGGGTGGTGCTCATCCGGACCAAGCGCGGCAAAGCCAGCGACAAAACCCGCATCACCTTCAACACCTACCACGCCCTGTCGAAAGCGCCGAAAAAGTTTGATTTGGTAACCGGGCAGGAGTTGGCGACGCTGGAAAACGAGCGGTTTCTGAATGACGGCGGCAACCCGGCGCTGCTGCCGTACCGCTCGGTGGCATCGGGAGGGCGCGGCCTGCCGGAAGAGCAGCAAACCTACGACCGGCTCTCCGACGTGTTTCGCACGGCCCAAACCCAGAGCTACGAGCTGTCGGCGGCCGGGGGCTCCGAGAAAACGCAGTTCTACATCGGGGCGGGCTATTTCAAGCAGGAAGCCATTGCCCGGCCCACCGATTTCGACCGGTTCAGCTTGCGCGTCAACCTCGATAACTCGGTGAACGACAAGCTGCGCATCGGCACCAGCACGGCCCTCACCCGCACCCACCGCAACGTAAGCAGCAACGACAACAACCCGGTGGGCGTCATCAACTCGGCCTTGTTTCCGCGCACCAATCTGCCGGTGTATAATTCCGACGGCTCGTACGCTAAATATGGCTCGTTCGACAACCACCAGGCCCTGATTGACAACCTCAACAACGACGCGGTGGGCACCCGCGGCATCTCGAACGTGTACGGCGAATACCGCCTGCGCAGGAACCTGACCTTGCGCAGCAGTTGGAGCATCGACTTCAATGAGATGTACGAAAACAACTTCAACAACACGCTCATTCTGGCCGGGCAGCCGCGCGGCACCGCCACCTCCTACCTCTCGCGCGACATCACCTTGCTCAACGAGCAGACCCTGAACTACAACGTGGATTTCGGGGAAAACCACTCGTTGCAGGCGCTGGTAGGCAATACCATCCAGAAAAATACCTTTCAACGCACCTCCCTGTTCGGACAGCAATTCCCGAGCAACGACTTAACCAGCATTGCCTCGGCGGCAACCCAAACGGGGTCGTCGGCTCGCTCGGAGGCGGGGCTGCTGTCGTTTTTCGGTAAGGCGACGTACAGCTTCAAGCAGCGCTACACCGCTGATTTTAGCTTGCGGGCCGATGCTTCCTCGCGCTTCGGAGCCGACCAGCGCTGGGGCTACTTCCCGGCCGTGGGGTTGGGCTGGCGCTTGGGCGAAGAGAACTTCGTCAAAGACCTGAACGTGTTTCAGGAGCTGAAATTGCGGGCCAGCGTAGGCAAAACCGGCAACCAGGCCGGCATCAGCGACTTTGCGGCGCTGGGGCTGGTGCAAGGCGGCGCCAACTACCTGGACCTGCCGGGCACCACGCCGTTGCAGCTGGCCAACCCTAATCTGAGTTGGGAATCGACCCGGCAGTGGAACGTAGGGCTGGACGCGGCCGTGCTGCAAAACCGCCTGCAACTGGAGCTGAACTACTACGATAAGTACACGTCGGGCTTGTTGCTGAACGTGCCGGTGCCGCGCAAAACCGGCTTTGCCTCCGTGGTGGAAAATTACGGAGCCGTGAGCAACAAGGGCGTGGAAGTGCAGCTGACCGCCAACTGGCTGCCCCAGGGCGCGGTGCAGTGGAGCACCACCTTCAACCTGGCCCGCAACGTGAACCGCATCGAGAAACTGGCGGCCCCGATTACGGCCGGCTCGCGCGACATTTTCCGGTTGGAAGAAGGCGCGCCGCTGTACTCGTTCTGGCTCTACCACCAAACCGGCGTGAACCCCGAGAATGGCAATGCCGAGTACGAGGATGTGAATGGCGACGGGCAGATTTCGGTGGCCGACCGCCAGCTGGTGGGCAACGCCTGGCCCGACTACTTCGGGGGCGTTACCAACTCGGTGAGCTACAAGGGCTTTGATTTTAATTTCCTGCTGAACTTCGAGCAGGGGGCGAAAATCATGAACATGAACCGCTTCTTCCTGGTGCACGGCGGCACGCAAAGCAACATCGGCTACCTGCGCGAGCAGCTGGACCGTTGGCAGCAGCCCGGCGACATCACCAGCGTGCCGCGCCTGACCACCAACGCGGCCAGCAACAACTACGGCGGCGTGGTGCAGAACCTGAGCGACCGGTACCTGGAAGATGGCTCGTTTCTGCGCTTGCGCACCCTCACGCTGGGCTACACCGTGCCCAAGGAAGTGGTGGGACAGGCGCATCTGAACTCGCTGCGGGTGTACGTGCAGGCCGCCAACCTCTTCACTGTCACGCCCTACTCCGGCCTCGACCCGGAAATCAACTCGCAGAGCGGCGTGCAAAACAGCAAAAACATCGACTGGGCCACGGTGCCCCAGCCCCGCACCTTCCAGGTGGGCGTAACGGTCGGATTCTAAGCTTTACTTGAGATGAAACAGACGCTATACCGCCTCCTTTTCGCGTTCCAAACCACCGCTGCTACCCTCGGGCTGAGCGCCTGCGGTGACCTGCTGGAACCCACCCCCGTGCAGCAGCTGCCCGCCGACCGCGCCATAACCGATGCCGGCAGTGCCCGCTCGGCCACCATCGGCGCCTACGACCGGGTGCAGGCGTACTACCAACTGAACTGGCCGGTACTCGGTTTTCTGCCCGGCGAAGACGTGCGCTTCAACGGCACGCTCAACCAGTTCCTGCAAATCGACCAGAACCAGCTCAGCGCCGACAACGTGCTGATTACCGAAGCCTGGACCCAGATGTACCAGGCCATCAACGGCGCCAACAACGTTATTGCGGCCGTGCCCGGCGTGAATGACCCGCTGCTGCCGACCACCGAGAAAAACCAGCTGCTGGGCGAAGCCTACTTCCTGCGGGCCCTGGTGTACTTCGATTTGGGCCGGGGCTGGGGCGGCGTGCCGCTGGTGCTCACGCCCACCCGCGGCAAAGAAAACGGCCAGGGTATCCGCCGGAGCACCCTCGCCCAAACCTACGACCAGGTGCTAGCCGATTTGAACGAAGCCGAAACCCTGCTGCCCGAAGCCGCCACCCGCAACCGGGCCGTGAAAGCCACCACCCGCGCCCTGCGCGCCCGCCTGCACCTCTACCGCCAGCAATGGACCGACGCGGAAACGGCGGCTACGCTGGTAATCAGCAACGCCAACTACGGCCTCGTGACGCCCTACCGCACGTTTTCGACGGCCCCTTTCCTGAGCCGGGAATCCATTTTTGAACTGACATTTAGCAACTCCGACGCCAATACCATGTGGAACAACTGGTTCCCGAGTGCGCTGGGCGGGCAGTTCAACTTCCAGCCGGTACAGAGCTTGATTACGCAGCTTAACGACCCGGCTGTGGGCGGCAACCGCTCGGCCTTGCTGGCTACCACCACCATTGCAACCCTTCCTGTTACCTACGGCAACCTCTACAGCCGTTCGGCCCAGCGCGACGACCCGAGTTACGTGCTGCGCCTGGCCGAGCAGTACCTGATTCGGGCGGAGGCCCGCGCCAAGCAAGGCAAGCTCACCGAGGCCCTGGCCGATTTGAACGCTGTGCGCAGCCGGGCCGGGGTACCCGCCAGTTCCGCCGCCACTGCCGAAGCCTTGCTCCTGGCCATTGAAAACGAGCGGCGCATCGAGTTTGCCTTCGAGGCGGACCGCTGGTTTAACCTGGTGCGCACCGGCCGGGCCGGCACGGTGCTCGGCGTCACGGACCAGCGCCGCTGGCTGTTCCCGATTCCCTTTAACGACTTGGTTGCTGACCCCGACCTGGAGCAGAATCCGGGCTATTAATTGTCATTTCGACGAAGGAGAAATCTGAGTTGACTCATATGAAAAGCTTACTCAGATTCCGCCTTCGTCGGAATGACAATATCCTTGCTTGACCAGGCTGTCACCAAAATAACTGTCACCATAAGCTTGCAAACACAAGCTTATAGACCTCCTTCCGATTTCTACTTTCATGTTGAAACCATACTTCTCCGCTGCCCTTCTAACGTTGGGCTTGAGCCTGACGCTGGTGCCCGCCACGGCCCAGACTGCCGGCTCTATCGGCTACTACTTTCCCAAAGCAGCGGCAGGCTCCTTCGACCCGGCCATTCCTACGCCCGAGCAATTTCTGGGGTACCCAATTGGCTCGCATTACACCCGCACCGACCAGATTGTGGCGTATCTGCGCGAGTTGGATCGGGTATCCGACAAGGTGAGTTTGCGGGTGCTGGGCAAAACGTTTGAGGAGCGGCCCCAGGTGGTGGCTACCATTACCTCGGTGGAGCATCAGCAGAACCTGCCCAAGCTGCAAGCCGAGCGCAAGGGCTTGGTGGACCCGTCGTTGCCGGTGCCCGACTACGGCAAGCTGCCGGTGGTTATCAGCTTGAACTACGGGGTGCACGGCAACGAAAGCTCCAGCTCGGAAGCGGCGTTGCTTACGGCGTATTACCTCACGGCCTCCACCGCCCCCGAAACCAAGCAGTGGCTCGATCAGTCCGTCATTACTATTGATCCGCTGGAAAACCCGGATGGGCGCGACCGGGCTTCGCACTGGTTCGACCAGAATAAGTCGTGGCCGCCGGTGACGGATCCGCTGGACCGGGAGCACACCGAGGCCTGGCCCAACGGCCGCACCAACCACTTCTACACCGACCTTAACCGGGACTGGCTAGCCCTGACCCAGCCGGAAAGCCGGGCCCGGATGGCATTTTTCCACGAGTAGTACCCCAACGTGATGATCGACTTTCACGAAATGGGCACTAGTAGCACCTACTACTTCGAGCCCACCAAGCCACTGAGCACCGAAAACGACCTGATTCCGAGGGCTACTTACGAGGTACTGAATGTGCATTTGGCCAAGTACCACGCCCAGGCCCTCGACCAGCTCGGCGCTTTGTACTGGACCAAAGAGCAGTTCGACAACCTCTCCCCTATCTACGGCTCTACCTACCCTGATTTTCAGGGCGGCGTGGGCGTGACGTTCGAGGTGGGCAGTTCGCGGGGTATAGCGCAGGAAGGCGGCAACGGCGTGGTGAAGTTTCCGTTTACCATCCGCAACCACGTAGCTACTGGCCTGGCTACCGTGCGCGGCGCGGTGGAAGAGCGGGAACTGTATTTGCGCCACCAGCGCGAGTTTTTCAGCTCGGCCCTGACGGCCGCCGGCAAGTTCCCGACCAAAGCCTACGTGTTCGGCAATGCCCAGGACCCGACGCTCACCAACCGGTTTCTGGAATTGCTGCTGCAACACAAAATCCGGGTGCACGAGCTAGGCAAAACGGTTACGCTCGACAAGCAGACTTTCGAGCAAGGCAAGGCCTACGTGGTGCCCGCCGCGCAGCCCCAGTACCGCATTGTGCACTCGTTGTTCGAGGAAGTTACTGCCTTCCACGACAGTATCTTCTACGACGTAACCGGTTGGAGTCAGGCCCAGGCCTACGGGTTACCGCTGTCTAAGCAGAAGAACACCAGCCTAGTACAAGGCGCGCCCGTAACCGTGGCCAAAACCCTGACCGGTACCGTCAACGGCGGGGCTAGCAGCTACGCATACTTGCTGCCCTGGTCCAACTACAACGCCCCGAAAGCCTTGGTGGCGTTGCAGCAAGCTGGGGTCACCGTGAAAACCGCCTTCAAGCCCTTCCGCGCCGGCACCGCCGCCCAGCCCATCGACTTCGGGTACGGCTCTTTGGTGGTGCCGGTGGCCACGCAAAAGCTGCCCACCGATTCGGTGTTTCAGATTGTGAGCCGGGTGAGCCGGCTGGCGCAAGTCACGTTTACCAGCGTGAATACTGGTTTCAGCGTGGGTGGTATTGATTTGGGATCCAACAACGTACGCACGGTGCCGGAAGCCAAGGCGGCGCTGCTGGTAGGCGCTGGCACCAACGTAGCCGAAGTAGGCGAGGCGTGGTTTGTGGCCAGCCAGCATCTGGGCTTGCCCTTGAGCCGCATCGAGTTGAGCAACGTAGGCCGTGCGCCGCTGAGCCGCTACAGCAGCCTGGTGCTGGTAGGCGGCAGCTACGCCGCGCTGGATAAGGCTGCCGTGGAGAAAATCCGGCGCTGGGTGACGGACGGCGGCACGCTCATCACGCTCAAGAATGCCTCGGAGTGGGCCATCAAGCAAGGCATTGTGAAGGAGAAACTGCTGATTCCCGCCAACGGTGGTTGGGCCGACACCACGGCTTTTGCCGTGGCCGTAGCCGAGGCCACCCCGCCCGCCCCGAAAGCCACCCAACGCCCCAAGAAAAGCGAATTGCCCTTCGCCAAGCGCGTGGACTTCGTGGAGCAGGAGCAGGAAGGCACCCGCGCCATTGCCGGCTCCATCTACAAAGCCACCGTGGACCCCACCAACCCCATTGGGTTCGGGTTGGCCAACCGGCAGCTGTATATATTCCGCAACGGCACCACCTTCCTGCGCCCCAGCCGCAACCCGTATGCCACGGTGGTGCAGTACACGCCTACGCCGCTGGTAAGCGGCTACGTGTCGAGAGCCAACCTGCGGCAAATCAGCAACTCGGCGGCCGTGGTGGTCAGCAAAGCCGGTACCGGGCGGGTTATCCTCTTTGCTGATAACCCCAACTTCCGGCACTACTGGCATGGCACCGACCGGCTGTTCACCAACGCCTTGCTGTTAGGCCCGCTGCTCAACCTGCCCGAAGGCCCTTCTATTGTTGCCGCCGAGGAAGAGTAAGCACCTTACGGCCCGAAGCTGTAGGTCTATGTCGGCCTAAAGTTTACGGGCGGGTTCCAGCGTCCCTCCTATGCATCAGCTCACGTATTTGGAGGCTTGCTATCAGGCTGTTAAACAGGCCGTAATAGCCCCCGAATACGTGAGCGTGAGCTGGTGCATGGCTCGGGTGCAGGCTACGTAGAGCAGGCGCTTATCAACCTCCGTTGTGTAGTGCCGGGCGGAGGCGAAAGGCACCACTACCGCATCAAATTCCAGCCCTTTTGCTAAATGGGCCGTGGTAACAACGGCCCCTTCTTTGAAGGTTGTGGAATCCTCCGTGAGCTGCTGCACATCAAGTCCTTGCAGTGCCCGATACACCTGCGCGGCGTGCTGGCGCGTTTTGCAGATGATTCCCAACGACTGATTGCCGGAACCTGCAAAGGCCTCAACTAGCTGCCTAACGGTTTCCAACTCCTCGGCTTGGCTGTTGCAGTGCGTTACTGTTGGCTCCGGCCCGTGGCGTTCCAGCGGAATGAGGTTGGGGTTCGGTATGATCCGCTGCGCGAAGGTGGTAATTTCCAGGGTTGAGCGGTAGCTGCGGTAAAGCGTAACCACCTCGGCCTGCGGGAAAACCCGCTCAATGGTGTCGGCCGACGAGGAGCTGTAGGGGTTTACCGTTTGGCTAACGTCGCCCAGGATGGTTTTGCGGCACAGAAACAAGCGCGACAGCACGGCATAATGCACCGGCGTGTAGTCTTGCATTTCGTCTATCAGCAAGTGCTTGACGTGCTCATATGCCGTAATGCCTTCCAGGCGCAGGCGTAAATAGATCAGCGCAAAAACATCGGCGTACTCCAGGCGCAACCGGTGGTCGAGTTGAAGCAGTTCGGGTTTGCCGAGCCAGCGGTAGAAGTCTCGGTAGAGGTCCAGCACCTGATGAAACTTGAACAGGCGAGGCACTGCTTCCCCAATCGTGGCCTTCTCCTGTCCGGTCAGCTTGCGGCCGGCTGCATCGCGCACGTAGGCCCGAACCTCGTTGGCGACCAGCGCAAACCGTTTCAGGAGCGGTACGCGGTGGAAGGTCCGGAACTTCTGCTGCAAAAAGGCAACTGGAACAACGGTCCGGCCAACCCGCAAGTCGCTCCAAGTGAAATAGTTATTTTCAATATGAAGCAGGTATTGGTTGAGCTGACTCAGGAAATCGAACGAAGATTTAAAGCGGATGCGCTCAATAAACGCTGGGTTGTGGTGCTCCAATAACGCCGATACCTGCTCGAAAAAAGTTTGAAACGTGTAAGGTTGCCCGAGCAGGTCGGCCGCCAGCTCGTCCATGCTCAGTTCCGGAATGTGCTCTTCGCCAAGCTCGGGCAGGACGTTGGAGATGTAATCGGCAAATACCTTGTTGGGCGAGATGATGAGCAGGTCGTGGGCCGCAATGGTTTCGCGGTAGCGGTAAAGCAGAAACGCCATACGGTGCAGCGCAATGGAGGTTTTCCCGGAACCCGCTACGCCCTGAATAATCATCACCGACGCAGTTTCGTTGCGAATCACCGCGTTTTGGTCGCGCTGAATGGTGGCGACAATGTTTTTCATCTTGTCGTCCGACGACTTGGCCAACTCGCGCTGCAGCACGTCGTCGTTGATGTTGACGTCGCTGTCGAGCATAAACTCCATGCGACCGTCGCGGATCTTGTACTGCCGTTTGCGCTCAATGGCCCCTTGAATTGTGCCGGAAGGGGTACGGTACGAGGCTTCACCCAGCTCGAAGTCGTAGAAGAGGGAGGCAATGGGCGCCCGCCAATCGTAGATTAGGTTACGGCGCTGCCGCTCGTCGAGGAAAGAGTGAATACCGATGTAAACCGGCGTTACGGCCTGATTTTTTGCAGCGAAATCTACCCGGCCAAAGTACGGCGACTGCCCCAGCTTGAGGAGCTTGCGCTTGCGCGACACGGCAGCTTCGCCGGTAAAGGCCATGCGGTTAATGGATTGGCCCGCGGCCACCATGTCGGCGTCGTCCATGCTGGACTGGTGCTCGTGGATGTAGTGCTTTTGCTGCCGGAGCTCGGCGGAAGACTGCTTAACTGCGTCGTCAACCCGCCGAATAGCCAGTGTCAGTTGCTCCTTTATTTCTTCCAGGTATTCTCGCTCTTGCTGTTCGGTGTCGTTCATCACGTGCGGCGCTTGTAAAACGGACCTTAAAGGTGGCCCCAAAATCTGGTTAGCCGAAAGATTCAAGAGTATCCTGGCTATAAACGGGTACTCCGCATTCAGCAAAGGCCCTTCAGGAAAACCGCCAACCAATCAATTTCATCACCAATGGTCTGTACCAGGCTGTGCTCGGACAGCAAACGGCTTACCACTAACGACAACACTACCTAATTGGCCACTACAATTACTGGCTTTTGGGTGTACGGATTGGTAATGAGGTGCATATCCACTGCAAATACGTCGCGCAGGAGTTGCTCGGTGAGGTCAAGCGGATTTGCTAGGTTGGCGTAAATCTGGCCGTTCTTGATTAGCACCAGCCGGTCGGCATACCGTAGGGCCAGGTTGAGGTCGTGCAGGATGGCAACCACAATGGCTTGGGCGTGAGCAAGCTGCCGGGCTCGTTGCAGGAGCTGGTGTTGGTACTGAATATCGAGGCTGGATACGGGCTCATCGAGCAGCAGCACCCGGCTACCCTGGGCAGGTGCCTCCCAAATCTGGGCCAGCACCCGGGCCATCTGCACTTTCTGGGCTTCGCCACCGCTCAGCGTGGAATAGTCGCGCCCGGCAAAATCCGTCATGCCCAGGTCGGCCAGGGCCTGCTGCGCAATGTGCTGGTCGTGGCGGGTGGGGCGGCGCTGGAAATGCGGGTAGCGGCCCATCAGCACCACGTCCTGCACGCTGAGCGGAAAAGCCAGGTGAATTTCCTGCGACATTACCGCCCGCTGCCGGGCTAGCTGGGTACTATCAAAACCCGACAGCGGCCGGCCATCCAGCAACACCTGGCCGGTGCTGGGCGG
>NZ_JAFLQZ010000008.1 GCF_017313265.1 Hymenobacter telluris | reverse complement strand
AGGAAAAAGGAACGAGAAAACCAAAAAAGGAAAAGCGAAGAAAAAGAAAAGAGGAGAGAAGGAAAGTATAACGTTAAAGCGGCGAAATAGGCGAAACCAGAACATCAAACTCACCATCTCACCACTTCACTATTTCACCTTCAGCTGGAGTGGTCGGCTACGATAACCCATTGGCCATTGAGGCGACGCAGCACCAATAGGTACTGGCCTTGTAAGTCACCGAGGCCAGGGCGGGTGAGGTGCCACTGCCCGACTACGTGCGCCGCATCGGGCCCGTCGGGCGTGACGCGCAGGTTGGCGAAGCGGAGCTGGCCCATGGCAGCGGGGTTGGGGTAGCTCCGGCGGTAGTTGTCGAGGGTAGGCTGCCAGCCGTAAGTAAGGCCGCTCTTGCCAATAAACACCAACGAATCGGACTCCCAGTAGCCCTTCATGAAGTTGGCCACGTCGCCGCGGTTCCAGGCGGCGGTTTGGGTGGTCAGCAGTTGGATGATGGCGCGGCGCGTTTCGGCCGGCGTTTCAGCGGCAGTAGTGGCCGGCGCGGAAGTGCAGGCGGCAAGTAGCGCCAACGAGGGCAATGCGAGAAGTAGCTTCATGCCGCTCAAGATACAATACGGCGCCTGTCCTTCCGACGCAGGAGGAATCTGAGTGTAATCATTAAACGAAAGAAATCAGATTGCTCCTGCGTCGGAGTAACAGCACCCATCGGCTATGATCTTTTTACGCTTATGCAACTGCAATTACTCCTCCCCTACCAACTCTGCCACATACTTCTTGCCGCCCAGGCGGCGCATGTTGCGCAATACCCGCTGCTGCTTGGCGCGGGCTTGTGGGCCGGGGTTGCTGGCTCGGAAACGCAACGGATTGGGCAGTACGCCGGCCAGCAAAGCGGCTTCTTTGGCGGTTATTTTATCGGCCGACTTATGGAAGTAGCGCTGGGAAGCGGCTTCTACGCCGAAGGTACAGTCGCCCATTTCGGCCACGCTCAAATACATTTCCATGATGCGCTGCTTATCCCAGAGCAGCTCGATGAGCACCGTGAAATACGCCTCGGCGGCTTTGCGGACGTAACTGCGGCCCTGCCACAGAAACACGTTTTTGGCGACTTGCTGCGAGATAGTGCTGCCGCCGCGCAGCTTCTTGCCGCCGCTGAGGTTATACTTGGCCGCGCTCCATAAGGCATTGCCATCGAAGCCGTGATGCAGCAAAAAGCGCTGGTCTTCGGCGGCAATCAGCGCCAGTGGCACCTCCGGCGACACTTCATCCAGGGTTTTGAAGTAGTAGTTGATGCGGCGGTCTTCCTCCTGAATACCGTAGTAGCCCTTGCCCACGGGCGCATACGCGCGGCGGTCCAGCATCAGCCAGGTAGCCGGCGGCGACACCCAGCGGTACAGCAGCACCCACACCACCGACGTCAGAAACAGCGCCGCCACCACTTGCAACAGCACCTGCCGGGTCTGCCGCCACACTTTTTTGTAATCCACTGCCAAACCGAAATATCCTTATTGCCGCCCCCGGCCGAAACAGCCACGGGAGCGGCAAAAGTAGGAGTTTCAGGGCTTCCAACGAGAAATTTCCCTGGCAGCTGCTAGTGCCCTGCCAACCCGCTCAGCCGTGCCCCAACGACTTCCTACGTCAGCTCGACCATGGCCTTGATGACGCCGGTAGCGGGGTTGAGCCAGCTGGCAAATTCCTGCTGCACCTCCCCAAACGGCACCCGGTGGGTGATGTAGGTGGTCGGCTGCACCAGCCCGGCCTTCATGGACGCAATAACGTGCTCGAAATCCTCGCGGGTGGCGTTGCGGCTGCTCATGAGCGTGGCTTCGCGCTTGTGAAACTCGGGGTGTGAGAAGCTTAACTCGCCTTTCTGCAAACCCACCAGCACGTAGCGCCCACCGTGGGCCAGATAGTTAAACCCGTTGTTGATGGCCTTTAAGCTACCCGTGGCATCGATTACCACCGTGGGCATGTCGCCGTTGGTGATGCGGCGGAGCTGGTCGAGCACGTCGGGGGCCTGGGCGTTGATGGTGTGCGCCACTTGCAGCCGGTTTTTGCAGAAGGCCAGGCGCTGCTCGTTGATGTCGAGGGCAATAACGTGGGCCCCGGCAATGCGGGCAAACTCCATGATGCCCAGCCCAATAGGCCCCGCTCCTACTACCAGCACGTACTCGCCGGGCTTCACGCCGGCCCGCCGCACGCCGTGCGCCCCAATGGCCAGCGGCTCCACCAACGCCAGCTCATCAAAGCTCAGCCCCTGCCCGTGCACCAATGAGTACGCCGGCACCGACAGATATTCGCCCATGCCCCCGTCGGAGTGTACGCCGCACACGTTCATTTGCGTGCAGCAGTTAGGCAAACCTGAGCGGCAGGCAATGCACACGCCGCAGTTGAAATACGGGATAAACGTTACGGCTTCGCCCAGCTCGAAACCCGGTACGTCCGAGGCCAGCTCGCCGGCCAGCTCGTGCCCCAGCACCCGCGGATACGCGAAAAACGGCTGGGTGCCTTCGTAAGCGTGCAAATCGGTGCCGCAGATGCCAATGCGCCGAATCCGCAGCAAGGCCTGGCCTTCTTCGGCCACCGGCATGGGGCGGGTTTCATACGCGAATTGGCCGGGTTCAATACAAACGAGAGTGTTCATTGCTAATGGTTGATTGTTGTTGGCTGATTGTTGCTGGTTGAACGAAAAGGGTGTCATGCTTCGGCAAGCGGACGCCAGATAAAGCATGACGTTCTTGTAATAAGTCGCAATTCAAATGCTTGCTACCATGCAGCCCCTCAACAACCAACATCAGCCTAAAGCGAATAAAAAGCGGCAGCCGTATCGCCCCAGAACAGGGCTTGTTCGTGCGTTGAAAAACCGGCCAGATACTCCTGCGCCAGCTGCACCACGGCATCGTAGCCGCCGGCCACCTCGCACACCGGCCAGTCGGAGCCAAACATCACCCGGCTGGTCCCGAAAGCTTCGAACACGGTATCCAGGTAAGGCCGGAAGTCGCAGGACTGCCAGGCCTGCCAGCGGGCTTCCGTCACCATGCCCGACACCTTGCACCATACGTTTTCGTGAGCGGCCAGGGCTTCAAGGTCGGCGGCCCATTGCTCAATCTGCTGCGCTTTGATGTCGGGCTTGGCAATGTGGTCGAGCACGAACCGCTGGTTAGGAAAAGCCGCTACCAGTTCCTGCGAATACGCCAGCTGGTCGGGGAAAATCAGTAGGTCGTAGGTGAAGTTCAGCGGCTCCAGCGCCGCAATGCCCCGCCGGAAGTCGGGCGTCAGCATGAGGGCCCGGTTGGCCTCACCCTGCAACACGTGCCGGAAGCCCTTCAGCTTCTCGAACTGCCTATAGTAGCTCAGCCGCTCGGTTACGTTTTCGGCCTGCAAATCTACCCAGCCGACCACGCCTTTAATAAAGCTGTGCTGCGCGGCATTGGCCAACTGAAACTCGTTTTCCGCTTCCGACTGGTCGGACTGCACTACCACGCAGCCATCCAGGCCGTTGCGGGTTAACAGCGGCTGCAAATCGGTGGGTAAAAAGTCGCGCTGAATGACGGCCATTTCCTGGTTGATCCAGGCGTCGCGCACGGGGTGGTACTGCCAGAAATGCTGATGAGCGTCAATTTTCATGGTGGTAGGAATTTGCGGTTGGTGAGGCAAGGTAACGCACCGCTACCTCACGAGTTTTCCCAGGTTTCGTTCAGCACCGGCTGCAAAATCTGCTGCACTTGCTTTAGCAGCATCGGGTCGAGGGGCTCGGTGGCCCACCGGATATTGCGCAGTATGTTATCGGGCGTGGCGGTGCTGACCAGCGTAGTGGCAATTTGCGGGTTACTGACCGAGAATTGAATGGCGAGCTTCTCGATGGGGTAGCTCTGGCTTTTGCAAAAGGCTGCCGCCTGCCGGGCGTGCTCCTGCACCTGCTCGGAAGCCGGATGCCAGTCGGGCGCGCCGCGCTCCGAGAGCATGCCCATGGCCAGCGGCGAGGCATTGATAACACCTACCCCCTGGGCCTCGAAAAACGGCACATAGTCTTCCAACGCCGTATCGTTGAGGCAGTAGTGGCAGAAGGATAGCACGGTTTCCACGGTGCTGGGCGGCACCCGCTCAATTATGTAGCGCAGCTGCTCCAGCGGCAGCCCGGTAATGCCCACATGCCCCACCACGCCGGCCGCCTTCATCGACTGCAACGCGGGCAGCGTCTCGTTGATAACCTGGTCTAAGTCACTGAACTCAATGTCGTGCACGTTGATCAGGTCGATGTAGTCGAGGTGCAGGCGGGCCAGGCTTTCCTCCACGCTTTGCACGGCGCGCGCCCCGCTGTAGTCCCAGCTTTTCACCCCGTTCTGCCCGTAGCGGCCCACTTTGGTGGATAGGTAATACTGGTCGCGCGGTAGCTGTTGCAGCGCCTTGCCCAGCACAGTTTCGGCCTTCAGAAAGCCATAGTAGGGCGATACATCAATGAAATTGATGCCGTTTTCGACGGCGGTGCAGACCGTTTCAATGCCCTGCTGCTCATTGATATCGTGAAAGACCCCGCCCAGCGACGAAGCTCCCAAACTCAGGCAGGAAACTTCCATGCCTGTTTTCCCTAATTTTCTGCGCTCCATACGTGCCGTGGTGAAGATGACACCAGCCGCCGCTTGCTCTTCAGCTAAGCTGGCCAGTGCAGGCAAAAGTAGAAGCCGCGCAAGCCCACACAATCGGTTGTCTTTAAGATAATTCCGCAAAGCTTTGCGCAAAGGTTTGTGAAAGAAAATTACGGTAACATTGTTTTTCTCTTGCCGCAGAAGTGGAAATTGGGGCCCTTCTGATGGCGGCACCTGCTTTCTGTGGCAGAAGCTTCAATTCAGTTTCACCTTCTTATACAAGTGGTAGCATGAGCAAACGGCACGTCTCTCTGAAAACCCTGGCCCAGACGTTAAATGTGTCTATTTCCACGGTTTCGCGGGCGTTGCGCAACCACCCCGATATCAGCGCCGAGCTAACCCAGAAAGTGCAGGAACTGGCGCAGGAGCTTGATTACAGCCCCAATCCGCTGGCCATTGGGCTGCTCAAGCACCAGTCGAATACCATTGGCGTCATCGTGCCCGACCTGGTCACGTATTTCTTCTCTTCCATCATCAGCGGCATCGAGAGCGTAGCCAACGAGCACGGCTACTACATCGTGATTCGGTGCAGCTATGAGAGTGCCGAGAAGGAAAAAGAGTGCCTCGACAACCTGTTGAAGCTGCGCGTGGCGGGCATTATCATGTGCCTGGCGCAGGAAACCCAGGATTACGCTCACTTCAGCAACCTGATAGAAGAGCAAGTACCGCTGGTGTTCTTCGACCGGATTTGCCGCCCCGAAGAAGTTTCGACGGTGGTGGTTGACAACCTGGAAGCGGCCCGCCGCATTACGCGCCACTTTTTCGAGAGCGGCTACCGCCGGATTGCCCACATTGCGGGGCCGGCCCAGCTCAACATCACGCAGGAACGAATCCAGGGCTACCAACAGGGCCTGGCCGAGTGCGACCTCGCCTTCGATGAAAGTCTGCTGGTGCACTGCGACCTGAGCATACCAAGTGCCACCGAAGCCACCCGGCAACTGCTGGCCCTCCCAGTCCGCCCCGATGCTATTTTCGGGGTGAACGATACCACGGCCTTTGCCGCCATGAAGGAAATCAAGCGGCAGGGCCTGCGCATCCCCAACGACGTAGGGCTGGTGGGCTTCACCGACGAGTTTCATGCCACGGTAGTAGAGCCTACGCTGACCTCGGTAATGCACCCCACGTATGAAATGGGCCGGGAAGCAGGGTTACTGTTTCTAGAACAGGTAAATGCCCAAGCGGCGCCTGCGCCCCGCCAAGCCGTACTCACCACTCAGCTGGTCATTCGGGAGTCATCGGTTCGGTAAGCCCGTACTAGTTTTTTATACTGTCTGGCTGCCACTGTACTACCTTTCGTCTGCCGCACGTGACGGCCGTGTATTTCTTCTTCGCTTGTTTTGATGGCCGCCCAGTCTGCCTCCCAGTTTCCCGTTGCCTCCACTCGTTGGCACTTGCTTGATACCGGTTTGCGTCTTTTTGAAGCGCAGGGGTACAGCGCCGTTTCGGTTGCCGACATTGCCACCGCGGCCAAGCAGTCCTTAGCTGATACCTACCAGCATTTCGGTTCCAAAAACGACTTTATCCTTGGCCTCTACCAGCGCATCCACAACGACTTAGAAGCCAGTGTACCTGACTTGCCGGCTGGGTCTATAGCCCAGCGTTTTCAGGCGCTGGTGCAGTGGAAATTAGCTTTGCTGGTGCCGCACTACCGCTTATTACGCTCGCAGCTAGCTACGCTGCTCGATGCCGAAGCGCCTATCGGCGTGCTCAGCCCTGAAACGGAAAGTGTCCGGCTGCGCGGGCTAGCCTTGTTTGAAATGGTGGTCCGGGGTGCTACGGATGCGCCGGCCGAAGCCCTCACCGCGCAGCTGACGCAGGCACTCTACGCCACCCATTGGGGCGTGTTAGGATTACGCCTGCTCGACCGCTCAACCGATGGACAGGCCACCAATCAACTGCTAGAACTACTGAGCGCCGGGCTGGCCCTGGCCACTCCGCAACTCTCCACTATGCTCGGCCCCTTGCTGCTTGGGCAGGTAGCGCCAGCGTTAGAGCAATTTATGGGCGTAGCCCCGGCCGTGGATTTCAATGTCGCTCGGCGCATCGCAAAGCTGCTGCTACTCCACCGCAAAGTATTGCTTAGTGGCCCCGACCAGTCCGCTGTGCCCGACGAGCAGAGTATTGCCTTGCAGCTGCCCAAGCTACAGTACTACATCAGCCAGAACCTGCCGATTCACTTGATTTTGCCGGCCTTCCCAGCCAAGTCGCCGAACCCGCGCAAAGTGCTAGGTAAGCTGCCTGACCTTGGGGAAGAAATTGCGCTGACGTTTCTGCAAAGCCTTTGCACCGACATTCGGCAGGTGTACGCGCCGGGCGCCCGCCTCACTATTTGCGCCGATGGACGCGTATTCGCCGATTTGGTGCAGGTGAGCGACGCAGACGTATCGGCCTACAACGACGTGCTGAAACAGCAACTGCAGCAGCTAGGCACCCCCGACCTGGAAGTGCTCAACCTGGAAGACCTGCTAACTACCACCTCCTTCGATGAGGCTCGCGCCTGGATAGTGGCCCAATACGGCGAGCCGCTAGACGACCTTAGAGCCAGGGTGCGCGACACCGAACACCACCGCGCGATGTTCAACGGTATTCACCGCTTCGTGTCGGAAGATGGCTTAGTGCTGGCACCCGAGAAAAGCAAAAACCGGGTGAAAGAGGAAAGCAAGGAAGTGGCGTACGAAGTTATCCGTCGCAGCAATGCCTGGACGCGGCTATTGGCCCAGGAATTTCCGCACGCGGTACGCCTCAGCATCCACCCGCAGCATCCGTATTCCGACAAGATCGGGCTACGCATTACGCGCGCCGTAGACGACTGGCTGACGCCCTGGCACGGCGTGGTAGTACTGCGCAACAACGACTACGTGCTGATGAAACGCTATCAGGCCGAAGAGCTGGGCGCAGAACTCGTAGAAAAGAACGGGCGTCCCAATCACTTTGTAGCCAGCCCGAATTCTTAACCAACCCGTCCGAATTATCAACTGGTTGGCCCGCTGCTGCTTTGCACCTTTACTACGGTGCTCTACAGCCAAGCGCCCCTACCGCTTTCCTATTATCCTATGCCTGCCTATTCCCTCGAACCCCAAGTACCCTTCGGCTTGCTCGTGCGAGCCACTACTGCTGGCCAAACCATAGCCAACATTGCAGCCGACCAAATCATGGAATGGGTGCAGGCACACCGGATTCTTATTTTTCGGGGGTTCAACTTATTTGATAAGACACAGTTTGCGCTTTATGCCCAGCAGCTAGGCGAGCCGCTTCAATGGCCGTTCGGCGCCATCAACGAGCTGAAGGTGAAGCCTGATGCCAAGAACTATCTTTATACGCCTAGTGCTGTACCACTGCATTGGGACGGCGCTTTTATTGGCCGCATTCCGTACCTCATCTTCTTTCAGTGCGTGAAAGCCCCCCGCCCCGAGGACCGTGGCGGCACCACCTTCGCTGATACCAGCCGAGTGCTGGCCCGTGCCACCGCTGCGCAACGCAGCCGCTGGCAACAGGCTACCCTACGCTACCGCACCGAAAAAATAGTGCACTATGGTGGCACCCTCACCCAGCGCTTAGTGCAAGCCCACCCCGTTACGGGCGAGGCCACCCTGCGTTTCGCCGAGCCAGTACACGACTTGAATCCCGTGAGCGTGGAAGTGCTGGATGCCACGCCCACCGAGCAAGCCGATCTGATAGGCGAATTGCAAGCCGCCCTTTACGCCCCCGAGGTGTTCTACATCCACACCTGGGCCGACAACGACATTGTACTGGCGGATAACCACGTCCTACTCCACGGCCGCGACGCGTTTCTGAACCCCAATGAGCGTCATATTCAGCGCATCAACCTGCTGGCGCGGCCAGCGCACCGCGGCTTGGCGCAGTTCCTGAAAAACAGTAAAACGCTACGCCGCACTGAGTTTCTGATAGCGGAGATTCCTATTTTCCTGATTCCTGTTCTGCTCAGTGCCGAGGATTTTCGGTTTCTGAAAAAGCCGGAGCTGTACGTAGGGCTGGCGGGCATCTATCTGCTCTTCAACTTCGGGGACCTGGTGAATGCCTACGCCGACCGGCGCGTGGATGCGGTGTACAAAAGCCACTTATCCAATGCCGTGTTTGAGCTAGGCGAAGGGGGCGTGCGGTGGCAAATGCGCGCTTCGGTGGCGAGTACCGTGCTGGTTAGCGTCTGGCTGACGCAACGCACCGGGCGGTGGCAGTTTGTACCGCTCACCGTTATTGGCTGGGCGCTGGGTTTCCAGTATTCGTGGCGGCCCTTGCACTTCAAATCGCGCGGGGTATGGCAGTTAGCCGCGCAATGGGCTGTTATTTTCTTTGGCCCGATGGCCTACACCAGCAGTTTGGTCACGCACTTCCCCCAACCAGCCGTACTGACCTTGGCTGCCGCCTACGGCCTGCTCCAAGTGGGTGTGCTCATGCTCAATAATGCGGAGGACTACCCCGAAGACCGTGCGGCCGGTCTGCACACCGCCATTGTGGCGCTGGGCTTGCACCACAGCATGCGCGTAGCGCAGGCTATAACCGGCGGCGCGGGGCTGCTGGCCCTAGGCAGCTTCACCTACTTATTCAAGGTTGAAAAACTACCGAAAGTAGCCTATCTGGGTTTGTTGCCACTGGCCGGCGCCGTGGCGTACATAGCCCAAGGCTACAAAACAATCAACCAGAAAATTGCCGCAAAAGACGAAACCGCCGCTGCCGCCGTGCTCAAGGAAAACGGCATGCTGGTGCCCCAGTGGCTAAAAGCCACCGCCTACACGAGCCTGGTGGCGGCCAGCGTACTTTTCGCCACGCGCATCCTACGGAGCAGCAATCAGCCCAGCCAAACAACAGGGAGAAAGACCAGGCGGAGTGCGGTGTAGGTACGCCCTTTCCTCCTGCACCTATCCATTTAGCTATTATTCCGCAGTATGTCGGTTCTTCCCTCTAGCCTGCCCCGTACGGCCCCGAAAACTTTGACTGAACTCTACGACTGCGCCATAATTGGTGGGGGCGTGTCGGGCCTGACGCTGGCGCTGCAATTGGCGCAGGCAGGGCGAACAGTGGTGCTGTTCGAGAAGGAAACGTACCCGTTTCACCGCGTTTGTGGCGAGTACATTTCAATGGAGAACTATGATTTCCTGTGCCGCATTGGGGTGCCGCTGGCTGAAATGAACCTGCCGAAAATGACGCGCTTTACCGTGTCCTCGCCCACCGGCGAGGCCCTGCATCACCCCTTGGATATTGGCGGCTTAGGCATCACCCGGTACGAGCTAGACCAGCTGCTGGCCCGCCTGGCGGTTCAGCATGGCGCCACCATTCAGGAAGGCACCAAAGTAACGGACGTGGTATTTGCCAACGAGCAACTGACCATTACAGTGGCAGGCGGGGCTACTTACCGGGCGCGCACTGCCTGCGGGGCCTGGGGCAAGCATGCCAACCTCGACAGCAAGCTCAAGCGTAGTTTTCTGGAATCCAGCCGTCAGGGTCGCCAGTTTGTAGCCGTCAAATATCATCTGCAAGTCCCCGATTTTCCCCGCGACTTGGTGGAAATGCATAATTTCAAAGATGGCTATTGTGGGCTTTCGCCGGTGCCGGGCGGGCTCACTAATTGCAGCTACATCAGTGATGTGCGCAATCTACGGGCCCACGGGAATAGCGTAGCCGAGATGGAGCGCCAAGTCCTCATGCAGAACCCGTTGCTGCGCCCCTACCTCCAGGAGGCGCAACGAGCTGGCAAGCCGCCCATTGTCATTTCCCAGATTACGTTTCGTGAACGGTCCACTGTGGAAACCCACGTGCTGCTGCTCGGTGATGCAGCGGGAACCATTGCTCCGTTGGCCGGTAATGGCATGAGCATGGGGATGAACGCCAGTTTCCTGTTGTATGGCCTGCTGCTTGACTACCTGGATGGCCGTATTTCACGCCCTGAATTAGAGCAGCAATACACCCAAGCCTGGCGGCGCTTGCTGCTGCTGCGCATTACCGCAGGGCGGCTAATCCATCAGTTTTTTGGGCGACCCGCCTTAACAACCCTTGCCATCCGGTTTTTGAAACGGATACCTGGGCTCACCAACCAAGTACTCAAGCTAACTCACGGCAAAAGCTACTGAACCTTGAAGTGCAAGGCGCACTGCACCGGTCGGACTGGGTTGCTATGGACTTAGCTTCCACATCTTGCCAAGAAATTAAGACCTTCCGAAACTAATCAGTTCTACTTTGCTTATTTGCAAGTGGTGCCAGAACAGGCGTTTTGATACCTAGAACACAATTTCCTTACTAGCTCGTATGCGTCAGCTTGCCCTGTTTCCGCTTAACCTTGTGGTCTTCCCCGGTGAGAAGCTCAACCTGCACATCTTCGAGCCTCGCTACCGCCAGCTGGTGCGCGACTGTATCAGCGAAGGTATTACGTTCGGAATTCCGCCGTTTCTCAACGAGTCGGTGAGCATGCTGGGTACGGAAATGCAGTTGCTTGACGTGGAAAAGAACTACGCCAGCGGCGAGATGGACATCCGGACCCGCGCCATTGGGTTGTTTCGAGTGACGGAATTCTACCGGCAGGCGCCCGGCAAGCTCTATGCGGGTGGTTTAGTGGAAGATATACTCGATGATGTTCGTCCGGATGCAGTGCTACAGAGCCGCATTGCCAGCCATCTACAGCATCTGTACGATGTATTGGGTCTACGCAAGCTGATGCAGGAGCTTCCACCCGATTATCGGATTTATGACGTGGCGCATCATTTGGGTTTGAGCACCGAGCAGGAATACCAGCTGCTGGAAGCCGGCACTGAGGTGGAACGGCAGGAGATTGTGCTGGAACACCTAGACCACATTCTGCCGGTGCTCATGGAAACCGAGCGGCTGAAAGAGCGAGTGCGGCTAAACGGGCACTTCAAGAATCTTACCCCACCAAATTTCTGATAATAGCAGGGTAAACGAACGGAAGCAGTTGGTTTGCACGTATAGATGGAAACCCCTTTTCGTTTCCTATGTCGCTGACTGCTACTCTTTCCCTGTTGCCGTATCTGTTTCTAGCGGCTGGCGCGGTGCTGGCGCTCTGGCTGCTGATGCGCTTTTGGCAGGAGCGGCAGTACCGGCGGCGGCCCTACGTGGCCCCTTCCCGCAACGATTGGCACCAGCACTTTCCTGCTCCCACCGCTACCCTGCTGCACCGTGTAGCCCTGCTCGGCGACCCTGGCGCAGTGGCCACCGATGGCACCGACCCGATTCTGCAACTGCTGGCTAGCTGGCAGCAGAGCACAGGCCCCGCAGGTACCGTCGTTATTCTCGGCGACAATGTGTACCCCGTTGGGCTGCCCGCGCCCGATAGCCCCGCCCGCTCCGCTGCCGAAAAGCGGCTCACTGCTTTGCTTGATGCGGTAGGCAATTTTCCGGGCCGCGTGGTGCTTTTGAGTGGCAACCACGACTGGAACAAAGGCCGCCCCGATGGTTACGAATATCTGCTACGACAAGAGGCATACGTTGCTGAGCACCTGCCAACCGCGCTTTACCTTCCTCAAGGTGGGGTGCCTGGCCCGGTTACCCTGCCGCTAGCCGACGGTGTGCTACTAGTGGTGCTAAACACCCAATGGTGGGTACAGCAAGGTGCCCGCCCCGCCGCCGACCCCAAGGAGCCCTTCCGGCAGCTGCACCAAATCCTGGAGGCCAATCGGCATCAACGGGTGCTAGTGGCCGGGCACCACCCGCTTTATTCCAATGCCATGCACGGTGGTAAGTTCACGGCCAAGCAACACGTTTTTCCGCTCACTACGGTACACAAACGGGCGTACGTACCGCTGCCACTTATTGGCTCACTGCTACCCCTCTACCGCAAAGTAGTGGGCGCTGCCGAGGACATGGCGCACCCGCGCTACCGTAAAATGCGGCGCCGCTTGCTGCGGGTACTGCACCAGTTTCCCAACGTTATTTATGCCGCCGGCCACGACCACAACCTGCAATATTTCGAGCGGCACGGCGGGCACTACCTGGTGAGCGGCGCAGGCAGCAAAACAGCCTTCGTGCAGAAAGGCGGCACGGCTACTTTCGTGCACGAGCACAAAGGGTTTTTCAGTGTCGATTTCTACGATAACGGCGAGGTGTGGCTCCGTACTCTGGAGCCAGCCAGCCATCAGGAAAACTCCGAGGTTTTCCGCCAACGCCTCGTACCCGGCCCCGTTATAGCGCCGCCTTTAGTAGCGCCTTCGATAGTAAAGAAACCACTACTTCCAGCCTGAAAAGCCAACTATTTCGCTTTGGCCGGTAGTGGCACCAGCACCCGTAGGCTTTGCGGGTTAATCGTTATTTTCACTGGGCTAGGCAGGGTTTGGGGTTCACCATCAATCTGCACCAGTACCTCCTGCGCATCCGGCACCGATATGGATGCGGTACGGCAGCACAGCCGCCGCGTATAGTTGGATTCGTCGAACTCGCTGTTGTAGAGCCGATACAAAATACCGGGGGCGGCCGCGGCAGGGAAAGGCTCAATCAAGCAGATTTCAAACTGCCCATCGTCCAGGTCGCTGTTGGGGTTGATAACTACGTTGCTACCAAATGTATTAGCATTGGCAATGGTCACCATGAAGGCTTGGCCTTGCCACGTTTCCAAATCGGTTTCTATGCGGTAGGTGGCCGGCTCGTAGCTTAGATATTCCTGCGTGGCAATGCGGATGTACGCCCCCGGCCCGCGCGTATCCCCTTTATCAAAGCGCTCCACTACCAAGGCATTAAAGCCCAAATCGGCCAAATGCGCCGAGAACTGCCCCCCTACTTGGAGCGTGTCGATAACTCGCTCCTCGTTTCGCCAGATGAGCTGCAAGGCTTCCTGTGTATCCTGCGGAACACCTAAGTCCTTCGACAGCCCGTTGCCGGAGCCAAGCGGCAGAATACCAAGCGGCGTAGTCTGCCCCAGCAGCGCTTCGGCTACCAGACTAACGGTACCATCACCACCGGCTGCAAAAACCGCATCATAGGTACGCGCGGCCAGTTTGGCGCGCAAGTTTTCTAGGTCGTCGTCGCCGGTGGTATGGTGAAAGTTAGCTGTTCGGCCTCGCTCGGTACAATAATCGGTTATGGTCTGTTCGAGGGTGGCCTTGTCGATGTCGCCAGAAACCGGATTCAGCACGAACAGTAGGTTGAGTAGCGGCGGGGTCTGGTTGGTCATGAAGAAACGGGCTGAAAAAGCCGTAGACTCTCTACACTCAACTTACTGCTTTAGGTTGCCAGGTACTCCCTGCGGAAATTCGGCATTGATTTCTTGCTCCAACTCGCCTATGCGGTTGCCGGGGTTCGGGTGCGTGCTCAGGAACTCGGGCTGGCCCCCGCTGCCACCTTTCTGCTCCAGAATCTGCATTACCTTAATCATGGAGCGAGGGTCGTAGCCGGCTTGGGGCGTATAATCTACGGCCAAACGGTCGGCCTCTAACTCGTCCTCGCGCCCGAAGCGCAACGTTAGCAGCTTGCCAACCATAGCAGCTGCGGCTGATGCCGCCATCGTGCCGGGCCGGTCGGGGTCGTACATGCCAATGGCAGCCGCGCCGGTCAGGCCCTGCGTCAGCTGCGACTTGGCAATCTGCTCGGCGGAGTGACGCCCTACTACGTGCCCGATTTCGTGGGCCAGTACCCCGGCCACCTGGCCTTCACTGGAAAGATTCTTCAGCAGACCAGCCGTAATAAATACCTGGCCACCCGGCAGCGCAAAAGCGTTGATGGTGTTTTCATCGGCTAGCAAGTGAAACTGAAATTTATAAGGGCTTTGGCTGGCTTTTGTGCTGCGTACAATCTGCTGACCAATTTCCTCTACGCGGGCGGCAGCTTGCTTGTCGGGATGCAGACCACCGTATTGCTGTGCCATTTGGGGAGCGGCTTGTAGGCCCAGGGCTATTTCCTGGTCGGCCGTCATGTTTACGTGTTGCACTTCACCGGTCACTTCGTTTACCGAGCGTTTGCAGTAATAAGTCACGAAGGCGAAGGCGGCCATCAGAATGGCAACGACAAAACGAAGATTTCCTCTCATGGTACAATGGCAGAAAAAAGCAGGACGAATTTCAGCCTCTAAGTGGGCTGTTGGGCTTGTAACGCACCTCTGATAGAAGAGTTGCCCAGCTGCTATATACCCAAATGCGGGCGACTACCGTATCAGGCACATTCTCCCTTTTCCTGTTTTCTCACATACTCTTACTTCAGCACCATTATGAACCAGAAACGCACTTTCGGCTCTTTGCTTACCATCCTGGGTATCATCGGCATTATTTACGGGGCGCTAGGTTTCTTGCACGTAGCCGGCGTCAATCTAAGCAAAATCAACTCCCTGGTTCCGTTTGGCGTGGGCCTGATTTTCTTTTTCGCCGGCATCAACTTAGTCAAGACTACCAGCGACCGGGCTTAATTATACGTCGCCCCGGCACGTGAGTTAACTACTCGTGAAGAGTAAGACAACTCACGTGCCGGGGCGACGTGTTTCCGGGCTAGTGCCTTCGCGCTGGTATCAGCTACCGGCCAAGCCCTGCTGCTGAGCGAATGCCAAAAGGGCGGTATTTAGTTGCAGCCAGTTGGAATGATAACGTACCACGCTCGGGCCGTGCGCGAATATTACGCTGCCGCCTTTGATAGCACGAATAATGGCCGAGCTTTGGTGAACAGGCAGTGCTGGGCAGCCTTGGCTGCGGCCCAACCGACCATGCTGCCGCACAAATTCTTCACTCACATAGTCGGCACCGTGCACGACTACTGAACGGCTGGCTGCGTTGGTATTGTAGCCGGGGTCCTGGCCGTGCAGCTTCAGTGAGAGGCCGTGTTTGCCTTGGTAGGTCTGGCCGGTAACGTAGAAGCCCAGGCTGCTCTTCTCGGAGCCTTCTTGGTTGGAAAACGCGTGTGCCAAGTCGGCGCCGGTGTTTTTGCCGTGGGCGACCAGCGTATGGAAGAGTACGGCCTGTTTTTTCAGGTCGATTACCCACAGCCGCTTTTGCCGGCTCGGGCGCTCGAAGTCGATGATAGTGAGCGTGTGCTGACTGGGAGCCACTTGGCCACGCTGGCTGAGCGCATAATACCCCATGAGGGCTTCCCGGTAAACATTGGCTGGTACGCCGTAATTCACGAGCTTCGTCTTTATGTAGCTGCTTGCCACGTGCTGCTCGAAAGCAGCCATGTATACGGTTGTGCGTGTTTCCGGGGTTGGCTTAGTGGGCGGCAACGCTCGTGAGCTGGAAACAGGCGCTGAGCAAAGCAAACATGCGGCAAGCAGTAGCGAAGTAAAAGCAGTCGGTACCTTGGTCATCGGCTGAGCAGTCAAACAAAAGCGAAATGAAGTGGCAACTGTTACTCTACAAAAGTCCTGAACTACAATAATAGTACTTTAAAGTAACTTCCTCAAGTTTTCACAACTTCCGCTCTCACATTTCCAGTTCCTACGCTCCAGCTCTATGTTGTTTCGTTCTCTCTCCACTCTTAGCGTTTGCTTGCTGTTACTAACGTCTTGCAACCAGTCTGGAGCTTCCTTATCAGGTTTGAATACTGCTATTTGGGTGCAGGATACGTACGGTTGCCAAAATAAACGCAGCGAGCAGGCAAAAGCCATTATAAACCAGAAGGGGCAGCTTTATGGCAAGACCACAGCTACTGTGGAGAGGTTGCTGGGCCGCCCGGATGAGGAAGAGCTAGCTGAGCAAACTGAAAAAACGTACTATTATTACCTGGAGTCGGGCCCGCAGTGCGAAGCAGGACATCCGCGTTCTGCCGCCAACAAGCTCGCCATTCATTTTGGCGCTATCGGCACCGTTACCGAAATCTTAACGGAGCGCCCATTAGCGAAGTAAGGAAGGAACTTATTGGATTAAGCTTATACCAGACAACGATTGCACGCCTGTTGCAACAAGCTGTAACGCTAAAACAGAGGGCTTCCGTATGGAAGCCCTCTGTTTTAT
Organism: Hymenobacter telluris; assembly: GCF_017313265.1. GTDB lineage: Bacteria > Bacteroidota > Bacteroidia > Cytophagales > Hymenobacteraceae > Hymenobacter > Hymenobacter telluris. The sequence goes on along the minus strand of NZ_JAFLQZ010000008.1, from coordinate 212,629 downwards.
TTTCAATAAATACGTGTCTGCTCGCTAGCAACCTTATCCGATGCCACCTTCCAGCGGATTGGTAGTTAGAGGAACTGCATCAGGCTGCAACTCCTCGTGCAGCAGGCTTAGCTGCGAAGGCGACAGAATACGGCTGCATTCCGCTTCGTACTGTGCTTCTAGCTCGCCAATGTGCTCTTGCTGCTCTACCACATTGTCTTTGTACTGCCAGGAAATTTCTTCCAGCCGTGCCAATTTGGTTTTGTTGACAGCCCGTAGCCGGATGTATTGCGCCTCGTTCAAATGCATTTCGTTGCACATCTGGCGGGTAATTGCGCTAAGCCGTGCCTGAGACACCGTACTGACGCCCGGAAGCTCGGCATGACGGTCCTGCTTCTGAGCAAGAGCGGCACCTTGCATTCCTACTACTAGCAACAAGGTTACAAATAAGGCTTTCATGGCGAATGGTGAAGCGTCGAAGGAAAAGTAGAACAATGAGAATTTGAAATGATGCCTTTCGACTACCTGACACAAATATATATCAACAAAGTTACACTAACAATAAAAAGAACAATTTTTTCTTCAGAATATTCATAAGCCTATTCTAAGGGCTACTGAGGAGCTTTTTTATCATAAAAAAAGCTCGATTCGCAATGGAATCGAGCTTTTCATAAGTGGTATTACTGCTTATTCAATGCCTTCAATAGGCTTGTGGTCGGGGCTTTTGAAGTACTGCATGGCTACCAACGAAATGATGGTACCACCTAAGCTGCCCATCAGGATAATAGCCAGAAAAGCCATCAGGGCCGACAGGTCGTAGCCGAATAGGTCACGGGCATGGCTCAAGTTCAGCGTATCAGGCTTAATGGCACTTACGGCTATGAAAAAGAAACCCAGCCCAAGGCTTGCCACAATAGCTGTAACTATACCCGTACCAAAGCCGGCCAGGTAAGGCATCCGGTCTTCTTTTACGCGTTTGAAGTTGGCAATAGCCATTGAAATACCGATGGCTAGAATAATAAGGTTCAGACTGCCAGCAGCCAAATTGTCGAAGAAGCCCGCGAATACGGCAATCAGGGTATATAGAATCAGAGCGCCGGCGGTCATTAGGCCAAAGCGGACCCCATTGGTTTCGGGAGTGATGCGCGTGTCAGACATAGCAATTCGAAGAGTTTGGTTGGGAGAGGACTATTTAAACGAGAGGAACCCGGCAGGGTACGCTGCGTGTTATACGAAGCAGCGGGCAGCTCTGCCTAGTTTCTTACCCTTGATACTGTATTTAATTCAGGGATGTTGGGGTAAAAGGCATTTTTTTCGTTGGCACTTTACTATATAATCCTCTGGCTCCCTTTTACTTTGGGTGGCAATAGCTATATACTCTCCGAAATAGCCCGGCGCATTTTGCCTATTTTTGCATCCAATCAGATGTTTCCTCTGAATTTTCGCCTGTTTCTCTCATATGATTAGCACCTCCAATGTCAGCTTGCGCTACGGCAAGCGGGTTTTGTTTGAAGACGTCACCATCAAATTCATGCCCGGCAACGTGTATGGCCTCATTGGGGCAAACGGTGCCGGCAAGTCCACTTTCCTGAAAATCCTGTCCGGCGAAATCGAGCCCAACACCGGTTCGGTCACCATGCCGCCCAACTCGCGCCTCTCAGTGCTGCGCCAGGACCAGTTTGCCTACGATGAGTTTCCGGTGCTCCAAACCGTTATCAAAGGCCACCAGCGCCTTTGGAAGGTGATGGAAGAGAAAGACGCCTTGTATGCCAAAGCCGACTTCTCGGATGCCGACGGTGAGCGGGCCGCCGAATTGGAAGGCGAGTTTGCCGACCTCGAAGGCTGGAACGCCGAGTACGAAGCCGCTGAGCTGCTGTCGGGTCTTGGTATTGGCGAAGACAAGCACTACACGCTGATGGGTGACCTGGGTGGCTCCGATAAAGTGCGGGTGCTGCTGGCCCAGGCCCTGTTCGGCAACCCCGATGTGCTGCTGCTCGACGAACCAACCAACGGCCTCGACGCCGAAACGGTACTCTGGCTGGAGAACTTCCTCGACTCGTTCCAAAACACGGTAATTGTGGTCAGCCACGACCGGCACTTCCTCGATGCCGTGTGTAACTACATGGCCGACCTCGACTTCTCGAAAATCACGATGTATCCCGGCAACTACTCGTTCTGGTACGAGAGCAGCCAGTTGGCTTTGCGCCAGCGCCAGGAAGTGAACAAGAAAACTGAGGATAAGCGCAAAGAACTGGAAGAGTTTGTGCGCCGCTTCTCGGCCAACGCTTCCAAGAGCAAGCAGGCTACTTCGCGCCAGAAGCTGCTGCAAAAGCTTACGCTGGAAGAAATTAAGCCTAGCTCGCGCAAGTACCCCTACATTGCGTTCAAGCCCGAGCGCGAAGCCGGCAATCAGTTGCTGACGGTGGAAAACCTGAGCAAGCAGGTGGACGGCCAAGTGGTGTTCCGGAACGTAAGCTTCTCGCTGGATAAGAAAGACAAAGTGGCCATCATCGGCCGCGACGACCGGGCTGCTTCTCTCCTCTTCGACATTCTGTTCGAGCAAATCCGACCCGATACCGGCGACTTCAAGTGGGGTACTACCATCACGCCGAGCTACTTCCCCAAAGAAAACTCCGAGTTCTTTGACACCGACCTGAACCTGGTGGATTGGCTGCGGCAGTATTCCACGGAGAAAGACGAGTCGTTTATTCGGGGCTTCTTAGGCCGAATGCTGTTTTCGGGGGAAGAGTCGCAGAAGAAAAGCAACGTGCTTAGCGGGGGTGAGAAAGTGCGCTGCATGCTCTCGAAGATGATGATGGAATCAGGCAACGTGCTGGTTTTGGACGACCCAACCAACCATTTGGACCTGGAAAGCATCACTGCTCTAAACAACAGCCTCGGCGAATTCAACGGCACGCTGCTGTTTGCTTCCCACGACTTACAATTCATTCAAACGGTGGCCAACCGTATCATCGAGCTTACGCCGGACGGCATCATCGACCGACGCATGACGTACGAGGAGTATTTGGCCGATGACACCATTAAGGCGCTTCGTCAGCGCAAATACCAACTCGTTTCCTAACTGCGTTACCACTCGGTATGAACGCTCTGCAACGCTCCTTATTTACGGTTTTCCTGGCTGGCGCTGGGTTGCTAGTGGCCCCCACGGCCTTCGCTCAGCGCACGGATAGCACTACGGTGAAGCCACAGTTGAACACGGCCCCTCCCGGCACCGCGCCGCGCCCGGTTACGCCGGCTCCCACTCCGGCTCCGCGCCAGCAGGTACCCGTTCCGGCCCCGCCGCCAGTTGATGAGCCTGTACCCGCCCGGCCTTCTACCAGTAGTCCATCGGGGTTGGAGCTACCAAACCGGCCGGGTGTGGCCGCACCCCCACCCCCATTGCGGAAGTACTTCCTGTACACCAATTTCGGGTTGGGCTATACCAGTTTCTACGGCGACGGGCAGTTTAATGCGAGCATTGCGCCGGCGTTGGGTATCCGAGTAACAGATAAGCTAGCCGTTGGTCCTGGTATCAGCTACTCTTATACCAACATCAGCTATTCTGATTACAACCAGCAGGTGTATGGATACCCTTCAACCGTAATTGCCAACAATCTGGGGCTGAAGGCGTTTGCGCAATATATCGTGTACAAGCAGTTCTTTCTGCACGCTGAATACGAGGTAACGCGCAGCGACATACAGTACCGGTTTCTGAACCAAGGAGCCTTCAACATCAAAAGAACCCTGACCACTCCGCTAGCCGGGGCAGGCTACCGCAACGAGTTCAGTGACCGAGTGGCAGCAGATATTGTGGTGCTGTATAACTTCAACGACGGGCTTAATGCGGATGGCTCTAGCACGTCACCGTATGGGCAGCCCGAAATACGCTTCAACTTATTGATAAACCTAGGCAAGTAACAACAACTACCTGCTTACACAAAAGAGCCTCCCCATTGCTGGGGAGGCTCTTTTGTGTTTTCAGACTAAATTTTTCGGGGGAGCTTGCGGTAGCTATACTACGCGGCCGCCCCGGATTACGCGCAGTAGAATGGCAATGATGGCAATTACCAGCAGAATGTGAATCAGGTTGTTACCCTGCATGCCAGTGCCCAGTACGCCGAAGAAGCCAAGAGCCCAAATGAGAATGAGAACAACGGCGATGATGTACAATAGATTTCCCATGGTGAGTGGTGGTTGAAGTGGGGAGAGTGGAAAGGAATGCTTCAATGACAACTACAAACGTTGTAGGAAGCTGATTTGCGGATTTGTACGCGGGGAGGTGCAAAAGGATATAGTCGCACTAAAAAATCGTGGCATTTAGCCCAGTGTTTCCTAAAAAACCGTCCCTAAAAGGCATAAGAGCACTTTTCTTGAGAAATATTTTTTTGCGTTTCCTTAAACAATTTCTCGCTTTTGCTTGGGTAGCAGACGCTAGTTACAGGAGCGCCGTTTTCAGAGTAGCTTTGCCGGTGCCAATTTTAGCGTTGGCGTTTGGTCTCCTTCCCACCCTTTTCTTCCTCCTACTACTTATGACGCATGTCGCCGTTATTGGCTCGGGTACCATGGGCAATGGCATTGCCCACGTATTTGCCCAGCACGGATTCTCCGTTGCCCTCATCGACATCAACCAGCCGGCCCTCGACAAGGCCCTCGGTACCATTGCCCGGAATCTGGACCGCCAAGTAAGCAAAGGCACCCTCTCGGAAACCGACAAAACCGACACCCTCGGCCGCATCCAAACCTATACCAGCATAGCCGAAGGCGTGCAAGGCGTACAGCTGGTGGTGGAAGCCGCCACCGAAAACGTGGACCTGAAGCTGCAAATCTTCCGCGACCTAGACCAGCACGCCCCGCAGGAAGCAATTCTGGCCTCGAATACTTCTTCTATATCCATCACCAAAATAGCGGCGGCTACTAAGCGTCCGGCGCAGGTAATCGGGATGCACTTCATGAACCCGGTGCCGGTAATGAAGCTGGTGGAGGTGATTAGGGGGTACGCCACTTCCGACGCCGTCACTGAGCAGGTAATGGACCTTTCGCGGCAGCTCAGCAAAACGCCCACCGAGGTAAACGACTACCCCGGTTTTGTGGCCAACCGCATTCTGATGCCGATGATCAACGAGGCTATTATCAGTTTGTTTGAAGGCGTGGCCGGCGTCGAGGAAATTGATACGGTGATGAAGCTGGGCATGGCGCACCCCATGGGCCCGTTGCAGCTCGCCGACTTCATTGGCTTGGATGTATGCCTGGCTATCCTGCGGGTACTGCACGACGGCTTAGGCAACCCCAAATACGCCCCCTGCCCCCTGTTGGTAAATATGGTAATGGCCGGCCGCCTGGGTGTGAAATCCGGGGAAGGATTCTACCAGTATACCGCTGGCTCCAAGGAGCTGGTAGTTGCCGGGCGGTTCCGTAAGTAACTGCATAAGTACGGGCAGCATTTTCTTGGAAAATCATCTGCTGCTGGTCTACAAGCCCTTCATGTTGACGCAACATGGGGGGCTTTTGTCTTTACGGAATGGGCTACGCGAACAGTACCTGTCAGATCCTCATCATGTTCCATGCAGTATATAAGATTGAGTAAACTTTTTCGCTCGAAAATCTCTTTTTATCGTATATGCTCCTCATCCGAAGCTGAACCAGATGGCTTGCCGTTTGCGACGGTTTTACGGAGCCGTATTTCACCCATCAGATACTTACACTCATATGGAACTAGCAACTTTCGGGGCCGGCTGCTTTTGGTGCGTCGAGGCCGTATTTCAGGACCTTCAAGGAGTACAAAAAGTAGTGTCGGGTTATTCCAATGGCCGCATTGCCAACCCTACGTACCGCGAAGTGTGTAGCGGCCTGACCGGCCACGCCGAGGTAATCCAAATCACCTACGATCCGCAGATTATCAGCTTCAAGGAGTTGCTGGAAGTGTTCTGGAAAACCCACGACCCCACCACCCTCAACCGCCAAGGCAACGACACCGGCACGCAGTACCGCTCGGGCGTGTATTATCACAACGACGAGCAGAAACGGCTGGCCGAGGAGTACAAGCAAAAGCTCAACGAGGCCCACGCCTTCGATAACCCGGTCGTAACCGAAATTGAGCCGTTGAAGAGCTTCTACCCGGCCGAGGACTATCACCAGAACTACTACAAGCAGAACGGCCACGAGCCCTACTGCCAGTTTGTAGCCCGGCCCAAAGTGGAAAAAGTAAGAGCCTTGTTCGGCGACAAGCTGAAAAAAGCTACTGCTTAGTGCTTAGTGCTTAGTGCTTAGTAGCTACTCGACCTACACATTACGGTTACATAAACACAAAAAGCCCGTTCCAGAAAGCTGGAACGGGCTTTTTGTGTTTATAAAGTCTTCTGAGCTACCCTTGCAAGGTGATGGCAAACGGGCCAATTTCTTTGCCGAGGAAGTAGAACATAGCTACTTTATCGACCACACTACGGGCCCATGCCGAGCAGGTAGCATCTACCACCTGCCCGTTTTTCACCATGATGAAGCCAGTAGCCTCGCCCGGATACGCGCCGTCGGCCCCAACGGGCGGCACGGGCGTCAGGAACTTATGCGGCTTGATTTGGATGTTTTCCTGTTCAGCCGGCAGCTCCAGCGTCGGGTCTTCCTTGCGCGGCTTGAAGCCAAAGGTAGGACTGTACGAGAAGTTGGGGTTGTGCACCCAGTCGCCGTTGAAGACGTAGTACTCGTCGGTGCCGATGCGGATAAACTCGCGCAGTGAGCAGCGCACGGCAAAGCGCGGCGCGGCCGGATTTTGCAGCGCCTCCAGCAGCTGCTTGGTGCGGGTGGGGTCGTACACGTCTACCAACGCCTGCTTCATGCGGGCTTGCGCGGCCAGCTCGCAGCCGGCATACAAATTAAGTAGCTGCTGCCGCCACTCGTGCAGGGAGCCCAGGCGCTTGGCTTCAGCCTGGCTGATGTCGGGTAGCGTGTAGGTGTAGGGGCCGGCCAGCGCCACGCCGTCGGCGCCATTCGCCACCGACCACTCTACTAAGTAGCATTGCTGCTTGCGCCCATCCACCCACGGCAGCTCGGTATTATAGATAACCTTGGTTTGGATGTCGGCGGGATTTGCGTCCAGCTCCGCTGCCACATACGCGCGGATTTCTTCGCGGGCTTCAGCGGCCGAAGCTGGATTGGATTTGAAGTTCATGTTCTTTAGTGCTTAGTGCGTAGTGCTTAGTGCATAGTGCTTGGTTAGCGCAGTGAGTAGGCCTGTAACAACCTAAGCACTACGCACCAAGCACTACGCACTAAGATAGTTAAACGGCTACGTTGTGCTCGCGCAAGGCGTCGTTGAGGCTGGTTTTGAGGTCGGTGCTGGGTTTGCGCTGGCCGATGATGAGGGCGCAAGGCACGTGATACTCGCCGGCCGGAAACTGCTTGGGCAACGAGCCCGGAATTACCACCGAGCGGGCCGGAACGTGGCCACGGTACTCCTTGGGCTCGGTGCCCGTCACGTCGATGATGCGGGTGCTGCCCGTGATGGTCACGCCCGCCCCAATTACCGCTTCTTTCCCCACGAAGCAACCTTCTACCAGAATGCTGCGCGAGCCCACGAAGGCCCCGTCTTCCACGATAACCGGCGCCGCCTGCACCGGCTCCAATACGCCGCCAATACCAACGCCACCGCTTAGGTGCACACCGGCGCCAATCTGTGCGCATGAGCCCACCGTGGCCCAGGTGTCTACCATCGTGCCCTCGCCTACCCAGGCACCAATGTTCACGTAGCTCGGCATCAGAATCACGCCCGAAGCCAGGTAAGCGCCGTAACGAGCCGTGGCCGGGGGCACCACCCGCACACCCTGGCCGGCATAGTCGGTTTTCAGGCGCATTTTGTCGCGGTACTCGAAGGGGGGCAGTTCCAGCGTTTCCATCTGCTGGATGGGAAAGTAGAGGATGACAGCCTTCTTCACCCAGTCATTTACTATCCAGCCGCCTTCCCGGTCGTTGGCGGGCTGGGCCACGCGCAGGCGGCCTTTGTCGAGCTCTTCAATTACGTGGTGGATGGCCTCAGTAGTGGCAGCTTGCTGGAGTAGGCTCCGGTCGGCCCAGGCGGCCTCAATGGTTTGTTGCAGGTCGGTCATGGTTTTATTAAATGGTTATATGGTTGCATTGTTGAATTGTTAATCGTCCTGACGACTCGTTGATCAATCAACTATTTACCTATTCAGCAATTCAACCATTCAGCAATTCACCCCAAACTTACCATCTTCGCGGGCAAGATGCCGCCACTTTCTTCTGCTTCCGGTTCGCCAATTCGCACGGTGCTGCTAGCCTCGGTACTTAAGCCCCTAGATGACACCCGGATGTACGGTAAATTTGGTGGCACCCTAGCGGCTCGGCCCGGTACTACGGTGCACGTAGCGGGCCGGGCCGCAGCACCGCCACCTGATAGGCCAGTGAATGTGCACATGCATTGTTTGCTGGAAGGCAGCCGCCTAAGTTGGGGCCGGCTGGCGGCTCAGTGGCGCTACTGGCAGCTGTTGCGGCACCTACAACCCGAACTGGTAGTAGTGCACGCCCCCGAGTTGTTGCCGCTAACCCTGCTTTGGCAGTGGCTGAATGACAACCGGCGGTTCCTGTACGACATCCGCGAGAATTATGCCCTGAACGTAAGCACCCAGCAAGTGTACGGCGGCCTTACGCGCCGGTGGCTGGCGGCCGGGCTGCGGTGGGTGGAAACCAGCGCCGCCCACCGGGCAGCGGCCGTCTTGCTCGCCGAAGCAAGCTACGCCGACGAGCTACCCTTTCTTGAGGCTCTCCCCCCAGAGCAAGTCCTGCTCCTGGAAAACAAGTACCAGCCATTTTCTGCGGAAGCCGCACCCCTGCCCCGGCCGCTGCCCGCCCCCACCGAGCCGCTCCGGCTGCTCTACTCGGGCACTATTTCGCGGCTCAACGGCATTACAGAAGCGCTGGCCCTAGCCGAGGAGCTACACCGAATCCGGCCCGGCGGCGCCTTGCTTACAGTTATCGGCTTCTGTCAGCAGCCCGACCTGTTACTTGAACTCCAACAACGGCAGCAAGCCAACCCCGCCTGGCTACGGCTGGTAGTGGCCGCCGGCCCCATACCGCACCGCGCCATCGTGGCCGAAATGCAGCAGAGCCATATTGGCCTGCTGCTTTACCGGCCCCACGCCAGCACCGAGCGGTGCCGCCCCACCAAGCTGTTCGAGTATCTGGCCCACGGCCTACCCATGCTCATCCCCGCCAATCCGCGGTGGGAGGAGGTGGTGCGGCGCTATCAGGCGGGCGTAGTGGTAGACCTGGGCCAAATGGCCGAAGCGGCGCAGGCACTTCTGGAAATTACCGCTGCCCGTACACCTAATGCTCGTCTTTTCTACCCGCAGGGAATTCCGGCGGCGGCTTTCTGGGTTTCAGAAGGTGTAAAATTACGGGCACTGGTCGATTCTATCCGGTAACTACCGACCTTCGCGGCCCGTTTAGCAAGCAGCACTGTGGGTTTTTAGTACCTTCGGCACCTTTTCCTCATTTCTCGTACTTTCTCTCGCCTCCCCACCTCATGTCCTCTCTCCGTCACTCCGAAATTGCTGGCGTCGGCCATTACGTCCCGAGCCGCGTGGTTACCAACGCCGACCTCACTCAGTTCATGGAAACCACCGACGAGTGGATTCAGGAGCGGACTGGCATCAAGGAGCGGCGCTGGTTCGAGGAAGGCAAAGACACCACCGCCAACATGGGCGCCGCCGCCGCTCGCAAGGCCCTGGAAATGGCCGGCCTCACCCCCGACGACGTGCAGATGATTGTATTTGCCACGCTCTCCCCCGACTATTTCTTTCCGGGCTCCGGCGTACTGCTCCAGCGTGAGCTAGGCATTCAGGCGCCCATTCCGGCTTTCGATGTGCGCAACCAGTGCTCGGGCTTCGTGTACGCCCTGAGCATGGCCGACCAGTTCGTGAAGACCGGCATGTACGACACGGTGCTGGTGGTTGGCTCGGAAATCCACTCTTCGGGCCTCGACAAATCCACCCGGGGCCGGAACGTGTCGGTTATTTTCGGTGATGGTGCCGGCGCGGTAGTGCTGCGCCCCAGCACCCGCGAAGGCCACGGCATCCTGAGCACCCACCTGCACTCGCAAGGTGAGCATGCCGAAGAGCTGATTGTGAAAGAGCCGGGCTCCAACCGCGAAAACCGGGTGCAGTACGTGGTAGATAATGAACTGGACATGTACCCCTACATGAATGGCCAAAACGTGTTCAAGCACGCTGTAGTGCGCTTTCCGCAGGTTATCAAAGAGGCCCTCGACCAAAACGGCTACCAGCCTCAGGACGTGGACATGCTGATTCCGCACCAGGCCAACCTGCGCATCACCCAGTACGTGCAGCAGAAGATGGGCCTCACCGACGACAAAATCTACAGCAACATTCAGCGCTACGGCAACACCACCGCCGCCAGCGTGCCCCTGGCCCTCAGCGAAGCCGTGCAGGAAGGCCGCATCAAGCGCGGCGACTTGGTATGCCTCGCCGCTTTCGGCTCCGGCTTCACCTGGGCCTCCGCGCTGATTAAATGGTGATGAGTGAATTAAAAATTAAAAGACGAGAAGGCAGGCCTGTGCCACGCAGGCAGCGCCTGATTCCCGCCCCTCAATTCTTAGTTTTTAATTTTTAATTCTTAATTGAAAACGAATGCCCAGCTTCACCGAGGAAAACTACTTAAAGGCCATCTATAAGCTAAGCGAAGCCACGCCGGGCACCGACGTCAGCACCAACGGCATTGCCGAGGTATTGCAGACGCGCCCGGCCTCGGTGACGGATATGCTGCGGCGGCTCGGTGAAAAAGGCCTCCTGCACTACCAGCGGTACCGCGGCGTGTCGCTCACCCAGGAAGGCCGGCAACTGGCCTTGCTGACCATTCGGAAGCACCGGCTGTGGGAAGTATTTCTGGTGCAGAAGCTGGGCTTCAACTGGGACGAAGTGCACGACGTGGCCGAGCAGATGGAGCATATCGACTCGCTGCTACTAGTGCGCCGCCTTGATGAGTTCCTGGGATTCCCGCGCCTTGACCCGCACGGCGACCCTATCCCGACGGAAGATGGTGCCATGCCCCGCCCTAAAAGCCGCCTGGTTTCAGACCTGGTGCCGGGCGAACAAGGCCGCCTGATGGCCGTTAAGAACACCTCTCCCTCGTTCCTGCAATACCTGGATAAGGTAGGCTTGAAGCTAGGCTCCGCTATTGAAGTACTAGATAAAATCACCTTCGACAACTCTTTAGAAGTCAGAGTAAACACCGATAAAATTATCATGCTTTCCCCAGAGGTTGGCCGCAATTTATTTGTGGCCGATTAGTGGGTTGTAGTGCCTTCAGCAGTTTAATCTGTTGTTAATTCGGCGCTGCTTGGCTTGTGTACCTTTGCCCTTCTTCCCATATCTGCACCTGTGGCCGCTTTACCCCCCGCGCTTTCCGATACCATTGTCGCCTTGTCTACGCCGCCTGGTGCGGGCGCTATTGCGCTGGTCCGCCTTTCTGGCGCCGCCGCCATCAGCCTGACCGACGCTGTATTCAGTGGTAAAACTCTAGCGGAACAACCCAGCCACACGCTGCACTACGGTACCATCCGCGACGAAAGCCGCATCATCGACGAAGTAGTGGTGTCCCTGTTCCGGGCCCCCAACTCCTACACCCGCGAGGACGTGGTGGAAATCAGCTGCCACGGCTCCGACTACATTGTGCAGCAACTGCTGCTGCTTTTCACGCGCCATGGAGCCCGCTTAGCCGAGGCTGGCGAGTTCACCAAGCGTGCTTTCCTCAACGGCGCTTTCGATTTAGCTCAGGCCGAAGCCGTAGCCGACCTAATTGCTGCCGATTCGCAACTCTCGCACCAGGTAGCCATGCAGCAAATGCGTGGCGGCTTCTCGCGCGAGTTGAAAGACCTACGCGCCCGGCTGGTGCAGTTTGCGGCGCTGCTGGAATTGGAACTGGATTTCGGCGAAGAAGATGTGGAGTTTGCCGACCGGTCAGGCTTGCTGGTTTTACTGACGGAAGTACGCGGGCTGGTGCAACGGCTCCTACGTTCCTTCGAGTTGGGCAACGTCATCAAGAACGGTGTAACCACCGTTATTGCCGGCCGGCCCAACGCAGGCAAAAGCACGCTGCTCAACGCCCTGCTCAATGAGGAGCGCGCCATCGTGTCGGAAGTGGCGGGCACCACCCGCGACCTGATTGAGGACGAAGTGAGCCTCGACGGCATCCGCTTCCGCTTCGTTGACACCGCCGGCCTGCGCGACACCACCGACCTAGTGGAATCCATTGGTGTTGAGCGAACTTTGAAGCGGGTACAGCAGGCTGCCATCATCCTATATCTGTTTGATTTGACGGATACTACCCCTGCTGCCCTTCAAGCACAGATTGATGATCTACAGCTGCCGAGTTCTACCCCCGTACTGGCTATTGGCAACAAGCTAGATGTAGCTTCCGAGGAAGAAATAGCCGCCTTCCGGGCAAGACCCAATACGGTGCTGATTGCTGCCAGCCGCGGGGATGGCCTCGACGAGTTGCGCCAGGTCCTGCTCAGCCGGGTACGCGGCGAAGGCCTCGACCGGGCCGGTAGCAGCACCATCGTTACCAACCTCCGGCACGCCCGCAGTCTAGAGTCGGCCGCGCTGGCGCTGGATGCCGTATTAGCCGGTATCAGCAGTGGCACCGGCACTGAGTTGCTGGCTGCCGACCTGCGCCAGGCGCTGGCTGCACTGGGCGAAATAACCGGCGAAATATCTTCTGATGATCTACTTACCAGCATCTTCACTCAGTTCTGCATTGGCAAGTAAGACCGATGAAATCCCAAGAATATGTGTCCGTTCATTGGCATTTCACTCGCTAGGGCTTATCATAGCGCCTTCTTAGGCGAGGGCGCGAATTTTCGCTTCTCACCATGAAATACCGTTGGCAGTGATGCAAAATTTATGTCACTGTGTTTCTTTGCAATACATTCTCACCTAAACAACACACTGGGGTATATGGTAGTATAGAATCAGTCGGCTTATCATCATGTCGGCTATTCTTTCGCTTTCGCCCCTGAACCACCCTTCTACCCCTCTCTCTTATGGCAGAATCTGCTGAGATTATCCTCGACGGGAAATCGATTACTCTCCCCGTCATTGAAGGCACCGAACACGAAAAAGCATTCGACATCGGGAAGTTGCGCGACCAGACCGGCTACGTTACCTACGACCCCGGCTATAAGAACACGGGCGCTACCAAGAGTGCCATTACGTTTCTCGATGGCGAAGAAGGCATTCTGCGCTACCGGGGCTACCCCATTGAGCAACTGGCCGAAAAATCGACTTTCCTGGAAGTAGCTTACCTCTTGATTTACGGTTCGCTACCTACCCAAGCCGAGTTCGATGCCTTTAGCTACGAGGTAACCCAGCACTCTTTGGTGCACGAAGACATTCGCAAAATTCTCGACGGCTTCCCGTCGTCGGCCCATCCAATGGGCATTCTGTCGTCTATTGTGTGCTCGCTCACCGCTTTTTACCCTAAGAGCATCGCCCCTGAGTTGAGCAAGGAAGAACTGAACCTGAATATCGTGCGCCTTATTGCCAAGCTGCCTACTATTGCGGCTTGGAGTTATAAGAACTCGGTGGGCCACCCCTACGTGTATCCGCGCAACGAGTTGGACTACACGTCCAACTTCCTGTACATGATGTTCAGCTACCCCACGGAGCAATATCAGCAGAACCCGGTGGTAGTAAGCGCCTTAAACAAGCTGCTCATCCTCCACGCCGACCATGAGCAAAACTGCTCGACTAGCACTGTACGCCTTGTAGGTTCAGCCAATGCCAGCCTCTATGGCTCGGTATCGGCAGGCATCAACGCGCTGTGGGGTCCCCTGCACGGTGGTGCCAACCAAGAGGTGATTGAAATGCTTGAAGCCATTGAGGCCGACGGCGGCGACACCAGCAAGTTCATTGCGAAAGCCAAAGACAAGAACGACTCGTTCCGCCTTATGGGCTTCGGCCACCGGGTGTACAAAAACTTTGACCCGCGCGCCAAAATCATCAAAAAAGCGGCCGACGAGGTGCTACAAGCCCTCGGCAAGCAAGACAGCCCGCTGCTGAAAATAGCGCAGGAGCTGGAGCAGGCAGCCCTCACCGACCAGTACTTCATTGACCGCAAGCTGTACCCAAACGTAGACTTCTACTCGGGTATCATCTACAAAGCACTGGGCATCCCTACCGAAATGTTCACTGTGATGTTTGCGCTGGGCCGCCTTCCCGGCTGGATTGCCCAATGGAAAGAATTGCGCGAAAACAAAGAGCCTATCGGCCGCCCACGGCAGATTTACACTGGCGAACTGGAGCGTGACTACGTAGGCATGGAGAACCGCTAGAATAAGTAACTACAACGCACAAAAAAGCCGCTCCTTTGCGAAGGAGCGGCTTTTTTGTGCGTTGTAGCTGCAGACCGCCTACCGGCCACTGAACGCCATTTGGTTGATTCTAGACTGGTTGTAGGCAACCATCTGACGCGGCCCAATAATAGCCGTCAGGTCCCACTCGTAATGCGACTGTAGCTCGGCCAGCTTCTTATCAAGAGTTGCTGGGTCGGCGGCTAGGCTGGCTTGCAACTCCTGCATTTCCGTAATCATGCGCAGGTTGAGCTGGCGCACTCTCACGTACTGGCCTTCGCTGAGTTGAGTTTTCTGGGCTAGCTGCTTGGTAAGCTGGGTGGCACGCGCTTCAGCTTTTCCTTGGTCACCGGGACCAGCCACAACTGGCTGAACAGCATTAACCACTACAAGCAGAGATAAACAGGCGAAGAAGTTTTTCATAAAACGGGAATTTGAGGTTGAAGAGAACGGAACGGCTGAGCTTCAGTGAGTGCTATTATACCCCTCAGTGAATACCTTGTACTGAATATACTATTTTATCAAATAAAGACAAATATATTTATGAATTTATTTACGCAAACGTTACCCTATTAGCATATTCATTGTAGTTCATTCAATATAATTCACACCTCTATGCGTTTGTTGGGCGCCCCCTAACCGCTAAGTACCAATTTTAAGGCACCCACTGAAGCCGCTAGCCAAGGCCATCTTGAATACCAACAACACAGCTAGCATCTGCAACTACCAGCCATGTTGTTTGTGTATCCTATGACAGTGGATTTGGTATGACGGATGACTTACCAGCGTATGTAAAGCACTATTACAGGCTGCTCTCCTAGCGCGGAGCAGTCAGGGCGGTCATATTGTTGCGGGCTTGGTTAAATAAGGCCAATTGCGCTGGGCGCATCAGGGCTGTTAGCTCCAATTCGTAACGCGCCTGAGCTACTGCGAGGCGCTCATCGAGAATGGCAGGTTCCGCCGCGAAACGGGCCTTGATGTCTTCCATTTCGGTGAGCATACGGATATTAAGGTTTTTTACTTGCACGTATTGCCCTTCGTCTAAGTGGGCCTTCTCTACCTGAATACGAGCCAAGGCAGTTGCCCTATTCTTTATGGAGGCGTCTTTATCGGTCGCGGCATACGCGGTAGCGCCTAGCATAAACACTAAGCCAGCTAATAGAAGAGGTTTTTTCATTGAACAAAATTTGAGTGATGGTTGGAGTATGATTTGAGTGTTCCTGACAGCTTTCGACAAGCATTGTCCTACCCGCTTTGGAATGTCCAAATATACAGGAATATTTAAAAATAAAATGAAAATTTATAACTATTCTAATTCAAAGGTTTCACTGCGGCGGAATGACTAACTCATTACCAAACCTTTAATAGTTCAATAGAAAAGGAATACTACAAATAAAAAAAGCCCCGCAATTGCTATTGCGAGGCTATCTGAAGGCAAGTAGTGCTAAAGAATTCGTAATTCTATTCGCCGGTTTTGTTGGCGGTGTAGCTCTGAGTCGTTTGCAACCAACGCCTTGCTTTCGCCATATCCCTTAAAGCGTAGGCGCTCGGCTTTCACTCCTTGGCTAATCAGGTACGTGTACACAGCCTTCGCCCGGTTCTGCGATAAGGCCAAGTTATCCTCATCGGAACCCACGTCATCGGTGTGGCCGCTAACTTCCACTTGCACATCCGGGTACTGCTTCATGAACCCAACCAGCCGGTTTAGCTCCGTCCGTGACTTCGGCTTCAACTCGTATTGGTTGGTATCGAAGAACAGGTTGTTGAGCACGATACTCCGGCCCGAGCGCACCGGTTCCAGATAAATATCGAGTGTAAGCGGATCGAAGGCGTGTTTGTCTGAGTAGTCGAAGCTAAGGCTCTTCATCAGGTACTTATCGGCAGCGGCGTACATGGCGTACTGCCGGCCTTCGTTCAATACCACTGTATAATCGCCATTTTCGGCATCCGAGGTTACGAACTGTGTTAGCTCGTCGGTATTCAGGTCGTAAAGCTGCACGTCGGCCTTGATGGGCTTTTTCGTAGCCGCATCAAATACCCGCCCTTGCGTATACGTGCTGGTTTCACGTGACCGAACGGGCTGGGGTACTTCAAACGTGAACAATTCCACTGGTCGCTCTCGCTCAGTCCGGACCCCAGGCTCGGCAGCTCTGGAGCGCGAACAAAAGCCGCGGCGGTTATCAGAAGAGATGAAGAGCGAGGCCTCATTTTCGTGTGTATTAAGCGGATATCCTAGGTTTTGGGGCTCGCTCCAACGGCCAGCCGCTTGTTGCTCACACCGAAACACGTCCAAGCCGCCCATGCCTACCAGCCCATCCGTGACGTAGTAGAGGGTGGTTCCGCTGGCATGAATGAAGGGCGCCATATCCTTGCCGGGGGTATTCACAGGCTGCCCCACGTTACGGGCCGGGCTCCAGTTACCATCTGCGCCAAGCGTGGTTACGTAGATATCCTCCTGGCCCTGCCCGCCCCGGCGGGTTGAGGTGAAATACAGCGTGCGCCCGTCCGCCGAAAGTGTAGGCTGCGAGTCCCATTCGGGCGAGTTGACTGTGCGCCCCAAATTCAGCGGCTTGCTCCAGTTGTTGCCAGTACGGCGCGAGATATACAAGTCGCAGTTACCTACCGAATTAGGCCGGTCGCAGGAAGCAAATACCAGGGTTTTTCCGTCGCCGGAAATAGTGCCGGCTCCTTCGTTGTAAGGCGTATTGATGAACGGCGAGATGGAAGCCGGGTCGCCAATAGAGCCGTCTTTATTGGCCTTGGAAATAAAGAGGTCTTCGCCACTCTCCGCAGTCGGCCGGCCCGTAAACAGCAGGAAACGGTTGTCGGCGGTAAGAGCCGGGAAATATTGAAACCGGAACGTGTTGAGCGGAGCCCCCAGCCGCTGGGGCTGCACCCCTACGGGAGCAGCCATAGCCTTCAGGGCAAATTCGCAGTTCAGTAGCTGACGCTGGGCCCGAGCGGCGTTGCGCTGGCCCTTGGGGCCCGCTTTTAGCAGGCGTTTGTAGCTATCGGCGGCGGTTTGGTACTCCCCAAAGCTCATGGCCAGCTCACCCAGTGTGAAATAGTCGGTGGCCCGGTTGGGGTCCATGGGCAGCTTGGCCAATCCGTCGCGGTACGCCTCGAAGGCCGAGCGGTTCTCGCCCATAGCTTTCAGCAACGACCCACGCATAATGTGCGGCTCTCCCAACGAAGGAAACTTCTGGTTGAGCACCGTCAGCGTTTCGATGGCCTTATTGAAGTCGCGCTCCTTGGCCTGAGACTGCGCCTTGTCCCAGAGACTACGGGCTTTGGTATTGGTGGTGTTTAGCGAAGCTTGCGCCGTAGCTCCCAGCGGCAGCAAGGTGCAGGCCAGCAGCAACGGCACTGATAACAATCGGCGCATAAAGCAGAAGCCTAAGGGATATCAAGAAATTTGTGCGTTTGGAGGGATACCTGCCAACGCGGATTTGCCTTTACATAATCAACAATAAGCGGCATCATTTGCGCCGACTTGCTCCACTCGGGCTGCAAATAAAGCCGGCACTCAGGCCCTACCAGCGCGGCATGTTCTTCGGCCCACTTGAAGTCCGACTTATTGAACACCACAATCTTCAGCTCGTGGGCGGCGGCCAACACGGAAGGCAGCGGCGCTTTAAATTTCTTGGGCGATACGCAAATCCAGTCCCACTCGCCACTGAGCGGATACGCTCCGCTGGTTTCAATCCAGTTCTGGCAGCCGGCTTCGTGCAGTGCCTGCGTTAATGGGCCCAGGTTGTGCATCAGTGGCTCCCCGCCCGTAACTACCACATTGCGGCCGGTGTGCGCTGTAGCAGCGGCAACAATGGCATCAAGGGCTAAGCGCGGATGGGCATCCATATCCCACGACTCTTTCACGTCGCACCACACGCAGCCCACATCACAACCGCCAAGGCGGACGAAATAGGCCGCACGGCCGGTATTATAGCCTTCACCCTGGATGGTATAAAACTGCTCCATAACGGGCAGTGCAAGTAGTGGGGCCGCCGAGGCAGTTGAGGGGCCCAATACAAGAGGAAGTTCGTGCAGCAAAACGATATTCAAACAAGTAGAGCCAGGTAGTTGGCCGTTATTCCGAACGTGTGCACATTCGGTTTTCGTTCCAGCAACCTGACTCTAAAAGTAGTACAACGCCCTGAATTTCAAAAGCTCGGGGCGCTATATATTGGATTCTAGCGCGAATAAACCTCGCCTTTGCACGCTTTTAAGGTGTTGAGTAGCAACATGGCAATAGTCATGGGCCCAACGCCACCGGGTACCGGCGTGATGTAAGAGGCCAGAGGCGCCACTTCATTGAATTTCACGTCGCCTTTCAGGGCCCAGCCCGTTTTGCGGTTGGCATCCTCCACGCGGGTGGTACCAACGTCAATTACTACGGCGCCTGGCTTCACCATATCGGCCGTCACGAACTCCGGCCGGCCCAGGGCGGCTACCAGAATGTCGGCGGTGCGGGTGATGCTGGCAAGGTCCTGCGTGCGGGAATGGCATAAAGTAACTGTGCAGTTACCAGGCTCTAAGTTCTTAGCCAGCAGAATACTAACCGGCGTACCCACAATGTTGCTGCGCCCAATTACTACGCAGTGTTTACCGTCGGTAGGCAGCTCGTAACGGCGCAACAGCTCCACGATACCCGAAGGGGTAGCAGGCAACAGCGCGGGCAAGCCGGCCACCATTCGTCCGAGGTTCATCGGGTGGAAACCGTCTACGTCTTTCTCGGGGCGGACTGCTTCCAGCACCTTCTCTGAGGAAATATGACGAGGCAGCGGCAACTGCACAATGAATCCGTCAATGCTGGCATCCTGGTTCAACTCTTCCACTTTGGCCAGCAGCTCGGCTTCGGTAATGTCGTCTTCGTAGCGGAGCAGGGTGCTTTCAAACCCAACCCGCTCACAAGCCAATACCTTGTTGCGCACGTAGGTTTCAGAGCCGCCGTCGTGCCCGACGAGGATGGCTGCCAGGTGCGGCACCTTGGCGCCGGCGGCTTTCATGGCGGCTACTTCAGCGGCTATTTCCGCTTTGATGGTTTCGGCAGTTTGCTTGCCGTCGATGAGGCGGTACGTGGTGGCGTCGGGGGCCGTGGTCATGGGCAGTAGGGTTATTCGGGAAGATTCACCGGAGTTTCGTTTTTCTTTTCTTCATGCAGACGGATGGCGGCGGTACCGGCTTCCATCAGGGCTTTTTCCATGGCGGGCCAATCATCCCGCCACCGGAACTTGCGCTCCTGGCCTTTGATAATCTTCTCTAGTTGAGCTTCGCTCGTACAATTCTGGGTGAGGCTGGCAGACATTGGAGGGATGGAATATCATAGCACACCGTGTCAAGAAGTGTATGAGGTGAAAAAGAAAAGAGAAATCTATCGGGCACAAAAAACGCGGCTCTATAGAAGCCGCGTTTCAGGTATTAATCAATCTTGAGTACAGCCAGGAAGGCTTCTTGAGGTATCTCTACGGAACCGACCTGGCGCATCCGCTTTTTGCCTTCTTTCTGCTTTTCAAGCAGCTTGCGCTTCCGGCTAATGTCGCCGCCGTAGCACTTGGCAATTACGTTTTTGCGCAGGGCCTTCACGGTTTCACGGGCAATAATCTTCTGCCCGATACTGGCCTGAATGGCAATTTCGAACATTTGGCGGGGCAGCAGCTCCCGGAGCTTTTCGCAGAGGCGGCGGCCCCATTCGTAGCTCTTGGAACGGTGCACAATGGCCGATAAGGCGTCCACCTTTTCACCGTTAAGCTGAATGTCCAGCTTCACCATATCCGACTCGCGGAAGCCGATCAGCTCATAGTCCAGAGAGGCGTAGCCGCGGCTGATGGTTTTAAGCTTGTCGAAGAAGTCGAACACGATTTCCGACAGCGGCAGCTCGAAGCTCATTTCCACCCGCTCGGAAGTCAGGTAGCTTTGGCCTTTGATGATGCCGCGCTTCTCCATGCACAGCGTGATGATGGGCCCTACATAGTCGGCAGCCGTGATGATCTGCGCTTTGATGTAAGGCTCCTCAATCAGCTTGATCATGTTCGGCTCCGGCATTTCCGACGGCGCGTTGATGGTCAGGGCCTGGTCTTTGGTGCCGGTAGCGTGGAACTGTACCGAGGGTACGGTGGTAATTACCGTCATGTTGAATTCCCGCTCCAGGCGCTCCTGCACGATTTCCATGTGCAGCATACCCAGGAAGCCGCACCGGAAGCCGAAGCCCAGCGCCACGGAGGTTTCGGGCTCCCACACCAGCGAGGCATCGTTGAGCTGAAGCTTTTCCATACAGGAGCGCAACTCCTCGTACTCAGTGGTATCCACGGGGTAGATACCAGCAAACACCATCGGCTTCACGTCGGCAAAACCCTGAATAGCTTCAGCGGTGGGGTTTGCTACGTGCGTAATGGTATCCCCCACTTTCACTTCGCGCGCCTCTTTAATGCCCGAAATGAGGTAGCCCACGTTACCAGCCGAAATTTCGGGGCGGGGCTCCTGGTTCAGGCCCAGGATACCGATTTCATCGGCGCCGTATTCTTTGCCGGTAGCCATAAACCGGAGCTTGTCGCCCTTGCGCATGGTGCCGTTTTTGATGCGGAACAGCACCTCAATCCCCCGGTAGGAGTTGAATACGGAGTCGAAAATCAGGGCTTGCAGTGGGGCCTGCGGGTCGCCTTTAGGGGCCGGTATCCGCTCCACAATGGCGTTCAGGATGTTCTCAATGCCGATGCCGGTTTTGCCGGAAGCATGGATGATATCCTCTATGTCGCAGCCGATGAGGTCCACGATTTCGTCGGACACTTCCTCGGGCATGGCATGGGGTAAGTCAATTTTGTTGAGCACCGGAATAATTTCCAAATCGGCCCCAATAGCCAGATACAAATTGGAAATCGTCTGGGCTTCAATACCCTGCGACGCGTCTACAATCAACAAGGCACCTTCGCAAGCCGCAATACTGCGCGACACCTCGTAGCTGAAATCGACGTGGCCGGGCGTATCAATCAGGTTCAGCGTGTATATCTCCCCTTTGTAAGGAAACTGCATCTGAATGGCGTGGCTCTTGATGGTGATGCCCCGCTCCCGCTCCAGGTCCATGTTGTCGAGCAGCTGGGCCTGCATGTCGCGCTTGGCAACGGTGCTGGTGAACTCCAACAGACGGTCGGCCAAAGTGCTTTTGCCGTGGTCGATGTGAGCAATGATGCAGAAATTGCGGATGTTCTTCACTAGTGTCTTATAATACGATTCGAGGGCAATTCAGAGCGTTTTCGCTGTAGCTACCCGGGCCGTTCCTGTTCTTTTTTAGTGGACTTTTCTGTCTGCCGTAACGCTTTTGCCGTTTGCCGGCCTCTCTCCGCTGCCTGCCCGAAGCTTGGCGCCGGAGCACACAGGCCTGAAGGTGCCAGCGTTGGGCAGCGCTGAGAAGCTCCGCCACGCGGCCAGTTGAGAGTAAAAGCAACGCCCAGCCTGCCGGCGCGGAAAAGCGCAACGAGCCAAAGGTACGAGTTTGCGGGCGCAAAAATAGAATATCGGGCCGCACACCTGCTATTGGCCGGCTCAGTCCCCACCCGACGGCACTCGGGCCCCACGGCAAAGCGTGTCGGCCAGCCGCCAAACGCCGCCAACGCCTCCCGGCTGGCGCAGTTGACTGCAACGGTAGCCACCCCGGTCCGCCGCGCGTATCTGCCTGAACAAGAAAGGCCCGGCGTGGGCCGGGCCTTTCTTTGCTGGGGGCTACATCATTATTCGCGCAGCAGACGCAGCGTAGTGGTTGTGCCCCCGCCTTTTACCTGCACGATGTAGGAACCCGGCAACAGGCTGCGGACCGGCAGCTCGTGGTCTTGCTGACCAGCCAGCGG
This sequence comes from Hymenobacter telluris, assembly GCF_017313265.1. GTDB lineage: Bacteria > Bacteroidota > Bacteroidia > Cytophagales > Hymenobacteraceae > Hymenobacter > Hymenobacter telluris. The sequence continues at coordinate 190,435 of NZ_JAFLQZ010000008.1, read as the reverse complement.
GAACCGGCTGATGACCCGGCCGGCCATGTCGAGGATGCTGACCTGGTATTCGCCGGCCGGTACGGCGCGCAGGTTGAGCGTCAGCCGGGCCTGGGCGGGGTTGGGGTACAGGCTGATGGCCGCTTGCAGGCTCTTCTGGAACCGCACCATCCGCACGGGGCTGTAGGAGCTGGTTCCATCAGCATCTACCTGATGCAGGCGGTAGTACACCACTGAGGCAACGGCTTGCAGAGCCGCGTTGGCGTCCAGGTACTGATAAGTATAGTCGGTGGAGCTGTATCCCTGCGCTTTGCGTGAGCCAACCACTTCGAAATGGGCGCCATCCAAGGAACGCTCCACGTAGAACCGGTCGCTGTTGCGCTCCGAGGCGGTGGTCCAGGTCAGGCTGGCATCCTGCCGGATAGCCAGGGCACTGAAGTGCTTCAGCTCAACCGGCAGGGGCCGCGCCACCGACACGTCTTCGGCCGTGGAGGTGGCCCCAAGGTAGTTGCTGCCGGGCACCGACCCGGTACCCGTGTAAGTGCCACCCGGCGAAACAGTGGTAGCCGCCACCGTGCGCGTGGGGTCGAGGTAGGTAATCTGCGCGTCCGACTGGTAAGCTACGTTGCCTTCAACCGCAGCATTCAGATCCACCAGGAACTTGATGGTCAGGATAGCGCCGGCGGGCAGGTCAATGTCGCTGAAGCTGGGGTTGGTGTCTTCGGCACCGGGGCCCTTATAATAGTTCAGGGCGCCGGGTGTAGTGCTCAGGTTTACCACCGTATTATCGGTGAGGGTGAGGGTAGCCGATACCGTGCTGTTGTATTTGAAGAGCGAGCCAGCCCCACCACCGGGGTTGGTGGCGTTGGCCAGCGCCACCAGCGCCTTAAGGCCGGAGGCAGCCCCGCCGCTGTTTGCCACGGTCAGCGTGTAGGTGGCCTGCATAGCGCTGCTGCGTACCACCTGCGGGGTATTGGCTCGCAGCGTAGCAGCCAGAATGGGGCGGCAGCCAATAGACGAAATACCACCGTTTTGGGCCGCATCCCGGGTAGACACGGGACCAGCATTACCGGCCGCCGCACCATTGGCAGCGGCACCAGCAGTACCAGCTTTGGCAGTGCCATTGGCACCAGTAGCAGCAGTAGCAGATGGGTCCAGCGCCGCAGAGGTTGCATTGTTGTAGCTTACTCCCCCGCTGCCACCACCACCCGCACCATAGGAAATAAGGGTGCTATTCGAAGCCGTGCTACCACCCGCGCCACCATTAACGGTGAGGGTCAGGCTGGCCATGGAGCCCGTGCTGGCGATGAGCACCGCGCCGCCGCCGCCGCCGCCACCGGCCGCGTTACTGGTAGCGGGAGCGGCGGCACTTACTGCATTGCCGCCATTGGCACTAATAGTACCCGTGCCGGATACCGTGCCGGTGCGTAGGATAACAATACCGCCGCCGTTGCCCCCGCTGCCGCTGCCTTCAGTACCAACAATCCCCGTGCTGCCCGCGCCGCCGCCGCCGCCCATAAACAGCCGGGTAGCTGACGACAGACCTGGCGCAACAGCCCCGCCGCCACCGGTTGCCGTTGTGTTGTAGCTACCGCCTTTGCCCCCGTTATCAGCATTTATTGCGTTGGAGCCGCCACCGCCGCCCGTGTTTCCGGCGTTGGTGAGGACCGTGGCATCGGTGCCGCCGCCGCCGGCATTACCGGGTGCGCCCCGGCCAACACTGCCTCCCGGATACGCGTCCGTACCTAAATCAAGCGAGGTAGTTGCATCCTGAAATACGTAGCGCGGAGTACCCGCAATGCCTTCGCCCTTGGCTCCGTGGGCACCAACCCCCTCCTTAGCCGCTGCTACGTTCCGGTAGTCTGTGCTGCTATAGGAGACATTACCGGTGTACCGGACCCCGCCGCCGCCGCGGAAGCCTTTGCCGGTCATGGTGAAGCGCGTGGTGTTAGTAGCTCCAAAGGTGGTGGCACCCACCACATCGAGTACCAGTACTCCGCCCGTTGTGCCATTCCAGGCCGCGCCGGTGGTTACCACCTGCGTGGCATCGAAGGTGGAGTACTGCGGAACCCGAATAACCTGAAACCGCCGCGGACCGGCCGTAGCGGTGGCTGCTGCCCCTACGTAGCCATTTACCAGCGCTTTGGTCAGCACCAGGGTGCCGCCGCTGGCGTAGGTCACGTTGGTATTCGGAGCCACTACTGCGTACTCATACGTGCCGGCGGTTACGTTGCTGACCGTACCGTAAGCAGTGGTGTTGGGCGTGGTAATGTCGGCTCCCTGCATCTGCATAATCAGCACCAGGTCACCGGGCATGAGGGGCTTGCTGTACCCGGTACCCGGCCCGGTCAGCGTGATGGTTTTCGCGCCGGCGGCCACGGAGCTCTGCCCTTGAAAATACGTATTGATGATGGTGCCGTCGGTAACAGCCACCCCTACCGGACCTGGTCCATCGGTGCCGGGCCCGCCACAGCCAGTGGCGGTAGCTGTGGGGTTGTAGCCCGTAGTGGTGAGGGTAGCGGTGTTGTTGCCGGCGTCGGGGTCCGGTACGGTGGTGGTGAAGAACGCACTGCCCGTCACGTTGCCCGAGTTCAGAACGAAGTTCACGGAGTTGTCAACCGGGGCACTGCTTGGCGACAGGGAGGCAATGGTGGGGAAGGTAACGGTAGTAACCTTGGCCGCGCCCGTCCCGGTGGAGCTGAACGTGTAGTTCGGCGACGCAGCCACCGTAATATCGCCGTTCAGCGTCAGCTTCGGTACGATGTTGGAGCCAGTTTCCACGCCCACGTTAGAGGTGGTGGTAGTATAGGTCAGCGTCGAGCCGATGTTGGCTACTGCCGGGCCATTGAGGACCGTGGCCACGTCGGCGCCGGAAACTACTACGGTGATAGTACCCTGGTTGGAAATAGATTTCAGGATGCTTTGCACGGTGTAGGGTACCGTGAACGTTCCGGAAAAAGAGCCCGACGGAGTGAACGTAACCACGCCGTTGCTACCAATGGAGAACGTACCCTGCGGAACCGTCAGAGTGTTATCAACGGCTACGGTACCGGGGTCGAGGTCCAGGGTTGCCACGTCAAGCGAGCTTCCCGAGGCTTCGTCGTTGGTGAGGGGGCTGAAGCTGACCGGCGCATTGTAGGCAGTTCCTACCAGGTCGTTGTTGGCCACGGGTGGTCGCACAATCTGTAGGTCGCGCACCTCGTGAAAGTTGGTACTGCCGCCCGTAGAAGCCGCAAACCCAATCCGCAGGCTCGACGGCATCACCTGCGTAGCCGAGGTGAAAGTGTAGTTATCAATGACGGTGGACACAGTAGTAGGTCCGTTCTGAATGCGCACCGTAACCTTGTAGGTGGTAGAGCCTTTGCTAACCGGAAACACGTCCACGAACACCCGCCGGTAGTCGGGCGAAGTGCTTTGGGCGCGGGCAGTAGCCACGTCGATACCATAGCCCGAGGTCAGCGTCCGGGTGGTGCCGCTTACCGTGTAGGTAGCGGTGCGGGCCCCAATTATATAAGGGTAGGCGCTGGCATTAGTAGTGGCATTGCCGGCTCCTCGAATAGCCACCCCGGAAATTACCCGCCCGGCTGTGCCGCCGCTTTTTCCTTCATTTGCTACGGAATAGCCACCAAACTCATCGAGCCCGATGCCGACGAACCCGCCGGTAGCACCCGCAATATTGGTTGAGCCCGCCACAAGCTGGGCATAGCCCAACGACCCGCCGTAGCCACCAGGTACGAAGCTGGTCGCATCGGCTACAATACTCCCGTCGATGAGAAACAGGTTGATACCATCAGCCTTGGCCAGCTGGCTATCGGTGGTAGTGCCGCCGTAGGAAAAGTACTCGAACGAGATACTGAAGCCGTTGGCGGGGTTGAAGGCTTGTTTGGAAATAGCAAACCCCCGCTGGTTGCTAACGTTGGACGTTAGCCGGAGGTAGCCGGTGTCGCCGGTAGAACTGGTATTCGTTAGCGAGGCATTCCCCCCAATCCGAAACGTAGTCAGACTGTTCGTTCGGAAATCATCTTTGATAAAATAATCCTGGGCCTGGGCCGACCTGGTGCCCAGCAAACCGCCATATACGGCCAGCATTCCCGCCGACCTTACCAGCACGTTGCGTAGACTAGCTTGGCTGATTGTTCGAGTAAAAGGTAGTCTCATATGCTACTAAATGTTGATGTACAAATGGGAGAAAAGCAGCTCATCTACAGCACATTACTGGCCCAACGAAAAACTGCTATTGTGTTACCAGACAGCAGTATTAATTAAGATATAAATCCAGCACAGACAGATAGATTCTACTTTTATAATTATACCACTTATGCCTTAACACTTTGCAATCCTTACAATGACTTTTACTATCTACTATTCAGCACTTTACCACACTAAATAGAAAACAATAGCAATATATACTTTTTGAATAAATCAGCTAATAATTTATTATATTATTTATGATTAAAAACGATATAGTTATATTAATTTATCATAAATACGAGCGTAGAGCAACTCTATCTTGGTTGTGTGCCACGCTGGCCAGTAATGGTTACTTATCATTTAAGCGTAGGCGAAAGGCTGTAAAGGAGTCTACTCCTGTTACTAACTGAAAAGCGCCTTTCAACCGTGCTGGGGCCGGCTAACCTTGCTAGCAAATCCGGAGTTGAGCCACACTATTGTCGCAATCCTGGGTATGAATCGTCGCAATTCTGGTTTGGCACTTGCCCTCCGCACCTGGAATTCCGTTGTTGGTAGCACAAGTTTCTTCCACCAACCTTTCCAATTACTATGGGCATCACCCTCAAGCAAGCACAACAGGCCGTGGCGGCCGCGCACGAAAAAGCCCTGGAAATGGGCGTGAAAATGAATATTGCCGTGGTTGACGCCGGCGCGAATCTGGTGGCCTTCATCCGAATGGATGATGCCTGGCTTGGCTCACTCGACATTTCCATTAAGAAGGCCAAAACGGCCCGCTTCTTCGATATGCCCACGGGCGCTATTGGGGGCCTCTCGCAGCCCGGCGGCTCCCTTTTCGGCATTGAGCATTCCAACGGTGGCCTCATTACGTTTCCGGGTGGCATCCCGCTCAAAAACAGTGAAGGCCAGGTTTTTGGCGCTATTGGCGTATCCGGCGACACGGTGGAGAACGACCACGCAGTGGCCGAAGCGGGCGTACAGGCCCTGGCAGGGCAATAAGGGTTCTACCCGGCCAACCCAACTTTTCTTATCCCAGCATCTAGCCCCATTCCAATGGCTGATAACAGAGGCGTAGTATACCTAGAACCCGGCAAGGTTGAGGTACAGGACATAGCTTTTCCCGAGTTGAAAAACCCGAAAGGCAAGAAAATCACGCACGGTGTGATTCTGAAAGTAGTATCCACCAACATTTGCGGCTCCGACCAGCACATGGTACGAGGCCGCACCACTGCACCGGCCGGCCTGATTCTGGGCCACGAAATAACCGGCGAGGTGATTGAGGCCGGCACCGACGTAGAGTTTCTGAAAAAGGGCGACTTGGTATCAGTGCCGTTCAATGTGGCGTGTGGCCGCTGCCGCACCTGCAAAGAAATGAAAACCGGCATCTGCCTGAATGTGAACGAGGGCCGCGCCGGCGGGGCCTACGGCTACGTGGACATGGGCGGCTGGATTGGCGGGCAGGCCGAATACGTCATGGTGCCTTACGCTGATTTCAACCTGCTGCGGTTCCCGAACAAGGACCAAGCCATGGAGAAAATCCGGGACCTGACCATGCTAAGCGACATTTTCCCGACGGGTTTCCACGGGGCGGTGAAGGCGGGCGTAGGACCAGGTACTACCGTGTACATTGCCGGGGCCGGGCCGGTAGGGCTGGCCGCCGCGGCCTCGGCGCAACTGCTGGGCGCGGCCGTGGTAATAGTCGGCGACATGAACAAGGCCCGCTTGGCTCACGCCCGCTCGTTCGGCTGCGAAACCGTGGACTTGACACTGGACGCTTCCCTGACCGAGCAAATCACCCAGATTCTGGGCGTACCGGAAATAGACTGCGCTGTGGATTGCGTGGGCTTCGAGGCCAGCGGCCACGGCACCGATTCCAAGAAAGAAGTACCAGCGGCCGTGCTCAACTCGCTCATGGAAATCACCCGCGCCGGAGGCTCTATTGGCATTCCGGGCCTGTATGTAACCGAGGACCCAGGTGCCAAAGACCAAGCCGCGCAGAAAGGTAGCCTCTCGATTCGATTTGGCCTGGGCTGGGCCAAAAGCCACTCCTTTCACACTGGCCAAACGCCGGTTATGAGCTACAACCGCCAGCTTATGCAAGCCATTCTGTACGACAAAGTGCAGATTGCCAAAGCCGTAAACGTGGAAGTCATCAGCCTCGACGACGCACCCAAAGGCTATGCCGAGTTTGACAGCGGCGTGGCCAAGAAATTCGTCATCAACCCGCACAACCTGATTCCCGATGTGAAGCCCAAAACCAAAGCCAAGGAAGTAGCTACGCACTAGCAGCTTCTGTTTGTAGTTGCTCTTTCCTAAACAGTCGGGTTACCCTTGGGGTGGTCCGACTGTTTGTTTTTCAGTGGAAAATTATGGGTATCCTCGTCAAGTGGCGGCAGTTATTCGTTAGCAAGTATTCCTTGCATTCCACCTGTTGTTGACTACATGCCCGACTACCTCCCACTAGAAGATTATGGCCTGATTGGCAATCTGCACACCGTAGCGCTGGTGGCCAAAACCGGTTCTATCGATTACCTCTCCTTCACCCGCTTCGACTCCCCTACCATCTTCGCCTCGCTGCTCGACGCCGAAAAAGGCGGCCACTGGTACTTGCGGCCCGCGGGCCGTGAGGTACGCAGCAAGCAGCTGTACTTGCCGGATACGGGCGTGCTGCTCACCCGTTTTTTCACCGAGGAAGGCATTGCCGAGCTAACCGACTTTATGCCCGTCAAGCGCCACGAGCAGAACTGCGCGGTGGTACGCACGGTGCGCATCATCAAGGGCAGCATGACGTTTGAGATGCAGTGCGCCCCGCGCTTCGACTATGGCCGGGCCGAGCACGAGGTAGCCCAACAGGCCGATGACAGCCTGCTGTTCCGGGGCCTCGACCAAGCCGGCTTTCAATTTCGGCTGCTCGGCAATAAGCCCTTCGAGCCTAACCAGCAAGGTGATGCCGAGGGCAGCTGGACGCTGAAAGCGGGCGAAACCGTCAGCTTCGTGATTGAGGCTACGCCCGTAGATGACCCCACTTTCATTGCCCGCGACCTGGCGCACTACACCGAAGCCGCCTTTCAGGATACGCTTAGCTTCTGGCGTGAGTGGGTGGAAAGCAGCACCTACACCGGCCGCTGGCGCGAAACCGTACTGCGCTCGGCCATTACGCTCAAGCTGCTGACCTCGCTGCAACACGGCTCTACGGTGGCCGCTGCCACGTTCGGCCTGCCCGAGGCCATAGGTAGCAACCGCAACTGGGACTACCGTTTCACTTGGATTCGGGATGCCGCTTTCACTATGTACGCTTTCCTGCGGCTGGGTTTCACGCGGGAGTCCAAGGATTTTCTGCGCTGGATTATGGAGCGGCTCGAACACCTGGAGAAGGCCGAGGACTTGCAGCTGATGTACGCCGTAGACGGTGGCGCCGACCTGCCCGAAATAGAGCTACACCACCTCAGCGGCTACCGCGACTCGCAGCCGGTGCGCATTGGCAATGGTGCCGCCAAGCAGTTTCAGCTGGACATCTACGGGGAACTGCTCGATACTATTTACCTCTACAACAAGTACGGCGGGGCCATTACCTACGACTTCTGGCAGCACGTATGCCGCCTGGTGGAGTTTGTGGCCCAGAACTGGCAACGGCCCGACCACGGCATTTGGGAGGTGCGCGACGAAGAGCGGGACTTCATTTCGGGCAAGATGATGTGCTGGGTGGCGCTCGACCGGGGCATCCGGATTGCCCGCGACCGGTCGTTTCCGGCACCGCTGGTGGAATGGCTACGCGTCCGCGACGAGATTTACGAGGAAGTCTACAACCAGTACTGGAGCGAGGAAAAGCAGGCTTTCGTGCAGTACAAAGGCAGCCAGGTGCTCGACGCCAACGTGCTCCTGCTGCCCCTGGTTCGGATGTTTACGCCTGCCGAACCCCGCTGGCAAGCCACCATGCAGGCCATTGAGAAGGAGCTCCTGCTCGATTCGCTGATGTTCCGCTACCACGCCGACGGTGGGGCTTCCGACGGCCTCAGCGGCGAGGAAGGCACTTTCACGATGTGCTCGTTCTGGTACATCGAAAACCTTTCGCGCGCCGGCGACCTGGACAAAGCCCGCCTGCTGTTCGAGAAGCTGCTGGGCTTTGCCAGTCCGCTGGGGTTGTACTCCGAGCAAATCGGGCCGCAAGGCCAGCAAGTCGGCAACTATCCGCAGGCCTTCACCCACCTGGCCCTCATTAGCGCCGCCTTCCAGCTCAACCGCGACCTGGACTCCCGGCAGGCGGGGCAAAACGGTGGCCACCAGTTTGTGTAGCTACCGCTTAGCCGGCACGTGGCTTCACTAGCTCAGCCTTAACGGAAAGCCAGGAACCGCGTAAGCTGCTAGCGCCGCGTGGCCGCTTTGGCCGGCATTTATCTGTTCACCCCTAACGCCTCCCACGTCATGAGCATTGAACTGAATCCTGCCGCCGTACAATTCGCTAAACGCCTCATCGAGGAAGGAAAACTGAAGAACGACGAAGGCCATTGGGGCCAGCACAACCCCAAACCCAACGCCGAAAACCAGTTTCTCAACCAGCACGAAATAGCCGAGTACGGCCAGTGGCACCTGGGCCTTGATATGAGCAAGGGCGAAGACACCAAAGGCCGCTACCACTTCCCCTACGGCGACTTTGAAACCGTACACCGCGACGGCCTGCTAGCCGCCAAGGAGCGCGCCGCCCAGCAAGGCTACTCCGACATCGAAAAGGCCGCCAACCAACTCTTGCAGGAACTGGAAGAAAAGGCGGCTAAGTAGACTGCCAACGCCTTCAGATTCTACTTCTACAGCCGGGCTGCTTTCAAGCGGTCCGGCTGTTTCGTTTATGCGTATCTTCAAGCAGCTAATGCCCTTTACTTATGCGCCCCACTATCACCGAAGATGTCATTACGCTCCGCGGCCCCTTACTGGCAGGTATGTCGGACGACGAGTTTTTCGAGTTTTGCCAACAACATCCTGAGCTACGAATTGAACGCAGTGCGCAACACGAAATCCTGATTATGTCCCCCACCGGTAGCCGTTCCGGCAAACGTAATTTTCGTCTCAATTTTCAATTAGGTAAGTGGTGGGAGCAGAATCGAGAACTTGGCGAAGCTTTCGACTCCAACACTGGCTTCACCCTCCCCGATACATCCGTATTGTCGCCCGACGCCTCTTGGGTGTCGGCGCCCAAGTGGAATGCCCTGACCACCGAGCAGCAGGACAAGTTTGCGCCGGTTTGCCCAGAGTTTGTGGTGGAGTTGAAATCCGCTTCCGACTCCACGAAAACCCTACAAGCCAAAATGCTCGACTGGCTGCGCAACGGCGCCCAACTGGCCTGGCTCATCGTCCCCGAAACCGAAACTGCCTACCTCTACCGCCCCGGCCAGCCCGAACCCGAAGTGGTGCAGGGCTTCGAAAACGAGCTATCCGGCGAAGCGGTACTGCCGGGGTTCCGGCTGCGGCTGGCGGAGTTGCGGTAATGCCAGCCGCAGTCTTTTTTTCACTACCATCATCCTACTTACCAATTGTTAATTCGCGTTACAGAAGCTCCCGTAGCGAGCTTAACCTTCACGTTACCGATTGCCACTTTTGTTATCTTATTTTTATTGGGCTGCGGGCCGTTGCTATCCGCTGGTATTGCGTTTGCGTGCATTGGTGCAGCGTGGCTCGTGCAGTCTGGCCTCGAAATAGACTTAGCGCAGGGGATGCAGCGCACCTATTATACTGCACTGGGCTTTTCCGTAGGCCAATGGAAGCCACTCGCCCCTGTCGTGGGTATTACACTGAAGTATTTTTCCTCTATCCAACCTAATACCACGCCTTCGTCGCGCCGTAGCTGGGGTGTATGGAATGATGCTTCCCAGCGCACTGAGGAAGTTATCGTTATGCTATCCATTGCTCACTCCAGCACTGGAATGATCATTAAAACATTGCCTTTATCTGAGATGCAGGAGGCAATAGCATTTGCAAAAGACTTGGCCGAACAGTTAGGCGTTCCGCTCCACACCTACATTCCGGCACACATTCAGGCTCGGAAATCGTAGTGGCTTTCGGCTTCTTCATGATTGATATCCAAGGTTCTATACCAACTGGAGAAATACCGATTTTACCTTGCTCGCAATGCCATTTCTGGTAGCTAACAGGCACTTTGAAATCCATCATGCCAGCGACGTGTCAACACGGAACGGTCTAGGCTGGGAGCTAGTTGAAATTACTGCGTCGGGGCGTGTTTTATTAATTGAAATATTTCGTCATGATGCTCTGAAGAAAATCGACTTTGCAACTTTTGCCGCAGTAGATATTCCTTTTGAGGCAATTGAAATTCTATGGCATGATTTCATTACCACTGATGGAAAGGAATTTATTGACGAATCTAAATGGTTGAACGAATAGCTTCTATATATAACGTGGAAGACTTGAATTTTCAATTACCTACATGGTATATAGTTCTCATGAGTCAAACTCATGAGAAAATCTTCGATTTCGAAGAAGGCAAATATTTACACTTATGGCCACTGCCTGAAGTTGCAGGAATAAACCAAGACTATGATGCCGATGAAAACTATCCTGGTTTCTTCCTGATAGGAACTTATGGAATTGGTGAGGCCTGCGCCATCGAAACAGAAACAGGCAACATATACACGATTCCGTTCATTGGTGATATTCCAGATAATGCCACTTATATAGGAAGTACCCTCGAAGACTTATTAGTCTATTTACAAGACCCTTGGTGAGAAAGGCCCCGCGCCACCCCGCCGGGGCTTTTTTCGTACCTTTGCTACCCCAATTTCCACCCAATTCCCACCTGCTATGCAAGCAGCTCCCGTAGCTCCGTATAAGCCCCAGAACCACGTTCGTATCGTGACGGCGGCGGCCCTCTTTGATGGGCACGACGCCGCCATCAACATCATGCGCCGCATTATCCAGAGCAGCGGCGCCGAAGTTATTCACCTGGGCCACAATCGCTCGGTGCAGGAAATCGTGGATTGTGCCATCCAGGAAGATGCGCAGGCCATTGCCATTACTTCCTACCAGGGCGGCCACAACGAGTACTTCAAGTACATGTACGACCTGTTGCAGGAGCGCGGCGCGGGGCACGTCAAGATTTTCGGCGGGGGCGGCGGCGTGATTCTGCCTTCCGAAATCGAGGAGCTGCAGCAGCACGGCATCACCCGCATCTACTCCCCCGACGATGGCCGCGCCATGGGCTTGCAGGGCATGATCAACGACTTGCTGGAACGCGCTGACTTCCCAACCGGCCAGAACCTGAACGGCGAAGCCGGCCACGTAAAAGAGAAAGACGCCCGCAGCATCGGCCGCCTGATTTCGGCCGCCGAGAACTTCCCGCAGGAGTTCGAGCGGATTCGGGTTCAGTTGCCAGTTGTCAGTTCTGAGTTGTCAGTTTCTAACGGCAGCCAGAACGAGCAGGCAACTGGCAACTCACAACCGGCAACTCACACCGCTCCTATCCTGGGCATTACGGGCACGGGCGGCGCGGGCAAATCGTCGTTGGTAGATGAGTTGGTGCGGCGCTTCCTGCTGGATTTCCCCGAGAAGACCATTGCCATTATATCGGTTGACCCGAGCAAGCGCAAAACCGGCGGGGCCCTGCTCGGCGACCGTATCCGGATGAACGCCATCAACTCGCCGCGGGTGTACATGCGCAGCTTGGCCACTCGCCAGAGCAATCTGGCCTTGAGCAAGTACGTGCAGGATGCTGTGGACGTGGTGCGCGCCGCCGACTTCGACCTGATTATCCTGGAAACGTCCGGCATCGGCCAGTCCGACACCGAAATCATCGAGCATTCCGACGCCAGCCTCTACGTGATGACGCCCGAGTACGGCGCGGCCACCCAGCTGGAAAAAATCGACATGCTCGATTTTGCCGACGTTATTGCCCTCAACAAGTTCGACAAGCGCGGGGCCCTGGACGCGCTGCGCGACGTGCGCAAGCAGTACCAGCGCAACCACGGCCTCTGGGACAAGCCGCTGGACGATATGCCGGTGTTTGGCACCATCGCCTCGCAGTTCAACGACCCCGGCATGAACCGGCTGTACCGGGCGCTGCTGGCTACCGTAGAACAGAAAACCGGCGTGCCGTTCGCCTCGCAGCTGGAAACCAGCACCACGGACTCCGAGAAGATTTACATCATTCCGCCGCACCGCACGCGGTACCTTTCCGAAATAACCGAAACCATCCATCAATATGACCAGTGGGTTGATAAACAATCGGCAGTGGCCCAGCAGCTCTTTGGACTCCGGGAAGCCATCGGAGCCGTTGAAAGCCTCGGAGCAAACGCCACCAGTGGAGGAACTGGCGCTGGGGACGGCGGCCACGGAGTCGGACCCGCAGCACTCGTGGCCGGCCTGGAGAGCACCTTCGAAGAGGTCAAGCTTCGGCTGGACAGACAGAACTGGAAACTTCTGGAGACCTGGCCGCAAAAGGTAGCCGCCTACAAAGCGCCGGAGTTTGTGTTCAAGGTGCGCGACAAGGAAATCCGCATCCAGACGCACACCACCAGCCTCTCGGGCCAGCAGATTCCGAAGGTAAGCCTCCCCCGCTATACCGCGTGGGGCGACTTACTGCGCTGGCAGCTGCAAGAAAACGTGCCCGGCGAATTCCCGTACACCGCCGGCGTGTTCCCGTTTAAGCGCGAAGGCGAAGACCCAACCCGTATGTTTGCCGGCGAAGGTGGCCCCGAGCGCACCAACCGCCGCTTCCACTACGTATCGGCGGGCTTGCCGGCCAAGCGCCTGAGCACCGCCTTCGACTCGGTGACGCTCTACGGCGAGGACCCCGACCACCGGCCCGATATCTACGGCAAAATCGGTAACGCCGGGGTGAGCATTGCCTGCCTCGACGACGCCAAGAAGCTGTACTCCGGCTTCAACCTCGCCAACCCGAGCACCTCGGTGTCGATGACGATAAATGGCCCCGCCGCCACGCTGGCCGCGTTTTTCATGAATGCCGCCATTGATCAGCAGTGCGAGCTGTATATCAAGGAAAACGGGCTGGAAGCGGAAGTCAACCAGAAAATCGAGGTTATTTATAAGGAAAAAGGCAGCACGCGCCCAAGCTACCAGGGCGAGCTACCGGCCGGCAACGATGGCCTCGGCCTGCTGCTGCTCGGCGTGACGGGTGACCAGGTGTTGCCCGCCGACGTGTACGCCACCATCAAGGCGCGCACGCTCAGCCAGGTGCGCGGCACCGTGCAGGCCGACATTCTAAAGGAAGACCAGGCTCAGAACACCTGTATTTTCAGCACCGAGTTTGCGTTGCGCCTGATGGGCGACGTGCAGGAATACTTCATCAAGGAGAAGGTCCGCAACTTCTATTCGGTGTCGATTTCCGGCTACCACATTGCCGAGGCCGGCGCCAACCCGCTCACGCAGCTGGCCCTCACCCTCAGCAACGGCTTCACCTTCGTGGAGTACTACGTGAGCCGCGGCATGGACGTGAACGACTTCGCGCCCAACCTGTCGTTCTTCTTCTCCAACGGCATCGACCCGGAGTACGCCGTAATTGGCCGCGTGGCGCGCCGCATCTGGGCCAAGGCCATGAAGCTGAAGTACGGTGCCAACGCCCGCTCGCAGATGTTGAAGTACCACATCCAGACCAGCGGCCGGAGCCTGCACGCGCAGGAAATCGACTTCAACGACATCCGCACTACGTTGCAGGCCCTCTACGCCATCTACGACAACTGCAACTCGCTGCACACCAACGCCTACGATGAGGCCATCACCACGCCCACCGAGGAATCGGTGCGCCGGGCTATGGCCATCCAGCTCATCATCAACCGGGAGCTGGGTTTGGCCAAAAACGAAAACCCGCTGCAAGGCTCTTTCATCATCGAAGAGCTAACCGACCTGGTGGAAGAAGCCGTGCTGATGGAGTTCAACCGCATTACGGAGCGCGGCGGCGTGCTCGGGGCCATGGAAACCATGTACCAGCGCGGCAAGATTCAGGAGGAAAGCATGCACTACGAGATGCTGAAGCACACCGGCGAATACCCCATCATCGGCGTGAACACCTTCCTTTCCTCGAAAGGGTCGCCCACGGTCATCCCGGCCGAGGTAATCCGCGCCACGGAGGAGGAAAAGCAGTATCAGATTACGATGCTCCAGAACCTGCACGCCCGCAACGAAGGCACCGCCGAGCAGCGCCTAAAGCAGCTGCAACAAGTAGCCATTGCCAACGGCAACCTCTTCGAGGAACTCATCGAAACCGTGAAGTTCTGCTCGCTCGGCCAGATTACAAATGCGCTGTTTGAAGTCGGCGGGCAGTATCGCCGGAATATGTAGTTTTAAATTATTTTTTTTGTGCTGGATAAGAAATATCCAGCACAAAAACTCTCCCGTGTTTTATGGCTTTGAGTAATATTCGACTCTTTACTAAGAAGATTTTCGATGAATATGCTAGAGAATTTGGGGAACGAAAAGCTTTAAAACTAATTGAAAGCATTCATAATTCTGTATTCCTTAACGATACTTTGCGGTTGTGGGACAAGCAGAACCACGTTCCTACCTATCAAGAAATACAAAAAGTCGTAGGAGCTATTAACTGGTTTGTCTTTTCCAAAAGAGAAACTACAGCGGTAGGCATGTTAGTAATGCTTGTCAAATGGGAAGAGCAAATAAACCAACCGAAACAACTAGTCTCTCCATTAGTTTCAATGCAAACTGCACTTGAAATATTAGACTGGTTAAGAGTCTATTCAGAAGCTGCACATTCCTATATGCAAGAAATAATCGATTCTACTTTAGTTGCTAGTAACAAGCTCACTCTTATCGAAAATCTTCACAAGCATAGCAAAGTATCGAACATTACTAAAATAGCATATAATATTCCTAGAGACAACATTTTTCAAACAAAAACGATAGAGCCAAGCTCGTTAATTTTCTCAATCCAAGAGGGAGATGATATAAAGGGGGAAATTTTCTCGGAACTCCCCACACAAATACTTCGTGATTTCTCAAATAATGGATATGCTTACGATTACAACGGCATAGCGCATGAATTTAAGGGTGAGTATCTTGAATTATTTGTAACAGATACAATAGAAAAGACAGATCATAAGATTAAACTAGAAGTATCAACACCTGATACTGCTTATAGTATAGATAAATCAAGGAAAAAAATAGCGTTAAAAATAAAGCCAGCAAGCTTTGAATGTACTATTGATAAACACGGAATTTCTTTTACCCACAAAAATGGATGGTTATTCATGATAGGCGGAAATACTGAAGAATGGATATTTTCGTAACTATTTTCACAAAACGCCTTCGGCGGGCGCGAAGTTATGTAGAGCTATAGCCCATAACTAACCACAGAAGCCGGCGCCTCCTCCGCCGCACCAGCGGCAAGCCGGCACCGCGCCGCTTGGAGAAATCCGGGCGGCGTTTTTCATGCTTCACCCATGTGTTACACGCCAGCAACACGGCGGCTACCCTTTGCAAGCGTGGCTAGCCGAACTTTCGCCCCCGCCGTGGGTTAGTTAGCAATCTGAAACTTCTTGATGCGCTTGCGGCCCGCCTAGACGTCGAAAGCCGAGTTGCGTAACACCCCCTTCGTACCTTTTACCCAACAAGCAGAAAACCGATGAAATCCACCCTTATCCTCGCGGCCCTGGCGTCGGTTGCCACGCAGGCGCCTGCCCAAACCGCCCCCGCGCCGCGGGCGGCGGCCGACCAGATTGCCACCAAGAAAGGCCCGCTCACGGTGCAGCCCATCACCCACGGCAGCGTGGTCTTTACCTGGAACGGCAAGACTATTTACGTGGACCCCTACGGCGGGGCCGCCGCCTACGCTGGCCTGGCTGCCCCCGATGTTATCCTTATCACCGACATTCACGGCGACCACCTGGACCCGAAGACGCTGGCGGGGCTTTCCGTGGGCAAGGCCCTGATGGTAGTGCCCCAGGCCGTGGCCGATAAGCTGCCCGCCGAGTACAAAGCCCAGGTCCGCATCCTGCGCAATGGGCAGCGGCTCGATACACTGGGCATGAGTGTAGCCGCTATTCCAATGTACAACCTGCCCGAAGCGCCCGACGCGCCGCACACCAAAGGCCGGGGCAATGGCTACGTGCTGAACCTGGGCGGCAAAAAGGTGTATGTGTCCGGCGACACCGAAGACATTGCCGAGATGCGCGCCCTCAAGGGCATCGACGTGGCTTTCGTGTGCATGAACCTGCCCTACACCATGGACGTGCAGCAGGCCGCGCAGGGCGTGTTGGCCTTTAAGCCCGGCATTGTGTATCCGTATCACTACCGGGGCCAGAACGGCCTGAGCGACGTGGACGGCTTCAAGAAAACCATGAACACGGCCAACAAGAAAATTGACGTGCGGCTGCGCAACTGGTATCCGGCGGCTCAGTAAGTCGCCCCCATAACGTAGAACGTCCTGCCAGGCACCGGGCTCCACAGGACGTTCTGGCCCCCAACTTGGCGTGCGTTTAGGCGCTGCCGTAACTCGTGGCCATCTATCAGGTGGGGGCTCCTTTCCCTGCTGCCAGGCGGCAAGCAGAACCCGCGCCGCCTGGAGCTATCCGGGCGGCGCGGCTGTTTTTGGTTGAGTCGCCATTATCATTCAATCAGCCATGCCCTACCCCAGCACCAAAACCCGCTACCTTGAGGAATGAAGATTCCAGAAAAATCACCCGTTGCTGCTCCCATCACGCTGGTTCGGGCCTTTGGGGTGATGAGCGGGACGATGCTGGTGGCGGGCATTGTGATTGGCTCCGGCGTGTTCAAGAAAATTGTGCCGCTGGCGCAAAGTGGCTTGAGTGCGGAGTGGATACTGGCCGCCTGGGTGGTGGCGGGCCTGATAACCATCTGCGGCGCCCTGAACCTGTCGGGCATGGCCTCGCTCACCGAAGAATCAGGCGGCGTGTATGAGTACCTGCGGCTGTCGTTTGGCCATTTTGCCTCGTTCCTGTTCGGGTGGACGGATTTTGCCATCATCGGCTCGGCTTCGGTAGCGGCGCTGGCGTTCATCTTCGCCCAATCGATGAATGCCCTGCTACCGCTGCCCAACCCGGCCGAGGCTTGGGCGCACTTCTCCATCGGCCAGCTGGTGTACCCTTTCGCCGACTCCGGTATCAAGCTGCTGGCCATTGGCACGGCGGCGGTTCTTACTTGGGTGAATTACCGCGGGGTAAGTGGCAGCGGCCACCTCAGCAATGTGTTTACGGCAGCCAAAATCGGAGGTATTCTCTTGCTGGTTGTTGCGGGCTTGTTTCTGGCTTCGCCGGAATCGGGTGGCCCGGCGGCGGTGGTACCGGTGCGGGACGTGTCGTTGGGCAGTGCTTTTTTTGGCGCGCTGCTCAGCGTGTTCTGGGCCTACGATGGTTGGGTGGACCTCTCCTTTGTTACGGGCGAAATCAAGAATCCGCGCCGCAACGTCCCCCGGGCTATTATCGGCGGGGTGGGTGTGGCTGTTGTGCTGTACGTGCTGGTCAACTACGTGTACCTACGCACGTTACCCCTGGCCGAGCTGGCGGCCGTGGGCCCAAACGAAATTGGGGCGGCCGTGGTGGCGGAGGCTTTGCTGGGCAAGTGGGGCAAAACGGGCGTTACAGTGTTGATTTCAGTGAGCGTATTCGGCACGCTCAACTCGGTGCTGCTCTCACACACCCGCGTACATTTCCGCATGGCCCAGGAAGGGTTCTTCTTCAAATCGGCCGCGGTGGTACACCCGCGCTACCGCACGCCACATCGGGCGCTGTTCTACACGCTGGCCTGGAGTAGCTTGCTGATTGTCTCTGGCAGCTTCGAGCAACTGACTGACCTGGTTATTTTCGCCACCTTCCTGTTCTACGGCTTGCTGGCCGTGGCCGTCGTGAAGATGAAGCGCCAAGGCCGCATCCCCGGCCCGGTACCCGGTTACCCGTTCGTGCAACTCGTGCTGCTGCTGTTTGCCTTCACGTTCACCGGCCATACCGTGGTTACGCAACCCATTCAGTCCCTTTTGGGCTTGGCCTTGATTCTGACCGGACTCCCGTTTTTCCTGTACTTCCGTCGGCAACAAGCCCACTCATAGCCAACCAGTAGGCCTACCTGGCGCGGGTGTGGCGTAACGCAACTCGCACCAGGTAGGCCAATAGAACCAGCAGATGTGTGTGGGCTATTGCATAAAGTTGAAAACGGCCTCCAGCACCAAGTCCGGCTTCTCTTCAAACATATAGTGGCCACTGTCGAGCAGGCCGACGACTTGCACGTTTTCGGCCACGTAGGGCAGGCCCATGTTCATGTGGTTGTAGGCCACGTAGCTGGCAATGCCGAGCACGGGCATGGTCAGGCGGGGGTAAGTGCTGGCGTCCGCCATATCCTGGTTGAAAGCCTGGTACCAGGCCGTGGCTGCCCGAATGCTTTCCGGCTGATTGTAAGCGGCGGCGTACACTTCCCGGTCAAATTCCGTCATGTGACGCTCGTCAATCATCACGTACTTGAAAAGCCAGTCGAGCAGGTAGCGGAAACGGCCGGCCAGCAGCTGCTCGGGTAGTTCTTTAATCTGGTTGAACGCCATCCACCACATATAGGGGTTGTTGCCATCCATCTTGGCCTCGAAGGTGCCCGGCGCGGGCAGCATGGCCATGTGGCGCATACCTTCACTGGGGTGGCTGCCGTCCAGCAAAATAAGCTTGGCAGTGGCCTCGGGGTAGTTGAAGGCGAAGCTCATGGCCACCATGCCCCCGATGTCGTGGCCCATCAGCGTTACCTTGGGCAGGTTGAGTAGCTGCGTCAGGGCGTACACGTCCTGGGCCATGGTCTTTTTGTCGTAGCCGGTTGCGGGCTTCTCGGTGCTGCCCATGCCCCGGATGTCGAGGAGGATGACGCGGTAGCGCTGGGCCAGCTGGGTGGCTACCGGGTGGAAGGAGTACCAGGTTTGGGGCCAGCCCGGCAGGCAAATCAGGGGTTGGCCGCTGCCGCCCTCCACGTAGTGCAGCCGGATGCCATTGACGGAAACGTAATGGTTGGTAAAGCCGGGCAGCTTCTTGACCAGTTCCTGATCCGAGTACTGATCCTGGGAGGAAACTGGTACTGAGGCGTCGAGTTCAGCGCTTTGCGTGCTGGCGCTGGGTGCAGATGGGGTGTTCATAAGAAGGTGCGTTGAAGGTGAAAGCAACTGGCAACTGCCGGTTTGCGTGTTGCAAAGGTCTCCTCCACCCCGTCGGCGCGTTGCCTGATTCGTGCTGTCTTCTTACAGATTCTTGCGCAGTATACCGGCGGGCTAGCCGTGCTGAAACTCTCGCGGGCTCTGACCCACCGCCCGCTTGAACGCCGCCGAAAAATGGCCCGGTGACGCAAAGCCCAGCGCATCACTGATGGCGGCAATGGGCAAATCCCCGGCCCGTAGCAGCTGCCGGGCCCGCTTGATTTTCCAGTCCAGCACGTATTGGTAGGGCGAGTGGCCGGTGGTTAGCTTGAAGCGGCGGGCAAAATGAAAGATACTCAGGTTAGCCAGCTCGGCCAGCGCCGCCAGCGTGATGGTCTGCTCCGCCGCGGCTTCCAGATACGCATCAATGCGGGCCAGCACCACCCCTGGCAGGCGCGCCCCGGTGCCCGCAATCCGCCGCTCGAAGGTGGCGTGGTACTCGATGAGGTGGTAGCCCAGCGTGTGCATCACCGACTCGGTGTAGAGCTGCCCCAGCGCATGCTCCCGGCCGGCCGCCGTCAGCAATTGCCGCCCCAGATGGGGTAGTAACGGGTCCTCGAACCGAAACCGCTCCCGCAGGTTGAAATACGCCAGATCGAAGCTTTGGCGGGCCCGATTTTCCAGCCAATCGGGGTCAATATGCACGTTGATGATATCAGCTGGCCCGTCCCAGGCAGAGGGCCCGTACTCCCCGGCGGGATATAAGCCGGTGTCATTACGCTGGAACAGGCCCTCCTCCACCCGGTTGCCGTTCGGGCGGTGGGAGTGCACCGCTTGCTCGGCCTGATGAATGAGCAGCAAGTGCTGGGCGTGAAAATGGGCGGGCACTCCCCCGGCCGCCAGTTGGTAGCGCTCCACCCGCAGCCCCGGCCACGCCTGCGCGGCGCTGGTTTGCAGGGCGGGCAGCTCGTACAGTTCGGAAGTATAGGTGGAGTAGTTCATCGGGATACAACAAGTAGCGAATAACCTATGGGGCAGCTATATGTTCAGCTTCCGAAGGTCGTGCTAAGTAAGCGACTTGTATGTTCCCTCCTACGTGCCGGCCGGTAGCGGGCAACCCCCACAATAGCGCATTATGCTGGGTTTAAATGGCCACCGACCCCGTTAGTCGAAGACCACGGGCGTACCTTCTGCCAATTGCCTAGCTTTACCCCATGCGCACGGCTTCGACCATATGGGGAATTATTCTGTTGGCTCTGCTACTGGGCCTGGCTGCCTGCTCCTCCCCCGACCAGCAAACCGACGTTCCAGTTAAGAACCCCGAAACCGGCGAAGTCTACACCCGGCGGCGCGTGGTAGTGAACGACTCGCTGATCCGGGGCCGCGTGCTGGACCGCAACGACTCGGTGCTGGTAGACACCCGCGCGTATTTCCTGCTGAAGCTGCCCCGCCGCCCCCCGCTCGACACGCTGGCGCTGGGCGAGCTGCTGGGCTGGGATTCCACCACTGTGCGGCGGCGCATTGCCGAGGCCCTGCCTTACCCAGGCGCACGGCCCAGCAACTCGGTTCAGTTGCGCCTCACCGCCGCCGAAGTGAAGCGCGTGCGCCGGGATAGCGCCGCCTGGCCCATGCTTAGTTTGCTTGAGCGGCAGCAGCGCCTCTACACCACCAGCGCGGGGGCAGCGGTGCTGGGCTACCGAGCCAGCGAAGCGCAGGGCTTCTACCGCCAGGCCCGGCGCTACCGGCGGGGCCGGTTCTATCGGCTGCGCAACGGCGGGGTGGAAAGCTACTACAACGGCTTGCTTACGGGCCGCCACGGTTACCTGCACCCGCTGGTGGATGCCAAGGGCAAAGAGCACGGCACCTGGGCCCAAGACACCACCTTTCGGCAAGGCCAGGATTTGCACCTCACCCTGGATGTGAAGCTGCAAGCCTACGCCGAAAAGCTGCTGGGCAACCGCCGCGGCTACCTGGTGGCCCTCGACCCACGCACCGGCGAAATCCTGGCCTACGTGTCGGCGCCGGTGTATGACGCGGCCACCATCACCGCGCCCGACAAGGCCGGGGTGCGCGCCGAGTTGCTGGAAAGCGAAGATATGCCGCTCATCAACCGGCCGGCTATGCTGGCTAATCCGCCCGGCTCGGTGTTTAAGCTGGTAAATGCGGCGGTGGCCTTGCAGCTAGGCGCCATCACGCCCGCCACTTCCTTCCGCTGCGACCAGTCGTTGGTGAGTTGCGTGCACCACCACCCGCAGGCCAAAACCCTAACCCTGGGCCTCAAGTACAGCTGCAACCCCTACTTCTACCAGACGATGCGCAACCTCATCGACTGCGTGCCCGACAGCTTGGTGCAGGACACGGTAGCGGCCCGCCACGCCAACCTGGCCCAGTGGCGGCGCTACGTCCGCTCGTTCGGGCTGGATTCGGTACTGGGCGTGGACGTCCCGCGCGAGGCGCCCGGCTTTTTGCCCACCCCAGCTTACTACGACAAAGCCCGCCGCACCCGCAACTGGACCTACCGTTCCATCTATTCACTCAGCATCGGGCAGGGCGAAATCAACCTAACGGGCCTGCAAATGGCCAATATGGCGGCCATTATTGCCAACCGGGGCTGGTACTACCCGCCGCATCTGGTGCGCGCCGTCGGGAACGGGGGGCCACTAGCGCGCTTCACTGAAAAGCACCGTACCCTCATCGACAGCGCCCACTTTGCCGCCCTCGTGCCCGGCATGGTGGCCGTCATGCAGCGCGGCGGCACCGCCGACGCCTCCAGCCTCGCCGACGTGGGCATTACGGTAGCCGGCAAAACCGGCACCGTGCAAAACGACGAAGGCGACGACCACGCCGCCTTCGTGGGTTTCGCCCCGGCCAGCAACCCCAAAATAGCCGTGGCGGTGTACCTGGAAAATGCGGGTTTCGGAGCCACGGCCGCTGCGCCCTGCGCCGTGATGGTGATGGAGAAATACCTGCGCGGCTACATTGCCCCCAAGCGCAAGCGCTGGGAAAAGCGCATTCAGAACAGGGCCCGGAGCGGCTATTAGACTGGAAAGCCACCAGGCCAACTATCATTAAGTGCTACCGGAGCCTGCTTACGCGAGGCCACCCGTATCCGCGGGAACCATTAGAAAGGTACGCTTATGGTTTGCTCGTTGCACCGTTCGGCTACCACAGTTCTGTTAACTGTTTCCAATACCTGGTTGCTGCCGCTGATACTGGAAATCGACAGAGGATACGTTCCTGCCGAAACGTTCACCGTATCGGCGCCTTTTCCAGCGGCCACTGTCTTCTCCTCTATTCTAGTGGTGGAATACACTATGCGGATAGAGTGCCGCACAGCTGTATTGCCAAACTTGATTATAGTGATGCTGTAGTTCCCTCTCTCGCAGGGTTTCAAAGGTTCGTCGGTGTCTTTGTCGCAGCCCAGGCTGGCGGACAGCGGCAGCGCCAGCAGGGCGGCATACAGGCGGGTGAATTTCATGAACTATACGTTTGCTACCAGAATGAGTACGGGCCCAACTCAGTCCCGAATTCATGCTTAAATGTAGGCCGTTTTTCGTGCCGGATGGTTGGGGCACAGCCCAGAAGCTGGCGGCCCTCAGGATACCTGCCGGCCAGGAAACCGAACGCACCGGTTCTACAGTTGGGGAACTGACACCAGGGCGGCCGACACGATGCCCTTTTACTAGTTGAAAGCAACTTGCCGGCCCGTCCCCGACTCTTTGCAGCAACCTACGATTACTTAGTACAATGAAACGCAGCTTTTGGTATGGCATGGTGGTTCTGCTGCTAAGCGGCTCCGTGCAGGCCCAATCCCTGACGGGCGTATGGCAGGGCGTAGAAACCGACACCAACGAGCCAGGCATCAACTGGCCGGCAGTGCTCCGGGTGCAGAAAAGTAAAGGCAACTCCTTGATAGGGGTGCTCTACCAGGAACTGGGCGGGCAGCCAGGTATATCAGCCACGTTTCAGGTGCAGGGCACCCGTACAGCCGGCGGCCTCCAGCTGGAGCACGTGCAGAAACTCAACGAAACCGGCCGCTCCCCCTTCACCTACTGGTGCGAAGGCGCCATCACCTTCACCTACGACCCCAACCTGGAAAAGCTAACCGGCCGGGCCACCTACCGCCCCCAGGGCGACTGTGACGTGGGCACCTTCACGTTTTACCGCGTCAAGCTGAAGTCGGCGGCAACGGTGGCGGCCGGGGCCGAGGCCACGCACCGGGTATCGGGCCGCAACGTGCTGTGGTACGCCGATGCCGCCCTAACCCAGCCCGTGGCCACTGGCAACACCTACCGCACCACGCTCACCAAAACCACCACCTTCTACCTCACCCAAAGCTACTATCCCACTCGCCAGAACGCGGCCGTGCCCATCACCATTCAGGTAACCGGCGCCAAACCAGCCACTCCTGAGCCCATTGCCCCGGCCCCGGTGGAGCTGGACACCGCGCGCACCGCCCCAGCGCCGCTGCTTGCCCCGGCCCCCGTGGTGTTGCCCAAGGTGCTGTTCAAGCTGGGTACCGCCGAATTGCTACCCGACGGCTTTCCGGCGCTCAACCAGCTGGCTACCGAGCTGAAAGCCCGCCCTACCCTCAAGCTGCGCGTGGCCGGCCACACCGATAAAATTGGGGAGCCGCAGAAAAACCAGACCTTATCCGAGCAGCGGGCCGAAGCCGTGAAAACGTACCTGGTGAAAGCCGGCGTGGCGGCCGAGCGAATCAGCACCATGGGCTACGGCGACACCCAGCCCCTGTACCCCTCGCCCGACGCCCGCAACCGCCGCGTGGAAGTAGCCGAGGTGGAATAAGCGGGAACCCCACAGCAGCGCCTTGCCTTGCAGTGGGGTTCCTCTATGCCTTGGCGTAGCCGTTTTCGCTTTTTAAGAGGGTAGTCGGCGGCGCATAACAAATGTGTTGGTGGTGCCTTCGCCGTAGCCATTCACCAATTCCCAGCCCTGAGAGTTCAACCAGTTCAAGGCGTCAATAACCGAGTTGAACTCTATGGGTTGACCGGCGGCATCCCGGTAGACGTTGGCCGAGAGTAACTTCCTCTCTTGTCCGTAATCGATGGCAACGACGAACTTCCCGTTTAATTTGGCCCAGGACTGCACTTGGCAATACTCTTCGGTGCGCTTAATGGCGCTGCTGCCTGCCACTGGCTGCTGAGCTTGCGCAGTAAGGGCCGCGCCCGTAAGGACAATGGCCAAAAACAATGATTTCATAGCGTATTGATTGGTAAAGGTTTGTCTTGAAAATCGAAACGCAAATAAAATGCCACCATCCACTGCTCTTCGGTTAGGTATTGTGCTAAACTTGTCGCTATGGCCTACCGCCCACGCGGCGCCTCACTCAGTTAATCAAAAGCTAGCAATGAACTTCCTGAAAATTTGCCGCGCCGCACTTCTCCTGCTGCTTGTTACTCCCGCCACCAGCTCCGCCCAAACCGTTTGGAACAACAAGCAGTGTGCCGTGGTGCTGACCTACGACGACGCCATTGACGTGGACCTCGACAACGTGGTACCGGCCCTCGATTCGGTGAAGCTGCGCGGCACCTTTTACCTGATTGGCTCCTCGGGGGTGGTGGCGCGGCGGCTGCCGGAGTGGCGCCGGGCCGCCCAGCGCGGGCACGAGCTGGGCAACCACGCCCTCATGCACCCCTGCGACGGAAGCCTGCCCGGCCGCGGCTTCGTTACGCCCGACAACGATCTGAGCAAGTACACCGTCACGCGGGCCGTCAGTGAAATCAAGGCCAACAACACTCTGCTAGCCGCCATCGACGGCAAAACCGCCCGCACCTTCGCCTACCCTTGCGGCGACCTGCAAATCGGGGGCGTCCGGTTCTACGACCAGCTCCAGAACGACTTTGTGGGCGCGCGGGGCGTTACGGGCGGTTTGCAAACCGCGGCCCAGATAGACCTGACCAACATCGATGCCTACTCCATCAACGGGCAGTCGGCGGAGTACATGCTCGATTTGGTGAAGAAGGCGCAACAGTCTCACACGCTGCTGGTGTTTCTGTTTCACGGCGTAGGGGGTGGCCACGCCCTCAACGTGGATTTGCAGGCGCACCGCCAGCTCTTACGCTACCTCAAGGCCCACGAAAAGGATATTTGGGTGGCCCCGATGGTGGAAGTGGCCGAAAAAGTGAAAGCCTATCAGCAGCGCAATCCAAGCACGCCGCGCTAATTTCTAGGTTCCCAACGGGCGCCCGGCTTCGTGTGAAGCCGGGCGTTTTTGTTTTTAGCAGATAGCACTGTTTGAAAAAGCATAGCTGGATGTCCTGCTATGCTACAGCCGTTTCGCACACGGTATCCGTGCCGGACCGGCAGCAGCCAGCTGCTCCACCGTTCGTGAAACCGCTATATATTTAACGGCTTATTTAATTTCTTGCCTACGCAGCCTGCATGAAGAGACTTTTATTTCTTGTATTCCTCTTGGGCATCCTGGGCAGCTTACAGGCCCAACACCTGGATTCACTGCGTGTTACGGTGGGCACTTTGGCCACTTTGGCTTCGCAAGGCTACCAGCCCCTATGGAGTGTTGCCAACCGCTACGGCAGCATATCCAGCCAGCAAGCCGACCTTTCTACGTTTTTCACGTTGGGCAACGAGCATGCCCTGGGGGCCGCTGCCGTTACCGCTGCGCCGCGCCGCCGCTGGGTGGCTGGCTACGGGCTGGCCGTGTACAACAACCGCCACTTCAGAAGCACCTTTTTGCAGGAAGGCTACGGCAAGGTCGGCTATGGTGCGTGGCAGCTGCGGGCCGGCCGTTACCGCGAAACCACTGGCACCCTCGACCCCAGTTTGAGCAGCGGCTCGTTCGGTATCAGCGGCAACGCCTTGCCGCTGCCCAAAGTGGAGCTGGCCGTTACGGAGTACACCAATGTGCCCTTCACAAGGAGCCTGGTGCAGTTCAAGGGCAATTTTGCGCACGGCTGGTTTGGCAGCCAAGGCTTCATCAAGAAGTATCTGCTGCACCAGAAGTCGTTGTACGTAAAGGTGGGCCGCGACAAGCTGAGCGTATATGGCGGCCTTACGCACTTCGCGCAGTGGGGCGGGGTGTTTCCCTCGGGCCGGGCGCCGAGCCGCTTCAAAGACTACCTCCGCATTGTGGCCGCCCGCAGCGGCAACGCCGCCGACCCAGTGTATCAGCAAGGCCCCATCGACAACGACAACGCCGTGGGCAACCACCTTCTGGTGCCCGATTTTGGCCTGACCTTCCGCAAAAACCACACAACCATCCGGCTCTACACCCAAACCATCTTCGACAAGGGCGTGGCCGACACCGCCAACCTCAACCAGCGCGACCAAATCAAGGGCCTGAAAATACTGGGGCGCGACCGGCTGCTGGGGCTAAGCTGGGAAAACCCAACCTCGAAATTTCTGCAAAACGTGCTGGTGGAGGGCATTTATACCAAGTACCAGGGCGGCCCCATCCTGTACCAGGGCCGCGACAACTACTACAACAACGGCACGTACAACGTTGGCTGGCTATACAAGGACCGGATTATTGGAACGCCGCTATTCATTAGCCAGCAAGCCGCCCGGCAGTACCAGCTAAACCCCAGCGCGCTGGCCGGTGGAACCGTTATCAGCAACCGGGTGGCGGGCGTGCACGCCGGGTTGAAAGGCCGCGTAGCCCCGACCGTGGCGTACCGCATACTTGCCACGCACCTACGCCACTATGGCAACTACTATAACGATGCCTATTTCACCCCCGCCAAAAGGCAAACGTCGTTGCTGGCGGAGTTGCCGTGCCGGTTTTCCCGCCTCGCCATCACCCCTGCCGTGGCTTACGATTTCGGGGATTTATCCAGCAACGTGGCGGGCCTGCTACGGCTGGAATGGGTTGTGCGTTAGACCTTTCCAGGGAATACCCGACGGGCAGGTTGTACTCAGGTGCAAATAGCTGCTCATTGAAAATAAGTATGCTTGCATAACAATTTTACCGGTGCTTCGTATTATCTTTGCATTCAACAAGCTGACTTGCATATTTATCCATTCATTGCCATGAAAAAGAGCACTGCTGCCTTCTCTTCTCTGTTGGTCCTCGGGGGCCTTGGTTCCTTGAGCTACCTGACTGCTCAGGTACTGGACCTGAATTTATTTTTCGACCTCCGCGACGAGGAAGAAATGCATTTCTGCTAAGCTTCGCTTCTCTATAAATTCCCCGAACCCCGCCCCTGGCGGGGTTTGTTTGTTTAGGAGTATCCAGAAACCTCTATTCTAAATCAGCATCTTACCGGGTGCCGATAAAAAAACCGTATCTATTCTGCGCTGTTTTCGGTACTTCACACTCCGGCGGCTCACAGAGGGCCATCGGTTTTCTCTCACCTGCTGCTGGTTGGGGATGCTCCTCCGGGGTAGCCGCGTTGAAATCAGCAGTTAAAAAGCAGTGATTCTATGAATCTGAGTAGCCTCAAAGACCAAATCAGCTACATCATTGGGCGCGACTTAGCCCGCAACTTCTCTCAGCAGGGCCTCGACCTGGATGTGGACGTGCTGGCTGCCAGCATGAAAGAGGGCCTGAGTGGCGAACCAAGCCGCCTCACCCAAGAGCAAATGCACGCCGCCATGCAGCAGCTTCAGCAGCAAATGGGCGGCCCCGAAGACGAAGACGACAACCAACTCTCCAACGACATGGGCAACAACAAAGAAGAAGGTCAGGCCTTCCTGAATGAAAACAAAAACAAGCCGGGCGTAACTACCCTGCCCAGTGGCTTGCAGTACGAGGTAATTACGGAAGGCAGCGGCAAGAAGCCCGGCCCTTCTTCGCAGGTAACCACGCACTACCACGGCACGCTCATCAACGGTACGGTGTTCGACAGCAGCTACCAGCGCGGCCAGCCCGCTACGTTTGGCGTAAACCAGGTAATTGCTGGCTGGACAGAGGCGTTGCAGCTGATGCCCGAAGGCTCGAAGTGGCGCCTCTACATTCCCTCCGACCTGGCCTACGGCAAGCGGGGTGCCGGCCGCGACATCGGCCCTGATACGGCGCTCATCTTCGATGTAGAGCTGCTGAAAGTAAACAACTAAGCACCCTTGAAAGCCCCGCTGCCTACTACCACTCCTGCCTCACTTCGCTGGGTATGGACGAGTACGGGCAGCGGGGTTTCTTTGCTTATGACCGATTCTGCTTTTCCCCCGCCCGGCTCCGTACCGCCCGATGGCCCCCCGGCCAACGCCGTGCCGCCGGAGCCAGACCCGGCAGCGCCGTTGGCGATTTCACTGCCTCCGGTTGGTCCGCCGCCTTTACCGCCCCCGCAGCAGTTTGCGGTGGTGCAAAGCGAAGATGGCCGCCTAATGCTCACCAATGATGCGCTGATAGTTCATGGGCAGTCGTTTGGGTGGTGGGAGCTGGAGGGGGCCGAGGTGAAGCGGGTCCGGTGGCTGCTGTGGCTGTTGCTGGGCGGGTTCACGCTGGCGGGCTTCCTGCTGGGTTTTCTTCAGAACTGGCTGCGTACCATGCCCGCCGCCCTGGGCATGACGGTGGGCGCTTTGCTGCTGGCGTTCGGCCAACGGGGCACCAACCGGCTACAGCTGCACCGCCTGGGCCGCGAGGCCATTAATTTTGCCTTGCCCGGTGAGTTGGCCACCTGGCAGAAGCTCACCGCCGAAATCAACCGCCGCATCCGGCAGCGCCAGCACGAAACGGCCGCTGCGGCCACGGCTGCTCTACTGGCCGCCCAAGCCAATTCCACTGATACTTTTTTTGCCGCCGAATAACCTCGCGCGGCCGCAATTTGGCAACGCCCAACAACCGGGTGTTTGGTTTGCACGCTGCCCGTTACCTTTGGGCGCTTTTTACTTTGCTTACCCAACGCCCTCTACTCCTTTTTTACGCCACTCATGGACGCCAAACACCAGCATACCGCCATTTCGACGGCGGGCTTGCTAATTGCCCTCGGTATCATCTACGGGGACATCGGGACCTCGCCGCTGTACGTAATGAAGGCCATTGTGCCGGAAAAGATAACGCCCATGCTCGTGTATGGGGGCATTTCCTGCGTTATCTGGACGCTCACGCTCCAAACCACCATCAAGTATGTGCTGCTCACCCTCAACGCCGACAACAACGGGGAAGGTGGCATTTTCTCGCTTTACGCCCTAGTGCGGCGCAAGGCGAGCTGGCTAACCATTCCGGCCATTATCGGCGGCTCGGCGCTGCTGGCTGATGGCGTGATTACGCCACCTATTTCGGTGTCGTCTGCTATTGAAGGGCTGGAAGCGGTGTCGCCGGGTATTCCTACGGTACCCATTGTCATCGGCATTATTGCGGGGCTGTTCTTACTGCAAAGCTTTGGCACTCAGATAGTAGGCAAAGCCTTCGGCCCTATCATGCTGGTGTGGTTTTCCATGCTGGGTGTTTTGGGCGTGAGCGGTGTTATCCAGCACCCCGAAATCCTGAAGGCTTTCAACCCCTACTACGCCTACGATTTGCTGGTGAACTACCCCGGCGGATTCTGGCTGTTGGGCGCCGTATTCCTGTGTACCACGGGGGCCGAAGCCTTGTACTCCGACCTGGGCCACTGCGGCAAGGGCAACATCCGTATTAGCTGGGTGTTCGTGAAAAGCACGCTGCTACTCAATTACATGGGCCAGGGCGCCTGGCTGATTGCCCACCAGGGCGAGCAGCTCAACAAGCGCAACCCGTTCTATGAGCTAATGCCAGAGTGGTTTCTGCTCATCGGTATTGGTATTGCCACTATTGCGGCCATCATTGCTTCGCAGGCGCTCATTACGGGCTCGTTTACGCTGGTAGCCGAAGCTATCCGCCTGAATATGTGGCCCAAAGTGAAGCTCAACTACCCCACCGACGTGAAGGGCCAGCTGTACGTGCCCAGCATGAACCGGCTGTTGCTGCTCGGCTGTATTGGGGTGGTGCTGTACTTTCAGCGTTCCGAAAACATGGAAGCGGCCTACGGACTAGCCATTACGCTTACCATGCTCATGACCACGCTGTTGCTGACGGTGTGGCTGCGCACCAAGCGGGTGCCGCTGGCGGCCGTAATACTGTTTACCACGGTGTACGGCTTCATTGAAGGCTCGTTTCTGATTGCCAACCTGGTGAAGTTTCCGCACGGCGGCTGGGTGTCGTTGGCCATTGGCGCCGCGCTGGTGGGCGTGATGTACGTGTGGCTGCGGGCCTTCTACATCAAGCGCCGCCTCACCGAATTCGTGAAGATTGAGCCTTACATGGAGGCGCTCAAGCAGCTCTCCGACGATGATACCATTCCGAAATACTCAACGCACTTGGTGTTCATGACGTCGGCGGAGCGGGCTTCCGAAATCGAGTCGAAAATCATCTACTCCATCTTCCAGAAGCGCCCGAAGCGGGCCGACATCTATTGGTTTGTGCACGTAGATACCACCGACGAGCCGTACACCATGGAATATAAGGTGCACGAGCTGGCCCCCGACGATGCCTTCCGCATTACGTTCCGGTTGGGCTTCCGGGTGGAGCAGCGCATCAACCTGTACTTCCGCAAAGTGGTGGAAGACCTGGTGCGCAACAAGGAAGTGGACATCACCTCGCGCTACGAGTCCCTGAGCAAGCAGCACGTTACCGGCGACTTCCGGTTTGTGGTGCTGGAGAAGTTCCTGTCGGTGGAAAACGACTTCCCCACCATCGAGAAGCTGGTAATGCAGGCGTACTTCTACATCAAGCAGTTTATTGCGTCGGAAGACAAGTACTTCGGCCTCGATACCAGTTCGGTGAAAGTCGAGAAAGTACCACTGGTTATTACGCCCGTCCGCGACGTGGCGCTGAAGCGGATTT
The DNA here is from genome assembly GCF_017313265.1 of Hymenobacter telluris. Classification (GTDB taxonomy): domain Bacteria; phylum Bacteroidota; class Bacteroidia; order Cytophagales; family Hymenobacteraceae; genus Hymenobacter; species Hymenobacter telluris. The sequence continues at coordinate 159,398 of NZ_JAFLQZ010000008.1, read as the reverse complement.
CGTAAGAATCTACTCTTGTTCGGAAAAGCCTTGCTGACACTCAGCAGGGCTTTTTTATTGACCATGCACTTCACTGAACCTGGAATGTATTTTCGCCAACGTGTTGGTGAGCTTGCATTTACTGTTGCTTTTGCGTCCCTTACACCACGTGCCAATCTACCACAACCTAATTCCCCCAACCCATGCGTACTCCTACCCTTTCCGCGGCGCTGGCGGTGCTGCTTTTAGCGAGCTGCCAGCACCAACCCGATGAGCAACTCGCGCCCCAACCCACCCCCGACCCCACCGAAGCTCTCAGCACTCAGCAGCTTGATGCGCAGATTATGAGTGATCTGCGCGAAACCGGCCGCTTCGACTGGAACCAAGCCTCGGCGCACGTGGTGTGGAGCGCCCTCACCCGTTCCGACTACGTGCTGTCGGTGGGCTACCAGCCGGCGGCGGGTTGCGCGGGCACCATTCCGGCCGATGCGGCCAGCAACCCCGCCTGGCAGCAGGCCCGCGCCCAGGTACTGGCCCTGATTCTGGCCGAAGAGCAGAAAGCCCACCCCGACCTGACGCTGGAAAAGCTGGTAGCCTACCAGGAAAACGTGCTGCCCGTGCTCGACGTGACCGTGCGTGAGTTGAGCACCATCAAGGCCCTGCGCGCTTCCAGGTTGGTGCGCTACGCCGAGCCCATGGGCTACGAGCCCAACCGCCCGGCCAGCACCGCCAGCAAAGGCACCGCCGGCCTCACCAGCAGCGGCTGCGACAACAACACCGCCACACCCAACCTGGTAGCCGGCTCCGACTACACCGTGCTACCCAACGGCAGCAAATCCTCCTGGAACCAAGCCGATGTGTACCACGGCATGCGCGCCGCCTGGAGCCAGAGCACCGGGCAAGGTGTGAAGGTGCTCATCATTGACACGGGCTGCTCCAGCGGACAAGAAAACCTGGGTTCCGCCTTCAACCAGGGCCTGAGTAGCGGCCGCACTATTGAGCGCCTCGTAACCCTGCCTCGCGCCACCGTGTTCGGTATTCCGTATGGCGCCGCCGAAACGCCTGACGACGGCTGCGGCCACGGCACCAGTATGGCCGGTGCCTGCGCCGCCCCGCGCGGCACCGATGGCGCTTCGGTGGGCGTGGCGTACAATGCCAGCCTGATTACGGTGCGGGCCGCCGAAGACGTGTTTCTGGATGGCAGCCGGGAAGTGAAAGGTGTGTCGGATGCCTACGTGCTGGCCGGCAACCGCGCCGATGTGCGCATCATCAGCATGAGCATGGGCCGGCTCACCAGCTCGTCGCAAATGACCGATGCCATCCGCTACGCTTACAACCGGGGCAAGCTGATTTTCTGCGCGGCTGGCACTTCCTTTGATTGGTCGGCGGGGTTGGTGAGCGTCATCTACCCCGCTACGCTGCCCGAAGCCGTGGCCGTAACCGGCGTGAAAGACAACCTCACCACCCGCTGCGACGAGTGCCACGTAGGCGCCGACGTGGAGTTTGCCGTGGTAATGCAGCGCACCAGCAACGACCTGCGCGCCCTTTCCCTGGCCATGACCGGCGACGCGCCCAGTACCGTGGGCGGCTCGTCGGTAGCCACCGCCAGCATGGCCGGCATGGCGGCCCTGGTATGGGCCCGCTACCCTACCGAAACCCGCGCCCAGATTATGAGCCGCTTGGTAGCCGCCAGCTCCAACCGCAATGCCCGCAGCAGCAGTTTCGGCTGGGGCCGCGTGAACGTAGCCGCCGCCGTGGGCACGTTGGTCAATTAAAAATTAAGAATTAAAAATTAAAAATGGGTTGTTCAAAGTCTCCGCAAAGAGGCATTGAACAACCCATTTTTAATTCTCAATTCTTATTTTTTAATTCCTAATCGACAGCCACTTATTCAACACGGTTTGCTGCTCGGGCGTGGGGTTGGCGGCCTGCTCGATGCGGTACCGCACCGCCGTGCTGGCTAGTAGCGGGAAGGTCAGTTCCTTGAGCTGGCCGTCGCGCGAGACGGTCATTTTCACTTGCGTACCGGCCGGGCGGCTGGCTAGCTGCTTGTTGGGGTCGTCGGTGAGGCGGTTGCCATCTAGGGCCAGCAGTTCGTCGTTCACGTTCAGGCCACCCTCCCAGGCGCTGCCGTTGCGCTGGGTGCTGGTCACCGTCAGCTTGCCGCCGGCGGTACTTACCGTGGCGCCCAGCGCCGCATCCGACGAAACGGGAGCCTTGCTTAGTTTCAGGCCGGCATAACCCAGCACGGTATCGTAGGGCAGCATTTCGGTGCCGTACACGTAGCGACGGAAGAAGTCGTCGAAGCGGCGGCCCGCTACTTTAGCCACGGCAGCCTGGTACTCTTCGTCGGTGAAGCCACGCTTTTTCTGCACGTAGTACTCGTCGTAGAGGTAGCGCATCACATCGTCGAGGTGCTTCTGGCCTTTGGTTTCGTTGATGATCATCAGATCCAACATGGCCCCAATCAGCTCCCCTTTGTTGTAGTAGCTGATGCCGGTGTTGTTGGAGTTTTCGTTGGGCCGATATCCTTTAATCCAGGCGTCGAAGCTGGATTCGGCCGCCGACTGCACTTTGTTGCCGGGCGTATTCTCTACCTGCGTGATGCCGGCGCTGGTGCTGGCCAAGTAGTCGTCGGGACTCACAAAACCAGCCCGGTGCACGATAAGGTCGCCGAAGTAGCTGGTGCCGCCTTCGCTCACCCACAGCATGTGCGTATAGTTTTCGTTGTCGTAGTCGAACGGCCCGAGGGCTACCGGGCGAATGCGCTTCACGTTCCAGAGGTGGAAATACTCGTGCGCCACCAAACCCAGGAAGCCCTTGTAGCCAGCGTCGGTAGTATAGGCATTGCGCGAAACGGAAAGGGTGGTAGAGTACAGATGTTCCAGACCACCGGTGCCCCGCTCGATGTTGTGCACGATGAACACGTACCGATCCAGCGGATTTTTGCCCACCACGCGGTGCGCTTCCTCGCACACCCGCTTCATGTCGTTGAGCAGCTTGGTTTCGTCGTACCTGGCACTGCCGAACATGGCAACCGTGTGGGGCGTGCCGTTGGCCTCGAAGCTCAGCACTTTGTGGTTGCCAATTTCGATGGGCGAATCGGCCAGCTCGTCGTAGCTGGAAGACGTGTAGGTGAACTGCCCGCCAGCTGGTTTGAGGCTGGTGCTTACCTGCGCCCAGCCGGAGGCGGGCTGCACTTGCAGGGTGCTGGCTAGCGCTTTGCCATCGGCCGGGTACATGAATACGCTGGTGCCGTTCACGTAGCCGTGGGCGGCATCCAGGAAGCTGGTGCGTACGCTCAGCTCGTAGGCGTACACGTTGTAGCGCACCGTAAAATCCTTCGACTTAGGGTGATACACGCGCCAGGTGTTCTTGTTGATTTTTTCGGTGCGTAGCGTGGTGCCGCCAGCCTTGGCCTCGAAAGCTTCTACGTGGCGGGCAAACTCGCGCACCAGGTAAGAACCGGGAGCCCAAACGGGCATTTTCAGGTCGGTGTACTGCTTGCCAAACCCATTCAGGGTCATACCAACTTCAAAGTAATGCGTTTGGGGAGCCGGCATGGCCAGCGTGTAGCGCAACGTAGGAGCAGCCAGCGCCGGGCGTAAGCCGGTCAGCAACAGCAGCAACCCCAGCGCCGCAAGCTGGCGGAGACGAAAAAGCTTCATGCAAAAAGGATGAATAAGTGAGTGAAAAACCCAGCGCCGCCGGGTTTGCCGCAAAGAACGGCGAAAACCGGGTAGGGCTGCAACCCGCTCTTAAAATTCCCCTTGCCAGCAAGCCAGCAATCCACAACTGACGCTATAGCTTTTATGAACGGCCCAAAGTAGCCGGCCCGCTCCTGAGCTAAGCACCATGCGCAACCGGAACCCGCCCCCAACCTCCACCGTTAGGAGAGCAACTTCCCGTTTCTCTTCTCTACTGTTGCTCCCGATGCGTTACGTCTGGATAACCTTTATTGCTCTCTCACTGATTCTGCTTGCTGTGTTTGGCTGGCCGCAATGGCGGCTATCCTTCTCGCCGGTTCCCCGCGCCCCGGTGGCCGAGTTACCCGTGCAGCGTACAGCCTGGGTTAGCCCGCGGGCTGCAACCCGTCCTGATAGTGTGGTTGGCTTCGCCATGCGCCAGCTGGGCACCAACTACTGCTACGCCGGCAGCACCCCCGCCACCGGCTTCGACTGCTCAGGCTTTGTGCAGTACGTATTCAACAAGTTCAACGTAGCCGTGCCGCACTCCACTAGCCTGCTGATTTCGGTGGGCCGGCTGGTACCGCGGGAGCAAGCCCGCCGCGGCGACATTGTGGTATTCACGGGCACTGCCGCCACATCTACCACGCCAGGCCACGCGGGCATTGTAATTTCCGAGCCCGGCCAGCCGCTGCGCTTCATCCACTCCTCCTCGGCCCGCCGCGAATCCGGCGTGAAAATCAGCCAGGTGGAAGGCACCGACTATGAGCGCCGCTTCATGGCCGTACGGCGGGTACTTTTTTGAAATTAAAAATGAAGAATTAAAAATTAAAAATTGGCTGTTCAACGGTTTCCTCATGGGGCGTTGAACGGCCATTTTTTAATTTTTAATTCTTCATTTTCAATTGAAAAGAGCGATGCCCGATCCGCCTATGCAGAACCTCAGTTGAGAGGCTGCTGGGCGAATCGGGCATCTAATCCTTCAAATCTTACCAAGCGACGAGTCTGGGGTACAGCCCCGTCATCCTATGTGTAAGACCTTGCCAGAATGCGGGAAAAAGCCAAATGGGGCGTTTTTCCGCGCGAAAGCTGTTGTTAAGCGCGTTCGGCGGTGAAGCGAACTACATTCGACAGGCTTGGCAGGATTTGTTTGGGACTACTAGACATTTTGTACCTCCTTTCTTTACGTTCGACATAACCCCGGCCGCGCCTCCCAGCACCTTAGGGCCGCTTGGGCGGGGCTGTAGCACTCGCTACGGAAGGTAAAGTTAAAAGCCCCCATGATGGTTCAAAATAAAAAGGGCTTTTTTTGAAGTGCTAGGCGCTATTTGCTGTCATTGCTCTGAGGTTCAGGGCTTTTGTTTTTACAAGATATCTGCGCTTCCACGCTTTTCACGATAGTGGCAGTACAGCTGATGGCTGGCTGGCTTTGCTGCTGCCGTTGCCAGCTTGCCAATGCTACTCTTCAATGAATATCCAGGTAGTGCCCAACCAGCAGCAGCAGCAACTGCCGTCCCTCGCCCACTTGGTATAGCTCCCGCTGCCGGGCTTTGGTGTACTGAATAAGCGGGTCGGTGAGGCGGAGCAGCCGCAGCCACTCCGCCGCTGGCACCTGCGAGAAGATGCCCTCGGGGAAAAGCGTCCACCGCAGTTGGTGCAGAATTGCCAGCTGATTTGACGACGGGTACGCCAGAAACCGCTTCACTACCACGGCAGAAGGACAAAGTTCAGATTCGGCAAGGAGCATACAACTTGAAGATTTGCCTTTCTACACAACAAGCCATTGGCAAATACGCAGCAAAACTACCGTACCCGAATGGCTGGCCTAACAGCCGAAAAGTTATCTTTTCATTACAGTTGCTCTACTTACCGGAAGTCATGCGCTAACCCGCTTTGAGCGCGCCGCAAGCAGATATCTTCTTCAGATGCGTAAATCCTTCAGTCTTAGATAATATAAGTAAAATCTAATGATTTGTGTGCAGGCCCTCTGCCACGACTTTCCTCAAGCTCAAGTGCTCTGTAAACCATACTCTACCCAAGCTCAATACTTTCTCACGAAAATTTCAGCGGCGGCTATTGGGTTCAATCCTCCCAAATTAGCGTTGCTTGTTGGGTAACGATAGGAAGCGCCGTTTTGCTTGGTGGTCAGATTAGTGGCTTGGCGCAATATCTATTCCACTGCTTATAAACGTTTTACAGCAATAGTCCACTGTGGAGCTACGGTGGTACAACTTCCGGCTTCCGTACTACGTCAAAGGCGCTGCGGATGCTTGCTGCGAGGTTGGCGCCAAAATTGTGTAGTGGCGTTAACCGGGACCAACATGGGCGGCTGCGCATTTTCTGAAGTTTTCTCCTATCTTTTTCCCGACAACCTCACTCCCACTTTATTTTTCCATGAAAAAATTCCTCTTCCTGTGTCTGACCTGCCTGCTGGGCAGCCTGGGCGTAGCCTCTGCTCAAACGTTGTCGCCGCTGGGCATCTGGACCAACGCCGAGAAAAAGGCCACGTTTGAAATCTACAAGTGCGGCGACAAGCTGTGCGGTAAGATTGTGACCCTGACGGTGCCCAACGACCCGAAAACCGGCAAGCCCAAAACCGACTCGATGAACCCCGACCCCAAGCTGCGCAACCGCCCCCGGCTGGGCCTCGTGTTTATGCAGGGCTTCGAGTACGACGACGACAACAAGTGGGATGATGGCAAAATCTACGACCCGGAAAGCGGCAAAACCTACTCCTGCTACATGAAGATGAACAACGCCAACTCCATGGAAGTGAAAGGATACATCGGCTTCTCCATGATTGGCAAGTCGCAGGCCTGGACGCGGGTGAAATAGCCCCAGCTTACCCCCGTTCCGTATATTCAGCGACGCTCCTGCTCCGGCGGGGGCGTCGCTTTTTTACTATCTTACCCGGCTCCTGTGCCTGTGCACAGCTTGCTTCTGCTCTGTTAACACACTGTTCTGCTGTGAAATACATTCTACCCCTTCTTCTGTTTATAGCCGGCCTGTTCGGGTCGGCGCGGGCGCAAACCGGCGCGCCGCCGGCTATGCCGCTGGGCGTGTGGGCCGACGATACCGGCGACTCGCATATTGAGCTATACCGCTGCGGCGAAGAGCTATGCGGCCGCTTAGTGTGGCTGCGCCAGCCCACCGATGCCAACGGCAAGCCCCGCCTCGACGAGCACCACCCCGAGGACAGCCAGAAAACCCGGCCGCTGCTCAACCTCACGGTGCTGGAGCACCTCACTTACAACCCCGGCAACGACCGGTGGGAAGACGGCAAAATCTACGACCCCGAGAACGGGCGGACCTACTCCTGCTACGTGGCGGCCGCCGGCAAAGACCGCCTGGAAGTGAAGGGCTACATCGGGTTTTCGATGATGGGCAAGTCGCACTACTGGCAGCGGGTGAAACCGCAGAAGCCTAGCGCGGAGTAGCGTGCCGGGTAGGTATTTTTCGGGATTTTTGGTGGAAGGCAAGCTCGGGCACGGAGCTTGCCTTCTGCTTTATATGGCCCGTTTTTCGTGTTTCGGTGCGGTTGCGTTGGCGCAGCTACCGAAACCATTTGCGCGGGCCGGTGTTCTTTCCCCATACTGCCTTCCACCGCCTTGCACCCTTTTCTCAAACGTCTTTTCGCCTCGCATTCGGCTCCCTCCTCGGCCGAATGGCACCCGCTACGCCGCACCCCGGCCGAGGTACGCAGGCACGACCAGTGGGTGAAGCAGCAGGTGTATCTGAACTGGGCCGGGCCTTATTTTAAGGCCTACCATTTCCAGAAAGCCGGGGTTCAGGGCCAGGGCTTGCGGGTGCAGCTGCTCTCAGAAGCGGGCCGCAAAGGAGCGGTGTTTTTCTACGACCCCAGCATCGGCCCCGGCAACTTCCGCCATTTCTTCGATCTGCTTCGTGACCGGGTGCTGGCGCTAGGCTACCACCTCTCCACTTCCGACCGGCGTATCCTGCCACATGAGCGCTACACCGAAACCATCGAGAAGCACTTCCTGAAGCCACTGCCCAACGACTGCACGTACACCGGGCGCTGCGTGCAGCAGTTCGGCACCGTCACCATCGATTTGGTGAGTATTAATGAGCAGCCCGGCTTTATCCGGTTCACCAGCAATGCTTATCAAGACGATATTTTCACGCCCGCCCATTCTTTTGATGAGTTGATGGCCGCGGCGCTTGATATGCCTGCCGCGCCGCCCGAGGTGCAGGCCCTCATCAACGAATATTACAAGGGCTAAGCAGCCCACACCTTTCCTTTAAACGCCACAAGCCCTTGACAGCTATAGTGTTGTCAAGGGCTTGTGCGTAAATCCACTAAGGCAGTTCGTTTTACTCCCGCACGAAGCGGGCCAGTGAAACCGCTCCGTCGGACGCCGTGAGGCGCAAGTGGTAAAGGCCAGCAGCCAGGCGGCGCGTATCAAGCTGGGCGGTGAGGGGGCTCACGTTTTGGCGCAGCAGTACGCGGCCGGTGGCATCGGTTACTTCCGCCACGGCGCGGGTGGTGAGGTCGGCTATCAGCAAGGTTTCACGGCACGGGTTGGGGTACACCGTGAGGCGCGTAAGGGCGGCAGCAGCGCGGCTGCTCAGCACCAGACTGTTGTCGCGCACGGTAGTACCATCGCCTTTCAGTATCCACTGGTTGGGGTCTACTTCGAGGCGCAACACGGTTTTGGTAACGGGAATGCTGTAAGATGATACCAGTTGGTTTTGCCGCAGCCGCAGGGTTTGGGTGGTATTATCGGTGAAAACCAGCCGGTAGTCTAGCTCGGTATCGAAAAACGGGGTTGCCGTGCCCATGCTCACGGTTTCGGTGTTGCGCAGGTAGAAATTTTGCCCCACCTGGTTCCAGCGGACGTTGAAGGTGGGGTAGCCCTGCCCGGCAAACCACTGGTCGAAGAAATACTGCAACGGCCGGCCGGCCTCGGTTTCAAATACGCGCTGCAAGTCGATGGTGCGGGCAGTCCGGCCGCTGTAGGTGGCCTGGTAGGTGCGCAACGCCCGGAAAAACTTCACGTCGTCGTTCAGTAAGTAACGCAGCATGTGCACCACCGTGGCGCCCTTCTTGTAGGTGAGGTAGTAGTCGAAAATACGGCCGACATTGGTGGTATCGGGCACGCGCACACTGCCGCCGAGCATGGGGGTCCACTGGCCGCCGCCGGCATAGCGGTAGCGGGCGTAGTATTGCGCTTCCTCCATCCAATCTTGCGCCGTACGCGGGGCGGTGGCAGCAAAGGCATTGAGCGACAAGTACTCACCATACGACGCAAAGCTTTCGTTCAGCCAGATATCCTCCCACGAGTTGCAGGTTACGTTGTCGCCGAACCATTGATGGAACAGCTCGTGCGCCGTAAGCGTGAACGTGAAGCCGTCTTGCGTGGTCATGGTCTGGTGCTCCATGCCGCCCCCGATTGGGGCCATACTGTGGCCGTACTTTTCGGAGGCAAATGGGTAGAGCCCAATTAAGCTGGAGAAGTTCTCAATGAACCCTGGCGTGCGGTCAATTTCGGTCCGGAAGGTGTTCAGCGCCGCTTGGTTGTACACGTAATTAACAATCGGAATCTGGGGGCCGCCGGTGGGGTTGGCGTAGTTGACGTACTCGATATACGGCGCCACGGCCACCGATACGAGGTAGTAGGCAATGGGCTTGGCGCGGTGCTTCCACTCGTAGCGGCTCTTGCTGCCGGGCAGCGCCGTGACGCGCTGCAACACGCCGTTGGAACCCACCTTGTTACTGCTGCTGGTGGTCACCCACACGTCCACCGAATCGGCTTTGTCGGTGAGCACCTGCTTGCAGGGCCACCACTCATGCGCCGAAAACGGCTCCGAAAGGCTCCACGTCACGTTTACGCCGTACGTGGGGGCCGTATTGGTACTCAACGCATTGCCGATAGCCGCCGACTGCCCGCTGGGTGCGGTGCCCCGATAGTAAATGAGCGTACTAAACAACGTATTAGCCGCCACTCCTAACGGCAGCGCCGCCGTTACGTCGGGGCCGGCGCGGCGTACGCCCGGTGAGCGGCGCCCGTTCACCACCACCGAGTCGATGGTGTAAGTCGGGTACAGCTCGAAGGCCACGGAATCGAGGGGTTGCACGGTACGGGCCAGCATCCGCACGTTGCCGCTCACGTTGCGCGAGTTGTTTTCCAGCGCCAAGTCAAGCTTATAATACTTCACATCGTAGCGGTCCATTTTCTGGCGGTGGCGCACGGTGGTAGTGGGTTGCCGCAGGGCGGCCCGCTCGTGGGCTAGCGCACAGCTAAAGGCCGCATCGGCCCCGATGTTAGGAACGCCGGGCCGGGGTTGGGGCTGCTGGGCCCGCAGGCTGGGCCCAGCCAGTAGCATACTCAGTATCAGCAAGTAAAAACGCGGCATAGGTAAGGCAGCTATAGAAAGTGAAAGGGCGTAACGCAAGCAGGTTGCCAAGGTGGAACAAGATACGCAAGCACCCGCATAAACCGTTGTAGTCACTGAACCTGCTTCCCCGGCGCGGGTTGTATATTTCGAACCTGTTCTCCTTGCTTTTTTGCCGTTGCACTATGCTTTCACTTATACGCCGACTTCCCGATTTCAGCCCGCGGCTACCAGGTCTGCTACTCCTGTTTGTGTTGCTGCTCGCCTTCAGCCGGCCGGGCCGGGCTACGCACATTGTGGGAGGCGAAATGGACCTGCAGTACCTGAGCGGCTCCACGTACCAGATAACGCTTAACCTGTACTTCGATGCGCTCAACGGTCAGCCCGGCGCCCTCGACAGCGACCTGACGGTCAGCATTTTCGACAAGAACAGCAACGCGCGCATGCAGAACGTGGTGCTGCCGCTGTCCAACAACACGCTGGTCAACTACACCAACCCGGCCTGCTCCACGCCCGATTTGATAACGCGCCGCATTGTGTACACGGCGCGCGTGGAGCTGGCGGCCAACCGCTACAACAGCGCGGGTGGCTACTACGCCGCCGTGGAGCGGTGCTGCCGCAACAATGGCATCAACAACATTGTGAATGCCGCCGATGCCGGCCAGACGTTCTACCTGGAGTTTCCGGCGGTGGTGCGCAACGGCCAGCCCTTCCGCGACTCCACGCCCCGCATCTTCCCGCCCCTCAGCGACTACGCCTGCATCAACGAGCTGTTCTACTACGACTTCGGAGGGCAGGATGCCGACGGCGACTCGCTGGTGTACGAGCTGGCGACGCCCTTCAACGGGCACGCTACCAGCGTTTTCCCCAAACCCGTTGCCGAACCTCAGCCCTACCAGGAAATTACCTGGTCGGCGGGCAACAGCGTGAACAGCCAGATTCCGGGGGCTCCCACGCTGAGCATCAACCGGCTGACGGGCCGCTTGCAGGTGCGCCCCACCCGCCAGGGGTTGTTTGTGTTCGGCCTGAAATGCGTGGAATACCGCAAGGGCGTAAAGATTGGCGAGGCCCGGCGCGACTTCCAGCTCAAGGTAATTCCGTGCGCCCAAAACTCAACCCCGACCATGACGGTGCAGGCCGCCACCAGCCGCGGGCCTTACCGGGAAGGGCGCGACACGCTGCGGCTACGGCCCGGCTTCAGCCGCTGCCTGAATTTGCGCTTCACCGATGCCGACTCGCCTTCGCGCCTGAGTTTGAGCTTGCGGGCCGTGAATTTCCCCGGCTCATTGCTGCCCAGCTTCACGCTCACGCAAGGCATGATTAAAACGCCCGGCGCGCCCGATACGCTGGTGTCGCAGCTCTGCTTTCCGAGTTGCTTTAGCTCGCGCGGGCAGGTGTACTACCTGGATGTGATAGTAGCCGATGACGGGTGCAGCCTGCCCAAGCGCGACACCGTGCGGGTGGCTTTCACGGCCCAGCCCGACCCCAACGGCCCGCCCGCTCTGGTGAGCACCGCCGGCCCGGCCCTGCCCCTACGGGCCCGCGTTGGCGACCTGATTACGTTTGACGTGACGGGCACCGACCCGGATAGTGACCCCGTGACACTGACGATGACAGGCGTAGGATTTCAGCCCACGGAACTGGGCGCCACCTTTGTGCAGGGCGTAAACGGCAACCAAACCCGCGGCCGATTTACGTGGCGGGTTGACTGCCGGGCCGTGGGTAGGCCGATGCACGAATTCCGGTTTCTGGCCTCGGCCGGGCCGTGCAATGACCCTCAAACGGTAACCCTGACGGTACCCATTCAGGTGGATTACACCAACGCTCCGCCTGTGCTGGCCACTTCCCTGCCACGGGCGCCTTCGGCCACCGAGCCCACGGTAATCCGGCGGCTGGTAGGCGGCGTGTACGAGGCTACCTTCAACGGCACCGATACCGACCGGGACGCGCTGGTGCTTTCGGCCACTGGCAACGGGTTCGAGCTGGCCGACGCGGGCATGAGCTTCCGGCCCACCAACGGCAACGGGCAGGCCTCCGCTACCTTCCGCTGGGATGCCAACTGTGCTGGCTACGACCAAGTAGGCCGGGCCTTGGAAGTTACGTTTCAGCTCCAGGAATCCACTTGCCAGCCGGTGCCGCAGACGCGGGTCGTGCGCTTCGAGCTGATTAACCCCGATACGGTGGCGTTTCGGCCCGTCAACATCTTCACCCCTAACGGCGACGATAAAAACGCCACCTTCACTGTTCCCGATTTGCCCCCCGATTTCTGTGGCTCCCGCTTTGCCGACGTGAAGATTTTCTCGCGCTGGGGCAACCTGGTTTATCAATCCAAGGACCGCAACTTCCGCTGGGACGGCGGGCAGGCTGTGCCCGGCGTGTATTTCTACCTGATAGAATACACCGATGGCCGCAAATTCAAAGGCCCGATCACGCTGGAACGGTGAACTAGTGAGATAGTGAACTGGTGAGTTTGATGTTCGAACGGTGCAAGTGGCGCAAGCAGAATATAAAACTCACCGGTTCACCATCAATACAGAAACACAAACACCACGAACAGCATCACCCAGAGCGCATCAACGAAGTGCCAGAACCGGCTGAGCAGGCGTAGTTGCAGGCGGCGGTAAGGGTTGCGGATGAAAACCAGCGTCCTGACGGCGTCGCGGGAGGCGTGGATGGTGCGCAGCAACAGCGCCAGCAGAAACAGCATGCCACCCAATAAGTGCGCTACGTGCAGCGCCGAAATCATGTAGATGTACTTGCCGGTATCGGCCCCATCCATAAACACGTTCTGCACCATTAGCTCACGCCAGCCCAGCACCTGCAACCCCGCAAAGATGCAGCCCAGCAACAGCGTGGCCCCCAGGCAGCGCGACAGGTTAAGCACATCGTCGGCGCGGTAGAGGCGCTGGCCTTGGGCCAGCACGTAGCTGCTGATTAGCAGCACAATCGTACTGATGGAAAAGAACTTAGGAAAGGGGTGCAGGCCGCGGGGCAGGTCTTCGTGGTAGCGGGTGTAGGCGAAGGCCACAACCAGCCCCAGAAACAGCACCCCAATGCCCACCATACCCAGGTACAGCATCATGAGCAGCGGCGGCATCCGCTCCATGCGCTGAAAGGTGGAGGCCGGCCGGTTGGCCCCTACTTTATCTTTACGTTCTCTATCGGAGTTCATGCGGTGGGACAGGATGAAAGCGGAGTCTTTAGCTAACCAATTCACCGGCCTTTAGTTCCTAACGAAACCGAGCTATTGGCGCCGAAGCCTATATAGCAAGATACGCAAAAGCCCCGCCCGCCAACAAGTACAGCTCCGCGAATTCTGGCTGGTACTCGCTGGCGGGCGGGGTGCAGTCGGTTAATGCGCCTGCTGCCTGAAAAAGCAAGGTTTCAGAGGCGTTGTGAGCTTACACTGCTACTCAGTCGCCCCGGAAAAAAGACCCGATTTTGCCTAGCACCGCGTTGATGGTAATCTTGGCGCTGCGGCCCGTCCCGAACGTGACGTGGGTTTTGCCGGCCACGCGCATATCCAGCACCAGCCCCAACCGGAGTGCCAGGTCGTTGAGCTGCTGTAATGGGTCAATTCGTTTAGCTGATTTGGGCTTGGGCGGCGCATTGGGGTCTTTGGGGGGGCCGCTGGTAATCTTGTCGAACACCCGCTGGCTGGGGAAGTTGACAATCAGGTAGGTGCCTGATGCGGCAATCTGCACATCGTCGCCATCCAGCGTTACCACCAGCTGCGCCTCTATTTCCAGCGAACTAGCCAAGGGAAGTCGGCTTTGCGGGTGGCAGGGCGGCGGGGTTATTACTGGCCGAAGGTGAGTTTTCGCCGCGGGTACGGATGCGCAACGAGCCATTCAGGCGCCAGGTAGCAGCCGGGGCATTGGGATTTTGCGGGTTGGGCACTTGCAGTTCCATCTGGTCGAAGGCCAGGGCCAGCTCCACCCCGCCCGACAGCTTGGAGAGCAAAGAAGCGGCCGTATCGGCCCAGGAAGTGGCTTGTTGCGAAGAATCAGGCATGAGCGTAGGGGGAAATAATGCGTGTACAGTACAGGAAAACGGACTGGCTTCGGCGCAAGTTACGTGTCTGCGCAGCTTTGCCTACTGTGCTACGCCTACGCGGTGGCGCCACTATGCCCCGCAGGAACTGCTGGATGCTCATCACCTGCCAGTTGCCTGCGCGTAGGCAGGTCAGAAATTAACTGGCGCACTGTTTGCATTTATCTGCCACTCTTGCATAACGGCTGTATACTTTTTGATAACTCTACCGTAATCAAAAATAGTTGCACCACGTATGTGGGCCATTACCGACCTTTTCGCCGCTCTTTCCATGCTGATTCCCCCCTTTCGCACTTTGCTGCTTGCACAGGCCTTGCTGCTGCCTCCCACGGCCATGCAGGCTCAGAACAGCCCCGTATCTACCTCCCCAATCCAGCCGGCCGCTACCCCCACTATGCTGGGCCCTACGGATCAGCCGGCTCCTGCCGAAACTATGTCGCCGTTCAACATGGCCGACAACATGGAACTGACGTACCGGGTGCTGAACGGGAATGGCAAACCAACCGGGGAGTTGCGGCAGCGCGTAGTAACGCTGGCCCGCAAGGAGCGCGAAGAAAGCAAGGACCGCAAAGTACCCGAGTACACCGCCACCCTCAAAAGCGGCCTTTACAATACCAAGAACGGCCTCGTACACCTGCAAGACCTCACCTTCCGTACCCGCCGCGACACCTGTTTCACCGATGGCCTCGCCGACTTGAATACGGATGCGCTTCGCTCCTTCCGCGACCGGAAACTGGTGTATAATCCTACCCCGCTGGCCTGGCCCAACACCCCCACCGTGGGCAGCACCCTCCCGCCCGGCGGCATCAGCGTGCAGGTGAGCAGCTCGGTGGTGAGTATTGCCACGGTGAGCACCACCATTCGCAAACGGAAAGTGGTGAGCGGTCCAACCCCCTTAAAGACGCCCGCCGGCACGTTTTCCTGCTACAAAGTGGAGTCCGCCCGCGAGAGTGCCACCGTGCCGCGCCCTGATATGGCCCTCCGCACCAACGTGAAACAGGTGGATTTCTATGCGCCCGGCGTAGGTATTGTGCGCACAGAGATTTACAACAAGAGCGGTAAGCTCGACGAGGTACGGGAGTTGGCCTCGCGCAACGCTGGCCAGTAGAGAGTGAAGTAGAACAGCAGAAAAGCCAACTGAAAAATCGTATTTTTCCGGCGGCAACCTTCCAACTTCACTGCTCAACTCCATGACTTCCAAGATTCTTGCTTTCGCCGCCCTGGTTTCGCTGAGTGCCTGCCAGTCTACACCCGCTTCGGAAACGGCCGCTACCACACCAGCCACTCCGGCCACCCAAGTAGCAGGCAAAACCTACGGCGCTGCCATCACCGCCGACGGAGCCAAGCCACTCTCGGAGCTAAAGCAAGTGCTGGGCAACCAAGACTCGGCGCAGGTGAAGCTGGTGGGCACTGCCGATGCCGTGTGCCAGGCGAAAGGCTGCTGGCTGACCATGAAAACGCCCGAAGGCAAAGAGATGCGCGTACGTTTCAAGGACTACGCTTTCTTCGTACCCAAAGATATTTCCGGCAAAACTGTGGTAATCAACGGCTGGGCGCACCGCGAGGAGGTACCCGTAGCCGATTTGCAGCACTACGCCAAGGATGCCGGCAAGTCCGACCAGGAAATAGCCGCCATTACCAAGCCCGAGGAGCAGTTGAACTTTGAGGCCGACGGCGTACTGGTTGCCGACAAGCTGTAAGCTGAAATAAAATCAAATAGCTGACCTGATTCAGCGCTGTGTAAAGCCCGCCTGTTTCTTGCAGGCGGGCTTTTTACGTCTCAACTACGCTGAAAGCCGTAGCTTGCAGAGTTGCTACCGGCGGCGGGTTTCCAGCCCTGGCCTGGCAGCAACATCCTCCCCTGAAGCCTATGCTATTTTCCTTATGACCACCAACATTCAGCAGCAAATAACCGCCCTCACCGAGCGCCTGCACCACCTCAACTACCAGTATTACCAGCGCGACATCTCCGAGGTACCCGACCAGGAATTCGACCAGTTGCTGGCTGAGTTGCAGCGGCTGGAGAAAGAGTATCCGGAGCTGGCGCACCCCAACTCGCCCACCCAGCGCGTGGGCGGCACCATCACCAAGCAGTTCCCCACGGCGCTGCACAAGTATCCCATGCTCAGCCTCGGCAACACCTACTCGGAAGAGGATTTGCGCGAGTTTGATGAGCGGGTGCGCCGGGGGTTGGAAGGCGCCGAGTTTGCCTACGTTTGCGAGTTGAAGTTCGACGGCGTGGCCATGAGCCTCACCTACGAAAACGGCCAGCTCACCCAAGGCGTCACGCGCGGCGACGGTACCCGCGGCGACGTGGTAACCAACAACGTGCGCACCATCAAAAACCTGCCGCTGCACCTGCGCGAAGCCGGTCAGCAGCCCGCTGAAATGGAAGTTCGCGGTGAGATTTTCATGCCGCTACCGGTATTCGCCGAGCTGAATGCCGAGCGCGAGGCCAATGGCGAGGCCCTGCTGGCCAACCCACGCAACGCGGCCAGCGGCGCCCTCAAGCTCCAGGACTCGGCGCTGGTAGCCGCCCGCAAGCTGCGGTTCTACGCCTACTCGTTTCTGATGCCGGGCCGCAGCATCTTCCCTACCCACAGCGCCTCCCTGGAAGCGCTGCACGCCTGGGGCCTACCCGTATCCAACACCTGGCGGCTGTGCGGCAGCATCAGCGAGGTGCTGGATTTCGTGCATGAATGGGACAAGAAGCGCTTCACGCTGCCCGTTGCCACCGATGGTATCGTTATCAAAGTCAACGACTTCCGGCAGCAGGAACTACTCGGCTACACCTCCAAGAGTCCGCGCTGGGCCATTGCCTACAAGTATCCCGCCGAAGCTGGCCGCACCCGCCTGCGCGAAATCCAGTACCAGGTGGGCCGCACTGGCGCCGTAACGCCCGTGGCTTTGCTCGACCCCGTACCGCTGGCTGGTACTGTGGTGAAGCGCGCTTCGGTGCACAATGCCAACCAGATTGCCGCCCTCGATTTGCGCCTCAACGACCTGGTGTTCGTGGAAAAAGGCGGCGAAATTATTCCGAAAATCACCGGGGTTGACCTGGCGGCCCGCCTGCCCGAAAGCCAGCCGATTGTGTACCCCACCACCTGCCCGGCTTGCAGTACCCCACTCATCCGGCCCGAGGGCGAGGCCCACTTCCGCTGCCCCAATGACCGGGGCTGCCCGCCCCAACTGAAAGCCAAACTGGAGCACTACGTGTCGCGCAAGGCCCTCGACATTGACGGACTGGGCGCCGAAACCGTGGGCCGCTTCTTCGACCTGGGCCTGGTAACCGACGCCGCCTCCCTCTACGACCTGCCTGGTAAAGCCACCGAACTGGCGCAGTTGGAGCGCCTGGGTGAGAAATCGGTGCAGCGGCTGGTAGCCGGCCTGGAAGCCAGTAAGCAGGTGCCGTTTGATCGGGTGCTGTTTGGGCTGGGCATCCGGTACGTGGGGGAAACCGTGGCCGAGAAGCTGGCGGCGCACTACCGCACCGTGCAGGCCCTGGAGCAAGCCACGGCCACCGAGCTGGCCGCCGTGCCAGAGGTGGGCGGCGTCATTGCCGAGTCGGTGGCGGCGTGGTTTCAGGAGGCCGCCAACCGCAACTTAGTGGAACGGCTGCGGACGGCCGGAGTGCAGTTGGCCCTCACGGGCGAGGTACCCCAGAACGTCAGCAACCGGCTGGAAAACCTCACGTTCGTGCTATCGGGTGTGTTTGAGCAACACAGCCGCGACGAGCTGCAGGCGCTCATCCAAGCGCATGGCGGCAAAGTGACGGGTAGCATCAGCAAGAAACTCAGCTACCTGGTAGCCGGCGACAAAATGGGCCCTGCCAAGCGTGAAAAAGCCACCGAGTTGAAGGTGCCTATCATTTCGGAAACCGACTTGCTCGCCATGCTTCCCGCATCGGCCGCAGAAGCAGACAACGACTTGAATGCCTTGGTTGTACCTTCAGAAAACGTGCAAAATTTGGGCATTACCTCAGATTCAGCGCTTTCTGGTTCTTTCTCCGCCGAAAACACTGGTACAGCTCAGCAAGGTTCTCTATTTTAGTGCCCTCATAATACCGGCCTCCCGGGCTGCGTACTTTCACAAACGGGTTAGTCTCGCTACCGCGTAGCCAGTCTCAAATCCCCCCTGACCAGTTCGGGGAGTACGCGCCCGGGAGTACCGGTGGCCAAAATCTGCCGGCCCCTTGGCGCTGTCTGCTGCGCACTCCCTCCTACTTCCAACGTTATTTTATGTCCCGCATTCTGTTGCTGGTTTTGGCTGGCGCCCTTTTCTTGACGCAGCCTGCTCTGGCGCAAACGGCCTCCAAGCCCGTGCCGCCCGCTGTAGCCGCCAACTACCTTAAAAAGCCTAACACAGTGCTGCTTGATGTGCGCACCCCGGCCGAGTTTGCCGCCGGCCACTTGAAGGGAGCCCGCAATATCGACTTCAGAGCGGCTGGCTTCAGCTTTGAAATAGCCAAGCTCGACAAAGACAAAACCTACTTGCTGTACTGTGCCTCCGGTAACCGCAGCGGCCAAACCACCGTGCTGATGGAGGAAACCGGCTTCAAAAAAGTCATCAACATTGGAGCCTTCGAAGACTTGAAAGCCGGAGGCATCAAGGCCGAATAGCAGCTGTTTACCCAAAACGCAACCCGCCCTTACGGCTTAGACCGTAAGGGCGGGTTGCGTTTTGGGTACCCTCTGAAAACGAAGGTTCCGGTTATTTTAGGCCGTGCTTAGAAGCTCTGCACGATGCTATTATGCAGCGTGCGGGGGCTCCAGTAGCCGCTGGCAATAATGCGGCGAATGGTGAAAAGCGGGTCCTGCGGGTCGCGCTTTTCGGCCAGCACGAAGGCCGCCACCATGCCGCGCTGCTTGAGCTGCGGAATGGCTTCGGGGTTCCAGAGGCCGAAGGGGTAGGCGAAGTACTTGATGTCTTTGCCGGTAATTTCTTCCAGCGTTTTGGTGGGCTTCTCAATCTGCGTCACCCAGTCCTGGCCCTGATACTTCTTCACGTTGTGGTGGTCCCAGGTGTGCGAGCCGATGACGTTGCCTTCGTCGGAAAGCTGCTTCACCTGCGCCTTGCTCATGTAGTTGGGGCGGCCCAGGCTTACCGTCATTACAAAGTACACGGCCTTGAAACCGTGCTTTTCCAGCTCGGGGCGGGCCACGGTAAACTGGTCGAGGTCGGTGTCGTCGAAGGTGAGCATGATGGGCTTGGCGGGCAGCGGCGCACCGGTGGCCAGGTAGGCGTACAGCTGGTCGGGCAGAACAGTGTGGTAGCCACTGTCGGCCAGCATTTGAATCTGCTTCTTGAAGGCGTCAACCGGCACGATGTAGTCTTTAGCCCCTTTCGAGTCGCGGGGGCGCCAGTCCCGGATTTGGTGGTAGCACAAGATGGGCACCTGCGGGCGGGCCGTGATGGTAGCGGCATCGGCAATTTTGCTGGCCGGAATGCTGGCCGGGTCGGGGGCCGCGGTGTTGGCAGCGGCCGAGTCTTCTTCGGCGGCCACAGCCGCTGTGCCGCTCATTACTTCGCGGGTGGGGGAGCTAGTTTCAGCGGCCGTGGCCGTCTTGGAATCGTTGCAGGAAGAGAGAGTGAGAGCTGTGGCGCACACAGCTAATGGTAGCAGCGCGGAGTAAGAAACTTTCATGAAATAGAAAAACGCGGCTATACCGCTGGCAAATACTTTAATTTTGGGGGTAAAGAAGGCGAAGTCGGCATTGGTAGCTTGGTTCGTTTCTCTTGCATTCCTACAAAGCAACAGTTAATTCCCCGCATGGACAAGCTCCGAGGCACGGGCGTCGCCCTCGTCACTCCCTTCTCTCCCACCAACCACACCGTTGATTACGCCGCGCTGCGCCGCTTGCTTGATTTCGTACTCGACGGCGGTGTTGAATATCTGGTTGTTAACGGTACCACCGCCGAGTCGCCGACTATTACCAGCGAAGAGAAAGTGGAAATTCTGCGCGTCGTGAAAGAGCACGTAGCCGGCCGCGTACCGCTGGTGTACGGCATCGGCGGCAACGACACGGCCGGCACCGTAGCCACCATCCGCAACACCGATTTATCGGGCATTACCGCGTTGCTGTCGGCCAGCCCGTACTACAACAAACCCTCGCAAGCGGGTATTATTGCGCATTACAAGCAGTTGGCCGATGCTTCGCCGGTGCCGATTATTCTCTACAACGTGCCCGGCCGCACGGCCTCCAACCTCACGGCCGCTACCACGCTCCAACTGGCCCAGCACCCCAATATCATCGGTATTAAAGAAGCCAGCGGCAACCTGGAGCAGTGCCAGCAGATAGCCGCCCGCAAGCCCGCCGATTTCCTGCTCATCTCCGGCGACGACATGATGACGACTTCGCTCGTCAGCTTCGGGGCCGTAGGCGTTATCTCGGTACTAGCCAACGCCTTCCCCCGCCCCTTCACCGACATGGTACGCCACGCCCTGGCCGGTGAGTTTACGGCGGCCAGCCAGCTGCTCTTTAAATTCGTGGATCTGAACCCGCTGATGTACGAGGAAAGCAACCCAGTCGGCGTAAAAGCCGCCTTAGAAGCGCTGGGCGTGTGCTCCGGTGCCGTGCGCCTGCCGCTGCTGGCCGCCAGCGAGGAGCTAAAGGAACGTCTGAGAATCGCGGATTTTGCAGATTAGTCGGATTGCACGGATTTTGGTGACGATTTAGGTCAAATGTCCAAACGAAGCAGGCTTGCCAGATTGGCAAGCCTGCTTCGTTTAAAATCGTCACCAAAATCCGTGCAATCCGACTAATCTGCAAAATCCGCGATTCTCGACTTACCAGCCGCTGGCCAGCACATCGGCGACGTGCAGGGTTTTGATGGGCTTCTGGGTGCGGCGGATGTAGGCGTCGAGGTGCATGAGGCAGCTGGTATCGGTGCTGACGATGTAGTCGGCGCCGGTGGCCAGGGCGTGCTCTACTTTCTGCTCGGCCATGGCTACGGATATGGCCTCGAACTTCACGGCGAAGGTGCCACCGAAGCCGCAGCAGGTTTCGTTTTCAGCCATTTCCAAGCGTTCCAAGCCAGCAATGGCATCGAGTAGCTGCCGCGGGGCCTGCTTGATGCCGCACTCCCGCAGGGCCGAGCAAGAGTCGTGGTAGGTGTAGGTGCCGGTAAGCTGAGCCTGCGGAATGGCGGTTACGCCCAGCACATCTACCAGAAACTCCGTTAGTTCGAAGATGCGGCGCTGCGTGGCGTAGTAGCGCCCTTGCTCGGAACTCCCATCAAACAACTCAGCATACGTATTGCGCACCATGCCCACACACGACGCCGACGGGCTCACGATGTAGCGGTTGGGCTCGTTGGGGAAGTCGTCGAGGAACTTGCAGGCCACTTCGCGGCTCTCCTGCTTGTAGCCGGCATTGTAGGCAGGCTGGCCGCAGCAGGTTTGGTTGCTGTTGTAGTGCACCTCGCACCCCACCGATTCCAGCACCTTCACCATGTTCATGGCGGTCTGCGGAAAAAGCTGGTCTACGAAGCAGGGAATGAATATATCGACGGCGGTTGGCATGGTGTGGCGTTGTTCTAGTGGCGGGGCCTCTCCCCCTAGCCCCCTCTCCAAAAGAGAGGGGGGACTAGCTTTTAGTTTTCTAGGACTATAAATCTAGTTTTAGTTCCCCCTCTCTTTTGGAGAAGGGGCTAGGGGGAGAGGCTCCGCTGCAAATATACCCTGGTTCAGCACCTGCGCCTCTGCCAGCGCCCCCATATTCAACTGCAAATCCTCCCCCGCTTCCGTTGCAA
Organism: Hymenobacter telluris; assembly: GCF_017313265.1. GTDB lineage: Bacteria > Bacteroidota > Bacteroidia > Cytophagales > Hymenobacteraceae > Hymenobacter > Hymenobacter telluris. Next base: position 137,574 of record NZ_JAFLQZ010000008.1, on the reverse strand, counting down.
ACTCGATGAGCCGCTCGGTGGGCATATTGCCGGTAAGCTCATCGGTGGCCATGGGGCAGCCACCGTAGCCACCCAAGGCCCCATCGAAGCGGCGGCAGCCGGCCTCGTAGGCAGCTTGCACCTTCTCGCGCCAGGTACCGGGAGTGGTATGCAGGTGGGCTCCAAACTCGATGTGTGGGAAGGCCACCGTCAGCTCGCGGAAAGGCGGTGCAATGGTGGCGGGCACGGACGCTCCGATGGTATCCGATAAGGCCACGATGCCCACGGCCAGTGCATCAAGCTTTTGGGTGAACTCACCCAGGATTTCCGGGCTCCACGGGTCGCCGTAGGGGTTGCCAAAGCCCATACTCAGGTACACCACCTGCTGCTGGCCGGTGCGGGCGCATAGTTCCTGCATCCGGGCCACGTCGTCGAGGGCCTCCCGGATGCTCTTGTTGGTGTTGCGCTGTTGAAACGTTTCCGACACCGACAGCGGAAAGCCGATGTAACGAATCTGGGGGTATCGGGCGGCAGTTTCGGCGCCGCGCAGGTTGGCTACAATGGCCAGCAGCCTGGTAGCGGACTGCTTTAAATCCAGGCCGGCCAGCACTTGGGCGGTATCGGCCAGTTGCGGAATGGCTTTCGGCGACACAAACGAGCCGAAGTCGAGCGTATCGAAACCTACCCGGAGCAGCGCGTTGAGGTACGCAGTTTTTTGGGTGGTGGGAATGAAGGTGGGCCAGCCCTGCATGGCGTCGCGGGGGCATTCGGTCAGATGAAGCATGGGAAGACGGGTGGGTTGGGAGTGCGAAGTTGAGAAATTGTGCAGGAAAGCGGCGGGGCCGGGCTTGGGAAAAAGTTGCTACGGCAGCGCCCGGGCTTCTACCGTCCGCCTGTTTCAGTTGGGCGCTGCGGTGCTGTTCGCCGGCCTGGCGCCGCGGCGTTCCACTCGTAGCGCCACCACTGGCCCATAGAACTACTCTGCGGCGGCCGGGGTTTAGTTACTACGTCGCTTTTATCTACTTCGCCCGCTCCATGCCGCTTCGCCTCCGCGCCCTGCTCTACCTCGCTTTCTTTGTGCTTCTTACCGCTTGCAGCCAGCAACAAACCCTGCAAGGCATCTTCCAAAAATCAACGCCCCACGAAACTTACGCCCGCCGCTTGCGGCAGGCCGGCCTCGATGAAACCGCCCTGGGCCGCGACTGGCTGGCCGCCGCCGACCGCGCCCTGCGCGATTCGCTGGTGGTAACCCTCCCCTTCCAGGAAACCGGCTATTTCACCGCCGAACGGGCTACGGCAGCGGCCTACCGTTACCAGGTGCGCGAAGGCGAAACCGTGCGCATTAGCCTTACGCTGGGTGCTGGCACCGAAGCCCGGGTGTTTCTGGATGCTTTCGAGCTAGACCCCGCCCGTACCACGCCCCGCCCCCTCACCTCGGCCGATACCACAGCCCTGGCTTTCAGCTACGTAGCCGCCGACGACCGCCAACATTTGTTGCGGGTGCAGCCGGAGTTGTTGCGCACCGGTCGCTTCACGTTGCGCATTCAGCGCGAGCCTAGCCTGAGCTTTCCGGTACGGGGCAAGAACGATGTGGCCGTGGGTAGCTTCTGGGGCGTTGACCGCGACGGTGGAGCCCGCCGCCACGAGGGCATCGATATATTTGCCAAACGCGGCACTCCGGCCGTAGCCGCCGCGGCCGGCTACATCACGCGGGTAAATGAAACCCCGCGCGGCGGCCGGGTGGTATGGCTAGCCGATACCGAACACAGCCAGCACCTGTACTACGCCCACCTTGATAAGCAATTGGTACAGCCCGGCCAGCAAGTGAAAATCGGGGATACGCTGGGCCTGATTGGCAACACTGGCAACGCCCGCACCACGCCCCCGCACTTGCACTTCGGCATTTATCGGGGGGGGCGCGGCGCCGTTGACCCGTTCCCGTTTGTGCGCCGCGCTGATGCGTTGCCCCCGGCCCCGCGCACGGCACCGGAGCGGCTGGGCCAGTGGGTACGGGTGAAAGACAAGCAAACCAACCTGCAAGGCAGTCCGGCCACTAAAGGTGCCACCGTAGCCGGCGTTACTCGCAACACTGCGCTGCTAGTGGTAGGTAGCCACACCGACTGGTACCGCGTGCAGCGTCCCGATGGGCAGTTGGGCTACATTGCGGCGCGGGCGGTAGTACCAGCCGCGGCTCCGTTGCGCAGCATGGCCCTCCCCGTAGCCACCAACCTCTACACGCAGCCCCTCGCCGGCGCCGCCACCCTAGACTCCCTGCCGGCGCAAAGCAAAGTGGCGGTATTAGGCGAGTTTCAGGGCTTCCGGTTGGTACGCAGCGCCAGCGGCACTATTGGCTGGGTAGCCGGCTGAGGCTGAGAGGCCAGTTCTGTACTTCACCAATTGCTCACCCGGTTCTTCTGACCTTTGGCGCGGTGATTGGAGTACTCGCGGCGCAGCCTTTCTGGGGTTGCGCCGCGTTTTTTTCGAGGGTACTGCCCAAATCTAACCTGCTGGAAAACAGCAAAAGCTCCTGGAAACCCCAGGAGCTTTTGCTGTTCTACTTATACGGATATGTTATTCTGCTACAATTACTGCTTTGCGCAACTTTTTGGCATAAGCAATTCGCCGCTCTTTACCACCGCTGGTAACGTAATCGAAGCCGACTGCTTTGTTGTCTTCCCGGATAGCCTGCCAGGCTTGGGTATCAATATCAGAAGGCTGACGCGCCGAGCGGGGAATAGCAGGCTGGGTGAACTTGTCTTCCCGGAAGAAAGTGTTCATGCCTTGCAAAATGGCAATTTCTTTGTCGCGGGCGGTGGCGGCCCGGGGGTCCTCTATCATCCGCTCGTCCACTAAGGCGGTGGCCGGCATCAGTTCTTTGCGCAAGGTGTCGCCGGTGCTGCTCAAGATGATAAGCCGCGCCTGCGAATTGAGGATTTTGGTACCCTGCAATTGCAGCACAAAGTTATCCTTGGTTCTATTGTTCGAGAAATAGTGCGTTGAGTTGACGGTACGTAGTACGGTGCGCTCATTTACGCGGCCCCGGGCTCCCTCGGGCACTGGTGTATACGGCCGGTCACTGTTGCGGGAAGTAACGGTTTCCCGTTCGGTGTTGATGCAAGAGGTAGCGTGAAGTAAGAGCCCAAAGCAGGCGGCAACTAGTAATTTTCTTTTCATTATCGGTCGGCAAACTATCATTAGATCAGGTTAGCAAAGTACAAGTCCTTCCTTAGCGGAAAGCAACACACAAGCCAGAGCTACTAATTTTATATCAAAGCTACGGCTAACCCATCATCTACCCAAAAACTAGGATGGGATTAAGGAGTACAACTGTAGAATTCAACTTCTTGGTTTCTCGCCCACAACTGCTGCTGTTTGCTTGCAGAGCTATGCGCATATACGCAACGTGCCGGACGCAGGATTTGTATAATGCCAGTTAAAATTAACATTCTACAGCCAGCCTATTTCCAGGCCTACCGTCCAGCGGGGCAACTCCGGGTAGGCACTTTGGTAGGCAGGCGTGAACGTATCGGACAGGCGGTAACGTGCGACGGCGGCGTACCGGCCCGAGCCCAGGCGGGCACCCACGCCGTAGGGCCAGCGCCGCAGGTATGGCAGGCCTCGTTCGTTGGTTTGCACCCGGCGCGGCCCGGTACTCGGGCGGTCCTCTGCGCGGTGGGCGGTGCCCATCACCCAGCCGCCCCAACCGCTCAGGTCGAGGTAGCGCCCTACCACATTGCCGCGGGCGCCGGCATTGAGCCGCACAAACCCCTCTAGCTGCCACTGCGACAAGGCCACTGACTCGCGGTGGTGCACGGTGGGTGTGGGCAGCAGCTTATGGTCGGTTTGGGCCAGCACGTAGGATAGGCGCACAAACCGCAGATCCAGCCCAATGCTGACTGGCTCGCTGAGCCGAAGCTTGTTGCGCAACCCCAGCATGAATTCGCTGGAGCTACCGTACCGAATATCTGAACCGGGGTTGGACGCTCCTACCACCGGCAAATACCCCAGGTAGATGTGGTTGAAAAACCGCCGATTTGGTCCAAAGCTGCCATAAATGGTATCCTCGGCTACGTCGGAATGCAGCAGCACCCGCTGCGCGTAAGTTGAGGCTGGGCACAGCAGCCAGATAGCCATTCCGAAGGCGGCTGTAAATTTCAGAATACGCCTCATTGGATGGGGTAGCTATGCGTGATGCCCTGGTAGAAAACCCGCACGACGTCGCCGGGTTGGAGGGTGCGGCGCGGAATACGCAATATGGCCCGCTGGCTGACTTCCAGCACCTCGTAGCGGCGCAGTACGCCGTTGGCATCGGCTACATGCCAGTAGAAGTAGCCGGCCGCGGGCAACGCTGGCGGCCGAACTGCCGCGCCCGCCGAAGCCTCACCGGGTGCTTCCGACGCCGGCGTGGGGCGGGCTTCTTCCTTGCCTAGTGGTGCCACCCGGTTGGGCACCTCATCTGTTCCACCAACAGAATCGGCGTACAGTGGCAGTTGCCGGGTTAAAACCTGCCGGGCAATTTCGGGCCGAATGAACACGGCTAGCACGCTATCCTGCGCCACAAAGCTAACGGTAGCCACTTCCTGCGCTGGCGGGGCTGCTTGCCGGGCGTGGCGCAACAGCACCTCGGCTTGTGGGATGCCGTAGCCGTGGGCGTAGTCGTAATATGGATACAGGCTGGCCGATTCCTGGATTTGCTGAAACAGCGCCATGGCCGTTAGGTTGCGCTGCTGCTGCCAGGCACAGGCGGCAAAACCAGCTACCAGCGGCGAGGCAAACGAAGTACCATCAATGCGGGAGTAGCCGCCGGGCGAGGCAGCCAGCACCGTACCGAAAGCGGCCACGTTGGGTTTGAGCCGCCGGTCGGCGGAAGGCCCGTAGGCGCTGAAATCAAGGTGCAGACCAGTTTCGGGGTTAATACCCCCAACGGCCAGCACCGAGTCGGCATCGGCGGGTGTGCCTACCGTGCGCCAGTCTTCGTTGTCGCCGTCGTTGCCGGCGGCATTTACCACCAGAATGCCTTTGCGGGCGGCCAGTTCGGCGGCGCGGGCTACGAGGCTGGTCCGGCCGTTCATCTCCTCGGGAAAGTAGCGGCGCGAGGTATAGCCCAACGACGAATTAATGATGTCGGCGCCGTTGCGGTCGGCCCACTCCACAGCGGCCAGCCAGTCTAGTTCCTCGGCGTACACTTCGCGGTGCATCCGCTCGGTGCGAGCCAGCAGGTATTCTGCGCCTGGCGCCAGCCCCAGCAGCGTGCCATCGGGCAGGCGGCCGGCCAGACACGACAGCACTTCCAGCCCATGGGTGCCGCCGTGAAATACATCGGGCACGTGGCGCACAAAATCGTAGCTGGCTACCACTCTCTTCTGCGCAAACAGCTCCCGAAACGCCGGATGTTGGTCGGCACCGTTGAAACCCACGTCGAAAATGGCAATGCGTAGCCCTTTCCCGTCCAGTGCAGCCCGCTGAAATGCCTCGCCCCCTAAGGTTCGGGTTTGCTGCCGCGCCAACTGCCGGTCAGCTGCACTGATTGTCATTTTGTCTTTACCGACGGCTTTAGAAGGTAGCGGCTGAGCGGCCGGCAGCAGGGGCCTGTCGGGCAGTTCCGTCACGCGCCGTACCATCGGCAGCTTGGAGAGGGCCGTTAGCTGAGCAGCCGTTGCTTGGCACGCTACAGCATTAAACCACCGGCTTACCAGCAAAACGGTATCGGAGTGGGCCTGCACCTGAGCAACGTAAGCAGCATTTACTGGCGCATCCGTCAGGTCGAAGGCTGGTAGGTGCTGGCGCTGCCGACGGGCCTGGGCGGCGGGGTGAAAGTACGTGGCCGGATTAAACGCTGCCCCTGCTTTGTCGCGCAGTTCTACCCAATACCGATGAGTTGGCGGGGGGAGTTGGGTTCCGGCCGCCCAGCCAGGTAAGCTCAGCAGCAGCCCACACACCACAAACTGAAAACGGCGAATCAAGTACAGCAAGACAATATAAATAAGAGCACAAAGATAGATACGACCAAGCCAGCTAAACGGCTTAACTACAGTACAGATTAGTGAAAAGCCGATTCGGCGGAAAAATACGGCGTACAGTCTAACCTAACAGCATAGGAAGCAATATAGAGCCAGGTAGCCGCTGAGCTTACGCACCGCAACTCAACCTTGCACGCTGCCGTTGAAGCGCAACATATATCCTCCCACACTTTTCTTCCCTGAATCCTATGAATTTGCTTTCTGCCCGTTTGGCTACGCTGTCTTTGTTTAGCGCTGGCGCCTTGTTGCTTGGTGGTTGCAACGCTAAGGAAATTGCCGCCCTCCAGCAGCAAAATGCGGCCCTCACCTCATCCCGCGACCAACTTCAGGCGCAAAAAACAGCCTTGGAGCAGGAAAAATCGCGCAATGAAGCGGCGCTACGCTCTAGCTTGCTCAACAAAAATCAGCAAGTAAACCAGCTCAACGACAACCTAACGGGAGCCGAGCAGGCCAATAGTGCCCTCTCTGCCGACTTACGCTCCAAAGAACAACGCATTGCCGAAATGCAGCGCATTCTCGACCAGAAAGACGCGGCCGTGAAAGCACTGCGGCAGAAAGTGGGTGACGCCCTGCTCGGCTTCAACGCCCAAGACTTGCAGGTGACCGTGAAAAACGGCAAAGTATACGTGTCGCTCTCCGAGCAATTATTATTTAAGTCGGGCTCCACGAAAGTCGATCCGAAAGGACAGGAAGCTCTCAAGAAGCTGGCCACTGCTCTTAAAGGCAACCAAGACGTGAATGTGCTAGTGGAAGGCCACACCGATAACGTGCCTATTGCCAAAGGCACCCCCGGCATGCGCGACAACTGGGATTTGAGCGTATTACGCGCCACCGAAATTACCCGTTTACTCACCGAAAATGGTTTGCCAACCAGCCAGGTTACGCCTTCAGGCCGAGCGCAATACGTGCCCGTAGCGCAAAACGATACTCCTGCCAATAAAGCACTTAACCGTCGTACCGAAATCATTTTGACTCCCAAGCTCGACGAATTATTCCAAATATTGGAAGCTAATTAACCAGCGTAACTCTTATAGCATATACAGCAAGGGCTTCTGGAAAACCGGAAGCCCTTGCTGTATATGAATGGTTTATTTTCTCAGTGAATCTATTCAGCAAACCCGAATAATATATTTCAGGTGCGATACTATGTATGCTATACTGCCGAGCTGTAAGCTGCTTCAATACGGTAATTTTGGTTTTGTCCAGTCAATGGGTTACGCTGAAAACAATCTTGAAGCACCATAACTGCAGACACACAAAAAATATCATTGCACGACACACAATATCAAACCTGTATTGCCAGCCTGATATAGCCTTTAGCAACGCCACAACACACATATTCTTTGCATATTCAAAATAAAGATTGTTATAATTATATAAATTCAAAGTAAGTATTGTAGTCAACTAATCAGCGTTAGCTCATTACTTGAGCAAACGGCTTGCAATATGCTCTGTACTATGGTTGGAGTTGGCATTCAGCTCAGCATAAAATCATTTGCGTGCCAACTGAGAAGATAATACATAAACGCTGAGCTCAACTCATCATCGTTCATAACATTATAATAATCAACATTTTATATAGATATTATACCTAATTGCAAGTTGCAAGGTCAATTAAAAAAACTTGCGTTATCCATTAACACCACTTCTGATTATTTTCTTTTTGAGTGGCAAATGATTTATAACCGAAATATTTTTTCTCCGTTATAGCGTACCAAGTATTTGATATAAATACTTTTCGAGTAAACTTTGAGCATTATTTCACTTCCTTCCAAAATCATTTAACAATGGCTACTCCTGACCTCAGCAAACTACAGCAAATCTTGGCTAGCGCCGAAGACAACGAAGCGGTACTAAACCAGATTCGCAAGAACATGTCGAAGGTGACCGAATTGATTACTGAAATCAGCACTATGCTGGAGCCCGGCTATACAGTAGAGAAAAAAGAGCGTAAGCCCCGCGCTACCAACGGCACCGGCAAACGCCCCGGCCGCCCGAAAAAAGAAGTTGCTTCTGCCCAGTAATTACTTGGTAAGCACCAAAAAGCCGGCTGCAATTACTTGCAGCCGGCTTTCTATTTTTTCCTACTGCAGCAAATTGCATTTACTACGGTAGCTACACGAATTTTATTTCACTTCGGATTACAACCCGTATTTACTGATTAAATAAATAAGAGCGGCCATACTGGCCCCACCTAATTCCAACTCCCGGCGGTTCACTTTATCAAACGTATCGGCGGCGGTGTGGTGAATATCAAAGTAGCGCTGGTCGTCGCAGTCGTAGCCGATGAGGGCTTTGGCTTGGCCTTTCAGAGGGCCGATGTCGGTGCCGCCGTGGCCGGGCTTGATGTCGCCGCTGCCGTAAGGGACGAATAGCGGCTGCCACTGCTGCACCTTACGCACCACGGCCGGCTCGGCCTCAATACCGAAGCCGCGCGGCGTAAACCCGCCCCCATCCGATTCCATGGCGGCTACGTGCACCTCCTTGGCGGCTTTGGCCAGTTCCGCGTATTTGTTGCCGCCGCGGGTACCGTTTTCCTCGTTCATGAACATGACAGCCCGCACGGTGCGCTCGGGGCGCAGGCCGGTGGCTTTCAGCAGACGCAGCACTTCCATACTTTGCACGCAGCCGGTGCCATCGTCGTGGGCGCCTTGGGCGAGGTCCCAGGAGTCGAGGTGGCCGCCCACGGTGATGATTTCGTTGGGGTATTTCGAGCCTTTGATTTCGCCTACCACATTGTAGCTTTTCACGTCGGGCAGGGTTTGGCAGGCCATTTCCAGCTCCACGGTCAGGTCGGAATCCACTTTGAGCAACTGGCTGAGCTGGTCGGCGCCGTTGGTGCTGATGGCGGCGGCGGGCACCTGCGTTACGTTGTCTTCGTAGCGCATGGTGCCGGTGTGGGGCAGGTCGTCGTGGGCCAGGGACAGGCTGCGCACCAAGGCACCCACGGCGCCGCGCTTGGCCGCTTCGGAGGCTCCAATGCGGCGCTGGTCGCCGGCTTCGCCGTAGGCCCGGCCGGTTTCAATGTAGGTGGCATTCATCGGGCGGTTGAAGAACACGAACTTGCCTTTCACTTTTTCGGCGGGCAAGGCGGCCAGCTCGGCCATGCTGCGTACTTCCACTACCTGCGCTTTCAGCTTGCCGTTGGTGCCCACTGAGCCCCCCAGCGCGCACACAGCCAAGGGCAGGCCTTTGCCTTTGGCGGGTTTGATTTCCGCTTTTTCCTTGGCCCCGCGCACCCAGTGCGGCACCATCACTTCTTGCAGGTACACTCTATCTACGCCCAGCTTTTCCATGGCTATTTTGCTCCACTGTACCGCCTGCTCGGCCTGGGGTGAGCCGCTTAGCCGGCCGCCAACCTTGGTACACAGCTCCCGCAGATTCTCGTAGCTCTGCCCGCGCAGCAGGGCTTCATCGTAGATTTTGCGGATAGCCAGGGAGTCAATCTTCGTGGTCGTTTGAGCAGCAGCGGGGGCCGTGGTGGCTAGTGCCAGCAGGCCGCCGAACAGTAAACGAGGCAAGGAAATGGGCATGCGAAAGGGAATCAGGTAGCAGGAAAGCAGCGTGAACAGTAGCGGCTAATGCCCTAAAAGTAGCAGGAAGCAGTGGGCAAGTTGCACGCTACCGACATTATCGGCTGGGGCTGCCGTACCGCCGGGCCACAGCAGTGGGCACGAGGGTCGAGTCTTTGGCCATTCTCACTTCCAACAGGTAGTCGTATTCATCGTCGCCGATGGTGGGTACCGGGCGGGCGGCCCCAAAAGCCTGCACGGTTTCCAGAATGGTGTTGGAATGCCCAATTACCAGCACTTTCTCACCCGTATAGTCGCGCCGGATGCGGGCCACCAAGGCGGGCAGCTGTTTGGCGTCGTAGTTCTGAATGGTAAGGTTGAGGGCTTGGGCCAACGGCTCGGCAGTGGCGCGGGTGCGGGTGGTGGCGGTGCTGAAAATAGCGCTTAGCGGCCGGCGGCGCAGCAACGAGTCGCGCAGGGCCAGGGCACGCTGCTGGCCGGCAGGCGTCAGGGGCGGGTCGGCGAGGTTGGGCATGAGGTCTTTCTCGGCGTGCCGCACGATGTAGATGGTGGTGATAATCTGCCGGTCGAAGTGCCGCTGCACGGCCCGGCCACAATTGCCGCCTACCAGTAATATCAGCAGGCCTAGTAACCAGAGCAGCGGACGGGGAACAAGTTTCATGGACGCAGAATGGTGTGAGTGGCGTAAGATAGAGGCAAACTTGCTAAAGGCGTTCCACGCTGACAGAACGAGCCTTACAACGCAGTGAAACACTCGATATTCTGTAGCGCAGGAGCTACAGGAAGCTGTTGCGCGCTACAGTTCCTTGCTGACTTTAGATGCGGGTTGTACGCTTGCTGTAGCACAGCGGCGTAGTGGCCTGGGGTAACTTAGAGCACAAGTAAAGCACTATTCGGTTTCGGCAGTTTACAACCTACCCGAACAGAACTACTGGATGCCGGCGGGCCACGCTTGGTTGCCTGAAGCTACTGTAGTAACCGAAGCTCGGGCCACATTTTTTACCTTACCGCCTCTACTCTATTGTATGCCCGATTCTCAACCTGTTATCCGGGTCCGTGGCCTCAGCAAGCACTACGGTACTCATGCCGTGGTGCAGGACGTGTCGTTTGACTTGGCTGCCGGCGAAACGCTGGTGCTGCTCGGCCCCAGCGGCTGCGGCAAAACCACCCTGCTCAAAACCCTCAACCGCCTGATAGAGCCCGACGCCGGTACCGTGGAGGTGCAGGGCCAGGACGTGCGCAACCAACGGCCCGAAGTGCTGCGGCGCGGTATCGGCTACGTCATTCAACAAGTGGGCCTGCTGCCGCACCTCACCGTGGCCGAGAATGTGGCGGTGGTGCCCAAGCTGCTCGGCCACCCAGCCGCCGAGGTAGCTACCCGCACCGAAGAGCTGCTGACGCGCCTGCACCTGCCGCCAACCCGCTACGCTGGGCAGTACCCGCGGCAGCTGTCGGGTGGGCAACAGCAGCGGGTAGGTCTGGCCCGCGCCTTGGCCGCCAACCCGCCCATCATTCTGCTCGATGAGCCCTTCGGTGCCCTCGACCCAATTACCCGCGCCGGCATCCGGCGGGAGTTTCAAGAGCTGGAAGAACTGCGCCAGAAAACCGTGGTGCTGGTAACCCATGATGTGCAGGAAGCCTTCGAGCTAGCCGACCGGATACTGCTGCTCGACGGCGGCCGGGTGCAGCAGCTGGGTACCCCGCGGGAGCTGCTGTTTCAACCGGCCAACGACTTCGTGCGGCGGTTCTTCGAGGCCGAGCAGCTGACGTTGCAACTGCGTACCCTGACGCTAAACGACCTGCTTCCATATTTAGCAAAAGACACTGATTCTAACTATACATCATCTTCAAAACCAGCGGCAAACACTATTCAATCTAATGCAACAGTTCAGCAGGCGCTAGAGGTACTAAGCGCCCTGCCCACTCCTGCCCCTGCCCCAGTTGTGGCCTCGCAATATTCTACAGAAGCCGCGCTGGCGGAAGCGCCCGGCACTCCTCCTGAGCTATGGCTACTACCGGCCCCTGGCCTCTCTGCTGGGCCTGCGGCATCCGCCACCAGCCAGCCGGCGGCACTCCCCACTACGGCGCCGGTTTCCCTTACGCTCCCCTCCCTGATGGCTGCTTTCGGGCAGGTTAGCCAACGCCTCCAACGCCCATGAACACGCTCCACGAACTTTTCACTTTCTGGCAGTTGCAGGCCGGCAAGCTGGGCCAACAAACCGTGCAGCACATCGGCCTGACGGCAGCCTCGCTCCTGCTGGGCGTGGCGGTGGGGGTGCCGCTGGGGCTGCTGCTTACGCGCCGGCCGCGGCTGGCGCCGTGGGTGCTGGGGGCCACCGGCGTGCTGCAAACTATTCCGAGTATCGCGCTGCTGGGCTTCCTGATTCCGGCCATGGGCATCGGGCCGGTGCCCGCCATTTTTGCGCTGTTTCTGTACGCCCTGCTGCCCATTGTGCGCAACACCGTGGCGGGCGTACGGGGGGTGGATGCGGGCGTGGTAGAGGCGGCGCGCGGCCTGGGGTTCACCGATGGGCAGGTGCTACGCCGGGTGGAGCTGCCGCTGGCGTTGCCGGTGCTGCTGGCGGGTATCCGTACGGCGGCCGTTATCAACGTGGGGGTGGCTACGCTGGCAGCCTACGTGGCGGCGGGCGGATTGGGCGAGTTCATTTTCGGGGGTATTGCGCTCAATAATCCGGCTATGATTTTGGCCGGGGCTATTCCGGCGGCGGCACTGGCGCTGGTGTTTGATGCCGCCTTGGGCGCGGTGCAGCGGCTGGCCAGCCGGAAGCGCAGCAGCGTGGGGTTGGGGTTGCTGCTGGCCTTGCCGCTGCTGGCTACGCTCTATTTACTGCCGCGCGCAACCGGCCGGCTACAGGCCGGCTTCAGCCCCGAGTTTGTGGGCCGCGCCGATGGGCTGCCGGGCCTGACGCGTACTTACGGCCTTCGCCGCCTGCCCAGCGTGGTGCTGGCCCCCGCGCTGGTGTACGAAGCCGCCCGCAATGCCAACGTGGATGTTATCGACGGCTACTCCACCGATGGCCGCATCAAAGCCTACCGCTTGCAAGTACTTCACGACGACCAACGCGTGTTTCCGCCCTACTACGCCGCGCCGGTGGTGCGCGCGGGCCTCCTAGCGGCCCACCCGGAGCTACGGGCGGTATTCGGCAAGCTGGCCGGTCAGCTTTCCGATTCGGTGATGACGGACCTCAACTACCGGGTTGATTATCTGCACCAGGAGCCCCAAGCGGTGGCGCAGGCGTTTTTGCGGCGGCGGGGCCTGTGGCAGACGCCGCGCCCGGTAGCGCCGGGAGCAGCTACGGTGAAGCTGGGCTCCAAGATTTTTGCCGAGCAATACATTCTGGCCGAAATGTACGCTTCCCTGATTCGGGGCTATACCAACCTCAACGTGGAAACCAAAACCGGCCTGGGCGGCACCACCATCTGCTTCGAGGCTCTGCGCAGCGGCGCCATTGATATGTACCCGGAGTACACGGGCACCGGGCTGCTGGTGCTGCTCCAGCCACCCGCCGCCGTCATCGATTCGTTGGGGGGGGATGCCGGGGCGGTGCTGGGTTACGTGCGGGCCGGGTTTCAGCAGCGTTTCGGGCTGGAATGGCTGGCTCCACTGGGTTTCAATAACACCTACGCGCTGCTCATGCGGCGGCAGCAGGCGCACCAGTTGGGCATTGCGTCCATTTCGGATTTGGGCGCGTACTTGCGCAATTAGTCGGGCCGCTTAAAGGGCCCGAACTTCATGGTTGCTTCACGGCCGCCGCCCGTATGTTGTGTTCTTAATTCAGCTCCCCCCTTTATGCACGTTCTGATAGTAGAAGACGAAAAAAGCCTGCACGATGAGGTGCGGCAGTTTCTGCTGGAGTCGCAGTACCTCGTCGATTCGGCTCACAACTACGCCGATGCTTCCGAGAAAATCTTTGTCAACAGCTACGATTTCGTGCTGCTCGACCTGGGCCTGCCCGGCGGCGACGGTCTGGATTTGCTGCGCGAAGCCCGCCAGAACGACCGGCAGGAAGCCTCCTTTATTATCCTGACGGCCCGCGGCGCCCTCGACGACCGAATCAAAGGCCTGGATTTGGGCGCCGACGACTACCTGCCCAAGCCGTTTTCGTTGCTGGAGCTACAAAGCCGGATGCAGGCCATTACGCGCCGTAAGTTTGGCCTGAAGCGCCAGGAAATTGTGTTCGGCCCCGGCTTCGTGATGGACGTGCAAGGCCGCGTGCTGCGCCACGGCGAGCAGGAAGTGCCACTCACCAAAAAGGAATTCGATTTGTTGCACTACCTCGTGCTGCACAAAAACCGGGTCCTCACCCGCCTGCAACTCGGCGAGCATCTGTGGGGCAACGTGCTGGAAGACGACTCCGATTCCAACTACATCGACGTGCACATCAAAAACATCCGCAAGAAACTCAGCCAGTTCGCCTCTGCCGACTTCCTGGAAACCGTGCGCGGCATCGGGTACCGGGTGGCAGAAAACAATTAAGAATTGAGAATTAAAAATTAAAAGTCGGCCTTTGTCTACCAGTTGAGAAATTCGCTTGTAGTTCTTGAACACTCAAGCTACGTCGCCGTCAACCACCTATTTTTTAATTTTTAATTCTCAATTTTTAATTGAAAACATGCGCCTCGAAGCCAAGCTTGCCCTGTTCAATGCACTGTCGAAGTTGCTGCTGGTGCTGCTGGGCGTGGCGGTCATTCCGGCCATTGTAAGCCGGGTGGCCGTGGCGCACACCGACCAGCGCCTGCACGAGAAGAAGCGGGAGGTGCTGGATCTTATTCAGCGCGACGGGTTGGTGGCGTTTGTGCGGCAGGAAAAGCAGGAAGCCTACGCCGACTACAACATTCTCAAGCAGGAATATATCAGCCTCACGCCCGAACTGCCACGCCCTAAACCGGCCGCGCCGCAGGAGCGCATCTTCAACGAGCAGCGCCAGGTGGATGATGAGGTAGAGGATTTCCGCATTCTGAGCTACCAGTTCGAGGCCGACAACCGACCGTACCGCCTGGAAATTGGCTCGTCGTTGGCAACGGTGGAGTTGCTGGAAGATACGTTGCGGCGGCTGGCGCTGTGGGTACTGGTGATTGGAGCGGCCCTCACCGTGGTTACCGATGCGGCCTTTGCCCGGTTTCTGCTCCGGCCCCTCGGCGACCTTATTTCGCGCAAGCTGCACAACGTGCGCCACCCCTCGGCCTTCTCATTCACGCCCATCCCCACGACCACCACCGACTTCCGCCAGCTCGACGACAGCCTCAACGAAATGATGCACCAGATGCAGTCGGCTTTCGAGAAGGAGCGCGAGTTTATGAGCAACGTGTCGCATGAATTGCTAACGCCGGTCAGCATCCTGCAAACCCGCTTCGAGAACATGCTGCAAGACCCCACGCTGGCGCACGCGCACTCCCTGAAGCTGGTGGATTCGCAGAAGACTTTGTATCGGCTGCGCAACACGGTGAAAACGCTGCTGCTGATTGCCAACATCGAAAACGACCAGTATCTGCGGGAGGAATCGGTGAGCTTGGCCGCGGTGGTTGCCGAGGCCACCAACGAGCTGGAAGACCGGCTGGCCCAGCGCGAGTTGCATTTGCGGGTACTGCTGGAACCCGATTTCGTGCTGCCCCGTGCCAACCAAACACTGCTGTTCACCCTGATTTTCAACCTGCTCAGCAACGCCATCAAGTACAACCGCGAAGGTGGCAGCATCACGGTTACGGGCGTGGTGCCGCCCCAGGGTGGCTACCACCTATCAGTAGCCGACACGGGCCCCGGTATTGCCCCCGAAAACCTGCCGCACCTCTTCGACCGGTTCCGGCGCTTTCATGCCAGCGGGCCCAAGTCGCCGGAGGGGTTTGGGCTGGGCCTACCCATCGCCCAAACCATTGCCAACTTTCACAAGGCCACCATTACGGCTACCTCGGAAGTAGGCAAGGGCACCACGTTTACCTTGGAGTTTCAGCCGATAGTAGCAGAACAATAGGCCTTTAAGCGGGGCCCACTCACGCAGTCTTCATGGTTGGCGCCTGACCTTAGGGCACTGATTCATTGCATGTTCTGCCCATGAAAACTTCCCTGAACGGCTTGAAGGCCCCCATCGGAATCATTCTGTTTCTGCTGGTGCTGCTGGCACTCCTTTTTTTCCTGCCCGACCCGCTGAAACTGCATCAGACCAGCTCAGTAGCCCACACTGCCCCCCTGATTCTGCGGCACGCCCCCGCGCCCGTGGTGCGCCACGTCCATGACGTAAGGCATCCGTAGGCGGCTTCCCTATAAATAAAGCAAGGCCCATTCGCTTGCCAGCGGATGGGCCTTGCTCATAGGTAACAGATGCAGGTGTACTACCCCAACCCTTCCGCCGACTCGCCGGGCTCCGGGGTGGCGCTGCCCACTTCGGGAGCCGGCGCGGCCGCAACGGGTGCTTCGCTGAGTTGCCAGGTGGTGTTCATGGCTTTCATGGCATAGCTGGAGGTGAGGTCGAACTGGCAGGGCACGATGGAAATGTAGTTGTTGGCCAGCGCCCATTCGTCGGTATCGGTGCCGCGGTCCAGGTTCACAAATTCGCCAATCAGCCAGTAGTAGGGGCGCTTGTAGGGGTCGTGGCGCAGGTCGAATTCCTCCTGCCACTTGGCGTGCGCCTGCCGGCAGAGCTTGGCCCCCACAATCGGGCTGGCCGATTTTTTGGGGATGTTTACGTTCAGCGCGGTGTGGGCTGGGATGCCATTTTGCAAAGCTTGCCGGGCTATCATCTCAATCCAATCGGCCGTGTGGGAGAAGTCGGCAGTATGACCATACTCGCAGAGTGAGAAGCCGATAGCCGGCAATCCTTCAATGGCTGCTTCAATAGCCGCCGACATGGTACCGGAGTACAGCACGTTTACCGACGAGTTGGAGCCGTGGTTGATTCCTGACACCACTAAATCGGGCTGCCGGTCTTTGAGGACGTGGTGCTTGGCCAGCTTCACGCAGTCGGCGGGGGTGCCGCTGCACTCGTAGGCCTCAATGCCCTCGAAGATGGTGCTGGGGTCGAGGCGCAACGGGTGGCCGATGGTAATGGCGTGCCCCATCCCCGACTGCGGCGAGTTGGGCGCGACTACCACCACTTCGCCGATGCGCCGCATCACGCTTACCAGCATGGCAATGCCGGGGGCCGTAATGCCGTCGTCGTTGGAAATCAGAATCAGAGGCTTGGAATTGTTGGTAAACACAGGCGGAAAGATGGTGAGATGGTGTAGTGGGTTTGCTGGGCTGCTGGCACTAGGTACGCGGCCCTGCCAAACCACTATGTGGTATCAGGTACGCACCCTGCGCCTTTAGCGTTCGGTAATTGGATGAGGGAATGAAAGGATGATTGCCCAATAAAACCAGTAAGTCAGGTTTAGTCTATATAATGGTTGCTCACCATATGCTTTCATTCCCTCATTCAATCATCCTATCATTCTTTCATCCAATCACTGAACGCCAAAGGCACGGTGCGCGTAAGCATCCGCATTACTCTTGCTTAATGCTCTGCTTCATGTTCAGTTTTTCCAATGTACTGCTCCCCACCGCAGTGGTAGCGCTTGTAGTTGCGCTCGGTGCCTGTAGCAGCAACAGCACCTCCAGCGGCGACGTACCCTTTGCCGGCGACTCGCGCAGCAGCGACCCCGCCGCCGCCGAGCAGCGCCTGGCCGCCAACCCCAACGTGCCCGATTCGCTGCACCTGCTGAGTCCGGGCCGGGCCGGCCGCTTGCGCCTGAACATGAGCGAGCGAGAACTGCTGAAACGGGTGCCTGCCACCCAGCTGCGCCGCACCACGTACCAAGACAAAGGCGCCACCTACCCCGCCTACGAAATGCTGGACGCTCAGAAACCCGACGCTCCGGCTTCCGTCCTGCACCTACTTCCTGATTCCGTAAAGGGTGGCTACCGCCTGCGCCGCATCCGCATATATGACCCGCAGTACCGCACCGCCGAAGGTATTGGAGTAGGCTCGCCGTTCGGGGCGGCCCGCCAAACAATGGGCCTCACGCGGGTGCGGGATACGCCGGCCGGCTTTGCGGGCGTGTCGGGCCTGGTAAAGATGGCCTGGGTAATCGACCCGAATTCGTTGCCCGCCAAACACGCAGATGAAATGAACTCCGCCGATATTCCGCCGGCCGCGCGCATTACCTGCGTGCTGCTGTACCAATAGGCAACGCGCTGAAAAGTAGCATTAGAAGAGAAATATTGTACTTTAGCCACACTGAAGGGTATTCTCCGCCCATTTTAGTTGCCCAACTACAGGCTTCACCGCTTTTCTCTTCCTCTATGGCTTTCTTCAACAACCACTACCGCACGCACGATTGGGGCCTGTTGCTGCTACGGGTGGGCATTGGGGTAATGTTCACCCTGCACGGTTACCCGAAGCTGGTTGGCGGCCCCGAACAATGGACGGAGTTGGGCGGCGCAATGAAGACGCTCGGCGTGAGTTTTGCGCCCGGCGTGTGGGGGTTTCTGGCGGCCGTAGCCGAAGCGGTAGGCGGCCAGTTGCTGGCGCTAGGATTGTTTTTCCGCTTCACTTGCGGCTTGTTGCTGGCAACAATGCTCGTAGCCACCATCCAGCACATCAGCGCGGGCGACGGGTTCAACGGCTACTCTCACGCCCTCGAATCGGCGTTTCTGTTCCTGGGTTTGGCCTTCACCGGTCCCGGCCGCTACAGCCTCGACCAACTCCTGTTTCCCGCTCGCCGACGGTTGTATTAAGAGGGAAGCATCTGGCGTAATGGCGTAGGGTAGCGCGGCACAACAATTTCTGATGCCATGATGGCTGGTTTTGTTTCCTTTGCCGCATGCTTTCGATTCTGCTTTCCGCCCTGCTGCTGACTTCCGCGCCCAAAGACGACTGGCGCACTCCATTCGAGAAAGGCAACGGCAACACCACCGCCACCTACGCCGAGTGCATTGCCTACTACCAAAAGCTGGATGCCGCCTACCCAGAAATTCAGCTCCGCGCAGTGGGCCCAACCGACAGCGGCCAGCCCCTGCACGAAGTAATTGTGTCGCTCGATGGCCAGTTTGAGCCTACTGCCCCCACGGGCCGCCGCCGGCCGGTGGTCCTGGTTCAGAACGGCATTCACCCCGGCGAGCCGGAAGGCATTGACGCCAGTATGGCCCTGGTGCGCGACTATGTGCAGAAGAAAGAGCTGCGCCGCCAGCTGGAAAACGTGACGCTGGTGGTCATCCCCATCTACAACGTGGATGGCGCGCTGAACCGCAACTCTACCACCCGCGTCAACCAGGATGGGCCCGAGAGCTACGGCTTCCGCGGCAACGCCCGCAACCTCGACCTGAACCGGGACTACGTGAAGCAGGACTCACGCAATGCCCGTTCGTTTGCTGAGTTGTTCCGCCGTTGGCAACCTGATGTGTTTGTTGATACCCACACCTCTAATGGTGCAGATTATCAGTACTTCATGACGCTCATTGCCACTCAAAAAGACAAGCTGGCGCCGGCTGTGAGTGAGTACCTGACCCAGCGCCTATTGCCGGCCCTGAATACCGGTATGGAGAAGCGCAAGTCGCCGCTCACGCCGTACGTGGACTTTGAAGGCCGCACCCCGGACGCGCGCGGGCTGGTGGGCTTTCTGGAAACGCCGCGCTACTCCACTGGCTACACCACACTGTTCAATACCATCGGCTTCGTGACGGAAACGCACATGCTTAAGTCCTACACGCCCCGCGTGCAGGCCACCTACGATTTTCTGGACGTGCTGCTGCGCTTCGTGCACCAGGATGCCACCGCCCTCACCCAGGCCCGCGCCCTAGCCACTCAAAAGCTGAGCGAACAGAAAACCTTTCCGCTCAGCTGGAAGCTAGACACCACGGCCGCTGAGAAGGTAAACTTCCGCGGCTATACCGGCCGCACCAAACCCAGCGAGGTAAGCGAGCAGCTGCGCCTCTACTACGACCGGAAAGCCCCGTTCACGCGCCCCATCAACTACTACAACACGTTCCGGCCTACTACCACCGTTACGCGCCCGCAAGCCTACCTGATTCCGCAGGCCTGGGGCGAAGTGCTGGACCGACTACGCACGGCGGGCGTACCGTTGCAGCGCCTCACCCGCGACACCACCCTCACGGCCGAGGTCTACTACATCAATGACTACAAAACCAGCCCCCGCCCCTACGAAGGCCACTACCTGCATAATTCCGTAACGGTGCGCTCCACCCAGCAGGCCCTGCCCTACCACCGCGGCGACTACGTAGCCCGCCTCGACAATGCCACCGCCCGCTTCCTCATCGAAACGCTGGAGCCGCAAGCTACCGATTCCTACTTCGCCTGGGGCTTCTTCGACAGCATTTTGCAGCAGAAAGAGCACTTTTCCGACTACGTGTTCGAAGATGTAGCCGCCGACCTGCTCCGCCGGGACCCGGCCTTGCGGGAACAGCTTGAGAAACAAAAGCAACAAGACCCAGCCCTAGCGAAAAGCGGCGCAGCCCAACTGGAATGGGTGTACCGCCATTCCAAGTACTACGAACCCACGCACCTGCGCTACCCCGTGGCCCGCTGGCAAGGCGGCCTGTTGCCGGTGGAGTAAGATGTAGCGCGAAGCCTTTGCTTCGCGTATTCGGCCACGTTGCCGTTACAACAAGTATCGTTCACGCACGAAGCAAAGGCTTCGCGCTACAGCCTAGCGCTATTTCCCCTAGCTTCGTGCCATGCCTATTCTTGAACTCGATAATCTTTCCAAAACCTACGGCAGTACCACCGCGCTGAAGGGCCTTACGCTGAGCGTGGAACCGGGCAGCGTGTACGGGTTGCTGGGGCCGAATGGCAGCGGCAAAACCACTACGTTGGGTATTGCGCTGGGCGTGTTGCGGGCCTCGGGCGGCACGGTGCGTTGGTTTGGGCAGGAGCCGAACGCCAACAACCGCCGCCGCGTGGGGGCCCTGCTGGAAACGCCCAACTTCTTCCCCTACCTCTCGGCCCGCCAAAACCTGCTGCTGGCCGCCGATGTGAAGCGCGCCGATCCGCGCACCGTAGACCAGGCCCTGGACCTGACCGGCCTGGGCACCCGCCAGCACGACAAGTTTCGGGGCTTCTCGCTGGGCATGAAGCAGCGGCTGGCGCTGGCCTCCACCCTGCTCGGCAACCCCGAAATACTGGTACTCGACGAGCCCACCAACGGCCTCGACCCACAGGGTATAGCTGAAGTGCGCGACCTGGTAACGCGCCTGGCCGCCGACGGCAAAACCATTCTCATTGCTAGCCACTTGCTCGATGAAGTGGAAAAGGTGTGCACCCACGTGGCCGTGCTCCAGCGCGGCGACCTGCGCGCCGCCGGCCCCGTGCACAGCATCCTGGCCACCGCCGACCGGGTAATCCTGCGCCCCGCCCCCGATACCAGCATTGCTACCCTGCAACAGGCAGTGGCGGCGCTGCCCTGGGTATCGGACCTGAAACCGGAAGCGGCCGGCGCCTATAGTGCCGTGCTAGCCACCGGCCACGGCCCCGCCGACCTGAATCGCGCCCTCTTCGAGCAGGGTATTGCGCTGGCCGGGCTGGAAGTACGCCACCGCAGCCTGGAAGCCCAGTTCCTGGAGCTCACCCGCTGATGTGCTGATTATTAGTGGGTTGATTGGTGCTTGGCAGTTGTTACTTGCTTTTTGCTACCAACAAGCAAACGTGTCAGCACCACATCCACAATCAGCACCTTAACAATTACCATATCAGCAATCATCTCATCAATAATCAGCACCTCAAGCTATGTTCCGCGCTGAACTTCGTAAAGTACTGCCCTACCGCACCGTCTGGATTATTCTGCTGCTGTTTGTGGTGCTGCTGGCACTATTCGTGTCGGCGGGGGGCAGCGTGACGCTGAACGGGCAACGGGTAGGCGCTACGCTTTACACGTTTCCGGGGCTATGGCAGAAGCTGACCTACGTAGCCAGCTACTTCAACCTGCTGCTGGGCATTCTGCTGATTATCCTGATAACCGACGAGTTTCAGTTCCGCACGTTTCGGCAGCAGGTGATTGACGGGGCTTCGGTGGCCGAGCTGCTGCAAAACAAGCTGCTGCTTTCGGGCCTGCTAGCAGTTTTCGGGATGCTAACGGTACTCGGGCTGGGCTTCTACTTCGGCCTGACCCGTGCCGCCGATACGGCCAGCCAGGCCACCGTGGGCATTACGGGCATTGCGTTGTACGGCATCCAGGTTTTGGGCTTATTGTCGATGGCGGCGCTGGTGGCCGTGCTGGTGCGCCGCAGTGGGCCGGGCATTCTGCTGTTTCTGCTCTACGCCTGGGTGGCTGAGCCGCTGCTGCGCTTTTCCCTGCCCGACTCGCTGGACCGGTTTCTGCCGGCCAAGGTATTCAACAGCCTCACGCCCCTGCCCGGCCAGGAAATGATTGACACCGTAACCGGTCCATCATCGGCGCTACTGCCTACTGAGGCGCTGCCGCTGGCCCTTGTGTACACGGCGCTGTTTTGGGGGCTGAGCTACCTACTCCTGCGTAACCGGGACTTATAACTAGAGTAACGGAGTAGCGGAGTAACTGAGTAATCGTTCTGAATGAACATTGTTACTCAGTTACTCCGCTACTCCGTTACTCTTTTACCAAAGAATTGGCATAGTTCACGATGAAAGCCAGTTCGCGGGCCACGGTGAAGCTCAGCTGGTTTTGCTTGGCGTACTGTTCTATCTGCTTGGACTGTGCCCGAAACACGCTCAGCAAATCCTTTTTCGGGTTGCGCAGGGCAATAACGTCGCCGGTGGGCGTGGCCAGAAAGAAGTCGTCCTTCATTTCGGTGTAGGTGCCCATATAGCGGCCGGGGCCGTAGGGGTTGCCGTAGCCATAGCCGCCGTAAGCTGTGGAAGTTGGCACGGTGCGCTGCATCAATGACTCGCGGCGCAGCAGCATGCGCGGGCCGTTGCTAAGCTGCTCGAAAAACGCCGGCGACTTGAAGTCGCTGTAGTCGTTGCCCCGGTTCCAGCGGAACGTCCGGAACACGCGCACCCGGTTCAGGTCGGAGGGCTCGGAGCGCCGGGAACTGAACATAGGATTACCGTAATAGTAGCCGGCACGGGCGTCGTAGAAGTTGTCGTAGTAGCCGGTGGGGCGGCGGCTGTCCCGGTCTTCGCCTTTCACGGCAAAGCTGTTGATAGCCACCGCCGAAAGTGTGGTAACGGTGCCGTCGGCCTGGGCCATCATCAGCACGTCCTGGTCGCGGCGCAGCGTGACGGGGCCGCGCAGGGTGTCGCCGTTGGTTAGCAGGATGGTACTGCCGGCAAACTGCTGGGTGAGTGGAGTTTGCTGGGCCTGGGTGGGAGCTGCCACCGTCAGCAGCCCGGTCAGCAGGGAAAGGAAGGTAGCGCGGAGTAGGATCATGGCCGGGGAAAGATAACCGAAAAAACGAGCGTCAACCACTTGGGTAACGCCGTTTTTCAACGGCCCGCAGGAAACCGGCCGCCTTCTGCGCTAACTGCCAAAACCGCTGCTCGGTTCACTTATTTTCCAAGCCAGCTGTAATCCCCAGCTAGCTGCGAGAGAAGCCTCCGGCGTAGGCTCCAACCGCCGTATAGCAGAACGCCCCGCACGAGTACCGTGCGGGGCGCTAACTGGCCACTCATGCAACCAGAGAAAACCACTACGCTCCGGCCACTTCCAGCGTGGAATCGGGGCTGACGTGGGGGGCGCGGCTGCTCAGGATGGTGTGGCCCATTTTGTCGCGCTTGGTAGTTAAGTAGTTCTGATTATGCTCGTTGGGCTCGATTTCAATAGCCACGGCTTCCACTATTTCCAGGCCGTAGCCGATGAGGCCGGTACGCTTGCGGGGGTTGTTGGAGAGCAAGCGCATCTTACTGATACCCAGGTCGCGCAGAATCTGCGCGCCTACGCCGTAGTCCCGCTCATCAACCCCAAAACCCAGCTCGATGTTGGCTTCTACGGTGTCGCGGCCCTGCTCCTGGAGCTTGTAGGCGCGCAGCTTGTTGAGCAGCCCGATGCCACGGCCTTCCTGGTTCATGTACACCACTACCCCGCGGCCTTCGCGCTCAATCTGCTCCATGGCCTTGTGCAGCTGCGGGCCACAGTCGCAGCGGCAGCTCCCGAAAATGTCGCCCGTCACGCAGGAGCTGTGCACGCGCACCAGCACCGGCTCGGGGGTGGAAATGTCGCCTTTCACCAGGGCCAGGTGCTGGGCACCGTTGGAGCTTTGGGTGAAGGAATACAAGTCGAAGTCGCCCCACTGGGTGGGCATACGCACCGAAATGTCGCGCGAAATCAGGCTTTCGTTGTTGAGGCGGTACTTGATGAGGTCCTGCACCGAAATCAGCTTCAGATTCCACTTGTTGGCCACTTCGCGCAACTCGGGCAAACGAGCCATTTCTCCGTCCTCGCGCAGGATTTCCACCAGCACACCGGCCGGCTCGAACCCAGCCAGACGAGCCAGGTCGATGGCGGCTTCGGTGTGGCCGGCGCGGCGTAGTACGCCCTCTTTGCGGGCTTTCAGCGGAAAAATGTGGCCAGGCTTGCCCAACTCTTCGGGCTTGGTTTCGGGGTCGATGAGGGCCAGGATGGTCTTGGAACGGTCGGAGGCCGAAATGCCGGTGGTAACGCCGTTTTTCAGCAAGTCGATGCTCACGGTGAAGGGCGTAGCATGGAGCGCCGTATTGCGGCCTACCATCAGCTCCAGGCCCAATTCTTCGCACCGGGCTTCGATGAGCGGGGCACATACCAGGCCGCGGCCGTGGGTGGCCATGAAGTTGATAACCTCGGGCGTGGCGCAACGGGCGGCACAAATAAAGTCGCCTTCGTTTTCGCGGTCCTCGTCGTCAACTACTACTACTACCTTGCCGGCCCGGATATCGGCAATGGCGTCTTCTATGGAATCAAGCATGGAACGCTGATTTTGCTGATTAAAAAAGGATTTCACGGATTTTGCAGCGGTGAAATCCGGCGTGAATTTGCTGCTACAACCACGAATGGAGCCGCGAAGTTACGAGCGGTGAAATTGTGAAGTGGTGAAATGGTGAGTTTGATGTTTTAGCGGTCCAAGCTGCGCGGTTAGAACGTCAAACTCACCATCTCACCACTTCACAATTTCACTGCTACTCCTTGGCTAGCTCGGTGGCGCGTTGCTGGGCGGCTTTCATGCCGTCGATGAGGGTTTCGGCGAGGTGGCCGGCGCGGAAGGTGCGCAGGGCGGCTTCGGTGGTGCCGCCTTTGGAGGCCACGTTGGCAATGAGTTGGTCGAGGCTTTGGTCGGAGTTGTTGAGCAGGTGGAAAGCGCCCAGCATGGTTTGCTTCACCAGCAGCCCGGCCACCGATTCCGAGAAACCCAACTCCTGCCCGGCCTGCATCATGGCCTGCACGATGTAGTAAAAATAGGCCGGGCCGCTGCCACTCACGGCCGTTACGGCGTCGAGCAAACTCTCATCTTCCAGGAAAATAGAGCGGCCCGTGGCGTTCAGCAGGTTCTCCACCTGGTGCAGGCGGCTGCGCTCCACTTCCGGCGACGCCGAAAAGCCGGTGATGCCCATGCCCAGCAGCGCGGGCGTGTTGGGCATGGCCCGGAGCACTTGCCGGTGGTCTAGTTCGCGCTGCAACCGCGCAATCGGGATGCCCGCCATAATGGATACCACCACTTGCTGGGGCTGCAACACCTCCCGCAACCCGGCGGCCGCCTTCCCGAAATCCTGGGGTTTCACGGCCACCAGCACCACATCGTAGGTACCCACGGCTTCGGAAAGCGGACTGGTAGGCAGGTTCAGGGCGCTGGCGTTGAGGCGCTGGCAATGCGCCTCATCCCGGCCCAGCAGCAGCATGTTGGCGCGGGCCACCAGGTTGTATTGCAGGAAAGCCTTGGCAAATGCCTGCCCCATGTTGCCGCAGCCTAGAATGGCAATACGCAGATTATCCATTTCAAATGAACTGTTGTGAACGGGCAAAGGTAAGGCGAAGCCACCGCTTAGCTCGGCTGCTGCCCAAACAACGCTTCCAGCTGATTAGTAGACGCTTGCCAGTCGTAGTGCTGCTGCACGAACACCCGGCCCTGCGCTGCCAGACGAGCAGCGGCACCCGGTTCGGTCAGGAGCAGACTGATGCTGTCGGCCAGTTCCGCCGCCGATTCGGCTACCAGCAAATCCTGACCGGGGTGGCCGTGCAAGGCGTTGTTGGCCAGCGGAGTCGTTACGCAGGGCAGCTCCATGGCCATGGCTTCGAGCAGCTTGTTTTGCAAGCCTGTGCCCACCCGCATGGGCGCCACAAACACCCGCGCCGCCGCATACGCATCCCGAATATCTTCCACCCAACCACTAATGGTTACGGCTTCGGAAGCCAGGGCCCGCACCCGCGGGGCCGGCGAGGTGCCTGCTACCAGCAGCCGCGCCGCTGGGTGCGCGCGGCGCACCAGCGGCAGGATTTCCAGGGCCAGAAACTCGGCGGCGTCCACGTTGGGATGGTAGTTCATGTTGCCGCAGAACAGCAGGTCGTGCGTTTTTTCGGCCGGGCGAGGCTGGAAAAAGTCGATGTCGATGCCGTTGCGGACGATGTGGATTTGCTGGCGGTGCGGGTGCTCAATCAGCTGCCGGTCCTGGTCGGAGATGATGGTGTGGTGCTGAAACCAGTCGAAGGCGGCGGCTTCGTAGGCTTGCAAGCGGCGGCCTTCGTGGCGGAATAGCCGCTGCTCGGCCCACCGGCACTGCTCGGCCCGGCGCAGCATGCCGGTCGAAAACACATCCATATAATCCAGCGTCATGGGCAGCTGGCCGGCATAACCGCGCACGTACTGGGCCATCCGAATCAGTTGGCAGTACACATGGTCGGGGCGAAACTCGCGGATTAGCGCGTTGAGGCGGCGCTGGGCGGCGGCATCGTAGAAGTAGCCGACTTGCAGCGGCAACCCGCGCAACGACGCCAGCGCCATGTTGCGGGCAATGCCCGGCCGGCGCAGGCGCTGCACGTGCAGGCCGCCCGCGCACAACGGCTGCACCACCGCGTAGGCAGCCGCCGGCACGTCTTCATCAGACAAGCAAAACAGGCAGACCTCATGGTGCCGGGCCAGGTACCGGAGCTGATGATACGCCCGGAGCTTGTCGCCTTTGTCAAGCGGATACGGAAACCGGGACAGTAGAACCAGGAGCTTCATGGGGCAAACTTACGCCGTTTCCACGCGGCGCTGCTGCACTACGCTGTATAAGTCGAGGAAACTCTCCACCACGCGGCGGTTGTCGTAGAGGCGGGCAATGGTGCGGGCGGCCTCGCGCCCAATCAGGTCGGCGGGCAGCTGGCGGTGGTAGTAACGGCCCAGGGCTTCCACCCAGGCGGCGGGCGTGTCGCGCACCAGAATGTCGTGGTCGTCGCGGACATGGATGCCCTCGGCGCCCAGCGTGGTGCTCAGAATGCACTTGCCCAGTGCCATGCCCTCAATAATTTTGATGCGCATCCCCCCCCCACTCAGCAAAGGCACCAGCATCACCTCGTACTGCTGCATAAACACCGCCGCCGACTCCACAAAGCCGTGCACCGTGACGCCGGGCAGTTGCAGCTCCCGAAACCGCACCGGCATTTCCTTGCCTGCCAGGTGAAATTCCAGGTCCGGGTACAGCGCATGCACCCGCGGCCAGACTTCGGCCAGAAACCAATCCAACCCCTCTTGGTTAGGCAGCCAATCCAGGGAGCCAATCATGAACAGCGTGCGGGGCTTGGGCTGGATGGCCGGGTCGGGCTGAAACCGGGCGAGGTTCACGCCGGCCGGAATGAATACCACCGGCTCGTGGCAGCCCAGCTGGCGCAGGCGCTGCTGGTCGGCTTCGGTGATGGCCGCTACGGCATCGAAGCGCTGCCACACTTCCAGCTCGTACTGCTTGAGGCGCTTAGCCATAGTGCTCAGAAAGAACTTCTTGAGCGGATTTCCCGTGCGGCTGGCCAGCATTGCCCAGATAGAATACTCGATGTTGTGGGCCCGCAACACCAGCGGCGGCAACTCAGGATTAACCGTGCGGTTTTTCTTGGCTTCCAGCCAGGGGGTGGCGTACAGAGCCACAAACGAGCCTTCCATCTGCACTACGTCGAAGTCCTCTTCCCGCAGTAGCGCTGCCAGCCGTGCCGCCACTGCGTCGCTCAAAAACCGCTCTATATTATACGGCAGCTCGCTAAACAATAGGTTGCGGAGCGCTTTCACCGGCGAGAGGCGCGTGTCCACGTCCACGGTTACCAGGCGCAGGTTGGGGCCGAGGTGGTCCAGCGCGTCGGCGGGCTGGTCGTGCTTGGGCGTGTTGATGGCCAGTACCGTTACGCGGTGCCCGGCCCGGATGAGGCCCGCGGCCACGTCGTACATAGCAATGGCGCCTCCATCGGTGGGCGGAAACGGTACGCGCGGACAGAATTGCAGAATATGCACAGAAAGTAAGTCGGGGCAGATTGGGGGCAAAGCTACAAAGAACCTACTGGCAGTAGATAGCAGCGTGTTTCAATCCTTTCCATGCCATTTTAAAAATCAACTTTCCAGTATTGATCCTGACTGTCTTTGATAATAACCTGCGTAGCCTTTGCTGAGAATCTGACATCCGCGTGCCAAAGATTCCTGGGTAAAATAGTTGTTTTTGAATGAAGCACTCCACCAGGCGTCACCAGCCAGCTTTCCATAGTTACTGGATTACGGTCGGTTGTTGCACTTTCATTGAAGGTTACAAACCGGCCGGCCGCAGCATAGGGCCTGCCTAGCAAGTGATATTCCCGGCAACCGTGCGAGACATCATAAAGCCTATACTCTTCGCCATTGTAGTGTTGTTCCTTCACCAGCCGGAGACGACCGGCCAACTCACCCATGTACTCATAGGTGGTTAAGTTATCAACCGTAAGATTATCCCGCAACGTGACTCCGCACCCCGGCACCCGAAGCAAATGGCCCTGCTTATACCGAGTTTTGGTTACGCGTAACGAAACCGAACGGACTCCCTGCTCGAACTCGGTTTTGGAAGCTCGCCTGACCTCATTGGAAGTGCTTACGCACATTCCTATGCAAACCCAATAACCTATTATCAGATATGTATACATGTCACCTACTTTCCGAAACCTACCATGAAAACGTTAATCATAGCCATGTGGAAGGTGCTAGACGGATTTACTCTCTTGAAGAGGATATGGTATAAAAATCAGGGCAATATGCCAGCATGTTACCCCATGTCTGCCCGCGTAATTTTACTTTATACTTTTTAATTGACTTAAGCCCCGCGCGAAAGCACGGTGCCCAGCATGCCCGCCAGCTGGTTATCCATCTGCTTGAGGGCGCGGATGGTTTGCAGGTGGCCGTCGAGGGTAGCTTCGTCCATGGGGTGCCGCAGGGCGTCCATGTGTTCGGCCAGGGCGCGCTCCACGTTCACTTTGTTGAGGCGCAGAATGGCGTTGTCGCAGGCAATTTGCAGCAAATCCAACTCGCGGGGCACGTGTATCTGGTGGGTGGTCCAGTTAGGGCTGAGCTCGTACCGCTCGGTAGCCAGCTCGGCCACCAAGGCCCGAATATCGGAACGGCTGTGCTGGATCAGGATACGGATTTCCGGCCAGCGGCCCTGGGTCAGCTCCTCGCGGCACAGGTGCAGCAAGTCACCGTACACGCCGGTTTTGAAGGGTGTTTCGTCGAGCTGCCCGAAGATGTACTGGGCCACGCTCACGTCTGGGGCCAGCGGCTGAGCCGAGTACAGCAGCAGCAGCCGTATTATTTCCCGCTCGCACTGCTCCTGCACATCGGGTATGGGCTCCAGATCCTCGCGGGTGAGGGTTTGCAGGTCGCCACCGCCGCCCATCAAATCTTCCGGCGAAGCGCCGTACATCAGCGCTTCGGCTTCTTCCTCGGGGCTGAGCTGGTTGTTGGTTGCTGGCTGTTGGTTATTGGCTCGGGCTGGGGTGCTGCTCGAGCGGGGCTTCTGCACATCCAGGCCGGGCAGGCTGGCCGGCGACTTGGCGGTTTGGCGGGCAATCTTGTTGTACTCGGTGATAAGTACCTGCTCATCAATGCCGAAGGTTTGCGAAGTCTGCTGCAAAAACACCTGCCGCTTGATGGGGTCGGGCACTTTGGCAATGCTTTGCAGCACCTCCCGGATGGCTTCGGCCTTCTTCACCGGGTCCTGCGCCGCCTCCCGGCTCACCAGGTCGGTTTTGAACTGGATGAAGTCGTGGCTGGCCTGTTCGAGGTGCTCCTTGAACTTCTGGTCGCCGACTTTGCGGATGTAGCTGTCGGGGTCGTCGCCGTCGGGGAACAGCACCACGCGCACGTTCAGGCCGCCTTCCAGCAGCATGTCAATCCCGCGCAAGGAGGCCCGAATGCCGGCCGCGTCGCCGTCGTAGAGCACGGTTACGTTGTCGGTGTAGCGCTTGATCAGGCGGATTTGGCCGTCGGTGAGCGAGGTGCCCGACGAGGCCACCACGTTCTTAATGCCGCCCTGGTGCAAGCTCAGCACGTCGAGGTAGCCTTCCACCAAATAGCACTGCTCCTCGGTCCGGATGGCCTGCCGGGCCTGGTAGAGCCCGTAGAGCACATCGGATTTATGGTAAATCTCCGACTCCGGCGAGTTCAGGTACTTGGCGGTCTTGTCGTGGGGCTTGAGCGTGCGCGCCCCGAACCCAATCACGCGGCCCGAAATGTTGTGAATCGGGAACATTACCCGGCCGCGGAAACGGTCGTAGCGGCGGCCGGTGTCCTGGCCGTTGTCGTCTTCGCGGCGCACCACCAGGCCGGTTTTTTCCAGGTACTTTAACTCGAAGCCCGCGGCGGTGGCCGCTTTTAGCAGGTCGTCCCATTGGTCCAGGGAGTAGCCCAGCTCGAAGGTGGCAATGGTGGTTTGGTTGAGGCCGCGCTGGCGCAGGTAGCTCCAGCCGATGCTCTGGCCCTCCTCGTTTTTTTGCAGCAGCTGGTGGTAGCGGTCCTTGGCCCAGTTCGACACGATGAACTGCGAGTCCTTTTCGTTTTGAGCCAGCTGCTGCTCGGGCGTTTTTTCTTCTTCTTGAACCTCGATGCCGTACTTCTTGGCCAGGTACTTCAGGGCCTCCACGTAGCTGGTGCCCTCAATGTCCATGATGAACTGCACCACCCCGCCGGCCTTGCCGCAGCCGAAGCACTTGTAGAGCCCCTTGGCCGGCGCCACCGAAAAGCTCGGCGACTTTTCGTGGTGAAACGGGCAGCAGGCCCACATATTCTGGCCTTTGCGCTTCAAGCTCACGAAGTCGCCCACCACCTCCACAATATCGGCGTGGTGAATTATCTGATCAACTAGTTCTTTGGGAATGCGCGCCATACTGCCCGCAAAGGTAGAGAGGAGTTACGCGAAGTTTCTGCGTAATCGTCTGAGCCCCGTCTTAACAAAACAGAACGTCATGCTTAGGCTGCGCTCAGCATGACGTTCCTTTTTATATCATACAGCTTAATAATTCCGGCTGGCGGTGGTTTCGGGGATGATGATGACGTAGTCGTAGCCCAGGATGGTGGCTTGCAATTCCTGGTCGGCGACGGGCATGTTTTTGTAGAGCATGGCGCGGCGCAGGGGGCGCACATCAAACACCTGCCAGGCAGTACCGGCGGGCGTAGCGGCCATGAAGGGCTTGAGCATAGGCTCGTCGGCCATGGAATAGGCGGATGCGTTTTTGCTGAAGTCCACGGGGTTCTGGCCGGTTACTTTCTGGCCCTGCTTACCTATTACGAAGATATGCAGGGTTTTCTGGTCATGGGCGTCGGCCAGGTTCACGGCCAGGTTACCCACGTCGTGGATGTCGCCCCAGATGCTGCGGCCCCGGCCCAGGTGGTAGGCCCCAAACTTGAAGAGCATGGGTGGCAACGGCTGCCCGGCTGGCTGGTAGGGCTGCAACTCGGCCAGCAGGTTACGCTTCATCAGGTTGATGCGCGTCTGGTGGCCGCCGGGCTTGCCGGCGGCATTAGTCCGGAAGATGTTCACGCTGGCTTCCAAATCCTGCAACATCTGGCGCACGACCAGCGGCTCGGTGCTGGTCATCTTGCGCAAACTATCCAGCAGCGTGGCACGCATGCCGTTGATGGTGACGTTGCCGTAGTCGGCGGCTATCAGGGCGGCCCGGTCGTGGGCCTGAATGGCAGTAGCTTGCTGGCGCAGGAAGGTGCTGGTGGCTTTGCTTTTTACTTGGTCGGCCATCAGGGTGAGGGTGCGGGCGGTGGCGGCAAATCCCAGCTGATCAATCCCTAGCAGCTTGGTATTTTGGGCCCGCAAGGCCCGCGCCAGCTCGAACTCTTCTGCCCAGCTGTAGAACGACAAGCTCATGGGAAACTGCTGCAAATACGCAGTAGGCAACCCCGGCTGGGCGGTCAGGCGGGTCAGGTCCTGGGCCTGGTACTTGTCGATTTCCGCTACGTACAGCTTTGGCTTCAATACCTGCGCTACGGCCTGGGTGAAAGCCGGAATCTGAGCCATGCCGTGGTCTTCACCCACCAGCACCAAGGCGCTTTTCTGAATGTCCTGCTGCAACTTATCCCAACCGGGGCCGCTGCATTGGGTGCCGGTTTGGGTGAAACTGAACTGGTTTTTCCGCATCAGCCGCTGGAAAGTGGTGTCGGCAGGCGTCTGGGCCTGAGCCTGAGCCGCTTCAGCTAGGGTGGTCAGCGCCACTAGGCAAGCCACGGCGGCGCGACTAAAAGACATAAGCATGGAGAGTAAATAAAGCGGAACAGGTAGACCAGGCGCAATATAACGGCCTTGGCCAGTTCGCCCTAAAGTTGGCCGATCTGGTGTGGGGCCTCACCCCAACCCCTCGCCAAAAGAGAGGGGCTCTAGTTCTAGCTTGTTAGTTTTAGAAGTCTACGGCTAGAGTCCCTCTCTTTTGGCGAGGGGTTAGGGTGAGGTTTCGCCCGGGCGCCTAATGCCGCAACTTCCACCCCGGTTTCCGGGTTATCTTTGCGCTTCGCTTCGCATTTTTCGACTCTCCAATAATATGGCAATTACCCAAGAAGACGTTCTCAAGGCCCTGAGCTACGTGGAAGAGCCCGATTTGGGCCAGGACCTCGTCACGCTCAACATGATTGAGGACGTGCAAATCAACGACAAAACGGTGTCGTTTACGGTGGTCCTCACCACGCCCGCCTGCCCGCTGAAAGAGCTGATTCACAACGCCTGCGTCCGCGCCATCCATACCATGGTGGACAAAGACGCCGACGTGCAAATCAAGATGACCTCGCGCGTGACCACCATGCGCCAGAACCGCGACATTCTGCCCGGCGTGCGCAACATCATTGCCATTGCTTCGGGCAAGGGTGGCGTGGGCAAAAGCACCGTCACGGCCAACCTGGCCATTGCGCTGGCCAAAACCGGCGCTAAAGTAGGCCTCGTGGATGCCGATATTTCCGGCCCCAGCATGCCGCTGATGTTCGGGGTGATGGACGCCCGTCCGCACGTCTATCAAACCCCCGAAGGCAAAAACCTGATTGAGCCGGTAATTGCGCACGGCGTCAAAATCATGAGCATCGGCTTCCTGGCGCCCGCCGAATCGGCCATTGTGTGGCGCGGCCCGATGGCGTCGTCGGCCCTTAAGCAGTTTATCACCGAAGTGGACTGGGGCGAGTTGGACTACCTGCTGCTCGACATGCCGCCCGGCACCTCCGACATTCACCTAACCATGGTGCAAACCGTGCCCGTTACCGGCTCGGTTATCGTGACGACGCCGCAACGCGTGGCCCTGGCTGATGCCGAGAAGGGCTTGCAGATGTTCAAGCTGCCGCAAATCAACGTACCGGTGCTGGGCGTGGTAGAGAACATGGCTTGGTTTACGCCCGCCGAGCTGCCCGACAACAAGTATTTCATCTTCGGGGAAGGGGGAGGCATCGGGCTGGCCGAAAAGCACCAGGTGCCGCTGCTGGGCCAGATTCCGCTGGTGCAAGGCATCCGCGAAAACGGCGACTCGGGCACCCCGGCCATTCTGCAAGCGGGCACTCCCGCCGCCGCGTTGTTCGAGCAGCTAGCCGAGGAGCTAGCCCGGCAGGTATCCATCCGCAACGCCGTGGCGCCCAAAACTAATATTGTGGAAATGAACTCGTAGCTGTTGTTCATTAAAGGTATCAGACTGTCCGTCATGCTGAGCTTGTCGAAGCATCTCGCGTGCTGAGGTTGCCGAAGTATTTCGGGTTTACTACACTAGCGAGATGCTTCGACAAGCTCAGCATGACGGACGGTTTGGCGTCTTACACGCAACTTTGCCAACGCAAACTTGGTTTACCGTATACCCGCCAGAAGCCTTACCTTTGCCAATACCCCACCGGCTGGCCGCCGTTGAAGCCGGCCAGTCGTTCACTCTATAGTATATGACGCATTCCGTTGCCGTAGCAGACCATCCCCTCCTTTCGCGTATCGAATTGGCGCTAGACAGCATCCGCCCGTATCTGGCGGCTGACGGTGGCAACGTACGGGTACTGGAAATCACCGACGACATGGTGCTGCGCCTGGAGTTGCTCGGGGCCTGTGGCACCTGCCCTATGTCGCCGATGACGCTGAAAGCCGGCGTGGAAGAATCGGTCAAGAAGGCCGTGCCCGAAATCCGGTCTGTAGAAGCCATCAACATCACCCCGATGTCGGAGCAGCCGGCCGGGCAGACGGGCCATCCCGTTTCGCCAGCCCCGGTACCTACCCCACAGTTCTAAGTTAGCCTAGTCACATACAAAGCGCCCCGCTTCTACCGGTTTTCGGTGGAAGCGGGGCGCTTTGGTTTTGGGACAAGAAGACTAACGTTGAAGTATTTATGAAGTTGTGGCAATTGAAATTCGTCAGTTTCAATTAACCACAAAAGCAAAATAGTGATTTATAGTCGAATGCTTGACGTCCCGCCACAAGTTTATAAACACACTGTTAGCGGTAGGCTGTATGTTTTGTGTATCAGTTTCCTGTTAATAAATCGAATTCCGAAAAATTTGTTCCATTTATTAAACCCAGGATTGGTTTATAGTAAGTTTTTTGTGTCAGATATCCCTGCTGTTTCTTAATCATGTCATTATTACCAAAACTAGCCATATAATTTTCGGCAGGTTCTCCGCATTGAAGTATTAGGTATCGCAAGTTACTCTCAACACCTTGAACAAATTTGTTATTGAATTCTATCATTAAACTTCCATCCTTAATTGCATATAAGCTCTTTAAGTCCTTTCCAATAGAAATCGGGGTTTGAGGCTCAATTACGTACCTACACTTTATCAAATTATACGAAGGATAATATTCATATTCTAACAAATAGCTTAAGGAGCCGGTAAACACCTTCTTATTAATAACGGTCGGAAATGTTCCATCAATTTTAAAAACTTCATACTTATCGTCTATTAGCTTTTTTTTGGAGGCTTTTACTGAATAAAACGATAACGATGGCTCAGGCAAAAGCGACTTAATCTTTTCTTCAAAGCTGACATATTCTCTTGAGTTTTGTGTAGTATCTTGTATTGAATGAAAACCAACGTGCACCTTGATACCGTCATAATTAACGAACGATGGTCGTCTTACGCCGTTTCTGTAAAGGTTTCTAAATGCAGTGTTTAATTCAGATTGTAAACTATCGTTTATTTCAACATGAATACGAAAGAGGGACTTTGCTGGGCTAAAAGGATGCAAGAGGTTTTCCGTTTGAACAAGCAAAGTATTTTGCTTATCCAAACCCAGCAACTGCTTTTCATAAGACAAGTTTAATTTTTCGATAGTTTTTGCTGATGTTTCCAAGATAGCTGCCAAAGTATCTCGTGATACTTTTAGCTGTCGATTAACGCTGTCAACCTTTGCATTATATAAACTGTCTTGCTGCGATTTAATACAGTATTCAATCTCTGAAATTTTCTTATCATTCAAAACAGCCCAGATACTTATGACACCCCCTGTCATAATTCCACCCAATGCCCACCATGTCCATTTAGTGAAAAACTCTCTTTTTACTTGCTGTCCATTTACTACTAATGTTTCTTCATCACGTGTTTTTGTGAAAAGACCTAAGAGAGCTGCAAAAATGGTAATTGTTGGTGCAGCTATGTCTGTGAAAATTTTTATGGCTTCATATGTGTCTAATTTGTCGCACATGGTATGATATGATGGCTTACCGCTAACGGTTCGGGTATTGCCGAAGGCGGGGATTTTTAGCACAAAAGTTCAATCGAAGAACGAAAGTTGAACCCTACACAAATGCTCAATCGAAGCCTTTCAGCCCCGCTTTTGGCAATACCTTGTTAGCGGCAGTTTATCTGTTCGCAAATTTCTATTTATAAATCATTATTCAATTGAGTACAAATTTTTCTTACCTAGAGATTGGGGCAATCTGTTGAATTTAAAATATTCTCCATTTCTTGCCAATCGATATTAGCGTAGTAACCACTAATATCAATTGTTCGTTGTGTTTCGTTAAGTAGGTCTGTTAGCTTTTTTGTTGCCTTTTCCTCACCTTTACCATACGTGATTATCACAGTTCCTTCTAAAGTAATTGGGCCTTTAAAATTACGTATCGCCTCAAAACTTTGAATAGTGAGCTTAACATCAACAATTTTATTTGCTGCAATATTGTACTGAAAAGTAGTGACAGTTCGCTCTTCCTTCACTTCACTTATTGATTTGGAGTTCGTAATTTCAGTCGTTAATTTATGTTCAACGCTTGCCTCACCAACTTTGCCAAATTTTAATTTACCTCCAATTGAGGTTGACGAAGTTATTCTTTTTGAAAACTCTATTTTCCATCCTTTTGTCACTTTGAATTCTACATCTCTTTTTATGGATTGCTGCAAGGGGGTACAATTTCTATATGGAATATGTAATACTGTCTCATTTAAAGGGATGTTGACAGTATAAGCCAAGTCATCTAATTCTAAGTTAGAAGAAATAACTGTTAAGTTGGTAAAGCTTATGCTTGACAGAGGAAGTTGAACTTTCATAGGAATTCGCATATGTCCACCTCCGAAAGGTCCTGGCATTGACACTCTTCTATAATAGGTATGTTCTTTTGTTTTGGGTACTAGAGGTGCAATTAATTTTCTAAGTTCTCCGGTAACATCAACAACAGGCTCTGAATCTTCAGCTTTTAGCTTCAAATACTCATCATAAGAAACCTCTTTAATTGTTTCGTGAATCGCTTTATCTTTCTTTGTGTCATCTGGATAGATAAAATTTAATGTTCGTTCAGCTGAGCACTTGAATTCATCCGTATCACTATCGTGTTCAATGTCATAACCTGATGTAGTCCCGCCAACATATTCTCCGCCTTCCGATTCTGCTTCGTCTATTGCTTCGTCTTCCATTTCGTCTAATCGGTCATCACATTCTTGTTCGGCATCACCAAGTGATTTGTGCCAATCGGATTCTGCTCTTAAATTTACTGTTTCTCCTCCCATAGTTTTTTGATTTATTGTGTTTAAAATTGAATTGATATATTTTTTGAATTGGGTCTTTTAAATTACCGCTAACATTCTGTTAGACGCTATTAAAGGTATGCTGAGTAGCGTCAATCATACCAACGGTAGCATGATTGACGCTATTGCCACTCCCGAAGCTATAGCGGTAAGCAGCAGGAAACGCTCAAGATAGCCGCTTCCACCGAATCCGCCTAACCTTCTGTTCAGTTTGCACGTCATTTGGCGGGTGGCTCTACCTTTGCCGCTTCTATCCGCAACCACCCAAAACATGGCCAACCTAAACGACCCGGCACTCCGCTCCTGGATTGATATTCCGCCGACCAGCGACTTTCCCATCCAGAACCTGCCGTTTGGGGTGTTTGAAACCGATGAGCGGGGGCCGCACCTGGGCGTGGCCATCGGCGAGTACGTGCTGGATTTGTACGCCGTGGCGCAGTTCGGCTTCTTCTCCGACCTGGATTTGGGGCCGAAGATGCCCAAGGTGTTTCGGCGCCGCTCGCTCAACCAGTTCATTGCCCTGGGCCGGCCGGCGTGGCGGGCCGTGCGTCAGCGCGTATCGGAGCTGCTGCGCCACGACAACCCGGCCCTATCGAGCAGCCTGGAGGTGATGCGCGAGTGCCTGGTGCGGCAGAGCGAGGCCCGGATGCTGCGCCCCATCAAGCCCCAGAACTACACCGATTTCTACAGCAGCATCGAGCACGCCACCAACGTGGGCATGATGTTCCGCGACCCGGCCAACGCCCTGCTGCCCAACTGGCGCCACATCCCCATCGGCTACCACGGCCGGGCCAGTAGCATTGTGGTGTCGGGCACCAATATCCGGCGGCCGAATGGGCAACGCAAGGCGCCGGATGTCGCCGCGCCTACCTTCGGACCGTCGCAGCAGCTGGATTTCGAGCTGGAAATGGCGTTTGTGGTGGGCAAAGGCACCGAATTAGGGGCAACCGTGCCGCTGACCGAGGCTGAGGACCACATTTTCGGGCTGATGCTGTTCAACGACTGGAGCGCCCGCGACATTCAAAGCTGGGAATACGT
Source organism: Hymenobacter telluris (assembly GCF_017313265.1). Lineage (GTDB taxonomy): Bacteria > Bacteroidota > Bacteroidia > Cytophagales > Hymenobacteraceae > Hymenobacter > Hymenobacter telluris. Next base: position 99,658 of record NZ_JAFLQZ010000008.1, on the reverse strand, counting down.
GCCGCTGGGGCCGTTTCTGGGCAAGAGCTTCGGCAGCAGCGTGTCGCCGTGGGTGGTGACGCTGGATGCGCTGGAGCCGTTCCGGGTGGCCGGGCCGGGGCAGGAGCCCGAGCCGCTGCCCTACTTGGCCCAATCGAACCCACACAACTTCGACATTAAGCTGGAAGTAGCCATTCAACCCGAAAACGGCGAGGAAACCGTGGTGTCGCGCTCCAACTTCGGGCTGATGTACTGGAGCATGGCCCAACAGCTCACCCACCAAAGCAGCAACGGCTGCAACCTGGAAGTCGGCGACGTGTACGCCTCGGGCACCATCAGCGGCGCCACCCCCGACTCGCTCGGCTCGATGCTGGAACTGGCCTGGAAAGGCACACGCCCCGTGCCCCTGGCCGACGGCTCGGAGCGCAAATTCCTGCTCGACGGCGACACCGTGACGATGCGCGGTTACTGCGAGCGGGACGGCCTGCGCATTGGGTTTGGGGAAGTGACGGGTACAGTGCTACCGGCGAATAGTTTGTAACGCCAGTAATTCAATGGCGCTTATTTCACGCAATTACTACGCAGGCAGTAGCGCGAAGCCTTTGCTTCGCGTATCGTTGCTGACGGCCGCGCCGCATGCAGGTCGTTCAACGATACGCGAAGCAAAGGCTTCGCGCTACTGCTTATAATCAACCATTCGTGTAGGCCACGTTGAACTGGCCGTGGCGGTGGCGCACTTTGCTGATGGAGCCGTAGTCGATGTCGAGGCGGAAGGCGCGGGAGAGCGGCAAGTCCAAGCAGTAACACAGGAGGCTGCGGATCAAGGCCGAATGGCTCACGATTACAATAGTAGCGTTGGGATCGGCGGCGGCCAGGGCTTCGGTCAGAAACTCGGTGGCGCGGTCTTGTAGGGCTTGGAAGGTTTCACCGCCGGGGGCCGGTACCTGCACGAAGTCGGCCATCCAGGGGTCGAGTTCCGTGGCTGGCAACGCGTCCCAGGGTTGTAGTTCCCAGCGCCCGAAGTCGTACTCCATCAGCCGGTCGTCGAACACCAGTTGTTCGGGTACCAAGGCCTCAGCCAGCTGGCGGCAGCGGCTAAGCGGGCTGGCGTAGGCCATTACCGGGCCGGCAGCCAGCACCGGCGCCAGGCGGGCACGTACGGCGGCTTCGTCGGCGGGGTAGGTGGCGGCAACGGGCACATCGGAGCGGCCGTAGCAAATGCCGGCAGCAGTGGCTACTTGGGTGTGACGAACCAGATAAATGTTCATAAAGCTCGGAAACGATACCTTAACTACTAGACCCGCAGCTTGTTGAGGAACCCTCGTTTAATTGGTGTACAAGTACCATTTCGGCCCCAGTAAGGGTGCTAATGGCCATTGCATTTGCCCTGTTGAGAATTTATTGCGCCACCTACGTATTACCCGCATAATCCTGCGCAACAAACACGGATTTGCAGCTTCTGCGGCAACATAAACGGGTGAGGGTAGTACACCGGGAGTCGGAATCCAACGCCAGTATGCTGGCTGATCATAGCCAATAATCCACCACGGATTTGCTGCTAAGTCCGCTCAATCGTCTCATCCTACCTCAACCAAACGCGCTATGTTAGCAATGGAATACCGGGGCCCGCGTCGGGTCCGTGCCGTGCAAAAACCCATGCCGGAAATCAAGCATCCACAGGATGCTATTGTGAAGGTACTGCGCGCCTGCATCTGCGGCTCCGACCTGCACCTTTACAACGGCAACGTACCCGACACCCGCGTGGGCTCCACCTTCGGCCACGAGTTTGTAGGTGAAATTGTGGAAATCGGCGCCGACGTTACAAAAGTAAAAACCGGTGACCGAGTAATCGTACCCTTCAACGTAGCCTGCGGCGAGTGCCATTTCTGCCGCCAAGGCATGTTCGGCAACTGCCACGAGTCCAACACCGAAGCCACGGCAGTAGGTGCTATTTTCGGCTACTCGCACACCGCGGGTGGTTTTGATGGTGGCCAGGCCGAGTACGTGCGCGTACCCTACGCCAACGTTGGCCCGACCATCATTCCCGAAGGCATGGACCTCGATGATGCCGTACTGCTCACCGACGTGGTACCAACCGGTTATCAGGCCGCCGAAATGGCTGGCATCCAGACTGATGATACGGTAGTGGTATTCGGCGCCGGCCCCATCGGTATCATGGCCGCGCGTTGCGCCTGGCTGTTTGGCGCGGGCCGCGTCATCATCATCGACCAGGAAGACTACCGCCTGGAGTTTGCGCGCAACTACTCGTACTGCGAAGCCTACAACTTCCGCGAAATCGGCGACCCGGTGGTATTCATCAAGAAAATTACCGACTGGCTGGGAGCCGACTGCGTGATTGACGCGGTTGGTGCTGAAGCCCAAGGCAATGCGCTGCAAACCATTACGGGTCGCAAATTACTGTTGCAGGCGGGTTCGGCTACGGCCATGCACTGGGCTATCAATTCGGTGAAGAAAGGCGGCGTGGTATCGGTGGTAGGCGTATATGGCCCGACCGACAATTTGGTGCCCATCGGCAACCTGATGAACAAAGGCCTGACGATGCGCGGCAACCAGACGTCGGTGAAGCGGCTGCTGCCGCGGCTGATTGAGCACGTGCAGAACGGCACGCTCAACCCCAAAGGCCTCATCACGCACCGCTTGCCGCTGGAAGAAGTGGCCGACGGCTACCGCATGTTCTCCGGCAAGATGGATAACTGCATCAAAACCGTGCTGCTCCCCCCTACCGTCTCTCTCTAAGCCACCTGCTCCATGAAAAATCCGCAAATAAACACGCCCATCGACCCGCGGCAGATCAAAGGCTGGGGCGTGGACGCCGACCCCAAAAATGACCCGACCTACCCCATGCGCGCGCGCATGAACGCCACCCAAGACCCCGACAGCAAGCACCGTCCCGACTCGCTTCAGCCCCAAGACACCGAAGTGCTACGCTCCATCGAGCGGCCCAACGTGTCGGCAGTATACGGTACGCCAGAGCCCCCAAAAGGGCTGAGCGGCATGATCCGGCGCTTTGCCTTCAATTACAGCGAAAACCGCTACCGGCACTGGCTACCCCTGATTGTAGCCGACCGGGTGAACATGGTAGAAGGCTTGGTGGAAGACCTCGCCCACGGCAAATTCCCGAACATCTGGGCCGAGAAAGGCTACAACATGGACTGGAAATACAAGCGCGGCAGTCTGATTCTCAAGCTTTCTGTGCTGACTGCTATAGCCGTCGGCACCACTGTTTTGTTGACTTCTGGCTCGAAGAAAAACAAGACCTACAAGCCAAAGTATAAGTACAAAAGTTAGCTACACCTACACCGTCATGCTGAGCTTGCCGAAGCATCTCTACCGAACACCGCCGAATGATGCGGTAGAGATGCTTCGGCAAGCTCAGCATGACGGTCTGGTTTGTAGATGATATTACTAGTAACAACAAAAACGCCGACCCTAGAAAGGGCCGGCGTTTTTGTTGTTCGCTAAGTTTTCAGGCTACTTCTTGCCGCTGATGATTTCATCCACTACCTGTGGGTCGAGGAGCGTGGTGGTGTCGCCGAGGTTGGCGGTGTCGCCTTCGGCTACTTTGCGCAGGATACGGCGCATGATTTTGCCGGAACGGGTTTTCGGCAAGCCCGATACCAGCTGAATCTTGTCGGGTTTGGCAATGCGCCCGATTTCGGCCACAATGGTTTCGATGATGCTGGCCTCTATCCGCTGGCGCTCGGGCTCCTGCTCGGGCACGCCGTTTTTGAGGATGACGTAGGCGTAAATACCCTGCCCTTTCACGTCGTGCGGGTAGCCGACTACCGCGCTTTCCACCACGTAGTCGTTTTCGTTGATGGCGTTTTCGATTTCAGCCGTGCCGAAGCGGTGCCCGCTCACGTTGATTACATCATCAACGCGGCCGATAATGCGGTAAAGCCCCTGCTCGTCGCGGCGGGCCCCGTCGCCGGTGAAGTAGTAGCCTGGGTACGGCGCGAAATAGGTTTGGCGGGCGCGTTCATGGTCGCCGTAGGTGGTCCGGATGATGCCGGGCCAGCTGTGCTTGATGGCCAAGTAGCCCTCCTGCCCGTTGCCCTCGATTTCGGAGCCGTCCTGGTTGAGCAGCACGGGCTGCACGCCCGGCATCGGCAGCCCGGCCCGCGCCGGTACGGAGGGCGTGATGCCCGCCATGGCCGAAATCATCACGCCGCCGGTTTCGGTTTGCCACCAGGTATCTACAATGGGGCAGCGGCGCTTGCCGATGTGGTCGTTGTACCAGTGCCAGGCTTCCTCGTTGATGGGTTCCCCCACCGAGCCCAGCACCCGCAACGAATCCAGGGAGTAGGCCCACACGTGGTCGAGGGGCGAGGCCATGAGGCTGCGAATAGCCGTGGGCGCAGTGTAGAACACCGTTACCGAGTGTTTGTCAATCACCTCCCAGAAACGGCCCGGCGACGGAAACGTGGGCACGCCCTCGAACATAAGCGTAGTAGCGCCGGCCAGCAACGGGCCATAAAGCAAGTAGGTGTGCCCCGTTACCCACCCAATATCGGCGGTGCACCAGTACACGTCGTTTTCCTCGATTTGGAACACGTTGCGGAACGTGTAGTCGGTCCAGACCATGTAGCCGGCGGTGCTGTGTACCACGCCTTTAGGCTTGCCGGTGCTGCCGGAGGTGTAGAGAATGAAGAGCGGATCTTCGGCGTCCATTTCCTCGGCGGGGCAGGTTTTTTCCACGTCGGCCGCTTCTTCGTGGTACCACACGTCGCGGCCTTCCTTCATGTGCACAGGCCAGCCCAGGTGCTCCACCACGATTACGCGGCGCACGGTAGGGCAGGTTTCCAGGGCCTCGTCTACCACGCGCTTCACCGGAATCTGCTTGGCACCGCGGTTCAGGCCATCGGCCGTAAGCACCACGGAGGCTTGCGCGTCGTTCACCCGGTCGGCAATGGCATTGGCGGAGAAGCCGGCGAAAATCACGGAGTGGATGGCACCGATTCGGGCGCAGGCCAGCACGGCAATGGCCAGCTGCGGAATCATGGGCATGTAGAGGCACACCCGGTCGCCTTTCTCCACGCCGTTGTTGTGCAGCACGTTGGCAAACTTGCAAACCTCCTGGTGCAGTTCGCGGTAGGTTAAGCGGACATGGCGGGTTTTGGGGTCGTTGGGCTCGTAGATGATGGCCAGCTTGTTGCCGCGGTTGGCCAGGTGGCGGTCCAGGCAGTTTTCGGTGATGTTGAGGCGGGCGCCCCCGAACCACTCGTTTTTGCCGGCGGCCATGTCGGAGTCAAGCACCCGGTCCCACTTGCGGCGCCACGTAAACGGCTCGGCCACCTCGGCCCAGAATTGCTCGGGGTTTTCGAGGCTGCGGCGGTAGGCGTCGTGGTAGTCCTCCAGGGTGCGGATGCGGGCGTGTTTCGTGGGTGCGTCGGGCATTTTGTACGTGGTGAAATGGTGAAGTGGTGAAGTGGTGAGTTTGTTCTGGCGGGAACCTCACCCCCTAGCCCCCTCTCCAAAAGAGAGGGGGGACTAGCTTCTAATTCTTTAGAGCTAGAATCTATGTCTAGTTCCCCCTCTCTTTTGGAGAGGAGGCTAGGGGGTGAGGTCCTGGGCTTGCCGGTTTTACGAGCAGTTCCTGCACTTTAGTCATCAGTTGGCGGGTGCTGAATGGCTTGGGAATGTAGAGGTCGGCGCCGGCTTCGTAGCCTTTCTGGATGTCGGCCTCCTTGGTTTTGGCCGACAGAAACACGATGCGGGTGTTGGCCCTATCGGGGCGGGCGCGGATGTAGCGGCACACCTGGTAGCCGTCTACGTCGGGCATCATAATATCGAGCAGCACTACATCTACGGGGGCGCGGTCCACGGCTTCGAGGGCCTCGGTGCCGTTGCGGGCAATGCTTACCGCGTAGCCGTTTTTGCGCATCAGAAATTCGAGCGACATCACAATGTTGGGCTCATCATCAACGATTAGTATGTGGGCCATGAGAGTCAATTAAAAATTGATAATTAAAAATTAAAAATTGATCCACTGGCTTGGACAGCAGCTATAACACACGAAATTCTATGGATGGAAATATCGTTGCGACGAAGGATCGAACAACTCATTTTTAATTTTTAACTTTTAATTTTTAATTCAAAAAGGTAGCTCCACCGAGAACCGGGCGCCCTGCTCGGGCTGGCTTTCCACCCAGATGCGGCCGGCATGCAGCTCCACTATTTTTTTGGTGATGGCCAAGCCCAGCCCCGAGCCTTCAGGCTTGCGCATGGTTTGGTTTTTGGCTTGGAAAAACTTGTCGAAGATGAGCGTATGGAAGGCCGCTTCGATGCCCTTGCCGTTGTCCTGCACCACCAAGCGCAGCGTGGCTGGCCCTTCCGCAGCTTCGGGCACTTCGGCCGCCACCCGAATCCGGCCGTTCCCATCGGCGCGGCACGACTTGATGGCGTTGCTGAGCAGATTGACCAGCACCTGCATCAGCCGGTCCCGGTCGGCGGAAAGCAGCGGCAGGCCGGGCGGCACGTCCACATCCAGCTGAATCTGCTTGTCGCGCAGCAGCTGCCCCACTGATTCAATGGCGTCGTTGACAACTTCTGCGGGGTCGAGGGGGCTCCGGTCGAGGGTGGCCTTGCCCGACTCGTACTTCTCCAGGTCCAGCACCAGCGTAATCAGCCGGCTCAGGCGCTCCGACTCGCGGGTGATGGTGACCAGAAACCGGTGGCGCTCCTCTTCTTCCAGGTCGGGGTTGTCGGTCAGGATTTCGGACAGCGCCCGAATGCTGGTCAGGGGCGTGCGCAACTCATGCGTGACGGTAACCAGAAACTCGTCCTTGTCGTGGTCAAGGGCTTGGAGCTGGTCGTAGGCGACGCGCAGCTCGTCGGTGAGGCGCTGAAGCTGCCGCTGTTGCTTCTGGAGTTGGCGGTTGGCCTCCAGCAGTTGCTGACTTTCGCGCAGAATGCCTACCACGTTGTCGAAGCTAATGTCCTCCACTCCCACCGACGAGGCCAGCAGCAGCCGCGCCGACGCCGGCCCGATACTGCCGGCCAGTAGCTTCTCGGAGTAGGCCAGCAGGCGCGGATCGGCCTGGGGCGGGGTTACGTCGTCGGCGGGGTGGGCATCCGGAAAACGCTCGGAAAACGCCCGCAGGGCCTGCACCGCCCGCTTTTTGCCGAGGAAGCCGGTGAGTAGTTCGCGCACGTCGGGCAGCGGCGCGGCGCCTTGCCAGCCGGCCGGCCCCTCGAACACGTTGCGGTAGTGAAATACGCCCACAAAGCTGTCGGCCTGCCGCTGCTCCAGCGCCGAGGGGCCGCGCAAGAGTGAAACGCCTATGTAGAACCCAATGTTGAAAAACCAGCTCCAAAACAAGCCGTGCGACAGGTAATCGAGCCCTTCGAGCCCAAACAGCGCAAACGGCCGCAGCCCGTGCAAACCAAACAGCCCATCAGAGAGCAGCGTGATGCTGAGCATGCCGGGCCCGACCATCGTGGGCACTACCAGCGTGAACAGCCACACCACGAACCCCGCCAGAATACCGGCTGTAGCGCCCTGCCGGTTGCCGCCGCGCCAGTACAAGCCGCCTAGCACCACCGGCACAAACTGCGCCACCGCCGCAAACGACACCAACCCAATGTTGACCAGCGGCAGCAGATGCCCCACCGCCGTGTAGTAGCCGTAAGCCAGCAGCAGCACCAGCACCACGGCCAGCCGGCGGCTGTTGAGCGCCACCTGGCCCAGGTAAGCAAACCAGCTCGGGGCCTCGGCGCGGGCCGTGGGCATGCGCACCAGCAAGGGCATCAGCAGGTGGTTGCTCATCATCACGCTCAGGGCAATGGTTTCCACGATAATCATGGAGGAAGCCGCCGACAGCCCCCCGATGTAGATAAACAACGCCAGCCACGGATGCCCGGCCTGCAAAGGCAGGGCCAGCACAAACGTATCGGCATCGAAGCCCGGCCCGGTGAGGAGCCGCCCCCCAAACGCCAGCGGCAGCACAAACAGGTTGATGACAATGAGGTAGAGCGGGAACAGCCACATGGCTTTGCGCAGGTGGTCTTCGTTCACGTTTTCCACCACCGACACCTGAAACTGCCGCGGCAGCAGCAGAATGGCGGCCATGCTCAGCAGCAGCAGCGTAAACCACTGTTCGCTGCTCGTGCCCGCCCCATCCAGCGTAAACAGCCGGCTCAGGTCGGGCACGGCCGCGGCCCGCGTGAAGATGTCCTCAATACCGTCGAACAGCCCGTAGGCCACGAATAGGCCCGCGGCCAGGAACGCTACTAGTTTCACCAGGCTTTCCAGGGCCACGGCCAGCACCATGCCTTCGTGCCGCTCGGTGGCCTCAATGGAGCGCACCCCGAAGATGATGGTAAAAAACGCCAGCGCCACCGTGGTATAGAGGGCCGTGCTAGCCGCCGCCCCTTCCAGAGGTAGTTCCAGGGCGGTAGCGCCGCGGGTCATGATGTCGAAAGAGGCGGCAATAGCCTTGATTTGCAGCGAGATATACGGCACCACGCCCAGCACGCACACCACCGTAGCCAAGGCCCCCAGCGAGGCGCTTTTGCCGTAGCGGGCCGAAATGAAATCGGCAATGGAGGTGAGGCGCTGCAACCGGCACACCCGAATCAGCTTGCGCAACACCAGCCACGCGGCCGGCGCCATCAGGGTAGGCCCCAGATAGATACCCACAAACTCCAGCCCGAAGTGCGCCGCCCGCCCCACCGAGCCGTAGTAGGTCCAGGCGGTGCAGTACACGGCCATGCTTAGGGCGTACACGTAGGGGTTGTTCACCAGACTGCTTTGCGCCGAGTTTGCCCTGCGCTCCGCCGCATACGCCACCCAAAAGAGCAGCGCCAGGTAGCCGAACGAAAAGCAAACAACCAGCAGCTTGGACATGAAATGTGAAATTGTGAGGTGGTAAAATTGTGAAATGGTGAGTTTGACGTTTTAGCCACGCAGTCTGCGCAAATGGGGCCCACGGAACGTAAAACTCACCATTTCACAATCTCACAATTTCACCAATCAGCTACTCTTCTGCACTAGCCGGGTGGTAAGCAGCACCAGGGCCAGCCAGGTGAGCAGCACGTAGAGGTAGAGTACCGGAATGCCCCCTACCCTGCCGTTGTGGTTGAAAACGGCCAACAGTGGGAAATTCAACAGTACTCCGAACAGCAGGGTCACGAACAAGAGCCGTTGCCCACGGCGTTGCTCGGCTTGTTCCTGGGGCGACATGGGTAGCATGGGGCGGGGATTTTGAGGGTGGTTGAAGGGAATAGGTTTACTTGGCAGGAAGTTGGCCAGAACGTAGCAGCAAGCTACTTCCAGTAAGCAACACGTAAGAAAAAAGTCCGCCGAGCCGGGGCCCAACGGACTTTTCTTGGTTGGTGCAACTAGAAAAGTTAGCGGAGGGCGAGCCTTTCTTGTGGTGCCAGCAACTTCTTAATGAGTGTCGCCGGAGCCGTCCTCCATCAGGCGCACATTGCGCACGTCCTTCATCAGGGCCTGGCCGATAAACCAGCAAATTAGCGCAATGATAACCGGGTAGAGCAGGCCCGCAAAGCTGCTGTACTCTTTCAGCAGGGTACCTTCGGGCTGGGCGGCGGCGCGCAGCGTGAGGGCCGTAGCAATGAACGGCACAAAGCCCCCAAACACCCCGTTGCCGATATGGTAAGGTAAGGAAAGTGACGTGTAGCGCACTTTGGTAGGGAACAACTCCACTAGGTAAGCGGCAATTGGGCCGTAGGCCATCGTCACGAACAACACCAGGCAGAATACCAGAATCGTCATGGGCACCAGGCTCGGCGACAGGGCTTTCATGACGGCCGGTACGGCTTTGCCGGAAGCATCTACGGTAGCGGCGGTTACTTCGGTGAGGGGGCCAGCAAAGGCCTTGAGGCCGTAGAAGATAGGAATGGTGAACAATGCACCGCACAACAAGCCCATCATGATGATTTTCTTGCGGCCAATCCGGTCGGAAAGGCTACCGAAGTACACGAAGAACGGCGTGGCAAACAGCAGCGCCAAGCACAGCACCAAGCTGGCATCTACTAGGTCGAGCTTCAGCGCGTTCTGCATGAAGGAGTAGGCGTAGAATTGGCCGGTGTACCACACCACGCCCTGGCCCATAGTGGCCCCAAACAACGAAATCAGCACCAACCGGCGGTTTACCGGATTCACAAACGACTCACGGAGCGGGTTGGTGCTGGTTTTGCCCTCGGCTTTGGCCTTGGCAAACAGCGGCGACTCGTGCAGCTTGCGGCGGATGTAGTACGAAGCCACGACCAGCGCGCCCGACAGCAGAAACGGAATGCGCCAGCCCCACTCTTTGAAGGCTTCTTCGCCCAGGCTTTTGCGGGTAACGATAATTACCAGCACGCTGATAAACAGACCCGCCGTGGCCGTAATCTGAATAAACGAGGTGTAGTAGCCGCGCTTATTATCAGGTGAGTGCTCGGCTACGTAGGTGGTAGCCCCGCCATACTCGCCGCCCAGCGCCAAGCCTTGCAGCAGGCGCAGCAGCGTAACGATGATGGGCGCCGCTACTCCAATCTTATCGTAGCTCGGAATCAAACCCGTTACGAACGTGGCGCCGCCCATAATCAGCAGCGTGAGCAGGAACGTGTACTTGCGCCCCACCAAGTCGCCGATGCGGCCGAAGAACACCGCCCCAAACGGCCGCACAATGAAACCCGCCCCAAACACGGCCAGCGTCCCGAGAATCGTATCCTCAATCTTACCGGTTGTGCCAAACAGTACCGGCCCGATAATGGCCGCCAACGACCCGAAGATGTAGAAGTCGTACCACTCGATAACCGTCCCAACCGACGAGGCGGAAATCACCTGCCAGATTTTGTCGGTGGGCGTGGCGTTGTTGTCGTGGGCCACGGCGTCGGTGGCGCCGGCCAGGGGCGCGGCTCCTGGGTAGGCCCCGGCGTCGCGGTTGGGTAGGTGCTGGTTCATGAGAATAAAGGGAGTTTTTGGAAGATGAGACGAGGGAAAAGTGAAATGGTGAGGTGGTGAAATGGTGAGTTTGACGGGCTGTTTGCGCTACCTGCGCCGCTGGAACATCAAACTCACCATTTCACTAGTTCACCATCTCACCGCTTACAGGAACACCTGGGTTTGCAGCGTGATTTCGGGGCGGTATTTCACGTCGTCGGGGACGGTGAAATCGGGGCGGGCGCGGTAGTTGAGCGTCACTTTGGCGTTGTGGCCATCGAGCAGCACATTCACGCCGGCATCGTACACGTTCACGCCGGCCCGTTCGCCGTTGTTTTTGCGCAAGCCTTCGTAGCTGCTGTGCAGGTAAGCAATGTAAGGTTGCAGCCGCGCCTTAGGACCCAGCGTGTTCTGGGGCAGCAGGAAGCCGGCATTCAGATACTGCGAATTGCCCGTTCCCGACTGCGGCACAGCGTTGCCGCGGGTAGCCAGGGTGCCGTAACCGGGGTTTTCTGCTCCCACGTAGCGCACGTAGTTCGGCCCAAAATTGTAGTTGTAGTACACGCCATACACCGTCAGGGCCGTGCGTGAGGCCGTATCAATCGGCATGTCGAGGAACACATCGGCTCCGAAAAGCTTGATATCGTGCTTCCGGGTGGGCACCGCGGCGTACAGGTCGGAGCCGGGCGTCAGGCTGCTCAGGGGCACACTGCTGCTGGTTGGCCGCGAGTACATGCCGTTTTTGTTGAACATAAAGCCAGTACCCAGGCTCAACACCTTTTTGGTTCCCAGATAGGTACCCTGGTAGTAGGGTAGCAGGTTGGCTTCGGGCTCCCAAAAATTGTAGCTAAAGTAGCCCTGGTACACGTGGCTGGTGTTCTGCGGGTTGTATTGCGCGGCGTTGGTGCCGGTGTTGATGCCGTTGCTCGTAATGCCAAGGCCCAACGGGTTGCCGGTTTGTACGCCGCCTACCACGTAGTTGGCGTTGGTGGGCAGGTTGGTTAGGTACGGGTCGCTCATCGACACGCGGTAGTCGAACTTGCCCACGCGCCCTTTAGCAAACACGCCAATCCAGCGGGCAAATTGGTCTAGCGCGTCAATGGTGGGGAAGTTGGTGAGCGGGAAGTCCATGGCCAGCATGCTGGTGGTGCTGGCGCTGCTCAGGCGCGAGATGCCGTTGTAATAATGCAGGCCGGCACCCAAGTTGAGGTACTTATTGACCTTATATTCTGTTACCGCTTCGTGGATGAACAGCTGCGGCTTTTTGCCGTCGGTAGCGGCATTTAGTCCGCCACTCACGTTATTTTGGTTGTTGATACCCAAATGTGTATACACCAAAAAGCGTGGATTAAGCTGCGCCAGAATCACCATCCGGGAGCGGCGAATACCAAAATCCACCTGACTTTCTTTGGGCTTATTGGGAGCCCGAAGAGTACCGGTGTTATTCTCGTTGTAGCGGGTATATATCTGCGACCAAAGCAGAAACCGCAAATACTTGGAGCCGTCGGGCGAAATATTCACTTTCATGCCGGGCCCGTATGGCACCGGTTTGGTGGGGGCCGGTGTAGCGGGCGGAGGAGCCGGAGCAGCAGGCGGTGGGGCTTGGCCAGCAGGCGGAGTTACTACCTGTGCCGAAGCTCCAGTGGCAGCTAGGAGCGCGCTAAAGGTTAGTGCGTAACGGGCGTTTCGCATAAACAGGGATGGGGAATTGACGCGTGGGAATGGGTTGGGGCACTGAGCCGGCACAACCGCCTAGCCTTTCAGTGCAACCAAGTAGCAAAACCTTCCTATAGAACCCACACCCCGGCTATATTTCCGCTAACTGCTATAGTTTATCCCTGCCGAAACCGCTCCCACCGTATCATCATGTACTTGTCGCCTAGTTCGGTTACCATCAGGCCCGCATCTTTCAGGTTTTCGGGGTTCTGAAAATACTCGGCCAGTTCCTTTTGATTAAGGATTTTATAGGTCGGGTGGTACTCGGTTTGGCGAGGGGCTTTCATGCCATATTTCTTCACCCAGTTCATCACGCTCACGTGGCTCACGCCCAGCAGCCGCTCAATTTCGCGGTAGCTTATGCCTTCTACATACAGCTGTAATGCCTTTATAACGTAGTAAGAATTGATTTCCTTGCCCACTTTTGCCACCGAAAAATGGTAGCCGCAGTTCTTGCATTTGTAGCGTTGCCGCCCCCCCACTATCCCACTCTTCGTAGCATCTTTAGTTTCGCACTTCGGACAAACAACCTGCTCCATATTACAGTGAGTAAACGCTTACTTATCACCTATAGCTATTTAGTAAAGATATAGTATTTTAGCAAAAATCAATAGCAGCAGATAGTTTGTGCAACGGCATAGCATTATCTTATTCACCACCCGTAAAATCCAGGTCGTACAGGATGTTCAGCCGTACGCCGTTGTTGATTTCAAACACAGGCCGGCCGGAAGCCGGGTCGGGGTCGGCGTGCTGGGTTACTTGGTTGAGGTAATTCAACTCGACTTTTGCGTGGTCGGAGAACCGGTAGCCGAGGCCGCCCGAAATGCGGTTCTGATTGAACACGTTGTTGCCTACGTTGCGGCCAAAGCTGATAAATAGCTCGTCGAAGGCATTCAGGTACCATTCGCCGTTGTCGATGGTGGGGCCTTGCAGCGGGAAGCTGCCGCTAAGCTGGTACCGGATGCGGTGCTGATAGTCCCAGTCCTGCACGGCGCCGGCACCTTCCTCGGCCCGCTGACCCAGCCAGCGCTGCTCCAGGCGTAGGCGCTGGGCGAGTTGCAGGCGGCCCAGCTCGTCGGTCAAGGTCACGTCCTGATACAGCCGGTGCTCAGGCTGGGGCCGGCCCGTCACGGTAGGGTAGCGGCCGTATTCGTGGGTTTGAAAGTAAGTGTAGCCGCCGCTTACCGTAACCCGGTCGGTGAGCTGGTGCCCCACGCCTAGCCGGGCCAGGTGCTGTTGCTGAACGGCCAGTAGCTGCACCCGCCGCAACTGATATTCGGTGTGCAAAAACCACTTTTCACGCACTTGCAAGTCGCCGGAATACACCACCCACCCCAGCGTGTTATGGTCGAGCAGGCGGGGCAGCGCCTGCCCGAAACTGGTCTTACTCAGTGCAAATACTCCTACTACAACCAATATTTTTCTCATGAACCTCGCGAGGCAGCACCAGGAAAAGTTGGTGAGCGTGCGGCTCCCCTTACGTTGCTTAGGGCATGCAGTTCATTTCCAAGCAAAGTTCAGAGGCGAAGCACCGTGGCCAGCACGGCATCTACGGCCAAACCCAAGCGGTGCATATCCAGCCGGTCGAGCGTATCGGTGGGCTGGTGATAGTGCTGGTTGCGGTAGAAGGCCGTGTCGGTGAGCAGCACCGCCGAAAACCCGAACTGCCAGTAGTTGAGGTGGTCGGAGAAGTCGATGCCGGGCAGCCAGGCCGGCGCCTTGAACCGCTTGACGGGCAACGCGGCGGTGGCCTTGTAGTGCCGCGCAAACTGCCGCCCAAAGCGGCCATTCCCGAATTTCTGGGCCACCGTCACGTAGTTGCCCCGGCTCCCGAAGATGAATTTCAACGGTCCGAACGGGTAGCGTTGGCTGTGTTTTCGGTCTTCGTAGTAGCCTAGCATTTCCAGCGCCACCATGCCGCGCACCGGCACGCCGGCCGCATGCAGGGCCTGCGCATGCACATAGCTGCCCATCTGGCGGGTCCGGAAGAACGGCGGCTCTTCCAGGGTGTACGCCACCAGCTCGATGCGGTAGGGCAAGCTAGGCTGCTGCCCCAGCAACCGGGCCAGCTCCAGCAAAGCCGCCACACCGGTACCGTTGTCGTCGGCGCCGGGCTGCTCGCCGCACACGTCGTAATGGGCACCAATAACAAGGCGCGGACCGGTTTCGGGGCCGAAACTGCCAATCAGGTTGCGGTAGGTTTCACCCTGTACCTCGTAAGGCTGGTCGGTGGTGCGGGCGCCGGCCGCTTGTAGCGCGCGCCGGATGTAGTCGGCGGCTTGCCCTAGGCTGGCGGGGTGCTGATAGTTGCGGGGTTGCGGCGTATTGATGAGGGCCAGAAGGTGCCGGCGTAACCGGCTGGAATCGGCGGTTATGGCCGGCCCAGACGGTTGGGCATACACCGCCTGCCCAAGCAGCACAGAGAACAGAACGCAACACAGACAACGCAGCACCATGCAGAGAATTGAGGAGGAAAAAGGAAAGTTGCTTCTAAACGCCGGCCAGCTTCTAAACGCCGGCCAGCAGCGGGCCGAAACCCGGCTAGCAAACGTTTCGAAGGTATTTTCTGAACGCCTTAGATCAGGCAGACAGTACCCAAAAAAAGTAGTTTGTTTCGTCATGGGCACTCCAACGCGCATCAGTAACCCAGCACATAGGGGAAGTTTGCCGGAAACTGCTCAGCTTTGAATGCTGGTACTGTATAGCATATTTCCTATTCGTACCTTTTTCGCATGATTTCACGATTACTTGCCGGGCTCTTGCTTGTTTTCCTGCTGCCCGTTGAATGGGCAACGGCCCAGAGCCCGCAAACGGCGGCGGTACGGCAGGCCTTGGCGCGGGCCACCACCGACACCAGCCGGGTGCTGCTCCTCGCCAACCTGAGTGCCACCTACCGCTACTCCCACTTCGACTCGGTGCGGTGGTACGCCAAGCAGGGTTTGCAGCTGGCTCGTCGTATCGGCTACGGCAAAGGCGAAGGCCGCTGCCTGTCCCGCCTGTCCATTCTGCTATCGGAGCGGGGCAACCTACCGGCAGCGCTACGCCTCAACCTACGAGCCTTACAGTTGTGCAAAGCCGCCCAGGACTACGAAGGCACGGCCCGCATCCTCAACCAAACCGGGCTGCTATACTTCGCCCTCGATGATTTTCGTCCTTCCTTGAACTACTATTTCCAGGCGCGGGAACATTACCGGCTGGGGCACATCACCGACGCCTCCCAGCTGGCCAGCGTCCTGACCAACATTGGCGCCAGCTACGAAGGCTTGGGCAAGCTCGATTCGGCCGCTTTTTATTTGCACAAAGCCTTCAGCCTAACCCAGCTCCCGCCGGCCACCGGCTGGAGCTGTTGGGGCAACCCCAAGCCTTATGTTTTGCGGGAGCTAGGGTTGCTGCAAGCCGCTTCTGGCCACCCAAACCAAGCGATACACTATTACCACCGTAGTGCCCAGGCGGCCGTACCCGAAAACGATTTGCGCAGCCGCTGCCGGGCCTTTCAATACATGGCCGAGCTGTACCACCGCCGGCAGCAGCCCGATTCCAGCATCTTGTATGCCCGAAAAGCCCTGAACGTGGGCCGAAGCCTGCCTTTTGTGGTGGCAGTGCTGCGCACGAGCCGGTTGCTGGCCGATGCATTCCAGGCGCGCCAGCAAAACGACAGCACGCTCAAGTACCTGCGCATCATGCTCACGGCCCAGGACAGCCTCCAAAACCCCAAACGCATCAAGCAGCTCGATGCCATTGGCTTTGCCGAGCAGCAGCGGCTGGGGCAGCTAGAAGAGGAAAGCGCCCAGTTCACCGAAAAGGCCCGTACCTACGCGCTGTGGGCCGGGCTGGGAGTTTCGCTGCTGGTGGCCCTGGCCTTGTGGCGCTACACCTATCAGCAGCGGCAAGCCAACCAGCGCCTACTCCTGCTCAACGACCGGGTGAACCAGCAGAAAACCGAGCTAACCCAGCAGCGCGACACGCTGGCCCGCATGGTGCAGGAGCTGCGCACCACCCAAAGCCAGCTGGTGCTCCGCGAAAAAATGGCTTCCCTGGGTGAACTGATGGCCGGCGTAGCGCACGAAATCAAGAACCCTATGAGCAGCGTGAAAAACTTTGCGGCCATCAGCGTGGGGCTGTGCCAGGAGCTGCGCGAAGAACTGGCCAAGGTGCTGTTGCCGATTGATGATCAGCAGATTATCGATGAGATGTTTCAGAACCTGAGCCAGTACCAGTCGGACATTGTGAAGCACTGCCAGCGGGCCGAAGGCTACGTCAACAGCATGCTCGACTACTCCAGCACCGGCCCGGCCCAGCGCCAGCCCACCGACCTGAACCTGCTGGCCAACGAGTACATGCGCCTCACTTACCACGACCTGCGCCTGAAAAACCGCCATTTCAACGCCGCCCTCTTCTCCCACCTCGACGACACGCTGCCGCTGCTGCCCGTGGTGCGGCAGGAACTGGGCCGGGTAATGGTGAGCCTATTCACCAACGCCCTCTACGCCGTGCACAAGCGTCAGCAGCAAACCACCGAAGACGACTACGTGCCGCAGATTACGCTGCAAACCCGCCACCTCGGCGAACAGGCCGAAATCCGGGTGCGCGACAATGGCCTTGGCATCAGCGAGGAAACCCAATCCGCTATTTTTCAGCGCTTTTTCACCACCAAGCCCGATGGCGAAGGCGTGGGCCTGGGTTTGTGGGTGAGCTACGACATCATCACGCGCAGCCACGGCGGCACCATAGAAGTGGAAAGCCAGCCCGGCCACTACACCGAATTCATCATCCGGCTTCCCTTGCAAGGCAAGCCCACCGTGCCGGTTGATTGGATGAGTTAGGTGAACTAGTGAGGTGGTGAGATTGTGAGTTTGACGTTCCAATTAGTACATGCTGCGCATATTGCACTGCCAGAACATCAAACTCACTATCTCACCACCTCACTAGTTCACCATATATGTCTTTTCGCACGATTACGCCGGGTACGCTGCCGGGTCCGGAGTGGCACCAGTTTCTGTTGAGTGCCGTGGCGCCGCGGCCGGTGGCGTTTGTGAGCACCATTTCGGCGGCGGGTGAGGTGAATTTGAGCCCGTACTCGTTTTTCAACGTGTTCAGCTCCAACCCGGCTACGCTTATTTTCTCGCCGGCCAACCGCGTCCGCGACAACACCCAGAAACACACGCTCTTCAACGTGCGCGAAGTGCCCGAGTGCGTGGTCAACATCTGCGACTACGCGGTGGTGGAGCAGATGTCGTTGGCCAGCACCGAGTATGCGCGGGGCGTGAATGAGTTTGTGAAAGCCGGCCTCACCGAGCTACCCTCCGACAAAGTGCGCCCACCCCGCGTAGCCGAATGCCCGGTGTCACTGGAGTGCGTGGTGGAGCAGATTATTGCCATTGGGGATTCCAACGGTGGCGGCAACCTCGTGATTTGCCGCGTCGTGCAGGCCCATTTCCGCGAGAGTATCCTGCTGGATTCTGGTCCCGGCATCGACCCGCACAAGTTCGACGCCGTAGCCCGCCTCGCCGGCGACTGGTACAGCCGCGTCACGCCCGAAAGCTTGTTCACGGTGCCCAAACCCAACCGCAACCTGGGCATCGGCATCGACCAACTCCCCGAGCACATCCGTACCTCCAACACCCTCACCGGCAACAACCTGGGCCGCCTCGCTAACATCGAGCAGCAAGCCATTCCCACCCCCGAGCAAGTCCAGGCGTTCAAGCACGACCCGCTAGTAAGCACCCTGTTGCAACAGCATTTCGGCAACCTTACCGAGCAGCGGCGGCAACTCACGCTGCTGGGCAAGCAGCTGCTGGAAGAAGGAAAGTTGCTGGAAGCGTGGAAGGTGTTGTTATTGGCGGCGGGGTAGGTTGCGGCTTTGGAGAACCAGTTCAGAATCTCTACTTTTCACTGGCCTACTGCACAGGGAAGCTTACACAAAAGACGTTGCCTTCTCCGCTCATCATTACTCTGCCTATATGCGAATATGTGTACTCCTCGGCTTGCTCAGTGTGCTGAGTGTAACTGCTACTTCCGCAGTTAGCCAAGCCATTGGTCTGCTCCAGTTCAATGCGAGAACCCGACTTGTTGACCGGGTACCAGCTGTACTATATGATACTACCCTGCAACGATCAACTACCGGCTTCTTTCGAGGCCACACGAATAAATTAACTGTTTTATCTAACCGACTGCCAACAACGAACGCCCTGCCTAATACTCAGTTTTCACTTCGCCAGCGCGCCGCAGTACCATTTAACCCTTTAAGTTATCCTCTATCTACAACTGTCAGAATAACTAATTATCGGAATGGCGTTGCAACTGGGAGCGGATCTGGAACACTGGTTGGTGAACGGTTTGTGTTGACGGCAGCGCATAATGTCGTCGTCTTCAACGGTTCCCTTTTAGTTATGGCGAGTGATAGTGTTTTGATTGAACCTGTGTTTGATAATGGCCGACCTGCTAGGCTGCCGACTACGTGGGGTTATAAATATTATGTTCCGAATAATTACGATGAAAACTATAATAACGACCTCTGTTTGCTAGAATTAGCTGCTCCTATTGGGCGTACGACAGGATGGATGAGCATAGGCTTCAATAAGGACAGAAGTACGGTCGGGCAGCATGTGTGGCACAAATTCAGCTATCCAGTACGCGACATTTCCGGCCGTGCATCTTACAATGGGGATACGCTTTATTATGAGTATGGTCAAGCGCAAACAAACAGGTGGCTACCTTATAATATAGTAATTCCTAATCATTTTGATGGGGCAAGCGGGCAAAGTGGCAGTAGCCTATTTATTACTGATAATGCGACTTATTGGACGATTTATGGGGCATTGACCTTTTATGCTGGCTTCGAGCATACAGGTATTTCGCCCGCTACGTACCACGCATTTAGCAGTATCATGCGTGCCGCTCCAATTAATGGGCCCGTTAGTTTTGTTTGTTATCCCAATCCAGTACAGGATTTTTTGTTTGTACAAGTGCCTGTCAACAAACCAGGACTAGTAGATGCTAAACTTTATGATGCTATTGGCCGTGTTGTAACTACTGGACAGTATTCTCCCTTAGAATCAGAATTTAGAATTGACTTATCAGGAGTGCTTCCCGGCATTTATGTATTGCATTTATCGGCTGATTACAGTCGACAAAGCTTCAAAATATTGAAGCAATAAGAATACCACTCCTATCCTTCTCCAGGCCAGTGAAAAGTAGAGCAACTCAAAAATTATCCTGCTGCAACGAAAATACCGTACTCAACTCATCAGTTCCGCACGGCAATCATTAGGCTCAGCTCCTTGTAGCGCATGTTGAAGCGCTTGGCGATGGTGGCGTTGGTGAGCGAGCCTTTGTAGATGTACACGCCGCTGCGGAAATGCTCGTTCGAGAATAGCACCTCGTTGATGCCGCCGTGCTGGCTGATTTCCTGCAAAATGGGCGTGAAGATGTTGCTCAGGGCGTTGGTGGCGGTACGCGGCACGCGGCTGGCAATGTTGGGCACGCAGTAGTGAATAACGTCGTACTTACGGAAGACCGGTTTGTTGTGGGTGGTCATTTCGCTGGTTTCGAAGCAGCCGCCCTGGTCGATGCTCACGTCAATTATCACGGAGCCGGGGGCCATGCTGGCCACCATGTTTTCGGGCACCATGAACGGTACGCGGCCTTCCTCGGCGTTGAGGGCGCCAATAACCACGTCGGCGCGGCGGATTTGCTGGCTCAGCGCGAAGGTGTCGAGGGTGCTGGTGTAGAGTTGGGTGCCCAGATTCTGCTTGAGCCGGCGCAGCTTATAAATGTGGTTGTCGAACACCTTCACTTCCGCCCCCAGCCCGGTGGCGGCGCGGGCGGCGTATTCGGCCACGGTGCCGGCCCCCAGAATCACCACCTGGGACGGGGGCACGCCAGTAATGCCGCCCAGGATAATACCCTTGCCTTCGTTGGAGCGGGCCAGGTATTCGGCGGCAATCAGCATGACGGTCGAGCCGGCAATTTCGCTCATGGCCCGCACCACTGGCCGCGCGCCGCTGGGGTCCTTAATCAGCTCGAAGCTGATGGCATTCACTTTCTTACGGGTGAGAGCCATGACGTACTCGGCGGTGAGCGTACCGAATTGCAGCGCTGAAATCAGCGTCTGGTTGGCTTTCAGAAACTCGATTTCGTCCTGGGTGGGCGGAGCCACTTTCAGAATGAGGTCGGCTTCGTACACCTCCTTTTGCGAGTAGGCAATGGTGGCGCCGGCTTCGGAGTAGTCGTGGTCGGAGTATTTGCTGGGCTCCCCTGCCCCGCTTTCCATCACTACTTCGTGGCCTTCCTCGATGAGGTGCTTCACGGCCTCGGGCGTCAGGCAGATGCGGTTTTCCTGGAGCGACGTTTCGCGCGGCAACCCAATGAACAGCTTACGCTTGCGCACCTCCACGGCCAGCATGGACTCTTGGGTGAAATAGGCGCGGCTAGCCGCCAACGACTCGAATCCGGGGGGTACTGCTTCGGGCATTGTTCAATTAAAAATTGAGAATTAAAAATTAAAAATCGGGGCGGATGTTTGCTGAACACCTTGGAAAGGGCGGTGGCACAAACAATCCTGAATTCTTAATTCGTAATTTTTAATTCCCTCGACTCGTCGCCAGTAACGGTGAGCCGGATAAGTAGTCGGTTGGAAGGTAAGAGCGGCTCAATGCGGCTGGGCCACTCTATCAGGCAAAGATAGCCAGAATCGAAGTACTCCAACGCGCCAATCCGTTCGGCTTCGTCCGGACTGTCGAGGCGGTAGAAGTCGAAGTGGTAGATGGGCTGGTTGCGGGCGTCGCGGTACTCATTGACGAGGGCGAAGGTGGGGCTGCTGACATCGGCGGCGGGTACGCCCAGGCTTTCGCACAGCGCCTTGATGAACGTGGTTTTTCCCGCCCCCATCTCCCCTTCAAAGCACACAATAGTGGCCGATTGGCGTTGGATAACGTTGCGTACTTGGGTGGCAGCAGCGGGCAAAGCGGCTAGGTTGGGCAGTTGAATCTCAAGCAGCGAAGCAGACATAAAGTGGCAGTTTTGCGGGTGCAAGTTTACGAAATGGCAGCCTGGTACGGTTGTCCTTTGTAGCGCGAAGCCTTTGCTTCGTGCCTGTCAATGAATCAGTGCGCCCTCAGGCGCGAAGCAAAAGGCTTCGCGCTACAGCAGTGGCCCACCTGCGTCCCTAATGGCCGGCAGGCTCTATATTTGGCCGACCAAAACACCTTTCCTCATGCAAGTTTCGCGAATGGCGGGTAGCCTGATTGGCTCCGAAATCATCAAAATAGGCAATGAAGTAAACGAGATGATCCGGAAAGGGGAGCAGATTTGCAACCTCACCATCGGCGACTTCGACCCGACCATCTTCCCCATTCCAACCGCGTTACAAACCGAAATTACCGCCGCCTACCAAGCCGGCAACACCAATTATCCGCCCGCCAACGGTATGGCTGCTTTGCGCGAAGCGGCCACCGCCTTCACCAAGCAGCGGCTGGGGTTGGAGTACTCGCCCAACGACGTGCTGGTGGCTGGCGGCTCCCGCCCGCTCATCTACGCCACCTACCTGGCCCTCCTCGACCCCGGCGACCGGGTGGTATTTCCGGTGCCGAGCTGGAACAACAACCACTACTGCCACCTCTCGGGGGCCGAGGCGGTGATGGTGGAAACGTTGCCGGAAAACAACTTCATGCCCACGGCCGCCGAGCTAGCCCCACACCTACCCGGCGCTACGTTGCTGGCGTTGTGCTCCCCGCTCAACCCTACCGGCACGGTGTTTTCGCGGGAAAATCTGCTGGAAATCTGCGACTTGGTGCTGGCCGAAAACCAGCGCCGCCAGCCCGGCGAAAAGCCACTGTACTTGCTCTACGACCAGATTTACTGGATGCTGACCTTCGGTGAAACCCAGCACTTCGACCCCGTAAACCTGCGCCCCGAGCTGCGCGACTACGTAATCTACATCGACGGTATCTCGAAGTGCCTGGCGGCCACCGGGGTGCGTGTGGGCTACGCGTTTGGCCCCGCCACCGTCATCGACAAGATGAAGTCGATTTTGGGTCACGTGGGCGCCTGGGCCCCCAAGGCCGAGCAGGTAGCTACGGCCAAGTATCTACCCCAGACCGAGTTGGTTGACAGCTTCACAGCCGACTTCAAAGCCAGCCTTCAGCACAGCCTTGATACGTTGCACCAGGGGTTGCAGGAGTTGAAAAGCCAGGGCCTGCCCGTCGATTCAATGGTGCCGATGGGCGCTATCTACCTCACCGCCCGCCTCGACGTGCTGGGCAAGACCACCCCGGCCGGCGAGGTGCTGGCCACCACCAAAGACCTCACGTTCTACCTCATCAAAGAAGCCCGGCTGGCACTGGTGCCTTTTAGCGCGTTTGGCACTTCCGATACGGCCCCCTGGTTCCGGATGTCGGTGGGCGGGGCTTCGCTGGCTTCCATTGAAGCAGCTTTACCCCGCTTGAAAACGGCCCTGGAAAGTCTGCGGTAATTCTGTAAGATCTGCATACTGCGCCTGCGCTGTGTAGGCTTGGCGCCACAGTAACACCCTGACTATAGGCGGATTCCTGAAAAACTCAGGGCCGTCTGTAGTCAGGGCTTTTTGTATTTATTGCATAAAGCTTAGTTGAAGCAGCATTTTCCCGTCTAACTATTATCCCTGTCAGTACATTAATTAGGGCAATAAATGCATTATCTTTCCTACACTTATCCAACTGTTTTATCAGCTGAATTCTACAAGTTGGACAAGTAACCTGCTCTCCTATATCCTACTACGAAGCAACCTCCTTTATCTTATTTGCTTCGTGTGCCACACCTTTTGCACGCTCCGGTTTTTCATTCTACGGATGGTGCCCATGCCTTTTGCCTTTGCCCAGCCTGCAGGTTGGTTTGTATGTTTGTTGCCTACGTTGCTGCTACCCGTATTTCCGCTGGCGGCCCAAAGCCTGGCGCCTGTCAGCGGCATGGTGAGTGCTCAGGGTGGCGCGGCCATAGAAGCGGCCACTGTTACGCTGCACCGCGCCACCGATTCGGTGGCCGTTAAAACCGAATTTAGCGGCGCCGATGGTCGTTTTAGCTTACTTACTACACAATCCGGACGCTATCTGGTGTCGGTGGTGCAGTTGGGTTATGCGCGCGCTTGGGCGGGGCCGGTAGAGGTTTCCACGGCGACCGTTCCGCCACTTACGGTTGTGCTGGTGCCAAGTGCCGTACAGCTTAAAGGTGTGACCGTAACGGCTCAGAAACCTTTGTTTGAGCGGCTTCCCGACCGCACCATTGTGAACGTGGAAAACAGCAGCCTGGCCAGCGGCAATACCGCGCTGGACGTGCTCAGCCGGGCTCCTGGCGTAACCGTGGGCATTAATGATAACCTAGCGCTGCGCGGTAAAGAGGGCGTGCTGGTGCTACTAGATGGCAAGCGGGTACCCGTTACCGGCGTGGAACTGGCGGCTCTGCTTCGCTCGTTACCGGCCGAACAGGTGCAAACTATCGAGCTGATTACTAGCCCGCCCGCCAAGTATGATGCGCAGGGTGGGGCCGGTATCATTGCCATCAACCTCAAGAAAGACCAGCGCCTGGGCACCAACGGCACCACTAATATCAGCTATGGCCGCGGCCGGTATGGCAAGCTCAATGCCGGCTTGTCGTTGAACCACCGCAACCGCGCCTTCAACTTCTACGGCTCCTACTCCTACACCAACCGCAACGGCTTCCAGAACTTAGCTTTCAGCCGAAACTACCTCCGCGACGCCCGCTTGATTTCTAGCAGCACTCAGTACAACGCCCGGCGCGTTGACTTGCAGTCGCACACCTGGAAGACCGGTATCGACTATACGGCCAGCCCGCGCACCACGCTGGGGGTCATGCTGAGTGGCTTGGGTAGCCGGCTGCCAGTAGAGGGCAACAATTCATCCACGTTCTTCGACAGTGCCAATCAGCCTACCCTCGGCTTTGTTTCTCGCAACGAAAGCCTGCTCCGCACGCCCAACGTAGCTGGCAATCTGACGTTTCGCCGCACGTTCCCGCTGGATTCGGGCCGCACGGCTGAGCTGACAGCTGATGCCGATGTGGCGCGCTACGGCACCGATCGGGACCTGTCTTTAACCACCAATTACCTTTTTCCGGGGCGTGCGCCCCGCCTGCTTACCAGCTCGCAGGACGGCAGCCTTACCATTCAGTCGGTGAAAACCGACTACGTGCGGCCGTTGCCAGATGGGGTACGCCTAGAGGCCGGCCTGAAAACCAGCTGGGTCCGCTCCAACAACGACGTGCTGTTTTACAACACTATTGCGGACATCACCACCTTGGACGTCAACCAATCCAATGGGTTTCGGTACCAGGAGAATATCAACGCGGGGTATTTTAGCGTGAGCCGGACTCAGCCTAAGCTGACGGTTACGGCCGGGCTACGCGCAGAGCAAACCAATACTGCTGTGCGGCAAACCAACAGCAACGGCAACATCGAGCGGCATTACCTGCAATTGTTCCCCAACCTGAGTGTACGGCGCGTTATTTCTGAAACGCACGAAATCGGCTTTTCGCTGAGCCGCCGCCTCGACCGGCCCACCTACAATCAGCTCAACCCCTTTCGCTTTTACGTTGACCCCACTTCCTACCGAGCCGGCAACCCGTACCTGCAACCCCAAACCAGCTACAAAGGCGAGTTGACCCACACACTCGGCAAGCTCACTACCAGCGTAAGCTACGCCTATACCAGTCGGCCAATTTTGGCGGTGTACGCGCTTGAAAACGACACGCTGGTGCGGTCTACGGATACCAACCTGGAAAACCAGCACTACTACGCCTTCACCCTAACGGCGCCCCTGGCTCTCACCAAATGGTGGCAACTCCACGCCGATGCCGAGTTGTTCTACATTAATTTCAATGGCAGCTATGGTGGCTCTACCACGTTGCCCGGCCAGCTAGGCGCGGTACTAAGTACCAACAATGCCTTTACGCTGGGCAAAGGGTGGACGGTGGATGTAAGCGGCACTTACCATTCGCGGGAGCAGTACGGCTTTGAGATACTGCGCTCTTTTGGGCAAGTGGCGGTGGGCGTTCAGAAAAGTTTGCTGGCGGGCCGCGGTACCCTACGCCTCAATGGAACCGACCTTTTTTACACCGCCCCGGTACGCTCAGCATTCCGGTATAATGTGCTTACGGCCAGCCAGCGAATCAGCCAGGACACCCGCGTGGCCACCGTAGCGTTCAGCTACCGTTTTGGAAGCAACGAAGTAACGCCGGCCCGCAAGCGGTCCACGGGGGCCGAGGAGGAGAAGCGCCGCGCTGCCGGGCAGTAGAAGGAAACAGTGAGCTGGCGCGTTGATACGTTTGAGGTTCTACTGGTGCAACTTGCACTGCCGGAACACCAATCATCACTCCTTTTGCTGCCGTGGCCAACTCATATTTTCAGTTCAAACAGTTCCGCATCGAGCAAGGCGAGTGCGCCATGAAGGTAAGTACCGATGCCTGCGTGCTGGGCGCCGTAGCCGACATAGCACAAGCGCAGCGCGTGCTGGATATAGGTACGGGAACCGGCCTGCTAGCCCTGATGGCCACCCAACGAAGCACCACCGCTTATATCGAAGCCGTGGAACTGGACCCCGCCGCCGCCACCCAGGCCGCTGAAAACTTCCAGGCCAGTCCGTGGGCGGCGCGCCTCACGCTGCACGCCCAGCCCCTGGCCGACTTTGCAGCCACCCAGCCCGCGCCGTTCGACCATATCCTGTGTAATCCGCCGTTCTTCCGCCACTCCCTGCGCTCACCCGATGGCCGCCGCGCTACCGCCCGTCATACCGCCCCCGATACGCTGTCTTTCTCAGAGCTGACGCAGTTCGCAGCTGCATTTCTGACCGCGCAAGGACGACTTACGGTGTTACTCCCGCCACCAGAAATGCAGCATTTCGAGCGGGACGCAACCCAATGCGGCTTGTTTCCGGCTACGCGGCTGGTATTGCGGCATCGGGTTGGTAGTAAGCCGTTACGCCACATTACCGCCTTCAGCCGGACCCCAGTGCCCGTGCAAACTCAGGAACTGTTGGTGACGGAAAACGACGAGTATTCACTGGAATTTCGGGCACTGTTGGGGCCGTTTTACTTGGCTCTTTAATATTCTGGCGGTGAAACACGCACCGTTTCTCACGTTTCCGGCAGCAGCTTCCGGACTTGGGCTAGCTTGTCTTGGTAAAAACCATCGAGCAAATCGGGTTGAACCTGGCTGAACTCGTGAGCTAAGTAGCGGCGGCGTACGGTGTGGTCGGCTAGCACGGTGAGTTCATCGCACAGCTCAGTGAGGGAGCCTAACAAGTGCGACGTGAGCAAAATACCAGTGCCTTGTTGGCGCAACCGACGCAGGATTTCCATCAGCAGCAGATTGGTATTCAGGTCGAGACCATTGAAAGGCTCATCGAGAATCAGGTAGCGGAAGGGCTGTACTAGCAGCGCCAGCAATGCCAGTTTCTTCTTCATACCCGCTGAATATTCCTCGGCGTACTGGTCGAGGGGCAACTCCAGCAGCTGGTTCCACGGCTCGAAATCTACCACGGCGCGGCCCCGGGCCTGCAGCGTAAACTCCAGGTACTCGCGGCCGGTGAGGCGGGGGTAGAAGTACGGCTCGTAAGGCAGCAGGCCGGTACTGGGCCGGATGGGCAGGCCGGTGGTTTCACGCACAGTACCCTGGTAGTCGGCGTGCAGGCCGTAGAGGCAATGGAGCAGCGTGGTTTTGCCGGCGCCGTTGGCTCCTACTAGGCCGTGCAGCGTGCCCGGCCGCAACGTCAGGCTCACGTCGCGCAGCACCTGCTGCGCCCCAAACTGCTTGGAAAGCCCTACTATCTCAATCATGACGAAACACCGCTAGTTGCCGACGGCTTTTCCAGATCAACCCGAAAAAGGCCACCAACAGCAACACCGGATACACCGGATGTCCAAAAAGTAGGCAAGCCACCGCCACCACTGCCCCCTGGGTTAAGCGTACCAATAAGGCATGCGGGTAGAAAGCATAGCGGGTCAGCACCACCATTATCAAGACTGCCACGCCCCACAGCAGTGCTACGGCCCCACCCCAGCCTGCCGAGGCTGCGCCCATCAGCCAGGCAAACGGCGCGGCCGTCAGCACGAAGTACAATAGCCCCAACCCCACGCGCCGCCGAAGCCAGGCGCCGGGCTGGCGCAGGGCGGGCAGTAGCATTGTCCAGGGCTCGGGGGTGGCGTATAGGGCACTCAGAGTCAGTACCCATGCGCCCAGGGCCAGTGCTGGCGCCAACGGATATTGATGCCACCAACAGGCTGTTAGCAGCAACCCGCCCCATACCCAGCCAGCCTTCGTTTGCCGAAAGCCACTCACCCACTCGAAAGCTTCGCTGCGAAATACGCTGCGCCGATGTCGGGTGCTGGTGCGGGCGCGGGCCGGTGGTAACCAGGCGGCCAGTGGCACCAGGGCTATAGCTAGGGCTGCGGCTCCAAACTGCCCGAAGCCAAGCAGCACAAGCATCACTGGCACGGTCCAAAAGGCATATTCAGCGGCCACCCACTTACGGAAATCAGGTGCGGCAAGGTGCAGAAACTCTAAATCGGCGCGGCGGCGGTGCTGGCTTGTTGTTAGCAAGAACAGCAGTGGTGGCAGCAACCAGCAAGCAGTTGGGTGGCGCGACAACACAACCAAGGCATTGCCGGCTGCGGCTATCAGCACCGGGGCTAGTAGCAACGGCCGCCACCAGCCCAGCTCAACCAACTGCCGGCTCAGCACACGCCATCGGAGCAGAAAATAGGCTTTCACCTGAAACTAGTTAGCATGGAATAACACAGGCAACGCCGCAGCACAAGTAAACTTGCCTTTTTGGCACAAAAAGCTCAACCTCATTATCCAGCTGTTTCCTCTTCCACGAACCGGATGCCGTAATCCGCTGCCAGCTCGGTTAAAATCGGTTCGTACAGCTCTACTTGCGTGGGAATGACTACGCCGCGCTGCCCGATTTTGCCGCGCGCCAGCCGCCGTACGGCTATGGCCACGGGTAAGCCCACAGTTTTGGCCATGGCGGTATGCGTGGCATCGTCGCCGAGCACTACCAGCGAAGACGTGCGGCGGTGGTGCTGCCCGTTTAGCTCGAACCCGAAAAGGTGCTGCATCACAATCATGTCGTGGTCGTGGGGTTGCAGCTGCCACTTTTCCGTTAGCAAGTGCTCCAAGAGCTGCGCGGGAGTTGCATCGGCTAAGCCTACGGCTTTATCGGTGAACAGGCCCAGCCATTGTAGCCGCTGCATTTCGGGGCCAGCAAAGGGTAAGCCGAGGTAATCGGCGCAGTGCATGGCCAGTTCGGTGGCAGTGGCTTTGCGGGGCACCGAAACCGGCAAATACGCTTCCACCAGCTCCCGCCACGTCATGGTAGCGGCATTGCCCAGCCGGCCAGAGTCGTCGGTGAGGCCGAGGCGCACCAGCGCGTGCCAGGCGGCGCAGTAGCCGGGCCGGCGCAGGGTGCCGCGCAAGATGGTAGGAATATCCTGCAGGCCATAAGGTGCCCGGTAGCTGAGCGAATCCCGGTTGGCGTAGCCCTCAAACGCCCCGTAGCCGGGTACTTCCAACGGGGTAGCTGCCGCAAACAGGCGCTGGTACGGTATCAGGCGCGGGTGGCCGTTTTCCAGGTATTTGGCCGTACCCTGGCCCGCCAGCACCACGTTGCGCGGGTTCCAGGTGAATTTGTACTGCCACGGATTGTCGCCTTCCGAGCCGGGTGCCAGCAAGCCGCCGCAGTACGAGTGAAACGAGGTAATTTGCCCACCCCGCGCCCGAACGTCTTCAATCACCGCCATGGCCGACATGTGGTCGAGGCCGGGGTCAAGCCCGCACTCCATCAAAATCAGGCTGCCCGCCGCCTGCGCTTCGTCGTGCAAGGCCCTGATTTCCTCACTCACGTAGCTGGCCGTTACCAAGTGCCGCCGATGCTGCACGCAAGCCCGCGCCACCACCCCATGAAACAGGGCCGGCAGCATTGATACCACAATGTCCGCGTCGCGCACTAGCTCATCGAGCCGCGCTTCCTCCTGAATATTGAAAGGTACCGCGCGGGCGTACTCGGTGTGGGCGGCCAGCACGGGCACCAGATGGGCCGGGGCCACGTCGGCCACGGTCAGAAACCAGCTTTCGGTAGCCGCATGACGCAGCAAATACTGAATGAGGGAGGAAGAGGAACGGCCGGCTCCGAGCAGCAACAAACGCGTCATAAGAAGATGATTGGATGGGAGGATGATTGGATGGGAGGATGATGGGGTGAAGGTAAACTACGGACAACTGGTTACGCCAATCAGAGCCGATAATGCTAATGAAACCTGTCTAACCAGCGGCCCCCTCCATTCATCCAATCATCCCTTCACCCAATCATTGATAATTGTGGTACATTCACCGCCCCTTACGTAACCGGGGCCGCCAGTCGGTACCGGAACTTCTTTCTTTTCCGCCCGTCCCATGGCCCAACCGCTCCGCCTCACCATCGATGTTGAGGTTCTCACCGAAGCTGAACTAACTCCCGCCGAAGCCACTACCTGGCAGGCCGCCCGCGCCGCCACCGACCACGCTTACGCCCCGTACTCGCACTTTCACGTAGGGTCGGCGCTGTTACTGGATGACGGCACCATCTTCCGGGGTACCAACCAAGAAAACGCGGCCTTCCCGTCGGGGCTCTGCGCCGAGCGTACCGCCCTGTTTGGCCTGGCTGCCACTCAACCCGGCCGGCGCATTGTGGGCATGGCCGTGGCCGCCCGCCCCGCCAACGGCGACTTTGTAGCCGTAACGAGCTGCGGCGCCTGCCGCCAGGTGATGGCCGAATATGAGCACCGCCAACGCCAGGCTATTCCGCTGCTGCTGCCCGGCCCCAACGGCACCATCTACCGCTTCCGGAGCCTCTCCGACCTGCTCCCGTTTGGCTTCACACCCGACGATTTGCCCAGGAAAGAGTAACTGAGTGACTGAGTAATTGAGTATGTTATTCGGTTGCAACTCAGTGAATAAAAGCCAGTCCGCTTGGGGCAAGCTACTGCCGGGTGGTTGACTTATCGATTTTCCAGTAAGCAAAGCGTCTTGGTTGCTTCCTGCCCGGGTGGCAACCAGAACGATTACTCAGTTACTCCGCTACTCCGTTACTTTAATGACCGCACAGGAGCATCACCTTGCCGTTACGCGCACTGCCCGGTATTTTCAGCTGGGTGACGTA
The DNA here is from genome assembly GCF_017313265.1 of Hymenobacter telluris. Taxonomy (GTDB): domain Bacteria; phylum Bacteroidota; class Bacteroidia; order Cytophagales; family Hymenobacteraceae; genus Hymenobacter; species Hymenobacter telluris. Next base: position 68,869 of record NZ_JAFLQZ010000008.1, on the reverse strand, counting down.
TCGGCGCAGACCCGGCAGGTGTGGGTGGTATGCCACGGCTACGGGCAACTGGCGGAGTATTTCATCCGCCACTTTGCGGTCCTCGTTGCCGCCGACCCAACGCTGGTGGTAGTAGCGCCGGAAGGACTTTCCCGCTTCTACCTGGAAAACAACACCAACGGCCGCGGCCGCATAGGAGCCACCTGGATGACGCGCGAAGACCGGCTTGCTGAAATTGACGACTACGTTCATTACCTCAATCAACTGACAGACCGGATTCTGGCGGCTGCTTCAGGTAACGTGCGCGTTACGGTGCTAGGCTTTTCGCAGGGAGCTGCCACAGTGAGCCGCTGGCTGACCCGGGCCCGCTTTAAGCCAGTACGACTGGTGCTGTGGGCAGGCGTTTTCCCGCCCGATATGGAATTGCCCGTGGCTGCTCAGCTGCTACGCGGCCTACCCGTTACCCTGGTTGCTGGCACCCAGGACCCATTCGTTGCGCCCGACAAGCTAGCCATGCAGCAACAGTTCCTTAAAAAATTGGGCGTCGAGCCGGAAGTGCTACGCTTTGAAGGCAATCACACCCTGCACGCCGAAACGCTACGCCACATCCATAGCCGCAGCTCACTTGCCGACTTCGCATAGCCGAGCTGATTTGCATTACTCGAGTGGTTTCAGGGTCGGAGCACAGGTTGCACGCGGTAGGGGCTGGGGCAAGCCCCGCCCCTACTTCCAAAACCGCATTGACGACGACTTACCACCCAAAAAAGCCCCGCTTGGCGGGGCTTTTTTGGGTGGTAGTAGCAGCAATTGTTAGCCTTTCTGAATGGTTGTCGCAGCCCCCTGAGCAGCGGGGAAGAGTAGCACCTCGGCAATATTGACGTGGGGCGGGCGCGTTACCATAAACTGAATAACGTCGGCCACGTCCTCGGCTTGCAAGGGCTCAAAGCCTTTGTACACCGTGGCGGCCCGGTCGGTGTCGCCCTTGAAGCGTACCTGCGAAAACTCGGTTTCCACTGCGCCGGGGTTCACCTCTGCCACCCGAATATGATGGGGCAGTAAGTCCAGCCGCATGCCTTTGGTGATGGCCGCCACGGCTGCTTTCGAAGCGCAGTACACGTTGCCGTTGGGGTATGTCTCATGCCCGGCCACCGAGCCGATGTTGATGATGTGCCCGCTTTGGCGGCGCGTCATAGTTGGCAACAGGGCTTTGCTCACGTACAGCAGGCCCTTCACGTTACCGTCCAGCATGGCGTCCCAGTCGGCAGGGTCACCGTCTTGGATGGGGGCCAACCCGTGGGCATTGCCGGCATTGTTAATCAATACATCAACCTCGGCAAACTCGGCGGGTAAGCTGGCAATAGCCGCTTCCGTAGCAGCCCTGTCGCGCACATCGAAGGTGAGGATGTGCACGGGCACCCCAGCTAGCTCCTGGGCCAGTGCTTCCAGCCGCTCCCGCCTTCTGCCCGTTACTACCAGCTGAAAGCCAGCCTTACCTAATGCCACAGCCGTAGCCCGGCCAATACCCGACGAAGCGCCGGTGATGAACGCAGTTTTCATAGGTTGTTGAATTGCTTAATTGCTGAATTGTTTAATGGTTGGCTGTTCCGCCGTAGATGTCAAAACAGCCAACCATTAAACAATTCAGCAATTCAACTATTTGTCTTACTCAAACGTGAGATACAGCGTTACGGTATTGCTGCGCAAGCTTTGCAAGCTGTTGCTATACACGTTATTGCTAGGCTCATACAGGTTCTTTAGTCCGTGCGAGAAGCGTAACTCCGGCGCGAATTTGAAGAACGGATAAAACAAATCCAGCCCAACGCCATACTCGATGGCTACATCGGTATTAGCGGCCGTAATCTGGTTGCGCTCCTCGTCTTTGCGGCGGGTGCCTACGTTCACGCTTGGTTTCACCCCTCCTACCACGTACATGCGGGTGTTGCGCCGCCGCTCCGAATGGAACTTCAGCAGCAGCGGAAAGTCGGCCTGGGTAGCCCCTACTTCCTGCGTTACAATTTCAGCGGGGTCGTTGAGGTTCGTGGCCACAGGCGTGTAGCCCAGCGGCTTGAACTCAATCTGACGCGTAATAAAGCTCACTCCCGGCGCAAAACGCAGGTTGAAATAGTCGCCCAAGCGTGCATCGCCCACAAACCCTACCGAAAAGCCCGCGCTGCTGATGGCATTGGCCGTTACTCCACGGTTGGTATTCAGGTTCTGGATATATGCCGCCGACTGCTCCAGTTTGTAGCGGGAGCTATGCGGCGCAATGTAAAAGCCCGGATGAAACCACTTGTCATCGTAGCCCGGCAGGTTATTTACGGTAATCGACTTCACCCGGCCACCCTTGCCGCGGCTGGCGCTGGAGCTGCTTTTGCGCTGGGCCTGAGCGCCAATGGAAGTGGCCAGCGCCAGAAACGATACCAGCGCAACGCGGCCTATTTGTGAGCGGTGTAAATGGAGCTGATGCCGAAGGTGAGGGGTTGCCATGCAGGAGTGTTAAAGCCCACTTCCCGGAGAATAGCCAGGAAGTCGGGGCCGTCGGGAAAGGCCTGCACCGACTCGGGCAGGTAGGTATAGGCAGAATTGTCTTTGGAAATCATCTTTCCAAAAACCGGAAGCACGCGCCGAAAATAGAAATTATAAGCTTGCTTGAGTGGAAACGCCGTGGGCTTCGAAAATTCCAGAATCACCAGCTTGCCGCCGGGCCGCAACACGCGGCGCATTTCGGCTAGGCCCTTGGTCAGGTTTTCGAAGTTGCGCACTCCGAACGATGCCGTTACCGCATCGAAGTGGTTGTCTGGGTACGGGAGGTTCTCTGAGTCGCCGAGTTCCAGCTGAATCCGGTTGGACAACCCCTTTTCTTGCAGCTTGCGGCGGCCCACTTCCAGCATGCCCTCTGAAATATCAACGCCCGTTACCTGCGCGTCGGTGGAGGCCGCGCGTAGCGTTTCAATGGCGAAGTCGGCGGTGCCAGTGGCAATGTCCAGGATGCGGGCTGGCCGCAGGGCTTTCAGCTCGCTCACCGCTTTGCGGCGCCAATAAATGTCGGTGCCGACGCTCAGGAAGTGGTTCAGGAAGTCATACTTGCCCGCAATGCTGTTAAACATGTGAGCTACCTGGGACTTCTTGCCAGCGGTGTCGTCTTTGTAGGGTACTACGGCCATGGTTCTGGGGCGAACAACGAGGATACGAACAGCAAAATTGCCCAATCATAACGTCTGTTCAGCCATTATGTTGAAAAAAAAGCGGGCCGGACAAATGCCCGGCCCGCCATTCCTATCAAACCCGACAGCTTAGTCGTTGTCGGTCTTCACTTTGACCTTCTGGCCATTGGCATCTTTTGCCTTCGAGTCGATGGTACCGTCTTTGGTTACGGTCTTGCTCTTCTCGTCGTTGGCGCCTTTGGTTTTCACTTTCACTTTGTCGCTGTCCTCGTCAACCTTGGTTTTCACCTTGGTGCCGTCGGCCAGTTTTGCCTTGCTCTTGCCCGGCTGAAGCGGCGTAGCAGCACGAGGAGCTGGGGCAGGGGCCGGAGCCGGAGCACCCGGCGTCAGTACCGGAGCAGCTTCGCCTTCCTTGATGATGGGGCGGAACTCTACGCGGCGGTTGAGCTGCATATTTTCCGGCGAATCGTTGGCCGCAGCCGGACGACGCTCACCGTAGCTCACCGTTACCATGCGCGTTTCAGCAATACCCGCTTTCTTCAGGTAGTTGTAAGCGGCGTTGGAGCGGTTCTGACCAAGTACCATGTTGTACTCGTCGGTGTTGCGTGAGTCGCAGTGGCCTTCAATCGAAATGTTCACGCCGGGGTTAGCCTTCAAAATCCCGCTGATGTTGTTGAGCTCGGTAATCGACTCCGGCCGCAGCTTGTACTTGTCGGTATCGAAGTAGATGTTTTTGAACGCAACCTGCGAGGTAGTGTCAACATACGGCACGTAGAAGTTCTTTTCTACTACCGTCGAGTCGTTGGTGGATACCGGAATAGCAAATTCCTCGGTCGTGATATTCTTGCCATCCTTCGACAAAGCCACCTGATACGAGCGGCCCGACAGCACGTTCACCTGATAGTCGCCGGTAATGGGCTTGGTGATGTCGCGGTAGCTCAGCGCCGTTTTGTCGGCCTGGGTGCCACTGAACACCAGCTCCACACCCGGAATGATGGTGCTATCCTTCTGGCTTAGCACTTTACCACGAATAGTGGCATTCTTGATGTAGTTGATGGTATAAATATCCTTTTCGCCGTAGCCCCCAATGCGGTACGACGACAGATAAGCGTAGCTACCATCGGGGCTCAGGCGGTAGTAGGTATCGTCATCGGGCGTGTTGATGGGGTAGCCCATGTTCTCGGGGCGGCCCCACTTCTTGCCAATAGAGTCATACTCCGACTTGAAAATGTCGTAGCCGCCCATGGTGTTGTGGCCGCGTGATGAGAAGTACAACGTCTTACCATCACGGCTCAAATACGGACTATCGTCGTCGTACTTGGTGTTGATGGCGCTACCCATCGATTTGGCAGCACCCCAGTCGCCACCGGCCTGGCGCGTAGCGTAGTAGATGTCCAGCGTACCGTCCTCCGAGTATTTACCCGTCGAGAAGTAGATAGTCAATCCATCTGGCGTGATGTAGGCATCCGACTCAAACGCTTTCGAGTTGATGTTCTGGTTCAGCTTCTTGGGCTGAGTCCAGTCACCACCCGATTTTTCCGAGTAGAAGATGTCGCCGTTTTCATCCTGGCGGTACATCAGCAGTTTGGTGTCGTTATCGAAGAGCTGCGTGGAAGCATCGTGGCCTTTGCCGTTCAGCACGCCGCTCAACGAACGGGGCTTGTCCCAGTTTTCGTCGTCGATGCGCTTGGTTTCGAAGATGTCTTCGTAGTACTCGCCGTCGGTAGCTATGTTGCCGCCCTTTTTGCCATCGGTATTACCAGCGCCCGTTACGTTCTCACCGCGCGAGGTGAAAAGCAGCACCTTATCATCCGACGAAATAACCGGGCTGTGCTCGGCGTACGGCGTATTCACCGTAGGGCCCAGGTTTTTCACGAAGATGTCCCGGGGGCTGTTGAACTGTACCTTGGCGTTCTTGGAGTGCTGAATCAGCTGCGCCAGCTCGGCTTTGCGGGTATCCTTTGCTTTCAGGGTGGTATTATACGCCTGAAAGTGCGTGATGGCCTCGTCGAAGTTGTAGTTCAGGTGGTCAACGCGGCCCAACCAATACTCCACATCTTTGGAAACCTTCGGCTTTAGCTTCTGGGCTTTGTAGATGTAGTCACTGGCTTTCTCCTTATCAAATGACATGTAGGAGATGCCGGCCCGGAACAATGCGAGAGGGTTATTCGGCTCCTTGGCCAACACTTGTTCGTAGAAAGGGATAGAGGCCCGGTAGTTCTCTTGCTCGAAGAACTTATTTGCAGTCTTGAGCTGCTTGCGCGTGCTCTGAGCCAGCGCGGGCTGGGCCACGGCGGCGGCAAGAGCGAAGGCGCAAGAGGCTTTCAATAACCTTCTGACTAAGTTGTCCATTGTTGGAGGGGGTTTGAGAATAAGGAGTTGCGGAGGAATGGGGAAGGAAACCGCGGCAGCAGTGCGCGCCAGTCTTGTTTCTAGTAGGTTGCCCCGTTATACTGAAAACCCGTTCCAGGGTTAAGTAGAAAAGTATTTTTTGATGTTGAAAAGCCCGGAAAAGAACTCTTTTTGTGCAATTAGCCTTATCAGCTATTTGTGCATGCCAAGGCAATCTGCGGGCAAAGATAGAAATTTTATAATACGGCCTTGGCCTCATCCAACTACTCCCGGATTATCCTTGAATTTCATTTTATGCGGACGTGGAACTTGAATATATCATTAGAATATCTATCGTGAACTGCGCAAATATAGACTTGCTTCGCAAATCACAATGATTTTAACTGAAAATTTATATTTGCCGGCGGCGGCGGCTGAACTGCCTACCTTTGTACGTAAACTAGTTTCCTTGCCCGATGCAAATCCGTGACGCTGAATTTCTGATGAGCAATACGCGCGTAGATCAGTGCCCTGCTCCTACGCTGCCCGAGTACGCTTTTATTGGCCGTTCCAACGTGGGCAAATCATCCTTGATCAACATGCTGGTGGAGCGAAAGAGCTTAGCCAAAACGTCCTCTCTGCCCGGTAAAACCCAATTAATCAACCATTTTCTAATTAATAAAGAGTGGTACTTAGTGGATTTGCCAGGATATGGGTACGCCAAAACCAGCAAAACCAACCGTGAAGCCTGGGGGCGCATGATCAACTATTACCTGCGCAAGCGCGAAAACCTGAGCTGCGTATTCGTGCTGATTGACTCGCGGCACCCCGCACAGGCCGTTGACCTAGAGTTTATGGAAATGCTAGGCACCGAAGGTATTCCGTTTGTAATGGTATTTACCAAAGCCGACAAACAGTCGCATAGCCGCACCAGCCAGCAGGTAAGCGCCTATATGAAGAAAATGAGCGAAAATTGGGAAGAAGTGCCGCAGCACTTCGTGACGTCGGCCGAAGAAAAGACTGGCCGCAACGAAGTGTTGAGCTTCATTGAGAATGTAAATCGGCAACTGGCCGAAACCCAACAGAATGCATAAATTGGCCTCGTAATTGCCTAAGGCCGCGCGAGGTGCTCATGCCTTGTGTTTCTTATTTACCACCCAGTTTCAACTTCATGAAAAAACTTACTGTCGCGCTGGCTTTGGGCCTTTGTGCTGGTGTAGCCCCAGCATTTGCGCAAACGACTAAGCCGGCGGCCCCCGCCCCTGAAACGGCACCTTCGCAGCACCAAGCGGGTGGCGTAACCAAATCCATTCCGGTAGCCGAGTACTACGAAGGTGGTCAGGATGCTATGTACGCCTTCATTGAGAAGGAGAAGAAATACCCTATCATGGCGAAGCGCAACCGCATTCAAGGCACTTGCGTGGTGAGCTTTACGCTAACGACGAGCGGTACGCTGGAAGGCGTGAAGCTGGTGAAGCAAGTAGGCGGCGGCTGCGGCGAGGAAGCGTTGCGCGTAGTGAAGCTTCTGCAATTCAAAAAGCCCGATTACGCCATCCTGACCAGCCTGCCCATCGTGTTTAAACTGCCAGCGCCCGGACAAGCCGCCGCAACTGAGTAACTTCGCGTTTTTCAACAACTGTTCTGTACTTATGCCCTACGACCTCAAGGAAATTGCCGCCATCAGCGGAATGCCCGGTCTGTACCGCCTCGTGAAACCTACCCGCGCTGGCGTCATCATCGAAAGCCTGGATGCGCGGGCTACCCGCTCGGTAGCTTCGGCTCGCAATAAAGTATCATTGCTCCAGGAAATTTCCATTTACACCCAGGATTACGACCAGACCGTACCACTAACGGAAGTCTTCGACCGAGTGCACCAGAAGTACGGCGCTGACTTAACCGTAACCCACAAGTCGGAAGACCGAGACCTGACAGCCTTCATGGGCGAGATTATCCCCGACTATGACCGGGACCGGGTGTACATGTCGGACATCAAGAAATTGGTGCAGTGGTACCACGCCGTAAGCAGCACCCTACCCTACCAGGCTCCGGCTACCGAAGAAGAGGTTGCCACTCCTGAGGCAGTTGAGGCAGAAGCCCCAGCCACCGAGGTTGACACCAACGAGCCCGTAGCCAAGAAAGCCAAGGCCAAGAAGAAAGAGGTGGACGCCGACGCAGTAGAAGCGGCGGAAAAGCCTGCCAAGAAAGCTGCTAAAAAGAAGGAATAGCTTGCCTCAAGCTCCAGCCATGAAAAAGCCCGCCGGATGAATTTCCGGCGGGCTTTTTGGTGCACTGCGTAGTTGCTTCCTAGCTCTCCACTACCTCTTCCTGCGCCAGAAACTCTTCGGCTTTTTCTACCAACTCCTTGGAACCGATGAACAGCGGACAGCGGGCGTGCATGTCCTCGGGGCGCAGTTCCATGGTGCGCGTGCGGCCGTTGCTGGACTTGCCGCCGGCCTGCTCTACAATGAAGGCCAGCGGGTTGCACTCGTACATGAGCCGCAGCTTGCCGTTCGGCGACTTGCTGGTGGGCGGGTAGATATAGATGCCGCCTTTGAGCAGGTTGCGGTGAAAATCGGCTACCAGTGAGCCAATGTAGCGGGCCGAGTAGTTGGCTTCTTTGCAGTAAGTAACGAAAGCGGCCATACCACTCGAAAACGAGTTGGAGCTACCTTCATTCACCGAGTACACAGCGCCGCTTTGGGGCGTTACAATCTGGGGGTGCGACAGAAAAAACTCGCCTAACGACGGCTCGTAGGTGAAGCCGTTGACACCATTGCCAGTGGTGTACACCATCATGGTGCTGGAGCCATAAATTACATAGCCAGCCGCCACCTGATTGGTACCGGTTTGCAAGCAGTCGGCCATGGTACCCTCAGTGCCCGTTGGCGACACGCGGCGGTAGATGCTGAAAATAGTACCGATGCTCACGTTTACATCGATGTTCGAAGAACCGTCGAGCGGGTCGATGGCCACGATGTACTTGCCTTGCACGTTGCCGGTCTGAATTACCTCTTCGTCTTCCTCACTGATAATAGTGCAAACCTCGCCCCCGTTGCGAAGCGCCCGGATGAAGCGGATGTTGGCAATAACATCAAGCTTTTGCTGGTCTTCGCCCTGTACGTTACGGTTGCCATAGGCCCCGGCAATATCAATCAGACCGGAGCGGTTTATTTCGCGGTTCACGATTTTGGCGGCCAGCGCAATATCGCGCAGCAACTGCGACAATTCCCCGGTGGCATAGGGAAAGTCTTCCTGCTTGCGCATGATGAAACGGTCCAGGGTAGTGCCAACGGGCAACGCCAGTTTGTCGTGTTGATTCATAAAAAATTAAAAAATGGAGTCGGTAGGTGCTCAAAATTAAACCCTTTTTCGGGGTTGGGAAAGCGAAATTTCGCTCCGCTTAGGTTCGGCCTTTCCGCAAACCATTGTGTTGCGTATTGCTTCCTCAAAACTTTCAGGCCAAGCTTGATTTCCTACATTTGGGGCCATGCAGAATCCGAATTCCTTGAAAGTATATAAGTTCGGCGGCGCCTCCGTGAAAGATGCCGCTGCTATTCGTAACCTCGTTCGAGTGGTGCAAGAACAAGGCGCCGGCAGCTCTCTGCTGATTGTGGTATCGGCCATGGGCAAAACCACCAATGCGCTGGAGGAAGTCTTTCAGTTAGCCCACGCCGGCCAGGATTACACGGCTGTATTGCACCGGTTGGTTGAGTTTCATCGGAGCGTAGCGCAGGAGCTGCTGCCCGAGCAAGCCGGAGAAGTGCCCGGCCGCACGCCTCAGGAGCCCGGCCTCAACCAGTTGCTGGAGCAACTCGGCGACCGGCTGGCAACCCTCACGCCCGGCGACTTCGATAAGCAATACGACCAAGTGGTGAGCTTCGGGGAGTTGCTGGCGACGCGCATAGTGGCCGGCGCATTAGACGCGCAGTGGCTGGATTGCCGCCTACTCGTCCGCACCGACCACGCCTGGCGCGAAGGCCGGGTGGATTGGCCTACCACTGAGCGCACTCTTACCGCAACCGTACTGCCGCTGCTAGCCCAAGGCCCCATTGTGACGCAGGGCTTTATCGGTGGCACGGCCAGCGGACTTACCACCACCCTCGGCCGGGAGGGCTCCGACTACACCGCCGCCATTCTGGCTTACTGCCTGCGGGCTGAGTCGGTGACGATTTGGAAGGACGTGGCGGGTTTGCTGAACGCCGACCCCAAGATTTTCGCCGACACGGTGCGCTACCCGGAAATCAGCTACCAGGAAACCATCGAAATGGCGTACTACGGCGCGTCGGTCATCCACCCCAAAACCATTAAGCCGCTGGCCGTACGTCAGATTCCGCTGTACGTGAAGTCGTTTCTGGACCCCGTGGCTGAGGGTACCAAAATCCATGACTGCCGCCACGGCTTGCTGGCGCCGGCCTTTATCCGCAAGGTGAACCAGTGCCTGGTTTCGTTTGAGTCCAAGGACTTTGCTTTCATCTCCGAGGAAAACCTGGAGGTGATATTCGGGGCGCTGGCGCAGGTACGCCTGAAAATCAACCTGATGCAGAACTCGGCCATCAGCTTCTCTATCTGCACCGATTTCTCGGCGTACCGGCTGGACAAATTGCTGGCCACCCTGCGCGACCAGTTCACGATTCACTACAACACCGACCTGGCGCTGTACACCATCAAAAACTACGACGCGGCCAGTATCCGGCAGCTAACCAACGGCCGGGAGCTGCTACTCGAACAGCGGACCCGCCAGACGTTTCAGTTTGTATGCCGGGGTTGATGAGTTGCGGTGGTGCTGCCTGTGGGTTGATGTTGAGGCAAACCGAGGGGCTCATTGGTTGTGCTTCAACTTTGTTTTCATCCATACGTTAGGCCAAAGCGGGAATATATGGGCTAACAGGCATTCATGCTGCAACTCAGTGGCCCACCAATCAACTCATCACTAATCAGCACCTCACTAATGGCCGTCCTCGTAGGTAAGCGCGCTCCTTCTTTCAAAACCACTGCTATTGTCAACGGCGAATTTGAAGCCGACTTTTCGCTTGACCGCTACTTAGGCAAGAAGCACGTGCTGTTCTACTTCTACCCGGCCGACTTCGCGTTTGTGTGCCCCACCGAAATCCTGGCGTTTCAGGAGCATCTGCCCGAGTTTGAGGCCCGGAACGTAGCCGTGGTGGCTTGCTCCACTGATACGCGCTACGCCCACATGGCATGGCTGCAAACTCCGCGCGAAAAAGGGGGCATTGAAGGCGTTACATACCCCTTGGTAGCCGATGCCAGCAAAACCATTGCCGCCAACTACGACGTGCTGGGCGGCCGCTACGACTACAACGAGGCCGGCGAAATGGTATTTGTTGGGTCGCCGGTGGCGTACCGTGGCTTGTTCCTGATTGACAAGGACGGCATCGTACGGCACCAGGTAGTGAACGACGGGCACCTTGGCCGCAACGTGGATGAGGCTCTGCGCATGGTAGACGCCCTGCAACACTACGAAACATCAGGGGAGGCTTGCCCCGTGAACTGGCGGCCCGGCAAAGAGGCCATAACCAACACCAAGGAAGGACTAGCCAAGTTTTTCGGCGCGCGTCATTCGTAGCGCGCAGCGGGATTGCACGGAGCAACAGCTAATTACCGGTAGTTAGCTGTACTTTTGCACTTCTTTTCAGCTGTTGAAGTCGAGCTTACCGCGGGTTCAGCAGCTGAAAACTTGTCACCCGCAACCCGAATCAGCATTTGCTTTTCCTATATACTTTAGCGCTACGCCTGTACGCGCTACTCTTGCAACTGGCAGCCCCTTTCGTGCCCAAAGCAGCGCAGTGGGTACAAGGCCGCCGCAACCTGTTGCCCCACATGCAGCAGGCACTGCGCTCTGAAACGGCCCCGCTGGCTTGGTTTCACTGCGCCTCCCTGGGCGAATTCGAGCAGGGTCGCCCGCTGATAGAGGCTTACAGCCAGCAGCACCCCGACCACAAAATCGTGCTAACGTTCTTCTCGCCTTCGGGCTACGAGGTGCGCAAAAACTGGCCCGGCGCGGCCTACGTGTTCTATCTGCCACTGGATACGGCTGCTCATGCGCGTACTTTCCTGGAAGCAGTCAGGCCCCGGCTGGCCGTGTTTGTGAAGTACGAGTTCTGGCACTACTTTCTGGCCGAGCTGAAGCGGCGCCAGGTACCGACCATCTGCGTGTCGGCCATCTTCCGGCCCGAGCAGGTGTTTTTCCAACCCTGGGGCGGGTTTTACCGCCGCATGCTACGCAGCTTCACGCACATCTTCACGCAGAACGAAACGTCGGTGGAGCTGTTGCGCACGGCCGGCGTGCCCAACGCCAGCGTGGCCGGCGACACCCGCTTCGATACGGTGGTGCGCACGGCGGCTGCCCCGCCCCGGCCATTGCCGCTCGTTGATGCCTTCGTACAAGACCGGACTCCGGTGTTCATCATTGGCAGCAGTTGGCCCGAAGACTTACCGGCGCTTACGCCCTTAATGCAGCAGTACCAAGACCAGCTCCGGTTTATTGTTGCGCCCCACGAAATCAGCGAAACCAACCTGAAGCTGGTGGAAGCGGCGCTGCCAGGCCGCGTACTGCGCTACTCCCAGGCCCAGCCCGATACCGTTGCCAATGCGCGGGTGCTGCTCATGGACAATGTGGGGCTACTGAGTCAGCTGTACCGGTTTGGGCAGTTTGCTTACATCGGCGGCGCGTTTGGCAAGGGGCTGCACAACACGCTGGAAGCGGCGGCTTTCGGGCTGCCCCTGTTTTTCGGGCCGACCTACCACAAGTTTCAGGAAGCGCAAGACCTGGTAGCGCTGGGCTGCGCTTTCCCGGTTACCTCAGCCGCAGAGTTGCACCAGGCCTTCACGCCTTTGTTTCACAACGAAGCCGCCCGCTTGCGTTTGCAGGACATCAGCCTCGATTACGTATTCCAAAGCAGCGGCGCTACCACCAAAATCATGCAGTGGCTTGATGGTGAACTTGTGAAATGGTGAGTTGATGTTCTGCTGGCACCACTTGCACGGACTGCGCCGCTAGAACATTGTATTTTCTACGTCGCAACTCCACCCTACTTACATTCAGGCCTCTACACAAATTCACCATTTCACCACCTCACCATTTCACCGAATGACCGGAACCATCGTTAAATCTACGGGCTCGTGGTACGTGGTGCGCGAGGCGGGCACGGGGCAGCTGCACCGGTGCCGGCTGCGGGGCAAGTTCAAGATGAAGGGCTTGAAGGTGAGCAACCCGCTGGCCGTGGGCGACCAGGTGGACTTCACGGTGGAAGAGCAAACCGAAGGCGCGGGCGTAATTCACCACATCGAGCCGCGCCGCAACTACATCATCCGTCGCTCGGTGCACAAAACCGAGCACGCCCATATTGTGGCCGCCAACCTCGACTTGGCCATGCTGGTCGTGACGCTGGCTTCGCCGGCTACCTCGTTCGGGTTTATTGATAGGTTTCTGGTGACGGCTGAGGCCTATAGTATTCCCGTCACGCTGATATTCAACAAAACCGACCTCTACGACGACGACCTGAACGACTACCAGGGTCAGATTCAGATGATGTACGAGCGGATTGGCTACCCCGGCTTGCGCTGCTCGGCCCATACCGGCGAAGGCGTAGCGGCTATTGATGCCCTGCTCGATGGGCGCACCACGCTGCTATCAGGGCATTCGGGGGTAGGCAAAAGCACGCTCATCAACACGCTGGTACCCGACCTCGACATCAAAACTGCTGAAATCAGTGAGTTTTCCGACAAAGGGGTGCACACCACCACGTTTGCCGAAATGCTGGAAGTACGGCCCGGCACCTTCATCATCGACACGCCCGGTATCAAGGAACTGGGCCTTGTGGATATGAAGCCGGGCGAGCTGGCGCACTTCTTCCCCGAGATGCGCGCCCTGCTCAACCAGTGCCGCTACCACAACTGCCAGCACACCCACGAGCCCGGTTGCGCCGTGCGCGAAGCCGTAGACCAGGGCCAAATTGCCCTCCCCCGCTACGACAGCTACGTGAGCATGCTCGAAGGCACCGATAACCGGCGGTAAAAAGTGAGATAGTGAGATGGTGAAATGGTGAGTTTGATGTTCTCATGGTGCCAACTGCACGTATGGTGCAAGTAGCGCCAAAAAACGCCATACTCGCCATTTCACCATCTCACTATCTCACTTTTTACCGCATGAACATTGCATTTTTAGGCCTTGGCAACATGGGCGTGGCTATGGCCACCAACCTGCTGAAAGCCGGTCACCAGCTCACCGTTTACAACCGCACCGCTAGCAAAGCCGACCCGCTCAAGGAACTAGGTGCTACCGTGGCCGCCACCCCAGCCGAAGCCGTCAAAGACGCGGGCATTATCTTTTCGATGGTAACCGATGATGCCGCCCTTCAGGAATTGTGCACCGGTCCTGATGGCCTGCTGCAAGCGTTGCCCCAGGGTGCCGTGCACGCCTCGTGCAGCACCGTAGCACCCGATACCAACCGCCGCTTAGCCGAAGCCCACACGCGCCAGGGTGCTCATTTGGTAGCAACTCCCGTATTTGGTAAGCCCGATGCTGCCGCCGCGGCCAAGCTGTGGCTGATTATGGCCGGCGACGATGAAGCCAAGCAGAAGCTCCGGCCCGTGCTGGAAGTGCTGGGCCAGGGCACCGCTCAAGATTTCGGTACCGACCCTGGCGCCGCCAACCTCGTGAAGCTGTGTGGCAATTTTATGTTGGGCGCGGCCATTGAAGCTATGGCCGAGGCTTTCACGCTGGCTCAGAAAAGCGGCCTCGACCGGCAGCAGGTCTACGAGTTTTTCACGGGCACACTCTTCAACCTGCCCATCTACCAAAGCTACGGCAAGCTGGTAGCCGAGCGCCACTACCAACCCATCGGCGCGGCCCCGGCCATTATCCGCAAAGACCTGCGCCTGGTGCTGGACGAGGCCCGCACCTACACCGTGCCCATGCCCTTCGCCAACATCATCTTCGATAACCTCTCTACCACCGTGGCGAAAAAAGAAGACGTGGACTGGGCCGGTTTTGCAGAACGCGTAGCCGAAAACGCCGGTCTGTAGGGTGCGGGGCTCGCCCCCGCCCCTCGTTGAACAGCCTGTATCTTACTTGGGCAACAGCGGGCATCGACTAAACCCACTCGTTGTTGAATAGCTCACTGCTGAATTACCTAACGACCCGTTCAGCGGCGGGCAGTTCAACGGCGGGCGGGGGCAAGCCCCGCACCCTACGGCCCGTATGAACACAAAAGGCCCGGCTGTTGCAGCCGGGCCTTTGTGCTTTAGCAAACGAGTAAACTACTCCGCTTTCGGCAACACTACGCCGTCGATTACGTGGGTTACGCCGTTGCTGGAAATTACGTCCGGAATCTGTACGGTGGCGGGGGCGTCGGTGCCGTTGCTGACCATCACTTTACCGTCTTTCACGGTTACTTTCAGCTTCTGGCCGTTCACGGTGGTTAGTTCCTGGCCGTCTTTCAAATCCTGGGCCAACAGGCGGCCGGCAATAACGTGGTAGGTGAGCACGCCTTTCAGCTTCTCCTTGCTTTCCGGCTTCAGCAGGCCAGCCAGCGCCCCCTTGGGCAGCTTATCGAAGGCGGCGTTGGTGGGCGCAAACACGGTGAATGGGCCGGTGCCGCTCAGGGTGCCATCGAGGCCGGCAGCCTGCACCGCTTTCACCAGGGTGGTTACGCTGCTGGCTTGCACGGCGTTTTGCACGATGGTTTTGTCGGGGGTCATGGCCACGCCATCCACCATTACGCCTTCGGGCTTGGCCATACGTGCCGAGTCCGTCATCATAGCCGCCGAGTCAACGGTGGTTTCGGTGGGCACGTCGGAAGTGGCGGTTTCGGCGGTTTTGTTGTCGCCGCAGCTACTCAAAGCCAAGGCAAATACACTGGCCGAAAGGAAACTCAGCGACGCGGTACGGAAGGTCTTTTTCATACACTTAAAAAGAGAAAGAATTGGTTGGGAGGTGAGATGAAGCGCACGGTATAGCGTGCGCCGCGGCTGCTATGTTACGAAACTCGACAGCAACCCGGATGTTTCGAGCCTCGCAAATTGGCTACCTTTGCGCCCCGCTGGCATCCGAAGGGCGCTGCCTGCGTATATCGTTTCCATTCCACCTACCCTCTCAACCATGAAAACTGCCGAAATCCACACCAACCGCGGTGTGATGAAAGTGGAGTTCTACGAGCAAGATGCTCCGAACACCGTGAAAAACTTCACCGACCTCGCCAAAAAAGGGTTTTACGACGGCCTCAAGTTTCACCGCGTCATTCCCAACTTCGTGATTCAGGGCGGCTGCCCCAACTCGCGCGACGGCGCCAAGGGTGTGCCCGGCACTGGCGGCCCCGGCTACAAGATTGATTGTGAGCTGACCGGCGAGCATCAGTACCACGAGCGGGGCGCTCTGAGCATGGCCCACGCCGGCCGCAACACCGGCGGCAGCCAGTTCTTCATCGTGCACGACCGCCAGAACACTGCCCACCTCGACCGTAACCACACGGTGTTCGGCAAAGTGGTAGAAGGCCTCGACGTCATCGACGAAATCAAGCCCAACGACGAAATTCAGAAAATCATCGTTTCGGAAAACTAAGCGTCTCTGCCGCTTGTCAGCACAAAAACGCCCCGCGCATCTTTCGGTACGCGGGGCGTTTTTCGTAGCTAGCAACCAAAAAAGGCTATTCTCGCACCACCCGTTGCACTTTTACACTGCCAGCCGTAACCACCCGCACCACATAAACGCCGGCCGTAGCCCCAGCCAGATCCAAGGCCTGTGTAGTACCGGCCGGGTTGGGCGCTGCCACCGTTATGGCAGTTAGTTGCCGGCCCAGCGTATTGAAAACCGTTAGCACAACGGGCTGCTCGTACCCGGTGAGCTGCACTATGAAACGGCCGTTGGCGGTGGGGTTAGGGCTTATTTGCACGTTACCGGTGCCGCGCAGCACTACCGTATAGGGCAATGAGGGAAGCGAACTGCACACCGGCAACGTGCCTATCGTACTTGTTACCACCGTGTAGCTGCCTGGCACCGGGGGCACTAAGCTGGCAGCAGTAGCACCGGCCAACGGCTGGCCGTTGAAATACCATTGATTGCCGACCGGAGCACTGCTAAATAGCTCGTTACCCACTTCCATAATACTGGGTTGCGGTGGAGTAGCCACCACCCGCACCAGCACCGACGCCGTATCAACGCAGGTTGGAATAGGCGCCGAGCGGAAATTGGTAGTCGTAATATGAACAATGTAACGGGTCGTCTGGGTTGGATTTACGGTGACTACGCGGCTGTTTTGGTCGGCTGGGGCTAGGCCATTAGCCGATTCCCAGCGGTACGTGAAGTTTGCAAGTAGCGTAGTAGGATTTGGAACCGGGACGATTACCGAGTCGGGACGTAAAGCGCGAGCCGTCAGCGTGGCTGGACTTCCCGCGCAGATAGCCGATCCTGCAACCCCAGCCACCGTTATCTGCCCAACGCTACGGTTTCGGATGGTTAGCACAATAATCCGGTTTTGCACCCCTGCCACCGGGCAGCCATTGTCCCGAATCTGAATAGGTATTCGAAATGTTATGCCGGCAAAAGCTACATCAGGCTGCATGTTCAAAACGCCGACTGGTTGGCGGGTGCCGTTTCCTGTTATCTGAAAAGTACCTACATCAGTGGGTAAATACGATGGGTCGCTAGGAGTAAGCGCAATAAGGTTAGGCACTGTTACGGTTAGCAGATCATTCGCATTCGGGTCGGAGAAGCGGATTAGCACTCGGGTAGCGTTGCAGGTGGAAACCTGGACAAATGTGGAATCAACAGTGTTGACAATGACGGCCCCGGAGTTAAGGTTATTGCTTACTGCAACAGGCACAGCAGGCGGGCGGTTGGTGCCGCAGTCCGTTACTATCACCAGCATTTCCCGCCGCACAGTGCCAATCAGGGTGCGCACATTATTAATGCGGCGATACTCCGACACTTTTCCTACTACCACATACTTGTTTCGGTCGAGGTCTTGACTATCGTAGATAGCCGGTTGAAACGTGAAACTGCCTGTGGTGGCGTTGAACCGGAAGTAGGGCGTGGCGCTGCGGGTAGCGGGGCACGCGGGTCCGGTTAGGTTGAACGAGGCAATTGGAAATACCGCTGAATAACTGGGGCTACCAGGCACCTGCGCAAAGCACGGGGCCGCAGTAGAGCCAATATTTATCAGACCGTTGGTTACGTAATTCAAATACCCGATAGGGTTATTGCAACCACTCAACGGCTGCTCGAGGGAGTACACCAGTTCGTCCCCATCCAAGTCGGTGGCCGAAAAATTCAGAGAGGTTTGCTGCTGCCAACACGCAATGTTGGTAGCAGCGTTCAAGGCATCAAACTGAGCTGAATTGTTCTGTAAGATGCGACCACCATTCAGATTATTTAGGGTAGCTTCCCAATACATAGCGTTTCCGCCAGCAACAGTTGCTTGCCCGGTGCGGCCCGTAGCCGTCGTAACCGACAGGGTCCAGAGAGCAGCAGGCGGCAGGCTCACTTCCCACTTATAGAGGAGCAGCTGATAATTAGGAGGTAGTCCTGCCCCACATGGGCTACTACCCCCAGGATTACTCGCGCAATAGGGTGAGCCAATCTGGACGCTATTGCCTAGCAGAGGGGCAGTGATAGTGTACACTATAGGTGCATTACAGCCCCCATTACGAACTTCCAACGTCTGTGTGGTTGGGAGGAAAACGCTGCTACAATCGTAGGCAACCTGTAATTTCACCGCATATCGGTTGTTGCTGTTCGGAACGTAAGTATAGGTCAATTCCCCGCCCATAATGCCTGCGCCAATAGCTGCATGCGTCTCGAAGAGACTGAAGAAGACAAGTAGCACCTTAATAAAAGAGAGTAGGCTTGCTTTCATACGCCGATATATAGTGAATTCTATAGATGCTCAATATCCATGCCTTCCTTTTCAGTCTATAGAAATATTTCCGGTTCGCGTATTATTTCAATAATAAATACAGACTCCCTGAATATAGAAAACGCCCCGCACACCTTTCGGTATGCGGGGTGTTTTGTTGGCAATTGTACTCAAATCGGAAGGTTACCGACGGCGGCCGCGCTGGGGCTTCTCGTCTTCTTCGTCCTCATCATCGTCATCCTCACCGAAGCTGGGCATGGTGAACATACTGCTGAGCAGGTCCTTGAATTGCGCGCCGGCCGTGAGGCGGTTGCGCGAAATTAGGCTGTACTCGGCGAGGCCGTGCAGCAAGAATTCCATCAGGAAGTAGGTGGTTTCCGCGTCCTCATTGGGGTGCAGTTCCTTCACGATGTCGCGCAGGCCGGGTACTTGGTCGAGGGCGGCGTGGTACTCGTTGTCGGAGGCGTCGTGCAGTACGTCTACGGTGTTGCCGCTGCCGAACCACTCCTGCACCGTTTTGTAAGGGCTGGGGCGGCCTTTCAGCTTCTTGGCTTTGTCGGGGTCGGGGAAGTAGTTGAGGAACAGCGTGCGGATGGCTTTACCCATCAGCTTCTCAGCCACAATGCCGGCTCCCTCCTGCTCGCCTTCGTACACCAGTTCCACCTTGCCCGTTACGGCCGGCACTGCCGAAATAAAGTCGCCGACGCGGACGTAAGTTTTCTTCTCGCCATTAATCAGGGCCCGGCGCTCGGCCCCGGCCACCACCTGCTCGAAGGCCGAAATGGTCAGGCGGGCCGACACGCCGCTTTTGGCGTCTACGAACTCCGAAGCCCGGGCCTCTACGGCTACCTGCTCCACCAGGTCGTGAATGATTTCATTGGTAGTCACCAAACCGCGCTGCTCTTCTTTGATGCGGGCTTCCTGCTTGGTGATGTTCTTCCCGATTTCGATGGATTTCGGATAATGGGTGATAATCTGAGCGTCAATCCGGTCTTTGAGCGGCGTCACAATGGAGCCCCGGTTGGTGTAGTCCTCGGGGTTGGCCGTGAAGACGAATTGCAAATCCAGCGGCAAACGCACCTTGAAGCCGCGAATCTGGATGTCGCCTTCTTGCAAGATGTTGAACAACGATACCTGAATGCGGGGCTGCAAGTCGGGCAACTCATTGATAACGAAAATGCCCCGATGCGCCCTTGGAATCAACCCAAAGTGAATTACTCGCTCATCGGAATACGGCAACTTGAGCGTGGCAGCTTTAATAGGGTCAGCATCACCAATCAAGTCGGCTACCGATACGTCGGGGGTAGCCAGCTTTTCAGTGTACCGGTCGTCGCGGTGCAGCCACGCGACGGGCGTGTTGTCGCCGTGCTCGGCAATGAGGTTTTTGGCGTACACCGACAGCGGCTCCAAGGGGTCGTCGTTCAGTTCGGCGCCTTCCACCACCGGAATGTACTCGTCGAGCAAGCCCACTAGCAGGCGGGCAATGCGGGTTTTGGCCTGGCCGCGCAAGCCCAGCAGGTTGATATGGTGCCCGGCCAAGATGGCGCGTTGCAGGTCAGGAATTACGGTTTCGTTGTAGCCGTAGATACCCGGAAAAACTTCTTCTTTGCTTTGGAGCTTGGCAATCAGGTTGTCGCGCAGCTCTTGTTTAACGGAACGGGGCTGATACCCGCTGGCGCGAAGCTGACCCAGGGTGCGGATTGTTGCGTGCTGCATTGATTGTTTTTATGGGAATACACTTCCCGTCTATTTAAAGGGCTAGCGGAGTTATACCGCACAAACTAGAGAAAATTCATTGGGTGGCCCCTCCCCACTCTGTAGGGATAAACCAATACATTTCTAAAAACGCAAGTATCACAATTAGGAGTGCAATGAGAACTAAAATCGAAATGATAATAGCACCTGTACGTCCGAAAAGCTTTTCCATGTCCTCCTACAACGACTTGCGGCGGTTGCGCTTGTAGTCCTCGAAAATCATGTGGCCGAGGCCTTTGAGGCTACTGTAGTACGCTTTGCCCTGGTTCACTTCCGTGAATTCGTTCACGAACTGCTTCAGATACGGGTCGGAGGCAATCATGAACGTGGTGATGGGCACTTTGAGGCGGCGGGCGGCGGCGGCCAGGTTCAGCGTCTTGTTCACCACCTTGCGGTCGAGGCCGAAGCTGTTTTTGTAGTAGCCACCGGCGGGTTCCTTCAGGCAGGTGGGCTTGCCGTCGGTAATCATGAAAATCTGCTTGTTGGGCGTTTTGCGCTTGCGCAGCAGGTCCAGGGCCAGTTCCAGGCCGGCCACCGTGTTGGTGTGGTAGGGCCCCACTTGCAGGTACGGCAAATCTTTCACCTCAATCTGCCAGGCGTCGTTGCCGAATACCAGCACATCGAGGGTATCCTTGGGGTACTTCTGCTTCACCAGCTCGGCCAGCGCCATAGCCACTTTTTTGGCCGGCGTGATGCGGTCTTCACCGTACAGAATCATGGAGTGCGAAATGTCAATCATGAGCACGGTGCTGGTCTGGCTTTTGTGCTCGTTTTCACGCACTTCCAGGTCGCCTTCGGTTAGCATGAACTCGCCGGTGCCCAAGCCGTGGTTGAGCTGCGCATTGCGAATCGACTCGGTCATGGAAATCTGGTCGAGCGAGTCGCCGAACCGGAATTCGCGCATGTCGGTGCTTTGCTCGTCGCCCTGGCCGGTGTGCGGGGTGCGATGGTTGCCCTGCCCTGACTTCTTCAGCTTACCAAAGATTTCTTCGAGCGAGCTTTTGCGGATTTGCTGCTCGCTTTTGGCGGTGATGTTGAATTCGCCTTTTTTCTGCTCGTCCTCATCGATGTAGCCTTTTTTCTTGAGGTCTTCAATGAAGTTGCCCATCCCGTAATCATCGTCGGTGAGGCCGTACTGCTTGTCCAGCTCATTGAGCCACGACAATGCTTCGCCTACATCACCCGACGTGATGGTAATGAGTTGCATAAATATCTTGAACAGCGAGTCGAACCCTTTTTCGGGCGACTCTTCGGGTACGTAATCCCGGAAACGGAAGCCTGCGGACATAGGAAGGAAGTTGAGTTATCAGAACAACCAGCGGGCAGAGTTGGTTTACGGTTGCTGGTTTTTGGTTTTTCGAGGTAAATACCGGGGCCTTGTGGCCTTACGAAAAGCTGCCGCTGCTAAACACAACCACAGAAAACCAACTACGAATAACGAATTGCCTTTGCGAAAAGCCGGCGCCGCTAAACGAAAAACCAACTACGAAAAACGAAACACCCATGAAAGCCATCTGGAACAACACGGTAGTAGCGGAAAGCAACGATACGGTGGTGGTGGAAAACAACCACTACTTCCCCGCCGACGCCATCAAGAAAGAGTTTTTCGAGGACAGCATTGCTCACACCACCTGTCCCTGGAAAGGCCGGGCCAGCTACTACTCTCTGCGCGTAAACGGCGAGCTAAACAAAGACGCGGCCTGGTATTATCCGGAGCCGAAAGAAGCCGCCCAGCAGATTCAGGGCCGCGTGGCGTTCTGGAAAGGCGTGCAGGTGACAGCCTAACTTGTAGTATATTATTTGTAACCCCGCGCCGAGCAGAACGGTAAATACAGGGAGCCACGCCTCAGCTATACGGGCGCGGCTCCCTGTATTGCTATGAAAAAGCCGCTCCTACTTCTCTCCGTTGCACTGCTTGCCGCCTGCGACGCGCCCCGGGCCACCACCGAAACCTCCGACCCATCGGCCCTGCGCAGCACCGCCGCCCCGGCTGCCCCGGCTACGCCCGTCAGCTTCCGGAAAGAGCTGAATGAGGGCGACCATCGCTTTGTGCTGCAAACCACCGGCGAAGGAGCCAACCGCCAGCTGGAAATGCGGGTGGAGAAAGGCGGCAAAGAGCTGGCTACCAATACCCAAGCCATAGAAGGCACTGTTTCGGATGCCGTGGCCACCAACCTCAACGCCGACAAGTTTCCGGAGCTGCTGGTGTTTGTGACCGACGCGGGCAGCGGCTCGTATGGGCAGTTGCTGGGGTATGAGTTTCTTAACCAGGGGCGCCGTATTCTGTCCTTGCCCGAGCTGAGCGGCCCTGCTGCCCAGGGCTACAAGGGCCACGACACGTTCCGGGTGGAAGGCCAGCAGGTGGTGCGCATCTTCCCCATCTATCTGGATGCCGACCCCAACTGCTGCCCCAGCGGTGGGCAGCGCGTAGTGCATTATTCGCTACCAGCGGGCGGGAGTGCATTTCAGCAAGTCGACTATAAGAATCAGGCCCGCTAATAGGCGGTTGAAATGATTTAACACAGAAACTATAGTTCGGCGAATAGAGGATTTCCAGACTGGAAAAGCATTTTCTCAGGCATAAAAGGCTACTTGCTACCAGTAATTTATGTATCTTAAATTTGTATTACATATAGAACACAATACCTTGCAGGGGTATTCCGTTGCGCCGGATTGGGCGATATGGGGTTGACGCCGACTGAAGCATCGGTTTCGCGGCGTTGGTTTTCACGGCTTTCGTACTGGTCCTGATTTTTCAGTTAAGTACTCTATCCAGCTTTCCACACTACACTCTCCCAAAATCATATTCATATGAAAGTACAAGCTTTAGTGTTACTCGGCGCCACGGTTGTGGCCGCCACTGCCTGCGACTCTTCGCGGGGTGTTGTTGAAGATACCTCCACTGCGGCTTCCACCGCAGAAAATACGCTGGCTACTGAGCCTGTAAGCTTCACCAAAGAACTGACGCAGGGTAACGCCCGCTTTGAAATCCGGACCACCGGTTCGGCAGCGCAGCGGCAGCTCACCATCCGCTCGTATCGGGGCGCGGCCCTCACCTCCGACCCCGTGCGCCTCGATATCAACGGAGCCGTGCGCGACGCCGTAACTGCCGATTTGAACGGCAACGGTAAGCCGGAAGTGTACATCTTCACGGATGCAGCTTCGGCCAACGGCGGTTTCTACGGCTACGAGTTTGCGGAGCGTGGCTACACGCCCATCAGCGGCCCCGGCAACATTACGGGTACTGCCGGCGTGGGCTACGGTGGCAAAGACACCTACACGCTGGCCAACAACATGCTGAGCCGCACCTTCCCCGTAAGCAGCAACACGGCTTCTACCACTGCTACCGAGCCAACTACCGGCGGTTCGCGCACCATCACCTACACCCTCGACCCTACCGGCAAATGGGTGATGGGCCAGGTAATGGAAGGCCAGCCGTAGGCAGCATAAATATTCCAACAAAAAGCCCCCGCAGCTACTACTGCGGGGGCTTTTTGTTGTGCCTGGCACTTGAGCTGAGCCACTACTCAATCCATTTGAACTTGTACTCCAGCTTCGGCACCGGCATCCGGTCGGCTACGCGGCGCAGGCGGTTGGGCAAGGCCATGATATAGTCGCGGGCTTTTTCGGCGGTGTCCGTCAGGCCGCTCATCTGGTCGATTTTCCAGGTGGTGATGAGGCCTTCCAGGATGTCGGTGTAGTCTTGGCTGGTATATACGCCGAGGCGCTGAGCGGCATCGGTGAAGTGGCCGAAGGTTTTGCCCATTTCCACACCCAACTCGCGCATGTAGTGAGCCGGCATCACAATCTTTTTGCGCATCATGTCCTCGAAGGCCAGCATCATTTCAGAAGGGTCTACCTCGAAGATTTTCTCCACGAACGTCTGGTACACGCGGGCGTGGCGCGATTCGTCGCCGGCAATCATACCGCAGAGCTTCGACAGCGACGCATCACCGGCTTTGCGGGCCAGGGTGCCTACGCGGCGGTGCGAGAGGTTGGTGGCGGCTTCCTGGTAGCTGGTGTACACGAAAGCGCGGTACGGGTCGTGGGCGGTACCCAGGTCGAAGCCGTCGGCAATGAGGTGCTGGGTGCTGGCCTCGAATTCGCGCATGTTTACGCGGCCCGAGAGGTAGAGGTAGCGGTTGAGCAAGTCGCCGTGGCGGTTTTCCTCGGCCGTCCAGCCCCGGATCCACTGCGCCCAGCCGTTGTCACGGTCCCGGTTGAGGTGGTCGAGTTCATGAAACCAAGCCTCGTAGTTGGGCAGCGCTTCCTCGGTAATTGTGTCGCCGATGAGCACAGCCAGCAGGTCGTAGCTTAATTCGCCGGCCCGCTCACGCAACAGTTTCACCTCATCGAAGAAATTATCCAGCCGCGAATCAGGCAGAAAATCGGAGGGCTGCCAGCTGTCCTCGACACTCTTGAGAAAAGTACCCAAGTTGGCGCGCAGGAACGGTTCGATGTGTTGCAGAACCTCGCTGCGAGAGATGGAAGTGGAGGTGGCTATCATGGCAGTGAAAGGATTGCGGGAGAAGGGAGAGGCAAAGGTATCTAATCAGAAGCCCCAAATACACGGATTAAATTCAACCAAGGCCCTATAAAATTTTGTCTTTACTGGCTATTTGGCTGTTTCTACAACAGGCTGGTAGTACCAAATGGTATCGGTGGGCTGAGTAAATAGCTTATAATCAGGAAGCAGGGAAATTGCGTTGACCGCGGGCAGTGTTTGTACTTGCTGGTTGAGCAGATTGGCCACGTGCGGAGTGAGCAGCCAACGCACAGTGGCCCCCTGTTGCGCCAGGTGCCGCATTCCTGCCGCGAAGTTGCGAGTGCCCGTGAGCTGTTGCCGCCAGGCGGCTTGCGAAGGGTCGGCGGTGGTCCAGCCGGTTAGCATGAGCATTTTGGCGGGCCGCGCATCGGGGTTACGGAACGGGCTGGCCGATTTGTAGGTGGCCGGCAGCACATCCGTAACTAGCAGCGCCGTGGGCGGCAATGCAGCTGTCAGGCGCTGCCGAAGCTGCTGGTTATGCTGGCGTTCCGCTTGCAGTACGGTACGGCGGTGCAGGGTTTTGTAGGTGTAGGGCACGGCTGCCACCGCCAACACGGCCAACACGGCAACCAAACGCCGCTCGGGCGCTGCACTTGCAGCGCGGAACACGAATATCAGATTGCTTAGCGCCCAAAAATCGAAGACTGGCAGCCCAAGCCGGGGGGGCAGCTTCAGCCCCACTCCCAGCATCAACACCAAGCCTATGTACCCGCATTGCACCAGCCAGAACCAGCGCCGCCCCGCTACCTGAGTTGACATTGCAACCCAGGCCCAAAGCACTGCCTGTAGCAACAGCAGCGGAAAATAGTCGCGCAGCACCAACGACAACAGCACCCGCAGTTTGGCTGGGGCAGTGTGGCGCAGAAAATAATCCAGGTCGAAGCGTGTGGCCCGCTGGAACAGGGCCTCTGTAACCAACGTGGAGTCGGCCATCATCCAGGCGCGCACAGATTGCAGGCCCAGGGTATCGGTGGCGGTGCGAGGGACGGGGCGGAGCAGCTGGTAGTCGTTGAGGTTGGCTTTGGGCACGTCAATGGTGCGCAGCGCACTGGCCTGCGGAGTCCGCAACATATTCAATACAACGGCTCCGCCCACCGCCCACAAAACAGCCGCCGCTATGATAAGCCCGGCCCGTCGGCCGCTCAGCCAGCACGCTCCCGGCACCGCCAGCAGCAGCCCCAGCACGGCTATGCTGGGCCGAATCAACCAGCTCAGACCAAACACTACTACTCCCACCACCAACGCCGAACGGCGGCGGGGGCTTTGCGCAGCAAACAGCACGCCGGCCCCCGCCAGCAGCACCGGTACCCGCACGTAATTGAACCACAAGCCGTGTTCCAGCCAGGCCGTTAGAAAAAACAGGATAAGCAGCGCCGTAAGCTTACTCGGTGGCACCCGCCTCACCAATAGCCTATCGAGCACAGTGAATACCAGAACCGTAGCCACATAGAGCAGCCCGTACAGCACTAGCCCATACCAAGGCAGCGCGGGCCAGGTGTGGTACAAGGCCGCCAGCAAGTTGCTGAAGCCGTGAAAGTACAGGTGTAAGTTGCCGACCGGAGTTGCCGCCGTGGTGCCGCGCAGCATCAGGATAATGGCCGGGTCGTCGTTGGTTTCAAAGTAGCAGCCCAGCCCCCAACCAGCCGCTAGCAGCAGCAGCGCGGGCAGCACAACGCGCCGGAAGAGAGTGAAGAAGTGAATGAGTGAAGGAGTGAAGGAGTGGACGAAGGGGCCAGTAGACGCTAATTTGAACGAGCCGCGCTGAAGGCACTAAAGTAAAACGATTCTGCTACCCAAGTGCCGTGCTACTTGCTATCCTTCTGCCACTCTCTGGCTGTGCAGCTACTATTTCCGCACCTTTGCGGGCGTGAATCAACGCTTATTAGTTCGTTTGCCTGATGTGTCACTGGGGCTGGTGCTCGTGGTGACGCTGCTGTTCTTCAAGCTGACGCATGAGGGCCTCTACGACCTCGACGACTACCTCTACGCCCACCACGCCCACGACCTGGCTACCGGCACCTACCGCCCCCTCCCCGACCCGCAGCACCTGCTCCACGACCCGTTGCGGGAGCGGCTAATGATTTTTGGGCCAGTGGCGGGGCTGTTTCGGCTACTGGGCATTAACATTATCAGTGCTACCCTGTGGCCGCTGCTGTGCACGTTGGGCTGCTCCGTATTGATTTGGCTGCTGTACCGGCGGCGCGCTCCGGTAGTGGCAGCCGGGGCGGTGCTGCTGCTGGGGCTGCACTATTTCACACTCAACCTCAGCACCTACCTCTACCCCGACAACATTCTGATGTTCTGGTGCCTGGCTGGCGTGGCGGCGCTGCTTACCGGGCGGCGGCCCGCACAACAACGGCCAATGCTGTGGGGCAGCGGGTTTGCAGTTCTGAGCTTTGCGGCGCTGCTCTGCAAGGAAACGGTGGTGTTCTACCTGCCTTTTTACCTGGGGCTGCTGGCCTGGGACACTGGCCGCCGACAGCACGGCCGATTTTGGGTAGCGGCACTACTTGCAGGCGGCAGCTTACTAGCCGCATATCTGGCCTACTACCAGGTACTCACCCACGACCCGCTGTACCGCTACCGCATCATCGAGCAAACCAATGCCTTTATGAGCGACGGCAACTACACGCAGGGCAACGCCGCGGCACTAACGGCGCGCGTAACCTGGCAGCCGCTGGCGTTTTTTGTGGGCACTGGCATGGGCGTATTGTTGGCGCTGGCGGCCTCTCTAGTTGGTGGCCGTGCCACTACGGCAGCTACAGCTGATGCTACCGAAACCGACGCTGCTTTTTGGCTGGCCCTGGCCGTTTCTACGGTGGCTTTCTATTGGTGGGGTAGCACTTCGCTCACCCACTACAACCCTGTTTCCTTGCAGGCGCGCATGGTAACGCCGCTACTGCCGCCGCTGGCCGTAGCGGCTGGCTTTGGCTTGCAGCGCCTCTGGCGTACGGGCCGCGGCAACTGGTTTGTAGGTGGCGCGCTGCTCTTGGCGGCGGCGTATCTGCACAGTTCAGGGTCGGTGCTGTACGGGCTGCTGGGGGTGTTGTTTGTGGGGCTGATGCTGGCCGGGAAGCACCTGCCAGGCCGGTTGCAGCCAGGCACGGCAGGGCGGGCGGGGCTTTTGCTGCTGGCTGTGGCAGGGGCGCTGCTGGTGCGGCCGGTGTACTTTATGCGCAAGCCCACCGTATCGTCGCACTTCGAGCAGCGTCGTATTATGCAAAGCCACTTATCGGCGCCGGGGCGGGGCGTGGTGTTTGTCGATGATTTTCTGCTGCGCAACTACGATTTCCACTATGGTTTCCAGGTGCCGGCCGGGTTGCGGTTTCGCCGCTACTTTGCCCGCGACTCGGTGCAACGGATTCCGGGCGAGCCAACCTGGCTACTGCTCAACCGCAGCACTCTTACCAACGAGGAACTGACCCGCAAGCTCATCCGCTACTCCGCTGATTCGGTGTTGACGTGGTTTCCGCGCCGCCACTTAGTAGCGCAGGAAGGCAAGGTGGAACTGTACCGGGTGGAATACTGAGTTGAATGCCGGGCCAGCCGCTACGCCTGCCAGAACCGCATTTCCAGCGAAATGCGGGTGGCGTCTTGGTTTAAATTGATAGCCCCGCCGTGCAGCAAGTACGGCGAGAATAGCAGCACTTCGGCGAAGTCAGGATTAGGCCGAATCAGCTCCAACACCTCAGTGGTTTCTTTCACGCCGGGCACATTATAGGCAGCGCCGTTGTACAAAGCCCCCCCCAACGTCCGTTCGGTTTGGCTCTCGGGCCACCAATGGCTACCCGGAATCAGCGTTAGTGAGGAATTGGGGGTGCTGCCAGCCACGGGCACGTAAATGTTGATGCAGTTGTCGTAGTTAGGCAGCCACACGTCACGGTGCAGGGGGTTGTTGTCGGAGCGGCCGGGGCGCACAATGCGCAGATGAAAAATCCGGGCGTTGTCGTAGGGGTTCAACGAGTGCACTGGGCGGCCGCACAGGGCACTCACGCGCGCTTCCAAGAGAGCGGCCGGCACCGGCAACCGGTCTTGAGGGTACTGCTTGGTGATATTGATAACGGCCAGGTGCCGGTTGGTATCGTCGCCGATGAGCTTGTGATAATCACTCACCGGAAAATCGGCGGCGACGGGCAGGCCGGTTTCGCGCAATGCTTCTCGAACCAGTTCCGCCAAGCCGTCAACCAGCTGCTGCTGGGCGTTGGCGGGCAGAAAATCGGCAACTGTGTAGCCTGCTGACGCCCAGGCAGTACCAGCCGTCAGGTCGATACTGGTGGCCAGCAGCACCCGGTTGTCGGGCGGGCTGCTCTCCCCTTCTATCTGGTAGCTAACAGGTTGATGGTTGATAATAGCCTTCATTTCTGCATTACAAAAAAGCACGCTGGTGCCCGAAAGATACTTCAATCCCGCTTGACTGCTGGTTTCAGCGCCTCGGTTGCACCGCCATACGCCTGCTTTTACAACTCCCCTGCGCCAGCTTTTCCCTTAGCCGGAAGCAGCACCCACCCTCCCAATATGTCGTGCAAAACCCCTTGCGGCTACTTCTTTAGCTTCAGATACACCCCAATTCCCCGGTCCGCCCAGCCTACCTGCCCAAGGTCGTGCAGCAGGGCATAGAGCTGGCGGGCGGCAGCCAGGTTGCCCCAGCGGGTGGCCTGCCGCAGCTCCCAGCGGATACGTACCGCCAAAGCGTCCCACTCGGCGGGTGTGCGGCATAAAGCGGCGGCTTTGCGGCAAATGAGCACAGTGGAGGCCACCAGTGGGTCGTGGGGGCGGTAGGTCTGGGCGGATTTGGACCGTGGGTGCAGGCGTTTTTCAGTTAGCACCTCATCCTGAAAATAAAACTGCCAGTGGCGGGAAGCGCGCACCCAGAAATCGAAATCCTCATACGCCAGTGTTTCGTCGTAGCCACCCAGGGCTTCCAGCGTAGCCCGCCGCATCATCATGGAAGGCGCGCTGATAAAGAAACGGCGCAGCACCTGCTCAAACACCCACCCCGACGCCGGCGCGGGGTGCAGCTGCCCCGCCGCCGTGCGCGCGTAAAACAGCCGCTGCAACCGGCCGGCTTCATCAATCAGCCGCACGTTGGAATACACCATGCCATAATCGGCGGGAAGCTGCTCGAATACAACTACTTGCCGGGCCACGCGCTCCGGCAGCAGCACGTCGTCGGTGGCAAAGTCGATGACGTAGTGGCCGTGGGTACGCGCCAGGGCCTGGTTGAAGGCAGTGCAGTTGCCCACGTTTCGCTCCAGCAACAACGTTTGCCACCCGGGGTGCGCGGCGGCGTATTCGCGCAGCACGGCCACGCTTTCGTCGGTGCTGGCATCATCTACCAGTATCACCTCCAGGCGGGGGTAGGTTTGGGCCAGGATGGAATCCAGGGCCGGGCGCAGGAACCGGGCGTGGTTGTGGCACAGCGCCACAATGGTAACGAGCGGCAAAACGGCGGCAGCGGACATACGGAAGGGTGCTTCGTTGAGGCGCGGTTGATTTTGTTGGAAGTTGTTTGGGCGCTAGCTCAGGCCCGTTCCAAAATGGAAGGAAGGGTCAGTTCATCACTTGGTTTTTGTACCTTATTTTTTGTTTTTCTAGAAATAAGGTACAAAAACCGGGTACGGTGCTCATCCAGCTTTCCTCACCTTCCTGCAACAGCTTCGTTGTCGGAAAGCTGGTTACAAAGCCGGACCAAGCTTTTTGGTTTCACCGGGTTTCAGGGCCAGTTCCACCACTTTGCTGCCGTAGCGCACCTTGGCGGTAGTGCCCGACACGCTGCGGATAGTAGTGGCAATCAGCTTGCCGTTCTGCCAGCTGAGGTCTACCTCGAAGCCGCCCCGCGCCCGCAGCCCCGTAATACTGCCCGTTGGCCAAGCATCAGGTAGGGCTGGCAGTAGATGAATGGTACCGTCGTGGCTTTGCAGCAGCATTTCACCGATGCCGGCAATGCCCCCAAAGTTGCCGTCAATCTGGAACGGCGGGTGGGCGCAGAACAGGTTGGGGTAGGTGCCGCCGCCTTTGCTGTACCTGGTGTTTTCGAGGCCGGTGAGGTGCAGCAGGTTGCGCAAAAGCTTGTAGGCGTGGTTGCCGTCGTGGAGGCGGGCCCAAAAGTTGATTTTCCAGGCGATGCTCCAGCCAGTGCCTTCGTCGCCGCGCAGCTCCAGGGTGCGGCGGGCGGCCGCGGCCAGCTCGGGCGTGGTCAGCGGGGAAATCTGGCGGCCGGGGTGCAGCCCAAACAGGTGCGACACGTGCCGATGCTGGGGCTCAGCATCTTCCCAGTCCTTGTACCACTCCTGCAAATTGCCTTTGCGGCCCACCTGAAACGGGAACAGCTGGGCCTGCTTTTCCAGCAGCACCTTCCGGAAATCGGCATCCACTCCCAGCGTGGTCGATGCTTCGATGAGGTTGGTGAACAGGTCCCGGATGATGGACATATCCATGGTAGACGCCACCGAAATACTGCCCTTCTCCCCTTTCTCGGTGATAAACACGTTTTCCGGCGACGACGACGGGGCCGTAACCAGCCGCCCGCTCTGGTCGGGCACCAGGTAGTCCAGGCAGAACAGGGCCGCCTCTTTCATCAGCGGGTAGGCCGTGTCGCGCAGGTATTTGGTGTCGTTGGTGAAGCGGTAGTGCTCGTAGAGGTGCTGGCTCAGCCAGGGGCTGCCCATGTTCCAGTTGGCCCAGGTGGGGGCGCCTTTGCCCAGGTCGCCCACCGGGTTGGATGTAGCCCAGATGTCGGAGTTGTGGTGCACCGCCCAGCCTTTGGCGTGGTAGTAGTTTTGGGCGGTTTCGCGGCCGGTTACGGCGGTGTTCTTAATCAGCTCAATGAACGGCTCATGCAGCTCGGAGAGGTTGGCGGCCTCGGCGGGCCAGTAGTTCATTTGGGCGTTGATGTTGGTGGTGTAGTTGCTGCTCCACGGCGGCCGGACGCTGTTGTTCCAGAGGCCTTGCAGGTTGGCCGGCTGCCCGCCAGGGCGCGAGCAAGAAATCAGCAGGTAGCGCCCAAACTGGTAGTACAGCGCCTCCAGGGCCGGGTCGGAGCCACCGTCGGCGTACAGCTTCAGCCGCTCCAGCGTGGATAGGCTGGGCTCGGGGCTTTTGGTTAAGCTCAGCTTCACCCGGTTGAAATACTGCTGATAGTCCTGCACGTGGCTTCGGCGAATAGCGGCAAAGCTTTTGGCCGCGGCTTGGCGCAACTGCTCAGCGGCTAGTTTATGCTCGTCCTTGCCGTTCTGGTCGGGGCATTGGTTGTAGCCGTTGAAGCTGGTAGCCGCCGACACGTACAGCACCGCCTCGGTGGCATTGCGCACGTGCAGCCCCGCGGCGTCGGTACTGATAGTGCCATCGGTGCTGCTGGCTTTCAGGCGCAGCTCGAAGCGCATACCCCGGCAAGAGCCGGCCGCCTCGTATAGCACCGGCTGGGCATTGTAGCGCACATAGTTTGGGTCGGCGTGCGAAGGCGCTTTTCCCCGCATTACCAGCTCCGAGGCCCCCTCAGCCGCGGTGGTAAACTGTAGCTGGCTACTGGCCGCTACATCGAAGGTGAGGCTGCCTTTCTTGCTGCTTTTCAACTGCACAACAAGTACCTGGTCGGGAGTGGAAACCAATATTTCCCGGCTGTAACGGATGCCGCCCACAGTGAACTGCGTGCGGGTGGTGGCCTCGGAAATGTTCAGGTCGCGGTAGTAATTGGTGGCGGTGCCCGCCAAGGCTTGCTTGATAACCAGGTCGCCGAGGGGCATGTAGGCTTCCGTGTACAGGCCCTGAAACTTGTGGCACAGCTCCTCGGCCTTTTTGTAGTCTTCCTGAAACAGCGCCTGCTGAATTTGAGGCAGGTAGCTGGCGGCCGCAGGGTTAGGATTGAGGTTGGCCGGCCCTCCCGACCAAAGGCTACTTTCATTGAGTTGAAGCAATTCCTCGTTGACTCGCCCAAACACCATGGC
This sequence comes from Hymenobacter telluris, assembly GCF_017313265.1. Lineage (GTDB taxonomy): Bacteria > Bacteroidota > Bacteroidia > Cytophagales > Hymenobacteraceae > Hymenobacter > Hymenobacter telluris. The sequence continues at coordinate 36,279 of NZ_JAFLQZ010000008.1, read as the reverse complement.
CCCCAGCCGGCCGTTGCCCACCGGCAACGCCTCGGTCCAGGTGGCGGCCGGCTCCTTGTACCACAGCTTCAACTGCTGCTGCGCCTGGCTCACCGACGACAACAAGCTCATAATCAACCCACCAGCCAGCCACAGAATGTTCACTCTACGCATGAGAACAAGTATTTGGTAAGAAAAACCACTACAATTAACTGCCAGCCGACCCACAGTAAGCGCCGGAAGGTATCAAGAACTACACAGGTGCCGCCTCACCGCCGCCAGTACGCCCGGAAATACCAGCCGACCCACAGCAGTAACAGCCCCTGCCGGACCACCGAGGCCCACACGGCCCCCAACAGCCCCAGCCGCGGCAGCAGTACCGCCAGCGCCACCACGTACAGCCCCGCCGACACCGCCTGCACTGCCACGAAACGTCCTACCCGCGCCTGCGCCGTGAATAGCATAACAAGCGGCCAGGCAGTAAACCGAAACCAATCGGCGAGCAGCTGGGGCGCCAGCAGGTACGAAGCCGCCGTGAAGCGGGCCTCAAACAGCAACGGCAGCAGCCAGTTACGCAGCAGATACAGCAGCAGCAGCCCTATTCCGGCCAACGGCACCACCAGCCGCAGCACCGTGCGTACCCACTGCCGCTGCGCCGCTGGTTGGGTGGCCAACGCGGCCAACCTGGGGTAATACACGCTGCTCATGGTGGCGGCCAGCACCATCGTGTAGTTGTCGCTGAGCTTAACCACGGCCTGCCACAAATCGGTGCGGCCCATGCCGTACTGCCGCACCAGCAGTTCCCGCACCGCAAAGTCCACGGCCTTGCCAAATAGCAGCAGCCCCACGGCCATCAGCAGGAAGTTGCTTAACCCCCGCAAGGCCAGGCCGCTTACCCGCAGGCGCAACGGCGGCAGCAACCCCGCCCGGTACCCCAGCCACAGGGCCGGCAGCAGCATACTGCCCTGCCCAAACAAATAGCCCAGCAGCGCCGTGGTAGTGGAGCCGCCAGCTAGTAGCACGGTGGCCACAGCAGCCGGTGCCAGCACGCTCATCGTTACGTTCAGCGCCACGTACGCCCGCAACTTACTGGCCGACAGCAGCAACGTATTCAGCAGCGCAAACGCTGTGAGTAGCGTGAGGCCCACTCCAAACCACAGAAACCAGCCGGCCGTAGGATGAAACACGCCCGCCAACGCCCCCGGAGCCAGGCTCAGCGCCAGCAGAGCCAGCAGCAAAGCGCCACAATTCAGGACCACCGCCGCGCCCAGCCACGCCCGGTAGCGGGAGTTGCCGGGGGTGAGCGGGGCCAGGTATTTCACCACGCCCACGTGCGTTCCGTCGTTGGGCAGCATCGTGAGCATGGCCAGCAGGTTCTGGAAATGGGCCAGCAGCGTCAGGCCGCCGGGGCCGCCGTACACGGCCAGTAGCTTGTTGAGTAGCAATGCCCCCGCCCCCCGTGCCACTACCACTACACCCGAACCCAACGAACCCCGTACAAAGCGGCGGGTACCCGAGGCGGGAGCAGTTTCCGAGGTAGGCGTTGGGACAGGTGGCATCGGGGGCAAAAGTAGCGGACTTTCCTGCGCCTCTTGCCTACGGCTACCTCTGCCACCCACCACAGCTGCGGTTGCCGCCTGCGCCGTACCTTTCAGGGCTTTCAATGCTTCTATGGCTTCTTCTTCCCCCTCCGATCAGCTGGTTGAGCAGAAACCAGTTCCCGACGAACAAAATCTTTCCTCGGTAGCCGACCGGTCAGCTACGCAGCTGGCCCGTGAGCAGCAGGTGGGCAACCGCCCCGGCACGCTCACTATCCGGGAGGGCTCGTACAAGCCGCGGCTGTTTTTGCTTTCCTTCGACGAGCAGCACTACACCGAAAACGAGTACGCCAGCTACGACGAGCTGCTGACCGAGTTCCGGGCCCACCCCGAACTGCGCCACTGGATTGACGTGCGCGGCTACGACGACCTGCCCCTGATGCAGCGCCTCATCGACGATTTTCAGTTGCACCCACTTCAGATGGAAGACGTGCTGGGCGACTACCAGCGGGCCAAGGTGGACGTGTTCGATGACAATCGCCTGTTTCTGGTGTCGCGCATGACCGAGTTTACTACGCTGCTGGAAATCGACGACGACCAGCTTTCCTTGTTCACCGGCCCCAACTACGTCCTCACCTTTCAGGATGACTACCATGACTGCCTGAACACGGTGCGCCAGCGGATTCGCTCCGGCTTCAGCCAGCTCACCCGCAAGCCGCCGCTCTACCTCGCCTACGCCATTACCGACGTGGTGCTCGACCACTACTATCCCACCATGGCCGCCATCGGCGACTACATCGAGAAGCTGGAAGACCGGATTTTGCAGGACCGCCCCGACCGCCGGGTGCTCAACCGGATTCTGCGAGTGAAGAAGGATATTATCCGCTTCCGGCGCCTGGTGTATCCCGAGCGGGAGAAGATTGCCGAAATCCTGCGCCAGCCCGACGAGGTAGTATCGGAGGAAATGAAGATGTACTTCCGCGACAGTTACGACCACGCCATTCAGGCCCTGGAGCTAGCCGAAACCTACCGCGAATCGGTGAGCAGCCTCGTGGATTTGTACATGTCCAACCAAAGCAACCGCATGAACGAGGTGATGAAAGTGCTGACCATCATCAGCTCGATTTTCATTCCCTTGAGCTTCGTGGCGGGCGTGTACGGTATGAACTTCTCGCGCGAAGCCCCGCCGCCCGGTCCCAACCCCGCCAACATGCCGGAGCTGTACCAGCCCTGGGGCTACCCCGGTGTGCTCACCCTTATGGGCCTCATGGTAATTGGACAAATCTATTACTTCTACCGCAAGGGCTGGCTCACGAATAGGTGAAATAGTGAGGTGGTGAAGTAGTGAGGTGGTGAAGTGGTGAGGTGGTGAAGTAGTGAGGTGGTGAAGTGGTGAGTTTGACGTTCCATCTGCGCAAGTGGCGCCGGCAGAACGTCAAACTCACCACTTCACCACTTCACCACCTCACCACCTCACTATTCCACCTTCTACCACTTCACATCCGTGCGGCGCAGCTCCGTATCTACGGTGCGGTAGAGGTGGTAGATTTTGTTGGAGGCATCGTATTCCAGCCCTATGGTGGGGGCGCTGCTTTCAAACGGCTGCCCGCCCAGCAGCTGGCTTTGCTGGTTGTAGATATACGCCTGGCGCGGGCCGGTTTCGGTAACCACGTAGTAGCGCCGGGCAGCATCGAAGTCGAAAAACTGGGTGGACTTTGGCGCCGAGGTCAGAAACTTCCGGCTCAGCAGGCGGCGGCCCGTGGGGTCGAACAAATCGTACTGGCCGCCTTCTTCCCGGCTAACCACGTAACCGCGCTGGCGCTGGTCGGGCACCAACCGAAACACCGAAGTACGGCTCCAGGTGGCCACGCGGGCTCGGCTCAGCACCTCTCCCGCCAACGAAAACGTAATTCGCTCGCCGTGCTGATTGACCACCGTCAGGCGGGTGCGGCCCAGCGTTGCGCCCGTTTCGGCCAGGGCGGTGCTTTGCAGCCGCGCCCCCACACTGATGGGGAAGCCAGGATACACCCCACCTTGCAGGTCGCAGGCATACACGTAGCCGTTTTCAAGCAGCACCACTATCACGTCGCGGTTGCCTACAGTCAGGTACAAAGGCGGCGCGGCCAAGTTGAAATCGAAGCGGCGGGGCTGCCAGCCGGGGTAGGCGTTGCCGTTGGTATCGTAAAGAAATAGGTTGCCGCCGCCACCCGTTACCAGCAGCCGCGGCGGTGTTTTGTCGTTACTGGCTGGTGACACGCTCAGGGCGGTAGCCTGCACCGAATCGGGTAGGTTGAGCGGGAAATTAGGCGCCGACCGGCCGGACACGTTCAGCCAGTGTAGCTGCCCGGCAGTAGCCAGCAGATACCCCGGCTGCCCGGCCACCGTACGCCGCTGCATACTGCCAATCAACGGCCCCGGCAACGAGTCGGACCAGGCTACGGCGTTTTCGGGCGTGACATAGTGCAACACCTGGGCGGCGTCCTGCACCAACACGCCGGAGCGCGTGGCCCCTACCGGCACCAGCATGGGCGCGCTGCTGAGAGGCGTTTTGAAAGTAAGCACCGCCCCAGTTCCATTGGCGCCTTGCGTTTGCGCCACGGCCGGCCCCACCGCCGGGTGGCGCAAAATCAGCTCGGTGAAGTATTGGGCGCCGGTTTCTACTTCGTTGCTGGCGGGCACAAACTGCAAGGCTATCTGCGGGAAGCGCTTGAACAACACTTCATTGCGCAGCAGCCCGGCCCGCCGCTCTTCTACCAACCCCCGCAGCAGCAGATTCCAGGCATTGCGCGTATCCACTATCACCCGCAGCCGAGCCAGGGGCTGGGCTTCCTGCAAGAAAGCCACCTGCGTAGGCGAGCGGGCCCACACCTCGCCGGCGGCCACATCGGTCAGGAGCTGGCGCAGGCCGGCGGCGTCTTCCCCGAACACCAGGTAGTTGCCAACCACCGCCACTACCGGCTGCCGGAAACCCGCAAACAAAGGCCCCAGCAGTTGCGCGGGCAGTTCGGGCACTCCGGTGGTATATAACTGATAAGGCCCCACCCGCTCGAAAGCTGGACTGGCGCCCACGGCCCGCCGCAGCTGGCCCAGCAACAACGCCTGCCGCGCCGGCTGCGGGCACCACGCCAGCGCCAGCCGCACCGGGCTTACCCGCGCCGACGACTGCGTGAGGTAACACATAGCCACCTCCTGCCCCAGCCCTGCCGCCAGACTATCGAGCAGCGGATTGATACCGACGGCCACTGTATCCGGAGCAGCGGGCGGGCGGCGGGGGCCGCGTAGTGCTTCCACCCGGCCTACGCTCAGGTGTACCAGCAAGGCAGTGCGTAAACTCAGCACGTCGGCCATGCGCAGGCGCTGGGCGGGTTGCCCGCGCAGTTGCTCGTGCAGGCTGCCGGCAGCTGTTTCCGGATTGGCAAAGCCTTTGAACACCATCTTGTTGCCCACCAATTTCATTTCCAGTTGGCCATTGCGGGCCAAGCTGGTAACTGCCCCGATATCCGGCACCAATTCTCGCCGGAAAAACACGCCCAGCAGTTGCGGCAAGCGGCGGTAGTTTACGAGCAGCGTAGCGTCCACGTCGCGCAGCCGAAAGAACTCGGTGCTTTGGAACTCGGCGGCTACGGTGGGTTGGGCAGGGCCCGCTACACGCCGCACCACGGCCTCTACCAAGGCGGGGCTGGTGCTCACCAGCAAGTGGTTGCGGTAGTTGAAAAACGTAACGCCCCGGCCGGTACCCGTTTCGTTTATTTGCGTCAGGACCGTGCCTTCGTAGTCGCGGGTGGTTACCTGGAAGTGTGCGTCGCGGGCAAGCGCATCGGTGAGGCTGCGCACCAGCCGGTATTCTCGCACGCTCAGGATGGGCACTTGCAGCAGCAAGTCGAACTGGTTGGGCTGGGTGACGTGCATGGACATCAGCACGTTTTTGCGCCCCAGAAAACGTTCTACCACCTTACGCCCACCCGTCAGGCTATCCACCAGAGCCACATTGTCCTGCAAGGCTTCAAAGTAGCGCACGGCCAGCAGGTTGTCCCAGAGTTGGGTTTCCTTGAGGTGGCGCACCAGCATGGGATGGTCGCGGGTGGCGGTTACCAGCACGGCATCGTCGGGTACCAGCGCCCACGGATCAACGGGCACGGCCGCAATGGTGCGCCGGTAGTACACGTAGGAGGCCAGGGCCGCCAGCAGCAAGAGGGCAGTCAGAAAGGCAAGTAGCTTTTTGGACATACGGCAGTGCCGGAGGGAGGGCGGCAAAAATAGGTATTCGGCAGCAGGTGGTGGCAATCTGTAGTCTCATACGACGAAACTCGTCCAAGGCCTATTTTCGCCGGCTGTTTCCCTGGCACCCACTGTCCGCACACGAGGGGCTCCGGTGCGCTTCACCTGCTGCCGATGTTACGGCGCTTGAACCGCTTCTTCAACGGCCGAAGCGCGCTCTGCCAACGAATCTGTTTATCTTCAGGCCATGGCTTTATCTCGTAGGAAACCGGTTGCAGCCGAAGCTGCACGTAGGTGGTGCCGGTTGGACAGCAGCTGGCCGTATGCGCTGTTGTGGCTGGGGCTGCTTCCTTTCTGCTTCAGCTTGCGCGAGCCCGAAACGCCGGATGCTGCCAGTGACTACCTGGCCCCCACCCAGATTGACATTCTCCTTACCAACTTCACTACGGCCGTACAAACGCTGAACGTGGTGAACTACGAGCGGAGCTTCAGCGGTCCGCAGTACCGCTTCGTGCCCGACCCTACTTCGGCCGGCACGGCCGCCAGCCTGTTTGCCAACTGGAGCGTGAGTGAGGAGCGCGACTACCTCACCAGCCTGCGCCGCCGTTCTTCTGCTTCGCCCCAAAACCAGCTCACCCTGTCGGGCCGCCGCGACCAATTTTTCACGGCCGATTCGGCGGAGGTGTCGGCGCTGTATCAGCTGCGCATCGTGCAAACAGATACGGCGTTCAAAGCAACGCTGCTGGAAGGCAACATTCGCCTGCTGGTTCGGCGCCGAAACAACGAATGGAAAATAGCCGGCTGGCGCGACCAACGTACCTCTACTGCGCTAAGCTGGACGGACTTGAAGAAGTATTTCATCCGTAACTAGGCGCGCTCCTCTTAACCGAGTGACTGCCTGACTCGCTCTGGCGGCTCAATACGACGAGAAAACCTGCAAAATCCTATATAAATTCTTCATTTTTAAATACTTTAGCTGGACTGCTGACTTCACTCATGCCCGCTGACCCACTCCCGTCGTCGTCTGCCAACAACCATCTGCGCGTGCTGGGGGCCAGTTTGGCTGTGGGCGCTATCCTGGCGGGCTGCAACCCCTTCGCCCCTGGCCTGGACGACATGCCCACCGACCCCAACCAGCTGCTGGGCAACCCCGTAACGGTCCGCGGCTTCTTTGATAGGTTCCGCAGTGCTTATCAACTGCGCGATTCCACGCTCTACGGCCAGCTGCTGGACCGGCGTTTCAGCTTCACGTTTCGGGATTTTGTGGCCAACGTGGACCGTACCTGGAACCGCGACGTGGAAATAGCCACCACCTACAAGCTGTTTCGGGCGGCGCGCACGTCCAACCTGCAATGGACTCAGTACCTGCCTACCTCCGATACCCTGTTTTCGGATACGCTGGTGTACGTGGACCGGGCTTTCCAGCTTAGCATCGAGCAGCGCGACAATCAGCAGTTCCAGGGCGCCGGCTCGGCCCGCCTGGTGCTGGTGCGCAAGCAGAAAGGCGACCCGTGGCGCATGCGCAGCTGGTACGACCGGAGCGAATTTTAACTAGGTTGGGCAGTATTATCGAAGACCATGCGGGCATTTGTAGCCCCGGTCACGTAACGGTTGCCTTGTAGGCCGGTAGCCATACCGCCCAACTGATTTGGCTCTGTAAGGGTGTTGGCGTTGCTGCTTCTCGAGCTCCGGGCTAGGCCTAGCTTGCCACCTCTGCGTACTTTGCGGCATGTCTGATTTTCGTTTGCGTGTATTTGCCGCTGTGGCCCGGCACCTGAGCTTCACCAAAGCCGGACAGGAGCTGTTTATCAGCCAGCCGGCCGTTACCAAGCATATTCGGGAGCTGGAAACCGAGTACAGCCAGCGCCTGCTGGAGCGGCGCGGCAACCGCGTAACCCTCACCGAGGCCGGCCGCCTGCTTCGGGCCCACGCCGAGGCAGTAGCCGCCGCCCAACAGGTGCTCACCGCCCAGCTGCTGGCCCTGCGCAACCCCGACGAAACCGCCGGCCGCCTGCGCCTGGGGGCCAGCACTACCCTCAGCCAATACATCCTGCCTGGCTTGCTGCCCGCTTTTCAGGCCCGCTATCCGCAGGTGCAGCTGACGTTGCGCAATGCCAACTCCGAGCAGGTAGCCGATGCCCTGTTGCGCGGTGAGTTGGACGTAGGATTTGTGGAAGGCCGCACCAAAAGCCGCGACCTGCACTATGAGCTGCTACTCCCCGACGAGCTGGTAGCCGTGCGTAGCGCCCGGCTAAGCCAATCGCCACCGCCCCCTAGCACGCTGGCCAGCGCGCTGGCACATCCACTGGTGCTGCGGGAGCGAGGCTCGGGCACCCTCGAAATTCTGGAGTTTGCGCTACGGGCGCAGAAAATCAAGCTCAGCGACCTAACCGTAGCCATGTATCTGGACAATACGGAAGCCATCAAAAGCTACCTCGAAGCTGCTCCGGATGCGCTGGGTTTCGTGTCGCGGCGGGCGCTGGACCGGGAACTGGCCGCCGGTATTCTGGAGATAATACCGGTGGTGGGGCTGCACTTGTCGCGGCAGTTTGAGGCGGTATGGGTACAGGGCCAACCGCTAACCCGTGCCGCTCAGCGGTTTATGAGTTTTGCCCAGGAGCAGCTACAGCAACCCCGCTAAGTCATAACTTAAATCAAACCCAACCGCCTCATACCTGATAACCAATAGCTATACCTGATAACATATAAGTATAACTATACAAAGAAGCTGGGCTGTAAGTTTGCAACAGTAATTGCCTCTGCTTCTTCATGGTACTCCCGACCAGCCAAATTCCTCCTCAGCCGCCCACTTCAGCTCCAGCACCACCGTCCGCGCAACTACTTGCTCCTGACACAACCAACAGGCCACCTCATCAGCAAGGCAAACAAACAGTATTTGCATGGGCTCCAACTTGGCGCCAAGTTGCATTCGGGGTACTTCTGTTGTTTTGCCTTACTCCCTGGGCTTCGCCGCCGGTAGCCCTGGCCTTGGGCTTGTTGCTGGCGCAAACAGTGGGCAATCCTTTCGCTTCCCACATCAAGTCTCTCACCCCTAAGCTATTGCAGTTCTCAGTTATCGGGTTGGGCTTCGGCATGAATGCACACGTGGCGGTACAGGCGGGACAACAGGGACTGCTTTTCACGGTGGCGTCTATCGGCGGTACTCTCTTGCTGGGCTATTTCGTAGGACGGTGGCTGGGCCTCAGCCGCCACGTAGTATACCTGATTTCGTGCGGCACCGCTATTTGCGGAGGCTCGGCTATTGCGGCCGTGGGGCCAGTTCTGCGGGCCAACGACGAGGCCATGTCGGTTAGTTTGGCTACGGTGTTCGTGCTCAACGTTATAGCACTTTTTACTTTTCCGCCCATCGGCCATGCTTTGCACCTCACGCAGCATCAGTTTGGCTTGTGGTGCGCCATTGCCATCCACGATACGTCGTCGGTGGTGGGAGCTGCTGCTGCTTACGGCAACGAGGCCCTGCAAGTAGCTACTACCGTAAAACTGGCACGTGCCCTCTGGATTATTCCGGTGTCTGTTGGTTCGGCCTTGCTATTCAAACAGAAGGGCATGAAAATCAAGATTCCCTATTTCATACTGGGTTTTGTTGGGGCCATGCTGGTCAACACTTTCGTGCCCGCCGCCAAACCACTCGGACCCGTGCTGGTGGGCCTGGCCAAAATAGGCCTTACAGTGACCTTATTTTTCATTGGTGCCGCACTGTCGGGGCGCGTGCTGAAGTCGGTGGGCAGCAGGCCCTACGTGCTGGGTGTGGTGCTGTGGATTGTGGTATCGGCCGGTTCGCTCTACGTTATTCTGCGGGCTGGCTAGCCATTATCACTCATTGGCCCAAAGCAGTACGCCACAAAGTAGATGGCACGCAACAGGCAGACCCAAAGCCATTCAGCAAGAAATAGCCGCCATGCAAGCCGGAGCGTTCCGGAATGCTGCATGGGGCAAAGCCAGGGCTGGGCGCAAAGCGGCTAGATAGTCTCTGTTAAATCCGACTATCTTTCCATCCCAAACTCTGACTCTTCCTTTATGTCCGAACCACAAGGCCACTTTCAGCGGGCCATTACGCTCTTTGACGCCATCATGATTGTAACCGGCAGCATGATTGGCTCCGGTATCTTTATCGTTTCTGCCGACATCTCGCGGCAGGTAGGTTCCAGCGGCTGGCTGCTGGTGGTTTGGGTCCTGACGGGATTTATCACGCTGGCCGGGGCCGTGAGCTACGGCGAGCTGGCAGCCATGTTTCCGAAGGTGGGCGGGCAGTACGTGTATTTGCGCGAGGCCTACAACAAGTTGGTGGCGTTTCTCTACGGCTGGTCGTTGTTTCTGGTGATTCAGACCGGCGTAATTGCGGCCGTGGCGGTGGCCTTTGCCCGCTTCACCGGCGTGTTGCTGCCGTGGTTCAGCCAAACGAATATCTTGTTCAGCATCGGGTCGTTTCATTTCAACTCGGTGCAGTTGCTGGCCATTCTTATGCTGGTGGGCCTGACGTGGGTGAACTCGCGCGGAGTGCGCGGGGGCAAGCTGATTTCCAATATCTTCGGGAGCACCAAGCTGGTTGCCTTGGCCTTGCTCATTCTGTTTGGGCTGGCCCTCGGCATCAATGACCAGGCCGTGGACCTCAATTTTCATGATATGTGGCGGGCGGCCAGCTTTTCGCCCACCGGCCAGTCGGTGCCGCTGAGCACCTGGGGCCTAGTTGGTGCCATTGGGCTGGCCATGACGGGCTCATTGTTTAGCTCGGATGCCTGGAACAACATCGGCTTTTCCGGCGACGAAATTGTGCGGCCCGAGCGGACCATCGTGCTGAGCATGGCCATTGGTACGGGCATCGTTACGGCGCTGTACCTGCTCATCAACCTGGTGTATCTGCTGGTGCTGCCCCTGCACGGCGACCCTACCGCCGCCGCCACCGACGTGGTGAGCCGGGGCATCATGTACACCAACAACGACCTGGTAGCCACCGCCGTAGCCGAAAGCATACTGGGCCGGGCCGGGGCGTACGTCATGGCCGTTCTGATTATGATCAGCACGTTTGGGGCCAACAACAGCATCATTCTGAGCGGTGCCCGGGCTTACTACGCCATGGCCAAAGACGGCCTGTTTTTTCCGGGTATGGCCCGCCTCAACAAGGCTGGCGTACCGGGCGTGGCACTGTGGGCGCAGTGCTTGTGGGCCTGCGGCTTGTGCATGTCGGGCTCGTATGGGCAGTTGCTGAACTACGTAATGTTCTCGGTGATACTGTTCTACGTTATTACCATCATCGGCATCTTCATCTTGCGCCGCACCCGCCCCGACACGCCGCGGCCTTACCGTGCGCTGGGCTACCCGGTTATTCCGCTACTATACGTGGTGCTGGCGTCGGCCTTCTGCGTGGTGCTGCTCGTGTCGCCGGCTACTGCCAAAGACTCGGGTATGGGCTTGCTGCTGGTGGCGCTCGGCGTACCGGTGTACTTCCTGTTTGGCAAGCGGTTCGGCGCTCCTCAATAAAGCGCTATGCAGCAACTGAGAGCAAAAAAAAGCCGCGCCCGGTATTCGGTGCGGCTTTTTTTGTTGCTCTCAGCACTGAACCGGTAGGCTAATCTTCTACTGGTTTTGCAGGGCCGCTGGGAGTACTTTCCCCGAATTTCTGGTCGCGGGTACGTAGCTGGTGGTCCAGCTCAACGCTGCCCTCCGACTCAAAGCCGGGGCCGCTGGAATTTTCGCCTGAGTTGCTATGGTCGTTGCCGCCCTGCGGCTCAGTTTCGCTGCCGCCAATGTGTAAGTTGTTTAGCTGGTCTTTCTGGTTGCTGCGCTGGGTGTAGCCCTGGGCCCCGGTGTTGCGCTGAGCCGAAGGGTCGTTGGCTTCTTTGCCATTACTTTGGTCGGCTTTGTAGTCTTTTTCTTTTTCCAGCTCTTCGTTGTAGGGTCCGGGCTGGTTGTCCGTTATTTCACTGTTTTCTTTGTCGTTATCGTTGACTTCGTCTTTACCGAACAATTTATCTAGTATCATGGTCGTGAGAATTGAGGTGAGGTACTACCTGGTTTCTCTTACGCGCCGATGATAGTGAAGTTGTATAGCACAAGCCGTAGCGCGCGTTGTTCAGCACGCTTTCAACCGGTTACCCATTGCCTGGCAGGCCTCACAGCTAGCCGGCAACCCGTTCAGAACACTCATTTACAGTGCACCAATAAAAAAATACTTGAAAGCCAATACAATAGACTAATTATGTAGCTACAGTATAAAGTATTCAAACTTATACATCTCAGCAGGATTTGTATAGGGCACCTTCACTGTAAGCGTGGTATCGTCTGCCAGCAGCCTATGTTTCCTAAGCAATTGTGGGCTGCGTGTTTCCAGCAGTGTTGATGGTTCGGCTCCTTCCAATTCTCATGCTAACTGGCGGGTCATTGAGCTGCCCGTTGTATCTTTTTCGCCTATGCACTTAGTTATTATCGGCAATGGAATTACGGGCGTAACGGCAGCTATTACCACTCGCCGCCTACGCCCGGAGGCGCGGATTACCATTGTATCCGACGAAACCACCCATCATTTCTCCCGCACGGCGCTGATGTACGTGTACATGGGCCATTTGCGCTATCAAGACATCAAGCCGTATGAAGATTGGTTTTGGCAGGAAAACCGTCTGGAACTGGTGTATGCCACTGCCACCAGCCTGGACACGCAGCGCAAAGAGCTGCTTTTAAGCAACCAGCACACCCTGTCCTACGACCAGCTCTTGCTGGCTACGGGCTCTGTGAGCCGCTTTGCCAACTGGCCGGGCCAGCACCTGCGCGGAGTGCAAGGACTATACTCTCTGCCCGACCTGGCTAAAATGGCCCGCGAAACGCACAACATCCGGCACGCCGTGGTAGTGGGCGGGGGCCTGATTGGAATTGAGTTGGCCGAAATGCTGCACTCACGCGGCATTCAGGTTACGTTGCTGGTCCGTGACGAGCACTATTGGGCCTCCGTACTGCCCAAACCCGAAGCCGAACTGGTGAACCAGCAGCTCCAGGCGCACCACATCAACGTCCGGTACCGCACCGAGTTGGCCGAACTGCTACCCGATGCCGAGGGCCGGGTGCGGGCCGTGCGCACTACCACTGGCGAAGAGTTAGTAGCGCAATGGGTGGGCATAGCCACCGGCGTAACGCCCAACCTAACCTTGGCACAAACCGCCGGCCTGGATACCGACCGGGGCATTCTGGTGAATGAGCTGCTGCAAACCAGTGCCGCCGGCGTGTTTGCGGCCGGCGACTGCGCGCAGCACCGCCAGCCAGGAGCCAACGAAACCGCCATTGAGCAGCTCTGGTACACTGGCCGCGCCCAGGGCGAAACCGTGGCCCATACTATTTGCGGCCAGCCGCTGCCTTACCGGCGCGGTGCCTGGTTCAACTCAGCCAAGTTTTTTAATCTGGAATACCAGATCTACGGCCGCGTGCCCGTAGTGCCAGTGGCGGGCGAAGAGTCGTTCTATTGGCAGCACCCAACCACCTGGCATGCGCTACGCATCAACTTCCGGCCCGACGCTAACTTTGCCGTCACGGGGATGAATGCTATGGGGTTGCGGCAGCGCCACGATGTGTGGCAAACCTGGCTGCAAACCAGTACGCCCGTGCACACTGTCTTGCAGGAGTTGAGCGCCGCCAATTTCGACCCGGAGTTTTTCCGGCAGCACGAACCCGCTATTATCCGGCAATTCAACGAGCAGTTTCCAGCGCACCCCGTAACGCTGAAACGGCGCCGCGGCCTGCTGAGTCGTTGGCAGCTATTGGCTGGCCTCTCAACCGTACCGTCCTCTGGCCGTTAGTACGGTTTTCATATTCTCAATAAAGGCTACTTTCACTTGCCAACGCCATAGGCTTTCACTTGCCCCCGATGGATTTCAACAAATTATACCGCCCCAGCGCGCTCAACAGCTTTCAGTTTATTGCCGTCACGGGGTTGGTAATGAGTGCCGGAGCCCACCTGATTCTGCACTACTTCACCAACTCCACTCCGGTGGGTTACAACTGGCTGTACGTGTGCTGGACGGCACTTTACTTAGGTGGGACGCTCCTCAACCTGTTCGGCAAGCCCGACGCTCCGCACCACCACCACCATCATGACCATGACCACGATGACGACCATGACGAGCATCTGCATTAGCTCAGTTCGTCAGACCCTTTTTCACTGCTTCACTTCCTAGCTAAGCTTCTAAAGGTCAGCACACAGCATTAGCACGACTCACGCTCTGGAACGGGTGTTGCGCCAAGGCAAACCAGTGAAGTGCGTACCGCTCAGCGGCCATCTATTACCTCTCGTTTTATGAGTTCCACGTCTACCTCTCCCCTCATCCTAACGCCGCCGCCCGTTCCACACACATCGGGCGTTGAAAAAGCGCTGCTCACGGGTGTTGGGGTGGGTTTGGTTGCGCTGGCTACAGTGGCTTTCGACGCCGATGCGCAGCGGGCTAAAATTTGCTTCTGGGTGGCGCTGGCGCTGATCAGCATTGGTACGCTAGGCTGGGCCTGGTGGAAGTTTGGGCACCAACCGGCGGGAGTACGGCAGGATAATCTGTGGCTGCGCGGCAGCACTGGGCGGGGTGCCATAGCCTGGCTGACGGCCGTGGTGCTCACCGGTTTCTACGTGGTGCTTTACTGGTTCAGCAGCCCCGACGACCAGGGTAACTTCGGGCCACTCAACCAGTTGGTGCACGCCCTCGACCCGTTCAGCCAAGCCCTGCGCCACAAGCCATCCGACCAGTGGTTTCTGTACGGCACTTTCTACACGCTGGCCGTGCTGATAATGGGCGGGCGGGCCCTGTGGAAATACCGCCACTCACCGTACCAGCGTATTCGCACGGCTTCGGTGATGTTCTTTCAGCTGGGGTTTGCCTTTCTGTTGCCGGGTTTGCTGTTGGCTTTTCAGCGGCCCGAGTATTACTTCAGCTATTTCTGGCCCCTGAAATACGATTACCTGTTTCCGGGCACCGTGGGGTACCTGCTGAAAGATGGCGGACCGGGACTGGGGGTGTTTATGGTGTTCTGGGGTGCGGCTATTTCTTTTATAGGCACGCCTATTCTCACCTATTTCTACGGCAAGCGTTGGTATTGCTCGTGGGTGTGCGGCTGCGGCGGCCTCGCCGAAACCGCCGGCGACCCTTACCGCCACCTCTCCGACAAAAGCCGCACCGCTTGGCGTTGGGAAGTACGCATCATTTACACGGTGCTGGTGCTGATTGTGCTGCTGACGGCGCTGCTATGGCTGGCCGCTTCGGGCGCAGTGCCTGCCTTGCAACCCATCACCGATCCACTGTCCCGAGCTTATGGCTTTGCCATCGGCTCGGTGTTTTCGGGCGTGATTGGGGTGGGGTTCTACCCTTTGCTGGGTAGCCGGGTGTGGTGCCGGTTCGGGTGCCCGATGGCGGCGTATCTGGGGTTGTTGCAGAAGCATTTCTCCCGCTTCCGCATCACCACCAACGGTGCGCAGTGCATTTCGTGCGGCAACTGCTCGAACGTGTGCGAGATGGGCATTGACGTCAAGCAGTACGCCCAGCGCGGGGAGCCCATCATCCGGGCCGCCTGCGTGGGCTGCGGCTTGTGCAGCACAGCCTGCCCCCGTGGCGTCCTCAACCTCGAAAATGGCCCGCGCGAAGGCCGCTACCAAGCCAGCCCACTCATCCACCCCGACTCACTGCGGATACTGAGTTGATTGGGTGATTAGGTGAATTCCTGAAATGACTAGACGGAAATTCAATCATCCATTCACCTCAAAACTCCAACGGTCCTTTGGGTTTCAGCCAGGGCTTGAGGTCGGCGTAGAGGAACTGGTAATTCAGGTCGGGTTGCAAGGCCTGGATGACATGGGGGAAACCGAAGTCGTAGTACAGCATCAGACCGAAGGGCGTGAGGGCGAAATCGTAGAAGCGAGGCTCTTCCGGCAGCAGTTCCACCGCGTGGAGACTGTCATTCCAATACAGGCGTTGCTTTACATCGGCCAACAAGACCGAGTCGGTGGTGAGTTGGGGGTATTCGTTGGGTAGGGTGCGTAGGTGCTCAGTCACGCGCCGGTTGATGGACTGCTGCCAACGCTGCCGCAGGGCCACGGTATCAGCAATCAGGTCGCGCACTTCCAGCAGGCGGCCGGTACGCAAATCGAAGGTGGCGTGGCGCCGTACGGTGGAAGGGTACGCGCCCAGATATTCGGATATGCACTCCACCGACAGCAGGTTGTGGTCGTTGTAGAGCACTTCGTAGCGCGACTCCGTGAACCCGCTTTTACCGGCTTCAAACTCAATGTGCGCCTGCTCAATAGCGGCCAAGGCCGTGAGGGGCTGGGGCACATCCTCCAAATCCTCCCCCAAAGCAGCATCGGCCAGACCCAGATTGATACGCGCGGCTACGGCGGCATTCGCCATTTGCACTTGCGGCACAATAAAACGCCGTTTAATGGTGTCGCTCACGCTCACTACCACCGCCTGTTCCAGCTTGGGCGCTACCGGTTTCGGGGCGGGCTTGGTGGTTTTGGGGCGAACTGCCGGACGCCGAACCGGCTTTTTAGGAGTTGCCGGCCGCTGTTGAACGGCGGCAGGTTTCGGGGCAACTGGCCGTTGTTGGGCCTCGGCCGCCCACACTAGCAACAGCAAAGGCAGCAGCCAGCGCAAAGATTTTTTGTACATAAAAAGGAACGGTCACTGGAATGGGCGCGCAACTTAGCACCTCGCACCCGAAGGTTCAGCTTACCGCTCGAAGTGCTTACGTAGTTTGCTGGCTAACTGGACGGAACAATTGCGCGGCAGTTGCTTGCACCTTCCATCAAATCCTGCAACTGCCTACGATAGTCACTCAGCAAGTCGGTGTGCGGATCAAGCTGCCAGGCACGGTCGAGCTGTTGTTGAGCCTCGCTTAACTCACCACGCTGCAAATGATAGATACCCAAGTTGCGGTAGGCATACGAATTGGTGTCATCGAGTGCCAGAGAACGGTGGATACATTCAAGCCCTTCCGTTGCTTGGTCGAGCATAATCAGGGACAGTCCTAAATTGGCATGCGCGTACGCAAACTCAGAATCTATGGCTAAAGCCTGGCGAAAATCGGCCACTGACTCTGCGTAGCGCTTCGCTCTAATGTAGGTGTAGCCTCGGTTGTTTAAGGCGAAATGGTTATCCGGAGCCAGCGCAAGCGCCTGATCATAGCAGCTGAATGCCTCCGTTAACTCATTGAAATGCGCTTTTATCACTCCTTGATTAACTAGGTCGTTTGCCGTTGGTTGGTAGCGGTTACCATACTTCTCAAGGATTTCGCGGGCTTGCTCGTACTCGTTGGTTTGAATAAGCGCCGAAAGGGCCATACGAATGTTGTCTTCCTGATTGAAAGGCAGGTTGAGGTGGTGGACAAGAACCGGGGCTGCTGTTGCGTAATGGCCTTCATAGTAATCTAGCAGCGCCTGTGTGTAAGCAGCAGGCCAGCGCCGCCGCTGCCACAGTATCCGTAACTGGTTGCCGTCGTTGGTAGTGTGGGAACCATCGGCCAGTAGTACCAGGGAGGAACTGGCAACCAGATTCCAAAGCATAGAAGGCACTGCTAAGATCAACAGAAATAAGCTCCACACCCGTAGTAAATCGTTGGCATCGTACTTGAAAGCCCACCACACCAGTACAGTAGCCACTACTACAGGCATGGTTGGCCCGGCCAGTATCATCAAAAACCCAGCAAGACCATGCAGCGGATCATTGAATTTACATAATCCGCCCGACCACTTAAGCAGATTCCAGCGGACGTACAGCCGGGAAGTTCGTCCTAGAGGTAGTTTCAGGCTATCTTCCACCTGACCATAGGAACCCACAAATACAGTTACTGGCTGGCCGCTCAACAAACGCCCTGCTGTGGCGTGGCCTAACTCATGTACCAATGATATAACTGGTCGGCACAGCAAAAACAGAATAGCTATTCCTAAGAAAGCGAGTAGAATTCCCACGTAGTTCGGTAGCGGCTAAAGCAATAAAAAACCGAACTACGCAATTTTCAGCAAGCCTTCAACCATCAGCCGACGAACAGCAGAAAACCACCGCCTAACGTGCTCTGCCAGACGCCTTACTTACCGCACGAATGCCAGTAGCGCCGCCAGAAACTGTGGTGTGGCCTCCAGGTGCGGAATATGCCCGACGCCCGGTAGCGGCACCAGCTTGGCGCCTTTGATGGCGGCCGCGGTGCGCTGGCCTAAAGCGGGGTATTGGCCCATAGCAGCCAGCACTTTTGGGTCTTTGATGAGGCCTTTGCCCACCACCGTGCGGTCGGCTTGCCCGATGATAAGGAGCGTGGGCACGGCTACCCGGCTGAATTCGTAGCTCACCGGCTGCTGATAAATCATGTCGAAGGTGAGGGCGTTGGCGCGGGCTACCCGTGGGAAATCGGGGTGGCGGGTTTGGGCGGCCAGGGGTAGCAGCCACTCGTCGTGGGCCTTAGGGTAGCCGTTGGGATAGTAAGTGGCGTGGTACTTCCGGATGCTTTCCTCGGTGCTTTTGCGCTCAGTGGCTTCGGCCTGGGCTATGGTTTGAAACGGCACGCCTACGCGGTAGTCTTCCAGCCCGATGGGGTTTTCGAGCACCAGCTTCTCGGTGGCCTCGGGGTATAGCAGCGCGAAACGGGTGGCCAGCATCCCACCCATGCTATGGCCTACCACTACGGCCCGCCGCACGCCCAGCGTATCAAGCAGGTGCTTGGTGTTGTGGGCCAGCTGGTGAAAAGAGTAGTGGATATCCGGCTTATCCGACTTGCCAAAACCTACTTGGTCGGGCACTACCACCCGGAAACCAGCTGCCGACAGAGCCTTGATGGTTTCGCGCCAATATGCCCCGAAGAAATTTTTGCCGTGCAGCAGCACCACCGTGCGGCCGTTGGCTTTGGCACTGGCTGGCACGTCCATGTAGGCCATGCGCAGCTGCTGGCCTTCCACTTTCAGCGGCAGTAGCTGCACCGGAAACGGGTACTCGTAGCCATCGAGCGTGGCGTTGAGAGCCGGCGGAGGCGTTTGGGCCCGGCTGGAGAAGGGTAGAGCAAGCAGCAACAGTAGCAGGAGGCAGGGAAAGCGCATAAGTCAAGCAGATGGATTCAAGCCCGCTTACGCAAAACCAGCTGGCTGGATGAACATATCTGCTTTTTGCCGATGCCTGGAAGCACCGACGGTCTGCTTTGAAGGGCCTTACTCCCCTCCTGCCTTGTCTTCGGCGGGGCCGTGCTGCTTCAGCAGCAGCTCGATGGTGCGGGTGTCCTCGTCGCTCCAGATTACGCTGCGGATATCATCCACGTTGAGCACGGTGCGGCCGTCGGTTTCGCCGTACTGCGTGTACACTTCCAGTAATACTTCGTCTTCGGAAAGGCGCAGCACGTAGCCGTACAGGTCGTTGTCGCCTTGGGTTTCGAGCATTACCAGTTGGTGTACTTCCTGGGCGCGCTGCAAAAGCACCGGCACCGTCAGATACTGATTTTCCAGCCCGTCGGGGGCAGTGGGCAGGCCATATACGGCCTCGGGGTTATGCTCCTTGAACTCAATCAGGCGTACGTACCGGTCGTCGAAGTGCACCTGCGAAATAGTAGTGAGGCCAATGGTGCGCACGCCGGTTAGCAGGCCCTGGCGGGTGATGGTGCGCAGCACCAGCACGTCGGGGTTGTGGCTGAGCACGTAACCCAGAAACAGCCCCCCACTGGTTTGCAACGACACCACCCGGCGCTTGCGCTGGGCACGTTGCAGCATATCTGTTTGTAAAGCCCCCATTCAGTATCTGAAATTTCTGGGGCGAAGATACCGAATTGTCGAGCTTGCCGTACAGAATTACCGCGGTGAAAGTGCTAGTTCACAGTGAAAATTCCGTGAAGCTCAGCTTGCTGAAGTTTCAAACCTCATCTTTGCAGTTTGCGGCTGCATGCAACTTCGGTTGCGGCTGCCGGTTAGTTTCCTCCCGCCTTCTCTCTCGCCCAATGCCCCTGATTGACGTTATCATTCCCGCTTACAACGAAGAGCAGTCGATAGGGCTGGTGCTAGCAGAAATTCCGGCGGGCCTGGCGCGCGAGGTTATCGTCGTTGACAACAATTCTACCGACCAAACCAGTGCCGTAGCCCGCGCGGCTGGGGCCACCGTACTGCGCGAGCCGCGCCCCGGCTACGGGCACGCCTGCCTGGCTGGCATGGCCCGCTGCTTTGCCCGCCCCACCGCCGAGCAGCCCGATATTATTGTGTTCGTGGACGGCGACCATTCCGACTACCCCGAGGAAATGCCGCTGCTGCTAGCCCCTATTTTGTGCGGCGAGGTGGATATGGTCATTGGCTCCCGCGCCCTGGGCCAGCGCGAAGACGGCTCGATGCTGCCCCAGCAGATTTTCGGCAACTGGCTGGCCACCACGCTCCTCAAACGGCTATACGGCGCGCAATTCACCGACCTGGGGCCCTTCCGGGCAATCCGGGCTACGGCCTTGCAGCGTATCGGTATGCAGGATACCACCTACGGCTGGACGGTGGAAATGCAGCTCAAGGCGGCCAAGCTCAAGCTGCGCAGCACCGAAGTGCCCGTGCGCTACCGCCGCCGCATCGGTGTCAGCAAAGTATCGGGCACGGTACGCGGCACGCTGGGTGCCGGCTACAAGATTCTCTGGACTATTTTCCGCTATTTGTGAGGGAAGAAGCAAGGAGGTAGAAGCTGGGAGCTAGAAGACAGAAGTTGTGCGTGACGCCCTCCGCTTCCGGTTCTGCTTCCTTCTTTCACTCCCTTTTCTCCTTCAGCTTCTACCTCCTCGCTTCCTGCTTTTAGCTCCTAGCTTCTTACAAAACAGAATGCTCTTTCTTGAAATCACGCTGCTGGTGCTCTACGGGCTATGTCTGGTGTTTATCCTGGGCTTCAGTCTCACGCAGTTTCAGCTGACCCGGCTGGCGCTGCGGGCTTATGCGCAGGGGTTGCCGCCCGAGCCAGCCGCGCCGGTTTCGTGGCCGCGCGTGACGGTGCAATTGCCGCTCTACAACGAAGTGTTTGTGGTGGAACGCCTGCTTGATGCCTGCGCCGCCCTCAACTATCCGCCGGACAAGCTGCACCTGCAAGTCCTCGACGACTCCACCGACGAAACCGTGGGCTTAGTGGCCGCCCGCGTGGCTCACTACCGAACCCAGGGCCTGCGCATTGACCACGTGCGCCGCCCCGACCGCCAGGGCTTTAAAGCGGGTGCGCTCCGCCACGGGCTGGAGCTAACCAACGGGGAGTTCATTGCCATTTTCGATGCCGACTTCGTGCCCGAGCCCGACTTCCTGCGCCGCACGCTGCCTTATTTTGATGCGCCTCAGATTGGGGTGGTGCAAACCCGCTGGGGCCACCTCAACGAAGATTATTCGCTACTCACTGAATTGCAGGCGTTTGGATTGAACGCGCACTTCTATCTGGAGCAAGTAGGCCGGACTAGTGGTGGGCACTTCATCAATTTCAACGGCACCGGCGGCGTATGGCGGCGCACCTGCATTGAAGATGCCGGCGGCTGGCACACCGATACCCTCACCGAAGACCTGGATTTGAGCTACCGCGCCCAGCTACGGGGTTGGCGCTTCCGCTATCTGCCCCAGGTGGTAGCCCCCGCCGAGCTACCAGCTGCTATGGATGCCCTCAAGTCGCAGCAGTTTCGCTGGAACAAGGGCGCTGCCGAAACCGCCCGCAAGCACCTCGGCACGGTGCTGCGCTCCAACCAAACGGCCGCCACCAAGCTGCACGCGGCATTCCATCTGCTCAATAGCAGCGTGTTTGTGGCTATTCTGCTGATGGCCGTGGTGAGCGTGCCGCTGGTGTTTGTGCGGGCCGATTTGCCGCAGCTCAAGCCGCTGTTGCAGCTGGCTTCGGTGTTTCTGCTGGCTTTCGTGCCCCTTATCTATTATTACTATAGCAGCTGGCAACTCGACAAGCCCGGCGCTTCAAGCTGGCGGTTTGCGCCGAAGTTTTTGCTGTTCTTGTCGATGTCGATGGGACTGACGCTGCACAACGCGCGGGCGGTGGTACTGGGGTGGTTGGGCCGGCAATCGGCTTTCATCCGGACGCCCAAGCTGGGGTTGGTCCGCCGACAGGGCACGTGGCGGGGCCGCCGCTACCGCACCGGTTCCCTGCTCGATGGCGTTACTATTCTGGAAGGGTTACTGGCGCTGTACTTTGCCGGTGGTATTGCGGCAGGGCTTTATTTCGGCGACTGGGGCCTGCTTCCGTTCCACCTCATGCTCACCGTCGGCTACAGCCTGATTTTCTATTACTCCCTGCGGCACCGGAACTAGGTTCCGTCCCGCTTCAACTTGCCCTGTTGCCTTGCCTACCCTCCGTATCCGTCTTCTGCACGCGCTGGTTTTGCTGCTCTCGGCGCTGGCCTACGCGGCACTGGCGTATGCTACCCCCCGCCCCCATTTCGGCCAACTAGCGGGGCTAATGGCCGTGGCGTTTGGCTTGTATGTTGTCCTACTAAAAACGGGTTTGCCCCTGCGTGCCGGGTTGCTGGCGGCCCTGCTGCTGCGCCTGTTGTGGCTGCCGGCCCTTCCCGCCTTCTCCGACGATTACCACCGTTTCCGCTGGGACGGCCTGCTCGTAGCGCAAGGCGTCAACCCCTACCAATACCGCCCCGACGAGCTGGTGGCCGAGGCCAGCACACGCCGGGCCCTTACCCCGGCAGCCGATAGTCTTTTCGGTAAGAGTCCGGTTTCAGTGAAAACCGAGCTAACGGTTCTCTATCCTAAGCTGAATTCCCCGCATTACTACTCGGTATATCCGCCGGTGTGCCAGCTGGTGTACGGCATGGCCGCGGGGCTATTCCCGACTAATGAACAAGGCGCCGTGCTGCTGATGCGGCTGGTGCTGCTGCTGGCCGAAGGGGCTATGGCGGTGTTTCTTATCAGGTTGCTGCGTGCTTTTCAATTGCCCGCGCACCGGGCGCTGTGGTACTTGCTCAACCCTTTGGTGCTAGTGGAGCTGACCGGCAATCTGCACTTTGAGGGCCTGATGATTTGCCTGACTTTATTGGCTTTGTGGCTGTTGGTGCGGGGCCGGTGGCAACTATCGGCGGGGGCGCTGGGGCTGGCAGTGGGCACCAAGCTGTTGCCGCTACTACTGCTGCCACTGCTGGTCCGGCGGCTGGGCTGGCGGCGGACCATACTCTACGGTGTGTTGGCTGCCCTCACGCTGCTGCTGATTTTCCTGCCGTTCGTTTCCCTCGATTTGCTACGCAATATCAGCCGGAGCCTGACACTGTACTTCAGCAAGTTCGAGTTCAACGCCAGTGTGTACTACGTGCTCCGAGCCATCGGCTACCGTATCACGACCTACAACGAAATTGCCCGCATCGGGCCGGCGCTGGCCTTGCTTACCACCAGCTTTGCGCTGGGGTTGGCGTGGCGGGAAAAGCCACTTACCTGGGCCCGGCTGCCTCGTACGCTGCTGCTTATGCTGGCCGTGTACTACTTCAATGCCACGGTGGTTCACCCCTGGTACTTAGTGCCGTTGGTGGCGCTGAGCGTATTCACTCCGTATCGTTTTGCGCTGGTATGGTCGGGCCTGGTTGTGCTATCCTACGCGGCTTACCAAACCAGCGCCTACACCGAAAACCTTGGGCTGCTGGCGCTGGAATACCTGGTGGTGCTGGCCGTGTTGGTGTGGGATATGGCCAGTCGTGGAAAAATAGCTCCTCTCCCCGTTGAAAATCAATCCGCCAGAGCGTAGCGAATTTAGCTGGCTGGTTAGCCCGGCAATTAATTGAAGCGCGCCGTTTCAACTGCTACTTAGCTTGCGTACTGTCCGGGGCGGGGTGCGTCCAGTAGGCGTAGCGGCTGACCTTCTTTAGGGTCAGCTTGCGGCCGTCCCAGGTGTCCTGCCGCAGTAGCACGTTGGGGTATTTGCGGGCAAACCAGTACGTGCTGACTTTCTTTGGCTCCAGCTGCACGCGCACCAGCCAGGCCGGCTCGGGTGTGTCGGGGGCGGGTGCTTCCCGTACTTGTATTTCTGCGTTGTAGTAAACTGGCGAGCCAGCCTTGCTGGTTTGCTGCAACTCACAAATGGCGGCCTTGAACGTGGGTAGCGTGTCGAAGCGCAAACTGCGGAGCGTGTAAGGCAAAGCATCCTCGAACAATACGTCACGGCGCAAGCGGCGGCGGCCTACGCCCTGCCCGTCCCAGTACGAGTTGTAGGTTTGCATGTATTGCAAGCCGTCGTCCTGAAAAGCCTTGAAGGTATTACCGCACCATTCCTGCGACGAAGTAGTGAGCTTATACAGGCCTACCGGGTTTTCGCGCCGAAAGAACAGGGAGGTCAGGAAATGATACGGGTACTGATCAGTCGGAATCCGGCAGAACTGGTTGACTTTCATCACCGGAAACAGGTCGGGCCGCTGGTAGTCATCGGTTTTCACCTTGTACTGCTGGTTGAACTCCTCCTTCACCGTTAGCTGCACGTACTCGAACTGCCGCACTTCGTCGTAGATAACCCGCTCGGCATTGTACACCGCCACTTCTGCCAGCCCATCTTCCCAGAGCGTGTCCATGGCCCACTGGGGGTTGAACTCGGGTGCCAGCCGGCGCAACGCGTTAGGCAATTCCTCGCCTCGCGGGGGGGCCGTAGTGGGCTTATCCGCCACCTGAGCGGGCTCCGGCGACGAGCACCCTCCCCCAACGCTCAGGCTTACTGCCAAACCCAAACCCAGCGGCCAATGCCGAATAGAATAACGCATAGTGGAAAGTTGGAGTACAGCGCCAAAGTACGCTGAAACCAAGCAGACCTGTTTCAATTGGGGTTGCTTGAGGCTGCGCGCCAAGCCGCCAAATCGGCTGCATCGTCTACGTCGCGCAGGGTTGGCAGTTGGGCTACCCGCAACCCAAGTCGGGCAGCATCATCCAGCGTGTGCGCTAGTACGGAGTCGGTACTCCAGCTTTTATTGACAAATAAATCCTGGTATAACTCATTCATTCCCAACAAGTAATAACCACCATCTTCAGCCGCACCTATCACTACATCGTGCGTCGTCAGGGCAGCGTAAGCTTCCGTTAGCAACGCTTCCGTCAGGCCGGGGCAGTCGGTACCGATGATGATGGCCGTTTTGGCGCCGTGCGAAAAAGCGTGGGAAAAAGCCATCTGCATTTTCAGGCCTAAGTCACCCGGAAACTGGAGTTGCTGCTCATACGCATCCCACACTGTGGGCAACGTACCAAGCGCAACAGGTGCTTCGGCTAGCCACACAGTCTTGTGCGCGGCCACCCCAACGGTGACGTTGTAGGTGTGCTGCAACAGCTCCTGATACACAGCCAGCGCCGCCGCCGCCCCAATGCCCGCCGCTAGCCGGGTCTTCACCCGTCCTAGTTCCGGATGCCGAGCGAAGATGAGCAGGTGTTCGGTTAATATATCTGAGCGGGATGATACCATTCTACAACGATAAGAACAATACAGGAGAACTTCCTTTTGAACTGAGTAGATACTGTATTAATGCTACTTATTAATCACCTTCCCAGAGTATACTTTAGCAAACTGAGGGTTAGTTGACAAGGAGCGTTTCAATTCAAGGGAAAGAGCGTTTTTGGCTGTTGGCCGATGCATCTGCGTGTAAGACTCTATAAATGAAGCAAATGGCTCATGCATTATCCAAAGCGTATTAGGCTTGTTGGCTAGTCTGAGTATACTATTTTCAAAATCCCGAGTACCTGTCATATGTTGGCGTAAATCAGATAAAGACGGTTCCAGCGTTAACCATCCCATCAAGGTAAGTACAGGTAAATCTGATAGCTCATAAGTGCTGAAAGGGGATAAATATTGGTATGCCCGCTCTATCCCACCACTAACCAATGTGCGGTGTTTAGCCACCAAATATACTTGACGCAAATAAGCTTCATTCTCCAATCTTTTTTGACGATATTCTCTGCTTTGCTGCCACACTACGGGAGCATATGACAACACGGCAATACACAGTCCCCATTGCCACACACTCTTTAATTTGAATAACCAAGGACTATAATTAACTATATAAAGCAAGACGCATAAAACCCAGAGACTACACAGAGGTGATGCTAACCGCAAAGGCAATTTAAAAACTGCAGACAACGACAGTAACAACAAAGCAAATCCTACTTGAGTCAGTAAAAATTCTTTTGCTTTTGCATCAATCCTCGTAAAAACCAATATACTCACTATAACGGGAAACAAAACTAGATGCAGGCAATACCTTCGCAGCAGACGATACGAACTTATTACTTTGTCAGGAGCCGTTTGCCGCAAGAATAGATATTTATCGAAGTAAAATTTTTCATTAAATAATTTTTCATTTACCACAGTTGAGTCTCCAAAAGCCCAATTGTCTACCGATTTTATCCCTAGGTTATCTTCGGTCGTATTTCGCTTATGCTGGTATAAACCATAGTCTAAGTAGTAGGCATTACCGATATCGATATGTCGGTATCTATTTTCTTCAGGCGAATACGTAACCGATAAAACCCATATTGCAGTTAGCATCAAAACACCAGTTCCTATTACTGGCAGCAGGGCCTTATACCTAGCTAACCACCAAGCGCCTGGAGCAGCAACCAACAAACCAAGCAATGCAGTACTTGGACGTATACACCAGCCTAGAAAAGCCACAGCTACTCCTATACTGAATGACCGTAAACATGTCCTTTGTTTTGTTGCATATAATATCCCCACTCCAGATAATAAAATTGGGATGCGGGTATAATTCATGAGCAACGCAGTTTCTTGCCAAGTAAACCAATATAACAAAACTAAGCATAAACAGAGATGCGTCAGAGACATTTTATACTCTAATGCTTCATATAAAATCTGGTGGACTAATATTAAACTGCTATAAAGCAATAGATACAGCAGGATTCCATACCAAGGAAAAGAAGGCATTATCTGATAGAGAGAAGCTAATATAGCGGAAAACCCATGAAAATACAGGTGAAGAGAGTATACAGGCGCTATAGCTGTTTCACCTCGTATAACTTGGCTTATGGCAACATCATCGTTCGATTCGTAGTAGCAGCCATATATTACCCATGTTGCTATTAATAACACAGCCGGCAACACCCAAACTAATGTTATTTTTATCTTATTTATTTTACCCATAGTATATGTATTATTTAAATTAACACATCGAATAAATTTATTATACTAATATATTACTTACAGAAATACAACAGTAGAACACCTTGATTATATCCATTACTTACAAACAAAAAATTTGTGATATTATAAAACTAACCTAGCAGTAATAGCAAATTAAGTATCGTTTAACGAGAAAAGTTGGATTAGAGAATACACTATTTCACTTATACACTTTTCTACCCTTATTCAGCCAAGTGCTCCATAGCGCAGAATAGGGATGAATATCGGTGGTTAGTCCGGCTTCGTTGTACACGGGGCGGCTTTCGTTTACCCACTGAAAAATACCGCCGTAGAGGTTGCGCACATCTTGAAATCCTAGCGCCTTCAGCCGCTCTCCTACCCGCTCACTGCGGTACCCCACCGAGCAGTACACCACCACCGGCCGGTCGTGCGGCAAGTTGGCGAAAGTGTTCTTCTCATACGAATCGAAATCCACGAACTGTGCCCCGCGCAGGTGACTGACGCGGTACTCGGCGGCGGTGCGGGTATCAAGCAAGAGCACGGAGCCGGGCTTCTGGGTGAGGGAGGCGGCCAGCTGAGCGGGCTGCACTACCGGCACGGTATTGCGGTAAAGCGTCTGGAGCAACCGGTCGTAGCTGCTGGTATTCGCAGGCTTATCCTGGCCACAGGCGGGCAACGTCAGGAAGGCCAGCAAAGCCATTTTTGCACGCCGGCCCCACGCTATTGGAGTTCTGTATTTCACGCGTATTCGTGTTGATTTGCTAGTGGCCTCTGGTACCACAATAGCAGCAAGAAGCCAATTTAAAAGAAAACGAGGGATAAGAAAGTTGCCTTCCTTACCCCTCGCTTCTCAGTGATATGCAGGTTAGATATTGCCGACTACGGTCATGGTAGATAATGTGGGCGTAGGGCTGCCCCCGGCGTCTTCCACCGTCATGGCAAAGGCCTGCGCGCTGGCAATATCTTTCATTTGCTGAAGGCCTTCTCCGGCTGCTGTAGAAGCGGCCAGTACCCCGGCATCCACCGGCTTGCCGTTGTCGAGGGCCCACAGCTGGTACTGCTTGCCAGCGGGTGGCGCGGGCAGGCTGCGCACATCCACATACACGGCACGAGTGGCCGGGTTATACAGCACGCGGGCCTTAGCCGATGGTGCGGCAGGCGTGCCAGCCAAGGTTACGTGCCGGAATTGCTCGTCGCGCAACACGGCCAGCTCTCCCCGTTGTGTTTCCAGCTGCTTCTGCGAAGCCTGCTGAACTGTAGCAAACTGGGCTTGCTCCCGCTGCACTGCAAACAACTCCGACTGCGTGTTTTGCCAGCGGTTATACAGCACATAGTTGCCGCCCAAGCTAAGTAGCAAGGCCACCGAAGCCGCCATCAGCCAACCGTAGCTGCGGGCCGGCGCTTCCCGTATGGGTTCTGGAGCACTGTTGATAGACCGCACTATCGGCTCGGTGGCAGTTGGCGTTGCCGGCGGCGTGGCTGCGGTTGCCGGACCAACGGTTGGCGCAGCGGCCATAGGTACTACCGGAATTGCATTTTCTTTGGAACCTTGGTTCCGAATAGCCTGCTGCCAGCCATTAAGCACCCGGTCGCGCATGGCGGGGGGCGGCGTTAGCGAGTGCGCCTCGGCATAGGCATCCAGGCCCATGATGATGGCGTCGAGTTCGTGACGAATGTCGGGATGGATGGAAGCCAGGCGCTCCACTTCGGCGCGCTCCGCTTCCGGCAATATGCCCAAGGCATATTCTTCCAAAACGCCTGATTCGATGTATTGCTGAGTGTCCACGGCTACCGAATCAGTTTAGAAAGTACCTTAATAGCGGCTCGTGCACGGGTTTTTACCGTGCCGAGAGGCAGATCCAATTCCTCGGCGACTTCACTCTGCGTGTAGCCTCCGAAGTACAGCATATCGACGACCTGCTGCTGGTCGGGGTTGAGTTGTTTGGTCATTTCCTGCAAGCCGATGTGCTCGGGCCGGAACGTGGGCGATGCGGCTTCACGTACTGCGGCGCTGTCCTCAAGCGGTTGGGTACGACTACCTACGCGGTATTGTCGAGACCGGATTTTATCAATTGCTAAATTCCGGGATACATTCATTACCCAAGTAAAGAGGCGTCCCTTTCCAGCATCATACGAGTGGAAAGAGTTCCATATTTTGACCATACTCTCCTGGAGTACGTCTTCGGCCTCTTCTTCTTTCTTGACGATGCGCATGATTACGCCGTACAACGCCGCGGAATACCGGTCGTAGAACAGCGTCATGGCCGATTCGTCCCGGTCGCGCAGGCGCTGCACCAGCAAATCCTCATCGGAGAGGGATGGGATGGCTTCTGGGGGGATTACATTCACGAGTAGCAGGAATATAAAGCAACGGGCAGTGAAACGAGGCCCTTCGCCGAACGAAAGTACACTTCTAACGCATTTGTTTTCGAAAGCGGAACAACGAAATCAACTGTAACCTCTGCAACCTGCATGCTACGGCTACGTTTCGCGGTATGTTTCAATGAATGATTGAATGGGTGCACGGATGCTGGGCTGCGTGAAAGGCAGACTGTGCTTCTGCTGTGAGTTCACGGCTGCAGGCCGCGCGGCAGCAACTGTCGCCCAAACAGGTATACCGCGCTATTGCCAGCTAACGACCAGCAGGTAGCGCCGTATGCCTACGCATGCACTCATCCAATCATCCCTTCATCCCATCATTTTCCCTCCCATGCCTATAGCTTCCATAAATCCCTACACTGGCCGCGTAGAGCGCCGGTTTCGCGCGTTCGGTTGGGTGCAAACCGAGCGAATTATCGGGCAGGCCCACCGGGCCGCTGTCGAGTGGCGCACAACCACCTTCACCCACCGGGCCGGCCTGATGCACCGCGCCGCCAACTTACTGCGCGAACGGCAAGACGAACTAGCCCGCCTGATGGCCCTGGAAATGGGCAAACCCATTGTAGATGGCCGGGCCGAAGCCGTGAAATGCGCTCTATGCTGCGACTACTACGCCGACCACGCCGAAGAATTTCTGGCCGACGACCTGATTCCAACGGAGGCGCAGCGCAGCTTTATCAGCCACGAGCCCATTGGCATCGTGCTGGCCATTATGCCCTGGAACTTCCCGCTGTGGCAAGTGGTGCGCTTTGCCGCCCCAGCCCTGATGGCTGGCAACGTGGGCTTGCTCAAGCACGCTTCCAACGTGCCGCAGTGCGCATTAGCCCTGGAGCAGATTTTTCATGATGCCGGCTTCCCACCCGCTGCCTTCCGAACCTTGCTCATTGAAAACGAGCTAATTGAGAAGATACTGGAGGACGACCGGGTACGCGCCGTGACCCTCACGGGCTCGGAAGGTGCGGGCAGCGCCGTAGCCGCCACTGCCGGCCGCCAGATCAAAAAAACCGTGCTGGAGCTGGGCGGTTCCGATGCGTTTATCGTGCTGGCCGACGCTGACTTAGAGGTGGCGGCCAAAACCGCCGCCCAGGCCCGCATGATTAATGCCGGGCAGAGCTGCATTGCTGCCAAGCGCTTCATTGTGGAAAAGCCGGTGCTCAAGGAATTCATTGCGAAGCTGAAAACCCACCTGCTGGCTTTCCAGACTGGCGACCCGCTCAACGAAACCACCCAATACGGCCCCCTGGCCCGCCCCGACCTTGCCGACGAGCTAACCAAACAGGTAAACGACTCGGTGGCGCAGGGCGCGAAGGTGGAGCTGCACGGCGGCCAGAGCGCACCCGGCACCGCCCTCTTCCGACCCATGATTCTGAGCAACATCAAGCCCACCCAACGGGCCTATCACGAAGAACTATTTGGGCCGGTGGCGCTGCTATTGGAAGCCAAAGACGCCGACCACGCCGTGCAGCTCGCCAACGATTCGCGCTTCGGGCTGGGCGGCTCCGTCTGGACAAAGAACGTAAAGCGCGGCGAGGAGCTGGCGCGGCGCGTAGAGGCCGGTGCCGTATTCGTGAACAGCATGGTGAAGTCGTCGCCGGAAATGCCGTTCGGGGGCGTGAAGAAATCGGGCTACGGGCGGGAGCTGTCGTACCTGGGCATTCGGGAGTTCGTGAATCAGAAGTCCATCTGGATAGCTAAAGAAGAGAAGCCCGCGGCGAAGAAAAAAGTGGAGTGAGTGGTGAAATAGTGAAATTGTGAAGTGGTGAGTTTGATGTGTTAGCCGCGCCACTTGCGCCAATTGAACATCAAACTCACCACTTCACAATTTCACTACTCACAAGTACCCCAGCGCCTTGTACGTGAGGTAGCCGGCTATTTCGTGCAGGAGCTGGCTCCAGCGGCTCAGGGAATCAACGCTGGGGATAAGCCAGTAGTCGGGGGTGGCGGCGCGGTCGGTGGTGAGGTAGCCGGCCGGGAAAGGCTGCGGATGCAACCCTACCTTGGCGAAGCAGCCCAGGGCGCGGCGCTGATGGAAAGCCGAAGTCACCAGAATCAGCGTATCCAATTCGGGGCGCTGGGCCAGGATTTGCCGGGTGAACAGGGCGTTTTCGTGGGTGTTGCGGCTGCGGTCCTCCTTGAGGAGCACCGAATCAGGAACGCCGGCCAGGCGCAGCAGCGTGACGAGGTCGGCGGCTTCGGTGTGGGCTTTTTCAAGCATGGCGCCCGAGCCGCCCGAAACCAGAATGTAGCGCACCCGCCCGGCCCGCCACAGCCACAGCGCATTCGTAAGCCGGTCGGCGCCTTCGTGCAGGTACACCCGGTCGTGCGGCGACTTGCTGACGCTGGTGATGCCGGTGAGCAGCACGGCCACGTCGGCGCGGGGCGGCAGCTGGCGCAGCGGCACGGGCGGCAGCTCCCAGGCCAGCAGCGCCTCGTTGCTGAGGGCTCCGTTGGTACCCAGCAGCACCAGCAGCAGGGTGGCTTGCAGCAGGCGCCGGCGCCGCGCCGGGCGGCGCGTCAGCAGGGCGGCGGTTAGCAGCAGCACCAGCCAGAGAGCCGGCTGCAAGGCTACGTCGAGGAGCTTGGAAAGCAGAAAAAACACAGATGCAGCGTAAGGGCCGGAAGCCGGTTCAGAGCGCAAGATTAAAACGAAAAGCCGGTTGTCGGGCAGATAACCACCGACAACCGGCTTTTCTTATTCAACCATTCAACTGGTATCAAGCAGCAAACTGCTTTTCACTGAGCCAGCAGCACCTCGGCAGCAGCTTATTACCCACCAGCCAGGCTTGCACGTCTTTGGGCCGCCGCTGCGCTTATCAGGCTGTTTGCGGCTGAAACTCACGCAGGCGTTGCAGCATGGCCAGTACCTGCTGCTCGGTGGTAAGCATGTCGCACTCCAGCAATTGGCCCTGGCAGTACGACACGAAAAACGGGGCCACTTTTTCCTGCATAATTTTCTTGGCCACCGGGTTTTCGTCGGCATTCAACCGCAAAAACAAAATGGAGCTAAACTCCTCGTCGTCGGCGTGGCGGGCGAAAGGGGGCGCCAGCAGCTCGCAGGTGGTGCAGCTGGCCGAGGTGAATTTGGCGAATACCTTCAGGTGCTCGTGCGTCAACCGACGTAGTCCTTCGTCGTTGGTGTCGTGTACGCGCTGACGGTCAACTTCTTTCATAAAAAGTCAATAAAGGAGAGAATTTCCGGGCTTAGACAACAAAAATACCTCGGAAATTCCCATTCCATCCGGTTTTTTCAACTAACCCTGGCTTGGCTCGCTACTTTTTCAGCATGAGCGTTCGGATGGCGCGTACCGGGGCGCTGCCGTAGCTCAAAAACTGCTCGTGGAACGCCTTGAGGTCGAATTCTTTGCTTTGGGTTTGCTTTAACTCCTCGCGCAGGGCGTAGATGTCGGTGTAGCCGCTGAAGTAGCTGCTGAGCTGCACCTGGCTGAGGGTGGCGCGGCGCCACTTGTTGCGGGCCTCGGCCTCTTCCTGAAACCCATCCTGCAACAACAGGGCCTTGGCCGCCGCCTCACTGATGTTGTTGACGTGCACTTCGTGGTCGAGGATGGCGTTCAGGGTTACGCGCATGTTCCACTTGTCCCACATCAGCCAGATTTCGTCGGAGCCCCCGTCGTAGCCGTTTTCCAGCATCATGCGCTCGGCGTACACGGCCCAACCTTCAATCATGGCCCCGTTGCCAAAGATGGCCTTGATGAGCGAGGGGCTGCGGTTGGCGTACACCAGTTGCGTGTAGTGCCCCGGAATGGCCTCATGAATGTTGAGGATTTGCAGGGTGTAATTGTTGTACTCGCGCAGGTAGCTTTCCGCCTGGGCGGCCGGCTGCCCGGTGAGCGGCTCCACGTTGTAGTAGGTATTGGCGGCTTTATCATAAGGGCCGGGGGCCGATATGCTGGCGCCCGCGCCACTGCCGCGCATATACAGCGGCGTTTCGCGCACCACCAGCGGCTTGCTGGGGTCCTGGATGAGCAGTTTTTTATTGTTCACAAACTTTACCAGCACCGGAATCTGCGCTTTTACCGCGTCTACGAAGCCGGCCTGCGTGGCGTGCTTCTCCGAGAGCTTACCGATAACCTGCTTCACTGCGGCCAAAGAATCGGCAGGCAGTGGCTGACCAGCGAAATACTTCGGGTACAGCCGCGCAGCCCGTTTTTTCATGTCGCGCAGCAGTTCTGCCCGGTGCGTTTGGGCCTTGGCGTACACCTGGTCGGCGGTGTAGGAGGACTGGATTTCGTAGTTGAACTTTTGGTCGAAGAGGGCTTTACCGAGGCGGAAGCTGCGGAAAGTACCGGCCGGCAGCACCTCGGTTTTCAGGAAGCGCAAGTAGTCTTCTATGCTGAGGCGGGTGTTGTCGAGGCGGTTTTGGAAGTCCTCTTTTTCCCGCGCCGTCAAACCCGATTTGGCAATGGAATCCTGCAAGGCCTTCCCGAACACCGCTAAGCCGCCCTGGTTTTGCTGGATGGCCAGCTCGGTATGCTCCCGGGTGGGTTGCTTGATGCTGCTTTCAGCGGCGGCGTAATATTCAGAGGAGCGGGAAATCTTGTGGCTGATGGCTCGTAAGCGCCGGTCCAGCGGCCAGTAGCGGCCGTTCAGGATTTCGGCCACCGCCCCGCCCAGGTTGTAGCTGGCCGGGTTCCACTCCCACTCGCGCAAGGTATCCAGCTGCCAGCGCCCGGCTTGCAGGTAGTTGTGCATCAGCTGCCAATCGGTTTGGTTGCTGGCCGACAGGTCGGTGGGCTTGAACGTGGCTAGTTCCTTGCTGCGCCGTTTCAGGGCCTTGGTGTCGCCGAGGCGGCGGGTAGCAGTGGGTATCACCAGCAGCGAATCGTAACGGTGGTAGCCCTGGCTGCTGGCCCACTCGGGGTTGTAGTACCACAAGGAGTCGATGAAGCGCGCTTTGTACCGCTCGAAGCTGGCATCGGCGGTGTCGGCATCCACGGTGGTTTTGGCAGTTTCGGGGCCGCTGTTGCAGCTGCTCAGGTAGGCAAGGCCAGTGAAGGCAGTGGCTGCCAGCAGGAATTTCGCGAGTAAAGATTGGGGCATGGAAGGCAGTACGAGGATTGGCCGGCAAGGTAGCGCGCAGCTACAGGGTTTTGTATGCTTATCGTTCTGGTGGGCGCCTCACCCCCCGGCCCCCTCTCCCAAAGAGAGGGGGAGCCTGACGATTAAACTATCAGTCAACCAGAAGAAGGCGAACAGGTAATTATATGACTAACTGCTTCTTCTCTCTTTCCAAGGCAGTGGGGTGAAGTTTCCGGCACGACTACCGCTTGTACCCCTGCACCGGAAAAGTGGGATCTTCATAGGGCGTGGGAATAGGCTCGGGCTGGCTGTTGGCCTTGAACAGCATCACCTTGCGCTGCTCCGGGGTGTAAGCCGGCCACGCCGGGCCGGGCGTGCCGGTTTTGATGAACTGCGCCCAATATGCGTGCATAGTGGCGGCCAGCGCGGGGTTGGAAGCCTTGGAAGCCAGCGGTACGGCCCGTGTAGCAGTACTTGCAGCTGAGCTGCCGGCCGGGGCGTTCCACACGAAGTTCAGCTCCTGCGCGTGCCAGGGCTGGGTGGTGGCATCGGCGTAATCGAAGCGGTAGAGCCAGGTGGGCCCGCCCTGGGCGGCTAGCTGATTGGCCAGGCGGTAGGTGGCCAGGCGGTAGAGGTAATCGGTGAGCACGCTGTTCCAGGCGTCGAGGTCGGGCTGCTGCTGGCGGCGCTGCTGGTAGGCCTGCCACACGTAGGGGCTGTTTTTCGCGCCGAATACCGCTTGCAACGCGGCCTCGTTGGGCTGGTGCAGCACCGAGCCGGGGCCACTGAACAGGCGGGCTTCTTCCAGATTGGTGCCCAGCAATACCCGCAACGGTGGCTGCCGCTCACGCAGGTAATCCAGCGGCGGCGTTGAAATAGTCAGCCCATCCTGCACCGGCCCGAACACCTGCAAGCCCCCGGCGCCGCTGGCAAACTGCGCCTGCGCCCGCACAAGGCTGTCGGCGGGCAGGGCAAGCAGGGCGCGGGCGTTGGGCCGGTGCAGGGTGTGTTGCAGTTGGCGCGTAACAGCGGCGGCCGTGGCCGTGTCGCGCACGGCTTGCACGGCACCGCTTTCCAGAATCACCTGCTGAAACAGCCCCTGCGTGGCCGGCGCGGCCAGCAGCCCACCCACCAGCTTCGCCCCCGCCGACTCGCCCATCACCGTCACCCGATGCGGGTCGCCGCCGAAAGCGGCAATATTCTGCTGCACCCAACGCAGAGCCGCTACTGCATCGAGCAGGCCCGCATTGCCGGCGCGTTGGTATTTGCGTCCGAGTTGGGAGCCCAGCTGCAAGAAACCCAAGCTACCCAGGCGGTAGTTGATGCTGACGGCCACAATGGTATCCTGCGCGGCAAAAGTCCAAGCATCGTTGTCTTGGCCCGAGCCGCCGGTGAAGGCGCCGCCGTGCACCCACACCACCACCGGCCGGGGCCGCCGAGCTGCTGCCGTAGGAGCCCACACATTCAGGTACAAACAGTCTTCGGAGCCTTGCACGCCGGTTGGACCACCCGCCTGCACCGCTTTGTTGCCAAATGCCACGGCCGGCACTACGCCCGCGTGCTTGCGGACGGGCTGCGGGGGTTGGAAACGCAGTTTTCCGATTGGTGGCTGCGCGTATGGGATTCCCCGAAACACATGTAGATTCCCTTCTTGCACTCCCTGGATTTGGCCCTGCTTGGTTTTCACCACTGGTACGGCTGTTGGCTGGCTTTGCGCGGCAACAGGCGCGAGAAACTCTACCAGAACCAGGAGCAGTGCGTATTTTCTCAAGTAGGTTGTCAGGCAAGGCATAAACCAAGTTTGTAAAATGAGTACACAAACGATGTAGAGACGCGACACTTCGCGTCTCGGCGTTGCTGAGGTTGTTTAACCCAAACGACGCAGACGATGAGCCGCGTAGTGTCGCGTCTCTACATCGTTCTTGAAACTGTGGCAGAGCAAAACGGTTGGTGCTGGAGCGAAAGAATTAGGAGGTGTTAACAGTCGCGCAGCCAGAGGACGGTTGCGGCCAGGTGAATAAAGGCTAAAAAATGGGCCTCGAGCT
>NZ_JAFLQZ010000007.1 GCF_017313265.1 Hymenobacter telluris | reverse complement strand
TTAGTGCTTAGTGCTTAGTGCTTAGTGCTTAGTGCTTAGTGCTTAGTGCTTAGTGCTTAGTGCTTAGTGCTTAGTGCTTAGTGCTTAGTGGCCTACTTTACTTGGATTTGTGGGTTACAAAAGAGGGCCGATTTCGTTGGAAATCGGCCCTCTTATTATATCACCCTAACCGAACTAAGCACTAAGCACTAAGCACTAAAAGCTACTCGATTTTGCCGTTGCGGATAATAACGTCGGCTTTTGGTTCGGCTTTCTTCACCATCGTCCCGAAGGCGCCTTTTTTCTCGAAGGAGGCTACCACTTCATCCTCTACGGGGGTGCGCTGTACTACGGGGTTATTGGCCCAGAATTCGGGGTCGTACTTGGTGGCCTTGATGGTTTCCAGGTCCCGGTCGTCTACGCTGGGGCGGGCGTAGGCTATTTTGGTGGGCGTGGTGGACGTGTCGTAGAAGTAGGTGAACGAATTTACGCTCAGCGGTACCGTGCCCGATTTGGTACCCGTTACGAGGTCGGCCGTGAGGTCTACCTGCATGTGGTCGAGCGGCGAAACGGGGGCGTCGTCGGAGGGTTTGAACACCATATCCACCGACAGCTTGGGATTTTTGAACTTCTGGTTGGGGTTGCTGGACTTGGCCGTGAAGTTGGGCTGCGTCATCTTGTAGCGCACAATCTTGTTGGTCTCGATGTTGATCCAGATAGTGCCTTCGGCGCGGTACTTTATTTCGGGGCGGGTTTCAAAGCTGATTTCGGCAATGGTACTGCTGTCCTGGTCGAGCAGACCTTTCAACTCCAGCAGGTAGTTTTTCACGGTGTTCGGGCTAAGCAGCGCCAAGGACTTGGTGCTGTCGGCGTTGACATCGTAGAGACCATAAGAGCGGGTGTAGATAGAGAAATTGCTGAACGCCGTGGCCGCCTGCTTGGCGGCGTAGCGCCCCTGGGCAATGGCCGTGCCCTCAATGCGGGCCGGGTTGGACTTCACATCCCATACCACTTCCTGCAACTCGGTGGGCTCGTTGCTGATGCGCGTGAGCTGGCGGTAGTAGGCTTTGCCATAGAACTTACGCGAATAGCTGCTCTGCAACTGCCGAAACGCTTTTTCCACCAACTGAAACGGGTAGCTGTTCACTTTCACTTCGGGCAGCACCACCGAGGCCGGTGCCATAGCCACTTGCAGCGGGGTGTTATAGGTGGCCTGCGTTACGCGCAAGGTGTCGCGCAGGTGGCCCAGCTCCGAGAAGACCAGCGTGCGGGGCAGGTCCTTGAGCACCAAAGTAAACTCGCCGTTCACGTTGCTGGCCGTGCCGTTGGTAGTGCCCACCACCTGAATGCTCACGAAGGGCAGCGGCTCTTTGGTTTCTTTATCAACCACAGTGCCGCGCACCGAAAACTGCGCCGCCGCCCCAAATGGCAAAGCCAGCAGGGCCAACAGAAACAGCCCCGCCGTGAGTGAAGAGCGGAATAAGGAAAACCGGATAACAGAGGGAGATGAAAACAAGACGAGCTAGGTTAAATGAATACCAAAATGGAAACTACAAAACGGATGGTAGTGCCTAAGACGTATGCCGCTGCTGCAAAGGTAGGCGCGGGCACAGTTCCAGGAAGGGAAAAAGTAAAGCGCTGCCTCCGAAATACAACTACAATGCCAGCCGGTAACTAAATGAGCCGCCCCAAGTTGGCAGTGCAGGTGATACCTTTTCCTTGATTTGCGTAAACTCAACGTGTCCTATCTTGGGGCCGTTCAACACTACCTTTCCTTTCTCATATTACTTTCCACATCATGCTGAAGCGAGATTTCTTGAAAAATGGCGTTCTGACCATGGTAGGTGCCTTGGTGAGCCCCGCTTTGCTGGCGCGTGCCCACGACGAAAAGCTGCTTCGTGAGGCGCGGGCCACGCCCATTGCCGATGGTCCCTTTACGCTGCCGGCCCTCCCCTACGCTTTCAATGCCCTGGAACCGCACATTGATGCCCGCACCATGGAAGTGCACCACGACGCGCACCATAAAACCTACGTATCCAAGCTCAACGAGGCGGTAGCCGGCAAGCCACAGGAGAAAATGAGCCTGGCCGATTTGCTGGCCTCGGCCAGCAAGCAGTCGGATGCCGTGCGTAACAACGCCGGGGGCCACTTCAACCACTCCATGTTCTGGCAGTTGCTGTCGGCTAAGGGGGGCGGACAGCCTACCGGCACGCTGGCGGCGGCCATCACCAGCTCGTTCGGCTCGTTCGATAAGTTCAAGGAGCAGTTTGCGGCGGCGGCTACCGGCCGCTTCGGTTCGGGCTGGGCCTGGCTGAGCGCCGATAAAGCCGGTAAACTGTTCATTTCCTCGACTCCCAACCAAGACAACCCCCTCATGGACCTGCCCGGCATCCAGCACGGCACGCCCGTACTGGGCCTTGATGTGTGGGAGCACGCCTACTACCTCAAGTACCAGAACAAGCGCCCCGACTACGTAGCTGCTTTTTGGAACGTGGTGAACTGGCCCGAAGTAAACCGTCGCTTCGACGCGGTGAAAAAAAGCTAATAAGCTCCTTGCAATAAGGTTCAACAAGAAAGGCTGCCTGATTGGGCAGCCTTTCTTGTTTTATAGGCTGGCTGCTAGGGTGCCTACTAGCTACTCCAATACAAATGCGCCTAAAGCATTGCGTGTGAATACACTATAGCAATACTAATAGTATTAATATAAACTTTTGAATTACGCATAGCCCCTACACCCCTCAATGGCGCTTTACACAATATAGCAATTGTGCTTTTACATGGTAGCACCTTATATTTACGAGTATGGGAGGTGCTACTTTATATCGAGTGTATTATGAGAATGCTGTTGGGCGAGCTACTGATGATCCGATGGGATTTGCCCGGCTTACGTACCAGCCCGGCGTACGCAAGCAGGATGCGTTATGGGCGCTGCTCGGCCATGTAAGCCGGCTGCTGGCCCGGCGGGCCGATGGCTGCTTGCTTGTTGATCAACGTCTTATGGAGCCTTTCACGCCCGAAGAGCAGGCCTATGTAATTGAGCAATGGCTGCCGCGTGCTGCCCAGGAAGGCGGCTACCGCTTTGGGGCAGTAGTAGTGGCGCACAACGTGTTTGCCCGCCTGGCAACCGCCATGGTAGTAACAGCCGTGCGCGACTTGCCTATGACCTACCGGTATTTTGAAGACGAGGCAGAGGCTGTTGCGTGGCTGCTCGAACAACAGCGCCAATGTCGATAGCCAATCAACCTAGATGGTAAACACTTCAAGCAGAGCGGCTCCTAGCTGCTCTGCTTATTTTTTTGATTTATATGTAGTTATAAAGTAACGCAATGTCTCCGCGGATAGATAGGTGGCGGTTTCACGAACGGTGTAGCGGCTGGCTCCTGCCGGTCCGGCGGCTTTTTCCAGCCGTCAGGCCGCTCGAAGTAAGCGGCCGTTGTGTACCCTGTGTCATGCGGGCAGTGACTGGCCCCACAACTGAAAAAGCCGCCAAACCAACACCCATACCGTTTGCGAAACGGCTATAAGTAGCGCGTCCTGCCGCTTGCTCGTGTACGCAGGCCGAGCACGCATGTAGCGCGGTACCGGGTTGGTGTGCGCGCTGAATAGCACAATGGATACGTGGCCGAAACAAGCAGGAAGAAACTATTACGGCATCTCCCTTGTGAGGGGCTTGCGGAAGTAAGAGGTAGGTCGCACCTCATATTCCTGTAAATTCGTTTCTCAACCCATCCTTGTTTCGTCTTGTTGCTTCCCCGTTTCCTCCCGTTTTTATCGTTGCTGCTGGGCCTACTTAGCGCCGCCGATGTGTCGGCTCAGCGCCGTACACCGGCTTCCGCATCACCAAAAAGCAGCCGCTCCGTTAGCAAAACCACCGCACCAAAACCGCGCAACCAGCCGGTGCCGTTTGCCCAGCAAATGGCCAGCTCGCGTTGGGTTGATTCGGTGATGAAGACGCTCACGCCCGACCAGCGAGTGGCGCAGCTGTTTATGGTGGCCGCGTATTCCAACCGCAAGCGCATCGACGAGGACTCGATTACCACCCTGATTCAGCAGTACGGCATCGGGGGCATGGTATTCTTTCAGGGCGGGCCGGTGCGCCAAAGCCGGCTGCTGAACCGCTACCAGAGCCAGAGCCGGGTGCCACTGCTGGTGGCCATGGACGCCGAGTGGGGCGTGGGCATGCGCCTGGATAGCGTGCAGCGCTTCCCGTACCAGATGAGCATGGGCGGCATCCAAGACAATCAGCTGTTCTACGACATGGGCACCGAGGTGGCCACGCAATTCAAGCGGCTAGGCATGCACGTCAATTTTGCGCCGGTGGTCGATGTGAACAACAACGCCGCCAACCCGGTCATCGGCTACCGGAGCTGGGGCGAAAACCGCCAGAGCGTAACCGAAAAGAGCTACCTCTACATGAAAGGCATGCAGGATGCCAACATCCTGGCTGTGGCCAAGCACTTCCCCGGCCACGGCGACACCGACACCGACTCGCACCTGGCGCTGCCGTTGCTGCGCATTGACCGCAAGCGGATTGATACGCTGGAGCTGTTTCCGTTTAAAAGCCTGATGCAGCGCGGCTTGGGTGGCATGATGGTGGCTCACCTCAACATTCCGGCCCTCGATACCACGGGCATGCCTTCCACTCTCTCCAAGCCCATAACCACTGGTTTGCTGAAGGAAAAGCTCGGCTTTGAGGGCGTGGTGTTCACGGATGCCATGAACATGAAAGGCGTCATCAGCAAGTACCCGCCCGGTGATGCCGACGTGCGCGCCCTGATAGCCGGCAACGACATTCTGGAATTCTCGAAGAACATTCCGCTGGCTATTCGCATGGTGCGCGACGCCATCAACGCCGGCCAACTGACGCAGGCATCCATTGATGCGCGCTGCCGCAAGATGCTGGCCCTCAAAGAGTGGGCGGGCCTGAACAAGTACAAGCCCATCGACCTGCGTAACATCACCCAAGACCTGAACACACCGCACGCCCAATACCTAAGCCAGCGCCTTACCGAGCTGAGCGTGACGGTATTGCGCAACCAAAAGAACCTGCTGCCGCTCCAACGCCTCGATACGCTGCGCCTAGCCACCCTCACCATCGGCACCCGTGACACCACCGATTTCCAGCGCATGGTAACCGACTATGCCCCGGCGCGCCACTTCTGGCTGTCGGCCACGGCCTCGATCAACGAGCTGACGCAGATGCGCGAAACGCTGAAACCCTACAACGTGGTGCTGGTAGGCCTGAACAACTTAGGCCGCCTGCCAGCCACCAACTTCGGGGTGACGCCCGAAACCAACGTGCTGCTACACGAGCTAGGCAGCCCCGGTCAGAAGCTGGTGGTGTCGGTATTCGGCTCGGCGTATGCGGTGGCGAAAGTCCGGGACCTGGACCGTGCCGATGCGGTGGTGCTGGCGTATCAGGAAAGCAAAAACGCGCAGGACGTAACGGCGGAGGTGATTTTCGGGGGAATTTCGGCCACCGGCAAGCTGCCCGTGACGATAACGGACCGGTATAGCTACGGCAAAGGCCTCACTACCAAAGGCGGCATCCGGCTGCGCTACAGCTTTCCTGAGGCGGTGGGTATGAACAACAACCTGGAAGCCCGCGTGGATTCCATTATGAACGGGGCGGTGGCGGCCAAGGCGTTTCCGGGAGCTGAAGTGCTGATTGCGCGGCGCGGCACGGTAGTGTTGCGCAAAAGCTACGGTACGCACTCTTTCGCTGATGCCCCCGCCCAGGCCGGCCGCCCCAGCCGCCCGGTCCGCAACACCGACCTCTACGACTTGGCTTCCCTCACGAAAGTGTCGGCCACGCTGCCCGCCCTGATGAAGCTGCAAGACGAAGGCAAATTCAACCCCGACATGACGCTGGGGCAGCTGTTTCCGGAGTTCAAGGGCACCAACAAGCAGGATCTGAAGCTGCGCGACGTACTCACCCACCAGGCCCGGCTGCAAGCCTGGATTCCGTTCTGGAAAGACTACACCAAGCCCCGCGGCCTGTTCAACTCCATCTTCGGCAAGAGTCCGGCGGCCAAGGAAGTGTCGGCTACCAAGCCCGCCGAGCTGAACCGCCGCTACTTCCGGCCCGATTCGTCGGCGCGGTTTCCGCTGCTGGCCGGCCCCAACCTGTGGGCGCGCCAGGACTTTCCGGCGCGGATTACCAAGGCCATTGCCGAGTCGCCGCTGAACCAGAAGCCGGGCTACGTGTACTCGGATTTGTCGTTTATCATGTACCCGCAATTCGTGAAATCGGTGAGCGGC
The DNA here is from genome assembly GCF_017313265.1 of Hymenobacter telluris. Lineage (GTDB taxonomy): Bacteria > Bacteroidota > Bacteroidia > Cytophagales > Hymenobacteraceae > Hymenobacter > Hymenobacter telluris. The sequence goes on along the minus strand of NZ_JAFLQZ010000007.1, from coordinate 236,143 downwards.
AAGCCCCTCAACCAGTTCATTGCCGACGAAATCTACCGGCCGCTGGGCGCTACTACCCTAACCTTCAACCCCACGCGCCGCTTCCCGCTCAGCCGCATTACGCCCACCGAGTACGATTCGCTGTTCCGGCACGGGCAATTGCACGGCACCGTGCACGACGAAGGCGCGGCCCTGCTCGGCGGCCTCTCCGGCCATGCCGGCCTGTTCGGCAACGCCAACGACCTGGCCAAACTGGTGCAGCTGTACGCCTGGAACGGCAAGTACGGCGGGCAGCAGCTCATCAAGCCGGAAACTATGGCCGAATACACCCGCTGCCAGTTCTGCCCCGATAACCGCCGCGCCCTCGGCTTCGACAGGCCCGCCGCCAACCCCACCGTCAATTCAGCTAAAAGCGTGTCGCAGCAGAGCTACGGCCACACCGGTTTCACGGGCACCTATTTCTGGGTTGACCCCAAGGAAGAGCTGACCTGCATTGTGCTCACCAACCGCGTGAACCCTACGCGCCGCAACAACAAAATCACGGAGCGCAGTGTGCGTTCCGGCGTGTTGCAAGTGGCCCTGGAAAGCGTGCGGCCCACCCAGCGGCAAGCCGTGGAAACCACCGTGGAACAGTAGGGTATCTGACACAAAAAAGCCCCGCCAGTGTTTACTGGCGGGGCTTTTTTATTGTGAAATGCGAGGACGCGGCTGTACAGCTACACTGCTTTTCGCATCGGGTTTTCCTTTTGCTGCTCCTGTAGCAGCCAGTCCATTGCTTCCGATTCGGTGGTGCATTGGTTCATGCGGAAGGCTTTGCCGGCATAGGTAGCCGGTTCGGGCACGGTACCGTCTACCTCGAAATCCTTGCGCAAATCGGGCGACATGAAGTACACCATGCACACGGGCGGGCCAAGTTCGGCCACCAAAGTAGTATAGTAGGTATTCAAGAGTCAGGTAATGGTTTCGGGGGCACTGCGGTTGCGCCGCCGAATATCAAGCAGCCAATAATGAGCCTGTTGCCGCTTAGCCACGAGTAGCAGGTCGTTGTAGCCTTGTCGTGCCTCTGCTTCCGTTACCGGGCGCAGCCAGCGGCCTACCAGCAGTTGCGTGTCGCAGTTATAACTAATGGTTAAGAAATCAGAGCAAGTAAAATCGAGATACATTGGGCAATGCACAAGGCACAAATTAGGTACTAGTGGCTTCTACGAAACAAGCTGGGCAATAGCCACCTTTTAGCCTAAAACTTACACCACGCCGCAAGCATAGAAGCATCGTACTTTTCCAATAAACCAACAACTAACTACGCAACCGCACCTCCTGCCTGCATTGTACGGGCCGCCGGAGTATGATAACTTGGCAAGGCGCGTTAGATGCTGGCCAGACTTTCATCGTGCGCTCCGCCTCCTGCCTCCCCAAACCCCACCTTCCCTCCGCTCATGTTAGGACTGATGATGAACGAGCCGCTGCGCATTGCGGGGCTCCTGGAATACGCCGCCAAATGGCACGCCGATACCGAAATTGTGTCCAGAATGCCGGAGGGCGGGTTGCACCGCTACACCTACGCCAGCCTGGGCCAGCGCAGCCGGCAGCTCGCCAATGCGCTAACCGAGCTGGGGGTCCGGCGCGGCGACCGGGTAGCGACGCTGGCCTGGAACACGCACCGCCACCTGGAGCTGTATTACGGCATTTCGGGCATGGGCGCGGTGTGCCACACCATCAATCCGCGGCTGTTTTTCGAGCAGCTGGTCTACATCATCAACCACGCCGAAGACCGGCTGCTGTTCTTCGACCTCACGTTTCTGCCGCTGGTGGAAAAGCTGGCGCCCCTCTGCCCTACTGTGGAAAGCTGGGTGCTACTAACCGACCGCGCCCACCTGCCCGACAGCAGCTTTCCAGTGGCCCTGCGCTGCTACGAAGACCTGGTAACCGCCCAGGCTGCCGACTACCAGTGGCCGGTGTTCGACGAAAACACGGCCTCCTCGCTCTGCTACACTTCCGGCACCACCGACCAGCCCAAGGGCGTGCTGTACTCGCACCGCTCCACGCTGCTGCACTCCTACGCCGCCTCCCTGCCCGACTGTTTCAACTGCTCGGCCCGCGACGTGGTGTTGCCGGTGGTGCCCATGTTCCACGTCAATGCCTGGGGTATTCCGTACATGGCGCCGCTCAACGGCTGCAAGCTGGTACTGCCCGGTCCTGGCCTGGATGCGGCCAGCTTGTACGAGCTGTATGAGACGGAAGGCGTCACGTTTACGGCCGGCGTGCCCACCATCTGGTTTGGGCTGCTGACGTTTATGCGCGAGAAAAAGCTGCAATTCACCACCCTCCGGCGCATGATTGTGGGCGGAGCCTCCTGCCCGCCAGCCTTACTTAAGGCCTTCGACGAAGAGTTAGGCGTGGAAATCCGTCACGCCTGGGGCATGTCGGAAACCTCGCCGCTGGGCACGGTCTGCACCCTCAAAACCAAGCACCTGCAACTCAGCGAAGACGAGCAGTTTGCCGTCCAAACCAAGCAGGGCCGCGCCATCTTCGGCATCGATATGAAGATAGTGGACGACGAAGACCAAGAGTTGCCCCACGACGGCATAGCCTTCGGCGACCTGCTAGTGCGCGGGCCATTCGTGGTGGCCGAGTACTTCCGTAGCAACCACCCCGGCGAGCTAACCCGCAGCGGCTGGTTCCGCACCGGCGACGTAGCCACCATCGACCCTGACGGCTTCATGCAAATCACCGACCGGAGCAAAGACGTTATCAAGTCGGGCGGCGAGTGGATTTCCAGCATCGAGCTGGAGAACCTGGCCATTGCGCACCCGCAGGTAGCCGAAGCCGCCGTTATTGGCATGCCCCACCCCAAATGGAGTGAGAGGCCGCTGTTGGTGGTTGTGCGCAAGCCCGAGGCCACTGTAAGCAAAGAGGAGTTGCTGGCCTTCTACGACGGCAAAGTGGCCACCTGGTGGAAGCCCGACGCCGTGGAATTTGTAGACCAACTCCCTCACACTGCTACCGGCAAACTGCTGAAAACCCAGCTCCGCAAGGATTTCGCAGGGTATTCTTTCTGAATCGCGGATTTTGCAGATTAGTCGGATTCCGCGGATTTCGGTGATGATTTAAATACAAAAGAGGCTTGCCACTTGGCAAGCCTCTTTTTGCATAGCCGAAACGGTTGGCAGTTCACCCCAGAATCGTCCACAAAATCCACGAAATCCGACTAATCTGCATAATCCGCGGTTCACACTTTGATGATGATTCGCTTTTTATACATCACCCACAGGATGCCCAACCAGATCAGCACACACACGACGGCACCGGCCAGGGAGGCGTTGATGGGACTGAAATACGGCGTGAAGAACGTGTTGTAAAGCCACGCCCGTAAGGTCACGTCGCCTATTTTGATGAGGTTGAGCGTTTTGGAAACGATGGCCGACAGGAAAAACACGGTAATGGCATTGACACCGTACACCAGCGCGGGCTTGGTAAAGCGGCGGTAGCCTTGCACATCGGTCAGCCAGTAGAGGGCGGCCAGCGCCGTCATGGCTAGGCCGCCGGCGTAGAGCACGTACGAGCTGGTCCAGAGGGCCTTGTTGATGGGAAACCAGCCGTTCCAGACGAGGCCCAGCAGTACGGCCGCGCCGCCAGCCACGAACAGCCACGCCACGCGGGTAGCCGGTTCTATGTCCTTGCGGCGCAGCCATTGGCCGGTAAGCATCCCCAGCAGGCCGGTGCCCACGGCGGGCAAGGTGCCCAGTAGGCCTTCGGGGTCCCAGGTGCGGCTTTGGCTCCAGAGGTGGTTCTCGGTGAATACCAGCCTATCCAACCACGCGCCAAGGTTGGTGGCGGGTTCCAGGTTAGCCGGGCCGGAACCGGGCACCGGCACCACTTGCAGCAGCACGTTGTAGAGCACCAGCACGAAGGCCAGCAGCCCCATTTGCTGGCGCCACGTGGTTTTCAGGAACAGCACGCCACACACCAGAAACACCCACGAAATGCGCGCTAGCACCCCCGGTATCCGCAGGGTTTCAAACTCGAACTTCGGATACAACGCCGAAAATAGCCCCAGCCCAAACAGAATGGCCGACCGTTTCAGAATACGAACCATCGTGCGGCCGTGGGCCTCTGGCTGCCGCCGCGCCCCATCCAAGGCGTACACAATGCTGACGCCCACGATGAACAGGAAGAACGGGAATATCAAATCGGTGGGCGTGCAGCCGTGCCAGGCGGCGTGTTCCAGCGGCGCGTAGATGTGGCCCCAGTCGCCGGGGTTGTTCACCAGAATCATGGCCGCCACCGTCACGCCCCGAAATACATCGAGGCTGATAAGGCGAGCCGGCTGCGAGGCTTCGGCCAGCGGCACAGTACCCGTAGTTTCAACGGCAGCTTGGGTGGTGGTTTGCATGGTGGGATGTGCGGTTACAGGTTATGTGGAAACTAAAGGATGCTAAGTTTCTTCCTTTCAACAAGGAGGAAACTTAGCATCTTCTAGTCCCTGCCTCCTAACTTCTGTCTTCTAGCTCCTGGCTTCTCCTAAATAGCCGGATCCGTGGGAGTGGCGGTGTTGTTTTCGCGCTCGGTGCGGGGGTACGGGAAGAAATTGCGGTTCCGTTCGGCACCAGCGGCGCTAGGCCCAGGGCGGTTGAAACGGCGGCTGTCTTCGAGGCGAAAACCCTGAAAAGCCAGCTCCACCTGCCGGTTGCGGTAGATGTCGAGCAGCACAGCGTCCTGCGTGAGCGCGCCAGCATAAGCTGCCAGCCCCGCACCGGGAGGAGCCGTCGGGTAGGTATTACTGCCGACGGTGAGCGTAGCAGCAGTGGCGGTGCTGGTGCGCACCCGGTTCAACTCCGTTACGGCGTTACTTAAATCATTCTTCCGAGCGTAGGCTTCCGCCCGAATCAGCAGCATCTCGTTAGGAACGTACACCGGCACCGGGGCAGAACTAGCCGTATAGAAGCCAATACCCCGGTTTTGAGTGGCCGTTGGGTTGGCGCGGGTGTAAAATGGAATCCGTCGGTCGTTGGCTTCGGGCGCCAGGGCGCCGGTTAGGCCCAGGTTCACGTCGGTGGGCTCAAACACGTTGCGGTTGCTGAAGGCCACTTCCGACACGGCGTTGCGGGCCAAATCATCGAACGTGAAATACGAGCGACTAGCCTGATCAACGCGGGCGGCGGCGGCTATAGCTTTGTCGTAGTCGCCGGCCAGTAAACTATAGCGCGCAATAAGGGCCTGCAGGGTATTGGGCAGATTAATCCCCCCAATAATCTTGCTGTTGAAATCGGCGGAAACCGGGTTGGCGGCTAGCTGCGTGGCGGCCGCCTCCAGTTGCGTTACGGCCGACTGCAAAGCTTGCACCCGTGGCACAAACGGCGCATTGATCTGGGTAGTAATGGGCAACTGCTCGAAATACTGCGCCAACGTACCAATGGCCAGCGCCCGGAAAATGCTGGCATACGCCACAATACCGCTCTGCGTACCAGGGTCGGGCGCGCTGCCGATATTGGCCAGCACCAAATCGGCGTTGGCTCGCACCAATTGGCTCTGGGTCCAGAGGTTGCGCACCACGCCGTTGAGGTTAGTAACGTTGCCGGCCCCGAGGCTGACGTTGAATTCCTCGATGTTGCCCACGTTAATTACCGTCAGCTCACGAGTACTCAGTCCCCCGGCCGCCACCGTGTTGTAGAGCGGACTCAAGGCCGCCCCCGTAGTGAAGCGCGACTGCATGCCGTTACACACCGTAATTAAGCCGTCGGAGCTGGTCAGTACCTGCACGTCGCTGGCAGTGCTGGGGTTGAGGTATTCCTTGTCGCAGCTACCCAGCGCAAGCGGAAGCACGGCCAGTAGTATCAGTATCTTTTTCATGATAGAAGTCGAAGTGAGAGAGAAAAACCGGCCTAGAACGTAGCGGCCAACCGAAGCTGATAGGTGCGCGGAATCGGTACGTTGCCAAAGTCGATGGCCCGCAGCAGGTCTGAAGAGCCACCCGCACTGGTTTCTGGGTCGAAGCCCTTGTAATCATCCCACGAGTATAAGTTGCGCCCAATCAACGACACATTGAGGTTGCTGATAAACTTGCTGAATGTGGGCAGCGTGTACGTGAGGGCCGTTTCGCGCAGCTTCACAAACGAGCCATCATCAATGCGGAACTCCTGGGTGTTGTACACCGAGAAAATGTAGCCGCGCGGCAGTTCGCCCCGCAATTCCTTTTCGGCCAGGTCGCCGAGGCCCACACCCTGGCGCGTACGGTAGTCGGCATTGAACACATCTACCCCCTGCACGGCGTCGAGCAGCACCCGCACGGAAAGTTTCTTGTAAGTGAAGCTGGTGCTGAACGAGCCGGTCCAGTCCGGGTTGGGGTTACCAATCACCACGTTGGCTAGGCTGGTACCCTGGGCGTAGCTGGGCTGCCCGTTAGCCTCGCGGGCTGGCGTGAAGTTAACGTCGCCGGTGGCCTGGCCGGTGGCGCGCTCATCCTGTGGGAAACCCTGGGGCGTGAGCAGCAGCGAGCCGTCGGGGTTGCGGGCGTAAGCCGAGCCGTAGAACACGCCCGCCGGCTGCCCGTTGAGCAGATACACGGGCGCACCCGCCACGTTGTCGATGGGCACTGCCGCCGACCCTACCAGGTCCACAATCTTGTTGCGGTTGCGGCTGAAGATGGCGGTAAAATCCCAGCTGAAATCGGTGGTTCGCACTGGTACGGCGCTGAGCTGCACTTCCACACCTTTGTTGGTGAGCCGGGCCACATTCTCCACAATCGACGACCCACCGCGGGAGGCAGCAATCAGGCGGTCCAGCACCAGGTCCTTGGTATTTTGGTTGTACACCGTCACTCCCAACCCTATCCGGTCGTTGAGGAAGCCCAGGTCGGCCCCCACTTCCAGTTCCGTTACCCGCTCGGGCCGCACGCGCGGGTTAGCCAGCCGCGCGCCGGGCACCAGCGTATTGCGCCCCTGGAAACCAACCGGCGTAAACTGGTAAAAACGGTCGTAGGAATTGATGCCGTTCAGGTTACCGGCCTCGCCGTAGCTGGCCCGAAGTTTCAGGGAGTTGAAGGCAGTAGCATACCCGGCGTTCTTCCAGAACCCCAGATCCGAGAGTACCACCGAGCCGCTCACTTTGGGGTAGTATTGGTTAGTTTCGGAAGGCGAGAATTTCGACGACCGGTCGCGGCGTACGGCCCCCGTCAGAAAGGCCAGATTACGGAAGCCAAAGGTGGCCTGCCCGAACACACCACTCAAATCGAACTGGTCCAGTTCGTAGGCCGACGCCACCGTAGTGCTACCCGCTCCACTGACCGTCGTGATAAAAGGCGACAGGTTTTGGCCCTGGGCACGAGCTAGCTCATTACGTGCGTACTGATAGCTATACCCCGCCAGCAGCGTCACCTTGAAATCTTCGGTCAGCTGTCGGTCGTAGCCTACGTTGATGTCGGAGTTTAGCTGAAGCACGTTGTTGTTGGCATCGGCGGCAAAACCCAGCGGGTAACGTGCCAGCGGCAAGCCAGCCGTGGCCTGGTACGGGTAAGGCCGGATGTAGTTCTGGCCGGCCTGGGAGTAGGTATCCACGCCCAGGATATAGTCTACCGAGAAGCCCTTGAACGGCGTCAGATTTACTTGCAAGTCACTGATAGCCCGATTAATGCGCTGCGTAAAGCGCATATCCTCAATGGTAGACAACGGATTTACGCGAGTGGGCTCCACGGCCTGCAAGTTGCCGCTGGCGTCGCGCTGGTTGATGTCGTAGATGTTGTTGGTGATGTTGATGGAGTTGATGGGGCTGTAAAACACGTTGCCGTTGGCCTTCTCATTGGCGAAGCTGTTGTTGTAGGCCACGCCCACCGAAGCCCGTGCCCAGTTGGTAAGCCGCTGATCCACCCGCGCCCGCACGTTGTAGCGCTTGAAATCCGTACCCTCGATAATACCCTGGTTTTTCAGGTAGCCTACCGACAGTAAGTATTGCGTCCGCTCGGCCCCACCCGAAATAGAAGCGCCGTTGTCGGTGCCGTAGCTGGTCCGGAACACGTCGTTGAAGTAATCGTAGCGCGACACGTCCACGAGGTTGGTGGCCAGCTGGGCGGTGGCACCGGCCCGTACGATACCCGTGGTGGTAATACCGGGGTTGGCGGCCAGCTGCTGAGCCGTGGGCGCTCCGATAGTGTAGAGGCGTAGTCCCGCAAAACCAAACTGCTTACCATAGGTGTTTACCGGCACTGATTTGCGCAGCTCATTGATGTTGAAGCTGGTGTACACCGATACCCGCGCTGCCCCGGCTGTGCCCCGCTTGGTGGTGATAAGCACCACACCGTTGCTGGCCCGCGAACCATATTGCGCCGCCGCCGCTGCCCCATTAATGACGTTGATACTAGCAATATCATTGGGGTTGAGGTCGGCTAAGCGGTTCTGCCCGGCATTGGCCGCCCCGATGCCGTTGTCGTTGGATGCCGCCAGCTGCGACACGTTGGTGCTGTTGTTGCTCACAATCACGCCGTCGATTACATACAGCGGATCAGACGAGCCCCGCAACGAGTGAATCCCGCGCAGCCGCACCGACATGGAACCGGAAGGGTCGCCGGAGTTTTGCACGATTTGGGCACCGGGCAGCTTGCCCTGCAACGCATTGAGAGTACCTCCCGTACCTGTTTGCTCTAAGTCGCGGGCCGTTACTGTGTTGATGGCATTGCCTAACTCGCGCTTATTCACGCTGATGGTGGAGCCAATTACCACCACGTCATCAAGCGTCTGGCGCGCTTCACTCACCACCACATCCGTATTCACGCTGGCACTGCTGCCCAACGTAATAGGCTTTGATTGGCCTTTAAAGCCGATGGTGGAGAAGGTGAGCGTGTAGCTGCCGGGCGCTACCTGCACGGGCAGCGTGTAATTACCGTCGGCGTTGGTAGCCGTGCCGAGGGTGGTGCCACCTAGCAGCACCGTTACGCCCGGTACGCCCTGCCCCCGTTCATCCGTAACGCGGCCCTGGAGGGTGTAGGCTTGCCGGGCGCTGTCCTGCGCCACGGCGGGCGCAGTGGCCAGCATGGCGGCTGGCAGCACGCTCGATGCCAAAGCCAGCCTTAGTAAATAGTAGTTGTGTTGCATAGCAAGAGTGGGAAAAGTGGGGTTATATGGAAGAAAGCCTCGGGAAAATATACTGAAAAGCTCCGCACTATCAGGCTGACAGCACCAGATGATAAATCACCGGAAAAAACAGCCGCCACCTTACACTGCCTTCATACCGACAACTCGCTAAGCTCAACCCAAGAGCTGTCGTCGTTCGGGCCGGATAGCAGCTTGGCCGTCCGTTGTAAATCCTGGCCGGCTGCCTCGGTCGGCACTTGCTCCTGAACGCTTGGTGTCTCTGCTATCCATCAGGAGCACAGCACCGAAAACTGATCCTGCGGGTCGAAATGCACTTCAGTAAAGACCTTTCTTCTGCTGAATTCGCCAGGGTAAAGCAGCCGCCGGATGTCCCGCGCATAGCCACGCAGGCCACTTACGGCCTCCAGCTCATCTGGCAGCGTCTCCGCCAGTTCCGCGGCTTGCGCCCAACAGTAGTGGTAGCTGGCAGCAGCAGCCGACGGCACTGTTGCTAGTTGCTGGGTGGTGCGCTCAAGCAGCACGTAGGTTTTCACTGACTGGCACTTACTGAGCCTCAGACTGAGCGTGGATGCAAACAGTAGCAGCAACGCCGCCCATACTGTAGGCGGTACCGGACAGAGTACCAGAACACTGAAGCTTCCTGCGAAAGCACTCAAAGTAGAAAAATACCTAAATTAAATGCCATATATAGTTGACTTCATTTTAGCAGATTTCTAGTTTAGGCTTTGTTTTCCTTAGTAATAGTGCTCTAAAATTCCAATTTGTAGTTGTTTTAATAGTATAAATTCACTTGCCACCTCTTCCTGCAATGGTTGCTAGCCTCTCCTGTTGTCTGACTATTATTCCAGCGCAGGCCCTGTACCGGCCAGAATCCAATTGCGTGTAGCAACCAGATTCCGGCCGTTGTTTTCTCTTGTAGTTTCTATTTCCCCATTTCCCTCTCTCCTATGAACAGACTTTACTTGTTGGCGCCGGCGCTGGGCGCAGTAGTGGCCCTGCCCGGCCACGCCCAGCAGAACCTCCGCACCATCAGCGGCACCGTTACCTCGGTCGCCGACCGGAGCCCGCTGCCGGGCGTAACGGTGCTTGTGAAAGGCACTACCATTGGCGCCAGCACCGGCGCCGACGGCCGCTACACCATTCAGGCCGCGCCGGGTAGCACCCTCATCTTCAGCTTCATCGGCTACACCACCCTGGAGCGTGCCATCGGCGACGGCAATACGCTGGACATCGGGCTGAAAGAGAATACCACCGAGCTGAACGACGTAATTGTGACGGCCTTCGGCATTGCACAGGAGCGGCGGCAGGTGAACTACGGCGCGCAGCAGGTTACCAGCAAGGATATCATTGAGTCGCGCCAGCCTAACATTGTAAATGCCCTGCAAGGCAAGGTAGCCGGGGTGCAAGTCACCAGTTCGGGGGGCGGAGCCGGCGAAGGCGCTTCCATCGTTATCCGGGGCGGCAACTCGCTGGATGGCGACAACCAGCCGCTGTTCGTTATTGATGGCATCATCATGGACAACACGTCCTTCGCCGAATCAACGGCGCCGGGGGGCGGCTCGGCCTTCAACGGCATCATGGGCCGCTCGGTGTCGTCGCCTAACCGGGCCGCCGACATCAACCCCGAGGACGTAGAAAGTATGACTGTGCTGAAAGGGCCCGCTGCCGCTGCTCTGTACGGGCTCCGTGCGGCCAACGGTGCCGTTATCATCACCACTAAAAAAGGTAAATCGGGCGCGGTGACAGTGGACTTCCGTACGCAGGTATCGGTGGACCGAGTGAACCGGCTGCCTCAGCTCCAGGACAAGTACAAGCAGGGCGCGGCCGGCATCTTTGACCCGAGCACGCGAGTTTCGTGGGGGCCGCAGTTTGCGGAAGGCGAACCAGTGTACGACAACCTGAACGACTTCTATAAAACGGCTTACAGCTACCAGAACTACCTGACCATAACGGGTGGCACCGACAAAGGCTCGTTTCTGCTTTCGGCCTCTAACCTCAACCAAACCGGCGTAGCGCCCAATTCCGAGTTCGACAAATCGACAGTGCGCCTCTCGGGCACGCTGCAAGTGTCGCCCAAGCTTAAGGCGCAGGGCTCGGCGCAATACCTGAACTCGGGCGGGCGCCGGCCGTTGCAGGGACCGGGCCTGTTTGGCGGCTCGGGTGGCTACATGGTAAGCTTGCTGAACTGGCCCCGCAACGACGATGCCCGCAACTACCTCAACCCCGATGGTACTCGCCGCCGCCTGATTGGCGGGGTAGGCTCCAGCGACGCCGATAACCCTTACTTCACGGTGGAGCGCAACCCGGTTACGGACCGCACCAACCGCCTCATTGGCAACGCGCAGCTAACCTACCAGCCGGCTAAATGGGCCACGCTCAGCTATAACCTGGGCACCGACGTGTACACCGAAACCGTGCGCTCCATCAGGGCGGTGGGCACCTCGCAGCCCAACAACCAGGATGGTGGCATCTCGGAAACCACCAACCAAAGCCGCCTGGTCAACTCCTACCTCACGGCCGTTTTCACGCACTCATTTAACGACAATATCAGCGGCTCGTTGCTGCTGGGCAACTCCGTCGAGCAAAGCCGCCGCGAATCCACCGACATCATCGGATTGGTGTTTCGCTCACCCAACTTCAACTCCATCAACAATACCGTAAACCGGGGCGCTCTGACCACCAACTCGTTGCGGCGGCTGGTGGGCAATTTTGCGCGCCTCAACTTCGACCTGTTCAAGCAGGTGACGGTGGAGCTGAGTGCGCGTTATGACATGTCGTCGACGCTGCCACGGCCCAGCCAGAACAAGGACTTCGGGCAAGGCTTCCTTTATGGCGCGGCCACGCTGGGATACGAGTTTTCGCGCACCCTGGGCCTCGACAACAACTCCATTCTCAACTACGGCAAGCTGCGGCTGTCGGTGGCGGAAGTCGGCAAGGATACGGGGCCGTACCGCGTGGAGTCTCCACTGGCCCAAAGCACTTACATTGGTGGGGGCTTCCGGCCAGGCTTTTACGGCTCCAATTCCCAGCTGATACCCGAGCGCACCCGCTCCTACGAGGCCGGCCTGGACTTTCAGTTCCTGAAAGGACGGCTGGGACTGGATGCAGGCGTGTATTACGCCGAAACCCGCGACCAACTGATTGCGCCCCGCGTAAGTCAGGCGTCGGGCTACATTCTGCAATACATCAACGGGGGCACCGTAACTAACACCGGTGTAGAAATAGCCCTGAACGGCCGGCCGGTAGTTACTAAGTCGGGTTTCACCTGGGACGTGCTGGCCAACTTCTTCCACAACGAGAACCGGGCTAAAAAGCTCCCCAGCTTCTTAACCGAGGTCAACCAGTCGGATGCCTGGGTGATTGACGTAGCGCGCGGCAGTGCTTTCCCTAATCGGCCTATTACGTCTATTGGGGTAATAGACTATGCCCGCGTGACTGACCCCAATTCCGAATACTTCGGGCAGGTACTCATTAATGCCACCACGGGCTATCCTTCGGTGGTAGCGGGCAATTTCGTGTACGCCGGCGACCGAGCTCCACAGTTCACCACCCAAATCACCAATACCTTGGCCTATAAAGGCTTGTCGTTGGCCTTTATGCTCGATTTCCGGAAGGGTGGCGACGTAGTGAACGGCAACGAATGGGTGGCCGTGCGCTCAGGGTTGAGCAAAAAAACGCTGGACCGCAACCAAACCGCCGTTATCGACGGCGCGGTGCGCAACGCCGACGGCTCGTACGCCGCCAATACTCGCCCGGTGGAACTGACGCAAGGCTACTTCATCAACCAGTTGGCCGGTACGGGCTGGGCGTTTGTGGAAGACGGCTCCTGGACCCGCCTGCGCTACGCCACGCTGGCGTACTCGCTGCCTAAAAAGCTGCTAAGCGGCACGTTTGTGAAGGGCGCTGAGCTGAGCGTAACGGGCCGTAACCTATTGCTGTTCACCAACTACTCGGGCGCCGACCCTGAAACGGCGGCGGCCGGCGCGGGTGTACGCGGCGGTGGCTCCGGCGGCTTCGACTACGGCAGCACCCCCGCCACGCGCGGCGTTGATATGGCGTTGCGGGTGAATTTTTAATTAAAAGGCTATATGGTTGAATTGATGAATTGCTGACTGTTCAAACACTTTTTCAGAACAGTCAACCATTTAACAAGTAGCCATTCAACAATAGAAATTTCATGAAAAAATACCTTCTCCTTCTGGGCCTGCTGGTCGGCGGTGGGGCTCTGAGTTCGTGCGAAACGTTCCTGGATGTCAATACCGACCCCAACAACCCAACCAGCTCGACTCCTAACTTTCTATTACCGGGTGGCATCTCACAGGCGGCGCAGCAGCAGATGTTTACCTCGCTTGTTACGCCGTATATCACCCAGCACATTGTTCGCCGCGCCCCGGCTTCCAGCACCGACCAGTACTACTTCACTACGGGCAACGGCAACAACACCTTCAACTACTTCTACTTCTACGTTTCCGGCAACCTGCGCGCTACTATAACGGCCGCTGAAGCTGAAGGCTCGCCGTACTACGTGGGAGCAGCTAAAATCACCCAGGCTATGTCCTTGGCCCACCTCACCGACATGATGGGCGACGTGCCGTTCACGGAGGCATTCCAGGGTGGCGGCAACTACTCGCCCAAATATGATTCGCAGGAACAGATTTATCAGACCGTGTTCCGGCTGCTGGATGAGGGCGAAGCGGAGCTATCGAAGCCGGCCACGGCCAACGTGCGGCCCCTCTACGTAACCGTACCCAGCCCTAGCGGCGACATTATGTACCGCGGCGACGTGTCGAAGTGGATCAAGCTGGCCTATTCGCTCCGGGCACGCCAGCTCAACCACCTCACCAAAAAAAGCACCTACAACCCACAGGCTGTACTAGCCGCCGTTGATAAAGGCTTCACGTCGTCGGCTGATGACGCACAGATTCAACTGGAAACGCCCGTGCCGCCCATTACGGGCAGTACCAGCATTTTCGGGACGGCGCGCGCCAACTTTGCCGGCGCCACCTATTCACAGAACCTGTTGCGCTACCTCAACGGCAGCACGGCCAACGCGGCCTATCCAGGAGTGCAGGACCCACGCCTGCCCGTAATGGCCACCAGCGTGAGTGTGGGTACCAACCCCGGCGTGTCGGGCGGCACCCCAATTGCGCAAACCGGCAACGCCTCCGACTTTTACTCCAGCTGGTACGCCCGCGACTTGGGCTACTATGAGCTGATTACGTATCACGAGTTGAAATTTATTGAGGCCGAAGCGGCCTTCCGGGCGGGCAATCCGGCGCGGGCGTTGCAGGCGTACCGCCAGGGCATTGAGGCCCATATCCGCAAGCTGAGTGGCGGCGGTACCTTCGCGTCGCAGGGCCTTACGGTTACGTTCCCCGTACTCACGCAACAGCAGATTGACGGCTATCTGAACAGCGCAGCCGTGGCCCAAAACGTGGCACAGCTGGATTACAAGCGCATCATGGAGCAGAAATACATTGCGCTGTTTCTGAACCCGGAGGCTTGGTCGGATATGCGGCGCTTTGATTTTCGCTCCGACATCTACGTGAACCTAGCGTACCCGAACGGGGCTAACCCTATTTTCAACCCTGTTCCCGCCGACCCCACCCAGCGCAAGTTCCCGCGCCGGCTGCTGCCGGCCCTTACCGAGACGCAATATAACCCACAGAACGTAGCAGCCATTGGTGGCCTCGACACCGACTACGCTACCCGCCCACTGTGGTGGGACCAGCCGTAAGCGTTTCCGGCTCTGTTTCTTCTCCCATACGATGCCTTTTTCTATATGAAGATACGTTTCAATTTCCGGCCGCTTCCCCTACGCTTGTGGGGTCTGCTGGCCTTGGCTGGGCTGGCTGCCACAGCCTGCGACGACAAGTTTGACCCGCCTTACGAGCTGACCGGCGACGGTGGCTTTTCCACCATCGGAGCCGCGCCAGCTGGTTTGCAAGCCAAGTATGCCCCTGGCGAAGTGGTCAACCTGCTGGTAGGCTTCAACGCCGCCGACCGAGTGCGGGAGTTTACGGTGTTTCAGGTGGTGGGCCGCACCGATTCGGCTGTGGTAGCTACCCTGCCACCAACCAATCCTGTTTTTGATACACGAGCGGGCATTACGGCGCAGCCTATTCCGTACCGGGTACCAACCAATCTGGCCAACCAAACGGCAGTGCGGGTGGACGTAACCACTACGTTTGAAAACGGCGCGATGCGGCGGCAGCGCTTCACATACAATGTGGCCGCAGCTCCTACCCTGCGCCTAGGCACCACGGCGTCGCCCACTACCATTACCACCTTCCGTAACAACCTGGCCGCCACCGCCCAAACCACCGGCGACATTATTGGTTATAATCTGGTGCTGAATGAAGGTGGCATTGGTGCTATACCCACTACGCCTTCCACAGCTACATTATTCAAGAACGTAGACAGCCTCACCACTTTCTACCGCATTGGAACGGGCGCCCCGGTGCGGGCCGGCGTGGTCCGCAACCCAAGCACCGGCGTGGCCAATGCCCGTACCGTGGATGTAACTGTGCCTAGCGCAGCCCAGGGTCAAACCGTTACGTTTCTGTTCACCTCCTACGCCGGTCCCTACGCGGTAACTGCCACGGCTGCACCCATCACCATAGCCGCGCCTACGTCGTTGGGCCGGGTACGCACGGGCCGCGTCACGGCTGGCCCCAATGCACCGCAGGATTCCGCCTCGTACGATCTACGCCTGGGCGCCAACGTACTCAACAGCGCCGCCGCTACCACCAAAGATTTGTTTGCCAGCGGCATATCCGGCGCCACTGTTAGCCTGGCAGCCGCCAATACCACTACCTTCTACCGAATTCCGGTGGCTACGGCGGCGGCCGGCTACTACAACACGGCTTCGGCTAATGCGGTAGGCACTTTGCTGTACCAGAATGCCACTGGGCTGGCCGCGCCCGGTCCGGTAGCCGCCGGCGACCTGTTTGCGGTGCGTGTACGAGGTGCCGAGCCCATGCTGCTGCGGGTAGTCGGCGTGAAGCCCAGCACCACTGGCTCCACGGCTCGGGTGTTATTCGAGTATCGCGCCATCTGATTTCAGTTTCACTTCTTTACTAAACAGAAACGCCACCCGTTTTGGGTGGCGTTTCTGTTTTATGACCATTGATGGGTAGCATGAGCTATTGCTATATGAGCCGGGCGCTTAGCAACTCGTAGGCGGCTTTGCGCTGTTGGCTGGCGCCGAGCCGCAGCACATCTACCAGGGCCAGTACCTCATGCCACGCGGCATTGAGGCGGGCGGCGGCGGGGGTGCTGGCGTAAAGCGGGCTGACGGATAGGCCCCAGGCCTGCCCTTCCGGGTCGGGCCACACGTAGGCGGGTTCGGTGGGGGCTTGTAGCTGCGGCAGGGCGCTCCAGGCGGTGGGGGTGCCTTGCACGAAGCCGCTGGGATGCGCCGGGAATACGTAGGGTAAGCCGTGCTGCAAAAACCGTAACAAGGCCTGCTGCTGCACCGTGCGGCCATCGGGCGCAAGCAGGCGGGCATACTGGCACCGGCGCAGGGCATCGGAAATTTCGGCGGGGCTGATGAAGAGGGCGGCGGCGAGGTCTTTGCCTTGCCAGGAAGTAGTGGAAAGCGTGGTAATCTTCAATAACACTACTACATCCTGGGGCCGCATACCGTTGTGCTTGCGCATCCAAAAACGGGGTTGAAAGGGGTGGAATTCGCGATTCGCAAACCGTGAATTAGTTGTTGCAGGAAGTGAGTGAGACGAAGGTAGAATAGGAAAACTAATAAACACAAGTTTATTTAAAATTATTCTAAATAAGCTTGACCATGCACTTACCACCGCATACATTTGAGTATTGTTTAGAATATGTCTAAACAAAACACGAAACCATCGAGCAGCCAGCCACTCACGCACTGTCTCGAAACTGCTTTGTCTGCTTTTCTGCTTTATGCATCACCTCACTCCTTTCTGCTTGTTGCTGGGCTTGCCGGCGCCCGTGTTGGCGCAGCAGCGCCCGGCTTTTCAGCCGGACAGCCTGCGCCGCCTGGCGCTGCGGGAAGTGGTAGTGACGGCCACCCGCACCGAGCGCAGCCTCACCGAGGTACCGATTCCGGTAACGGTAGTGAGCCAGCAGCAAATCAAGGCCATGGGCTCGTTGCGGCTCGGCGACGTTCTGAGCGAGCAAACCGGCCTGACCACCGTCAACGACCACGGCCAGGGTATTCAGATGCAGGGCCTCAACCCCGAATACACCCTGATTTTGGTGGACGGGGAGCCGCTGATTGGGCGCACGGCGGGCACGCTGGAACTCTCGCGGGTGGCTGTCGGCAACATTCAGCGGGTGGAAGTGGTGAAGGGGCCGGCCTCGGCGCTGTGGGGCTCGGAGGCGCTGGCGGGCGTGGTGAACATCATCACCGAGAAGCCCCAGCCCGGCACCAGCGGCAACGTGCGGCTGCGCTACGGCTCCAACCGCACCATGAACCTGAGCGGCACCTTCAACACCAAAGGCGAGCGGGCCGGCCTCACGGTTTTCGTGAACCGCTACAGCTCCCAGGGCTACACGCTGCTGCCGGGCAGCACCGGCCCTACGCAGCCGCCTTTCACTAGCTATACCGCCCAAAGCCGCCTCACCTACCGCCTCGGCAAGAAAACCAACCTGAGCGTTTCGGGGCGGTATTTCACCGAAGGCCAGCACAGCGACCTGACCGTAACCGCCGAGACCGGCGCGGCGGCCGTGGTAGCGGCCAAGACCAAGCAGCACGACTACAACTTCAACCCGGTTCTCACGCACCGCTTCAGCAACCAGCTGTTTGCCACGGCCCGCCTCTACCACAGTGGCTACCGCACCCGCGAAAACTACACCTACCGCGCCGACGGCCAGCCCTACGACGCCTCCTACTTCCACCAGACCTTCACCCGCCCCGAGCTGCAACTCGACTGGCAGCTGAAGCCCACCCAAACCCTGACCGGCGGCGCCGGCTACCTGCGCGAAACCGTGGCAGCCACCCGCTACGAGCAGCGCCAAGAGCTACGGGCGCACTACCTGTTCGGGCAGTACGACTGGACGCCGGTGCCGCGCCTGAACCTAGTGCTGGGTGCCCGCTACGACGGCCACAGCCAGTACGCCGGGCAGTTCAGCCCCAAGCTCTCGGGGCGCTACCAAGTGCGGCCGTGGCTGGCGGTACGGGGCTCGGCGGGCCGCGGCTACCGGGCCCCCGACTTCCGGCAGCTGTATTTGAACTTCTCGAATCCGGTCATCGGCTACAGCGTGTTCGGCACCAACCAAGTGCGGGCGAAAGTCACCCAACTGGCAGCCCAGGGCCAACTGGCCACGGACCCCGAAACCGGGCAGCCGGTGGTGTACGAGGCAGTGCTGGCGCAGGCCAGTGGCCTCACGGCCGAAAGCTCGTTGGCCTACAACGCGGGTGTGCAGCTCGACCCAAATGCCAAAACGCGCATCACTATCAACGGCTTCCGCAACGACTTGCGCAACCTGATTGAAACAGCCGCGGTGGCGCTGAAAGCGAATGGGCAGTCGGTGTACTCGTACCGCAACGTGACCCGCGCCTACACCCAGGGCCTGGAGGCCGATGCCCGCTACCTGCTCACGCCCCACCTGACGGTGAGCGGCGGCTACCAGCTGCTGTTCGCCAAAGACAAAGCGGTAATAGACAGGCTGGAAGCTGGCGAGGTATTCCGCAAGGACCTGCAAACCCAGGAAACCGAGCGGGTGCAGCCCCAGGACTACGGCGGCCTCTACAACCGCTCCCGCCACTCCCTCAACCTGAAGCTGTTCTACGAAAATCAGCCAGAGGGGTGGTCGGTGAGTGCGCGGGGCATCTACCGGGGCCGCTACGGTTTTGGCGACCTGAACGGCAACGCCATTCTGGATGCCGACCAGGAGTACGTGCCCGGCTACTGGCTGGTGAACGTGGCGGCGGCCAAAACCTTCCGGCAGCGCCTCACCGTGCAAGCCGGCCTCGACAACCTGCTCGGCTACACCAACCCGACTTACATCAGCACGCTGCCCGGCCGGCTCTACTACGCCAGTGTTGCGCTGGAGCTGGGCAAGCGCAGTAGGTAGTGAGTAGTTGGTATTGAGCAGTTAAGCAATGGACAAATGATTGATTACTAGTCACTCACGTCTGCTGCCTCATACTCTGTACTAACTACTTCATACCAACTACTCTGTACCAACTACCAACTACTAACTACTCATTTCACCCATGCATCACCTGTTCCTCCGTACTGCCGTGGCCGCGCTGGCCGTATCATCGGTTGCTTTCACTTCCTGCTCCGATGATAAGGACGACAACAACGTGGTAGCTCCGGCGCTGGAAATTAAAACCGTCAGCAGCCTGGCGCCGCAGCCCGCGCCGCCCACCAGCACCGGCCAGCCCGGCACGCCCAGGCACTACACGTTCTACAGCCTCGCCGATGGCAAAGAAGTGCCGTACACCGATTCGGCCAGCACGAAATGGGACCTGGCTTTCCGCGGCACCACCATCCTGACCAACGCTGGCACCAGCGGCCCCGGCCGGGGCGGCGCCCAGGTGAAATCCGGGTTGTTTGCGGAGACTGTTGCCGCGCCGGAAACCGGCTACGCCGTGGATGGCACCGCTAAAGCCATTCCGACGGGCTCGGGCAACGGCTGGTACAACTACAATTCCACCACCCACGTCATTTCGCCTATTGCGGGCCGCGTGCTCCTGATTCGGACGGCGGCGGGCAAGTACGCCAAGGTGGAAATCACCAACTACTACAAAGATGCCCCCGCTACCCCCGCGGGCACCGAGCCGAGCGGCTACTACAGCTTCCGCTATGTATACCAGCCCGACGGCAGCCTCAACCTGAAATAACCCTTTAAGTCCGGCACGGGCCGCCTGGCTCCCTTGGTGAGTGAGGCACAAACCGGGTGGCCCGCTGTCGGCACTACGTAGTGAGATACAAGTACTGAGTATTGAGAAATACGTCAATATTTTGATATACAGGTAATTGACGATTATCCAACTACTCGGTATTTATTTTTCTTTCAATACCCATGCGCATTCGTTTTTCTTTCCTGCTGAAAATCAACCTACTGGTTGGGCTGTTGCTGCTCAACCGAATCAGCCAAGCCGCCGCGCCTGCTCGCATTGTGTCCCTGAATGGCACCGTGAGCGAAATCATCTGCCAGCTGGGGCTGCAAAGCCAGCTAGTGGGCGTGGACGTAACCAGCACCTACCCCGAAGCCCTGACCAAACTGCCCAAGGTGGGCCACAACCGCAACATTTCGGCTGAGGGCGTGCTGGCCTTGAGCCCGACTATTGTGGTGGGCACCATGGAATCGTTGAAGCCGGAAGTGGCCAGCCAGCTGAAATCGGCGGGCGTTACGGTGCAGCTGTTTACGCAGGAGTATTCGGTGGCGGGCACCAAGAAGCTGATGCAGCAACTAGCCGCCGCCTTCAACGCCACGGCCAAAGTACCGGCCCTTACTAGGCAACTCGACGCCGAGCTGGCGAAGGCGAAAAAGCCCGCCAAAGCGCCCAAAGTGCTGTTTATCTACGCCCGCGGCACCGGCACCATGATGGTGGCCGGCCAGGGCACGCCGCTGGAAAAAGTTATCGGCCTGGCCGGCGGGCAAAACGCCGCCACCGGCTTCACCGACTTCAAACCCCTAACTGCCGAAGCCCTGGTAGCCGCCAACCCCGACGTGCTCCTGCTCTTCGACAGCGGCCTGCAAAGCCTGGGCGGCAAAGCCGGCCTGCTGAAAGTGCCCGGCGTGGCCCAAACCACCGCCGGCCGCACCGGCCGCGTGGTGGAAATGGACGGCCAGCTGCTATCCGGTTTCGGCCCCCGCCTCGGCCAAGCCACCACCGAGCTAGCCAGTAAGCTTCAATGATTGGATGAAGGGATGATTGGGTGAGGCGAATAGCCTGATTTATAGCGGTTTTCTAAACGGTGTAGAGACGCATACTTGCGTCTCGTCGTCCGCGCCGGTTAGAGGTCGTCGTTCAACGACAAGACGCAAGTATGCGTCTCTACACCGTTCAGAAAACCGCTACAGTTACTGATTGCGCCATTCATCCGTTCATCCAATCATCCCTTCATCCAATCCTTCCCTCTCCATGCCTGCTGTAGCTGAACTTCCTGCCCCACCAAAAACTGCCACCCCTGTGGCGTTACCCCCGACCAATTGGCGGCGGCGGTTGCTGCTGCCGGGGCTGGCGGGGCTGTTGGTGGGCGCGGTGCTGCTGAGTGCCGGGGCCGGGGCGGTACCCATTCCGGTGCCGGCGGTGCTCGGGATTCTGCTGCACAAGCTGGGGCTGACCACTGGCCTTTCGTTTGAGCTGCAACAAGAAGCGGTGCTGTGGGCTATCCGGCTGCCGCGGGTGTGTTTGGGCGTGCTGATTGGGGCGGCGCTGGGGCTGGCGGGGGCGGCTATGCAGGGGCTGTTCCGGAATCCGCTGGCTGATCCGGGGTTGATTGGCGTGTCGACGGGGGCCTCGTTGGCGGCCGTGGCAACCATTGTGCTGGAAGTAACGGTGCTGGCCGCCGTGCGTGAGTGGCTGGGGTTTTACGTGCTGGCGGTAGCGGCTTTTCTGGGGGCTTGCGGTACCACGCTGCTGGTGTATCGGCTGTCCAGGGAAAGCGGGCGGGCGGTGGTAGGCACCATGCTGCTGGCCGGTATTGCCGTCAACTCGCTGGCCGGCGCCCTCACCGGGCTGCTCACCTACGCTGCCACCGATGAGCAACTGCGCAGCATCACGTTCTGGGGCTTAGGCAGCCTGGGCGGGGCCTCCTGGCCGACGGTGCTGGGCGTGCTGCCGCTGCTGGCGCTCCCCATTCTGCTGCTGCCGCGCCTGGGCAAGTCCCTGAACCTATTGGCGCTGGGCGAAGAACAGGCCGCTCACCTTGGGCTGCCCGTAACGCGCCTGAAGCGGCAGCTGATTGTACTGGCCACGTTGGCCGTGGGCACTTCGGTAGCCGTAGCGGGCACTATCGGGTTCCTGGGGCTAGTAGTGCCGCACCTTGTCCGCCTCGCCGCCGGCCCCGACCACCGCGTGGTGCTGCCGGGCGCGGCGCTGGGCGGCGCGCTGGTCCTCACCCTCGCCGACATGCTGGCCCGCACAGTAGTAGCCCCCGCCGAGTTGCCCATCGGCATCCTCACGGCCTTGCTGGGCGCGCCGGTGTTCCTCTGGATTCTGCTGCGCGAGAAACGGCAGCGGCGGGTGTAGCTGGTACTGCAAGCACTTAATTCAGCAAATAACGCATAGAACGTCATGCTGAGCTTGCCGAAGCATCTCGCGTGCTGACACTAGATTACTACTCTTTCATCAGCACGCGAGATGCTTCGGCAAGCTCAGCATGACACGAAAGCTAAAACTCAAATAAGCTCCTAAATCCTGACCCATGTTCAACGTTCAGAACCTACGCTACCAAGTGGGCCGCAAGGTGCTGCTGCAAGGCGTGTCGTTGCAGGCCCAGCCCGGCGAGCTGCTGGCGGTGGTGGGCGCCAACGGCGCGGGCAAGTCCACGCTGTTGCGCCTGCTCAGCGGCGACTTGGTGCCGACCGGCGGGCAGGTGCAGTTTGAAGGCCGCAACCTAAGCAACATCCCCGCGCCGGAGTTGGCGCGCCGCCGGGCGGTACTCACCCAGCAACACACCTTATCATTGGCCTTTGAGGTGCGCGAGCTGGTCTTGATGGGTCGTTATCCGCATTTCCGGGGTCAGCCCAGCGCCCACGACCACGCCGTGGTAGCCGAAGCCCTGGCCCTGGTTGGCCTCACCGACTTAGCCGCCCGCAGCTACCCTACCCTGTCGGGTGGCGAGCAGCAACGCGCCCAGCTGGCGCGGGTGCTGGCGCAGGTTTGGGAAGCCAAAGGCGGTTTCCTGTTTCTCGACGAGCCCTTAACCGGCCTCGACCTCAACCACCAACACCACACCCTCGATGTAGCCCGCGCCCTGGTGCAGCGCGGTTTCGGGGTGGTAGCCGTCCTGCACGACCTCAACCTGGCCGCCCAATACGCCGACCAAGTGCTGCTGTTGCGCCAAGGAGAAACCGTGGCCTACGGCGAACCGGCTGCGGTGCTTACGGCCACCACCATCGAGCATGCATTTGATATAGCCGTGGAGCTGCTGGTGCACCCTAGCCTCGGTTGTCCGCTTATTGTGCCGTGCCCGCGCCCGTTGCCCACCACCCGAGGCTGGGCCTGACTTCTCTGAAAAACACTCACTTACTTTTTTTGCATGTCCGTCATCGAATCAACCACTGCCACCCTGGCTGAGCGCTGGGCGCAGTTCAAGCTCGAAAACCCCAAAAGCCGCATCCGTGACGCCGCCGGGCAGCTGGGCATCAGTGAAGCCGCGCTACTAGCCACCCAATGCACCACCGAAGCTGATGCCCCCGTGGTGCGCCTAACCGCCGATTTTCCCGCCCTGCTGGCCGCCGTGCCCACGCTGGGCCACGTCATGGCCCTCACCCGCAACGACAGCGTGGTGCATGAGCGCAAAGGCCCCTACCTGAAGGTGTCGTTCAACGGACCAACGGGCCTGGTGCTGGGCGACGACATCGACCTGCGCCTGTTTATGAGCCACTGGCACTTCGGGTTTGCGGTGAACGAAAACGGCCGCCGCAGCCTGCAATTCTTCGCGCAGGATGGTGAAGCGGTGCACAAAATCTACCTCACCGAAGCCAGCAACACCACCGCCTACGACGAGCTGGTTAACCGTTTCCGGGCCGCCGAGCAAACCCCGGAGCTAGCCACCCAGCCGGCCCCGGAAGCCACCCCCGAAACACCCGACGCCGACATCGACGTACCCGGCTTCCGCGAGGCCTGGCGCCAGCTCACCGATACGCACGCCTTTTTCGGGTTGCTGCGCACGTTTGGCGTGAGCCGCACGCAGGCCCTGCGCCTGGGCCCGCCCGAGCTGGTGCAGCGCCTCGACAACGAAGCCATTGTACGCGCCCTGGAAGCTGCCGCCGCCACCGACTTAGGCATTATGCTGTTCGTGGCCAGCCGCGGCTGCATCCAGATTCACACCGGCCCGGTGAAGCGCCTGGTTGCCACCGGCCCCTGGTTCAACGTGCTCGACCCCGACTTCAACCTGCACCTGAAACTCGGCGACGTGGCCGAAACCTGGCTGGTGAAAAAGCCCACCACCGACGGCCTCGTGCACTCCCTGGAACTCTACGACGCCCACGGCCGCAACCTGCTCCTATTCTTCGGCAAGCGCAAACCTGGCATCCCCGAGCAAGACGCCTGGCGCGAGTTGGTGAACAAGCTGTAGGTCTACTTCCTACTGAACGGTCATGCTGAGCTTGTCGAAGCATCTCTACCGCGCTAGTATATGATTTACTTTGGCGGTAGAGATGCTTCGACAAGCTCAGCATGACGTTCTTTTTTATCAACAACAACCACACGAAAAGGCCCCCAACCTACAAGCCATTGGCTGTACGTTGGGGGCCTTTTGGTGCGGAAGCTATGCTTCTACTTCGCGGCCGCAGCTTGCGTTTTCAATGAGATAACGCCGGGCTTCAAGCCTTTGCCGGTTACTTTCAGCTGCACGTTGCCGGCCTTGTCGGTGGCTTGCACGGTGGCGACCAGCTGGCCGTGGAAGGCGTGCATTTGCGGCACATGGAACAGCTCCAGGCTGGTAGCATCACCGTTGCCAACGGCGCGAAACTTGCCGGCCCCGCTCACCGCCATTTGTAGCTGGTTGGTGGCATCGGGGCAGAGGTTACCGTCTTTGTCTTCCACGCGGGCCGTCACGTAGGCCAGGTCCTCGCCATCGGCGGTGAGGGTGGTCTGGTCGGCTACCAGCTTGATGTGGTGAGGCTTACCGGCGGTGCGCACGGTTTCTTCGGCTACGGCTTTGCCCTGGGCGTCGTAGGCTACCACTTTGATGCTGCCGGGCGCGTATTTCACGTCGTTCCACATCAGGCGGTAGCGGGTTTGGGGCTTATCCGACGGGCCTTTGGTTTGGCGGCCCTGGCTCTGGCCGTTCACGAACAGCTCGGCCGAGGGGTAGTTGGTGTAGCAGAAAACCGGCGTGGTCTGGCCTTCGCGGCCGGGCCAGGTCCAGTGCGGCAGTACGTGCAGCGTGGGCGAGGCGGTGTTCCACTTGGCGCGGTAGAGGTAGAACCGGTCTTTGGGCAAGCCCGCCAAATCCAGAATCCCGAAGTACGAGCTGTGCGACGGCCACGCTTCATCGTAAGGGGTCGGCTCGCCGAGGTAGTCGAAGCCGGTCCACACAAACTCGCCGATAACGTAGGGCAAATCATCCTGCTTCACGAACTCCTCGTCGGGCGTTTGAGACCAGACGCAGGCCTCCAAATCGTACGACGACGACTGGTTGTTGGGGTACTTTTTCTGCTTGGCCGTCACTACCGGAAACATGTAGGCGCCGCGGCTGCTCACCGTGGAGGCCGTTTCGGTGCCCAGGATGAAGCCTTGGGGCAGCTTGTCGTTGGCTTGCTCGTAGCGCATGGGCTTGTAGTTGAAGCCGGCTATGTCGAGCACCGAGGCGAAGTTGTTGTTGATGGCCGCGTCGATGCGGTCCATGCCGGCCGTGACGGGGCGGGTGGGGTCTTCGCGGTGCACGATGTCCTGGAGGCGCTTGGCAATTTTGCCGCCGCCGGGCGCACTTTGGTCGGGCACCTCGTTGCCGATGCTCCACATAATCACCGAGGGGTTGTTCCGGTCGCGGTGCACCATGTTCACCAGGTCCTTCTCGCTCCACGCATCGAAGTACTGGCTGTAGCCGTTTTTCACCTTCGGCGACTTCCACTCATCAAACGACTCCACCATCAGCATGAAGCCCATTTCGTCGCAGAGCTTTACCAGCTCGGGCGCGGGCATGTTGTGGGAGGTCCGGATGGCGTCGCAGCCCATGTCTTTGAGCAGTACCAGCTGACGGCGCAGGGCGGCCGTGTTGATGGCCGTGCCCAGCGGGCCCAAATCGTGGTGGTTGCACACGCCCTTGAACTTGCGCAACTGCCCGTTCAGCGAGAAGCCTTTGCCGGCTTCAAACTTGAAGGAGCGCACCCCAAACCGGGTGCTGTACTCGTCTTTCAGGGTTTCGCCGGCGTACAGCTTCGAGGAAGCGGTGTAGAGCACGGGCGTTTCCGGCGACCAAAGCTGCGGCTTCGGCAGCACCAGGTTCTGCTCGAACTCTTGCCCATCGGTAGCGGCCAGGGTGGCGGTGCTGGTGGTCAGCACCTGCCCTTGCGCGTCCTTGATTTCCGTGACGAGGCGCAGCGGTTGGAAGGCGTTGTTGGGCGTGGCTACCTGAGTACGCAGCTTCACTTTCGCAAAGTCGGCGTTGATTTCGGGCGTGGTGATATAGGTGCCCCACACCGGAATGTGCACGTCGTCGGTGACGATGAGGTGGACGTTGCGGTAGAGGCCGGCGCCGGGGTACCAGCGCGAAGCTTCCGACTGGTTTTGCAGGCGCACGGCCAGCACGTTGTTGCCGCTGGCTTGCAGGGCGTCGGTAATATCGAAGCTGAACGAGTTGTAGCCGTAAGGCCAGGAGCCCACTTCCTTGCCGTTCACAAATACGTGCGCGTCGCTCATGGCGCCGTCAAAGAGCAGCACCGCCCGCTTGCCCGGCCCGAAATTCGGCACCGCCAGCTGCCGCCGGTACCAGCCGGTGCCGATGAACGGCAGCCCGCCCGTCCGGCCGGCTTTCAGCGTGGCGGTTTTCTCCTGGTTTTGCTCGATTTGCACCTTCTGCAAGTCGTTGTTGCCATCAAAAGGGCCGTAAATGGCCCAGTCGTGGGGTACGCTCACGGTTTGCCACTTGGCGTCTTTGAAGTCGGGTTTGGCCGCCTCGGGCACGTCGCCTTTGGTGAATTTCCAGTTGGTGGTTAGCAGGTACTCCTGGCGGGCCTGGGCGGTGGCAAGGTGAGGCAGCGCAAGCAGCGGCAACGACAGCGTTACCACGGCCCGGCCAATAAAATGGGTGATGTGCATGAGGTAGGTAAAGGGAAACAGAAAATCAGGCATCGTTTGGCAAAGCCACCAGCGCAGTGTGCTTTGCCCACAATTCTCGGCTGAAGTGGCGAAGCTACTCAACCAGCGGCATACCACTTACAGGAAGCAGCTTCAGGAAACGACAATTCCGCACGTTATTTCCCGGCCAGATACTGGTGCATCTCACTGGCAGCCAGCAAGAAAGCACCCACTCCGAAGTTGGCGGTGGAATTTTTATCGACCACCTGGCCGGGAATGGCTTTTTCGCCGATGGGCTGCACGTAGCCGAGCGTGCCGTCGGGCTGGAGGGCCGTGGTGGTGAGGTACTGCCAGGCTTTCTGCACTGTGGGCAGGTACTCCTTTTTGTCGAGTACGCCGTGGTTGATGCCCCACAGCAAGCCGTAGGTGTAGAAAGCCGTGCCGCTGGTTTCGGGGCCGGGGGCGTGCTGCGGGTCGAGGAGGCTGCGGGTCCAGTAGCCTTCGGGCTGCTGCGCGGCTTTGATGGCGGCAGCCAACCCCTTGTACTTGCTTAGGTAGTCGGCGCGGTGCGCATCATCGGCGGGCAAATCCTGGAGCACTTTGGCCAGGCCAGCCAGCACCCACCCGTCGCCGCGGGCCCAGAAGTCTTTCTTGCCGTTCACCGACTTGTGCTGCGGGTACACGTACTTGGCGTCGCGGTAGTAGAGGCCGGTTTCGGCGTCGTACATGATGCTGTTGGCGTAGCTGAAATACTCGTGCAGCTTGGTCAGATACTGCGGGTTGTTGGTGACGCCGTAGAGCTTGGTCATCACCGGCATCACCATGTACAGCCCATCGGCCCACCACCAGTAGTCGTTTTGCGGGGTGCCCATTTCGTACTCCATCACCTCGCGGGCGCGGGCAATGCGCTGGGGCTCCGGCTTGAGCTTGTACAGGTCGATGTAGGTTTGAAAGCAGATCTGCCAGTCGCCGAACAGCACGTAATCGTCTTTCTCGCCGTACTTGTATTTCCAGCTGGCCTTGTCGTCGGACTTGGCACCTTTCCACTGGTTGTGCACGGCCCAGTCTTCGGAAAACTGGCGGTACTTTTCGTTTTTGGTTACGGCGTAGGCGGCCATGTTGCCGGTGTGGTAGGCCGCCACATCCCAAAATGCGCGCTCCTGGGGCGGATGTTCAGCCTGCCAATGGTCGTTTACTTTGGTAATGAGGGCCACCACCTCCTGCGGCTTGGGCTGGCTGGCCGATACACTGCTCTTGGAAGTGGAGCAGCCGGCGCCCAGCAGCAAGGTCACGAAGGCGGCGCCAAGTACATGGGTAATCTTTCGCATTGAGGGAGGTAATGGGGGACAATGGATTGGATACGGCCTATTGCGAACAATAGGCACTTTTCTCATCTACTCCGGTTGTCATGCTGAGCTTGTCGAAGCATCTCGCGTGCTGATGATGGATTACTAATTCAACGTCAGCACGCGAGATGCTTCGACAAGCTCAGCATGACGTTCTTTTCACTTACTGTGTATACACCCTAGTTCAACTCTAGCGCAAAGCCACCGCGCGGGGCCAGCGTCACGCTCACTTTAGAGCCCGTTACGGTGCGGGTGGAGAAGCTGCGGTTGTTTTCGCCGTCGGTGATGAGCGTGCCGCCTCCCGCGGCGCCTAGCTTGCTTAGGTCTAGCTCAATGGTTTTGGGCGCATCGGTGGCGTTGATGCCTGCCACGTACCACTTACCGGCCGCCTGCCGCGCCAGCACGGTGTACTGGCCGGGGTAGCCCTCCAGAAACTTCACATCGTCCCACTGCTTGGGGAGGTGGCGCATGAAATTCACCACGTAAATCGGCTGCTTGGACATGCCATCGGGTGTTTCGGCGTAGTGCTGAATACCCGACTGAAACAGTATCGACAAGGCCAACTCAAACGCGTTGCTGGTTTTGCGCTCCTTACCCTTTATTTCAGAAAACGCTACGGGCGTGAAGTCCATGGGGCCGACGGCGTTGCGGGTGAAGGGCAGCACGGCGCAGTGCGTGGCTTCCCGGTCAGTGTTGCCCTGGTCGAAGGTCAGAAACTCGAAGCCTTTCACGGCTTCCATCGTCATTAGGTTGGGGTAGGTGCGGTTCCAGCCGCGCGGAATGGTGGTGCCGTGGAAGTTTACCAGCAGGCCGGCCTTGGCGGCATCCGTCAGGATGTCCTGGTAGTAGTTCATGAACGACTGTCCGTCGCCGCCGAAGAAATCAACTTTCACGCCCGCAATACCCATCTGCTTGATGCGGGCAAACTCTTTGCGGCGGCTGGCGGCGTCGAACAAGATGTTGGTGGGCGTTTGGGGCGCCTCGTTCCAACTGCCGTTGGAGTTATACCACACCAGCAGCCCCACCTTTTTCGAGCGGGCGTAGGTGGCTAGCTCGGCCATCTTATCGTAGCCGATTTGCTTGTCCCACAAAGCATCTACCAGGCAGTAGTCCCAGCCCATAACGGAGGCGTAGTCGATGAAGCGGCGCTGCACCTTCTCGGTGGTGGCCGCGTCGCCCATCAGCACCCACGACCATGATGCCTTGCCGGGCTTCCCAAACGTGCCAGCTGCCGGTGCCGATGCCGGGGCAGGTGCGCTCAGGTCGGTGGTCAGCGTTGATTCCACTACCGGCGCCAGCGAGTTGCCCAGCACAAGTACGCGCCACGGCGTACGCAACGGCAGCGGGCCTTCGGGCAGCACGGCCGCGCCGGCGGTAGTGCGTTCGGCGTCCTGCGCAAACGCCACGCTGTATTCGGCATCCGGCGACTCGTGCGCGAGGTGGCTGCCGCAGTAGGTGCGGCCCATGCCCGCTTCGGTGAGCAGCAGCCAGTGCCCGGCGGCCTCAAACAGCGCCGGAAACGACCAGCCCTGCCCAATGGTGGAGGACGTGCCAGCCGCTATGCCCATCTGGTAATTCTCTTCGTAGGAAGGTTGCGTTTTGGCCCAACCGGTTTGCGCTTTGGCGTGCGGGTGCAGCCAGCCTTTGGCCGAAGTTGGCAGGTGGAAGGTGGTTTTTTCGGCCGTTACTTTCTGAACATCCTTGCTTTTGCCTTCCACCAAATACTGAAACGCCACCCCCTCATTCGATACCTGGAACACCACGCTCAGCTGCGGCCCCTTACCGCCTGCAAAGTGCACCACCCGCCGGTTGGCCTTGTAGGTGCACTTCGTGCGCTTGTCGGTGGCCATTGTGTAGTTGTCCGTTACCGATTCCACCCGGTCGGCATTTTTCAGCTGCAAGCCCTGGCTTAAATCGGCGCCGGCCAGCTGCAAGCCCAGCTTGGAGGCGCGCAGCACTTCTGTTTGGCCGTAGCGAACCGCATAAGTAGGCACGCCCTGGGCCGTGGTTTCAACGGTAACCCGAATGGTGCCGTCGGGGCTATCAACGCTGATGGGGCTACCGTTCTGGGCTTGCGCTGCCAGGGCTGCCAGCAGGCTCAGGCCTACCGTGAATGAAATCGTCTTCATGAAATGGGTGAGAGTTGTATGCTAGGATGGAATATCGAAACGAAAGCTGGTGTTCTTAAACGGTAAGTAGAAGCCTGATACACTCAGCAATAGGATTGCACGAAGCTACCAGGACAAAGGAAATAATATCTGCCTTAAGTACTACTGGCAGCAATAATATTTAATGGCAGTGTGTTACCCGCCGCAATGCCGCCGTAGTGTGCCACCAGTGAAACAGCTTACTTAATCTAAGCTGCGAGGAAGTTGCCGGTCAGCTGGTTTTTTTGCCTGACGAATAATAGTCGTTAGCACCGTATGCCTGAACAGCAGCGGGCCACAACGCCAGCCGGCTGCAACCCGTCAGCCCGCTGAAAAGCGGACCGACGGGCGAACCTCCGCAACCTGAGCTACTCAAGCAGCTACCCGGCCTGGTTCCGGCCACTAAAAACCAGGACCGGAGCGCCCGTTGAAATCCACTGAAAAAGCGGCGGCCGGAAAGCCCGCCGTTGATTGCGTAACTTTGTGGTATGTCCACTGCTGATTCTATTTCCGCTACTCTTTCTTTGCATGGCCTCCGCCAGACCCCTATGCGCCGGGCGGTGCTGGAGGCCCTGCGCGCTGCGCCCTATGCCCTCAGCAGCCACGACCTGGAGCAACAGCTAGACCCCAGCACCGACCGAATTACGCTCTACCGCACCCTGCGCACCTTCGAGCAGAAAGGCGTTATTCACCGCGTAGTGGGCACCACCGATATTGTGCGGTACGCGGCCTGCGCGCCGTCGGCCTGCACCGAGCACGCCCACACCGACGACCATGTGCATTTCAAATGCACCGCCTGCCAGCAAACCTACTGCCTCGACCAAATAACCGTGCCCGCCGTGCAGCTTCCGCCCGGCTTCCGGGCCCAAACCCGCGACTATCTGCTTTCCGGCGTGTGTGAGCGGTGCCAGCCGGCGCAGTAAGCGCACTGCACCAGCGCTAGTGCTGGCAATTAAC
Organism: Hymenobacter telluris; assembly: GCF_017313265.1. Classification (GTDB taxonomy): domain Bacteria; phylum Bacteroidota; class Bacteroidia; order Cytophagales; family Hymenobacteraceae; genus Hymenobacter; species Hymenobacter telluris. Next base: position 204,720 of record NZ_JAFLQZ010000007.1, on the reverse strand, counting down.
CAATTACGCCGGTTGTATTTCCGAAATACTGTTGGGCTTGCAACACTAGTAGTACTTACCTTGTCGTTATAGTGTGCAAGTGCTCTGGTAGTTTTCGAACTGCTTATAGCCACCAGACGGCGAAGCGGCTGATTCACAGTGAATAGCCCAGATTTCACCACCCTATCAGCTGCTTCCCTGTCTGGTTTTCGGGTTTCCCGACGGCCCCAAGCTGTTTATCTGCAAAAAAAGCCTCCCTGTAAACAACAGTGGAGGCTTTTTCTTTAGCGGAATACTACGGCAAGGACCCGGCTTGCTAGCGGCCGCCAAACAGCCGCTGGAAGAAGCCCCGTTTCTTGCGAGGTTTCACCTTGGTTTTGACTTTGGTAACCGTGCCCGCTGCCGTAGTAGTGCGCGCAACCGCCGGGCGTGGGGCTGGGCGGGTAGGCGGTACGGGCGTAGTAGCCACTGGCGGCACGGTAGTAGTGGGCGGCACCGGCACGGCATCGGTGGGGGCTTGCGCCACAATAATTTCGACGGGGCGGCCGGTGGTGCGCACGTTCACGGGGCGGCTTTCGTTGTGCAGCCGGTCTACGGCCGTGAGGTAGTAGGCGTAGCTGACGCCGGGGCGGGCGGTGGTATCCACGTACACCAGGCCGGTGCCAGGCCGCGCCCGGAGCACCGTCAGAATGTGGCGCGGGTCGTCGGGGGAAGGGGTTTCGTTGGCGGTGAAGCGGTAGAGCACGTAGTAGGCGGCCAGGTCACCGTCGGGGGCGGCGGGGGCGTGCTGCCAGGTGAGCGTATTGGCAGCTGCGGAAGCGGTGAGCACCAGGTTTTGGGCGGCGCGGGGCGGCACGGCATCCAGCCACGGCATAGTAGGCACCAGCGCCGGGTACCGGAACAGATTCAGGCGCAACGAGTCGGCGGCGTGGCGCGGGTTGGAAATCAACGACTTCGAGCTGAAAAACACGCTACCCTGCACGTCGGACGGGAACGAGCGGTTGGTGCGCACCTGCCGGGGCAGCTCGTGGCGGCCCAGCCAGGCGGTGTCGCGGCGGCTGGTTTCCAGCATGCGGTAAGCGCCCTGCCCAATGTAGAGGTGCCGCCCAAACCGGTTGCGCGTCCACCACTCCACCAGCACCGGATAGGCCGCCACCTTGAAGCTGCTGCTCCAGTACAGCTGCGGCAGAATGTAATCAACCCAGCCTTGACGGGTCCATTCGCGGGCGTCGGCGTACAGGCCGGAATAGCCCTCAAACGCCGAGGTGGCCGAGCCTTCCGGGTCGTTGCGCTGGTTCATCCACACGCCAAACGGCGACACCCCAAACTTCACCCAGCGCTTGGCGTGCTGAATAGAGTCGTGCAGGTCACGGATCAGGAAGTTCACGTTCTGGCGGCGCCAGTTGGGCAAGGTCAGGCTGTCGGGGTTGAACTGGGCAAAAGCCGCTTCGTCGTGAATCACTTGGCCGGCTTCCGGATACGGGTAGAAGTAGTCGTCGAAATGCACCCCGTCGATGTCGTAGCGGCGCACCACGTCCAGAATCACACGGTTGATGTATTGGCGCACTTCGGGCAAACCGGGGTTGTAGAGCAGCTTGCCGGCGTAGCGCAGAAACCACTCCGGATGCTGCCGAAACGGGTGGTTGGGGGCCAGCCGGCGCGTGACGGAATCCATGCTGGCCCGGTACGGGTTGAACCAGGCATGAAACTCCATGCCCCGGTTGTGGGCCTCTTCAATCAGAAACGGGAGCGGGTCGTAGGCGGGGCTGGGGGCCTTGCCCTGGGTGCCGGTCAGCCAGCGGCTCCAGGGTTCCAGAGCACTCTGGTAGAAAGCATCGGAAGCGGGCCGCACTTGCACAAATACCGCATTAATGCCGTTGCGCTGCTGCTGATCCAGCATCCGGATATACTCGCGGCGCTGCTGCTCGGGCGTGAGGTTGCGGGAACTGGGCCAGTCGATGTTTTCCACGGTGGCAATCCAGACGCCGCGCAATTCGCGCTTGGGCGGAACGTCGGCGGTGGCCGGGCGGCAGGAAACGGCCACCAGGCCGGTGGTCAGAAACAGAAAAGCAACTAGGCGGGCAGCAGCAAACAATCGGGGCATCGGCACGAAAACGCAAAAGAGGGCCCCAAAAGTACGCACATATACCGGCGCCGTAGCGGGGCGGGCTACAAGTATTCGAAGGGCACATCCAACAGCCCGAACTCCTGCCAGCCCTCGAAATCGAAATGCCACCACTCGGCCGGGTAGTTGACAAACCCAAACCGAGCCATAACGGCCAGCAGCAACGCCCGGCTGCGGCGGGCCGTCGCCGGTACCGGCTCGTAAGCTGAATGCGCGGCGGGCGTGAGGTCGTCGAAGTCGGTGGGCATGGGCAGGCGCTGGCCGGCTGCATCCACCAGGGCCACATCCACGGAGCAGCCGCGGTTGTGCCGGGAGCCGCGCCAGGGCGGGGCGGCGTACGTCTCATCCTGCACCCGCTCCCAGAGCTGCACCGTCACGCGGTAGGGCCGGTAGGCATCAAACACCAGCAAGCCCAACCCCTGTGCCGCCAGCGCTGCCTGCACCTGCCGTAAAGCCGCTGCGGCCGGTTCCCGCAGAAACGCCGCGGCCACGCCGTACAGCGGCTCGCCCAGCAGATTGGCGGCCGTGGCGTACCGAATATCCAGCTGCACACCCGGCACGTAGTCCGCCAGGTTTACCAGCTGGCGGCGGGGGTTTTGTTGCACCTGCTGCCGGTAAGCAGCCAGGCTGGCTACAACGGGCGGGTTGGAGGGGTTGGGGGCAGCACCGATCATCAGGGTGCGTCCTCTCCTGTTACCTGATAATCCAGCTGAAACCGGTGCAGGTTGGCCGGGTGCTGCCGGGGGCGCTGCCGCTCGTAGTCGTACACGGCCTCACCCAGGGCGCGCAAAAACGGAAAACCAATGGTGTTGTAGTCGTAAAGGTCGTCGTTGAGTACCCCGTCGGCATTCGTGTAGATAACCGCCGCCAACAGAAATTCCACGCCGTGCTCTACGTCCACCACGTAGGCGTTGTCGATCAGGAAGCCATACGCCTGCCCGATTTTGTTGAACACCCGCACCCCCGGCGGCAGCGGTGCCTGCCCGCCCCCGCCAAGCAGAAACTTGGCGTAGGTAGCCGGGAAGTGGATACTATCGTAGTGCGGCGCCTGGCTTTCGCCCGGCAGCATGGACAGGTAGCGGTACAGAAACCGGTAGTCGGCCTCCGCGAGCGACAAGCGGCGCTTTGCCGGTACCGTCTCAGGAAACAACAGGGCTTGCAGCACCTGCTGCTGCTCAGGCAGTGGGAAGCTGTTTTTGGCGCTAAAGTCGAGCGAGCCTTCCACGCGCTGACTGCCTTGCAGATACGCCTGCCCGATGCGAAAATCGGTGGCCGCCAGCCGGGGCAGCGGCTGTGCGTTATAGGCCGCGGGCTGCACGTACAGGGGTTCGGTGAGGGCGGTATCGGCGTAGAATGCCAGCGGATTGGTGTGGCGCGAACCGGGCTCCTCGTCGCCCACCGACAACCGGTGCACCAGCCGGGTCCGGCGCAGCCCCAGCTGGCGCACCCCGGCATTCAGCTCCTGCTGCCCCACAAACTCATAGAGCCGATTATACGCGTCATTGTCGCTTACCAGCAGCACCTTGCGCACATACTGCCCGATACTGGCCCGCCCCGAAGCAGCCGACGTGTCGCGCACAACCCGAGTCTGGCCGGTGAAGGCCGAGTCAATCCGGAGCGGTGAGGCGGCAGTGAGGCCGGGCACCTGGGGGCGCAGCCGCCGCAGCTTGGCCAGGGCCAGGGCCGCCGCTGGCAGCTTCACGGTGCTGGCCGGGTAGAAATACTGCCGCGCCGACGCGCCATACCGGAACCGGCGAAAGTGTGGCCGCCCCCGCGCGTCGCGGTTGATTTGGGTGTACAGGATCTGGACGCGGTACGCAGCCGGGTTGCGCAACACCAGCCCGAAATGCATTGTATCCGCCCGTAGCAACCGGGGCAGCGGGTTGCCTCGCTGGGCCTGAGCGCCAAAACTGGTAGCCATTGTCAGTAGCACCAAACCCCATTTCGCCCACCTTGCCTTGGAAAGCAACCTTCTCATCAGGCTATAAATGTACGGCAAAGGCAGCTTGTTGAAACGGCAAGAAGCTGGCTTCCTTCCCTGATACGGAGGAAAACCAGCTTCTATGCCTGCCGTTAGCTTGTTTGGCTTACTCGGCGCCCTGGTCGTCGGGGCTGCCGTCGGGAGCGGAATCGGGGCCACCTTCAAGGCCGTTGGTTTGGCCGGCGTCGCCGTAGTTGCCGCGAATGCCCGAGCCGTCGCCCATGTTGCTTTGGGTACTGGTGGCTTCGGGGTTGCCGCTGGCTTTGGGGTCTGGGTCGGCTTGCCCCGGAATGCGGCCGCCGGTGCTCATCTGGTCGGCTTGGTTTTCAGCGTCAGCTTTCTGGCTGGCGTTCTGGTTGGGGTTCTGCTGGTCGGTTGCCATAAGATTGGATGATTGGGAGAGAGGATGATTGGATGGTTAGATGAAAGGATGATTGGGTGAGAGGGTGATTGGATGAGAGGATGAATGCTTGAGTGGGGAATGAGGATGTTGACTACTATCCAATCACCCTCTCACCCAATCACCCTCTCATCCAATCATCCTACAAATTCACTTGGCCGATTTCGCCGCCTGATACGCCGGTGCCGGCGCTGGTGGAATTGCCGCCTACGTCGCCGTCCTGGGCGTTGCCGGGCGCATCGTAGTTAGGGGCCCCCGACCGAACCCGGGCGCCTTTGATTTCCTGGCCGCCTTCGGTGCCGCCGCTGCCGGAGTTATCGTCGGCATTGTTGCCGGTATCCGAGCCGCCGGGAGCCTGGCGTCCTTCGGGCTGGCGCTGGGCGGGTTGGGAATTGCTGGCTTCGGGTAGGTTGCTGGCGTCGGTGGGGTTTTCGGTTGGTTGGTTCATAGCCGTATTCGGTTCGATGAGTGGATATGGGAGAGCAGTAAAGGGCTATACGGGGAGCGGCCCGCCGCGTTGGCAGAGGGCGTATGGTAGTCCGGGGGCTTTTCCAGAACTTGGAGGGCAACGCTCTCTTATCCGTTTTCCATTCTGCTATGTCCGATTTATCCTCCGCCAATTCCCTCACCGAAAAAACCGACGCGCAGCTGCTGTTTCTGGCGCAGCACCCCGACCTCTACCATCCCGACCTGATTGTGGCTGCCCTCCGGGAACTGCGCCGCCGCGGCATCAGTCCCGAGCCCACTCAACCTGAGCCCCGCCGCCACGAAAACCGCCTGCCGGCTTACGAGGAGGAAGCACCGGAACCCGCTCTCTGGCAACGCCCTGCTCCGTGGGTGGCGGTGCTGGCCGTGCTGCTGATTGGGGGCATTCTGTACTGGAACAACCTGCAAAGCAAGGCGGCGCAAACCCTGGCCGTGCAGCCAGCAGAGGAGAAGCCCATTGTGCTGGAAACGGTGGAAACGCACCTTATTCCCACTTTCGATTCCCTGACCCGCACCCAGATTGCCCAGGAAATGCGCCAGCTAACGGCGGCCGAGCGCACCGAAGACACCTCCGCCACCCGCCGCTACCGGATACTGGCTACCCGCTACTGGAACGCCGAAAACCAATCCACTTACCTGTTCAGTAAGCTCAACGGCAACGCTACCGATGCCGGTTTGGCCGCCCAAGCCCCCGTAGTGGTAGAAGAGTGGCGCCGCCTGACCAAGGCCCTGGTGTATGACCACAGCCTGACGCCGGTGCTGGCCGAGCGCATGAACCTGATGCGCCGCGCCGCCTACCTGCGCATCAAAACGCTTCAGGAGGTAGCCCGCCACGCCCAAAACGACCAGCCCATCCTCGACCCGAACATCCTCAGTTTGCGCGATTCTGCCACCCACATGCGCGAATCGTTGCTTAGCCGCGAGCAGCAGCTCAACCAGATGCGCCGCATGGTGATTCAAGCACCCTGACAAACCAGCAGACCACTAGCTCTGCCTAACTGAAAACAGCCGCCAAGCCGTCAGGCTTACCGCCGGGGTTGCCCGTTCTGCGGCGGGCAACCCCGGCGGTGCTTTTTTGGGCTGGGAATTGTTGGAACAGCTACCGGATGCCGGATGGCCTTGCCACCTGGATAATCCGGTTTCTCTCCCCTGCCCTACGCATGGCCGCTTCTCCCGACCCTTTCTCCGATAAAACCGACGCTGAGCTACTCTTTCTGGCCCAGCACGGGGCGCGTTACTCGGCCGCCGTAGCCGATGCGGCCGTGCGGGAACTACAGCGCCGCGGCCTGATTCCGGCTGAGTTGCCCCAGCCGACCGCCGCGCCGGCTGCGCCTGCGCCGGAACCGGCCAACAGCGCTTGGCAGCGGCTAAGACGAGTAGTGCGAAGTGTGCTGTGGCCACGGCCGGGCTACTTCTTCACGCCTTTGCTGGTGCTGGCCAACCTGCTCGTGTTTCTGCTGATGGGATTGAGCGGCGTTACCCTTTGGTCGCCGGCCAGTGCCGATTTGGTGGCTTGGGGCTCCAACTATTCTCCGCTTATTTCCACTCAACCGTGGCGGCTGTTCACCAGCATGTTTCTGCATGGCGGCCCGGCCCATCTGCTGCTCAACCTGAGTGCCCTGCTGCTACTGGGGGTGCTGGCCGAAGCAAAAGTGGGCCGCTGGCTGTGGCTGCTCGCTTATGTGGTAAGCGGCATTGGGGGCAGCGTGGCTAGTTGGTGGTGGCACCTGGCGCGCGGTGGCAACTCGGTAGGGGCCTCGGGGGCCATTTTCGGGCTGTATGCACTGCTGCTGGCCCTGCTCCTGACCCGCACGTATTTCCATAGCCGGCAAGACCGCGCCAGCATCATCGGGCTGCTGCTGTACTTTGCGCTGGGTAGCCTGGTAGGTGGGCTGGAAGGCCCCACCACCGACAATGCCGCGCATTTCGGAGGCTTGCTCACTGGCTTTGTAGTGGGGTTGCTGGCGGCACTCACCACGGCCCGAAAACCCAGTACGCCAACCAATTAGCAACCATCATACTCCACAGTCAGTATATAATATAGCTAAATTTAACCCGCTGTAATACAACCAACGGCAATCTTACATCATCTATTATAGTGCTCTGTGAGGTAACTAATCACCCTAGAACTACTCTCCATCTTCCTTTCCAACTTCCTTTTCATTTATGAAAGCAACCTTACTCGCCTTAGCAGCCACGGCTGCTAGTTTGCTGACCACCACAACTGCCTCCGCTCAGGTAGCCACCGTACCAGGCGGTACCTTCGATACCTGGGTAACGCGCAACACCCTTGAGGTTCCTCAGAACTGGACTACCATCGATGAGGCAATTAAGTCGAATCCGCTTTTCGGGGCCCTTTATTCAACGGTTACCACCTCCAAGGATGCCAGTAGCCGTACGGGGGCTTTTGCCGCCAAAATGGAAACCAAGACCGACTTTCTCCTCAGCGGATTGCTTGGGCCAATACCCGGCGGCGTAGTGTTGGGCACGGTATCAGCCGATGAGGCTATTGATGTGCTGGATGAGCGGCAAATCAGTACGGTAGGAGGTTTGCCTTTCACGACACGGGCGGCCAGCATGCAGTTCTACTACAAGCTCACGGGCACCAACGCCTTGGCTGACTCGGCTTATGCCTTGGTTTCGCTGACGCGCACAGTGGGTGGCGTGCTGCAAACCGTTGCCAGCGGCGAATTGCGTTTGCAGCCGGCCGCAACCTATACCTTGGCTACTATCCCACTGACGTATCGTTCATCCATAGCACCTGATTCTGTGCACATTGGCTTCGTTTCGGGTCTGGGTGAGGTCCGTACTGTCGGCACCATCCTTACCGTCGACGACGTGACGATGAACGGCGTGGTGGCTTCCACGCAAAACCCCGCGCTGGCCGCGGCTCTCACGGTGTATCCAAACCCCAGTGCTTCCGGCGAATTCCGGTTGGCCTCGCCCAGCCGCCCAGCCGTGGCCACGGCTCCTTACAGCATCACCGATGCTACCGGCCGCATTGTACGGACAGCGGCCGCCGCTCCTAGCAGCTTGGCAGCGGGCCGCCCGCTGGAGCTAAAGGGCCTGCCCGCGGGCGTGTATCTGCTGAACCTGCGCACACCAGAAGGCCCGCTCACTCGTAAGCTGATGGTTGAGTAGTTTGCTTTAAGCCTGCTTTCGTATTGCTCCCGCTGCTGATACCCATTGGCAGCGGGAGTTTTTTTGTTGCAGATGGTTGTTACCCTATTCAGCGGCGCTCTGCTTATTGACTACCATGTATCTTATGCGCCAGTGCCCTGCCACTTACTTGCAACGCCTTGCCCCGTGACCGACGACCTGCCTACTTCTGATGCCAACGCTGCCAATTCGCAACCCGGCAAACAGCCTTCACGCTGGCAACGGGCCGCCGCAGTGGTTGGCCGGGCCGCGGCAGCGCCGTTCAATGCTGCCGACTATCTGTACCGCACCGGCCAAGCCAACCGGCATTTCACGCTTCCTATTCTAAATGGCGCTTTCGGCGACCAGTTGGCCGAGCGTAACGACCGGCGGGCTATCCAGATGAGCTTCCGCCGCCACGCCGCCGATGTACCCGTGACTTCGCTTGGCTTGCAGCCCACCCCAGACGGACGCCCGCGTAAAACCGTAGTATTCCTGCACGGCCTCATGGGCGACGAAGTTATCTGGCAGGCGGGTTCACCAGACGGCTTGCGCTACGGGCCCCGCTTACAGCAGGATACCGGCGCCAACTGCCTGTATTTGCGCTATAATACTGGCTTGCACATCTCCGAAAACGGCCAACGCCTACACGCCTTACTAACCGAGTTGCTGACCACGTTCCCCCATGCCATCGGCGACTTAACGCTAGTGGGCCATAGTATGGGGGGGCTCGTTATCCGTAGTGCGGGCTATTACGCATCACGCCCGGCGGCTTCGGGCAGTGGTACCGCGCCAGCCGAAACTAATAGCTGGCTGCCGCACCTACGCCATGTGTTTCTGATTGGGGTGCCCAACGACGGTTCGTTTTTAGAGCAGAACAGCCATTTCACGTCGGTGGTCTTGCGCAAAATCAATTTGCGCCCCACCCGGTTCATCAGCGGTCTGATAGATAAGCGCAGCAACGGCATCAAAGACCTGCGGCACGCTATTCTGGTGGATGAGGACTGGCAGGACCCGCACGCCAACGACCTGTTTCCGCCCCGGACGCTGGTACCGCCCCTACCTGGCGTCCGTTACCACGTACTGGTTGGTTCCCTGCTGAAGTCTGCCAACTCAGCCCTTCACGATTATTTCGGCGACGGCCTTGTAGGAGCTGGCAGCGCCCTGGGGCGTGTGTTCGGCGACCCAGGCCTGCCTCCGGAGCAGCAAATCAGCACCCGCATTTTCCCGAAGCTGCACCACGGCACCCTACTCAGCAACCCGGAAGTATATCAGTATCTACAGAACCAGGTGACAGGTGACAGGTGATAAGGCATACTCGGCACCTTGTTGTTCGTTACTTTCTTACTTGAAACCACTTGCTCAAGCCACCAGCTTAGTCTTTCGCGTGAGCTTTAATCCAAGCCTGAATTTGCTCTAGAGCCGCGGGAGCCATTACGGGGCGGGGCTGGCCATTGATAAGGGGCCACTCGGTGGTTGGGGCCTGAAACAAGTGGTTGATGCCATCCAGTTTCTGCGTTGTAACTAGCTTGTTGGCCTTGAGCCCTTTAGCCAGCAACTCAAGATTAACCTGTGCGTCGGCTATATCGTCGCCGGTGCCGTGGAGCAGCAGCACGGGAGTTCGGATGCCAGCCAACGCCGCCTGCGGATCGAAATTAAGATACTGCCGATACCAAGGCGACGTAAGCCGCACAGCGGCATTTTGTACCTCTCCCAGCGGCATGTTCGGGTTGTCTTGCTGAATCATGTTGGCCACAATGGCCTGCGCCTGGCTGTTGTCGGCCGTTTGCCGCACAATTTCCAGCATGGCCCGGCGGCGTTTGCGCAGTGCATCCATCCGCTTGCGGTCCTCCCCTTTCTGGCGCATGCGCTGCTGTTCTAGATACGTTTCCACCTGGGCTGCATTGGAACCCGAAGCGCGGAGCTTCTCTGCTTGACGGCGCGCCGCTTCCCGAGCCTGCTCCTGCCGGCGGGCAAAGCCCAATAGTGCCGTATCGGCTACGCCAGAGCGCAGCAGCAACGATGGCCGTTGCTCAGTCAGTAGCTCGCGGCCCGGCAGGCCGGCCGCTGCCAGCGTCACAACGAAGGCTGGCGGCAAGGGCTGGGCCGCAGCCATCAGCGCAATGTTGCCGCCTTCACCGTGCCCCACAATTCCTACGTGCGCAATGTCAACCAGCGGCCGGGTGCGCAGAAAACTTAGCGCCGCCTGAGCGTCGCGCAGGCGTTCCGTGGTGGTTACCGTGGTAGAGTCGCCCTCCGACTGTCCGGCGCCCCGGTCGTCGAGGCGCAGAACGGCAATGCCCCGGCGGGTCAGGAAATCAGCCAAGCCGCCGGCCAGCGCATAATCACCATACACGGCGTCACGGGTTTGCGTATCGAAGTCGGATAACAACAAGGCGGTTGGGAACGGACCTTCCCCAGCCGGAATGGTGAGCGTGCCAGTTAGGCGCAGGTGGTCGGAGGCGTTAGGCAGGCTTACTTCTTCCACCCGATAAGGAGGCGGAAACTTAAAAGTTTTGGGCGCGGCGGCGGTAGCCGGCGGGATAAACAGCAGCGTGAGCGGCGCAGAGTAGCCGGTTTGCTGCCATACGCCTAGCAGCTGCTGCCCATCGGCCGACCGGCGGCCGACAAAACGGCAACCGGCTTGTTCAGCTTCAAATGTAAGCGTATCACCCCGGGGCGTCACCGTCATAGGTTCTCGGTTGACGCGCTGCATAGGTACATCCAGCACTGCAAATCGGTTGCCATCCGCCAGCTCCGTTACGGTAATCATCATGGGCAAGCTACCGCCTGGTACCGTCAGCGCACCTTTCCACTGCCCCTCCAACGAGTAGCGTTTGGCAGCAGCCGGCGCATTCTGCGCCTGGGTGCGAATAGACAAGCTAACGAGTAACAATAAAACCCACCCCCATACAGAGCTGGAAACCAATTTTTTCATGGCTGGAAAAATGGAAACAAAGGTCCGCTTATGCGGGCCGGTTACAATCCAGCCCACCTACTCAGTGAGTAGATGGGCTGAAGCTTAGGACGCTGCAAGTAAGGCGTTGCTCGACTGTAAAGACAGGGCAATTCGCCGGAAGCCACCAAAAAGCCGGTGAGCTTAGCATTATCATCGCCTAATATTATAGGCCTGTTATGGTAGTAGTACCCGGTCGATAACGTGAACTACTCCGTTGGTTGCCTGCACGTCGGGAATCACCATAGTGGCGGGGGTGGTATTGTTGGTGCCCTTCACCGTAATCGTCCCGTTGGTGAATGTTCCTAGCTGTACGGGGGCCCCTCCTAACGAGTTAACGGTAGTGTTTTCGGGCAATTCGGGCGTGAACTTAGCCCCACCGGCCAGCACATGGTTCAGGAGCACGGCCGTTACGGTAGCTTTAGGCAGCTTACGAATATCAGCTGGCACGTTGAGCGGCACGCCCAGGGCTACGCCTAGCTCTTTAAAGGCTTTATCGGTGGGTGCAAAAACGGTAATATTAGGAGTGGTTGACAGAGGCCCCTGTAATTCGCAATACAGCACTGCCTCCACCAGGAAAGACAGTTCAGGAGCAATGAACACCTGAGCATCCTTCAGTGCCAACGCTGACTCCACCACGTTGCCGCCCGTAGCCAGCAATACCTTGTCGATAACGTGAATGGTACCGTTGGCAGCCTGCACGTCGGTGGCCAGAATTCGGGAGCCGTTTACGTAGGAGTCGTTGCCCTTCTTGATAATACGCCGCACCGGGCCAAGAGCTGAGGCTGAAGTTGAGCCGGTTTGCAAGCTACTGCCAGCTAAGGTGCCATTTGCCACATGATACAGCAAAGTACTCGTCAAAAAAGGCTTCTGCAAGGTTAGCAAGTCTGAAGCCGAATTGAGACCGAGCCGAGCGAAGGCAGCATTGTTAGGTGCAAAAACAGTGAAATTACCAGACCCTTGCGGATCATTAGGATTTTTATTAGATAAAATTCCGGCAACTTCTCCTCGTATAGCGGCATCCTCCAATACTTGAAAGTCAGGATTGGAAACGGCAATACTGGCAATAGTTGGATCTGGGGCTTCATCCTTGCTACAGCTAGCTAAAACAGCCGTACTCAGCGCAAAACAGCAGCACCAACTAAGTAAGTTTTTTTTCATGCGCAACATCTTGTTAAACAGTTAAATAAGAAAATTATTAGAAAAAATAGCTCAGGACTGTGCGCGTAGCCGGGATACCAACGAAATAAAAAGCATTTCGGATTTAACTTCTCACCAATCCACCTGCCCACTGTTTTCGTAGCTCCCTCGCATTAAGCTCAACAAAGACCAAGAACATTTTCACGAAGGTATTATATTTGAATAATTTCTGGATAAGTTCGTTTAACTTTGTTTCTCTAATTGGTCTTTTATGCAACAGATGTACCGTTCATTAATTCTATTTTCACTGGCTAGCTTAGGCAGTGCGTCTATGGCTTCGGCCCAAAGCTTGGTAAGTGGCTTTATGGCTGGCAAAGGCCATGGTTCGGTGGTGGTTTCGAGCACAGTGGAGCGCTATAGCAGTGTGTACCTGGCTCCCACCAAAATTGACAAAGTCCCTATTTTCAATGAGGTGCGGGTTACTTCGGTTAACTTGTATGGCAACTACGGCATCACCGACAAGCTGGACGCGGTGATTAGTTTGCCTTACATTGAATCCAAGGGCAGCGCCGATGAGCGGGTATTGCAGGACCAGAACTATACCAACCGCCGGGCAGGCCTGCAGGACATTACGGTGCTGCTTAAAGCCAAGCTGCTGAGCCGGGAGCTAGGTACCAACGTGCTGGATATTCTGGGGGTAGTTGGCGGCAGCGTTCCGGTCAGCGACTATCAGTCCAAAACGGGCCTGGGATATATTATTGCCATCGGCAACCATTCCAAAAAAGCAAACGTGTCGGGGGTAGCACACTTAAAAACGGTGTCTGGCGTGTTTTTCACGGGCCAAGCCGGCTACAGTGTGCGCGACAACAGCGCCCCGAACGCCTTCGTGGCGGAAACCAAAGTTGGCTACGCCGGCCCGAAGCTGTACGTGGATGCTCTAGCCTCCATTCAGCACTCCGACAAGAGCGGCACCGATATTTTGCAACCAGGCTTCACGGGGTTCTTCCCGGCTACTCGCGTCAATTACGTGCGTTTGGGGGTTAGCGCCTTCCGGCCACTGGCTAAAGGCTTTGGTCTCTCGGTAGGCGCCACAACGTATGTGAGTGGCCGCAACGTGGGCAAATCCACTGGTGTTTCGGGTGGGGTTGCGTACAATTTTTAATACGCCAAACTACTTCGCCAACAGCGTCTGCTCTTGGTTTGAAACCATAAAAAACGCCCTACCACAGTATCGTGGCAGGGCGTTTTTTATGGTTTCAAACCAAGAGCTAGCCGATTACTAACTCGGTAAAGCCTGCCGACACTACTATGCTAGGCAGTGCAAGGCCCGTTTCGAGCGTTACTTCCTCGGCTTCAGATGGCTGGCCATCGGTGCTGTAGGCGGTGGGCCCGAATGGGAGGCCGTGCAGCACCACGCGGTAGCGCGTGAAGCTCGGCTGGTATTCGCCTTCAATGGTTTGCTGGAGCAGCAGGCCTTTATCGGTGCCGAGTACGGTGAAGCGGCGGGTGGTTTGGTGGCCTTCGAGGTAGCCGTAGCCTTCGCCGCCGTCGTCGTACAGCACGCTGCTTTCCTGGCCGGCTTTGTAGTACACGTGCAGGGTTACTTCCTCGATAACCTTCTCACCCACATACTGCTGCACGGGGTAGAACGGCAGCACGGCTCCGGCGCGCACAAACAACGGAATCCGGTCGAGGCCGGCGGTGGCCCACACTTCCGCACCACCCGATTTGGGCTCATCGGTGTAGTAGTAGAACCAGTCGCCGCGGGGCAGGTACATCCAGCGGCCATCTACGCCGGCCTGCGTGATGGGGCACACCAGCAGATGGTCGCCGAGGCCGAATTCGGCCATGCGCAGGTAGGTTTCGGTGTCGTTCTGGTCGAGGAAGGTGAGCGGGCGCAACATGGGTGTGCCTTGTTTCACGTACTGCCAGAAGGTGGTGTACATGTAGGGCAGCAACCGGTAACGCAGTTCAATGAAGCTCTTAGCTAAATTGGCGGCTTCTTCGCCAAAGCTCCAGGGCTCCTGGTCGCCATGGTCGCCGGAACTATGGGTGCGGAAGAACGGGTGGAAGGCGCCCAGCGCAATCCAGCGCACGTACAGCTCGGCGTCGGGCGTATCGATAAAGCCCCCAATATCGGAACCCACGAAGCTAAAGCCGCTGATGCTCAGGCGCTGACACTGGATATTAGCCAGCCAGAGGTGCTCCCAGGAGGCAATATTGTCGCCGGTCCAGGCCGAGGAGTAGCGCTGCCCACCCGCGTAAGAGCTGCGCGTGATGCTGAAGGGCCGGTTGGGGTAGCTGAACTGCTTGACGCCGGCGGCCGTAGCCCGCGCCATTTGCATGCCGTAGATGTTGTGCGCCTTTTTGTGCGAAGCCGGGTGCCCATCGTAATGGAAGCGCACATCATCGGGGAAGGTGCCCTTCTCGAACACGGCCGGCTCGTTCATATCGTTCCAAACGCCTTTCACGCCATCCTCCTGAATCAGGCCTTTAAATAGCCCGGCCCACCACTCGCGCACCTCGGGGCGGGTGTAGTCGGGGAAGTTACAGAGGCCGGGCCACACCGAGCCTTTCATCAGGGGGCCATCGGCGCGGCGGCAGAAGTAGTCGTTGGCCAGCGCCTCGGAATACACGCTGTAGTTGGGGTCAATCTTGATGCCGGGGTCGATGATGACGATGGTTTTGAAGCCATCGGCGGCCAGCTCCTGCACCATGCGCTTGGGCTCCGGAAAGTGCGTGGGGCTCCAGGTGAAGCAGCGGTACCCGTCCATATAGTCGATGTCGAGATACAGGGCGTCGCACGGAATCTGCCGGTCGCGGAAGCCTTGGGCAATGGCCTTCACGTTGCTTTCGGGGTAGTAGCTCCACTTACACTGATGGTAGCCCAGCGCCCAGAGCGGCGGCAGTTCGGGCGGGCAGGTCAGGCGGGTGTACTCCTGGGTTACTTCGGTGAGCGAGGGGCCATAGATGAAGTAGTAGTTCATCTCGCCGCCCTGCGACCAGAAACTGGTGACGTCGGCGCGCTCGGCCGCAAAGTCGAAGTGCGACTTGAACGAGTTGTCGAAGAAGATGCCGTGGGCCAGGCGCTGCTGCAATTCCAGGTAAAACGGAATGTTCTTGTAGAGCGGGTCGGAGCCTTTCACGTAGCCGTAGGTGTCGGTGCCCCAGTTGGTGAAGCGCCGGCCGCGCAGGTTCATGTTCTCGGGCTTGTCGCCGAGGCCGTAGTAGCACACGCCGCTTTGCACCTGCTTGCTCATCTTCACGATGTCGTTGCCGGAGTCGTAGTCGTACTCCCAGTGGAAGCCTTTGTCGTCCTGCATCAGCACCACGCCGGAGCGGTTGAGCACCCGGGTTTTCAGGCCTTCCTTGGCAATGGTGCAAATGAGGCGGTTGGTGGTGATGCGGTAGTGGTCTTCCTTTTCACGGAACTCCAGGAACACTAATTCCTGCCGCGAAGGGACGCCTTCGGGAAAAGCGTAACTAAAATCAGGAGCGAAACCGTTTTCGGTGGCAAAACGGAAGCGCAGCACTTTGTCGGTAATGACTTCAAGCCGTAATTGCACTCCGTTGTCGCAGCGGAAGAGAAAGTCGGTGCCCTCCTGGTGGCTGGCCGTCACTTGACCGGGGTAGAATTCCTGTTTCGCTTTCGCGGCCAGGTCGTTTACCATGTAATTCTGGCCCTCGAAACTATTATCGTTCATATAAAGTGCAGCAGTGCAGAGAAAAAGCAAACAAGCTGAAGTATTCCGGATACACCAAGAATACTCCTATTGAGCCTGTAAAGGTAAAAATGAATCCCACGAAATTTGCCTAACATTGACCATCCAGCGTTTTAATTGCCCTGTTGAACTTACCAGTGCAGTTATTGGATAAATCCGCTCTATCTTACCCCCCATATGAAAACAGCTCCGCTTAAGGTGTTACTACTGGGTTGGGATGGCCCCTCTGCCCCTACCGAAGCAGTGCCCCCAACTCCTACGTTGCTTCAGGCCCTGGCCCCCCGCGCCGAACTAACGCTCTTGCTGCCCCGGCTTTCTGAGCCGATGCGCTTATCCAGCCTGGTCCAGACCACCGGCTTGGGTAACCTGACCGCCGAGGAATTGGCATTACTAGAGCCAGAGCATGAGGCTGACCGGTCGCAACATTGGCAGTGGCCCACCGCCCCTTATTTAGGTGCCACGCACGACCAGGAAGGTGGCCCCGCCATCCCCGCAGCCCCGTACGTTGGCTCTTCAACAGAAGCGTCTGACCTCCCCTATGTTGTGCCGGCCGTTACGGCGGAAGAGGTACAGGAAGGTAGCCTGGGCGTGCAGGAAGCCGCTGATTTGGCTTCCGCTGAGTTGGAAACGCCTGCACCTGCAGAGAATATTCCTTTACAAAACGAACCCAGTGAACCAACCTCGGAACCAGAGCCGCACGCTGTTGCGGAAGAGGTAGCCCCCGCGCCGGCCGCAGCCGAACTGCCTGTTCACAACTCCATTCTGAATGTGGCGCTGGCAGCCTTGCAGGCCCTGCCGGCCGACGAAGCTGGTTTGAATTTCCGAGTGATTCAATACGCCCGCCTGGCTACCCGGCTGGCGGCCACCCAGGATTTCTCGGTGATTTACGCTTCTGATTGGCAGTCGTGGCTGGCGGGTATGGAGATACGGCAGCTGACCGGCAAGCCGCTGGTATTGCACGTGTACAGCCTGGCCCAGGAGCGCAACACACCCGCCGACCGGGGCTGGGTGATGGAAATGGAACGGATGGCCCTGCGCCGCGCCGACCTGATTCTCACTAGCTCCTCGGACTTAGCGTTGCGGGTTATCGAACTATATGAAGTAGCTCCGCAGCGTGTCCGGCGCCTGAGCCGCGCGGCCAACCAAGACCCTGATCTGCTGGCCGAAACTATTCTGTCGGCGCTAAGAGAAGTGTCGTAACAAGTAATCCATCGAAGTGAAAAAGCAGCGCGGAACTCGTTCCGCGCTGCTTTTTTTATAGTTGGCTTAGCTACTCAGAAAGCCCGGAAACAGTCTTGCGCTGCTGGCCTCCGCTAGCCCACGCCGGAGTGCTACCTTTGCGGGGCGCGAAGCTTCGCGCTTTACACCTTGTATTTTCTATGGCTGATTCTCAGGAACAGGTTTTTGATGCCGAATTGGAGCTGCATCCTACCGATGGCGGCGTGTTTCTTTTTGTGCCGTTCAGCGTGCCAGACGTGTTTGGGCAGCGTGGGCAGGTGCACGTACGCGGCACCCTCGACGGCTTTCCGTTCCGCTTGCCGCTGACCTTGGACGAAGACGGCCACCACGTGCTGCTAGTCAACAAGCAGTTGCGCAACACCATCGGCAAGACCTGGGGCCTTTCGGTACACGTGACCATGACGCCCGACACCGACGAGCCCAGCTTCACGGTGCCCGATGACCTGGCCCGCGCCCTGGAACGGGCGGGCCTGCGTGCCAAATTCGACCAGCTGGCCTACCCTTACCGCCGCGAGTACGTGCAGTGGGTGGAGCGCGCCAAGAAGGCCGAGGCCCGCGCCCGGCGCATTACGGAAGTGCTGGAAGGTGCCGAAGCCGGCAAGAAGTTGAAGTAGTAACATGGTGAAATAGTGAAATGGTGAGTTTGACATTCTATTAGCGCAATCTGCGTTGGTTGAATATCAAACTCACCATTTCACTACTTCACCACCTCACCTCATCCTACCCGCGTGAGCACAAGGGCGGTGCGGTTGGTTACGTAGAGGCTAAGGTTTTCCAGGCCTTCTTCTTGGAAGGTTTCGTAGGTGAGCGACGTATCCACGCGGTTGTGGCCACCAAATTCGGGGGCATCGGTGCTGAGCAGGATGCGGTACCGGCCGGATTTGGGCACGAAGAAGTGGTAATTGGGGATGCTGCGCGAAACGTGGAAATTGAACACGAACAGCAGGTCGCCCCGCTCGAACACGAGCACCTGATTGGTGCTATCGATGTTGAGCTGATGCGCGGCCGGATTGGCCAAGAGGTGATGCTTGCGAGCCAGCGCCAACTGCGCATGGTCGAAGGCGAGGAGCTGCTGAAACTTCAGGTCGGGGTTGTCGGCGAGGCTCCACTGGCGGCGGGCGAAATGGTAGCTCCAGTCGTTGCCCTCGCGCGGGAAATCCACCCACTCCGGGTGGCCAAATTCGTTGCCGATAAAGTTCAGGTACGCCTCGCCGCCCAAGCTCAAGGTGAGCAACCGAATCATTTTGTGCAGGGCCACCCCCCGTTCGGCAATGGGGTCGGGGTCGGCGGCTTGCATGTGCTCGTAAATGGCCTTATCGAGCAGCCAGTGCGAGAGGGTTTTGTCGCCTACCAGGGCTTGGTCGTGGCTTTCGGCGTAGGCCACGGTTTTCTCACCGGCCCGCCGGTTGGTTAGCACATACCATAGGTCGTGCAGGTTCCAGGCTTCGTCGGGGGTGTGCTTGAGCAGCTTAATCCAGTAATCAGGAATACCCATGCCCAGGCGATAATCAAACCCGATACCGCCTTCCGTAATGGGCCGGCACAAACCTGGCAGGCCGCTCATATCCTCGGCAATCAGTAAGGCCCCTTTCTTGATTTCGTGGACCAGCGTGGTAGCCAGCTGCATGTACAGAATAGCATCGTCGTCGGCTTCGGGGCCGAAATACTGCTCGTAGCTCACGAAGGCCACGCCCTCGCCGTGGTGATGATAGAGCATGCTGGTTACGCCATCAAAACGGAAGCCGTCGAAGTGGTACTCTTCCAGCCAGTAGCGCAGGTTGCTGAGCAGGAAACGCTGCACCTCGGGCTTGCCGTAATTGAAGAGCTTGGAATCCCAGCCGGGGTGGTTGCCGCGCGGGCCGGCGTGGAAATACTGATTACCAGAACCGTCGAAATCAGCTAAGCCCTCGGCCTCATTCTTCACGGCGTGCGAGTGCACCACATCCAGCAACACCGCAACACCGCGCAAGTGGGCTTCATTGATTAGGTACTTCAGGTCCTCAGGCGTGCCAAACCGAGAGCTAGCCGCAAAGAAATTAGCTACGTGGTAGCCGAATGACCCATAGTACGGGTGCTCCATCACGGCCATTAGTTGCACGCAATTGTAGCCGCCGGCCTGAATGCGGGGCAGAATGTGGTCGGCAAATTCGCGGTAGGTGCCCACCCGGCCTTCCTCGGTGGCCATGCCTACGTGGGCCTCATAAATCAGCGGCTCCTTCACCGAGTTGCTGATGCGGAACTTCTGGTCGGTCCAAACAAAAGGCATTTCGGGGCGCCAGAGCTGGCCGGCAAAATCGTGGGTGTGCTCGTCTTGCACGGCGCGGTGCAGGGTGGCCGGCAGCCGGTCTTTGGCGCCGTGCGCGGTTTGCACGTGCACCTTGAAGCGGCTGCCATGCGTGAGGCGGTCTTTGTACTCTTTATCGGGCAGAAATACCTCCCACACCCCGTTTTCACCGCGAGTAAGCGGCGTGGCATGCCGGTCCCACTGGTTGAAGTCGCCAATCAGGGAAAGCGCCTCGGCAGCGGGAGCCCACTCTCGGAACCAGAAACCCCGGCGGCGCGAGTCGTAGTTCATACCCATTTGCTGATGGAAGCTGGCAAACTTGCTCAAAGAGCCCCACTGCGCTTTTATTTCGTCGAGGCGCTGGGTGAGGCGGGTGAGGCGGCGGCGCAGCGTGGGTTCGTAGGGAGTAAGCCAGGGGTCTTGCTGCACCAAAGGAAGATGAGGCGTTTTCAGAGCCGGAATGAGCATATCAGGGGCCATGGGAGCGGGAATGAGGGGGTAAGCCGGAAAGATAGCAACGTATACGAACGTTCAGACAAGCTGAACATCAGCCTACGCAGATATACCTAGTATCAGATCAACAAATTCCGTGAAAAGCCGTCCATCAAGCCCACCGGAACGCCGGAGCGGAAGCCTGCGGCTGGGTAACTTGTTTTGTGCGTATTTTACTGTATCCGTTTTCTATAGCTGGCTTCCTTCCTGTGCAACGACGTATTCTCCTGATTTCTCTGGCCGGTTTGCTGCACGCCTGTAGCCCCAGCCAACCCACCGGCACCTCGGCGGCTCCTACTCTAGCGGCACCAGTACCAGCCGCCACACCCGTTGTGGCCAGCAGTGCCATGGTGGTATCGGCGCACCCGGAAGCCACGCGTATTGGGGTGGACATTCTTAGGAAAGGCGGCAACGCCTACGACGCAGCCGTGGCCGTGCAGTTTGCGCTGGCAGTGGCTTTACCAGCCGCCGGCAACATCGGGGGCGGGGGCTTTTTGCTGTACCGCGCCCCCGATGGCACGGAAGGCGCCCTGGATTTCCGCGAAACGGCCCCCGCCGCGGCCTCACGGGATATGTACCTCGATAAGCAGGGCAACGTGATACCCGACTTGAGCACGCTGGGCCACCTGGCAGCCGGCGTGCCGGGCACCGTGGCGGGCATGGAGGAGCTACACCGCAAACTAGGTAAGCTACCCTGGAAACTAGTGGTGCAGCCCGCCGTGGACCTGGCAGCAAAAGGCTTGGTCTTGACGGAAAAGGAAGCAGCTGGCTTGAACAGTCAGCAGGACGCTTTTGCGAAACTCAATCCGCGCAGTGCCTATCTGAAGACGGCTACTTGGCGCGCCGGTGAAACGATTGTTCATGCCGAGCTAGCCGCCACGCTCGGCCGCATCCGGGACCAGGGCGCGGCGGGTTTCTACCAAGGGCAGACTGCTGACTTCATTGTGCAGGAAATGCAGCGCGGCAAGGGCATCATCACCAAACAAGACCTGGCCAGCTACCAGCCCCGGTGGCGCATGCCCCTGCACGGCCAGTACCGCGGCTACGACGTGCTGGCGTTTCCGCCGCCCAGTTCGGGCGGAGTGGCGCTGCTGCAAATGTTGCAAATGCTGGAGCCCTACAACCTAGGTAAGGCGGGCTGGCATTCGCCACAGGCCACGCACTGGATAACCGAAGCCCAGCGCCGCGTGTACGCCGACCGGGCCACCTACCTCGGCGACCCGGATTTTGGGAAGGTGCCCGTAGCGCAACTGCTCGACAAGCCCTACAACAAGCAGCGTATGGCTTCTACCCTCCCCCACCGGGCTACGCCCAGCGCCCAGGTAACGGCTGGCGCGGGCCTACCGGCCTACGAATCAGACCAGACCACGCATTATAGTATAGTGGATGCCGCTGGCAACGCAGTAAGCTGCACCACTACCCTCAATGGCGCCTACGGCAGCAAGGTGGTGGTGGCGGGGGCCGGCTTTTTGTTGAATAACGAAATGGATGATTTCAGCAGCAAACCCGGTACGCCGAATGCCTATGGGCTGGTAGGCGGCACCGCCAATGCCATTGCGCCCGGCAAGCGCATGTTGTCTTCTATGACGCCGACCATCTTCACGCGCAAGGGCAAACTAGCGTTGGTAGTAGGCACACCGGGCGGTTCCACCATCATTACCAGCGTGTTGCAGGCCAGTCTCAACATCTTCGACTATGGCATGAACGCCCAGCAGGCCGTGGCCGCCCCGCGCCTGCACCACCAATGGCTGCCCGACCAGATTGAGGTGGAAGAAGGCGCCCTGCT
Source organism: Hymenobacter telluris (assembly GCF_017313265.1). GTDB lineage: Bacteria > Bacteroidota > Bacteroidia > Cytophagales > Hymenobacteraceae > Hymenobacter > Hymenobacter telluris. The sequence goes on along the minus strand of NZ_JAFLQZ010000007.1, from coordinate 182,992 downwards.
ACCCGCCGCGCAGGACACGCTCCGGGCCAGAGGCTACACGCTGCACCCGCGCAGTGCCTGGGGCCGCGTTGATGTGATTCGGGTGCGGCCCGACGGCAAGCTGGAAGGCGGCGCCGACCCGCGCGGCGACGATACAGCAGCGGGCTACTAGCAAACATCTAGTTTCACTGAAAAAGGCTCCTCCAGCAACTGGAGGAGCCTTTTTCGGTAAGCAGAAACTGTTCCTTAGCCTTTCAGCGAGGTGGCAGCCGAACTAAGCGTTTGGCCGAGCTGCTCCAGCTTAGCGCTGGCATCGGGGGTGGCGCTAGCGGCGGCTTTGGTGGTATGCTCACCCAGCGTTTGCAACGACTGGCTGATTTGGGAACCGTCGCCGCTGCTGATGGCGGTTTGCAGGTTTTCCAGTTCGGAAGCAATGGCGCTAAGGGCCGGGCTACCGGCACCGTTCAGCGTAGAAATCCAGCTGGTAATGTTGCCGCTGGCCGCAGGAGCAGCACCGCTAAGGCCGCCGCTGAGGGCTTGGATGGTAGCGTCGAGTTGGCTGGTAGATGAAGCTGACATAGTATTGAGGGATTTGGTTGGAAAGAAAAGACTATCACTACTACTCTGCCACCTCGTTAATGTTGATTATCAATTATTTAAACAAGCTATTTGAAAACATATTGCCTACGCGCGGGTGTGACAAATAACTGCCTTGGTTGCGCCGTAGTGGGTCTGAAAAAGAGCTGGCTGGCCCCCACACGGAAGCCAGCCAGCCCAAATCTTATACACTACTTATTTAGTAGCAGAAAAATAACATCCTACCTACGATACCTTCAGATTACCGGAAGCTACTATCAGAGCTTGGCCTAAGTGGCGCAGATGGTCCCCGTCGCCGCCGCGCAGATCGTGGGCAATAACCGAAGTTTCCTGCCCGAGCTGCTGCAACGAAGCGGCAATGGCTGGCCGGTCGCCCCGCTCGATGTGGCCGCGTAGGGTGCGCAGTTCGCTTTGTACCCCCGCTAGTGCTGAGCCCCCAATGCCGTCGAGCGACGTAATCCAGCCGTCGATGGCCGTGAGGCCCGAGTCGAGGGGATGCGTGCCGGGGTGCTCGAAAGCGTGGTAGATGTTGCGGATGGTTTCTTCGATATGCTCGTTGTGATTCATGGGAAAGGAAGTTTGGGAAACAACGGAAAAGCTACCCGACTGTACGCCAGCTAGCCGGCTGGCGTTGCCAGGGCTGGCACCGGCACCAGCAGCCAGCCTTATACGCGCAATACACATCTACGCCACTTACGCAGCCCAGACTGGCAAGACCACCTATTCATAATTTCGCCACTTCCAGAGAAAAAGCTAGCTGAAAGTCGTTGCGGATAGCGTAGGAACCGAGATTCTGGAAGAAGCTGCTGGAGTTGTAGTTCACCCCAAACTGGGTACGGTCGATGGTGGCAGTGCCTTTCACCCGTAGCCGGCTATCGGGCAGTTGCTCTAGCACAACGGGGAACTGCACCGGTTTGGTGATGCCCTTGAGCGTGAGCTGGCCGGTAGCCGTACCGCCACGCACCTCCCGCAGCACGAAAACGGCGGTGGGATACTTTTTGGCATCAAAGAAATCTTCGCCCCGCAGGTGCTCAGTGAGCTTGGCATCGTCGTGCTGAATGGTGTGCATATCGAACTCGAAGCGGCCGTTGCGCAGGGTACGGCCGTCGTAGCTGAGGGTGCCGCGAAGGAGCTGCACGGTGCCCGTAGGGGCCCAGGTGCCGGTTTCGGCGTGGCCGGTCCAGGTGAGGCGGCTGGTGGCGGCCGTGGCTTGGTAGGTAGGAGCAGCGGACTGGGCAGCGGCCATCGTCAGGAGTAGCAGGAAGGCGAGGATGGTTTTCATGGGTTTATGATTGGGTGAATGGATGAGTGGGTGAATGGATGATTGGGTATTGGGACAGGTGAGCAGTGGGCGGCATTGAGGCTGGCATGTTTTACCATCCAATCATCCAATCATCCACTCACCCATTCACCCATTCCCCCATTCCCCCGATGATGCTTTATTTCACTTTGGCTTCGGTTTCAATCAGGCCTATGCCCTTGTAGAGCTTGCCGGTTTTGTCTTTGGCCAGAATATACCAGAGGGCGTCGCCGCCGTAGAGGCTTTGGGCGTTGTCGGCGTAGCGGTAGTTTTTCTGGAACGTGTAGGTCTGGCCGGCGCGGAGCTGGGCGCCGGGGCAGTTGAAGAGCTCCGCAAATTCGGCGGGCGTCTCGCGCAGGTTGGCCTTCCAGCCTTCGGCGCTGTACCAGATGAAGCTGCCACATTCCACTACCTCCAATTCGCCCACTTCTGAGCGCACCATGGTACTGTGCTTCCACACGTAGCCACCCGGCTGCTGGGGGTTGGGCTCCGGATATATGGGGTTGGGCGTGTGCCACAGCGTGATGCCCACGGGCACCTGCCGCAGCTTGTCGGGCAGCACCCGGCTGTGGTCGGGCCAGGCAGCAGGAGCAACGGAAGAAGTTTGGGCCCGCACCGAAACAACGGGGGCCGCCACCAAGGCGGCAACTAGCAGGAGTGTTTTCATGGCCATACCGGGTTGAAGTATGGCCCAAAGGTGGGCGCCTAAACCGCCCCAAACGCCCCAAATTCACCATCGGGACGCCCCACATCATGATATGGGCTTACAGAGAGTAACGGAGTAGCGGAGTAACTGAGTAATCGTTCCGGGTTGCTCGATGCGGCAACAGATTACTCAGTTACTCTGCTACTCCGTTACTTTAAAGTCCCGCGGGGCAACGCCGGTGAACTGTTTGAAGATGCGGTTGAAAGTGGTTTTGGAGTTGAAGCCGCTTTCGAAAGCAATGCCGAGCAAGGTCAGGCGCTGGGCGTCGGGGGTGGCGAGGCGGCGCTTCACTTCCGTTACCCGGTAGCCGTTCACCAAATCGTTGAAGCTCTGCCCGAAGCCATTGTTGACGGTAAACGAAATCAGACGCGGCGCCAAACCCGTGTGCGCCGACAGTTCGGCCAGCGTGAGCGTGGGGTTCAGGTACAGCCGCTCGTCTTGCAGTGCCCGCCGAATCCGCTCTACCACAAGTGGGTCTACGGCGGGGGTAGCGGGCGGGGGCGTCACTTCGTGCGCGGGTGGTGCGGCAGGCAGCTCCTCGGTGGCGTACACTTCCGGAAAAGGCACTGCTATACTGGATGGGGGCTCGGTAGCTGCGCGCGTAGGCACAACTATGGGCGCAGCCGACGCAACGGACGGAGCAACTTCTTCGGGCTCGAAGCGCACGGCCTGCATGTCGGCTTGCCGCAGCCCTACCACCCCAATCAGAAACACCACCACGCCCAGCAGCTCCGTTGAGTAATCGAAGCGGTAATAGAGCTGAAAAAACTCGCGCAGCACCAGCTCCAGCAACCATTGCGCGCTTACCACGCCCACCAACACCAGCAAGGTGCGCAGCCACAGCAGCCGCAGCTGCGACACTTCCGAGAAGTTGTTGAGCAGCCAGCGGCGGTACTCTCGCAGGAGCCGCAAGCTCAAAACCAGGTACGCCGTGAGGGATATCCAGGTACCGATGAACTCCAGGCGGTAGGTGTAAGGCCGGTGCACGTGTTGCCAGAACCAGTTGCGGGCCTCGTAATCCTGGCCGCGCAACCACGCATACAAGGCGGCCTGCACCAGCACCGGCGCAAAGTGCCACCAGTACCGCGGCCGCCACCGAAAATCGTGGTTGACGAGGCTACGGACGTAGAAATACAGCAACGGTCCGAACGCCAACGAGTAGTAGATGGGCGCGAAATACCAGTTGGGGTCTTGGGCGTAAATGCTGGCTACCCGGAAGAATCCATCGAGCAGCCACAGTGCAATGGCCAGCATAAGCAGCGCCAGGAATCGGTTGGGCAACTGGTTGGCGCGGGCCAGCCACAGTAGCCCCGCCGCAAACACGGCTTGGGCTATTACCGCAAACAGAACAACGACCAGGGGCGTAAGCGGAATCTGCATAAGTTGCGGGCGGCTTGCAATACGGCGGCCATTGGTTTGGGGCGGCTAGCTCAACTTTCCAACCAGTAAAATAGCGGTTTCTCCACTCTGCCCTACTAAATTTTACTGGTCCTAGCTTTGGGGTGCGGGCTGCGGGCTTTTAGCGGGCTGGCCGCTCGTCGTGGCCCAGGTGGTGCTTCCGGGGAGCGGCCAGCCGACGAAAACCCAGCAGCTTACACCTGCGCAGAACTACTTGAAAAGGAGTGGCCAAAAAAATAGTAGGGTAGCGTGCGGTTGCTCTATTCCCAGAAACCCAGGTACCATGAAACAGAAAATCCGGGAGTGGCTGCGGCGCTACTTGCCCGCCGAGCTACTGTCGGTGGTGGCTACGCTGGCGGGGGCCTGGGTGGGCTTGCAGAGCACGCACAGCCCGCTAAGTGCCGCACTGGCGGGCACTTGGGCCGGCAACGTGGCCTACTTTGGGTGGCTGCTGGCGCAGGATGTGCAACTGGCCCGCCGGCAGTGCCGCGCGCAACACCAGCCCTACACGCGCCGCACGTTCGGGCGCAACGTACGAGCCTTGGTGGTGGAGTTTGGGCTGGCTGAGGTGCTGGACAGCTTCCTGATTCGGCCGGCACTGCTGTATTACCTGCCGCGTTGGTTGGGCAACTTTACCGGGGGCGTGCTGGCGGCCAAGTTTCTAGCCGACGTCACGTTTTATATTCCGGCCATCGTGAGCTACGAGCTCAGCAAAAAGCGGCTGCGTAATTTCGGTGAGTAGGAGCGTAGCCTGAAAAGTCGTTCCGAGCTTGCCAAGGAAGGACGGCCTTTTGGCTGTGGTTTGGCACAACCTGTATACCGGCCATACATACTAACTATAAACAGCTCAACCCTTGTTGCTTATGAAGCCCCCTGCCCTGCCGGTATTCACGCTCGAGTCGTTTCCGCAGGGGCCGGCGCGCCGGCAGTGGTATGTAGAGCAGTTGGCGCGGCACGTAGCCAATTTTCCGGGAATCAGCCAGCCGCACGCGCACAATTTCTATCTGCTGCTCTACGTCACGCAGGGCTACGGCACCCACACCATCGATTTGGTGAGCTACAACTTGCAACCCGGCAGCCTGTTCTTTATGACGCCCGGCCAGGTGCACCACTGGCAGCTTTCGGCCGATGCCGAGGGCTACGTGGTACTATTCGAGCCGGATTTCTACCTGTTGCGCTACCCCGGCAACCGGCTGTTCGAGTACCCGTTCTTCCAACACGCTCACCCGCCGGTGCTGTACCTGCCGCCGAACGAAACGGAAATTCAGTTTCTGATGGAGCGCATGTGGATGGAGCACGTGACGCCCGCCCCGCAGCAAGACGAGGTGTTTCGGTCGTATCTGCATTTGTGTTTGGAGCTGGCCGCCCGGCACTTTCCAACTGCCCCCGCTCCGGCCCCCGACGAACCCCGCCACGCCCAGCAAGTGCTCCGCGAGTTTGGGGCCAGCATCAACCAGCAGTTTCGGGTGCACCGCGAAGTACAGTACTACGCCGACCAGTTGCACGTGTCGCCCAACCACCTCAACGCGTTGTGTCGCCGCCAGCTAGGCAAAACCGCCAGCAGCTTCATTCAGGAACGGGTGATGATGGAAGCGCGCCGCCTGCTCCGCCACACCGATGCCACCGTGGCCCAAATAGCCGATACCCTGGGCTTCGAGGACGCCTCTTACTTCAGCCGCTACTTCCGCAAGCACACCGGCCTGACTGCCGAAGTGTTCCGGGCCACTGCGTAACGAGGCAAGCCAGCCGTGTTGGCGTTGTGCTACAATGGTTTCGTGAACGATACACCCTACAACGCCTGCTCCGGTCCGGTGGCTTTTTCAGGCCCTCGGGCCGGTCGTTGTGTGCTGGCTATCCGTGCCATGAGCTAACGACGACCCGTCCAACGTCCGAACCATGGGGCCGGCTGCTTAGCTCACGAAAACACGACCAAGACGTTACTTGGCTCGCCCTACAATTGCAATTGATTTGTCCTGTATAAACCCGCAAATGGCACTTACCGGGCTGGCTGCCGTACAATAGCTTTGCACTAAGATTTTCAGCTGGTAACTACCATGTCAAAGATAGATTCATCTGTGCTAGCCGCTCTGGCCCAGCGCTGCCCGCGCTGCCACGAGGGGCCCTTGTTCACGCACTCGGCACTCAATATCACCAAGTTTGCCGATATGCCGGCCGCCTGCCCGGTGTGTGGCCAAGCCTACGAGCCCGAGCCGGGCTTCTACTGGGGGGCCATGTACATCAGCTTCGCTTTTTCCACGGGTATCATGCTGGGGGTGGGTTTTGCGGTGTATTTCCTGCTCCACGACCCGGCCACCTGGGTGTACATTGTGAGCGTAGCGGTAGTGTCTATCCTGCTTACGCCGCTTAGCTTGCGCTATTCCCGCACCCTGATGCTGTACTGGTTTGGTGGCGTGCACTACGACCCCAGCCGCGCCCATATTGTTCGTTCGTAGTATCCGCCGCTAGTCTGGCCGTAAACTACACGTAGTAAGCTTGTTATTATAGTATTTCAGGAGAGCCTGCCAGTATAGGGCAGGCTTTTTTGTGCCTGTGGCTTACATCATACCCCGGAGGGTTTCAGGAAACCTTGTGTAGTGCTACGGGCGGTTGCTCAGGCGCTAAATGCGCCAGGTATCGGCCCGTAGCAGCCCCAACCGCCATCTACCAGGCGAAATCACCACGCTGTGAGTGCGCCCCACCACATAGCAGCCCTGAAAAACCTTATATTTCCTCATGCTGAAATCCTGCCTTTTGCTGAGCGGCCTGCTGGCCCTGCTAACCGCTTGCAACCAACCCCACTCCACCACGGCCGACGCTCAGGAAACGTGCGGGCCGGCGGCCCCAGCGGCCTTCACCATTCGGCACCCGGCCTGGGCCGCCAACGCCAGCATCTACGAGGTAAATATCCGGCAATACACGCCGGAGGGCACGTTTCGGGCGTTTGAAGCGCACTTGCCCCGTTTGCAGCAGATGGGGGTGGGCATTTTGTGGTTGATGCCGGTGCAGCCTATTGGGCAGCGCAAGCGCAAAGGCACGCTCGGCAGCCAGTATTCCATCCAGGATTACCGGGCCGTAAACCCGGAGTTCGGGACAATGGCCGACCTGCGCCACTTGGTGGATGCGGCCCACCAGCGCGGCATGCACGTTATTCTCGATTGGGTGGCCAACCATACCTCCTGGGACAGCCAACTGGTGCAGCAACACCCCAACTGGTTCACGAAAGGCAAGCAGGGCCAGTTTGTGCCTCCGGTGTCTGATTGGCAGGATGTTATTGACTTGGATTACAGCAAGCCCGAGCTGCGCCGCTACATGACCGAGAGCATGACGTTCTGGCTGCGCGAGGCGGGCTTCGACGGGTTTCGGTGCGATGTGGCCGGCCTAGTGCCCACCGACTTCTGGAACAGCACGCGCCCGGAGCTGGAAAAGGTGAAGCCAGTATTTATGCTGGCCGAATGGGACGAGCTGCACGACCCACCGTTTCTGAAAAAAGGCGAATTTGACCCCAACACCGGCTTGCTTGAAAAAGCCTTTGATGCCACCTATGGCCTGCGCCTGCGCTATTTGCTCGACAGCATCAGCCGCGGCCAGCAACCCACGGCGGCCATCAACCGGTATTTGGAGGTGGAGCGCGCCAAGTACCCGGCCACTTCGTACCTGATGTATTTCACCAGCAGCCACGACATCAACAGCTGGGACGGTACCGAGTATGAGCGCCTCGGCAAAGACGCCCTGCCCCAAGCCGTGCTGACGGCCCTGCTACCGGGCATCCCGATGGTGTATAGTGGACAGGAAGCGGCCCTGAAAAAGCGCCTCCGCTTCTTCGATAAAGACACCATTCCCTGGAACGACTACCCACTCCAGGAGTTCTACACCAAGCTGCTGCAACTCAAAAAAAGCCACCCCGCCCTGCGCAACGGCGACTCGTGCAGTGAATTTGAAGCGTTGCCCGTCAGTACCAGCCCCGATGTGTATGCCTTTCGGCGCCAAAAAGACGAAGCCGCCGTGCTGGTAGCCGTAAACATGGGCGACAAGCCGCACGAGCTGATGATGCGCGGCCTAGAATCGGGTACGTTCCGGGAACTGTTCACCGGCCAGATTCTGCGGCTGGGCGAAACCTCGAAAATGCTGCTTACCCCGCACAGTTACCGGGTGTATGAGTTGGTGCCGGAGCAGGACTAAATACCCGTTCGAGACTTGGTAGACTGCCATTTTGAGCTTGCCGCAGCATTTCTCCCGCTTTGTTTTCACGGCCGGCGGTAGTCAGAAGGACAGATACTACGGCAAGTGGCCGCCAGACCAGGCCCGACATTCTTTGTGTGTGTAACCTTCTTCCCTCCTTCTGCTGATGACTGACCTGCTTGCCGCGCAATATGCCCTCGTGCAAAGCAGCCGTAGCGCCCTACTTGCTTACTGCGCTACGCTTGCTCCTGCTTGCTGACTTCACGGCCCCGGTTGCGGCTTTCAATAATAGTAGCATGCGCGACCTGGTGGTGCACGTGGCCAATACATACCGCCACTGGCTCGGTATTGCGGCGCACGGCCAGCCCCACTCCTACTACGCCCCCGCCCAAGTGCCCGATGTGGCGGCCGTGCAACAGCTTTTCCAGGAAATCGATGAGCTGGTGGTTGCATATACTACGCTTGCTGAGCGGGATTGGCAAACACCTCAGACGGTAGCGGTTCCTGGCCGGGCTGCGCCCCTGGCCCTCACGCCGCTGGCCTTGTTCACCCACGTCATCACGCACGAGTTTCATCACAAAGGCCAGCTCTTAAGGATGAGTCGGCAGCTTGGGTACACGCCTACCGACACCGATGTTATCCGGTTCTGACCAGCGGTAACGCAGCCACCAAGTGGCTTTTCCACGTAAGCAGAGCTGCTTTGTCAACTCCCAAAATTCTCTGTTCAGTGCCCGACTCTTCTTTGCATCCCGATTCGCATCTGTTCCAAGTGCAGCACCCCGCCTGGGCGGCGCACGCCAGCATCTACGAGGTAAATGTGCGCCAGTTCACGCCGGAAGGCACATTCCGGGCCTTCGAGGCGCATCTGCCCCGGCTAGCCGACATGGGCGTGGGCATTATCTGGCTGATGCCCATTCACCCGATTGGGGCCGTGCACCGCAAGGGCACGCTCGGCAGCCAGTACGCGGTGCAGGATTATTACGGCGTGAACCCCGAGTTTGGCACCCTCGACGACCTGCGCCACCTTGTGCAGGCCGCTCACGCGCTGGGCCTTTATGTGCTGCTCGATTGGGTGGCCAACCACACCAGTTGGGACAACCCGCTCGTGACCGAACACCCCGAGTGGTACACCCGCGACGCGGCCGGCAACTTTGTGCCGCCCGTACCCGACTGGCACGATGTTATTGACCTCGACTACAACCAGCCCGCCTTGCGCCGCTACATGACCGATGCCCTCCTCTACTGGGTGCGCGCAGCGGACATTGATGGGTACCGCTGCGACGTGGCTGGCCTGGTACCCACCGACTTTTGGGATGCCGCTCGCCAGGAACTCGACCAGGTGAAGCCGGTATTCATGCTGGCCGAATGGGACGAGCTGTACCCTTCGGGGGGCCTGACTTGGGAGGAATTTGATGGCAACACCCGCCTGCTCGAACGGGCCTTCGACATGACGTTTGGGCTGCGCCTGCACTACCTTCTCGACCACATTGCCGAGGAGAAGCAGGAGTTGAGCGACATCGACGTGTATCTGGCCGCCGAACGTGCCAAATACCCACCCAGCGTGTACCTAATGCACTTCACCAGCAACCACGACGTAAACAGCTGGGACGGCACCGAGTATGAGCGCCTCGGCCCGAACGCCCTGCCTTTTGCGGTGCTGTGCGCCCTGCTGCCGGGTATGCCGCTGGTATATAGTGGCCAGGAAGCGGCCCTGAAAAAGCGCCTCGCCTTTTTCGACCGGGACCCAATTGACTGGCAGGACTACCCGTTGCAGGAGTTCTACACCAAGCTGCTGCAACTCAACAAGCGCCACCCTGCTTTGCACAATGGCGTGCTAGAAAGCCGTTTTGAGCGCCTGCACACTTCTCCGGAACTGTACGCATTTGTGCGCCGCCACGAAGAAGCCGCCGTACTCACGGCCATCAATAGTACCCCTGCTGTTCAGCAGCTTGCCCTAACAGAAACCACCAATGGTCTCTGGCGGGACGTATTCAGCGGCGAGCAGCTGGAATTACAGGCGCCTACCTCTTTGTCGGTAGGAGCGCACGGCTGGCGAGTACTTGAGCGGATGTAGCTACGCCAGCTATTATGTAAAGACACTGAATGTTGATACATAATTGAATTAAAGAAAGAATGGTTTTATCGGGCTACTTAAAACGTTTCATTTTGGGAAACATTACGTGAAAATCAATATCATTTCAAGATTCATAGGAGTTAAGAATAATACTATTAATATTTGTTCGTAGTTTAAAACTCCATATTGATAGACCTACAGAGGCGTTTCAACTTTTTCATCAGTTGAAATACCACGCAATATGGACAGTGCCGATATGGTGTCGGTATACTTTAAATTCCGTGTACTATGAGCTTAACCCATACTGAATTTATCACGCTTCCTGCCGAGGAGCAAGGAGGCTATGTATTTGGCCAGGGAACCTACCTTGCCAGCCGCCAGGAGGGTACCTACTGCGTTAATTTGTACTATCTACACAGTTTTTACTGCGAAATGTGGCTGGATCAGCATTGCCCTGAGCTAGACTTCTTTCGCACGTTCACCAACCAGCGTTGCCTGACCCCTTACCTCGACAAGCTGGCGTTGCCACTAGAGCAAAGCGTTGTTGTCCGGCAGGCCAACCGCAACGCCTAACCCCAGTACTCCTCCGCTGCTTTTCCACCAAAACATTCCGTTTCGTCTTTCTGGGCTATGGCCCCGGTAGCAGATAGCCCACCCGGTGCCATCTGCTGCCGGGGTTGCCTGTTTTTAGGGGTTTTCGATAACCCAACCGCCAATTTTCAGTTTGATAGCGTGTTCTGGCAGCTCAGTGTGAGGTGCCTTTCTTCATTCTATGTAATCTGTATGCAACACCGCGAACTAGGCCGCTCAGGCCTGCGTATTGCGCCGCTCGTGCTGGGTGGCAACGTTTTTGGCTGGACGGCCGACGAGGCAGCATCATTTAAAGTACTAGACGCTTTTGTGGCGGGCGGCGGCAATGCCATCGACACGGCCAACGTGTACTCGGCGTGGGTGCCGGGCCACCAGGGCGGCGAATCGGAGGCGGTGCTGGGCAAGTGGCTGAAACAGCGCAACCGCCGCAACGACGTACTGATTTTAACCAAAGTGGGCATGCAAATGGGCGACGGCAGCCAAGGCCTCGCTAAAAAGTACATCAAGCAACAGGTAGAAAACAGCCTGCGCCGCCTACAAACCGACTACATCGACCTGTACCAGTCGCACAAAGACGATGAGAGCCTGCCCGTAACCGAGCCGCTGGAAGCCTACGCCGACCTGATTCGGGAAGGTAAAATCCGGGCCATTGGGGCCTCCAACTACTCGGCCAGCCGCCTACGCGAGGCGCTGGATGCCAGTGAGCAGCACGGCCTGCCCCGCTACGAGTCGTTGCAGCCGGAGTACAACCTGTATGAGCGGGCGGGGCTGGAACAGGAAGTGCTGCCTCTCACGCGGGAGCGGCAGGTAGGCGTTATTCCCTACTTCGGGCTGGCCTCGGGGTTCCTGACCGGCAAGTACCGCACCGAGGCCGACCTCAGCAAAAGCATCCGGGGCAGCAGCATCGGTCCGAAATACCTCAACGACCGGGGCCGCCGGATTCTGGCGGCGCTTGATGCCGTGGTAGCCCGGCACGCGCAAGCCACACCCGCCCAGGTAGCGCTGGCCTGGATTATGGCCCAGCCCGGCCTAACAGCGCCCATTGCCAGCAGCACCACTCCCGAGCAGATAACCGAGCTGCTGCGCGCCACCGAGCTCCAGCTCAGCCCCGACGATTTGCGGGAGCTTGGCGAAGCCAGTGCCTAACAACGGTGGTTTAGGCCACTAAGCCCTAGCGCACACCCGTGTTTCAACGCCAGTGCCTGCATCAGGTGCTGGCGTTTTCATGTACGATTTGTGGGCTGCCCCCAAGGCCAGCAGGCCTGTGGCGCACATATAGAGACGTGCTGTGAGCAGCTGATTTTGTGGCCGCTACCTCTTGCTACCTCGGCCTTCCAACTGACCCATTATTTGCGAAGCCCGCGTTTGGGTTCTACTTTCACCTGTTTGCCTGCCTCCAGCTGCCGCCTTTTCACCTCCGTATGACCATTCGCGAAGCCACTATTCATGACCTCGACGAGCTGTACCGGCTGTGGTGCGAGCTGATGGAGATGCACCAGGCTTACCATCCAGTATTCGGCTTCCATCGGGCGGCCAAGGTGGAGCTGAAGCGGCTGTTGCGCGACCGGCTCTATGAGTCGTACACCCGCATATTTGTGGCCGAGAAGCCCGACGGGCTGGCGGCCCTGCTGGTAGCTACCTACCAAATTGGCAGCAAGGGCATGCACCTGCACCGCCGCGGCTACATTGCCGAAACCTTCGTGGAAGAAGCCCACCGCCGCCGGGGCGTAGGCCGGGCCCTTTTTCACGCGGCCAAAACCTGGCTAACCACCCGCGGCGCCGACCATCTGGAACTGCAAGTGGCCGTGGCCAACCCGGCGGCGGCGCAGTTTTGGGCGGCGCAGGGCTTCACCATCACCACCCAGCACATGACGCTGCCGCTGGTGGAGTTGTAGCACGGAGCAGCCTAACTGAACAGGGTATTCTTGCGTTAATGCGCGGACGTGCTTCCGCGCTTACCACTTGTTAGCCACCCCGTTCATGTTGCTTGCCGCCTCTGTCACCCCTTTCGATTGGAACCGTATTTTCTTTTCTGAAGAATCTCCGCCCCTCTTCCTACTGGAAGTGGTGCTACGCTGCGTTATCACCTACTTGCTGGTATTGGGTGCGCTACGCGTAACCGGGCGGCGCGGGGTGCGGCAGCTGTCCATTTTCGAGTTGAGCATCATTCTGGCCCTGGGCTCGGCCGCCGGCGACGCCATGTTTTACCACGACGTAGCCCTTCTGCACGTGGTGGTGGTGTTTGTGGTAGTAACGGTGCTGTACCTGCTTTTCAACCGCCTTACCGAGAAGTACCCCCATTTCAGCGACTGGCTGGAAGGTGCGCCCGTGCTGCTGGTAGAAAACGGCGAAATCAACATGGTTAATTTCAACAAGCAGAATCTAACTCAGAAAGAAATGTTTGGGGAATTGCGGCAGCGGCAGGTAGAACACTTGGGGCAAGTACGCCGCGTTTATATTGAAGCCACGGGCAATTTCAGTGCTTTCTTTTTTGAAGATGACGACGTGCGGCCCGGCCTACCCATCTATCCAGAAGGCTTAATACAGCCGCCGCACCGGGCTGAAGCGGCCGGCTTGCACGCCTGCGCCCAATGCGGCCACGTGAAGGAACTGCCAGCCGGCCCGGCCCAGTGCCCCGTGTGCCAAAACGATACCTGGCTTGCCACAATTGACAGCAAACGGGTAGCCTGAGTACCTGGCGGATTTTGGCTACTGCCCGGCCATGTCGTTGCAACTTTGCATCTTCGCCTTCATGCTGCCACTGCTCCACGTCCACCACATTGCCATTATTTGCCGGGACTACGCCGTATCAAAACGGTTTTACACCGAAGTACTCGGCCTGGAAATTATCCGGGAAGCGTACCGGGCCGAGCGTGACTCTTGGAAGCTGGATTTAGCGTTGCAGGGGCACTACATCATCGAGCTGTTTTCGTTTCCGGCACCACCGCCCCGCGCCAGCCGCCCCGAAGCGGCCGGTTTGCGCCATTTGGCCTTTGCCGTAGCCGACCTCGACGCCACTGTACGCGAGCTAACCACGCACGGCGTAGCCTCGGAGCCGATTCGGGTAGATGAGTTTACCGGCCGGCGCTTCACCTTCATTGCCGACCCCGACGGGCTGCCGCTGGAGTTTTACGAAGGGTAATTGCGCGGCAGTTAGCTTAGGTGATGGTCAGCTTCCAGTAGCTGGAAACCGGGCTGCTGCCCCCGTACGATTCGCGCCGCAGATACAAGCTGGTGGGAGAAGCCCAGAATATTTCGCGCGGCTCCCAACTGGTAGGGCGCATTTCCCACACTTTCTGTAACACGCCGTTCTTTATCTGGAGCAGTTGCACCACGTTGGGCTGCCCGCCGCTGTAGTCGAGGCCCGCGCAGATAGCCACTATGCTGTTTTGGTCGGGGGCGTACACGGGTTTGCCCCACAACGTGAGCCGGAGGCCATTTTCGGCAATCAGCCACCACTGAGTGGTTTCGTAGTACCCCACCTCTACCAGGTGCCGGTGAAAGTGCGCCAGATACCCCCGGTAGGTGTAAAGCGTGTGCTCAGCTTCGGAGTGCCCCTGCTGCACCTCGGTTTCACCAATCAGTATGTCTTGCAGCACCAGCGGGCCTTTGGTGGTTGGAATAGTGAGCTGGCTGGCCTTTTTCCAGACCGGAAATGTAATAGTGGTTTTGCTAGGCTGAGTGGCTCTTTGTTCCCGCTGGTACTCGGCCACACTGATTTGCTGAAACACCACCCCCGCTGCCTGCCCAGCCAACGGCATCATCAATAAAAGCGCAAGTGAAAAAAGCAGCTTAAGGAAGGCAGGCATACCTGTTGCCGGGTGCAGAATGGCGGGAGTTGTTACTGGCAAGATACACAACGAAGCCCTGCCATTGCTTTGTATAGTTGAGGCACCCACCTTATCACAAGTAGGGCTATCCAAAGACGCTTTACTACACTTGGTCCCTCAGTTGCCGCTTGGCTCAGCTACCGTCCAGCTTGCAGCAACCAGGCACGACGCGGTTGGCCATATTCTCCCTAGCAACAGCAACTGAATTTGGGGTTGCGAACAGCAGATTACGGCTTCTTACTTGGCATGTACAGTATTTTAAAAGGAAATTACTGTATGATTATTTTAATAATCATATAAAAATAACCAGTCGATTACCTTTGTAGCGTATTAGGCTACCCGCCTTATAAGTGCGTACTCCCTTTATGACTTCCTTCACCATTCCTTTAGCCAGTTGTTCCGACAAAGCAGCCAATCAGTTTCCCGACTTATTTCCTTTGTCTGCTGCCGTAACTGTTCCAACTCCTAGTGCCGTACTTGAGCGGAACAATGTGCGCGTATTCGGCAAAGGCGAGCAGGTAATGATGCTGTGCAACGGTTTCGGGTGCAGTCAGCATATCTGGAATCGTTTGACCACGGCCCTTTCCACGCGCTACCGGCTGGTACTGTTCGATTATGTTGGGTCCGGCGGATCCGATTTGAGTGCTTACACGCCTGAGCGCTATTCTTCGCTGGCAGGCTACGTGCAGGACGTGGTAGATATTTGCCAGGCTTTAGACCTGCGCGACGTGGTGCTGGTGGGCCATTCTGTGGGCGCTAGCATTGCTATGCTGGCCACTATTGCTGCACCTGTTCACTTCAGCCGCCTGATTGCGCTGGCCGCTTCGCCCTACTTTCTCAACGAAGACGATTACTATGGTGGCTTCAGCAAGGAAGACGTAGAGCAGTTGCTGGGGCTGATGAAAGTGGACCACGACAGCTGGGCCAATCTGTTTGCCAACTTGCTGCTCGGGGCTGAAAACGATGCGCTGCTGTCCAAGGAACTAGCGCAGCACTTCTGCAATGCTGATTCCAACATTGCGCAGCACTTTGCCCACATCACCTTCCTCTCCGATTGCCGAACCGAAATGGCCCATGTACCGGTACCCACTCTGCTGGTGCAATGCTCGCAGGATATTGCGGCCCCTTCGGAAGTAGGCGCCTTCCTGCTCGATCAAATTCCGCAGGCCACGCTAGTTACGCTCAGTACCACCGGCCACTGCCCACACCTGAGCGCCCCGCTAGATACTTTACGAGCCATGGAAACCTTTCTGGCGGCTTAGCCTGGCTCTAACGCCGTTTCAGTAAACCCCTAAGCTTAGGCAATTTCTCACCCTGCCAAGCAACACTACCACGCACCGCTGCAAGCAAAAGCCGTAATTTTGCGCCATGAATATGTTTCATGGCCAGCAGCTAGTACCCGTTCATCCGTTCAAGCCCGACGAGGCGAGCGGCAGCAAACTACTCACGATTGTTCGCTCGGAAGGCGAGCTGGCTTACGAGGCCGACATGCTGCTGCCACACCGTAAGGCGTATTATCTGCTGGTGTTTGTTAGGCACAGCCCTGGGTGCCACTGGGTGGACGCCATGCCATACGTGCGCCAAGACAACACGCTTTATTTCACGGTGCCGCGCCAGATGCTGGTTAAGGAAGAAGCCGTTCCTTCGTGGAGCACGCACCTAACATTTTCCGAGGAGTTTTTGGCCTTGCAGCAAAACGCGGCCCTGCGTACCCTGCCTCTCATCCAGAATCCGCACAACGGTCACCAACTAAACTTAACGGCCGCAGACACCGCCTTCATAGAAGAGCAATTACTAAAGCTGGAAGCCGAGTACCGCCGCCCCGGCGAGTGGCAGCACCGCATGCTAAGTGCCCACCTGACGGTGCTACTTACTTACCTGAGCCGATTATACACCGAGCAGTATGCCAGTCAAGCGCCATCGGCCGACCATTTGCTGCTACGAACCTTCCGGGCCAAGATTGAGGAGTGTTTCCGGGAGCGGCACGAAGTGGGCGCATATGCAGAGTTGTTGCATCTGTCGGCAGGGCATTTGAGCGAGGTGGTGAAAGCGCAGAGCGGCAAGCCCGCCATCAAGCACATTCATGAGCGGCTGGTGCTGGAAGCCCGGCGCCTGCTGTTTTACACATCCGATTCGCTCAAGGAAATTGCCTTCAGCCTTGGGTTTGCGGATGCCTCCTATTTCAACCGTTTCTTCAAGCGTGAAACCGGCCGCACCCCGGCTGAGTACCGCAGCAGCGCCCGGAAAATGTACCAGTAACACCGCGGAATGGGCAACAGTTACGCATTAGCGGCCCGGTAGCTTTGTGTCGTTCATCATCTACCTCATCAAGCACCCATGAAAACTGCACTCATTACCGGCGCCAACAAAAGCATTGGCCTGGAAACGGCCCGGCAACTACTTCAACTTGGCTACTACGTGTACCTCGGCAGCCGCGACCTGCAAAAAGGCCAGCAAGCCGTTGCGCAGCTCCAGTCAGAAGGCTTATCCACTGTGGAGCCGCTCCAACTTGATGTAACCGACAGCGCCTCCATTGCCGCGGCTCGGCAGACCCTAGGTCAGAAAACGCAGGCCCTAGATGTGCTTATCAATAATGCGGGCATTTTGGGCGGTATGGTGCAGCCAGCATCAAGCACCGATGTATCTCTGATTAAGCAGGTATTTGAAACGAATGTATTCGGTGTAATTGCGGTAACCCAGGCGTTTATCGACCTGCTGCAAGCTTCACCTGAACCTCGGATAGTCAACGTAACCTCGGGCCTGGGCTCCCTGACGCTGCACAACGACCCTTCCTGGAAATACTATGCAGTGAAAGGGGCCGCCTACCAGCCTTCCAAAGCCGCCTTGAATGCCTACACCATCATGCTGGCCTACGAGCTACGCGACACGCCCTTCAAGGTAAATGCCGTAGACCCCGGCTACACCGCCACCGACTTCAACCACCACAGCGGCCCCGGCAGCGTGTCCGATGCTGCCGCACGCGTGGTAAAGGCTGCTGTACTGGGCCCGGATGGCCCTACTAGCCAGTTTTTCAGCGACGACAACGCGTCCGAAACGGGCATTAGCCCGTGGTAAGCTAGGCGGAGTTGACTGGTGGGGCGGTCGGGTTCATGGAGGCTTCGGGCGCTGGCGGTGGAATTTTAGCTGTTCAGCCCAGCAACCAACCGTCAGTTTCCGTATACCAGTAGCACATACTTTCTCACCGCTACGCTATGCATAACGACCCCACCGCCAACAACACGCAATTAGTCCGGCACGAGCTGCAATTCGCGTCGGAGGCCAACAATGAGCAGCTGGTTGCCGCCCGTGAGTTACTGACCGAGCACGGTTTTGTAGTGGATACGCTGGCAGCCAACGAAGCCGTAGTAACCTCTGCCCACGGCACCGACCCGGATTGGCAACTAATCAAAGAAGCTTTCCAGCAGCTGAACTGGCCCATCACGCACGTAACCACCGCCGAGTAGCCGGGTAATTGAACACGCTGACGGGCAGACGACCCCATTAGGGAATCGTCTGCCCGTCAGCGTGTTTTTGGGGTATGCTGCCGCTCTCAATAGTACAGTCAGCAACGAGCCTTAGCTATATGTGCTACAGCCGGTACGCCAGCCCCAGCCGAAAGAATTGTGAATACGCTTCGCCGTCGATGCCTATGGAGTTGCCGTAGTTGTTGGTCAGGCCCCTGGAGTATCCTGCCGTTATGCCGAAATGCTTGTAATACGCGGCTGCATTCAGGCGGGCCCGGAAGTCAAGATAGGACTCGACGCGGGTATTGTCCGCATTGAATTTCTCACCTAGAGCAGTGGCATCAATTTCTTCTCGACCCGACAGCACAAACCCGAATTCCGGCCCCGCTGTCAGGTCGAAATCGATAACTTGGTGAGCCAGCCGGCGCCCGAAAAAGGGATGCATAGTAATGGTTTTATTGGCCAGCGTAGTATGGCCCGAAGCGGGGGTTTGCAGTCTGAAAGCCAGGATTTCGGTGATGTCCACTTGGCTCCGCAGCACCTCATAGCCCGCCTGCACGCCAAACAAGCTACGCTTTGGTGTAACGCGCTGAATCTGCCCGACCAGCCCGTAAGAAAATCCAAGGTTCTTACCGTATGGATTATTGGTGTAGGGCTTTGCAGGATAAATATCGGGCACCAAAACCACCGAGCTAGCGGCTGCTCCACTTCCCCGGTATGCAAAGCCACCCGAGTTCAGGTGCCCCGAATACTCTGTTTTTTGCCCGTAGCAAACGTGAGCGGCGAAAAGCCCGAAGGCGGCAAGCATGGCAGGTTTCATACGTTGGTAGTAAGGGACACCAGAACACTGAACTGCAAACTTCATTCAACGAACTGGTGGCCCGGCATTGGTTAAGGGATACTCTTCACAGAGAAACGATTGCAGCGTATACGTGGCCGATTTTTGTTCGGCTTTTCCTGCATGAACCAGCATTCCGGTTTACCTTGCCTGCATTATGCCGCACGACCCCGCACCGCTTCCGTACCTCATCATTGATTTCGACAGTACGTTTACCCAAGTAGAAGGCCTCGACGAACTGGCCGATATTGCGCTGGAAGGCCACCCCGACCGGGAAAAAGTGGTGGGCGCCATCCGGGCCCTCACCGACCGGGGCATGAGCGGCGAACTGAATTTTTCGGAGTCGTTGAAGCAGCGGCTGGCGCTGCTGCCGGCGCACCAGCGGCATCTGGCGCCGTTGGTGGCGCGGCTGAAAGGCAAGGTTTCGGAGAGTATTGCGCGCAACCGGGGGTTCTTCGAGGAGTTCCGGGGGCGGGTGTACATCGTGAGCAGCGGCTTCCGCGAGTTCATTGAGCCAGTGGTAGCTGAATACGGCATTGCCTCGGATTTTGTGCTGGCCAACACGTTCACCTACGCCCCCGACGGCAGCATCAACGGTTTCGACGCTACCAACATCCTGAGCCGCGACGGGGGCAAGATCGAACAGCTCCGGCAGCTCGACCTCCTTGGCGACGTGTACGTGCTCGGCGACGGCTACACCGATTACCAAATCCGGGAGGCTGGCTTGGCCAACCGCTTTTACGCCTTCACCGAAAACGTAACCCGCGACGCCGTAGTGGCCCGCGCCGATGAAGTGCTGCCTTCTTTCGACGAATTTCTCTACCAGAACAAGCTTCCGATGACCCTTTCGTATCCTAAAAACCGCATCAAGGTGCTGCTGCTCGAAAACCCCGACGCCCGCGCCGCTGAACTGTTCCGCCAAGAAGGCTACCAAGTGGAAACCATTACCGGTGGCCTCGACGAAGACGAATTGGTGCAGCACATTGAAGGCGTGAGCATCCTGGGCATCCGCAGCAAAACCAACGTGACGCCGCGCGTGCTGGAAGCCGCCAACCGCCTCATTGCGGTGGGTGCGTTCTGCATCGGCACCAACCAGATTGACCTCACGGGCTGCATGAAAAAGGGCGTGGCCGTGTTCAACGCCCCGTTCAGCAACACCCGCTCGGTGGTGGAGCTGGCCTTGGGCGAAATCATTATGCTGGCCCGCCGCATTCCGGATAAGAACCCCAAAATGCACCGCGGCGAGTGGGACAAGTCGGCGAGTGGCTCGTTTGAAATCCGGGGCAAAACGCTTGGTATTGTGGGCTACGGCAACATTGGCAGCCAGCTCTCGGTGGTAGCCGAAGCCGTGGGCATGAAGGTAGTGTACTATGACGTGGCCGAGAAGCTGCAACTGGGCAACGCGGTGAAGTGCCGCACCCTGGAAGAGTTGCTGCGCCAAGCCGACGTAGTAACCCTGCACGTAGACGGCCGCAAAGAAAACACCAACCTCTTCGGGGCCGCCGAGCTGGCCATGATGAAGCCCGGCGCGCTGCTGCTCAACAACAGCCGCGGCCACATTGTAGACATTTCGGCGCTGGCCGATGTGCTCCGCTCGGGCCACCTGGGCGGTGCCGCCGTCGACGTGTTTCCGTACGAGCCCAAAACCAACCAGGAGAGCTTCGAGAGTGAACTGCGCGGCCTGCCCAACGTGCTGCTCACGCCCCATATTGGCGGCAGCACGGCCGAGGCGCAGCGCAACATTGCCGAGTTTGTGCCGGAGCGCATCATGCAGTACATCAACTCCGGCAACACCCAGCAGAGCGTCAATTTCCCCAACATTCAGCTGCCCGAGCAGCAGGCCCACCGCCTCATCCACATCCACGCCAACGTGCCCGGCGTGCTGGCCCGCATCAACAACGTGCTGGCTCAGCACCACGTCAACATCCTGGGGCAGTACCTGAAAACCAACGAGCACATCGGCTACGTGATAACCGACATCGACAAGCAATACGACCAGGAGGTAATCGGCGAGTTGCGCAAAGTAGAGCACACCATCAAGTTCCGGGTGCTATACTAAGCTGCATGAACCCTAGTGGTTTCTGCTTCATTAGAAAGACCGTTGTGCCGCGCTACGCCTTGCATGACGGTCTTTTTAGTTGCTCTCGATAGATACTACTACTATGCCCGCAGACAACTGGATGGGGAGCTTGAAGAGAATAGTAGGCCACCGAAACGCTATTCTGTTTTGGCCGGGCTTGTTCTTTCTTGCTTTAGGCGCTACCCTAACATATAGAGGCGTTAACAACTTCGCCTACCCTGGACATACCGGCACACCCGCCCTGCTCTATTGGCTTGGCGGCGCCTTTGTAGTATTAGGAATAGTACGGATTATGCTTGCGCAGTCTGATAAGGCGGCCACCCAACGCAAGGCTTTGAAAAAGGCCGCCAACCGCCGTCATACTATCCGGCGAAAAAGCAGAAGATAATGCAGGCCATTGACAGGCTACGTAAGGCGCATACCGACACCTAAATTCGGGGTATGCAGGAAGACTTTTGGCAACAAAATGGCCTATATATAGTTGGTTTTTTATACTCGTTTATAATCCACTGCTATGAGAACGTACCTGCTTGGTTTACTGCTCTTACTGGGATTCTCTGTTAGCGCCCAGCAGGCTACATCTTTCACGCTCAAGGGTACTATTGGCAAGCTGAACCCGCCCGCCAAAATTTTCCTGTTGCAGGATGGCATATTCCATCAATCGGCCACTTTGCACAACGGGGCTTTTGAGCTGACAGGCACAGTAGACAATCCCATGTCCACGATGGTGCTACTGGCACACAATGGGAAGCTGGCCGACGCCATGCGTAGCCCTGCTATAGACCGCGCTTTCTTTTTTCTGGGGCCGGAGGTAGCGGTATTTACCAGCCCGGATTCCCTAAAGAATGCTAGAGAACACCGCAGGCTATTGGATGCCCTTCAGCCTATTAACGATAAGCTGGAGGCGCTGGAGGCACAATATCCGGAGGCACCCGAGCTGCAGCCAACAGAAGTCACTAAGCGTTTGGACGCACAGAAGAAAGTGCTTATACAAGAGCAACTCCGACAGCTCAAAACTCATATCAAAGCCAACCCCGGCTCGCCCGTGAGCCTTTATATGCTGGAACTGATAGGCGGCCCCATTCCGCAGTACGCAGAAGTAGCACCACTCTACGCTGCACTAACTCCAACCATCCGCAATAGCCCAGATGGCCGCGTCTACAACGACCGGCTTCAGATTATTAAAGCCGCAACCCGGGGCACTCAGTTGCCCAATGACCCAGCCGTGGTGGCAGCCGTTGAAAAATATGATAAAGCCCAGAGCGCCATTCTCGACAAAAAGCGTGAGCAACTGCGCGAAGCTCACCGCAACGAATTAATAGCTTTTGTTAAAGCCAACCCCAGTTCCTATGAGAGCTTAGAGGCGCTGAAGGAAGCAGCGGGGCCCGTTCCGGATTACACAGAAATAATGGCGTTGTATAGTACGCTAGCTCCTTCCGTGAAAAGCACTACAGAAGGCAAGGCCTACGGTGAAATGCTGGAGAGCCTCAAGGACGTTTCTGTTGGCGCCAAAGCTCCTGATTTTACGCAGAAGACACCCGACGGCCGGATAGTATCGTTGGCCGATTACCGCGGCAAGTATGTGCTAGTGGATTTCTGGGCTTCTTGGTGTGGCCCCTGCCGGGCCGAAAACCCCAACATGACCAAGGTGTACAACGAATACAAAAACCGCAACTTCGACATCCTAAGCGTGTCGCTCGACGACGAGAAAGGGCGCGGCAAATGGCTGAAAGCCATTCAGGACGACCAACTGGCCTGGACGCAGGTTTCGGACTTAAAGGGCATGGACAGTGAAGTGGCCGTGCGCTACCATGTGCGGGCCATTCCGCAGAACTTTCTGATAGACCCCAACGGCAAAATTATTGCCACCAACCTGCGCGGCGACGCCTTGCAAGCAGCAGTGGCACGCCACATCAAGTAATTTCCTTATTGCGTAGTTGCCTACAAATCCAGCATACATAGTAGGCCAGTAGGCCAAAGTAGCGCAGACCTACTGAAAAAACATATGGAAGCAGACGAGAACAGGGAGCCACAGTACCTCAGAGCTATCCGACTTATCAACACGGATGAGGAGCGGTGCTCATTTGAGGTAGGTAAACTTCCGATTAAAGCGCACATAGCGGCCACTTATTTCTTTGGCAAGACCGAAATAAGCAACGAACATAAGCCTCACCCCGCTCCTTGCACACAGTTTGTTGTCACCTTGAAAGGCAAATTGCGCTTTATGGTGAGCAACGGCGACACCTTTATTGTCGAGCCGGGCGTTATTCTCCTGGCGGAGGACACCAAAGGCCCTGGCCACAGTTGGGAGCTACTAGAAGGTGATACGTGGGAACGGTTGTACATCCCTTACCCGCCAGGCACCGACCACGGATTTGTCTCTGATAAAGTCAGTGCAGCAAGCAAGAAGTAACAACTCATCGGTTGCTTCCACTCCCCACTGCCCTGATCATTATCCTTGCGGTAATGGTCGGGGCAGTAGGAATTTTATAAGGAAGCTGTTTAGGAAGTTGTTCGACGGTCATGCTGAGCTTGTCGAAGCATCTCTACCGCTTCGTTGAGTAGCCCGAACGAAGCGGTAGAGATGCTTCGGCTGCGCTCAGCATAACCGTCTTTCTCGATTTTGCATATTTCCTAAACAGCTTCATGGTTAAAGGCGCAGCTGCATGTTGTCAGATATTACTCTGATTCAACAAAGGGTTTGAGTTGGGCACAGAAGTCAGCAAACGAGTCAGCCACAAAGTACGTGTTGCCGTCTTCTTCGCTGGATTGCGGAAAAAAATGCGCGTGGTCCCACAGATACACTCCTTTGTCTTCGCCAGTTGTGATATAGGTCAATAATGCCCCCCCTGGTTCCCGGCCAAAAATGAAAGCATCCTCTTGCAAGTCTTCCTGAAATTCATTTGCCCAAAATTGCACATTCTGACTTCGAATGGGCTGGTTAACGCCAAAAAAGACGTGCATCAAAACCTCTTGTGCTAATCCTCTTACGAAAAATGACTGGTAGTCTTTTACCTCACCCCCATTATGTTCTAATAGAAAAGAGTAATAGTCTTCAGGTAAAGAGAAGCCCAATGTCTGCTCAAGAGCCTTAACCTCTTGTTCGTTAGCTCGGCCGTTTGGAATAATGTCAAGCATCGCCTTTTCTGTTGATTTTGGAGGGTTTTGAAGTTTTTGAAGCTCGCAGTTGTGAACTGTTTTGAGCCTTTATAATAGACCGGGCACCAAAGTGAGTAAACCGAGCATGGACTTCTTCAGGTACTTCCTGCATAGTCCTCAAGTTTTGATGATGATGCCACGTATTATTCTTTAAAATTTTTCCCTTAGGTGCCAGCCGATTTGCGGCTATGTAATCAGTTGTACAATTGCCTTGCATATCGGGTATATCAACTTGTTGGCGTTCATGTGGACCAAAGTTGGGAAACTCTCCCTCATATACTACCGAGTTATGTTCCCAATCGGTGTATTTCCAGTCGCCGTTATTTAGCTGCTCAATCATGCCGCCTTTGCGGTACCACTTCGCAATAGTGGGTGCGTACGGCGGCTTTCGTGTAGGATCAAGTGCTGTTTTGGGCGGTTTGAATGCAACGACGGGCGGGGCGACAGCCGCCGCTGGCAACGGGGCAAGAGGCACCACCCGCAAACCGGGCGAGGGAAGCAAGGCGGCTGGCTGCGTGAGGGCGTTGAAGCGCGTTATCGGGTCTTTCTCCCACCACAGGCGAGTGTGGTTTTCAAGACGGGCACCGTTCAGATCTATAGCCGCCGCCGAAAAATGCACGTCGGTTTCCACGGAAGGTCGGTTTCCACGGAAGACTGGCTGGACTGCCCACGTGCGTCGAACCGGACTGCATAATGCACGCAGTAGGCATCATAAAAGGTAAGGCGTTGCGCCGTGTGGCCCGCTTCGTGAAAAAAAGCCAGGTGCCCACTCACGCGCCGAAAGGAGTCGAGTCCTAATTCGGCCCATACGTCGGCCAGGGCTACTTCCCCATCGAACGTCAGCTTAACCAGCCCACTGCGCACCTCGGTGCTGGGTCGGCCCTCGTAGTCGGTACCCTGCCAGAGGGAGTGGTGCGTATACCGGCAGGTGGCCCGAACTCCCGCTACCTGAACTTCAGCGTGTAGGATAGGCATAGTAGCTATAAGGTATAGTTGATAGACTAAGCTACCAGGTTTTCGCCGACTTGTTGCTGGTGGCTTGCCGCATAGACTGCGAGGCAGTTTTGAAAGGATTTGGCCGGCGGAAACAGCGGGTAGCAGCCGGAACCAAGTTTGGGGGCGAGGGAGTGGTTGGGGCAGTGCCAGCCTCGTGAGGTAGAGGGTGTCGGCCGCAGCTATTCCGCTAGCCGCGCCTCATAATCATAGTCAGGGAAGGCAATGCGGCCGAAGTCCTTGGTGGTTTCGATGTGAGTTTCCACTTTCTCGGGGTCGGCGGCGTGGAAACTGTCGCCGCCTTCGCGGTGCAGGTACCATTGCTGGTCGACGGGGGCGTACTTGAAGGTGGTAATGTGCGTCCATCGCCAGGCGCTGCCGCCGTAATGCTCGACGGAAAAGAAGCCTTTTTTAATGGTGATGCCCTGATACGGGTCGCCCATCATGCCGCCGCAACTGCTGCACATAACCGCCCGCTCGTTGCGGGCGGCCAGCCGGTAGCGGTGGTTGGGCTCACCAATCAATAGCAATAGTGGCCGGTTGAGCGTGTCGCCCATCGTGGTGGTGTCGGCATTTAGTTTCTGAAGCACCAGCACCTTGTCGGGCAAGGCATCTAGGTTCAGGTCGCCGCTGGTGGCGTCAAGCAGCTTGTAGCCCGCCGGAATGAATGGCGCTAACTGCTGCGCAGAATCAGGAGTGGCCGAAACGTAAGCAGCGCTATTGGCAGTTTTTTCACCGGGCGTTGCTTTCTGCGTCGGCGCCGTGGCCGCAGTGGCAGGCGTGTCGGTTTCACTTTTGGTGCTGTTGGACTGGCAGGCAGCGGCTCCCAACCACAGAATTACCACAAGGCAAGGGGCCTTTTTTATAGTGTATATCATCTTATGGAATGTGTACAGGCAGGCTTGCTACAGCCGTTCCCGCACCTGGGTTAAGATTTTTTCCATCTCGCTGCGCACGGGGGCGTCGTTGCCGGGGATGTTGTTGTTGAGGAAGCTGAAGGCCAGCAAGCGACCCGAGTTGGTACGCAGGTAGCCTACCACGTTGTGGTTGTTGGTGAGCGTACCAGTTTTGCCCCACAGCCACGGGCGGCCTTGCACCACCGGGCGGTAGCGGCGGCGCAGCGTGCCGTGGCCCCCACCCGTCGCCAGCAAGCCAAGCAGGCGTTTTTCGGGTACTTCTTGGTGCAGCTTCAGCAGCAGGCTGGTCATGGCGCGGGGCGTAACCAGGTTGAGGCGCGAAAGGCCGGAGCCATCCACCCAGCGGGGCGCGTCGGGCAGGTCGGCCAGGAACAGCGTGCGCATGACGCGGATGGGCCGGATGGTACTCAGCGAGTCGTTGCCGAGGCGGCTGCAACACATCAGCAGGAGCTGCTCGGCCAGGAAATTGTCGCTCACCTGCAACATGCGGCGGTACAACGAGTCGGCGGGCAAGCCGCGCAGCACCTGCACACTATCCTGAGTGCGCAGCCGGAATGGCACCGTACCAATGGGGCGGTGCAGGGTGTCTTGGAGCAGTTGCAGCAGTAGCGTGGGGCTCGTCCGGAAGGGCGTTTCGTCCACCCATTTCTGGGTGATAGGGAAATAAGAAAATCGATTTTCCAGCTCCGGGCGGCGGATATGGTCGTCAGCCGGATTGGGGGTGCCGGCGGGTACGGGCTCGGTCAGGCTGCGGAAGAAGCGGGGGTACACGCGGGGCCGGGGCTGGCCGGCAGTGGCATAAAAGCGCACCGTGTGGCCGTACACCGGAAAAGCGCCCCGCTCGGGCTGGTAGTAGTAGTTGTAATCGTCCCAGGTCCAGCCGGGGCCGTAGGGCGTTACACTCGGAATTTCGGCGTAGAACAGTTTTTCGGGGCGGGTGCGCAGAAAATCCAGCGCCCGGCGGCTTGGCACGTCGCCGTGCAGCAAGGTCGGGTCGCCGGTTCCCCAGAAGATGAGGCTGTCGTGGCGCACCACGTAGCGCAGGCTGGGCAACGAGTCGGACAGCAGGTGCAGGCCGGTGTACAAGCTGAACATTTTCATCACGCTGGCCGGCGTGAAATACTTATCGGCGTTCCACTCCACCACTTTCTGGCCGGTGTTGGCATCAGTAACGCATACGCCCACGTGGTGCTGCCGCAACACCACCGATTCGCGCAACAGCTTCTCCAGCCACGCCGTATTAACGGGCGCCGGCGGCGTGGGGACGGGCGTTTGGGCCGCTGCCAGGTGGGTGAACACAAGAACCACACCCGCAACCAGCAGGCGACGCGAAAACAGTGAAAACGGCATTGGGAAAACTAACAGGCAGAAACTTCTGCAACTTCAGTAAAAGCCTTGCCCTTTTCAACCTACCCAAAAATTTATGCCCCCGCTCAGACCAGCTAACAGCACCCGTTAGGGGTTAGGCAAGCTGAATGTGCTGGTTGATGCCGATTTCGTTGATGAAGTATTGGTCGTGCGAAACCACCACCACCGCGCCAGTAAAGTCCTTTACGGCAGCTGTGAGTACCTCTTGGCTATGC
The DNA here is from genome assembly GCF_017313265.1 of Hymenobacter telluris. Classification (GTDB taxonomy): domain Bacteria; phylum Bacteroidota; class Bacteroidia; order Cytophagales; family Hymenobacteraceae; genus Hymenobacter; species Hymenobacter telluris. Next base: position 155,304 of record NZ_JAFLQZ010000007.1, on the reverse strand, counting down.
ACGTCGAGGTTGTTGGTGGGCTCGTCCAGCACCAACAAATCAGGCGTGTTGTTGCTGACTACCAGACAGCAAAGAACCAGCTTCATTTTCTCGCCGCCGCTCAGGCCCGCGCATTTCCGGTCCCAGGTTTCGCTCGGAAACTGGTGGTAGTGCAGCAGCGTTTTCACCTCGTGCTCCGGCAGGTGCCGGTCGTTGAAGCGCTGCACCTGCTCGAACACTGACAATTGAGCGTTTACCAAGGAATATTCCTGGTCGAGGTATACGGCGTGAAAATCGGCGCGTAGCACCTCCCCTATAGTCGGCAGCGTACTGCCCAGCAGCAGATGCAACAGGGTGGTTTTGCCGCTGCCGTTGTTGCCGGCAATCCGGATTCTGTCGCCTGAGCGAACTTGGAAATTCAGTGGTTCCGGCCAAAGCACCCGTGCCCCGTAAGCATAAGTGAGGGCCCTGGCATCCAGTAAGATCTTACCGTGGTGCAGCGTCGATTTCCGCAGATCTGTTCGCAGCATGCTTTGCTCCTGAATCAGGGTTCTGAGCTGGGTCAGATGGTCGGCAACGGCCGTTATTTTCTCGTTTTGCACCTCTTTCTGCTGGGCCGAGCTTTGCTGGGCCTGAATCTTCAGGTTGCCAGCTACAATGCGCGGCAGCCCTTTCTTGTGTTGCTGGGCTTTGCCGCGGGCTTCCAGCTTCTGGCGCTGCTCGGCCAGGTCGCGCGCCTTTTGCTGGGTTTGCTTGAGCGTTTTTTCCTGCTCACCCACATGCGCCTGTAAGGCCGCCAACTGGCCCTGCTTCTGCTCCTTGTAGAAACTGTAGTTGCCGCCATACACCTCCACGGCGTTTTTACTAAGCTCCAAGGTGGTGTCCAGGAAGTTCAGCAAGGTTCGGTCGTGGCTTACTACTAGCACGGTTTCTTTGCTGCGCCGGATGAACTCGTAAAGCTGCGTCCGGCTGGCGGCATCCAAGTGGTTGGATGGCTCATCGAGCAACACAATGGCAGGCTCCTGCATAAGAATGCCCGCCAGAAATACCTTGGTTTTCTCGCCGCCGCTCAGCGTGTGCATGGGCTGCTCTAGGCTCAGATGCGCTAAACGCCAGTATGCCAAGGCAGCTTGCACTCTTTCTTCCAGCCCCCAATCATCGTTGAGAACAGTAAAGTTTTCCGCTGAGGCGTCGCCGTTCAGGATGGCGTGCAGGGCGCGTAATTTCTCGGCAACCCCCACGGCTTGTGCCACCGAGAGGTGGTCGTACTGGCCCATGTGCTGGGGCACGTAGTAGGGCACCGACGACAACACAATTTCGCCCGCTGAGGGCCTCAGGCGGCCGGCAATCAGCTGGAGCAAGGTGGATTTGCCCACGCCGTTGTTGCCCACCAACGACGCTTTTTCGCCTTTGCCAACGGTTAGATGCAGGTTTTCAAACAAAAGTGTCCGGTCGGGGTGGGAATAGGAAAGGGAGTGAACGACAATACTCATATAGCCAGGAAGGAAAGCGCAGGAAACGGGAATCAAGCCGACGAGCGAGGATGCGCCGTCGGGGAAGCAGATGTGCCGCGGCGTTTTTCCAGCATTCGAAAAACGACGGGCGTGCCGGAGCTACCAGATTGCGTCAGGGAGGTAGCCGAGAAATTGTGGTTGGATGCGCGCGCGCGGCAGAAGAAAAACTCCCGGTGCGCCGATAGTCACGCCGAAAACTGGCTTACATCAGTAGTACCAGGTGGGGCCGCCAGCACCGTGCGATGCGGCAGTCTGGAAAGAAGTGGCGTCGGGGCTGTTCCGCGGAGGGCGGAAGGCAGACAGATGCGCCAGATAGGGCCTTAGGCTTTTATTTCCATCGGGTGATTGGTGCGCTTATGCGGAGGCAAATATAAGCACTGCCTTGTATTCAACTGTTGGTGTTGGCACTGGCCGGGTACCAAGCTGTTTGCAAAGGACTTGTGAGAGAGGCAAAAGAGCAGGCAAATAAAAGTGCGGACAGCGTGAAGGCCAGGGGGTTATAGCCGTTCAGCTTCGATGGTCCTAGCTGTTTTCACTCGGCCAGTGAGCAACTTCCTGCTCGCCATACAGTACACTCTTCTTGTAATCAACCACCTGCATTCCTGTTTCCATGTCTTTCACCAACGAACTATTAAACACGGTGTTGCGCCACGCCGGCCAGGAAGTGTCGCGCAAAGAATTTCTGAACTTAGCCGGCCGCGGCCTGGCCGTGGGCGTGGCGGCCGGCACCCTCGCCAGCTGCCAGTCCGATGGGCCCGCCAAGGCCACAGCGGCGGCCACGCCTACCACCGGCACGCCCGCGTCGGAGGTAGATGCCAGCACCATCTACACTGCCCCCAGCGGCCAGCAAGTACCTTCCTCCGAAGCAGTGTCGCCGCCAGCCAAAGTGCCTGCCGGGCTAGACAAACCGATTGAGTTGGAAGCCTGGAAATCCGACGTGGACCCGAAATCGGGGCCGGTGCCTACGCCGCTGCCGCCCGACAAGCGGGTGGGCTATGCGCTGGTAGGGCTCGGCCACCTCACGCTGGAAGAGCTACTGCCGGCGTTTGGCGAATGTAAAAAATCGAAGCCGGTGGCGCTGGTCAGCGGCTCGCCCGAGAAGCTCAAGAAAGTGGCCCAACAGTACGGCATCAAGCCCGAAAGCTGCTACAGCTACCAGGATTACGAGAAGCTGAAAGACAACCCCGACGTGCAGGCCATTTACATTGTGCTGCCCAATTCCCTGCACGCCGAATACGTGATTCGCGGCGCCAAAACCGGCAAGCACATCCTCTGTGAGAAGCCCATGGCCAATTCCGCCAAGGAGTGCGAGCTGATGATTGCCGCCTGCAAGCAAGCCAACGTGAAGCTGATGGTGGCCTACCGCATTCAGTACGAGCCCTACAACCGCCAGGTGCGCGACATGATTCGGGACGCCAAATTTGGCAAGGTGAAATACATCCAGGCCCAGAACAGCCAAAGCTCCGCCAACCCCGACCACTGGCGCCACAAGAAGGATCTGGCCGGCGGCGGCGCCCTCCCCGACATCGGTTTGTATTGCCTCAACACGTCTCGCTTCCTGCTCGGCACCGAGCCTACCGAGGTATTTGCCCACTCGTACAGCACGCCCGGCAACCCGCTGTTCAAGGAAGTCGAGGAGATGATGACGTTCCAGCTGCGCTTCCCCGGCGGCATTGTGGTGGACAGCATCACGCACTACAACACCCACGACTCGCGCTACTACCGCGTGAACACCGAGCGGGGCTGGCTCCACCTCGACAACGCCTATGCCTACACCGGCCAGCAGCTGAAAACTTCCCACGCCGAGGGCGAGGCCAAGATGCAAAACCAGATTACCATTCCCGCCAAAAACCAGTTTGCCGCCGAAATGGACCACTTTTCGGAGTGCATCCTGGAAAACAAGCAGCCCCACACGCCCGGCGAGGAAGGCCTCCAAGACCACCGCATCATGGACGCCATCTACCAATCAGCCCGGGAAAACCGCCCCGTAAAGCTGCCCGAGGTAAAAGGCACCGACGTATTCCGCGGCCCAGAGCCCAAGCAAGCGTAATGTGAGGAGCTAGGAGCTAGTAGTTAGAAGCCAGAAGCTAACGTCTAGCTCCCCTCCTTTTTTCAAATTCCGCGCATCAAGCGGCGTGGGTTAGGGGTGGTTAACTAGGGTTAGGAAACTAGTTCTAACAGTCGTTCAACGATTTTACCACCCCCAGCCCCTCCTTGAAAAAAGGAGGGGAGCCATGTTCTTGCAGCCTTCTTCTAGCTCCCTCAACTCCTAGCTTCTAACTACATCTTCTCGCGCGTAGCACAAAGTTTCGTGGATTGCCCCGGATATATCCCCTAACTTTGTTTCCCGTTATGCCAGACCGAACCCCTACCCCCACGGCTGCAACGGCCAAGTACATTTTCGTCACCGGTGGAGTGACTTCCTCGCTGGGCAAAGGCATCATTTCCGCCTCCCTGGCCAAACTTCTGCAAGCCCGCGGCTTCCGCGTCACCATCCAGAAGTTCGACCCCTACATCAACATCGACCCCGGCACGCTCAACCCCTATGAGCACGGCGAGTGTTATGTAACCGACGACGGCGCCGAAACCGACCTCGACCTAGGCCACTACGAGCGGTTCCTGAACGTGCCCACCTCGCAGGCCAACAACGTCACGACGGGCCGCATCTACAACCACGTTATCAGCAAGGAGCGCGAAGGTGCTTACCTGGGCAAGACCGTGCAAGTGGTGCCGCACATCACCGACGAAATCAAGCGGCGCATGCTGCTGCTCGGCCAAACCGGCGAGTTCGACGTGGTGATTACCGAAATCGGGGGCTCCATTGGCGACATCGAGAGTTTGCCGTTTGTGGAATCGGTGCGGCAGCTGCGCTGGGAACTGCCCGAAAGCAGCTCCCTCGTGATTCACCTTACCCTGCTACCCTACCTCAAGGCGGCCGGGGAGCTGAAAACCAAGCCAACCCAGCACTCGGTGCGCGACCTGCGCAGCGCCGGCCTGCAGCCCGATATTCTGGTGTGCCGCTCCGAGTACCCCATTCCGGCCGAGATGCGCCGCAAGATTGCCCTGTTCTGCAACGTCAACATCAATTCCGTTATCGAGAGTCTGGACGCGGACAGCATCTACTCCGTGCCTTTGCTCATGCTCAAAGAGCACCTCGACGAGCGGGTTATCAAGAAGCTGAAGCTGCAAAGCAGCGCAGCCCAGCCCGACCTGGAGGCCTGGAAAGACTTCCTGGGCCGCCTCAAGAACCCAACCGAGGAAATTACGATTGCGCTGGTGGGCAAGTACGTAGAGCTGCCCGACGCCTACAAATCCATCAACGAAGCCTTCGTGCATGCCGGCGCCCAAAACGAGTGCAAGGTGACGGTGCGCAGCATCCAGAGTGACCACATCAACGAAGACAACATTGCGCAGCTGCTGCACGGCGTGGATGGCGTGTTGGTAGCGCCGGGCTTCGGGGAGCGGGGCTTCGAGGGCAAGATTCTGGCCGTGAAGCACGTGCGCGAAAACAACATTCCGTTCTTCGGTATCTGCCTGGGTATGCAGGTGGCCGTGGTGGAATTTGCCCGCAACGTGCTGGGCCTGAAGGAAGCTTCCTCCACTGAAATGCACCCGCAGACCACCGCCCCCGTCATTGCCATGATGGAGGAGCAGAAGAATATCACCCAGAAAGGCGGCACCATGCGCCTCGGGGCCTACGATTGTGAGTTGCGCCGCGGCTCGAAAGCAGCCAAAGCCTACGGCCGCAACCACATCAGTGAGCGGCACCGCCACCGCTACGAATTCAACAACCAGTACCTCCAGCAATTCGAGGACGCCGGCATGATTCCCTCGGGCATCAACCCCAGCACGGGGCTGGTGGAAGTGGTGGAGCTACCGAACCACCCGTGGTTTGTGGCCGGCCAGTTTCACCCCGAGCTGAAAAGCACCGTTCAGAACCCGCACCCACTGTTTGTGCGCTTCGTGAAAGCCGCCATCCAGCACCGCAAGGTGTAGGTGAGGTGGTGAAATAGTGAGATGGTGAAATGGTGAGTTTGATGTGCTGACATTCTGTCTGCTCGGTTCGCGCAACCGGAACATCAAACTCACCATTTCACTATTTCACCATCTCACCTTAATATTCCCTGACAAGTCCGACCTTTGCGGTAGCGTCGCCGGATTTTTGAAGGGGACGCGGCATACTTCACACTCTTTAGTGCCCTCATTTTTACCTGAATGGACAAAAATTCAGCAACCGGCCTGTTTCTGATTGCGGCCTTGCTCCTGGTCTACCTGTATTTCTTCAAGCCGGAAGCGCCCACCGAAACACCGGCCGACAAGCCCACCACGGCCGCCAGCGCCAAGCCCAACGCCACCGGCGCGGCTACCCCTGCCGCCCCGCTCGATTCGGCTACGGCAGCCCGCACCTTGGGCGCCTTTGCTGGCGCTGCTACCGGCACCGCCCAGCAAGTGGAGTTGAAAAACGACAACCTCGTGGTTACGTTTTCCTCGAAAGGTGGCCTGCCCGTGGCTGTGCGCCTGAACAAGTACAAAACGTTCTTCGGCAAGCCGCTCGACCTATTTGATGCGCAGAGCGCCCAGATTGATACTAAGTTTCGCACCATCGGGGGCCAAACGGTTCGGTTGTCGGACTTGTATTTTCAGCCTAGCGCGCCGCAGCCAGTAACGGAAGGCGACAAGAAAGGCCAGCGCCTGAGCTTTACGGCCGGCGTGGCGGGCGGCCAGGTAGAGCAGGTATATACCTTGTTCGACAACTCCTATGAAGTAGGCTACGACTTGCGCTTTACTGGTTTGCAACAGACCATGTCGCAGGAGCCGCTGACGTTCAGCTTCGTGGACCACGTGCGCCAGACCGAGCAGGACATCAAGCAGAACCGCAACCACACCACCATCAACCACTACCTCGCCAACGACGACCACGGCTCCCTCGCCGAGGCCTCCGAGAAGCCCGAGGAAGTGAGCATCACGGAGCCGCTGAAATGGGCCGCGCACAAGCACGACTTCTTCGTGGCCGGCATTATTGCCAACAATCAGTTCCCGAACGGCAAGTTCACCTCTACGGTTGACTTGAACGACAGCACGTTCATCAAGACCTTGAGCACCACGCTCAGCATCCCCTCGGCCGACGTGCAGCAGGGCAAAGCCAGCTTCCGCTACTTTTTCGGCCCGAACTCGTTCAGCATGTTGAAAGAGGTGACGCCGGGCTTCGACCGGAACGTGTACCTGGGCTGGGGCGTGTTCCGCTGGGTGAACCAGTTCGTGATTCTACCGGTGTTCCACGTACTGGAGAAGTTCATTTCCAGCTACGGCATCATCATCGCGCTGCTGGTAGTGCTCATTAAGCTGGTAACCTGGCCCTTGACCTACAAAACCTACGTGTCGCAGGCGCGCATGAAGGTGCTGAAACCGGAAATCGACGCCATCAAGGAGAAGGCCGGCGACGACCAGATGAAGGCGCAGCAGGAGACGATGAAGCTCTACTCCACCTTCGGGGTGAGCCCGCTAAGCGGCTGCGTACCCACGCTGCTCACCATCCCGATTCTGTTTGCCATGTTCCAGTTCTTCCCCAACGCCATTGAGCTGCGGCAGGAACCGTTTCTGTGGGCCAAGGACCTGAGCACCTACGACAACCTCATCAAGCTGCCCTTCGCAGTGCCGTTCCTGGGTAGCCACATTAGCATCTTCACGGTGCTGATGACCATTTCGACGCTGGTAATGACCTGGCAGAGCAACGCCATGAACCCGGCCGCCATGCAGGGCCCCATGAAGTTCTACAGCTACCTGATGCCGGTGGTGTTCATGTTCGTGCTGAACAGCTTTGCGGCTGGTCTGACCTGGTACTACTTGGTTTCCAACCTGGTAACGCTCGGCCAGCAGGCCCTCACCCGCCGCATGGTGGACGACACCAAGATTCGGGCGCAGCTCGAAGCCAACAAGGTGAAAAACAAAGACAAGAAGCCCAGCGGCTTCGGGGCGCGCCTCCAGGACGCCATGCGTGCCGCCCAGGAGCGCGACGGCCAGGGCCGCAAGAGCGACGATGGCACTTCGGCTACCGTACTGGAACCCAAGCCAAAGAAGCCAACCCGCCGCTCATAATGCGGAAGTGTTGCTTCACGAAGCAGTAACCTTTAAAAGCCCTTCTACCGTTTGGTGGAAGGGCTTTTTCGTTGCCGAGCGTAAACCGGCCTGCTTTTTGAAAACTGCTACCCACCTTCTTTTCCGTTCTTGCTATGCATTTCCTTCTGCCCTCCCTGCTGCTGACTGCCTTGCTTACTGGTTGCGCCTCGCAAACGCCTAACGCCGCCCAAACCACCAAGGCAACTGCCGAGCAGCCCGCTACTGCCGGTCCGGTTATCGTGTTTCGTAAAACGCCTTGCTTCGGCACTTGCCCGCACTATGAGGCCAGCATCTACGCTGATGGCCGGGTGAGCTACGAGGGCTTTAAGTACGCCCCCGTTGAAGGGAAGCGCGAGCTGAAAATGACCATCGAAACTGTGAACAACATTCTGGCGGAAGCCAGGGCGGCGCGCTTTACGGAGCTACCGGAAAAGTACGGTGCCGGCATCTCCGACCTACCTTCCACTTCCCTCACCATCACCCCCGCCGCTGGCCCCGCCAAAACCGTTACGGTGGAAGGGCAAGCGCCGGTTGAGCTGCAAAACCTGCTCAGCTACGTGCAAAAGCAGGTAGAGGAAAGTTTGGGCGCTTCGGCTACTCGCTAGCTCAACCGGCACCTGCCAATCCGCTGCACATCGGCTCCGAACCTTACGTGGAAGGGCGAAAACCGGGATTTTCGCCTTGTTGGGTATACTTGTGCTTGTGTCACCCATTGCAGAAATAATAGGTCGTGCGGGTGCACCCTGCGTATAGGCTGTTGCAGGAAGGCTACTTTCCTTCTTGCTTGAATGATGACCAATAAAACTGCTTTGATAGTTGGCGCCAGCGGAATTGTAGGCAGCAACCTGGCCCACGAGCTGCTTACTACGGGCTGGACAGTATATGGCCTGGCCCGCCGTCCGCCACAACATATCCTGGGTTTGCACCCCGTAGCCGCCGACCTGCTCGACCCTACCAGCCTGGAAGTGGCCCTGACCGACGTGAACCCAACCCACGTGTTCATCACGACTTGGATGCGGCAGGACACCGAAACCGAAAACATCCGCGTCAATGGCGCGCTGGTGCGCAATATTCTGGCGGCGCTTTCCCCGAAAAAAACCGTGCAGCACGTAGCGTTGGTTACGGGGCTGAAGCATTACCTGGGGCCGTTTGAAGCGTACGCCAAAGGCGGCACGCTGCCGGCCACGCCGTTCCGGGAAGAGCAGCCCCGGCTGGCCATCGACAACTTCTACTACGCTCAGGAAGACGAAGTATATGCCGCTGCCGCCCGCGACGGTTTCTCTTGGAGTATTCACCGCCCACACACCATCATTGGCAAGGCCGTGGGCAACCTCATGAACATGGGCACCACCCTGGCCGTGTACGCCAACATCTGCAAGGAAACCGGCCAACCGTTTCAGTGGCCCGGCTCAGAAGCGCAGTGGAACGGCCTTTCCGACGTTACCGATGCCCGCATCATTGCCAAGCAATTGGCCTGGGCGGCCACTACACCGGCTGCGCGCAATGAGGCATTCAACATCGTAAACGGCGACTATTTCCGCTGGAGCTGGCTTTGGCCCCGGCTGGCGGCCTGGTTTGGCGTGGAAGCCCGCGGCTTTGATGGCACGGTGCACCCGCTGGAAGTGCAAATGGCCGGCAGCGAAGCAACGTGGCAAGCTTTGGCGGAGCGCCACCAGTTGGCCGTGTCGGAACTTAGCCAGTTGGCCTCGCCCTGGCACACCGACCTCGACCTTGGCCGCCCGCTGGAAGTCATGACCGATATGACGAAAAGCCGCAAGCTGGGGTTCTATGAGTACCAGCCCACTGAGGATTCCTTCTTCGACCTGTTTGCGCAGCTGCGGCAGGACCGGCTTATTCCGTAGCCCTGGCCGTTGAAGCCCCTGCAAACCAAAGCCCCTTGGCACCCTTCGTTGTGGTGGCCAAGGGGCTTTTGGCTAGCTCCATTTGTTGAAGGCTTTCCGTTGTCTTTTCAGGTGGTCATGCTGCGCTGGCCGAAGCATGACGGACGTTTTGCTTACTGTCCACACTTTAGCTGACATCAATCTTTCCGGACTCGCTCCAGCACCAGTTGGTTCATGGGGTTGGGCGTGAGGCCTTGCACGTTGTTTTGGGTGAGGCGTACCACTTCGTCGTAGTACAGCGCAATAACCGGGCATTCCTCCACCACAATGCGGTCCATCTGCCGGTAGAGGTCGTAGCGCTTTTCCAGGTTTTGCTCCAGGCGGGCTTGCTCGTACAGCTGGTCGTATTTCGCGCTTTTGAAGTGCGTTTTGTTGGGGCCAGCCGGTGCGAAGTTGTGGCTGTAGAATAAGGCCAGGTAGTTTTCGGCGTCGGGGTAGTCGCCGAGCCAGCTGCGGGTGAAGAAGGCGGCGCGGCCGTTGTCAATCAGCTCCCCGTGGGCGGCTCCCTGGTTCACGTCGATTTCCACCTGCACGCCCACTTCGGCCCACTTTTTCTGATAATACTCGCAGTACTCTTTGCTTTCGGCCACCGTGCTCAGGCGCAGGCGCAACGGCTTGCCGGGTCCGTAGCCGGCTTCGCGCAGCAGTTGCCGCGCCTTATCGGGCTGGTAGGTGTAGCCCGGCACCAGTTTCGCGCTGAACGAGGGCAACGAGGCCGGCACGAACCCCGAATTGCCCGGCAACCCGATGTTGTTGACGAAGTAAGCCAGAAACTCCGGCTTGTTGAGGGCATAGTTCAGGGCCTGCCGCACCCGCTTGTCGCGCAGGGCGCGGCCGGTTTCGGCGTTGTCGCCGCGCAGGTTGGCGGGGTCCTGCTGCATACCCAAGTACTCGGTGTTCAGGTAGGGCACTTTTTGCAGCCGGAACTTACCCTTGAAGTCGTCGCGCACCGAGCCATCCGGATACAGAATCAAGTCGCGCGAACCGGACCGAATGCCGCTGATGAAGTCCAGCTTACCCTGCTGAAACGTCAGAAACTCGGTTTTACGGTCCTGAATGAAGCTGATTTGCACCGCATCGAGGTAAGGCAGTTGCTTGCCCTGGGCGTCGCGCTTCCAGTACGTAGGGTTGCGGTGGTAGATGATGGCGTTGCCTTCGTCCCACTCCTTGAACTGAAACGGCCCCGTACCCACCGGATGCTCCCGGAAGTCCTTGCCGTACTTCTGCACGGCCTCGCGCGGCACCACGTAGGCGTAAGGCATCGTCAGCATCCCCAGAAACGGAATAAACGGCTCCTGCAAATGGATCCGCAGCGTAGAATCATTCGCGGCCACGAAGGCAGTATCGGACGGTTCGCCCTGAGCGTTTTCCAGCACCTTGCCCCGGAAAATCCAGCCGCCGGGGCTGGCCGTAGCCCCATCGAGCAGCCGCCGGAAGCTGTACACGAAATCGTGCGCCGTCACGCGCCGGCCCTTGCCACCCGGAAATACGTCGGCGTCGTGGAAGCGCACATCGGGCCGGAGCGTGAAGGTATAGTGGCGGCCGTCGGCACTGATTTCGTAGCGGCGGGCCACCGACGGGCCGGGCTTGAGGCTGTCGTCGAGCTCCACCAAGCCGTTGTAGAGCTGGGTGGTAGCCCAGGTATTGGCTTGGTTGCGGGCAAAGGCGGGGTCCAGCGAGGTGAGGCTCTCGGGCTGGTTGTAGCGGAACACGCGGCGGGCCTCAGTGGCGGGCGCGGGCCCTTGGCAACCAGCTAATGCCGCTAGCAATACGAAAGCATAACCGGAAACCAGACGCGAAATCAAGGGCATGGGAAAGGCGGAATCACGTATATTTGCAACAAAGGTACCCGCTCTGGCCATTGCCTCCTGCCGCCGGCCAGCCACTTTCCAATTCTTATGCAACTTACCTACTACGGCCACGCTTGCTTCCTTCTCGAAACGGGGGGTAGTAGTGTGCTTTTCGACCCGTTCATCAGCCCGAACCCACTGGCCAAGGACATCGATATCAATACGATTAAAGCCGATTTCATCCTGCTCAGCCACGGCCACGCCGACCACGTAGCCGACGTTGAAGCCATTGGCCAGCGCACCGGTGCCGAGGTGGTAGGCATTGCCGAAGTAGTGGGCTGGTTCGGCCAGAAAGGCCTGAAAGCCAACTACGGCATGAACATCGGCGGTAAAGTGAAGCTGCCGTTCGGCACCGTGAAAATGGTAGCCGCGCTGCACTCCAGCTCCCTGCCCGACGGCTCATACGGCGGCATTGCGGCGGGTTTTGTAGTGGAAGCGGAAGGCAAAACCTTCTACTTCGCCGGCGACACGGCCCTCACCTACGACATGAAAATCCTGGGCGAGCAGTACAAGCTGGATTTTGCCATATTGCCCATCGGCGACAACTACACAATGGGCATCGACGACGCGTTGGTAGCCGCCGACTGGGTTGGCGCTCAGAAGGTTATCGGCATGCACTACGATACGTTTCCGGCCATTACCATCAACCAAGAAGAAGCCCAACAGAAAGCCACTCAGGCCGGCAAAGAGCTGGTGCTGCTGAAAATTGGGGAAACCATTACTTTGTAGAGTTATGAGTTGTGAGTTATAAGTTATGAGTTGGATTCTCGAAACACACCAATTCACAACTCACAACTCATAACTCGTAACTCATAACTCATACCCTCATGGGAAAAATCATTGCGGTAGCCAATCAGAAGGGCGGGGTGGGCAAAACCACTTCGGCTATCAACCTGGCGGCCAGTCTGGCGGCGCTGGAGTACCGGACGCTCCTCGTGGACGCCGACCCGCAGGCCAACGCCACTTCCGGCGTGGGCTTCGACCCCAAGGACATCGAAAACAGCATCTACGAGTGCATGGTGGATGGCATCAATGCCCAGGATATCATCCTGCAAACCAACATCCTGCCGCACCTCGACCTCATGCCCTCCCACATCGACTTGGTGGGCGCCGAGGTGGAAATGATTAACCTGCCCAACCGGGAGGAAAAGATGAAAGACGCCCTGCGGCCCCTCGCCGAGCAGTACGACTTCATCATCATCGACTGCTCGCCGAGCTTGGGTTTGATTACGGTAAATGCCCTCACTGCGGCACATTCCGTTATCATTCCGGTGCAGTGCGAGTATTTCGCGTTGGAAGGCTTGGGCAAACTGCTGAACACCGTCAAAATCATCCAGAGCCGCCTAAACGAGGAGTTGGAGATTGAAGGCATCCTGCTCACCATGTACGATGTGCGTTTGCGCCTAAGCAACCAAGTGGTGGAAGAAGTGAAGCTGCACTTTCAGCAGCTCGTGTTCGACACGATTATCCCGCGCAACGTGAAGCTGAGCGAGTCGCCGAGCTTCGGCATTCCGGTTATCCTGCACGACGCCGAAAGCAAAGGCAGCATCAGCTACCTCAACCTGGCCCGCGAGATTGTGGAAAAGAACGTGGAAGCCGCCGGCACCTCCGAAACCTCGGAAGACGCCGCGGCATAGCTTCCCCCCTTATTTATACGACAACAGCCCGCGAGTTTCGTGGGCTGTTGTCGTGTATAAGCTATTTGTATTGCTATGGAATCTTATGCCAAGGCCGGACTACTGCCTGATTTTCGAGTTAGCTATACCTTGTATAGCGCCGAAGAAGGTGGCCGCAAAACACCTGCCCGCCAGCATATCCGCTGGGATTTTAGGTACGACGAACCCGCCATATCCACTAGCACTTTCATGGTTTGGCCCGAGATTCTGCTCCCTAGTGGCGCCCTGCTGATAGATGGAGTTGTGCCCACGCATGGGCTAGCAGATATGTTCATCATATTTCCTACCTCTCGCGCCTTTCATCAGCAACACATCAAACCAGGCTTGCGGGGCTATTTTGTGGAAGGTGCCCGACGGGTTGCCGTATGTGAGGTAATTGCAATACTCAATCTGCATTCCAACCCACTGCAATAAAGCTCACTAAACAAAACATGAAGTGGTATTAACTCAACGTTCCACGCTTATTTTACTTTCGTGGAACAAAATACCCCGCCCTTCCCCGGCGTTTGTGTATTTTTGAATCCCGCTTTTTCCCGTGCCATTGCGGGAAGGTGGATTGTAGGTATGTCAGACAAGCAAGAAGAGAAATCTGTGCCGGCGGGGCCTCTCGGGGCCAAACGCAAAATTGGGGGCTTAGGCCGTGGCCTGAATGCCCTGATTGAAGGCAGCTACGAAAAGAAGAGCGAACGGGTAGGTCTGGTACCGCACCCCATGAACTCAGTGGGCATGATTCCGGTGGGCCACATTGAAGCCAACCCCTACCAGCCCCGCACCCACTTTGACCAGGATGCCTTGCAGGAACTGGCTGAGAGCATCAAGGTGCAGGGCATCATCCAGCCCGTAACCGTCCGCCAGACGGGCACCAACGCCTACCAGCTTATCAGCGGGGAACGGCGTTTGCAGGCGTCCAAGCTGGCTGGCCTCGATACCATACCGGCCTACATCCGGAAAGCCGACGACCAGCAAATGCTGGAAATGGCCCTCATCGAGAACATTCAGCGCGAAAACCTCAACGCCATTGAAATTGCGCTGAGCTATCAGCGGCTGGTGAGTGAGTGTAACCTGAAGCAGGAAGAGCTGGGCGACCGGGTGGGCAAAAACCGCTCGACCGTGACCAACTACCTGCGCCTGCTGAAGCTCCCCCCCGATATTCAAATCGGTTTGCGCGATACGGCTATCAGCATGGGCCACGCCCGCGCCCTCATCAATATCGAAAACCCGGAGCAGCAGCTTGCCCTGTTTCACCGCATTCTGGCCGAAGAGTTGTCGGTGCGCAAGGTGGAGCAGCTGGTGCGCGCCGGGCTGAGCCCAGCGGAAAAGCCAGGTGCCCCAACTGCTAAGCCTGAGCAGGAAGTAGCCGGCCAAGTGCCTGTTGCTGAGCTGCGTCGTACTGAGCGCCACCTGACGGAGCGGTTTGGCAGCCGGGTAATGGTGAAACCGGGCCCCCAGGGACGCGGTGAAATCAAGATTGCCTTCGATTCGGTGGAAGACATGCAGCGGATTCTGCACATTCTGCAACCTGCTTAAGAGGTAATAGCTTGAATGTGAGTTTATATAGCCACTTGCCAACTTCAACAGACTAGGTAATACCGGCTAGCGTTAGCTGCTCATTATTCAATCTATCGTCGCTCCTCCTTGTTTATGCACACTTCCTCCTGCTTTCGGACTATAGCAGCCGCTGTTCTGCTCATGCTGCCGCTTCTGGCAACGACGAAAGCGCACGGCCAGATTTCCCCGGCTACGTCTACCACTACCGTAACAGCGGGGCCAGACTCCACCCAGGTGAATACGGTTGTCGTGCCTGATTCGGTACGCCGTACGGCCAAGCTGTTTGGGTTGAAAATGACGAAGCCCAGTAAAGCCGGTCTATTATCGGCCTTGTTGCCCGGTGCCGGCCAGATCTACAACCGGCGCTGGTGGAAACTGCCGCTGGTATATGGCGCCGTTGGCGGAACGTTGTACGGGGAGCTATACTACCAGAGGCAATACAAAATATTCATTCAGGCCCGAGATAACCGCATCAGTGGCCAGCCAGACAACAATCCCATCACGCAGCGGCTCCAAGGCAATACCATAGACCGGGGCATCAATTTGTACCGGCGTCAGCGCGACGTGTTCATTGCCTACGTGGCGCTGGCTCATGCGGCACAGATTCTGGATGCTGTAGTAGATGCTCACCTGAAAGATTTCGACATCAGCGACGACCTAAGTTTACGCTGGGAACCCACCCTTATGCACATGCCCACAGCAGCAGTTGCTACGCCGGGCATTGGTGTTACACTCACTTTTAAATAAGTTGTCCGTTACCAGTTATCAGTTGCCGGTTGATATCAACTACTTAATGGCACTGGTAACTGGTAACGGACAACTGACAACTCACTATCATGAAGCTTCTGTTGATAGGCTACGGCAAAATGGGCCGGGCTATTGAGGCCCGGGCCGTAGCACGCGGCCACCAGATTGCCGGCATCATCGACCCGGCCTTTCCCGAAGCCAGCATCACCGACTTCGACCCGGCGACTGTTGATGCCGCCATTGAATTCACCCACCCCGACGCAGCCTTTGCCAACATACAGGCCTGTTTGCGCCAAGGGCTACCGGTGGTATGCGGTTCCACAGGCTGGCTGCACCATTTTCAGGAAGCCGTGCAGCTGTGCCAGGAAACGGATGGTTCGCTGTTTTACGCGTCCAACTACAGCATTGGAGTGAATCTATTTTTTCACTTCAACGAGTACATTGCCACCAAAATGCATCAGTTTGGTGGCTATGACGTGCAGGTGCGCGAAATCCACCACACTCAGAAAGTAGATCAGCCGAGCGGTACCGCCCTCACGGCCGCCGAAGCCATCCTGCGGCACTTCCCGGCCAAAACCACTTGGCGTAATGATGCCGCTCAAGCGCCCCACGAGTTGGCCGTGCTCAGTGAGCGAACCGGCGCAGTAGTAGGTACGCACATCGTTACGTACAGTTCGGAAGCCGATACGCTGGAACTCAAGCACGAAGCCCACTCGCGCGACGGTTTTGTGGATGGCGCTTTGCTGGCCGCAGAGTGGCTACCCGGCCACCAGGGAGTATTCGGCATGAAAGATTTGTTGGGTATCTAACTCGCGGTAGGTTTACCGGCTACTCCGGGGCAATACTGGCAGGCCCTAGCAGGCAAGCCGTTATCTTTACCACTCAAGCACCAGCTTAGGCTGGCGTCACATTTTCGACTCCTCCATTCATCATGGCCGTACAACAGTCTTGGGAAGAACGCATGAAAGCGGCTGCCGCTTCCAATAAGCCCATTGAAAAGAAGAAAAGCTTCTGGCGGGAATGGGGCGACGCCATTCTGTTTGCCGTAGTAGCCGCTACCCTCATCCGCTGGGCCACCTTCGAGGCGTATACCATTCCTACGCCTTCGATGGAAGACTCGCTACTGGTAGGTGACTATTTGTTTGTGAGCAAGCTGCACTACGGGCCACGTACGCCCCAAACGCCGCTGCAAATTCCGCTTACGCACCAAACGCTGTGGGGCACCGGCCTCAAGAGCTACTCCGACGCCATTCAGCTGCCGAGCTACCGTTTGCCGGGCTTTTCGGAGGTGAAAAGCGGCGACGTGGTGGTGTTCAACGTGCCTTTCGAGAGCCAGCACCCCGCCGACCTGCGCACCAACTACATCAAGCGGTGCGTGGCCGTAGCCGGCGACGTGCTGGAAATTAAGGATACGCAGGTGTTCATCAACGGCAAGCCGATGAGCAACCCGCCGCAAAGCCAGAACCGCTACTTCCTGCAAGTGCCCCAGCCCAACGACGACCTGTACAAGTCGTTTCAGGAGCAGCACGTTACCAATTTCAACCGCCCCGATGGGAAGCCCGAGCCGCTCTACGGCATGCAGGAGCCTACTTTCATGATTGACGCCACGCCTGCTACCGCCGAGTTTTTCCGGAAGCAGCCCTACGTGAAGGCCGTTATTCAGGACAAAGCCGCGCCGGGCCAGGCTGAGGCTGAGGTGTTCCCGAACAACCCCGACTACCCGCAGAGCACGCCCCAGCCCATCAACACTTGGAACAAGGACAATTACGGCCCGCTGCAATTACCCAAGGAAGGCCAAACGGTACAGCTCACCCCGCAGAACACGCCTATCTACCAGAAAATCATTATGCGCTACGAGCACAATGAAGGCGTGACGATGCAGAACGGCGTACTGACGCAGAACGGCCAGCCCATGAAGAGCTACACCTTCAAGCAGAACTACTATTTCATGATGGGCGACAACCGCCACGACTCGCTGGACTCCCGCTATTGGGGTTTCGTACCCGAAGACCACATTGTGGGCAAGGCCGTGCTCATCTGGATGTCGGTGGACCCCTACGGCGACTTCTTGCACAAAATCCGCTGGAACCGCCTGTTCAACACCATCGACTAGGAACGCGGATTTTGCAGATTAGTCGGATTGCACGAATTTTGGTGACCAACTAGTAAATGTTGTTGCAAACAAAGAAGGCTTGCCAAATGGCAAGCCTTCTTTGTTTGAGGGAGTTGCAATCGGCTACAAAATCCGTGCAATCCGACTAATCTGCAAAATCCGCGATTCACCAGACGATGGGGGGCAGGTTATGCTCCTGGAGGTAGGCATTGGTTTTGCTGAAGGGCTTGCTGCCAAAGAAGCCCCGGTCGGCGGCGTAGGGTGACGGGTGTGCAGCTTTGAGAATCAGGTGTTTCCGCTCGTCAATCAGCTCCGACTTCTTCTGTGCGTAAGCCCCCCACAGGATGAACACGACGTGCTGCTTTTCTTCGGATATTTTCTGAATGACAGCATCGGTGAATTGCTCCCAGCCTTTTTTCTGGTGGCTGGCCGGCTCGGCGGCGCGCACAGTAAGGGTGGCATTGAGCAGTAGTACGCCTTGCTGGGCCCACCTATCCAGGTTGCCGTTCGGCGCGGGCGGGGTGCCGGGCAAATCGTCCTGTAGCTCTTTGAAGATATTCTGCAAAGAAGGCGGGGTGCGTTTGTCCTCAGCTACCGAAAAGCTAAGTCCGTGGGCCTGGCCCTTGCCGTGGTAAGGGTCTTGGCCGAGGATAACCACTTTCACGGCATCAAACGGGCAGGCGTCGAAGGCATGAAAAATTTGCGGGCCCGGTGGGTACACGGTAGCCGTAGCGTATTCACCACGTACAAAAGCAATTAGGTGCTGAAAATACGGTTTTTCAAATTCGGGCTGTAATACCTTGCGCCAGCTTTCTTCTATCTTTACATTCATGCGTTGGAAAGAAATTATTATGGGTTGGGCGGACCAGAAAGGTCCCGGCTGCGTACATAAACCAATTTCCGGCCCAGGCTGTTAGTCTAACCCACACCGCATCATTTATCATGAATACGACCACCACGCAGGGCGTTACTGTGAGCGTCACGACCAACTATCTGCCCGACTATTCAAGCCCCGGCCAAGAACACTACGTGTTTGCCTACAAGATTGATATTCGGAATAATGGCGAATATACCGTGAAGCTGTTACGCCGCCACTGGTATATATATGACGCCAACGGCGTAGTGCGTGAGGTGGAGGGTGAAGGCGTAGTAGGCCAACAGCCCGTGCTGGAGCCCGGTGATGCTCACCAGTACGTGTCGGGCTGCAACCTGAAGTCGGGGCTGGGCAAGATGCGGGGCACCTACGAAATGGAGCGCCTGGCTGATGGCAGCGTCTTTACGGTGGAAATTCCGGAGTTCACGCTGGTAGTGCCGTATCGGTTGAACTGATTTGCCGACTAGTTGAATGGCTGAATCGGTAAATGGCTGGTCATTCAACAACCGTGGTAGAACCTTAGCCATTTACCGATTCAGTCATTCAACCAGTCACCACTTGCTCTTTCAAGCTCTTAGTTACGTTCGTTTTTTTTTCCGCTCGGGGAATGCGCATGGGCTGCATTCCCCGTTTGTTTTTGGGCTCTACAATTACGTTATCCATCATAGCGGGCAGTTCACAGCCTTTGAACCCATTGAGAAGCGCCGCCAAGAGCTGCTGCGCAACCGCCACTTACTTCAGGTGCGCGACTTTGGGGCCGGGTCGCACACCGGAGCCGGCCGGCAGCGCCGCATTGGGGATATAGCCCGCACGGCGGCCAAGCCGGCTGCGTTGGCGCAGTTGCTGTTTCGATTGGTGAATCACTTTCAGCCGCGCACCATTCTGGAGTTGGGCACCTCGCTGGGGCTTACTACGGCGTACTTAGCCGCCGCCAACTCGCGCAGCCGGGTACTTACGTTTGAGGGCTGCCCGAATACCGCCACCGTAGCCCGCCAGACGTTCGAGCAACTGCACCTATCAAATGTAGAGCTGGTAGAAGGCAACCTCGACGAAACTCTAGCCCCTACCCTGGCCACTCTCACGGAGCCGTTGGATTTCGCCTTTTTCGACGGCAACCACCGTTACGAACCGACGCTACGCTATTTCAACCTCTGCGCTGCGCACCGCACCGAGCGGAGCGTATTCGTCCTTGA
Source organism: Hymenobacter telluris (assembly GCF_017313265.1). GTDB lineage: Bacteria > Bacteroidota > Bacteroidia > Cytophagales > Hymenobacteraceae > Hymenobacter > Hymenobacter telluris. The sequence continues at coordinate 135,792 of NZ_JAFLQZ010000007.1, read as the reverse complement.
CGACATCCATTGGTCCAGCGAGATGGAACGAGCCTGGAATGCCATTAAGGAGCATCCCGAGGTGCGCCTCACCATCGACCTGTTTTTCGTGGGCTTGGTGTTTTTCCGCCGCAACCAGCCCCGCCAGCATTTCCAGCTGCGTTTCAACCACGTGGTTGATAAGGTGCTGAACGGGGTGAAACAGCTGGCGCCTTAGGTTAGTCTATGGTGAGTGGTTTTTGGATTTTCGTAATGCCAAGTGAAAGTTGAAACGTGACGAAAAACCAAAAACCACTCACCAAAAACCAACTATAAACCACTCTTACTTCACGGCCTCCCGCACTTTGGTGAGCTTCACCAGCAGTTCTTCCAGCTTGTCCAGCGCCAGCATGTTGGCCCCGTCCGATTTGGCCGTGGCGGGCGTGGGGTGCGTTTCAATGAACAGCCCGTCGGCCCCAACGGCAATGGCGGCTTTGGCAATGGTTTCGATGAGGGCCGGCTGGCCGCCCGTTACGCCGCTGCTTTGGTTGGGGCGCTGCAAGGAGTGCGTTACGTCCATCACCACGGGCACCCCAAAGTCGCGCATGGCAGGTAGGTTGCGGAAGTCCACCACCAGGTCGGAGTAGCCGAACGAATTGCCCCGGTCGGTGAGAATGACGTGCTGGTTGCCGGACTGGCGCACTTTATCCACCGCAAACTGCATGGCCTCACCGTTCAGGAACTGGCCTTTCTTGATGTTAACCACCTTGCCGGTTTCGGCGGCGGCAATCAGCAAATCGGTCTGGCGGCACAGGAAGGCCGGTATTTGCAGTACGTCCACGTATTGAGCGGCCAGCGCTGCCTCCCCCGATTCGTGAATGTCGGTAACGGTAGGCACCCCCATTTCGCGGCCGACTTTAGCCAGAATTTGCAGGGCTTTTTCGTCGCCAATACCAGTAAACGAGTCGAGGCGGGAGCGGTTGGCTTTGCGGTAGGAGCCCTTGAAGATGTACGGAATCTGAAGCTTATCGGTGATGTGGCGCACCTTTTCGGCGATGCGCAGGGCCATGTCTTCGCCTTCAATCACACAGGGGCCGGCCATCAAAAAGAACTGACCGGAATTGGTGTTGCGGAAATGGGGCAGGGTGTTGGCGAGGAGTTCGAGCATAAAGAAAGGCGTGAAGATGTGCGCAACAACTTGGTTCAGATCCTATCTGCTGGTTGCATCAAGCCAAAGGTAGGAGTATAACCCGAGCCGTACCGAGCAACTATTTTTTCTTCAGGCAGATAAACAGCTCCCGGTCCTGACGGGGCCGCAACGAATTGTAAGCCGTTTCAAAATGCACGAAATGAAAATAAGGCTCGAAGTACGCCCGGTATTCGGCGCGGGTACCACCAAATGGCGGCTCCGCCGATAAACCAAAATCGGTTTCAAACAGCAACCCGGCCAGAGTTCCACCGGGCTTGAGCAGGCGCGCGCACTGCTGCGCATACGCCGGGCGCAAGGCGGGGTCGAGGGCGCAAAAGAACGTCTGTTCCACTAGTAAATCGAAGGGCGGTGCGGGCTCAAGCGCGAAAAAATCTTGGTGCAGCAAGTGTGTAGCAGGAAAATCTGGTACCCGCTGCTGTAGTGCCTGCAAGGCCTCCGGGGCTATATCAGCCACATACACTTCCGAAAAGCCTTGCCGGTGCAGATACTCCGCCTCGTAGGCCCGGCCGGCGCCAGGCACCAGAATCCGGCGCGCGTCGGCGGGGCCTAACTGGTCGAAATATTCGCGCAAGGGCGGCGTTATAGCCCCGGCATCCCAGCCGGTTTGGTGGGCGGCGTAGCGGCCGCGCCAGTAGGCTTCATCAAGTTGGACAGCTGATTTCATGCAGACCTCGTACATTTCGTGTCACTGATTTCAATAGACAGAAATCAGTTTGTGGTAAAATTTCGTTTGTTTGCGGATAAAGATACCGCACTCCCGGCCTGTCCGGTTTTCATTTAACCCCCCTTGCAATGGAACAAGCTCCAAGTCCAGCTCCTCAGAACAATAGCCGTTTTCTACTCATTCTTGCCCTGGCCTTGGTGCTGCTGGGCATCAACGGCGTACTGTACTGGATGAACCGGCAGAAAAGCGCGGAGAACGAGCAGCTTACCACCCAGGTACAAGAGAAGGATGCTAAGCTGGAAGAACAAATCAAGCAGTACGAAACCCTAAAAGCCGATTTCGAGCGCCAAAGCCAGGAGGTGCAGGCTATGGGCTTGTCCAACGATTCGTTGGAATCCAAGATTGCCTCCATCAACGCCGATTTGCTGAAGCTGCGCTCCTTCAAAGCTGGTAGCTTTTCCATCAAAGAGCAGCAACGCTTCAAACAGCGCGCTATTAGCTTCGAGGCACAGCTACGCAAGAAAGACGAGGAAATTGCGCAGTTGAAAGCCGACAACGAAGCGCTTTACACGGAAACCACCACCCTCAAAGACCGTCAGAACCGCCTCACCGACACCATTACCACCATTGCCCGCTCCAACCAGGAGCTGAGCGAAAAGGTGGCCGTAGCATCGCGCCTGCAAGCTGAAAACATCCGGGTAGGCGTACTGAACTCGCGCGACAAGGAAAAGGATGATGCCGATAACGAGTTTAAAGCCAAGCGGGTGGAGAAAGTAAAAATCAGCTTCAACTTGGCTCGCAACGACGTGTCGCCGAAGGAAACCAAGCAGATTATGCTACGTCTGATTGAGCCCGACGGCTCGGCCCTCTACAACCTGAGCACCGGCGGCGGCACCTTCATGGTAGACGGCTCCGAGGCATTCTACACCGCCAAGCAAGACATCGTGTTCGACAACACGCGCCAGCCAGTGCAGTTTCTTTATGCGAAAGGCGCCGCTTACAAAACCGGCCAGCATACCGTAGAACTATATGAAGGCGGTGTGATGATTGGCAAAACCACCTTCACGCTCAAGTAAAAGCCCTGATTTTGCAGCTTAGTCAGATTTTGTAAACGACTATTCAACTCCTGATAAGAAATGCAAAACGGCTTGCCATCTGGCAAGCCGTTTTGCATTTCTTATGAAGGTCACGAAGCAGACGAGCCAGCCTGGCTTGCTTACTCCCAGATGTGGTTTGCCTCTGTTAGGATGATAGGCTGGCCATCTGTAATGACAATGGTATGCTCGTGCTGAGCCACGTAGCTACCGTCTTTGGTGCTCATGGTCCAACCGTCATTGAGTTGATGCGCCAGCGTGGCACGGGTGGAAATAAACGTTTCTACCGCAACCACCGAGTCCTTTTTAAAGCGCTTCAGGTTGTACCGGTCGTAGTAGCAGGGTATTTCCTTGGGCTCCTCGTGGAGGCTACGGCCAATGCCGTGCCCTACCAGGTTCTTGATGACCCGAAAACCCGCTTTCCGCGCTTCGCCCTCAATCAATCCGCCAATGTCGGCAATGCGGACGCCGCCACGAATACGGCTGAGAGCCGTGCGCAAAATTTGCCGGGAAGCATCAACCAATGGCTGATGATTATGAATGTCAGCCCCGAGCACGAAGGAGCCGCCATTATCGGCCCAGTAGTTGTCCAGCTCCGCCGATACGTCGATGTTCACCAGGTCGCCAGACTGTAGCACTTTGCGGTCTGATGGAATACCGTGCGCCACTTCGTTGTTTACACTGATGCACGTCCAGCCTGGGAAGCCATAGGTAAGCCGCGGTGCCGATTTAGCTCCCAGCGCCGCCAGAATACGTCCACCGTACTCGTCCAGCTCTTTGGTAGTCATACCCGGCTGGGCATACTCGCGCATCTGCTTCAAGGTGGTACCAACGGCTTCGCTGATGCGCTGCAAGCCAACTAGGTCTGCATGAGAGGTGATAGACATAAGACGAGAAGATTATTGCCCTACTGGTTTACCTGGTTAACAAGAAGAAAGCGCCGCCAGTTTACAATGCAATCCGGCTATTCAGCCAGTTTAGTGCGCTGATTCGTATTCTTCCAGTTTTTTCAGCACAGCCGTTATGTTCTCAGTGAAGAGTACTACCACTGCACCTTCCGGCGCATTGGCCAGCACATAATCCACGGCCTCCAGCTCGTTTTCAATGTAAGTGATGGGCAGTTCGGCGTGGTCGAGGCGTAGGCCGCGCTCCATGATTTCCTTGAGCTGCTCGGCTGTTTTACCGCGCAAGTCCCGGTCTTGGCGCAGAATTACCTCGTCGAAGATGCGGCCGGCAATTCGGGCGAAACCCAGCGTATCCTCGTCGCGCCGGTCACCCAGCCCCGACACCATCCCGATTTTCCGCGTGGCTTCCGTAGCATTCAGGAACTCCGCGAATTTCTCGATGCCGTGGGTGTTGTGCGCGTAATCCACAATCACCTCGAACTTCGGGAAGTTGAACACGTTCATGCGGCCCGGCGTCTTGCTGGCCGAGGGCACGAACGTACGCAGAGCCAGCTTGATGTCTTCCCGCTCGAAACCCGCCAAATAGCCGGTTAGCGCCGTGGCCAAGCTGTTTTCGATGTTGAAGGTAGCCCGCCCCCCAAAGGTTATCGGAAACTCGGCGGCCCGGTCGATCCGTAGCTTGTAGCTGTTCTTATAGATGGTCACGTAGCCTTCCTCATACACGGCGGCCACCCCACCGGCCTCCACGTGGTCGAGGATGCGGGGGTTGTTTTCGTCCATGCTGAACAGTGCCACGCGGCAGTCCAGCTTTTCGCGCATGGCGTACACCAGGTTGTCGTCGGCGTTGAGCACGGCCCAGCCGTTCTTGCGCACCGTGCGGGGCAGTACCCCCTTGACAGCGGCCATTTCCTCCACCGTATGAATGTCGCGCATGCCCAAATGGTCGGCGGCTACGTTGGTAACCACCGCAATGTCGCAGGTGTGGAAGCCCAGGCCGGAGCGCAACATGCCGCCGCGGGCCGTTTCCAGCACGGCGTAGTTGATGGTCGGATCTTTGAGCACGAACTCGGCACTTTGCCCGCCTGTGCAGTCGCCTTTCTGCAACTGCCGGCCTTGGATATAGATACCGTCGGTGGTGGTGAAGCCCACTTTATAACCCTTGGTGGTGACCATGTGGGCAATCAGGCGCGTAGTAGTGGTTTTGCCGTTGGTGCCGGTAATGGCAATGATAGGAATGCGGGCGTTGCTGCCGCGCGGAAACAGCATATCCACCACGGGTTCGGCCACGTTGCGGGGCAGGCCATCGGTAGGCGAAATGTGCATCCGGAAACCGGGGGCAGCATTCACTTCGATGACGGCGCCACGCGTTTCGTTCAGCGGCACCGCAATATCGGTGGTCATCAGGTCGATGCCGCAGATGTCGAGGCCCACGATGCCCGCTACCCGTTCGGCCAGCAGCACATTGTAGGGGTGCATCAGGTCGGTAACGTCGGTGGCGGTGCCGCCGGTGCTGATGTTGGCCGTGCTCTTCAAATATAGCGTTTCCCCGTCCGGCAGCACCGATTCCAGCGTCAGCTCCCGCCCTTTCAGAATATCAAGCGTGTGCTTGTCGGCCTTGATGCTGGTGAGCACCTTTTCGTGGCCGATGCCGCGGCGGGGGTCTTCGTTGACTTTGTCAATCAGCTCCTGGATGGTGCGCTGCCCGTCGCCGACTACGGCGGCCGGGGTGCGCTTGGCGGCGGCTACCAGCTTGCCGTTCACAACTAGCAGCCGGAAGTCGAAGCCTTCAATGAATTGCTCAACAATAACCGCTTTGGAATATGCCTGCGCCATCTTGAGGCCTTCTACCGCATCTTCCCAGTTCATGATGCGAATGGTAACGCCCTTGCCGTGGTTGCCGTCCAGTGGTTTGGTCACCAGCGGGAAGCCCAGGTCCTCAATGGCGTCGCGCAAGCCATTTTCCGAGTACACCGTAGTGCCTTTGGGTACCAGCACGCCCGCATCGTGCAACATGGCTTTTGTGCGGTTCTTATTACCGGCAATTTCCACCCCGGCGTGCGAGGTGTAGCTAGTAGTAGTGGCCCAGATGCGCTTCTGGTTGACGCCGTAGCCGAGCTGAATAATGCCGCTGTTCTTGAGCTGGATGTACGGTATGTTGCGCGAGGCCGCCTCCGACACGATGCTCCAGGTGCTGGGTCCGATGAATTCTTCTTCCCGGATTTCGTGCAGCTCGTCGATAATCGGCTTGAGGTCCACCTCTTTGCTTTGGCAAAGTGCTTCCACTATTTCCACCGCAGCCTCAGCAGCCCGGCGGCCGGCTCGTTCCTCCTGGTAGCTGAACACCACAAACTCAATCCCGTTTTCGCGCGCCGGGTACGATTTGCCCCAGAACACTGGCATACCGGCCTGCCGCTGCAACTCCAGCGCTACGTGCTGAATAACGTGGCCCAGTGGTTCGCCGTCGGCTAGTTGCTCCTTGGTTAGGGGCGGGTGCTTGGCGGCGTGCTTTTGCGTTTCGAAAGCAGCGTGCGGCTTGCCAATCTCCGGCATCAGTTCGGTTAGTCGGTCAGCTAGTTCGGGTACTGCATTCGACCATTGATCGGCAAAGTCTTCGAGGTCCACTTTCATTACAATTAGCTTGTAATGTTTAACGGACCAGTAGCTGGGCCCGCGCATGGTGCGTAGGTCAATAATTTTCATAAACGAAAACAGGGAGTGGAAGGCGAGTATGCGCGTTGTACGCGGAAGTTAAATGTAGGGATTTGAGCCTGCAAAGCCATCATATTCTCTTTTACCCCCTCTTACATCCTGTATTCGAATGCAAGGCAAGCTCAACGGGCAGCTACAGTATCGGTTACGCCGGTAGCCCAGGCCGAGGCTTTGAGGTGAGTAGGAGAATATTTTTCTGCCCCATTAAACCCAGGCTGCTATTTAAGGTCAGGAACAGTATGGAAACGATATATACCGGAATCTGGCAACCCAAAGTCTATGACTTTGCCGAAGGACAGCTGCGCGTAGAACTCCTGCCGGCGCAGGTATCAGGCGCTGATATAGTGATAAGCCACCGCGTCCGCATAAAAGCGGTGAATCTGCCGCCCAATAGGTACCGGGTAGCGGAAACGTGGATGGAGGAAGTTTATCCTAACGATGAGGCCGCCCGCCACCGTTACCACTCTTTTTCCGGCGCCGACGCTGAATACTGGATGAACAGCTTCTACCTGTTGCATATGCAGCCACTTACCGACTGAACGCACCGCGTAGCCAAGCACGAAAAAGCCCGCTGCAAGTTGAACTCACAGCGGGCTTTTTCGTGCTTGTACTTGAGGTGACGGGCGGATTCGAACCGCCGTAGGAGGTTTTGCAGACCTCTACCTAGCCACTCGGTCACGTCACCGGATTGGGGATGCAAACTTACACCTTAATCCGACTTATGCCAAACCCAATGTGGTATTCCTGCTTTCGGGTGGGGTAAATGACTGTTTTTCTGCGAGAAGAAATTCCAAGGAATTATTCCATCCGGTGCGGCTGGCACAAAAAAAGGCCCCGGACTCGTCCGGGGCCTCTCTAACTTACGAGTGCAAAAGCTTAGGCTTTCTCTTCGTCTTTCTTGTCGGCAGCGTCGTCCGAGTCGAGCAGGTGCTTGGCACGCTCTACTACGTCGCCGGCTACTTCGGTTACCTTGTCCAGGGCCGCGGAGGCAGCGCCCGTTACGGCCGACAGAATACCACCTTCGGCAGCTGGAGCAGCCTCAGCGGCAGGGGCAGCTTTAGAAGCGAGCTTCTGCTCACCTACCTGGCGCTCCGAACCCATCATCTTGTCGCGCAGAGCCGACAGAGCATCCAGGTCGCCGAGGGTCGACTTCTCAGCAGCAGGCTGCTTCTTGAGGTCGGTCAGCTTGCCTTCGCCTTGAGCAGCACCGGCAGCCTGGCCAGCGGGGCCTTTCTTCTTGAACTTGGCAGCACGCGTGTCTTCTTCCTGCTGCTGGTTGTAAACAGCAGTGTGCGACAGTACGATACGGCGGTCATCCTTCGAAAACTCAACCACGCGGAAGTCCAGCGACTCGCCGTTTTCGGCGTTGCTGCCATCTTCCTTCACCAGCGACTTCGGATACGCGAAACCTTCGATGCCGTAAGGCAACTCGAGGACAGCGCCACGGTCGGTTTTCTCGGTGATGGTAGCTTTGTGCACCGAGCCAGGAGTGAATACCGTCTGGAACGTATCCCAGGGGTTTTCTTCCAGCTGCTTGTGGCCCAGGGCCAGGCGACGGTTAGCTACGTCCAGCTCAAGCACGAGCACGTCCAGACGGTCACCTACCTTCACCACTTCCGAAGGATGCTTGATCTTCTTGGTCCACGACAGGTCCGACACGTGCACGAGACCGTCAACACCTTCTTCCAGTTCTACGAACAGGCCGAAGTTGGTGAGGTTACGCACGAGGCCATTGTGCTTGGTGCCTACAGCGTACTTGGTGCCGAAGTCGCCACGAGTCCATGGGTCTTCGCTCAGTTGCTTGATACCAAGGCTCATCTTGCGGTCTTCGCGGTCGAGGGTCAGGATCTGAGCCTCTACTACGTCGCCCTGCTTGATGAAGTCCTGCGGGTTGCGCAGGTGCTGGCTCCAGCTCATTTCTGAAACGTGGATCAGGCCTTCTACGCCGGGGATGATTTCCATGAACGCACCGTAGTCGGCTACGTTCACGATGCGGCCTTTCACTTTCGAGCCAACGCCCATATCAGCGGGCAGCGAATCCCATGGGTGAGCAGTCAGCTGCTTCAAACCGAGGCTGATACGCTTCTTGGCTTCGTCGAAGTCCAGAACTACGATGTTCAGCTTCTGGTCGAGCTGCAATACTTCGCTCGGGTGAGCGATGCGGCCCCACGAAATGTCGGTGATGTGCAACAGACCGTCAACGCCACCAAGGTCAATGAACACACCGAAGTTGGTCATGTTCTTGATAACGCCTTCCAGGATCTGGCCTTTCTCCAGGTTGTTGAGGATGGCTTCGCGCTGCTTCTCGAGGTCTTTCTCGATCAGGACTTTGTGCGAAACTACCACGTTGTCGAAAGCAGCGTTGATTTTCACCACTTTCACTTCCATGCGGCGACCAACGTAGATGTCGAAGTCACGGATAGGCTTCACGTCGATTTGCGAGCCGGGCAGGAAGGCTTCAACGCCGTCCAGGTCCATGATCAGACCACCTTTGGTCCGACGCTTTACTACGCCTTCCAGAATGGTGTCATTCTCGAGAGCGTCGTAGATAGACTTCCAGGCCTGCTTGATCTTGGCCTTCTTACGGCTCAGGATCAGCTGACCGTTCAGGTCTTCCTGGTCTTCAATGAATACCTCAACCTCGTCGCCGATTTTCAGGTCGGGCAGGTCGCGGAATTCGGTGATGGATACCAGACCATCGGATTTAAAGCCGATGTTCAGGATTACGTCGCGCTCGGTGATGCCCACCACAACGCCTTTTACTACTTCTTCTTCCTGTACGGTAGTCAGCGTGTTGCCGTACATCTGCTCCATTTCGGCGCGCTGCTCAGCGGTATAGTTACCACCGAAGCCCGACGCTCCTACGTTGTCCCAGTCGAAGTTATCTGCTACTTCAGCCATTTGTTGCTTGCGGCCCTGCTCTACACGTTCGGCTCAGGGCCAACTCCGAAACGCGTTTTTGCTTGATACACAGCGCAAAAGCGCCGGCCCGCCACCCTGACGGGGCGGCAAAGATAAGGAATTCAGAGGATAGATGCGAAAGGCTGACACATTACAATTTTGTACTTACCAGAAAGTCTGGATTGACGTAAACGGTTTTTTGAATTCGTTCTACAATTTCCTCGAACTCACTACTACATTCTCCACGAAAATTCAAAGTAATCGTGCGGTATGAACCAATATACTTGACCATTTTGTGGTAAGCATTGTCATCTGCATTCTCGTAACCTATTTCAATATAGTGATGGCCGTTTGTAGTTGATAGCGTATCAATTACTACCAGATTATGGTTCTTCTCCCTCAAACCTATTAACTCCCTTTTACAGTTAAGCACAGAAGACACTACGTTCCGTGGAATTATGCTAACCTGTATAAATACGCCTCTGGTACTGTCATCACCGAAAGTCTCTGCATACTCAGTGCCTGAGCACGAAAGACAATCAGCAGGAAATACAGGAAGCACTCGGTGAGTTTTCCAACTTTCTGGCAACTCAAACCTCATATTGTCAAAAGTCACTTGAACTGGCACAAGAACTTCTGTTTTGTGTTCACAACCATAAAGTGACCATGAAATATTCAATAAGATTACTATACGCTGAATTAGTTTTAATACCGACATAAAAGAGAGTTGCGGTGGGTACCGCAACTCTCCAAATATACCAAATCAGTATCGTTCTACGCCCGTCCCATTTCGCGTAGGTGGGCTACGTGGGAAGCTACAGCATAGCGCATTTTGGGGTATTCGTTGTACTCCACGCCGAACTCCTCGCAAGCCTGACGGATGATCTTGTTGAGCGCCGGATAGTGGATGTGTGAGATATTAGGGAACAGGTGGTGCTCCACCTGGAAGTTCAGCCCGCCGACCAACCAGCTGATAACTTTGCTATCAGTGGCGAAGTTGGCGGTGGTTTTGATTTGGTGGATAGCCCACTCGTCTTCCAGCTTGTTGGTGATTTCGTGCGGAATAGGGAAAGCGGCGTGCTCGACAGTGTGCGCCAGCTGGAACACGATGCTCATAGTAAACCCTACCACCGTGGTAAACACCAGGAAACCAACAATCCAGGCCACAAATCCAACGCTATAGATGGGCAATGCCACGAACAGGAACAAGTGCAGGGCCTTGAAACCCCAGAATACGCCTTGGTCGGAAGCCGTCATTTTCTTGAGGGGCATCTCGCCGATTTTGCCTTTGAAATACTTCTGGTAGTCCATGAAGAAAATCCAGGCAATGAAGAGCAGGGCGTAGAAAAACCAGAAGTAGAGGTGCTGGAAACGGTGGAAACGGTAGCGCGTTTGGGTGCTGCTCAGGCGCAGCCACGGCTGGGCGTCCAGGTCGTCATCTACGCCGTCCACGTTGGTGTACATGTGGTGGATGAGGTTGTGCTTCATGTTCCACATAAAGCTGTTGCCGCCGAGCACATTCAGCGTGAAGGAAGCGAATTGATTCACCCACTTCGACTTGCTGAACGAACCGTGGGCGCCGTCGTGCATGACGTTGAAGCCGATGGCCGAACCGACCAGGCCCAGCAGCGCGCATTCCAGCAAAGCCAGCCAAGTAGGTGGCGTCAGGAAAACGAGGTGGAGGTATAAGGCTACAAATGAAACCGTAAGGATAACGGCTTTGGCAAACAGCCGGGAGTCGCCGGTGGTGTCTTTGCCGGCTTCGGTGAAGTAGGCAGTGGTGCGGAGCTTCAACTCTTTATGGAAGGAGCGTGAAGCCGCGAATTTGGGTGCTTGCATAAAAGCGTATAGTGAAGAGAATACTGCAAAGGTAGCCCCTACAACGCCAGCGCCGCCGGAATCGTCCATAAGCCCCGCATTTTGCACATTTTCTGCACGAGCTTCTCCGATATATCTGAGCACCTTCTTGCAAGGTTTCTCGGAGTTTGGTGCTGATATTCAGCCACAAACGCTCTATACTGTTGCTTAGCGTGTTTTTTTAACTGGCGCCCGCAGCTTCCAACCCAACTTGGGCTACCGCCGGCTAACTTCTCCCCCACCCCACGGCAGACCGGATTTTAACAAGGGCCGTAGTTGCTCGCGCGGCACGAACAACCGGATTTCACCTTGCGCATACGAGGCAATTTCGTAGGGCGTGTAGATGAACACCGCGCCGCCACTGGTCAGGTATACGTTGTATGTGACGGGCATCTTCTTCACGAATAGAAATTGGTCGAGCGGGACGTTAGCAGGCTGCTTCAGGGTGCGGCGCACTGCCTGTTCTAATAATGCACTGAGTTGCGCCTGGGCATCAGACCGAAGAATATCCTTGAAGCGCAGTTCTTGTCCTGTACGGGCGTTGAATGTGGCAGCACTGGTGCCGTAATTACCGTGCGCGCCGCCACTGTAGCTATACGAGAAAAAGCCCAAGCTCAGCAGGTTATCCTGGTTCCAAAGCACATGAGTGGCCGCCTGGTCTTCGAAACGCAACACGTAGTCGTAGGACGGGGCAGTGGAGCTGGTATCGGGGTTCGTGGGGAGGTTGGGGGCTAGGTCGGCTACGCTGGCGCGGTAGTCTTTCTGAAACGCGCTGAACCGTTGCTGCCAGTATTGCTGCACCGAAGCCGGTACGGCTTTGGTAGCCAGCGAGTCGCCACGCAAATTACGCAGTATGCCGTCGGTGAGGGTGCGGCGGATGGTTTCGGGGCCGCTGGTGGGCAGTAGCACATGCAAGCTGGTGCGGCCGTGGGGAGAGGCTGGCTTGCCGGGATACGCCGCCACCGAGTCGGTGAAGTAGCGCGACGCGAAGGTGATGCTGCCGGGCAATGTGGCTTCGCGCAGTTGCACCCGCTGGCTGCCTCGCGTACCCATCAGCTCTTTGCCCACCAAGCGAAGCCGCCACACCGGGCCACTGCCGTTGTCGTCGGCAAAGGTCAGGTCCCGGTCGCGCAGCACAATGCTGTCGGGCTTGGCCTCGGTGTTGTAGTCGGTGCCCAGTTCATACGGCTGGCCGTCGGCACCACTGTAGGAACCCACGAAACTAGCGTTTCGGCGGCTCTCGAAGCCAGCGGGCCAGGTTTGCAGGTGCAGCGTGATACTGTCGGTGCCGAGGGTGCCACGGTAGATTCGGTACCACGTACCGGGCGAATCCTGCGGGCCGGCTGCCGCTGGCTGCTGAACGGGAGCAGTGGCAGTGGTGGTACCTGAATCGGTTTTGGACTGGCAGGCGGCCAGCACACCCAACAGTAGCACCGATAGACGAACCCGGTAGCGGGCAACGAGAAAAGCCATCTAATTGAGGTTAAGCAATGAATAAATGTGCAAGATATTGTCAGAAAAGTACCTCAGCCGAATCTTCCGCGTATGTACGGACACCAAATCCATTCCACATCTTCTACACACTTTTCACTGATGAGTTACATAAAAGCTGGCCAAGACGTCAACGGCGAAGAAATAAAACTGCACTACACCGACCAAGGCCAAGGCAAACCCGTTGTGCTGATCCACGGCTGGCCCCAGAGCCACGAAGCCTGGACCTACCAGCTTGGTGAGCTGCCCAAGCATGGCTTGCGCGTGGTAGCTTACACCCGCCGCGGCTTCGGTAACTCCTCGAAACCATTTGAAGGCTACGACTACGACACGCTGGCCGATGACCTGAAAGCCGTACTTGACACGCTTGATCTGCAAGACGTAACGCTGGTGGGCTTCTCGATGGGCGGCGGCGAAGTGGCCCGCTACATGAGCCGCCACGGTGGGGCCCGCGTATCGAAAGTGGCTTTCGTATCGGCCGTAACGCCTTATTTGCTGAAAACCGACGACAACCCCGACGGCGTAGACAAATCAGTGTTTGACGACATCCTGAAGAACATTGCCAAAGACCGGTTCGACTTCCTGCAAACCTTCGGCAAGCAGTTCTACGGCGAAGGGCCGCTGTCTAACCCAGTCAGCAAGGCCGTGCTCGACTGGTCATTCGGCATGGCTTCGCTCGGCTCGCACCAAGCTACCGTAGCCTGCGGACATGCTTTCGCTGAAACCGACTTCCGCCAGGACCTGGCGACCATCAGCGTACCGGCCCTCGTTATCCACGGCGAAGACGACAAAACGGTGCCTATCAAAAACAGCGGCGACCGTATGGGCGAATACCTCAAGCACGCTACTTACATCACCTATGATGGTGCGCCGCACGGTCTATTCATCACCGAGAAAGACAAGCTGAACCAAGACTTGGTGGACTTTGCTACTACCGGCACCGTCCGTAGTGGCGAAGAGAGCTAGTAATTACTGCAATCAAAAAAGCCCTGCTTTTCTCGAAAGAGAAGCAGGGCTTTTTTTGTGCGTACCGAATTCAGCAAGAGTGGTACGATTCTATTCACTCCGCGTTATAGGGCACAAAAAAGCCGGAAGCAGCGCTTCCGGCTAGTTATTGAGGTAAGCATGCCAGTTATGGTCGATGGTACCGGCGCTGAGCTTAAGGAAACCGGATAAGGTCGGTTTCTTTGGTTGCTGTCTTATCGTGAGGCCAGCTTCGGAGGGGGTGCGGTGCCCTTTGGCGTGGTTGCACCGGGAGCAAGCCGTCAATAGATTACCCCAGCTGGAGTCGCCGCCGCGCGAACGAGGCAGCACGTGGTCGAGGGTCAGGTTTTTGGTGGAACCGCAGTACTGGCACTCGAAATGGTCACGCTTCATGATGTTGTGGCGGCTCAGGGCAATGCCTTTGTAAGGCACGCGCACGTAGCGCTGCAACCGAATAATGCTGGGCTTGGGATACGAGGTGCTAACGGTACGTATCACGCCATGCTCCGAGTTGGCAATCATCTCGGCTTTATCAAGAAACAATAGAACAAATGCTTTCTGCACACTGCACAGCGTAATGGCCGTGTAATCACCATTCAGAACTAAAACTTTTTGGTCCATACGCTCAAACGGATAAGAATCATGTGGTACAGCGAAAGCTATATGATTCTAAGCGTATTAACAATAGCTGGAAAGTTTAGTTTCCTGGTCAGTTGCCGGTTGTGAGTTGCCGGTTGCCAGTTCCATCAACTAGCAACTGACAACTCGTAACTGGCAACTCGCAACCGGCACTCACTCCGCCAGCAGGCGCTTAATGAGGCGCAGCTTGTGGGTGTACTTCTGGCGGCTGCGGTTGAAGATGCCGTTGTGGTCGAGGGGGTCGATGCGGACTTCGCCGCTGGCGTGGATGATTTGCTGATCTTCCAGCAGCAAGCCTACGTGTACGATGTTGCCGTCGGCGTTGTCGAAAAAGGCCAGGTCGCCGGGCTGGGTTTGGGCCACGAAGTGCACGGTTTGGCCGAGGTTGATTTGCTGGCGGGCATCGCGCGGGAGCTGCACCCCAATCAGGCCATAGAGTTGCTGCATGAGGCCTGAACAGTCGATACCGAACAGGCTTTTGCCGCCCCACAGATAGGGGGCTTTCAGGTATACCAACGCCATTTTCTGGAGCAGGCGCAGGCGGGCATCCACGGGGCCGTGGGGGCCGTGGCCGTTTTGGGGGTTGGTGGCGGCGCCGTTGTAGAATAATTGCCGCTCCCCCAAGCGCAGGGTCATACCATCAAAAAATGGCAGCCGGGAGCCTAGCTGCACCGGAATGCGGGTGTCGGGGTCACTCACCATTTGCACCACATCCAGGGTGCGGGGGTGGTCCTGGGTTTGCCAGGCGGCGAGGTAGTCAGTTGAAACGGGCGTGTGCTGCTTAACGTCCATCCAGCCCACGTACTGGTCGGCGATGATGCGCACCTGCTGCCACTGGTTTTGCACCTGCAAAATGGAATAGCACTCCCCAAAAATCAGCTGGGTGACTATTTCGGCCTTATCTGTAGGCTCGGCGCGTACCGGCACAACGCTCAGCGCGCAGATTCCGTGTTCCAAGGTGGTGAAATGGTGAGGTGGTGAAATGGTGAGTTTGAGGTGGCATCGGCGCAGCCAGTACCTCAAACTCACCGTTCCATATCAGATTACAAGCTTATAAAATTGAACCGCCAGCGCAATTCAAAAGCAAAGAACGTCAAACTCACCATTTCACCACCTCACAATTTCACCTTAATACTCGCGCGCTCGGTCTAACTCGCGCTTCTGGTCTTTCTCCTTGATGCTGTCCCGCTTATCGAACAGCTTTTTGCCTTTGGCCAGGGCAATTTCCAGCTTAGCAAAGCCCCGGTCGTTCACAAACATCCGGATGGGAATGATGGTGAGGCCTTGCTCCTGGCTTTTGTTGTGGAGCTGGTTTAGCTCGCGCTTGTTGAGCAGCAGCTTGCGCGGGCGGGTGGGCTCATGGTTGTTGTAGGTACCGGCGGTGTATTTGGCAATGGTGAGGCCGTGCACCCACAGGCCGCCGTCGGGCTGGAACACGCAGAAACCGTCCTGAATCTGCACGCTCCCGTCGCGGATGCTCTTGATTTCGGTGCCTTGCAGCATAATACCGGCGTCGTACTTGGCCAGAAACGCGTATTCGTAGGAGGCGCGGCGGTTCAGGATGTTGACGCGCTTAGGGAGGTCTTCTTTCTTACTCACGGTAATTCAAGGGTTATTTCTGGCAGTATCAGGCAGGCTCCGAGTGGCTACTCTTTTGAGCGTAGCTGCTGGAAACGAGCCTGCAACCGGGCACTGCTCACAATACGCTGGCCGGTTCGGCCGGTGGCTACCAGCCGCGCGCCTACCCGGGCTTCTACGCAGCAAGTCAGCGTGGGGCCTTCCAGTTGTTCAAAAATAGCTCGAATTTCCACGGTTTCTCCTTCGAAGGCCGGGGCATGGTGCTCGATGGTCAGCAGCGTGCCAATCCCGGCCTCCCCTTCTTCCAGCATCTGCTCTACAAACTGCCGACTGCACCATTCCATAGCCTGCCCCAGCGCAAACGTGCTCAGCACCGGATGAATCAGCCGGCCGTTGAGTACGGCAAAGTCCGGTGGCGCAACCACCAAGGAGTACGTTTGGACGTCGCCGGGCTGGAAAGGGTTCTGCATCGTTGTTGATGGTTGGTTATTGGTTTTTTGTTGTTTGTATTTGGCTTTCCGGCAGCGGCAACACGGGCTTGTTTTGTCGAAAAACAAAAAACCAATAACCAACAACGAACCCTATACCAGCTTCAGGCGCGGGTCGGAGCTGACGAGCTGGGTGGCGAAGTCGTTGGCTTCGTATTGGAAATGGGCCGTCATGGCAATCATGCCGGCGTTGTCGGTGCAGTATTGGAAGGCGGGAATGAACACCTGCCAGTTTTGCGCGGCGGCTTCGTCTTGTAGTGCCTGGCGCAGCCCGGAATTGGCCGCTACACCGCCAGCTAAGGCAATGTGGCTGAGGTGATGGTCGTGGGCGGCGCGGCGGAGCTGGCGCAGCAGCGTCTGGATGATGGTGTGCTGGATGCTGGCGCACAGGTCGGGCAGGTTTTCCTGCACGAAGTCGGGATTCTTGGCGACTTCCTTTTTCAGGAAATACATAACGGCCGTTTTCAAGCCGCTGAAGCTGAAGTCGTAGCCGGGCATGGCGCCTACCGGGAACGGGAAGCGCGTGGGGTTGCCTTGGCGGGCCAGCTTATCGAGGTGAGGGCCGCCGGGGTACGGTAAACCGAGCTGCTTGGCCGTTTTGTCGAAGGCTTCGCCGGCCGCGTCGTCAATAGTCTGGCCGATAATTTCCATGTCCAGGGCGCTGCGCACGATAACCAGCTGGGTGTGGCCGCCGCTCACGGTGAGGCACAGAAACGGAAATTCCGGCCGCGGGTCCTCAATGAAATGCGCCAGAATGTGGGCCCGCATGTGATTCACGGCAATCAGTGGCTTGCCTAGGGCCAGAGCCAGGGTTTTGGCAAACATGCCGCCTACCAACAACGAACCCAGCAGCCCCGGACCTTGCGTAAACGCCACGGCGTCCAGGTCGTGCTTGGCAACGCCGGCTTTGTGCAGCGCGGCCGTTACCACGGGCAGCAGGTGCTGCTGGTGGGCGCGCGAGGCCAGTTCGGGCACTACGCCGCCGTACTGCTCGTGCACTTGCTGCGTGGCTACCACGTTGGAGCGAATTTCCCCATCAACCATTACGGCCGCGGAGGTATCGTCGCAGGAAGATTCGATGGCGAGAATGGTGGGCATTGGATGGTATGGTGAGAGTAGGAAATATTGCTACAACAGCCCGTCATGCTTCATCTGGCGTCCGCTGGTCGAAGCATCTCGCGTGCTGATGTTGTAAGAGTAACCTGACGTCAGCACGCGAGATGCTTCGACTAGCGGACGCCAGATGAAGCATGACCGTTCTATGGGGTGTGCATGATGGTCTACTTCACTGCTTGAAATAGACGGAATGCGCAGTAAAGTTCGTTGAAAAGCGTAAACCAATTCCGTTTACTACCGTCAGAAGCTTAACCATTCGCGGCGTGGTATCGTTCTTGCCACGGCGGCTGCCAGCCGGTACCCGGTTAGCACACAACCACTAACCCCGTATCTTCGCCCCTTACGCCCCGTTTCGCCTGTGCCTCGTTTCCTCTCCATCCTGCTTAAAGTGCTGCTCGGCCTGGTGCTGGTGTTGGTGCTCGTGGTGGTAGGCGCGCTGGTGGCGTTGCGCGTGCCCAGCGTGCAAACGCGCATTGCCCGCGAGGCGGCCAGCATCCTCACCGATAAGCTAGGCCAGAAGGTGATAGTGGGCCGGGTGGATGTGCGGCCGTTTTCGAGGGTACTGCTGCAAGGCGTGCAAGTGCTGGACCGACGCGGCGGGGAGCTGTTCAATATTGGCCGGGCCGACGCGTCCATCAGCTTGTTCAGCGTTTTCGACCCTTCGCACCTGCACATCAGCAACCTGACGCTGGAGGAGCCGCGCTTTTCGCTGGTAACCTATAAAACGCAGCCCGACTCCACCACCCTCTCGCAGTTTTTGAGCGCGGTGCGGCGGCTGGTAGGCCCCTCCGATACCACCAAGGTCAGCAAGCCCTTCGACTTCAAGATTGAAACCGTCAGCCTGCGCAACGGCCGCTTCGTGCTCGACAACCAGGCCACGCCCCGCGCCGAATACTACGGCCGCTCGATGGATTACGCCCACATGTACCTCGACAGCATCTACGCCGAGGTATCGGACATTCAGCTGCACGGCGACACGATTCACACCCAGATCAACAACCTGCGCACCGTGGACACGCCTTCCGACACGCGCCTGCGCGAGCTGACGGCCAACATGACCTACGCCGATAAGTTCTGGGAGTTCGACAAGCTGAATCTGCGCGTTGGTCGCAGCCAGATTCATGATTATCTGCGCTTTGAGTACAACCACTTTCTGAACTTCACCGACTTCAACGACTCGGTGCGGGTGGTGGCCCGGCTGAAACCGTCGCGCATCTACTCCGACGATATTGCCCATTTCGCGCCCCAACAATCGGTTCGCGACCTGAAGGAAACCGTGCTGATTGCCGGTCAGGCCGAGGGTTACGTCCGAAATTTCCGCACCAAAAACCTGGACGTGCGCTACGGCCGCAACTCACGCGTGGTGGGCGACATTGCGGTGGAAGGCCTGCCCAATTTTCAGGAAAGCTTCATTGAAATGAAGCTGCAACCCTCGGTGGTGGACGGGCGCGACATTCGGCGCTACATTCCGGCTTCGGGCTGGCCCTACGTGCAGCGGCTAGGCACCGTGAAGCTAAAAGGGCAGTTTCTGGGGTTCTACAACGACTTTGTGGCCAACGGCTCGTTTGATACGGCGTTAGGCTCGGTGGTGTCGGACGTGAACCTGAAGTTCAAGACCGACCCGCGCTACTCGTCTTATAGCGGCGACATCAAGACCACCAATTTCCAGCTGGGCCGCCTGCTGGGCCAGGAGCAAGTGATTCGCGACGTGACTATGAACGGGCGCGTGCAAGGCGTGGGCTTCTCGCTGAAGGATGCCACCCTGACGGCCCGCGCTACGGTGCAGCGCATCTGGCTGAACGGCTACCGGTTCCGCAACATCACCACCGACGGGCGCTTCAGCCGCGAGTCGTTTACGGGCCGCGTGGCCGCCAACGACCCTAATCTGCAATTCGACGCCGACGGTACCGTTAACCTCAACAAAGCCGCGCAGGCGTTTGATATGCGGGCCCGCGTCCGCCGCGCCGACCTTAAGGCCCTGGGGCTCACCAAGCAAAGCGTAACGGTAGCCACCACCGCCGACCTGAAATTTCGGGGGCTGCGCCTCGATGATTTGTTGGGCCGCATTATTCTCCGCAACACCCGCCTGGGCTACGCGGGCCGCACCTTGGATTTGGATACGCTGGATTTGCTGAGTGTCCGGCGCGACGGGCAGCGCCAGCTCCGGATGCGCTCCGAGGCGTTTCGGCTGACTGCCGTGGGCAACTACAATTACACCGAAGTAATCAAGAGCGCGCAGGTGCTCATAACTGAATACCAGCTCAATTTCGAGAGTAATGACGCGGCCATTGCCAACTACTACCGCCGCAAGCGCCAGTCGCCGATTCGGGAGTACGCCATTGATTTGGATTTGTATCTGAAGAAGCCCAACCCCGTGCTGCAACTGTTTGTGCCAGGGCTGAAAGTGGCCAACAACTCGCACATCGACGCCACGTTCCGCAACGGCCAGACCTCGATTTTCCAGATGGGCGGCAGCTTCGACACGCTCCAGATTGACAGCGTCCGCACCTACCGCACTGATTTCGACTTCACTACCTCCAAGCTGCCTTACCAACCGGAGGTGCTGGCGCAGGCCAGCGTGACGTCGGAGCGGCAGGTGCTGCCGGGGCTGGGGGCTACCCAGGGCTTCTATCTGGAAGGCGTGTGGGACCAGGAGCGCATCAACTTCTCCACGGCGCTGGCCCAAACCAATACCACCAACAAGGCGCAAATCAACGGGGCGCTGTCGTTTCTGCCCGATGCGGTGAAAATCGTGTTCCGGCAGTCGGGCGTGAATTTGCTGAACAAGGATTGGCAGATTGCGCAGGATAATGCCGTGGTGATTTCCAACAAAGGCAAGGAGATTGATATTCAGAACCTAAGCCTGAGCAACGGGCCGCAGAGCATCAGCGCCCAGGGCTTCATTTCGCAGGACCCCGCCAAGGAGCTGAAGCTACTGGTAAAGGATATGGAGCTGGCCACGCTCACCTCACTTACCAAGCAGAACATGACCGGCCGCGTGAATGCCGAAGGTACGGTAAGCGGCATTTTCGGGTCGCTGGCCCTCAACTCCACACTGGCCGTCGATTCGTTGGCGCTGGATGGGGTGCTGATTGGCGACGTGAAGGGCAGCAGCAGCTGGGACAACCGCGCCAGCCAGGCCCTGCTCGACCTGGATGTGCTGCGCGACGGCCAGCGGGTGGTACGGGTGGCGGGTACCATTGCCCCCAGCCACTCAACCGAACAGCTCAACCTGACCGCCGTGCTCGACAACGCTCCGGTGAAGCTGGCCGAGCCGTTTCTGAAAACCATCTTCCGCAACCTGGGCGGTACGGCCGTGGGTACGCTGCGGCTGGCCGGCCGGCTCAGTGCGCCCCACCTCACCGGCACCATCGACGTGTCGGAAGGCCAGCTGACATTTATCTATCTGAACACCACCTACACCTTCTCCGACCGAATTCGGTTTACCGATGACCGGATTTCGCTGAACGATATCAAGATGCGCGACCCGCTGGGCAACTCTGGCACCATCAGCGGCGACATTTTTCACGACGGGTTTCAGAACATGCGGCTGGCGCTGGAAGCTTCTTTCCGCAAGATGCTGGTGCTCAATACCACCCGCAAAGACAACCAGCTGTACTACGGTACGGCCTACGCTACCGGCTCGGCGCGCGTAAACGGCCCGTCCACCAACCTGGTAGTGAACGTGCAGGCCAAGTCCGACCCTGGCACGCGCCTTTCGCTGCCGCTCGACAACGCCGCCAAAGCCGAGCAAGCCAGCTACATCCGCTTCGTGAACCGCAACCTGCTCGACACGACTAGCACGCCGGTGCCCATTGGCGTGCAGGACAAGGTGGACCTGTCGGGGATTCGGCTGAACATGAACCTGGAAGTAACGCCCGATGCCTACGTGGAAATCCTGCTCGACGAAAGCACCGGCGACGTAATCCGGGGCACGGCGGCGGGGCGGCTGCGTTTGAACATCGATACGCGCGGCGACTTCAACATGAGCGGGCAGATTGAGATTGTGCGCGGGGCGTACAACTTCACTTTGCAAGGCCTGGTCAACAAGGAATTTGTGGTGCGGCCGGGCGGCACCATCGTCTGGAACGGCGACCCGCTGGCCGGCGAAATGAACGTGACGGCCGCATATACTCAGCGTACTTCGCTGGCTCCTGCCCTGCCCGGCAATACCGCCGTGGTACCTGTTACGGCCGTTATGAACCTGACCGGGCCGCTGCTGCTGCCCGCCATCAAGCTCAATTTGGAGTTCAACGATATTCCCTCGTCGTTGGAAGGCGACCTGGCCCCGTTCCTGTCGTCGTTGCGCAACGATGAGCAGGAGCTGAACCGGCAGGTATTCAGCCTGGTGGTGTTCCGACAGCTGGCGCAGGTGGGCTCGTTGTCGTCGGTTACCTCCTTGCGCGGGCAGGATAACGCCCTGGGCAACAGCCTCGGGCAGATTATTTCCACTCAGCTCGGGGCCCTTACCTCGCAGCTCGACCCCAACCTGGAAATCAGCTTCAACTTCAACGGACTTTCCGCCGAGCAGCTGCAGGCCTTGCAGGTGCGGCTGAGCTACTCGTTCCTGAACGGCCGCCTGCGCGTGACGCGGGAAGGCGGCTTCAGCAACACCGGCACCCTCACAACCTCTACGGGCGTACCCATCTCCGGCTCCAACGCCAATACTTCGGTTATCGGGGATTTGAGTTTGGAATACGCTCTGCGCACCGACGGGAAGTTCCGGGCCAAGCTGCGCTACGAAACCACCCCGCGCGACTACAGTGACCTAACTAACCAGAATCAGGCCCGCGCGGGCATCTCCCTGCTGCACACCGAGCAGTTCGACTCCCTAACTGAGCTATTCGCCCGCAAGCACCTGCGCCGCCGCGAAACCAACGCCCGCAAAGCCCGCGAAGTGCTCAACATCGACGACGACCCACGGACGACGCTTTAAGTGGTTGAATTGTTTAATTGTTGCATTGCTGAATTGTTAGTTGTTCGACGAGACATTAGAACGACCAACAATTCAGCAATGCAACAATTAAACAATTCAATCCCCAACAATTAACAATCAATAACAAACCCGCAACCATTCTCCGATTACCTTTGCCTCTGTATGCCCCCAACCCGTCCGACCCGTAAGAAAAAGCTTGGCAGCTACCCGCACACGATGGTAGTGTTCAGCATTACGCTGGCGTTGCTGGTGATTGGACTATTTGGCTTGCTCCTGATTCACGCGCACAAGCTCTCCAACCTAGTGAAGGAGAATATCGAAATGCAGGTGTACCTGGAGCGCGACTTGCCGGCTACCGAACTGCTACGACTTCAGCAGGACTTTTCGCGCAAGCCATACATTGCCTCGCGCGACAACAAGCCGCAGGTCCGGTTCCTGTCGAAAGAAGAAGGCGCCAAGCAGTTCATCGACCAAACCGGCGAAGACTTCAAGAACTTCCTCGGCGACAACCCCTTGCGCGACGCGTACATCCTGAAAATCAAGTCCGAATTTTCCGACTCATTGCAGATGGGCCGCATTGAGCGGGAGCTGAAGGCCGAGCCGGGCGTGCACGAGGTGCAGTACGTGCAAAGCCTTATTAGCTCCATCAACCAGAATGTGCGCAAGCTGAGCCTGGTGCTGCTGGGCTTTGCCGTGGTGCTGACCGTAGTGGTGACGGTGCTTATCAACAATACCATCAAGCTGGCTTTGTTCTCGCAACGCTTCCTGATTCGGAGCATGCAGCTGGTGGGAGCCACACCCTTCTTTATCCAGCAGCCGTTTTTGCGCCGCGCCACCTGGCAGGGTTTGGTCAGCGGGATTCTGTCGGCTTTGCTGCTGCTGGCCTTGCTGCAATACGCCTACCTGCAAGTAGCCGACCTGCGCATCCTCCGCGACGACCGGCTGATTGGTGCGCTACTGCTAGTAATGGTTGGGTTGGGCTGCGGAATCGGCTTCTTAAGTTCTTACCGCGCCGTGCGCAAGTACCTGGGCATGTCGCTCGACGAACTGTATTAGATGGATGGTGGGAGCTTGGAATCTGTTCAGTTCGCTGGCACTATAAAGACCCCAAATCCTTAGAACCTTGAAGAAATAAGACTACAAAAAATAAGACCATAAGCCTCATGGAACCTACGCAACAACCTCGCTTTGCTTTCGGGACGCGCAATTACCGTTTGATGTTCATCGGGCTGGCCGTACTGGCGGCTGGCTTCATCACCATGACGCTGGACACGGCCGACTACGGCGAAGGATTCCTCGGTATTACATTGGGCCCCATCCTGCTGATTATCGGTTTCCTGATTGAGTTCTGGGCTATCATGGCCCGGCCGCACGGCCCCGCTCCCATTGCCGCCGATGCCACCACCCGCGAAACGCTAGCGCAACAGCCCGCTCCCGCTGCACCAGTAGCTCCTACCTACAAGCGTTAATACATTGGGGTTTGGCGTATTATGGGCTTGGATATTGGCTGGAAAGATCAGCTAACATCCAAGCCCATAATACGCCAAACCCCCAAGACCCTACTTATGAATTATTGGCACGCGCTGCTATTGGCCATTGTAGAAGGCCTCACTGAATTTCTGCCGGTTTCCAGTACTGGCCACATGGTTATTGTTGCCAACCTGTTGGGTATCGGCCAGTTACCATTCACCGAAACCTACATTACCTCTATCCAGCTGGGGGCTATCCTGTCGGTAGTGGCGCTGTACTGGCGGCGTTTCCTGCAAAGCGTTGATTTCTACGTGAAGTTGATTGTGGCCTTTCTACCGTTTGGCATACTGGGCTTTCTGCTGAAAGATGTGATTGAAGAGCTACTTAAGAGCGTGACGGTGGTAGCTGTTTCGTTGGTGTTAGGTGGTATCGTGCTACTGTTTGTGGATAAGTGGTTTTCGGGTCCGCGCAAGGAGGTTACCACGCCTAATACCATGCAGGCGCTCAAAATCGGGCTGTTTCAGTGCATTGCCCTGATACCGGGCGTGTCGCGCTCGGCAGCTACCATCATCGGTGGATTAGCCCAAGGCTTCGACCGGCGTTCGGCGGCCGACTTTTCGTTTCTGCTGGCCGTGCCTACCATGTTTGTCATTACGGTTTATCAGCTCTACAAAACTTACAAAGTAAGTGCGCCCGGCGCCGACGACCTGAAGCTACTGTTGTTCGGCAATGTGGTAGCGTTTGTGGTGGGGCTATTGGCGGTGAAGTCGTTCGTGGATTTTGTGTCGCGCTTCGGCTTTCGGGCCTTTGGCTTCTACCGCATTATCGTGGGTGTTATCATTCTAGTAATGATTGGCTTGGGCATCGACCTGAAGCTGATTTAGTGAATTAGTATCTTTTTGCCTGTAAGCAGGCGCAATGTCATGCAGGGGCCAGACCTTTGCATGACGTTCTTTTTTAAGAGTTTGCCTGATGTCTGATACTGCTTTCCCCCCGTTCGATTTTGAAGCTGGCGAAGTTTTGTTACTCGATAAGCCCCTCACCTGGACTTCGTTTGATGTGGTGCGCAAAGTGAAAAACACGCTCCGCATCAAGAAAATCGGGCACGCGGGCACCCTCGACCCGCTAGCTACCGGCCTCCTGATTCTGTGCACCGGCAAGAAAACCAAGGAAATCGACCTGATTCAAGCGCAGGAGAAGGAGTACACTGGCACGTTCCGCCTCGGCCAGACCACGCCCAGCTTCGACCTGGAAACGCCCGTGGACGCGGAGCAGCCATTCGAGCACCTGACCGAAGCGGAAATACGGGAAGCCACCGCGCCCTTCACCGGCCTGATCGAGCAGACGCCCCCGCTGTTTTCGGCGGTGAAGGTGAACGGCGAGCGGGCCTACGAAGTAGCCCGGCGCGGTGGCGAGGCCGAAATCAAGAGCAAGCAGGTCACTATCCGGGAGTTTGAAATTACCCGCATTGCCTTGCCCGACATAGACTTCCGGGTGACATGCTCGAAAGGCACTTACATCCGCAGCCTCGCCCGCGACTTTGGCGCGGCTCTGGGCTGTGGCGCCCACCTCACCAAGCTGGTGCGCACCCGCATTGGGGAGTACCGCCTTTCGGAGGCCCTGAATATGGAACAGATTGACGCGTTGCGTCCACCCCGTCCCGAAGGTGAAGCCAGCCGCCCGCCCCGCCAGCAGAAGCAACGCCGCCCCGAACGCCGGGCCGGGCTGGAGTATTTCAACGCCAACAACGCGGCCACCGAACCGGATAGCCCTACTAACAGTGCTATAGAATAACTTTCGCCTCGGAATGCGGACCAGCATGTGTTGGGCCTCGTACAAACGACGTTGCCCGCGCATTGTCTAGCGCTTTTTACAGCCCGCCAACCGTAAGCAATGCAACCAATTCTATCAGCGCAAAATCAGTAGTTTATGCAAGTCGTTCGGGACCCGGCGCAGTTTCCGCATCTTCAGGGCAAGGCGGTTGTTACCAGTGGCACGTTTGATGGTGTGCACCTGGGGCACCAAAAGATTCTGCGGCGGCTGCGCGAAGTAGCCGAACAGAGCGGCGGGCCAACGGTGGTTATCACCTATTGGCCGCACCCGCGCCTGGTACTGGGCCCGCCGCCCTCCCACCCCGAACTGCTGGCGTTGCGCCTACTCAACACGCTGGAAGAGAAGGCCGCCAAACTGGCCGAATTTGGCGTGGACTACCTACTGGTGGTGCCTTTCACCAAGGAGTTTTCAGCCCGGACTTCCGAAGAATACATCCAGAATATCCTGCTCGACACGGTGGGCGCTGGTAAGCTAGTCATTGGCTACGACCACCGCTTCGGCAAAAACCGGGAAGGCAGCTTCGAATACCTAAGTGCGCACGCCGACCGATACGGCCTGAGCGTGGAGGAAATTCCGCGCGAAGACGTGGATGCCGTGGGCGTAAGCAGCACTCGCATTCGGCGCGCTCTGGAAAGCGGCGACATCCTGACGGCCAGCCGCTACCTCGGCTACCCCTACCAGCTTACCGGCACCGTAACGCAAGGCCAGCAACTAGGCCGTACAATAGGATGGCCGACGGCCAATTTGCGCGTAGAGGAGCCGCTGAAGCTGATTCCGGCGCGGGGTGTGTACGCCGTAATGGCTACTACGGCCGAGGGCTCTCACCACGAGGCCATGCTCAACATCGGGGTGCGGCCCACCGTGGGCGGCGACCTGGCCGAAACCATTGAAGCGCACCTGCTGGACTTTAGTGGCGACCTGTACGGGCAGCCCCTCACGTTGCAGTTCATTGCCCGCCTGCGCGACGAGCAGAAATTCAACGGCCTCGACGCTTTGAAAGCCCAGCTGGCCCTGGATGCCGACGCGGCCCGGCAGCACTTGGTGGGCGGGTGAAATCGGTGAGGTGCATGATACTGTGCTGCTCATCACCGGCCCGTTGTACATCGTCAAGGGTGCGTTATGCAGCTATTCTGCTGCTCTTTCTGCTGGTTAACACCACCGGTGGCTGGGCGCAGAGCACTCTGAACGGCACTATCCGGGACTCTCTGACACAGAAGCCGTTGGAGCTTGCCAGCGTGTTTCTGGCGAATACCACCTACGGTGCCTCCACCAACGCCAGCGGGCAGTTCACGATAAAAAACGTACCCGCCGGACCCTACGACCTTATCGTGTCTTATGTGGGGTACCAGCTGTTCAAGCGCCGCATTACGGTGGGCAATGGCGCGCAGCCGCTGGAGCTACTGCTCACTCCGTCGGCCCAGCAGCTAAAGGGTGTAACGGTGCGGCCCAACCCAAACCGCGAAAGTGACTACCAGAAGTTTGCCGAAACGTTTCTGGGGCGCACCAGCTTTTCACGGCAGTGCCGCATCCGCAACCCCGATGCCGTGCTGGTAGCCTTCGATGCCGAGCAAAACCAGCTAACCGCCAGCAGCCCCACGTTCGTGCAGGTTGATAACGATGCGCTGGGCTACCGCGTCAAGTATTACGGGCTGGAATTCACCTTGAACTTCAAGCAGCAATACGTGTCGTTCTACGGCTGGCCGGTTTTCGAGGAGATGACGCCGCGCCGCAACAAGCAACGGCAACGCTGGCTCACCAACCGCGAAAAAGCCTATCGAGGCTCCCTGACACACTTTCTGAAAAGTGTGCGCGACAACGACTTAGCCCAGCAGGGCTTTCTGGTACGGAAGCTGCGCATCGTGCCCAACCCCCGCTTTGCCCGCACCGACAGCCTGCGCAAAGCGCTGCTGCGCGCCCGCCGCAACCAGGCGCTAACCGCCGCGGAAATGGATTCTATTGACCGGTGGGTGAAGATGCCGCCTAATTTTTCCATGCTTTATATGGCGGAGCGCCCTATTGACAGCTTGCGCCGGGCTGAATTTACACCCAAGCGAGTGTACCTGCGCTTCTCTGATTATCTGCAAGTCAGCTATTTGCGCGAAGCGCCCGACCCGCTCTACCAGCCGGCGCGGCCGTTTGGTGCCCCGCCCGGTCCTGTTGCCCGGCCCATCCGGCAGATTTCGTTGCTGACGCTCACGCAGCCGGAAGTTGAGATTCTGCCTAACGGTCAATTGGTGGAACCACTGGCCGTTTTAACCGATGAATACTGGGCATTCGAGAAAATGGGTGAACTTTTACCCCTCGATTACCAACCGCCACCTAGTACCACTCCCCGCTAATCCACCGAATTCCACCCGCTGCCTTATGATCAACAAAGTAGTTTCCGACGCCCAAACCGCTCTGCACGGCCTCACCGATGGCATGACGCTCATGCTGGGTGGCTTCGGCTTGTGCGGCATCCCCGAAAACTCCATCCAGGAAATCCTGCGCCTCGGCGTGAAAGACCTGACCTGCATCAGCAACAATGCCGGCGTTGATGATTTTGGCATTGGGCTATTGTTGCAGCAGCGGCAGGTGCGCAAGATGATTTCCAGCTACGTGGGCGAGAATGCCGAGTTTGAGCGGCAGCTGTTGAGTGGCGAATTGGAAGTGGAGTTACTGCCACAAGGCACGCTGGCCGAGCGGATTCGGGCCGGGGGCGCGGGCATTCCGGCCTTTTACACGCCCGCCGGCTACGGCACCGAAGTAGGCGAAGGCAAAGAAAGCCGGGAGTTTAATGGCAAGATGTATTTGCTGGAAACCGGGTTGAAAGCAGATTATGCCTTTGTGAAAGCCTGGAAGGGCGACACCGCCGGCAACCTTATCTACAAAGGCACCGCCCGCAATTTCAACCCCATGATGGCCACGGCCGGCAAAATTACAGTGGCGGAGGTGGAAGAGCTGGTGCCCGCCGGCGAGCTGGACCCCAACCAGATTCACACGCCGGGCATCTTCGTGCAGCGCATTTTCCAGGGCCAGCACTACGAAAAGCGCATCGAGCAGCGCACCGTACGCACGGCCAATTAACTATTTTTCCGCAGTAGCTCGCAGAGGTACGCAGTGTGCTGACACCTGAACACTGCATACCTCTGCGCGAACCTCCGTGAGAAATTCATCTAGGCTATGAAAAACACCGTTCTTCTGTTCCTGGCACTGACCATCGGCGGCCAGGCCTACGCCCAAACAGCTGCGCCAGCCAAGGCCAAAGCCAGCAAAGCGCAAACCCTCACGCCCAGCCCGGTGCCCATGCCCGGCATCGACCGGCTGCTGGAGGAATACACGGCCGACACCCGCGTAGCCGGCGCCATTGCGCTGGTAGCGCACAACGGCAAGATTGTGTACCGCAAGGCGTTCGGCTACGACGACCTGGGCGCCAAAACGCCGCTCAAGCCCGACGCCATTTTCCGGATTGCCTCCCAAACCAAGGCTATTACCAGCATTGGGTTGATGTTGCTCTACGACGAAGGCAAATTCCAGCTCGACGACCCGATTTCCAAGTATCTGCCGGCCTTCCGCAACCCCAAAGTGCTGGCTACTTTCAACGAGAAGGACTCCACCTACACCACTGTACCAGCTAAGTCGGAAATAACCATTCGGCAGCTGTTTACGCACACCTCGGGCCTCGGCTACCCGCTGATTGGTAGCAAGGAAGCCAAGGCCATTTACGCGAAAGCGCACGTGCCAAGCGGCATTGGTACGCCCGCTGGCACGCTGGCCACGGCCATGGACGCCCTGGGACCGCTGCCGCTGATGCACCAGCCGGGCGAGAAATTTACCTACGGCCTGAGCATTGATGTGCTGGGCCGCCTGATTGAAGTGCTCAGCAAGCAGCCTCTCGACCAGTACCTGCGCACCCGCCTGTTCGAGCCGCTGAGCATGCGCGACACTTACTTCTACCTGCCCGCCGACAAGCAGAATCGTTTGGCCGTACTCTACGCCGAAAACGACGCCAAGGCCACCGTGAAGCAAAGCGGCATGTACGGCATGAGCCCGGACTATCCGAAGGACAAAGGCACTTACTTTTCGGGCGGCGCGGGCTTGTCTTCCACCATTGATGACTACGCCGTTTTTCTGCAAATGCTGCTCAACGGGGGTGAGTACAATGGCCGGCGCTACCTGAAACCGGCCACCGTGCAGCTCATTACCAGCAACCAGATTGGCGCCCTGGAGCAAGGCCCGAACAAGTTCGGGCTGGGCTTCAGCATCACTACGGCCAAAACCGCTGAGGCCTCGGGCCTGTCGCAAGGCTCGTATGAGTGGGGCGGTATTTTCGGCACCACGTATTGGGTGGACCCCAAGCTGAACGTGGTGGCCCTGCTTTACACCCAAAAGTACCCCAACACCACCTCCCGCGACCTGCCCGGCAAGTTCAAGCTGCAAGTCCGACAAGCAGTTCAGTAGTGCCTGGTGCTTAGTTGGTAGTGCTTGGTGCTTAGTGCTTAGTACTTACGGTTGTTTAAAAGAACATCCTAAGCACTAGGCACTAGGCACTAAGCACTACCAACTAAGCACCAAGCACTACGCACCAAGCACTACCAACTAAGCACTACGCACCAAATTTCATGTTAGACAAACACGGCATTGCCAAACGCATAGCGCAGGAAGTGCGCGACGGGTACTACGTCAACCTCGGCATCGGCATCCCGACGCTGGTAGCCAACTACATTCCGGCGGGTATCAACGTGGAGTTACAGTCGGAAAACGGCTTGCTGGGCATGGGGCCCTTCCCCACGGAGGCGGAGGTGGACCCCGACCTCATCAACGCCGGCAAGCAAACCGTAACCACGCTGCCCGGTTCCAGCCTGTTCTCCTCCGCCGACTCGTTCGGCATGATTCGGGGCGAGCATGTGGATTTGACCATTTTGGGGGCCATGGAAGTATCGGAAACCGGCGACATTGCCAACTGGAAGATTCCGGGTAAGATGGTGAAAGGCATGGGCGGCGCCATGGATTTGGTGGCGTCGGCCAAGAACATCATTGTGGCCATGCAGCACGTAGCCAAAGATGGTAGCAGCAAACTGCTGCCGGCCTGCACCCTGCCCATCACTGGCCTGCGTTGCGTGAAAAAAATCGTAACTGAACTGGCCGTGCTCGATGTAACGCCCGACGGCTTTGTGTTGCGCGAACGGGCGCCCGGCGTGAGTGTGGAGCAGATACAGGCCGCTACCGCCGGCAAGCTGGTAATACCCAATGAGGTACCAGAAATGAGTTCGTGAAATGGCGAAATTGCGAGGTGGTGAACTGGTGAGTCTGACGTACTGCTTGTGCTAACTGCGCATTGCACACGGGTAAAACTCACCATTTCACCACCTCACTATTTCTGGGTGCGGCGGTACGCCTGGGCCATGATGCGGGCGGCGGCTTCGGGGGTGAAGTGCGAGAAGTACTTCAGTAAATGTGCTAGAGCGGCGGGGGCACTGAGGCTGCCCGTGTGCACCGCTTCGGCGAGGTATTCGGCCAGGGTGTCGGGGTGGCCGGTGAGGGCCGGAAACTCGTGGGCGGTTTTGTAGCGGGCCAGAATATCCACCCGCAGCCAGTCGGGGGCGCCGGGCACTTGCGTGAGCAGGCGCTCCATCACCAACTGCACTTCGTCCATGAACAGCGTGCGCACGAGGCCGGGCGGCGCGGGCACCGCTTGGCCGGCCGCGGCTACCAGCAGCACAGCAGCGGGCATGGCGGGCTGCCAGCGGTGCACATCGGGCGGGGCGCACAGCCAGGCCGTGGGCGGAAAGCTTTCGGGCGAGGCCAGCAGCCGGCCCAACGTTTGCAGACGACGTTCTTCGGGCGGAAGCATGCTGCAAGGTACAACAGCTCGTCCGGATGGCACCTAACCCGGTGCAGGTGCTATATTCGGGGGTTTCAATGCCTTATCTTCCAACCCTTCGCCTATGCGCCACTCCTACGCTGCCGTTCTTGCTTTCTCGCTGCTACCTGCTGGCTTGGCGCTGGCGCAAACCTCGCCCGTTATCACCCGCGCCGACATGCCAGTGGCCACCGATACCCTGCGCCAGAGCATGGCCACCCCTATTCTGCCTGGCAGCGTGCCGCCTCTCACGCAGCGCGGCCCCAACCAAACCTGGAACTACAGCACGCTGGTACCCATCAGCCAGAATGTGGCGCGCTTTACGGCCGTGCCCAATCAACCGCTGTACACATTCACCTTCAACTCGGTGCTGAGTGGCAGCAACCGCGCCACGGTGGCCGCGCCCCAAACCATTCCGCTGCCGCCCGGCATCAGCCTGCCCATCACCGACCCGTACCAGTTCTACAACGCCTCGGCCGCTGATTTTCGGTCGGTGGGTTACGGAGCCAGCCTGAGCGGCACGGCTGTTCCCATCACATATGCCAACGCCGCCCAGCAGGACGTTGTCTACCGGTTTCCGCTGAGCTAC
The DNA here is from genome assembly GCF_017313265.1 of Hymenobacter telluris. Classification (GTDB taxonomy): domain Bacteria; phylum Bacteroidota; class Bacteroidia; order Cytophagales; family Hymenobacteraceae; genus Hymenobacter; species Hymenobacter telluris. The sequence goes on along the minus strand of NZ_JAFLQZ010000007.1, from coordinate 103,528 downwards.
GCCAGCACGCCCGATTCCAGCAGCTCGTTTTTCAGTATCAGCGTGCCGGGCACCGGGTACCTGAGCCAGCGCCGCAAACGGGTGAACCGGGTGGATGCCTGGGGCAGCCTGACCACGCCGTTCGGCACCTTCCAAACGGTGCGCGTGGTTACCCGCATTGAAGATCAGGATAGCATTTCGGCCATGGGTATCAACCAGGGAATTACGCTGCCCGTTATGCGCGAGTACAAATGGCTGGCGGTGGGCCAGCACGTGCCGTTGCTGACTATCACAACCACGCGAGTGGGCAACCAAGACGTGGTAGCCAGCGTGGAGTACCGCGACGTGTACCGCCGCCTGTCGGCGCTCGGCACGGCCAGCCAGCTTCCGGAAACGGCCCTGAGCTTGTACCCCAACCCCGTGACGGGCACGGAACCGTTGCGCTTGCAGTTGCCGGCGGCTGGCCCCGTTTCCATCAGCGCCACCGACCTGACCGGCCGCGTGCTGTTCAGCTACAAGCTGCCGCACGCCGCACGCGAAACGGTAGTGCCTGCCGCGGCTTTTGGTGCGTTCCGGGGCGTGGCATTGCTGCGGGTGCAAACCGCAACCGGCATGGCGGTGCGGCGCGTGGTGCGGGAGTAAGTTTCTTAGCCCCCACTTTATGGATGGTACAAACGCCGGTTCTGCTTGCTCAGGACCGGCGTTTTTGGGCTTAGATGCACCACTTTCCCGCCAAACTTGTTGTGTGGCCGTATTACTAGCGCCGTATCCGCTTGGCGGAGCGGTATTTTTGCACTTCTTCCACGACATTCTCTTCAGACGACGTATATGGCAACGAGTTCAAACGGTAAGGTCGGCGGTAGCCACGCCAAAAAAGTAACGCCCGAAGGCAAGCAATCCGGCTCCATAGCCGAACTGCTTACGCCCACGGCTGTTCCGGCCCATAAGCTGGTGCTGCGCACGTTGCGCCGCTCCGATTTCAAGGCCATCAAAGGCATCATGGACCAGGTGTACTCCAACATGGAAGGTGCCTGGTCGGCCGACGAGTTCAGTGCCCTGATTCGGAAGTTTCCGGAAGGCCAGATTGGTATTGAGGACAACGGCCGGCTGGTAGCGGCGGCTTTGGCCATCATTGTTGATTACCAGAAATTCGGCGACAAGCACACCTACGCCAAAATCACCGGCAACGGCAAGTTCGACACCCACAACTCCGACGGTGACACGCTCTACGGCGTGGACGTGTTTGTGGACCCCGAGTACCGCAGCTTGCGCCTGGGCCGCCGCCTCTACGATGCCCGCAAGGAACTGTGCGAAAACCTGAACCTGCGCGCCATGGTGGCCGGCGGCCGGATTCCCGGCTACGCGCAGTACGCCAACGAAATGACGCCCGCTAAATACGTGGAAATGGTGCGCAACAAAGAGCTGGTTGACCCCATCCTCACGTTCCAGCTCTCCAACGAGTTCTACGTGCGCAAAATCATCCGCGGCTACCTTCCCTACGACTCCGAAAGCAAGGCCTACGCCACGCTGCTGGAGTGGATCAATGTGTACTACGAGGAAGAGGAAAAGCTGATTGGCAACCAGAAAAGCAACGTTCGTATTGGCATTGTGCAGTGGCAGATGCGCGCCACCCGCAGCCTGGAGGACCTGTTGCAGCAGATTGAGTTCTTCGTGGACACGGTATCAGGCTACAAGGCCGACTGCGTGATGTTCCCCGAGTTTTTCAACGCTCCGCTGATGGCCCTCACCAACGAAGATTCGCCGGCGGTGGCCATTCGGGCCATGGCGGCCTTCACGGCGCCCATCAAGGCCAAGATGATGGAGCTGGCCGTGAGCTACAACATCAATATTGTGGCGGGCTCGATGCCGGTGTACGAAGACGAAAAGCTGCACAACGTGGCCTACCTCTGCCGCCGCGACGGTACCGTGGACGAGCAGTACAAGCTGCACGTCACGCCCGACGAAGCCAGCTACTGGGGCATGCGCGGCGGCGACAAGCTGAAGTGCTTCGACACCGATTTCGGCAAAATCGGGATTCTGGTGTGCTACGACGTGGAATTCCCGGAGCTGGCGCGCATGCTGAGCGACGAAGGCGTAAAGATTCTGTTCGTACCGTTCTGGACCGACACCAAGAATGCCTACCAGCGCGTACGTATCTGCGCGCAGGCCCGCGCCATCGAAAACGAGTGCTACGTGGCCATTACCGGCTCGGTGGGCAACTTGCCGCGCGTAGAGAACATGGATATTCAGTACTCGCAGAGTGCCGTGTTCAGCCCCTCCGACTTCGCCTTCCCGCACGACGCCATTGTGGCCGAAGCCACCCCAAATACGGAAATGACCCTCATTGCCGACCTCGACCTGGACTTGCTGAAAGACCTGAACACCAGCGGCGCGGTGCGCAACCTGCGCGACCGGCGCAAGGATTTGTACTCGCTGAGCTGGACCGTTAAGAAGACGGAGCGTGACGAGGAGCTACTGGCCCAGGGCACCGAGGAGCGGCACCCACGGGTGAGCAAGCGCAAGGCGGTTGCAGCCGGGTAAGTTTCTGTGCATCTTGTAGGCTCACTATATAGCCACATTATGCAACAGCACTACCACGACGACCAGGATTACACAGACGAACGAATTGAAAACCCCTCGGTATTTGCGGAGCTGCTGAACTCGCCGCTGGCCATGACCCCGGCCACCACGGGCCAGCGCATCCTCAACTATGTTGTGGACTTGGTTGCGTTTTACATCATCATATTTGTCTTTGCCATAGCGTATAGCATGATAGCAGCCTTCAGCGGCAACCAGGAAATGGTTAATGACTTAGACAGCCCGTGGACCACCGTGGTCAGCTTTCTGATTCTGCTGAGCTATTATTTTATCATGGAATCCTTGACGGGCCGCACGATGGGCAAGCTGGTGACGCGCACCAAGGTGGTGATGGAAGACGGCTCTAAGCTCACTGCCAAAGCGGTGATGCAGCGCACACTCAGCCGGCTTATCCCGTTCGAGGCTTTCACTTTCTTCGGTAGTGGGCCGGGCCTGCACGACCGGCTGGCCAACACCCGGGTGGTAAAGGCGAGCTAATCGAGCAGCCACTAGCAAAAGCCAGGTTATAATGAGTGACCTTGAAAAAGCCGGTCGGGAACGTTCCCGACCGGCTTTTTTGTGGAGTTGTGGGCTAATTGCACTTAAACCCGCTTTTATTTCCCTAAACTTCGGTCCCCAGCTCCCCATATTTCTTTCTTCATCAATTCCCATTTCATGAAAAACATCCTCATCACCGGGGCCAACCGGGGCTTGGGCCTGGAACTCACCCGCCAGTACCTGGAGCGCGGCAACACGGTATTTGCTGCCGCCCGCCAACCCGAATCCGCCACCGACCTGCACCAGCTGCAAAGCCAGTACGCCGGTAAGCTCCACCTTGTGCAACTCGACGTAACCGATGAAGCTTCCATTGAAGCCGCCCGGCAGACCGTAGCCAACCTCACCGGCCACTTGGATGTACTGGTGAACAACGCCGGTATTTTCCCCGGCGCGGGCCCCGAGGACCCCGCCAAGCAACACCTCGGCGGCTTGACGGCGGGCAATGCGCTGACTTTCCTGAAAGTGAATGCCGTGGGGCCGCTGCTGGTGGCACAGGCGTTTTTAGACCTGCTGAAAGCGGCCAACAAAGCCCGCATCGTCAGCTTATCGTCGGGGCAGGGCTCCCTGACGTGGAAGGCCTCCGCCGAGCCGTACCATTATTCGGCCAGCAAAGCCGCGCTGAACATGTATATGCGCGCGTTGGCCGCCGAAGTAGGTATCTACGGCGTTATTTCCATTCTGGTGGACCCCGGCTGGGTGCAAACCGGTATGGGCGGCAGCACCGCCGCCCTGCCACCCGCCGATTCGGCGCGGGGCATTATTCGCCTGGCTGAGCAGCTGCATGCCGAGGAAAACGGCAGCTTCGTGACGTGGCAGGGGCAGCCGGTACCTTGGTAATCTGGTACATATTTATGTGCACCGCAGCGGGTGGCCTTCCTTGGGAAGGCCACCCGTTTTTTTATGACATGCTCATTTTAAGCGTGTTGACTGGCAAAAGCCGAAAGCCATTTCTTAACATGCGGATTTTCAAGCCATTAAAAGCGAATTAAAGCCAATCCATATCGAAACCCCTGCTCGTATGAACATCACCGAGCAAGACACTATAGCTCACATTTCATCCATTTCTCCTTCCAATTAGCATGACCAGAAAAATTACTTCCCGGACCAATTCCTTCCGTACTGCTGTGTTGGGACTAGCCGCGTTGGGCCTTTCCATTGGCGCCGCCCAAGCTCAAACTGTGTACGGACTCAGCACCACCAGCACTACTACGGCTAGCCTAGTAACGTTTAATGTCACTACGCCCGGCACTTTCACGGCAACTTTGCCTATCACTGGCGTTACGGCTGGCCAAACCTTAGTAGGTATTGATGTGCGCCCGAACACGGGAGAGGTATTTGCGCTGGGCTACAACCCAACCGGCACGCTTGCGCAGCTTTACACTATCAGCCGCACTACGGGGGTTGCAACGGCAATAGGCACTGCCCTCACCCTGAATCTGGGTTCTGATATAGCGCGCATTGGTTTTGACTTCAACCCAACGGTGGACCGGATTCGGGTAACGGCGGGCAACAGAGCAAACTTCCGCCTTAATCCTAACAACGGCGCCCTTGCTGCCACGGATGGCTCGCTAGGCTACGCCGCCGGGGATGCCAATGCGGGGCAATTCCCAGGCGTTGGGTCGTCGGCTTACACCAACAGCTACATCGGTTCCACAGCTACCACGCTCTACAACCTCGACGAAACAGCTAGCCGGCTGGTTACGCAGATTCCGCCAAACGACGGTATTCTTAACACGGTTGGCGCGCTGGGCGTAGCCACCAACGGTGCGCTGCAAGCCTCCGACCTCGACATCTACTTCAATCCGAGCAATGGCACCAACGTAGCGTATATGTCTACTACCATTGCTACCGGTACCACGGCGGCCACTTCCACGCTCTACACCGTAAACCTAACCACCGGCGCTGCTACTTCGGTGGGTGCGCTGGGTACGGGGCCGTTTGTGGCCATCACCGACATTGCCCTGGCTATTGACCGGCCGGCTACGCTGCCTGCCATTACGGGCCAGTTGGCTTACGCGCTGGCTGGCACCAACCTGATTACGTTTGATACGGCGCAGCCAACCCTGATTCGCACTTCGCTGGGCCTTACCGGAGTAGCCGCCACTCAAACCCTGGTTGGCCTGGATGTCCGCCCACTCACCAATACGCTGTACGCCCTGGGCTACAATGCCGCTGCCGCCGCCGGCACCGCCAACGCGCAGGTGTATTCCGTAAATGCTGCCACGGGTGTAGCCAACCCCATTGGCGCGGCTATTACGCTGGATTTGGGCACGGGCGTTACCGGCTTTGATTTCAACCCGACCGTAGACCGGATTCGGGTGGTGGGCGCCAACCGCAACAACTACCGCCTCAACCCCATTACCGGCGCGCTGGCTGCCACGGATGGGCAAGTGGCCTACACCACGGGCACCAACACACCAAACATTGGGGCCGTAGCGTACACCAACAGCTTTATGGGAGCTGGCTCCACGTCCACTACCATGCTCTACAACTACGACCTGACCCTGAACCAGCTGAACACGCAGGCCACTGCCAACCCACCAGCTGATGGGCAGCTCACCGCCGTTGGCAGCTCGGGCATTACAGTGAATGCCACCACGCCAAACGTAGACCTGGATATTTTCAGCCCCGCCCAGGGCACCAATACCGCCTACATGGTGGCCAATACGGGTACTTCTGCCAACACCTCGCTCTACACCGTGAACCTGACCACGGGTGCCGCTACTGCGGTAGGAGCCATCGGCAACGGTATAGCCGCCCGCAATATTGCCGTGGCCGTAGCTACGGGCGTAGTAAACTCCAACCGCCAGGCGGAGCTGGCAACCAACCTCTCGCTCTACCCTAACCCATTAGCCGGAGTAGCTCGGGTGAGCTTCGGGTTGCCACGTGCGTCCCGCGTAGAACTGACCGTGACGGATGCCCTGGGCCGCACCATCGACCGGGTTGACGCTGGCCTGCGCGCTGCCGGCCCACAAATAGTTGAGTGGAACCGCAAAGGCCAGACGGCTGGCATATACTTCTTCCGCCTCAGCTTCAATGGTGAGCCCGCCGGCACCCGCCAGGCCATCATCACCGAATAAACCACGGCAACTGCCTAGTAGCAAAAAGGCCAGCCCATTATGGGCTGGCCTTTTTTTGTTGGCTGTGCTACCGGATACAGGTTTGCTGATTCCTGATTAAGCATCCATTCTCAGCGGTAACCGTCAACTACTAGCCTTGCATGGCGGCCAGGTGGGCATGGTCGCGGATGACGGTGCGCAGGAATGCTTCGTCGGGTAGCTCGGTGTAGATGCCGGTTAGGTCCTTCACTTTGTTGGCAACTTCGTGCAGTAGCTGGTAGTTGTCGTGCTCCAGGCCTTTTTGCAGCAGTTGCCGGATGGTAGCCACGTCGTGGTCGGCGAGTTGGTCGGCTTGCGGGAACACCACCACGTAATCAGGAGGAGTAACGACGGGCGCCAGTGCTCCGGCGGCCTGCCGCGGCCGGGTGCTTACTACAGTGGTACCGGCGGCCATGTCGCCGAGGCGCTGCCCCCGGCCGTTGGCCAGAATGGTGATAATGGCCACCAGCGGCCCTACCACGGGCAGGCTCATATCAATGAGCCGCAGCAGCCAGCGCAATAAGTAGTCGCCGAGTTGGGGCTGAGTGCCATCCAGGCGAATAACCTTGATGTGGCGCGCTTTCTTGCCGATGCTTTGGCCGTTGAAATATATTTCGCTCGCCAAATGATAGAACACATAGGGCACCGCCGCCACAATGCCAAAGACAACGATGAAAGGCACCGATTTCTGCCCCCCGGTCCCGGCAACCAGCGCGAATAAGAGTCCGCAGGCGGCCAGCCAGGCAAACAGCACCAAGTAGTCGATGATGGCCGCCACGATTCGGTCGCCCACGCTGGCTACCTCATATTCCAGGGAAACGTTTTGGGTGGTATGAACTCGGATAGTACTCATAAACTGAATGGCTGGCGGCGCCACAGCAGCGCCGGAATTAATACAGGAAGGATGCGGGGCAGCCCGGAAAAATTGACAATCTTCGCCAAGCTGACCATGCTGCAAATTAGGCGTTGCTGGTTGATTGTTGGTGGTTACTTGCTGATTGTTGAAGCACATGAGTATGCTGCCCATCTGCACTTAGCTGCCACCGCTCAGCCGCAGCTACCAGAACCGCTATTTTTCGTTGGCCAATTATTCCATAATTCTCTTCCGTTAATCCATCAGCAACCCGTTACTCTATGCGTGAAGCGGTATTTCTGCGGCAGAACGAAGCCCGCTGGAAGCAATACGAAAGCACCTCTGCCACTGACCCCGACGAGCTGGCGGCCCGGTTTGTAGCCCTCACCGACGACCTGGCCTACGCCCAGACCTTCTACCCGGCCTCGCCCACTACCCGCTACCTCAACGACCTGGCGGCCAAGCAGCACCAAACCATCTACAAAAACAAACCCGAGCAAACCAGCCGCTTCCGGGACTTTTGGGCGCGCGAGCTGCCGCTGCTGGTGGCCCGCCACCATACCACGCTGGCTTGGTCGCTGATCCTGTTCACGGTATTTACCCTGATAGGCGTGCTGTCGGCGGCCTACGACGACACCTTTGTGCGGGTGGTGCTGGGCGATGCGTATGTGAACCAAACCCTGGAAAACATCAAGAAAGGCGACCCGATGGCCGTGTACAAAGGCCAGAGCGAAACCCCAATGTTTCTGATGATTACCATCAACAATATCTACGTGTCGTTGGTGGCGTACGTGCTGGGGGCTACGCTGGGGTTGGGCACGGTGTGGGCGCTGTTTCGCAACGGTGTGATGCTGGGGTCCTTTCAATATTTCTTCTACCAGAAAGGCGTGCTGTTGCCGTCGGTGCTCACCATCTGGATTCATGGCACTCTGGAAATTTCGGCCATTGTGCTGGCGGGTGGGGCGGGCTTCGTAATGGCGCGGGGCCTGCTGTTTCCGGGCACTTATTCCCGCACCGAGGCCTTCCGGCAAGCCGCCCGCGACGGCCTGAAGCTGGCTATTGGGCTAGTGCCTATTTTCATTGTGGCGGGCTTTCTGGAAGGGTTTGTAACGCGCCACACCGAAATGCCAATGGCGCTAAGTTTACTCATCATTGGTTGCTCGGCGGCTTTCATTGTTTGGTACTTCATTGTGTACCCCCGCTACCTCACCCGCCAAGTGGCCGCGGCACCTGCTCAGGCAGCCCATTGATGCGCTGCGCACCCCTCGTCTTATCCCGCTTATTCAACTTAGATACCTATGCAATTGAAGTTTACCAAAGAATCGGATTTTCGGCAGGAGCGGGACTTCGGTGCCAAAATCTCCGCTTCCTTCGAGTTTATCGGCGCGCATTGGCAGCCGCTCAGCAGGTGTCTGATTTATTTTGTGCTACCTGCCGCTTTGCTGATGGGCATCTTCATGGGACTGGCCCAAACCAACGCTCTGCGCGATATTAGCGGCAGTTCCACCTCGGCGGGGTCATTCAGTGGGCTCGGTAATCAATTCGGCGCATTCCAATGGCTTGGCCTACTCGCTAGCCTCATTTCCTATGCGCTCCTGGCCGCTACAGTATATGGCTACGTGAACGTGCGAATGACGCTGCCGCCCGAACAAGAAGTAACCCCGGCGTTGGTGGGCGGATGGGTGAAGCGCGACGCTCCGCGCATGGCTGTTTCGGGTCTGGTGGTGGTGGTATTTATTTTCCTTGGCTTTGTCCTGCTGGCTATTCCCGGTATTTACCTGAGCATCGCCCTGAGCATGATTTGGGCAATTCAGTCATTCGAGCGCAAAGGCATGGGCAATGCCATCAACCGTAATATTTCGCTGATTCGGGGCAAATGGTGGTCAACCTTTGGCCTTTCACTGATAGTCTCCATCTTGGTTGCTCTCCTTGGCATGGTCTTTCAGATACCGCAACTGGTACCTTACGTTGGTAAAATATTGAACTGGGATTGGGCTGATTCCAGCTTGCTGAATATAGCCGGCAGCATTGTGGCTTCCGCCGGCGGCGTGATGCTGTACACCTTGCTGTTGGTGGCGCTTATGTTTCAGTACTTCAACCTAGTGGAACGCAAAGAAGGCATCGGGCTCCGCACCCTGGTAGATAGCCTGGGCAATGGCCCCGCCCCGGTGGCCCACAACCACGCGTACCGCCCCGACGATGAAGGCGAATACTAACGCCTGCTCCCTAACCGATTTACGCCCTCCCGTACCTAGCGTGTTTCCTTCTGTGCCTGCTTACTTGCGCTATTTGCTCCGACTGCTGACGCTGGGCTGGCTACTGGCAGCTACCCCCGCACTGGCTGCGCCGGAACCCGCCGCGGTGCAACCCGTCCGGCACCTGCCCGCCGACCGGGCCAGCAACGTCACTCTCCGGAAACCTGCCCCAGCCCGGCTGCGGGAATTTCGGGAGCAGCGCGAGTTTCAGTACGTGGCCGTAAAAAGCGAGAAAAGCGCCTGGGACTTGCTGATGATGCGGTTCTGGCGCTGGCTGGGCGAGTTGCTGGAAACCCCTTCCGGCAAAATAATCTGGAAGTACGGTATCTACGCCGCCCTACTTGCCGCCTTTATCTTCGTGGTGCTCAAGCTTATGCAAGTGGATATCACCCGCGCCTTTGGCCGGGGCACCCGCCGGGCGCCACTTTCTTATGATGTTGACTCCGAAGACATTCATGCGCTCGACTTCAGCACGTTGCTCCGCGAAGCCGAAAGCGCCGGCAACTACCGCTTAGCCGTGCGCTTGGGCTACCTGGAGGTGCTCAAGCAGCTCACCGACCAGGGCCTTATTCGCTGGCAGCCCGACAAAACCAACCACGATTACCTCTACGAGCTGCCGCCCGGCCCGCTGCCGCCCGCTTTCCGGGAGCTAACCCGCCAGTTTGACTTCGTGTGGTATGGAGAGCACGACGACCTTACGCCCACCCACTACGCGCAGGCTCGTGCCACCCGCGAGGCTTTCCAGCACCTCCTGGCCGCTCCCCGCCGCGCCGCCTGATGTAGTGCTTCGTGCTTAGGATGCTACTTCACTCAGACCACACTAACGCCCTCCAGCCAGCAAATACAAAGTACTCCCGCCATGCACTATCAACTAAGCACGAAGCACTAAAAAGACATGACGACTTTTCGCTGGTATTTGCTGTGGGTGGCGCTGCTGTTTGGAGCGTACGTGGCCGTGGAATACTACCGCCCTAAGCAACTCGACTGGACGCCCACCTTCCAGAACAAAGACAAGATTCCGTACGGCGCCTACGTGCTCTACAACGTGCTGCCTGACCTGCTGGGCGTTGCTGAGCGCGACGTACACACCGTGCGGGTGCCCATCTACAACCAGATTGAAGGGGAAGACGAGCCGGACCAGTCCTTCGAGCAGGAGCTGGAAGCCGCTACAGATTCCAGCCAGTTAGTGGTTGACACTACTGCCATTGCAGAAAATACCACGCAGGATTCAGTTGATCAGACAGCCACCTCATCGGCAGCCGAGGCCGAAGATGCTGACTACGAAGCGGGCCTGACGGAAGCAGGCTACCCCAAGGCTACCTATATCTTCATCGACGACGAGTTCCAGCTAAGCGCATCAGACTGCCGGGCCTTACTTCGGCACGTAGCGCGCGGCAACGACGCATTTATTGCCGCCGAGCAGTTCAGCCGGCAGCTAACGGATACGCTGGGGTTTCGCTCGGAAGTTTCTCTGAACAGGGCACGTCGCCGGAAAGCAACCATCGACACCAAGCTGCTGGACTCCGTTCGGCTTCAGCTTACCAATACGCAACTGGCCCGCCAGGCTGGCCCGCTTGGTTTCCGTTTACCCGCGCTGGGGGCAGCCTACCGCTTGCAGCCCGACAGCCTCATGCGGGGTACCGAGCTGGCCACCGATACCGCTGGGCAAGCGGTATTGGTGCGCGTACCGCACGGCCGAGGCCATATCTATTTGTGCAGCGTGCCGTTGGCTTTCACCAATTACTTCGCCTTGCAGCCGCGCACCGGCAACTTTGCGTTTGCGGCCCTCTCCTACTTGCCGGCTGGGCGCACCGTGTGGTGGGATGAGTATCAGAAACAGGGCCGGCAGGGTGAGCAGACGTTGTTGCGGGTGCTGCTAGCGCACGATGCCCTGCGCTGGGCCCTGTACCTGAGTGTGGTGGGCGTTTTGCTGTTTGTGGTGGTGGAAGCCCGGCGGCGGCAGCGCATCATTCCCATCCTGAAGCCCTTGCCCAATACCACGCTGCTGTTTACGCGCACCATTGCCGGCTTGTACCGCCAAGGCAACAGCCACGCAGCCATTGCCGAGAAAAAGATTCAGCTATTCCTGGAACACCTGCGCACCCGCTTCCACGAGCCTAGCCTCGATTTGAACGATGAAGAAGCACGGGAACGGCTGGCACAAAAGACCGGCCTACCCCGCCCCGAGGTAGACGCGTTGGTCCGCCGAATCAACTTCCTGCTCACCGCTCGGCAACTATCCGATGCTGACTTGCTAGGACTGAATAAGGCTATAAACGACTTCCGAAAAGCCGCCTCGTAGTTTTTGCATTATTAGTTAAAATAACATTTAACCTTTTTATAATTATTTCAATAAGGCTATTCAATCAATTTATAGGCACTATTTAGCTATACATCTACTTTGTTATATGAAATTATTTCAAGTCGATTAAATCCCATAGTAACTTCTCTTTGCCTCCTCGCTTTTCAATAAAAATGGAAAACACTCCCGATTCACAGCAAGATAATTCGCCACTTTACACCAACCCCTCAACCGAGCCCGTTAGCCCGGAAGCCGCTACCACTGGCGACCCAACCGAGGCGCCAGCCGTAGAGCCAGCGCCAACCGAGGCCTTCACATCCCGCACCGACCTGAGCCATTTAAGCCGCCACGCCGAAGCCATCCGGCAGGAGCTAGGCAAGGTGATTGTGGGGCAGCAGTCCTTGGCTGAGTTGCTGCTGACCGCTTTGCTGGCCGATGGGCACGTGCTACTGGAAGGCGTGCCCGGCGTGGCCAAAACCCTAACGGCTAAGCTTCTGGCCCGCACCCTCGACGTACCATTCAGCCGCCTTCAGTTCACGCCCGACCTGATGCCTTCCGACGTGCTCGGCACCTCGGTATTTCAACCCAACAAAGCCGATTTCGAATTTCGGCCGGGCCCTATCTTCGCCAGCATCGTGCTGATTGACGAAATCAACCGGGCGCCGGCCAAAACGCAGTCGGCGCTGTTTGAGGTGATGGAAGAGCGGCAGGTAACGCAGGACGGGACCCGCTACACCGTACCCGAGCCGTTTGTGGTGCTGGCCACCCAAAACCCAATTGAGCAGGAAGGCACCTACCGCCTGCCCGAGGCGCAACTCGACCGGTTCCTGTTCAAGCTCAACGTCGGTTACCCGACCGTAGAAGAGGAAATCGGGATTTTGCAGGGCCACCACGCGGGTTTCGGAGGTACGCCGCTCGAAGCCGTGCGCACCGTACTCACGGCCAACGACCTGCGTGGCCTGCGGGAGCAAGTACGGCGGCAACACGTGGAGCCCAAACTGCTGGAATACATTGCGCGCATCGTAGGCCAGACCCGCGCCCACAAGGGCTTGTACCTGGGCGCTTCGCCGCGTGCCTCACTGGCACTGCTCAACGGTGCTAAAGCCCTGGCTGCCCTCCGTGGGCGCGACTTCGTGACGCCCGAGGATATTCACTACCTGGCCGCGCCAGTATTGCGCCACCGCATTCAGCTCACGCCGGAGCGCGAAATGGAAGGCAGCACCGCCGATGACATTGTGAAGCAGATTCTGCAACAAATTGAAGTTCCGCGCTGAAGAAAGTTAAAAAATTAGGAGTTAAAAATTAAAAGCCTATTCAGTCGGGCTATTTATTTATGAAATCAGAAGGGGTGGCGTTAGTGAAAAGCTATGCATTTTCGAAACGCATTGTTCTGCTATACAGGTTGCTTATTGATACCAAACAACCCATGCCTTTGGCTAACCAGATATTTAAGAGCTGGAACATCCATCGGCGCGAATATAGAGGAAGCAACTGGTGGTTTTTCGCGGCGAGATTTCGCAGCCAAATGCAGTATTGCCTACAAGGAAGCCCGGGAGTCACATTATTGGTTACGCTTACTACGTGACACCCACTGTCTAGAGCCCAGGTTAGCTGAATCCTTGATTCAGGATGCAGATGAATTAAAAAGAATTTTAGCAGCTATTCTCATCTCATCAAGCCGGCAAACTGATTCGAAGTAGGTATTTAATTCTTCACTTTTAATTTTTAACTCACCCTTGTCATTCTTCCTGACGCGCCGCTTCTTTGTCCTGCTTACAGCTATCATTATAGGGCTGGTAGTGGCGTTTTTCCTGCCGGGCTGGCTGGCAGTAGTGCAGCTTGGGCTGGGCCTGTTGGTGGCACTCGTGGCTATTGATGCGGGGTTGCTGTACGCGCCGGCGCGGGGCGGAGCCGGACACGTATTTGGCCGCCGGGTGATGGGCGACAAACTCGCCAACGGCTCCGACAACGACGTGGCCATTTACCTGGAAAATCACTACCGCTTTCCGGTGCGCACCGAAACCATTGATGAAATTCCGCATCAGTTTCAGCGGCGCGACGTGCTGTTTCGAGCACCCATAAAGCCCAACGAAACCACCGTTATCAACTACCAGCTACGGCCCGTAAAGCGCGGCGAGTACGAGTTTGGGGCCGTGAATGTGTACGTGGCCTCGCCGCTGGGTTTGGTGCGGCGCCGGTTCCGGTTCGATGATAGCCGCATGGTACCGGTGTACCCGTCGTTTTTGCAGATGCGGCAGTACGAGCTGCTGGCCATCAGCAACCGCCTGACGGAGGTGGGCGTGAAGCGTATCCGGCGGGTGGGTCACAGTATGGAGTTCGAGCAGGTGCGGCCGTACGTAACCGGCGACGACCCGCGCAGCATCAACTGGAAAGCCACCGCCCGCCGCACCACCACCGGCAACGCCGCCGATTCCTTGGTAGTGAACCATTACCAAGACGAGCGCGCCCAGCAGGTGTATTGCCTCATTGATAAGGGCCGGGTGATGCGCATGCCATTCGACGGGCTGAGCTTACTGGATTATGCCATCAACGCCACGCTGGTGGTCAGCAACATTGCCATTCTCAAGCACGATAAGGCCGGGCTGATTACGTTTTCGCACCAAGCGGGCACAATACTACCAGCCGACCGGCGCGGCGGACACATGCGCAAGCTGCTGGAAGTGCTGTATCGGCAGCGCACTAAATATCTGGAAACCGACTACGAGCGGCTCTACATCAACGTCAAGACCAATATCCGGCAGCGCAGCCTGCTGATTCTGTTCACCAATTTTGAAACGCTGAACGGGATGCAGCGCCAACTGCCGTATCTGCGCCGCCTCGCCAAAGACCACTTACTGCTGGTGGTGTTCTTCGAGAATACCGAGCTGCGTGAGTTTCTGGACGCCCCCACCGACACCACGCAGGACGTGTACAACCAAACCATTGCCGAAAAATTCGCCCAGGAAAAGCGCCAGATTGTACGGGAGCTAAACCGCTACGGCATTCACGCCCTGCTCACCGCGCCCCAAAACCTAACGGTGAATACCATCAACAAATACCTGGAGTTCAAGTCAAGGGGGTTAATCTAGTTGGTGATGCAGCCCTCGGAAAGAATAGTAACGCAGTTGCCACTAACCACTCTATGGCTAGATGATAGTAACATTGCTGCAATACGTGGGGAATACCTTACTAAAGCCCAGATCAAGCTTATTCTTACACACCAACGGGCTCAGTTTATCGTGGCTGATATCGGTTATAAGCTGATGTGGATAGACCCTGCTGAATGCTACCGCTTTTGGAAAGAGAAAGGCCATTCTCATGTAGCGGATTACGACGCAAGCATACACTTAGAAAAGTATCCAAACGAGTACGCTTATCTGGCAAGCAGATGGATTGGTGAGCTTATACTACCTACAATACTGTTAGAAAAAATTCACTGACAATCAATATAATACGTCAACATTGTCATTCCGAGCAGAGCCAGGAAGCTGAATTTACCATCTATACATATCAGATTCCTCGCTCTGCTCGGAATGACCACAGGTGTAAAAGTAGAAGTACTTACTCATCAAATGCCTCTAGCCGGGCGTTGTCGAGGAGGAGGTTGGTGGTGGTGCCGTAGTAGAGGAAGGTGACGAGGACATTGTCGAAGTCAGCTTTGGGGGGGCGCATATCGAAGTGCAATTCGCGGGGCCAACCGCCTTCCAGCGCCCGTTGCAAGTGCACGGTGCGGGTCTTAAGGATTTCGTCGCCGCGGCGGAAACGGACTACATACTGGGTCATGCGGTTTACGTCCCACTCCTTTTGGTCGGCGCGGGCAGCGGCGTAGGCGCGTATCCACTCAAACTCGCCGCGCTTCACCGGAATTACCCACTCGGCGCTGCGTGGGTGTTCGGCATCGAGCTTCAACGAGCAATTGCCTTGCAAAGCGGGCGTGCCGCAGACACCGGGTGCGGGTTGCTCGAAATCCTGCTGCCACAAGGTGCGGCTGTTGCGGGCCGTGCCCGTAAATTCGGCGTTGCTATCCAGCAGCAAGTATGTTTCCGAGGGCACTTCGTAGCGGAACACGGTGCGCCACAGATACGCTTTGGTCATTTCGCCAGCCGCTACCAAGCCGCCGTTGCCGCCGGGTACAGCCATTTGGTTCAGCCAATAGCCATAGGCACAGCCCACTACCGCCACGATGCCGTAGGCCACTGCCCAGCGGGGCCGCACCAGCAGCCACCGAAGGGCCGCCGCCAACGGCCACGCCAGCACGGCGTAGCTCTGAATCATGGCCCGGGCCCCCAATCCGCCCCCGTAGGCCCACTCGCTCCAGGCAAACGTAACGTAGGTGAACAGCACCGTATACACCAGCATACTCCAGAACGCCACCGGTTGCTGCCGCCGCAACGGCCCGAACCCAACCAACGCGGTGAGTAGCAGCGGCGAGTAAATCAGCCAGCCCGTGCGGAAACTGAAGATTCCATCAAACAAGTGCGGTTTCAGCCAATCGAAGCCCTGCTCCTGGTAGCTGTACACCACCCAGCGGCCGGTAGCATAATGCCAGTAGAACAGTTGCACGCTCAGCAGTGCCGCCCCCGCCAGTAGGGCCACCAGCAGTAACTGCCAATGCCGCTGCCAAAAGGTTAGCCGCTCCCGCAACACCACCCGGTTGGGTGCCAAACCCCACAGCACCGGTATCAGCCCAGCCAGAATTTCGGTGGGCCGCGTTAGGGTCATCAGGCCGACGATGGCACCAAGACCTGCGGCCCGCAGCATGGTAGGGCGGGCGTAGAAGGCGGGCGTCAGCAATAGCAGCGCGGCGTACCAGAACAGCAGCCAGCAATGCACCATGCCAGCATGACCAGCGGCGCTATAGGTGAGGTAGTTGGTGCCCAGCAGCAGAATCAGCAGCGTGAGGGCCGTGGGCCACTCCCCGAAACGCGGCAGCAAGGCGCGGCGCATCAGCCAGAAACTTGCCACGCACAGCAGCAAACTGCCCAGCTTAACGGCCAGCTGATACGGCGCCGAAAACCCATCGGCCGGGAAGCCCAGCGGCTGCGCCAGTTGGTGCGCAACCAGGAAAAACGGCAGTTCCTGCAAGGCCAGCCCCACTGGGTATTTCATCACGAAGTTGCCGCTGCTCGAATCCCGGTAGGCCTGGTACAAGGTGGGCGTGGGGGCGTAGTCCTTGAGCATCTGCTCCCGGAAGTTCAGCTCGCGCAGGTCGTGGTGAATGAGGGCGGCGGGCAAGTAGAGGTAATAGCCCGAGGCATCCCAGTTGATAACCGGCGACGACGGGGTACGCCAGGTTTCAACGGGCGGGTAATACCACCACGACCAAGCCAGCAGCAACACCGTACAGCACCAGCCAGCCAGGCGGGAAGGAGAATTCATAGAAAGCAGCGAGGCACTGAGAAAAAAACGGACGGCTGGCAAATTGCGGAAAAATTGGGGCCAGACCAACCAACGGCCAGCAAGCACCGGCTCGGCACGAATGCTGCATAGGTGCGCTCCTATCGGCGGCTCCCGTATCTTTCGCCGCCACCGTCCCCTCCCCTGTCGCCTATGTTGAGCCGTCTGTTTGCCGTTGTATTATTGCTCTTGTCCAGCTTGCTGCCGGTTTCCGCGCAGCTTAACCCGGTTACACGCAACCTGTTGCCGGTGCCAAGTTCGGTGCGCTGGGGCAACGGGCAGTTCGTGGTGAAGCGCACGTTCACTGTGCGCATAACCCAGGAAGATTTGATAACGCGCGACAACGGCAGCATCAAGAGCACCACCCAAAAACTCTTGTTTTCGCAGCTGACCTCGCCTACTTCGGCCTATATCAACACCCGATTCACGGAAACCGGCCCGGCCGATTTAACCATTCGCTACGGCAAAGCGGGCCGCCCCGAGCTATTTGACGAGGAACGGTACAGTTTGCGGGTAACGCCGATGGGTATTGCCCTAGACGCCCCGAACAGCTTAGGCGTATTGCGGGGCCTAGCCACGCTGCGGCAGCTGGTTACGGAAGCCCCGTCCGGCAAAAAGAGTATGCCCGAAGTAGACATTCTGGACCAACCCCGGTTTCCGTGGCGCGGCCTGCTCATTGATGCCTCGCGGCACTTTATGCCCGTGGCCCTCATCAAACGCAACCTGGATGGCATGGCGGCGGTGAAAATGAACGTGCTGCACTGGCACCTTTCCGACGACCAGGGCTTTCGGGTGGAAACCAAATCCTTGCCCCGCCTGCACCAGGTGAGTGGGCAATACTACACCCAGGCCCAGGTGCGCGAAGTGCTGGCCTACGCCGCTAGGCGGGGCATCCGGGTGCTGCCTGAGTTCGACGTGCCCAGCCACACCATTGCCTGGTTTGCGGCCTACCCCGAGCTGGCTTCCAACGACTCCACCTACGGCGTGTACCAGAGCTGGCGCACTTCCAACATGGCCATGGACCCCACCAAGGAATCCACGTACGCGCTGATTGACACGCTGTTCAAGGAAATGACCGCGCTGTTTCCCGACCCGTATTTCCACATTGGCGGCGACGAAAACGACGGGCGGCAGTGGCGGCGTAGTGCACGCATTATGGCCTTTGCCCGCGCCAACAACATGCTGAAGCCCGACGGCAAAACCCTCGATAAGCATGCGCTGCAAACCTACTTCAACCGCCGGGTGCTGGCCATCGTCACGAAGTACAATAAGAAGATGGTGGGCTGGGACGAAATCCTGGGGCCGGGCCTGCCGCAAAACGCCGTTATCCAAAGCTGGCGCGGTAAAAAAGGTCTCAACGATGCCGCCCAGGCCGGCCACGCCACGCTGCTGTCCAACGGCTACTACATCGACCTCAATTACTCCGCCGCCACCTACTACGCCACCGACCCGCTGCCCGCCGATACACCCTTAACGCCCGCGCAGCAAAAGCTGGTGCTGGGCGGCGAGGCAACCATGTGGGCCGAATTTGCCGACAGCGTAGTGGTAGATTCGCGCATCTGGCCCCGTACTGCGGCCGTAGCGGAGCGGCTTTGGTCACCGGCTGCCGCCACCCAAAACGTGCCGGATATGTACCGACGGCTGGGGGCCGTTTCCGTGCAGCTGGAGGGGCTGGGGCTGCAACACCGCAAGGCCCCGCAACAACTCCTGACGCAAATGGCCGGCCCAACTTACCGGGTGCCGCTGCGCACGTTGGCGGAAGTGCTGGAACCCGTGAAGGAGTACAAGCGCCATTTCCAGGGCTTCACCTACACGCCCCAAACGCCCCTCAACCGCCTCGTTGATGCCGCCCCCGCCGAATCTGACCGGGCGCGGACGTTTGGTGTGGCCGTGGATACGCTGCTCATGTATCGTTCCGTTTTAGTGGATAAGAGCAGTCCGAAAACCCGCCCCGCCAAGGCCGCCCTGACGGCCGTGCGCGACCAACTCAGAATCTGGCAATCCAACGACGAGCTACTAAAGCCGCTCTTCGCTTCTGCCCCTACTCTCACCGAGTACGCCCCGCTTTCCAACCAGCTGAAGCTGCTGGCCACGCTTGGGTTGGAGCGGTTGCAGCAACTCGAAAACGAACAGGCCCCCACACCTACCTGGCTGGCTGCCGCGCAAAAACAGCTGGAAGCCGCCAAAGCCCCCGCCGGCCAAGCCGAGCTAGCCCTGCTGCCAGCTATGCGCAAGCTGCTGCTGTAAAGCAATTGGCTCTGACAACAACCAAATAACCGTCATGCTGAGCTTGTCGAAGCATCTCTCCCGCAGTGGTAATCAATACTATTTCAACGAAGCGGGAGAGATGCTTCGACAAGCTCAGCATGACACGACAAATAAAACTATGATTACCTATTAGAACAGCACCGACACCTGCATCCGGCCGGTGTTCACCACTTTCAAGCCGTTGGACTTGCGGCCGTCGTAGGCCAGGTTCACGTTGAGGCCGTTGCTGAGGCGCTGCTCGATGTTCAGGTTCCAGGTGAAGTTGCTGCCGGGCCGCAGGGCATTCAGCACCTCCAGCCCCACCACCGAGCTGGCATCCCCCTTGAAACCGACGCCCACGTAACGGGTGCTGGCCGTAACAGTGCGCTTGCTCACCTGGCTGAGACGGGTTTCGATGCCCAGCTCATCGAAGGTGCCGCGGGCCTCGCCTTTGTCGTTGACGGGCGTGGTGTTGGTTTTGGTGGTGCGCAGATAGGTACCGGTGAAGCGCAGCGTGCCGTTGGGCTGGTAGCTGATTTCGGGAGCCAGCTCATAAATCAGCAGCCGGAAATTACGGTCCTTCAAGTAGTTGGAGTTGTTTTGCCGGATGGTGCGCGAGGTGGTGAGCCGCCCCGTGAACGACTGCGCCAGCGTGCGGCGCAGCAGCAGGCTTTGCGCCGCCAGGTTGCGGATATCGGAGCCTTGGGCCAGCAGGGTTTTCTGCTGAGTTTGCTGCACGGTTAGCTCGGCCCCGAAAATAGGGTTGGACCGGTTGAAGTACAGCGTATTACGCAGCAGCTTGTTCAACGACAGCAGCAATGGATCCTCGGTCTGGAACGCAAACGGATTCAGGCGCGACGACAGGCTTTTATCGGTGGTGCGGCGGTCCAGCGTAACGGTGCTGATGGTGGAAAACCGGGCGGCCGCGGCCCGCCAGCCGCCGGCTTCGCGCCAGTTGCGGGGCGCGGCCGTGGTGAGGCGGTAGCTGAAGCGGTTGGTGAAGGCAATGATGTAGTCGTCGGTGGGCAGGTACACTTTAATGTGGGTGCGGTAGACGGCATCGGGCGTGGGGGCCTCGAAAAACTCTTCTTTCTGCTGTCCTAGTTCACCGTTGGATTCCTGGAAATAATGCGTCCCCTGCCCGTTGGGCACGGCCACAAACGAAAAGTCGCGGCGCAATTCCCGGCCGGTAGCTACTGAGTAGCTAAGCTCGGAGCGCACCTGGTTTTGCAGCAAGCTGGCGTTCCAGTCCACTTTGGTAAGCACGGTGCGCTGGCGGGCACTGTCGCGGGCGGCCAGGTCGCGGTAGGTGGCCAGCACGGCCAGGTCTTGGCTGCGGCCGAGGCGGGTGGTCATGGTGCCCTGCCAGGTTTGGGCGGTGCCGCGCCGCTGTAGCTCGCTCTGGTTGGCGTTGGGCGTTTGGTCGCGGCGGTAGGTGTAATCGGCCCGGAACTTGGTTTTGGCGGTGTCCTGGCTCTGAATGAACACGTTGTGCTCGTCGAAGTAATTGGCCGATGACAGCACCACCGAGTCGCCGGACGGCGAGGTAACCCGGTTTTTATCGAAGCGGTAGGCGTAGCCGGGTATCACGCGGCCGCGCACGTAGCGCGCCGTAGCCTCGCCCCGTGCCCACGTCGATTTGCCGGCACCGGCCTGGGAGTTCAATAGAAACAAGCTGCCGCGCATCTGCACGCCGCCTATCTGCCGGGCTACATCCAGCCAGTGCTGCAAGCCATCCACTTCGCCGGAGCGGTAGCGGCGGCTGAGACGGTAGTTGATGGCGTTGTCGGCGTCTTTGGCCGCGCCCACCGCAAAGTTCAGGATGTTGTCGGCGCGGGCTACGCGGCGGGTGGCATTGCCCTGCACGGTGCTGGCGGTGCTCCAGTTTCGGTCGAACTCAATGTCGCGGTACCGGTCGATGGGCGCAAATTCCGGACTGGTGTACTCGTAATCGAGGGCGCTACGGAACCGGTAGTTACGCAATATGCCCAGCCCCGGCAACTTGCGGTCCTGCACCACGTACCCCACGCGCATGGCCTGCCCCTTGTCCGACTGCGGCGAAAATCGGTTCAAGTCCAGCTCCGACGACGCCACATCCACAAACACCGTGGAGGTGGAATCAATCTGGTAGCTGGCCCCAGCCGAAATAAGCTGCTTCTGCAACGGCGCCGGAATCAGCCGGATGGAGGCGTAATTGCCCAGCCCTGGCCCTACGTACTCGTACACCCGCCCGTTGGCGCTGGCCTGCGCTACGCTTAGCTTATAGTCGCCGTTGCCCTGGCCCACATCGGTAAAGCGCACGGTATAGGCCTGCCGCAACGAGTCGGTCAGATAGGTATATATCTCCACCGGCTGCCCTCCTACTAGTTGGGTTTCGCGGGTGTACTGCACTTCCTGCCGGTTGTAGCTGGTAGCCAAACCGCCCGGTACGCGGGCCTGCGCCACGTTGTCGTTGAGGTCGCGCAGCGCCACCCGGTCGGAGTCGTTCAGCACCAGATTAGGCGAGTTGTCGGGGTTGTCGGCTTCGCGGTAGAAGTTGCCGTGCAGGGCCAGCCGGCCTACCTGCTGGTAATGGCTGGCTGAGTAGAGCGAGCGGGCGTAGTTGAAATCGGAGTACTCGAAGTCAATCTTGATGCGTGAATTGTTGGTAATCAGGTGCTGGGGCGAAAACGTGACTTCGGCCTGGTTGTAGTCGATGATGTAGTCGTTGTCGAAACCCCGCGTCATCAGCCGCCCATCCAGAAACACCCGCTCGGAGTTGGCCAGCACGATGATGTACTGCTCGCCGTTGGGCCCGCGCAGCCGGTACGGCCCCTGCACGTTCTCAATGGGCGTCACGTCGATACTACCAAATTTGCCTTTGGCCACCCCACCCGCCACCGTGGTAGAGGACCGCACCGGCCCGAACCGTCCCGATGTTTCCGAGCTGCTCGTACTTGACGTAAGCCCAGTACCCGCCAAACCGGGGGCCGAAGGAGCCGCGCTGCCCGGCGCGGCGCCCTGGTTGAGGTTGGGCGTCTGGCCGCCGTTGCTGATGGTGGTGGTGGAATACGTGCCTGGATTGACGCCGGGGTAGCTGGGTACCGGCGTAAGCTGAGGCGTACTGAAGCCGCTTAATCCAATACCCGGCTGCCCCAAATTCACTTCCAGCGCCGCGCCCTGCACGTTTTTGTAGAAGCGCAGAAAGTAGTCGGGCTTGTTGCGCAGCACCACGTCGCCGGCCGTCAGGTTCCAGCGCTGGCTGGTGAGCGTGATATAGATTCGGTCGAACTCCTGGAGCTGCTGGGTGTTGCCTTCCGGCTGAAACGGTACGCTCTGGTCACTGATGGCGGCCGTGAGGTTGATGTTCTCAGTGAGCTTACCTTCGAGCTGCAAATTCAGCGAGGAGTTGACAAACACGTTTTGGGCGTTGCCGAAGCTGATGCCGCGGGCCAGATTACCGGTTTTGTTGATGCCCGGCGTACTCAGAATCTGCTCTTTCACCGCGAAATCCTGCACCCCAAACGTGCGCCGCGGGAAATCCACACTATCGAGCAGCCCGCGCGGGCGCCGAAACTGCGGGGCCGCCAGCCGTAGCGGCAGCACCCGGTAGCACACCAGCACCGAATCCAGCCCAGGCAAAACCACGTCGGGCTGCCCAGCCTCGGGAGCCGCTACGCGGCGCAGCTGAGAGTAACGGTACCGGTCGGTACGGACGTCGTAGGCTACGGCGCGGCCGTTGATGCTGACGGAGGATGGTACTACCGTTAAAGTATCGGGCAGCTCAAATTCGGTGAGGTCCTGGTCGGGGCTGAGGCGCACCCACACGCAGCGGCGCGTGTTGGGCGGCAGTTCCGGCCGCTGCTGGGCCCACACCGCTGTACCGGCTCCTATCCATAGAGGTATCAGCAGCAGCCAAAAGCGCAGGAAGCGGGGCGTAAAACTGCTACTCATCCAGGATAAATAAATACGAAGATACGCAGGCTCAACAACGCATATTCCCACCAACTTCGTGCCCTTTTGCTTTCGAGCTAGTAGCTGATGGCTGTTAGCTGTTGGCTTTTTCTCATTAGATAATAATGGAAGCTAATCTGCTTGGCTATATGCTTTATTGACTATTAGCCTTCAAGTATCCGCTACTCATAACAAGCAAAGGCTAATAGCTAGCAGCCATCAGCTACTAGCCAATAACAAACTACCCCGCCAGCGGCAACTCAATGTAGAACGTGGTACCGGTGTTTGCCTCGGTTTCAAACCAGATGGTACCGCCGGCGCTTTCGATACCGCGCTTGGCTACGGCCAGCCCGATGCCGGAGCCGGTGGCCTTGGTAGTGAAGTTGGGCACGAACACCTTCTCGCGCACCTCATCGGGAATGCCCGCGCCATTGTCCTGGATGGCAATCCGCGCCCGCCCTTCCTGAATTTCCAGGCTTGCATTGATAATCGGCGTCCGGCTCTCGGGCACGGCTTGCAGGGCGTTGATGAGCAGGTTGTTGAACGTGCGCACTAGCAGATTTTCGTCGGTAAACACTACTACTGGCTCGTCGCTCAGAGGCAGCTGCAGCTGAATGGTAGCATCCTGACGGCTGCCTTGGTGCAGTTCCACGCAGCGGCGCAGCACCGGCACCACGTCCAGGCGCTCGGGGCGCATGGCAGGCAGGTTGGTGAAGTTGCTGAACGAGGTGGCAATGTCGGTCAGCACGTCAATCTGGGTGATGAGCGTTTGCGACACTTTGCCGAGCATCTCGTTGATATTAGGTCGGTTATCCTGAATGGCTCGCTGCAAAAACTGAAGGCTCAGCTTCATCGGCGTGAGCGGGTTCTTTATTTCGTGGGCTACTTGCCGGGCCATTTCGCGCCAGGCCGCTTCTTTTTCCTGCGCAGCCAGTTCCTGCTTGCTTTCCTCCAGCTTCAAGAGCATGGTGTTGTATTCGCGCACCAGCAGCCCAATTTCGTCGTTGGACTGGTAGTTCAGCATTTCGTTCTGGCCCGTCAGCGTGGTTTGCTTCAGCTTCTCGGTTACCAGCTTCAGCGGGTTGGTCAGCACCCGCGACGCCACGAAGGCCAGCACCAGAAACAGAATGAACATCACCGTGAATGTGTTCAGGATGATGGCAATCAGCTCAATCAGCTTGTTGTCGAGGTCTTTCTCGGAGTCGAAAAACGGAATGCCCACGTAGCCCAGCACCACGCTGGAGCGCTCATCAGTTTCCGAAACTGTGCGCAACGGCAGATACAGCGTGTTGAACGACAACGACCCCGCCCGCTCCGTGGCCAGCACCCGCGGCTTAATCTGCTCTTTCAGGCCGGCCAGCGCCTGCGGGTTCATGAGCGTGCCCAGCAACCCCGACTCGAAAATGATGGGCTGGCTACTCACCAGCAGCCGGCCGCGGGCATCGTAGAGGTTGAGGTCGGTTTCGGTGAGGGCCGATACATTGTCGGCCAGGTCGAGCAAAGCCGGGCGGCTAGCCGAATCGGCGAGGAGCTTGCTGTTTTCCAGCAGATTGTCCTGCACGGCCCGGCCGCGCCGCTCGTACGTCCGCCGCAGGTCCCGCTGGTACGACTTTTTCACTTGGCTGATAGTGGCCACGCTCACCACCAGCAGCGGCACCAGAATGCCCAGGTTCAGGAACAGCTGAATTTTGGTGCTGAAGTTGGTACGAAACACGTCGAGGTATTCGCCGCGGCCCAGCCAGTACACGCCGCCGCAAAACAGCCCCAGAAAAGCGTGCAGCAGAAACAAGAACGAGAAGTTAGCCAGCCAGTCGCCGAAGCTGTAGGTGGCCGTCGTGACGACTACCGTGCGGTACTGGGTTTCGTCGCGCACAGCGAGGTGATGGAAGCGGCCTACAACCAGCCCGCTTTGGTAGAGGCGCGGGTTCTGGTACAAGGCGGGCGTGAGGCGGTTCACGTAGTCGTAGTCACCTTCGCTGTACACCAGCTGGTTGTCCTCGTAGCCGGCGTAGCTCAACTCAGCCCCCATCCCCGACTGGAAAAACTTCTGGTCTACCAGCAATTCGGGAATCACGCTGTAGGTAGTTAGCTTTTTCAGGGTGAGTTCCAGCAGTATTGTGCTGTTGCCCTTGGTTGTGGGCACCGTCACGAAATCGACGTAGCGCCGGGTGCTAAACGAGTTGCTGCCGCGCACCAGAAACAGGTTCAACTGGTCGGTGCGGGCGGCGGCCCGAAGCAGGCGGGTACGCATCTGGGGTAGCGTTTCAGCATCGGTGCCACCCTCTACGGGCGTTCCGCCTGGCTTGAAAAGCGTCACCACTATTTCGTATTTGTCGAAGTAGTCACGCAGATACCCGCGCACAATCTTCTGTCGAATTACCTCGGGCCGAGTGGAACTATCGGCTAGCATGGTGCGCAGCTCAGGGTCGGCGGCCATTTCCTGGCCTCGCTCACTGAGCAGTACCTCACCTTGCAGGTCGTTTTCGGCCAGCAGATTCCCGGCTAAGGTTTGCTTGTTGAGAACAAGCTGCCGGTCGAAATGCTCGAACAAGGCCAAGGCGCCCACCGCTGAGCTGATACTCAGCATCAGAAACAGAAACAGGTAGGCCTGATACGGAATAATAGCCGCCACCTGCCGCAAGCCTGTTAGCCGTAGCACGAAGAAGAACAGCAGGGTAATGCCTAGCAGAATAAAATCGGCCTGCCCAAGCACTAGCCCCAGCGGCAAGAATACCGCCGTGCTGGTCCCAAGCGCCAGCACGCCCGTCCGGCGGGTTTCGTACCGGACAGTTGCCTCAAACAGTTGCGCCAGCGCATAAAAGCCCGTCAGATACGCCGCGGTATGCAGCACAATGGCCAGGCACAGCAACGCCTTGAAGCCACTAATGGAAATGTCTTGGGTGACATCCAGCACCAGTTGGGAGTTGTTGAAGCTGTTGGAGTAGAACTGAAACAGAAATTCCAGCAATCCGAAGAAGCTCAGCACCAGCCCTGCCCCCACCATCATGCGGCGCGACAACCGCTGCACCCGCGCCGGCCACAGGGCCACTTTGTAGTGCTGAAACAGCAACAGCCCATACGTTGCGGCCACTACCAGCAGCAAGGCATTAATCAACAGGTCGCCGAGTGAAGGCGACAACCAGGAAGCCGCGTACACCCGCGGATTGAATAGTGGAAGCTCGATAAAGGAAAACGGCAGTCCGTAATGCAGCAGCACTGCCCGTAGCAATACCAATGGCAGCACTGCAGCTATGGCTCCGGTCAATGGCCGACCAGTACGAAATAACTGCCGGGACCAGAGCAGCCAACCAGCCACGTATAGCCCCAGCCCCAGCAACATCAAAGCTAATGGCAGGTATTTGCCGCTGGTTGGGTTGGGCTGAAGGCTTGCCAGCGAAAACAGGTAGTTCCCCTCATTGGAGTAGAGTTTGGGCGAGTTAGATTGGGCATCATCGGCCACCAGCCGCAAATTCAGCCCTGTAAACAAGGCTCGCTCCGCACCGTCACGCAGGTAACGGTTGCTGATACCGTAGCTCCGCTCTAAGGGCACATACGTTAGCACCACGTACGGCCCTGCCTCGTGCCGCAGGGCCAAATAGCGCCCAAACTGCATTACTACCAGCTTCTCATGGAATTGCTGCTGCGCGTTTTCCATATCGGGCCGTACCGTATGATCCGACCAATACAGCAGCTGACTGCCACGAAAAACAAAACACGGGTAAGTGGTTTTACCCACTAAGGTTTGAAACTTAAGCTTTCCTTGTTGAGCCTGCTCAGCTATAACGGCGGCTTCCTGCTCGGCCTCGGTTTCCGCTGCCATTACCAGCTTTTGTAGCCGGTCGGCATCAGCCCGCAGCAGCGCCGCCGGCGACTGACCGTAGCGGTTGCTCAGGTAGGCACCTCCGAAGCAGAGAAAAGCGGCCAGCAATAATGCTAGTGGCAGGAACCGGGAGAACTTCAATCGTCAGGTGTTAGGGCAGCAGCAAGTGGTGCAGCGAGAACCGGCACCCAACAAAAATGCCGCCAATTGGCGGCATTTCCTACTTCTTATCCTGTTTGCTAGCTACTCACGCAGCCTCTCCAACAAGCCTGCATCATAGCGAATCCCTCCAAAAAAGTATAGCATCACCACCCGGGCATAGCGAAAAAGCAGTGGCGTTAGTAGCACCACAATAGCCGCTACCGTTGTGATGTACACCCAAACGGGCGGGTCATTGGCCAGATAATACAGCAGTACTCCCGTCAGAAAGACGATGCCCGTTGAGAAGCCGTAGCTGACGTACATAGCTCCCCAATAAAACCCCACTTCGGGCTCGTAGTATTGCCCACAGGCTACGCAGTCGTCATACATTTCGTCGAACCGGCGCAAATTGAAAGCGGAGTGCTTGAAGAGCGGTCCACGGTGGCAGCGCGGGCACTTCTGGGCCAGCATTGCCAACAGCGTGGAATCAGTGACGGCCATTATTTACTGGTCGTCTTCTTCAGTGAGTGGGTTTTACGATACCACATGTAGCCTACCACTCCCATCAGCAAGTACGGAATAGTAGCCATGTACAGAATGCCTTTGTTGAGGCCCGAGAAATCGTAGCCGTCCTTTTCAGTCCGCGACGACTCCACCTGGGTTTTGCACATGGTGCACTGCGCATGAGCAGCCAATGGGGCTAAGCCAAACAGCAACGCTATAACGGTGACAAAAAACGATTTGATTAACAGCTTTTTCATACTCTTTCCAACAATAGCCACTAAGCAAAGTTTCCTGCCTTACGTGTAGTACGGTGAAATCATGAAATACACCACTACTCCCGTAATTGACACATACAGCCAGATAGGGAATGTGTAACGAGCAATGCGCCGATGCTTGGCAAACTGCTGCGTAAGCGCGAAGTATAGCGTGAAAAGCACCAACCCTACCGTCACGGCCGCCAGTACAATATGCGTCAGGAGAATGAAGTAGTAAATACCTTTAATCAGCCCTACGCCCCCAAACTTGGTGCTAGGTACTTGGGAGTGATATGCCACGTATGACACCAAAAAGAACGAACCCATCAGGAAGGCTGTTCCCATCATGGCGCGGTGCCAAGCTATATTTTTACGCCGGATGAAATAGTAGCCCGCCAGCAGCAATACAGCCGTTAAGGAATTCAATACTGCATTTACAGCCGGCAGCATTTTCACGTTGGCTCCTTCAATCCGGAAGACGTTAGGAAAGTAATACAGTATGGCTACTGCCACCGGAATTACGGCCCCAAGCACTCCGGCTAGTACTTTAAGCGTGGTATTGCTACCGGGTTCGGAAGAAGGCTTACTGATTGTGGTCATAGGTGTAAAGCAACACGTTGATTTCCGTCATGAGGCGGTCTACGTCTTTGGGCTTCATTCCGTCATAGATGCCGCGCACGCGCTTATCACGGTCTACCAGGTATAGGTTTTGGCTGTGTACAATGCCCGGTGCGGCACCGCTGGGGGCCGGCAGTTTGAACTCCTCCGTAGCTAACCGGTAAAGAGCCGTTTTGTCACCAGTCAGGAAAAACCATTTACCAGCAATTGCACCATACTGCTCGGCATAGCGGCCCAATACGGCCACCGAATCATGCTCGGGGTCAACGGTGTAGGAGACCAGCTTTACGCGCGGCTCGTTGCGGAACTTCTCCTGCACCCGCGCCATCTGACTGTTCATGCGTGGGCAAGCACCCGGACAAGTGGCGAAAAAGAAGTTGGCTACGTACACGCCGTTGCTTAAGTCCTTTTGCGAAACCAAACGTCCCGACTGGGAGGACAACGTAAAGTCTCCCAATTGGTGGAAAACAGTATCGCGCCGCCACTTTCCTTCCACCAGCGTTGAATCAACGTGGTCGGGCAGGAAAGTGGGCAGCGCGTAACGGTTGGTACCGAACGTGTACAGAAACACGAAAGCTAGTACCGGGACCAATAGCATGAGGCCCAACAACAGGACGTGTTTGGGCCTCATGCTCTAGTTGAAGGCATTCTGGATGGCTTGGCCGCCGTAGGTTCCCTCAGAAACCAATGCAATCAGCAGCCAGATCAGCAGGGCCATTGGGATGAGGATGGTCCAGATCAGGGCTTTCACTTCGTGCTTCAAGTGCATAAACTCAGCCACGATGAAGAACGCCTTGAAGATGGTCAGAATGATGAAGATAGAGTTACGCAACGTACCCGGATTCATCAGGAATACGAATACGAATTCCAGCGCCGTAATACCTACCAATACAAAAAAAGTCTTCCAGATCCACCCAACGTTGGGCTTCGGAATTTCGCCAGCTTGTACTGGCTCGGTGCTTGCGTGATTAGCCATTATTTTGAATGGTTGAATTACTGAATGATTGAATGGCTAGAGTTTGATGATTTTCGAACAGCCAGCCATCCAGCTATTCTGCCATTTAATCGATTAAACCAAGTAGAAGAAGGTGAAAACGAACACCCATACAAGGTCTACAAAGTGCCAGTACAAACCGACTTTTTCCACCATTTCATAGTGCCCACGTTTGTGGAAAGTGTCGTTGGTGGTAGCAATGAAGCAATACACCAGCAAGCAAACTCCCGAGAATACGTGGGTACCGTGGAAACCAGTAATGAAGAAGAACAGGTCAGCGAATAGGACTGGACCGTACTGGTTCTGCGCTAGGTTAGCACCATGAAATACGGTACCATCGGCCATTAGAGTACCTTCCGTCGTGCCGTGGATGAAGTGGCTCCACTCCCAAGCCTGCGAGCCCAAGAAGGTGGCACCGAAGAGGATAGTCCAGAGCAACCATTTCTGCACATCTTTCTTGTCCATGCGGTGACCTGCTTCCACAGCTAGTACCATCGTAACCGAGCTGAAGATGAGAATCATCGTCATCAGCGCCACAAATCCTAGTGGCACGTCGGCGTGGCCCATACCCGGGAAGGCGTTGAATACCTTGTCCGGAATTGGCCAGTAAGCCGTCGAGAACTTAAACGGAACGCCTGCATTGGGGTCAAAGGCGGGGTTCCGGTGACGGATCAGGCCGTAGGTGGTCAAAAACGCGGCGAACGTGAAAGCGTCCGACAGCAGAAAGAACCACATCATCAGCTTGCCATAGCTGGCTTTGAAGGGTTCGTTGCCACCGTCCCAAGTGCCGCTCCGCGGCCGTTCGGTAGCGGAAGAGGCAGTGGTTAGGGGCTGCGTCGTGGAAATGGTGGACATAATGTACGGAGTAAGACGAGACTAGTGATTCAAAAGTAGGAACAAATACAGGTACAACCAAAGCCCACCCAGGAAGTGCCAGTAGATGGTTACGTTGCCAATGGAGAGCATCTGACGCGAATGCACCTGATAGTTAAAGCTTTTGCGCAATACACGGAGCAGAAAAATCAGTCCTGTAACAAGGTGGAAAGCATGCACGCCCATCAGGACATACAGGAACGAGCCCGATGGATTAGCATCAACGCCGCCAAAGTGAATCTTGTTACGAACTAATTCACCCCACACATTCCATTGCCCAACTAAAAAGGCTAACCCCAATACAAAAGTGATGACGATACCAGTCTGCACCTGGCGCAGTTCGTCTTTTTTGGCTGCAAAGTAAGCCCACTGAATGCTAGCACTGCTGATCAGAATAATGATGCTCGTGTAAAGCAAACCACCTGGCAAAGCAAACTCCAACCAGTTTCCCTCTTCACGACGCACGATGTAGGCACTAGTGTAAGCAGCGAAAATCATTGTGCTGCTAATCATCATCAGCCAGAGCAGTACGCGTAACGGATGAGTTCCGAGAGCTGGCTCCCGGTCTTTGAGAACTTCTAATTCCGAAGAATGCATAGCGAAAATTTATGGTTTCAAGTAGAACTTGTCTTAGTAGACAACACTCAGCACGGAAATGTAGTTTGGTGTTTTCAAGTATATAAGCCGCTTTTTTATAGCACCTTACATCTTATCAAGAACCAAAGCAATTTGCACGATGGGGAGGTATAGGAAAGAGCCAAACATGATGCGCATAGCAGCTTTCTTGGTGCAGGTGCGCATGAGGTAAAAGGTCTGCATAAGAAAAAGCACACCACATACCACCGATATAAGAGCTGATGTTTTGCCAGCCATATTGAATTGCAAGGGCAACAAACTCAACGGAATCAGTACCAAGGTGTAAGTCATGATCTGAAAAGCGGTACGAAGGTCTTTGCGCCCCGGCGAGGGCAGCATTTTGAAGCCTGCCGCTTTATAGTCGTCATCCAACACCCAGGCAATAGCCCAAAAGTGTGGAAACTGCCACATAAACTGAATGCCAAACAACACCCATGCTTCCGGCCCCAATACGCCCGTAGCCGCTACGTATCCAATAAGAGGCGGCATACCACCCGGAATAGCACCTACTGCTACACAGATAGGCGAAATGGTTTTAAGCGGAGTGTAAATAAAGCCATACAGAATCAACGAAATCAACGATAATGCTGCGGCCAGTGGGTTGAAGAAGTAAGACAGTATAGCTAGTCCTACTGCCCCCATAAGAAAGGTAAACACCCAGGCCTCTGTGATACTAAGCACACCCTGAGGGAGGGGGCGCTTAGCCGTGCGCTTCATCAGCTTATCGAGGTCAATTTCGTATATCTGATTGATAGTATTAGCGGCTCCCGTTACGGCCAAACCTCCTAACAATACCAGAAAAGCCCTTCCCCAGTCGAAAGCTTGCACTCCTAGCAAGTACCCAATAGCACTAGAAAAGGCTACTGTTAGTGCGAGCCGGAATTTTATTAATTGGAAGTACGCCCTGGCTTTAATCATCAGTTGGTAAAACAACACTCCCGGTGAAAAGGTACCCAAACCGGGTTGCAAAGTTACGCAACAACCCCCGCATAAGCGGCCTGCCTTTGTGTTTTCAGTCGGCGAGCGTAATGAATCAGCGTCAGAAACTGCACGCCAAACAATACAGTGGCTACCGTTAGATGGATGGGCTGCACAGCAGCGGGCAATGCCAAGTAAGCTAGCACTACCCCAGCCAAGATTTCAATCCCGAGCAGCACCAGTATACCTATTGCCAAGCGCTGTAGGTGTCCGTCACGGCTTTGCAGTAATTGGTAGCCGATGTAGAGATTCAAGGCTAGCAGAACCAATGAAAACGTGCGATGCACTTTAAATAAGCTACCCAACTGCTCTACCCAGCCTGCGCGGCCCACATAATTTGACGCCATAGCTACTACATCAACCTGCTCACGCACTTGGGTACCTAGTACAATTTGCCCGAATGTAAAGAGTGTGGCCAGCACTAACAGCGGCCTTAGCTTACCCGAAAACTTATTTGGTGCAATACCAACTCCGAACAACTCCTGTTGCGAACGATCAACTGCATATATCAACATAGCGACTATCAGCAATGCCAACGCCATGTGTACAGTCACGAGTTCTGGCAACAAGTTCGTTGATACAACCAATGACCCCAGCCATCCTTGGAAGCCGGTAAGCAAAAAGGCCCCAAATGTTAACCAGAAAACGGGCCGGTCGCGTCGCCAATAAGGCAATGCTAATACCACCGTTATGAAGATAAATATGCCAATAAGAGCTCCCAAAAGCCTATTGATGTATTCAATCCAAGTCTTGGTAGCGTTGAAGTCAGTTTCTATGTACTGTGTGGGATGAGCGAATATTTGCCCGGCCACCTGTCTGAAACCTAAGTGTTCCAAGGTTTTAGCTAGCCGTTTATTCTTAGCCACTCGCTGAGCAGTGTATATTTCCTTGTACCCAACCGGCAATTGGCTTAGCTGAGTTGGTGGTATCCAAGTACCGAAACACTTAGGCCAATCTGGACAGCCCATCCCAGAACCTGTGCTTCTGACAACACCACCCACTAGAATTAAAAGGTATACAGCTACTACGGTTAAGATGCCGAAGAACCGAAAGCGGCGCACAAAAGCTGGTTGAACCATACGGGTTGGTTGAGATGGAGGATGATTGCAGAATCAACAATGAAAGCCTAGCAAATGTGCTTCGCCAACACTTTTTCTTGCTGAATCAGCATGCCGAATTATTGACAAAAAAAGGGCCGCCGTAAATACAGCGGCCCTTTTCGGAAATGTCAATTAATTCTACTCATTTTCGTTTTCGTACGGCAAGTTGGAAGAGGTCGTCTTCGAATATGGTACGTTTTGAGGAATAAAGTCTTCTTCCGCACCTGGCTTGCTGTAGTCATATGGCCAACGGTATACAGCAGGAATCTCGCCGGGCCAGTTGCCGTGGCCAGGTACTATTGGTGTGGTCCACTCCAATGTGGTCGAACGCCAAGGATTCTCGGTGGCACGCCGGCCACGGAAAATGCTGTAGAAGAAATTGAATACGAATACAAACTGTGCAAAGAAAGCCAGAATAGCGGCTATCGAAATGAACTTGTTCAGATCAGCAAACTGGCTGAACATGTCGAAACCAGTCCAAGCGTAGTAACGACGTGGGAAGCCAGCAATACCTACGTAGTGCATTGGCAAAAATACCAAGTACACCCCAATGAATGTCAACCAAAAGTGGATATACCCAAGCTTCTCATCCATCATGCGGCCGAACATTTTAGGGAACCAATGGTACACCCCCGCGAACAGGCCGAAGAAAGCCGAGCTACCCATCACCAAGTGAAAGTGAGCTACTACAAAATAGGTATTGTGCATCTGAATGTCCAGAGCAGCGTTACCCAAGATAATCCCTGTTAAACCACCTGAGATAAACAGTGACACAAACCCGATGGAGAAAAGCATTGCCGTAGTAAAACGGATGTTTCCTCTCCATAAAGTAGCCAGCCAGTTAAACGTCTTAACGGCTGAAGGAACGGCAATGATAAGCGTCAAGAACATGAAGACAGAACCCAAGAAAGGGTTCATGCCCGTTATGAACATATGGTGCGCCCACACGACAAATGAAAGCAATGAGATACCCAGCAACGACCCAATCATAGCACGGTAGCCGAAGATAGGTTTACGTGCGTTGGTAGCAAGTATTTCTGATACCATACCCATAGCAGGCATGATTACAATATACACCTCAGGGTGCCCCAGGAACCAGAATAAGTGCTGGAACAAAATAGGCGAACCTCCTACGTTAGGCAACGCCTGGCCAGCAATATAGATGTCCGATAGGAAGAAGCTGGTACCAAAACTACGGTCGAAGATGAGCAGCAGAGCAGCTGAAAAAAGTACTGGGAAAGACAGCAAGCCCAATACTGCAGTCAGAAAGAACGCCCAAATTGTAAGCGGCAATTTACTCATGCTCATGCCACGGGTACGCAAGTTGATAACTGTGGTGATGTAGTTAACACCACCCAGCAACTGCGACACAATGAACAGCGCCATGGATACCAGCCAAAGGGTCATACCCAATCCCGAGCCAGGAATAGCCTGTGGCAATGCACTGAGCGGCGGGTAAATTGTCCAGCCGGCAGCAGCAGGACCGGTCTCCAAAAAGATGGAGATAAACATGATAAGGCCTGATATAAAGAAAAACCAGTACGATAGCATGTTCATGAACCCTGAGGCCATGTCGCGCGCGCCTACTTGCAGCGGAATAAGGAAGTTGGAGAATGTCCCTGACAAACCAGCAGTCAGCACAAAGAACACCATGATAGTGCCGTGCATCGTTACAAGCGCCAAGTAGAACTCAGGATTCAGTTTACCAGCTTCTACCCATTTGCCCAGCACTGGAGTCAGCCACTCCATTGTAGACTCAGGCCAACCAAGTTGCAGACGGAATAAGCTGGATAGGGTACCACCCAGGATGGCCCAAAAAATACCAGTAATCAAGAATTGTTTGGCAATGACCTTATGGTCGGTGCTGAACACATACTTGAAGAGCCAATGCTGATCATGATGATGATCATCATGCAGCGCGTGCTCATCGTGCGTAGTGTGCGGTTCGGTCACACCGATACCGCCTTGCACTTGCGCTTGAGTTGGAAGATTAGCAGCCATATAAAAAGCGTGCGATTAACTAAGTGAAATTAGAGCGAAGCCTTAGCAGCAGGAGTTTCAATTACAGCTGCTGCTTTCTTTACAACTAGCTTCTCTTCCTTCTGTTTAAAAGAAGCTAGCACGTCAGGATTCTGTTCTGAGAATGACTTTTGCTGAGAAAACCAAGCTACATAATCATCTGGTTCATCAACAATAATCTTGTATTTCATTGCAAAGTGCCCACGGCCACAGATCTGGTTGCAGGCCAATTCGTAATCAAACTTAGGATTACCTAACTGAGCCCGCATCTCGTCGGTGGTCTTTGTTGGTGTAAACCAGAACTTGGTTGGCATACCTGGCACTGCATACATCTGCACACGAAAATGCGGCATATACACTGCATGCAATACGTCGCGTGAGCGGATCTTCAACAGTACAGGATGCCCCTTAGGAATATGAATTTCACTAGGCACAAAGTCATCAAGACCTGACTTGTCACTCAAATCAAAGCCAAATTCATTGGTGGCGTCGATAAGACGGTAATTCACAACGCCTAATTTCAGGTCGCGGCCTGGGTAACGTACCAACCAGTTGAACTGTTTGCCCATTACTTCAAGCACTACCGCATCCTTCGGAGCCGGACCAGTAATGCGGGTCCATTCTTTCCACCCAGCAAACACCAGCGCAGCCATTACAATGGCTGGGATGATTGTCCAGATAATCTCAATCTTGTTGTTGTGAGGAAAGAAATAAGCACGCTGGCCTTCCTTGTGCTGATATTTATAGGAGTAAACGAATAGCAGAATCTGCGTCAGTACAAACACTATTCCGATGATGATCATCGTAATCCAGAACATACGCTCAGTGGCATGTCCATGTACTGAAGCAATCGGCGGATTCATTTTATTGAAATTGTCACCGAAAGACCAAGCAAACGCAGCACCCCCAACTACCAAGAACACAAGCATTAGCACCGCATTAACGCGGTTACTTGTCCCAAATTCGCGGGCCGAGCTACCAGAAAAAATTGAAGTCAGAATCTGGAGTCGAAACAACAAGCCGAAAACGACCAGCAGTAACACCAGTACCAACAAAACACCAAGAGTAGTCATTTTGTAGAAGTTAGAAACAAGAACTTAGGCACTAATACTTGACCTCGAAATC
This sequence comes from Hymenobacter telluris, assembly GCF_017313265.1. Taxonomy (GTDB): domain Bacteria; phylum Bacteroidota; class Bacteroidia; order Cytophagales; family Hymenobacteraceae; genus Hymenobacter; species Hymenobacter telluris. Next base: position 67,267 of record NZ_JAFLQZ010000007.1, on the reverse strand, counting down.
TGTAGCCAAGCATTAGCGACTCAGATCTAATATTAAGTGGTATGGTGGATGCTCTCGTCGAGGAAAGGATGGTGCAATGGTACCAACGATGCCTGAGACAGACGCTTGGTAAGCAACAAAAGGAAGCTACCCAAGAATACCAACGCCACTCCGAACTCTATTACAAACCCGTTATTGGCTTGCATAGTTGCAGGCATGATCATTAAATAGAAATCAAACCAGTGACCAATCAAAATAGCAATACTAACAATCTTCAGCATGATCATCTGACGCTTAGCATCACGCGTCATCATGACCAAGAAAGGGAAGGCAAAGTTGATTAGCAGATTGAAGAAGAACAGCCATGTGTACTGGCCATTGAAGCCACCTAACCGCTGGTTGAAGTACACTGACTCTTCGGGTAGGTTAGCGTACCAAATGAGCATAAACTGTGAAAACCATACATAGGTCCAGAAAATGCTGAAACCAAACATGAATTTACCTAAGTCATGTAAGTGACCCGCCTGTACGAATGAGAGATACCCCATCTGCTTCAGGATAATCACGCAAAGCGTAGTAGCAGCAATACCTGATACCCACCAAGAAGCAAATACATACCAACCAAACATCGTTGAAAACCAGTGAGTGTCAATCGACATTACCCAGTCCCAAGCAGACATCGAAGAGGTTACAGCAAACAGTACCAAGAACAAGGCTGATGCAGTGATGCTTTTATGGAAATACTCGGTACCACCATTTAAGTCTTCAGCTAGAGACAATGCCCGCAGCTTATTGGTAAAAACAACCCAGATGGTGATATAGGAAATCGTGCGAATCAGATAGAAGGGCACGCTCAAGAAGCCTGCTTTCCCAGCAATGATATGATCATAGTTAGGATTTCCTTTAGTCATAATCCCTGGTAGCGTCCAGTGGAAAATGTCGTTGTTGATGAGGCTAATCCCAAAAATGAGAACCAATAGTACACCACCGGGTAAAACCCAAGCACTCATTGCTTCATTGATGCGCTTAATCAGAACCGACCAACCTGCATAAGCTACATATTGGATGGCCATAAATACTGTTCCTATCACAGACACTCCTGTGAAGAATACATTATTATGCCAAAGGCTCACGAGTAAACGCTTAATCCAAATAGGACTGCCGTGATGAGCTGCTCCTTCGTGGCCAGCGACGGCACCGTGTGCCGCGGCTCCTTCATGTGCTGCTTCGCCAACATGAAATGCAGCTAACAGTAGACCTATTACCAGTAGAATGACACCGGCGACGATAATAGTGATGAATCTTTTCCGAGCGTTAGGCGAAACCTGTAGGTATTCGGCCGTAACGCTTTCTTGATGCGTCAGTGTTGCCATTAGTTCTGCGGTTTAGCCGTTTCGCTTGATTGATTTGTTCCGTTTCGTGCTTCTGTTCCACCTTGCCCGGGTGTAGCAGAAGCTTTATCAGCTTGTGCTTCTTGAACCGGACCTTGATTTTGAGAATCTGTTGATTCGGAAGTTTGGCCCGCGTCTTGACCTTTTGCCTTTAGAAAGTCGGTCATTCCATCAGGGCCTTTTCCCTGTTGTAGCATCCGCACATACATGGCAATCTTCCATCTTTCGCTCGGGTTCACTTGCGAACCATGCGGCATCATCCGGTTGCGGCCCCATTGAATGACATGGTATATATGACCGTCATTCATGGTCTTGTAAGCACCGGCGGAATAGTTCGGCACACCTTTAAACTTCGCACCTACTGGCCCTTGCCCATCTCCCTGTTCACCATGGCAGTGCTGGCAGTTGCGGACGTAAAGCACTTGTCCTTCTTGCAGGTTATCCTTTGTATAGGAATAAGGATTTCTTAGCACCCGTTCTGCAATTCCAACACTGTCTTTTGGAATGTGCGAATAGTAGTTAAGCTTTCCTACCGGTACAGTTCCCACTACAGGAGTGCGCTCATTAATACCCATTGGATTAATGGTATTAACGTCAAACTGCCTCAGCGGATCGTATGGAATAGACTCATACATCTGCGGTGCATACTCGAGGCCGGGGTCATCGGCACGGTTGCAACCTGTTGTCAGCACTGAAGCAAACAGAATAGCCGACGCTTGCAAACCTAGTTTCAGCGAATGCGTCATTAGAATTTGGTCATTTCTTTTTCGTTCACTTCTGATGCGCCATTAGCACGCAGCAGTTGTGTCAGATGATTCAGATCGGTTTTCTCGTTCATCTCTATTGCCACCACGAACTTGTCGTCGGTTGATCGTACATCCAACACGGGAGTTTTCCAGCGTGGATACAGGCTACTGATGGTGTAGAAAGTGATGACCATTCCATGACAGGTAAAGAATACTGTCAATTCAAAGGCTACAGGAATGAATGCTGGCAGTGCAATATGAGGCTTACCACCGATGATCATTGGCCAGTCGAAGCCGAGCATGTAGATCTGCATCCACAATGCGAAGGAAAGGCCCGTCATGCCTAGGAAAAAAGCTGCAATTGGCAAGCGGGAACGTTCTATCCCCAGTGCATCATCAATACCGTGAATGGGGAAGGGAGTGAATACTTCATAAATCTTCACTCCTGCTTCGCGTACGTTTTCAATTGCGTGCAGCAGCACATCTTCGTCATCGAAGATTCCGAGGGCAAAGCGCTTACTCATGCTTGTCATAATTTACGGGTGCCGAAGCCGGAACGCCGTGGGTGGCTGGTTGGTGAGCTTGATCGTGGTGACCATGGTTACCAGTGTAAGTTGGGCCATTATCTACCGTGTATTTCAGAATAGTTTTCACTTCGGCCATGTTTACCACTGGGAAGAACTTGGCGAAGAGAAGGAACAAAGTGAAGAACAAGCCTAGTGTACCCACATAAATACCGATGTCGATGATGCTAGGCGAGAACATAACCCAGCTAGAAGGCAAGTAGTCACGGTGCAGTGAGGTCACAATAATTACGAAACGCTCAAACCACATCCCGATGTTTACAATGATAGACAGTACGAACGTAGCTGGAATGCTGTAGCGAATGCGACGAATCCACACCAACTGGGGAGAAATTACGTTGCACGTCATCATCGACCAGTAAGCCCACCAGTATGGACCTGTTGCCCGGTTGATGAAAGCGTACTGCTCGAATTCCACTTGCGAATACCAAGCAATGAAAAACTCAGTGATATAGGCTACCCCCACAATCGACCCCGTTACCATCATGATTTTATTCATGAGGGCAATATGCTCCAAGGTGATATAATCCTCCAGCTTGAATACTACACGTGTGATAAGCATCAGCGTGAGCACCATGGCGAAACCGGAGAAGATAGCCCCCGCAACGAAGTAGGGCGGGAAGATAGTAGTGTGCCAACCCGGTACAACCGATGTAGCAAAGTCCATCGATACAATGGTGTGTACCGAGAGTACAAGTGGTGTTGACACACCAGCTAGAATCAGGGAAACCGTTTCGTACCGCGACCAATGTTTGGCCGAACCCTTCCAGCCGAAGCTGAGTAGCGAGTAAGCTACTTTAGCAATCGGCCCTTTCGCACGGTCGCGAATAGTAGCAAAGTCAGGAACCAGACCTGTATACCAGAATACCAGCGACACTGTAAAGTAAGTCGAGATGGCAAACACGTCCCACAATAGAGGGGAGTTGAAGTTCACCCACAACGAACCAAACGTATTTTGCAACGGGAATACCCAATAAGCCAACCAAGGCCGGCCCATGTGCAACACTGGGAACATAGCCGCGCAGATAACGGCGAAAATGGTCATGGCCTCAGCTGCACGGTTGATGGATGAGCGCCACTTCTGACGGAACAGCAACAGTACGGCTGAAATCAAGGTGCCGGCGTGACCGATACCTACCCACCATACGAAGTTGGTGATGTCCCAGGCCCAACCTACTGTTTTATTCAATCCCCATTCCCCGATACCGTACCACAAAGTCCGGTAAACTGAATAGAGAAATACACCAAGGAAGAAAAGGGCAACGCTAAGGGCAGCCATCCAACGGATGTTGGGTTTGGCTTCTACCTGACGGCAGATATCCTGTGTTACGTCGTGGTACGTTTTCCCCCCGGTTACGAGCGGCTCCCGTACAGGCGATACGTGCTGCATATGTTTGTGAATTTTAGTAGGGTTTGGGAACTCAGGGACTGAACTTCTCCTCTGTGGCCTAACGCGAAATCCAAGGTTCTAAGCCCCAGACCCCCAATCTGGCCTAGGCGTTAAACTCTGACTTGTCTCTGTTCCGGATCTTAGTCAGGTACGTGATGTTCGGCTGGGTGTTGATAGAATCAATTACTTTGAAGGCACGCTCACCGTCCTCACGGCGCCAGATTTGTGCAACACGAGTTTCTGGGTCGCGCAAATCACCGAATGTAATTGCTTGAGTAGGGCAAGACTGAGCGCAAGCGGTTACAACTTCACCATCTTTCGGGCGACGCTTTTCTTTCTTGGCTTCAAGCTTAGCAAGCTGGATACGCTGAACGCAGAAGCTGCACTTCTCCATCACACCACGTGCCCGTACAGTTACGTCAGGGTTCAGCACCATGCGGCCAAGATCCGTGAACATGTGGCTGTTCACATCTTCGAACTTCTCGTTGGAGTAGTAAGAGAACCAGTTGAAGCGGCGAACCTTATACGGGCAGTTATTAGCGCAGTAACGCGTACCAACGCAACGGTTATAGGTCATTTGGTTTAGGCCTTCCGAACTATGCGTGGTAGCAAGTACGGGGCACACTGTTTCGCAAGGAGCGTGGTTGCAATGCTGGCACATCATCGGCTGGAAGATAACCGACGGGTTTTCCGACGGATGCTCCATAGCCTCATAAGTAGAGAGCTTGCCCTTTTCTTCGAAATCCTCTTTGTGAGCGTCCGAACTGTAGTAACGGTCGATGCGCAACCAGTGCATTTCGCGGCGGTTGATAACCTCTTGTTTACCTACTACAGCAACGTTGTTCTCCACTTGACACCCAATCACGCAAGAGCCACAGCCAATGCACGAGTTGAGGTCGATAGCCATACCCCAGTGGTGATTTTTGTATTCGTAGTCCTGCCACAACGAAACCTTATTAGGCTTCTGTGGCCCATCAGGAGTGGAAATGGTCTCGTATTCCGTTACTTCCTTAGGGTTCTTGATGTATTGTGCCAGAGTAGCCTCTTGTACCACGGACTTGCGGTCCATGATAGTGTGGTGAGTCTGGGTTTGGGCGATTGGCGAAGTAGCGTCGGTTTTCTCTAACGTCACCACATTAGAGTACACTAGGCTATTGTCGCGCACGACAGCTAGAGGGTAAGCGTTTGCTCCCACTTTGTCCCCTACTCGACCTGCCTTCTCGCGGCCGTACCCTATAGCAATGCTAACGGTGCCCTTTGCTTGACCCGGCTGAATCAGCACTGGTAGTTCGATAGGCTTAGCCCCATTAACCGAAACACGGAGCACATCATTTTGCTCCCATTTGTTGGTTACCGCCATATCACGCGGAACAGCAACGTAGTTGCCCCAAGTGGCTTTAGTAACCGGATCTGGAAGTTCCTGCAACCAAGGATTATTGGCTTCGCAGCTACCTGAGCCGATACCTACTTTTTCATACAAGCAGAGTTCTACTCCATTCACCTTAGGCGCAGAAGAAACCGCAGAAACAGCTTGATCCACCGACATGGCAGGTGCTAACTGTGCTTGAGTTGCCGGAGACAGTGTACCAACTGCCACACCATCGTGTACTGCTTTGTCCCAAGCTTTTTGGAAATCACCAGTCAGCACACCGCGCCACGAATCGCGCAGGTAGTTATAATAAGACTTTGGATTACCAGCCCACACCAGCAAGCTGTCCTGTGCTTGGCGTGTTGCAAATAAAGGCGAAATAGCAGGCTGCGACAGGCTGAGGTAGCCACGCTTAGGCTCGAAGTCGTTCCACGATTCGAGGAAGTTATGGTCGGGGCAAGCGTAGTAGCAAAGAGCGCCCGTCTCGTCCAGACGGTCGTTGAGCGAAATGCTTACAGGAACTTTAGCAATTCCGCTTTTCACTTTCTCTGCTAGAGGGTGGTCGTAAGCAGGGTTGGCATTATAGAAAATAACGGCGCCAACACTGCCAGCATTCATATCATTCACCAAACGCAGCAAGCGAGCATCATCACCTTGGCGCACCAACGATGGGCTTGTCAGGTCAACTGATGCGCCTACGTTGCCGAGGCTTTGGTTGATGGCGGCTACCAGAGTTTGGATAGCAACATCATTGGAACCCGATACTACAAGGCTACGGCCTCGTGCTGCTTTCAACTCTGTAGCTACCTTCTTAACTTCTTTGCTGGCGTTGCCACTACCACCACCTACTATTTCATTGTACAGGGCTAGCGTAGTAGACCCCATTTCAGATGGCTTAATTGGAACGCGCACGTCAGCATTCGAACCAGTCAGAGTCAGCATTGTCTCGAACTGATAATGCCGCGACATGCTCTTCTTCTCACTCGAAACCTTACGGTTAGTAATATACTGAGGCGCGTACTCAACTGGAGAAATCCAGGTACCAAGGAAATCAGCACCCAGACTAACAATTATGTCAGCTTTGCTGAAGTCGTAAGCTGGCAATACACCGCCGTTTGCACGTAGGAGTGCCGACTGCGAGTTGGCATCATACATTACGTGTTCGGTATTTGGATACCGGGCAGCAAACTCAGCAATAACCTTCTTGGTGCTCGGGCTAATGATAGTTGGCGACACGATGGCAATCCGACCAGTAGCACTTGCCAACTTGGCACGAATTTCCTGGTCTACCTTATCCTTATCAGCCTTGTTGCCTTTAATCGTGAAGTGCTGTAAACGGCCTTTATCGTAAAGATTCAGAACAGCAGCCTGCGCGCGAGCCGACAGGCCACCACGCGTGATAGGAGACTCCGGGTTGCCTTCCAGCTTGATTGGCCGGCCCTCGCGGGTTTTCACCAAGATGCTGTTGTAATCAGAACCGTTGAAGTAAGTGGAAGCGTAAAAGTTGGCAATGCCTGGATCTACTTCTTCGGGTTTGTTGAGGTAGGGAATTGCCTTACGGATGGGGGTTTCGCAGCTCGCCAGCGTAGCAGCTGCAATACCGAAGCCCATGAGTTTGAGGAAATCACGACGTGGAGCGACTGAGGCATCCGAAGAGCCATGAGCTTCCTTCATGGGCAAGAAATCCCCAAACTCGCTGAACGCGTTTTTCGTGAACTCTGGCGAGTTCTCTAATTCCTCAATTCCCTTCCAGTACTTAGGCGAGTCTTGCATTTGTTATAGAGACTTATGGGTCTTAAGATGGTGAGCCAACGCACAGCATCTTAAGTTTGAAGGCTTGTTTTGGGAGACTTGTGCTATATGCTTTGCTTGACCCTCTAAAGCATAGCGCTTCAAGAGAGTCAAGCAAAATCAATCAGTTAGTAGTGGCACTTCGAGCATTCCGTACCACCATTCGACGACACCGTAAAGGGGGCAGCACCGTTGGCCTGGTCGTGTAGCTTCACAAGGTTATTGTAGTACCCGTTGCCTTTGGTGTTAAGCGGTGTTTCGCGGTGGCAGTTAATGCACCAGCCCATCGTGAGCGGCGAGTACTGATACACCACATCCATATTTTGGATAGGACCGTGGCAAGTCTGGCACTCAATGCCACCAACCTGCGTGTGCTGCGAGTGGTTGAAGTAAGCTAAATCAGGCAGGTTGTGAATACGTACCCACTGAATAGGCTGCTTACGCTCGATGGCGCGATAAATCTTCTTGATTTCCTGCGACTCCGTTTTAATCTGCGAGTGGCAGTTCATACAGATGTTGGCAGAAGGAATGTTAGCCGACTTGCTCTTATACACCGATGTGTGACAGTAAGCGCAGTTGATTTGGTTTTCACCGGCGTGCAGCTTGTGTGAGAAGGCAATTGGCTGTGTTGGCTGATAGCCCTGAGTCAGACCAACGCCCATAGCACCTTGCACTGACTCGTATAGAATAACCAAGGTGAATACAACCCCAGCACCAATGCGGATAGCTGACGACTTATACAGCTTGCTCCAATCAAAGCGCTGCTCCAGGATTTCAATATCGCGGCCATCCAAGTCTTTCCGACCACGTAGCACATCCTTCATGATGTTGGCAATGATGACCAGTGTTACCACCAGCACAATCAATACCACTACCAATACAATCAGCAGCACATCAGCATACTGACCAGCACCACCTTCAGCACCGGCACCAAGTTTGGTATCCGTTGCAGGATCTGCTTTGTCGGTACCGGCTCCACCACCAGTAGCAGCCTTACCACCACCTTCTTGCGAAGTAACCCAAGCTAGGATAGAGGTAATTTCCTGATCCGACAGCTGGAAGCTAGGCATCTGCTGCTTCTGGTACTGATTGAATAGCTTCACAGCATACTCATCGCCACTGGCTACTACCTTGCTGGAATTCTTAATCCACGGAATCAGCCAGGAAACCGGGCGACGCTTGGTGATACCAGCCAGGGCCGGCCCCACCACCACATCATTCACAGCGTGGCACTGGGCACAGTTACCTTTAAAGAGGGCATCGCCAGCAGCAATAGCAGCAGCATCGCCACCACCAGCACCGGGAGTTGCGGCAGCCGCAGGCGTAGCGGCGGCACCAGCATTACCGGCATCAGAACTACCGGGGGTTACCCCTTCTTTGCTCACGGCCGGGGCCGCCCCTACATCCTGCGCCGAGGAATTACCTACGGCAGCAAGCGTCAGGAACAGAGCTAGAAAGAAGTGAGAAAAAGAACGTAGGCGAATGCTATTCATAGCACAATTTTACTGGAAAGAAAGAAACGCGGGGGTGCTTCAAGGCCACAAATGTAGGTCAGGAATCGTAGAGAACAAACCCAGACAGGCTAATTATCGCCCTAGCAAGCTTGCTTAGAATGATTCTAAAAAATGATACCTTGTACCTATTAGTATATAGGTGACGACATACTTGCCATTGCTAGCTGATTCCTACTCTACACTCCCCTACTCAACTTCTTTAGCAACTACTTTTAGTGGACAGAGGTTTGCTGTCTGAGCCACAAATTGTTAGAGAATTGCTACTATAAATAATTCCATACGGTATACTGTGTATTGCTTGGAGAAAACCGTATCTTTGCCGGCTCATTAATTTTTTCACACATCAATTCTACCCCGTCGTAATGGAAGTAAGAAATTACGAGACGGTCTTCATTTTGACTCCCGTGCTAAACGAGGGTCAAGTGCAAGAGACGGTCGAGAAGTTCTCGCAGGTGCTTAAGGAAAATAGCGCCGACATCATCAACACTGAAGCTTGGGGCCTGAAGAAACTGGCGTATCCAATTCAGAAAAAAAATACCGGCTATTACTTCCTCGTGGAGTTCACTGGCTCGGGCAACATCGTGGATACGCTGGAACTCGCCTTCCGTCGGGATGAGCGGGTAATCCGCTTCCTCACCACTGTTATGGACAAGCACGCTGTTTCGTACAGCCAGCGCCGCCGCAACGGGGAGATGAACCAGCAGAAAGCACAGAAACAATCGGAAGCCGTAGCCCAGTAATTTAGCAGATGAGCCTCGCCAACGAACGTATCCACAAGCAGGATACCCGCAAAAAGTACTGCCGCTTCAAAAAGAACGGCATCAAGTATGTTGATTACAAGGATCCAAACTTCCTGCTGAAGTTTGTGAACGAGCAGGGCCGTATTCTGCCCCGCCGTATCACAGGCACTAGCCTGAAGTTTCAGCGCAAAGTAGCTCAAGCCGTGGCCAAAGCCCGTCACTTGGCCCTCATGCCGTACGTAACCGACTCTTTGAAATAGATGATTGTTGAATTGTTGCTTGTTGATTGTTAAGTGGCTGACTACTCAGAATGCCTTTCAATCAACAATTCAACAACTGACAATCAACAATTTAAACAATCATGGAAGTAATTCTGAAAGACGACGTAAAGGGCCTGGGCTACAAGAACGACACCGTAACGGTGAAGCCTGGTTTCGGTCGCAACTACCTGCTTCCGCAGGGCTTGGCTATCCTAGCCGACAAAACCAACAAGAAAATTGTTGCTGAAAACATCCGTCAGGCTGCTCATAAGGCTGACAAAATCAAAGGCGACGCCCAGGCAATTGCTGACAAAATTGGGGACGTAGTTCTTGAGATTCCGGCGAAAGTGGGTGAAAGCGGCAAAATCTTCGGCCGCGTAACCACGCTTCAGCTTGCTGAAGCGCTAAAAGGCAAAGGCATCGATGTGGAGCGCAAGCGTCTGTCGTTCGACCAGGAGCCCGGTTCCGTAGGTGAATACACCGCCACCGTGGATCTGCACCGCGAAGTGAAGCACAAAGTGCGCTTCAACGTAGTAGCTGAGTAAGCCTACTTGAATTTTGGAAGAGGCCCGTCTGTTATGCAGTCGGGCCTTTTTTGATTGCATAGCTTGAAAACTCCTGTTACCCCTCTGCAAGCAATATGCTCTCTACTAAATTGGTAGCAAGAGTTGTCGAAGCCAGGCAGCAGATTGCGTTATAGTTTCAGGCAAAACCCAAGTTTTGGCTGTACGAACTAAGTTGAGTAGGTTGCCTGCCCGTTGGCTGGTTTTGGCTGTATTTGTTAGGAATGTTTCGCACTGAATTACCTCTTATTCCCGCTCCTCAGCAACTGCCGCTTTCGGCACGTGTGCTGACTATTGGCTCCTGCTTTTCCGATACCATTGGGGCTCGGCTGGCAGAAGCTAAAATACATGCCTTAGCCAATCCTTTTGGTACGGTGTTCAACCCAATTTCTGCATGCAAGTTGCTTCGGGCAGCGGCCGGCGAGGATACTGATTGGCAACAGCACGTAGTTGAAGCCCGAGGACGCTGGCAGAGCTATGATTTGCACGCTACACTGGGCGCCAACTCCCCGGTGGACTTGCTTCAAACCTTGCAGCAGGTGTTGCGGGACACTGGCGTATTTCTGGCTACAGCCGATACGGTGATTCTCACGCTTGGCTCCGCTTGGGTGTATCGGTTGAAGGAAACGGATGAGTTAGTAAGCAATTGCCATAAAATGCCTGGTGAGAAGTTCGACAAAGAGCTTTTGACACCTGATGAAATCATCAACGCTGTAGCCGAAACGCACGCGTACTTGCGCTTGCGTAATCCAAAACTGCGCTTTGTACTGACCGTCAGTCCGGTGCGTCATTTGAAGGATACGCTGCCATTGAATGCCGTTAGCAAATCGGTGCTACGGGTGGCATGCCATTATTTGAGTGAGTTGCTACCCGATGTTTCGTACTTCCCCGCCTACGAACTGCTACTAGACGACTTACGCGACTACCGTTTCTACGCAGCCGATATGCTGCATCCTTCGCCCGTAGCCGAAGATTATATTTGGGAGCGGTTTGCACGCACTTATTTCGATGCTGACTTTGGTCGTTTCCGCAAAGAATGGGATTCGGTACGGCAGGCGTTAAACCATCGGCCATTGCACGAAGCGGCCCCCGAGCATCGGCAGTTTTTGGTGAGCACCTTGGAACGCTTAGAAAAGCTAGCTGGCCGGGCCGATATGCGCATGGAGATTCTGGATGTGCGCAAGCGCCTAGAAAACCTGCCGCTACCAAAGCCGGTGCCTGTACCAGAGCCGGAGGACGACGACGAGGAGCGGATTGATGTCGGTGATGATTCTTCTAAGGAGCCATTGACAACTGCTGAACCTGTCAGGCAGCCAGAACCAGTGGAACCTATATCTCATGGCGAGATAGAGCCGGAAGGGCAGGTAAGTGAAGCCGAGTCACTGGCAGAAGCCATGGAGGAAACGGCGCAACCGAAGAAAAAACGCCGTAGCCGAGGCGGAGCCAAACGCAATAAAAAGAAGCACGCTGCCCGACTGGCTGAAGAAGCTGCTGCGGCTAACAGTGCAATAGTTTCTGAGGAAGCAACTGCTACCCCATTGGAAACGCAGCCAGCAACCAACGAAAATGGTGCTGCTGTTACTGTGCTTCTCGACCCTGAAGCCCCATTGCAAACAGCGCTGGAACGCCGCAAGCGGGCATCGCGCCGCAACAGAGGCCGCAAGCAAGGAAGCGGGGATACGGAAATTGCAGCACCATCGTCCGTAGTAGACACAGTGTCTGTGACGGAAGAGCCCATGCCTACGACAGACGTTGAGTTGACGGCCGGTGAAGCAGTAACGGCAGATGCTTCTGCTACCCCGCTTGCTGAACAGGAAAGCGCCACAGAACCTGTTGTATCTGCTACGCCACTACCAAATGCACAGCGCCCACCGCGCACCGGCCGTTCGGCTAGTGAAGTACGTGCTGCTGCCTTACGGAAACCGCGCCGTCCTGACTCGCGCATCAAAACGCTGTATGCAACCCCGCCTGCACCACAGGAAGAACAGCCAGAAGCTGTAGTTTCCACTACAGAGCCATCTGATACACCTCCTACCCCGATTACGGCTGTTTCCACGCCAGCGGAGCCACAAAGCCCCCCATCGGCAACAATTACTACACCGGTAGAGCCTGTTCGCCTGCCCGTTGCCAGCGCAATTCCGCCGGTACAAGGAACGGGGGCTTCCGGGCGGTTGAGCGCTTCAGGGCAGGCTACGCTCCGCACGGGTAACGCCCGTAGCGCCATTTCTGCGCCTCAAGCAGAAGCACAGCCCACCGTACCGGCCGACAATCCGGTTCCTGCCATAGCGCCACAGCAGCCAGCAGGCACCGCAACGGCTTCAGCGCCTGATACTGCTGTTCCTGAATCGTTGCCGGAGGGTATGGCTGAACCAGCTCCCGTTTCGGTACCTATTGCTTCAGCACCTAAAAAGGCCAAGCCAGCTAACCGCAAACCCAAGCAGGAGGCTACTCCCGTGGCTAAGCCAACGTCAGACAAAGCCAAGCCGAAAGCTCGAAAGACAGTCGCAAAACCCAAGGAGGCGGCGCCCACACCTGAAGTTTCTGCAACGGACACACCAGCCGCATCGGCTGCTCGGCGTCGGAAGGCAGTGGCTAAACCTGCAGCAGCACCCGAACCACCGGCTGAAAAGCCCAAACGGCCTTCGCGTCCCTCCCGGCGCAAACCGGCAGCCCCCGACGAAACTGCAGATGCTTCCTGATTGAAGAGGATTTTAAAACCCGGCCCCACATGGCCGGGTTTTATTTTTCCAGTCGTTCATTTTCCATCAATGCTATTCGCTTCAACTTGTTGTTCAGAGTTTCATTGCCAGCTATATAGCTGTAGCAACCCATGATTTTATTGCAGCAGGCACCCGGCTCGGGTAGCACCTTGTTATCTTTACCTTTCGCTTTCAGATTGCTTTTCCTTTGAGTCTTACGTTCGACTTTGTTCAGCCGCAGCCAGAACCAGCTGCCGACCGTGTCACGCTATTCGCCGACGTGATTCTGCCGCTGCCGCTGCCCAAGCTCTATACTTACCGCGTCCCGTACGAGCTAAATGACCAAGTGGTGATTGGGGGGCGCGTGATTGTGCAGTTTGGGGCCAAACGGACGCTAAGCTGCATTGTGGCCGCCGTACACGAAACCCCGCCTAAGGAGTATCAGGCCAAATACATTCTGGAGTTTATCGACGACGCACCCGTTGTCACGCAGCCTCAGCTCCAACTATTCCGTTGGATTGCCGACTACTATATGTGCACCCTGGGTGAGGTGATAAACGCCGCCCTGCCAGCGGCCCTCAAGCTCAGCTCCGAATCAAGGGTGCAGCTGCATCCTTCCTTTGTGCGAGACTCAGCTCCGTACCCACTCAGTGAGCAGGAAGAGAAGATTGTAGAAACCCTGAGCACCGGCGAGGACGGCAAATCGTTGACGTTCACTGAGGTTGGCGACCTGCTGGGCGTGGCATCATTCCACAAGGTGATTAAAAGCCTGATGCAGAAAGACGTGGTTTTTCTGTTCGAGCACTTGTCGGATAAGTACGCGCCGAAAGTGGTGAAGAAGGTGCGGCTAGCGCATCATTTTGTGGCCGAAGCCGCGCTGGAAAGCCTGTTTGCTCAGCTGGCCCCCCGCCCCAAGCAGCTTGATGTGCTGATGCGCTACCTGCAAAAGGTACCGGTGTATCAAAACGAATTCACCAACCAGAATGGCATCGAGAAGGCCTACCTCACTTCGGCACCACACCTCTCCCCTTCTGCGGTAAACACGCTGATAAAAAACGGGGTGCTAGAGCAGTTCGACGTAATTGTGTCGCGCTTTCCGCTTGATGATGCCACGCAGGCCAATATGCATTTCACGCTGAGCGAAGCCCAAACCCAGGCCCGCGACGAAGTGATGCGCTTGTTTAGTACCAAAGACATTGTGCTGCTACACGGCGTGACGGGCGCGGGTAAAACAGAAATTTACATCGACCTGATTCGTGATGCGCTGGATGGCGGCGGTCAGGTGCTTTATCTGCTGCCGGAAATTGCCCTCACCGCCCAGATTGTAACGCGCCTGATGCGCGTGTTTGGCTCCCGGCTGGGTGTGTACCACTCCAAATTCTCTGACAACGAGCGGGTAGAAGTGTGGAACGGTGTGCTGTCGGGACGGTTTCAGGTGGTGATTGGGGTGCGCTCGGCCGTGTTTCTACCATTCGACAACCTGGCCTTGGTTATTGTGGATGAGGAACACGAATCGAGCTACAAGCAGTACGACCCCGCCCCGCGCTATAATGCCCGTGAAGTAGCCCTGATGATGGCTAATTTCCAGGGGGCCAAAACCTTGCTTGGCTCCGCAACGCCCGCCGTGGAAACGTTCTACCAGACCCGTACTGGCCGCTACGGCCTCGTGACGCTTAGCAAGCGGTTTGGCGAAGCAGGCTTACCGGAAATAGAGTTGGTAGATACGCGCAAGAGCCGCGAAGCCAAGAAAATGCTCAACCACTTCACGCCTGAGCTATTATCGGCTATGGAATCTAAGCTGAGCCTCAAGGAGCAGGTGATTCTGTTTCAGAACCGGCGTGGCTACTCCCCGTTCATCAACTGCGTGGATTGCGGCTGGATTCCGAAGTGCATGAACTGCGCCGTAAGCCTAAGCTACCACAAGCACGCCCACGAGTTACGCTGCCACTACTGCGGCTACCACGACCGGATGCCGGTGGAGTGTCCGGCCTGCGGTTCGCGCAACCTCAAGAGCGTAGGCTTCGGCACCGAGAAGATAGAAGACGACCTGAAGGTGATGCTGCCCGCGGCCAATGTGCAGCGCATGGACCTGGATACTACGCGCGCCAAAAACTCCTACCAGCAAATCATCGGCGACTTCGAGCAGCAGAAAACCAATATTCTGGTAGGTACTCAGATGGTAACGAAGGGGCTGGATTTTGCCAACGTGAGCTTAGTGGGCATCATCAACGCCGACAGCATTATTCACTACCCCGATTTCCGGGCGCACGAACGCGCGTTCCAGATGTTTGTGCAGGTTAGTGGCCGAGCAGGCCGTAAAGGCAAAAAAGGCAAAGTCATCATCCAGACAGCCGACCCGTTGCAGGTCATCTTCGACAAGGTGATTCGCAACGACTATCTGGAGTTTTACGACTACGAAATCACGCAACGGCGTGAGCATGGCTACCCGCCCTTTATGCGCGTCATTCGGCTGGTGGTGAAGCACATGGACCAGCTGTTGTGTGAGCGGGCCGCTATTTTGCTTACCGGTGAGCTAGTGGCTCGGCTGGGCCGGGAGGCGGTATTGGGTCCGGAAGCACCGTATATCTTCCGCATCCGCAACTTCTACTTGCAGGAAATCACCATCAAGCTTAGCCGGGAGCACACGGTACTCAAAGCTGCTAAAGCGGATATTCTGGCGGCCATCAACGTGGTAAAAGACCAAAAAGACTACAAGCAAGCCCGTTTTGTGGCCGATGTAGACCCTATGTAATGGCAGGCAGTTATTAGCGGCCTTTGCTGGCTCTACGGGCCGCACGTGCCTCTTGTCGCCTTACATAGCTAGTGCTCTTTCTGCTTTTGAATAGTAGAAACGGTAGAGCAAAACATACAAAGAGTATACCATAAAAGAAAGCAGTCAATGCTCCCCAACCAGTTGCACCTAGAGAAGCAATGATGAGCACAGCGGCTGTAATTAGGAGAATAACACCAACGACGTGGATAACGGTATTCAGTATGTCGCCATCACGCATTTGGCTTGGAGTAGGGCGTGTGCTTCGCTGACTGCTAATTGTATCAGGTGGAGTTGCCTGTCGTAATGGCTCACTAAATACCTCGGCGATAGGCAAGTGACGCGGGCGGTTTATTACAGGAGTTTCTGCTGATGCCTGTTCTACTGGTAAGGCCGCTGTTAGAACCGGCGGTTCTTGTGGTACTCTCGCGGTTAAAATATTGCCTTGAGCAACAGAATCACTGGAAGGCAATGCTGTAACTGGCGAGGCATGATAAGTGGCAACTGGTGGAAACCACCCAGGCAAGCGGCTGCTCTGGCAACCACTCAAACCAGCTATTAGCAAAGCCCATAACGCACCAAACCGAATATTTGACTTCATAATAAATTATTCTAATTGGATAAATACCACCCAAGTATAGGTAACTTCTTATTCTGTTTAACTTTTATCACATAGTGGTCGATAATAATTCTGAAAATAAAAAAGCCCCGACCATAGCGTATGGTCGGGGCTTTTCATGCCGTCCAGTATGGTCTTACACTTCGTCGAGTAAGCCCAAAATGAGCAATATCAAACCTAGGACTACAAAAACGAGGCCTATCACGCCAATTATACCTCCGAATATACCTAAGAGTATGCCTATTAGTAGCAAAACAATACCCAGCTTAATATTACGGCTCAATGCGTTGGCTTCTTCGTGTGAAGCCGCTTCTTTGCGACTCATCGTCTGAGTCTTGCTCACCAATTTGTCTACTTTCTTGTTCACTTTAGCTAGTAATGCGCGCTGTGGTACGCTCATCTTGCTAGGCGTGGTGGTGGCAGGAGTAGCGGTGCGTGCTACACGGGCCGTAGTTCGGGTTGCTGGGCTAGCAACAGCAGGTGAGGCAGTAGTGGGCGCTGCAGTAGCGGGCACTTCAGCTGCTACTTCTTCCACCTGGGGCGTGCTAGGTGCCGTTGCAACTGCTGTTTCCTCGGTGGCCGTAGCGGGTGCTGGTTTCACTACGCTACCATAAGTGGCATGGTATGGCGTAGTTTTGGGCAACATGGCGTATTCGGCACGGTTGCAGCTACTGATACTCAGGCCTACAGCCGCAACGGCTGCTAGCTTCGACAGGGTGTTGAAAAGGTGCTTCATAAGAGAGAAAGGTTTGTTTGAAGGTTCTGGAACGTGGTTTGTACGCTTCAAGTTGGGGAACAGACGAAAAAATAACATCATCAATGTCCCTGACGGCTGATCTGAGCAGGTAGCTCAACTGTTTTGAAAGCCCGTCGAACGCTTCCGATAGTTAGGATGTTTACTTAAACACGACTTATTTGCACTCGTGCCTATGTTTTTCCCCTCTTTGCTTCGGACTACCTCCCTGTCCTTATTGTTGCTTCCTGCGGCTTGCACCCAAACTCCTATGGAGAGTTCTTCGGCTATGGCAGCCGAGGAGCGCATTGCAGCCGGTATATCTTCCGACGCGGCAGCCGATACCAGTGGCTACCGGCTGGGACCTTCGCAAGACCCCAACGGCATTGGCAAATACTACCAAGGCCGCCAGATTGCGCACGTTATGGGCCACGAGGGTGCCGAATGGCTGGAGCGCGGCGACCGGCAGGAGGAAGAAGGCACCGACGTTTTGTTGCGCGAGCTAAAACTGAAACCGACCGATGTAGTAGCAGACATTGGTGCGGGCACGGGCTATTTCTCGTTCCGCATCAGCCCGCTGGTACCGCAAGGCAAGGTGCTAGCCGTGGATATTCAACCCGAAATGATTGAATACCTGCGCGACCATAAAGCCTCCAACAACGCCCTGAACGTAGAGCCGATTTTAGGCACGGTGCAAAACCCCAACCTACCCAAGGCAGGCGTTGATGTGGTGCTTATCGTGGATGCGTACCACGAATTCGACCACCCACGGGAGATGATGCGCTCCATCCGCAACTCGTTGCGCCCTACCGGCCGGGTAGCTTTGGTGGAATACCGCGCCGAGGACCCCAACGTACCGATCAAGCGTATTCACAAAATGACCGAAGCCCAGGTGCGCAAAGAAATGGAAGCCTTGGGGCTGGTGTTCGTAGAAAATATAAAGGCCTTGCCTCAGCAACACCTGCTGATTTTCCGCCGCCAATAGCACTGCGTAAACCTTGTACCGCTCCTGACTGCATCAATTGTTAGGAGCGGTTTTTTGTGCCCATAGTTGTGGTGGTGAAGGACCGAATTTCTATACAATAGGGTCTGGGCTCTACCTTTGTGGTATGCCCGCATCTGCTCCCGACCCACGTTCCCTCTCCATCTTCGACTACACCTATGCGCTGCCGCCCGAGCGGATAGCACCCGCTCCCCTTCCCGACAGGGACCAGTCGAAGCTGTTGGTCTACCGGGCCGGCCAAATCACCGACCAGATTTTCCAGCATCTACCGCAAGAGTTACCCGCCAATACGCTGCTGGTTTTCAATGACACGAAAGTGGTACAGGCCCGGCTCTTCTGCCATAAGCCGACTGGTGGGCAGGTAGAGCTATTTTGCTTGGAGCCCGTAGCGCCGCACCGCGCCGTGGAACTAGCCATGCAACAAACCGGCGAGTGTACCTGGAAATGCCTGGTTGGCAATGGCAAGCGCTGGAAAAGCGGGCCGGTGCTGCTCGATTTCACGGCCCAAGGCCAGCCGGCTACTCTCACGGCAGAGCGCCTGGAAGCTACGGATGGTTATTCACTGATTCGCTTCAACTGGCAGCCAGCATCTTTGCCTTTCGCCGAAGTGCTGCGCGGAGCCGGCCATCTGCCCCTGCCCCCCTACCTCAACCGCGACGATACCGAAGCCGATGCAGTGCGCTACCAAACGGTGTACGCTGCGCACGAAGGCGCCGTAGCGGCCCCCACTGCTGGCCTCCATTTCTCCGATGCGGTGCTAGCCGACTTAGCGGAGCATGGGGTTGATACGGCCCACGTTACGCTGCATGTGGGCGCCGGTACGTTTCAGCCCGTAAAAGCCGACCGAATGGATGGCCACGCCATGCACGGTGAGCCGTTTGTGGTGGAGGCCCAGGTGTTGCGGCAGTTGCTTGCGCATGGCAGCCAGCCACTCATTGCGGTGGGCACCACCAGCCTTCGTACCCTAGAGAGCCTGTATTGGCTGGGCGTACAGGCTGATGCCGGCCTACTAACAACCGACGCATTACCGCACGTAGCACAGTGGCAGCCCTACGAGCCCGGCTCCGACCTGCCTACGGCCGACGCGTTGTATGCCCTGCTGAATTACCTGCATGAGCAGCAGCTAGAAGCTTTACACGCTACCACCCAGCTGCTCATTGCGCCGGGCTACCAATTCCGGATGATTAGGGGGCTGATTACCAACTTTCATCAACCCGAAAGCACCCTGCTGCTGCTAGTGGCTGCGTTGCTAGGCCCCGACTGGCGCCGGGTTTATGAGCATGCACTGGCTAACGACTATCGGTTTCTAAGCTACGGTGACAGCTCATTGCTCCTGCCTTAGTTGCCTTGGCAGTTACTACCGGGTTAGGTGCAGATTCAGAAAACTGAACCGTACGCAACCTATTTTGCTGCCCCCGTATAAGGACCGAGGTTCGATAAACAACCTCTTTCCTACAACCATGAAAAAGATCCTCATGCTGCTTGCTGCCGCAGCTTTCTCCACCGCAGCCTTCGCCCAGGGCGACAAAGTAGTAGTAAAGGACGAAGCCAGTGGTGCTAAAGCTACCACTACCGTCCGCGACAATGGTACCGTGAAAACGGAAACCCGCACGGGTCGTACCGAAGCTGGCCAGAAAGCCTACAACACGAAGGAAGACGTAAAACACGCCGGCAAAAAAACGGGTAGAGCCGTTGAGAAAGGTGCCAAGAAAACCGGCAAAGCCGTGAAGAAAGGCGCTAAAGCCGTAAAGAACAAAGCGGAAGACGTAGTAGACTAGCGCTTCAGAAAAGCTAGAATCACAGTGATTCACTTGCTTTGCTAACACAAAAAAGGCTTGCCACGTGGCAAGCCTTTTTTGTGTATCCTGGTGGCTGAAGATAGTGACGCAACTAGTTCAGGCAACCCATTGTACGCGTTGCAGGCCGTGCTACGCTGCATTATTTACTGGCCCACAAAGAATAGCGCATTCCCAAACAGCAGCTTGCCGCCTTGCCAGAAGCCCCGGAAAAGCGGGTTGTCGGCGAGGTACACAACTTGGCCGCGGCCCATTTCCTGCGCCCCGAGCACAAAGGTATCGGTGAGTTTGCGCTGGGCTTGGCGACCAGCAAACCCGGCTGCATAGCTGTTGCGCTTGAGCACCCCCACGTTCCAGCCACCTTCTCCCAAAAAACGGTAGTTAAGCGTATCGCGCACCAGCGCGTAGTAGGTAGGGCCGTAGCCGAAGGCCAGCGGATGGGTGTTGTCGAGTTGCACGCGGTAGACGCTGCCTTGCACCCGCTCGCCAATTTGCTCCCGCTCGGCGCTGGCGTATGGTTTTAGCAGGCGGTAAGGGCTACCCTTTTTGTTAGCTGTTGAATCCGTAGACTTAACCTTCAACAGAAAATCTTTTTTACCAGCCAGAAAGGCTGCGGCTCCTTCCAAGGCAATCAGCCGTCCACCGCCGCGCACCCAGGTTTTCAAAGCTTCTAAGCTGCGCTCCGAATACATTTCCGAGTAGTCGCCATCCGGCAGTATCAGCACATCAAACTTGCTGAGTGGCACGCTCCGCAGATAGTCGGAGCCGAGCACCGTAACGGGGTAGCCAATCTGCTGCTCGAAGAAGTGCCACACCTCCCCGAAAGCGGTAGGCGAAACGCCTTCCCCGCCTACCACGGCAATAGTTGGGCGCGCCACGTTGCGCACGTAGCCGGAACCCAAATCAGCCCCGGAAGTGGAAAAGCCTGATTTCACGGCCCGTACAATCACCCCCGCCGAGTCGGCTTGGGTGCGCACCAACTGGTCGAAGCGGCTTCCCAGGCTTTCGTTGCCAGTGCGGGTAATCACCAGCGTGCCGGGCTGATACTTTTGGCCTTCCGCCTCGAAAGCCCGGCCGGCTACGCGCACCTTTACGTGCTGCTGCAACAGCCGGCTCAGAAAACGTACATCCTGCAAGTTGTTCCAGCGTGCTACGTACGCGTAGGGCTTCTCAATTGCCAGTTGGGAGTTGCCAGCTGCCGGTTTGTTTTGCTGGCCCGACAACTGAGAACCAACAGTTGATACCTTATCCTTGAGGGCGTAGGCTTTCAGGCCAAACGAATACGGTAATGCCCAGGCGGTAATGTCATAAGTGAGCGAATCTTCGAGGGCCGGGCGCGGCTCAAATAGCACCTTTACCAGCGTCGATTTGGGCTGGTACATGCTTACCACCACATCCTGCGCCTCTATCTGCACGCTTTCCTCTTTCCCCAGGCTGTAGTCGAAGCCGCGGGTTTTGAGGCGGCGCGGCGCATACCCATACTGGATCTGCTGCCGCTCCAAATACTGCGTGAATGCCCGTAGCTGGCCAGGGTCACCGCTCCCCGCCACTACAAACGACTTGTAGGGCCCGTGGGGCTTGGTGCGGGCATCGGTGAAGTATTTCTGAAACTCGGCTATCAGCTCAGCGTGCCGCTCGGCCGTGGCCCGGATGGTAGCCAGGCTGGTAGCATGGTGGTGCGAAATACGTTGCGCCAGCGTCAGCGTATCGCCGTCGGATTTGGCGTAGCGGACGCCCGCCCGGCCCGAGCCGCCCTGCTCATACGTCATGCCGATGGCCCCATTAAACGACGGATACGTGTCGCCGTAGCTGGGGTAGAACAGGTCGTAGGTTTCACGGGTGAAGTACAGCCAGTTGTTTTGGTCGAACACTTGCCGGTTGTAGTCGCCGATGACGTTCTGGAACTTGCGCTGGAAGTCGGTAATGTCCTCGTGGTAGGGCTTGGCAGCCGGCGAAAAATAGTAGGGGTCGTCGGGGCCCATTTCGTGGAAATCGGCGTGTACCTGGGGTAGCCACTGGTTGTAGAGCGTGAGGCGCTGGCGGCTTTCCTGCTGCGTTTGCCAGGCCCAGTCGCGGTTCAGGTCGAAGTAGTAATGGTTGAAGCGGCCACCCGGCCAGGGCTCGTGGTGTTCCCAGGCGTAGGGCGATGCATTGGCCACCTGCGCCCGCACTCGGTTATACCACTGCACGTACCGCTCGTGCCCATCAGGATTCACGCAGGGGTCGAGCAGTACCACCGTGTTTTGCAGCCACGCCTGCGTTTGGGCGTTCTGCGGGTCCGCTAAGTCATACAGCACCTGCATTACCGCCTCCGACGATACCGCCTCGTTGCCGTGAATATTGTAGCTCAGCCACACAATAGCCGGTTGCTGGCGCTGCACGGCCCCGTTTTCCAAGCCAGCCAGGCGCAGGTTGTTGCGCCGGATGTCGTCGAGGCGGCTCAGGTTTTCGGGGGTAGCCACCTGCACCACTTCCAGCCGGCGGTTTTCGTAGGTTTGGCCGTAGTCCTGCCGTTTCATGCGGCCGGGCGCGTGCGCTACCACGTGGTCAACGTAGCGCAACAAGTCGGCGTGGGGCGTGAAGCGGCTGCCCAAGGGGTACCCCAGAAACTGGCTGGGCGTGAGTAGCAACCCGGCCTCGGGGGCAGTAGGAGCCGTTTGGGCAAACCCGGCCAGCAGCCCCAGCGGCATAATCAGCAATAAGAGTAGCACCCGACGGCAAGCCCAGGCGCTCAACTGGTACAGTTCAGACATCCGCGAAAAACAAGGTAAAAGAAATGAATAAGCAGCCGCCAGATAGTGTATAAAAAGCCCGCTGGCACTACACCAACGGGCTTTTTATACACTATCTGGCGGGTAGACCTGATGCTAGAAGCGGGGTACGTTGCTGTAGTCGAAGTCGTCTTCCTGCTCTTGCTCGTGCAGCTGATACAGCACACTCTCGGCCACGCCACGACCGAACAAGCTGATGCCCGCGTTGAACACGCACAGCGCTACGGTGCCCGCCACCACCCAATCGGTAGTTGGTTTGCCCCGCTCTTTCTTAGCGGCGGCCCACTGTACCAAGCACGAGCCCAACCCGATGACCATCAACCCACTAGGAGCAAACAACAACCATTTTTTCTTATGGGTCATGACACGAAGTAAATAGGAAACAAGTGGGAACAAACTGTGGAGCTGCCAGGCAGCCCAACTACCAAAGATAGCAAGGAATGGCCGCTACATGGCATCGGTACGCTCGTTTTCCCATCGTACCTTTGACCGTTAGAATAGCGGGGTGTTTCTTCGCCCAGGATTATTTGCCAATATAGGCCGACGACGGTTACCGTTGTTTGGTCGGCCTCTTTTTTCTCCTGCATGTCTGCTTACGAAGAACTGTTACGTGCCGCTTTTAGCCGCATTCCCGACCCCGGCCGCTACCTCACCTCCGCTACCTTAGCTGCTTACGATGAGTTTCGGCGCGCCAAAAATCCTGAGTTGTCGTTCCGCTTCGAGCGGGTGCGGCTGGGCGTAGCCATGAGTCTGCTGCAACTCCTAGCCGACCTCGGCGACCATGACGAGAGCCGACAAGTGCTGGCTGTGCTGCACCGCGCGCTAGGCGCGCGTTCCACCTCCGAAATCGACGCCATCATTCAGAAGGAAGTGAAGCACTTTGAGCGGCTTTACACCAACCTCTACGTCAATGAGGAAGGCGAGCAGCTGCTTCACCTTTTCGAGCGCACCCTCGATGCCGATTCGCAGCCATTAATGGAAGAAGTTATTCAGGAGGCCTTGGCGCTAACCCAGGAACTCGACTTCACACAGGATGAGGAGGACGACGAGGATTAGCCGGTTCCTCTCACTATTTCCACTCTTAAGTTAGTTGTGTTAGTATATTCCGGCTGATTGACGTTGGGTTTGCTTATTCGTCATGCCTACCTTTACCAGCATCAATACAGTCTATATCAAGCGGCGGTAGTGCCGTGCTCTGCTCTCTTGCTTTTTTCCCTGAATGTCTAATCCCATCCAGTACCTGACCACAGCGGCCGAGGTGCAACACGCCGCCGACATTCTGCGGACTGCCTCGCGCATTGCCATCGACCTGGAGTTTGATGATATGCGTCACCGGTACGGTCGTAATCTGGCCCTGATCCAGATTTTTGACGGTCAAACCCCCTACCTTATCGACCCACTGCCGCTGACCAACCCGGCGCACGAACTGGAGCCACTCTGGCTGATTCTGCGTGACCCGGCCGTTGTCAAGGTGTTTCACAGCTGCAAGTCGGATATTCTACTGCTCGACGAGCTATACGGGGTGCATGTTCGCAATATTGTGGATACCAGCGTGCAGTACACGCTGCTAGCCGAAGCCGACAACAACATCTCCCTGGGCCGCCTGATTCAGGCCGAGCTAGGGATTGAAGTGGACAAGGGCGAGCAGAAATCCAACTGGCTGAAGCGCCCCCTTACCGAAGCTCAGATGCAGTACGCCGCCAACGACGTGCTGTATTTGTTTGAGCTGACCGACCGGCTGCGCGACAAGCTGGCCGCGCTGGGCCGCACGCATTGGGCCGAAGAAGAAAACGCCGCGCTGGAAGACGTACGCTATTCCCGCGACGAGCGGCCATACCTGCGCATGGCCGGCAAATACCGGATTCTGCCCCAGGAGTTGCCATTGTTTCGCGACTTGTACTTGCTCCGTGACCAAGTAGCCCGGCAGCTCGACCGGCCGCCATACATGGTATTTGCCAACGAGCGGCTGCCCGAGTTGGTGCGCGACCTACCCCGCAACCTCAATGCCTGGAAAGCGGCCCGTGGGTTGCACCCTGAGCTGAAGCGCACCCCTTATCTTGAGCAACTAGCAGCCCTTTCCGCCGAGGATTTCGTGCCAGCGCCAGAGCCTACCTTACCAGCCGAACAGCGGCGGTTCCCGTTCCGGCGGCGCCTTACCGGCGAAAAAGCCGCCCGCGCCGATGCCCGTGAGCAGCTGCTGACTCAGCTGAAAACCTATATCACCACTGATATTAATGGCTTTGTGGCCAACCTGGTGCTTTCCAACCGCTTGGTAGCCGACATCATTGAGCTGGGAGCCGAGCAGGTGTTGCGCCCCTGGCAGAAAACCATCCTGCGCGAAACGGCCGAGCGCCACAGCTTGGATTATACTTTGGTAGCGCAGCCTTTCTAGTTATTTCAGGCACTTTATATAACACCGAAAAGAGCCCGTCCAATGTATTGCACGGGCTCTTTTTCATTCAAGATACTACGCCGCTTCAGCTGGCAGTATCGGCAATAATCAGGGTATCCACTGTGCCGTGGTAACGGTCGTCAATGTTTCCTGATCCATCCCGGAGCAGAAGCTTTACATCGTAGGTTACCGCATTGCCGTTAATTCTGGGCTCTCCGATATCAACGATTTGCCTTAGGATATGATGGTCGCCGTCGGTGTACTGCACATCGAAGCCGTTCAGCGCAATTTGCGCCGTGCGAACAGTGCTCGGAAATGTAACCGTCCGCGGCTCGGTTTGCGTGATGCCTTTGGTAGGGTCGAATACAACCCGGTCCCGAATGAATCTGACTGCCATGTTGTAGATAGTTTGGTGAGTGAGTATCCGACTTTTGCCTACCCAGACAATCGAACATTCATTAATAAATATACATTTTTATATATTAACTTATTCTATTCTATCCCATACTTATTTCGTCTTATTCTGGCATCTGGCAGCCCGCTGTTCCACTCCTCCAATTCTACTCTCAGCTACCACGCCATGAGGCAGCGGCCGTACTTAATTTGGCGCGTAGCAAGTGGAATAGTTTGCATTACCACTGGCTGCTTCTTGCCTGTCGGGATGATAGCGCCGCGTAAACTGCACACTTATAGTTCGGGTTAGTTGGCTGATGCGGGCGGCGCGCTGACCGGGCCTTTTTAAATTTCATGGGCAGGAAAGAAACTCTCCGAATTTCTGTTCTTTGCAGATGGACGCTCTGCGGGTTGTGTGCCCAATGAGCTACCTTATGCTCCGCTTCTCTTTCTCCGCGAACCCACTTTCGCGTCCTATTGCCTATGTTAAGCCACGGCCAAGTTGTCCGGTTGATTTTCGGATTGAAATTGCGCGAGCTGCGCCAGGAACGCGGCTTCACCCCTGCCGAAATGGCGCGGGCCTGCGATGTATCAGTTTCCTACCTGAATGAGATTGAGAAAGGCAAAAAATACCCCAAGGCCGACAAAATCCTGAGTTTGAGCAAGGTGCTGGGCGTCAGCTACGACCAGCTGACTTCGCTTACGCTAAGCCGACGCCTGGAACCGATATCGGAGCTGTTGCAGTCGGATGTACTGAAGGAGTTTCCGCTGGAGATGTACGGGCTCGACCCCATCCGGATTGTGGAGTTGATTGCCGATGCGCCGGCCAAGATGAATGCCTTCATCAGCACGCTGTTCGAAATTGCCCGCAACTTTGAAATGCGCCAGGAAAATTTCTTTCTGGCGGCTTTGCGCTCCTATCAGGAGATGCACGACAACTACTTCGAAGATCTGGAGCAGGACGTGCGCACGTTTTGCGTGGAAGAGAACCTAACTACCACGGCTCCCTTCGATACCACCCAGCTGGAACGGGTATTGGTGGAAAAATACGGCTACACCCTCAACCGTACCAAGCTGGCCAACTATGAGTCGTTGGGGCGGCTGCGGTCGGTTTTCCAACCCAAAACGCGGTGCCTGTTGCTGCGGCCGGGCCTCTCGAAAGCGCAGGAAGCCTTTGTATTGGGCCGGGAGGTAGCATTCAACTACCTGGGGCTAAAAGAGCGGCCGTACGTGAATGCCACATTCCCGGTGCGCTCTTTTGATGAGGTGCTCAACAACTTCAAGGCCTCTTACTTTGCTGGCGCATTGCTGATGGAAGAGGAAAGCCTGGTGCGCGACTTGCAGCAATTTTTCAGCCTGCCAGGCTGGGTTCCGGCTGGGCTGGCGGCACTGCTTGCGCGCTACGACGTGTCGCCGGAGATGTTTATGCAGCGGCTCACCAATCTACTGCCGCGGCATTTTGGGCTACAAAGTTTGTTTTTTCTGCGCTTTGATCAGGCCCGCGACCGGGACGAAGGCTACAAGCTCAGCAAGGAGCTGCATCTGTCGCGCCTGCACAACCCGCACGGCAACGAGCTGCACGAACACTACTGCCGCCGCTGGGTATCAATTCGGATGGTGCAGGAAGCGCGCCGCCAAGCCACCACCGAAACCACGGCTTTTGTAATGGGCGCGCAACGCTCCCGCTACCCCAACAACGACGAATATCTGTGCCTGACTCTGGCGCGGGCAGCTGGTCCTACCGAGCCCGCCGTTAGCGTAACGGTGGGGCTGCTAGTGGATGATAATCTGCGCCAACGGATTCAGTTTTACGATGACGGGCTGATTCCGCAAAAAATAGTGAATGAAACCTGCGAACGGTGCCAGATTCCGAACTGCGAAGTACGGGCGTCTGAACCGGTGGAAATTGAGCGCCGGGCTCGGCAGCAGGAAACCGAGGCCGCTATTGCCGCCCTGGTCAACGCCGACATATAGATTTACTTATCAAGCACTTGCCTGGCCTTAACCCGATGCCTTGAGCAGCGGACCAGCCCTTGCTGTGTGCTGGTTAACGAAGGACGTATGCCCGCTTGTGAGTGCCTTGAACGGCAGTGTAGCTTCTTGTTTATGATTTCAATTGGAACTACACTGCTAGTTTAGGGGTGTAGCTGCTATCCATTATCAGACTTTCTGCTTTTGCCTGACCCGAAACCTGCTCCTGCTTCCCGCCGCTGGCTGTGGTATCTGCTGCTAACCGCCTTACTGCTTGTAAGTGCCGCCACGTACGGCACTTGGCGGATTCTGTGGCAGCCCAATGTAGCCGTGTCGCCGTACGGGGCAGCCTACTTGTACATCCGCACGGGTACAGGCTACGCGGCGGTCCTGGATTCTTTGCGGCGCCATGAGCTGCTGCGCGACATGCGCACGTTCGAGTGGCTGGCCGAACGGCGTGGCTACCCGCGGCTGGTGCACCCCGGCCGTTACCGCCTCAGCCCCACGTTGGGCAACCAGGACCTGCTGGATATGCTGCTGGCAGGCCGTCAGGATACGTTGGCTTTCACGCTCGACGCGTTTAAATACAAGCCCCAGCTCACGCGGCAAATCAGCCGGCAGTTAGAAGCTGATTCTGCGGAACTGCGCCGGCTACTCAACAACAACGCGTTTCTGACCCAGCGCTACCAGCTTGACACCACTACCGTACTGACGCTGTTTTTGCCGGGCCCCTATCGGTTGTTCTGGAACACCTCGGCGCGGCAGTTTCTGGATTCGGCTGCGGCTACGCACCGCCGGTTCTGGACCACCAAGCGCCAGCAGCGCGCCGACTCCTTGGGTCTTTCGCCCACGCAGGTACACGTGCTGGCCAGCATTGTGCAGCGCGAAACGGCCATGAAAGAAGACAAACCCATTATTGCGGGCGTGTACCTGAACCGGCTGCGGCGGGGCATGCGCCTGCAAGCCGACCCCACGCTGCTCTGGGCCATCGGCAATTTTGGGGTGAAGCGGGTGCTCAACAAAGACAAGCTGGTGGACTCGCCCTACAACACTTACAAGCACAAAGGCTTGCCGCCCGGCCCCATTACCTCGGCCAACCGCCAGAGCCTGGATGCTGTGCTCAAGCCCGCGGCGCACCAGTACGTATTCTTCTGCGCCCGCCCCGACGGCAGCGGCTACTCCGACTTCGCCGAAACCTACGCCGACCACAAACGCAACGCCAGCCGCTACCAGCAACGCCTCGACAGCCTGGGTATTAAGCGGTGAGGTGGTGAAGTGGTGAGTTTGTTCGGTTGGCGCCACTTGCGCGGATTGAACATGAAACTCACCAGTTCACCACCTCACTAGTTCACCTCAGTCGATAAAGACGCAATTGCAGAGAATCCCGACGGGCTGCCTGTTGCAGGATTAGCGTTTCCTGGTAGCCCAAGCCGGTATATTCGGAGTGCTCTAAGAACAGCAACGGCGAGGTAAGCAATGGTTCTGGCAGCGCCAGCAGTGGCTGCTGGCGCGCCAGCGAATCGAAGTACGGGGAGTTAACGACGCGCCAGCTGGCATCTAGCAGCACATAGTTGAACTGCTGGCGGCGCCATTGAGGCAACTGCGTTTCGGTTGTAATAACCGCCAGGGTATCGGTTTCAGTTAGAAACGGGCGCAGCCCCAGGCTCATGGTGCTGGCTATGCCAATGGGCTGACCGGGAGCAAGGCGCCGGAGCTGCTGCGCCAACTGGCCGTAGCGGGTGGGGGCATAAGCGTAAATCTCGCGCTGGATTCGGTGCAGGTTGAAGGCCGTGGCTGCCAGAAACCCCACCGTTATTCCGGCGGCAGCCACCACCGGGCCAGTGTTGCGTAGCAGCCGCCGCACCACCAAAAACGCCAAAACATAGAACAGCGGATACACTAGCAACAGGCCCCGCGGCGCTTTCAGCAGCAACGACATCCCCAGCAGAAAGCAGCCGGCCCACACACTCAA
This sequence comes from Hymenobacter telluris, assembly GCF_017313265.1. GTDB lineage: Bacteria > Bacteroidota > Bacteroidia > Cytophagales > Hymenobacteraceae > Hymenobacter > Hymenobacter telluris. The sequence continues at coordinate 37,821 of NZ_JAFLQZ010000007.1, read as the reverse complement.
ATACGCCGCTAGTCCCGGTTGCCGCCTTTCCTGCTTCAGCCGAGGCCAGCCACCCCATAAAGCCAGCAACAACCCGCCCAGCAACCCCGGCAGCAAAAGTGGCGACTCAAAATCCCAGAGGTAGCGCAGATAGTAAAGCCCATCGAAGCGGAAGTGGCCGGCACGACCAGCGGCGTTGCTGGCACCCGGAAAAACCAGGTTGTAGTACACGGCCGGCCAGCGGTACCACGGCAGCTCGCCCAACATTCCTAACAGCCCAAACACCACGTAGGGCCCAGCCAACACCAATAGTACCCGCCCGAACGTAGCGGGGCGCCACAGCAGCCCCCTACCCCACAGCAGCTCCAGCACCAGCAAAACAGGCACAGTCAGCAGGAACTTGTAGTTGACACTCAGCCCCAAGGCCAGCCACGCCGCCACCCGCAGCAGAGCCCACTCACTGGGCCGGCGTAGCCGCTGGTAATGCGCCCGTATCAGCCCTACAAACACCCACAAGCTCATTGAGCCCATAGTGAAGTCGCGGCCCGAGAAAGTGAGAAACACTGATGTACCTGCAAACAGCAGCAGCAATGCCTTTTCGAGGGGAGTTAGGCGTAGGGTCTGGCCAATAAACTGCACCAGCCAGGCCAGCGCCACCACCGCCAGCAGCGCGTTCAGGTGCTGATAAACGCGGTAATCGGTGGTGAGCCAGGCCACCGGCGCATACACAACCGAGAAAGCCGGGCTGCCGTGGTGAAACAGGTTGCGTAGGTTGCCGTGGGCTACCTCCTGCACTATCTGCCAGTTGCGCACCGAATCGTAGTCGGGTAGTGCTGCTTCCGCCAGGCCGTGCAAGCGCACCGCCACCACGGCCAGTAGCGCCAGAGCAGTCAGCAGAAAATCAGGCAGCTTCACGCAGAGGAAAGTAAAACGCAAATCAGGCAGCGGCAATTAGAGTTGCAAGATGCTAGTTTTGCCGGGTAAGTGCCCTCGAAGCCCTTGGCAGTAGCCGTGCTCCGCGCAAGCTTCTACCCACACTTCTTTACTCAGTTACTCAGCTCCTCACTTACTCTATGCGTACCGTCATCCAGCGTGTTCAACATGCCAGCGTCACTGTAGAAGGCCGCATTACCGGGCAGATTGGGCCGGGGCTGCTGGTGCTGGCCGGTTTTGCCCCCGATGATACACCTGCCACTCTCGACTGGATGGCGCGCAAACTGGTGCAACTGCGCATCTTTTCCGACGACGAAGGCAAAATGAACCGCTCGGTGCAGGATGTCAGCGGGCAGATGCTGGTGGTTAGCCAGTTTACGCTGCTAGCCGATGCCCGCAAAGGCAACCGCCCCAGCTACATTGGTGCGGCGCCCCCTCCTGTTGCCATTCCGCTTTACGAGCAGTTTGTGCAGCGCCTGGAGCAACTGCTCGGCTACCCAGTACCAACCGGCGAGTTTGGGGCCGATATGCAGGTTTCACTCCTCAACGACGGCCCCGTTACCATCGTGCTGGACTCTAAGGAGTAACTGAGCAACTGAGTAAATGAGTAATTATGTTCAATAATAACGACTACTCCGCTGCTCAGTTACTCTTCACTCAGCTACTCCGTTACTCACTTACTTTCCCATGACCATCGACGAAGCACAGCAAACGGTAGACACCTGGATTCAAACCACTGGCATTCGGTATTTCAATGAGCTAACCAATATGGCCATGCTCACCGAAGAAGTAGGTGAAGTGGCCCGCATCATTGCCCGGCAGTACGGCGAGCAGTCGTTCAAGGAGTCCGACAAAGACAAGGTGCTAGCCGACGAGCTGGCCGATGTGCTGTTTGTGGTTATCTGCCTGGCCAATCAAACCGGCGTGAACCTCACCGATGCCCTTCGGCGCAACCTGGAAAAGAAAACCCTGCGCGACACCGACCGGCACCGCAACAACGAGAAGCTCAGGTAGCACCAAGCCTTGGGCGGGCGCTACAGCGTAATCTGGCCGCCTTGGTACAACGGCACCACGTCGTACTCGTTCTGGCGCACGCAAAACTCCATATCCTTGTGCGACTCCAAGCTGTTGAGCCGCCGCACGTGCGACGATTTCAGCAAGTAGCCGGCTACGTCGGGCGCGGCGGCTTGCCACAGGTCTAGCGCCGCCAGCGTAGCATCGGAGTCAGTGGTGTTGAAGTCGGCGGCCAGTTGCTGCGCCAGAGCCCCACCAAACAGGGTGTCTTCCAGGCAGAAATTTCCTTTCCAACCGGCGCACACCACTACCACGTCTTTCTGCTGCTCCCGCAGGAAATTGGCTACGGCGCCCAGGTTCAGAAACGCGCCTACTACCACGGCATCAGCCGCTTGCGAGAGGTGCAAAGCGCGGGTACCGTTGGTGGTGGTAATGGCCACCGACCGGCCACGCACGGCCACGACGCCATCCAAATACCCGAAAGGCGAGTTGCCTAAGTCCACACCTTCCAGTTGACGGCCGTCCCGCTCGGCGGCGGTGAGGTAGCCCTGTAAGGCCAGCGCCTGGCAGTCGGCCACCTCACTCACGGGAACCAGGTGCGTGACGCCCTGCGCCAGCGCCGTTACAATGGACGAGGTGGCCCGCAGAATATCAACCACTACCGCCACCCGCCCGCGCAGGTTGTAGAGCGGCAGCAATTCCGGAGAAAAGCAAATATCGAAGGAAGGCATCGAGTTGTCAGTTGCGAGTTATGAGTTGCCCGTTACGAGTTGTGAGTTGCTGGTCATTATTCGCCGCTTACCAGGATTCAGATAAACCAACGACCAATAACCGGCAACTCACAACTCGTAACGGGCAACTGAGATACTATTCCGTGCCCGATACGAACGGCAGCTTTACCACGGTAGCGGGAAGGTTTTTGCCGCGCACCTGCACGAAAATCTTGCTGCCGGGCGTACTTAAATCGGTTTGCACGTATCCCAACCCGATGCCTTTGCTAAGCGAAGGCGACTGAGTGCCGCTGGTAACGTCGCCAATCTTCTCGCCGGCCTCATTCACCAGCTCGTAGTGCCCGCGTGGGATGCCGGGGCCATCCATCAGAAAGCCCACCAACTTGCGCTCCACGCCGGTTTCCTTCTGCTTTTTCAGATTGTCGGCGTTGGTGAAGTCCTTGGTGAATTTGGTAATCCAGCCCAGGCCGGCTTCCAAGGGTGAGGTTTCGTCGTTGATGTCGTTGCCGTAGAGGCAGTAGCCCATTTCCAGGCGCAGCGTGTCGCGGGCCCCCAGGCCGATGGGCTTCAGGCCGTACGGCTGGCCGGCTTCCATCACTTTGTCCCACACCTGCCGAGCGTGCTCGTTGGGCACGTACAGCTCGAAACCACCGGCCCCGGTGTAGCCCGTAGCCGAAATAATGACGTTGGGCGCCCCCGCAAACGTGCCCTGCACAAACGAGTAGTACGGAATGGCACTCAGGTCAACGCCGGTCAGGGACTGTAGCGTGGTTACGGCTTTGGGGCCCTGCACCGCAAACAGGCTGATGTCGTCGGACACGTTTTCCATGTCGGCGCCGGCCGTGTTGTGCTGCTGAATCCAGTTCCAGTCTTTATCGATGTTGGAGGCGTTTACGACCAGCAGATAATCTTCATCGGCCAGTTTGTACACCAGCAAATCGTCTACGATGCCGCCTTCTTGATTGGGCAAACACGAATACTGCGCTTTGCCATTGGTGAGCTTGCTGGCGTCGTTGCTGGTTACGCGCTGAATCAGGTCGAGGGCCTGCGGGCCGCGTACCCGGAACTCGCCCATGTGCGACACGTCGAAGATGCCCACGGCCCGGCGGACGGTGTGGTGCTCGTCGAGGTCGGAAGAGTAGCGCACGGGCATGTTGTAGCCGGCAAACGGCACCATCTTGGCGCCTAGCTGCTGGTGTACATCGTTCAGGACAACGGTTTTGAGGTCTTCAGCCATTACTTCGGGTTGTGGGGTGAGGCAGTTATACAGCTTAGGTGGGGCCGTTAGGCAGCCCATTGGGTAAGCCACGGCGAAATTAGCTAATTCCGTGGGGCGGGCTACTACAGCCGCAACCGCCGTAGTATCTTTGAGTTCTGGTTGAGGTACTTTTCCTTCTCACGCCATCTATTCTACTTTTATTGCCGGCCCGTGGTGGCCGCTATCCTCCCATGAACGACGAGCTTAAGCAAGATTTTGAATCGGCTGTAGTGAAGCACCTGCTGTTCAAATCGAAGTTGCGCTCCTACCTCTACGGGAGTGGTACCAGCCAGGGCCCCATCCGCGACCCAGCCCAGTGCAACTTCGGCCGCTGGATTCAGGCCCGGGCTTTAGGTCCCTATGCTCACCTGCCCGAGTCGCGCGAGCTGGACCGCCTGCACGTCCGGATTCACCAGGAAGCCAACCGCCTGATGGACATGCACGCGCGCGGCCAAGTAGAGCCAGCCCTAGCTGGTTTGCCTGCCGTAGAGCAACTTGCCGACCAGATAACCGCTCTTATGCGAACTATGGAGCAAAAGCTGCGTAGGGCCCTGTAAGCAGTCAACCTCTGCCCGGCGCATTTCCACCCTTGCCCTGTAGCCCGCATGAAGCTGAAGATTTCCACCAAACTCTTTGCCGGCTTTCTGGTCATTTCATTGCTGTTTGTGGGGGTGGTGGTAATTAATTACCAGCTCTCCCGCAAGGTGTTGCGCAATGCCCGGCAGGTGCAGGCCTCACAGCGCATTTTCACCGATGCCTCCACCCTGCTCCGCAACATCGTGGACATGGAAACCGGGTTTCGAGGCTACATGCTGGTGGGCAAAGAAGAAGTGCTGGAACCCTACCACCAGGGCGAGCGGTACTTGCTTGATAATTTCAGCGTTCTGCTTTCCGAGCTGCCGCCTAAAAGCGCCCAGTTTGCGCGCATTGTGCGGGCCCGGCAGATGTTCCGCGACTGGCTGAATTACTCTCATCTGCTTATCAGCGAGAAGCGGGAAGCACAGCGCCGCAACCCAACCCAGCAGGGTTTGCAGGGCATCCCGCACCGGAGCTTGGCCGAAAACCTCCAGGGCAAGTACATGATGGACCAGATTCGGGTGCTGTTTGCTGGCTTCGACCGGGAAGAACAAAAGCAGCGCGTGAAGCAAAGCACCCGCCTGCAAGACAGCATTTCGGAAACCCGGCTGATTTCGGTGGGCATCACGCTGCTAGCCATTCTGCTGGGGCTGCTGTGGGCCACGTATATCATCCGGCTGATTGGCCGGCGCATTCAAACCATGGTTACGCTTTCGTCGCGCATTGCGGCGGGCCAATACCAAACCTCTATTAAGGACACCGACGGCGACGAGCTGAGTGAATTGGCCGCTTCGCTCAACCAGATGGCTACCACCATCGACAGCAACATCACGCAGCTAGAGCGCCGCAACCAGGAACTCGACCAGTTTGCCTACGTGGTGTCGCACGACTTAAAAGCGCCGTTGCGTGGTATTGAAAGTGCTTCGCGCTGGATTGAGGAAGATATGGGCCAAGACACCCCCGCTCATATCAAGGAGTTCCTGCTGCTGATGCGGGTGCGCGTAAAGCGGATGGAGCAACTCGTTACTGGTATTCTGGATCTGGCCCGGGTAGGCCGCACACCCCAAGCCGACGAACCCGTATTCGTTCGGCAACTGCTGCGCGAAATCATCGATTCTCTGGACCTGCCAGAAGGCTTTGAGGTGGAACTACCCTTCTACTTGCCCACGCTGGTTACCAACCGGGTGCAGCTCCAGCAGGTGTTCACCAACCTCATCAGCAATGCCGCCAAGTACCACAACCATCCCGAAACGGGCACGGTGCAGATTGCCTGCGTTGAAGATGCCCGGTTCTACACCTTCTCGGTAACGGATAACGGCCCCGGTATTGCCGCCGAATACCATGAGCGAATTTTTGTCATTTTCCAGACGCTTACGGAGCGCGACACACTGGAAAGTACGGGGGTGGGGCTGGCTATAGTTAAGAAAATAGTGGAAGGACAAGGCGGTACTATCCGCGTTGAATCGAAGGAAGGCGAAGGAGCCACCTTCCGCTTTACGTGGCCTCGCCAGAGCCGAGCGGGCGCCAAGCCGCAGGCCGCCGCTACGATTTCAACACCAAATCCGGCCCCAGCCGTATAGGCGGTAGCCTGCGGGCTATTTTTCCGCTTCCTTCCTTTCCAACCAACACCTGTTATGGCTAGTATACTTTTGGTCGAAGACGACCAGATGGACATCATGAACGTGCAGCGCGAATTGCGCAAAAACAACATCGACGTACCACTTACCATTGCCCGCAATGGCCGCGACGCCCTCAACATGCTGCGCGGGGAAGGCGGCCAAGAAAAGATAGAACTGCCCAACGTGGTGATGCTCGACATCAACATGCCACGCATGAATGGCCTAGAGTTGCTAGAGCAGCTCCGCTCCGACCCCGAGTTTGTAGGTCTCAACGTGTTCATCATGACCACCTCCGACCTCGACACCGACCGGTTTAAAGCGCAGAACCTAGCCGTCAGCGGCTACATCATCAAACCCCTGAACTTCGACAGTTTCGGCGAAGGGGGCTCCACGGTGGACGGCTTCAGCCTATTCCTGGACCTGCTGAAGATGAAAGGCTAAGGAGTAAGACGATGAACGGGGGAGGTTGATGTTCGGGCTGCGCTGTTTGCGTAATCTACAACGTCAACCTCCCCCGTTCACTGCCCCACTGTTTACAGGAGCCGGAAACCCATGCGGTGGTGTTCGGTGGGGCCGTGGGCACGGATGGCGGCGCGGTGGCTCAGGGTAGGGTAGCCCGCGTTTTGTTCCCAGCCGTAGCCAGGGTAGAGTTCGGCTAGCTCCATCATCCGCTCGTCCCGAAAGGTTTTAGCCAGGATGGAAGCTGCCGCAATGTGCCGGTAATGTGCGTCGCCTTTAATGAGGCAAGTGTGGTCTATGCCTGCATACGGCCGAAACCGGTTGCCATCGACTGCCAAATGTGTGGGTGCAACTGCAAGAGCCGCTACAGCCCGGTGCATTGCTAAATAGCTGGCTTGCGCAATATTGAGCGTTGCAATTTCAACTGGCGACGCCTCTGCAACCGCCCAGGCTACTGCCTCTTGGCAGATAATGGGCCGCAACACGGCTCGGCGCTTGGCGCTTAGCTGCTTGGAGTCGTTGAGGTACTGCGGGTTGAAATCGGCGGGCAGAATAACGGCAGCGGCGAATACGGGTCCGGCCAAGCAGCCCCGGCCGGCTTCATCGAGGCCAGCTTCGAGCGGATGGCCAGTATGGGAGGCTAGCAACATGCCGCAAAGGTACAGCAAGCCCAGTAGCCTGCATTGAAAAAGGCACCTCCGAAAAGAGGTGCCTTCTTCTTACTTTATATGTAAATGCGCCTTACGGCCTAAGAGGTTCTATTTGTGGCTGCCGGCGGTGGAGCCATCAGCGGGTGAGTTCTCGCCGCGCCGCAGCCCTTGCTTGTCACGAGGACCTTCGTCTAGCTCGTCTTCTTCGTCGGTACTGATGTATTCGTTGCTGATGGGGCCGAGGCCGCCGGTAGTGGCACTAAGTTCAGATTCGGCTTGGGCGTGTTTCAGGTTGAATAGTGGGTCGCCGGGTTGTGCTTGATTTTCCTGGTTTTTCAGCTTATTGGCCATGTATAACAGGTGTCGGCCGGAATGTGAACAGCCGACTTTAGCTTGGTACGGCAGCGCAGCCCAAGAGGTTGAGACAGAATAATGAGCTTAGAGCTGCGCTTCGGCGGCGGCAAGGGGCCTTTCAGTGCAATGGCAGCAACTTATTGCGGCATCACGCCATAACTCAACCAACGGAAAATAAAAAGGGGCTGCCGCCTTCCAACGCAACAGCCCCTTTAGTATAATTTGCGCCGGGTGGTCATAAAAATCATCCACCCTACTCCTAGGACCAATCCGACGCGGCGCGAGCGAAGCCTTCCTTTCCACAAAATACTCACCCGCGCTATAATTGAGTATAACAAAACTACTTGCTATCAATTGGTTATCTAAAAAAATTTGGTCAATCAACTGATTTACCCGGCCAACTGCCTATTCTACCCGATGGACACTACAAACGAAGTAGGCCCTTACCTTTAAGGCAATTTCCAGTTTCTGTCTTCCTAGCGCATGCACACTTCCCGACCTTCCATCGACGAAAACCACAACCCCTGGCAGGTGCTCAGCACTGAGGTCAAATATCATAATCCCTGGATTAGCGTCCGTGAAGACCAAGTGGTAAACCCTGGCGGCGGGCGGGGTATTTATGGCGTTGTGACCATGAAAAACCGCGCTTTAGGTATAGTACCGCTCGATGCCGACGGCAACACCTGGCTGGTAGGCCAATACCGGTATCCACTCAACGAGTACAGCTGGGAAATACCAATGGGTGGCGGCCCCGTAGAACTTGACACGCTGGAATCGGCTATGCGGGAGCTACGGGAGGAAACCGGCCTGCTGGCTCACCGCTGGACCAATATTGCCCGGTTGCACACATCCAACTCAGTAACGGATGAAGAAGGCTTTGTTTTTCTGGCCGAAGACCTGGAGCAAGGCGAAGTGGAGCCCGAAGAAACCGAGGACCTGCGCCTCTGGAAACTACCTTTTGTTGAAGCCGTGCAGATGGTTATGAACAACCAGATAACGGATGCCGTGAGCGTAGCGGGGTTGCTAAAAGCTGAAAAGGTGTTGGCTGGCCGCGGCCAGTAAGCTGAGCCGTAGTGCGCGGCGCGTGCCAGCCCTTGCCTCATTGGGCCCGGCCGCAAGCTTACACTTCACAAATTCACCGTTTACCTTTGCGCTATGCGGCACCTTCTGCGCTATATCGGTCATCGACTTTACACCACCTGGGCTACGTTCTGGTTTGTGGCTCCGTTCGTGGCGACGTATCCTGTGCAGCTGGCGTTGAGCAAGCGCCCGCAGTGGCACCGGCACCTGCACAGCCTCAACCGCAACTGGAGCCGGCTGTTCATCAGGATGTGGGGTATGCCCGTGGAGGTAGAGAAGCACAACCCTTTGCCAGCCGGGCAGCCCTGCGTGTACGTTGCCAACCACAGTTCCTACATTGATATTCCGCTGCTGTTCAAAGCCATTCCGGGCTGGCTGAACATCATGGGCAAAATCTCGCTCACCAAAGTACCGGTCTGGGGTCCCATATTCGAGCGGGTATACATTTCTGTTGACCGGGACAGCCCCATGAGCCGGGGCCGCGCGATGGTGCAGGCCCGCCGCTCCTTGGAAGCCGGACGGCCCGTAGTGATTTTTCCGGAAGGCTCAATTGCCAAAAACCCAGGTGCGCAGCTAGAGGAGTTCAAGGATGGCGCCTTTCAGCTAGCTATTACGGCTGGGGTGCCCGTGGTGCCTATTACCATGACGATGAACCACCGCTTCATGCCCGATGTTGGCGGTTTACGCATCCGCTATACTCCGCTGCACATCGTATTGCACGAGCCTATTCCTACTACTGGCCTGACCGTGGCTGATGCGCCTGCCCTCAAGCAGCGCGTTGAAACCATCATAGCCAGTGCTTTCCGGCCTGAGGCTACTGGCCTACCGGCACCAAGCTCTTGGCGGCGCCCTGTGCCCGTTGTACCTACGCCGGCGCAGAAGCCCAGTGCGGGTAAGCCCACCCAGGACTCTTCTGAGCTTGCGCTACCCAATTCTTAATTTTCAATTCTTAATTTTCACTTCCCCTTGAGCACTGACCTCGCCACCCTCCGCCAGCTTGCCCACCTTTCCCGCTTGGAACTCAACGAGTCCAAGGAGCAGGAAATGCTGGGCGCCCTCAACGAAATTCTGGACTGGGTGGACCAGCTGCGCCAGCTTGACACCAGCAACGTAGAGCCACTGGTGCACCTGTCGCACGAAATCAACGTGCTGCGCCCGGATGAGGCGCAGAACACGGTCAGCCACCAAGATGGCCTGCGCAATGCGCCCCGCAAAGATTCCGACTATTTCCGCGTGCCTAAAGTACTGGAGTAACCACTGGTGCCCATTCCATCTACGTCCCGCGCTGCTTGGCGCAATCCGCTGTTATTAACGCTGCTGCTAATAGCTGGCGGCGCCATTCTGCTGGCTATCTACCAGTATTTCACCGGCGACGATGCCACGCTGCCCGTACAGGTGGTGTCGCACCTCAAGCCTGTGCCTACTGTACTGACCACGGTGCGGGTTGGCTTGGCCGAGCTACCAATTCGCGTAAACAGCTACCTGCTCACCCAAACCCACGACATGGTGGGCCCTTACGTGCAACCAGAAGCAGCCTGGGTACTGCTGGGCTTGCTGGCGAGCATGCTGGTGGTATTTCTGGCAGTGGTTAGCACGCTAGAGCGGCCGGCTTTTGTGGCGGGCATGGCCGGCGTGATTTTCCTGCTGATGTCGTTGAATGCCGACTTGTTGGGCGTTTTCAAAGTGCAGGAGCAGTATTTTCTGATTCTGGCGCTGGTACTGCTGGGCGGAACAGCTTACGTTTTTCACGCCTTTCGCACGGAAGCCTCACTCGGGCAGCGCTTGTTGGGTTTTGCGGTGCTGGTAGCCGGCCTGAGTGCCCTGCTGGTGTTCCGTTCCACCTTCTCTCCCGACGAAACTGCCCTGCACCTTACCAGCTTTGCCACGCTGAGCGGCGCGGCTATTGCGGGCCTGTTGGTTCTTTGGGTCGGGTTCGAGAATATTCAGGGTCTGCTTTGGTTCAATACCCAGGCAGAAAACCCCAACAGCCGTTTTGGGCTCTTGCCATTTGTGGCTTCCAGCGTGCTGTACCTGGGCACACTGGCCATGTACCTCTGGAACGGTAGCCAGCTCCTGATTTTGCCGGGCGTATCCTTCGACCCGTTGGTACTGCTACTGCCAGCCGTGGGTATTGGCTGGTTAGGGCTCCAGCGGCGGGCTGCCTCCTACCGCGACGTTCTGCCGTATTGGTCGGCGGCACACTTGTATTTGGTGTTTGTTACGCTGGCCGCGGGGTTTTTGGGTTACGCTTTTGCCACCGCCAACGACCCGCTATTGTTGGCGGCCCGCCAGTTCACGGCGCTTACCTTACTCATTAGCGGTGCGGCGTTTTTGCTGTACGTTCTAGTCAATTTTGGGCCGCTGATCCGGCAACGGCTGCGGGTGTATCGGGTGGTGTATGAGCCGCGCCGTTTGCCGCTTTATGCGGTGTACGTGCTAACCATTGCAGGCCTAGCGGCATTGGAATTCCGCTACAGCTACGAAACGCTGCATCAGCTCCAAGCCGGCTACTACAACAATCTGGCTGACCTGACCCGCCTGCAAAGCGAAATAACTCCTAACGGCGACGCACTGGCCCTTTTAGCTGAGCGCTATTACGCTGAGAGCGACATTCTGGACGAGCACAACCACAAGGCCAGCTTGGGCCGCGCGGCGCTGTACCGCTACCATCTTCAGCGCCAAAACGAAATTAACATCCTGCGGCGGGCCCTTAGTCGGCGCCCTTCCGAAAAAATATCTTTGCGGCTAGCGGCTCTCTACAACGAGCCGGCTGATTTCTTTGACCGGTTGGCAACCTTACGTGAAGGGCTGAAAAACCAGCCCGCCAGTGCCCGCCTCAACAACGACCTCGCTCAGCTGTACACCCGCTCCACCCTCACCGATTCGGTGGCGGTGTATCTTAATCGGGCCGAAGCCGCCGCTGCTTCCAACCCCGTTGTAAAAGTCAATCAACTGGCGTTTCTGCTGCAAACCAAGCAGTTCGGTGAGGCGCAGCAACTCGTTGAGAAGCAGAAGCAATTGGCGGATGCCGCTTGGCAAAGCAACGTCTTGGTGCTAACGCAGTTCAAGCCTGATGCTCGGGCGCTGGCGCCTTCGTTTGTGCCGGACACAACTTCCTCCCTGACGGTACCTGAGTTTGCGCGTTTCTACCATGCAGCGTTGCGTAAAGTGCAGCAGCCAGATACCAGCCTGTTACCGGCCATCACCAAGCTGATTCAGCAGCCTGATAACAGTTCGTATTTCGAGCAGCTTACGTTTTTGAAGGCCCTCACTCAGCATTACGGTGGCCGGCCTGTGCCTGCCTATGCCACTCTGGCTCCCCTAACCGCCGGGGCCACCCCCAGTGCCGCCTACTACCTCAACGTGCGCGGTTTGTGGCAGCTTCGGCAGCGCACTTATCTTGCGGCGGCGGCCACTCTCCATGATGCCGCCCGCAATGGCTACCCCGAAGCCCGCCTGAACCGCGCCTACGCATTGGCCCTCAACCAACAATTAGATTCGGCCCGCACGGTTACGGCCAGTATTATTCAAGATGCTGACACCGCCTTAGTCCGGCCGGCCCGGCAGCTCCAGCGGGTACTCACGCTCAAGTTTCCAGATGATTTCCGTACCGCCTCCGATTCTGTTCAGGCGCAATTCTATGTCTTGCGGGGTCAGGAAGACTTCGGGCCAGCATCTATGAATGGCTATAGCTGGTATGGCAACTTCATCGAGAAAATGCGCCTGCCAGTAGCCCACGATGTTGCGCTGGTAGCGCAGGCCCAACGAGCGGTGCGCTTCCGCACTCCCGATGTAGCCAGCGTTTTGCAGGCGCACCCACTACGCGCTAAAAATGCCGCGCTGGCCTCGGAGCGCAACGTGGTGTATGGGCAGGCGCTGTTGGCGTCACGTACTCCGGCTTCCTTGCAAAAACTGGCCACGTTGCTCGATTCGGCCATTTTCTTGCCTCTTGACCAGCCCAACCGCTTGTACTTGAAGGCAGCATTAGCCGCCAGTCGAAAGCAGTCCAAGCAAGCCACCCAATTGTATCAGCAGTTGGTGCGCGAGGCCCCTTTCTTGGAGCCGGGTCTGTTGGCCGCTGCCGAATTTTACACCAGCCAGAAGGAGTATTTGACAGCGTATAGCACGTTGCAAGCAGCCTTGGAGTACAACCCAGAGTCTATTGCGCTATTGAAGGCATATACCCTTGCATCCGTTCCTGCCGGGCTGACTGAATATGCAGCCAATTCGTTGGAGAAACTGCGTGTATTGCTTTCCCCGGCCGAATACGCTACCTTTCGTACAATATATCTCGCCCACCGTACAACTCAAGACTCGGTGGTCGCCCCCTGGAACTAACCCAGCCGGCTATGCTGCACCCCGTTATCGAAACCCACGACATCTCGAAGATGTACCGCATGGGTACCGAGGAAATCCATGCGTTGCGCTCTGTCACTATTACTATTCAGCGTGGTGAGTACGTTGCCTTTATGGGTCCTTCGGGCTCCGGCAAAAGTACCCTCATGAACATAGTAGGCTGTCTAGACACCCCCACCACCGGTAACTATATCCTGAACGGTAAGGACGTGAGCCGCATGACCGACAACCAGTTGGCGGATGTGCGCAACCGCGAAATAGGGTTCGTATTCCAGACGTTTAACCTGCTGCCGCGCGCTACTTCCTTGGATAATGTGGCCCTGCCACTCATCTACGCGGGCTACAACAAATCCGACCGGGAAGAGAAAGCCATGCAGGCCCTGCGCAGCGTGGGTCTTGATACCCGCGCCAAGCACCGCCCCAACGAACTATCGGGTGGTCAGCGGCAGCGCGTAGCCATTGCCCGCGCCCTTGTCAACGACCCCAGCATTATCCTGGCCGACGAACCAACTGGTAACCTCGATACCAAGACCAGCTACGAAATCATGGATTTGTTTGAGGCCTTGTATGCGAAAGGCAACACCATCATTATGGTAACGCACGAAGAAGACATTGCCCGCTACGCCCACCGTATTGTGCGCCTGCGCGACGGGCTTGTGGAAACCGACCAGGAAAACACCGACGTAGCCACCCACCACGAGCAAGCCAGCAAACACCTGTAGCGCGTTGCGTGTTCAAGCAGTACCCCTCGTCATCTGGCGCTTGCGAAGGACCTCTTCCGTTGTGCCAGATGACGTTTCATTTTCAGCCCGCGGTTCTAGGGTGAATCGTAGCGTTCCACCAGTGGCAGTGGTGCCATTTCGCTTTTCATGAAGATTTACACCAAAACCGGCGACAAAGGCCTGACCTCCCTCATCGGAGGTACGCGCGTGCCTAAATCCAGCCTGCGCATCGACTGCTACGGTACCGTCGACGAGCTGAATTCCTACATTGGGCTGCTGCGCGACCAAGACGTGAATGCCAGCCGGCGCGACTTACTCAAGGAAATTCAGGACCGGTTGTTCACTATCGGGGCTTCCCTGGCTTCCGACCCCGAGAAGTCGAAAATGAAAATACCAGACTTGCATGATGCCGACGTTACGCTGCTAGAAGAGGAAATGGACCGCATGAACGTGCAATTGCCTGAGTTGCGGGTATTCGTGCTGCCTGGTGGGCATCAGTCGGTATCCTTCGCCCACGTAGCGCGCTGCGTGTGCCGCCGGGCTGAGCGTTTGGTCATCCACTTGCGCGAAGACTCCTTTGTGGCCGACTTAGTGGTGATGTACCTGAACCGCTTATCTGACTACCTGTTTGTGCTCAGCCGCCAAATGGCCCACGACCTAGGGGCCGAAGAAGTTGCTTGGAAGCCGCGCATGTAGGCTTTCAGAACCTCTATACTAGCTTTATCCGTTTCATTGAGTGCGCAACGGCGCACACCTCGCTCCTACCCGCCCCTAAATTCCCCATCTTCCCTTTTCACGCTTTCTTCATGCTCGACACCCTCACTATCCGGACCCAGCAAACCACGGCTTCTCGCCTGACTCACCTGGACCCCGAACGCCTTGAGTTCGGCAAAACTTTCTCCGACCACATGTTTGTGGTGGACTACCGCGACGGGGAGTGGCAGGATGCGCAAATTTTGCCTTACGGCGACATATCCGTTAGCCCAGCCAACTCGGCTTTGCATTATGGGCAGGCCATTTTCGAGGGCATGAAAGCCTACAAGAACTCTAACGGTGAAATCTCTCTTTTCCGTCCTTATGATAACCTGCGGCGTCTGAACGCTTCTGCCGAACGGATGTGCATGCCTTTGGTACCCGAAGAACTGTTCATGCAGGGCCTGAGCCAGCTGATTCGTTTGGATAGCGCCTGGGTTCCCGACTCGCCGGGCAGTGCGCTTTACATCCGCCCGTACATGTTTGCCACCGACGGCTTTATTGGAGTGCGGCCATCTGACACGTATAAGCTTGTCATTTTCACTTGCCCAGTTGGCCTCTACTACAACAAGCCGCTCCGCGTGCGTTTCGAGGAGCGCTACGTGCGCTCGGCAGAAGGAGGTGCTGGCTACGCCAAAAACGCAGGCAACTACGGCGCCGCCATGTACCCCACCAAGCTGGCCCAGTCGGAAGGCTACAACCAACTTATCTGGACCGACGCTTCCGAGCACCGCTATGTAGAAGAGTCGGGCACGATGAACGCCATCTTCGTTATCGATGGCAAGGTGATAACGCCTGCGCTCAGCACTTCCATCCTTGATGGAGTTACGCGCCGCAGCGTCCTCCAACTGGCCCGCGACTGGGGCATGACCGTGGAGGAGCGTAAAGTATCGGCGGTGGAATTGATGCAAGCTCTTGCCGATGGTAGATTAGAAGAAGCATTCGGGGTAGGCACTGCTGCTACTATTGCGCCCATTGCCGTAATAGGCTACCAGGGCCATGACCACGAGCTTCCTGCTCCTAAGCCGGACAGTTTCTCTAGTCGCGCCAGCGCCGCGCTACACGCCATCCGTACTCGCCAGACTCCCGACACCCACGGCTGGATGGTAGCCGTATAGGCAGTACTGCCTCCCAAGCCCTCCCCACGATTACGCGTGCAGTTCCGTGAGAACTTGCCCCCGTAATCGTGGGGAGGGCTTTTCATATCAGTTGGCACACTATTCCAGCTACCTTTGTTTCCCATTTTTCATTCACGCATATATATTCCCGATGACCCAAGACCAGGTGAAGGAATTGAAGGGCCGCGTTGAGGCCCTGAGGAGGTATCTTTGACTACGATAACCGCAAAGCTGAAGTAGTAGCCGCCGAAGCACAAACCACCGCTCCCGGCTTTTGGGACGACTCCAAAAAAGCCGAATCTACCCTACGCGAAATCAAAGCCGTAAAAACCTGGACTGACGATTACGAAGCGGTTCAGCAAGCGCTAGCCGATACCGAAGTCCTGTTTGACTTCTACCGCGAGGGCGACGTTCCAGAGACAGAAATGCAGGCTGATTACGAAGCCACCATCAAAAAGGTGGAACAGTTGGAGTTTAAGCGTATGCTCTCTGATGAAGAAGACCAGCTTTCTGCTATCATCGACATCAACCCTGGGGCGGGTGGCACCGAAAGCCAGGACTGGGCTGAGATGCTGATGCGGATGTACATCATGTGGGCCGAGAGCCACGGTTTCGGTGTCCGCCAAATCAGCTACCAACCTGGCGAAGGTGCCGGTATCAAGTCTGCTTCGTTGGAAATAGACGGTGACTTCGCTTACGGCTACTTAAAGAGCGAAATCGGCGTCCACCGCTTGGTGCGCATGTCACCGTTCGACAGCAGCGGCCGGCGCCACACTTCGTTTGCTTCCGTATTCGCCTATCCCGTCATCGACGATACCATCAACATCGAAATTAACCCCGCTGATATTTCGTGGGACACCTTTCGAGCTGGTGGTGCGGGCGGCCAAAACGTGAACAAAGTAGAAACCGCCGTACGCCTCACGCACGCACCGTCAGGCATCATCATCGCCGTACAGATTGAGCGGAGTCAACTCATGAACAAGGAGCACGCGCTCCGGATGCTTAAGTCCCGCCTCTACCAAATTGAGATGGACAAGCGCCACGCCGAGCGGGACAAAGTTGAGGCTAACAAGAAGCGTATCGACTTCGGCTCCCAAATCCGAAACTACGTGCTCCACCCCTACAAGCTCGTTAAAGACCTCCGCACCGGCATTGAGCGCACCGACGTGCAAAACGTGCTGGATGGCGACTTAGACGAATACATTAAGGGATTCTTGATGCAGAGTTAAGGTTTCTTTACCTCAGACGCAATACTCCAATGAAAAAGGGCTGCCCTACTGGGCAGCCCTTTTTCATTGGAACTGATGGATTCACTTAGCGAACATCCCAGAACAGCTTGGTGGTCACAACGTCACCGCCAACAGAAGCAGCTGCATTGGCATAGTTGGTACCATTCACGTTTTGCTCGGCAATCGGATACACAAAACGACGTGGTATTTCGCTGATCGAACGTGTAGCGCGTGTCAAAGTTGGAGCGTCAAGTCTGCGCCATTCTTTGAATGCTTCAGTGGGTTGATTGTACAAGGCAAGCCATTTCTGATATCCTATCTTTTGACGGAAATCACCAGGCGCCGTTGCGTATGCCACCCCTGGCTGAGCTAGGTAGTTCTGCGCTTCGGTGGCAGCATTTACAATGTCAGCGGGTGTGTTATCTGGTGATGGATAGCTGGCCCACTCCAAAATAGATGCAGTGATAGCCGCATTGTAATGCGACTCAGCAGTACCACCTACAGCATAGCCACGAGCAGCTGCTTCAGCCAACATGAACTCCACTTGTGCATACGACATAACTACACCCGGCAAATTTTGCTGCCGCAGTTCTTCGCTAGGCTCAGAATTGGTGTTTTTATTGTTCGTTGAACCAGGAATGCCACCGGCGTAGACCCCAGAAGACACGCCCGTATTGAAGTAATCATCCAGTCGAGGATCAACAAAGCCTTGTACTGGCCCGGCCGTTCCTTTCAGGCGGTCAACAAAAACGTTAGCGCCAACAAAATCTCTACGACCGCTCCTTACTAAGTCCTCAAATAAAGGATTCGTGTTTGGGAATGTGCCGTCAAATTGCAGATCGATGTTCTCGGTGTTAGATGCAAGAACTTTGCCTACAGTCGCTACTGCCATCGTACTGGCTTTAGCATTATTAACGTCAGCAATAGTAAGTGCCATCCGTAATTTCATCGAATTAGCAAACTTGATCCATAGGCCAACATTACCACCGTTAATCAGGTCAAAGTTAACGTCTCCTAAATCTGCATTTGGCTTGAACTGTGCAATTACAGCATCCAGACGAGTAATCAGGTCATTGTAAATAACGTCCTGCTTATCGTATGAAGGGAGCGGCTTGTTAATATCCAGAGCTTGACTGTAAGGAATGTCGCCAAAAATTTCTACCAGGGTAGTCCAGGCATAAATTTCCAGTACTTCAGCACAGGCCAGTTGATTGGCTTTGACATCAGCAGTTAAATCTGCGTTTGCCTGAATAGTGGTTTTTGCTTCCCGCAGGTCACGAATAACATCTCGATACAAAGCGTTCCAGTAAAGGCCGTTGATGTTACGAGTGTTGATATCGTACCGACTTTCCGTAGGATAATCGGTGGCAGCCCAATACTGAACATAAAAGCGAAATGGGTTCAGATTGGTATTGGCGCTGTTGATGGTGCGTACCAGATTGCGCTGAGCGTTCGAAATGAACGTAGTACCTGGAGCCGTCCCTACAGCTGCCCGCTTTGGGTCTACGTTGTAGTCATCCAGCGAATCGACGCAGGATGTAGTTAGTGCTAAAGCGGATATAGCAAGGAAAAGTGTTTTTTTCATCAGATTTTAGAAGCTAAGTCTAACGTTTGCTCCCAGGGTACGCACCGTAGGATAGGCACCGGTGGAATATCCTTGACCGAAGTTGCCAATGCTAAGTGCATCTTCTGGGTCAGCGTCAGGTAAATTCTTAGAGATAATCCACAGGTTACGTGCAACCAGCGAAACATCAATGCCTTTAACTCCGCTCATCTTAGCCATCACTGTTTTGGGTAATGAGTAAGTTAAAGCTACCTCGCGCAGTTTTGCATAGCTAGCATCGTATACAAAAGCTGCCGATGGGTTGAAGGTGTAACCGTAAGCAGTTGCACCGCTTTCTGTGCTATTATCTGCTCTCACTGTGTTTGGGCTGCCATCAGCCTGCACGCCTGGGAAAATAATTCCGCCTCCGTTAGCTATTGTGTTACGTGAAGGATTACCTAAATCATTCAAGCCAGCAGTTTCTGGTTGCAAAC
The DNA here is from genome assembly GCF_017313265.1 of Hymenobacter telluris. Lineage (GTDB taxonomy): Bacteria > Bacteroidota > Bacteroidia > Cytophagales > Hymenobacteraceae > Hymenobacter > Hymenobacter telluris. Next base: position 18,953 of record NZ_JAFLQZ010000007.1, on the reverse strand, counting down.
CTGTGTCCAAACCATACGCGCGGTCAAGGGAATATACTTGTCCACCTTTACGGATGTCAATCAAGAAGTACAAAGACAAACCTTTGTATGCTACTGTGTTAGAGACACCACCGGTCCATTTTGGGTTCGGATCAGCTATTTCTTCATTGGCAGTAGCACTTCTCTGATAGTATCCGCTTGGGAGTACTACCCGCTGGCCGTTCTGGTAAACGAAATTGTTGCCCCGAATAATTCCGAAAGGCTTACCAACTGTAGCATTCGATGTAACCCCACCTTGGTAGCTAGCTAACTGAATGCTTGTCACCAACGATTCTCCTTCACCGTAAAGCGAAAGCACTTCGTTGCGGTTACGGGTCCAGTTTGCGTTAATAGTCCAAGTGAAGTCATCGTTACGAACAGGACTTACGAAAGCCGAAACTTCCACACCACGGTTACGAACCTCACCTGAGTTGATGAAGCGGGCATTATAGCCAGTGCCTACTGATACGTTTACTGGAATGATTTGGTCGATTGTATTCTGCTGATACACAGTGGCATCAAATCCAAAACGGCTTTGCATGAAAGCCATTTCAACACCAGCTTCTGCACTCTTGGTGCGCTCTGGCTTCAATTCGTTGTTGTTTTTGGTACCTACTACCGAAAACAACGGAACCAAACCAAATGCGGCAGGCTTGTCGTACACGTCGTTTACGCTTTGTATAGGAGCACCTTGGCCTACTTCAGCGTAGTTAATTCTGGCTTTACCATAAGACAGCCAGGTTACATCCTTTAGCAGTTCAGAGAATACAAACCCAGTAGCTACCGAAGGATAAATAAAGGCGTTATTGCCTTTAGGTAGAGTCGTGGACTTATCTCTTCTAGCAGTCAGATCCAAGAAGAGCATATCCTTGAAGCCAAACGTGGCACTGGCAAAAATACCGTCAACCCCGCGGCGCTGTTCAACTTCATCTACACCTGGGGTAGGAGCAGTGAGTGGCTCTACGCTATTGCTAAGGGTGTACAGGTTTGGAACTACCAGTCCGCCGTTTGTTGACGAACGGATAAACTCCAGTCTTTCGCGACGAAGGTTGGCTCCAGCTAAGCCTTTAAAGCTAAAGTCTTCGCTGATATTGGCTGAGAAGTTACCAATCAGGTCAAAGTTTGCTTCGCGTCCGGTGCGGTTATAGCGTGTGTAGCTCGGTACACCTACCGAAGTTACGGCATAGCGTTCCTCCTGCATTTCGTCATAGCTATCCAGCGTTACCCGTCCTAATACGTTGAACCATTCAGCAAACTTGTACGTGGCGGCCACGTTACCGAAAGTGCGGTAGCGCGAATCAGTTTCGTAGCTCTGATAGCGACTGAAATACGGGTTGTTCCAGTAAGCTCCTACTGCACCAGGAGTAGCAGCACCTAGGTTCCAAGTTGCATTACGCTTTTGAAAGTTGTAGGCATCTTCCAATTCCTTGATATCGACGTTCGTTTGCCACCACTGACGGAAGTTCGTCATCAAGTTGTCGCTGGTAGCTCCACTATACCCAGTAGCGTAGCGACCCTTGCCGCTTACTTGTGAAAAGTTGACAGAGGCGCTGGTAGTAAGCCGCGGCGTTAGATTGAGGGAACCGGCGAAGTTGACAATGTTCTTGTTGACTTCGCTATTCGGCAGAATTCCCTTATCACGCACACTATTGTACCCAAGCTTGAAATAGCCATTGTCATTGCCTCCATCAACAGCAATACTGTTGTTAAGAGTTACGGCCGTTTTAAAGAACTTGGATGGATCGTTGGCAGCTGCCACCCAAGAGGTAGCTCTGCCGAAATTAGGATTGCCAGGAGTGAAAGCATTCCACTGATACACCTGCAGGTTCGGATCGAACCGAGGTCCAGCCGAAGCATCCGATGACAATTGTACTAATGGGTATGTAGCGCCACCAACTTCGTACTCGTCGAAGTAGGGGCCATAGCCTGCGCCATATTCCTTCTGATACTTGATAAACGTACTTTTATCAATACGCCCGCCTGTGATACCAGCATTGATCGTTACGCCCAGGCCTTTTCTGCCTTTTTTGGTGGTAATGAGGATTACCCCGTTGGCAGCCCGTTCACCGTATAGCGCTGTAGCAGCTGCACCCTTCAGGATGGTAGTTGTGGCAATATCATCAGGGTTAAGATCTGATGCTGCATTGCCATAGTCGTAGCCACCACCACCGGTTTGTTGCGCAGCCGTGTTGGTATTGGAATTGCTGATTGGAACACCATCAATTACATACAAAGGCTGGTTGTTGCCAAACAACGATTTAGTGCCACGAATGTTGACACTAGTAGATCCTCCCAAAGTGTTGCTCTGACGAATAGTAACACCCGCTACCTTGCCAGATAGACCATTGATAGGATTAGGGTTACGTGCAACTGTGATATTCTGCCCTTCAACTTGCGTAGCAGAGTAGGCCAACGAATTGCGCGTACGCTCCACCCCAAGTGCGGTTACCACTACCTCGCCAAGCTGCTTGGCATCCGTAGCAAGCCCAACGTTAACCGTTGACGCATCACCAATTGGCCGCTCAACGTTAGTATAGCCGATAAAGCTGAACGTGAGGGTAGTGGCCGAAGCTGGCACACTCAAGGAATACCCACCATCCGCATTGGTGGAAGCTCCAATGGAAGTACCCTTGACAAGAACGGTGACCCCCGGAAGACCTTGACCGGTTGCCGCGTCGGTTACGCGGCCCGTAATGTTGCGATTCTGCGCCGCCGCCTGCTGCATCAGGGCTGGCGATACCAGAAGCGCACTCAGGAGAAGTTTTCTCATGTGGCTGAGTGATTTGGTGAGTGAAAGTGAATAAATGAAGATTGACTATCTCAAACATAAAGAAAAAACTCTGCTCTTTCATTGAAATTTAATCATATATCATGTAATAACCCTGCTTGGCAACAATTTTGATAGTAGCCACCACGACCAAAGTTTAGCTCCTTACTGTATACAAGCTTATATTCATATTTACCTTAATTTTCAGCAAACTCAGCATATAATCAGGCGAAGTAGCTACTATATATATTGCAAAAATCTAATGCTAATTAGATAGATCAGGCGTCAGAAAAAAGGCCCGCAGTTTGCACAGCGGGCCTTTTTTCTGACGCCTGATCTATCTAATTGACATCCCAGAATACCTTAGGCGTAAAGGTAGTCGATCCTTTCGGCGAGTTAGGATTGTTAGCTATTTCTGTTTGCGGATATGGAATACGAACAGGAATTTTATTTGGGTTATTAGCATCGACGCTGTTCAGCGACGTGTAAATTCCCGATGGATAACCCGTGCGGCGATATTCAGCCCAAGATTCAAATCCGTTGATACCGTTGTTAGCAATCCATTTTTGAGTGATAATCTTCTCAATCTTATTACCAGTCGAATTGTATGCCGGATCAACTGCTTTGGGGTCAAACCGCCCGTTGGTAGTCAACGCAGTGGGAGCATTGGCGTCAGCTACAGTGCGGCCGGCTACTCCCGTTTGGCTGTAATAAGTTGCTGCCTGAGCGGCTGTTGCTCCAAAAATCTTGAACGATTCGGTGATACCGCTTTCATAAGCAGTTTTAGCAGCAGCCGTACCACCACTCAACCACCCACGCTCCGTGGCTTCTGCTTGCAGAAAAAATGATTCAGCCGAGCTAATTAGGTAGAGAGGCTGGGCAAATCCATTTTGTGCAAACGGACGGATAACTCCAGGTCCAATACCTGACAGCCGAGAAGAAGCTATAGGGCTGGGCACCTGAGCACGAATGTCGCCACTAGCCACAGCGACGTAATTACGAGCTATATCGGTACGCCCAGCAACTGGTGTATAAATACGCTTCAGCCGAATAGTATCGTTGGTCGCCTTTAGGTAATTAACCGCCAACGTATTTGCGCGAGTAGCTGCATAACCACTCGTAGCGCTACCTGAGACGTTGTAACCGATGTTGGATACAAACGGATTTGATTTGCCGGCTGTATTTAAAAAACCAGGGTTGACAGTAGCGGACTCGTCAGCTACCAGGAATTGTGCTCCTGCCGTTTGCATAGCCTGAATGCCAGCTTGTGCTACGTTAGGACGCGCAGCACTTTGCCGGATGTATACTCTCAGCTTTATGGTATTGGCAAACTTACGCCAGCGTGCCATATTTCCACCAAACACAATATCGCTGCTACCGGGTGTAGGCGCGTTTGTGTTGATAGCAGCCAGACCCTCGTCGAGCAACTTGATTATGTTGTCATATACAACTTCATCGTCTTCGAAAGCCGGTGACAAATTAGTCGTACCCTGCAACGCCTCCGAGAAAGGCACATCACCCCAACCATCAACTAATAGTTGAAAGTTATAGGCCTGCATAATCTTAGCAATGGCAACAGTGTTTGTGGTACTAGTTCTTTGTGCTTCTGCAAGAATATAACTAAAGTCGCGCAAACTGCCTGCATACAGATCCGTCCAAGTAGGTTCGTAAGACAGGGGAGTCAAGCCATAAGATTGTTGTGGAACATAGAAAATATAGTCCTGTGCCTGCGCCCAGTTCTCTGTCCACAAGTTCCCCAATATATTCAGGTCGTTCCCCTGCCGTGTAGCAGTACGCAGTATGGCATTAGGCAGCACCAACGACGCTGTGGCTTGAGTTGGACTATTTGGATTTACGTTTACGTCCAAAAAATCCTTGCAAGACGACATAACTATAGTGGACAACAAGAGCCCACCTAGCAATGATTTATTTAAAGAAAGATGTTTCATGAATGAGTATGGGCTGTAAAGCCTGATAAAGCATGGAAAAGAATGACAAGTTCCGGCATCAGGACTTAGAAGCTGACCGTCAGGTTTACACCATAGCTCCGGGGTGAAGGAATGGTATTAAACTCTCGTCCTTGCGAATTACTCGTTCCAAAAATGTTAGCTTCTGGATCTACGAATTCATTGGATTCGGGCGTGAAGAGAAGCAGGTTACGACCCGAAACACCAATTTGAGCCCGTCCGAACGGCGACTTATCCATCAGCGCGCGTGGCAAATCGTAAGTTAGAGAAACCTCACGTAGCTTAAAGAAGTCGGCCTTCACGATGTTTGCTTCAGCAAATACACCGTGCAATTTATCGTACCAGAAGTCATACCCTCCATCGAAGGTTTTGATGGTAGTGTTGGGGGTGTAAGAACCGTCAGTGTTACGAGTAACAGAGTTAGGAAACACAAATGGCTCCCGACCATACTTAGCCGTTTCTTTGGAAGTACCAGTGAATGCCAAGTTGCTACGCGTACCAGAGTAGAACACATTACCACGCCGCATATCCACTACCGCACTCAACCGAAGACCTTTATAGGATGCCGTAAGATTGCCGCCCAAAATATATTTCGGGTTCACTTGGCCAAACACTTTCAGTTCAGCATCGCGCAACGGTACACCGGTAGCAGGATCCACTACCACGCGCCCTTCTGGGTCTCGCTGATAGCCTGACCCTTTCAGTACGGGGAATGGCTGTCCAATAATTGCCGTTGGCACTGGGTCGCCGCCACCAAGAGAGAAATTGGTTACGTCCCGGAACAGCTCGTTGATCTTGCTGTCGTTGTTGGAGAAGTTGGCCCCAATGTCCAGGCGGAATCCGCTTTGAGTGCGTACTGGCGTGGTGCGCAGCGTTAGTTCGAGGCCTGAGTTTTCAATCTCACCGATGTTAACTACAGCCTGTGTGAAACCACTGGAAGTAGGCACATCAATCTGAACTATTTGATTGCGCGAAAGGGTCTTGTAATACGTAGCATCAAAGCCAACCCGGTCTTTCAGGAATCCGAGTTCTAACCCGGCTTCATAGCTGGTAGTAAGCTCCGGCTTCAGGTTCGGGTTACGGCTCACATCAGAAACTGTGAAGCTAGCCAAGCCTCCGAAAGGGAATCCGGCGCCTGCGGGGAATATATCCTGCAATTGGTAAGGAGAAGCATCGTTACCCACTTGAGCAATACTGGCTCTTACTTTACCATACGTTAGTATGTTGTTTTCCTTTAATGGCGTAATGGCTTCTGTGAACAGGAAACTCAAACTAGCGGAAGGAAAGAAATACGAACGGCTATTTGCTGGCAACGTAGACGACCAGTCATTACGGGCCGTAGCATTCAGGAATAGGTAGTCGCGGAATCCCAACGTTAGATCGGCGTAAGCAGCCAGCAAACGACGACGGTTGGTATCTTCGCTACCACCAAGCTCACCTACCCGGTTACTCAGATTATAGAAACCAGGTATTGACAACGCGCTGGCGTTGGCATTTATCTGGCGGGTATTGCGCTGGCGCAAGTTCTGACCAAGAATCAACTGGGCCGATATATCGGAGGTGATATTCCGCTTTACGGTAGCCAGGAAATCAGTGGTGATCTCCTGAATATATATATCTGTTTCAGATACACGACCGGGAAAGTTTGGAGTAGGACGTACGATAAGCTCGCCATCTTGGTCTCGGCGGGTGCGATTATATGTTCTGATATTAACCCGCTCTTTACGACGGTCAAACGAAACGTCGGTACCAGCGCGATAAGTGAACGACAGCCAATCTAATGGGGTATAGTTTACTGTTGCATTTCCTATTACGCGGTCAAGTTCACTTACAAACCGGCTTTCGCCGATATTTTGCCAAGGGTTATCATAGTATCCGGAGTAGAAACCGTCAAGCGTTGAGAACTTGTCGTTCTTATAATCCTTGTAATCCCGCAGATCCAGGTTTCTTGGTGTATTAATTACGTTATTAAGAACACTGGTATTACCAGTCCCTTGAAACGTAATATCAGTTGTGTTGTGATTGTAGTTTATAGAAGCACTGGTTGATATTTTATTAGATAATTGAGCTCCACCAGTGAACTTCAAGGTGTTTCGCCGGAACCTATCGTCTGGGACTATACCTTTTTGAACTGCGTCGGAGAAAGAGATATAGTAATTGGTTTTTTCATTCCCGCCTTGTAAGGATGCTGTGTTTTGGAACGTAGTGCCAGTATTAAAGAAGTTGCGTACGTTATTTTTTATTGGCGAGAATGTTCTGGTTTGAATGGAACCGTCGACTGCCGGAGGACCTACCTGAACTTCACTGCCATCAAAGCGTGGCCCCCAGCTCGTGTTTTCGTAGGGAATATATTCCCCCGCGTAACCGGAACCGAACTCATTCTGGAAATCCGGCAGCTTCAGGATACTTTCCGCAGTAAACGAGCTGGTTACCGTAACCTCGGTTTTTTTGCCACGTAATGCGGCATCTTTACCGGTCTTTGTTGTAATAATTATTGCTCCGTTGGCAGCTCTAGAACCGTAGAGTGCTGCTGCACTAGGCCCCTTCAGAATCGTCATCGTTTCGATATCATCCGGGTTGATATCTCCCACACGGTTACCTACGTCTACAGTGTTTGCAGACGAGGTAGAAGGCTGAATAGAGCTATTATCAATTGGAATACCGTCAACCACGAACAATGGTTGGTTTTCACCTTGTAACGAGCGTTGACCACGTAGCGTAATCCGCTGGGCACTATTAACTCCACCACTCGACCGGGTGATCTGGGCACCTGCTACTTTACCCTGCAAGGCAGAAATAGGGTTCGTTTCGCGGCCTTGCGTCAAAGAACGGTTGTCAATAACGTCAACGGAATATCCTAGGGATTTCTCCTGACGCTCAATACCGACGGCAGTTACTACTACCTCGTTAAGCTGCTTGGTATCGGTGGAGAGTCCTACGTTCACTGACGAAGCATCCCCAATAGGACGGTCGAGACTGGTATAGCCAATAAAGCTGAACGTGAGGGTAGTGGCCGAAGCTGGTACACTCAACGAGTAGGAGCCATCCGCATTGGTGGATACCCCAACGGAAGTTCCTTTAACGAGGACCGTTACACCGGGAAGACCTTGACCGGTTGCCGCGTCGGTTACGCGGCCCGTAATGTTGCGATTCTGCGCCGCCGCCTGCTGCATCAGGGCTGGCGATACCAGAAGCGCACTCAGGAGAAGTTTTCTCATGTGGCTGAGTGATTTGGTGAGTGAAAGTGAATAAATGAAGATTGACTATCTCAAACATAAGGAAAAATCTCCCCCTTTCATTTGAAATTAATCTTGGCTCTTTCTTATAGTCTTCATACAAAGCCTACTATTAATTCCCACTTTTTGGGACAAACCTCTCTTAAAATTAACATATATAAAATTACTTATTTTCAATTAACAACAGAATACAAGGGCTTGTTACTGCCGCTTCACGCTTTTTCAGTATTTTCCGCACGTTTTTCCTTTCACCCATTTTCAAGTTCATATGAAGAAATCTTTACTGTTAGTTCCTCTGGTACTGACGAGTCTGGCGCAGCAGGCAGCAGCACAGACGAGGACTATTTCAGGCAAAGTCACTGACCAAGCTACGGGGCAGGGTTTGCCAGGCGTGACTGTTCTCGCAAAAGGAACTACCATTGGTACTTCCACTGATGCGGATGGCGCCTACCGCTTGGATATCCCATCTAATACTGGTTCTCTCTCGTTTAGCTTCGTAGGCTATAACACTGTTGAGCAGACCGTTAGAGGCGGCACACTCAATATATCCATGTCGACAGACACCAAACAACTCAATGAGGTGGTGGTATCGGCATTGGGTTTGAAGGAAAACAAGGACGAGCTTGGCACTGCTACTTCGCGAGTAACCGGGGCAGCAGTGGCGCAGTCCGGTGAAACCAGCGTAATTAATGGCTTATCAGCCAAAGCTTCGGGCGTTGCTATCACGCGCTCCAACGGCGACCCAGGCGCTGGCTCTTATATCCAAATTCGGGGGCAGAATACAATCAACGGCGAAACCCAGCCTCTAATTGTTATCGATGGTGTTCCGATGTTCAACACGTCGGAAGGGGTTGGTTCGCAAGGCACGTATACCGCCGGGGTAGCACAACAGTCGCGCTTGAATGATATCAACCCCAATGATATTGCATCGGTGCAGGTGCTGAAAGGTGCTGCTGCTGCTGCATTATGGGGCTCTCGAGCATCTAACGGGGTGATTGTAATTACTACCAAGCGAGGCAATACTGAAGCTGGTAAGCTTAGCGTTACATATGGAGCTACTTATTCTATTGACCGGATTTCCTACAAACACGATTTGCAGGACACGTATGGTCGTGGAAGTGGTGGAGTTGCCGCACAAGGCATCAGCGCTAATGCCAACTCTTGGGGCGACAAGATATCTACCCGCAGTGGAGCACCCGATGATGTTAGTACCACTCAGGGCTACTTCGTTGCAGCTGACGGCGACCGGTATTACCCAACCATTCGCAAAAACAGCACCCAGACGTTTCTGAAGAACAACTTTGATGAAGTTTTTCATACAGGCAGCTTCTTAGAAAACAACCTAAGCTTAAGCGCCGGCAACCGGGAGAGCAACGTATTTGTGAGCCTGTCGGACCTGAACCAAAAAGGGATAATTCGTAATAACTCCGACTATCGTCGTTCCACGGCACGCGTAAACGCAGAGCGCCGTTTCAATAAGGTAGTACGCCTATCGGGAGCTTCCACCTATAGCCGCATTACGTCCAACCGCATTCAGCAAGGCTCTAATACTAGCGGCTTGTATCTAGGCTTACTGCGTACTTCTCCCGATTTCGATCAAACAGATTATATCGGTACGTATTTCAGCCCCACTGGTGAAGTAGGTGTAAACCGCCACCGGGCTTACCGGAATCAGATTGGCCAGGATCCGAACCCACAATACAACAACGCATTGTGGACAATGAAGGAGCAGAAAAACCCGAATACGGTTGACCGCTTCATTGGCTCGACAGAGTTAGGGCTCGACCCTTTGCCTTGGCTAAGCATGACTGCTCGCTTCGGTGCCGACTTCTACGCCGAAATGCGCCGGGACCTATACCCTATCAACTCCGCAGAAAATGCTGGCTTGGGTTCTGCGACCGAAGAAGCATACTCCGAGAATCAGCTTAACGGGGATATATTCGCCCGCGCCACTCATTCTTTCAGCGAGAAATTTAGCGGCACTCTGCTGGTTGGTATGAATCTTAACCAGCGTATTCTATATAACTACGGTGCAACGTATGGCCGTTTTTTGCTGGACGTACGTGACCAGAGCTTTTTCAGCAATGCCACATCTGAAAATACGCAGGCTTTCGATTACGAATCCAAGCGCCGTAACTCAGCTGGCTATACCTCGCTGAATCTTGTTTACAACGAACAACTTTTCCTGAATGCCACTGGCCGTCTGGAAAATGCTTCCACCTTCGGCCGCGATACGCAGAACCGCTTCTTTTATCCTTCTGTCGATCTGGCTTGGCAGTTCACTAAGCTCCCGCTCCTGCTCGACAATAAAGTTCTTAGTTTCGGCAAAATCCGGGCGGCTTACGGTCGGGTAGGTCTTGAGCCGGGCTTGTATGTAGTACGCGACGTGTACGGGTCGTCTGGCAGCAGCGACGGCTTTGGCGTACAGGCGCTGGCCAGCGCCTTCAATGGCTCATTCAGCCGCTCTTCGGTACGGGGCAATTCGCAGCTTCGCCCAGAGCGTAAGGAGGAAGTGGAAGTAGGAGCAGATCTGCGTTTTCTGCAGGATCGTATCACCTTGGGAGGAACGTACTACAGAAACCTGAATACCGACGTTATTATTGCTCGTCCAACGTCTCCTTCTTCTGGTTACAGCAACGAAAGCGCTAATGCCGCAAAAATTCGTAACCGTGGCGTGGAAATCGACCTGAATGCTGATGTTCTGAAAATGGGTGACTTCACCTGGAACGTCGGGGGCAACTGGTTCACCAACCGCAATGTGGTGCTAGATGTAGCTGGCGCCGAGAACATTGCGTTGGCTGGGTTTGTAAATACGCAGGCTGTGGTTGTTAAGAACCAGCCGTTCAGCACTTTGTGGGGCAGCCGCTGGAATCGGGATGATGCAGGCGAGCTGATTATCGACGCCAATGGCTTCCCGACGGTAGCAGCAACTCCAGGCATCATCGGCAACCCTAACCCCGATTGGAAAATGGGCCTGAACACCACCTTGAGTTACAAGGGGCTGCGGCTCTATGCCCTAGTAGACCGGCAACAAGGCGGCGACATCTGGGCTGGTACGGAAGGAGTACTACGCTTTTTTGGTGTATCGAAGTACACCGATGTTGAAACTACCCTTTCTCCCGACGACGCCGCTATTACTCGTGTCATTAGTGGTGGCACAATAGCCTCAACAGTAGCAGCTAATGCAGATGGCACCTACTCTTTCCGGGGCCGTTTAGGCAATTTCGGAGCTGGCCCAGTTGCCCTCAATGAAGCATGGTATAACACGATAGGGGGAGGATTCACAGGAGCTGCGGAGCAGAATATTCAGGATGCCACTTGGATGCGCTTACGCGAACTGACGCTGGGATATAATCTGAACTCGGAAGGATTCCGCAATTTCACAAAACTGAGCAACATTGAGTTTACACTAACGGGTCGTAACCTCATCCTTTGGACCAAAGAGTTTAAAGGAGTAGACCCCGAAACGAACCTAACTGGTCAGAGCGCAGGGCGTGGTCTGGAGTACTTCAACAACCCGGGTACTCGGTCATTCCTAATCAGCTTAAAGCTCACTTACTAACTCCAGCCTCTGCTTCAATGAAAGTCATACATAAATACCTCACTTTACCGGTTGCAGCACTAGGGTTATCTTTAAGTGCTTGCCAAGATTTCGTTAAGGACCTAGACGTTAACCCTAATGCCCCAGCAACAGCCGATGCGCTCAACATGCTGCAAGGCGTAGAACTGGGCGACGCGCTTGTTCATGAAGGAGATGCAGCGCGTATTGCCTCCATGTGGGCTAACACATATACTGGCGTGGGCAACCAATACTTGGCAGTCAATCAGTATGTTGCTGTTACTTCTGACTTCAGTAATCTATGGTCGACTATATACCTGGACGTACTGACTCAAAGCCGGATTGCTACTCAGCGAGCTTTAGAAGAGAACAACCCATTGTTGTCAGGTATTTTTCAGATTATAGAAGCCCATACTATGGGCACAGCTACCAGCTTGTTCGGCGACATTCCATTTCGCCAAGCTGGCGACCGGCTCAACTACCCAAATCCAGTATTCGACCCGCAAGTCCAGGTATACGCTGATTTGCAAAAAGAACTGAAAACTGCAATTGCTAAAATTGCGCAAGGCGGTGGCGCTGGAAATCGGGACATTTTCTATAGCGGCAACCCTACCAAATGGACTCAAGCAGCATATACACTACGAGCCCGCTACTATTTGCACACACAGCAATATGATTCGGCTCGGTTGATGGCGTTGCAAGGAATTAGCAGTCCTGCCAACGACTGGCTAATGCCGCATCGGGAAGTAGATGGTGCTGAAAACTTCTACTATCAATTTCAGAATGAGCGTGGTGGTTATCTGGAGGCATTTGGTTCTCGAGCAGCTCGTTTGCTAGATCCTATACGCCGTCTGCCTGGCAACCGCAACAATACCAAAACCGACGAGACGGAACGGTTCAATTACTTTTTCGGTAATTCACAAACGTCTAATCCCGATGAATATTTGCTGCCTTACGCTATTGGTATTACCGACCCAAGCGAGGATTTTCCGCTACTCACCTATTCTGAAAACCAGTTGATTCTAGCCGAGGCTTCTGCTCGTCAGAATAATTTAACTGCAGCCCTAGCTGCTCTGAATGACCACCGCCAAGCACTACTCACCAAGTTCCCGAACGGAATTTATGCCCCTTATGTGCTATCGGATATCCCCGGCGGTGGCACCAGAGACAACCTTATTCTTGAAATCCTCAATGAGCGGTACGTATCATTCATTGGTCAGATAGAGCCGTTTAATGATGCACGGCGCACCAAAAACGCATTAGGTTTAGCCCGCAAGAGTACCACTGCGCCACGTTTGCCACAACGGTTTCTTTATCCACAGAGTGAAATAAATACCAACACGAGCGTTCCAAATCCGATACCAAGTTTATTTGATAATACGACAGTCAACCCCCAGTAGAGATATTGAGGCATGAAATAAAAAAAGCTCTGGCTATATGTCAGAGCTTTTTTTATTTCATGCCTCAGCCAAATATAGCCTTCATATATTACTTAAAAAGTAAAATAAGTGCATTATTTCATTGGATTTCAACTATTTAAATAAAAAACTCTATCTCATTAGGCATTACCGCTAAACGTAAGAAATATAATAAACAATAATTATCATAGAAAAAGCCATAATAAATGAACACATAGAATAAATGTAATAGCACTATAGGCGCTTACGCATTTTTTTCATGAAATTTTAATGTTCATATAATTTTCAAAAATTATCAATCTTCTTTTTAAATTACGCTTTCTAAATTGATGACTACCTCTGTCACCTTAACATTTTCCTCACTTTCACACCTCAGTTCATGAACAAAACCTTACTCATGAGTCCTATACTCATGGTCGGCCTGTTGCAGCAGGTTTCGGCGCAAACACGTACCATTTCTGGGCGGGTGACTGACCGCCAGTCTGGTGATGGCCTGCCGGGTGTAACGGTTCTTCTCAAAGGCACAACCAACGGAGTATCTACCAATTCTGACGGCACTTATACCCTTAATGTACCTACAACCGGAGGTACGTTGGTGTTTAGTTCTGTTGGTTTTGTACAACAAGAGAGAGCAATTGGTACCGAAACCCAGATTAATATTGGTTTAGGAGCTGACACAAAGGCCCTTTCTGAGGTAGTAGTAACCGGCTACGGCGGTTCTCAAGACGTAAAGGACATTACTGGCTCGGTAGCGCAGGTTAAAGAAGAAAAATTGCTTCTCCAGCCAGTGCAGAGTGTTGACCAAGCATTACAAGGTCGCATGGCTGGTGTCAATGTCAATACAACCAGCGGAACGCTGGGAGACCAAGCAGCTGTCCGTATTCGGGGAGCAAATTCTATTAGTGGCAGTTCCCAGCCGCTGTACGTTCTTGACGGCGTGCCTCTCAACACCACTGAGCAAGGCAACGTTCTTAGTACCCGGTACAACCCACTGGCAGACATTAACCCAAACGATATACAGTCGGTAGATGTATTAAAAGATGCTTCAGCAGCAGCTATTTACGGTTCACGCGCTTCCAATGGAGTAATCGTTATTACCACCAAACGAGGCAGATCCGGTCAGAATCGGGTTTCCATCAACTCATTCTATGGTTTCCAGCAGGCTATCCGCAAGCCAAATATGCTGAATGCTGCGGATTTCACTACCATCAGTAACGAAAAAGCATATAACAGCCGTTTTGGGAGTTCTAATGGTGTTATTAACACCACTTTCCCTATCGATATTGCCAAACCCGTTGACGTAAACGGTGATGGTGTTAATGATGAGACAAACTGGATTAATGAAATTTTCCAGAATGGAACGCAACAAAACTACCAAGCAGCATTATCAGGTGGCAACGAGTTTGCATCTTACTATGGCTCAGGTGACTGGAATGATCAAAAGGGTATCATCCTAAAAAACCGTCTACGCCGTGGTTCTGGCCGTTTGAACATTGATTTGACTCCGAAAAAATGGTTGAAAGCTGGGGTAAGTCTTAATTATTCTAAGTCATACAACCAAGGTATTAATGGCGAAACCGCATTAGCAGGTGCCACAGTATCGGGTTACACTGCCCCTCCAAACGTGCCAGTATATAATCCTGATGGCACGTATTACTTAAATAGCTTAGGCAACTTAGGCAACGGCAACAATGCTATTCCTAATGCTGCTATTTCTCCTAATGCCTACTATCATATTCCGGCTACGCTTAATCTGAATAAGAACGACAATACCTCTCAGCGTATTCTAGGTAATGGTTATCTGACTGTAGAGCCTATTAAAGGCCTGCAGTTCACCACCAAGTATGGTATTGACTACAATACTAACTTTGAAGAGCAATACAGCAGTGGTATTCTCGGCGGCTTGGGCCGGAACGCCCTTGGTGCTGGTCAACTCGGCTTAGTTCAGGATTACAACACAGACCGCGCCCAGTTCAACTGGCAGAACTACGTGAACTATGACCGTACGTTTGCTGATAAACACACAGTTGGCGTCACAGGTGGGGTTGAATACCAGGAAACAAAAACCAGACGTATCTATACGGTAGCCGGGGGCTTTTCTGATGATAAGTTCCAATCTATCATAGACAACGTCTTTACTTCGCAGGCACCTGGAGGAGGACAGCTTTTCAACGTAGGCTTCCAGTCTTATTTTGGTCGGGTTAACTACAACTTCGGCAGTAAGTATTACGCCTCTTTTTCGTTGCGCTCTGATGCATCTTCGGTATTTGGTGTAAATAATCAGCGTGGTACTTTTCCAGGTGGTTCCATAGGCTGGCGCATTTCCGAAGAATCATTCATGCAAGGCATCAAGGTCGTGAATGATTTAAAGCTTCGTGCTAGTTATGGTTCCGTAGGCAACTCCAACGGCCTAGGATCCTATGCTGCTCGCACGTTGATTGGTGGTGGCCTGTATGCTGACGTAAACGGTTTCACTCCTACTCAAATTGGAAACCCAGATCTTCAGTGGGAAAAGTCGAATAAGCTTGATATTGGTTTAGATGCCAGCTTATTAAACAACCGCCTGAATGTTGTTTTTGACTTCTTCAACAATGACATCAGTGATTTGCTGCTCGCTGCTCCCACTCTGCGTACTACTGGTATTCCTGGTTCTTCCATCAACCGCAACATTGGGTCGATGTACAACCGCGGCGTGGAGTTGACTTTGAATACAACAAATGTGCAGTTGGAAAATGGCTTCACTTGGACTTCTTCGATCAACGGCTCAGTTATTAAAAACCGAGTAACGGCTCTTTCAACGCCTAATGATATCATCTCGGCCAACCAGCGTGCTAGCATTGGTCGTAGCCTTGGCGTTTATTATCTCCCAGAATGGGCAGGGGTAAATCCAGCTAATGGCAATGCACAGTTTTACGATAAGGATGGCAATATCAAGCAGTATGATGCCGCCTATGCGGTAGCAACATCCTCAGGCTTCACTGTTGGCCGCTGGCTGAACGCAGACGGTGAACCAACTACGGGCATTGGTGCAGCTGACTTCAAATACACGAAGAAGACTGGTTATCCTAAATTCTTTGGTGGCTTTGATAACACGTTCGCCTACAAGGGTATTGAGCTAGGCATCTTCTTGCAGTACAGCGGTGGTAATTACGTTTATAACGGGTACCGCCAAGCCTTGCTGAGCAGCAGCTTCCAAAACAATATCGACGAGATAAAGGACCGTTGGACTACGCCTGGGCAGGAGACTGAAATCCAGAAACTTGTATTACGCGACCCTCAATCAAACCAAGCTTCTACCCGCTGGCTGGAAAAAGGTGACTTCCTCCGCCTACGCCAGGTTAGCTTAGGCTACAACTTGGCACAACCTTTAGTTAAGCGCTTGGGCTTAAACAACGTACGCATCTATGGCCTTGTACAAAATGCGTACACATTCACGAAGTATAAAGGTCTAGATCCGGAGGTAAACACCAACATTACGGGCAATATTGCTTATGGTGTAGACGGCCGTTCGGTTCCGCCGCAACGCAGCTTTACTTTGGGTATTAATTTAGGAATTTAATCTTGCCTTCTCTCAACATGTTTCATATCTCCACTTGGCAGCGGCTTACCTTTTGCGCCTTACTGCTTACCACAGCTACTAGCTGTGATGATGTTTTAGATCAAACCCCGCCGGCAGCTCTTACGCAGGAAGATGCATTTGCCAACGCTGACCGGATTCAGAAAACAGCAACTGGTATGTATGACCAGTTGCAGAATGCGGAATTTTTAGGCGGTCGAGCTTTGATCTATAGCGACATTCGTAGTGACGACACTAATCCTACGGCCTTTTTCGGCGGTATTGGTACCTTCACTGCACTTGCCAATGATGGCACTGCAACCAATGCATGGACTGGTGGTTACCGGAGCTTATATGGTGCCAATTTCTTTATACAGGAAATGGCCAAGAATACAGGTAAAGTATCTGCAACTCTTGAGGCACAGTATGTAGGTGAAGCAAAATTCATCAGAGCCCTGATCTATTTTCACCTCGTAAACTTGTTTGCCCAGCCATACAACTTTACGGCTGATGCGTCGCACCCTGGCGTGGTACTGCAACTCACTGCTCCTGATGCTACTAGTGCATTTGATCCGACGCAGGCCAAGCCACGTGCTACCGTACGGGAGGTGTATACCCAGATTGAAACTGATCTGAACGATGCCATTGCTGGTCTGCCCGAAACATACAGTACTGCGTTCGATAGAACCGGGCGTGCCACAAAAGACGCAGCCCGTTCTTTGCTGTCGCGGGTATATCTATACGAAGGCAAATACGCCGAAGCTGCAACCTTGGCTGGCGCTGTAATTACCGGCGGCCGCCGTTCGCTGACTGCTTCTCCTGCTGTTCCGTTCACGCTTGCTACGTTCCAGAATGCTGAGTCAATTTTCTCGGTCGCTATGAACGTATCAGATAATCCGAATACGAATAATGCTTTAGGGCAGCATTATGGCCGCCGTGCTGACATCAGTGTGAATCCTTACGCTTTGATTCCGGTTTCCTCCTTTCCAGCAGATGACCGCCGTCGTTTGCTGCTATTGACTCCTACCGCCATTCCATCATCGAACAGTACTCCTCTCGTCTTCACGCAGAAATATAAAGAAGCTTCTGCTGACTACGTTCCAATTGTTCGTTACGCTGAAACTTTACTCAACCGTGCAGAAGGACTAGCTCAAACTGCTACTGGAGTTAGCGCCGAAGCAGTAACGTTGCTCAATCAGGTGCGCGACCGTTCCAAGCCAGCAGCTGCAGCTTCTTATACCGTTGCTAATTTTGCTGACAAACAGGCTCTGATTGAAGCCATTCTGTTGGAGCGCCGCTTGGAGCTAGCTTTTGAAGGGCATCGGTATTATGATTTGATGCGTTACAAACGCAATTCCAGCCGTATTACGTACGGTGCTCAAAGAGCTGTCCTACCAATTCCATTGGTGGATATTCAGCAGAACCCTAACCTAGTTCAGAACCCAGGATATTAATATTTCTTCTTCAATAAAAAAGCCTTGGCTATTGTAGCCAAGGCTTTTTTATTGAAATTCATCAAATGTCTGCTGCTTTCAATACTATTGTTTCATTTATCATTGCTGGTTGTGATAGCCACGCCACAACCTTTTCTGCTATTACACTTGGTTCTACGAGTTGCCTGTCTGCATGCAAGCCGACGAATCGGGTTACTTCACTGAAGCGGTGTTCTTCGGCAGTTCGGATATGCTCTTGCATGCTGGTATCCAGTACGCCAGGCGCCAAGCTGCGGAGCCGGATGTTGGAGTTGCGCAGATCCTGTTCTTTTTGGGCGGTGCGGGTGAGGGCATCGAGGGCGGCTTTGGAGGCGCTGTAGGCTCCCCAGCCATCAACGGGGCGCTGGGCGGCGCCGCTACTGATATTAAGAACGGTACGTGGAATATTGGTTTGACTTGCGTAAGCACTCAGAAACATGTTCATGAGCATAGCGGGAGCTACAACGTTTACATCGAATACGAATTCGAAATGCTCATTGGGTAGCTCTCCTATGTAACCTATTTCACCCAGCACACCTGCATTATTAATCAGCGTGAGAGCAGTGGCGTCGGAGCGCGCCGGGAATAGCTTGTATAGGTTGTTCTGCACCGCCAGCATATCCGACAGGTCAAGGGGCTGGTGCTGGTACCGCTCGTGCGTAATGGTGGCATGGCGCGATACGCCTAACACGGATGTATCCGGTTGCTTCAGCACTTCTTCGGCCAGTGCCTTGCCTAGCCCGCGGCTGGCGCCGGTGATGATGTAGTAGTGCATAAATAGGTGAAAAAGTAAGAGCCGTTCAACGGTAAGAAGAAACCTCGTAGTAAGTACGCGGCGTCTGTTCTTATCGTTGAACGGCTCTTGCTATTTTCTGCCAGTAACTAGGAGGTGTTAACAGTCGCGCAGCCAGAGGACGGTTGCGGCCAGGTGAATAAAGGCTAAAAAATGGGCCTCGAGCT
>NZ_JAFLQZ010000006.1 GCF_017313265.1 Hymenobacter telluris | reverse complement strand
CCAGACCCCGGCCAGACCCCCTCCCCTAGGGGCCGGCCACTCTTTTAGACCCCCCCCCCGCGGGGCCGCCCCGGAACCTCCCCCCCCCCCCCCCCCCTCAACCAACCCCCCCCCCCCCGGGCGCCCCCCCCCGCCCGCGCCTCTGCATGACGAACCTTTCTTATTCTTCATACTCCCCGGAAAATGAGGCCGGGTTCGTTGTGCAAGAACCCGGCTGGCTGTTTACCTTGGCTTTCTGTAATCCTCTCTCCGCATGAAAAAATACTACTTGCTTCTGTGCTTACTTGTTAGCTGCGTCCAGCTGCTTTCTGCGCAGAGCTTGGCCGAAAAGACCAAGGGCCTGCAAAAATTCTCGGGCTTCTTTCCGTTTTACTGGGACGAGAAAGGCGGCCGTATCCTGCTGGAAATCGACAAGCTCGATCAGGAAGTGCTGTACGTCAGCTCGTTGCCCAACGGGGTTGGCTCCAACGATTTGGGGCTGGACCGGGGCCAGATTGGGCAGACGCGCATCGTGAAATTCGTGCGTAGCGGCCCCAAGATTCTGCTGCTGCAACCCAACTACAAGTTCCGGGCGCTGAGCGACAACGCCGACGAGCGCAACTCGGTGGAGCAGGCCTTCGCGCAGTCGGTGGTGTGGGGTTTCAAGGCGGAAGCGCAGGAAGGCAACCGGGTGCTCATCGACCTGACCCCGTTTCTGCTGCGCGACAGTCACCAAATCGGCGACAAGCTGGAAGCGCTGAACCAGGGCAGCTTCCGAGCCGAAGAAACCCGCTCGGCAGTGTTTATGCCCAACACCAAATCGTTTCCGCAAAACACCGAATTTGAGGCGGTTATTACGCTGGTGGGCAAAGCCAAAGGCCGGGAAATCAGCTCAGTAACCCCCGACCCGAACGCCGTGACGGTGCACATGCACCACTCCCTGATTCAGCTGCCCGATGCGCAGTACCAGCCCCGCGCCTTCGACCCGCGCGCCGGCTACTACGCCCACGAGTACATGGATTACGCCACGCCCATCAACCAGCCCATTATGAAGCGACACCTGGTGCGGCACCGGCTCCAGAAAAAGGACCCCAATGCCGCCGTGAGTGACCCGGTGGAACCCCTTGTGTACTACCTCGATAGGGGCGCGCCCGAGCCGGTACGCTCGGCTCTGCTGGAAGGTGCCGCGTGGTGGAACCAGGCCTTTGAAGCCGCCGGTTACCGCAACGCCTTTCAGGTGAAGCTGTTACCGGAAGGCGCCGACCCCATGGATATTCGCTACAACCTCATCCAGTGGGTGCACCGCTCCACCCGGGGCTGGTCGTACGGCTCATCCATCGTGGACCCGCGCACCGGCGAAATCATCAAGGGGCAGGTGTCGTTGGGCTCGTTGCGGGTGCGGCAGGATTTCCTGATTGCGGAGGGGCTGTTGCAGCCCTACGAAGATGGCAAGCCCACCAGTTCCGAAATGCTGCAAATGGGCGTGGCGCGCCTGCGCCAGCTGGCCGCGCACGAGGTCGGCCACACCCTGGGTTTGTACCACAACTACTCGGCCAGCACCAAAGAGCGGTCCTCTGTGATGGATTACCCCATGCCCCGCATCAAGCTGCGCCCCGACGGCACCATCGACCTGAGCGACGCCTACGCCGTGGGCATCGGCAACTGGGACAAGCGCGCCATCCTCTACGGCTACCAGGATTTCGGGCCGCAAACCAACGAAGCCGCTGGCCTCAAGGCTATTATGAACGAAACGCTCAAGGACGGCTACGTGTTTATGGCCGATGCCGATGCGCGGGCCGTGGGCAGCGCGCACCCCGCCGCGCACCTCTGGGACGACGGGGCCAATGCCGCCGCCGAGCTGAACCGCCTGATGGACGTGCGGCGGAAGCTGCTGGCGGGCTTCTCGGAAAAAGCGTTGGCGCCGGGCCAGCCCATGGCCATGCTGGAAGAAGTATTGGTGCCGATTTACCTGCTTCAGCGCTACCAGGTGGAGGCCGCCTCCAAGGAAATAGGCGGGCTCTACTACACCTACGCCGTGAAAGGCGACGGCCAGACCATCACCCAATTTGTGGAGCCCGCCGAGCAGTGGAAGGCCTTCGAGGCGCTCATGCGCACGATTTCGCCCCGGGAGCTGGTGTTTTCCGAGGAGTTGCTGGCCAAGATTCCGCCGCGCCCCATCAACTACGGCCGCTCGCGCGAAACCTTCCCCACCCGCACCGGCCTCACCTTCGACCCCCTGGGCGCAGCCGAATCGGCGGCGGCTACCACTTTGGAGCTGTTGCTGAATCCGCAACGGGCGGCCCGCCTGGAAGAGTACCACGCCCGCCAGACCGCCCAGCCCGGCCTCGCTGCGGTGCTGGATAAGCTGCTGCAACGCACCTGGCACAGCAAGCCCGAAACCGGCTACGTGGGGCAGCTCCAGCTATTGGTGAATACGCTCACGCTGCAAAAGCTGCTGGCCTTGGCCGCCGCCCCAACGGCCCCGGCCAACGTGCGGGCGTTAACTGCCTTGAAAGTAGATGAGCTAAAAACCTGGTTGCAAAAAGAAGAAAAGCGCACCAAGGACGAAGCCCGCAAAGCCACCCTATTCGCCGCGTTGCGCACCATCAGCCAGTTTGAAGCCGCCCCCGAGAAGTTCCAGCCCGAGCCCGCCCTCCCCATGCCCGACGGCGCCCCAATTGGGGATACTGGCTGTGAAGGGTTCTGAGGCAGTAAACAAGTATATAAGTCTATCCTAATGAATCTCTTAAAGAAATTGCGTCAAAAATTTCTTAGCAACGCTCCTGCTGCCTCTGATGTAACCCATCCAGAATCAGAGGTGCCTACACTTGATAATGTACTGCATAAACAAATCCTCACTCACTTAACTGCACTTTTCCCATCCCTGCAAATAGAGAAACAGGGCGACGAATTTATTCTCAAGCCCTACAGGCTGATACTACAGGCTAGTGTAGTAGAGCGAACGGAACATCCTACTGCAATTGTGCTGGCCTTAGGCATGTGGCTGAGGCACGCGGAGTATTTTCCTGAAGCCATGATGGAATGTCTGGCAGGTATTGGAGAAAATGATTTTGATGCTATTGACAGGGGAGTTCAAAACTACCTGCATAGTGTACTACCTGTAGTTATAGAGGCCTTGGAAGGGTACCATATACCTGATCTAGATATCGTCTCAGCTACTAACGAAGTACTGTGGCATCCAATAGTAAGTGAGCTGCAGCTACAAGGCGCCTGGGCTCGACAAATAGACCAAACAGATGACCGCCATTTTCTAACGCTACTAAAGCCCTTTTTGCTTCAGCACTTGACTCCTCAGCCAATTCATTGGCTGAAAGTGTATGCGAGCAAACTGCCCGATGGAGAGTTTATTGGAGAGTGCTTGTTAAACAATGAACCGTGGCCGGAAGGACTAGCGCTGATCCAGGATAACACGGAGGCGTGGCCCACTGGAGGAGACTTCGCAGGGCAAAAGCAATTTATTATTTTCCGTCGGTGTGGACCATAGGCTACGATAGTGTCAGGTGCCGACATCCTTTAGATAGTTCGAGTGATATCTACATCGACAACTAAGCTATTACTCGAAAAAGTCGCCGGGGTCGGTTTGGCTGAGGTACTTATTGAGGCTGCCGAGGTTGCCGAAAATCGGGTGGAGCAGGCGCAGGAACTGCTCGGTGCTGGCGCGGCTGTCGGTGTAGGCCCGGAAGATTTCGCCTTCGCCGGCCAGCTCCAGGTGGTCCAGCAGCTCGGGGGCGTGCTCTTCCAGAATGGTTTCGATGTGCTCCACCCAGGAGGCGCCGCTGCCGCTGTAGCCGTGCTTCTCGAACACGTTGTAGTAATCGTCCAGGTCCGACAAGTCCACTACAATGCGGTACTGGCGCTCGGGCGTGGGCTCCGGCACGTTGAAAACGACGAAAGGAAAGGTAGAACTCATGCGGCCAAGGTAGGGCAAAATACCCAGCGGCGAAGTCAGCTACGCCCGTAGCGTCACCACGAATTCAGTGTACTCACCTGGTTGGCTCTCCACTTGCAACCGGCCGCCGTGGCCTTTCTCTATGATGTCGTGGCTGAGCGAGAGGCCGAGGCCGGTGCCTTCGCCGGCTGGTTTGGTGGTGAAGAAGGGCTGAAAAACCTGCTGTTGAACTTCCTCGCTCATGCCCAGGCCATTGTCGCGCACCCTGATTTCGACGGTGTGGCCTAGCTGCCGGGTCCGGACCAGCACCTGCGGCTGGTAGTCGGGTTCGGCGGTTTGGGCGCGCTGCTGCACGGCGTAGAAGGCATTGGTAAGCAGGTTCAGCAGGGCCCGGCCCATATCCGGCGGTGCCAGCGCCAGCAGCGGCAGCTCGGGGGCCAGGTCGAGGGTAAGGGAAACCTGAGCAGCGGAATCCTGCGCCTGTAAGCCCTGGTGCGCCAACTGGGCCTGCTCGGCTACCAGCGCGTTCAGGTCGGTGGGGTGGCGGGGGCCGGTGCCGGCGCGCGAGTGGGCCAGCATGTCGCGGATGATGGACGAGGCGCGGGTGCCGTGCTGGCTGATTTCCTGCAAGTTCTGCTTCAACCCCGCCATAATATCGTGCTCCAGCCCGGCGGGTGCTTGGCTGTGCTGGTTCTGCTGCTTCATCTGCTCCAGCATGGTGGTACTGACGTCGGCAAAGCGTTTCATGAAGTGCAGCGGATTCTGCAGCTCGTGCGCAATACCGGCCGATACTTCCCCCACAAACGCCCATTTTTCGGCCGCTACCAGCTGCTGCTGGGTGGTCCGCAGCTGGGCCAACGTACGCCGGTTGAGGCGCAGCTGCCAGTACAGCACCGCCCCCAGGCCTGCCAGCAGCAACACTGCCCCGGCAGCCATTCCCAGCAGCAGATTCCGGTGGTAGAGGCGTAGCTCCTGCACGGCCCGCGCCTGCTGCAACCGGGCAATCTGGGCCTGCTGGGCCTGTTCCTGCCGTTCGCCCTCGTACTGAGCCACGTAGAAACTCCCTTGCGTGCGCACCAATGAGTCGGTGAGGGTCAGGTAAATGCGGGTGTACTGCTGCGCCTGCTTGGGCTGCCGGCGGGCATCGTAGAACCGGATAAGCTCTTGCAGCAGCTTGGGCCGCAGCATGTTCAGCTGGCTGGTCGTAGCTTTTTGGAGGGCAATTCGCCAGTGTGTTTCGGCCAGCGCATACTGCTGGCGGGCCACGTAGTACCGGGCCCAGGCTTCATCAAGCATAAACTCGCCGGGCCGCCCCGAAATGTCCATGTGCAGCGAATCGGAGAGCTGCTGGCTGCGTTGCAGCAATGGATACGCCTGTGCCAGCTGGCCTTGTTGCAGCAGCACGGCACTTTTCAGCACCAAGGCGTAGGCCGTGTAGGTAGGGCGGTTGGTGGGGTCGTGGAGGGCGGCTTGCAGTGCCAGCTCGGCGTAGCGCAGGGCCTGGGCTGGCTGCCCCAGCTGCCGGTGCAGCCTGGATAGGGCATTGAGAATGTACACTTCCTGCAAGCCCCTGAGCTGATAATGGCGCAGAAGTTGGTCGGCCTGTTGCAGGTACTGGATGGCTTTGGCGTGGTTGCCCCACTCGGAGTAGGTGCTGCCGGCCACCATCAGCTCGTTGGCATACAGCCGCCGGTCGAAGTGCCGGAACAGGTCGGCGGCGTGCAGAAAGCAGCTGATGGCCTGGTTGAAGTCGCCGAGGTGGCGGTAGCTGCCGCCCAGCACCAGGTAGCAGGCCGCCGCATTTTCGTGGTAGTTGTGCAGGCGGTAGTAGGTGAGCTGCCGCCGAAAATACGTCAGCCGGGCCGCCGACTGGTGCATGCGGTTGTAGAGCGGGGCCAGGTCGATGAGCAGCTTCGGCACGGGGTGGTGGGCCTGGTCGAAGAGGGTGATGGCGCGGTGTAGCTCGGTCATGGCCCGAGCGTCGGCGCCGCCCTGCACCCACAGGCCAAGGCCGGTGCGCAGGTGGCGGTAGGGTTGGGCGTTGAGCAGCGGCAGCCGTTGGTTGAGGGACAGCAGCTCATCCAGCA
Organism: Hymenobacter telluris; assembly: GCF_017313265.1. Lineage (GTDB taxonomy): Bacteria > Bacteroidota > Bacteroidia > Cytophagales > Hymenobacteraceae > Hymenobacter > Hymenobacter telluris. Next base: position 283,994 of record NZ_JAFLQZ010000006.1, on the reverse strand, counting down.
GGGGCAGGGCCTGCTGCCGGCGCTGGGCGTCGCTGAGCTCCGTGATGTCGAGCAGCTGGACCAGGGTGCGAAGGCGGGCCGTATCGGTGGGCTGCTGCGGCAGGGTGCGTTGCAGCGAGTCGTAGTTGGTGTTCCAGTAGTTGCGAGGAAGCGCCCGCACCGGCGGGCTGCCCAGCAGCCCGCCCGCTAGTAGCAGTACGCCCAACAGAACCCTTATCTGGAAAAAGTACACAAAAAGAAAAAAAGAAATCGAAAGCCGAAGTGCGAAACACCAATAGTTGGCATAAACCGCTCAACGGTGCTATATGGCCGGGGCAACCGTCAAAAATACGGAAGCAGGACAGAACAACGGAATACTTGCCGGAAAGAATTAGCTGCCGTGGCCTCTGTAGCGGTCCACTTCGCTGAGAGCCCGCCCGCGCCGGCCGGCAGTTGGCCGCCGCCGTTTTTCGCCCGACCTTGCGGCGCATGACTACTTCGGCCTTTTGCGCCCACGGCGCCCGTTTTTCACTGTGGCTAGCATTGCTGGCCTGCACCAAGCCTTTAGCGGTTACCAACGCCCCTACGCCGCCGGCGGCCACCGTGGCGGTGGTGCCGGGCGTGAGCCGGGAGTTGGCCGAGGACCGGGCCCGCCGCATTTCCCGGCTCGGCTATCAGCTGGCGCTAACCGTGCCGCCTCGTAAAGCCGACCCCGTTACCGCCACCGAAACCCTTACGTTTCATCTAGCCGACACTCGCCAGCCGGTGCAGCTCGATTTCAAGGAGCAAGCCGACCGCCTCAAAAGCCTGACCATCAATGGCAAATCCGCCGCCATTGATTTTCGGGAAGAGCATTTGGTGCTGCCGGCGGCTAGCCTGAAAACCGGCTCTAATCAGGTTGAAATCCACTTCATTGCCGGCAACCAGAGCCTCAACCGCAACGACGACTACCTGTACACGCTGCTCGTGCCCGACCGCGCCCGCACGGTGTTTCCGGTGTTCGACCAGCCCAGCCTCAAGGCCTCGTTCACGCTGGCCCTGACGGTGCCGAAAACTTGGCAGGCTCTGGCCAACGGCCCCTTGCAGGATTCCACTGTTACGGCGGAAAACAAGACGCTCCGCTTCGCGCCGTCCGATACTATCAGTACGTATTTGTTCTCGTTTGCGGCCGGCAGGTTCACGCGCATTTCGCGCAGCATGGCGGGGCGCGACATGCAGTTTCTGCACCGCGAAACCGACAAGAACAAACTGAAGCTCAGTCTGAACCCCATCTTCCAGATTCACGCTGATGCGCTGAAATTCTTGGAAGAGTACACCGGCATCCCGTATCCGTTCCGCAAGTTCGATTTCGTGGCGCTGCCCGATTTCCAGTACGGTGGCATGGAGCACGTGGGCGCCATCGACTACAAAGCCAGCACGCTCTTCCTGGACGAAGGCGCCACCCAGGACCAGAAAATAGCCCGCTCCAACCTGATCAGCCACGAAACCGCCCACATGTGGTTCGGCGACCTGGTAACCATGCAATGGTTCAACGACGTGTGGATGAAGGAGGTGTTTGCCAACTTCATGGCCGATAAAATCACTGAAATAGCCGTTGCCAATTCCAACTACGACCTCAAGTTTGTGGTAGACCACTACCCGGCTGCCTACGGTGTAGACCGCACCGCTGGCGCCAATCCTATTCGGCAGGAGCTTGATAATCTGAAAGATGCCGGCTCGCTCTACGGCAACATTATCTACCACAAAGCGCCCATCATGATGCGGCAGCTGGAGCGGCTGATGGGGGAGGAGCCGTTCCGCCAAGGCCTGCAGGAGTACCTGCGCAAGTACGCCTACGGCAACGCCACCTGGCCCGACCTCATTGTCATTCTCGACGCCCGTACCCCCGCCGATTTGCAAACCTGGAACCAGGTGTGGGTGAACCAGCCCGGCCGCCCGGTGTTCAGCTACCGCCGCGGCGGGCACGATGGGCAGACCGTGCTGGAAATCACGCAGCAAGCCGAAGATGGTTCAGCCCGCCTATGGCCCCAGGAGTTTACGGTGCTGTTGGAGTTTGAGGATGGGCGCACGCAGGAAAGAACCGTGAAAATGACGGAAAGAGAGGCAACCTTGAAAGTATCAGGCAACCCGCAACGTGTGGTGTTCAACGCCACGGGCATTGGCTACGGCGTGTTCCCGGTTGATGCCCCGTCGGCGGCTGAGCTGGTGGCCTTGCGTAGTTCCGTCACCCGCGCCGCCGCCTACGTGAACCTGTACGAAAACATGCTCAACGGCCGCACCTTGGCACCGCGCCAGCTGCTGGATGTGTACCGCCAGGTGCTGCCGAAGGAGCCAGAGGAGCTGAATATCAAGCTGCTGACTGGGCAGGCTACCGACATTTTCTGGAAGCTGCTTAAGCCTGCGGAGCGTGTAGCCCTGGCCCCGGCTCTGGAAAAAGAGCTGTGGACGGCCATGCAGCAAAATTCGGCGTCCAACTCCAAGAAGCTGCTGTTCAAGGCCTACCAATCGGTGGCCCTGACCAAGGAAGCGCAAACCCGGCTCTATACCATCTGGAACCAGCAGCAGGCGCCCCCCGGCATCAAGCTCACCGAGGACGACTACACCGCGCTGGCCCTGGCCTTAGCCGTGCGCGACTACCCGGCTGCTCAGCCTATTCTGCCCGCGCAGCTCGCCCGCATCCAAAACCCCGACCGCCAAAAGCGCCTGCAGTTCCTGCTGCCCGCCCTGGCCCCCGATGTAGCCACCCGTGACGCCTTCTTCGCCTCGCTGAAAGACGAAAAGAACCGCGAGAAAGAAGCTTGGGTGGTTTCGGCGCTGGGGTATCTGCACCACCCGCTGCGCGCCGCCACCTCCGAGAAGTACCTGCCCGAAAGCCTGGCGCTGCTCGAAGAAATCCAGCAGACCGGCGACATCTTCTTCCCGTATTCCTGGCTGCAAGCCACGCTCGGTTTCTACCAGACGCCCACTGCCGCCCGCACCGTGCGGGAGTTTCTGGCCGCACACCCGCAGTACAACCCCAAGCTGCGCGCCAAGCTCCTGCAAGCCGCCGACGACCTGTTCCGGGCCGAGAAATTGGTGAGGTAGCGGCGGGCGAAGTTGCTAAGAATGTAGCCAAACCGGTAGGCCGCGCCCCGCGAAGCTTGAGGGCCGGAGAATTCTCTAAACAGCTGCCGGCTCGACAAATCCCAGCAACTCCCGCAGCACCGGCAGCACCCGTTGGCCCCGTTCCAGGTCGAAATCCTCGGCCACGGCCAGCGCAGCCACGGGCTTGCCACTTTGCACAGCCAGTTCCAGTACTTGGCGGCGCTCCGGCTGGCTGAAGTCGGTGAAGGCGCGGCGCAGCAGGGGCACGATTTCGCGGAAGGTGTCTTCGTGTAGCTCACCAAGCCACTGGTCGAGCAGGTCGAACAGGGGACGATGGTGAAGTAAGAGCTGGCCGCTGCCGCTGAGGAAGCCTTCAATCCAGGCGGTGGCGTAGGCGGTGGGTTGGGCAGGAGCCAGGGCCAGGCCGAGGGCGGTGCCGGCGTCTTCCGAGGAAAGCTGGTGGGCATCAAACAGCAAGCGCCCCGCCGCACCGGCTAGCAAACCCGAACTGGCGGGATTGCGCAACACCACGGCCAGGGCGTCGTACCAGTCCACTTCCTGCGCGGTATCCTGAAGCAGCCGGATGGCTTGGTGGGTGCCTTCGATGCGAGGCAAAATCTGGCGGGCCGCGTCGTAGTCGAGGCCGGTGCAGGCCTGGGGCAGCCCGATGCAGAGGCGCGGCACCAAGTGGTGCACCACCTGCGCCACCTGAGCGGTTTCGGTGCGGCGCACGTTGCCGTAGCGCAGCACGTTCACCAGCGGCGGCAGAGCCGCCAGCAGATGCGTTACGTCGCGGGTGCCGGCCGAGAGGGTTTCCAGGCGCGCTACCAGGGCGGCTATGGCGGGACCAAGTTCGGCTTGCAGGGCTTCTTCCAGCAGCTTGCTCACGGTTTCCAGGTCGGGAGCTTCGCTGGCGCGCTGGCGGGCGCGGCCCACGGCGGCATCCAGAATGGTATTGCCCCACCGACCGGCGTCGAGTACGTGCAAGGCGTAATCGGGCTGCCATTGTAGCTCCCAGATTTCGTGGAACGTACCGGCTTTGCCTTGCGCCCGGCGCGGCTGGCCCCAGGGCACCTCCAACAGGCGCAGGCGGTGCAGCAGGTGGCTGCGGCTGAGGTCCAACTCCTTGCGCAAATCCAGGTCGAGGGTGCGGGTGGCGGCTTCGGGCTTGAGGCGGGTGAGGCGCTGCTGCTGCGTGAGGTCCTGCTGCAAGGGCGTGGCGGGCAGCTCGGCGGGCACTTCGCCCAGGCGCACCCCAATCACCAACTCGCGGTGTACCAAACTCAGTGCTTCCTCGTAGCCGCCACCCAATATAGCCACGGCCGCTTCCTGCAACTCCTCGATACCCGGCAGCGCCCGGCCCCGCACGGCGGCCAGCGTCTCGGCCAGCCGCACGCCCTCAATGGCATGCGCCGACGAGGCATCCAGATCCTGCCCGCGCAACAGCCGCGCCGCCCGCACCATCCAGTGCGTTACCACCTCGGTATGTGGCTCGGTAAACAGCAGCTCGTACCAGGCCGGCGACAACACGCCCGCCCCATAGCCGGAGCTGTAGGAGAGCCGCTCGTAGGTCCACGGAATCCAGGTGGCTTCAATGGGTACTTTCTTCAGGCCTTTGAGCAAAGCTTTGTCTTCACGCTTGAGCAGGTCGGGGTGCAGCACGGGCGCGTGCCAGGCCCCGCAGACCACGGCCACGCGCTGGTAGCCCTGCTTGAGCGTGTTGCGTAGGGTTTCGCGCATGAAAGCTTCGCGGAGCAAGGTTTCCTCGCTTTCCGGCAGGGCCAGTTCCTCCCGCAACGCCGTCATCATGTTCAGCACTGCCCCAAACGTATCGGCGTGGCCGGCGTGGTGCTCGAAGCGCAATTCCCACCACCGTTCCCCGTCGTCGTAGCCATCCAGCTCAGCGAGGTAGGAAATAGGGTCGCGGCGGACCTCACCCCCTAGCCCCCTCTCCAAAAGAGAGGGGGAACTAGTTTCCAGCTGATTTTCTAGCTCTATTTCTACTGCTGGTTCTGTTTCTTCCCTGGAAGGAGTACTAGTAGCTAGTTCCCCCTCTCCTGGGGAGAGGGGGCTAGGGGGTGAGGTTCCCGCCGGCACGTCTTCCACAGCATCCGGCAGGGCAAACCGCAGCGCGGCCGGCAAATCCATGCAGCGCAGGTGGGCGCCGTGCTCGTGGCAGTAGCGGAGCACCTGCGTTTCGGGCGAGAACGTGGCGAAGGGCAGAAACGAGGCCTGCTGGTACTGCTTGGGATTGTAGAGCAGCAGCGCCACCGGCATCCGCAGATCGGGGTGCTGAATGATGGTTTGCACGGCGGCTTCGCCATCGGCGGGGCATTCCAGCAGCACGATGTCGGGCCGGAACTCGTCGAGGGCGTGGCGCAGGCTGGCGGCACTGCCGGGGCCGTGGTGGCGGATACCGAAAAGGCGGAGGTCAGGCGTGGGCATGAGTATCTACGGATGTTGCTGAGGGGTCTTCCAGGTTGGTAAAACCTCACATAAGTATTCGGCAAACTCCTTGGTCAGTCGGTGTGGACCACCTTCAGTGGCAAAATGCTCTGCAATCAAGCTGTGGACCGCCGGGGAGTAGCAGACCTTCGGACGAAACTGCTCTAGCGTGTTTACGCGCATCACTAGCTTCATAAGCTGGTGAGACTTGCGGTGGTGCCCAATGACCGTCACTGCGTCACACATGCCTGGAAACCAGTCAATGATGTAAACTTTAGCCCCGGGCTGAAAATGCTTGGTTCCGCTGCGAGTTTCCAAGCCGCCTGGCCCATAGGGGCGCTCCGCAACCACGTTGGCAACGGCCGTCCAGTAAGAAGAATCCTCACTCATAGTAAAAAATTAACCCGCGGAATTTCCTGCTGTGGTTGCCTGCCGCTCCTGCAATAGTTCCTGCGCGGCCACTAGGGCAGCAGCAACAACTTTTCTTCCTTGCAGCATCAGGAGTAAGTGCTCATCTGACTTGCGGGCAAAAGTTTTTTTGAACTGGTCGATGCTTTCCCGGCGCCGCTGGCTGGCTTTCTCGGGCGTCGGCGTAGGAATAATATGCTGGTTGATGAAAGCATGAGCGGCTGGTTTATTCAGGAAATAGTACAGAAGCACTAAAGACAAGCCTAGGATAGAAAAACCTACTCCAACGTCGCCAAAACCAAAATTGAATTTGACGGAATCCGGCAAGAAATTGATAATGCCTAGCAGTGTTAGTGCCAGTGTCAGCAACAGCAGGGGCTTAAAAAGTTGGCGCCGAAAGAAGTACGCCAACAAGTTCAGCAGTAGTGCCACAAAGGCACCATAGTGCGCGAGTGTAAAAGCCCGCTGATAGGCTTCTCCATCTTGGTAAACGGGTACAGTTAGTACCTGAAGAACAGTGTACACACTAACTACTGCCAGCAGAACAAGTGGAAGTAGATTTTTATTGGTGCGTAAGAATTGCATTGCGTAAGAAGAAGAGTGAAAATGCGAGCGAGATGCTTCGTTGCACTCAGCATGACGGCCGGGCGAATCAGTGAATTCTACTCCACCACCTCCCGGCAGGCGCGGTACAAATCTTTCCAGCCGTCGCGCTCTTTCACTACGGTTTCCAGGTATTCCAGCCAGACGGTGCGGTCCTGCACGGGGTCTTTCACCACGGCGCCGGTGAGGCCGGCGGCTAGGTCGTGGGCGCGGAGGCTACCGTCGCCGAAGTAGGCGGCCAGGGCCAGGCCGCTGTTCATCACGGATATGGCTTCGCCGGTGCTCAGGGTGCCGCTGGGGCTTTTGAGCTTGGTTTTGCCGTTCTCGGTCACGCCACTGCGCAACTCCCGGAAGATGGTCACGAGGCGGTTGATTTGCTCGACGGCAGGCGCTTCCACCGGTAACTGGAGCGCCTTGCCCTGCTTGGCCACGCGGGTTTGCACGATGCGCACTTCCTCGCTCAGGTCGGTGGGGAGGGGCAAGACCACGGTGTTGAAGCGCCGGCGCAAGGCGCTGCTCAGCTCATTTACGCCCTTATCCCGGTCGTTGGCGGTGGCAATGACGTTGAAACCGCGCGCGGCCTGCACCTCGGTGGCGAGTTCGGGGATGGGCAGCACCTTTTCCGAGAGCATAGTGATGAGCGTATCCTGCACGTCGGAAGGAATGCGGGTGAGTTCTTCGAGGCGCACGAGGCTGCCTTCCTGCATGCCCTTAAACAGCGGCGAGGGCACCAACGCACCCAATGACGGACCTTCGGCAATCAGGCGGGCGTAGTTCCAGGAGTAGCGGATGGCGTCTTCGGAAGTACCCGCCGTGCCTTGCACCAGCAGGTTGGAGTGCCCGCTGATGGCCGCCACCAGATGCTCGGAAACCCAGCTTTTGGCCGTGCCCGGCACCCCCAGCAGCAGCAACGCCCGGTCGGTGGCGAGGGTGGCCACGGCAATTTCCATCAGCCGCCGCTGCCCGATGTACTTCGGCTCGATTTCAAACCCGTTGTCGAGCTTGCCGCCCAGCAGGTAGGTGACCACCGCCCATGGCGAGAGTTGCCAGTTGGTGGGCTTGGGCCGGTCGTCAACCGCAGCCAGCGCGGCTAGTTCTTCGGCATATAGCACTTCGGCGTGCGGGCGGAGCAGGTTCTCGGTTGGCGTGGCGGACATATAGGATAAGGTGAGGTGACAGAAGGTGAAAGCGAAGCTCTAAAGCTAGAATGATTAGGGAGCTAGTTCCCCTCCTTTTTTAAGGAGGGGTTAGGGGTGGTAAAACCGTCAGAACAACAACTGGTGCTAGCTTTCTAGCTCTAGATGAACCACCCTTAACCCCTCCTTAAAAAAGGAGGGGAACTAGCTTTTATCTTTCTTCCAGCGAAGCAGCCAGCTCGGCGCGGAAACGAAGGGTTTCGAGTAGGTTGTGGATGCTGTTCTGGAAGGTGCTGTGTACTTCGGGTAGGGCCAGCAAGGTGGTTTCCACCAGAGGGGCATCAGCAGGCGCAACGGCGGGGGCGAGGTGCTGGCTGATAAAGTAGGTAAGCTGGTAGAGGTCGGAGTGGAACCGTTCGAGGGTGGCGGAGTTGGCTAGCTTGGCGCTGAGGCTTTGCAGGACTTCGGTGGTTAGCTCATGGGGCCAGGGCGTGGGGAGTTGCAGCAGGTCGTCGGTCCAGCGGGGTTCCTGGCGCCGGACGCGCAGCAGCATGGGCTTTAGCAGGAGCTGTTGCCGGGTGGCGGCGGGCAGTAGTTCGGTGAGGGCTGCCCAATCGATGTTGCGGTCAGCGTGGTTTTTTTGCAGCGTCGGCCGCTGGTGCAGCCACAGGTGCAGAAAGGCGGCTGCAAAATCGGTGTCCTGGTGAGTGAGCGTGCTGATGGCCCAGCACGGCAGCAGCGGCACCACCCATTCCGAAGCCAATGCCGCGGCCAGCAAGTCATCGGCCGAAACGCCTAAGTGCGCGGTCCAGCGGCCGGGAGGCAGCAGCGCCAGCAGGTTGCCGAGCCGGATGGCGCTGGGGCCCAGCGGCGTGGCCCGGTTGCCGGTACCCGAATAGTAGGCGTACTGGTCGTTTTTCTCTTCGATGCCATCGGTTAGCCAGCTTTTGTCCCAGGTGGTAGGCAGCGTAACTTCCAAGGTGATTTTGCCCAGGCCCAACAAGCCGCGCTTCACGGTCAGCAGCGGCGCGGCCCGCGCCCACAGCCGTTCCACCAGCGCCGCACCAGGTAGCCGCACCAGCAGCGCGGCGGCTTGGCGGCGCACTTCCTGGCCCCGCGCCCGGAGCAGGGTTTCCAGCACGGGTTCGGTGTCAGGGTGCAGATAATCGGCCAGGATATTCAGGAAAGCTTCTTGCGCTTTGGCTGGTTCGGTGGGCAAAGCAGGTAGCAACAAAGCGCGGGCGGCAGCGGCGTCCTGCTCGAAGCGGGTGCGCAGCCAGGTGCGGCGCGTGGGCAGGGTACCGGTTTCCCAAGGCTCCAGGTCAAGGACACCGGAAGCAGACGAGGCCGCTAGCAGCGTGTGCCACGCGGGGTTGAGGGCGGCCAGCCACCGGCCGCGGGTACCGGCCACCGGGGCCAGCACCGCCACCGTTTCAGAGGAGCCAGCGGCATGGCGCAACAAATACGGCAGCAGCGAATCGGGCACCCGGCGCCCGGCGGCGGCTATTTGCTGCAAATATTCGGGCAGCATCTCGGGGTGCTGCGCGTCCAGCAGCATGCGTTGCAGACAAGTTGTGCCGAGCGGGCCAAGGGGCGGCACGGGGTCGGGGAGGGCGGGCACGGGCGCCGGGGTTGCTACCACGGGGGGCTGGTAGCCGGCGCGCCGCATCAAGGCCAGGGTGCCAGCGGCTAGCAACAGCTGCTTTTCCCGGTCGTCGGTGCTGGCGGTGGCGGTGTCGAATACGGCGGGCACGGGCTCCCCGCTTTGGCGCGTGCCCAGCAGAGCCACGCGGAGCAGCTGCGGCCAGGATGGTTGCGGGAGGGAGGTCGTTGTTGGACTGGACATGGCGCGGCTCGGGCTTTCTGAGGTGGTGGTATCCGCTTAGTGGGTGCTCTCGAAGTAGGTCAGCACGTGCAAGGTGCGGCCGTTCCATTCGCCAAACACCCGCATCGGTTGCCCGCCGCTGGCGGCCAGCAGCTGCCACCCAACTTCCGGCGCCAGGCGCAAGGGCAGCGCCACCGGCTCGGTGGCGTGGTGCAGCACCCACGCGTCGTCGGTGGGGAGGTAGGTGGGCAGCACGTCGTGGAGGGTGGCGGGCCATTGCCGTAGCCACGGATGCCGGGCCAGGGCGGTGGCGTATGCATCGAGCAGCTGCGCGGGGCTTTGGCCGGGTGGGTCGAGGTCGGGTGGCGCGGGGTTCAGTACAGTGAGGGTCACCGGAATAGCCCGCAGCTCCAACAGGCCAGGGTAGAACACCAGCTCGCCACTATACAGCGCATTGTGCACCAAGGCAGTAGCAAAGCGCTGGTTACCGAAAGCGTATTCCAGCACCAGGGCGTACCGGCCCGTATGGCGGCCCCACAGCCAGGCCCGGCGCACCGTCAGGCGTTCTTCTTCTTCCGTGTACAGGCCTACTACCTGCCATTCGTCGGTTACGGTGGGTTGGCGGGTGAGCAGGTCTTCTTTCTTGAGGTTGACCCCAATCTGCTGCAAAATCTCCTCGCGGGCCTCGGGCGTTTGATGGTCGAGGCGTTGGAAAGCGCCCACCAACAGATACAGCTCCCCGAGGCGGGTTAGTAGCTGGTCGGGCCAGTCGGGGCCGCTGTGGCACAGGGCCGGTAGCTCACGCACCACGCTGGCCAGCCCCGGCAGCTGGTTATCTACGAGGCGGGCGGCGGGTGTTTCCCAGTAGCTGCGCGGCTGGCTTTTGGCCACGGCCGTACCGGCGCGCACCAGGTCCAGCAGCCATTCTTCCAGCTCCGCCGCGCCCTGCCTCATGCGGGCCAGCCGCTTGTGCAGCGCCTGCGAGGCTTTGGCGCCAGAGGTGTCGTCGGGGGCGGCTTCCGCGTCCGGGGCGGCCAGCGAATCCGGCGGCACTTGCCGGGGCGCGGGGGCTTTGGGTGGAGCCTTGGTGGTTTTCTTTTCCTGGGTTTGCTGGCGCTTTTCCAGCCATTCTTCCAGCCAAGCAGGGGGAACCGTACCACCGAAAAGCTGCGGCTGGCGGGCTAGCAGTATCAGCAAGCCGGCGCCGTGCTTGCACGGAAACACCCGGCTCGGGCAGGAGCACTTGAAGGCGGGCTCGGTGAGGTCGATGCTGGTTTGGTAGGGCTTGGAGCCGCTGCCTTTACATTCGCCCCAGGCGGCGGTGGCAGTTTGGCCCAGGTTGCTCCATTTGGCGGGGCCGGCTAGTTCGAGGCCCCGTTTCAGGGTGCCGGAGTCGGTTATCAGGGCGCGGGCCTGTTCTTCGGTCCAGGTCAAGGAGGCAGAGGTTATGCCCGCCGAAGCGGAGCGGTAGACCCCGGCAAAGTAGTGGTTCAGACCGGAAATTCCGCGTTGCAGTTCGGGCATTTGTGCAGGACGGTGCCCGCGTAGAACAGCCGTTTCCACCACGCCGGACTAGGGCTGGGCACGGGGTCAGGAGCCTTGCACTTCGGGCAGCGCAGTACCCGCAGGCTGATGCGCTCAGCCTCAAAGGCTTCCACCGTTTCCCGCGCCGCTTCGGCCTCGGTTTCCTCTATCCAGAGCTGGTAGTACATGCCCTCCCCGTAAGGAAACGTAGGCGGCCCCGCTGATTTCACCAGCGCTATAATATCCTGCTCCCTTAAATCATTGTAAAGCGCCACCGCCTCGGCATAGGTTAGGTAGTCGGCGGCAGGGATGAGCATGGCGGAAGGTTAGAAAAGGTGCGGGATATCCTTCGCAACTAGAACGGCTGTAGAGACGCGACACTTCGCGTCTCGGCATTGAACGACTGGAACCACGCCTTTGTAAACAGCATCAGCACGCGGGAGACGCGAAGTGTCGCGTCTCTACAGCCGTTCAGGAAATTTCCTTTCACTTCCGCCGCCGAGCCGCTGGTTTCTGGCTGCGCAGCTTCACCACGTACACCAACAATCCCAAACTGAGGGCAGCCAAACCGGCGGCCAGCAGGTCGCGGCTGGAGCGGGCGGCAACGGCTTCGTCGGCGGTGGCTTGGAGGTCGACGAGCTTCTTTTGGCGCTGTTTGTCGCGGAGTTCCAGGTTGGTAATCTGGTTTTGCAGGTCGTAGAAGCGTTGCTGGGTGCTGCTTTGGTCGGTGCGGGCTACGGTCACCTGCTGCTTCACCTGCTGATTTTCGGCTTGCACGGCAGCGGTACGGCGCAGGGTTTCGGCCTGCACGGCGCGCACAATTTCGGTGTCTTTGCGGATGATGCCTTTCAGCGCGGCTACTACTTCTTCCAGGTCCTTCTTGCTGGGCTTGTTGCCGAACAAACTGTTGCGCTGGGCGTTGGCGGCTTCGTACTGCCGTACCATCTCTTCCCGTTGCTGAATGAGTGGGGCCAACGGGTCGGCGGGTGGAGTTGGCGCGGGCGTTTGGGCCTGGGCGGCGCAGGTGAGGAGCAGCAGGAAAGGCAGGAGTCGTTTCATAGCCGCAAATATGGCGCAGATGGTTGGTTCCCGCAGAAGGCGCAGAACGTTCTGCGCCTTCTGCGGGCTAAAAAATCACCCGCCCAGCGCCGGTACCGGCTGCCGGATTTCCTTAGGCTTGTGCCGGTAAAAAGCCAGAATCAGAATCGGCAGTAAGGTCAGCTCGGCTACTACCCCAAACAGCAGCGTGAGGCCGATAAGCAGGCCCACGTAAAAGGTGCCATCAAACGAAGAGAAAATCAGAGTGGAGAAGCCGCCCACCAGAATCAACGACGTAACAATGACGGCCTTGCCGGCCAGCAAATACGTGTGGCGCACCGCCTTGAATAGGTTGGGCTCCTTGAGCAAGGTCAACTTCAACTTGCTGATAAAGTGAATGGTATCATCCACGGCAATGCCGAAGGCAATGGTGAAAATGATGCTGGTACTCACCTTCATACTCACGCCCGCCAGCCCCATCACGCCGGCCACAATCAGGATGGGCACCAGGTTCGGAATCAGCACTACCAGCGTCATGCGCAAACTGCGGAACAAGGCCAGCACGATGAGCGTCACCATCACAATGTCGATGGTCATGCCGGTTATCATGTTGAGGGTCAGGTTCTCGTTGTTTTTATCAATGAGGTTGGCCGAGCCAGTGAGGCGGGTTTGCAGCACGTTCGGGTCGATATTGTCACGCAGAAACACGCGGAAGCTGGCGTTCAGCTTGTCGGCCCGGATGCTGCCCACGTCGGGCATGCGGCCGGTGAGGCGGCCCTCGGTGCCATCGGGCAGCACCAGGGCCTTAAACTCCGGCTTCTTGCGGAATAGCTTGATTTTGCTGGTGATGCGCCGCAATTCGGCCTCGGAATCGGGGAGGCGATACTCGCTCAGCAAGCCGCCGTTCAGGGCCTTGCGCACCGATTTCACTAGCGTAACCGGCGAGGCCACAAAGTTCAGCCCGAATTGCTTGGTCAGGTAGGTTTCGATTTCCTCGGTTTCGCGCAGCACCGCCAAGTCGTAGATGCTGCGCCCGGCGGCCGGCTTCAAATCCAGCTCCACGGGCCGTACACCGGCAAACTGCCGCTCGAAAAACTGGAAATCCAGCTTCACCGGGTCGTTCTTGGAAAGGTCGTCGAGCAGCGCCGAGTTGATGCGAATGCGCGAAGCTGAGGCCACCGAGCCAATCAGGAGCAGCGCGCTAATAGCTACCACCCACTGCCGCCGCGCCAGCACCCGCCGGAACAAGTTGCCCAGCACGCCGTCCCAGCTGTGGCCCTGCTCGCGCGGCACCCGCAGCTGCGGCTTGCGCAAAAGCAGCAGCATGGCCGGCAGCAGCGTGAAGCTGAGCGCAAACGTCAGCAGCACCGAAATGCCCGTAAATAGCCCGAAGTTGTAAATCGGCCGGATGGTGCTGGTCATCAAGGTGAAGAAGCCGATGCTGGTTGTCAGGGCCGAAAGCCCCGAGCCGAACCCCGATTCCTTGAGCGCAATCAGCAACGAATCCTTCTTGCTGGCCCCGTAGCCCAGCTCCGTGACGTACCGCGTGATAATGTGGATGGTATCCGACATGCCCACCACAAACAGCATCACCGGCAGCAGGGCCGTCATCAAATCAATGCTCACGCCGCAGGCACTCATCAGCCCCAGGCCCCATAGAATAGCGCCCAGCACCACCACCAGTGGCAGCACCACGCCCCACCACGTCCGGAACGTGAGCCAGAGCAGCCCCGTCACGAGCACCACCGACAGGCTCATAAACACCATCAGCTCCATTTGCAGCCGGTCCACGAACACCGACTGGGCCACCATTTTGCCGGCCATGTGGTACTGGCTTTCCGGAAAGTTCTGCCGGGCCAGCTCGGTGCGTACCGCCGCCAGCAGCGAGTCGCCGGGCGGTTTGCTGAGGTTGGGCGAGGTCTGGAACAGGATGGTGACGGCCCGCGCATCCTTGGAAATGAGGTTGCCCACCAGCCCCGGCGTGCGGTACACCAGGGCAGAATCCTGGGCGCGGCGGCTGGGCTCCTGGGGCCGCAGATACGGGATGTTGAACACGCCCAGGCCCTCCACCACCGGGTTGGTGGCCGTCGTCGGCGAGGATACCTGCGTGACGTGCCGCCGCCGCTGAATGAAGCGCGTCAGCGAATCGACGCGGGTCAGGAAGCGGGGCTCGAACACGGTCTGGCCGGCCGGGGCTTCCAGGCCCAGCAGCACATAGTCGTTGTCGTTGCCGAAGCGGGCGGAGTACTGCTGGTAATAGTCCAGGTCCGGGTCGCCGGCGGGGTAGAAGTCGTTGAAGTTGTAGTTGAACCGTAGCTGCGCCACGAAAAACAACGCCAGCCCCGACACCACGGCCAGGGCGAGCAACACACTGTAACTGAGTTTGCGAAGCGGCATAAATAAGTAGCGCGAAGCCTTTGCTTCGCGTAAGGATGCACGAGCAGCAGCGCATCGTGGCAACAAAGAACGGTTGGGAACACGCGAAGCTGGAGCTTCGCGCTACTTTTACTATCTTGGAGCCAGTAGGTGGCCCACGCAAGCCAACCGCCGTTTTCCTCGTTTTGTTTCCTTCTTACAACTTCCACTCCATGAAAAACGCTCTGCTCGCCCTCGCCCTGTTTGCCTTCGTTGGTACTGCTTCTGCCCACGGCGACAAAGACGCCAAGAAAGGCAAAAAAGGCTCCGCCAAAATGGAGTGCTCGGAAGCTCAGAAAACCGCTATGGGCAGCTCCTGCTGCATGAAGAAAGGCGCCAAAACCGCCGCAGTAACCCCAGCTCCCGCCGCTGCCCCAGCTGTGAAGTCGCTGTAAGTTTCCCGTATATGTATTTAGCTAAAAAGGCCGCCTTAAACAGGGCGGCCTTTTCTGTTTCTAAGCTATTGCGTTTTTGCTGAATGCAGCTACATTTAAGAATCTAAAAACAATTTAAAAACTATATATGGAGCTTATTGACCAGTTGACCAATCTAGCATCTAGAGCGCAAAAGCAACTTGCTCACGTTCAGACCGAGGAAGCCACGAAAAACGCGCTTATTATGCCGTTTATCAACGCGCTTGGTTACAACGTATTCGACCCTACAGAGGTAGTGCCTGAGTTTGTCTGTGATATTGGTACTAAGAAGGGCGAGAAGATTGACTACGCCATCATGCGAGATGGTAAGCCCATTATCTTATTTGAGTGCAAGCACGCAGGTGGCGACTTGAGTATCAACCACGCCAGCCAGCTATTTCGCTACTTCCACGTTACTGAGGCTCGCATTGCCATCCTGACCAACGGTATCACCTACCGACTGTTCACTGATTTAGAACAGCCCAACAAGATGGATGAGCGTCCTTTTATGGAATTCGACTTGTTCAACTTTCAGGAAAACGATGTTGCAGAGTTGAAGAAGTTGGGCAAGACATCTTTCAATCTGGAGGATATGCTTTTTGCGGCCTACAACCTTAAATACATGCGGGCCTTCAAAAAGTATTTTGATGAGCAGTTTACGCAGCCCTCCGCCGACTTCATTCACTTTGTTTCTAAGCAGGTGTACGATGGGGTACTGACACCCAAACTGAAAGAACAATTCAGCGCTTTGGTGCACCGGTCGTTTCATCAGTTTCTAAACGACAAAATCACTATGCGGCTACGTTCTGCCATGATGGATACGAGCAGTGGCAGCTTATTAGTGCCCGAAGTGCCTGCTGCCCCGCTGCCTGAAGTAGTTACAAATCAGGCAATTTCTGAGCCAGCGGATAAAGGCATCGAAACGACAATGGAAGAAACCGAAGGCTTTATGATTGTGCGAGCTATTCTACGCAAGATGGTACCTGTGAATCGAGTGGTCATGCGCGACGTGCAGTCATACTGCGGTATTCTGCTCGATGACAATAACCGCAAACCAATATGCCGCTTGCATTTTAACGGCAGTAAAAAATTTGTTACGGTATTTGATTCTGAAGGCGGAGAAAGGGTTGATATTAGTTCGCTTGATGATTTGTATGGCTTAGCATCTCGCATCCGGGTTGCTGTGCAACGCTATGAAACAAAGCCAGTTGTGGCGCCAACAGTGTAGTTGATGAGCCAAGTAGTGGAAAAGCCGTCCGTAACTGGCCGGCTTTTTCTGTTCTATGTCATTTCTCTGAGTTGTTATGCCATACTAAACTTGCAGCAGAAAAGCCGACAAAGCCGCCGGGAGTTTGTTGTAAGTATACCGGAGGGCAAAGAAACTGCCGGCACCCTCTTCACAACCAGCATCCCATGAACCACGAACCTTCGCCCCTAGAACACCTGTCAGCCGCCGACATCGACCGGATTATGGAAATGGGGTGGGAAGACCGCACGCCGTTTGAAGCCATTGAAGCGCAGTTTGGCTTAGCTGAAAAAGACGTTATTGCCCTGATGCGGCGCGAAATGAAGCTTTCTTCGTTTCAGATGTGGCGCAAGCGCATGAGTGGCCGCAGTACCAAGCACCGCGCCCTACAGGCCGAGGAGCCACGGCACTTCAAATCCAACCAGCAGCGCAGCATCTCGCTGAACAAAATCAGCAAGCGGTAAGCCACAGCCTGTTTATTGCGGACGCTGCTGAGTTGTGTAACAAGAAAAGCCGCTCCATCAGAGCGGCTTTTTCTATTTTTGAAGATTGCTACCAGTCTGCGCCATTTCGCTGCAAACGGAAGCTCCTGCCATTAATTTTCTTCCTCCATGCGCCAATACCTCAACCTCGTTCAGCATATTCTCGACCACGGCACCGCAAAAACCGACCGTACCGGCACCGGTACGCTCTCGGTATTTGGCTACCAGATGCGCTTCAACCTGCAAGAGGGCTTTCCGCTGGTAACCACCAAGAAAACCCACCTGAAAAGCATCATTCACGAGCTGCTGTGGTTTCTGAAAGGCGACACCAACAACAACTCGCTGGAAGAAGTAGGCGTGAAAATCTGGCGGGAGTGGGCCGATGCCGACGGTAGCCTCGGCCCCATCTACGGCCAGCAGTGGCGCAGTTGGCAAGCCCCCGACGGCCAGAGCATCGACCAGATTGCGGAAATGGTGCGCCTGCTCCGCACCCAGCCCGATTCGCGCCGCATGGTAGTATCGGCCTGGAACGTGGCCGACCTTCCGCAGATGCGCCTCACGCCCTGCCACGCGCTGTTCCAGTTCTACGTGGCCGAGGGGCGGCTGAGCTGCCAGCTCTACCAGCGCTCCGCCGACGTGTTCCTGGGCGTGCCGTTCAACATTGCCAGCTATGCTCTACTCACCCTCATGATGGCCCAGGTAACGGGCCTGCAACCCGGCGAGTTCATCTGGACCGGCGGCGACACCCACCTCTACAGCAACCACTTAGAGCAGGCGCGCCTGCAACTCACCCGCAAGCCGCATCCGCTACCACAGATGCGCCTGAACCCCGAAGTGAAAGATATTTTCGAATTCCAAATCAACGATTTCCAGTTGGAGAACTACGAGCCGTGGCCCGCTATTAAGGCGCCGGTGGCCGTGTAAGTTCGTACTGTATCTAGTTATAGTAAGAAGCCCGCTAAGTGAGATTAGTGGGCTTTTTTGTGCTATGCAATGAGCTAAGAGTAAGCTCAGAAGCAGGAGGTTAGATGAAATGCAACTTCTTGTTATAATTAAATTATAAAGTAAAAATCCAAATATGATTATAACTACGTAGCTTAGGGCATGAATCACGCTATTGCTACTATGCCCGCCAGCCCACTCTCACGCCGCGACCGTGCCTGGATTGCCTTGTACTCTCTTGATAACCGTCATTACAACCGTAATTACAATCAACAGTACGTGTTGTGGGCGAACAACGTAACCGAACAGGATTTAGCAGAATTCGAGGATAGCTGGCTGAAACTGCGTTGTCGGCCTACTGAACAATAGTCCGGCGTATAGCCACCCAAACCGCAAAAAAGCGCTGAGGCGCTAGTTGAGTTGTGCTTCCCACGCCCGAAGCTGCATTAGAAGCAGGTGCTCCGGCGCTAGCGCAGTAGTGGCCAGTTGTTGCACCACCCGAATACCGGCCACATTAGCCGTAAATACTACTTCAGCGGCTTCTAGCGCCGTTGGGAGGGCCAGCACTTCAGCAACCGGAACTTGGTGTTGCCGGGCTACGGCCAGCAGATGAGCCCGCCGGACTCCTGCCACGCATCCTGTAGTAAGTGCGGGAGTGTATAAATGACCTTCGCTGATCCAGAATACAGCGGCAGCTACGCTTTCCGCCACGTGGCCAGCCGCGTCGAGCAGCAGCAACTCGTCAAGGCTACGCTGGGTTCGTTCGCGCGCGGCCAGCACGTAGGTTAGGCTATTAGGGCCTTTGCAGAACGAAACCGGCGAGAAGTGCGTCCGCACGGTTTCGGCAAACCCGGCCGCAAGCACCGGGGTATCGTTAGAGTGAAAGGGGCGGCTGGTTGCCAGCCAGTTGCAGGCGGTGGTGTCGGGCGCGTACAGGCCGCCGCCGCCGCGCCACACTTGCAGCCGTATGCGGTAAGCGGCGTTGCTTTGGGGCTTCTGGGTTTCAGCTACTAGCTTATGCAGCGTCTGGGTTAGGCTTTCTGCCGTTGCCAGCTCGGGCGGTAGTAGCAGCCCTAAGGCATCGGCGGCGCGTTGCAGCCGGGTGAAGTGGTGCGGCAGGTACCGGATGCCCGCTTCAGCCCATACCAGTGTCTCGAAAAAACCGTCGTTGAAAAACAGGCCCCGGTTCGGTAGCGTTAGCGCAAAGTCCTCTTCAAACAGCAACTGACCATTGTAAAGAAGCATGCGTGAGGCTAATAGGTGGGTGAGGGTAGGGGGAACTTCGGGCCGCAGTTCGGGTACGGTACAACAGCCGCAAACCGGCAACTGTTCATCCGGGGCGCCAATTCCGAGCAGATGCTTCAGATCAAGCTAAACCGCTTGCCGGGTAGCGCCTTCACTACGTTCCGAAATTCCAGCCCAAGCAACAGAGACGCCATCTGGTGCATGGGCACTTGCGTTTTCCAAGCCAGATTGTCGATGTGCTCCTCTCTGGTGGCTTGCAGCGCTTCAATTACGCTGAATTCGGCGGGCGTGAAATCATCGGGGTTGTAAGTGGGAGGGCCTTTGAACTTGCCGTTGAGGTGCAGGGCGGCGTCCCAGTTCAGCAATTGCTCCAGGTCCTGGGGCTCGGAGTACAGCGCCGCGCGGTTGGCCTTAATCAGCTCGTGGCAGCCCTCGGAAGCCGCCGAGCCCAGCGGGCCGGGCACGGCCAGCACGTCCCGGTCGTAGCCCAGGGCCAGGTCGGCGGTGATGAGCGCGCCGCCTTTTCGGGCCGCTTCCACTACCACCGTCCCATCCGAAAGGCCCGCAATAATCCGGTTCCGCGAGGGGAAGTTATACTTGTCGGGCTGGGTACCGAAGGGAAACTCGGTGAGCAGGCCGCCTTGGGTGAGCATCTTCTCGGCGGTTTTGCGGTGGACCGCCGGGTAGAGCACATCCAGCCCCGTAGCCATAACGCCCACTGTTTCCAACCCTTCCTGCAAGGCCGCCCGGTGGGCGGCAATATCAATACCGTAGGCCAGGCCACTTATTATCAGCGGGCAGTGCTGCACTACGCCCTGTACCAGCCGCTCGGTTTGCTCGCGGCCGTAGTCGGTGGCTTTGCGGGTGCCCACTATAGCCAGGGTTTTGGGCTGGTTGAGGTCGGCGGTGCCTTGATAATAGAGCAGGGCGGGGGCATCGGCAATCTGCTTGAGGCGCGCCGGGAACTGCTTGCTGGTGTAGAACAGCACCTGCACACCGTCTTTTTCCGCTTTTCGCACGATGCTTTCGGCCTGATTCAGGGCGGCGGTGCGGTCGGCACCGGTCAGGATAGCCACCGTGGCCGGCCCCACGCCTGGCACCTTGCGCAGCTTGCCCGGCGGCAGGTGCAGCACGTTACGGGCCGAGCCGCCGTAGCTCATCAGCTGCCGCGTCATCTGCGGGCCGATGTTAGGAAAGAGGGTAAGCGCGACTTCGTAGAGTAGGGTGTCTGTATCGTGCATATGGCGAACCTCACCCCCTAACCCCTCTCCAAAAGAGAGGGGGACTAGCTTTTAGTGTTCTAGCACTTAAAGCTAGTTTTTATGAAAGGGAAAAGGGTAGGTTTTTATAAACTAATAAACTAGAGCTAGTTCCCCCTCTCTTTTGGAGAGGGGGTTAGGGGGTGAGGTTACTCCGCCTTACCAATCGTGTCCAGTTCCTTCTTCATCGTAATCAGAAACTTACGTACTTTTTCCAGGCTCTGAATCACGTCGATTTTCTCTTTGAGCTGGGGCCCTTTCTGCCGAATCATCTCGCGGGCGCCGGGAATGGTGTAGCCGCGCTCCTTCACCAGGTGGTAGATGGTGCGGAAAATGTCGATGTCCTGGGGCGTGTAGAGGCGGTTGCCTTTCTTGCTTTTGCGCGGGCGCAGTTCCTCGAACTCGGTTTCCCAGAAGCGAATCAGCGACGGCGCCACGTTGAACTGCGCGGCTACTTCGCCGATAGTGAAATATTGCTTTTCGATGTCGCGCTCTTTGTATGGCATAACGGGTAGGAGGAGCACCCCGGTTGAGCGAAGGCGCTGAAAATACTGCCCGAAGATAAAGCGGAACCAAACACCTGTTCCACTAAAGCGCGGGCTAAATTAGTTGAGCTTATACTTTTCACTTATTTCATCATACACCGGCAGCAACTCGTTGGCTTGGCCCTGCTTGTCGAATATCTGCTCCCAGGTGTTGAGCGGCTCCCAGATAAACGTGCCTTTGCCTTTGCCATTAGGCAGGGTGAAAGCAATGTCGTTTACCTCGCGTTTGCGCTCCGAGTATTCCACCACCACAATGTCCTGCGGGTAGCGGGCCGCCAAATCGGTGAGGTTCTGCTGCAACTCGGGCAGCGTGCGGTGCCATTTGGGGTAGTACGACTGCCCGATAACGTCGCAGGTGACGCCGCGGGCAAACATGTTATCCAGCCAGTACCTCGACTGCTCGTTCTGGCCACCCAGCGCAATATGCAGCATCACGATGCTCTTGGGGGCGGTTTCGCGCACGGCCGCCACGCTGGCTTTTAGCAGCATTGCCAAGTTGTCGAGTTTGGCTACGCTGTCGGCGCTGTGCACGTCGCCGTCGGGCCAGAGCAGGCCGTGGTTGATTTCGTTGCCGACCTGCACCATATCGGGCGGGGTGCCCTGGGCCTTGAGGGCCAGCAGCACGTCGCGGGTGTAGTCGTGCAGGGTTTGGGCAAGCTGGGCGCCGTGCAACTCTTTCCAGGCTTCGGGCTTGAACTGCTTCTGCGGGTCGGCCCAGGTGTCGCTGTAGTGGAAATCGAGCAGGAGCTTGAGGCCGGCTTTTTTAGTGCGGGCGGCCATTTGCAGGGTATGGGGCAAGTCGCAGAAACCTTTTTTCGGGGAGTAGCCGCTGTCGGCCGCCGGGTTATTGAACAGCCGCAGCCGCACGTAGTTAAAGCCGTGGTCCTTGAGAATCTGGATGGCATCCTTCGGCTGGCCTTTGTCGGAGAACTTCACGCTCCGCGCCTCCAACTGCGGCAGAAACGAAATATCAGCCCCCAGCATCTTGCCAATTTTCTTGCGAGGGCCGCCCAGGCTGGCGTCTTGCTTGGTTGGTTGCGGCGGCTTCACGGCCTGCGCCTCCGCCGCGGAAGCTGCGCATAAAAGCAGGAACAGCAGGATGAGCGGCTGAAAAAAGAGGGTAGGCTGCTGCAATGGAGTAAATGGTTTCATCGAACCTGTTTAGAAAGTTGCCGGACCGTCATGCGGAGCGGAGTGGAAGCATCTCTACCCCTTCGTTGAATGAAATTAGCTAGTGGTAGAGATGCTTCGGCCAGCTCCGCATGACGTTCTGGGTTTTCACGTAATACAATTGCCAAAATACGCACTGCTTCGACTTCCGGGCGAAGTGGCTACATTTGCAGGAATTGCCTTTCAGCCCAAATCAGTTGGGTTTCTGATGCGGCAAAATAGCTAAAATTGCCGCCGCCGTGGTTGCGGCGCTTCCTTATATCTCCCTCATGTCACTGCCCACCGCCAGTCACGTCCGCCAGCAATTCCTGGATTTCTTTGCTTCCAAAGGCCACCACATTGTGCCCTCGGCGCCTATTGTGGTGAAAGACGACCCCACGCTGCTGTTCATCAACTCGGGCATGGCCCCGTTCAAGGATTACTTCCTCGGCAATAAGCCCGCGCCCTTCAAGCGTATTGCTGACACCCAAAAGTGCCTGCGCGTGTCGGGCAAGCACAACGACCTGGAGGAAGTAGGCTACGACACCTACCACCACACCATGTTCGAGATGCTCGGCAACTGGTCGTTTGGCGACTACTTCAAGAAAGACGCCATTGCCTGGGCCTGGGAACTGCTCACCGACGTGTTCAAGCTGCCCAAAGACCGGCTCTACGTCACCTATTTCGAGGGCGACAAAGGCGACGGCCTCGGCCCCGATACCGAAACCCAAGACCTGTGGCGGCAGTACGTAGCCGAGGAACGCATTCTGCCCGGCAACAAGAAGGACAACTTCTGGGAGATGGGTGACACCGGCCCCTGCGGCCCCTGCACCGAAATCCACATCGACCTGCGCGACGACGCGGAAGTAGCCGCTAAATCCGGCCGGGAACTGGTGAATGCCGACCACCCGCAAGTGGTGGAAATCTGGAACAACGTGTTCATGGAGTTCGAGCGCCGCGCCGATAAGTCGCTGCTGAAACTGCCGCAGCAGAACGTGGACACCGGCATGGGCTTCGAGCGGTTGATGATGGCCGTGTCGGGCGTGAAGTCCAACTACGACACCGACGTATTCCAGCCGCTTATTCAGTTCATTGCCAAGGAAGTGGGCCTGAAATACCACGGCACCGCACCGGCCACGGTGAACGACCAGCCCGCCACCGAAAACGAGAAAACCGACATTGCCATCCGGGTCATTGCCGACCACATCCGGACCATCAGCTTCACCATTGCCGATGGTCAGCTGCCGAGCAACGTGAAAGCTGGCTACGTCATCCGCCGCATTTTGCGCCGAGCGGTGCGCTATGCCTTCTCGTCGCTGAACCAGAAGCAGCCGTTCCTCTACAAGCTGGTGCCCGTGCTGGCCGACCAGATGCGTACCATCTTCCCCGAGTTGAAAGCACAGCAGCAGTTCGTGCAGCGCGTGATTGAGGAAGAGGAAATAGCCTTCCTGAAAACCCTGGAAACCGGTTTGCGCCGCCTTGATGCCCTCGAAGAAACCGCCAAAGCCAACGGCAACCGTATCGACGGCAAAACGGCTTTCGAACTCTCCGATACCTTCGGTTTTCCGCTCGACCTCACCGCTCTGATTGCTCGTGAAAAAGGCTTGACGATAGACGAGGAAGGATTCAAAAAGGAACTGGAAGCCCAGAAAAACCGCAGCCGCAACGCCCAGGAAGCCGAGCAGAGCGACTGGACCATTGTAAAGGAATCGGAGGAGCAGCCGGCTTTCGTGGGCTACGACCAGGACGAGGCGCCGGCCCGCATCCTACGCTACCGCCGCACCGACCGCAAAGGCAAAACCGAATACCAAGTGGTGCTCGACCAGACGCCGTTCTACGCCGAGCAGGGCGGCCAGATTGGCGACACCGGTTACCTGGAGTCGCCGCTGAGCAAAGTGCGCGTGCTGGACACCAAGAAGGAAAACGACCTCATTGTACACACGCTGCTGGAGCTGCCGCAGGACCTCGACGCCGAGTTTACGGCCCGCTACGACCACGCCCGCCGCGCCCAGATTCAGCGTAACCACACCGCTACGCACCTGCTGCAAGCCGCCCTCCGCGACGTGGTAGGCGCGCACGTGGCCCAGAAAGGCTCCCTGGTAAACGAGAAACTGCTGCGCTTTGACTTCTCGCACTTCACCAAAGTAACCGACGACCAGTTGCGGCAGGTGGAAACCATCGTGAACGAGAAAATCCGCCAGCAAATCCCGCTCGATGAGCGCCGCAACGTGCCCATTGCCGAGGCCAAAAACCTGGGCGCTACGGCACTATTCGGCGAGAAGTACGGCGAGTTCGTGCGCGTTATCACCTTCGACCGGGACTTCTCAGTGGAGCTGTGCGGCGGCACCCACGTGCGCACCACCGGCGACATCGGCTACTTCCGCATCACGGCCGAAAGCGCCGTGGGCGCCGGTGTGCGCCGCATTGAGGCTGTAACCGCTGAGGCGGCCGAAAGCTACGTGAACCAGCAGCTCGACCTGCTAGCTCAGGTGCGTGAGGCGCTCGGCAACCCGCAGCAGCTGCTCACCAGCATCGAGAAGCTGAGCGAAGAAACCGCCGGTTTGCGCAAGCAGATCGAGCAGTTCGCGCAGCAGAGCATCAACCAGCAGAAAGAGCAGCTAGCCGGTCAGGTGAAGCCCTTGCATGGCATCAACTTCCTGGCCGCGCAGGTGCAGGTTACGTCGGCCGATGGCCTCAAAACCCTGGCCTTCAACCTCCGTCAGGCGGTGCCCAACCTGGTAGCTGTGCTCGGAGCCGAAATCGAGGGCAAGCCCCAGTTAGCCGTGATGCTAGATGATGAGCTAGCCAAAGCCGGTAAGCTCAACGCCAGCACGCTGGTGCGCGAATTGGCTAAGGAAATCCAGGGCGGCGGCGGCGGCCAGCCGTTCTTCGCTACGGCCGGCGGCAAGAACGTGGCCGGTTTGGGCGCGGCTATTAGTAAGGCAGAGGAACTGGTAGCTAAATCGTTGTAAAATAACAGCACCAACAACCAAGAAGCCCGGCTGCATATGGCGCAGCCGGGCTTCTTGGTTGTTGGCATTTAGAGTGTATTCGGGTGGAAAAGCGTGCCAAGCTAAGTTGGTCGGAGCATGACGGAAACGGCGTTGTATAAAATGCCAACCACAGTGGCAGTTGAATATCAGGCTGCCGTTTTTTTGGCCGCTATGTAATTGTTCACTACCTGTTCCAGGATTTCCAGCGGCAGGCCGCCGTTCTTCAACACCACATCGTGGAAGTCACGCAGGTCGAACTTGGGGCCTAGGGCTTGCTTGGCTCGCTCGCGTAATTCCAGGATTTTCAGCATGCCTACTTTATAGGAGCAGGCCTGGCCGGGCATGACAATGTAGCGCTCCACCTCGGCCGTGACGTCGGAGAGGGCCATGCCGGTGGTGCGGCGCATGTAGTTGATGGCCTGCTCGCGGGTCCAGCGCTGGTCGTGGATGCCGGTATCCACTACCAAGCGGACGGCCCGGAACAGCTCGGCCCGGAGCCGGCCCAGATTGTCGTACGGGTCTTTCTCGAAGCCCAGCTCCGAGGCCAGCCGCTCGGCGTACAACGCCCAGCCTTCCCCGTAGGCTGGGAAGGGTATTACGGTGCGGAAGGTGGGCAGGCCCTGCAATTCCTGCGCAATGCCAATCTGGAAATGGTGGCCCGGAATGCCTTCGTGGTAGGCCAGGGTGCGCATGCCAAACTTGGGCGTGGCCTTCACGTCGTAGAGGTTGGCGTAGAACACGCCCGGCCGCGAACCATCAAGAGCAGCCGGCTCATAGTACGCGCCCGGCGAGGTTTTCTGCTTGAACTCGGGCACCCGGCGCACTTCCAGCGCGGCTTTGGGCCGAATGCGGAACGCGCTGCCCAGGCCCTTATCTACTTCGGCGAGAATGCGGCGGTAGTCGGCCAGAATTTGGGTGCGGCCGCTGTCGGTATCGGGGTACGAGAACCGGGGTTCTTCCCCGAGGCGCACCATCGTGGGCCCTACGCTGTCGGCGCCGGATATTTTTTCAACTTGCAGAATGGCGCGCATCTCGGCCGTGATGCGCGTTACTTCGCTCAGGCCCAGGGCGTGAATCTGGGTGGCGCTGAGGTTGGTAGTGGTATAGAGCTGGAGGCAATAGGCGTAATAAGCCTTACCGTCGGGGAATTTCCACACGCCCGCGTCGTTGGTGGAGCGGGGGCGCAGGGCCGTAAAATAGCCTATCAGCGCCTGGTAAGCCGGATACACATTGCCGGTTATCTGCCGCTTGGTTTCGGCTAGGATTTCGGCCTGCGCGGCGGCATCCAGGTCTTTCACCTTGCCAAGCTTTTCCACCAGGGAAGTGTACAGAATGCTTTGCTCAGGCGCCTGCGCCACGAGGCCCGACATTTCAGTTAGCACCTTATCAATCACGAAGGTAGGCGGCACCACGCCGTGCTTTTCCCGTATTTTCAGCCCTTCCAGTACCTGCGCAAACTTGACGCGCACGGCCGCCAGCCGCTCGTTGTAGTAGTCGGCGTCGCGGCGGTTGTGCACCTGATGCACGTCGGCCATAAAGCTGGGAAAGTCGTTCTGCACCCCGAATAGCTGGTTGACGGGGTAATTGTCGTAGCGGAACTTCATTCCGGCCACTTCTTTGGCAATGTACCAGTCGAGTACCTGGTAGTTGAGTTGGTCCTGCCCGCGCATGCCGGTGGTATCATAGCGGTGCAAGGTGGCTTGCGTTTCGAGCAGAAACCGGAATTTCCGATTGTTCTCGGCCTCCGAAACGTCGTCGAGCTTGCGGTTGTGGCCCTGAATGCCCAGGCCCTCCACCAGCCGCAGCCGGGAAAGCAGCTCCGGCGAGTCAAACGCGAATTTCACGAAAACCCGCTCGTAGAAAGCCCGGATGAAAAATGGCTTAAACCAGATGGTGTTAACCACTAGTACAGCGAGTAGGAGCAGTACAGCGGCCAGCATACGAAGAATAATTTTTCTCATACAGGGAGGTAAGTAGCCAAGTAGTTGGAAATATTTGCTATTTACTATTTATATCAATGCAGTGATGGAGCCGCGCACAATTTCGGAAGTAGTAACCGCCATAGACGATATTGTACAGTACTGCCAGCAGCACCGCAACCGGGCGGGCTACTTCGCGGCGTTGTACAAGCGCATGACAATGGCCGTGGCGGAGGGCATTGCGGCCGGCGCCTTCGAGAACGGGCCGCGCATGGAGCAGCTGGACGTGGTATTTGCGCAACGCTACCTCAGTGCCTGGCACGCGTACCAGCAGCAAGGCGAGTGCACCAATTCCTGGAAATACGCTTTTGATGGCTGCCTCAATCAGTCGCTCACCGTGTTGCAACAGCTGGTGCTAGGCATCAACACCCACATCAACCTCGACCTGGCCATTGCTGCCGCCACCGTGGCGCCCGGCGCGGGCATCCACGCTTTGCAGCACGATTTCAACCGCATCAACGAGGTCATCACCTCACTTATCGATGACGTGCAGCAGTGCCTGGAGCAGGTGTGGTTCCCGATGCGGTGGCTGAAACGGGTGGCCGCCACCCAGCAAACCGACGTGCTTGATTTCAGCATTGGCGCGGCCCGCAAGGCGGCCTGGGCCAATGCCGTACTGCTAGCCAATATGAGGCCGCAACAGCAGCAACTGCATATCCGGGCCATGGACGCTACCGTGCACAGTCTGGGTCGGAAAATTATCAATCCCGGCTTGTGGTCGAAAGCCCTGCTGCAAGCCGTCAGGGCCACCGAGTACGAGGACGTGGCCCGCACCATCCGGCTGATTGATACCACCGTGGTGTAGTAGCGGGGTGATGAAAGTAAGGCAAATTGGGTAGTAACTTCTCGGCTTCACCTTACCTTTAAGCTCAACTTTTGCATCAATAATTACTTCAGATTCACGTGAAGAGACATCTAGTGCTGCTGGCCCTGCTAGTGGGCGGCTTCTCTGTTTCAGCGCAGCAAACCGTTCCCCCATCCGGCGCCAGGAAAGTAGAGTATTTTGACAAGGACGACCATTTGCTGGCTACGGCCCAGGGCGCTGAGTATCGCCTTGAAACAGAGTATGGCGACAGTACGGCGGGTATCCAGCGCGAATACGCGGCGGCGGGCCATCTGGTAGCTGTCACGCACTATTGCAATCTGCGGTGGAAAACGCAGCATGGCCCAACAGAACACTATTATCCTTCGGGCCAGTTGGAAGAGGTGCTCCCCTTTAACCGGGGCAAGATGGAGGGTGAAATTCTGCGCTACCACTCCAATGGAAAGCTACAGCGGCGCGAACAGTTCAAGAACTACGCCTCATTAGGCGGCGAGTGTTTTGATGCGGATGGCAAGCCGGTGGCATTCTTTCCGCATGTACTGCTGCCCCAGTACGCCGGCGGTCTAACTGGTTTGGCCCAGGAAATTGGCGCGCGTACGAAATACCCTATTCAGGCTATGCGAGCGGGGCAGGAGGCAAAAGTGATGATTGATTTCATTGTAGACAAAAAAGGCAAGGTGCAAAATGCCCACGTGCGGGAGGCTGGCTATCCGTTGCTTGATGCCGAAGCCTTGCGCGTTGTAAAAAGTCTGCGTCGCTGGACGGCAGGCCAGCACGAGGGTGCCCCAGCCGATATTGCCTTCACGCTGCCCGTTACCTTCAAGCTGCAATAGCGCTGCTTGCCTGTTGCTACTTATGAAATAAGACCTCCGTTTTTTGTCGTTTGTGGGGGCCGGATAGTGCTTAACTTGCAGCCTAATCAGCGCAATCAACCAAATCAGCGCTACTTAGCGATTCATGGACGAAAGCATAAAAGCCAAATACCAGCCCGTCATCGGCCTCGAAGTGCACGCGCAGCTGCTCACGCACAGCAAAATGTACTCCTCCGACGAGAATGAGTACGGCGCCCTGCCCAATAACAATCTGAGCGTTATTACTTTAGGTCATCCCGGTACGTTGCCGCGCGTAAACCGCACGGCCGTGGAGTACGCCATCAAAATGGGCCTGGCCACCAACTGCCACATCCGCCGCGACAACCTGTTTGCGCGCAAAAACTACTTCTACCCCGACCTCCCGAAGGGCTACCAAATCACTCAGGACAAAACGCCTATCTGCTACGAAGGCCACGTGGAAGTGCGCCTGGCCGATGGCTCGACCAAGCAGATTGGCGTGACGCGCATTCACATGGAGGAAGACGCCGGCAAGAGTATGCACCTGGCCGGCGAGGTGGAAACCCTCGTGGACTTGAACCGCGCCGGCGTGCCGCTGATTGAAATTGTGTCGGAACCCGACATTCGGAATTCCGAGGAAGCCTATGCTTACCTCACCGAAATCAAGAAGCTGGTGGAGTACCTGGAAATCTGCGACGGCAACATGGAGGAAGGCTCACTGCGCTGCGACGCCAACGTATCCGTTATGCTGCGTGGGGCCGAGAAGTTCGGTACCAAAGTGGAGGTCAAGAACATGAACTCGTTCCGGAACGTGCAGCGGGCCATCGAGTACGAAATCGAGCGGCAGATTGAACTACTGGAGCGCGGCGAGGTTATCGACAGCGAAACCCGCGGCTTTGATGCTACCACCGGCACCACCGGCGGCCAGCGCAGCAAGGAAACCATGAACGACTACCGCTACTTCCCGGAGCCCGATTTGCCCCCGGTGGTCATTGATGATGCCTGGCTGCACCGCGTGCAGGCCGAGTTGCCCGCCTTGCCGCAGCAGCTCTATACGCGCTTTACCGGCGAGCTGGGCCTCTCGGATTACGATGCCTCGGTGCTGACGGTGGAGAAGGATGTGGCCTTGTTCTTTGACGCACTGACTCGCCTGACGCCGAACGCCAAAGCCGCCGCCAACTGGGTGCAAGGCGCCGTGAAGTCGTTTTTGAACGAGCGGGCCCTCACCATGGCCGAGTTTCCGCTCACTGCTCAGCACCTCGCCGATATCATTCAGTTGATTGACGACAACAAAGTCAGCCACTCGGTGGCCAGCAAGCAGCTGTTCCCGTACCTGCTCGATAACCCCACGCAAACCGCCGCCGCGGCGGCTGAAGCCCAGGGCTTGTTGCAGCAGTCGGACAGCGGGGCCTTGGAAGTGATGATTCAGCAGGTGCTGGACGCCAACCCAGCCAAAGTAGCCGAGTACCGCGCTGGCAAAAAGTCGCTCACCGGCATGTTCATGGGCGAGCTGATGAAGCTCACCGGCGGCAAGGCCGACCCGAAACTAGCCAACCAACTGCTGCGCCAGAAACTGGAAGGCTGATAGGTAGGAAGTTATTGTCCTTGTGCAAGCCCGGATTACGTGCGTAATCCGGGCTTTTTCATGCGCTGGCTCTGAGTGCGGATTATAGTTGGTCGAAGCGGAGTTGCCTTGAAGGCAGGCGTTGCAAGTGCTCTGGAATTGGCTGCAAATACCTTTGGAATACTTCTTTGCAGAAGTAAAACAACTGGTTGCGGCCCGTCCTGGAACCAAGCTGTACCGTCTGGTTGTAACGCAACCGATAGGACGCAGGGGAAGTATTTTTGCATTCCCGCCGAAATCGGCAACTTGCATCCTCAAATCCCGACATTAGTAAAACCAGTGTGCCGGCTTGGTGCCGGCCTCTTCGCCTGAGATGATACAGAAAATGAAAAGTGTAGTGTTGATTGGAGCTGTGCTGGGCATGGCCAACGCCTGCAATAAGTCCACGCCGCCGACTACGGGCACGGCCGCCAACGCTGGTACTGGCTACCAAGTAACCGGCCAGTTCACCAACGCGCCGGCTGGCACCAAAGTGTACCTCGCCGAGCTGGGCGACACCCAGTTTATCTCGCGCGACACGGCCACCGTTGACGATAAAGGCCAGTTCAAGTTTACGGGTACGGTGCCCGAAGCCGGCTTGTACCAAGTGAAAACCAACGACCAGAACCAGGTGCTGGTGGCCATGGCCAACGGCAGCAGCCTCGCCCTGACCGGCGACGCGCAGAAGCTGGCGGAAAGCTACACCGTGAAAGGCTCGCCCGATTCCGAGATGCTGCAACAGCTCAACCGCACCATGTCGCAGTCGAAAATGCAGATGGGCCGCCTGGAGCAGCGCTATAACCAGAACGCCCAGGCCAACCGCACCGACTCGATGCAGGTGATTGAAAAGCAGTTCTACGCCTTGCAGGCCCGCGGCACCGAGAGCATCAAAACGATGGTACGCCAGCATCCGAAGTCGGTGGTGTCGAGCTTCGTGGTAGCCAACCTCATCAACCCCGACGAGCAGTTCGCCTTTGCCGACTCGATGACGACGGTGTTCAAAACCGCGCAGCCCGATTCGCGCTACACCAAGGCCTTGGTGGCTAAGCTGGAACCCATGCGCTCCACGGCCGTGGGCGTGCAAGCCCCGGAAATCAACCTGGCGGCCCCAGACGGTAAGGCGCTACCCCTGAGCAGCCTGCGCGGCAAATACGTGCTCATCGACTTCTGGGCCAGCTGGTGCGGCCCGTGCCGCCGCGAAAACCCCAACGTGGTGAAAGCCTACAACAAGTACAAAGGCAAAGGCTTTGAAATCTATGGCGTGAGCTTCGACCAGGACCGTGACAAATGGCTGAAAGCCATCCAAGCCGACGGCCTTACCTGGAAGCACGTATCGGACCTGAAAGGCTGGGAAAGCGCCGCCGGCCAGACCTACAGCATCAAGTCCATTCCGGCATCCATCCTGCTCGACCCCCAGGGCCGCATCATCGGCAAGAACCTGCGGGGCGAGGCGCTGGAAGCTAAGCTGGCTTCGGTGATGAAGTAAGAAGAAACACCGGCATAAAAAAAGCTGAGCCTACACAGGCTCAGCTTTTTTTATGCCGGTGTTGCGTGTGAGTTGCCGCTTATAGTCAGTGGTATATGATAATAGAAGAATTAAAGCTATATCGGTGCGTAGTATCTCGAAAGGTGTCATCATCAGTCTCTATTTCTATATGAAATTAGGTATGTGCTTCTCGCTTTTTATGACGTGTATAGTTCAACTTAATTGGGCCCAAACAGGTGCAGAAAGACTGCAACAGTATCAGCAAACGCTGCGGACTGTCCACACGGTTGGCTACAACGTTCAACGCATAGACACCTTCGGGAATGGGAGCGTGTGGAACCATGCGGGGCAAGTTCTGATGCAGCGCAACCCTACTAGCAAAATCCTGGCAAGCAGTTTTGTGGCATCCCGGCCCGACAAGGCTCTCTCATACCACTATAATGGTAATGTTGGCTTTGCTTTGGATGATAAGGCCAAAACATTTGAAATAGAAAAGGACCCCTACGAGCCTAGTGTGCTCGGGAGCCCGACCGGCCAAATGTTGAGCGAGGAATTGCTGACTATTGATCCGTCGTACCAAACGGTAACATACAGTGCAACTCCTCAAGGAGGCGTTTTTCACTTGCAGTACCCCGACCAGCCGAACGTAGATGTACTAGACCGACACACTTATCTACTGTTAGATGCTGCCACTGGCTTACCGCGCGTAATCAAAACGACGCAAGTGCGGGGTGGGGGCAAATGGACTACCATAAAGACTATTTCCAATCTTCGTGTCAACGCGCCCACCGATGTAGATACGCTCCAAAAACAAGCATTTCTCACAACATATACGCCTATAGTGACAGCGCCCTTAGCCGTGTCTACACCAAGTATGCGGGGTCAGATAGCACCGGCTTTCAAGTTGGCAAGTTTTGATAAACAGCTGGTTAACTTAACTGCTTATCGAGGAAAGGTTGTGCTACTTGATTTTTGGGCTACCACCTGTAGCCCATGTATTGGTTCTATGCCAACTATACAGCAGATGCAAAATCAATACAAGAAGCAGGGGTTGGTCGTATTGGGAGTGTTACTGAATGACGAATCCACGGAGAAAGCGCAGGGTATTTTACGACGGCAGCGGGCTACTTACACCAACCTATTGGGGAGCAAGGCTGTAGCTAGTGCATACCATATTGAATCGTTTCCGCGCTATATCGTTATTGGTAAGGATGGCAAAATTGCCTTAGATCAGGTAGGCGGCCCTCACATGGAACAAGTAGAAGCCGCCATTAAATCTGCGCTGGATAAGTAGTTAACTAACTTCCGGTAGTGGTCGGCTATTATCCGCAACTAGTAACCCATTCAAAGAAACATCCGCTGCATAGAGTGCCAGAGCTGCTTTTTGCGGCCGGCGTCGTACTCCAGCATCTTCACCTCACTGGCCCCGAGGAAAGCCGTATCACCGAAGAGGAGTACCGGTTCGTAGGGCTGAGTGGTGTACACGGCCACGTCGAGCAGGTTCTTGCCGAAGGCCAGGAACTGCTTGGCGGCTAGGGTCTGGCGCAGGGTACACAGAGCCACCGGATACTTTTCGTGCTCCACGTTTACCAGCACCACGTCTTCCATTACCAGCCGGATGGCTTTGAGAATGTTGTTGAGAAACACGTTGCGCGGCAGCTTCCGGAACTCCTCAGCCGGCAAACGCACCAGCAGAATCAGGCCGTTGGGGTTGCTGCCCAGCGTGGCAAACGGAATGTGCGCCACCGGCGACTGAGTGGGCGTGGGCTGCACGCGGCCCGGCTGCGACGCCGGGGCGGCGGGAGCCGCCGGCAAGTCGGCCAGGGTGGGCATCGAGAACAGGGGGCCGGCGGACTCCGGTGAAGGTACCGGAGCTGGGCCTGGAACGGCGGGTGCTACCGGCGCAGAGGAGGGAGGAATGGCTAAACCGGCCAGTGAGGGCAGCTTGGCCGGGGCCACTGGCACTGGGACGGGCGCCGCTGCAGGTACCGCTACGGGTACCACAGGGGCCGGTGCAGCCACAGAAGGTGCAGGTACTGGTGTGGGGGCTGAACTAACCACTGGCACTACAGGAGCCGCTGTTGTGGCGGCAGGGGCTTGTACCGCGGCCGGCTCCGGAACCACGTACAACGACACATCCGTGTAGAAATTCTGGAAGAAAGCTAAGGAGTCGGCAGTTGCCATAGAGAGTAACTGAGCAGCGGAGTAACTGAGTAATCGAGGAGCCTTAAATAGTGCCCGAATTTCCGGTATATCAACAGCAAGCAAGTAGGAAAGTGCCTGCCTCAAGCGGAGTAAGTTGATTACTCAGGTACTCCGCTGCTCTTTCTATTCAATATCGAAAAACGCTTTGAGCTCGGTGGCATCGGCGGGCTTCATGCGGCCCCCGAGTACCAGCCGGAGCTGGCGGCGGCGCAGGGCACCGTCGTACAGCTGGATTTCTTCCGGGGTTTCTGGTACGGCTTCCGGCACGTCAATCGGGCGGCCCGACTGATCCACGGCCACGAAGGTGAAGAACGCCTCGTTGGTTTTCATCTTGGTGCCGCTCGGAATGTCCTCGGCCCACACATCGATGTGCACTTCCATGCTGGAGCTGAAGGCCCGGGTCACCTGCGCCTGCAACGTCACGACGTTGCCCAGCCGAATAGCATCCCGAAACGACACGTTATCAACCGAAGCCGTTACCACAATGCGGTTGGAGTGCTTTTGGGCGGCAATGGCGGCGGCAATGTCCATGAGGTGCATCATGCGGCCCCCCATCAGGTTGTTGAGCGTGTTGGTGTCGTTGGGTAATACCAGTTCGGTCATTATCACGAACGAGTCTTTGACGGGCCTTTGTTTACGCATCATGCAGAAAAATCTCGGAGAAAGTAAGGGTGCAAAGATAGAACGACGGTTCGCTTAATCGGGGAATTGTTGCGGAGCGCATCATTACCAGTTTCGCTCCACTCAGCGGCCGGCCACTCAGCTACACCTAGTCAGTCAACAAAAACGCCCCGGCACCATTGGGCACCGGGGCGTTAGTAGTAGTAAAAAGCAAGGCTATTGCACCAGCACTTTCGTTGTGAAAGTTTTCTCGCCAATAGTCAGCTGTACCATGTATACGCCAGCCGGCAAGGCCGCCCCGTTAGAGGCTTGCAGGCGGATAGACTGCGCACCAGCCCCGTAGGATTTAAGCGCCGTGCGAGTTACCTCGCGGCCCAGTAGGTCGGTGAGGCGAACCTGAGCGCGCTCGGTGCCCGTGAGAGTGAAATGTACGGCCGTTTCAGCAGTTAATGGGTTAGGGTATACGCTGATGCCCCGACGCGCCATTTCCGCATCCTGGATGCCCAGCGGGTCCAGAATGCGCAGGTTGTCGATGTAGAGTGGGTTACCGCCCGTGCTGATGTCCTCCAACCGCAGCTGGAAACGCTGCGCACGCTGTACAGTGCTAGGCAACGGTAGCGACAGAGTCTGCCAATCAGCGGCAGTTGGCACAAAGCCAATCTGCGGATTCGAGCCGCGGGTGCTGAGGGCGGTAGCATTGTAGGCTTGCAAGGTCAGCCAGGTAACGCCGCAGTCGGTACTGTACGATACCAGCAGTTGCTCGTTGGAGGCCGTGGTCCGCAGGGCGAAGGCCCGGTCGAAGAGCAGAGTAGCCGTGCCCGAAATATTGCTTAGGTTGATGTTGGGCGAGGTGAGGGTGCTCACGGTACCCGTGGGCAGGAAGTTGTTGCGCACCTGCAAGAATGCGCTGCCATTGCTGGCTACGCCAGTTGCCCGTTCCCACGTGAGGCCTTGGCCACCGGGCAGCGAGGTGGAAATTTGCCAGTTGCGGATAGGCGCTGCGGGGTTGCTCTGCGGGAAGTCGGCATTTTCAAACGACTCGACAAGCGGAGCCCGCTCGCCGGAATTTGGGCCCTGTACGCGCACTAACTGCGTGAGGGTGAGCGTGTCGCGGCCGGCAGGGGTGATAACAATCAGGGTAGCATCGTAGCTGCCAGCAGTAGGATACGTAACAGTAGGGTTGCGCTGGGTGCTGGTAGCTGGCTGGCCGCCAGCAAAGCGCCAGTCGAACTGGGTGTTAGCCGCGTTGAAGGTGTAGTTATACGAGTAATCGGTGTAAGTTACTGTGCCTCCCTCGCACACCGACGGCGTGGTGCTTTGGAATGCGGCCACTGGGGCGCATGGTACGGCAATGTAGCCGTCGTTGGTACCGGTATCGTTCAGGTTGGCGGCCGATACCAGCGTAGCGCGGCAGGTAAGCAAGAGCGAAGCGCGCATCACCGTTTTCTGACCGGTCGTGAACATCAGGGCGCATGTAGCGTAGTCCATGTAGTTCTGCACGTTGGCCAGAATACCGTTGGGGTTGTTGTTGGGCGTGCTGGAGCCGGTGGTGCTGTTGGGGTTGCAGGGGCGGTATGTACTAACGGGGCAGCCCGAGCCTACACCCGACGTATTGGGCGTATCAGCAATGCCGTCGTCGAGGCCACAGTTGGAAGCCATGCCCGGCGTATTGGTGCCACCCCAGGTGTGCGGCAAGCCGAAGTAGTGGCCTACCTCGTGGGTCAGGGAGCGGTTGCAGAAGTTGGAACCACAAGAGCGGCCAATGCTGGCAAACTGTGAGTTGCGAATTACAATGCCATCAATACCAGTAGGTGGGCAAGGCAGGTAGGCGTAGCCACCCGCACCGCTGGCAATGTTGTCAACCACCCAGATGTTGAGGTAGCGGTTGGTGTCCCACCGGATCAGGCTCTTCACATTGTCGCTGGCCGAGGAGGTCAGGCTAGAATAGGTGCGGGTGATGCCAGTGGTGCAGTTGCCGTCAGGATCCTTCTTCGCTAGCCGAAAGCGGAAGCCGATATTAGCGTAGATGGGCTGGAAAGCGGCAATTACTGAACTGGTATCCGGGTTGGTTTTGCTGTAGTCCTCGTTGAGGATGCGGATAGCATCATTCACTTGGGCATCCGAGATGTTGTTGGCGGTACCGGTATGAATGATGTGCACTACTACCGGCACTGTTACATCAGGTTGGGCCAGAATACGAGCTTGGTCGGCCGCCGATAGCATAGCCGTTTGGCGCAGAAAGGCGCGGTACTGCTGCTCGGCGGCTGGGTTTTGCCGCCATTGCACCTGCTGCATACTGTCGGAGGCGCAGCGGAAGCCGTAGCGCTGTTCCGGATACAGCGTCCGGAGCTGCTGGGCGGCAGCCGGCCGGCTTCCGAAGCCAAGCACGGCTATAAGCAGCAAGTAGTTGAGTAGTTGTCTAAGTGGCATTTAAACTGGAAAAGAGGTGGAAGAAAAAGAAGGAAAATAGAAGGTGGTGATTACAGCAAAGGCAGCGTGAATACTTGCGGGCCAAGTATATACCAAGCAGAATGCAGTATGGTCCGACAAGTTACAATACAGGCAGATAATATTTTGCCTGAACGCAGGTTTTGCTTGTTACAACCAGCTACTTGCGCAGCGCAGGCTAGCCGGCCCAGCCGGCCCGGCCCAGCAATGGCACGAAGCGGAATTCCTCGAACTCTTCGCGCGTAAATTCCTCTTCGCTCACCCGCGTTACGCGTATCATGCGCTGCACCTGCGCATCGCCCACCGGAATTACCAGGCAGCCGCCCACCCGCAGCTGCCGCAGCAGGGGGCGGGGTAGGGTTGGGGAGCCAGCCGTTACCAGTATCCGGTCGAAAGGCGCGTGGTCGGGCAAACCCAGGGAGCCGTCGCCACAAAACAAGTGAGCCGCGCGGTGCAGGTGCGCCAGCCGCCGCCGGGTGCGCTCAAACAGCACGGGCTGGTACTCGATGCTGAATACGTGCGGTGTCAGCTCCAGCAGCACGCAGCACTGGTAGCCCGAGCCGGTACCCACTTCCAGTACTCGGTGCTGGGGTTCGGGAGCCAGCAAAGCCGTTTGGTAGGCTACGGTGTAGGGCTGCGAAATCGTCTGGCCCTCACCAATCGGGAAGGCCTTGTCCTGGTAAGCATGAGCCTGAAAAGCCGTTTCAAAAAAAGCGTGGCGCGGCACAACTAGCAGTGCCTCTAGCACCCGCTCGTCGCGGATGCCTTTACGGCGGAGCTCTTCTACGAGGGTGCGGCGTTGGCCGCGGTGTCGGTAGGTGTCGGCGTGCATGCGGTAAAATCAGGGCCTCTGGTAAGGTCTTTGATGCAAACAAAGGAATAGTGCAGCTTTTCCTTGTTTCCGGTTTATTGCCCTACCTTTGGCCCGCTGGAAAACGGGCTATTATGGCCTGCTACGGCATTTGTTTCGGCGCGAAGCTACCTATTCGCCCCCATAAAATCACTGGCTGGCTCTCGTGTCGGCCCCAATCCGTGCCCCTTTGATTCGCACCTTGCAACTACTAAAGCTGATAGCCGCCGACTTTCTGGCGGCCCTCTTGGCCTGGGTATGTTTCTATATCGTGCGCAAGTACTTGCTCGATGAGCTAACCAGCTACCACTTCACCGAAGGTATTCTGTTCGACCTGACGGGCTCGGCCCTGATGATTGCGGTTTTCTGGACCCTACTGTACACCCTCATCGGCGAGTACCGCGACATCTTTCGCAAGTCTCGCCTGTCTGAGATTATCCGGCTTGGGCAGGTATCGGTGCTGGGTGGGCTGGTGATTTTCTTTGTACTGCTGCTCGATGACGAGGGCGTGCAGAACTACAAATCGTACTATAAAACCATTTCGGCGTACTTTCTGCTGCATTTCAGTATCACGGCCGTTCTGCGCACCTGGGCCGTAAGCAGCGTGCAGAGCCTGGTACGTAACGGCACCATCTTTTTTAATACGCTGCTGGTGGGTTCTAATGCGCTGGCGCTGGAAACCTACCACGAACTACGCCGCAACAGCCGCCATCTGGGCTTGAAATTAGTGGGATTTGCGCCCGTGAGCAATACGGTTGATGCCGAGCTAGCCGCCCTGCTGCCCACCCCCGGTTCGTACCACCGCATGCCAGCGCTGGTGCGCGCCCTGAAAATAGAACAGATTGTTATTGCCATCGAGCCCTCTGAGCACCGCGTGGTAGAAGAGATTCTGACGCTGCTCGAAGGCACGCCCGCCCGTATCAGCGTGCTGCCCGACCTCTACCAGATGCTGCTGGGCTCGGTGAAAGTGAGCCACATTTTTGGTACGCCGCTCATTGAAATCAAGCAGGACTTGCTGCCGCCGTGGCAGCGGGTGCTCAAACGTATTATCGACGTGGGGGCTTCCGTGCTGTTCTTACTGCTGGCCTGGCCGGTGTATGCCTTCACGGCCGTTATGGTGAAACTGTCGTCGCCGGGACCGGTGTTTTACTCGCAGGAGCGGATTGGGCGGTTCGGGCACCCGTTCCGCATCTACAAGTTCCGCTCGATGTACACCGACGCCGAAAAGCAGGGCCCCTCGCTCAGCTCCGACCACGACCCGCGCATCACGCCCTGGGGCCGCTTTATGCGCAAGGTGCGGCTCGATGAGCTACCCCAGTTCTGGAACGTTATCAAGGGCGACATGAGCATTGTGGGGCCGCGCCCCGAGCGGCAGTTCTTCATCGACCAGATTGTGCTGCTCGCGCCGCATTACCGCCACCTGCACCGCGTCCGGCCGGGCCTCACCAGCCTCGGGCAAGTGAAATACGGCTATGCCGAAACCGTGGCCCAGATGGTGGAACGCCTGAAATTCGACATTCTCTACATCGAAAACATGAGCCTCGCCATGGACTTCCGGGTGCTGCTTTACACCCTTAAAATCATTATCGAAGGACGAGGTAAGTAGTCAATTAAAAATTGAGAATTAAAAATTAAAAATGGTCGTTGCAGGTCATCAGACCATTCAGCAGGCCTTATTCTCAATTCTCAATTTTTAATTTTTAATTGAAACCCATGTTCACTGGTATCATAGAATCTCTCGGAACCATCCAAGAGGTGCGCCGCGAGGGCACAAACATTCATTTCACGGTAGGGGCGCCCTTTGCCGCTGAGCTGCAAATCGACCAGAGCGTGGCGCACGACGGCGTGTGTTTGACCGTAGTAGCCGTGGATGCCGCCGCTGGTACGCACGTAGTGACGGCCATCGACGAAACGCTGCAAAAAACCAACCTGGCGCACTGGGAGCCCGGCCGCCGCGTGAATCTGGAGCGGTGCCTGGCCGCCAATGGCCGCTTCGACGGCCACATCGTGCAGGGCCACGTTGACCTCACCGCCACTTGCGAATCGGTGGAGGACCAGAACGGCTCGTGGCTGTACCGGTTCCGCCACGAGCCCGGCCCCGGCCGCGTAACCGTGGAGAAAGGCTCCATCTGCATCAACGGCACCAGCCTAACCTGCTTCAACTCCACCGATGATGGTTTTTCGGTGGCCATTATTCCCTACACCTACGAGCACACCACCTTCCAGGACCTGCGCCCCGGCCACCAGGTGAATCTGGAGTTCGATATTGTAGGTAAGTACGTGGCCAAGCTGCTGGGGCAGGTCAGCCGCTAAGGACGCCGTAATTGACGGTCTGTGCAGGCTAGGCAATGAGCGGCATTGCAACCTTTCCCGAGGGACGGGGCTCCAGTAATAGAACAGCTAATTCCCATTCCGATGAGTCGCCTCAGAATCCTGTTGCCTCCTATACTAGGCTCTTTTCTTGTGTTCTCCTGCGCCAAGCAAGAGGAGCGTCCTGGCAAAGATTGTAGCGAGCCACTGACTGTGCCGGTGAGTGCCCACAGCTTAAGCAGCTCCGATGTGGCAACTATCAACAGTCTGTTTGTTCGCAACCGCCTCGACAGCCGCAACCTTCGCTATGTGCGCTATGTGCGCGAATCGGTGCAAACATTTTTTTCACCTTATGCCAGTTTCGACTCGCAGGTAGTTACGGTGGAGGAATACACCAACGGGTTGCGCATCTTCACGGCCCAGTTAATTTTCGCCTTTAAAAATGGGTCGTTCAACTTTCAAAACGGTCAGCTCAGCAGCGGCACCAGCCTCAATACTACACCCACGCTCAGTGCCGGGCAGGTGGGCGAACTTTTTCAGGCTGCTATCACGGAGTTTGATGCTGGCCGTTTGAAAGATGTGCAGCGCCAGTGCGTGAGCGCCGAATTTGGGTATTACAACCTTAACGCGGGTATCAGCAACGCCCCCGAAAAGTTGGTCAAAGCGTGGCGGGTGAGCCCGAAAAATCAGGAGTATCCATTTGCTTACTATCAAGACGAGGCCGCGCAGCTGATTTACTACGACAACGGTATTCGTACGTTTCGCTAAGGGTTAGGGGCTTCTGCGGAAACAAAGTCGATGGATATAAGACAGAAAGCTGGCCTAGTAAAGCAGTGGGTATACCACTCATGGGTGGTACCTGCTTCAACTCTACCGATGATGGTTGCAATCAGGGTGACAACCCGGTAAGCAAGTAGCTAACCTGCTTGGCAAGAAGTGCGTATCAAGTAGATCGTCAACTTGTTACTTCCTTCCCGCCATGCCGAAATCCAAGCGCGAACAACTAGAGCCTACGCCCGGCGACAAGCGCTACGTGCGCCGGAATGCACGGGGCCAGTTCACCAGTGAGGTGGACCTGAACCGTTCTTTGTCGCAGGACGACCAGCACAACTCCAAAATCACCAGCAAGCCCGGCCAAGGCGACCGGGGCGACGGCCACACCGGCAACCGCAAGCCTGCCAAGTAGTATTCTACCCGATAAGAAAGCCGCTGTCAGGAGCTTGACAGCGGCTTTTATAT
Organism: Hymenobacter telluris; assembly: GCF_017313265.1. Lineage (GTDB taxonomy): Bacteria > Bacteroidota > Bacteroidia > Cytophagales > Hymenobacteraceae > Hymenobacter > Hymenobacter telluris. The sequence continues at coordinate 242,869 of NZ_JAFLQZ010000006.1, read as the reverse complement.
AATTGAAAAAAGGCTTTTCTAGAAAATTTTACTAAGCGGGCCGGTACTGGTTAGGCGCTTATAAAGCGTGGCAAACCCCCAAGCCAGCAAACTGCCGAGCAGAGCGCCGGCCAATACGTCGGAAGGGAAGTGCGCGGCCAGATAGATACGGCTGTAGCTTACGATGATGGCCCAAACCAGTAGTAGCCATTGCGCCACCCGATAACGGCGAGGTAGCACCAAGGCCATGAACACCGTGAGGGCAAAGGCGTTAGCCGCGTGCGACGACATAAACCCGAACTGCCCGCCGCAGCCATTCACCATGTTCAACGTAGCCGATAGGGTAGGATCATGGCAGGGGCGGAGCCGGGCGAAGTAGGGCTTAAACAGGCGGCTGGAAATAATGTCGGCCAGGGCTACCGTGGCGCCCAGCAGCGGCAGCAGCACCCAGGCCCGGCGCCCCACCAGATACGCCAGCACCACCAGCAGCACGAAGTAAGCCGGAAACCACACAAACCGCTCGGTGAAGAACACCATCAGTTCGTCCAGCCAGGGGGCATGGTGGCGGTTGGCGGCCAGCAGCAGCCAGTTGTCCAGAGATTTTAGAGCTTCAATCAAGCGGGGCGGGAGGTTTCAGTAAGCCAGTCTACGCCTTTGCGCAGCCAGGCCTGGGTGGCGGCTTCGGGCGAGTTGGGCTCGATGGGGAAATTGTAGTGCCACTCCACCTGGGGGGGCAAGCTCATCAGAATGCTTTCGGTGCGGCCCCCGGTTTCCAGCCCGAAGCGCGTACCCCGGTCGAAGGCCAGGTTGAACTCGGCGTAGCGGCCCCGGCGCACCAGCTGCCACTGCTTCTGTTGCTCGGAGTAGGGCAGGTTGGCATTCTGGCGCATCAACTCAGTGTAGGTGCGGCCAAAAACCTCGCCCACGGCCCGGATAAAGGCAAACAGCGCCTCGGCCTCACCGTCTTTACCCACCGTGAGCCGGTCGAAGAACAGGCCGCCGATGCCGCGCGTTTCCTGGCGGTGAGGCAGGTAAAAATAATCGTCGGCCCACTGCTTGAAGCGGGCGTAGTAGGTAGGATTGTGCTGCGCGCACACCTCGGCAATCTGCTCGTGAAACCAGCGGCCCTGCGCTTCATCCACGTAAATCGGGGTTAAATCGAGCCCGCCGCCAAACCACGCCTCGCCGTTGCCGGCCTCGAAATACCGCACGTTCATGTGCGAGATGGGCACCAGCGGGCTGCGCGGGTGCTGCACCACCGATACGCCAGTGGCGAAATACTCGGGGTTGGGCATGAGCAGCACGCGGGCCGCCTGCTCGCTCATGGTGCCTTGCACGGCCGAAAAATTCACGCCGCCCTTCTCGATGATGGTGCCGTGAGTGAGCACGCGCGAGCGGCCGCCGCCGCCGCCGTGGTGCTGCCAAGCGTCTTCCTGAAAACGGCCAGTGCCGTCGGTAGTTTCCAGCTGCTGGCACAGCCAGTCTTGAAATTCGCGCAGCCAAGCTTCTACGCTGGCGCGCAAGGTGGCAGCCGGAGTGGCGGTAGGAAATGAGGTAAGATTCGACATAGAAGGCAAGGCGGCGCGTGGTGAGTAAGCAACGGGCCCACTCAGAAACGGATGCCACGTAGCGCCGCCGCAGTTTTCAAGGCTGCGAAGGTACGGCTTTACTGGTTTTGCAGACGTGCAGAGGCCTCGGATACTTTATTTGCACATGGTAAGTATAGCGGGACCAACTTGCTGTGCTACGGTTAGTTTGTCTTTTTTGGAAAGAGGCCCCGAGTCAACAAACTGAACCTGATATTTTTCGCCCTGTTCAAGCTTGAATTGCTGAAACCAATGCGTTGTGTCCTGAAGCCGAATTTCTGACAGTGGCGGTATGATAATTACGCCGGGCAGTGTACTAGTCGGTTCACTTATTATGGTACGTTCCGGCTCCTCCATAGTCGATATGTTTTCAATAGAATAAAAACCTAAACGAAATGAGTTAAACCGGATGCTTTCACGATTTGGGTTAAATACAACATACTCCAAGGCCGTAGCCTTTTCTAGTTGTATACAGACCGGTGAGGATAATCGCACAGAAAGAGGCTCTTGAGCTGGTAGACGGTGAACACAGGCCGCGCATATTAACAATGCCAGCAACCTAACCGATTGGTTGATTCGCATATAGAAAGTGTAGTAGGCGTCAGTCGATTATCTAACTCAACTCCTTCTCCAGCACCAGCAACTCCAGCGGCTGCCGAGGGATGCCGAACCGGGTGTCGGTGGGGAAGGCTTCGGTGGCGCCGGTGCGGTGGTAGCCATGCCGCTCGTACCACGCCAGCAGCTCGGTCCGCACCGAAATAACCGTAATCCGAATCCTGGTGCAGGCGGTTTGGCGGGCAAACGCCTCGGCGGCTTCCAGCAAGTGCTTGCCGATACCCTGGCCCTGCTGCGTGGGCGCCACCGACAGCATACCCAGGTACAGTACCCCGTCGGGTTCGGGGTGCAGGTACACGCTGCCGAGTAGCTCTCCGGTGGGCGTGGTGCCTTGCAGAATAGTGGCCTCGGGAGCGGCTAGCAACTCCAGCAGGGCGGCGGCATCGGTACGCTGGCCGTCGAGCAGGTGCGCTTCGGTGGTCCAGCCCTGGGTGGATACTTCGCCCCGGTAGGCACTGTTTACCAAGGTTACCAGCGCCGGAATGTCGGCCGCAGTGGCAGGGGTGAGGAGCATGGGTGGATGATTGGATGAGGGATATAGGCGCTCGGCTGTTGTAGGTGGCGCAATCTGCGCAGACAAAACGAGAAATTCGTGACTTCCGATGGGCCTTGCGCTTTGGCTGCTCCATCATTCAATCATCCCCTCATCCATTCATCCAATCTGAACCTGTAATTTCGTTGCGCCACCCACCGCCACTCTATGTCAAGCCAAGCCGCCCCCACTCTGGAACCTACCTTCGCTACCACCCAACCTACCCAGGCCACTTGGCAACGAGCCTACCGCCTGATGCACACCGCCGCCGAAATGGCCCGGCTCTACGAAGAAAACAAAGCCATAACGGCCAAATACGTGCACGCCACCGCCCGCGGCCACGAAGCCGTGCAGCTGGCTGCCGCTTTCCACCTGCGCCCCATCGACTGCGTGGCGCCCTACTACCGCGACGACGCCATGCTCATCGGGTTGGGGTTGCAGCCGTATGAATTGATGCTGCAACTCATGGCCAAGCGCGACGACCCGTTCAGTGGCGGCCGTACCTACTACAGCCACCCCTCGTTGCGGCGCAAAGGTTTCCCACTGATTCCGCACCAAAGCTCGGCCACCGGCATGCAGGCCATTCCGGCTACCGGTATGGCCCATGGCATCAAGTATTTGGAGTCAATTAAAAATTTAGAATTAAAAATTAAAAATGAAGCCGATAAGTCAGCCCCAACCAATTCTAACAGCAATGCCCAGTCAAATTTTAATTCTGAATTTTTAATTTTTAATTCAGAGGCAAAGCCTGTAGTGGTTTGCTCGATTGGCGACGGGGCCATGACGGAAGGCGAGGTGAGTGAGGCCCTGCAAATGGCCGTGCTGCACCAGTTGCCCATCATTTATCTGGTGCAAGACAACGACTGGGGTATTTCGGCCACCGGCCGCGAAATGCGCACCATGGATGCCTACGAGTTTGCCGCCGGCTTCAAAGGGTTGCACCGCTTGCAGTTCGACGGGGCCGATTTCCAAGCTAGTTACGCCGGTATGGCCGACGCCTTCGACTACGTACGGGCGCGGCGCGGTCCGGTGCTGGTGCACGCCAAGTGCCCGCTGTTGGGCCACCACACCAGTGGCGTGCGGCGTGAGTGGTACCGCGGCGACAACCTTACCGCCCACAACCTACTCGACCCACTGCCGCGCCTGCACCAGCAGATGCTGGATCTGGGTTTCACCGAAACCGCGCTATCCATGTTGGCCGCCGACGCCCGCGCTACGGTAGAGGCCGACTACCAGCGCGCCCTGGCCGCCCCCGCGCCCGACCCGGCCACCTACGCCGACCACGAATTTGCGCCGCCTGCCGTGACCGAGGAAGCCGGGGAGCGGAGCCCCGCCGGTGCCGACAAAGCGCTGATGGTAGACGCCGCCCTGCACACCATTGATGATATTCTGCGCGAGTTTCCGGAGGCGCTGTTTTACGGCCAGGATGTGGGAGGGGAGCTGGGCGGCGTGTTCCGGGAGGCAGCTTTACTGGCCAAAAAGTACGGCGACGCCCGCGTGTTCAATACGCCCATTCAGGAGGCCTACATTGTGGGCAGCACGGCCGGTATGAGCGCCGTAGGGGCCAAGGCCATTGTGGAAATCCAGTTTGCCGACTACATCTGGCCCGGCCTCAATCAGTTGGTGGAAGAGCTGAGCAAATCGTGCTACTTGTCCAACGGGCAGTTTCCGGTGCAAAGCCTGATTCGGGTGCCGATTGGGGCGTACGGTGGGGGCGGGCCGTATCATTCGGGCTCGATTGAAAGCACGCTGCTCAACATCCGCGGCATCAAGGTGGTGTACCCCAGCAACGCCGCCGACATGAAGGGCCTGATGCGCGCCGCCTTCCTCGACCCGAACCCGGTGGTAATGCTGGAGCATAAAGGCCTGTACTGGAGCAAAGTACCCGGCACCGAAGACGCCAAAACCGTGGAGCCGGCCGCCGGCTACGTTATTCCGCTCGGCAAGGCCGCCATAGCCCAAGCCGCCGACGCGCAGAAGCTGGCCAGCGGCGAAACCTGCGTGGTTGTCACCTACGGCATGGGCGTGTACTGGGCGAAAACCGCCAGCCGCCAGTTCCCCGGCCAGGTGGAAATCCTGGACTTGCGCACTCTCAATCCGCTTGATTTCGAGGCCGTGGAAGTGGCCGTGCGCCGCCACGGCAAGGCTCTGGTACTCACCGAGGAGCCGCTCATGAACTCCTTCGCCGAGAGCCTGGCTGGCCGCATCCAGCGCACCTGCTTCCGCCAGCTCGACGCCCCCGTTTTCACCCTCGGCGCCGCCAATCTGCCCGCCATTGCCCTCAACGTGGACCTGGAGCGCCAAATGCTCCCCAACGCCGATAAAGTAGCCGCCGCCATAGGTGAGTTAGTGAGTTGGTGAAATAGTGAGATAGTGAAATTGTGAGCTTGACGTTCTATTAGCGCAGATTACGCAGCTAGAACGTCAAACTCACCATTTCACTATCTCACCAACTCACCGCTAGAAGGGATACCCGATGCCGAGGTTGAGGGCGGTTTGGTTGCGGTTGTTGAATACGTTGATGTTGCGGATGGCCCATTTGCTGCCGGGGGCGGTGGGGTCATACACCTTGGTGGCAATGTCGAGGCGCAGAATCAGGAACGTGAAGTCGAAGCGCAGCCCGAAGCCGGAACCCACCGCAAACTCTTTGTAAAACCGGTTGACGTTGAACTGAGAGGCGGTGGGGCCTACCCGGCGCAGGTTCCAGACGTTGCCGAAGTCGGTGAATAGAGCCCCATTAATGAAGCTGTAGAGCGGGAATCGATACTCGATGTTGCCTTCCAGCAGCAGCTCACCGGGCTGCTCGTAGTTGAAGTTGCGAATGGGGTTGCCATTCTCATCCAATTGTAGGGGGCTAGGGCCGGGAGTAAGGTCGATTTGATAGGTGGTATTGGAGCCCGTGCCCAAACGCCGCGGCCCCCAGGCCCTGACGCTGCTGGTACCGCCCGCAAAAAAATATTTCTCGTACGGAATAACGGTGCTGTTCCGGCGTAGTGGCTGCACTACGCCGCCGTTCAACCGGTACACGAAAAACGACCGGGGGCCTAACTTGAAATAGCGCCGGTAGTCGGCATTGGCCTTGTAGAAATCATACACCGGAATGTTGCCCAGCGCGTCTTGGTACACTGGTTTCGTTACCCCACCAATTTCTACAAACCAACGGAAATACTCGGCGTTCAGGGTTTGGTTGAAGTCGTTGGAATTGTAGAGTGAGGTGAAGCTGAAGCTGGGAATGAACTGCCGCTGAAACGCCACCAGCACCGAGGGGTTGTCGGGGAACTGACTGCGCAGCGAGAGGATAAAGCTGGTGTCCCGTCGCGGCGTATTAATCAGGCTGACATCTATCGGCGTGAATACGAGTTGATGAAAGGGAGTGCGCTGCCAGATGTAGTCGAAGGTACCTTCCAGGTTGGTGCGCGTATATTCAGGCCGGTTCACGTAGTTGTAACCCACGTTGAAACGAGTCCGCGGGTTGTAGCGCGACAAAAAACGGTTGGTACGCCACGGTATCAGAAACTGCGGCAGAATCAGGTTAAGATTCGCGCCGAGCTGCGTAGTCAGTACACTTTCCAGCGGAGCATCGGGGTTTTCTTGGTTGCCGCGTCGGTACTGCCCTTCTAAACCGGCTCGTAGGCCGAGTTCCAGCACCTCGGCGCCGCCAAAAGGGTTACGGGCCTTGAGGCGCAAGTTGCCGAACGGCCCCGGTAGGCCTGCCACGTAGGTGCCCCCAAATTCCACGGTTTCCTGGTAGCGCTTGGCAGGCGAGGCGGCAATGTTGGCGTCGAGCTGGCGGTGCAGGCTGTCCTGCTCGGTTAGGGGGCGCACTTTCTGGTAGTTGACGCTGGCAAACCGGAACACGTCGAGTTGGCTGAGCTGGCGCTGAGTGGTTTGGGTGGCGGTCAGGCTATAATAGTCGCCGGCGTCGATGGTTACTTTGCGGTTGAGCAGGCGCGGGCTGATGCGGTGCTCGAAAGCCAAGAACAGCGTGGAATCCTGCACCAGCGTGTCGCGCTTCTGCCCGAAGCGCACCGTGCCGGCATCCGTTATAAACCGCACCCGCCGAATGGTATAGCGCGCGTGCGTCAATCCTGGGCCGGGGCTGGCTACAATGGTGCGTAGCCGTACGGTGGTCGGGGCAAAGCTGGTATCGGCTTCCAGGGTGATGTACTGCTGGCGAAAATCGAAGTAGCCGTCGTTTTTGAGCAGCGTTTCAATGCGGGCGCGCTCCTGCCCAATCAGCTCCTCGTCGTACTGGTCGTTGACGTGCAGCAAACTGGCCGGCTGCGAGGCCAGTACCCGGCTGGCCACGGCAGAGTCGGCAATGTCGTAGTCGAGCTGGGAGTAGTGAAACGGGGCGTTTTCGGTGATGGAGTACGTCACTGTTACGCGGCGGCGGTGCAGGCTGTCGGGGCCGCCCAGCAGCCGGCCTATCGAAAAGCGCTTGTCGGCCACCGTATCGGAGTAGCTAACCCGGCTCCGGAAAAACCCCTTGGATTTCAGAAACGTAGCCAGTTGCTCGGCTGTCTGGCGCGTCAGAGCCGAGTCGTACACTACGGGCGGCTCGCCCAGGCGCATAATGGCGTTACCCTTGTCGAGCACTAACTGGAGGCGGGTGGTGCGCCGCTCACGGCGAGTGAGCAGCCGGCCCACCTTGGCCGAATCGGGGCGGGCAGCCAGTATTTCCCGGCCGTATTCAGCGCGGGTACTATCCAGCTTGCGCTGCGTACGGTCGGCGTTGTAGAAGGTGCGCCCTAGCTGATAGATTGCTAGTTTTGGCAGCGGGAAGGTGCTGTTTGGTTTCTGCCGGTACAGAGCTTCGAGGCGCTCGGCATCGGCTTGCTTTACCCCTTTTAGCTCTACCCGGCTGAGTAGCTGCTGGTTGGGGCCGAGTAACCGTAGGGGCGAGCAACCCACGGCCAGCAGAATCAGCAGCAAACTAAGTACCCCGGTTAGCGCCGGCCCTTTTTTCTTATGTATCATTCGAGGCCCGGTTGGGCGTCCGTTTACTGAAGCGTATGGTCTCAAAAGCAGTAGCAAAATACGTACACGCGCTGCACCTGAAAAAGTATCGGCTCCGGCACGAAGCCTTTCTGGTGGAAGGCGGTAAAAGCGTGCTGGAGCTGCTAAGGTCCGGACTTCAAACGGAACGTGTGCTGGTAACGGTGGAATTCGCTGCAAAATTACCGGCCCAACTCCCCAATGTACCCGTGGAGGTGCTCACGGAGGCCGAGCTAACCAGCCTCGGCACCCTGGCCACCAACAACACCGCCCTAGCCATTGCCCGCCTGCCTACCGAGCCCCCGCTGCAACCCGCCCCCGGCGGCCTGCTGCTCGCCCTCGACCAGGTGCGCGACCCGGGCAACCTGGGCACCCTCATCCGGCTGGCCGACTGGTACGGCTTGCCCGGCGTGGTGCTCAGCGAAACCTGCGCCGACCCCTGGGCCCCGAAAACTGTAGCGGCTACCATGGGTTCCTTCACCCGCGTGCCCATCTGGCAGCGCGACCTGCCCGCCTGGCTAGCCACCCTGCCCGCCAATCTGCCGGTGTACGGCGCCGACCTGCACGGCGACAATGTGCACCACCTCACCCTGGAACCAACCGGTGTGCTGGTGATGGGCAGCGAGTCGCACGGCCTCACGCCGGAGGTGGAAGCCCGCCTCACCCAACGCCTGCACATCCCCGGCCGCGGCCAGGCCGAAAGCCTGAACGTAGCCATTTCCGCCGCTATCCTGCTGGATAATTTCCACCGGAATAAGTGAAATGGTGAGTTGGATGTTCCACTTGCGCAAGTAGCGCCGGCAGAACACCCAACTCACCATTTCACTATCTCACCATTTCACCAACTCGCCTCCTAGTGGAGCAGCGTGATACCGAAGCTGAGGGTTTGGGCCTGAATGCCCCGGTCGTTGCTGAACAGGTCGTTGAGGTGGTACTTGCCGAACAGCTCCAGGCTGCGGATGCCGATGAAGCCTTGCACGCCGTATTGAAAGTCGGTGAGGTTGTAGCTGCCCCGGTCTTTGTCTTTGCGGGTGCGGCCGTCTTCACTGTACTTGATTTTGGTGTGCGAGCCCAAGCGGTAGCCGGCAAAGCCCCCGGCCCCGATGCGGAAGCCGTCCTTATCGTTGTTGCCCTTGAAGCGGAGCGAAGCCATCAGGGGCAGGTTGAGGGTGGTAACGGCCAACTTACTCTTGTCCAGGCTGCGGTCGGCCTCGGAGGCTATGGTTGTAACGCCGTTGGTGTTGATGAAGCGGGCGTTGTTGTCGAGCATGTAGTTGTTGAACGACAACTCAGGGCCGGTCATCAGGTGGAAAGGCGAGCCTACTTTCCCCACCCGAATGTCGTAGAGCCAGTTCAGGCTAACGTAGCGGGAGCCAACGGGCTTGAGGTCGGGCTCCATCTGGCCGGGCTGCGCCTTCACATCAGTCAGCGTGTTTAGGCCCAGGTCGATGGTGAAGTTGTTGTGCACGGCGCGGTTGCGGTCCGCCTCCCTTTTGGCTTTGCGCTTGGCTGTGGCCAAAGAGTCTTTGCCGTAGTCGCCCACGTGCACCGATACCCGGTCACCGCCCTTGCCATCGGCGTTTTCTTCCACTTTCATCCCAAATACGCGGCCCATGTTCACCTCCACTTTGTCGCCGCTGCGGGTGCTTTTGCCGCCCTGGTCGTTGCGCATCGTGATGCGGATTTGCTCGGGTACCTGCTTGCCGGGCTGGTCTTTGGCGGGGTAGAACTCCATGGTCACCTGCTCCGATTTCGAGTTCTTGCCAGCCGTTTCCGCCTGCGTGATGTAGGTGTCCAGCAAAATCATCAGCGAATCAAGCTTATAAGCCCGCATTTCGCGCAGTTGCTGCTTGTTTTTCACGAACAGCGTCATGGTAGCCTGGTTGGGCAGCTTCACCACAATGGTATCGTCGAGGTGCGACGAAGGGAAAGCAGGCCGGGCAAAGGAGGTAGAGCGAGCAAAGGAAGGAGAAGAGGCCAAGGCCAGCATCAGGGAGGCAGCCAGCACGGTGGAGAGGCGTTTCATGACGAAGGGAAGATTAAAGTTGAATCACTTTGGTGATGGTGCGGCCCGCTACGTGGGCTTGCACCGTTACAGTTTCCGGCAGTCCGGTTTCAGCCAGACTAACCCGGTCGCCGCGCACCGCATTGCGGGCTTGGCGTAACAGAATACCTCCCAGGCTCCGGCGGTTTTCGCTGGCGGTGGTAGCCACTGCTGGGGTTTCGGCACTGCGCCGAACTTCCACCTCAATGGGGCCAGTAGGAGCGGCGGCTAAGGCAACCGTGGCTACCTGCGGCCGGGGAGCAGGCTCTGGGGCAACTACCACGGCCGGGCGCTCCGGTTGCGTTGCAGTGGTAGCAGCCAGGGCCTCGGGGGCAGGAGGGGTAGGCTGAGGTTTCAAGGCGGCGGAAGCCCGGCGGCTTTCCTGGTTGCGCGGGCTGCTTGCGGCGGCCAGCTGGTTGCGCTCTGAGGCGTGCACGCCTGCTGAGCGGCGAGGCAGTGCGGCTGGGTCCTTGGCAGCAACTGCTTCTGTGGGGCTAGATGCGGAACCGGCGGGTGGGGTTGCCTGGGTTGCAGCAGCTATTTTCAATTTTTTTTCTGGCTGAATTACGGCCTGCTGTTGAGGAGCGGAGGCGGCGCGTTGCGTGGTAGTAGCCAGCGGAGCGGGGCCGCTGGTGTGCCCCAGTTGCAGCCACAGTATTCCGCTCACGAGTAGCAGGGCTACGGCGGCGGCAGTGGCCCACATCCAAAGCACGGGGCGCTTTTTGGCGGGTTGCAGCTCTTCTTCGAGTTGGTTCCAGAGGTAGGCCGGCGGGGTGGGCGCGTGGCCCTCCAGCCGGTCCCGGAACAGCTTATCAATATCTTCCGGTTGCATATAATTCTTTTGGTGAAGCGTTGGAGGAAGGAGTGGCCGTTTGGCTGGCGGCTACCAGGCGACGCTGGAGCATGGCCCGCGCCTTACTAAGCTGCGACTTGCTGGTTCCTTCCGAAATACCCAGCAGCTCGCCAATTTCAGGGTGTGAGTACCCTTCCAGCGCGTACAGGTTGAATACCGTGCGGTAGCCGGCGGGCAGTTCGGCCAGCAGTGCCAGCATGTCGGCGGCGTTGAGCTGACTTTCGGCCTCGGCCGCCGTGGCCGGTACGTCGTACGTCAGGTCATCGATGGCGAGGTGCAGGGGCTCCTTGCGGCGGAGCATGCCCAGCGCCTCGTTCACCATAATCCGCCGAATCCAGCCCTCAAAGCTGCCCTCATGCCGGTACTGGCTCAGGGCCCGAAACGTTTTGGCAAAGCCGCTGAGCAGCGCTTCTTCCGCGTCTTCGCGGCGGCGCAGGTAGCGCAGGCACACACCCAGCATCATCCCCGCAAACCGCTCGTAGAGCAGCTTTTGGGCGCGGCTACTGCCTTGGCAGCAAGCAGCTATGAGGTCAGCGTCAGTCACGGGGTAGGCCTAAAGATTCAACAATAGTAGCGCGTTTGGTGGGGTAGATGGCAGCTTCTGGGGAAGGGTTGCCTGAAAAAGAAAAATAAATTACCCGGCATGCAACCCCGTTTTCAGGCGCGACTGAACTGTATGATAGCCAAATCAATAGCAGCGGCGTTCTATGCCGCGCTAACCAATGGCTCAGCGGGTCGGCCGGCCGGAGTATATTGCCGCCTTTGATACGCTTTCCTGTTTTTATGAGCCCCGACCAACTGGTACCTGAGTTGCGTAGCGTGATAGGGCGCGTGGTGTTGGTGGCGGCCAGCGGCCTGGCAGTAGGCGGCGCCAACCCCGCCCCCCTCAGTTCCGGCTCAGCTGCTGCTAGCTCCGTAGCGCCTACCGGGAGCCGGAAGAAGCTGCTCTTTGCCGATGCCTTCAACCAGCTTGATACACTGCGGTGGCGCGTGGAAATGGAAAAACAGCCCCATTCCAGCGTGTATGCCACGCAAGGCAAGCTGGTGCTCGACACGCAAGGCGGCGTGACGGTGTGGCTAAACAAGCCGCTGCAAGGCAACCTGCAAATCGAGTACACCCGCAAAGTGCTGGTGGCCGGCCAGTCCAACGACCGGCTCTCGGACCTAAACCAGTTCTGGATGGCCCACGAAGCTACACGCACCACCCTCGCCCGGCGCAGCGGCAAGTTTGAAGACTACGACCAACTGCCGATGTACTACGTGGGCATGGGCGGCAACACCAACACCACCACACGCTTCCGCAAGTACCAACCCAACGGCACCCGTACGCTCTTGCAAGAATACACCGACGCCGCGCACCTGTTGGCTCCCAACCGAGCGTATAAAATCAAAACCATCGTGCAAAACGGCACCACCAGCTTCTGGGTGGATGGCCAGTGCTATTTCACGTACCAGGACCCCGACCCGCTACGGGCAGGCTACTTCGGCTTCCGCGCCACCAAGTCGCGCCAGGAAATAGACGATTTGCGGGTGTACCAGCTGGAGTGAGCGGTCAGCAGGCAGTTAGCCCCGCCGCATTTCTCCTTAGTATCTAGTCTAACCGTTACCTACCCGCAGTGCCGCACTTCCTTTTGTCCCGCCGCGCCTTCGTTCGGACCTCTCTGCTGGCCGGGGCCTCGTTCTCTTTGGTGCCGGCTTGGGCCGACTATCTGGCCGACAACTCCGCTGCCGCTCCCAACGAGCCGGTGCCCCTCCGGTGGCTGTTTGGTGCCGCTTCCGGCCAGGCTACCGGCGTTACCTGGGGCGTGCCTTGGCCCAAAGGTAAGCACAAGCGCAACATTGCTTTTACGCTGCGTACGCAGCAGGGTGAAGCGGTGCCGGTGCAAAGCTGGCCGCTGGCTTTCTGGCCCGATGGCTCGCTGAAATGGTCGGCTCACGCGGCCGTGCTGGACCCGGCGCGCACGCCTGGCCTTTCCCTGCGCGCTGGTAAAGGCACGAATGCCAGCGGGATACGCGTTGCAGAATCGGCCACGGCGGTAACCATTGATACCGGCAAAATCCAGTGCCAGCTAAGCAAGCAAGGCACTTCCTTTCTTACCATCAGCCGCGGCGGGCAGGCGCTGGCTACCAACGGCCAACTGGTGCTGCTCACCCAGGACAGTGTGGACACCGAGCCGGCTGGCACGGTGCGCACCCAGGAGTTTACCGGCGAAATCAGTGGCTTAACCGTGGAGCAAACCGGCCCCGTGCGGGTGGTAGTGAAGCTGGAAGGCCAGCACCGCCAAACCGCCGGCACCCGGGCCTGGCTGCCTTTTGTGCTGCGCCTATATTTCTACGCGGGCAGCGAGGCAGTGCGCATCATGCACACCATCACCTACGATGGCGACGAATCCCGCGACTTTATCAAAGGGGTGGGGGTGCGCTGCACGGTGCCGCTGAGTGCGCCGTTGCACGACCGGCACGTTCGGTTTATGGGCGAGGAGCGGGGCGTTTTTGCCGAAGCAGTACGGGGCCTGACCGGCTTGCGGCGCGACCCTGGCCCGGCCATTACCGACGCCCAAGTGGCCGGCCAGGCCACCCCCGATAGCAAGGAATTTCCGGCCGCCGTAGCCCGCAACCTGGAGTACATTCCCGCTTTCGGCGACTACACGCTGGTGCAACCCTCCGCCGATTCGTTCACGGTGCGTAAGCGCACCCGCCCCGGGTTTAGCTGGCTTACTGCCGCCACCGGCCGGCGCGCCGCTGGGCTTGCCTACGTTGGAAGCCCTACGGGCGGCCTGGCGTTCGGCATCCGCAACTTCTGGCAAAGCCACCCCGCCCAGCTCGATATCCGCAACGCCGCCACCGCCCAGGCCAACGTCACGATGTGGCTGTGGGCTCCCGACGCGCCCCCAATGGATTTGCGTTTCTACCATGATGGCATGGGGCAGGATACCTTCGCCAAGCAGCGCGAGGGCCTCGATATTACCTACGAAGACTATGAGCCCGGTTTCGGCACGCCAAAAGGGGTGGCCCGCACCAGTGAGCTGATGTTGTGGGCGCTGCCTGCCACGCCCGCCGCCACTGAGCTGGCGGCCCTGGCTGAAACCCTGCAAGCGCCGCCTGTACTAGCCTGCACCCCCGCGTATCTGCAAGCGCAAGCCGTATTTGGGGGCAACTGGAGCGTGCCCGACCCGGCCGTGCCGGCCAAAGCCGCCATCGAGAATCAGCTAGGCAAGTACTTCGATTTCTACAAGAAGCAAGTGGATCAGCGCTCCTGGTACGGGTTCTGGAACTACGGCGACGTAATGCACAGCTACGACGAAAGCCGGCACGTGTGGAAATACGACATCGGCGGCTTTGCCTGGGATAACTCCGAGCTGTCCACGGATATGTGGCTGTGGTACTACTTCCTGCGCACCGGCCGCGCCGACGTGTTTCGGATGGCGGAGGCCATGACGCGCCACACTGGCGAAGTGGATGTGCACCACCTCGGGCCGTTTGCGCCGCTGGGCTCCCGGCACAACGTGCTGCACTGGGGCGACAGCGCCAAGCAGCTCCGCATCAGCACCGCCGCCAACCGTCGTTTCTACTATTATCTGACGGCTGATGAGCGGGTGGGGGATTTGCTGCGCGAACAGGTGCCGGCCGCCAAGGTGCTGCTGGCCATCCAACCCGGCCGCAAGCTCCCGCAAGACGACCCGCGCAAATCGGGTACCACGCCCACCGAAGCGTACTGCTCGTTCGGTACCGACTGGGGCGCAATTGCGGCGGCCTGGCTTACGGAATGGGAACGAACCGGCAACCCCGAAATCAAGCAGAAGCTGCTCAACAGCATGCGCACCCTAGCGGCGCAGCCGCACGGCTTTTTCACTGGCAGCGCGCTGCTGGACGTGGAAACCGGCAAGTTTCGTTTGTCCACCGACACCAAGCCGTACGCCCAGCACCTGAATGCCGTGTTTGGGCTGCCGGAAATCTGTGCGGAACTGGTGGCCTTGGTGGATATGCCGGAATTCAGGCAGGCGTGGTTGGCTTATTGTGAGCTATACAACGCTTCTGAAGCCGAGCAAGCCGCCCGGCTCGGGGAGTCGTTGGGCAAGCTCAACCTCCGGCAGGGCCATTCGCGCCTTACTGCCTATGCCGCGCAGCAAAAGAAAGATAAAATACTGGCCCAACGTGCCTGGCAGGAGTTTTACCACGCCTCGGGTGGCTTCACCAGCCATCAGCCTGCGCGCCAATTGCAAGGCCCGCAGGTACTGAATTCTGTTGAAGAAATTCCGGACGTTTCCACCAATGCAGTAGCACAGTGGGGCTTGGCCGCCATCCAATGCTTGGCGTTAGTGGGGGAGGCTATACCGGCCAAATAATAACCGGGTGCGGGCCCGCCATCTATAGCGTTGGACCCGCACCCGGCAACTGAAACAGAAAGCTAAAACGGCGGCCTAATACTGCCCTACGCTCAGCATCACCAACGTGCAGCCTTCCACCGTCTCGATACCTTTGGAATGCGCTTTGGCAACCAATTCGTCGTTCTCAGTGCCGGGGTTGAAGATGATACGCTTAGGGTTCAGGTCCAAAATGTAGTCGTACCAAGTGGGCTGGTTTTGGGGCCCTACGTACAGCGTCACGGTATCCACCTCATCTGCCGAAGGCCGGTCGGTGTGAATGTCGAGGCCGGCCACCTGGCCCTTCCGGATGCCAACGGGCACCACTTCGTGCCCGTATTTCTGAAGCTGATGGACGGCCCGATAGGAATAGCGCGCCGGGTTGTCGCTGGCGCCGAGAACGAGAGTCTTTTTCATATAGCTAGTAGCTTTCAGCTGTTGGCTGTTAGCTTTTTTTGGGTGAATAAAACTTAATACGCAAATCGGGGTACCGCAGCTATCAGCTTACCGCCGCAAGCACGGCTTCTGCGCACCGCTCCCCGTCCATGGCCGCCGACACAATGCCGCCAGCGTAGCCCGCCCCTTCGCCGCAGGGAAACAAACCTCGTACCTCCGGGTGCTCCAGCGTGTCCCGGTCGCGGGGAATGCGGACGGGGGAGGAGGTCCGGCTTTCTACGCCTACAATTTGGGCGGCATTGGTGGCGTAGCCCGGTATTTTCTGCCCGAAGTTGCGGAAGCCCTGCCGTAGCCGCTCCGCCAAACCCGCGCCCAGTACTTCATCCATAGCTACGGGCACCAAGCCAGGCTGGTAGCTGGTTTCCAGCAACTCGCCTGATACTTTGTTTTTCAGAAAGTCGCCGAGGCGCTGGGCCGGGGCCAGTTGGGTGTTGCCGGCCAGGCGGCAGGCGCGCTGCTCGATTTGCTCTTGTAGGCGTAACCCCGCCAGCACCCCGTGCCGCCGCAGGTCCATGTCTTCCAGCTCAATGGCCGTTACGATGCCCGAGTTGGCAAACCGGGAGTCGCGGCGGCTGGGGCTCATGCCATTCACTACCACCTCGCCGGGTGCCGTGGCGGCGGGCACAATAAAGCCACCAGGGCACATGCAAAACGAAAATACACCCCGCTGCTTGCCCTGCCACTGCGTCTGGTGGACCAAGGAGTAAGACGCCGCCGGCAACGGCCCGCGCTCCGGCAGCCGGTATTGGGCCTGATCAATCAGCTGCTGCTGGTGCTCAACCCGCACGCCCAGCGCAAACGGTTTGGCCTCGATGAGTACGCCGCGCCGGTGCAACAGCTCATAGATGTCGCGGGCGGAGTGGCCGGTGGCCAGAATAACGGCATCGGCTTCCAGCGCCTCCCCCGAAGCCGTAATCACACCCCGCAAACGCTGGTTTTCCAGCACCAAGTCGGTTACGCGAGTATCGAAGCGCACCTCACCGCCGGCCTCCCGGATACTGTCGCGGAGGGCAGCTACCACCAATGGCAGCTTGTTGGTACCAATATGCGGGTGCGCATCCACCAGAATGTCGGGGGTGGCGCCGTGCTGCACCAGCAGGCGCAAAATGCGGCCGATGTCGCCGCGCTTGGTGGCGCGGGTGTACAGTTTGCCGTCGGAATACGTGCCCGCGCCGCCTTCCCCGAAGCAGTAGTTGGAATCGGGGTTGACGAGGTGCTCTTTATTGAGGGCGGCTAAGTCGCGGCGGCGGGTGCGCACGTCCTTGCCCCGTTCCAGCACTACCGGCCGAATACCCAACTCAATGGCCCGCAGCGCCGCAAATAGCCCGGCCGGCCCCGCCCCCACAATCAGCACCGAGCGCCGCGCCTTACTAACATCGGGGTACTGAAACCAGGGGCCGAACAGGTCGGCAGGGGGAGTGGTTGGGTAGATGTCGGCGCGCAGGCGTACCAGGGGCTGCCGGCCGCGGGCATCAATGGAGCGTTTGCGCAGATGCACAAAATCGGCCTCGCCGGGGGTAAGGCCCGCAGCGGCCAGCAGCGCGCGGTAGCGCGCAAATTCGTCGTAGGCTTCGGCTGGCGGCAGCAAAACCTCGATTTCTCGTTTGAAGTCAGACATGCAACAGGTGAAAGGTGGTTATCCTCTAAACCGGTGAAATAATGTGGTGTAATCTGGCTTTAAATGGCCAGGAAGGCGGTTTTCGTTCTCATATCGGACCAAGTAACACCATATAATTCGTATTTTGTTGTTGTTCCCGTTGTTCCCAAAATTCTATGGCTTCCGTCAAGTTGGTCCTGAAAGCAAAAGCGAACAAAGATGGCAAGTTTCCGATTGCCATTCGCATCATCAAGAGCCGTAAGGCTTCATTCATTCATCTGGGGCACTATGTAGCCCGCGAGGATTGGGATGAAGCCGCGCAGCGGGTGAGAGGTTCCCACCCCTCCGCCAAACGGCTAAACAACTTCCTGCTAAAAAAGCTCACCGAGGCGACGGATAAATCCCTGGAGGTGGAAAGCCAGCGCGAGGATGTGTCGGTGAAGGCCATCCGGCAGAAGATCAAGCCCAGCGCCGGGGTGACGTTTGTACCGCAGGCCGAGGCGTATCTAGCCATCCTGAAACAGGCGGGCAAATACAACCGGGTCGTCGCCGAACGAGTTCATTTGAACCGGCTCCTGAAATTCATAGGGCATGACGTGGCCTTCTCGGACATCACCACGGGGATGCTGGAACGGTTTCAGGCGTGGATGTCGGCCACCGGCACGATAGGAGAGCGGAGCGCATCGAACAGCCTGGCGTTTATCCGCGACGTGTATAGCCGCGCCATGCAGGCTGAGCTGGTCGATAGCAAGCTGTATCCGTTCGGCAAGGGCAAGACCGTGATCAAAGTGCCGTCAGCGGTCAAGGTTGGGCTGTCAGCCGATGAAGTCAAGAAAATGGAGCTGCACACCTTCGAGAATGAAAAGCACCAACACGCGGTCAATTTGTGGCTGTTCAGCTACTATAATGCAGGGATGCGGGTATCGGATGTGCTACGCCTGCGCTGGCAGGATATTCAGGACGGGCGGCTGCATTACGTGATGGGAAAGAACAACAAGGCCGGCTCGGTGAAGCTGCACGAAAAGGCGCTGTTCATCTTGGAGCAGTACGAGGCGGGCCGGACCAAGGACACGGACCATGTGTTCCCCGAGCTGCGCGGGCTGGAAGGGGCGAAGAAATACGAGGTGCAGCGTAAAATCTCTCACAAAGTCACGAAACTGGACGAACGGCTGGCCTTCGTGATCGGGCCGATGCTGGGGATTAAGAAGCGGTTGTCGATGCACCTTGCGCGCCACAGCTTCGCCCAGGTGGCGGGCGACAAGATCAATATCCGGGTGTTGCAGTCCTTATATAGGCATAGCAGCGTCAAGACGACAATCGGCTATCAGGGTAACTTCATCACGAAAGGCGCGGATGACGCGCTCGATGCGGTGCTGGGGGTGTGAACGACTTGCTCGGTACAACCATTTTGCTTCGTGAATATTTGCTGTATTTTAGCAATGTTTGAATTCAAGCCTCGTAGATCATGAGTCCTTACGATCAGGGAAGAAACAATCCGTTTGGAGCAGTGCCCCATGAATTTAATGTCTCTGCCAGGCTTGAGTATGAGCGCGGTCAAAGAGATGGAATGCCTACTGAGCCTGACCCCGATGCCGGTAAAGGCATTGTCGCCTTCTTTGAGTTTATATTCGAGTTTATAAAGGCCCCACCTTTTGAAAAACTGGTGTGGCTGCTGCTTATCGCCATTTCGTTTAATGGCTGTGCCGTTGGACTTACAAATTTTCACAAACAGGGTAACCAAGGCTTTGAGCGCTTTGGCTATTTAATGCTTGCTGGCTTGGTGCTGTTTTTTGTTTTCAGAAGAAGCCGCCACCGAGTAATTGTATTCGCCTTGGCCGTGCTATCGGTCGTTATCTGGGACTATAAAATAATCGCAGATGATGTAAAAAAGAATAACGAATTGCGGGCTCGGGGATATTGAGGCGCGGGGTTATGGGTAACAATCTTAACAACTGATGGCAGAGAGAAAGAAGTTTTCAGACACCGGCAAACAGATCATGCCTTGCGTGATAGCCAAGACGCGTCATGCGCTGGGGGTAACGATTAAAAGGCCGACGAATAAGAAGTATTGCCCCGAGGCATATTGGGGGCGGGTCGTTCACGAGATGGCCGCGCATCATGGGATTGAAGACCAAGCGAGAATTGATGGGGCAATCGGGAAATATGGCGAGTATATCGTGAAAAAAAGCTGATTAGCCTCCGCATCATTCTATAGCAAGCCCTCTTAATCGAGGGCTTTCTTTTTGCCTTTGCTACCGTGACGGGCTGCGCCCGCACATTTTAGTTTTCGGGGAGGGTAAGGCTTAGTCTTTTGGATTGGCAAGCTCTTCTGAAGCATCAATAGCCTTATTGAGTGATTCTTCATCTTCTTGTCTGAATCTGCGAATGCCTTTGTCTAAAGCCATATAGGCATTTATATGCCTGTTAAACTGCTTCATTGGGCTTGTAAAGCCAATAAAGGCTACTATAACCGCTGCTATGCCAGAAAAAAGTTTATTCGGTAATATGTATTCGGTTCCTAAAATAGTCACACTGGATATCGCGCCTAATGTGGAGAACAGAACCCCAAGAGTCCCAGCAATCCAATGAATAGCTTTCCACCTTCTGGCCCACTTCAACCAGAGATCCAATCTGCCTTGAGCAATCTGAAGCAGTGTCTTAACGGTATCTGTTTTACTCATAATGCAAGCTGATTTGTCCTAGTGGTTAAGATAATAAATATTTATATATAAAAATATATGTTGACATCGCAGGCCGTGGTGGCCTATTCTATTGTTACGGTCAATGTTGATCGTGATTAACAGGAGAATATGACGTGACCAGAATTACCAATGAGATGCGTGAGAGCATTACCAATAATGCCACACATAAGAGCTTTGCCGACCAAAACGATGGTATTAAACAAGAGGAAAATGACTTGGCATTAGAGCTTTACAAGTCGATTTTCACTCCCGACGAATTGAAACTTGCAAATAAGCTCGACAAAAGATGGTTTCATCAAGATGACTGCTTGCGCTTTAATTGCGGCGGTTATGACTTGACGCTTTGTGTCAAAATTGGTGTCCCTGTTCCTTATAATAAAGGATATTGCAGCCGTTTGGGCAATATCACCGGCGAACTGGCCGAGAAAGCCCAGGCGTTTGCTAATAAGAAAAATGACATTCGGGACGAGCAAAACAAGGCATACCGTGCTATCAAATCTTTGCTGTACAGTGTCAACACCATTAAGCAGCTAAAGAGTGTTTGGCCAGAGGGTGCAGAATTTTACGCCATGTATGACGAAGCAAGCGCCAAGTCAAAAGGTGGCGTTCCTGCCGTGCAGATTGATGAAATCAATAAGCTGCTGGGTCTGGGTGGTACTGAGTGACCAACGCCCCTGAAGAAATCGGAAAGGCGGTGCGCTCATTGGCGCATCGTCATTCCACCTATCAAGGAGAGCAGACTTGACCGATACCACTATCACGCCAGCTGAAGCAAAGGCATTACGGGAAAAGCTGAACCTGTCGCAGGAGGAAATGGCCGATGTCGTGCGCCTGAACGGCGGCCGGGCTATCCGAAAGCATGAAGCAGGCCAACATCCTATCTCTGGACCCCATACATTGTGCCTTGACTATATTATGGAATACGGCATATTGCCCAAAGAAACGATCAAGAAAAACCGCAAAATCCTGAAAAAACTTGTTGACAAACTAGGCCGTGACGGCCTATAGTAATTATATCAACAACAGGAGAACAACGATGACATGTACCACTTGCAACGATGATGGAGTTTACCGCGATGCCAGATACCGCCTTTGGGCATGCGATGACTGCGCACCCGCTGGAAATAAGCATTGGAGAGGCGGTATCACCACCAAGGAAGCCAACGCCTCGATCTTCGATGAAGAAACCAAGGACCGTGGCTATGACTTCTCCCGCGTCCTGACGATGCGCAACGTCATAAGCAAAATCGGCACATTCAGCGCCAATGCAATCGACCAAGTGCCGCCGTATGCCTCGGCTGGCGTGTTGGCGATGACGCGCTATGCTGTCAAGCAGCGCAGAAAGGCGGTGGCGTAATGGCCGAGAATTTAAAGCACACGCCTGGGCCTTGGTATATGGACAAGGCGCCCAAGAGCGGGCAAATGTGCGTGGTTTCTGATACTGCGTGGATTTGTGGTCAGATTGTCAATGACAAAGACCCGAAAACAAAGCAAGAATGCGAAGCCAACGCCCGCCTGATCGCCGCCGCGCCTGATTTGCTGGAGGCTTTGCAGTGGTATCAGATGTTTGAGGCAAAAGACGGAGAGGATAGCATAGATCGCTTTGAGCGCGTTGCTAGGGAATTTAGAAAGGCAACAGGCTACTTGAAGCCGGGTAAAGATTGTCGCACACATGACCCAGAAGAACGGCAAGCGGCATGGTCTAAATGGATAGATGAAGGAACCGACCGCGCCCGCGCCGTCATCGCCAAGGCCACAGGAGAAACCGCTTGACCGTTGACGACCTGGCCCAGGCCATCATGTACCTCAAGAACGAGGACGGCATCGCCGCCAAGGACGCTTTTGTGGGCACGGACGCGGCGATCAGCATCCTCATACAGGCGGCTGAAAACTTTCTCGACATCGCGCTCGACCAGGATTCCGTTGTGGTGCCATTGGTGGCCAGTCATCGCATGATTGATGCGGGCATCGTGGCGATGAACGACCCGCGGGTGGCCCACAACGATTTTATAAAGATGCATGTCATTTACAATACCATGGTGCTGAAGGTGCCGCGTGATGCACGAATGCCTAGCGACACCCCCGGCCCAGCGCCAACCATTTAAACAGGAGAGTAATGATTGCCCCAAAACAAAGCACAGGAAGAATTTTGCCAAAGCATCGCTGATATTTTGGTGCAGCAAATCCTGACGGATGGACGCCCGTTCATGTCGGGGTTTAAGGGGAGGCCGGGATTGCCCAAGAACGCCGTGACCGGCAAGCGCTACAACGGGGCGAACATCTTCGGCCTATGGGGCAGCCAGATCGAGCATGGCTGGGAGAGCAACGAGTTTGCCAGCTACAAACAGTTGGCCAGCGTCGGCAAACAGGTCAAGCGCGGCGAGAAGGGAACCAAGATTGCTTATTTCGACCGGCTGGCGGTGGAGGATGCCAAGACGGGCGACGAGAAGCTGATTCCGTTTCTGAAAGTGTCCACGGTGTTCAACCTGGAGCAAACCGAGGGTTACGAGCCGGTCATCGTGCCGCATGTGCCGCTGGGTGAGCGCATGGCGCAAGTCGAGCAGTACATCGCCAACACGGGCGCGGTGATCACGCAGGACGGCAACGGCCAGGCGTATTACAAGCCCTCGACGGACAGCATCCATTTGCCGGATGACGGTTGCTGGCTGTCTACCGATACGATGTCGCCTATCGAGCAGAAATATGCCGTAACGTTTCACGAGCTGGGTCATTGGACCGGGCATCCGACGCGGTGCGACCGTAACCTGAAAACCCGCTTTGCCGAGCGGGCCTATGCGACCGAGGAACTGATCGCGGAAACCTATTCCGCCGTCGCCTGTGCCAAGTTTGGGGTTACCCGCGAGGTAGACCCGAACCACGGGCGCTATATGGCGTCATGGTGCGGCCCGGCTGGGTTGATTGAGGTGCTGAAACACGACCCTAAGGCGATTATGCCGATTGCGTCTGCCGCTAGTGCGGCCCTGACCTACACCGATATGCTGAACGAGAAGGCCGAAATGCTGGAAATGATGCGTAATGCGGTCAATGGCCAGCTGACGTTGAGGTTGTGATGATCGCGATTAAACGCCCCGCCAACGACAACTGGCGCCCATTCATGCAAGCCCTTATCAACCGATTATTTGGAGAAACACCATGACCGAAAACCAGACGACCGAATTGTTGCCTTGCCCGTTTTGCGGCGGTGAATTGCGCTGGCTGGATAGCTGGGCGCGTTCATTTAACCCGCCCCGTAAATACCTAGAGATCCACCACGACAGCGAAGATTGCTTCATCCGAAAAGGTATTATTTTTTCGAGCGATGAAAAACGCGAGAAACTGCCAGAATTCATTCGCAAATGGAACACTCGCGCCCCATCGCTCGAACGCGCCGAGCCTGTGAGCGTGGGGGATGGTTCAGCACTTAAGCGATTAAATGAATTGGCCGGGACCGTCTGGTTTGACGAGTTCAACAAACATGACCAGCTAGGGCGATGGGTACTCGAAAACTTTGAGGAAATCGTTGCCGCCCTATCCCAACAGCAACCCCCGAAGCCCGATGCGGTTGATTTATATGATCATATAAATTCTTTGCAGATATTAATTGATAAATTCAACGACAAAGAAAACGGCGGATTGCCTAGGGTTTATATGTTCGCATGGCTGTCTGATGATGCGCCAAAACTTTTAACATCCCTCAAAGCCGCCCAAGCAGAGCAAGGGGGCGGGGAATGATCTTGTTTCAAACAATTCGATATTTTATATCGGCAGTTATTACTTTCCCGTTTTGGCTAGCAATGACGGCCTTTTATTTTCTGGGCGCTATTGTTTTTCATGGTCTGGAAAGACTAGGGGCTGGCCAAGATTTCCGCTGGAACCGTCTCAATCCAGTGAGGACATACCAGACCGTAAAAGAAAATGTTGAACGAGAACCAAACGCTTTCAACAGATGGACTGGGAAAAGAAAGAAGGCCGACAATGCTTAAAACCACCGTTTACGACGACGCGACGCACAAGATCGTGCCATTAACCCCTACAAGTGAACAATACACGGCTGGGAAGGAGGGGATTGAAGAATGTAAATCTATGGGTCTAAAAAGCCATGCTGCTTGGGCTTACACAGCAATGGTTCGTGCAGCCCCCGAACACCCGCAACAACCCGCGCCTGATGTTGACGCGTTGACAATTAAGATTGATCAAGAATTATATAAAATATTCTGTGATGATGGCGGGCCACCTTTTCATGCATTTGCTAAATGTAACACTGCCACGGTGCGAGCTATTATCGACCACCTTGCCGCCAATGGCTATCTATCCAAGCCAGCGCCGT
The DNA here is from genome assembly GCF_017313265.1 of Hymenobacter telluris. Lineage (GTDB taxonomy): Bacteria > Bacteroidota > Bacteroidia > Cytophagales > Hymenobacteraceae > Hymenobacter > Hymenobacter telluris. Next base: position 218,816 of record NZ_JAFLQZ010000006.1, on the reverse strand, counting down.
TAGATGCTGAACGCGCGGCGGCTTTGGAATTGCGATTACTCGAAAACATTGCAGAAAAGATTGAGGATGGTCGCATCAATCATGGTCATGCCAAGCACGTTCGTAAATCCATCGAGACAATCCGCGCAGCCCTGACAACTGACCCGCGCCATGATCGCGAACAGGGGCTGGTCGAGGCTTTGCGGTTTTATGCAGAGGCCGAACACTGGAAAGCTGAAAAAACCAGAGGTTACGGCAAAGCGGTTTTTGACATGGGTATCATAGCCCGAAAATGTCTAGCCGAATACGAAGCCAGCAAAGGAGATGCGTGATGCTCATCGGCAGTTTGGGGGCCGCAAGTAGCGGGAAAAGCACGGGCATCCTCGGCCTGACCCATCAACTGAAAATGCAGAACGTTGCCTGTGAATATTTGCCCGAGGCGGCAAGGGTCGTCATCGACAAGCTGGGCTACCCTGATCAGGACTTAATCGCGCAGCTAGAGCAGGAGAACATCGACCGGGCCAAGGCGCACCCTGACCGGATATGGCTGTCGGACAGTGGTATTTTCCTGGGCCAGTTTTACGCCGGGCCGGTGTATGGGGGCGAGGACTACGATCTGATCGTGCATTTCGACCAGCAGTACAAGGCGGGGCCGGATAGCGGGCGACTGGCGATGCCGGACGAGCAGACCGAGAGCATCAGTCAGGCAATGGCGCTATGGGCGGACAATCAGCCGAACGTGGTCAAATACAGCCAGATGATGAAACCAGATTACGCGATGAAATTGCGGGCCTAGGAGGGCGAAGTGACGGAAGCAGAGAAGATTTTAAAAATGATCGAAACGGTGGCGCCGGATGATGTGGCGATGCTGGACGAGATTGATTGCCGCGTACGGTGCTACGTTATGGGCTGGGGATACGGTGCGATACACCTTAATGATTACTGGAATTCGCAACAGCAGGACCCGGCATATCATGCAGAAAACTATCCTCATTACACCCGCAGCCGTGACGCGCTGAAGGCTATTCGTCCAAAGGGGTGGTGGTTTTCGGTTTCAGGTTATGGCCAAACCTTTCATGCCGTGGCTACATGGTCGGGAAATCCTGAAGATGTTGTTTTGACCAGCGCCCGGACATTTGGATCGGGAAAAGCGAATAAAACCGAAGAACTGGCTGAACTGCACGTCATCATTCAAGCTACAGAGCGCGACCGTGCCCACAATCAAAAGCCTTAGCGCCAAGATCAAAGACAAAGCATGCCTGGCCGAGATTGGGCGGCGCCAGCTCACCAAGGCCCTGGCCGAAACCTATCTGCAACAGGCCTTCATCACCCCCAACCGCATAAACGCCTTGGCTTTCCGCAATGACGCCGGGGGCCATGAGATTTATCACCGCAACGCGGAGCTGCATCAGGAAAAGAGCGGCACCATCGGCCCGGCAGGCGTCCGAACGCTACCGGCCAGCCCCGGCGCCAGGAGCGTGGCCGTGTTCGTCTATGTCCATTTCTGGGATTTCCTGACGCGCTGCCATCTGTACGGCCTGCCGAAGCCGGAGGAAATGCACGTCATCACCAACGGGCAAACGAAAAATGCCGCCGACGCAATCCGCAACGAGCGGCGCACCGGCAGCATTTTGTTCTTCGGCAATGGCGTGGCAGAGCACGTTTTCATTGAGGCGCTGGACAGCGAGATCGACACCCAGGTGGCCGCAATCGAAGATCTGAGCGAAGCCTATATGGACCAGCCGGAGAGCGTGCGCCGGGCCATTAGGGCGCCGGAGTATCGGCCCGACCAGTCAGCGGCGCTCAGCGTTTCGATGCGGTTGCGCTATACATCGGGTTAGTGTCGGCCCGTTCCAGCAGAGTTTCGTCCAGGTAATACGGATTGCGCCCCATGATCACGGTCGGTTTCTGGTCAACCTGAATAATCATGCTTTCCGTACTGACGATGCGCACCTCGTCGGCGGTAAAGAGCTGGCGCTGGGTGGAGTGGGTCTGGCTATTCTCGCCCTCTGTGCGGGTCACTATGGTGCTGACGCCGATCGAGTGCGAGACGTAGTCCGCCGTGAAATTGTCCGACACGCCCAGGTAATGCTTGACCGCCGTGTTGGCGATAAAATTCTCCCAGTTGTCGCGGTAAAGGTTTTTCAGCTGGGGCAGCGATTGCAGAATCATCCACAAGGAAATATTGTAGCCGGCCGCCGCCGCCAGACCAAACTCCGAGATTTCGCGGAGCGGGCCGAGGCTGGGAAACTCATCCAGGATGAACGTGACGCGCCGGTTGTGATTGCGCATTACCGCCCGCATGGAAGTGGTCACTACCAGGCGCAGCCACTGCGAATGGCTTTTGAGCTTGTCGGCCGGGATGATGACGTACATCGTGGTTTTGCCCTCGCTCAGTTCGTTGACGTTGAAATTGGATTTCACCATGGAGCGTTGCAGGGCCGGGGATTTCAAAAAGTCGGTGTGTTGCAGCGCGGTTGCGATGATCGAGGCGAACATTTTGTCGTTGGCCATGGCGTTGCTCAGTTCGTTGCCGGTGACCTTCACGATCGGATTCTGGCTGTAGCGCATATCGGCCACCAGTTCCGCAAAGGCTTTATCGTCAAGTCGTAGATACCGCCACAAATCGATTAAGGTGCCTTTGTTGCTGTGAATGTGAATGATCAGGCCCGCAATAACCGATCGGGCGCGCTCGGTCCAGAATTTATCGTGTTCACCGGGATTGTCCGGGACAATCATTTCGGCAATCATCATCGCGTCGTCGCCCAGGTCGTCGCCCGGCTTGAGAATATCCAGAGGATTGTAGGTGGCTGGCGCATCGGTCTGCATATCCCAGGGGTCGAGAAGCAAGACGGTCTGGCCCTTTTCCTTTTGATACCGGGCGGTGATGGCGGCGTTTTCACCTTTCGGGTCGATGACGACAAACGAGCCGGTGTATGCCGATCGGTCCAGCAGCGCGGGGATGATCAGCTCAACGCCTTTGCCACCCCGGGTTTTGCCAAGGGTCATGATGTGGCCTTGGTCGCGGTAGGAGAGATAGCCGCCGACGCTTAAGCCGTTCGGTGTAAGGTAGTGCGCGATGTCGTCAACCTGGCTGAGGCGGGCCGAGCCGTAGCGGGATTCCTCCATGGCGTGCCGGATGAATTTCCTTTGCCAGAAGATGAAGCCCACAAACACGAGCGACGAGCCGACGATGTTAAATCCAATTATGGCCATCATGCTGCCGGTGTCCATGCTGCTGCCGTAGAACATGCCCATAAAGTTGCGAACCGCCACAATGCCGACGAGTAGCAGCAGCCAGCCGATGACGGCAAACATGACCATGCCGGCCAGCACAGGCGCGGGAAGTTCCACAAGGTCCGGGAGAAGGTTGCGCTTGGCGAGGAAGCGATTGTAGCCCCGGACATAGCCCCAGAGCGCCCCGGCCAGGGTGATGGGGGTAAGCAGGACGCCGATAAAGAATAATAGCGCTTTGGCGAGGCCTCCGGGGTTGGGTCGGTTCCGCAGGAGGGTGACGAGATGATCTGTAGTTATTTGTTGCATAAGTATTGGGGTTTGGAAGGAGCCTGGATTTTATATGTTTAAATCGTAATATCAAAGCCTGATTTCCAGGTACTTCGCTTCAATCGCCACCGAACGGGACTTTTCAGAATAGGCTGACGGTTGCACTAAATAGAGGGCACGGACGCTACGTCATATATCATCCCGGCGGCGCGGACGATTTCTGGCAAGGTGTGTTTTGACCCCCATCAAAACATTTTTATGTGTATGAATACCAGCTATTTTAACATAGAATAATATATGGCCCGCCCGCGCAAAAAAGATGACGAAAAAAGAACGCATATTTTTCACCTTGCCCTGAATAAAAGGGAAGAGGCGCGGCATGTTCGGCATGCCCGGCGCCTGAAGGTGACGCGTTCCGAGTACCTACAGGACCACATCAACAGCCCCGGTAGCCTGAAAATTGAACTGCATCAGATGCTGGACGAGGTGTCGTTGGCAGCTCAGGTGATCAAGGATTCCGACATCGACGCCTTCATCCGGGAGGAAGCGGCATTCTCCCTCAAGCGGGCTGCGCAACGGCTCTTAGAACTGCTGAGCCATGATCGTAAAATCTAACGCACGGGGCGGCAAGGGCTGGGCCAAGTATCTGCTGGAAAGCAAGGAGAATGACCGGGCCGAGGTGCTGGATATCCGCGGCGTCGTCTTTGATGATAATCTGCACTTGGCCATCGCGGAAATGTCCATAAGCGGCGGGCGCTACAGCAAGCCCTTTCTGGCGGCCAGCATAGACCCGGCCATCGGGGAGGACAAGACCATGACGCCCGAGCGCTGGATGCGCAGCATTGAAATTCTGGAAAAGAAACTGGGCATGGAGGGCCAGCCCCGGTTTGCGGTCCTGCACGAAAAGAAGGGGCGGACGCACATCCACGTCGGCTGGTCGCGCTACGACCGGGAAAAGGGAACACTACGTTCGGATAGCAATCTGCATCACAAATCGGTCGCCGCCAAGGAGGAAATGGAGATCGAATTCGGCCATACCCGAACCCCGAAATATTTTACGGAGAAAGCTCAAGGCCGCGTGGCCAAGACCCTGCTTGACTTGACGCGCCAAGAGAAAGCCGCAGATTTGTACGCTGATAATAAGGAAATTGTCGCTGACGCCGGAAAAAAGCCCGAGCCCGAACCGAGTTTGCGCCAGGAGAAATTTGACGCGGCAGCAGATGCGTTTGCCGAAAACAAGCCGGAGCTGACCGAGCGGGAGAGGATGATCGAGGAAATGTTGCTCAAGCTGGCGCGAGGTAAGGACAACCTCAGCCGGGAGCGGGATTAGCGCGTCAGGCGGTATATCCACACCTTGAGCAAGGGGCGATAGTCCTTGGTCGATTTCCAGCCTTTTTTCCATGTTGTGCTTGCGGCAAAGGATTTGGGCGTTAAGGAAGCTGTATTCGAGGTCGGGCCGGGTGATGTAGCTTTTGATATGGTCGATCTGTAACGGACCATGACACTTGCCGCCCTTCATGCATTTTCGACCATAATAATCGAACACGCGCTTGCGAAAGGCTTTCCACCGGGGATCGTGAAAGTTGCGGACGCGGGTCACCGCACCGTCAGCGGGTTTATGACGGCGATGCAGATGTCGATGACCTCAGATTGGCGCGTAGCATAGGCCGCCAGCGCCTTATCCCAGCGCGAGCCAGTGAGGTTAGGCTTGAGCGGATGGTCGCATTGGGCGGCCAGCTCCGGGTTAATGCGTGGTGCCACGGGGTGCTGGCAGCCGGTCAATAGCATTGCGGATAACAGCAGGCACAGGGCAGGCAGGCGGCGGGGCGGGGGATGGGTCACGCTCGATCTCCACGTAAAAAGGGGTGTACTCGGTTTTGACGCCGGAAATGGCGCTGACGGTAGCGATATCGTTCTTGGCGCTAGATAGGGTGATGGCGGTTTCGTTGGCGGCGCGCTCATCTTTTGCGCCTTGCCACTTGCCGACCACCCAGATCGGACCCCACATCAGGACGGCGGCAATGGTGACCCAGTAAATCCACGCCTTCATTGCACACCTTTCAGACACATATCCCGCTCAGCCGCACGGCGCGCAATCAAACCGTAGCATTTATTGGCGCGCTTGCGACAGTCTTTTCCGCCCGCCGTGTACCAGTTCATCATCGCCTGGCATCCGTCTTTCAGCCTGCCGGCATTGGTCAGTTTGAGCGCCTGGGAATTGCGGTAGCCGTTGATGCCGATGTTGTAGGCAAAGCTGGTGTGCGCCGCCAGCGTGGCAGGGGAGATGTCCAGCGTCACAGCGTTATCGACCTGGGTCATAAAATGCCCAACGCGGGAATGCGTCATCAGACGGCATGCTTCCTTGGTTTTCACATCGCCTGGCTTCACGCCCAGGGTTTCACCGTGGCATATAGTCCACACGCCCGCCACGTCGCGGTAAGCGGTCAGGCTTTCGCCTTCCTTGTCAACGATAAACGGGACGGCCAGCAACAACGCCGCGCCGAATATGGCAGCAACGGCCGGGCCGGGAGACTTTTTATTGGGTTTCTGGTCCACGACGAACAACCTCCTGAATAGCGCCCCAATGCATTAAAAGCCAGCCAACAATAGTGGATCCTAAGCCGCAGGCGGTCGCCATGATGCCAATAAACCATTTCCGGCGACGGTGACCTTCTTCGATGTTGGAAATGCGTTTTTCATGGTCAACAGTCGTAACCTTGACCTCCAGGTGGTCTTTGGTCAACTCTTTAATCTCGCTCTCAAACTGCGTCATACGGACAGTGCTGACTTTTTGGTCCTGCAAAATGGTAGCGACGTTGTCCTTGGTATCAGCAACCATTTGTGTATTGCGACCCAGGGTGTCGCTCATAGTGATGAGGAGCGCATACACGTCAGGTTGAGAACTGGTAGGCATCTAGACCGCTTCCTTCCACATCTTGCCGTAAATCCAGAAATTGGCTGAGGCATTGGAGATGGTGTTCGGCGCAATGGCCACGCCGTTTTTCCCGAAATAAATAAACGCCTCGCCCAGGCCCACGCTGGCCCCGGCATGGATGCACGACTTAGCGCACGTTTCATCCGGGGTGACCAGCAGCGCCCCAACCTTAGTAGCGGCAGGGTAGGTGATGCGGACATAGCCCGATGTGGAGCTGCCATTGACCACAGAAACGCTATCAATGTTCAGCGGCTGATGCCCGGCATCATTTAGAACCTGCCATACGCCGCCGACGTTGCGGATCGTGCCGAAGATTTCAAAGGTGTCCATTATGCGTACTCCGTCGCGGTGAATTTGCTGATTGCGGCATTGCCGAACAAGTCCATTTGTGAACCTCGATTGATATAAGCGTTGGTGCCGCTGGTTCCAATGCTAGCAATTCCATAGCGGAAGCGGAAGGTGATCGGGGTCAGCGAAGTGGTTACAATGGCCGGTGCCTCCGCCATAAAAGAAAATTGAAACGTTTGGTCGGACGGGTTGACCATGGCCGTGGCGATGGCATTTGCATCGTTGTTCATGTAGATCGAGCCGATCAATCCCTTGGTGCCATTCGTGCCCGAAACCGAGGCATAAAAGCGCGGTACGATCTTGCTGCCGATTTTCTTCGGTGTGATCGTCACCGCCATAAACTCGATGCCCTCGTTGCTTTGCGGGATTGTGTTGTCCAGCGGAATGATGGCAGTCGTGGTAGATTTGGCGAGATTTATCTCCTCGACCTGCTGTAAAACGGTTTGCGTAGTGGCTTGCAGGGCACTGTCGGCTTTTCCGCCTTGCGCGGCAGTAGCAAAGCGCGCGTCAGCTTCAGCTTTGCTAAAAGAGTTGCGCGAAAAAGCTGTAAACCACTCGTCGCCGTCGCAAGCCAAAAGGGCACTGCTGCCAGCGTCTAGGGTAAGATTTTCGGCCTCATTAATCGTTTCGGCGCCGTTCGGCTCGATAATGACAGCGGCTGTGCCAGCATTAATGATCGTGATGGCAAAGCCCTCTCCCGCCATATCTGCCGCCAAAAGATTTAGGCTGAGGCTGCCGGTACAGACCAGCACCGCTTGGTCATAGGATTCCGTAATGTTGGTGTTGGTCGAAATCGAAAAGACCTTGGAGGCAAAGCCTTGCGCGGAATCCCCTGCCACATTGTCGATGGTCAGCTGCAACACGTCGTTGGCGTCCAGCACCACGATTTTGTAATCGCCCTGACCCAGCCAGATATCGGCATAACCCCGGCTGTCCAGGATGACCGGGTTGAAATTGGCTGTATCGCCCGCGCTGTCTGTGTAGGTGTCCTTGAGCGTGGACGTGCCGGCAGCGTAGGCGAACACCTTGCCGCCAGCCAGCGGCTTGCCATTGGCGTCGAGAAAGCGGGCCTTGATGGCGGGGAGCAACTGGGTCATTCAATGTCCTTTGCGAACTTATTAGGCATTTTAAACCGTCCATCCTTGGAAATCAAGCGCGCCAGATTGTTGGCCTTGCGGGTTTGAACGGCGGTCGCGCCGCTGCGCGAGGCCATCGACACCGCCTGACCGGCCACTGCGCCCAGCGGACCGCCGGCAATCGAGCCACCGATCGGGAGCAGGCGGCTGCCAAACGTGCGCAGAATGTCAGCCGTCACGCCGCTTTCCGCCGCTTTTTTCACCAGGGCGCGCTCCTCTTTGGTGAAGCCACGCATGCGCTTATCGTTCAGATACAGGTTGCGAAACCCGGTTTTTAATGAGGTGGCGGGGTTGTCGGTCATCTCAGCGCGGGTGATGATTTTCTCGATGTCTCGGACCTTGGCCTGCTTGGACCACAAGCGGCGCCCCTCTTTCAAGGACTCGAAGCCTTCCCGACCACCCGCGATCTGCGTCTCGTCGGCGGCGTCGATCATGCCGCGGAACTCGCTTTGCAGGTCAAGCACTTTCTTGCCCTCCTTGGTCAAGCGCCCGTTTTCCATCAGGCCGTCGATAACATCGCCAAAGGTTTCGTCAATTTCCTGGGCTTCGGCCAAGCTCAATGGTTGATCACGCAGGCCCTGCAAGCGGTCGGCCAGTTGGGTTGATGTGCTTTCGCCCGCCACGATCTTACCAGCGGCCGTCTGGGGCTTGAGGGCCTGCGCCCCGTCGATAAAGCTGTTGGTAAATTCCGGCTTCAACGTTCCGCCCCGCTCGGCCGCAAACTGGTACGCCTTGTTCGCCTCGGTCTTGATGGCGTCGGCAGTCAGTAATTCGCCCGGGTTGAGCTCCTTGGCAACACTGTTTCGTGCCATGGCGCCACTTTTGACCACGGGTGCGAGGTTTGCTGCCGCTTCGGTAATGTTGCCCACCGCTGCGAGGTTTCGGACCGCACGCGGATTTTCTTGCGCGAAGGCGTCGAATTTCTGTTTGCCCTTGCTGGCGAGATCAGCGACGAACTGACCGGGCGCCGAATTGGCCACGGCCCGTCCCACGTTCTGGAAACCCTCTTTTACGATGGGCGCGGCGGTGGCGTCAAATAGGCTGGACACCACAGCGCCCGCCGTGTCATTGGCCAGGCCCGCGATCTGGCCGACCTGCTGCATACCGGTTTCAATACCCGTTTGACTATCCTTGGCATTCAGAATATCGGTCATGTTACCGGCACGCTTATCAAACGCCTGATCGACCTTATCCATAAAGCCGGGTTCGGCTGACTTGGCTGCGTCGGGGAATTTCTGCGCAATCATCCCCTTGATTTGCTCTTTGGGCATATCGTCGGGGAACGTCACGTTGGTTCCATCGGGCATTTTAACGACGGGCATTATTTAAAATATTCCGTGTAATCGACAGTAGCCGGGGCGGCAGGCGCATCGTCAGGGAAAGGCGAGGGTAGGCCGCGCTGACTGGCCAAGGTATTGGCCTGCCGTTTCAGGGCGCTCATTGCCGCCGTGATCTTGGCGTCCTTGACTTCCGAGCTGTCTTTTTCATCCGGCAGCATTTGAATGAAAGGCAAGGCGTCGCGGTCGGAGGTGGCACCGCTGCCCACAACCTTAAAGGTTTGTCTAATCATGTTCTCGGCGTTGGCCTTTTTGACGCTGAAAACGCCCTGTGCCTTAGCAGCGTCCGATTTGATGTTAGCCTTGTTGGAAAAGGTCGCCTTGAGGTCTTGCAACAGGCCGGACGGCGCGGCTTTGGATGCGTCACGCAACTGCTCGAAAGCGTCCAGCGTAACGCCGGTATTTTTCATTTTACCCAGCGCGCCAGCCTCAACCTTGGCATTTTCCTCAGCGCTGGCTTTCACCGCCGCCGTATTGATGCCAATGGTCGCATCCATTTCGGCCTTTTGACCAACCGGCGAGCTGGCAATGGATGGATCGACCCCGGCCATGACGTTCGCTTTGACCGGCACCCGTTCCAGTGCCGAAATAGGCGTGCCTTTGAAATCAGGCGGCGGGGTATTGGGATCAAATCCCAGCACGGGAGGTCCAGCTGCAACGCCACCCGTGCCTGGCACGTTGGGCAAGGGCGGCAATTCGCTGGCCTGAATTGGCGGAACACCCATAACGCCGCCCATGGTAGGGCCGGCAGCGAGGGTAGGGGTTGGTGGCTGCATCATCCCGCCCAGCGTATTACCGCCCATGCGGTCCAGCACCGAGGGGCGCGTGACCTGGTTGCCCAGCGGGTCGGTGTAAATCTGCTGGCGGGAGGCGTCGAACGCGCGGGCAAGACCCATTTCCTGCTCGGAAACCGGCATACCACTAGCCGCTTTGTAGAACGCGTTTTTAGCAATGTCGGCCAGATCAACTTGACCGGCCTTCTGTTGCGAGAGTTCTATTTGCGCCTGTTTAAAGGCGGCATCCTGTTCCAAGGCTGCACGACGTAGTTTGCGATCTTCTTGTTCGTCCGAGAAGTCCGCGTAACTTTTCAAAGCCATGATAATGTTGGGATTAGTCGGCATGATTAACTCCCATAAGGATTCCACTTGATCGGCTGTTGCGCCTGGTATTGACCGTACAGATTGCCGAAGATGCTGCCCATCGTAGCTCCCGCCTGATTGTTCAGATTGGCTTGTTGGATCGTCCCCGCTGCTTGGGTGTTGCCGATATTACCAAACATCCCAGAGACATTCTGCGCATAGTTTGCGCCCAGATTGGCTAGCGTGCCCGCCGCATTTTGACCTGCCGCCGACGTGCCAGAGAGCATGCCGAAAATGTTCTGTTTATTGGTTGTGTCGCGGGCAAAAGCGTTGTTGAACTCCTGCGAGGCCAAGCCGCTGTTGAAATCCAACGCGCCCTTGATGGCCGAGCCGCTGAGGAAATTGCCCCTTGCGGAATTGGCCCGGTCCAGCGCTGTCTCGCCTTGGGTTAACCGGAAATTATAACCCGGATCATCGGCCAAATCAGCCCCGGTAAACGGATCAAGCAAGCTGCCATATTCGCCCGGTGCAACGGTTGCGCCCGCTTTCTTGTTGGCGACATCGGAATTAATGCCCACCAAATCGAGGTTTTTCATCGTGTAGAACGACGGGCTGGCCCCCGCAACCTTGCCTTTAACAAGCGCACCGGTTGTCGGGTCCACCGTATAGTGCTGGCGTTCCGTACCCCATTCGGTTGTTCCGTTCACCGCCTCTTTATAGGCCGATAAAGGGTCGAACGTAGGCGCAACGCCTAGCAACTGGCCAAGGCGCATATTTGCCGCCGTGCCGGTATTCAGGTAAGGGGTGAGGTTTTTCTTGGCTTCGGCTTGCTGCTGATTGTAAAGCGCGATTGAATCCTGATCCGCCGCTACCAACTGGCCTTGAGCGTTCCGAACGGCGTTTTTACCCTCAATCAGGCCGCCAATAGCCGCCCCCGCAGGTCCGCCGAGCGCACCGCCAATAATACTACCAAGCCCCATTTTGCACCTTTGCAGTTAGTAGTCTGGGCGCACTGGCGCAAAGCGTGACATACTGATCGTAGTCTAAAAGATCAGGGCGCATTTTGCAAGCCGGTAATCGCGTCGAACACCCGTTGAAACCAGATGCGCCATTCCATTGACATCTCACCGTTTACGATGATCGGCACCGTCATCGGCGGGTTGGGCAAGACTGGATCAGCCATTGAAGCGCGCCCCCGTGATAATGACCTTGACCGGGTCGGAAACCGAGACCTCAAACGTGGCTTCGCGCTGGATGCCCAGCCGGCGCCAGATCACGCGGCGCAAGTAATCGCCCACCTTGCCCAGCTTGGCGCTATACTCGTTCGACCAGGTGTTGCCACCGTCTTTGGACAGGCGCAGCCACGCTTGCGGGTCCGGGCAGGCGGCGTTGCCGACACCGGGGTCGAAATCGACCTGCAACGAGGCAATTTTGAATCGCTTGCCCTCATTAAAAACATGCGAAAACACCCGGCTGCGACGAATCGGCTGGTCGTTGTCGGTATAAGTGTCTTGGTCGATGACGTAGATATTGCCGGAAAGCCGGTCGCCGGTCAGATTTTGGTTGAAGGCAAAGCAGTGAAAAACAGCCTGCCAGCGTTCATAATCACCATTGAACAGGAAAGCGCGCTCATGCCATAGCTGAGTGGCCGCGTCAAACACCAACGCGGTTTCCATGCCATTTCCGGTCAGGATATAGAATAGGTGCCCTTCCTGCTGGTAAGGAAAGCCGATTATGCCGGACAGGTCGCCAGCCAGCTCGATTACCTGGGCGAGCGCGTATTCGATGGCCTGAGTCGAGATGCGCAACGGCGTGACGCCGTTGGCCCGGAACACCATGCCTGAGCCGTGTTTATCCTGACCGAGCCAAAAGACGCTATTATCCAGCTTGGCCAAGCTGAATTTTGCCGCGGCGCCGGTCTCCATGCGCCCACCCGAGAGGCGCGCAAAAGGGAAGTCGGCCGAGCCGTTGTTGTACCAGATTTCGGTGGTGGAAACCCCGAACAGCATCAGTTGGCCCGCAACGGATTCCAGCGACACCAAGCCGTCCGGTGAACTTTCTGCCGTGGCAAAGTCCAGGGCATCCCAGCTCAGGCCATCGTAAATCTTGGAGATGTTGAAGCGACCCATGTTGTTGGGCGGCACGATGATGAAAAAGCCATCTTGAAAAATGACGTAATCGGCGCCGGGAAAGTCGGGGTCGGTGATTTTGGCCAGCGTGTTGTCGGCAAACTTGAAGATATACCCATCCGGCGAGGTGGCCAGCATCAGTTGTAAGCCGTTTTCTGCCATCGAAACCGGGCCATTGAACGTGCTCAGCATGCCGCGCACCACGGTAGTCTTGTCGGCCAAGATTTCATACAACTCATTGCCCGACACGCAGAACGTGCGGCCATTGCCGCAGGTGATCAGGCCGCGAATAGGCCCTTGCCCGGCAGTGGCAAACAGCTTGAGGCCCGGCGTGCCATACAGCGCGGCGACGTCCTTGGCTTTGCTTTCGGCCAGGATCGGAAACAGGTTAATGCAGCGCTCGGCGCTGAACGGGCGGGAACGCATCTTGTAGCTGGGACCGACGAGTCCGGCTTTCATTCAACCTGATCCGTGTAAATATTATAGCGGCCCGAGCGCTGCTTGACGGTTTCGGGCTGGCTGCGCAGAGCGGTAATTTTCAACTGGCCCTTAGCGTTTTGCGCGCCCAACAGCACCAGCTGGCTGGGCATGACATCATATTCTGGCGCCATTTCTATGGCCAGATTATAGCGCAGCGCGCGCGCCCAGCCGGGCGGCAGTAGGATTTCGCTATCCAGCGAGGCAAATTCTGTGATTGGCTTTTCCGACGACAAAATCAGCGTCGAAGCGCGATCGGGAACCGGGTTGACGCGAATGGTGCCGACCGGGTAAGCGTTGTCGAACGACAGGCGCGTTGGGTAAATGCTCGGCGTGGATTTATCGTAAATGCCGTTGTATTCCTCGTCCGAGATGATCCACAATTCCTGATCGAAACCCTGATAACGGACGTAGGCTTCGTGAATGACGGTCGGGCGCACCGTGTCGAACGTCAGGCCCGGGCCGATAGGATAGGCCGCAACATTGGGTTGCAGGGTGAATTCTTCAACCGTACGGCTGAAAATCAGCAGGCTTTCGTTGGACCAGGTGCCCAGCATATCATTCAAGGCAGAAAAGCCGTCCGCAGCCTCGTCGGCGGCCAATGCTTCACCCTTCTGGATAACACCCAGCAGGCGGGCAGCGCCGGTAATGAGGTCGCGGACGGTGGTCATGGGTTATTTTTTCTTCTTGGGGGCGACGGCGGTCGAAGCGGCGGCGTCCAGGCCCATGCGCGCCAAGCGGTCGCCGGCATCGCTGGTCTGATCTTCGCGCTCGCCCATGGCAATGCCCTCTTTGTTGGCATTGTGGATCTGCGCTTCCGTGGCCGCGACGTTATCGCGCTTGGTCGCTTCATCAGGCTCAGCAACTGCCTTTTCCAGCTCGGCGTTCAGAACCTCAAGACTGTTTTCGACGCCATCGCGGTCGCGGCCTTCGCGTTCTTCTTCTTGCAACAGGCCAGCAGGGCTGTCTTTCCAACCAACTTTCTTGGCGGCGGTCACGTCATCGGCGCTAACAAAGATGCGGGCGCCGTATTCGCGGTGGTATAGGTAGGCGGGTAATGTTTTGATCATGTATTCACTCCATCAGGGGAAAAATGAGAGGCCCGAAGGCCCCTCACGTTTTAAGATTAACCGGTCAGGCGGACCATGAAGTCGTCACGCACCACCGCCGAGCCATACAGCACGTCGAGGCGGCATGGCAGCGTATCATTGACCACATCGTACTGGCGCACGACGCGTACCGAGATGCCATCGACCGTTTCTTGGGCCGCGAAATCGACACCATCCGGCAGCATCAGCGGCAGGGTAATGAAGCGAACCGCGTCCTTGTGGAACAGCAGGTTTTGCGGGAACAGGCCGTTGGCGGCACCGGTTTGCAGGGTGATGGCAGCGTTATCGACTAAGGCAGCCGACACGTTTTGCTTCGGTGTGGTGGCGGCGATTGGTGGGTTGATGGCCAAGGTTGCGTTACCGCCACCGTCCGCCGTCACGTCAGCCGTGACCACAAACTGCTTGAGGTATGGATAGGCAACTTTGGTTTCCGGGTGTACCGCTTGCGCGCCGCTGATGGTGATGACCGTACCTGCCGTAATGGTTGCGCCCGGCGACCAGCCATCGGTGATCAGGGAGGCGCCGGACTGGCCCGCGCCGTTGATCAGTGGCGTACCGCCTTGCGTACCGTTCTTGTGGATCGGCAGCAAGTTATTGCGCATGAAGTGGAAGCCGTTCATGTCGCCCAGATAGCCGGATTTGTACTGCTTGGCGATCGCTTCCTGCGAGTTGAACAAGCCTTTCAGGCCATCCACCGTCTTGTTATTGGCAGCCGGGTTGATAAGGGCGAATCGCTCCTCGTCCATCGGCGCCAGGTTTTCATCCAGACGCTGCAAGGCATCACCATAGACGCCGAAAGTCGCAGGCGTGGTGCCCGGCGTACCGACGAAGTTGGCCACGCGCTTATAGGCTTTGGCCATCACGTCAGCCTCGATAGCCGACGCCAGAACCGCCATTTGCGGTTCCAGGACGCGCTTGGCCATCTGCTTGATACCGATTTCGGTGGCGATTTCAGCCGAGGTGAAACTGACATCGACGCCAACCTGGTTGTCAACCACCAGTGGGACGGTATCCTCTTGGAAGTCTTGCGGTGCCAGAACGCGGCCTTTGCGAACGCTGAATTGGGCAGGGCGGGCAATTTTGATGGTATCGCCAGGCTTATAGTCATCGCGCGTCCAAGGGGCGTTATCCTCGGTGCGGATGGCTTTCAAAAACTGCAACTTGTCGTGCAGGATAGAGTTGGCAACCTTGGAAATAATCGCGGCCGCCTGTTTGGAAGTAAGGGTTTGGTTTGCCACTCAGGGCCTCCATAGAGCAAGTGTTGTTGGGGCGTTCTAGCTACGAAGCCACTTGAGGATTTCGTCGCCGGACTGTTTTTTAAGTATGTCGGGCTGCTCCGAACCGCGCCCTTTCACGGGCGACATCGGCGCAGGGGTCTTGGTAATCGGTTTTGCCACGGCCTTGCTCGACAGCTCTTTGATACGGATCGTGGCGTCGTAGATGTCCATGGCGTTCAATTCGTCCAGGGCATCCTCTTTGACGATCCAGTATGCTGATGCGGGGCCAAACTTGCGGATAAGGGCCTCGACGTGCGGGGCCACGTATTCGTCGTTCGCTTCCTGCATCACAGCGTCGAAATCGGGAAGTTCGTCGCGCACTTTTTCGACCTGGGTCAGGAAGTCCTGCTGGGCTTTTTGGGCCTGAGCGTTCTGCTCTCTCTCGGTCTGCTCTTTGCGCGAGCTTTCCCATGCTGCTTTGGCGGCGTCTTTTGCTTTCTGGTCGGCAACGGCACCAACGTATTCCTCAATCGTGTCAAAGTCCTCCGATTTTAGTGTCGCGGGGGCTTGAGGGGAGGGTTTTGCGTCTTTTTCGCCAGTCTGGCCAGCATTGCGCAAGGCGCTCAGCTCTGCCGTCTTCTTGGCGATATTGCGGTTCTTGCGTTCCAGGGCCTTGCGGAGCTTGGCAATCTCCTGTTCGGGAGTAAGTTCGACCTGTTCCTTGGTGGAATCAGGCGAGGTCGCGTCAGCTACGGTTTCGGCTGGAGCAATCTCCGCTAATGGCTCAAGATTTTCATCTGATAAGGCGGGGTTTGGGTCAGTCATTTACACTTTCCTTGGGTTATAATACAGCATCCAATGGATAATGCAACATTTTTTAGCGCCCGTAAATGATAAAAGCCGAGCTGGTCAGGTTCACCGTGGCTAAAAAGCTATTCTGCATCTTTAATTCGATGCCCAGGCCGTTGTCGCGGATCATTTGGTTGACGTAGATAATCGTGTTGTCCGTCACGCGCTTATCGGCAGAACCGGCGAACGTGGTAATTTCCTTGAAACCGCCATCATCGGGAAACGGGAAATAAAAGTTATTGCCCAGCCCGTTGCCGTTCGGAATGACGTAACGCATTTGGACGGCGTTGCCGGTGAGTAGGGCCGAGGCAACCAGGTGCATGAACAGCGAGACATTATAGTTACGATCCACCGTGTCGCTGAACAGGAAAACCTTGTTCACACTGTCCCAACGGACTTTCTTAGTGCCCTGCCCATCAACATCGGGAAAGGTATTGACGTTAACCGAGCTGACGCCGTTAAAGTCCACGCGCTGCCAACTGGTAGAGAGCGCCAACGCCGTCGAGCGATTAACGCGCAAACGCGGCGAGCCTTCCAGGTTACCGTTTAAAATATCGTTATCGGTGCGGTGAATGGGTGCCATTAGGTCACCTGTGTGGTTACGATGTTGCCGGTGTCGTTGACGGTCAGGCGCCAAACGCTACCATTGGGAGAGGTCAACTGCGGGCCATCGGTGGCGTCGAGAAAGCGCAAATCGCTACGGGTCTGGCGCGGCGTCAGGTAGTCTGGGCCGTTTGGCAGGCGTACCAGCTTTGGCCGACCCCATTTGATCGTGCGCGTACCCGTCACGGTGCCGTCCATGTCGGCGTACATATAGAACGTCAGGCCAGTGGTGCTACGGGCACGCATCGGCCAGGTGCGCAACACCATGCGAATCGAGCCATCGGGGAAAATATCCTTGATGACGGCACTCTGGGTATTGGTGTACGAATAACCAGCGGCGAAGCAGCGGGCGAAACTGTTGTCGGTGCTCAGGTCACGCAATTCCAGGATGGGTGAACGAATCGGATTGACGCCCGAGCTGGTCGGGTCGAGCACGATTTCCACTTCTGCCACGTACCATTCATTAAGAATAACGCCCGCCGTTACTGACGTTGCCGTGGGTCTGGCGCGCATAATTTCGCCATCCACCCCTGTACCATTGGCGGAATATGCCATGGAGATAAAGTTTTCGGTTTCGTCATTCCAGTCTTTCATGGCGATGATAGATGCTATCGCCGTGACCGAGGAGCCAAGGCTACGCTCTGCCCGCCAACTGTCCGGCAGGGTTCCCGAAACGCCGGTCGAGATAGTGCCACCCGTGCCGGTGAACACTGGGTTTGTCAGCATATTGCCATACGGAACCAACGTCACGTCGTAGGCTTCCGGTTTAGTGCGCGGGATACGGGTCGCGCCATAGACGCTCTGGAACCATGATACCAGAACCTGAGAAGCGATGGCGAACACGCCGCTGCTGTTCAGGTGCAGGCCGTCATAGGAATAAGTGATGCGCAACAGGCCGGTCGCCGGATCAATCAGGACCGGGTCGCAATTCAGGAAAAACACCTTGCCAGGCAATGTCGCGGCATACGCCATCAGCTTGGCGTTGACATCGAGGCGGACCAGTTCTTGCGGGGCCGTAAAAGCCTTGCCGTCGGCATTGTGGCGCGGCGGAAGGGACAGAATGACAAACGTTTTGCCGCCAGCCAACGCGATATCCGCCATCGAACGCACATTGGCGACGATGGAATTGGCCGTGCGACCCGGAGGGATATCGTTGGTCGGCGCACGGAAAAACACGACGTTCGGGTCGTAGGACATGACGTCGCGCTTGAAGCGAGCCAGCATATTCGCCGATGTCTCGCCGCCGATGCCCGCGTTATGACCCTGAATAGGGGACAGATTACCGTCGTAGTTTACCAGGTACTCGAACGGATAATTTAAGAGCGCCTGCATCCAGTTATAATCGCCGCGCTGATGCACGTAGGTCGAATAGCCGGTTGTGCCAGCCAGCGCCACCCCAACGCCGTTGCCAGTCAGCGAATCCCCGATTGTACCCATCCGGCCCACCACCGAAGCGCCACCTTTAGACCCCGAGCCACCCGTTACGCCACGTACAGACATGCTTATTCTCCATACCCGGTTGTGATATAGGTTTTGCCCGTGCCGCCGTTCAAGGCAATGGTGCTTATATAGTTCTGCGTGGTGTCCGACTGAAACGAAAACAGCTCGACCACGCCCGCATAGGCCACGAACTGCTTGCCGGCCAGCTTGTTATTGGTCAGGCCATTGCTGGCAGGGGTGGCGACCGGGGCCACGCAGATGATCGTATCAACGTCGCACTTGACGCGATAGGTCAGCGACTGACCGCCATCGGTGGTGCGGACCGGCGTCGAGGGCGTGGCATTGGTGTCGAGGATAAATTGCTCAACAGGACAAAACAGGGTCATTTAGCGGGTTCCTTGATCGGAGTGTTCATCTGGGCGAAGGTTTGGTTGTCACTGGCCTTGATAGATGCATCGGCCTTGATTTTCTCGGTCACGATCTTGGCCTGAGCATCCGTATCGATCTTATGCACCTGCAAGCTGCGGTCGTCGGATTGACCCATCATGGCGTCACGGTGCTTCATGGCCTCCAGCTGAACCTGCATTTCCTTGATTTGCAAATCCTTGTTTTTCAGGGCCAGTTCGCCATTTTTATTTTGCAAATCCTGCTGTGCCTGCTGCAATTCGGCGCCCATGGCCTGCATCTGGGCCTGCATCTGCTGCAACGCGCCTTGCAATTGCATGACTTCCGGCGTCTGTTCGGTGTCTTCGTCAGCCGTTAGCTGAGGTGACAGGCCGCGCTTAACGCGCTTAGCGATGGCTCCAGCGTTCGGGATATCAAGAGATTCCACCAGCATATCCGGTGCCGCGTTTCCGATCAATGGAATGGTTTTGCTCAGCTCCATCAGGGCCTGCGCGCCTTCTTGGCGCTTGGTGGCGTAGCCTGGGCCGGTGATGACCGCGACGTCATACTTGCCGACGCGCAGATCGTGCAGTTGGTTACGGGAATTGATTGCGGATTGATCGTTAGGGTCGGTCGGGAGCTGGCCGTTGACCGGCACGCGCTTGGGTGTGCCATCTTCGCCCAGGATGCGCAAAATGCGCGGGGTGTCAAAGACGCGGGGCAGCATATCCAGAATGATCACGCCGCCATGGCCGACCGAGCGAGCCAGGTTGTCGCCAAAGTGAAACGTGGCCGTGTCGCCCTGCTGCTGGGTGGCCAGGATAGCGCGGCCCGACTTTTCGCCCGTGCGCTCATTGCCCAGCGAGGGGTCATACATACCCATGGTCGCCTTCATGTCCTCGACGGTCGCCATGCGGGCATTGACCACAGCGGCGGGGATTGGCGTTGGCGGCTCTCGGAACGGGCGCTGCGTTGGCTTACCCATGACGTCGGTGCCCTTGTATTTCAGGACCTTTTTCTTGGCAGGGTTGACCCAATCGGCATTAAAGTCGGCAATCGTGTCGGAGTCCACCACCCAGGGCGAGCGCGGCGCCTCCATAATCAGCTCGGTTTCCAGCGAGGCCCAGAAGTTGTGCATTTTCTGCGCGTCTTTGGCGTGGCGGATCAGGCTATACAGCTTGCGCTTGCCGTCGATCCAAATTTCCTTGCCGTAGACCGGAATAATCGGGATATACGAGGACGGAAACTCGGTTTCTTCTAGTATTTCCGCGCCCGTCATCTTGTAGCGCTTGACCGTGTTTTTCTGGATCATGCGGGTTTTCAGGACCGTGTATTGCCCCTCGCGCTTGGCCAGATCGTCGGAAAATAACACAGAGCCATCGTCAAGCAGGGAAATTTCTTTTTCCTCTGGCACGCGCTTAAAGTATTCGGCAACCGTGATCATTTTGTCCGACGCCGCAAACCCGGTCTTGCTCATAGCCATATCATCAAAATTGCGCGCGTCCGCCTTGGGGTATTGTTCCTTGAACGTGTCGAGGCGCATTTCTTCGATAATAAACCCATCGTTGGCATCGCGGCCGTCCGGCTCAACGCTCATGTTGTCGATCAGGCAAGAGCGGGGATCATGCACCCGCTTAATCAGGATGTGCTGCTCGAAGCTGTCGGGGTCAACGTAATCATGGTCAATGCGGATGAAGCCAATGCCGCCCTGAACGGCATACTCCATGGCCGTGTCATAAGCGGTGTCAGCCTTGGAAACCTTCTCGATATTGCGGATTAGGTCTTGGATAAGTTCGGCGGTCTTGATGTCAGCCTCGTCATCGACCGGCAGCACCTTGATGGTCGGCGTGTTCTGGCGGTTGCTGTTGATGACCTGATTGATGAACTGGCCCATACGGTTGATGGTCAGCGTCGGCTTTTCGCCGCGGGCAGTCATGTCGCCAGGTTTCCATTGCTGGCCATCGACTGCGAATTTGAGATCGTCGGTGAATTCGTCGTAGATCGGTTTCCAATAATCGCGCAGCTCTTGCAGGCGGTCTGAAGCCTCTTTAATCAGATCGTCTTTGTTTTCGTCGTTCGCCATTAACCTGCCATCCACGTATCGCCAGACGCATGATACTCTTGCACAGCTGCTTTAGCAATAGGCTTTATCGTAGCCACGCCCAGACCGGACACGATGCCATAGCGCAGGCAATCCATGAGGTGATCGAACTCCTTCACGATGCGGCCCTTGTCGTCGCGGCGATACAGCCGGATTTCGGCCAACGTTTCGGTCAGGTTGCTGAAAATCTTGAGCTTGCCGACGGTCATTTTTTCGTACACGTCGAAGATGCCGGATTCGACCGCATTACTGGCCGGGATGATCTTCAAGCCCTGTTGCTGGTAGAGGTAAATCAGTTGCTCACCGTCCTTTTGCGCCCGGCCGCGCGATGCCGGGTCGATGACGCCATGGATCCAGTCGCCCTTGGCGCGGATTGTGGCGGCATGAACGCTCGGCTCGGCCTGGCCGCGCTTGTATTCGGCATAGGCATAAGTCACGTCCGTATCAGGGTCGGTGGCCAGCCACAGCGAAGCGGTGTTGTTCCAGCCGACATCCATGCCGTAGCAGCGCTTGTAATGCTTGGGCAGCTCGAACGGCTCGCAGGTGAAATCGCTCTCCGGGATCGGATAGACGGCACCGGAACCCAGAGACGGGATACCCTTGGAACGGGCATCGCGCTGGTGGGGCGGGAGCGAGCGCATCAGCTCCTCTTTGTCCTCGTCGGACAGATGCGGCGCATCGTCCCAAGTCGCGCTGATGACCGTGACAACGCCGTCCTTTGCCTGTTTTTGCAGGTGCAAAACGGTTTCCGAGACACCCTTAAGCGGGGTGAAGGTGGACATGACGATGCCCTTGGTGGTCATCGTGCGGATCAGGCCCTCCGTATAGATGTCGATCGGCGGCTCCTCGTCAAACCACACGCCATCGCGTTCGGTCGCCTGAAAAACTTCGCGCCCCTGGTCATACGATTGCAGCTGACAGGTGCTGACCCCGCCCGAGATATGCTTGACGTAGATGTTGCCGACCGCCTTGGGAATACCCGATTTTGGCGTGGTGCTTTCGATATATTCTTTCGGGATCATGCCCGTGCCGATGTCGTGCAATTCGCCCAGCAGCTTGAGCTGGATGGAGTCGCGCACTAGCATGCCAGTCTCACCACCAACGAGGAAATTCACTGGCTTGCTGAAACGGCGCCCAGGCCACCACCAAGGATAAATGCCCGTCAGGTGGCAGGTCAGCTCGTAACCGCCGGCGCCATCGGTTTTGCCGACGCGGTTGGCTGCGATCATGGCCCGTTCGCGATGCACGGCACCAGCCTTGAAGAAATCTAAATGCTTGTGATACAGTTCACGGCGAAACGGGCCAGTGTCGGGAAAATACCCGTCAATCTTGCGATACTTGCGACGCTCCAACTCGCGCCGGATATCAGCCGTTGTTATTTTCAGCGTCAAGAGCAGCCTCTAGCTGTTCCTTGGTGAGCATGCTCAGCAGCTTGGACGTGACGTCGGCCGTGCGGACCTCGACCGGGTTTTCTTTGTCGCCGGCCAGCGTCGTGGGCAAGACTTTGCCAACCAAGGTCATGAAAGCGGTCGGGTTTTCTTTGGATTGCCGAAGCAGGTATTCCTCGCCACCAGCCTTATTAAGGGCACCGAGCACCATACCCTTGACGTCACTGGAAATCTTGTTTGGCGTTCCCTTTTTACGTCCGCCGAGCTTTGGCTGTCCTTTTGGCCGGGCCATGAATACTACCTTTAACTATTTTGGTATCAGTTCTTTGGGTTTGTGATTTTGTCAATAGCAAATTGTAGGCGACTGCGCACCATATCTGGCATGTCGATGATACTGCGCTCGTCAGGCGAGTGGTAGCCATGACCAAACGATGCAGGCTCATCAGAGAAAATCACGTATGCAAAACCCGTGGGCTCCTTTCCATTATCCTTCAGGGACTGAAAAGATTCGCCGATCTGTTCGCTCATTTTGCGCCGCACTACGTCGGCGTCAAATTGCTTTGGCCTAATGACCTTAATGCGAGGGATGCTGACGCGATCAGCCATATCAGGCCACCAGCGCGCGGAATTGGTTCAGTAAACCGTTAAGCTCGCTTTCTTGGTCGCTAGTCTCAGCGTTAACCATGATAGCGTCATGGCAATCAATAACGAATTGATCGTCGGGCATATCAGGATTGGTGCCGAGCGCTTTTGCCAGCTGCGCCTTGAGTTTCCCTTTGTTCGTCTTAGCCACGTCTATCCCCCTTGGTTAAAAATTGCCTGTGCGCCCCTATTTCTCGAACTATGACGTTGGCCACAACCGGCAACTCGATAGGGACTTGGTTTGCCGGGTTGACAGGCGCAACCCCCGTGAGCGGCGGCGTGGCATGAAGTCAGAATACCAACCGGCGCAGACGTTCGTCAAGCCCTATCTGTGCTGCAAATAATAGATCAGGCAAGGCCGCATAATTACTCGCCAAACCCCTGAAACCGCGTCCGACCCATGCCGGATTGGGGCGACCGAGGGTGTCAAGCACAAAAAAGGCCCGGTCAGCGCAATAGGCGCAAGGACGGGGCCTTTTGATTGGTTGGCGAAGCAGAGGATTGCTCCTCACTCTGCTTCCACCACTTAGACAGATTCCTAAAAGTTTGGGCTATCGTTCTTCACTTCGCCAGGTAAGAACCCAAATCTTTCATTTTAGCAAGTAAACAGTTGATTGTATGCATAGTATTGTACGTTAGAGGTTTAATTATTTCCCAAGCATGCTCGATAAAGAAAGCGCCGACCTTAGCTTCGAGGTAATGGCGTATCAAAAATGTTGCGCAAGCAGCGAGAGGAATAAGTAAAGGCCACTTCTGGCACAAGGCATTCCACCAAATTGGAATCTGCTTCAGCGAGCAGATCTTTGACAGCGCCGATTACACTGTCTACAATACAAATATACAAAAATAATTTAAGAAAATGGTTGTTACATCAGAAATTATTTTATGAGACTGCGCAAAAGTGGCTTATAAATCACCCGGCAGCTTGATGTAGCAGGCGTAATCTTCCAGTCTATCCTTATCGGTAAAGGCACGCACCCCGCTCAGTGCGTTTTCCATCTGATCGTAGAACACCTCAACGAAATAGCCGCCGGGCATCCGGTACAGATTGACCGCATCTTCTTCTTCGTAGCGCCGCGCCAAGTAGTCACCCTCAGCCCAGACGGCGGCGTACTGAAATTCGAGGCGGCTTGCGTTGAAGTTATCAAGGCTAATCATAATAGGAAATTTATATATTTGGTGCTAGGTGCTATTCGTTACAAACCAAATAAAATTATCATGTTTGGCTTACCGGAACAGATTCTATCGGCGATAATTGGCGCTTTAGCCACATTTGGCGCAGAAGTATTTTCGAAATACGCCCCTGGGAAAAGCGAAACCAAAAAAGAAGCGGATAAGGCCGTTGATGAGGTTTACGCCAATCTTGTCACCCAGATCACCAAAGGAAACATCAAAGCGCTCAAAATCCTTGATAAGGAGGAAAGTCAATCACCTGAGCAGGTGCGTGAAAAGATGTATCCCAGCATCTTTCTCGTTGGTAAACAGGAAAAGGAGTTTGACGGCGAATTCCGTTATCGTCTGGAATATTTGAGGGTTCTTGGATTGACTTATACGCACAGCGGTACGGAATACTCTTTAACGGCCTTAGGAAAGAGCTTTCTTAATCGCTATAAGCGCGAGGGGTTATAGATCACCAATCTGCCGAGCCTCGTATCGGTCGATATACTCATGCTCGGCGCGGGTCAGTGCGAATGGCCCCTCCTTCGACCGCTCAACCAGCCGCTGGTACATACGACCGCACATCGGCCTAACAGACGGGTCTAGAATTTCGATGATGTCGGTCGGCGTGGGTATCTCCCTGCCCGTTTTCAGGTATTGCCTGAACGCGGTCGTCACTTGGTCGATGTCGTAGTCCTCAAGCATCCACTGAAAACCCGCATCACGAATAGCGGTGATGTCGGCCGCCTCACCGTATTTCTTCAGCATCAGGTAGCATTGCTGCAACAGGCGGCTCAGCTGCTCTTGGCTTTCCAAACAGTCCTTGATTGGGGTTTTTGCCGCCATTGGCTGCCCAGGCTGCACGGCGCTCGCGGATGATGCGCTCTGTTTCTTCGCTGGCGAGCTGGGTCTGGGACTTGCGGCCACCAAAGCCGTTTCCTTTCGGTTCTCCGGTAGCGCCTGCATTTCCAGCAAAAGCGTTTCCAGAGCTGATTTGACGGGTTCCATTGTAATCTCCTTTGATCTCAAACACGCCGGACCAGCCGCGTTCCAGTGATTGTTGCAAAACGGCGGCAGGGTCGTGGCCTTGCTCTCGGAGCTTGTCCAGCTTACCGATGATGAGCTGCTTGGCGCGGGCGGTGAACTTGGCGCCGCGCATCTGGCAGAAGTCTTTCCAGTCGGTCACTGGCAGCCATGCCGGCAAGCCTTTGGGGGTAGGGGGTATAGATACGTTAGTATCTATATTATTTGGTTCTGGTTCTGGTTGCTTGGGCATTGCTCTAGCATTGCTAGGGCTTTGCTTGGCGTTTTTCGACTTAGCCAAACCGCCGTTTTTCCCAGCGTTTACGCGGCGTTGGTGCTGCTCATTAGCCTTGGCGATGATATGCTCGCACTTGTCCTGACGCCACATCTCACCATCACGAAAGAAGAATTCTTCAAGCACGGCGTCTGTATCGCTACGTTCTTGCTCTGACATTGCTCTAGCAATGCTATAGCGTTGCTTGTCAGGCACAGGCTTTTCGGTGGTGTAAATCCAGCGCATCAACATCATGAACGCGCCGTGCTGCCCTTGGGTGAGGTGCATTGTCTTGCCGGAATAGTCCGACCAATAGAACGGATAATAAGCCTGGGTCATACCGCCTCAAACTTTTCTGTTTGATTGCCCCAGCTCGACCAGCCCTTGCGGGTATTTCTGGCAAACAATTCAAGATATGGGCCCTCAAACAGGCTTTCAATCATGGCATACTGGCAATCAGGTTTTCGGCTATGCTCCCTGACCGCGGCCTCGATGATATTCCGTGTAGACCGGTTGAGGATGTTTGGGTTTCCAATCGTGCCGACGAGAAACGGTTCTGACGCACTCCGAAACAGATAGCCTGTTCCAAAGGCTGATTTAGGCCTCAGGCAATCTGGTGTCCAGCTCTTTGACCGTTTGTGCCATGCGCCGCCAGTTTTGTATTGAAAGCCCCAATCGGCCATGAGCTTAAAGGCTTCATCCAACTTTGGCCAAACGGCCCACATAAAGCAAACCGCGTCGGGAGCAGTCGAGAAAATGAACTCGTCGCGTAATTGAGCCAACTCTGGATAAGTCATGCAATCGTAGTGAGCATGAGGGCTTTTTGCGTGTCCCTTCTCTGAATACATCTCATACGACCACGGCGGGTCGGCTAGTATTAGCCCGTACTGGCCCGGTGGGAATTTCATTGTGAACCTCCTACAGTTCTGGCCTACAGTAAATGGCTGGCGGCCTTGAACCTGTAGGAACATTCAAGCGAGGGCATAACCACCGCCATGGCTTGATTATGCATGACCCGAAATGCTCGTCAAGGATTTATTTGACAACCAATTTGTGGCTGGCTACAATATGGCTGTGTGCGGCTCTAGCGATATCCGCGTCTAAGTCCTGATATCAGGCAGGCCGGTTAGCTACCAGCTTTTTTATGGGCATAGCTCAATGGCAGAGCGCCGGTCTCCAAAACCGTAGACCTAGGTTCGATTCCTAGTGCCTGTGCCATTACTCTGCCAAATGTTCGAGCCGCGTCTTGCCCAGCTCGACCCGATAGGCGTCCTGCTGCTCTTGCTGGCTTTCCGGCACTGGCGGCTCGTAACGCTGCCGGGTGGGCCGGTCTGTCCAAATTTCGTCTTGTCGGGGCTTATATGATTTCTTACCGAAGTTGATGCGTCTCACCGATTGTGATCTCCACTCGTGGGTTGGCCTTATCGGCTTTGCCGACGTCGAGCGTCATGGGCCGGAATAGCTTGTCGTTGACGCCCCAGGCATCGGATACACCATCAAACAGGGCCTTGCAAGAGGAAAGCATGTTGTCCAGGTCGCCGGTATTGCGCGGCGGGTAAAAGACGATGCTCAGCGGGATTTTGCCAGGCGGAAAGGTCGGCGCCATGCTCAAGGCCAGGGCGCGGCAGTGTTCCCGATAACGGACCTTGACCGGGTTTTTCTTGGCCCAATGGCTGCGGTTATTTGGATTGAGGATGCTTGGCGGGTAGGGGAGAACCAGCCTTAAAATAGGCAAGGGGGCCAGCGTACTGTCAGATACCACTGAAACCCCCTTTTCATGCGCGACAACAGGATAGTGCGCAAAACCTAGCCATCTCGGCTCGCTGATTATTCCCTGATAATTTATTTTTTGTCAACTGCATTTTTCCTGTTGACAGGCCGATATGGCTTGCTATGGTGGTGAGGTCAGATACCAACTAAAACAGGAGAACAATCAATGAAATTGACTAGAGAAGATTTATTGCTCGGCTTAATCGGGGGTATTGGTGGTGGCTTGGTGTTCCAGGCCGTCAAGGGCTTTTGCTGGCTGTTTTTTATCGCCAGACAATTTTTGGTGCAATAATGATTTTACACCTTCAAACCCTCGAATACCTGGCTCAATACTTCGATGGCCGCGCCGACTGTAAGACTGCTAATCAGGAAATCCGCACGATGGCCCTAAAGCGTAGCGCTGAAATCCTTGAGCAAGCACATAGAGCAGCGACCAGAACCGCAAATGAAGCTATAATGGAATGTGTAATTGCTGATATGCGGCATTTTTGCGACCCTAACGGCGTGACCCTTGACCATTTGATATTGAGATCGGGAGCGCCTGAAATGGTCCCTGCTGCCGTCAAGGCGTTGGTAAAAGCCAAGCGTGTCTTTTTGAACAATGGTATTTATAAGCTATCGGAGAATAAATAATGGAAAACATGGATATATGGAACGCGCTTAGCGTCACGGACCCGCAGCATACGAAGAAATTCACACGCGCAGGCGGCTTTAAAGGTAATGCAATCAAACCGATGTACGCCATCCAAAAAATGACCGAGCGTTTTGGTGCTTGCGGAATTGGATGGGGGTATACAAAGCCAGAATACCAAATTGTGTCAGGAACTGACGGTCAAGTGTTGGTTTATTGTACCGTTGGTTTGTGGCATACTGGAGACCCGGAAAACAGAAACCCAGCATATGACGAATCTGCTTTCGTCTGGGGTGTGGGCGGCGACTTTGTGATCGTCAAGCAAGCAACGGGATTGCGTTCAGATGACGAGGCCTTCAAAAAGGCTTTCACGGATGCCTTGATGAACGCCATGAAGCATATCGGCATGAGTGCTGATGTTCATATGGGGCAGTTCGATGGCAGCAAGTATTCACCCAATCAAGACGAGCCAAAGCCCATACCCAAGCAGTTGTCAACTGAACGCAAAGGCGCACTGGTTACCATGATGCTTAATGCAAACACCCCTGAAAAACTAAAGGCTATTCAGGATGGGGTTAAGAAAGAATGTGAAAACGATGGAACGGTTCAGGATTACAAAGACATCATTGCCGCCGTCAAAGCAGAAAAACCAAAACCACACAAACAGGAGAGTAATAATTGACAGAAACAGCAAACATCGGTGGTGTCACCGGCGAACGCCTCAAGCAGTACATTGAGCGTATTGAACGGCTCGAAGAAGAAAAATCCGGCATTGCCGAGGATATCCGCGATGTATATGCCGAGAGCAAGAGCGCTGGCTACGAAACAAAGATCATTCGTCAGATCGTCAAGCTGCGCAAAATGGACCGCCAGAAACGCCAGGAGCAGGAAGAAATTCTGGAGCTTTATAAGTCAGCCATCGGATTGGAGTAAATCATGGCATCAGTAAATAAAGTCATCCTTGTTGGCCATGTGGGCAAAGACCCGGAAATCCGCAGTTTTCAGTCGGGTGGTCGGGTCGCCAATTTCACCCTTGCCACGTCCGAGAGCTGGAAGGATAAGGCCACCGGCGAGCGCAAAGAGAAAACCGAGTGGCACAACATCGCTGTTACCAATGATGCCCTTGTCGGTATCGTGGAGCGCTTCGTAAAAAAAGGCTCGAAAGTGTACCTAGAAGGCCAGCTGCAAACCCGCAAGTGGCAGGACAACAACGGCAATGATCGGTACAGCACCGAGGTTGTGCTTAAGCCCTTTAAAGGCGAGGTTGTGTTGCTTGACAGTAAGCAAGACGGTGAATCCGCTTCCAATGGAGAAGCGCGGAGCCAAGCGTCGCGTGATGCGCAACGGCCAGCCGCTTTTGACGATGATTTAGACGACTCAATCCCGTTTTAAGGAGGCGGGAATACCATGAAATATGCAGAACTGTTAGCACGCGTTCGCCTGCAAAATGACAAGCTGGACGAGCAATATGGCGAGATCATGGCCGAGGATGAAGTCGAAATCGACAACATCGAAAACAGCCTTGAATGGTGGACCAACTACCTGATTGAGCGTGCTGCCGAAGACAAAGCCAACGCAAAAGCCGCCAAAGAGCTGGCCCAGCGCTATGCCGACCGTGCCAAAGTGTTTGAGCGCAAGGAAGAATACCGGAAGCTGGGCATTTTCACCCTGGTGGCAATGGCAGGCAAGGGCATCAAGACCGTGGCCGGCAATGCCCGCATTCAGGAAGGTGTCTTAAGCCTGACGGTCAACTGCCCCGCAGAGCTTCTGCCGGAGGAGTACCGGAAGGTTGAATACAAAGCCGACAAGGACGCAATCAAACGCGACTTGCAGGCTGGCAAGGAACTGAACTATGCCGTTCTTGAACGCGGCAGGCCATTCCTGGTCATTCGTTAGTGGAACAGACCTTCATCATTGTCAACGACCAGGTAAGGGCGAACGCTATAACGGCGGTCGCCCTGCTTCCACTCGATAAATGGGAAGTGTCGATTAAGCGCAAAGGCAAAACCCCCGCCCAGCGCCGGTACTGGCATAAATGCATGGACATGATGTGTGAAGGCACAGGCTACAGCCTGCTTGAACTGAAGACGATCATCAAACGCCAGGTGCTTGGGGTTAAGTCGTTCACTACCCGGCGCGGCGAACTGATCGAATACGATTATTCCAGCGAGGATTTGACAGTGGTGGAGTACACAAAGCTGATCGAGCACACGTTGACGCTTGCCGATATGGCCAAGATTGCCCTGCCAAATCCCCGCGACTATGGGTTTCAGGTATGATGTTCCCGAAGCCCGGTAAAAAGCCCAAGAAGAAACGCGAGGGCGACAAGGGCTATCTTTTATGGATCGCCTCTTTGCCTTGCTGCGTTTGTCGCTGGTGGTCAGATACGGTGGTCGCGCATCATAGCCTCACCAGTAAGCACAAGGGCATGGCGACCAAGGCGCTGGACACGGAAACAATACCGCTCTGCCATCAACATCATGCTGCGTTGCATGCCCACGGCAACGAAACAGCATACCTAGCTTCTCACGGACTGCCGGATAGCCTGACGCTAGCCAGGGCTTATAATGAGCAGTACGGCGCCGAACGCTAACGTTCCCGATCATTATCCTTGTTCTTTTGCCGTTCCTCGGCGGCCCGCATCATGTCATCGACCATTTTCTGCCAGCCCGGAGGCTTGCCAGGCGGGTCGGCGCGGTCTTCGGTTTTTTCGGGTTCGGGTGTGCGGGGGGCCGCAGCCTCCTTGATTTGTTCCTTAAAGTCGGCAGCTGGCGTATCCGGGAAATCACCGCGATTATAGGCCTCGTCCATGCCCCGGTAATATTCGTCCAGCACCTCGGATTCGGTGCGCTCGCGTTTGGGCGTGATGTCCTGGCCCTCGATCGCATCCTTGGTGAATTGCTGCTTGCCGGCGCTCAAAGCGTGTTTCTCGATGTCGGTATGAGCCTTGGCGATCATCTTTTTGAGCACGGCGTTCGTGTCCGGCTCCTGCGAGAGCAGATAGCCGATGTTGAACAGCAGCTTGGTATTCTTATCGACCGTTTCGTCGCTCATGGCCTAGAAGGGGTTTTTGACGTGCTTTTCGATGTAGGAAATAATGCTTTCCCGATCGTAAAGGATGATCTTCTTTTCCGGCTGGCTGTAACGGATGGCGCCAGTGTCGCGCAGCTTCTGTAGGGTCGTCGGGGATTTGATGCGCAACAGGTGCATGGCCTCGGCGCCGTCTATCCAACGGTCGAGTGCTTTTTGGCCATGCTTGGCCACCAGCTCGTCAGTGACGCGCTTCACCAACTCCCAGAAGGCTTGATCTTCGAGCGCTATAATGTCGATGCCCATGCTTGAATATATGCAGGGCTGACGACCTGAGCAATAGCGTGTTGCCTTATGGTGCGATGCGGTTTGATAAAAATAAAAAAGGGTGTTGACAATATGACCAACACCCTTCTGAATACTGTTTTACTGATCAAAGCATCCTATTCGCCATTCATGCGGGATAATATCTTGGCTTTGGCATCGTGAACGTCGATGACTTCCCGATATAAGGGGCCATTTGTGATATTCTGATGGGTGGTTGGGTATACTCTAGATAATTCCAGCTTATAAACGTTTTCCTCGCTATCAAACACGTATTTATAGCCTAGAAATACTATGTTGCTATTATTGAGCGGCACTTCGTTAATATTTCCAATCTTCAACATTCGGTTCATTACAGTTTCCTGCATAACGGAAATCATAATGGTATTCCATTGATGGTGTTGAAAGCCTTTGCCAATTAATTGGGTGACATACCGCTTATAAACGTTCATCCAATTTAAGCCAAGCGTTGACTTTTT
The DNA here is from genome assembly GCF_017313265.1 of Hymenobacter telluris. Classification (GTDB taxonomy): domain Bacteria; phylum Bacteroidota; class Bacteroidia; order Cytophagales; family Hymenobacteraceae; genus Hymenobacter; species Hymenobacter telluris. The sequence continues at coordinate 187,470 of NZ_JAFLQZ010000006.1, read as the reverse complement.
CTTTAGCTGATCGCTGTTCGTAAGCGCGGTATAAGCCGGAAAGTAGCTCCCCGTTATATCAATTGCTTGATACTCGACAGAGACAAATTTCTTGACATGACCAGAGGATGTAAGCTCCGCAATCACCAAATCCATATTGCCCAAATGGCCAAGATGGACCTCGCTTGTCACCTTTATATTAGCGGGATTGGGCGGCGTCCCAGGCCAACAATTTTCTAAAACGTCTTTGACAATATCAATTTCGTTAAGCCTTTTTGGGCAAACGCATATCGGGTCTGTTGAATTAGGACGAAAGATTGTGCAGACTGGGTACGGACCCTCAAGCTGTGGTGATCTTTTAGTACATGGACCGGATAAAAAAGGACATTCGTAATCAGCGTTAGCCGGGTTGCGCATGTCGGGTGCTGGTTGCCCTAATATTTCACAAATTATTGTTGTTGGATCAATTGGCATTTCTCTTCGGTAAGTAGCAGATATTTCTTAATTTCTCCTGCTACAGCGGCAGCAAGCAACGGGGGTACTGCATTACCTACCTGCCTGAACTGTTCAGTTCGGGGGCCTTGGAAAATATAGTTATCAGGGAATGATTGAAGCCGTGCAGCTTCTCTCACCGTAATGCTACGTTCCTGGTTTGGATGGTAAAAAGTCCCCCAATGTATGTCGCATTTGGTTAATACAGTCGAGGACAGACCATCTTCTTTAAGACGACCGTAACGCTTTGTGTGGTCGCTTCTTTTTGCTCGCTTCATTCCGGTTGGCAGTAATTCGTGCGGAATGTCCCGCCAGCTACCACCTTGCGGCACATATTGCATGCGCTTCAAATTCACTTCCGAGAGTTTTGGCGCTTCGTGGTTGCTCACAAAGAGATTATTTTTCCGCATCAGGCGTTGGTAGGCCGTCGCCTTATTGAAGGGCACGGGGTAAACAGCAGCTGAATCGCAGCCTTGCCCGTTATCAAGGACCGGTAGATCTGACAGCGCATCCTTCACCGTAACATGCGGCTTGCCGTTAGCTACGTGCGTGGGTTCAGGCCAGGTTATTTCATGACCCATCCGGTTCGCAATAATAATGATGCGACGGCGCTCCTGGGGCACGCCGAAATCCTCAGCTTTCAAAACCTTGGAATCAACGTTGCTATAACCTAGGTCAATAAGCCCCTTTTTAATCTCCTTAATCGCCTGACCCTCTGACACGGACGACATGCCCGTTACGTTCTCAATAACAATGTACTTTGGATTTAGGCCCTCAACAATTCTCAGATATTCTTTGAACAAGCCGCTACGCTCGTCATGCATGCCGCGCTGGTGATTGTAAACACTGAAGGCTTGACAAGGAGGTCCGCCCACGAGGCAATCTAGCTCGCCATATTCTATTTTCGCCGCTTTTAAGAAATCTTCGGCATCTATATCCTGGATGGGACCGGGCAGGAAAACAGTTTCTGGGTGAGTTACTTTGAAGGTTCGGGCAGAAAATTCATCAAAGTCATTTGCAGCTAACGCATTGAAACCTTGTTGACGGAAACCTTCGGACAGCCCACCAGCGCCGGCAAAAAGGTCAATCACAGTTGGCTTTTTCATTTTCTTGATTTAAGGGCGGAGTAATCCCCCAGGGACTAGCTTCTTTTCGTAAAGCTAGTGCAAAACTAAAAAAATTAGCAAATCGAGCTAATCTATTTTTGCCAGTAAAGATAACTGAGGCCGCGTTTTGCACCAAACAACAAGATTACAGGGCGCGATGTTAATGGTGCCGGATGAACAATGAGCCTATAGACCAATATGTTTATCTTCCCCGCAAAACTTCACGAGCCATGAATGCCTTTCTTTATCAACCCGGCCAGCGGGAACAGATTTATTCCGCCGAGGGCTTTCATCCGACCACCGCAAATGTCACGCAGATGGCCCGAGCTGCGCGTGCGCTGGAATGTATTCCTGAAATGGTTGATATTCTTGCCAGCACCCCGGAATACACGGTTTACACCATTTTCGATCATGAGGGAGATCCGAACCTTGCGGCGACCGAAGCGGTGGCCGAGCTGACCGGTATTGAGTTTAACTTAGACGACGAAGATCAGGTACTAAGCGGGCCAGTGCTGATTATTGCAGAATAGAAGATGTCGCCGCGCATGTTGTTCCCACCGTTTTTAGACAACAACAAATAACTGTTATTAGGTAGACAATCAGTAACTTACAGAAGTTTTGCCGCGTATTGTCTAGAGGTGGTTATCCTTTTAACCGGGAAATAAAAAACAGCGGTAAAGGTACGAAACAGCCGAGCTTCAGCCGCCAGCCTGCCCAGGCAGAGCCAGCAATTGAAGCCCGGCCGAGGGGTGGCAGGCTACTGCAACGGGGGAGGAGTGGCGCAGTGCGTGCCCTATTTTTCGTTGTGCGAATCAGATTCGGTGCTACTGGTACGCTTGCGGGGCCAGAACTTTTCCATCGACTGGTTGAAGGCGTCCAGCACTTGCCCGCGCACTTCGCCGGAGCTGTTGCGCAGCAGCTTGCCCAGCATGTAGCGGTACATTTCGGTGGTGACTTCCAGGCCTTTAGCACTCACGAGGCCGTGGTGCAGCAAGTCGCAGTTGGTTGCCACGGCGTTGGCCATCGACTCGGTGAGTTTCTCGCGGGCTTCGTCAGCCTCTTCAAATGATTTTTCCAAACGGGCGCTTAAATCGGGGTGGTACTGCTGGTCCATTCTTAAACAAACAAAGTCAGTGTAGTAGGAAATCTATCCGGCCCTCTAAACCGGGGCAAAAGCCGAAAAGGTTCAGTACGCGGCCATAGGCTGCGCAAGTAGTGGTTGTAAACTGCTTTACGCGTTGATAGAGGGTGAATTAGCCGTTGTTAAGAATTGAATTTGAGGGCGCGCCGTGTTCTTGTAAAATGCGCACCGGGCGCTTATCCTGGTCGATGGCCACAAACGTAAACAGCCCCGAAACGGCCTTGTGCCGCTCCTCGGAGTACATCTGCTCGACATACAGATCAACCCGCACTTGCAGGCTGGTATTGCCCACCCGCACTACGCTGCCAATCAGCTCCACGAGGCTGCCGCCCGGAATTGGGTGGGTGAAATCCACCTTATCAGACGAAACGGTCACCATTTTGAGGCGGCTGAACCGGGTGGCCGTAATGAAAGCCACCTCGTCCATCATGTGCAGGGTAGTGCCCCCAAACAGCGTGTCGTAGTGGTTGGTGGTGTTAGGAAAAACGGCTTTGAAAACGCGCGTCTCGGCGCGGGCAATTTTGTGGTCGAGCAGTTCAGTCATCAGCGGAGAGGATGGAAAATGAATAATCCACTGCCCTTCATCTAATTCGGGCTGCCTGCCAAGCACCAAGTTGGCGTGAAAAACACGTAGCTACCCGCCCTAAGTCTGACCAAAGGCGGCTCCGCCCGGTGAGGGCCAGCGCTTTTCAGTACCAAACAAGGGCCCTAGTCGCGAAGGCAGCCTCGTTCATGCAGCGGAAGGCAGGTCTCCTGACTCGTAACATTTTCACCGCCCTTCTCAGCCAGCTAGTGCCGGCCAATGGGCTTGTAGTAGATGAAAAGTAGGTGTTACTTACAGTAGCGCGTCTGTCCAGGAGTTGCACCTGGTTCCCTATTAATTCTGGTATCACCCAGAAACCTTCCGCCGTCTGAATTCAAATCAAACAAAGAACAACGGTGGCAAAGGTAGGAGGAAGCGCGAGGTTTGCGGCTCCGCCACGAAGAAGGGGCACCTCGTCCTGGATTGCCAAGCTAAAAACAAATAGCAGCGGATTGTCCATCTTTTCGACGGAAAAGCCATTTGATTGCGCTACAGGAAACCGCAGCTTTGTGGTAGTAACCCCATTCGGAATGCGGCTACATAGTACCTCTCCCCGTTGAGCTTTCGTGGTGGCTTTGCAAGCCCTGCGGGTGCGGTGTGGGTGCGTAGCCAACCTGTTCAAATACAAGAGCATAGCTTGTTAAAACCCACCAATTCATGAAGCGCATACTCGCTCTGCTGCTGCTTATCCTAACCGTAACGCAAACCCAGGCCCAACATAAGCCCTTGTCGCTGGCCGGGAGGTGGCAATTTCAACTCGACTCGCTGGACCAGGGGATAGTCGGGCAATGGTTTCGGCAGTCGTTTCGGCAGAGTATTTCGCTTCCCGGCACGCTCGACGACGCCGGGGTTGGGCAGGCCACGCACACTGATACGACGGTGCTTGCCAAAGATATTATGCTGCACCTAGCCAGAAAGCACCGGTACACGGGCCCAGTCTGGTACCAGCGGACGTTCACTGTGGAGCGCACCCTGGACAATGCGCAACTGATGCTGGAACGCGTAATCTGGAAGACGGATTGCTGGCTTGATGGCAAACAGGTAGGCAGCGGCCAAAGTCTGATTGCGCCTCAGGGGTTCAGCCTGGGTGACCTGGCTCCCGGCCAGCACACCATCACCTTGCGGATCGACAATCGGAAACAGCACGATATCAGCTTCAACGATTTTGCGCATGCCTACACCGATGGCACCCAGATTCTTTGGAACGGCGTTATTGGCCGAATAGAAATCAAGGCCCGACCAGCCAACTCGATTCAGCAGATAAAAGTGGAGCCGTTGCTTGCCCAAAAAACTGTCCGGGCAACCGTGGCAATTACGGGGGCTCGAAACGACGGAACCTTCCTGCGGGCCCACGTGCTGCTAGGCAACCGGGTGGTGGCTACCGGCCGCAAAATCAACCTAACCGGGGCTGCCAGCCAGCAACTGGCGGTGGCGCTACCCGAAGTGAAGGCGTGGGATGAGTTTCAGCCGCAGCTCTACCAACTCCAACTCGAAGTGCGGAGCGCCGGTGGGAAATTGCTGGATCAGCAAACAGAATCGTTTGGTTTCCGGACTCTGGCCACGGCTGGCAGCGCCCTGCTGCTAAACGGTCGGCCCCTTTTTCTGCGCGGTACGCTGGAATGCAATATTTTTCCGCTGGAAGGTCACCCTCCGATGCATTCGGCCGGCTGGGTGAAGGTGTTCAAGGCGGCCAAGGATTACGGGCTCAACCACCTGCGCTTTCATTCTTGGTGCCCACCCGAAGCAGCCTTCCGGGTGGCCGACTCACTGGGCGTTTATCTACAGGTTGAGCTGCCACTCTGGAGCCTACAGGTGGGGAAAGACGCCCGCACACTGGCTTATCTGGAAGAAGAAGCCCGGCATATTATGGACAGCTACGGCAACCATCCTTCTTTCTGCTTTTGGAGCATGGGCAACGAGCTGGAAGGCAATTTCGAGTGGCTCCGGCAACTGGTTGCCAAACTCAAAGCAGAAGATGCCCGGCATCTGTACACCACCACTACGTTCAGCTTTCAGAAAGGGCACGGCAAAGCGCCCGAACCGGTAGATGATTTTTTCATCACTCAATACACCGACAAAGGCTGGGTGCGTGGCCAGGGCATCTTCAATACCAACCCGCCCGATTTCAAAACCGATTACAGCAAGGCCGTGGTGGGGCTGCCAGTACCGCTTATTATCCATGAGGTGGGGCAGTACTCGGTGTATCCCGACCTTACTGAAATTCCGCGCTACACGGGCGTGCTGGTACCGGCAAATTTCGCCGCCGTCCGGCACGACTTACGGAAAAAAGGCATGCTGCCCCTGGCTGCGCCGTTTCTTAAAGCCAGCGGACAATTGGCGGCCAATCTGTACAAAGAAGAAATCGAAAGAGCCCTGAAAACCCGCGGGGTAGGCGGCTTTCAACTCCTGGACCTGCACGATTTTCCGGGGCAGGGCACGGCTTTGGTGGGTTTGCTGAACGCCTTCTGGGAAAGCAAAGGTGTCGTGACACCAGCGGAGTTCCGGCGTTTTTGTGGGCCGGTGGTGCCGTTGCTGCGCTTCGATAAGGCCGTGTACACCAGCTCCGAGACCTTTACGGCAAGTGCCGAGCTAGCCAATTACGGCCCGCAGCCGCTTGATGATGAGCTAACCTGGGCGGTAACAACGGCCGATAAGCGCCGGCTGGCCACGGGCACTCTGGGCAAAAAGCATGTGGCCATAGGCAACGGCCAGTCCCTGGGCACTATAGCCGTGCCATTGCAACCGGTTACCCGCGCCCAGGAACTGACTATTACCCTGCAACTAACGAAATCCGGCTACGCTAACCACTGGAAAATATGGGTGTACCCGCCGCCTTCGCCAGCACCTACCCAAGCAGTATTTACCTCATCAATGGATAGTGCCGTCGCCTTGCTGAGGCGTGGTGCCTCGGTGGTATTCAATCCGGATAGCAAAATGATACGGGGCATTGACGGGCGGTTTGCGCCGGTGTTCTGGAGCCCCGTGCATTTTCCCGACCAGCCCGGTAGTATGGGCCTGCTTATTGATAAGAAGCATCCGGCGCTGGCCGACTTTCCAACCAGCTACCACAGCGACTGGCAATGGTGGGATTTGGTTACGCAGTCCAAGTCGTTGGTGCTTGATGAGTTGAAAAGCCAGCCCGTGCCTATTATTAGAGTAGTAGACAACTTCTTTAAAAACAGAAACCTAGGTACGCTAGTAGAGTTTCGGGTGGGCACAGGCAAACTGCTGCTGTGCACGATGGATATTCGGCAAAACTTAACCAACCGGCCAGCGGCTCGGCAGCTCCGCGCCAGCCTGCTTGAATACGCCACAACAAGCGGTTTCAACCCCCAGCAACAGCTGCAAGAAGCTGAACTCAAGGCCATTGTTAAACAGTAGAGGCTGTGGTGTAAATGCACAAGGGTACTGTTTACGGCTGGTGTTGCGTTGCTCCCTTGGCGTGGTGTGGCAGGCTATTTGCCAACCTGCTGCCCAAGCATACGTCTTTGGCTTGCAACCCGGAGTCTATGGCCTGAGTATCTTGTTGCTGTTTATTTTTTTCAACCTCTTTCACATCACTCCATCATGCGTAACAACTCCCTGAAATTTCTGCTGCTCTTCGTTTGGAGCGTACTGCTGGCCGGCAGCGCGCTGGCGCAGGGCAAAATGCCCGACGACAAATCCAAGCGGCCCAGCCCTCCGGCTACCGTCACGGCTCCCAACTTCACCATCGAGTACAGCCGCCCTTCCCTGAAAGGGCGGAAGGCGTTTGGCGAGCTAGAGCCTTATGGCAAGGTGTGGCGCACTGGAGCCAACGAGGCCACCACGTTCGAAGCGAAAAAGGACCTCAAAATCAACGGCCAAGCGCTGCCTGCCGGTACGTATGCGCTGTTCACTATTCCTGGTGAACAGGAGTGGACCATTATCTTCAACAAAACGGCCAAACAATGGGGCGCTTTCAAGTACGACGAAAAGCAGGACGCCCTGCGCGTGAAAGTGAAACCCACCAAAACGGCCGCTCCCGTCGAGCAGTTCACCATTGCCGCCGATAAAGCCGGCACCGTTACTCTGGCCTGGGACAACACGCAGGCCGCCTTCACGGTGAAGTAGCCGCAAAATTCCTCATCAACAAGCCGGCCGCCGTTCCTGAGTTAGTAGGAGCGGCGGCCGGCTTGTTTGGCAGTGGCACAATCGACAGTTCAAGAATTAATTCAGCACTAATCGGTGCCAGCAGAAGACATTCAATTATCTGATATCGGATGGTGGCAGGCGATACGCAGAAACTAGCAGAAGTGTGGCAAGGGGCCCAATGAATAGGGGTATAACAAACCAATTCACGCCACTGCGCTGCTTACTCTGCGCAATAGCTGCGTTGATAAGTGCTAGGCTACCCCACCCGACACTGCTTTCTTTATCTGGGGCCATATTGGTGAATGTTCAGCTTAGTTTATGATAGAACATAGGTACGCTATTACGCCCGTACTTCTTCCAATACGCTTTCCACCCAGCCTTTGCCCCAGTCTTCCAGCTCCTGAGCGCTCCACAGCTGGGGGTAGAAAATGCGGCGCTGAAACTTGGGAGGCAGGTACTTCTTCCAGTTGGTGCCGCCGGTGGCCGCAATAGCCGTTGGGTCGCGCTCCAGGTAGCGCACTGCCGACTTGAAGTGCATCAGGGGCCAGTTTACGTTCACATTTACGTCGAGCTGCTTGAGCTGGCGCAAGAGGCGCGGGTGGTCCTGGTCTTCCTGGGGGAGGCGCTGAACCACGCTCCACAGGTTGCGGTGGTGGTAGTGGGCGGCGTGAGCGGCTAGTTGAGAAGTATATTTTTCTTCAAATTGAATCAGGGTTAAGGCTTTGGCACCGCTTTCCTCGATGGTAGCACCGGCTTTCCAGTAGATGCAGCCCAGCAGCTCGTCGTGGGCGGCGGCTTCGCCCAGCAGGCGGCGCTTTTCTTTGTCCAAGAGGTTATCGAGGGAGGTGCTGGCAATTTCGATCATGCGGTATTGCACGCTCTGGAAACCGGAGGCCGGCATCAGGGCCATGCGGAATTGCAGGAACTGCTGCTTGTCCATGCCGTCCACCATTACATCGAACGAGTCGATGAGGTTCTCGAAGTAGCGGTTGATGCGGCCCACGCGCAACACCACTTCCTGAAGCGCGGGATGCTGCAATTCGCCAAGCTGCTCGTACTCACAGAGGCAGAGCTTGAAGTAGAGCTCGGTAATCTGGTGGTACATAATGAAAATCCGCTCGTCGGGAATCTGGGTGAGGGGCCGTTGCAAGCTCAGCAGCGTGTCGAGGTTGATATAGTCCCAGTAGTTGACGTAGTCGGCGTAGTAAAGACCTTCCAGGTAAGCGGCAAGGTCCTGACCATCAGCGGCATACTTCTCCTGTAGCCGGCGCAGCTGTTCGAGCACTGCGGGCGAAAAGTCGTCCTGAAGGGTAGACATAGATGAAGAGGGGTGGTGGGGTGGTAGCATAAATGCTGTTACAAAGAACGAAAAAGCGGGCAAATCTGCCAGCCGCAAGCTCTCCTTACCCGCCAGAACCTCTATGCATAGCTGCCGGCATCGGGCGTTTAATCTTGGCAGAGTGCAACTATAAGCGCTGCCCTGGCATCCCCAGCAAATCAGGTGCTTCTGCGTGGCTGAAAATCGAGCTTCTGGAATGCTGCAAAGCGTTTTATAATCTTGTTTCGGAAACGAAAAGCATGGTTTTGACCATGCAAATGCTTCATGCTATTGGGGTGGCCCTCTAGCTGATGTGGGCCCTTGCGTGTAGTATTCGTTTCAGCCCTCGAACAGATGAAGCTTCGAGCCATTCATCCAACTCTCGATTACATGACGGAAGGCTACGGCGTATGCTGCCTTGTTGTGAGCGACAGGGCTACGCTACAGCCAGATAATGGGCCTTCACTCATCCAACTAATACTGCTGTGGAGTTATTTGAATTTCGTACTTTCGTCTGATGCCGATGCAGCAAGCAATTACAGACTATTACCAACGCTACGGGCGTGGGGAACCAGCTACGAGCCAGATAACGGCTTACCGTATCGAGGATGTGGTAACTGACGATGCATTTCCGCACGTCCGACGGGATTTCTACAAAATCAAGCTGCTGTGCGACGCCCAAGGTATCCTGTCGTACGCCGACCAGCGCGTAGCAGTACAGGGCTGCGCATTGATTTTCGTCAACCCCTTGATTCCCTACGCTTGGGAGCGTACCGCGGGGCACGAAACGGGTTTTGCGTGTTTGTTTACTGAGGAGTTCAGCACGCCACAGTTGCGTACAACGAGCCTCGCGCAGTCGGCGCTGTTCCGGGTGGGAAGCGTACCGGTGCTGTTTCCGCCCCCGGCGGCTGTAGCGCGCCTCACGCATTTATTCGAGCAATTGCTGGCAGAATTGCCTTCGCCTTATTTGCATAAGTACGAGGTGCTGCGCAACTACGTGCAGCTACTGCTGCACGAGTCAATGAAGCTGTTGCCAGCTGTTCCGGTGCTTGGGGCAGCAGAGCGGCTCCGAGCGCAGTTTCTGGATTTGCTGGCCCGGCAGTTTCCGTTGGCCTCGCCGTACCAACCGCTACTGTTCAAGAATGCCAACGAGTTTGCCCGGCAGCTAGCCGTGCACCCCAACCACCTGAATAAGGTGCTGCAAGCTACAACAGGCCATACCACCACCGCTCACATTGCCGGGCGGCTAATTGAGGAAGCGCAAGCCTTGCTACAACACAGCAACTGGAGCGTGGCCGAAATTGCCCACGGCTTGGGGTTCGAGCACTCGTCTAACTTCCACGCGTTTTTCAAAAAGCACACTGGCCATACGCCCAGTAAGTACCGCCAGCGGCTGGCGTTGCTTTCATAACACTTGGCTTGATTGGCATACTTTTGCGGCGCCGCCAAGCCAGACCTTTGCCATGTTCATTTCACTTAACGCAACAGGCAACATGGAAAACGGTATCACTGGCAAAGTCATTATCATTACGGGTGCTAGTAGCGGCATCGGCGAAGCCACTGCATTATTACTGGCCGAGCGCGGCGCAAAGCTGATATTGGGTGCGCGGCGGCCCGAACGCCTAGCTGCGCTGGTAGCCCGCATTGTGGCGGCCGGTGGCGAGGCCATCTACGCGGCCACCGACGTAACGCAGCGCACAGCTGTAGCTGAGCTGGTACAACTGGCGCAAACGCAATTCGGCCGACTGGATGTGCTGATCAGCAACGCAGGAATAGCGCCCATTTCTATGCTGGACGAGTTATGCGTTGCCGACTGGGAGGCCATGATTGACGTGAACATCAAAGGGCTGTTGTACGGCATTGCGGCCGCGCTACCGGTGTTTCGGCAGCAGCAAAGCGGGCACTTCGTCAACGTGCTGTCTACGGCGGGGCTTTCCATTGTTCCCACTATGGCCGTGTACGCCGGCACCAAGAATGCGGCACGGGCCATTACCGAAGGGCTACGGCAGGAAGCCGGCCCCCACCTGCGCGTAACCGGAATTTCGCCTGGCTTTGTGCAAACGAACCTTGCTGAGTCTATGAGCAGCCTTGAAGTGCAGGCTCAGATCAAAGAGAAGATGAACGAAATGGCCATTCCGCCAGTGGCCATTGCTCGCGCCATTGCCTTCGCCATCGAGCAGCCGGCCGAAGTCGATGTCAATGAAATTGTGGTGCGGCCTACTGCCCAAAACTGATAGCAATGCAGTAATAGCTGCTGGCGTAAACGAGCGAAATGTAGTACGTGCCCACTACCGGAAGGCTGCGGAAAGCCCGTCAGCCACTTGCGACTAAACGTGCTTGCTAAGGAGCTTTAGGAGTGGCTTATCCCACGTTTGTGCCTGCTGGCAAGAAAATCCCGTTAACTTTAATCAGAACCTGGCGCTCCTTATTTCGAGCGCATATACTTGGCAACCCTTGTTCTACTGCTTAGTACGGCATGCCCGAACTGTATCTTATCCATGTCATCACTAAACCTTCTGCCTTGCTTTGAAGCTACTTACGGCACCTCAGCACAGTAGCACTAAATGGCTGGCAGCCGGTAGTAAGCTTGGCTGGCTTTTGTAGGGTAAGATTCGGGCTGGTCAAAGGTCTTTTCAGGAGCGTATATACAACCACGTACTAGCGCCAGCCTTCCGCGGCAAAACTGTTCGGACTTGAAAAAGAAAATCCTCATTCACGACATTGCCAAGCATTTGGGCGTTTCCATTGCTACGGTGTCGTTGGTGCTCAACGGCAAGGCTCGTGAAAAGCGCATCAGCGACACGTTGGCCGAAAAAGTGCTCAAGTATGTTGACGAAGTGGGCTACAAGCCCAACCAGTTAGCCAAGAGCTTGCGTACCGGCAAAACCCACGTTATTGGGCTGGTAGTAGAAGACATTGCCAATCCGTTCTTCGCTACCATAGCCGCCCTGATCGAGCGGAAAGCCCTGGCCCGCGGTTACCGCATCTTGTATTGCAGCACCAACAACGACACAACCAAAGCTCTTGACTTGCTGGCAATGTTTGAGGAGCAGCACGTTGATGGCTACATTCTGGCGTTGCCCAACGGAGTGGAGGCCGAAGTAAGTGCCCTGGTGCGCCGGAGCAAACCGCTAGTACTTTTCGACCGGGTGCTGCCGGGTGTACTAACCAATACAGTGGTGGTTGATGGGGTAGCAGGCACTTACGTGGCCACCCAGCACCTGTTGGCGCAGGGCTTCACCACTATTGCGCTAATCATCACCCAACTCGAGCAAACCCAAATGGCAGCGCGGCAGCAAGGCTACGCCCAGGCCCTGCGTGAGCACAACCAACCGGAATTGGTACAGGAAATTGCGTTTCCGCAGGAACCCGAGCAGATTGTGTTAGCCATGCAGCGCTTTTTCGAGGCGCACCCCACCTGCGACGCGGTGCTGTTTGCCACCAATTACCTGGGCGTATCGGGCTTGGAGGCTTTGGGCCGGCTGGGCCGCCGTATTCCCGAGCAAATAGCTGTGGTTTCCTTCGATGACAACGACCTGTTCCGGCTGTATTCGCCGCCTGTTACGGTAGTGGCACAACCGATGGAAACGTTGGCTGAAAGCATTATTGGGGCTTTGCTGAACGAGCTAGAACGCCCAGGTACTACCGATGCCTTGGTGCAGATCCAGCTAACACCACAACTTGTGGTACGCCAGTCTTCCATTCGGCCGGTAGCGTTGTAACTGCCAGTAGCAACTATTCACACGTTGTAAGAATACAGCAAGGCCGCCATTCCTCAATTATGCTGGGAATGACGGCCTTGCTGTACTTCTTTGCTATCTACACGACCTAGTGCACTGGTTATGCAGCATCAACCCGCTGGCTGCCACGCAGACCGTACCACATAATGTAGAGGTAGCAAACCACAGGCAGCAGCAGCGCCATGCGCAGGCTGCTATGGTCGGCAATGAAACCAAACAACAGTGGCACCAAGGCTCCTCCCACAATGGCGGTGCAGAGCAGCCCCGAGCCTTCTTCCGTAAGGCGACCCAGGCCGGCCACCGCTAGCGTAAAGATGATAGGGTACATCACGGAGTTCATCAGGCCCACGGCCAGTAAACTCCACATGGCCACTGGCCCGGTGGTGCTTATGGAAATCAGGATGAGGGCCACGGCGAACACGGCGTTAAATGCCAATAGCTTAGCAGGAGAGAATTTGTTGAGCAGATATGCTCCTGCAAAGCGTCCAATCATGGCTGCGCCCCAATAAAAGGAAACCATTACCCCAGCGGCGGCTTCGGTATTATCTATATTAAAACCGAATAATTTTTGGGCCTCTGAGATTATGAGCATACCCTTAACATAGGTAAGCAAGTCTGCCATTACATTATCTAAGCTGAGGTAGCTTACAATGTGCGAGCCAATGGCCACCTCAGCGCCCACGTAGGCGAAAATACCGATTACGCCAAACGCCAAATGCCGATAGCTCCAGGCTCTACGTAGCTCAGAGGCACTCATTTCATCATCAGTAGCGGCGTGCTCAATTACTGGTAGGTGCACTCGGCTTAGCAGCAAACTAATAAGCAGCAGCGCCCCGCCAATAACCAAGTACGGCAGCTGCACGGCCCGCACGTCGATGGCGGCGGCCGAGGCGGCGGTATCAAGCTTGGGCAGGTGGCTCAAAATAAGCGCGCTGCCCAGCAACGGGGCCAGCGTGGTACCCAGCGAGTTGAAGGCCTGGGTGAGCGTGAGGCGCGCCGAAGCCGACTCCGGTGGCCCCAGAATAGCCACGTAAGGGTTGGCCGCTACTTGCAGCAGCGTAATGCCCGAAGCCAGCACAAACAGCGCCCCCAGAAACAGCCCGTAAGCCCGCTGGGCCGCCGCCGGATAAAACAAAAAGGCGCCAACAGCGGCCACCACGAAGCCCAGTAGCATCCCGCGCTTATAGCCCACCCGCGCCACCAACTTGCCCGCCGGAATACTCATCAGAAAATACGCCCCGAAAAAGCACAAGTTGATGAGGTTGGCCTGCGCAAAAGAGAGCTGGAAAATAGCTTTCAGATACGGAATCAGAATATCATTGAGGCAGGTAATGAAGCCCCACAAGAAAAAGAGCGTCGTGACGGCACTCAGCGCGGACGTGTAGCGCTGCGTAGTAGCGGACGTGTTGCTAACGGTAGATAAGCTAGGTGAAACAGGAGGGGGGGCAGCCATAAAAGCGGATGGTGGGAATGAAGTGAAGAACAGCCAGCGGTGCTGTAGTGAATATAGCATGCAATCCAGCCGGTGGAAGCTAAACCCAAAGCTAAAATGTTTTAGCAGATTAGTTACATGTAGGTTAAGAGCAGACTTGTTAGCATATTCGCCATCAGCCACAGTGCGCGGTACCTCTCTAAGCAGATAGAAGAAGCCTCGCAAATAGCTTGAAACTCGCTGCTAGGATACCGCCCTGCTGTGGAGGCAGCGTAAGACAACGGCCTGTCGATAGCCTCGGGGTAAAGCCTCGTGAGCCCTATGGCGGCCAACGTTGCCATTTTCGGCCTATGAATTAATTGCGTGTTAAATAAAATTTTATATAAATTATTTATTGCCACCAAAACTCGCCAACTCAGCAATCAGCAAACTTCAACCAACTTAATTATGCGCATTTGCTGTTTTGAAATCAGTTTGAAAGCCATAATTGTTTTATGCAGTATGGGGGCCAGTGTTGGCAGTAAGGCGCAACAGCCTTTATTTAATCTGCTCAGCGCAAAAGAAACGGGCATTGCTTTCAATAATGAAGTCAGTGAGAACGAAGCGCTTAATATTTTATCATACGAATATTTTTATAATGGTGGCGGCGTAGCTGTTGGTGATATTAACAACGACGGATTATCGGATATTTTATTTACCGGTAATATGCGGCCCAATCGGTTATACCTTAACCAGGGTAATTTCAAGTTCAAGGATATTACCAGCCAAGCCTCGCCCGCACTGGAAGGCCGCAAAGACGGCTGGAAAACGGGCGTCACGATGGCCGATGTAAACGGCGACGGCCTGCTGGATATTTACGTGTGCTACTCCGGCAAAAAAGCCGACGATATACGGCGCAACCAGCTGTTTGTCAACCAGGGCGACAGTAAATTCAAGGAAGAGGCGAAGGCGTACGGGCTGGATGACCCCGGCTACAGCACCCAGGCCGCCTTCTTCGATTATGACAACGACGGGGACCTGGACATGTTCCTGCTCAACCATAATATCAAGAAGATTGACAACATGGAATTTGCCCGCTATAAAGGCGAAGTAGACGCACTGGCGGGCAATAAATTATTTCGAAACAACAACGGGCATTTCACCGATGTTTCTAAAACGGCGCGTATCGTGCAAAGCCCGCTGACGTTTGGACTGGGTGTTGCGGTAGCGGATATTAATAAAGATGGCTGGGCGGATATCTACGTTACCAACGACTACAACGAGCCCGATTACCTGTATATAAATAACCACGACGGCACGTTCACCGACCAATCCAGGCAAATGCTGCGGCACCACTCGCATTTTTCGATGGGCGTGGATATTGCCGATTTCAACAACGACGCGCAGCTTGATATTTTCACGCTGGATATGCTGCCCGCGGATAATCACCGCCAAAAATCCTTGCAGCTCCAGGAAAACTACGAAACGTTTGGGCTGATGCTCAATCAGGAGTTGTACCAGCAGTATATGCGCAATATGCTGCACCTGAACAACGGTGACGGTACGTTCAGCGAAATCGGACAGCTGGCCGGCGTGGCGGCAACCGACTGGAGCTGGTGCCCCCTGATTGCCGATTTCGACAACGACGGCTTCAAGGACATCTACATCAGCAACGGCTACCTGCGCGACTACACCAACAAGGATTTTCTGCGCTACTGGGGCGACTACAAGATCAAAAAAGCCATGGCGCGCGAGCCGTTCCTGCTCATGGACCTGGTAACGGCCATGCCCTCCACAGCGGTGCCCGACTACATCTTCCGCAACGAGCACAACCTCACGTTTTCCAACAAGCAGGTGGAGTGGGGCCTCAACCAGCCCAATATGTCCAACGGCGCCGTGTACGCCGACCTCGACAATGATGGCGACCTGGATTTGGTGGTCAACACCATCAACCAGCCCGCTGGCATCTACCACAACCGCAGCACCGACGACCATCGTGCCAACTACCTGGCCCTGAAGCTGAAAGGCGAAAGCCAAAACACCCAGGCTGTCGGTGCGAAGGTGTACGTGTACACGCCCGGCAACGTGCAGTACCAGGAGCTGAACCCCAATCGGGGCTACCTGTCGTGCGTTTCCACCACGCTGAACTTCGGCTTGGGCAGCCACCAAACCGTTGATTCCGTGCGCGTGGTGTGGCCCAACCAGGCGGCGCAGCTGCTGACTAAGGTGAAGGCCAACCAACTGCTGCAACTCAGCGCCAAGCCCGACGAAAAGCAGCTGGCCCGCAAGGTGGCCGCGCCGAAAACGATGTTCAGGCCGGCCGCGCCGCTGTTTGATTTCCAGCCCGAGGAAGTGGCCCTCAACGACTTCAAGCGCCAGCTGCTCATGCTGTTCATGTACTCGAAAACCGCCCCGGTGATGACCAAGGCGGACGTGAACAAGGATGGGCTGGACGACCTGTTTGTGAGTGGCTCGAAAGACGAAATCGGCAAGCTTTACCTGCAACAGCCGGGCGGCAAGTTCACGGAAACCACCCTGGCGCGGCCGGCTACCACCCAAGTGGGCACGGTAGCAGCGGCCACATTTTTTGACGCCAACAACGACGGCGCCCCCGATTTGTACCTGGCCAAAGGCGGCTACTCTTTGTACGAGCCGGGCAACGACGAGCTACAGGACGAGCTGTACCTCAACGACGGCAAAGGCCGCCTGACGCTGGCTGCTGCCAATTTGCCGCCCCTGCACGCCGGCAGCAAAAGCTGCGTGCGAACAGCCGACGCCGACAACGACGGCGACCTGGACGTGTTTGTGGGCGGCCGGGTGATACCGGGCAAGTACCCGCTGGCGCCCCCCAGCCACCTGCTGCTCAACGACGGCAAAGGCAAGTTTACGGCCACCGAGGTGCCCTTCGCCCAGGCCGGTATGGTAACCGACGCGCAATGGGTGGATTTGAACAAGGATGGCCGCCAGGACCTGGTGCTGTGCGGCGAAATGATGCCCCTGACCGTCTGGATCAACACCAAGCAGGGCTTTCAAGATCAAACCACCACCTACTTCCCCACTCCTCAAAAGGGCTTCTGGTTCAGCCTGCACGTGGCGGATGTGAATGCCGACGGGCAGCCGGACCTCGTGGCCGGCAACCTGGGCCTGAACACGCAAATCAGGGCCACCCGGCAGGAGCCAGCCGAGCTGTACTACGCCGATTTCGACAACAACGGCTCCATCGACCCCTTCCTGAATTTCTACGTGCAAGGCAAAAGCTACCCGTTCGTGAGCCGCGACGAGCTGAACGAGGAAATCTACCCGATGCGCCGCCGGTTCACGTCCTACAAGGCCTACGCCGACGCCGGCATGACCGATATTTTCCCGGCGGAAGAGCTGGCTAAAGCCGGCAAGCTGGAAGTGAACGAGCTGCGCACCATGCTCTACCTCAACCAGGGTGGTAAGTTTGTGGCAGCCGAGCTGCCCACCGAAGCGCAGTTTTCGGTGGTGAGCCAGATTACCAGCGGCGACTACAACCACGACGGCCACCCTGACCTGTTGCTGCTCGGTAACCACGCCGATAACCGGCTGAAGCTGGGCAGCATAGACGCCAATTATGGCTGCTTGCTGCAAGGCAACGGCCGCGGGCAGTTCAGCTACGTGCAGCAGCCCGCCGCCGGCATCTGCGTGCTAGGCGACGTGAAATCGGTGAGTGAAATAACGGTGAACCGCCAGCCCTACCTGGTAGTGGGGGTAAGTAATGGCCCCATCCAGTTTTACAAGAAGGAACGATGAGCTGTAAAACCAATCTGATAATCGTGCTCTTGCTGCTGCTTGGTACGCACCGGTTGCAGGCCGGTACGCCCTCAATAGAAGCGCAGCTAGAGCCAGGTAACGCCCTCAATACCATTAATATGCTAATGGTGCACGATGTGGTAAGTCCGCCAGTAGCGGCTCGTTACTACGCCTACACCATGCTGGGCGCCTACGCCATTGTGGCCGCCCACGACCAACGTCTGCCCGTACTGCCCAGCCTCGTCAAAAGCTTCCCGGCTACGCTGCAACTCGATACCGTGCAAGCCAAGTACGACTACCGGGTGGCCGCCTACTACAGCATCTTGGAAACCGCGCGCTTGCTGCTGCCTTCCGGGGAGGAACTGGCCAATGAGCAGGCCCGCCTGCTACAAGAACTGGGAAAAGCAGGTTTCAAGCCCGCCGTGCTAACGCAGTCGGTGCGGGTGGGCAAGCTGGCGGCGGCGGCAGTGGTGGGCTTCTCGAAAACGGACCGCTACGCCCAACTCAGCGCCCTCAAGCGGTATGCGCCGCTCAAAGAGGATGGGAAATGGTACCCGACGCCGCCCGCGTATTTGGAGCCGGTAGAGCCCAATTGGAAAACGATTCGGCCGCTGATGATTGACTCGGCCCAGCAGTTCCGGCCCGCGCTGCCGGTTCCGTTTAGCCGGGATACCGCCTCGGCTTTTCACCGGCAGGCAAAGGCGGTGTACAACGTTTCCAGGCAACTCACCGCCGACCAAACCCAGATAGCGCAGTTCTGGGATTGTAACCCGTTTGCCGTGAATACGGCGGGCCACATGGCCATTGGGTTCAAGAAAATCAGCCCCGGCGGGCACTGGATGAATATTGCGGCGCTGGTGTCCCGGCAGGCCAAGCTGGGCTTCGACAAAACCGTGGTAGTCTTGTGCCTGGAAGGGGTTACGCTGATGGACGCCTTTATCAGCTGCTGGGAAATAAAGTACGCCACCAACCGCATCCGCCCCGAAACCTACATCAATCGGCACGTGGATGTGAAATGGCAGCCCATGTTGCAAACCCCACCCTTTCCCGAGTACACCAGCGGGCACGCCGTGGTTTCCAACGCCTCGGCCGAGCTGCTGACCTATCTGCTGGGCGACAACATTGCGTACGTGGACGACACCGAAATTCCGTTTGGGAGCGGGGAGCGGGCCTTTACGTCTTTTCGGCAGGCGGCTACCGAAGCGTCCATCTCGCGTTTTTACGGCGGCATTCACTACCTGGAAAGCATCAACAATGGCAACGACCAGGGCAAGCAAATCGGGCGCTACATCGTTGCCCGGCTTCGTAATGTTGGCCTCAAGCCCCTGGCAAGCAGTAAGGGGGTGGGGTACCGCCGATAACGCATGGTGCCGGCTGTTCTGAATTTTCAAAAACGTTACTCGCAAACCCAACGACCTTGCGAGCGTCCACTTTATTTTCTTCACGCATGCCTACTCGCCGCAAGTTTCTTACCTCTTCCGCTGCCTCGCTGGCAGTACTAGCCACAAGCCAATCAACCGAAGCCGTGGCCTTGCCGCTATTACCGGCGGCCGGCAAGCCGCTGGTTATATCCACCTGGAACGATGGCATAGCTGCCAACCTAGGCGCCTGGAAAATCCTGAGCAAAGGTGGCCGTGCCCTCGATGCCGTGGAAGCCGGCGTGATGGTAACCGAAGCTTCGCAAAACTGCTGCGTGGGTTTGGGCGGCAACCCCGACCGGGACGGCATCGTGACGCTGGACGCCTGCATCATGGACGAGCAGTTCAACTGCGGCAGCGTGGCCGCTTTGGAGCGCATCAAGCACCCTATTCAAGTGGCGCGGCGCATCATGGAGCGCACCCCGCACGTGATGCTGGTGGGAGAGGGCGCGCAGCAATTTGCCGTGGCGCAGGGCTTCGCGCTGGAACCCCAAAAGCTCAGCCCCGATGCCGAAAAGGCGTACCGGGAGTGGCTGAAAACCAGTGAGTACAAGCCCATTGTCAACATCGAAAACTCCGGCAACAAGAAACCCGTGGGCCCGGTGGGCGGCGGCCCCAACAACCACGACACCATTGCTATGCTGGCTCAGGATGCGCGCGGCAACCTAAGCGGCAGCTGCACCACCAGCGGCATGGGCTTCAAGATGCGCGGCCGCCTCGGCGACTCCCCCCTGATTGGCTCGGGCTTGTACGTGGACAACGCCGTGGGGGCCGCCGCCGCTACCGGCCAGGGCGAAGACGTGATTCGCATGGCCGGCGCCCACACGGTGGTGGAGTTTATGCGCCAGGGCTTGGCACCGAAAGCAGCCTGCAAAGCCGCCGTGGAGCGCATTGCCAAAATCAAAGGTACCAAGGCCCGCGACATTCAGGTGTGCTTTATTGCCGTGAACAACCAGGGCCAGCACGGCGCTTTTGCGTTGCAAAAAGGCTTCAGCTACGCCGTGTGTGATGCCAGCAACCAGCAGCAGCTCGTGCAGAGCGAATACCTGTTGAAATGAGGACGCGCGTATTGGAAATCTGTGCGGGCTCGGTGCAGTCGGCGGGGGCGGCCCAGGCGGGCGGGGCGCACCGCATTGAGTTGTGCCAGAACCTGGAACAGGGTGGTACCACGCCCTCATTTGGCACCATTCAGCGGGTGCTGGAGCTGCTGGCTATTCCGGTGTTCGTGCTGATTCGGCCGCGCCCCGGCAATTTCCACTACGATGCCGAGGAACTATCCATTATGGAAGCGGACGTCCGGCAGTGCCGCGCGCTCGGGTGCGCCGGCGTCGTGCTGGGGGCCCTGAATCAGGCGGGCCGCGTAGATGTAGCGGCCTGTGAACAACTGATGGCAGCGGCCGGCCCCTTGCAAGTGACGTTTCACCGCGCCTTTGATGCGTGCGTAGACCAAAGTCAGGCCCTGGAAGAAATAATCAGCCTGGGTTGCCAGCGCATCCTGACGTCGGGCGGCCAACCAACTGCGCCGCTGGGGCAGCAGCAGCTGGCCGCGCTGGTGCGGCAGGCGGCCGGGCGCATCAGTATTATGCCAGGCTCAGGAGTTACGCCCGCCACCATCCAGGAGGTAGCGGCAACTACCGGCGCCCACGAGTTTCATGCCAGCGCCAAAACCCAGCTTGCCAGTGTGCCCGCCGCAAAGGCCACCGAGTTTGACACGCCGCGCTGGGAAACCGCCGCCGCTATTGTGCAGGAACTGGTAGCGCGCCTGAACACTAGGCAAGGTTCGGTTAGCCTCGTACCTCCGCTTTGAAAACAGGCCTGCAAGCAAGCAGAGCGCCTACATATCGGCACCATCATACCTTTTCCAGCTATGGAATACAACGAAACCAACTACCCCCCGCACTTCAAGCGCTACTGCAAAACGCTCACTCTGCAAGACGATGCCACGCTGATTGAGCAATACAAGCAGGCCCACGCGCCTAGTGCGGTGTGGCCGGAAATCAATCAGGGGCTACGCGAGGTGGGCGTGCTGAAGATGGAAATCTATCTGCTCGGCCGCCAACTGTTCATGATTATGGACACCGTAGCCGACTTCGACCATGAGCAGGCCATGACCACCCTCGCCGCCAAACCCCGGCAGGCGGAATGGGAAGCCTACGTTGCGCAGTTCCAGAAAACCACGGCCACGAGCACCGCCAACGAGAAATGGCAACTACTAGAACGGATATACACCTTAGAGTAAGCGTACTACTCACGTTTTACGCCAATTGTATTTGTGCGGGTGTGTTGGCGCGCACACCAAATTATTTTTTATACATATTTCTGAATTTTCTAATTATATCCTTGAATAGTTTAGTACTTTCGGTTTAGCTCTACGCCTTTCCTTGCAGGCGCCGGAATGTAATGTGGCGGGCCCTCAGATGGCAAGGTGGGCGCTAGGTTACTGCTAGTCCTGAAGGCCATGCAGTTCCGGCCGAAGTTCCTGAGGGTAGCAGCCGGCAATGCGCTTCCCAATTCACCTACTACTGATCTGGCGTGAAAAAGCATCCTACCTGTTTGGGCAGAACCAAAGGGCCAAAGCGGCTGGTGCAACTCCTTGCCATCGGTGCGGGGTTATTGGCGCCCCGGCCTGGCTTCTCGCAGCTGTATACCGAGAAAAGCTACGTGAAAATCGAGGCGGGCAGCTCGGAAGCGGCCATCGTTCGGCAAGCGGCCAACGTAACTCCTTCGCCCCAGCAGCTGCGGTGGCAACAGCTGGAAATAACGGGGTTCATTCACTTCGGCATGAACACCTTCACCAACAAAGAGTGGGGGGATGGTACCGAGAGCCCGCAGCTGTTTAACCCCACGGCGCTCGACGCCAGGCAATGGGTGCGGGCGTGCAAGGAAGGCGGCATCAAGCAGGTCATCCTCACGGCCAAACACCACGACGGCTTCTGTTTGTGGCCCAGTAAGTTCACGGAGCACTCGGTGAAAAACAGCCCTTGGAAGAACGGCCAAGGCGACGTAGTGCGCGAAGTAGCCGATGCCTGCCGCGCGCAGGGCCTGGGTTTTGGCGTGTACCTCTCGCCCTGGGACCGGAACTCTAAATACTTCGGCGACTCCGCGCAGTACAACAACTACTTTGTAAACCAGCTCACGGAGCTGCTCTCCAACTACGGCCGCGTGGATGAGGTGTGGTTTGACGGGGCCAACGGCGAAGGGCCGACCGGCAAGAAGCAGGTGTACGACTTTACCCGCTGGTACACGCTCATTCGCAAGTTGCAGCCCACGGCCGCCATTGCCGTGATGGGCCCCGATGTGCGCTGGGTAGGCACCGAATCGGGCTACGGGCGCGAGACGGAGTGGAGCGTGGTGCCGCTGGAAACGCAAAGCCAGGAGCAGGTGGCCGCCAACTCGCAGCAAGAAGTGGCTTTCGCGCCCAAAAATATGATGGAGGACGACCTGGGGAGCCGGGTGAAAATCCGGCAGGCGCAAAACCTGGTGTGGTATCCGGCGGAAATCGACGTGTCTATCCGGCCGGGCTGGTTCCATCATCCGGCCGAAGATACCAAGGTGAAAACCCCGGCGCAGCTGCTGGATATTTACAACAGCTCGGTGGGCCGCAACGGCGTGCTCCTCCTCAATATCCCGCCCGATAAACGCGGCCTCATCAGCCAAAACGATTTAGCTAGCCTCAAAGCCTGGAAGGCGGCCATCGACAAAACGTACGCGAAGAACCTGCTGCAAGGCGCCAAGATAACCGGTACTAACGCCAGCCAGGCGAAAGCCATGCTGGATGCCAAATACAACTCGTACTGGACCACCACCGGCCGCGACACCACGGCGGTGCTCAATTTCACCTTCCCAGCTCCGCAGACTTTCGACGTGCTACAATTGCAGGAAAATATCAGCGTGGGGCAGCGCATCGAGCAGTTTGTGCTGGAATACAAGCACGGCGAAGAGTGGAAAACCGTGGTGGCGGGTACCACCGTGGGCTACAAGCGCATCCTCAAGTTCGAGTTGCTGCAAGCGCAGTACCTGCGCCTGCGCATCACGGCCTCGCGGCTGAACCCCACGCTTTCTTCCGTTGGGCTTTACAAGCAGGCTGAGCTGCCGACCAATAAGTAACAAACTGAATTTCAAGACAAAAGCCTATGAGCTTCAAGAAACTTACCCTGGCTTTTTCACTGCTTACCGGGGCTGGCACGCTGCCAGCACTGGCCCAGGAGCAAGGCATACACCAGCAGTCCAGCCAATATGAGGCCCCCACCGACCCGCTGGTAAAGCAGAAGCTGGAGAAGTGGCAGGACCAAAAATTCGGCCTCATCATTCACTGGGGGTTGTACGCGGTACCAGGCATTATCGAGTCGTGGCAAATCTGCTCCGAGGACTGGATTGAGCGCGACAGCACCGTGGCCTACGAGGACTACAAAAAGTGGTATTGGGGCCTGAGCAAGGACTTTAACCCCGTGAAGTTCAACCCCGAGCAATGGGCCAGCGTGGCCAAAAAGGCGGGCATGCGCTACCTGGTGTTCACCACCAAGCACCACGACGGCTTCAATATGTTTGATACCAAGCAGTCGGATTTCAAAATCACCAGCGGCCCGTTCAAAGACAACCCTAGGTCGAACGTGGCCAAGTACGTGTTCGACGCGTTTCGCAAGGAAGGCTTCATGATTGGGGCCTACTTCTCGAAGCCCGACTGGCACTCCCAGAACTTCTGGTGGCCGAAATACGCCACGCCCAACCGCAACGTCAACTACGACATCAAGAAGTACCCGTGGCGCTGGAATCAGTACAAGCAGTTCACCTACAACCAAATCAGTGAGCTGATGCACGACTACGGCTCCATGGATATTCTGTGGCTCGATGGCGGCTGGGTGCGGCCCAAGGAAACCGTGAATGCCGAAGTGCGCTCCTGGGGCGCGCCCATTCCAGAGTTCAGCCAGGACGTGGATATGCCGCGCATTGCCACCATGGCCCGGCAGGCCCAGCCCGGTCTGATCATGGTCGACCGCACGGTGCACGGCCCCTACGAAAACTACCAAACCCCCGAGCAGCGGGTGCCCGCCCACAAAATCGACAACCCCTGGGAAAGCTGCCTGACCCTGGCCAACAACTGGGGCTACGTACCCAACGATACCTACAAGTCGCCCACCAAAGTCATTCATTCGCTGGTGGAAGTGGTGGCCAAGGGCGGCAGCCTGCTGCTCGGGGTGGGCCCTAAACCGGACGGCACCCTCGACAACGAAGCCGTAACGCGCCTCACGGCCATCGGTAAGTGGCTGGAGGTGAACGGCGCGGCTATCTACAACACCCGCGCCACGGACAAGTACCAGGATGGCAGCACCTACTTCACGCAAGGCAGAAAAGGCGCGCGCTACGCCATTGCCTGCCTGCCCGAGGACAAAGCCGCCCCCGCCACCATCGAGTGGACCGGCAACGCCCCGAAAAAAGGCAGCAAAATGACGCTCTTGCAAACCGGCAAAACCGTGAAATGGACCCGCTCCGGCGACAAAGTGCGCGTGACACTACCCACGGCGCTAGCCCAGCAAGCCGGCGCGTATCCGGCGCTGGCGTTTGCCTTCTCGGCGGAGTAACTCACCTCCTTTTAGGCTAAAGCCAAGAATTCACCACAACCTCCTAAACGGTGTAGAGACGCGTATTCGCGTCTGATCGGCCGCGCCGACTGCAACGATGTTGTTCAACGATTAGACGCGAATACGCGTCTCTACCCCGTTCAGGAGTCCGTTGTAGGCAGTGTTTTTTGCCTGCTTCAAAATGACATCCCCCGGATTTGCTGCTTGCCTTACCCCATTACTCTCGTTCTGAATGCTAAAGTCCGTCACCCTTGGCCTGTGTCTGGTAAGCGCCACGGCCACCTACGCCCAGCAAGTGAAGCCGCTCTACAAAGACAATAAAGCCCCAACCGAAGCGAGGGTGCAGGACCTGCTCGGGCGCATGACGGTGGAAGAAAAAGTAGGCCAGCTCTCAACCATCTTGGGGTGGGAGATGTACCAGAAAGACGGCAAGAAAGTCGGTATCAGCGCCGCCTACAAAAAAGCCGTGGATGAGCGCCACATCGGCGGGCTGTGGGCCACCCTGCGCGCCGACCCCTGGACGCAGAAAACCCTGGCCAACGGCCTGAACCCCACGCAGGCGGCCGAGGCTTCCAATGCCTTGCAGAAGTATGCTACGGAAAGCACCCGGCTCGGAATTCCGCTGTTTCTGGCCGAGGAGTGCCCGCACGGCCACATGGCCATTGGCGCCACGGTGTTCCCCACGTCCATCGGGCAGGGTAGCACCTGGGACCCGGCGCTGGTGCAGCGCATGGCCGCGGCCATTGCTACCGAGGTGCGCGTGCAGGGCGGCCACATCGGCTACGGCCCGGTGCTGGATTTGGCCCGCGAACCACGCTGGTCCAGGGTGGAGGAAACCTACGGCGAAGACCCCGTGCTGACCAGCCAGATGGGCGTGGCCATGGTGAGGGGCTTGCAGGGGGCCAGCCTGAAAAGCGGCGTCAACGTTATTTCCACGCTCAAGCACTTCGCCGCCTACGGGGTGCCCGAGGGCGGCCACAACGGCGGCAGCATCAGCACCGGGTACCGGGAGCTGTACCAGAGCTTTCTGCCGCCCGTGCACGCGGCCGTGAAGGCGGGCGTGCTGTCCATTATGACGTCGTACAACTCCATTGACGGGGTGCCGTGCTCCTCCAACGAGTTTCTGCTCACCGACTTGCTGCGCCGGCAATGGGGTTTCCAGGGCTTCACCGTGTCCGACCTGGGCAGCATTAGCGGCATCCTGACCAGCCACCACGTGGCGGGCACTGCGCCCGAGGCGGCGGCCCTGGCCATCAACGCCGGCCTCGACGACGATTTGAGCGGCTACGGCTTCGATAAGGAACTGCTGGCGGCCTACAATCAAAAGCTGGTGTCGATGGAAACGCTCGACCGGGCCGTGGGCCGGGTGCTGCGCCTGAAGTTTGAAATGGGTTTGTTTGAGAATCCGTACGTGGACGCTAGGAAGGCCGCCAGGCAAGTGAACAGCGCGGCCAACGTGGAGCTGGCCCGGCAAGTAGCCCGCGAATCGGTGGTGCTGCTCAAGAACGAGAAAGACCTGCTGCCGCTGTCTAAGTCCATTCAACGCATTGCCGTCATCGGCCCGAATGCCGACAACATCTACAACCAGCTCGGCGACTACACCGCGCCCCAGCCCGAAAGCAACATCGTGACGGTGCTGGAAGGTATTAAAAGCAAAGTAGCAGCGGGCACGAAGGTGACCTACGTGAAGGGCTGCGCCATTCGGGACACCACGCAGGTGGATATTGCCGCGGCTGTATCAGCTGCCCGCAACGCCGATGTGGCCGTGGTGGTGCTCGGGGGCTCCAGCGCCCGCGACTTCAAAACCGATTACCAGAGCACCGGCGCCGCCAATGTAACCGCCACGGGGACCCAAGCCCTCAGCGACATGGAAAGCGGCGAAGGCTACGACCGTGCCACCCTCGACTTGCTCGGTAAACAGCAGGAACTCTTGCAGGCCGTAGTGCAAACCGGCAAGCCGGTAGTGGTGGTGCTCATCAAAGGCCGGCCACTGAACCTGAACTGGATGGCCGCCCACGTACCAGCTCTGCTTGATGCCTGGTACCCCGGCCAAGAAGGCGGCAACGCCATTGCCGACGTGCTGTTCGGCGACTACAACCCCGCCGGCCGCTTGCCCATCTCGGTGCCCAAGCACGTAGGCCAACTGCCGGTGTACTACAACGCCGCCCGCCCCGCCCGCCGCGACTACGTGGAAATGGACGCCAAGCCGCTCTACAGCTTCGGCTATGGCTTGAGCTACAGCAAGTTCGAGTACTCCGACTTGCAGGTGAACCCCACCGAAAGCAAGGACGCCGTGAAAGTAGTGGTGCGGTTTAAAGTGAAGAACACCAGTACCCGCGACGGCGACGAAGTAGCCCAACTCTACCTCACCGACGAAGTAAGCTCCGTGGTGACCCCCGTGCAGCAGCTCAAGAAGTTTCAACGGCTCAGGATAAAAGCCGGTGCACAGCAGGAGGTGGCCTTCGAGCTCACGGCGGAAGACCTTATGTTGCTCAACCAGAAGATGGAGTGGGTGGTGGAGCCCGGCACATTTACGGCGCAAGTGGGTGCCTCATCAGACGACGTGCGCCTGAAACAAACATTCCAGGTGGCGAAGGCCCTCAAGCTGGCAAGCGTTGAGAAATAGGGTGCTACCTGCCTAACAGGAACAGTACAAGTGGTTTGTTTATGAGAAAACGCCTTCTATCCTCCATAGTGGTGCTTTTGGCCTTTCAGGCGAGCGTAACCGCCCAGACTACCTGGGTGAAAGCCAAAGAAGAGCTGCTGTTTACGGCGCCTCCCTTTCAGCAGTGTCACGCGTCTACGTTGGTGGAAGTGTCGGATGGAAGCTTGCTGGTAGCGTGTTTCGGGGGCTCGGGGGAAGGCGCTAAGAACGTAGCTATATGGCTAACCACCATTACCAACGCGGGGCAGGTTGCGCCGCCTAAGTCGGTGGCCGACGGGATGATGAACGACACGCTGCGCTATCCGACATGGAACCCCGTGCTGTTCAAGGCGCGCGAGGGTACGCTGTTCTTGTTCTACAAAGTAGGGCCGAACCCGCGGGAGTGGTGGGGCATGGTGAAAACCTCCGCTGACGAAGGCAAAACGTGGTCGGGTGCCCGCCGTTTGCCGGATGGCATTTTGGGGCCTATCAAAAACAAACCGGTGCAGCTAGCCAATGGCACCATTCTGGCGCCGTCCAGCACCGAGGAAGCCACCGGCCGATGGCAGGTGCACCTGGAGAAATCCACTGATTTGGGGCAAACCTGGCAGGTGCTGCCAGTGGACCCCGCCTCCTCGTTTGATGTCATTCAGCCCAGCATCCTTACCTATCCGGGCAACCGGCTCCAGCTCTTGTGCCGAAGCAAGCAGGGCAGTGTGGTGCAAGCGTGGTCGATGGATGGGGGGAATACGTGGGGAAAACTCTCGAAAACCACCTTGCTCAACCCCAACTCCGGCACCGATGCCCTCACGTTGAAAGATGGCTCGCAGCTGCTGGTCTATAATCCGGATGTGCCCGGCAAAGAATGGTTCAACGGCCGCAGCAAGTTGCGAGTGGCCCAATCAACCGATGGCCAGCAGTGGCATGATATAGTGGTGCTGGAAGACGGAAGCAAAGAAGAGTACAGCTACCCAGCCATTATTCAGGCCCGGGACGGCCGCGTGCACATCACCTACACCTACGACCGGAAGAACGTCAAGCACGTGGTGCTTACAGCCCAAAAAAGCGAGAAAAGCGGCCGGAATATGAAGAAGAAATAGCCCTCGTTGTTACCGCCCGTTTCGATATTCTTTCATGATTCGTTTATGACTTTTGCAATAAATTAATAGAAGTGTTTGCCCTTGTTGAAAATTTTAACTTGATTTAACAAAATAAAAAGTTGGCCTGCAATGAGTTCTTTACTGGCATTGGAAGGAACTTACTTAGCGCGGCTCAATAACATTGAGCGCCGGAAATACACGTATAAGCTTAAGATTATTAAGCACTTGTATGTGAAAGGCGCGAAAACCAATGCCGACATCTGCACGCGGTTTAATATCAGCTCGCCCACTTCCATTGCCATCCTCAACGAGCTGATTGCCGAAGGGCTGGTGGAAAAGCAGGGGCGGGGCAAGTCGATAGGAGGGCGCAAGCCGGAGCTGTACGGGCTGTGTGGCCGGTCATTGTTCGTTTTGAGCATCCAAATCGAGAAGTTCAAGACGCGCATGGCCATCTTCGACAACAACAACCACAGTGTCACGGGGATACAGACGTTTGCCATTGAGCTCACCAAAGACCTGAGCGCGCTAAAGCAAGTGTACGAACACGCCGACCAGCTGATTGCAAGCTCCGGCATTGACTTGAAAAAGCTTATTGGCGTGGGCATCAGCATGCCGGGGCTCATCTCATCCAAAGAAGGCAACAACCACACATACCTGCGTGCCGCAACCGAGTCGGAATCGTTGCAGCAGCTACTGGAGCAGCGGTTTGGCAAGCCGGTCTTCATTCAGAACGACGCCAAAAGCGCCACCCTGGCCGAGTACCGGTTTGGGCTGGCGCACGGCCGGCGCGACGTGCTGGTGCTATCCATGGACTGGGGCATCGGGATGGGTATGCTGCTGGACGGCAAGCTGCGGAGCGGCGTTTCGGGCTTTGCCGGCGAGTTTGGGCACATTCCGCTGGTGGAAGGCGGCGTGCTATGCACCTGCGGCAAGCGCGGCTGCCTGGAAACGGTGGCGTCGGGCAGTGCCATTGTGCGGACCGCCAAGGAAGGCATCAGGGCCGGGCAAAACACCTTGCTCGCGCAGCTCTCAGCCCAGGAACTAGAGCAGCTGGAGCCCGAGCAGGTGATTAGCGCAGCTCACGACGGCGACCAGTTTGCCATCAACCTGCTGGCCGATGTGGGCACCAACCTGGGCAAAGGCATTGCCATTCTCATCCAGCTTTTCAACCCCGAGCTGATTATCCTGGGCGGTGAAATTGCGCAGGCCAAGCCGTTTTTGGTGCCCTCTATTCAGTTGTCTATCAATACGTACTGCATGACCCAGCTGCGGGAGAAAACCAGCATTGTGGTATCGGAGCTCGGCAACGACGCCGTGATTCTGGGCTCGGTAGCCACGGTGATGGAAAACATTTTTGAAAGCTATTTGGAGCTGGCCTGAGCCCACTAACCCAGCGTGCCGCTGGCGGGTCTTGTTCAGTTGAAATTTTCCTGCGCCTCACCTTACATGCACTAGCCTTTTCGCAAACTTCCAAGCTTTCACCCAATGCAAAACGTCGCGCTACCGATCAAGACCCGCTTGAATCTCCTGGAAGAAACCCGCTTCGAGAAGCTTCCCGTGAGCGTTTACCCCAACAAGGACGTGGCCTCCGTGCAAGTGGCCAAACGCATTGCTGCCCTGATCAGAAGCAAGCAGGAAACCGGGGAACCCGCCGTGCTGGGTTTGGCTACCGGCGCCACGCCGGTGGGCGTGTACGAGGAACTGGTGCGGCTGCACCGCGAAGAAGGGCTGAGCTTCCGCAACGTGGTGACATTCAACCTGGACGAGTACTTCCCGATGCCGCCCACCGCGCCGCAGAGCTACGTGACGTTCATGAACGAAAACCTGTTCGACCACATCGACATCCAGCGGGAGAACATCCACATTCCGGATGGCACGCTGGCGGTGGAAGACGTGGCCGCGTTCTGCCTTAACTACGAGCAGCAGATTGAAGAATACGGCGGGCTGGATCTGCAAGTGCTGGGCATCGGGCGCACGGGCCACGTGGGCTTCAACGAACCGGGCTCGGCGCCCAACTCCGGCACCCGCCTGGTCACGCTCGACGACCTCACCCGCCGCGACGCCTCCCGCGACTTTGGCGGCAAAGAGAACGTGCCCACCAAAGCCATTACCATGGGCATCGGCACCATTTTCAAGGCCCGCGAGATTATTCTCATGGCCTGGAGCGGCAAGAAGGCCTCCATCATCAAGAAGGCGGTGGAAGGCGACGTGTCGGGCGAGGTGCCGGCTACGTACTTGCAGCTGGCCGATAACGTGGAGTTTGTGCTGGACGAAGATGCCGCCGCCGAACTCACGCGCTTCGATACGCCGTGGCTGGTGAAGGACTGCGTGTGGGACGAGCTGCTGATCAAGAAGGCCGTCATCTGGCTGTCCAACGAGTTGGGCAAGCCCATCCTCAAGCTCACCGAAGAGGACTACAACAACAACGGCATGGCCCAGCTGGCCACCGAGCGGGGCCCGGCCTACAACATCAACATTCACATCTTCAACAAGATCCAGCACACCATTACGGGCTGGCCGGGCGGCAAGCCCGGCGCCGACGACTCGCAGCGGCCGGAGCGGGCGTTGCCCGAGAAAAAGCGCACCCTCATCTTCTCGCCCCACCCCGACGACGACGTTATTTCCATGGGCGGCACCTTTATTCGCCTCATCGACCAGGGCCACGACGTGCACGTGGCCTACCAAACCTCGGGCAACACGGCCGTGTGGGACGACGACGTGCTGCGCTACATGGAGTTTGCCATCGACTTTGAAGGCAGCCTGGGCAAAGACACCCGCCAGCTCCAGTCGATTTACGAGGACATGCGCGGCTTTATTCAGCAGAAGCAGCCCAACCAGACCGATACCCAGGAAATCCGGAACGTGAAAAGCTTCATTCGGAAGAGCGAGGCCATTGCGGGGGCGCGCTACGCCGGTCTGCCCGACAGCCACATTCACTTCCAGGCGCTGCCCTTCTACGAGTCGGGCAAGACCTCGAAGTACCCCGTCACCGACCGGGACATTGAGCTGACTATCGAGCTGCTGCAACAGGTGAAACCGCACCAAGTGTTTGTGGCCGGCGACTTTGCCGACCCGAACGGCACGCACATTGTGTGCTTCAACATCGTGACGGAGGCGTTGCGCCGCCTGCAACAAACCGAGGCCTGGGTGCAGGATTGCTGGGTGTGGATGTACCGCGGGGCCTGGCACGAGTTTAAGCCCTACGAAATCGAAATGGCCGTGCCGTTGTCGCCGCAGGAAGTGATTCGCAAGCGCAACGCCATCTTCAAGCACCAGTCGCAGAAGGATAGTCCGGTGTTTCCCGGCGACGATTTGCGCGAGTTCTGGGTGCGCGCCGAGCACCGCAACCGCGAAACGGCGCAGCAGTACGACAAGCTCGGGCTGGCCAACTACGAAGCCATGGAGGCCTTCGTGCGGTGGCGGTTTTAAAGGCGCGACCTCACCCCCGGCCCCTCTCTCCTCGGGGAGAGGAGTGCGTTCAATGAAGCCAGTGAAGAAGCTACGTCGTCTGGCACCCCTCTCCCCAAGGAGAGGGGCCGGGGGTGAGGTTAGGCATCGGCACAAGTAACGGAGCAGAATCAGAGAAAAGAAAGCACACGTGTTGAAAGTACATGCATACAACCAAGTACATCGGAATTGATATTGGCGGCACGAAAATCCAGGTTGGGGTGGTGCAGGACGGGGTGATTGTGCAGGAACTGCGCTTTGAAACGTCTACCACCGCCTCGAAAGAGCAGATTCTGGCGGAGCTGGCCAGCCACCTCGAAACCGTAGTGGACGCCGAGGTGGCGGGCATCGGGATTGGGGCGCCGGGGCTGGTTGACGAGGAAAACGGCATTGTGTACAAGGTGCAGAATATCCCGTCGTGGCAGGAAGTGCACCTCAAGCAGTACCTCACCCGCCACTTCGATAAGCCGGTGTACCTCACCAACGACGCCAATGCCTTTGCCGTGGGCGAGAAGATGTACGGGCAGGGCCAGCCGTTTGCCAACCTGGTAGGCTTGGCGCTGGGCACCGGCTTCGGCGCGGGCATCATCATCAACCACGATGTATACTCCGGGGTGCTTTCCAGCGCCGGCGAGTTTGGCTGCATCCCGTACCGCGACAAAACCCTGGAGGATTATTGCAGCGGCAAGTTCTTCACGCAGCAAACCGGCCGCCCCGGCGCAGAGTGGCACGCGCTGGCTGCGCAAGGCAACGCCGAAGCGCTGAACGTGCTAACGGAGTACGGCCGGCACCTCGGCAACGCCATCAAAATCATTCTGTTTGCAATGGCGCCGCAGGCTATTTTCCTGGGGGGCTCGGTCAGCAAGTGCTTCAACTATTTCCGGGGCGGCCTATACGAAAGCCTGCAAGAGTTTCCGTTCCAGATTGTGACCGAGCAGCTGGTTATTGCGCCTTCCGCCATTGAAAATGTCGCCGTGCTGGGCGCCGCGGCCCTGTGCAAAATGAAGCAGGAGTTACTTCCCACCCCTTTAACCATGCCTTCCCTGTGAGAAAAATTACTTGGGTATCGAGTGTTGTGCTGTTAGGGCTGAGCGGTTGGCTGGCCGGGGCGCCGGCTGCGGCCCAGCAAGCCACTGTACGTGGTAGCGCCGTGTCCGTTATTCCGCTACCGATGCAGCTTACAACCGGCAACGGAAGCTTTCCTGTTACGTCCGCTACCAAGATTTACGTCGACCCCAAAAACGAGGAATTACGCAGCATCGGGCAGGCGCTAAGCCAGGAAATACAACGCGCCGCGGGCGTGCAGCCGCAAGTGGTAGCCGCCCCGTCGGGCAAGCCCAGTGCCGGCGGCATCTACCTCACGTTGCGGCAACCCCTCCCGGACACCCTGGGGGCCGAAGGCTACAAGCTCAGTGTGCAGCCCACGCAGGTGGTGCTGGCCGCCAACCAGCCGCAGGGCCTGTTCCTGGGCATGCAAACCATCCGGCAGCTGCTGCCCACCCAGCGCACCACCGCCGCCACGGTGAGTTTGCCGGCCGTGGAGGTGGTGGATAAGCCCCGGTACCAATGGCGCGGCATGCACCTGGATGTGTGCCGCCATTTCTTCCCGGTGGAGTTCGTCAAGAAATACATCGACTACCTCGCGCTGCACAAGATGAACACCTTCCACTGGCATCTCACCGACGACCAGGGCTGGCGCATCGAAATCAAGAAGTACCCCAAGCTGACCTCGGTGGGCGGCTGGCGCGACGGCACACTCATCGGCCACTACACCGACCAGCCCCACCAGTTCGACAACATCCGCTACGGCGGTTTCTACACCCAGGAGCAGATCAAGGAGGTGGTGAAGTATGCCCAGGAGCGCTACATCACGGTGGTGCCGGAAATTGAGATGCCCGGCCACGCCGTAGCCGCCCTCACGGCGTACCCGGAGCTGTCGTGCACGGGTGGCCCGTTCAAGGTGGAGCGGCTGTGGGGCGTGTTCGACGATATTTTCTGCGCCGGCAACGAGCAGACCTTCACCTTCTTGCAAGACGTGCTGACGGAGGTAATGCCCCTGTTCCCAAGCAAGATCGTGCACATTGGCGGCGACGAAGCGCCCAAAACCCGGTGGCACGAATGCCCCAAGTGCCAGGCCCGCATGAAGGCCGAAAACCTCAAGGACGAGCACGAATTGCAAAGCTACTTTGTGCAGCGCATGGAGAAGTTTGTGAACTCCAAGGGCAAAACCATCATCGGCTGGGACGAAATCCTGGAAGGCGGCCTGGCACCGAATGCAGCCGTTATGTCGTGGCGCGGTATGGAAGGCGGCACCACCGCGGCCCAGCAAAAGCACAACGTGGTGATGACCCCCGGCTCGTACGTCTACTTCGACTATTTGCAGGGCGAGGCCAGCCTGGAGCCGCTGAGCATCGGGGGCTACGTGCCGCTGGGCAAGGTATATGAGCTGGAGCCCACGCCGCCGGCCCTGACTGCTGCCGAACGGAAGTACATTCTGGGGGCGCAGGCCAACCTCTGGACCGAGTACATTCCCAACGAGAAGCAAGTGGAGTACATGGTGATGCCGCGCATGGCGGCGCTGGCCGAGGTGCTCTGGACGCCCGCCAAACAGAAGAACTGGCCCAGTTTCAAGGAGCGCATGCAGAAGCAATACCAGCGCTACGACGCCCTGGGAGTCAACTACGCCCGCAGTGCCTTCAACGTGCGCCAGCAAATCACCATCGACCCGGCGCAGCGTGCCGCCCTGGTTGCGTTGCAGATGGATGCCGCCGGACCACAAATCGTGTATACCCTCGATGGCTCCGCGCCAACGGCCGCAGCGCAGGTGTACACCAAACCGTTCAGCGTGCCCAAGTCGGCCGTTATCAAAGCTGCTTCCTTCGAGAATGGCAAGATGATGGGCAAGGTCACGACCAGGCAGCTCACCACGCACAAGGCCTTTGCCGTGCCCGTGGTGCTGGCCAACGAGCCCAACAAGAACTACAAAGGCGCCGGCACGGTAACGCTGGTCGATGGCCTGGAAGGGTCCACCAACCACACCGACGGGCAGTGGCTGGGGTTCCTGGGCACCGACCTGGTAGCTACGCTGGACCTGAAACAAGCCACCGAAATCAACACCGTCAAAAGCAAGTTTTTGCAGGAAACCGGCTCTAAAATCCTGCTGCCGACCAACGTGGAAATTGCGGTGTCGAATGACGGCAAGAAGTATAAAACCGTGTACTCGGCGCCGGTAGCGGCCCAGGCTGCCCAGGCCAAGCCAACGCTCAGCACCGTGCAGGCCGACCTGAAGAAAACCACCGCCCGCTTCGTCAGAATCACGGCCAAGAACGCCCAGGTAGCCGGTGCCAAAACACCCGAAACCTGGCTGTTTGCCGATGAAATTGTAGTGGAATAGGTGTAGAGACGCATACTTGCGTCTCATCATCCGCGCCATCCGAACAACACAGGGTAAACAACATCAGCAACGAGGAGACGCGAAGTGTCGCGTCTCTACACACCTCGCACAGCGTCCCCCACCTGTACCTTTTCACCTCACATCAATGACCAAAGCAGCTACCACGGCCAGCGTTGCGGCGCCCGCCACTACGCAACAAACCCGGTCGATTGTTATTATCGGGGCGCTGTTTTTCATCTTCGGGTTTGTCACTTGGTTGAACTCGGTGCTGATTCCGTACCTGCGCATTGCGTGTGAGCTCAACAACTTCGAGTCGTACCTGGTGGCGTTTGCCTTCTACATCAGCTACCTGGTAATGGCCATTCCGTCGGCGTGGGTGCTGAAAAAGACCGGCTTCAAAAACGGCATGTCGGCGGGGCTGCTGGTGATGGCGGTGGGCGCGCTCATATTCGTGCCGGCTGCCCTCACGCGCACGTATGGGCTGTTTCTGCTGGGGCTGTTCGTGCAGGGTACGGGGCTGGCGGTGCTGCAAACAGCGGCCAACCCCTACATCACCATCCTGGGGCCGCGGGCCAGCGCCGCCAAGCGCATCAGCGTGATGGGCATTTGCAACAAAGTGGCCGGCGCCCTGGCCCCCATTGCTCTAGGAGCAGTGGCGCTGAAAGATGCTGACGCATTAGTAAAACGATTAAGCAGCCTGGATGCAGCCTCGAAAGCCGCGGAGCTAAATGCCCTGGCAGCGCGCGTGGTAACGCCGTACCTGATTATGCTGGCCGTGCTTGTGCTGCTGGCCGTGCTAATTTACTTTTCCTCGCTGCCCGAAATTGATACCGACCACGAAGACGAAACCGTGGCCGCCGCCAACACCAACAAAACCAGCATCTTCCAGTTTCCGCACCTGCTGCTGGGGGCACTGGCCATGTTTTTCTACGTGGGCGTGGAGGTCATTGCCGGCGACACCATCATCAGCTACGGGGCCTCGCAGGGTATTGCCCTCACCACCGCTAAGTTCTTCACGGCCTGCACCATGGGCGCTATGACGCTAGGCTACCTGGTGGGCGTGGTGGCCATTCCGAAGTACCTCTCGCAGGAAAAAGCCTTGCAGCTGTTTGCCGTGGCGGGCGTGGTGTTTGCGCTGGGGGCGCTGTTCACCAGCGGCTACACCTCGGTGCTGTTTATTTCGCTGCTGGGGCTGGCCAACTCGCTGATTTTCCCGGCTATCTGGCCGCTGGCTATTGAAGGGCTCGGCCGGTTCACCAAGATTGGCTCTTCCTTGCTGATTATGGCCATTGCCGGGGGCGCGGTGCTACCGCCGCTCTACGGCTGGCTGGCCGACCACTTCAGCCCGCAACAAGCTTACTGGCTGGTAATTCCGTGCTACCTGTTCATTCTCTACTACGGGCTGTACGGCCACAAAGCCCGGCAGGGGACACCCGCTGCCCAGCCTCGCTGAGTTACCAATTGTCAGTTGCGAGTTGTCAGTTGCCAGTTGCGAGTTGCCAGCCAAGAATTTGCTGAGATACGGACAACTGGTAACTCGCAACTGACAACTGACAACTATAAATTCACCCTGAGTTCTTTCGAATGAAGAAGCATCTACTCACTTTGTTGTTGGCGTGGCTGGCGGCGTACCCGCTGGCGGCGCAGCAACGCTACGAGTTGAATTCGGGCTGGCAAGCCCAATCCATTGCCAAAGTGCAGGCCGACGGCGCGCGTCTCTCCCAGCCGACTTACGCGCTGGCGGGCTGGCTGCCGGCCGTAGTGCCGGGCACGGTGCTCACCACGCAGCTAGCCAACAAGCTGGTGCCCGACCCCTTCTTTGGGATGAATAACAACCGCATCCCCGACATCTACCGCACGGGGCGCGACTACTACACCTACTGGTTTGTCAAGGATTTCAAGGAAGCGCCGGCCACCGACGACGACCAGGTGTGGCTGCACCTGCGGGGCGTCAACTACAGCTGTGAGGTGTACCTGAACGGGCAGAAGCTCAACCAGCAAACCCACCACGGCATGTTTTTGCGCCAGGCCTACAACATCACCCCCCACTTGGCCCAGGATGGCAACAACCGCCTGGCCGTGGTGGTGTACCCGCCCGACCCGGTGGGCAACCCCAACGGCGGCCAGGGCGGCGACGGCACCATTGCCCGGGGCGTGTCGCACCAATACGTGGCCGGCTGGGACTGGATTCGGCCCATCCGGGACCGGAACACCGGCATTTGGGACAAGGTGACGATTGAAAAAACCAAGCAAATCAACCTCAAAAACCCGCACGTGGTAACCCGCGTGCCGGGCATGCGCCAACCCAACGGCCCGCAGCAGCCGGCGCTGCTCGACGTAACCGCCGAGCTGGAAAACCCCACCAACAAAAAGGTGTCGGGCGTGCTGCAATACAGCATCGGGGGGCAAACCGTGACCCAGAAAGTGAGCTTGCCGGCCCGCTCAATGCAGGTGGTGAGTTTGCCCCAACTGACGCTGCCCAACCCCAAGCTGTGGTGGCCCAACGGCTACGGCCCGCAGAACCTATACCCCTCGAAGGTGCAGTTTCTGGTGGGCAAAACCGTGTCGGACGAGGAAGACGTGCAGATTGGCGTGCGCGAAATCCAGACCGAGTGGAACGCCAAAACCCAGAGCATGCAGGTGCTGCTCAACGGGCAGAAAATCTTCATCAAGGGGGGCAACTGGATTATTTCCGACGCCATGCTGCGCTTCACCGATGCCCGCTACGACGCCGAAATCCGCTTCCACCGCGACATGAACCTGAACCTGATTCGGGTGTGGGGCGGCGCCCTGATTGAGCGGCCCGAGTTCTACCAGGCCTGCGACAAGTACGGTATGCTGGTGATGCAGGACTTCTGGATGTCGGGGGACTGCAACGGCCGCTGGGTGGACCCCATGAAGCTGGAAGACCAGTGGACCCGCCGCCAGTACCCCAACGACCACCGCCTATTCATCAACTCGGCCGCCGACCAAGTGAAAATGGTGCGCAACTATGCCTCGCTGGGCATGTGGTGCGGCGGCAACGAAATCACCCCGCCCAAGGACATCCTCACGGCGCTGCAAGATTCGATTCTGCCGAAGCTGGACGGCACGCGCTGGTTTATCACGTATTCCAACTCCGACAGCATGTCGTACAACACCCAAGGCGGCAACGGCGACGGACCCTACGGTATTCAGCCGATTAGCCGCTTCTGGGCGCACCGCACGTATCCTTTCAACTCGGAAGTGGGCTCGGTGGGAGTGGGAGACTACGAGTCGTTGGAGCGGTTTCTGCCGGTGGCCAACCTGGTGCCGCCGCAGTACCTGGGGCCCAAAAGCAAGCCCACCGAGAAAGTGGATTCCATGTGGGACTACCACACCTACATCGGCTACGAGCAGTACCTGCTGCCCTACGGTGCCCCCAAAGACGCCCGCGACTTCGGCCTGAAGGCGCAACTGGTCAACTACGACCAGTACCGCGCCCTCATGGAAGGCTTCAGCTCGCACATGTGGGAGTGGTACACGGGCAGCATCATCTGGAAAACCCAGAACCCCTGGACTTCCCTGCGCGGCCAGATGTACGACTACTACCTCGACCCCAACGCCTGCCTCTACGGCCTGCGCAACGGGAGCGAGCCGCTGCACGTGATGTACAACCCCGTGGACAGCGTGGTGATGATTACCAACAACAGCTTCGAGGTGAAGCGCGACCTGATGCTGGTGGTCGACGCCTATGACATGGCCGGCAAGAAAACCCCCGTCACGCAGGTAATCGTGGAAATCAACCCCTCGATGTCCAAGAAATACCTGCCCATAAATGCCATTGTCAAGCAGCTGGGCCAGCAGAAAGGCATGTTCCTGTCGGTGCAGCTGCTGGACCTGACCAAGAAAGCAGTCAGCAGCAACTTCTACTGGCTGCCCGATGCGAAGGGGGAATATTCGGGGCTGAAAACCATGGCCAAAGCCCCCCTGACGCTCACTGCCCGGCAAACTGCGGCCAGCCAGGTATCGGTGACGCTTACCAACCCGGCCACCGCACCCGTTGCTTTTTTCAACCGCCTGGCGCTGGTGAATCCGCAAACCCAAAAGCGCATTCTGCCCGTGTTCTACACCGACAACTACGTGTCGGTGTTGCCCGGCGAGAGCAAAACCGTGCTGCTCGACTACACCCCCTCGACTGACGTACCGGCGCCCGTCGTTTCGGTGGAAGGCTGGAACGTGGCCAAGCAGCTGGTGCCCGTGGCGGTTAATTGAGTTGCCGGCTGATGTAGAGACGCGACACTTCGCGTCTCAGCGTTGAACGACCGGAACCGCACCTTTGTAAACAACCTCAGCAACGCCGAGACGCGAAGTGTCGCGTCTCTACAACCGACCGATAACCTCGCCCTCCACTGGTTCAAGAAAGTAACTTCATGAAGCGCATAACCCGTCGATTCAGTGTTTTAATAACTGCCGTGGCTTGCGGCCTTGCCACGTTAGTAGCTTCCGCCGGCACCCCGCCGGGTAAGGCGCCCCGGCCGGCGGCTGGCCTCACGCAGTACGTCGACCCCTACATTGGCACCGGGTTTCACGGGCACGTTTTTCTGGGGGCCAACGTGCCGTTTGGGGCAGTGCAGCTTGGGCCGGTGAACCTTTCCGAGGGTTGGGACTGGTGCTCGGGCTACCACTATTCCGATTCCACCATCGTTGGTTTCTCGCACACCCACCTCAGCGGCACCGGCATCGGCGACCTGGGCGACGTGGCTGTAATGCCCACTACCGGCGCCGTGCGCGTAACGAAAGGCACCCTCAAAAACCCGGAGAAAGGCTTCGTATCCTTGTTTTCGCACCAAGAGGAAACGGCCCGGCCCGGCTACTACGCGGTGCGTTTGAAGCGCTACAACATCAGGGCCGAGCTAACCACCACTGAGCGGGTCGGCTTTCATCAGTACACCTTCCCCAAGTCCGACGCGGCGCACCTGGTTATTGATTTGCAGCAAGGCATCGGCTGGGATTTGGCTACCGATACCCACATCGAGCAGCTCAACGACAGCACGCTGGTCGGCTACCGGTTTTCCAAAGGTTGGGCCGTGAAGCAACGTCTGTATTTCGCGGCGGTGTTGTCGAAGCCTATCAAGCAGTTTACCAGCTTGCAGGTGACGGACACGTTGGGGAATACCACGCCCGCGGCCACCGGTACCCGCATCAAGGGCGTCGTCACGTTCACCACCAAAGCCGGCGAAATTGTCAAGCTGAAGGTGGGCATTTCGCCCGTTAGCACCGCCAATGCGCTGGCCAATATCCGGGCGGAAGTGCCGCACTGGAACTTTGCCAAAGTGGTAGCCGCCGCTGATGCCAGCTGGAACCGGGAGCTGCAAAAAGTGCGCATCCAGGCCGAGCCGGCGCGTATGAAAACCTTCTACACGGCGCTCTACCACACCATAGTGGCCCCGTCCGTCTTCAACGACCACAACGGCGACTACTGGGGCACCGACGAAAAGGTGCACAAGGGCGCGACGTTCACCAACCTGACCACGTTTTCGCTCTGGGACACGTACCGGGCCGCGCACCCGCTGTTCACGCTGCTCCAGCCCAACCGCGTCAACGACATGATTAGCTCGATGCTGGCTATTTACCAGCAGCAGGGCAAGCTGCCCGTGTGGCACCTCATGGCCAACGAAACCAATACTATGGTGGGCTACAGCGCCGTGCCGGTAGTGGCCGATGCCTACCTGAAGGGCTTCAAGGGCTTCGACGCCAACCTGGCCTACGAGGCCGTGAAGGCCACCGCCATGCGCGACGATTGGGGCCTGAAAGACGTGAAGGCGCTGGGCTTTATTCCGGCCAACAACGAAGTGGAAAGCGTATCAAAAGGCATGGAATACGCCATTGACGACTGGTGCATTGCGCAGATGGCCAAGAAGATGGGCAAAGCCGACGACTACGCGTATTTCAGCAAGCGCGCCAAAAACTACCAGAACTACTTCGACAAACAAGTGGGTTTCATGCGCGGCCGGGTATCACCAACCGAGTGGCGCACGCCGTTCAACCCATTCTCGTCGGTGCACATGAAAAGCGACTTCACCGAGGGCAACGCCTGGCAGTACACCTGGCTGGTCCCGCAGGACGTGGAAGGCCTTATTGGGCTGCTGGGAGGCGACAAACGCTTCAGTGAGAAGCTCGATTCGCTGTTCGTAGTGAAGGGCAACATGGGTTCCGAAGCCTCGCCCGACATTTCGGGGTTGATTGGCATGTACGCCCACGGCAACGAGCCGGGCCACCACATCACCTACCTCTACAACTACGTGGGGCAGCCCTGGAAAACGGCTGAAAAGGTCCGCTTCATCAACGAGAACTTCTACACCACCAAGTTCGACGGCATCATCGGCAACGAAGACGTAGGGCAGATGTCGGCGTGGCACGTTTTCTCGGCGCTGGGTTTCTACCCGCTCAACCCCGCCAACGGCGCCTACGTGTTCGGCAGCCCGGCAGTGAATGAGGCAAATGTGGCGCTGGCTGGCGGCAAAACGCTATCCATCACCGCCAAGAACAACAGCGCGGCCAACAAATACATCCAGCGGGTTACGCTCAACGGCAAGCCGTACCCCAAGTCCTACATCACGCACCAAACCTTGCTGCAAGGCGGTACGCTGGTATTTGAGATGGGCGCCAAGCCCAGCGCCACCTGGGGCACCGCACCCGCCGACCGGCCGAAATCGGTGATGCAGTAAGCCAGTTTGCTGCCGCTAGCGGCGCGGCGGACCCTACTTTTCCACGTAGTAGTGGAGGTTTTCCTTGGCAATAATATCGAGTGGCAAGTACTTTAAAGCAGCCACGTCCTTCTTGAAAACCAGCTGGTCGGCCAGCGCATACAGCCCGTGGTAGCCCTGTTCCTTCGGGTTCTGGTTGATTAAAAAATCAATGGTGCCCTCGTTGAGAAAATGGATGTTCTCTGCCAGCAAATCGTAGCCCACCAGCCGAATACTGCGGGGGTGGAGTGGGAGGTAGGGGGCAATTTCGTAGGCCTTGGACGTACTGACGAAAATCCCCAGCAGCTGCCTTTCCTGCGCAAGCAGCTGGGTGAGCTTCTGCGCAAACGACGGCTCCCGCGCAGGAGGCAGGTCGATGCTGAGAATGGTGTACGGAGATGATTCTGCCGGCTGGCTGGGGCTGCGTTGGGCGGCCAGCTGCGCGAAATAGTCGCGGAAGCCGCGCTCCTTTTGGGTGATGTGCACCGAGTTGGCAATGTCTTCGGCAATGTGCGCAATGGCGAAGGTACCGGCCGACGCCTGCCCGAACTGCAACAGCTTGCCGGCCAGAAAACCACTCTGGTACGAATCCTGCCCGAC
The DNA here is from genome assembly GCF_017313265.1 of Hymenobacter telluris. Taxonomy (GTDB): domain Bacteria; phylum Bacteroidota; class Bacteroidia; order Cytophagales; family Hymenobacteraceae; genus Hymenobacter; species Hymenobacter telluris. Next base: position 144,924 of record NZ_JAFLQZ010000006.1, on the reverse strand, counting down.
GTAGCTTACGGCCTCAATGTCAGTGATGTAGCTGTTAAACAGCACGTACGGAATCTGCTGCTGCTGCCACCGCTCGAAAAACGGCAACGACTCGCGGTAGAACAGCGGCGCAATCAGTATCCCGTTTGGCCGCGACTGAGTAGCCAGCTCGGCTTGCTCCAGAAAAGACTCCACCCGAGTCATGTCGTAGGAGTACACCGTCAGGGAGATGCCGTACTGCTGTAGCTCCCGGGCCGCTTTATGGATGCCGTCCCAGGGCGCTTGCCAGTACGGGTCGAGGGTGTGGTTGGGCTGGATGGCCGCCAGCCGGTAGGTGCGGTTGGCACCCAGCGTGCGCGCAATCATGTTGGGCTCATATTCCAGCTCCTTCATCATGCGCAGCACCTTCTGGCGCACATCCTCGGCCACCCGGCCGCGGTTGTGCAGCACCCGGTCCACCGTCCCCACCGATACGTTGGCTTTAGCCGCTATATCCTTAATACGCACCGCTTTCTTTGCCATAACGGTATCAAGCTTACCCTGAAAATCAGGCTGGAAGGAAATATGTCCCCGTGTCCGTCGGAGTATTTCTTAACTTATTCGCCAGGGGCCAATCAAATGAGCCCAGCCCAGCAACGCCGCTGCCGCCAATCTGCTAAAGATTACTACTTTTTTCTAATTCCGGCACTACTTCCCGTGGCGGTATGGGCAGTACGCCCCCGCTAACTGGTGCGTGCTGGCTGTTTAAGTAGCAGGCAGCGTTGTATAGCTACTTATGGTCTGGCTTATGTCTTATCTCAACTATTTTTAGTTATAAAAAGCTTGGCGCTATATAAAATTAGGTGTTTTCAGCGTAATAGGGGCGCGTGTGCGCACACTCCGGCTATATTCAGGTTCATTCGTGCGCGTATATTTTTACTTTATTTATTTGGTTTATAATAAACAGGTGATTACGTTTGGATTAAGTCATTGGTACCTGCTTTCTAAAATGCAGTTCAATGCCGGACTGATGATTCATGCTGCATAAAGCATGAGGCGTCAGATGATGTAGAGTAAGTCTGCATTTGCAAAGTATCCCAAGCACTGCCAAAGGGGATGCTCTACCAGAGTGCAGTTGGTATGTTCTTGCCTGGAAAATTACATTTTTCAGGCAGTCAGGGTGCGAAGAACTCACAATATTCAATAAAGCTAAGTTGCCCACAACGGGAATACCCTTCGCGTAAAACTGCTTTATAAGTTTGGTTAAACGTTTTTGCACATGCGTAGTAACCGCTTCATAGACTCGATTCGGGGTTTTCATATACTCACGTACCCGTTGGGGTTCTTGGCTTTGCCGCCAGGGCAATAGCTCGTTTTCTGCTGCCCGAACAAGGCGAATCAATCAGCATCTTCCTTTTTTTAACTCAGGGAGTTTATTAATGCAATCAGCTCACCATCACTTACTTAATTTGCCATGAGAAGAACAGTACAGTTGATTGTTTTACTCTTGCTGCTTTGTCAGAGCTACGGCTATGCACAAACAAACAAGGTATCCGGTAAGATAACCGGCTCCGACAACGCGCCACTCATTGGAGTGAGCGTGCAGGTGAGCGGCACCACGCAGGGCACTGTCTCGGATGTGGAAGGAAACTACGCCCTCAGCGCCCCCGATAACGCCTCGCTGGTGTTTTCCTACATCGGCTTCGTAAGCCAGACGGTGGCTGTGAACGGGCGCTCCTCCATCAACGTGGTAATGGCCACGGACACCAAAGAGCTTGGCGAAGTGGTAGTAACCGCGCTGGGTATCAAGAAAGACGAGCGGAAACTGGGGTATGCCGTCACGAAAGTGGATGGCAACGTGCTGAACGTAGCGCGGGAAAGCAACGTCGCCAACTCCTTGTCGGGGCGGGTGGCCGGCCTGAACGTGCAGGGCACCAGCGGCGGACCGGGCGCTTCGGCCCGCCTCAATATCCGGGGAGTTACGTCGTTTTCGGGTACTTCGCAGCCGCTGATTGTTATCAACGGGGTGCCCATGGACAACACGGTGCGCGGCAGTGCCGGCGAATGGGGCGGGGCCGACCTCGGCGACGGCCTCGGCAACATCAACCCCGACGACATCGAGACGATGACCGTGCTGAAAGGCTCCACGGCCTCGGCGCTGTACGGAGCCCGGGCGGCCAACGGCGTGATTCAAATCACGACCAAGAGCGGCAACCGCGGCAAAACCACCATCGAATACAACACCAACCTGCAATTCGACCGGGCCGTTGACAACACCGACTTTCAGTACGTGTACGGGCAGGGCAGCCAGGGCGTCCGGCCAGTTGACGCCGCTTCGGCCATCAGCTCGGGCAATACGGCCTGGGGCGAACGGATGGACGGCGCGCAGGTAATTGGCATTGATGGCCAGCCTCATGCGTACTCGCCTGCCCGCGACAACATCGAAAACTTCTACCGAACGGCGCCTTCCTGGACCAACACCCTGGCTATTTCCGGCGGCGGCGACAAAGGCACCTACCGCCTGTCGGTGTCGAACCTGGATGGCAAGTCGATTCTGCGCAACAGCGGCCTGGACCGCCGCACCGTCAACCTGACCACGGGCTACGACCTGACCAAGCGGCTGAGCTTCAACCTGACCGCCAACTACATCGACCAGAAAGATCAGAACCGCCCGTATCTGAGCGACTCGCCGCTGAATGCCAACAACATCATCTTCCTGGCGCCCAACGTGGACCAGGCCATTCTGAAGCCGGGTTTCAACCCCGATAACAACGGCCTGGAAACCGCTTGGAACCCCGACAGCTACGCCACCAACCCCTGGTTTGTGGTGAATCAGTTCAAGAATGATATTTCGCGCAAGCGCATCATCAGCGCGCTGTCGGCCAAGTACGCCCTCACCGATTTCTTGTCGTTGATGGGCCGCGTGGGCTACGACTACTCCAGCGACCGGCGCTTCAACGTGACGCCTTACGGCACGCTCTACTCGGCCAGCGGCGAAGGCGGCCTGGAAAACCTGACCCTGGGCTCGCGCCTGGAGCTGAACACCGACGCCTTGCTGTCGTTCAGCAAGCAGTTCACCGAAGACTTCTCGGTGGATGCCAGCCTGGGCGCCAACTACCGCCGCAACAACTTTGAGAGCAGCCGCTTGTACGGCGGGCAGTTCATCGTGCCGTACCTGTACGCGCCGTCCAACTTGCGCAGCCGCAACTCGGAGTATCAGTACACGCTGCTGGAAACGCCGTCGGCTTACTACACCGCCGACTTCTCTTACAAGTTCCTGACCCTGAGCACGACGGGCCGCTACGACCAGTTCTCGACCTTGCCGCGCAACAACCGCAGCATCTTCACGCCGTCGGTTTCGGGCAGCTTCATCTTCTCCGATTTGCTGGAGTCGTCGGTGCTGAGCTACGGCAAGCTGCGGGCCTCGTACGCCGAAACCAGCGGCGAGCCGGCCCAGCCCTACCAGACGTCGTTCTACTACAACATCGGCAACCCCATCAACGGTGTTCCACGGGCGTCGTTTGATAGCCGCTTGCCCAACGCCAACCTCAAGCCCTACAGCCTCAACGAGTACGAGGTGGGTACGGAGTTGCGCTTCTTCCAGAACCGCATTATGCTGGATGCAGCCTACTTCCGCCGCAAAACCAACGGCGAGATTGTAGCCGCCAGCCTCTCTTCCTCCACCGGCTTCGAGAGTCGTTCGGTGAACCTGGGCTCGACCCTGAACCGGGGCGTGGAAGCCATGCTGACGGTGGTACCAGCCAAAACGGGCAGCTTCAACTGGACGTCGTCGTTCAACATCACCAAGCTGAAAAACGAAGTACTGGAAATCGACCAGTCGGAGAACCCACCGGCGCTGCAAACCGGCACGTACCGCCCCATGAACGGCAACATCTCCATCGTGAAGGGCTTGCCGATTGCGCAGGTGATGGCCTACGACTACAGGCGCGACGCCAGCGGCAACATCATCGTAGGGGCCAACGGGGTGCCGTTGCGCGGCGACCTGAAGCCCATGGGCTCGGGCATTGCCAACCTGTTCGGGGGCTGGAACAACGACTTCACGTTCAAGGATTTCAACCTGTCGTTCCTGATTGACTACAAGTTCAACAACAAGATTCTGTCGGCCACCGAGTACTACTCCTATACCCGCGGCTTGAACAAAGCCACCCTGGAAGGGCGCGAAACCGGCATTGTGGTGCCCGGAGTGAAGGAAAACGGCGAGGTGAACAACATTTCGGTGCCGGCTTACACCTACTACCCGCAGCTGGCCACCAACGTGTCGTCGGTGGCGGTGCTGGATGGCAGCTTCATCAAGTTCCGGCAGCTCACCTTCGGGTACACGCTCAACCAGGCTATCCTGGCTAACACGCCGTTCCAGGCCGTTACTTTGTCGTTGGTGGGCCGCAACCTGTTCACCATCATGAAGCATACCGACAACATCGACCCCGAGAATACAATTTCGCCGCTGGTTACCTATGCCGGCGTGGAAGGCGGGTCGTTGCCCTTCGCCAGAACGTACGGCGTGACTCTCAACGTTAAATTCAAGTAATCGGAACCATGAAAAACCCGATCCTCTACATAGGTTTCGCCGCCATCCTGTTTAGCTCCGCCTGCTCGGAAGACAAGCTGGACGATGTAAACACCAACCCCAATGCGGCCTCGGCGGCCAATCTGAACCCGAACTACCTGCTCGCCGATGGCCAGCTGCGGTACGGCAACACGGGGTACACCCAGCTGCTCTACCAGGCCCCGGCTATTCAGGCCATAGCCAGTACCTTCAACTACTACGGCAACGGCGACAAGTACGTCAATGCCGGCGGTTTCACTGGTTACCAGGCCCAGGCGTTCAATGAAGGCTACACCGCCCTGAGCCGCTTGCAGCAGGCCATCAGCGTAGCCAATACGCAGAATCCCACCCGTTTCGCCAATACCATTGCCATCAGCAATATCATGAAGGTCATGATATTCCAGCGCATCACGGACACCTACGGCGACATTCCGTTTTCGGAAGCGTTGCAGGCACCGCAGGGCATCGTTACGCCGAAGTACGACCGGCAGCAGGATATTTACCCCCAGTTGCTGACGCAGCTGGAAGCGGCCATCAACAGCCTCGACCCAGCGGCTCCCACGGCCACCGGTGACTTGTTTTACGGCGGCGACGTGGCGCAGTGGCGGCGGTTGGGCTACTCGCTGATGGTGCGCGTGGCCATGCGCATGACCAAGGTAGATGCCGCCGCGGCCCGTACCTGGACCGAGAAAGCCGCCGCGGCCGGCACCCTGGCCAGCACCACCGAAAACGCCCTGCTGCGCACCGACATTGCTTTCGGCGACACCCAGAATGCCTCCAGCAACGCCCTGCGCACCACCGACGACTTCCGGGAAGTGAAATGGAGCAAGACGCTGATTGACTACCTGCGCACCACCAACGACCCGCGCCTGGGCGTAATTGCCGAAATTCCGCAGGCCGGTGCAGCCAACAATGCCAACCAATCCTTGCCCGGCAATACCGCGGCGGCGGCCCAGCGCGGCCTGCCCAACGGCTACGACCTGACCGGCGGCGCTTTCGACATCCGCCGCCGCGCCGACTACCCCGGCCCGACGGGTACCGGCGCTGATGCGGCGCCGCTCGGCAACTACTCCCGGCCGCGGGCAAGCGTGTATATCAAGCAGAACACGCCGGCCTTCCTGCTGACCTACGCCGAAACCGAGTTTCTGCTGGCCGAAGCCGCCTCGCGCGGCTGGAGCGTGGGAGCCAATGCCGCCACGCACTACGCCAACGGCTTGCGCGGGGCCATGCAGTCCTTGGCCCAGCTGGATGCGGCGGCTACCGTGCCTGCCGCTACTATCGATGCCTTCGTCGTGGCCAATCCGCTGCGGACCACCAATGCGCTTCAGCAAATCAACGAGCAGTACTGGCTGGAGGCGTCCACTACCTTCAACTTCTTTGAGGCGTGGTTTAACTGGCGGCGTTCCGGCTTCCCGGTGCTGGTGCCCGTGAACTACCCCGGCAACGTAACCAACGCCACCATTCCGCGCCGCATACTCTACCCAACCACCGAAAACTCCAACAACCCGAACGGCTACCAGGCCGCCGTAGCCAACCTGAGCGGCGGCGACCAGCTGACGTCGCGGGTGTGGTGGGATAGATAATACAAGCTGCACAATGGCCGCGTAGCGGCGCCAGGTTGATAGAAAAGGGCCGCTCTGTTCGTGCGCCGCGTAGCGGTGCCAGAGTCGTTCCGGCAGTTCTGGCACCGCTACGCGGCACGCTGGCAGCGCGGCCCCGGTACGCTACCAACCTAACGCCGCTATGCGGCTACTGTGTAACTGACTGGTACTTGGTTGTACGTGAGGCTTTACTCTGGGCGAGCCTGGGGTGAAGCCTCACTTTTTGTTTACTGGAGAGGAGGGAGGCCGCCACTCAAATCGGCAAAACTTCCTCGTCCATATACGTTGGTCGATTGAAGCGAAACACCATTACACACAAGGGAAAACCAGGTAGTCAACTGCAAATAGGAGCCCGCAAAGCACGTGCATCGGGGCGGTGGTGGGGCTGGCTGCTGGGCCTGGGAGTAGCGGCGCCGCTGCACGCGCAAACCCCGTTTCAGGGACTGGAGCACCTGTTTACCGCGCCCAACAGCTACGTGGTGCAGCACACCAGCCAGCCGCTGACCATGGACGGCAACTTAGCGGAAAGCGCCTGGCAACAAGCTGCCTGGACCACCGATTTCGTGGACATTGAAGGCAAGGCCAAGCCGCGGCCAAGCCTACAGACCCGGGTGAAGATGCTCTGGAACGACTCGACGCTGTTTGTGGCCGCCACGCTACAAGAGCCGCAGATCTGGGCCACCCAAACCCACCACGACGATATCATCTACCACGACAACGACTTCGAGCTATTCATCGACCCCGACAACAACACGCACCAGTACTTCGAGATTGAAGTAAACGCGCTGAACAAGATTTTCGACCTGTACCTGCCCAAGCCCTACCGCAACCGGGGCGACGCGTTGATTGGCTGGGACGTGGCGGGGCTGCGCTCCGGCGTTTCCATCAAGGGTACCCTCAACCAACCCCAGGACACGGACGAAAGCTGGACCGTGGAAATGGCTATTCCGCTGAAAACCCTGCGGATGGGGTTTCCTTTCCAGCCGCCCACGGAAGGCACCCAATGGCGCATCAACTTCTCGCGGGTGCAATGGGATACGCGGGTGGTTGACGGCAAAAACCGTAAGCTGCAAGACGCGGCAGGCAAGGATTTACCGGAGCACAACTGGGTCTGGTCGCCGCAGGGCGTTATCAATATGCACTACCCGGAGCGCTGGGGCTACCTGCAGTTCACCCGCCAGGCCAACACCCCATTCAAGCTGCCCGATAGTGAGCTGCGCCGCCGCTACTTGTGGCTGGTGTACTACCGGCAGCAGCAGTACCGGCAGCAGCACGGCCGCTATGCTACCACGCTGGCCGAATTGCAGGTGGCGCCGCAAGCGGAAATCAACCGCCGCCGCCACCAATTGCAGCTGGCCGCTACGCCCTACCAGTTCACCGCTACTATTGCGGCCGCGGGCAACCCCACTATTCACATCAACGACGAAGGATTAATCGAAACCCTGAAACCATGACCAGCCGCCGGAAATTCGTTAGAACCAGTTTGTTGACGGGCTTGTCGGCCGCCGCGCTGCCAGCCGTAGCCCAGGCGGCGTTGCCCGTAGCCGCTCCCACTGCCTGGAAACACTGGGTGTGGATTAACCCCGACTCGAAAGACACCGCGCCGCAGCTCGCCGCCCGCTACCGCAAGTACTACGAGGCGGGCATCCGGGGCATCTTCTTTGAAAAGGACAGCGAGAAGCACTTTCGGGCGGCCAAAGCCCAGAAGCTGGAAGCGCACCACTGGATCTGGACGATGAACCGGGGCGAGAAAACCTTGCTGCAAGCCCACCCCGAGTGGTACGCCGTGAGCCGCAACGGCCAGTCTTGCGCCACCCACCCGCCATACGTGGACTACTACCGCTGGCTGTGCCCCTCGCGCGAGGAAGTGAAGCAGTACCTGGAACAAGACTACGCCGCCGCCCTGAAAAAAGACTACGTCGACGGCATTCACCTCGATTACGTGCGCTTCTGCGACGTGATTCTGCCGGTGAACCTCTGGGACAAGTACAAGATTGTGCAAACCAGCGAGCTACCCGAATACGACTTCTGCTACTGCGCGGTGTGCAAAGCGGCCTACAAGGCGGAATACGGCCTCGACATTGATACCGTGCAGTACCCCGAGGCCAGCCCCTCGTGGCGGGCGTTTCGGTATGAGCGGGTGAATGAAGTGGTACGGCGGCTCACCAACGTGGCCAAATCCTACAAAAAGCCGATAACCGCCGCCGTGTTTCCCACCCCCGATATTGCGCACCGCAACGTGAAGCAGGACTGGGTGAACTGGAACATCAGCGGTGTGTGCCCCATGATTTACCACGGCTTCTACAAAGAAAACGTGACCTGGATTGGGCAGGCCACCAAAGAAGGCGTGCAGGCGCTGAACGGCAAATTTCCGCTATATGCGGGCCTGTTCCTACCCGATTTCAGGAACGACGCCGAAGTGCAGCAAGGCATAGAAAACGCCCTGCGCAACGGTGCCGCCGGGGTTTCCCTGTTCGGCGACGTCTCGGATGGGACGCTGGCCGCCCTGAAAACGGCTTCCACCAAAGTACCCCGCCGCTCCTAAGCTGCGCGGACAGCAACTTATAGCAGATTCAAGAACGGTGTAGAGACGCATGCTTGCGTCTCCCCGTTGAACAGTAAACAGCACGGACGACGCTACACCGTTCTTGAAATGGCTATATACTATACAGATACTATACAAAGGCCGTCATGCCGTGCGGTTATATTTAACGACAGGCTCCTTACTTGTACACCTCGCGGGGGCGGGTGGCCGCGGCGGTTCCGAACGTGCGGTTAGGTTGGGGTCCCATCGTTAGCTGCAAGGTGCCGCCCGCTACAATGTCGCGGTGCAGCAGGAAGCTGTTGGGGTACGGCTTGCCGTTGAGCGTTACTGATTGGATGTAAGGGCTTTGCGGGCCGTTGTTTTTAGTTTCAATCACGAAGCGTTTGCCCTTCGGCAACTGAATAGTGGCTTTGTCGATGATGGGGCTGCCCAGCACGTAGGCCCCACTGCTGGGGCTTACCGGGTAGAAACCCAGCGCCGACAGGATGTACCAGGCGCTCATCTGCCCGCAGTCCTCGTTGCCACTGATGCCGTCGGGTTTGTCTTTGTACATTTCGTGCAGCACCTGGCGCACTTTCTCGGCCGTTTTCCACTGCTGGCCGGCGTAGGAGTAAAGGTACACAGTAGCGTGGCTGGGCTCGTTGCCGTGGGCGTACATGCCAATCAACCCCGAAATGTCGGGGGAGGCGCTGCTGCCCAAATCCCCCTTGATGATAAACAGGCTGTCGAGCTTCTCCGTGAAGGCGGCGTCGCTGCCGAAGAGCTTGATCAGGCCCGGCACGTCGTGGGGCACCAGCCAGGTGTACTGCCAGGCATTGCCCTCGGTGTAGTTGTTTTGGCGGTGAATGGACTGAATCGGGTCGAAGGGCAGCTGAAACTTGCCGTCGGAGGTGAGGCCGCGCATGAAGCGGGTGTGCGGGTCGTAGTATTTCTTGTAGTACTGGGCGCGCTCCGTGTACGTTTTGTAGTCGGCTTGGCGGCCGAGCTTCAGGGCCACCTGGGCAATGCTCCAGTCGTCAATGGCGTACTCCATGGCCTTCGCCACCGATTCGCTTTCCTTGTCGGCCGGAATGAAGCCCATGGTTTTCAGGTAATTCACGCCCTGGTCGTCGCGGGTGCTGGAGGTCTTCATGGCGGCCAGCACCTGGTTGCCGTCGAGGCCGGGCGTGCCTTTGAGGTAGGCTTCGGCCAGGGCCGGTACGGCGCTGTAGCCCACCATCGTGTTGGTTTCGTTGCCCATCAGGTGCCAGATGGGCAGCTTGCCTTGCTGCTGATGAATGGCCAGCATAGACTGCATCATGCCGCTCACCCGCTCGGGCTGCACCAGGGTGAACAGGGAGTGCTCCGTGCGGTACGTGTCCCAGAGCGAGAAGGTGGTGTAGTTGGTGAAAGGCGCCTTGGGGTACACCTTACCGTCGGAGCCGCGGTAGTCCCCGTTCACGTCGTTAAACAGCGCGGGCGCAAACAGGGCGTGGTACATGGAGGTGTAGAAGATGCGCCGGGCCGTGGCGTCCTTGGTTTCGATGGTGAGCTTGGCCAGCTCCTGGTTCCATTTCTGGTCGGCGGCCTGCTGCACCTTGCCGAAGTCCCAGCCCGGAATTTCCTGCGCAATATTGGCCAGCGCGTTCTGGGTACTAACCGGCGACAACCCCACCTTCAGCAGTAAGTTGGCCGGGGCCTTGTCGAAGGTGAAGACGCCCTTGGTGGCCTTGCCTTTCCCGGCTTTGCCAGCCAGCAATTGGGCTTCCTCATACAGCGCAAACTTGGGCACGGGCGCCGACGCTTTGATGGCAAAATACACCCGCTGCGCGTTGGCCCAGCCCTTCGAGAACCGGTAGCCCACGAAGGTCTGCGGGTCCACCTGCTCCAGATACGTTTCCATGGCCTGGTCGTCAATGCCTTCTTTCAGGTCGATGATGACGTGCGCCGGCTGGCGGCCTCCGGCCGGAAACGTGTAGCGGTGAAAGCCCACCCGTTCCGTGCTGGTCAGCTCCGCCCGAATGCCGTAGTCGTCGAGCGTGACGGCGTAGTAGCCGGGGCGGGCCACTTCCCGCTGGTGCGAGAAGCGCGAGAGGTAGCCCTGGTGGGGCGCTTTCTGCTGGCCTTTGTCGGTTTTGATTTCCCCGGTGTACGGCATGATAAGCACGTCGCCGAGGTCGGCGCCGCCGGTACCGCTGAGGTGGGTGTGGCTGAAGCCCGTCAGCAAACTATCGGAGTAATGGTAGCCCGAGCACCAATCCCAGCCCTTGAAAATGTTCTGCGGCCCGAGCTGCACGGCCCCGAAGGGTACGTTGGCCCCCAGAAAAACGTGGCCGTGGCCCCCGGTACCAATCAGCGGGTCAACAAACGAAGTAAGGCGCTGGCCCGACGACCAGGTGGCTGCCAGCAACAGGCTGCTGGTCAGCAGCCGCGGAACCCATTTCAAAGCAGATTGAAACATGCAAAGTGGGAGTTTGACTTGTACAGATATAGGCTTGGAAAGCGGAAGTTTGCCCTCATAGTACTAGCTGGCGGCTAGGCTTCTGGGTAAATATGCTAAAATGTTTAAGCACCTGTTGGGAGATTGTACATTTCGTGAATATTTTAGCCCTTAATCCATTCCTGAAAGCGGCAATGCTGGCTAATGCATAGCTACGAATGGCTGGGCAACGCAGAGTTGACACCCGGTCCTTTGAGCCTGACCCGGCTATCTGCATCCTTAGCTGCTCTCCGCTTGGTACCGCTCCATTCTCCTGTCCTGAAATCCACCGTAGCTTGCCTCGGAAAGCTCCCCACCCACTTCCCCCTAACCCCATGAACCGTAGACTATTCCTCCAGGGCCTCACGCTACTTTTCGGCGGCGCGCTGCTACAGCCCACCTCGTTGCTGGCCGCGGCGCCCGCCTTCCCAGTTGTGCGCCCGGCCGAGGCAAAGCGGCGGTTCCGCAGCCGCTCGGTGGAAGCCGCCATCAAGGAATTCCAAAAGAAAGTGCCCAATCAGGAGCTGGGCTGGCTGTTCGAGAACTGCTTCCCGAGCACCCTGGATACCACCGTAACCTACGCCACGCGGGACGGGCGCCCCGATACCTACGTCATCACCGGCGACATTGACGCCATGTGGCTGCGCGACTCCTCGGCGCAGGTGTGGCCTTACTTGCAGTTTATGGGCAAGGATGCCGAGCTGCGGCAGCTGGTGGCCGGCGTTATCAACCGCCAGACGCGCTGCATCCTCAAAGACCCCTACGCCAACGCTTTCTATGGCGACGACACCAAAGTGGGGGAGTGGAAGTCGGACCTGACGGCCATGCAGCCCGGCGTGCACGAGCGGAAATGGGAAATCGACTCGCTTTGCTACCCCATCCGGCTGGCTTACCACTACTGGAAAATCACCAAGGATGCCGGCCCGTTCGATGCCACCTGGCAGCGGGCCATCCAGACGGTGCTGCAAACCTTCCGGGAGCAGCAGCGCAAAGCCAGCCTGGGTCCCTACAAGTTTCAGCGCGAAACCCCCAAAGCCACCGACACCCAGCCCATGAACGGCTACGGCTACCCGGTGCGCCCGGTGGGCCTGATCTGCTCGGCTTTCCGCCCCAGCGACGACGCCACGCTGTACTCGTTCCTGATACCCAGCAATTTCTTCGCGGTGGTCAGTTTGCGCCAGGCCAGCGAGATGATGACCCAGCTGACCAAGGATTCCAAGACGGCCCAGGAACTCACCGCCCTGGCCGACGAAGTGGAAGTGGCCCTGCGCCAGCACGCCGTAGTGGACCATCCTCAGCACGGTAAAATCTACGCCTACGAGGTGGATGGTTTCGGTAGCCAGGTGCTCATGGACGATGCCAACGTGCCCAGCCTGCTGGGCCTGCCTTACCTGGGTGCGCTACCCGCCACCGACCCTATTTACCAGAACACACGAAAATTCCTGCTCTCCGAAAACAACCCGTTCTTCTTTAAAGGCCGGGCTGCCGAAGGTATTGGCGGCCCCCACGTCGGCCAGGACATGATCTGGCCCATTGCCATTACCATGCGCGGCCTCACCAGTTCCACCGACGCCGAAATCCGGGCCTGCGTGGAAAGCTTGCGCGCCACCCACGCCGGCACCGGCTACATGCACGAAGCCTTCCACAAAGACGACGCGGCCAAGTTCACGCGGGCCTGGTTTGCCTGGGCCAACACCCTCTTCGGGGAGTTTCTGTGGAAGGTGTACCAGGAGAAGCCTAGGCTATTGGTTTAACGGGCTACTCCGTGCTGAAAGGGCCTCCGGACGGCGGGGCAGGGAAACGGTGAAGGTGGAGCCGACACCCAACTGGCTTTGCACGGTGATACTGCCGCCGGCGTTTTCAATCATGCGCTTAATCAGGTACAGGCCCACCCCGGAGCCTTCAACGTGGGTATGAAGGCGGCGAAACATAATGAAGAGTTGGCTTTGCTGCTTCTCGCTCAAGCCCAGGCCATTATCAGCCACTTCCAGCAGCAGGTGAGTGTCTGAGCAATGGGAGCGGACGTGCACCTGAGGAGGGCGGTCGGGGGTGCGGTACTTGAGGGCATTGCTGAGCAGGTTGAACAGCACACTGCGCATATTTTTGGTGGAGAAACGAATGTTAGAACACGCTTCCACTGCTATGCGCACGTCGGCGTTTGTGCTTTCTATCAGGGGCAGCAAGTCCAGGCGGACGTTTTCCAGCACTTGCGCAATATCCAACCCCTCGGGCGACAACTCTTCTGCGCCCTGCTGCAGGCGCGACACGTCGGTGAGGTGGGCAACCGTCTGCTGGAAGCGGGCAATGGAGCCCTCCATCATGCCAACCAAGCGCGGTACCATCGGCTCCTGCACTTCGGTGGGCAGATAGTCGCGCAGGGCATTGAGTAAGCCCTCGATGTTGGCAATCGGTGACTTCAAATCGTGCGAAGCCGCGTACACAAACGTGTCTAGGTCGCGGTTGGTGCGTTGGAGCTGGTTGTTGGTATCGAGTAGTTCCTCGTTGGTTGCCAGTAGCTCCTCGTTGATAGCCGCCAGTTCTTCGTTTAGCTGTTGTACCTGGGCCCGCACCTGAAACTGCTCGGTTACATCGAAGGCAAACGTGCAAATGCCCACAATATTCCCGTTTTCCCGGTAGGCCTGGTACGTGAAGTCGTAGTAGCGAGAATGCCCAACCGTATCGTCGGGGCCGTTGAAAAACAGCAGTTGATCGGTGCCAAAATAAGTTTCCCCGGTCTGATACACCTGATCAATAAGGGCCAGCAGGCCCTGACTGCTGGCTTCGGGCAGGGCCTCCGCCACGGTCCGGCCCAGCAACTCGCGCCCGGCAAACAGCGTCTGGCAGGCGGTGTTAAGGTAGATGTAGTGATGGTCGGGGCCGGAGGTCAGCGAAATAGCCGCGGGCGTTTGCTCGAAAATCTGGTACAGGGCCTCCCGCTCCTGCACTTGGCGCTGGGTGGCGGCAAGCATGGCCTCTTGCAGCATTTCGGCCTGGCGGCGCGACTGCACCTTTTCCGTCACATCAATTGCAAAGGCCAGGATGCCGTGTACCTGCTGCGCATCGTTGAACAGCGGCTGGTAGATAAGGTCAATGTAGGAGAGCTCCGGCTGGCCGGTAGCCACATCATACAGCTGCGCGGGCATGTCGCGGCTAATAAATGGCTCGCCGGAGCTGTATACGCCATCCAGTAGCTCAATGAAACCTTGTTCCACCACTTCCGGAAACACTTCGGCTACGGTTTTGCCGAGCACTGTGCGGTTGGCTGACAGGCGCTGATAAGGCTCGTTGAAGAAGGTATACTGATGATTGGGGCCGCTGAGCGTGGCAATACAGGCCGGTACCTGTTGCAGAATCTGGCCGAGTAGGGCCTGTTGTGTGGCCAAGGCCTGGGTGCGTTCCTGCACCCGGGCTTCCAGCTCCTGGTTGAGCTGCTCGAGGCGCTGGCGGGCCCGCACCTGCTCGGTTACTTCGTTGGCCACTACCATCGCCCCATCAATGTGCCCATCGGCGGCATACGTGGGCACGTACACGAAGTCCCAATACACCGTTTCGCGCTGGCCATTACGGTCGTGCTGGGCCTCCATGGCGTGGGCCACATGCGGGTTGCCGGTTGCCATTACCTCATCCAGCAATTGCTCGTAGCCCATGCCGGCTACTTCGGGCAGGGCCTCAAACAATCCTTTGCCAATAAGCTGCTCCTGCGTGCGTCCCCAGAGCCGGGCCACGGTGGGGTTGGCCAGCTCAATAGTGTAGTTGGGGCCGCGGTACACGGCAATGGCCGTAGGGGCCTGCTCAAACACGCGTTGTAGTTCGCCGCGCCGCAGTTCGGCTTCGGCCCGCGCCGCTTGCTCCCGGGCCTGGCTTTGGCGCAACGCTTCCTCCACATCCGTGCGAGGACGGTCGTTGGTATCCGTGAAGTTAACGACGAGAAGGTCTGCGTAGCGCTGGGCAATAAGCAGAAAATACCCGTCCAGGCCGTCGGCTTGGTAATAGGTTTGGTAGCGCTTCAGCTCCCCGGTTTTAAATGCCTGGCGACACACCTCGAATACGCCATCCTCTTTGGCCGTTGGAAACAGTGTGAGTAGCGTTGCGGGTGGGCGCTCGGGTTGCCCCAGCATCTGCTGGCCCGCCGGATTGAGGCGCACCCAGGCAAAGTCACGGATTTCCTCTGCGTGTTCGTCGTAGAGGGGTTGCAGAACCGCAACGGCCGTCAACGACATCGTAAGCAGGGTATCCAGTAGCCCGGTGGGGTGGGCAACATCGTCTGGCAAAGTAGGCGCGGTGAAATCAGGCATGGTAACGAGGTAGAAGCTCAGCTATGTCAACAAAAGTAAGCTGCCATTCCGCTGCCCAAATGAAAGCGCACTAAACTTTACGGTTTCCGCGGGCTAGCCAGCAACCATATAACACGCCCGCGCCGTGCAGCGCCGGTGGCAGGGTAGGTAAAGAGGCCGATGCCTTTACGAAAGGCTGAGGTGTAGCGGAGCTGCTCTACCACTGGTAACGGGAGCTGCCAACTGTTTCAGGGCTGGAGTTGGCGTGCGCCGCTCGTGAAAAAACCGAACGTTTTGAAGAGTTGCCACGGCGGACGGGCTGCGTGTTCGTTTTCCGGCGTTGCCTCTTCCAGTTTTCGGCGGTACACGCGTAGCTGGTTGCCTTCGGCTACAGCGTAGTAGTGGTGCCCCGCGCCGGCATAATAGGTCTGGAAAAGCAGGACGGCCGACTTCGGAACGCCCAGCCGCGTACCCTGGTCTGGGTCAAGCACCGAAGGCTCAGTATCTACGCCCACCAAAACGCTGTCGGGTTGCTGGCTTGGATATAGGTAGATAGTGACTTGCGGAGCTTCGCCGGCAGTATTATCCAGTGGAAACGACTTTAAGCGAAACGTTTCTCCAGCCAATGAAACCGGTGCTTCCTGATTTGCCTGGTGGAGCGCACTAGGGGAGGCCGCCGCCGCAGTACGACCTGTTGGCTCGGTTGGCGCGGCGGGCGAGGTCGTTGGCTGGTCGGTAGTGGTGTTGCAGCTGCTCACGCTCCACAAGAGTGCAACTGCCAACAGAGGCATGGTGAAAAAACGCATAAACGAAGAAATCAGAAAATTCAGAACGCGTGAAGGCAGCAGCGCAGGCAACTTGCTTTCACCAGCTACAGAATACGGTGCCGCCTGCTCGCCCACAAACGGCCCTTTCCTGCTCCAGGTTGAAGACTCCCTACGTTAACCGGCTGATAAATGAGGCAAGGCAGTTGTTGCATGCAGCGCAGCCGTGGGTGCGCCACCCGATAAACAGGGCAATGCCGGCTTCCAACGTAAGGTGTCGGTTCGCCTGTTCAGCCAATTGCTTTTTTACCTACCTTTCGAGCCGCGAAGCAACGCTTTTGGTGGTGGCTGCATCTGTGTGAAGCAGTAGCACTTCAGCTATCTTGCCGGGTATTCTGAACGCGCAGCTCAGGATATTTGAAAACGAGAAAAGTAGGATACATGACCAAGTGCTTGCATGCTAAGAACTGCCTTTGCTGGCTTGAAACGGCTTTTTTTAAGGTACGACACTTGTAATCTGATACCTTTACCCCGTCTTATGGCTGAGAAAAGCAGTATTTTCGACATGATTGGCCCCGTGATGATCGGGCCCAGCTCCTCGCACACGGCGGGCGTGGTGCGCATTGCGCGGGCGGCCATCCGGATTCTGGGCAGCACGCCCACTCACGCCACCATCACCTTCTACAACTCTTTCGCCCGCACTTACGAGGGCCACGGCTCCGACCGCGCCATTGTGGCGGGCTTGCTGGGCATGGCCACCGACGATGTGCGTATTCGCGAGGCCTTCGAGCACGCCCAGCAGGCCGGGTTGCAGTACACGTTCCAGGGCGTGGGCAACGCTTCCACCATGCACCCTAACACCATCCGGCTGCAACTGCGCGACGAGCAAACCGGGCAGGCGGTGGAAGTGCTGGGCCAGAGCCGGGGCGGCGGCGTCATCCGGATTGTGGAAGTGGATGGCTTTCCGTCGGACTTCTCGGGCAGCCTGCACACGCTCATCCTCGATGCCGACGACGCCAAGGGCTCCATTGCCTTTATTGCCTCCGTCATTGCCCACGACGATTGTAATATTGCTACCATGCTCGTGTCGAGGAAAGGCAAAAACGATATTGCCCGGCAATTCATTGAAATGGATTCCAGCATTAAAGATATTACGCTGGCTTACCTGCGCCAGCTGAGCTGGGTGCACCGCGTGACCTACATTCCTACTATCGATTAGTGCTTCGTACCTGGTGCTTGGTGCCTAGATTGTTTTAATTATGATGAACAAACAACGAAGCACCAAGCACCAGGCACCAAGCACCAAGCACTAACCATATGAACCCAACTGCTACGCTGCTACCGCGCACCTTGCCCTGGGCCGGGGCCCTGGCGCTGCTGCTCGGCGCCGCCGGCCCGGTAGGCGCCCAAACTACGCCCCCCACGCAGCCGCCCGCCGGCACGCTGGCGGCCAGCCAGGTGGCTACCGGCCCCTGGACGCTCCAACGCGCCATTGATTACGCCCTGGAGCACAACCTGACCGTACGCCAAAACCAACTGACGGCCGAGAATGGCAGTGCCGTGCTGCGGCAAAGCAAGGCCGCACTGCTACCCACGGCCAACCTCAACGGCAGCCAAACCTGGAACTACGGCCAGAGCGTAAACCCGCTCACGTTTGAATTCCAGAACCAAACCACCCGCTCCAACAACTTCTCGGGGGCTACCCAGGTCACGCTGTTCCAGGGGTTTCAGCTGCGCAACACCATCAAGCGCAACACGCTGGACTATCAGGCCAGCCTGGGCGATATTCAAAAATCCCGCAACGACCTCTCGCTCAACATTGCGTCGCAGTTCTTGCAGCTGGTATTGTCCGAAGAGCTCATTCGCTCCAACCAAGCGCGGCTCAACAGCACGCAGCAGCAAGTGGAGCGCACCCAGAAGCTGCTGAAGGCGGGTTCGGTAGCGGAAAGCAACCTGCTCGACAGCCAGGCCCAGTTAGCCTCCGATGAGCTGAGCGTGATTACGGCCCAAAACCAGCGCGATATTGCCCGCCTGCAACTCATGCAGCTCATGAACCTGGATGAGGCGTCGCAGGGCGGTTTCCAGATTCAGGTGCCCGAGCTGGCCGACCCCGACGAGCAGGCGCCACTCAGCGAAGACCCCGCCGCCACCTACCAAACGGCCCTAACACTGCTACCCGAAATCAAGACCGCCGAGCTGCGCGTGCGCAGTGCCGAGGCCACCGTGGACGTAGCCCGCGGGGCGTATCTGCCGCGGCTGGTGTTTGGGGGCAGCGTGTTTACGGGGTATTCGTCGGCGCGCACCGTTACCTCGGTCGGCAGCGACTCGACGGCCCGCAAAACCACGTTTTTCGTGGAGCAGCCGGGCGGTGGGCCTGTTATTCCGCTGAACGTGCTGCTGTACCAGCGCAACACCACGGTGCTTTCGCAGCGGTACTGGGACCAGCTCGACCAGAACCTGGGCCGGCAGCTGCAATTCTCGCTCAACATTCCCATCCTCAACGGCTTGCAGGTGCGCACCAACGTGCAACGCTCCCTGATTGGGGTGCAGCAGGCCCGCCTGAATGCCGAGCAGGTGCGCCTGACGCTGCGGCAGAATATTCAGCAGGCCTACGCCGACGCCCTAGCCGCCCAGCGCCAGTTTGGGGCCTCCCGGCGGCAGGTGGAAGCGCTGACTACCGCCTACCGCAACGCCGAAATTCGCTTCAACAATGGGCTGCTCAACGGCACGGAGTTTAATATTGCCAAGAATAACCTGGCTACTGCCGAATCGACGATGATTCAGAACAAGTACCAGTTTATTTTCCGGCGCAAAGTGCTCGACTTCTACCAGGGCCGGCCGCTGGCGCTCTAGAGAGCAACTGAGTAAGTGAGTAACTGAGTAGTCGGTCTGTATGCTCGACAGTGCTATCAAACCGATTACTCAGTTACTCACTTACTCAGTTGCTCACTTACTCAGTTATTCAGCTACTCACTTACTCTTTCATGAAAAATAACCGCTTACTCTACACTCTTCTGATCCTGGCCGTTGTGCTGATTGGTGGCTTTGTAGTGGGGAAGAAACAGGGCTGGTGGGGCAAGCCAACCGGTACGGAGGTAACGGCAGCCAAGGCTACTACCGCCAACATTGTGGAGCAGGTGAGTGCCTCGGGCAAAGTGCAGCCCGAAACCGAAGTGAAGATTTCGCCCGACGTATCGGGGGAGATTATTGAGCTGTATGTGCAGGAAGGCGACTCAGTGAAGAAAGGCCAGCTGCTGCTGCGCATTCGCCCCGACAACTACCAGGCCCTGGTTAATCAGCAGTCGGCGGTGGTGAACACCCAGCGCGCCAACGTGGGCCAGACCCAGGCCCGGTTGCAGCAATTGGTAGCCAGTGCCAAGCAAACCGAGCTGACTTACCGGCGCAATGCCTCGCTCTACAAGCAAAAGGTGATTTCGCTGGCCGACTATGAGGCGGCCAAAGCCGCTTACGAAGCCTCGCAGGAAGAGCTGAACAGCGCCCGCCAGAGCATTCGGGCCGCCCAAAGCAACGTGGCCAGCGCCCAGGCCAGCCTGGACGATGCCCGCAAAAACCTCAACAAAACCACCATCTACGCGCCGGTAAGCGGCACCGTGAGCAAGCTGAACGTGGAGAAAGGCGAGCGGGTGCTGGGTACGTCGCAGATGGCGGGTACCGAAATCATGCGCATTGCCAACCTGAATTCTATGGAAGTGCGGGTGAACGTGAATGAAAACGACATCATCAACGTGCAGCTCGGCGACTCGGCCGTGGTGGAAGTGGACTCCTACGCCAGCAAGGACGAGAAGTTCCGGGGCTTGGTAACCAGCATTGCCAACACCGCCAAGGACGCCCTAACGGCCGAAGCTGTGACCGAATTCGAGGTGCGCATCCGGCTGCTGCCCGACTCGTACCGCCACTTGCAGCGCACCGTGAATGGCCGTACCACGGTACCGTTCCGCCCCGGCATGACAGCTTCGGTGGACATCATCACCAACCGAAAAACCGGCGTGCTGAGTGTGCCGCTGGCCGCCGTTACCACCCGCTCCGACAGCACCATGACGGCCGACAAGGACGCGGCCAAAACCCCCGCCGTGCGCGTGGGCCGTGGTGGCGGCGGTTCTCCGGAAACTGCAGCGGCCCCCAAAGCCGCCGACGTGCAGGAAGTGGTTTTCGTTATTAAGAACGGCAAAGCCGTGCTGACGCCCGTGAAAACCGGCATCAGCGACTTCCAGAACATCGAAATTCTGAGCGGGCTGCAAGCCGGTACGCAGGTGGTGAGTGGGCCGTTCCGGGCGGTGGCCAAAACGTTGAAAGACGGCACGTTGGTGGATGTGAAGGATGCCAAAAGCCTCAATAAGGAAGCCCTGAAAGAAAGCCCCAACGAAGGCAACTAACCGTAGCCGGGCCAGGCCGCCTGGCCTCCGCAAAACCGTCATGCTGCGCACACGTAGCATGACGGTTCTTTTTTACCTGATTGTTCAGCTCCTACATCCCACCGAATTGGAAAAAATAGCCATGCTCGGCGGCGGCTCCTGGGCCACTGCTCTCACCAAAATTTTGTCGGAAAACGGGTCCCGCGTGGGCTGGTGGCTGCGCTCCAAAGACGACGTGCAGCACTTGCGCAGCACCCGCCACAACCCCCGCTACCTCTCGTCGGTGGCCCACGACCTGACCCGCGTGTTTCCGTCCACCGACCTGGAAGAGGTGGTGAAGGAGGCCGACTGGCTGGTGCTGGGCGTGCCGGCCGCGTTTGTGCAGGGTGTGCTGGAAAAGCTGGACCGTGATGCGCTACGCAACAAGCGGGTTATTTCTGCCATCAAGGGCATGATTCCCGGCAAAAACGTGCTGGTAACCGACTACGTGGCCGAGCGGTTTCGGCTACCGCACACCCAAATTGGGGTGGTGGCCGGGCCGTGCCACGCCGAGGAAGTGGCGCTGGAAAAGCAAAGCTACCTCACCATCGGCTCGCCCGATTCTGTGCTGGCCGAGGATTTCTGCCGGCTCTTGCGCAACCGCTACGTGAAAGCCAACCCCGCCCAAGACCTGGATGGCATCGAGTATTTCGCCGTGATGAAGAACATCATTGCTCTCACCGCGGGCATTGCGCACGGCCTGGGCTACGGCGACAATTTTCAGGCGGTGCTGGTCAGCAATGCCGTGCAGGAAATGCGCCGCTTCGTGCACGCCCTCAACCCCCAGCCCCGCGACCTGTCGGGCTCGGCCTATCTCGGCGACCTGCTGGTGACGGCCTACTCGCAGTTTTCACGCAACCGCACCTTCGGCAGCATGGTGGGCCGGGGCTACTCGGTGAAGTCGGCACAGCTGGAAATGAACATGATAGCCGAGGGCTACTACGCCGTGAAAAGCATCTACGAACTCAATAAAAAGCTGCAAGTAGCCATGCCCATTACGTCGGCGGCGTACCACATCCTCTACGAGAAGATTGCGCCAGCCGTGGAAATCGAGCTGCTCAAAGAGAAGTTCAGGTAAGGAACTGTTTGCCTGGCTATTGACCATAAGAGGGAATTCCACGTACTAATAGCCTTCTGCTACCCACCATACCACGCCCTATGAGTACCTGGAGCCACTACACTTTCGACAATGATGCAGCGGCGGACTTCGCCGAGGAGTTTTTGGAAAACCCGAACGAGGCGATGCTGTATGAGGCGCTGGCCACAGCTGCCGAGGAAGAAGGTACCGTAGCCCTGGATGATGCGCACGTAGCCCTGGCCGCCGCCGAAATAGTAGCCGCCGTACTCGGCAAGCCCGCCGCCGATTTGCCGCCCGGTCTGCTGCCAGCCGTAGTTCACCTTGATGCCGATGGCGAAGACCTCCGCGAACTGGCCGAAGAAGCCGTACAGGCCGTGCTGGAGAGGTCGGAGCTACAGGCAGCGCGGGCTACAGGCGAAGAATACGCCAGCTGGCAGCAGCTTCAGCAGGATCTGCTGGCCCGCCTCCAGGACGCGGATACCGACGGAGCTACTCCAGACGAGGCATGAACTGGCTGGCGCTGGCGGCCTGCGCCGCGTTGGGCATGGCCTGCTACAACCTATTGATTAAGACCGCTGCCGGGCAGATTCACGCAATGGCAGGGGCCGTGGTATTGCAGGTGGTAGCCGCTCTGGTAGGAGCGGGGCTGCTGTTGCTGCTGTACTTGCGCGGCACGCTGCCAGCTACGCTATTTACTAGCCGTGGTTTAGCCTTGGCGGCTTTAGCCGGGGCCAGCATTGGGGTAGCGGAAATCCTGACTTTTGCCGTGTACAGCAAAGGCGCTCCGGCTTCGGTTGGCACGCCTCTTATCGTGGGAGGATCGGTGCTGTTAACGGCCGTGCTGGGTGTGCTGGTACTGCGCGAAACGTTGGCCTGGCCGCAAGCCATAGGGCTGCTGCTGGTGGTGGGAGGCATTGCCCTATTGGCCCGCGGAGGGCATTAGTCGCCGCAACGTGCGTTTAATTAGCCTCCACGCATTCCACTTGCAGCAGGAGATTGTATAAGCCGGTGGAAAGCTGCTGTACAAATTCTTGGTCGGCGTCGGCAACCTTGAATTGGTCGAGCACATTGCCCATTACTTCCATGAGGGCGTTTACCACGAGCGGTTCGTTGGTATGGTAGTGCTTTGTTTCCAGTACTTTACGAATAATGCCGTACGAAAACTGATGGTAGTTCTGCTGCTGAAAGTTGGCTAAAAGAGCGGAAGACTCTTGCTGGCTGAAGGGAACGGCTTGCATAGGAAAGTACAGAAGGGTGTGTCAGTGTGAATATACTGATAATATTCTGTACTAATTAAATGGAAAATAGTTTTTCCAAGTTGGTTTTCTTTTAGAAAGAATTTGTTTTTTGTTATCTACGCTCTCAAGCTGCAACCGTAGTCTAGTTGCGCGCACGGGCATAAATCACGACGAAATTGTTGCGGTACACCGGGAAGTAGAAGGGGGGTAAGGCCCAGGCGGGCAATGAGTCGGCGCCTTGTCTCTGAACAGTGAAATTGTAGACCTGGCCCGGCGCGGGGGTGGTGTGCAGCAACATTGGCCGGTGTTCTTGCTGGGTGTAATGCCGGAAGTACAACTCGTAATCAGGGGCCGCTAAGAGCACCCGCGGATTGCTTTGCTGGGTCAGCCAGGCATAAGCGGCTTGCATTTGGTTGTGCTCCCGCACCTCATCCTGGTGCGGAGCCAGCTGCCGCCGAAACTGATATCCGCCGTACGCTGCCACCACCAGCAGGCCTAGTGCCAGTTGCCACCGGGCCGGTAGCCGCAGCCGGTCGAGGAAAAAAGTTGCCACTAAACTGCCCAGTACGCAGCCCAAGAAACTGGTATACAGCAATGCGCGAGCGGGTACTTGTACTTGCTGAAAGGCCATGAGCGGCAGTGGCAGCAGCAGTAGCAGCCAGGCCAGCATAGCCAGTAGTTGCCGTGGGCGCGGCAGTAGCCAGATACAAACGGGCCCCAGAACAAGCAGGCCGCCACCTGCTACCATACCCACCCGCCCGTTACCGGCCAGCATATCCGCCAAAATGCGCAGATACTTCAGGTATTGAGGCCAGAATGCGGTGTCGGACATTGTAGCTACGTAGCGGTTGCCTATCAGCTGCTGTAGACCCGACACGCAGATTACCGGCCAATACAGCAAGGCCGTCACTACCCCAACAATACAGCTCGCCAGCGCCAATTGCCGTAGCTCTGCCCAGCGCCGTTGCCACCCCAGCCCCAGCAAAAGCCCCAGTGCCAACGACACGAACGGGTACAGAAACGTAGGAATAGCATAGAAGCCCAGAATACTGGTAGCAATAAACACCGCCCAACCTAGCCGTTGGTACGTACGGCTCCGCAGCACTGCTAGCGCCGCAAAAAAGGCCAGCAGCAACAGCGTGAGCTGCAGAAAGTAGCCTCGGCCCGCTACTGCGTAGTATAAGCTCAACGGCAGCAAGCTAAAAAGGCCCGTAGCCAGCGTAGCTACCCGAAAATTGCTCCAGCGCAGCAACAGCAGGTAGCCGAAAGTGGTACCTGCCATCGAAGCAGCAAACGTGGGCAGGCGCATCACCAGCCGGGTATTATCAGTGAAGAAGGTAAGCGGCCAGCAGGTGAAATTGAACAGTAAGTGGTTGTTGGGAATGGGGTAGAAGCAGCTAATGGTCAGCAGGCCCGGCCGCACAAAATAGTCGTAGGAAGCTACTTCATCGGTGCCCAATACATAATTAATCAGGTACCAGACCCGTACGGCCAGAATCAGCGCCAGTAGTCCGCAGGCTATCAGCTTTTCCAGCCGTGGCAGCTGCTGCCACACGCTACCCAGCGTTACCCAAGCCTGATAGCACTCCTGCCTGAATAGTTGAGCTTCTCGCCGGAAAGCGGTGGTGTGGTTGCTGCTCAGCGCCACCAATCCACCGAAACTGCCAAGCGCTACCGCCACCAAGCCGTAGCGCAACAACTGGTAGCTACTTGGGGTAACGGCCAGCGGTAGGTAGCGGTAACCGCCTTCGTGGTAAGTGTGGCGACCCAACTCTTGCACTTGGGCGTAGGAGGTGGGCCCAAAAATCAGCAGCAGAAACCCACTGCCCGCCAGCATGCACAACAGCCCGAAGGCCACAAAAAAGCGGAAGGAAATGGCTGAAGGGGCAGGCATAAGCCGGAACAAATCAGACGGCCAGCGGGAAGCCCAGCTTCGCCAGCTCGTCCCAGACGCGGTGCACGGGCAGGCCCATCACGTTGTAGTAAGAGCCTTCCAGCCGCGTCACGGCTACCATCCCAATCCAGTCCTGTGCCCCATAGGCTCCGGCTTTATCCAATGGTTGATAGGTATGGACGTAGTGTGCTATTTCTGAGTTGGATAAAGCGCGAAAGTGTACGGTGGTTCGGTCGGAAAAGACCACCTGCCGGCCGTCGCCGGCAAGCAGGCACACGCCCGTGAATACGTCGTGGGCGCGGCCTTGCAGGCGGGTGAGCATCCGAATGGCTTCGGCGGTATCGGCAGGTTTATTGAGCACATCATCATCGAGGCAAACGATGGTATCGGCCGTAAGAACTACCTCGTCGGGGGCCAAGCCGGCCCGGTAGGCGCTGGCTTTGTGAGCGGCCAGGTACTCGGCAACCTCGGCGCGGCGCAGGTGCGCCGGAAACGACTCGTCCACTTCCTGCAAGCGTACCGTGTAGGGCACGCCTAGGTCGGTGAGCAGCTGCCGCCGCCGCGGCGAGTTAGAGGCCAGAATGAGGTGCATGGATTGATTGTTAAATTGTTGTATTGCCGAATTGCTGATTGTTGAATTGTTCGTTGTTTGGCACACCCGCAACGATGAAAGGTTGTCAAGCAACCATCCAGCAATCAACAATCAGTCATCAATTCAACTAAAAACGGATGGGTGGTTTCTTCGGCGCGGATGCTGCTGAAGAGGAAGCCACCAATAGTTTTGGGGTAGAAAAAGGTGGACTTGGGCGGCATAACGGCCCCGGAATGGCAGACTTGCTCCACCTCTTGCATGGTTACCTCGTTGGTAATAAAGGCGGCGCGGGCCTCGCCGGCATCCACCCGCGTGAGGCACTCTGAAAAGCTCCGCACGTAGGCCACACCCGGCCATTGCCGTTGGGCATCCAGGCCCACTAAGCCCAGGGCTTTTTCCAGCACAAAGAAGTGCAGCACCGTCAAATCCAGCGCTTTTACTTCGGGCGTAGTGTCCCAGCTAAGCTGCGCGTGCACCTCGGGCCGCAGCCGGATTTTGTAGGCCTGGCCGCCCTGCAAGTACAGCCCAAACGCCCAGGGCTTGCCGGCAATCAGCTCGGGCAGGTCGTAGGCGTCTTCCTTGGGCAGCACCGTGAAATACGGTTCCAGTCGGGCCAGCAGCTCAGCGTCGGTGAGGGCGCCGGGCAGATCCAATAGCAAGCGGTGGGTGGGCAGAATCCGCAGGTCGTCGGCGGCCGAGTTGGTGAGGTACATCAGGTGGTAGTTCCAGCCTTCCTGCCCGGTTGCGTTGGGGGTAGCCGCCAACTGAGCCTGCCGATACGCCAAGGAGCCTTCGTAGCGGTGGTGTCCGTCGGCCAGTATCACCTGCCGCCGCGCCAGCACCGCCTGAAACTGCCGGATAACGTTGGTGTCCTGAATGACGGCCAGCACGTCGCGGGCGCCCTGGTAGTCTTCGGTGGTTTCGTAAAGCGGGTCCTGCATGGCCTCGTCCATCCACCGTTCCAAGGTGAACTCGTCGTCGCGGTAGAGGCCGTGAGTGGCGCTGGTCTGGAACTCGGTGCGAGCTAATAGTTCGGCCCGGTCGTTGACGGAAGCCGGCAGCGTGTTTTCGTGGCGTAATATCACCTCCTCAGGCCAGGCGTAGGCCCGGATGTGGCACATAAAGCCTTTGCGGCAAAACTCGCGGGTACTGCCCGGCAGCCGGAAGTACTGATAATACACGTAAATGCCCGGCAGCTCGTCCTGGCGCAGTACCCCGGCCTGCTGCCACTCCTGGAGCCGTTGTAGGGCCGCACCAGCCGCATCGTCGCCACGCGGTACGGAAAGGTGGATGCTGTTGAGCGGGTTCTGATAGAGGGCCTCCCGCTGCTTCCGCGACACGACATCAAACAGCGGCGACACATACTCATCTATTTGCTGGCTCAGCACCGGATTGTAGCGCCAGCCGCGCAAAGGTTGAATTTCAGCCAAGGGGAAAGGAATTAGAAATTAAGAATTAAAAATTAAGAATGAATCGGGAGTGAGCGTCAATTCCTGCATCCAGGAAGCAACGCCCCATTTTTAATTCTTCATTCTTAATTTTTAATTGACTCACGGTGCCAGGCGGCTCAGGCGCCAGGTGTCACCGGCCAGCTCATACACGATTCGGTCGTGGAGGCGGCTGGGGCGGCCCTGCCAGAACTCTACGCGGTGCGGCCGCAGAATGTAGCCGCCCCAGTGCGCAGGGCGGGGGAGTGGGTTCTGACCCGCAAATTCCGCTTCCAACTCTTTTTCCCGGCTTTCCAACGCTTCCCGGCTCTCGATTACCTGACTCTGGGGCGAGGCCCAGGCGCCAATCTGGCTGCCGCGCGGCCGGCTCTGGAAATACTCGGTCGACAACGAATCAGGGGCTTTCTCTATCCGACCTTCCACCCGCACTTGTCGCTCCAGCCCCGGCCAGAAAAACGTGAGGGCGGCCAGCGGCCGGGCCGCCAGCTCCTGGCCCTTGCGCGACTTGTAATTGGTATAGAACAGAAACCCCGCGTCGTCGGGCAGGCCTTTGAGCAGCACCACCCGCGCCGACGGCTGGCCCTCCTCTGATACTGTGGAAACCGTCATGGCCGTGGGCTCGTCCAGTTTAGCTTGCAGGGCCTCATCGAGCCACACCCGAAACTGAGGAACAGCGCCGGGCAACACATCCGCTTCGGAAAGGGTACGCTGAGCGTAGGTTTTGCGCAGGTCGGCCAGGTGCGGGTCGAGCATAGTCGTTGTGGGTTTTTGGTTCTTCGTTTTTCGATTTTGGGGTTGGGTTGAAGGGTTAATTTTGGGTGGTGTGTTGACTTGGCTACCACGCTTAAGCAAGCGTCGAACAGCCAACCACCAAGAACCTACAACGAATAACCAGCAACAAACCGGGCCGCAAGGTAACACAATGCCGATAGGCAGGGAACCTCCGGCGGCCCGTCTGACGTACTAAACGTACGTATTTACGTTCCACTGTCTGGAATTCAAGCGCGGGCCTGCTTTCTATCGGCCTGCGCCAGGTGCACACTATTACTAAGTAGAAACCCATGCCTCGTCTTCGTTCCAGCAGCCTGCTGATTTCGCAGCCCTTCCTTGGTGATCCTAACTTTGAACGCTCCGTGGTGCTGCTGTGCCGGCACGACGAAGAGGACGGCTCGTTTGGGCTCGTGCTCAACCGCGCCTCCAACCTAAACCTGTCCGACGTGCTGCAACTGCCCGTACCCGCCGATTCGCCGGTGGCGCAACTGCCCCTGCTCATCGGCGGCCCGGTGCAGCCCGACACCCTTCATTACCTGCACCAGCGCCCCGATGTGCCCGAGGCCATTGACCTGGGCCAGGGTGTGTACTGGGGTGGCGACTTCCAGGTGCTGGTGGGCTTACTGCTTAGTGGTGAGCTGGCGCCGGAGGCCGTCCGCTTCTACGCTGGCTACTCTGGCTGGACGGCCGGGCAGCTCGCCGAGGAAATCGGGGAGAATGTTTGGATTGTGCATCCGGATGCTGCCGGGAAAGTCTTTACTTTGGACAATGATGCCTTTTGGCAGGCGATTCTGCGGGAAAAAGGTGGGCGCTTCCGGGCCCTATCCAACTACCCCGTCGATCCGCGCCTGAACTAATACCCTTCCTTCCCCGTCGCCCGCCGCTAGTTCCTTTGTGGGACGCGGTTGGGCCTTTTTCGCTGAATTGTATGCTACCCGAAAACGACAACACCCCCACCAGCTCTACTAACGAGGATTCGGAATCACCGATGAGCATTTTAGAGCGTCGTTTAACTGAAATCCGCTCCAAGCAGGACCCGGCGGAGGCCTCAACGCCCGATATTATCGAGCAGCCCGCCACCGAAACCCACCTTCCGAGCGGGCAGCCCGCCGGTGCCGGTACGGCCGAAGCCCCCGCCGAGGCGGTAGCGCCCGACGTAACCCCAGGCTCTGCCGGAACCCAGGTGCCCCCCCACGACCCCGCCGTTTCCGACTCGCAGGCCCGCGCCGAAGACCATTACGGCCCGGACAACCCCGGAGTAGCCAGCGCCCAGGAGTCGGCGGTGCCCACTGAGCAGCAGCCTACCACGGTGGTAGAAGCCGGAGCGGCTCCCTCCGAGCCGTCGGCTGCCCCTGCCGAGGAACCAGCTGCGTCGCCGTCGGCGGTAGCTGCGGAAACGCCTGCCGCAGCCAGCTCAGCCGCTGTAGACGCGCAAGGCACCCCCGAAGCCACGCCCGACACCAACCTGCCGGTAGAAGAGCTGCACGCTGCGCCCGAAATCGAGGATTTCCCCGAAGGCATTGCGCACCTGACTACCTCGTCGCCAACACCGGCTACGCCCGAGAATACCGCGCCGGATACCGAGCACAGCGCCGAGGAAGAAGAGTTTGTGCCGGAAACACCGGGCGTGGATTTCGCCACGCTTGATTTGCCCGCGCAAACCGCCCATCTGGTGGAGCTCCTGCGCCGCCCCGATGCCCGCCAGAACCGCAAGCAAATCACCGACCTCTACCGCCAATACGAAACCGGCAGCAAAGCCGACCGCGCCGCCGCTCGTCAGCAGTTCACCGAAGCCGGCAATGCCCCCGACGACTTCACCTACACCGGCCCCGCAGGCTACCAGGAACTGACCAAGCTGATGCAGGAGTTCCGCGACAGCCGCGTGCGCGACGCCAAAGCCGAGGATGAGCAGCGCGCCCGCAACCTGGTGCACAAGCAGCACCTGCTGTCCCAGTTGCGGTTGCTGGTTGAGTCGGCCGAAACCAAGGACAGCTCGGCCCGCATCAAGGCCCTGCAAAACGACTGGAAAGCCACCGGCCCCGTGCCGCAAAAAGACACCCAGGAGTTGTGGAACAGCTACCACGCCCTGCTCGACATCTTCTACAACAACCGCGGGTTGTTCTTCGAGATGAAAGAGCTGGACCGCCGCCGCAACCTCGAAGCCAAAGAAGCGCTTATCGTGCGTGCCGAGGCGCTGGCCCAGCAGTCGAGCATCAACAAAGCTCTCAACGACCTGCGCCAGCTACACGAAGAATGGAAGCACATCGGGCCCGTTCCGAACGAGCAGCGCGAAGCCCTGTGGCAGCGGTTCTTGCAAGCCTCCGAGCAAGTGCACAACCGCAAGAAAGAGTTTTTAGATGTCCGCTCCACCCAGGAAAATGCCAACCTAACCCGCAAAACGGCCCTACTGGAGCAGTTGGTCCCCTTCGGCGATTTTCACACGGAGCGTGTGAACGAGTGGCGCGCCAAAACCGACGAGCTGCAAAAGCTGAAAGAGGAGTGGGACGCCGCCGGCCTTGTACCCCGCGACAAGGCCGACGCCATGAACAAGCAGTTCTGGGGGGCTTACAAAGGCTTTTTCCAGCACAAAAACCAGTTCTTCAAGGCGCTTGATGAAGAGAAAAACGGCAACCTCAAGCGCAAGCTGGAGTTGATTGAACAGGCGGAAGCTGCCCTAGCCAACCCCGATTGGGAGCAGGGCCGCGAAGTGGTAATTCGGCTGCAAAAGGACTGGAAGACCATCGGCCGGGTGCCGGAAAAGCAGTCCGACAAAATCTGGAACCGGTTCCGTACCGCCTGCGACGCTTTCTTCGACCGTAAAAACCAGGAAGTGAAGCAGCGCCAGGAAAAGGTACAGCAGGCCAGCCAGGCTCAGACTGCCCACCTCGACCAACTAGCCGCGGATATTGCTGCGCTTTCACCCGATGCCCCTGGTAGCCTAGACGGTTTCCGGCAGCACGTGCAGGAGTGGCAGGCCGCTGGAGCCACGGAGGGCAACCCCCGCGGCGGCAACGAGCGCGCCGACGAGCGGTTCCAGGGCCTGATGGGTAAGTACCTTGATACCGTGCCCGCCTTGTCGTACCAGGAGCGGGCAGAGCTTCTCTTCAACTTGCAAGTGGAGCGCCTCAAAGCCAGCCCCGATTCGCAGCAGCAACTCTACAAGAAAGAGCAGGCGCTACGCCGCGAAATCAACGAGCTGGAAAACGATATTTCAACCTTGAAGACCAACCTGGAATTCTTCGCCCGCTCCAAAAACGCGGCGCAGCTCCGGGAAGAGTACCAGGGCCGAATCGACGAGGCCCAGGGCCGCATTGAAGCGTTGAAAAAGCAGCTACGAGTTATTCGAAGCTAGGCTCGCACCCAAAATCAGGAACGCAGAACGGGCGTTTGGTACTCCACCAAACGCCCGTTCTGCGTTCCTGATTTTGGGTATGATATGCTGCGTCAACGTAACCGCGGTTAAAAGTATATTAAAATGTGTATATAAGCGTACTTGCTGTTCCACTAACCACACTCCCTATGCAAACCTTATTTGAAAAACCCGGCATTACCATCATGTATGATATGGTGACTAAGTGGCTGTATGTAACCTGGCGCGGGGAACACGACGACGAATCGTCGTTGGCAGGGTGCGTAACCATCTTAAACAAGATACGCCAGACCAAGAGCAACAAGATTCTAAACGACAGCAGTCAAGTACTCGACGGCTGGAGTGAAGTAGTACGGTGGATTGGACAGGAATTTTTCCAAGCGCTAGCCGATGAGGGTGTAATAGCTATTGCCTGGGTTATGGCTCATGATTGGCCCGCTCGTGCCGATATCAATAAAGTTGTCGGCTATACCACGCGGCCGATAGTAGACACATTCGAGGATATTGAATCAGCTTATAATTGGTTACGGGCAGTGCCTGATAAACCAAGTCATGAGATATAAGATACGAGTAAATGAAATATATTTTACAATAAAGCCATATTAACAAGAATTAGTGATATTAATTGTTTTATATTTGATTGAATGATTTCAAAACTTTAAGAGTGGTTATCGATGAGATACATTATGATCTGGCTGCACCAGTGGTTTAAATTCGAAGAAGTACAGTCGGAAGAGTGGCAGGACGACCAGGAGTAATGAAAAAGCCCCGACCTACCCAGGCCGGGGCTTTTTCGTAGCAAAATAGCTTTGTTGAGAGAATCAAGGTAAAGTAGCCCTTCCCAGAAAGAGCCTGTGCATTAGGCAAGAAAGAGGCCGTATAAAGTTGGCAGTTGGTTACGACTCCTTGGATGGAATAGTAGCTGTTGAAAGACCTGGAGCCATTTGGGCGCGCAATTGTTGCACTTCGTGTTCGAGTTGCAGGGTACGAAAAGTGACTTTCACTTCCAAGTCTTCGTAAGCCTGGGTTAATTGCTCTTGTAACTGGCGCATCTCCGTCACGTCGGTATTGGTGCCAAACCAGCGGACCACCTGACCTTGTTCTCCGTACACGGGCACGGCCCGCGACAAAAACCAGCGGTAAAGACCGTCCTTGCCGCGCAACGGAAACGTGTCTTCCCAGGCCGTACCCGTGGCGAAGGCTTGGCGTAGACGTTCGGTAACCCCGTGTACGTACTCGGGGTGCTGCACCTGCTGCCAACCATCACCGAGCATCTGGGCCGCGGTGGTACCAGTATAGTCGTACCAGCGCTGGTTGTACCAGGTAATGGCCCCCGTCTTGTCGGCAATCCAGGCAAGTTGGGCAATGCTATTGGCTAGAGTGGCCAATTCGGTTTCACGCTGGCGTAGCAAGTCCTGGTTGGCTTTCTGCTCGGTGATGTCGGTAATAGTACCGATGAAGCGTTGGGCTTGTGTGCGGGCCGCATCGAAAAAGGCGCGGCCGGTGGCGTGGGTCCAGCGGGGCGGCGTGGCGGGGTCTTGCCACCGGGTGCGGTAGTCGATGGCATAGGTACCAGAACCAGACGGCCGTAATGCCTGCTCAACGGCCGCGTGAGTGAAGGCCCGGTCATCGGGATGCAGGCCTTCCAGAAACTGATCATAGCTTACGTCTTGATCCAGCGCAAAACCGAAGATTTCTTTGCAGCGGTCCGACCAGATTAATTCGCCGGTAAGCGGGTTGAAGTCCCAGGTGCCGGTACCAGCGGCATCTACAGCAGTTTGGAGGCGTTCGAATTTGGCGTCAGCAGTGGGCATTACACAACGATTAGGGTTGGACCAGAAACAACTCCAGGCCCGACTGGAAATACAAAGTCAAGGTGCGAAAGTGCCCATCGGCGGAAAACGCAGCCGCGTGATCAGGGCCGAAATTTCCTGCCCCGCCAAGTGCAGGAGTAGGTAGGGCCGACTCAACAGCGCATCGCGCTGCACGCGCCACTGACCGTTGGTAGCCTGGCCATTGGCATCGAGCCGTAGGAGTTGCGGCTGTAAGTGGACCTCCGTGGCTTGGGCTAAGGGGGATGTGGGGTCTTCGCGGCTTAAAACCTTGTTGACTACGCGCCACCGGCCTTCCAGATAAGGATCGGGCACTTGCTGCAGGTTAACATCGAGTAAGGCCGGAGTGGTCATAAATCAAGAAAAGTATACCTCAAAAATAAGACGCTAAAAACAGTTGTCCGTGCCTGACAGGCGAAAATAATATCGAGGGTTGCGTTGGTTGCCGCAACATAAGTACAGGCCGGCAAGCCAGCACACCAAGAAAAATCCCCTTGCAAATCATTGATTTACAAGGGGATTAAATTGCTGAGAGCCTCCTGCCGGGATCGAACCAGCGACCTACTGATTACAAGTCAGTTGCTCTACCAGCTGAGCTAAGGAGGCGTGCTGATGCTGCAAAACTAAGCTAGCAAACGAGTTTTTCAAACCCATTCAGCAACTTTTATCCTAATAAATAGGGAATCGTCTGATTGTCAAGGTTTGAAAAACGCAGCGGCAACGGCTTCATCCTGACAATATACATCGGCATAGTACCGAATGTGGTTGTTTTGTGCCTCACAGGTGTAATACCGTATCCGAATAGGTAACCCCCCAGCTAGGTCATAGCGGCACCGGTCGTGGGTGGCAATGCTGCGGCGAATATCGGGCAGCGCAGCCTGCTGGCCCTCACGCTTCAGCAGAAACGCCGCCAGCTCCAGTGGTTTCTCGATGCGGATACAGCCGTGGCTACGTGCCCGCTTAGGTTCCCGAAAAAGGGCACGGGCGGGAGTGTCATGCACATAAATGCCATGTTGATTAGTGAAGTAGAAAACAATGTTGCCGAGCGCATTGTGCCGACCCGCCGTTTGCCGAATGGTGTAAGGGAACGTTTGGGGGGTGATGCGCTGCCAGTTTACGCGCCAAGGATTTACCCGTCGCCCGCGGTAATCGAGTAGGAAATAGTTGTTGTCGGCCAGAAAACCGGGGTCGTTCTGGAGTTCTGGCAGCATCTCATTGACAGCAATGCTGTAGGGCACCCGCCATTCGGGAGCGGTGACAAAGACGGTAATGCGGCTGTCGAGGGTGGGAGTGGGGGTATCGGGTTTGCCTACTACTATCCGGTGACTTTGCACCACCTGCCCGTTCCGGATGAGTTGCAGCTGGTAGGCAGCAATATTAACCAGTGCATAGTCGCCGGAGTCGGGGCGTTGCAAGTCCCAGCGTAAACGCTCCAGATTAAGCGCGACCCGCCGGAAGTCGGCGGCGTTGCCGGTAGTAGGGTGCAATGAATCGGGGTGCTGACGCAGGGTGGCGCTCCAGGCCTGCTGCAACTGGCAGTACGCCCGGCTGGTTGGCTGGCAGCTCAGAAAAGCAGTAGTTAGTTCGGGACTGGCCAGGGCTTGCCGCAACCCATCCACGGCTTCCTGGGTTTGGGGCTGGGTGAGAACAATAGGAGTTAGCGTGAGGGGATGCAGACGGCCGTAACGCAAATGCGTGGCAAACCGGAGGAGGGCATCGGTGAGGCGCAGCTCATACCCAGCGAGCGTAGCAGTTTTTGCGGCGAGATAGTGCAGCGAGTCGGGGAGGGCTGACAGGATAGACCAGGAATAGGTGGCCGGATCGAGGCCGTATTCGGGGGCGCACCGCAGCAGTGCCAACGCCTGCCGGGCGTTGTGGTTCCAACCAGCCGAGTCGGCGTGTGTCCAGGCGGGCGTGAAGTCGCGCTGGGAGTAAAACTGTTGTACGGCGGGGCCGGCCTGCAATCCAAGCTGCGTATAGGTGGCCGCCGAACCCAGCGCTACCGTGTCGAGCGCTGTGCGTAGTGACAGGGCTGCAACCGGAGCCGGTTTGGGTTGGGGAGGGCCGGCGTGGGCTTGCGCGCTACCCAAAGAAAGTACGCCGCCCGTAACAGCTAGCCAAAGGAGCACTGTCCAAACGTTGCTGCTCAACCGTTCCATAGTATAAGGGCTGGTAGGACAGCCGGCGGGTAGAGTAAGTCGGCCGCCTCTGTTCTTCGTTTACCCTTCTAAAAGATACCAGCTTTACAGTGTGAAAGCAATAGGTATCGTGTTGATTTTCTGAGTCCTTTGTAAGGATTTCACCTGTTTTATTGATATATAAATAAATATTTGTATTATAATTCAAGATTTAAGCAAAGTATAATACATTCCTGCTGGAAAGTCTTTGTGTCTGCTCCGTATGCGGAAAGGATACAAGGCTGGATGAGGCTATTTCCTACTCGTTTTCTACTTATTTAGTACCACCTAATGTTGTCCAGGTTTACTGATCAGGGCAAGCAGGCTATTGGGGCTTTCTTGCTAGTGCTGTGTATATTATTTCCACTGACCGTAGCTGCTCAAAGTGCAGTTTACCGCTTGAATGCGGGAGGAGCGGCCCTTACCACCACCCTCGGCAATTTCAGCGCCGACCAGTACTTCTCGGGCGGTAGCACAGCCAGTGCTGCTTCAGGCGTTGGTATTGCTGGGACAAGCGACCCAGCCCTGTACCAGAGTGAGCGTACCGGTAGTTTTACGTACGCTCTGCCGGTAGCCAATGGGTCGTACACGGTTGTACTGCATTTCGCTGAGCTTACCTTCACCCGAAACAATCAGCGGGTTTTTGATGTGAATGCCGAGGGCAAGAAGGTGCTGGCCAACTACGACATTGCGCGCAAAGTAGGCGCCCTGACCGCCACCACGGAGCGGCTCACGGTCGGCGTAACGGATGGTGCCCTGACGCTGGCCTTTATTGCGGGCAAGGCCAGCGTGCCGAAAGTGTCTGCCATTGAGGTGCTCTCTACCAGCGTGCAGCCCTGTACCTTGCCGGCGCCCAGCGTTACGGCGCCCAGCGCGTATTGCGTGGGCAGCACGGCGGCGCTTCTGAGCAGCCACGTTACGTTGAGTGCGGGGGCCACGCTGCTGATTTACCCGAGCGCTACGCAAGGCAGCCCCATTCCCGATTTTCGACCGGCTACCACCACGGCGGGCACCAGCACCTACTATGTGGCCCAAGTGGCGAATGGTTGCGAGAGTGGCCGCACGGCTATATCGGTAACAGTTAACAGCGTGGCACCTCCCGCCGTGACTAGCCCGCTGACTTACACCCAAGGCGCAACGCCGGCCCCGCTAAGCAGCAGCGTATTATTGGCCGCTGGGGGAGCACTGCGTATCTATGATGGCCCTAGTGCTGGTACGGCGCTGCCGGCTACGTTCCAGCCGCCAACCAGCACGGTGGGTAGTGTGACGTACTATGTGGCGCAGGTGGTGAATGGCTGCGAAAGTAACCGGCAGGCCTTGGTCGTTACGGTTACGGCTGGGCCTACCACTCCGCCTACGTCTTCAACGTATACCATCACGGCTACTTACACAACGCTGCCTGCACTACGTACAGCTTCGTATGCGCTGCTGAAGTATAACAAGCGGATTGGGCTGCAACTTACCGATGACGACGGAGGCAAGGTGGATGTTACTTGTATTCCGCAGGTGCTCCACGGTGGTACTGCTGCCAACGGTGTCACGTACCCCGGTATTAGCTACACCGATGGCACCGGCCGTAGTTTGCGGCCCGGCTTCACATTTGCCGTTTCTACGCTCATTAACGGGCAGCCGGGCCGCGACGGTGCCCCTAACGCGGCGTATGCCACTTGGGCGGAACTACAGCCGCTTCGGGCCCAGCGTACCATTGGTTTTTCCAATCATTCTGCCAACCATGGCCCCGATTATCCGGCCACCCAGCTAGCCGATGCCGATGCTACTTTCTTGCAAAAGCTCGACCTTATTCCGCGTACCGTAACAATACCGGGGGGCTTCCCTGGTTTTGTGGCTGCCACTATTGCCGATGCTAAAAAGCTGGCCGTTATTTCGCAAGGCTACGGTTCCAACGGCGAGAGTGCCGATGGGCATTTCAGTGAGGTGCGGTATTTGGATAAAGTATCGGTCCCCTATGATCCGCCAACTATCCTGATTCTGACCCGCTACTTCCTGAACCAGGATTGGGGCGCGCCGGCCAGGGCCTGGGTTGACGAGAAGTTTCAGCTGGCTACCGACGAGTACAATGCCGGCCGGCGGGTGATGCTTTCGGCATTCGACCACTTCCCGGAGAGCCAAACCGCTAATCTGGCGGCTTTCTACGCGTACGTGCAAAACCACCCGCTCAACGTTGGTGGCGACAATGTCTGGTTTGCCAACCTACAGGAGTTTGCCGAGTACGAAGAAGTCAAGAAGAAATGCCCAATCAGCGCCCCGGTCGTGAGTGGCAACACCCTGACCTGGACCATTGATAAGTCGGCGCTGCCTTCGTACAGCTTGTATCAGGATGCTTCGTTGCTGATTCCGGCGGGTGGGCTGCAAAACGTTTCGGTGAGCGGCGGCGACAGTTTTACAGCCAACCTGGCTACGGGGCTGGTCAATATTGCCAAACTCAACGCCGCCACCCTCACGGCTACCCGCGCAGCTACAGGGGCGGTGCGTAGCACCTCGGCGCGGACGCAAGCCACTGCTGCCGCTCGGCCAACCCCAGGTGAAACGGCAGCGGAAGTCACTATCTATCCCAATCCGGCCACCAAAATAGCCACAGTGGCTTTCACGCTGCCAGCAGCTGAGCGGTATTCCGTGCACCTGTACAACAATAAAGGCGTGTTAGTGGAGCGCATAGCATCGGGGCAGGGGCCGGCCGGTGCGCAGTATAGCTACGGTATCAGTAGCAGCAAGCTACCGGCCGGAACGTACATGGTGCATCTGGTAATGGGTACTACCAGCAAGAAATTTCGGTTGAACGTTGGGCCGTAGCCTACCAGTAGCGGCTAGTACAGTAGGAAAGAAAGAAGGTAAATAGGGGAGGCGTGCCGGTTTCTCGTGGCTGTGCTGTTGCTTTGTGGTGCCCCGCCATTTTGCGGCTGGCTCCTTATTCCCGAGTTTTCCGCCTTATGGCTACTCCTGACTTGATTACCCGTACGGCCGATTTCGTCCGTGAAAAGTTTCTGCATGAAGGCTCCGGCCACGACTGGGAGCACATCCGGCGGGTGTGGCAGGTGGCCCGCGCCCTGGCCCGCGACACGCCCCAGGCCGACCCGCTCGTTACGGAGCTGGGCGCTTTGCTCCACGACGTAGCCGATTGGAAGTTTCATGATGGCGACGAGGAAGCCGGCCCGCGGGCTTCCCGTGCCTGGCTGGAAAGCCAGCACGCCGAGGAACGGGTTATTCAGGCCGTGGAGGCCATCATCCGCGAAATCAGTTTCAAGGGCGTGGGCGTACCAACACCCATGAGTACGGTGGAGGGCGAACTGGTGCAGGACGCCGACCGGCTTGATGCCATTGGCGCTATTGGCGTGGCGCGGGCGTTTGCCTACGGCGGCCACAAAGGCCGTCTGCTGCACGATGCCAGCATTGCGCCGGTGCAGCACACGTCGTTCGAGAGCTACAAGAACAATACGGCGCCTACCATCAACCACTTCTACGAGAAGCTGCTGCACCTGCGCGAGCGGCTGCACACGCCCGCCGCCCGCCGGGTGGGCGAGGAGCGCCACGCATTTATGGAGCAGTTTCTCGCCCAGTTTCTGCGCGAGTGGGACGGGCAGGACGTCGGTTAGGCGGCGGTTTGTGCCGGGGCCCTTGGGTTTGAATATCTTTGCCGCCATGAAAATGTCTACGCTATTTCCGCGGCTGCTCTGGCCGCTCCTGTTGCTATTTGTCGTTGCCTCGTGCCGCACGTGCCCCATCCTGTCGTGCCACACGCGTAAGGTGCATTTTCATGATGGTGTGAAGTACCGCGGCCAGCCAATCTTCAAAAAGCAGAACCCGGCCATCGGCGAGAAAATCAAGGTCTACAACCCCAAGTCCAAGAAGCGTAAAGCCGACAAAAGCAAGTCGTTGCGTTAAGGCGAAAGATAGGGGGGAGGAGCTGCCAAAATCGGGGCGGAAGCTGGGAAAAACGGGTTTTTTCACCTATCTTGCAGGCTTAACGCAACCATCATTCACGGGGTCGGAACTGCCGTTCAGGCAGGGGCCGGCCTCCTCAAGTTCTCCCTATGGCGGAAGGCGAAAAAATCATTCCGATTAACATCGAAGA
Organism: Hymenobacter telluris; assembly: GCF_017313265.1. GTDB lineage: Bacteria > Bacteroidota > Bacteroidia > Cytophagales > Hymenobacteraceae > Hymenobacter > Hymenobacter telluris. Next base: position 105,855 of record NZ_JAFLQZ010000006.1, on the reverse strand, counting down.
CGAGATGCGCGGCGCCTACATCGATTACTCGATGTCGGTTATCATCTCCCGGGCCCTGCCTGACGTGCGCGACGGCCTGAAGCCCGTGCACCGGCGCGTGCTCTATGGCATGAGCGAGCTGGGCGTCTCTTACAACAAGTCTTACAAGAAAAGCGCCCGTATTGTGGGCGAAGTACTGGGTAAGTATCACCCGCACGGCGACTCCAGCGTGTACGATACCATGGTGCGCATGGCCCAGGACTGGAGCCTGCGCTACCCGCTCGTGGACGGGCAGGGTAACTTTGGTTCCGTTGACGGCGACTCGCCGGCGGCCATGCGTTACACCGAGGCCCGCCTCAAGCGCCTGGCCGACGAAATGCTCGGCGACCTGGACAAGGAAACCGTTGACTTTCAGCCCAACTTCGACGACTCGCTGGAAGAGCCCAGCGTGATGCCCTCCAAGTTCCCAAACCTGCTGGTAAATGGCACGACGGGTATTGCCGTGGGCATGGCCACCAACATGCCGCCCCACAACCTAACGGAAGTGGTGAACGGCATCATTGCTTACCTGGATAACTCCGAGGTGACCATTGCCGAGCTCATGGAGCACGTCACGGCGCCGGATTTCCCCACGGGCGGTACCATCTACGGCTACGAGGGCGTGAAGCAGGCCTTTGAAACGGGCCGTGGCCGGGTAGTGGTGCGGGCCAAAGCGCACGTAGAAACCCTGGACAGCGGCAAAGAGCAGATCGTTGTCACCGAAATTCCCTACATGGTGAATAAGGCGTCGATGATCGAGAAAACCGCCAGCCTCATCAACGAGAAGCGCATCGAAGGCATTGCTGACCTGCGCGACGAGTCGGACCGGGACGGGATGCGCATTGTGTACGTGCTCAAGCGCGACGCCATGCCCAACGTGGTGCTCAACCAGCTCTACAAGTACACCCAGTTGCAATCCTCGTTCGGCGTCAACAACGTGTGCCTAGTAAAAGGCCGCCCGATGACGCTTAACCTCAAGGAACTGATTCACTATTTCGTGGAGCACCGCGCCGACGTGGTCGTGCGCCGGACGCGCTACGAGCTGGCCGAAGCCCAGAAGCGGGCTCACATCCTGGAAGGCTTGCTCATTGCGCTTGACCATCTGGACGAGGTTATTGCTTTGATTCGGGGTTCGCGCGACGGGGAAGTGGCGCGGGCGCAGCTTGTGGAGCGGTTCTCGCTGAGTGAAGTGCAGGCCCGGGCCATTCTGGATATGCGCTTACAGCGTCTGACTGGCTTGGAGCGCGACAAAATCGTGCAGGAATACGAGGAGCTGATGAAGCTGGTTGATTACCTGAAGTCGGTGCTGGCGTCGGACGAGTTGCAGCGGCAGATCATCCGCGACGAGCTGCTCGATATCCGGGAGCGGTACGGCGACAAACGGCGCACGGGTATCGAGTACGCCGGCGGCGACTTCTCGATGGAAGACATGATTGCCGACGAGAGCATGGTAATTACCATCTCCAACGACGGCTACATCAAACGCACGGCGCTGGCCGAATACCGCACGCAGGGCCGGGGTGGAGTAGGCGCCCGGGGGGCCGCTTCCAAGCAGGACGACTTCACGGAGCACCTGTTTGTGGCCACCACCCACGAGTACCTGCTGTTCTTCACCGAGCTAGGCCGGGTGTTCTGGCTGAAGGTGTACGAAGTGCCCGAGGCCGGCAAAGCCGCCAAAGGCCGACCCATTCAAAACCTCATCGAAATTCCGCGCGAAGACAGCGTCCGGTCGGTCCTCAACGTGCGCGGCCTGCGCGACCCGGACTACTTGGAGAACACCTACCTGATGTTCTGCACCGAGCAGGGTACGGTAAAGAAAACGCCGCTCGAAGCTTATTCGCGCCCTCGTACGGCGGGCATCAACGCCATTACCATCAACGAAGGCGACCGGCTGCTCGACGTGCAGCTGACCAGTGGCAACTCGGAAGTGGTAGTAGCCTTGCGCTCAGGCCGGGCGGTACGGTTCCCGGAAAGCAAAGTGCGCTCGATGGGCCGGACGGCCGCCGGGGTACGCGGCATCACGCTCGGCGACGAGCAGGATCGGGTAGTAGGCATGGTGTGCATTGCCAACGACAGCCAGGAAGAGTTGCTGGTAGTTTCCGAGAACGGCTACGGTAAGCGTAGTCCGCTGGAGGAATACCGCATCACCAACCGCGGTGGTAAAGGGGTGCGCGCCATGAAAATCACCGAGAAAACCGGCGCCCTGGTGACCATCAAAGCGGTGTCGGATTCCGATGATTTGATGATCATCAACAAGTCGGGCATCACTATCCGGATGAGTGTGGCCAAGGAACTGCGTTCCATCGGTCGGGCCACTCAGGGGGTACGCCTGATTCGGTTAAGTAATGGCGACGCTATATCGTCGGTGGCTAAAGTGGCGGCCGAAGACGAAAAAGAACTCGCCGATGAGGCAACAACTGCCGTTGCTGTCGACGGCGTTACGGATGCGTTGGTTGGCCAAGCGGCGGATGCTGATGATGCTTTGGACATCGAAGAGGCCGATGACGCGGATGAACTAGACGAGTTGGACGACGCTGACGACGACTCGGCTGACGACAACGAGTAAGTAATAATTGTACAGTTTTGGCAGGAGGGATGCTTCTCGGGCTTATAAGAGCGGTATCCTTCCTGTTTTAACTGAAAAAAAGATAGAAAACCGGCAAGCTGAACTTCCCGCCGGCCTTTCCCGTTTGTTCAGCAATTCCTTTCCACCACATTCTTCACGCAAAACTCCCCATGAAGAAGATTTTTCTGACCCTTGTTGCTGCGGCGGCACTCACTTCCGCTTCGGCCCAGAACTCGGCCGTAACCAACGCAATTCTATTCCAGCGCAACGGCACTCTCGATAAGGCCCGCACTGAAATTGACAAGGCGATTATCAACGAGAAAACCTCTACTAAAGCAAAAACCTGGTTTACGCGCGGAGAAATCTACGACGCCATGACCAGCAACCCGATTTATGGCAAAACACTGAAGCCCGGCGAAGGCACCAGTGTAGCCTACGAGTCGTACAAGAAAGCCATTGAGCTCGACGGTAAGGACGGTGAATTTGGCAAGCAAGCGGCGGCCAAACTCGACAACCTGTACGGTTTGGCGCTGAACGCTGGAGTAGAAAGCTACAACGGCAAAAACTACGACGAAGCGCTGAAGTCGTACAAAATGGCGCAGCAAATTCGTCCGCAGGACACCACGGCGTATCTGTACGCTGCTTATGCTGCCGAAGCAAAGCAAGATTATGCCTCGGCCAAGCAAACGTACGGCCAGTTGCAGGGCATGAATTACAAGTCGGCCCAGATGTACGGCCGGATGCTGGAAATTGCCCGTCAGGAGAAAAACGAAGCGGAATACAGCAAAGTCCTGCAAAGCGCTTTGGCCGCTTACCCGAACAACAAGAACTTCGTACTCGAGGACCTGAACCGTCTTATCAGCGCTGGCCAGGACAAGCAGGCAATTGATAAGCTCAAGCACGCCATTGAGTTGGATCCTACGAATTCCAACCTGCAAACTGTGCTTGGTTCGGTGTACGATAAACTGAAGCAGCCAGAGCAAGCATTGGCAGCCTATCAGAAAGCCGTTGAACTGGATCCTAAAAACTTTGATGCGCAGTACAACGCAGGCGTTTATTACTTCAACAAAGGTGCTGAAGTAAGCAAGGCGCTTAATGGTATGAGCTTGGCTACTTACCAAAAGGTAGGCAAGGCGAAAGAGGCTGAGTCGAAGAAATATTTCCAGCAGTCTGTTCCTTACTTTGAAGCAGGTTTAGCTGTTAATCCCAAAGACCAAGCTACGATGAAGGCCTTGCAGAAGGCGTACACTCAACTGGGCCGTACAGCCGACGCGAACCGGATGAATACTCAGATGTCAGGAGCTAACTAATAAGTAAACAAGCCTCTCATAACAGGAGAGGCTTGTTTTTAGAAATATTACTTAACATAATATAAATTATAAGACAAATTCCGTTTTGAAATCAGAGGCCCGGACAAGCGGACGTTAAGCTTGATTTTGAAATAAATCCTCAATAACCAGCTTGCCAGTGAGCACAGTATTTGGTGAAAAATTTTTCACCTGTCCGGGTGCTGTCTACGGAATAACAAAATCGCCGGGCGGATTATAGTTTATTGCGATTCGCGCAAAATCTTGGTAATAAGCTGATTCTCTTTCCTGTGTGTGCTGGTAGAGCCAGTAGCGGTCAATCCGCTTGGTAGTGTAATAATTGCCAGCACCTTCGACCCCGCCATTATTAGAGTAGAACTGGTAAATCTGCTCGTCTGCGCTCAGTTGGCCAATTGATTTGATTTGCGCGGTTTCACTAGGAGAAAGTTGGTCACCGCGGTGTATTCTCTCACAACTGCTTGGTTTATCTGTCGCAGCGGCTACTACTTAAACATATTCTTGTGGTTGGTCTAGAGGCCGGTGCTTAGTATTACTTAAGCGTGTTACAGGTTAAGCAGCAAAAAAATCTACTTAACATAATTCCGCCTAATTAAAATAATGTGATTGAGCGGCATCGTTTCCTAACGGCTACGCTGCTATGAGTTAACAGCGCAACGCTGTCCACCAGTGACAGGCCCAACGCGTGTGAACAAGTCAGAACTTTGCGCAGCTACCAGCACAGTTATCAGCAACACCTAGCCCCTCTCCTATTATTCTGCTCTGAAAAGCATTTGCCGAGAATGCCTTATTGCACACATTAGAGCTGTTGTAAGAGCGCCTACTAGTAAGTGGCCATTTTTCGATTTGAATAGGAATACTACTTTCATAATGCAGTTATTTAGGCTTAATAAGTTGGTCTAAACGAGCCAGGCCGTCCCGCCCACCCCAGATAATAGTTTGGTATATAATATAATGGCATATAAGCAGTAGAAAGCAGAGGGTTAAATAAAGTGAGTTGGCAGGCTGAATAAGTAAATAAAAGTATAAAAAGCACAAGAAAGTATAACTTATTTAAGCTATTTTATACTTTATACTACTTTTACATACTTATTATTCTTATACTTGTTTTCCATTTACCTAATAGCACTTTACTCTTATGCCTAAAACCATAGACTACCCTAGAACAACATACCAGAGCGCTTGGGAGGTTTCAGAAGTAGTTGATGATACTGGAGGTAAATGCTCCATCGAAACCTGTGCCCGCAAGCTTAATCGTAAGGTGAGCGGTTCTTTTAAAGCTATACTTGGCTCAGCAGTCAAGTTTGGCTTATTAACCAGCAAGCGGGAGTTACTGACAACCACCAATCTGTTTCGGCGCATTAAGCACGCCTATGACAAACAGGAAGAGATACTCTACCACCGCGAAGCCTTTTTGCATCCGCCACTATTCACGCAGATATGCCGCAAGTTTCGCAACCGGGAGTTACCGGTGCACATGTTCGACATCATGCTCATCCGAGAGTTTGGTGTTGAGGAGATAAATGCTCAGAATGTGTCCAAGGCTTTTGTGGAAGGCGCCCGTATGACTGGTATCATCGATGAGCGAAACATGATTGCCGATATCGATCAGCTTGCGGCGCAACAAGGCCCCCGACGTGAGTTGGCCAGTGGCGAGATGCCCCTGAATCTATTTAAAGGCGCTACGGCTACAGGCTCTAAACCAACTCCGATATCGACAACAGAACAAACTACTTCAGAAGAATCTGAAGAAGCACAAGAGACGGACAACGATTTAGAACTAGATAGCACTCCCCCTAGCATAAGACCCCCTAGCATGAGACCTAACAGGGCGTTTGTACCTGCGCCAGTGGTAAATAGGCCTGCTGCTCCTGAAAGCGCCGACACAGACCCCATATCTGCGTTATTTGGCCTGCATGGATCCACCTCCCCGGCTTCCGTAAACAACTCTGCTCCCGCCCCGGCATCTGAAGTATATAATAACACCCCTTCTTATACTCCTCCCGCATCCGAAGTTCCTTCGATAGAGCCTCCTGTTTACCGGCCAACTCCGGTTGCGACGCCTACACCACCTGCGCCATCCACCACGGCGGGTTCTCCCACCTTCATGATTCACATCAGCGGCCCGGGCCTAGACACCCAACTCCATATTCAGGATACTGACGACCTGGAGATTGTTCGTATTCTGTTAGATAAGATTCGCCGACAATTAACGTAACTGTACAAGCAAACCACTGTGTATCAAGAGTATACTAAAAAGCCCCCACTCGTACGATACGAATGGGGGCTTTTTAGTATGGCAGGCAGAGCTGCTGTTAGAGTTTATTCTTCCCGGCGGATGCCTTGCGAGATAACGCTGTGGCGCTGTCGGAGCACCTGCACGATGTCATCCAAGCCAAGGCCGGAGGCTGTGAGCAATACCACCAAATGGTAAAGCAGATCCGCCGCCTCTCCTTTAAGCCCTTCCTGGTTGCCACCGACGGCATCAATAACGGTTTCTACGGCTTCCTCTCCTACTTTCTGCGCCATCTTCGGAATGCCTTTCCGGAACAGAGAAGCGGTATAGGAATTCGGCTCCTCCTCGGGGAACTGCTGCCGACGCTGCACCAGCCGCTCCAGTTCCGCCACGAAGGTGATGGCCGGCGCTGGATACGCCAGCTGCTCGGGCTGCTCGAAGCAACTAGTGGTACCCCGGTGGCAGGTGGGGCCATCGGGAGTGGCCAGGATAAGCAGGGCGTCCTGGTCACAGTCGGGGTGGATGCTGACGACGGTGAGGAAGTGGCCGCTGGTTTCCCCCTTGGTCCAGAGCCGTTGCTTGGAGCGGGAGAAAAACGTCACGCGTCCCTCCTGCTGCGTTTTCGTTAAGGCTTCCTCGTTCTGGTACCCCAGCATCAAGACCTGCCCGGTATGGGCGTCCTGCACAATAACCGGCACCAGCCCATCGGACATTTTGGCGAAATCCATAGTTCGTTTTTCGTTATTGGTTTATCGTTTTCCGGTTGCGGGGACCTTTCGCTTACAACAGACGAGCTGGCTGGTAAGCCGACCTGCCGTACAGGGAAAGCCAACAACCGAAAACAAGCTTATAGCCGGACCGGAATCCCGTCCTGGCGCAGATGTTCTTTCAACTCCCGGATACCGATTTCGCCGAAGTGAAAGATACTCGCCGCCAAGCCCGCATCGGCATCGGCCTGCTGAAACACGTTGGTGAAGTCCTGCTTGGACCCCGCCCCCCCCGACGCCACCACCGGCACGCCTACGGCCCGGCTGACGGCGCCCGTAATATCGAGGGCGAAACCATCCTTGGTGCCGTCGTTGCTCATGCTGGTGAGCAGGATTTCGCCGGCCCCCCGGTCAGCGGCTTCCCGGCACCAGTGCACGGCATCAAGGGCCGTATTGTGGGTGCCGGCCCGGGTATAAATCTGCCAGCCGTCGGGGGCGTGGTAGCGGGCATCAGCGGCCACCACAATGCACTGCGACCCAAACCGCCGCGCCAACTCGTCAATCAGCGCTGGCCGGGCCAGGGCGGCGGAGTTGATGCTGACTTTGTCGGCCCCGTTCATCAGTAAGGCCTCCACATCCTGCACCGTCCCGATGCCCCCACCCACCGTGAACGGAATATCGAGTTCCCGGGCTACGTCCCGCACCAGCGCGACCAGCGTAGCCCGTTTCTGGTTGGTGGCCGTGATGTCGAGAAACACCAGCTCATCGGCTCCTTCCCGGGCGTAGCGCGAGGCCAGCGCCACCGGGTCGCCGGCGTCGCGCAGCCCCTCAAAGCGCACCCCTTTCACGGTGCGGCCATCTTTCACGTCGAGGCAGGGAATGATACGTTTGGTTAGCATTAGTTACGTTTTTTGTTGGTGATTTTCCGTTTTTTGTCTTGGCTGTTGTCTACTTCTTGTTCTAGTGGGCAAGGCCAGGGCTTTACCGTCGAAAAACAAAAACCCAACGACGAAAACCGAAACTTATAGCCACGGCTGCAACTCGGTTAGCGTGATGGTGCCTTCGTAGAGGGCCTTACCAATAATGGCCCCGTGCATCCCTACTTCCGCCAGGGCCTCAACATCGGCCAGGGTGGTAACTCCCCCACTAGCAATCAGGCGGGCTTGCGGTAATGCCGCCCGCAACGTTCGGTAGGTTTCCAACGCGGGGCCTTGCAGCTTGCCGTCCTTGCTGACATCGGTGCAAATGAACGTAGTGGCACCCACGGCCAGGTAATCGGCCAGAAACTCCTGGAGGGTCCGCTCACTTTGTTCGGCCCAGGCATTAATAGCAATGTAGTCGTCGCGGAAGTCGGCCCCCACGATGATCTTCTCCGCCCCAAACGAGTGCAGCCACTCTCCTACCAGCGCCGGCTCACGCACGGCAATGCTGCCCGCCGTTACCTGCTGGGCGCCGGCGTCCAGCGCCTGGCGCACAGCCTGCTCACTTTGCAAGCCCCCCCCGTAGTCAATCACCAACGACGTGCGGGCGGCAATGCGCTCCAGTATCGGCAGATTCACTGGTTGCTTGGCCCGGGCCCCATCCAGGTCCACCAGATGCAGCCGCTTAACGCCTTGCTGCTCGAACCGCTGAGCCACGGCCACAGGGTCGGTATCGTAGGTGGTTTGCTGGCTGAAGTCTCCCTCCGTGAGGCGGACACATTGCCCGTTAATCAGGTCGATGGCGGGTATTATTTCCATTTAGTTTGGTGCTTGGTGCTTGGTGCTTGGTGCTTGGTATTTAGGCCATTCTGCTCCAATATGCCAGAACGACCTAAGCACTACGCACCAGGCACCAGGCACTACATTTTCAGAAAGTTTTCCAGAATGCGGTTCCCAACCGGGCCGCTCTTTTCGGTGTGGAACTGCACGGCGTAGAAGTTCTTATGCTGCACTGCCGCACTAAAGGAGATTGGATAGGCCGCCTCGGCAATAGTGTATTCCCCCACGGGGGCGTAGTAGCTATGCACGAAGTACACGTAGTCTTCTTCGCGCAGGCCAGCAAATAAAGGCGACCGAAGCTGCTGCAAGGTGTTCCACCCCATGTGCGGTACCTTGAAGCCCGGAGTCGTGGGAAACCGTACCACATCGAAGGGCAGGATACCCAGCAGGTCGGCGTTGTTTTCCTCACTGTGCTGGCCCAGCAACTGCATACCCAAACAGATACCCAGAAAGGGCTGCGTAAGCGTTGGCAGCAGCTGGTCGAGGCCTTGGGCGCGTAGCTCCTGCATGGCAGAAGCGGCCTCCCCCTCACCAGGGAAAAGAATCTTGTCGGCCCGGCGAATGGCCTCGGGGTCGGCCGTTAGGGTAGCACGTACGCCTAACCGGTCGAGGGCAAAAAGCACGGACTGCACGTTGCCCCCTTTATAATCTATTACCGCTATTTCCATGGTCTTATTAACAAGATGCAGAAGGCTTACTCATATGTTTATACAAATGAAAAAGCTTGATTACTGCCGTTTTCCGTACTTCTCTTCGTGGCCAGCCGTGCAGAAACAAACCTTACTCATTTGTATAAACATATGGAAAAACTCTATAGAATGCCTTTGGTGCTTGGTATCTCCATCTTGCCGGCATCACGCACCAGAGCCATCTTTATAGCTTTAGCCACGGCCTTGAATATGGCTTCAATCTTGTGATGCTCGTTGGTTCCTTCCGCTTTAATGTTGAGGTTGCACCGCGCAGCGTCGGAAAAGCTTTTAAAGAAATGGTAAAACATTTCGGTAGGCATATCCCCGATCTTTTCCCGCTTGAACTCCGCCTCCCACACCATCCAGGGCCGGCCCGAAAAGTCGATGGCAGCCTGCGCCAATACGTCGTCCATCGGCAGCAGGAAACCATACCGGGCCAGGCCGCGCTTATCCCCGAGCGCCAGCGTGAAAGCTTCGCCGAGCGCAATTGCGGCATCCTCTATCGTGTGGTGTTCGTCGATGTGCAAGTCGCCCTGCACTTCAATCTTCATGTCCACGCCGGAGTGCTTGCTAAGCTGGTCGAGCATGTGGTCGAAAAAGCCCAGCCCGGTGTGCATCTGCGGCCGGCCGTTGCCATCCAGGTTCAACTCCACCCGAATCTTGGTTTCATTGGTATCCCTTTGTACTACAGCCGTGCGGGCAGGCAGGCGCAGGAATTGGTATATACTTTCCCAACTCGTAGTAGTTAAGGCCGCCCGCTCATCTGGCTCGTTCCTAATCAAGACAGATTGACAGCCAATATTTTCAGCTAACTCTACATCTGTGAGCCTATCCCCGATGACAAAAGAATTAGCAAGATCATACTCCCCTCTGTTACCCATATAATGTTGTAACATCCCAATTCCGGGCTTACGGGTTGGCAGGTTTTCGTGGGGGAAGCTCCGGTCAATGTGCTCACGGGCAAACTCCACCCCTTCTGAGCGCAGAATATCCAGCATCATGGTGTGAGCCGGCCAGAAGGTTTCTTCCGGAAAGCTGGCAGTGCCGAGGCCGTCTTGGTTGCTCACCAGTACCAGTTCGTAGTCTAGCTCACGGGCAATGCGGGCCAGCCCGGTAATAGCACCCGGTACAAACTGAAATTTGTCGGGCGTCAGGGCGTCCACCTGAAAATCGGTGGGGGGCTCTATCAGGATGGTTCCGTCCCGGTCGATGAAAAGAACTTTTTTCATGAAGTGAAAATCCCACCAGCGAATAAGCTGGTTCGGGAAAAGAAGATGAATGAAAAATAAACCATCCCTTACAAGAAGGCTGGTAATAAACTCTGCACAAACTCGCTGTACGGTTCGCCCAACGGTAGCTCCAGATTAGTTGCCAGCCGCCGCCGACTGGTTTCCACTATTTCTTGCCGAACCGGGTTCAACCCACTTTTACTGTACTCTTCCCAGTATACCCCTACTCCCCGCTTTTGCCAGGCCGGCAGGTTGTTGTAATTGATGCCGTTGGCAAACAATAGGTCGTGCTTAGTGGCAGTACGCTGCCCTTTCACTTGGGCCGTAGCTTGGGCTACCGTTTGTCCTTGCTTGCGGAGCAGCCAATAGCAATGCGCATTAAGCGAGTTGCGCCCCGCATCTTCCTGCCGCCACCGGAAATAATCAACGACATCCTGCGGGCGGGGCAACTGAGAAATCCGGCAGTCGAACACACCGAGGCTTCCTAACAGCAAAGAGAACTTGGCCGACGCCTCGCCCGCCAGCACCGAGGTATACTTGCGCAGCTTCCGCCCAAAAGAATCTTCCTCGGGATGTAGTAGCAGAGATATTTCGTCGCTCTGGGTGTAGCCGTATACCATACGGAAGCCGCACTCCAACAAATGGCGCGTAGTTTCCACCATATAGTCGCGCATACGCACATCGAAGGGAGCCTCGAAAGGGTGTACCTCTTTGGTAAGCCGGGTGAAACCGCGGCCGTCGAGGCGGGCCACCAGATAGAGGCCGGGCAACGCGCAGTGGTCGTGAGCGGTTTCGAATACGCGCAACCGCGTATCCAGGTCATCAAATTTCATCTTGCCACTCGTTAACTATGAATTCCTCGTTGCCGACGGCCCGCACAAAGTAGAGCTGGTTGAAGCCTTCGGCGCGGGTAGGTAGTTCCAACCGGTTGCGCGTCGCCCGAATGCCTTTATCCGGTACCTGCCGTTCTAGTGGGCGCAGCTGGTTGCGTACCAAGGCCTCAGCGGCCACCGACTGAAAAAAGTAGCCGACTACTTCGAATTGGGCGGCGCGGGCAGCTTGTATATATACGGCTCGCTCGGCCTGGGTGGGATTGGTATTATCAATGACGCAACGCATTTGCGTATCCAGGCACAGGTGCAGCAGCCGGTGCTCCCGGTGGCGCGTGCGCAGCAAATCCAAACTGATGCGCACGTGCGAATGAAAGAAGCGTTGCTGGTAGAAGGTGGACTTCCCCGTGGCCTGAATGCCGCAAAATACAACCAGTTGCATAACGGCTTAGCTGGCGAAATTAAACTCCCGCAAGGCCTGCACCAACAGCTCGTTTTCGGTGGGCGTGCCAACGGTCAGGCGCAACGTGCCGGCGCAGCCCGGCTGGGTGGTCCGGTTCCGGACCACCACTCCTTTTCCTAACAGATACTCGTAGACGGCCGTAGCATCAGGCCGGAACCGCGCCAGCAGGAAGTTGGCATCCGAGGGAAACACTGCCGCCACGATGGGCAATGCCGGTAGCTGCTCTGCTAGCCAAGTGCGGCCGGCCAGGAGCTGCTGGCGCATCTGCTCGAAATGCGGCGCATCGTGCAGGGCCGCCAAGGCGTGCTGCTGGGTGGCTTCCGATATATTATACGGCGGCTTGATTTTGTTGAGGTAGCCAATGATTTCGGGAGACGCGAAGGCCATGCCCAGCCGCAGCCCTGCCAGGCCCCAGGCTTTCGAAAAAGTCTGCATCACCACTAGGTTCGGAAATTCCGCCAGCCGGGTGGTCCAGCTGGGGGCATCGGTGAAATCGGCGTAGGCTTCATCTACCACTACCAGCCCGCGGAAACCGCGCAGAATTTCTTCGATGCCCGCGGCGTGCAGCAAATTGCCGGTGGGGTTGTTGGGAGAACACAAGAACACCAGCTTGGCCTCGGAGGCTACCACCCCGGCTACGATTTCCGGCGAGAGTTGAAAATCAGCAGTGAGCTGGATTCGCTCGATCCGCACATCATTCAGGTTGGCCGCCACCTCATACATACCATAAGTTGGGGGCAGGAGCAGCACGCTGTCCTGGCCGGGCACGCAGGTAAGGCGTACCAGCAGGTCGATGGCTTCGTCGGAACCGTTGCCCAGGAAGATGTGGGCGGGCTCCACCCCTTTCAGCTTGGCCAGCTCCTGCTTCACGGCCCGCTGCTGCGGGTCGGGGTAGCGGTTGAACTGCTCGGGGCCGGCGCTACCCAAGCTGTTTTCGTTGGCGTCGAGCATGACGCGGGCTTCACCCTGGAATTCGTCGCGGGCCGAAGAATACGGTTTCATGCCCCGGATGTTGGGGCGCACCAAACTTTCTAAATCAAACATGAAGTACAGAATCAAAAAATAGACAACAGAAAACCGAAGCTGGGGCAAGACGGGTGAACACCAACCCCGTGGCGCCACTCCCCGCCTTGCCTAGCTATGCGCCGCCGGGCGGGCCGAGGCGGTTGGCGTACTGCTGGCACTATGAATGGCATCGAGCCGCAACGTCACGGCGCGGGCGTGGGCCTGCAGGCCCTCGGCTTCGGCCATGATTTCCACTACCGGACCCACATGAAGTAAACCTTCGGCGGTGATGCGCTGAAACGTGATTTTTTTGAAAAAGGAATCCAGCGACACGCCGCTGTAGTTGCGGGCGTAGCCGTTGGTGGGCAAGGTGTGGTTGGTGCCCGAGGCATAGTCGCCGGCGGCTTCGGGCGTGAGGTGGCCCAGAAACACCGACCCGGCGCTGGTTACCCCCTCGGCCAACTCTTCGGGGTTGCGCACGGCCAGAATCAGGTGCTCGGGGGCGTACTGATTGGAGAAATACAGCATTTCCTCGGGCGTGCGCAGCAAAATGGCCCGGCTTTCGGTTAGAGCTTGGGTGGCCACCGCGGCCCGCGGTAGTGCGGCCAGCTGCCGCTGCACTTCCGCCTGGGTTTGCTCCAGCACCGTTAATGAATCCGAAAGCAGAATCACCTGCGAGTCGGGGCCGTGCTCGGCCTGGCTCAGCAAATCGGCCGCCACAAACACCGGATTGGCCGATTCATCGGCAATTACCAACACTTCCGACGGGCCGGCCGGCATGTCAATGGCCACGCCGTAGCGGGTAGCCAGCTGCTTGGCAGCCGTTACGTAGCGGTTGCCGGGCCCGAAAATCTTGTCAACTCCCGGCACGCTCTCCGTGCCGCCGCTCAAGGCCGCAATGGCCTGCGCTCCGCCGGCTTTAATAATGGTATCAATACCAAGTAAGTGGGCCGTGAACAGAATCACCGGATTCACCGAGCCATCTGGTTGCGGCGGCGTGCACAATACTACCTCGGGGCAACCCGCCAGCCGGGCCGGTACGCCCAGCATCAGCAACGTGCTAAACAACGGCGCCGTCCCGCCCGGAATATACAGCCCCACCCGTTGCACCGGCACCGCCCGGCGCCAGCAGCTCACACCCGGCATGGTTTCCACTTGCTTTTCTTCTTCGCGCTGGGTGGCGTGAAACTTCCAGATGTTGGCGTGCGCCTGCCGAATGGCGGTTTGCAGTTCCGAGGGCACCTGCGTTACCGCCGCGGCCAGTTCCTCGGGGCTCACCCGCAGCCCGGAGGCCAGGTCGGCCCCGTCAAACCGCTGGGCGTACTCAAGCAGGGCCGCGTCGCCGCGCTGGCGCACAGCCTCGAAAATCTGTTGTACCCGCTGCTCCACGTCCTGGGCTTGTTGCGCGGCGGCCCGCTGCTGCAACGCCGCCCACTGCTGCTGCGCCGGGTATTGAATAAGTTGCATGAGGTGAATTGTTGAAAGGTTGAATTGTTAAATGGCTGTCTCTTCTGTTAGCTTGTTGAACGGTTAATTATTTAACCATTCAACCTTTAAGCCATTTAACTAATCATCTTCTCGATGGGCAGCACCAGGATGCCTTCGGCGCCGACGGCTTTCAGCTGGCCGGTAATGTGCCAGAAGTCGTCTTCATTCACCACCGACTGCACCGACACCCAGCCTTCTTCGGCCAGCGGCGTCACGGTGGGCGACTTGATACCCGGCAACAAGGCCTTCACGGCATCGAGCGAAGCGGTGGGCGCATTCAGCAGAATGTATTTGTTGCGGCGGGCCCGGCGCACGGCCTGCATCCGGAACAGCAATTGCTCCAACAATTCCCGCTTTTCCGCCGACAGGTTCTCGTGGGCAATCAGCACGGCTTCCGACCGGAACACGGTTTCCACTTCGCGCAGACCGTTGCCGAGCAAGGTAGAGCCGCTGCTCACAATGTCGCAGATGGCTTCGGCCAGCCCGATGCTGGGAGCAATTTCCACTGAGCCGCTAATGGTATGCAGGTTGGCCTGCACGCCCCGCTCAGTGAGGTATTTGCCCAGAATGGCGGGGTACGAGGTGGCAATGTTCATGCCCTGCAAATCGGCCACCGAGTCGTAGGCGGCGGCGCGGGGCACGGCCAAGCTCAGGCGACACTTACTGAAACCCAGGGCCTGGATTTCCAGCGCCGGATAGCCGGCTTCCACCAGCACATTCTGGCCCACAATGCCCAGGTCGGCCACGCCGTCCTGCACGTAGCCCGGAATATCGTCGTCGCGCAGGTACAGGATTTCGAGGGGAAAGTTGGTGGCTTCGGTTTTGAGCTTGTACGAGCTGGCAACAAAGCTAATACCGCACTCCCGAATCAGGTTCAGCGAGTCTTCACTCAAGCGGCCCGATTTCTGGATGGCAAGACGAATCATGGTAGGAATTAAAAATGAAGAATTAAAAAGTAAGAATTGGCCAGCAGACCAGGTTCTGATTTTTAATTCAAGAGAGGGGAAAACCCGTGGCGGGCATACGTGCAAAACGGGCAAAAGGCCGGGCGAAATGCGCCACGACGAGCGGGGCCACCTTTTTGGGGAGACCGGGCCGCCACTTGCGGGCGCCCAACAGGACAATATGGTGCGTTATTCCTCTAAAAAGAGGAATGGTGGCCGTGCTGATGAGGATGCGCCGCGCGCAGCCCCGCTGCTTCGCTCAGGGCGAAAGCAGCCCGGGGGCTGATAGAGCAAGAAAATGGCGCGGCGAAAGCAGGCATATACTTGGAAACAGTGAGGCAAAAGTACACGCTCAACTCAGGAAACGAAATTTTTTTATGGAAAAACTTGCCGCCAACCAGGACCTTTGCAGCCGAGCGTACGTTTCAAGCTCGTTTTGGCACTATTGTTTCTTGGATTCTTTTGATCTTCGGTGCCGGCCGGTACGTTTTATAGGTGCTCGGTTGTTGCCTGTTCTGCTTTTCTTACCGCCTATTGCCTGCGTATGCGTTGTTTTCTTTCCCGGTTGCTGGCCACCGCTGGTATTACTCTCCTGCTAGCTCTGCCCCCCCTGGCCGTGGTGCGGGCGCAAACCACTACTCCTGCTGCCCCTGCGGCCCCCGCCGAATCGTTGATTCCGTTGCCCCAGGCCAGCCCGCAAGTGGTGCTCAAGCAAGCCGTGGGCCTCACCAACATTACGGTGGACTACCACGCGCCGAGCGTAAAAAACCGCACCATCTGGCAGGGCCTGGTGCCGTACGGGCAAGTGTGGCGGGCCGGCGCCAACGAAAACACGATTATCACGTTTTCGGATACGGTGCGGGTGAACGGCAAATCGTTGCCGGCCGGCCAGTACTCGTTCTACGTACTGCCCCGCTCCGACCAGGATTGGGACTTGATTTTCAACCGCGTCACTACCCACTGGGGCGCTGAAGGCTACCAGGAAAAAGACGACGTGCTGCGGGTGCCGGTGGTGCCCGAAGCCTCCGCGCACCACGAAACGCTGCTCTACTGGTTTTCCGACCTGACCACCGGCAGCGCCCACTTCAACCTGAGCTGGGAAAAGAAAACGGTGAGCTTGCTGATTGACACCAACGTGCAAGCCCGCGTGGTAGCCGGCATTACCAAGGCCGTGGCCGCCCGCCCCAACGACTGGCAGTTGCTGGCCCAGGCCGCCGACTACCTCGTGCAAAACAACCTCAATGCCGAGCAAGCCTTGCAGTATATCAATGAGTCTATCCGGTTGCAGGATGTGTACACCAACAACTGGATTAAGGCCCGCCTGCTGGCTTCCAAGCAGGATTTCGACACGGCCATTGTGTACGGGCGCAAGGCCATCAAGCTCGGCGACAAAGACGACGACGCCTTTAAAAGCAAGCTCCCCAACATGCGCGTAGCGCTGATTGAGTGGCAGTCGAAGGCGTATTAGGTAGCTGGTAGTAAGTAGTAGGCAGTAAGATGGCCGCCAACTTCCTTTTCAGCTGACGCAGCTACGCAGCCTACCAATTAACGGCTTCCTGATTCTTCAGGAAGCCGTTTTAATTTTTGTAGCGGTGGCGAGCCACGTTGCCAAACAGATGTAGGGCTACAGTATCTTTCGCCCGCCAACTCACCTAAACCGCGCCCTTCTACATGAACAAGCTTACAATCCGCAGCCTCACTGAACTTGAACAACACGTAGGCCAGGAACTGGGCGTGTCCGACTACCACATTATCACGCAGCCGCAAATCAACAGCTTCGCGGCCGCCACCCTCGACCACCAGTGGATTCATGTGGATGCGGAGCGCGCCGCCACCGAGTCGCCGTTCAAAGCCACCATTGCCCACGGTTACCTCACGGTGTCGCTCTTGCCCTACCTCTGGCAGCAGATTGTCACGATTGAGAACCTGAAAATGCAGGTGAACTACGAAATTGAGGCCCTCCGCTTCAACCAGGCCGTAACGGTGGACAGCGCCGTGCGGCTGCGGGCCAAGCTGGTAGCCGTGAAAAACCTGCGCGGCATTGCCAAAGCCCAGCTGGAAGTAACCCTGGAAATCAAGGACCAGCCCAAGCCCGCCTACACCGGCCTTATCACCTTCCTGTACCACTTTATTGGATGAGTGCGTGATTGGATGAAGAATTGTTTTTCCTCATCCAATCATCCTCTCACCCAATCATCCAATCATAGCACCGGCTGCAGGATGGGCCAGATGGTGCGGGCTACCAGGCGGTGGCCGGCGGGCGTGGGATGAATACCGTCCTGCTGATTGAGTTTGGCTACTCCGCCCACGCCTTCTAGCAGAAACGGAATGAGCACCAGCTGGTTTTTGCGGGCCAGCTCGCCGTACAGGGCCTTAAACTCGGTGGCGTAGTCAGCGCCGAGGTTGGGCGGTATCTGCATGCCCGCCAGCACAATGCGGGCCTGGGGGCTGCGGCGGCGCACCGTATCGATAATGGCTTGCAGGTTCTGGCGGGTGTCGGTGAGAGGCAGGCCGCGCAGGCCGTCGTTGCCGCCCAGCTCCAGCACAAACACCGACACCGGCTTGCGGAGCACCCAGCCCACCCGGCTGCGGCCCCCGGCGGTGGTTTCGCCGCTCAGGCCGGCATTTACCACCGTGTAGTTCAGGCCCGCCGAATCTATTTTCTGCCCAATTAAAGCCGGGAAAGCCTCTTCGGGCTCCACACCGTAGCCGGCGGTCAGGCTGTTGCCGAAGAACAGAATGGTTTGCGTATTGGTGGCGGCGGGTGCTGTAGCTACGGGCGGCGTAGCGGTGGCGGGCGCCTCGGCAGGTTGGGTAGTGGAGTTGCACCCGGCCAGCAACAGCAGCAGGCAGCAACTAAACAAGGACAGGACAGGTTTCATAGACACGAAGCTACTTTATTGAGGCTGTACGTAACAGGCTAAAGTAACGCCAGCTCTACTTCGTCTGGTAATTCAGACAAGTCAACAGAACGTCATGCTGAGCTTGCCGAAGCATCTCGCGTGCTGACGTTGCAATAGTAATCAACCTCAGCACGCGAGATGCTTCGGCAAGCTCAGCATGACGGTCCCAATAACTACTTGAGTTAGAATACCTGTCTTTACCTATTCCCAATCCCTCCACTCTCGCTGATTTTGGCGGGCGCAACTTGCTTGTTTGTGCTTACAGTAGAAAACCTCACCAAATCATACACCAGCGGCGGCCGGACCCTAACGGTGCTCGAATCCGTCAGCTTTGCGTTGCAGGCCCAGGACACGTTTGCCATTGTGGGGCCGTCGGGCAGCGGCAAAACAACCCTGCTCGGCTTGTGCGCCGGCCTCGACCGGGCCAGTTCGGGCAGCGTCGCGCTGAACGGCATCGTGCTCGACAACCTGAATGAAGACCAGCGGGCGGCCGTCCGCAACGAGCACGTCGGCTTTATCTTCCAGAACTTCCAGCTGCTGCCCACCCTCACGGCCCTCGAAAACGTGCTGGTACCGCTGGAACTGCGGGGCGTGCGCAACGGCACCCGCACCGCCGAGGAGCTACTGGAACGGGTGGGCCTGGCGGGGCGCGGCCACCACTACCCCACCCAACTATCGGGCGGCGAGCAGCAGCGCGTATCGTTGGCCCGCGCCTTTGTTAATCGGCCCAAGATTTTGTTTGCCGACGAGCCCACCGGCAACCTCGACGCCGACACCAGCGCCCGGGTGGTGGAACTGCTGTTTGAGCTGAACCGCGAGGCCGGCACCACGCTGGTCCTCGTCACCCACGACCTAGAGCTGGCGGCCCGCACCCAGCGTATTGTCCGCATCAAAGGCGGCCACATGCTGTCGGATACGCGTACTGCGGCTTCCGTTTCTACCCCGGCTGCCTTATGAGCAAGGTTCCACTTCCTGCCACTCGGCCGGCGCTGAGCTGGCTGTGGCGCATGGCCTGGCGCGACAGTCGCCGGAGCCGGTCGCGCTTGCTGCTGTTCGTGTCGGCCATTGTGCTGGGTATTGCCGCGCTGGTGGGCATCCGGGGCTTTGGCGACAACCTGGCCCGCAGCATCGACGAGCAGGCCCGCGAGCTGGTCGGCGCCGATTTGGTGCTTTCCGGCAGCGCCCCCTTCGATTCCACGCTGGCCCCCACGTTGCGCCAGCTCGGCCGCAGCCGCAGCGACGAGGTGGCGTTTGCTTCGCTGGTGCAGTTCCCAAAAGGGCAAGGTGTGCGGTTGGCCCAGATAAAAGCCCTGAACGGCAACTTCCCGTATTACGGCGAGTGGCTGACCGAGCCCGCTGCCGCCGTAACCGATTTCCGCCGGGCCATGACCTCGCGGGAACAAGTGGCCCTGGTGGATGACGCGCTGCTGGTGCAGTTTGCGGCCCGCCCCGGCGACTCTATTCGGGTGGGCCGGCTCACGTTCCGCATTGCCGGGCGGGTGCGCAAAACGCCGGGGCAGTCGGGCTTTAGTGCCGCCGTGGCGCCCACGGTGTTCATTCCGAGTGAATTCTTGCCCGAAACCGGCCTGCTGCAGCGCGGCAGCCGGGTGCAGTACCGCACCTACTACCAGTTTGCGCCCGGCACCGATGTGGACGCCGTGGTGAAGCGTCTGGAAACGCGCCTGGATAAGGTGAACATCAACTCCGACACCGTGGCCGAGCGCAAGCGCCAGACCGGCCGCTCCTTCACCGACCTCACCCGCTTTCTGAACCTGGTAGCGTTTGTGGCGCTGCTGCTGGGCTGCGTGGGCGTGGCCAGCGCCGTGAGCTTGTACGTGCGCGAAAAAGTGGCCTCGGTGGCTGTATTGCGCTGTTTGGGGGCCAGCGGCAGCCAGGCCATGCTCATTTATCTGGTGCAGATTGCCGCTATGGGCTTGGTGGGTGCTACCATCGGGGCGGCGTTGGGCACGGCCGTGCAGCTGCTGCTGCCGCGGCTGTTTGCGGGGTTTCTGCCGGTTACGGTAACCGTGGCGGTTTCGTGGTCGGCGGTGGCGCAGGGGTTGCTTACGGGTGTGCTGGTATCGGTGCTGTTTGCGCTGCTGCCGCTACTGAGTATTCGGCGGGTGTCGCCGCTGCGCACGTTGCGGGTGGCCTACGAGGAAGACACCGCCCGCCCCGACCCGTTGCGGGTGGTGGTGTACGGGCTGATTGTGGTTTTTATTACGGGCTTCGCCTACCTGCAAACCCGCGAGTGGAAGCAGGCCCTGGGCTTTGCCGGTGGCCTGTTGGTGACGTTTTTCGTGCTGGCGGGGCTGGGCCAGAGCTTGCGCCTGCTGGTGCGGCGCTTCTACCCCACTTCCTGGAGCTACGTGTGGCGGCAGGGCCTGGCCAACCTCTACCGGCCCAATAACCAGACGCTGCTGCTTACCGTGTCCATCGGGCTGGGCGTGTTTCTGATGGCTACGCTCTCGTTGCTGCAAGGCCTGCTGCTGAGCCGGGTGCAGATTTCGGCCAGCGACGGACAGCCCAACCTGGTATTGTTTGATATTCAGCCCACCCAGCAAGCGGGCGTTACGCAGCTGCTTACCAGCCGGAAGCTGCCCGTGTTACAGCAGGTACCCGTCGTGACCATGCGGCTGGCGGCCATCAACGGCCAGCGCACCGCCGACCTGAAAAAAGACTCCACCAACGGCCGTTCCAAAGGCTCCCTCACCCGCGAGTACCGCGTCACGTACCGCAACCAGCTCATCAGCTCGGAAACCTTGGCCGAGGGCCGCGCCCCCTATCTGCCCGCCGATGGCACGCCCCGGATTTCGGTGGATTCCGACTTCCTACGCCGCCTCAACGTCCGGCTCGGCGACACGCTCACCTTCAACGTGCAGGGCGCCCCGCTGGCCACCATCATCGGGGGCACCCGCACCGTGGACTGGACCCGGGTGCAAACCAACTTTCAGATTGTGTTCCCGGCCGGGGTGCTGGAGCCGGCCCCGCAGTTTCTGGTGCTGATGACGCGCGTGCCCAACAACACCGTGCTCGGAGCCGTGCAGCGCGACCTGGTGCAGAACTTCCCCAACGTGTCGGCCATCGACCTGGGGCTGGTGCTGCAAACCCTGGACGATATTCTCAGCAAAATCTCGTTCGTCATCCGGTTCATGGCGTTTTTCAGCATTGCCACGGGCCTGGTAGTGGTGGTTAGCTCGGTGATTGTGAGCCGCTACCAGCGGGTGCAGGAAAGCGTACTGTTGCGCACCCTCGGCGCCAGCCGCCACCAGATTCTGCGCATCACGCTGGTGGAATACGCCCTGCTGGGGTTGCTGGCGGCCGTGGCCGGCTTGGTGCTGGCCGTGGGTGCCGCCTGGGCGCTGGCCTATTTCCTGTTCGAAGTGCCGTTCCTGCCGGCCATCGGTCCGCTGCTCGTGCTGGCCGCCGTTACCACCACCCTCACCGCACTCATCGGCCTCTTCAACAGCCGCGACGTACTCACCCGCCCCCCGCTGGAAGTACTCCGCGGAGAAGCATGAGGTCAATTAAGAATTAAAAGTTAAAAATTGGCCGTTCAACGACTTCCTTGTGAATCGTTGAACGGCCAATTTTTAACTTTTAATTCTTAATTTTTAATTGAATCACTCCTACCAAATCTGGTGGACTTGGGGCTTGATTTTCCGGTCGTAGATGGCTTGCACTTGCTGTAGTTGCTCGGGGGTGAGGGCGGGCAGGTCGGCGGCGTGGAGGTTGGAGGCAAGCTGCTCGGGCCGGGAGGCGCCGGGAATCACGCAGCTTACTTCGTTGAATAGCAGCACCCAGCGCAAGGCCACGGGCGCCAGGTTAGGCTGGTCGGGGAAGAGCTGCTTGATTTCTTCCACGGCTTCCAGGCCGGTGTTGTAGTCCACGCCCGAGAAGGTTTCACCCTTGTCGAAAGCCTCGCCCTGGCGGTTGAAGTTGCGGTGGTCGTCGGGCGCGAAGCTGGTGTCGGCGGTGAACTTGCCGGTGAGCAGGCCGCTGGCCAGCGGCACCCGCACAATCAGGCCCACGTCGCGGCGCTGGGCTTCCTTGAACAGCAGCTCAGCGGGCCGCTGCCGGAACATATTGAAGATGAGCTGAATGGTAGTAACGTTGGGATACTCCAGGGCTTTGAGGCCTTCTTCCACCTTCTCCACGCTCACGCCCAGGTGCTGGATTTTACCTTCGGCCTTCAGCTGGTCGAACACCTCGAAAATCTCGGGACGGTAATACACTTCGGTGGGTGGGCAGTGCAGCTGCACCAAATCCAGCGTTTCCAGCTGCATGTTGCGCAGGCTCTCTTCCACGAAGCCCCGCATGGCGGCGGGGGTGTACGCCTCGCTGGTGTGGGGCTGGAGCTGGCGGCCGCACTTGGTAGCCACGTAAATCTGCTCGGAGCGGCTGCGCACCAGCCGGCCCACGGCCTTTTCGCTTTCACCGTCGCCGTACACGTCGGCCGTATCAATGAAGTTGATGCCGCCATCCACGGCGGCGTTCAGGATGGTGTCGGCGTTGGCGTGGCTGAATGGCTCGCCCCATTTGCCACCCACTTGCCAAGTGCCCAGGCTGATTTCAGAAACCGAGAAGCCGGTTTTACCAAGTTTGCGATACTGCATGCGGAGTTGTTGGTTGTGGGTTGTTAGTTGCTGGTCTTATACGGCATAGTTAACCAACAACTCACAACCTGCCACTAATACCTCCTTAAATGGCCCAAGAAATCAAACCCTGGACGACGCTTCACTCTGAATTGGTAGTTGACCACCGCTGGTACCAGCTCCGCCGCGACCATGTGCAACTCCCTACCGGCCAGCAGCTCGACGACTACTTTGTGAGCGTACGAGCCAATGTGGCGCTGGTATTTGCCCTCACCGACGACCAGCACGTGCTATTCGTGCGGCAATACAAGCACGGCATCGGCGAAATCCTGACTGAGCTGCCCGGCGGCGTAGTAGATGCCGGCGAAACCTCCCCGCTGGCCGCGGCCAGGCGGGAACTGCTGGAGGAAACCGGCTACGCTTCCGACGACCTCGAGCAGCTGGCCGAAGTCAGCGACAACCCCACCAAAGACACCAACCGCATCTACTTCTTTCTGGCCCGCAACGCCCGCCGCGTAGCCGCCCAGCACCTCGACGAAACCGAGAACATCGAAGTTCTGAAAGTGCCGCTGGCCGACATTGAACGCATGATTCTCAGCGGCCAGATCAAAGTGGCCGGCTCCATTGCGCTGGGGCTGCTGGCGCTGCGGAAGCTGGGGTTGTAAGAATTTCCCTCTGCCCCGCCGTTCACGCAACAGCCCGGCCCCCACAGGAGCGGGGCCGGGCTGTTGCTGGTTGTACTATTATAGCTGCAAGGATTTTAGGCTTTTACATCGTAGCGGTCCAGCATCATCACCTTGTCCCAGGCCTTCACGAAGGCTTTCACAAAGCGCTTGTGCCCGTCGCTGCCGGCGTATACTTCCGCCACGGCGCGCAGGTGGCTGTTGGAGCCGAATACGAGGTCGGCGCGGGTGGCCGTAAAGCGGGTTTCGCCGGTCTTGCGGTCATTGAGCGTGAGGGTCAGGCCCTGGGCGTCGGCTTTCTTCCACTCCAGGTCCGTGCTGGTCAGCACCGTGAAGAAATCGTTGGTCAGCACGCCCTCCCGGTCGGTGAAAACGCCGTGCTTGGAGCCGTCGTGGTTGGCATTCATGGCCCGCAGGCCGCCTACCAGCGCCGTCCACTCGGGAGCGGTGAGCGAGAGCAGGTGCGCCTTATCCAGGAACATCTCCTCCGGAGCCACGCCCTGCGCCATTTCATTGAAGCCTGCGTCGAGGTAGTTGCGGAACCCGTCGGCCACGGGCTTCAGCCAGGTAAACATCTCAATGTCGGTGAGTTCCTGCGTCGTGTCGCGGCGGCCCGGCGTGAACGGTACTTCGGTGGGCGTGCCGGCGTCGGCAGCGGCTTTTTCGAGCGCGGCACAACCGCCCAGCACAATCAGGTCGGCGAGCGACACTTGCTTGCCGCCCGCGGCCTGGCCGTTGAATTTCTCCTGTACTGTACGTAGCGCCTCAATTACGGGCACCGTCCGGCGGTTCACCGCCCAGTCCTTCTGCGGCGCCAGCGCCAGCCGGCCCCCGTTGGCGCCGCCGCGCTTGTCGCTGTGGCGGTGCGTCACGGCCGCCGAAAAGGCGGTGAAGACCAGGTCGGAGGGCGAGATACCCAGCCCCATAATCTGCTGCTTCAGCGCCGCTACATCGGCCGCATCGATGATGGCGTAGTCGGCTACTGGGATGGGGTCCTGCCAGAGCAGGTCGTCTTCATTGCGTTTTTCGGGGCCGAGGTAACGCTCGCGCGGGCCCATGTCGCGGTGAGTCAGCTTGTACCACGCCTTGGAAAAGGCCTGAGTAAACGCGTCGAAATCGTTGAGAAACTTCTCGCACACCTTCCGGTACTCGGGGTCGAGCTTCAGGGCAATGTCGGTCGTCATCATCATCAGCGCGTTCATCTGGCCGGGAATGTGCGCGTCGGGCGTTTTGGGCGCGTTTTCATCCACGGGCGTCCATTGCAGCGCGCCGGCCGGGCTCTTGGTTTGCTTCCATTCGAACTTGAACAGGTTGGTCAGGTAGTCGTTGTCCCACTGCGTGGGGTTCGGCGTCCAGCTGCCCTCAATGCCGTTGGTCATCGTGTTTTCGGCGTTGCCCGAGCCCTTGGGGTTGTGCCAGCCCAGGCCCATAAGCTCCATCGGCGCAATTTCGGGCGGCATGCCGATTTCGGTAGCTGGCACCATGCCGTGGCTTTTGCCGAAGGCGTGGCCGCCGGCAATCAGGGCCACGGTTTCCTCGTCGTTCATGGCCATACGCGTGAACGTGGTCCGAATGTCGCGCGCCGAGCCCAGCGGGTCGCCGTTGGCGTAAGGGCCTTCGGGGTTCACGTAAATCAGGGCCTGGTGCGAGGCGGCCAGCGGGTTTTCCAGGTCGTAGTCGGCGTCGCCGTTCTGGCCGCGCCAGCGCTTGTCGCGGTTCACCATCTTATCGGGCGCTTCGGCTTTCGAGAGGTCATGCACCACTTCGGGGCCCCAATAAGTGGCATTATCAGCCTCCCAGGCATCCTGGCGGCCGCCGGCAAAGCCGTAAGTCGGGAAACCCATGATTTCCAGCGCGCAGTTGCCGGTCAGCACAATCAGGTCGGCCCACGAGAGGGCACTGCCGTACTTCTGCTTAATGGGCCACAGCAGGCGGCGCGACTTGTCCACGTTCCCGTTGTCCCACCAGCTTTCAATGGGGGCGAAGCGCTGCATGGCCTCGCCCGCGCCGCCGCGCCCATCGGCAATACGGTAAGTGCCGGCCGAGTGCCAGGCCATGCGAATCATCTGCGGGCCGTAGTTGCCGTAGTCTGAGGGCCACCACTCCACCGACGAAGTCAGGAAGCCTTTGATTTCCTGCTTCAGCGCCTCCAAATCAATGGTATTGAAGGCCTCGGCGTAGTTGAAATCCTCGCCCAGCGGGTTGGCCTGCGGGCCGTTCTGGTGCAGCAGCTCCACTTTCAGCCGGTTGGGGTACCAGTCGGAGAGGGCGGGCGGCGTGCTCTCCACCCCACCGATACGGTCGCCGCCGAAGGGGCATTTACCCGGCATTTCAAAGGTCTTGGTGTTGGTCTTGTCGTGGCTGATGTTCAGCATAAAGGCTTTGGTAAAGGTGAGGAGCAGCTTTCAGACTAAGCAGGGCGTGCCTGATGCTAACGGGAAATTTGATTGGGTAACAAGTGGTTAACAAGGGACGCCACTCAAAGTTAAGCTGGACGCTAACAAAGTACCCGTTGTGCATGGCCCGAGCTTACGCAACGCGCCTACCAACCAAATTGCTTCCACGAAAAATGCCGCATATACACGTGAAGCTGAGCGCTTTTACGGCAACGGTGGCAGGCCCGCCCGTCGAACAAGCAGCCTCTTACTACCCGACACTAATCTAGTATAACCCGCTGACAAACAAAGGCGAACAACAAGTAGCACCACCCACCACATCTATATGTGATTGACAACGCCTCTCGAATAATAGAACTTGCCTATGTTTTAATGGCTGTCCGTTGAACGCCGCTTATCCAGTAACGCGCTTATCCTGCTCGGGTACTACGCCCGGCCGCCGCCTCTACCACCTCGCCGGTTTCCGGCCACCACACCTACTTCCCTTCCTGTCAGCCAGTTGCCCGCCGGGCGTGGCGTTGCTTAGCGCGCTTGTTTGGCGGGCCCGGCCCGTGGCTTGCCCTTTCCGCAGCCTTCCCTTCAGAAGTTCAGTTCCCTTCCAACCTTACTACCATAATACGCATGAAAACAACCCGAGTAAACGCCAAAAAAGCCGGTACCACCACCGGAAAAGCCCCGGTCGGTACCGAGCAGGTCGAGCATTCCACGCGCATGCCGCAGGACGGCCCGCCCGTATTCCCGCAGCTGCCCGACCCGATAACGGTGCTGCCTAAGCTGCCTGAGGAACTGCTGCGCCTGCCCATCGAGCGGCAGCTGGAGCTGGAAAAGCTGTTTCCGCTGAAGTTCTACAGCCTCGATGCGGGCTGCTACCTGGTGCGGTTCAACCCTACCGGCCTCAACTACCACTACGACGGCACCATTCGGGTGCAGCGCCAAGGCAACAACACCATTGCCAGCGGCGACTTATACCAGCACAATCCTATTCAGATCTGGCCGCTGCCAACCATTCCGGTTATTAAAGGCGGCATCCTGGTCCCGCAGAATGATGCGGGCATTTTCCTCGGCGAACCGAACCCAGCCAACGGCATCCCGGTTTTTGCCCGCTCGCGCTACCGCTATTACCTGCGCATCACCCAGATTCTGGAGTCCATCAGCCTGTCGAACACCTTCACGCTGGGCTTTGAAATGTGGAAATTCAACGGCGTGAGCGCCTCGCCCATGTGGACCAAGGAAGCCACCGGCCCCTATCAGGCCCAAATGACGTTTGGCACGGCCCCGGCCGGCTACCCCGCGGGGGCCGACTACCTCACCGGCCCGGTGCGCAACGCTGCTAACGTAGTAGTGGGCAATATTACGATGGGGCGCGTGTCCAGCTACCTGCGCAAAGCCACCGTGGAAATCGACCGGGTAGCCAACTCGGAAGCACCCCTCGACAGCGGCGCCGGCCACACCTGGCAGTCGATTTTCGACCAGGTGAAATGGCAGCTCAACGTGGTGAGCAGCAACGCCGACGTGGCCGAGCCCAGCGGCAACTCGTGGAGCGACGGCGAGATGCACGCCGCCATGCTGGCCCGCCGCGACTCGGCCAACCTTGATACCGAGTGGCGCTACCACGTGCTGGCCGTTAAGCGCATTGACTCAACCGAACGGGGTATTATGTACGACAACGGCGGCACCGATTCCAATAACGTACCGCGCGAAGGCATCGGCATTTCCACGCACTGGATGATTCCGAATACCGCCACCTGGGGCAAGGTGAAAGGGCAGCGGTTTGGAGCGGCCAAAGCGCCATACTTCCGCACGGCGCTGCACGAAATCGGGCATGCCATGGGCCTTTACCACAACACCGTGGACATGGGCATTATGAACACCACCGACGTCATTTCGGCCAATGCCGTGCTGCCCGTGCAGTTCCCCGACAACATCAAGTGGGCCCACGCCGCCGACGACCAGAAACGGCTCATGCACATGCCCGATGTGTTTGTGCGGCCCGGTGGCGTGTCGTTCGGCACCTCCTATTCCACCCACCCGCTCAGCCCCGACGACGCGCACGAGGAAGCCGTGGGCCTGGAGCTGCACGTTATGCCGGTGCAGGAAGTGCTGCCGATTGGCGCGCCCGTGCGGCTGGAAATCAGCCTGGCCAACACCGCCCCCTATTCGCTGCCCGCGCCCGAAAGCCTGAACATGAAGTACGGCTGCGTGAGCGGCCGGGTCATCGACCCCTCGGGCACGGTGCGCACATTCAAAACCATGCTGCTGTGCGTAGATGAGGTGCAGCTGCGCTATCTGGAGCCCGGCGAGCAGCTCACCGACTCGCTGACGCTGCTGCGCGGGGCCGAGGGCGCCTTGTTCCCCAGCGCCGGCAGCTACACCGTGGAGGTGGAAGTGAGCTGGGATATGAACGGCGGGCATGTGGGCGTCAGCGGCCAGGCCCACCTGTTCGTGACGACGGCCCAAACCAAATCCCACGCCCGGGCCGCGCTACAAGTGCTATCGACGCCGGATACGCTGCTGAGCTTGGTGCTGACCGGGGACCACCTGCTGGAAGGCAACGCCGCCATTCAGGCCGCCCTCGACGACAAGGTGCTGCGCCCGCACTACGCCTACCTGGAAGTGAAGCGGCTGGCCCAGCCTTTTCAGGACCGCAAAGCCAATCTGGATGCCGCGGCCGACCTGCTGGATGCCGAAACGGTGATGAGCGCTGGCGAAATCCGCAAGTGCACCAAGCTTGTGAAGCAGGCCGACGCCGGCAATGGCAATGGCAATGGCGACGCCAGCCACGACAGCGACGCGAAAAACCGGATAGCCGGGGTGCTACGGGCGAAAACCGAAGCCCACGCCGACACCGATTCGATGACGGCCACGCTGGTTGCCCTCTCGTAGGCTGGTCGCGTGAACCCGCGCTACCGTAGCCGAATCACTGCATTGCAACTGGTCATAGCGCTCTGCCTGCTGGGTGGAGGGCTATGGCCAAGTTGCGTATTGTCCCCCGTCCATCCTTCCACAATCTCCCCTATGAACCTGATTGGCAACTGGCAGAAAACCACCGACTCGGAGTGCGGCAAGAAATACCCCGCCGCCATCCAATTTAAAGCCAACGGGCTGTACGAGGCCCAAGGCGACCCGAAAGCGGCCGTGCACCCTACCTGGGACGTGGGCACCTTCAAGCTCAAGCACGATACTGTAAGCCTGTCCACGTCCAACGACGCGGTTATCGACTACCAAGCCTCGGAGGAGGCCGGCACCCTCACCTTCCGCGACCCGGAAGGCTGCACCGTGGCCTATCGGCGGCT
The DNA here is from genome assembly GCF_017313265.1 of Hymenobacter telluris. Taxonomy (GTDB): domain Bacteria; phylum Bacteroidota; class Bacteroidia; order Cytophagales; family Hymenobacteraceae; genus Hymenobacter; species Hymenobacter telluris. The sequence continues at coordinate 76,725 of NZ_JAFLQZ010000006.1, read as the reverse complement.
CTAGCACGGTGAAATGGTGAGGTGGTGAAATGGTGAGTTTGACGTGCTGGCGGCGCCAATAGCGCAATCTGTGCAGACTCACGCCGCTGAAACATCAAACTCACCATCTCACTATTTCACCATCTCACCATCTCACCTCATGGCAACCAACTTTCATCTGGCCCCGCCGCCCAAAACGGTGGACGGGCTGCTGGCTGTGCCCATCGACATCCAGACCCTGACCGGCACGCTGCTTTTTGATGGTAGCACGTCTTCGGGCAGCGCCGACGCTACCATTACCTTCCTGACGGGGGCGCAAAGTGGCTGCCCCATCTTCGATTTGCGCCAGACCATTACGGCGGCCTGGCTGGATGGCGCCGCTATTCCGGTAGCCAGCTTGGCCCATCATGATTTTGGCGGCGGTCCGCAGGCGCAACTGCGGGTGGTGAACACCGTGCTGCCGGCCAATACCACGCATACGCTGCGCGTCACCTACTCCCTGGGGTTGCCGCAGGCCTCCACGGCCGGCAGCTACCCGCCCCAGCTAACCTGGGCGGCGGGCCCCCGGCTGACGTTCAGTTTCGGCTTCACCGACCTGGGCGCCGGCCGGTATCTGGAGGCCTGGCTGCCGGCCAACCTGATTTACGACCAGTTTGCGTGCACCCTCACGGTGCGGGTGCTGAATACGGGCGTCGCGCATTCCATCATCACCAACGGCAACACCAGCGTGCTGGGCAGCAACCACTGGCAGGTTGCGTTTCCGGCGCGGTTCACGGCGTTGTCGCATTTGCTGGAAGTGCGGGCCACGAATACGGTAGCCACGCAGTCGGCGAGTGTGGTGCTGCCGGTGAGTGGTACTACCGTGGCGCTGGAGGCCTGGAAGCTGCAAACTGGCTCGGCCGACTTCCCGGCGCAGCTCAACCTGCTGAAAACCTACCTGGCGGCCAACGAAACCAACGTGGGGCCCTACCTCCACGGCAACCGGTTTGTGGCGTTCTTCCACGTGGGCGGCATGGAATACGACGGCGGTACCACCACCGGCACCGGGGCTTTGAGCCACGAGGTGTTTCATAGCTGGTGGGCGCGGGGCGTGAAACCGGCCAGCCAGCCCGACGCCTGGTGGGACGAGGCCTGGACCACTTATTTCAACGACAACGGCGGCACCCAGTCCGTACCCTTCGATTTCACCAAGCCGCCCATCGAGCTACGCTCCTCGAACCCCTACGCCCGCATTACGGCCGGCAATGCCTACGGCGACGGCAACAAGTTTTGGCAGGGCGTGTCGGCGCTGCTGGGCAATGCAGCGCTACGCGGCTACATGAAGGATTTCTACCAGTTGCGCCAAGGCCAGTTGGTGCGCACCACCGATTTGGAGGAGTATCTGCTGTGCCGCTCAGGCAACGCGCGGCTGGTCGATGCCTTCCACCGGTTCGTGTATGGCTTCCCCGACCCCACCGCCGTGCCCGACCTGTGGCTGAAAGACGACGCGCTGGATACGGCGGGCCACAACGACTGGAACGGCCGCTTCTGGGACTCGCCCGACCTGTGGGTGCGCAACCAGGACGACGGCGGCACCACCCACCAGGCCCCGGAATATGGGCAGGACAACTGGTTTTACGCCCGCGTCCGGAACCGGGGCAGCGTCACGGCCCGGCATTTTGTGGTGAGCTTTCAGGTGAAGCAGTTTGCCGGCACCCAGTTCACCTACCCCGCCGACTTTCTGCCCTGTGTGGCCGCCGCCAGCGGCTTCGAGCTGGCGCCGGGCAGTAGTATCATTGTGAAGGCCCGCTGGCCGCGCCACCTCGTGCCCACCGCCGGTACGCACGCCTGCCTCACGGCCGCCGTACTTTGCCGCGGCGACCAGCCGGGCAGCGGCAAGCACGTGTGGCAGCACAACAACCTGGCTCAGAAAAACCTGACCGTAGTGGACCTCAAGTTGAACGGCTTTCTGGTGTTGCCCTTCGTGGCGGCCAATTTTATAACGCAACAGCTGCAACTACGCGAATTCAACCTGGAAGTGTTCCGGCCGGCTACGCTGCCCGACCTCCGGGTGAGCTTACTACACGAGCAGCCCCATCTATTTAAAGGCTTCGAGCGGCTGCAGCCGTTCCTACTGCCGGGCCGCCTCACCGATGCTGCCGCCAGCGCCCACCTGGACTGCGGCGGCCACGCGCCCCTTTCCCCGCAGCAGCACCGCATGCTCACCGACGAGCACCTGCTGGCCACGGCCCCCAGCCTCACCGACCAAACCCAGGAACTACTGTTCAAAGCCGGCGGGCAAGCCAGTATGCGCTTTGCGCTGGCAGGCGGCAACCAGTTGCTTACCCAGCTCCGCATCGAGTTGCCGCCCACGGCCCGCGTGGGCCAGCAACTGCGGCTTGATGTGGTGCAGCGCGACACGAAAACGCAGCAGATAACCGGCGGCATTGCCGTGCTTGTGCGCGTGGTGCCGTAGCCGGTCGTTTTTGATTCGGTGGCTTATTGCTCGTCGAGGTTGGCGCGTAGCACCACAATGGGCTGCTCGCGGTACTGGGTGCGGGCCCACTCCTGGTACCCGAATTTGCGGGCTACCCGCAGGGAAGCCTCGTTGTCGGGGTCGATGATACAGGCCGTTTGCCGCTGCTGAAAATGCGCCCGGCCCCAGGTTAGGGCCGCTTTGATAGCCTCGGTGGCGTAGCCCAGCCCGTGTACCCGCGGGGTAAGCACCCACCCGATTTCCGGGAAGCCTTTAATGGACGGCTCCAGGGCGCGGTTGTAATCAGAGAAGCCCACGCAGCCGATGAAGCGGCCGGTGCTTTTCTCTTCCACGGCCCAAAATCCGTAGCCCATCATCAGCCAATGCCCTTGCTGGGCCAGCATCTTCCGCCACACATCTTCCTCCGACAGCGGCTTGCCTCCCAGGAACTGGTAGAAACCCGGCTCATTCCACATGGCCGTGTATTCCTCCAGGTCGGTTAGCTGATGGCCCCGCAGCACAAGGCGGGCAGTTTCCAGCACGGGTATAACCTGAGACAAAGCTGGTGCGGATACGAGTGGCGAAGTAGGCATGATGGCAAGATAAGAAAAGCCGGGAGCGACATTGCGCCCCCGGCTTTTCTTTCGAGTTGTCAATTTGTGTCTAGCAGGCCTGCTTTTATTTAAAACAGAAACCCGACCTGCAAATCCGAGCCGGCTGTGACGTGTACCTCGCGGCCGCCCTGGCCGGGTCGTTGTGGGTCGAACTGCACCTCGTCTCGGCGGGTGAAATCCAGCCCGGTGCTGCCGCTCAGCAGCCAGCGGCCCTTACGAAGTTGGTAACCGATGCGGGTAGATAAGGGCACGTGCACTTGAATATCACTCACGTAGTTGGAGTAGCTGGTTCTCGGTTGTTGAAACTCTTCGAATACCAGTTGCAAGCCAGCTCCCACAAACAGCCCCGCCGCCGGGCGCCGGGCCGGCCACAGAAAATAGCGGACTTGAGATGTTAGCAGCAAGCTGTTGTAGCGGTGCTGGCCGACCTCCTCATACGACACCCTTCCTGTAACCGGGTCGAAGACTTCAGTGTAAACCGGATAGCTACGGTGGACGCCCCCGATGCCCGCCCGTACGCTCACCCGCGGACTCAGCCACCATTCGTAGTTAAGGCTGGCATAATGGCTACCGCCACCGTATTCGGCGCTGTGGACGCCCACGTACGCCGCGTGGCGGAATTGTGGGCGAGCAATGGTATCGGGTGGGGCGGCCAGAGCGGCGCTGGCGCTCATGGCAAGTAGGGAAGCAAGCACAGTACGTTTAATTTATTGTTTAACAGACTTTTGTGAATACAGCACGACTTATTTCGTAAGTTGCTAAAACCGCCCGATAACCCGCAGATTGACTACGCGCTGGGAGAGGTAATTGGGCACGGAATACGTGCGGCCGTTCAGGTCCTGGATGTAGCTATAGCCGCCCACGTTGTTGGCACCCAGCACGTTCAGTATTTCCAACCCAATCCAAAGGCTTTCTAGCTTGCCCGCGGGCCGGTCGGGCTGGTTGTTCAGGGCAATGACTTTCGAGAAGCCCAGGTCGGCGCGCTTGTAGGAGCGGGTGAGGGCGCTGGTGCCGCGCAGCTCGGGCAAGCCGGGCGGGCTAAACGGCAAACCCGTGCCAAACACCAAGTTCACGTAGCCCCGCACCGACGGATTGTCGGGCAGGTGGTCCTGAAAGAAGATACCCAGGTTTACGCGCTGGTCCTGCGGCCGCCGGATATAGCCCTTGGCGTCGCGCCCTACCATGGCCCCGTCGGCATTGTAGCGCGTAATCGAGTCGCCGTCAATGTTTTCCCGCGTAGTAAGTACGCCCAAGCTGAACCACGATTCGGCCCCATTCACGAACTCGCCACCCAAGCGGGCGTCGAAGCCGGCCACGTAGGCATTGGCGTTATTCTTGGCAAAATAGCGCAGCCGCACGTTGTCGATGTCGTAGGGCACCACGTCGGTGAGGTACTTCAAGTAGGCCTCGCCGGTAAAGCGGAACGGCCGGCCCCACTGCTCGAACCGGATTTCGTTGCCCACAATCAGGTGCAACGAGCGTTGAGCGCGCAGCTCCGGGTTCAGGCTAGCCTGAATGAGTAGCGGACTGCCCGGCGTGGCGCGGGTGCCCTGCTGGTCGCGCAGCTCCCGGTAGAACGGCGGCTGGTAGTACAGGCCCGTGGCTACCTTATAGGAATGATTCGGGTGCTTGCGCGGCACAAACGAGTACTGCACCCGTGGGCTCACCACCACCTGCTGGTTGGTAGACCAATAGTGCGCCCGCACCCCATACGTGAGCGTGCGCGCCGAGTCCAACTCGATGGTATGCTGGGCGTAGCCCTGGGTGCGGGTGCTGCTCAAATCCAGGTCGGATACCTGCCGGGTACGGCGGCCGTCGGGCACGTAGTCGGCCGAGTCGGCGAAGCTGTACTCGTTCAGCGTATCCTCAATCCGCTCCCGGCCCGACTTCACCCCGAAGCGCACCACGTTGCGGGCGCTGGGTGTCCAGCGGGCCCGGGCTTCCACGGTGGCAATGCGGGCCGTGAGCGTATTGCGTGAGTGGTCGAAGCGGGAACCCACGTCGCGCTGGCGCACGGGCAAATTGAAGTCCGGCTGGCTGGGGTCCCGGTTGATGTCGGCGAGGCTGTAGGCGGCTTCCACGTCGCGGTATTCCAGCTCGCGCGAGTACACCAGCCCGCCCAGCAGCTCGGTTTGGAACTTGCTGCTGAAGTTGTGCTTCAGATTGAGGCCGCCCTGGTACATGTCGTACTGCATTCGCTCCCGGCCCTGGTAGGCAATAAAGAGCCGGGTGAACTGGTTGGTAGCGGTGCTGAACGTGCTTTGGCCGGTTTCGGGCGTGAAGCGGTAGTCGTTGTGCGAAAACGTGGTCAACAGCCCCAATGACGTCCGCTCCGGGTTGTCCTGCGGGCCCAGATTGGCGTTGATGTAGGCCTGGCCGTCGTAGAAGGTGGGGTTGTAGCCGCCCTGCTGCTGCTTGAGCGAGCGGAGCACGTAGGTGGCATTCTTGTAGCGGATGCCGGCCAGGTAGCTGAGGCGCTTGTTAGGCGAAGTGGCCTCGGCATGCGCCGCGCCACCCACCAAACTGGCCGTACCCGACGCCGCAAACTTGGTGGGCTGCTTGTACTGCACGTTCAGCACCGAGGAAAGCTTGTCGCCGAACTGTGGCTGCCAGCCCCCGGTGGAAAATTCCACCTTGTTCACCAGGTCGGGGTTAATGAAGCTCAGCCCCTCCTGCTGGGCTGCCGTCACCAGAAACGGCCGGTATATCTCGATACCGTTGACGTACACCAGGTTTTCGTCGTAGTTGCCGCCCCGCACCGAGTAGGTGCTGGTCAGCTCGTTGGTGGACGATACGCCGGGCAGGGTTTTGAGGATGGCGTTGAAGTCGCCGAACGGCGAAGGCAGCACTTTGGCGGTACGCGGGTCGAGCTTGATCATGCTCACCTGCTCGCTGGTATTGGCCTCGTCGGTGCGGGCGCGCACGGTTACGTTGCTCAACGCGCGCGTATCGCCCTGGAGCGTCAGGCGCAACTCAGGCTGATCCTGGTTGAGGGTGAGGGGCACGCGCAACGGCTTGAAACGCAAGCCGCGCACCACCAGCACGGCCGAGCGGCCGGTGCGCGGCACCCGCAACGTGAAGCGGCCCTGGCTGTCGGTGGCGGTACCGCCGGCCTGGCCTTCCACGCCCACACCCACCAGTTCCACGGGTTGGCCGGCGGCGTCGCGCACGGTTCCGCTGATGGTGATGGTGTTTTGCTGGGCTACGGCCGTTGGCGCAGGCAGCAGCAAAACCGGCAGAGCCAGCGGCGTGAGGGGCATGGCGCGCCACAAACACCAACGGACAGGGCGCAGCAAACGGCCCATAGCAGCGGAAAAGTGGGGCATTAGCTCGGTTCTTCTTCCTCGTTTACACTGGCTGCCACTTGAGCCCGCAACTCCGCCAGCGTGGCCACGGGGTCGGGGGAGCTGAACACGAACGAACCGGCCACCAGCACATCGGCCCCGGCTTCTACCAAGGCCGCCGCGTTGTCGATGTTTACGCCGCCGTCTATTTCAATCAAAGCCGAGGAGCCGCTGTCCACCAGCAGCTCTTTCAGCTCGGTTACTTTGCGCAGCGTGTTCGGGATAAACGACTGCCCACCAAAGCCCGGATTCACCGACATCACCAGCACCAGGTCGAGGTCGGCGGCAATGTCTTCGAGCAGCCACACCGGCGTGTGCGGGTTGAGGGCCACACCCGCCTGGCAGCCCAGCGCCTTAATCTGCTGCACCACCCGGTGCAGGTGCGTGCAGGCTTCGTAATGCACCGTAATGTTGCGGGCGCCGGCGTCGCGCACGGCCGAGAGGTAGTTTTGCGGGTCCTCGATCATCAAATGCACGTCCAAGGGCTGCTTGGCGTGGCGGTGAATGGCCTGGAGCACCGGAATCCCGAACGAAATATTGGGCACGAATCGGCCATCCATGATGTCGCAGTGCAGCCAGTCGGCGGCGCTACCAGCGAGGCGCTCAGTTTCGGATTGAAGATTGCCGAAATCGGCGGCAAGCAAAGACGGAGCCAGCAAGGGCGCCCGGCGGCGAGTTGAAGTCATACCGCGAAGGTAGAGAGTAACACAGTAATTGAGTAACCGAATAGCGGCGTATAGCATATAGGCACCAGCCGTTGCCGCTGGCCCCCGCCGCTACAACGCACTGGCTACCCAACTTATTGGCTGCTCCGGCATCTATTCCTACTCGATTTCGGGGTGCCGGCCTCCTGTGCTCAATGCCCTAGCCGCGCAGATACACCCGGAAGGTGGTGCCCAGTTCTTCCTGGCTTTCCACCTCAATATGGCCGCCTTCGGCCCGTACCAGCCGGTTTACCAGGAACAGGCCCACGCCGGTACCCTCACTCGCCTCCGGATGGAAACGCCGGAACAATTGAAACAACTCGTTGCCGTACAGGTCCAGGTTCATGCCCAAACCATTATCCTGCACTTCCAGCACTGCCTGCCTGCCGTTCAGATAAGTGCGGACCCGCACTCGGGCGGGACGGTTTGGGTGGCGGTACTTGAGCGTATTGGCCAGCAGATTAAGCAGAATGGTACGCAGGCTACTCGGGGCGTACGTGAGGGTGGGCAAGCCGGTGAAATCCGTTTCAATAGTGGCGGCAGCTTCTACCACCTGCGGGTGCAGGGTTTGCAGCACCAGTTCGGTTAAAGCGGCCATTTCCACGGTTTCGGTGGCTTCCCGGTCGGGCTGGCGGGCCACTTGCACCACGTCGGCCAGGTCGCTGATGGTGGTGGTCAGTGCCTGCAACGACTTATCAAACAGAAACCACATGTGGGCCGCGTCGGGGTCGTTTACAGTGGCCGTACGGCGCAGCTCGTCGAAGAGCCCGCGCAGATTGTTGACCGGCTGGCGCAAATCGTGCGAGGCCGCGTACACAAAATTATCGAGGTCGGTATTGGTGCGGGCCAGTTGCTGGTTGGTAACGGCGAGTTCGGCGTTGGCCTGCGTAAGCTCCTGATGATAGCGCGCCATCCGTTGCTGCCACTCGCTTTTTTCGATGGCGTGTATCACGGTTTTACAGAGCAGCTCCTGGTCGAACTGGCCCTTCACGAGGTAGTCGAAAGCACCACTATTAAGGGCCCGAACTGCCAACTGCTCACTGCCGCCCCCCGTAATCATTACCACGCACAGAGTGTCGGGAGCCAGCTCCTTCAGCTCCCGTAGCAACGTAAGCCCATCTGTGTCAAGCAGATTGTAGTCAAGCAACACACAATCGGGCTGCTTGGCCGCAAACAATGCCACCGCCTCGGCGCCCGAAGCCGCTTCGTGTAGCTCTAACTGCTCGTACTCTCGCTGCTTGCTTAAGTACCGCTTGTAAAGCATGCGGTCTTGCTCATTATCATCAACGAGTAAGATGTTTTTCACTAGGCAAGCTCAATCTAATTCGCAAACGGTAATTCCGACGCCTCCAGCCAATAATGGATTGTGAGGCGGATTTTCTCTTCCAGCGCAGCGTACTCAATTGGCTTGGTCAAGTAGCTATTAGCGCCCAATTGGTAGCAATCCTCAATGTCGCGGACGTTGGAAGACGTGCTAAAAATAATAACGGGAATGGAATGCAGGCGTTTGTCCTGCTTCAGTTTGCTAAGCACGGTGCGCCCATCGGTGCCGGGCAGATTCAAATCCAGCAGTACAATGGCCGGCAGCGTCTGGGGCCAGCCTACTGCTTTGCCGTAGCCTTGCAGGTACTCCAGTGCCTGGTCGCCGTCTTCGCAGCGCAACACGGGGTTGCGGAGCGCGTGCTTGCGAAACGCCCGGCCCAAGGCCGTAAAATCTTCGGCGCTGTCCTCCACTACGAGGATGGGTTTGAGAGGGAAAACAGACACGGTTACAAATGTTTTGAAAGCGAAAAATAGAAAGTGGCGCCGGCTCCCGGGGTTGACTGCACCCACAGGGTACCGCCATGCTTTTCCACCATTTTCTTGACGATTGCCAAGCCAGCGCCGGTACCGCCCCCGTACTTTTCCTGGGAGTGCAGCCGCTTGAAGATCTTGAAGATATTCTCGTGGTGCTTGGGGTCGATACCGATGCCGTTGTCACGTACGTAAAACACGTGAAAATCGGTTGAGTTTACAACGCCTTTTGGCCCGGCTATGTTTTCAACCACCGCCCCAACTTCCACCATTTTCTCGGGCTTGTCGTTGTAGCGCATGGCGTTGGTAAGCAGATTATTGAACACCTCCCGGATGCGCACCTGGTCGCAGTGCACCACGGGCAGCGGAGTGGCTACGGTTACGGTGGTGCCGGTTTGCTCGAGGCGGGGCGAAAGCAAATCCAGCACTTCGGCCAGCAACTCGTTCATGTCGGTGGGTTCCACCACCAAATCGGTGCGGCCCACCCGGGAAAGCTGCAACAACGATTCAATCAGGTTTTCCATGCGCTGGCTGAGCCGCACCAGGGTTTGCAGCTTGTTCACACCGTCGGCATCGAGTTGCTCGGCGTAGTCTTCCAGCAGAAACAGCGAGTAGTTGTGAATACCGCGCAACGGCTCTTTCAAATCGTGGGAGGCCACGTAGGCAAACGAGTCCAGCTCGTCGTTGCTGCGTTCCAGCTCGGTGTTGAGCTTGCTTAGGCTGGCGGCCCGGGCCTGCAACTCGTTGAACACCTTCAGGCGCACATCGGAAATGTGCAGCCGGATTTCCTTGGCGGCTTCAATTTCCAGGGGCTTCCAGGGGGCGGAGGTGCTTTCCACCGTCTGCTTCCAGGCCTCAAACGACTGCCGCGGCGACAGGAACAGCTGGCCGTCGGCCAGGGTTTCCACCTTCTGGTTTTGCCCGGCCCAGGTCACGGTCTGAATCACCTCGGGCCGAAACCAGAGGATGTAGTTGCCGGGTGCCTCCGCCAACGACACCGCCAAAATACCGCTGGCCGTGGGCCGAATGCTGATGCCGGCCGGGTTGAGCTGCGCGTAGGAGTTGGTGTAGAACACGTCCTGCGGGGCGTGCTGCTGCAACCAGTCCAGCACGTCCTGCACCTGCGCCTGGCTGGGCGTATTGCCCAGCAGAATAATCTCCTGGTCGAAGCAGATGGCCGCGCCGCCGCAGTCGAACACGTCCATTACCGTGGGCTGCTGGCGGTAGAGCCCATCCACGAAGTTTTCGTTGCTAGATACGTGTTCCAGCAGCCGCACCTGGTTTTCGCGGATGCGGAGCTGATAGTCCTGCTCGTCGTGCTGCTCTTTGGTTTTGATAAGGGCCGAAAACGTTTTGCCGATAAACTGGCACAAGTCGCGCAGCTCGTAGCTCACCAGGCGCGGCGTGCGGTGGTGGCAGGTAATCATGCCCCAGAGCTGGTTGTCCCGAATCAGGGAAATGGTCATGGTGGCCGCCGAGCCCATGTTGTGCAAATACTGCAAGTGAATCGGCGACACGCTCCGCAGCACCGAGTAGGTCATGTCGGGCGGGCGGTTGGTGGCGGGGTTGTGCACGGGCACCAGCCGGGCGGGCGTGTAATGCGCATCCGGAATAAAGCGCAGCCAGTTTTTCAGGTACATGGCCCGCGCCTGCTTGGGAATGTCGGTGGCCGGGTAGCGCAGGTGCAGCCACGGCTCCAGGTCTTCGTGCCTGGCTTCGGCAATGACTTCCCCGCTCTCATCCCCGCCGAACCGGTAAATGGCCACCCGGTCGAAGCCGGTAATGGCGCGGACCTGCTCTGCGGCGTTCTGGCAGAACTCCAGCACCTGCGTGGCGGCCAGCATCTGGCCCAGGGCCTCGTTGAGAAACGGCAGGTCCAACGTGCTGGCCGGGGCAGCCGTCACCGGCTCGAATTCCAACCACAGCAGCTGGTCGTAGCGGTGCAGAATAATCTTGTAGAATGGCTGGCCCGCCACTTCACTGAGTTGCGCGCCCAGCAGCCGGGGCGTGGTGGTGAGCGTAGGGCGCAGTTGCTCGATGGCCGCCAGCGGCTCCGTCCCCAGCAGTCGGCTCAGCTTCGCTCCTAGTAACTCTTCAGCCGGGATGCCCAGCAAGTCCAGCGTGTTTTCACTGGCTTGCACAATGCGCATGGTGGCCTCCTTCAGGCACAGCAAAAACCCATAGGGCTGCACCGCCCCCGGAATATGAATGGGCTCCCGGTCGCAGTTGGTGGTATCAATGGTTGCGTTCAGCAGGCTTTCGTCGGTGTAGTTCATGCCTTGTTAAGCCAGGTTTGCAGGTGTTGAAACGTACTGCTGGCCGACAGCACAATTTCGTCTTCGTTTTCGGGGGTGGCGGCTTCACCCAGCTGCTGGCAGAATACCTTCCACAGGGGGCCGGTGCGTTCGGCATAGCCTGTAAAGTAGGCCCGGGCCGGAATGCCTGCTTTGGCCAGCTGCCGCGCAATTACCTGCCCCCCGAGCGTGGAGCCTTCCAGCACGTACATGGCACCCAGCAGCCGGGGCAGCGTATCGAGCGGGGGCAGCGTGGGGCACAGCGGCAGCGCGGCAGGTGCCACCTGCAAATCTTCCAGAATCAGATGGGCGCGGTAACGGTGCTGCTGTTGCCAGGCTGGCGGCAGCGTGTAGTGGCGCAGGTGGTCTTCGTAGGGCTTGAGAAAACCGTACATCTTCGCCAGAAAATGCGCGGTGGTTTCCCCAGACAGCGTACCTGCCGTGAGGTTTTCATTGAACTGGTTTTGTTCCAGTGCCTCGTGATACGGGCGGGTTTCAAGCCGCAGCCGTTGCAGAATACCAGGAACAACAGAAGATTCTAAACGCATGCAAAGTGGGCTGGGCGGGCTTTCGGACGCAGAAACAGTAAGCAAATAGTCAGGTACGAAGCTCAAATTTACCGCACCTGCCACAAAGACCCCAACCGTTCCGGCGCGCTGAGGTTTGGCGCCGGCTGCTATTCACGTAAAAGACAGCCGAAAGTTATTGCATCGGCCGCAGGAAAACGCGCCGAAACGCAACAAGCCCCGACCAGCAGGGCGTCGGGGAAACCGATGCGTGCTGCTGGCCGGGGCTTGCTTAAAACGTAGTTGATTATAGGAAAGACTACTTGGTTGCTTCGTCCTTGTTCCAGGCTTTCCAGTCGAGCTTGCCGTCTTCGGTTTTGCGCAGGAAATAGGTCTGGTCGTCTTCCTGGCGCTTCCCGAACGTAACATCGGAGCGGCAATCCAGGCAGCGGAGCGAGGTGTATTTGAATTTGTCCTGCGCCACGCGGGCGGTCAGGTCGAGGTTATCGGAACCGCAGATGCCGCACTTGGCTACATCCGGAAAGCTCAGCCGCTCATACTCGGTGACTACCTCGTGAAGGTTGGCCCCCTGAACGGTGAAGTGAAACTGGCGACGCCCCAGGCGCTTCGAAATCATCATTTGTAGCATGCTACTAGTGTTTTGGGTTTATAGAACCCGAGTTAAAAAAGAGAAGAATTCACCTCGTTGAATTCCGGAACAAGATACTAATATTTTTCGCAATAAGCTAAAATTTTGAGCTGTGTTAAATTATGAGTTGGTGGTTTTGAACTGTGAGAACAGTCAACTCATACTTCATAACTCTTAACTCTTTTCAGATCTTCACAAACCGCACGCTACGCTGCACTTTGGCGCCGGCTTGCACAGCGCAGGTATAAATGCCTGCAGTTAGGGTGCTGGTTGGCAGACGAACTTCGGCGGCGGTGGTAGCGGCTAGGCGCTGTTCCAGCACCAGGGCGCCGCGTGCGTCATAAAAGCGCACCAGCAATGGCTGCGCCCGCAAAGCCGACGGCAACTGCAGATTGATGTCGTTGCCATCCAAAGGATTGGGATATACCACCAACTGCTGGGTGCCGCCCGCCGGCCCCGCCGTGGCCAACGGCGTACCAGGGTTGGCCAGGTTATAAGCCACCACAAAATTGGGAATACCATACCCGAGCAGGTTGTCGGGATTGGTGTATTGAGAAGCAGAGCGCTGTAAAAAGCTGATAACCTGCTGGGCCGTCAGCGTAGGATTGGCCTGCCAGAAGCCGGCCACCATGCCAGCCAGCACCGGGCACGCAAACGAGGTGCCGCTGCCGCGCCCTGGTTGCCCAAGGGCATTCACAATAGCGGCCTGGGAACCCTGCGCCGCCAGGTTGGGCTTCACGCGGTTATCAGCGCTAGGGCCCTGGGAGCTGAACCCGGCGTAGTTGCGCAACGAGTCCACCGCGCCCACAGCCAGGATGGAATCGGCATCGGCAGGGGCCAGAATTTTCTGCCAGGGCCGGGCTCCTTCGTTGCCCGCCGAGTTTACTACCAGCATCCCCACCCGAGCCGCCACAGCGGCTGCACGGGTGGAAATGGCGGTGCGGCCGTTTAAATCAGAATAGGCATAGTTTATATACAGCACGTCGAAATCCCGGTAGCCCAACGACGAACTGATGATGTCCACCCCGGCCGAATCGGCCCGCTCGGCGGCCACCAGCCAGTTCACTTCCTCAATCGGATTCTCCGTAAAAACGTCTTCGGTTAGGTACAGCCGATACGTAGCCTTGGGGGCCGTACCCACGAATACGCCGGTTTCGTTGGCGGCCATGGTGGAGAGGGTGTTGGTGCCGTGGCTGTCGCGCCCGTACACGGCGGTGTTGCGCTCCACAAAGTTGTAGGCGTCCAGCAGGCGGCCTTCGCTGCGCAGGGAGGCAAACGGCGAGGTGGTATTCACCCCCGGAAATCCATCGTCAAACACGGCAATCTGCATCCCCTCTCCCCGGAACCCGGCATTGTGCATGGCTACGGCTCCAATCATGCGGGCTTGCTCGTAGGCGGTGCCGTACACCGGGTTGGCCTGCCCGCGCTGCTGATCGGTGCCGGTAGGCAACACGTCCTGCTTGCGGGGGCTGGCAACCGGGGCCGTGCGGTTCAGGGTTTGGGCAGTGCGCACGAATGGCAAGGCCTGCACTGCTCCCAGGGTAGTGGAATCACAGTTGACTACCACCGCGTTAAACCAGCGCGACGAATACCACACCGTGGCGCCGGGTACCGCCTTCACCTGGGCCACGTAGCTGGGGTTCACGGGTAAGTCGCGGGGTTGCACAGTGATATTCTGGCGGGTACGGCGCGCAATAGCCCGCGCCGACAGAAACTGCTGAGGCTGCCCAACCGTGAAGGGCGTACCGGCTTTGTCGCGGAAATAGACCAGGTGCTTGCGCACGGTGGCCGCAGTGGTACCGCCGGGTCCGCTCTGGGCCGCAGCTTGGCCAAGGCCCGTGGCCGCCACTAAACCGGTAAGTAATAGTAAAGATGAAAGACGCATAGAAGTATACCGCTGAATGACGTGCTGGAAGATACGGATTTTGTACTAAATCCGGGTTGATGCTACCCGACAAACGCACACAACAGGTTTCGGTTACATCACTAAAAAACCCGCCGTCTGGTACTTCAGACGGCGGGTTTGTTGATTATCACTCACTAGCGCGCCCTACTTATCGGCCTTTTTCCACTAGAGTTTCCGTGTGCGCTACGCCGCTGAAAATGACGTTAGGCGAGGGAATGCAGTTGATGCCGGGCTCACAGTATATAAACCGGCGGCGGCTCCGATACACCGGGCCTTCCCCCTGCGCGTACACCTGCCGCACCCGCAGATAGTAGAAGGCATTCACGTATTCGGTTTCCTCCACGCCATCGGGCGTGGAAGTGGTAATGGTTTGCGGATATGTGCGGCTGACAGTGCCCGACGTGGCGGTGAAAGGCTCACCAACGCGGGTGTAGTGCAGATTTTCATCTTTGATGCCGTTCATGTTGTTGAAGGCATTGGCGTTCCAGTACCCCTCGCGCACTGGAAAAATCAGCTCTACCCGCGGGTTGTTGTTGCGCGTTACCAGCACGTTGGTAGCGGCCGGGCTTACCACTAGCACACTGTCGTCGCGCCAGGCATCGGTGGCGGTGGCGCGGCGCGAGCGGATGATGCGGAACGCTTCGCGACCTGCATTATCGGTGTACTGTTCCGTCACCTGCTCCCGAAACTGATACCGGTTGTAGGTCTTTACGTTGCGCGTCCAGATGGTGTCTACCACGTTGTAGATGCGGTAGTCGCCCACGGCCAGCGGGTAGTAGTTGGTATCGGCGGGCTCCACCGGCACCGACTCGTTTTTGCAGCCGGCCACGGCCAGCGCCAAAAGGCCCGCCGCCACTAAGCGGCGCGACGACAATATCCAACTTTCACTGAACAGATAGCGCAACATAAAACTAGGATTATAGCGTGGCAGTAACGGCCGAAGATACGGGAGTTTCGCCAATTGTGTGCCGCTCAATCCAGCCGCCACCCAGCACGTCCTGCCCGTCGTAGAATACGGCGGCCTGGCCGGGCGTTACGGCGTGCACCGGCTCCTCGAAGTAGATGTTGATTTTGTCGCCAATCTGCTCCAGAAATGCCGGGGCACCGTCGTGGTTGTAGCGGATTTTGGTGATGCTTGGCACCAGCCCCCGCCCTTCCAACGACGCAAATTTGCCCATGTTCAACTGCCCTACGGTGGTACGGCTGCTGGCCAAATCGTCGAAATTACCCAGCACCACTTCGTTGGTATCAGGCCGGATTTCGGTTACGTACACCGGGAAACCCAGCGCCACGCCCAAGCCTTTGCGCTGCCCGATGGTGTAGAACGGGTAGCCTTCGTGGTTGCCCACAAAGGTGCCGTCGCGCAGCACAAACCGGCCGCCCGCCACTCGCTCTTCCAGGCCCGGCACCCGGCGGCGCAGGAAGCTGCGGTAGTCGTTGTCGGGAATAAAGCAGATTTCGTAGCTCTCCGGCTTGTTTACCAGCTCGGTGAAGCCCCGGCGGCGCGCCTCGTCATAGATTTCGGTTTTGCGCATGTGGCCCAACGGAAACAGCGTGCGGCTCAGGCTCTCCTGGCTCACGCCCCAGAGCGCATAGCTTTGGTCTTTGTTTTGGTCGAGGCCTTTGCTGACCACGTAGCGCCCGTCTTCCAGGCGCACATTGGCGTAGTGCCCGGTGGCAATGAACTCGCAGCCCAGCTGGTCGGCGCGGCGCAGCAAAGCGTCCCATTTGATGTGGGTGTTGCAGAGCACGCAGGGGTTGGGAGTGCGGCCAGCCAGGTATTCGTCGGTGAAGTTGGAGATAACAAAATCACCAAATTCGTCGCGGATATCAATGATGTAGTGCGGAAAGCCCAGGTCCACGGCAATCTGGCGGGCATCGTTGATGCTGTCGAGCGAGCAGCAGCCGGTTTCTTTTTTCGAGCCGCCGGCCGAGGCGTAATCCCAGGTTTTCATGGTCATCCCGACCACCTCGTACCCTTGTTCGTGCAGCAGCACGGCCGCTACCGATGAATCAATACCGCCGCTCATGGCGACGAGGACGCGGCCCTTGGTAACGGGCGGCGTGGAAGATGCAAATTGCGTCATAAAGAAAAGCGCCCGTGGAGTCAAGGTCCGCGGCCGCGTGGCAAAGATAACACCGATAGGGCCGTCGTTGGTTTCCTCTGGTTTCCTTTAGCTGCCTGGCTGCATTCAGGCGGAAACAATAGCGCCTTGCCTGCGCCGGAATCCTTACTTTTGCGCCTCGATAGGCCGCCTGTTTTTGGTGCTGCCACCCTCAATTTCGACTGCATATGGCTTTGCTTACTTCCGTGCTGGTGCGCGGTATCAACAACCTTTCCGATGCCCGTTACTGCGCCGGCATGGGCGCCGACGGCCTGATTTTCACCCTCGACCCGGCCTTGCCCGGCGCTGTTGATGCGGCCACGGTGAAGGAACTGGCCGGCTGGGTATCAGGCGTGGAAATCATTGGGGAGTTTGGCAGTACAATGCCCGCCTCGGAAATCAACCGCCTGATTGAGGAGTGCAACCTAACGCGGGTACTGCTACGCGACTTTGCCGCGTGGCCTGCCGTACCCCCACTGGCCGTACCGGCGCTACTGGAAGTTTCGCCGCTGGTGGCTTTCGATGCCGAAGAAAGCGCGCATGCCGTACCCGCCACGGCGTTTCCGGCCGGTTACGCATTGCTCACCTCCGCCGAAGGCGCCGATAGCACCGCAGCTCCGCTCTGGCTCAACGGCAGCTTCTCACCCGATACGCTGCCTACCCTGCTAGCTACCGTCCAACCGGCTGGCCTCGTGCTCGAAGGCGGCAACGAAATCAAGCCCGGCCTGCGCGACTTCTCGGAAATGGAAGCCGTATTCGAGGCTCTGGAAGAGTAGTTAGTGCTTCGTGCCTCGGGCTTGGTGCTTAGGTCGTTTTAATAGGTGCAGGACGAACTATCTGTTAGAACGACCTAAGCACCAAGCCCGAGGCACGAAGCACTATAAATCAGGCCATTACCGTAACCAAGCTAAAAATTGGCTCGGTCAATTGTGGCTTGCCTGTGGTGGTGATATGGCGTTGGGCTTCGGTGCGAGGCAGGCTCTTAGTAAAAAGCCGCCAGGCCACGGCGCCATCAAGGGTGATGGTGGCGGCTACCGGCCCGCGGTAATCGGTGCCCAGGTGCCAGGTGGTGGCTTGCCGTTGCAGAAACCAGGTGCCACCCCCTGCGCCGGTTACGGTGAACTGCAACGTGGTGCCGGGTGCGGCTGCTACATTGCGGTAGTGGTGCGGCAGCGCCCGGATGCAGGTAGCCAGAAACGGGGAGTACAGCTCCGGCGTCAGCAACGGCTGCTCCTGCCCTACCGCCTGCCGAATCTGCTGCTGGTGGTGCCACTTCTCGGTGTAGTCGCGGGCCACATGGAACCAGTTCAACGACTGCTCCTCCCCGGCCCAACCCACTGAAAACACGGCTGGTTCCAGCAGCGGCAACGAGGCCATGTAGCTGTTGTAAGCCGGCCCAATGGCTTCCAGCAGCCAGGCAACCAGCTGCGGACTCAGCCGCTGGCCAGCCCGCACCCAGTCGGCGTTGAGTTGGTTGAGGTAGAGCACCACATCGTCGGGGGCGGGACTGGCGGGCCCCGAACTACCAAAGTGCCCGTCGCGCAGCATGGACAGGGTGCGCAACGAGCCATCGAGCAGATGCAGGGCCACGTCGTGCACGCACCATTTGGGGGCCACGGTTGGTTTCAGCCAATCAGCAGGCTCCAGGGCGCGCAGCAAGGTCAGCAAGTGCTGGTCGAGCACCGGAAACAGGTGGGCAGTGGACAGGATGGGCAGCGGCTGCATCAGTGAAACAGGGAAGTGGCCGCTCAAATTGCGCAATCTATCTTGCTTGAACAACGAACGACCACCGTGCAGAACAGCGCCCTAGAGCTGCTTTAGGCGCAACACGCCTGGCAACTCTATTGGCGCGGGCAGTACGCCAGTGCGCGCAAAATCCATCCACAGCTGCCGGACCGGCCGGCCGGCTTCGTTGATGGCCGCCCACTTCACCTGGCTAAGCAGTGGGGTTGCTTCCCACCCGGCCCGGGTGCCCAGCAGCAGCGGCAAATCCAGGGTGTGCGCCGCGCCCAGGGTGCGGCCAGCAGGTTGAAACTGCATCAGAAAATGATACGCACGCCCCCCGGCGCGGGCATGCTGCCGGGCAAAGGCCAGGGCCGGCTGCCGGTAAATCAGTCCGGAAGTAACACCCACCAACAGGCGCAACAGCAACTCCCCCACCACGGGCACCCGCCTTACCCACCGAAACGTCGGGTTGATGACCGCAAAAAAACGTGTTTCCTCGGCCGTAGCACCAATCAGCACGTCCACCTTGGAGGCTACGGCCGCCCACGCCCGGTCGAGTTCGGCTTCGGCGGGCAAGGGGTAGGCGCCGTACTGCGTGCCAAAGGGCATCCCGCTTTTCAGCCCAAACCGCCGCACAGCTTTGTACACAACCTTTTCCCGCGCCAGCACTTCCTCAACGGTTACGGTGGCAGGAAACGGGCCGGCGGCGGCTACCATGGCCCTGGTCATGGCGTGGCGGTGGCGGGCCAAGCCCAGCGGCGCGCTGTGCAGAATCACGCGCCGGAACAGGCCAGCTGCCCCTTCGGCCACCATGAGGTGCGCCACAGCATCGGCCCCGGAAGAGTGGCCCAATAGCGTGACCAGGTCAGGATTACCGGCAAAGGCTTGGATGTTGCGCTGCACCCAGCGTAGCGCTTCCAGCAGATCCAGCAACCCCAGGTTGGGCGGCGGGCCACCTTCGCTCCCCAGAAAACCCAATAGCCCGAGCCGGTACGTAACGGCCACAAACACCACGCGCTGCTCCTGCACCAGCGTGGCCGGGTCGTAGAGGGGCAGGTCGCCGGCCCCGCTCACGTAGGAGCCGCCGTGCACCCACACAACAACGGGCAACGCCTCGCCCGGCTGCCGGTTGGCGGGGAGCGTGATGGAAAGCCGCAAGCAATCCTCATCGAAAGTGGCCCCCGTATGGAAGTCGCCGAAGGCCTGCGCCAGCTGCAAATCGGCGGCCTGCGGGCACGCCGGGGCGGGCGTGGTAGCGTAGATGGGAGCTGCCGCGGCCGGCTCGGCTACCGGATACTGAAACCGCGCGGCGCGGGCGTATCGGATGCCGCTGGCCCGCAGTACGGCGCCTTCTGCCCACCCAATAATGGTGCCCGCGGGGGCATGAAACTGAGGGGAAGCCTCGGCCGACATATAAATAAGGCTTGGTAAGGAGCCGGAAAACCCACAAAGCGCGCCATTAGTTTACGAAAGGCCCGTAGCTCCCTGAGAACGACGCTCCGCCCATGCACTAATGCATGGGGATAATAGCGCTTTCTGATGTAAAAAAGGCCGTCATGCAGAGCGCAACGAAGCATCTGGCGTGCTGATGTCCGGGTTACTACCACAACCTCAGCACGCCAGATTCCTCGACTGCGCTCGGAATGACGTTCTGTTTATAATGACATTCTTTTTATGTAGGTATATACTTAGCCCACTCAGCGTTTGAGGCAGGCTGCTAAGGCCGATACGGCTTGCCCAGCACCAGCTTATTGCCCGTTACATCTACCTCAAACAAGTGCGGAATGCGGCGGTATTTGCCGTTGATGTCTTTGTGGCTGTGCACCGACATGAGCAGCTTGCCCTCGAAGGTGCGGAACAGCATGCCGTGCCCGAAGTTGGGCGGAGTAATCGGGTCTTTCTCCTGCACCCAGGGGCCATCGAGGGTGCCGCTGGTGGAGTAGGCCACGCCCTGCGTGTAGGCGTCGTACACCCAGCTGGTCCAGAGCATGCCCAGCCGGCCAGTGCCGGTGCGAAACAGCCAGGGGCCGTCGGTTACTTTGTTGGGCCGGGGCGGACTGTTGCGCGGGTTTTCGCGGCTCCAGGGCGCGGCGCTGGCCCGAAACAGGATGTTGCCGGTGCCAACAGTGCCGGTCAGGTCGGGCTTCAGCTCTATCTTTTCGATGGTACCGTCCATGTTTTGCAGCCATTCGTGGCAGTACACCAGGTAGGGCTTGCCGTCCTGGTCCACCCAAAACGTACCGTCCAGCGTCAGCTTGTTGGCCGGCAGGTAGGTGGCATCTTTCATCGGCACGTACGGCCCATCGGGCTGACTGCTTACCAGCACGTGGCTGGCCCGGCGCTCCAGGGGCCTACCCGCCACGGTATCTACCTTGATAGCCGAGTTGGTGAACGTAGCGAAATAGTAGTATTTGCCTTTATAGGCATGGATTTCGGCGGCCCAAATCATCGGCTTGGGGCCCATCCAGGAAGCGGGGTCGGGCTTGGCTACCGGGTACGGGCCTTCCCAGGCTTTCAGGTTGCTGCTTTTCCATAATAGCCCGCCGGTACCGGTCATGTAGTAGGTGCGCGTTTTCGCGTCGGCCAGAATAAACGGGTCACTCAGCCCGATGGAATCCAAGGGTACGTTTTTGCGGATGGGCGGCGGCCCCGCCTTTTGGGCCGCTACGGCCAGCGGCAACAACAGGCAGCTCAACGAAGTCAACCAGGTACTTTTCATTAGGCGCGGGGTGGAATTTAGACGCATGGAATGGTTTAGAAAGTTGACTACAAAGCAGCTACGTTACTTCTCTTCTATAATCTGCACGCCCCAGGGCGCCAGCGGCAACTGCTGCCCCGATGCAACGACGGTGCCGGCCAGTAGCTCCCGGCCCGCCCCATGCGGGTAGCGCACCGTGCCCGGCGTGGCCGAATAGTTGAAGTAGTAGTGCACTGCTTTCCGGCGCTGATTGACGCCCGAGCGGGTGATAAGCGGGAACCGCAGTTCCTGGTCGGGGCCCCAGAGGCCGGCTTTGCGCACCACGTTGGTTACCAGCTTTTCCACCACCGCATCGGAGGTGTGGCACCCAACGTAGGTAGCCAGTCCTTTGCCGTACTGGTTTTCGGTGATGGCCGCGTACTGGCCCCATACCGGGTGGTCGTAGCGGGCCAGCACCTTGGCGGTGGTGGGCGTGAGCAGCTCCATCCAGGTGGTTACCTGGTTGTCGTCGCGGCCGGCCTGGTAGGCGTCGCCTTGCAGGCCCACGTGGTCGGGCACGGTGAACTGGCTGTAGGTCACGCCGCAGGCCGCGCTCAGAATCCCCGGCTGCACAGTGGTGCGCACCTGCACGTTCTCGTCGGAAAAGCCGCTGCGGTAGGTGCACAGCAAGTGCCCGCCCTTTTGCACAAACTGATTCAGACGCTCCAGCAGGCTAGTAGGCGCGGCGTAAAGCATGGGCACAATGATGAGCGAGTACTGCTCCAGGTTGGTGCTGCTGGGGTCCACCAGGTCGCAGCCCACGTTTTGGCGGTAGAGGGCGTCGTAGAACGGGCGCAGCACTTGGTTGTAGTCGAGGCCGCTGCTAAACCAGCCTTCGGCCGTCAGGGCCTGATTGCTGAACAGGATGGCGACTTTGTTGGTTTTTTTCAGGTTCAGCAAGCTCGGACTCAGCCGCTGAAAGTCGCGCCCGATGGTTTTGGCTTCGTCGTAGGTGGGGTTGGGCAGCAAATCGTGGCTGAGCAGGCCTTTCCAGTAGGTTTCGGCCGAGTTGTGGATGCTGCTCCAGTGCCAGTACTCCACCATGTTGGCGCCCGACGCCAGGTGGCTGAACGCCTGCAAGCGCAGCTGCCCCGGATACGGTACCCACTGCGGGAAGCCCTGGGCCTCGGTTTCCAGCACAAAATAATTCTGCCCGCCCTTCATCGAGCGGGTCAGGTCGCCGCCGAGGGCAATTTCGGTGCCCGTGAGCTGACTTTGGCTGGGGTGGTAGATGTCGATGCCGGCCACGTCGAGGGCCTTGGCGGCGGCAAAGTGGTCTACGTCGGGCTGGATGCCGTAGGAATGGCCGCGCCAGCCCAAATCGAAGTTCTGGGTGATGAACTGATTGGGCTGCTTGTACTCGCGCACCAGCCCCGCCTGCCAGGCCAGAAAATCGGTAACCAGCTGGCGCTGAAACGCACTGAATTCGCTGCCCAAGCTGGCGTTGATGGTGCCTACCACCGACGGAAAATCTTGCCAGGTGTTGATGCGGTTGCTCCAGTAATCGAGGCCGTAGGCTTTGTTGAGGGCCTCCAACGACGGAAACTTACGCTTCATGTGCTCCACAAACAGCTGCTGCACTGCCGGGCCCGCCGTGCCGTAAGCCTTGGTTTCGTTGTCGATCTGGTAGCCGATGATGGCCGGGTGGTTCTTCACGTGCCCCAGCAGCGCCCGAATTACCTGCTCGGCATGGCGGCGGTAGTCGGGGTTGCTGATGTCCATGTTCTGGCGCGGGCCGTACTGGTTGGGGCCCCGGTTGGTGACGGCCAGCACCGCCGGATACTTGCGCACCAGCCAGGTGGGCACGGCGTAGGTGGGCGTGCCAATGATAACCCGGATGCCCGCCTTGTGCATGGCATCCAGCACCCTATCAATGTGCGAGTAGTCGAACACGCCCTCCTGCGGTTCCAGCGTGCTCCACGTCGATTCGGCAATGCGCACCACGTTGATGCCGGCCGCTTTCATCATGGCCACGTCCTTGTCGAGCCGCTCGTAGGGCGAGTACTCATCGTAGTAGGCCACGCCGTAGAGCAGCTGGTCTTGCTTGATGGTTTGGGCCGAAGCCCGGCCGTAGCCAAGGGCGAGAAAAGCGGTAACCGTGAGCAGCGGCTTGAACATAGAGTGGGGCGGAGCGCGGGAATGGGAGGAAGTACAGTCCCGGTAAAAGTAGCGGAACCGCCCGCTCACCAAAGGGCAAAAATCGGTCAATAACCCACCCTAAAATGGTCAGTAGGCGTCAGGCCCACCCAGAAACGCGGTTTTCGGGTAGGCCTGACGCCTAAAGCAGCATTGTAGGTAGTATTTCCTCACTCAGCCCCGGTGCGGTGGGCCTCACGTGGCCCCGGCACCGCGCGGCTAGCTGTTTAGCTGCGCACCACGTCGTAGCGGAGCCACACCAGGTTGTCGGGCAATTGCTCTACGTGCTTCAGTTGCAGCTGAGCCGGTGGGCCGGGCTGCTCGCCTTGCTCGAACACCGCCGCCGAACTGCCGGCGCCATCAATGGCAGGGTAATGCAGCAAACTCAGCTCATCTACCAGGCCAGCCTTGAGCAAGGAGCCGTTGATGTGGCCGCCGCCTTCGAGCAGAATGGTTTTGATGGGAAACAAGGCGCCGAGCTTATCAAAAACCAGCTTGAAATCCAGCTCCCGCACCCCGCCAAAAAGGTAGGAAACACCCTGCCGACGCAGGTAGGCCAGGTACTCGTTGCTGACCTGCTCGGTGAGGACGCTGATGATGTGGTCGTCGTCGATGTGGCCCGTTTCCCAGCCCAGCTTGCCTTGCCCATCAATGGCCACGGCGAAGGATGTGGCTGCTTTGTCGGCTATGAAATCGTGGCGGTCGGGTACGGTGGCGCCGGGTTCGAGGTCGGGTTGCAGGTTGTCGGTGAAGTCTTTCTCAAACGTTACGCGGCCGCAGAGCCAGGCCTGAGAATCGAAGTTGGCGGCGGTGGTTTCGTAGGCTTTGAGGTTGGGGTTCTCACCCCAGCGGCTGGTGATGATGCGGCCGTCGAGGGAGGCGGCCATGTGGCAGATGACGTGTGGTTTCATAAGGTAAAGCACGACTATGGTAGGGTGGTCAGAGCAGCTGAACTGCTGGCCTTCGGTACGGGCCGGGGCAAGCAGCCGTTGCCAGGGGCAGCAGGACTGTTTGAAAGTCAGCGGCATCGGTTTGATTTGTGATTGTAGCGGCCCGCCGTTGCCCCGCTTCTGCAAGGCACCCCAGAAGCCACCCCAGTGCCCTTTTCAACCACCACGCCCCAACAACCGTGAAGTGGGTGGCACGCCGCACGCCGGAGGCGGCTATGTTCTTGGCAGCCTCGGGCGTACTACTATTGTTGTCTTAGCGTCTGTTTTTCGTTTTAGTGCACACGCTAGCGGTGGCTACGCTACGCCCCTCAATCCTGTGCTAAAGCGCTCCTGCGTAGCGGCTTATCATTCCTTTTATAGCCAACTTGAAACCACTCTCTGTGCACTACCTTGCGCAGGCCCAGCGGTGAGCTTGCGTTGTTTTATTTCCAGCGTTGCCTTATGCAAAACCTGTTCTTTGAGTTCGTTTTTCTAATTCTGATTATTCTGGCGCTGGTGATGGTAGCCAGCAAGCTACGGCTGGCCTACCCGATTGTGCTGGTACTGGGCGGGCTGGCGCTAAGCTTCACGCAACTGTTCGACAACATCCGGATTGACCCGGAGATTGTGTTTCTGGTGTTTCTGCCGCCGCTGCTCTACGAGGCGGCCTGGCAGGTGTCGTGGAAGGAGTTCTGGAAGTGGCGGCGGGTAATTACCAGCTTTGCGTTTCCGGTGGTCATCATCACCTCGTGCATTATAGCGGTGGTGTCGCACGCCCTGATTCCGGGCTTCACGCTGGCGCTGGGGTTTCTGCTGGGGGGCATTGTGTCGCCGCCCGATGCTATTTCGGCCACCACCATCATGCGGCAGGTGCAGGTGCCGCGCCAGATGGTGAGCATTATTGAGGGCGAAAGCCTGCTGAATGATGCGGCCTCGCTGATTGTGTTTCGGTTTGCACTGGCGGCAGTGCTTACCGGGCAGTTTGCGTTTGGCCAGGCGGCGGGTAGCTTTTTCCTGGTTATTGTGCTGGGCACGGCTATTGGTGTGGGCCTGGGGCTGGTGTTCTACGCCATTCACCGCTGGCTGCCCACCACCCCCAGCATTGATACTGTTCTGACGCTGGTTACGCCTTACTGCCTGTATTACGCGGCCGAGCATTTCCACTACTCCGGGGTGCTGGCGGTGGTGAGCGGCGGCCTGCTGCTCTCCAGCAAGCGCCACTCCATGCTCACCTACCGCAGCCGGATTGAGAGCGTAGATGTGTGGTCGGTGCTGAGCTTTGTGCTGAACGGGCTGGTATTCCTACTCATCGGGTTGGAGCTGCCCACCATCACGCGGGAACTCGACGGCGGCTTAGAACCGGCCATTGGCTACGGGCTGCTCATCTCCCTCACGCTAGTGGTGGCGCGGCTGCTGTGCTCGTTTGGCGCGGTGCTGTTCACCATGTTTGCTAGCCGCTTCATCACCGTCGCCGATGCAAACCCCGGCTGGCGCGGACCGATGGTGCTGGGCTGGGCGGGCATGCGCGGGGTGGTGTCGTTGGCCGCCGCGCTATCCATTCCGCTGCTCACGCCGCAGGGCCAGCCCTTCCCCTACCGCAACCTGATTCTGTTCATCACCTTCATTGTCATTCTGGTAACGCTGGTTTTCCAGGGCCTGACGCTGCCCTGGCTGATTCGGAAAGTGAAGCCCGAAGACCGGCACCGCACGTTCTCGGACGAAAAGCAAGAACTGATTCTGCAGAAAAAGCTGGCCCTACAAGCGTTGCGCTACGTGGAATCGAACACCATGCCCACCACCGAAGCCCCGAACGAGTACCTACAAAACCTACAGTCGCGCCTCCAACTTGATGCCGCGTTTTTCACCCACGAGTTGGAAGAAGCCCCCGGCCCGCCCAACGAAACGCTGCACCACTTTCACCAGAACTACCTGGAGCTGCTCAACCAGCAGCGCAGCCTGTTGCACGAAATGAACCACCGCATGGAGTTCGACGAGGAAATCATTCGCAAGTACCTGACCATTCTGGATTTAGAAGAATACAAACTCCGCGAAAAGCAGCTGCAAAAGGCAGGCCCGGAGTAGCTTATACAGCCGTTTAGCAGCCGTCGCTAGGTTCTTTAAAAAACCGCCAAACACCAGGCCGAGCGTAGTGAAACACCGCTAGCTTTCAGCTGATTATTTATTGGCGAAAAGCATTTGGCTGCCGAAGCTGTTTAGCTACGTGCAGCGGCACGAAGCTGCTGTTTCCCTTTTTAACTTCTATCAAGATGAATATTGGAATCATTGGAGCCGGCAACATCGGCAGTGCCCTCGCCGTGCGGCTCGTCAGCCTCGGTCACTCGGTACTTATTGCCAACTCGCGCGGCCCCGAAACCCTACAAGACGTAGCCCGGAAAACCGGCGCGACGCCCGCTACCGCCCAAGAAGCGGCCCGCCACGGCAACATCATCGTGGTAACTATTCCGCTGAAAAACATTCCCGACCTGCCCAAAGACCTGTTCGAGGGTGTGGCTCCGGAAGTGCCCATCATCGATACCAGCAACTACTACCCCCTGCTGCGCGACGGCCAGATACCCGAATTGGAAACCGGTGACCTGACCGAGAGCGAGTGGGTGCAGCAGCACCTGGGCCGCCCGGTAGTGAAGGTGTTCAACAACATCTACGCCCACCACATCGAGCAGAAAGGAGTGCCCGCCGGTACGCCCGGCCGCATTGCCCTGCCCGTAGCCAGCAACGATGCCGCCGCCAAGCAGCAGGTAATGACCCTGGTAGAAGAGCTAGGTTTCGACGCCGTGGACGCCGGCAACCTGCACGAGTCGTGGCGGCAGCAGCCCGGTACCCCCTCCTACGGCGCCGATTTTCCCGCCGATAAACTGAAACAGAATCTGGCCAGCTTGGGCACCAAGCGCACACCCGAGCAACACGCGCAATTCGCCGCCAACCACGCCGCACAAGAACGCGAAATGATCAAGCAATTCCAGTCGTAGCCATTCGTCTATCAACGACTTACAACGGACCATAAGTAGAAGGCCGTCATTCCTCGGATAGCTTGGAATGACGGCCTTTAGTGGTTGCTGCCCACACAACCTAGTCAGCAGCGCCAGTATTGCATCCCCGCTCAACAACCTACCGCCTGCCCATCCCCGCCATCAGCACTTACTTTCCAACAGGCAGGTATTGAAGCGCAACATCAATTGATTTTCTTACTACATCCTTTGATTCGTGTTATGCAGCGGGTTACCAGCCGGGAGACCTTTGCGTTGCTTCCGATAGGAAGTCACTACAATGCCACACTTGCCAGTCAGCGTGAAGGCGTTGTTATTGCGCAAGCTACGTGCTGGTAATATGCCGCGCCGTGGTTGCCGCTAGGCTGATTTTTCACATTTTATTACAGCGAAAGTGAGCCTGTATGACGTATAACTTGTTGCACGTGTGCGCCTACGCGTTGCCCGTATAATAGTAGCGCAACAATTGCTTTGAACGCCCGTTAACGCAGGCTTTCCAGCCAATTACACAGCAACTGGCATAGCCGGGCGCATGCCTACACCAGCAGGTTTTACACCGTGGGCTCGGGCAGCCAGAAGATGTTTTTCTGGCGGTTAAACTGCCCGGCTTAGTTTGAAAAGAGTATCCAAGAAACTGTAAATTTTCACTTATGGCCACGAACCACGAGCCGGACGTACCGGCCAACCACAACGAGAACCGGCGTACGTTTCTCAAACAGTCGTCCTTGCTTACGGCGCTGGCGTTGGTCCCTGGCCCAGTCGTATCGGCGGCCGAGGCCAAGCTAGACGAGCGGGTGGCCGAGGCCATCGAGCAAATACCGCTGAGCTTGAAAGTCAACGGCAAGAAGCTGAAGCTGAAAGTGGAGCCCCGCACCACCCTGCTCGATTTGCTGCGCGAAAACCTGAACCTCACCGGCACTAAAAAAGGCTGCGACTACGGGCAGTGTGGCGCTTGCACCGTGCACGTAGACGGCCAGCGCGTGAATAGCTGCCTAAGCTTTGCCGTGATGCACGAGGGCCAGGAAATCACCACCATCGAGGGCCTGGCCGACGGCGACAAGCTGCACCCCATGCAGGAGGCTTTCGTGAAGCACGACGGTTTCCAGTGCGGCTACTGCACCCCCGGCCAGATTATGAGCGCCGTGGCGTGTGTGCGCGAAGGCCACGCTGGCTCGGAAGGCGAAATCCGGGAGTACATGAGTGGCAACATTTGCCGCTGCGGGGCCTACACCAACATTGTAGCCGCTATTCAGGACGTGAAATCGGGAGGACAGAAGGTATGAACCAGTTCCAGTATGTGCGCGCTACCAAGCCGCAGGCCGCCATTGAGGCGGTAGCCAAGGATGCCAATGCCCGCTTCATTGCCGGCGGCACTAACCTTGTGGACCTCATGAAGCGCGGCGTGATGACCCCGCAAAAGCTAGTGGACATCAACCGCCTGGATTTCCGCAAGATTGAGCGCCAGAACAACGGGCTGCGCATCGGGGCTTTGGCCTTGAACTCCACCGTAGCCGACGACAAGCAGGTACGGGAGCGGCAGCCGCTGCTGGCCTTGGCCCTCAACGCCGGCGCTTCACCGCAGCTGCGCAACATGGCCACGGTGGGCGGCAATATGCTTCAGCGCACCCGTTGCGCCTACTTCTACGACGTGACCATGCCCTGCAACAAGCGCCAACCCGGTACCGGCTGCGGGGCGCTGGAAGGCATCAACCGCATGCACGCCATCTTCGGGTTCAGTGACAAGTGCATTGCCGTGCACCCCTCCGACATGAGCGTGGCCCTGGTGGCCCTCGATGCCACCGTGCAGGTAAGCGGCCCGAAAGGCAACCGCAGCATCCCCTTTGCCGACTTCCACCGCCTGCCCGGCGACACGCCCGAAAAGGACACCAACCTGGAACCCGGCGAGCTGATAACGGCCGTAGACGTGCCCGATGGGCCTTTTACCAAGCACGTACACTACCAGAAAGTGCGCGAGCGGGCCAGCTATGCCTTCGCTCTGCTTTCCGTAGCGGCTGCCCTGGATATTGAGAATGGCACCATAAAAGCCGCCCGGCTGGCTATGGGCGGCGTGGCGCATAAGCCTTGGCGCCTTACAGCCGCCGAGCAGGTGCTGGTAGGTAAGCCCGCCACCGAAGAAACTTTCCGGCAGGCCGCTACCGTGGCCATGCAGGGCGCCAAGTCTTTCAAACACAACGAATACAAGCTGCGCTTGGGGCCTAATGCCATTGTGCAGGCCCTTAAAACGGCCGCGGCGGCGTAGCAACTATACAAAAGCGTAACAATGCCCGTTTGGCTCCCCCTCTCCACCGGAGAGGGGGCCGGGGGGTGAGGCGCCCACCAGAACGAAGCAGAAACTAATGAACGCACCAGAAAAGAAAATCGGAGCGCCCATGAACCGGGTGGACGGCCGCCAGAAAGTAACCGGCGCGGCCAAATACGCAGCCGAGTACGAGCTACCCAACCTAGCCTACGGCGTGCTGGTGGGCAGCACCATCACCAAAGGCCGTCTCACGAGCATCGACACGAAAACCGCCGAGCGGGCTCCGGGCGTGCTGGCCGTCATTACCCACCTCAACGCGCCCAAAGCCCCCGGCACCAAGCCCACGGGCAAAGACCCCTCGCAGCCGCAAACGGTGGGCAACGCCTTGCAGGTGTTCATGGACGATAAAATTCGCTTCAACGACCAGCCTATTGCCGTAGTGGTAGCCAATACGCTGGAACGGGCCCGCTTCGCGGCACGGCTGGTAAAGGCGCAGTACGCCAAGGAAAAGCACCAAACCAACCTGGAGGCCAACAAAGCCAACGCCTTCCTGCCCACTCAGGCCAAGAAAAACCCGAAGTCGCCAGCGGCCGATTACCAGCGCGGCCAGGTAGACGCTTACAAAACCGGCGCCTTGAAGCTGGAATCCGAGTACGTGATACCTACGGAGGTGCATCACCCCATGGAGCTGCAAGCCATTACGGCCCACTGGGAAGCCCCCGACCGGCTCACGCTCTACGACAAAACCCAGGGCACCATGGCCACCCGCCGCGACTTTGCCCGGCAGTGGGGCTTGCCCGAGGAAAACGTGAAGGTGATTGCCACCTACGTGGGCGGCGCCTTTGGCAATGCCCTGCACAGTTGGCCTCACGAGTCCGCGGCCATTATTGCTGCTAAAGTGGTGAACCGGCCCGTCAGGCTGATGCTCACCCGCGAGCAGATGTTCACGATGGTAGGCTACCGGCCGCACACTTGGCAGAAAATTGGGATGAGCGCCACGCCCGACGGCAAAATCACGGCCATCACCCATGAGAGCATCGGCCAGACTTCCACCTATGAGGAGTTTGTTGAAGCAACGCTGGGCCAGACCAAGATGATGTACCAGTCGCCGAACCTGACCACGCGCTACCGGCTGGCGGCCTTGGATGTAGGCTCGCCCATCTGGATGCGCGGCCCCGGCGAGGCTACCGGTGCGTTTGCTTTGGAATCGGCCATGGATGAAATGGCCTTCCTGCTGAACATAGACCCGATGGAGTTCCGCTTGCGCAACTACACCGACCAGGACCCCGAGAAAAACCGGCCCTGGAGCAGCAAATTTCTGAAGGAATGCTACCAAGCCGGCGCCCAACGTGTTGGCTGGAACAAGCGCCAGCTCAAGCCCGGCGCCCTGCGCGACGGTGAGTGGTTCATTGGCTACGGCATGGGCGTGGGCACGTTCGGGGCGCACCGCGGCTCCTCTAAAGCCAGCGCCCAACTCCTGCCCAATGGCACGGTGTTGCTGCAAAGCGCCGTCACGGACATTGGCCCCGGCACCGGCACGGCCATGACCCAGATTGCCGCCGACACCCTGGGCCTGGCCC
Source organism: Hymenobacter telluris (assembly GCF_017313265.1). Taxonomy (GTDB): domain Bacteria; phylum Bacteroidota; class Bacteroidia; order Cytophagales; family Hymenobacteraceae; genus Hymenobacter; species Hymenobacter telluris. Next base: position 46,003 of record NZ_JAFLQZ010000006.1, on the reverse strand, counting down.
CCGAAAAAATCCGCTTCGAGTGGGGTAATTCCGATTTCGCGCAGGCGCCTACGCAGGGCGGTTCGGCCATTGTCAACACCGTAGGCCCAGCTGTGCAAGAGGCTTGTATGGCCCTGAAAGACAAGCTGCGCGAGTTGGCGGCTACCAGTAACAGCGCCTTCACTTCGGCCAAGAAGGAGGACGTAGCATTTGCCGATAACTACCTCACCCTAAGCGGCAACTCCACCGCCCGCGCCACTTACGCCGACTTGGTACGGCAAGCGGGCGGCACGGCCGTAACCGTGGAGTCCAAGCCCAGCGGCGAGGGGCAGAAGTACTCGATGTACTCGTTTTCGGTGCATTTTGCCGAAGTGCGGGTGCATGAGCTAACCGGCGAGGTGCGGGTAAGCAAGCTGGTAAGCTGCGCCGATGCCGGCACCATCATCAACGAGAAAACCGCCGGCAACCAGATGAAAGGCGGCGCCGTGGGCGGCATCGGGATGGCCCTGATGGAGCACGCCATCATCGACGACCGGTTCGGCCGCTACGTCACCAAGGACCTGGCCGACTACCATGTGCCCGTGCAGGCCGACTCCCCCGCCATAGAGGTATTTTTCGTCAACCAGCCCGACCCCTACGTCAACAAGCTAGGCACCAAGGGCATCGGCGAAATTGCCACCATCGGCGTCGCCCCGGCCATTGCCAACGCCGTGTTCAACGCCACCGGCAAGCGCGTGCGCGAGCTGCCCATCACCCCCGATAAGCTGGTGTAGCTCCTGCTACTAACCTGGTTATAAACGAACAACGCCTCCTGTAACCCGCAGGAGGCGTTTTCATTAGCTGTAGCGCGAAGCTGGGCTTCGCGTATCGTTGAACGATAATCGTTGTGATAGTCCGGAAGTCAGCATCGATACGCGAAGCCCAGCTTCGCGCTACAGCCTTTATTACCCTAGCTGAAACTGCACGTACTTGATGGGGACGCCCAGCGCGCGGTATTTGCTTTCAAAGTTGGTTTCGATGTCTTCAGCGTGCGGCAGCAGCTCGGGCGTGGCGTACAGGTCCTTGGTGAAGGCCAGAATTGTGACGCCGGGGCGCTGTTGCAGGGTTTCCAGGGTGTAGTCGAACAGGCCTTCGTTGTCGGTTTTCAGGTGCACCAGCCCGCCGGGTTGCAAAAGCTGCTGGTACAAATCGAGGTAGCGCGGGGCCGTGAGGCGGCGCTTGATGTCCCGGTCGCGCGGCCGGGGGTCGGGAAACGTTATCCAGATTTCACTTAACTCACCGGGCGCAAAGTGCTTCGGCAAATCCAGCGCCCGGGTCCGGATGAAGCCCACGTTGCGCAAGCCCAGCGCCTCGGCCCGGGTGCTCCCCCGCCAGATTCGGTCCCCTTTGATGTCGAGCCCCAGGAAATTGCGCTCCGGATACCGGGCCGCCAGCCCTACCGTGTACTCCCCTTTGCCACAGCCCACTTCCAGGGTTATGCCGTGGTTGTTGGCAAAAAAGTCTGGCCGCCAGCGGCCGCCCAGTTGCTCGTAGGTGGCTTTGCCGGGCTCTACAATATCGGCTCGCTCTGCGTTTTCCGCGAAACGCTTTAGCTTGATTCTGCTCAATGGGTTCGGTTTTCGTTATTGATTTTCGTTGGTGCGGTCAGGCAGTTAACTGAACAATCAGCAGCCCAGAAACTATAGCTCATCCAAGTCTGCCACCACAAAGGTACTGCCCCCAATGAACACCACATCCTCAGGCGTAGCAGCGGCGCGGGCAGCGGCAACAGCTTCCGGCACCGGCCCATAAACCGCACCTTGCAGCCCAACCGCCGCCGCCTGAGCGGCCAGCTCAGTTGCCGGCAACGCCCGCGGAATCGAGGCCTGGCAGAAGTAATACGTGGCGTCAGCCGGCAGCAGCGTCAGCATCTTCGACACATCCTTGTCGTTGACGACGCCCAGCACGAAATGTAGCTGCCGCCGCGGCAGCCGGGCCAATTGGGTTGTCACAAAGCGCAAACCAGCCTCGTTGTGGCCGGTATCGCAGACCATCAGCGGACGACGCCCCAGGATGGTCCAACGGCCCCGGAAGCCGGTAAGGTCCCGCACGTGGCGCAGCCCTTCCCGCACCGCCAACTCCGGTAGAATGAACCCTTGCCGGCGCAATTCGTCCAGCACTGCCAGCACGCCCGGCAGATTCAGCTGTTGGTAGTCGCCCACCAAGCCTAGCTCCAGCTGTCCGAGCAGCAGTTGCCCGTCATGCAGCACCGTGAGCACCTGCGTGTCCTGGTCGGGGGCCGGCGGGGTTTCCTGCACGGTGCGGTAGTGTTGATCGGCGAACAGCAACGGGGCTTGTTCGGCGGCCGCTTTCTGCTGGAACACGGCCGCTACCTCGGGCTGGGTTTGGCTGATGATGGCGGGCACGCCGGGCTTGATGATGCCGGCTTTTTCGGCGGCAATCAGCGGCAGCGTATCCCCCAGCAGGTTTTGGTGGTCGAAGCTGATGTTGGTAATCAGGGAAACCAGCGGCGTGATGATGTTGGTAGAATCCAGCCGCCCGCCCAAGCCCACTTCCACCACGGCCACGTCCACCTGCTCCTCAGCGAAGTAGGAAAACGCCAGCGCCACGCACATCTCGAAAAACGAGGGCTGCAACTCGGCAAACAGCGGCTGCCAGCGCGCCACCCATTCCACCAGGTAGTCGGGCGCCAAATCCTGCCCGTTCACTTTGATGCGCTCCGTAAACTCGCGCAGATGCGGCGAAGTGTACAGCCCCACTTTGTAGCCGGCGGCCTGGAGCACGGCTGCCAGCAGATTGGAGCTGCTGCCTTTGCCGTTGGTGCCCGCCACGTGCACGCACCGTAGTTGCCGCTCGGGGTTGCCCATGGCGGCAGCCAGCTTCTCGGTAGTGCCCAGGCCGGGCTTGTAGCCAGCCGCGCCCACCCGCTGAAACATGGGCAGCTGGTTGTAAAGAAAGTCGAGCGTTTGCTGGTAATTCATGCGCAAAAGAAAGCCGCCGGCCGGAGAAATCCGACCGGCGGCCCGAAATAGCGAGACTTAGCGAACCGTGAAGCGGAACGTGTAGAACCCCGAAGCGCCCCCGTTGGCTGAGTTGGTACGGCGGAACTCGGCGTTTTGCAGGGCGTCGCGGCATACCTTCTCCTGCGCCGCCGACACGTTGCCGGATACTTTGGTAACGGCTTCCACCTCGCCGTCGGCACTCACTTTGATGCGGAAACGCACGAAACCGGACGTATTATCGATGGCCGGAGCACTAGGACGGTTCACGAAGGCCCATCCGCTCATGCCTTCCAAGCCGCCCGAGCCGGGGCTGCTGCCACTGCCGCCGCTACCGGGCTGGCCGTACAGCGCTTTGGCATCCAGGGAGCCGTTCGGGTCGCCTTGGTCACCCACGGAGCCGGGCCGGTCGCCGTTGTTGTTGCCGGTGGCCGCGTTGCTGGTTCCGTTTACGCCGTTGCCTCCACCGTTGGCGCTGCCTTTCGGCGTATAGAGGGTGCGCGGACGCTCCACGGGTTTAGGCGCTTCGCGCACTTCCTCCTTGGCCGGCGTGGGCTCGGTTCTCTCCACTCTCACCGGCGCCGGCTTAGTTACGGGCGGGGCCGTAACGGGGCTTTCCTCGGCTTCACTGGTGACGACGCGTTCCTGAGCGGCCTGTTGCGGCGCTGGTGGTGAAGCCGGGGCCGTAGGCTGCGGCGGTGTGGGCTGCGGGTCGGGGTTGGAAGCTGGCGGGCGGCTGTCTTCCCGGTTCTGCGAAGCGTTGGCGGTAGCCAGGCTCTGAATGTCGCCGGAGCCGGCTTCATCCACGCCGTAGTTCAACTCTACCCCGTCGCCACCCATTGCATCGAGGGGCGGATCGGGGCCTTTAAATACGGTCAGGAAGAACAGCAGCGCCAGCAAGCCATGCAACGCCACGGTCCCGATAATGGCTTCTTTGCGGTGTTCTTCGCGGTATTCCATGGTTGGTTTTTCGTTGTTGGTTTTTCGTTGTTCGGCGCGGTGCTCAAGCAGTGCCGGTTTCCTTGTGCTCTTACGAACAACGAAAAACGAAAAATCATTTACCGGCAGCTTGTTGCGCCTGGGTGGCCATTACCATTTTGATCTTGAGGCGGTTGCCGATTTCCAGAATATCCACCAGCTTCTGCACGTTCAGGGAGGCATCTACGCGTAGCACGGCCGTGGGGCTTTCGGCGCCTTGCACGCGGCGCTGTAGCTCACTTTCCAGCTGCTGCGCGGTGGTCGGCTGCCGGTCGATAAAGTACTGGCCCGCCCCGTCCACGGAAATGGTAATGGGCTGTTTCATCATCTGCTTGCTGCTCTTGGCACTGGGCAGCATCAGCTTGATAATGTTGGGATTCACCATCGTCGACACAATCAGGAAGAACAGCATCAGAAAGAACATGATGTCGTTCATCGAACTGGTCTCAACGTGCGAGGAAAGCTTACGGCGCCGGCTTAGATTCATTAGAGTAACGGAGTAGCGGAGTAACTGAGTAAATTTTCAGACTGAACTGGTTGGGCTGTGGAGCATTTCACGCAGTTGCTCAGCTTACTCAGTTACTCTCAACGTTAGTTGTCCTGAAGGATGTCCATGAACTCGATGGCCGAGTTTTCCATCCGGAATACAAGGCGCTCAACCATGATACTGAGCCAGTGGTAGCCAATGTGAGCAATGATACCCACAATGAGGCCAGTAGCCGACGTCACCATCTTGGTGTACAGACCACCCGAAATCTGGGCAATACCAAAGTCGCCGGTGGCGGAAATGGCGTAGAAAATCTTGATTACCCCGATGATGGTACCTACGAAACCCAACATGGGCGCAATACCGGCAATGATGCCCAAGATGCTGATGTTTTTTTCGAGGCGGGCAATTTCCACTTTCCCTACGTTCTCCACGCTGGCCTCAATGTCTTTGAGCGGCAACCCAATGCGGCGGATACCTTTCTCAATCATGCGGGCCAGCGGCGTAGCCGTTTGAGCGCACAGCATTTTAGCGCCTTGCAGGTCGCCTTTCACCATCAGGTTGCGGATGCCGGGCATGAACGACTCCGGCACCGAAGCAGCTTTGCGGATGGTGATGTAGCGCTCAATGATGATGTAGAGCGATACAAACGAGAGCAAAAACAGCGGGACCATAATCCAGCCGCCTTTCACAATCAAGTCAATCAGCGACAGGTCGCCGGCTACGGCGTTGGCGGCCGCATCGGCAGCCTGAGCGGTGGAATCGGCCGCGGCAGCTCCGGCGGCGGGGGCGCTGCCGACTTGCATCTGAAGCAGCAGGGAAAACAAAAACGTCATGCTAGGTGTGCAGGTAGTTGTTAGTTATCTGTTGTTAGTTGTTAGCCAGATGCTTAGCAAGCGTCTAACAACTAACAACCACAATCGAACAACTTAATAATTGAGAACCCAAAGAGTGTTGCCCATCCGCTTACGCAGAATGGTGGCCTGCCGGTCGGCCGAAGTCCGATCAGCAAAGTCGGCCACGGAGAGCTTGTACTGCCGGCTACCGGCGGGCGGCGTGATGATGCGCGCGGGGTGTCCGAGCCGTACCAACGCCTGCCGGCCTTTCTCGGCATTCACCATCGTGGTGTAAGAGCCTGCAATAACGTAGTAACGGCCGGTCCGGCTTTTAATTGTCGTGGCAGCGGTGGCGGGGGTTGCATTGCCGGCGGCGGCTTTTTCCCAGCCCGGCGCTTTCGGGGCGGGTTTGGCGGCTGGTTTCGCAACCGGCGCTTTCTTGCCCTGCCCGTCCAGCACGGCTTTCGCTACTGGCGCGGCGGCCTTCGCTACCGGGGCGGGCTTGGTTACTGCCACTACTGGAGCCGCAGCTGCGGGTTTGGGTTCGGGGCGGATGGCCTCGAAATTATCGGTGGTAGCCAGGGCCGCCTGCTGCCGGCTGATGCGCGGGGCAGTTGGTTCCGGCAGGCTGGCGTGCTGCACTGGCTCGGAGCTGGGCAGGCGCAGGGCTTCAGGCAAGTAGCCCTGCTGGTCGGCAAACATATAGTTAGCCGAAAACACCAGCCCTACCAATACGGCCGTTACGGCCCCGCGCAGCACCCGTCCGGCGCGCGTAACCCGGCCAGCGGCCAGTTGCGGTGCGGCCGGCTGCCGTTCCCGCGAAAGCAAGGCGTCGGTGGCGCGCACGGGGCGTGCTACCAGCTCAGGCAGGCCAAAGCTGGCGGTGAGCAGGTTATCGGTGCCCGTATACTCGAACTCCAGGCCCCGACCAGCCGACCGGCGGAAGATGCCCACGCCCGTCAGCTCGGTGCGCTGGCTGGCCTCCAGCTCCTGCTGCATCCGCGTCACGGCTTCCCGAATCATCTGCCGGGCTTGCGCCGGGCTCAGGTTCAACTGCACGCACAGCGCATCTACCAGCAGCCCATCATTGCGGGTCAACGACTGGTTGAAGGCCACGCGCTTGGAAGGCGGGGCCAGGGTGTGCCGCACCGGATGAATCCGAGCCGGCGCGTAATCGGCAATCAGCCCCCCAAAATCAGGAATAATTACGCAGTCGTGGTCCCGAAGCAGGGTGCGGATATGAGCGGATAGCGGCATTGTTTAGTGCTTGGTGATTTAGTGCCTGGTGCTTGGTGCCTAATGCTTAAGTCGTTCAACTAGTGGCTAAAAGAACGGCCTAAGCACTAGGCACCAAGCACCAGGCACTAAAACTTAGAAATCGTACGTGGCGCCCAATAGTACGTTGGCTCCCTTCACCGGATAGTTCAGGAACCGTTCGTACTGGCCGCCAATCAGGTTATTACCCATAGCAAAGATGGACAGTTTTTCCATAATCCGGTAATCGGCCCGCAGGTTGAGGTCGATTACCGAGTCGGTGGGGCGCACATATTCGCGCTTCGCCAGCAAGCTGCTGCCTGCGGCCCGGCGGTACGACGAGCCGTAGCTAGAGCTGTAGGTATAAAGTTCGGCACCGAGCAGCAACTTGTCGTAGACGTTGTGCGTGGCGAAGAGAGCCGACTGGAAAGCGGGCCGATGGAAGGCCTCGTTCAGAGTCTTCACGTTATAGCCGTTATAGTCGAGCTTAACACCGATGCGGGTTTTCTCGGCAGCGTTGTAGATGACCTCGCCGTGGGCGTTGAATAACTGCGTAGACTTCTTATCATACACCAGGTCGAACTTGGTGGAGTCGCGCCGGGAGTTGTTGTAGAAGTACAGATTCCGGTCGTTGCTCAGCGTCACGCGGGCGTTCAGCTCCAGGTTGCGGGCCGGCGTGGAATTGAAGCCGAAGTACAGCGTGGGGCCGCGGCGCGTATCAGCCACGCGCTGGTTGGGAGCCAGCCAGGGGTTTTCAGTGGTGAGGTCGTACATGGTGACGCGCTGAATACCGCCACCCAGGCCCGCAAACACCACAAACTTGTCTTCCGTAACGGTATAGCCCACGCGCACGGCCGGATACACCTTGAACTGCGGAGCCTGCCGAATTGTGTCGCCGGTGTAGCCGATGGCCGCTCCCACCGAAACCGCCAACCGGTTCAGGGTCAGCTCATATGCCGGCGTCACCTGAAAGAAAGGCCGGCTATACTTCAGCGAGTCCTCGAAGGAGATAAACGAGAAGTCTCCGTTGACGCTCACTTTGCTGGTTTCGCTCAGCACATAAGCGGTCCGCACCTCGCCGTAGATGTTGTTTTCCTTGGCGTTGAAATTGTCGTTCCAGTGGCGGAAACCTAAAGCCACATCGTACTGCAACTGCGCATCAGTGGCGCGGTTGCGGGCGTACACCTTGATGCCGGCGCGGCTGAAAGTTTGCTTGAGCGTATCGGCAATGGGCAGGCGCGCTACGTCGCGGTTGTAGCCGTAGAAGTTATACCGCTCCCGGCCCAGCTCCACTTTCGCGCCCAGCGCCGTGGTGCCGCTGTAAGTTTCGCCGTTGAGGTCGAGGGTAGTGCGGCTCTGGCCGGAGTTCTGCTTATCAATAGGCCCGCGGGCCGACGAGAGGTGGTTCAGGTCGATGCCGTACGAAGCGGTAGTGCTACGGGTGTTGTGCAGGTGCGCCCGCCCCAGAAACGTGCCGTAGTTACCAACCCCGGCCTTGAGGTAATTACCCGTTTGCGGCGCCAATTCCTCCTGCCGAATGGTGAGGACTCGCACCGAAGGGTTGAGCAGGTCGGCGGGCAGGCGGAAATCCGGGTAGGTGTAGTTGACGTTGCCGGTGGTTTTGGCCGGCGGGCTGATCTTGATTTTTTCGAAGTTGCGGGCGGCTTCGGGCAGTTGGTTGACCCGCTCTTTTACGATTTCAATTTCAGCCTCTTCAATCTTACCACGGGTACCTGGGCGGGTGGGCTGCGCCTGAGCAACCGCCGGCACAGTAGCCAGCAGGCCAGCTAGCGCCAGCAATTTCGACGGGTGAAGCGTCATAGTTCGGGAGTTGAATGCTATGCAGGTTACCGTTTAAGTAACCCATGACAATTTTCTGTAAATCAGCCTTCTATTTTCACTAAAGAAACCAGCACCGCGTCTATTCCTCCTGCCCAATCGGGCCATCGGTGCGGTTGGTAACGGTATCGGAAGGCTGCTCGGTGGAAGGCACCAGGCTACTCCGGCCGGCGGTTTTGCCTTTGGTAGCAGGGGGCGTTTTGGTGGCGCCAGGCTTGGTGGTTGTGGGCTTCGGCGTGGTGGTTTTGGTGCCGCCAGCCGGGGCTTCGGCGGGCAAGGCCGCCAGCCGCTTCTTCGCGCCGTCGATGATTTCCGCTACCGGAAATTTGTTGTCGATGATGGAGTTGAGCGTGGCCCGCGCCTGGAAAGTTTCGCCCTGCGCGGCGTAGATGTCGGCAATCAGCAGGAAGCCCCGGCCCTGCCACAGCTCGTAGTTGGAGGCGTTGGTTTTGTAGGCCGCGTCCAGCGCTTCGTTGTACTTCTTTTGCTGGAACAGCGCGTCGGCCACCAGGTACAACGCCTCAGCCCCGTTCTCGTCGGCGGCAGCGGTGGTGGCAGCGTTGTTGAGCTCGGTAATGGCTTGGTCGAGGTTGCCGGTTTTCAGGCTGGCCTTACCTAAATAGAGCAACGCGGCGTTGGTGGCGGCGGGTGAGGCGGCCTGGGTTTGCAGCTCGGCGGCCACCCGGCGGGTGCCTTCGTAGTCGGCGCTTTCGTAGTAGCTTTTCATCAGGCCGAGGCCGGCGTTGGCCACCTCGCGCTTGTTCTGCGACACTTCGCGCAGGCGGCTGTAGTACTTGATGGCTTCGGGGTAGTTCTTGTTTTCAAACTCCAGCTCGGCCACCCGGCCCACGGCGCGGTTCACAAACTCGGATTTGCCTTCCTGCGCTACGGCTTTCAGCTTGGGCAGCGCCTCGGCTTTCTTACCGGTTTTCAGCAATGCATCGGCCAGGAAATAGCGGCCATCGGCAGCTAAGGCATTATCAGGATACTGCTTCAAGTAAGACTCCAGGCGCGGAATGGCTTGGGCGTATTTCTCAGCGAGATACAACGATTTGGCGGCTTCAAATTCCACGCTTTCGGTGGCCTTGTTATCGGGATTCTGCTGCTTGAACTGCGCCAGGTATTGGTCGAATTCCTCGGTGCGCCCCAACTCCGACAGGCTTTCCTGCAAGCTGTAGATGGCACTGCTGGCGGCTTTGGTGCGGGGGTAGGCGCTGAGCACCTGCTTGAAATCGGCAACGGCTTTTTCGTGCTGTTCCAGGTTGGCGTAGGCTACCCCGCGCTTCTGCAAGGCCTGCGGCAGCAGCGCCGAGTTGGGCCGGTTGGTGATGAGCTTACTGAACCCGTCCACGGCCTGCTGGAAACTGCCCGCCTCGAAGTCGAGCTGGGCCTGCTGGTACACGGCATCGTCGGCGTAGCGCGAGGTCGGCGAGGTTTTGAGCAGGGTACTCAGGGTGCTGTTAGCTTCGTCGCGGCGGCCCAGCAAGCCCAGCACCACGCTTTTCTGGTAGTAGGCGTAGTCCTTGTCGGCGGCGTTGGCCGTAATTACCTTGTTGTAGAGGTCGAGGGCCTGCTGGTAGTTTTTGGCTACGTAGTAGGTGTCGGCCAGGCGCAAAGTCACGTCGTAGTAGTTGGGGTCGGCGGGCTTGGCTACGGGGTCTTGCAGCCAGGCCTGGAACTGGGGCCGGGCCCGCTCGTACTGCTGGGTGTTGTAGTAGGCGTAGCCGAGGCCGTAGCGGGCCTTCTGCTCGAAGTCCTTTTCGTCGGCATCTACGCCGCCCTGGCGGGCGGTGCGGGCGGCGGCGGTGTAGGCCGTAATGGCCTCGGGGTATTTCTGGCCGACGCTGTAGATTTCGCCTTTCAGCACCTGTGCGGCGGCGCGCAGGGCGTCGTCCTGCGGGTACTTCAGGCTCTTGTCGAGCAGTGGCAGGGCCTCGGTGTAGCGGGCGTTGTTGTAGAGCGTGGCGGCCTGCAAATACGCTACGCGCTGGTAGGTAGCATTGAGCTTGGTGCTTCGGTCGTCGAGGTTGTCGAGGTAGTTGAGGGCCTGCGTGTAGTCCGACGAGTTCAGGAAACTCTCGCTCAGAATGTCGTCGGCGGTAGCCCGGTTCTTGGAGCGCGGAAACTTCTTGTTGAAGTCTTTCAGCGCCGCAATTACCTCGGGCGTGTTGCCCAGCTCGTACTGCACCTGCGCGTACTTAAGGGCGGCGTTTTCCGAGATATTCCGGTCGTAGCCCAGCTTGCGGGCGGCATCGAACGAGTTCAGGGCCAGCTGCTTCTGGTTGGTTTGCAGGTAGCTCAACCCCAGGTGGTAAGCAGCATTCTGCCCCAGCGAGTCGCGGCGCACGGCCACGGTCTTGAAGCTGCCGATGGCGCCTTTGAAGTCGCCCTGCTTGTAGTTGGCGTACCCGATTTTGTACTGCACGGCCGGCTCGATCTTCTTGCGGCCCGCGGCATACTTATCGAAGTAGGTAGCCGCCGATTTGAAATCCTGCTTCTGATAGTACGCATCGCCCACCAACAGCTGAATCTCGTCGGCCGACTGGGGCGGCGGGGTTTGGGCCAGGGCGTTGGTGCCGTAGGTGATGAGGCCGTCGAAGTCGCCTTCCTTGTAGTAAATCTGGCTCATTACGGCCGGCACTACGGGGCGGTAGGCATCATTCTGCTCGGCCACGGCCAAATCCTTGCGGGCCCCGGCGTAGTCGCCGGCGCGGTAGGCCAGGTAGCCGGCGTAGTACGAGCTGGCGTAGCGGTACTCGTGCTGGCCCTGCTTGTTGCGGTCGAATTGCAGCTTGGCTTTGTCGAACTCCTTCTGCGCGAAGTAGCTGTAGCCCAGCTTGAACTCCGCTTCGGCCCGCTGCTCCCCCGACAGGTTATCGGCGCCCACCCGTTGCAGGTAGTCGGTGGCTTTGGCGTAGTCTTTCTTGTCGAAGTAGAACTTGCCCAGCTCGAAAAACGCCACGGCGGCTTTGGGGTGGGCCGGGTTTTGTGAGGCAAAGGCTAAAATCCGGTCTTCGGCATCGGGGTGAAACAGGTACAGGCCCGACACGGCGTAGTAGTACTCGGCATCCACGGTGCGGCCGGGGGCCAGCTCGCCGGTGCGGCGCTGGGTTAGCTCCAGGTAGCGCTGAAAGGCCTGTTGGGCGGCCCCGTACTTGCCGTGGTCGAATAGTTCGAGGCCTTCCTGGAAGGAACGCTCATCGGAGGCGAAAACCTGGGTTTGCTGGGCGTGGGCGGCAAGCGGGGCAGTGGCGCTAAGAGTGGCGGCCAGCGCAATCCGGGGTATAAACTTCATTGCTCGGCGTTACGGGAAGCGGCCGGGAAAGGCCGGAATAGCCAAAAGTAGTTAAAAATGCCGTTGGGTTGCGGCAAAAAGGCCTTTTCAATCTTCGTAACGTGCTAAGAGGCCGGTTTGGTGTAAGCCCGACCGGATTGGTATCTTGCCTTCCTTTATAGCTACGCTGTTTCTATGTGCCGCTTCAGTCTTATCATACCGTTTGCGGCCCTGCTTATCAGCGCCGCCTGCTCGTAGCAAAAGCCGACCTTGCCCTATCCGCAAAACCCAGCCGTTTCTGATGCGCAAGGCCACCCGCGGGACTCTACTACGTTCTACTTCCCGGCGGTAGATTCATTACACGCAACATACGTACCTAAGAGTAAGCGCCCGGATTCATACGTCTTTGACGAAAGGATGATGAACTGCGCTTACGAACTGGAACACGCGTCTTACTCACTCACGTATTTCGATGCACCTGTGCTATCCAACTACTATTTGGGCGCAGATATATTCCGGTTCCTCTGGCTCCGCTCCTTTCACAGGCCGGCTCTCCTCACGCTACGCCACGATTCCGCTGGATATTTTCTTCGCACGCAGCTTTTAAGCAAATCTCCGAGGTTTTACATTTTAAGCGTCCAGCATCCGGACAGTTTACCAGCTAATAGCTCAACTGAAGAAAAGGCATACGCAAGAGAATATTACGAGGAAACAATGTCTGATCCAGCTTTCCATGCGGAAGTCGCAGAGGGCAAGCGTCGGGCTGTACAGCTTCTCGAAAAGGAAACTACTATTTCCATCACCTTAGAGCAATACAAAGAATTTCAGCAGTTATTACAACAAGCCCAATTTTGGCAATTGCCTAGTTGTAAGCCTATTCCAGGCCTACTAGACGGGGCATACTGGTTTCTTGAAGCCCATCAAGCCAGTGGCTACCACATGGTAGCCCGGCGTAGTCCCGACGAAAACGACGATTTCCGTAAGGCTTGCGAATACTTGGTTGACCTAAGCTCCGTTCTGCACGAGGAACGATACTGAGCATCAACCATACTCACCCACTGGTTCCCCGATAATGGACTCCGAAGTAACTCGCCTTTCCCGGCTCGTCGCGCTGCTCACGCTGCTGCAAACCAAACGGCTGCTGACAGCAACTGAGCTGGCGCAGCGCTTTTCGGTGAGCACCCGCACCGTGTACCGCGACATTCGGACGCTGGAGCAGGCGGGTATTCCGGTAATTACGCAGGAGGGGAAAGGCTACACCCTGCTGGAAGGCTACCGGCTGCCGCCCGTTATGTTTACGCGGGAAGAAGCCTTTGCCTTACTCACGGCCGAGAAGCTGGCTGCCCAGCTCACCGACGCGCCCACCGCACAGCGTAGCGGCGCCGCCATGGACAAGGTGCGAGCCGCCCTCCGGCGCTCCGACCGTGACCATCTGGCCACGCTGGCCCCGCACATTCAGGTACTGCCGCCCCACCCCGCCCAGGCGGCCCGCCCGAGTGCCTATCAGCAGCTGGCACTGGCCGTGGCTACGCAGCGAGTGGTGCAGCTGGACTACGCCGCCGCTGAAACCGGGGAGGTTACCACGCGCGAAGTAGAGCCCATTGGCCTCTACCTGAGCCGGCAGTGGCACGTGGTGGCGTACTGTCGGCTGCGGCAGGCCTTCCGCAACTTCCGGCTCGACCGGATTCAGGCGTTGGAAGTCAGCACCGTCAGCTTTACTCCCCGCCCCGAAACCTTGCAGGACTACAGGGCGGCTGAGGCTCAGCGGCGGCAGAAAGAAAAAGTGGTGCTCCACCTCCGGATGGCGGCCCTGCTGCCGGCCCTGGCGCAGCACCTCCACGATACCAAGCACCAGTACGGCTGGGCCCACGAGCAGCCCCTACCCGATGGCCAGCTGGAAATGACCTTATTTATTGGCTCATTGCCTTACCTGGCCACCTGGCTGCTGCCCTACGCGGGGGCCGTTGTGGTGCAGGAGCCGCTGGCGCTGCAGGAGCATCTGCGTGAACTGGCGCAGCAGGCGCACGATTTTTTTTGCGCCCCGCCGCAGGTCTGACATAAGGCTGTCATAGGCGGCCCCGAAGTTTGCAGAGTCAAGAAACCAACCCCTTGACTTAACCTTCAATACCAGATGGAAAAGCAAACCGTTGACCCGTGGAAATGGGGAGAACACACCAATTCAGTGCAGGCCGTAGAAGTGAAGCAAGTGGCTGGCACCCTCTATTGCTCCGGGCAGGTAGCCATCGACGCCAACGGCCAACCTAGCACCGCCGACATGAGAAGCCAGCTACTACAAACCTTCCAGAACCTAGAGCAGCTCATCGGGGAGGCCGGGTACGAGTGCTCGGGCATTGTACGATTGAATGTATACACCACCTCCGTGACGGAGTTTTTCACCACCTGCACCGACGTGTATCAGGCCTGGATTGCCAGCCACGGTGTCAAGCAAGCCACCACGCTACTGGAAGTGCAGGGCCTGTTTGCCGGTTTGACTGTAGAGCTGGAAGCTACCGTAGTGAAATAACCCCTGCGGCCAGCTTTATAACCAGCTGTTCCTACAACCGGGCTGAGTTATGGTTGTGAAGTCAACTAGCGTGAAGGCACTCTGTACTCAACGTAGGCAGCACGCCCAACCACCTTAGAATGCCCCGGCTCTCGCAGATGCCGGGGCATTTTTGGGTGGTATGAGAACTGGAAACGGTTTGGTGGCCTTGCCTTATCCCAGCCGCACCAGCGTCACTTCGTCTCGGGTGAAGTCGATGGCGCGCTTGTCTACGGGGCCGCGGCAGACCACGGCGCGGGGCGGCGCCAGCTTGCCTTTGCGGCCGGCTTCCAGTTGTGCCTCACCGGTTACTTCCACGGTGGCTACCGGCTCACCGTTCACGCGCAGCTCCCATGGGCCGGCCTTCACCGAGCCGTCTGGGTAGCCAACGATAAAGGTTTCCTGGGGGGATAGGGCAATAATGTCGAGAACTTGCATTAGGGTGGATAATCGAATTCGAGAAACGGACAGAAAGGTATTGCGGTACAAGCTGAGGCTTAGGCTACATCCCCGGCCTTTATCCGCGCATCAAACATAAACTCCTCGCGCGCCACAATGCTGATGCGCTTGAAATCGGGGTGGCGGGTGTTCAGGATGTAGTTGAACTCCTGCGGCACGATGGACGACGGCACCCGTAGCACGGCCGCGCTACGCCGCTCATACCACGCGTCGCCGAGGGGCTGGCAGACACTGTAGCGGCTAGCTGTTGACCAGCCGACGGGCAGCTGAGCGGCTGGTATTTCCTCTACCGTTACGTCATCGGGCACGTCGATGACGAGCACCCGGAACTGGTCGTTGAGGCCTTCGCCGCTGCGGTGCACTACGTTTTCGAGGCAGGCCAGGGCGCGGGAAGCGGCGGTGTAAATCACAAACTTGTCCTGCGTGTTCCAACGGGCTCGGCGGCCAGAGGCAAACAGGTCGTCGGCGTACTTGGCCAGGCAGATGCGGTATACCTGCATGGGTTACGACAGGTCGCCGTAGGCAATGCGGGTCAACTCCTCTTCTACCAGGTCGATGCCGCCGCTGGTTTCCAGCAGGCGCAGGGGCACTTCTCCATCGAGGCCGTGGGCCGGTTTGCTGAGCCAGCGCAGAAACGCCGCCGCGTCGCCGAAAACCTCCACGCCGGCTTCGTAGAGGGCAATGATTTTAAGGGTTTTTTCGCTACTGGAAGCGCTTAGGTTGCGGTTTTCCTGCGTGTAGCTGCGGAGCGTTTTCGTGGACAGTTCGTAAATGGCCTCCAGCTGGCTGGCCTGCAACTGAAACGCATCGGCTACCTCAAATGCTGTTGCGGCCGGCAATCCTTTGCGGGCGGCCATTACCAAAGCAAACGAATCCTGCCCCGTCCGGCTCCAGGCGGCCCACTTCTTGCGTAGCGGCTCGGGCAGCGTGGTAGTTACTTTCACTTTGGGGGCGGTTACGGTGCTCATGGGAGTAAGGTCGGTTACAGGATTGAAACTACGGAAATATTTCTATTCAACGCGGAAAAACTTCCTTTTGTTTCTTAACCTCCACTGCCTGCGTTAGAGCGGTTTCGGCACCAGTGTAAATAGGGGCGGCCCCCGCCCCTATTTACACTGGTGTCGTTTCACCGATTCCGTTCGACGAGGGGCGGGGGCCAGCCCCGCCCCTACCTACCGCGTGCAATCTGTCCTCCGGACTCGGAAACCGCTCTCAGTGGCCGCTTCCAACCGCCAATTCGCTCCATCTACTCGCCATACGCGCCTTAACTTGCATCCGAACCCTGTTATCCGTTTTCATGACTGCTTCTACCCTTCTGCTGCACGCCCAGCGCCTGCAAGCCCTGGCGCAAGCCGGCCTTGCCTACCCTTCAACCGCCTATGACGTGGAGCGGTACGAAGAAATCAGGGCCATCAGCGTGCAGTTGTTGCACCACCTAGTGCCCGACGAGCCGCTGGAAAAACTGACGCAGCTATTCGCCTCCGAAACCGGCTACCAAACCCCCAAAGTGGATATCCGGGCCGTGCTGTTTCGGGGTAAGGAGGAAATCCTGCTGGTACAGGAGAAGATTGATGGCAACCGGTGGGCGTTGCCTGGTGGCTGGGCCGATGTGGGCTACACCCCATTTGAGGTGGCCGTGAAGGAAACCCACGAAGAAACCGGGTTTGTGGTGCGCGCCGTCCGGCTGCTGGCCCTCCTCGACAAAAAGAACCACCCCCACCCACCCCAGCCCTGGTATATCTACAAGGCCTTTGTACTCTGCGAAATTGAAGGGGGCAGCTTGCTGGAAAACACGCCTGAAACGGCGGGCGGACGTTGGTTTCGGGAAGAGGAAATTGCGGGCCTTTCTTTGTCAGTTGACCGAAACACCGCGTCGCAGCTACACACAATGTTTGAGTTTGCCCGCAACCCGGCCTTACCTACTCTCTGCGACTAAATGGTTTTAGCAGTGCGCTAAGGCAAACCAGCACAGGCTATTCCTGCTCCGACACCATAAAAGTGCGCATAATATTGAGCAGCAGCGCGTCGGCACCGCTCAAGCCTTGCGGTGCCGTATCGAGGGCAGCGGGGTTTTGGTAGCCTTTTAGCTGGGCAAACGCCTCGGCATCAACCGGCTTAAACGCCATAGCCCACTCTGAAAAGCTTCGGGCTTCGATGGGCTTATCGGCTAGCTTGAATATTCCGGTGTGCCGGGTATCCTGTTCAATCACCTGGTACAGTGACCGTATCACGGAGGCTTCTCCTTCGAGCAACTGCATGAACTGGCCTTCGTGGTAGAGCAGTACGCCCGTTACCTGCAACTGTTCGTTGTTTGCCCGTGCCGTGGTTAGTAGTTCCTGCAAAGCAGCGTCCGTGAATGGCACGGTTGCGGAACTGCTATAAATGAGATGGTGCATACTCTGAAAAAACAGGTGACTCTCACCTGCTTGCAAACATATAACGGACTGCTAAGAAAAAAGGCTTACTTTTTACTGAAACATAACAACAGGCTATGTTGCTTTTGCTCGGCCAAGCGGCTCCTCTCCGCATTACCGCAACTGACACAGCATGCTGTTACGCGCTGCTAAACAGTGAAATCCACCGCTTGAGGCAAGTAGCCCGCCGCCGCCTGAATGAGCGCAACAGCCCCAATTTCGGCCCGTTGCGTTAGTAGCGTATGGCAGCCCGCTTGCAAGCGCAGAATCTGCACTGGCGTTAGATGTTGCTGCTGCTCATAGCGCGCTTCCACCACCTGAGCCAGCAGCACAGCGGCCGTAGAAAATTTTTCTTCGTGTAGCGCTGCCCGAAAGGCTACTTCAATTTCGTTCATGGGTTTACTTTGGCTGGGTTCAGGGTGGTGTTTACAACAAGTGTACCAGATCAGCCATGAGCGTCTCATGAACTAGGTAGCTCTGGCTACGCCCCATAAACAGTAAAAGGCCGAAGATTACTCTTCGGCCCTTCGGTGTTGGTTGTGGAAAGGAGGCTGGAACGTGGAAAAGCTTTGTTGTGTAGCTGCTGTTCGCTGTTTGGCTAGTAGCAGCATACAAATATCAACAGTTGTTATGCCGTTATAAAGGCAAAGCTGCGCAACGACGTGACTGGTACAATTCAATTATCAACCCAGCAACATTCCCAGAAATTGCACCACTCACCTCGAATTGAATTTTATTTATTCGCGCAATGCTGCTACAGTCCGTACTCACCTGTGACTTCGACTAACCTTGCTTACGCTGCCCCTACCACTGCGTGCAGCGGTACCGGATGCAGAATCAGCCACACCAACTCCCGCAGAATCTCCCCGTCGGTCATCGAACCCGACTCGATGCCTTTGCTTTGCGCATCGGCGCGGCGGATGAGGTGCACAATACTGCGGGTGCGGTGGAAGTCGAATACCTTCAGGCCGGTCTGGTAGTCTTTGCGGGCGAAGGTGCTGCGCAGGTTCAGGCGGTTCCAGTCCACTTCGGTGGGGTTGGGCAGCTGGTGCAACGCCAGCAGCCGCGAGAAGTAGTTGAACAGCAGCGTCAGGTTCGGAATTAGTGGGTTGGCCTTGGGGTTGGCCTCGAAGTAGAGCAGAATCCGGTTGGCCTTGAGCACGTCGCGCCGGATAAGCGCGCTTTGCAGCTCGAAGATGTTGTACTCCTTGCTGATGCCTACCATCCGTTGCACCAACTCCTCGTCGATGGGCTGGTTGGGAGCCAAGTTGAGCAGCATCTTGTCTACCTCATTGGTGAGCCGGCCCAACTCGGCCCCAATATACTCGGAGAGCATGGCGGTGGCCTGCGGCGTGATGTTGCGCTGCTTGCTGCGCACGTAGCTGGTCAGCCAGGGAGCCACCTGGTTGTCGTAGAGCTTTTTGCTGGTCATGAGCACCGTTCCGGCCGGGCTGGGTTCCTTTTTGTCGCCGGTGAGCAGCTTGCCGAGCTTCTTGCGGGCATCCAGGGTTTTGTGCTTGTAGCAAAACACCAGCACCGTGCTTTGCAGCGGGTTCTTGAGGTACGCTTCCAAAAACGGCCAGGCCTTCTCGGTTTCCAGGTCGGCCACGGCTTGCGCTTCTTTCACAATGACCACCGACCGTTCGGCCATCATCGGGAAGCGCTTGGCTTGCCCCAGGATGGTGGCTACGTCGGCATCCTTGCCATACAGCACCACCTGGTTGAAACCCTTCTCGTGTTCCTGGAGCACGGTTTTTTCCAGAATATCCGCTACCAGATCAATATAGTAGGGCTCCTCCCCTTGCAGGAAATACACGGGCTGGAACTGCCGCTGCTGGAGCTGCTTCAGAATTTCGTCGGCGGTGAGGGTCAATTCAATTAAGAAGTAAGAATTAAAAATTAAGAATTGAGGTGCTAATGGCGTAGTCAATTCTTCTTTATCAAAGGTACAGCCTGCCTCTTACCTTTGCGGACTGCTTTGTAAGAATTGAGCAGTTGTTGCCTTCCTCGCGCCACAACTGAAACGTTGCTTTTCGCGCCGCTACAACTCAATTCTTAATTCTTAATTCTTAATTTTTAATTGACTTTGGACTTAATAGAAGAACTGCGCTGGCGCGGCATGTTTCACGACATGATGCCGGGCACCGATGAACACCTACGCCAGAACGCCCCCATCACCGGCTACATCGGCTTCGACCCCACGGCTTCGTCGTTGCACATCGGCAACCTGGCTACTATCATGCTGCTGGTGCACTTGCAGCGCGCCGGGCACCGCCCATTGGCGCTGGTAGGCGGCGCCACCGGCATGATTGGCGACCCGTCGGGCAAGTCGGCCGAGCGTAACCTGCTCGATGAAGACGCCCTGCGCCGCAACCAGGCCGGTATTCAGGCGCAGCTGGAGAAGTTCCTCGACTTCAACGACAGCCCCACCGGCGCTCGGGTGGTCAACAATTACGACTGGTTCAAGGAGTTCGGCTTCCTGCAATTCCTGCGCGAAGTAGGCAAGCATCTCACCGTCAACTACATGATGGCTAAGGATTCGGTGAAGCGCCGCATCAGTGGCAATGAGGAAACCGGCGCCGACGGCATCAGCTACACCGAGTTCAGCTACCAGCTCCTCCAAGGCTACGACTTCTTCCACCTCTACAAAGAGCTGGGCACCACCCTACAAATGGGCGCCTCTGACCAGTGGGGCAACATCACCACCGGCACCGAGCTGATTCGGCGCATGAGCGGCGGCGAAGGCAAAGCCTACGCCCTCACCGGCCAGCTCATCACCAAGGCCGACGGCACCAAATACGGCAAGAGCGAAACCGGCACCGTCTGGCTCGACCCCACCATGACCTCGCCCTATCAGTTCTACCAGTTCTTCTTTAACAGCAAAGACGAAGATGTGCCACGCCTGATTCGGGTGTTCACGCTGCTTACCCAGCCGGAAATCGAAGCCCTGGAAGCGGAGCATGCTCAAGCTCCGCACCTGCGCGTGTTGCAGAAGGCCCTGGCCAAAGACGTAACCATCCGGGTGCACTCCGAGGAAGCCTATGAAGCGGCGTTGGCGGCCTCTCAGGTACTATTCGGCGGCGGCGAGCTAAGCAGCCTCGATGAGGCGACCTTGTTGGACGTGTTTGCTGGCGTACCCCGCGTGGAAGTGCCGCACGCGCTACTAGCTGAATTGAACGTGGTAACGCTGCTGAGCGAAGCCACCAACGCCGTCATCTTCCCGTCGAAAGGCGAGGCAAAAAAGATGATTCAGGGCGGTGGCGTGAGTTTGAACCGGGTGAAAGTAGCCCCCGACCACATGGCGCTTGACGTGCCGTTGCTGCTCGACAAGTATTTTGTGGCCCAGAAAGGCAAGAAGAACTACTTCCTGATTAAGCTAGTGTAGCTTTTGGTTACATCCTAAAACGAAAAAGGCCCTGCCGATATAGTATCGGCAGGGCCTTTTTGGGTAGTCAGAAACGCCAGGAAGCCCGAGGGCTACACCTGGCGTAATGATTACTTCTTTTTAGCTGGAGCAGCTTTCTTGGCAGCAGCAGGAGCAGCAGCCTTTTTGGCTGGAGCAGCTTTAGCAGCACCGGCATCTGGAGCAGCGGCAGCGCTGTTTTTAGCGTTCTGTACTTCGGTGCGGATGCTCTGAGCCAAGTTTTTCAGCTCCTGCATGCCTTTACGAACGCGGGTGCCGGCAGCCGAGTTTTTCTTGTCGTAGAATTTCTCGAAGTCGCTTTCCAGGCCCATTACGAGGTCCTTGAGTTGGCTGAAATTGCTCATGTTTGATGGGGTTGAGAGGAGTGAAACAATGGGTTTGATGGGGCCTAATATACAGGGATTTCAAATACAAGCAAGTCCCCGTTTTTTTTTCTAATACGGCTAATTCAGCCCGAGAGGCACATTTTCCCTCAACTTTTTTGTATTTGCCTTCAACAGACCCCACCCTATTTATTAGCTCAGTACAAAAAACAAAGGTCGAGACCCTTCCGGAATCTCGACCTTGCTTGCGTTTTGCGCCTGTTTCGCTTAGAGCCCGGCAGGAATCTCCGCTTTCGAATAAAGCCCTTTGCTGAGCTTATCGGCCACTGCTTCAAAGGCGGTAATGGTCTGCGCCACGTCGTCGAGCGTATGGGCCGCGGTGGGTATCAAACGGAGCATAATCACGCCCTTTGGCACCACCGGATACACCACGATAGAGCAGAAAATACCGTGATTCTCGCGTAAATCGAAGGTTATTTGGGTAGCATCGGGGATTTGGCCCTGCAACAGCACTGGCGTCACCGGCGACTTGGTAGTGCCGATGTTGAAGCCTTTTTCGCGCAAACCGCTCTGTAGTGCCCGTACTACGGTCCAGAGGTTGTCTTTCAGCTCCGGACGGGTTCTGAGTAGCTCCAAACGCTTGATTGCGCCCACTACAAGCGGCATTGGCAGGCTTTTGGCGAAGATTTGGCTACGCATATTATAGCGCAAATATTCAATTACGTTTTCCGGGCCCGCTACGAAGGCGCCAATGCTGGCCATAGACTTCGCAAACGTCGAAAAATATAGGTCTATGCCATCCTGCACGCCTTGTTCTTCGCCCGTTCCGGCCCCAGTAGCACCCATAGTGCCGAAGCCGTGGGCGTCGTCAACGAACAGGCGGAACTCGTATTTATCTTTCAAAGCCAGCACGCCGCGCAGGTCGCCCATGTTGCCCGACATGCCGAAAACGCCCTCGGTAATAACCAAGATACCCCCGCCGGTTTCGTCGGTGATGCGCTTAGCGCGCTGCAGCTGCTTCTCCAGGCTGCCCATGTCGTTGTGCGGGTACACAAACCGCTTGCCTTGGTGCAGGCGCACGCCGTCAATGATGCACGCGTGCGACTCGGCGTCGTACACAATCACGTCGTGGCGGTTCACCATGGCATCAATGATGCTGACCACGCCTTGGTAGCCGAAGTTCAGCAGCATGCAGTCCGGCTTCTGTACGAAGTCGGCCAGCTCGCTTTCCAGCTGCTCGTGCAGGTTGGAGTTGCCCGACATCATGCGGGCGCCCATCGGCAGGGCCATGCCGTACTCGGCAGCGCTGTCGGCATCGGCTTTGCGCACCTCAGGGTGATTAGCTAAACCCAGATAGTTATTCAGGCTCCAGGTGAGTACCTCTTTGCCGCGAAAAATCATGCGGGGCTTGATTTCGCCTTCCAGCTTGGGAAAAGTAAAATAGCCGTGCGCGTAGTGCGAGTGGCTGCCCAGGGGGCCGCGGTTCGCGGCAATCTTCTCGAAAAGATCCACGAGGGAACAGGTTAAAAGTGAAAAGAAATTGAGCCGTTAAGCATGCACTTAACCCTCCGATAATGTACAAAGTTATGGCAATCTGCAAAAGTAGTGGCACTAGCCGGGGCTTTCCGCTCTCTATTTCGCTTGCCCAACTGGTTGCGAGGCTTTACGGAGCCACCGGAAAGGCGTTTCTTTGGCTCTCGATTTGTTGACTGCTACCAGCGGGTTGCTGGCTGTTCCCTGAGCCGCCGTGCCTATTTTCGCCAACAATCCGCCATCCACTACTCCCACCATCATGAAGAAAATAAGCAAGCTCCTTGTTGCGAACCGCGGCGAAATTGCCCTGCGCGTACTGCGTTCCGCCAAGGAAATGGGCATCAAAACCGTGGCTATCTACTCGGAAGCCGACCGCAACGCCCTGCACGTCCGCTACGCCGACGAAGCCGTGTGCGTGGGGCCGCCCGCCTCGGCCCAAAGCTATTTGCGCGGCGACAAAATACTGGAAGTATGCCAGCAGCTCGGGGTTGATGCCATTCACCCCGGCTACGGGTTTCTGAGCGAAAACGCCGGCTTTGCGCGCATGGTGAAAGAGGCGGGGCTGATTTTCGTGGGTCCTTCGCCCGAAGCCATGGACATTATGGGCGACAAGCTTTCGGCCAAGCAGGCTGTTAAGGCCTATAACATTCCGCTGGTGCCCGGCACCGACGAAGCCATTTCCGATGTCAATGAAGCCAAGCAGATTGCCCAGCAGGTGGGTTTCCCTATCCTGATTAAGGCCTCGGCGGGCGGGGGTGGCAAAGGAATGCGCCTGGTGCATAACCTGGAAGAGTTTGAGGAGCAGATGCAGCTGGCCATCAACGAGGCCACCTCGGCCTTCGGCGACGGCGCGGTATTTATCGAGAAGTTCGTGACGGGGCCCCGCCACATCGAAATTCAGGTGCTGGGCGACGAGCACGGCAACATTGTGCATCTGTTTGAGCGGGAATGCAGCATTCAGCGCCGCCACCAGAAGGTGATTGAAGAAGCGCCTTCGTCGGTGCTTACGCCTGAGCTGCGGGCCGCTATGGGCCAGTGCGCCGTGGATGTGGCCCGCGCCTGCGACTACACCGGCGCCGGCACCGTGGAGTTTCTGCTTGATGAGAACAAGAACTTCTACTTCCTGGAGATGAACACCCGCCTTCAGGTGGAGCACCCCGTAACCGAGCAGATTACGGGCCTGGATTTAGTGAAAGAACAAATTAAAGTGGCGCAGGGTGAGCCCCTCAGCTTCCGCCAAGACGACCTCACCATCACCGGCCACGCCCTGGAGCTGCGGGTGTACGCCGAAGACCCGCAGAACAACTTCCTGCCCGACATCGGCACGCTCACCACCTACGTGCGCCCTCAAGGGCCCGGCGTGCGGGTGGATGACGGCTTCGAGCAAGGCATGGAAATTCCGATTTACTACGACCCCATGATTGCCAAGCTGGTGACCTTCGGCAAGGACCGCACGGAAGCCATAGCGCGCATGCTACGAGCCATTGAGGAGTATCAGATTACCGGCATCGAAACCACGCTGGCCTTCGGGCGCTACGTGTTGCAACATCCGGCCTTCGTGAGCGGCCACTTCGACACCAACTTTATCCGGGACCATTTCCCGGCTGACGCTCTCAAACCTGCTCCTTTGAGCGAGGAGTTGGCCAAGCTGGCTGCCGTGCTCGGCGCCATGCTGGTCAGTGAGAAAAAGCCCGCCGCCGTAGCTTCCGCAGATACGCCGGCCGCTGCCACCTCAGCCTGGAAACGCAACCGGCTGGGCGTGCGGTAAGCACTGAAGTCAAGTTTGCAAGCAACCGCCCGGCTAGTCAGTCGGGCGGTTTGCTTTTTTATACAGTCTGTGGCTGCCTTGCGTAGCAGAAAAGCAGCTACACCAACAGCCGCGCTTGGTGGGCAGCATTGAGCAGGGCCGGCGCGTTTTTGAGGGTAGCCAGCACCACTTCCTTGGCGGCCTGCTGAAGCTCGTCGCGGCTGATGTCGCGCACTTCTTCGCGTACCAACTCAGTAAGAGCATGCAGGGCGAATTGCAACGCCTGCTGCCGGGGCCGCTCGGCTCGCATTTCCTGACGAATCTCGGCCAGATGGGCCTGAATTTTCAGCCGCCGCAGGTGAAACACCGAGTCGCTGGCGACTTGGGGCTGGATGGTGTCGAGCAGCTTGAACAGCGGTAGCAGCTGGGTGGCAGTGGTAGCGGCCAGGCGCTTGCGGCGGCCGGGCGCAGCAGGTGGGGGCGTTGCATCAGGCAACTGTTCAGGACCGAGGAGGGACATCAGGCTACACCGGGTAATGCGGGCCACGAAGCGCGGCATTTTCAATACAAGATAGTAGTTCACCGGGAAAGTATTGCTGGCTCGCGTTGCCCCCACTCCGACTCGCCCCCGGAATGGGCTGGCAACGCCGATGTGGCGCGGCGTGGGGCCAGCCATTTGCGCAGCACCAAATGCGTAGGCAAATATGCCACCAAGAACAGCCCGGCCATCCAGGCTAGCAGGTACACCGGGGCGGGCAGCCACGTTTGCGGGTGGGCATCATCGAAGCCAAATACGTAGTTGATGTTGACGGGAATTTTGGGGTCGGGCAGGACGGTGCCAGCGGGCGGCAGGAAGAAATAGGCCACCAGACACAGTGCCCACGCCAGCCCGGTCCAGGCCCAGAGGGCGCGCCGGTCGTAGCCTAGGCGCTTCACTAGAAACACCAGCAGAAAGGGCAGCCAGCCGTGAAAGAACGACAGGCCGCGCAGAAACAACGAGCGGTTGGGGTCAAACATGTACGCCGTCATGCCAACCAAGTGCACCCCAAACAGCTCGCCCAGAAAATCAAGGCACCACAGCACCTGCGGCAGCAAAATCCCCACTGCTGCCATAGAGGCCGGCAGTTTCTTCTCGGTCCACAAACTGATCAAACAGAGCAGCAGCGAAATATCACAGAAGTAAAGAAAATTGGTGGGTCCGTAATTCACCCAGTACACGGGCACCATAACGGCCAAAAATGCAGTAAAAAGTAGTTTCAGTCCTAGTGGCAATCGGGCAGGCAGGCTTTTCATACAGTAGCTTCTTAGTGGTTAACTGTCGGGCCAGGGCACGCACCAGATGCGTAGCCGTGAATCGATGCGGGAAGTACCACTAAGAATCTGTGCTTACCTGATGAATTAATCTATTCATCAGACTTTACACCTGCCAATAAAAACCTGCTTAACAACTCTGCAAAGGATATTATCAAAAGAAATTCAGACTTTATAAATCACTTGAAACAGGTAGTTTCAACAGCAACCCGCCTGACCAATGGAGCCAAGCGGGTTGCTGTTGAAACTACTTTTGGTTGCCAAGAAGTGCTAGATGAAGTCGGTTATCTGGCTTACCCCTAAAGTTCGTTCGCGCGTGAAACCTTCGCCGAACTCCACCCCTATCAGGTGGCCAAACTCACGGGCTCGGGCCTCCATAAAATTGCTGAACTCCTGGCTCGACAAGTAGGTGGCGGGCTCCTGGCTGTTAGGGTTGAAGAATTGCGTTTGGTAGGCCTGAATAGAGGCCCACTTCGTTGGCCAATGCGCAGTAATGTCCACCACAAAGTCGGCCGGAATCTGGCGGTCTTGGATGTAGTGGTACACGTGCTTGGGGCGCCAGGCTGGTTGGGGTTGGCCATCGTCGCCCAGGGTTTCTATCATGCGCAGGCCGGCTAGAAAGCAAGCTTCGGAAGCCAGCTGCGCCCCGCGGCCGTGGTCGGGGTGCCGGTCGTGGATGGCGTTGCAAAGCACCACGTCGGGCTGATACCGCCGGATAGCCGCAATCAGCGGCAACTGATGTTCCCGGTCGTTGCGGAAAAAGCCGTCGGGCAGCCCCAGGTTTTCGCGGGCGCTCAGGCCCAGGATGCGGCTGGCCGCTTCAGCCTCCTGGGCCCGGATGGCCGGCGTGCCGCGCGTACCCAGCTCACCCCGCGTGAAATCCACAATGCCTACCTTTTTGCCGGCTGCTACGGCCGCTGCCAGCGTACCAGAGGCCGACATTTCCACATCGTCGGGGTGGGCTCCAAGAGCCAGAATATCAAGTTTCATTGAAATTGAATTGTTGATTGCTGCATCACTAAATAGGTAGCCATTCTGACGAGAATAGTAGCCCGGCCAGCTGTCCTACCAGGCAGCAATCAGCTATTGAAGTTATTTAATCCGCAGACTTCTGCCGATGCGCAACACGGCAGTACCGCCGTTCAGGCGCCGAATCTGGGCCTGTGACACCCCGTATTTATCAGCAATTTCCGACAGCGTATCTCCACTCCGGATTTTGTGGGTAACCACCCGCCGAGCGGCCGAAGGCTGGCTACGACTACTGCTGCGGGTAGCAGCCCCCGGTACGCTCCCCCCCCGGTACTTCAACGACCGGCTGTAGTAGTTGAACAGTGCCGACGTAATCTGGAAGTTGTCTTTGATAAGCCGATAATCGGGGAAATCATACATCCGCTCCGGGTCGATGGGGTTGCCTTCGTAACGGACCTCGAAGTGCAAGTGGGACCCGGAGCTGCGGCCGGTACTCCCGCCCCAGCCAATAAGCTGCCCGGCCTTCACGAAGGTACCAGGCGTTACCAGCGCTTTTTGCATGTGCCCATATAAGGTCTCGATGCCATTATAATGGCGCACCAGCAGGTAGTTGCCGTAGCCTGAGCCATCCCACTTACTGATGCGCACCACCCCGTCAAAAGCAGCCTTCACCGAGTCGCCGGTTTCCAGATCCAGGTCAACGCCATAGTGCCAGCGGGAGCCCCGGAAGCCGAAGTCCGACGTCATGGGGGTTTTCACCAGGGGCATTTTGGCGTAGCGTTGCCGCTCCGGTTCCGTAAGCCGCAGGTTCAGCGTGTCTTTGATGCGGCGCCCGTCTACGCGGTACGGGTTGATGTTGTGCGTGTCCCAGATGGCATAGTACCCCGCCACTTGAATCCAAGAAGAATCAATCTTGACCTCTTCTTTTATCTCCACAATGTGCTGTTCCCCCTCGTTCAACGACGACGTATCCTCGCTGACGATTGACAGCTTTTTGGCCGGATTGAAGAAGATGGATTTGGCCGCATCAGAGCCATCATCAGGCAGTTCCTGGGTTTCAATCAGGATAGTGGTGTCGGGCCGCACGTAGCGAATAATCGGCGACTTGATGCGGAAAAAGTCGCTTCGTTTTTTGGTAGTACCAGGCTTTGGTTTCGGCACCGGACGACGCTGGGCGTGCAGCTGGCCGGGCAAGCCAATGAACAGCCCGATCAGTAGCAGCGGCAGCAGCCAGTGTTTCACAAAATTTAGCAAGAGCAAAGCAATAAAGTGGTGAAATAGTGAGGTGGTGAAATGGTGAGATTCAGGAATTGACCGCTCAATCTGCGCATAAAGCACAATATGAACAGTCAACTCATGCCCTCACCATTTCACTATTTCACTGTTAATGGTCGCCGAGAGCCGCCAGGTAGCGCTCCGCATCCAAAGCAGCCATGCAACCTGAGCCGGCAGCCGTTACGGCCTGGCGGTAGGTATAGTCCTGCACGTCGCCGCAGGCAAATACACCATCCACGTTGGTTTTGGCCGTGCCGGGCAGGGTTTTCAGGTAGCCTTGCTCATCATGGTGCAGGTAAGGCTGGAATATTTTGGAGTTCGGCTCGTGGCCGATAGCCACAAAGAAGCCATCCACGGCCAGCTCGCGGGTTTCGTGGGTCAGGGCGTTTTTCACCCGCACTGCTTCTACGGCGTGCTCACCCAGAATTTCGTCGGTTACGGTGTTCCACAACACCTCAATCTTGGGGTTGTCGGTTACCCGCTTCTGCATGATTTTCGAGGCGCGCATCTCCCCTTTCCGTACAATCATGTACACCTTGCTGCATAGGTTGGCCAGATACGTAGCCTCTTCGGCAGCCGTGTCGCCGGCGCCCACAATGGCCACGTCTTTGCCGCGGTAGAAAAACCCGTCGCACACGGCACAGGCCGACACGCCCGAACCGTTGAGCCGCATTTCGGAAGGTAGCCCCAACCATTTGGCCGATGCCCCAGTGGCAATAATCACCGTATCGGCCGTCAGCTCCAGCTTTTCGTCGATAGTAACCTTATGTGGGTGCCCCGAAAAGTCAACCGCCGTGGCAATGCCGTAGCGAATATCCGTACCGAAACGAGCGGCCTGCTTTTTCAGGTCCTCCATCATTTCCGGCCCCATAATGCCATCGGGGTAGCCGGGAAAGTTTTCTACATCGTTGGTAATGGTGAGTTGGCCGCCGGGTTGCAGCCCCTGGTACATCACCGGCGACAAGTTGGCCCGAGCCGCGTAGATGGCCGCCGTGTACCCCGCCGGGCCGGAGCCAATAATCAGACACTTTATGTGTTCTGGGGTGGTATTCTCCATGAGAGTAAAAGTAGCGTAGGCTCGCGCCAGCGCCGTAAAAGTTAAAGTAGGATGGCAAAGGTAAGCGAGTAGAACGCAGTGGCCCTTGGTTTGCCGGTTTAGCTAGCGGGTTGCTACACTATAGTTGACCCCCAGGCGGGTTTTCACTTGTTACCGGCAATAAAGCAAGCTGTCATTCGCCAACAAAAAACCCCAACACTAGGGCCGGGGTTTTTATTGAATGGGGTAAAATAATTACCCCAAGTAAGGCTTCAGCGCTTTGGAGCGTGAAGTGTGGCGCAGACGACGAATAGCCTTTTCCTTGATCTGACGAACCCGTTCCCGCGTGAGGTTGAACTTTTCCCCGATTTCTTCCAGCGTGAGCGAGTGTTCCCCGTTCAAACCGAAATAGAGCGTAATAACGTCGGCTTCGCGCTTGGTGAGGGTGCTCAGGGCACGCTGCACTTCCTTGCGAAGCGAGTCGTTCATCAGGCCGGTATCCGGCGACTCTTCATCTTCGTTTTCCAGCACGTCGAGCAGGCGGTTTTCCTCGCCTTGCACGAACGGAGCATCAACAGATACGTGGCGGCCCGAAATTTTCAGGGTATCTACCACTTCCGAAGTGGTCAGTTCCAGTACTTCGGCAATTTCCTCGGGCGAAGGCTCCCGCTCGAATTTCTGCTCTAGCTCCGAAAACGACTTGCTGATTTTATTGAGCGAACCTACCCGGTTAAGGGGCAGACGCACAATGCGCGACTGCTCAGCCAAGGCTTGCAAAATGGACTGGCGAATCCACCACACAGCATAAGAAATAAACTTAAAACCGCGGGTTTCATCGAAACGCTTAGCGGCTTTAATCAAGCCAAGGTTTCCCTCGTTGATCAAATCCCCCAGCGACAATCCTTGATTCTGATATTGCTTAGCTACCGATACCACGAAACGCAGGTTGGCTTTGGTAAGCTTTTCCAACGCTTGCTGGTCGCCTTCCTTGATGCGCTGCGCCAGCGTCACCTCCTCGTCGGGCGTGAGCAGATCCACTTTACCAATTTCCTGGAGGTATTTATCCAGCGACTGGCTTTCGCGGTTGGTGATCTGCTTGCTGATTTTTAACTGTCTCATTGCGGGCGCGAGAAGTATGTATTTCTGAAATTGATAAACGTCCGAAAACCCAATCTACGGGTACCGATCAGTTGTTAGCAACGTATCAGTACCCGCGAAAGTTCTACAAGTGGCTACTGGGCCGTACCGTTCTGTTCGGTTGTCCGTTCCGGCTTCGGCAAAAGCACCTTGCGCGACAAACGATACTTGCCCGTTTTCTTGTCGATATCAAGCAGTTTCACGTCAATTTCCTGCCCTACTTCCAGCACGCCTTCCAGCGCCGAGAGGCGCTCATGCGATACTTCCGAAATGTGCAGCAGTCCGTCTTTGCCCGGCATAATCTCCACGAAAGCGCCGTATGGCTGAATGCTACGCACTTTGCCTTTGTAGGTTTCCCCCACTTCTGGCGTAGCAGCAATGGCCTGAATCCGGCTGATGGCCGCCTGCATGTCTTCCTTGTTGGAAGCGTAAATGCTCACGTGGCCTTTTTCGTCCTTCTCCTCGATGATAACCGTGGCGTTGGTGTCTTTCTGGATTTGCTGAATCACCTTGCCGCCGGGCCCGATAACGGCACCGATGTACTCCTTATCGATGAGCATCTTGTGAGAACGGGGCGTATGCGGCTTGAGGTCGGCGGCCGGCGCATTGATGGTTTTGGCCATCTCGCGCAGGATGTGCAACCGGCCCTCACGTGCCTGGTGCAAGGCAGCCGTCAGAATTTCGTTGCTCAAACCCTGGATTTTAATGTCCATCTGGCAAGCTACGATACCCTTCTCGGTGCCGGTTACTTTGAAGTCCATGTCGCCGAGGTGGTCTTCGTCGCCGAGAATGTCGCTCAATACAGCGTATTCACCGGTTTCTTTGTCTTGTACCAAGCCCATAGCAATGCCTGCTACAGCGGCCCGCACTTTCACGCCAGCATCCATCAGCGCCAATGAACCAGCGCATACCGTGGCCATCGAGCTAGAGCCGTTCGACTCCAGAATGTCCGACACGATGCGGATGGTATAAGGATTCTCGTCGTCGGAAGGCAGCACGCGCTTTAAAGAGCGCAGGGCCAGATTACCGTGGCCAATTTCGCGGCGGCCAGGGCCCCGGTTCGGCTTCACTTCACCAGTCGAGAAGGCCGGGAAGTTGTAGTGCAGCATGAACTTACTGTAACCCGACTGCATCGCCGAGTCAATGATTTGCTCGTCGAGCTTAGTGCCGAGGGCTACCGTGGTCAAAGACTGGGTTTCGCCGCGGGTAAACAAGGCCGAACCATGCGCGCCAGGCAAGTAGTTGATTTCCGACCAGATAGGACGAATTTCGGTGAGCTTACGACCATCGAGGCGGGTGCGCTCCTTGATCATCATGTCGCGGATAGCTTTCTTCTCGGCCGATGAATAATAACGGCCGAACTGCTTCATATCCAACTCAGGCTGCTCGGCAACCAGTTGCTGCAAGAACTGCTCCCGCACGCCGCCGAAGCCTTTTTTGCGGCCGGCTTTGCTGGTATCACCCAACTGGGCCACTTTGTAAGCCAAGTCGTAGATGCCCTGCGTAACGCGGGATTTGAGGTCTTCGTTTTCCTCGTATTTAGGATACTCGCGCTTGATTTGCGCCTTCTCTACAGCAGCAGCCAGCTCGCTTTGCACGCGGCACTGCTCCTTGATGGCCTCGTGAGCGTAGGCAATGGCTTCCACCATTTCCTCTTCGCTTACTTCGTTCATCTCGCCTTCCACCATAGCCACCGAATCGGCCGTAGCACCTACAATCAGGTCGATGTCGGCGCGGGCAATATCGGCCGTTTTGGGGTTGATTTGCAGCTTACCGTCGATGCGAGCTACCCGCACTTCGGAAATGGGGCCGGCAAACGGAATGTCGGAAATAGTAATGGCCGCAGAAGCAGCCAGTGCGGCCAGCGCGTCGGGCTGCACGTCCTTATCGGCCGAAATCAGCGAAATCAGCACCTGCACCTCATAGTGATAATCCTTGGGGAACATCGGGCGCAGAATGCGGTCCACAATGCGGCACACCAGAATTTCGTAATCGGACAGGCGGCCTTCGCGGCGCTGGAACGAACCGGGAATCTTACCAGCCCCACCAAATTTCTCTTGGTAATCAACTGACAGCGGCAGGAAATCCACGTCGCCGCGCGCGCTCGGCTGCGACACCACCGTCGCCAGCAGCATGGCATCACCTAGGCGCACCACCACGGCGCCATCGGCGAATTTGGCCAGTTTGCCGGTTTCAATGGAAATCTGCCGGCCATCCGGCAGGGTAATGTGTTTGGTAACCGCGTTGTAGTTGGGCATCTTCTATTTGCTTGGAAGCGACAGCGGGCGAGCAGCCGAAAAAACAGGGCCCTCGAAGGCCCTATTTTGCTCTGAAAATTATTCTCTGGAATATAACAGCCGAGTGCGGGGAAAGGTACCCAACCCGGCAAAAAAAGAGCAGGGAACCTTCCGATGAAGAAAGGCTCCCTGCTCCAACGGGGCGGGTTACTTACGAATACCCAGCTCCTTGATGATGGCACGGTAGCGGTTGATTTCGCGGTGCTGGAGGTAGTCCAGCATCCGGCGGCGCTTACCAACAAGTTTCAACAAACCCAGGCGGGTCGAGAAGTCCTTCTTGTTAACTTTCAAGTGCTCCGTGAGGTGCGTGATGCGGTGCGTGAACAGCGCAATTTGTGCTTCGGCCGAACCGGTGTCGGTGGCCACTTTTTGCAGGCTGTTTTTCTCGAAAATGGCCTGTTTTGCTTCGGTTGTAAGTTTCATCGG
Organism: Hymenobacter telluris; assembly: GCF_017313265.1. Taxonomy (GTDB): domain Bacteria; phylum Bacteroidota; class Bacteroidia; order Cytophagales; family Hymenobacteraceae; genus Hymenobacter; species Hymenobacter telluris. Next base: position 13,464 of record NZ_JAFLQZ010000006.1, on the reverse strand, counting down.
CAGATAGGTTTTCCCCGTCTTGGATATAAAAATGAAAAAAATGTCACCCCGCACCTCGAGGTGGCCGCAAAGGTACGAAAAATAGTTTCTAGTTGTGAGTTGTTGGGTGTCAGTTGAGAAGTATCCGTACGCCCTGACACCCAACAACTCACACCGTCCGCTTATATCCGCGGAAAGGCCAGCGGATTTTGGCGGGCAGTTTGTCCCACAGGTTCCATTCCCACAGGCCTGAGTCGTTACGAGCTTGGTAGAGAAAGAACAAGCCGAACGGCAGCAGAATCAGAGTTGACATCCACATGCCAAAATCAACGGGCATTACGCCTTCCCGGCCATACTTCTCCCCGATAATGGAGAAGATATAATAGATGATAAAAAACAAGATGGACACCAGAATAGGCACACCCAAACCGCCCTTTTTGATGATGGCGCCCAACGGTGCCCCAATCAAAAACATCAGCAGAATAGCCGCCGACTGCACGTACTTGCGGTAGACTTCGATGCGGTAATTGCCGGTTTCCTTTGCCAGATTGGCCAGCCGCTCCCCGGTACTCCCCGCAAAGGCGCGCACATTGCGCGCTCGATTAGCGGCCTGTTCCATAGTACTCACGCTCACCACTGGCAGCTTAGCCACCGGCACCTGCCACTGCTCCACCCGATGGTTGGCGGCCTGCCCAGTGGTATCGAAGCGCAGATACGTGTAGTAAGGCGACACCATGCGGGGTACCTGGTGCTGCTCGGTACGCAGCCGGTTTTGCAAAGAATCGATGAAATTGTGCAGCTGCCCCACATTTTTCATCATTTTATTGTCTTCAAACAACTCTTCCTTGGTCCGGTTCAGATCGAAAGAGGCCAGCGAAAACGTAATCATGTTGCGGCTGAAGGCCTGCCGAATAAAGCTAGCGCCGGCCCGGCTGTTAGCATCGGGCTGTTCTACGTAGCTCTGGCCCCGAAACAGCTCCAACCCCAAGTACTGGCCGCCGAACCGGGTGAACATCCGGCCCGAATCAGCCAGAATCACGCGCATATTGCCCGAGCCCTGGGTGTGGTCATAAATCATGATGCCCATCAGGATGTCGCCATCTTCGCCCAGCTTGTCGTTCACCTTAATGGTATAACCGGGGATACCATTGTAGAAAACGCCGGGCCGAATATCAAGGGCTAGTTTCTGTTGGCGCAAATCCCAAAGCAGGCTGTACGCCCGCAGGTTGGCCTTCGGCACAATGTTGTTATTGAACCAGAATGCAAACACGGCCAGCAGAATACTGGTAATCAGCACGGGCCGCAGAATGCGCGTTAGAGAAATACCCGACGTTTTGATGGCAGTTAACTCGTGGTGTTCCCCCAAGGTACCAAACGTCATGAGCGACGAAAGCAGCACCGCCAGTGGCATCGACACCGGCACCATGAGCACGCTGAAGTAGAACAGTAACTGCCCAATAATATCGAAACCCAGGTCTTTGCCCACTAGGTCGTCGAGATACTTGAGCATGTATTGGGTGAGCAGAATGAACTGCACTACCGCAAACGTGAGCAGGAACGGGCCAGCGAAGGCCTGCAGAATCAGCTTATCGAGTTTTTTCATGTTATGCTACAAACTGCCCCATTCTGCGGGGCTAGTTATCGGAGCAGCCACCGACCAAGAAACGAAGGTACTATCCGTTTCGCGTGTGCTCTATGCCCGTAGCTGAAAACGTAGCTAGCCCCCTACCTGTTCCCGAAGCTTTTGCGCTAGTCCCTCCCACATTTCCTGCAACTCCTCCTCGTCCGTCTCCTCCGAGTAATCCATCACCCGCACGTATACTTCCTGGGTTAGCTGCGACTCTTCGAGGCTGAAATCAAGAAAATTGGCATCCGGCGTGTGGCGCTTGTTGGCGTCGAGAAATACAAAGCGCACCGAGCGGTTGGTGCGGTGCGAGTTCATTTCGGCGTAGTGGGGCTGATTGTCCCAGATGAAATTGAAGCGGTGGTCTTCGTCGATTCTTACATCCTGGCAAAACCACTGCGACAGGCCAGAGGCCGATGCCAAGTAGGGATACAGAATTTTGGGCGACGCATTGACGGGAAATTCCACCGTAAACCGGTGTTTGCGACGAGTAGCGGAGAGAGGCATAAGCTGAAGAAACTAAAATAGGCACTTTCTAGCAGGCGGAAACTGCCAGAATGCAGCCAATATACATGAGTTTTTTTCAAGGCAGCACTTGCACCAGAACAAATATAGTTGCTACCTTTGCGGCACCAAAAACCCGGCGGGGTAGCTCAGTTGGTTAGAGCACAGGATTCATAACCCTGAGGTCACGAGTTCAACTCTCGTCCCCGCTACTTGCAAAAATGGCCTCTCCGCAATGGAGAGGCCATTTTTTGTTACTTGTTATTTTTTTATCGTAGAATTATCACAACACCATATATCCGCTCGAGTACGAACCCCGGCTTTTTGACGCTGATGGCGACATAAGCAAACGGTGGTATATCGACTACCGGATCTGGAGATGTGCTGCTGCTGGCCGTGCACTGCGCCAACTACTACATTACTATGATGCCGGCCGCGGCCTAGGTGCTGTGCCCAGTTAACTCGTTTTACCCCGTACCCCTTATGCGCCATCTGTTCCTCGTATCGCTATTGAGCCTGGCCGGGGTGCTGGGTGCCTGTAAAAAGAATGACCCGGAACCCGCGCTGGAGGGCCACTGGACGCCGGAAAACAGTACCCTCTACTACTACGATGGGGCTGGTACGCTCACGCACCAGGAAGAGCGTGCCGGCTTTCAGTACTCGAAAATGGCCATCACGAAAGACTCGCTAATCTACCGCTATCAAAACACTAATGTAATGATGCTTAATAGCGGCCCCATCATTCGCCAAGGAACTAGCAGTTTTTCCTTCTTCTCTTTCAATACCACCTACCACGTGCTCATCAAGGAGCTGACGGACGACAAACTGGTGTTGCGCTTCAAGATTACGGTACCGCCCCGGCCAACGGCGCCGGGTGGGCCTTATACCGAGCACGAAGAAATCTACTCCCGTTAAGCCCATACCGTTATGCGCCACCAGTATCTGCTGTTGCTCGTTACCCTCCGCCTGGGGGCAGGCCTTTCCAATGCTCACGCCCAGCAAGCGCCAGCCGCCGCCGCGCCCGCCAAACCGATGTACGGGTCGGCGCGCATCTGGCTGGCTAACACCGACTACTGCCACCTCGGGCTGGCCGATGGCGTCACGCCCACGCGCACGTTTGACTATCTGGAGGAAAATGGCAAGAGACGGCGCTTTACCGACGAAGCAGCGGCCCTCAACTTCCTCTACCAGCTGGGCTGGGACGTACAGCCATTGGGCGTTACTAGCGACGGTATCATACATTATTTCCTGCTCAAGCGCCGCCTGCTGTAGCCGCGGCCGGTGCTAGCTTTAAACCGGCCTTTTCCTGTTTCTCTATTTCAACCTATGCGCATACTTCTATCCGCTCTCTTCTTAACCGCCGGCTGCCTGCTCAGCGCCGCGCCCCAGGCCACCGCCCAAGCCGTGGCCCCCACTAAGCAATGGGACAAGACGTTTGGTGGGAGCGGAATTGAGTATGTGGATGGCATCCGGCAAACTAGTGATGGTGGCTATATCATAGGAGGCACTTCATTCTCTGGCATCAGTGGCGACAAAACCCAGGCCAGTCAAGGTGATTCCGATTACTGGATCGTCAAGGTGGATGCCAGCGGCACCAAACAGTGGGATCGAAGCTTTGGGGGAACAGCGCAAGATATTCTATATAGCCTCCAACAAACCAGTGACGGCGGTTATATTCTGGCCGGACAAAGTGATTCCGGAATCGGTGGCGATAAGACGCAAGCCAGCCAGGGTTCTTTTGACTATTGGGTAATCAAGCTTGATGCCAGCGGCACTAAACAATGGGACCGAAGCTTTGGGGGCAACACGTCCGATTACTTGTATAGCGTCCAACAAACCACTGATGGAGGGTATGTGCTGGGCGGGCATTCTTATTCCGGAGTCACTGGGGATAAAACACAACCTAATCGGGGGCTCGCTGATTACTGGATCGTCAAGGTGGACGCTAGTGGCACCAAACAATGGGATAAGACCTTCGGGGGTTCCAGCGAAGATTTAAGTTCTACCCTCCAGCAAACCAGTGATGGCGGCTATATAATCGGCGGAGCATCCGAATCCGGTAGCAGCGGCGACAAAACGCAACCCAGGCAAGGTCTCTCCGATTATTGGATCGTCAAACTCGATGCGAGCGGCAGCAAACAATGGGACCGTTCTTTTGGGGGGAGCGACGACGACTATCTCCAGAGCCTGCAGCAACCCAGCGACGGCGGCTATATTCTCGCGGGTAGCTCGTCCTCCGGTAGTAGCACGGATAAGACGCAAGCCAGCCAAGGCGGAGTTGACTACTGGGTACTCAAGCTCGATGCCAGCGGCGCCAAGCAATGGGACCGCACAATTGGAGGAAGCAATAATGACGTTTTGAATGCTATTCAGCAAACCAGTGATGGGGGCTACATTTTGGGCGGTAAGTCTAATTCCAGTATTGGTGGTGATAAGACGCAAGCCAGTCAAGGAAGTAGGGACTATTGGCTAGTTAAGCTCAGTATGAATGGCACTAAGCTTTGGGACCGTACTTTTGGAGGAAATTCGGAGGATGCCTTTGAAGCGCTTCAGCAAACCAGTGACGGCGGCTATATCCTAGCGGGCTGGAGTGAATCGGGTATCAGTGGTGATAAAACGCAAGCCAGTCAAGGTTCCTTTGACTGCTGGATAGTCAAACTCAGCGCCGCGCCTCTAGCTACCACGGCCGCTACTATTAGCCCGGCGCTGTCGGCCTACCCCAACCCCGCCCGCACCCAGCTCACCCTGCGCGGCCCGCTCGGCACGCCCTACCAGCTGCTCAACCAACTCGGTCAGGTCATGCTGTCGGGCAAGCTCACCAACCAGCCCCTGGACGTGCACTCCCTGCCTGCCGGCCTCTACCTGCTGCGCGACCAGACCACCGGCCGCATCACCCAGCTCGTGAAAGAGTAAGATCTACGGCAGGTTGGTCATTGCCAGGAATATACCTTTCTTTCTATCTCCTTATCTCCTCTATATGAATCAATTAGTACTCTCCCTGCTGTTTGCCGCCGCCTGCCTGCTTGGCAACGCCTATTACGCCACCGCCCAAACCCAGACTCCTCTCGTACAATGGGACCGTACCTTTGGCGGCACTGCAGCCGATGAGTTGTACGCAACAGTGCTCACCAGCGATGGGGGCTACATTGTAGGGGGAGCTTCTAGATCGGGCATCAGCGGCGACAAAACCCAACCTAGTCAAGGAGACTATGACTATTGGATCGTCAAGATGAGTGCCACCGGTGTCAAGCAGTGGGAACGCTCATTCGGCGGTACGGACCAAGATATTCTTTTTACGCTGCAACAAACCAGCGATGGGGGCTATATCCTGGGCGGCATATCGTACTCCGGTATCGGCGGCGACAAAACCCAGGCGAATCAGGGCATCATGTACGATTACTGGGTAGTTAAGGTGGATGCCAGTGGCACCAAGCAATGGGATAGAACCTACGGCGGCACGGCAGCCGATGAACTCAGAACTCTGCAACAAACTAGCGATGGGGGCTACATTCTCGCGGGCTACACCAGTTCCCCCGATGTTATCGGATCATCATTTCCCTTTTCAGTTCCCGCCGATTATTGGCTCATCAAGGTGGATGCCAACGGCACCAAGCAGTGGGACCGCACCTTTGGTGGATCCAATAGCGACTATCTCTCTACCCTGGTGCAAACCAGCGACGGGGGCTACCTACTCGGAGGCAACTCTACTTCTCCCATTAGCGGCGATAAGACCCAACCTAGCCAGGGCAGCCAAGGCAGCCCGGACTATTGGGTAGTTAAAGTAGATGCTAGTGGCACCAAGCAGTGGGATAGGACCTTCGGCGGCACGAACGTAGAAAGCTTATCGAGTCTGCAGCCAACCAGCGACGGTGGTTACATCCTAGGGGGCTATTCTTATTCGCCCATCGGCGGCGATAAAACGCAACCCAACCCAGGCTATACTAGCTTCTGGGTAGTGAAAGTGGATGCTAGTGGCACCAAGCAATGGGATAGGACCTTCGGCGGCACGGGCCGAAATGAGCTCTATGCGTTGCAACAAACCAGCGATGGGGGCTATATCCTAGGCGGCCAATCCGACTCCTCTATCAGCGGCGATAAAACGCAGGCCAGTCTAGGCGGGGATGATATGTGGCTGGTTAAGGTGGATGCCAACGGCACCAAGCAATGGGATAAAACGATTGGCGGCAGCGGGGGTGATTATATCCTTCGCATTCAGCTCACTACGGATGGAGGCTACTTCCTTGCAGGCTCCTCCACCTCTGGCATCAGCGGCGACAAAACCCAGCTCAATTACGGTGGCAAAGACTATTGGGTCGTCAAGCTGGGCGCCGCTCCGCTGGCCACTACGGCCGCTACTACCCGCCCAGCCCTGTCGGCCTACCCTAACCCCACCCGCACCCAGCTCACCTTGCGCGGCCCGCTCGGCACGCCCTACCAGCTGCTCAACCAACTCGGTCAGGTCATGCTGTCGGGCAAGCTCACCAACCAGCCCCTGGACGTGCACTCCCTGCCTGCCGGCCTCTACCTGCTGCGCGACCAGACCACCGGCCGCACCACCAAGCTCGTGAAAGAGTAGGCGACTTAGTGCTTGCAGAAGCCTGCCGGGTAGCCGCTACAACCCGTGCCAGTAGCTCGGCCGTGGTATCGCCGCGAATTTTCGTTAGCTTACTAGGGCCAGCCCGCGCTGCCCCATCTTACCCTTTCTTATTCTTCCCTTTACCCTACAATTCCATGAGCAAGTATTTATCGATCATAGGCGCCGCCCTGCTGTTGGGCGCCGCCAGTTGCCAGGACAAAGACGAGGCGCCCGCTGCCCCCAAGCTAGAGGGCAGCTGGACGCACGAGAGTACCACCCAATACAGCTATGATGCCGGCGGCAGATTAGTTTCCACTAAAGGCCCCGAGCCGTTCCCCATTCCTTACCGGCTTGACATCACGGCCGACAGCATTTTTATCGTAATTACCTCTCCTCCCGTCTATAAAGCGAGTGCTAAGGGCTACAAGCGGCAAGGAAACAATCTAATATATGCCCACAATCCTGTTTCGGTTGAAATCAAAGAATTGACGGCCCACACCTTGGTGCTTTACACCAAGGGGCCTCCCGCCTATGGGACTATCATTCCCTATCAGATAGATGAGGAAGAACGCTTCACGCGGTAACACGTCTGAAGCGCAGTGGCCGCACCACCAAGCGCGTGAAAGAGTAGTCTCGCTGCGGCCTGGTTATCTTGCCTGCCGGAATCTCCACGCACGCAGTGAAAAACAGGCAGAATTTTTATCACAATTTTATCACAAACAGCCCCAAAAGCTGCATCGGCTTCACCGCCAAAACTGCTTCTATTGCGCGGAAATGGCCTTTCGCTTTTGTGGCAACTAATTCAACTCTCGTCCCCGCTACAAGAAAAGGCCTTCCTAATTCAGGGAGGCCTTTTTCGTTTTTCCAGGGGCTACTTTAGGGGACGGAGTTCAACATGCAATATTGGTAAAGCCCCTGATTGCCTGCAGTCTGGCTCCAGATTCTTACACTGTACCTTCTGCTTCTTATCCGACAGTGAACTATGTCAGCTTTGGCAAGTAGGTAAAACGTGGCTTTAGCACCGTACATATTGCTGCTATTGTTAGCTAGCAAGCGGTTATTGAACCCTCTACTCTCATATCCACTCGTTTATGTTTGCTGCCACCAAGCGGACCATTACTCTATGGTTAGCCCTGTTTTGGCTCTTTGGATTACCGGCCCTCGCCCAAGGAGAATTCAACACCTGGTATTTTGGACGGCAGGCCGGGCTGCTCTTCTCCAATACTGGCGTGCAGGTACTCACTGACGGAGCGCTAATTTCGGGCGAAGGCTGTGCTTCCATCTCGGATGCGCAAGGTCAGCTGCTCTTCTACACCAACGGTATTACAGCCTGGAACCGCCAGCACCAGGTGATGACCAATGGCCAAGGGCTTGGTGGCTTCGAGGATCCGATTCGCTCCGAGTTACCTCCTAATTCCGCTACCCAAGGGGTAACCATTGTGCCGCTACCCGGAGCGGCCAGACAGTATTACGTTTTCACTGTTGACGCTGCCGAAAACGGCTTACAACGAGGCCTGCAGTACTCCGTAATTGACATGAACCGCCAAGGTGGCCTCGGCGAAGTGGTGCGTAAGGCTGTTCCGGTGCCGGTGCCTCTACCCGAGAAGCGTCTCACCGAAAAGTTGGTGGCCGTACGGCATGCCAACCAACGGGATATGTGGATTGTGGTACACGGCTGGAACAGCAACATCTTTTTGAGTTACTTGCTGACAGTCAACGGGTTCACGCTCCCCCCTGTGCAGTCCGCCGGAGGCATTGTCCATCAAGGTGGAGCTAATTTACGCAGCGACTATAATGCCGTCGGCTACATGAAGGTCTCGCCCACGGGCCAGCGCTTAGCAGTAGCACAGTTCAGCGGAGCCGTGGAAGTGTTTGATTTCAACTATGGCACGGGCGTAGTATCGGGGCCGCGCCGCCTGCCGGATGTTTCCCGCGCAATAGCGCAGAACTATTACGGGCTGGAGTTTTCTCCCAATGGGCAGCTGCTGTACGTTAGCTCCTCTCCTAGCCTCTATCAGTATGACTTACTCGGCGGGGGCGTAACGGAAATCACCCGGATTCCCTTTGCGCCGGTAGGAGCAAATTCGGCGTTAGGAGCCCTGCAACTTGGCCCAGACCAGAAGATTTACGGCGCATTGTACGCTGCCTTCATGAATTCGAACGGGGTCTGCGTGATCAACTCACCGAATACGCCTGGCCTAGGCTGCGGCTATCAATTCAATGCCGTGGCAGGATTCTCGCCCGGCCACAACAGCCAACTGGGGTTGCCCAACGTACTCGTACGCCCCCCCGTACCGGGGCAGCTACTCGTCAACTTCGGCCTCCTGCGCTCTGAGCTTTGCCTGGGACAGGCAGCAGTATTTACGGCCTCTATTTACCCGGAAATTCCTGATGCCATTGTCACCTGGAACTTTGGTGAGCCAGCCGCAGGACCTGCCAATACGGCCGCTGGATACACGGCTACGCACCAATACGCCGCAGTTGGCACCTACACAACAACGATGACGGTACGGGAAGTGAGCGGCGCTACCCATACGTACACCCAAACCGTAACAATCTTGCCCTACACCCAGGCGCGGCTGAGCGTAGAATCAGCCGCGCTCTGTAGCGGTACGCCAGCCGTGCTGCGGGTCACACCAGTGCAACCACTGGGCACGACCTTCCGCTGGCAAGATGGTTCTACGGCCGCTCAGTACACTGCCACCCGTAGCGGACGCTACTGGGTGGAAGTAACGGCCCCGCAGCGGTGCCCGATTCGGGATTCCGTTAACCTGTCGTTTTTACCAATTCCCTCGGTTTCGTTAGGCCCCGATCAAACCATTTGTGCCGACCAGCAAGTGGTCCTCGCCCCGACTGGACAACCCCTTGGCAGTACCTACCGGTGGCAAGACGGCAGCACCGCGCCTAGCTTTACCGCTACGGCCCCCGGAACGTATGCCGTTACGGTTACCTCTCGGGATGGCTGCTCCAGCCAAGCACAAGTACAATTGCGCTTCGGCGACGACTGCCCTCTGCTGATTCCCAACGTCATTACCCCAAACGGCGACACGAACAACGAAACGTTCAGGCTGGTTGGACTCGAACCTAACGTATGGGACATACAGGTTTACAACCGATGGGGCAAGCGCGTGTATGAACAAGCGCAGTACAGTGGCCAATGGGCAGCAACTGGCCTGCCCGACGGCGTGTACTATTATTTGCTTGTGCACTCAAGTACGGGCCGGCGCCTCAAAGGCTGGGTGGAAGTGATTCGCTGAACAGCTTGCTTGCTGACATTTCGCTCATGCGTGTTCTGCTAGTTAGGCACATCACTGAACTCGCCGGTGATAACCGCCTGAGGAATACCGAATTGGTTGGTTGCCGTACCCGCAAAGGCCCCCGTCCATTTGCCACTCCGGGTTCCCAGTGTACCCTGCACTGAAAGCCCCCACGTGAGGTTGTTGGCCGAGTCGGTAAAGCGGATAGAAATAATGCGGTATTCGGAATCTGGCCGGCCAGGCCCCTTAAGAAAGTCTATTTGCACATGCTCTCTCCCCGAAGTGCTGCTGGTATCTCTCCCTTCGATGCTCAGTACGTCAAAGGTGTTCGTTACTAATGAGCCGGGCTGGTAACGCGCAGTGGCCGAGTGAGAGCGGGATTGGCCATTCACTTGGTAGCTGATTATACTCTTGCCTACATTAGCTACAGGCTGCGGATCGACCTGTTTTTTCTCCGTGCTACAGCCCGCAGCTAGCAGCAAAGCGCCTATCAACAGTAATAGTTTACTCATAATGATAATAGTACGCAAAAAGGCATAATCCCGCTAAACATTCGACTTTGTACGCACCTTATCCTTGCTGCTATTCTATAGCAACCAGGCCAGTACAATCCACTTACCTGGCCGCTCGGCTTCGTAATTCCGGACTGTCTGCCGCAGGATGACCTACTACCATCCCGGCCCTCGTGTGCTACTACTTAGCTATTGCCTGGTTGGTTGCCTGGTTCTCATTAAAGCTCCAAACGGGTTATGTCACGTTTGGTCCCTATTTGTGCCGAGCTACAAGTAAGTGGCAGCGCAGGTTAGCGTAAGTAATTCTTACAGTATCAGCCAAGCAATAGTAGTTGTGATGAGGAGGGCTGGCTCAATTACACAGCTAGTTTGGAACCGGTTTTCAACGTGGGTGGGGCTAGATAACCGAGGGCCGCATGCTACCGTTCGGCGTTGTAATGCGCGCGGTACTAGCTGATTACTAGGAGTGGCTGCGCTCGGGTTGCAGAAACTGCTGCCGTTTACCAAGGACCTGAAGCCAGGAAAGCAGAAAACCGGCCAGGTAACCCGACCGTATGCGGAGGCCCACCCACTTGTTGAAATGGAAAATATATACCCCCGCCTACAGCAATTGCGCGCGGAGCTGGAAGGCAGCGCCACCTCCCCCGAACATGGCCTGTCGGTGCTTTATGCCATCCGGCGCGAACTGCTGCGCCACTACCACGAGATGCCGTTTGCCCAATTGCTGATCTGCCCGCCTGAGCTGCGTGACCAGTTCTACAAAAACCAGCTGGCGCTGCAACAGGCACCGGCTTTTCCGGCACCCAGCGCCAGCGCGCAGTTTGCCAGCACCGTGCAAGCCCTGAGCGTACTCGAGCAAGTTGCCACCTGTAGGCGCAAGCAGGAGCAGTTACTCGCTTAAGGCAGTAGCGCTAGCCAGCAGGTAGGCGGTGCGGGCCTGAGTTAAGCAGTGGTTGCCAAGCACCAGCAGGCGCACCTTGCGCAAGCGGCTCACTTGCAGACAGCAACAGCCCCTCCCACGGAGCCCCACTAATGGAATTTTACCACCGGTTCCTGCATATGATTAGCTTCCTTGATGTTAGTACCAGCATCGGTTTGGGCGCAAGATACCCTACCGCTACCAGGCACTACTAGCCACCCAATTCGGGCCACTGCCACTATGAATCCTCACGGATTGCAACTTGCCACTTCTACCGTGCTCTACCGCCAGCTGCGGGATACCCTAACCGGCTGCCCCGCCAGCTTCCTACGCCCTCATGACGCCGTTATTATTCGTCAGCTAGCACATCAGGCCTGGCTGAAGGCTGTAGTACGTGGCACCAGAAACCTCCATTACTCCTCCAACACCGCCACCTATTGCGTGCCCAAATCCGGGGCACTCAGTGCTAGCACATTTATTTTTTTCTGACACAGCAGATTCGCTGAATCTGCTGTGTCAGAAAATACTTTCCCATTTTTTCAATTGCAACCAATTACAACCTGCTCATCAAGGAGTTAACGAACAATAGGCTGGTCTTGCGCTTCAAAGTCACCACCCCGTTCAGCCCAACGGCACCAGTCGCCCCTTACACCAAGCACAAAGAAATTTATTCTCGCCGACTGCTTGCCGCTAAGTCTTCACGTATTTAGTATTGCTGTTGTGCTGGGACGTGGTGCTGGACGGCAGACATAATCAACTTACTACTCCACTCTCTCATGCCCCAATTCATTGAAGTAACGCACCTAGCAAACGGCCAGCAACAGCTCATCAACACCGATTACGTGGTGCGCATTGTGCCAGCCGGGCAACACACGCTCTTAAGCTTCAACGGCTTTTTAGAAAAGGAATACCCCAATTTTTTGGTGCAGGAATCCTACGACACGGTACGCAATTTGCTCAATGGTGTGGGCTAGAGGCTAAGCAAGGCTTCTATGCTACTTAGTTTATGAAGCACTTACTCCTTCCTATTGCTCGCTCTTGGCATTAGTGCGGCCCTGCCAGCCGCCCAAGCTCAGCAAGCGCCTGCCGTGGCTACTGCGGCGCCGCCTATGTACGGGGTTGCCCGCATCTGGCAGTTAGGCTCGTACTGTCAGCTCTCCCTCTCCGATGGCGTAACCCCCACTCGCGAGTATGATTACGTGCAGGAAAACGGCAAAGCGCGCCGTTTTCCCGACGAAGCCGCCGTCCTCAATTATCTCTACGCGCTTGGTTGGGAAGTGCTGCCCAATGGCGTGCATGAGGATCGTTACCGCTATTTGCTCAAGCGCCGCACGCCGTAGCCCTACACATAGAGAAACCCTGCCTGGTGTTGGTGGTAAGCACAATTGATGGTGACGCACCCTGTAGAGGCTATATCTGCTTTCGTGGCAACCCATTCAACTTTTGTTCCTGATGCTTGTTAAAAGCGGCCTCTCTGTAGTGGAGAGGCCGCTTTTTGTTTTTTAGAACACACTCAAGGCGTAGCGTGAGTGGAATCATATAAATATACAGTAGTCGCTGTGCTTCAATCAATTAAGCTGGCTGGCTGCGTCTCGCAACGGGCCGTGGGTACTATGGGCTGGTATCACCCGATAGTTTTTAGGCTTTACCTCGTTTTTGCCTTACCGTGTCCGTTTGTTCGGTAACGCTTCCGACCTTCTACCGTGCTAAAAGCTTACCCAAGCATGATTGGCTTTTAGTGTTTCAGCTTACTTATTCACGACTTTATTTGCTTCTACCACTTCATAGTCTAACGAGCTTAGTTTGGCTAACTAAAGTGTGCTAGCTATTTTAGCTGACTCGCTTAGTTTGTTAGAAATGGCTGCCAAAAGAAAAAACCCGCAAACTGTTGTGTTAGACCCTGTTGTAGCGGAAGAAGCGGACGTCATGGATTCCGTGGCCGATGCCGCCGATGAAGTTGCTTACGATGATGGGGTTGCCTCTAGTTGCCCGACGTGTGGCGAATTATTGGCTTGGCATGAAGAAGCTTGCCAAGCCGTTTCGGTGCCTTCACCTAAGCCGGCCCTCGCTACGCCGGAGGAAGCTACCGAAAC
>NZ_JAFLQZ010000005.1 GCF_017313265.1 Hymenobacter telluris | reverse complement strand
CACTTCGCGTCTCGGCGTTGCTGATGTTGTTTACCTGAATGGACCAAACGGCGCGGACGCCGAGACGCGAAGGGTCGCGTCTCTACACCGTTGAATATATACAACGTCAGCACGCCAGATGCTTCGGTTTCGTTGCACTGCGCTCAGCATGACCGTTAAAAACGAAACCCACATTATGCCTCCCTCCACTGACGACCAACAACGCGACCAATCTGCCGAGCGGTTTCTGCGGCTGGTGCAGGAGCGGCGGCGCGGGCGGCTGAAAATATACATCGGGCTGGCGGCGGGCGTGGGCAAAACCTACCGCATGCTGCAAGAAGCCCACGACTTGCTCCAGCACGGCGTAGATGTGGTGTTGGGGTACGTCGTGACGCACGGGCGGGCCGGCACCGAGGCGCAGCTGCAAGGCCTGCCGACGCTGCCGCGCAAACAGATTTTCTACAAGGGCCGGATGCTGGAAGAAATGGACGTGCAGGCCATTTTGCAGCGCCGGCCCTCGGTGGTAGTAGTCGATGAGCTGGCCCACACCAACGTGCCGGGCTCCCTCAACGAGAAGCGCTGGCAAGACGTGGAGCAGCTCGTGAAGGCCGGTATTTCGGTGATTTCGGCCGTCAACGTGCAGCACCTGGAAAGCCTGCACGACCAGGTGCAGAAAATAACCGGCACCGACGTGCAGGAGCGGGTGCCCGACCAAGTGCTGAAGCTGGCCGATGAGGTGGTGAACGTGGACCTCACCGTAGGGGAATTGCGCACCCGCTTGGAGGAAGGCAAAATCTACGACCCGCAAAAGGTGCCCTCGGCCCTGAAGAACTTCTTCCAGCCCGAAAACCTGTTGCAATTACGCGAGTTAGCCCTGCGGGAAGTAGCCAACCAACTCGGCCGCCAGATTGAAACCGATGCGGGCGGTGCCTCTGCCGTAGCGCCCCAGCGCCGCAACGCCGACCGGCTGCTGGCCTGCATCAATACCAACGCACGGGCCGCCAAGGAAATCATCCGCAAAACCTCCCGCCTCGCCGACCGCCTCGGCGGGGCCAAGTGGTACGTGCTCTACGTGCAAACCCCCGCCGAATCGGCTGATAGGATAGGGCTGGCGGCCCAGCGCCACCTCATCAATAACTTGCAGCTGGCTACCGAGTTAGGCGGCCAGATTCTGCGGGTGAAAGCCGACCATGTGGTAACGGAAGTAAGGCGCGTAGCCGCCGAAAAAAACGTTTCGCTGCTAATCTGCGGCGTGACGGGCAGCAAAAACTGGTGGGCCCGCCTTACCCGCCGTGGCGTCACCAACGACCTGATCCGGCAAGTTGCCCGCCACACCCAGGACCTGGATATTTACCTGGTCACGTACTGATGGTGGTTTCTACACCCGAAAAGAACGTGTCATGCTCATCTGGCGTCCGCGCAGCCGAAGCATCTCGCGCGCTGACGTTGCCAAACCAATCGTCATGCTGAGCTGGTCGAAGCATCTCTACCGCTTCGTTGGGTATCAATCGGCAGCCAGCACGCGAGATGCTTCGACCAGCTCAGCATGACACGTTCTTGTATCTAAGCCCCTAATTCAACTCATGACCCTGAAAACCAAAATCACGCTGGCTTTTGCAACCATGCTGTTGCTGCTGATGGGAGTGAGTGCCTTCATGCTCTACTCGCTGAACCAGCTGGACCGCACCGCCCGCAACGTGCTCAAAGACAACCTGTACTCAGTGGAGCTGGGCCAGCAGATGCTGAGCGCCCTGGACCAGATGGCGTATGGCGCGAACGTAAGAGCCCCGCAGGCCCAACCGCTTTTCGAGAAACTGTTGGCGCGGGAGGCTGGCAACGTAACGGAGCCCGGCGAGCAGCAGGCGGTAGATAATCTGTTTCAGGATGTAGGGAATTTCAATCAGCTACTAGCTTCCGATACCACCTCGGCCCAGCTTTGGAACCAGGCCGTTGGGCGCTTGCGGCGCGATACCTACGCCATGATGAACCTGAACACGCAGGCTCTCACACGCAAAAACGAAGCCGCCAACCGCACCGCCCTGCGGCAGCGGCGCTACGTGCTGGCGTTGCTCACCTTCGCCGTCCTGACCTCGCTGTTGTTTGTGCTGAGTGTGCCCGAAGCGGCCGTGGTGCCCCTGCGCCGGCTCTCCGCCAGCATCGACCACGCCGCCAACCAGGATTTTACGGCCTCGATTCCGGTGGAAGGGCACGACGAACTGGCCACCGTGGGCCGGAGCTTCAACCGGATGCTGGTGCAGCTGCAAAGCTACCGCACTTCCACGCTGGCCGAACTCATGGCCGAGCGCAACCGGGTAGCCAGCATCGTCAATACCCTTGATGAGGGCCTGTTACTGGTCGACCAGAACCGGCGCCTCATTGTGGTCAATCCGGTGGCCAGCGCCTTACTGGCGGTGCCGGCTGCCCAGCTGCTCGGCCGGCGGGTAGACGAGGTAGCCAACGAAAACGACTTGTTTCGGGAGATGCTGCGCCACCTGGATGTGCCGCCGCCCAAGCGCGAGCAGGAAACGCCCTTGCTTACCATCGCGCAGCAAGGCGAAGAAGCGTACTACCGCCTGAGCGTGCACGATGTAGTGGGGTTCAACCAAGCCCTCGACAAAAACGAATTTGTTGGCTCCATTCTGACCTTGCGCAACATCTCGGAGTTCAAGAAGCTAGACCAAGCCAAATCCAACTTCCTGGCCACCGTGTCGCACGAGCTGAAAACGCCGCTTTCCAGCATCAACTTCAGCTTGAAGCTGTTGCAAAACGGCAAAGTCGGCCCGCTCAACCCCGAGCAGCAGAACATTGTGCTGACCCTCAAGCAGGAAAACCAGCGCCTGCTGAAACTGGTAGGCGAGTTAATCGACGTATCGCGCCTGGAGTCCGGCAACATCCAGCTCAACTTCCAGCCTAGCCACGTGCACGACATCGTGCAGTTCGCCGCCGATACCATTCAGCTCCAGCTCAAGCCCAAGCAACTCCGCCTCGCCCTGGAAGTACCCGGCAACCTGCCGCCCGTCCGCGCCGACATCGAAAAAACCACCTGGGTGCTGCTCAACCTGCTAGCCAACGCCATCCGCTATTCGCCCGAGCAGGAGCAAATCCGCATTGCCGCCACCCTCGCTCCTGATGGTCAGCAGGTGCAGGTGAGCGTGCAAGACAACGGCCCCGGCATCGCGCCGCAGTACCAGGAAAAAATCTTCCAGCGCTTCGTCCAGATTCCTGATAAGAACGGCTACAAAGGCGGTTCGGGCCTGGGCCTCAGCATTGCCCGCGAGTTCATTGCCAGCCAAGGCGGCCAACTCTGGGTAAGCAGTGAACTAGGCGCCGGCAGTACGTTCGTTTTCACGCTGCCCGTGGCCGGTAAAGCGGATGCTTAAGCAAAAAAGCTGTCATAGGCTCAGCCGAAGCATATCATACATTGTATGCCTGCCGGTGTAGAGACGCGACACTTCGCGTCTCCTCGTCCGCGCCGTTTGGTCCGTCCAGGTAGACAACATCAGCAACGCCGAGACGCGAAGTGTCGCGTCTCTACACCGTTCAACCTCAGCATGACGACCTTAGTAAGTTGGGGCCCTCAGGGCTTGGTGACGGTGATGTTCTTGAAGGTGGCGGTGCTGTTGTCGACGAAGATGCCCCAGGAGGTGCCGGCGGCGCGGTAGATGCGGGAGCTGAGCGCCACCTCGTTGTTGAGGTACACCACTACCATCGAGTTTTCGAACACGATATCCACGTTGTACTCGGTGTTGGGCGCGAGCGGGAACGGTGCGTCGTTGGTGGCAACAGTGGTAGTGGTGAGGGCCGAGCGGCGCGTTTTGTCCAGGCTGAACCGTTGCTGGCCAGGCACGAAACGCAGGCTGTACACGTCGTCGTACCCGTCGCAGGCGCCCAGGAAGAAGCCGAAATCCTTGTTGGCGCTGCTGTACGACACGGTGGCGTGCAACTTGTAGCGCACCGGAGCTACGGGGTTGAATAGCACGTTGGCCACGTCCTGGTTGGCGGGGCTGCTGAGCGTGTACGAGTGCGTGTTCGGGATGCTATTCGTGACGTTGCCCCACTGGCTGTCCTTGGTAAGCGGCTCGGGTTGGGCTTCCAGGTGGTTTTTGAGGGTGTGCGGGATGGTTACGGCCAGGTCCTTGTTGGCTTTCTGGTAGAGCTTGTGAGCCACCAGGTTGCCGCCCCACTGCCAGTTGCCGCCATCGGTGCTGCCGCCCAGGCGGTTGGTCCACCCGAATAGGTACCGGTCGTAGTTGTCGGCGGCGGTTTTGGCGGCGTAGATGCCGTTACCCTCGAAACGGTCGGGGCCGGTGGGCAGGCTCCAGGGGCCAGTGGCGCTGGGGCCCTTGCGGTAATACACGTGCTTGGTGTCGATGTCGGAAAACAGCAGGTAATACGTGTCGCCGAGCTTGAAAACCTCGGGCGTTTCCAGCATGAAGTAGTTGGTGGCCCCGCCGTCGTAGAGGATGCCAGCGTAGGTCCAGCTTTTCAAGTTGGGCGAGGTGTAGCGGGCAATGATGCCGCGCCAGGTGCCGTTCACGTTCTTGCGCGCCGAAACCAGCATGTGGTAGCTGTTGCTGGCATCATCCCGAAACACGAATGGGTCCCGGAAGTTGTCCTGCTCATCGAAGCCCTGCCCGGTGGGCGCGTAAATGGTGGTAAAGCTCGGGTCCTTCACAAATTTCTGCCCCAACCCCCGCGAAGTAGCCAGCATCACCCCCTCCTTGCGGCTCACGCACGCCGACGGATAGTTGGGATTGTGGCCGGTGTAGAACGCATAATACGTGCTGCCCTTCTTGGTGATGCTGCCCGTGCCCAGCGCGTAATCCTGCTCGCAGCCCTGGGTGCTACAGCTCAGCGCCTCGCCCACCGGCAGCCCGGCGTAGCTCACGAAGTTGCTGGTGCTCAGGCCCCACCACGGATGCCGCTGGTGCGTGGCGTCGTTCCAGATGTCTTTGAGGTAGTACACCTTGAAAGCATTAGCCGCCGAATCGAAGTAGGGCATCACGTCGCCGATGGGGGCTAGCTGGTCGCCGAGCGGGTAGAGCTGGTAGTCCGACGATTCGGGGCGCGGGCCGCAGACCAAGGCGCTGCTGGTGGGCGCCGCCGTGGGCGCAGTGGCGGGAACGGCCGTTTCCTTGGCGCAGCTACCCAATAGTAGCGACACGCCGAGGAGCCCGGCCTTTCCCAGCGGGGAAAAGCAGGTGTTCATAGTGGTGGAAATTGGAAGGTTGGAAAAGAAAAAACCCAGACCGTGGGGTCTGGGCTTCCGTGGAAAGGCTATTTCGCTTCCTGACTCAACCTGGTGTACATCAGATTGTCCAGCGTGAGGCCGCTGCTCGATTTCAGCTTGAGCGTGGTGTAGGGCTGCGTGGGGAAGAACAGCTCGGTCATGGTGGTCAGGCCGCCATCGGCAAACACTTCCACCGAAGTGGCGTCGAAGAGTAGCGTGAGGTCGGCGGCGGGGCCAGTGGCCAGGCGCGGGGCGGGGTGGCGGCCGGCAAACTTGTCGCTAAAGGCCATCTGGCCGGCTTTGCTCCGGTCGATGTAGTACTGGTTGGCTTGCTTGTCGTAGCCGATAACCAGCTCCTCGCCTTTGGTGTTGCCGAGCACCAGCGCAAAATCCTGGAGTTGCTTGGTGCTCATCTTCAGCTGAAACTGCTGTCCCAAAGCCGGGATTTTGTCGTTCAGGCTCAACTCTGGCTTCACCGTCAGGTTGCTTAGCGTCTGGCCCGGTTGCGCCAGCTTGGCTAGCTCCTTCACCGGCGTCGAGGTCAGGTAGATTTCCGGGCCGACTTGCTTGAGGGTTAGGTCGCGCGGGGCGGTGGTGGCGTTGCGCCAGGGCGAGGTGGGCACCTGGTTGGCGTACTCCCAGTTGCTCATCCAGCCGAGAAAGATTTTGCGGGCCCCGGTGCCGGCCCAGGTTACGCCGGCGTAGTTATCCTTGCCCCAGTCTACCCATTTCTGCGTGGTGGTAGCGGGGGTGAACGTTTTGCCATCGAACTGCCCCACAAAATACTGCGTGGCCGAGCCACCGTTGGGCCCGCCGGGGTTGATGCTCACCAGCAACACCCAGTGGGTTTTGCCGTTCAGCGTCATCGGAAACAAATCAGGACACTCCCACACGCCGCCGTGAGCCCCCAGCTTCTCGCCAAACTCACTCAGCTTGGTCCAGTCCTTCAGGTTAGCCGACGAGTAGAACGTAATCCGGTCTTTGGTGGCCAAGGTCATCACCCATTTCTTGGCTACCTCGTTCCAGCTCACTTTCGGGTCGCGGAAGTCCTGAATGCCGGGGTTGGGCAGCACCGGATTGCCATCGTATTTCTTCCAGGTTTTGCCTTCATCAAGGCTGTAGGCCAGGCTTTGGTACTGGTGCTTGTTGGTTTTCTTCTTCTCCTCGGGAGAGCTGTGGTGAGTGAAGATGGCCACCATGGCGTTCTGGCCGAAGCCGGCCGTGTTGTCCTTGTCGATAACGGCGCTTCCCGAGAAAATCCAGCCCAGCGAGTCGGGATACAGCGCAATGGGCTGCTCCTGCCACGTTACCAGGTCCTTGCTGGTGGCATGGCCCCAGTGCATCGGGCCCCATTCCATACCGTCGGGGTGGTGCTGGAAGAACAGGTGGTAGGTGCCGTTGAGGTACACCATACCGTTGGGGTCGTTCATCCACATCTTGGCCGGGCTGAAATGATATGCCGGGCGGTACTGCGGCGTGGCGGGCGGCAAAGAATCAGCCGAGGCATTTGCCGTAGTAGCGGGGGCCGTGGTAGCCGTGTCGGTGGTTTTGGCGTCAGGATTGCACGCGGCAAGGCTGGCCGCGGCCAGCGCCAGGAGAAGCGGGTATTTCATAGGGGACGGGGAGTGAGAAATGAATGTCCTGGAATCAGACAGGAAGCTACACTGCCTGCGCAGCCAGCAGTTCCTGCACATCTGTTTCGGTGAAGGCAGGAGTAGCACCCTGGTGGGTGGCGACCAACGCGCCGGTGGCGCAGGCGAAGCGCAGCATGTCGCCGGGTTCCTGGCCAGCCAGCCAGCCCTTTAGCAGCGCCGCCAGAAACGAGTCGCCGCTGCCTATAGTGTCCTTTACTTCCACCGATACGCCGGGGGAGCGGTACAGCTGGCCGTTGGCCCAGAGCAGGGCGCCATCGGCGCCGCAGGTTACGCATACGGCCTGCAAATCGAAGCGGTTGGCGAGCCAGCGCATGGCGGTGGGTCGGTCGGTTTCCTCGCCAAACCACGCCATGATTTCGGCCAGCTCGTGGTGATTCATCTTCACCAGATTGGCTTTTTCGAGCAGGTATTTCACCACTTCCTTGTGGTAGTGCGGCGGGCGCATGTTCACGTCGAACACCTTGAACCTGGCGTGTTCCAGCAGGCGGTACAGCGTTTCGCGGGTGCCGGCCTGGCGGGCGGCGAGGCTGCCGAACACAAACACCTCGGCCTGCTCTACCAGGGTTTCCAGCTCCGTTTCGTACTGAATGTAGTCCCAGGCTACGGGCTGCACAATCTTGTACGTTACCTCGTTGGCGTCGTCTACGTTGGCTTTTACCACGCCGGTGAGGTGGGTTTTGCCGAGCTGCACGTAGTCGGTGCGCAGGCCTTTGGACGCTACAAAATCGAGGAGTTCCGAGCCCAGGTCGTCGTCGCCGACGCGGCTGATCAGGTCTACGGACTGGCCGAGCTGGTGCAGGTGGACGGCTACGTTGAAGGGCGCGCCGCCGGGCTGCTTGCCGGTTGGCAGCACGTCCCACAGAATTTCGCCGAAGCAGGCTATTGGCATAGTGGTGAGATGGTGAAGTGGTGAAATGGTGAGTTTGGGAAGGGGGTAGCGGGCCGAAGTTGGGTCTAGGGCGCAAAACGCGCCGCCAGAACGTCAACTCACAAGTTCACCACTTCACCATCTCACCTTTAATGGATAACGAGCGTTTTTTCCAGCTGTTCGAGGCTGGTGCCTTTGGTTTCGGGCATCATGCGCCACACGAAGAGCAGTTGGAGCACCATCATGCCGCAGAAGAAGGCGAAGGTGTGGCCGCCGCCTAGCTTCTCGGCCAGAGGCGGGAAGGCGAAGGCAATAATGGCGGCCATTACCCAGTGCGTGCTGGAACCCAGCGCCTGCCCTTTGGCCCGCACCGTGTTAGGGAAGATTTCCGAGATGAACACCCAGATAACCGCGCCCTGCGAGAAGGCGAAAAACGCTATGTACACGAACAGCAGCACCGGTACCAGCATGCCGTTCAAGGCGCTGAAGCTCTGGGTGTAAAACGCCCACGACACCAGGCCCAGCGTGGCAATCAGTCCAAACGAGCCAATCAGCATCAGCTTGCGGCGCCCGAACTGGTCGATGACCTGCCGGGCCAGCAGCGTGAAGGCGAAGTTCACCAGCCCAATGCCCGCCGACGACAGCAAGGCCGCTCCCTGGCCTAAGCCCGTCATTTCGAAAATGCGCGGGGCGAAATAGATGATGGCGTTGATGCCCGACACCTGGTTGAAGACGGCAAACAGCACGGCCAGGATAACCGGGGTGCGGTACTGGGGCGCAAACAACGATTTGCCGCCTACCATGGCGTCGTCAGAAGCGTTGGAGGTCAATACGTTGGCTACTTCCTGGTCGGCGGTGGCGGGGTTGATTTGCTGGAACACCTGGCGGCCTTCCTCTACGCGGCCTTGGCCCAGCAGCCAGCGGGGACTTTCGGGCACCCGGAACAGCAGCAGGAAAAACGCCGCGGCCGGCACGGCCTGCACGCCTAGCATCCAGCGCCAGTCGTTTTCGCCCACGCCGGTGAGCAGGTAGTTGGAGAGGTAGGCGGCCAGAATGCCGAACACGATGTTGAACTGAAACATAGCCACCATCTGCCCCCGCTTCTCGGCCGGCGACACCTCGGAAATGTAAAGCGGCGCCGTCACCGACGAAGCTCCCACGCCCAGCCCGCCCAAAAACCGGAACACCATAAACGCCACCCAGCTAGACGTAACAGCCGCGCCCAGCGCCGACACAAAGTACAGCACCGCAATCCAAATCAAGGTCTGGCGGCGCCCCAACTTATCGGACGGAATGCCACCGAAGATGGCCCCGAACACGGTACCAATCAACGCAATGGCAATGGTAAAACCGTGTTCCACCGAACTCAGCCCCCAAAGCTGCTGGATGGCTTTTTCGGCCCCGGAAATAACGGCGGTGTCGAAGCCGAACAAGAAGCCGCCCAGCGCCACCACCAGGGACCAAAAGAATACGTTGTTTTTCATGGGAATTTGAATGTATGGTAGCGCCAAAGGCTAGTGTTAGCTCCCCTCCTTTTTTCAAGGAGGGGTGGCCGCAGGCCGGGGTGGTAAACTCGTTGAACAGTTGCTAACTCTAATCTTTAGCTCTAGCTAACCACCCCGCCCTTCGGGCACCCCTCCTTGAAAAAAGGAGGGGAGTTAGAACCTTAGTTCCAGCCGGGGTTCTGTTGGTACAGGCCTTTGCTGAAGTTGATTTGGTTGAGCGGAATCGGCAGGTACTCGTCGCGGCCCTGGGTGAAGCGGGCGGTTTGCAGGTACTGGCGCTTGGTTTTCTCTACGTTAAAGTACGTATTCAGCGTGGTGGCCGCAATGCCCCAGCGGGTTAGGTCGAAGAAGCGGTAGCCTTCCAGGGCAAACTCCATCCGTCGCTCGTAGCGCAGGGCCTCGCGGGCGTAGGCCTGGGTCCAGCCGGTGCTGGGGTACTGGCCGATGCGGTAGTTGGAGGTGTTGCCGCCGGCCGCGTTTTTCAGGCGGGCGGTGCTGGCGCCGGCGCGCTGCCGGATCTGGTTGATGATGGGCAGCGCCTCGGCCTGGCGGCCCAGCTCAATCAGGGCTTCGGCTTTCCAGAGCAGCACGTCGGCGTAGCGGATGATGGTCCAGTTCTTCGAGGAGGTCATGAACGGCGGCGTCTTCTGGAAGCTCGGGTCGGAAGGCAACACCGTCTCCTTCATCGACATATACACGCCGTAGGTGTTCTGGTCGCGCAGCCACGAGGTGGCAAACACAAACGTGGGCAGGTACTTGTAGGGGTGGCTCGGAATAGCCACCGTGTGGTCGAGGCGCGGGTCCACGGTGTTGGCCTGGAAGTCGGCCGGCGTCACCAGGTCCGAGTTGTTGAAGGTGGTGAACAGCGGTAAGCCCTGGGCGTCGGTTTTGTAGGCATTCACCAGATTCTGGCTAGGCTGGTGGAACCCGCAGCAGCCGTAGTCGGGGTTCATGGGGTAGTTCAGGCAGTTGCCCCGGTCGGTGCGGCCCTTGGGCGTGCCGTCGTTGCGCGAAAACTGGATGGCAAACACCGATTCCGTGCCGTTGTCACCCACGGTCAGGAAGTTGGTGGCGTAGTCGGGGTGCAGGGAGTATTTGCCGGAGGCGGCAATCTGGTTGGTCAGCGTCACCACTTCGTTCAGCTTGCTTTGGTCGATGCTCGTTACGGCGTGGTTGTCGCTCTGCACGTAGGCTTGGTAGAGCAGCGTTTTGGCCAGGTAGGCCTGCGCCGCCGACTTATTGGCCCGCCCGATTTCCGGCTGGGTATCCGGCAGGTTGGCCACCGCAAAGCGGAAGTCATCGGCAATCTTGGTCCACAGCTCGTCGTTGCTCAAGGCTACGTTCGAGATGGTGCCGTACTGGTCGGTCGGGATGGTCTGGTCGATGTAGGGCACCCGCTTGAATAACTCCTTGAGCATGAAGTAGAAGTGCCCACGCAGGAAGCGCACCTCGCCCTGGCGCACCGCCTTGGTGGGCATAGCGGCGGCGTCTATGGCATCGAGGCGGCGCAACGCATCGTTGCAGCGCGACACCCCGATGTAAATCAGGAACCACAGCTCGTCGGTGTTGCCCACGTCCACGCGGTTGAAGCTGAAGGTTTCGTAAAAGTGGAAGGCGTCCACGTCGGCGGTGCCGTTGCCGCCCTTGTAGGCGTCGCCGGCGCGCACGTTGCCGTAGGGCCACATGCTGGTGTAGGGGGCGCGGTACACGTCGTTGCCCAGCTGCGAGTAAGCCGCAATAACCTGCTTTTCAATGTTGCCTGGGGTGTTCAGCTGCTCGTCGCTCAGGGCGCCAATCGGCTGCACATCCAGGAATTTCTCATCGTTGCACCCAGAGGCAAAAGTCAGCAGCGACAAGGCAAGTATGGTAGGTTTAAAGAATTTCATGGAGTTTCGTGCTTAGTTGTTTGTGCTTAGTGCTTGGTTTTCTAGTGCTGATTTTCGTGTTTGAAGCATCGTTCGTTGAACGGGCTAAGCACTAATAACCAGGCACTAAGCACTAAAAAGAAACGTTGAGGCCGGTGGAGAAAATGCGGGGCACCGGGTACTGGTAGTTGGTTACTTCGGGGTCGGCGCCGGTGTACTCCTTGCTTTTCACCGTGAACAGGTTCTGACCCTGCACGTAGATCCGGACGCCCTGCACTTTCACCTTGCTGAACAGGCTGTTCGGCAGCGAGTAGCCGAGCTGGAAGTTGCGCAGCTTCATGTAAGAAGCGTTTTCAATGAAGTAGGTGGAAGCCCGGCCTTCGTTGTTGGTGTTGATAAGCGTGGCGGCCGGAATGGTGGAGCTGGTGTTGGTTGGTGTCCAGGCGTCAAGCAGCCGCTCCCCCCAGTTTTCGCCGGAAGCCAACGACGAGAAGTCGGTCCGGAATTTGGCGTTGTTGTAGGCGTAGAGGCCCTGTACGCCCTGGAAGAAAATCTGCACGTCGAAGCCCTTGAAGCCGGCACCCAGGTTGAGGCCGTAGTTGAAATCGGGCACGCCTTCCGTAATCCAGGTCTGGTCGAAGTTGTCCACGCGGCCGTCGCCGTTCAGGTCCTTGTAGCGCAGGCGGCCGGGCGCAGCGCCAATCTGCGTGGCGTGGCCGGTTACCTCACCTTCGTTCTGGAAAATACCGTCGGCCACGTAGCCGTACACCGCGTTGATGGAGTGGCCCAGGCGCGTGACGTCCTGGCCGTTGCCGCCGTAGGCGTTTATCACCTCGTCGGGCAGGTAGGTCAGCTTGTTGCGGTACGTCGAGAGGTTGCCTGAAATGCTGTAGGTCAGGCCGTTAGACAGCTCGTTCTGGTAGCCGAGCACGAACTCCCAGCCTTTGTTCTGGATGGAGGCGCCGTTCACATACTGGTCGCCGCCTTCGCCCACCACGGCCAGGTAGGGCAGGTTCACCAGAATGTCCTTGCTGTTCTTCACGAAGTAGTCGACCGAGCCTGAGAGCTTGTTTTGCGCCAGCCCGAAGTCCACGCCCACGTTGGTTTGGGTGGTGGTTTCCCACTTCAAAGCCGGGTTGGCGCGCTGGAAGCGGCGGTAGCCCGAAGGCAGGTTGATGTCGTTGCCGTAGATGTCGTAGGCAGTACCCCGGTCGTACTCGAAGTTCGGGTCGATGGTGCCCAGCAGCGACTGGTACAGGCCGCGCGAGGCGAAGTTGGCAATGTCCTGGTTGCCGGTCTGGCCCCAGCCGGCGCGCAGCTTCAAGTCGGTGAAAATCGGCGTGTTGTCTTTCACAAACGCCTCCTCACTCAAGCGCCAGCCGCCCGATACGGCCGGAAACACCCCGAACTTGTTGTCCTGCCCAAACCGCGACGACCCATCGCGCCGCAGCGTACCCGAGAGCAAATACCGGTCGGCGAACGAGTAGTTGACTTTGGCGAACGTGGACGCCAGCCGGTAGGCCGTGGCGCCGCCGCCGTTGTCTTTGTTGGCCGCCCCCGCATCGAGGTAGGCGTAGGTCAGGTCTTCGCTGGCGAAGTTGGTGCGCGAGGCGTACGAGCTTTCGTCGTAGTAGCTGATGCGCTCGGCCCCGGCCAGCACGCCAAGCTGGTGCTTGCCACCCAGCAGAATGTCGTAGTTTATCGTGTTCTGCCACACCCAGTTACCCCAGAACCGGTCGTTCACCGTTACGCGGTTGTTCTGCTCGGACAGGAAGCCGGCCTGGTAGGTTTTGTAGATCTGGCGGAACTTGTAGATGCTGTAGTCGATGCCGAAGCTGCTGCGCACGTGCAGGCCCTTCAGGATTTCGGCGTCGGCGAAAAAGTTGCCGAACGCCCGGCCCGTATTCGAGCGGTTCTGCTTGTTGTCGGTGAGCAGGCGCAGCGGGTTGTCCCGGTCGCTCATGCCCGCCACCGGGCCGCCCCAGCCCACACCATCCACGGTGCGCACCGGCACAATAGAGGGCAGCTGCGTAGTCCGGTCGCGCACCAGGTTCAAATCGAACTCGGCCCGCTGCGACTTCACCACCGTTAGGTTTTCCCCGATTTTCAGGCGGCCGTTCAAGAAGTTGTAGTCGGTGTTGAGGCGAGCTGTGTACCGATCAAAGCCCGAGTATTTCAGGGTGCCGGAGTTGTCGTAGTAGTTCACCGAGAACAAGGCGCTGCCCCGCTCGCCGCCGCTGCTCACGCTCAGGTTGTAGCTCTGAATGAGGGCGTTCTGCTGGGTTTCCTTGAACCAGTCGGTATCGGCGGCACGCTGGGTGCGGTTGGCGTCAATGAACTCCGGCACGGTCACGCCGTTCAGTACCGGGCGGCCGTTGGCGCCGATGCTGGTTTGGAAGTTGTAGTAGGGCAAGCTGGGCGTGGTGCCGTCGTTGATGGCGGCCTGGCCGTACACCCGGCCGTAGTCTAGGGTGTTGAGTAGCTTGATGTGCGGGCCCGGCGTTTGGAGCGTGAAGAAGGTCGAGAAGTCCACCTTGGTAGCGCCCAACTTGCCGCGCTTGGTGGTGATGATAATCACGCCGTTGGAAGCACGCGAACCGTAGATGCTGGCCGCCGAGGCATCCTTGAGCACCTGGATGCTCTCGATGTCGTTCTGGTTGATCTGGTTGATGCCTTCCCGGGTCGGAATACCGTCGATGACGTAGAGCGGGTCGTTGTTGCCGAGCGTGCCAATGCCGCGGATGCGCACTGTGGCCGAACTGCCTGGTGCCCCGTCGGAGTTGATTTGCACGCCGGCCACCCGGCCTTGCAGGTTGCGGGTCACGTCGTTGGAGGCCATGTCCCGGATTTCCTCGGTTTTCACCACCGCCACCGCGCCGGTCAGGTCGGCTTTGCGCTGGGTTTGGTAGCCGGTCACCACCACTTCATCCAGCGCCGCCGCGTCGGTAACCAACGCAATGGTGAAGGTGGTTTGGCCAGTTACAGGTACCTCTTGGGGTTTGTAGCCGATGTAGGAAACGAGCAGCGTTGCGCCTTCGGGGACGGTGAGTTTGAAGTCACCATCGGGGCCAGTGCTGGTGCCAATGGTCGTGCCTTTCACCACCACCGTCACGCCCGGCAGCGCGCCGCCTTTGTCGTCGGTTACGCGGCCACTGATGGTCACGTCGGCCAGCGTGCCGGCCTCGGCAGCGGCGGTAAGTGCGGCAGCTTGGGCGGGGGTGGCAACGGCCAGCGGCAGGGCGGAAAGCAACGTCAGCCCGACGGCTTGCCGCAGCAAGGGTACAGTATGTTTCATGGGAATTGAGTGGATAAGAAAGACTGTGGAAAGTGGGGTTCGGCAGGCAGCCGCGGCTACCGTACAGCACCGTCGCGCCGCCCGCTGCCTGGCCCGTGTAAGGGCGAGAGCAACGAGCGGCGCGGCGACGAACTAAGGAGCGGGAGTTGTTTTCATGGCTAAATCGATACCCAAAGGTCACGGGAAATCCAGCCTACGTCTTGCTTTAATCACTCAAAGTCTTTCAATATTTACACATGATTTAATTGAAGTGTAACACGTTGATATAGAATAGTATAAACGAAAAAAGCGTCGCCTATTTCAGGCGACGCTTTCGATAATGATACCCGATTTCAACTTTTGATTCACACGCTAGGCGTGGTGTGCAGGGCCCGAAACTCGGAGGGCGACACTTGGTAGCGTGCCTTGAAGCTGGTGGAGAAGTAAGACGGCGACGAGAAGCCCAACTGGTAGGCCACTTCGGCAATGGTTTGCTCGTCGTCGAGGAGGAGCTGGCGGGCCTTGGTGAGCCGGATGCCCTGGATGAAATCGGTGACGCCGGTGCCGAGCACGGCCTTCACTTTTCGGTACAACTGCACCCTGGAAATGCCCAGGCTGCGGGCTACATCTTCCACGCTTAAATCGGAGCGGCCGAGGTTGGCTTCCACAATGGCGGTGAGGTCGGCCAGGAATTTCTGGTCAACCCGTTGGGGCGCCACCGTCACCGTATCCACGCTCAGCTCGCGCCGGAAATGCTCGCGCATTTTGTCGCGGTTGGCCAGCAGGGTACGTAGGCTTTCGAGCAGGAAGGTAGGGTTGAACGGCTTGGTGAGGTAGAGGTCGGCGCCGGCTTGCACGCCTTCCACTTGCTGCTCGGGCGCGTTGCGGGCCGTGAGCAGCACCACCGGAATGTGCGAAGTGCGCCAGTCGCCTTTGAGCTGGGCCACCACGTCGAGCCCACTGATTTCAGGCAGCATCACGTCGCACACAATCAGGTCGGGAATAGACTCGGCGGCGAGGCGCAACCCTGTGGCTCCATCGAAAGCCGAGCTGACCTGGAAATGCGGTTGCAGCTTTTGGGTGAGGAAGGCATTGACGTCGGGGTTGTCTTCAATCACCAGCACCAGCGCCTCGCTGCTGGCCAGCGTCGGCAACTCACCCACGGTGGCGGGCGCGGCAGCAATACCTTCTTCCAGGGCAAAAGCCGGCGTAACCTGCGGCGCGGCATCCAGCTGCTTCAGCGCCGGCGGCAGTTCCAGCGGCAAGGTCACGACGAACGTGCTGCCCTGGCCCGGCTGGCTGGTGAACGTGAGCTGCCCGAGGTGCAGGCGCGTGAGGCCCAGCGCCAAGGCCAGCCCCATGCCCGAGCCCCGCGCCGCCGACTGCTGCCCCTGGTAAAACCACTCGAAAATGTGCGCCCGGTCCTGCTCCGAGATGCCCCGGCCGGTGTCTTCCACGCTCACCCGCACGCTGTTTTCGGCGGGCACCAGCTGCAAGCTCACCGTAATCTGGCCCCGGTCGGGCGTGAATTTCAGGGCATTGCTCAGCAGGTTGAAGAACACCTTGTCCAAAATATTCACGTCGAACCAGAGGCGGATAACCGGCTCGGCAGGCAAAAAGCGGAGGCTGATGCCGCGCTGCCGGGCCGGCTTCTCGAACACGTCCATGATTTCGCGCACGAAAGCCACCAGGTTGCCTTCGGTGGCGCGCACCGGCATCTTGCCCACGTCAATCTTGCGGAAGTCCATGAGCTGATTCACCAGTTGCAACAGCCGCTGGGCGTTGCGCCGGATCAGGCTTAAGTCGTGGCGGTGGGTGGCGGGCAGGTCGGTGGTGCTGGCGGTTAGCATTTCCTCTACGGGGCCCAGAATCAGGGTGAGCGGGGTGCGTAGCTCGTGCGAGAAGTTGGTGAAGAAGCGCAGCTTGGCCTCGGTTTCCACCTTGGCGCGCTCGGCAAACTCCTGCAACTGGTTGCGCTGGGACCTGATTTCCTGGTTCTGCTTGCCCAGCGTCTGGTTGATGCGGCGGTTGACACGGAACGCGCGGAACGCCACCAGCCCCAGCACCGCCGCCCCGAGTAATGCCGCGGCTAGCACGTACAACACCGTTTGCTGGCTGGCGTAGGTGTCGCGCTGCTGGCGCAAAAGCTGCTGCTGCCGCTGAATGTCCTGCTGCTGGCTGGTAAGCTTCTCGGTTTGAAGCTTCATAATCAGCACGTTGGTCGAGTCGATGACCAGCGTGCCGAGTGTGTTTTCTTTGTCGTAGGGTTGCTTGCGCAGGATGCGCATAGCCGTCCGGATGGCCTCCTCACCGCCCGGCGAGTACAGCAGCGTGGCATTAATCACGCCGTCCTGCACCAGCTGAATCCCGCCATGAATGCCTGGCAGCCCGTCTACGCCCACAATCTTCACGCGTTGGCTTAAGCCCAGCTGCTTGCACACCTGATAGGCGCCCAGCGCCAGCCGGTCGTTATGCGCAAAAATCAAATCTGCGTCGGGGTGTTGGCGTAGCACGGCGGGCAGCCGGGCCAGCACCGAAGGCCGCTCCCAGTTGCTGTTAACTTCGCCTACCAGCTGCACGCCGGGGTGAGTGGCCAGCGCCTTCGTGAAGCCGCGGTGCCTATCCACGGCGGGGGAGGTGCCGGGCGCACCCAGCACTTCCAGCACCTTTCCACGCTGGCCCAGCAGGTTGGCCACGTAGTTGCCAGCCATGAGGCCCACTTCCTCGTTGTTGCCGCCCACGTAAGCCGTGTACAGCTTGGAGGTAGTGCGCCGGTCGAGGATAACCACCGGAATGCCGCGGTTGTAGACCTCCTCAATAATGGGCGTAACCGGCTCGGTTTCGTTGGCCGAAACAATCAGTAAATCAATGCCTTCCTTCAGAAATTCCTTG
This sequence comes from Hymenobacter telluris, assembly GCF_017313265.1. Taxonomy (GTDB): domain Bacteria; phylum Bacteroidota; class Bacteroidia; order Cytophagales; family Hymenobacteraceae; genus Hymenobacter; species Hymenobacter telluris. Next base: position 278,485 of record NZ_JAFLQZ010000005.1, on the reverse strand, counting down.
ATTTGTTGCTCCTGCAAGGCGCTGTTGTACTTGGCGTCCTTCATGCGGAAGCTGACTTCGGGGTAGAAGCTCAGTTCCTTGTTCATGCCCGCCAGCATAGCCTGCCGCCAAGCGTCGCCGTTGGTGCACTGCGAAAATCCGATGCGGTACGTAGGGGTGGCTTTTTGCTGCGAACAGCCGGCCAGCACGCCAAATAAGCTGAACAGCAGCAGCGAATACGCACAGAATATCCGGTGCAATCGTTTTCTCGAAGAGAAGAAGACCAAATGACCGGGCGTTGCTTTCATGGCGGCTACTCTTATGCTGTCAAGAGTATCTCAAAGCTAAACAAGTTTTCAGAGCGGAGCCCACCTGCGTTGCACTGTGGCTAAGGCAGGACCGGAACCGGTACCACAGGCGGAGCTTCGGCGGGAGCGTCGCCGGTTTCGGGTACCAGCAGCCAGAACACCACCAAGGCCATGCCCGCAATGGCCGCCAGTCCCAGGAAGGCTGCATTGTAGCCCAGGTATTGCACCACGTAGCCTGCGGCCAACGTGCTAAGCGCCGCGCCCAATCCGGTGGCCGTGCCCAGGGCGCCCTGTACCAGATTGAAGCGGCCGGTGCCCTTGGTCAGGTCGGCCACCACTAGCAGAATCACCACCCCGAAGATGCCTCCCGCAATGCCATCCAGCACCTGCACCGATACCAGGTAGTAGGGATTATCCCAGAGGGTGTAGAGCACGCCGCGCACCGGCAGCAGCAGGAAGGCCAGCAGCAGCACCGGCTTGCGGCCCCGCTTACTGGCCGCCCGCCCCGCCCAGCTGGTAGACCCAATCATGACCAGCTGCGCCACTATAATGCAGGCCGACATATACAACGAGGCCCCGGTAGAATGTCCCTCCGAGAGCCGCTGACCCACCAGCGGCAGCATGGCCGCGTTGGCAAAGTGAAACAGCACGGCCGCCAACGAAAACACCAACACCCGCTTATCCGCCAGCAAGGCCGTCAAGCCACTGACTGCGGGAGTGGCCGCCGTGTCCGGCGTGGGCTCCTCGGAAGCGGCAGGGCCGTCGGCACCGCGGGCCACAGCGTGGTCAATTTCCGCTTCTCGGACGAAGAACACGCTCACGATGCTGAGCACCGCCATAACGGCCACTAAATAGAAAATATACTCGCGCCCGACGTAGTGGCCCAGCAGACCGGCTAGGGCCGCGGCTACTACATTGCCGCCGTGGTTCCAGGCTTCGTTGCGGCCCACGCGCCTATCGAGGCGGCGCCGGCCCACTAGGCCCAGCGTAATGGCGGCCACGCCCGGCCCAACCACGGCCGCCGCCACGCCCACCATAATCTGGCCGGTTATTACGGAGGTCAGGGTGGTTTTCAGCACCATCAGCAGGCAGCCCGCCGCTACGAAGGCGGCTGCAATAGCTGCCAGCCACCGCTTGGCCCGCAGCCGGTCCACGAGGGCCCCGGCGGGCGTTTGGGCCACCACGCCCGCAATGCCCGACACCGACATGGCCAACCCGATATCGGAGGGGTGCCAGTGGTGGGTAGCGAGCAGGTAAATGGCCAGGTATGGGCCCACGCCGTCGCGCACGTCGGCCAGGAAGAAGTTCACACTGTCGAGGGCGCGCAGGCTGCGCACGCTAGGGTTAGAAGGCATGAGGCTAGGGCAGCAGGGCTACCACTTCTTGAAGATGACGTACACCGCCGCCACCAGCAGCGCAAAGCCTACCAGATGATTCCAGCCGAGCTTATCGGTTTTGAAAACGTACACGGCGCACAGCGTGAAGACAGTCAGCGAAATAACTTCCTGGATTACCTTGAGCTGGAACAGGTTGAAGGGGCCGCCGTTTTCCTCGAACCCGATGCGGTTGGCGGGCACCTGAAACACGTACTCGAAAAACGCCAGGCCCCAGCTAATCAGAATGACGCCCACCAGCCCCAGCCCGTGCAGCCAGGTGATTTTCTTGAACTGCAAATGCCCGTACCAGGCAAACGTCATGAACAGGTTGGAAACGGTGAGCAGCCCGATGGTATACAGGGTTTTCATGCGGAAGTGAAGTGTGGTTGGGAGGCGGAAAAAGAGGCAGTGCTTGCTGTACGGGCAGCGTATCGTTCTGTTTGGCGGCGCTACGCAATGGGCGGCAAACGCAGCCGGGCGGTGAAATATTGGTGGTGCTCTTGCAACAGCAGCGGCGCGCCGTGCAGCTCGGCAATGCGGTTGCTGAGCCATAGGCCCAAGCCGGCACCTTCGCTGAGCACGTTGGCCTGGTAGTACGCCGCCGTCAGGCGCGACAAGTCGCCGAGGGGCTGGCTGATGTGGTTGCCAACTTCTGCGAACAGCCAGCCGGTGTCGGGTTCCCGGTCCAGGGTGATGCGCACTTCGGTGTTGGGCACGGCGTGGCGCAGGGCGTTTTCCAGCAGGTTGCCAAGCACGGTGATGAGCTTGTCGGTGTCGGCTTGCACGGTGTAATCGGGTAGGTCTTCGGCAATGGTGAGGTGCAGCGGCCGGCCGGCGGCCCGGAAGCGGGGCAGTAGCCGGTCGGCGGTGCTTAGTACCAGCTCGTCGAGCGGTACCGGGTGTAACGTGAGGGGTAGGCTATTGGCTTGCAGGCGGCTAACCAGCAGGAAGTCATCAACCAAACGGCTCAGGCGCCGCAGCTCGTCCAGCTGCACGGCCAGCATAGGTTGCAGGTGCGCAGGCAAATCGGGGGCGCGGCCGGTGACTTCCAGGCCGGCTTGCATAACGGCCAGCGGGGTGCGGAGTTCGTGGGCGGCGGCGGCCAGAAAGTTGTCTTGGAGCTGCGCGCCCTCCCGCAGCCGGTCCAGCATTTGGTTGAGGGTTCGGGCCAGTTCCTGCACTTCGTCGCCGGTGTCGGGCTCGGGCAGCCGCTCCCCGTCGGGCCGGCTCTGGATGCGGCGGGCCTGGGCACTGATGCGCCGCAACGGCCGGAGCGCCCAGCCGCCCACCACCCACGCCAGCCCTGCCGCCAACGCCAAGCTCTCCACTAATGCTAGCGCCAAGCTGCGCCGCACCCGGCTCAAATCGGCTTGCAGCGGCGCGGCCGGGTGCGCCAGCCACAGCCGCACCTGCCGCGGCGGACTGCTGCCCGGTACGGGTTCGGTTAGCTCCACGGTGCGCCAGCGGTTTGTGGTGGTTGTGGCGAAGAAGCCCGGCGAGTGAAATAGCTCCTGAGGTGGCTGGCCAGGCGTTTCCACCACCACCCGCATCTTCTCGCCCAGCCCCGGCAGCGGCACCACAAACTGCGGTTCCACTTCCACGCGGGCCAGCAACGCGGCGGCGCGGGTCCGCAGGCGCAGCTCGTCGCCCTGGTCGAGGACCTGGCCTACTTGCCGGTATTGCGCCAGAGCCGCCAAGGCCGCTACCACCCCAAATACCACCGTAAACACCAGGGCCAGCTTGCCCCGCAACCCACGGAGCGCCTTCATCGGGCGGCGGCGGGGTCGTGGAGGCGGTAGCCGTGGCCGACGGCTGTTTCCAGCAGCGGCGGCAGCTCGGGAAAGGCGCGGTCCAGCTTGCGCCGCAGCTGCGACATGTGCACCTCAATGACGTTGGAGCCCATGTCGAAATCCACTTCCCACACCTTCTCGGCAATGCGCGTTTTGGTGACGATGCGGTTGGGGTTGCGCAGCAGCAGCTCCAGCAAGGCAAACTCGCGGTTGGTGAGGCGCAGCACCTGGCCGGCGCGGGTGGCGCGGCGTTGCAGCGGGTCCAGTTCCAAATCGGCGAGGCGGAGCACCAGGGCTTCGGCGGGGGCGTCGGTTTTGCGCTGCACAATGCGCAGGCGGGCCAGCAGCTCCTCAAACTCAAACGGCTTGCGCAGATAATCCACCGCTCCCGCATCCAAGCCCTTGATTACGTGCTCGGTGGAGCTGAGTGCACTCAGAATGATAACCGGCACGCGCAGCCCAAATTCACGCAGGTTGCGCAACACCTCGAAGCCGTTTTGGCGGGGCAGCATGAGGTCCAGCAGAATCACGTCGTAGGCGAGAGTGGCGGCCATTTCCAAACCGGTAGCGCCGTTGTCGGCCACGTCGGCTATGTGGCCGGCATGTTCCAGCCCCTGCCGGATGAATTCAGCCAGCCGTCTTTCGTCTTCCACTACCAAAACGCGCATGGTATAGCTTATATGAGAACCTGTAGTACGTATTGACCGTCGTGCTTCGATAAGCTTAGCATGACAGTATGGTTTTGCTTACTGTTGTTCAACTCAACCCGTGAGCCACTTCCTACGCAGCTTCCAGTTGAACGGATAACTCAACACTAGTTTCAGCTCGCCACTTCCGCGGTAGCAAAAAGTAGCGAGCTGAAAATGTGTTATTGCACCAGGAATTGCACGCCATCTAGCGTGAGGGTTTCGGCGCGCACTACGCGCACGGGACGGGCGGTTACTTCGCCGGGGCGCAGGGTGTGGAGCGTGCCGGTAGCGGCAACAGTGGTCCCTACTTTCAGCTTTTCGCTGAGCTGCTCGGCGGCCGGTGGGGGCAGGCGCAGCACGGTGCCATCGTTGAGGATTAGCGCCTGGGTGCGGCCTTTGGGGTCTTGGCGCAGGCTACTCACGGTGCCTTTTACGGTGGCACTTTGCTCGGTGGGCGGCGTGGTAGGCGGGGTCGGGCGTTGGTTGCTGATGGTCTGGCCGCCGGCCGTTAGGTTCACCAAGTGGAAAGCCATCTGACCCTCTGGATTGGTGTCGCGGAAGCCGCTGATGCTGACGGCGCTGCCTGCTTTGGCGGCGGCCATTAGTGGCTGGCCCAGGTGGCGCGGAAACCGCACGGTTTCGGTGCCGGTGCTGGTTTTCAGCGTGAAGGCATCATACACTTGGTCGTCGTTGGCGGCGGAGTAGTCGGTGAGGGTGCCGGTGAGCGTGGTGAGGGCTTGCACGCCGCCCTTCGGGCCGGGCTTACCTGGCTGGCCGGGGCCGGGGCCCATGCTGAGGCCGCGGCCCGGCTGGGGGCCACCGGCGGGCGGCGGAGGCGGAGCCAGTTGGGTGCCGGCAGTGGGTGGAGTGGTAGCGGCGGCAGTGCGCGCCGCTTTGCGGGTAGCTTTGTCGGACTTGGCGCTGCTGGTACTGGTTTGGGCGTAGGTGGCCGAGCCGGTGAGCAGGAAAGCGGCAAGCAACACGTGGGACTTTAGGGAATTGTGCATTGGTGAGAAGTGGTTGCGCAACGGGGTTGTTCCAGTTGCTTGCCTCAAACTTCCGGCAGCAAGCTAAAGAGCACCTGAACCTTATATTAATTTTTCTTCAGGTGCTCCTCCTGCAAGCTCTACTGTTATCCTTCCGCTCAGCTTGTCGTACTTAGTGCATGAAGCTGGAATTCGAACCTATTCAGCCCACGCCCGGCAGCTCGTTTACGCTCCTGCACTACACCCAGGCGCAGGACCGCGACATTCTGTGGCACTACCACCCCGAGTACGAGCTGGTGTACATTCCGGAAGGCAGCGGGCGGCGGCACATCGGGCAGCATTTCTCGCGCTACTCGGGTGGCGAGTTGGTATTTATGGGTCCGAATCTGCCACACCTGAGTTTCAGCTACGAGCAGCAAGGCGCGTTCGAGCAAATTGTGCTGCAACTGCGCGAAGATTTTCTGGGTGAAAATTTCCTGCACCGGCCCGAGCTAGCGGCCGTGCAGCAGCTGTTTCACCGGTCCCGGCAAGGCCTGTCGTTTGGGCCGGCCACGCGGGCTGCCGTGGGGGCTACGCTGCGCCAGATGCTAACCCAGCCCGCCCCGGTGCGGCTGCTCACGTTGCTTCAGCTGCTCTACCACCTCGCCGAAGCACCCGACGCCACCGAACTACACGCGGCTTTGGGCGTTTCGGGCACCCAGGAGCTGGAGCAGCAACGGTTGCGGCAGGTCTATCAGCACATTGAGCAGCACTACGCCGAGCCGGTTACGGTGCAGCAGCTAGCCGACCTCACGGCGCTGACGGTGCCGGCGTTTTGCCGTTTTTTCAAGAAAATGACCGGCCAAACGCTCACCAGCTTTTTGCAGGAATACCGCATCAGTCAGGCCCGGCTGCTGCTGTTGCAAGGCTTGCCCGTGACGGAAGTGAGCTTGGCCAGTGGCTTCAACAACCTCTCGCACTTCAACCGCACTTTCCGCAAGCTTACCGGCCAAAGCCCCACGGCCTATCGGCAGCAGCAAACGGCCTGACGGTAGAGCGGTTAGCTTTCCTTCGCGGTGAGTTTCAGGTACAGAATAATGCCAGCCAGCACCGCCGTTACCCCGTTGGCAACCAGAATAGGTAAGTTGTTGATATAGAGGGCGTACACCACCCACAGGGTTGTGCCAGCAAAAAGCAAGGAGTAGGTGGGCAGCGAAAGACTGCTGGTAGAACGGGTAATAATGGTTTTGTAGGCCTGCGGTACGTAGGCGGCCGTGGTAACGCAAGCGGCCAGCAGGCCAAGTAGGGCAATAAACGTCATAGGCAGGTAGCGGATAAAGAGTGAAAGCAGCGGCGGGTATGTGCCTCAGGAATCAGTAAACTGCTTGTAGAAAAGGGGATACAAAAAAACCTGGCTCAATACGACCAGGTTTTTCTAAAGCTGCGAATACTAGGCAGTGGTCGTTGGAAGAACACGCGCAGGTACCGGAAAAAGCGGCGGCTGTCTTCGGCAGTCAGCTGCCAGACATAAGGAAAATGCATAGGAAGAGGGAAAGGTGAAATCGGGACGGCAACCCAAGTGGTGCCACCCGAAAAACAGTGCGTGGCGGGCTTCCGCGATTCAGAAACCCCGCCGGCTGGCGGTAAGCGTAGTGCGCCGTCAGCAAGCAACCACAAAGGTAGAGTACCCTGTTGCGGCGTGCTCCCACTGTATTACCCAAAACCGATGCTGCATTGCCCGAATCAGAAGCCCGGTTCCTGAAGCCTAACCACCCAGCGCTTACCGGGCTTTGAACTGCTGAATGGCCGACCGGGTGAACTCCGACAACACCAGCCGGCCACTGATGGCGGCCCGCTCCACTAGCAGCGTATCCCAATGGTCAGTACCGGCCCAAATCACGCGCTTCAAGTCGGCCAGCGCCTCGGGGTTGTAGCCGGCGAGCTTGGTGGCAAACGCCTGCACGGCTGCATCCAGGGCGTCGATGCTGTCGAGCACCTGCGCGTACAAACCCTTCTCCTGCGCCCAAGCGGCCGACCGAAACTCGGCGGCATCCAGCGCCAGCTGGGCAAAGGCGGCCGTCCCGATTTTACGCTCCACTGCCGGCCCTACCACAAACGGACCGATGCCCACCACCAACTCACTGAGCTTCACAGCGGCTTGCGCCGTGGCAAAGCAATAGTCAGTAGCGGCGGCAACACCTACCCCGCCGCCAATGGCCTTGCCCTGCACCCGCCCGATGATGATTTTCGGCGAGGTGCGGCAGGCGTTTATCACCTTGGCAAAGCCCGAGAAAAACGCCAGCCCCTGCGCCTCGTCCTCAATGGCAATCAACTCATCGAAGCTGGCCCCGGCGCAAAACGTTTTTTCGCCCTCACTTTTCAGCACAATGACCTTGGTTTGCGCGTCCTGCCCGGCATCGGTTATGGCCTGCGCCAGCGCCGTAAGCAGCGCCCCTGGCAATGAGTTGTGCGACGGGTGAGAGAAGGTGATAGTCGTGACGCCGTGTGCATCGGTAGTGGCGGCTACATTGCCGGTAAGGGAGAGTTGGGTCATGTGGAAAGGGTGGTGTAAGGCTAGAAACTAGCTGTTAGCTCCCCTCCTTTTTTTCAAGGAGGGGTTGGGGGTGGTAAAATTGTTGAACGACAACTAGCTCTAATTTTCTAGTTCTAGTCAACCACCCCCAACCCCTCCTTTCAACAAGGAGGGGAGCTAACAGCTAGTCTACTCCTGGTTTTTCTTTTTCACCATCGTTAGGATGGTGGCTACGGCTACGGTTTCGCCGGTTTCGTCGGACACGTCTACTAGCCAGCGCACAATGCCTTTGGCAACGTCGGTTTCGTCGCGCTTTTCCTGGGCTATCTTCTCTTTCACCGTGAGCTTCACCCCGATGGTCATGCCGGGGTACACGGGCTTGGTGAAGCGGCATTCATCGAGGCCGTAGTTGAGCAGTACCGGGCCTTTACGCGGGTCCACGAACATGCCGGCGGCCTTGCTCAGGATGTAGTAGCCGTGCGCCACCCGGCCCGTAAAGAGCGTGCCTTCCAGGGAAGTAGCGTCCACGTGGGCATAGAAATTGTCGCCCGACACTTGAGCGAAACTGCTGATGTCGGCTTCCGTGACGGTGTGGCGGTGCGTGGTGTACGTCTGCCCGATTTCCAACTCCTCGAAGTAGTGCTGAAACGGGTGCTTGTCCTTTTCTATCTGCTTGGCGTTCTGCTGGTACACCTCGGTAATGGCCGTAATCATGGTGGGGGAGCCCTGAATAGCCACCCGCTGCATGAAGTGCTCAACGCCCCGGATACCGCCCATTTCCTGCCCGCCACCGGCCCGGCCGGGGCCGCCGTGGATGAGTAGCGGCAGTGGCGAGCCGTGCCCGGTGCTTTCCTTGGCCACCTCCTCATTGATGACCAGAATCCGGCCGTGGTGGGTGGCCGCGCCCAGCACAAACTCCTGCGCCGTGCGCAGGTCGGCGGTAGCCACCGAGCACACCAGGGAGCCTTTGCCCAGGTTCGCCAGCTGAATGGCCTCGTCTACATCGTGGTAGGGCATGAGCGTAGCCACCGGCCCGAAGGCTTCGATTTCGTGGGTGTCGGTGAACCTGAACGGCTCGGAGTTCAGCAGCACAATCGGCGACATAAACGCGCCCACTTTGCAGTCACCACCAATCACTGCTACGTCGTCGAGGTTGCCGTACACGATGGGCGTGTTTTTGGCGAGTAGCTCCACCCGCTCGCGCACCCGCTGCATTTGCTCCCGGCCGGCCAGCGCGCCCATGCGCACGCCCTCCGCCAGCGGGTGCCCGATGGTGGTCTGGGCTAGTGCTTTACCCAAGGCAATCTGCACGTCTTCCACCAAGTTATTGGGCACAATAACGCGGCGGATGGCGGTGCATTTCTGCCCGGCTTTGGCTGTCATTTCCTTGCGGATTTCCTTGATAAACAAGTCGAACTCCACGGTGCCCGGCACGGCATCCGGCCCCAGCACGGCAGCGTTCAACGAGTCGGCTTCCATGGTAAACGGCACCGCCTCCGCCAAAATGCGCGGGTGGCCTTTCAGCTTGCGGCCCGTTTCGGCCGAGCCGGTGAACGTCACCACATCCTGATAGGTAACGTGGTCCAGAATGCCCTGGCCGGTGCCTACTACCAGCTGCAACGCGCCTTCGGGCAGAATGTTGGAGGCAATGATTTCGCGCACCACCGCCTCGGTGAGGTAGGCTGAGGGCACGGCCGGCTTCACAATGGCGGGCATGCCAGCCAGCAGATTCACGGCAATTTTCTCCAGCATCCCCCAAATCGGGAAGTTGTAGGCGTTGATGTGGATGGCAACCCCCTCGCGCGGTACCATGATGTGGTGGCCGATGAAGTTGCCGCCCTTCGACAGCGCAATCGGGTCGCCGTCCACGTAGAACGGCTTATCGGGGAATTTGCGGCGCAGGGAGGCGTTGGCAAACAGGTTGCCGATGCCGCCCTCAATGTCAATCCAGGAGTCGGCGCGGGTGGCGCCGCTGCGGTAGCTGAGGGTATAGAAATCTTCCTTTTTGCTGTCGAGGTGCAGGGCCAGGGCTTTTAGCATGCGGCCCCGCTCATGGAAAGTCATTTTGCGGAGCGCCTTGTTGCCTTTGCTACGAGCGTAGTGCATCATCTCCGCGTAGTCCAGCCCTTCGCCGCTGGTTACGGCCACTACTTCGCCGGTGGAAGCGTCGTAGAGTTCCTGCTGCTGACCCTGCCCCGCCGTCCAGCGGCCAAAGGCGTAATTTTCGAGAGTAGTCATGTTCTGATAGGTGCCTCACCCCCTAGCCCCCTCTCCAAAAGAGAGGGGGGACTAACTTTTAGCTTTCTAGAATTAGAATCTACGTCTAGTTCCCCCTCTCTTTTGGAGAGGGGGCTAGGGGGTGAGGTCAGTTTGCGGGTGGAAAAAAGGTCTGGCCGGTTTTCGCCATGCGGCGCAGCAGCGGGCTGGCGCGGTACCGGTCTTCGTGGTATTCGTCGTAGAGGGCGTCGAGGGTGTTGAGCACTTGCGCCAAACCCAGCTCGTCGGCCCAGGTGAGCAGGCCTTTGGGGTAGTTGACGCCCTTGGTCATGGCCAGCTCCAGGTCGGGGCGAGAGGCCACGTTCAGGAACAGGGCGTCCACGGCTTCGTTGATGAGCATGGCCAGAACGCGCTGCACGATGCGCTGGCCCAGCTCGGCGTCGCGGGTTGGCTCGGGCGGGGCGGCATCGGGCGCGTAGCTGTAGAAGCCACGGCCCGACTTGCGGCCGTAGTAGCCGGCTTCGAACAGCCGCTTTTGGGTGAAGGAAGGCTTGTAGCGCGGGTCGAAAAAGAAGGCCGTGAAAACCGACTCCGTGACGCGGTAATTGACGTCGTGGCCGATGAAATCCATCAGTTGAAACGGCCCCATCCGGAACCCGCCCAGCTCGGTCATGGCCCAGTCGATGGTGGCCGCGTCGGCCACGCCTTCTTCCAGCAGCCGGATGGCCTCCCCGTAGAACGGCCGCGCCACCCGGTTCACGATGAAGCCCGGCGTGTCTTTGGCCAGCACCGGCAGCTTGCCCCAGCTTTCCACCAGCGCCCGCACTTCCTCGGCCAGCCCGGCGCGCGTTTGCACCGCCGGAATAACTTCTACCAGCTGCATAACGGGGGCCGGATTGAAGAAGTGAATCCCAATAAACCGCTCGGGGTGCTGGCACGCCGAGGCAATGGAAGCAATGGACAGCGACGACGTATTGCTGGCCAGAATGCAGGTTTCGGGCACCACCATTTCCAGTTCCCGAAACAGGTGCTGCTTCACGGCCAAATCCTCCACAATGGCTTCCAGCACCAGCTCACAGTCCATAAACTCCTGCATATCCTGGGTGAGGTGCACGCGCGCAATGGTGCCGGCCGCCGCCTCCGTCGTTAGTTTGCCTTTCTCCACCAGCTTGTTGAGGCTAGTTTCAATGGCTTGGCGGGCGCGTTCCAAGGCCTGCGCATTCTGGTCGAGTAGGCGCACGGTGTGGCCGGCCGTAGCCACCACCTGCGCGATGCCCGAACCCATAGCGCCGCTGCCAATAATGCCGATTATCATTCTTTATAGTGCTTAGTGCTTCGTTGTTAGTGCTTAGTGCTTCGTTGTTAGTGCTTGGTTTGAACGACCTAAGCACTAACAACGAAGCACTAGGCACCAATGAATGTAGGCTGACGCTTTTCCAGGAATGCGCTGACGCCTTCCCGATAGTCGGTGGTGTGGCCGGCGCGGAGCTGGTAGTCGGCTTCGTTGCGGAGCTGCTGGGCCAGGTCGTTGCCGAAGGTGCCGTTGAGCAGCTGCTTGGTGTAGGCGAGGCCCTTGGTGGGCATGGCCGCCAGCTTGCGCACCAGCGCGGCCACTTCCTGCTCAAACGATTCGTCGGGAAACGCTTTGTAAATCATGCCCATCTGCGCGGCTTCCGCGGCCGACACTTTGTCGCCGGTGAGCATGAGGGCCGAGGCGCGCTGCATGCCAATCAGGCGCGGCAGAAAGTAGGTGCCGCCGCTGTCCGGAATCAACCCAATCTTGCTGAACGCCTGAATAAACGAGGCCGACTCCTTGGCTACCACCACATCACAAGCCAGGGCCAGATTGGCGCCGGCGCCGGCCGCTACGCCGTTTACGGCGGCCACTACCGGCTTGTCCAAGTCCCGGATCAGCTGCACAATGGGGTTGTAGTGCTTCTCCACAATTTCGGCTACCTCGGGGCTGTTCGGGCCGGTAATTTCGGCCAGGTCTTGGCCGGCGCAGAAGGCTTTGCCGGTACCCGTCAGGAGCACGGCGCGCACCTCGGGGTTCTGCTGACAGTCGCGCAGGTGCTGCTGCATGGCCAGCGCCACTTCCTTATTGACGCTGTTGAAAACCTGGGGCCGATTGAAGCACAGCGTGGCTACGCCAGCATCGAGGGAGAAGAGCAGAGAGTCGTTTTCGGGCATGGGGTGGGGAAAAGTAGAGAGTCAGGATTAGAAGTCTGGTTCCCCTCCTTAGATAAGGAAGGGCTAGGGGTGGTTGAAAAGTTAGAACCAGAAACTAAAGCTAGTTGTCGTTCAACGGCCGGTCAACCACCCCTAGCCCCTCGCCGCTTGATGCGCGGAATCATCTGAGGAGGGGAACTAGCTTTAGTATTTAGTGGCACTTGAAGTAGTCGAAGGGTTCCTGGCAGTCGTCGCACTGGTAGGAGGCTTTGCAGGCCGTGGACCCGAACTGGCTGACCAGGTGGGTGTGCTCGGACTTGCAAAGCGGGCAGCGCACGGCGGTATCCTGGCCGAAGAGGTTGAGTAGGTGGCCGGTGGCCGTACCGTCAACGGGCGGGGCAATGCCGTATTCCTCCAGCTTGGCGCGGCCCGCCGGAGTCATCCAGTCGGTGGTCCAGGCCGGGCTGAGCTGGTTGTGAATGGTGAGTTGGGTGATGCCCTCGGCCAGCAGCCGCAGCCGGATGTCGGTAGCAATGGTGTTCATGGCCGGGCACCCCGAGTACGTGGGCGTAATGGTGACGTGTACCATTTCATCTTCAAGCCGCACGGCGCGCACAATGCCCAGGTCCAGGATGCTAAGCACTGGCACTTCCGGGTCGGAAACTTCTTCCAGCAACTGCCAGATAAGTTCCTCAGTCGGCGCTTGCGTGGCTACCATGTCAGACCCGGATAGGTGCGTTGCATGTATTGCAGCTCGGTGAGCAGGTAGCCCAGATGCTCGGTGTGCCGGCCATCTTTGCCGCCTTTCTGCATGAATACGCCCTGCGGCACCGGCAGCGTAGCCTCCTCAAAAACCCGCGCTACGTGGGCTTCCATTTGGGGCAGCATGGCAGCGTAATCGGGCACTAGGCCAGCGGCTTGCAGCTCTTTTTCGGTGGCGTTGGGTGTCGTCAGCTCGCCGGCGTAGCGCCACAGGCTGGCTATAGCCTGCTCCACGCGGCGGCGGCTTTCTTCGGTACCGTCACCCAGCCGGATAATCCACTCCGAGCTCCACTTCAGATGGTAAGCCGCTTCCTTCACCGACTTCTCGGCAATGGCGGCCAACTGCGTGTCGGGGCCAGCTTGCAGCTGCTGGAGCAAGTGGTAGTGGAAGGTGTCGTATATAAACTGCCGCACAATGGTAGCGGCAAAGTCGCCGTTGGGCTGCTCTACCAGCAGCGGATTGCGGTATTCCACGGCGCTGCGCAGGTAAGCCAAATCGTCCTCGGTGCGGCCCTGGCCTTCCAGCTCGGCGGCGTACTGATAATAGCTGCGTGCCTCGCCCAGAAAGTCAAGCGCAATATTGGCCAGCGCCAAGTCCTGCTCCAGAATGGGGCCGTGCCCGCACCACTCCGAGAGGCGGTGGGCCAGAATCAGGCTGGTATCGGCTAGCTGCAATACGTAGCGGAACAGCTGCGTCTGCGTTTCGGGGGTGTGAGTGGTGGGAGGGGCAACCTGCATAGCGCGAAAGGGAAAAGCGAATAGCTATCAGCCAGCAGCTAATAGCCAATTACTTACATGTGCTTGATGGAGTCCGGCACCTGGTAAAAGGTCGGGTGGCGGTAGATTTTGTCGTTGGCTGGCTCGTAGAAAGCCGCGGCATCGTCGGGGTTGGAGGCGTGCACGTGGCTGGACTCTACTACCCAGATGCTCACGCCTTCAAGGCGGCGCGTGTACACGTCGCGCGCGTTCTGGATGGCCATTTCGGCGTCGGCGGCGTGCAAACTGCCCACGTGCTTATGGTCGAGGCCCTGCTTGCTGCGGATAAAAACTTCCCACAAAGGCCACTCGGATTGATTCATGTTTCTTAGCTATGTAGAGACGCGTATTCGCGTCTCACTCGTTGCTGATGTTGTTTGGTTGGTGCGGTCCTGGTTGTTCTAGCGCAGGCCGTTCAACGACGAGACGCGAATACGCGTCTCTACACCTCTGAGGCCCGTTGCTTTCTTTTAGCAGCGTGGGCTAGCGCGGCCTCGCGCACCCAGGCGCCTTCCTCGTGGGCTTTCACGCGGGCACCAAGGCGCTCCTGGTTGCAGAGGCCGTTGCCTTTCACCACGTTCCAGAACTCCTCCCAGTCCACGTCGCCGAAATCGTAGCCGTTCTTGTCGGCGTTCCACTTCACGGCGGGGTCGGGTACGGTAAGGCCCAGGAACTCGGCTTGCGGCACCATCATGTCCACGAACTTCTGGCGCAGCTCGTCGTTGGTGAAGCGCTTGATGCGCCAGTTCATCGACTGCGCCGTGTTGGGCGAATCCGCATCTTTCGGGCCGAACATCATCAGCGTAGGCCACCACCAGCGGTTGAGGGCTTCCTGCGCCATTTCCTTCTGCACGGGTGCTCCTTCGCAGAGCGTCTGCATAATCTCGAAACCCTGGCGCTGATGGAAGCTTTCTTCCTTGCACACCCGCACCATGGCGCGGGCATAAGGGCCGTAGGAAGTACGGCACAGCGGCACCTGGTTGAGAATGGCGGCCCCATCCACCAGCCAGCCCACGCAGCCCATATCGGCCCAGCTCAGGGTGGGGTAGTTGAAGATGCTGGAATATTTGGCTTTGCCGGAGTGCAAGTCGGCCAGCATTTGGTCGCGCGAGGCACCCAGCGTTTCGGCGGCGCTGTACAGGTACAGGCCGTGGCCGGCTTCGTCCTGCACCTTAGCCAGCAAAATGGACTTGCGCTTCAATGACGGAGCCCGGGTAATCCAGTTGCCTTCGGGCAGCATGCCTACCAACTCAGAGTGGGCGTGCTGCGAAATCTGCCGGATCAGCGTTTTGCGGTAGGCATCGGGCATCCAATCCTTGGGCTCAATGCGAATGTCCGCATCAATGCGGGCCTGAAACTGCTCTTCCTGGGTGAGTTCTAACGTTTCCATACCGCTTCAACAAAGTTTAACTAACAAGCGTTAGTTAAAAGTAAGAAAAATTTACTGACCTGCTCTTTTACGCTGTTGCCCCGCGCACAGCCATAGCCTGCCAAGGACCCGGCACGGCAATAAATCAGGACACAAAAAAGCCCACCGAGCATTGGCAGGCTTTTTTTATTTAAACGAAAAAGGTGGCTTCAGTAATCGGCCAAACGGCATCCACCGCAACTGCTAAGCGACAATACAGCGGTTACGTGAACGGGGCAGCCCGGCGGCTGTAGAGAAGCGTATTCGCGTCTGGTCGGCCGCGCTGTCTGCACGATTTCGGTTCCCGATGTAGAGACGCGAATACGCGTCTCTACATCGGGGGGCTACGGTGCACAAAACCGCTATATTCGCTACGCACCTACGGCAAACTCCTGCCGCACGAAGTTGCGGGCGTAGGCTTTCACCTGGTCACGAACCTGCCGGAACTGCGTTAGAATTTCCGATTCTGTGCCGGTGGCTTTTGCTGGGTCCGGGAAGTTGTGGTGCAGTTTGCGGGCGGTTGAGGGAAACACCGGGCAGACCTCGTTGGCATGGTCGCAGACGGTAATGACGTAATCGAAAGGCACCGCGGCATACTCCGCTACGTGGTTGCTGGTGTGGTGCGAAATATCCACGCCGTCTTCGCGCATCACCTGTACCGCCCGCGGATTGAGGCCGTGCGTTTCTATACCGGCGCTATACACGGTGGCAGCATCAGCAGCAAGCAGCTGCGTAAGGTAGCCGTGCAGCAGTTGGCTGCGGCAGGAGTTGCCGGTGCACAGCACCAGTACGTTCTTTTTATGGGGCATCATGCGCTTGAATAAGATGTCTGCTAGGCTAGCTCGAACCCACCAAGGTGCTGCGGCGCTCCAACAGCAAGGTGTCGCGCCACCGGCTGCCCATTTTGCCAATTCGCTCCCGCCGGCCCACCTGCCGGAAGCCCGCTGCTGCGTGGAGCCGAAGGCTGGCTTCGTTTTCGGGGAAGATGCCCGCCTGCAAGGTCCACATGTTATGCTGCTCCGACTCGCGCACCAATGCTTCCAGCAACTGCCGGCCCACACCCTGGCCCCGAGCGGCATCCGCCACGTACACGCTCACCTCGGCCACGCCCCCATACACGCAGCGGCTCGACACCGGCGACAGCGCCGCCCAGCCAACCACCTGGCCATCGGCCGCAACGGCTACCAAGCGGCTATGCGGCAGGTGCGCCTGGTCCCAGTCAACCCAGCTGGGGGCGGCGGTGGCAAACGTGGCGTTACCGGTGGCTATGCCTGCCTCATAGATGGCAGCAGCGGCAGGCCAGTGTGCTGGTGCAAAAGGCTGTATAGTCATGAGGTGCAAAGCAAATAAAACAACCTGTTAGCATCTGAAAGGTAATGTGTTAGCAGCACCCGCCCCCGGGTGTGCAGCTGGCTATCTGCAACTGCGGCAGCTCAATCTGGTGCGCCGGAATCCCGCAGGCGTCCTGGGCCAGGCAGGCCGTTTGCTTCGGGGTTAAAACGAAATCGGTGCCGTTGAAGGTCAGGCCAAACTTGCCGATGGTGGCTTGCTGATATTCCACCTCGATGTCGAGGTCGTTGGAACCCAGAATCTTTTCCGAGAGCTTCAGGATGTGCAGGAATTTCCGGGGCGCCAGCCGGTGGTCGTAGTCGCCGGCTTCCCAGAGCTGGAAGTTGGCTACGGTTTCTTGGCGCTCTACGCCGCCACAATCAATAAAATGCTTGCTCACGAGGCCTACTTCCGTCACGTGGAAATGGGCGGGCAGATAGGAGCCATCGGGCAGCTGGAAGTTAACCGTATCCAGCCCTTGCAAGGACTGCTTCATTTCAGAGATTCTCATAAAAAGGAAGGTGGAAGTGAGAAAAATCAGCAGGCGCACCCGGCATCCGGGCCGCAAGGCTCGTTGGCGGTGGCCTCCACAAAAAAGGTTGTGAACTGCTGGTTTACTTGTTGCAGTAGCTTGATATTGAGGCAGTAGCAGACGGTAAGTCCATCAATTTCGCCCCGAATCAGGTCCAGCGCCTTCAGCTCCTGCAAGTGTTGCGAAACGGTGGTGCGTGACAAAGGCAACTCGGCAGCAATGTCGCCGGAGATGCACGTTTTCTTTGCGGCCAGCAGCTGAACAATGGCTACCCGCGCCGGATGGGCCAGCGCCTTGGCAATGCGGGCCAGCTGCTGCTGCTCTTCAGTGAAAACGGTGGTCTTAGCGTAAGTCATGCGGTGCTATGATGTATGTCGTAAATATACGACATACTATGACGTGAGTATACGTCATAGTGTAAAAATTTCCGTTCAGCAGAGCTTGTCGCCTAGCGGTTACTTACCGGAGGTGGCGGTATCTGGCGGATAATGAAGTTTTTGAGCGGGTTTTTCTTGATAATGGATACCAGCTGCCCGTTTTTGTAGTGGTATTCGTCTTCGCGGCCGTTGCGCTCCGCCTGATAGTGGCCTGGGGCTATGTTCTGCACCTGAAAATAGTCGCCGAAATACTCTCCGTAGGCTTGTGGCTGGCCCTGCGGTTCGCCGAAAAACATATCCGTGACGGTGTAGCGAATAGGCCGCACCTCGGTGCCGCGGTAGTGATGCTTGTACTGGTCGGCCACGATGTCGTAGTGGTCTTTTTTCCACTCGGTTCGGGAAGTGAAATTCCCTTGGTTGGTATGGGCTTCCACCGTGGAAAGCAGCAATTGGCCGTTCTGCACCTGGTTGATAACCTTATAATACACTTTCAGATGATACACCAGAAAGTTCACCTGCACGTCGCTGACGAGGCTGTAGCGTACGTTGCTGGTACTAAGGGCTTGGCGGGTGGCGGTCATGGTGCCCACGCGCAGGCCGGCCACCTCAATGCTGTAGCGGTGCACTTCGGTTGGCAACGGACTTTGGGCCAGCGCTGGCGTTGCTACCAAACCAAGGCTTAGCAACAGATTATTGGCTAGATGATTACGGCGCATAAGGGAAAGAAAACGCCCGGCTGGTTTGGGGCCAGCCGGGCGTTTTTGCGTTGCTGTACTTAGCAGCATCCGCCGCCGTCGTAGTGGTAGGTGGAAGCCGACACGAAGATGTCGTCGCGGCCCAGGGCCAGCAGGGCACCGGCGGTTTTGTCGCACACGGCCAGGGGCTGGTTTTGCATGAGCACGTGGCCTTTCTGGTCGTCGAAGTACTCCTCGCCGCCGTAGTAAATGGCGGTGCGGCCCGTGAAAATGCAGGGGCCATCGGCGGGCATGGGGTCTTTGATGGCGCAAACTTCCACGCTCTCGATGTAAATCAGCTCATTGGTGGCGTAGTGCCGGGGCGAGAGCACCCGGTAGGCCCGCTTGGCGCGTACTTCCACCGTGCCAAACCCCACCGACGTTATCAAATCAAGGTACTGCTGCAACGGCAACGAGCCCGTGAGGCACAAGGCCCGCAGCCGCTCATCGGCGCGCAATTCCTCGTTCATCGGCTGCTCACACGTCGGGTCCGACATCACCAGGCGGCCGTGGGGCTTGAGCGCACGGTAGGTTTCCTGTAAGGCCCGTTTCAGGTCGTCGAGCTTGAAGATGTTGAACAAGCAGTTTTGAGCGGCCACGTCCACGCTGGCATCATCCACGGGCAAATGCAGGGCGTCGCCGGCCCGCAAATCCACGAAATCCGGGCTGAACCACTCGTTCTGAGCTTCGGCTTCCAGCATGTTGGCGCGGGAGGCTGCCAGCATTTCCGGTACCACATCCACCCCGATAACCGCCCCCGGCCGGCGGCTGAAATACGAGAATTGCAGCAGCTCCATGCCGCCGCCTACTCCTACGTATAGCACAGTAGGACTGTTGGTTAGGTCGCGCGGATTAACCGTGCTGCCGCAGCCGTAGTTCATGGAGAGCATCCGTTGCGGAATGCTCAGGCCGGGAAGCTGCCACACGGGGTTGGTGGTGCAACACAGCCCCACCTGGGGCT
The DNA here is from genome assembly GCF_017313265.1 of Hymenobacter telluris. Classification (GTDB taxonomy): domain Bacteria; phylum Bacteroidota; class Bacteroidia; order Cytophagales; family Hymenobacteraceae; genus Hymenobacter; species Hymenobacter telluris. Next base: position 259,600 of record NZ_JAFLQZ010000005.1, on the reverse strand, counting down.
CGTGCGCCGCCTGGCGGTACACGTCGGCAGTGGTTTCTAAATAACCCATGCGAAGAAAGAAATGGCTAGTGAAATACCGCCGAAGCTGGCGCAGCTTATTGTTTGTTCAGGCTCCAGTTGTAGTCCAGGTAGCTGACCTCGGCCGTAGCGTCCATCTTGGTGGCCGAGTATTTGTTCACCCATTTCGCCACCGACTGCCCGTTTTTCTCCCAGTCGCCTTTGTACCAGTCGAAATACTTGGACAGCTGCGCCTTGGCTTTGCCAACCTTGTTTTTTGCCGGATTGTTCAAGAAATCCTTGCCCTGGTCGTCGAGCTGCCGGTCAAGCTTGGCGGCAGTGAAGGCCTCGTTGCGCAAACGGGGGCAGGAAATGGAGGCACATACCAGCGCAAAGTGGATGCGCGGGTCGTCGTACTTTTTGCGCAGGATGCCGTGCTCGATGTTGTCGAGGCTCATTTTTTCGCCCCCGATGCTGAAAAACTTGGCGGCCCAGGGCGTGGTCACGAAGGGAATCTTGATTTTCGAGCCAATGTCCTTGATGCTTTCCACCGGGTAGTGGTCGAGGATGAGGCGAATGGTGTAGGCGTTGTAGGCGTTGATCCAGAAGGCCATCTGCTCGGCCTTGCTGGAGTTGGCCGCGGGCGGGTTGTTGCTGAGCTGGCTGAGGTACTGGTTGAACTCTTTTTCATCGGCCTTGAAGCCTTTGTAGTCCACCAGGCCCAGGTTGTTGACGTGCTTTTTCAGCAGACGCTCATACGCGCTGTGGTCAACGGGGGCGCTAACCGCCGGAACCGTATAGGCAGGAGTGGGAACCAGGTTGAGGCGGCCACTGCCCAGCGCCAGCGCCGTAAGGGCACTACCGGCCAATACCACGGCTGCCACCAGGATTTTTGTTGCGTGTTTCATTGGTTGAACATACGGAAACGTCCCACACAAAAGATGTAGCCGCCGCAAACTTTTGCGGCACTCTACTGCGTAGGTCCACCGGCTGGCCAAGGAAAGGAGTTGGCTGGCGGTGGCGGCCCAGGCAGGCTACCAGCCGGCGCGGCAGTCAGGCGGGGGCCAGCGTGTTTGGTAACCGGCCGCACTTTCTGGTAAAACCTACCGACTTTGCACCTCTCTTACCTCTCTGCCTGTTTCGGATATGCTGCTTAGCGTTATCATTCCCACGTACAACGAAGCCCCCCACATTGGGCGGCTGGTTGCCGAGCTACGGCAGCATGCCCCGCCGGGCACCATAGAGGTGCTGGTGGTGGATGCCCACAGCCCCGATGGCACCGCCGAGGTGGCTCGGCACGCCGGCGCCACCGTATTGCAGGCCCCCACTCCCGGCCGGGCCGCCCAAATGAACCACGGCGCCCACCACGCCACCGGCAACGTGCTCTACTTCGTGCATGCCGATGTGCGCATCCACCCCGACTACGTGGCTACTATCCGGCAGGCCGTTGCCGACGGATATGAGGCTGGCTGTTACCGGTTTCGGTTCGATTCTGCGCACCCGCTGCTCCGACTTAACAGCTACGGAACCCGGTTTAAGGGTATTATGAGCCGCGGCGGCGACCAAACCCTCTTCATCACCCGCACGCTGTTTCAGGCGCTGGGCGGCTTCGACGAGTACTATTGCATTATGGAGGATTTCGATATAATCCGCCGTATTCGTAAGCGGGCCCGCTTTCTTATTGTACCGCAGGATGTAGTGGTATCGGCACGCAAATACGCCACCAACAGCTGGGTGCGGGTGCAGCTAGCCAACCTAACGGCATTTCTGCTGTTCTTTCTGCGGGTATCACCCCGGCGCATTGCGCACCGCTACAAAACCATGCTCAATTACCGCTGATGCTGCCGACCGTACTTGTTACCGGCGCCAATGGTTTTCTGGGCCGTCACCTCGTAACCGAGCTACTCGGCCGCGGGTATCCGGTGCGGGCGCTGCTGCGCCCTGGGCAACCAGCGGCCAACGGTCCGCTCCCCCCCCTGCGCGAGCTGCCGATTGAGTGCGTAACCGGCGACATCTGCCAGCCGGCCACCGTGGCCACGGCCGCCGATGGCTGCGGCTATATTCTGCATGCCGCCGCGCTAGCTCAAGTGAATCCGGCCCGTAATCCGGCCGTGTGGGCTACCAACTACGGCGGTACCGAAACTGTGCTGGCGCTGGCTCGCCGGGCCGATGTGGCGCGCCTGGTGTACGTGGGTACGGCCAACGTGTGCGGCTTCGGTACGAAGGCTGCCCCCGGCGACGAAACCCGGCCCTACAACGGCCGCCACTACGGCCTCGACTACATGGACAGCAAATATGCCGCGGCCGGGTTGGTGCAGCGTGCCGCTACGGCTGGCCTGCCCGCCGTGCTGGTGCACCCCACGTTCATGCTCGGCCCCGGCGACGCCAAACCGACTTCCAACGCCTTGCTGCTGGCGCTCTACCAAGGCACGCTGCCGGGCTACCCGGCGGGTGGCAAAAACTACGTGCACGTGCGCGACGTGGCCACTGCCGCCGTCAATGCCCTCGCGCAGGGGCGGGTAGGGGAGTCCTACATTTTGGGGAACGAAAACCTGAGCTTCCGCGAGGCCTTTACGCTGATGGGGCAGGTGCTGGGCGTGGCCCCGCCCCGGTGGCCGCTGCCGCCCGCCCTGGCCCAGCTCTACGGCCGGCTCTGCGACTGGAAAACCCGCCTCACTGGCCGGCCGGCCGCACTCAATGCCGCCATGGCCGCCGTAGCCAACGATGGGCATTACTTCAGCGCCCGCAAAGCCCGTACGGAACTTGGCTTGCCTCAGACTCCCGTCGGCCAGGCAATTACAGAGGCTTTCGACTGGTTTAAAACGCACGGCTATGTCTGAGCAGCTGTCCGACGTTCAGAAGGCGGCGCCCACGATGGAGCTGCCGAAAACCGGCCCGCTGGCGGGAAAAGTGGCCTTGGTTACCGGCTCCGAATCGGGTATCGGCCGGGAGACGGCGCGGGTGCTGGCGGGGCAGGGGGCGGCCGTAGTGCTCAATGGCCGTTGCCCCGACCGGTTGGCGCGCACCGAGGCGCTACTGGCTGCGGAAGGCTACACGGTGGTAAGCTGCCTGGCCGACGTAACCAGCTACGCCGCCTGCCAACAACTGATTGGCACCGCCATCAGCTGCTTCGGCCGGCTTGACGTGCTGGTAGCCAATGCCAGTATTTCTCAGCGCGCTTATTTCGCCGATATGCAGCCCGAGGTATTCCGCGCCGTGCTCGACAGCAACGTGTACGGCGCCGTGTACCCGCTGAAAGCCGCCTTGCCGCACTTGGTAGCAGCACGGGGCTGCGTCACGTTCATTTCCTCGATTTCAGCTCTGAACGGGATGCCCAGTGGCTCGGCGTACTGCGCCGGTAAAGCCGCCGTAGCCAACCTGGCCCATACCCTACGGTTGGAACTAGCAACCACGGGCGTGCATTTAGGAGTGGTGCACATCGGCTTCACTGAAAACGACCCCGATAAGCGGGTGCTTGATGCCCAGGGCAACCCCGTGCCCATTGCCTATAGGTCGCCGCGCTGGCAGAAAAGCCAAGCCCAGGTGGCGGCCATCATCTACCAGCACATTCGGCGGCGGCGCAAGCGCACTGTCATTTCCGGGCTGGGCCGCCTGATTGTGCTGGTGCATACGCTGCTCCCGCGCCTCGGCGACTGGGTGGTGCTGACGAGTTTGCGCCGGTTACGCCGGTTTTATGAGTAGCTTACCTCACATCTGCTTTCTGCACTTTCCTCGTACATCTTCTTACGTCCAACAACTCATGTCAACCTACTACAATCCCGCCGACCTGGCCAAATTTGGTACTATCACGGAATGGCAAGCCGAAGCCGGCCGCAAATTCTTTGATTATTACGGTGAAGTATTCAAGGAAGGCGCCCTCACGGAGCGCGAAAAATCCCTGATTGCGCTGGCTGTGGCCCACGCCGTGCAGTGCCCCTACTGCATTGATGCCTACACCTCCGACTCATTGCAGAAAGGCGCCGACGAAGCCCAGATGATGGAAGCCGTACACGTAGCCGCCGCCATCAAAGGTGGTGCGGTGCTGGTGCACGGCGTACAGATGATGAACAAAGCCAAAGAACTTTCTATGTAGGCTGTGGCCGCCAGCTATGCACTGCGGCGTACGTACTGTTTATGATTAAATCCCTGAAAGCCACCGGCAACGAGCTAGCCGACCCTGCCTTCCAGCTCACCGTACTGCGGTCAGAGCAGGCGGAAGGTGCACATCTGCCCGCGTTTCATGAGAAAATGCGCACCGTCGGGCTATTCCCGTTGCGGCCGGTTGCAGCCGGCGTGCTGCAAATTAATGTGGGGAAAATGTGCAACCAGGTGTGCCGCCACTGCCACGTAGATGCCGGTCCGGACCGCAAGGAAATCATGACCCGCGAAACCATGCAGCTCTGCCTCGACGCGCTGGCGCAAACCGATATTCCCACGGTGGACCTGACCGGCGGCGCTCCGGAGATGAACCCGGATTTCCGCTGGTTTGTGGAACAGTTGCACGCGCTGGGCCGCCACATCATCGTGCGCTGCAACCTGACCATTATCGTTGCCAATAAAAAGTATTACGACCTGCCCGAGTTCTTCCGGGCGCACGGGGTGGAAGTAGTTAGTTCCCTGCCGTTCTACAACGCCAAAACCACCGACCGGCAGCGCGGCGACGGAGTGTTCGATGATTCCATCAAAGCTCTGAAAATGCTCAATGCCGTCGGCTACGGGCAGGAAGGCAGCGGCCTGAAGCTGAACTTAGTTTACAACCCCAACGGCGCGTTTCTACCCGGCTCCCAGAAAGGCTTGCAAGACCAGTTCAAGCGCGCCCTGAGCAAGGATTTCGGCATCGTGTTCAATGAGCTGTACGCTATTACCAACATCCCCGTCAGCCGTTACCTCGATTTTCTGCTGGAATCGGGCAACTACGCGGGCTACATGGACAAGCTGGTAACGGCCTTCAACCCCTCCGCCGCTGCCGGCGTGATGTGCCGCAGCACCATCTCCGTCAGTTGGGACGGCTACCTCTTCGACTGCGACTTCAACCAAATGCTCGATCTGAAGGTGGCCAGCGCCGTGCAGCACATCCGCGACTTTGATGCCACTGCCCTGGCCGAGCGCGCCGTGGTGATAAACCAGCATTGCTACGGCTGCACTGCCGGCAGCGGCTCCAGTTGCGGTGGGGCTACGGCCTGAGCGGCACTATAACTTACCAGCAGTTCCTCATCTTTACATCCCGCAGCAGCTGAGTTGTCTGCGGGATGTTTGTGGCTTTCAGTTTATCTGAATCCAGCGAGTGCGCCGTGCTATTCACCATGCTTGTTTCCGCTGCTGTATGAGAACAATGTTGCGTCACTGTTTATTAGCCGAGGCGCTGGGTACGGCAGTGCTATTGATATTCGGAACGGGGGCCGTGGTGGTTAATGAGCAGACCCACGCGCTGGGGCACGGCGGTATTGCTGCTGCTTTCGGGCTGGTGGTGCTGATTCTGATCCAGGGGTTGGGCCACGTCAGCGGGGCGCACGTCAACCCGGCCGTTACGCTGGGGTTCTGGGTGGCGGGGCGCTTTCCGGGGCGGCGCGTGCTACCATACATAGCAGCGCAGCTAGTGGGCGCATTCGTGGGCAGTGGTTTAGTGAAGCTACTCGCTACGCCAGGCTCGGCCTTGGGTGCCACTCTACCGGCACATAGTGTGGCACAGGCCTTCGGCATCGAGGTATTTCTTACGTTTTGGCTGATGCTGGTTATCCTACGGGTCACGTCCAGCTTCTATGAGCAGGGCCTGTTGGTGGGCATTACTATCAGCTCCACGGTTGCGCTAGAAGCCTTGGTGGGTGGCCCATTGAGCGGCGCCTCCATGAACCCCGCCCGCTCCTTAGCACCGGCCTTTGTGAGCGGACATTTAGAGGCAGCTTGGGTGTACGTGGTGGCTCCCGTAGCCGGAGTATTGCTGGCTGTAGTAGTCGACCGGCTGCTGGAGCTACGCGCGCTGCTCACCAACGAGCAAAAGAACATTGTATCTGATTGACGTTCTGCCTCAGAATAGAAAGTAAAAGCACACTGAAAGCCACACTATGAAAAAGTCCCTTGTAAATACTTGATTTACAAGGGACTTTTTCATAGTGTGGCTCTCCCTCCTGGGTGCGTATATCAGTTCGCAGAAATGCCAGAGATAAGATATTTAGTTTTAAATCCCGGTTTGTGTCTTGGTATAACACAGTTTACATACGCATATACAACAACTTATCTTTCGGCTTGGTCACGTTGGCAGTTAGTCTGCAATAACATTCACTTTTAGTGAATAGCAGCTTCCAATGCTTCACGGGCATATTTATCGGCCTGTCGGGTGGTTTCGGGCAGGCGCACCGCATCGCACATCGACAGAACCAGTTGGGCTGCCGTGCCAAGGGAAACGCGGTGCCCAACCGATACGAAGAGCGGGTTGATACCAGTTTGCGTCCGTAGCGCAAGGCCCAACCTGTCACCAGTCATCTCATCTAGCAAAGCAGCCGTTGCGCCCCGCTCCAGGGCCAGATCATCGTAACGGCCGATAAGCCGGGTCTTGCCGCAGCCGACAGTGGGCACGTTCAGTTCGAGGCCGAGGTGGCAGGCCAGCCCGAACCGGCGCGGGTGAGCCACGCCGTGGCCGTCGCATACAATCACATCCGGCCGAAGGCGCAGCTTCTGGTAGGCTTCCAACAGGGGAGGCATTTCGCGGAACGAGAACAAGCCAGGGATGTAAGGAAACGAGGCCGTCATCACATGGGTAGCTGCGTCGAGCACCGCTTTCGTGTCCGCGTCGAGCAGCACAATGGCCCCAGCAATCCGGTCACTGTGCTTATCGTATTCCACGTCGGCTCCGGCGATGATGCGCACAGGCCGGGGCAGGTCGTCGTGTTGAATAACGCGCTGACTAAGTTCCCGCTGCACACCCATTGCTTCCGCTTCGCTCATCATAGCGGCGTGGTCAGGCACCCATCTTTTGCCGAAGATGCATCAGCCAAGGGTATTCGGCGCTTTTCTCGTCGATGGTATATTCTTCGACTACCTGACCTACCTCATCATAAGAGGTAGAGCGGACGCACACCCCTTTTTCAAACAGCGCCTTTTCTTCGACGGCGCCGTTTTCATGGTAGCGCATCAACGGGCCGTCAAGCAGATTGCCAACATAGTAGCTCACCGACTGTATAGTACCGTCGGGATAGAACTCGGTTTCTCTACCTTGCTTTACGCCATTCACAACTTCGTACTCCACATCCGTTCTGCCTTGGAACGTTTCATACACGGTGCCCGTGTAGGGCTTGCCATCTTGGTAGAGTACAGTCACATTCTGGTCGATCTTACCCTCCAAGGCATTTATATTGATCCTGTTCATGTTCATAACGCGAAAGTCTAGTTGTGATCTATAGTGTTAACCCCATCCGTGATGTTGCGGCAGTTATCGCAGCGGTTCATCGGCTGTCCGGCAGTCGCATTCATCGTAGACCGATTGTGAAGGTGAAAGTCTGCTAGGTCTGCTTCCGTTGCTGGTCGGCCAGTATAAGCCTCCCGCGCCTTTAGGGTTTTATCCAGTGCAACAACTTCCGAGTGTGCGCCGGGAGTTCCGGCCGTCTCTTTGGCAGTAGCCGTGCCATTGCGCAAGGCCTCGTTTTGGGCGTCGATCCGGTTTTTAACAACCGGATGGGCTTCTTCATAAAACTTTGTGTACGCCGCCCGACCCGCTGGCTTGCTTATGTTGAAATTTTCGCCGTAATGAGTCTGTTTTGTTAACGGGTCATATACGCCACTGTAGCAAGGCCCTCGTCTGTTTACTGATAAGTTAGCTACTCGATTCAGGGCTTCTTCCTGAACCGATTTCACTAAGTTAGCAATACCCTCGGACAGCGAACCAGATCGGATGGCAGCCGACCTCGCGCTACCTATTCCCTTCGCTGTCAGGCCCCCGGCTATCATTCCCGCGCCGGCCCCGACCAGTACCAAGCCGTTCTCGCGGCTGGGGTTGTAGTAATAGGCTTTTCCCAGAAAACCCAGGCTGGCGACGCCGGCTCCTGCTGCTCCAACGGCCAGCGCCCCCGCTACAACGCCGGCTCCGCTGGCTACGGCGATACCGCCCAGCGCCCCGAAAACCGCCCCTTGGAAGAAGCCGGATACCGCTCCTTCGGCGCCGCCGGTGATGCCACCCGCCACGGCGCCACCTACGCCGCCCACAGCGGCTCCGGTTGCCGCTGCCGCCCCCAGCACGGCCAGTGCCGCACCGCCGGAGCCTACGATAATGGCGGCGGTTCCAACCACGGCCGCGGCAATCAGCAGGCCTTTGCCTACGTTACCCCAGAACTCGGCCTCCTCTTTCGCTTCCTGCTCGGCCGCAGCGTCTTCCTGGCTGAGCGGCGCGGGCCCGGCTGCCAGCGCGGCCTGTTGGGTGAAGAAGATTTTTATCACGCCGCCGACCGTACATCGGCAGGTGGAGACGTCAAGCAGCGGCTTTTGGCCTTGGACGCTGACGGTTTCCATCACGTTGGTCCACAGCGCCGTGAGCGGTGCGCAGGGCGTGCGCGTCACCATGCACATGCCGAAGGAGGGAATGTTGACCAAGGGCACCGCATCAACCTGTGTGGCCCAATCCTGCCCGTAGAGCTTCACGGTTTTGGACGTGGCCATCAGCGGTCCGGGCGTGGCGCCTTTGTCGCACCGGAGCCAAGCACTGCTGGTGATGTACTTATCGCCTTCGCTTGCCATCTTAGACCAGTTTTAGCTTGTGCCGGGTGTACTGGTGATAGAAGTTGTCCACCGTAAAGGTCAGTTCCTGCTGGCCCGCCGTAAGCCAGCCCGCATTGTCCAAGTCGTACTGTTCGCGGCAGTCAAGGTGGTGGACTACTTGGAAGTTGATCATATCCATGGCCTGCTTGACCAGCGCCTGAAACCCAGATGCATCAAAACGGCTATCATTAATCTCACCTGTTACGTGCAACTGGCTCGGGCCCGGCTCGCCGCTGTCGGGCGTTAGACTGGTATGCATCTTCAGCGGTAGATCGATGCTGCCAAAAAAGCCGCTCATCAGCCGCTCGCTGGAGCCCCAGCGAATAGCACCGGCCGGCCCCGTCGGATTGAATACGCCAGGGAAGAGGATGCCATAAGCGCCCTTATGCAGGAAGCTACTGAGCAAAGAGTCGGAACTGAGTCGCTGTTCAAAGCCCTCGATAAAAGCACGTCCTTCTGCCGTGCGCCCGTATTTGGCCACGATGTGGGGTCGCAGGCCCCGCCACTGCTCCTGAACTTCCTCTAGGTTGCGGATAGCCAGTAAGTCGCCGTAAGCGCTTACCTCGAACAGCAGCTGGTTGTTGACCGGGTTGAGGTCCTTCAACAACACGGCTAGCGGCGACTGATCGGTCTGCTGAAAGTCGAGCAGTTCGACAAACACGGCGGCGGTGCCGTGCTTGGTGCGGCCATAGTGGGTCTGGCGGAGCGTTGTGGTAATGGAGTTGCTGACGGTCCGGTCACGCACGCGGGTGCTGGTGTCCGTTTGCACCTGGTACGTACGTGACGTGTAAGGTCTGACCGACGATGGACTAAAAGGTAGGGCCTGCATATATAAATATAAAGTAGATTCATCTGAAATAGCGCGGGCAAGATAAGGCTAAAGCCGACTTACGCACTGCAGGCAACCTGCAGTGCGTAAGTCGGTTCACGGAAGCCCATTCCGATGTCACATTTGTGCAAGCGAGGCTTGCACAAATGCCTACCACAAATGCACAGGCCGAGCGATAATCCAGCCTCGCATAATTTCCAGCACCCGCCACATATACCGGATGTCTTCGCCGGCCACCGTCAGGCTGCCGGCGTTTTCGTTGTCGGAGTGCAGCACCAGGTAGCCTTTCGTCAGGAGGTCATTGTCCTTGATGCGCTTGATGGCAAACTGGCTGCCGAATACCACGGCGTACACCCCGCTCACCGCATACTTGCAGTCTTCCAGTGGAATCAGCACGGCGGCTACCTGCATACCCGAGCGCAGCTGAGGCTGCATCGAGTCCCCGTCCACGTCAATGCCCCACGTTTTGCGGCCGCGGCATATCCGCTTTCAGTTTCAGCTGCTCCAGCCACTTGCGGATGCCAGCAAAGTGGACTTTGATAGTCGCGTCCGACTTCTGCAAATCCAGCAGGTGCTGCAGGTATTCTTTGGCCACCTTCTGCGTCACCTGCTCCGGCCGCAGGTCAGGCCGCCAGGTTTCCATCATCGTCGCCAACTGGTCATACTTCCGTAGCTAGTCTTTGGCTAGGTTGCGGTTTTCCTGCTTCCACTCGTCCAGCACCTGCCGGAAGGTCCGTAACTCAGTCAGCTTCGCTGGCACTGGCGCGGGCGCGGCCTTGCGGCCAGCGGCGTGGGCCGGCAGCAGTTCGGCCAGCATGGCGGCCCGCGTCACCTTCTGGTCGGGTGCCAGGTCGTAGAGCCGGTTGAACGTGTCAGTAACCTGCTTCACCATCTTCATCAACCGGGCATTGATGTTGACGGCCGTATCGGGGTGGGTCGGCATGGTACCTTTCTCCCGGCTCGGTCAGCCTGCGCCCTTCTACCACACCTTGCCCGTTCCACAGCGTTTCAACGTCCCCGTCCTTGTTTACGTGGCTGGGCAGCACGATTTCGCCCGTGTCTACCTGCAACTCTTCACCGTGCCAGCGCGCCGTAAGCCGCACCGGGCACAGCCCTTTTTTGTTGGTGGCTGCCAGCCGCGGGTACAGTCGCACGCTAATTTTCTTCTTGTAGAGCGTAGTGAGCAGCATGGGGTTTTTCGGCTATGTCCCGGTTACGTTCCCGGTTCATACCCGGAATTAACCGAAAACAGCCGGAGTACCAAACCCCGAAAATGCCTGCACAGGCTGGAAACAAAGAAAGCCCGCCGGTAAGGGCGGGCTTTCTAGTGCTTGGCGCTCCCTCCTGGGCTCGAACCAGGGACCCTCTGATTAACAGTCAGATGCTCTAACCGGCTGAGCTAAGGAAGCGGTTATGGCGACGTTTATCTGTCGTTGCGGGTGCAATATTAGTGTACGAAGCCAGTCTGTGCAAACATTTACTCTAAAATAATCAAGAAAAAACTTCTAGTTAGTGATATTCAGGATGTTTCCGGAAAGCGTAGTAGTGTACTGCCGCAACGAACGACTGGCCGGACCACTCTGCGGACGCCCCTGCAAGTCGAACTGAGAACCGCAGCAAGCATCTTTCAAAAATAGTCGCGAGGGGTCAATGCTAACACGAGAGCAGGTGGTATCGTTGACGCGGTACGAGCAGTTCCGGTCGAAGGCCACGTACGTACTGGAACTCTGCCGCACCACTATCAGGCCTCTTAAGCCGCCCGTAACGTAAGCGGCGCCATTGTCGGCCCGCAGATTCACGTACTGCTGGTTGGTGAGGTTGATGCTTTCCGAAAAGCTGACGTAAGGTATCTGTGGCTCCACGTTGTTGGAGTCGGAACCGCAGGCGGTCAGCAGGAAACCCAGGCACACTACCGCCAGCACACAGCCCTTGCGGAAAGAGCGGCGCAGGCGTGAGGTAGCTGCTATTGTTTTTTTGTGCATCTGAGTAGGATAGGCTTGTGGAAGCAGCGAAAAAGCGTCCTGGGTTGTAGCTCGGCTACTGCACGGCCTCGAACTGCCGCAAAAACCGCAGGTCGTTTTCCGTGAACAGGCGCAAGTCTTTGATCTGGTACTTGAGCATGGTAATCCGCTCAATGCCCATCCCCCAGGCGTAGCCCGAGTAACGCTCCGGGTCGATGCCAGATTGTTCGAGCACAGCCGGATCGACCATGCCGCAGCCCCCAATTTCAACCCAGCCCGTGTATTTGCAGATGTTGCAGCCCTTGCCCTTGCAAATCAGGCAGGTGATGTCAATTTCGGCGCTGGGCTCGGTGAAGGGGAAGAAAGAGGGCCGAAACCGCACTTGCACATCAGAACCGAACAGCTCCTGCACGAAGTAATACACGGTTTGCTTGAGGTCGGCGAAGCTTACGTTTTCGTCCACGAACAAGGCTTCCACTTGGTGGAACATCATGTGGGCGCGGGCCGAAATGGCTTCGTTGCGGTACACCCGGCCGGGCATGATGCTGCGGATGGGTGGTTTTTGGGTTTGCATTACGCGCACCTGCACCGGGCTGGTGTGCGTGCGCAGCAGCCACTCCGGCTCGCCGGGCGTACGGTGCACGAAAAACGTGTCCTGCATGTCGCGCGCCGGGTGGTTCTCGGGGAAGTTGAGCGCCGTGAAGTTGTGCCAGTCGTCCTCGATTTCGGGCCCCTCAGCCACATTGAAGCCGATGCGCGACAGGATGCGCACAATCTCCTCGCGCACCAGATTCAACGGGTGCCGGGTGCCTAGCTGGTTGGGAACGGCGGGCAGCGTGTAGTCGAAGGTAGGATCGGCGGGGGCGTTGCGGGTGGCTGATTCCAACTCCTGCTGGCGCTCCTCGAACCGGGCCAACGCCTGCTGTTTTAGCTGGTTTAGCTCCTGTCCCACGGCGCGGCGCTGCTCCTGCGGCACAGTTTTCAGTTGGTCGAAAAGGTCGGCCAGCTGGCCTTTGCGGCCGGTGTAGGCAATACGAAACTGGTCGAGCAGTTCGGGCGTGCTCAGGTCGTAGGCTTCGATTTCGGCGCGTAGCCGCGAGATATTCTCCTGCATAGTAAGGCAAAGATAAGCGGCTGACTGCTGGTTTTGGTGTTGGGCAGATACTATCCACTTGGTAGGTAAATGGGGGCTAAATTAAAATTACGCAGTTGGTTCCCAGAAAATGAAAAGTTGGTACGGTTGCTGCAAAAGCCTCTATCACCAGCGGCTTACAACCGGAACGCGGGGCGCCACCCGTTCATGCGAGCTACTGTAGTTCAAGTATTTAACTGCAATTCCTTCCTCCGTTTTGTTTCTTCTTGCTATGAAAACTTTCCTGCTCTCTGCATTCCTGGTGGCTGCCTCATTCAGCACTTCTTTCGCGCAAAGCCAGGCTTCGGCCGCCACCGATTCGTGGGCCGACGCACCCGCTGCTACCGAGGAAACGCCTCAATACAACATGGGCTGGAGCACGGCTCCCGGCCAGCCCCTGAGCCTGCACGGCAAACCCACCACCGACTACTGGGGCCGGCCGCTCAAGAAAAAATCGACAAACCTGACCACTGCCGCTGCTGCCCGCGAAGCAGCCTACGCCGCCGAGGAAAGCACCGACCCGATGATGCGTTCTTCCGGCGTAATGGCGGCACCCGGCATGAGCTCGTCGCCGTACCGCAAGCCCAGCACCGACTACTGGGGCCGGCCGCTCAAGAAAAAAGCTGCGTCTACGGTAGCTGCTAAAGCCAGCAAAAACACTTCCGTAGCCGCCAACAACTCAACGAGCTGGTAGAACCGACCGAAGTGCGTGGTTTTGCGTAAGTGAAATTCCATGACTGCTTTCACTTAACCAATACGCCCATGCGCTTCTTTCCCCTCCCAGGTTTGCTCCTCATTCTGATCAGCTTATTTTCCGTTGCGGAAGCGCAGGCGCAAAAAGTAGCCCGCCCAACGGGCACCAAAAAAGCAGCCAACGGCTACCACCGTACCAGCAATACCAAGGCCAAAGCCCGTTCTGGCGCCTACGCGCGCTACGACCGTTCGGGGCGGCGCAACGAAGATGATATGAAGCTGGCTCCTGGCCTGCGCCTAAACATGCCCAGCCCGCCTACCACCGATTACATGGGCCGGCCGCTGAAAAAAAAGGCTCCTAAAGTAGCGGCTACTAGTGCCACGTCCATGTCGTCGGAAAAAACGGCGCCTACCAAATCAGCCCCAGCAGCCACCAAAAGCAAGAAGCGGTAACGTATCCTGCTCGCAAAAAGCAGTAAAACACCGCGCGGCTTTGCCTATATACCCATGAAGAGCGGCCTCTGTCCGGTAGGATGGGGCCGCTCTTTGCATTCAATGAATTTCCTGGTTCAACCAAGTGCCATACTACGGCCGTAGATTGGGCGTTGAAGAACGAGCTGTAGATGCCGGAAAATTTCCCGTAGCTGTCTTTTAAGAAGGGGAACTTCTCTTTTGCCAAGGTGTTTGAAGAGAATGTGTAGCCGGGCTTTCTTAGCTGTGTGAAGGTCTGTAACTTGCACGATTATATCTAACGACTTACTCCTATGAAGCGTCTTGTTCTACCCTTGTTGCTGGCAGCTGTGGCAATGCTGGCGGCACCAGCCCAGGCCCAAACCAAAAAGAAATCGTCGGATGGGTGGGGCTCTTCCGATGGCTGGGGCGCTCCAGAGCCAGCTCCTAAAAAAGCCGCAACCACCAAAAAAGCCACTGCTGCACCCGCTGCGGCCGTTGAAGAAACGCCTGCTGCTCCGGCTGTTGAAAACGAAATGACTTCCGGCAAAGGAGGTTTTGGTGGAGCGGCTGCCACTAGCGCTGCGTCAACTGAAATGCAGCCCGGTGGCTCAGTGGTAGCACCTGGTTTCACGGCGGCTCCTTCGCACCGCGTTACTACCGACTACCGGGGCCGTCCCATTGCCCCCTACATACGCCGCAACGTACGCCGCCCCGACCCGGTGGTGACGCCTGCGCCAGCCCCGGAGCCAGAGCCAGCTCCGATTGTAGAAACTCCAGCTCCGGCTGCTCCCGTAGCCGCATCGGCATCAGCTACGGCTACCAAGGCCTCGGGCGGTGCTACTGCTGCTCCTAAGAAAGCCGCTGCTGCGCCAGCTAAGAAAGCTGCTCCGGCCAAGAAGAAAGACGATGGCTGGGGATCCGGCGGCAGCGGTTGGTAGGCCCTGGCAAACCCTTTCAGTAAGTCTTTAGACTGCAAGTTCAACAAGAAAGCCAGCTCGATTTATCGGGCTGGCTTTCTTGTTGTGAGTATAATGAGCGGGCAGTGGACGCTTACTCGGCCGTGGCTGCTTCTACAGGATCCGCAGTGGCGGGAGCCGTAAGGCGGGGCTGCGCCCGATAGTAGAGCGTTGTGCAGTTGTCGGGGCGCAGGATTTCACGGGCCGACACCTGCACATCGGTGGGGGTTACCGCTTGGAGCTTGGCACCTTCCTCGTTTACCAGGTTGGTATTGCCCATGAGCTTGCTGTAAGCCAAGTTCATAGCCCGATTTAACAGCTCTATTTCTCCGAACACGATACTAGCTTCGGCCTGATTTTTCACCTTCTCTAGTTCCTCTGTTGAAACCAGTTCACTGTGTAGAGCGGCTATGAGCTTTTCCACGGCAGCATCAGCGGCTTCCAACGTTACACCGGCATTCAGCTTGCCACTGATAACGAGCAAACCTGGCTCCAGAGAGCCGGTGGCAGTGGCCGAAATAGAGTTGAACAACTGCTGATCCTTCACTAGCTGCTGATACAAGCGGCTGGATTTGCCCCGGCCCAGCAGGTCGCCCAATAGGTCGGCACTGTAGTAGGCGTCGGCGGTACGGCCCGGCATGTGGTATACCTTGTACAAGGCATTGAGCGGTACGTCGGCGGTTATTTCCAAGAAGCGCGGCTCAGTTTGCCGGGGCTCTACGGGCAGTTGCCGCTCGTAGCGCGGCCCGCCCGGAATCGGGCCAAACCACTTTTCTGCCAAGCGGCGCGCCTCGGCTACGGTTACAGCCCCGGCCACCACCAGAATGGCGTTCTGCGGAGCGTAATGTTTCTTGAAGAAAGCCCGCACATCGTCCATCACCGCGTTTTCGATGTGGCTGATTTCCTTGCCAATAGTGGCCCAGCGGTACGGGTGGTGCTGATAAGCTACTGGGCGCAGCTTCAGCCACACGTCGCCGTAGGGCTGGTTCAGGTAATTTTGCTTGAATTCCTCGACCACCACTTTGCGCTGCACCTCCAGGCCATTCTCGGAGAAGGCCAGGTTCAGCATCCGGTCGGATTCCAGCCAGAAACCGGTTTCCAGGTTGGCAGCCGAAACGGTGAGGTAGTAGTTGGTGACATCAGGGGAGGTGAAGGCGTTGTTTTCGCCGCCAACGCGCTGCAACGGCTCGTCGTAGCTAGGAATATTGACGGAACCCGAAAACATCAAATGCTCAAACAGGTGGGCAAAGCCGGTGTGCGAAGCGTCCTCGTCGCGCGAGCCTACGTCGTAGAGCACGTCCAGCACGGCCATGGGAGTGGTATGGTCTTCGTGAACTATGCAGCGCAAGCCGTTGGTCAGCGTGAATTCTTCGAAATGAATCATAAAGTGAAAGTAAGGGGAGCGTAATTAGCAAACCGATAACCGGGATGCTGGGTTCGAGTAGGCTATAGTTTGCGCCTGGCGGCTTGTTGCACGGCCTTCATCTTATGAATCTACGGACCGTGAATCAGTGCTACCAGCCTTGGTGGTAATACAGCTTTTTACCTTGAGTTATGCCCCAATACTCTAGGAGTTGCGCATTGGTTTCCGAATAATTCGGGTTGTCTATCTTCCACCACGCCATTACCGAGCACTCGGCACTTACACGCACAATAGGCTCGGTGGCAGCAGCCAACCGTTCTAGCCCCTGCCGCTCACAGGTGTTGTTTTCTGGGGCTGGCAGCTTCAGACTGTCGGCATTAATATAAATGGCTGCAAACACCCCCACCCCCAATATATACCAGCGGCGCACCTGGGCCGGCAAATGGTAGAGCAGGAAATAGGTGGAAAGACCGTAGAAAGCAATACCTCCCAGGATTATTGGTAGAATAGAGTCGCGGCGAACAATAAGGGGGCGGTATTGGCGGTATCCACCAAGCGGTAACAGCAGCAGATAAATAAGGGCGAACAAGCCTAGCCATTTCAAAATCAATAGAATACGCTGGCTTTCTGGGGTGCTGGGGAGCTTGCGGCTTATGAAAAACGCATTGATACCAATAGCAATAACCAGCAGCGGCAGGCCCAGCTTCCGGAATTGCCAGAATAAGCCCGACGGAATGCGGGTATATCGTTCCCACAGTGGCATAACATGGCCAACGCTTTCCTTCTCATTGAGGCCAATGTAGAGCGAATACAGGCACAGCACTGTGAATAAACCTAACAGGATAGCCGGGAGCCGTGGAATCTGCCGAACCCACTGAGCTGGGCGGAACCCACCGCTCGTTTGCCATTGCTTTATCACCCAGTGCAGGCCAATACCGAAGAACAGTACGGCTACCACACCGGTAATAATAGCGCCGTTGAAAGCCAGTACCACCATTAACCCCACCAATGCTATGCAACGCGGCCAGCTCAGCTGCAACGGCTGCCCCTTGGATGCCGCCAGAAAAAATGGCAACAGCAGCAGCAGCAGCAGCGTCATGGGGAAGGCATAGAAGAACGTGTAGGTGATGGAGTGGTCCAGAATGCCCATCTGGTCGTTGTAGCCGGCTATCTGAAACAGTGGAGCCAGCAAGGCCATAGCCAGCCAATTGTTCAGGTGGTTGAGCCGGTAACTACCCGTTATATACACACCAAGCACATAAAGCAGCAGGGCCTGCACGCCGACGGCAAACAGGGCGCACGCGGCGTAGACGCTGCTGATGGGGTCGATGAAGCGTTGCAGGGCAAAAGGCACGGACTTGAAGTAGCTGACCATGGCCGCATGCGCAAAAAAGCGGTTGGGGGCCACGTACACCTCGTTGCGCGTGAGCACCGCCCACCCAAATGGGTCGTGCAGAATCTGCTGGCACTCGGGGCCGGGCAGCACGATGGAAGGCAGGTCGCCTTCGAGGGGGAGTTGGTAAGCCTGGAAGAACGTATAGCTCAGGTCCAGGAGCACGAACAAGACCAGCAGCAGAAATAGATATTTTTTCTTCATTAGGTAAGCTAAGCTACCTACAAAGTTGGCCTTTGAAGCGAGTTATGCAACCAAGAAAACCAAGAATAGTTCCCCTGGAACTGCGCTAACGATGGAGCGTACTTTGCGGATATAGTCAACTTAGCAATACCTCAGCTACAGACCAGAGACATTGATACTCCTAAAAAAGTAGGGGGTTGGCTGCAATCAGCACTGCTTTAAAAAACAGTGCTTACTTGTTGAAATACAATTTTTTGTCTGGTGTGATGCGCCAGTAGCGCAGCATTTGCGCCGCAGTTTCCGAGTTTTCGGGCGCCTGGGTTTTGTTCCAATCCAATACGCTGCACTCGTTACAAAGCGGTACCACTGCTTCACGGGCTTGGGCAAGTTGGGCCAGGCTCTTCCGCTCACAGGTGTTGTTGTCGCGGAGCCACGGCTTGTTGGCATTCAGGAAGATGGCTGAAAACAAGACCACCCCCAGCATGTACCAGCGCCGGTTGCGGCCATGCAGGTAGGTAAGCAAAAAGCACGTGGAAAGACCATAAAAGAACATCAAGCACATAATCACCGGCATGTCGGAGTCGCGGCGAACAATGAGGGGACGGTAGGTGCGGTAGCCTCCGAGCGGTAGCAACAGCAGATACACCAAGGTAAAAAGCCCTACCCATTTCAAAATCCGAACCATGCGCTCAGTGGTGGCCGTGGCAGGCAGCAACCGCCGGATAAATTGCACGTTGGCCAGGCACGCAAGCAGCAGCAGCGGCAGCCCCAGCTTGCGAAACTGCCACAGAATACCCATCGGAATACGGAGGTAGCGTTGCCACAGGGGCGGCGAAGGAATGCGGCTTTCCTGCTCGTTGAGGCCAATGTAGAGCGAGTACAGGCAAAGCAGCGTGAACAAGCCCAGTAAGGCAACCGGTAGCTGCGGCGTCCGACGAAAGTGGGTTAGCCAGTGAGCTGGGCGGAAAAACGCACCTTCTTGCCGGTGTTTCAGCACCCAGTGTATGATGATACCAAAGAACAGCACGGCCACCACGCCGGTAATAATAGCCCCGTTGAAAGCCAGCACCACCATCAAGCCTATCAGCGCTATGCGGCGCGGCCAACTTAGCTGCAACGGCTGGCCCTGATACGCCGCCCGATAAAAAGGCAGCAGCAACAACAGCAGCAGCGCCAACGGAAACGCGTAAAAAAACGTGTAGGTGATGGAGTGGTCCAGAATGCCCATCTGGTCGTTGTAGCCCGTTAGCTGGAAGAGCGGCGCCAATAGGGCCATAGCCAGCCACGGAGTATACGACTTCAGGCTGTAGGTTCCGCTGATATACACACCAAGCACGTAAAGCAGCAGGGCCTGCACGCCGACGGCAAACAGGGCGCACGCGGCGTAGACGCTGCTGATGGGGTCGATGAAGCGTTGCAGGGCAAAGGGCACAGACTTGAAGTAGCTGACCATGGCCGCATGCGCAAAAAAGCGGTTGGGGGCCACGTACACCTCGTTGCGCGTGAGCACCGCCCACCCAAACGGGTCGTGCAAAACGCGTTGGCAGTTCGAATCAGGCAGTACGATGGAAGGCAGGTCGCCTTCGAGGGGGAGTTGGTAGGCTTGGATGAAGGTGTAGCCCAGGTCCAGTGCTACAAACAGAACCAACATCAAAAGCAGTAACTGCTTTTTTACTGGGTGACTCATTCGGGTAATTGGTGGGAAATTGGGGGCAGGGGTACTAGGCAGAGCAGGTACTATATGGTTGCCAAGGATACTAATGGCACCAAACGGGCGCGGGAGAGGCGTGACAGCTACACTACGCGCTGGTGGTGTGGCCTGCCAGCATACGGCGTGCTAGGTGCTGACAGGAGTAACCGAGCGGCTAACAGCATACGCAGAGGTGAACCGACAGAAGGGCTGGGTACCTGCGCCGCAAAACGCAGTGCCAGAGGTAAAAACAACATAGGATAAGCTGTCAAAAAGAAAGTACAGCGGAAGTATTTACCGCAATGCTACCCCGAAACTCATCAATAAACGTGGCTTCAGCAAGAGCCCGGTTGCCAATGCCCTTAACTTCTCTGCGAATAGCTGATTTGGAACCCTTAATAACTCCAGGACAAGAAGGCTGAACCGCAAGCCAACAATGCGTTGCCAAGCCTGTCTATTATTTATATATGGGGTTGATATGCAATAGGTTGTAATGCATGCTTTTGCCGATGTCACCCGGAGTTTCAAGCATGAGGCCGCCCGCCTGCCATTCATGGTTTAGGGCAGAAAAGCAGACAAGCTGAGCTGTTGAAAATTTTGTCAATCAAAAAAACGTGCGAGAAAACAAGCAACAGCACCAGTAACGACTGCCCCACTTGCTGCCCTGGCCGAAAGGCAGTCAGCCGGCCCGCGGGTATACTATCAGCAAGTACGTAAGCCGCAAAGCCGCCCACCAGCCCCGCACCCTACGGCCTTCCGTAGCGCCTACCGATACCAGTACGGTGCAATGGCCACACCCAGCAGCACCTGTTTCACCTCGCCATCCTGGTACCGGTTGCCGCTCGGCGCGTAGTTATATGTGCTATACGTGGCCGATATGCCGTAACGGGCCCAGACGCTCAGTGCAGCCGCCCGCCGGTGGCGGTGCAGGTAGTCACTTTCTAGTCCTAAGAGCACAAACCCGTCACGGGTCTGAAAAGCAATAAGGTTGTAGGCGGGCTGAACCGGCGCCGGGCCTAGCCGCCCCGCCAGCCCGCCGCCCAGCAATACGTGCATCCGGTTGGCCGGCAAGCCCGTGCGCACATATAGGGGCAGCGTGAGATACGAATAGTTGTTACTGGATTCTGGTAGCCGCCGCTGCTCATACCCCGGCTCCGCTACCAGCCACACCCGGAGCGGCCGTATGTAGTACCCGCCCAGCACCGACACCGCCGGCCCGAGGTGCGAGTTACTGCCGTTCGACAGGTTATCGTTGGAGCGGTAAAACGATACGGCCGCGCCTAGCCGCCCGCCAAACAGCCAGCGCGAAGCTACACTGGCCAGGCTGTCGGTGGCGGAAGCAGTAACTTGGGCCTGGGCCGCCGGAACTCCTAGCAGGAGCGCGCCAACGGAGAGCCGACAGGATAGACGATGCATAGCAGTAGATATAAGTAGGTGGAAATAGACCAGTACCTTTGAAGATACTAATTTCCAGTAGCCGCTGCCATTCGCCGGATCAAGAGGTATGAATTATTCCGCCTACGGCCCAATCCGTTACTTTTGGCCCCGACAACCATCCCCCTCGCCCCGCCCCATGCATTTCGACCGGAAAGACTACTCCAACGACACGCTGCTGTACCTCTACCAGCACCTGCTGAAGCCGCGCCTGATTGAGGAAAAAATGCTGATTTTGCTGCGGCAGGGCAAAGTAAGCAAATGGTTTTCGGGCATTGGGCAGGAGGCTATTTCAGTGGGCAGCACCCTGGCCTTGGAGCCCGACGAGTACATTCTGCCGCTGCACCGCAACCTGGGCGTATTCACGGGCCGCAACGTGCCCCTCGACCGGCTGTTTGCGCAGTGGCAGGGCAAAACCACCGGCTACACCAAAGGCCGCGACCGGAGCTTCCACTTCGGCACCAATGAGCACCACATTGTGGGCATGATTTCGCACCTCGGCCCCCAGCTGGCCGTGGCCGATGGTATTGCGCTGGCCGATTTGCTGGATAATCGCCAGAAAGTAACCGTAACGTACTCCGGCGACGGCGGCGCCAGTGAAGGCGACTTTCACGAGGCCCTGAACGTGGCCGCGGTGTGGCAGCTGCCGGTTATCTTCATCATCGAAAACAACGGCTACGGCCTGAGCACTCCCAGCCGGGAGCAGTTCCGCTGCAACTACTTCATTGATAAAGGCCCCGCCTACGGCATGGAGGCCCTGCAAATCGACGGCAACAACGTGCTGGAAGTGTACGACACCGTAACCCGGCTGGCCGAAGACCTGCGCCGCAACCCGCGTCCGGTGCTGCTGGAGGCTCTCACGTTTCGGATGCGCGGGCACGAAGAGGCCAGCGGCACCAAGTATGTACCGCAGGAGCTGTTTGAGGAGTGGGCCCAGAAAGACCCGGTGGAAACCTACGAGAAGTGGCTGCTCGCCGAAGGTATTCTGGACGAAGAAGCCCGCATGCGCTTCCGCGAAACCATCAAGCGCGAAATCGAGGAAGGCCTGCGCGTAGCCGACGCGGTGCCCATGCCCACAGCCGACGTGCAGGAAGAAGTAGCCGACATGTACGCCCCGTTTGTACCTAGTGCTGAGCACGACCTAAGCACGAAGCACGAGGCACTAAGCACTTCCGATAAACGCTACGTGGATGCCATTTCCGACGGGCTGCGGCAGAGCATGGAGCGTTACCCCGAGCTAGTGCTGATGGGCCAGGATATTGCCGATTATGGCGGGGTGTTCAAGATTACCGAGGGCTTTATGGCGCAGTTTGGCAAAGCGCGGGTACGCAACACGCCGCTCTGCGAATCAGCCATTGTGGGCGCGGGCTTGGGGCTGAGTATTAAGGGCAAGAAGGCCATGGTAGAAATGCAGTTTGCCGATTTCGTAACCTGCGGCTTCAACCAGATTGTAAACAACCTCGCCAAAAGCCATTACCGCTGGGGCCAGAATTCCGACGTGGTGGTGCGCATGCCCACCGGCGCGGGCACGGCGGCTGGCCCGTTTCACTCGCAAAGCAACGAGGCTTGGTTCACGCACACGCCCGGCCTGAAAGTGGTGTACCCCAGCAACCCCCACGATGCCAAAGGCCTGCTTTGCGCCGCCTTCGAAGACCCAAACCCGGTATTGTACTTCGAGCATAAATTGCTGTACCGTAGCGTGTCGGCGCCGGTGCCCGATGCGTACTACACCACGCCTATTGGCAAAGCGGCCCTCGTGCGGCAGGGCGAAACCATCAGCATCATCACCTACGGGGCGGGCGTGCACTGGGCCCTGGCCCTAGCCGACGAACTAAACCTCGATGCCGATATTCTGGACTTGCGCACCCTGCTGCCTTGGGACCAGGACGCCGTGCGCGAAACCGTGAACAAGAACGGCCGGGTGCTGCTGCTGCACGAAGACACCCTCACGGGCGGCCTCGGTGGCGAAATCGGAGCCTGGATTGCCGAGCATTGCTTCGAGCACCTCGATGCCCCCATCCAGCGCGTAGGCTCCCTTGACACTGCTATTCCCTTCTCCCCCAACCTAGAAAAGCAGTTCTTGCCCCAGCAGCGCCTACGCGAAGCCGTGGACCGGTTACTGAATTATTAGTTTATAACGCTGAGGTAGCCGCCGCGCTTTGTTAAGTTGGCCCGCAGTACATAGGTGGTTTAGGAAGCATATCAGGGAACAATGCACCGCGCATCATGAAGACGAGAAGCTTATTTATTCTGTTGGTTAGCAGCCTGTTATTGCTCACAGAGGCGGGCTGCCACCGCTATGCACTGCCTAGCCCCAAAGGACCCCCGCAGCCCAAAGTAAAAAAAGCCGCCAAAGGCTCGGATGATGCCAACGCCGACGGCAGTGCCGCCAGCGCGGAACCTGTGGAGGTGAAGCCGCAAAAGAACAGCTATGGCAAAGACGGTTTGCTTAAGAAACCAAAGTACGAGCGGCGCCGTCGTACGCATAAAGTAGGGCAGCGTAAGTTTCTGGGTATTGTACTGCCATTCTAAGAAGCTGGAAGCAAATAGGTTCTGTTATAAGTGGCAGCTTCTAGTTGGATAGATTTTTGCCTGCGGAGCAAATAGTAGTGTATCGTTCTTTTGTCTCTTCCTTCTCTATTCCCATCCAATGCGCGCTTTCCCTTTATTTCTGGTACTAGCGCTGAGTGGCAGCGCGGCCTTCGCTCAAACGGCTGAGGTTAATCAGCGGGCGGCCAACCGCCGTGCCCTGCGCGACGCCCGCAAGTACCCAGCGCCCTACAAAGACTCGCACCTCGACGTAGAGAAATCCGACCTTAAGCAGGGCGGTGGGGGCCGGCAAGAGCAACCTAACGATGGCCGGGAAAATTACCGGTTCGACAATACCGGTGCGGCGCGCGTAAGTGAACCTAGCACCGTCAATCTGCGTCTTCGTAAAAAGAAAAAAGAATAGCACTCGGAAGGCTGGCGGCGTACTGCGCAAGCCTTACTCAGCTACTCAGTTACTCAATTACTTTCCCCATGACCCCCTGGCAACCCCTAACCCAACCCGAGCAGCTACAGGAAATTGTACGCGAATCGCACGAGCAGCCGGTGCTTATTTTCAAGCACAGCACGAGCTGCTCCATTAGCGCCGCTGCCAAAGGCAAAATCGAGCGGCAGTGGGCCGATGCCGGCCTCGCTGATACCAAGCTCTACTACCTCGATTTGCTCCGTTTTCGGCCGATATCATCGGAAATTGCCCAGCAGTTTGGCGTGCAGCACGAGTCGCCGCAGTTGCTGCTCATTCGTGATGGTGAGTGCCAGTACAATGCTTCGCACATGGGCATCCGGCTGAGCGACGTGAAAAACGCAGTAGGCTAATTTCCGGCGAAAAGCGCGTCCTACCCATACAAATAGCCCGCTCTAAACCAGCTGGTCGGCCTTGGCCGGCACATTTGGTTTAGAGCGGGCTATTGCCCTTCAACTCATTTACTTAACCTACGTATTCGAACTGAACCTCCTGCCGGATTTCAGGGTTGAGACTCAGAGCCACCGGGCAGGTACGAGCAGCATTTTCCAGGGTTGCCCGTTCTTTGGAGCTAAGCGTAGCGGGCAGCTGAAATTGCACGTCAATCTGCCGGATACGCCGGGGCTCAGCGGCCATGTGTTTCGTAACGTCATACGTTGCATTGGTCAAATCAACATTGAGGCGTTCGGCCACAATACCCATAATGGTCATCATGCAGCTTCCCAGAGCGGCACTTACCAAATCGGTCGGCGAAAAAGCTTCGCCCCGGCCGTGGTTATCGACGGGTGCGTCGGTGAGGATGGTGTTGCCGGAGGCAGTGTGCGTGGCTTCGGTACGTAAATTACCGGCGTAGCGGGCGGTGGCAGTGTTCATATTCAAGGAAGTAAGCTAGGTAACAAGATGATGCCCGTAAATTTACGTACTTTCGATAGGGTAGGCTCAGGTCTACCGTTCAGTTCTGTTTGCCCGCCCACATTAGCCCCTCCGTTCCCCTTGCGACATCTACTTTCTCTGACCGGACTATTGGCTGTACTGACCAGCTCTGCGGCTCAGGCTCAAGGTTCGTCTTCTTCGCCCAACGATGATCCTTCGTACCGCAAGGAGTTCGTGTATGGCCTCAATTTCAACACGCGGGGCGGCCTTATTGGCGGTCTTTCGTTGCGGTCTACGCGCGTCCTAACGGAAAGCTGGTCGCGCTACTGGTCCATTGAACTAGTGGAAGTGAAGCACCGCAAAGAGCAGCGAGTAGCCAGCTACGACGGAGGTACCTACGTGCAAGACAAGGCCAATTTCTTTTACGTGGTGCGCCCATCCATTGGGGTGCAGCGAGTGGTATTCCGCAAAGCGGCTGAGTCAGGGGTGCAAGTAAACGCCCTGGCTTCGGTTGGCCCATCCATCGGGCTGGAAATGCCTTACTACATCTACTACGATTATACGCAGCGGGATTCGCGGGGCAATCCTATCGGCGGCGAAGACATTCGCACCGAGAAGTACGACCCAGCCCTGCATGCAGACCAGCGGTATTTGTTGGGGCGTGGGCCGCTATTTACGGGCATCAGTGAAATAAAGCCAGTAATTGGAGGGCATCTGCGAGCCGCCCTCAGCTTCGAGTATGGCCGCTACCGCGACGCCGTAGCTGGCATTGAAACGGGCGTGCTGCTGGAAATGTACGGCCAGCGCCCAGTTATTCTGCGCGCCCCCAGCGTAGCCGATAAGGATATCAACAACCGCTTTTACCCTTCAGTGTACCTTACCATTTATTTGGGGTCGAGAAGCTGATCGGCAGTCCATTTGAAGTTGCCTGTGAGAGGTAAGATTTGTTTCAGGAGCGCGAAAGCACCCGTTGGAACAATTCTTACCTCTCGTTTCTTATAAGGAGCCTACCGGAGCGCGCCTACGTTACAGGCCACATTTCAGTTTCGTTTATAAGCGCTTACTTCTGCGTTCTACTGTACCTTTGTGTTATGGATGATCTGTTGTTGACTTTGCCCATAATCCAGCCGGCCCCACCTGCGCCTGCTAAGGCCCGCAAACCCGATTGGTTGCGCGTGAAGCTCCCCGTCGGCCCCGAGTATGCGGCCGTGCGCCGCCTCGTGGATGAGCATAAGCTTCATACCATCTGTGAAAGCGGCAACTGCCCCAACATGGGGGAGTGCTGGGGCGCCGGCACGGCTACCTTCATGATTTTGGGCAACGTGTGCACCCGCTCGTGTTCGTTCTGCGCCGTGGCCACCGGCCGCCCCACCGAGTACGATACCGATGAGCCGCGCCGCGTAGCCGAAGCCATTCAGCTGATGGGCGTGAAGCACGCCGTTATTACCAGCGTCAACCGCGACGAGCTGAAGGACCGGGGCGCCAGCATCTGGCACGAAACCGTGGTTCGTATCAAGCAACTTTCCCCCGAAACTACCATCGAAACCCTGATTCCCGACGTGAAAGCCAACTGGGAAGCGTTGGACCTAATGATTGCCGGCGGGCAGGAAGTGGTGTCGCACAACGTAGAGACTGTAGGTAGCCTCTACCGCCTCGTGCGCCCGCAAGCCAAATACGACCGGAGCCTGGAGCAAATCCGCCGTACCAAGGATGCTGGCAAGCGCACCAAGTCGGGCATTATGCTGGGCCTGGGCGAAACCAAAGACGAGATGTACAAGGCCATGGACGACCTAGTAGCCCACGGCCTCGACATTCTGACCTTGGGCCAGTACCTGCAACCCACCAAGCGCCACCTCGAAGTAGCTGAGTTCATCCACCCCGACCTGTTCGCGCATTACCGCGAAGAAGGCTTGGCCCGGGGCTTGAAATACGTGGAAAGCGGCCCACTCGTACGGAGCAGCTACCACGCCGAACGCCACGTAAACGTGCCCATCTAGAATTTTGGAGTAGACATAGTGTATTCAGTGAAAAAGCCAGCTCTTATACAAGGGCTGGCTTTTTTGCTAAATGGGTTTGCTACATCCCTAAGTGTTTCAAGTAAGCGTCGTTGTTGACATACATTATGTATGTTTTCTGGCCGGCGGGCGCGCGTTCCAGGTTTTTCTGGGCGGCAGCTAGCAGCCGGCGGCTTTGGCGGCCCATACGGTGGCTCCAGAATACCACCACCGTGTAATCGGCCAGTGACTCCATGGCTTGCACACGGCTGCCGCCCACGGTGCGCAGAAACGGGGCTAGCTTCGTGAAAGAGAGCATACTATCAGTAGGGGCCTGCGACACGGGCGGAAACACTTCCAACTGGTTATCGGGGTTCCAGTCGAGGTTGGGGAAGCCGCCGGCGTAGCAATTCACATGGTACGAAATAAGCTGGCCGGCCCGGTTGTAGTACAGCAGTTGTAAAGGCTGGGCGTGGTTTTTTGCCACTTCCTGCAAAGCCAGCGGCTGCCGCTTCAAAAACTCGTAGTAGCTGACATCCAGCGCAAAGCTTTTGCCCGGTGCTACTCCCACACCATACTCCTGGGCGTATTCCTGCACCTGTGGGTAATCAACCACATCAAGCTGGCGCATGCCGTACACGCTTTCAGCAACGGTGGTGCAACTCGTGAGGCCTTGGCTGGCAAGCCAGAGCAGTACAACAACAGGCCAGTACGGACGAGGAATGGAAGTCATAGTATAAGGTACAAAAAAAGCCTCTTCGAATAGAAGAGGCTTTCCGATAATAAATGGTTGTCAGCGCGCTTAGCGACGGGCATTGGCATCGTTGGGCGGATAGTTGCCCAAAATGCCGTTGACGATGCGGTGCACTTCTTCTTCGGAAATGCTCTGGTTATCAACTTGTGCTTGGCCAGTGCCACGCCAAGCTAGCTCCTTGCGCTTGGCATCCACAAAGTCGATGATGACGGTGCCGGCTTTGTACTGCGTAACGGGCGTGTAGGCACCGCGGCCGTAGTAACCGTACCCATAGTAGGGGTAGCCCAAGCCGTTGTAGTACGGCGAAACCTGCTGCTTCTCTTCTACCTTGGCGCTGTACGCAATGTACAGATCGGGGGCTTTGTCAACGCGGGTCAGGCCTTTGGCCGACAGCTCCCGCTCCACGGCAGCTTGCAGGCGCTGGTCCAGAAACGACTCGTAACCTTTGGCCGGGCCGCCTTCAGCGTCAACGGCCTGCTGCGGATACCACGCCCAGGTTTTGTAGGCCCGGAAATTAACCGAGTGGTCGAAGTCGGAAGTAACCCCAACGCGGGAAGAAGTGGCACAACCCGTAACACCCAGAATCAGCGAAAAACCGATAGCCACCAATGCGGCTGGTCGGGCAAAGAGGCGAGTGATGAATTTCATAAAACAAAGAAGGTGAAGAACACTGGAAGTAAGCTTTCAAAAACTGTGCCCAGAAGCTGGAATTAAGCTTTTTGTTGCTTGCTACTTTAACGTTTGCAATTCAGTCAATGTTCCCTACGACCCGATATAGAAGTACTAGGCTATTAAAATTATTCCGTGAAAATCGACTTCTTATTTTGAGAATCTATTTACCTTCCCCAACCTTAAATCTCGACAATGAATAGACCCATACTCTTCCTCACCAGTTTGCTAGGATTAGCTGCTTGCACCGCAGCCAAAGAAAACACCAGCAGCGTCAGCTCCAGCACGAAAGTGGTAACCCACAACACTGTCGTCGACTGCGTGCTATACGACGGCATGACCAAGGAATCGGCACAGTTGCTGAGCGTCGGGCCAGGAGCCCAGGTACAGGTTACCGACACCGTAGACGTGTATTTCGTGAAAGCCCGCGTCATCAAAGACGGTAAAACCACCAACGGCTACATGTACCGCACCTGCTTCCCGCAACGGTAGGTCGTTAGTGCTTAGTGCTTAGTTGTTAGTGCTTAGCACAAGATTGAAGCTGAGCCCAGCGAGTAAAAAGGGGGTTGGAACCATCGTTCCAACCCCCTTTTTTCAAACTAAGCGCTAAGCACTAAGCACTAAGCACTAATACGATGGGCCTTTGTCGGTTTCCACCAGCTTCTCTTCGGCGTCGGCGTATTCCTCGATGGAAGTGCATGAGCAGATGAGGTTCCGGTCACCGTAGGCTGAGTCGATGCGGGACACGCTGGGCCAGAACTTGGCGGCGCGCACGTACTCGGTGGGGTACACGGCCTGCTCGCGGGTGTAGGGGCGGTTCCACTCCTCGGTCAGCACAGTGGCGGCGGTGTGCGGCGCGTGCTTGAGCAGGTTGTCTTTGGCGTCGGCGCGGCCGGCTTCCACCTCGGCAATTTCCTTGCGGATGCTCACCATGGCCTCAATGAAACGGTCCAGCTCCTCCTTGCTTTCCGATTCGGTGGGCTCCACCATCAGCGTGCCTGCCACCGGGAAGGATACAGTAGGTGCGTGGAAACCGTAGTCCATCAGGCGCTTGGCAATGTCTTCCACCTCAATGCCGGCCTTCTTGAACTGCCGGCAGTCCAGAATCATTTCGTGGGCGCAGCGGCCGTTGGCACCGGTGTACAGCACGGGGTAGTGCTCTTCCAGCTTGGCCTTGATGTAGTTGGCGTTCAGGATGGCCATGCGGGTAGCTTCGGTCAACCCCTCGCCGCCCATCATGCTGATGTAGGCGTAGCTGATTGGTAGGATGCTGGCCGAACCCCACGGTGCCGACGATACCGCGCCGCCGGTGCGGCCATCGGCATCCACTACCACGTGGCCCGACAGGTAGGGCGCCAAGTCGGCAACTACACCGATGGGGCCTACGCCGGGGCCGCCGCCGCCGTGCGGAATGCAGAACGTTTTATGCAGGTTCAGGTGACATACATCGGCGCCGATGGTGGCGGGGGAGGTGAGGCCCACCTGGGCGTTCATGTTGGCACCGTCCATGTACACCCGGCCGCCGTGCTGGTGAATGGTCTGGCAGATGTCAATGATGGTTTCCTCGTACACGCCGTGCGTGCTGGGGTAAGTCACCATCAGGCAGCTTAGCTTGTCGGCGTACTGCGCGGCTTTGGCTTTCAAGTCGGCCACGTCGATGTTGCCTTCCTCGGTGCTCTTCACCACTACTACCTGCATGCCGGCCATAACCGCCGAAGCCGGGTTGGTGCCGTGGGCCGAAGCCGGAATCAGGGCAATGGTACGGTGCTGGTCGCCGCGGGCATCGTGGTAGCCTTTGATGGCCAGCAAGCCGGCGTACTCACCCTGCGCACCCGAGTTGGGCTGCAAGCTCACGGCCGCGAAGCCGGTTACTTCGCACAGCCACTGCTCCAAGTCCTGGAAAATCTGGGTGTAGCCTTTGGCCTGCTCGCGCGGTGCGAAAGGGTGCAGCCCGCCAATTTCCGGCCAGGTAACCGGAATCATTTCGGCGGTGGCGTTCAGCTTCATGGTGCACGAGCCCAGCGGAATCATGGAGTGCGCGAGGCTCAGGTCCTTGTTTTCGAGGTGCTTCATGTAGCGCAGCATCTCGTGCTCGGAGTGGTGCGTGTTGAAGATGGAGTGCGTCAGGTATTGGCTGGTGCGCACCAACGCCTCGGGCCAGTTCACCGAAATTTCGGTGGGCAGCTCGGTGGCAGCAGCTTCTTTGCCCAGCACCTTGGCAAACACGGCCACGATGTCGGCTACGTCTTCAATCTCAGTGTTCTGGTGCAGCGAAATGCCTACTTGCGTCTCACCGAAATAGCGGAAGTTGATGCCAGCGGCTTCGGCTTCCTGCCGCACGGCGGCTTGCAGCTCGGCGCTTTCCAGCTGAATGTCGAGCGTATCGAAGTAGAACTCGTTGCGCTGCTCCAGGCCCAAGGCTTTCAAGGCCTGCTCCAGCACCTGTGTGTGAGCGTGTACGTTGGCGGCAATCTGCTTGATGCGCTGGGGGCCGTGGTACACCGCGTACATACCCGCCAGCACTGACAGCAATACCTGCGCGGTGCAGATGTTGCTGGTGGCTTTTTCGCGGCGGATGTGTTGCTCGCGGGTTTGCAGCGCCATGCGGTAGGCCTTGTTGCCTGCCGCATCAATGCTCTGCCCGATGATGCGGCCCGGAATGACGCGCTTGAACTGGTCTTTGGTGGACAGGAAACCGGCGTGCGGGCCGCCGTAGCCCATCGGTACGCCAAAGCGCTGCGAGTTGCCTACGCAGGCATCGGCACCCATTTCACCGGGAGGCGTGAGCAGCGTCAGAGACAGCAAATCGGTGGCTACGGTCACGAACAGGTTGCTGTCGTGGGCTTTCGAGATGAAGTCGGTGTAGTCGTACACGGCGCCGTCGGCGGCGGGGTATTGCAGGATGGCGCCGAACAGGCTTTCGTCGGTGAGGTCGGCAGTACGATGGTCACCTACTACCAGCTCAATGCCGAGCGGCGTGGCGCGGGTGCGCAGTACGTCAATAGTTTGGGGCAGCACCTGCTCCGACACGAAGTAGCGCGTGGCGTTTTTCTTCTTGCTGAGCGAGTGGAACATGTGCAGCGTTTCGGCGGCGGCAGTGCCTTCGTCGAGCAAGCTGGCGTTGGCAATTTCCATACCTGTCAACTCCATTACCATCGTCTGGTAATTGATGAGGGCTTCGAGGCGGCCTTGCGCAATTTCGGCCTGGTAAGGCGTGTAGGCCGTGTACCAGCCTGGATTCTCCAGAATGTTGCGCTGAATTACGCCCGGCAGCTGGGTGTCGTGGTAGCCCAGGCCGATGTAGTTTTTAAACAGGCGGTTCTGGCTGGCAATGCCTTTGAACTTCGCCAAAAAAGCCCGCTCCGTGAGGGCAGCGGGCAGGTTCAGCGGCTGTTTCAGGCGGATAGCAGCCGGCACGGTTTCGTCGATAAGCTGGTCGAGCGAATCGACACCGATGGCGCGCAGCATATCGGCCACGGCAGCGGAATCAGGTCCGTTATGACGGTCAATAAATACGTCGGCGGCCTTTGGTTGGAGCAACATACAGGAAAGAAATCAGGTGGCACGGATGGGCGGCGGTGAGGCCTCAACAAAGGTAACTTGAAAAAAGCTTCCTCTGTTGGTTTGCTTCCTTAATCCATTGACTGCTTAAAAGTTTACCTGAGGCAGGCAAGTGCCCAGATTATACACCCAGCAGCTCGGCGCTAGACTCGGCAAAACCTATAGATTTGGCTTCGATTCCCACCCACTGCCCACCCAACCTATGCGTTCCATCACCATCGGCCTTATCAGAGAAGGCAAAACCCCACCCGACAAGCGTGTACCGCTCACGCCCAAAAAATGCGTGGAAGCACAAGCGCAATACCCTGGTTTGCGCATCATTGTGCAGGAAAGCCCGCACCGCTGCTTTTCCGACCAAGAGTACCGGGACCTGGGGCTGGAGGTCCGCGCCGACGTGGCCGACTGCGACATTCTGATGGGCGTGAAGGAAGTGGCAGTAGTGGATTTGATTCCCAATAAAACCTACCTGTTTTTTTCCCACACCGTGAAGAAGCAGCCCGCCAACCGGGAGCTGTTACGGGCCGTGCTGCGCCACCACATCACCCTCGTTGATTACGAGCTGATGACCAACCACGACGGCGGGGAGCGGATAGTGGCCTTTGGGCGCTGGGCCGGCATTGTGGGCGCCTACAATGGGCTGCTCACCTACGGCCGCAAGCACAACCTCTACCAGCTCAAGCCCGCCTACAAGTGCGTGGACATGGAGGATATGCAGGAAGAATTCTTCAAAGTAAAGCGCCTGCCGCCCATCAAAATGGCCGTGACGGGCACCGGCCGGGTGGCGCAAGGGGCGCTGGAAGTGCTGGACTTGATGGGCTTCCGAAGGGTGAGCGTGTACGATTATCTGTACCTCGATTTCAACGAGCCGGTGTACACCCAACTCCGCAGCTCCGACTACAACCGCCGCCGCGACGGCCGCGTGTGGGATACGCCCGACTTCCACCGCAATCCGCAGGAGTATGAATCCACG
The DNA here is from genome assembly GCF_017313265.1 of Hymenobacter telluris. Lineage (GTDB taxonomy): Bacteria > Bacteroidota > Bacteroidia > Cytophagales > Hymenobacteraceae > Hymenobacter > Hymenobacter telluris. Next base: position 226,940 of record NZ_JAFLQZ010000005.1, on the reverse strand, counting down.
TTCGGGAAGTTTTTGCCGGTTACTGACCTGCTGATTGCCTGCGCCTACTGGCACCCGGCCGCGCCCCAGCTCTTCACCGAGCACGACACGCAGCGGCCCGGCTTCCGCATCAACACCATTGCCGACGTAACCTGCGACGTGAACGGCTCCATCCCAACCACCAAGCGCAGCACCAGCATCCCGGAACCCGCCTTCGACTATAACTGCCAGACCGGCGAGCTGGAGCCCGCCTACTCGCGCCCGTCCAACATCACCATTATGGCCGTGGACAACCTACCGTGTGAGCTACCCCGCAACGCCAGCCGCGACTTTGGCCGCCAGCTCCTCGACAACGTATTTCCGCACCTGCTTGGTGAGCAAGGGCAAGACGACGTAGTAGAACGCGCCACTATTGCCCGCAATGGAGAGCTTACACCGCGCTACCAGTATTTGGTTGATTACGTAGCGTAAGGAATAGCTACACCTTATAAATCAACACTCAGTAAGCGGATTTTCGGTTGTTGCTCGTCCAACAGTGAATATCGGGCTGGCGTTGTTACCAGTGGGTAGTGTTAACCAGTATCGCCACCATTACTGCGGCAACTACTGCCAGAGTACCCACGCCAGCGCCGAAGCCTCCCGCTGCACTTCCAATTTTTTTTCTCTGCGCTTGGCGCTGATACCCTGCCGTGTAGTTAGGGTCTTGCAGCCGCTTTGCATCTGGTACTACAAAGTTGCGGGGCCTGGGCTTGGAGGCGGCCACGGCCACACCAACGATTGGGCCACCGTACCCTGTTAAGACAGTGGCGCTGTAGGTACCCCAGAAGGCTCCGGGGGCCCGGTAGTACTTGCGGGCGTCGAGCCGTCCTTGGGCGTAGGCTTCTTCCTTGGACATGGGCTGCTCGGTGGGGGCAGTAGCCGGCTTAGTCAATAATTCCTTGGTGCCATTGGCGTAGCGAATCAGAAAGACGCTGCTAGTAGCTAGGCGCACGGTATCGGAGCGGCCGGCTTCAGTGGTTAGGTACGTAACGGAGTCAGGCGTTATGCCTAGCACCTTGCCTGGCCGCTCTTCTCCATTGGTGTACAGAATAACGTCTTGGGCGTAGGCTTGGGCAGTGAGTAGCAGCAGACTACACAGGATAAGGAAGTGGCGCATAGTATTCGAAAAGATAAAGCAGAAGGAATTAGCGGGTACGGGAATTGAAGCCGAACAGCAAGCTGAACCGAACCCCGCCGTTGCCGGGCACCACGGCAAAATTGACGGGGAAGTTGATGCCATTGCTGCGGAAGGAAGTGCCAACGGCCAGGGCAATGTTGGCCCCCGCTGGCGAAACGTTGGGGCCCAAACCAAATTCAATCCCCTTGGGGCCCCGGATGCCAATCAGGGCATTGAGGCTCGGTATAAATTTGCCTTGCTCCAGCCCGCCAATGAGGGGTACAACCTCCAGCAAACCCGCCGTGCCATTGGGCATGCGGAAGATACGGGTTTCGAACTGCCAGCCGAACTGGGTCAGAAACGGGTTGAGGCTGTATTCTTTGTCGGCTTTCCTGGCAACGCCGCCGGTTAGCACCGTAATACCGAGTCGTGGCCCATTCAGGTGTATTTCCTCGAAGGCAGGTGCCTCGTCGCCGGGAACGGTGGGGCCTGTAGTGGCCGAGCTGGCCATGGCTTCCCTTGGAGGCGGAACGGGCCCCAGCATTTCTTTGGTGCCATTGGCGTAACGCACCATAAACACATCGGCGCGCCGTATAGTGATAAGCGGGCCATCGGGGTTATCGGTGCGCTTATAACGCACATCGAAAGGGGTTATTTCCAGCACCTTCACGTTCAGTTCTTCCCCGTTGGTTTTGGTAAGCACATCCTGCGCCCGTGCCGACAGGCCTAACAACAGCAATGTAAGCAGAGTAACAATGGCGCGTATCATGGTAGGGAGCAAGTGGTGGAAGTGAGGTAGGAAAGATGCACTTCCAAGCAAGAATGCTAGCAACCATATTTACCTATATTAAGACATTGGGTATATTAAATTGTTGGAGTCAACTAGTTGATGGTGTGAATTATAGCATTGCGTAATCAGACTTTGCAAAGAGTCGTAAAGCGTTGTTCCTCTTTCCTGCTAGGTGCAATAAAAACTACCATCTGATTCACTCTTTGCTATCTAGCCTGAGCGTTTTCACTGTTCTGTTTACTGCTTTTGCAGCAGCTCAAAAGCCAAAGGCCCGAAACACTGCTGTTTCGGGCCTTTGGCTTTTATAGAACGTAGCACAAGCAGCTATACGCCGCGCAGCACTGGGTATCGAGCTTGTACCAGCATGTAGAGGCCATAAGCCATAAGCCCTAGCGCCACAATGCCCAGCACTGCTGGTCCCATAGTAGCCAATAGGTCAAAAGCTTCGTCGGTGCTGCCGGTGGCGGAAGCGCGCGACTGGCGACCCGCCTGCACGAAAAAGTAACCGATAATAGCCATGACAATACCGCGGGCGGTATAGCCCACTTGGCCCGTCCGGTACACTACATTCTGCTGGTTGGCAGGCAGGTCGCTGGCGTTTACGTGCTTATGAAAACTGCCTGAGTAGGCTTTGATAACCTGATAGATACCGCCGCCAATAATGGCCAAGCCTACCGCTATAATAATCCAGTCGCCGCCGGGCCAGCCGAGTACCGTAGCCGTAAGTGTCTGCTGGCTATTGCTGCCTGCATTGGCGCTGCCGCTCCATGCTAGTTGGGCCGCAAACCACGCCAAGCTAGCGTAGAGCAGGCCACTGCCCGCGTAGCCTAGGCGCCGGCCAATGCCTTTCGCGCCGGAACCTTTGCCTTCCGTATCGCGCACGGCTTGCACAAAGCGCCACACAATGTAGCCTAGCAAACCGAAAGCAATGAAGCCCAGTAGAAAAGGGCCGCCCGGCAACTCCTGCAAGGTCTGGACAGCTTGTTTTTTATCGGCCGTTTGGCCGCCGCGCTGGCCGGTAGCCGCCAGCAACGCCAGCAACCCCATCAACAGATACACCAAGCCTTTGGCCGCAAAGCCGAAGCGGGCCAGTGCCCGAATACCCGCGGAAGGCGAGTTGGGTATGGCCGAAGAAAGAGAGGTAGTGACAGTCATGAGACACGGAATCAGGTGAAATATCCGTGGTACGCAGAACGGGCACTATAAGGTTAGGCCACCGGGGCGGGGTGGGGGACAGGACTTCGGCCGGCCCAGCACCCCAGCTGGCCGAAACGGAATAGCACCGCGCTGCAACAGGGGCGTATTCACCGGCAAATCGAGGGTGTAGATGGGCTTGCCTTGCGCTACCGGGTGCGCCAATAGCCGCTCGATATTACCGCTGGCCGTCATGTAAGGCACAAAGAACTGGTCGGCTAGATCGGCTACCATCAGGTTGCGGATTTCGGCCGTTTCGGTGGTGATATTGCGGACTCCGCTCTCAAATAAGGTAATGAACAGCAGCCGGCCCGCTTCTATCTCGGTGCCGTACTCAAAGCGCAGATTGGTTTGGATGCCGCGGCCTAAAGCGTACACAATGGGCTGCTCAGGGCCTTGCAACAGGTAGCGGAACACCGCCTGCTCTAGCTTGGAATGAAATCCGGACAATACACAGTTGCCAGCATAGCGCTGCTCGAGAGCCCACAAATAGGTAGGCTTCTCAATGGCTTCCGGGTACTCGCGTGAGCAAAAGAAGGCTGTTTTAGGCCGTTGCAGCAGCGCTGGGTTCCCCAGGGTGCGTAATTCCTCTGGATGAATGTTCATGGCGGCAGAGACTGAAACCAGTCTGGACAAAGGTAAAGGGATAATTATATTAATAATAGGTATATGAAAACTTTAAATTTTAAACAATCTAGATAAGCGTCAAGTCTCTGCAAGCTTACTTACAAAGAAGTGCCCTAAGCAATGAAGCCCAGGGCACTTCTTTATATATTTACAACCGGTAAAACGTCTAGAAGGTGCGTTTAAACCAGGCTTTGATGTCGTCAATGGTTTCGCCGGTTTTGTGCTGCAAGTTGCCGAACCATTCGTCCTGTTTGCCTTCTTCGTAGGTCAGGTCGTCGTCGGTCAGGTTCGCCCATTTCTTCTTGGTTTCACCTTTGATTTCGTTCCAGTTACCGCGTGCCCGCAGTTCGGTGCTGTCGTCGATGCCGTTGTTGTTAGCGTCCATGAGTGGGAGGATGTATAAGTGGAGAATAGTGGCTTGTACGGTTGTGCTTTAAGGTCGGCTGATAATGCCTAAATTTTGCTGCTCGGCAGCAGGTGCTGGCGGCTCAGCTACGGCTTCACAACCAAGCTTGAATATCCCTTGGAAGCTGTTTTCTTTAGAGTGGCAACGTGGGTAGTTGCCCAATTGCCTACGTTGCCTGCTTACGCCTATCCTCTATTCTTGCTGCCTACCTCTTATGGACGACCTTCGGACCACGTTAGCTACCTTCTCGCCCGAAGACCGCAAAGACTTTATTCAGTTTATTCAGCGCCAAAAGCGCAAGCAAAAGGGCCGTATGGACCTGCGCCTGTGCGAGTTGCTGCTGCACCAGAAAGAGTATACCACGCCGCAGCTGCTGGCCAAACTCTACCCCGAGGAACCCAACGCCACCGCGTATTACGCCCTGCGCAAACGCCTGCTGCGCCACCTCACCGACTACCTCCTGCTGCGCCAGCGCCAGCACGACCCCACGGCGGCTTCCTCCGTGCGGAGCTTGCTTACGTTGGCGCAGTACCTGTTCGAGGCGGGGGTGCAGCGGCTGGCTTGGAACACGTTGCGCAAAGCCGAGAACCTGGCCCGCGTAAACGAACAATACGACCTGCTGAACACGGTATATAACGTGCAAATTGCGCAAGCCAACTCCGAGCACGCCGATCCGCTCGAAGACATTATTCGGCGGCGCAACCTCAATAAAAAAGCCGCCGATGAAGAAGAGCGCGCCGGCATTGCCGACAGCCTAATTCGGCAGCGCTTACGGCAGGCCCGCGTGAAAGGCCGGGCCGGCCAGGCCTTCGATGGTATTCTGCAAGATGTGCTGCGCGAATACGATTTGCAGGAGGCGTTTGCCCGCCGGCCCGCCGTGCTCTACCGCCTCATGTCCATTGCCCGCAATGCCATGCTCGTGCGCCGCGACTTTGCCTCGTTTACGCCGTTTGTAATGCGCTGCTACCACCTCATGGAAAAGCGCCACGGGTTTCAGCCGGCTCAACGCTATTACCAAGCCGGCCTGCTGTACATGATTGCGCACGCGCTGTACCGGGTGCGGCGCTTCGAGGAATCGGTGCAGTACCTGGGGCTGCTGCTGGCGGCACTGGCCGAAGAAGGTGGGGCCAGCTACCGCGCCGAGTGGCTGCCGCGCTACACGTTTCTGCTGGCCGCCAACTACGCGTTTATGCGCCGCAATGCCGAGAGTATCAAGCTGCTAGAGCAAGCCCTGAAACCCCCCGTTGCCCTGTCGCCGCGCGACCAGCTCACGGCACGGCTGGGGCTGGCTTTCCACTACTTCGCCGAAGGAAAATTCACCAAAACCAATCAGACCCTCATCAATATGGGCCGCTCCGACCATTGGTGCGAGCAGGAAATGGGCTTGGAGTGGCTGGTCAACAAGAACATCGGCGAAATGCTGGCGCAGTTTGAAATGGGCAACTCCGACCTGGCGTTAAACCGGTTGCGCGCCATCGAGCGGCTGCTACGGGAGCGGAGCGGCGACGCCGAAGCCGGCCCGTACGCCCACGTAATCACCTACCTGGATTTGGTGCGCGAAATAATTGAAGACCCCGATGCGCTGCGCCACCCCAGCTTTATGGAGCGTGTGTACCAAATGCCCGACCTGGTGCCCCAGCAGCGCGAAGATTTGCAGCTGATGAGCTTCTACGCCTGGCTGCGGGCTCGTACGTTGCGCCGGCCCTATTATGAAGTATTGCTGGAACTAGCCGACGTACCATCGGCAGCGGAATCAAAGAAGCCGCTGGGAAAAGCATAACGCCTAGGAAGCAGTCAGAGTATCAAAAAGAAGAAACCCGCTTACGCAGCCTGACGGCAAAGCATAAGCGGGTTTCTGGTGTAGAAAGCAGCAAGGCTACTCCCGGTACTTACTTGATTTCTTCTTTCACTTCGGCAGCAGCTTTGTCCATCTTGGCATCGGCCTTCTGGGCAGCTTCTTTGGTTTCGGCGGCCGTTTTGTCGGCGGCGTTTTCAATGGCGTTGCCAGCTTTGTCGGCGGCAGCTTCGGTGTTGGCAGCAGCGTTTTCTACGGCATTTTCGGTGGCGTTGGCAGCGTTGTTGGCTTCGGCTGCAGCGGCGTCGCCTACGTTTTCGGCGGCAGCTTCGGTGTTTTCACCAGCGGCTTCGGCGTTCTGCTTGCCGGTTTCGGTGCAGGAAGTGGCAGCGAAGGCAACAGCAGCGGCTACAAACAAAGATTTAACAGACAGTTTCATAAAAGCAGGAAGGTTGATGGTGGAAAAAGTACGTGCCCTTTATGTCGTTACTCGAAAAAAGTAACCCATCCGTAAGCCCAGATTTTTTGGGCGCTACGCAGGCGCTTTGTTCCCCACTCCAAGGCTCGGTTCGAGCATCTCCAAGCCGGGCAACTCAACTTTTCCGGAAAGGAGTAAGTATAGCACAGCAGGCCTTTCCGCTCACCGACTCATACCACTATGGATTCCACTGCCTCCACTCCCCAAACACCCGCTACCCCAAACGTGCCATTGGACGTAACCGATCAGCAAAACAGCGCTTTGCTTGACGATACGCTGGCGTTGCTCAATGCGGGCGTCCCCGATAAGCCCGATCAGCACGGGCTGTCTGAAATCGACCGATGGGAAGCTGTGTTGCAAGCTTCGGAGCGGCCGGGTCTGGCCAAAATCATTCAGGAACTGAACATCCTGCGGGAGCAGCTAAACGCTTCTGATACCAAAACGCACGACCTCGCCGAAACCTTAGCGACGCTCGGCGCCGAAACCAGCAAAGTAGCCGACGAATCAACCGACGACTATTCGGCTCCGCTTGGGCAGCTAAGCAAGCTGCTCATCAAAATGGGCTCTTCACTTTCGCGCTAATACCCTGCTTACCAACACAAAGCGCCCCGGCCACCTAGGTGGTCGGGGCGCTTTGTGTTGGTAGAGAATTCGGGCGTGGCACTCACTCGCTCTTGGCACTTACCTTTGCGGCCTTCCCATCAGCTTGCTTGTTATGTCAGCCCTTTCCTCGCCGCCTGCCCCCAACGACTTCACGTTTTACGACCCGTTCGACGGGATGCGGTTTGGGGCGCGGCAATGCTTTTTGTGTGGTACGCCCACCACGCCCGGCGTTGACGCCGTGCCTGTGTTCGGGGAGTGGCTAATGAACCGCTACCACTTGCACGAGCGGCAGATCAAGCTGCTCGATCTAAGTATTGTGGCCTACAAGGACTTGCAAATTGCGTGCTGCCCGCGTTGCCGTACCCAGCACGTAGAGCCGCTGGAGGCGCAGGTGCAGGCTGCCGCCAGCCAAGGCGTCACTGGCCTACGAAATCTTGACGACAAAACCTTGTTTCTGTGGCTGGGCAAGATGATGTACGGGGTACTGGTAACGGAACTGCTCAACGAGCTGGAGCCGCTGGCCGTGCCGCAGTACCCACTAGCCGAAAACGCCAAGATGCTGCGCCGGTTTCAGGCCTTCTTTCAGCCGTTTCAGGCGTTGCGCGTCCCCGTTGAGTTCGACGATTTCACGCCGGCCTCGGTGTTTGTGTTGGAAGTGGACCCTGCCCAGGACGATATGCCGTTTGAGTACGACGACGACCTAAGCACGCTGGCTTTCAGCATCAAGCTCGACAACGCCGTGGTAACAGCATGCCTTGTTGACAATGGTATTATCCGGCAGGCTATGCGCCGCGTGTATCAGGATGCGCAACGGCCTTTGCATCCGGTGCAAGTGGCTGAATTTAAGGCGCGTGTGTATTACGCAGCCTACATCCTGAATGTGGTGCCCGATTATTACCTGCGTCCGTTGCAGCCTGGCGCTACCCAACTGGTAATGGACACAGTTATCGACGATGTTACTGGCGACATTTTCAACCCCTGGGAAAATGCAGCTTACGGGCAATCGTTATTGGAAATGTGGAAACGGTGGCAGATTCCGTTGGAGGACATCATGCACGACCCCGAGCAGCCACTCAGCTTTTTATACACCGCTGATGGCGAGCCGCTCCAGCTAACTCATTATCCAGCAACGGATAACGCGTAAAGCGGAGGGTAATTAACCTGCAACCCAAATAGGCTTGGGAGCAATCTTGGTGACCTTGATTTCAGTCCAGCGGCCTTCCATGCCGGACTTGCACTCCTTCTCGTTCACTAGCACATCCACACAGTGGCGGTGGCGGCGGTTCATGGTGTCGTGAATGGTGTAGATGCCATCAAGCTCGTCGGAAATACCTTGCACCTGCACTTGCTCTCCGTAGCTAAAAGGACCGCCAGCCTTGGCTAACAGGTCGCGGGAGACAGCCAGCCAGCGAGTACGGCTGGAGTGGCGCTTGGGAATGATGGACCCATCGGCGGTTTCCATCGGGTTGCTATCGGTCTGCCCAGGTTCAGGCCAATAGGTGGTGGCAGTAACAGTGTATGACAGCGTTTTAGGCAGTCGTTTTACAGGCTCTAGCGGTACAACTACGGGTACCGAGCGAGGGCTCAAGCTAGCTACGGTGGAAGGTAAAGCCAGCGCAGGAGTCGAAAGAGTACGGGGAGGGAATAGAAACGTTAGTAGGAACAGCGCAATAGACATGGCGTGTGGGTTCGTGTACTCTCAACTTAGTCCGGAGAGGATGGACAGCCGGCCCGACTCGGCTTTAGGGAAGGGCACAACCTCCTCGATAGAGGAAAAGTTGCCCTTGTTTTTATGTGAGCAGCCAAATGGCTGAATCAAGCGTTTTAGACGAGAAAAGAACTGTAAAATCAGATAATTACTATAAAATATTGTACTTATTAGCGCTTTTTGATAAAGCAGGGCTCAAAGGTACGACAAAAAAATTAGTGAGCCTTTGCTCGTCCAAAGATGGGCTATAGGCAGCAGATAGCAGGATAAGCTCAACAGGGTCTGGTAGTTGCTGTGGAAAAGATGCCTAATCATTGAACTTGGCGCATCCTTGGCCGTACTAACGGCATTGGCTACCACCCGGCCGGCCTGTTGGAGTAGCCGGAAGCTTCTGATTCATATTAAAAAGATAACATGTTCTGCATCAAACCACACTTCGCTGCGCGGCCGTTGCTGAGCTTCACTGGCTTCGCGCTGGTGTTGCTGGCAAGTGCCTGCTCGTCTCCAGATTCTAATGGCCGGGCTACTACTGGCGTTTCCGCTGACTCAACTGCTACCGCAACTCCACAAGCACCCGCCAACTCCCCGCTGCAAGTGGTAGCGGCGTTTCGGGAGCCACAGATTGTGGGGGTAGCCGTGCTGCCCGATGGCCGCGTGTTCGGCGACTTTCCGCGCTGGGACAACAACCCCGTAAACCCCGTTGCGGAAATCGGGACTGATGGCTCGGTGAAACCGTACCCGGATGCCAATTGGTGCATTTGGAATGAAACTGTGCGCAACGAGCCCCAGAAGCATTGGATCTGCCCTCAGAGCGTGTATGCCGATAAAGCCGGAATGCTTTGGGTGCTTGATCCGGCTTCGCCTGGACTGAAAGGTACGGTGCCCGGTGGCCCTAAACTGGTGAAGATTGACCCAGCCACCAATAAGGCAGTGCAAACCATCAGTTTCCCGGAAAGCGTAGCCGCCCGTAAATCCTACCTCAACGACGTGCGGATTGATACGCAAAACAACTTCGCCTATATCACCGAATCGGGCATTGGCGCGCTGGTAGTGGTGGATTTGAAATCGGGCAAAGCGCGCAAAGTGCTGGAAAAACACCCCTCGATGCTGGCCGATACTACCCTCAACATTAAAGCCGACGGGCAACTGCTGCGGGACCCGATGGGCAAGCAGGCTGCCTTCAACGCCGATGGTATTGCGCTCAGCCAAGACCTGCAATACCTATACTGGAAGCCGCTGACCAGCTATAAGCTGTACCGCATCAAAACGGAGGCATTGCGCAACGCGGCTCTCACCGATGCGCAGTTAGGCCAGCAGATAGAGGACTTAGGCAAAGTACCGGCTTGCGACGGGATGGAAATTGATGCTGCCAACAACCTGTACATGACGACGTTTGAGGATCATTCCATCAAGCGCCGCACGCCGGATGGGAAGATAGAAATGGTGGTGCAAGACCCCCGTTTGGAGTGGCCCGATACGTTTGCTTTCGGCCCCGGGGCCATGTTATACGTTACTAATTCGGCTATTCACAAAACCCCAACCTGGAATAAAGGCGTGGGCAAGCAGGATCAGCCTTACCACATATTCAAGATGAAGCTAGCTCAATAAGCGGCTGGCACCTGCGCTTGCAATGGGTTGCATTTCAAGCTAGTTAGAAAGCCTTTCCTTGTTATAAGGGGAGGCTTTCTATTTTATTTTGAATAGATTGGAATCCTCTTTTACTATTGCAATGACGGTTGGTATGTAGTACTTAATTGATTGTGAGGTGTATTCGTGCATGCGAATACAGGTTTTTGCCTTGTAATCAGACTGCTTACCTTTGCCATCGACCTACAAGCTCCCACCGCATGGATGCATACTCTTACATCGCCAATGCCCACGGCGACTACATCGACCAACTCTACCAGACCTATAAGAACGACCCAGAAGCGGTTGACTTTGGCTGGCGCAAGTTTTTCGAGGGCTTCGATTTCTCGCAGCAGTACCCGGACGGCGACGTGCCCCAAGCTGCCGGTGAAGGAGTTCTGACGCAAGCGGCTTCTACCAACGACGCCGGCCAAATACGGGCTGTTGATACGGTATCGGCCGACAAGGAAACGCAGGTGCGCAACCTGATATACGCTTTCCGTAGCCGCGGCCACTTGGTAGCCAAAACCAACCCCGTACGTGAGCGGAAAGACCGGAAAGCCCTTCTTAGCCTCAGTGACTTCGGGCTCAGCGACGCCGACCTGGACACGCCGTTCAAAAACGGCGAGGTAATAGGACTGGGTACGAACGCCAAGCTGCGCGACATCCTAGCCGCGTTGCAGAAAGTGTACACCCGTACCATCGGCTTCGAGTACATGTACATCCGCGACCCCCAGATCCTCGACTGGTTCCGGGAGAAAGTGGAGAAGGATTCGTTGAGCTTCAACCCGAGCATCGAGTATAAAAAGCGCATCCTTAGCAAGCTGAACGAGGCGGTAGTATTCGAGAACTTCTTGCACACCAAATTTTTGGGGCAGAAGCGGTTCTCACTGGAAGGTGGCGAAACTACTATTCCGGCACTTGATGCCATCATTCAGCGCGGTGCTGAGCTGGGCGTAGAGGAAGTGGTAATTGGCATGGCCCACCGCGGCCGTCTGAACGTGCTGGCCAACATCATGGGCAAAACCTACGAGCAGATCTTCTCGGAATTCGAGGGCACTGCCGTACCGGACCTGACCATGGGCGACGGCGACGTGAAGTACCACATGGGCTACAGCAGCCAGGTGGATGCCGCCGGCCGTACCGTAAACCTGAAGCTGGCTCCCAACCCCTCACACTTGGAGGCGGTAAACCCCGTGGTAGAAGGCTTCGTGCGGGCAAAGCTCGACCACGGCTACGCCAACGACTACAACAAAATGCTGCCCATCCTGATCCACGGCGACGCCGCGTTGGCGGGCCAGGGCATTGGGTTTGAAGTGACGCAGATGTCGCAGCTGGAAGGCTACAAGACGGGCGGCACTATCCACTTTGTTATCAACAACCAGGTTGGTTTCACCACCGATTTCGAGGACGCGCGTTCTTCTATCTACAGCACCGACCTCGCCAAGATTATTGATGCGCCCGTAATCCACGTCAACGGCGACGACCCGGAGGCGGTGGTATTTGCCGTGCGCCTTGCCACCGAGTACCGGCAGCAGTTCCACACCGATATCTTTATTGATATGGTGTGCTACCGCCGCCACGGCCACAACGAGTCGGACGAGCCGAAGTTCACCCAGCCTACGCTCTACAACCTCATCAGCAAGCACCAGAACCCGCGCGAAGTGTACAACGCCACGCTGGTGCAGCGCGGCGACGTAGACGCCGAGCTGGCGCAGCAGATGGACAAGGAGTTCCGCGACACGCTGCAAGCCCGCCTAGATTTGGTGAAGCAGAAGCCGCTGCCTTACAATTACCAGACGCTGGAAAACGAGTGGCGCAGCTTGCGCCGCAGCAAAACCGAAGACTTCGAGAAGTCGCCGGAAACGGGTATCAGCGAAGAAGTGGTAGTGAAAGTAGGCAAGGCCCTGACTACGCTGCCCGAAGGCTTCCGCCCGCTCAAGCAGATTGAAAAACTGATTGAGGAGCGCAAGAAAATGTTCTTCGAAACCCGCGTGCTGAACTGGGCCGCCGGTGAACTGCTGGCGTATGGCTCGTTGCTCGACGAGAAGCACATTGTGCGCGTTAGTGGCCAAGATGTGCAGCGCGGCACGTTCTCGCACCGCCATGCCGTTCTGCACGATGCCGAAACCTCGGCGCCTTACAACTCGCTGAACTACATTGGGGAAGGCCAGGAGAAGCTGAACATCTACAACTCGCTGCTGAGCGAGTACGGCGTGTTGGGCTTTGAATTCGGCTACGCCATGGCCAACCCGACGGCCTTGGTGGTATGGGAAGCGCAGTTCGGTGACTTCGCCAACGGTGCCCAAACGATGATTGACCAGTTCGTGGTGTCGTCGGAAAGCAAGTGGCAGCGCATGAACGGGGTGGTAATGCTGCTGCCCCACGGCTACGAAGGCCAGGGCCCCGAGCACTCCAACGCCCGCCCCGAGCGGTTCCTGCAACTGGCCGCCGAAAACAACATCATTGTGGCCAACATGACCACGCCGGCCAACTTCTTCCACGCCCTGCGCCGGCAGCTGACCTGGGAGTTCCGCAAGCCGCTGATTGTGATGTCGCCGAAGTCGATGCTGCGCCACCCGCTGTGCGTGTCGCCGGTCGAGGAGTTTACCAGCGGCTCGTTCCGCGAGGTACTCGGCGACGTGTACGCCGACGACAAGAAAGTGAAACGGGTGCTGCTGTGCTCCGGCAAAGTGTACTTCGATTTGCTGGAAGAACAGCAAAAATCGGAGCGCAAAGACGTAGCCATTGTGCGCCTGGAACAGCTGCATCCCTTCCCGAAAAAGCAACTGGACGCCGAGCTGGCCAAGTATCCGAAAGCCAAGGTGTACTGGGTTCAGGAAGAGCCCGAAAACATGGGCTACTGGAACTACCTGCTGCGCTTCATGCGCCGTGAACTGGAAGATGTGGTGTCGCGCAAGCCGTCGGCGTCGCCGGCTACCGGCTACAACAAGGTGCACATCAAGGAACAGAAAGAGCTGGTGGCCAAGGCATTCGACAAGCCAAAGGAGGCTGTGGCGGACGACACCATCAAGGCAACGGCCGAAATAGCCAAAAAACAGGACTAGTTTTTTCGAGCTGTTAGCCACTAGCTGTTGGCTGTTAGCCTCGTTTAACGAAAGAGCTAATAGCCAACAGCTAGTGGCTAACAGCTGATAATTCCCACCGAAACTCTTCAAAACTCCCACTTATGGGCCTAGAAATTAAAATCCCCGCCGTTGGCGAATCCATCACCGAAGTAACCATTGCCAAATGGCTGAAAGCCGACGGTGACACCGTGAAGCGCGACGAAGTAATTGCCGAGTTGGAGTCCGACAAGGCAACTTTCGAGCTGCCCGCTGAGGCCGACGGTGTACTGAAAATCCGCGTAGCGGAAGGCGAAACCATCGGTATCGGTACCGTCATTGCCGACATTGGTGGGGATGGTGCTGCCTCCAACGGTGCTGCTCCAGCCGCCGCTGCTCCGGCCGCCGCCGCTCCGGCCGCCGACCCAATCTCGAAAGGGGAAGAAAACCCACAGGCCAGCAACCAAAGCGGCTACGGTGGGTCGCAGGCTGGCTCGGCCGACACGGCTACGCCAGCCGCTGCCCCGGCTGCCGGTGAGGCGGCCAGCGGTGGTGCTTCCGTAGAAATGAAGATTCCGGCTGTTGGCGAATCCATTACGGAAGTAACGGTAGCCAAGTGGCTGAAAGAGGACGGCGCGCAAGTACAGCGCGACGAAATTATTGCCGAACTAGAATCCGATAAAGCCACGTTTGAGCTGCCTGCTGAAGGCACTGGCACCTTGCGCCACGCGGCCAAGGAAGGCGAAACTATTGGCATTGGCGCTACTATTGCGCGCATTGAAGGCGGTAGCGGTGCTTCGGCAGCGCCTGCACCAGCCGCTTCCGCCCCTGCTCCGGCCCAGAATGCTCCGGCAGCAGCTCCCGCGGCTTCGGCTTCTACGAGCTACGCAACCGGTACACCTTCGCCGGCCGCTGGCAAAATTCTCGGAGAGAAAGGTATCAACCCGAACGAGGTGCAAGGCTCCGGCCGTGATGGTCGCATCACCAAGGAAGATGCCCAGAATGCCCAGGTTAAACCGGCTGCTCCAGCTCCGGCCGCTGCTCCGGCTAAAGCAGCGCCTGCACAACAGGCGGCCCCTGCTGCCAGCGGCAACCGCAACGTGCGCCGTGAGCGGATGAGCAACCTGCGCAAAACGGTAGCTCGCCGCTTGGTGTCGGTGAAAAATGAGACGGCCATGCTCACCACCTTCAATGAGGTGAACATGCAGCCCATCATGGACCTGCGCAACAAGTTCAAAGACAAGTTCAAGGAAAAGCACAGTGTGGGCCTTGGCTTCATGTCGTTCTTCACTAAGGCCGTATGCGTAGCCCTGAAAGAGTGGCCGGCCGTGAATGCCCAAATTGACGGCACCGACATCGTATACAACGACTTCTGCGACATCAGCATTGCCGTATCGGCTCCGAAAGGCTTGGTGGTACCGGTAATCCGCAATGCCGAGGAACTATCGTTTGATGGTATCGAGAAGGAAATTCAGCGCCTTGCTGGCCTGGCCCGCGACAACAAGCTCACCATCGAGCAGATGACCGGCGGCACATTTACCATCACCAACGGTGGGGTATTCGGCTCCATGATGAGCACGCCTATCATCAACGCGCCACAATCGGCCATCTTGGGTATGCACAATATCGTGCAGCGCCCCATTGCCGAGAACGGCCAAGTGGTAATTCGCCCAATGATGTATCTGGCGCTGAGCTACGACCACCGTATCATCGACGGTCGCGAGTCGGTATCGTTCTTGGTGCGCGTGAAAGAGCTGTTGGAAGATCCAACCCGGTTGTTGCTGGGGGTTTAGAACACAGATTTTGTGAGTGGCTTTATCAAGGCCAATGCAACAAAACAAAAAGAGCTTGCCAGATGGCAAGCTCTTTTTGTTTCTATATACCTAAGGAATTTCTCTAATCCGGCTACATCCGTGGTTTAGTCCACTGGTAGCTCACGGGAACGGATAAGACCGATTTTAGAAGCCATCTGGTGAGCTACTTTCTTAGCTTCCTCGGCTTTAGAGCCTGCGAAGTGCTCTTCTACGGTCGAGGAAAACAAGTTCAGCCAGTGCTCGATGTGTGCCCCACTACGTGGCATTACTACCTGCTCAGGGAGCGGTTCGCCGCCTTCCGCAGGGCCTTGCCCTAGCAGCGTGTTGCTCCAATAGCGGTACTGCGAGGTCAGGTAATGCGGCCAGTGAATACGAGCGGCGGCCCCAAAGCTGGCTCCCAACAATGTGTCGTTGGTGGCCTTGTGGCAAAGCGTGTCGACTAGGGTTTTGATATCTCCCTCGGTTTGAATGTCGTGTAAGCTAGGTATCGTCTTCATGGCCGGTAGTTGTGTAGTGGGGTAACTGATACGTAGCGAATTTACGCAGGTTGCCGTGGTTTCGCTAACAATTCATTATAGAAATTTTACAATACAATTGAAGTTGCATTTTAGCACTGTCAAAGCACTATGTCATTGGAATGTTTAAAATCTATGGGGAGCCTTAGTGGACCTTAGTTAGCCGCAGATAGTCGAGCATAGCTTGGTTGACCTCGCCATTCATGTTGGTATTGGTGGCTTCGAGGCTGAGAGTCAGTGGGTAAGTGCCTTTTTCTAGCTGAACCAGCACTGGGTTAGTGAAGCCCCAATCCGACCATTCCTCTACACCACGCTGCGGCATGACCACCGTACCTAGAAACTGCTGGCCTTTACGCAGGGTCCGAATTGCACACTTGTTGCTGGTATTGATTGGGCCGTTGCCATTGGCGTAGCGGAAGTCCACGGCATATAGGCCGGTAGCAGGCACGGTCACGCGGACAGCAATGGTTTTGTTAATTGTAGTGCTGGTTTCCACGAAGCCCTGCCCCATATAGCCGTTGTATGGCCTGGCCGACCTGCCGGTAGTAGCTTCCAACTTGAAGTTGCGGCTGAATTTTTCCACTTCTATAGGGAGTGGCTCACTGGCAAAACTTTCGAAGCCCTGCGTATCAATGGCCATTACCTGGTATTCAGTGTAGCCGGCCGTAGCAGGAATCGAGAAGTGGGTATCGGTGGTGCGGCCCGCAAACTGACCGTTGCGCAGGACCTGATAGGCCTTGGCGCCTTCCACCGCCGCCCAGGTTAAGCGGCCGGCAGAGTACCTGACGGTCGGCGTCGTGGGGGCCACATGGTGAGCCACCTTGTTTTGGGAAGCCGCAGCCGGCACTTGGTTGCTTAGCTCGATGCGGATAGTATGCGTGCCGGTGAGGGTAGCTGGCACGGCGGCATCAGGTAGCGGCTGCCCATCCATTGTGATGCTGCGAATGGTGTTGCCGAAGCCGTGCATTTCCACGTTCAGCACGGCCCCGCGGTAGTTGAACCCGGTGAGCTTGCGCTGGCCTTGCAATGCTTGGGGCACAAAGGGCCGAAACGCAAGGCGGTCAACCTGAAAATCGATACCGAACAGGCCTTTGTAGGTGAGAGCCAATGCTCCCGAGAGGCTCCAGAGCATTACGCTGCTGTTCACTTGCGTACCGGCAAAGTCGCCGTTGCTGGCTACAAAGTTTTCTTTGTCGGTCAGAAACAACGCCGCTGGCCGAGCCACGGCTGCCAGGCTTTCCATAAACGCCGTTTCGTTGCCTGCTTTAGCGGCCGCCAGCCCCCAATAGCTCTGCACGAAGGGCCACACTGCGTTGTTGTGGTACGGCGGAATGCCCGGAATCTGAGGGTAGATGCACGGAATGCCGTAATCCATAACCGGCGTGCGGGCTACCACCGTGCGGGCACGCTCGGCATCAGCCACTCCAAACAGCACTGCTAATGCCTCACCCAAAGCTTCCGACTTCGGCGAAATCTGCTGGAACATGCGGCCGTAGCGGTACTGGCCGTAGTAGCCTCTGTCGGGCAGCCACAGCTGGTCGTTGATGCCTGCCTTGATGCGTTGGGCACGTTCGGTAGCTTCCTGGGCTACGGTGGGCTGCCCTAGCTGCTCAGCCATTGCAGCCAGCACCACGTTGCCCTGGAAATGAACGGCATTAGTTCCTAGCGCCTCGCTTTGGTAGATGTCCGCGGGCTGCATCCATTTCGGATAGGTCTGTTCGCGCCAGTCCAGAAACGACGACTCGCCCCGGACCAAGCCAGTAGCGGCGTTATAGGCTACTTGCTCGTCGTCTTCGATGGACTGCTTGACAATAGGGTACACCTTGCGTAGCCAGTCGTTGTCGCCGGTAACCTTATAGATTTCCCAGGCGGCCACAGCCCACACAATCCGGTCGGTGGAGCAAGGGTAGGCGCCGCCGGTGCCCGTGTCCTGCACGATACGGCCCTCGGGTGTAACCTTGCGTAGCAAGCTGGTTTTGGCTGCTTCCGGCTGCAAAAGCGCCTGCGCCAAAATAATGCTGTAGCTAATGTCGCGGGTCCAGACGCCCGCCCACTCTTGGCCGGTCCGGAACGTGCCGTCAGGCTCTACGGCCCGCTTGGCTTCTTCCAGCGCCAGGTTGTACAGCGCGTCCAGCAGCGGGTAGTCGGAAGTGACGTGCGGAAACCCTGATACATCGAAGGTCTGCTTCCACTGGCCGGCGGTGGTTTTTACATCGGAATGCGCATGGAGCACCACCGTCGTTTCGTAGATACCGTCGCCGTTGGGGTCTTTCAGTTCTAGTTGCGGCTTATTAATCAGGTTGTCGAAATCCCAGCTTAGCGGCGCGGTATTGCCGGCCACAAACACCTGCTTAAAATCATCTTTGTAGAGTTTCTGCCCATTATATAAGGTATAGAAGCCCTGCTGCTGAAACGCCGCCAGCACCGGCCGCATATCCAGCCTGATTTTGAGAGGCGTATTGGGAGAGAGGTAAGTAGTGGCTGGCACCGGAGTGCGGTCTACGTACTGTTTGCCAAACACAATAACCGGCGTTTCCTGGGTGGCGCCATCGGCTTGCGGCAAGGCTAGAACTACGTGGTCTTGGCCAGGCGGCATTTCATTGTCCTTGCCATTGACACTGAACTTGAAACTCACCTGCGGGCTTTGGAACTCGTTGGCCGGACTTTGGTAATCAGAAGTCAATTCGTGGCGTGATACCGCCCGTGCCGTGTGCTTGCCTTGCACTATACTGTCCCGGTAGAGCGAGTAGGCAGTTGACTGCCACACGGGAGTGGTAGTAGCTGGGGTGGTATCCGTAGTGGGAGAAGAGGATGGTTTTGACATCTGACAGGCGCCGAGCAGGCCAAGCGTAAGCAAGAAGCAAGTGGAAAAATGGAAAGGAACATGCATGCTACGAAAGTAACGGTGCTCACCTCGAAAAGAGGCGCTGGTAAGTTCTGGCGCTACCAAGCACAAATTTCAAAACTATAGTGCGTGCCACTCACCAGTTCAGAGTTTCGTTGGTAAGGTGTTGAGCAAACCCAGCGCCCGGAAGCAACTAGCCAAGTAGAATAGGGTAACCGTCTGAAACACGCTGCTTGTACCTGCAAGAATGGAGCGTTGGCGTTAGCTCTCTGGCTAGCTATGCCAGGTACAGGTTGCACGCGGTAGGAGTGGGGCTGGCCCCACCCCTTCGCCGGCGCCTTTTCACCGATTCCGTTCGACGACGGACGAGGGCAAGCCGCGCCCCTACCTCTAAAACCGCTCTAGCATAGTAGACGGCCTACAGTTTGGGTGCAACGTGTATTAACCTGGGCAACTCCGGCTTAAGTAAATGCATTTGTTTTCGCGAATAAGTGAGTTTGCTAGTGTTTGTCTTATTTGTAGAAAATTAATTTCAATATGGGAACGGTATAGCACGTGTAAAGGAATTAAAGGGGATTTAGGGTTTTGTAAGGGCTTTTGAATCTTGTTAATTAAAATCTGGTTAAATAAATTAATTTGTATTTTTGCGTGTCAGGGAGGAGGCGAATGGATTGATAAATACTTTGTAGCATCTGCAACAACGCCAGTTCGTCGCACACTGCGCAGACAGATAGCAACGCAATACGTTCCTTCAAAGCACTTTACTAGCACTTGAACTGAGTACGAGGCACTTGCTTCGGTTAATTACAAAAGGTATATGGCTCTCATGTCGTCAGCACCGACCAGTTGTCAGAACTGCCCGTATCTGCGGCATTCCTTGCTGGGTACCTGCCAAGTCAGTGAAATAGCGCACATTTCCGGCAGTAAGGTTTCGCAGCAGTATCAGCGGGGCCAGGTGATTTATCAGGAAGGCAATAGTCCTGCTGGGCTTTACTGCATCAACCAAGGGAAGGTGAAAGTATCCAAGCAGAACAGCGAAGGGAAAGAGCAGATTGTGAAGCTGCGCAAAGAAGGCGACGTGCTCGGGTTTCAGGCGCTAACGGCTACCAGCAACCACTGCTCATCGGCGGTTGCCCTCACCGACTGTGTTGTGTGCATGGTACCTCGTTCCGATTTCTTCAGCATCATTGCCCAAAACTCGCAGTTCTCGCACGCGTTGATGTACTTGTTATCGGCGGCTCTTGGCGACGCCGAAAAGCACATGCTGCACGTAGCTTACAAGCCCGTGCGTGGACGGCTGGCCGAGGCGCTGGTGCAGCTCTATCATTTCTTTCAGCCAGCTACTCCAGAAACGTTCAGCATCCCGATTTCGCGCGAAGACCTAGCTGCCCTCATGGGCACCGCCAAGGAAACGGCCAGCCGTCTGCTGTCGGACTTCCGCGACGAAGGATTAGTAGCAACCAGAGGAAGCCGAATTACTGTACTCAACCTCGAAAAGCTGCAAAAAATATCTGAAATGCATGGTTGAGGTAATTATGGAAATAGTGCTAAAATAGAAGGCTCCAAAGCAGATTTTTCGCTTCGGCGCCTTCTATTTTGTTTTATAGGCATCATTACGGTAAAAAATTGCACTAAACAATTCTCATAATGATTCCCAAGTCATTGAGCGTGGGAAAAGTTTGATTACAATCATTTTTGAATCTGATTACAATCATTTCGTGATACCAAGTAATAAATGACATTTGTATAGTAGGGTAAGCTACTTCAATGGCGTGTATTATAAAATGAACACCTCGCAATAGTCTTATTACTAGCAAGCGCTGCTCGGGATAATTAGTCAACGCGTGGACTGATACCGTGCTTCCGGAAATACGACAATTAGCTGCCTACTGGTTTTTTTTAGTTCTCCTCCTTTTTTCTTACAAGTATCCGTATCATGGCTTATTCAGTGAGCAACCCCGCAGGCAAAGTAGTGCAAGACGTTATTAACGATTTGCCAAGCCTAGTAGCAGTTGCGGTTGTTGATGCCAACTCGGGCATGAGCCTGGCTTCGCACTCCAACTCGCCTTCCCTTAATCCCGATACCGCCGCCGCTTACAACACCGAAGTGGTAAAGCAAAAGCAAAAGGCCATGGCGGCCCTCAAGCTAACCGGTGAAACCATTCAGGACATTCTCATCACCCTGTCCAACCAGATTCACTTGCTGAAGCTCAACGACAACGGTACCAAGTTTATCTATCTGGCCGTGAATTCGCGCGATACCAACCTGGCCATTGCCCGCGAAGTACTGCGCACCCACGCCAGCCAGCTCAACTAGCTATCTGGCGCAAACTATACGCTACAACGTATTGATTGTGAATCCTCTATAAAGCATCTGGCTGCTTCTTGCCTCTAGTGTATCCAGCAAGCAAGAAGGCCTCTGATGCCGCTCTGCACGTTGTAATCCATCAATCTATTATGCGTGGAGGCAACGTGCAGAGCATCAAGGTTCAGCTCACGGCCTGAGTTGAATATAAGTAGTTGCCTATCGTAGGGTGCCCGGAGTGCCCACGTAAATCATAGGCTGTCATGCCAATAGCTTTTCTTCAGCGGCTACAAACCCTCACGGGACCCGCAGTCAATAAAATAGTACCTACAAGTTCGGGGCCGGATGCCATTGTAGCCGAGCAACTGCTGCAACGCGTTATCACTGGTTTGCCCGAACTGCTGGGCGCCGCCGTGGTAGATGTAGAATCAGGACAAGCCCTGGCTACTTATACCACCTCCCGCGAATTCAACGTGGGGAAAGTACTGGATTTCAACGCCGAGGTAGTTCGGCAGCAGCGCCGTGCTATGCAGGCACTTGGCCTCCCGGCCGACGAGCAGCTATCGGAAATCCTGATTACGCTCAGCAACCAGTTGCATTTGCTATGGTTGCTTGCTGATGGTCAGCGCTTTCTCTACACCGTGGTTGATTGCCGCGACACCAATCTGGGAATTGCCCGCTCCGTGATTCGCTCCTGTGAGCTACCCGACTAAGGCCGTCTCAGACACTTCTTCCTAAGTAATACATACTATTTCTTCCCTTCTCACTCAAAATCCTTTACGCGTATGAAATTGACGGCTTCTCCTTTCGATCCGCAAACTGGCGAACTGTTGCCAGTATACCGGGATGCTTATTTGAATGGCGACCTGAGCCGGTCGTCGGCACAGGCAGTGGAAAAATACCTGGGTCGGGATGCTGACCAAGCGCACGATACCCTCAACCGCTGGCAGGAACTACACACCGCCGAAGCAGTAGTGGCGCCAACCTGGGTACAAAAGCAGGTACAATACATCCGGGCTGAACCCGTGCGCTTCCGTCGTCGGTCTACCACCATTGTAGCCGCCACGGCCTTGTTGTGCACAATGGTATTCGCGGGCACCAAAATGCCAACTGAGCGGGTGCCAACCGAAAGCGTACCTACCGAAACGCTTGCTGCTGCCCCGGCTGCTCTGGAGTCGGCTGAAGCTGCTACGGCCGCAACTGCTGCCTCTTCTATGCGCATGATTTCTGTCCGTGGCCGTATCCTCAACGAAGAGGGTGCTCCGTTGGTAGGCGCTACCGTATTGCACCCAGGCAGCGGCCGTGGTGTGTCCACGAATGCCGATGGCGAATACGTAATGCACGTTCCGGCTGGCACCAGCACCCTCAAATATGGCTATGGTGGCTACCAAGACGAGGAACTGACCGTGAAAGGCAGCACTACCACCACCGTAACCCTATTGCCGCAGGCAAAGCAGAAGCGTCATTGGTGGCAGTTCTAGGCACGAGGGGTTAGAGTATTTAAGTAGAGCTAGCTTGTGTGAAACCGAAATCGTATCGTAGAAAAGCGTCGCGTCAGCCTAAACCGTCCTCCACTCAACCTATTGCCCCCGATCCACTGGCTGCCCAGGTGGTGCAGCAGGTGTTGGCCGAATTGCCTGAGCTGTTGGCGGTAGCAGTGGTAGACGTAACGTCGGGCGCTAGCCTGGCCGCTCATGCCACCGCCGCCATTGAGCCCAGTACCGCTGCATCGTTCAATGCGGAAGTAGTGAAGCTCAAGCAGAAGGCCATGACTGCCCTGAAGTTGACCGACGAACATCTCGACGATATTCTTATCACGCTGTCCAGCCAGTTGCACTTGCTACAGCTCACCCCCGATGGCTCCCGCTTTATTTATCTGGTAGTAGCCACCCAAAGCACCAACCTCGGTATTGCCCGCGCTGTGTTGCGGGAGCAGGTAGGCCAGCTTGGGAGGTAGCAGTTTCAGAGTAGCTTATAATAGAAAAGCTTCTTTTCCGGCACGGAAAGGGAGCTTTTTGTTTTTTGAGCTAGCATAGGTTTCTGGTGGGTAAGGTGTGCTGCCGGGCCCTATGCTATGCCCACCCTTGGTAGACAACAAAGGCTACAGTGTGCCAGGGGTTATCTTCAGAAGCCTGTGCAGGTAAATTAGTGAAAGCGCAACGTTAGGAGTGTGTCAGAGTCTATGCTTCGTCTCATCTTTGGGTTTCGCTTTGCCTTTTCGTTTATGATGCGCCTTCTATTTCTGCTTGCTGTGCTTCTGGGAGCTTCTTACGGCCAGCGGGCTACGGCCCAACTCCTGCAGCCCAAACCCGGCTTCTCCCGCGCCGACTCGCTGCGGGGCAGCCTCACGCCGCTGCGCACCTGCTACGATATTAACTATTACCATCTGGATGTAAAGCTTGATATCGACCGGAAAGCCCTTAGCGGCTCCAACCTCTTCGGTTTCACCGCCACCCAGGATTTCACCCGACTGCAATTCGACCTTTTCGCCAACCTGAAAGTGGACAAGGTAGAGTACCAGGGCAAATCGGTGCCGTTTACGCGGGAGGCCAATGCCGTATTCGTCACGTTTCCGCAGCCTATCCGGCAAGGCAGCAGAGCGGCCTTCACGGTGTTTTACTCGGGCCAGCCCACAGTAGCCAAGCACGCGCCCTGGGATGGGGGGCTGGTGTTCACCAACGATGCGGCGGGCAAGCCGTGGGTAGCGTCGGCTTGCCAGGGAGTGGGCGCTAGCATCTGGTGGCCCACCAAAGACCACCAAGCCGATGAGGTGGACAGCATGCTCATCAGCATTGCAGTGCCGAAAGGCCTCAAGGACGTGTCGAACGGGCGGCTGCGCAAAACCACAGCGGTAAAAGGCGGCTATACTCGCTTCGACTGGTTTGTAAGCAACCCCATCAACAATTACGATGTGGCCCTGAACGTGGGCGACTACCAGCACTTCAGCGGCGGCACCTACGCCGGGGAGGCGGGCCCGCTGACCATCGACTATTGGGTGCTGCCCGAAAACCTAGCGAAAGCCAAAACGCATTTCGCTGCCAACGTGCCGCCCATGCTCAAGAGCATGGAAAGCTGGTTCGGGCCCTATCCGTTTTACAAGGACGGCTACAAGCTGGTGGACGCGCCGCACCTGGGCATGGAGCACCAAAGCGCCGTGGCGTACGGCAACAAATACCAGAACGGCTACCTCGGCCAGGACCGCTCCAACACCGGCTGGGGCAGCAAGTGGGACTTCATTGTCATCCACGAAAGCGGCCACGAGTGGTTCGGTAACAACATCACCAGCAAGGACATTGCCGATATGTGGGTGCACGAAAGCTTCACCTGCTACTCGGAGGCGCTGTTTGTGGAAAGCCAGTTTGGCAAGCAGGCGGGGCAGGAGTACATCCACGGGCAGCGGCGCAACATCCGCAACACCGGCCCCATTATAGGGCCCTACGGCGTAAACCAGGAAGGCTCCGGCGACATGTACGACAAGGGCAGCAACCTGCTCAACATGGTGCGCACCGCCTACGTGCCCGATGATGCCAAGTGGCGCGACATCCTGCGCGGCCTCAACAAAACGTTCTACCACCAAACCGTCACCACCGAGCAGATTGTGGGTTACCTCAGCCAGCAAATCGGCCACAACCTCACGCCTGTTTTCGACCAATACCTGCGCCACACGGCCCTCGCCACGCTGGAAGTGCGCTTCGAGGATGGGAAGGCATTAGCCCATTGGATTTCCAACGTGCCCGGCTTCGATTTGCCCATCCGGCTACGGGTGAAAGGCGGCGAGTACGTAACGCTGCCGCTCACTACCGCTTTCCAGCCGCTCACCGTGTCCGGCCTCACCAAAGACAATCTGGAAGTGGACACCCAGAACTACTACATTGGCGTGCTGGTGGAGTAGGAGGTGAAATGGGGAGTTGAGTATGCCGTGTCGGTAGCTACTTTATTTTTTGAACATAGAAAAGCGCCTCTTCCGGCTATGGAAGAGGCGCTTTTCTATGGGAGAGTCGTCAGTTGGTTTGCAACGTTGCTGCTCGGCAAGGCACTAGCCCCGCGCTTAGATTTGGGCCGCGCCGCCATCCACGAACAACTCGATGCCCGTGATGAAGCTGCTTTCATCGGAGGCGAGGAAGGAGGCCACTTTCGCCACTTCGTCGGGGTCGCCGAGGCGGCCGAGGGGGATAAGGCTTACGAGGTGCGCTTTAATTTGCTCTTTCTCCTCGGGTGTGCTGCCGATACCATCCAGGCCGGGTGTGGCAATAGGGCCGGGGCTAAGGGCATTCACCCGAATCTTGCGCTGCTTCAAGTCGAGTGTCCAGTTGCGGGCGAAGGAGCGCACTGCGGCCTTGGTAGCACTATACACGCTGAAGGCCTCACTGCCTTTGATGGAAGTGGTGGAGGCATTCAGAATAATAGAGCTGCCATCCTTAAGCAGCGGCAACGCTTTCTGCACCGTAAATAGCAGCCCCTTCACGTTGCTGTTGAACGTTTTGTCATAGTGCTCTTCGGTGATGGCGCCCAGGGGGACCAACTCGCCACCGCCGGCGTTGGCAAACACAATATCCAGGGTGCCTTTCTCGGCTTGTACGGTGGCAAACAGCCGGTCGAGGTCGGCGAGGTTGGCTACGTCGCCTTGCACGCCGGTTACGTTGCGGCCAATCTGCTGCACGGCGGCGTCCAGTTCCTGCTGCCGCCGGCCGGTGATGAATACGTAGGCGCCCTCTTCCACAAACCGCTTAGCCGTGGCCAGGCCAATACCGCTGTTTCCACCCGTGATGACAGCAACTTTTCCTTCTAGTTTTTTCATATGGGTATCCTCCGTGCGGAGGAGTTGATCTGAGAGTGTGGTGGCCTGCGGGCTTAGCTGCCGCCGGCCGATAACTTATGAGTGCTTTTTACAGTCTATCCGAAGTCGGCCGCTGATCAGGTCGGCTTTCTTCGGCAAACGATGCAGGATGTTGCTGACAGCTGTTGTACGTTTGTTACGCAAAGGAACCGTTATTAGTGTGGATTAGTTACTAATGGCAGAAGAGTTTGCGAAGAAACTAGTTACCAGCACGTTACTAGTAACCTGAAAGTAACCATCATGAAACCCAACCAACTACTAGCTTCCTCTTGCGCCATGACGCGCACCATGGGCATCCTCGGCGGGAAATGGAAGCCCCTCATTATTTGGGGGATAGGCCAGCGCCGCATTCGGTTTGGGCAGCTGGCGGCGCACATGCCGCTTATATCGCGCAAGGTGCTGGCCGAGCAGCTAAAGGAGCTGGAAGAAGCCGGTCTGATTCTGCGCGAAGCCTTCAACGAGGTACCGCCCCGCGTAGACTACTCCCTCACCGAAAACGGGCTGCGCCTGCTCCCCATCCTTGAATCCCTCCGCGACTGGACTAAAAGCTGCGAAGCCGCCGGAACTCCTGCTTCGGGCCCCTGCCTAGTCGAGAAACAAGCCTAATGCCCTAGGGCTAAGCAACTAAAAAGCTAGTTCCCCTCCTCAGCTGAGGAGGGGCTAGGGGTGGTTGACAATCGTTGTTTGAAACAACCGTCATGCTGAGCGGAGCCGAAGCATCTCTACCGCTTCGTTGCTGATAGGCCTAAAGTATATAGTTAGCCAGCGGTAGAGATGCTTCGGCTCCGCTCAGCATGACAGGCTAATGGCTGGTTCTGTTAGAGTCGTCCAACGATTGGTCAACCACCCCTAGCCCCTCCTCAGCTGAGGAGGGGAACTAGCTTTTAGCTCTCTAGTTTTAGTTGGGTGAAGTAGTTCACCGCAGTCGAAATGGAAAAACTTGCCACTTCACAACTTCACCGTCCTTACCTTCGCCCTTAGTTGATTCTCACCGAATTCACCTTAGCATGAACCAATACGACGTTACCGTCATCGGCTCCGGGCCCGGCGGCTATGTGGCGGCCATCCGCTGCTCCCAGTTGGGCCTTAAAACCGCCCTCATCGAGAAATACGACACCCTGGGCGGCACCTGCCTCAACGTGGGCTGCATCCCCAGCAAGGCCCTGCTCGACTCGACGGAGCACTTCCACAATGCCGGCCACACCTTCAAGGAGCACGGCATTGAGCTGAGCGACCTGCAAATCAACATGAACCAGCTCATCGACCGCAAAAACGGGGTGGTGAAGGCCAATACCGACGGGATTCAGTTCCTGATGAAGAAAAACAAAATCGACGTCATCCACGGCGTCGGTTCGTTTGTCGATAAGAACCACATCAGCATCGCGCCCACGGCGGGCGGCGAGGCCCAGCAGATTGAAACCAAGAACGTCATCATTGCCACCGGCTCCAAGCCCACGGTACTACCGTTCATTGCTCAAGACAAGCAGCGCATCATCACCAGCACCGAGGCCCTGAACATCCGGGAAGTGCCCAAGCACATGATTGTAATTGGCGGCGGCGTTATCGGGCTGGAAATGGCCTCCGTATACGCTCGTCTTGGCGCGAAAGTATCGGTAGTGGAGTTCATGGACTCCCTCATCCCAACTATGGACCGCGGCCTCGGCAAGGAGCTGAAGCGCATCCTGGGCAAAATTGGCATCGAGTTTTTCCTGAGCCACAAAGTAACCGGCGCTACCCGTGAAGGCGACGCCGTGACCGTAACCGCTACCAACCCGAAAGGCGAGGAAGTGAAGTTTGAGGGCGACTACTGCCTGGTAGCCGTGGGCCGCGTGCCCTACACCGCGGGCCTGAACCTGGAAGCTGCTGGCGTGGCTATGGAAGAGCGCGGCCGCATCAAGGTCGATGAGCACCTGCAAACCAACGTGCCCGGCATCTACGCCATCGGCGACGTGGTGCGCGGCGCGATGCTGGCCCACAAGGCCGAAGAAGAAGGTGTATTCGTGGCGGAAACCATTGCGGGCCAGAAGCCGCACGTCAACTACCTGCTCATCCCTGGGGTGGTGTACACCTGGCCGGAAGTGGCCGGCGTGGGCTACACCGAAGAGCAGCTGAAGGAGCAGGGCAAAGCCTACAAAACCGGCTCGTTCCCGTTCCGTGCCTCGGGCCGTGCCCGCGCCTCCATGGACCTCGACGGCTTCGTGAAAGTGCTGGCCGACAAGGAAACCGACGAAATCCTGGGCGTGCACATGATTGGCCCCCGCATCGCCGACCTCATTGCCGAAGCCGTAACGGCCATGGAGTTCCGCGCTTCCGCCGAGGACGTGGCCCGCATGAGCCACGCCCACCCCACCTACGCCGAAGCCATGAAGGAAGCGTGTTTGGCCGCTACCGAGAACCGCGCAATTCACATGTAATGCTGCTTCCGCACTTGCGCTAAAACACACGAGCCCGCTCTGGAAATCAGAGCGGGCTCGTGTGTTTTATGCTAGGCGACGGGGGCTGGTTTGCGGCCGAAAGCGTAGTCGGCCAGGTCTTTAGGGTAGTAGCGCATGGTTTGCAACTCGGTGTCATCCAGGCCGAGGCAGTAGGCGGCGGCGGCGGCTTCCCAGCACCAGTAGCCAGTGAAGCCGGCGGCGTCGGGGCGGTGGGCGTGGATGTTATACCAGACCGTATTCAGGCTCTCATACCAGCCGGCCAGGAAGCTGCGCAGCAGTTGGGGCTGTAGGTCGGGCGGGGCCTGCAGGGCGTCGCGCAGGCGGGCGTAGGTTTTGGGGAAGAGCAGCTTGGTAGTGGTGGGTGGGCGCTCGGGCAGGCGACGGCTGACGAGCCACTCCAGCACGTAGTCCTGCCCTGCGGCTCCGATGACGTCGGTCAGGCGGCGAAACACGTCTGCCTCAACGTGTAGCAGCAGCGCGACAGATAACAAGGTTACCGCCTGCATGTACTCGTCTTGCTCACCATTGAAAAAGAAATTCTCTGCTGCTGGGTGGTGCTTGTAGTGCTCCAGCGAGTTTACAAGATCAACAAATTCGCCTCTGATAGTTTCGATATGCTGACCCCGGGAATATTCTAGAGAAAGGAGAGCATAGCGTTCCGAGAAATTGCTGAACAACAAAATCTCAGGCTTAACTACTTCGGAGTAGCGATGCTGTAAGTAGTAAGCGTTTTGCGTAAGATTCTCCCGCCCGATGCTTATTTCCTCGTCGAAGAAGTCTTCTGTCAGCAAGGGTTCTCTCTTGTTCTTTGCTAGTTCATTCATGCATTTACAACAAAATTTGCTCAATCAACTTTCCTGCTGAATCCACTTTGTGTAGTCTTTTTTCTACACTACCCAGAGCCATTGCGGTTACAATCCTACCAGCTTGGCGTGAGCCTACGGCCTTTCGTAGCCGATTACTACCTAATATCCACGAGTCGCTCATCTGTGGCCCGTCGTGGGTCATGCCTAGGCGGCTCTTGCCGTACTTGGCTTCCGTGATGATGTAGTCGGGGGGCGGGTTGCCGTGCTTCCACACCCCGTCGATGCCGTTGCCGCGGGCCGTGCCGCCGGGTGGGGGCAGGGTCACCAGGCCGCCATCATTGAGCTTGGTATGTCCTTGCGCCCGCATGTACGTGTCGGAAATATGCTCGCCATAGACTCCCTTTTCGGAGTTGCTGCCTAAACTGGGCGGCCCCACGGCAGCGGGGGCCTGCACGGTAGGCAACTCTTTGGGCGCGGCCACAGCGCGGGCGGCTGCCACGTTGCTTTCGTCGCCGAGGATGCGGGCCCGGCGGCGCACTTCATCCGGCGCATCCCAGGGCAACACGCTGTGCGATTCGATGGTCATGCCATCCAGGGTTAAGGCTGCCGCTGTCAGGCGCAGGGTAATGGTTTCGCCGGGCCAGCCGGCCGGGTCGGCGGGGGCGAACTGGCTGCGCAACCCCACGCAGTGCGCGGCCTGAATGTGCAGCCGGTGCAGCACGGACCCGTCGGGGCGGCGTTGCTCCAGCTGGCTGCCGGCCCGCTGGTAAGGGTTGAGCATGTAGCTGCTCAGGCGGGCATCTTCGTCGGAGGCGTCGAGCGTAAGGGTTACTACCTGGGGCCGCACCGTGGTGCTGGGCCGGCCAGCGTGGTCGGTGCCTTGCCGGAAGCCATAGTGACCCTGGAGCACCTTATAGCTGCGGCCGTTGAAAAGCCAAGTCACCAGTTCGGGCGTAACTGCCATAGCAGTCGAATAACGGATGGACGGATAACGGTAGGAAAGGCCACGTAATATAAAAGCCAGCGCCGAGAAGAGAAGCACTTCACCGTTCCCATCCCGCATAAGCTACTCCCATCTACGCCGAAGCTAGGAAGTGAGCGTGTTTGGCGGCTGCCGAGAACCGGGCCATCCACATGTAATTCTTGAACCGTAAGTCAATCAACGCCAAGCGGCTGTAACTCCTATGACTTGCAGCCGCTTGGCGTTGTATGGTTATTGGGTTTTCTCTACTTTCGGGACATGACCAAACAGGAACACGTTGATTACTGGAAAGAAACTGCCGAGCAGGATTGGTCATCGGCGCAGGTACTGTTTGGAGCAGGCAATTACCTAAACAGCTTGTTTCTGGCGCATCTGGTTATTGAAAAACTCAGCAAAGCGCTGTGGGTGCAAGACAATACAGACGACTACCCGCCGCGTATTCACAATATCACTCGCCTGCTGGCAGCCACCACCTACGCACTCAACCCCGCCGAAGAGGTACTAGTAGCTGAACTGAACCAGTTTCAGATGGAAGGACGTTATCCAGACTATGCCCGTACAGTTTACCAGCGGGCTACTGCTAGTCATACGCAAGATGTGTTGCACGACACTGCTACCTTACGCCAATGTTTACTCAACAAGCTGCTTTAGAACAGGTCCGGGCCTTTGCGGAAGAATTGCGGAAGCTAGACGTACCCCTGCGGCAAGTGATTCTGTTCGGATCGTATGCGCGCAACGAGCAACGGGAAGAGTCGGATATTGATGTGGCGCTGGTAGCCGATGATTTTACGGGAGCAGGATTTCTTGATGTCCGGCGTTTTGCCAGTGTATTGGCGCGCTACCCTTATTTCTATATCGAGCCGCACACGTTCACTACCGAACAGTTCACCGACTGGAACCCTTTTGTAAAGGAAATAAGGCGTACTGGAATTCTAGCGGCTTAACGTCTGAGGAGTTCCGGTGCCTCCGCCGAGGACGTAGCCCGCATGAGCCACGCCCACCCCACCTACGCCGAAGCCATGAAGGAAGCCTGCCTAGCCGCTACCGAGAACCGCGCAATTCACATGTAATTCCGCACTTGCGGTAAAAATAAAAGAGGCTGCAACTCATAGGAGTTGCAGCCTCTTTTGCATTGTAAGTGAGACTAAATGTATAGCACTTATCGGCCATTAAATATCTTCTTAAACCTCCTGATTTTTACCAAGGCTGAGTCAGGGTAAATCCAGCGTATGTGTTTATAGCGTTTGCGGAATGGGGCAGATACATATTCAGCATCACGCCCTTGGTAATTTGTTAAGTCTAAGAATATCTCATCCCGACTGGGCAGCTGTGCAACTAATGAATCTAGTTCCAAGCTATAGAACGGCGGAGGCGGAGATAACAACTTTATGTAAAGAGGATTATTGCTCAATACTTTGAAGGTACGTGGGTGAAATTCTGAACTACTATGCTCAATAGCAGTTACCACAACCCCCTGGTTAAAATACTTGCGTTCTATTTGTTCAAGTATATCGATGATTAGTTGGCCTGATGGTAATTTTTTCTGGATATGTAAATGCTTGACTGTGCTATCAGTATCAGTTATGTGAGTCACTATCCCACGTGTTCCATCAAAAATTGCAGGACGTGGAGGTGACGTACTACCATAGAGCGTTTTTAGAGTTCTCAATGCTTCAACTAAGCTATCAGTTTCTTGCTTTGTTAAATGAGTCTCTACTTCTAATGATGGCTCTAAAAACTTTCGTATTTGTTGAAACCGCGAGCTGTCCATTGCTTCAACGTAGACACCATTGTACCCTATAGAATCACCTATACTTAAGTCGTTGCTATAGTTGTTATATCTTCTGATTGTCAAAAGACGAGCTTGCGGTTGTAACTCTACCGATAAAGCATCATGGAAAGATGGACGAACTTGTAGTGTATACCGCTCCTTTCGACCCTCTTGGCAGCCATATAATAGTGAGCATAAGACCAATATAGAAGCAATGGTTCTGAGCATAAATCCAAAAAGTCAGGGGATGAAAACTACGTCTTCTGCACCAGCTTAAACCCATCCTTGGTCACTTGGTACTGCTGGCCCTGGATGGTGATGGTTTCGCCTTCCAGCAGTTTGCTTAGGTTCTCGATGTCGCCTTCGATTGTGTGCAGGGAGAATCCGTGCTGGCGGGCCAGGGCGAGGTACTTGGGGTTGATGTAGTCGCGGACGCCGCAGAGGATGATGCGGACGTGGGCGGTGGTGTTTTTGAGCAGCTTGGCGTCGCGGGGGAAGGTGTAGTTGTCGGCAATGAGGATGAGGTCGGCGGAGTCGGGCGCGGCGGCGAGCTGCTGGCCGTAGAGCAGGGCTTCGGCGTCGTTTTCGGGGGCGTCGCCACCGCCGCCGGCTTTCATGGCTTCAATGAGCTTGCTTTCGATGGACTTGTAGCTGTCGGTGCGGACGTGGAAGAGGCCGCCGGTTTTGCCCACGCGTTTTTGCTTGTCGGGCTGGTCGTTGCCGTCGTTGAAGAACACGAAGGTTTTCTCGTCTTCGAGGGCGCTGAGCTGAAGCCAGGCCAGCAAATCGTAGGTGTAGGGAAACATGCTGCCCGTTACGTCGGTCACCACCACTTCCTTGCTCCACTCGGGGTGGCGCTGCATCACGCGGGCCACCACGTTGGCGTCGGGCGGCAGGGGCAGGGCTTCGGTGGCGGTATCGGAAGCGGCCAGCAGCTCGCCTTTCCTGGTAATGCGCGCCTCGCAATAGTCGTGTTTGTGCTGCTTGTTTTTCTTTTTCAGAAACACCCGGTAGAGCCGCGCCGCCGAGTCGGAGAGGGCAAAGTTGGTGAACACCACATCGGGCTCACCCACCACCTGAAAAGGCCCGATAGGCAACCGAATGGCGCCTTTGACGATAAACGGAAACTGCTTCCGGTCGATGGGGAAGCCCGAGTTGAACACCACGCTCTTGCGGATGGCTTCTTCCAGTTCGGTGGTGCATAGGGGATTGCCGGGCGGCAGCACTTTCACGCTTTGGGTGGTGCCGTCGGCGGCTACGGTGAGCTGAAACCGCACCAGTTGGGCGTCGCGCTGGGGGCAGTGGTAGTTACGGCGCAGGCTGCGGGCCATCTGGCGGTTGCTGAGCCGGGAGCCGGGCAGGTTGCAGGCCACTTTCTTGCCCTGAACTTTCTTGCTGGCTTTAGGGCGCTTCTTGTCCAGCAGCCGCAGCTTGCGCGTGAGGCTGTCGAGGTCGGCGCGCATGGTGGCGGCGGTGGCGTGCGGGGCCACGTACACCACAAACCCGTGGAAAAACGGCTGACACTCGGCGGGGCTATTGCAGCCGGTTTGCTCTACCAGCGTCCAGGTCACCGATTCATCTTGAAGCAAACCCGGTACAGCGGCGGCCAGGTTGCGGATGCGGCTTAGGTTGAGCTGGCGCTGGTTGAAGCTGGCATTGAGCTTGAAGGCGGTGTACACCAGGTCGATGCGCACAATGTGCCGCTCGTTCAGGCGCAGGGCTTTCAGCTCGGCCCCCGAGAAGGTAGAGGGGAACTGCAAGGCTTCCAGGTCGGGGAGCGGCTGGTAGCGGGCGGTGCGGTAGGCGTTAAGCTGGTCGTAGAAGGTGTTGAGGTCGGGGGCGGGAAGGGGCGTTTGGGCTTGGGCCGGGCCCATCAACAGCAGGAACAGGAAGGCGGCCAGCAACGCCCGAAATGATAGAAGCACCATAGAATAAACGAAACGATAAAGCAGTCCGCAAAGTAGGAGTTTGCAGCGGCACTACGTCCCGTTTTTTGCTGGCCACGTGCTACCTTACGCCGCCCACTGCCTTGCCCTATGTCCCGCACCGATACCTACGCCCAAACCCAGCCCGCCAGCCGCGCCGAGTGGCGGCAGTGGCTCACCGAGCACCACGCCAGCCTGCCCGGTGTGTGGCTGGTGTACTGCAAAAAAGTGAGCGGCCAACCCAGCGTCACGTATGCCGAAGCCGTGGAAGAAGCTCTCTGCTTCGGCTGGATCGACTCGCACCCGCGCAAGCTCGACGCCGACCGCACCCAGCTGCTGTTCACGCCCCGCAAGCCCAAAAGTGGCTGGAGCCGCGTGAATAAAGAGCGGCTGGAACGCCTGGAAGCCACCGGCCAGCTCATGCCCGCCGGCCTGGCTGCCATTGCCCGGGCCAAGCAGAACGGCGCCTGGGAAAGCCTCGATGCCGCCGAAGCCGGCCTCATCCCCGCCGACTTAGCGGCCGCCCTGGCTGCCAATGCTCCGGCGGCCCAGCACTTCGCCGCTTTTTCCGCTTCGGTCCGCAAAATGATTCTGACCTGGGTGCTGGGGGCCAAGCAGCCCGAAACCCGCGCCCGGCGCATCATGGAAACCGTGCGGCTGGCCGCCCTGAACAAGCGCGCCACCCTCGACCGGGAGTAGGCTGGCGGTTGGCAGTTACCGGGCTGCAGACGCTGCTAGTTTCGCTTGGATGTTCTGGATCAAAGCGTCGGTTTTCGCGCCTCGGGGGCCAGTGGTTTTCACCAGTGCCAGCAGCTCCTGCGCCAAACTTTCCTTACCGATAAACGACGTAGCGGGTAAATCAGCGAAGACTACCAAGGTGTTGTACAGAGCCAGCGGCGTGCGGGTGTTTTCCTTGGCGAAAAGCAGCAGGTCATTTATTAATTCCGGGTCGCCGCTCCAGGTGGTGCCTAGCTCGTGCGCCGCTTCCCACCGCTTGCGGGCATCTTTGGCTACCAGCTGCGCCACCAGTCCTTTGCGCTTCACAGTGAGCTGGTTGTACGCGTACTTGTCGTCGAGGCTGATGGCTTCCACCACCTGCCGCCCCGATTCGCCGCAGGCGTGCAGCGCAATATTGATGGCCAGCTGCCGCTCCGAGGGCTTCTGGCTTAGAATGGATTGCATCAGGGTGGTAAGTAGCTTGCTCTGCTCGATCTTCTGCGCCGATTCCTGCCGCGAATCCCGAATTTTCTCTAGCTCAATGTCCAGGTTTTCCTTTTGGTGGTTGAGCGAGGTGGTCAGCGCCGCGCTGTCGTCGGCCATCGACCGCTGCACGAAGAAGCCGCCTACCAACAAGATAATAGGCGTGAGGATGGTGGCTATGTCTTTGACGTGCGCCCACGGACTATGCTTGGCTTCCAGCGTTTCCAGCTTGGCGCGTAGTTCCTGAATGGTTTCCTGATCCGACATTTGATTGAAGGTGTAGCATGCAAAGCAGGTGTAACCGAAGTTACCTCCATAATATAGGGTTTTATCTATAAATTAGACTGCACACTAGCTTACTGCTGGTGCCCAGCGTAGTTGTGCGCTGCGTGTAAGCCGGAGGGCGCTGGCGCATGGGCGCTACCTTTCTGGCAGCTCCCGGGAAGCTCCGCCGTAGGGTGGGCGCCATGTAGGTAGAGCAACCTTCGGGGCGGGCTCTGCGAATACGCTAGCCTGTGGAAAGAAGGCTGGCGGTGCTCGAATCGGCTAGTCGGGTGTCGGTTTTCACGGATAACATCCCGCATTCTATGGCTAAGAATAAAAAGAAGAAGTCGAAAAAAAACGATGTGTCGGACGATGTCCTTGACACGGCTGCTTTGTCGATCAAGAAGTTCCGGAAAGTAACCAACCAGCTGGCCAAGCTCAGCACCGGGCAGAAACTGGCCGGCGGCTTGGCGTTGCTGGCCGCCGGCCTCATCTACCTCGACCAACGCAAAGGCGACGCCCGCCTCGTGCCCAACCTGGACTGGCTACGCCTGGGCGAGGCCAAGGAACCCCCAGCAACCTACGCCGCCGAAGCCGACGATAAAGAGCCTTTGCGGCCGCCGGTGGCAGGCAAAGGCCACCGCGTTGCCAAACCCAAAAAGTCGCACGCCCGCCACGCCAAGAAGCCCGCCCTGGACTCCGGTGAGGTGTAGCCCGCGGCCAAGGCTATGTGCTACAGTCCTGCGCTAAGTGAAACTTTTAGCTCGGTTGGGAAGGGCTTATGTTAAGAATTGCCGCCGAAGCAACCTTCCGGGCAGGGTTGCGAATACCCCGTATTCGGGCAGTTTCGTTTTGCGGAGCCGCACCTCTCACCTTTCAGTTGTAGCCATGAAAAAGAATAAAAAAACGAAAGCCGGTAAAAAGTCACTGCTGGGCGGCGCGGCCAAGTCGTTCAAGAAACTCAGCAAAGGCAGCGGCCTCAACAAGCTGACTACCACCCAGAAAGTGCTGGGCGGCGCGGCCTTGCTGGCCGTTGGGTTAAGCTACCTGGGCAAGCGCCGTACCAGCACGCCCGCCGCCACTACCCCCGATGCTACTGCCGCCGAAGAAAGCCTGGCTTCAATGGAAGGCGGCGCCATATAAGCTTGTAAGCCAAGATGCTAGCAGGAAGCCGCTGGTGCGCTCAGGCGTGCCAGCGGCTTTTTCCTTCGGGTAGATGCAGCAGTCAGCCCATTGTTCTGGTGCAACAAGCGCCCGGCTGATTGCCAGGTGCGGTAGTATCGCAACCCAAAACCGCCGAACTTTCGGGTATGCTCTCCGAACCAACCTATCTGGCTGCCCGCGTGGTAGCTCCCATGATTGAAACCCACTTTGCCCGGCACCGTGCGGCGGCCAACCTTTCCGACGAAAGCCAACTGGCCCCGCCTACGCCTGCTAGCTTAGTGGAGGTGATGATTGATGCCGCTTTCTGGGCTAGCCTGCGGCGGGAGGAGGGCCACCCACCCAAAATTTCATTGGCGCTGCTGGAGCCGCACCAGGCCACGCAGCCCGTGGTGTTCAGCAAGCGCCGCCTCATTCCCTACAACCTGCTCAAGCTGGCGCCGGCCGTCGAGCAGCCGGGTATTCATCTGGGCGTGTGGTACGACGACGAAGGGCTGTACGTGTGGGGCACGGCCACCGGCATTCCGCCGCTGTGCCTGGTGCTGGAGGTGATAGAGCCCGGCCTGCTGGTAGTGAAGCACCGCCGCGCCGACGGCTTTGGCAAGTTCGTGAACGTAGCCATCCTGCGCGGCGACCAGCTCCAATTAGTGGATGCCGAGAACATGCTAGCCGACGACTGCCCGGCCCTGCAACGGTTTCTGCCGGGCCGCGAAATACCCTCCGCCACTGGCCAAACCGACAACGTACTGGTGGAGCTGTCGGCGGTGATGCGGGCCCATGGGCGGGGCGGGCTGGTGCTGGTAGTGCCGCCCGGCTCTACGCGGTGGCAGGAGTCGATTGTGCAACCCATGACGTATCCGGTGCTGCCGGCGTACATGGGTATTGCCGAAGGCCAGCAGGAGCAAGCCCGCTGGAAGTGGCAGGAGGACATCCGGCGGGCTATTAGCATTGTGGGCGGCTTCACGGCCGTAGATGGTGCCACCGTCATCACCGACGACTACCACCTGCTGGCTTTTGGGGCGAAGGTATCCAGGGCCGAAACCAGTGCCCCCGTAGATAAGATGGTGCTCACCGAGCCCGTAGTGGACAGCGTGCCGCGCTACCTGCATCCGGCCCAAAACGGCGGCACCCGCCACCTGGCCGCCGCCCAGTTCGTGTACGACCAGCGCGACTCCCTGGCCCTGGTGGCCTCGCAGGACGGGTACTTCACGGTATTTGCCTGGTCAACCAAGCTGGAAATGGTACACGCCCACCGCATTGATGTGCTGCTGCTGTAAGTGTTATCGAGAATGGTAAGAAGAAAAAACACTCACAAGGCTGCCGAGCAGAGGCGCAGCCGAAGTGTCGCACTCTAATTGTTGGTCTACTGGTTGCAACGTCAAGAGGCTGTATGCTTCGGTTGCGCCTCTGCATAATGGTTGGTGGTTTAGGCAGGTGGTGTGCAACCATCAAGCGGCAATAGAGGCTCTGGTGGAAGCAAGCTTCCACCTTACTCTACTTTCTTATGCGTTCCATACTATTCATGCTGAGTGGCTTGCTGCTAGCCGCCAGCGGCGCCCAGGCCCAATTCGGCGTACGAGCCGGCATCAACACAGCTACGCTTACCACTAAAGCCGTCCGGACGGGGCAGGAGGCCAGCGCCGATGCACGCACCGGCTACCAGGTGGGTGTGTTTTACGAGCACAAGCTAAGCAAACACTTGGCCGTGGTGCCCGAGCTACAGTTCAGCCGCCAAAGCGCCAATCTGGACATCGAAGACTATTCGGTGGCTGACGGCGGCTACGTGGCTATGTACCGGCTGCAAACCAGCTACCTGCATTTGCCGGTACTGGTGCGCGGGCACATCGGCCGGTTCTTCGTGGAGGCTGGCCCGCAGGCTAGCCTGTTGGTAGCAGCCCACGAAAAAGGCACCGAAACCATTGGCACCTTTGTTGGCTCCTACAGCCAATCCTTCGACCGGCCCGCCACCGACCAATACCGCCGTTTCGATGTGGGCGTAGTGGCTGGCTTGGGCGTGCAGCTGCCGGCCGGGCTGGCTGTGGGCGTGCGGACTAGTACCGGGCTGCTCTCCCTCACCTCCACGCAGCGCAGCCGCTCCGGCTACGATGGCAAATTACGCAGCCAAATAGTACAAGCCTCAGTTAGTTACCAGTTCGGGTCCCGCTCCTAATCAACTACAAACGATAACAACGCAAAGCGGCGGCAGCTCCTGAGAGCTGCCGCCGCTTTTTTATAATTCAGTGAGCAGGAAACTACTCCGTGGCTTTCTTCACCGCAAAGGCGCTGGGGCCTTTCGGACCCATTTCCACCTCGAAGGTTACTTTGTCGTTTTCCTTTATGGTAATACCACCGAGGCTATTGGCGTGCACAAACACGCTTTCCTGGGTTTGGGCATCCTTGATGAAACCGTAGCCCTTGGAGTCGTTGAAGAACGTCACGCTGCCTTTGCGCACGGTCTCAACCGGCTCTTGGTCTTCCTGGCGCAGCGCGCCAATGCGCACGTCTTCTACGTTGATTTCTTTCTTCTTGCTAGGGTCGGGAGGGGTAGAGGAAATGTTGCCATTCTCGTCTACATAGGCAAGCATCTCGTCGAGGCTCTGCCCGCTTTTGGCGGCAGCCTGGCGCTCTTCCTTACGCTCCTCTTTCTCCTGCTTCTTTTTCTGGCGCTTTTTCTCGTTTTCCTTTTTACCGAAGCTTGCTTGGGATTTCCCCATAGGTTGTGTGGTTGTTTGGTCTGTGTGCTTTCACCCTAAAGCTAAGCATTTCAAATATAGTATAGAGTAGTACAGCGAAGGTGGGGCTAAAGTTCAGCTCTCTACCACAGAAGCCGCCCCACTTACCAGCTGCTGCCCGCGCCCCCGCCCCCCGACGAGCCCCCGCTACTGGACGAACTACTGCTAGAAGAAGAGCTGCCCGACGAGAAACTGCTCCCGGACGAGCTGCGGGAGGACGTAGAAAGCTGGGCAATGGTAAACTTCTCTTCGTGTTTGTGGCCGCAATATTCGCACTGGAAGTACAGCAGCCCCCACCCCGGCGAGGAAGTGGTAGCGGCCTGCATGACGCGGCGGCGCTTTTGGCGGTAGGTACGGTGCTGGCAGGCGGGGCAAGGCTCGACGTCGGAGGCCAGGTTGCGGTAGCCCAGCACCAGTTTCTGCTGGCACTGTTGGCACTGCCACACGTCGTAATCCACCGATTCAATCATTTCTTCGGCCACTTGGCCCAGCTCCAGTAGTTCGTCGTCGGTTTGCTCGGGGAGCCGGTGCATGGGGACGGCGCAGGTTGGGCAGGGGTAGGGCGTGTCGCGCAGGTGCTGCATGCGGCGGCGGTGCCAAGGCCAGTAGAACGCCAGCAGCACCGGAAACACGTAGGCGCTGAAATCGAGCTGGTAATGCATCTGGTGCAGATAGGTGTGCTGGGCATGGCGGCCCTGGGGGGCGTACTTAGTGCGGTTCAGAACATTAACCACCGCCAGGTAGCCGTGCAGATACAGCCCCGGCAGCAGATATGCCACGCCTACCACAACCCAAAAGCTCACAGTGCCATCGGTGGAGAAAGCCAGCACGAAAAGCAGTACCGGCAGCAGCAAAGCCACCGCCAACAGCCACCGAAACACGCTGCTGGTTGCGGTAGTGAAAAACCACAGCGCCAGATACAGCGGCAGCGCCAGCAAGCCCGCCAGCCCAACACCAATCGACCACAGGGGGCTGGTACTGCTTGTTTCTGCGGCAGGAGCATAAAGCCGGACTTCCGGGGTGTTGTTCAAGTGGTAGTTCTGGTCTTGCGGCTGCGTAACGGCGGCTATCATCGAATCAAGCCGGGCGCTGTCACTGAGCGGCGGGGCATCCATAGAGCCGGTGGTGAGCTGCCGAATGGTGGCGGCTACGCCTTGCTGCACGGCTTGGTCGTAGTTGCCGGCGCGGGCGGCGGGTAGCATGTAGCGCTGCTGAATGCGGTAGCAAAGCGCATCGGGCAGGTCGGCTTCCAGGCCGTAGCCGGTTTCAAACTCGATGCGGCGCTGGTCGAGGACGAGCAGAATGAGCAGGCCGTTGTTTTTGGTGGGGTCGCCAATCTGCCAGTGGTTGAACAGGGCGTGTGCCGCTGCTTTCGGTACCTCGTCGCCAATGCTGTTTGTTAGCACCACGTCGATGTGCGCCTGCCCCGCTTGGTCGAGAGCTTGCAGGGTATCGTTGAGGGCACTGATGGTAGCGGCGCTGAGCACCCCGTCGGGGTCACTAACGTAGGTTTCGCCCAGCGTTTTGGGGTCGGGAATGGCAGTGAGGTAACTGGGGGCACTGGGTGGAGCGCTGGGGCTGTTGCACGCCGCCAAGAGCAGGCAAACCAGCAGAATACGGAGGTGCAGCAAACGGGAGAGCATAAGCAGAACAGTAGGCCGGCTAAGGTATGGAAGGCACTGCTAGAATGAATGGCCGCCACTACTGGCGCCTTACGCTAACGGGGGCTTTGTTTAGCTGTTCTCAAAGGTTGAGCACCAGGCCTCGTAGTAGGTTGGGGCCCATTGCTTGATGCGAGGAAACAGCCAGGCAGCTGGTTCCGGTGCCAAATTGAAGCCGCTGGCATCGTCGATGATGGGGTCGTTGGTGAAGTGACGCAGGGCATGGTGCAGGGCGGCGCTGCAAAGCAAAAATTGCCCAATAGAATCGGCAATATTCTCACCTTCGTTCCAGTCACCGCCTCCGTGGTAAAGCTTGCGTACGCCAGTTTCCGGGGCTTGTAAGTCGATAATAACCGGGTCGGCCCCTTCATCGGCCAGCATAAACCAATGCGCCGGCCAGTCGGGTATTGCCTGGTTGGTCACGGAGTTGAAATTATAGCCGTCCTGCCGGTATTGCAGCTTCGGCAGGCCATACACTTCCATGGGGTTGCCCACGGTTTCGAACAGGAAGTTCTGCGCCGGAGCCACTGCCAGATACTCGCGCAAGTCGGGGGGCAGTTCGTAGTTGAATTCCTGGTTGATCCTGGCTATTTCCTGCGAGTTGGTGCCCTGCCCGAAAGGCCAGGCGGGCTCGCTCCAAAACTCTTTAATCGTGCGCAACGCTTCTTGTACTTGCATAAATGGTAGCTCCTGAATGCTGGTTGACATGCACTAGTTGGTTCTTCACAAAACAACTTTAGTGGCAACTAAAGCTACTGCAAATCAGTGCGGATAGTGTATTTCGTGCAACAACCCCTATGTTAAGGGTTTAGCTGTCTGCTGAACCCTGGAATATGAACGATGCTGCGCCGCCTGTTCTGAAGAAAGTATTGAAGCCCTTGCACCTGTGGGCTATTGCCGTGGGGCTGGTGATTTCCGGCGAGTATTTCGGCTGGAACTACGGCTGGGCGGTATCAGGCACGGTGGGGTTTCTGGTGGCCACGCTGCTGATTACGGTGCTCTACGTGACGTTCATTTTCAGCTTTACCGAGCTAACCACGGCCATTCCGCACGCGGGCGGGCCGTTTGCGTACGCGCACCGGGCGCTGGGGCCGGTGGGTGGGTTTGTGGCGGGCTACGCTACGCTGGTAGAGTTTCTGTTTGCGCCGCCGGCCATTGCCTTTGCGCTGGGTAGCTACGTGCATTTTCTGTATCCGCCGGTGCCGGTGCTGGCTACGGCGCTGGGCAGCTACGTGCTGTTTATCGGTATCAATCTGCTGGGTATCAAAGAGTCGGCTATGTTTTCGCTCGTAGTGACGCTGCTGGCCGTGGCCGAGCTGCTGCTGTTTATGGGCTTGGTGGCGCCGCATTTCAAAGCCAGCAACTTCCTCCTTGACCCGATGCCGTTTGGGGTGGCGGGCGTGTTTGCGGCCCTGCCCTTTGCCATCTGGTTTTACCTGGCCATTGAAGGCGTGGCTATGGTGGCCGAGGAAGTGGAAAACCCGCGCCGCACCATCCCCATCGGCTACACCTACGGGCTGCTGACGTTGGTATTTCTGGCGCTGGGCGCGATGGTGCTTACCGGCGGCGTCACCAACTGGCACCGCCTCAGCACCATCGATTACCCGCTGCCCGAGGCCTTGAGCTACGCCCTCGGCAAAGGCAACCCCTGGACCAAGGCCTTTGCCAGCATCGGGCTGTTTGGGCTGATTGCCTCGTTTCACGGCACCATCATCGGGTATTCGCGGCAGGTGTTTGCACTGGCCCGCGCCGGCTATTTGCCCCGGTTTCTGGCCCGCGTCAACCCCCGGTTTCAAACGCCGCACTGGGCCTTGGTGGCCGGCGGCGTGGTGGGCTGCATCTCGCTCCTGACCGGCACCACCGATAAGCTCATTGTGCTGTCGGTGCTGGGGGCAGTGCTGATGTACCTGGTGAGCTTGCTGAGTTTGTTTGTGCTGCGCCGTAAGGAGCCCGAACTAGTGCGGCCCTTTGTGACGCCGTTTTACCCCTGGTTTCCGCTGATTGCCACGGTGCTGTCGGTGGTGAGTTTGGGGGCCATTGTGTACTACAATTGGCTGCTGAGCCTGGTGTTCTTCGTGAGCTTGGGCGTACTGCTGGGGCTGTACCTGGCGCTGGGCCTGAATAAAGTCGAGGCGGAAGTAGCAGCGCCTAAGTGAGGTAGTGTATAGCGTGCTGTTCGCACAGGATTTCAAGAAACTCAAGTGGCAGAGCAGCCGCGTAGCGGTGTCAGGTTTGCAGCAAGTGCTTCTGGTTTCGCGCCGCGTAGCGGTGCCAGACCGGCTGGCGTTTCTGGTACCGCTACGCGGCGCGTGGTTCTTCTAGCATCCACCGGCTACAAACCTTGCGCCGTTATGCGGCTGTTTTGCAACCAGAGCCGACTAGCCTCTAATTTCTCAATTCCAACACCTGCGCCATGGCTTACCAGCATACCATCCGCCACCACGTCTACCAGTTTCCGGACCTGAAAGCAGTGCTGGCCAACGCCTCGCCGCTCCGGTCCGGCGACGTGCTGGCGGGGGTGGCGGCCGGCACCTACGAAGAACGGGTAGCGGCTCAGCTGACCCTGGCCGATGTGCCGCTGCGCAA
Organism: Hymenobacter telluris; assembly: GCF_017313265.1. Classification (GTDB taxonomy): domain Bacteria; phylum Bacteroidota; class Bacteroidia; order Cytophagales; family Hymenobacteraceae; genus Hymenobacter; species Hymenobacter telluris. The sequence goes on along the minus strand of NZ_JAFLQZ010000005.1, from coordinate 183,674 downwards.
CTTCCTGCACGAAGCCCTGGTGCCCTACGAGCAGGATGAAGTCACGCGCCTGATCATCGACACGCACGATGCCGCCGCCTTTGCGCCCATCAGCCATTTAACGGTGGGCGAGCTGCGCGACTGGCTGCTGGCCGACTCCACCGACACCCATACGCTCCGGCAACTCGCCCCTGGCCTGACGCCCGAAATGGTAGCCGCCGTGAGCAAGCTGCTGCGCAACCAGGAGCTGATTGCCGTGGCCCGCCGCTGTGAGGTAGTCACTAGATTCCGCAACACGCTGGGCTTGCGCGGCCACCTGGCCACCCGCCTCCAGCCCAACCACCCCACCGACGACGCCCGTGGTATTGCCGCCAGCCTACTCGACGGCCTGCTCTACGGCTCCGGCGACGCGGTGCTGGGCATTAACCCCGCCACCGACAGTCCCGCCGCCGTGCGCAACCTGCTGGACATGCTCGATGCCATCCGGCAGCAATACGCCATTCCTACCCAGTCGTGCGTGCTGTGCCACGTAACCACCACGCTGGAACTGGTGCAACAGCAGGCTCCTGTAGACCTTACGTTTCAGAGCATTGCGGGCACCGAAGCGGCCAACGCCAGCTTCGGTATCAACCTGGCTTTGCTGGAAGAAGCCTGGCAGGCTACGCTCAGCCTGAATCGGGGCACCGTCGGCAACAACGTTATGTACTTTGAAACCGGGCAGGGCAGCGCCCTCAGCGCCAACGCCCACCACGGCCTCGACCAGCAAACCTGCGAAGCCCGTGCCTACGCCGTGGCCCGCCGGTTCCAGCCGCTGCTCGTCAATTCGGTGGTGGGTTTCATTGGCCCCGAGTATCTCTACGACGGCAAGCAAATCATCAGGGCGGCGCTGGAAGACCATTTCTGCGGCAAGCTGCTGGGGCTGCCCATGGGCGTGGATGTATGCTACACCAACCACGCCGAAGCCGACCAAGACGACATGGATACGCTGCTCACGCTGCTGGGCGTGGCCGGCTGCAACTTCATCATGGGCGTGCCCGGCGCCGACGACATCATGCTCGGCTACCAATCCACTTCCTTCCATGATGCGCTATACTTGCGTAGCGTGCTAGGTTTGCGCCCCGCGCCAGAATTTGAGGCTTGGCTTCAGCAACTCGGCGTGTTCGATGCGCAGGGCCGGTTGCTGCCCGCTTTGTCAGAGCATCGGCTGCTGCATATGGGACTTCCTAAGCCGCTGGCGTAACGTTCCTGCCTTTCCACTTTCGCTTCATCTTTCATTGCCATGACTGCGCCAGACCTTGTTCGTCACCTGCACCTGCTGCCCCATCCGGAAGGCGGCTACTACCGCGAAACGTACCGCTCGGCGCACACCGTAACAACGGATGAGGCGCACACCAGAAACGGGAGTACCGCCATTTACTACTTGCTGGAAAACGAGGACAGGTCGTGCTTTCACCGCATTAAGTCGGATGAACTCTGGTTTTTCCATAAAGGGCAGACGCTGGAAATTGTGCTGATAGCGGACGGACAGGCCACTACCATCATCCTCGGCAACGATCTTGAAAAGGGGGAGCAACTCCAGGCTGTCGTTCCGGCCAATACGTGGTTTGCGGCCCAGGTTAAGCAGCGCGTCGGCTATGCCCTGGTAAGTTGCACCGTGGCCCCCGGCTTCGATTTCACGGATTTTGAACTGGCTGAACGCGCTGAGCTAACCGCGCAATTCCCCCACCTGCAAGACCTCATCGAAAAATTTACTTGAGCTGTGTCTGTGTCTACAGTAATCCAACAACGGCTGTCATGCAGAGCGTAGCGAAGCATCTGGCGTACTGACACAGGAGTGCTAATCCATCATCAGCCCGCGAGATTCCTCGGCAAGCTCGAAATGACGGTCTTGTTGTAAGCCGTTTGCATGATCTGTACTATAACCGGAATTCTCCCGCAAAAGGAACATTGTAAAGTCTAACTCCGCTGGCGTTGAAATTCGATAATGCGCTGTTTGGCGGCGTTGTAGGCTGATTTGTGTTCTAAAGCAAAAGTCTGATTAACGGGCCAAATGGTTTGCCTTCCCGCGTGGCAAAAACCTACTTCGGGACATGATACACCCTCCTCTCCCGCGCCAGCCGCTTGGCTGTTTTGCTCTCGGTAGTTAGCCTGTTTCAAGGCCAAGCCCACGCCCAAACTACGCCCAGTCAGGATCAGCCCGCCCGGCCCGAATACCACAATGCAGTGCGCCTTGATGTTGGCGGCATTCTCGCCCGAAACGTAGCGTACAATGCCCTTAACAACAACCCTCAGATGCTGCTACCGTTGCTGTTTGGCTACGAGCGGCAACTAGGGCCACGGGTAAGCGGCAACGCCGAGGTGTTGCTCAACGGTGGTGAGCCGGAAGAGCGCCTGTCGGGGGTGGCGTTGCAGGGGCGCTACTACTATTTTCAGGGGCGCAAAACTGGCCTCAACGGTTTTTATGTGGCGCCTACGGTGAGCTACCGCGCCGTGCGCCAGCTATACTACTACGGTACCAGCCAAGAACGCCGGAAGCTGGGGGGAGCCGGGATGCTGCTGGGCGCGCAGGTACCGCTAGGTAGCCGGCTGCTGCTCGACGTATCAGGCGGCGTCATGACCTGGGGCCGGCTAGACCGGCAGTCAACTGACGAAGCCGCTTCAGGCGCTTATCACTACGACAACAAAACGTTCTACGAGCGAAATAAATCGGTTTTCGACGGCCGCCTCAGCCTCGGCTACCGGTTCTAGCGGTGCATCAGGCAGTCAACGGAATAATTCGCATTATTATACCCCGTAGTCAGCCGTTCCGACCCCATGCAAAATATTTTAGTTCAAGAGCTGGAAGCAGTGTTACCTGAAGGTATGCATATCCCGCCGCCTCTAATTCAGCTATATGAATGGATAGTAAGCAAGCAGCTTTATAAGGAAACAGAAGATGCTACCTACGGCTTTCTGTACCCCGAACACGAAATGAAACAAAGCTGGACTGACACCGGACGAGAGGGGGGAACAGATATTGAATTTGTTGCTTCGGGTAATGTCAACCTGAAATATTGGTTTGGTAAGGAGAATGAAGAATTGAACAGTCGGCTATGCGTTTTCGGGCGGACAGGCGCCGACGGCTCTGAATGTGCACTGTGGCTGACCGATAGCGGGCAGGTGAAAATTATTCACATGGGTTCCGGTTCCGGCTCCACGCTAGCCTGTGTTCTGGCAGACAATGCTGTCGATTTTTTGCGGCTATTGGCTATTGGCTACGACGAAATCTGCTGGTCTGAAGAGTTTGCGTACCCTCCCAACACGCTCGACAAGGAATTCAGAGTTGAGCCGAATGTGGAATTTCAGGAATGGGTGAAGAATACTTTTAACGTCACTATTCCACAGAATGCGCTGGAAATAATAAAGCACCCAGCTTCAATGGATGATGACGCATCTGACGATGAGTTTTTTAACTGGTATCAAAAATTCATCGATTAATTCTGGCAAGTACCTTCCACCGGTTCTAACCCGTCAGGCAGTCAACGCATACAGCAGGATGTTCACGCCGAACTTGGTGTTGTCTTCGGCCAGAAAGCGCTTGTTGCGGAAGTCGTAGTCCCACTCGCAGCCGTAGTCTTTGTTGGAGTACAGTACGCCCAGGCGGCCGTTGAATTCGATGCCTTTGAGGTAGTCGTGCACCAGGTCGTCGCCCCAGCCGTTGAGCTCGAACGAGGTGGGTGGCGGGCCATCCGGAAACTTGAAAAACTGCGAGTAGATGGCGTGCGTTTTGGGCAGCTTCTTGAGGGCGCCCGCCCCGAAGCACTGCCGCATCTGCTCCTCAAATGAGCGCGCAAACAGCCCGTCGATGTCGTGGTTGCAGTCGTCGACGAATACGAAGCCGCCGTTGCGTACGTACTGGGTGAAATTCGCTTTTTCCTGCGCCGAAAACTGCACCAGCCGGTGCCCGGAGAGGTAGCAGAACGGGTGCCGGAACAGCTCCGGCGAATCCAGCGCCACTACTTTCTCTTTCTGATTGACCGGGATTTTGGTGTACTGAATCAGGGAATGAAGCAGATTGGTGGGCATCCGCTCGTCTACGCCGTCCCAGTCGCCGGAGCGGTATTGCAGGCGCACGAAAGTGAAAGGAACTGGCACGAAAGAGTAACTGAGTAACGGAGTAGCTGAGTAAGGTAGGGCCCGGCAGCCGCCGAAGCAACTTCACTATAGACGCAGGCTGCTTAGGCAAGGTGGCTTTTCGGCAGCGGATTACCAGGAAAATGGCGGCATGGTGGCCGGAAAGCTCCTGCCAAAAAGTTATTGCTACCTCCGATATGCCAATGGCATGAAATTTTCGTTTACCGGCTGATGTAAAACCAATCTGCTTTTTCTCCTATGAAACTGACTCGCTTACTTCCCCTGCTTGCCGTGCTGCTGCTGGCGGGTATCAGCCACGCGCAAGCGCAATTCGGCATCAAAGCCGGCATCAACCAAGCCGTGCTCGATGGCCAAAATATCAACATGGACACCGACTACAAGACCACCTACCACGTAGGCGCGTTTGTGCGGCTGCCCGTGCTAGGGCCGTTGTCTATCCAGCCCGAAGTGCTGTATTCGTTGCAAGGCTCGGAATTTAAGTCGGCGGCGGCCAATTACGATACCAAGCTGCACTACCTCAATATTCCGGTGCTGGCCCACGTGAAAGTAGGGCCGGTGTACGTGGAAGGCGGGCCGCAATTTGGGGTGCTGCTTGGGGCGCGTGAAAACGGTACGCTCCGCATCAGCGCCGCCGACGGCTACGGCCCCGTAGACCGAGGCGCCGGCAACAACTACAAAAAAGGCGACTTCGCGCTGGCCGCTGGGGCGGGCCTGGAGCTAGGGAGCCTCATCCTGGGCGTACGCTACACGGCTGGCCTCAACAACATCAACGACGTAGCCGATCTGAACGGCGCCAACGACCCGCGCCTGAAAAACCGCGTGTTACAGGCTTCAGTTGGGATTAAATTTGGAAAGTAATGGATGATAGAGCGGTGGTTTGGGCGGGCCTGTGCAATTCTGTTGCTTGCAGGATATTCCATTCTTCTCTCTTTCATCGTTATGAAAAAAATTACGCTAGTGCTCGGGTTGCTGCTTGGGGGCATTGCCACCAGCCAGGCGCAAACGGGCGTACAATTCGGGCTGAAAACCGGCGTCAGCATGGCCGTGCTCGACGGGACTATCAACCAGGAAACCAAGTTCAAGCCGGGCCTGCATCTGGGAGCGGTAATGCGGTGGCGCCCGTCCACCCACGTGGCCATTCAGCCGGAGTTGGTGTATTCCCGGCAAGGTTCCGACAACAAGCAACTGGTGGGCTACGGGACCATGCTTGAAAACAAAACCAAGCTCTCGTACCTGAACCTGCCCGTGCTGCTGAAAGTGTATCTGGGTGAGGTGGTGAACCTGCAAGTGGGGCCGCAGTTTGGCTTGCTGCTCGGGGCCCGGCAAGATGGGCAGGTCGGGTATTACTCGGGCTCCAGTGGCAGCGGCTACGTGTCGGAAAACAGAGACGTGAAAGCCGATTACAAAGGCGACGTTGGCATCTGTGGTGGCCTGGGCCTCGACCTCAAGAACGGCCTGCTAATAGCCGCGCGCCTCAACTACGGCCTCACCGATATCAACAACAACGAACAAGACAAGCAGCTGCGGGAGTACCTCGACATTGGCGGCCTGCACAACCGGGTGCTGGAATTCTCGGTAGGCTATATGTTCGGCGGAAAGTAAACTGGCTTTGGAATTTAAATTAAAACCCCTGTCTGAGCACTCAGACAGGGGTTTTTCTTATGGGTTCTATCGATTCTATACGGCGTCCGATAAGCTGGTGAAGGTGAAGTCGCGCACCTTCAACGGCGGCACCATGTTGCCGCCCAGCCGCACCGGTTTGCCCATCGCCTCGATGTTGTTGAGCATGATAACCGGGCTTTCGTTGAAGCGCATGTTTTTGATGGGGTGCTTGATTTTGCCGTTTTCGATGTAGAACGTGCCGTCGCGCGTGAGGCCGGTGACAAGCAGTGTCTGCGGGTCCACGTCGCGGATGTACCACAGGCGCGTCACCAGGATGCCTTTGGCGGTGCCTTTAATGAGGTCTTCCACGCTCTGGGTGCCGCCTTCCATCACGAAGCCGCTGGGGAAAGCCGTTGCTTGCTTCTTGCTTTTCTCGGCCCAGTAGCGCGAGTAGTACAGGTTCTTCATCACGCCTTTTTCCACCCAATTCATGCGCTTCACCGGCAGTCCGTCGCCATCGAACACGCGGCCGGGGGCGGTGGCGTTAAGCGGGTCGGAGTAGATGGTTACGCGCGAATCGAACAGCTTTTCGCCGAGCTTGTTGCCGCCGCCTTTTTTGCTCAGGAAGCTGCGGCCTTCATCGGCTTCGCGGGCGTCCAGGGCGTACATCAGCCGGTTCAGAATCCCCTCATCGGACACCAAGGCGGCGGGCTCCAGAATCACGGTGTACTTGCCGGGCTCAATGGCTTTGGCGCCCACCGAGCCGGCGGCTTTGGTGGCGGCCAGGCTGGTGAGGCTCTTGGCGTTGAACTTGGCTACATCAGTGTAGTCGGCCACGGCGTAGCCCGAGCCGGTACCGTCGGCGGTGCGCACCGTCACCGAGAAATCCACCTGCGTGAATTGCTGGTAGCCTTCCAGCCCCTTGTTGTTGCGGATGGCTACGAAGCTGGGGCCGTCCTCCAGGTAGCCGGCGGCGGTGAGCTTGCGCGGCTCGCACAGCGCAATGCTGTCGGCGGCCACCTGGGCGCGGTAGTCGGCGGTGATGCCGGCCGTGGCCGCCGCGTAAGTGGTGGGCGCCAGGAATTGCTGCGGCCCAAGCATGGGCATGTATTCCGGGTCTTCGGGGGCCAGTTTGGCAATTTCCTCGGCCCGCTGCACGCAGCGGCGCAGGGTGGCATCGTCGAACTGGTTGCAAGTGGCCACGCCCGAGCGTTTGCCAAACCGCGCTTCCACGGCCAGGCTCACGTTGTCGGATGAGCCGGCGGTGCTCACGTTGTTGCGGGCGTAGCGGATGTTGCCGGTGGTGTTGCCGTTGAGCTGGCCGGCGCACTCGTCGGCGGTGCTGAAGCTCAGCACCTTCTTAAGGATGGCCTGCGCTTCGTCTTTGGAAAGTATTGCCATGTGGTTGATATGCTGATTGATGTGGGTTGAATGGTGGGCAGGTGCAAGGACCCACGCGGCTGTCATTCCGAACAGAGTGAGGAATCTGAGCAAAGTCGTTCAAGAATTTCACCCAGATTCCTCACTCTGTTCGGAATGACAGTTATGGCTACCAATTAACCAATTTTACGGGCCGTATTGATGACGTTGACGCCGTTGAAGCGGGTGGTGCTGGAGCCGTGGCTCACAGCCGAAATCTGGCTGGGCTGGCCCTTGCCATCGAAGAAGGTGCCCATAAGCCGGTAGTCGGACTGGTCGCAGGAGCCGGCGCAGGAGTTCCAGAACTCCTGGGTGTTGGCCTGGTAGGCCACGTCCTCAATCATGCCGGTGATTTTGCCCTTCTCGATGGCGTAGAACACTTGGCCACCGAACTGGAAGTTGTAGCGCTGCTGGTCGATGGAGTAGGAGCCCGCCCCGGAGATGTAGATGCCCTTGTCCACTTTGCTGATCATCTCATCCACGCTCAGCTTGGTGGTGCCGGGGCGCAAGCTCACGTTGGGCATGCGCTGGAATTGCACCGAGCTCCAGGCATCCGCGTAGCAGCACCCATCCGATTCCTGCTGGCCCACTACGGCCGCCTGGTCCCGAATTTTTTGATAGTTCACCAGCTTACCTTCCGTGATGAGGTCCCATTCCTTGGTTTTCACGCCTTCATCGTCGTAGCCCACGGCGCCCAGGGAGCCGGGCTGCAACTTATCGGCCACGATGTTGACCAGCTTGGAGCCGTAGGGAATGTTCTTAGCCTTCCATTCCAGCGTCGCGAAGCTGGTACCGGCAAAGTTGGCCTCGTAGCCCAGCACCCGGTCTAGCTCGGTGGGGTGGCCTACGCTTTCGTGGATGGTCAGGCCGAGGTGGGCAGGGTCGAGCACTAGGTCGTACTTGCCGGGCACTACGCTTTTGGCTGTGAGCTTTTCCTTGGCGTGTTTAGCGGCCTGGGCGGCATCTTCCAGCATATCGTAGCGCTGCTTATAGCCCACCACGGTGGTACCGGCGGGGCCAGCCATTTTATCACTGGCGCGCGGCGTGAGGTACTCGTAGCCCAGCCCCATAGCCGCCGACATAGCCTCGCGGGAGCGGAACTTGCCGGTAGCTTTATCAATGGCCGTAACGGTGAACGTAGGCCAGATGCGGTGCACGTCCTGGTCGATGTAGGAGCCGTCGGTGCTGGCAAAATACTTCTGCTCGTTCACCTGAAACAGCGCCGAGTTGATGTAGTTGGCGCCGTTTTCCAGGGCCTTGGCGTTGGCGGCTAGTAGCAGTTCCACCTTTTCCTTCACCGGCACCTCAAAGGCATTTTTCTCGATGGGTGTTTTCCAGCTCACCTCGCCGTAGCCACGTTGCGGGGCCAGCTGCACGGGTTGTTTCTGCACCTTCTGGTTGGCTTTGGCAATGGCCACTGCCGAGCGGGCCGCGGCGGCAATACCGGCTTCGGTTACGGTGTTGGTGGAAGCAAACCCCCACGCTCCGTTCACCAGGGCGCGCACGCCAGCCCCCAGGCTTTCGGTGCTGGTAATGTTCTGCACCTGCTTTTCACGGGTGAAAACGTACTGGTTGAGGTAACGCCCAACGCGCACATCGGCGTAGGAGGCCCCGGCGCCTTTGGCGGCGTTGAGCGCCGCGTCGGCCAGGCGTTTTTTCAGGGCCGGGTCCATTACCTCCAGCAACTGCTCGGGGTCCACGAGGATGCCGCCCAGGCCAGGCACACTCGGTAGCAGCAGGCCCCCAGCCGCCAGGCCGGTCAGCCCCATAAAGTCACGTCTTTTCAAGGTGCTTGGGGTTTAGTGAAGTGAAGGTTTCGAGGTGGTAAGCTAGGCAGTAGGATACAGGAAAAGCATGACGTTTTAGTTGCCCGCTTCCACTTTCGCCAATTAGCCAATAGATGCTACTTGCCAAGACGGGGTTGTTCGGTTGCTAGCAAAATATTCAGAAAAGTTAATTGTAAAGCAAAACCGCCCGCTCGTTTTGTGTCGAGCGGGCGGTTCTTGCTGGTAATCAATACGAAATGCTACCCAATTTTGCGGGCCGTATTGATGACGTTGACGCCGTTGAAGCGGGTGGTGGCCGAGCCGTGGCTCACCGCTGAGCTTTGTCCCGGTTGGCCTTTACCGTCGTTGAAGGCCCCAAACAGGCGGTAGTCGGATTGGTCACAGATGGCCGCGCACGAGTTCCAGAATTCTTGCGTGTTGGCCTGATAGGCCACGTCCTCAATCATGCCGGTGATTTTGCCTTTCTCGATGGCGTAGAACACCTGCCCGCCGAACTGGAAGTTGTAGCGCTGCTGGTCAATCGAGAACGAGCCATTGCCGGCAATATAGATGCCCTTGTCCACCTTGCTCACCATTTCATCCACGCTGAGCTTGGTGGTGCCGGGTTTCAAACTCACGTTGGGCATGCGCTGAAACTGCACATCCTGCCACGACTGCGAGTAGCAGCAGCCATCCGACTCCTTTTGGCCTACAATGTGCGCCTGGTCCCGGATTTTCTGATAGTCCACCAGCTTACCTTCCGTAATCAGGTTCCATTCCTTGGTTTTCACGCCTTCATCGTCGTAGCCCACGGCGCCCAGGGAGTTCGGCTGGAGCTTGTCGGCCACAATGTTGACGAGTTTCGAGCCGTAGGGAATATTTTTGGCCTTCCACTCCAGCGTGGCGAAGCTGGTGCCGGCGTAGTTAGCTTCGTAGCCCAGCACCCGGTCCAGTTCGGTGGGGTGGCCTACGCTTTCGTGGATGGTCAGGCCCAGGTGGTGTGGGTCGAGTACCAGGTCGTACTTACCGGGCACTACGCTCTTGGCCGTCAGCTTCTGCTTCACCTGCTTGGTGGCACTCACCACGTCTTCCAGCATGTCGTAGCTGTTCTTGTAGCCCACCACATCCGAGCCGGTGGGGCCGGCCACCTTGTCGGCCGCTTTCGGCGTGAGGTACTCGTAGCCCATGCCCATCGGCGAGCTAAGCGCCTGCCGGGACCGGAACTTGCCCGACGCCCGGTCAATGGCCGTAACGCCAAACGTGGGGTAGATGCGGTGAATATCCTGGTCGATGTAGGAGCCGTCGGTGCTGGCGAAGTACTTCTGCTCGTTCACCTGAAACAACACCGAATTCACGAAGGAAGCGCCTTGTTCCAGCGCCTTGGCATTCACGGCCAGCAGCAAATCCACCTTGTCTTTGATGGGTACCTCGAAGGCGTTCTGCTGGATTGGGGCCTTCCAGCTGACCTCGCCGTAGCCTTTCTGAGGCGCCAGCTGCACTTGCGCTTTCTGCACCTTGGCATTGGCCTTGGCAATCTGCACGGCCAGTTGGGCGGCCTTGGCCAGCCCGGCTTCCGTCACAATGTTGGTAGCGGCAAAGCCCCAAGTGCCATCGGCAATAACCCGCACCCCGGCGCCGTAGCTTTCCGTGCTACTGATGCCTTGTACCTGCTTTTCGCGGGTGAAAACACCTTGGTTGAGGTAGCGCCCAATGCGTACGTCGGTGTAGGTGGCACCCGCTGATTTGGCGGCATTCAGAGCCGCGTCGGCCAGGCGCTTTTTCACGGCCGGGTCTACGGTTTCGAGCAGGCGCAGCGGGTCCACTTCCACGCCATTGCCGAAACCCGGAATACTGGGTAGTAACAGAGCCCCCGAAGCCAGGCCGGTCAGCCCCACAAAATCACGTCTTTTCATATATGTCAGGAAGGAAGCGGCAGAACTGTCATTCCGACGCAGGAGGAATCTGGGTGAAACCGTTGAAAAGCTTGACTCAGATTCCTCCTGCGCTGGAACAACAAAAACGGTATATTTCTATTCAAATCAGGAAGCCATGCGTCAGCATCACTATTGCGTTTATCTCATTACCAATCCCAAGCGTACTGTGCTATACATCGGTGTTACCAATGATTTAGCACGGCGGTTGGAGCAGCACATCGAAAACGAAGGTCGTCAGCGGACATTTGCCGGTCGATACTTTTGCAATCTTCTCATGCACTGGGAAGCTTTCAGTGATATCAAGCAAGCCATTGCCCGGGAGAAAGAAATCAAAGGGTGGCGCCGCGAGAAAAAGGATGCGCTGATAGCCTTAAACAATCCGGAATGGCGGGACTTGCATCCCGATATTTTAGGATAATTGTCATTCCGGCCAGAGGGAGGAATCTGAGTGAAACTGTTCAACGATGATACCCAGATTCCTCCCTGCGGTCGGAATGACAATTCGTTTACACGGCGTCGGAGAGGCTGGTGAAGGTGAAATCCCGAATCTTGAGCGGCGGCACGAGGTTGCCGTTCACGCGTACCGGCTTGCCAATGGCTTCCAGGTTGTTGAGCATGATAATCGGCGACTCGTTGAAGCGGAAATTCTTCACCGGGTGCTTGATTTTGCCGTTCTCGATGTAGAAGGTTCCGTCGCGGGTGAGGCCGGTGTACAGCAGCGTTTGGGGGTCTACGGGGCGGATATACCACAGGCGCGTCACCAGGATGCCTTTGGCCGTGCCCTTAATCATGTCCTGCACACTCTGGGTGCCGCCTTCCATAATCCAGCCGCCGGGCCGCGGAATGTCCGGGATGCCCGCTTTCTGCGCCCAGAAGCGCGAGGTGTACAGGTTCTTCACCACGCCTTTTTCAATCCAGGTCATCTTCTTTTGCGGCCGACCGTCGCCGGCGAAGGTGAGGCTGGCAATTTCGGCGTTGGTGGGGTCGGAGTAGATGGTTACCCGCTCGTCGAACAGCTTTTCGCCTTTGCGGTTGCCACCGCCCTTTTTGCTCAGGAAGCTGCGGCCTTCGTCGGCGTTGCGCGCATCCAGGGCACCCATTAGCGCGGCCATCAATGAGGCATCGGAGTTGGCTACCAAGGCGGCCGGCTCCAGAATAACGGTGTACTTACCGGGCTCGATGGCCTTGGCATTACGCGAGTTAGCGGCTTTTTCGGCGGCGGTTAAGGTCAGCTTGCCCGCGTCGAAGGCCGAGGCATCAATGAAGTCGGCGGTGGCGTAGCCCGAGCCCGTACCATCAGGCGTGCGCACCGTAATGCTGAACTCTACGTTGGAATACTGCTGGTAAGCTTCCAGGCCCTTGTTGTTGCGCTTGGCCACAAAACCGGCTTCGTCGTTGAGAAACGCCGCCGACGTCACCTTTTTCTCGTCGCAGATTTTCATGGTTTTGCCAATCTGGGTGGCCCGAAAATCGGGGGTAATGCCCGCCGTAGCAGCGGCAAACGACTTAGGGGCGGCTACGTAGGTTTGCGGGCCCAGCAGCGGCATGTACTCGGGGCTTTCAGGCGCGAGCCGGGCAATTTCTTCGGCTCGTTGCACACAACGGCGCAACGTGGCATCGTCGAACTCGTTGCAGGTGGCCACGCCCGAGCGTTTGCCGAAGCGGGCTTCCACGCCCAAACTCACGTTATCCACGGCGCCGCTGGTGCTGATGGCGTTGCGGGCCGAGCGCACGTTGCCGCCGTTGCTGCCACTCAGCGTGGCTTCGCACTCATCGGCAGTGCTGAAACTAAGAACTTTCTTAAGAATGGCTTGGGACTCGTCTTTGGAAAGGATGGCCATGGGGTGATGTGCTGATTTTCGATGAGTTAATTTGTTGATTGAGAAGGTGGTTTTTGATGTGCCTATCAGGCCAGCACATCAGAAATCATCACATCAGCCATCAACCTATTTTACGAGCGGTATTGATGACGTTGACGCCGTTGAAGCGGGTGGTGGCCGAGCCGTGGCTCACGGCCGATACCTGGCTGGGCTGGCCCTTGCCGTCGAAGAAAGAGCCGAACAAGCGGTAGTCGGACTGGTCACAGATGGCCGAGCACGAATTCCAGAACTCCTGGGTGTTGGCCTGATAGGCCACGTCTTCGAGCATGCCGGTAATCTTGCCTTTCTCGATGGCGTAGAACACCTGCCCGCCGAACTGGAAGTTGTAGCGCTGCTGGTCAATCGAGAACGAGCCGCGGCCGGCAATATAAATGCCCTTGTCCACCTTGCTCACCATTTCATCCACGCTCATTTTCTCCTTACCCGGCTGCAAGCTCACGTTGGGCATGCGCTGAAACTGCACGGTATTCCAGGAGTCGGCGTAGCAGCAGCCATCCGATTCTTTCTGCCCCACAATAGCCGCCTGGTCCCGAATCTTCTGGTAATCGATGAGTTTACCGTCCTTAATCAGGTCCCACTGGCGGGTTTTCACGCCTTCATCGTCGTAGCCCACCGCACCCAAGGAGCCAGGTTGCAGCTTGTCGGCCACGATGTTGACCAGCTTGGAGCCGTAGGGAATGTTCTTGGCTTTCCACTCCAGCGTCGCGAAGCTGGTACCGGCGTAGTTGGCTTCGTAGCCCAGCACCCGGTCTAGCTCCGTGGCGTGGCCTACGCTTTCGTGTATGGTCAGGCCCAGGTGGTTGGGGTCAAGCACCAAATCATACTTGCCGGGCACTACACTTTTGGCCGTGAGTTTGGAGCGGGCCTGCTTGGCTGCGGTTGCCGCGTCTTCCAGAATATCGAAGCTGTTTTTGTAGCCGATAATGTCGGAGCCCGCCGGACCCGGAATCTTGTCGGCGGCTTTCGGCGTGAGGTACTCGTAGCCTAGCCCCATGGGCGCACTCATGGCGTCGCGGGAGCGGAACTTGCCAGTGGCTTTATCAATGGCCGTAACGGTGAATGTAGGCCAGATGCGGTGCACGTCCTGGTCGATGTAGGAGCCGTCGGTGCTGGCAAAGTATTTCTGCTCGTTTATTTGAAACAGTGAGGAATTCACGAACGAGGCACCGTTTTCCAAGGCCTTGGCATTAGCCGCCAACAGCAGGTCGGCTTTTTGCTTCACTGGCACCTCGAAGGCGTTTTGCTGAATGGGCGTTTTCCAACTGACCTCGCCGTAGCCGTTTTGCGGAGCCAGCTGCACGGGCTGTTTCTGCACTTTGGCATTGGCTTTGGCAATCTGCACGGCCAGTTGGGCGGCTTTGGCCAAGCCGGCCTCAGTTACGGTATTGGTGGCCGCAAAGCCCCAGGTACCATTGGCAATAACCCGCACGCCCGCGCCGTAACTCTCACCGCTCACAATGTTCTGCACCTGCTTTTCACGGGTGAAAATACTCTGGTTGAGGTAGCGCCCAATGCGCACATCGGCGTAGGAGGCCCCGGCGCCTTTGGCCGCATTTAGGGCGGCGTCGGCCAAGCGTTTCTTCACGGCTGGGTCCACCGTTTCCAGCAGCCGGGCTGGGTCTACAAGGTCGCCGCCCAAGCTGGGGAAAGAGGGCAAAAACAGCGCCCCGCTCGCCAAGCCCGTCAGGCCTACAAAGTCACGTCTTTTCAAAGAGAAGAAAGGTTTGGTTGGAAAGGAAGGAGAAGAACGGGCAGTTTAGGCAGAGTATTCGCAATCTGCAACCCAAGGACGCAAGCCGCAGAAAGGGGCTGCATAATGGAAGAGTGTTGGTAGGGAGAGTATAGCTCCCGCTGCTTAGGCTTCATTCAGTAAGTCTGCGATAGTAGTAAAAGAGGCTTCCTATTTGTATAGGAAGCCTCTTTCGTGTCAGATTAACAAGGTGCTAATAACCGTCATTTTGTGTTATCAGCCCGTTGGTTTGAAGCTCCGCATTTGGAATGGGCCACACATAGCGGGGGTCAGAAGTAGGAATGGCCGGAACCGAGCTTTTGCCCGGAATGGTCTGGTTAAGCCGCATAATGTCGATGTTGCGGATACCTTCTCCAATAAACTCAATCCGGCGCTCCAGTAAAATAGCATTGATTAAGTCCTGCTGAGAGATGGTAGCCGGGTAGAGGCTGCCGTTGGAGCGGCCCCGTACGGCATTCAGCAAATCCAGGGCGCGTGGAATATTCGTCGCACTGGTCCGTGCCAGCCCTTCGGCCAGGTTGAGCAGTACTTCGGCGTAGCGAATTACCGGTGATTTATCCAGATAGGGGGTGCCGCTGGCATATTTGCGCAGGTAAGAAGCGCCACCCGAAACAAACACGAAGCTTGTTCTGCGAGCATCGGTGGCCGACCAGGCCGAATTGCCTAGAATGCCGCTGGTATTCAGGAAAAACTCGCCGTTGCCCACGGGGGTTGGCGTGAAATACCCCGCCAGTTGGTTTTGAGTGCCGGGCGCGTTCTGCGCCGTAAAGGGGAAGCTGAATATGCTTTCCGACGTTTCCTGTGGCGAAGCAAATACGGCGGCTATAGACGAATTCAGGGCATGTGGCACCCCAGTGGTGGCCGTAAACGGAGCCGACGTGGAAACTATCTTGTTGGCTTCCGTTATCACGTCAGCGTAGCGCTGCATGCTAAGCAACACCCGCGTTTTGAGAGCAATGGCAGTGTTCCGATGGGCCCGCGTGATGTTGGGTGCGGCGGCGGCGTTTCCAGTATACGTGAGTGGCAGGTTGTTCTCGGCAAATTGCAGATCCGCCAGAATCTGGGTGTATACGTCGGCTACCGTGCTGCGGGCCAAGTCGTTGCCTGCCAGCGTGTTTTCGGCCTGCAAGCGGAGCGGCACCCCTGGCTTGGTGCCCGCACCGTCGGCATAAGGCCGGGCGTAGAGCTGCAGCAACGAGTAGTAGCTCAGGGCGCGCAACAGCCGCGCCTCCGCCTTGTACTGCTCGGCAGTGGTAGCGAAGGTGGCCGGGAATGTAGGCGCCACAAACTTGGCCGCGTTGGCATCCATACCGGCCAGAAATACATTGGCCTGGTTGATGGCTTGGTAAGCTGCCGCCCACAGGTTCACTACATCGTTTTGCGATGTTGGCGTTAAAGCGTGGGCCCACACGCCAAAGGCTGTTACGCTGTTAGTGGTCCGGTTAATGAAGTCATCGGCCCGCACATCACCGTACACAGTGTAGCGTCCGCCATAGAAAGCCCCAGTTTTAACATAAGCGTACAGGTTGTTTACCTGAAGTTCAATGCGGGTAGGAGTGTCAAATACAACCTGATCGGAGATAAGAGTTTCGGGAATGGGGTTCAGGTTGTCATCATTGCAGGCCCCTGTTCCGAGGCCCAGCAGTGCTGTGCAAAAAGCAACCGCCAACTTGTTTCTGAGTGTGCTATTCATCGAAGATTACGCTTTTTAGAAACCAATATTGAGCCCTACGGTGTAGGTGCGGGCCTGCCCTACGGAGTTGCGGTCAACGCCGGCTCCGCTGTTGCTGCCACCATTGGTGGAGATTTCCGGGTCGATGCCCGAGTAGTTGGTAATCAAAGCAGCGTTTTGCACCTGTACGTAGAACCGGGCGCTGCTCATGCTGAAGCGCGTAATGAGGTCCTTGTTCAGCGTATAGCCCAGCGACACATTACGTAGCCGCACAAAGTCTCCCTTCTCCACGTTCGACGACATGATCAGGGCTGAGCCGTTCGATACGTTGTCGTTGAAAACCACACGGGGCCATTTGCCGTTGGGGTTGTCGGGTGTCCAGCGGTCCAGAATGTCCACGTCGTTGTTCCAGAAGCGCTGGTCGTGCAACCCGGCTTTAGTGCCGTTGTAGATGTAGTTGCCGCCTGAGTATTGCAAGAAAACACCCAAGTCGAAGTTTTTGAATCGGAAGCTGTTGTCTAAACCACCGTACCATTTAGGTATTGTTGGACCGTAGTACTCACCATCAACCTGCTGATTGGGAGCAGCGTAAGGACTGCCCTCCAGCGTAGTCCAGCCTGTGCCCGCCCCTTGGTGATTGTACTGCACGGTAATAGTTACGGGTCTACCATTGGCATCTAATGCTTGTCTGCCGGTAGCTGGATCTATTACTTTCTTGGTGAACATCCGCTGGCCGTTTTCCGGATTGATGCCTATCGTCGGTACTGCTAGTATGCGCCCGATAGAACCACCTACTTCAGTGAAGTTTACTGTTTCGAGCCCCGACGTAGCCGTGCCGATACGTTGCCCTTGCGTTACCAGAGTGAGTACCTCGTTTTTCTGAGTGGTGAGATTGCCGCTTACCGTCCAGGAGAAATTGGTGGTTTGAATGGGGCTATACCGCAGGTTGAGCTCAATGCCGGTATTGCGCATCGAGCCGATGTTGGCGGCAATGGAATTGATGGATGTCAGGTCACCGGGACCCGTTGAGCCGGCCGGAATACCACGCGAAGGTGCGGTGGGAGCATCCAGAATCAGGCCGTCAACCAGGTTGCGGTAGTAGGAGAAATCGCCCGTAATTTTATCCTCCAGTAAGCCAAAGGTCATGCCTACGTCGGTTTTCTTGCTAGTTTCCCACGTCAGGTTACGGTTGCCGGGCCGCGAGAAATACAGCGTAGGGGAGGCCGCATACAGACCCGAGCCATAGGTAGCCAACGATACGAAGTCAGAAATGCCTTGCGCGTTACCTACTTCGCCGTAGCTACCCGTGAACTTCAGAAAACTAACAACGGCAGAGAACGGCGCATTCTTCCAGAAATCCTCTTCCGAGATAATGTAGCCAGCTGAGGCGCCATAGAAAGTGCCTCGCTTTTTGGCCCAGGCAGAATATTCGTCGCTACGTACGTTAAGCGAAACCAGGTATTTTTTCGAGAAGTCGTACGTGAAACGTCCGAAGTAAGAATTCAAAAAGTTCTCACCCTGAAAGTTGCCCGAAGCCGTAATGTTGGTGTAGTTGCCTTGGAACGTGTTGAAGAATATGTCGGCTACCTGGGTTCGGTTAGCGCCCCAGCGCTGAATATCCGTTTTCTGCTGTTCCGAACCGATAAGCAGGCCAAAGTTGTGTTTCTCACCCAGGGTCCGGTCGTATTGTAGCGTATTCTGCCAGTTCCAGCGCTTGTTGGTGCGGAAGAAGTTGGAGGCCGAGCCGCCGGTAGAGAAACCGTCGCCGGCCAGAGGCGTGTTAAACGACTTGTCTTCGAAAGCCAGATTGTTGATACCGTAGTTGGTCCGCAGGTTCAACCCACTAAGGATTTCCCAGTTGGCATACACACTGCCCTGGATTTCGTTGCCCTCGGAAGTGAAATAGTTGTTTTCTATGTCTACAATGGGGTTGTAGTAGCCAGGAATCAGTGGGGAATAGGCTAGGGGGCTGGTGCTGGATGGCAATGGGTTCAGGTTGGCTCCTGCCCCTACGTTAGCGGTTTGCGGCGTCAGGTTGGGCGTACCATCCGGGTTGCGGGCCGGAATGTTGGGCGGCAAAACGAGTGGCGCGCGGCCTAGGCCCGCTACGCTAAAAGCAGCGTCACCGATTGAGCCCGAGTTAGGCGAAGCATTCCGGGTATTGGAATAGCTGACGCGCGAACCTATCGTAAAATTCTTATATACACGATGGTCGATATTCAAACGAGCCGAAATACGCTTGAACTCGTTTTTCTCCAGCATTCCCTGCTGCCCGGTATAGCCAACCGAAGAGTAGAAAGTGGTTTTTTCGGTGCCGCCAGAAAAGCCAACGTTGTTGGAATGCGAGAAGCCGGTCCGATATACCTCATCGTACCAGCGGGTGTCTATAACGTTGCCATTGGCATCCAACGAGGGCCGGAAGGCGCCTTCCAGGTTGTTGGCAACGCCACCGGCTGCCCGTCGGTTTTCGTTCAGGTTGCGGACGGCCTCGTTCTTGATTTCAATGTACTGCTCGGCGTTCATCAGGTCGTAGAGCCGTACCGGGTTTGATACACCCACCCACGAATCGAGCGTTACTTTGCTTTGGCCGCGCCGACCCTTCTTGGTGGTTATCTGGATAACGCCGCCCGCTGCTCGTGAGCCGTAAATGGCACTGGCTGCGGCATCTTTCAGTACCTCTACACTCTCAATGTCATTGGGATTGAGGTTGCTAAGTGGGTTGTTGGCCACGTTAGCTACTGCTGATTGGTTGCCACTGTATGCCGGAATGCCGTCAATTACATAAAGTGGGTCTGAACTCAAGTTGATGGAGTTCACCCCACGGATGCGCACTACCGGTGGGTTGTTCAGTACTCCGTTCGGTGTAGTAATATTGAGGCCTGGTGCTTGGCCCTGCAAAGCTTGCTCAAAGCTCTGTACTGGCTTTTGAGCTATTACTCCGCCTTTGATAGAAGAAATAGAACCAGTTAGCTCACGCCGATTTTGGCCGCTTCCGTAGCCTACTACTACCACTTCATCAAGGCCAGTAGTGGTGGTAGCTAAAGTGACGTTGATGGCCGATTGAGAACCAATAGCCACTTCCTTGGAGTCAAATCCAACGGATGAGAACACTAGGGTAGAAGCGCCAGCCGGAACCGATAAGCTGTAACGGCCTTCGCCGTCGGTGGCGGTTCCTTGGGAGGTGCCTTTGGCTACAACCGTAACACCCGGCAGGCCGGCGCCGTCGGTGCCAAGCACCCGGCCGGTAACGGTCCGTGCCTGAGCCAGCACATCATGGCTGGCTAGGGCAAGAACGGCAATAGGTAATGAGAGTAAGGTTCTTCTCATGTGGTGAGTGATGGATTAAAAGAGTTTTAATATTTTTTCAAAAAAGCCACTGCACTGGCAACCTCAGCAAGTATATGTTATTGTTCTGTTAATAAAAAGTATGAATGGCGAATAAAATTATCAATCACTATAAATAGTGCCTGTGAGTAATTAAATACTTACTATATAAATAATCATAAATTCTAAGTGACAATGTAACGGTCTGGCACTATGGAATATGGCTGCCAATGCAAGTGGTTTTACTTGCTGACAGCCCATTACCTATGTATTCTTTAGAACGACTTCAGGGGCAGGGTACAGGTTGAACGAGGAAGGGGCGGGGCTTACCCCCGCCCCTGCGCCATTTCACCAATTCCGTTCGACGACGGGCGGGGGCAAGCCCCGCCCCTACCGCCAAAACTGCTCTGATAGCTCAACAGGAGGCTAAGTGAAGAGTATGTATCTTGAAATCAGCCTATCAGCCCCAATAAATCAGCCATGATATCTTGCCAAGGCTGGGCTAAATTGATGGTGACGATGCGCACGGGGTGGCCGCCGAGGGTGTAGCGTACGTCGAGGGTTTGAGTGGCGGCGGGGTAAAGTAGGATGCCTTCCAGGTGTTGGCCGGGCGCGGCGGGCTGGTTCTGGAGGTAGGCGTACAGCTGGTAGAGGTGGGGCGAAATCAGCTTTTGCTGGTCGTAGCGCGGGCGCAGGGCCGCAGCGTAATACTTGGTATCAAGGATGATTTTGCGGTCTGGGGCCTCCAGCGTGGTGTCGGTAATCATGGCCGGGAGCAGGTCGAAGGCTTCCGGAGATTCGGCCTCGGCTTGCCAACGGATGGTTTCCGACAATACCCGGAAATGGCGCTGCTCTAACTTGTAGAAGTTGCGCACGAACTGCTCGAAGAGGCGCGCCATTAGGGGCTCGTCGCGGCGGAAGTCGCGGAAGCGGGGGCGCCCGGCGGCAGTGGGGGCGGGCAGGGCGCTGTGGTACACCAACTCGCACACGTTCAGCAAAAACCCTGGTAGCCCGGTGGGCCGTAACCGGTGCACTAAGCGGAGGGAAGTAGCGGAAAGGGCCAAGGGTTCCATTCCTGCCGGAAACCGGCGTTGCGTTAGTTTCAGCTCGTGGCGTAGGGCAGCGGGTAGTGCGCGGGTATGAGCAAGCTGCTGCAACGTACCAAGTAAGA
Organism: Hymenobacter telluris; assembly: GCF_017313265.1. GTDB lineage: Bacteria > Bacteroidota > Bacteroidia > Cytophagales > Hymenobacteraceae > Hymenobacter > Hymenobacter telluris. The sequence continues at coordinate 163,043 of NZ_JAFLQZ010000005.1, read as the reverse complement.
GTTGATTGAGCGGAGTGTTGGCGCTTAGCTCATCGTAGCTGCAAATGGCCCGGCCCTGCCCAAGCAGGTTACGAGCGACGCTGGGAGCCAGCAAGATACGGCCGCGCAGCTCTGGCAATTCCTCTTCCCGCTCGGCATAGGCCACTGGCAACCCCTGGCGCAGCAACCGGCGCGTGCCGGTCAGGAGTACGTGGGCCAGCAGCTCCTGCGGCCGGTGAAACGTATCCGCCTGCACCGCCAACAGCTCCGCCTGTTCCGGTAGCCGGTTCCAGGCGTAGCACAGCAGGTAGTACAGGTTTTGAATCGGAATCATGAGTGAATGGATGATTGGATGAATGGATATGTGGTGTAGTGTATCCAGTCACCCACTCATCCGCTCATCCATTCATTGGAAGCTCCTTAGCGCAGCAGCCGTTTCTTTTGGGCGGCGGCTTTGGCGGGCTGGTCCAGCCAATAGTCGTCGAGCAGGGGCGCTATTTCCTGCTCCAGGATCAGGCGTAGCCACTCTGGGGCGGCGGCGGGGTTGGTGGGCGGCTGGCAGAAGTAGCTATGGCCGATGCGGTAGTCGGGGCCAAGCTCCGGGTCGTCGGCAATAACCTGGTTCAACTCAATGAGGCGCGCCGTCAGGAGTTCAATAACCGAGGCGGGTACATTTTGCGCCCTGAGAAATTCCTGTAATGGCACCCCAAACTCCGGGGCCAGCTCCACAAAGGCAAAGCGGCGGCGCAACGCATAGTCCAGCGGGGCCAAGCTTCGGTCGGCCAGGTTCATAGTGCCGATGATAAACACGTTGGCCGGCACGAAAAACCTTGGCGCCTCGGTGGGGGCGTAGGGCAGGCGCACGGCGTGGGCGGGGCCGCGCTTGTCGGCTTCCAGCAGCAGCAGCAGCTCCCCGAAGATGCGGCTTAGGTTGCCCCGGTTTAGCTCGTCAATCAGCAGGAAGTACGGCCGCTCTGGGTCCTGCGCGGCCCGTTGGCAAAACGCCAGTAGCACCCCATCCTGCAACTGAAATACGCCTTTGGCATCAGGCCGAAAACCCTGCACAAAATCCTCATAGCTGTAGCTCGGGTGAAACTGCACCAGCTCCACGCGGGCGGCATCGGTGGCGCCCAGCTCCAGCCAGGCCAGCCGCCGCGCCAGAAACGTTTTGCCGGTGCCGGGCGGGCCTTGCAGAATCAGGTTGCGGCGGCGGTGCAGGGCGGCCAGGGTGGCATCCAGCTGCGCTTCCGAAACAAACAGCTCTTCCAGCGCCACGGCCCGATTGTAGGGCTGGGCCGGCGGCGCGTTGTACGAAGCAGTGGGTTCCTGCACGGTGGTTGCCTCGGGCGTAGCCGGTTCCGGCGGAGTAGGGTCGGGCGTATGAGGGCGCCTGGCTTTGGCGCGGGTGATGCCGGTGTGCAGCTCCTGCATGGCGTCCTGGGCCGCCACGTCGCCATCCATAGTGGAGTTTTCGAGGGTGGGGCGCTTGGTGGCAATGGTGAAATCGAGCTGCTCCAGCACCCGGTTGGTAGGGGCTCCGGCGGGCAAAGGCCAGGTGGCTTTGGGCTGCTTGGTGGCCAACCGATACGCCAGCTGCGCCACCGCCCGCGGGGCATAGCGCCGGCCCTGATACACCAGGTCGTACACGGTGCTCAGCGGCATGCGGGGGCCTTCGTGGTCCAGCTGTTGCAGCGCCCGCAGCACCTGCTCGCGGGTCAGTAAACTTGGGTCGGGTTCAGGTTTGGGCATCCGTTTAAAAGTACGAGCAAAACCTATTCAAGGCGTAATTAGGTCCCGAAACCGTCAATTTCAAGCGCTAAAAAAGCCCGGCTGCGGGTGGCAACCGGGCTTTTTCCAGGGCAGGCAGGCTACGAGCCTTTCTGGGTGGTTTTCTTTTTGCCGTCGGGCTTGTCGGCTTTGGTTTCTTCGTTCTTTTTCTCGTCGCGCTTGGTAGCCGGATCGGTATGCTGGGGCGTGGTGGTGGGCTGGGCCATGATAGTCTGGTTAAGAGGATGGATACTATCCGCAGCTATACGAGTGCCAGCCAATTACCGCCGGGCTTTGCTGAAATCCTGTTAGTCGGCCACACCCACCGTGCGCTGAATACCCAGCTTTTTCATGCGGGCTTCCAGGGTTTTGGGGTTGATATCGAGCAGCACGGCCGCGCCGTTGGGGCCGCTTACCCGGCCGCCGGTGCGGTGCAGCGCCGCCAGAATATGGTCGCGCTCCTGCTCTTTCAGGGTTTTGAGGGGGCCGCCGGTTTCAGTGGGAGCCACAGTAGGCCGGGTGGCCGAAAAGCCCGCGAATTCCAGGAATGGCCCCTCGCTCACAATTACGGCCTGCTCCAGCACGTGCTCCAACTCGCGCACGTTGCCGGGCCAGCCGTATTGGCGCAAGCCCCGTAAGTCCCGCTCCCGCAGGCCGCGCACCGGCTTGCCCATCTGCTTGGTGAAACGCTCCAAAAAGTGGCGCATCAGCGGCTCAATGTCGTCGGGACGCTCGCGCAGGGCGGGCAGCCGGATGGGAAACACGTTGAGGCGGTAGTACAAGTCGGCGCGGAAACGGCCGGCGGCTACCTCGTCTTCGAGGATGCGGTTGGTGGCCGCAATTACCCGGGCGTCGCTCTTGATGACGCGCCGCCCGCCAATCCGCTCGAACTCTTTTTCCTGTAACACCCGCAGCAGCTTGGCCTGCAAGTCCAGCGGCAGCTCGCCTACTTCGTCCAGGAAAATAGTGCCCCCATCGGCCATTTCAAACTTGCCGATGCGCCGGTCGTGGGCGCCCGTAAACGCGCCTTTCTCGTGCCCGAATAGCTCACTCTCTATCAGCTGAGCAGGCAGAGCGGCGCAGTTCAGCTTGATAAGGGCCCGTTCCCGGCGCGGCGACAAATTGTGCAGCGCCCGCGCCGCCAGCTCCTTGCCGGTGCCGGTTTCGCCCTGAATCAGCACGGTGGTATCGGTGGGGGCTACCTGCCGGATGCGGGTCTGTACTTGCTGCATCACGCCGCTGGGCCCCACAAAATCCTCGAACTTGGCCGTGGTGTTGATTTCGTCGATGAGGTAGGTTTTCTCCTGCTCTAGCTGGGCACGCAAGGCCTCAATCTGCTCGAAAGCAAAGAGGTTTTGCATGGCCAGCGTGAACTGGGGCGCTAGGCTTTTCACTAGTTCCAGGTCGGCGGGCGTGAAGTTGTGGGGGTTGCGGCTGGCTAGCACCAGCACGGCCATGTGGTCTTGCTTCACCCACAGCGGTACCCCCAGCATCGAGCGGGTGCCGTGCTGCTCGGCGGCGTGGCGCAACATCCGGTAGCGGGCCGTGAGGGCAATGAAATCCTCGCCGGTATGAATGCCCGGCTCGGCAAACAGCCCGAACGTTTCCACCTGCATGGCTTCCCGGCCTTGCAGCCCTTCCCACCGGTCCTCGCTCAAGGCCTGAAAGGTGGTGCCCCCGAGCTTAGCGAATTCGGCGAAGCTCTCGGTGGCAGCGCCCCGCCGCTGAATGCGCAGCCCAAAATAGTCGCAGGGCACGAGGCGGTCCAGTTCGGTAGCCACGGTATGGAACAGCTGCTCCCGGTTTTTGCTGCTGAGCAGGGCATTGTTGATGGACAACTGCACCGATTTCTCCTGCTCCCGGCGGGCCACTTCCTCGAAAGCCAGCGCATTGCTGACGGCTACGGCAATCACACTACCAATCTTTTCCAGCAGCGTCAGGTCGTCGGGCGCGAAAGTGGGGCGGCGGCGGGCTGCCATAACCAGCAGGCCCACTAGCTGGCCGCTGGTGCGGAGCGGCGAAATAGTGAGGTTAGGCATTTCCCGTTTGTACATGCGCTTGAACGGCAGGTAGTCTGGGTATTGGATCAGCAGATCGGCAATATCAACCTGCTGCACGCGCGGTTCGCGCAGGAACAGCTCGATGGGCGAGCCGGCTATGGGCGTAGCATCGGGCTGGTCGGACATTATGGGCGGCGCCCCGTCGAGCAGGTCGCGCAGGAAAATGCGCTTCTGTTGGAGGGTACTGTCGAAGGTGATAATGGCAATGCTGTCGAAGGGGAAAATCAGCCGCAGCTTCTCGGTCACTATTTTAAACAGCTTCTCCTTGGTGCGGGTGGTAGCAATAGCTTCGTTGAGATAAAGCAGCAACGATTCGTCCTGATTATTCATGGTTGAGCTATATGATTTAGGGAGTAAAATTCCTTAAATATCAGGATTATTATTGAGTAATTTCTGATATGTGAGGAAATAAAAACTGCTTGAATTGGGTGGGATAAGTCTGTGATAAAAAAATAAAGTGCGTTTAAATGCAATGAAGCCAGGTTTTGCTGTGGATTAAATAGTTTTTAATGCTTTGGCACATGATTGGGTAAGAGGCTGGCACCAACAAGTGGAATTTATGATGCTTTCCCGATCAACCTTAGCTGCTCCAATACTTACAACCCTCGGGTTGCTGGTAGGCACCGCGGCTTATGCCCAAGTACCTATTGCCACGGCTACCGCCGGCGACTCCCTGACGCTGGAAACCACCGTGCGCACGGTGCTGGATGCCAACCCTGCTATCAATGCCTTGCAAGAGGAAGTAAATCAGGCGCAAAGCCGCCTCAACGAAACCCGCACCTACCTGAAGCCAGTAGTAGATGGTACTGCCAGCTACACCCGCATCGACCCGGTAGTGAAAATTCCGCTGGGGGATGCTACGTTTCAGCTGGCGCCGGCCAACAACTACGACACCCACGTAACGGCCCGGTATACGCTGCTGGACTTCGGGCGGGCCAACGCGGCTATTGACGTTGCCAAAAACCGCGCCCTCACCGCTACCGACCAAATCAACGTAACCCGCCGCGACCTGGCGTATGCTGCCGCGCAGAGCTACTACAGCATTCTGTTTGCCCGCGAAGCCATCCGGGTGCAGGACGCTCAGATTGCCTCGCTCCGCCAGCACCAGCGCGAAATGGAAAAGCGGGTGCAAGGCGGTGTCAGTACCAACTTCGACGTGACGACCACCCAGGTACGCATTGCCCAGGCCCAGGACCGCAAGATTGACTTGCAGAACCAGCTCCGCAACCAGGAAATTCAGCTGGCCCGCTTGCTGCACCGCCCCGAAAACGAGGTAACGCCGGTGCGCGGTCGGTTCGAGTACAACCCACAAGCGGTAGACGTAAACGCGGCCCTGGCGAAAGGCTCGGAAAACCGGCCCGAAGTGAAGCTGGCTAAAGATGCCGAGCAGGCCGCCGCTGCGCAGCTGCGGGTGGCCGAAACCAACAACAAGCCCACGCTGAACGTGCTGGCCCAAGCGGGTGGCAAAAACGGTTACATCGTGCCTAATCTGGAGCGGTTCCGCTTCAACACGGTAGCCGGCGCCCAGCTGTCCATCCCGATTTACGATGGCAACAAAAACAAGTACCAGCGTATCACGGCGCAGTCGGCTATTAAAGGCGCGCAGGCCCGCACCCAGGACACCCAGGAGCAAGTACGCGCCGACGTGTTGCAGGCCGTGAACAACATGCAAACCAGCACCGCCCGCTACGACAACTCCGAGGTGCAGATTGGGCAAGCCACCGACGCCCTCACCCGTGCCAAGTCGCGCTACCGCTACGGCGTGGGCAACAACCTCGACGTGCTCGACGCCGAAACCCAGCTGGCCCAGTCGCGCCTCTCGCGCCTCCAGGCCATCTACAACTACACCCTCGGCCAGTACCAGCTCCGCCGCGCCACGGGTGAGCAGATATGGTGAGATGGTGAAGTGGTGAACTAGTGAGTTTGATGTTCTGACCGTGCAATCTGCGCGAGAGGTACCGATAGAACGCCAAACTCCTTACCCACCACCACCTCAACTCACCATTTCACCACTTCACCATTTCACCTTCCATGACCCTTACATCCATTCTTTGTCCGATTGATTTTTCGGAGGCGACGGGGCCATTGGTGGCGTACGCGGCGGCTTTGGCGGCCGGCACCGGCGCCAGGCTGCTGCTGCTGCACGTGCTGGAGCAACAGCCCATGCTGGCCGGCCCTACCGACCTGAACCTGGCCCAGCAGCTAGCCGGCTACCACGCCAGCGCCGAGAAAACCGGCGCCCAGGTGAGCACCGCCATTGTGCCCGGTACCGATGCCGCTACGGAAATAGTAGCTGCCGCCCAGCGCCACGCCGCCGACATGATTGTGATTGGGGCGCACGGCCGCACCGGCCTCACGCGCTTCCTGATGGGCAGCACCGCCGAAGGAGTGGTCCGCACGGCGGCGTGCGTCACGCTGCTGGTGAAGTCGCCTACCGAATCGGGGGCGTACCGCAAATCGGCTTAAGCGTTTAGCAGGCTTCGGGGTTGATAACCAAGCAGCCAGCCGCCGAAAAACGACAGTAAATACCTCTTCGTCTTCGTAGAAGAAAAAGTAACCAACAACCAGAAACCAGCAATTCTTACCATATGGCAACCTCCGTTCAACAAAATCCAGCTGTAGCTCCCAACCCTTACGCGGAGCCCGTGGAAGAGCAACCAGAGGGCCGCTCGAAGCGCCCGATTATCTTTATTGTCCTGGCGCTGGTGCTACTGGTGGGCGGCTATTTCGGGTGGCAGCGCTACCAGTTCAGCCAGGCCCACGAGGAAACCGACGATGCCCAGGTGGAAGGCGACGTGTACCCCATCATCCCCCGCGTAGGCGGACCCGTGCTGGAAGTGAAAGTGCAGGACAACCAGCAGGTGAAAAAAGGCGACGTACTGGTGATTCTGGATGCCGCCGACTACCAGCAGCGCGTAAATGCCGCTGAAGCCGGCCTGGCCGCTGCCAAAGCCAACGTAGTAGCTGCCCAGGCCGCCGTGGGTACGGCCCAGGCCAACGTGCGCACCGCCCAGGCTACCATCGGGGTGAGTGCCGCCACCCGCTCCCGCCTCCAGAAAGATTTGAAGCGCAGCGAGTTTCTGCGCAAAGAAGACATCATCCCGCAGAGCGACCTGGACGCGGTGCAGGCCAACCTGCAATCCACTTCGGCGCAGGCTACCACCGCGCAGCAGCAGGTGGCCGTGGCCCGGCAGCAGGTAGCTGCCGCGCAGCAGCAAGTAGCCGTGGCGCAGGCCGTAGTGAAGCAGCGCCAGTCGGACCTCGACAACGCCAAGCTGCAACTCAGCTACACCACCATTGTAGCGCCCGGCAACGGCATTGTGAGCAAGAAAAACGTGCAGCCCGGCCAGGTAGTAGGCCCCGGCCAGCAACTGATGGGCCTGGTAGCCAGCGGCCAGACCTGGGTTATTGCCAACTTCAAGGAAACCCAGCTTGGTGAGATGCGCGAAGGCCAGCCCGTGAAAGTAGAAGTGGATGCCTACCCCGGCCGCGAGTTTGAAGGTAAGATTCAGTCGTTGTCGGCGGCTACCGGTGCCCGTTTCGCTTTGCTCCCCCCCGATAACGCCAGCGGTAACTTCGTGAAAGTAACCCAGCGCGTACCCGTCAAAATCGTGCTCGACAAAGTAGACCCCGAGCACCCCCTGCGCGCCGGCATGAGCGTGGTGGCTACGGTGAAGGTGAAATAGTGAGATAGTGAGATGGTGAACTGGTGAGTTTGATGTTCTAACCGCGCAATCTGCGCAAGCGGCGCAAACCGAACATCAAACTCACCAGTTCACCATCTCACTATCTCACCATCTCATTACCGCGGCTTGGCTTTCTTGCGAGCAGTAGCTAATACAGATAGAATTTCTGTGTATTCCTTCTCCAAGCCGAGTAGTCGGTCTTTGGGCAAGATACCAGCGTCGCCGATGAGTTCGAGCCAAAACAGTGTTTCATCAGCTTCTTCTACGCAGATGCACAGCTTGGCATACCATTCGGCGGCCGAACGGCCCCGGCAAGCAGCTCGAAAATTAGCAGCTACTGAGGTAGCAGATCGTAATAATTGTTTGCCCAATATGTTCGCCTCGCCAGTGCGGGGCAGGTGCTGAAACAATCGGATTACTCGCAACGAGGCTTCTTTAGTTCTCTTTCGGTAAGTATCGTTGAATGGCACATTGGGTATAACTACCTCTTCCATAAAGTGAATAAGTAAGGATGATGTATTGCAAGTAAGAACATCAGACTCACCATCTCACTATCTCACCATCTCACCATTCATGGAAACCGGATTTACCAAGTGGATCATCGTCGTTACGGTGGTGATGTGCTGCTTGCTGGAGCTTATTGATACCAGCATTGTAAACGTGGCCCTGACCCAGATGATGGGTAACCTCTCGGCCACGCAACAGGAGGTAACCTGGGTAATTGCCTCGTATGGCATTGCCAACGTAATCGTCATTCCGATGACGGGCTTCCTGGCCGAGCAGTTCGGCCGCAAAAACTACTACCTCGTCTCGGTTATCATCTTCACGCTGGCCTCCATTGCCTGTGGCCAAAGCACCAACATCTGGGAGCTGGTAGCCTTCCGCTTCATCCAGGGCATTGGCGGCGGCGCCCTTATGGCTACTTCGCAGGCTATCCTCGTGGATACCTTCCCGCCCAAGCAGCTGCCTTTGGGGCAGGCCTTGTTTGGCATGGGTGTCATCATCGGCCCCACCATCGGCCCGACGTTGGGTGGCTACATTGTGGATAACTACGACTGGCCCTGGATTTTCTACGTGAACGTGCCCGTTGGTATTCTGGCGTCCATCTTCACCATGCTGTTTATCCGGGACCCTGAGCGTATCAAGAATGCCATTCCGCGGCCCCTGCGCGAAATCGACTGGGCCGGGGTGTTTCTGCTGATTCTGGGTGTCGGCTCGTTGCAGCTGGTGCTGGAGCAGGGCGAAACCGAGGACTGGTTTGAAAGCCTGTACATCAACAGCTTTGCGCTGCTGGCTGCCATTGGCCTGATTGGCTTTGTATGGCGCGAGCTTACGGCCCGGCAGCCCATTGTGGATTTGCGCATTCTGGGCCGCAGCCGCAACCTGGCGGTGGGCGCGGTGCTGTCGTTTGTGCTGGGTTTTGGCATGTTTGCGTCGGTGTTCATCTTCCCCATCTTCACTCAGCGTATCCTGGGCTTCACGGCGGCCCAAACCGGCCTGATACTGCTGCCGGGCGCATTGGCCTCGGGCTTTATGATGCCGGTAATTGGGAAGATGCTGCAAGCCGGCGTACCGCAGAAATACATGATTCCGACCGGCTTCCTCATCTTCTTCGTCTTCACGTTCTGGATGGCCCGCATCATTTCGCCAACGGCTGGTGAGGAAGACTTCTTCTGGCCCCTGATGGTGCGCGGTTTGGGCATGGGCCTGATTTTCCTGCCCATCACCACGATGAGCCTGGCCGGCCTGAGCGGCAAAGACGCCGGGCAGGCGGCCGGCCTCACCGGCATGATTCGGCAGCTGGGCGGCTCGTTCGGGGTGGCCATCGTGGGCACGTATCTGGAGCGCAGTATTGCCCAAAACCGCATCGGTCCGCTGGCTAACATCTCGCTCTACGACACCAACACCGTGGAGCGGATTCAGGCTTTCACCCAAAACTTTGTGTCGCGCGGTTTCCCCCTGGAGCAAGCCCGGCAGCAAGCCTACGCCGCCCTCGAAGGCATCCTGATGAAGCAGGTGTCCATCATCACCTATTCCCAGGTGTTCACCATGATTGGCCTCTTCTTCGTCGTCTGCCTGCCGCTGGTGCTGCTCATCAAGCGCGCCCGCCGCGGTGAAGCCATCGACCTGAACGCCGCGCACTAGGCGGTGAAATGGTGAACTAGTGAGATGGTGAGTTTGATATTCTCACTACCACCCTTCACTTCTGTGTGATGACAGGTGTAGTAAAGCAAAACGCCCCGGTAGCATACTGCCGGGGCGTTTTGCTTTATACTCTGGTTGGTCTGGTGCTGACTCCAGAACGTCAACTCACCATCTCACTAGTTCACCATTTCACCACTATTGATACTGAATGTACAGCGGCTTGGGGTTGAGCTCGGCTAGCACTTCTTTGGGGGTCATGATGTGGTGCGGAGCGGGGCGGGCGTCGTACTCGTAGAACAGCTTGAAGCCGGTGTACTGCACGGGCTGCTTCTCGATGTAGGCTTTGTAGGAATCCTTTTTCAGGATGGGGTTGCCCCAGCCGTCCATGTGCATTACCACCTGCACGCGCGGGTCGAGCTTGATGTTTTTATAGTTGGTAATCATGCCCTGCGTGAAGCGGTGCACCGTCAGCACTTTCGGCGGGAGCTTGTTTTCGGCTACAATACGGGCCAGGAAGTTGATGGTGTAGTTCACGTCCTTGGCATCGTAGGTCCCGATTTTCTTGCCGGGGCGCACGCCCTTGGTAGCCATGGCAAACTCCGGGTCGATGCCGAGGTGAATGATGGGGTCTTTCAGGTATTTTTCCAGCTTCGGCAACTCGTGCTCCAGGTCGCTGAGGCCCACCTGCACGTCCAGGAACAGGATGCAGTTGTGCTCCTTGGCCCAGGCTATTACCTCTTCAATGGTGGCGCTGGAGTTCATGAGGCGGTACTTGCCATCCTTGCCGGCCGCGCCCTGCGCCGTAATGGTTACGTTGTGCAAGGCCGGCTGAATCGGTAGCGACGGGTCGGCTTCCTGCCATTCCTTCTGCACTTTCTCGAACTTGCGGAACATCTGGTCTTTCGGCTCGCGGCCCAGAATACCCATGCCTTTCGCCCGAATGTTGCCGTAGAACGCCACAATGCGGTGGCCCGGCAGAATGGCGCCCGGCAGTTGCCCGCTTTTTTTCACAATAGAATCGGCCTTGAGCGAGTCGCGGCGCATGGCCGCCCGTTTCAGGGCCAGGGTATCTACCACCGCGGGCTTGGTGGTGTCGGCAGTGGTGGCAGAATCGGCAGATTCGGTGCCGGAGCGGGAGCCGCAGCCTGATAAAGTGGTCAGGGATAAGGCAATGCCCAAGCTGGACAGTGCAAGGCTAAGCGAAGAGATATACCGCACTACAGGGAGCTGAAAGTAGGAAGGGAAAGTGCTGGAAAGTTACACTTTTATTCCCTAGGCAGTAACTGGATGATTGGGGGAACGGATGATGGGATGTGTTGTTTGCGTGTGGTACGCCGCCAGCACATCCCATCATCCGTTCCCCCAATCATCCAGTTACTGATACTGAATGTAGAGCGGCGAAGGCGTAAGGGCGGCCACTTCTTCGGAAGTCATCAGGCGGGAATTGGCGCGCAAGTCGTTTTTCAGGAAGATTTTGAAGCCGGTATACTCTACGGGCTCCTGCCTGATAAACTTACGGTAGGAGCTGCGCTTCACCTTGGGCGTACCCCAGCCGTCCATGTGCATCACAATCTGCACGCGCGGGTCGAGCCGGATATTCTGGTAGTTGGTCACCATATCCTGCCGGAAACGGTGCACCACCAGCACCTTGGGCGGCAGCTGGTTTTCGCTCACGATGCGCGCCAGAAACTGCCGGGCGTAGTTGATGTCGGCGGCGTCGAACTCGCCCACCTCGGTGCCCGGCCGCCGCCCCGATTTCATCGAGAATTCCGGGTCGATGCCCAGGTGCACGAAGGGCAGTTGCAGATACTTTTTCAGCTGCGGTAGCTCGTGCTGCAAGTCGCTCAGGCCCACCTGCACGTCCAGAAACACCAGCATGTTGCGCTCCTGTGCCACGGCCACCATCCGCCGAATGGTGCTGTCGGGAAGGGCCAGGCGGTACTTACCATCGGCTCCGGAGTCGCGCTGGGCAATAACGGCCGTCATGTGCAAGGCGGGCCGCACCGGCAGCGAGTCGGTTTGCTGCCATACGGCCACCCGCCTATCCAGGCGGCGCAGCATTTCGTCTTTGGGGTACTGCCCCAGAATGCCCATGGCCTTGTGCAGCGGGTTGCCATAAAACGCCACAATACGGGCATCGGGCAGAATAGCACCCGGCAGCTGCCCACCCGCCCGCGCCACGGAGTCGGCCCGCAATGAGTCGTAGCGCACGACTTCCCGCTTGCGTTTGGCCAGGGCCGCTGCGCTGATTTTGGTAGGAGCAGATTCGCAGCCTACGAGGCCAAGCGAAAGAACGGCGCAACCCGCTACGGCAAGTAGCAGGCTGGCAAAGCGGTAAACAAAGGGAAATACTGACACCAGAGCAAGCGGATTGGAAGACGAACTACAGCAACAACCAGTGGGCTTTTTAGGGTCGGAAGCGCGCGGGATAAAATTCGGGCTTGGCATCTAAGGTACAATCCAACCAACGAAAAAGCCAGTCCCAGGCCTTACGGCGCAGGTACTGGCTACGGTTTCGGAAAATGATAAGAAGTAGCTTATTGCTGTTGCGCCGGGTAGGTAACCGACACTATTTTCTGGTTTGGCAGTTTCACCTGTGCTTGGTTTAAGGTGAAGGCAATAGGTACGGTGTACGAAACGGCCACCTGTTTACCGTCCTGGCTGCCCGGCGTCCAGGTGCCCGGTAGGTTGCGCACAGCATCCAGGGCGGCTTCGTTCATGGCCTGGGCCGCCGGCGCCATATTGGCTGGGGCGCTTATTCCCTTTTTGAGGCTAACTGCCTGCATACTTCCATCCGAGGCTATAATAAAGTCAACGAATACTTTGCCCTCCAATTCGGCCTTCAGCGCCGCCGCGGGGTAGCGTAGCTGCTGCGTTATATCGGTTAGTAGTTTAGTCATACCACCTGCATACTCGGGCATATGCTCTGCGAAGGCATAAACGGCCGGCGGGGGCGGCGGTGGAGGCATTGAGTGGCTGTCTGAGGAGGTTGCAGTGGGCGCAGTGGGTTCAGCGGCCTTCTCGCAGGAAATGGTAACGAGCAGCACCGCGCTAACGGGCAGGATAAGCCACTGTTTCCAGCGGCGCACACGGGGGGATGATTGAAGCATGGCAATACGGGTTAGAATGGGAGAATGGGTGAAAGAATGCGGTAGAGGTAGGTTCGGGTATAGCCGCCGAAGCGCCAGGCGGGCCAGCAGCGCCACGTAAGTAGCCGGGGTAGTAGAAGGAGCAGCAGCAGCAAGCACGGCGGCATCGGCGAGGTACTCGTGGGTGAGGGCCAGGGCACGCGGATAGCCATGCACAAAGGGGTTGAACCAGAGCACCACTTGCAGTACTCGCAGGTGGAGCTGCTCCCAGGTATGGCCCTGCTGCACGTGCACTAGTTCATGGCAGAGCACCTGCTGCGCTTCGGTGGGCGCCAGGTCGGCGGTTTCATCCCAGAACACAAAGCGGCCGAATGAGCTGATAGGCAGCTGCCCGCTGGTTGACACCAGGGTGTACCCGGCGCGTGGTTGGCGCGGTAGCCGCCGGGTGGTTTGCCACAGGCGGAATACCTGCCAGCCTAAGCGGGCCACCCCCAGCCCGACACCGGCCACATACACCAGCGGCAACCACCCCCAGTAAGTAGGAGAAATGCCAGTGGTACTGACCACTGCGGTGGGCAACACAAAGGCCGGAGCAAGCAACGCGGAGGGAGCCGCCTGACTTGGTAGCCAGCTACCCAACTTGGGCGCAAGCACAGTCAGGATTGGAGGCAGTAGCAAAGCCAACCACGGCGTGTAGCGCAGAAACTGCCGGTTATAGTGAAAGTGGGTTTCCCGGCGCAAAGCCAGCCAGTAAAGCAGCCAGCAGGCCCCCAGGCACAGCGTACTTTGCCACATCCAGTTGAGTAGGGCGGGAGTTGTCATCGGGAAAGGATAACGGTGGTGAGGAATGTGGCTGAGTGAGCCGGACCACTCAAGAACTGCTGTGAGTTGGTAGAGGTACTACACGCTCTATCTTAGTTGAGCTGGATACTTACAGCTGGAAGGTGATGGGCACGGTATACGACACGGCCACTTCTTTCCCGCGCTGCATGCCGGGTTTCCAGGAGCGGGGCAGGTTGTAAAGAGTGGCCACAGCAGCTTGGTCCATTTCTTTGGCTACTGCCTCCAGGCCTTTTGGCGCAAGCACACCCTTTTGCAGCCCAATGTTCTGCATGCTACCATCGGCAGCCACCACAAACTTGACGAAGGCCACGCCATCAAGCTTAGCGGCCTTGGCGGCTGCCGGATACCGCAGCCGCCGGAGTAATTCGGCTAGTAGCTGGCCCTGACCGCCGGGGTATTCGGGCATTTCCTCTACCTGCGCGTACACATTATGGCTATCGGGGGCAGGACGGGGCGGATTACGGAAGACATCTTTGTCATTAAAAGCGTACCTAGCCCCACCAGCAGCAGTTGAATCAGGAGCCATGATGTTGTAGCCAGGCGCGGCAACTGTTCCTTTTGCCAGGTAAAACGCAATGGGTACTGTATAGCTGACGGCTACCGGAGTACCGTCCTGAGTGCCGGGAGTCCAGCGGCCCGGCAGGTCTTGCACAACCTTGACGGCTAGTTGCTCTAAGCCCCGCGCAGCGGCTTGCTGCTGGAGTGAATTTGTTGGGATTCCCTTCTGTACCTGCACCGCTTGCACTGTACCATCGGTAGCCACCGTGAATTTCACAAACACTTGGCCTTCCACTTTTTCCTGAATAGCCATTTTGGCTATAGCGGGATACTCGTAGTGCATATTAAAAGAAATATCCTTCACCAGCCGCGACATACCGCCTTGGTAGACAGGTATCTGCTCGGCGCGGGTGTAAGTTGAATCTACAGTGGTAATGGGCGGTGCTAGCTCCGTTCTTTTCTCGCAGGCAACCGTAACGAGCAGCCCAAAACTAACCGGCAACAACAGCCACTGCTTCCAGCGGCGGGCATAACGAGGAGTGTGTAGCATGGCAATGCGGGCTAATAGTTGAGACTGACTAAACGAATGCATGGGCGGCAACTGGAAGCGCAGCCGCTGCAACGCAAGGCGCGCGAGTAGCGCCGCGTATTTAGTGGGCGCAGCTGGGGCAGGTAGGGTTTCAAGCACCGCCGCGTCGGCAATGTATTCGTGGGTTAAATCGAGGGAGCGGGAATAGCAGTGCACGAAGGGGTTGAACCAGAGCACTGCCCGCGCCAGCTCTAACAGCAGCCGTTCTTGGGTGTGGCCTTGCTGCACGTGTATTAGTTCGTGTGCTAATATCTGGTTGGCTTCGGTGGGCGTGATTTCCGCGGCTTCGTCCCAGAAAATCAGACGTCCGAAAGAGCTAATGGGTAGCTGGCCGCTGGTTAAGACTAATGTAAAGTCCTCGTGCTTTTCGCGGGGCAACTGACGCACTTGTCGCCATAGTGCTAGTAGCTGCCAGCCCAGTTGCATTAACCACGCTAGCACGCCGGCCGCATACAGTAGGGGCAGCCACGTCCACCAAGAGAATGGCGCCGAAGCAACTTCCGTAACCGGCCCGCTGACTACTATAGCCGGAACCACTGCAATTGCTGGAACTGCTAGCACCACAGGGGCCGACTTCGAAGGCAGCCAGTCGCGCAGCCAAGGTGTTGCCGCGGTTAGTAGGAGTGGCAGTAGCAACGCCAGCCAGGGAGTGAGCAGCAGATATCGGCGGTTGTAGTGGAAGTAGGGCTCTTGGCGCAGGAATTGGTACAGCAGCCAACACACGCCTAGGCACAGCGTGCTTTGCCACATCCAGCTAAGCAGGGCGGCTGTCGTTGGCAGGAGCATCATCGTCGGGGCTAAGGTCTTGCTGCGCGTGGCGGAGCAGTTCTTCCAGCTGCTTGGCGTCGAGGTCTTCTTCTTTGGCGAAGAAGGAAAGCAACCGGCTGAACGACCCCCCAAAGTGTCCGCCGAGCAGCTTGCGCAGCGAGAAACGCCGGTAGTCGTCTTGGGCTACCAGAGCGTGGTAGCGGTGAGTGCGCCCGAAAGCCTCATGGCCCACAAATCCCTTCTGTTCCAGAATCCGGATGATGGTGGACACGGTGTTGTAGGCGGGCGGCGGGGCGGGCATATCGGCCAGCACGTCCTTCACGAAAGAAGGGCCGCGCTGCCAGAGCACCTGCATCACCTGTTCTTCGGCGCGGGTGAGTTCGGGGAAGGTTTGCATAGACAATCAGGGGTTGAATCGAATGTATAACTAAATTTTTAGTTATACAACTATTTATTTAGGTGATGGCAGGAAAGTCGATTCTTTGGATTGCACTGGCCGCTTGTTGGAATAGTTCTTTATTAAGCAGATTCGCAGGAAATCTTTTCGCGCAGGCGGTGTTATTACCTTGATAATCACTCACGTTCTTGCCTGTGTTCTTCCGAAAATTTGATATCCGTCGGCTGCGTCTCACCTTCTTGCTATGGGCCGGCTTGGGCGTAGCAGCAGGCAGCGGCTGCTCCAAAGACAACACCTTACCTGCGGAAGCCCCGGCTGCCGCCGAAACGCACCTCGTCAACAGCACCCTAATCGGTGAGTACAGCACCACGGCGCTGGCTGGCCGGGTCTCTAACATTCCGATAGCTGGTGCGCTGGTACGCTACCCCATCCGGGTGTACAAGCTGACCTACACCACCCGCAACACCGATGGCCAGCCGGTGACGGCCTCGGGGGCGCTGCTGGTGCCGGTAACCACTACGGCGCTGCCGCTGCTCAGCTACCAGCACGGCACCATCCGGCCCGATGACGAAGACCGCGCCCCCTCGTACTACAGTGCCAGCAGTGAGGTGTACTCGGCGGTATTAGTGCTGGCCTCCACCGGTTACATCGTGTCGGCGCCCGACTATATTGGGTATGGGGCCAGCAAGGCGCTGCCGCACCCGTATGAGCACGGCGAGTCGTTGGCCTCGGCGTCGTTGGACATGCTGCGGGCCACTAAGGAGTTCTGCGAGAAAGAAAAGGTGACGCTCAACAAAAAGAACTTCCTGCTGGGCTACTCTGAAGGCGGTTACGCCACCATGGCGCTGCACAAGCTGATAGAGGAGAAGTACCCCACCGAATTCATGGTTACGGCCAGCGCGCCGGGGGCCGGGGCCTACCACAAATCGGCCTTTGCTGATTACATCCTGGCTTCCACGCAGCCGCTGAATTTCCTGAGCACCTACGTGTGGGTACTCGACACCTACAACCGGGTGTACGGCATCAACCGGCCCCTGACCTATTATTACAACCCGCCCTACGCCGCGCAGCTGCAAGCCAACCCGTTCAGTGCCGTGCCCGACCGCGCCAACGAGCTGTTCACGACTGGTTTCCGCACCGGCATCCTCAATAAGACCGATGCCGCCATGGCCGCCGCTTTCCGCGCCAACGACCTCCACGACTGGCAGCCCAAAGCGCCCCTGGCCCTTTTCCACGGCACCGCCGACGACTACGTGCCCTACTTCAACTCCGAGGATGCCTACCGCGCCATGCGCGCCCGCGGGGCCACGCAGGTATCGTTGCACCCTATTCAGGGCGGCAACCACTTCACTTCGGTAGCGCAATACACGCTGGAGGCGCTGGGCTTCATTACCCAGTACTACTAAGGTGAGGTGTCGGGCAGTTATTGCAATGCTCTGCCCTGTACCAAGCAAGAAGCCGGATTCCGCAAGCAAACGTTGCGAAATCCGGCTTCTTGCTTTCCGGTAACTAGTCAGTTGAAATCTTACCGCTCCAGCAGCATAGCCCCGTAAGAGTAGCCGCCACCAAACACGGTAATAACCACTCGGTTGCCCTCCACCAGCTGGTTCCAGGTGTCGCCGAGGCCGATGGCGGCGCCGGCGCAACCGGTGTTGCCGAGCTGCTCGATGTTGGATACGGCCCGCTCAGGAGCCATGCCCAGCTGCTTCACCACGTTTTTGGTGATGCGTAGGTTGGCCTGGTGCGGAATCAGGTAGGTTACGTCAGCTACGGCCAGGTGCTGGCGCTCCAGCAATTGCTCGGTTACGCGGGCCATGTAGGTGCAGGCATGCGTGAATACGTCGCGGCCGTGGGGCATCACAATGCCTTTTTCCACGGGCTTCAGCGTTACGGCTTCGTCGGCTTTGCCTACCACGGCGGCGCCGCCGGTTATCACCTCCACAATGCGCAGGTCACTAGGCGAAATTCGCTCTTTGCTGATGAGTAGGGTGGAAGCGCCGTCGCCCCAGAGGTGGCCGGCCATGGTGTCCTGCTCGTTGTTGTAGGCGGTGTTGTGCTCACTCACTACCACCACCGCCCGCGAGGCTTTGCCGGTAGCAAAATAGCCTTCCACAATTTCCACCGCGTTCAGCAGCGACGAGCAGGCCGAAGAAATACTCACCACCGGAATTTCATTGACCCCCAGCTCGCGCTGCACGGCGTGGGCCAGCGTGTAAATGGTGTCGTGGGGGGTGTAAGTGGCACCAACAATCAGGTCCACGGAGCTGGCGGGGAAGGTGGGAGCCTGCGCCAACGCGCGCCGGGTGGCCTCAATGGCCATGGTGTTGGTGTTTTCGCCGGGGCCGGCTTTGCGCCGCTCCCGAATGCCGGTGCGCTCAATTATCCAGTCGGAAGCTAGGCCGTTGAGGCGCGTGAAATGCTCGTTGGTTACTACGTAATCGGGCAGATAAGCTGCCACCTGGTGAATATACACGGAGAAGAAACGGTCGGGTTGGAGCGAAAACAGCTGTAAAGGTACGAGGCTGTAACCGGACCGTAAGGACTGATTAGCAGCGGGGCTCGTACTTTGCAAGGCGCTTTTGCGTTCAAACGCCGAAATAGGAGCCTAGTTCCCTTCCGTTGGTTACAAGATTATGATGTTTCACCGTTCTGTTTTCTTCCGCTTCTCGTTGCTGCTTGTGGTAGTGCTGCTGCTGAGTGCCACCCTGCCGGCGCAGGCTCAGAAATACCGCACCGCCGCCGGGCTCCGGCTCAGCTCCGGCATGTACGGCCTCACGGTGCAGCAAAAAATCCTGCCCAAAACCACGCTGGAAGGCCTGGCCCTGGCTGGTTCGCGCGAAGTAACCGCCACGGTACTGGCCGAGCAGCACTTCGGCTTGCTCGGGCCCAGCCTGAATTATTACCTCGGGGCCGGCGGGCACGTGGGCAACCACAAAGACACGGGGGCTTTCGGCGGGGTTGACTTCATTGTGGGGGCCGAATACAAGATTGCGCTCAGCCGCTTCGTTATTGCCGCCGACTTCAAGCCCAGCATCGAGTTCAACTCCAACGATTGGGCCCGGTTCCCCACCGCCTTTTCGGTGCGCTACATCCTCATCAAGGAAAAGAAGAGCGGTTTCCTCAACGACATTTTTGGCGGCGACAAAGACAGCAAAAACAACAAAAAAAAGGCCCCAAGCCAGCGCCGGGGCCTCTTTGATTGGTGAGGTGGTGAGATAGTGAAATGGTGAGTTTGCTGTTCCGATGGCGCAAGTGGCGCAGGTAGAACAGCAAACTCACCATCTCACCACCTCACCACCTCACCATCTCACCTATTCCTGCCGAACCCGGCCGCTGCCGGCGGTGGAGCTGCTGACTTTGGCGCCGCCCGTCACGTACACGTTGCCCGAGCCGGAAATGCTGGCCTCTAGGGTTTCGGTGGCGTTTATGCGGCAGTTGCCGGAGCCACTGATGCGCACTTCGCACTTTTGCGTCCGGAGCTTAGAGGCCTGCACGTTGCCGGAACCACTGATGCGGGTAGCTTGCCGGGAAGCCGACCCGCCGCTGATACTAATGTCGCCGGAACCCGACACGGTAGTTTTCAGGTCGTCGGCCTGCACTGGGCCAAGCTCCATCGTACCCGAGCCGCTGACGTTGAGGTCCAGTTCTTTGGCTTTCACGCCGTCGGCAGCCTTCATTCTGCCCGAGCCGCTTACGGTGAGGGCGTTGATGCTGGGTACGGTTACGTACACCGTCACGGGGCCTTTGAACTTGTAGTTCGACCAGCTCATGCCTTTCTCCTGCTTGGTGCCGATGCGCAGCCGGCTGCTGCTGACAGTGGTTTCGATGTGAGTAAGATCTTCGTCATTTGCATCGACCACCACTTTCTGAGGGCTGCCCTGCACCAGGATTACCGTGGCCGAACCCGCCAGCGTAACTTGGCTGAAGGCCGCAACTTCGCGGGTTTCGCGGCCGGCCGTAGCGGCAAAGCCCGACAGCAGTATGGCGCCGGTAAGAAGCGAGGAAAAGAGGCTGCGCAACGTTTTCATGGCAAATGGTTGGTTGAAGTGAGGAATCGTACTGGAAGATGCAGCCTTCTGCTCAACCGTTGCCCGGCTTCCTGCGCCCAAAGAAGTAAACCTCACGCACCGGCTGGCACGTGTCCTGCCTCTGGTTGGGAAAACACACCCTGAAGAAATCCGCGCTGAAAAGTAAAGCCATTGGGCGCGGTTTTTTGTGCAGCTTTAGGTTTCTGATTGGGCCGTGCTTCGGCCGCTTTAAAGTAGCCTTGCCATGCACCCCCACGACCAGCTTCTGCACCGTTTCTACCAGGCTTTCCAGCGCCGCGACCATGCCGGTATGGCGGCTTGCTACCATCCCGAAGCTACGTTTGAAGATGCCATTTTCCGGTTGCAGGGCCCGGCTATTGGCAAGATGTGGCGCATGCTTTGTGAGCGGGGGCAGGATATGCGCTTAGCCTACAACGACATCCGGGCCGATGCGCAGCAAGGCAGTGCCACCTGGGACGCGCACTACACGTTTTCGCAAACCCGCCGCCCGGTGCACAACCACGTGCAAGCCCGCTTCACGTTTCAGGATGGCCTGATTCGTACTCACCACGACGAGTTCAGCTTTTGGCGTTGGTCGCGGCAGGCGCTGGGGCCTACCGGCTGGCTGCTGGGCTGGTCGGGCTGGCTGCAAAACAAGGTGCGCAAGTCGGCCGCCGAAGGACTGGCAAACTACCGGGCCTCTTCCGACAAAGCCGCCGCCGGTTCCGGGAGTGCCAGGCGGCTGCCTGTAGATAGGGCTTAGTAGTGCGTGTGGTTGACGACGGTGCTTTTCAGGTAGTCGCGGTTTTTCTTGAGGTCGGGGCGGCGGGCTTGGGCGGTGCGGCTACCGTACACCGCAAGCCGGCCGCGGGCCAGCGTAATCACCTGCTCGGCCCCGGTGCCCATAAAATCGAACATGTGAAACACCGGGTCGGGAAAGTACAGCTCGCCCGTACCGGCATCGTTGAGGCGGAACTTAAACCAGAACAGCGCCGTGGAACCGTCGCCGAGCCAGTTGCCGCGCACGAAGTCGGGGTTGCCGTTGAGGGGGTTGCCGGGCCACTTTTTCAGCAGCGTACCCTGGTTGTCGAACCAGTAAAGCTGGCTGGACAGGTACGGCTCCCCAATGGCGCGGTTGCCGTAGGTGCGCCCGCCAATCACCACCTGCGGGCCCGGCACACCCCGCAGAAAGTCACCTACGGCCAGCTGTTGGCTGTGCTCGGCGGTGTTCTGCCAAATGATTTTGCCGGTCAGGGCTTCGTACACAAACACGCCGGTTTCACTGTTGGCCGTCACGATGTCGAGCTTGCCGTCGTGGTTTACGTCCGCAAATTTGTAGCTGTCGGCGTGGTCGTGGTTGTCGGGCAGCAAATCAAACCGGTTCCAGATTTCCTGGCCGTTGTGGTCGAGCAGCAGCGTGCCCACCAGCACCTCATCCAGGCCGTCGTGGTTGAGGTCAACGGGGTAGATATAGTGGCCGAGGTTGTCTTTCTTGCGGGTTTCGGTGTGTTGCCAGAGCTGTTTGAGGGCCGGTGAATAGGCGGTGATGGTGATGGTGCCGCCCATATCCGTAAACACCACCACATCGTTGGGGCCATCAGCATGCAGCTTGGCCACGGCCAGCCGAAAGTTGTTGTAGGCGTGGGGCAGCGGCCGGGTCGGCCACGGCGTTTTGCGCTTTATTTTGCCGGTCCGGCCATCGGCTACCACCAAGTACTCCTGGCCTTCCAGCTGCCGCCAATGCACCACCTCGGCTTTCCCGTCTTGGTCGAAGTCCCAGACCACGCCGGGCGCTTCAAACTCCGAGCGTTCCTTGGTGTATTCGGTGGGGGCCTGGTAGCTCCACAGCTGGCGGCCGTCGTGGTCGAAAACGTGGGCCGAAAAGTCGGGCTCCAGCACCAGAAAGTCGGTTTTGCCGTCGCCGGTTACGTCGCCGAACTTCACGGCGTTGGAGGCCGGAATCGAGTAGCTTTTCAGGAGCTGCACATCTTCGAGCAGTTGGTACGGGCGCACGTCGTCTTCGCGCAGGGCGGGGTTCTTACTGAGCGCCAGCACATCAAACGCCGGCCCACTGTCAATGCGGGTTATCTTGATGCTGACGGTACCCGCCGGCAATTCAAACGTGCCCCCGGCCTGCCAGCTCAGCGGTGCCTGTCCAAACGTGGCGGTAGTTACCTTGTCGTTGAGAGCTACTTTGAAGCCGGTCTTCCGCTCGCCCTGGCTGCGCACGTACAGGTGGTACGTACCGGCCTCGGGCACCGTCACTTTGGTCATGAGGTTGGTTTCCGACTTCAGCACCAAGGCCGTGTTGTTGAACACCCAGGGCGCTTTCAGGGCGTCGGCATCGGCAATGAGGTTGCCCTTGGGAATCTCCTGCAAGAAGTCGGATGCGGGAATGAGCACGGTAGCCGGCAGCGGGGCCGGGCGGCTGGTAGCGGCAGGTGTTTGCTGAGCCCAGGCGGATAGCCCATGGGCAAGCGCCAGCAGGCAAATAAGGAAGCGGGTGGTCATGGTGGCAGGGGCAGGAGTAGAGTGGTAAACCAATACTATCGGTTTGCGCAGGGCAAAGTGTCCTGTACTTGCCTGTCAGGGCTGGCGAATAGCAATACCATCTGCCACGCTGGTTACGGTGTCACCAAAAAGCCCTTGTGCCGGCCGGCACAAGGGCTTTTCTGTTCTCCACAAAAACTAGCTTACTAGCTCTCGTTGCCCGACCTACCAAATCGTTACGCGGGCTGAGTCGGGGCGGTAGAGCTTGTCGGTGGGCTTTACGTTGAAGGCTTCGTAGAACGCGGGCACGTCGGCGAAGGGGCCGTTTACGCGGTAGCTGGCGGGGGAATGTACGTCGGTGAGGATGCGCTGGGCCAGGGTTTCATCACGCTGGTGGCTTTGCCAGCCGAGGGCGTACCCCAGAAAGTAGCGCTGCGTGGGCGTGATGCCGCCTATTTTCTCACCCTTCTTGTACTGCTCGGTTTTCTTGAAGGCATCGAAGGCAATGACGATGCCGCCCAGGTCGGCAATGTTTTCGCCGGCCGTGGCCTTGCCATTGATGTGTAAGGAGTCGAGCACGGTGTAGCCGTTGAACTGGCGCACGATGCCATTCACGCGCTGCTGGAAAGCGGCCCGGTCTTTCTTGCTCCACCAGTTGCGCAGGTTGCCTTTCTCGTCGAACTGGCTGCCTTCGTCGTCAAAGCCGTGGGTTAGCTCGTGCCCGATGGTGCTGGCCCCCGCGTAGCCGTAGATAATGGCGTCGTCGGCGTCGGCATCCTTGAGGCCCGGAATAGCGAAAATGGCGGCCGGCAACACAATTTCGTTGTTGCTTGGGTTGTAGTAGGCGTTGTACGTCTGCGGGCTCATGCCCCACTCGGTGCGGTCAACGGGCTTGCCCAGCTTGTTGAGGTTGAAGCGGTAGTTCCACTGGTTGGCGCGCATCATGTTGGCGGCATAGGAGTCGCGCTTGATGTCCAGGGCCGAGTAGTCTTTCCAGTTGTCGGGGTAGCCTACTTTCGGGGTGATGCGGGTGAGCTTCACCAGGGCCTTTTGCTTGGTGGAGTCGCTCATCCAGGTCAGGGCCTGAATATGCTCCCGGAAGGCGGCCACCACGTTTTCAGTGAGCTTGGCGTAGCGGGCCTTGGTTTCGGGCGCGAAATACTCTTTCACGAATAGCTGGCCCAGCGCCTCACCCATGGCGTTTTCTTCGTCGTCGAGCACCCGTTTCCAGCGGGCGCGCTGCTCTTTGCGGCCTTGCAGCACGGTGCCGTAAAAGCGGAAGTTTTCGTTGTCGAAGGGCGTGCTGAGGCGCTCGGCGTAGGTGTGCAGCAGCTGCCATTGCAGGTAGGCGCGCCAGTCTTCTACGGGGGTGGTGCGCAGCAGGCGGCCGGCTTCGCGGTAGAACTCTGGCTGGCCCACAATAACGGTATCAACCTTACCCAGGTCCAGCTGCGTGAGCCAGGCTTTCCAGTCGAGGCCGGGCGTGAGCTTGCTCAGGTCCGCCACGGCCATCTTGTTGTAGTTGGCGTACGGGTCGCGCAAGTCTTCCAGCTTGCGCGACGAGCCCGCCAGTGCCGTTTCCAGCTTTACAACCTGGGCGCTATGGC
This sequence comes from Hymenobacter telluris, assembly GCF_017313265.1. Taxonomy (GTDB): domain Bacteria; phylum Bacteroidota; class Bacteroidia; order Cytophagales; family Hymenobacteraceae; genus Hymenobacter; species Hymenobacter telluris. The sequence continues at coordinate 139,097 of NZ_JAFLQZ010000005.1, read as the reverse complement.
GCTGCGCCGTGGCGGCGTCTTCGCCTAGCAGCGTCAGCATCTTGGTGATGTGGCCGCCGTACTCGTTGCGGATGTTGGTGGTGCGCTTGTCTTTATTGAAGTAGTAGTCCCGGTTGGGGAGGCCCAGGCCCGCCTGGTACAGGTACAGCGCCATCTTCTCGCTGTTTTTGGCGTCTTGGTCGATTTCTACCCCTAGCAGCGCATTCACGTTCAGCGGCAGCAAGCGGGCAATGGCGGCCTGCACATCGGCGGGGGTGCGCAAGGCAGCCAGGCGGTCCAGTTCGGGTTTCAGCGGAGCCAAACCCTGCTTGTCAACCGCCACCGAATCCATGCCGGTGGCCCAAAAATCCCCGATTTTCTGCTGAGTTGACCCCGCCGCGGCGTTGGCGCTGGCCGCTTCTTTGTTGAGCGCCAGCAGGCGGGCGTACACTTCGTCCTGCACTTCCTTGCCGATGCTCCAGCTGCTTTCCGAGGTCGGAATGGGGTGTTTCTTCAGCCACGCACCGTTGGCGTACTGGAAAAAATCGTCGCCGGGGCGGACGGTGGTATCGAGGTTGGCTTGCAGCAAATCGGGTTGGCCGGCGCCGGACTTCCCGCCCGATTGGCAGCCACCCAAAGCCAGTGCTACGGCCGGCGCGGCCAGCAGCCACCGCCGAGAAAACAAGAAATTCATTGTGCGGGAGAAAGAAAAGTGAACGATGCGCAAGCGTGAAAGTACTGGTTCCGAAGTGATGAAAGAAGCACGGTAAACGGAACAGGTTGCAAGGCCGTGTCATGGAGTTCGGGTGGAAAGGCCGCGCCAGCTCAAGCCGGGCTAAAGTCTAGTTCCCCTCCTTGGGTAAGGAGGGGCCAGGAGTAGTTGACCGGCCGTTGAACGACTGACTAGCTTTAGTTTCTACTTCTGGTTTGCAACCACCCCTATCCCGCCGCCGCTGCTTGATGCGCGGAATCATCTGAGGGGAGCTGGAGTTGCAGCTCAATTTGAATTGGCCAGGAAGAAGCAAGGATGAAATGCTGCTTGGCCCGTATGAAGCTAAAGGCTGCCATTGCTTCCTGATTCGCATTTTATCTACTGCCTATGTCGCTCAAGCTGTTAGTGCTGCTCAACTTCACGCTGGCCGTATACCTCACCGGCGTTATCTGGACGGTGCAGCTGGTGCATTACCCTGGTTTCGCGCAAGTAGCACCCGACAGGTTTGTGGCGTTTCATCAGCAGCATTCCAGCCGAATTAGTTGGGTGGTGATGGGCCCGATGGTGCTGGAACTGGCGCTGGCGGCGTGGCTGGCGTGGCAGGGGCGCGAGCTGGGCGTGGGCGTATGGTGGGCGCTGGCGCTGGTGCTGCTGGTGTGGGCGGCCACGTTCTTCGTGTCGGTACCGTTCCACAACCGCCTGGCCCACGGCTACGACTACGTGGTCATTGATGGGCTGGTGCGCACCAACTGGCTCCGGACCCTGGCCTGGACGGTGCGCAGCGGCCTGCTGGGGTGGCTGCTGTGGCGGCTGTAAGCTGGGTTGACTATCTTTCGCCCGCTATTCAACTTGCCTGGTATGCTACCCCCCGCCGCCGACTTTCTGCCCGAACTAGAGTTTCAAACCAGCCGCAGCAGCGGGCCGGGCGGCCAGAACGTGAACAAGGTGGAATCTAGAGTGGAGCTACGGTTCCGGCTGCCCGAGTCGCAGCTGCTCACCGACGAACAGAAGCAGGTGCTGCAAGTGAAGCTGGCTTCCAAGCTTACCACCGACGGCGAACTGCTGGTAGTGGCCCAGGAAGACCGAAGCCAGTTGCGCAACAAGGAAACGGCCCTGCGCAAATTCCACGAAATGCTAACCAAAGCCCTGCACAAGCCCAAAGCCCGCAAAGCCACCAAGCCCAGCAAAGGAGCCGTGCGCCAGCGCCTGGAATCCAAGAAAAAGCAAGGCGACAAAAAAGCCAACCGCGGCCGGGTGGATTATTGACTGGATGAGTGGGTGAGTGGATGAAAGGATGATTGGGTGAGTGGATGAATGCACGATGAGCTATTTAATAATCATCCAATCATTTCTTCACCCACTCACCCAAGCACTCATTCCCCCTCAATTCAGATCCAACCCGAATAGCACCCCAAACCACGGTTTGCGCTGGTACAGCCAGTGGCGGCCGTCGGGGCCCAGCAGCTGGTCGAAGCCAATAGCCAGACCCAGGTTGAAGATGCGGGCATCGTAGATGGTGGCTGCGCCGGCGTGCACTACAAAGCCCTCGTACTCGGCCACGCGGGTTTGCTGGTTGGTTACATCGGGGTTGATGATGGTGGAACCCAGGCCCGTAAACAAGCCGTAGCCTAAGCCCACCGTCCGGATTTGCGGCTCCTGGCGCCCGTTTAAATGCTGCCGGCTATTGACGTGGTAGAAATCGAGTCGCCGCCCAAAGTACAGGGCCGCGTTGAAGTTGGTGTTGAGCTGCACCGGCACCGGGCCCTGCGGCGGACGGGCCTTGAAGGGAATCGTGAAAACGTCGAGGTCGAACTTGCGGTCCAGCAGAATCACGTGCTTGCCCCGGCGCACCGCGTAGCTGAACTGCCGCGCCGCGCCGCCTGCCGGCTGCGCCAAGAACGTCAGCGAATCGTGCTTTTGCTCCACGTACAAAGCCCGGTCCCGGCCTACCGTAGCCGCTAAAGCAGGGTCGTTGGTGCGGAAAAACTGGTAGTCGCCGGGCTCCAGCGTGGGTAGGCGCCCCACCGCCGCGCAGCCCGTTAGCAACGTGCTGGCCGCCACCGGCAGCAAGCCAGGCCAGCCGGAAACGCAGCGCAGAAAGTTGAAGTGCGGCATAGGCTTCATTCAATCACTCAATCATTCAGTCACCCATTCTTTTAAATCCAGCCTTTGCGCTTGAACCAGATGTAGATACCCACCGATATGACCACCATACTCACCATGGCAATGGGGTAGCCCAGCCGCCAGGTAAGCTCCGGCATGTGCTGGAAATTCATGCCGTAGATACCGGCAATGAAGGTAAGCGGCAGGAAAAACGCCGAAAACACCGTGAGTACCCGCATGGCCTCGTTGGTCCGCTGCGACGACAACGACAGGTACAGGTTCATGAGGTTGGTAGCGCCGCCATCCAGCTGCTGGTACATGGTTTCCACTTTCACCTGCAAATCCTGGGTGTCTTGCAGCAGCGTGCTGTCGTTGGTGTTGGCCGCCGTTTGCCGCCGCAGCATGATCAGAATGTCGCGGGTGAGGAGCAGCAGCTGCTTGGCGGCCGAGGCTTTGCGTTTCAGAAAGTACAAACCCTGCAAGGCGTTGGGCACTTCCTGCTTCAGAAAGATTTCAGCCTCGTAATCATCCAGTTCCTTGGTGAGCGTCAGGGCGGGCTGCACGTAGCTATTGAGGGCGTAGCGCACGATATGAATGGCCACTTCCACTGGCGAGTCGCACTCTTCGCCGGGGGCCCGCGCTATATTCTTGAGGGCGCTCAACACCGGGTGCGGCCGCCGATGCACCGTAATCAGGTACTTCGAGGAGTAGAAGATGGCAATCTTGGTGCTCAACTCCTGAATGGTATCGGCCTGGGTGCTTTCGGGCATGCTGAACACGCGCAGAATCACGAAGTTCAAGCCGTTAGTCGATTCGAACTTGGGCAGGTGGGTTGGCTCCAGGCAGTCCAGCACCAAAGAGTCGGGCAAGTCGTATTCTTCGGCTACGGCTTGCAGCTCAGCGGCGGTAGGGCCGGTAATATCAAGCCAAGCAAAATCGGCTTCCTGGCGCGTGAGAAGGGTTTCAGTCATTGCTGTTAGCTGCTAGCTATTGGCTAGTAGCTGTTGGCTTACGTTCAACAGAAGGCTAACGGCTAGCTTACGGGAAGAGAAAGCCACTCGCTAACAGCCAGCAGCTAACAGCCAAAATAACTACAGTAGCGTGCCGCGCAGCACCATAGTAGCCACCGAGAAGTAGATAATCAGGCCGGTTACGTCCACCAGCGTAGCCACGAAGGGGGCCGAAGCCGTGGCCGGGTCGAGGCCCAGGCGCTTGAGCAGCATGGGCAGCATGGCCCCGGCCAGCGCGCCCCACAGCACAATGCCCAGCAGCGAGAAACCCACCGTAATAGCAATCAGCTGCCAGTATTGACCGAAATAACCAGGGTCAACTACAGTGGCCCACAGCACGATGCGGAACGACCCCACTACGCCCAGAATCAAGCCCAGCAGCAAGCCCGACTGAATTTCGCGGCGCAGTACCAGCCACCAGTCGCTGAGTGTAAACTCGCCCAAACTCATAGCCCGGATAATGAGCGAAGTGGCCTGGGAACCCGCATTGCCACCCGCCGAAATAATAAGCGGAATAAACAAGCCCAGCACGGCGGCCTTCTGCAAGTCGTCCTCGAAGTGGTGCATGGCCGAGGTGGTCAGCATTTCGCCGATGAGCAGAATCACCAGCCAGCCGGCCCGCTTTTTCACCATGCTCCAGATGGACGTGGCCAAATACGGCTCGTCGAGCGCCTCCGAGCCCCCGAGCTTCTGAATGTCCTCGGTGTCTTCTTCTTCCCGGATATCCAGAATGTCGTCAATCGTCACGATGCCGAACAGTACGCCTTCGTCGTTCACCACGGGCAGGGCGCCCCGGTCGTTGCGCCGGAACACGTCGATGGCCTCTTCCTGGTCCTGCATGGCCCTGAGCGACACGTAGCGGTGGTCCATCAGCTCGCGCACCTGTTTCTGCGGGTCGGCCAGCAGCAGTTCCCGAATTCGGATGTCGTCGATGAGTACGCCTCGCCCATCCGTCACGTAGAGCATGCTCAGCGTTTCCGACTGGCCGCCGTGCCGCCGGATGTAGTCGAACACCTGCTGCACCGTCCAGTTTTCCCGAATGGCAATGTAGTCGGGCGTCATTAGGCGGCCCACCGAGTACTCGGGGTAGCCCAGCAGCTCCAGCGTCACCTTGCGCTCCGACTCCGACAGCGTCTGAATCAGCTCCCGCACCAGCTCGTCGGGCAGAAATTCCAGCAGCGCCGTCCGGTCGTCGGGCGACATTTCGTTGAGGATGTTGGTGATTTTCTCCTGCGTCAGGTTGGTCAGGAAGTGTTTTTGCACTTCCAGGTCCAGATACTCGAATACCTGCGTGGCCAGCCGCAGCGGCAGCAGCCGAAAAATAATTAGTTGCTCCCGTTCTTCTTCTTCCTCAATCAGCTCCACCAACTCGGCCGGTTCATAAAGCTTGAGGAGTTCTTTGAGTTTGAAAAACTCGCCCTCCTGAATCAGGGACGTGATGTGGTCGGTGGTCGGATGCTGATTCATGTAAGTAGAAGGGCAGTGTCTCGCTAGGCAAGGGGAATTGGTGATTGAAACGGCGCGCAAAAATAGCCGGATTCCATGGCTCAACCGCACTGTACTAGAAAAATAGCTGTTCTGTTTCGTGCGGTTGCCAAGGCCGAAGCTGCACCGTGCAAAATGGATAACACGTGAGTAAAGTTGGCGTAACATGCCAAGCCACCGTTCTTCGCTAGGCTTACCAGCGCGCTGCCGCCAACCGGTTTACAGGGCTTTTAGGGTCGAAGTGCAGACAGGACTGTTTTTGTACCAGCCAAAAATTGCGGCGGCCCGTACATTTGAGCGTCCTCTTCGCGCTACTCATGCCCCAACCAACGCCTGCTGCTTTGCCCCTCGGCACTCTTGTTGCCCTCGGTGGCGGCGACGACGATGCCCTGCTCGCCCTGCTCTGCGACATGCTGCCCACGCTGGATACGCCGGTCGAAATCCTGACTACGGCCTCCAGCAACCCCTCCCGCACCGCCGGGGCCTACGAAAAAGCCTTCCACGATTTGGGCTGCACCGCCGTCCGGCACTTACCCGTGAACGAGCACCACCCCGCCGACGCGCCGGCCACCCTGCGCCGGCTAAGCCGGGCCGGCCTGGTATTTTTCACCGGCGGCGACCAGGAGCGAATTGCGGAATACCTGCGCGGCACCGAGTTTCTCAAGCAGCTCCAGCACCGCTTTCAAACCGAGGCCAGCTTCATCATATCGGGTACCAGTGCCGGCGCGGCCGCCTTGCCCGGCCACATGCTGGTGGAAGGCTACGGCTGGCGGGCCATGCGCAAAGGCGGCATCCAAACGATGCGCGGCCTGGGGCTGCTACCCAACCTGTTCATCGACCAGCATTTTGTGGAGCGGGGCCGTTTCGGGCGCCTGATGCACGCCCTGCTGGCGCATCCTAGTTACCTGGGCCTGGGGCTGTCCGAGGAAACCGGCATCATTGTGCGGGGCGGGGCCGTGGCCGAAGTATTTGGCGACGGCCTCATGATAGTGGTGGATGGCAACCACTTGCAAAGCAACAACATCGGGCGGGCCGGCCGCGGCGAGCCGGTAAGCGGCCAAGATTTGCGTGTGCACTTGCTGGTAGCCGGCCAGCAGCTGGATTTGCATACACGGCAGATTGTAAAGGTGTGAAATAACAATATAACTTGCACTATACTGCGGCAAAATGCTGTTAATTAAGTACTTACTCACTTGGTAATTGTAGTGCCTAAAATCTTGTCGAAATTTGTTAGGCAAGCCTACTAATTATTGCTTTTTTCGCATACATTTAATCCCTCAGTCCCCAATTCTCACCCATTTCTTGTTTTTATGGACTCTAAAATTTTACTCCTTGCGGGAGGCGCGTTGCTGTCCGCAACGGTAGCCTCAGCAGGTGGTTATCAGGTGACGCTGGCCGGGCAAAAAAACAACGGCATGGGCGGCGTCGGGGTGGGTCTGTCGCTCGACCAGGCCGCCATGTTTTACAATCCTGGAGCCCTGGCCATGGTGCGCGACCGGGGCGTGCAAGTGGGCGTCAATTTCACGCTGGCCCGCAATGCGTATGTGGCCGAAGGTGGTAGCCAGCAGCGGGAGTTGCGCAACAGCACCGTTACGCCGTTCAACTTATACGCTGGGTTTGGTCCGGCCGAAGGCAAGTTCCGGGCTGGTATTGCAGTGTATACGCCGTTCGGTAGCAAGCTGCAATACGCCAATGGCTGGGAAGGCCGCACTTCTCTAACGGATATTACGCTGGAGTCCATTTACGTACAGCCTACCTTCAGCTACGCCATTACCGATAAGCTGAGCATCGGGGCGGGCCTGATGATTCTGGCGTATGGCGCAGTGAACCTGCAACGCGACATTGCGCTGCCCGATTCGTTTGGCCACATCGAGCTGGATGGCAAAGCCGAAAAAAAGCTGGGCTATAATGCTGGTATTTTCTTCAAGCCGTCGGAGAAGCTGAGCGTTGGTATCAGTCACCGCTCCAAGATTGATGCACAGGTGAAAGGTGGCGACGTAACCTTCTCCAATATATCGTCCAGTTTTGCCTCGCGCTTCGAAGCAACCAAATTTGATGCCTCCCTGCCGCTACCAGCTACCACCAGCCTCGGTATCGGCGTTATGCCCAACGAGAACCTGACTATTGGGTTGGATGTAAACTTTGTACAGTGGAGTGCATACCGCGTGTTGCGTTTCGACTTCGATAAGCAAGTGAACGGCAACACCTTCAGCGAGTCGAAGCGCTACTATCAGGATGCGCTGACGTTCCGCGTAGGGGGCCAGTACAAGCTCACCAGCGGCCTGACCGTGCGGGCCGGTGGCAGCTATGATGCCACGCCCGTGAAAGACGGCTATGTAACGCCCGAAACGCCCGATAACGACCGGGTTAGTGGTACGCTGGGAGCCTCCTACTCATTCGGTAAGTTCGGCCTGGATATATCGGGGCAGTACATTTCCATCAAGAAGCGCACCCAAACCGCGCAGGAATTGCTCAATAACGGCACCACCGACCGGATTGCCGGTACCTACAAAACCAATATTGTGATTCCAGGCCTGGGCCTGAACTACAACTTCTAACCGCGCCGCGTCTCCACCCCATGAACACATTTCTATTTCGCAAGTCTGCGCCGCTAGTGGCGCTGCTGGGCTTGGGCCTTAGCGCCTGCCAGCCCGACCTGGAAACCGACGTGAAGCCCAGCGCCGGCTCCGCCGATTTCTCCCGCTACATTGCCGTAGGCAACTCCCTCACGGCGGGCTTTTCGGATGGTGGCCTATATCTGAGCGGCCAGCAGACTTCATATCCTAACTTGTTGGCCGGGCAGTTTCGGCAGGCTGGCGGCGGCGAGTTTGTGCAGCCGTTGTTTCAGGCCGGGCAGGAAAATGGCTCGGGTTATTTGCGCCTGACGGGTTTTACCAGCACTGGCTCGCCTATTACGGCCAACGTAACTACCAGTCTGGCCTTAAGAGCCGGAGCCACCGCTGCCCGTCCGCTTTACACCAAGTACACGGACCCCGTAAACAACCTGGGAGTGCCAGGCATCCGGCTTTCAGATATTGAAACGGTTGGTTACGGCAGTACGGCCGGCAACCCGTATTTCGAGCGTATCACGCCCGATGCGCAGGCAACTCAAACGTATTTGGCCCGAGTAGCCGCCTCAAACCCCACGTTCTTCACCAACTGGCTGGGCAACAATGATGTGCTGGGCTATGCCACGGCTGGGGCGGCCGCCAGCTTCCTGACGCCAATAGCCGACTTCACTGACAAGAACACCAAGGTTATCAATGCTCTGACCGCAAACGGTGCGAAAGGCTTGGTAGCAACTATTCCGGATGTGACCAACATTCCGTTCTTCACCACCGTTGGGCCAGCTTTCAGAGCTACGCTTACCACCAACAACGTGCCCGGCGTGGTTATCACCACCGGTGGCTTTAATACGTCGCTTACGGGCACACCGCCTACCCGGCGCACTATTGCCACTACCACCATCCGCGACGCCAGCGGCAACGGCAACCAGTTGTTTACCCTGACGGCCTCACCTTATCTGGCGCTGTTCGGGCGGCCCAATAATGGCAAAGCATGGCGCGATGTATACAATCAGGCTCGTCCTTCGTTGCCAGCTGTGGTTACGTTGAGTGTATTTCTGCAACTACAAGGTATAGATACCACCCAGGCATTCGGGGCAAGCAACGGCAACCCAATTCCAAGTACGCTGGTACTCGATGACACAGAGCAAGCCACGGTCCGCTCGGCCACTACTGCTTTCAACAACGTAATTACGGCAAAGGCCAACGAGAAAGGACTGGCCATCTTTGATGCCAACGCTTTCTTCACGCGAGTAGCTGCGGCCGGCATCATCACAAATGGGGTGAATAACACGGCCAACTTCATCAGCGGCAACCTGTTTTCGTTGGATGGTGTGCACCCTACGCCTCGTGGATATGCAGTGGTAGCCAATGAGATGATTAAGGCCATCAATGCCAAATACGGCGCCAGAATTGCGGAGGTGAACCCGAACGACTATTTCGGAGTCCGATTCCCGTAATTAGCGAATGCTAGCTTTTCTAAAACCCCTCATCTGGCTACCGGATGAGGGGTTTTGCTTTTAGTGATTCTTACGACTGCGGCGTGAGCTGCACGGGCTGCAATACTTCGGGTAAAGTGGGTGCCGCCTCACCCGCTAGCCGGGCGGCAATTACCTGGGCATGGTAGCGGCCATTCTCGATAAACCAGCGGCTGGTGTTCAGGCCGCCGCACACGGTGCCCGCCAGGTACACACCGGGCCGGTTGGTTTCCAGCGTGTCGGCGTCGTGAGTGGGGGTTTGGGCAGCGTCGGTTTGGCAGGTGATGCCGAGGGCTGCTAGCAACGAAAAGTCGGGGTGGTAGCCGGTGAGGGCATACACGTAGTCGGCTGGCACCGTGAGTGGGCCATCGGGTGTGTCGAGCTTGACAGAATCGGTGAGGATACGCTGGATTGTAGCATTGAAGTGCACCTTAATGCGGCCTTCCTTGATGCGGTTCAGCAGGTCGGGCCGAATCCAGTACTTCACCGAGTTGCTGATTTCCGGACCCCGTACCACCATCGTTACGCGGGCTCCGGCGCGCAGCAGCTGCAAAGCCGCCTTGGCCGAGGAATTCTTGGCCCCTACCACCACCACATCTTGGTCGACGTGGGCGTAGGGCTCTTTATAATAATGGTTGACGTGGGGCAGATCTTCACCTGGTGCGTTCAGGTAGTTCGGTACGTCGTAAAAGCCGGTGGCAATAATGACGCTGGCGCAGGCTATTCGGTCTTTTTCGGTTACCACTTCGTAGTTTCCTGCTTCACCTTCCAGGCCCGTCACCCGCTCGTAGAGGCGTAGTTTCAGGTTTTCGGTCTGGGCTACGCGGCGGTAATAGTCGAGGCCGTCTTCGCGCAGGGGCTTGTAGCTGCTGGTCGGGAAGGGGTGCCCGCCAATTTCCAGCAGCTCAGGCGTAGAAAAGAACTCCATATTGGTGGGATACCCGATGATAGAATTCACCAAAGCGCCTTTGTCTACTACTACTGCCGTCAGTCCGTGCCGCTGCACTTCCAGCGCGCACGCCAGCCCTACCGGACCAGCTCCAATTACAACTACGTCAACCATATATCAACCTTTTAGAATCCAGTGAAAATGCTGCCCAACAAAGCAGCAAACGCCCTTAACACGGCAAGTACGGCGGAAAGCTGCCGCCGCTGTTACGCTGGCTAACTCAGGCCATAGTATAATGCCGCGCTGCCAGCTAGTTAAACAGTGAAAGCCCACCTACGGGTTTCGGGGATAAGTGCGAACTTGCTTCCTGATTTGATTTCGAGCACTATGCGCACTTGTGATTTATGCGGGCATACCGAATTTCGGCCGCGCCCTTTCTACTACACCCTGGAAGGACAGCGCCTACAAGGCGTGCAGTGTCAACAGTGTGAGCTGGTGTTCCTGGACCCGCAACCCACGCCCGCGCAGCTGGAGCGGCTCTACGGCAAAGAGTATTTCACGGAGCGCCCCAACTACGACCGGACTATTCAGGACCAGAAGTTTATCGATGAAGGAGCCGCGCTGGATTTGAGCAAGCCCCGCGCCGATAAGTTCACCGACTATATGCTGCGCCACTACCCCGGCCGACACTTTCGCTACCTGGAAGTGGGCTGCGGACCGGGCTACACGCTCAAGAGCCTGCAAAGCCTGGGCTGGGAAACGCACGGCCTTGAAATATCAGCCCACGCCGCCGAGTTTGCCCGTACGCAGCTCGGCTTGCCCGTGGTAACCGGCAACATCGAAACCGCCGAGGATTTCCACGAAAGTCAGTTCGACCTGGCCTACCTCGGCGACGTGCTTGAACACCTGTTGTCACCCTCGGCCACCATTGCCAAGTTCCGGCACATTCTGGCGCCCGGCGGGTTGCTGGTGCTGGCCCTGCCCAGCGTGCTCAACCTGCCCAGCATGCGGGCCGGTTTTGCGCTCTACAGCTTGCTGGGCCGGCAGCGCCGCATGGATTTGCCGCCCTATCACCTCTACGAATTCACGCCGACCACCATCCGGAAGATGCTGGCCAAGCACGGCTTTGAGGTGGTGGATTTGTTGAACCCCGTGAAGAAGCCCCAGCAGATTCGGTTGGGTGGCAACCCCGTGGAGCAAGCCGGCAAGCTGCTGGGCCAATACCCCACCTACCTGCTCAACCAAGCCACCGGCCGCTTCGGCGACCGAATGTTTGTGGTAGCCAAAAACGGGAAGTTGAGCTAAGCGTTTTAATTCGAGCTTCCGCCTTTTCTTTGGTCGTCAGTGCCTATCCAAGCAGGTTCTGTCATTCCGACGAAGGAGGAATCTGAGTTAAAGTCGGTTAACGATTATACCCAGATTCCTCCTTCGTCGGAATGACAGAACCTGCTTGGATGGACTTTTAATGCGCCTGCAACCAGTTGCGGCCGGTGCCTACTTCCACTTCCAGGGGCACGCCGTGCGGTAGTAGTAAGGCAGTAGCCATCAGCTCCTTGATTTTGGGCGTGATGTACTCGATTTCCTCTCGCACAGCGTCGAATACCAGTTCGTCATGTACTTGCAGGATCATTTTGGTGCCGAGCTTTTCCTGGAGCAGCCAGTCATGAATGTTGATCATGGCCTTCTTGATGATGTCGGCCGCCGTGCCCTGGATGGGGGCGTTGATGGCGTTGCGCTCGGTGTAGCCGCGTAGCGTGGCGTTGCGCGAGTTGATGTCGCGCAGGTAGCGGCGGCGGCCCAGCAGCGTGGTGGCGTATTCCAGCTCCCGCGCCTTGTTGATGCTGTCGTCCATGAACTGCTTCACCGACGAAAACTCCTGGAAATAGGTATCGATGATTTCGGTGGCCTCTTTGCGGCTGATGCCGATGCGCTGCGCCAGCCCGAAGGCCGAAATGCCGTAGATGATGCCAAAGTTCACGGTTTTGGCTTTGCGCCGCATCTCGCCGTCCACTTCCGCCAGTGGCACGTGAAATACTTTGCTAGCCGTGCTGGTGTGAATATCGAGGCCCTGGCGGAAGGCTTCAATCATGGTTTTGTCGCCCGAGAAGTCGGCCATGATGCGCAGCTCCACTTGTGAGTAGTCAGCGGCGAGCAGCACATGGTTCTCGTCGCGGGGCACGAAGGCTTTGCGGATTTCGCGGCCTTTTTCGGTGCGGATGGGGATGTTTTGGAGGTTGGGGTTGGTGCTACTCAGGCGGCCGGTGGCGGTTACGGCCTGGTTGAAGCTGGTGTGTACGCGGCCGTCCAGCTCACACACCAGCTGGGGCAGGGCTTCCACGTAGGTACTGCGCAGCTTGGTGAGCTGGCGGTGTTCCAGAATCAGGCCGGCCACGGGGTTATCGGCGGCTAGCACGCTCAGCACTTCCTCGCCGGTGGCGTACTGGCCGGTTTTGGTTTTCTTGATTTTGCCGCCGCCCAAACCTAGCTTGTCGAACAGAATTTCGCCCAGCTGCTTGGGTGAGCCAATGTTGAACTCCTGACCCGCCGCCGTGAAAATCTGCTGCTCGATTTCTTGGATGTAGCCTTGCAACTCGGCGGAATATTCGCCCATTGCTCCGGAATCAATCTTCACGCCCTCGTACTCAATAGCCGATAGTACCGGTACCAGCGGGTTTTCCACCTCGTTCAGCAAGTCCAGCAAGCCTACCTCCTTCAACAGCGGCTCGAATACGTGCTTGAGCTGCAACGTTACGTCGGCGTCCTCGCAGGCGTAGTCCGACACCTCCGCGGGGGGGAGGTCAGCCATGGTTTTCTGGTTTTTGCCTTTCGGGCCGATGAGCGAGATAATGCTGACGGGCGTGTAGTGCAGGTAGGTTTCGGCCAGCACGTCCATGTTGTGGCGCATGTCGGGCTCCAGCAGGTAGTGGGCCAGCATGGTATCAAAGAGCGGCCCTTCCACCTCCACCTGGTAGTGGCGCAGAATGGTGAGGTCATACTTGATGTTCTGCCCGATTTTAAGGGTGCCTTTGGCGTCGAAAAACGGCCGGAATTCATCTATCAGGGCCTGCGCGGCGGCGTGGTCGTCGTGCGGGACCGGCACGTAGTAGGCCTCGCCGGGCAGCCAGCAGAAGGAGAGGCCCACCAGCCGGGCCGTCATGGTATCTAGGCCGGTGGTTTCGGTGTCGAAGCTGACTTCGGTTTGCTGCAACAGAAACTCCAGCAACGACTTGCGCAGCTCGGGCGAGTCGATGAGGTGGTACTGGTGCGGCACGTCGGCGAGGGTGAGGCGCGGCCCGGCGGGAGCCCCGAAACTGCCCGTTTCGCCTTCTTCGGCGCCACTGGCCACGGCGGCATCAGAGCTGCTGCCGAACAGGCTGCCCTGGCCTTCCGTGACCTTAGGCCGGCGGGCCCCGCGCGGGGTAGGGGCAGCGGTGCTGCTCACGCCGGCTGCGCTGCCCCCGCCCAACACGCGGGCGGCCAGCTGCCGAAACTCCAGGTCGTCGAATAGCTGGCGCAGTTCGTCTTCGTTGGGCTTGTCGAGCACCAACTTGTCGGCCTCGAACTCAATGGGCACATCCAGGTGAATGGTGGCCAGCTCCTTGCTCATCAAACCCTGCTCGGCGAAATTGCGCACGTTTTCCTGCTGCTTGCCTTTCAGCTCGTCCACGTTGGCAATCAGGTTTTCGACGGAGCCGTACTTCTGAATCAGCGTTTTGGCGGTCTTCTCGCCAATGCCAGGAATGCCGGGAATGTTGTCGGAGGCGTCACCCTGGAGGCCCAGAATGTCGATAACCTGCTCGGGCCGCTCAATCTCGAAGCGTTGCAGCACGTGCGCCACGTCGAGCACTTCGGCGGCATTGCCCATAAAGGCCGGCCGGTAGATTTTCACGCAGTCGGTTACCAATTGGCAGTAGTCTTTGTCGGGCGTCATCATGAACACCTCGCCAAAGCCCTGGGCCTCGGCCCGGCGCGCCAACGTGCCAATTACGTCGTCGGCCTCGAACCCATCTACCACCAGAATTGGGATGTTGAAGGCCTTGATAATCTTTTTGATATACGGAATGGCCAGCCCAATATCCTCGGGCATGGCCTGGCGCTGGGCCTTGTAGTCGGCAAACTGCTCGTGGCGGAAGGTCTTTTTCTGAGCATCGAAGGCTACCCCGATATGCGTGGGCTTTTCCTTCTGCAACACCTCCACCAGCGTGTTGGTGAAGCCCAGAATGGCCCCGGTGTTGAGGCCCTTGGAGTTGACACGCGGGTTCTTGCTGAACGCAAAATGGGCGCGGTAGATGAGAGCAAAAGCGTCGAGCAGGAAAAGCTTGTGGGGCTGGTTGGCGGCGGTATCGGTCATGGAGGCGAAGGTACGGAGGCAGGTACAATAGACTTGATTACTCCTCTACGGGTATAGACAACAAACAACAAGCAAGAAGAGTGGCAAAATGCAGCTGACGTACAAAAGCCGTTGCTGAATTGCTTCGGCAACGGCTTATGAGTGCTATATGGACACAGTAGTTACAGGGCCTGCTTGACCTCGAACGTGAAACTGCTGCTGCCGGCCAGCCCAGTTTGGGAGAGGCCTTGAAGTACCACTATATAACGTCCCGCCTGGTCGCCGGTATAGAAATCCAGCGTAGCCGGTACGGTGCTGGTGGTCGTTACGTTGGGGTTCCAGTAGAGCAGGTTGCGCAGGTCGGGGAGGCGGCTTTGGCGGGCTTCGGGCGTGTCGTAGCGGGGGGCGTAAAACTCGCGGTGCTCTTGCAGGCCTTCGTAACGCTGCACCAGCACCCGTGGGTCGAGTGGGAAGCCTTCCAGGTCGCCTTTGTAGGTGGTGTAACTTACCAAGCCCTCGTACATCATCCAGCCATGGAAGTAGCGGCTGTCAATCACCTCCAGCTTCTGGATTTTCAGCGGGTCCATGGCCATCATCTTATTGAGGTTGAACACGGGTACGCCATCCAGCAGCACCATGGGATTTTCGGTGAGTATGGTTTTGTTGGTTTTATCAACCACCAGAAAATGAAAGCCGTCCTTCCGGATGCGGACCACCACGCCAGGCACGTACTCGCGCATCACTTCTTCTAATACCTTGAAGCGGGTGTATTTATCCAGAAAATACGTTTCGTCGGGCTTGCCGTAAAATGCCGAGCTGTCGACGGCAACTGCCTTGGGCAGCGGTGGCGCCTTGAAGCTACGGGCATACGTGGCTTGTACCTGGGTCTGGAAATGGCGTTTGGCGTAGTCAGCCTGAAACCGGGGATTTGTTGAGAATAGCGTGGGCTTGAACGTACCGAATTGGTTGGTAAAAGGCGAGAGGATTTCAAATCGGCTGGTGCTGTCTTGCCGCGGGTTGGTTTGAAGCACCACATCCTGCGCGCCATAAAAATTATCCAACTCGAACTGCGCTAGGCCGGTGGCATCAGTGCGGGCGTTGTTCAACCGGATAATGCGGCTCGGAGCCGATAGATAAGCAATAACGCCACCTGCTGGTTTCTTGGATTCGGGGGCCATCAGCCGCGCCCGTAGCAACGGCGCGTTCAGTTCGGGCAGATACGCGAAGGTGGTAGCGGAATCGGTTAGGATATTTTCCCACCGGAACCGACTCCAGCCCTGGGTCAGCATCAGGTTGTCGGCGGCGGCTTCAGCATCCGGGGCATTGGCCGTAAAATAATATTCCGGATTCTCAATCCGGCCGCGTAAATCCGACGTCAGCCATAGGTAGCTGTTGATATCAGCTGCCGCGCTGGAAGTCAGAGAATCCAGCCGGTACACGGCCATCGACAGGTTGGCGCCTAGCGGCTGAGCACCCAAACCCGTTGTGGCTACTTGCACGCTCACTTTGTTGCGGCTAGCGTACTGGCCTTTATCGGGGCGGGCGGCAATGGCAAGCTGGCCGGTGGGTTGTTGGAAATACAGCCGCTCACATAACGGCTTGTGGTCGGCACTAAACAGGGTGAAATGCGAAATACCATCAAGCAGCTGTTTCTTGCTGACAGTGAAGCTGGCGCGGCCGTTGGTGGTTTGGGTGCGGGCGGTTACCAATACCTGCTGCCGGGCATGGCCTAGCAGGTATAAGGTTTCCGACTGCGCTTTCGTGGTGCTGACGGTGAACGTAAGGGTATCGGGGCTGCTGTTTTCCAAGCGCATCACATAGCCCTGCTCGAACACCCGTGGTAACGAACGTTTGATGGTCGGCGCTTTGGCGGGTGTAATTACCGCGGTATACGTCTGGCCAGCTTCCGGCGTGAAGCTGAAGCTTCCCATGCCTAGGCGTAGCGTTTTGAAGCTGGCTACTACCGCCCCGCTTTGGGTTAGCAACTTGCCCTCGGCCGCTACACCTTTACCAGTGCGGCTCGTAACCTTGAAAGCTACTTTGCTGGCAAGGCTTTGCACCAAATTGCCGCCCTCCGGAAAAAACTGCACCTCGTATGTTGCCGAGTCCTTGCCAGCCACTGTGCCTGAGGCGGTGAAGGTGTTGAGCACCGTTATGGAACTGTGGAAGAAATAATCCGGGCCGAAGTTTTTCATCCAGTTGGTGTAAGCCCGCACCGTGTAAGCGCCGGAGGCCAGCGTAGCAGGCAACGCGAAAGAGCCCTGCCCAGTGGCATCTTTCAACGGTACTTTTGCCTGCAAAACCGCTCGGTTCTCTTTGTCGAGCACTTCCACGTACGCTACCTTGCTCAGCGCCAATGGCTGGGCGTGAGTGCCTTCCACAGCGTACACCTTAAACCACATAGTTTCGCCACTGGTGTACAAAGGCCGGTCGAGGTGCAGAAACAGCTTCTCGGGCAGGGCTGCCCGCTGGTAGCGGCCAAATCGGCTGGCCAGCCCACCTAGCGAATCAGAAGGTGCCTGCGCTGCCACTTGGGTGGTGGCTCCCAGTGTGAGAAGCAGCCCCAGGCAGGCAGCACGGCCGGTAGTTTTGGCTGTAAATGAGGCCATATGAGTGCAATAGATATAGTTCACGTAAGACAATTAGGGCCAGAAGCTGGGCTTCACGGCCGTGCCCCGCGTGCGGCAGTCAATACAGTCATTGGATTTAGCTAAATACCCTGATACACGTCCCGTGGGTAAATAAAGTACATCAATAGGTAGATAAAGAGGAGAGCTGAAATTGCTTTGTAAGAGTGCGGCTATTCCGTCGAGGCGGGTGTTTTTCAGAAAAACGGTGTCGGGTGGAACGCAGTTTTCGTAACCATTAGTAACACGCCAATTTCTTGGGAGCTCTGTGCGCGAAATGAAAATCCGTTTCTGCTCCGTGGAATGAGCTCCAACATAGCCTAAAGCAAGCTCGGCGGCATTATTCAGGCATTGCACATTACCAGTAAGTTGTGTAGGTAAGGGGTCGAACAAAGTGCCGATATTTTCGGTGTTCCTTTTAAGTAAATCCCAGTGTATATACTCTTCCGCAGTCTGAGCATACTGTTTCACCAGAATACTGTATCGATAAGCTAGCCGGTCGGAAGTAATAGGAAGGGCACGGAGCGGAAAATCCGCCACTACATCCTGCGTCAGGCGGGTGGTGTTGCTGATTTTAATTTCGGATGAGTTGCTATTACCCCAGCAAATAGTAGGAAACGGTACCGTTATATCCTGCATTTGCCCGTTTTTGTATTCAATCTGAGGGTAATAAGGAGGCTTGATTTCCCACGTTTCCTCGTATTCCCAACGGTAATATTTTGTTGTGTTGGTATCGTCATGAGTATTTATATAGATAGTTAAGCCATTTTCTGAAGGTCGCCAAGTTACAGCGTCAATAGGCGGTGTGGTTTTTACTGGCACGAAGGTCGAGGCGTACTCCAAGCCTGCCGATGTACGAATGGAGAGGCGGTAGTTCTTGGCTGGATTCAGCGTCAGGCTCGCCGAAGTGTAGGTGCCCTTCACGCTAGTTTCCGGCACGGCATACCGCGTACCTCCCTCTTCCTCAATAAATAGTGTAGCCCGTGTTTCAATAGGTGGGGCTGTTTTGGCATCAATATCAAACGTGCGCGACAGTTTAATGCTGGTACTGCCGCGGCTGTTGATGAAGCCGTCAACTACCAAATAGCTCTTGGTGGTACTGATGGCATCGGGCATGTAGGGGTCGATGCAGCCGGGCAAGGCTAGCGCTAAGCACCACAGCACAGCCAGCCGGAAAGAAAGGGATAATGCGCGCATCTAGAATTTGAAGTTATAGGTGATAGTAGGAATAGGCTGGCCGAAAATGGAGAGCTTGTAGCCTTTGATCTGCCCGTTTTCCGACTTGAAATAGATGGAATAGGGGTTGCGGCGGCCTGTGAGATTATACACGCCCACCGTCCAGGAACTGTGCGCCAACTTCTTCACCTTGTGGTTGCCTTCGATATTAACCGCAAAATCGGCGCGGTAGTAGTCGGGTACGCGGTAGGCGTTGCGGTCGGAGTAGTACACGCGCAGCGAGTTGGCTACGTAGTACTTGGCTAGCGGCAGCGTAATGGGGCGGCCGGTGCTGTAGTTGAAGTTCAGGGAGGTGCTGAAGCGGCGGCTGAAACGGTAGTTGCCAATCAGCGTCACATCATGGGGCTTGTCGAAGTTGCTGGGGTAGTAGCGGCCCCTGTTGATTTGCTCGGCCGTGGTACCCGTGTTTACCTGCACCAATGAACGGGAATAGGTGTAACTAACCCAACCGTTGATTTTGCCGGTCAATTTCTTCACCATCACCTCCACGCCGTAGGCCTTGCCTTCGGCATTTACAATGTCGGTTTCAATGTGGTGGTTGAGAATGAGCGTAGCGCCGCTTTTGTAGTCCACAAAGTCGCGCAACGACTTGTAATAAGTTTCCACCGACGTTTCGATGGTGTTGGACTTGAAGTTGCGGTAGTAGCCGATGGAGTACTGGTCGGCGAGCTGCGGCCGGATGTTGGCGTCGCTGAGCTTCCAGATGTCGGCCGGCGACACCGAGGCGGTGTTGGTGAGCTGGTGAATATACTGGCGCGTACGGTTGTAGCTGGCCTTCACCGACGAGTTGTCGGACACCGCATACCGGGCCGATACCCGGTACTCGGGGCCGTGGTAGGTGGCCAGTACTTTGCCTGAACTGTAGCGCACGGTGTCGGTGATGGTGCTTTCGCTCCGGGATACGCCCGGCGCGTACCGATACACGTCGCGCGGCCCCAGCGCATTGAACAAGGAGTAGCGCAGCCCCACCGATACCGACAACCGCTGGCTGATGTCGATCCGGTCGGAGGCATAGAGGGCGCTTTCCAGGGCTTGTTCCCGCTCCAGTACATCCCGGCTTATCAACGATTCGGCCCCATTTGGGGTCAGGCTGCCCGGCGAGATGTCGTAGCGCAGCGTGCTGACCCCGAAGTCGATAGTATGTTTGGAATTAGGAAAGTAGCTGAAGTCAAGCTGGGCGTTGGTTTGGTTGATGCCGTATTTCAGACTGGAGGCGTTTACCGGGTTTTTCTCGCTGGTAATGTCGTAAGCGTAGCGGCTGTAGGCACCCGTAAGCACGCCGTAGAGCTTGTTGTTGAAGTTGTGCTGCCACTTCAAGCTGGCGTTCTGGTTTACGTACTTATACGAGGTGTCACTGGCCAGCCGGAACTTATCGGCGCTGAGGTAGCCGGTGGCGTACAGCGTGTTCTTGTCGTCGAGCTGGCTGCTGACGTGGGCGCTGACGTCGTAGAACGAGGCCGAGCTGTTGCGGAACGAGCTGTTGTCGAGGCGCTTCAAAATCCAGTCGGAGTAGCTGGTGCGGCCACTCACGATGAAGGCGGTTTTGTCTTTCACAATGGGGCCTTCCAACGTGAGGCGGCTGGTTAGCGGCCCGATGCCGCCCGAGCCCGAAAACTTCTTTTTATTGCCTTCCCGGGTCTTGATTTCCAGCACCGACGATAACCGGCCGCCGTACTTGGCCGGGATGGCGCTTTTGTACAGCTCCACAGTTTGCAGAATATCGGGGTTGAACGCCGAGAAGAAGCCGAACAAGTGCGAGGGGTTGTAGATGGTAGTCCCGTTGAACAGAATCAGGTTCTGGTCGGTGGCGCCGCCGCGCACGTTCAGGCCGGTGCTGCCTTCGCCCACCGATTTCACGCCGGGCAGCGTGAGCACCACCCGCAGGATATCAGTTTCGCCGAAAGCAGTAGGTACCTGGCGCATGGTTTTGATGTCCAGCTTCTCCAGGCCCATCTGCATGCCGGTTACGTTCTTGTCTTTCTCGGCCTCAATCACCACTTCTTTCAGCGGTGTAATGTCTTCTTCCACCTCGATTTCCAGCTTACCATCGGCCCGTAGCACCACCTGGCGCTTGGTGTTTTTGATGCCGATACCCCGGATTTTGATGTCGTGGCGGCCCACCGGCAGCGTGAGCGAGTAGTACCCAAACTGGTCGGTGCTGGTGCCCACGGCGGGCGCTTCGGTGTAGATAGTGGCCCCAATCACCGGCTCGCCTGATTTCAACTCCCGAATATGACCCGCCAGCGTGGCTTTGCCGCTACCAGAACCGCCGTTACCAATTTCGTACACCTTATACTCGGCCTCGCGCACGTACCGCGACCGGCCCGGCGCCGTGGTAGGCACGGCTTCGGCTGGGCGCGGTGCGGCGGCTACGTCGCTGCTGCCTGCGGGCCGGAAAAAGCGGGGCGGTAACACCGGGTCCAGCTCAACGCCCGCCGTAACGAACACCCGCCGCTCGTCGTCGATGGCGAAGCGGTAGGGCGTATTCTGGAAGGCACGCTCCAACACGCTCCGCACGGGCTGGTCTTGCACCAGCAGCGTAACGTAGAGGCTGTCAACGGCTTGCGGATCGAAGTAGAAGCGGTACTCGGAGCGGGCTTCCAGCAGCGCCACAAACTGCCCGAACGGTACGTGCTGAAAGTCGCCACTAATAGTTTTTTCGGCGGTTTGCTGCGCTTGGGAGGGTAGTCCTAACGAGCTGAATAAAAGCGTAATAAGCAAAAAGTAAGCGTGCCTCATATAGGATAACAGGGTGTGGCAACAGATGATAGAGAACGAGGCAATGCGGAAGCAAACTACTGCGGGCGCAGGCCAGCGTAATAACGGGTCAGCTGCACGATGTCGGCTTCGCGCGAGGCTTTCCTGAACCTCAGCTTGTTGTCTTGAATATACTTCTGTACTTCCTTGCTATGATCAGCAAAGAGGCGCGTCAACGAGCCTTTCGACTTGACGGGATAATAGGTGCTGTTCTTTCTAAGAAATAGCCTGTCGATAGAAGAAAATTCAATATCCACATACCGTTGGTTCAGCTTTTCCTGCCGCCTTTTGGCGCGTTTGGCCAGCAGTTGCACCGCGCTGTCTACGAGCACCTCGTAATATCCGGTGCGGAAAGCAGTGGAAGCGGTACTATCCGTCTCGATGCGAAGGAAACGGTGCTGGTCGATAGTGAAGGAACGCACATCCTTATCGATAAAGCGTAATAACAGCGGGCTAGTCACGTGCTGGATAACTAGTTGATCGAGCACAACATCGTAGCTCAGCAATAAGTCTGAGAAGTAGTGGTTGTTGTAGTACACACTGCCCGGTTGCTGCTTGTCAGTAAGGAAGTACTGGTGGCCGATGCGGGCGTGGTAGCGCTTGGCATAATCCACATACTCGGGGCCGTTGTACAGCTGCGGATGTGCCGCAAACGCCTGTGCATACCGCTTTTCAAGCACAGCCACCGACGCGGAAACCGAGCGGCTGGTATCAGGCCTGGTTTGCCCACGTACCTGCTGGCTACCGAATAAAATGCATAGTAAATGCAGGATATATACTATCCGCTTAAACAAGGAACTGATAGCAGGCACCTGTAACAACTGGTAGTTTTGGGGCATGAGGTACTATACTGCAAATGGGATAAGTAAGAAAAGTCTAGCACTGAATACCTGAAAAGTAACAATTAAAATTGTTCAATAACTAAATTTGTTCAAAGCCCGTAGCGCAACCTCAACAGTAGCTTGCAGGATAGGTGACTGAGCATACCAAGGGCCCAATAGTCTTGGATCTGGCAACAAAAGTTGCAACGCAGGAAAGCCGTGGTAAATGACAAGCGGCTGGTGCTGCCCAATTCCGTAGGGGTTGCTTTCTTTGAGGTATGAAACAACCTTATTTAGTTGCGTGCTTGCTATGGGTATGCAGCGTTTGTGCCCAAGCGCAAGCCATGCTGCCAATTCCTCTTTCAAAGGCGGAACACAACAAGCAGGTAGCTGATTTTCAAGCGGAGCTGAACGCCGAATATCGGGATGCTGCCCGTTCGCCGCTGCCGCCTGCTACCCGGCGTAACTTCACGAGCCTGCCGTTCTTTCCGGTGCGCTACGAAGCCTGCGTACTGGCCCGTTTCGTGCGTGATTCGTTGCAGGCGCCATTTGCCATGCCTACCAGCACCGACCGCAAAGCCATGTACCGCAAGTACGGCGAGCTGCATTTCTCGCTTGAGGGCCAACCCCAGCACCTAACCGTGTACCAAAGCCAAGACCTGCTGCGCCGCAAGGGCTACGAAGACTACCTGTTCGTGCCCTTCACCGACCTCACCAACGGGCGCAGCAGCTACGGCGGGGGCCGCTACCTCGACTTACGGATGGGCCAGATTCAGAACGGGCAGGTGGTGCTGGATTTCAACCGGGCTTATAACCCGTTTTGTGCCTATAGCAGCGCGTATTCGTGCCCGGTGCCACCTCCCGAAAACCGCCTGCCAGTAGCCGTTGAGGCCGGCGTCATGAGTGACCATTAAGTAGTGAGTGGTCGAAATCCTGATTCCAACTACTTATGACCTGCTATCCACGTAAATATTGCGCCTTGGGCAATAAACTGCCCAAGGCGCCCGGCATACCGTTTGAGTGCTGTAGTTTTATTGTTTGAATAAGTCCGGGTAATCGGTAATGATGCCGTCCACGTGGAGCTGGGTGAGGCGCTCGATGTCGATGGCGGAATTGACAGTCCAGGGAATAATCTGTAGGCCGGTTTTGTGGCAGTCGTCTACTAAGGCTGGGGTAACCAGCTTGTAGTGAGGGCTGTAGATGGTTGGCTGGAAGCTGAGGCGCTGCAGATTTGCCGCTAAGCCTTGCAGGTTATCCACCAGCAACGCTGTGCGCCAGGTAGGCTCGGCACGGTGCACCAGCTCTAGGGTGCGTGGGTCGAAGGATTGGATGGTGACGCGGCTGGCAATGCCTTTGGCGCGCACCACGGCTAGCAGCAGCTCCACAAATTGCGCCGGGGCCGGGTGTAGCGTACCGTCGCCGGCCGGGGTGGTTTTGGTTTCGATGTTGTAGCGCGGCGCGGGCAACTTTTTCAAGCGGGCGTAAGCTTCTGCCGAGTCAATGACTTCGGTAAGTAGGGGCTTGTAGGTGCGTAGCTTTTGTTGGCGCGGGAACTTGGCATTGCCGCTGCTGCCCACGTCGTAGCGCCGGATGGTGGCGTAGGGCAGGTGGTAGAGGCGGTGCTTGGGCTCGTCGGCTTTAGCAATTAACTGGCCCTCGGGCGTTAGCACAAAGTCAGCATTCATAAACGGGTCGTGCGAAAGAAGCAGTTGGTTGTCTTCACTAACCAGCATGTCCATTTCGAGCGTAGTTACCCCCAAGTCCAAGGCCTTGCGCATCGCCGGAATGGTGTTTTCGGGCATCAGGCCGCGGCTGCCCCGGTGGCCTTGGCGGTCGAAGGCGGTGGGAGCTTGGGCGTTGCCGCGAAGTACAACGAGGAATAAAGCCAGCAAAACAAGAAGCCGCATACTTACTGCTACGTAAAAAGTAGGTGTATCCTGGCAAGGTATAACCCCGCCGCATGTGGTTTGGCGCAGACAGTGTTACGCTATTATTAAACCTGAACTCCTTCAACGCGTGTTAGCCGCCGCCGTACAGCCAAATCTATGCGCTACATTTCCCTCGACCTCGAAACCACCGGCGGCCGGCCCCAGCGCCATCAGATTCTGGAACTGGCCGCCGTAATAGAAGATACCAAGCACCCGCTGCCACTAGCTGAGCTGCCTGCCTTCCGGCGCGTAGTGCGCCACCCCGAGTACGTAGGCACAGCCGGCGCCCTGGCGCTCAATGCCCGTCTGTTGCAGGAATTAGCCGGCAAAGAACCTAACCCCGAGCTGTGCACTCCCGAGGAACTGCTGCCTCAGCTACGCGAGTTTCTGCTGCTCCACGGCTTCCGGCCCGACAAAAAAGACTGCGTAGCCGTAACGATGGCCGGCAAAAACATTGCCTCTTTCGACCTGGGTTTTCTGCGCGAGCTGCCTGGCTATGGCACCCTGGTACGAGCCGAACCCGCCATGCTCGACCCCGCGGCTTTCTACCTCAACTGGCGCAAAGACTCCCGCTTGCCTACCATGCAAATCTGTAAAGCCCGCGCCGCCTTCGAAGACGATACCGTAGCCCATGAAGCCCTGGCCGACGCCCTAGACGTGGTGCAACTGCTGCGCCCGTTCTACGAGCTGCCGCTCTACAAAGAGGTGAAATTGTGAAGTGGTGAAATGGTGAGTTTGACGTTCTAACTGCGCAGCTAGCGCCATCAGAACATCAAACTCACCATTTCACCTCTACCAGTCGCCGCTGGCGCCGCCGCCGCCGGAGCTGCCGCCGCCGAAACCGCCAAAGCCACCGCCGCCGCCACCGAAGCCCCCGCCGCCGCCAAATACGCCGCGGCCACCGGAGAAGTCACCGAAGATGATGGGGGGAATCATGCCGCCGCCCATGCCGCGGTTGTTGCGGCCGCCCCCGCCTTTCGAGCGGAAAATCATGAACAGCACCAGCACCGCAATAATCACCCAGAACGTCCAGCCGGAGCCGCTGCTGTCGTTGCTGCGGCGCTGCCGGGGCGCGGTGGTTTGGTCGGCTTTGTATTCGCCTTTGGCCAGCGCAATCAGTTGGTCCGTAGCTCTATCCAGGCCCTGATAATACTGCTGCTCCCGGAAAGCCGGCACGATGGTATTGGTGATGATGCGCTTAGCCAGCGCATCCGGAATGGCCCCTTCCAGGCCGTAGCCAGTCTGGATGCGGGCCTTCTGCTGCTGCTTAGCTACCAGCACCAGTACGCCGTTGTTGTTGCCTTTCTGCCCGATGCCCCAGCTTTCGTAGAGCTTTTGGGCGTAGTCGGCAATTTCGTAGTCGCCGAGCGTGGGCACGGTCACTACGGCAATCTGCGAGGAAGTGGAATCGTTGTAGGCTACCAGCTTGCGCTCCAAAGCGTCCACTTCGCTGGCGCTCATCATGCCCGCCAAATCATTTACGAGGCGCGGCGGTGAGGGACGAGGGGGCGTATCCTGAGCCCAGGCGCTGAGCTGGCTTAGCAGCAACAACACCAAGACCAACTGCCGAAGCCAGGTCCGGTAAAGTACAGGGAGAGGCTGCATCATGCGCGGGGGGGCTTCGGCGTGCCACTGCCAAATGAAATGGCGTCGTCGAGTTCGTTTGTGTCAGTCACCGCGTTGTAAGGGAAATACCGTTTCAGTTGCTCCCCCACCATCTTGATGCCCTGTTCGAGGCCCACCACGTATTTACCACTCCGAAACTGGCTGAGCACGGTTTCTTTGGTGGTTTCCCAAAATTCGTCGGGCACGGCGGAGTTGATACCCGCGTCGCCGATGACGGCAAACTGCCGGCTTTGCCAGGCCAGGTAGAACAGCACCCCATTGCGCTGGGCGGTGCGGTGCATGTTCAGCTCGGCAAATACCTGCGCCGCTCGGTCGAGGGGCTCGGGGGTGGGGCAGTTGTCTTCCAGGTGCACCCGTATTTCGCCGGATGTGGTGATTTCAGCCTGCCGGATAGCAGCCACTAAGGCGGCTTCCTGCTCGGAGGTGAGGGGGTTGTTCATTTTTAGTGCTTTGTGCCTAGTGCTTCGTGCTTAGTTAAAGGGTGTTCAGGACAAAGCCCTAAGCACGAAGCACTAGGCACAAAGCACTAAATTAAAACTGAACCGTAGGAGCCTTCTGCGAAGCCGCATCAGCCTCAAAATAAGGCTTCTCTTTGAAGCCAAACATACCCGCGAACAAGTTATTCGGGAACGACTTCACGAAGCCGTTGTAGTCGTTGGTAACCGTGTTGAACTTGTTGCGCTCCACATTAATGCGGTTTTCGGTGCCTTCAATCTGGGCTTGTAGCTCCTGGAAGTTGGCGTTGGCTTTTAGCTCGGGGTAGTTTTCCGACACGGCCAGCAACCTACCCAAGCCGCTGCTCAGCTGGCTTTGCGCTTCCTGAAATTGCTTCAGGTTTTCGGGCGTCAGGTTATCGGCGTTGAGTTGCACGCTGGTAGCCTTAGCACGGGCATTCACCACATCGGTCAGGGTGCTTTTCTCGAAGTTGGCGGCCCCTTTCACGGTGTTTACCAAGTTCGGAATCAGGTCGGCGCGGCGCTGGTAGGCACTTTGCACGTTGGCCCACTGGGCTTTCACGGTTTGGTCGCGGCTCACCATGCCGTTGTAGCCGCACGACGATTGCGAGAGCAGAAGCACCAGGCCAGCGAAGTAAAGAAGGAAACGTTTCATAAAAAGAAGGAGGGAGAGAGTTGGTAAATGGAAAGTCGGTGAACAGATGAGAAGCCGGCCCGGTCCGGCCGCTTGCCGCAGCCTCATACGGTGCTTTTGCAATAGTAAATAATATTACCGTTGCATAATATTTTAGGAGTTGCAGAACAGAGCGGCTGGCTTGCGGGTTACGTGCTCTTACAATTCCACTATTTCATCGTGCCAAAGTACGAATTCACGCCCCGACGGTTGTCTATGCGGCCGCTCCCGCCGCTATTCGCTATTTTGCGGACTTACGCCACGCTCTGTTGCTCATGAAAGCTATTATTCCTGTTGCAGGTATTGGGTCGC
This sequence comes from Hymenobacter telluris, assembly GCF_017313265.1. GTDB lineage: Bacteria > Bacteroidota > Bacteroidia > Cytophagales > Hymenobacteraceae > Hymenobacter > Hymenobacter telluris. The sequence continues at coordinate 112,112 of NZ_JAFLQZ010000005.1, read as the reverse complement.
GTTTGCGCCCACACACGCACACGCAGCCCAAGTCTCTCGTGCCCGTGGCCGGCAACACCATCCTGGGGCACATCATCGACCGCCTAAGCGTGGCCGGGGTGCAGGAATTCGTGTTTATTATCGGGTACCTGGGCGAAAAGATTGAGAACTACGTGCGCCGTGCGTACCCCCAGATAAAGAGCACGTTTGTGGTGCAGGAGCCCCGCGAAGGCATCGGCCACGCCCTGTGGCTGGCCCGCGACACGTTTCGCCACGAAGCCGACGGTATCCTGATTCTGCTCGGCGACACCATCGTGGACGTGGACCTGCCCGCCATGATGCAGACCTCGGGCAACGTGTTGGCCGTGAAGGAAGTGAAAACACCATCCATGTTTGGGCTGGTGGAAACTGCCCTTAATGGCCAGGTAACTAAAGTGGTGGAAAAGCCCCGCATTCCGAAGTCCAACTACGCGCTGGTGGGTCTCTACAAGATTGCCAATGCCGAGTGGCTGGCCGCCGCCCTGGAGCGCCTTATCAGCCAGGAGCTGCGCACCCACGGCGAGTTTCAGCTGACCGATGCCTTGATGATGATGATTCAGGAGGGGGCCGAAATGACCACCGCCGCCGTGGATAACTGGTTTGACTGCGGCCGTAAGGATTCGTTGCTGGAAGCCAACGCCCGCCTGCTCAACCGCCCTGAGTTCCTGGACCGCCGCGAGTTCCCCGAGTTTCCCGATACCATCATCATCCCGCCGGTTAGCATCGGCAAAGACTGCGAAATCAGCAACTCCATCATCGGCCCCAACGTGGCCATCGGCGACCGAACCATCGTCAAGAACACCATCTTGAGCGAGTCCATCATCGGCTCGTACAGTGAGTTGCGCTCCGCCGTCATGCACGACTGCATCGTTGGCTCCGACGCCCTGTTCAAAGGCACCCGCCACAGCCTCAACATCGGCGACAACACCGAAATCGACTATAGCTAAGCGGTGAAATTGTGAGGTGGTGAAATAGTGAATTTGATGTTCTGTTTGCGCAGATTGCGCGGTTGGAACATCAAACTCACTATTTCACCACCTCACAATTTCACCTACTTGCATCCAACGAGCCTATTTTCGGCTGAATTTGGATGATGAAGCGCTTGTTGCGCTGCTCGCGCTGGAAGCCCGTGTAGCGGCCGGCGCCGCGGTAGCCGCTGCCGCCGGGCACCAGCTCCACGTTGCGCGGAAACCGGATGCCCGCTTCGCGCCAGAGGTAGAGTACGGCCAGCGCGCGGTTGTAGCTCAACTGCCGAACGGCTTGTAAATCGGCATTAATGGGGTGGTCGGCGGGGAAGCGTGGGTCCATGGCGGCGCGGCCCTCGATGAGCACCAGGTACTGGATGCCCGCTTCCTGTTTGAGGCTCTGCATCTGGCGCAGCAAAAACCGGCCGGCTTCAATCAAAGGCTGACGTGAGGCAGCAGGTAGCTCGTAACGGCCGGGCCGGAATTCCACCTCGAAATTCAGCTCGTAGCGCTTGAAATCCTTGTTGTACACGAAATAGCGCGGGTCTTCCAGCCGCTTCAGCGCCTCCTTTATTTCATCGATTTTCCGCTTCTCCTTGAGCTGTACTTTCAACTGCGCGTTGGCGGCTATCAACCCCGACTGTTTGTCCTGGAACAGCTTGTAGCTCAGCACAAACAGCACCAGCATGGTCAGGAACAGGGCCGTCATCAGGTCCACGTAGCTGGGCCAGAAAAAATCTTTGCTTTGTTTCACCGGCGGCGGAGGTTAGCGGGGAGAGGAACCGTCGGAGCGCCGGGGCGGGGTTTTCTTGCCCAGAATAGTGCGCTGGAACCAGTTCGGCTCCAAAATGCGGTCCAGCAAATCCTGCGTGCGGTCGGTTTGTTGCAGCAGCCGGGCCTGAATCTGCTGGTTTTGTTCGAGCTGGCGCTGCATGGCTTGCAGGGCCTCGGTGTTGCGCCGGGCCTGGTCTTCCTGCAAGCGGTTGAGCTGCATCTGCTGGGTGGGGAGCTGCTGAAACGGGCTCATGTACTCCACAATCTTCTCGTAGATGTTGTCTTTGTTGAGCTGCCGGAAGTGGGCGCTCCATTGCGCATGCGCCGCCTGGGCCTGCTTCTCGAACTCCTCGCGCCGCTGGTCCAGCGCGGCCCGCATCAAGGTAGCGTCTTCATTCAGCGCCTGGTTCACGCCCTGGCTGATGTTGCGCAGCAGCGCGTGGTGCTCGCCAAAGAACCGCGCCTGCTCCCTGACGCGGTTGTCGTGCTCCTGCAAGTAGCCCGGCACCTGATTCAACGACTGTTCCAAGGCGGTAAGCCGGTTTAATAAGGCGGTAATAGTCGTTACGGTTTCGGCGCCCTTCTCCACCGACACGTTCAGCGCCTCCTGGTACCCCAGAAACTTCTCGAACGAACCCGCACTCTTGTCCACTCTATCGAATACCTTGATGGTGGCGTTGGCCAACTCGGTGTAGCCGATTTGCTGGAGCTTTTCCAGGAAATCTTTCTGAATGCTGATGTTCTCGGTTACGCGGGGCAGGAAATCGGCAATGCGGGTCATGAAATCGTCCTGCACCTTCGAGAAGAACTTCTCATTGAAGGCATCCAGCACGTTCTGCAAGCTGTTCATGCTCCGCTGCATATCGGAGTTGAGCTTGGGCAGCAGCGCCTTTTGCAGGAAGTTGTAGTAGCCGTTCTTGAGCCGGTCACGGGTGGCCCGGGCCGATTTCAGCAGTTGGTTGCCCCACAGCGTGAAACCCAAGCCAAACAAGCTGCCGCACATGGCAATTAGTACGCCGCCCAAAAAGTGCGTCACGTCATCGTTGTTGAACGACGAAGCCGCAGGGTCAGTGACGTCCGTAGCGCCAAACGGATTCACCAGGGCCAGCAAACCCAAGATGGCGCCCGCAAACGTGCCCAGCAGCCCCAGGTACAGCGGCGTGGAAATCTGGGCTTCAATTTCGGCATCCAGCAGCGCCGCTTCCCGCTCGGAAATGTCTCGCAGGGTGTTGAATTCGGCGGCGGCCCCGATGTTGGCCCGCAGGTAGTCGTTGGTATCCGTGACGATGCGGCTGAACTCCGGGCTGGTGCTGGTGGCCGTCACGGCGTCGTATTCCAGCGTCTCGTTGAAATCAGAAATAGTGGTTTGCTCCACGCCCATCTGGTTGGTGGACGGGTACATAGTTTGCACCCGCTCTATCAGGCGCCGGTTGCCAATAAAAATATACACCTGCCAGGCAATGAGCCCGAGAATCAGGAGGATTTCAATAATCTGTAAAACCATGACAATCAGTTACAAGTAGGGCTCAACGAATGATGAGCCGGGCGCGTTCCACCACCTGCCAGCCATCGGCCTGGCGCTGGAGCGTGCCCGCCGCTGCTGCTGCTACGGAGTTGATGCGGCCCACGGGCGGGTCGTACTCGAAAAACTTCTGCAAGCGGTTCAGCCCGTCGCCAATGAGCATGCTTTGGTTGACGTGCGGGTTGAGCGTGAAGCTGGCTTGGTCGGGGTTGCGCGGGTTGATGGTGAGCATCAAGGCCAGCTGCGGCAGCGGGTTGTCCACAATCTTGCGCTCCTCCACAAATGGCGTTTCCTGCACCGGGCCGTAGCGCGTAGCGGGTGGCAACTGTGCGGACGGCTGCTCATACGCAGGCTCCGGCGACGCAATAGTCCCGAGGCCAACGTTCAATAGGTCGTCGTGGTCGTCGGCTGGTGCCTGCACTGGCGGCGGGGGCGGTGGGGTAGAAGCGGTACGTCTGGGCGGTGCGGCTTTGAGGGGGGCAGCAGGTACACCTGTTACGCGTGCTTTCAAGTCGGTTAACTCCTTTTTCAACTGGTCGAGCTGTTTTTGGAGGTCCTGATTCTGCCGTAGCAGCTTCCGGTATTGGGGCGTATTCATAACAGACTGCGTTTCAGGTTCAACGGCGGGGGTAGCCACCATGTGCGACGAAGAGTGCCGCCGACGCTTGCGGCGGGCACTTTCCATGCGGTTGTACGTCAGCCCTGCGCCTACCAAGGCACCGAGCAAGGCCAACAACGTACCCGCCACGGCCGGCGACATGCCCCAGTAAGTAGGTGCTACCTGTACTGGAGCCACCATGGGCTCTGGCCCCGAAGTGGTTTCGGGTATGGTGTCCTGGTAGTCGGTCTGGGCCGGCTGCTCGATTTGGGCCGTTGCGTTGGTGGCCGGGGCCAGAGACTCATCGGGTACGGCGGCGGTATCGGCGGGCGTGGCTAGCTGAATAAACGGAGTCAACTCCGTGTTGAGGGCTACCACGTCCACGCGGGCTAGGGCGCCTACTTTCTTTTCGCGGCGCTGGGCTACTTCGTCTACAATGGCTTGGGCCACCTGCGCCGCGCTACCGGTTTGTCCTTTACCAATCCGCTCGATGACTGCGCCGCGCAGGATACCTAGTTCCGATTTGTCTTGCTTCTGCGCGAGTACCCAGTTGGTGAAGTCGGTGCCAGTGGCCCAGGGCTGGAGTGCCTGGGGCTGCTTGGGCTTCACATCCACCCAAATGCGCCGGGCGGTAACCGTCCAGATTTGGCCCTTCAGGTTATCGTCCTGGCTGGTTGCCACGGGGGCGGTTTGGGCGCGCGTTATCCCTGGCGAACCAGCCAGGCCCAGCACCATCAGCAAGCAAAGTACCCGATAACGTATCGACATAGACGAGGACTTAGCGGGCGGAATCGTGGAGCTTCTGCGACAACACGTAGAACGCGTGCTTGAGTGGCAGGAAAAACAGTGTTTCAGGAATTGGCTCGCCAGCGGGCAGTGTATTAGCGTAGCGTTGGCGGCCCAGGTTGAACGAGTCGGCTAGGGCGTCTTTCAACTCGCGCAGAACCAAACCGGGCGGGTTTTTGATGCCCAGGTTGTTTTGCGCTGCTACCAGTTCCGGGTCGGTGAGCAACAGCGTGAGGCACTTCTCCACGTTGGCCAGCACTGCGTTTTTCACGTCTTCGGTAATGTCGGACGGGAACAGCGGGTGGTTTTCGGCGGCATCGGCCGCGCCGGTGCCAATGGGCTGCACGATGGGCGGCACTTCGGCGGTGCTTTCTGCATCGAGGCCAGTAGCCAGCACGCCCCCGTTGGCGGTGGTTTGCTTTGGGTCGTCGGCCAGCACAATCTTGAAGTTGGCCGGCGCGGGTACGCCCATTACTTTGCTCAGAATCAAGCTAGCTACCTGCTCCAGTGGCCGTAAGTTGCTGGGGCACAGCAGTCGTAGGTACAAGCTGCCGCGGCCTGTGAAGCACAGGTAGCGAGGAGCGGCTAGTCCGCGCAGCGCCGTTACCTGCCCCAAGTGATACACAATGGATCCGAAGTGCAGGTAGAATAACACCCGCAGATGTTGGGCCATAAGCAGCCGCTCCCCAAACTGGAATTCCCGCTCGTAGTTGAACAGCAAACTGGCCACTTCCTCGGAGCCAAACGCCGGGTTGGCCTGCACAACGGCTAGGCACTTCACAGCTATTTCGGCGGCTTTGGTTTGCGGCAGCGGATGAGCATTGATGCTGTCCAGCCCGAAGCGCACGAGGCCGTTGTCTTTGCTGCCGCGCACGTCGGCAGCCCCGTCGCCCCACAGCTCGTTGCCGGCAAACCGGAACGAGGTGCTGAACGCCGGATGGTGCTTGCGCGGGCCGCTGGTATCGGCGGTTTGGTCGGAGTAGAACAGTACATCGGAAGTACCACCCCCAATGTCGATGAAGGCCGCATTTTCGCCGGGGCCGGGCGTCACGAGGCCGCGCCGGGTCAGGAAGAAGTACGGTGCCGACGACTCGGGCAGGTAGGTGGTGCTGCGGTTGGTCTGGAAAATCTCCCGGAACAGCGTGTCCCACTCGCGCTGGTACAAGTCGCGGCTGAAGGCCGAGAAGCTGAGCGGCGCAAACCACACCACTTGGGTGGCGCCAATGTTGCCGCCGTGCAGCGCCGCTTTGTACTTGAACAGCAGCAACATCTCGCGGAAAAACATGCGCACCCGGTGGCGGGCCGCCTCGCCGGTTTCGCCCCACTTCAGGTTGGTGTGGTACGAGTCGTTGGTTTCCTCCTCGGTGTTGATGCCGAAACCTACGTTGATGTTAGCCAGTAACTTAGGTGTCTCGATGGAAAAGCCTGCCGATTCACTGGTGGCGGTGCGGATGGGGAACTGGTACGGCGAACCGGCCGCGCCCACAAACGACGGGACGAACTCGCGCTGCTGATACCGTTGCCAGCGCCGCAACTGAATGCCGTGCGCCGGGTCGTCTTCCACGCCCCGATACAACTGCTCGTACGCGGCATAATCCGATTCTTCCGACGATTTTTTCAGCAGGGCCACCGGCGTATCATCGGGCCCGAAACCGAACGGCTGGGGCGGATGGCTGGGGCCGTCGTGGTAGGCCACATGGGTATTGGTGGTGCCGAAGTCGATGGCGAAGCGGAACTCCTTGGTGCCCTGGCGCACCTCGCGCCACTTGGGCACCACCAGCGCCCGACCCGCAGCCGGCGCGGGGTTACTGATTTGCACGTAGTCGAAGGGCGTGCCTTTCACTTCGTAGTAGGTGCTGCCTTCGTCGGTGCCGGTTTTAGCAGTGCGGCGGTAGGCCGTGGCGCTCTGCTCGGTACCCGTACTCGACAACAGCCGGCCGTTCACCCCGAATTGCAGTTCCACCGGCTTGTTCACCAAGCTCGGGTCGATGTTGTTAGCGTCCACCAGCATCACCTTGTAGAAGTCGTTGAGCTGCGGCGCGTCCAGGATTTTCACAAATGGGAATACCGACAAGCCTACGTTGGTCACCAGCAAACGGCCGAGTCCTTCGGTGCGCGGGTTGGGGTAGTAGGCGCGCTCATAGTCCACGGTGAAACCGCCGGCCACCGGAATCCGCAGCCGCACCCGCACGCATACCGGGTCTAGCTCCATAGTGAGCTGGGTAGCTAGCTCGGCCGGCGTGAAGTAGTCGAAGTACAGCGGCGTTACGGGCAGCAGCGGCCAGCAGGTGGGCTTGTAGCCGGGGGCTACTTTCAGTTGCCCAGTCACGAAACGGCTGCCATCCACCTCGTAGGGCACGGTCAACAGGGTTTCTTCCAGTAGGTCGTTGAGGGTGAGGTAGGGGTAGGCCAGCTCCGGGCCCGGCAGCGTCCGGTCGGCCAGGGCGCGCGGGTCGGCAGCCGGAATCTTGTTGCCACTGTCGCCGAGCTGGGAGTTGTTGTAGTAGAACTTGCCCGGCATTTGCAGGCCCGGCCGCAGCACCAGCGGCAGCGGGTTCGGCAGCGGCCAGCCCGGCGCGGGTTGCCGGTCGGGCCGAATGGTGAAGTCGGAGTTGCGCACAATGCTCTGGTCAGGCCGAATACGCACTGACACGCCCGCCACCACTACCGGGTTGCCGGTCTGGTCGGCTTGCAAGTCGGGGTAATCGGCTAGCTGCGCGGTGCCGTCCAGGCCCCACTTGTTCAGAATGTTGGGGTCGAGGACGTTGCGCACGGCTGGTGCCAGGCGGGCCAGAGCCGTATCCACCACAAACTGCTGGTACACGAAATCCTGAAACGCCTGCTCGCGCTGGTGCAAGCCCACGTAGCGCCCATCGAAATACTGGCCGCCACCTTCGGGCCGCTGCACCGGCAACGCCCGCACCGATGGCGCCGGGAAGAACAGCGTCAGCGGCGACGTACCACCAAGTAGCTGGGGTGCTTCGTTGGGCGTGGCGCCAGGGAAGTGCAACAGGTGCAGCTCGGTGAGGTTGACAAAGCGCTTGTCGTTCAGATACAAACGCAGCGCCTGGGCCAGCGGGCGAGTGGTCGGCTGGGCATCCAGCTTGGCTAGCTCGTTGGCGCGGTTCCAGGTACGTACGCTCAGGCGCTGGCCGGGCTGCCGCCGCTGGAAGTAGTTGAACGTCAGCTCCCACAGGTCCCAAAACTGGCCTACCAGCTGGTGATGCACAGTATCGGTGGGAGCGGAGCTGCCGGCGTTGCTCACGTAAGCCAGCGCCGTTTCTACGAGGTGCAGCCGCGCAAACGGCGACGGAATAGCCACGGCCACTCGCTCGGCCCGGCCCCCTTCGGGGTCCAGGATGCCGCTGGGGCCTTCAATTTCGTTTTTGCCGATTTTGCCGGTCCGGCCCCAGCCTTCGTGGGTGCTGGAACCAGTGCGGTGCAGGCGGAGTATTTTGGCCATTTTTTCTTTAAGCTATTAGCTGATAGCCCTTGGCTATTAGCTTTTGGTATTGATTCTCGTTGTGGCGGGGGCCTCACCCCCTAGCCCCCTCTCCTAGGGGAGAGGGGGGACTAGCTTCTAGCATACTAGAACTAAAATCTATTTCTAGTTCCCCTCTTCTTTTCGGAGAGGGGCTAGGGGTGAGGTGCCCTCTGCAACGAGCTTCTATGAGTATTGCAGCTTGGTATCCACCACTTTATCGGTGGCCTTGTTGAAGGCTTCCACAATCCAGCGAAGGGCACGGGAGGCGTCGGGGTTGTCGAGGTTGGTTTTGCCCACGGCGTCGTTCAGTTCGGCCCGCAGCACGTCGTCGGTGAGGCCTTTGTTGAAGAAGCCGGTGGCAATGATTTTGTCGGCCACCATCTTGTTGAAGTCGGTTTCGTCGGGGTGCAGGGCCCCGAAGCGCCGCTCACTCACGCCCAATTCGCGCAGCCAGCTTTCATACTCCGTGAAGAAGTCGGTGAGGTCGGCGAGGGGGCCGGTGCTGGCGGGCAGGTGCTGAGCCAGCTTGCCGCCTTTGTAGAGCGGCGCGTTTTTCTCTTCCAGCAAGTGCTGCCGGAAATACTTCGCGAAGTAGTGAAACTGAATCATCGGGCGGGCCACGTCGCGGCGCAAAGCCGGGGGCAGCTGCCCGAAATCAAACGTGGCCTTGTCTTCCTTCAAGCCAAACTCGTGGTAGGCCGGGCTGCCCCGGTCGAGCTGATTGGCGGGCTGCCCCAGGAAATGCGGCACCGACAACGCGCCCAGCAATTCCAGCAAATGAGCCTGGTTGCGCTGCTCGGCCCGACCGGGGTTGTTGGGCAGCGGCTGACCGGCCTGGTCGCCGAGGTAGTACAACGACTCCAGCCCATCGAGGTGCTCGGCGTAGTAGCTGAGGGCCGTTTTGGTTTTGGTGATGAACGTGTTGGAGTCGATGAAGTCCTGGCCATCGGCTTTTTCCTGGGCCGAGGGCTGTTGCAGCTTGAAATACGGCAGCAGCACCAGTGCCCCGGCCGGTACCTTGGCCCGCACTGAGGGCTGCGGCAAATCCACGTCCGGGTCGCGCAGGTTTTTCACCAGCAGCGGGAACCCAGCCGCCCCTGTACCACCAAAAATGCTGCTCACGAAAAACACCCGGTCCTCGGAGTTGAGGCTTTGCGCCAGGTAGCGCATTTCCGGCGCCTGCACCAACGAGTTCAGTACCACGCTGCCCACGTTCGGGGAGCCGCGGAAACCCAAATCCAGACTGGCGTTGAGGCTGTCGGGGGTGAAGAGCAGGTCGAGCAGGCCTCGGGTTTCCACCGAGGCCTCGTTGTAGTGAATGTAGTCTTTGAACGACTGATTGATGCCGCCGAAGTCGTACACAAACGAGTCGCGCAGGCCATCAACTCCGGCAGTGTTCAGTTGCGCCAACGTGGTGAGCGGCTGCCCGAAAAAGCCCTGGCCTTTTGGGTGCTGACCATCCTGATACAGGGCGTTATGGATGCGGGAATAGCGCTTCAGCAAATCCACGGTGCGCGTGACGTCCCCGTTCTGGGTGTCGGGGTCAACTAGCACGGGAACCACTTGGTCACAGTCGGGCAGGCGCATGCCAGCGGCCAGCAGCATGGTGAGGGAGCGAAGCACCCGCGCCCCGGTACCACCTACGGCAAAAATGAAAAGACGAGCCATATTCTGGAATTGGAAAGGAAGTCGGAGTTAATATTTGGCTGAAAGCCCGTCATGCTGAGCTTGCCGAAGCATCTCTCCCGCTTCGTTACAACGGTTTAGGCGAAGCGGGAGAGATGCTTCGGCAAGCTCAGCATGACATATAGTTTGGCAACGTCAGCACGCAAGATGTCTCACTCTGTTCGACATGACGTGCCTAAAGTGCTGATGCTGCTAAAAAGGAGTGCGGCGGGCGTGATGGGAGCCCCACTTCAAGGCCACGGAGAACAGCACGAACCACAACGGCGCTATCCAGGTGTTGGTCAGGATGAAGTAGCGCATGTAGGGGTCGGAGGTGGCACCCTGGCCGATACTTACCTGCCACGCCAGCAGCGCGCCCAGACCAGCAACCAGCAAAAGCACCAGCAACCAATGAATGGGACGGTACAGCCCCAGGTGGGTAAGGGCCGGAATGAAATGGTTGAAAACGTAATAAAACACCACCACCAGCGCCAGTACCGTCAGGACGGTGTAGAGGCCGGTGGCGTTGAAGATTTCTGCTTTATAGAGCCCGTAGAGCGGGGTTTTGCGGTCATAGAGCAGCCCAATGGCAACGGTGTACAGGCTGTTGAAGAATTGCTGCATACAGGGATGAGAAGATTAATCTTGATTGGAAAGGGAGAACGAAGCCGTGAATACGGTGGGCAGCTGTTGTGGGAAGGCGTCGCGCAGCCCGGTCATGATTTCCGTGAGCCGGTACGTTTGGTTGAGCGGCCCGGTGCGGTTGTCGTTTTCGGTGCTCCACTGTGTTACCCAGGCCGGAACGTTCGGCGCCGGTAAGCGCAAGGTGAGCGTAGCCGGTTCCTTGGGCAAGCTGGTGAGGTGCACCCGCACGGTGTGCGTGTACGCCGCCAAGCTAGGCGTGCCGCTCACGACTTTCACCGAGTTGGGCACCAGCTTCGCGGCGCCACCGGGCAGGTCGGCTTGCAAGTTGCGGGCCAAAAAGCTGGGTTCCCGCCAAGCGGCAGGCAGCTGCGCTAAATCGAGGGCAACGGTGAAATCCACGCCGTCCTTAACGTCCGACACTTCCAGATTCGTACTTACACCGGCTCCGGCGTAGGAAATAGAGCCGCTGCCCTCGCTCGTTGGGGCTAGCGGGCTGGTGGCGGGCACCTGCGTAAGTACCGCTGCGTAAGGCACTTTCGGGAAGCTCAGCCCGAAATAGGCTTGCTGGGTTTTGGCGTCAACGGCCGGGGCCACTTCGTTGAGATACCGCCCCACGGCCGCGGCTGGCCCGATGATCCAGATGTAATACGGTCGGCTTTCCCCTTTCAGTTGAATCCGTTCTTTGGGCGTTTTCACTGCCGGGTGGAAAGTGCCGTAGAACGCCGAGGTTTCGGCCAGCACGGCCACGGCCAGCTGCTTGCGGGTGGCAGCGGCCAGCGCATCGGTGATGCGGACGCCCATAACGGCTACGTCGGCTTGGCGCTGGGGACCGTAGATGAAGTCGGAGATGACCACATTCACCTTTTGGGCGGCGTTGGGCTGAGCCAGAATGTTTTCCAGCATGGTAGGTAGCTCGGTACCCAGGGCCGCCTCCTTGGTGTCGCCTTGCACTACATCCCGAAAGTGCGCGTAGGTGCTGGTTTGAGGCGTTTTGTTGAGCGACAGCCAGAACTGCGCCTGCTCCACGGCGGGGTTGCTGTTGGTGCGTGAAGCCAGCAGGCTGATGCGCTTCTGGAACGCCGTGGGCTCGGTGGCCGTGGTATTAACCGGCATAAAGCCCTTCATCCCCCCCGACAGCTCCAAAAACACGTTCACCTGTAGCGGCGCGGCCTTGGCCGGCGTGGTTGCTGTGGCCGGCGGGGTAGTAGTGGTGCCGGGGTCAGTGGTTTCGGTGCTGGCAGAGTCGGTGCCGCAGCTGCTTAACGCTACTACCCCCAGAGCGAAAGCGAAATACCAACTTCTTGCGGCCGCTAGCGGTGAAGAAAAAGAAGTGCGCCGCTTGCCGCGCAGAAACAAAGAAACTTCCGACATAGCAGAACCAAGGTTTAGGGTAGCTATTTACAACGAAAATCCGACAACGAAAGTCTAGTGAAAGCGCACGAAATAAAGTGCTGACAGCCATTTGCGTTGGCCCTGCGTAGGAGCCAGGTGGTACGCAATAGGGTTGGATGTTCTATCTTGGAAGCTCCTTCTCGCCTTTCCCGCCTCTTTGCACATATGAGATATTTCCTGTTAGCAGCTCTGTTGCTGAGCCAACTACTGACGCTGAACGCCGCCGCCCAAACGCCCCTCGGCCAGCCCACCCTCGATGAGCAAAAGGTGCAGGTATGGTGCGCAACCGCCCGCTTTGTGTATGAAGACAACGGCCGGCCCAACCTCAAGAACACCTTGAAGTGTGGTGGTACGCTGAAGGAGTTCGAGAAAAGCATCCGGGCTGATAGCCAGCGGGTATTCAGCGCGTTGTACCAGCCGTTGGAAGGACGTGGTGCCATTTATAAAGGGCTGGGCTCCAACCCCTCAAGGCTGCAAAAGCTGAAGACGGAAATCATCAACCGCCTGAAATCCTCCCCGGCCCGCCGCGCCAGTACCGCCCGCATGGCCCGGCTGGCTACCCTCGAAACGGCCCTCACCAACTACGTAGACAACGGCACGCCCATCAGCAGCCAGGCCGAAGAAGCCACTGAGGCCGCCGCCGACCTGGAAGGCGAAGAAATGGCTACCGACAACCCCACCGATGCCGGGCTAGCCGAAGCCGGCGTTGCGCAGCAGCCCGAGCCCGCCCAAGGTTCCGGCGAGGGGCTGATGAGCAAGCTTTTCGCGCCGTTGGCCTTTGTGCTGGCGTTGCTGAGCTTGGTGCTGTACGCGCTGATGCGCCGCAACCTGGCCGTTTTCCAGCAGGAACTAGCCACCCGCATGACCACCCGGCAAGATGAAATAATGGCTTCGCGCCCCGCTCCGGCAACTGTTGCAACGCCCGCCGCTACGCCCGTGCAAACCATAACGCCGGAGCTGCAACTGGAAGTAGAGCGCCTGGTGCAGCAGCGCGTAGCCGCCGAATTGGCTAAGCGGGAGTTACTTACCGAAACCCCGGATGCTCCGGTTGCTACCCCCGAGCCGGTTGCGCCCACCCCCGTAGCGCCCCTCACGGCAGCTATGCCAGTAGCCACCGTGGTTCCTGCTCCCGCCGTTACACCACTTGTGCCCGAAGTAGTTACCGAAACTTCTGCTCCCTCACCAGCGGTTGAAGCCCCTGCGCCTCTAACCGAAATACCCGCCCCGCCCGTGGTACTGCCGCTTGGCTCGCCGGCTACGGCTTTGCGCGAAGAATTTGAAAGCGTAGTGACGCCCACTCCCGTAACTGAGTCGGAGTCGGAACCAGCAGCAGCGCCTCAACCCGAGCAAGCACCCGCATCGGTAACCACGATGCGCTACGCCAGGGCCTCGGCAAACGGCACGCTCAACGAAGCGGATTTCACCGATGAACTGCAAGCCGACAGCGTGTACGAAATCTACCAGGACTCGCAGTGGCCGGCCCTGGCCACCTTCCAGGTGAGCATGGAGCCGGCGGTGCAAACCTACCTGCTGCAAATAGCCCCGCCGGAGCTGCTGGCCGACGCCTGCGAGTATGAGTCGCCCACCGGCCCGGTTTCCGAAATTCTGACGCTGGAAGAAGGTGTGCTCCGCAAAGTAGCCGAGGTGTGGCAAATCGAGCAGAAGGCGGTGGTGCAGTTTGAGGGGTAGGGTGAATGTAGCTTTTAGATTAAGATCAGTAAGAATACTGCCCAACTCCTAATTGGTCATCCTCATTGAGGTATACAATCCAATAATCGTCCCCGGTTTCGTAACGCCAAGGACCGTGTTCCTTGATTTGTTGACCTTGACGCACTTCATATTTGTCGTTAGGATACAGATGTATCGTACAGTCAGAACAATTAGGGTAGGAAGTAAGACTATAGGTTCCTATATGTTCAGCTTTGCCTGACTCATAGTTGTAATGCATCTTACCAGCAAAGCCAGCTAATAATGCAACACCAGCAAGAAGGCGAATAATAGCACCTCCTCTGCGCACTGTTGAATTTGGCTTTAACCACTGAATTAACCAATAAAGAGTATATCCACTCAGTACGCTATAAATAAAGTAGATGAATGCAGTACCGAGAGCTGCCATAGTCACTGAGTGTAGTTGCTGCTATAGATACTTAGTTTGCGTTTGTTAACTCAACAAAATACCTGATTTATCTTCGGCCTTCTCTTTGCCAACTCTTTCCATGCAAAAACGACTACTGCCGGCGCTGGTCCTGATGCTGCTGGCGGGCTGCCGCTCGTCGCAAACGTACTCGCCTTCCACTGCTGGTACTTCTATTCCTGCTTCTTCCCGAATACCTGTGCAATACCCTGAAACCCGTAAATCCGACCACGTAGACGACTATTTTGGGACGCCCGTACCCGACCCGTACCGCTGGCTGGAAGACCCCGATTCGCCGGAAACCAAGGCTTGGGTGACGGCCGAAAACAAGACCTCGTTCGGCTACCTCGAGCAGATTCCGTTCCGTGACAAAATCCGGGACCGGCTCACCACCATCTGGAACTACGAGCGGTTTGGCGTGCCCCAGGAAGAAGGTGGCCAGCTCTACTTCTCGAAAAACGACGGCCTCCAGAACCAAGCGGTGCTCTACACCCAGCAAGACGGACAGGAAGGTCAGCCCGACGTGCTGCTCGACCCCAACAAATTCTCCGCTGATGGCACTACCGCTTTGGCCGGCACCTTCTTCTCCAACGAACACCGCTACATGGCCTACGCCACCAGCGGCGGCGGCTCCGATTGGCAGAAGTACAAGGTGATGGACCTAAAAACCCGCCAGCCCCTCACTGACGAGCTGAATTGGGTGAAAGTATCGGGCGCGGCCTGGTACAAGGATGGTTTCTTTTACAGCCGCTACGACGCGCCTAAAGCTGGCCAGAACAGCCTGGCGGGCAAAAACGAGTACCACAAAGTGTACTACCATAAGCTCGGCGACGCCCAAACCAAGGACCGGCTGGTGTACGAAGACCAGAAAATGGCCCTCGGTTTCCGTACCGTGGGTACCACTGAAGACGAACGGTTTCTGGTGCTCTACCTCACCGATGGCAAAGCCGACGGCAACCGCCTCTCGGTGCGCGACCTGACCGACCCCAAGCAAGCCGACAGCTTCACGCCGCTTGTCAGCAGCTACGAACACAACAACTCGGTGGTGGGTAATATTGGCGGGCAGCTGCTGGTACTTACCAACTACAAAGCGCCGCGCTACCGCGTTGTGCTCATCGACCCGAAAAAGCCGCAGGAAACCAACTGGAAAGAGGTATTGCCCCAGACCGAGCAGAAGCTGGAAGGCGTAGACCAAGTGGGCGGCTACCTGGTGGCTTCGTACCTGAAAGACGCCAGCAGCCTGATTAAAGTATATACCGAGAAGGGCGAGTTCAAGCACGATGTAGCGCTGCCCGCCATTGGCACGGCGGCGGGTTTCGGGGGCAAGCGCACCGCCAAAACGGTGTACTATGCCTTCACCTCGTTCACGTACCCGACCACTATCTATAAGTACGACATTGCCAGCAACACCAGCACCGTGTTCCGGGCCCCGAAAGTGGACGTGAAACCCGAGGACTACGTGACCAGCCAGGTGTTCTACGCCAGCAAGGACGGCACCAAGATTCCGATGTTCATCACCCACAAGAAGGGAGTGAAGCTCAACGGGCAGAACCCTACCTACCTCTATGCCTACGGCGGATTCAACGTTTCGCTCACGCCTTCGTTTTCGGTGGCGCGCATGCTGTGGCTGGAAAATGGCGGCATCTTGGCCATTCCCAACCTGCGGGGCGGTGGCGAGTACGGCGAAGGCTGGCACAAAGCCGGCATGACGCCCAACAAGCAAAACGTATTCGACGACTTTATTGCCGCCGCCGACTACCTGAAAGTGCAGGGCTACACCAACACCGAGCGGCTGGCTATTGCCGGCGGCTCGAACGGCGGTTTGCTGGTAGGTGCCACCATGACCCAGCGCCCCGATCTGTGCGGCGTGGCCTTCCCGGCGGTGGGCGTAATGGACATGCTGCGCTACCAGAAGTTCACCATCGGCTGGAACTGGGCCCCCGAGTACGGCACCAGTGACAGCTACGCGCAGTTCCAGAACCTGTATAAGTTCTCGCCGCTGCACAACCTGAAGCCCGCGGCCTACCCCGCCACCATGATAACCACCGCTGACCACGACGACCGGGTGGTGCCCGCGCACTCGTTTAAGTTTGCGGCCACGCTGCAAGCCGCCAACACCGGCCCGCGCCCCCAGCTCATTCGGGTGGACGTGAATGCCGGCCACGGCGCCGGCAAAAGCACCAAGCTCCAGATTCAGGAATGGGCCGATATCTGGTCGTTTGCCTACCAGAACATGGGCCTGAATCCGTATAAGAAGTAGTGCTTAGTGCTTGGTGCTTAGTGCTTAGGATGTTCTGATTTAAAGAGAGATTCCAAGCACTAGAGCATCGGATATAAGGTGCTATTATATAAGAACGACCTACGCACTAAGCACCAAGCACTAGGCACTATCAACCCTCTCCCGTATCTTCGCGGCCACAACGCGCGTAACTAGTCTGCATCTTTTAGTTTCCACATGAAAAAAACGTTTCTGCTCGGTCTGTTGGCCGCTTCGCTGATGCTGTCCGCCACGTCGTGCAGCAACCCCGATTACACCAAGGAAGAGGATGCGCCTACCAAGCCCCTGCCTCCCATTCCGGCCGCTCCCGACACAACTGGTGGTAAAGCTGCTCCCGAAAACCCTGCTACCCGCGAAATAACGGCCCCCAACGCCACCGAAGACATCAAGAAAATGCAGCCCGTTATGTAGGTTGCTGCATAGCTGATAAACACAGAAGGAGCAATGGCCGCCACGCGCCGTTGCTCCTTCTGTGTTTAGCGGGTAGTAAGATGTGGGTAGTAGGTAGTTGGATGTTGAACCAGGTCTTGCTGCTCACAGCTTCTATCTTGCCTGTGCTTTGATTGAATTCACTTTCCTTTCTATTGACCTTTCCCCGATGTCAACTATTATCCGCCGTGGCCGCGAGGCCGATTTGCCTCAGGTGCTGGCCCTGATTCAGGAGCTGGCCGAGTATGAGCGGGCCCCGCAGGAAGTCACGAACACGCTGGCCGATATGCAGCGCGACGGATTCGGGCCGGACCCCATCTTCAGGTTTTTCGTGGCCGAGCAGGAAGCTGGCCCTATCGTGGGTATTGCGCTCTACTACACCGCCTATTCCACCTGGAAGGGCCGGATGCTGTTCCTCGAAGACCTGGTAGTAACCGAAGCCACGCGCGGCACCGGGGTTGGCAAGCGCCTGTTTGATGCCGTGGTAGCGGAAGCCCGGCACACCGGCGCCAACCGTATGAAGTGGCAGGTGCTGAATTGGAATGAGCCGGCCATCGGTTTCTACAAGCGCGTAGGAGCCAACCTCGACCCCGAATGGCTGAACGGCAACCTCAACGCCGAACAGCTGCAAGCTTACGGCGGGGAAGTGGTGAGATAGTGAAATGGTGAGGTGGTGAGTTTTATGTTCGGTTAGCGCCAACTGCGCGGTTAAAACATCAAACTCACCACCTCACCATTTCACTATCTCACCATTAGCTCACTATTTCCAGCATGGTACGGAACGAGGCGTAGCGGCCACCGAACTGCTTCTCGATTTCTTGGCGGAGTGCTGGCGCGGCTACTTGCTGGTACTCTTCCAGCTGGTCGAGGCTGACGCAGTAGTATTGGGCGGCGTAGGTGATGCCGTTGTCTTCCTCGTTGAGCAACCGGCACAGCTGGCTTTTCAGAAAGAAGCCGGTGGCCATTACCTCGGGCATGTGGGTGTCGCGCATGTAGTCCACCCACTGATCGGCAATTTCCGGGTCGAGGCTGGTGGTAACGTTATATAGAATCACGGGTGTTGGGGCTTGGGGTGTTGGGTCTGGAATGATGTTTCGGCGAGTAAGCGGCCGGCTAATGGCTACTTACGGCAGCGTACGAGAAGCTACAACGCAAAAGTCGGCCAAAAAATCCAGGGCCTTGAGCTGTCAAGCCCCAAAACCTAGCCTCATACTCGCATGTGGTCGAAATGGAAGTCCTCGATACGGGCCTGGATTTCCTTGGATGACAGTTTTTCCCTGATGGCGGCTTGCACCAATGCGGGCAGTTCGGCGTCGCCGGCGAAGCGCAGGGCCAGAATCTGGCTGAGCTGTAACTGGCTTTCCAGGGGCCGGAAGCTTTGGCCGGTGGCCTCGAAATACTGCTGGCGCACCTCCAACCGAATAATACGGTCCTGAAGCGTGAGGGCGTAATGCTGGCGCAGCATCAGAAGCACGCCAAAGCTTGCCACGGCCAGCGCCATCACCGTAAACCACAGCCGCGAATCCTCGGAATCGTCGCCGAAAACGGCCGCGTACCGCCGGATGCCATACAGAGCCAGAATAAGCAGCATGGGCAGCAGAATAAAATGGTGCCAGACGTACACCATCGGTTTGTTTTTGGTTGGTTGGGTGGCCATAGCGGGGCAGAAATGGTAAAGGAAAACGGTAGAAGGTAGATGCAAAAAACTCCGACGCAAAGGCCGGAGTTTTTGTATTGTGGGAAAGCAGAAATGGCTAGCGGGCGGCCTTGGCGGCTTTTTTCGCTTCGCGGGCTCTGCGCTTTTCCATGCTGGCGGCCTCTTTGGCAGCTCTTTCCTGACGCTTAGCTTCCTTGGCGGCATCTTTCTGGCGGCTCAGCTCCAGCTTCTGCTCTTTCATCTGGCGCTTCTGCTCACGCATAGCGTTTTTTTGGTCCTTGAGTTGCGCTTCGGTCTGGCTAACGTTGCTGCGCGAGGAAGCGGTTTGCTGTTTCTGTGCTTCGAGGGCTGCTTTGGCGTCGGCGGCGCGCTGCTGCTGCATTTGCAGACGGATCTGCGTGGAGTCGGTGGGAGTCGTTGTTTGCGCCAGGCTGGCATGGCTGCTCACGATACCAACTGCAAAAGCCAAAAGGGCAAGAATCTTTTTCATGACTACTTAGAATGGAGTTTATCCTGATACGGCTGCCTCGCGTCTAAGTTGATTTTGCTATGTTATTCCTCCACATAATCCAGTTCTTTGCCGTAGCTCTCCGGCAAGGAGCTAACCGCCCAAAAGGCCATTAGCAACGATACCACGGCCAGCACGGTAGCACTACCAATGAGGCCCAGCGGAGCTTTGAACAACTGAAACAGGAACGTAAGCAGCACCACCGAACCCCGCGCAAAGTTGGGTGCCGTAGTAGCTACCGTGGCGCGCAGGTTGGTACCAAACTGCTCGGCCGCCACCGTCACGAACAAAGCCCAGAAGCCCACGGTAAGCCCCAGCACGAAGCATACCGCATAGAACGTGCTGGGCGAGGCGCCCCGCATCCCATACAGATACACCGCCACCAACGCCGAGCACAGCACCAGAAACAGCTGCAGTGCCCGGTTGCGGCTGCGCATCAGCTGGCTGATAGTGCCACTGGCAAAGTCGCCGAACACCAGCCCAAAGTAGCACCAGAACACCCCCAAGCCCGCTGAAACCGGCCCGGTAATGCCTAGCTCCGCGCCAAACTCGGGGGCCAGCGTAATCAGGATGCCCACCACAAACCAGAGCGGTACTCCAATCAGCAGGCATTTGAGGTAGCGCGCCAGCCGCGGCCCGTTGGTGAACAAGCTCAGGAAGTTGCCGCGCGCCACGCCGCTTTCCTTGGTCTGCTGAAACATGCCCGACTCGTACACGCTCACGCGCAACACCAGCAGCGCCAACCCCAGGCCGCCGCCAATGAAGTAGGCGTTGCGCCAGCCCCAGCCGGAGCCCTCGCCAACCCAATACGCCAGCATGGCCCCGCTCACGCCCACAGTGGCCACTATCATGGTGCCATAGCCGCGCTTTTCCTTGGGCAAGGTTTCGGCTACCAGCGTAATGCCGGCTCCCAACTCGCCGGCCAGCCCTACGCCGGCTATCAGGCGCAGCCAGGCATATTGGTCGAGGGTTTGCACGAAGCCGTTGGCAATGTTGGCCAGCGAATACAGCAGAATCGAGCCAAACAGCACCGACAGCCGGCCGCGCTTATCCCCCAGGATGCCCCACAAAATACCCCCGAGCAGCATGCCGCCCATCTGCATGTTAATCAGGAAGATACCCTGATTGGTAACGGCATCTTTGGCTGTAATGCCCAGCTCGTTCAGGCTTCTCACCCGCACAATGCTGAACAGAATCAGGTCGTAGATGTCAACGAAATAACCCAGGGCGGCCACAATAACAATGGCCGAAAAGAGCTTGGTGGGGGGAGGGGTGGGGGAGGTAAGGGAAGCAGACGGCATACCGGGCGCAAAGAAATGTTCGATGCAGATTACGCAAATTTCCCGGCAGGTTGCGCATGCGCAGCGGCCTCGTCGCAGCAGCCGTGGGCACCCATGGCGGGGCTTACGTCTTCGAGTTGCACGGTGCAGTGGCTGATGTTGAAGGCGTGCACCAAATCGTGCTGCAACTCGCCCAGAAAGTGGTTGTGGTCGGGGCCGGCGGGGCGCACGAGGTGGGCTGTAAGGGCGGTATCCTGGGTGCTGAGGGGCCACACGTGCAAATCATGCACGCTTACCACACCGGGGCGGGCCAGCAGAAAAGCCCGCACGGCGGCCATATCAATGCTTTCGGGGGCGGCTTGCAAACCGAGCTGCACGGTTTCGCGCAGCAGCCCCCACGAGCTATACCCAATCACTGCCAGAATCACGAAGCTGATAACGGGGTCGAGCCACTGCCAACCGGTAAAGTACACCAGCGCCCCGCCCACCACCACGCCCACCGAAACCAGCATGTCGGTAAGCATGTGCAGGTACGCGCCGCGCACGTTCACGTCGCCTTTCTGCCCGCTGCTGAACAGCCACGCCGTGAAGCCGTTAATCAAAATGCCCAACCCCGCCAGCGCCATCACCACCGGGCCATTTACGGGTGTAGGGTGGCGCAGGTGGTCGATGGTTTCCCACAGAATAAAGCCCAACGCCAGGTACAGTAGCGCCGCGTTCAGCAACGCGGCCTGAATGGTAGCGCCTTTGTAGCCGTAAGTGAACCGCTCGGTGGCTTGCCGCTTGGCCAGCCACGCCGCGCCCCAGGCCAGCGCCAAACTCAGCACGTCGCTCAGGTTGTGCCCGGCATCGGAAAGCAGTGCTGCCGAGTTGGCCCACAAACCGCCCGCCGTTTCGCCGGCCACAAACAGCAGGTTCAGGATGATGCCCCACTTGAAAGCGCCGCTGAAGTTGCCATCGGGCGGCGGGCCATGATGGTGATGCGCGTGGTCGTGTCCGTGGTGGTGGTCGAGTCCGTGGGCCATAGACAGGAATGTACGAACAAAAGACGTTTCGGGTAGGGGCGGGGCTTGCCTCCGCCGGTGTCAGGACGTTACTTGTTGTGCTTGCTGGGCGGCGCAAACGAGGGGCGGGGGCAAGCCCCGCCCCTACACTCCTGGCGGTTACCGGAAGCTCAGCGGCACTACCACCCGCACACTCACGTTGCGGCCCTGGTTAAATACGCCGGTGCGGCCGTTGCCGGGGTTGTAGGCGGCGTATTTCAGGCGGCTCAGGTGGCTCTGGTAGCCTACATCAAATAGGTTGTTGGCCGTCAGGTACACCGAAAATAGCGTCTTGTCTTCTGTATTTGTCACGTCGGAGCCCAGGCCCAGGTTCACCAGCGTGTAGCCGGGCGTGCGGGTTTCGGTTTCGAAGGCCGAGAATACGCGGTTCTGCGCGAAGGTGTGCTCCACGCCGCCGCGGGCGTACAGGTTGCGCAGCCGCGTAGTGCCCACCTTCCGGAAATTCACCCGCAGCTCCGACTGCAACCGGTCGGCCGGAATAAAGGGCAGGTATTTCTGCCCGGCCGGTTGATCGAACTGCATGGCCCGCACCATCGAAAACGAGTTTTCGAAGTGCAGCCAGTCGAGCGGGTGGGGGTGGAGGTCGATGGTAACTTCGCCGCCGGCCAAGCGGGCATTGCCCTGGCCGTAGCGGAACACCGGGTCGCCGGTGGTGGCTACGGAGTCGGCGGTGCCGCTGGCGTCGAGTAGCTTGGCGGGGAAAATGTAGTTGCTGATGCCGTTGCGAAACGCGTCGAAACTCAGGCCCACGTGGTCGGAAGTATAGCTCAGGCCGCCGTCCACTTGCAAGCTGGTTTCGGCCTTCAAATCCGGCTCGCCTATTTCGTAGCGAATAGTGCCCTCGTGCTGGCCGTTCGAGCCCAGTTCGGCAATGTTTGGGGCCCGGAAACCACGCGCCACGTTGGCTTTCAGAATCAGATTGTCAGTTAGGCTGTAGGCGCCGCCGAGGCTGCCGCTCACGTTGCGGAAGGTGCTCTGGAACCCCGGAAACTTCTCCTCGCCGCTGGGCGCGGGCTGTTCGTCCTCGTTAAGGAAAAGCTGGTCGGCGGTGATGCGGCGCAAATCATAGCGCAGGCCGCCGCCGAGGTCGAGCTTGCCGAAGGTTTTTTTGGTGACGCCGAACACGCCGCCATCAGTGAGGCGGTAAGCCGGAATCAGGAACTCGATGCCCTTGTTCTGGTTTTCCTGGCGCATGCCGCTCACGCCGAAGGTGGTTTGCCAGCCGTTCCTTTCGGGCAGGAAATACCGCACTGCATAATCCACGGTGCGCAGCTGGAAAAACAGCGAATTCTCTTTGGCATCGGCCGGGTTACCGAATTCGCGCCGCAGGTTCTGCTGCCAGCCTACGTTCAAGGTCAGGCGGCTTTCCCCCAGGATAAAGCTGTTATCGGTGCCGATGCGCAGATGGTTGATTTGCTGGCGCGGCACCGCCAAGCCGTAGCCGCGCAAATCGGCATCCGTCACGGGCAAACCTACAATATTGTCTGGGTCGCCGCCAAAGGCTACTGGTTTCAGAAAGTGGCCGGTGAGCGTGTCTCGGTCGCCTTCCACGAGGCCAAGCTCCTGGTTGAACGAGTTGAAGGTAAGGTGCGCGTAGCCCCAGCTTTTATTGACGCCCACGTAGCCGCTGCCGTCCAACTCCCGAAACCCCGAGTTGTACACGCGCCCGTCGTAGCGGTTGCGGTAGTTGCCGGCCAGCTTGCCCGAGCCGCGTACCAGCCAGTTCAGCCCGTTCAGGTTGCCGGCATTCATCAGGGAATAGCCTTGCAGGTAGTTGTTGGTTTGGTAGTTGGCCGCTACTGAACCTAGAATCCGGCCTTCGTCGACGGGCTCGGGCGGCAGGAAGTTGATGACGCCCGCCAGCCCATCGGACCCGTAGAGCAAGCTGCCCGGCCCCTTGATAATCTCCACTCTGTCAATGCCGTACTCGTCGATTTCGATGCCGTGCTCATCACCCCACTGCTGACCTTCCTGCTTGGCGCCGTTGTTGAGCGTAACCAGCCGGTTGGAGCCCAGGCCTCGGATAATAGGCTTGCTGATGGCGGCACCCGTGGTAATCTGACTGAGGCCGGGGGTGTGGGCAATGGCATCTACGGCGTTGGTAGCGGCCGTTTGGCGCAGCCGGGTTTGGTCCACCACGCTGGTAGGCACCGGCGAGCGGCGCATTTCCGTGCTCGCCGACACGCCCGTTACCACCACCTGCCCAATTTCGGTGGCGGCTGGCGCCAGGGCCACGGCCAGAGGCTGTCCGGTGCCGGTATCCACGGTGCGCACCACGGTGGTGTAGCCCACAAAGCGCACCTGCATCAGAAACCGGCCGCGGGGCAAGGCCGCAAACTGGAAGCTGCCATCGGCGGCGGTGGCAGTGGCTTGTTTCAGGTCGGGGAAGTAGATGGTAGCCCCCGGCAGGGCCTCGCCGGAGCCGGCATCGGTAACGCGCCCGGTGGTGGGCACCGCCGCCGAAGTGGCCCGCACGGGGCGGGGGGCGGGGGCCGCCGTTTGGGCCAGCACACTCCCGGCTTCCAGCAGCAAACCGGCAGAAAATAGTAGAGAACGAACCATAGCGAAAAGGTAATCGGCTGACATGAACGGGAAATGAGGCATTAGGATGCACCCACCAGGAAACAAGAAGGCTCCGACCACCCGGCCGGAGCTTTCCCCACGTTTCTCCAAAACCAAACCAGGAGAAAAAAGCGCGAAGCCGTTTGCAGCCAGCCCCGCAATACTTAGGGTAGGAGGGTAAGAGGGGGTGAGGGTGAGAGGTAGCAAAGTAGCAGTCAGCCATAAGCCAACATCAGCGTACACCAGCCATCATCCTACTTCCTTACTTCTTCAACCCATACCCTCTCACCTTCCTATCCTCATACCCTATCTTATCGCACCGTAGTGGGGAAGGTCACTTCCACGTCGGTGTCGCCGGGGGCGAAGGTGCCGTTCTTGGTGCCGGGCTGGTGGCGCAGCGTGATTTTGAGGTTGCCGGTGGCGGCGGCCGTCGTTACCACGCGGGTTTGCAGGCCGATTTCCAGGTTGTTTTTGTCCCGGTCGGTGCGCGTTACGGTCAGTAGGTTGGCCGGCGTCGGCTCGAACCAGAACAGGTGCTCGTCGGCTTCCTCCAGGATTTCGGCCGAGGTGTTCACCGCTGGGTTTTTCGTCTCGTCGAGTAAGCTCAGGGTGCCGGTGTAGGTGGTATTAGCCGCCAGCGTGAGGGAGCCGATAACCGGAGCCGTGCCCCCGTCGCCGTCCAGGTCGCGGTAGGTTGCCGATACGGGCGCGCCGCCGCCAACCGGGGTGAGGGTGTACGTCAGCGTCGTGATTTGCTCGTTGTCGTCGTCGGGCGTGGGGTCGTCGTCGTCGTTGTTGCAGGCCGTGAACAACGGAGCTACGGCCAGCAACGCCAGCAGCATCATACGGAGCGGATTTTTAACAGGAGTGTGCATAAGCTGAAAAATGATGGAAAGGAAAATGAAGTTGTGTCGCGAAAAAAGTAAGGAAGACAGCCGCCACCACCAGCGCATCGAGAGGCGCGTAGCCTAGAGCGGTAGCGTTAAAATTCCAGCGGCACCCGCACCCGCAGCGTCACGTTACGGCCCATTTCGGCGGTGAAATAGCGGTAGCGGTTCAGATAGTCGCGGTAGCGGGTGTTAAGGAGGTTGGAGCCCGCCACGCTGAGGTCAAGCGGCAGGCGACCCCAGTGCATGGTGGTGCCAGCTTCCAGCCCCAGCAGCGCGTAGCCCCCCGGCGGTAGCTTGTAGTCCCGCTCGGCGTAGTTGTCGGGCACGCGGGTTTGGCGGGCCACCGCGTAGCCGCCCAACTGCACATAAGACTGGCGGAAATGCGTGGCTGGCTGGTCGAGGAAGTCGTAGCGCAACGAGGCTTCCACCCGGTCGGCGGGCATGAAAATCTGCCATTGGTCCTGGCGCGTATCACGGGCCCGCACTATCGAGCCTTTGGCGCCTAGCAGCCAGCGCGGAGCCAGCTTGTACGTGCCCGCTACATCCACCCCCCGAAACGTGGCATCGGTTTGCTGGTACTGCCAGCTAATGAGCGCCCCCCGAATAGTTACCACCGCCGGCAGAATGGGCACCTGGTAGATGAAGTCGGTGATGCGCGTCTGGTACACGGTTATTTCGCCGTTTAGGCGCGGGTTGTCGTGCCAGGTAGCTGTCAAGCCCACGTTGAGGGCGGTTTCCGGCACCAGCGCCCCGTTGCCGGGTACTAAGTCGTAGCCCAGTTCGTACTGCGCGTTGTGCACCCCGTCGCTGAACCGTTCGTTGGCGGCCGGGGCGCGGCGGGTTAGGCCCGTGGCCAGGTTAAGCGTGAGGTGCGTGGACGGGTCGAAAGTGGCACCCAGCGAGGCTGCCGGCGTCACGTAGTGAAACTGGCGCCGGTCCACGAAATAGGCGCCGGTGCTGTCCCGGTCGCCGCGCTTCACTTGCAGCTTGCGCTGGTCGAGGCGCAGGCCGGCTTCCAGGAGCCACTTGTTGCGCTGCCATTTTTCCAGCCAGAAAGCTCCCACCGCCGTGTTGGTGTAGAACGGAATGAACTGCCGGCTACCGTTGGCGTAGCGGTTGAACTGGTAGGTGCCCGCCACCCCCACGCTGCCGGTCAGGTTGTACCAGCGGTGGTGCTCCCATAGCAGCTCGGCGGTGCTGGTGCGGTTGGTGTAGCTCAGCTCCGGCTTATTGAGGCTCGCCAGATTGTTGTTGCGCGGCCGGAACTTGTCGTACTCATCCCGGAAGTCGGTTTGCTGGGCCACGGTGGCCGTCAGGCGGCCCGCGCTGCCGGTTTCCACGAAGCCCGTGACCTTGGCCACATCGTGCCGTACCTGCTGATACGCCCGCTCTATGTCATAGCTGAAGCCCGAGGTTTCCAGCGGTTTGTCGCGGGCAATGGCCAGCTGCAAATCAGTAGGGTTGCCAACGTGCGCCGCCGGCAGAATCCCGATTCTAGTGTTGAACTGGCTGTAAAATGCTTCTATGCCGTAGGTTTCCTGGCGCCAGCCCGCCGCCGCCGAGAAGTCGTATTCCTGAAAGCCCGAGTTCTTGAGGTAATAGCCCGGCGCCCGCAAGGTGCCCGCTCGTTTGGCCGTGCCCTGCACCCGCCAGCTCAGCGCTGGTAGCTGGCGCAACTTGCCTTCCACCGTGCCCGAGGCCGCGCCCAAGCCGTTGTTGCTCATGCCCACCAGGTTCAGCTCACCGCCGGTACCCACCGAGTCGCGCAGGGGCTTGGGCTCCACCAGCACCACGCCGCCAATGGCATCGGAGCCGTAGCGCACACTGGCCGCGCCCTTCACCACCTTCAGGCGAGAGGCAATAAATGGGTCGATTTCCGGGCCGTGCTCCTGGCCCCACTGCTGCCCTTCCTGCCGCACGCCATTATTGAGAATGGTAAGGCGGTTGGAATGCAGCCCGTGAATCATGGGTTTGAAGATGCTCGGCCCCGTCTGGATGGCCGTTACTCCCGAAATCTTCTGCAACGCTTCGCCCAATGCTTGCCCACGGGTCTGTTGCAACGCCTGGGCGCTGAGTGTAGCCGTGGGCTGGGTGGGCGCTTGCACCCGCTCACCGCGCACGGTAGCGCCACGCAGGGCCACCGCATCGGGGTGCAGCTGGAAATTGCGCACCACGGCCCGCTCCAGGCGTAGCTCTGCCGTTTCGGACTGGTAGCCCAAAAACGAAACGCGCACGTGGTAGAGCCCGGCGCACAAATGAAAATGGAAGTTGCCGGCCGCATCGGTTTCGGTGGCTTGCTGGGTTTCCAGCACCACCACCGTTGCCCCCGGCAGGTCCGCCCGCGACTCATGGTCGGCGACGCGCCCGCTCAGCGACAGGGTACACTCCGTTGGAGCCTGGGCTCGGCCAAGCTGGGCCACACTTAGCGTTAGCCAGAGTAGCAGCCGCCAGCCGCGCCGCCCCGCTCCCGGTGCGCCCGGAAATCGGAAAGACATAGAAAAAGGAATGCCGGTGAAAACTAAACCGGTCGCCGTAGCCACCCGCCACAGAAAGCAGGGCTATTCCGCTCACAAAAAGGGAAAGGTTGAGTGTGCATCTTTTAGCTCGGAAAAGTTGCAAACAGCTACAAGCAGCCTATGGGCTTAGCCCCGGCAGGGCGGGCCGCGCAAGTCGGCCGTGGCGTGCGTGCCCGACCGCCACACCGAAGCCGCGGGCTCGGAAGCAGTGAGGGCATACGCCGCAAAATACGGCGGCAGCTCCACCGGCGGAGCCGGCTGGAACGGCACATCGTAGAAATGGTCGACGTCGCAGTGCTGGTGCTTGGCACTCAACACGGTCTTGCCCTTTAGCGCCCCCGGTGCCTGCGTCGGCTCCTCGGTGGTATGCTGGTGGGCGTGCAAACTCAGGATCCACGCCTCCGGCAGCAGCACCCGCGTAAAGCAGAGCAGCAGCACCAAAGCCAGCCGGGACCGAAGAGTTTGCATATGCAACAATGTGTCGAAGAGAGGCAAAGGTACACGGGAAATTGAAACTTGATTCAATTTCAAGTAAAAACTACTTGTGCATTGGCTCACGCTTAATGAAAGCGTAACTCCTTGGCAATGTGGTGGCAATAAGCCCCACCGACCTTTGCCTCGTTATCAGCGCCATCTTATTTGCCTTTGCCATGAAACTGTTTGCTGCCCGTTTGCTTCGTCAGTTGGCTACTGCGCTTCGGCCGGTGCCAAGCCGCCTCACCCGCAACTCCGAAGAGCTATTTGTGTGAAACGCGGCGCTGCTACAGCTTCATTCTGCTACCGCCCCCGCGGCTTTGCGTACTGGCGGCCAGCTACTATTTTCCGCGCTGATCCGGCCGGCGGAACTAAGCTGGCAGTGAGTGAGGCAGATGCTCCGAGGAACGTATTGAAGCCGAGCGCCGGTAGTGTCAAATTGCTAAAAGCAGCCTGAAAGCTCAACGCTGTAATCAATAGGTTCATCGTTTAAAAGTTCAATGCAAGCGAAAAAGTGCAATTATAGATTTCACTGACTTATACTTTTGTAGCACGTAGGATGGCCGACAAAGGCCCCCTGTGTTGCTCATGATTTGTAATCTGGATTCTCTGTGTCTGCAATTTTATCCTAGGCTCCGGCTGCTGCGCTGGGAGTGGCGTGGGCCTATGTCGTTGGGCCGGTTTCAGGTGGCATTCAGTCAGATGCTGGTATTCGCGTCGCAGCACACGCCTAACCGGTGGCTGATTGACCTGGCCACCATGCCGCCGCTTGGTATCGACGAGCAGGAATGGCTAAGTGAAATGTGGCTGCCCTGCGCCCAAAACTTATCGTTGCGGCACTTGGCGGTAGTGCTACCCAATAGCCTGCACAATCAGTTGGTGATTGAAAACGTCATCCAGGACGGGCGGCAGTATTTCAATGCCAACATGCAGTTCTTCGCCGACTCCACCACCGGCCTCGACTGGCTCACCGGGTCGGCCCAACTTATGCTGGACTTGGAACGGGAATGGCAGGCCGCGCACATAATTCACCTGCAAACCTGAGTGAAGCGTCCTACCAGTAAACGTGGTTGGAGCAGTTTCAAAGTTAGGGTGCGGTAGGGGCGGAGCTTGCCCCCACGCCGGCGCCATTTCACCGATTCCGTTCGATGACGGGCAGGGGCAAGCCTCGCACTTACCGCACCCTGACTCCAAAACCGCTCTAGTAATTGCTGGGCTAGTTGTAGCGGTTGGGTTTCTGCCAAA
Source organism: Hymenobacter telluris (assembly GCF_017313265.1). Taxonomy (GTDB): domain Bacteria; phylum Bacteroidota; class Bacteroidia; order Cytophagales; family Hymenobacteraceae; genus Hymenobacter; species Hymenobacter telluris. The sequence goes on along the minus strand of NZ_JAFLQZ010000005.1, from coordinate 83,226 downwards.
AGAGAAGCAGCGGAAAATGGAAGTAGCGCTTTAAGTGTCACTTTGACAGCAGTATCAGGCTGGAATAGGTTTTGAAACGGGCCGAAACCGAAGCCGCTTCCTAGCGGAAGCTGGCATATCGTCCGGATAGTTACGTTTTTACACCTCACAGCCCACGTGCCATGCAAGAGAAAGGCAGTATCTCGATTCACACCGAGAATATTTTCCCCATCATCAAGAAATTTCTGTATTCCGACCACGAGATTTTCCTGCGAGAACTGGTCAGCAATGCCGTAGACGCCACCCAGAAACTGAAAAGCCTGGCGCAGCTGGGCGAGTACAAAGGCGACCTGGGCGAGCTGAAAGTGCGCGTGACCGTGGATAAAGAGGCACGCAAAATCACGATTTCCGACCGCGGCCTGGGCATGACGGCCGAGGAAATCAAGAAGTATATCAACCAGATTGCCTTCTCCGGAGCCACCGAGTTTGTGGAGAAGTACAAAGACAAAGATGCCGCCGCCAAAGACCAGATTATCGGTCAGTTCGGTTTGGGTTTCTACTCGGCCTTCATGGTGGCCAAGGAAGTGGAAATCTGGTCGAAGTCGTACAAAGACGACACCCTGACCGCCCACTGGATTTGTGATGGTAGCACCGAATTCACGCTCGACGAGCCCACCGGTGAGCACGCCAAAGCCGAGCGCGGCACCGACGTGGTACTGCACGTAGCCGAAGACTCCGACGAGTTCCTGGAGGAAGCGCGCCTGAAAGGCATCCTCACCAAATACTGCAAGTTCCTGCCCGTTGAAATCGAGTTCGAGGGCGAGGTTATCAACCAGACGGCCCCCATCTGGACCAAGCAGCCCGCTGAACTCACCGACGAAGACTACACCAAGTTCTACCAGGAACTGTATCCGTTTTCGGAAGCCCCGCTGTTCTGGATTCACCTCAACGTGGACTATCCCTTCAACCTGACGGGTATTCTGTACTTCCCAAAGGTGAAAGACGAGTTGCAGTTCCAGCGCAACAAAATCCAGTTGTACTCGCGCCAGGTGTTTATCACCGACGAGGTGAAAGACGTGGTGCCCGAGTTCCTGATGCTGCTGCACGGCGTCATCGACTCGCCCGATATTCCGCTGAACGTGTCGCGCAGCTTCCTGCAAGCCGATAGCAACGTCCGCAAAATCAACAGCTACATCACCAAGAAAGTAGCCGATAAGCTGGCCGAGCTGTACCGCAAAGACCGCACAGGCTTCGAGGAGAAGTGGTCGGACATTGGCCTGTTCGTGAAATACGGTATGCTTTCCGACGAGAAGTTCTATGAGAAGGCCAAGGATTTTGCCTTGGTGCAGAACGTGGCCGGCAAATACTTCACGCTGCCCGAGTACCAGGAGTTCGTGCAAGCCAACCAGAAAGACAAGAACGACCAGACCGTAGTGCTCTACACCACCGACGCCGAGGCACAGCACGGTTTCGTGCAGGCTGCCCAGGACCGGGGCTACGATGTGCTGAAGCTCGATGCCGTGCTCGACCCGCACTTCATTGGGCAGCTAGAGCAGAAGCTGGAGAAAACCTCATTCAAGCGCGTGGATGCCGACACCGTGGGCAAGCTGATTGAGAAAGACGAGCAAACCGAAAGCGTGCTCAGCGACGACGACAAAACCAAGCTGCAAGGCCTGTTCAAATCGGCCATCAGTAACGAGCAGATGCACGTGCAGATTGAGGCCCTCTCGCCCCAGGATGCGCCGGTTATCATCACGGTGCCCGAGTTTATGCGCCGCATGAAGGATATGCAGCGCACCGGCGGCGGGGGCGGCATGCAGATGTTCGGCAGCCTGCCCGACAGCTACACGGTGAGCGTGAATGCCAACCACCCTATTGCCCAGCGCGTGCTACGCGCCGAAGACGAAGCCGGGCAGAAGCTGGCCCGCCAAGCGTTTGACTTGGCATTGCTGGCGCAGAATATGCTGAAAGGAGAAGCGCTAACCGCGTTTGTGAAGCGTAGCGCCGATTTGTTGGCCGCCGAGTAGTTCTTAAGAGTTTAAAGAGTACAAAGCAGTACAAAACCCCAATGGCTATCGGTCGTTGGGGTTTTGTTTTTGCTGCCGGTATTCAGCTTCAGCGAATGAGTTTTATTTGAAACAAGTCCGTTGACAAGTGATTCACGAAAAGAAGTAGCCCATTCAGACGGTAGGCCGGTTGAACGTAGCGCTTTGCGGCGGCTGGAAACAAGCAGTTAGAAACCAAAAATCAGCAACTTCACTCAGGGCACCAAATCCCTATATCTTTACGTTTGATGCTGCGAAAACTGCCTGTGTTCTTTCCAATGCGCCTGTTCCGTCTTACTACCTTCCTGCTGTTGCTGAGTAGCCTGGGGGCTTGCTCTAAAAAAACGGTGTCGTTCAACAGCCGCACCGAGCCACCCGCCGTGGCTCTGGCCGATACGCTTACCAACTCCAGCGACACCACCAAAACGCCGTCGTTGGTGCCCAAGCAGGTGGCGCTGACCAAAGAGCAGGAAAAAGCGGCCAAAGACAAAGAGAAGGCCGAACAGCGCAAGCCCAAGAAAAAGAAGAACGTCTTCCTGGGGGAGCGAATCAAGAAAGCCTACACCAAGTCGGGGCCGAAGGGCAAGAACCAGGTGCTGGAGGTGTTCTACTACTTGAAAACGTTCAAGGAGCCTAATGCCTATTCCACGGCTATCTACTATTTCAACCCCCGCAAGCGTAAAATCTTCCGGGCTAACGGCGAACTGAACCCAGCCGCCGATAAGGTGTTGCATGGCCCATACAAGAAGATGCAGGGCGGTAAGGTCATTGAAACCGGCTTCTTTGCCATGGGTACCAAGCACCTACGCTGGGAGAAGCTCACCAAAGACAACACGCTGGTTAGCAAGATTCACTACGAAATGGGTTTCCCCCGCGACGCCAACGTGACTTACTACGACGCCAGTCAGAAGCTGGTGAAAGAGGTAGTACCTTATGTAAACGGCAAGCTGGAAGGCGACTATGCCCGCTTTCATGAAAACGGCCAGCGCGACTGGGACGGCAATTTCGAGAACGGCAAGCGGGTAGGGGAGTGGACCAAGTACTGGGGCTTCCGGAACCGCCGCCACTACGTGTACGAATACGGCGAATCGGGCTACGACCCTGAGGTAGCTGAGCCAGTACTTATCAAGGAATACAACCGCAACGGTGTGCTGGTCTACGAGAAAGACAAATTCGATAAGCGCGACGCCGTAACCGACCGGCCCGGCAACACCAACACCCGCCGGAATTAGTAGCTGGGCTATTCATATTCAACAGTCAGCCCTCAATAAAACGCATCCTCGAAGTGCTCGATACGTAAGCCGTCGGCGCTGGGCGTAACGGCCAGAATATCGAAACGGATGTCGCCGGTCCAGTTGAGTTGTTCTTGTAACTGCTCGGCGGCCAGCCGGAAGAGCTGCTTCTTCCGTTCTGTCACGAAGGTTTCGGGGTAGCCGAACTGGTTGGAGGAACGGGCCTTCACTTCCACAAATACCAAAAGTTCCTGGCCCCGTTGCACCACCAAGTCTACCTCGGCCCGCTTGTGCCGGTAGCTGGTATGAAGCACCTCAAAGCCGAGCGCCACCATAAAAGCAGCGGCGGCAGCTTCTCCGGCGTGCCCAAGTTCGTGTGCTTTAGAAGGCATGGTACAAGTTGGGCGAACCCAACAACGAAAGACGTTGATAACGGTTTCGGCGCCGAGGGTTCAGATTGAGTTTGGTGCTTAATCTAGTAACTTTGCGCGTTTTCCGGGTTAAGCATCAGTATAAATGGGTGTTGGCAAAAGGCAATGCAGAGCAACTACTCTGCTCCATCTGCTGTCTGAACTTTTACTGGTTGCTTAGCGGGCAACATGGAGAAGTTGGTTGAGTGTAGGTTAGTTGCTAATAGGCGGCTGCGTTTTAGCTTTAGTTTGTTGCCATGGATAGTCAGTATGCGGAGTCAGTGCCAGTAACCCTTCCAGATTCGGTGGTAACAACCGCCGCTCAGAATCGGACTATTCAGGTGCAGCGGCTGGGGCTAGTACCGTATGCTGAAACTTGGGCGTATCAAGAGCAGTTACTAGCCGATACGCTGGCGTACAAAACCCGCAACCGGCAAGCCCTAGAAGCTGGCGCTACGCCGGAAGCAACGCCTAATTACTTGCTGCTCTGCGAACATCCGCCGGTATATACCCTCGGCAAAAGTGGTAAGCCCGAGCACTTACTTCTGACGGAAACAGGCCTAGCCGAGCACGGCGCTACCTTCCACCGCATCAATCGGGGTGGCGACATCACCTACCATGGCCCCGGCCAGCTGGTGGGCTACCCTATCCTCGACCTCGACAACTTCTTCACTGACATTCACCGTTACCTGCGGCTGTTGGAAGAAGCCGTTATCAGCACCCTCGCCGATTATGGCTTGCGCGCTGGCCGGATTGCCGGCCTGACCGGCGTTTGGCTGGACTACGAGGAGGGAGCCGCTAACCCGCGCAAGATTTGCGCCTTAGGTGTGAAGTGCAGCCGGTGGGTAACCATGCACGGCTTTGCGTTCAACATCAACACCGACCTCACGTATTTCAACCACATTGTGCCGTGCGGTATCCCCGACAAAGCCGTGACTTCGTTGCAGGCTGAGCTGGGGCATCCGGTGCCACTAGCGGAAGTGCAGGACCGCCTGTTGGTACACATTGCACAACTCTTCGACGCCAACCTGACCGAGCTATCCGCTCCTTATTATATAGGAGTAACTAGCTGAGCGAATGTAATTGTAAGAGTACCTCCTAGTTTATGAAAGAAGATATCAATTTCGACCCGGTAGAAGGTGTTTCGGTGGCCATAGTGCCCGACGAGGCAGCTGCCACCGAGGATGGCAAAGCGGGCTGGCAGGTGTACTTGCTCAACCACAATGCTTATCCACTGCAGAACGTGATTGTCAACTCCAACGGCTACGGCACTACCCCCGAGGGCGAAGCCGTACGCACTTCTACACTGCGGCACGTTTTCGTGGAAGTAGAGCCCCACACAGCCGTGCCCGTCGAGCCCATTGACCCTGATTTGTTTCATCTTAACAATCAGTACTGGGTGAGCTATTACCGCGACGCCCAAATCTTCGATAAGAAGTTCATTTTTGTCCCGGATTCCATTGTGCCGGCCAATCTTACGCCGATATCCTTGCTTGGGCGGGAAGGAGTACTGCACGGTTAAGCCCGCATTGCGTCAGCCGCGCGGGGGCTAGACTCAGCTATTGTTTTATTTAAGTTGCGTAATGAATACTCTCGGCATTCAATTGAGCTTGTCCTTTCTGTGGGCGTTTCTGGTGGCACTGTTTGCGGTGCCATCTATCATTTACATTGCCCACCTGAAAAACATGCTCGATACGCCCAACGTGCGCACGGTGCATGAGTCCCTGACGCCGCGGCTCGGGGGAGTAGCTATTTTCGCAGGCTTCATGTCGGCCCTCACCATCTTCGCCGACCTCGACAACGGTATTCAGCAACTCCTAGCTGGTTGCATTGTGCTGTTCTTTGTGGGCCTGAAAGACGACTTGGTGACTATCTCAGTAACCAAGAAGTTTGTAGGTCAGCTGCTGGCCACCGGCATCGTCATGATTATGGCCGATGTGCGCCTAACCAGCTTTCAAGGCATTCTGGGAGTACACGAGTTGCCAGTGGGTATCAGCTACGCTTTCACGTTCGTGGTAATTGTGGGCATCACCAACGCCATCAACCTTATTGATGGGCTCGACGGGCTGGCTGGTAGTATTGTTATCATCATTGCCAGCACGTTCGGTTACTATTTCGTGCGCTATGGCGGACCCAACTACAGCAACTACGTATTCGTTTCGGTGTGCCTGATTGGCGGCATCATCGGCTTTCTGCGCTACAACTTCCACCGGGCCAGCATCTTCATGGGCGACACTGGCTCGTTGGTGTGCGGCTTCATCGTATCGGTCCTGACCATTCAGTTCGTGGAAATGGGCTTGAAAGTCGGGCAGCCGTTTGGTTCTTCGGCGCCGTCAGTTGCCGCGGGCATTCTATTTGTGCCGCTCTTTGATACCCTGCGGGTATTCATTCTGCGCATGCTGGCTGGTCGTTCCCCTTTCTCGCCCGATAAAAACCATTTTCACCACCGTATTCTGGCAATGGGGTTTCAGCAGATTGGAACCGTACTGCTGCTTGGCGCGCTCAACATCATTGTAAGTGTCTGCGTCATCAACTTTGCTGAAGTTGGTAATACCCTTTTGATTGGCGGGCTTATTGGGTTTTCGGTGCTGCTGAGTGTGTTCCTGGGCGTATACCGTAGCCGTAGCGCCACCGAGCAGCAGCGGGTGGCCTCTTGAAGTTGAGTTGGGCATGAGCCATTTTCTTACTAGCAGCCGCTCTTTCTGCACTCGTATTCAGCAGTGTCTGTTTGTGTGGTTGTTTGCGCTAGCAACCCTGGTTTCAGCTCAGGCTGCTGAGTATCGCCCCTTGCCCCTGGCTCCTCGTAGTGGTCTTTCTGCTGACTGGCTTATTCACGACGCCACTCGGAACCGGCTAGTGCTTTATCTGCCGGATTATCACGCTCCTGCGCATGCATATTATCAGTGGCTTTCTCTCAATCCAGCGCGCCCCTTTCTAATCAGCTTTGCAGCACGTGAAGGCCAGAGCTTGTTTCTAGACAACCGCTTGGTTTTTACGGCTGCCGCCACGGCCTCTTATACACTGGACTTGGGTCGGTTGCTTCCGAAGGGAACAGGTTACGGAACGCATCTGCTCTGCGTGTGGCACCCAGAGGTAGCCCCCAATTTGAGTTCTTTTACTGATGCGCTAGTAAGAGCTAGCTCTACCGCTATAAATAAGCCTGTTCGTACGGCTTTCGCCCAACCATTAACGCGTAGCCACCCAGGAGAGAATGTATTCCTTTGCTTTCTGCTTCTGATTGGGCTGCTATATGGTAGCATCAGGGCTACTTATCAGCCAGGCTTTGCCCGAATTTATCAGCTAGAAGGTTTGTGGAGTCGTTCCACCGCCCAGCAGGATTTTCTGGTAAAGCCCACGGTAACTTGGCTGAACATCCTGCTGGTTTTGGTGTTCTCCTTGTCCTTTGCGTTGCTTTTGGTAGCCATCCATACCAATGTGCAAAACATCGTTATTCTGCGGCGCCTGTTCGATGTGCCAGAATCAGCGCTGGTAGCGCGGGTGTTGCTCTATACCAGCTTGATAGCAGGGTTTATACTCGGGAAATATCTATTTCTGGAGTTGCTTGGCTACATATTTGATGTTGGCGAGTTGGTATTAGTGCAATACCGCGAATTCATTCGTACCATCTTATTCCTAGGGTTGTTCTTACCCATGGTAATGCTGCTCTACCTAGGGCTCAACCAAACGCTTCCCGAAACTGTACTTTGGGTTTCTAATGGGGTGGTTTCCTTGCTGTTGATAGGCACCGTTATCCGTGTCGCACGCACACTCCACCGAAAGGCTTCCCTCTTAAATTTGCATTTGTTTTCATACCTTTGCGCCACTGAAGTAATTCCTTTAGTAATTCTGCTCAAACTCATAGTTTTTACCTACTAAGTTCCTGCTTTTCAAGGCGGGAATAGGCTGTTGCCAAATTTTCTTATCGACTTAGACTTACCCTTTCCTTTACCCTATGGCCGAGAGCAAAGACAAACCGGGGACAGGCCGCCATGCCAAGCGAATCTCCAGCATTCTTGTCACCCAGCCTAAGCCTACTACCGACGTATCGCCCTATTTCACCATTGCCGATAAATACGGTATCAAGGTGGATTTTCGCGAGTTTATCGAGGTACAGCCTGTATCATACAAGGACTTTCGGAAGGAGAAGATTAACATCCTGGAGCACACGGCTGTCATCTTCACCAGCCGCAACGCCGTCGACCATTTCTTCCGCATTTGCCAAGAGGCTAAGCTGGAAATGCCGGCCGAAATGAAATATTTCTGTATTTCTGAGCAAACTGCTAACTACTTACAGAAGTACATTGTGCTTCGTAAACGCAAGCTATTCGTTGGGCAGCGCACGGCAGTCGACCTTTTTGAAGTAATCAAAAAGCACAAGAGCGAGAAATTTTTGTATCCATGTTCGGATATCCGCAAGGATGATATTCCAGAATTCATGCGGGCCAACAATTTCAAGTTCACAGAAGCTGTCATTTACCGCACGGTTGCCAGCGACCTTTCTGACCTTAGTGATGTGAAGTATGACTGCATTGCCTTCTTCAGTCCTTCCGGCATTAGTTCGCTCTTCATCAATTTTCCTGATTTTCAACAAAATGGCACTAGAATAGCCGCTTTCGGTCCTACAACCGCCAAAGCAGTTACCGATGCTGGCTTAGAGTTGGATATCGAAGCGCCGCAGCCCAATGCGCCTTCCATGACTGGCGCTATCGAAGCATACATCCGAATTCACCACGGTCCGGACATCGGAAAAGAGAAAAACAAAAACGGCAAACAGAGCGCTTAATGCGTCTGGACGGGGAAGCAGAAACATCTGCTTCCCCGTTTGTTTTTTACTTAGGATTTGTTGCACAGGGTTTTTTGCATACATTTGGAAACCTCTTCCATAGACCCACCCTAGTCGTAATACACCTTAAATCAGTTGTTTGTATGAAGGTAACTTTACTTTCCACCCTCCTGTTAACGACCATTGCAGGAACTACTTTCGCCCAACAGCAGCCACAGTTCACCCACTATGGCTTCAATGGGATGTACCTCAACCCCGCCTATGCCGGCATTAAAGGGCAAGGCGAGATAACGGCAATCGGCCGCTATCAGTACTACAACTATGGTGCAACCTTCGACCAAGGAGGTGAGCCTAAAACCTACATGCTGACGGGATCCTTCCCGGTGCAAGTGCTAGGCGGTGGTATCGGTTTCCACGTATACCGAGACGAAATTGCGCAGTTCGAGATGACAAACGCGCAAATCTCTTACTCTAAGCACATTGCAGTAGGCGAAGGGAAATTGGGCATCGGTATCCAAGGGGTCTACAATTACCTCGCTAAGGGTGAATACCGGTTTATTGACGAAAATGACTCGAGCATTCCGCGTGACGGCTCCGACAGCAAGTTTGATGCAGGTGTTGGGGTATGGTACGAGTCGCCAACCTTGTATGCAGGTTTGAGCGTAAACAACCTACTTCGCTCTGAATATGCTTTCCAGAGTGTAACTGGTGGCAATAGTGCGAGGTATATCGGTGAAAATCATTCTTATTTCACCGTCGGATACAATATTGAAGCATCTTCGTCCGTTGTAATTACTCCTTCGGCATTAGTGAAGATGGTAATGCCCGGGAAGTTTGGTGATGATGGAAAGTTCACGTTCAAGAATAACTCGTACGAAGCAAACGTTCGAGCCACATTCAATGACAAGTTCTGGGGTGGTGTAGGATATCGTTACGACGAATCATTTACGGGTATGGCTGGTTTGGCGCTTGCGAAAGACAACGCGTTGCGGATAGGCTATGCTTTCGATTTTATTGCATTCAACCAAGATGCTCGGGCTCTTGGTTCGCACGAGATTATGCTCTCGTATCGGTTGGCTAAGCCCAACCTCAATGGCCGTCCAGCCATTCGCACACCACGCTACAGCTTCTAAGCTCGTCGCTGGCGGTGGGTCATTCCGGCGTTTTGATTGCGTGGAGAAAGGTTTTCTAAGAAGCGGGCACTAACTCGTTGCTTTTCATCGTTTAGCTGGCATCTCTGCCAGTTCACAGACAAATGAACGGCATTGAGCGTTTGGCTTGCGCACGAACGTAAGTTTCGTTAGATTTGCCAATCCTAAAAATTGTAATCTTCTGGTATCGCCGCCTCATCAGTCATTTTACTTCCTCACATGAATAAGTTTTTCGTATTGCCTCTCGTCGCCTTTTCGGCACTGCTTCTAGGGGGCTGTGGTTTTGGCAAAGGACCGCAAGGCGACCTGGTTGGGGCAGAGGATCGGCCCGAATTCAATCCGCAAGAGGTACCTTATGGGATGGTGCCTTGTCCCGGTGGTACATTCCATATGGGCCAGACTGATCAAGACATCTCGGCTTCCATGGTAAACATGAACAAGCAGGTAACTATTGCCGGCTTCTACATGGATGAAACGGAAATCACCAACAACGAATACCGTCAGTTCATGAATGCCATCCGGCAAGATTCGATTGATGTGCTGGGTGAAGAGTATGTGATGACGGAACTTTATCCCGATACTACGGTATGGGTGCGCGACTTCACCTATCACATGGGCGACCCATTGATGGAGTATTACTATACGCACCCAGCCTTCGACGATTACCCAGTAGTAGGGGTTGACTGGTTTGCGGCTAAGTACTTCTGTAACTGGCGCACCAAGCACAAAAACACCGCTAATGAAGAGGCTGGGGTAGCGGGTTTCCCGAACTTCCGTCTGCCTTCTGAAGCTGAATGGGAGTACGCAGCTCGCGGTGGCCGTGACCTCGCTACCTATCCATGGGGTGGCCCTTATCTGCGGAACTCTAAAGGCTGCATGCTGGCTAACTTTAAGCCGGGTCGTGGCGACTACGCTTCCGATGGTTATGCATATACCTCGCCAGTAGGCGCATTCTTCCCCAACGATTTTGGCCTGTACGACATGTCGGGTAACGTAGCCGAATGGTGTGATGATGCTTATATGGAAGCTTCTGTACCAGTGGTTTGGGATATGAACCCAACCAATCCTGATGATAATGAGCCGCGCAAAGTAGTGCGTGGTGGTTCTTGGAAAGATATTGCGTATTTCCTCGAAACCGGTACCCGCAACTTCGAATACCAAGATTCTTCTCGTTCGTTCATTGGCTTCCGTACTGCCATGATTCAGATTGGTATGGGCACGAACAGCCGCTTGAACTAAGTTTAATTCTACATATTATAAAATTCCCTCACCACCCAGTTTTTCTTTTTCCTCCAATCACCAACCTCTTCTTTCAAACAACCAAATCACATGGCAGCTAAAGGCGGTAGTTTTTTGTATGATGTGCTGATGCCTAAAGTTTATGGCATCGGGGCCGCAGTAGTAATTGTAGGTGCTCTATTTAAAATTCAGCACTGGGAAGGTGCCAGCGAAATGCTAATCGTTGGCCTAGGTACTGAAGCGTTAATATTCTTACTCAGTGCATTTCAGCCTGCTGAGAAGACCACAGACTGGTCACTTGTATATCCTGAGTTGTCGGAAGGCTACGACCCTTCTACTGGCAGCAACAAAGTAGTAGAGCAGAGCAACAGCAAAGGTTTGACCAAGAAGCTGGACGATATGCTGAAAGATGCCAATGTAACTCCAGAGGCTATTTCTTCACTGGGCCAAGGCTTGAACCGCTTGAGTACTACCACTCAGCAACTATCTAAGCTTGGTGATGCTACCAACGCTACCGATGAGTACACGGCTAAAGTTCGTTCGGCTGCTACGTCGCTGGAGCGCATCAACGAGGCGTACTCCAACACGGCTCAGGCAATGAGTGCTATGTCGGATGCCACAAAAGATGCTAAAGAATACCATATCCAGGTGCAGACGGTTACCAAAAACCTGGGCGCTCTGAACGCAGTGTACGAAATGGAATTGCAGGATGCCAATACGCACCTCAAGTCAATGAACCAGTTCTACGGCACTTTGAGCCAGGCTATGCAAAACCTGACCGAAGCCGGCAAAGACACCGAGAAGTTCAAAGAAGAGGTATCGGCTCTCACCGGCAACCTGAACTCGTTGAACCGGGTGTATGGCAACATGTTGAACGCTATGCGTGCAACCAGCTAGTTTTTAAGACAGCAGAAAAATCTTCGGGCCCACTATAAATTAGGTAGACGCAATGGCGGGAGGAAAAGAAACCCCACGGCAGAAGATGATCGGCATGATGTACTTGGTACTGACTGCTCTTCTGGCTCTGCAAGTAAACTCAGCAATCTTGCTGAAGTTTAAATTCCTTGACGATAGCCTTTTCGGAATGAACGAAAAGGTATCTAAGGACCATGATGGTACTGTAAAAGGTATTGCGGCACAGGTTGAAAAAAACCGCAATACATCCAAGGATGTAGCCATTCTAAAGCAAAGTGAAGAGGTTCGGACCCGTACCAAGCAGATGATAGATTATCTGCGTGGTGTTCGTGACAAACTCGTAACGGCCACGGAAAATACCAAAGGCAAGAACGAGTATAAGAATATGAGCGCCGAAGACAAAGTTGCTACTACTATGCTTGGTGGTAAGCGTAACGGCGCTGCCTATGATATGAAAGAGAAGCTTAATGCTTACTCAACTTATATTAAAGGAATTGTGCCAAGTGCTACGCCTTTAGCGCTCGATGCGAAAGACGATCCAACGGTAACCGACCCGGAACAGCGTAGCAAAAACTTTGCTGAGTTGAATTTCGAGAACACTCCATTAGTTGCTGCTCTCGCTACTCTTTCTCAGAAGGAAACGGAAGTGCTGAAGTACGAGTCTGATGCACTAACTAAGTTGTCGCAGGAAGTTGGTGGTACCATCATTGTATTCGATAAAGTGGGCGCTTTCGCTAGTGCTGAGTCGAACACAGTGGCTGCTGGTACTAAGTATAAAGCAGAGCTGTTTTTGACGGCTTCAGCTTCCGGCCTTAAGCCATCTATGACGCTGAATGGCTCCCCGTTGGCTGTTGATGCTACTACTGGCAAAGGCAAAGTAGAATTTACAGCTCGTCCGGGCAACTTTGATGCTGCTGGCAACGCTAAAGCTAACTGGACTGGTACCATCCGCTTCAAGCAAAACGGCCGTGATACTACTTTCAAAGTTACTGTGCCTTACACGATTACTAAACCTGTGATGCAGGTGCAGTCGGCTTCGGTACAGGCGCTGTATTTCCGTTGCGGTAACAAGCTGAGTGTACAAGTACCTGCTTTGGGTGCTCAGTATGATCCTAGCTTCTCGGCTTCGGGTGCTGCCACCATCAAGGGTTCGGCTAAAGGTGAGGTAACGTTGGTACCAAACTCGAAAGAAGTAACTCTGAACGTAAGCAGCGGCGGTAACGCCATTGGTTCGCAAACCTTCCAGGTTCGCCCGATTCCTAAGCCAGAAATTAAGTGCATCGTGGGTGGCCGTGAGGCTAACGAGAAGCAGGGCACGCCAATCACGGCAGTACGGAACATGCAACTGCGTGCCGTACCAGACGCTGGTTTCGCTACGTTCCTGCCGGAGGATGCACGTTACCGTGTGTCGCGCTACGAAATCACGCTGGTACGCGGCAAGCGCCCGGCCATGCCAATGATTCCGGTTAATGGCCCGACTGTTGACTTGAGTAGCGTAGTAAATAGTGCTCGTGAAGGCGACCGTCTTTACATCGAAGTAAAACAAGTGCAGCGCATGAACTTCCAGAATAACACTGAGGACGTGAATGTGTCGAAGCAATTCAATATTCCGCTGCTGTAAGCGTTATTCCACTGAACTAACTGCAGCTCCTTTTTGATTATCCCGGTATGAACAAATTCTTTTCTCTCGCCGCTCTGACGGCTGGTCTGATGCTGTCAGGGGCAGCGTCGGCACAGGAACAAGCCACTACGGCGAGCAGCAACGGCTCGTATCGCCCGATTCCGAATTCGGATATCATGTTCCGCAAAACGATTCTGCGGGCCGTTGATTTGCGTGAAAAGCAAAACAAGCCGATGTTCTCGGAAGGCAAAGAAATCAGCCGGGTAATCATTGATGCCGTGAAGCGAGGCGAGTTGATGGCTTACCGCAATGATTCGTTGACCAGAACCTTCACCCCAGCCGAAGTGACAGGCAATATGTCCTACGCTGAAGCTAGTGCGGGCCTCAGCGACGAAGAAAGAGCAGCAGGCTTCTCTGACGAATCGGCTGACGATTGGGGCGCTCCGAAGCCTAAAAAGGGCAGCAAGCCAGTTGCTAAAAAGCCAGCTCCGCCGCCTAGCTACGAGTACCGTTACAAGGACTTGTACCAGATGGAATTGAAAGAGGATATGATCTTCGATAAGAAACGGTCGAGAATGTATCACGACATCAAAACCATCACCTTAGTAGTTCCTTCCACGTTGGCTTCCAATACTTCGGGTATTGAAAAACCAATTGCCACGTTCAAGTACAGTGACTTGGTGAAGGTGTTCCGCAATAATCCGGATAAGGCTATCTGGTTCAATTCGCAGAACGATGCCCAACACAAGAACTTAGCTGATGCGTTTGAGCTGTGGTTGTTCAATTCGTACATCGTGAAGGTTTCGAACCCGAATGATGCTCGTCTGGACGAAATCTACGGTGGGCAGCAGCAAGGTATTCTGGCTTCGCAGCAAGCAGCCGCTGACCTTATTGAGTACGAGTATAACCTCTGGAGCTTCTAGAGCTACGAAGGTTCTAATCTTAGACGAAAAAGCCCCAGCCAATACGGCTGGGGCTTTTTCTTTGCCTTCTATTCAGGAGAAGCTTGTTCTTGCTGAGAGAAGTAGTTGATCAAGACTCGAGCTTTTGCTTTGCCTACTTCCGATACTAGCTCCGCTTCACTCAGTTCTCTGATCTTCTTAACCGATTTAAACTTGCTCAACAATTTATCGGCAGTAATGGGGCCAAGCCCCTTAACATCGGTTAGTTCCGTCTTGAGCGTAGCAGCGTCGCGGCGGCTGCGGTGGAAGGTGATGCCGAAGCGGTGCACTTCGTCGCGCATGCGCTGAAAAAGGCGTAATGACTCGCTTTTCTTATCGATGTAAAGTGGCAGAGGGTCGTTGGGAACGTAGATTTCTTCGAGGCGTTTGGCAATGCCAATCACGGCTATCTGACCCCAAAGGCTAAGGTCTTTCAGTGCCTTAACAGCCATGCCCAGCTGTCCTTTGCCGCCATCGATAATAATGAGTTGGGGAAGTGAAGCGCCTTCGTCAACAAGGCGGCGGTAGCGGCGCGACACGACTTCGTACATGGAGTCGAAGTCGTTGGGGCCTACCACGGTTTTGATATGGTAATGGCGGTAGTCTTTCTTGCTAGCCTTAGCGTTGCGAAAACACACCATGGCAGCCACCGGATTGTCGCCCTGGAAGTTGGAGTTGTCGAAGCATTCGATGTGCTTAGGCAGCTCCGTTAGGCGCAAGTCTTTCTTGATGGTTTCCATAATCCGGACCTCATTCAGGTCCTTGCTGCGCTCATTCATGCTCTCCTTTTCCTTGCGCAGGTACAGCACGTTCTTGATGCTAAGCTCCAGCAGCTTGCGCTTGTCGCCGATTTGTGGCTGCGTGATGGTGACGCCAGGCAGGGGCAAGACCGGCAAGGCAACATTGGTGAGAATTTCCTTGGATTGGCTATCAAACTCTTGGCGCATTTGCATCAGCATTACGGCCAAAATTTCCTCATCGGGTTCGTCGAGTTTCTTTTGTACCTCTACCGACTGCGTGAGAATGATAGAGCCGTTCATTACCTTCAAATAGTTGATGAACGACAGCTTTTCGTTGGAGGCAATACTAAAGACGTCAATATTGGAGAGCGACGCGTTGACGATAGTGCTCTTAGCCTGAAACGCATCCAGCCGGTCGAGCTTCTGCTTGAATTGATGGGCTAGTTCATACTGCATTTCCTGTGCTGCCTGCGTCATCTTCTCCCGGAAGTATTGCTTAGGAATACTCAGGTTGCCATTAAGAATCTGCCGGATCTGCTGGATGTACTGGTTGTAGGTTTCTTCATCTTGCAGGCCCTCGCACGGACCTTTGCAATTACCCAAGTGATACTCCAGGCACACCTTGAACTTGCCAGCAGCTATGTTTTGCGGGGCAAGATTATACGTGCAGGTACGTAGCGGGTACAATGCCCGAATCAGCTCCAATACCACGTTTAGTGAAGACCCATTGGCATACGGCCCGAAGTAATGACCGTCGCCGGGGACTTTGTTGCGCGTGGGAATAAGGCGCGGAAACCGTTCGTTGGTTAGCAGCAGGTAAGGATAGGTTTTGCCATCCTTGAGTAGGATGTTGTACTTGGGCTGATGCTGCTTAATGAGGTTGTTTTCCAGCAGAAAAGCATCTGATTCACTATCTACAATGGTGAATTCGATGCGCTTAATATTCTTGACAAGCTGCTGCGTCTTTTTGTTGTGGTCCTGCTTGGTGAAATAGCTGCTCACCCGCTTACGCAAGTCTATGGCTTTACCCACGTAGATGATGCCTTCGTCGTCGAAGTACTTGTACACACCTGGGCGGTGCGGCAGCTGGCGAATCTGGTCTTGTAGATGGGCTTGGGCGGCCATAAATAGTGGGTTTGCGCTGGTAGTTGTGGTACGCTGATTCAAACAGGTAGTTCGAATAGCAACAAGAAGGGTAGAATATGCTACCCAACCTGCTTAAACAAGAAATGACCAGCAAAAGTCGCTGGTCATTTCTTGTTTTATGTTGCAAGCAACAAGCAATTAGATATCCTCGTTGTTAAGGTCGTCTAAGTCGGCCTGGTTGAGTTTCTGGTCGTACGGGATAGTGTCGCGCTTGGCGCCGTTGTAGTAGCGTGAGCAGTCTATTTCCACACTTAGGGTATCGGGCCTTGGAAAAGGCTTTTTGTCGATGTCGATGTTTTTATCGGCGTACACCTTCTTCATAAAGATGCCATAGAGCGGCAACGCCAAGCGGGAGCCTTGGCCGTACGCGCCAGTGCGGAAGTGGATGCTCCGGTCTTCGCCGCCCACCCACATGCCACAGACGAGGTTGGGCGTGAGGCCCATAAACCAGCCGTCGGAGTAGTTGGAGGTAGTACCGGTTTTGGCACCCATTTCATAAGGAAACTTGAAACCGCCTTTCAGAATGATGCTGGTGCCGCCTTGTTCTTCGGTTGCGCCCCGCAGCATATAGGTCATCAGGTAAGCAGTTTCTTCGCTCAACGGCGTGCGGGTCCGGGGCACAAATTCACGAAGGACGTTCTGGTTTTTGTCTTCGATGCGCGTTACCATGATGGGCTGGGTCCAAACGCCCTTGTTGACAAACGTGCTATACGCACCAGTCAATTCATAAATACTAACATCGGAAGAGCCAAATCCAATGGCGGGCACGGCGTCAATAGGCGACGTAATACCCATGTTTTTGGCGTAGGTGGCAATTACATCAGGGCCTATTTTCTGTACCAGCCAGGCCGTAATGGAGTTCATGGACCGAGCCAAGGCTTGCCGCAGCGTGAAGGTGCGACCCGAGTACGAGCCCTCGAAGTTGCGAGGGGTATAGGCCGGGCGGCCCCGCTCGGCCGGGAAGGTAGTAGCTACGTCGGGGCGCTGGTAGCAAGGGGAGAAGCCCTGGTCGATGGCGGCTACATACACGAACGGTTTAAATGTGGAGCCTGGCTGACGCTTGCCTTGCTTTACGTGGTCGTACTTGATGTATTTGTAGTTGATGCCGCCTACCCAGGCCTTTATCTGGCCGTTCAGGGGGTTCATGGCCATAAAGCCGGAATGTAACAGCCGCTTATAGTAGGCCAATGAGTCCATCGGCGACATATTCACTTCCTTTTCACCCCCGTTCCAAGTGAAGACTTTCATCTTGTACTTCTTATTCAAGTAGTACTTGATGGAGTCTTTGTTGCCATCGTAGCGGGCATTTAGCGACTGATACCGAGCCGTGCGCTTGATAGAGTTGCTCAGGAAGTTTGGAATCACGCGGCCGTTTTCGTCACGCCACGGCTGCTGACCTTTCCACTGCTGATCAAACCACTTCTGTTGCAGCTTCATGTGCTCAGCCACGGCGGCCTCAGCATATTTCTGCATCCGAGAGTCGATGGTAGTGTAAATCTTCAGGCCATCGGCGTAGAGGTCGTGCTCGGTTTCCTTGGCCCATTCGCGCAGCTCTTTGCTAAGCTCGGTGCGGAAATACGGCGCAATACCCTCGTTTTGGTTTTCCACCTTGTAGTCGAGCTTGATGGGCTTGGCTACAGTGGCAGTGTACGTGGCTTCCGGAATGTAATTGTACTTGCGCATTTGGCTCAACACCCAGTCGCGGCGGCGCTTGGAGCGTTCTGGGTTGCGCACCGGGTTGAACCACGAGGGGCCGTTTACCAGCCCTACCAATAGCGCCGATTCTTCTAGTTTCAAGTCACGGGGGTGCTTGTTGAAGAAGGTTTTCGCGGCTACGTTAATCCCGAAGGCATTTGAGCCAAACTCGGCCGTATTGAGGTACATGCGCAGAATTTCGCGCTTGGTATAGTTGCGTTCCAGCCGCACGGCCAAAATCCATTCTTTGGTTTTGGTGATGACCATGCGCAAGCCGGGCACATCGTTCAGCTTGCCGTCGTTGAGGTCTTCCCGAGTGCGGAACAGCATCTTGGCCAATTGCTGGCTAAGGGTAGAGCCCCCACCGCTTTTGCCGCCGCCTACCAAGCCTTTCACTACCCGTGCCATGGCCTTCGGGTCGATACCGGAATGCTGCTCGAAGCGGGCATCTTCGGTAGCAATCAGGGCATCGATGGTGGTTTGGGCTAGCTCCTCGTAGCTAACAGGCGTGCGGTTTTCGCGGAAGTATTTGCCCATAAGCACCCCGTCGGCTGAATACACTTCTGAGGCCAACTCACTGCGCGGGCTTTCCAACGACTTGAGGTTGGGCATTTGCCCGAACAGGTTCAGGAAATTGACGCTAACCGCCAGAATGTACAGCAAGAAGGCAAAAAAACCACCGCCAAACAGCACCCACAAGGTGCGCGTGAAGGCAGTAAAGCGGCCAGACCGCTGCGGTTTACGGGGAGTGTTTTTAGACTTAGTGGCAGGTTGAGCCATTTTTTGAATTAAGAACTAGAAATTAAAAACCAAGAATTGAAAAGCTTAGCTGGACTCTGGCAAATGGGTCAGCGGAATGTTCTCAATAGCGTGCCTCTTAACCTCTAATTGAATTTAACGGTATTTCTGCTCGTAAAAACGCTGGTATTCCTCTACGTCGCGGCGCTGGAGCAGCAGTGGTAGGTTATCAATACCGACAACCAACGTTTGGTAACCCGCGCCCCGCAGTCGGCTTAGCGGCGATTGAGGCCCGCGCAATTTCAAGGCGTATCCTTGAGCCACTTTGGCGCTGGTTAAGCCCTGTATGACTACTAGTTCCAACGATTCGCTGAGGGGTTGTTGCTGCACTTGCAAGTTGCTGGCTTTAAAGAAACGGCTGTTGTAGGTGCCAAGCTGTGCTGGCAAACCTTGCAACGGAACGGCTGCTTTCGGAAAGACCAGAACCACCGCGTGAGCACCTGCCGGGTTAAGCGTAGCCGCATAAGGCGAAGCTGGAGTAGCCGGAGCCGGCGGGGCAGGGGTGGTGGCAGGCTGCGGCGTAGTAGCGGATGGCGTGGGAGTTGTGGTAGGGGTAGGAACCGGAGGCGTAGTGGCTGGAGTATTTGCTATGGGAGCAGATTTTGCAGGTTTTTTGCCTCGGGCGCGTGCTTGAGCCGCCGCCATCCGAGCTGCTTTCACAGGGTCGATGGCCGGGGCAGCCGGAGTAGCTGCCGGCACTGCCGATGAGTCGGCGGGAGTAGTTGACTTAACTGCTTTATCAGCGGGCTGCTTACCCGATTCGGGAGTAGCCGGAGCTTCCACTTTGGGTGCTGGAGTGGTAAGAGTTGCTTTAGGCATTACAGGCGTGTCATAAATGATGCGGACCCGGTTGTTGACCTCGCCAGGGCGGAACATAGACACGGTAGGTTTCTCCGTGGAAGCCAAAGCCCCCTGAATTTCGCCGGTGCTGTATTTCTGGTAGGACGTCAGCAACGTACGAGCCTGCCCGGTTAGAGGCGACTGAGGATAGTCCTTTAGGAATTTCTCTACCGCAGCCTTGGCCACGGGTGGCGTTTGGGTGCGCGTATCCAGCAGCGCGTTCAGGAAGGCTATTCGGTCGTTGAGGTCGTTTTCCGGAAACTTCTTGGCGGTAGCGGCCAGCAGCGCCGAAGCCTTTTTGAAGTCCTGGTTTTTATAAAGCACGAAAGCTGAATCCACCTGAATGGCTACTTCCTTGTTCACCAACGACGTACGCCGTAAGTATTCAGGGTCGGCGGCGAGCCGGGCGTAGGCAGATGTTGGAAACTCCTGGCGCAGCTTTTGGGCGTAGATTTCAGCCTTGGCCAGCTCTTTCTGCTCTTTATAAATAAGGTACAGGCTGTAGTAAGTTTCCGGCGAATGAGTGGTGCGCGGGAAACGCGTGAGCAGCTTCTCATACGTTTCGGCGGCCGGTACTTGCTCCCGTAGCTGCTGGTTATAGATGCCGCCCAATGCAAACAACGCCTCTTCTACTTGCTTCTCCGAAACCGCCATTTGTGCGCTGGTGAGCGGCAGCGCCTGCCGATACTTCGCTACCAAGGCCTTGCGCTGAGTGGCTGGGTCTGCATCTGCGGTAGCTTGGCCTAGGCCATCCGTGGCGCCGGCGGTTACTTTGCTTTGGTTGGCCCCCGCAATGCTAACCGGCACATTGCCGCCATTAGGCGTGACGGGCGAAGAGCTGACTACCGTTACGGTACGCCAGTTGTCTTGTAGCGGCCGGTCGCCCCATTTGCGAATGAAGTCGGCCCGGGCGGTACTCATGGCCGTAGGGTTGTCGAAATACCACTTGGCCCCGGTACTGCCATTAATGAAGTCTTCTGAGTTTATGTCGGTTTGTAGGTCGCGAGAGGTACTCACGCCCGTTGCGGTTTGCCGGTTGTTGTCGCGCTCCTGTTTCAGGGCAAGCGCCTCAGCGGCTTTGCGCTTTGCTTCCAACTCGGCGTCGGCAACGGCCGTTAGGCGCGTGCGCAACTCCACGGTATCCAAGCGCGCCAGCGTCTGCAGGCTGTCCTGCGTTTCAATGATGGTGGCCTGCTGGGCAAAATCTTTCAGAATACCCGCCCGCTCTGAAATGGCTGCATAATCAGGTGCTTCCTTGGGTAGGCTTTGCACCGTGCTATCATAGTAAGCCGCCGCCAAGCGGTATTTCTGGAGGTTCTCGTAGTAGATGCGCCCCGCCAACAGATACGTGTACGACTTCTGGGCCTTGTTGCTGCCGCCCGCCCGTGCCGACTGCCGAAGCAGCGCTAGTGCTTCCTCGTAGCGCTGCTGCCGATAATTGAGCCGCGCCATTTCATAGTAGATTTTGTCGCGGTACTCTTTATTCTTAGTGTCCTTCAGCAGCTTGGCGAAATACTTATCGAGCCGGGTTTTGTCGTCCTGGTTCAAATCGGAAACCTGGCCCAGCATCAGTTTCGAGAAGAAGTCTAGTTCATAAGGTGGGTTCTTCTTCAGAATCTTATTGAGTTCCGCGTAGGCTTTCTTGTCTTCACCCTGCGCCTGATACAGCTGGGCCAGAATGTAACGGGTGCGCGACTGTTCGTTCTTGGGCTCCACCAACGGCACGGCCTTCTCCAGGTTCTCAATGGCCTTGGCTGGCTCGTCTATTTTGAGGTAGTAGTCGGCGCGGGTTAAGAACAGTTCCTTGGCGTTGCTCTCCCGGCCTTCTTCTTTATCCAACACGTCGGATACCGCCTTGGCATTTTCCAGCTCCTTGGTTGCCAAGAAAGTGCGCATCAGCCAAATCAAGGCTTCATGCTTAGCATTCGGGTCTTTGCTGGTGCTGTTAACGTATTTGAAAGTTTTGGCCGCGTCTTCGTACTCCATTTTATAGAAGCGGCTCTTTCCAATCAGCAGGTAGGCGTCGTCGGTCCAGTCAGAAGCCGACCGGTACTGAATGGGCAACGATGCTTTCTTCACCACATCTTCCAAATCGGTAGCCACAGTGGCTACGGTAGCTTCGTCCAGTGTCGGGAATAGAGGCAGCGTGCGGTTGTAGTCGTTCTGCCGCGCCGCGTACAGCTTGGCCTCTACCGCGCGTAGTTTCTCCCGGCCCAGAAAGTAGCCATTGTCGCGGGCTACTACGTTGTCGTAGGCGTGGCCTACCATGCTACGGCGCTCCGAGGCACAGCCACCCATGCCAGCCATAAGCAGCAACGCAGCCACCGGAACGGAAAACAGGCGAAAAGTCGAGTATCGAGTCAAGGCAAGAACAGGTCGGAAGTACGGATTTACAGCTACGCCAACGCACGTAGCCGACCAAATTGTTCAGGCTGCGCACCGTTGCGTATAAGTCACAACGTCATTCAGTCAGTAAAATTACGCTTTTTCTCAGCCCTTGCCGGTGCTTTGCTTATCCTACTGTCACCTGGGCCCAACACAGGCGTAAGAAGCCTGTATTACCAGCTTTATTCCACCCACTATGCCTGCCACTCCCTCCCCTAACTCGCAGCGCCCACGCGGCAATAATTTCATTAAATACTCTGGTCTGGGCCTGCAAATGCTGGCCGTTATTGGCTTAGGGACTTGGCTGGGCATTTGGCTTGATGGCCGTTTCGGTATTAGCCCCTGGGCAACCATCGTGCTGATGCTGGTATCCGTATTTGCGGCCATGTATCAGGTGATTCGCTCAGTGTCGAACGAGTAGCGCCTATCACACAGTAGATGAGCAACAAATGAAATGATATTACACCAAAGGATATTTCTATTCTTTTGCTTACTACCTTTGTGCCCCCTTTTTAAGGGTGTTTTAATCTATAAGCTCGTTTCCAAGTATTCGGTTTGCTAAGGTTCCTCGGTCATTTGCTACTGCTGACTCTGCTGCTCTACGGTACGCTGTATTTGCTGCATGCCCGCTATGGTACGGCTGTTGTGCATCCGTTGGCATCTTACGTGCTGGGGTATTACGCCGCACTCACGGCTGCTACTTATTGGTTTACGGCACGGCTCGTACGCGCCAACCCCAACAATTTCATGGTGGCCTACTTCAGTTCGATGGTCGTGCGGCTACTCCTCTCGGCTGTAGTTGTGCTCGTGTACCTGTACACCGGGGGGGCGCATGAAGGCGCGGGTACCTATGCCTTCCTCGGGGTGTTCTTCGTCGGCTATTTTCTCTACTCCGGGTTTGAAGTCTGGAGCGTTCTGAGTAACTTGCGCCCGTTTTCAAAACCGGGTGAAATCACAAAATGAATTTTCAGTGAACCTCACCTTAAGCCACTCTGAATGAAGCGCTTACTGATAGCACTTTTCTGTATTCTCACGCTTCCCGTTTTCGCCAACGAGCCTGCCGCTACAACGGCCGAAGCCACCGATAAGGAGGCTTTCAGCCCCGGTGAGATGATTCTGCACCACATCGGCGACTCGCACGAGTGGCACTGGTTTTCCACCGACCGCGACGACCATTACACTACGTACCTACCCGTCATTGCGTATCGTCCTAATAAAGGTTTGTCGGTTTTCTCTTCGCGCAACTTGGCCGAAGGCAAGGAATACGACGGTCTGAAACTGGAGCATGAGCATCTGGAAGCCGAAGACGGTAGCAAGGTATACGATTTTTCGATTACCAAAAACGTTGCCTCACTTATGTTGAGCGCGCTGTTGCTGGTAGTGGTATTCACAACGGTTGCGCGCGGCTATGCCAAGCGCGGTACCGGAGCACCAAAAGGCATCCAGTCGTTCTTCGAGCCTATCATCGTATTTGTGCGCGACGAAGTAGCCAAAAAGTCTATCGGCCCGAAGTACAAGCGGTATATGCCGTATCTGCTCACGGTTTTCTTCTTTATCTGGTTCAATAACCTGCTCGGCTTGCTTCCAGGTGGCGCTAACCTCACCGGCAACATTGCCGTGACCCTGACGCTGGCCGTGTTGACTTTGCTTATTACACTGTTCAGCTCCAACAAGAACTACTGGCACCACATCTTCGCTACGCCCGGCGTACCGAAGGCATTGCTGCCCATCATGATTCCGGTGGAACTCATCGGTATCCTCGTAAAGCCTTTCTCGTTGATGGTTCGTCTGTTTGCTAACATCACGGCGGGCCACATTGTAATCCTGAGCTTCATCTCGCTCATTTTCATCTTCCGCAACGTTGGTGTTGCGCCGGTTACGCTTGCTTTTGGCTTGTTCATCAACATGCTTGAGCTGTTAGTAGCCATCCTGCAGGCGTACATCTTCACGCTGCTCACGGCCATGTATATCGGTGGCGCAGTGGAAGAGCACCACGATGCCGACTACCAGATGGGTGGCGGCGACGGTGCCGACAACGCCCACGCCAACCACGCCCACTAAGCTTTTTAACTCTCTTTTTCGTTTTTCACTTCCCCAAAACTCTGTTTTATGCTTCTTTCTCTGTTGTTGCAGATTGCTAATTCCGCTGGTCTGGCAGTATTTGGTGCCGCTATCGGTGCTGGCTTGGTTGCTCTTGGTGCTGGTCTGGGTATTGGCCGCATCGGTGGTCAGGCTATGGAAGCCATCGGCCGTCAGCCGGAAGCTTCAGGCAAAATCCAAACTGCTATGCTGATTGTAGCTGCTCTGATTGAAGGTCTGGCGCTGTTCGCAGTAGTAGTTTGCCTGCTGATTTCGTTCAAACTCTAGAGATAGAGGTAGTCTAAGGTCAGCCCGCTGCGCGCGTCGCTTCGGCGCACGGCGTGGCGGGCTGTCTTGGCTTTTGTTGGTAGTACGTGTTGGACAGTCTGGTAAAGGCTTACCCCGTTTTCGGCGCCCCACCTGACTGCCTATCCGATACCAGGTATTCACTACGCACTACACTACTCTCATGCAAATTGTAACCCCCGAGTTTGGCCTGATTTTCTGGCAGTTGGTGATTTTCGGCATTGTGCTGCTTTTGTTGCGCACATTTGCTTGGAAGCCTATCCTGAGCGCCCTCAACGAGCGGGAAGACTCTATCGAAAACGCGCTGCGTCTTGCCAGTCAAGCCAAGCTGGAAATGCAGGCTCTCCAAGCTGGCAACGAAAAGCTATTGGCCGAAGCTCGTTTGGAGCGCGACCGTATTCTGAAAGAAGCTACCGACGTTTCCAACAAGCTGATCGAGCAAGCGAAGAACAAGGCAACCGAAGAAGGTGGCCGCATGATCAACCAAGCTCGCGAAGCCATCCAGAACGAGAAAAACGCGGCTTTGGCCGAAGTGAAAAATACGGCTGCTCAGTTGTCTATCGATATTGCCGAGCGCATCCTGCGCCGCGAACTATCTGATAATGCTGCTCAAAAGGAGCTCGTTAACTCGTATTTGAAAGAAGTAAAGCTCAACTAGTAATAGGTATTGGGTAGTAGGTATTAGGACACAGTTGATCTGTTGTCAATCCTACTACCAACTACTGATTACCTACTACCATTCCAATGTCTGAAATACGAGTTGCCTCCCGCTACGCCAAGTCCTTGCTTGATCTGGCCGAGGAGCAGGGTACGCTGGAACAAGTGAAAGCCGACATGGACTTATTCAGCAAGACGCTGACTGAGAACCGTGACTTGCGTTTGTTGCTGCGTAATCCCATCGTCAAGCACGACAAGAAGCTGGCTATTCTACGCGCTGTATTTGGTGGTAAAGTGTCACTTCTCACCGAGAAGTTTTTCACGATTATCACCGAGAAAAACCGTGAAAGCGCGCTGGAGTTTATTGGCTCCGAGTTTCTGATTCAGTACAATGCCCTGCGCGGCGTACAGGTAGCCGAAGTTACAACGGCCACGCCATTGAGCACCTACCTGCGCGCTGAGTTAGAGCAGATGGTGCGTCAGCAAACCGGCCTCCAACAAGTTACCCTCACCGAGAAAATAGATGAGTCGCTCATCGGTGGCTTCGTGCTGCGCATCGGCGACCAGCTGATTGACGACTCGGTGAGCTACCGTCTGCGCAAGCTGCGCAACGAATTCTCGAAGAACCCCTACCAACCTTTAGTATAAGATCATGGCAGAAGTACGTCCGGATGAAGTATCCGCCATTCTGCGGCAGCAGTTATCCAACTTCAAAACCGAAGCCGAACTCGAAGAGGTTGGTACGGTACTGCAGGTTGGCGACGGTGTAGCCCGCATCTACGGCTTGGGCAAAGCCCAGTCGGGGGAATTGCTCGAATTTGAAAACGGCCTTCAGGCCCTGGTGCTTAACCTGGAAGAAGACAACGTAGGCGCTGTAATGCTCGGCGACTATTCTGATATCCGGGAGGGGGCTACGGTGCGCCGCACCAATAAAATTGCGTCTATTCAAGTAGGCGAAGGCATCGTGGGCCGCGTGGTAAACACGCTGGGTCAGCCTATTGACGGTCGTGGTCCTATCCAGGGCGAAACGTTTGATATGCCACTGGAGCGTAAAGCGCCGGGCGTTATCTACCGTCAGCCGGTAACCGAGCCTATGCAAACGGGTATCAAGGCTATTGACGCCATGATTCCGATTGGCCGTGGCCAGCGGGAACTCATCATCGGTGACCGTCAGACCGGTAAGTCGGCCGTTGCTATTGACACCATCCTCAACCAGCGCGAGTTCTTCGACCGTGGTGAGCCGGTTTTCTGCATCTACGTAGCCGTAGGCCAGAAAGCCTCCACGGTTGCTCAGGTGGTAAACGCCCTAACCAAGGGCGGTGCAATGGACTATACGGTAGTGGTTTCGGCTTCGGCGGCTGACCCGGCCCCGATGCAGTTCTTTGCGCCCTTCACGGGTGCTGCCATTGGTGAGTTCTTTCGTGACACGGGCCGCCCAGCCCTAGTTGTGTACGACGACTTGAGTAAGCAGGCCGTAGCGTACCGTGAGGTGTCGTTGCTGCTGCGTCGTCCTCCGGGACGTGAGGCGTATCCTGGTGACGTGTTCTACCTGCACAGTCGCTTGCTGGAGCGCGCCGCGAAGATCAACGCTTCCGACGCCATTGCCCGCGACATGAATGACTTGCCCGACAGCATCAAGCACCTGGTGAAAGGTGGTGGTTCGCTGACGGCCCTGCCGCTCATCGAAACCCAGGCTGGTGACGTATCGGCGTACATCCCAACCAACGTAATTTCGATTACCGACGGTCAGATCTTCCTCGAAACCAACCTGTTCAACTCGGGTATTCGTCCGGCTATCAACGTTGGTATCTCGGTGTCGCGGGTGGGTGGTAACGCCCAGATCAAGTCGATGAAGAAAGTGGCTGGTACGCTGAAGCTCGATCAGGCGCAGTTCCGCGAGCTGGAAGCCTTTGCCAAGTTCGGTTCCGACCTCGATGCTTCGACCAAGCTCACGATTGAGCGTGGCCGCCGCAACCTGGAAATCCTGAAGCAGCCCCAGTTCTCGCCGCAGAAAGTGGAAGACCAAGTAGCCGTTATCTACGCCGCTACCAACGGTCTACTCGACCAAGTGCCGGTGAACCGCGTGCGGGACTTCGAAAAGGAATTCACCCAGACCATGCAGACCCGCCACCCGGAGGCGCTGCAAGGCCTGAAAGCTGGCAAGCTCGACGACACCATTATCGGTGCCATCCGTCAGGTTGCCAAAGACCTTTCGGCCCAGTACGCTACGAAATAATTAATAATTAGGAATTGAGAATTAAGAATTAGGAGTTGCCTCTAAATGCCATCAGGTTACGGGAGCAATTCTTAATTTTTAATTCTTAATTATTAATTCAAACAAGAATGGCTAGCTTAAAAGAAGTCCGCAACCGCATCGTATCTGTGCAAAGCACGCAGCAAATCACCAAAGCCATGAAAATGGTGGCGGCGGCCAAGCTGCGGCGGGCACAGGACAATATTTTGCGGATGCGCCCCTACGCGCAGCGCCTCAATAGCATCCTTACCAACCTGACAGGTCAAACTAATGGCGAGGTAGTAAGCGAGTATGCCGTGCAGCGGGAAGTACGCCAGGTGCTGATTATTGCCGTTACCTCGGACCGTGGTTTGGCCGGAGCTTTCAACAGCAACGTGTTCAAAGGCGTAAACGCCCTGATTCGGGAGCGGTACGCGGCGCAGGCAGCGGCTGGCAACGTGACGATGATGGCCATTGGCAAGAAAGCGCACGACTACTTCGGGAAGCGCGGGCCACTGCTCGGTAATTACACGCACGTATTCGGCAAGCTCTCGTTTGACACGGTGCGGGTAGCTGCTGAAGAAGCTATGCTGGGGTTCCGGGAAGGCCGCTTCGACGAGGTGGTGATGGTGTACAACGAGTTCCGGAACGTGGCCACCCAAATCATCCGGGCCGAGCAGTTGCTGCCGCTGGTACCCGCCGAGCCGGCGGCCAACGATGCCAAAACGATGAACGTGGATTACATCTTCGAGCCCTCGAAAGAGGAAATCGTGCAGACGCTGATTCCGCAGTCGTTGAAGGTACAGCTCTACAAGGCCGTGCTGGAAAGCAATGCCTCGGAGCACGGCGCCCGCATGACGGCCATGGACAAAGCCACCGAAAACGCCGGCGAACTGTTGAAGTCATTGAAACTAACGTACAACCGTACGCGCCAGGCAGCTATTACCACCGAGATTCTCGAAATCGTGGGTGGTGCCGAAGCCTTGGCTGCCAGCCGGTAAAAAAGTATGCTTACCAAGCAAAAGGCCCGCTTCCTTTCGGAGGCGGGCCTTTTTTATGTGGCTACCTACAACTGCATGTATTGCCGCTTGGCCAGTTCCTTGCTGGGCTTGGGCGCTTCAGGATGTTGTTCTAACAATTCTATAATCCGCTCCGGCGTGAGGGTAGTAAAGTCTTTAACTACGGCTAGTGGCGCCTGAAACTTGCTGGGTTTGATGGAAGTGCTGAGGGTCAGGCAGCGCATACCGGCTTTGTAGGCAGCCTGCTCGCCCATCAGGGCGTCTTCTAACACCAGGCACCGCTCGGGCGGCACTCCCAGCTTTTGGGCCGTGAGGGTGTAGGTATCAGCGTGGGGCTTGCCGTTGTCCACGTCGTCTTTCCCGATAATCACATCGAAATACGGTCGGATATTTAGGTGGTCGATGAGGTAGCTGATGGTTTCGTTGATGGAGCCGGTGCCCAACCCGATTTTGAAGCCGGCGGCGCGGGCCGCTTGCAGAAACGGCGTGAGGCCCGGTACCTCCCGGCGCTTGTCCCAATAGAGGGTGCGGTAGAGAAATTCGCGCTGAGTGGCGTATTCTTCCAGCTTTTTCTTGGGTACATCGTGGGTGAAAACGGTTTTCAGGATGGCGGTGGCCGGCATGCCGTTCAAACGCTCAAGCAGGCGACGAGCGTTGGTGGTAAGGCCTAAGTCACGGAACAAGAGCTGGAAGGCGCGGGCCTGGTAAGCGGTGTTATCAACGAGGACGCCATCCATGTCGAAGATGAGGGCGTAAGCAGGGGTATCAGGCATAAGCAAGAAGAGGGCAGCTCGGAATGTGAACCGCTTGTTACTTCTTTACGCAGATACGCTCGATTTTGCTGCTGTGGCGCTTGGTCCTGCCCCGATGGCCTATCTTTGCAGCCTCGTACCTAAGGGGCTATTGCTCCTACTATGTTGATTTGAAAAAGAGCCTGAGTTTCGTGCTGGCCGCTGCCTTGGCCAGCCCTGTTTTTGCGCAAAAGCAGAAGCCCTTGTCGCGCCCCAAACTGGTAGTGGGCATTGTGGTCGACCAGATGCGTTACGACTACCTATACCGCTACTGGAACAAGTATGGCAACGGTGGCTTCCGGCGGCTGCTGGGGGAGGGGTTCAATTACTCCAACACCCACTACAACTACGTGCCCACGTACACTGGGCCGGGCCACGCCAGCATCTATACCGGCACTACGCCTTCGGTGCACGGTATTGTAGGCAACAACTGGCTGGTGCGTGAGGAAGGCAAAGGCACTTACGTGACCGAAGACAAAACCGTGCAAGCCGTGGGCGGCACGGCAGCGGCTGGCCAACAGAGCCCACGCCACATGCTTACCAGCACCATTACCGATGAGCTGCGGCTGGCCACCAACTTCCAGAGCAAGGTAATTGGGGTGTGTATCAAAGACCGGGGCTCGATCCTGCCGGCTGGGCACGCCGCCAACGCCGCCTACTGGTACGACGGCACCAATGGGGCTTTCATCAGCAGCACGTTCTACCAGAACAGCCTGCCCGAGTGGGTAACCAAGTTCAACGCCCAGAACCGCGCTGCGCAGTACCTCGATAAACCCTGGACCACGCTGCTGCCCATTGCGCAGTACACGGAAAGCACCGCCGACGATGTACCGTGGGAAGGCGCGTTCAAGGGCGAAGCCAAACCCGTATTCCCGCACGATTTGCCTACGCTGAGTGCCGGCACCAGCCCGGCCGTAACGCCCAGCCAGCCCACCGGTGCCGAGAAAGTGCCGGCTGCCGTCCGCAACCTCGACCTGATTCGGAGCACGCCATTTGGTAACTCGCTCACCGCCGACTTTGCGCTGGAAACCATCCGGGCCGAGCAGCTGGGGCAGCGTGGTGAAACCGACTTTCTGGCGCTCAGCTTCAGCAGTACCGACTATGTGGGGCACCAGTTTGGGGTGAATGCCATTGAAACCGAAGACACGTATCTGCGCCTCGACCAGGACCTGGCCCGCGTGCTCGACTACCTCGACAAAACCGTGGGCAAAGGCCAGGCGCTGGTATTCCTCAGCGCCGACCACGGTGCGGCTCACTCGCCGGACTTCTTACGTAGCCAGCGGATTCCGGCCGGCTCGGTGGGGCCGCGCCTCATGCGCGACTCGTTGCAGCAGGAACTGGTGCGCCGCCACGGGGCTGGTAAGTGGGTGCTGAGCTATGAAAACCAGCAGGTGTACCTCAACCGCCCCCTCATTGCCCAGAAAAAACTAACGCTACGTGCCGTGCAGGATGAAGTGGCCGATATTATGATTGGCTACGCAGGCGTTACGCGCGCCATCACCGCCGACGATTTACAGAAGTCGCACTGGGAGAGCGGGATGCTGATGTACCTGGAGAACGGCTATTTCCCCAAGCGCAGCGGCGACGTAATGGTGGTGCTGGAACCGGGCTGGCTGGAATCGTACCAGTATCCGGTAAATAAGGGCACCACGCACGGCTCGTCGGGCAACTACGACACGCATATTCCGTTGATATTCTGGGGCTGGCACGTGAAGCAGGGCCGCTCGGTAGCGCCGGCGCGTATTGTGGACATTGCCCCTACGTTGGCGCAATGGCTCAATATTCAGGAGCCCGACGGCTGTACTGGCGTGCCGCTGCCGGAGGTGCTTGGTAAATAAAAGCGGAAGCAACCGAGTTGCCTTTGGTTATATTAAAGGATAGTTGCATTTTGCACGACCATTCTTTTAAAAAGAACGTTTATTCCTGAAATCAGGATAAATTTAGACCGTAGTAACAAGTAACCGAAACATAACTCGATGGCTCATTTTAACCCGTGGCATGATGTGGAGCGTGGCACCAACACTCCTCAAACCGTAAACGGCATCATTGAAATTCCGAAAGGCTCGAAGGCCAAGTATGAGTTAGATAAAGAAAGCGGCTTGCTCAAGCTGGACCGTGTGCTATTCTCGGCGGTGCATTATCCGGCCGCTTACGGCTTTATTCCGAAAACCTACTGCGACGACAACGACCCCCTCGACATCCTGGTACTGTGTTCGGTTGATATCGTACCCATGTGCCTGGTGGAAGCCAAGGTGATTGGCGTGATGCAAATGATTGACGGCGACGAGGAAGACGACAAAATCATTGCCGTAGCCGCGCACGATATTTCGGTGAATCACTTCAACGATATTTCCGACTTGCCGCCGCATACGCTCAACGAGATGCAGCGCTTCTTCGAGGACTACAAAGCCTTGGAACACAAGCACGTAACGGTAGAGCGTTTCATGGGCCGCGAGGATGCCTACCGCATCATCGAGGACAGCATCAAGCTCTACAACGAAACATTCCCCAACGGGGCCGCTTCGGAGTCGGTAGAAAAGACCAGCGGCGTTGAGCTGTAAGCTCTAGCGTCAGCGTATCAACAGCAAGGCCCTTCCTGAACCACGTTCGGGGAGGGCCTTGCTGTGTGCGTAGAGTGGGTTCCTTCGCATTATGGCGTGACTAAGGACGTTGATCTACCTGCGGACTAGGGTTGAGCCAACCCAGCCCATTGAGGTGAGCTGCCAGGAAAAAGGCAAGAATTGGTTGTTATTTGCTGTTGGACGGTCAGCATTAAGTGCCAGTCATAGTGCAAGCAGGAAATAAGCCAACAAATACCACATGTCGCCAGAGCCACTTCATTCGTCGAGCACTGCGCCGGATGCCGGTGTGGTGCGTGTGCCACAGTGGCGGCGCGGGCTCGATGCCGTGCTGTATAGCAGTACGTGGTTGGCGCTGGCCGCCTTGGCCCTGACTTGGTCTACGTTTCTGTTCTGGCAGGTGCACATCCCGTTCCGGCTGGGGCTGATGATTTTCACGGCCACGCTTTTCCTTTATAACATCGACAGTGTGCTACCTTACAAGCACGGGCAACCGCTGATGCTGTCGGGGCGCAAGCGCTGGATGCTGGAGCACCGCCGGGAACTGCTGGCTTTGGCAATGGTGGCGCTGGGCGTGTCGGGGACGTTGTTTTTTCTGGATGGGTGGCAACATCTGATGCTGTTTCTGGGGCATCTGGCGGCTATTTCCATGCTCTACTCGCTGCCGGTGGTGAAGGTGCGCGGGCAGTGGCGTGCCCTCCGCGACTTGCCGCTGCTCAAAGTGTTTTTGATTGCCTACGTGTGGGCGGCCGTGACGGTGTGGGTACCCGCGCTGCACCTCAATAAGCCACTTTTGGGACCGGTAGTGGGGGTATTGTTTCTACGACGCTTCTTCTTCATTCTGGCCCTGGCATTCGTGTTCGACATCCGCGACTATACCAAAGACCTCCACACCGGTACCCGCACGTTCCCGGGCATGTTCGGCGTACCTGCCACCAAATGGATAGCCTTGGGCGCGTTGGTTTTGGCGGGCATAGTGGTGCCCGCAGGCGTAGGAACGGCGGAGGCACTGGTGCTAACCCTGCCGCTACTGGCCGCGGCCAGCACTATCTGGTATGCCGAAGAAACCCGCTCCGACTACTACTTCGCCTTGCTCACCGATGGCGTGATGATCTTTCAGTTTCTGGTGGTGTATGTGGTGAAGTGGTGAGTTAAACAACCACCGTCAGCTTACCAGCTCCGCTAGTGCCGGCCCAATGAAACGTACAATGTCGCCGGCAATGAGGCCAGCTTCGCCGGTTTGCTGGGCCGCTAAGTCGCCGGCACGGCCGTGGGCGAAGATGCCGAGCAATGCCGCATCGAGTGGTGAGAGGCGCTGGTCGGCGCGCAGGGCCAAGAGTAGGCCGGTTAGCACGTCGCCGCTGCCGCCGGTGCCCATGCCGGGGTTGCCGGTGCTGTTGAAGTACAGTGGGCCTTCGGGGGTGCCAAGGGCGGTGTAGGCGCCTTTAAGCACGCAGTAGCAGCGGTGGCGGGCGCAAAAGTCGCGCAGTAGTTCCAGCCGGTGGTAGTCGTCGTGGGCGGGTTCGGTGAGGCGCTCAAACTCCTTGGGGTGGGGGGTAAGCAATGCGTTGGGAGGAAGATCATCCAGCAGTTCGCGGTGCGTACCCAGGATGTTGAGGGCGTCGGCGTCAATAACCAGCGCCAACGAAGCTTCGGCGGCTTTCCGTAGCAGCTGGCACAGCACATTCGCCGTCGATTCTTCCTGCCCTAGCCCCGGCCCGATGCCTGCGGCAGCATACGGCTTCAGGTCGGGCAGCTCGGTTACGAAATCGGTGGCTGGGTCGGTGAGGGCCATGGCCTCTGGTACGGCCGTTTGCAGAATGGTATATCCTACGGCCGGGGTACGCACCGTAAGTAAGCCCACGCCGCCGTGCAGACAGGCCCGCGCCGCCAGCACCGCCGCTCCTACTTTGCCGTAGCTGCCCGCCAGCAACAGCGCATGTCCGAAAGTGCCTTTGTGGGCAAATTTCGGCCGTTTCGGATAGCGCCCAGTCAGGAATGCAGTGTTGACAAAGTGGTTGTCCACATCAGTATTGTGGATAAACTCGGTGTTCAACCCAATTGGTAGCACCTCCCATTCGCCTACAAACCGGGCATTCTGCGGTAGCAGGTACGCTAGTTTTGGCAACTCGAACCCTACCGTGTACTGAGCCTGCACCACGGCGCTTTCTGAGGGCTGGGGTGCGTCGGTAAACAAGCCGGAAGGCAGGTCGATGGCGTAGATGGTGGCCTTTGAATCATTGAGATGCTCCACTACCTCAGCGGCCAGGCCAGCGAGGGGCCGGCTCAGCCCGGTGCCAAACAAGGCATCTACTACAGTAGCTTTGGGGGATACTGAGGGTAGTTTCTTGGGCTTCAAGTGAGTGCACAGTACCTCGGTGGGCAGACGCTGGCGGTTTACGGTGAAGTCGGGCGAGTACTTGTCGGCGGGCAGTAGCCACACCTGTACGGCATAGCCCGCCAAGTGCAAGTGCCGGGCCACGGCTAGGCCGTCGCCGCCGTTGTTGCCGGGGCCGCAAAAGATATGCACCTCGTGCGGAGTGAGTAGGCTTAGCCGGTCCATCAGCCAGTCGCTGAAAGCGGAAGCGGCGCGCTCCATCAGCTCATCGGAGCGGATGCCTTCGGCTTTGATGGTGGCCTGGTCGGCGGCGCGGGTCTGGTCGGCAGAAAGGATTTTCATAAGTTGCTGCTTCTGGAATACACCTAGCTCTTACGGGAAATGCGCAAAACTTTATGGATTCTGCTGCTTGCTAGTCTAGCAGCCTGCTCCGATAACGCCAACCAACAAGCCCAAACCGGCTCGCCGGCAGCAACGGCCAGCGTTTCTCCTGACTCGGTGCCCAGCACGCCCACTACTCGTTATACCCCGCAAGCCGTAAAGCTGGCTGATATTCCGGCTAAGCTGCGCCTGCCGGGGCAGCTACTGGAAGCGTGGCGCTGGAACGACGCCAACGGAGAAAATATGCTGGTAGCATTCCGAACGGTATCTAACTCAAAGCAGCAGGCAAATCCCTCTTCCGATTCCACGGAAGAGCAGGAAATGACGGATTTAGAGCGAACTGCTCGCCTGGCTGTCCGGCAATACGTGCGCCAGCCAAAGCAAACAGAGTACAGCGAGTTGTGGCGTCTCCAAGATGCCGTTACCGACTGTCCTCTTGATATGACACTGCGCCTCCAGCCTGGTAGCACAACCGTAACTGATTTAGACCAAAATGGCCGTAGTGAAACCACGTTGGTATACGCTCTAGCGTGCCGAGGCGACATAAGCGGCGCCGACCTAAAGCTGATTATGCGAGCCGGTGCCGCCAAATACGCCCTGCGCGGTTCCTCCCTAGTGCAGTACGATTCTGTTCCGGCTCAGCAGCAGCAACCCCGCAACCCCTGTTGTCTTGATAAGCTTAGTGCCGCCCAGCGAGAACAGGGTAATACCGAAGGCTACTACCAAACCGAGGCGGAGTTTCGGACTGCCCCGCCTGCATTCCTGACGTTTGCACGTCAGCACTGGCAAAAGTTCAGTGTTGAGGAGCAAGTTGAGCATGAAGATTTATAAAATAGCCTTTGCCATCAACCTCAGCCGTGCAGAGTAAACTTCCGGCGGTCCGTTTGCGTTTTGCTTGTAAGACTCCAACCTGCTGACCCCAAAACCAACAATATGCAAACCTGGAACGACGTAATCCGCTTGGCCAATCACCCAGTTCCTTCGCCCCGCCGCGTAGAGAAAACCGATGCCGAGTGGAAAGCCCAACTTACGCCCGAGCAATACCACGTAACCCGCCAGCACGGCACCGAGCGCGCCTTCACCGGCGAATACTGCGAAGCCCACGAAGCCGGCCTCTACGCCTGCATCTGCTGCGGCACGCCTCTCTACGACTCGCGCACCAAGTTCGAGTCGGGTACCGGCTGGCCGAGCTTCACGCAGCCCGTGGATGAAAGCGCCATCCGCTACAAGAAAGACACCAGCTACGGCATGGTGCGCGTGGAAGTGCTCTGCAACGTCTGCGACGCCCACCAAGGCCACGTTTTCCCCGACGGCCCTGCTCCGAGCGGCCTGCGCCTGTGCATCAACTCGGCCAGCATCAAGCTGGTGAGCGAAACCAAAGAAGCTGCCGCCGCTGGCGTGTAGCTTCCACAAAAAACGGCGGGCAGTTTACGGCACTATGCACCGTAAACTGCCCGCCGTTTTTTGTGGAAGCTAGCCAATCAACGCAGGAAAGCGTCAGAATTGATGTTGTAGCCTATAATCCGAATAGAATCATGCGCCCCCTCCCGGCGCATGGTGAAGGTTTCAACGGCTTCTCCCTTTTCGTACTTGTTCTTGTATTGCAGCACGTACTTGCTGGCTGGGTCGGAGCCGCTGACTACAACGGTTTGCCATTGGCCCAATTCTGTGCTTTTGAGACGGCCCAGTATTTCATTGCGTTTAGCAACCATTTTCTCCATTTTTTCGCGAGGAGAGACCTGCCAGAACTGCTTGGAAAATAAACGGAAGTTTGCCGCCGTGCTGTCCATCTGCTGATTGGAAAAATAATCCAGTAAAAACTCTTCTGCTATCTGCTTGTCCTCTTCGCTGTTTGTGCGCGAAGAGTTCAGATGACAGCTAGTGAAGGGCACTGCTAGCAGCAGGTAGCAGGCGGTAGTATAAGTACGGAGTGAAGAGAAAGCCAACAAAATGAGCGAATAGCGTTGAATGATTGTTGGCCCAAAATACAGTCATTTGCAGGGTATTCGGCTTGCTCTGGACGAATTACCTCAGTAGCTGGCTAAACACCCGAAGTTCCCGTTTTAAAGGCTGGTACACACCAGCTACATGCCCTCTAAACTCCCACTCGCCATGTCGTTGCTTTTCACTGATTTCACCTCTTGGCGTGCCCATTGTGCCGCCACTGGCGAGCCTCTCTACCAGCCGGTGCTGGCCTACGAAATCGAGCAGAAGGGCCGCACCGAAGAAGAAATCTGGGATGGGTTGCAGCGGGCCTACGACGTGATGCGCGACGCCGTGCAAACCGGCCTCACCCAGGACATGACCTCCCGCTCGGGTATGGTGAACAACGGTGCTAAGAAAATTGCCGCCTCACCCATCACGGTGTTGTCGCCGGAGTTCAAGAACCTGATAATGCGGGCGTTTGGGGCCAAGGAGGTGAATTCGTGCATGGGCCGGGTGGTGGCTGCTCCCACGGCGGGGGCGTCTGGCATTTTGCCCGGCGTGTTGGTTACGTTGCAAGAATTACACAAGCTGGAAGACCGCCAGATTCTGGAAGGCCTGCTGGTGGCGGCGGGTATTGCCCTCATCATCGAGCAAAATGCCTCGCTGGCTGGCGCCGTGGGCGGTTGCCAGGCCGAAACCGGCTCGGCCGCAGCCATGGGTAGTGGCGCTATTGTATACTGCCTCGGCGGTTCCGCTGATCAGGCGTTTGCGGCGGTGGCCGTTACCATCCAGTGTATGCTTGGGTTGGTCTGCGACCCGGTGGCCGGGTTGGTGGAAGTGCCCTGCGTGGTGCGTAATGCTTCGGCGGCGGCCATTGCGTTCAGCTCGGCCCAAATTGCCATTGCCGGCATCGACCCGGTTATTCCGGTGGACCAGTGCGTGGCAGCGCTGGGCGAAGTAGGCCAGAGCATGGAAACCCGCTACAAGGAAACCGCCCTCGGCGGCCTCGCCAACACCCCCCGTGGCCGCGAAATCGAGAAGATGGTGTTGATTCAGGACGTGGACATTCTGCCCGACGAATCATAGGTTATTTTTTCTTTTTCAAAAAATAACCTACAAACCTGGGTGTATAAAAAAAGAGCCTTCCCAAGTGGGAAGGCCCTTTTCAATGTCAGAAAGCAGCGTTGCTATTCTTTGGTGATGCGGCGCACATCGAGGCCGCCCTCCGTGCGGGCACGCAGGATGTACACCCCAGCGGGCAGCTGGCGCATATCCAGCGGAGCGGTTTGCACGCCGCTCTTACCCGATACCGAGGTACTTAGCACTAACTGGCCCACCGCGTTGTACACGTTCAGCTCGGTGGCTTTGGTGTAGCCCTTCAGTTCTACCGTCACGTTGCCGTCGGCGGTAGGGTTGGGGAACACGCTCAGGGCCGAACCCGCCAGCGGCTTCACGCTGCTGTTCACAATGAGTGGCAGCGAAGGCAACGACGAGCAGCCCGTAGCCGGATCGGTTACTACTACTGTGTACGAGCCAAACTGTGCCGCCGAATTCACCACATAGGTCGGGCCGGTAGCTCCTACAATAGCCACACCGCCCAGGTACCACTGGTTGCCGGTAGGGCTGCTGCTGGTGAGCGTGGTAGTAGCGCCGTTGTAGGTGGGCGTAAACGTCGGTTGAGCTGGACGGGCATTGATGGTTACCGCGAAAGTAGCCGTAGTGGCCGCGCAGCCACCGGCCGCCGCAATGGTATTGGTTACGGTGTAGGTGCCAGCCGTGCTGGTGCTCAGGTTGATAACGCCGGCTGAGGAAATTACCAGGCCGGTGCCCGAAGCCGTGAAGGTACCCGCCGTAGCGCCCGTGCCCAGCACTGGGGCGGCCGTGCCCGTAGTGCCCACGCAGTACGCTGCGTTGGCATAGGTAAACGTAGCCACCGGCGCCGCGGTAATCGTCACGGTGAAGGTAGCCGTAGTGGCCGCGCAACCGCCAGCGGTTGCAATGGTGTTGGTAACGGTGTAGGTGCCCGGCGTGCTGGTAGCGGGCGTGAGGGTGCCCGTGCTGGCATTCAGGCTAAGGCCCGCCGTGGAGCTAAACGTACCGGCCGAAGCTCCCGTGGCAAATACGGGCGTTGCGGGCGTGGTACCACTCACGCAGTAGCTGGCGCTGCCGTACGAGAAGGTAGCTACCGGCGCCGTAGTGATAGTGACAGTAGCCGTGGCCGAAGCTGGGCAGTTGCCGCCTACGCTGTACGTCACGGTGTAGGTGCCCGGCGTGCTGGTGGCCGGCGTAATGGCCCCTGTAGTAGCGTTGATGGTCAGGCCCGTAGTGCTGGCGAAAGTACCACCGGTGGTGCCCGTAATGGTTGGCGTGGCGGCGGTGCCGCTCACGCACAGCGTGGAGCTGGCGTAGCTGAACGTGGCCGTAGCGGGAGCAGTAACCGTTACGGTAGCCGTAGCCGATGACGGGCAAGGGCCGCTTACGCTATAGGTCACGGTGTAAGTGCCCGGTGTGCTGGTCGCCAGGTTGATAGCGCCAGTTGTAGCATCGAGCGTCAGACCGGCTGTGCTGGAGAAGCTGCCACCGGCCGTGCCCGTAACGGTAGGCGTGGGGTTGGTGGTAGCGCCCTGGCAGTAGCTGGCCGCCGCGTAGCTGAAGGTGGCCGTTGTGGCCGGGTTAATTGTCAGAACGGTTTGGGCGGTGCCGGCGGCGCAAGTGGTGCCGGCCGGGCCAGCGGCCGTGAGCGTAATCGTTACGCTGCCGGCCGTTACATCGGCGGCCGAAGGCGTGTAAGTGGCGTTCAGCGTGGTAGCATCCGGCGAGAAGGTGCCCGTGCCGGTGCTGGTGTAGGTGCCCGTAGTAGCCGAGCCGCCAATAGTGCCCGTCAGCGAATAAGCCGACGTGCCGCAACTGGCCGCCGTAGCGGGCAGCGTAGCCGTGGGAGCAGGCGTCACGTTCACCTGGATAGGCGTACGCGTGCCAGCGCATGAGCTGCCAATCTGCCAGTTGTAGAAATAGTAATAGAACCCGGCAACGCTAGGCCCCGTGATGGAAATAGTGCCGCCAGGCGAAGTGTAGGGGTAACCCGTCAGGTTAGCGCCTGCATTATCGCGCAGCAACCCGCTCTGCGAAGCCGCCGACAGGTGAAGCGTGTAAGCCCCCGCTGCTGGCACAGTGTAGTTCAAAGGAATTACATAAGGCGCTACGCCGGTAGTAGGGCCGGCTGGTACGGCAAAGGCCGTCGTTTGCCCGCTAACTATTGCTCCGCTGGTGCTGGAGCCCGTGCGCAGGTCAATGGTAACGGTACCAGCGGCCTGTCCGGCGTTGAGGTACACCGTTACGCTGGCAATAGTGGTAGGAGTCGTGGCCGTGAAGTAAAGGGCACCACCCGTCTGCGGGGTCTGGCCGGTGCTGGTGTAAGCGGCGGCCCCTACGTCTTCCTGCGTGCTGGCTACTGCCTCCACGAAGTACTGCCGCGAAGCGGTGAGAGCCGGCGTGGTAAACGAGGTTCCCGTAGCCAACGCCGTACCGCCCGTAGCCGCATCGAAGAAGCGAATTGTGGAGCCCGTAGCAGCTGTAGCCGTCAGGGTGGCCGTGCTGCCTTCGCAAATAGCTACGGGTGTATTTGTGCCGGTTACCTGCGGGTTGCTCACCGTTATGGTTACTACGTTGGAAGTAGCCACAGTGGTATTGCAGGTGGTGCGGGCGCGGAAGTACGTGGTCTGGGTGAGTACTGGCGTGGTAAAGGTGGCACTGGTAGCACCGCTGATGTCCGTAAACGTTACGTTATCGGTGCTCTGCTGCACCTGAATACTGCCATTGGCCGAGCCCGTGAGGGTCAGGGCTGCGGTGCCGCTCACGCAGATTGCCGTGGTGCTAGAAGCCAGCGTACCAGCGGCTGGGGCGGTTACCGTCCGGGTTGGGGCTGGGGTTAGTACATCGTTGGCTGGCGTAGCATCACCCGTTACTGTGGCCGTTACGGCGAAGGAATAGGTGCCGGGGGCCGTCATGTCCAGCGTACCGGGCAGGGTTACGTTTTGGGTGGCGCCGCTGGCCAGTGTGCCCGTGTTGAGGGTGGTCGTGAAGGTTTGGGCCGGGCCGCTCGGTGGCGTTACCACTACCGTTACGGTAGCCGGTGCGGTGCTGAAATCAATAGCGGCGCTACCTACCGTCCGGATGGTTACTACTACGGGCTCGGCTGGGCTGTAGCAGGAGTTGCTGGCAGCCGGACCAACCAAAGCCGTAGGGGTCAAATCAGCCGTTTGGGGCAGCGCGAATTCGTCGGCTCCCAGGTCGGGCGTGGTGGCCGAGCGGGCTTCCCCGTCGTAGTCCACCGTCACCGATACGGGCGTGCCCACGTTGTTCAGGTCGAAGGAAGTGGTGTGCAGATCCGCCGCCGAAACAAACCCCGGATTAACGGATACCGAGTTGGCGTCCTGCGTGGTAGTGGTGCGCAAATCAGCCAGGGTAGCCTTATCAGCCGCTACATACGCCAGCACGGCGTTGCCGCCGCTCACGTAGTAGTCGTTGTAGTTGATGGTGCCGAAGCTGGCGGCCACGGTGGCATAAAGGGCGTAGCTTTTGGTGCCCGCGCCGCCGGTCAGGGTGTTGGCCAGCACGTTGTTGCGCAAGTCGAGGC
Organism: Hymenobacter telluris; assembly: GCF_017313265.1. Taxonomy (GTDB): domain Bacteria; phylum Bacteroidota; class Bacteroidia; order Cytophagales; family Hymenobacteraceae; genus Hymenobacter; species Hymenobacter telluris. The sequence goes on along the minus strand of NZ_JAFLQZ010000005.1, from coordinate 42,361 downwards.
CGGTAACCGAGCTGGTTGTTACCAGCAGTGCCGCGCTCAGGTCGCTGGTGGTAACGGTGGTGAAGGCGCCGGTCAGGTTCACCGAGTTGTAGTACACCTTGGTGCCCGTACCGCCTGCCAGCCGAATACCGAAGGGGTTGAAGGTGGTAGAAGAACCGTCGCCATCGGTGATAATATCCGAAATCATGTTGTTGCTGATTTCGTTGCCCGTAGTGCCCGTGGTGCTGGAAATGCTCACGCCGTACGCGCCGTAACCGCTGGTGCTGGTCGAGCGCAGGTTGCTGATGTAGTTACGGCTTACCACTGCATTGGCTACGTTCGAGCCCAGGTCAATGGCCGCAATGCTGATAGAGGCGGTGGTTTGCATGCCCACCACCCGGTTCTGGCTGATTTGCGGTGCCGCGGCGGCTAATACATCAATACCCCGGTACGTAACTGTGGTAGTGGCTGTGCTGCCGCCTAGTTGGTTGCCGGTTATTTGCAACCCATTGAGCAGGCCAGTGCTGGTGCCGCGGGCGTAAATGGCCTCGTAGGCGCTGCTGATGGCGTTGTTCTGGATAACCAGGTTGTCGTTGTCGCCGCCGGTGCCCGTGGCGCTCAGCGTGGTGCCCGCCGCGTAAATCCCGAAGGCCGTGGAGCTGGTAACGCTGCCACCCACCACGTTCAGGTTCTGAAGCGTGATGTTGGTAGCGCCCGCCGCGTCGCCCAAACTGCCCACCCACACCACGGCCGAAGAACCGGTGTTGGCGCTGGTCAGGGTCAGGTTGCGGGTGGTAGTGCCGTTGGCCGAGCCATCCACCGTTACGTAATCGGTGCCGTTGAATTGTAGCACTGCCCCGGCGCTGCTGCTACCCGTAATGCTGGCCGTTACGCCCGTATTAGGCTTGATGGTCAGGGTGTTGGTGGCGCTGGCATCAGCGTTGGCGTTGAACGTCACCGGGAACGTTTCGTTGGTGCCGTACGTGGCGTCAAGCAGGGCAAAGGTTACTGCTCCGCCGAGGTTGTTGTTGTTGTACGCAGCCGCGGCAGCCGTCAGAGTTGGGTAGGTGCGAGTAGGGTCTGGCGAAGTGCCCGCGCCCACGTAATACGTACCACTCAGCGCGCCTTGCACAAAAAACTGGTTTGGGGTGCCGGTAAAGGCGGTGCCGGGCGGGTTGTTGCCCGTGGCGCCTACCGGAACCGAGCTTACGTTTTGGGCCGGTGCATTGTCTTGGGCCGCCACGTAGTACTGCACTACGTCGAAGCCCGCTACGCCGCCAATGGCCGCAAAATCAAATGTAAAGGTGTAGTCGTTGCCGCTCACGCTGGTAGGATTCACGAAGCTGTAAGCGCCGCTGTTCTTGCGGTAGTACAGGCGCGGCGCGTTGGCCCCCGTTCCGATGCCGCTGGCATCCGTAATGGTGGCCGTCAGCGTGCGGTTGGCGGTGCTGTTGGTGTTGCCCAGCGCCGTGTACGCAATGGTTGGGCCGCTCAAATCCTGGGGCGTGAAGCTGCCTTCATCGGCCCCCATGTCGGGCGTGGTGGTGTTGCGCGTGTCGCCGTCGAAGTCGGTGGTGATGCCGCTGATGGGCGTGCCACCGGCTTCAATCTGGGTTGGCGTGGTGGTATTAACGTGCAGGAAGCCAGCATTGCTGCCAGTGGTGCTCAGGAAAGCCACATCCTCGGTAACCGAAACCGTTTCCCGGGGGGCCGCAAACGCCTTATATGTTACAATGGTCTGCTGCGGGTTGGTAACTGTGGCCGTAGTGCCTTCCACGTAAATTACGTTGGTGGCTGAGGGCGCGCCAGCATAGTACAAGTTGTTGTTGGAACTGCTGCCCAGGTTGGTAGGCACCGTGCCGGCCGTACCAGCGGCGCGGCGTAGCGCTGCCGTGTAGCCGCCCGTACCCGCTGCCGTCGATTTGTTCACCACCACGTTGTTGCGCAGGTCAACCGTCGTGGGCGTGCCCGAAAAGTAGATGCCCGAGGTGCCAAACGTGGCGCCCGTGCTCGTGGCATTCAAGTAGACGGTGTTGAAGTAGACGTTGATGGTTGTGCCCGAACTCAAAAACAAACCGGCCAGCGCGTTCAGGCCGGTTGCAGCCGGGGCGCGCAAGTCGCCCACCAGGTTGTTGTGGATGGTAACGGTAGTGCCGCCGGCGGTGTAAATACCGTAGATAGTCACGCCCGTACCAGTACCCGACAGGTCGTACACCTTGTTGCGGTACACGGTGGCGGTGGTAGGCGAGGTGTAAATACCATAAATCGTGCTCGATGTACCCGTAGTAGCTAGCCCGCTCACGGTGTTGCTATAAGCCGCATAGCCCGAAAAGCCCGTATTGGCGAAATACAAGCCGTAGATAGTGCCGCCCGAGCTGATGTTGCTCACGGTGTTGCCGTTGAACTGCGAAGTTGTGCTGCCGTAGGTGGTATACAGGCCGTAAATCGTGCCTGTACCGCCCACTACGTTGCTCACAGTGTTGCCCGTGCGCACCTGCGTTTCTGAGGCCGCCGTGGTCGAGTAGATACCATAGTATATGCTCGAACCGGCTACCGTCACGTTGCCAAAGGTATTGTTGCTTACCGTCTGCGTGCCCGTGCCGGAGGCGTTGTTGTAATAGCCGTACACCGAACCCGAAGTACCCGTGCGGTTTACGCTGGTAATCTGGTTGTTCTGCACATTGGTCACGGCGGCACTCGTGTTGTTGTAGTACAGGGACGTGGTGCCCGTGTTCGAAAGCGTGGCGCTCAGCGAGTTGCCGGTCATGTTCACCGTGGCCGAGGTAGCCGAGTTGTAGATACCGTTCACCGTAGCCGTGGTAGCCGTGGTGTAGCTCAGCGCTACCGTGTTGCCGGTGATGTTGATGGTGTTGTTGGCCGCCGTAGCACCCGCCCCGTTTTCAATGCCCGACAGCTGCGAGGTTGTCGCGCCGCTGGCCACCGTCACCTGATTGTTGGTGATGTCGATGTTGGCCGAAGTGCCCGAGGGCGTGTAGATGCCGCGTAGCGTGCTGGTCACCGTGCTGGCCGCCACCGGCGTCGAGGCCGTGGCGGAGGTGTAGTTCAGCGTGCTGTTGATGGTATTGCCACTAATGCGGAAGCTGATTTGGTTGGAGCCACCGACGCCCCAAGCCGAAGCCGAACTGCCGAAGTTGCCCACCGTGTTGCCAGCCGTTACCCCAATTTCATTGTCTGCATCAAGGAAACCAGCCGCCGAGCTACCCGAGAACTGAATGCCCGTGGCGGCGTTGGTCACCACGTTGCCGAACACCTTGTTGTTTGAGTTGATGCCCGACGCTGCCGTTACCGTTAGCGCGGCGGTGGCCGTAGCCAGCGAGTTGGCGCCGTAAATACCGATGCTGTTGGCGTTGGTTTTGTTTAGCGTCACCACTGCATTCTTGATGACGTTGAACTGCGCCCCGTCCGTTGCTGAGGCGCGGAACAGTGCATAGCCGAACTCCATCTGGGTAGTGGCCGTCGTGTTGGCGGCACTTTCGCTGATGCTGATGCCATCGAAGGTCACGTAGTCGGAACCCGCCACGCCCAGCACAAAGTCCAGCGTGGCACTGGTACCCACGCCGGCCGTCAGCAGTGGGTTGGCGCCCGTGCCCGCTTTCTGGAACACAATGGGGTTGGCGTTGGTGCCGGTAGCCGTCAGCAGCAGATTAGCCGCCGTTTCGGTGTACCCCGCCGCAATGTTCACCGTGACCCCACCCGCCGGTACGCCGTTGGTGTTAAGGTCGGTGATGGCCGCCGCCAGGCTGGGGTAGTCGCCGGGCAGGGTGCGCACCACCTGGGCCTGAGCGGCAGTGCCCCCAAGCAGGCCCAACAGGGCCAACACTGGTAAGCGCCGGAGCCAACGGCTGGTTTGCTGCGGTGGCACGAGGGTGGGAGGCACCGTCGCAGCAGTTTGTAAAGCTGTTTGCATAAAAAGGGAAAAAAGGATGGTAAATGAGTAGTAAAGGCAATAGGTAGTTGAGCCAACTAGCAGAGCAGAAGGCTAATGTGAAGAGCAGAGGCAGGAAAAGGGCGAAAGCAACAAGGCTTCGAAGGAAAATAACGTGGATAGTAACTCAGCGTACCAAGCCGAGTAAGCAATAGTAAAGTGTGCCTGTAAAGGAGTTTAAAGCACCAGAATAAGGATAAGGGGTGGCAGAAAAGATGTGGCCTAAGCAATAATTGCTTGATAACACCGGGCGGCATAGTACAACTTAAGCGCCCGAAAATACAGATTTAGTAGAATTATTCAATTGATAGCAACTATATATTTTATATGCGCTTTTCAAGCGCGCAGAACCCGCCGGCTCGGCAGAAATCCGGCCGTGAATAGCCCGCATATTTCAACCTGCAATCAGCCAGATAATGAGCAGGCAAACTGCTGTAGCCAGCCACGAAAAAGGGTGGGCTTAAGTGAAAACTATTGCTCGTTGCCAATCATTCTCTGGTCGGGCGACATGGTGAGGCGCGCCAGAAAGTCCAGCGCTTCGGTATAGCGCCCACGTAGGCTGTGGTAGGTTTTCCAAGCCTGCTCTAAGTCGGGCTGAAGTTGTAGGCCCGCTGCTTGCAGCTGTTCGCAGGCGCTCATAAAATCCTGGCGGCGCGGGTCTTCAATCGGCGGGTCTTTGTCTTCGGGCTGCTTCGCTGGTTCAACGTGGGCCCGCTCGTGAAAGAAACGGGTTACCCGGTTCATGGCCACGCAGCCCGCCTTAAAGCATATCTCTACATTGGGGTTGCGGGGTTGCGCCACCGTGCTGATAAGCAAAGCCGCCGCGTCGAGAATAATGCCCGCGGCTGTTACCCAGGAGCGGCCTGGTTGGGGTGAGCGGAAAAAGGAGAGGATAGGCAATGAGGTGTGCGTTTCCTCTATTTCCACAAACCACTCTTCCCAATCCTGCCACTGCGTGTTGTTGTCCTGCGATGAGCCAGCCCGGTTCAGCCACACAACCAAATCAGTGGCCGAGTGGCTGGGGCTAGAGCGCAACTCCAGGCGGGCTACCACCAATTCGCGCCGCGAAAAGGCCTGGTACATGGTCGGTAGGTAAGAGATGAGCAGCGTCAGCAGCAGCAGCCCCATGGTAGCCTCTGCAAAAGTGAAAATGGTGATGATGGGGCCGCGGGTTTTGTGGGTGCCCAGCGTGAGCAAGGAGCTACCGCTCAGCTGGTAGCTTTCCAGCCAGGAGCCTTCGTGCAGTGCCCAGTAAATGGCCGTGAAGCCCAACGAAATAACGGCCAGCCACACAATGGGCAGCGCCACTAACCCTACCGGCGCGTACAGCGCCATTATTCGGTCGCGCTGGGCGTAGGTGCGGCCAAAGCGAGTAATCTGCTCGAATACGAATCGAATACTCGTGAATACTACGTTGTTGAGCAGCACCGACTCGTTGCGGGGCAGCACAAACGAGCGGATGGCCGCCAGCACGGTATGGATAATCAATAGGACGCCCGCTGCAAAGGCTACTACCCGGAACACAAGATCAAGCATATAGCTACGAAAAGCGCCTCCCGTTGAGGCTGCCTTTGTACTCAGCTTACTGGCCCAAGGTTGGCTGTCAGGGCCGGAGTGGCAAAGCTAAGTGACTTCCGCGCCTTCCAGAGTTGCTTGAACGACTTAGGAGCCACTTGCAGCGCGTCGCGGCGCTTGCTCCAGCCTACCTGGCTGAGCAGGCGCAGCAGCACCCAGTTTTTGGCGCGGGCAGGCAGCAAATCCAGTAGGCGGCGGTTCTTCATGGCCACCAGCCACAGCCGGATGGCGGTGCGTTCTTCCTTATCGGTGAGTTGCTCGCGCACGGCTTGCTGCCGGTTCTGGAGCAGCAGATTATGAATCGGGATTTTCACAGGGCACACCGAGGTGCAGGCGCCGCACAAGCTGCTGGCGTAGCTCAGGTGCTTGTTGTCGGCCATGCCCGCCAGGTGGGGGCTGATAACCGAGCCGATGGGGCCGGAGTAGGTGGTTTCGTAAGTATGGCCGCCGATGTTCTTGTACACTGGGCAGATGTTGAGGCAGGCGCCGCACCGGATGCAGTTCAGGGCTTCGCGCTGGGCGGGCTGGGCCAGCAGGTTGGTGCGGCCGTTGTCGAGCAGCACCACAATCATTTCGTCAGGGCCGTCTTTTTCCAGCGGCTGGCGCGGACCAGTGTAAATGGTGTTGTACACCGTCACTTGCTGGCCGGTGCCGCTGGTGCTGAGCAGCGGCCAAAACAAGGCCAAGTCTTCCAGCTTCGGAATCACCTTCTCGATGCCCACAATGGCAATGTGGGTGCGCGGAAATGTGGCCGACAGCCGGGCGTTGCCTTCATTCTCCGTAACGGCAATGGCCCCAGTGTCGGCAATCAGGAAGTTGCCGCCCGTGATGCCCACTTCGGCGGTGGTGTACTTGCTGCGCAACAGGTGCCGGGCCGTGAGCACCAGCTTCTGCGCGTCGTCGGTGTACTCAATGCCGAGATGCTTGACGAAGATGTTGGCAATGTCGGTTTTGCTCAGGTGCATGGCCGGCGTCACGATGTGGTAGGGCCGCTCCCCGTTCAGCTGCACAATGAACTCGCCCAAGTCCGTTTCCACCGACTCGATGCCGTTTTGCTCCAGGAAGTGGTTGAGGTGGATTTCCTCGGTGGTCATGCTCTTGGCCTTCACCACGGTTTTGGCCTTGCGCCGGGCCATAATCTTCCCGATTTCGTGCAGCGCCTCGTCGGCGTTCTGCGCCCAGATTACCTTGCCACCCCGCGCCGTGAAGTTGCGCTCGAACTCCAGCAGGTACTCATCCAAGTGGTTGATAACCTTGGTTTTCAGGTACGATGCCCGTTCCCGCGCCAGCTCGTGGTCTTCGTAGAAACCCAGGCCGGTGCTCACGGCAGCATTATACTTGCCGATGTTGAATTGAATCTTGCGCCGGTGCTCCAGGTCAAACGCCTTGGCGTCGGAGTCGGCTAGGAACTGGGCGGCTTTGTTGGCAGCGGGCGTGGTGGTGGTCGTCGGATTCATAGCGGGCGGCAGATGGTCAGCAAATATAAAACCCGCCGGCCCCAGATGGGTTCCGGCGGGTCTAGCGGTTGTTCTGGTATGGTTCCCGCAGAGGGCGCAGAAGGTAGCGCGGAAGGCGCAGAACGTTCAGCGCCCTCTGCGGGAACCGCTATACGCATTGTTACTTCTTGTTGGAGTCCACTACGAGGCGCTGGTCACGGTTCACCACTTCCCAGGCGGAATAGAACACCAAGCGGGCGCGCTTTTCCATCTTCGGAAACTCGATTTTCTCTACTTCGTCGCCCGCGCCGTGGTAGTCGTCGTGCACACCGTTGAAGAAGAAGGCCACCGGGATTTTGTGCTTGGCGAAGTTGTAGTGGTCGGAGCGGTAGTAGAAGCGGTTCGGGTCTTCGGGGTCGTTGAAGCGGAAGTCCAGGTCCATCTTGGTGTACTTCTCGTTGGAGTTCAGCACAATTTCGTGCAGCTCCGAGGAGAGCTTGTCGGAACCGATAACGTACACGTAGTCGCCTTTGCCTTCGTGGTCTTTATCGGTGCGGCCCACCATGTCGGTGTTCAGGTCGGCTACGGTAGCGCTGAGCGGGAAAATGGGGTGGTCGGTGTAGTACTCTGAGCCCAGTAGGCCTTTTTCCTCGCCGGTTACGGCCAGAAACAAAATGCTGCGGCGCGGACCGTGGCCCTCGGCTTTGGCTTTCTGGAACGCCTGCGCCATTTCCAGCAGCGTAACCGTGCCCGAGCCGTCGTCGTCGGCGCCGTTGTGCACCTCACCGCCAATGATGCCGATATGGTCGTAGTGGGCCGAGAGCACCACTACTTCGTCTTTCTTGTCGGTGCCTTCCAGGTAGCCCAGCACGTTTTCGGTGGTGAAATCCTCCACTTTCTTGGGCGCCGTCACCATAAATTTGGCGGGCTTGAACGCGCTGGCTACCGGTTTACCGGCCTTATTAACCGACGCCGTATACTTGGTTACGGCGGCGGCATTGGAGCCCAGCAGCTTATACCCCACGGCCGGCGACACGAAGAAGGCCGAAGCCCGGCGGGCACCCGGCTTGGCATCCTTAAACGAAATGCTCGGCCGGCTGATGTACTGCGTCATGCGGCCGGCCAGCTTTTCGAAGTTGCTGTTCGGGTTGAAATCCACGAAGAACACCGAGCGGGCACCTTTCTCAGTGGCCATAGCCAGCTTGGCGCGGAAGTCGTTGCCCCACTTGCTGCCGGCCCCGTCTTTGCCCAGAATAGCCTTGCCATCAGTGCCCGTGGGCTCGCCCAGCAGAATCACTAGGTCTTTGCCTTTCACGTCGAGGCCGGTGTAGTCGGAGTAGCCGTCCTGCTCGATGCCGTAGCCCGCAAATACGGGCTGCACGGCGGTTTCCGTCTGGAAAGGCGTGGAGCCCATACCGTAGAAATCAGTGAGCCACTTGTAGGTCTGGCCGCCCACTTTCAGGGTACCGCCCTCGGCCCAGGTGCTGCGCTCCATGGTGAAGTGCTGCAAATATGGGTCGTCGGAGCCTTGCACCGGACCCGTCAGGCCCAGCTCCCGGAACTGCTTGCTTAGGTACTCGGCGGCCATTTTCTGGCCCTTCTCGCCGGTTTCGCGGCCTTCGTACGCATCCGAAGCCAGAACAGTCAGGTGCTTGCGCAGGTCTTCCTGCGTGATGGTGGGGCCGTACTGGCCGGCCAAATCCACGGCCGCAGTGGGCGTGGCAGTAGCGGCGTCGGCAGCCGGAGCGGGTGTGGCTGCGGCCTCCGTTTTGGCCTTGCGCTTGGTCTTGACTTTAACTTTTTCGGGTGCTTGCTGGGCCACGGCCGAAGCCGTAACGCCCGCCGCCAGCAGCCAGGTTAGAAAGGGTTTCTTCTGCATGTACTGTGATTGAGTGAAGTGGTGAGACGGTGAGCTAGTGAACTAGTGAGCTTGACGTTCAAGCCGCGCAGTCTGCGCTAGTGAAGCTATTGGAACATCAAACTCACCATTTCACAATCTCACAAGTTCACTGGTTAGGGTTGCACGATGAGGACGGAAGCATAGGCGGCCACGCCTTCGCGGCGGCCGACAAAGCCCAGTTTTTCGGTGGTAGTGGCCTTGATGCTGATATCGTCGGTGGGGATGCCCATGACTTCCGCCAGCACGCGCTGCATTTCCGGAATGTGCGGGTTCACCTTGGGCGCTTCCAGGCAGATGGTGGAGTCGATGTTGGAAATGGTGTAGCCGCGCTCCGTGAGCAGGCGCACCACTTCGGTGAGCAGCCGCTTGCTGTCGATGCCCTTGTACTGCGGGTCGGTGTCGGGGAAGTGGAAGCCGATGTCGCGCAGGTTGGCCGCGCCCAGCAGCGCGTCGCAGATGACGTGGATGAGCACGTCGGCGTCGGAGTGGCCGAGGGCGCCGTGGGTGTGCGGCACCTGAATGCCGCCGAGCCAGAAGGGGAGGCCCTCCCGCAGCTGGTGAACGTCGTAGCCGAAGCCAGTCCGGATTTTCATGGAATCAGAAGGGGAATAACAACGAATGAGGCGGCAAGGTACAACAACCGCCGAACCGCTTCAGCACGGTGCCGCTACGAACACCGGCACCCAACACAAGTGAAAAAAAGTGGTGGCCACTTAAAGTAAAGCCAGCACTTGTTCGTCAGGGTAAAAGATACCAGCGCAGCCGAGTGCAATTGGATAGCAAAATAAATATGGAAACTTTGGATTCATTAAAAGTTTCCGCAGTATCTTTGCTGCCGAAGTTATGGAAATCAAAGACCGTATTCTATCCGCTGCCCTCACGCTTTTCACGCGCAACGGCATCAAGAGCGTATCAATGGATGACATTGCCACGCATTTGGGAATCTCGAAAAAGACGCTCTACAAATGGTTTGAGAACAAAGACCAGATTGTATCGGCGGGTATTGCCAACCACCTGAACGGGGTGCAGGGCGAGTGCGAAGGCATTGCCGGGAAAGCCCGCAACGCCGTTGATGAGATGATACTGATGATGGACTGGGCCAAGCGCCAGTTTTCCAACGTCAACCCAACGGCCGTGCACGACCTGCGCAAGTATTATCCGGCCGCCTGGGCGCTGTTTCACACCCACAAAAGCAAGTATATCCTCAGCCAGATTCAAGATAACCTGCGCCGCGGCGTGCAGGAAGGCCTCTACCGGGCCGACCTCGATATAGAGGTGCTGTCTCGCCTGCGTCTCGCTCAAATCGATATTCTGTTCGACCCCGAAATATATCCGCACGCCGAGTTCGACCAGTCGCGGGTACAGTTTGCCTGCAACGAACATTTTTTGCTGGGCATGGTCACGCTCAAAGGCCACAAGCTCGTCAACGAGTACCGTCACGTGACGGAAGAAGAGTAAGCACCATCTCCCGCTTTCCTGATATGAAAAACAACCTCCGCGTTTTGCTGCTGGCTGCCGGGCCGGGCCTGTTGGCCCCTGCCGGAGCCGCCCTGGCGCAGACTACTGCTCCGGCCGCTCGGCCTACTTTAGGTGCCGCTACGGCCGCTGGTATCGTGCCGCTGTCGTTGCAGCAAGCCATCGACTATGCCGTTAAAAACAAATCCAGCCTGCTGGCTACGCGCTTGGCCGAGCAAACGGCCAAAGCTAAAGTAGGCGAAATCAGAGCTGCTGGCTTGCCGCAAGTGAACGTGGCCGCCAACGTAGCCGACAACTTCAAGCTCCAAAAGGCACTGGTGGATTTCGGTGCTCTAGGCGGCGGCGGCTCGGCTACCACCCTCACTTCCTCTGATATTGCGGCGGCCCAAGCTGGGCAAACCGTGAACCTGGGTACGGTGACCTTGCCCGCGGAGCCCGTGCCGCCGCAGGCATTTGCTTTCGGGCTGCGCTACGCCGGCAACACCAGCGCCTCGGTGTCGCAGCTGCTCTTTGATGGGGCCTACCTGATTGGGTTGAAGGCGGCTAAGGTGTACGAAGAACTCGCCAAAAAGCAAACCCAGCAAGCCGAAATCGACGTGGTGGAGCAGGTGAGCAAGGCCTACTACAGCACGCTGGTAGCCCGCGCCCGGCTGGGCTTGCTGGCCCGCAACGTGCAGCGCCTCGACACGGTGCTCTACCAAACCAACGAAACCTTTAAGGCTGGTTTTGCCGAGAAGCTGGATGTGGACCGCCTGCGGGTGCAGCGCAACAACCTGATTGTGGAGCAGCAGAAAGCCCAGCGCCTCACCGAGTTGAGCGTGGCCTTGCTGAAATTCCAGATGGGCTTGCCGCAAGACCAGCCCGTGCAGCTCACCGACTCGCTGGGAGCCGCCGTGGTAGATGCCGGTGCCTTGCGCCAGCGCCTGGGTAGCGCCAACTTTGCCACCGGCGGCGGCGACACCAACCTCGGCGGTGTACCTACGGCTCCGGCTGGCGGTACCGCGGGTAGCCCCGGCTCCGAGCAGGCCCGCCAGGACCAGCAAACGGCCCTCAGTGGTGGCCGCACCAACCAGCTTTCCGCCACGTTCAACTACAACAACCGCATCGAGTTCAGCACACTGGAAACCCAGCAGGCGTTGGCCGGCCTTGATTTAGCTAACCGCCGCGCCGGGGCTTATCCGCGCCTGGTAGCTACGGCGGCCTATGGTTTCTCGGGCTCAGCGAAAAACGGCGGCGACTTATTTGCCTTCCGGGGGCCTGATTCGCGCTCTTCCAACGGTTTTCCCAACCAGAACTGGTTTGGTTTCGGCAACGTGGGCCTGGCCCTGAACATTCCGGTGTTCGACGGTTTCCGCCGCAAGTATCAGGTGCAGCAGGCCCGCATTCAGCAGCAGACGCTGGAGAAAGGCTTCGAGACCCTGCGCCAGACCATCGACTTGCAGGACGCCCAAAGCCGCACCACCCTCATCAACGCCCTTGATGTGCTCGACAACCAGAAAGCCAACCTCGACCTAGCCCAAGATGTGGCCCGCGTGTCGCGCATCAAGTTTCAGGAGGGCGTAGGCTCCAACCTGGAAGTAGTAACGGCCGAAACCTCCCTGCGCGAAGCCCAAACCAACTACTACGCCGCCATTTACGACGTGCTGGTAGCCAAAGTGGACCGCGACAAAGCTACCGGCGAGCTGTACAACCAAGCCAAAAAGTAAGCTGTTGGCCGATGGCTGCTAGCTGTTGGCTTTTCCCCGAAGACACTCTCTTTCCTCTTTATATGAATCGCCTTTTCCTGACGAAAGCTGTCAGCTATCAGCTACTAGCTATCAGCTTATTTACCACTGCCTGCGGCAGCAAAGACCCCAAGGCAGAGCTGGCCAAGCTGAAGCAGGAGCAAGCCGCCAACCAAGCCAAAATTGCCGAACTGGAAGCCAAAACGGGTACCGCTTCCGATTCGGCGGCGGTAATTACCACGCCGGTTTCGGTTATCAAAGTGGCGCCCGAAAGCTTTAAGAGCTACTTGGAGCTGCAAGGCCGCGTTGATTTCGACCAAAACGCCACGGTAGGTGCCCGCGCTGCCGGTACCCTCACCAGCCTGCGCGTGCAGCGAGGCGACCGGGTAAGCAAAGGCCAGACCCTGGCTACCGTGGACGCCTCCGTGCTGGATGCCAGCATTGCCGAACTGCGCACCCGCATGGATTTGGCCCGCGTGGTGTACGAGAAGCAGGACCGCCTCTGGAAACAGCAGATTGGCACCGAAATCCAGTACCTGCAAGCCAAAAACAACTACCAGGCGCTCCAGCGCAACCTGGCTTCGCTCAACCAGCAGAAAGCACTTTACAGTGTAGTAGCGCCGTTTTCGGGTACTGTGGATGATGTGCTGCCGAAGCTTGGCGAAACTGTAGCACCCGGTGCGCCCGTGGTGAAGCTGCTCAGCGGCGGTAGCACCGGCAAAATCGTGGTGGACGTATCGGAAGCCTACGCCTCCCGCATCAAAGCCGGCGACAAAGCCTTGGTGACTATTCCCGACATGGGCGGCGAAGAACTGCCCGCCACTGTGCGCGTGGTAACCAGCACCATCAACCCCACCAGCCGGACGTTCACTACCGAACTGCGCCTGAACAGCAACAAAGCCGGCCAGTTGCGCCCCAACATGGTGGCCAACGTGCGCATCCTGAACTACGCTCAGCAGAATGCCACCGTGCTGCCCGTTGATTTGGTGCAGAAAGACGAGCAAAGCAGCTACGTGCTAGTAGTAGACGACAAAGGCGGCAAGAAAGTAGCCGCCAAGCGCGTTATCAAAATAGGCAACACTTACAACGGCAAAGTGGAAGTAATCAACGGCCTGCAAGCCGGCGACCAGGTTATTTCGGCGGGCTATCAGAATCTGAACGAGGGACAAGTAGTTACTCTGTAAAGAGCTAGAAGCTGCCCCCTTGCTGCTCTCTCAATGAGGAGAGAGAAACTAGTCCTACCTACTAGCCATCCTATCCCATTGGTAGCATACCAGCGCTAGAAAATTAAAAACTAGTTCCCCCTCTCTTCGCGGAGAGGGGGCTAGGGGGTGAGGCCTTCGTCCGCACGCCGCAGAACGTCAAAACCAGAACTCATGCAGGATCCAGAAAAAGAGTTTGGCCCAACCAGTTGGTCCATTGATAACAAGACCAGCATTTATATTATCACGCTCATACTGTGCGTGATGGGTATCTTCTCCTATATCAAGCTGGGCAAGGAGAAATTCCCCGATATCGTGATTCCGCGGATTATTGTGGCCACGGTGTATCCCGGTACCTCGCCTACCGACATCGAGAACCTGGTAACGCGCCAGCTCGAAAAGGAGATTAAGAGCGTGAACGGGGTGAAGAAAATCAACTCCACCTCCAACCAGGACTATTGCATCGTGGACGTGGAGTTCAACTCCGGCGTGGACGTGCAGTACGCCAAGCAGCTCATCAAGGACGCCGTGGACAAGGCCGCCAACGAGCTGCCCAACGACTTGCCTTCGCCGCCCACCGTGCAGGAAGTGAACCTGTCGGAGCTGCCGATTATGAACATCAACTTGGCTGGTAATCTACCGGTCAACCAGCTGAAAAAGTACGCCGACGACTTCCAGGACAAGATTGAGGCCCTGCCTGAAATTACCCGCGTGGACATCATCGGGGCCCTGGACCAGCAGGTGAACGTGGACGTGGACCTGAACCGCCTGCGGGCTTCCCGCCTCAGCTTCGGCGACATCAGCGCCGCCATTGGCCGCGAGAACATCACCATTTCGGGTGGTTCGGTGAACGTGGGCGACCAGAAGCGCGCCGTGCGCGTGGCCGGTCAGTATGCCCGGGCCGCCGACATTGCCAACATTCAGGTGAAAAACCTGAACGGCTCGGCTGTGCGCCTCGGCGACATTGCCACCGTTACCGACGCCTTCAAAGACCGGGAATCCTACGCCCGCCTCGACGGCAAAACGGCCGTTACGCTCAACGTTATCAAGCGCCAGGGCGAAAACCTGATTGACGCTTCTGATAAGATCAAGGAGATTATCAAGGACTCGAAAAAGAGCTTGCCCAACGAGCTGACTATCACCGTCACCGGCGACACCTCGAACGACACCCGCGTAACGCTCCACGACCTGATCAACACCATCATCATCGGCTTTATCCTAGTGACGCTGATTCTGATGTTCTTCATGGGCACCACCAACGCCTTGTTCGTGGGCCTTTCGGTACCGATTTCCATGTTCCTGGCCTTCGTGCTGCTACCTGGTTTCGGGTTTGCGCTGAACATGATTGTGCTGTTTGCCTTCCTGCTGGCGCTGGGTATTGTGGTGGACGATGCCATTGTGGTTATCGAAAACACCCACCGTTTGCTGCACGAGCACCCCAACCTGACCACCGCTCAAGCCGCCAAATACGCTGCCGGTGAGGTATTCATTCCGGTATTGGCTGGTACGCTCACCACGGTGGCGCCCTTCGTGCCGCTCATGTTCTGGCCGGGGATAGTAGGCTCGTTCATGTTCTACCTCCCCGTGACGCTCATTCTCACCTTGATGTCGTCGCTCATCGTGGCTTTCATCATGAACCCGGTGTTTGCCGTGAGCTTCATGGAGCGCGAAGACCACCATGCCGAAGACAACAAGCCCAAGCTGACCAAGAACTTCCTGATTGCCATGGGCGTGCTGGCGCTGATTGCCGTTATCGGCTACGTGGCTGGGTCCACCTTCGTCGGCAACCTCTCGCTGACCGTCATCGTGCTGTGCTTCCTCGATAAGTTTGTATTCATTCACATGATTGCGGGCTTCCAAACCAAAGTGCTGCCCCGCTTCCAGAACGGCTACGCCCGCATAGTTACCTGGGCCATCAAGCATCCGGCCCTAATTATGGTGAGCATGCTGGTGCTGTTTGTGGTGTCGGTATTTGCGGTAGCTGCCCGCAGCCCCAAGGTGGACTTCTTCCCCAGCGGCGACCCGAAATTCGTGTACACCTACCTGAAGATGCCCGTGGGTACCCGGGTGGAAGTAACCGACTCGGTGGCCCGCGTATTGGAGCAGCGCATTTATAAGGTAATCGGCAAAGACAACCCCGATGTGGAATCGGTGATTACCAACGTGGCCATTGGTGCCGGCGACCCTGGCGAAGCTACGGCTTCGGGTACCTCGCAGTCCAACCTGGCCAAAGTAGCCGTGGCCTTCAAGGAAATGAGCGACCGGACCGGCCCGCCCACCAGCACCTACATGGACAAAATCCGGGAGGTAGTGAAAGGTATTCCGGGCACCGAAATTTCGGTGGACAAGGAAGCCAGCGGCCCGCCGCAGGGTAAGGCTATTGCCATTGAAGTAGCCGGCGACGACTACCCCACGCTCATCAAGCTGTCTAAAGACGTAACCCGCTTTGTGGAGTCGAAGAACATTGGGGGTATCGAGCAGCTGCGCTCCAACTTGGAAGATCGGAACCCGGAAATTGCCGTGGACATCGACCGGATTCGGGCTAACCGCGAAGGTATCAGCACCGCCCAGATTGGTTCGGAAGTACGTACCGCCATCTATGGTACCGAAGCCAGCAAGTTTAAAACCCCCGACGACGAGTACCCGATTCAGGTGCGCTACGCCGAGCCCTACCGCTCCGACGTGGATGCCATCCTGAACTCGCCGCTGACGTTCCGTGATGCTACCGGCGCCATCCGGCAGGTACCCATTGCCTCGGTGGCCGACGTGAAGTACGGCACCACCTACGGCGGCATCAAGCGCAAAGACGTGAAGCGCGTGATTACCATCAGCTCCAACGTGCTCAACGGCTTCACCGGCCCCGACGTGGTAGCGCAGATTGAAACCGCCCTCAAGTCGTTCAAGGCGCCTCCGGGCTACGTTGTGAAAATGGGCGGTGCCCAGGAAGACCAGCAGGAAACCAGCTCGTTCCTTGGGGTGGCCGCCATTGGTGCCTTTGGCCTCATCTTCCTGGTACTCGTGATGCAGTTCAACTCGGTAAGCAAGCCGCTGTTGATTCTCACCGAAATCCTGTTCTCGGTAATCGGGGTAATGCTGGGCCTGGCCATTACGGGCATGAACATCAGTATCGTAATGACCGGCGTAGGTATCATTGCGCTGGCAGGTATCGTGGTGAAAAACGGGATTCTGCTGGTGGAATTCACCGACATTCTACGGGCCCAGGGTATGCCGCTGCGCGAAGCCATTGTGCTGGCCGGCCGCACCCGCCTGAACCCGGTAATCCTGACGGCTACGGCCGCCACCTTGGGCTTGATTCCGCTGGCTATTGGTCTGAACATCGACTTCTACGAGCTGTTCAACTCCGGCCACGCCAACTTCTTCATCGGCGGCGAATCGGTAACGTTCTGGGGGCCGCTGGCCTGGACCATCATCTTCGGTCTGGTGTTTGCCACGGTTATCACGCTGGTAGTGGTGCCGGTGATGTACCTGATGACCGAAAGCCTGAAGCTCCGCCTCAAGAAAGACCCCGAAACTCCTGCCGATGCCGAGGAAGTGCGGGCGGCTACGCCGCCGATTTTGGCGGAGGCAGAAGTGTAAAAACTTTTCGGAACGGCTTGCAACCATTTCTGGCAACTAAGGACTCCTTCGCCCGAACGGGCGGAGGGGCCACCCAGAAAGCCCAGCCCTCCTTTTCTTAATACCCTAGTTCTTCGTCGTTTCTCTCATGGTTTCTTCAACAACGACTCTCGCCCCCAAATCTATTCAGCAGCAAGTGCTGCGCATCATCAGCAAGCGCAAGTCCATCAAGCCGCAGCGCCTGCGTATCGGTAGCGACCTGAGCCGCGAGCTGGGTTTCGACACCGTCGACGTTGTCGACATTATCCTTGAGTTGGAACGCAACTTCCATATCACCATTCCTGACGAAGTGCCCCTGGCCACCGTCGGCGACTTTGTGAGCTACGTAGCTTCACACGCCCACGCCGCCTAGACACACCTACTGCACCACACACCAAAAAGGCCCGAAACGCATTGTTTCGGGCCTTTTTTGGTAGTTGGTATCAGGATATAAGTAGTAGCATAGAGGTAGCAAGCGCCTGTATCCTACTACCTATATCCTGATACCAACTACTTATATTCTACTACTTACATCCAACTACTACCGGACGTTGCCGCCCGTGTCGCCGCCGGTAAAGCCAGTGTCGCTGCCGGAGCGGCTGCTGTCGGTGGTGTTAGCCGCTACGTCGGCGTGCGGGGTGGTATCGGTAGTGGGTGCAGGCGTGCTAACGCTGGCCGGAGCCGGCGTGCTGCTATCGGGGGAGCCCAGGCCGGAGTCGGTGTTGGGCGTTGGCTTAGGAGCGGGCGTTACGTCGGTGGCGGCGGTGTAGCTGTCGGCAGAGGTGGTACCGTACTCCTCGTCCACTACGGCCACGGAGGGGCGGGTTTTCTCCCACTCCGCAAACTTGTCCATCTCCTCTTTAATGGTGGTGCTGAACCAAGCTACCAGGGCCACGTCGTCGAGCAAACCCAGCACCGGAATGAAGTCGGGAATCAGGTCGATGGGGCTCAGGAAGTAAAGCGTAACCGCTACGGCCGCAATAACCGTGGACGTAGGCAGGCCCGTGTACTCGCCCGCCACCGAGGCCCGGATGAGGCGAAACAGCGTCTGCATAGTCTCCCAGGCCTCGTGGGCAATGGAGCCGATGTCGTTCTTTTCGCTGGCTTTTTTGTACGCGTCGTTGAGCAGCTGCTTTACGCGGGTGGGGCGCTTGAGGTAGTCTTCGGCGGTACCCAAAAACTTCTTGAATATCGGCGACGAGGCTACCTGGTCGCCTTTAGGGGTTTGCTTAGCCATGATACAGTAGGGTGAGAGTGAAAACGAACCAGAGCAAAAATAGCCCTAACCGTTGTTGCCTGCCTATACTGTTTCAGCGCAAAATAGTTATCCGGGTGGCTAGTATCTGATTGTCAATAAAAAACCCTGCTCCGGTAGGGCAGGGTTTCATAAAGATGCGGTGCGGGCAGGCGGTTAGTTGGTTTCCACGCGGCCGGCGGCGTAGAAATTGCGGTGGTAGTACTGCTGGTTCAGGGAACTAACCATCACGCCGCCGCTGCAAGCTGAATGCGCAAATTTGCCGTCTTTCAAATAAATGCCAACGTGGTAGATAGGCTGGCCGGGGCCGCGGCGGAAGAAAACCAAGTCGCCGGTTTCCATGGCGTCTTTGCTTACGTGCTTCACGCTGCTGAACATCGAGCGGGAACTGCGCTGGAGCGTGATGCCGTACACTTCCTGGTACACGCGGGTTACGAAACCCGAGCAGTCGGTGCCTTTTTTGGAGTTGCTGCCGTAGCGGTAGGGAGTGCCAATCCAGTCGAGGACGGTACGCAGCAAATCTTTGTTTTCGGTGTGGGTCAGGTTGACGCCGAGGGCCTGACCGTAGTAGTCGTATGCCGCCGAGTCGTTGGCGGGAACGTCGTGCTTTTTGCCGTCTTCGTCGGAGAACAACGAGAGCAGCGAAGCCTCAGCCGCAATAGGGGCCGACGAGGAGGAGCCGGAAGAGGAGGGAGTCGTTTCGAAGAAGAAGGAGAGGGCCATGGAGGCCGCGGCGAGGCAATACAGGGGGATATTCTTCATTGTCCGTCGTGGGGTGGCAAAAGTGGTTTTCGGAGTGGCCGAAGGAACCGGGAAGTACTTCTTATTCGATAGAAGCGGGGTGAAAAAAGGGAGGTAACAAACCAACAAAAGGCGGCAAAATCGAGAGGATTCTGTTCCGACCTATGCTTCAAACTAAGCTCTAAAATCGGGAACAACCAAAACCGGGCCCCGAAATGACATAATATTCTTCTCAAAAGTCAACTTAATCTTGAAAAGAGCTTGCAACCCGCGCAACCAACCAACTTGTTTACAACGTATAATCCGCCGCCTTTTTCCTGCCTTATGAAGCTTCCGCTTATCATCGAAAATTCCCCGCTGGCTCGGCTGGCACGCCTCAAGCTGGGCACCCGGAGCGTGGCCATGGTGCTGGGTAATAAAATCCATTTGAGCGGGGCTACCCGGGAGGAGTTCCTCAACGACCCGTACTGGGTGGCCCACGAAATGGAGCACATCCGGCAGTTCGAGGAGCACGGCAGACTGGGCTTCCTGCGCCGCTACTTGCTGGGCTGGATGCGCTATGGGTACTACAATATTCCTTTTGAAATAGCGGCCCGCGAGGCCGCTCTGCTCAACGCGCCCCTCTACACCCGCGGCCAGCCCCTCCCCAACCCCGCCGATATGCACCAAGGGCCAAAAGCGAAATTGTGAAATGGTGAAGTGGTGAGTTTGACGTTCTGGCGTTGCTAGTTGCGCAAATAGCGTAGTCTGGCTAGCAAGACGTCAAACTCACCACTTCACCATCTCACAATTTCACCACTTACAAAGCAGCCAACCGGCCGCCGTCTACTACCAGGGTGGTGCCGTTGACGAAGTTGGCCTCGGGGGAGGCCATAAAGCAGATGGCGGCGGCCAGTTCATTAGGGGTGCCTACCTGGCCGGTGATTTTCTCTTTGCCGCTTTTCACGTTGGGGTTGCTCCAGAGCATGGGCGTGTCCACGGCGCCGGGCGCTACGGCGTTGATGCGGGCGTGGGTATGCGGAATTTCCAGACTGAGCCCGCGCACGAAGGCCTCTACGGCGCCTTTGCTGGCGGCGTAGGGCACCACGTTGGGCGTGGTTTGATGGGCGTGTACCGAGCTAACGGCCACAATGGCGCCGCGCTTCATGTGGGGCAAGCACAGCTGGGTGAGCCGGAACAGGGCCCGTAGGTTCACGTTTAGTACCTCATCCCACTCCTTGGGGTCGAGCTTGAGTAGGGGCTTGAAGGTCATCATGGCGGCGTTGCTGACCAGCACATCCACCCGGCCCCAGGTATCCAGAATCTTCTGCACGGCAGCTTGCAAAGAAGCGTCGCGGCCCACATCGGCCCTGATGAAAATAGCGTCGCCGCCTGCCGCCTTTATTTCACTCACCACGGCGCGGCCGTCGGCTACGTCGCGGCCCAGTACGGCCACGCAGCCACTTTCGCGGCCCATTTGCACGGCCACGGCCCGCCCGATACCCGAGGTAGCGCCCGTCACGAGGCATACCTTATTCTTGAAACGCTGCATAACTGAAGCTGGAGTCGAAAGCGGGTGCCGGCCAGCGGCTGGTGGTTGCAGAGAAATAGGTTTCCTGCTCGCCGCCAGCTGTTGCTTGCACCCCACAAAAAAAGTTGCCGCTTTCCCGCGGTCAACGGAAAAACGGCAACCTCAACTATAAGTTTAAAAACTCTTACTTGGAAGGCTCTTCAAACACCTTGCGCATCCCCGCGGCCACCAGACCGTCGGGGGTGATGTTGGTGAGCATGGCCTGGATTTTATTGGTGATGCCGGAAATGACGCGGGCTTCCCCTTTCATCAGGGCTTCGTAGCCGTCCTTGGCCACGTCTTTGGGGTCGGCGAGGCCCATCACGCCGTGAGCGGCGCGGGTGTCCTCAGCCCCGGCCCGCTCGAAAAAGTCGGTATCGGTGGCGCCGGGGCACAGGGCGGTTACGGTTACGCCAGTGTCTTTCAGCTCATTGGCCAGCGCCTCGGAGAAGCTCAGCACAAAGGATTTGGTGGCCGAATACACCGCCATGTTGGGTGAGGGCGTGAAGGCAGCCGTGGAAGCCAGCTGCAAAATGCGGCCCTTGCCGCGCGACACCATGTCGCGCCCAAACAGGAAAGTCAGCTCAGACAGGGCTACAATGTTGGTGTGAATTACGGCCCGGTTGCGGGCCACATCCGACTCCAGGTAGGGGCCGTACTCGCCGAAACCGGCGTCGTTTACCAAGATATCCACGGCCAGGCCCTGGGCTTTCACTTCGTCGTACACGCGCTGGGCGGCGCCGTCGTGGCTAAGGTCCTGCGTGATGAGTGTGGGCTCGATTTGGTGCACGCTGCGCAGGTGCTCGGCAAAGGTGTTGAGGCCAGCCGTATTCTGGTCGACGAGAATGAGCTGATACTGGTCTTTGGCGAAGAGGTGAGCGAGTTCTTGGCCAATGCCGCTGGCGGCACCAGTAATGAGGGCAACGGAAAGATTGGAATCGGGTGACATAGGAGCTGGAGTTAGATAAGTAAGGGGTACTGTGGGGCTTACTCACTTACCAACAGCCGGGTTATGTCGAGCTTGGCCGCGAAAATCATCTGCCCGCAACCGTAACCCGCAGTGGGTTTTCAACGAATACTCTCGCACGAAAGCCGTTCAGTAGTCAGGCTTTCCTTCTGTTGTACCTTTTTAGTTATCCATCATGGCCAAGCACAATCAAGTAAATCCGACCGGTTCCTCTTTGTCTGCTACCGATAGCCTCACCGACACGGCTGCGTCGTTGGGCAACGTAAGTGACGATTCGTTTGAAACCACTACCAGCCAGCCCACCGCCTCGGCCTCTACGGCGGAAGGCAGCCAGCCTCAGGACACGCAGCGCAAATCGTGGCTGAACCAGGATGAGCTGTTGAAAAACGTGAACCTGAACCAGTTGCCCCAGTCGGTGAAAGACTTCGGCTCGAAAGCGGTGGACCAGTTCAATAGCCTCACCACCCAGCAGAAAGTAATTGGCGGTGCTTTGCTGGTAAGCGGCCTGAGCTGGCTGGCACTCCGCAGCAAGAAATCCAAGGCGTCGTCGGACATCTACGCGCCCTACAACCCCAAGAAGAACGAGGATTCTAAGTGGAAATCCAGCAACGAATCGGTGTACCGCGGCGCTTCGGCCGGTCTGCACAACTCCGATACCACTTACGGCATCGAAAACGGCTTTTAAGCCCGCATAAATAAGCCAACAAAACGGCCCCGCACTCTCAGGAGTAGCGGGGCCGTTTTGTTGGTAGCCAGTCAGTTGCTTGTTATGAAGCAGGTTATAGGCGCAAATCAAAGCCGTCGGACCGGAGCAACGAAAGCAGAGTGCGCGCTTCTCTACCGCTATGCTACCCTGCCGGGGTTTCGATGGCAGCCAGTGAAGCTACTGGCTCGGAAAGCCCGCAGGCGGAGCGAGTTGGTTAGCACCGATACTGAGCTAAGCGCCATGGCCGCCGCCGCCAGCATAGGGGACAGCAGCACCCCGAACACCGGGTACAGCACCCCGGCCGCAATGGGAATGCCCAGGATGTTGTAGATAAAGGCGAAAAACAGGTTTTGCCGGATGGTGCGGATGGTCTGGCGCGACAGTTCAATGGCCGTGACTACGCCGTGCAGGTCGGAGCGCATGAGCGTAATGCCCGCCGCTTCCAGGGCCACATCCGTACCCGAGCCGATGGCCAGCCCGATGTCGGCCTGAGCTAGCGCCGGCGCGTCGTTGATACCGTCGCCGACCATGGCCACCACGCGGCCTTCGGCTTGCAGCTCCTTCACCTTGTTGGCTTTGTCGGCGGGCAACACCTCGGCAAAATACCGCTTGATGCCTACCTGGGCGGCTACCTGGGCGGCCGTTTGCGGGTTGTCGCCAGTTGTCATCACCACCTCAATGCCCAGGGCCTGCAACCGGCTGATGGCCGCCGCCGAGGTGGCGCGCACGGTGTCGGCCACGCCCAGCAGTGCCACGGCTTGGTTGGCTACGGCCACGTACAGCACCGTTTTAGCGTCGGCTAGCAGCCTGGCTGCCTGCGTGGTTAGCTCTGGGGAAAGCAGTATGCCCGCTTCTGTCAGTAACCGCTGGTTGCCGATAAGTACGGGCTGGCCGTTTACCGTGGCCGCCGCGCCGCGGCCTTCCAGGGCTTGAAAGTCGGTAGCGACCAGCTTCTCGGGGCTGTGCGCGTCGGCGTAGCGCACCACGGCCTCGGCCAGCGGGTGCTCACTCTGCCGTTCTACGGCGGCCACTAGCCGGAGCAAGTGGGCGGTATCCTGATTGGGAGCCGCAAAATCGGTGACGGTGGGCTGGCCGCTGGTGATGGTGCCGGTTTTGTCGAGCAGCACGGTGTTCACCCGATAGGCCTTTTCCAGCGCCTCGGCACTCCGAATCAGCACCCCGTGCTCGGCGCCTTTGCCGGTACCTACCATAATAGCCGTGGGCGTGGCCAGCCCCAAAGCGCAGGGGCAGGCAATGATGAGCACCGCCACAAAATTGACCAAGGCCAGCGGCAGCCGGGTAGCTTCCGGGGCCAGACCAAACCACACCGCAAACGTGAGCAGGGCAATAACTACCACCGTCGGCACAAATACGGCGCTGACTTTATCGGCGAGGCGCTGAATGGGGGCGCGGCTGCCTTGGGCATCTTCCACCAGCTTCACAATCTGGGAAAGCAGGGTATCGGCGCCCACTTTCGTTACACGGAAGCGGAAGGAGCCGGTTTTGTTAAGGGTAGCGCCAAACACCGGGTCGCCCGCTTTTTTCTCGACGGGCAGACTTTCCCCGGTCAGCATGGCCTCATCCACCGACGAGTAGCCTTCGAGCAGAATACCATCGGTGGCTATTTTCTCGCCGGGCCGCACCAGCAGCGTGTCGCCGAGCTGGACCTGCTCGATGGGTACGTCCAGCTCCTGGCCGTTGGGACGCACCACGCGGGCGGTTTTCACTTGCAGCCCCAGCAGGGCCTTCATAGCCGCCGACGTGCGGGTTTTGGCGCGCATTTCCAGCACCTTACCCAGCAAAATCAGGGCAATGATGGTGGCGGTGGTGTCGTAGTATACTTCCGGCATGAGGCCCCGGCTCATAAAGAAGTGGGGCGCCACCGTAGCGGCCAAGCTGTACAGGAAAGCGGCGCCCGTACCCACGGCTACCAGCGTATCCATGTTGGCGGTGCGGTGCCGCAAGCCGTTCCACGCCGATACGTAGAACTCGCGGCCACTGTAGAGCAGCACGGGTAGCGTGAGTGCTAGCAGCAAGTAGTTCAGCCACTGCACGTTCACGCGCTGTAGCAAAGCCGGCCACAGCATCAGCATGCTCAGCGGCATAATTACTACGGCCAGCCCCAGCGCCACCCAGAACCGGCGCTTCAGCTGCTGATAGGCCAAGGCTTTCTGGCGGTCCAGCTCGGCGCTCCGGTCGGCGGCGCTGGTGTCGGGGGCGCGCTCCACCACGCCGTAGCCGGCCTGTACTACGGCCTCTTTCAGCGTGGCAGGCGAGGCCTGGTCGGGTAGGTACTGAATGGTGGCTTTTTCGGTGGCAAAATTGACAAGCGCACTCTGCACGCCCGGCGTGCGGCTCAACGACTTCTCCACGAACGACGCGCACGAGGCGCAGGTCATTCCTTCGATGTCGAGGGTGGTGGTTTCAGGAACAGAAGACATAGTAAAGCAGCGAAATAGAAGCGGCAGGCCCGTTTCGGCGTACAGATGCCGTACGGCGTGAAGGCAATACAAAGGAACGGCCAGCCACCGCGCCGGGCCGTACGTAATCCTAAACAAGACCTACATAATTTCTGGTGCCCTAGCCGGTAGGTGCCGCCCAAAAAAAATGCAGGAACCTCTTCCTTTCTTGCCATAAACCAACGGTTGATGTCTAAGCCTGAATTTGATGCGGTAGTAGTGGGCTCGGGCCCGAACGGGCTGGCGGCGGCCATTGTGCTGCAACAGGCGGGCTTGTCGGTGCTGCTGCTCGAAGGCAAGAAGGAGCTGGGCGGCGGCCTGCGCACGGCGGAGCTGACCTTGCCCGGCTTCCGCCACGACATCTGCTCGGCTATTCACCCCTTGGCGGCGGCTTCGCCCTTCTTCCAAACCTTGCCGCTCGCCCAATACGGCCTGGAGTACATTACGCCCCCAGTGGCTGCCGCCCACCCCTTCGATGGCGGTACGGCCGCCACGGTGGTCAACTCCCTCGCCGATACAGCCCGAAGCCTGGGGGCTGATGAACGCGCCTATCGTCAGCTACTGGCGCCACTCGTGAAGAGCTGGCCGAACCTGGCTCCCGACGTGCTGGCCCCGCTACACGTGCCCAAGCACCCGCTGGATATGGCCCGTTTCGGCTTGTCGGCCCTGCAACCGGCCACGCTGCTGGCCAAGCGTTTTCAGGCCAAAGAAGCGCGGGGCCTGTTTGCCGGCATGGCCGCCCACGCCATTCAGCCGCTGGAAAACCTGACCACCGCGGCCATTGGTCTGGTGCTGCTGACAGCCGCGCACCGCAAGGGCTGGCCACTGCCCAAAGGCGGCTCCCAGCAGATTGCCGATGCGCTGGTGGCGCACTTTGTGGCGCTGGGCGGGCAGATTGAAACCGGCACCTTCGTCCGGTCTCTCTCGCAGCTGCCCCCGGCCAAGGCCGTGCTGCTCGACGTCACGCCAGCCCAATTGCTGCAACTGGCCGGGCATAAGCTTTCCGGCATCTACCAGTGGCAGCTGCGGCGCTACCGCTACGGCATGGGCGTGTTCAAGGTGGATTGGGCGCTGGATGCCCCGATTCCGTTTGTGGCCGAAGGGTGCCGGCAGGCGGGCACGGTGCACCTGGGCGGTACGCTGGAAGAAATTGCCGCCGGCGAAAAAGCTGCTGCCGCCGGCCAGCACCCCAGCAAGCCGTTCGTGCTGCTGGCCCAGCAAAGTGTCTTCGACGACACCCGCGCCCCTTCCGGTAAGCATACCGCCTGGGCCTACTGCCACGTCCCGAACGGCTCCACGCAGGATATGACCACCGCCATTGAACGGCAGGTAGAGCGGTTTGCGCCCGGCTTCCGGGAACGAATTATCGGCCGCCATACCTTCAATACAACCCAGATGGAGGCGCACAACCCCAACTACGTGGGCGGCGACATCAACGGCGGCCTGCTCGACCTCACCCAGCTTTTCACCCGGCCCGCGTTGCGCGCCTCGCCCTACCGCACCTCCCAGGCCGGGCTGTATCTGTGCTCGTCGGCTACACCACCCGGCGGCGGGGTGCACGGTATGTGCGGCTACCACGCCGCCCGCCGCGCCCTGCACGACGTGTTTCACCTGAAACCCGCGCCATTGTACCAGGAAGCATAACCCGCGCGTTTCACTCCCGATGCCGGGGCCTCTCCCCGCCCGATGATTCATCTTGCTTCGCACTCAGGCTATTCCTTTCCGGAAGAGGTTTGTCAGCCAACCTAAGTTCAGGCGCAAGCCCTACCTTGCGTATCTATCTTCGTGCCTTTCCACCCTTGTTGCCTCCTCATGAATAGAACGCTGCTTTTCTTTCTGTTTTGCGTGGTGGCGCTGGCCCGGCCGGCGCACGCCAAAGACTATGTTATTACCAAGTTTGGCGCGAGTACCGATAGTACCAGGCTGAACACGAAGGCTATCCAGAGTGCCATCGACAAGGCCAGTGCCAGTGGCGGCGGCACCATCGTAATTCCGAAAGGCGTGTTTCTGAGCGGGGCGTTGTTTTTCAAGCCCAAGACGCAGCTGCGGCTGGAGGCCGGGGCCAAGCTCAAGGGCTCCGACAACATTGCCGATTACCCCCTCGGGCCGTCGCGCATGGAAGGGCAGAAGCTGGATTATTACGCGGCCCTTGTCAACGCCTACAAGGTGAACAACTTCCGGGTGAGCGGCCCCGGCAAGATTGATGGTAACGGGCTGCGGTTCTGGAAGGCGTTTTGGGCGCACCGGGACTCCATGCAGAAGGCCGGCAAATCATCCACCAACCTGGAGGTGCACCGACCCCGGCTGCTCTTTATCTGGGGCTGCGACAACGTGACCATTGAAAACGTGAAGCTGCACAACGCCGGCTTCTGGACCACCCACCTCTACCAGTGCAACAACGTGCTGATTGAAGGCTGCGACATTCGCTCTCCGTTCCGGCCGGTGAAGGCCCCCAGCACCGACGCCGTGGATATTGACGTGTGCAAGAAAGTGACCATCCGCAACTGCTACATTTCCGTCAATGACGACGGCATTGTGATGAAAGGCGGCAAAGGCCCCAACGCCCAGAACCTGCCGGAAAACGGCCCGATTGAAGACGTGCTGGTGGAAAACTGCACCTTCGGCGAAGTACACGCGGCCGTCACCTGCGGCAGCGAGTGTATCCATGCCAACCGCATTACGGTGCGCAACTGCAAGGTGGACAACGACCGGCCGCTGCTGCTCTTTAAGATGCGCCCCGACACCTACCAGCTCTACGAGAACATCACCATCGACAACGTAACCGGCAAGTGCGGTACCATCGTCACCCTGTCGCCCTGGACGCAGTTTTTCAACATGGCGGGCAGCACCGAAAAGCCCTTCGGCACCATCCGCAACATCACTATTTCCAACGTGAAAGTGAACTGCAAGCAGTTTGCGGTGCTCGATGGCAACCCTACCGACAAGGTGGAAAACATTGTGTTTAAGAACGTAGATGCTACGGCTCAGAAAGTCGAGTTTCCCAACAAGTACCCCGCTGTGAGATTCGAGAATGTGACCCTCAACGGCGCGCCACTCAAAGCCACGCAAGACGCCCGCACCGGCCCCGCCGTAACCCCGTTGAAACCCGACTAGCAGCCTGCTATTGCCCTGACCCTAGCAAAACGCCCCGCCAGTTACTGGTGGGGCGTTTTGCGTTACGGGGGCAATTAAGCTAGTGGGAGTATTATCAGGATATTACTAAAACGACAACGAATTGAAACCTGTCTGTTACCAATTTGTCAAGTCTATTTAATGTTAAATAAACCATAGTTAGCCCATTCTATCTTTGAGGCTCGAAAGGGTTTCGTACAATCAAGTACATGTCGGTGTGGAGTGTATTAGAGGAATTGGCTAAGTAAAGCCTGTTTTTCTGTAGTGTTTTCAATAAGCAAGAGCGTCAAAGTTCAATTTTTTGACGTGCGGTACCTCTGTGTCCTGACCTCAGTTTTTTCTCTCTGGAAAACTAACCTAAGCCCATGCATGAAAACATCTACTAGCTCTTCCAGGTGGAAGCAACGGTTGCTTGCACCCGTAGTAATCTGTTGCAGCGTTACGGCGTATGCGCAACAAAACCAAAATGTTACGGGCCGCGTGACCGATAAGGCGGGCGAAGGGCTGCCCGGCGTGACAGTACTGGTGAAAGGTACCAGCGCGGGTGCCAGCACTGGCCCCGATGGTACCTATAGTGTGCAGGTGCCCAGTGGCGCTACCACGCTGGTAGTATCGTTTCTGGGGTTTCAGCCGCAGGAAGTGGCCATCGGGACGCGCACGGCCATCAACGTGACGCTGGCGCCGGATTCAAAGGCTCTCGATGAAGTGGTGGTGGTAGGCTACGGCACCCAGAAAAAAGTGAACCTGACTGGGGCTGTGGACCAGGTATCGTCGGAGGTGCTGCAAAACCGCGCCCTGCCCAACCTCACGCAGGGCCTGCAAGGCGTGCTGCCCAACCTGAACCTGGTGCCCGGCGACGGCAAGCCCACTACCTCGCCGGCCTACAACATCCGGGGGGCCACGTCCATCGGGCAGGGCGGCAACGCGCTGGTGCTGATTGACGGCGTGGAAGGTGACCCGAGCCGCATCAACCCCAACGACGTGGCCACCGTGACGGTGCTGAAAGATGCCTCGGCGGCGGCTATTTACGGGGCGCGCGGCGCGTTCGGGGTGGTACTGATTACCACCAAAAACCCTGCGAAAGAGAAAACAAGCGTCACGTACGCCTTCAATCAGTCCATCAAGAGCCCGACCACGGTGCCCGATTTCGTGACGGATGGCTACGTGTTTGCCTCCATGTTCAACGAGGGCTGGTCGGCGTGGAACGACTATTCGCAGACGCCGCAGAACATCAACAAAACGGTGAAGTTCTCACCCGCTTACCTGGCCGAGCTGAAGCGTCGTTCCGAAGACCCGAGCCTACCGAAAGTGGAGGTGAATGCCGCCGGCGAGTACGTGTACTACGGCAACACCGACTGGTACAAAGAGCTATATAAGAAGCGCACCAGCGCCACCGAGCACAATTTGTCGGTGTCGGGGAGCAGCGGTAAGGCCAGCTTCTACGCCACGGGCCGCTACTTCGGGCAGGACGGTATTTTCCGCTACAACTCCGACGATTACCGCATGTACAACTTCCGGGCGAAAGGTGCTATCGACCTGTTTCCGTGGCTGCGCATCGACAACAACACCGACTACTCCAGCATGCGCTACCACAACCCGCTGAACGTGGGCGAAGGCGGTGGCATCTGGCGCAACATCGCCGACGAGGGCCACACGGTAGCGCCCATGTTCAACCCCGACGGCACCCTCACGTACTCGGCCGCCTACACCGTGGGCGACATGTGGTATGGTAAAAACGGCATCGACTTGGACGAGCGGGTGACGCGCAACACCACTGCGTTTCTGGCGCATTTTCTGGAAGACAAGGTGCGGCTCAACGGCAACTTCACGTTCCGCAACACCGACAACGACCGGACCCAAACCCGCGTGCCGGTGCCGTACAGCCGCAAGCCCGGCGTGATTGAGTACGTGGGCACCAACACCAACGACCTGCTGCGCAACTTCGGGCAGACCCGCTACCTGGCCGCCAACTTGTTTGGCGAGTACGAAAACCACTTCCAGGACGTCCACTACTTCAAGGCCATGGTGGGCTACAACTACGAGCAGTCCACGTTCCGGGGCCTGCAAACCCAGCGCAACGGCCTGATTTACCAAAGCGCCCAGGACATCAACCTAGCGCTGGGCCAGTCGATTACCACGCAGGGCGGCTGGGACCGGTGGAACATCATGGGGGGCTTCTACCGCCTCAACTACTCGTTCAAGGAGCGCTATTTGCTGGAAGCTAGCGGCCGGTATGATGGCTCCTCGAAGTTCCCTTCCAACGAGCGGTTTGCCTACTTCCCATCCTTCTCGGCGGGCTGGCGTTTGTCTAATGAGTCGTTCTGGAAAGTGTCGCCCAACCTGATTTCCGAGCTGAAAATCCGGGGCTCGTACGGGGCACTCGGCAACGGCAACATCAACTCCTACGCTTACCAGGAGCAGTTCGGTATTTCGCAGTCGGGACGGGTGCTGAACGGGGTGCGGCCGCAGCTCACCAGCCAGCCGGGCGTTATTCCGGATGGCCTCACCTGGGAAACGTCCACTACCAAAGACCTGGGTTTCGACCTGAGCATGCTGAATAACCGCCTCACGCTGAACGCCGACGGCTACATTCGCAACACCACCGACATGTTTACGGTGGGCATGACGTTGCCGGCCGTATTTGGTACGGCAGTGCCCAAGGGCAACTACGCCGACCTGCGCACCAAAGGCTGGGAAGTGGCTTTGAACTGGCGCGACAATTTGGACCTGGGTACCAAGCCGCTCAGCTACGGCGTGCGCCTCACGCTGGCCGACTACCAAGCCACCATCACCAAGTACAACAACCCCAACAAGCAGCTCAACGACCCCAACAACAACAGCGCCGACCTGAGCTACTACGAGGGCCAGAAGCTGGGCGAAATCTGGGGCTACACCACCGACGGCTTTTTCACCTCGCAAGACCAGATTGCCAGCTCCCCCTCACAGGCGCTGTTCCGGGCTTCTACCAGCGGCCAGCTACTGCCCGGCGACATCAAGTTTGCCGACCTGAATGGCGACGGAGTTATCAACAACGGCGACAACACGGTGGGCAACCCCGGCGACCGGCGCGTGATTGGCAACGCCCTGCCGCGCTACACTTATGGTGCCATGGCCGACGCCAGCTGGCACGACTTCTTTGTGTCGGTGTTCTTCCAGGGCGTAGGGCATCAGGACTGGTATCCTGGCTCCGAGGCCGGCACGTTTTGGGGCCAGTACAACCGGCCCTACAACAAGCTGCCGAAGTCGCACTTAGGCAACATCTGGTCGGAGGACAACCCGGATGCCTATTTCCCGCGCTACCGCGGCTACGTGTCGCAGAACGGGGCCGGCGAGCTGACCCAAACCCAGACCCGGTACCTGCAAAACGTGGCCTACCTGCGCCTGAAAAACATTCAGCTCGGCTACAACCTGCCCCAGTCGTTGATTGGACGCATCAAGATGAGCAACGCGCGGGTGTTTGTGTCGGGTGAGAACCTCTGGACCTGGTCGCCCTTCTACAAAATCACCGAGGACATCGACGTGGAAAACATCGGCCGCTCCGACGTGCTCCTGAGCCCGCCTTCGGCCACCTCCACCAATCCCAACAGCAACAGCAGCGGCAACGCCAACAATTACCCCATTCTGAAAAGCGTAACGCTGGGGTTGTCAGCTACTTTCTAACCCGGCGCAAACTTACCGCATCATGAAAAGATATTTTGGTTGGCTGATTTTGCTAAGCCTCACGTTTGCCAGCTGCGAAAAGCTGGACCAGGAGCCGGAAGCCACCGTCACCAACGAGGCCGTATTCGGCAGTGAAGCCGGTTTGCAGCTCTACTCCAACTCGTTCTACGACGTGCTGCCTACGGCCAACGACATTCACCAGGGCGACGCCATGGCCGACTACTCGGCCCGTACCCAAGTGCCCGATTTTCTGCGGACCGGGGCTTTCAGCGCCCGCCAAAGCTCGGGTTGGGACTGGACGCGGCTGCGCAACATCAACTACTTTATTGCCAACTGCAACAACCCCGCTATTGCGCCCGCCGCGCGCAACCACTACCTCGGGCTGGCGCGGTTTTTCCGGGCCTGGTTCTACTTCGATAAGGTGAAGCGCTTCGGCGACGTGCCGTGGATCAGCAAGCCGATGGCTGTGAACGACCCGGCGCTTTACAACGGCCGCGACCCGCGCACCTTGGTGATGGACTCGGTGCTGGCCGACCTGAATTTTGCCTGCCAAAACCTTAACACCACCGCCGACAACAGCCGCAGCTTGATTACCCGGCAAACGGCTTTCGCCTTCAAGTCGCGGGTGTGCTTGTTTGAGGGCACGTTCCGGAAGTACCACACCAGCTACAACCTAGCCAGCAGCGCCAATACCTGGCTGACGGAAGCCGCTTCGGCCGCCAACACCGTCATGACCACCGGCGGCTTCAGCTTGAACACCGCCGGTGGCACCGACAAAGCGTATCGCCAGCTGTTCACCAGCACCGCCGTAGTACCGTCCGAAACCATTCTGGCCGCCGTGGTGGACCCCGCCCTGAGTATCTACAACGACGCCAACTGGTGGTGGACCAGCGCCACCTACGGCGCCCGCGTCAGCCTGATTCGCACGTTCGTGAACACCTACCTCAACATTGATGGTACCCCGTTTACCAGCCGGCCCAGCTACGAAACCATGCCGTTTGCCCAGGAAGTGAAAAACCGCGACAAACGCCTGCAACAAACCATCCGGATGGGCGACTACAAGCGCGTAAACGGGGGCGTATCGGAGCCGGCACCACCGGTTTTCTCCTACACCTACACCGGCTACCAGCCCATCAAGTGGACGCTCGACGACACGTACTACGATGGGGGCAGCCGCAACATCAACTCCATTCCCATTATCCGCTACGCTGAGGTGCTGCTTAATTTTGCTGAGGCCAAAGCCGAGCTAGGTACTTTCACCGACGCCGAATGGGTGCGTACCGTGGGCGCATTGCGGCAGCGGGCCGGCATAACGGGTGGTTTGACCGCCAAGCCTACCGTGGTAGATACGTACTTGCAAACCAACTACTTCCCCGGTATCTCCAATGCGGCGCTGCTGGAAATACGCCGGGAGCGGGGCGTTGAGCTGGCGCTGGAAGGGCTCCGGTTCTATGACCTGGTGCGCTGGCACCGCGGCGAGCTGATGGACATGGCCTGGAACGGTTTCTACGTGCCGGCCCTCGACCAGCCGCTTGATTTGAACGAGGATGGCATCCTGGATGTGGCCTTCTACACCACGCTGCCCGCCAACCGGCCCGCCGGCGTTACTTACATAAACGTGGCGCCCACCATCAACGGCGGCAGCCCCAATCCGCAGCGCCTCCGCAACGGCACTTCCGGCGAAATCACCTGGCTAACCAACATTCCGCGCCGCTGGGAAGAGAAATACTACCTGTACCCCATCCCGGAAACCGACCGGCTACTCAACCCCAAGCTGGGCCAAAACCCCGGTTGGTAAGTAATTCTGTTTACCTTTCTTTTCTTCCCTTTCTTTGGTTGCTATGATTAAAAAGGCCCTCTGCGCCCTGTTCCTGCTGCTTGCTGTATCGGCCACCATTTCGGCCCAAACTATGAAGGTGGCTACCTACAACGTCCGCTACGACAACAAGCAGGACACGGCCAACGCCTGGCTGCGGCGGCTGCCCCACCTCACCAACCTGATTCGGTTTCAGGATTTCGACTTGTTTGGTACCCAGGAGGTGCTCTACACCCAGCTTCAGGACATGACGAGCAAGCTGCCCGGCTACGCCTACATCGGGGTGGGCCGCGACGATGGCAAGCAGGCCGGCGAGTATTCGGCTATTTTCTACAAGCAAGACCGGTACAAGCTGCTCAAGCAGGGCACCTTCTGGCTGGCGCCCAATACCACTGCGCCGGTGAAAGGCTGGGACGCCGCGCTGCCGCGGGTGTGCACCTGGGGGCAGTTTCAGGAGAAAACCACCGGCTTCACGTTCTACCTCTTCAACACCCACTTCGACCACGTAGGCGTGCAGGCCCGCAAGGAAAGCGCCAAGCTGATTCTGGCCCGCATCAAGGAAATGGCCGGTGCTTCCCCCGCCATCCTCACCGGCGACCTGAACGTGGACCAGCGCAACGAAAGCTACACCTTGCTCAGCACCTCGGGCACGCTACGCGACGCTTACCAGACGGCTGCCGTGGTATACGCGCCCAACGGTACGTTCAACGACTTCAAGGCCACCACCAAAACCGATGCCCGCATCGACCATATCTTCCTGAGCCCGGCTTTCACCGCCACCCGCTACGGCATCCTCACCGATACCTACGGCGGCGGCAAAACCCCTTCCGACCACTACCCGGTGGCTATTGAGGTGCGGTATTCGGTAAAGAAGTAGCCGGTTAACCACGGATGCCTTTCTCGGCTTGCCACTGCCGATAAAATAAAAAGGCTCCTTCTCACGTGAGAAGGAGCCTTTTTGCTTGTGTGAGCCGATTATTGGACTCGAACCAACGACCTGCTCATTACGAATGAGCTGCTCTACCAGCTGAGCTAAATCGGCGTTTCCGCGGCGGCATATCCGCCAGGGGCAGCAAAGATAGAAAGCCGAATCAAAAAGCCGATAAATGAACTCGTATTTTTTGCGTTGGCTCCCAATTAAGTTAGGCATAACTACTCTAATGGCTTTCCCGTTTTCAAGAACCACAATCCACCATTAGGCTGTGCGCTGCTGTTTATGAAATCAACCAAACCATCCGTTATGCCTCAGGCACTAGCTAGCGGCCTAGCTGGTGCCACCGCCCTCACCTTGCTCCACGAAATAGCCCGCCACCTGCGGCCCCAGGATGCACCGCGCATGGACGTGCTGGGTATGCGCGCCTTGCGCAAGCTATTAGGCAAAGCCGATGCGCCTCAACCTGACCATAATACGCTGTTCAACCTGACTATGGCCGGTGACCTGCTTTCCAATGGGTTGTACTTCAGCTTGGTAGGCCGGGGTAAGAAAGCGTGGCAGCGCGGTGCCGTACTTGGGCTGGCAGCCGGCATAGGCGGCGTGGTACTGCCGGGGCCGCTGGGCCTGGGCGAAGCTCCCAGCAACCGCACGCCGCAAACCAAGCTTATGACGGTAGCCTGGTACCTAATAGGCGGGTTGGTAGCGGCCGGCGCATCACGCGCCTGGAGCAAAGCCCGGAAACGGTAGGCAAAAGAGCCTAACGAGCCTGCTGGCGCGTTTCGTGCCATGTATTGTAACGCCGGATAATCCGTTCTATGTCGCGAATGTGGTAGTTGCCGGCCCGCAAATCGGCGGCTAGCTCCGGGTAATCGGCAAAGTAATTGGCCGCATCCTTTCGCAAATCCCACCAGTTCACTTCCTCTAAGCGGGGCCGCCCTGCCTGAAATACAACCAAACAGTGCGGCGCATTATAAGAGGAAAACTCCGCCTCACGTCGGCTCAAAGGACCAAACAATGGATATTTATTGCCTAACGACGCATCTATTCTTAGTTCGGAAGCGCGGCGAGGTGCCAGTTTGATATACCTATACTTATACAGCTGAACCTTACCGTCGACTAGCTGCTGCAAAAAGCCGCGCGTCGGGACCGTACTACCATTCTGGTAAAAGGGCAGTCCAACGTAGCGTATGATGTCCTCGTCTTCATAATAGGTGTAAGACGCTAACTGATAAGCATCTAAAAAGACAATTTCAGTGCCTTGCAACGGGACAAACTCCACATGACGCTGCTGGGCAAACTCGTCTCGAAGAAAGATAGCGCCGCGAAGTGTATCGCCGGCCAACGTAACAACATACCCACTTCGTGGCTTTTGCGCGTAAGTTTCTGTAGCAGCTAGAAGTATAAGCAGCAAACAAAGCAGCCTGTGCCAAAAGGAAACCCAAGTGCGCATACTGGAGGCTAGCAGAATAGAGAGGTAAGGATAAAAGCAGGTCTCTAAGTAAGCAAAACAAATGTATTTGCCGGCTTTCCAACATCTTTGCGGCTGTTATGGTGAAACAACTCCGCAAACTCCTCGTCCGCACGCTTGGCTTCGAGCGGTACATTCGTTTTGTAAGTGGGGTGTACCTGCGGCTGGTGGGCGCGGGCTGGGGCAAAAAGAAGTACCCGGAGCTGTTTTTTCTGGAGAAAATAGTCAAACCCGGTTTCGTGTGCCTGGATATTGGCGCCAACCTGGGCTACTATTCGGTGGCGCTGTCCAAGCTGGTAGGGGCCGAAGGGCAGGTGCTGGCCGTGGAGCCGATTCCGGCATTTCAGGCCATCTGGCAGGACAACGTAAAGCGCAGTGGCTACCAGAACCTGACGTTGCTGCCCTACGCCCTGGGCGGCCAAGATACCATCGTGCAGATGGGCACGCCCGAGCGCAACGGCCTGCTGCACCACGGCATGACCAAGGTAGCCGCCAGCAACCCCCACGAAACCTACGCCCGCACTTACGACGTGCGCATGCGCAACCCCGACGGCTTACTGGCTCACCTGCCACGCCTGGATTTTGTGAAGTGCGACGTGGAAGGCTTTGAGTACGAGGTGTTTCGGCACATGCAGGCCACGCTGCGCCGCTTTCGGCCGCTCATCCAAACCGAGCTGAACGGGCTGGAAAACCGCCGCGCCGTAGCCGGGCTGTTGGCTGAGCTGGGCTACAAACCATTTTTGCTCTCGGAGCGTTCTGAACTTGTACCCTGCACCGAAACGCAGCTGGAAAGCGCTGTTTCGGCCGATTTCTACTTTCAACCCACTAACCCCGCCTCCGAAGCAACGTCTTGATGGTCAAGTTTCTGCTGATATTTTTTCTTGTCTCTATTGTCCTTCGTTTTGTGCTGCCGGTGCTGATGCGCTGGCTGGTGGTTGCCTTCGTGAAGAAGCAGACCCGCCGCTACGGCCAGCAGTTCGGGGCCAACCCGTTTGAAGCACCCCGGCCCGCGCCGCCGCGCAACAGCACCGCCACCGGCCAAGTCCACGTCGATTACGTGCCGCCCAAGCAGAAACCTACGCAACCTAAGGAATTCAAGGGCGGCGAGTACGTGGATTTCGAGGAAGTGAAATAGAACAGGTCGATTTCAAGTGAAAGCCCTTTGATAGATATCTATCAAAGGGCTTTCACTTTTATACTCAGCCCACCTAGAATCCAATACCGACCCGTACGCCGGTGCCTACCCGCTCACCGGATTGCAGGCCGGTGTAGAAATCCACACGCATCACCTTGAATACGTGCTCCAGCCCGACACCTAGTTCCACGTAGTGCCCGGCTTCGGGGGTGGTGAGGTAGTTGAGCGAGGCTACTTCCTGCCACTTCAGCTGGCGTAGCAGCGGGATTTTGTTGAGGAAGAAGCCGTTGAAATGGTGGTTGTAGTGCGCTTCCAGGAAACGGTTCCGGGTGCTGTAGCGGTAGTAGTCGAGCAGCTGGAAGTCGGTGAAGTCGGCGGCGAGGTAGGTGCGGTTGCCGCTGAAATGGCGGTAGTCCATGAACGACAACTCGGGCTGACCCAGGAAGCCGCCGGCGGCTACTTTGTAGCTGCTCGTGCCCAGCAGGCCCATGCCAATGGTCTGCCGGATACCCGCTTCCAGCAGCGTGTAGCGCACATCGGAGCCCAGCACGCCACTGAGGCCCTGCCGCCAGGTGCCCGTAAACGTGGGAAGCTTAGAGCTTAAATTGATTTTGCCATCGGGGCGGCTGATGTAGCGCTGGCCGGGCCGGAAGGACGCCGTTAGCTCAACCGTAGCAGCCTGGTTTCGGCCAAACCCGGTGCCGTAGGGTAGTTCGGCGTTCAGCGGCTGGTTGGGCGTGAAGGCCACGCCCGGCTTATCCACCCACAAATCGATGGTGGTGTTTTCCAGCTGGCGCCGGTCGTAGTAGCTGAGGGTGCCTTGCAGCGTGAGGCCGTTCACCACCTCGTTCTGGTAGCTGATTTGGGCGCCGTCGCGGCGGTAGAGCTTGGCGTAGTTGCGGTTTTTGAACAGCGTGTAGTAGGTGTTGATGAACGGGGTCAGCTGGGAGCTGGCATCGAAATTCTCGATGAAGCGGCCGGCTTGCAAGCTCACCCGCGCCACCTTGGCCGGCGCGTATTGCCAGGTAGCGGCCAGGCTCGGGCTAATCAGCTCGTTGCTGAAGCCATAGCGCACCGAGGGCGTGATGGTGTAGAACCGCCGGTCGTCGGTGCGCTGCGTGAACGTAACCTGGGGCTGGATGACGGCCCCTTCCACGGTGTTGTAGTTGAGGATGTTGAACACCGGCGCCACGTACCAGTAGCGCTTGTAAAAGGTGTTGGAGTACGTGTAGCCGCCTAATAACAAAGAGCTGGGGGAGAACTTGTTACGCACCCGGTCCAAGGAATCCTGATAGGGCCGCGAGTTGCGGATTACCTCGGTGCTGTCTTTTACGTGGTAGTCTTTCTGCTCCTCGGCCGTCAGTGGAATGGGCCGCACCGAGTCCCAGTAGCTGGAGTCTCGCTCGTTCACGCCTTTCTCCACCAGCATCACCTCGCCGCGCTTCAGCTTGCCGATGCTTAGGCCGGCCGTGTCGCGCTCCGCCAGCTTGGTTTGGCGTCGCACCTCCCGGCTCAAACCCGCCAGCTTGGGCTTCTGCTTGCGAATATCGGCGGCGGTTTCGCGGGTGACGGGGGCATCGGCGGGCTCGTTGGCGGCCACGGGCGGGGCCACGGTGGGCGCGGGGCGGTTGGGGTAAGTGGGCGTGACTTTGTAGTTGCTGAGCACGGCCGTGAGGTAGCCGCTGCCCTTGAACCCAAACGCCGTGAAGCCCACCGTAATCTTCTGCGACTGAATCACCCACACATCGGAAGGCCCCGGCGCGGGCGCAAACAGCTGCTCGATGTGAAACTGGTCTACGTAATCGAGCTGGGCGTTTTTGTCGAGGTTCAGGGAGATGGAGTGGATGCGCCAGGTGCCATCCACGATGTAGATGTGGCCGCTGGAAAACACCGGGTCGGTGCGGCGGCGGAGCGTCACGCGAATTTTGTGCACCGTCACGCCGCCCTGCTGGGTGGTGCCTTCCAACTCATACTTGTAGAACAGCATGGCCCCATCGGCAATCGGCGACACGAAGCCCCGCTCGGAAAAGCCGCTTTTCAGTACGTTCTCGTAGAAATTGAGGCCCGCGCCGCGCCCGGCCCGGTTGAAGCTGATGCCCTTCGTGTCGCCGCTGACCCGCGAGGAAATCATGCGCTCCTGTATCACGTTAGGCTGCCGGAAGCTCATGTCCGATACCGATTCGGAGAGGTAAAAAATGCCTGGTTTGATGTCGGGGCCCACTTTTATCAGGCCGAATACCTTGCCCGGTACTTCCAGAAAGCGAGCCAGCGTTTTGATGTAGGCACGAGCCCGGAAGGCGGCCACTTCGCGCAGGTGGTAGCGCCGCCACTGCTGGGCCTGCTGAATGATGGCGTAGGCGGGGTCCCGGTCGGTGGAGCGCACCACCACTTCCTTGAGCTTGTAGCTGTCCGGGGTGAGGGTCACGTCGAGCACGGTGGCGGTGTCGCCGCCCGCTACGCGCACCTGCTCGATGCGCGGTTTGTAGCCCACGTACTGAAATACCAGCTCGTATTGGCCGGGCTGGAGCCGCAATTGGTAGTTGCCCTGCTCGTTGGTGGCGGTGCTGGTGGTGGTGGCCCGCACGGCTACGTTGGCGAAGGCCAGCGCCGCGCCCTGTGGGTCGGTTATGCGGCCCCGCACCACGCCTGCCGAGGCCGTGAGCGTAATAAGCAGAAAGGCAAGTAGCAAGTAGTAACGCGGCATTCGGCAACGAGTATGATTGGTAGCAAGATAGATAGGATAGCCCACCAAAAGGTTGTCTGCTGCCCCAACAACAAGACGATTCGCGGCGCTGTTTGTAGCAAAGCAGGCCGCAGCTTTATTTCATGAACGCTGCCAGCCACGGAATGCGTACTGCGTAATTCGTGTTGCTTTCTCACGCACAACGCCCGATCTGCCTTTTCCGCTCAACCTATGTATCAGCCCGACAAAAAGAAGAAAACCTACACGCCCGGCGAGGCGCTCCACAAAATAGCCGCCTTTTGTGCCTATCAGGAGCGCAACCAGAAAGAGGTGGAAAGCAAGTTGCGCGAGTATGGCCTCGACGAAGACGAAGCCGGTGAAATCATCATCCGGCTAAGCCGGGAAAAGCTGCTTGATGAGGAACGCTACGCCCAGGCTTTCGTGCGCGGGCACTACCGCAACAAGAAGTGGGGCCGCCGCCGCATCACGCAAGAACTCAAGCAGAAAGGTATTTCCGAATACTGCATCAAATCGGGCCTCAAGGAAATTGATGGCGACGAGTACTACCAGAACCTGGTGGACGTGCTGGAAAAAAAGGACCGCCAGGAAAAGGAGCGTAACCCCCGCATCCGCCGCCAGAAGATTCAGGTGTACCTCACCGGCAAAGGCTATGAGCAGGACCTCATCAAAATGGCCCTCGACGACCTAGGCAAAGCGCCGGAGGAAGACGAAGATTAGGTTGCTTTTCGTTGACCGTCATGCTGAGCGCAGTCGAAGCATCTCGCGTGCATCGTTGAACGGGCTCTGACATCAGCACGCGAGATGCTTCGACTGCGCTCAGCATGACGGTCGATTAAGAACGTTCCGAATAAAGCTTTAACCGATGATATGCACCTGATACGGCTCGCCTTCGTCGCGGATGAGGCAGGCGCCGTCCAGTAGCACCATATTGGGGTTTTGCAGGTGCTGGACGGGGTTGCGCACGAGGGGAATTTCGTGGTGGCACCAGCGGCATTTGGGGCCGGCGGTGGGGGTGAAGTGGCCACCGCACGGGCATGCTGGCAGGGTGGCGGCAATTTGGGCTAATAGCTCCGGGGTAGCTTCGTAGTACACCAACTCCTGGGCTTTCCGGTTCAGAAACACATTAGAGCACTGCGAACAGTAAAAGTGCGGAAACGCTTCACTCATGCCGCTGGAACGCCAGCCTATGTTGTCTTGCCGGCAGCTGGGACAGTGCAAATGCCCGACCCATTGCAGACTACGCTCATATTCTACCATCTTCATAAGCTGAAAATTAGCGCTGCGCCGGGCGGAGCGGGTTCTGCATTTGCTGGGTGAGAATGACGCGGCGGCCGGTCATGGTTTCCAGCATGGGACGCAGGATTTGCTGGGCATTCTGCTCGGTTTGGGCCAGGATGCCGGATTGCAGTGCGGCGCGGCGCACGTTGGCTTCGGCGTACTTGTAGCCGGCATCCACCAGCTCAGCATCCTTGAAAAAGCCGTTTTCCACGCTGTACACGCGGCTGGCGCTGTGGTCGATTTGCCAGGTACACAGCTCAGCGGGCGGTAGAGCCACACGTACCACCGAGTCGCCTTCAAATACCACGTCCTGAGCCCGCACTTTGCGCAAATCCAGGCAGCCGATGGCGTCGCCGGCCACAATGAGGGCCACTTTGGCGTCGGGCAGGAAACGGTAGGTGCTTTTTTTGTATTCCACTACGTCTTTGAACCGGTAGCGGACCAGCTCCAGGCGGCCCAGGCTTTCCACTTTTTCCAGCACCGTATTGTGCGTGACGGTGATGCGCGGGGCAGGGTCGAGCGGATTTTCCAGCCCATCCAGCGCCGGCCGGACTTTCGTCCAAAGAAACCACCCCAGCCCCACCAAAAACAACAGCGGCAACAAACGGCGGAGCAACAGGGAAAACGACATACAAGAGCAGAAACAAAAGACAGTTACCACATACTACGATAACGCCGCAAGTTTTGCCGACGAGCTAGCTCTGAAAGTAATGCGCCGCCAGCCTCAAACCACAGTAGGCCACCACGCGCTACGGTTCCCGAACCGCTGTTGAAACCCCGTCCAACCCTGCAAGCCGCCGGTGTGCACGGCTATTACCGTGGAGTTGGGAGCGAAGTAGTCCTGGCGCAGCAAGTCGAAGATGGCGTAGAGCAGCTTGCCGGTGTAGATGGGGTCGAGGAGGATGCCGTAGGTGGCTTCGAACTCCTGAATGAAGCGCAACAGCTCCGGCGAGAAATGCGCGTAACCGCCCAGGTGGTAGTCGGTGCGCAGGTCGTAGTTCAGGTAGGTGCGGCCGGTGGCGGTTTGGGTTAGCTGGTTGATGTCGGTGCGCAGGAACTCGCCGCCTTTCAGGGTCGCTACGCCCACGGCCTGCCCTTGGCCGGCCATGCCGGCGAGCAGGCCCGCCAGCGTGCCGCCCGTGCCGCACGCTACGCAGAGGTAATCGAAGGAAGTTGCGGCGGCTAGCTCGGTTACCAGTTCGGCACAGCCGGGCAACGCCAGCGCGTTGGAGCCGCCTTCGGGGATGAGGTAGGCCGGGCCAGTTTCGTGCAGTAGCTCCGCCAAGAAGGCTGGGTCCTGCTTGCGGCGGTAGCTGGTCCGGTTGAGGTAGCGGAGCTGCATACCGTCGGCGGTGGCGCGGGCCAGGGTGGGGTTGAGGGGCTGGGTTTCCTCGCCCCGAATCAAGCCGATGGTGCGGAAGTTATGCAAGCGGCCCGCAGCGGCTACGGCGGCAATGTGGTTGGAAAAGGACCCGCCGAAAGTCAGCAGCGTATGGTGGCCTGCTTGGCGGGCTGCCATGAGGTTGTATTTCAGCTTGCGCCACTTGTTACCTGGCAGCTTTGGGTGGGCGAGGTCGTCGCGCAGGAGCAGCAGCCGGATGTTGCGGCGCGTGGCTTCGGGAGCGGCTATGGGTTGGAGAATCATGTACTGAAGTTATTAGCCCGCAGAGGACGCAGAAGGGGCGCAGAAGTCGCAGAACGTTC
>NZ_JAFLQZ010000004.1 GCF_017313265.1 Hymenobacter telluris | reverse complement strand
CACCCCCAGCAGCTGCTGAAAAGCCTCCAGGAACAAGCCCATGTGGTACCCGTCGCCGAGGCCGTGGTGCAGGTTTACGGATACGGGCATGCGTAGAACCGCGCCATCGAGGTAGGTCTGGCCGACGGAAATTTTGGGGGAACTGTCGGGGTGCTGGAAGCTGCGGGCGTGGGTGAGGCCGGTGAAGCGCACCCACGGAATGGCCGAGAAATGGATGACATCGGGCCGGCCGGTTTGCTCGGTGAGGCGCAGGCCGGTGGCTTGTTGGATGGCTTCTATTTCCGCGTTGGCACCGGCTATGAAATCAAACAAATTATCCTGCTGCTCGATGAACGAGAAGCTGAACGTGCGGTCGGGGCGGCCGATGGTGGCCGAGGCGTGAATTCGGTCGTAGAGGTACACCTGGCCTTGCTCAATGCGGTAGCGGAACGCCTCTACTTCATTGGCGGCTTGCAGCGCGCAGTGCAGATAATACAGGAAAAACGACACGCCCAGCCGTTTGGCCGTGGCTTGGGCCTGGGTGCAATCCACCTCGGCCACCAAGCCGAAAAACGGCTCGTCGAAGGCGGAAAAGAACGTGAAATGCTCCCGGCGGGGCCAGGTCGTAAGGTCGATTTGCTGCTTCATGGCCCGCAAGTTCGGTAACTTTGCCGGCTCTTTTTCGCCCCGGCCTAGCGGCTGTGCCCACCGGGTGACGCTGCCTCGGGCCTTGTATTTGCCTCTATATCCATGCCGACTCCCCAGCTTATTGCCTTCGACGCCGACGATACGCTCTGGCCCAATCAGCCCCACTTCGACCAGGCCGAAGCCGACCTGTCCGCCGTGCTGACCCACTACGCAGATGCCGAAACGCTGTCGGCGGCGTTCAACCAGACGCACCGCCAAAACATGCACCTGTTCGGCTACGGCGCCAAGTCGTTCATGCTCTGCATGATTGAAACTGTGATTCAGCTAACCGAGGGCCGCGTAACGGGCACCGAAATTCAGCAAATCCTCGACTGCGGCAAGCGCCTGCTCAGCTTCACCATCGAGCCGCTGCCGCACGTAGAAGCAGTGCTTAGTGAGCTAAAGGACCGCGGCGTGCCCCTGATGCTGCTCACCAAAGGCGACCTGTTCGACCAGGAAAGCAAGTTGGCCCGCTCCGGCCTCGGCGACTATTTCGAATACGTGGAAATTGTGAGCGAAAAGAACGAGGCCACCTACCAGCGCATCCTGACCCGCTACCAAGTGCAACCCGCAGATTTCGTGATGATTGGTAACTCGCTCAAATCTGATGTTCTGCCCGTAGCCAAGCTAGGCGCTCAAGCCATCCACGTCCCGTTCTACACCACCTGGATTTACGAGCAAGTACCCGAAGACGAGCTAGCCGGCGTGTCCTTCCACCAAGTAGCCTCGCTGGATGAGGTGCTGCGGTACCTGTAGGAGTATGCTGCACAAGAACGCTGTAGAGACGCGACACTTCGCGTCTCGTAGTCCGCGCCGTTAGGTTTAGCAGGCTAACTAAACAACCTCAGCAACGACGAGACGCGAAGTGTCGCGTCTCTACATCGTTCCATCAAATACGCTGTAAACAAAAGCAGCCTCGGTATCCGAGGCTGCTTTTGTTTTTTAGGTAGCACGATACCTGAAATGTAGCGCTTAGCTTTTCTTGCCGGCGGGTTTCTTAACTGGCGGTTTGGCTGCCTTTGACCCAGCCATTGGGAAGCCCCGTTCGCGCATCAGCGCGTCAATTTTTGGGTCGCGGCCGCGGAAGCTGCGGTAAGCGTCGGCGGGGTCCACGGTGTTGCCGACCGAGAAGATGTACTTGGTTAGGCGCTGGCCCACGGCTTTGTCGTAGGGTCCGCCGGCTTCGGTGAAGGCGCCGTACGCATCGGAGGCCAGCACCACCGACCACAGGTAGCTGTAGTAGCCAGCCGAGTAGCCATC
The DNA here is from genome assembly GCF_017313265.1 of Hymenobacter telluris. GTDB lineage: Bacteria > Bacteroidota > Bacteroidia > Cytophagales > Hymenobacteraceae > Hymenobacter > Hymenobacter telluris. The sequence continues at coordinate 544,110 of NZ_JAFLQZ010000004.1, read as the reverse complement.
GGACGAGAAAACGTGGCTGAACTGCGGCGTGCGGTGGCGCATCACAATCTCACGGGGCATTCCTAGTTGGGCCAGGGTTTCGCGCTCGAACTGGTCGGCATCAATCTTCTGGTCGCCGGCCAGGTGCAGCTTCATATCAATGAGGGCACTGGCCAGAAACTCGGTGGTTTCGAAGCCCTGGTTGAAGGTGGAGGCCTTCTCGATACGGTCGACGAGGGCCTGCGGAATAGGCTTGCCGGTTTGGTAGTGCAAGGCAAAGCGCTGCAACACCTGCGGCGTGGGCAGCCAGTTTTCCAGCACCTGCGACGGGAACTCCACGTAGTCGCGCACCACGCTGGTACCCGAGAGGGTGGGGTACGTCACGTTGGAGGATAGGCCGTGCAGGGCGTGGCCGAACTCGTGGAACAGGGTGGTGGCGTCGGTCCAGGAAATGAGGGTGGGCGCGCCGTCCTTGCCTTTCACGAAGTTGGAGTTGTTGGATACGATGGTCGTGACTTCCTTGCCGCCCATGCGTTCTTGGTTGCGGTAGGCGTTCATCCAGGCGCCGGAGCGTTTGCCGGGCCGCGCGTACGGGTCGAAGTACCACAAACCCACGTGCTTGCCGCTGGTTTTGTCTTTCACCTCCCACACCTTCACATCGGGGTGGTACACAGGCACATCAGTAACGGGCACGAAGGTGAAGTTGAACAGCTCGCCGGCCACCCAGAACATGCCTTCGCGCATCTTATCGAGTTGCAAATACTGCTGTACCTCGTTCTGGTCGAGGTCGTAGCGGGCTTTGCGCACTTTCTCGGCGTAGTAGCGGTAGTCCCAGGGCTCGATTTTGAAGTCGGCGGGGGCACCTTCCTTTTTAGCCAGGGCCTGCATATCGGCCACTTCCTCTTTCACGCGGGCCACGGCTGGCGCCCACACCTGTTCCATGAGCTGCATGGCGGCTTCGGGCGTTTTGGCCATGGTGTTGTCGAGGCGCAGGTGGGCGTGGGTTTTATAGCCCAGCAGCTTGGCCCGCTCGGCGCGCAGTTGCAGAATCTCGGTGATGAGGGCGTTGTTGTCGTGGGCGCCGCCGTTGTCGCCGCGGTTGTAGAACATGCGCCAGGCCTTCTCGCGCAGCTTGCGCTGGTCGGAGTAGGTCAGGAACGGCTCCACCGACGAGCGGGTGTTGGTGATGACGCCGGGCGCCGTAATCTTGCGGGTGGTAGCCGCGCTGGCCGCATCGTCGCGCAGGCCCGCCGATAAGCCGCCAAGGTCAGCAGGCGTTTTCAGCACCAGCACCGAGTCGGTTTCGTCGGCTAGCACGTTCTGGCTGAACTTGGTGAACAGGCCCGCCAGCTGCTGGTTGATGGCCGAGAGGCGCTTTTTGGCGGTGGCATCGAGCTTGGCCCCAGCCCGCACAAAGGCGTTGTAGCGCACATAGGTGAGGCGCTGCTGCTCGGGCGTCAGCTTCTGCTTGTCGGGCGAGTTGTACACCGTTTCGATGCGCTTAAATAGGGCGGTGTTCTGCGTTATCTGGTCGCCGAAAGCGGCCATGCGCGGGGCCATTTCGCGCTGGATGGCCTGCATTTCGGGGCTGCTCAAAGAACCCGACCAGATGCCGTACACCGTTTGCACCTGCTCCAGCGTGTTGCCGGCCCGCTCCAGGGCGGCAATAGTATTCTCGAACGTGGCCGGCTGGGGGTTACTGGCAATGGTTTGGATTTCCTTCAGGTTCTCCGCCATAGCCGCTTCCAGAGCCGGCTTGAACTGGTTGACCTGCACCTTGTCGAAAGCCGGAAAGCCGCCGTACGGGCCGGCCCAAGGGGCAAGGAGGGGATTGGCGGGAGTTGGTATAGTGGTGCCAGGGGCCGCCTGGGCCAGGCTGGACGTGGGATTCATGTAGGCAGTGAAGCTAAGCGTGAGCAGAGTGGAGGCCAGAAACGTTCGGCCAGCAGCAGGAGAGAAGTAAGCCATGCACAAAGGAAAATAAGACAAATGCAAACATGAAGATAACAGCCAAGATGGTTTGCTTGGGTTATAGCTGATTCTTCATAGTTTCAGCAACACCCCCTGTTGTTCAAGTGCAGCAGCACCCGGAAGGATACCTATGCTCCCGCGTTTCTCTACGGCCCACTTGTTATGAAGCAGGTATTTGAGTTTACGGGAGGTAGAGTTTATGACTTGCCAGTTCCACAGACTCGTCCTGCCTAGGCTGGGGCTAACAGACTCCCAGGCTGCTGCTCCTTTTTCACTGTAGTGTCCAAGGTGTGAATAGTGTAACCCTTGGCTGTTTCTACCGCCGAGATATAATTGGATCAACCCTCTTCCGCTGGTTCGGTAGCGGAAAGTATGCCCTTGGCAGTAATCAGGATCAAGGTTTATTCTTTCGCAGTGAATAGCACCTGAAAACAACGGAGACCAAAGTTGGAACATGACAGCAGATTGGCTGCCACTATCTAAATCGAACTTGCTGGTAATTTCTTCAAGACAAGAATACTCGGACACTTCCTCTCCATAAGCTGAGTATGAATCATATAAGTGTAGATCAGTCTCATTAAACAAGTATTGAAGGAGAGCAAGTTTGTCGTCTTGGCTGGCGTAGAAATTATAGTTCATGCTTTATAGATAAGGAGGTGCGAAGGAAAAAGCGAATGTATAATTGATGCGGCTTCCTGAAGATAAGGTCTGCCATTTTCGACTCCCGTTGTTGCTGCGCCTACCTTTGCCGCATGCACACGCTTGAACAACTCCGCGCCGGGCAGCTGGCCGGCATCCAACGCCTCGATTTATCCTGCGGCCTGACCGAGTTTCCTACGGAAATCTTCGACTTGGCCGATTCGCTGGAAGTCCTCAATCTGTCGGGTAACGCGCTTTCCGCCTTGCCCGCCGATTTGCCCCGGCTGCACAAGCTGCGCGTGTTGTTCTGCTCCGACAACCAGTTTACTGCCGTGCCTGAGGTGCTGGGTGAGTGCCAACAGCTGAGCATGGTCGGTTTGAAGGCCAACCAGATTCACACGCTGCCCGCCGCCGCACTGTCGCCGAAGCTCCGCTGGCTGATTCTCACCGACAACCAGCTGAGTGAAGTGCCCGCCGAGCTGGGCAATTGCACCGAGATGCAGAAGCTGATGCTGGCCGGCAACCAGCTCCGCCACCTGCCCGAAACCCTGGCCAACTGCACCAAGCTGGAGCTGCTGCGCATTGCCGACAACCAGCTCCAGGAGCTACCCCAGTGGCTGCTGACTATGCCGCGGCTGGCGTGGCTGGCGTATGCCGGCAACCCGTTCAGTGACCCCGCCGAAGCAGCGGCCGTGGCGGCTACGCCCGCCCGCCGCATTGCCTGGGACCAGCTAACCATGCAGCAGCAGCTGGGCGAAGGCGCCTCGGGCGTGATTTACCGGGCGCAGTGGCAGCAACCCAACGCCCCCGCGCTGCCGGTGGCCGTGAAGCTGTTCAAAGGCGCCCGCACCAGCGACGGACTACCCGCCAGCGAAATGGCTGCTTGCCTCAGCGCCGGTCAGCACCCCAACCTGATTGGGGTGGAAGGCCGCATTAGCGGGCATCCAACCGGAGTGGAAGGCTTGGTGCTGGACTTGATAGCGCCGGAATTCGGCAACCTCGCCGGCCCGCCCAGCCTGGCCTCCTGCACCCGCGACGTGTACGCCGCCACCACCAGTTTCTCGCTGGATGTGGTGCTGCGCATTGCCCGCAGCATGGCCAGCGTGGCGCAGCACCTGCACGCCCACCGCATCATGCACGGCGACCTGTACGCCCACAACATCCTCTACACCAGCACCGGCGAGTGCCTGCTCGGCGACTTCGGGGCGGCCTGCTTCTTCAACCCCAACGAGCCCAAAACTGCCCTGGCCCTGCAACGCCTGGAAGCGCGGGCCTTTGCCTGCCTGCTCGACGATTTGCTGATGCACTGCGCCGCACCCGCCACTTCCGCCACGGTGCAGGCCCTCCGCCACTTGCAGCAGCAATGCGAACAGCCAGAAGTAGTGAAGCGGCCCTTGTTCTTTGAGATTCAACAGGTGTTGGCCGGCTTGCAATAACGCCCGCTTTGGGTTTTGTTAATAGCGAGTAAGAAGAACGTCATGCTGAGCTTGCCGAAGCATCTCGCGTGCTGACGTTGCAATAGTAATCATGCATCAGCACGCGAGATGCTTCGACTGCGCTCAGCATGATGGGTTAAACAACATCAGCAACGCCGAGACGCGAAGTGTCGCGTCTCTACATCGTTCTGGTTTTGGGTTCTACTGGAAATACTGGGCGTATTCGGTTGGCATACTGTCGAGGGGCTTGATTAAGATGCTTTTGTAGAATACTTCAGCGGCTTCGCTTTGCAGCTGGATTTTGCCGTGCGTGAGGGGCTGGGGCTGCCCGTTGGCCACGTAGCGCGAGTTGTCTACGGCCAGTACCACGTGGCCGTTCACGATGTGCACGCTTTTGCCGTTGACGTTAATCAGCTCCAGCTCGTTCCATTGGCCGTTGGGGACTTCGTAGTTGGCGGCGGCCTGGCAGAAGTTAGCGCCGCCGTTGCCCATTTTCACGGGGGCGGCCTTGGGGTCGTACTTGAAAGCCGCTTGCCCCGGCGCTTTCGTGGCCCGGATGTCGGCCGAGGAATTGGCGATGCACCAGAAGTCACCCATGGCGTTGCCGGCGGCGTATTCCGACACCTGGAATTCCTGGCTGAGCATCCAGCTGCGCCAATAGTCCACTCCGGCTTCGCCCTGGCTGTTGTAGAGGATGCCGCTGTCGAGGGGCTCGTTGAGGCGGGGTATCCACTTTTTGGAGCCCCACTTCACTTTCAGCTTGAGGCGGTAATTGCTGTAGTCTTGCTTGGTGAACACGCAGCCGTATATCTCGCCGCTGATGCGCAGCACCGGCTCACCCTCCTGCATCACCACCGAGAATACATTCGCTTCGTTTTTGTCGTAGCCGATGGGGGCTAGCGGCTTGCCCTGGGCGTCGGTGGGTTGCTGGCCTTTGTAGCCGTTTTGGTGGCGGTAGCTTTCGTAGTTGCGCCACTTGCTCAGCTTCTTATCGAGCAGCGGCTCCCAGCCGTCGGGCGCTTTGGAGGCGGTAGAGGTGAATAGCAGCGTGGTGGCCAGCGCCAGGATAGTAGCGGTTCTCATACGTAGTAGGGTAGGTAGGAAACCAAAGCTACTGATTTCAACCTGCCACGCCACCCAAGAGTAGCGCAAAGCCTTGGCTTCGCGTCGGACAAGAGAACAGACTAGCAGAACCAAACGCGAAGCCAAGGCTTCGCGCTACCCCCTTCGTTGGTTACGGGCTAGTGCACCGGCTCCAGCATATCCGAAACGGCCACCTGCACCCGAATGGTCTGGCGGCCCAGCACCAGAATCAGCAGGGCCAGCACCGAAGTAACTGTCATGATGGCCACCATGGGGACGGCGGTGTGGTTGCTGAACACGCTCACGCCCATGGAAGCCAGGGCGCCCATGCTCATCCGGATGGCGCCCAGCAGCGCCGAGGCGCTACCCGCGTTGCGCGTAAACGGCGCCAACGACAGGGCCGAGGTATTGGGGCTGCTGAACCCCAGGCAGCACAGAAACACGAACAGCAGCGCAATGGTCCCGCCGAGCCCGATCCAGCCGTTGACAGTGAGCAGCAGAAATACCAAGGCCGTGAGTACCTGGCACACCAGGGCCCAAAATACCAGCTGCTCGCTCTGGAAGCGGCGCAGCAGGTAGCTGTTGACCTGACTGGAACCGATAAGCCCAATCGAGAGAAAGGCGAAAATCCAGCCGTAGTTTTTGGTGCTCACCTTGAAGATATCCATGAACACCAGCGGCGAATCGGCGACGTAGGCGAACAGGCCGCAGAACGCCATTGCGCCCGCAAACGTGTAGGTATAGAACTGCGGCTCGCGCAGCACCGACCAGAAATTGGTAAGAATCGGGAGCGGCTTGAGCGACAAAGTCGTGTCGGGGGTGTAGGTATCGGGTAGCCAGAGCACGCAGGCCACCAGCATAAGGGCGCCCATCACGCCCAAGGTCAGAAACACGCTCGGCCAGCCGAAAGCTTCGGTGAAGTAGCTGCCTACCGTAGGGGCCACCATTGGGGAAAGGCCCACCACCAGCATCAGCAAGGCAAACACCTTGGCGCTGTCTTTCACTGGAAACAAGTCGCGGACCATGGCCACCGAGGCCACCCCCGCCGCGCAGCTGCCCACGGCCTGCACGAAGCGCAGCGCAATCAGCCCGTCGATGGTATGAATGGCGGCGCAGCCCGCGGAGGCGGCTATGTACAGCGCCAGTCCCGCGTAGAGCGGCTTTTTGCGGCCGAACCGATCCAGCAGCGGCCCATACAGCAGCTGCCCCGCCGAAATGCCAATAAAAAAGCTCGATAGGGAAAGCGCCACTTTCGCCGCCGTGGTGTTCAGGTCTTTGGCAATGGCCGGAAAGCCCGGCAGATACATATCAATGGAAAACGGCCCGAGCGCCGTGAGGCTACCCAGAATCAGGATCAGGAAAAAATACTTCTGCTTGGACATGGAATCAACTGAAAACCCGACTTCCGCCAGGAACACAAGCGCCGCAAGGTACTGAAAAAGAGCAATAACAGGTGCCGCCAAGCCGCTGCCCGACAAGCAGGCAGAGTGGGAGTATCTGAAATGGAGGGTGGGATAGGTGAGGGGGGCGCGCTGAACTCCCAGTTGGAGCGGCCGCAGTACGAGCCCGCAAAGGTACGCAATGCCGAGCCACAGGTTCCTGTTCAACTGACCATATCTAACTCCCCGTCTCTTAGGCTACCAGCAAGCCGGCTCGGCATATAAGCAAGCCGCCCCAACTACGCTAGGCAGCCGGGGCGGGGCCAGTGGATAAAGGCGGAGCTACTTCGCTTTTTCGGGGTATTTGCGTTTCAGCCAGGCTTCCGGCACGGGCACAATGCAGATGTTCATGGCGCGGTTGTCGGCGGAGAGCATGGCCGACTGAATCTGGATGCGGGTACCGTCGGGGCTGAAGGTGGGGTGTGGGTGGTCGGCGGCGGTGGTTTTGTGGCCGGTGGAAAGCAGCAGCATTTCGTGGGTGTGCCGGTCAATCAGGTACACGCTACGCGAGAAGTCGTCGCCTACCACCCAGCGGCCATCGGCGGAGCCGTGTACGTGCCAGAGGCCGCTGCCGCTGGGCGTCTGGCCGGCAATAGTCATCTCGCGGGTGCGTAGGTTCACGATGCCCAGGCCGGTGGGCTTTTCGCGGGTACCGGCCTCCCCCCAGCCCACTTCCTGGCCGGGGTTCACCTGGTCGGGGGTGGTGGCGGGGGCGGTGCTGGCCGTAACCAGGCCGCTGCCGGCGCTCTTGGTGAAGTTGACTTTGCGGTGCCCCATAATGGCAATGGCCACTTCATCGGGCGCAATAACGGCCTCGTGCGTCACCCATTCGTAGTCGGCCTCGGGGTAGAGCGGGCGCAGCCCAGAGCCATCGGCCAGCACCGTCCAGGTCCGTTGCGGCGACTTCCCGCCGGTCTCCCAGCAGAACACGATTTCGCCGGGCACCCAGGGGTTGGTTTGCACGTGCCCAATCTGGAACGGCACTGATACAACGTGCTTGATGGCGCCAGTTTTGATGTTCATGCTGGCCAGTCCGGCCGGACCCGCGCCCATTTTGCGCGGCCCAAACGATTCGGCAATCTTGGTGTCGGGGGCTAAATGTTTGGCCGCTTCGGCTTTGCCCACCCGGAAGTACACCACGTCTTCGTTGGCGTCGAGGGCCATGTCGCCGCCGGCCCCCAACTCGGGTGGAGGTGTGCCGCATACTCGCTGGTACACGGCGGCTGGTTGCAGCTTACCGGCTTTGCTATCGGCGAAAAGCCGCGCAAGGTCCACCTCCACAATCTGCACGTTGCGGGGCGCGTCGGTGGGTTTGGCGTCTTTGGGGGCCGAGTCGGCGTTGCGCATGAAGTAGAGCTTCATCGACTTGCGCGCAATGTTGAGCATGCCCGTGTAGCCACCTTCCGTCACCTGCACCATCTCGCCGGTTTTCTCGTTTACCGCCATGGCCTCGCCGGGCACCCGGCCCGAGCGGAAAATCAGCCACTGCCCATCAGAAGTCCATTGGGTATGGGTTTGATAAATCTTGGAGTCGCCGGCAGGGGTGCTGGTTAGGAAGGTAAGGGGCGTGCCGGTTACGGGGTCCTTCACCACTTTGCGCTCCGAGGGAAACCGGCGGCCAATCTGGGCTTGCGCGGGTGCGGTCAGTAAAGCAGCACTCAGGGCCGCCAGCAGCAACGAGCAGGATGTTTTCATGGGTGGGGTTGGGAAGAGGCGTGCGTAGCTTATGGAGTATCCAAAGACGCCAGTAAACCCGCCGTTCCCATCCTGCACCCTCCTGCGAGGGGGTATATTGCGCTTCGTACTCTGCAAGGCAAGAAGGCTGATAAACAGTATTTCTTACACAGCCCACAGTTGCAAACTCATCCAACCGTAAGAGGCCAGCGCAAAGGCTAGCCAGCCCAGGGCGCCATAGGTGAGCAGCAGGTACCACGCCACCACGCGGCTACGAAACTGACGAAAATGCCGCACGGTAAGGGCCAGTCCGGCCAGGATAAGCAACCCGAAAAGCACCGGCCCCACCCCCAGCAGCACCGTTTTGAAGTTGAAGTGGCCACTGTCCCAGACCTGGCTGGCTAGAGCAACGAAGGCCACCACGGTAACCACCAAAACAACGGCAGCCAGCAGCGGCAGCAGCCGGGGTAGCACCTGGGTGCGGGGCGTTTGGCGGCGTAAGGCAAAAATCAGCCAGATCAGCCCGGCTACGCTGGCCGTAACAATCAGGAGCAAACTGAGGCCAAACAGGGCGGGCCGCAGCCACCACCATGCGCTGCTGGCTTCCAGCAAATAGCTGTCGGCCGTAACGAGGGTGCGGTGGTTGTCACGGTCTTGGGTGAGGACAACGGTGGCCTGCCGCTGACCGGGCCGCCGGAACGTAAGTGGGCCGGTAGGCAGCAGCGTATCGGGGGAGCCAACGAGCGGCTGCAACAGCAGAAACTGCCCGTTTTGAGTGAGGTGCTGGTCGCCGAGCAGGTAGTCGCCGAGGCCGAAAAGCTGGTTGCGCGGCGCGGCGTTTTCGTAGTGGCCGAGGTAAGGGGTTACGGCGGCCACATCCAGCGCAACGACCGGGGCAGGTGCCGGGGTAGGCGCTTGGCGCAGCAAAAACTCCCGCACCACCTTGTCGATGCTGCTGGTGCCTTGGTCGCCGTTGTTGGACAGCGCGTAACCCACGCCCAATTCCCGGTTGTACGCCACGGTGGAGCGGAACCCATCAATGCCGCCCCCATGCCCCCGAAACGAAGCTTTGCCTTTCCAATTCATCGTCTGGTTGGCAAGGCCGTAGCCGGAAAGCAAGCCGGCGCGGGCTTCGAGCGGACTGTGGACGGTTTCCATTTCGCGCAAGGAGGCTGGCTGAAGCAACTGTGTGCCATCGGGCGCCCGGAAATCATGCAGGAAGAACTGCACCCAGCGGGTGAGGTCGGCGGCCGAGGCACTCATGGAGCCAGCCGGCCCGGCATAGATAGGCAGCAGCGTGAGGCGGCGGTAGTGGCCTGCGTCGTAGGCATAGCCGCGGGCCAGCTTGGGGTTGGTGGCGGGGCGCAGGTCGGCGGTGGCATCGGGCATACCCAGGGGGCGCAACAGGTGCTGGGCTAGGTATTGCTCGTAGGGTTGGCGGCTGAGCTTTTCCAGCAGGTAGCCCGCCAGCAGATAGCCGGGGTTGGAGTACGACATCCGCTCCCCTGGCCGCCAGCGGCAGCGCAGTTCCCGGCGGAATACCTGCACGGCCGCCGTGCCGCGCGGGTCGGTGGGGGTGGAGTTATACACGTGGTTGAGGTGCATGTCGTCGAAGCCGGCGGTGTGCTCCAGCAGGTGTACCACCCGCACCGGGTCGGTAGCTTCCCAGGGATTGTCGATGGTAATTTCTGGGGCCAGCTTACGCACTTCGTCGTTGAGGTGCAGCTTGCCTTGTTCCACGAGTTGCAGCAGCCCCACGGCCACAAACATCTTGGTTACCGAGCCCACCCGAAACAGCGTGTGCGCCGTGACGGGTTGCTTGTTTTCCACATCAGCCAGCCCCAGCCCGCCTTCAAACAGCACCGAATCGTGGGCGACCAGCGTGAGCAGTACGCCCGGCATGTGTTCCTTGGCCATGATGCGCTGAATGGAATCGGTGAGCTGCGCCACGGTAGTAACGGGTTGGCGTTGGGCGTGGACTGTAGGAACAGCCAAGCCTACCAATAGCGGTAAGAGCAGGAGTAGCTTTTTCAGAATAACCATTAAGAGGATATGTAAGGACTGCATGCTTTAATATGGAAATATAGATTGTGTAATAATGCTACGCCAATAGTGCCTAAAAACAAGAAGCCTGCTGGCTCGTGTGTGAGTCAGCAGGCTTCTTGTTTTCGGTAGGGCTTCTACTTCACAACCATAAGGCGTGTGAGCTGGGTATGGCCGGCCGTGCGCAACTGGCAGGAGTAGACCCCGGCCGGCAGCTTCTGGCTTTCCAGCGAGAAGCTATACTGCTGCTTGGCCTGCACTGGTCCGTCGTAGACCGTGGCTACCAGCCGCCCCAACGAATTGTACACCAGAACCTGTGCGGCACCGGCCTGCTTCGCTTGGAAGGTTAACGTCGTGCGGTCGGTAGCTGGGTTCGGATAGACCTCCAATTGGGAGGCCTGCGCGTCTACTGCCGAGCTGCCGCTGTTGCTTGGCCGGGCAGGCGGAGTGCAGGTGGCATCTGCCGTGATAAGTACCGTGACGGTCTGGGTCGAGACGTTGCCGTTGTTGTCGGTCACCGTGAGCGTTACTTGGTTGGGGCCCACGTTGGCGCAAGTGAAGGTGTTGCGGTCAATGGTCATCGAGGCAATAGAGCCGCAGTTGTCGTAGCTGCCGTAGTCAATGTCGATGGCCTGAATGGTACGCGTGCCGTTGACTAGGGTGGTCTGGAAGCCGGCGGCCATCACCACCGGTGCCGAGTTATCAACAATAATCACGGTTACGGTTTCACTGGCTGAGTTGCCGGCGTTGTCGGTTACGGTCAGCGTGACTTGGTTGGGGCCTACGTTGGCGCAGGTGAAGGTGCTAGGGCTGATGGTCATCGAGGCAATGCCGCTGCACGCATCCGTGCTGCCCCAGTCTACGTCGGCCGCATGTATCGTGCGCGTGCCGTCGCTTTCAATGGCCGTGATGAAGCCTGCCGCTAGGATGGAAGGCGGGGTGGTATCGGTGCCGGTGCTAGTGACGGTGGCCGTGGTGGTAGCCGAACACTGCGCTGCATCAGTTACGGTTACAGAGTAAGTACCGGCGGCTAGCCCGCTGATATCCTCGGTGCTGGCCGTGAAGCCGTTCGGGCCGGTCCAGGCGTAGGTGTACGGGGCCGTGCCGTTTGCTACTGTCAGATTGATGGCCCCCAAGGCGCCGCAGCCAGCGTTGGTCACGGAAGTTGTCAATTGCAGGTTACAGGTAGCCGCCGGCGTCACAATAACGGTTAGGGTGGCGGTAGTTGTTCCAACGGGGGTGCCGTTGTCGGTGGCCGTCAGCACAATAGAATGAGTGCCTACGTTGCAGGCCGCTCCTGTAATGGAGATAGTAGCGCTGGCTGTAGCTCCATTGGTTGTTGTTGCGGTGGTGTTGCACAAGCCCCCGGTATTTACCGCTACGGTTACCGTCTGATTCACTTCGGGCGCCAGAAACTGTGGGTTAACCGTAACGGTTTGCCCCTGAGCTACCGTCACCGTATTGTTGAGGGGCAGATTACTAACGGAGGGCGGGATGTTGCCCACATTGGTTACGTTGAAGCCATAGCACTGTCCATCAAGGTAGTTGATGCCATCATTGGCCCCACCCGGTCCGTCGTAAGCTGCATTGTCAAGGTTGAAGCGGCCAACCTGCACGAAATCTACGCCGTTGCCCTGGTTAACGCCCACCGTAGCCGGCGTGCCCCCAAAGCCATTAATACCGCCCGAGGCAGAGCCGGTGGTCCATTGCATATCGCCGTAGCGGAAGCTCACGTTCTGGCCCGGCCCAAGCAATGCATCGGTGGAAGAGCCAATGATGGTTTGAAACGTGTTGGTTTTATCGGCCTGGGAGCTGAAGTACCCAACATTCTCCCAAGTCACAATCAGGTTGGTGGCACTCAGCTTGTAGTAGATGACCCCACTGGCCGTATTGCGCGTGTCCACATCCCCCCAGAAAGGGGCAACCATCGGCAGATCAAACGGAAAACCCGACGCGTTGTACGCAGCGTAAGCACCAGTAAACGTCAGGTTACCATTGGTATTGATCCAGACCTGGGTGTAGGAGCTGCCATACAAGTTGAACGTAAACGGCAGGGCAATGGGCCCGAAAGAGCCATCATCGTTGCGAGGAATAGCCGTGTAAGAATTGTCGCGCGGAATAAAGCAATCAGACTCTACGGCCGCTTGGGAGCTGTTTGTTCGCGGATTGATGGCGCTGCTCTTTGCTTTTTTTGGCTCAGCCACGGGGCGGTTGTTGCTAGCCGCGGCAGCTCGCAACAGCTTGGCTTGGTCGTAGCCCTGCGTATTGGAGGGGTCAGTGACTACCTGCCCAATGCCTGGTAGGGCGGCAAATAGTAGCAGCAGTAATACGGTACTGCGTAGTAGCAAACGAGTAATAAGGTGTCGCATAGGAATTGGGGTTAGGTTGGAAAGGGGCATTATTGGTCTCCTGGCAGGAGAGGCAATTCAGATAGTGAACCTATAGCTTAAGGCAAGTCCGTAGTACAGTGCCAGTACTGAATTTGAAGGGAATTGTCTTTTCAAGATGGCGGTGCAAAAGCACTGCTAAGGCCTCTAGCTTAGCCTGCCCGAACCCAGCCGGCATTCCAGTAACAGTGCCTGTGGTGCCGCCAACTTCACTTGCTGTTGCTCTGTTCAGCAACCATGGAAACCAACCCACTTGACCTGCAATACCCCATTGGGCGCCCCACGCTACCCGAAAACCCCCTAACTGCTGCCGAGCGAACGGTATATATCGAACAGCTGGCCGCGCTGCCCGCCCAACTCACAGCCGCGGCGCGCCAGGCCGGCGGAGTGCGCCTGGAAAACGCCTACCGCCCCGGCGGCTGGACCGGCCGCCAGGTGCTGCACCACGTAGCCGATGTACACCTGAACTTTTATATGCGCTTTCGCCTGGCTCTCACCGAAGACCACCCCACCATCCGGCCGTTCGATATGAACGCCTGGGCCGCGTTGCCCGATGTAGCCGCCACGCCCGTCACGGTGTCGTTGGCGCTGTTGGAGGCCCTACACACGCGCTGGGTGACGCTGCTCTGGCACCTAACCGACGAACAATGGCAGCGCACGTTTCACCACCCGCTCTACCAGCAAGATTACACCCTCGACCAAGCCCTGGTACAATATAGCTGGCACGGCCGCCACCATTTGGCGCACATCGAACTGCTAAGCCGGACGGAATAGCTGGCAAGTTCAACGGATACAAGCAGTAAGACCCATAATAAAAACAACCCTCCGAAACATCGTTTCGGAGGGTTGCTGGTAGTCATCGGGGGTAAGGCTACCCGGATGCTAAGTTAGTTGCAGGTGCTGAACGTGCCAGCGGCAGGAGCCGTGTTAGCCCAAGTCGGCGTGAAGTTTGGCAGGCTGGTGAAAGTGGGGTACACCGCCGAAATCTGCACGTTTTCCAGAGGCCACTTCCAGTCGGCTGGAATCAGGATGCCATTAGGGAATACTTTGCCTGCGGCGTCGGTCCAGGTATCGCCGGTGTTGGTGGCGAGGTCGTAGATGCCGAGGTCGTAGTTAGGAGTGCCGCTGGCCGTGCCGGAAGTGTACACCGAAATGAAGGGCTCGTAGGGACGGGCAGCGTTGTAGCGGAAGGAATTGTTGATGTTAACCGTTACGGTACGGGTAGCTGGCGTCACGCATAGCTCCGAAGCCACCGTATTGGCGAAGCCGGAAGTACCGCTGCTTGGCAGAGCAGTTTTGGTGCTCGGGAACACCGTAACCGTGTAGAAAGTACCGTTGTCTTGCACGTTGGCGGCACCCGTAATGCTGGTTACCCCCGTCTTAGGCAGGTTGAACTTGAAAGCGTGGTCGTAGCCAGCACCGCGAGCCGAAGCAGTGAAGGTGATGTCCATGGTGGCGGTCCGCTTGGTTACCGCCGACTTGATAACCAGGTCGTTGTAGTCGGCGTCGTTGCCCTCATTGCGCAAGTCTTCCCAAGCGTAAGTGAAGTCGATAGGATCAGCACACTCGGTTTTGTTGAGTTGGAAGAAGCTGCCACCGTACAGGCCAGGGAAACGGGTGGCGCTGTTGATGGAAACGCAGTTGCTGGTACCGTCGCACTCCGTGCCCCAAGCTACGCCGCAGTTGGTGAGCTCCGCATTAGCGGCAATAGAAACCAAGTCGATGTTCAGGCAATCCACGGCCGAGCGGGGGATGCGGGCAGTGTAGGTGGTGCGGCGGTCAGTGGCACGGAAGCAGGCCTGGTAAGCAAAACGGTCGGGCATGATGCCGAAAAGACCAATCTTCCAGCTTCTAACCAATTGCGCGCAATCCCGGAACACGTCCAGGTTGGTTTCGAGCAAGTAAACGTTGGGCTTGGTGATTTTGTAGGTTACGTAGAGGTAGTTGTTATCGAGAGCAGCATCTACCGAGCCGATGTACTGGCGCTGGCTGTTCACTAGGCAAACTGATTTGCAGGTTGCTGGTAGTGTGGTGTAAGAGTCAGTGGAAGACGTACTAGCGCTGAGCTTGGGGTTTACGTCGTCTACCTCTTTTGTGCAACTTTGAAAAGTGAGGGAGAGAAATGAGGCTGCAACAACAGCTTTCATTGAGCGGAGTAGCCAGTTCTTCATGGCAAAATTAAGTTTTGTTGGGGGTTGGTGTGTTGGTAAGAAGCTGATGCATGAAAATGGTAGCCGTTTTGTAGTACCATTCGTATAGCAAATGTAAATATGTTGGTACATACCAAAAAATTTAATTGAAATTATTTTATTTATATAGCCATAATGTACTGATAATCATATAATTAATTTATAATTAAATTTTAACTTGTTATATTCTAATGCAATTAAACATTTTATTGGAATTGACCTATTTTTATTATAGAAGAAACAGAATGTTAGTTTTTTGCATCACGTAAAAGATCAATGAGTTATCTATAGTTTAATAAAAAAAGGCGTTGCTAAAGATGAGCTTAAAATGATATAATTCAATTCAAAGTAACTTATATTTAGATGCGTACAGCCAAGCTGGTTTTGAGGATTTGAGCAAGTGACAAGAGTCCTTAATGTATGGCGGATTGGTAGGTAAGGACTGGCATTTGCCAACTGGTTGGGTGGGCCTAGGGCATTATTTGCTTTCCCAATTAGTAGGTGGGCTGGGGAAGAGCCCAGCAATGGCTACTTGTTGCTTACAGGGCAGGATTGAGCCCCCAATGGCTTGCAGGCTGACCAGTTGACGTACCTATGGTAAGCAGGTTTAGTAAGCATCCGAGGCTACAGAGCAGCTACAAACAAACAGCCCCCCGAAACCTAGTTTCGGGGGGCTGCAAACAGTTGGTTGGCTAAGTAAATGCCGCGTTAATTACAGCTACTGAATGTACCAGTAGTAGGAGCCGTATTAGCCCAGTTGGGGTTGAAACCATCGGTAATGCTACGGAAATTAGGATAAGCGGCTGTAATCCGCACGTTTTCCAGAGGCCACTTCCAGTCCGACGGAATCAGGATGCCGTTTGGATACACATCACCATCGGTGTCGGTCCAGGTGTCGGCCGGAGTGGATACACCGTACACATTCAGGTCGTAGGCCGGAGTGCCGCTGGCCATGCCGGAAGTATATACCGAAATAAACGGTTCGTAGGGCCGGGCCGCGTTGTAGGGGAAAGAACCGTCAATGGCAATGGTTACGGTGTGCTCGTTGGGCGCAACGCAAGGCTCGGACGGTACCGTATTGGCAAAGCCCGAAGAGCCCGCGCTAGGCAGGGCCGTTTTTGTGCTTGGAAACACCGTAACGGTGAAATAAGTACCCATGTCCTGTACGCTGCTGGCCCCGAAAATGCCTGCGCTACCCTGCGGAATACCGGTTTTAGGAATGTTGAATTTGAACGCATGGTCGTAGCCGGCACCCCGGGCTGCGGCCGTGAACTTGATTTGCATCATGTTGCTGGTTTTGGTTACGTCCGACTTGATAACCAAGTCGTTGTAGTCAGCGTCGTTGCCAGTGTTGCGCAAGTCCTCCCAAGCGTAGGTGAAATCAACCGGGCCGTTGCAGCCACTCTTACAGAACTCGAAGTACGTACTCCAGTTGGCGCCCGGAAATTGGGCGGCATTGTTCAGCGAAACCCCATTGCCTGATTCGCTGCAAAGGCCACCCCAGGCAGTTTCGCCGTTGGAAAGAGCTGCGTGCGAAGCAATAAAGAAACAGTCTCTGGGCAGGCCATCAACCACGGAACGCGGAATGGTAGCCGTGTAGGAAGTTTTCCGGGCGCCCGCGCTAAACGACGCTTTGTAGGCAAACTTGCCCGGAATAGCCCCGCCACCGCTTAGCTTCTTGGCATTCCGAAATGCGGTAATGTTGTCGAAAACATCAAGGTGGGTTTCCAGCAGATAAACGTTTGGCGCCGTGATGTTATACGTCACGTAAAGGAAGTTGGCATCCAGTGCCACGTCCACGGTGCCGGCGTACATGGTGCGCCCGGCTACCAGGCAAACCGATGTGCAGGTGGCTGGCGCTGTGGTAGCATCAGCTGAGTTGGCTTGGCTTGGAAGTACCGATTCCGCTTCCTTATTACAGCTTTGGAAAGCCAAGGAAATGCACAAAGCAGAAAGCAGTGTTTTAAACTTTGGGGGTAACCAGTGCGCGTTCATAGGTGAAGATTTTGTGGGTTTTTTGGAAAAAGAAAGTGCGAATGTAACGGTGCTTTTTTAGCAACATTTACATAATAAATGTAAATTAATTTCACTAAAAATCAAATAAAACTAGTTTAAATAAAATTTAGTTTATCATATATATACAAGATGATTGCAGCCGTCTAGAGTCTGCTTGTTACTGTATTATTTGGTTCAAAGACGCAAAAAGCCCTTCCTGCCACAAGGGAAGGAAGGGCTAGCAAGTAGTTTCGCTTTATACAATAGAGTTAGCTGCCTTTCGGCATGCCGCCAGTTACTTCCAGCAAGCTACCCGTAGAGTAGCTGCCATCCTGTGAGGCAAAGTACACATAGGCTGGTGCCAGTTCCTCGGGTTGGCCGGGCCGGCCCAGCATGGTGGAGTCGCCGAACTTCTTGAGGTCTTCCTTGAGCATGGTGCCCGGAATAAGGGGCGTCCAGATAGGACCAGGTAGCACGGCATTCACCCGGATTTTCTTTTCGCCCAGGTAGGCAGCTAAACTCTTCGTGAACGTGTGAATGGCGCCCTTGGTGCAGGCGTAGTCAATCTGGTGCGGGTTGCCCACCAGCCCCACAATGCTGCCCGTATTGATGATGGAGTCGCCTTCCTTGAGAAATGGAATGGCCGCCTGCGCCATAAACAGGTAGCCTTTGATGTTGGTATCAAAGGTGCGGTGGATGTTTTCTTCAGGAATGCTCTCGAAATGCTCGTAGCCCATCTGGTAAGCCGCATTATTAACCAGAATATTGAAGCCCCCCAACTCCTCGTTGGTGCGCACCACGGCCGCCCGGCAGGCATCCGACGAGCGCACGTCGCACTGAATGGCCAAGAACTTGCGGCCCTGCGCCTCTACGGCCCGGCCGACTACGGCCGCGTCTTCGGCGTTGGTTTGGTAGATAACGGCCACATCGGCGCCTTCCATGGCAAAAGCCAGCGCCACGGCCCGCCCAATGCCGGAGTCGCCGCCGGTGATGAGGGCCACTTTGCCTTTCAGTTTGCCCGCCGGCTGGTAGCTCGACATATCCCAGTCGGGCTGCTTGTCCATGCTTTCCTCGCTGGTAGGATAAGCGGTTGGTTTCGGGTTGATTTCGCTATTGGTTGGGCGTGGTTCGTTTTGTTCGGTGTTCATAGCTGGTGGTAGTGAAAAAAGAATAGTTGCTAGCTTGGATACGGAAAACCGGCCGGAAGGTCAGAAAAGAACGGAAAGTTGTTGGGCTGTTTTCTTGTCTCACCGCAAAAGGAGCCCGAAGAGTATAAGCAGTTCAAGTTGCGCAACGGCGGCAGGTTTGTAGTAGAAGCTGTTTAGGAAGTCTGAAAAACATAAAGTGGGGTCATGCTGAGCTTGCCGAAGCATCTCTACCGCTTTGTCTGAACCGTTGCAACGAAGCGGTAGAGATGCTTCGGCAAGCTCAGCATGACGGTCCAGCAACTTCTTAAACAGGTTCGTAGTAAAGAATCCATTGCCCGCACGGTAAAGCCGCATTGTGGCGACAGATTTCCCGGCATTTTTGTCGCCTTGGTGCGGCTTTGCCCATCTGCTTAGTTGTTTTCCCACACCCAGCACCGCTGCGCGGCTACTCCGTGTCGTGGGTTAAGCAGCCAATAATTCTTGGGGCTTGGCTAGTGTAGTGGCCAGATGACGTACTGCGCCTGCGCGCTGAGCCAAGGCGGCGAATACGAGCCTGGAGTTGGTTACGCTCCGTAGCGAGCCACCGGCACGAAGCCGCGTTGCGTGAGCGGCAACCACTGCTCTGCTATGCCAAGCCCAAGCCATGGTGCCGAGCGAAGCGGCATCGGTTGGTATCCGTTGTAGCCGACGTGCCTGCCAAAGGCTGGCTTCACGCTCTAAACCCCGTACGTACTGGGGAAATCAACTTCCCTGAAAGTCCCCGCCGCCAGCCCGCACAGGCAGCGGCCGGTGAAGGCTGGCTCACTGCCAATACTACAAACAGATGGGGGGCTTTACAGGCCGTTCAACAACGGAAAATAGTGGCTTGCCGGCTGAAACTGCGGAATAAAGAGCTAAAGTTAAGATGGATTGTGCTTGCAAAGCAATTGAGGGCGCAAGCCATAATTTTTTTTGATGGAGAAAAGAACAACGAAACGTGCGTGGTTTAGCTCGTTAGGTTGAAAATGAAATTCAAGAAAAGCAGTGCGGAAAAAAATTAATCTTGCCGATAGATTGCCAGGCTTAACAATGCCGTAATTTTGCAGCATGCTTCAACCAAAAAACATGTTGATGAAGCGCGGGACCCTACTCGGTAAGGAACCGCGAGTGAGCCGGAAGGTCTTCGCCACCATCGGTTTTTCCGATTTCGCCTTTGGTGTTTCTATTGTTTTTTCTGAGTGTTGCCCCGCCACCGTTTCGGATTCTGAAACGGTTTTTTTATGTCCGTTGAGTTCGTTGGCTGCTGCCCCACAGCCAATTACTACCTCTCACGGACCCCAACCTTCCCGCCGCCAACCGTGGCGGCTGCCACCATCGCCTCGGCCCACACCGATAGCCAGTTTCCCCGTCGTGGCGAGTGGCAGATAAGGCTTCATACTGTCCGTTTTAGCTAGACAACCTCATTCTCCTCAACTCTGGTATGGCACGTAAAGACCTGCTCGACATTGCATCCCTTCACCGTGAGGAAATCGAGTTCCTGCTCGACCAATCCACGTCGTTTAAAAAACTGTTCACCCACTCGGTGAAAAAAATTCCTGCTCTCGAGGGCAAGTCCGTGCTCATGCTGTTCTACGAGGCTAGCACCCGCACGCACTCTTCCTTCGAGGTAGCGGCCAAACGCCTCTCGGCCGAGGTAACGAATTTCGACGTCGCTCACTCTTCCATCACCAAGGGTGAGTCGGTGCGCGAGACCATCGAGACGCTACAGGCCATGCGCACCGACTACATCGTGGTGCGCCATAGCCACCCCGGCCTGCCCGGCATGATTGCCCGCCAAACCACGGCTTCGGTTATCAATGCCGGCGACGGAGCGCACGAGCACCCGACCCAGGCCTTGCTGGACGCCTTCACCATCCGGGAGAAATTTCCCGACCCCCGGGGCAAAAGGGTCCTCATCATCGGCGACATTCTGCACTCCCGCGTCGCGCGCTCTACCAGCACGCTGCTGCAAAAGCTGGGCATCGAGGTGGCGTACCTCGGCCCTGGCTCGCTGGTGCCCAAATACGTCCCGGAAAGCATACCCCGCTTCACCGATTACGAGGCGGCCATGGCTTGGGCGCCCGACGTGGTGTATTTGCTCCGCGTGCAGATGGAACGCCAGGACGTGCAGTTTTTCCCCAGCGTCCGCGAATATCACCGGGTGTACGGTATCACCACTGCCCGGCTGGCCGAAATCCGCGACCGGGGCCTCTACATCATGCACCCCGGCCCCGTGAACCGAGGAGTGGAGCTGTGCGACGCCGTGATGGACTACGAGCGCAGCCTGATTACCAACCAAGTCGAAAACGGTATTTCCATCCGCATGGCCGTGCTCGACTGGCTCACGCCGGGCGGGGAGTTTCCGAAGCAGGAAGCGTATGCTGCGCGGCAGAAAACCAGCTCGCCGGTGATTATGCCCTAATTGCCGGACGCGGCGGCTGACTCTTTACTTTTACCTCTTTCATACCCCTTGCCGGGTTACAGCAAGTATCACCTCATGCTTCTCCTTCAAAACGCCCGCATTGCCTCTGAAAATTCACCTGTGCTGCTCGAGGGCGATGTCCTGATTGTCGAAGGGAAAATTCAGGAAATCGGCAGCAACCTGACTGCTCCCAAAGGGGCCCGCGTTATCGACGCGCGGGGCCGGGTGCTGATGCCGGGCATGTTTGATGCGCACGTTCATTTCCGCGCCCCTGGGTTTGAAAACAAGGAAACCATTACTACGGGGAGCGAAGCGGCCATCAACGGCGGCGTTACCGGCGTGGTGATGATGCCCAATACCCGCCCGGCCATCGACTCGGCGGCCGTGGTAGCTACGGTGCTGGAAAATGCCAAGCACCGGGCGCGCATTCCGGTGTACACCTCTGGCTGCGTTACCAAAAACCGCGAAGGCAAAGAGCTAGCGGAAATCGAGGGCATGCACCGCCTTGGCGTGACCATGCTCACCGACGACGGCGACACCACCAACGACCCGGCGGTGCTGCTGCGGGCCATGCAGTACGCCACCGAGTTTGGGATGTTTTTCGCCAGCCACTGCGAGGTGCCGGAGCTGGCCGGGCCGCGCGCCCTCAACGAAGGCGTGATGAGCTACCGCCTGGGCATCAAAGGTTCGCCGGCCTGCGCGGAGGAAATCATTATCGACCGGGACATTCGCTTGGCCCGGGCGGCGGGTGCGCATGTGCACATCCAGCACGTGTCCAGCAAGGAGGGCATGGAAACTATTCGCTGGTGGAAATCGCGCGGTGATGTGAAGGTGACGGCGGAAGTGGCCCCGCACCACCTGCTGTTCACCGACGAGCACATCGGCGACTACGACACCAACTACAAAATGAACCCGCCGCTGCGCACCCAGGCCGATTGCGACGCGCTGCTCGAAGGCCTCAAAGAAGGCGTATTCGACCTCATTGCCACCGACCACGCCCCGCATACGCCGTTCGAAAAAGCCCAGGATTTCATTAGCGCGCCCAACGGCATCACCGGCCTCGATACGGCCCTGGTGTCGCTCTACCACCACTTTGTCGAGCCCGGTAAATTCGGGTGGGACCTGGTGGTGAAGCGCTATTCCGCGGAGCCCCGCCGCCTGATGGGTTTGCCGGTACCCACCATCGAAGTCGGTCAGCAAGCCGAGTGCGTCTTGTTCGATACCGAAGCGGAAACGACCTTCACGCGGGAGTTCATGAAATCCAAATCCCAGAACACGCCCTTCATCGACCAAACGTTGAAAGGCCGGGTAGACCTAGTGATTCTGGGTTCGGAAATCCTACTGGAGCGCTAATTAGGTAAAGCTTACCTAGATACTAGTCGTTTGTCATGCTTAATCTGGCGCCCGTTTGCCGAAGTGGGAGAGACGCTTCGGCAAGCGGACGCCAGATTAAGCATGACGTTCTTTTTCAATTTGTTTCCTATGAGTACCCTTTCAACATCCGACGCCCCAAGCCCCAGCACCGTCTCGGGCAAGCCCGTAGTCGGCGTGGTTATGGGCTCCAGCAGCGACTGGGACACCATGCAGCATGCCGTGCAGATTCTCGCGCAGTTTAGCGTGGCCCACGAAGCGCGCGTGGTATCGGCCCACCGCATGCCCGACGATTTGTTTGCTTACGCCGAACAAGCCGGCCCGCGCGGCTTGCAGGCCATCATTGCCGGCGCGGGTGGGGCCGCCCACTTGCCAGGCATGCTAGCTGCCAAAACCATAGTGCCTGTGCTAGGGGTGCCGGTGGCCAGCCGCCATTTGCAGGGGGTAGATTCGTTGCACAGCATCGTGCAGATGCCCAAAGGAATACCGGTGGCCACGTTTGCTATTGGTACGGCCGGGGCGGCCAATGCCGCGCTGTTTGCCGTCAGCCTGCTAGCCCTGCATGATGCGGATTTGGCTGCCAAGCTACAAGCGTTTCGCGTGGAACAAACCGAAGCCGCCCGCGCCATGACGTTGCCAGTATGAACGAGGTAATTGATATTAAAAACATGACCCCGATTTTCCCGGGCAGCGTGGACGCCGCGGGCCAGCGGGCCACCCTAGGCGTATTGGGTGGCGGCCAGCTGGGCCGAATGTTTGTGCATGCTGCCCAGCGCTTAGGATACTTCACCGCCGTGCTGGAACCCGACGCGCAAAGCCCGGCCGGACTGGTAAGTCACCACCACATCCAGACTAGCTACGACGACCCGGCCGGGCTGGCTGAACTAGCCCAGTTGTGCCAGGCCATTACCACCGAGTTTGAAAATGTGCCAGCCCAGACCCTGCAAACCCTGGCGCAGACCCGACCCGTAGCACCGGGCGCGGCCGTGGTGGGCATTGCGCAAAACCGCATCGAGGAAAAAGCCCACTTCACTGCCTGCGCCGATGTATCAGGAGTAACCTGCGCGCCCTATGCGGTAATTGAAACGGATGCCCAATTACAGGGCGTGCAGAGAAACCGGGCGGATTTGCTGCCCGGCATCCTGAAAACCGCGCGCATGGGCTACGACGGCAAGGGCCAAGTCCGCGTTAAGACCGCCGATGAGCTGGCCACCGCCTGGACGGAGCTGGGTGGCGTGGCCTGCGTGCTGGAAAAGATGCTGCCGCTCACCGCCGAGTGCTCGGTGCTGGTAGCGCGCGGCTGGGATGGGCAAGTCGTCAGCTTCGCTCCGCAGCGCAACGTGCACGTTGAGGGTATTTTGGCCGTGACCCACGCCTACGAAGGAAACATGCCGTCCGCCCTGGCCGATAGGGCCCGCGACGCGGCCGTGGCCATAGCGCAGCATCTGAACTACGTGGGGGTGCTGTGCGTGGAGTTTTTTGTGGTGGACGACGGTACCGAGCATGGAGGCCTGGTGGTCAACGAAATGGCCCCGCGCCCGCACAATAGCGGCCACTATACTATAGACGCCTGCGACGCGTCGCAGTTTGACTTGCAGGTGTATGCCATGGCGGGTTTGCCCTTGCCGCAGCCGCGCCAGCATTCCCCGGCCATTATGCTCAATCTGCTGGGTGATGTGTGGTTTGACGCCAGCGGCCAACTACAAGAGCCAAACTGGCGCTCCGTACTGAGCTTACCGGGCACGCACCTGCACCTATACGGCAAGTTGCAGGCGCGCCCCGGCCGCAAGATGGGCCATCTGACCATCACCGGCCCGGACGTGGCCAGTATTACAACCGTGGCGCGCCGCGCCGCTGATTTGCTCGGCTTGCCGGGACTAGGAGACATTTAGGTGTTATCGTCTCAACATGACCAAGTCAACCAGATGCCAATGGGCACTTACTTCTGTTAAGGAAACCACCGTGCAGCGCTTAAATTCTCAGACCACCAACGAGTTCAACGAGAACTGCAAGCCTTGCTGCTGGCTTACAACCACGCTAAGCGCTTGAAGACGTTGCGCGGGCTGGCTCCCCACTCGAGTCAGCTACAGTACAGCTTCCACGAACGAAACGGGCCACTGCCGAGCGAGCTTACTCTTTAGGTAAGGGAGTGGAAACGTGGGGAGCGGTATAGGCGAGCATAGCGGTTTTGCCTGACCAGCGGGCGAAAGAAAAACCGGGGTAGGAAGTATAGAAACTTCCTTGCTGGCCGCCGCTGCCGTATACTGCACCATGATAGACCCCGAAACCTTTCTGCTGCACACCCCCGACGCGGAAAAAACCGTTGTCTACGTTCACACGCCCGATGGCGACATCGAGCAGTATGCCGCGCTGCTGGTGGCCCAAACGCGCCGCCGCAAGCTGTTCATCACGCTGGAAGCGCGCCGCCGCTACCTCACCCACACGCTGGTTGACGACGGCCAACCGGATGAGGTGGAGCAAGAGTTTCTCGACGATTACGCCGAAGTGGAAGACCTGATGGAAGACGCCGGCCTCGACGGTATCCACGACGGTGAGCAAGGCATTGTGTACCACAACCTGCTGTACTTGCTGATGAACCCGTGAGGTATGCTCCGCTGGATTGATGTGCTGACGTATGCCCGCTACAGCAACCCCGAGCCGCCCCGGCGCGTGAACCTGACCGACCAGGAATGGGCCGCCCAACTCACGCCGGCGCAGTTCCGGGTGTTGCGCCAGCAGCACACCGAGCCGCCGTACCGCAATGCCTACTGCCGCTCCTACGAGCCGGGAGTGTACGTTTGCGCCGGGTGCAACAGCCCGCTGTTCGACTCCACTACCAAGTACCACGCCATATCGGGCTGGCCCAGCTTCACCCAGCCGCTAACCCGCAGTGCCATCAGCTACTTTTTCGACGACAGCCACCACATGCAGCGCGTAGAAGTGCGCTGCAACGTGTGCGGCGGCCACCTGGGCCACGTTTTCCCCGACGGACCCGCACCCGGCGGCCTACGGTACTGCATCAATTCCGAGAGCATCCGGCAACTGCCTCCACCAACGGACGCCCGCTAAGTGGGTTGCCAGTTGCGAGTTGCCGGTTCTTGAAAGTAGAACGAACTGACAACCGACAACTCACAACTAGCAACTCACTTGGTGGGGCGCCAGGTGAAGGTGAGGCCGGTGGCGCCTTGGTAGTACAGGGGCGAGAAGCTGGTGCCTTCCAGCAAGCGGGGCTTGCGGCCCCAACGGTTGCGGTGCGACAGATACGCCAGGTGCGCCGACAAGATGCCGAAGCCCGCGCCAGCCACCACGTCGCTCTGCCAGTGCTTGTTGTTGAGCATGCGCAGCGCTGCCACGCTGGTGGCAATACCGTAGGCCCCCACCCCGTACCACTGGCTTTTGTCGCGCAGCTCGGCGTGCACGATGCTGGCGGCCAGAAACGCCTGCGCCGTGTGGCCCGAGGGGAAGGAAAGCCGGTCGGAGGCGTCGGGGCGGGCCACGTTGGTCAGGCGCTTGGTCAGGAACACGCTGCTGAGCATGAGGGCCTCGGCCTTGCCGATGAGCAGCAGCGTGTTGATCCGGTCGTTGCGCGACTCCACCCCGGCCAGCGAGACGGCCGCCAGCTCGAAATACGGGGCCACAATCAGGATGTCATCCACGCGGGTGCGGAAGTTGGGAAACTGCTTCTGGATGTCGCGCCGGGCGTCGTAGCTGCTGTAGAAGCCGTTGTTGTTGATGGTGCTGATGCCGTAGCCAATCATGAGGGCCGGCACAATCGTGGCTTTCACCAGCTTGCCTTTGTACCAGGGCTGCGGAGCCTTAACGGGTACCCCGTTGGGGTTTTCAAACTTGCGCAACGTATCCGTATCCACGGGCGGCGGGGTAGTGGGGTTGGCAGGCACCTGCGCATAGACAGGGGCTAATGACCCGGTAAACAACAGAAGTGCAACAACCCGTTGGAGCAAATAAGAGCGCATAAAATGAAAGTGGAAAAACGACGAGACAAGCGAATCAGCGGAAACTCAGGACCACGGTAGCGCCCAACGCGCCTTGGTTGTAAAACGGCATCAGCAGGGTGGTGCTGCGAGTAGCGGAGTGGGTGCCGGGGCGGTGCCACAACGAGGCAGCCGTACGGCGCAGGGTGGGATAGGCCCAGTACACCAACTCCGTAGACAATACCCCCACGCCGGCCCCCGCCAGCACATCCGACAGCCAGTGGTTGTCTTTGGCAATGCGCAGCGCCCCAGTAGCGGTGGCTACCGAATACGCGCCCACGCTGTACCAAACGCTCTGGCTGCCATACTCCTTGTGCATGAAGCGGGCCGCGGCAAAGGCGGCGCTGGTGTGGCTGCTCGGGAACGAGGAAAAATCGTTACCGTAGGGGCGCTCCACTTTCGTGAGCCGCTTAAGGTTGCTGGTTAGGCCATTGTTGAGGTGGTAAATCAGGCCGAACAGTACCGCTTGCTCCACGGTGCCGTGCTGCCCCTTCACGCCAGCCAAACTCAGACCTAGCGTGGCGTAGGCCGGCACGTGCCGCAACTGGTCGTCGATGTGGGTGCGCACCCATGAGAGGTGCTCCCGCGCCCCGGCCCGCACCGATTCGTCGGCTTCTATTTCCAGGTCGAATACTTCCACTTCATGCCGCAGCAGTGCCCCGGAGCCAATCAGCAGGGCCGGCAGCGCCAGCCGTTGCACCGTGGGTAGCTGCCGAAACTGGTTCACCCGCCCGCTCACTGTGCCGTACGCCACCCGCCCGCGGGCCAGCAAGGAGTCGAGCCGTGGCGCAGTGGCCACTGGTGTTTGCTGGGCCATGCACGCGGGCCCGGCCAATAGCAGTCCGAGTAGCCCACACCCCCCTTCACCTGCCGAAGCCACCGTTTTACGCCATTCAATTGCTGTTCTGATTTGCTGTGCGCTGCTGGTTTCTTGTGCGGGCTCATGCCTGAGTATGAGTTGAATATAGAGTTGCTGATTTAGTGGTGTCAGTGGATTCTCGCACATAAATCCGTTTCGCAACGACGAGCAACGCGAGCTTCCACGCGTGCAGTGCCGGATACTCGCGTTGCTCGTCGCGAAACAGATTTTCGCGCTACGCTGCCGGGTACAACAAATGCCTGAAAATTGATTTCCAGGCATTTGTTGTAAGCGGGCGGCAACTAAAAACTAGTCCCAGTAAGCGGGGGTGGTTACTTCCTGGCCATCGGCCGAGAATACCACGTCTTTGTCCTGGCCGTTGCTGTCGAGGTCAACTTGGTAGAAAGTGGTTTCTTCGGTGCCCTGAAACAGCTTCTCGGCTTCGTCGATGCGCATGCCGGCGTATTTCTGGGTGATGGTGGCTTGCACGGCGGCGGGCAGCTCGGCAGTCGGAATGTCGTACTTGTATTTGAGGATAGTGCCGCTCGGGTTCAGCAGCGCCTTATAGTCCACGGTATTCACGTCGAACTCGGCTTCGTAGTCGTCGCCTTTTTTCTCCCATTCCAGGTTGGTAACCGTGGTGAAGCGCGTAGCGAAGCTGGTTTTCACTACTTCGGGCACCTCATTGGGCTTCACATCGTCGGAGTCGTCTTTGTTACAGGCGAGGAGCAACAGGCCGGGCAGCAACAGCAGGTGTCTGGAGAGTTTCATGGGGTGTTGGGTTAAGTGAGAAAAGTTTGTTTTCAGGTGGTAAGTACAGCTTCACAGAGCCTACCGTAGCAGGTTCTGCAAGCAAAAAAACAAGGTTAGGGAGCGGCCGGCGTAATAAGCGGAACCGCTGTTGGCGCGGGCGTGGCCGTGCTTACCGCCTGGCAACTGTCGCGGCAGTATTCCAGCTGCAAGCGGGTGCGGCGCAGCTCGTCGGCCAGCGCCGCCCTC
This sequence comes from Hymenobacter telluris, assembly GCF_017313265.1. Lineage (GTDB taxonomy): Bacteria > Bacteroidota > Bacteroidia > Cytophagales > Hymenobacteraceae > Hymenobacter > Hymenobacter telluris. The sequence goes on along the minus strand of NZ_JAFLQZ010000004.1, from coordinate 516,466 downwards.
GATTCACGGTAGTTGTCGGTGTCGTCGTCGTCATCCTCGTCCCACATGTCGTCGGCAATGCCAATCAGCCACCGGCTGCCAGGCGTGGAGTAATGGGGCGTGAGCAGGTAGGCGTTGAGCGCCAACGACAAACCCATGATGCCCGCTAGCAGCCAATTGAGCAAGGAAAAGCGGGAAGACGTGGGCATGCGGTTGGTGTTGAATACGGTGCAAACAACCGTCGTCAACATTAAAACCGTCTGAACGCTATGTTAAAAGACATGAAAGCTCGGCCGTACGGCCCGGTGTTACACCACCGCCGGCAACAGCATCGTGGACGTGGTGCCCTCGCCCAGCACCGACGCTATGCTCAGGCTGCCGCCGTGGGCCCTGATTATCCGGTCGGTGATGGCCAGCCCGAGGCCGTAGCCGGGTGCGGTTTGGCCGTTTTCGGCCCGGTACAAAGGCTCCCGCACGCGTTCCACCTCGTGGGGCACCATGCCAATGCCGGTGTCGGCTACGGTTAGCTGCACCGTGCGGGCCGTGGCGTAGCGCAACGATACCACCACGGCTTGGGTGCTGTATTTGCAGGCGTTATCGAGCAGGTTGAAGATGGCCGTGGCAAGTAACTGCTCGTTGCCGAGCACCGCAAACAGGTCTTCGGCGGCTTCCGGCCACTCGCCTACTTCCAGCTGAATGGCCCGCCCCGGATACTTGCTGGAACCCGCCGCAATGGCCTGAACCACGCATTCATCCAAGGCCACCTGGGTGCGCCGAAACGTGGCATCTTCGGCTTTGGCCAGGGCCAGCAGGCCGTTGGTTAGCTCGATGATGGCCTGCGTTTCTTCCAGCGCCGAGTCGATGCTGCGCTTGGTTTCGGGCAGGCTGGTATCGTAGGCGGCGGATGTTTCCAGGGTGGCAAGCAGGTTGGCCAGGGGCGTGCGCAACTCGTGCGAGGCGTGGGCGAAAAAGCTTTTCTGCGTCTCGAAAGCCCGTTCCAGCCCGCCCAACATGCGGTTGAAGGTGATGGCCAATCGGGCAATTTCGTCGCGCCCGTTGCCTTCGTTCACTCGCCGGTTCAGGTGCGGCGCCCGGATGCTGTCCACCTCCGTCACCATGCGCGCCAGCGGCTTCAACGACCGGTCAGCAAACAGGCCAGCGGCCAGTGTAATCAGCACCATAGCCCCCAGGTTGCCCACCACCAAAATCAGGCGGAGCGTGGCAAATTCTAGCCCGCCGTAGTAGTCGCGCCCGGCCATAAACAGCCAGTACCGCTGCCCGTGGTGGCGTACCAGCACGCCCAGGGTTTCCACCTCGCCCACCCGAAAGCGCGCTGGCTTGCGAGCAGTAATACGAGGCATCAACTCAGCGTCGCGCTGGCGCAGTGGCTCGGTGTCGTGCTGCTGAATGTGAAACCGCAGTTTTTGCTGCCCATCGTAAATGCTGATGCGGCCGTTGTGCATGGTCAGCAAATCTTCCTTGCGGAAGTTGCCCAGCACTTTCGGGTTCAAATCCAGCCGATGAATCAGCAAACTGGCCGACTGCCGGGCGCGGGTTTCCAGGCGGTGATAGAAGCGTGAGCGGCGCGCTTGGTCGCTGTAGTAGTAAATAAAGGCCGTCAGGCAGAGCTGAATGGTAGTCACCAGCACCATAAACCGCAAAATCAGCCTGTTCCGAACCAGCATGAGGTGAAATGGTGAAGTGGTGAGTTTGATGTTCTGCTGGTCTAGCTGGAGCAGTGCCGCATCCTGGTATTGATATAAACTAACCGTCATGCTGAGCGCAGCCGAAGCATCTCTCCCGCCAAACTAACTCCCGCTATGAGAACGAAGCGGGAGAGATGCTTCGGCTGCGCTCAGCATGACGGTTAGTTTGGCAACGTCAGCACGCGAGATGCTTCGGCTGCGCCTCTGCATGACGTTCGAGAGAGGGGGGAGTAGGGTGCGAACCTGTTGAGAGTGCCGTTCAATCGGCCCGCATTACGTAGCCCATGCCTACTATGGTGTGAATGAGTTTTGGGTCGTGGCCTTTGTCGAGTTTTTTGCGGAGGTGGCTGATGTACACGTCGATGACGTTGGTGTTGGTGTCGAAGCCCAGCTCCCACACTTTCTCGCTGATATCTACCCGGCTTATCACCTTGCCTTGGTGGGTGAGCAGGTATTCCAGCAACGCGTACTCCTTGGTGGTCAAATCAATGCGCTGGCCGGCCCGGCTCACGGTTTTGGCTTCCAGGTTCAGCTCTAGGTCGGCGAGCTGCAACACCCGCTTCACCGATGTGGAATCGGAGCTGCGCTTGATGAGGGCGCGGGTACGCAGCAGCAGCTCCTGAAACTTGAACGGCTTCACCAGGTAGTCGTCGGTGCCCGCTTCGAAGCCTTCCACCTTGTCTTCGAGGCTGTCGAGGGCGGTGAGCAGCAGCACCGGCATGCGCGGGTGGTCCACCCGAATCAGCCGGCACAGCTCGAAGCCGTTGATGTAGGGTAGGTTCACGTCGAGTATCACTAGGTCGTACTCGTTCTTCCGAAACAACGACTGGCCCATGCGTCCGTCGTAGGCCACGTCAAGCTCGTAGCCTTCGTTTTGGAAGCCTTTTTGGATGAACGACGCCAGTTTGGGTTCGTCCTCGACCAGTAGTAAGCGCATGGCAAAGAATAAGATGGAAGTAAAGAATACCGCAAACTGCTGTTGAGGTTTCATTACCACGCCAAAAAGCCGTTCGGCAGGTTTCAGTTTGCCTGCGTATAGCCGGCAGCTGTTACCTGATACGCTTCCCTGCCATGGCAAAAAATTCGCACCCCACTTCCCAACAGAATTTCCCCGGTTTCGTGCGCGTCCGGGGGGCGCGGGAGCACAACCTCAAGAACATCGACGTGGACATTCCGCGGGATGCGCTGGTGGTATTCACTGGCGTGTCGGGCTCTGGCAAGTCGTCGTTGGCTTTTGGCACGCTGTACGCCGAGGCCCAGCGGCGCTACCTGGAATCGGTGTCGCCGTATGCGCGGCGGCTGTTTCACCAGATGTCGGTGCCCGAAGTGGACACTATTGACGGGTTGCCGCCGGCCGTGGCCTTGCAGCAGCAGCGCGGCACGCCCACTACCCGCTCGTCGGTGGGCTCGGTTACCACGCTCTCCAACCTGGTGCGCATGCTCTACTCGCGGGCCGGCGAGTACCCGGCGGGGCAAGGCATCATCTACGCCGAAGCCTTTTCGCCGAACACGCCCGAAGGCGCCTGCCCCACCTGCCACGGCCTGGGCCGCATCTACGAAGTAACCGAGCAAACCATGGTGCCCGACCCCTCGCTCACCATCCGGGAGCGGGCCATTGCCGCCTGGCCGCAAGCCTGGGGCGGCCAAAACCAGCGCGACATCCTCGTGACCCTGGGCTACGACGTGGACACGCCCTGGCGCGACTTGCCCCAGCAGGACCGGGACTGGATTCTGTTCACTGAGGAGCAGCCGGTGGTGCCCGTGTACCCCGGCTATTCGCCCGAGGAAACCAAGCGCGCCCTCAAGCGCAAGGAGCCGCCCAACTACATGGGTACGTTTACGGGCGTGAAACGGCACGTGCTCCACACCTTCGCCACCACCCAGAGCCCGCTGATGAAGAAGCGGGCCTTGCAGTACATGCTCAGCACCGAGTGCCCCATGTGCCACGGCAAGCGCCTGCGGCCCGAGTCGTTGTCGGTGAAATTTGCGGGCCTCGACATTGCCGATTTCTCGCAGCAGCCCCTCAAACGCGTGGCGGCCCTGCTGAAACCTTATGCCGACAGCGCCACCACCGGCCGCCAGCAGCACGACGCCGACCACCCCGAACAAGCTATTGTAGCTCAGCGCATTGCCGCCGACTTGTGCGCCCGGCTGGAAGTGTTGCTGGATTTAGGCTTAGGCTACCTGTCGTTGGAACGCAGCACGCCCACCTTGTCGCCGGGGGAGCTGCAACGGCTGCGACTGGCTACTCAGCTATATTCCAACCTGTTTGGGGTAGTGTACGTGTTGGATGAGCCTTCCGCGGGGCTGCATCCTTCTGATACCGAAGCCTTGCTGTCGGCGCTGGCCGCGCTGAAGCAAGCCGGCAACTCCCTATTCGTAGTGGAGCATAACTTGGATGTGGTGCGGCAGGCCGATTGGCTGGTAGACGTGGGGCCGGCGGCCGGCGAGCAGGGCGGCGAAATCCTATACAGCGGCTCGCCCGCCGGCCTGGTAGACGTGGAAGCGTCGCAAACGCGCCGCTACTTGTTTGCCACTGCCGCCGAAGAAACGCGGGAGCCCCGCACGCCGAGCGGCTGGCTGCAACTGGCGGGCGTCACGCGCAACAACTTGCAAAACCTGGCTGTGCAATTTCCGCTGGGCGTGTTCACCACCGTTACGGGCGTGTCGGGGTCGGGCAAATCCAGCCTCGTGAGTCAGGTGTTGGTGGAGTTGGTAGCCGGGCAGTTGGGCCTAGAAGTAGCTGCCGAAGAGGAAGAAGGCACCGACCCCCTAGAACAAGCCGCCGCGCCCGAAACCGGCGGCCGCATTGTAGCAGGCATGGAGCACATCAAGCGGCTAGTGCGCGTAGACCAGAAGCCGATTGGCCGCACACCACGCTCCAACATGGCCACGTACACCGGCCTCTTCGACCACGTGCGCAAGCTGTTTGCAGCCACACCCGAAGCCAAAAAGCGCCGCTATGATGCCGGCCGGTTCTCGTTCAACGTGGCCAAAGGCCGTTGCGAGAACTGCCAGGGCGAGGGTTTTGTGATGGTGGAGCTGCTGTTTCTGCCGAGCGTGTACGCGCCCTGCCCGGTGTGTCACGGGGCCCGCTACAACGCCAAAACCCTGGAAGTCACGTACCGCGACAAGAACATTGCCGAGGTGCTGGGTTTGACCGTGGACGCCGCCTGGGAGTTCTTCAGCGACGAGCCGCTGGTGCACCGTGCCCTCACGGTGCTGCGCGAAGTCGGCCTTGGCTACCTGCGCCTCGGCCAGCCCGCCACCGAGTTGTCGGGCGGGGAGGCCCAGCGCATCAAGCTGGCCACCGAGCTGCAACGCACTCAGCGCGGCAACTCCCTCTACGTGCTCGACGAGCCCACCACCGGCCTGCACCCCTCCGACGTGGAAAAGCTCCTGACTCAGCTCAACGGCCTGGTGGAAGCCGGCAACACGGTCATTGTAGTGGAGCACGACATGCGCGTAGTGGACCACTCCGATTACGTGCTGGACATGGGCCCCGGTGCCGGCGACGAAGGCGGCCAAGTGGTAGTGGCCGGTCCGCCCGCTGAGGTAGCCCAGGCGAAGGGCAGCCGCACGGCTCCGCATCTGCGGCGGTTCTTGGCGGGCAAGCAGTAGGCAGCTTGTATTGTCGAGCTAGGGAAAGCCCCTTGAAAAGGCAGGTGTACAATCAGAATACAGGCCGTGTAAGCGCGTGCAGTACGTGGTAAGCCCTACCTTAGCGCTTTGGTAAGGTGGAGCTTACTCGGCTGATTTCTATCACTGTTGATTGATGAGCAGGCTGTTATGGATGTTTTAAAGCGTAACAATGTTACCGTCTCGGGAGAAGGAAAGCAGGCTATGGTGTTCGTGCATGGTTTCGGCTGCAACCAACAGATGTGGCGGTTGGTGGCCCCCGTTTTCGCTGCCGACTACCGGGTGGTGCTGCTTGATTTGGTGGGTGCCGGGCGGTCCAACCTAGCCGCTTACGACCCTGCGCATTACAGTTCGTTGGACGCCCATGCCGAGGATGTGCTGCAAGTGCTTGGCGCGCTGGATTTGCACGACGTGGTGCTGGTAGGCCATTCGGTAGGAGCCATTATTGCCATGCTGGCCGCTATTGAAGAGCCCACGCGGGTAGCGCAATTGGTGCTGGTAGCGCCTTCGCCCCGTTACCTCAACGACGTCGGCTACACCGGCGGTTTCGAGCCTGTCGACATCAACGACCTACTCGAAGACATGGGCAACAACTACCTGGGCTGGTCGGGCGCTTTCACCCCCGTAGTGATGGGCCAGCCTAGCCGGTCGGAACTTACTACCGAGCTAAACACTAGTTTCTGTAGCACCGATCCAGCCATTGCCCAGCATTTTGCCCGCGTCACCTTCCTAGGTGATAACCGGGCTGATTTGCTGTTGGTACGCACGCCCAGCCTGATTTTGCAGTGCGCCTACGATGTAATTGCCCCGCTAGCTGTAGGCACGTATATGCACCGTTATATGCCTGATAGTGAGCTGGTGGTGCTGGATACGTCGGGCCATTGCCCGCATCTGAGTGTGCCCCAGGCTACTATTGCCGCTATCCAACAGTTTCTTCGTTCTACGCCAACGCCATAGCCATGAGTGATGCCGCTGACGATGAGCAACTACCCGAGCTAGACCTGCGCCTGACCCAGGAAAACCTCGACGAATTTTACGAGCACGCGCCCTGCGGCTACTGCTCCTGCCTGCCTGATGGTACGCTAATCAAAGTCAACCAAACGTTGCTCGATTTGCTTGGCTACACACGCAACGAGTTGGTGGCGCACATGGCGCTACAAGACCTGTTCACCATTGGCGGGCGCCTGCACTACGAAACTCATTGCGTGCCCTTGCTGCTGCTGCAAGGGCAGGTGCGCGAAATCAGCTACCTGCTGCGGCGCAAAGACCGAACCACGCTGCCTGTGCTGATGAACTGCGCCCTGCTGCGCGACGCCGACCAGCAGCCGTTGGTAGTCCGCGTAACGTTGTTCGACATCACCGAGCGCCGCAAGTACGAGGCCGAATTGCTGCGGGCTAAAGACCACGCCGAGCAGCAGCGCGAGCAGCTAGCGAAAGCCAATGAGCAACTGCAACGCAAAAACGAGCAGCTCACCCGCATCAACGCCGACCTGGACAGCTTTGTGTACACCGCCTCCCACGATCTGCGCCAGCCCATCGACAACATGGCCGGGCTGTTCACCGAGCTCAAGCACAGCGCCACTTTCCACGACCCCGCCGCCACCAGCATGGTGCTGATGTTTGAGGAAGCTTTGCAGCAGATTCTGGATACGATTGGCGGGCTAACGGCAGTGGTGCAGCAGCAGCGGGAACTGGAACAGGTGCCCAACGAGGCAGTGGCCCTCCAGCCGATTACCGAAGAAATAATCCGGAGCCTGCCGGGCATTGACCCACCGGCCACGTTCACGCTGGATTTCTCGGCCATCCCCACGCTGCAACTGGCGCGGCCCAGCTTGCACAGTATGCTGTTCAACCTGCTCAGCAACGCCCTCAAATACGCCGACCCCAGCCGGCCGGCGCATATCCGGGTAAGCACGGCGCTAGTAGACGGCGCGCCGGTGCTAAGCGTGCAAGACAACGGCCGCGGCATCAATCTGGAGCGTCACGGGCCAGAGCTGTTTCAGCTGTTCCGTCGGTTTCACCCCGAGGTGGCGGGCTCCGGCATGGGGCTGTACCTGGTTAACAGGCTGGTGCGCCAAGCCGGCGGGCGGGTGGCAGTGGAGAGCAAAGTAGGACAGGGCACCACGTTCCGCATCTTCCTACCTCGATAAGTAGTGAGTAGTGAGTTATTGGGTAGTGAGTACTGTGAGTGTGTTTGGAATTTTATAAAAACACAGTTTTTATCATGCTTGGTCTAAGTCCACTTGTCGAAGCAGGCCCTGAAAACTGAAGCTGCAAATACGTACCCACTACCCACTACTCACTACCCACTACTCAGTACTCAATCAAAGATGATGGTTTTGTTGCGGTGCACGAACACCCGCTCGGTGAAGATGAGCCGGAGGGCGCGGGCCAGCACTATTTTCTCTACGTCGCGGCCGGCTTGGGCCATTTCGCTGGCGCTGTGGGTGTGGTCGATGGGGATGATGCTTTGGCCGATGATGGGCCCCTGGTCGAGCTGCTCGTTCACGAAATGCGCCGTGGCCCCAATGATTTTTACACCCCGCTCATACGCTTGCGCGTAGGGGCTGGCCCCTACGAAAGCCGGCAAAAACGAGTGGTGAATGTTGACCAGCCGGTTGGCATACGGCGCCACAAACTCCGCCGACAGAATGCGCATGTACTTGGCCAGCACCACAAACTCGGGCTGGTACTGGTCGAGCAGCGCACTGATTTCCGTTTCGTGCGCCTCACGGGTTTTGCCTTCGTGGCTGATGCAGTGGAACGGCACCCCAAACTGCCGGGTCAGGTCGCCGAGCACCTCGTAGTTACTGATTACGGCCATGATGTGCGCGTTCAGCTCGCCAAAGGCGTGCCGTACCAGCAACTCGCTCAGGCAGTGGTGCTCTTTGGTAACCAGCAGCACAATGTTTTTGCGGCGGTTGTCGGCCAGCCGGATTTCGGCGGCCGCAGGCAGGGCCGCGCGTAACTCTTGCAGCAGCGTTTCGGATTCAAACTCGCCGGCAAACTCGGTGCGCATGAAAAAGTAGTTGTCCTGCCGCTCCACAAATTCGTCGTTGCGGACGATGTTGAGGCCGTGCCCGAACAGCACCCCCGTAATACTATGAATCAGCCCCCGCTCATCGGGGCAGCGAATCAAAAGGAAATGAGAAGTTAAGTCAGCAGGCATAAGAGGCTAGGGGAGGCTACCGCGCAAAAATAGGTGCCAGCAAGTGGTACGTGGAGTTGTTTAAGTGAATATCGTTTCAGCGGGGCCTCACCCCCCGGCCCCCTCTCCTAAGGGAGAGGGGGAGCCAGCCGAAGCAGCGCCGCCCCGTCGGCTCACGCCTCCGGAACGGCTACCAACTAGAGTATGGCGAGTGTGGTTGATTTAAAAGAGTATCAGGAGCGGACAATTGTATTTCATAACTCCTGCTCATTACCGAATTCGGTAGCAGTTGCTGAGGCGCTAGCCGAAGCGGCTGCGCTGAGAATCGTCAGGCTCCCCCTCTCCCTTAGGAGAGGGGGCCGGGGGTGAGGCCCCTTCAACCACTTTACCCCGCGTCGGTGGCAACGCGGTACTCGGGGTCTTCGAGGATGTTGACTTCGATGAGGGCCCCGGCGTTTTGCAGCAGTTGGCGGCAGTCGGGGCTGAGGTGGCGCAGGTGCAGGGTTTTGCCCAGGCGCTGGTACCGTTCGGTGAGCTTGTGCAGCGCATCAATGCCCGACATATCGGCCACGCGGCTTTCCCGGAAGTCTATTACTACGTTGGTGGGGTCGGCTTGCACCTCGAACTTGTCGGTGAAGGCCTGCACCGAGCCGAAGAACAGCGGCCCGTAGATTTCGTAGTGCTTGGCGCCAGCGGCATCCACGTACTTGCGGGCCCGGATGCGCTTGGCATTCTCCCAGGCAAAGGCCAGCGCCGATACCACCACACCCAGCAGTACCGCCAGCGCCAGGTTCTGCGAAACAGCCGTTACCAGCGTTACCAGCAGCATCACCAGCACGTCAGTAAGCGGCATGCGGCGCAGAATGCGTAAGCTGGCCCACTCAAAGGTGCCAAGCACCACCATAAACATCACGCCCACCAGCGCCGCCAGCGGCAGCCGCTCAATCAGGCCGGAACCGGCCACCACAAACAGCGCCAGCGCCACCGCCGCTACCACCCCCGAGAGCCGCCCGCGCCCCCTGGATTCCAAGTTGACCATCGTTTGGCCGATCATCGCGCAGCCGCCCATCCCACCAAAAAGGCCGGAGGTGATGTTAGCTAGGCCCTGCGCCACGCAGTCTTGGTTGCCGTGCCCGCGGGTATCGGTCATTTCATCTACCACCGTGAGGGTCAGCAGGCTTTCAGTGAGGCCCACCAGCGCCATGATAACGGCATAGGGAAACACCACGGCCAGGGTGTGCCACGCCAGCGGCACCTGCGGCACATGAAACTGCGGCAACCCGCCCGCAATGGAGGCAATGTCGCCCACCGACTTGGTGTTGAGCCCACCCAGAATCACCAGCGCCGATACCACCACAATGGCCGTGAGCGAAGCGGGTACCGCCTTGGTGAGCTTGGGCAGGAAGTACACAATGGCCATGGTAAGCGCCACCAGCCCCAGCATCAGCAGCAGCGGCGTACCCGTCAGCCACTGTTCGGCGCCGGTTGCGTCGCGCACCTTAAACTGCTCCAGTTGGGCCATGAAGATGATAACCGCCAGCCCATTCACGAAGCCATACACCACCGGCTGCGGTACCAACCGAATAAACTTGCCGAAGCGCAGCAGCCCAATCATCACCTGAATAACACCCATCAGAGCCACAGCGGCAAACAGGTATTCCACGCCGTGCTGCACCACTAGGCTCACAATCACCACCGCCACCGAGCCGGCCGCCCCCGAAATCATGCCCGGTCGGCCCCCAAATACGCTGGTGATAAGGCAGATAATGAAAGCCGAGCCGATGCCTACCAGCGGGCTGATGTGGGCCAGCAGCGCAAAAGCTACCACCTCCGGTACCAGGGCCAGCGCCGTAGTCAGGCCGGCGAGAATTTCGTTTTTAACGTTGACTTTATACTGCGCCAGATACGGCAGAACTTGAAACATAACACACTGAGTGAAGGCAAAAGAAAAGCCGCACACTTCCGGCAGGAAGCAGCGGCAATGGGCAAACGAGCCAGTCCTCAGGGTGGGGTGAGCTTGAAAACAGAAGAAGCGTTTGGATGCATAAGCAGCCGCAAAGGTACGCAGCCGAGCACCAAAACAGCCTGAAAAATGGCCTTAGCCTTTCACCCGGCCACAGTATTTCAGGTTGGCTACTGCCTTCTTGGGAAGATAATAGCCCGCCTGAAATACTAGTAGAGCGGAAAACAAACGGTTATGGCACCTGCACCCGCACGGTGCCACGTCGTCCGTCCGGCGCGGTGGCTTCCACGAGGTAGGTGCCCGCGGGCAGGCCGCGCAGGGCCGTGGTGGCACGGCCGGGCGTAGTAGTGGCACGGGCAACCTGCCGGCCCACCAGGTCGCGCACGGCGAGTTGCAGGGGCTGCGCGCTGCCGGGCAGTTCCACCGTAAACTCGCCGCTCACCACCGGGTTGGGGTAGGCGCGTAACGCACCCGTTAGTGCCTGGCTGCTACGGGAGCTGGCCACAATGGAATTGAGGCTGGGCTCGGCGGAAAACCAGATGCCAAAGAACGGCCGCACCACCTGAAACGAGTTGCCGTGGTAGAGCTGCAACGCCGGCTGCGACGAGTTTTCACGGTAGAAAACCGTTTGTAGAATCTGCCGCTGCTCACCCTGCTGTATGCCCAACGTGCGCAACAACAACGTCGGGGCTGGCTGGTTGCCCACATACAGGCTGTCGGTTTCACGCAGCACCGTGTACACCATAATGGCCGGAAACGACGCCTGCCCGCCTGCCGGGGCCGGAAGCTGCATGGTACCGAAACCCGCCACCGAATCAAGCTGCGTGAAAGAGCGCACCAGCCGAACCGGCGCCGCATTTAGGCCCAGCTGCCGCACGGTGGCTTGCAGCTGCACCTCGGCCCGGTACGCCGCCGTTCTGATACCGCTCACCGGAAATTGCAGCCGATAGGCACTGCCCTGGTAGGCTACCGTTTGAGCCGGCAAACGCAGAAAGTCGTTGGCGGTGGTATCGGCGGCGTTGCGGATGCGCCATTGCTGCACCTGAAGCGTGTAGCCCAGGCGTTGCAGGCCCGCAGGCGTAAGGGCTTCATACTGCTGCCCGGCAAAACCCGCCCAAAGCCCATACACCGCCACCGCGTATTGCTGGGTGGTGCGCTGGGTGGTGGCGTAGCTGCGCGTAGCAGCAGGAAAAGGACTGGCTGCTGAGGGCGTCTGGTAGGTGTTTTCCAGCACCGCCGAATCGGCTACCAGGTTGCCGTAGTTCCACAACTGGTTGGCGCCCGGCCGCGGCACCGTAAACGAGGTCAGCTGGCGCCGATGAACCGGTAGGTAGCGTTCCAGCACGTTCGGGTAAGCTGGAAAATTTGCCTGCGTGATGGTGAAAGGAGCGGTTTGGGCCTGCGTGGCGGCGGAAACACCCAGCAAAACATACAGGAGCAGTAGCAGCTTTTTCATGGTGAGTGGGATAAGCCAAGGTTGATGGAGCGAGGCCCTTGCCCCGCTTACTGGGGCATGACCAACAGACGAATCAGAGCGTTGCGTCGACTACAAATTTTATTCACGTGGAAAGTGGTTTGCCTGTGACATAACCGGTTGACCTTTAGTGAATAAAATATATAGTTTCCTTGATGTTACGTCTGGCTCCTGGATTGGTTTTCGGCTAGTCTGGTGGTAAGCTCAGCAGGGTGCCGTAACTGGGCGCACATAGTAGCTTGGCACCACCCATGCGGCCCCTGTCTTCTTTCATTGGAGAGTTTTTCTGTAACCCGGCCACGGTTGGCGCCCTCATACCCAGCTTCCGCGAGCTGACGGATAAGGTTACGCGGTACCCCTGTTCTTCAACAGCGCCACCCGCGTTGTGGAATACGGCCCTGATACCGGCGTTTTCACCGACAGCCTGATTTAGCCCCGCCGGCCTACGGGCTGGTGTAGGAGCCGTTGAGCGAAAAAGAGTAGCGCGCTATAGAATGTATTTGCCTAGCTCAGCAAGTCGAGCAACTCCTGCTGGGTCAAGGACTTCACAAACGCTACGTCAGTTTTAATCAGGTCCTGCGCCAGCTCGCGCTTGGCGTCTTGCAGCTTCATGATTTTCTCTTCGATGGTATCGGGGCAGATGAGGCGCACGGCTACCACGTTCTTGGTTTGGCCGATGCGGTGGCTCCGGTCGATGGCCTGGTTTTCCACGGCCGGGTTCCACCACGGGTCCACGAGGTACACGTAATCGGCCTGGGTGAGGTTGAGGCCGGTGCCGCCGGCTTTCAAACTCACCAGAAACACCCGGACCGCGTCGTTCTGCTGAAAGTTATTGACAGCGGCGGCGCGGTTTCTGGTTTGGCCGGTCAGGTACTCGAAGGCAATACCAGCGGCGTGCAGCTCCCGCTTAATGAGGTCGAGCATGGTTACGAACTGCGAGAAAACCAGGATTTTGTGCTGCGGCGCCCGGTTGCGGATTTCCTCTAGCAGCGCCTCCAGCTTGGCCGATTGCTGGCCGTAGCTTTCCTCATCGGGAAGCAGGGCGGGGGAGTTGCAGATCTGGCGCAGCTTGGTGAGGCCTTGCAGGATGTGCATGCTGTCTTTGCCAGGCAGGTCGTCGCGCAAGCCCAGCAGCATGTCGTGGAATTCCTTGCGGCAAGCCTCGTACACCTGGCGCTGCTCGGCGCCCATTTCACAGTACAGCACCATCTCGGTTTTGGCGGGCAGCTCGCGAGCCACCTGCGTTTTGGTGCGGCGCAGTACAAACGGGCTGATTTTGCGTTGCAAGGCCCGCGCCTTCCGGTCGTCCTTGAACTTGTCGATGGGCGAGCCGAAGAGGTCGGTGAAGTGCTGCCGGCTGCCCAGCAAGCCGGGGCAGGCAAAGGAAAGCTGCCCGTACAAGTCGAAGGTATTGTTCTCCACCGGCGTACCCGTGAGTGCCACCCGGTTGCGGGCTTGCAGCAAACAAGCCGCCTTGTAGCGTTGCGAATCCGGGTTTTTGATGGCCTGCGACTCGTCCAGAAACACGTAGTTGAACGTGTATTCCCTGAGCTGCCGAATATCGGATACCACGGTGTTGTAGGTGGTTAGCACAACGTCGAAGCCGTCGAACCCGTGGGCGCCCAGGCGGCGGGTGGTGCCGTGCAGCACGTGCACGCGCAAGGTGGGCGCAAACTTCTGCACCTCGGCCTGCCAGTTGAACACCAGGGAAGTGGGCACCACTACCAGGTTGGCGGCGGCGTGGCCTTTCACGCGCTGCAAGAGGATGAACGCCAGCACCTGCACGGTTTTGCCCAGGCCCATATCATCGGCCAGACAGCCACCGAAGTTGAACGTGTCCAGGAAATTCAGCCAGTTCAGGCCCTGTTGCTGGTAGTCGCGCAGGGTGGTGCGCAGCTCGGGCGGTACTGCCACCGGCATAATGCCGGTAAAATCGGCTACGGCGGCCTGATAAGTGGCCAGGCGCTCCTGGGCGCTGGCGGCCAGGGCTTCGGGGTCGTAGAGTTCCTGAATGGTAGTGAAGCTCACGCTCGGCGTGCGGATTTTGTCGTCAACCACCGTGCCCGCCGCAAAGTAGCGGGTGAACTTGTCGAGCCACTCCTGGGGCAGAATCCCGCGCGTACCGTCATCGAGGCGCACGTAGCGGCTCTTGTTGCGGATAGCCTGATGCACCTGCCACAACGACGCCTGCTGCTTACCGAACCGCACCCGCAGCTGGGTATCAAACCAGTTGGTTTCGCCGGTTACGCGCACCGAAATGCGCGCCCGGTGGGGGTTCAGGGTGTTGTTTTTGAGCTGGTTGAAGCCCAGTACGGTAATCTGCTCCTGCCGCCAATCCTCAAACGCCGCCAGAAACCATTCTTCGTCGAGAAACTGCGTTTTCGGCACGTACAGGTAGTCTTGCCGCAGCTGCTCTTGAAACTCGGGCCGCTGGCGCAGCAACGCCCCCAGAAACCGTAGCTCCGCCGTGTCGTCGCGCTCCAGCGCAAAGGTCCGGCCCAGCTCATCGGTGCCCAGCAGCTGCCGCCGGCTCAGAATCGAGACTTCCTGGGGGCCGTAGCGCATCACGGGCAGCAGCTCCACTTGCTGGCCGGCATCGGAGAGGTAGAGCAGCCGCTCCGGGGGCTGGTGGTAGCCGCTGCTGGCAAGCTGCTGCGGGGTGGCCGGCCGGGCGTAGGAGTAGCTGACGTGGACCCGGTTTTCCAGGTGGGCCAGCACGTCTTGCCGAAACTCCTCGAACTTACTTTGGTGAATCAGCAGGGTGTTGTTGCGCTGCTTGAAAAACTCGATAACCCGCCATACTTCCAGGTCCTCAATCAGATACAGCGCCTCGTTGGCGGCCACAAAATACTCGTAGCGCACCGCCAGGGTCTTCAGCTCCACGGGCTGGTCGTGGAGCAGCAGGTGGCCGGCCACTTCGTAGAACTCGCCTTTCAGGTTCACTTGCAAGCGTAAATCGGCGGGGGCGGTGCGCACCGTGAGCGGCGCAAGGGCCGCCGCCGTCAGCTTATCCGACACGGCCGGCATATGGGCGAAATACGGCAGGCTAGCGGGGTTGTGCAGGATGGCCCGTAACGCCTCCACCGACGCCGTGGAACGAGTATCGTCGTAGTTGTTCTGGAAGCGGGCCACGCCAGTATAGAACTTCAACTCGGCCGCATCATCAAGCTGCCAGATATTGTCTAGCGGGTTGAGCAGGGTAATGGGGTTCTTGAGCTTGCCGGCGGCCGTGCGGGTAGCTTCAGCTAGCTGCACCGTCAGGTGGCCGTAGTATTTGTGCTTGCTGAAAACAATAATGTGCTGGTTTTCAGTGTCTGAGCCCACAGTGCGCCGCTGCGGGGCCAGCTGCCCGACCAACTCCTGCTTGGTGGTGGCCGTGAGGGCAAGCAGCCCCGCCTGCCGCGGCGTCACGAGCACCGAGGGCCGGGCATACGTCAGCTCGAAATAGTCATCCAGATTGGGCGCAGCTTCCAGGCCGTATTCGCGGGCGGTGGCTTGCAGCAACTCCCGCCGCTGCCGGGCATCGAAGAATACGCGCAGTTCTGGCCGCCGCAGAATATCAAGCAATACCTGCGCCTGATGCTCGCACAAGCTGGTTTTGGGTGCCGAACAAGGGCAGGTCAATAGCACGCCCTGAACCAGCTGCTCCACCGTCACCGTTGGAAATTCGTTTTCACCCGGCACGGGTATGGAACTGGTAAACCGGCCGTAGCTCAGCGTAATCGTGTCGGGCTGGATGGCCGTCAGCGCCCGGACCGGCGTCACAAATTGCGCCGGGCAGTGCCGCAGAACATCGGCGCTGCTTAGCGTAGCTACCGAAGCTCCCGCCAGCAGATAGGGCTGAGGTTGTGGTTCGTCTTCTGGTAGGTCGGGGGATATGGTATTGGGCAATTGAGGCATACACGGGCGTTCAGCTGAGCAAGATACAGGCGGATGCACGAAGCTCGTGCTTTGTGCATCCGTGCTGCTTGCTAAGCAAACCCCGGCCGTCATTCAAGGATACGCGAAGCTAAGCTACCCACCACTATTACCGGCTCCGGTAGTCAGCCAGAATGCCCTCGTACATCCAGTTGGCCATGGCCTGCCGGTTGTCGGGTATCAGGAAGCGGCGTTGGTCTTTGGCATTGCGGATGTTGCCTAGCTCCATAAATACGGCCGGGGCCCGGCTGTTGCGCACCACAAACAGCGTATTGCGCGCCGACACCGTGCCCGAATACGGGCGGTTGGGCTGGGCGCGCTTGTAGCGGGCCGTAAACATCCTATGAATGTTCTGGGCCAGCCGTTTGCCTACCGCGCTGCTGGAATTGTGGTAAAAAAACACATCAATATTCTTGCCTTCGCTGCGGCTATCCACGTGCAGCCCTAGGAAGCGCTGGTACGCACCTTTGTGCCTGGGGTAGAGCGCATTCACGGCGTTGATACGCTGGCGCAACCGGGCCAGCTGGTTGCGCGGAATCGGCTGGCTGGGATAAGTAACCTCGTCGTAATCAGGTAGTAGCACGGCTTGGTCGCGGATACCGTCGTTGGGGTCCCGGATGATGAGGTACACCAGCGCGCCGTGCATGTACAGCACCCGCGCCAGCCGCAGCGTTACGTCATAAGCATACTCATCCTCGGCCAAGGTGTGGCTGCCGTACTTGCCCATGGCGCCGGGGTCGGGGCCGCCGTGGCCCGAGGAGAGGTAGAATACCGCGCCCCGCAGCAACCCATCAGAAGGCACCGCCCCGTAGTTTTTGCCGAAAAAACTGGTTAAGGGCAATACCACTTTCTTCGGGACGGCGGCAGTCTTGCCCGTGGTGCGCGGCTTGATGGGGCGCACGGCGGCCACCGGGCGGCGCACCAGCGGCGGCAGCCGGTACTGGCGGCCGGCCACCAAGGTTTTGTTTTTGCCGAGGGTGGCCCGGTTGAGGGCCAGAAATGCTCGTTGGTACGTGGCCGGCGCCAAGCCGTGGCGGCGCAAAAGCGTGTAGGTATTGTCGCCGCGCCGCGCTACTACTCGCCGGTATGTGGCTTGGCTAAACGCAAGGGCAGAAGCCAGTAGAAGCAGGAGGGAGAGGACAGCAGTACGCAAAAGCAAGAAACGGGTAGAGGAAGTGCAAAAAGCTATTCTATACGGCAAGAGTACAAAAAAACGAGCGGCTCTGCACCTTAAATAGTACCATCACACGAAGTAGGGACAAGCAAGGCCGCTGCTCGACGCTAAGCAAAGGACGGTTTCCAACGCAGCTTCAGAGGCTGCCGGCTACTTGTCACGCGCCCCGTTTTTCAGGTCGTTATCTGCCTCAGCGTGCCCGTTTCAGCAGGGAATGTGCAGAACCAGATACCTTGCAGACGAGTTTTAGCCTAAGTTCACGCTTCCATTTTACCGCCCAGCACCTCCCGTTCATCACATGGCCAAGGCAAAGAAACGTCTGTCGATTGCCGACCTCGCGCAGGAATTGGGAGTGTCCGTATCCACTATTTCGCGGGCGCTCAACAACGCCCCCGACGTTAGTGAAACCACCAAAGCGCAGGTATGGGAGCTGGCCCGGCGGCTCGATTTTCAGACCAATACCTTGGCGGCAGCTCTCCGAAGTGGCCGGAGCAACATGCTGGGAGTGGTAGTGCCGCACATCAACGGGGCTTTCTTTCCCGAGGTGGTTCATGGAATTGAAGACCTAGCCAGTGAGGCCGGCTTCAACGTTATGATTTGCCAATCCAATGAAGAAGTAACCAGAGAGGAAAAGCAGATTGATGCCCTGCTGAAGGCGCAGGTAGATGGCGTGTTGGTATCCATATCGGCCACAACGCACACGTTCGGGCACTTCGAGAAGGTGCGCCAGCAGGGGGTGCCCTTGGTGTTTTTCGACCGGATGCCCGACATTCCTCAGGTGTGCGGCGTGGTGCTGGACGATTACCGGGGCGCGTACCAGGTGATGGAGCATCTGCTGGCGCAGGGCTGCCGCCGAATTGCTCACCTAGCGGGCCCGCCGCTGCTGAATACCACGTTTCAGCGGCATCGGGCCTACCGGGAGGCGCTACTGGCCCACGGCCTGCCCTACGAACCACACCTGGTAGTGCAGCTAACCGAATCGGATATGGCGGCCGGGGCGGCGGCCATGGAGCAACTGCTTCAGCTGCCCGAGCTACCCGATGCCGTGTTTGCAGCCTACGATTTTCCGGCTGGCGGCGTATTGCAGGTGCTGGAAGCCCACCAGATTCGGGTGCCCGAGGATATGGCCGTGGCTGGGTTCAGCAACGAGCCGTTCACAACCATGGTGAAGCCCCAGCTAACGTCCGTCGATCAGCAGGCGCGGCACATGGGCGAAACGGCCGTGAAGCTTTTCCTGCAAATGTTGAAGCGCACAGACAATTACGTGGGCCAGCGCATTGTGCTCAAGCCCAAAGTGCTGGTGCGCGACTCGTCACAATATGGCCGGGTCGCGCACCAGGCGCTGCGGCTAACCCGGTAGCCGGCCCCAGGCACGCCTGGCTATTCCAACCGGAACCAGTCGATATCGGCATTGCCGGAATCGTTGAACTTGGTCGTGCGTGAGCAGAACAAGCCCACTTTAGCCCCAATCCATTTGCCTTCCCGCGCCTGAAACTCGGTGCCCAAGGGCTGGAAATTCTGGCCATCGAGGCTGTAGCTGAACTGGCATTTGGCGCCTGGCTTCACGGCTACCCGCAGATACAGCGGCTGTTTTGCCTGCGCGGCCGGTATTTCAACCGGGGCCGTGGTGGTTTCGGGTGCCAGCTTGTCGGCATTCTGGCAAACCGTTTCACTGAGTTGGAGCTTGCCTCCTGCATTGGTAATTGCTATGTACGCGTAGTCGAGGCCCATCATCATTAGTCCCACTTTCTCGCCTTCTATCCGGGGGCTGAAAGTAAGTTTAGTGGTGGCCGTAAACACGTCGGCGGGCAGCTTTTGGAGCAGTAGGTTCGGGACCTGCCAGTAGTTTTTGAAGTTTTCGGGCAGCATCACCGAGTACATCCGCAAGTAGCCCTGCGGCCCGTTCAGGTAGGCCCAATAGTCCTGGGGGTTGGCGTGCCACTGCCATTGTAAGCCTAAGCTGGTATCCGAAAACTCGTCGGAAGTGGCGGGCGTGGCTACGGGTTGGGCTTTGGCCTTGATGCGCGGCTTGCGGTAGGTGAGCACCGGCTGGCCTTTGCCGTCGCCATCGGGGTCTTCGCCAATCACGGGCCAGTCGTTCTTCCACGTCATCGGCTGCAAATGCACAACGCGCCCATACGGCCCCTGATCCTGGAAATGCAGAAACCAGTCTTCGCCCGTATCGGTATCCACCCAAGCACCCTGGTGCGGCCCATTAACAGGCGTTTTGCCCTGGTCCATCACAATGCGCTCTTCGTAGGGGCCGTACACGTTTTTGGAGCGTAGCACCAACTGCCAGCCGGTGGGCACCCCGCCGGCCGGCGCAAAAATATAGTAGTACCCGTTGCGCTTATAAAACTTAGGGCCTTCCAGGGTGGGGTGGGCGGCGTGGCCATCAAAAACCAGCGCATCGTCGCCGGTGAGGCTGAGGCCATCCGGTGCCATCGGCGACACAGCCAGTATCGTTTTGATACCGGCCCGCGACCCGGCAAAGCCGTGTACCAGGTAGGCCTTGCCGTTTTCGTCCCAAAGCGGACACGGATCAATCCAGCCCTTAGCTTCCTTGATGCACACCGGCGCCGACCACGGCCCGGCCGGATTTTTGGCTTTCGTCACGAAAATACCCAGGTCCGGATCGGGGTAATAAATGTAGAATTCTTTGTTGTGGTAGCGAATGGCCGGGGCCCACACGCCATTGCCGTGCTGTAGCTCCCGGTAGCGCGCCAACGGCGGCTGCTGCTGGAATACCGCCCCAATAATAGTCCAATTGACCAAGTCCTTGGAATGCAGAATCTGCAAGCCCGGCACGGCGTTGAAGCTGGAAGAAGTGAGGTAGAAATCAGAACCTACGCGCACCACATCAGGGTCGGAGTAATCGGCGTAGAGCACTGGATTCTTGTAGGTTCCGTTGCCCAAGTCTGGTACCCACACTTTCGACAAAGCAGTTGGAGTTTGCGCTTGGGTTGGGTGGTTGCCGAAGAGCAGTACAAGCGCCGCTGCCTGCCAAGAACATCTGGCTATAGTACTTATCTGCCTGCCAATACGCATCAATAAAGTGGACCTCATGCAACAGAATTAAGGAGATTTCGAAGACGAAAAAGTAGGGTATTTCGGCGGTAAAGTAAGACTGATTTCCTGATATGTACTATTTGGAAACGTTGCCAACCTACTCGCAAAGATTAACTTTTAACGCTTACTCCACCGATTAGCCAGAACTGGCATGCTGCATTTCATGGCTTGAGGCAGGAAGAGCAAAGAGTAGTATTAATGATGATGTAAGATTCAGAAAATGAGGTTAGTGTAGGCTGTGATGGGCATTTGATGATAATGTGCTCCTGGTTCTTAAGCTGAATTTTAAAGGGTTTTTTCAGGAAGTTTAGGGTAAGAGGTAGGTGCCAATACAGTGGTTGAATCGAGTGACAACGTTCCCGGAAACGTTCCCGGTACTTATTTCGCCATTATGCTTGATTCGTAGAAGAGTATTATTCACCTTTCCTACCCGCTTGGCTAAGGCTCGTGGTATTAGAGCCTGTTATTTCGTCTATCCCATCTTCCTCAAGTTTATGTCAAACAGGTACCGCAGTGCACTCAGTGGGTTGCCGTCGTTAGCTGTTTGGGCTGGTGCTACGCTCAGCTGTATGGCAATGAGTAGCCTGCCTGGCTATGGCCAGCGGCTGGTAGCTTTTCCGGGAGCGGAGGGAGCGGGCAAGTACACGTCGGGTGGGCGCGGGACAACGGCGGTACCAACTGTGGTGTTTGCCGTAACAAGCCTAGCCGATACCAACACGCCTGGCACCCTACGGTACGCGCTAAGCCAGCCAGCAACGGCGGCCCCGCACCGGACCGTTGTATTTCGGGTGTGTGGCACTATTCATTTGACTTCCGGCCTGCGCATTCCGGCCAATACCACCCTTGCCGGGCAAACTGCCCCCGGCGCGGGAATCTGCCTAGCCGACCAGGAAGTAACCGTGAATGGCAACAACGTCATCGTGCGGTTTATGCGCTTCCGCCTCGGCGACCGGTACCAGAACGGGGGCATGGTGAACGGCAGCGGCGACGACGACGCGTTTGGGGGCCGCTTCAACACCAAAACCATCATCGACCACTGCTCGATGAGCTGGAGCACCGACGAGGCCTTCTCGTTTTACCAAGGCGACAGCACCACGTTGCAATGGAACCTGATCAGTGAGCCGCTCAACTACTCCTACCATTTTGAAACCGGAGATACCGATTTCGAGGAGCACGGCTACGGTGGGGTGTGGGGTTCCCGCAATGGCTCGTTTCACCACAACCTGATTGCGCATTGCAAAGGCCGCATGCCCCGTTTTTCGGGTAGCGGGGGCCTGACGCCAGCCGTGCAGGGCGCCGAGAAGTGCGACTTCCGCAACAACGTTATCTACAACTGGGTGTCGTACAGCACCAATGGGGGCGAAGGGGGCTACTACAACGTGGTGAACAACTATTACAAGTATGGCCCCAATACCCAAACGGCCAGTACCAGCGGCGTACCCCGGCGCCAGATGATTATGAACCCCAGCATTTCGGCCACGCTGCCTTACCCCCAAGTGTACCTGGCGGGCAATTACGTGGATGGCTCGGCGGCCGTAACTACCCGCAACTGGCGCGGCATTGCCATGGCCGGCGGCACCCCAGCCGACACGGTGCAATCAAAAGCCTCGACGCCGTTCAGCGTAATTGCGGTGCCCACCCAAACCGCCACCGATGCCTACGAAGCAGTGCTCAACAACGCCGGTTGCGTACTGCCGGCGCGTGATACGCTCGACCAACGCATTGTAAACAACGTGCGCAACCGCACGGGCCGCGTGATTGACGTGCAGGGCGGCTACCCGCATGGCACGCCATACAGCACGTCGCAGGGGGCATGGCCGGCGCTTACCTGCGGAGCCGCCCCCCCCGATACCGACCAGGATGGCATGCCCGACGCCTGGGAAACCAGCCACGGCCTGAACCCCACCAATGCCGCCGACCGGCAAGGCCTTGCGCCTAACGGCTATACCAACCTCGAAAACTACCTCAACGGCCTTGCGGCGGTGGTCATGGGCACCAAACCGCCCACCAAAGCACTTCGCCTGGGAGTGTACCCCAACCCGGCCCAAACCCAGCTAACCCTTACGCATCCGGTCAGCCGGCAACCAGCTCAGGCTGAGGTGTTTGCTTTCGATGGCCGGCGGGTGGCTACGCTGCTCATTGCGGCTGGTACCACCGAAACCTCCGTTGCGCTGCACCAACTGATGCGCGGCAACTATTTCATCCGCTACTCGGGTGAGGCCGGCGAGTTGTCGGCCAAGGTCATGCGCAACTAACGCTCCTGCCCTACGGCAGTAACAGCGGGCCACGGCAGTGGTTTCGAGTGGCTGTCGGCTCTGCTCTAGCTTCTAAATTTCCCACCATTCCTTCCTAACGCAATGAAAAAACGTTTACTTCTGCTGGGGCTCCCCCTGTGCAGTACCGCCGTGCTAGCGCAGCAAGCCCGGGTCATTCAGGGCACCGTTACTTCCACGGAGCGTAGCGAAACCCTACCCGGCGCAACGATAGTGGTAAAAGGCACCACGCTGGGCGCCAGCACCGATGCCGAAGGCCGTTTTAGTTTGACGCTGCCGGCTAGCACCACCGGCGACGTAGTGCTGCGCATCAGCTCCATCGGGTTCATCTCGCAGGACGTGGCCGTAGACAAAGGCCAGACCAGCATCCAGGTGAAGATGGCGCCCGACAACAAAACCCTCGACGACGTGGTGGTTATCGGGTTCCAGGCTGTGAAGCGGGATGATGTGGTGGGCTCCATTTCGTCGGTTAATGCCCAGCAAATCAAGGATATTCCCGTCAACTCGGCGGCCGAGGCCCTGACCGGGCGGCTGGCAGGGGTGCAGCTCACTTCCTCGGAAGGTACGCCGGGTGCCGATGTGCGCATTCGGGTGCGGGGTGGCGGCTCTATCACCCAGGACAACTCGCCGCTGTACGTAGTGGATGGGGTGCAGTTGGAAAATGCGCTGTCGGTTATTTCGCCCCAGGATATTCAGTCGGTGGACGTGCTGAAGGATGCGGCTGCCACGGCCATTTATGGTGCCCGTGGCGCCAATGGCGTCGTGATTATCACCACCAAAAACGGTATTGAGGGCCGCACGGTCATCACCTACAACGGTTTTGCCGGAGTGCGGCAGCTGGTGAAAAAGCTGGATGTGCTCAAGCCCGGCGAGTTCATCGACCTGCAATACGAGCGGGCCGTGCGCAACGATTTGGCCAACTTCCGTGGTGCCTACGGGTCGCGCAACTACCTGAGCGATACGCTGGCGCGGGCCCGGCAGTCGCCTTTCACTGATTGGCAGGAGGAAGTGTTTGGGCGCGAAGCCTTCCAGCAAACCCACAACCTCACGGTATCGGGCGGCGGCAAAGGCACGGTGTACTCGCTGAGCTTAACCACCAACCGGGAGCAAGGCATTCAGCTGGCCTCCGACTTCCGGCGCAAGCTCCTCAACTTCCGCCTCGACAACAAAGCCACTGACAAGCTGCGCATCGGCTTCAACGTGCGCCTCAACGACCAAGTGGTGGAAGGCGCAGGCACGGCCAGCGGCGGGTTGTCCAGCTCGTCGCGGCTGCGCAATACGGTGCAGTACCGGCCCTTCACCGAGAACCTGGGCACGGGCATCGTGCTCGACCCCACGCAGGAAGACGAAGAATATTACATCCTGAGCGGTGGCAATACCGGCCTCATCAACCCAATTGTGCTGGCCACCGCCGAATACCGGCGCGACCGGCAGCGGTTGGCCAACTCCAGCGCCTACGCCAACTTCAACTTCACCAAAAGCCTGAGTATCCGCTCCACGTTCGGGGTGGACTACCGCACCACCCGCGCCGAGGCGTTTAACAGCAAAGTGACTGGGGTGGCCCGCCAGAACGGCAACCAGCCCACGGCGTCTATCAACACGGGCACCCAGCTTACGCTCAACAACTCCAACGTGCTGAGCTATACCATGCCCGCCAAAGGCAAGCACACGTTTGACGCGCTGCTGGGCCACGAGGTGTACCAGACGCTGAATAACTCGCTGAACATTTCCACGTTCTACCTGCCCACCGACATCGAGCCTGAAAAGGCGCTGGCCAACTTCAACCAGGCCCAGGCACCTTCGGGCTTCATTCAACCCTCGCCCACCACCAACGAAGACCCGAACCGCATTCTGTCGGGCTTTACGCGGGTGAACTACTCCTACAACGACCGGTACCTGTTCACGGGCACTATGCGGGTAGATGGCTCCTCGAAGTTCCGGCAGGGGCAGCGGGTGGGCTACTTCCCGGCCGCCGCCGTGGCGTGGCGCATCTCGCGCGAGAAGTTCATGGAACCCCTCACGGTGGTATCAGACCTGAAGCTGCGCCTGAGCTACGGCTTGGCCGGCAACAACCGAATTGCCAACAACTTGTTCCGCGAAACTTTTGTATCCAACGGGGTGGAGTACGCGCTGGAAGGTGGCCGCACTCCTGGTTTGGCTACTACGGCGCTGGCTAATCCCAACTTGAAGTGGGAAACCACCCAGTCGCGCAACCTGGGCCTCGACCTGAGCTTGCTCAACAACCGGTTTCAGTTCACAGCCGACGCTTACTACAATACCACGTACGACCTGCTGATTGCGCAGCCGGTGCCCGTTACCTCGGGCTACAACACCCAGCTGCGCAACATCGGCGAAACCTCGAACCGTGGGATTGAGCTGCAACTCAGCGGCACGGTTATTCAAACGCCTGCTTTCACCTGGACGGCCAACTACAACATGTCGTTCAATAGCAACCGGGTGGAAAGCCTGGGCGGCCAGCCCTACCTGCCCGGTATCAACTCCGGCTGGACCTCCGACACCGGCACCGACTACTACGTGACGCCGGGCCGGGCCGTGGGCCTGATGTATGGCTACGTAACCGACGGCTGGTATAAAGTGGAAGACTTCGACGCCACGCAAACCGCTACCGGCACCTGGAACTACGTGTTGAAGGCTGGCGTGCCCAGCAACAACGGGGTAGTAGCCGACAACACCGGTACTTCCGTGGCCGGCGTGATTCAGCCAACGCCTGGCGCCATCAAATTCAAGGACCTCAACGGCGACGGAGTGGTGGATACCAACGACCGGACGGTGATTGGCAACGCCAACCCCAAATTCACCGGCGGCCTCAACCAGCAGTTTGCTTACAAAGGTTTTGATGCCAGCGTGTTTGTGAACTTTGTGTACGGCAACGACATCTACAACGCCAACAAGATTGATTTCACCAGCGGCTACAACGCCAACCAGAACGTGCTGGGCATTATGCGGGACCGGTGGAAAACCATTGACACCGAAGGCAACCTCGTAACCGAGCCAACCGCCCTGGCCGCCCTCAACGAAAACACGAAAATCTGGCGTCCTACCCGTGGCCGGTATTTGCTGCACTCCTGGGCTATTGAAGACGGTTCGTTCCTGCGCATCAACAACATCACCATCGGCTATACCATTCCGAAAGCCCTGACGCAGCGCATCAAGCTCAACACGGTACGCTTCTACGTCACGGGCAACAACCTGTATACGTTCACCAATTACTCCGGCTACGACCCCGAGGTAAATACCCGCCGCGGCACTCCGCTCACGCCGGGCGTTGATTATGCCGCCTATCCGCGCAGCCGGGCCTTCCTGTTCGGCGTGAACCTTTCCCTCTAAAATTCCCACTCGATACCGACCATGAAACGCTCCTTTTTCCGGCCCGCGCTGGCCGTGGCACTAGTTGCCTCCCTCACGGCCACTTATTCCTGCAAAGACTACCTTGATGTAAGCCCCGATTCGGCCTACATTTCCGAGGACGTATTCAACAACGTAGCCAACGCCAACAGTGCCGTTATTGGTGCCTACGATCCGCTTTCCGGCGACAACGGCTACGGCGTACGGCTCTCCACCGGCTACCCCTCCGACACCGACGAAGGCCAGAACCGGGCCGGCGCGGCCGACGGCGGCAGCCGCGACATCAACCGCTACCGTGTAACGCCGGGCACCACCGAGCTGATTGCGCCCTTCACGACCCTGTACTTGGGAGTGGAGCGGGCCAACATCTGCATCAAAAACATTCCGCAGATGGCTCTCTACAACACCGGCACCGCAACCGAGCAGAAGGCGCTGCGCCGCATGCACGGCGAGGTGCTGGCGTTGCGGGCGTTGTACTACATGGAAATTGTGCGCAACTGGGGCGACGTGCCAGCGCAGTTCGAGCCCTCGTCGGCCTACGCCGACCTAAACCTGCCGCAAACCGACCGCAACATCATCTACGACCGAATTCTGGACGATCTGGCGCTGGCCTCGCGGCTGCTGCCGTGGCGCCGCGAGTCGGATGCCAATGCCTACGAGCGGTTTACGAAAGGGGCGGCCAAAGCCATGCGGGCCCGTATTGCGCTGGCCCGCGCGGGCTGGCGCTCCAACGCCAGCACCGGCCGAATGGAGCGCCCCAACGACTACCTGACGTACTACACCATGGCCCGGGCCGAGTCCGACACGCTGCTGCGTAACCGCAGCCAGCACACGCTCAACCCCAGCTACGAGGCCGTATGGCGCAACATCAACGAGCTGCGTTTCGACACGCAGTACGGCGAAATCATGTTTGAAGTGGCTATGGGCTCGGGCTCGGCAGCCTCCGACAGCAAGCTCGGCTACAACAACGGCCCGCGCCTGGATGTGGCCTCGCGCTGGGGCCAGGGCGGCGGCTCGTACACCATCAACCCCAACTACTTCTACGCCTTCGACTCGGTGGACACCCGCCGCGACGTGACCGTGACGCTGTATCAGACCGTGGCCACCACGCCCAACACCCAAACCAGCACCACGCTCAACGCCCTGCGCGACGGCAAATTCCGCCGCGACTGGCGGGTGCCGCTGCTCACCGGCTCGTCGCAAACGCTGGGCTTGAACTGGCCGATTATCCGCTTTGCTGATGTGCTGTTGATGTTTGCTGAGGCCCAGAACGAGCTGGCCGGCCCCGGCGTAGCCTACAATGGCATTACGCCGGTGCAGGCGCTGGAAGAAGTGCGCCGCCGGGCGTATCCGGCCGCGCGCTACGTGGCGTTGCCCGCTACGCAGGTAGGCACCAAGGAAACCTTCTTCAATGCCTTGGTGAAAGAGCGCCTGCTGGAGTTTGGCGGCGAAGGTATCCGGAAGTACGACCTGATTCGCTGGAACCTATTGGGCGCCAAGATTGCCGAAGCCAAAGCCCAGCTGACGGAGATGCGCAACGGTACCGGCGCCTATGCCAATGTTCCGCTCTACGTGTATGGCTACGCCGTGAACGACCAGTTGCGCTATGCTCGGTCGCTCTACCGCCCAACTACCCTTACCGCAACCACCTACACGATTCCGGGCACTTCGCCGGCCGTAGTAGCTACCCGCTTCAACTGGCGGCAGGCCCTCACCGGCACGTCCACCTTTATCGAGCTGCTGGCCGCCAACTACGTACCGAACACCGGCGACGAGCTGCTGGCTTTCCCGCAAAGCGTGGTGGATACCAACCCCAACCTCAAGCAGAATTTCGGTTACTAGCTGAAAAACAGGGCGGTGTGCAACGGCCGTGGGAATCCGGAGCACCGTCTGGGGCAGTTTCGTTGGATGCCACCCGGCATTTCACGGAACTGCCCCCGTTTTTTGATTGCCAGCTAGCCGCTCCAACGCTTACGAATGAGAAGCCGTGTAGGACTTCCCTACGCAAACAAGTAAGGTTTACGACAAAACCGAGAACGAGCGGAGTGCGCAGGTAGGTACGCCCGGCATGTGCGCAACAATCCTGGCTCGGCCACCCCGTGGACTACGCTATGCGAGGAGTGGCTGCTGGAAAATGGGCTTTATTAAAGAAAAGAAGTAACATGGGCCGTTTGCCCTTGCATAAGCTCGACGCTACTGGTATGAATAACTTTTTGCTACGACTGGCCACGGCCTTTATCGTTCTGTGCCTCATGGCCTTCAGCGCGCCGCCGGCCAAAATCACCGTCTACCTTATCGGCGACTCCACCATGTCGATAAAAGAGGTGAAGAACTATCCGGAAACGGGGTGGGGAATGCCGTTTGCGTACTTTTTCGATGAGACCGTAACCGTGGACAACCGCGCCCAGAACGGCCGCAGCACCAAAAGCTTCGTGGCCGAAAACCGCTGGCAACCCGTGGCGGCGGCCCTCGAGGAAGGCGACTACGTGTTCATCCAGTTCGGCCACAACGACGAGGTGCCCACCAAGCGCAGCTACACCCCGGAGGCGGATTATAAGAACTACCTGATTCGCTTCATCACCGAAACCCGCGCGAAAAAAGCTACGCCGGTGCTGCTCACGCCCGTTGCGCGCCGCAAGTTTGATGCCGCGGGCAAGGTGGAAGGCACCCACGACGTGTACTCGGAAATCGTGCGCAAAACCGCCCAGGAACAGCAAGTGGCCCTCATCGACTTCGACCGGGAAAGCCAGGCCCTGTTGCAGCAAATGGGCGTCGAGAATTCCAAGCTGCTTTTCAACCAACTCACGCCCGGCGAGCATCCCAACTACCCCGATGGCAAGGAAGACAACACCCACTTCAACGAGCTGGGCGCCCGCAAAATGGCGGAAATCGTGCTGGCCGATATTCGTGGCCTCAAGCTGGAATTGGCTAACCGCATTGTAAAGCGGGCGGCGGCTAAAACCGTGGATGCCCAGGCCCGCTAACCTTGTCGGCTCGTTATTGAAAGCATCCGAATCTAAAAAGGCGGTCATGCTTCGGCAAGCTCAGCATGACAAATGACTTACAGAGCAGACTCCTTATCCAATGCCTATGAAAACGCCTGTTATGCTGCACCTTAAATACAGCCTGGGGCTGGCGCTGCTTGCAGTGCTGCTGGCTTTTACGGCACCGGCGCCACCCCGGAAAACTCGGCTCTACCTTATCGGCGACTCTACCATTGCGCAGAAAGTAGGGCAGGTGTTCCCCGAAACCGGCTGGGGTATGCCGCTGGCCACGTTTTTCGACACCGCCGCCGTAGTGGTAGATAACCGCGCCCAGAATGGCCGCAGCACGCGCACGTTTCTGGCCGAAAACCGCTGGCAGCCCATTGTGGACGCCTTGCAGCCGCAGGACTACGTCATGATTCAGTTCGGGCACAACGACGAAGCCGAAAACTACCCCGACCGGTACACCTCGCCCGCCGATTACCGCAAGAACCTAATCAAGTTCGTGACTGAGACGCGCCGCAAAAAGGCGTACCCGGTGCTGATTACGCCCGTTACGCGCCGGCGCTTCAAAAACGGCCAGCAGGAGGAAACGCACGTGGCGTACTCGGCGGCTACTAGTGAAATAGCCAACACCTACAAAGTGCCGCTGATTGACCTCGACAAAACCAGCCGGGAATTGGTGCAACAGTTCGGTGAGGAGCCCAGCAAGCTTCTGTTTCTGCAACTAGCCCCCGGCGACCATCCCAACTACCCCTACGGCCGCAACGACAACACCCATTTCAGCGAATTGGGCGCCCGCAAGATGGCGCAGCTGGTTGTGCAGGAGGTGGTGGCGCAGCGGCTGCCGGGTCTGGCAGACCACCTAGCCAAGCCCACCGCCAAAAACGCCGTACCGCCCACTTCAACCACCAAAGACGCCCAGCCTACCACTCCATGAAGCATTTTTTTACCCTTATTTGTCTGACTTGGCTGCTGATCCGCCCGGCTTTTGCCTACGACTTTGTAGTAGCGCAGGACGGCAGCGGCACCTACCGCACCGTGCAGGAAGCCTTCAACGCCGTGCCCGATTTCCGCAAGAAAGTCACCACCATCTTCATCAAGAAGGGCGTGTACAAGGAGAAGCTGGTGCTGGCGGGCTCGAAAAACCTGGTGCATCTCATCGGCGAGGACCTCACCAAAACGGTGCTCACCTACGACGACTACAACCAGAAAAAGAACATCTTCGGCGAAGACAAAGGCACCTCGGGCTCGTCGAGCATATACATCTACGGCACCGATTTTTCGGCCGAGAACCTCACCTTCCAGAACTCCTCGGGGCCCGTGGGGCAGGCGGTGGCCGTGTGGGTGGCCGGCGACAAAGCGCGCTTCAAAAACTGCCGCTTCCTAGGATTTCAGGATACGCTCTACACCTACGGCTACGGCAGCCGGCAGTATTACCAGGACTGCTACATCGAGGGCACCGTGGATTTCATTTTCGGGAGCAGCACGGCCTGGTTCGAGAACTGCACCATTTTCTGCAAGCAGAACGGCTACGTTACGGCTGCCTCCACCCCCGACAGCACCCGCTACGGCTACGTGTTCAACCGCTGCAAAATTACGGGCGACGCGCCGGCCGGCAGCTTTTACCTCGGCCGGCCCTGGCGACCCTACGCCAAAACGGTGTTCCTGTATTGCGAGCTAGGCCCGCACATCAACCCCGCCGGCTGGGACCATTGGGGCAAAGACAGCAACAAGCAAACCGCCTACTACGCCGAGTTTGGCAATAAAGGCAAAGGCGCTCAACCCAAGCAGCGCGTGCCCTGGTCCCACCAACTCACCGAGCAGGAAGCGAAACAATACACCCTCGATACGGTGCTTCGGCACTGGAACCCCAACCAAGACTAATGACGCTTTTCAAAAGAACGATACTGGCGGGTAGCCTGCTATTGGCCACGTCAACTGTGTATGCGCAAACCGCCGCCCCGGCCCCCGCTAAGCCCGCCACCCCGCCGTCCTTCAACCAAACCGTGCGGCTGGTGGTAGCCGCTGATGGCTCCGGCGACTACCGCACCATTCAGGAGGCCGTCATGGCCGTGCGCGACTTTATGCAGGTGCAAGCCACCATCTTCATCAAAAACGGCACGTACCGCGAGAAGCTGGTAATACCCTCCCAGAAAACCCACATTGCCTTGCTGGGCGAAAGCCGCGACGGAGTGATTATCACCTACGGCGACTACTCCGGCGACGCCGAAAAGCACAGCACCTACACGTCCTCCACGGTGCGGGTGCAGGGCAACGACTTTTCGGCCGAGAATATCACCTTCGAAAACTCGGCTGGCCGGGTGGGGCAGGCGGTGGCCCTGCACGTGGAAGGCGACCGGGCCGTGTTCCGGAACTGCCGCATGCTGGGCAACCAGGATACGCTATTTCTGGCCATCGAAAACAGCCGCCAGTACTACCAGAACTGCCACATCGAAGGCACCACCGACTTTATCTTCGGGGCCAGCACCGCCGTCTTCGACCACTGTACCATTTTCAGCAAGAGCGACTCCTACATTACGGCGGCGTCCACCACGCCCCGGCAGTTGTTTGGCTTGGTGTTCCTGAACTGCCAGCTCACGGCGGCTCCCGAAGCCAAGCAGGTGTACCTGGGCCGGCCATGGCGCCCGCACGCCCGCACCGTGTTCCTCAACACCGAAATGGGTGCCCACATCCGGCCCGAAGGCTGGCACAACTGGAACCAGCCCGAAACCGAGAAAACCGCCACCTACGCCGAGTATCAATCAACCGGGCCGGGCGCCAACGCCAAAGGCCGCGTGGCCTGGTCCCGCCAGCTCACGGTCAAGGAAGCCAAGCAATACACGCTCAGCACCATATTCGGCAACTGGAACCCCACGAAATAATTGCCTGAAATGGTAGAGCGGCCGCGTAGCGGCGCTAGGTTTGTAGAAAACGTGCCCGCTTTGGCGGTGCCAGAACGATTCTGGCACCGCTACGCGGCACGTCGTTCCAGAAAACCATTTATCTACTATTCTGTCATTCCGACGCAGGAGGAATCTGAGTTCAAGATGTTGAACGAGTGGATTCAGATTCCTCCTGCGTCGGAATGACAGGGCTTATTTAGGTAGAGGATGAATTATGGGCGGCTTACACCGTGTCGTGGCCGGCGGCGGATAGCTCGCGCAGTACCTCCCGCAGGCCTACGGGCTCCTGAATCAAGCGGAAGATGTGCTCCAGATATTCCGCCTCGGCGCGCAGGTGGCGTTTCAGCTCCCGCAACTCGATTTCGCGCTTTTTGCCGGTGCTGCCACTGAAGCCAGTGTCGCCGTACTTCAGCTCGTTGAGTTGCTGCTTTAGCTCGATTTGCTGCTGCTGCAGGGCCTGCGTATAGCGGGCTAGCACGTCGTCGTCGGCGCTGGCGGCGGGCCCCGATTCGGAGAGCAGCTGGAGCAGCGTGTAGAGGTCATTGGCTTCGTAGGCCTCGGTGATGCGCTGCATCAGGACCGTTTTGTGGGCCTGAGTTTCCGGGTCGCGCTCCAGGTCGGGGTGGTGCGTGCGGGCTAGCTGGCGGTAGAGCGTTTTGGTATTGGATAGCAGTTTCTGCTGTTCTTCCTTGGCAGCCTTAGCGGCAATTTCCTGGGTTTTTTGGGCCTTGGTTTTGCGCCGGGCGCGGGCATGGGCCGCCGCCTGCTCGTGCGGCGGCAGGTCGGAGTTGAGGTCGGGTACGAAGGCAGCAGGTTTCTCGTCGGCGGTAGCATCTTCTGTTTCCACTGTTGCCTGGCGGCGGGGGGCATATTTCAGCACGATTTCCGCCGTGTCTTCCCCAAACCGATTGTGCAGCGCCCGGGCATTGCCCAGGATAAACTCCGTGATTTGGCGTTCCTCGGCCCGGCTGAAATAGGGGAGGAGCAAAGCGTTTTCCAGCGGCGCAAACAGTGCCCGCCGCGCTTCCACCACTGCCCGCGCACCGGGGCCCACCTGCTGCCAGTAGCGCCGCCGGGCTTCGCCCTGCTCTACTTGTAAGTCGCGCAGCCGCTGGCGCAACCCCTCCACCTGCTGCACCGCCTCCCGAAACGCTAGTTGGGCCGGTGTGCCCGGCGCTTCGGCCGGGGCCAGGGTAGGCAAGGAGTTGGCGGCAGGTAAATCGGTAGCGGGGTTATGCAGATTCATCGGGCAAAGGTAAATTCTATCGTAGCGCGAAGCTGTTGCTTCGCGTGGTGTCGCACGGTTGGCGTTGAAATGGCTCGAGAGTCAGCAACACATACGCGAAGCAACGGCTTCGCGCTACCTTATCAGCTTCACCCAAACACTTCATACGCCACCCGGAACGTATTGCAGTGCGCGTCTACAATGTCGGAGAGCCGCTCGGAGTAGCCGCCGCCCATACTCACGGCCACCGGCAGCTGGTGTTCGTGGCACATGCCTAGTACGTATGCGTCGCGCTGGCGGCAGCCTTCGGGGGTGAGGGCCAGTTTGCCGAGCTTGTCGGTAGCCAGCACATCCACGCCGGCCTGAAAGAAAATAAAATCAGGCTGCACCCGAGCCAGCAGCTCCGGCAAGTTGGCGTGCAGAATGCCTAAGTACGTGGCATCATCGGTACCCAACTCCAGCGCCACATCCCGATCCGACTGCTCTTTGCGCAACGGGTAGTTGGCGCCGGCGTGCATCGAAAACGTGAATACCCGTGGCTCGTCCCGGAAAATACTGGCCGTGCCGTCGCCCTGGTGCACATCCAGGTCAACCACCAGAATCTGCCGGGCCAGCCCGTGGTGCAACAGGTGCATGGCGGCTACGGCAATATCATTGAGCACGCAAAACCCCTCGCCCCGGTCCCGGAACGCGTGGTGCGTACCGCCCGCCAGGCTCATCCCAATCCCACTCAGTAGTGCCTGCCTCGCCGACTGCACCGTGCCGGCCACACTGCTCAACGACCGGCGCACCAGTTCCGGGCTTTGCGGCAAGCCCAGCCGCCGCACCTCGCCCGCCGACAGGCGCAGGTCGCGCACCTTGTGCCAGTACTCCACCGAATGCACGCGCAGAATATCATCTTCACTGGCCAGCCCCGGGTCGTAGAAATCCTCCGCCGGCGCAATGCCCTGCCACAACAGTTGCTCCCGAATCAGTTCGTACTTGGCAATCGGGAAGCGGTGGCCATTCGGTAAGCTGATGCTGTAACGTTCGGAAGTGGCAAGGCGAGGCATGCAGATGGGGAGCAGATACGATAAGAGTACGGAGGAAAGGGATACTGTATCGTACGTTATTGCAGTTTCGTGAACGATGTAGAACGGTTGTAGAGACGCATACTTGCGTCTCGTCGTTGAACGGATACCTACCTGGTGCGGCCGATAAAACGCAAGTATGCGTCTCTACATGCACTGTGCACGAAGCCGCAATGTCCAGCGCAGAACACGTTTACTATTTGTGAATACACTACAAATTGGTAGGCTGTGGAATACAATATTTTTCTAAGGGTATTATTTATTTGGCTGGATTTTCAGAGCTTGATTAATTCTAAATAAAAAATAATTAAAATATTTTTGAATGTATTTTGGTGGATAGAAAAACTCCTTCCATATTTGTCACACCAAACACAACAAACCATGCTACGCCACTTCAATTACATCAGCAAGCAAGACGGTATAGAGCCAGCGGGTTCATGCCTGGTTCGGTGTAGCTAAGTAGTAGCAGATTTCCTCTGACACTTCCGCCACCCGAACCCAGAAGGTTCGGGTGGTTTGTTTTTAAGCCTCTTATATCCTTCGGTCATGCATCTGCCAGCAGATAGCTTCCTATATCAACCACTCAGCAAACGGCGCAGTAGCCGCGAATGGGATTGGTATGGCCGGGATTTTTTATCGAACAATCCGCGTAGATAAATACTACGTGACTGATTCGTGAAAAAGCCCGGCTTCTCTCAGAAGTCGGGCTTTTTCATATTATTTATTCGCTGAAAATTAATTTCACGCGACGTGGAAGAGGTATGTGTTTTCGATGCCAAATAATTAAAAATAATAATTACTAGTCGTAAAAAAATATGATTTTTCACTCGCTACTCTTTGCAACTTCTGCTATGTACGAAAGCTTCCGGATTTCACTCAGTGTGCCTGCTTGCGGGCCCAGTTCTCAGTCTGATTTTTCAATCGGTAACCGCCCTCGTGAAGGGAAACCACTCCGATGTCCAACCGCCTCAAACCCTTACCCCACGCCGTCTGGCAAGCCCAGCAAGCGCGCATAGTACTTTCCGCGGCCAAGCGCCTCGACTGGCGCCGCTGGCCGCTTTCTCGCCAAGTAGATTATCTGTTTTCGCTCTACGGTCCGCTGCCCGTCATCCAAGCCCAGTTAGGCGAGAATTCGGCGCTGGCGCAGTTTTACGAGCACTGCATCCATGAGCAGCAAGCGGCGCACCGCAACCAGTGCGCCAGGCTGTTGCGTAGCTTGGCCACCAAGCGCACCGAGCTACTCTGGCGCCCTGAAGTGGCTTCGGCCTTGGCGGTGGTGGCCCGGTGGCTGCCCCAGCGTTGCCGGGAGCTAGCCGACTGGCAACCCCGCAGCCGCAATCCCTTCCGGCAGCTGGAAAGCCTGGTGCGCCACCTTTTCGACCAGTATGGCGACGTACCGGCCTGGGTAATCAACTCCTGGACGGCTGGTCGCCTGCACGATGGCCTCAACATTGCCGAACTAACCGTGCATTTGGGGCGGGGTGGGGCACTGCGCACCTTTCGGGGGCTGCCAGGGCCGCTTAGCCGCAAGGTGGAGCACCACCTGCGCCTAGCTCCGGCTGGCTATCCGTTTCTGTACGCATTGCGCTATGCCCAGCTCGCCGCCCGCGACCAGCTAGCCTGGCTAGGCCCGGTGCTCGACTCTCGCCTGAGCCGGTATCTGGGGCGCGACGACGAGTTCTGGCTGCGGGTGGTGGACTTCTTTGCCGCCGCCCCCATGGTTGACCCCTACCAGCTTGGGCCCGTGTGCGACTGGATTCACCAGAAGCGCACGGTGGGCGTGAATGGCGAACCGGCCCAGCCGGGCTTCTCGCTGAAGGGCCGCTCGATGAATGGTGTACTGACGCAAACGGCGCAGTGGCACCGCCAGCTAACCCAAGCTTCGCATCGGACGCCGGAAGCCAGCCTGACGCTCGGTTCCACTTGGGAGCCAATGCCGATACCAGACTTTTCTGGCGGCGGCAAGTGCTCGGTGCGCATCACCCAATTGCGCACCTACGGCGACCTGCTCGATGAGGGCCGCACCCTGCGGCACTGCGTGGCTTCTTACCTCGACTCCTGCCGGCGGGGGCGTAGCGCCATCTTTTCGCTAACCCTCAATGATACCCGCACCGTGACGCTGGAAGTGCAGGCCAACCGCACCATCGTACAGGCCCGCGGGCTGTTCAACCGCCGCCCCAACGACGAGGAAAGCGCCTGGATACAGCGCTGGGCCGCCGATAACTGCCTGCTGATTCCCAAGCACTTGCTTGGCTGGTGTGAAGCGTAGCGCGGAAGTCCATTCCGCGACGAGCGGAGCGAGTAGTAGGCACTGTACCGTATGCGCCAACGCGTAGAGTAGAAACACACTTTACTCGTCGCAGAACACGTGTCCTGTAGCTTCTGCGCTAACAACCAACAATTCAACAATACAGCAATTCATATCATGCGCTTCAACTTTACTTTCCGCAAAACCCAGCCCGACACCGTGAACCACGAAGGCGCCGCTGCCTTCACGCTCACGCCTCCGTTGGAGCTGTACGCCGCCGTGGCTACGGCCTCCCTCAGCGACCAGTTCTACGAGCAAGCCGACACCCGCCTGACTCGCCTGCGCGAATTGGTGGCCCGCAACGACCCCACGTTTGTGGCCCAGCTAGCCGTGTACGCACGGGAGCAGATGCACTTGCGCTCGGTGCCCCTGGTACTGGCCGTGGAGCTGGCCCGCCTGCACCGCGGCGACAACCTGGTGAGCCGCCTGGTGGCCCGCATTGTGCAGCGGCCCGACGAAATTACGGAGCTGCTGGCCTGCTACGCCCAGGTGAACCAGCGGACCGGGGTGAAAACCCTCAACCGCCTCTCCAAGCAGCTCCAAAAAGGCCTGGCCATCAGCTTCAACCGTTTCGACGGCTACCAGCTGGCCAAGTACGACCGGGCCGGGGCCGTGCGTCTGCGCGACGCTTTGTTCCTGGTGCACCCCACGCCCCGCAACGAGTCCCAGCAAGTGCTCTTCGACCAATTAGCGGCCGGTACCTTGCCCACGCCTTACACCTGGGAAACCGAGTTGTCGGCGCTCGGACAAACTGCCTATGCTACACCAGCGGAGCGCGCGGCGGCTTTCCGGGAGAAGTGGGAAACGCTGATTGCCAGCGGCAAGGTTGGCTACATGGCCTTGCTGCGCAACCTGCGCAACATCCTCGAAGCCGGGGTATCGGCGGAGGCCGTGGTGGAGGTGTGCGCTACGTTGGCCGACCGTACGGCGGTGGCGCGCAGCAAGCAGTTGCCGTTCCGCTACCTGGCCGCTTACCGTGAGGTGAAAGCCTTGCAGAACGGCCACGTGTCGGCGGTGCTGGCAGCTTTGGAAGATGCCATTGCGCACAGTGCCGCCAACCTGCGCGGCTTCGGCCCCGAAACCCGCGTGGTAGTGGCCTGCGACGTGTCGGGCTCGATGCAGCAGCCGGTATCGGCGCGCAGCAAAGTGCAGCTCTACGACGTGGGTTTGGTGCTGGGGATGTTGCTGCAAAGCCGCTGCCAGCACGTCACGGCTGGTATGTTTGGCAACATTTGGAAGCGTATCAGCTTGCCCCGCGGCCCCGTACTCGGCAACGTAGACGAGTTCTACCGCCGCGAAGGGGAAGTGGGCTACAGCACCAACGGCTACCTCGTTATCGAGGATTTGCGGCGGCGCCGGGAAGTGGTGGATAAGGTGATGATTTTCACCGACTGCCAGCTCTGGAACACCCACCTCAACGGCACCACCGTGGCCCGCGAGTGGGCGGAGTACCGCCGCACGGTGGCGCCCCAGGCCCGCCTGTACCTCTTCGACCTCGCCGGCCACGGCACCGCCCCGCTCGACGTACGCGCCGCAGACGGTGTGGCCCTGATTGCCGGTTGGTCCGACAAGATTTTCAGCGTGCTGGAAGCCCTCGACAACGGCGGCTCCGCCCTCACGGAAATCGAGTCCATCACCTTTTAAGCACTCAGTAGTAAGTAGTTGGGAATAGGATGTGAACTGTCTGATTTTATAAGAATAGGTTGTTTGTCCTTTATCCAACTACTTATCACCTACTACTTAACCTCATGCGGCCCCGGGAGTGGCATCCGACCCAGTACAAGCTGCCGCCACTCCCGGGTTACTGCCCGAAATTTCACTTCCTCTGTCATGAACCGCCAACAGATAGCCCGCGAAACGCTGGCTGCGCTGCAGCAAGGCAGCTACAGCAACTCGGCCGGCGCCCACCAAGCGCTAACCGCCCTGCAACAAGCGGCCGAACAAGGCAGTGTGCTGTACCGGCCCGCCGACGTGCCGCAACTGCTTCAGGTACCTGAAACGCCCGCCGGCCCACCCGCCGAAATCCGGGTGTACCAGGCTACTACATTGGAAGCCGTAACCAAGCTTGCCGCGGAGTTTGAGCGAGTAGGCTGCCTGAACTTTGCTTCGGCCCGCAACCCAGGGGGTGGGTTTTTGAGTGGCAGTCAGGCGCAGGAAGAAAGCCTGGCGCGTTCCTCGGGGCTGTATCCGTGCTTGGTGCAGTTTCAGGAAATGTACAGCCACAACACGCGCACTGCCCGCACCGGCCTCTACAGCGACTATGCCATCTATTCGCCGGGCGTGCCCGTTTTCCGCGACGATGCTGGCAATTGGCTGCCTCAGCCAGTGCTGGTAGATTTCGTCACCTCGCCAGCCGTTAATGCCGGAGCCCTGAATCGGAACAACCCCGAGCTGCTGCCCGAACTGGTACCCACCATGCAGCGGCGCATCCGGCAAGTGCTGGCTATAGCGGCCACCCACAAGTGCGACGTGCTGGTACTGGGGGCCTGGGGCTGCGGCGTATTCCAAAACGACCCGCAGCAGATAGCCAACCTGTTTGCCGAGGCACTAGCAGAACCTGGTAGCCGCGGCCGTTTCCGGCGAATCGATTTCGCCATATTCGACCCAAAGCCGCCTCATAAAACGCTCAGCGCATTTGAAAAGGCATTAACAGCGGCGCCACGAATAGCCTTGTAACCTCAACAGAAGTCAATAAAAACATTTATTTCACAAAACACTCAATAATCATGTAAATTCTTGCGTTATTATAATTGGGTTGGCGACTGACCACATTGGCAGCCGCCCGCCGGAACGGCAGCCAGCCGAGGCAACAGGCTTCGGCTCGCCGTTCCAAACAGCTGAGCCACCACTTCGGGTGTCGTAGGCGGGCGTTACTTCGTGGTTAGTTTAGGTGCTGTATTCCAAATAGAGTACCTCGGGTTCGAATCCTGCGCCCCTGCTACGGCATTGGGTTGAAACATACGCCAGCCGCCTGTTGCCCCGAAGTTGGTGGACCCAGCTGCGAAACCACCCTGCTGGGTGCCGTAAATGAGACGTACTTCGGTAATAAGTTCGATTCTTATCAGGCCCACACTTTCAATTCTAATGGGCCTGTAGCTCACTGGTAGAGCAAAGTATTCATTGCCCGTCGCCCCAGCAGGCTTTTCTCGTTGACTTTCAAACGGGTGCCGTAAGCCAGCCTTACTTCGCATCTTTAATGCCCAGGTCGTGGGTTCGAGTCCCACCGGCTGCCCCAAGGCAGCTGTAGCTCAGCTGGTAGAGCAGGATATGGTGGCTGGCGCCCTGTTGCCCCGTTTGAAAGTCACTGAAAACCGTGTCACCGTAGCGGGTGCCGTAGGTAGGCGTTCCTTCAATTGTCGAGCCCAACCGGGCTCCGCAGGTTCGAATCCTGCCTCTTTGCTTGCAACGAGTGGCTGAGTGGCTGAAAGCACCAATCAAACAAAGCCGCCTGCTGGGTTTTGCCCCGCTATTAACAGTATCTGACAGGTGCCGTAGCAAAGCCTTACTTCGCTTGGGGCTATGGGGTCGTGGGTTCGAATCCCACCTGCCAAAAGGCAGTAGCTCAGGGGTTAGAGCACATATACAGAAGGCTTTGCGGCCTGTTGCCCTGTCAATAATATGGAAGAACGGGAGGTGTCGTAGGGTAGCCTTACTTCGTCTGAAAACCAAAGCGGCTAACCGTTTTTCACCCTCCCCAAATCCTTCTTCCTTGCTTCGGATGCCGTAGGTGCGCGCTACTCCGATCTGTCACGTCGGCCCCATGGGCCCGTTGCGCGGGCTGTCTGTTGCTCCGGAGCTTAGAAGAAAACAGAATGATTGGAACGCAAAGCCCAATCGAAAATTGAACAACAAAAAAAGAAACCTCTATATGGGCAATTTATTACGCGGCAACGACCTTCGGCAGCTTGGCTTTCCGGAAGGCCGGGCCATTGGACTGGCGCTGGCGCAATTGCAGCGCAAGCACCTCAAAAAACTCTCGCAAACCGACCAGCTGGCGCTGTTGCAGCGCCTCCTGACCACTCCCAACAACTTCCTCACCGACCTCGACTGGAGCCACACGGCCGCCGCATTGCTGCCCCCGCCCAGCCGCCATATTGCCCTTGCCGAGCGCAAAGAATACGCCGTCTTCGGGGCCGAATACATCGAGCACGGGGCCATCCACCAGATGGAAACGGCCATGAAGCTGCCCGTAACCGTGGCCGGCGCCCTCATGCCCGACGCCCACCACGGCTACGGCCTGCCCATCGGGGGCGTGCTGGCCACCGATAACGCCGTAATTCCCTACGCCGTGGGGGGGGACATTGGCTGCCGCATGGCGCTATCTGTGTTTACCCTGCCGCCCAAGCACCTGGAGCAGCGGGTACAGGAACTGCGCAAGCTCCTCCTCGACAACACCCGCTTCGGCAACAAGCAAGGCTTCCAACGCGGCCAGAAGCTCGACCATGCCGTACTCGACCGTGCCGAGTTTACGGACATCGGGTTCCTGCGCAACAAGCAAGCCACGGCAGCTGAACAAATCGGCACCTCGGGCGGCGGTAACCACTTTGTGGAGTGGGGGATTGTGAACATCACCGACCCCGCCAACGAGCTAGGCGTGCCGGTGGGGGAGTACCTGGGGCTTCTGTCGCACTCCGGCTCCCGAGGCCTGGGGGCCAGCGTGGCCAACCATTACACCAAGCTCGCCAAAGACGTGTGCCAGCTGCCTTCGGAAGCCCAGCACCTGGCCTGGTTGTCGCTGGACAGCGAAGCGGGCCAGGAGTACTGGGCGGCTATGAACCTGGCCGGTGACTACGCTTCGGCCTGCCACCACCAGATTCATCAGCGCCTGGCCAAAGCCCTCGGCGAGCGGCCCTTAGCCAAAGTGGAAAACCACCACAACTTCGCCTGGAAAGAGCGCCTGGCTGATGGCCGTGAGGTAATCGTGCACCGCAAGGGCGCTACGCCGGCCGGCGAAGGAGTGCTCGGCATCATCCCCGGCTCGATGACGGCCCCCGGCTTCATCGTGCGCGGCCGGGGCAACGCGGCCTCGTTGGCGTCGGCTTCGCACGGGGCGGGCCGGGCTATGTCCCGGACGCGGGCCAAGCAGGAACTGGGCGAAGCCGAGGTGAAGCGCTACCTCAAGCAGCACGCCGTTGAGCTGATTGGCGGCGGCCTCGATGAAGCTCCGCAAGCCTACAAAGACATCCGGGCCGTTATGGCCAGCCAAACCGACTTGGTAGATGTACTGGGCTCGTTCACGCCGCGCATCGTGCGCATGGAAGGCGGCGCGTAACGCCTTTTCGGCTGAGTGGTGAGTAATTCAACCGGCTGCTACACCAGCAAGCCGCACGCTACGCACCATTATAAAAGCCCGTTCCGACCATGTCGGAACGGGCTTTTTCGGTTAGTTGCCACTGGTAGCTGGCCGGCCGTGGCAGCGCGGGTATTTTCGCTGGTATATTTACGGCCACAAACACATGGCATTCGCTGCAAAGGACTGCGCTTTTAGGTGGTGATACCTGCCGGGCCGGAGCTGAAAAGCAAGCCACTCGTTTGTCCGCCCTCATTCATCTGCCTGCGCACCACATGAAACTACTTTACCCTGCTGTAGGCGCTGCCACGGCCCTGCTGACTGCCACCTGTTGCCCGGCCCTAGCCCAGACGCCAGCCAACCCCGTGCAGCCCTGGGGAACCTGGTTTATTGGCACGGTGCAGCTGCCCGGCAACGCCACCCACAAGTTTGGCGGTTTTGCGGAGGTGCAGGCGCGTACCAACGGCCTGTTTAAGCAGTATTTCTACAACGAATTGAAGGCGGGTGGCAGCTACGACATCGACCCGAACTTCACGGTGACCATAGCCGGCGGCCGCTACTCCACCTCCGACTACCGCAACCTGGATGCCCCGCCGCTCAACACCGAAAGACGCCTCTGGGAACAACTCACCCTGACGCAGTACTCGAAGCGGCTGAAGCTGGAGCACCGCTACCGCATCGAGCAGCGCTGGTTCAACTTCCGCGACGACAGCACCGGCTTTCGGCAACGGTTCCGCTACCGTCTCAACGCCTTTCTGCCCCTCAACAAAAAAACCATTACCGCCGGCACCGTCTTTCTGGCCGCCTACGACGAAATATTCCTGAACCCCAAAGGCCCGGTATTTGAGCGTAACCGCGTGTACGGGGGTGTTGGGTGCCAGATAAGCTCACACGTGGCGGTGCAGCTCGGCTACGTGAACCAAGCCAACTACAATTATACGGCCCGGCAGGGGCAGTTTATTCTGCAAAACACCGCTGCCAAAAATAACATCGTCATGGCTTTCACCTACCGCATCATCCGGCCGTCCACCACGCTGCCAGCCGTTGAGAAACTCCCGTCGCAGCAGGACTAAATGACTATCGTTGCAAACGCATCAAATCAGCAGGTTACAAACCAAA
Source organism: Hymenobacter telluris (assembly GCF_017313265.1). Lineage (GTDB taxonomy): Bacteria > Bacteroidota > Bacteroidia > Cytophagales > Hymenobacteraceae > Hymenobacter > Hymenobacter telluris. The sequence continues at coordinate 473,855 of NZ_JAFLQZ010000004.1, read as the reverse complement.
AGCAAAGAGCTTAAGGAAGCTTACTGAGGCGCTGAGTTCTTATTGTGCCGTCGGGAGCTGTCAGCTTCAGCAAGTATAGCCCTGGAGCTTGCGCCGACAAATCCAGCGTGCGCTGTGCATCCGAAACAAATCCTTGCTGGCAGAGCTGGCCAGCGACGTCGTATACGCGTGCTGTTTCTTTTCCGGTTAGGGGGCCGGCTAATTGCACCAAACCGGTGCTCGGATTAGGGTAAACGAGGATGGATAGTGCCGGAGTGGCCGATTTTTTTGTGGCTAATGCAGTGCCGACGTAACGCAGCAATGGTGGGCCGGGACGGGACGAAGAACCCCATTCATAACTGCCAGCCCAGATATGGGAGGGGCTACTGGCTGCTACCATATAAAAATTGCTGCCATCTGTAGACATGGTCTGCCAGGTGTTACCACCATCTCGTGTGAGGGCGAAAATGCCAGTATAACCAACTCTCAGGTAGGTGCCAGGCTGGTTTGGCATGGCTGTGATAGAAGTCGATGTAGGTTGACTACCGTTGGGTACGCGGGTCCAAGTTAGGCCACCGTCGGTGGTGCGGAATAATTCCCGAACACTCGCGTCCGTATAGCCAAGCCCCTGTAGCGTATTCTCAAATGCCACGGTTTGAAAACCATTGGGAATAGTGGCGGTGGTCCATGTTAAGCCGGCATCAGTGGTGCGTAACATGGCATTATCAGTGAATATCCAAACCGTGTTCGACGCACCTTGAAAGGTAGTGAAAGGGTATAATGCAAGAGAGCCTGTGAGCGTTACATTAGGTAGTAGGTTCCAAGTGCTTCCTCCATCAACTGTCCTGAAAATTCTCAAAGGCGCATTTGCCAGGGCAAGCCCTACGTTTGGGTTGAAAAAGTGAATATGACTGAATGAGGCAGGTGGCGGGTTGGGCAGCGCAACCAAACCAGCAAGGCCTGTGGTAGTGCGTAAAAGGCTTTGTGCGTTAGTAGCAGCATCCCGAGACAGCAACCACATATGCTGGCCATCCAACATGAACATATCAACTGCATAGGTGCCTACCTCACTAAATCCTGGCAGCACTCTGACGGTGCTTGCAATAACCTGTTGTTGCCATGTTATGCCATTGTCGGTAGTTACAAATGCATTGCAATTCGAGCCTGCTCGTGACGCAAAGAAATAAACTCTACCAGCAAGCATATTAGGCTGTGGACTTGAAATTATTGTGTTAAAGTAATTTCCTCCCCAAACAAAGTTAGGTCCATTCTGAGGGGCTACCCAAGGCGACTGGCCGTATATAGGGGGTACATTAACACCAAACGCAAAGCAGACAAGCGCGAATAAGAATAGATAATGTTTCATTGTAGCGTGATTTATAAGTGTTTAAGCAAGGTATATAATAAAATGAGTTACTAGTATATTTTACAATAGACATGTATAATAGGATAGAACTCCACTATGAAGCGGGGCTGCTTTACTGATGTCATATCCACATAAGATAACGGACACAGCCGCTCACTTTGTCGTCAGTTCGCCACTCACTACCACGGCGTCGCCGATGCGGATGGTGCCGCCTTGCAGGATGCGGGCCGTGAGGCCACCGTGGCCGCGCATGGCGTTGTAGCCGCCGGGCCCTAGTTCCTCTTCCATGCGGGAGCAAGGGTGGCACTCACCGGTAATTTCCAGCAGCACGTCGTCGCCGATGCGGACCTGCCGGTTCTTAAGGGCTAGCAAATTCAGGCCGCTCACCACTAGGTTGCGGCGCAGGCGGCCTGGGTCGACGGGGGCATCCAAACCCAAGTAGCCCGCTACGGCTGCTAAGTGCTCGTGCTGAATCAGGGTTATCTGGCGCTTGCCGCCGGTTTTGGGGCGGGCATGGTCGCCTTGCAGATGCCGGTCGGTTTCCACAGTGGCTTCGGGTACGGCTAGCATTGCCTCGCGGCGGGCGGGCCGTAAGCCAATCCATTCCAGGCGGCCAATTTGGGGGAGAGTGCTTAGGAGCTTGGCAACCGTCGATTTGTCGTCGCCGAAGAAGGGGAAAGGCATCAGGTTGATGGTTAGGTTGGTAGGAGTTACGAAGAACAGGAAGCAAAAGCCGCCTTAGCCGAGGTATACTCAGTTTGGTGTTTAGGATGCAATAAGCTTAGCCACCCAGAAAGCCGCCGCGGCAGCTAATGCACCGGTACCAGCCATTTTCAAGGCACCCCACAGGGGCGGTTGCCCCGTCAGGCGGCTTTTCAGGTAGCCAAATAGCAGCAAACACACCAGCGTGATAACCGCCGACCATAGGAGGCCCTGCGTGGGCGTGGCAGTGAGAAAGTAGGCACTAAGCGGAATTAACCCACCCAAGGCGTAAGCAATGCTAATAGTGGCCGCACTTTTAGGGGCCTGCTTCGGATCGGGCTGCTCTAGCCCCAGTTCGTACTTCATCATGAAGCGCACCCACTGGTCGGGGTCGGCAGTGAGCTCCGCTACGGCTAGCTTGCGGGTAGCGGCCGAAAGGCCAATTTCTGCCAGCAACTCATCCACCTCGGCCCGCTCTATGTGTGGTACTTCCTGCACCTCCCGGTATTCGCGGGCCAGCTCCGCGTCGTAATGCTCTACTTCGGTGCGGCCCGCTAGGTAGCCGCCCAGCCCCATGGCTATAGAGCCTGCCACAATTTCAGCCAGCCCCGCCGTAATCACCAGATTCGACGAGGAGACGGCGCCACTTAGGCCCGCCGCCAACGCAAACGGCACCGTTAGGCCATCGGAAAGGCCAATCACAATATCCTGTAGCATAGCAGAGCTAGTCAGGTGGTTCTCGGGGTGTGGATGCGTGTGTGCCATGCGGAAGGAAATAGCGCTTCTATATTAACCCGTAGCCTTTTTGTGCGTACATGCAATAGGCTGGCCGGTTGCAAACAACCATCCAGCACCACATTCCTCCGACTATCTTTTTTTTCTCTTCCAATACCATGGCTAAAGCTCCCGCCAAAAAAGATTCTGCTGCTCCAGTAGCAACTCCAAAACCATCTGCTGCCAGCAAAAAGGCAGCTTCGTCAAACGGTCAGGCCTCATCAAATGGGCATGCCACTCCCAGCGTGCAGCCCGTACTGAATCAGCAATTTGATGCGCCCGCCCCACTCCAAAAATATGGAACTGTGTCGCAGCGCCTGCCCATCGGCCTCGACACTAAAGCCCGTCAGCAAAGCGTAAACAACCTCAACCAGCTGCTCGCCGACACCATCACGTTGCGTGACCTGTATAAGAAGCACCACTGGCAGGTGGTAGGGCCAACTTTCTACCAGTTGCATTTGCTTTACGACAAGCACTACGAAGAGCAAAGCGGCCTAGTAGACACTATTGCTGAGCGTATTCAGATTTTGGGTGGTGTGGCCGTAGCTATGGCCCACGACGTGGCCGAGCTGACTAGCATTCCGCGCCCTCCCCGCGACCGGGAAGAAGCTCCCGTACAAGTGTCTCGCCTACTGGAAGCCCACCAAATCATCCTCAAAAACTGCCACGACTACGCCAAGCAAGCCGATGAGTCTGGCGACGATGGCACCAACGACGTGGTAGTAAGCGACGTAATGCGCACCAACGAACTGCAAGTATGGTTCGTGTCGGAGCACGTAGTCGATTCGCCATTGGTTCGCGCCGAGTAGCATAGCGCGCAAACCCGTAATAAGCAGCCTGGCTTTCTTGGAAAGTCAGGCTGTTTTTTTGTTGCCTGATTTCTGAATACCTACCGTGGCTTATGATGGGCCTGCTTTTTCGCAACGTGGTTATCCTCGGCTTCCTCCACGCTGTGCGTGCGGCCTAGGTCGTGGTCTTTGCGGGCCATTTCAGCTAACACGTCAAAGTAACGATGCAAGAGGTGAATCTCGTTTTCTGAAAAATCCTGGGCATTAATAAGGCGGTTGCTGGCTCCTTTATGGGCCGCCAGTAGCTCGTTGAGCTTTAGGTGGAGCACCAACGAATCCTTGTTCTGAGCGCGCTGAATCAGGAAAACCATCAGAAACGTAACGATGGTTGTGCCAGTATTGATGACCAATTGCCAGGTTTCCGAGTAGTGAAACATGGGTCCGGTGAGGGCCCAAGTAAGCACAGTGCCCAGCGCCATACAAAAGACCAACGTCGAGCCTGACCAAGCAGTAACCCGCTCTGCAAAGCGAGCAAATAGATTGGAACGAGCCGAATCGGTAGGAAGGGGAACGGGCATGGAAAAGGGGAAAGACCGAGTTTAAGGACGCCATTGTAGCCTATAGGTTATGAAGTACGGTCCTGATTGTGAAATTTGCGTGAGGCGGTTTTGCCTGAACCTGAGTGTATAACGCTACCAACGGGCTAATAAGCAGCCTGACGACGCAAAAAATACTGTTTCATACTTGCACCACCCGGTGGAAGTCCCTACTTTTGCCCTCGCTTTACCGCCTCAGTAAAGCGAAAAGGCTTCGGCTTTTTATATACAGTCAGGAGTGCTTGCCGTCTCTGCGCACGTGGTGAAACTGGTAGACACGCCATCTTGAGGGGGTGGTGCCTTCGGGTGTGGGAGTTCGAATCTCCCCGCGCGCACTCCAATCCAAAGAGCCCGATTTCGGTACACCGGAATCGGGCTCTTTGCTGTTATTCCACTTGGCTAGATGCTTCCTGAAACCTGTTAGGCAACCCGCTCGAAGGGATTGGCAGGCACTACCAATACTACCTTCTCGCGCTCTACCAGCACCTGGCCGGGTAGGGCACCTTTGGGCTTGCGCACAAACTTTTTGGGCGTCACGGTAACCGGACACAGCGAGTCGTTTTGGCGACGGGAGTACCAGGCTGCCAACTGAGCCGCCCGTTCTATCACGGGTTCGGGTGTTGGCTGACCCGCCCGGTGCCGGATAACCACGTGCGAACCACTTACGTCTTTGGCATGTAGCCACAAATCGTCTTTGTGGGCGTAGCGTTGCGTGAGCAGGTCGTTGTTCTGGGCGTTGCGGCCCACCAGGATTGTGAAGCCGCTGTCCTCAAATACCTTAAACGGCAATTCCTGGGCAGCTTTGGCTTTGGTTTCGGGCTCCAACTGGTGTTGCTTGCGCCAGGCACGGAGTACTTTCAAGTCGGCTGGTAGGGTATCTAGTTCCTCCAGGCGCTCTAAGCACCACATGGCTTCGGTTTCGCGCCGCTCAATTCGTTCGGCCAGCTGGCGCGTTTCAATTTGTTGGTTTTTGGCCTTGCGGTACAGGTTTTGGGCGGTGCGCTGGGGCGTTTCGGTAGGCTTGAGCTTGATGGTGCGCAGTTGGTTGTCTTGGTAGAAATCCATTACTTCCACGCTGGCGGCCCCAGCCGGAATTTGGCTGAGATGCGCCATGATGAGGTCGGCGGTTTGGCGGTAGCCGGCCGTGTGTTCCAAGGCGTGCAGCCGAGTACGGGCCATGCTGGCACTGGTAGTAGATTCCTCGGCCCGGCGCTCAAGCCCCTGCCGAACCTGCCGCAACTCGTTTTCGTGGGCACGGCGGCCTAGGGTTAGCGGGACGAACGTACGCAACGCTGCAACAGGGTCGGGGGGGAGGGTGCGCTCCACATCACCTATCGGCAGCAAACTTAGGCGCATACGCCCATCCACTACGGTCAGATAAAATTCGGTAGGGTTTTCCAGGCGGTGTAGCACCTCGCGTACCAGCTGCTCCTTTTTGTCTAGCGGAGCCGGGTCGTAGCCGTGGGCCCGCAGGTAGCGAGCGGGCAAGTCGGAAAGGGCGGGGTAGCGCTTGAGGGGATTAGTTGGAATCTCATTTTCCGGTTCCGTCTCCCTTTCCGGGCGGGAATGAGCGTGAGAAGTCCAGGGCTGAATGTTGGCATCAGCGGTGTAGCGCTGATGAAACAGCTCAGCAGGGGCAGCATCAGAAAGCCGGAAAATGGCGTTGGGGCGGGGGCCATACAGCTTCAACAGCAGGGTGGCCCCGCTTTGGAAGCGCAGTTGCAGCACCCGGTCGTTGGGCAGGGCGCTTACTGCTGCCATTTCTTGCCCCAATAAGTCCGGCAGCAAATCCACGGAGTTGGTGCGGGCCCGATGGAAGGTTTCGGGCAGGGCCAGCGCTGTAAACGTAGCCGACAACTGCGCCCGTAGCCAGAAATTCGCCATACCGTTGGTCAGCCCAACCACCAACTCGTCTTTCTCCTGCGAAAAGCACGTCACTACTTTATAGCCAGCTAGTTGTTGGGTAAGTGCTGGCGCCAACTGGCGCAGGAAGTAGTAATTGTTGTGCATGAAGAAATGCTTTGAAAACTAGGCTATATACCTGTTTCCTTAAGCTCCAAAATCCTTATAAGTAGAGGCCTCGATTGACGTACTTCAAGCCAGAAAGGAACAGTGAATAGCGTCAGACCAAAACTCAACATAAGCATCGGAATCAGTTTCGCGAAGGTGAAAATACCTGTGGCCCAGCAACTCCAAAGTGCACTGATTGTAGCTACACCCACTCCAAGCAGCCAGATACTGCTGAACACTAATACAAATAAATGCAACTTGTGCCGCACTGTAACGATGCTGCCTTGCCCATCTTGTGCGAGTTTTACCCTGCCTTTAATTTGTGGCAACCATGAATTACGGTAGCTAATTACACGCTGTATTTCAAAGGAATCGAAATGTACTGCGCCTTGAAACGGTGCAGGCGACCTACTTTTAAAAAGGTCGCGCCATGAGAAGCTAGGTGCCAGATTTGCTTCTATGCGCTGTAAAGTCTCAGTTGGTGCAAAGGGCGAGTAAAACTGCTCTGTGATATCAGGGTAGAGGCGCATTAAGATGAAATTTCCACCCGCAGCCCGTCATACGCCAGCCGGATAAAGTCCGGCAGGGTGGCTTCTACCTCGCGGTGGCGGCCCAGCAAATGGCTGATGTGGGTGAGGTAGGCACGGCGCGGCGCCAAATCTTCCAGTACGGCTATGGCTTCCTGCAAGGAGAAGTGCGAAATGTGCGGCTCATGGCGCAAAGCATTCAGTACAATGATTTCCGAGCCCCGCATCTGTTCTAGGGCTTCCGGCCCCAGGTAATTAGCATCCGTTACGTAGGTGAAGCCACCTACCCGAAAGCCCAGCACCGGCAGCTTGTAATGCAGCGCCCGAATTGGTTGGAACGGTACGCCCTGCACGTCGAAGACGGTGGTATCGTCGAGGATGGGAATGGTTTGGACCTGCGGAACACCGGGGTACTTGTGCTCGGCAAAAATGTAGGCGTACTCCCGCTTCAGTTGCTCCAACACGCGCGGCTCCGCGTACACCGGCATGTCCTGCTGCTGCTTGAAATTGTAGGCCCGGATGTCGTCCATGCCGGCCGTATGGTCTTTGTGCTCGTGCGTGAACACCAACGCATCCAACTGCTCAATTCCTTCGCGCAGCACCTGCTGCCGAAAATCCGGCCCCGAATCAATAACAATACTTTTGCCCTGCGTTGCCAAGTGCACCGATACCCGCAGCCGCTTGTCGCGGTAATCTAGGGAACGGCACACGGCGCAGTGGCACCCAATCACGGGCACGCCCTGCGACGTGCCCGTGCCTAAGAAGGTAATTGTCACTTCGTTTTAATTAATAATTAGGAATTAATAATTAAGAATTGCCTGAGAAAAGCAAGAATTAAGGTGGTACCCCAATTCTTAATTCTTAATTCCTAATTATTAATTAAAAATCTATCCCACATACTGCTTCACTACGCGCACCAGGGCGTCGAAGTCGAGAGGCTTGGGCAAGTAGTCGGTTACGCCGGCTTCGCGGAACTGCTCCATTGAGTAGTTGTTGGCGTTGCCGGTGATGGCAATAATTGGAATTTTGGAAATCCGCTCGTCCTGATGAGCCCGAATTTCGCGCGTGCACTCCATGCCGTCTTTTACCGGAATGTTGATGTCCATCAATACGCAATCAATAGGCTGGCTTTCCACCTGCTTAAGAACTTCACCTCCGTTCTTAGCTGACACGATGCGGTATTTTTGGAGCTCTAGAATTTTCTTGGTCAAATTCAGAATAACGGAGCTGTCTTCGGCAATCAGTATTGTTTTCGCGTCGCTCATGGAAGAGAGAAAGTAAGATTTTAGAGGGTCTGGTTAAAAGCTAGGTTGGAAAGCGTACCGTCGGCCGGCAACTTATTTGTCACTCGTTAAGCCGGGGTATATGGTTTTGAACTGGGTGAAGTAATCAATCAGTTTCTGGAAATCCCGCACGGTATTGCTGGTGTCTCCTTTTTTCAGGTCATGTTCAAGCTCTTTCGCACATTCAGCCAGCAAAGTCAGGCCTAAAGTAAAGCCAGTTCCTTTTAGTTGGTGCAAATGTGGTAAAATCTGTTCGTACTGCCCGCTGTCAACTAAGGTTTGGGCATCAATGAATAATTGTCCGGCTTCCACCTCGAAATCTTCATAGAGTTGGGCCGCAAACTCTGCCCCACCCAACTGCCGGAGCTGCTCTATTACTTCGGGGTCGATGAAGGGTACCTCGGGAGTGGCAGTAGGCTCGGCTTCCACTGCTTCAGTGGTATAGGTGGAGCGGTTCACGGCCGGGCCAGCTGCTACCCAGCGCCGCAGCACCGAGTGCAGGTCCTGGCTTTTCACCGGTTTCGAAACGTAGTCGTCCATGCCTTCGCGCACAAACCGCTCGGCATCTTCTTTCATAGAGTAGGCCGTCATGGCTACTACGGGCGGGCACGCGCCCCCCATACGGCGCCGGATTTCCTGCATAGCAGCCACGCCATCCATTTCCGGCATCTGAATGTCCATGAAGATCAGGTCGAACTCGGCACCCGGCGCAGTAGCCTTGCTGATGGCCTCGAACCCGTTGTCGGCCACAGCCACTTCGCAACCCAACTTGTCGAGCAGCCGGATGGCTACCTTCAGGTTGATGGGGTTGTCATCGACGAGCAGCACGCGCGGAGAAGTATCGAAACGGCTGATGTCGGGAGCCCGCTCGCGCGAGGCCAGCCGCTCCTGCACAATTTCGGTTTCATTGTGCGCAGTAGCACAACGGATAGTGAACCAGAATGTGCTACCGTCGCCTTCGTTGGAAAGCACCCCAATTTCACCGCCCAGCAGCTCGGCCAGCTGCTTGCTGATGGCCAAGCCCAGGCCCGTGCCGCCAAACGCCTTGGTGGGCGTGGTATCGAGCTGGGTGAAGTTGGTGAACAGCAGCTTGGCATTTTCCATGGAAATACCAATGCCCGAGTCCTGCACCGCAATGCGCAACCGGTACTCGTCGCCCTCGCGCCGGTCCGTCGAGACGATGATGCTGACCGTACCCTGCGACGTGAACTTGATGGCGTTGGACGTGAGGTTGCTCAGAATCTGGAGCAGCCGGGTTTCGTCCGTGACAATGAAGCGCGGCGTGTTGGGCGCAATGTGGTAAGTGAAGGTAAGGCGCTTCTGCTGGGCCCGGTTGGCGAAGAGCGAGTGAATTTTCTCCAGCGTGTAGTGCAGGTCCATGCCCTCTTCGTTGAGCTGAAGCTTGCCGGCCTGAATCTTGGAGAGGTCGAGAATATCGTTGAGAATCGCCAGCAGCGCGTCACTGGACTTGCGTAGCGTATCTACGTACTCTTCCTGCTCCTCGCTGTTCACGGTTTGGTGCAGCAGATCAATCATGCCAATGATGCCGTTCATTGGCGTCCGCAACTCGTGGCTCATGTTGGCCAGGAACAGCGTTTTGGCTTCCAGCGCCGTCTCGGCCTCGTCCTTGGCCCGACGCAGGTCAATCTGCATCTGGTTGAGACTAGTAATGTCGCGCGCAATGCCTTCGGTGCCGGTTATTCCACCCGTTACTAGTCGAGCATTCACCAGCATACTCACGATATGCCCCTTTTTGTGGCGCATTTCAATCGGGAAGTTGCGGGCGTCGCCCTCCGTCTGAATCACGCGCAGCAGATTGTCGCGCTCATCGGAGTGGATGTAGTACTTGGAAATAGGAGTGCCAATTACCTCATCCGGCTCGTAACCCAGCACGTCCAGCACCGAGGGGCTAACCAGCGTCAGGATGCCTTGATCGTCGGTACGGTAGTACACATCCTGGAACGACTCGAAAATGGCCCGGAACTTCTCTTCCTGTGCAGCCAGCTCCAACTGGGAGCGTTTCTTGTCGGTGATGTCGTGGGCAATGCCCGAAATTTCCTCAAACGAACCGTCGTCGAGATAGATAGGGTTGAGAAAGATTTCACGCCACGAGTCGGCACTGCGGGCGTCGCGCAGGCGCACCTCGAAGCGCTGTGCGTGGCCCTGAAACGCCTTGCGGTAGTTCTCTACAAACAACTCGCGGGCATCCTCTTCCATCATGGCCAGGTCGGCCTGGAACAAATTCACGTTAGGGGCCGGATACACGCCGTTGCGGCGCAGGAAGTAGGCCGCGTAATTGCGGTTGAAGGAAGTCAGGCGCGAATGCGTATCCACAGACCACATCAAGTGTGAACCGCTTTCGAAGATGGCGTTCAGGCGCGCGTTCTGCTTCTGAATCTGTACTTCGTTGCGCTTGCGCTCAATGGCCAGCGCCACTTGGTTGGAAATGAAGTGCAGAATCTCCAGATCGGTAGGCGCGTATGCGTCGGCCTTGTGGTAGTCCTGCACGGCAATCACCCCAATAATCCGCTCGCCAATGCTCAGCGGCGAGCAGAGCATCACCTCCGGCATTAGGCCGTAGGCGGTAATAGTGCCGCTGGTAATAAGCTCTTCCAACTCGTGCCGCAACAAATACTGCGGCCGGCCAGTCCGGATGATGTACTCCGACATGCCCGACGAAAACGGCCGCGACGCGGCGGCTACCTCACCGGGCGTATTCTGATCAACGTAGTACGCGAATTGCAACTGCGTGCGAGCTTCGTCGCAGAGGGCAATGTAGAAGTTGTTGGTTTCAATAATCTTGCTCAGCTCCCGGTGAATAGCGCCGTAGAGCGAGTGCAAGTCTTTGGAGCTGATAGCCAGGTTGGCAATGCTGTAGTACACCTTCTGCAACCGCTCGGCCTTGATACGGTCCGTAATGTCGTGCAGAATGGCGCGGGTGCTGACCGGCTCGTTGTCTTGCCAGGAGCAGGAAATAGAGCCGATGAGGTGAACCGGTTTGCCCGTTTTGGTAAGAAATACGGTTTCCAGTTTGTTCACTTTCTCACCCTTATACAGGTTGCGCAGCTGATAAAGCAGCTTGGCCTTGTAATAGGGATGCACCACGTCGGAGAGGGTGAGGTTGGGCAAATCCTCGTCTTCGTACCCGAGTTTTTCTTTCCAGGCTTTATTGACAAACAACAGCCGGTTGTCGATGCTCAGGTTCTGAATAAGGTCGTGAGCATTGTCGAGGAAATCTTGGAGGCGGTTGCGGTTGTCGGTGAGGGCGCGCGCGGCTACGTGCCGCTCGGTGAAGTCGCGGCCTACTACAAAAATGCCGGTAACGGCCCCAGTGGCATCCCGCGAAAACTCGGCGTGCCAGTACACCATGCGGGCCTGCCCGTTTTTGGTAAGCAACGACCGTTCGTAGAACTCCTGAAGCCGTTCCTCCTGGATGCACGTCAAATAAGATTGCATCCTTACGTCGCGCTCGGCAGGCGGTGAGAACGTGGCGTGGTACGGCCGGCCGATAATTTCTTCGCGGTTATACCCCGTAAATTCCAGGAAAAAATCGTTGACGTCAACAATGTTCCCGAGCCGATCAATGAGCACATAGCTGAGCGTGGTCCGGGAAAGCAAGTCGCGAACTTGCTCCTGGGTGCGGTCAAGGACCAGCTGTTTTACATCCAGCGGTTGGTCCTGAGTGGCAGGAATAGCTTCGCGCAGAATCAGCTGCACTCGCACCAAGCCGTTCGGGAACGTCAGGCGGCGCAGGATAAGCTGGGCGCTGAGCGGGCGCTGATTGGGCCGGCGCGCCTGCCAGGGCTGCGAGGCATCGGTGCCGGTGCGGGCCGTGTGCCGAATAGCCTCACGCAAGGCAGCATCACTGCGCCACTCACCACCGGAAGAGGAGGATATAGTCAAGGCCATCAGGCCGTTGGTCTGCAAATCGGGGCGGCTTACGCCGAGCAGATTCAGGATGGCCTTGTTGCAGTCAACTAGAAGGCCCTGCTCGTTATACAGCAGCTGGGCATCGTAGGCGTCTTCAAACAGGGCACGGTAAAAATCTGTCGGCGGGGCCACGGCAGCAGTGGACGGCGAGGCAGCAGAATGAGGCATCAGAAACAGGGGGCTGAAACAGGAGCAAACCAGAACCCCCACCGGGGTCGGGTTTAACCCCTAAATTTGACGAAAATATCCCAAACTGCCGCTTTTTCCCTTCCAGGTTATCGTTGGAATGGGAAGTGGCTCGCCGTATGAGTACTCCCCGTCTGTTCTTTACCGTTACCACCGACCTGAACTATGACCAGCGCATGCAGCGCATTTGTGGTAGCTTGGCCGAGGCTGGGTACGAGGTGTGTTTGGTAGGGCGACAGTGGGAAAACTCGCGGCCACTTACGCCGCAACCGTATCAACAGCACCGCTTGCGCTGTTGGTTTCAGCGCGGCAAGCTATTTTACTTGGAGTTCAACCTGCGCCTTTTCCTGTACCTGTTGGCACAACGGGCTACGGCGTGGTGCGCCATCGACCTGGATACGGCGCTGCCGGTGTGGCTGCGGGCACAGCTGGGCGGGCAGCCGTTCATCTACGATGCGCACGAGCTGTTTACGGAAGTGCCCGAAGTGGTAGCCCGGCCAGCAGTACAGCGTTTGTGGCGGCGGGTAGAAGCCTTTATTGTGCCGCGGGCGGCCCTGGCCTACACAGTCGGACCGGCTTTGGCACAGGTGTTCGAGCAGCGGTACAACCGGCCGTTCGAGGTAATTCGCAACATCAGCCGCCTGACGGAAAGTGAGTTGCCCCCGGCGCCGCGGGCAGCCCCAACTGGTAGCTACATTCTATATCAGGGCGCTTTGAATGCCGGGCGCGGGCTAGAAGCCTTGCTGGATGCCATGCCGCAAGTGGCCGGCCGGCTGGTGTTGTGCGGCGAAGGCGACCTGTCGGAGGCGTTGCGGGCACGGGCGGCGGAACGGGGGTTGCTGGCTAGTGGGCAGGTGGAGTTTCGGGGGTTCGTGCTGCCCGATGCGCTGCGCGAGGTGACGCGCCACGCGGCCATTGGTATCATGCTGCTCGAAAACCAGGGGCTGAGCTATTACTACTCGTTGGCCAACAAGTTTTTCGACTACCTGCACGCTGGTATTCCGCAGGTGGTGGTGGATTTTCCGGAGTACCGCGCCCTCAACGACCAGTACGACGTAGCCGAAACGGTGCCCGACCTAGCCCCCACCACCCTGGCCACCACCCTCAACCGCCTCCTCCGCGACGACCCCGCCCGGTACCAGCAGCTCGCCGAAAACTGCCGCCGTGCCCGCCACTTGGTCAGCTGGCAGCACGAGGAAAAGCGCCTGCTGGCTTTGTATGCACGAGTAGTTGAAAGCCGGGAAGCCTGATCCTGCTCGAACTCACCGTGCCCCCGCAACAGTAGTACTTTTGTTGTCTCTATACTTCACTTGCGCCATTGTTACCTCTTCACCTCACTGCCTTGCTGGAAGCCGAACTGGCTAAGCAGCCCACTCAACCAACGCTACTGGTAGTGGCGGGCCCTACGGCCGTGGGCAAAACGGCGCTTTGCGTACAGTTGGCCCAGTATTTCCAAACGGAAGTGGTGTCGGCCGATTCGCGGCAGTTTTTCCGGGAAATGAGCATCGGCACGGCCAAGCCCACGCCGGCGGAAATGCAGGGTGTGCCGCACCACTTTATCGATTCGCACAGCATCACCGAGGACTACAACGCCGGCCGCTATGAAGTGGAGTGCCTGGCTCTGCTGGAAACCTTGTTTCGGCGGCACCAAGTGGTGGTGCTTACCGGTGGCTCGGGCCTGTATCTGCAAGCCGTTACCGATGGCCTCGATGAGTTGCCCGCCACCGACCCCGACCTGCGCATCCAGTTGCAACAAGAACTGGCCGCGCACGGCCTGGAGCCACTGGTTGCAGAGTTGGCCCGCCTCGACCCGGTAGCCTACGGCCGCATCGACAAACAGAATCCGCAACGGGTGCTGCGGGCCGTGGAGGTGTGCCGCGCCACGGGGCAGCCGTTTTCCAGTTTCCATACCGGACGCTCGGCTACCAATCGGCCGTTTCGGGTGCTGAAGCTGGCCCTTACGCGGGAGCGGGAAACCCTCTACCAGCGCATCGACCAGCGGGTAGACCAAATGCTGGAAGCGGGCTTACTGGCCGAGGTGAAGGCATTGCTACCGTATCGGCACCACAACGCGCTGCAAACGGTGGGCTACCAGGAAATCTTCGGCTACCTCGACGGGCTGCACGACTGGCCGGAAGCCGTACGGCTGCTCAAGCGCAATACCCGCCGCTACGCCAAACGCCAGCTCACCTGGCTCCGCCGTGACACCGAGTATCAGTGGCTAGAACTAAACTAGCAGGCAGCTTACAGAGCCCGACTGAACCCAGGTTACGCGCCGGGTAACACGGGCGCACGGGCGCATGCTCTATCAAGGCAACAAGCACGCATGCACCGCATTGTGCTGCACCGTACATTATTAGTTGATAGTGAACAACTGGGCTCAGCAAACTGTAAGACTTGAGCTTACGTGGCTAATTGCTGAAAAGCGCTGGTGATGTTGCCAGTGCGCCAGCTTGCGGCTGGGCTCTGGTCAGGATAGTTAAGTACACCCATGCTAGCTAGGTGGACGCGGCGCCTGAACTACCTGTGAGGCGGAGATGAGAGGCTGCCCTGAATCAGAGAGGAAAAAGTGGAGGCCGCTTCCAACTCACTGCACTGCCCGCTCAGCATCAGTACGGAGAGGGCCTCCCCGGCGCCAACCAGCCCCACGCAGCACCGATAAAGCGCCGCCGGAGGCAACGAGCTGTGGGGAGCCAGGGTGGCATGAAACAGCTGAACGTAACCAGCCAGTAACTCCTGCTGCACCACGCCCATTTCCTCATTGCCCGCCAAAGCTGCCCGTACGGCGTGCCATTCTCCCCCCATATCGAGCGAACAGCGCACATAGGCGGTGGCGAGTACGTCGGCTGTGTCTTGCATAGTCCGGTGGGTACTCGTCAGTGCTTCCTGAAGAGCCTGCACGTGCTGCTCGTCCAGTAGCTTATAAAGCGCGGTCAACAACCCCGAGCGAGTGGTGAAGTGTTCGTACGCAATGGGCTTCGAAACACCGGCTCGGGTGGCTAAGTGACCCAAGGTGAGGCGGTCAGCACCCTCTTCTCGAATGATAACAAGGGCCATAGCAAGCAGCTGACGCCGGCGCTCGGTTTTTGATAACCTGCTAGCTGCGCGCTTGGGCTCTTCTGAATCTGGAGAATGGTTCATAGCTACAGGCTGCTGTCATTTTTCATAATTCAACCTACTATCAGTAACTTACTCTTGGTAACTTACTGATAGTAGGTTATCTTTGTCAAACATACCATTTATCATTTGCGTTTATGACACACTCTCCCATTCTTCTGGTTGGTGGCTCTGGGGTTGTTGGCAGTTGGGCAGCCCGTTTCCTACACGATGCCCATCCTGAGGTGCCTTTGCTGCTAGGCGGCCGCGACCTGGCTAAAGCGCAGGCAGTGGCCGCCCAGATACCCAGCGCCGAAGGTGTTGCGCTCGATCTGGCTGCCGACGACTTAGGCCTAGGGCAACGCCCCGTGAGTGCCGTGGTGGTTTTGTTTACCGACCCCCGACTTGCTACGCTTCGGTTTGCCCAAGCGCGCGGCATCCCGCACCTAAGCATTTCAGCGGGCATCTTCGAGATGGGTCCCGAGGTAGCAACTTATATGCACCAGCCGCAAGCGGCCCCGGTTGTCCTGGGTACGGAATGGCTGGTTGGCGCTACTACTATCCCCACGCTGGAATTCGCCCAGGCATTTGGCCGGGTCCACGATATTACGATTGGGGCGCTGCTCGACGAGCAAGACGTTACGGGCCCAGCCGGTTTCGTGGACTTCGAGCGCCAAACCAAGACCATGCCCGCGGCGCTGGTCCGGCGCGACGGGGCCTTTGTCTGGCAAGTGGTTGATGAGGCCAAAACCACCTTTCGGGCCGTAGATGATACCGAGCAGCAAGCGGATATCTTCTCTGTTTACGACGTGCTCGGCCTGGCCGCGGCCACCGGCGCGCCGAACGTGCAGTTCAAGCTGGCGTTTGGCATCAGTTCCACCCGCCGCCAGGGCCAGCCGATGTCCACGGAAATCCTCATCGAACTCGCTGGGAAAGACCACGCGGGTCAGCCGCTCCGTACCCGGCACGCGGTAGTGCACCCGCAGGGACAAATGCCGCTCACGGCTCTCGGCGTTGTGTTGCTACTGGAGCGGCTGCTCGGCCTCGACGGCCAGCCCGCGGTTCCGGCCGGGTTGTACTTCCCCTACCAACTGCTGGAGCCACGTACGTATCTGGCCCGTTTTCAGCAAATTGGCGGTCAGCTCCTGACGTTAGCCGTAGCGCCGGAGTAGGCATTGCCCCCATACGGCTACGGTCCTGGTGGACTTCACCTAACGCAACTCGTGTTCAGCCGGGCGCTGTAACTGGCTTGTTGTACTTGTCAGTTACAGCGCCCGGCTGAACACGAGTTGAGCACCCGGTAACGTAATAGCGCGAGTACCGTGCTGTAGCGCCACTCGACCTCCTACCCGCCAGGTGCGTTCTTGGTTCAACGCCACATCCAAGTTGAGCGAAGCAAGGTAGCCGATATGGAACCCCCTTTCGCGTAAAGCTACGTAGTCGAGAACGGGCTCCGGTTGGGGGGTGCCGTTGGCGTCGATAAACCGCAAGCCACCGCCGGTAACCCCTTTCTGGCTTCCATATCCACCAAAGGCGCCCACGCCTACGCTGAATTCTACGGCTTTATTCACTCCAAACGGCAGCCAGTACGCTTCCTGCTCCACATTCACAGCCCGATAGGATTGCGGTGCGGTGTAGCCTCGGCCAAACTCATATAGTTCAGAGCCGCTCAGCAAAGCCAGCCGGGAGCCCAGCCGCAAATGCCGGCCAAACTCTGGCGCATACTCCACATGCAGCTTGGTTACGCCATAGTCGCCGGAGCCGTTGAGGCTGCTGCCCAAGCCTAGGCGCACTAGCGCCGGGCGGTGGGTAGCGGCGGCGGATACGGTTTGCGCCTGAGCGGCCGCCAGCCTAATGGTCAGCAGAACAAGCGCAGAAGGCAGGAAGCGTACGGAACGAAGCATACGAGCAAGAGAAGAGAGTGGGAGAGAGGATGGCTACCTCACACAAGTAAGGGCGCAAAAGAGGGTCGGGAACCAGCGCAATGGTTGGTTCCCGACCCTCTTTTATTTACGGGAGCCTTACACACTCAGAATCTCTACCATGCGCATAAAGCTCTGGTTGATGAGTTTTTTCTTGTGAATTGTGTCGTTGAAGGGCGTGTACACCAGTTGGCGGTTCACGATGCCAGCCATAACGTTGCGCATGCCGTTGAGCAAGCCTTCCACGGCGGCAATACCGATTTGCGAGGCCAGCATCCGGTCGGCGGCCGACGGGGAGCCGCCGCGCTGAATGTGGCCGATAACCGTCACGCGGGTATCAAGTTGCGGAATAGCTTCTTTCACGCGCTGGGCCACAATCTGGGCGTTGCCTTCCACTTCGCCTTCGGCCACAATTACAATAAACGAAGTTTTGGAACGCTGCCAGCTCGACTGCAATGTTTCAATTACCGACTCGGTTGACATTTGAGTTTCCGGTACCATCACAATTTCGGCCCCGCCGCCAATAGCGCACGGAATGGCAATGTAGCCTGAGTCGCGCCCCATTACTTCCACGAAAAAGCACCGGTCGTGCGAGTCGGCCGTGTCCCGGATTTTGTCGATGGCCTCTAGGGCGGTATTCACGGCCGTGTCGTAGCCGATGGTGTAATCGGTGCCGTACAAGTCGTTGTCGATGGTGCCGGGGGCACCCACAGTAGGGATGCCAAACTCCTGCTCGAAAATGGTGGCGCCGGTAAACGTACCGTTGCCGCCAATGGCTACCAAGCCTTCGATTCCGTTGTTAACCAACTGGTCGAAAGCCTGTTGGCGTCCTTCCTTGGTTAGGAATTTCTGGCTGCGTGCCGACTTCAGAATGGTGCCACCCTTCTGGATGGTGTTGGCCACCGAGGCCGAATCCAGCCGGACAAACTCTCCTTTGATCATGCCGCTGTAGCCGCGCATGATACCGTACACTTCAATGCCGTGGTAAACTGCCGTACGAACCACGGCTCGGATGCAGGCGTTCATACCCGGCGAGTCGCCGCCGCTGGTGAAAACTGCAATGCGTTTCATCATAACTCTTATGCTTCAGAATGCGCCTAGTGAAATAGCTAGGCCGCGGAACGGGCAAAGGTGAGAAATCGTTGGCAAACTGTCGCTGAGTTTCCAACAGAGTCGTGTTAAGTTTCCTAGCTTAAATGAGACTATTTTGTATTAATTGCGTAAGCAGATCAGTTGCAAACCATTCCGCAGACGTTTATCTTCCGTCCCCCGGCTGAATTTTCAGCCGACAATTTGCCCTCGTCCTTTTTCCCGCTCCTTACCATAGTCCCCCCATTATGTTCGGTTTTTTTGAGAATGAGCAAACTCGGAAAGTGAAAAGCCACATCCAGAACTTGGCTGCCTTGGCCAAAGCAGACGGTCATCTTGACGAGCGGGAAATGAGCTTTATTGTAACAGTAGGCAAGCGCAATGGCATTCGGGCCGACCAAGTGCGCTCTATTGTCGCCAACAGCAACCTAAACCAGCTCATAGTTCCTGACAACGATTCCGAACGATTCGACCAGATATTTGACATGGTGGACATGATGCTGGCCGATGGTATTGTGGACGACAGCGAAATGGATTTCTGCACGATTATGGCCGAAAAGCTAGGTTTCCGCAAAGATATTGTGGGGCTGCTAGTTAAAAATATTTCGCAGGGAGTGAAAGATGGCATGGAGCGCGAAGACATCAAGGCTGACATTCAGGCTTTCCTAAGAAAAAGCTGCGGCTAACCGAACAGCCGTTTGCTACCACTTTCAAGCAAGACCCCGCCGGGAAAGCGCCATGCGCTGCTCCGGGCGGGGTTTGGCCATTTTGCTGGTTACAGTTGGCTACCCGCACACAAATGCCACTGCCCGCAACACCGCCGCGCAAGCTTCGTCTATTTCGTCGTCGGTGATGAGGAGGGGCGGGGCCAGGCGCAACGAATTGTCGCAGAACAGGAACCAGTCGGTCAGGATGCCTTCGTGGAAAAGCGCCCGGTCGATAATGGGCTTTAGCACCTCGAACGACTCGAATTCCACGGCCATCAGCAAGCCGCAACCCCGGATGGCCCGGATGGCCGGGTGCACCAGCTGCCGCCGGAAACGCGCCGCCTTTTCGGCGACGCCCGCCAGCATATTTTCTTCCTGAATAGCCCGCAACGTAGCCAACGACGCCGCGCACGACACTGGGTGGCCGCCAAACGTGGTGCAGTGTCCCAGAATGGGGTTGGTTTTGAAGCCGCTCATGATTTCCTGGCTGGAAATGAAGGCCCCAATGGGCATACCGCCTCCCATCCCTTTGGCGCATACCAGAATATCCGGCTGCACCCCGAACTGCTCGAACGCCCAGAACGTGCCCGTGCGCCCAAATCCGCACTGAATTTCATCGAGAATCAACAGCGCGCCCACCTCCTGGCAGCGCTGGCGCAGGGCCGGCAGGTAGTCCGGTTCCGCAACCCGTACGCCCGCTTCGCCCTGCACCGTTTCAATTACTACGGCTGCCGTGTGCTCGTCAATGAGGGACAAGTCGTTCAGTTCATTGTAGCGGATATGGCGCACATCGGGCAGCAAAGGGCGGTAGCTGTTCTTGAACCCCTCGGAGCCAGTGATGCTCAGGGCTCCGTGGGTGGAGCCGTGGTAGGCATTCAGGCACGACACGAGGCCGGTGCGGCCGGTGTGGCGCTTGGCCAATTTGAGCGCGCCTTCAATAGCCTCGGTGCCAGAGTTGGTGAAGTACACGCTGTCGAGGTGGGCGGGCAGGGTTTCATGTAGGGCCTGAGCCAGCAGCGCCGGCGGGGCCTGCACCAACTCGCCGTACACCATCAGGTGCAGGTACTTATCAAGCTGGTTCTGAATGGCTTCGATGACGCGCGGGTGCCGGTGGCCAACATTGCTGACGCCGATGCCGGAAATAAGGTCGAGGTAACGCTGGCCTTCGGGGCCGTACATGTATACTCCTTCGGCCCGCTCAATTTCAAGCAACAGGGGGAAGTCGGAGGTTTGCGCTTGATAGCGCAGAAAAAGCTGGCGAGGGGTAAGCATGCGGCAAAGATACGGCAGCCCGCGCGGGCGGTGGTGCCACCAGGCTAGGCGGCCGTGGTAGCTAAATGAAGAAAGGCTGCCTAGGCAGCCTTTCTTCATTTAGTCGGAAGTACCAGGGGTGGTTGGTGGCCCACCACGGTGGTCGGCTACTCGCCTGATTACTTCCTTGGTGAACTGCCGCTCGGCCTGGTAGAGCTTGCCTACTTGCCGGATATTGAGCACTTTCTGAAACTTATCGAAGTACTCTTTTTCCAAGTTCACTTCCTGCTGGCGCAAGGCCAGTGCCTGCGTAAGGCTCTCTTTTACCTGCGCTTCGGAAAGGGCATCGGGGTCGTTGGTGCGGGTTTCGCGCATACGCCGGTTCAAGTCGCGGCGCTTGGCCGTGAATTCGTTATAAACGGGCCAGAAGCGCTGTGCCTGGTCCTGGGTCAACGAAATTTTCTCGGTGATATAGGCAATCTTGGCGTTTTCCAGCTGGCTCATACGGCCCTGGCGGCCACCAGCGCCCGGCTGCGCCACGGCAGGAATTGCAGCCAATAGCCACAGTAGCAATAAGCTACGGAATAAATATTTCATGGGGGAGCTTGTGTAAGGCAAGGGCAAGATTGATTTATAGATACGTGTCCTCGGTCGGCTGCGCATCCAGCACTTCCTGCACCTCGTCGGGGGAGGCTTGCAGGTAAGTTTCAGGTAGTATCCGCTCCACGGCCGGCAGTTCAGCTAGGTCGGTGAGGCTGAGGCGCTGCTCACTAGCCAGCAGATACTCCACCATTTCGTGGCGGGGCACGGCGGCTAAGGTGTCAGGAGCAGTAGCCGCCGGGGCCAGTGCTGATTCGCTGAGCCAGAACGAGCCCACGAAAGCACCCAGCACCACGCTGGTAGCCAAAGCCATCCGCAACGGGGCCGGCAGTGCGCTCAGCCAGCTGAAACCAGGCGTAGGCTCCGGCGCTTGCACCCGCTGCATCACGCGTAGCGGAAGCTGATGGAAATACTGGTCTGGGGGCGGGGCCAGCGGCTGCGGCCGGCGCGGGTGCTCATCCAGACGAAAAGGGGTTTTCATAGTGCTTTAGAAGGAATCAGGCCCGAATGGTTTAATGAATCACGGATTTTTTTAAATGAAACGGACTTTTCAGCTTGTGCAACGGGCTTACAGGTGAAAGCTGCCCTAATCGGTACCATTGATGTAGTGTTCAATCTTTTTGGCGGCGTGGTGGTACGAGGCTTTAAGGGCGCCCACGCTGGTACCGGTTACTTCGGCCATCTGCTCGTACGGCATTTCGTCGTAGTAGCGCAGGTTGAATACCAGCCGCTGCTTGTCGGGCAGGGTGAGAATGGCTTTTTGCAGGCGCAGCTCCACGTCGTCGCCGGCCAAGCTGGGGTCGGCTTCCACTTTAGCTGCCAGCTCGGCTCCCACGTCGTTGAGGGGTAGAAAAAACTTGCGCCGCTTGCTGGCCAGAAAGCTCAGGCATTCGTTGGTGGCAATGCGGTAAATCCAGGTATAGAGCGAGGCATCCTGCCGAAAATTCTCCAAGTGCTTCCACACCTTCACAAACACGTCCTGCGTGAGGTCGTCGGCATCGTTGTGGTCGATTACCATCTTGCGCACGTGCCAGTACACCTTGGTTTGGTACTTACGCACCAACTGGTTGAAGGCCACGTTGCGCGCGGCCGGGTCACGGAACTTGGCAAGGATATCCTGGTCTTCCAAGCAGGCAAGGTAGGTTAGAGCGGCGGTTGTAGCGGGTTAGAGGAGCCGAGTGGGGCAGGGTTTAATGTAATGCGGGAAAAAAGAAAGTCGCACGCAGTATTGCATATTCATAGGTACATATAACTTTGCTTCTATTTTATACTGATATTTTTCCTGCTTCGCATGGCTAACCGCAGCATTCCTATTGAAATTGAGGACGAACACGCGTGGGTGTTTTTTGGAAAAAACGCCGAGTATTACATACAGTTGTGGCAACTGCGTCGGCAAGGTAAAATTCTGAATTTCAATATATCTGCCTTTTTCGCGGGTGTTTTCTGGCTGGCTTACCGTCGCATGTACTTCGTGCTGTTTCTACTTTTGGTCGTGCTATTTGTGGAGGTTTCCATTGAGCAAGCCGTACTGGGAGATGACAGAGGTCAGGGCACCACTATCGTGATTAATCTTATACACGCTTCGTTGCTCGGGTTATTTGGCAACGCCATCTACTTATGGGATGCTGAGCGCAAGATTGGTAAGGTGTTGCGCCAGCAACTGCCCAAGGAGGAAACCTTAGTCCGGCTGCGCCAGGCAGGGAGCGTAAGCTGGTGGTTTCTACCCGTGAGTATATCACTGGTGGGAGCTTATGTATGGCTGCTCAAATGGCTGAGCGAACAGCCAACGTTGTAGCTACAAGCAGTTTTTCCTACTTCGTACTAAACGCCACGCCCACCGTCAAATTGGTGTTGTCGGTGGGTTTGCCTTCCAGTACGCGGCTCTCAAAGGTGTAGGTATAGTTGGCGGTAATGGCAAAGCGCGGCGTGAAGCGTAGCGCCAACGTGGAAAGCTGGTTAACGCGGTAGTCGTCGAAGTTGCGCATGTTGGGCTGGTAGAACGTAGTGGAATTCAAGGAAAACACGCCCTTGGAGTACACCAGTTTCAGCCGCAACGAGCTGCGCGACACGATGCGCTGGCTGCCATCCTGAAAGTACGTGGCCTCCCGGATAAACAGGTTGCTAGCCGATACTTCCCGCCCCAGCGAATCGGTGTAGAAAGCCCACCCCGGCCCGAGTCCCAACTGAATCCTGTTATCAATGCCGCGCAGGTTGCTCCGCTCGTAGCCCCCAATGCCGTAGGCCCGAAAGTGGCCCAGCCAGTAATAAGGCGTGGCATTAAAGAGAAACTCCCGCTCTTTCAGTAGGTTATCCTGTCGGCCGTAAGAAAAACTGCCGTTTACGGGCGCTCCAAAGTGCAAGCCGCGTAGAAACGTAACGGAATGCGTGGTGGTAAGCAACATGCGGTTGACGCCGCCCGAGGTATATTGGCCTGTTAGCAGTCCATTATATCGGATGATGGTAGTGTCGGGGCGTTGCGCTTGTGTACAGGTGGCTAGCAGCAGGAAGGCGGCAAGAAGCAGTGAGAAAGGCAATTCGAGCAGAGGAAGTTGAGCCTCAAAACTAGCAACACGGATTGGGAAGAGCCTGAGCAACATCACGAAACTGCTGAAATCTGCAAAAAAAGGGCGGTTTAGTTTTCGACAATGTTATCTACCTGGTCGATTTCTACGTTGTTTAGGCCATGATTCAGGTGTTGCCGTTTATGCGTTTTCTGCTCGTACTGCTGTTTTCAATTCTCTTATTACCCTCAGCCTGGGCCATCCGGATTCGGGAGTTCCGCCAGATAGGTACTGCTGCTCCAACGCGCTACCAGAAGCTGGAACTGGGTTTGGCCCTGGAAACGCCGCCCATCCGCAACCCCTACGACCCCACCGAAATTACCGTGTGGGCGGAGTTTGTGTCGCCGCAGGATAGTGTGTACCGGGTGCCGGGCTTTTGGTATCAGGATTTCAAACGGTGCACCACCTGCGCGCCCTTCCCCCGCGCCAGTCCCACCGATACCTGCCTGTATTGCACTAAATGCCCCGAAAACCCGAAGTATCTGACCCGCGTGGCCACGCGTCTGCCGTGGCGGGTTCGGTTTGCGCCGCCTACAGCCGGGCGTTGGAGCTACCGGGTGGTGGTGACTCACAACGACTCCACCGTGTTCGGGCCTCGCACATTCGTAAACGTAGCATCTTCCACCCACCCCGGCAACGTAGCTGTGCACCGTAACGGCCGCAACTTTGCGTTTGCCGATGGCCGCCTGTTCTTTCCGCTGGGCATGAATATCACCGGCACGTGGGTGCTCACCGATTATAACCGTCTTCCATACCGCGACGCCTACGTGGGTATAACCCGCATTGCCGAGAGCGGGGGCAACTTCGTCCGGGTCCTGATGACCCATTCTCACTTTGGCATCGAAGGTCCGGATGGTCCGGCAGGCCGCTACGACGTGCGCCAGAACCGCGCCTATGACCTGGATGCCGTGATGGAATACGCGGCGCAACGGCGGGTATACGTGCAGCTTACCCTCATGACCCAAGACGAGCTGTTCAACTCCGAAGAGTTCGGGCGCGCCTGGCAGCAGCACCCCTACCGCAAGCTGCTGCCACCTGATGCTACTACAGAAGCGTTTTTCACTGACTCCGTGAGCCGGCAGTTGTTACGACAGCGCATCCGCTACGTCATGGCCCGCTGGGGCTATTCGCCTGCTTTATTTGCGGCCGAGCTGATGGGAGAAGCCGACCTTTTCGGGGCCGGCATCAAAGACCATCAGTTCTGGGACAAGGATAATTTCCGCAACGTGCGCCGCTGGACTGATGAAATGCTGGGGTATGCCCGCAGCTTAGCGCCACAACACCTGTATACCATCAATACTAGTTTCGCTTTTAGTAATTTTATTACCTCCGATACGGCTGCCTCGCTTTACCGGTCGCCGCAGGTTGATTTTGTGCAGGACCACTTCTATAGTTCCGACTTAAACGTGGAGCACCAACGCGCCTTCCTGGCCCGGCGGGCAGCGAAGCTATTTCCCGGCAAGCCATATCAATTGGCCGAATTTGGGTTGATACAGAATGCGTGTTGGTCGGGTGTTTCCAACTTCACAGCCAAGCGCTATCCGCCGGGGCTGCTCTTCCACGACCTCAACGAACTGCACAACACGCTATGGTCTTCTACCTTCAACGGCTCGGGGGGGGCAGCGCTATATTGGTGGGCCAACCAAGTGTTTGGGCTGTGCTACGGGGGGCAATACCACTACCTGCGCCCCTTGCAGAAGTTTCTGGCCGGCGACTCCATTTTTGATATGTCCTACGAGCCCATTGCCAGCCAGTGTCCTGGTACTGTAGGGCCTAAAGATGCCGTACACACACCTACTACGCCTGGTAATTGCATTCCTTTGTGGACTGTAAACAAGGAAAACGGCACAGACCCCGATCTGCTGCCTTCCGGAGTTACCACTTCCGACGAGGCGGTGGAAGTGTTTGCGTTGCGAGCCACGAGCCGCATAGTAGGCTGGGTGCATAACCGACACAACTATTGGTACAAGCTGCCCCATTCATCCGGTCCATCCAGCGCGCCGGAATGTGCCGATCTTAATGATAACCAACCTACTACGCGCGACAGTGTTCCGGCGCTTGTTGGTAAGCAGGCTACTATTCTGAACGTGGAGCGCCCCGGCCGCTACCGGCTGGAGTTTTTCAGTACGTATCCGTTCTATGATATTACCCGCGACGGCAAGGACGAGCAGGGCGGCATCATCAGGGAGTTTACCACCGAGGTGCGGGCTGCCGACGGCAAGCTGACGTTTACGGTGCCGCCCCTGCGGCCTCTGGGGAAAGGACCATTCGCGCCGGATTATGGCTTCAAAGCCATTTGGCTCCCCGATTCGGCGCCACCAACAGTTGCACCGAAGGCTACAACTCCCAACGCTCCTGTGAAGGCGAAACCGCCCGTCCGTAAAAACGCCCCTACACCAGCTGCCCGACCAACGCCACGCAAACGGTGAACGGGACACTAGCAGAGCACTTGTAGTGGTGAGGATGCCGTGGTAAAGGCGCTTGTTTGATTATTAGCTTAGCTTAATAATCAGATATGTTACTTTTAGGCGTCACCTTCCACCAATCCGACTATGAGCAACATGATTCAGTTTGTCGCCAACCACGACGACTTATCAACTGATAAAGGCTTCCAGTTCAAATTCTATTGCGACAAGTGCCGCAACGGTCACATGTCTCGCTTCCAGCCGAATGCTGTTGGCATTGCAGGCGAACTGATGCGCGCTGCTGGTAGCCTTTTCGGGGGCATGTTCAACGAGGCAGGCAACGCGGCCTACCACGTGCAGCGCGCCATCGGGGGGAAAGCCCACGACGCGGCGTTGGACACCGCCGTGCAGGAAGGCAAGCAACACTTCAAGCAGTGTACTCGCTGCGGCCATTGGGTATGCCCCGATGTGTGTTGGAACGGAAAGGCCGGCCTTTGTGAAGACTGCGCCCCCGACGAGCATGAAGAGTTGGCTGCTCAGCAGGCCCAAGCCGGCCGAGAGCAGATCTACACCAAGACCCGCGCCCAAGACTACACCAAAGAGCTGGACTTTTTGAACCGAGGCGGCATAGTGCAGTGCCAAAGCTGCAACACCAAACTCAACCCCACCCAGAAATTCTGCCCACAGTGCGGTACACCTAATGCGGCACTGGCGCAGGCCAAGGAAAAGTTTTGTTCGGACTGTGGCGCCACGATGAAAGGCGAGCAACGGTTCTGCGCCGAGTGCGGTAGCAAGCAGTAGCGTTCCAGGTGTACTAGTCCTAAGTTTAGAGTGCAATAAACCGCCCCCGGCTGCCAACTAGGTAGCCGGGGGCGGTTCGGTTTGTGGCAAAGCTGAAATTTACTTGCGGTGAGCCATTACCGTCTCGGTTACGGCCACTGTAGCTTCAGCGCAGACTATTGGTGACGCCGATACGCATCGAAATCCGCTTTATAAGCAGCATTTTCAGGATGTTGCGACATGCGAGTCCATTTTTCTACTAGCTGCGGGTCATTGCGGTGAAAGATGCCGTAGATAGTAGATGAGCTGATTAGCAAGTCGGCAATACCCAAGCTCAGAATAATTCCACTTCGGCGAAAAACGGCGGTTTCTGAGGGCTTAGTAAGACTCTTCGAGGTAACTAATGCCCATAACAGGATGCATGCAGTCGCAACGATACTTGCGGTCAGCATCACGAATGAGCCTTTCCAGAAAAGCAGCTTGAATAGCAACCCTACTATCATCGTTGAAAAGGCTATTCCAATAAA
Organism: Hymenobacter telluris; assembly: GCF_017313265.1. Classification (GTDB taxonomy): domain Bacteria; phylum Bacteroidota; class Bacteroidia; order Cytophagales; family Hymenobacteraceae; genus Hymenobacter; species Hymenobacter telluris. The sequence continues at coordinate 446,776 of NZ_JAFLQZ010000004.1, read as the reverse complement.
AATCTTTAGTAGTGCTGTGGTTGCAGAAGTTGTGGTAATGTCCTGCCCATGGCGCACCGGCATTGCCCGTTGGAAATAGCTTCCGAAGAAGTAAATAACGCTTAAAAACGTCAGGCTTATTATCAGCATAAAGTCTCCCCCTTTCCAGAGCAAGAGATTGAACATCAATCCTATACCAGCTAAAATAACTGATGACTTCTCGAGGAAACTGAATACTTTCTGCATAGATATTGAGGCTGAGAAGGGAGTGCGCCGCCGCTAGAAACTATTGTATGTGGGTGGTCATCCGCTCCCGCCAATCCAATCCGGCTGGTAATTCAGCGGCACTAAACTCTAGGTGGATCACGCGGCGTGGACGGGGGCTGGTGCTGCGGTTGGAGGCGTGCAGCGTGAGGGGCTGCATCAGCATGGCGCCGCCGGCCGGCACGGCACAGGTTACGGCCTGCGGAGTGTAAGCCGGCAAATCGTTGTTGGCAACTACGCCGTGCCGATGGGAGCCGGGTACTACCCTCAGCGCCCCATTGCTGGCGTCGCAATCGTCGAGGTGTAGCCGAATGGTGATGATGCTTTCCAAAATCTGGCGCGGCGGCAACACCGTTACTTCACCTTGCTTGCAGGCCCAAGGACCGTAGCCGGGCAAGTCCAGCCGCTGATTTACGGCTATCATCACGTCCTGATGCCAAGCCACCAGCCAATTAGAGCCGGCTGGCTTATCGAAATAAATGGCCTTCGTTAGGTGCGGTGTGGCGTCCGGAAAAAGCACTGCCAGCAACTGGCGCACAGCCGGAGTGAGCAGTTGCTCTCGTAGCGCCGGAAGTTCTCCCAGTAGATTGCGAATAGCAAATATATCCTGGCTGCGACGAAAGTTGGGAGACGCTATTTCGGCGGTCTGCACCGTGTTTAGGATAGTTGATATTTCTGAAGCGGAAAGAATGCCGGGTAGGGTGGCGTGGCCGTTTTCTTGCAGGTCTTGCACAGCCTGCTGCATTTCGTAATTCATTTTCCGAAAATGCTGACCGAGCTGGTTTGGCCGCTTCGGATGGTGAAGTTGCGCACGTCGGTGAACTTGCTGCCGATGGCGTTTTTGGTGCGGAATATCAGCCGATACGCTCCGGGTTGCATGGCAATATTTACTTTGCTGCTGCCGCCATCGGGCAGGTTGTACACCCACGTTTGGCTTTCGTCGTCGTTGAGGCGGTAGATGCTGCCGTAGCCTTTCAAGTCGGAAATAATGTTGAGGATACCAGGAGCAGCGTACGTAACCGTCGTTTCCTGGCCTTGCTTGACGCTGATACGTCGGATTTGGCGCGGGAGCGTTAGAAGTTCCACTTCGTAGTTGCCAGCCAGGAGCTTCTGCCGCGCCCCAAAAGGCAGCGCCAGCAGGGTATTGTCTTTGCCGGCCTGCCGGATTACAGCCTGCACCGTACCGTATGGGTTGGCCGTTAGATTGGGGCTTTGCAGCCACAGCGTACCCTGGGGCGTTTTGTACGTCAGCACGTTGGCTTTGCCAGGCCGAATCTGTAAGTTTTCCTGTCGTACCGGAGGCACCGTATTGATAACTAAGTCGTAGCTCTGAAGCGCGTCGATGTCGAGGGCATCGGGTTTGCCTTGCGCGTCGCGGTAGTGCACGTAGTTGTACTCGGGCTGGGCGGTGATGTTGTTGATGAACGTCATGTTCACGTTCGATTCCACGGGCTTACCAGCTTCATCGGTCAGGTTGATGGCCACGGTGGTTTTAGCCAGCGTCTGGGCTACTACATCGTTGAGAATCGTGCGGAAGGTCTTCACATCAGCCGCATTGTAGTAGTGGCCCAGGCATTCGAGTTGCTTGCCAAACTCCCGTTCGGCGCCAATCCCGATAACAAATGGCTTCAGAAACACCCGCTTGCGCTGCAACGCCACCGAGGTAGCGCACGGGTCGCCTTTGCAAGATTCCAGCCCGTCGGTTATCAGAATCAGGACGTTACGTGCCGTTTTGTCGGTGGGGAAGTCGCCGGCCGATTGTAGTAGCGAATACGTAATGGGCGTATTGCCCTGCGGCACAATAGTTTTCAGCCGGTTTTTGATGGCCGCTGCGTTTTTGGGCGCAAAAGGCACTTCCAGCTTGGAGTCTTCGCAGTTGTTTTCCGACTTGTCGTGCAAGTGGCCGTAAGCGCGCAGCCCCAATTCTAGGTTGGGGTAGGCATTTAATGAGTCCACCATCTTGGCCAGCAAGCTCTTGGCTACATCCATGCGAGCCTGGCCTTCCCAGGGTGCCAACATTGAGCCCGAAGCATCCAGCAGAAACAGAATCCGGGTGACGCGAGGCTTTTCGGGTGCTGCATTTTGAGCGTACACGGGGCTGGCCAGCCCAACGACCATCCCAACAATCCAACACAAAACCACCGCCAGACGACGCATATGCAATAAATCTTACCTTAGTTCTGCCTTACGTTGGCAGAACCAGCTACTGAATTGAGTTTTAAATCAGGTATTCAACGCTCAGCTAGCAGGGCTTTGTATGTTGCCAGAGGGGTAGTTGGCCTCCGCAAACCAGGAATTGATAGTTGTGGGCTTTTCAGTCAACTTATAATAGTTGAGCTGCGTGGTTTTTTGTATCCACCTTGGTAATCACCCGCTCTATTTTGCCTTCTGTATCAATCAGGAAAGTGTAGCGCATGGTGCCCATGTATTTGCGGCCGTACATTGATTTTTCCTGCCATACGCCGTAGTCCTGCACTATTTTCTTGTCTTCATCGACGAGCAGCGGAAACGGCAGGTCGTACTTGGTGGCGAATTTCTGGTGCGACTTTTCGCTGTCGATGCTGACGCCGAGTACTTGGATGCCGGCGGCCAACAGGCTCTGGTAGTTGTCGCGCAGGTCGCAGGCCTGCGCGGTGCAGCCGGAGGTGTCGTCTTTGGGGTAGAAATACAGGGCTACCCGGCGGCCGCGGTAGTTGGCGAGGGTGTGCGAGGTGCCGTTTTGGTCCTGGGCGGTGAAGTCGGGGGCGGTGTCGCCAGCTTGAGGGAGTGCCATAAAGAAAGTTCAGTGTAACGGGTGGCGCGAAGTTAACCGTTATCCGGTGTGAAGTGCCACCGCCCGCAGCGCCGCATTACGGAGCCAGCGTTGCCCTTACCAAAACCGTTGTGGGCAGACCACTTGCGTTTTCTTCAGCCGCAGCCCCAGCAGCACTTCGTGGCTGCCCCAGTGGTAGCCCGCCAGCTTCGAAGTGCCCGCATCATAGGAATAGCTCAGGCTAGTGTACTCGTTGAGGTTGAGCCCTACCAACGCCACTACGGCATCGAAAGCGCGAAGCGAACCACCTGCCCAGATAAGGTCGCGGTACTTCAGCTTGGCATTCAAGTCGATAGAAATGGGCGCCGGGCGTACCGATTTCACCAAAACGGAAGGCACCAGTACCCAATCGGAACTTAGGGGCACCCGCAGGCCACCCGTAACGAAATAGTGGCGTTTTAGGGCGTTGCCGGGGGCCAAACGGTTGACTTGGGCATACGAGAAATCCAACTGGTTACCGAGCAGTTGCGCGGCCGAGGCTCCCACGTAAAAAGTGGGGCTATACACCCACAAGCCCACCGTGGCATCCGGCACTCGTGCAGCCTGGCTGCCGGGGTGGTTGTTGGGGTCATGAAATCGAAGCTGCTGCCCATCAATAGCGAATTGCTGCATGCCGGCCGAAACGCCAAGTGCGGCCCGCAGCGTGCGGGTTAAGGCAATGTTGTAGGCGTAAGAGCCGTAGATACCAGCTCGGCTGGTGGGCCCAGTCACGTCGTTGTAGAGCATGGTGCCCAGCGCGTGAAACCCCCGCCGCCAGCCGTGCATATTCTGCTTGGATTTCTGCTGCCGGCCCAACGAGGAGTGGGCACTGGCATAGTAGGTCTTGGGGGCACCTTCCAGCCCGGTCCATTGGGTACGGTAGCTAAGTTTGACATCAATTACATCTTCGGTACCCGCCACGGCGGGGTTGAGTATGTAGTTGTTGTTCATGTATTGGCTGTATTGAGCCTGCTGCTGCGCTTGAGCGGGCCGGGCTGCAAAGCCGGTCAGCATACCAATAAAGACCAAGTGCTGTAGAAATCTTTTCATATAGAACCCTGCTACCAACGAATAGAAAAAACTAAGTGGCTCAGCTAGTAAACCACTGTAAGTGAGCCGCTGTAGGTTTGGCCTTTGCCCAGCGTAATGACATAGTAGTAAGTGCCCAGCGGTGCCGGCTGCCCATTGATTTGGCCGTTCCACTCGTTGGTGCGGCTGTAATTGGTGGTTTTGAACACCTGATTGCCCCAGCGGTTGAACACCGTCACGGCGTTGCCGGTGAAGTCGCCAATCCGGTCGATTTCCCAGGTGTCATCCTGGCCGTCGCCGTTGGGACTGAAGGCGTTAGGAATGCGGATGAGCGGGCGCTTCTTCACTTTCACGGTCACTTGGCTCACATTTTGGCAGCCGCTAGGCCCCGCCGACAGCGTGTATGTGGTGGTGGTGGTGGGCGCCGCAATAGGCTGGAGGCGGTTGCCGTTCACGAAAGTCAGGCCCTGGGCGGGGCTCCAGGTTACCGGGTAATTGCCATCAATTGAGCCTTGCAGCACCACTTCCTGGCCTTCTTCGATTTCTTTGTCCGGCCCGGCATTCACTTTCGCCAATTGGCTGATAGTCACCTTCACCGAGTTAGAGGCTGCCGCGGCCGGCTGATTGCAATTGGTGGTAGTGCGTAGCTTCAACGTCACCTGCTGACCGTCGCGCAGGGTGCTGCTGGTGAAGGTTGCGCCCGTAGCACCGGCTACGTCAGCGCCATCTACCTGCCACTGGTACTGCGGTGCCGTCCCCGTATTCATAGACTGAGCAACCAAGAAAGTGAGCGACGTACCGGGGCACACGGGCATCTCCTGCTGGCTCTCGATGGTGAGGGTGGGAAGCAGAGAAGGGGTAAGCACAACGGTGGCCGTAGCGGCAGCCGTGCCGGTGGCGCAAAACCCAACGGTTGGAGTTATTTCCACCCGCACCTGGTCGCCGTTGGCCAGGGTGCTGCTGGTATAAGTGGGGGTGCTGGCTACTGGCGCGTTGTTTACAAACCAGGAGTACGTTGGGGTTGAGCCCGCGTTAGTGAGGGTGGGGGTGAAGGTGAGGGCCGTGCCGGCGCACTGGGCTGGGGGGGCCGCCAAGGCTACGCCAACCGTCAGTGGCGCTTGCACACGCACTATTACGGGGTTGGATACAGCTGCTTGGCAAGTGCCCGCAGTGGAAGTGGCTTGCCGCCGAAAATGCGTGGTAGTGGTGAGTGGGCCCGGAGCGTAGGTGGCCGCCGTTGCACCAGCAATGGGGTTCCAGGTGATATTGTCAACCGATGATTCCCACTGATACAGGCAGGAGCCGGTACCTCCACCAGCGCCAGCCGTACTGGTGAAAGCCGCCGGAACTGAGGCCGCACAGATAGTTTGATTGCCACCGATGCTGCCCGGAGTTACGGCGGGGAGTACGTTCACAACCACCGTGTTGGCGTAAGCAGTAGCACAGGAGCCAGTGCCCGACGTTACTTGCCGCCGGAAATACGTGGTAGCGGCCAAGATTCCCGGTGCATAGTCGGCGCCCGTTGCGCCTGCAATAGCGCTCCAGGTGGTATTGTTGCCCGACGACTCCCACTGGTAAGAATAGTTGCCCGTACCACCGCCAGCTCCTGCGGTGCTGCTAAGCAGTGCCGGTGCCACGTCGGCACAAACCGTTTGGTTGGTTCCAACAGTGCCAGCCGTAAGCGGAGGCAGAACTGTCAGATTAACGCCATTGGAAGTAGTGGAGCAGTTTGCCCACTGAATTTTAACAGTATATGTACCGGCAGCAGAGGCCACAAACACACTATCATTGAGCACAGAGCCGGCCCCGTTCACTATGGTTGCACCATTGTACCACGTAAACAGAAACCCTGGCCGGGAACCCGCACGCAATGGCACCTGCGTACCAGGGCAAACCGGTCCGGTAGCGGCCATTCGGATGGTAGGAGTAGCAATGGGGGTAACCGGAATGGTATAAGTGGCAATATTTTCAGAGCCGGTACCGTCACTGTCCAGAGCAGTGTAGGTGAATGTGGTGGTGGTGCCGGTGCAGCCCCCTACCGGGGTGTAGGTGAGGCTACCACCGCTGCTGAGGCTGCCAACGCTAGCCACCGGAATCACCTGATTTTCGGTTACCGGAACCCCGTTGTAGCGCAGGACACCACTGGCCGGTAAGCTCTGCACCACGAACGAAGCCACCGTCACGCCCACGCTACCACCCACGTTGATGGTGGCACTCAGCGGCAGAATGGCGGCCGGTACTGCTATGTCGGGAACGGGGGTTGTGGTTTTGGTATCGGCCAATAAGAAGGCGCTGCACGAGCCGAAGTACACATCGTCGAGACCAAAGTCGTTGCCCACGGCCACCTTGTTAACGTCCCGAATTTCAATGGTTATGGGGAAGCCGCTGGCCGGGCCGGGTCCCGAGAAGTACAGGTCCGAAAACTGTACGTATTGCCCTGGCGTGGTGGGCAGCGTGGTTACTACCGACGTGGATTTGCCATCAACTACCAGGCCCAACTGCGCCGGAATGCCGTTGTTGAGGCTAGCCGCATAAGCCGAAAACGAATAGTACCGGTTAGGCAGTACGGTTATCGTTTGCGAATACACTCCCTCCAAGCGCGCTGCCCCGTTCACCATCATAAATTTGTCGGTGGGCCCGGTGCGGCCGGTACCTATGAAATTATTGTGGTAAGTAGTGGAGTTAGTACCTATGGCGTAAGTGCCTTCCTGGTAGAGGCTTGGGACGGAGCTAGGAGTGGCAACAAAATCGTAGCTGGTGGAAAAGCCAGTGTTACCCTGCGTGAAGCTGGGGTTGTTCAACAAGTTCTGCCCGGTTCCCAGCGTGCATACCACGGTGGGGTCGTACACGTTGAGGGTTACAGTTGAGGTGTTGGAACAGGCTGGGAAGGCCCCCGGCTGGCAGATGCTGTAGGTAAAGCTGTCAGATCCTAGGTACCCTGGGTTAGGCGTATATACGTAGCTGCCGTCGGGGTTGATGCTGGTGAGTGTCCCGTTAACCGGGCTGGTACCTAGCGTAACTATAAAGGCTGCATTAGGCAGGTTATCGGGGTTGCTGTCGTTGAGAATAACGTTGCCCGATTTAGCCGTGTTCTTCTGTACCTGGTTGAAGTCGTTACGGGTTACAAACCGGTTGGACTGCGCTACCGCCACACCACTCAACCCCGATAAACCGCTCCATAGCAAAGCCAGAAAAATAAGTCTCTTGTACCACGGGCGTACATCATCACCGCAATAGCAGAAAGCTGCCAAGGGGCCGTGTAAAAAGGACTTTATCTGGCTCAGTAGGAGTATAGTCATGGCATAAGGGTGTAGGATTGATTAAGGAGCTACACGCTGCCCAAGAGGCAATCAAGGTAAAAGGCAATAGTGGAAATATCGTTGCACGTAAAAATACGTGCTAATAGTTTCTCTGGCAACTGCAATAAAATAAGGATTTTAAAGCCTGAAATACTGTTTTAATTACATATTGTGCTGACGCTAAGCAATTGTTATAATTGATCTAAGAATAGCTTTTCATAATTATATGTACAAGAAAAGTATAATCAGAGGCTTGGATAACACGCATAACAGCAAACACATAAGTTGAATAGCTTGAAATGAACTACGCTATTTGTTTGATGGAAGTTTAAAATGCAATAAAAACGGAATTTTATAATAAATCGTATTGATTGATAAAATAAAAACCCAACAACAGGCGCTATTACCGCCTGCTGTTGGGAATCAGGAAAAAGCTGAAAATACAAAAGAGCTTAAGGCTTATCAACTACAGGCTGGGGAGTGAAAAGCAGTTTATCAACCGGGAAGCCCAACTCGTGCGCTTTGCCTACTAGCATGTCACGAAGATTCCGCTTTAGGTGCGGGGTGCGGCTTAGTATCCACAGGTTTTCCCGGCTTGGGGTGCCTACCAAGGCGTAGCGGTAGTCGGAATAGTCGAGGTCCAGTATCCAATAGTCGCCCTCGAAAGGCCAGAAAAATCTGACTTTCAGTTTGGCATTAGTGCCATCTACGGCGCGGGCCACACCTTTAGCCGTTTCAACTGGCCCGTTGATTCCTTCTTGATGGCAGGTGTTGAGCACGCTCACTTTACCATCGGAACGCAGTTTGTACTCGGCGGTAACGTGCTGGCAGCCTTTCTCGAAGCGAGCGGGCAACCGGGCTACCTCGTACCATAAGCCACTGTACTTGTGCAGGTCTACGTACGGTACTGTAGCCAGCGGCGCGTACAGTTTGCGGCGCAAATAACCGTAGGCAGTTAAGCCAGTGGCTACGGCTGCCACGGCCGTAGCAAATAGAACAGGCTTGCGGGTTTTGATGACGTTGGGCATTGCAGAAAAGTAAAGAGGAGCTTGCTTTACGCGTGACCGGGGCCGGAGGATGTAAGTCTGTCAGCTTCTCATCTATAGGGCCTCCATCCGGCGCGTAAAGCAAGCTCCTTTCTGCGCCACTTACTGCAGTGAATTACGTGGGTCCGTCTTGGACTTCATTTCGTAGTCGTGCGGCGGTACGGCACCGGCTAAGTGCTGCACAAAATAGTCCCAGCGGCGGCGCGTCATGTAGGGCGAGTAGGCCCCAAAGCCGTGCGTAGCATTCGGGAATACCACCAGGTCGTAGCTTTTGTTGGCTTTGGTGAGGGCTTCCACTACCAGGAAGGTGTTGTAGGGCGGCACGTTGTTGTCCATCAGGCCGTGCGCCAGCATGAGCTTGCCTTTCAGGTTGCTGGCAAAGGCGGCGTTGGCCTGGTTGTCGTAGTTGGTGGTGCCGTCGGGGTTGGTTTTAAGCAGGCCGATGTAGCGCTCCGCCCAGTCGTCTTCGTAGTTGCGGTTTTCGTGGTTGCCCGACTCAGAAATGCCGACTTTAAAAAAATCGGGGTAGCGGAACATGGCCGCGGCCGTGGCATAGCCGCCGCCCGAGTGCCCCCAGATACCAGCCCGGCTTAAGTCGATGTACGGATACTTCTGAGCCAGTTGCCGCATGCCGGCCACCTGGTCGGAGAGGGTGTTTTCGGCCATGTTGCCGTAGCAGGCATCGTGGTAACTCTTGGAACGCAGCGGATTGCAGGTACCTTCAATCAGCACCACCACAAAACCCAGCTCAGCCAAAGCCTGATGGTCGCCGCGCGCCGCCGAAAACGACCAGCTACCTACGCTGCCACCCTGCGGCCCCGGATAGATGTAATTGATAACCGGATACTTACGAGCCGGGTCGAGGGTGGTAGGCGTGAACATCAACCCGTAGAGGTCAGTTTGGCCGTCCTGGGCTTTCACCGTAATGGGCGTAGGAGCCTTCCAGCCGGTGGCCGCAAGGCGGGAAACGTCGGTTTTCTCTAGCGTCGAAACCAGCTTGCCGTCCATGGAGCGCAGCACGGTGGCACCGGGCCGGTCGGGCTGTGAGTAGCTGTCGAGGAAGTAGCGGCCCGAGGGAGCCAGCATCACTTGGTGGTTGCCGGCTTCTGGGGTGAGCAATTTCAGGTTCTTGCCATCCATCCCAATCCGGTACAGATAGCTGAAATACGGGTTGCCTGGCTCGCGCCCGCCTGCCAAAAAATACAGTTGGCGCTTTTGTTCGTCCACTTCCAGCAGCTGCGTGACCACAAAATTACCCTTGGTAATCTGCTGCTTGAGCTTGCCGGTAGCGGCATCATAGAGGTAGAGGTGACCCCAATTGTCGCGCTCCGAGTACCAGATAACCTCTTTGGTTTTGGGCAGATAGCGCCAGTTGATAGCGTCCTGGCCCGACTCGTACTGGGTGGCTACCGTTTCCGAAAACACGTCCCGCACGGCACCGGTGGTGGCGTCGGCTATGCGCAGCTGCTCCTTTTTATGGTCGCGCGAAGTCGAAACAAAGGCTAGCTGGTCGGCATTAGGGCTCCAGTCTACATCATCAAACGTGCCGCTGCTGGAAATATCGTCGGAGAGGGTGCCGCGGTGTGGGTCGGGTGGGGTTTGCAGGCGCACCACTTTCGGGCTGTTCACTTCCACAATCACCCGCTCGATGGTGATGATGTCTTGGTCGCCGGGCAAGGGGTATTTCCACGCCTTCAGGGTGGGCTTGCCGATGTTGGTGGTTACCAGGTACATGTCGCTCACGTTGCGCTGGTCCTGCCGGAACGTGGCAATCTTGCGCGAATCGGGCGACCAACGCAGCACGGGCCGGCTGCTGGACTTCCAGCCGGCGTTGTCGGTGGCGTAACCGTAGTTCAGTACGCCGTCGGTGGTGAGCTGGGTTTTCTGGTTGGTGCTGGTGTTGCGCACCCACAGATTGTACTCCTGAATGTAGGCCGCCAACTGCCCATCGGGCGACACGATTTCGTTGTCGGCGTTGGGAGTAGCGGCAGGGGCCGGCGTAGTATTGGCCGTTACTTGGTTGCTGGCCAGGCTGTATTGCCAGTTTTTGCCGTTAGCCTCAAAGAAAATTGTCTTCTCATCGGGCGAAAACATGAAGCTGCGAAACGGGAGCCGACTGGCCTCGTAGGTTTTGCCGCTGGCTGCCGATAAAGCCGCCGCTAACCGGCTGTGGTCGAATGCGGCGGTGCGGGTTTTGCGGGCCGGGTCCACTAGTACAAACTCACTGCCCCGCGCTGTCAGCACGCGGTACCAAAACCGGTCGTTGTTCAGCCAATGGGGCTGGCCGGCGCTGCCGTCTACTAGCGCCTGGGTGTTGTAGCCCATGAATTGTTCGGCGCGGGCGTAATCCTGAGTGGTAAGAACAGGCGGCTGCTGGGCCGTGGCCACTGAAACAAAAGAGGCCGTAGCAGCAAAGGCCAGTAAGAACTTGTGCATAGAGGTGGCGAGAAGCCGGCTAAAAGTCAAAGAGTTGGGCGGACGATACTACGAATTACGCCACAATATGCAGCGGTAAGTCCTTGTTACAGCACCACATGAATAGCCGCCTCGTTGCCAGCTTGGTCACGCAGATACAGAGTAGCCGGGCCGCGCAGTGGAGGCCCAACCTTGTCGGTTGATTCCGAAAAAAGCAGGGCGTTTTTGTGCTCGAAGCGCAGCAGGTGAAACTGCCCGTTCACTTCCAGCTTGTAGCTAGCCAGCCCCGACATATCGTCGCCGACCTTGAACGCCACCCCGCCCGGGCCTTTGCGCAGCAGCCGCGCCGAAGGGGGCGTTACGTCGGTGTATAGCTTGAACTGCCCAAAGGCCTTGATAGGCGCCGAAATGGTGTTGCCGTCCCATTTGCCGCCCACGTACGCGCGGCCCCCGTTGGCCGTGACGCTGTAAATGGCGGTGCGCTCTTTGTCGGCTACATCAGTTTCGGGCTTTAGCGTGAGGCGTAAAGGCTTATATAAAGGAGTACGGGGCAGGTGCACGGTCCAAACGCCGGCCTTATAGCCCGTTTGCACATACAGCGTATCGAACAGCGTTTCGCGGCCGAAGCCTAGTTGCAAGTGGCTGGTAGTGAAGGCAAAATCCTGGCCTGACGGGATAAGCGCCTGCCGGTCGAAGCGGCGGGTGATACCGCCGAACTGCATGGAGTCGGGGAGGCCGGCGCGCAGGTCGTAGAGGTAGGTGTTCTCGCTGAGTATGGTGTAGCTGGGACGCAGCGTGAGGCGGCGGTTGCCTTTGAACAGCGTGAGCGGGCCGCCGGTAGCGGCTGTGTCGGGGTCGGCGGCGGTGGCTACCAGCAGGTTGCGGCTAATATCGTAGCGCAGCGTAGGCTTCTTGACTGCCGCCGAGCGGGTTTTGTAGTACACTGGCTGCTGCCCGCGCAGCACAAACCGCAGCGGCGTGGTGTTGCCGTACGAGTCGGCGAGCAGGATTTCCACGGCGTAGAGCTTGCCATCTTCCACCCGCAAGCGGCCTTTGGCGGGGCCAGCGGTATAAATGGTTAGGTCGTTGCCATCGTCCACGAACAGTTTCTCGAACAGTCGGCCCTGCGTGAAGCGCCACTCGTAATCGGTGTGGCGGTTGATTTGGCGCGAGCCTTCCGGAAACGGAATATCGTCCACGACGTGCTTGTAAATCGGAAGGCCGTTCACGCGCACTTCCACCCGTTGCAGCCCGTTTTTGTTCCAGGCTCCATCGAACCGGTCGAAAGCCTGCACCAAGAACCCCACCGTGCCGAAAGCTGGAATGGTATCAGCCCACACGTTGCCGCCGCCGTTGGGCAAAGCTGGCACTTTCGGCACAAACACCGACTTGCCGAATTTGCCCAGCACCCGCGCTTCAATGCTCAGCGCTTCCACTGCAAACGCCTGCAACTGCGGCGCCACGTGGTCCTGAATTTCCGAGAACCCCCCGAACTGCAAGGGGTTCAGCTGGTTGTCTTTGGCGTCGCGCACTTCCCAGTGCAGGTGTGGTCCCGCTGAGCCGCCGGTGTTGCCGGATAGAGCCACCACGTCGCCGCGCTTCACCGGAAACTGATTCTTGTCGAAAAACAGCTCTAGCTCGTAAGTCTGCTTGGTGTATTGCTGGCGCAACAACTCGTCGGCGGAAGCACCTTTGAAGTGGTTGAGGTGGCCGTACACCGTGGTCAGCCCGTTGGGGTGGGTGATGTAGAGCACGTTGCCGTAGCCGTAGCTGCTTTGCTTGAGCCGCGAAATGTAGCCGTCGGCGGCAGCATACACCGGCAAATCCACCCGGCCATCGGTTTTGATGTCGAGGCCGCCGTGGAAGTGGTTGGGGCGCAGCTCGCCCATGCTGCCGGTCAGGAAGTTGGGCTTGCCGGGCTTGATAGGAAACAAGAAGTAGCCATCGGGCACAACGGGCCGCGGGCCGGCGGGGGATGGTGGGTTCTGGCTGAGCGAATCGGTTTCCTGGCCGCCGCAGGAAGCCGGCTGCAACCCCAGGACCAATAATAACAGCGGAAGCAGGGCCACACTCAACAGCCGCCGCGAGGGCGCATTCAACACATCGGGCATTCGCAAAATCAACTACCACGAAACCCGCAGCTAGGCGCTATTGCTAGCGCCCACCGAAGAACTTCGCGGGTATTTACAGGAAAGTATAAAAGCAACTGCGTGCCAAAATTCACGGAACCGGCCGCGGTGCCACTGCCAAACGACGGACAAGGCCAATTGTGCGTCTTGGCAGTCAGAAAAATCAACGATACGCAACAAACTGGCCTAGTATCGGCTGCTATTTCACAGCCAGGTCCAGCATTTTTTCGTCACCGATGTAGCCTGTGAGTTGGTCGCCAATCTGCACGGGGCCTACGCCACTGGGGGTGCCCGTGAAGATTAAGTCGCCCATTTTCAGGGTGATGAACTTGGAAATGTAGCTGATGATGGCGCCGAAATCATGCATCATCAAACTGGAGTTGCCTTGCTGGCGCACTTCGCCGTTCACTTCCAGCCGGAAGTTGATGTCCTTGAGGTCGGGAAAGTCGCTGACGGGCTTGAACGTTTCGCCGAGCGGCGCCGAGCCATCGAAACCCTTGGCCAGCTCCCACGGCAAGCCTTTGCCTTTCAGCTTGCTTTGCAGGTCGCGGGCCGTAAAGTCGATGCCCAGCCCGATGGCATCATAATAGGTGTGGGCAAACTTGGGCTCGATGTTCTTGCCGTTCTTGCAGATGCGCAGCACCAGCTCGATTTCGTGGTGAATGTCCTGCGAGAAATCGGGGTAGAAAAACGGCTGGTTGCGTTGAAGCAACGCCGTGTCGGGCTTGGCGAAGATGACGGGTGCGTCGGGCGTTTCGTTTTGTAATTCGGCAATATGGTCGGCGTAGTTGCGGCCGATGCAGAGGATTTTCATAAAAAGAAAGTAGCGGCTGGGTGGCCAGGTAAGCAGACGGATACTGGGCGACGAACCGGCTACCTGCGTGCCAGAGTACGGCGCCCCAATGCGTGGGCAGGATAGCCAAAATTAGCGCTTAATTCGCGGCCCGGAAACGAAAAACTACCAGAATACTCGCTTATCAGCCGCTTAAAACAATGGCCGCAAACATTTTTCCTGCCTCGTATCGTATAGATAGGGGCCGTGCGGGCAGGCTCCGCGCTGCCGCTCTTGCCGTAGTTCCGCTCCCATCTTTTCTCTCCAACGTCACTTACCATGCTTAAGAAACTTGCCTTAGCTAGCTGCTTGCTTGTAGCTGCTGGCTGCACCACTGTTCCCATCACCGGCCGCCGCCAGCTGAGCCTGGTTTCCGATGCCGAGATGAACGCCATGGCGGTTACCGAGTACCAGAAAGTGCTGGCTTCCAGCAAGGTAATTACCAGTGGCACGCAGGCCGCCATGGTCAAGCGGGTGGGCCAACGCATTCAGCAGGCCGTGGAAACCTATTTCCGCCAGCAAAACCAGTCCAGCCAGCTGGAAGGGTATGCCTGGGAGTTCAACCTGATTGACGACAAGCAGGAAAACGCTTGGTGTATGCCCGGCGGCAAAGTGGCCGTGTACACCGGTATCTTGCCCATTACCCAAGACGAAACCGGCCTGGCCGTAGTGATGGGCCACGAAATTGCACACGCTGTAGCGCGCCACAGCTCGGAGCGGGCCAGCCAGCAGCAAGCGGCGCAAACCGTAGGCGGCGTGGTGTCAACGGCTGTAGGGCAGACGCCCACGCTTAGCCAAAATGTGTTTTTGCAAGCGGTGGGCTTAGGCTCGCAACTGGGGCTGCTGAAATACGGCCGCAGCCAAGAATCGGAAGCCGACCATCTGGGCCTGATTTTCATGGCTATGGCTGGTTACAATCCTGATAAGGCAGTGGATTTCTGGCAGCGCATGGATGCCCGGGAAGGCACGGCTTCGCCACCGGAATTTCTTTCAACTCACCCCTCCAATGGCACTCGGGTAGCGGCAATTCAGCGCGAATTGCCGGAAGCGCGCAAATACTATAAGCCATAACTCAGCGTCGCGTGCTACCTTTCGGTATGAAAAATTCTCTGCGCTTTTGCTCGCGCCTGCTAGTGGCTACCGCTCTGGTGATTACGGGCTTATCGGCCTGTGAAACTTCCAAAAAAGGTATTCCCGAATTCACGTCGCCCGATAAGAGCGACATGGGCAGCCGTAAACAGGAGGCCGTCAGCAAGGTAGTGGCTTCGGTAGGTGAGAAAGGCCTCATCAAGTACTTGGTGCCCCGCGAGCAGCTGGCGCTGGCTTTCAACCGGCAGTTCGGCGACGGTACTGCCATCGACAAAACCATGGTGCGCAAAGTACAAGGCGACCCCAAGGACCCCGCATCGTATTATTTGGTGGGCTTGGGCTTACGCAACGGCATGTTCCGCGGCATGGCCATTCCCCTGACGCTAGTTTCCGACAAAGAGCTTTCCGTGCGGTCGAATGCCTCGCGTTACATCATTACGGGAGTGGGTTGTACGTTCTGCTTTTTCAATTTCGAGAGCAACGACATTGTGGGTACCACCTGCGAGGAAAACACCGGCGGCAGCAGCTGCGACCTACGAATACAGGAAGGCAATACACTCTTTTCGCGCTAGATATGCTGAGTCGTAAATGGATTATGCGCCTTTCGCTCACGGCAGTGGCCCTGCTGCTCACCACCGACCGGCGCCGACCGAAACCTGAGTTGGCACCTAAGCCTCCCCAGCCTGAGGAATAAAAAAAGCCCGCCATCAGGCGGGCTTTTTTTATTGTTGCAAGTTCAAATCAGGCAAGTGCCGGTGCTTCATGCCGCTGTTTCGATGAAGCGGGCAATGCGGCTCACCAGCAAATCTGGATTTACGCGCTCCAACGGGTGCGGCGTGTTCATGAGTATCTCGAAGGTGGCATGGGGCATGTAGTCGGCGAAGTGGCGCGCGGCATCTACGCCGGTCGTTTTGTCTAGCTCGCCCACCATTATTTGCACGGGAGTATTGAGCGTAGCCAAGTTGGCGGTGGTGAGCAGCGGCCGGGAACCGAGGCCGCGCAACATTGCCGCCGTAGCCGCCAGCAACTCGGGCAGAGGCGTAGGAGCGTGCAGCTTCTCTAAATGAGCAGCAAACTCGGGTACTTTCGCGCGCATTTTGTCGGGGTCAAGAAAGCGGCTTTCCAGCGCGGCCGTGGCCGGCGACCAGTCGAGCTTGGTGCCCAGGGTAGTAACGCTCCGGATGATAGTAGGCGCCGCCAGCGCCGCCACCAGCGCCGCGTAGCCGCCCATGCTGTACCCAAACACATGCACCGACGTCAGGCCTTTCTCTTCAATAAACTGCGTCACTTGCTCGGCAAAGCCCACCATCGAAAACGTAGCGGCATCCAACGGCTGGCCCGCGTGCCCGCTGAACGAAAACGTGTGAACGTGGTAAAACGCCGATAACTCACGCGCCAACGGCTTCAGCTGGGCTTCCGACGCTAGTGCGCCGTGCAGCAGGAGCAAAGATTGTTTCATATGATTGATTCTCAGTGCCTGATGTATCAGTGCCTAGTGCGTAGGTCATTGTGATGAGTGTTCAAAAGAACAGCCTGAGCACTACGCACCAAGCAATAGGCACTAATACGCTATTGCACCACTTCAGCGGCTAGCTGTTTCAAATCTAGGCCATCGAACGTGCCCGACGACATCATCAACAGGTTGGCGTCCTGCCAGTTCTGCTGATGCAGAAACTCCGCTAGCTGCTTGCTGTCGGTGAACACCTGCAAATCGGGGCGGCCGAAAGCTTGGGCCACTTGCTCGGGGGCCAACGGCGCGAGGCGCTTGTGCTCCAGTACCTGCGGGTTGAAATACACCACGGCTACGTCGGGGGCATCGAACGTATGCGCGTATTGCGGCAGGAAGGCCGGGTTGAGGCTGCTGAACGTGTGCAGCTCCAGGCAAGCCACCAGCCGGCGCTTCGGAAATTGCTTCTTGAAGGCTGTGGCCGTGGCCTTCAGCTTGCTGGGTGCGTGGGCAAAGTCCTTGTACACCACCGAGCCCGCTCCTTCGGCTACCTTTTCTAGCCGCCGTGCTGCGCCCTTAAACGTAGCCAGCGCCTCATAAAACGACTTGCTCTTGATACCGAGCTGTTTGCAGACCTCTTTGGCCGCCGAAATATTGCGCAGATTATGCTCGCCAAACACCTGCACGGGTACTTTCTCGTCTTTCTTGTTCAGCAGAAACGTGTTGCCATCCTTGATAACGTGCTCGTGCGGACCGTAGCCGATGTATTCCACATCGGGGTGGCTGGGCACAGTTACCAGCTGCACCTGCTCGTCGTCTTGGTCGTAGATGAGGGTACCAGCTTTGGGCGTCATCTCGGCAAAAATCTTGAACTGCTCCCGGTAGATTTCCTCGGTCGGAAACACGTTGATATGGTCCCAGCTGATGCCGGAAATCACGCCAATGTGGTGCTGGTACAAGTGGAACTTCGGCCGCCGGTCGATGGGGGAGGATAGGTACTCGTCGCCTTCAATGATGATGATGGGGGCATCCTCCGTGAGCTGCACCATCAAATCAAAGCCTTCCAGCTGGGCTCCCACGGCGTAGTCAAACGTGCGGCCGTGGTGGCGCAATACGTGCAAAATCAGGGAGGTGATGCTGGTTTTGCCGTGTGAGCCGCCAATTACCACCCGCTGCTTGTCGCGGGAGGCCTCGTAAATAAACTCCGGGAATGAGTACACCCGCAGCCCTAATTCCTGCGCCCGTAGCAACTCGGGGTTGTCGGGGCGGGCGTGCATGCCTACAATCACGGCGTCGAGGTCGGCGGTGATTTTCTCGGGAAACCAACCCTCCTGCGCGGGTAGCAACCCGGCCGCCTGTAGCCGGCTTTTGGCGGGCTCAAATATCTCGTCGTCGGAGCCCGTGACCTGAGCCCCCCTTTTGAGCAAGGCCAGGGCCAGGTTGTGCATAATGCTTCCGCCGACGGCAATCAGGTGGAGGCGCTGGAGGGAGGAGGTCGGAGAGACAGTCATTCAGGCAGAAGGAAGGAAAGCGGGCGGCAAAGGTACATTGATGTGCTGATTGTTGATTGGTGATGTGTTGATTGTCGCTTTTTAGTGTGCCAATCAACCATCACCAATCGACCTGTCACCAATCAATCAGTCAACCAAAAGAAACCTTTCGGCCTGCTTCCGGATTGTAGGGCGCAGCCGTTAGCTTTGTGCCCCCTTGAAAAATATTGGGTGAGAAGTGGAGTTATTAGGAACGCGAATCCTGAGTAGCGCAACTTAAAAACTGCCCGAACCTGCTTACCTTGTAGTACCGACCCACGTGATGAATGACCGGATGGATGACCGTTTGAAACTATCAGCCTCGCGCGCTAAAGCCGCCTGGAACAGCCGCCCGGCGGTGGTTCCTGCGGGTGGCCCGGCTGGTAAGCTACCGCCGCAGGCACTAGAGCTGGAAGCGGCAGTATTGGGCGCGCTCATGCTCGAAAAAGACGCCCTTACCACTGTAATCGATATTCTCAAGGAGCGGAGCTTTTACAAGGATGGGCACCAGCGCATCTTCAAAGCCATCCTCAATCTGTTCGACAAATCGGAGCCGATTGACATTCTGACGGTCACGCACGAACTGCGCGAGATGGGCGAGCTGGAAGCCGCCGGCGGGGCGCATTACGTGGCCAACCTCACGTTCAAGGTCAACTCGGCGGCCAACGTGGAGTACCACGCCCGCATCATCACCGAAAACGCCATCAAGCGCGAGCTAATCAATATTGCCAGCACCATTCAGCGCGACGCTTTCGAGGATACCACCGACGTGTTCAACTTGCTCGACAACACCGAGCAGGCGCTGTTTGAAGTATCGGAGTCGAACATTCGCAAGAACTTCGACGACATGCGCAGCCTGATGGGTAAAGCCATCAAAGAGCTGGAAGAAAAGAAAAATCAGAAAGACGGCCTCACCGGCGTACCCTCGGGCTTCTCGGCTCTGGACCGGGTTACCTCGGGTTGGCAACCCTCTGACCTTGTGATTATTGCCGCGCGCCCCGGCATGGGTAAGTGTCTCGGCAAGGGTACAAAAGTGCTGATGTTCGACGGTGACCTGCGCAACGTGGAAGACGTGCAGGCCGGCGACCTGCTGATGGGCGACGATTCCACGCCGCGCCGGGTGCTGAGTATTGCGCGGGGCCGGGAAAACATGTACTGGATACGCCAGAACAAGGGCGACGACTACCGCGTGAACGAGAGCCATATTCTCTCCCTGAAGCGCAGCCGCACCGAGGGCCCGCACCGCCACGGCGACGTGCTCAACATCACCGTGAAGGATTATCTGGCTAAAGGGCCGAAGTTCCGCTCCAACTACAAAGGCTACAAAGTGCCCGTGGAGTTTGCCGCGCAGGAACTGCCCGTAGACCCTTACTTCCTGGGCGTATGGCTCGGCGACGGGGCTTCCGATAATTGCCGCATTACCGGTCAGGATCAGGAAATTATTGATTACCTGCATGAATACGCCGCCACGCTGGACATGCAGGTAACGGTGGGCATAGTGGAAAACCGCTGCAACAGCTACGGCATTACCCGCGGCCGGCAGGGCGGCAGCATTGCCGAGTACTCTTTGCAAGACGAGCTGCGGCAACTGGGAGTGCTGGGCAACAAGCACATTCCCCGCGCCTACGCCATCAACTCTACGGAAAACCGCCTGCGGTTGCTGGCCGGCCTCATCGACAGCGACGGGCACTTGGACCCGGTTTCCAACGGCTACGAAATCACCCAGAAAAACCAGCGGCTAGCTCGCCAAATCAAGTTCCTGGGTGATTCGTTAGGTTTTCGCACTTCACTTACCAAGAAAAAAGCCACCATTTCCAGCATCGGCTACGAGAGCGAAGTATGGCGGGTACGCCTGTACGGCGACATCAACCGGGTGCCGGTGCGGGTGGCCCGCAAAAAAGCGCAGCCCTGGGCTTCGCCGGTCGATTGGCGCCAGACCGGCATTTCGGTGGAGTTTGATAAGGTAGACGACTATTACGGTTTCGAAATCGACGGTAACCGGCTGTTTTTGTTGCAGGACATGACCGTGACGCATAACACGGCATTCGTAGTATCGGCGATGCGCAACGCGGCGGTGGAGTTCAAGAAGCCGGTGGCCATCTTCTCGCTGGAAATGTCGTCGTTGCAGCTCGTGAATCGTTTGATTTCGGCCGAGGCCGAGCTGGATTCCGAGAAAATCAAGAAAGGCAACCTCGCCGACTATGAGTGGGCCCAGCTCAACCACAAGATTTCGGCCTTGTCGTCGGCCCCGATTTACATTGACGATACGCCGGGCCTGAGCATCCGGGAGCTGCGCACCAAATGCCGCCGCCTGAAAGCGCACCACGATATTTCGATGATTATCATCGACTACTTGCAGCTGATGACCGGCAACACCGACGGCAAAGGCGGCGGCAACCGGGAGCAGGAAATTGCCAGTATCTCGCGGGCACTCAAAGGCATTGCCAAAGAGTTGAACGTGCCGGTACTAGCCCTGTCGCAGCTTTCCCGCTCGGTGGAAACCCGCGGCGGTGACAAGAAGCCGCAGCTAAGTGACCTGCGCGAATCGGGCTCTATCGAGCAGGACGCCGACATGGTGGTGTTCCTCTACCGGCCGGAGTACTACAAGATTACCGAGGACGAAATGGGCAACCCCACCCAAGGTACCGGCGAAGTAATCATTGCCAAGCACCGGAACGGGTCCTTGGAAACGGTGCAGCTCAAGTTCATCGGTAAGTTCACCAAGTTTGCCGACCTCGACGGGGCCGGTGGTTTCGGCGACGCGGGCAGCTTCAACACCGGCGCCTTCCCCAGCAGCACCTTCGACGAAGACCCCTCGGCCTTCGCCCCCAATACCATCCGGCTTGGCTCCCGCATCAACAACGACGGTCCGCCGCCGGCCCAGCCCTTCCCCCGCAGCAACTTCGACGACGGCCCGCCGCCGTTTTAAATCTTCAGCTTTGAAAGCGTCAGTCGGCAGCGGCTGGCGCTTTTTTGCTATTCTGGTGTATGAAAAAGGTAAACATTCAGCTGTTGCCAGTGCTATTATTGAGTTTGTCGTGTAGCGTTATTGGCTGTGCTCAGAGTAAGCAGGAGCCAGCATCTGGTCAGAAAGCTGCTATAGAGCTTTTGCAAGCCGCTCTGAAAGATTCGACACTTCACAATGTGGTGTCTTCACAGAAGATGCTGATTGGAAGCAGCACTGTAGCTGTGCAAGTTGCTGAACCCATTCTATTCAATATTTACGGTAAGGAAAACATTCAAAGCCAACGGCCCTACACCGTACACTTAATTGATAACTATTGGGTGTTGGCCGGAAGGTTGCCAGCAGGGTACGAAGGCGGTACTTTCCTTCTAATTATGGATGCAAGAAACAGCAAGGTTATCCGGATTACGCACGGGAAATAGCGGTTCAAAAGTTTTCAACAACTTGCCTCACATGAAAAACCTGCTTCGCCCCGACCTGAATTTCCGCCTCAACGGCCGCCTGTGGGTGGAAACCGACGACGACCGGTACATGGGCATTGGGCGGCTGGAATTACTGTCGCAGATTCAGGAGCAGGGCTCGATTTCCAAGGCGGCGCAGCAGATGGGCATGTCGTACAAGCGGGCCTGGGACCTGGTAAGTTCGTTGAACGCGCAGTCGGCTAGGCCAGTGGTGAATACGCAGGCCGGGGGCAAGCGGGGCGGGGGAGCCGAAGTAACCGCTGAGGGGCAACAGTTGCTTCAGGAGTTCAGGGAGTTGCAGGAGCGGTTTCAGGCGTTTCTGCGGGCTGAGGCGGCGCGGCTGCTGTAAAAGTTCACACTCAGCACTAGCCAGAAAGCTGTCTGAAATACTAATACCAACAATTTGCTCGCGCCTGCGTTATGTTTGAAAGAATATAACGACTTGTATGCCCAATTCTACTCACCGCGCCCTGCTTCTATTTCCTTTTCTGCCTTTCCTGTCGAAGCCGATGCTCACACAGGCGCAGCAGCGGGTACCTGCTGATACCACCCGCCAGAAAGTGACGCTAGGGGAGGTGGTGGTAGCAGCTTCCAAAGTGGAGGAGAGCTTCTTACAGTCGCCGGTGACGGTGGAGAAGCTCAGCGCGCGGCAGTTGCGGCTCACGCCGGCGCCGTCGTTTTTTGATGCCATTGAGCACCTGAAAGGCGTGCAGGTGATTACGCCCAGCCTCAGCTTCAAGGTAATAAACGCCCGGGGCTTCACGAATACCACCAACGTGCGGTTTGCGCAGCTCGTGGACGGCATCGACAACCAGGCTCCGCACATTGGCGGCCCGATTGGTAACGTATTGGGGCCGAGTGACCTGGATATCAGCTCGGTGGAAATAGTGCCGGGCACGGCGGCGGCGCTGTACGGCCTGAACGCCATCAACGGGCTGGCCAACTTCAGCACCCGCAACCCGTTCCGGAGTGAGGGGCTGAGCGTACAGCAGAAGGTGGGCATCAACCACCTGCATGACCCCAGCAGCAGCGCAAAGCTGTTCTCGGAAACCAGTGTGCGTTACGCCAAGGTGCTGGCGCACAAGCTGGCCTTTAAGGTGAACGGTACTTACCTGCGCGGCTACGACTGGATTGCCAACGACCAAACTGAGCTGAACCCCAACGGCAATGCCACCACCGGCTTGTTCGGTACGGAAAACCCCGCCCGCGACCAAGTGAACCGCTACGGCAACGAATCATCCAACCGCAGTACGCTCACGCTGGGCGGCAAAAGCTACCAAGTAGCGCGCACTGGCTACAACGAGCAGGAGGTAGTGGATTACCAGCTGCAAACCATCAAATACGATGCGGCGCTGCACTACAAGCTGGGCGGCAGCGCCGAGCTGGCTTACACCTACCGCGGCACCGTGCTCGACAACGTGTACCAACGCTCCAACCGGTTCCGGCTGGAAGACTACCACCTCCAGCAGCACGCCTTGCAGCTGACTACGCCAGTGGTACAAGCCCGTGCCTACCTCACCACCGAAAACACCGGCAAGAGCTATAACCTTCGTTCCGCGGCCGAAAACCTGGACCGTAGCTACAAGGCCGATACAGACTGGAACCGGGAGTACAGCACCGCTTGGAACGCCGCTACCACCAACGGCCAGACCGTAGCGCAAGCCCACGCCACCGCCCGCGCCGCCGCCGATGCCGGCCGCTTGCAACCCGGCACGGCCGAGTTCAAGCAGCGCCTGGCTGAGCTGGCCGACATCAACAACTGGGATGCCGGGGCCGCCCTGCGCGTGAAGGCCGATTTGGTGCACGCCGAAGGGCAGGTAAACCTGGCCGAGGCGCTGCGGCGGGGTGGTACCCAACTGCCGGCCAACTACGATGTGCTGGTGGGAGCCGACCACCGCACCTACCTCATCCAGCCCGACGGCAACTACTTCATCAACCCCGAAAGCGGCAAAGACCCGCTCCGCGACAACCTCACCTACAGCAAAACCGGCGGCTTCGTGCAGGCCGGGGCCCGGCTGCTCGATGAGCGAATCCGGCTGACGGCCACGTTGCGGGCCGACAAGAACGACTACTTCAGCATGCGGTTCAACCCGCGCTTTACGGCGGTGTATTCGCCCACGCGGCAGCACAATTTCCGGGTGAGCTACCAGAGCGGCTACCGGTTTCCGAGCTTGTTTGAAGGCTTTTCCAACGTGAACAGCGGGCAGGTGAAGCGCATTGGCGGACTCAGGGTGATGTCGGATGGGGTGTTCGAGAACAGTTACCTGCGCAGCTCTATTGATGGCTTCAACGCGGCCGTAACGCGTGACCGGAACACCAACGGCCAAACCCTGGCCCAGGCCATTGCAAGCAACCAGGGGCAACTGGTGAAGACGCCCTACACCTACCTCAAGCCGGAGCACATCAACTCGTTGGAAGCGGGCTACAAGGCAGCGTTACTGTCCGATGGCCGGCTGCTGGCCGACGTGGATTTCTACTACAACACGTACCGCGACTTTATTGCGCAGGTGGAAGCCTACGTGCCTGTCAACGCCGCCGGCGAGCCACTCAACCCCGGCACCGACCTCAATACCATTGCCACTGCCCTCAATGCCCGCGCCGGCCAAGCCCGCTACCGCCTCTGGACCAACTCCCAAAGCCAGGTATACAACTACGGCGGCTCCCTGGGGTTGCGCTACGACGTGGCGGGCGGCTACCTGGCTGGCGCCGGCGTCACCTACACCCGCCTCGACCGCACAGAATCCGGCGACGGACTGGAAGATGGATTCAACACGCCGCGCTGGGCTTACAACCTGAGCGTCGGCAACGAGAAGGTGGTGCAGAACTTCGGCTTCGGGCTGAACTACCGCTGGCAGGCCCGCTACTACTCCCAAACCTTTCTGGTGAATGGCTACGTGCCCGCCTACCACACCCTCGACGCCCAACTCAGCTACACCGTGCCCACGCCCAATCTGCGCTTCAAGCTTGGGGCCAGCAACTTACTCAACAACTACTACGTGAGCTACCTCGGCGGCCCCAGCGTGGGCGGGCTGTACTATTTGCAGGTAACGTACGGGCTGTAGGGTTAGGCTGCACTGGAAATAGAAACACAATGGTTGGTTCCTGCCTCCAATACAGTAAGCGAAACGCCGCCTCTGTTCTTAAATAGGGGCGGCGTTTTAGATAATGGTTGGAAACTAAAGACTGGCAACCAGCTCAGTCAAGGCGGCTTTTACGGTGGGAAAGTGCGTGCAGACTCTAGGGTCCATGATATTGCCACCGAAGCCAACTTCCTCTTCTGAAGCTTTACGAGTTAGCTTCTGCAACTCCGGTTTCAGGGCTTTGGGTTGATGCTCGACTAAAGTTTTAATGGCTATAACCTTTGCGAAATCCCCCATTTTTTTGTCGCTAAGCAGTGCTACCAGTTGAGTGTTGGCTTCAGGGCTGTTGTTAGCTGTTAGCGCACGGGCGGCCGATACTTGTGCGTGGAAGTTCTCCGTGTTATGTAGGAAAGGTAAAATAGCTGCGTAATATTCTGTAAGCCCAAGATGATAGATGGTTTCCAAGGCGGCGTGCTGGCGAAAGAACTCAGCCATTCCTTCTTCATTGAGCTGAGCAGGCGAGCGGGCTAATTGCTCACTTATGTAGGAGCGTACAGCAGCTGTTGCATATGGCTGGCCGTGGCTGTGCTGAAAAATAGCTGTCATAGTCAACTCATAAATGGAGCGTTCCACTACGCCACGGTGGTAGCTGTGTCTATAAGTGGCCGCCACTTTCCGTCCTGAAACAGGCGCGAAGCCTGTGGTAGGCGTTGCTATGCTATAGTTGCCAGCCGAGTTCTTCTTTAAAAAGAAGTAAGCTGTATCCATCTTGCCTAAATGAAGTTCTGGACCATGACCACCCGACGTACTGCATATATCTAATAGGTAGAAATCGGTAAGGTCGAGGGTGCCTGTGAGAGCAGGTCCACCCAGGGTTTGCAGAATAGTAAGGGTTGCCTTCTGCTATTAGATTCCACCACGTGGGCCAACACAAAGTAATCAGCCTCTTTTACCACCCGTTCATGCCAGGGCTCATCCCATGTGGTGGCGTGAGCAACGCTAGAGGCTGTCAGCAACAGCAAGCAGGTGCATAAGCAGCAGAATTTAAATTGCCAGTTTAACATCGGAAAAGAATAAAGGACTTGGAAGATAGAAGCAGTAATACTAACGCCTTTTACCTGATTTTAGCATCTGATTTTAATCTGCTTATGTCCAGCGCGCTTCACACGTATTTCCAAGGCAAACTGCAACTCACCGCAACTCAACTCAATGAGCTGGAACCGCTGTTCACGCCGCGCCATCTGGCCAAGCACGAGGTGCTGACGCGGCAGGGAGAAACCAGCCGCTACGGGGCGTTTGTGGTGCAGGGCTGTCTGCGCAGCTTCGTGACGGATGAGCGCCAGAAAGAGCATATCCTGCAATTTGCGCCTGAAACCTGGTGGATTTCCGACCAGCACAGCCTGACGCGCCACGAGCCGGCCTTATTCTCCATTGACGCCATAGAAGCATCTGACGTACTGCTGTTTGGAGCGGAGTTCTACGCACTCCTGCAAACGTTCGGGCCGGAGTTTCAGGCGTTTTTCTATCGGCTGCTTCAGAACAGCTTGGTGGCCATGCAGCGGCGGCTGATTGGGGTGCTGAGCGAACCAGCCGAAACCCGTTATCAGGATTTTCTGCACCTATATCCCACGCTGGCCCGGCGGCTGCCGCTACGCTACATAGCAGCTTACCTGGGCATCACGCCCGAATCGTTGAGTCGGATTCGGGGCGAGTTGGCGCGTCGGCACTAGGGCATGGTGTACGCGCTGTATTCAAAAGAATATAACGCAAATTAGACAGAGCCTAGTGTCGAGCTTGCTGCCAAACAGGGCTTATTTAGAATGGATATAGCTAATCCGTTAAAAGAAGCGAGATTAAGCCGTAACGGCAGGTGAAATGTAATATAGGATTATAAATAGTATAAATATTGGGGAATTGGTAACGCAAGCCTTGCCGCTGGCGTAAGTACCTACCACTGTTAAGCTGCACGGGCATCTGAGCAGGCGCCATCATCTTTCAACTCCCCATTCCTCTCTATGATACAGCAACCGACCAACACTGCGGGCGGAGCTACTTCGTTGCCGGCGCCACCGTCGGCGGGTAGCGTTACGCTCACCATCAACGGGGTGCAACGCCACATGCAGCTAGCGCCCTGGACCACGCTGCTCGATGCCCTGCGCGAATACGCCGACCTCACCGGCACCAAAAAAGGCTGCGACCATGGCCAGTGTGGGTCTTGCACGGTGCTCGTAAACGGCAAGCGCATCAACAGCTGCCTCACGCTGGCCGTGATGCAGGAAGGCAACGAAATTACCACCATCGAAGGCCTCGGCCAGCCCGAGAGCCTAAGCCCCTTGCAGCAAGCTTTCATCGACCACGACGCCTTCCAGTGCGGCTACTGCACCCCCGGCCAGATCTGCTCGGCTCAGGGCCTGCTCAACGAGGGCCGCGCCCACACCGAAGACGAAATCCGGGAGCTGATGAGCGGCAACATCTGCCGTTGCGGTGCCTACGTGGGCATTCTGGCCGCTGTGAAAGAAGTGGTAGACAAGCAGAGTGAGATAGTGAAATAGTGAGTTGGTGAGTTTCTCGTTCGGCTGGCCCAAGTGCGCCACTAGCCTGAACGGAACCTTAGATCCAACTCCACTTGCTCGTCAAACTCACTATTTCACCATATCACCTCCTCACCTCATGAACAGTTTCACTTATACCAGCGCAACGGCCGTAGATGCGGCGGTGCGCGAAAAGTCCACCAACTCCAAGGCCGCCTTTGTGGCGGGTGGCACCAACTTGCTGGATTTGATGAAGGAAAACGTGGAGCGTCCCACGCGCCTCATCGGCCTCAACAAGCTCTCTGACCTGGCCACCATCGAAAACAACCCGGAAGGCGGTTTGCGGCTGGGCGCCCTGGCTACCAACGCCGATACCGCCTGGCACCCCGAGGTAGAGAAACGCTACCCGCTGCTCAGCCAAACGATTCTGGCCGGGGCCTCGCCGCAGCTGCGCAACATGGCCACTAACGGCGGCAACCTGATGCAGCGCACCCGTTGCTACTATTTCTACGACCTCGCTACTCCTTGCAACAAGCGGGAGCCCGGCTCGGGCTGCTCCGCCCTCAACGGCTTCAACCGGATTCATGCTATTCTGGGGGCCAGTGAGCATTGCATTGCCACCTACCCCTCGGATATGGCCGTGGCGCTGGCTGCGCTGGAAGCCACGGTGCGCGTGAGCGGCCCCCAGGGCGAGCGGACCATTGCGTTTGCCGACTTCCACCGCCTGCCCGGCGACCATCCCGAAATCGACAACACGCTGGAAACCGGCGAGTTGATTACCGCGCTGGATTTGCCGGCTCAGGGTTTCGAGAAAAACTTCACGTACCTGAAGCTGCGCGACCGGACCAGCTACGCCTTTGCCGTGGTATCGGTGGCGGTAGGGCTGGAGCTGGAAGGCAACGTTATCAAAGAAGCCCGCATTGCCTTGGGCGGCGTGGCGCATAAGCCGTGGCGCGTAGTGGCGGTAGAAGAAACGCTACGCGGCGCAACGGCCACTGAAGACAATTTCCGGGAAGCCGCCACGGCGTTGCTGCGCGATGCGCAAGGCTACGGCTCCAACAACTTCAAGATTGAGCTAGCCAAGCGGGCCGTTGTGCGCGCCCTCAAGCAAGCCACCGAAATGAATCAGCCGCTCGACGCCAACGCGTTTCTAAATTCCAATCCATGAGCCAACTAATCACTACGCCGCGCCTTGTGGAGGCCGGTACTTCCAATACCAGCCACATTGGCAAGCCCACGAGCCGCGTTGAAGGCCCCGCCAAAGTAACCGGCACGGCCAAGTATTCGGCGGAGTTCAACGTGCCCGACATGCTGTATGGCTACGTGGTAACCAGCCCAATCACCAAAGGCCGCATCACCAAAATCAACACCGAGCCGGTGCTGGCGCTGGCGGGCGTTGTGCAGATTTTCTCGCACGAAAATGTGCCCTCACTGGCTTGGTTCGACCGGAGCTACAAAGACGACGTGGCCCCCGGTGGCTCGCCATTCCGCCCCCTGCACGACAACGAAATCAAGTTCAACATGCAGCCAGTAGCGCTGGTGGTAGCCGAAACCTTTGAGGTGGCCCGCTACGCCGCATCGGTGCTGGAGATTGAGTACGCGGAAGACAAGTTCGATACCAATATCGACTTGAAGCGCGACGAAGGCCACGAGCCCGGCAGTGGCAAAACCGGCTTCATGCCGCCACCCCCGCCCCGCGGCAACCCCAACGACGCCCTTAAGAATGCCACCCACCGCATTGAAGGCGAGTACATTCACGGCGCGCAGCATCACAACCCCATGGAGATGTTTGCCACCACCGTGGAGTACCACCCGGACGGTAAAATCACGGCCTACGACAAAACGCAGGGCGTGTACAACGTGCAGCAGTACATCACCAAAATATTCGGGCTGAGCAAAGACCAGGCACGGGTAGTGAACCACTACATGGGTGGCGGTTTCGGTTCGGGTCTGCGGCCGCAGTACCAGGTGTTTCTGGCGGTGCTGGCGGCGCTGGAGCTGAAACAATCGGTGCGGGTGTCGCTCACGCGCCAGCAGATGTTCAGCTTCGGCCACCGGCCCCACACGCTGCAATACCTGAAAATGGGCACCAACCCCGACGGCACCCTGGCCGCCCTGCACCACCACGCCCTGCACGAAACCTCACGGTTCGAGGAGTACACCGAAAACGTGGTGAACTGGTCGGGCATGCTCTACCAGTGCGAAAACGTGAAGCTGGGTTACCAGGTGGCCGAGCTTGACGTGTACACCCCGCTGGACATGCGCGCTCCTGGGGCCGCTACCGGCTCGTTTGGGCTGGAAGTGGCCATGGACGAAATGGCCTACGCCGCCGGCATCGATCCGCTGGATTTCCGCATCCGCAACTACGCCGAGCAGGACCAGAACATGAAGAAGCCCTTCTCCAGCAAAAAGCTGCGGGAGTGCTACCATGAGGGTGCCACTCGCTTCGGTTGGGACAAACGTACCCCCGAGCCCCGCTCGATGCGCGAAGGCAACCAGCTGATTGGCTGGGGAATGGCCGGGGGCGTGTGGGATGCTTCCATGCAGAAAGCCGCCGCCAAAGCCACCTTCACCGCCGATGGCAAGCTGCTGGTGCAGAGTGCTGCCGGCGAAAACGGCACCGGTACCTACACCATTATGACCCAAATTGCGGCCGAAACGCTGGGCTTGCCCATCGAGGCCGTGACGTTCGAACTTGGCGATACCAACATGCCGGAAGCGCCCGTGCAGGGTGGATCTTGGACGGCCGCTTCGGTGGGAAGTGCCGTGAAAAACGTGTGCACCGACATAGGGGAGAAGCTGCTCAAACTGGCCCAGAAGATGGAAGGCTCGCCCCTCAAAGGCGCCAGCATCGACGACGTACACTTTGCTGATGGCCAGATTCGATTGAGCGCCAACCCCAGTGAGGCCGTGGTGGTTCGGGACATTCTGGCTGCCAGCGGCGAAGAAAAGCTGGAAGCGGAAACGTCGGCTATGCCCAACCTGATCAAGCAGCAGCCCTATTCCATGCACTCGCACAACGCCGTATTTGCCGAGGTGCGGGTAGACGAAGACCTGGGCACGGTGCACGTGACGCGGGTGGTAAACGCCGTGGCCGCCGGCCGCATCCTCAACACCAAAACCGCTCGTAGCCAGGTGCTTGGTTCGGTGGTATGGGGTATCAGCATGGCCCTGATGGAGGAAACCGTAATGGACCATACCTTCGGCCGCTACATGAACCACAACTACGCCGAATACCACATTCCCGTCAATGCCGACATCCACGACATCGACGTGATTTTCGTGGAAGAGGAAGACGACAAGGTGAACCCGCTGGGCGTGAAAGGCATTGGTGAAGTGGGGATGCTCGGGGTAGCCGCCGCTATTACCAACGCCGTGTACCACGCCACCGGCAAGCGCGTGCGGGAGCTACCCATCTACATGGATAAGCTGCTGTAAGTATTGGCTTGCTGTTGCATGAAAACGCCCCGGAACCAATTGGTTTCGGGGCGTTTTGTGCTTCCTGTTTAAGCGCAACTAAGAACTGATTGGAATCGGATGCTTGGAAATCTGACCGTTTGCGCTCAGCAATGCAAATTCATGACGGTTTGAAGTGGTCAGAATAGCAATAAACAAGGTGTTTTCAGGAGCTTCGATGACTTTCGACACTATTTCAGGCGTTTTCAGTTGGTACAGGCTGGCCTGCCGCTGTTCCACCACAACTAGAAAATCCGCACCTACAAACTGGGCATCAACGGGTGCCTGTTCTCCGTCGAACAAAGGCTCTTCTGGTAAGTGCTTCGATTGGCCTGGGCGCCACACGAAGGTACCAGATGAGGTTGCTATTGCCAATAATACATCGTGCACATAAGGTGACGCAGTCGAGGAGTAGATTGGACTGTAAGCTAAGTGTACTTCACCTAGCTGTTCGTTGCTTTGCGTGAATTCTAGTAATAGGTCGTCATCGGAGATATAAAAACTGCCGTTGCGGTAGAGTATCTGAAGAAAGGAAGTAGCCAGCAATGATGAGGGAATAGTATACTTCTCGTCCTTAAAGCGCAACTCAAAAGGCTCATACTTGACGGTATCGTTTAATCGGTAGGCATACAAACAATCGGGCCGGGCACTCAGCGCTAGGAAAGCACTACCTGGCAAAACTGCCAGCCCGATAGTATTTGGCGGGAGCCGCTCGGGGCAGTACACCGTCAGTTCTTCCGCGAAGTACTTGTTTTTCGGTAGGCGCTGGGTGGCTACTGTGACATTGTCGGGAAGAAAGAGTAGAATTTTATTGCTGAGACTAGCATCGGCCACCAACCGGATGCGTTCATCAAACTTCAGGCTATTCGGCCACGAGTAGTACTCCACGTGGCCGTACCAGTTGCCGCGCGCCAAGTGTAGATGTCCATCCCGGAAGCCCAACGCCAGAAATTGCGTGCGGTGGCTCAGGGCTTGGTGCCAGTGGATACTTGCGTCAAGGTTTGAAGCTCCTGTAGCTGGTAGTGTAGCTGCGCCCCTAGTGCGTTGGCTGTTGGCGTAGCGGCCACAGTCAGAAGCTACCAGCCGGTCGTTGGGGAGAAACTTCTTGAGGAGTGGCAGATGCGTAACCACGCCGGTGCTGGCCTCTGCGCTAATAATTTCGTAGGCCACCTCGCGGGAGGCATGCAGCAACTCGGGGTCAGGATACGATTCGTTGACGGTCGCCAGTACCTCCAGTAACTGCGTCCGTTTATGCGCGGGAGTATGCTGCTCAAACAACGGCCGCACTTGGCTGCTGAGCGTTTGCCGGGCGAGGTCGGCCAGCAATTCAAAGTATTGCAGCAAGCAAAAATCTGGGCGGTGAGTGCTGTGCCACCCCTGTAGCAAAGTGGTTAGGGCGCGGTCGGGGCGGTTTAACTTGCTGTGCAGCAGGCGCGCGGCTTCGGGGTGGTTCTGAGTGGCCAGGGCAGCTTCCACGCATTGCTCGTACTGCGCGGTAGCCTGGGGCTCCTGCTGCATTCGGCGGTATAGGTC
The DNA here is from genome assembly GCF_017313265.1 of Hymenobacter telluris. Lineage (GTDB taxonomy): Bacteria > Bacteroidota > Bacteroidia > Cytophagales > Hymenobacteraceae > Hymenobacter > Hymenobacter telluris. The sequence goes on along the minus strand of NZ_JAFLQZ010000004.1, from coordinate 414,901 downwards.
GCCCGCTTTTTCGTGCTTCTCAAGCTCTACATAAAGGTCTATGGCTTCCAGTAGCAAGCCACCACGCTCTAGGCACTCAGCCGCGGCAATGCGGTTGTTGAGGTGGTCTTTGTGAAGCGCGGCTGCCTCGCGGAAGTAGCCGCCCTGCTCTAGCACCACTGCGGCCTGATAGTAATTGCCAAGCAGATGGGCGTAGATGTAGGCTGCCTTTTTATAGTGCCCAGCGGCGGCCTCTTGCTCGGCAGCTTTCTGATACTGCTTGCGCAACCGGTCCCGGTAAGCGTCTACATTCCAGGCGTCCACTCGGCCGCCACCGCCTAAGCGGCTTAAGTCGAAGAGGGTGGACCGCGGCCCCAGCAGCGCCGACGGAGTGGCTGCCCCCCGGTTTTCGTACATGCTACCTAGCGGAATAGCGTACTTCAGGGCTTCTTCGGGGTTGTCGGCAAATAATCTCAGCAGCCGTTCAATCTCACTTTCACGTTTCTTTTCCAGATCGGCGAGTTGGCCAAGCATCCAGTTTTCCAGGCGCGCCGCCCAAGTTGGACCAGCAGAGCTGCCCGGCCCCGCCGAGGCCCCGCCTGGCAGACCTGGTAGGACGGAGAGTACACCACCCAATGCGGCGCCCAGGCCTGCTGCGCCGGTTAGCAACCCTTGTAGCGCCGGCAAAGAAGCGTTAAGCAAGCCGCGGTTGATTTTGTCAAGCAGGTTTTGGGCGGTGCCGTCTTGGCTAGTTTTGGGGCCTGGCAACTGCGCCAGTGGCTCTGTGCCCACCAACTCCTGAAACGACTGCATCATTTCGGCTACGGGTGGAATTTCGGCCCGCACGTGCTGCAACCCCGGCCGGCGTGGCAAGCCCGCCCGCGCCCATGCCCAATCAGTAGGGCGGGCCAGCGGGTAAACCAGCAAATCGGCTAAGTCAATAGCATCGGTATCAGCAAAACCTACCAACCCAATGGAAGGATGGAAAAGCTGCTGTGGCCACAACAAAGCCTTTCGCAACTCCTCTGGGGTGGTAGCCGGCCAAAGCTGGGCGTGTAAGGGCAAGTATAGCCGTTCCGCTACCTTGCCGTACGGTTCCAGGCAGTCATTAGCCCAGGTGGCTCCGGCGGGGCCCGTTACCAGCAGCCCGGCCGCCTGCACCGACCGGATAGACTCTGGTACCACATAGCAGGTCAGCTCCGTTGGTGCCACATTCCAGCGCCCGATTTCGCGCAGCCAAGCCGCCGGATCGGAGCCGCGCAGAAAGGCAGCGCAGGCCTGCCGCTGGGCAGTAGCACACTGGTGAAGAGACAGATGCATGTCAGAGAAGCTGTTTGATAAATTGTTGAATATACTGCTGATAGAATGTATTGGCCGGCAAGAAATCGGACGGCGTAAAATTGGCTGGTGTAGTTCCAATAAAGTACGACGACCCAGCCCGCTTGCCATCGGCGGCCCAGGCGGCCGTAGCCTGCCCCAGCACTAATACCAGCGTAATTTCTGGCACGCTGTCGTCGGTGCTGCGCAAGTGCAATAGGCCACGCCCATCTACTACCGCTTCGCTGCCATTGGGCCACACAAAGCGACGAAACGCTACGTGCTTGTTGAATGGCAGAAAGTAGGAGTCGGATTCTGCCTGGGCTGCCTCGTGCCCCACACTGTCCTTGGTTTTGTTGGTAAACTTTAGCCGGTCTTCGTTGATAAGCCGCAAACTATGCCCGCCAACAGTCAAAATTCCCTCGTTGTCTATACTAATTCGGTTGACCCTCAGCAGTACATTGTAGCCGTTGTTGACGTGCAGCTTTATCTGCTGGTTATTAAACCGTTCGGATGAAACGTCAGGCTTCTTGGTATGGTCGAAGTAGGTGCGCTTCACCACAACGCCGGTTCGGCAATCAATCAGGCGAATATTAGCATCAACCCGCACCAAAAAGTTCGGCCAAATGAAGTGCACTTCCAACGTGCTTTGCACATCCTTGATTTCGGTTGACAAGTCTATCGTCAGCGGCATTTCGCCTTCCGGCAATAGCTGATAGTAGCGTAGCAGCCGTTTGGCTTGGTCGCTTACCAGCAAGCAAACCATGTGGCCATTGAACCCAAAGGTTGTCTTACCGGCTTCGACAAAGGATAGTAGTTCCCGGGCGCCCTCTGTTCGGTGGGGCCAATACAGAATCCGTTGCAAGCTCGTCACAGCCACCACGCCCATGTCCGGAAGATGCATCGTGTTGTGAGGACCTGGATTGTAGGCGAAAGTGGGAAAAAACAGTGGAGCGGGATGTTGAGCAAGAAAGGCAGGTTGCTCGTTGCTGCTCGGCCGAAGAGGTAGGTTGGACGGGGCAAACAACAGTTCGTCGAGGTCGTGGTGCGTGGTATTGAGCAGGATGCGGCCGGCTTTTGTGAATTCGTGCAACTGTAGCTCGCCGGTGCGGTCCACGGTTATCAAAAAGCGCAAAGCTGGTTTCAGTTCGGAAAGCAACAATGCAAAAGCGGGCTGTTGTACCTGTTCGGCGGTTGTAAAAAGCAGCGCCTCGGTGAGCGGAACCGGGGGTAATGTGCGCACAAACTCCTGTAAGGCACCGCCGCAGTGCAAGGCGGGGTCGAGGTGGGCCAGGGATTGCGTAACGCCGGTTTTGGTGGTCAGGTCGAGCGGCTGCACCTGATGGCCCCCAAGCGCATAGGCTGATACTGTGAACAACTGCCGCCGCGGCATTGCACAGACCAATGCCGCCGCCAGCGCAAACACCCGCGGGATGCCCCACATGCGCAGGGTAGTATCGAGTAGGAGGGCGCGCTGCCGCTGCTCTTGGTGGGGCGGCTCTTCGCGCCGCAGATACAGGGCTTCATTGTTTACCAATCGGGCGGTTAGGGTCAGGTCATCTTGCGCTAGTTCACTCAGCAGCAGCCGGTCAAAGCTGCCTTGGTTGCTTACATCCGACACGCCTCCGAATGGCTGGTCGCTGGTGCCCTGGGCGTGCAACGGAATCCGAATAGACGCCACCAACCGTTGAGTGAGCCGGGCCAGCCCAGCAGTTTTGGGGTCGGCGGCCAGTTCACTTAGCACGTCAGCTGCCTCAGGAGCAGCAGGCAGGGGTAGTAGTTCTAGTGGTTCAGGCGCTTGATTTAGGCCAGTGAATAGCTTTGAATCAAGGATTTCCGTGGTTGGAAAGCGCGTGTATGCTCGGCTAAGCAGGGAAAGGTCTACCTCTAAGCGTTGGCTGGTTAGGGTTGGGCCCGATGCCAACAGCTGGGTATCCAGGCGGCCACTGGCCCATTCGTCTACTACCGCCTGCGCCCAGCGGCCTGGTAAGGGCCGATACTGCTGCGCAAACAGCTCGAAAAGCAGCTGCCGCTTACCAAGGCCTTTCCGAAGCTCAGGCGGCAGGGCGGCAACTACTTGTAGAAAGCTGGTAGCCTGATCAACCAACGCTTTCAACTCAGCGGGTTGTTGGCGGGTACCGCTTAAGCGCGAGTTATAGAGTAGATTATACACTGCCCGCATAGGATCATCGGCCTCTCCCCATCCATCATTGCACGCAGCCAAAACCAAGAGCAGAGTGCTCAGGGAGGGCAGCCCGTCGGGGGCCAGATAGGAGAGCAACTGCACCAGTTCTTCGCGGTAGCAAATAGTGGTGCCGTTAGTCCACTCAATTACTTCTCCGTTTTCAACCCAGTGCCAGAAATAAGGCTGTGGGCTTTGAAAGTAGGATAAAGCCTGCTGGGTGATATTGGCGGCTGGTGTATCACGCATGCGCTGGGTTGCCAAGGGTGAGACGAACCGCGCTTCGGGAAGCTGGCAACAGGAAGCGTCTTTCCACTCGTTCCCATTCGCCGGTTGGCGAGAATAAAAGCAGCGCGTCGTTATGCGGGTTGAGCTTTCGGGCGAGCAAGAGCGCGAGTAAGGGTGTTTCAAAATCGAGGCCAGCCGGTAAAAGCAGACTCTCGCACAACCACAACTCCCGGCCCGGAATAGGGGGCAGCGGCGTACCCAGCACTACTACCTCATTGGTGGCCGATACGGCAAACCGCAGTTGTTGCAGCCGGATTTCGGGAGCTGTGTCAGCGTATGCTTTCCAGGCAGGCAGGGTAGTAAGCAGGGCGCTGCCAGCCGGCGCGTACGTAGCCGCAATCAGTTGCCAGTGGTGGGGCGTAGGTAGCTGGCCGGGCAGGGCCGCCACTGGAATTTCGAGCGGCACAAAGTCCAGGATGGGCTGCCACGTTACCTCGGGTAGCAAGCCGGTCGGCGTCTGGCTGCCCGAAGGAAACAACTGGTTTTGCGCATTCAGGCTGTAGCCGCTTACTGCCGGCAACTGCCGCAGCACAAGGGCTAGCTCGCCAGTGGCAGGCAAGCCGCGCAGCCAAATCTGTCCTGCCGTCTGGGCAACCCGCAGCCCCGGCTGGGTACGGACGGTGCCTAGCGTGTGGCCATCCTGCTCAGTTAGTACTAGCAGCCGTTCGAGTGCTTTCATGCCTGCAATACTTGCTGCCACAAGCTGTCGAGGGGTTGTTGCACGTACTCCCGCTGCACGGCGTTGCTGATCCACTGGCAGCGGCCCTGCAAGTAGCGTAGCTGGTCTTTGATGGTTGCACGGTCAGCCAACGACGTATCGGGGTGATGCCACTGCTCGGTGAGCGTAGTTACCTCCCGCAGAATATCGTCGGCATTGGGTGCCGCACTCAGTGAAGCGCGCGGGTGCTGATGGGGGTGCTCATCGGCTTCCACCACCGAGTTGACGATGCCAGCTAGCACTTCCCGCTGCTCGTCGGTGTCCCAGATGTAGCGAAGCACCCACATATCCGACGCAATAGCCTCGGTGCGCTTGCACAGCAACGCACTGGCTGCCAGTAGGCGTTGGAGCTTCACGGCCCGGCGGTCGGAAACTGGTACGCCCGCCTGCCGCAGCTTGCCAATAAGAGTAGCGTAAGCTGGGCGTACGGTCTGCAAATCGACGGTCGCCAAGGCGGCCTGGAGCTGGAACACTTCGTCGGCCGTAATTTCGGGCTGATCGGTGGGCGAAGGGCGCTCCAGAGTCCAGCCCGCTTCCAATACTTGGGTAAGCTGGTCAGGGGCCACGTAGTCGCAGTGCGCGCGCACCAGAAACCGGTCGAAGAGGGCTTGGAGCGCCTCGTCTTCGGGCAGGTGGTTACTAGCGCCCACAATCATCAGGGCCGGCAGCGGGCGGGTTTCGCGGCCCCGGCGGAATACTTTCTCGTTCAGCACCATCAGCAAGCTGTTGAGAATGGCGCTGTTGGCGTTCAGCAGTTCGTCTAGAAAAATGAAATTGGCTTCCGGAAGCATGCCCTCAGTATTGGTAACCAGGTCACCTTCCCGCAGCTTTCGAATGTCGAAAGGGCCGAATAATTCGTTGGGTTCCGTGAAGCGCGTAAGCAGGTACTCGAAAGTATTGCCTTGTAGCTGCCGGGCCAGCGCCCGAACCAAGGCGCTTTTGGCGGTACCGGGAGGTCCCAGCAAAAACAGGTTTTCGCGCCCTACCAGGCAAATGCTCATGAGGTCAATAATATCATCTTTGCCTACAAAGGTGCGCTTGAGGTGGCGCGCTACCTGATGCAGCTTATCAACTAAGAGCCAGTTGTTTGGGGGAGTGGTAGTCATTAAAGTATAGTAGAGACAGGTAAGGGGGTAACAACTTCTGCGCTAAGCAGTGGGAGCTGTCAGCTAGTTAAACTCAGGCCACAGTTCGGCGGCATAATGGCCTAATGCCTCCCGAATCAGGATAGCCGTTTCGGCCTGTTGGGCGCGTACCAGGTTTCGGGCTTCAATGATGCGGTCAGCGTAAGCAGCGCGTAAGGCTGGATGGCCCAACACCGGTTCAAGTTGCTGCGGGGCGGCTGGCTCCGGTCCACCGAACGAGAAAGGCCAGTGCTGAGCCAGTTCCCGCAGGCGCGTCACGAGTACATCGGCTGGTGCCAAGCCTTTGGCTAGGTGCAGCAAGTCGGGCAAGTAGCGCAGGGTAAGGTCGGCAGAATACACAACAGCCGGATTAATTGGGTTAGGGTAGTGGGTTAAGCTAGCCCGTACAGCGGTGTCGTCTAGGTCGCGCAGGAGCGTCAGTTGAACGGCGCGGTATAATACCTGGGCTGCCCACAGCGCTGCCTCCGCTGAAAAGGGCGGCGCTGTGTGCGGTAGGTGCAGCTTATCTTCAGCATAAGCCTCTTGCAGCAACAGGGTTGCCTGATGCAGATCAGCCGGAGTGAATGGGTCGAGTTGGCCAACTACGGTAGCTTGGCCAGTGGTGAACAGGGCGCGTAGGAATTCCTCTAAAGTCATTACATGAACAGGATAGGCTAGCTTTTAGAAGGGATGATTGCAGGATTTTCTTAAGCAATAGTCGCCTGGTGTATTGTTGTGCAAGTTGCGAAATTGAATAATAGAAAGGTAGGTGATAGAGCTGATTTTACGCATTCAGAGGAAAGTGTTTGGCTGGATAAGTAGGTGCAAAATCTGGTGAGCTACAACTACTAGCTCACCATCAGCAACAAACACCCCGTAGGCCACGAGTTCTAGGCTTTCTAGGTGTGGTGAAGCAAGCATGACTCTTCTTTCTTATCCTATATCAAGGCCCCGCTACTGTAGGTGGGGTATTTTTGTTAAGTAAAAATGATGAACCCTATGCACCGCAAAGACTTCCTGAAGACACTAGCGGTGCTGCCTTTCGCCTCTGCCATGAACTCCCTGCAAGACCTCCATAAAACCGCCAGTAGCTTCCAGAAAACCAGCAAAATGCCCGTGCTTTTTGTGGGGCACGGCTCCCCGATGAACGCGCTGGCCGACAACCCGTTCACCCAGACGCTGCACCAACTGGGCCGCGACATCCGCAATGTGCAGCCGCCGCGGGCGGTGCTGGTAGTATCAGCGCACTGGCTCACGCGCGGCACCTTTGTGGCCGTGAATGAGCGGCCCGAAACCATCCACGACTTCGGGGGCTTCCCGCAGGAACTGTTTGCTATGCAGTATCCCGCGCCCGGCGCCCCCGACGTAGCCCAGGAAGTGCTGGCTGCCCTGCCCGACGCGCACCCCACCGATGAGTGGGGCCTCGACCACGGTACCTGGACCGTGCTGCACCACATCTTCCCGGAAGCCGACATTCCGGTGTTTCAGCTGAGCATTGATTACCATAAGCCAATGACCTTTCACGCCGAGCTGGCCCGGCAGCTTCAGTTTCTGCGCCGCCGGGGTGTTCTGATTTTGGGCAGCGGCAACATTGTGCACAACCTGCGCCAGAGCATGCCCAAGTTCATGCAGAACGACGCCACCCCCTACGCGTGGGCACAGGAATTTGACGAGTGGGCCAAAGTGAAAATCGACCAGCGCGACTTGCTGGCACTGGCACACTACCAGCAAGCCGGCGCTAGTGGCCCGCTGGCCGTGCCCACCCCCGACCACTACATTCCAATGCTCTACAGCCTGGCCCTAGCCGAGGCTGATGATGCTATTCACCATGCCTATGAGGAAGTAAGCTTCGGCGGGATGAGCATGCGCACCTTTGTAGTGGGGTAGTATATGTAATAGGATAAAAAATTGTACAACGCCAACCTGATCAGGTTGGCGTTTTTCGTGGATTATAGGTTGTATGATAAAGCGTGTTGGATAGAAGTGCTTTTGAGTATTCAATAAAATTAAAAAAGGGAAATTGTAATAGTTATATTATAGATGAGCTAATGGTTTCTTGTGAATGCTTTTGCAGAGCAGCTGTGGTGTTTGAAAACATATAAGGTGGTAAGAATGTAAGCCAAATAGTTGTTGTATAGCTATATGTATGGTTGGTGAGATATAAAGGCGGGCGAGTTGTTGTAGTTGTATAATTATAAAAAATAACAAATTAACTAAATGCTTCAAGTATTCATTATGTCTAAAAATGGGGAAGGCTGAGTATGGCAAAACTATATTGAGAATAAGTGCTCTATTTTGGGATGAATAGAATGAAAATAAGATACTGAGTTGAGGTGAAAGTATCTTCGTGAAGGAGTAGCGGGTGAAAATCAATGACCTTGTCTCCTATGCACTCATCAAGTGAATAGGAGCGTCTGATGCGGAGAAGGCAAGAACTGTTTGGGCAGGAGGTTGGTGAGTAGCAGGTTATCCGGATTGTTAATTCCTCGATTCATTTCACTTATGAAAACAACCTTACGCCTATCCTTACTGCTGTTGGGGTGGTTAACCCTTACCCATGGTGTTGTGCAGGCGCAATGCCCAGCTGGCGCTACCACCACGCTGGATTTTGGGAGCCGAAACGGCGAAGATTGGGACGTAACAACGGCTCCTAATCTGGCCAACCCTCTCGGTAGCAACATTGGCGGCACCCCAACCGATGTAACGCCCGGAAGCTACAGTGCTTCTGCCAGTTCCCCGGCCAGCTACCTCCAAGTGCGCCAGTATGGCGGCTTATTGGGGCTCGGAGACGAAAGCCGGCAGCTTGATTACAACACCTTGGAATGGTTTGCCGACTATTCGTCGAATGCCGCCAAAAGTGCTTCCGTCACTTTCGCTTTCAGCCGGCCATTATATAATTACACTATCACGCTACAGGATATCGACAAAGCCACCGGAGCTACGCCTGGCTTTATCGATGAGGTGCGGCTGGATGGGTATGATGTGAATGGCAACCTCGTAAGCCTGCCTGCCAGCAGCTTCGCGTACAGCACAACCTACCAAACCGTATCCGGCAACACGGTAACCGGCGCAGCCGACATCAGCAACACCAGCAACAACACCGGGCTGGTGACGGTCAGCTTTCCGGTGGCCTTAACCCGGCTGGTGGTTACCTATAGCAACGGGACAGCCATTGCAAATCCCAGCCAACAGGCCATCGGTATCAGCCAGATGACGTGGTGCAAAGTGCAGCCCGTAGCCAAGAACGACTCGCGCGACGTGCCTCTCAACACCACTGTTAATGGCAACGTGGTGCTCAATGATTATGATGAGGAGCAGAATCCTTTCACGGCGTCGTTGCTGACCAGCCCGACGCGTGGTAGCGTAACGTTCAACCCAGACGGTACTTACCGCTACTCACCCAATACCAACTACACCGGTCCCGACAGCTTCACATACCGCGTCTGCAACTCCACAACGAGCAATACGTCGTTGTGCTCAAGCACGGCTACCGTCAACCTGCGCGTGTATAGCACCAACACGGCTTGCACTTCGGCTTCGGGTTCCAACCTGCTGGCCAATGCTGATTTCAACGCCGGCAACACGGGCTTTTCCACCACTTACCGCTACGTAGCCTCGGGCTATACTGGCAATACCAACTCTGGGGTGTATCCGGAAGGGACCTACACGGTGGGTTCCAATGCCAACACCTACCACCCCAACTTCCAGGGTACGGGCCACACGGCAGGCGTGGCCAATGATAACTTCCTGATTGTAAACGGCGCATCGGCCATCCGCACGTTCTACTCGCAGACGGTGACCGTGCAGCCGAACCGCTATTACACGTTCTCGGCCTTCTTCAACAACCTGCTGCCACCACCCGCCTCAACTACCGGGGATGGTATTCCGGAAATGGGTTTTGTTATCAACGGCGAATCGATATCGGGCACGATCAAGGCCGAACGGTCGCCGGATACGTGGTTCTCTTTCTCCGACGTGTGGTTCTCGGGCAATAACACCCAGGCAGTGCTGGAAATCCGGAACGTGAGCACCGCCATTGGCGGCAACGACCTGGCCGTAGACGACGTGTACTTCGGCTCGTGCAACCTGGCCCCAACGGCTATTGCCGATGCCGCCACCACCACCCGCGAGGTAGCTGCTACCGTGAATGTGCTGGCTAACGACTTGGATACCGACAGCAACAACTCGTTCAACCCCGGCTCTATTGATATTGACCCCACGCAGGCCGGAACGCAGAGCACCCGCACCCTTGCCAACCAGGGCACGTTTACCGTAAACCCTAGCACGGGGGGCGTCACGTTCACTCCCGTAGCGGGTTTTGTAGGCACCGCCGTTACGTCGTATGTAGTGCTGGACGGTAGCGGGGCGCCCACCAACCCCGCCAGCCTGGTAGTAACCGTGCAGCAACCCACCGCCGACCTGGCCGTGCGTGTAACGGCGCCTGCCAACAATGCCACCGTGGCCGCCGGGCAGCCGGTAACTTTCACGGTGCAAACCACCAACAACGGTACTATCTCAGTTGACGGCGTGGCCCCAACCGTGCAACTACCCGCCGGCCTAACCGGCACGGGCTCCAACGGCGCCCTTACTTTCTCGAATGGGGGCAGCTACGATGCGGCTACGGGCCTGGTTACCTTCCCAACAGTAGCTTCGCTGGCGAGCAACGGTAGCGCCACAAATAGCGTCACATTCAATGCGCCGGGCAATGGTCCTTTCACGGGTACCGCCGCTGTGGCCGCTGGCACTGCTGATTTGAATACGGCCGATAATACGGCAGTTGTAACGGTGAACATCAGCTCGGCCTTCGACTTGAGTACCACCATCAGCAGCCCGGCCACCGCTGGCGCTGGTACGCCGTTTACGTTCAGCGTGGTTACCCGCAATGCTGGCCCGGCCGCTGCTACCGGAGTGGTACAAACGGTGTCGTTGGCCGGCAACCAGAAGGGGCTGTTTATTTCCAACATGGGAACCGCAGTGTATAACAGTGGGAGCAATACTACCGTTGTAACATTCCCGGCCCAAGACATTCCAGCGGGCCAGAGCCGTAACAATACCATCAGCTTGATGGACGCCGCCGCCGGCACGGTTACGGCTACGGCTACGGTGCCAGCTTTGGCAGGGGAGACGTCAACCGGCAACAACAGCGCTACTGCTTCTACTGTGCTCAGCCCAGCCACGGGCACCGCGGCCAGCGTGTACTCAACGCTTACCACTACCAGCAGTGGAGATGCCGTGGCAAATATTGCGGCCGGGGCGCCACTAACCCTGACGCTGACCAGCAGCAATGCCGGCCCCGGTACTGCTACAGCGGTACAGCCGCGTTTGTCGTTGCCCGCCGATTTGAACCCTGCTACCCTAACCATTTCCAACGGTGGTACCTACAACCCAGCAACCGGCGTAGTAAGCTGGAGCGCGCCTTTGAGCTTGGCCAGCGGTGCTGCTGCCACCAACTCGGTGCAACTACCCGCTCCGGGTTTCGGGCCGCTGCTGCTCCATGCCAGCGCCACCACTGCCACCCCCGACCCCGTACCAGCCGACAACAATATTGCCAGCATGGTAACCGTCAACCCCACCACCGACGTGGTAACTACGGTAGCTGGTCCGGCCACCGTTACGGCCGGCCAGCGCGTAACGTACACCATTACCACCACCAACAAAGGCCTGATGCCGGCCGCCAACGTGCAGCAGTTTGTGCGCATGCCGCCGGCCGTAGCCAACCTGACCTACACCAACAACACGCTACCAACTTCGGTGGGGACCCTGGATGTACAACCCAACCAAGCGCTGCTGGCGTATCCGGTGATTAGCTCGCTAACTCCCGGCCAGTCCGTAACCAACACGGTGTCGTTTGATGCCCCGGCCACTTCTTTCCCGGCGGTTGGCTATGCCACTACCACCTCGGCCGACAACACTCCCGCCAATAACAGCAGCACCATTACGGTAGCTACTACCGCCGCCTCGGATGTGGTAGCTCGTATTTCCGGGCCGGCCACGGCCGTGAACGGTACGCCGGTGGTATACTCGGTTGATGTTCGCAACGCAGGTACCTCGCCGGCCAGCAGCGTGTCAACAAGCGTGTATCTGCCCGTGAACCTGACCAACGTAGTAGTGCGCGACGCGGCCGGTGCAGTGCTTGCCAATGCCTATGATGCTGCCAATGGCCTCGTGACCCTGCCCACCCAAACCAACGTGCCAGTAGGCGCCAGCGGTGCTACAATTAGCACCATCACCTTCAGCGCGCCCGACGTAGCGGCCATTACGGCCACGGCTGTGGCCAGCGTAACTACGGGCACCAACGACCTGAACCGCGTCAACAACGCTGCTACCACCACTACCAGTGTGTTGCGCTCGGGGGCGGTTATCGTAGACATGGCTACCACTGTGCAAGCCAACGTAACGAGCCAGGTAACCGGGCAGCCAGTTACGTTCACCGTCACGACCACCAACAGCGGCCCGGCGGCGGCCACTACCGTAGTGCAGCGCGTAGCGTTGCCAGCCCAGCTAGCGGCCGGTTCCGTAACCGTTTCCAACGGTGGTACCTACGACCCCGCCTCGGGTATTGTAAGTTGGGAATATGCCTTGCAGGGCGTGGGCAGCACAAATGCCTTCACCAATACTATCATGGTAACAGCGCCCGGCACGGGGCCGTTGACGGCCGTAGCCAGCGTGAATTCCGACAACAGCGACGGTACACCAACCAACAACACCAGCGTGTCGAGCGTAACCGTAACGCCGGCCCTGAACCTGCGCTCCATCGTGCGGGGGCCAAGCACGCAAGCCTCGGTGCTGACGGGCTCGGTGGTGGCCGGACAGCCGGTTACCTACCTGCTACGCGCCCTCAACGACGGCCCTTCGGCAGCGCAGGGGGTGGTTTTCTCGGCCCAGATTCCTGCCAACCTCAATCCCGCTACCGTTAGCGTATCGGGCGGCGGAACCTACGTGCCAGCTACTGGTGCCGTAACGTTCCCGGCCATTGGTACGCTGGAAGCCGGTCAGGCCGCTTCGGCCGCGTATACCGTTACGTTCCCGGCGCCGGCTGGTATGGCCTCGTACCCCGTAACCGGTACCGTCACAACCACCTCAACGCAAAGCGCCACCGACGATACCCAGACGTATACCACCAACCTCGCCAACCTGACGCCGGTGGCCAACACCATCGTAAATAGCCTCACCGCTCCCGACGGTAACACCGCCGATTCGTACCTGCGTCTGTCGCCGCTGAGCGCCCAGGATGCCGATGGCTCTATTGCCTCGTTCACGGTAGCATCGGTGCCAGGCGCTACGCAAGGCAATCTGTATTTCAGTGCCGATGGAGCAAGCTTCACGGCCGTAAGTGCCGGGCAAGTAATTACCGCTACCGATGCTGATAAGCTCTATTTCCGGCCGTACAGCAACCCTGCTGACCCGCTCAATACCAACGGCCAGAACTTCATAGGCAACGCCTACTTCACCTACACCGCCACCGATAACTCAGCCATGCCCGCTACGTCGGCCGCTACTGCCTACGTGCTGCCAGTTGGCCAAGACAACGTGGCCTTGTTTACGGCTGGTCCGGTGAAAGGCGGCGCCGTGCCGTACCAGAACGGCGACGTGCTGACCAGCGCCTTCGACGCTAACGGCGGCGAGTACAACGCTGCTTCTGAAGTTACCGACAACGGTATCCGCTCGGCGGCGCTGGCCTCGGGCAGCAATACCCTGCCCGCCGGTACCATCCTCAACGCCACCACTGGCCGCGTAACCGTTGCCAACCGGTTGCTGCTGGCGTCCGGTACCTACACCATAGCCGTGGCCACCACCGACGAGTTTGGCGGCGTAACCACCCAGCCCGTGACGTTCACTATCGGGGCCCGTCCGTTGCCGGTTACCTTGGCCAGCTTCGAGGCGGTGGCAAAAGGTAACGATGCTCTGCTGACCTGGGCCACGGCCACCGAGAAAGACAATGCCGGGTTCGAGGTAGAGCGCTCCGCCGATGGCCGCAGCTTCCAGAAAGCAGGTGCGGTAGCTGGCCGTGGCACCAGCAACACCCGGCAGCAGTACAGCTTCACCGATGCCAAGGCCGCTGCCGTTGCCAGCACGCTCTACTACCGCCTCAAGCAGGTAGACCTCGATGGCACCGTCAACTACACGCCAGTGCAGGTAGTGCGCTTCGGGCAGAGCACTGCCGCGCCCGAGCTGACGCTCTACCCCAACCCCGCCGCCGACCTACTGCACCTCACGCTAACGGCCGCCGTGCAAAAAGGTCAGGTAACGGTTTACTCGACCACCGGCGCGCTGGTCCTGACCAAAGCGCTGGACAGCAGCCTGGGCGCTACGCTTGACGTAACGAAGCTGCCGCTGGGCGCCTACTTGTTGAAAGTAACCGGCGAAAATGGCATCCAGCAAACCCGCCGCTTCGTGAAAAACTAAGTAGCCAGTACTTTCAAACCATATGAAAAGCCGCTGTCCAGATGGGTGGCGGCTTTTTCAATTAGTACAAAATCGGACTACACCAAGGCCGGCATAGCTATACCGCACTCTAATAAAGACCGTCATTTTGCGCGAGCCGGGCAACTGTTGCCAGGGCGTTGCTATCTGGGAGGACGCAAGGCGTTATACCTTGCTGCTGCTATGCGCCATATACTCCTGCTTACCGGCTGCCTGATTGGGGCCACATTCGCCGTGGCTCAAACGCCGGCCACCAATTACCGCGCTACTCCGCGCAAAATCAACGACCTGGTGCACACCAAGCTGGACGTGCGCTTTGATTACACCAAACGCTACCTCTATGGCAAAGAATGGGTGACGCTCAAGCCCCACGGCTATCCTACTGACTCGTTGCGGCTTGATGCCAAAGGCATGGACATCAAGCGCGTAGCCCTACTAAACGGGGAGCAGCAGCAGGCCCTGAAATTCGACTACGACCAAACCAACCTGCGCGTCAATCTGGGCAAGACGGTGGCGCCGGGCACCACGTACACCCTCTACATCGAATACACGGCCAAGCCCGACGAGCTGAAGCTAAAAGGCAGTGAGGCCATCGGCGGAGCCAAGGGCCTGTACTTCATCAACCCGGATAGCGCCGTGGCGGGCAAACCAGTACAAATCTGGACCCAGGGCGAATCGGAATCCAACTCCACCTGGTTTCCGACCATCGACAAGCCCAACCAGAAAACCACTTCGGAAATCAGCCTGACGGTGCCCAGCAAGTACGTCACGCTCAGCAACGGCGCCTTGGTCAGCCAGAAGCCCGCCGGCGCGGGTCTGCGCACCGACACCTGGCAGATGGATTTGCCCCACGCGCCCTATCTGTTCATGATGGCCGTCGGGGACTTCAAAATCCACAAGGAAACCTGGCGCGGTAAGGAAGTGAGCTACTACCTGGAACCCCAATACGCCGGGCAGGCGCAGGCAATTTTCGGTAAGACGCCGGCCATGCTGGAGTTCTTCTCACAGCGCTTGGGCGTGGAGTATCCGTGGAACAAGTACGCCCAAGTGGTGGTGCGCGACTACGTAGCCGGAGCCATGGAAAATACTACGGCCTCGCTGTTCGGTCCGCACGCCCAGGGCACGGCCCGCGAGATACTGGACTGGGACTACACGCTGGTGGAGCGCGAAGTGGCCCACGAGCTGTTTCACCACTGGTTTGGCGACTATGTAACCACCGAAAGCTGGAGCAACCTCACCGTGAACGAGTCGTTTGCCAACTTCAGCGAGGTGCTGTGGGCCGAACACGCCTACGGCCCCGATGCCGGCGCCGCCCAGGCCGACCGGAGCCTGCGTAACTACCTGCGCACCCCCGGCAGCCATGACAAGCACCTGGCGCGCTACCAGTACGCCGACAAGGAGGACATGTTTGATAACGTGACCTACCAGAAGGGCGGCAGCATCCTGAACATGCTGCGCACCTACCTCGGCAACGACGTGTTTTTTGCGGGCCTGCGGCGCTACCTGACCCAGAATGCGTTTGGGGTAGGGGAGCCGCACCAGCTGCGGCTGGCGCTGGAAGAGGCGTCGGGGCAGGATTTAAACTGGTTTTTCAATCAGTGGTATTACCGCGCTGGCCACCCCGTCGTCACGATTGACTACAGCTGGGATGCTGCCCAAAAGACCCAGGCCGTGACGGTGAAGCAAACCCAGCCCGGCGACCCTTTTCAGCTGCCGTTTGCCATCGACTACTACGTGAACGGCCAGCCCCAGCGCCAGCGCGTAACCATGACCGAGGCCACCCAAACCTTTCGGATGCCACTAGCCAGCAAGCCCGACCTGGTGAACGTGGACGCCGAAAAGACCTTGGTGTGGCAGAAGCAGGACCACAAGCCGCTGCCCGACTTCGCCTACCAGTACCGCCACGCCCCGCACTACCTCGACCGGCGCGAGGCCTTGAGCGCCGCCAAAACGCAATTGGCTACTCCGCAGGCCCAACAAATTCTGGTAGCCAGCCTCACCGACGCCTCGCCCGCCCTGCGCGAAATGGCTGTTGAACTGCTCGACCTCCAAAACCCCGCCCTGCGCACCGCCGCCGCGCCCATTCTGGCCCGGCTGGCCGCCATCGACTCGGCGCTGCCGGTGCGGGCTGCTGCTCTCACGGCGCTGGGTACGCTCAAGGAGAAACGCTATAGCAAGCTGTTCGAGCAGGCGCTGGAAAGTAAATCGTACCGGGTGCAGGGGGCGGCGCTTCAGGGGCTGCTGCAACTAAATGCCCGGCAAGCCCTGGCCCGCACCACGGCTTTCGAGGCCGATAACAAAGGCGCCTTAACCGTGGCCATGGTGAGCGTGTATGGCCGCGCCGGCAGCCCCGCGCAATGGCCGCTGGTGCTGGCCAAGTACGATGCCGCCGACCCGAACGGCCGCTTCGGGATGCTGCCCGGCGTAGCGGAGTTCCTGGGCCGCCTCAACGACCCCGCAGCCTTAACCGAAGGCATCACCCGCATCAAAGACCTGACTGTGCGCTACAAACCCTACGTTGATGCCAACCGACTGATTGGGCTATTGCGGCAGGTGCAGCAACAGCACACAACCCGCCCCACGGCCGCGCACACCACCACGCTGGTTGACCAGGCCGTAGCGGAAATTCAGGCGGCGAAGTAGAAATACCTTTTTGGTAAGAAAACCAATTGCTAGCTGGCTCGACTTGGTGCGAATAATCGATTAATACGTGGCTGAATCAGCCAAATGCCAACGGGAAAGAACCAAAGAAGAAAAAATTCGCCAAGGCAGTCACTAAGGCTGGCGGGACGTTGTAACTCTACGCTTTTTAATGTCTTCGCTACAAAGTAGAGGCTGTAAAAAATGCCAGCCATAGAAAGCATATGCAACGGAAGTATAAATAATAGAATAGCCGGACTAATCGAAAAACCTTTGGACACACCTGCTGCGAATAAGGCCAAAACAGCTATGATATAAAAAGATGGCAGCACAAGCCCTATTTTTAATTTGGTGCTTGCTGCTAGCATCGATTTAGGTAAAAGGGTTGGTAACTGAGTGCCTAAGGCCCACAGCCAGCAAAATAAGCCAGTAGTAAATAGGGCCACAGATGCAATGAAGCAGCCTATGAATATAGGCATCTGCGGTGGTTTCATGAATAGGGCCATATTGCCGCAAAGCGAAAAAAGTAGCGGTAATCCGAATGTTAAAGAAAATAGCTGCCAGGGCTTTAATCGGAGTAAGAAAGACATAGTAATACGTTTAAGCACAGCGAGGTTAAAGGTAGCTGTAACCGCCACGGTAGCAACCTTCTCTCTAAAAAACCAGTAGGGCAGAACTTCATTCGGCGCAACCGAACTGCCCCTCCGCTACAATCCCACCTACTTCTGTTACCAGTCCCGTTGTCGGGTCCGTTCGGGCCTTACTACACGGCGGGCCGTACCTTTGCGCCGGGAAGACCCGATTGTATCATGCAGGAACAACTACGCTTAGAAGAAGCCAATACGCAGAAAACTGCCTGGAAACAGTTTGGGCCTTACCTGACGGAGCGCCAATGGGGCACCGTCCGGGAAGACTACAGCTCCGACGGCAACGCCTGGGACTACATCACCCACGACATGGCCCGCAGCTACGCTTACCGCTGGGGCGAGGAAGGCATTGCCGGCATCAGCGACGACCAGCAGCTGCTGTGCTTTTCGGTGGGCATGTGGAACGGGCAGGACCATATCATCAAGGAGCGCCTGTTTGGCCTGACCAATGGGCAGGGCAACCGGGGCGAAGACGTGAAGGAGCTGTACTATTATCTTGACAGCACGCCCACCCACTCCTACATGAAGATGCTCTACAAGTATCCGCAGGGAGAGTTTCCGTACGAGGAACTGGTAGTCGAAAATGCCAGCCGCACCCGCCAGGAACCCGAATTCGAACTGCTCGATACCGGCATCTTCAATGACAGCCGTTACTTCGACGTGGTGGTGGAGTACGCCAAAGCCGGCCCCCACGACCTGCTCATTCAGATAACGGTGCACAACCGCGGCCCCCGTACGGCCCGGCTGCACCTGCTGCCGCAGCTCTGGTTCCGCAACACCTGGGGCTGGGGCCACAATGACTACCGCCCGCAACTGCACAAAACCGGCCCTGGTACCGTAGGCATAGAGCACGAAGCGCTAGGCAATTACCAGCTCTACTGTGACCAGCAGCCTCGCCTGCTGTTCTGCGAAAACGACACCAACCCCAAGCTCTACGGCCACCTGCCCAACGGCCCGGCCACTTACAAAGACGGCATCAACGACTACGTGGTGGGTGGCAACACCACTGCCCTCGGCGCCAACCAACAGGGCACTAAAGCCGCCGCTCACTACAAGCTGCGGGTGGCGCCCAACGTGCCGCGGGTGGTGCGCCTGCGCCTGAGTGCCGTGCCGCACGAAGCACCCTTCGCCGATTTCGAGGACCTATTCGCCACGCGCCGCCTGGAAGCCGACGAGTTCTACGACTGCCTTCAGGAAAACCTGACCGACCCCGACGCCCGCAATGTGCAGCGCCAGGCGTTTGCCGGCATGCTCTGGAGCAAGCAGTTCTACTACTATGATGTGGCCCGCTGGCTCGACGGCGACCCGGTGGGCAATATGGCCTCGCCGCGCCGCCGCGCCGGCCGCAACAGCAACTGGCGCCACCTCCACAACGCCGACATTATCTCGATGCCCGACAAGTGGGAGTATCCGTGGTACGCAGCCTGGGATTTGGCGTTTCACTGCCTGCCGCTGGCCATGCTCGACTCGGAGTTTGCCAAGCAGCAGCTGCGCCTCTTCACCCGCGACTGGTACATGCACCCCAACGGCCAATTGCCCGCCTACGAGTGGAACCTCTCCGACGTGAACCCGCCGGTGCACGCCTGGGCCACCTGGCGCGTGTACCAGATGGACAAAAAGCGCACCGGCACCGCCGACCGGGTGTTTCTGGAAGCCATGTTCCATAAGCTGGCCCTGAACTTTGCCTGGTGGGTGAACCGCAAAGACAAGAGCGAGCGGAACATCTTTGAGGGCGGCTTCCTGGGCCTCGACAACATTGGGGTGTTCGATAGAAGCGCGCCGCTGCCGACTGGCGGTTTCATCGAGCAGAGCGACGGTACGAGTTGGATGGCCATGTTTGCCTTGAACATGATGCGCATGGCCATGGAGCTGGCCCAAACCAACCCGGTGTACCAGGAAATGGCCAGCAAGTTCTTCGAGCACTTCCTGTACATTGCCGATGCCATGACCCGTGGCGGTGACGGCCAGTTCAACCTCTGGGACGAAGAAGACGGCTTCTACTACGACGTGCTGCACACCCCCGACGGCGTGCGCACCAAGCTCAAAGTGCGCTCCATTGTGGGCCTGATTCCGCTGTTTGCGGTGGAAGTGGTGGAGCAGGATGTGCTGGATGGCCTGCCCGAATTTACCAACCGCGCCACCTGGCTGCTGGCCAACCGGCCGTATCTGGCGCAGCTGGTGGCCCGCTGGGAAGAGCCCGGCCGCAACACTCGCCACATGGTGGGGCTGCTGCGCCGCCAGCGCCTCACCCGTATCCTCACCCGCATGCTCGACGAAACCGAGTTTCTGGCTGAACACGGGGTCCGGGGCATGTCGCGCTACCACCTGGAGCACCCGTACGTGTTCAGCACCGAGGAAGATGATTTCTCGGTGGGCTACGTGCCCGGCGAGGCCGAATCGAGCATGTTCGGGGGCAACAGCAACTGGCGCGGGCCCATCTGGTTTCCCATCAACTACCTCATCATCGAGTCGTTGCAGAAATTCCACTTCTACTACGGCGATTCACTGCTGGTGGAATATCCGACGGGCTCTGGCAACCAGCTCAACCTCAGGCAAGTGGCCGATGCCCTGGCCCAGCGTTTGGCGGGGCTGCTGCTTAAGGACCCGGATGGACGGCGGCCGGCCTTCGGCAACTACGAGCTGCTCCAAACCGACCCGCACTTCCAGGACAACCTATTGTTCCACGAGTACTTCAACGGCGACAATGGCCACGGCCTGGGGGCCAACCACCAAACCGGCTGGACCGGCCTGGTGGTGCGCCTGCTGCATCAAGGTGAGGCGTCCACTGTAGTGCCTGGCGGGCAAATAGCGGCGCAAGCGCAAGAGTAAGCCCCCAAACGTATCTTGCCAAGAAGTGGGCGCGCTACGCTCAACGTGGGTTTATGGAACGCACCCGCAGCAGTAGCGCGCCCAGCGCGTACACCGCCGCCACACTCAGCAGCAGCTTCAGGAGGCCCCGGTAGGTGGTAGCCAGCTCGGGGTGGCTCGTGAAGGTGTGGGTGGGTTCCTGGGCGTAGTCGGCGTGGGTGAACTCCACTTTGCGGAACAGAAACGGGTAGTAAAAGGCCCGCAGCGAATCGTGGTAGCGGGTGGCACTGCGCTGGAACGCCAAGTGGCTGGGCAGGTCGGTGGCGGCCAGGGCATTGAGGCTGCTTTGCACGTTGATGGCCGGGGACAGCAGATTAAGCTGCTCCACCAGGTTGTAGCGCTGTTGCAGGCCCTGTGCGTAGGCGGTGGCCTGCGGAGCCACGGCTACGTCGCCGAGGTGTTGGAAGGCGTAGTACCAGCGCCATACAAACCGCTCCCGGATGGTGGCTGTATCGCGCCACTGCGGATAAAGCGCGAAGAAACGGTTCATGGTCTGGGCTTTGGGTCGGTCCCAGCCAGCATGAATTTCCTCACGCTGCCGGATGGTCAGCTCGATGCCCTGGGGCACGGGGCGGGCGGCGGCCACGCCCAGGTTCAGCAGGCTGGGCACCAACACCACCAACAGCAGCCACACCCCCAGCAAGGCCACGGCATTCACGGCCGAGGGGCGTTGCAGCGCCGCCACAACCAAAGCCACCGCCAACCAGAACAGGCAATACAGCACCGTTAGGGCCAGCCAGGTGCCGATGCGGCCATCCAGCGGCACCCCGGCCCACAGCATGCCCACCCCCGAGAGTAGCAGCGCCAGGGCTAGTACTAAGGTGAGCCGGAAAGCCAGCTTGGCCGCTAGCACTGTGGCTGGCCGTACCGGCTGGGCCAGCAGCAACACCAGAATTCCCTCTTCCCGCTCACTGGATAACAGGTTGAAGCTAAGCGCGATGATGAGCATTGGAAACAAGTATACCAGCACAAAGGCCAGGTCGAAGTTGCCGCTGAGCACCTTCATGGGGTTGGTGTTATCGGTAGCGTATAGCTGGTTTTGCAGGCCTAGCAGGCGCAGCTTCACGTAGGAGGGATTCACGTCGCGCAGGCCCAGGGAGAGGGCCGCCCACGGGTCGGGGTGGTGCACGGCGAAGGCGGTATGGTAGTAGCCAATGTCGCCGGCATCGGCCGGACCCGGAAACTTCACTTTCAGCTCGGCCACGTTGCGGCGCGTGAGTTCCGGCAGCGCTGCCAGGTGCTGGCGCTGCCGCTCGATTTCGGTGGTGCCGTAGTAGATGCCATACAGCCCGGAAACCAGCAGCAGCCCACACATAAGTACCAGGCCCTTGGCGGCGCGGAAGTGCCGCCACTCGTAGGAAAACAAAATCCAGAATAAATGCATCGTATTAAGCAACAGTGGTGTTAGCAATCAGGCGAAAGCCCAGCCAGCTCAGCAGCCCCGCCCAGAGCAGCAGGGCCCCCATGGGCAATAGCAGGTGTGGAAGTGCCCAGGCCAGAGCCGGAGTCTGGTAGCTGAAAACCGGCAGCTCGTGCCACGTATGAGCATCAAGGCGGCGCTCTTTGTCGCCGGGTCCCATGCTGGCCTGCAAGCCGTTGAGGCGCTGTACCAAGCCGTAGCGGTAAGCTTCGGCGGCTTGCTGAAAGTGCACGTAATGGGTGAAGTCGGAGCCGGCCAGGCCCATAGAGAGCGGCCGGATGGCCTGGTAGGGATTCAGCAGGCCCGCCCAGTCGGAAAGGCGGTTTTGGCGCTCGTAGGTGGCATTGAGGGCTGCAAAGTGCTGCTGATATACCTTGGCCGAGTACTCTTCACCGGCCGCCATCTGCACTCCCGCCAAACTAACGGGCAGCTTTTCCTCGGAATCGACACCGTACTTTTTCAGCAAGCTGGCTTTCAGCGCTTCGGCGCGCTTGTCGTGCGGATCGTGGCCATTGATGCCGTGCTGGGCCTGCTCGTGCACATCGGCGTCCATCTGCGCTTTGGTGATGGTAGGGTACAGCGAAGCCCCTAGGTTGGCCGTGGCTTTGGGCAGAATAATGCCGCTCACAATCCAGAAACCCAGCAGCATAATCAGGGCGGCCCGCGAACTGGCCTGGGTGGCCGATACCACCACGCTGCCTACCACGAACAGGAAAAAATACACCGCGTAGCCTAGCACAAACAGCGTCAGGCGTGCGGCCAGGTCGGCACCGGAAGCAAATTCCTCGCCCGTAAACAGCAGTGTTGCGGCTAGGGCCAGGGCCGGGGCCACCACCAGCGCTACAGCTTGGCTGTAGCCCCGCACCTTACCCCAGGCCACTTGCCGCATGGTTAGGCCTTGGCTGAGTAGCAGCTTGAGGGTACCGGTTTCGCGCTCTTGCGTGAAGGCCCCGAAACACAGGAAGATGATGAGCAGCGGCACTAGTAGTTGCAGCACGAAAGCCACCGTCATTTCCCCAAACCGAATCAGGGAGCCGGACTGCTGGGCCTGGCTGAAATTGACACTGTTCTGCTGGTGGGCTTCCAGGTACACGGCGCTGCCCGTGAAGGTGTCTACGCCGGAATCCAGCAAACTCAGGCCCGATTTGGGGCGGAAGGCAAACGAGCCGTAGTGTGCTACCCGGTGCGGGTGCCGGGCCGGCTGGTTACGAAACTGCTCATTGACGGTACTTTGGGCCAATACCCGTTCCTGCTGCAACGTGCGGTAGGACGCGCGCCCGACCAGCGTAGCGGCCAGCAACAAGGCCAAAACCAGCACGCTCAGCACCCCAAACCGCCGGTCGCGCAGAATGCTGACAAATTCTTTCTGGGCAATACTGTGTATCATGGGCGGGCTAGTTCATGTAGGTGAGGTAAAGCTGCTCCAGCTCTTGCGCATTCAGGGCGGCGGTGGGGCGCACGTCCACCAGCTCGCCTTCGCGCATGATGCCCACGCGGGTGCCCACTTCCTTGGCCCGGAAGATGTCGTGGGTGGCCATGAGCACGGCCGTGCCCTGTCCGCTAAGGCGGCGCAGCAGCTCGGAAAACTCGTTGCTGGCCTTGGGGTCGAGGCCGGAGGTGGGCTCGTCGAGCAGCAGCACCTGGGCGTGTTTGGCTACGGCAATGGCAATGCCCACTTTCTGGCGCATGCCTTTGGAATAGGTGTCCACCCGGCGCCGTACCGCTTCAGGTGGCAAACCGGCATCGGTGAGGTAAGTAAGCAACTCACTTTCGGGGTACCGGAAGCCCGCCAGGCGGCTGAACAGCGCCAGGTTTTCCAGGCCCGTCAGGTGCGGATACAGCATCACGTTTTCCGGAATATAGGCCAGGTGTTTCTTGATTTGCAGCGAGTTGGTGGCTACTTCCAGGCCGTTTACAAAGGCCGCGCCCGAAGTAGGCTGCACAAATCCCAGAAACAAGTTGATGGTAGTGGACTTGCCGGCGCCGTTCTGGCCCAGCAAGCAAAACACTTCGCCGGGGGCAATTTGCAGGTTCAGTCCGCGCAGGGCCAACTTATCGGCATACTGCTTGCGCAGTTGCTTGGCTTCTAAGAGGTAAGTCATTGAGTGTTAACAAGGGTAAGAAGGTGTGATGCTGCCGTTCTGACGAGGGCCTCGCCAGAACGGCCCCTCGCCGAAAAGAGGAGCCGAGCCAGACGGCTTGTTGCGCCGGCTGTCCGCGGCTCTTGCTGTATGCTC
This sequence comes from Hymenobacter telluris, assembly GCF_017313265.1. Lineage (GTDB taxonomy): Bacteria > Bacteroidota > Bacteroidia > Cytophagales > Hymenobacteraceae > Hymenobacter > Hymenobacter telluris. The sequence goes on along the minus strand of NZ_JAFLQZ010000004.1, from coordinate 391,057 downwards.
CGCCTCTCCCTATCGGCGAGGGAACTAAGAGGATGAGGCGCACAGGTAAGCCGGCCTAGAACGTGTAGCCCAGCGTGGCCATGTAGTTGCGCGGCGCGCCGGGGCTGGCCCGGAAGAAGTCGTAGCCGCCGACGAAGTAGTACTTGTCGAGCAGGTTGTTGACGTTCACATGGAAATTGAACTTGCCGGTGGTGTAGAATAGGGCCGCGTCCAGCGTGGTGTAGCTCGGCCAGTAAGCCCAGTACAGCTCGCCGGTTGTGGTGTTCACCACTTGGTTTTCGGTGCGGCGCCGGCCCACGGCGTTGCCACCCACGGCTACGCCTAACCCTCGCAAAGCCGGCGTCACGAAGGTGTACTTGGTCCAGAGGCCGGCGGAGTGCTTCGGGGCATTTGCCAGCGGCTGTCCGTTTTCCACCGCCAAATCGGCCTCCAGCACTTCGGAGTGGTTGAAGGCATAGTTTGCATTGACACTCAGGGTGGTGGAGATGTTGCCCACCAGCTCCAGTTCGGCTCCGCGGGAGCGGGCCTGCCCGTTTTGCCGGTACACCGGCGCGCCGTCGGGCGTGAGTGAGCCGGTATTAACCAGTTGGTTGCGCTTCACAATCTGGTACACCGCCACCGTGCCCAGCAAACCCTTGTTGAAAAACTCGCCCTTCAGGCCGGTTTCCAGTTGGTAGCTGGTTTCGGGGTCGAAGGCGGCACTACGGCCGTAGCGCTCCGGAAAGCGGATGTACTCGGGCTTGAGCGGCCGGAAACCGGCGCTGTAGCTAACAAAGTAATTCAGGTTGTCGCGCAGGGCGTAGGTGAGGCCGGCCCGGGGCAGCAGGCGGCTTTGCCGGATGTTCTGGCTGCCATTGCCGTAGTCCCGCTCGTCAGTAAACAGCTCGTAGCGGGCCCCCAGCAGCAACCCGAGGCGCGCTGTCACGTCGAGTTGGTCCTGCACGTAGAGGCCGGTAGTATGGTACACCGAGTTGATGTAATCAACAAAGAACTGGGGCAGCGGCCGGCGGAGGTACTTGGTAGGGTCCTGGATTTCGTACACCGGGTTTTTAAGGTCGAAAGTCAGCGGCGAGGTTACGCCGTTCACCAGCTTCTGCCGGGCCTCAAACATGGTACTTTGTGGGTCCGTGTTGTAGCGGATGTAGTCTACGCCTGCCACCACTTTGTGCGTTACCGGGCCGGTGGCCACGTTCAGCACAAAATAGGAAGCCAGATTCTTGGTGTATTCCTCCGCCCGGCGGTCGAAGTAGCGCAGGTTCATCACTGTGTTGGCCGGGGCGTCAGCGTAGGTGTTCAGGGTGCGGTGCTCACTCAGGTCTTCGTGGTAAGTGAAGTCGAGGTACGAGGCATTAAACGACAGCCACTCCGTGAATTTGTGGTTGAGCGAGGCGTTGAAGTAGTAGGTGCTGGTGCGGAAATAGTCGCTCGGCTGGCTTAGCGTGAAGGAACGGGGCAGGGCGTATAAGTCGCCCCCGCGGATGGGCAGGCCCCGGTCTAGGTAGCCATCAATGTGGGTGTACACCGCCTCGGCATTGATGGTGGTTTTGTCGGTGGGCAGGAAGGTGACCGTAGGCGCCACCATCAGGGAGCGGGTATCATTCCCGGCCCGGAAAGTGTTGGTTTTCTCGAAGCCGGCGTTGAAACGGTAGAGTACGTTTTTCTGCTCACTGAGTGGGCCCGTCAGGTCGGCGGTGGTGCGCATGGTGTTGAAGCTGCCCGTGGAAAAGGTAACGGCCTGCCGGGCCACATCGAGCGGCTTTTTGGTTACCATATTCACCGTGCCACCGGGGTTGATGTCGCCGTATAGCGCCGCGCCGGGGCCTTTCAGCACTTCCACTCGCTCCAGGTTCACCGTCAGGGGTGCCTGCGTAAACGAGTTGCCGTAGCTGAAACCCGAGCGGAGCCCGTTCAGCAGCCGGAAGCCGCTTTCGTAGCCGTTGCGGAAGCCCCGAATCGTGAGGTCGTCGTAGTGCGAGTATTGCGTAACGCCTGCCACGTTCTTTACCACTTCCGTGAGCCGTAGCGCCTGTCGGTCCTCCATCAGCTCCTTGGTGACGGTGGAAATCGACTGCGGCACGTCGATGGCTGCCGTGGCGGTTTTGGTGCCCACAAAGCTGTAGTCGCTCTTGTAGGTGGTTTCCTTGCGGCCCAGCACTTCCACTTCCTGCAAGGAATTAGTGACGGGCTGCAAGGTGAAATCAACACTCAGATTGGGGGTTTCGGCGCTGAGTACCACCGTGCGGCGTTGCTCCTGGTGGCTCAGGCTGCGCGTCACGAGCGTGTATTCGCCCAGTGGTAAGGCCAATGAAAAATGCCCATCGGAACCACTCAAAGCAGAAAAACGGCCGGTGGTTTCCAAAATGGAAACTCCCTCCAGGCCGTGGCCGCCTGGGCCATTCACGTGGCCGTCGAGGTGGCCCATGGCCGATTGTCCTGCTCCCAGCAACGGCCAGAGCAGCAGCAGACACATTAGAAGTCGGTGCATGAAAAAGGGGCATACCCGGCCACGGCGGCCAGCGCCGCGTGCCGGGATAAATCAGAAGAAAAGGGAAATAGGCTATGGCTAGCCCACAGCAGCCCAGTGCAGCTACACTAGCTGCGAGGCACAAGGCCTTGCTCGACAAGTGAATAGGGGCGCTCAGCTGGCTTCATTGAAGCAGCAGAAAGCATAGCCGGTAAGTACTGCTTACCATTGGCAAGTGCCCGCAGAAGCTACTACGGAACAGTGCAAACCCAACCCGGCCGCAACTAGCGGCGGTGAAATCAGCGTTTAGGCACGGTGAGCGGGAGGGCCGCGCAGGGAGGCGCCATCAAGCAGATGGAAGGCGCGGCAAACGGGAGCCTGCGGCCGGTACACGGCGTAGGCAAGCAGCTGCACGGGGGGCTCCAGGCTCAGTGGTACCGCTGGCTGGAAGGGCGAATCATAGAGCTGCTCAATGTGGCAGTGCTGGTGCTTGGGCGAGAGAACGGCTTTGGTTCCTGCCTTCACAGTTGGCGCGGCAAGTGGCGCATCTTCCGAGTGCTGGTGAAAGTGCAGGCGCAGCATAGCCGCCTCCGGGGTAAGCACCCGGACGAGCAACACAATAAACCACCAAGCTGTAATTCTACGCCAGTTTTGCACGCTTGCTTGCTGCCAATGAGCGGCAAAGGTAGAAACAATCCTTGTTAATGCAGCATTGCTGCATTAACAAGGCGTAACATAATAATGAATGCTCCTTGCCTTTTCCGACGGTAATTTTCGTGTCAGCCCCCAACCGCCCGCAAAACAAAACACCGGGCTGCCAGCTTCCGAGGAGGACGTACCTACCTGCCCAATACGTTGGTTACTGAGGTACAAGTAGTAAGTAGCAAGCCGCTACCGCACACCAACCACTCCCTATAAACTCCATGAGCTACCCCCACGCTGTTGCGCTGCACGCCCCTGATGGCACCAGTCTGCAAGCCTACACTGCTTTCCCGGCCGGCCCCGGCCCGCACCCCGGCATTATTTTGTTGCAGGAAGCCTTTGGCGTAAACGGCCACATCCGCAACGTGGCCGACCGGCTGGCCGCGGCCGGCTACGTGGTTATAGCGCCCGAGCTGTTTCACCGGAGCGCCGCGCCAGGCCTGGAAATTCCCTACAGCGACTTTCCCAGCGCCGCCCCGCACTTTCAGGCCATTACGCCCGAAGGCTTGACGGCCGACTTGCAGGCCGCCCACGCGTGGCTGCAAGCGCAGGACAACGTGACCGATAAAATTGGGAGCATCGGGTTTTGCCTGGGTGGGCGGGTGTCGTTTCTGGCTAATGCGGTGCTGCCGCTGGCGGCGGCCGTGTCGTACTACGGCGGGGGCACCCAGCACCTGAAAAACCGGGCCACCGACCTGCACGCGCCGCACCTGTTCTTCTGGGGTGGCCTCGACCAGCACATCAGCAAAGCGCACATCACGGAAGTAACCGAGGCCATAGACGCCGCTGGCAAGCCTTACATCAACACCGTCATTTCCTACGCCGACCACGGTTTCCACTGCGACGAACGGCCCAGCTACCACCCACAGGCCGCCGCCGAAGCCTGGGCTATGACGCTAACCTTCTTCCAGGAAAAGCTGGGTTAAGCTGCTTCCTGAAACGAGCAACGCAATGCGGCATCCGTTTCACGCAAAGCCGCCGGACCACAGTACCGCTCACTGGTAGCGCTGCTGTAGTCCGGCGGCTTTGTTGTGCAGGCTTTTGGGCGTTGCGTAGCTACACAAGGTTTTCTGGTTAAGAATTCATTCCGTCTTTCTGCATGGGCGCCAGGATTTTGCGGTCAACGTAGAACGTGCCGAAAGGTACAATGCACGCGAGCAGCACTTTCCAGGTGGTGGTGGCGAAACGCCAGTGATACTCGACGCCTACCCGCAAGGTATTCAGCACGAAAAGCAAGAACAGCAAGCCGTGAATGGGGCCGATGGCCCGTACCAGGCTTGGGTCGTGGGACAGATACTTGAGCGGCACAGCTACGCCAACCAGCAACAAGAGCGAAAGGCCTTCCAGCAGGCCAAGTAGGCGGAGGCGGCCAATAGGGGTTTTCAGCATCAGTGAACTTAAAAGGGGAATCGGAAGTAGGGGCGGCTGGCAAGCGGCGAAAAGGGCCACGGAATAGCCAGCAAAATCAGCAGCAGCGCAGCCGTAAACCAGAGCGCCATCGTGCGGAATTGAGCGGTGCTGGTTGGTTGGCGTTTGGCCCGCGCCGCGCCGATGGTGAGGACCACAATGGCTACCGTCATGGCGGCTACGTGCTGGAAACCGAAAAACAGCGTACCGGGGTCGTGCTCGGCATCCCGCAAGTGAAAGGTTTTCAGCAACGGACTCACGAAATACAGCGCGTAGCCAAGCATCAATTGCACGTGCGCAATGGTGGCCACCGTATGCCGGATGGTGTTATCGAGGGGCGTGAACGGCTGGTTGCCGAGCCAGCCCCGGTAAGCCCGGGCAATGCCGTACACAAGCCCGCCCACTACCGCCCACCGGCCCAATGAGTGCAGAAACAACAACGTAGAGTACACAGGAAAACAGCCAGTAACAAGAGTAGCAAAACCGAAGTGGCCGCCCCACAAAACGTGGGGCTGGCCACTTAGGAGCCACAAAGGTCGGGGCTGCTGCTAGCTGCCGTTAGCACAGAAAAAGCCGAAATCAGGACTTTCCAATCATTCTGCGGAACGCCAGCGGCGACATTCCGGTGTGCTTCTTGAACAGCCGGCTGAAGTAAGATGGGTCGGCTACTCCCACTTCCAGGGCTATTTCGCTCACCGCCAGGGTACTCTGAAAAAGCAGGGCCTTAGCCTCCAGCACGATACTTTCCTCCAGCCACTTCGCCGGCGCCTTTCCTGTCACGCTGCGCACCGATTTGGTGAGGTGGTTGGGCGTGATGTGCAGCAAACTGGCATAGTCACGAACAGAATGCGCCGATTTCAAAGAGGTGGCTACCAGCTGCTTGAACCGATTGGTAATAACCAGCGCCGTTGACTGCGGTGCCACGGGAGTAGCCACGTACGCCCGGTTCAGCTCGTGCAGCAGCGCCAGCAGATAAGCCCGCAAAATATCGGGATACTGTAACTCGCGGGCGTTGTACTCGGCCAGCAGGCGCCGCAGCACGTCTTCCACGAAGCCGGCCGTTTCGGCATCGAGTGCAATGAACGGGCGGCCCCAAAACTCCAGAAACCCGAAAGCCAGCGGGGTATCGGTGGCGTTGAGCTTGGCCCGCAGCATGTCGTGGCGGAAGTGAATCAGAAAACCGGTATTCTCGTCGCCGGGCTCAAAGGAATAGAGCTGCCCGGCCCGTACCAGGAGTAGCTCGTGCTGCCGAATGGTGTACTGCTCGTTGCCGATGCGCATGCGCGCGGCCCCCGACGTAAGGTAGAGCAAACTATGCGCCGTAGAGCGCGAAGGGGGAATGGCTTGCTTGAATTGCGCGTACATCTGCTCCACGGCCACAATAAAAAACCACTCCGACCCTTCCATGCGCAGCTTTTTGAAGGCCGAAGCATCCGGCATAAACTGCTCCAGGAAGTTGCTGGTCTGGTAAGTGGTAATGGGCTTGGAAGGAGAGGCTGGCATAGAATTGAACAGCGCGGGCAGTCGGCTTTGCCCGCGCCAGCAGGGAGTTTCCTTGGTAAAGACGAGCAACCAGCTGCTATATTTTATGACCCGCCGCCCGCAACGAAATCCGCGAAACGGTAAGCTTATCGAAGCCTGAAGCTGTTTGCAAGCGGGCCAGCTGCAACCGTCCGTCCGCTATATTGCAGCCTAACGCCTGCTGAATGCCCTCTGTTACTGATTGGAGTGAGCTGGAAGTGGCGCAGGTGCAGGGCCGCAACCGCCTCATTACCTGCCGTAACCTACAGCCGCTCAAGCTTCTGAATCCTGCCGCGCCAGTCGGCTCGTGCCACGTGGTGCTGTCCAGCTACGGCGGCGGCATGGTAGCCGGCGACACTATCCGGCTGCGTATCACAGGGGGCGCGGGCACGCGGCTGTTCGTCAGTTCGCAGTCGAACACCAAGATATTCAAGTCGATTGACGGGCAGGTGGCCGAGCAGCACGTGGCGGGGACGCTAGCCGATGATGCGCTGGCCGTGGTGTTTCCCGACCCCGTAGTACCGCAGGCCGGCAGCCGCTACCGCCAGCTTCAGCACTGGAACCTGGCCGCCAATTCGTTGCTGCTGGTAGTGGACTGGCTGCATTCCGGCCGGATGGATATCGGCGAAAAATTCGAGTTTCACTCGTTTTTCTCGGAGCTGCAAGTGCGCCGTGAAGGCCGCCTGGTGTTGCTGGATCGGTTTAGTTTTCACCCAACCGAGCACATTGCCACGTCGCCGGCCAACTTCGGCGCCTACCAAACCACCTTCTCGCTGTACCTGGTGGGCAACCCCACCGACCCCCGTTTCACCCGCCTGGCCCAGCTGCTCGAACAGCTCCGCATGCCCCTGCCCGACACGCCCCAGTTCGACCTAAGCGGCCACGACTGTCTGGTAGCTGTTGCGCAGGTCCGGCCCGAGGTGTACGTGCTGCGGGCCAGCGCGCACAGCCGCCACGCCTTGCAGCCGCTGTGCGCCCAGCTATTGGCCGTGCTGGCCGAAGAAGCCTTCTTCAGCTACAACCCGCTGGCCCGCAAGTATTAACGTTGCGCGAAGTCTTTGCTTCACGTATCAGTTGAACAACCGGCGGGTGGTGTTATACTACAGCAACGATACGCGAAGCAAAGGCTTCGCGCTACAGCCTAACGCGGCCGCCGGTCTTCGCTCACGGAAGCAAAGGCGCGGGCTTTGGCAGCGTGAATGTGGCTGATGATTTCGTCGAGGCCGAAGCCGTCGAGGGCGCGGGCGAAGAGGAACGGGCCTTCACCGCGCATGCGCTGGGAGTCGCGCTCCATCACGCCCAGGTCGGCCCGGATCAGGTCTTTGAGGTCGATTTTGTTGATAACCAGCAGGTCCGACTGGGTGATGCCGGGGCCGCCTTTGCGCGGGATTTTGTCGCCGCCCGACACGTCGATAACGTAGATGGAATAGTCGACCAGCTCCCGGCTGAAGTGGGCGGCCAGGTTGTCGCCGCCGCTTTCCACGAACAGCAAATCCAGGGTGGGGAAGCGCACCATGAGGGCTTCCAGGGCGTCCATGTTCACGGAAATATCTTCCCGGATGGCGGCGTGCGGGCAGCCGCCGGTTTCCACGCCCACAATCCGGTCGGCGCTCAGGGCACTGTTGCGAATCAGAAACTCGGCGTCTTCACGGGTGAAAATGTCGTTGGTGACCACGCCCAGCTCGAACTCATTGCGCAGCCGCTCACACAGCGCCTTGAGCAGCGCAGTTTTGCCTGTGCCCACCGGCCCGCCAATACCCACCGTGAAAGCGCGCTTGCGGAAGTTGCGGTAGGAGGGGAGCCGGCGCGTTTCCCGCTCGGTGAAGTCGCCCGGCGACTCCATTACCTCGTGCGTGTGACCGTGCAGTAAGAGGGCGAGTTTATCAGCAAAAGCCATGGTATTGATGTGCTAATTTTCAATGAGTGAAATGATTGCTGCAAAATAGAACGTCATGCTGAGCTTGCGAAGCATCTCGCGTGCTGACACAGGATTACTATTGCAACCTCAGCACGCGAGATGCTTCGGCAAGCTCAGCATGACGTGTCGGTTTAATCAGCACATTACTCAGTTCTGAAACAGCTTCGAGTAAATATCTTCGTGCAATAGTTGGGCGGTATCCAGCAGGAAGGCCGAGCGGGCGGCTTCATGATAGGGCTTGCCGCCGTGTTCGGCCAGCAAATGCTCGAATACCGCGTAGAAATCGTGCTGGAGGCGGTGGCCTTCCAACGGCCCCAGGAAACCCAGCCGGATGGCGGCGCTGAGTTGGTCGCGCAAAGCTATGTGCAGATACACGGCTTGTAAATCAGCCAGGGCAAAGCCGGCCCGTTTCAGCGCCAGCGTGAAGCTGAGCGTGAAATGTAGCGGCAGCTTCTGCGCTGCAAACCAAGTGCTAAGCGCGGGTAGCCGAGCCTCGGGGTAAAACGAGGTAAGTAGCTTCAGCCAGGTTTTGCCCTGCGTGATGCTGGCGCGGTGCAGCGCCGGTACCAGCAGCTGCGCATCGTATTCTTCGGCTAGTTGCCGCATTTCCTCGCCTAGCTCCGGCAGCGTAAAGCAGGAGTGCATGAATGGCAGCTCCAGGCTGGCTGCCTGCTGCAAATACGTGTACAACTGCTGGCGGAAGTCTCCTGGTGTCTTCACCAGCCCAAACGTGAAGCTGCTTTCCAAGCCATACGAATACGCAAACGAGCCCGTAGGCAAGGCAGAATCCACAAGGTGCAGCAGCCGGACGAATTGCATGGGGAAAAAGATGACGGGAGTTATAGCTAAAAGCTAGATTCCCCTCAGATGAGGAGGGGTTAGGGGTGGTTGAAAAACTAGAACTAGAAAACCAGATCTAATGATCGTTCAACGACTGGTCAACCACCCCTTACCCATCCTCATCTGAGGAGGGGAACTAGTTTCTAAAACAAATTATACAGCTGCGCCAGCGGCAGCTTGGTAGCTGGCTCACAGGTCAGATGCACGCCGTCCACCGTCACGCGGTAGGTTTCGGGGTCCACTTCGATGTTGGGCAGGTAGTCGTTGAGGGCCATGTCTTTCTTGCTCACGGTGCGGCAGCCTTTCACGGCCACTACCTGCTTGGTGAGGCCGTAGTTGGCCTGCACATGCGCCACCGAAGCCTGCGAGACAAACACCATCGACGTTGCACCGATGGCCAAGCCCAGGGCGCCGAACATGGGGCGCGAAAAGGCCGGTTGGGGCGTCGGGATGGAGGCGTTGGCGTCGCCCATCTGCGACTGCACAATCACGCCGCCTTTGATAATCATCTCGGGGCGGGCACCGAAAAACTGCGGCTTCCAGAGCACCAGGTCAGCTAGCTTGCCCAGCTCCACGGAGCCTATTTCGTTGGCGAAACCGTGGGCGCGGGCGGGGTTGATGGTGTACTTGGCCACGTAGCGCTTCACCCGGAAATTGTGGTGGCCGCGGCCGGCGTCCTCGGGGAGGGGGCCGCGCTGCTGGGCCATTTTGTGGGCGGTTTGCCAGGTGCGGGTCAGCACTTCGCCCACCCGGCCCATGGCCTGCGAGTCGGAGCTGATGATGCTCAAGGCGCCCATATCGTGCAGAATATCTTCGGCAGCAATGGTTTCGCCCCGGATGCGGCTTTCGGCAAAAGCCACGTCCTCGGGAATGTTCCTGTCGAGGTGGTGGCACACCATCAGCATGTCCAGGTGCTCATCGATGGTGTTGACCGTGAAGGGCCGCGTGGGGTTGGTGGACGAGGGAATGACGTTCGGTTCGCCGCAGATTTTGATGATGTCGGGGGCGTGGCCGCCGCCGGCGCCTTCGGTGTGGTAGGCGTGAATGGTGCGGCCCTTGAAGGCGGCCGTGCTGGTTTCCACGAAGCCGCTTTCGTTGAGCGTATCGGTGTGGATGCACACCTGCACGTCGTACTGCTCGGCAATGGTGAGGCACTGGTCGATGGCAGCGGGAGTGGTGCCCCAGTCTTCGTGCAGCTTGAAGCCCAGGGCGCCGGCTTCCACCTGCTCAACTAGACCCTCCGGACGCGACGTGTTGCCTTTGCCCAGGAAGCCGAAGTTCAGCGGGTACGCCTCGGTGGCGCGCAGCATCATTTCCAGGTAGAACGCGCCCGGCGTGCAGGTGGTAGCCGTGGTGCCCGCCGCCGGACCCGTGCCGCCGCCCACCATGGTAGTAATACCCGAAGCCAGCGCCTCCGGAATCTGCTGGGGGCTAATGAAGTGAATGTGGCAGTCAATGGCCCCGGCCGTCAGAATCTGGCCTTCGCCGGCAATAACTTCGGTGGTGACGCCCACCACCATACCGGGCGTGACGCCGGGCATGATGTGCGGGTTGCCGGCCTTGCCAATGCCCACAATCCGCCCGTGCCTGATGCCGATATCCGCCTTGTAGATGCCGGTGTAGTCCACGACCAGCGCGTTGGTAATCAGCAAGTCCAGGGCATCGGCTTGCGCAATACCGGCGGCCTGGCCCATACCGTCGCGCAGCACCTTGCCGCCCCCGAACTTGCATTCCTCGCCGTACACGGTGTAGTCCTGCTCGACTTCAATCAGCAAATCGGTGTCGCCGAGGCGCACTTTGTCGCCGGTGGTGGGGCCGTACATATCGGCGTACGCCTGCCGGTTGATGGGAAGGGACATACTAGACTTTGTTGACTAATTCGTATTTTTTGAATCAAAATATTGGCAATTCAAACATTTAATTCTCGCCAATGTACTCTTTTGTTGATAACAGCATCTCTAATTAAACGTTGCCGTTTGTTTAATGATGAGCTTCCAGTTTTTATTTCAAGTATATAGATATTGACAATATCTTCATTATCAATTCCATCAAATACTATTATATCAATTGGGCTGCCAACGAATCTAGCTTCCTTTGGGTTGAAAGGAAAATCTTTCTGAAAAGGGACTAGATGTTCTGTTACCTTGCCTAGAATCACCGCTTGACTTCTGTTAATTGCATCTTGCCTGTAAAAAGTTTCGTATTTGATTTTCCAATTTTCTAAATCAGAAAGTGCGGATTTATTCGCTGATTCAGCCAAAATAGTTCTGAGATTATTAAGCTCATATTTCTTAAATTCATCAAATTGCTTATTTGCTAACAGGGGTACGGCACTATATGATTCGTTGAGTTTGAGTTGAATATTTTCTATGTCTTTTCTAAGTATGTCTTCCTTTAAGCGAAAATTCTCTGTCATAGTATCCTCAGATATTTTCATTTCCCTAATAAAAACATCTTCTCTTGCTTGAATTTTATGTTGCAATGCTTGTAACTCTCTTTTGAGGCGTTCCTGTTCTATTTGCGTTGATTTTAATAGAGTAACTTCTTTTGATTTTATATTGGCTATTTCTTTTCCTCTAAAATAATAGAGTATAAATAGTATGGTTATAATTATTGTGCCTGCAAATTGTAAGAATATATTTGTTTCCATTGTAATTATTTGTTGTTTATTGAAATTAATGCCCCCTTCCTTCCTTCCTCATCCAGCTTCCCATCAATCCAGCCGTTGCCGCCGTACACGATACGCTCACCGGCCAGGGCTACCAGCGTCACCCGTTTCCGCTCGCCGGGCTCGAAGCGGACGGCCGTACCGGCGGGGATGTTGAGGCGGAACCCGTAAGCCAGCGCCCGGTCGAATTGCAGGGCGGCGTTGGTTTCGAAGAACGGGTAGTGCGAGCCGACCTGTACCGGCCGGTCGCCCATGTTGGTTACGTCCAGCTCCACGGTGGCGCGGTCGGCGTTCAGGGTAATGTCGGCTGAGGCCAGCAGGTACTCGCCGGGGTTGGGGTGCAGCACGTTGTCGACGACCAGCTTCTCGGCGGTGCGGGTGAGGCCGGAGGCGTAGAGGGCCAGGGCCGGGTCGCCGGTTTCGCGGCAGACGGGGTGGTGCACCGTTACCAGCTTGGTGCCGTCGGGGAAGGTGCCTTCCACCTGCACTTCGGCAATCATGTCGGCCACGCCGGGCAGCACGTCGTTCAGGCCCAAGAGCTGCTTGCCCTTGTCCATGAGCACGGCCACCCGCTCCCCGTCGCGGATAAACTCCAGCAGCTGCGTGGCAATGAGGGCTACGGCTTCGGGGTAGTTGAGCAAGAGGCCGCGGGCGTAGCGCTTCTGGGCCACGAAGCCGGCCTGGTGCAGCACCAGCTTGTCAAGGTCTTTGGGCGAGAGATGCATAGTTGTTCTGGTGGGGGACCTCACCCCCTAGCCCCCTCTCCAAAAGAGAGGGGGGACTAATTCTAACTCTAAACGTTAAAAAATCTAAGCTATGAATTAGAAACTAGTCCCCCCTCTCTTTTGGAGAGGGGGCTAGGGGGTGAGGTCCGTCGTTGTAAGATCAAACATTCACGTAAATCATATAGCCGCCATACACAATGCAGGCCACCGACGATACCACGCCGGTAACCAGCCGGATGCGGCGGCTTAGGCGCATGCGGGGCGTGTAGGGGATGCTGAGCAGGCCTGCCACGCCAAACATGCCCAGGATGGAGCCCACCCCAAACACCAACAGATACAGGATGCCCAGCAGCGGACTGCTGATTTCGGTCATGACCAGCAAAACCAGCGCACCACTGCCCGCCAAGCCATGAATGAGGCCCACGGTGTACGCTACGCGGTGCTCGGAAGTGGTTTTAAGTTTGAAGCCCAGTGGCTCTTTGCCCGCCAGTCGGCTCAACCCCATGATAATCAGCATCAAACCCACCGCCGCCTCGAAGTAGCCAGATTGCAGAAACGTGGCCCGGCTCAGCAGAATCACGGAGCCGACCAGCGCAATCATGGTGGTGTGGCCCAGGCCCCAATAGAGGCCGTCTTTCATGGCCAGCACCGTGCTGTCGCGCCGGGAAACCATGCTGCTGACAGCCAGTAGGTGGTCGGGCTCGAAGGCGTGGCCTGCACCGGCCACCGAGGCAAAAACAATAGGCAAGAGGTTCTCCATGCAGAAGCAAGCTGGCGTAGCGGGCTGGTATCAGGCAGAGAATCCGGGGTGGGGCGGAGGCGGCAGCGTAGCCAAACGGGGCGTGCGTTGCCAGAGCGAGGTTGGGCAAGATAAGCGCAAGCCCCCAATAAAGCGCAAAAGCAGCCCAACATTGCGGTTGGGCTGCTTTTGTTTTCAGTTACGAGTTGTCAGTTGCCAGTTGCGAGTTACCAGTTGCCGGTTGTCAGTGGCTCTTAACTGGCAAGTGGTAACTCGCAACTCACAACTGACAACTCGCAACTCATTTCCCCTGGAGCAACTTCACTACGTCGGCGTTGCCGCTTTCCTTGGCGCTGGCCAGGGCATCTTTGCCGTCTTTGTCCTTGAGCTTGGGGTCGGCGCCGGCGGCCAGCAGCAGGGCTACCAGCTCGGCATTGCCTTCGCCAGCGGCGGCCATCAGAGCGGTGGCGTTGAAGCTGTCGGGCTTGTTGACCAGGGCTTTGTTTTGAAGTAGCACCTTCACGATTTCGGTGCGACTTTGGCCGGCGGCCAGAATCAGGAAGCTGGTAGGGAAACCAGGCATCATTTCCACCGGGGCGTTGGGGTCGGCGCCGGCTTTGAGCAGGGCCGCCACCTCAGCCGGTTGATTCTTTACTACCGCAGCATACACTTTTTGAGTAGGGGTTTGGGCAAGTGTAAGGGTGGTGTAGCCTAGAAATAAAACAAAAGACAGAATAAGTTTTTTCATGCCGAGAAACGGGCTTTTGTGCAAAAGAATAATCTCAAATATAACATATCGGCTAAATAAAACACTATTGAGCTAAGGTGATACTGGTTTTGCTTTATTATGCACAGTTGGGCTTAGTGCAGCGGTAAGTTAGTTTCATCTTATTTATGCACGTAGTTGACTGCTTGTACCAGAAGCCTGTAGCTACGCGTGATGCAGTTACTTGCAACCTACACCAATGCCCCTTGGCGGCCCATCCGCTGCGCCATTACGCTGGCCAGAATGATTTGCAGCGCATGATACAGCATGAGCGGCAACAGCAGCGCCCCGGTGGCGGCGGTAGCCGGAAACAGCAGACTGGCCATAACGCTGCCGTGTACCAACGACTTCTTGGAACCGCAGAACAGCGCCACAATCTGGTCTTCGCGCGAGAAGCCCAGCACCCGGCTCAGCCCCCACACCAACCCGAAAATCACGAAATACAGTGCCACCATGCCCAGGCCCAGTAGCACTATGTCGGTGGGTACGTAGCTGCGGAAAATGCCCTCGGCAAACGACTCGCAGAAGGAAGTGAAAACGATGCAGAGGATGATAACCTGGTCGAAGACGCGCAGCTTTTGCTTGTGGCGGTCGGCGAAGCCTCCGAAGCGCCGGTTAAGCAGCACCCCCGCCACTACGGGCAGCACCACCTGCCACGTCAGGTCGAGGGCCAGGTGCCAGAGGCGGCTCCCGCCGGTGCCGGTGTTCAGGATGAGGCTGGTCCAGATGGGGGTGAGGAAGATGCCGATGAGACTGCTGATACTGGCGTTGAAAATGGCCGCGGGCAGATTGCCGCCCGCAATGCCCACCATCACCACCGACGTAGACACCGTGCTGGGCAGCGTGCAGAGAAAGAAGATACTCTGCCACAGCAAGTCAGCTTTTTCGCTGCCGAAAAACGGCCGCACCAGCAGCGCCAGCAACGGAAACGCCACAAACGTGATAAGCTGTACCACCGTGTGCAGCTGCCAGTTGCGCAGCCCGGCCTTCATCTTATCCAGATTCAGCCGCAGGCCATAAAAGAAGAAAATCAGGGCCACGCCACCCGTCGTCACCACTTTCCAGGGGATGGGGCTGGCCTTGCTCCCCAGGTCGGGCAGCAGGTACGCCAGCAGCACGGCCCCCGCCAGACCCAACAGAAACCAGTCGAGCAGGCCGGTGCGGCGCAGGAAGGCTACCATACGATTTTCGGAAACAACGGCCATACCATAAACAAAGTAAGTTGCAGAAGTGTAGCGCGAAGCCTTTGCTTCGCGCCGCGCTGCGCCTTAAGGTTGAGACACCAGCCGCGTAGGAGTGCAACGCAAGGGCTTCACGCTACCAAAAAACTCAGCGCAAAAGAAAAGCGCCAGGCCGGAATAGCCTGACGCTTCTTGAAAATACGATGTAGCCGGATTCGGGTTCGGTGGGTTACGCGGCCACCAGCTTGCGGGGCTTCTTTTTGGCCTTGCGGGTACGGTTCCACCACAGAATGGTGCCGGTGATGGGAAACGTGAAGCCCAGCACCACAATCACGAAAGCCAGTACCTTGGTGGGCCAGCCGAAAATAGCGCCGGTATGAACGGGCTTGAACAGGCCCCGAATGCGCTGCCCCACCGGCTGCTGCCCGTAGGTGGTCTGGCGCAGCACCTGGCCCGAATACTGGTCGAAGTACACGTCGTCGGTGGCGCGCTCGGTGAGGGCATCGGGGCGGAGCATGCCCACCTGAATGCTGCCCGTGGGCTCTTTCGGCACCTGCACCGAGTAGCTTTCGGCCGCCGGAATCTGGCGTTGCGCGGCTTGCAGCGCGGCATCAGCCCCAAACGTTGCGCCGCCGGTTGTTGGGACGGTAGAGGTTGGCGGCTCGGGCCGCTGCCTGGGCGAGTGGGTAAGCGTATTGATGGTGTTGCCCACCCAATCGAAAGACATACCGACGCCGGTCAGGGCCATAATCAGCAGGAAAATCGAGGTGTAGAAGCCCAGCACGATGTGGAAATCGTGGTTGAGGCGCTTCCAGCCGCTACCCCATTTCACTTTCAGGCGCTGCGTGAGGGCCTTGCGGGCGGTGGGCCACCACAGCACGATGCCGGTACCCAAAATGAACAGGAACACGATAGAGTTGATGCCCATGATGAGCTTGCCGGTGCGCCCGGCCACCAAGCCGCGGTGAATTTCTTCCATGAAGTGAAAGAAGGTTTCGCGCGGGTTGATTTCGTCGATAACCGCCCCGGTGTACGGATTCACGAAGAGGCGCGGGCCCACGTTGCGGCCTTTGCCGCCGGGGCCACCCGGACCACCTTTTTTGCCGCCGGCACCCGCACCACCGCCCATTGGGCCACGGGCTTCGGCACGGTCTGGTCCGCCACGCTGCGGCCCACGGGCTTCTGCTCCACGGTTTTCGGCTCGCTGCTCTGGCTGACTCGGTTTGCCGCTAGGGCCACCCTGCGGGCCGCCTTTGTCGTTGCCGGCCAGGTTTACTTCCACGGTGCGGGTGGGGTCGGAGTACACTTTGAAGCCACTGATTTTGCCTTTGGGCTTGGCGGCTTTTACGGCATCGGTGAGCTGGGCCAACGACAGGCGCGGCGTGGTAGCGGGCGTCACGAAGTAGCGTTCCGGATGCCAGGCCTGTTCCAGCTCTTTTTCAAAAACCAGTATCCCACCCGTGAAGCACACCACAAGAATGAGCAGCCCGGAAGCCAGCCCGAGGTATAGGTGAATGCGGCGGAAGAAGACTTTCATATGTAAATAATTAGTGCGTTGTGCTTCGTGCCTGGGTTGCTCGTCTTGCCTGAACTGGATGTGCTTCGTGCTTAGGCTGTTGTTCTGATTTTCCAGAACAGAACAGCCTAAGCACGAAGCACCAGGCACGAAGCACTAAAATTTAAAACCGGTAGCTGGCCGTGGCGGCAAAGTTACGGGGCGCAATGGGGTTCACGCTGTTGTCATCGTGCAGGTTGTAGCTCAGCTCATTCAGGATGTTAGCCAGCTTCACGCGCACCGAAAACCGCTCGTAGGTGTAGCCCAGCGAGGCATCGAACAGCACGTAATCAGGGATGCTGATCAGGCGGAAGGCATCGTTGGCTACGGTGAGGCGGGTGTTGCGGCCAGCCAGCTTGTCGCCTACGTAGTAAGCGGTAACCCCGGCGTTCAGGCCGCGCAGGAAGGTGTTGTCGCTGAACGAGTTGCTGAAGTTGTAGAACAAGCTCAGGTTGGCGGTGTGCGCGGGGTTGTAGCGCAGGCGGCTGCCGTTTTCGTAGATATTGCTCTTGGTGTAGGCCGTGTGGTTGTAGCTGTAGCCCGTGATGAACGTCCAGCCCATCATGGGCTTGCTTTGCACATCCACTTCCACGCCTTTGCTGGTTACCTCACCAGCCAGCTCCTGGGCGTTCGGGAAGTTGACGTTATAATTGGGGTTGGGTTGAGTAGGGTCGTTGTTGAAATTCGGCTGAATAACCTGGGCTTGATTGCTGTTCACGATGCGGTAGGCGGTTACGTTGGCCGACAAAGCACCTTTAAACAAGTCGTTTTTGATACCGACTTCGAACTGGTCGATGATGGAAGGAGGCAAAGCCCCGCCCTGGTTGTTGGTGACGGTGTTGCCCTGCGGCGTGAACGAATTGGAGTAGGAGGCGAATACCGAAGTGGTTTTGATAGGCTGATACACCAAACCCAGGCGGGGCGAGAAGGCGTTGTCGTAGCGCCGGTTCTGAGCAGTTACGCGCAAGGTTTGGTCGGCGGCGGTAGGAGGAGCAAAGGTGTACACGTCGCTCGGCGTTTCCTGGTAGCTCCACCGGACGCCAGCCAGCAACTTCACTTTTTCACTGATGCTCATCAAATCCTGCACGTAGAAGCCAGCCCGGCGGGTGTTGCTAAGCGTACGAGTGGCGCGGTAGAGAGCATCGAAGCCGCTTACTCGGTTGGCCGGCTGATTCAATACCCGGCTCCGGTCGAATACGTTGATAGAGTCATATGCTTGTGCCGCATACGACAGCAACTGGGTGTTGTATTGGTCGGCGTCAGCCCCAATTAATACGGTGTGGCCGAGGAAGCCCGTGCGAAACTGCCCCGTCAGGTCGAGCTGGGCGAGGTAATAGTTCTCGGCCGTTTCGGTGCGGCTGAGCGTACGGCCAAAGTTTCCGTACAGGCTTTCCTTGTAACGGTTGGGAGTGGCAGGTATGGCAGGCCTGGTAGGCGTGGCGGGTACGGCAGGAGTACCCAACAGCACTCCGTTGCGAATGGTTGAAGGGCGGTTGCCGGTGCGCTGCTCGTTGTCGTAGCGCTGGAAGGCGCCCACGGCCCGTATTTGCCACTTGTCGGAAAGGCGGCTGCTGAGGGTGGCGGTGGCACTGGTTTGCTGGGTGGCGTTGTTGGCGCCGGGCACGTTCAGGAACCGGGTTCTGGACTCCAGAATGTTGTAGTCGATGGCACCCACCCCGAAGTCGGGGGTGCGGTTGTCGCGCAGGTAGTCGCCTTCCAGAATCAGGGTGGTTTTCGGCGTCAGCTCAAACAGCAACGACGGGTTCACATACACCCGGTTGGATTTCACTTCGTCGCGGAAGCTGTTGGCGTTTTCGTAGGTGCCGTTCAAACGGAAAGCCACTTTCTCGCTGTTGCCAACGGCGCCGTACACGTCCACAGTCGGCTTCCAGAAACCGAAGCTGCCCACGCGCAGCCCCACCGAGCCGCCCTGCTCAAACTGGGGCTTCTTGGTAACGAGGTTCAATACGCCACCGGCCGCTACGTTGCCGTACAGGATGGCCGCGCTGCCTTTCAGCACTTCCATGCGCTCCAGGGAGCTGGCTTCGGGCATTACACCGTTGTTGAACCGGACCCCGTTCTTGAAGGTGTTGTTTGAGCCGTACGCAAAACCGCGGCTGCCCAGCTCTTCCTGCGTGCCGCCGGTGGTGCTGGTTACGTACAGGCCACTCACGTTTACCAGCGCGTCGGAGAGGCGTAGCACCTGCTGCTGCTCCAGCACCTCCCGCTCCACGGTTACGGCACTCTGCGGCAAATCAAGCGTGGCAACGGGCAGCTTGCCCACGCTCACCGCACGCTGGTTCAACGACTTAGCGCCGGTTACGGTTACTTCCGACAGGTTCTGGTTGCTTACGGCCAGCGCGAAAGTGGGTACCGTGGTGGTTTCGCCGCCCACTACCGTTACCGGCAGTTCCTGCGTTACGTACCCGATGCTGCTCACTACCAGCTCGTAAGAACCCGACTGCGCCGTTAGGCGGAAAGTGCCCTCCGCGTTGGTGGTGGCGCCGTATGAGGTGCCCTTCAAGGCTACTGAAACTCCTTCCACTGGCTTGCCGGCGGCATCTTTCACCTGGCCCGTTAGCCAACCGCGCTTCGCCACATCATCGGTGCCAGAGGTAGCAAGCACGAAGGATGAACCAGCTAGTACGGGTACTGGTGCAGCCTGTAGAAAGCTGCTTATGGGTAGCGAAAGAAGCAGGAGTAGAGAAGGTCGGGGCATAAACCGAAGCACTTGGCTTGTTTAGACTGATTAAAAACAATGCAAAGCACGCTTCTATTTAGAAGAATTCAAAACAGTAGATTAATTAAATTAAATCTAATTAATGATTGTGTTGTAGAACGCAAAGGGGCTGGCAGATAGCTGCCAGCCCCTTTAATATGTTCTGTCGCTCTCGTGGTGGTCTATACGGCCTGCGCCAGCATCTGCGTCACTGGGTTCAGCTCGAATACCTCGGCCAACAGCTCGTAAGACCGTAGCCGGTCCTGGAAGTCGTGGGTGATAGTGACGGCCGTTACCTCGTCCACGCCGTAGTCGGCGGCTAGTTCTTCCAGCTGTGCGCGCACCTGCTCGGGAGTGCCGGAAACCATGCGGGTCCGGTGGTAGTCGAGGCGGGCTAGCAGGTCGGGCTCTAAGTGCTGCTGGTAGCGGCGGACGGTTTCAAGGGGGCCGATGGGCGTCCGGTCGCCGGTTTCCAGCTTCAGCATCTGCAAGGCCAAGGCGTCGGCTAGCTCGTTGGCCTTGGCTTCGGTATCGGCGCAAAGCACGAAAATGGCCACGTTGGCTTGCGGCACGGCCAGTTCCGGCGAGGGTTTGAACCGCTCTTTGTAGAGCTTCACCATGGCCGGGCCGTTGTTGGGGTTGATGAAGTGGGCAAACGAAAACGCCGCCCCTACGTGCGCCGCAAACAAGCCGCTTTGGCCACTGGAACTTAGCAGCCACAGCTCCGGCACGGTATCCACAAACGGCGCGGCTTTCACTTTGGCATGGATGGTATCGGGCACTACGTCGTCGCGCAGGAAGGCCCGCAGATCCATGAGCTGCTCGGCAAAGTCTTCGTCGCGGAAGGCGTTGTGCGGGTTGAGAGCGTGGGCCGTAATCCGGTCGGTGCCGGGGGCGCGGCCAATGCCCAGGTCGATGCGGCCGGGGTACAGGGCTTCGAGCAGGCGGAAGTTCTCGGCCACTTTCAAGGCCGAGTAGTGCGGCAGCATCACGCCGCCCGAGCCCAGCCGGATGCGGGTGGTTTCGGCACCCAGCCGGGCCAGCAGCACTTCCGGAGCTGAGCCGGCCAGCGTACCGGTGTTGTGGTGCTCCGATACCCAGTAGCGGGTGTAGCCCAGCCGGTCGGCCAGACGGGCCAGCTCAATGGTTTCTTGCAGCGCCTGCCGGGCCGAGCCGCCCTGCCGTATCGGCGACTGGTCGAGGACGCTGAGGTGTAATCTATTCGGAGTGGACATGATGCCAGAGGTTAAGCCAAAGAAAACCGTGGCCCAACGGCGCACGGCAACTGCTACAACAGCCCGAATGGAAAAGAGGTTTGCTAACCTTAAATACAGCGCCTCTTGCGCTATTCGCCTACGCCTTGTCATTCCGGCATTCCACGCATCAAGTGGAGAGAGGAATCTGAGTAGGCTTATTGAACTGCTTTAGCCATTAGCCAGATTCCTCTCTCCACTTGATGCGTGGAATGTCGGAAGGACAGGCTGTGGTCACTCAGCAAAAACCAAAAACAAACCCCGGCAGGCGTGGGCCTACCGGGGTTTGGGGTTAGCGTTGAACGCCGGATGCAGGCAACAGTCAGCTTAGTGCTGAATGAGCACCTTCTTGGTGAAGCTGCCGGCATCGGAGCGCAGCTGCACGATGTAGAGGCCGGGCGCGAGGCTGGCCGTGTTCAGGTGCAGGCCTTGCTGCAACTCGGTGGAGCGTACGGCTTGCGTTAGCACCGTTTTGCCCAGCACCGTCAGCACCGTTACCTGCACCGGCGACTTGCTGCTTACCGGCAGGCGTACGGTCAGGTCGTTGCTGGCGGGGTTGGGGTAGAGGTCGAGCAGCTGGTCGCGCTCCTGCTGGGGCTGGTTGGCCAGTACGCGGGTCGGAATCAGGTAGCCGGCTACTTGGTCGGTGAGGCTGTTGCTGGAGCCCTGCTCGGCATCGATACCCATGCCGCGGCGCGCAAACACCTGCCAAATCAGGTAAGTGTTGGCTTTGTTGTTGTAGATGGAGTCGGCGCGCAGAATAGCGTCGCGGCCATCCAGGAAGCCAGGGCGGCAGTTTTGCAGCTTCAAGCCATCCATCACCAGCTTCAGCGCAATGTTGTTGCCGCCGGTGGTGGCTTTCAGGTTGCGGTTGTAGCCGTAGCGGTCCACCAGCTTCCAGTTCAAATCCCAGAGGGTGGCGCACCACACCGAGCCCACGGCGTGTACGGCCGTGTAGGGAGCCACGCCAATCATGGCGTAGGTCTGGTTGTTGATGGCGAAATCGGTGGAGTAGCGCTGGGGCCGGATGCCCGCGCCCGTGGTAGCCTGGTACGATACGTATGTGCCAATGCCGCGGGGGGTAGCGCCCTGGTCGCCGGGCTTGGTGGTCATCCAGAGGCCGAAAAAGTCGCTCCAGCCTTCGCCCATCTGCTCGGCGTTGTTGAGGCAGTTTGCCACAGCGGGGCCGCCGGTGAGACGGTTGGAAATGCCGTGGCCGTATTCGTGGGCAATTACGCCGTTGTCATAATCACCGTCCCGGTCGGGGGGCGGCACCTGGCCAATCAAAGAAGCTGCTGGCGTAGCGCCACCACTCAGGTTGTTTTTGAGCGTGGTACCGTCGGCCAGTGAAATCATAATGGACGGAATCCGCACGCCTACCGTGTCGGTGCCGCCCATTACGGTCGGGTCGCCGGCCACATTGTTCACCACGATGACTGCCTTGGCTCCCGCGTTTTGGGCGTTGCGCACCTTGGCCGTGAAGTCGCAGGAACCCCGGTCTACCACGGCAATATTGCCGGTCATGGCTGCCGCGTTGGTAAAGGGCACGGTGCAGCCTAGCGAAGTAGCCGCAGCATCATTCACCAGTACCAGGTTGCCGGTAACGGGCGTAGTCGAGGAAAGCTTCTTGCCGAAGCCCGCCGCTACGCCCGCGTAATTGCCGGCCACCGGCGAAGGCTGCGCCACGGTGAGGGTGGCGCGGATGATGCCGGGCCAGAGGTACATCTGCATGCGGGGGCGCGAGCCGTCCACGGGCGTCGAGAAGTTGGCGTTGTTGGTGCCGCCGCCGTCCTGCGCTTCGGCGCGCACATCGTCGTTGCCGAGGCCGGTGTTGGAGTAATTCTTCACCTGGAAGTTGCCGCTCACTTCGTTGAAGCCCTTATAGGCCATTACGTCGTGCATCAGGTTGTTCCAGTAGAACAAGTTGGTGATGGCAGCATCCTGGTTGGCCTGGGGCGAGAGGGTCAGGTCCAGCGGGAAGTCAAACGACAGGTCGGGGCCGCCATCGGGGCTGTAGCCGATGGGGTTGCCATTGCGGGCCGCGCGGTCTTCGTAGGCATGCACGTTGTTGCCGCGGGTGATGGTATACTCCGGACCCGTTACGCCGTTGGTGTCGTGCCAGCCAAACGGCGAATACGTAGCGTCGGCGGGATTTACCACCAGCTGGCGGCTGCCGTGGTTGGGGCTCTCCACCGTGATGGGTAGCACGTTGTAGCTGTTGGGTACGGCCGTGGTGCCAGTAGGAGTGGCCTGGGGCCAGGCGGCGGTGGCTAGGGCTTTTTCGGTTAGTTCCAGAAAGCTGATGGGCTCGGAAACCGTCAGGTCGGTGCGGTCCACTAGTTGGCCGGTGCGCGCATCCACCCGGGCATTCCAGTAATGGTCATTGGCTTTGGGCGCAATGGTTACGTCCCACACCAGCACCAATTCGCCGCTGGGGCGGGCCTGGTACATAAGCTTAACGGGAATGGGGTCGAGCGAAATGCCCCCTTCCGAGAAGGTGAGTCCTTCTGCGGGCGTGCCGTCTTTCACCACGTTGAGGCTGCCGGGCGCGGGCAGGTTGAGGGCGCGGGCCGCCGCCGCTACGGCCTGTACGGGCGTTAGGGTGGGAGTAGTGGCCGCCGCCCGACCAGCGTTGGCTACGTTGGCAATAAAGGCGCTGTGCAAGCTCACCACCTTCTGGCTACGGTCGAGGTGCAGGTCCGATTCGGTGCCGTACACCTCCAGGCCCTGGTAGCGCTGGCGCAGGTACACGTGCGTTACCCCAGCATCGGCTTCGGTATAGGAGCTGGTAACGGCCGGATTGAGCACGTCGGCTTCCGTAAGGCCGAGCTTGGCAGAACGACTGCTGAGCTGCTGCAAGGCAGTGGTAAGCGGGGTGGTTTGGGCTGCGGCTAAGCCGGGCGCTGCCAGCAGCGCTGCCACCAGTAAAGGACGACAAATAGTCGGCGTAAAGGATGTTTTCATAGAAGATAGTAGGGTGAAGAGAATGGAATGGCTGCTGTCAGGAAGCCACTTTCTAAACCTAGGTCCTCTGCTCTGAAAACCACCAGTAAACCGATGTTATGACAAAATTATATATATCGGAAAAGTGGTTTTTATTGAATTTATATTAATAAAATGCTTATATAATTGAATTGTTTTCAAAATAATGATAAATAGTAAATGAAATAGCTAAAGTGCAACCAGCTAAAAGGCTACTACCTGAATGCCGCAGTCAGATGAAGGCTAATTGCAATAAATAAGGTTAACGGCTGCTTTTATGGTTCTGCTTGAGTCCAGTGGTCCAATCAAGTCGGCCTGAAATGAGGCAGATTTATTCTACTGGGGGAATGGCTTCGTTGCTTTTGCGCAAGGGCCGCTCCGGCACAAACAGCGTGATGATGAGGCCGCCGGCCACCAGGAAAATGTTGAGGAAGTAGATGCGCGAAATAGCCTTCGAGAAGGCAGCTCTCAGCTCCGGAGAAACCTCGCCCGTTGCCGCGGCCGGTACGGCCGGGCCTTCGGCCACAACGGGCGGTGCAGCATCGCCCCCCGCCACTGCCGACGCCGGCAAGCTGCCCGCCAGCGTGAGGGTAAGCACCGTGCCCAGCACCGATGCCGTAACAGCGCCCCCAATCTGCCGGAAAAACTGGCTGGCCGAGGTAGCCTGCCCCATCAGGTGGGGCTCAATGGCGTTCTGAATAGCCAGCGTATACAGCGGCATAGTGGGCCCCAGCCCCAGGCCGCACAGCAGCAAATACGACAGCACCTGCCCGTAGCTAACGGTTATGGGCATAGAAGCCAGCAACGATAAACCGCCCAGCAGCACCACCAAGCCCCCTAGCATCCAGCGCTTGTAGTGCCCAAAGCGCGACACCATCTGGCCGGCCAGCAACGAGCCCGTTACCACCCCCATCGACAACGGAATCAAGCTGATGCCGGCTTTAGTGGCCGTGGTACCCAGCACGTTCACCATAAACAGCGGCTCGAAAATGATGATGCCCAGAAACGCCCCACCCAGCAGAAACAGGGCTGCATTGGCCGAGCGAAAAACCGGATTTTCAAACAAGCTGAAATCCAGAATCGGGTTGTCGGAGCGGAGGCTGCGGCGCACGAAAAGCACTAGGGAAACTACCGCTCCGCCCAGCAAACCCAGCGTAACCGGCGAGGTCCAACCGTATTCGGCTTTGTTGAGCTGCAAGCCCACCACCAGCGGAATCAAACCCAGCAGCAACAGCACAATGGATAGCACATCGAGCGGCTTGGGCGTGGTGCGGGGCTTGAGGGCGGGCATCTGGGTCAGGATAAACCACAGCGCCAGCAGCCCCAGCGGCAGGTTCACGTAGAACACCAGCCGCCAGCCCGCCACCCCCGGAATCAGGTTGGTGCCTTGGTCGGTGAGGAAGCCCCCCAGAAACGGCCCCAGCACCGACGACGTGCCAAACACCGCCCCCACAAAGCCTTGGTACTTGCCCCGCTCGGCCGGCGGAAACAGGTCGGCAATGATGATGAAGGCCATAGCAAACAGCCCCGCGCCGCCAAAGCCCTGCACCGCCCGAAACACAATCAGCTGGGTCATTCCGTCGCCGAGCAGGGGCAGGGTACCAAATTCGCCAGCTAGCCCACACAGCATTGAGCCCACCAGAAACACGCTAACAGCCACCACCTCAATCCGGCGGCGCGAGTACATATCGGCCAGCTTACCGTAGATGGGCACCAGCGCGGTGCTGGCCACCAGGTAGGCCGTAGCCACCCACGTAAATCGGTCGAGGCCGTGCAAATCGGCTACAATGCGTGGGAGGGCGGTGCTTACAATGGTTTGGTCGAGGGAGCCCAGAAACATAGCCAGCAGGATACCGGCAAACGTGAGCATCTTTTGCCGCTGGGTGAGGGTTGAAGTCATGAGCAGGATGTGAGCCTGACTGTACGGCAACCAGCACCCGAAGATGCTAGCGGTGCTAGCTATTCTGGCAAGGTGGCGCCGAAGCAGGCTGTAACCGTTGGTAGAGCAGGTGTCCTATCCGATGGTGTCCGGCCGGGCTAACGTGAATTCCATTGGAAAAAAACAGCGGCTGCCCGGTGGCATCCGTCTCGCCCAAGGTGGGTAGGTAATCGAGGCCGTGTTGCTGGGCAAAGCGAGTGAAATGCGCATCCAACTGCCAGGACAACCGATTCTCCACCTGCGCGCACGGCCTCGATACGGGGCCTACCAGCAGCAACCGGATGCCTTCATGCTGGCAGAAAGCCACTACAGCTGCTACTAACTCTTGGTACTGGCGTAGCGCCCGACGGCGGTTGCCCACGGCGGCACCTAGCCGCAGATTCAACTGCCGGAAATAGCGGTGCAGGCGCGTTTCGGGTGGGGGCGGCAGGGCCGGGGCCGGCCTTAAACGGGTTAGCAGGTCGTAGCGCTCGGGGTTGCTGTGCGGCCCCCATGAAAAGTTGAGGGAGTGGCGCACCTGATTCTGGTCGTTGAGGAAGCGGTAATAAAGCTTAGAGAGGCGCATCACCGGCTCGGCCCGTAGATGGAAGAGTACCACCTGGGTGGGCTGTCGGGCCTGCGCCGCTGCCAGCTTGGCCAGGCAGGTGCTAAACCGCTCATACCGAATAATTTCCAGCGCCGGCCATTGGTCCGCGCAGTGGGTGGCCAGCAGCTTGCGCAAGGTGTGGTGGTAGAGCTGGTCGGGCTCGATATTATACTGGACAGGAAAGCAGCCGCCTACAATGGTGATGTGCATGGCCGGTTAGGAGGTAAACCGCTGGGCGGCTTGGTATTCGTGCGGACTGATGAGGCGGCGGTTGGCATCAACGGCAAAAAAGCGGCCCGCCGACTGCTGCTGCTCGAAATGATGGGTAATGTGGCTAACGCATTCTGGCCGGGGTGTCTGATGTAGGTCGGGCAATACGGCGGGGCCCGGTTCGTGGCAGCTGAGCGTTTGGCTTAAGCACAACGTAATCTGGCCCGTGGCGCTAGGGTAGGAGCGCAGCCGGTGCAGCACCGTCCCGAAATAGGCAGCATCGGCAAGTTGCAGCACCGGCGAGTTGATAAGCTGCTTGCCTGCAGCGTGTAAGTGCATATCCAGCTCCGCCAGCCATTCCCAATATTGTTCGGAGTCTTGGTGGAAAAACGGGAAGTGCCCCAAGCTGAGGTTGTAGTCACAGTGCCCGAAGGCGACGAGCCCCAGCCGTGGGTCGGCGTCGGCCAGCAGCTCAGGCAGCGCCTCGAAACCCGCCTGGGTTTCCACTACCGCAATCAGGTGGCGCACCGGCATGGGCAGTTCGCGGAGCACCTGGCGCAAGGCGGCGGGGTGTTCAACCTTGGGTACAAATACGGCGTGCAGGCCTGGCAGTCCGCGCAAAGCGGCAATATCGGCCGCGTAATAGGGAGTGTCGGGCGCGTTGAGGCGTAGCGCCAGCCGCTCGTAGTCCAGCCCAGGTGTTTGCAGCAGCTGCCTGACTTGCTGGCGCTGGTCTTGCTTGAGGGCTACAGTGTGCGCCTCACTGGTATCGGCCCGTACGCTGTCCTCGAAATCAAAGCAGACCACGCCGTTGGCCGCCACAATGGCTTGGTAGTAAGTAGTAAAGCCACTGGCCCGCACCTGCGCGAAATGATAGGGTCGGATAGCTTTCACGGTTGTATGATGCTATAATGCTAGAGGTCTGGCAGGTAAGATGGTACGCAAATCCTCAAGCTCCAAACAACCAAGTGGCGCGCAGCTGCTTTCAAGCAAAGTACTGGGCTCTCCGTTGCCAGAATGCGTGGATGGCAGAGGCACCAAGCCGCCAAGCCGCCATGCGGAGCTGGAACCTGAGAATGGCAGCTTTTCAGCTTGTAGGGCATTGCAAAACGCCTATTGTTCACGCGCCTCAAAAGGCAAGGGAAAGCCAGATGGTTTGTTTTCCTGCTACTTTCGCCGCCGTGATTACAGTTTCTACTATTGCCGTTCTGTGCCTGGTTGCCTTCGCGGCGGGTTTTATTGATTCGATGGTGGGCGGCGGCGGCCTGATTCAGCTACCCGCCATGCTGCTGCTCCTGAAAGGCATGCCAGTACCCACCATTTTCGGGACCGGCAAAGCTTCGTCGTTGATGGGAACGGCGGCGGCGTTGCGGCGCTACGCGGGGCAGGTGCCCATTCAGTGGCGGGCCGTGGGTACGGCGGCGGCGGTAGCCGGGGTGTTTGCGTTTCTGGGGGCGCGGGTTATCAGCTTGTTTCCGCCGGAGTTGCTGCGGCCCATGGTGCTCGGGCTGCTGGTCGTTATTGCCCTCTACACCTTCTGGCGCAAAGACCTGGGCAGCATCCACGCCCCGCGCCTCACGCCTCGCCGCGAGGTGTGGGTGGCCATCATCATGGGCGCGGCTATCGGCTTCTACGACGGGTTTTTCGGTCCTGGTACGGGCAGTTTCCTGCTGTTCATGTTCGTGGGGCTGTTCGGCTACGACTTCCTAACGGCCTCGGCCTCAGCCAAGCTAGTAAACGTAGCCACCAACCTGGCCGGGCTGGCGTATTTCGCTTACACCGGCCAGGTGCTCTGGATGGTGGCCCTGCCGATGGCCGCCAGCAACATCCTGGGCTCCACGCTGGGCGCTAACTACGCCCTCAAAAAAGGCACCGGCTTCGTCCGCATCCTATTCCTGGTCGTCGTCAGCGGCATTATCCTCAAGCTGGCTTGGGAAACATTTCGGTGAAATAGTGAGGTGGTGAACTGGTGAGTTTTGATGTTCTATTGGCGCAATTTGCGCAGTTGAAAAATCAAACTCACCAGTGCACCACCTCACTATTTCACCAGTTACTCGCCCTGAGAAGGCAAGCCGGGGGCGGGGTTTCCTTGGGCGCCCTGCGCATTGGGGACGCCCATTTTCTCTTCGCGCTTGCGCTGGTATTTGTCGAATTGCGCGGGCGTCAGCACGTTCTTCAGCGTGGCCAGGCGGGCCTGCCCAATGTCGTCGATAACGGCGGCCATCTTGCGCACGTCCTGGCGGTAGTTGAGGCGGGCCGATTCCACGCCGCGCACACTCACCAGGTTGATTTGGCGCACCTTCTCTGTCTGATCAGGATTCAGCGCCAGGGCCTTCTGCATGTTGCTGGTGAGGGCGTTGGCGCGGGCCTCCACCTGCGCCTCGGGCGGGGTGGCCTTGGGCTGGGCGGGTGCCGCAGCGGGTAGAGTGGTCTTGGTTTTGGTGGTGGCACCGACGGGCGTTTTCGTTTTCACCTTGGCGGTGGTAGTCTGGGCCAGCAACAGGGTAGGGGCGGCCAGTAACAGCAGCGCCGCAAGGAAAGGGGTTTTCATATGCAGAAAGTAGATAAGCCAGTAAAGCCGCGCTTCTGGTAAGGCAGGAGCGTAAGCCAGGCAACCGGCTTGTAAATATGATGCCAATTCGTGAAAGCTGCGCGCATAACGAGCCAGGAGCTAGTTCTGGTTTCCTGCTACCGATGTATTGCGCGCCGTTGCCAAGAACTTGGTTGGCTCCCAACCCCAACCTCTTCCGCCCACAACAAGTATCTAGTCAGCAACTGCCACTGCCAATGCCGCCCCGAGGCGCGCTGGTAGTCCGGCAACTGAACATCCGCAACTTCTACTGCAATGAAAAACCGAAATAATTGGCTGGCTGTGGCCGGTGCCGGCGCCCTGCTGGCCGCTGCCACGCTCTGGAGCAACCGCCGCGGCTCCTACACGCTGGAAGGCCGCGTGGTACTGATTACCGGCGGCTCGCGCGGCCTGGGCCTGATTCTGGCCCGCCAGGCCGTAGCCGAAGGCGCCAAGGTCGCCATCTGCGCCCGCGACACCGACGAGCTGGAGCGCGCTCGGCAGGAGCTGGCCAGCGGCGGGGCCGAAGTGCTGGCACTTTCCCGCAACCTGATGGAACCCGCCGACGTGCGCACCCTAGTAGCGGAAGTGCAGCAAAAGCTAGGCCCGATTGATGTGCTGGTCAACAACGCCGGCATCATCACCGGCGGCCCCCTCGACCACATGGAGCTGCGCGAATACGAAGAGTCGATGGATACGCACTTCTGGGCGCCGCTGCACGCCATGCAGGCCGTGCTGCCCGATATGCGCCGCCGCCGGGAAGGCCGCATCATCAATATTGCCTCGGTGGGCGGCAAGGTAGCCGTGCCCCATCTGGCCCCATACTCGGCCAGTAAGTTTGCCTTGGTGGGGCTTTCCGAAGGCTTCCGCTCCGAGTTGTTACAGTATGGTATTCAGGTAACTACGGTGTGCCCCGGCCTATTGCGTACCGGTAGCCCGCGCAATGCCATCATCAAGGGGCAGCACGTTAAGGAGTACGCCTGGTTCACCATTGCCGATTCGTTGCCGGCCTTCACGGTCAGCGCCGAGTCGGCGGCCCGCCAGATCTGGAACGCCAGCCGCCGCGGCGACGCCGAAATTATTATTGGGCTGCCAGCCAAGCTGTTGTCGGCTATTCATGGCTTGGCGCCCGGCACCACCGCCGATATGCTGAGCTGGGTGAACCGCACGCTGCCGGCCCCCACCGGCAAGGAAGGCGACGCCCGCCGCTACGGCCACGAAAGCGAATCGCCCATCACCCAATCCTGGCTTACCACGCTCACCCGCAAAGCCGAAAAGAAAAACAACCAGGTGTAGATTGGTTTTTCGTTGTTGGTTTTTTGTTGTTCGTTTGCAACGCCTCCGCGTTCTGCTTTTCTTGGCAGTTCGTGGGGGCGTTGCTTTTTACCAGCCAGGTGCCTGTCATTCCGACGCAGGAGGAATCTGAGTGTAATCGTTCAACGACTTTAGCCAGATTCCTCCTGCGTCGGAATGACAGCTTCTTAATACGAATACACGCCAGGCACCAAAAACAAAAAACCAGCAACAAAAAACGAACCTTGACTTATCCCGTCCACCTTACGCTAGGGCCGCTTTTTCTGCCGGTGCATCTGCTGTGCGAGGTGCTGGCCTACACTCTGGGCTACCGGTTCTACCAGCGCCTGCGCACCCGCACCCCCGACCCCATTTCCGACGAGCACCGGCTCTGGATTTTCGTGGGCGCGGCCGCCGGGGCCTTGCTCGGTTCGCGCCTGTTGGGGCTGCTGGAACACCCCGACTTGCTGATGAATCCGCCCGGGGGCTGGCCGTACTACTTCACCAACAAAACCATCGTCGGGGGCTTCCTGGGGGGCTTGGTAGGCGTGGAGCTAACCAAGAAGCGCCTGGGCGTAACGGCCTCCAGCGGCGACCTGATGGTATTCCCGCTGCTCCTGGGCCTGGGTATCGGGCGGCTCGGCTGCCACCTCAGCGGCCTCGAAGACGGCACCTTCGGCACCGCCACCGCCCTGCCCTGGGGCATCAACTTCGGCGACGGTATCCAGCGCCACCCCACCAACCTCTACGAAATCCTGTTTCTGGCGGCGCTGGCGCTGCTGCTGTGGCTCCTCGAACGACGCCAGCCGCTCCCAGATGGCCGGCGGTTTCAGCTGTTTCTGGCGGCGTATCTGCTGTTCCGGCTGCTGGTGGAGTTCATTAAGCCCACGCCGCCGCTACCGGGGCTGGGCCTCACGGCTATTCAGTGGGCTTGCGTA
The DNA here is from genome assembly GCF_017313265.1 of Hymenobacter telluris. Classification (GTDB taxonomy): domain Bacteria; phylum Bacteroidota; class Bacteroidia; order Cytophagales; family Hymenobacteraceae; genus Hymenobacter; species Hymenobacter telluris. Next base: position 360,082 of record NZ_JAFLQZ010000004.1, on the reverse strand, counting down.
GCGGGGCTGGGGTATTATGTTTGGGTGTGGACGCGGCAAAAATTATATCATACTTCTATTCCCTCACACAAATAATACTTTATGAACAAGACAAACTTGGCTAACTCCATTTTGGAGGCCTATCATCGAGGCCAACGCTATTTTGAAGGGTTAGATATGGAAAACGAAAGTTTAGAGGAGCAAAATCTTGAAGGAGTGGTTTTTAACAAATGCTCCTTATATATCAGTTTTAGAAAGGCTAATTTGTCTAATGCTCATTTTATAAACGGTGGTATCAAAACTTGCGACTTCAGAGAAGCGAATTTGACTAATGCCCATTTTGAAAATGTATGCATTGAAAGCGCACAATTCGCACGAGCAATTACAACTGGTATTTACTTCGATAATAACTCTTGTTACGGGCAGGATGTAACGCAGCAGCATTTCGAAGAATGGATTAAAGACCACGAAGAGTAATTCTTCAAACTTCAACAATTCTATCCTAATACCCCATGCCTGAACGTCCCTATACCTACTACGATTTCACGCTGAGCCTCTGCCCGGAATGCCTGCGCCGCATTGAGGCCAAAATCGTCTTCGAAGACGGCAACGTGTACATGCTCAAGCGCTGCCCCGAGCACGGCCGCCAGAAGGTGCGCATCGCCACCGACATTGAGTACTACAAGAGCATCCGCAACTACGTGAAGCCCAGCGAAACGCCGCGCCGCTTCAACATGGCCACCCACTACGGCTGCCCCTACGACTGCGGCCTCTGCACCGACCACGAGCAGCACAGCTGCCTCACGGTAGTGGAAATAACCGACCGCTGCAACCTCACCTGCCCCACCTGCTACGCCGAAAGCAGCCCCACGCACGGCCGGCACCGCACCCTGGAAGAAGTGGAAGCCATGGTGGATTTGGTGGTAGCCAACGAAGGCGAGCCCGACGTGGTGCAGATTTCCGGCGGTGAGCCCACGCTGCACCCGCAGTTCTGGGAGATTCTGGATATGTGCAAGCGCAAGCCCATCAAGCACCTGATGGTGAACACCAACGGCGTGCGCCTGGCCAAAGACGAAGCCTTTGTGGCGCGGCTGGCCACCTATTCGGGAGCATTCGAGGTGTATTTGCAGTTCGACTCGTTCCGTGAAAACGTGCTGCTCACTATGCGCGGCCGCGACTTGCGCGAGGTGCGCCAAAAGGCCATCGAAAACCTCAACAAGTACAACCTCAGCACCACGCTGGTCGTGACCCTGCAAAAGGGCCTCAACGACGACGAGATGGGCGCCATCATCGATTACGCCCTGAAGCAGCGGTGCGTGCGCGGCGTCACGTTTCAGCCCACCCAGGCCGCCGGCCGCCTCGACAACTTCAACCCCGAAACCGACTCCTTCTCGCTCACCGAAGTACGCCAGGGCATTATAGCGCAAAGCCCGGTGTTCACGGCCGCCGACTTGCTGCCCGTGCCCTGCAACCCCGATGCGCTGGCCATGGCCTACGCCCTCAAGCTCGACGGTGAGGTCTTCCCGCTGACCCGTTACGTTGACCCCGCCGATTTGCTGCAAAGCGGCGGCAACACCATCGTGTATGAGCGGGACCCGCGCCTACGCCAGCACATGCTCAAGCTGTTCAGCACCGCCAACACCGTGGATACCGTAGTGCCGGAAATCAACCAGCTGCTGTGCTGCTTGCCCCAGGTATCGGCCCCCAACCTGGGCTACGACAACCTGTTCCGCATCATCATCCTGCAATTCATGGACGCCCACAATTTCGACGTGCGGGCCGTGAAGAAGTCGTGCGTCCACATTGTGAGCAAGGATTTGAAAATCATTCCCTTCGAAACCATGAACATCTTCTACCGCGACGCCGAGAAACAGGCGCGGCTGGAGGAACTGCGCGCCGAGCGGACGGGCCTGGTATGAAAAGCCCGCTGGGAATAATCGTAGGGATTAACCTGTTGATTCTGCTGAGTTGGACAGCATATTGCCGCTCTCAAGCACCGGTGGCCAGAAGCTTCGACGAAGATATGCTATTCGCTATACCGATGGCCAAGGGAATAGGAATACTATTGTCTCTGAATTTTCTCGGGCTCGGGATTAGCATTACAACCAAAGCACGCTCTGCTTTTGTCTTAAGTATTCTACTGGTTCTGATTGTCGGATTCGGGTTATGCAGCTTTCCTATACCGTATTTGAATTCCATGTCCCCTAACCCCTCTCGTGCAGAAGCCACTACCACCGCCGAGTGAGCCGCCTAAGCTGAATGGCTGCATGATAGCCATACTTGTGGTTTTGGTTATCTTGCTGATAGGCTGGAGTATGTGCGGCCAACGTTAATAGGCACTGATTGGAATCGATAACCTGCTGCCAATGGAAAAGCCCACTCAACACATCATCCGCAACAACCTGCTCGGCCTGCTCCTCGCCGCCGTAGTGCTGGGGGCGCTGGCACCCGTTACCGATAGTGGTAGTATCATGCTGTTTGCATTCGGCTACCTGCTACAGGCCGGGGTAAATCTGATTATAGGTGTAGCGTATTTGTTTAAGCCTGCTGCTGTTGGGCAAAGCGCCGCGCCTTATTTCCTGAGTGCTTTACTGGTACTGATTATCGGTTTTGGAGCGTGCAGCGGCATGTTTGTGCTGAGCGGCGCCCTAGGCAACATGCGCTAATCGGCTACGGCTGGAGCTTACTTATGAAGGTGCCTTTTTCACGTATTATCGGCATCAATTTAACCGTTTTGTTGCTACTGGCAGTTGCTGTGCGGTGCATCTACCGTCATGACTCATTGGGTTTTACGTTTGGAATGACTCTGGCAATCGTTGGACAACTGGTTGTTGTCGCGCTTTTGGCGACTGGCAATCATCCTCCTGGAATGCGGCAAGCATACTGATTAAGTGCTCTACTGGTACTGCTCATCGGCTTTGGGGCTTGCTTTGCCGGCTCTTTCGGCTAAGTCTGAGGGGGCGCGGGCTGGCACTTGGGGCAGTGGTAGGTGGCGCGGCCGCCCACGTAGCTTTTCTCAATCAGGGTTTTGGGGTGACGAGGGCAGAAGGTGTGGGCATCGGTGCCGGGCGTGGCGGAGTCGTCCCACTCGCGGGCGTGGATGAGGAAAGAGGCGGGAAAGTGCCGGTAGGTGGCCTCGTGCTGAATGGCAGTGGTGAGCACCAGCTGAATAGCCGCGTGCAGGGCCTTAAACTCCTTGGCAGTTAGCGTATGGGCCCGGCGCTCCGGGTGAATCCTGGCTTGGAACAGCACCTCATCCACAATCCAGTTGCCGAGGCCCGCCGTAACGCCTTGGTCGAGGAGCAGCGGCTTAATCATCTGCTTTTTGGGCCCCAACACGGCTTGCAGGTGCTCGGCTGTTACGTCGAGGGCATCAGGGCCGAGCTTCTTGGCTTTCTGGTAATCGGCTACACTATCCACCAGCCGGATACGGCCGAACTTGCGCGGGTCGATGAAGGCCACGCGCAGCCCATCCTCCAGGTGGAAAGCCACGCGGGTGAAACGGGGGGCGTCGGGCTCGTCGCGGTAGGCGCCTACGTCGCCGGTCATGCCGAAATGCAGCACCAGCACTTGGCCGCTGTCGAGTTCCAGGAAGCAGTTTTTGCCGAGGCGGTGCGTAGCAGCTACCCGGTGGCCGACCAGCGCCCTGCGCAGCGTGTCTTCGTCGGTGACGAGGACTTTCGCGTCTTTCACTTCAAACGCGGTAATCGTTTGGTGCAGAATAACATCATTGAGGAAGCGGCGGTAGGTTTCAACTTCGGGTAGCTCGGGCACGGAAGGATGATTAAGGTCGGGAGAACAGCCTATTGGGTGGGGGCTTCCACCCGGAAGCGCACCACCTGCTTGTAACACACTTTCAGCCGTCTCAGTTGCCGCAGATGCCAAATGTTCGGTTTGCTGCTACGCCTGCGCCGCCAATTTGCCTTAGCTCGGTGGCCACCGGCTGGCCCGCTACGTGCCCGAAAATTGCGCCTGGTCAGCGGAATTTCCTTGGTCAGCATAAAGAAGCTAAGTGGGGCGGTTGCAGTGGGGGAAACGGCCGGAATAAGGTACAAAGCGCCACATCCTGCGTCTCGTCATTGAACAGATTCGCACGCAGGAAGACGGATGATATGGCACCTTCACCTCGGGGCAGCACTTTGGATGGCCATGTTTGGGGGGCGCTAACGCAAGTGCTAAACTGTGTTTTAAGCAAACGATTGTGATAATGTCTGAACAGAATTCCGGTGTTTTAAATTGCCTGCAATCCAGGCGGTAAGGCACGTCGTAGCTCTTTCATCTTCATGTTATTTCACCATAAAAAATAGGAAAAATGAAAGCCACTTTCTACGTGAGTAAGCTCGCCGCACTCGCCGCCGTATTTTTCGCGCTGACTGGCTGCGAAAAGGAGATGGACGACTATTCGCAGGGTGCGCCGGGCAGTAGCATCAGCAGCGACCAGCGGGACGTACCCTTCTCGTTTTACGCGTTGGCGGGAGGCAGTAAGCTGGCTTTTTTTGCGGCCGGCAGCACCGAGCAGGCTGCCAGCACCGTGACCATCACGGGCTTGCAGGCCGGCGAAACCATTCTGTCCATCGACTTCCGGCCGGCCACCGGGCAGCTGTACGGCGTAAGTAGTGCCAGCCGCCTCTACGTGCTTAACCCCCAGACGGGCGCGGCCCGCGCGGTAGGAGCCGGGCCGTTTACCCCCGCCGTATCGGGGGCCATTGCCGGCTTCGATTTCAACCCCACCGTTGACCGGATTCGGTTGGTAACCAACACCGGCCAAAACCTGCGTCTGAATCCTGAAACCGGGACAGTAGCCGCCGTGGATGGGTCTATCAACGGCGCGGCCGGCGCCAGCATTGCCGCCGTAGCCTACACCAACAACGTGGCCGGCGCCACCACTACCACGCTCTACGACATCGACGTGGCTGGGCAAAAACTTTACGTTCAGAACCCACCCAACAACGGCACGCTGGTGGAAGTAGGCGACCTGAAGCTGAAAGTAACCGGCGAAGGCGGCTTCGATATTGCCCCCGGTACCAATACGGCCCTGGGGCTGTTCGAAGTCAACAAAAAGCCGACCCTCTTCACCATCGACCTGGCTACCGGCGACACTCGCATCCTGGCCAAGTACGATAAAGATTTGTCGTACACGGGTATTGCTATTCCTACGCAGCCCGTAGCGTACGCCGTTACGGCCACCAACGCGCTGCTGATTTTCAACCTGGACAACCCTACGGCTACGGTGTCGAAGCCGATAACGGGCCTGCAAGCCAGCGAAACGCTGGTAGGTATTGATTTCCGGCCCGTGAATGGTCAGCTTTACGCCGTAAGCAGCGCCAGCCGCATCTACACCATCAATACCTCGTCGGGGGCGGCGGCTTTCGTGGCGGCGCTGAGCGCCGCCGGTACGCCGCTGCTGTTGGCGGGCTCGTCCTTTGGGGTCGATTTCAACCCCGTAGTGGACCGGATCAGAATTGTAAGCAACACGGGCCAGAATCTGCGCGTGAATCCGGTTGATGGCGTTACCCTCGTCGACGCGGCTCTGAACCCCGGTGCTCCGGCCGTAACGGGTGCTGCCTACGCCAACAATTTTGCGGGCACTACCACCACCACACTGTTCGACATCGACGTGAATTCCGACAAGCTTTTCATCCAGAACCCACCTAATAACGGGACGCTGGTGGAGGTTGGTAACCTGGGCGTGAACGTAGAAGCGGCTACCGGCTTCGACATTGGCGGCACCAGCAACACGGCGTTTGCCCTGCTTGCTTCCGGTGGCGGCACCAAGCTCTACCGCATCAACACCAGTAGCGGCGCGGCCACTCCCCTAGGCGACTTCCCGGCGCCCGCCAGCGGATTCGCGGTAGGGCTAGGTTTCTAATTGTAGCTTTATCTGAAAACAAACGCCCCCGGCTGACCAGCCGGGGGCGTTTGTTTTTGTTGGCATGCAGAATAGCGGCTACGAAGGGTCGGAGAGCTTGGCTACCTGGCGGCCGTAGCTGTCGAATATGTCGCCGTCGGCATCAATAACCAGGCGGTTATTCTGGTCATCAACCAAGAAATAAGGGAAATCCTCGTTGTTGGAGCGGGTGATGCGGCCCACCACTTCGGCTGTGTGCTCGTTGTGGTCCAGGCGAATGACACTGAGGCGGTTGGTGAGGTAGAACGGCTGGTTGGGCTTATTGCGGAAGGTGATTTTGCCTACCAAGCTCATCTGCCCGTTGCTGGCCATGATAACCGGGGCCCCGGCCCCGGTAGTAGCCCGGCGCGGCGCGGTTACGGCAGGGCGGGCGGCTACAACTGCCGGCGCCGCCGAAGGGGCCGTGGCGCGGTTGCTGGCTACAATTTGCTGGCTGGCCCGCTGCCATCCTTCGCTAATAGCTTTGAGGCGGGTGGTGCGGCCTGGGTGGGTAGGCGAGGCTTCCTCGTCGGATACCACGGCCATGCCGGCTTGCGCCTCAGCTAAGCTGGCGCCCATTTTGCGCAGTACGAAGCCCGAAAACTCGTCGGCTTCCAGTTCATCAGTAGGGTTGGAGCCGCCGGCTTTCAGGGTATGGCCGTTGAGGTGGTGGCCCATTTCGTGCGCCAGAATGCTGATGCCGGCCCAGTCGGTGCGGCCGGCGCGGTTCACCTCGGCCACGAAGCTGGGGTTATAAAGCAGGAATCGTTTGCCGCTATACACCACAGCCGCAGCATTTTGCACTGAAGTGGTGGCTTGTAACTCGAAGCGGGGCTTGAGGCCAACTACGTCGGTAATTTCGCGCAGTACGTCGCGCTTGGTAGTGGTGGAAGATTGGGCACTGACCGAACCGGCCAGAAGCAGCCACACGGCCAGCAGAGAGCCGGCGAAATGGCGGAAAAAGCGAGGCTGAAACGTCATGTAGGTGGCGGTGAGGTGTGATTCTGTGAATTCAGGAATCATGCCATACTAACGCAGCCAGCCAGTTTTTAGTGCCCTATAATAAACTGCATCACGTAGAACGTCATGCTGAGCTTGCCGAAGCATCTCTATTGCCAAACTAGCCCCTGACGTGCGCAACGAAGCGGGAGAGATGCTTCGGCAAGCTCAGCATGACATTCTATATGTCGGTCTTATTTTTCAAGACTGAATTACGCCTGCGCCAACTGCTTGTGGGCAATAGAAGAGGCTGGCCGCTCACCAATCTGCTGGCGCCACATGGCGTAGTACAGGCCTTTCTGCTCCAGTAGCTCGTCGTGGCGGCCTTGCTCGGCAATGTGGCCGCGCTCCAGCACGAATATTTTATCGGCGTGCAAGATGGTGCTGAGGCGGTGGGCAATCAGAATGGTGATGTGCTGGCGCGAGCCGGAAAGCTCCCGCACGGTCTGGCTGATTTCCTCTTCGGTGAGGGAGTCCAGCGCCGACGTGGCCTCGTCGAACACCAGCAGCGTGGGTTTGCGCAGCAAGGCTCGGGCGATGCTCAGGCGCTGCTTTTCACCACCCGATACCTTCACGCCACCCTCGCCAATCACCGTATCAAGGCCTTGCGGGGCGCGGGCCAGCAACGAGTCGGCGGCGGCTTGGCGCAGGGCTTGCAGGCACTGCTCGTCGGTGGCGTTGGGGGCCACAAACCGCAGGTTTTCGCGGATGGTGCCGGCAAAGAGCTGGGTGTCCTGGGTGACGAAGCCGATTTGCTCGCGCAGGGTGTCCAGGTCGATTTCGGTGCCGGAGATGTTGTTGTAGAGAATCTGGCCGGTGGCGGGCGGGTAGAGGCCCACCAGTAGCTTCACCAGCGTGGTTTTGCCCGAGCCCGACGGCCCCACGAAGGCAATGGTTTCGCCAAGCTTAGTTTCGAAGGTGATGCCATCCAGCGCGGCACTGCTGGCCGAAAGGTGCTTGAAATGCACATCGGCGAAGGCCAGGGTTTCAATCTGCTTGATAACCTGCGGGTGCGCGGGCTTCACTTCCTTGGGCGTGTCCAGAATCTGCTGGTAGTTGGCCAGTGACGCCTCGGTTTCGCGGTACACGTTGATGATGGTGCCCATTTCCTGCAATGGCCCGAAAATGGCAAACGAGTAAATAAAGAACGAGAAGAACTCGCCCACGCTGATGATGCGCTGCACCACCAAAAACAGCAGCATCATCAGAATGATGTTGCGCATCAAATTCACGAAGGTGCCCTGCACAAACGACAAGGAGCGGAGGTAGCGCACCTTTTTCAGCTCCAGCTTCAGAATCTTGTCGGTGGTAGTATTCAGGCGCTGGGTTTCCTGCTGGGCCAGCCCGAGGCTCTTAATCAGCTCGATGTTGCGCAGGCTTTCGGTGGTAGAACCGGCCAGCGCCGTGGTTTCGGCCACAATGGTCTTCTGAATCACTTTGATGCGCTTGCTCAGAAACAAGCTCAGCGTGCCCAAAATCGGGATGGTGAGGAAGTACACCACCGCAATGGGCCAGTACACGCTGATGGCGTACCAGGTCACGAAGATGATGCCCACCAGCGAGATGAACAGGATGTTCACGAAGCTCTGAATCAGCTTCTCCACGTCGGTGCGTACTTTCTGAAGCTTGCCCAGGGTTTCGCCGGAGCGCTGATCCTCAAAGACTTGGTAGGGCAGCTCCAGAGAGTGCCGCAGCCCATCGGAATACAGCTGCGCGCCCAGCCGCTGGGTGATGACGTTGGTGTAGTAGTCCTGGAAGTTTTTGGCAATGCGCGACACCATGGCCACGCCCAGGGCCTGCAAAATCAGGAGGCCGGCCCCGCCGGTAATGAACTGCCAGAACGTGGGATGCTGGGCCTTGCGTACGGCCGGCGTCACAAACTGGTCGATGATTTTGCGCAGGATATAGGGGTCGAGCAGCGAGAAAATCTGGTTGATGGCGGCCAGCAGCAGCGCCAGTACCAGCAAGCCCCAATAATGGCGCAGGTAGCTGTACAGTAATTTCATGATAGGAGAAAGGTTCGTACAGAAAGCGCCGAGTATGCCGTAAAGTTTTCACTACGACACGGCCCCTGCATGCCACGCAAGTAAGTGGAGCCGGAAACTAAGCCAGCTGTATAGAGCCGTAGCGCGAATGGTCAGGTCCTGTACTCTTGAGGAGGCAGCCAGCAGAAAAAGACCGTCATGCTTCGGCAGGCTCAGCATGACGGTCCTGTAGAGGCCCACTTACGTACGCTAGCTAGCCGACGCTTTATTCCAATGCTGCACTACTTCCGGGATGCTGCTTTCCACCCAATCGGCTAGGTCGCGCACTTTGTGGGCGGCTTGCTGGCCGAGGGGCGTCAGGTTGTACTCGACGTGGGGCGGCACCACTTCGTAGGCTACGCGGCGCACCAAGCCGTCGGCTTCCAGCCATTGCAGCGTTTGGGCCAGCATCCGCTCACTCACGCCGTCAATCAGGCGGCGCAACTCACTGAAACGGCGGGTTTCACCATCCAACACCATGAGTACCAGCACCCCCCAGCGGCTGGTAATGTGCTTCATTACGGTGCGCGAAGGGCAGGCCGCCGATAATAAATCACCACGCCGCAGCTTGTCGGAAAGCGTAAGAGGCTCCGCCGGTAAAGATAATTCAACTTTTTTCATACTTACCTTTCTGTACGTACTTACTTTATGTAAGTATAGCACATACTTTTGTCGTGTCACTCATTTAACCAACGAAATCATGAAAATTGCCATCACCGGAGCCACCGGCCAACTGGGCCGCCTCGTTATTGAAAAGCTGAAAGCCCAACTACCCGCCGACCAGATTGTTGCGCTGGTTCGCAACCCCACCAAAGCCACCGACCTGGGCGTGGAAGCCCGTGAAGCCGATTACAATACTCCCGCAACCCTGGAAACGGCCCTGGCCGGCATTGAAAAGCTGCTGCTGATTTCTTCCAGTGAAGTGGGGCAGCGGGCCACCCAGCACCGCAACGTTATTGAAGCCGCCAAAAAGGCCGGGGTGAAGCACATCATCTATACCAGCGTGCTGCACGCCGACAATTCGCCGCTCAGCCTGGCCGAGGAACACCGCGCCACGGAGGCCGACGTAAAGGCGTCGGGCGTGGCGTACACGCTGCTGCGCAACGGCTGGTACACCGAGAATTACACGGGCTCGGTGCACGGCGCCGTAGCTGGTGGGGCGTTCATCGGCAGCGCCAAAGACGGCAAGATTTCGTCGGCCACCCGCGCCGATTTTGCTGATGCCGCCGTGGCTGTGCTAACTGGCGAAGGCCACGAAGGCAAGACCTACGAGCTGGCCGGCGACGAGTCGTATACCTTAACCGAGCTGGCGGCTGAAATTTCGCGCCAAACCGGCAAAGACATTCCCTACAAAGACCTGCCCGTAGCTGACTACGCCGCCGCACTGGCTGGTTTCGGTATTCCCGCAGGTTTCGCGCACGGCCTGGCCGGCTGGGATGCCAACGCCGCCGAAGGTGCCCTCTTCGACGACAGCCACCAGCTCTCGAAGCTAATTGGCCGCCCCACCACGCCATTGGCCACGGCAGTAGCCGCCGCCCTGAAGTAAGAAAGTAGTGCGGGAGTAGCATGCTTCGACCAATTCAGCAGGCTACTCCCGCACTATGCTTTAAGCTGTGAGAAATAAGCGCGCAAGCCAACATAATCAAGTTCGGAGCAAACAGCAGGCACCCAACTGCCAAAAGTTAAGCTCAACTGCTCTTGAGCGGAGAGTCTGGTTTGGGTGTATGCCTTGAGTTAGGAGACGAAGCAACGGTGCGGGATGTTACCGCTGGTGCGCCGGGTTCTTGAGCCAGCCCAGCCCCTAATGCACCTGGGGCAGAGCGGCCAATATACGACGCAGAGAATTCGAGGAACGCAGGGCGGCAATCAGGCAAAAAACAACTCTTTTGTGAGAGTATTAGCTGCAATACAAGTGCTTTTGACTCTGCTAAATAGTGCGCACCGCGGTGAAACACCGTGCAACTAGCTGGTAGCTGATTACCACTATTATCTAAAATCCAGGTGATGCTGAATAATGTGCTGGCATTCAGTGGAAAATAATTTTATATAATATAATAAAAATAACATAAAATTGTATTTATTGCGAGTGAATTGACTATCAATATCAATCAATTAAGTACACTTTATATGCATAGTGTCTTGTGCTTTAATTGCTTGGTTTAGTAAGGTTCTAACCATGTTATCGTTCAACGAATCAGTCGATACTCGGATACCTAGCTCTCCGCCACCTATTGCTCCCCTTAGCGAAGATAGTGTAAGGCCTTTGTGGTCAGTAATGATTCCTGCTTACAACTGTTCAGCTTATTTAAAAGAAGCAATTGTAAGTGTCCTTGCTCAGGACATGGGAACGGCCGTTATGCAGATTGAGGTGGTTGATGACGCCAGCACGGACATAGAAGTAGCTGCTTTGGTGGCGTCGTTAGGGGCAGGACGGGTCCAGTATTTTCGGCAGCCCGTTAATGTGGGTAGCGTGCGTAATTTCGAAACCTGTATCAATCGAGCAAGAGGGCATTTCGTGCATTTGCTACACGGCGATGATCGGGTGTTGCCTGGCTTCTACGAGAAGATTACCGAGCTTTTCACTTTGTCTCCTGAGGCCGGTGCGGTATTCACGCATTATGCTTCCATCAATGAAGCCGGAGAGCAACTGGATGTTCCTCCGCTGGAAGCCGCTACGGCCGGCATACTAACTGATTGGCTACCTCGCATTGCACTCTACCAACGAACCCAGTACGCGGCCATGGTTGTGCGGCGGGAAGCGTACGAGAAGCTTGGGAGTTTTTATGGCACCAACTACGGAGAGGACTGGGAAATGTGGGTTCGAATTGCACGCTACTATCCTGTAGGCTACGTGCCCGAAGTGTTAGCTGAGTACCGCCGCCAGCCGGATTCCATTACCTCCGAGAAAGCCCGAACGGGCCTGCTGATACCCGATTTGATGCAAGTTATCTTGCGGATCCAACAGCACCTGCCCCCAGCAGAACGAAAGAGTATCTTTGCCCAAACCAGAAAGCACCATGCGTACAGTAATATAACCGAGGCGTACCGCTTGTTGCAACAATACAAGGATTGGTCTTTGGCGCGGTGGCAGATGCGGCAATCATTGCGCCTAAGCCAGCACCCCAGTGTTTATTACGAGCTCAGCAAATTCTATCTTAAATTCTATCTTAATAAATTAGGCATCAACTTATCTAAGTTCTGAGCCCTGCAACTGCCTCAACGGCCCGGCCACACCCCCTGAATTTGCTATTGCACTACGATTCTCTGCTTTCTACGCAGCATCCTCCATCATCTGACTTCCCCGCTATTGCCACCCAACTTCTATTCTCACCTTCAAGATGACTCTTCTACCACCACTTCTTCTGAAACGAAAGAAGAATGGGAGTGGGAAATCGTGCACAAAACCAGTTGGTGGGGCACTAGCTTTCAGGATTTATGGGCCTACCGCCATTTAGCCATTGGCTTGGTGCGCCGAGACTTTTTGCTTGTTTACCAGCAAACCATTCTCGGGCCTTTCTGGGTACTGTTGCAGCCTTTACTAACACTGGTTACCTACGTAGTGGTGTTTGGCAAGGTAGTGGGCATCTCAACTGGCGGAGTACCGCCGGTGCTTTTTTACCTAGCCGGTATTGTGCTCTGGAACCTCTTCAACGACTCCTTCACTGGCATCTCATCCACTTTTCGAGATAATGCGCAGGTGTTTAGTAAGGTGTACTTTCCTCGCCTCATCATTCCGGTGGCCCGTCTTGGGGGGTATTTGTTTCATTTCGGAATTCAATTCGGCTTACTGATTTTGGTGTTGGGCTACTATGTGCTCTTTCACCACGTTGCTGTGCCTTCCGGGCGCTGGCTGCTGCTGGTTCCTGTAGCCATTCTGCTGGTGGGCGCTCTGAGTTTAGCATTAGGCTTATTTTTCTCGGTAATGACGGCAAAGTATCGGGATATGAGCCATCTGCTTAGCTTAGGTATCCGGTTGTTTATGTTCCTAACTCCCGTGATTTATCCTGTTAGCTACGTAGCCGAGAAATGGCGGTGGCTGGTGCAACTCAACCCTCTGACGCCTTTGTTCGAGTTGTTCCGACGCGCGCTACTAGGGCAGGGTACGGTTTCTGTTCCTCAGTTTGCTTACTGCTTCACGTTCACTTCCGTTCTGCTGCTTGCCGCACTACTCATCTTCAATAAGCAGGGCGACAAGCTGATTGACATTTTGTAAGCACTCATGGCCGAAGTCGTAATTCAAGTGGAGCAGCTCTCGAAAGTGTACCGGCTGGGTACCATCGGCACGGGCTACCTCATTCAGGACTTGCAGCGCTGGTGGACAACGACGGTCCGCAAGCAGCAGGATCCTTTTTTTCAGTTACCTGGTACCCACGTATCAGCTGGCAAGTCCGGCCAAAGCCAAGCGCTGTGGGCACTGCAAGACCTAAACTTTGAAGTAAAACGCGGCGAGGTATGGGGCATCATCGGCAATAACGGCGCCGGCAAATCCACACTGCTCAAAATCATTTCCCGTATCATCCGCCCATCCCACGGAATTATCCGGGGCAAGGGTAAAGTCAGCAGCTTGCTAGAAGTAGGTACCGGATTTCACCCGGAACTCTCCGGCCGGGAAAATATCTTTTTGAGCGGCTACATTCTGGGCATGAGCAAAAGAGAAGTCCAGGCCAAGTTTGACGAGATTGTTGCCTTCTCTGGTGTTGAACACTTTTTAGATACGCCGGTAAAACGATATTCGTCAGGTATGTATGTGCGGCTGGCCTTTGCCGTTGCAGCCCACCTAGAGCCCGACATCCTTATTATTGACGAGGTACTAGCGGTGGGAGATGCTGAGTTCCAAAAGAAGTGCTTAGGCAAGATGCGGGAGGTGGCGCATAACCAAGGCCGTACTATTCTTTTTGTTAGCCACAGCATGGCGGCCATCACCAGCCTCTGCGACCATGGCTTGTGGCTGCAGCAAGGCCAGCTAAAAGCTCAAGGAACAGTAGGCCAGGTTGTCAATCAGTATCTTGTGAGCACCCAGCAAAGCAATGCAAAGCAAAGCTGGAACGACCCAGCTCAGGCTCCTGGCAACGAGCATATTCGCTTTAAGCAAGTTGAGTTGATTCCGCAACTCGTGCAGCCGGATGCCCCCTTGGATATTCGTACCCCGCTAACAGTCAAGTTTCAATTCTGGAATTTTACCAGCGACACCGTAATTAGTACGAGTATGGTGTTATTTTCTGCTGGTGGCGAATGCATTTTTGATGTACCCTCGACAGCGACTCGGTTCCAGGCGGGAATTGTTAGTGGAGAGTGTACCATTCCCGGCAATTTCCTTAACGATGGCGCTTACTATATTTCCCTGTATGTCATCAAAGACACCACCACTTCCCTTTTTGACTACGAGCACTGCCTCACCTTTGAATTAGAAGATTACCGGGGCGAAATTCAGTGGTTCGGCAAGTGGTGGGGGGCCGTCCGCCCGGTATTTCCTTTCCGCCTGACCCAAACTGAGTTTTCGCAACTCGAAGCCCGGTTATGAGCTTCCTTCATCACAACAGTGGCTGTATCTACGCCATTCCAGTTGTTATGAATCGTGCGTGGAAAGCAGCGCGGGAAGAACAGATTTTTGTTGTAGCCAGCTTGGTAGTAAGAGACGGGCTTGATCCAGAAGCTCAAGGACTAGTCAGGAGGTATAGCGTCCGGAACAGCCGTTTGTCACCACTATTTGCCTGCTAGTACCCGCCACTATGCCTAGTTCCTCCATGGTAGCTACCCCTCCGTTAGTGTCGGTAATTATTACCTGTTATAATCATGGAGCATATCTATCGGAGGCTATTGTCAGTGCGCAGCACCAGCAGTACCCCGCGGTGGAAATTATTGTGGTTGATGATGGGTCTACCGACGATACCAGCATTATTGCGGCGAAGCACTCCGGAGTACGCTACATTTACCAGGTTAACCAAGGTCTATCGGCCGCCCGCAATACCGGGATTAAGCAAAGCATAGGCTCTTGCCTGATCTTTTTAGACGCCGACGATTGGCTTTTACCGGATGCCCTTGCCTACAACGTACAGTACTTAGTAGCCAATCCTGCCTTGGCCTTTGTATCAGGCGGTTACACCAAGGTATTTACCGCCAACGGGCATAGCCAAGAGGAGGGATGGGAGGTGACAACAAACCATTACACCCACTTACTGCTGACTAACTACATTGGTATGCACGCAACGGTTATGTATCGGCGCTGGGTGTTCAATGAATTGGTCTTTGATTCGAGCCTGCGCGGGTGTGAAGACTATGACGTGTACCTGCGAATTGCCCGTCGCTATCCAGTAAGCCATCATACCCGTCCGCTAGCCGCCTATCGGCAACACGACACTAATATGTCGAACGATATTGCTATGATGTTGTCCACGGCTTTAACCGTGCTGGACCGGCAACGGCCGCACCTGCAAAATGCCGCGGAGTTGCAAGCGTATTCACAGGGGCGCCGTGCGTGGAAAGAACTTTACAGCCGCAAGTTGTACCACCGACTTCTGGTGAGCCCCAAAAGAGCTACCTCCACAGAACTTGCGTTGCTCACAACAGAAAAACCACTATTGGCCTTACTGTATCTTTTGCATCCTCTGGCAACTATGGGTAAGCAGTTAGTTAAAAGACACCCTGTGCTTCTGGCTGCGGCAGCCGCCATGCGGCAAGCGCTACTGGGTCTGGTCGCTCGTGATAGATCAGGTAGCTCCAAATGAGTATGAGTTGGTAAAACTCTCTGAGGATGTTGGTTTAGCTACGCCGCAGTAAAGTTTGATAACTATGAAAGCGTGCTTGCTAATGCAGTCTATCTTGAACCAAGGCACCAAATAAAGCCCGCCGGCAGGTGAGTTAAGTGCAGCAAACCGAGGCGTGGCTTTATGTCCAAACCGCCATGGCTACTGGGGGCTACGATGTGTCCAACGGCCTTCATGCCAACCCAAGCCATTGGCAACAAAGCGGTGGAGCGTACTCAGCAGTCATGGGTTCTAAGCGGGTGTTTCGCCGGCGGTGCTGGCTACCAGGCGGGTGCTGCCGGGCACCATGGGGGTGCGTGCGGCCAGCTCGGTGGGTGCGTGTTCTGAGAGCAGGCGCGCCACTACGGGCTTGCCGGGGCCTTGGTGGAGCTGGCGGGCCAGGGTTTTGATGTCGGCTTCTTCGCGGCTCACGCCCCGGTCGTGGAGCTGCTCATATTCCTCCCACGATTCCACCATGAAGTACTCCACCAGCCGGCTCGGCTCCGCCAAATCGGCGTACAGCCCCACCCGGATAGCCCCTTCGCGGCGGCGGATACGGCTCAGCTCATCCATAATGGCGGCAAAGGCAGGTCGGTCGGCGGGGTTGATGTGGTAGGTGGTCGTGATGATGATGGGGCCGGCATCGGGAGCAGGTTCCTGGTCCAGCACCAGGTCGGGGCGGGGGCGGGCGGGGGTGAAATCCAGGGCTTCGGTGCTGTTGCTGAGCGAGTACCGAAATGCCAGCAGCGTACTAAAGCCCAGCCAGACAGCCGCGCCAGTTAAAGCCACCGGCAACTCCCAGCGGCTAGCCACCGAACCCCACACCACGCTACCCAGCGCCATACCGCCTTGAATGGTAAGTAAATACAAGCTGATGGTACGAGCTTGCACCCAGCGCGGTACCACCGTTTGCACGCCCACGCTAAACGAGTTGAGCACCAGCATCCAGGCCATGCCCACCAGTACCAGCAGCGCCGAAAGCAACACCTTATTATCGACGAAAGCCAAGCCCAGCAGCCCCACGGCAAAGGAAAGTGTGGCCACCGTAACGCGCCAGTTGATAGTAAGCCGACGGTTGAGGTGGGGCAGCAGCACGGCCCCCAACACCGCTCCAGCGCCCATGCACGAGAGCAAGACCGAGTAAAACGAAGTCGGTAGCGTAAGGCGCTGGGCCACCACGGCGGGCATCAACGCAAACAAGGCACTGGCCCCAAACGTGAAGCACACCCCCCGCACCAGAATCCGCTGCACCGGTGGCGCAAACCGGGCGTAGCGAATACCGCCCCGAATGGCCGCAAACACCCGTTCCCCGGCGAGGGTAGATGTCACCTGTGGCTCGCGTTTCCAGCGCCACACCATGTAAATAGTTGCCAGAAACGACAGCCCGTTCAGCAGAAACGCCGCCCCCGCCGAGAAGCTGCCAATCAGTAACCCACCCAGTGCCGGGCCGAACGAGCGGGCCAGGTTGAAGCTTACGCTGTTAAGCGCCAGCGCCTGTGGTAGCTGGTTGCGGGGTACCAGTTCGGGCGTGACGGTTTGCCACACCGGGTTGTTGAGGGCCCCGCCCAACCCCAGCAGAAACGTGAGCAGCAGCAGCAGCCAAGGCGTAGTGAAGTCCAGCAGCGTGAGCGTAGCCAGAACCAGCGCCACGGCTGCCATCCAGGTTTGGGTCAGCATCAGCATCCGGCGCCGGTCCACCAGGTCGGCGAGGGCGCCGGCGGGCAAGCTCAGCAGAAACACGGGCAGCGCCGAAGCCGTTTGCAGCAAGGCCACCAGCACCGGCGACGGGGTTAGCTCGGTCATGAGGCCCACGGCGCCCACGTTCTGCATCCAGGTGCCGATGTTGGACACGAACGAGGCAATCCACAGCATCCGAAAAAACGGAATTTTGAGCGGCGCTAAAGACGAAATAGCGGGTGGGGCTGGCGTAGCGGTGGCAGACATAAAACAGTGAGAGCAGAAACGTACTGCTTACGTGCCGGGTCCCGCTTAGGGTTGATGCTGCACCGTTGGGGGCTTGATAAACAAGCGGATACAAGAGTTGAGGTTGCTTCAGTTCTGTGATTTATCGGGCAAGAATCCGCTTTTAGCAGGCCGTTAACGGAATACAGCTAAATAGATGTTGGTCCGCAATACAACTAGTGTTTTGCTTGTCTAGATTTGGGACTATTAAGTTTTGCACCCATGTCTGCTAACATCCCTGGGTTAATACCACCAAACGAAAAGTCCCGATTACAGGCGCTGGAACCTTACCGTGTATTGGGCTCGATGCCGGATGCGGTGTTTGATGAGCTGGTGCGGCTCACGGCCAAGGTATTCAACATGCCCATTGCGCTCATTTCTTTGGTGGACGAAGACCATGTGCTGTTCAAGGCCAACTACGGTATGGCGGGGCCAGAGCGGGTAGCGCGTCAGCAAAGCATGTGCTCGGTGGCAATTTTGCAGGACGAAACCAGCGTGTACCACGACTTGCAAGCTGAGCCGTGCCGGCTGGTGGAGCCGCTGTTAGTGGAGCAATTGCACATGCGCTTCTACGCCGGGCATCCGCTGCAAACCTCGGATTACCAGAATATTGGCACGTTGTGCGTTATCGGGCGCGACATACAGTTCTTTTCCGTTGAGGAGCAGTTGCGCCTGCGGAGTCTGGCGGAGGTAGTGGTGGATATGCTGGAACTGCGGCTGATAGTGCAGCAAACCGGTGAAGACGCTCCCGCCAAGTGGCTAACGATTTACGAGAATCTGGAGCAGTACCTAACCCGACTGGACACGCTCAGGCAACTGGCCAGCTGGGAAGAAACCCCGGATTCTGAGGCCAGCGTGGCCTACCAGCGCTCCATTAACGAGGAAGTAGACCTGATGATTCGGGCCCTGAAAAAGGAAGTAGCAGACCTATGGGCCAGCCTGACAGAATAGCTACCACCGAACTGCCCAAGAAGTAAAGCCAAGAGGCTCCAGCGCTAACCTGGAGCCTTTTTCGTGTTCGGATAGGTCGTGTAGAAGCAGTGGATAAGGTGATGGATAGACCTAGGCTACTAATTGAATTATTTTGATTTTATAATGCGTGTTATTCAGGTTGAGTAGCGAACAACCAAAACACAAAGTGCTACAACAAGCGAAAATATTATTCCGGCATCCTCGCGTACGCAAACGTTTTCGAAAACGATTCCGGTCATTGCTCTTTTCGCTTCGGCGTCAAACACGCTAGCGCCGCTCAGGGTGCCTTTTATCTTCAGGTATCACAGTGCCGGTAGGGCCATTCACTGCCTTTTTGCGCTCTACAGGCTTGGTCCGGCTGCTTGGTGCTGATAATTGCACTTCTCTCGTAATCGATTGCAAAGGCTAGCTCAACAGTATCTCGGCTGGCTTTTGCGGCCGAAAATCAATTTCATCTTTCCACCCTTACCACTGCTGCTGCCTATGCCCATCACCGCCTGAGTTACCTGCCTTTCATCCACATAATCCACTACTATATGAAAACATCATTTCTCTCAATTTCCAGTAAAATTCTAACCTCGCTGGTTGCCGCCAAGCCTATTAAGTGGAAAGCCCGGAGCCTTGTAGCCGGCTGTCTGCTGAGTTGCGCTGGGCTGGGCGTACACGCGCAGGGGCTGCCGCTGGTGTACGCCGCCGAAAATACCGGGGCCGCCACTTGCACCGCTCCGCCGCTGCCTTCTTTCAACCAGCTGCCCGTTGTAGAGCCGCTGCCCGACCCATTTATGTGGTCGGATGGCCGGGGCCGCTCCACTAGCTTCAGCGACTGGGAGTGTCGGCGCAACGAAATCAAGGCCGAAATTGAGAACTACGAAATAGGCCGCAAACCTGCTCGTCCGCAGAACATTACGGCCAGCTACGCGGCCGGCGTGCTCACCGTCAACGTAACCGAAAACGGCCAGACGCTCACCCTGACGTCGCAGGTTTCGCTGCCAACCGGCAGTGGGCCGTTTCCGGCCATTATCGGCATGAACAGCCTCTCGGGCAGCGTACCGGCGTCGGTGTTTACCAGCCGCAATATTGCCCGTATCACGTTCAATCACAACCAGGTAACTACCTACGGAAATCCGCAGCCAACGAATCCTTACTACCAGCTCTACCCCGACCAAAACCTAACCAACGCCGGGCAATACAGCGCCTGGGCCTGGGGCGTGAGCCGCATCATCGATGGCCTGGAGCTGGTGCAGGCTAGCCTGCCCATCGACTTAACCCACCTGGGTGTAACCGGCTGTTCGTACGCCGGCAAAATGGCTTTGTTTTCGGGAGCGTTTGACGAGCGGATTGCCCTCACCATTGCCCAGGAGTCGGGTGGGGGCGGGGCACCGGCCTGGCGGGTTTCCGAAACGCTGGGTGCAGTGGAGAAGCTAGGTGCCACCGACTACCGCTGGTTCAAAGACGACATGCAGCAGTTTGCGGGCAGCAACGTAGCCAAACTACCCCACGACCACCACGAGCTGATGGCCATGATTGCGCCGCGGGCCTTGCTGGTGACCGGCAACACCGATTTCGAGTGGCTGGCCAACCCCTCGGCCTACGTGTCGGCGCGGGCGGCGCATGAGGTGTGGAAGACGTTTGGGGTGGGGGACCGGTTTGGCTTTTATATCGACGGTGGGCACAACCACTGCGCCATTCCCGGCACTCAATTGCCAGCAGTAGAAGCCTTTGTGGACAAGTTCATGCTGGGCAACACCAGTGTCAACACCAACATCACCGTCAACCCGTACCCACTGGTGAACTACCAGCGCTGGTACCAGTGGTGGGGCACCAACAACCCCGTGCTGCCCGCCGAGCCGCTCGGGAAAAGAATCTGGCTGGAAGCCGGCTGCGCTGCCGTGGGCTCCGACTGGCAAACCATAGCCGACCCCACTGCCGCCAACGGTAGCTATATAGTAGTGAACGGCTTGAACAGCACGGCCAACGCCCCCGGCCCCAGTGGCCAGGTGACTTTCTCGTTCAACGTAGACAGCGCCGCCACCTACAATTTTGTGGCGCGGCTGAACTGCCCCACGGCCAACGACGACAGCTACTGGGTGAAGATTGACAACGGCGCCTTCGCAACAATCAACGGCCTAGCTACTTCGGGCTGGCAATGGATGCGGCTCACCAGTTCCAACCTGAGCGTAGGCCCGCACACCCTCACCATCGGGTACCGCGAAGACGGCGCTCAGCTGGATAAGTTGCTGGTTACCACTTCCAACGCCACCATTACCGGCCTGGGTGGGGCCAGCACCGAAGCCGATACCACCCCGCCCGTTATCAAGGCGGCGGGGTTTATGGTGGCTATTGACCGCAACGGTACCCGCACCATTGAGGCCGCCGACGTGGACTGGGGCAGCTATGATAATTGCAGCGGTGTGGCCTCCATGACGCTGGACAAGACCACGTTTACCTGCGCCAACATGGGCCCTAACCAGGTTACCCTCACCGTTACCGACAACGCCGGCAACTCCACCAGTGAAACCGTCACGGTGATGCTTGTGGATAACACGGCGCCAACCATTATGGCGGCGGGCTTCCAGGTGAGTTTGATGAACGGCACGCGCAAGATTGAAGCCAACGACGTGGACTATGGCAGTACCGACGACTGTGGCATTGCCTCCATGACCATCAGCCCGAGCACCTTCACCTGCGCCAACGTCGGCCCGAACCAGGTAACGCTTACCTGCGTGGACAATGCCGGCAACTCAGCCAGCAAAACCGTCACGGTGATGGTAACCGGCGACGCTAGCTGCGTGTCGTCGTTGGGTGGTTTGGCCAACAACGCCGTAAGCAGCGGCCCGGCGGGTGAGCTGCAAGCCTACCCGAACCCGGCTACCGAACAGGCCACCATCAGCTTTAAGGCGGTGAAAGCCGGTGCTGCGCAAGTGTTGGTTTACAACACGTTGGGCCGCTTGGTAGCCACGCTTTACAACGGGCCAGTGGAAGCCGGTGGGCAATACAGCGCTACCCTCGACAGCCGCACATTGCCGGGCGGCGTGTACACCTGCCAGCTCCGCACTCCTGCCGGTACCAAAACCACTCGCCTGCTGGTAGTGAAGTAAGTGCCGGCTGCATAGCCACCTAATAAAACAGCCCCGGCTTCATGAGTTGAAGCCGGGGCTGCTTGTTTTTGTGGAGTGTCGATGGGCCAGTTTAAACGGTGGAGAGACGCGACACGGCGCGTCTCTCCACCGTGCTGGTAGCTGCCGGAAGCGCTGGTTTACAACACGTAGAAAGTGCCGTCCTCGGCGGGTACGCGCACGGGGGGCTTCTCGCCAATCATCTGCTTGAGGTTGGTTTCGATGGTTTGGGCAATGGCCGTCATCGGGGTGTCGGTGGGCTTGCACTCGAAGGGGTCCTGCAAGTGAATGGCCATTTTCTCAATCAGGAAGAAGGCCGACGAAATGGCTACCACCATCAGCACTTCCAGCAAGCCAAACACTTCCAGCAACGCAAAGGGCAGCAGCAGCACGAAGAAGAACAGGCAGAAATGAATGTAGAGCGTGTAAGTGGCCGGAAACACCGTGTTCTTGATTCGCTCACACCGGCCCATCGAGTCGGTGAGCTTGGTCAGGATGCCTTCCATTTCCACCTGCTGATACGGGTTCAGCCAGCCTTCCCGCAACGCATACCGTAAATCCTGGCCGTGCAGCTGAAGCAGCGCATTGGGTACGTTGTCGTGCTTGGCAACGAAGTCAACTTCCTCGGGGGTGAGGTACCGGCGGATTTTATCGAGGTCCATTTGCTTGCGCAACGACATGCCCACGCTGTAGTTCCAGGCAATTTGCCGGTTGGTGAGCCGCTGCACCCAGGTGCGCGCTTCCTCGGAGTCGTAGGGTGGCTCGGTGAAGCACAGCACCTGCCGGATCAAAGACCGGGAATCATTCACGATGGCGCCCCAGGCAATGCGCGCTTCCCACCACCGGTCGTAGGCCTGGTTGGACTTAAATGCCAGCAGCAACGACAGAATCGTGCCTAGTACCATGGGTACGCTCAGCGGCAACGACACTTCCATGATGTGCAAATACCGGTCCTCCAGCGCAATGATGGCAGCGTAAATAAAGACAAAGATGATTTCCCATTTAATCTTCCCAAACACGTAGGAAAGAGGGATTTTCGTTTTCAGCAACATAGGTTAAGTGTGGGTAGGAGAGCAGAAGGTATGCCGGACGTTTTACTGTCAAGCTGCCTGCCAGCAATGCGGTTGCTAGCCGTTTCTGGCAGGTTTACAAAGCAACGGCACCGCTATTAAAGGGATATTAAGACGAAATTATAACGACGTTAAAAGCGTATTTTTTCTTGTTTTATTCTATACATCCGTGATACTGTTCGTTTTACCAGTAGTTGGCCGCCGTGCTTGGGCAAGCAATGGCCTTTATCACCGGCAAAAAAATATTCGTCAGCCAACCAGAATTCATGTGGTTTTAACACGTTCCATTTCAAGTGGGCTATTGGTGCTGAAGAGTAGGAAATGCAGAACCCCTTGGCCCGAAAAACAGCCTGGCTGAGGGCGTACGGCCATAGCAACCGATTGCACTAAACAGGTAAATCAAGCCGCAGTTAGGTTGTAAAGTGCAGGGTTTTCATAGCACTGAAAAGTGCTGGCAGAAACGCTACATGAAGTTTTCGTTCATACCGTCTTCATGTTGAAGCAGGTGCTTTGTGTCACTTACTTATAAGACACAAGCAATGCAGCCCTTTTCAGCTACTCTGTTTACGCCACCAGCTTTGGGGTGGCAGCTCCGTTGTTGGCGGCCCTCAACCACCCGTTGCGCCAGTGCCAGCCAGTAAGCCACGCACCCCATCCCGCCACCAATATCCCATTAGAATTACCAGGAAGGCTCTCATGAAAAGACCGTTTGTGCTCATGCTGATGAGCTTGGCCGTGTTGTACTCCGGTACAAGCTGCTCGAAGAAGGAAAAAGAAAAGGAAGAAAAGATCAAGCTGCTGGTTACCAGTCCGCTGGCCAAAGACACCACCATTACCAAGGAATACGTGGCCCAAATCCACTCCATCCAGCACATCGAGCTGCGGGCGTTGGAAAAGGGCTACCTCCAGAAGATTTATGTGGACGAAGGGCAAGCCGTCAAGCAGGGCCAGCTGATGTTTCAGATTATGCCCCTGATTTATCAGGCGGAGCTGAAAAAGTCGCAGGCCGAAGCCAACTACGTGGGGCTGGAATACCAGAACACCAAGAAGCTGGCCGACAACAACGTGGTGTCGAAAAACGAGCTGGCGCTGGCCCAGGCTAAGTTCGACAAAGCCAATGCCGAGGTGGGCCTGGCCCAAACGCACCTGCAATTCACCACCATCAAAGCACCTTTCAGCGGCATCATGGACCACTTCCAGGCCCGGTTGGGTAGCTTGGTGGACGAGGGCGACCTGCTGACCACGCTGTCTGACAACAGCAAGATGTGGGTGTACTTCAACGTGCCCGAAGCCGAGTACCTCGCCTACAAAGCCCACGCCCAGGCCGACAACCAGCAAGTGCGGCTGCTGATGGCCAACAACGAGGTGTTCAGCCAGCCCGGCGTGGTGCAAACCATCGAGGCCGACTTCAACAACGAAACCGGCAACATTGCCTTCCGGGCCACTTTCCCGAACCCCAAAGGCCTGCTGCGCAACGGCGAAACCGGCAGCATTCTGATGACCGTACCCCTCAAGCACGCCATCATCATTCCGCAGAAAGCCACGTTTGAGGTGCTGGAGAAGAAGTTCGTGTACGTGGTGGACGATAAGAAGCGGGTGCACCAAAAGGAAATTACGGTGGCTTCGGAAATGCCCGACCTCTACGTGGTGTCCAGCGGCTTGGCCAGTACCGATAAAATCCTGCTGGAAGGTATCCGCAAGGTGAAAGACGGCGACAAAATCAGGTACACCTACGAGAGCCCCGAGCAGGTGCTGCCCAAGCTGAAAGTATATAGCGAGTAGGGCCTATTCCCTTTGAAAAGAACGTCATGCTTCGGCAAGCTCAGCATGACACTACTGCCAAACTATGTTCAGTAAATTCCTTCGTCGCCCCGTGTTTGCCATCGTTATATCGGTGGTCATCATGTTCCTGGGTGTTCTGGCCATCAAAACCCTACCGAACTCCCAGTTTCCGGAGATTTCGCCACCGATGGTGATGGTAAGCACGGCGTATCCGGGCGCCAGCGCCAAGGTGCTCACCGAGTCGGTGCTGATTCCGCTAGAGCAGGCCATCAACGGCGTACCCGGCATGAAGTACATGACCTCCGACGCCGTATCGGCCGGGGAAGCCAACATCCAGATTGTGTTCAACCTGGGCACCGACCCCGAGCAGGCGGTAGTAAACGTAAACACCCGTATTGCCCAGATCCTGAACCGCTTGCCGGTGCTGGTGCAGCGCGAAGGGGTGGTGGTAAACCGCGTGGTGCCGAACATGCTGATGTATGTCAACCTCTACAGCAAGGACAAGAATACCGACATGCGGTACTTGTTCAACTACGCCGGGGTAAACATGCTGCCCGAAATCCAGCGCATTGATGGTATCGGGCGGGCCAGCATTCTGGGTAGCCGCCAGTACGCCATGCGGGTGTGGCTGAAGCCCGACCGGATGCGCGCCTACAACCTCTCCGTGGACGACGTAATGGAGGCCCTCAACGACCAGAGTGTGATTGGCTCGCCGGGCCGCATCGGCCGCTCCGACGGCAAAGAAGCCTCGGCGCTGGAATACGTGCTGACCTACAAGGGCCGCTTCAACGACGTGGAGGAGTATAAGAACGTGATTATCAAAGCCAACTCCAACGGCGAAACGCTGCGCCTCAAAGACGTAGCCAACGTGGAACTAGGCTCGGAATTCTACGACATCTACTCCAACCTCGACGGCTACCCCTCGGCGGCCATCATGCTTAAGCAAACCTACGGCTCGAACGCCAGTGACGTAATCAAGAGCGTGAAAACCAAGCTGGAGGAGCTGAAGAAAACCATGCCGCCCGGCATGGACTACAAAATCAGCTACGACGTATCGAACTTCCTCGACGCCTCCACCGAAAACGTAATCCACACCCTGCGCGACGCCTTTATTCTGGTGGCCCTGGTGGTGTTCCTGTTCCTCGGCGACTGGCGCTCCACGCTCATCCCCATTATTGCAGTGCCGGTGTCGTTGGTGGGCGCGTTTATTGCCATGCAGGCGTTCGGCATGACCATCAACATGATAACGCTCTTTGCCTTGGTGCTGGCCATCGGGATTGTGGTGGATGATGCCATTGTGGTGGTGGAAGCGGTGCACGCCAAGATGGAAGAAAAGCACCTCTCGCCCTACGGCGCGGTGCGCGAGGTGGTAGGCGAAATCAGCGGCGCCATCATTGCCATTACCATTCTGATGACGGCCGTATTCGTGCCAGTGGCTTTCATGAGCGGCCCGGTGGGTATTTTCTACCGGCAGTTCTCAATTACGATGGCCTCGTCTATCGTCATTTCGGGCATTGTGGCCCTGACCCTGACGCCGGTGCTGTGCGCCATGATTCTGAAGAACAACCACGGCCAGCCCCGCAAGAAAACGCCCATCAACCGGTTTATCGACTGGTTTAACCGCGGCTTCGAGCGCCTGACCGGCCGCTACACCAACCTGCTGGAAAAAGTGGTGGACCGCCGCGTACTCACCTTCCTGATTTTGGCTGGTTTCGGGCTGGGCATCTTCGGCATCTCCTCCACGCTGCCGTCGGGCTTCATCCCGGCCGAAGACCAGGGCATGCTCTACGCCATTATTCAGACGCCACCCGGCTCGACGCTGGAGCGCACCAACGCCCTTTCGCAACAGCTCTCGAAGCTGGCCGAGAAAGTACCCGGCATCGAAAGCATTTCGTCGTTGGCGGGGTATGAGGTGCTCACCGAAGGCCGTGGCTCCAACGCCGGTACGCTGCTCATCAGCCTCAAGCCGTGGGCGGAGCGTAAGGAGTCGGTGCACGAAATTGTGGAAGGGTTGGAGAAGAAAGCCCAGGAAATTCCGGGCGCGACCATCGAGTTCTTCGAGCCACCGGCAGTACCCGGCTACGGCGCCGCGGGTGGTTTCCAGCTCCAGCTGCTCGATAAAACATCCACCGGCGACTACAAGGCGCTGGAAAAAGTGAACGAAGACTTCATGGCCGCGCTGCAAAAGCGCAAAGAGCTGGCGGGCCTGTTCACCTTCTTCTCGGCCAACTATCCGCAGTACGAATTGCAGATTGACAATCAGCTGGCCATGCAGAAGGGCGTGAGCATCGGCAACGCCATGAACACGCTGAGCGTGATGGTGGGCTCCACCTACGAGCTGGGCTTCATCAAGTACCAGCGTTTCTTCAAGGTGTTCGTGCAGGCCTCGCCCGAGTACCGCCGCCTGCCCAAGGACATCCTGGATATGTGGGTGAAAAACGACAAAGGCGAGATGGTACCGTTTTCGGCCTTCATGAAGATTGTGAAAGGCCAGGGCGCCAACGAAATCAACCGCTACAATATGTATCCCACCGCCTCTATCCGCGGCGACGCGGCGCCGGGCTTTAGCTCAGGCGAGGCCATCAAAGCGGTGCAGGAAGTGGCCGCCAAAACCCTGCCCCGCGGCTACGACATCGACTGGGGTGGCCTGTCGAAGGACGAGGTGAGCCGCGGCAACGAGGCCATCTACATCTTCCTGGTGGTGTTGGCCTTCGTGTACCTGGTGCTGGCCGCGCAGTATGAAAGCTTCCTGCTGCCGCTGGCCGTTATCTTCTCGCTGCCGGCCGGGGTGTTCGGCTCATTCCTGCTGATTAAAACGATGGGCCTGGCCAACAACATCTACGCCCAGGTAGGCCTGGTCATGCTGGTAGGTTTGCTGGGTAAGAACGCCGTGCTGATTGTGGAATTCGCGGTGCAGAAGCACGAAGAAGGGATGAGCGTGCGCGACGCGGCCATTGAAGGCGCCAAGGTGCGTTTCCGCCCGATTCTGATGACGTCGTTTGCCTTCATTGCCGGCTTGATTCCGCTGGTAATAGCCCACGGCGCCGGGGCCATCGGCAACCGCACCATCGGTACCTCGGCCCTCGGGGGTATGCTGTTCGGTACCATTTTCGGGGTGGTGCTGGTCCCCGGCTTGTACTACATCTTCGGTACGCTGTCGGCGGGCCGCAAGCTGATTGGGGATGAAAACGAACACCCGCTGTCGGAGTTCGAGCCGCACGTTTTAGTTGAAGAAATCGAAGCACATGCTTAACAAACGCCTGTATCAGTACCTCAGCGCCGCCAGCCTCACGCTGGCGGTTGCCGGGTGCGCCACCCCCAAACTGGCCGAAAAAGCCGTGAACCGGAGCGTGCCCGCCAGCTATTCCACCGCCCCCGGCACCACCGCCCCCGACGCCACAGTGGCGCAGGCTCGCTGGAAAGAGTTTTTCACCGACCCCAACCTCACGGCCCTCATTGACACGGCCCTGCGCAACAACCAGGAGCTGAACATTGCTTTGCAGGAAATCCAGATTTCGCGCAACGAAGTGCAGATTCGCAAAGGGGAGTACCTGCCGTTTGTGGGGTTGGGCGTGAAGGCCGAATCGGAAAAGGCGGCGCGCTACACGCTCCGCGGAGCCACCGAGGAAGCCGTAAACATCAAAGACGACAAACGCACCCCCGATCCGCTCCAGAACTACCAGTTGGGGGCGTTTGCCAGCTGGGAAGTGGATATCTGGCACAAGCTGCGCAACGCCCGCAAGTCGGCGGCGCTGCGCTACCTGGCCACCGTGGAAGGCCGGAACTTCACGGTAACCAACCTGATTGCCGAAATTGCCAACTCCTACTACGAGCTGCTGGCGCTTGATAATCAGCTGCTTATTGTGCAGCAAAACATCGAGATTCAAACCAATGCCCTGCGGTTGGTGAAACTCCAGAAGGAATCGGCGAGGGTGACGGAGCTGGCCGTGCAGCGCTTCGAGGCCCAGGTGCACAACACCCGCAGCATTCAGTACAACATTCAGCAGCGCATCATCGAAACCGAAAACCGCCTCAACTTCCTGGCGGGCCGGTATCCGCAGCCCATTGTCCGCAACGACGCCACGTTCAACGACTTAGTACCGGCTACCATTCAGGCTGGTATTCCGGCGCAGCTGCTGCAAAACCGCCCCGATATCCGGCAGGCCGAGCAGCAGCTAGCCGCCGCCAAGCTGGATGTGCAGGTGGCGCGGGCCAGCTTCTATCCGTCGTTGCGCATTACGGGCGGCGTGGGGTTCGAGGCGTTCAAGCCGGGGTTGGTGTTCACCTCTCCCGAGTCCATGCTGTATTCGTTGGCCGGTGATTTGGTGGCGCCGCTGGTGAACCGCAACGCCATCAAGGCGGTGTACGGCAACGCCAACGCGGTGCAAACCCAGGCCGCGTACCAGTATGAGCGCACCGTGCTCAACGCCTACGTGGAAGTGGCCAACGAGCTGTCCAACATCAGCAACCTGGCCAAGAGCTACGACGAGAAAGCCAAGGAAGTGCAGGCCCTGAACCAGTCTACCGCCATTTCCAACAGCCTCTTCAGCTCGGCCCGCGCCGACTATACCGAAGTGCTGTTCACCCAGCGCGACGCCCTGGAATCCAAGTTCGACCTCATTGAAACCAAAACCCAGCAGCTCAACGCCATGGTGAACGTGTACCGGGCCCTGGGCGGCGGCTGGAACTAGGCAACGCGCAGTACGGAAATAGGTAAGTAAAAAGGGCCGCCAGCAGTTACTGGCGGCCCTTTTTACCGTAAAAGGCCAAAGCCGATTGAAGATGTTCAGCTGGTTAAGAGCGAATGGCTTAGCAACAACTCCTTTGCGGTTGGTGCGGCTGGCCTGGCCACCTTTGCGGCCGGCAGCGCGGGCTTCTTCGGCGGTCCATTGGTGGCCGCTTTCGTGGGAGGTTTTGCCACCTTCGCGGGGAATAGCCCTGTTTATGACTTAACTGCGTAGTAATAAACATTGAGATGCACAGTACCGCGCCGCTGTGCTGAGTTTAAGCGCAATATCTCGCAGGCTGACTTCAGTAGTGCAACCCAACAACGCCCCGCAAGATGCTTGGCCTGCGCTTCGCATGACGGTATTCTGGCCTTCTGCAGAACCTGGTTAGAGGCGCGATTCACTAAGCACAGCAGTGATTTTCTGTGGGTCGGCGGTGGGCCAGTAGTAGTACTCCAATGGGTTCATCCAGTCGCCGATAAACACTTCCACCTCATCGGAATCCTTCACGCACAGCACGTACACGGGGCCGGAGGGCAACTGCCGAACGTACACGTCACCGGCGTATTGCCAGCCGTGCGGCGGCTGCGTACAAGGCTGGAAACCAACTTCCTGAAGCTGTGAACAAGTGAGGCGCGGCATGGCGGCGAAGGCAGGTAAAGTATTTGCGAACTAGCAGAGCAGAAACTATAAAGACACGTGCTAGCCGAAATAAATCCCCATCAGTTCCGCCCTTTATCACGCAAGATGCTACGTGGCGGCTTAGCGGCAACTCGGTAGAAAACGGTATTCTAAATCCGTATTATATAGGGATTATAAAGGTAAGTAGAACGCACAACTCCCGGCTCAATACTAGCCACCGGGCCGGGAGCTGCGGCTAGTAAAAGCTGGATAGTTACCCGCCTTCCTGCTCCGAAGCCGTGGTAGCGCCCGTCGAGCCATTGAGCAGGAACTCACGCAGGCGGTTGATGTGCGCTTTGATTTCATTGAGGCGCTCTGCTTGCTGCACTGACCACAAGCCTTCGCCCCGCATAGCCATGCTGCTGAGCAGGTTCTTGCGTTCTTCCATCATGCGTAGCGCCACCCACAGCGTTTCTTCCAGCGCATGCTTGGAACTCTCAAATAGCGCATCGGCGGTGAAGGCGTGGCCGGTATGGCAGCGGAACCGGAGCACATTGCCGTGTTCTAGTTTCCAGAGGGCGCCGCCACAGTCGGGGCAGGTCATGGGCACTCGTTCGCCCAGGTGGTCAGCTTCTTCGGTAGTTCCCACCACTCTTTCCGCAATAGCGGCCTCCGCTTTTAGGTCTTCCGGAATAGGAATTGGGGGTGGTGGCACTTGGCTGGTAAGCTCCTGCAAGAGAGCCGCCATATCCGAGAGCGGTACCACGTAATCTACGGCTACGTTGCGCATGGCCGTGTAGGGCATGCTCGGAAACTCGGCATCGGCGGGGGTTTGCACAATGGCCCGGCCGCCGCACCGCTTAATGAAATCGAGGCCGGCGGTGCCGTCATGGAGCATGCCCGTGAGTATCACGCCCAACACCGCAGTGCCGTAGCTTACGGCCACCGACCGAAACAAGGCATCCACGGCTGGGCGGTAGTTGTTTTCGCGGGGGCCGCGCGTAACCAGCAAGGTGCCCTCATGCACCAGCAGGTGCCGGTCGGCGGGGGCCAGGTAGAGGTGGCCCGCCTGTAGGGTGTCGCCGTGGGCGGCCAAGTGGCAGCGCAGCCGGGTGTGCATACTCAGGCGGGACACCAGATGCTCACCCGACGAATCGGGAGCCAGGTGCTGCACCACCAGCACGGCGGCTGGCAGAGTAGCCGGCAACTGGGAAACCAGCTCGACGAGGGCTGGCATGCCGCCCGCTGACGTTCCGATGGCAATGATATAAGACGGTTTCAACGTAGAAGAATTGAAAAATAAACAACCAGCTGGTGCGCGCAGAGCCGGTGGTTTGGCGTACCACCGCAGGGATACTACGTACCCTGAAGGGGGATAGTCTGGCTGTTGAGCTTGATTTTTTTGGTGGAGAAGCGGTTTTTAAAGCAACGGGAGCCCAGGCTTTCTATTTACTTTTGATAGTGCTACGAGTTTCAAATTTCCCGCTGTAGCCGGTTGGTTGCTATGAAAAAAAGTGCCGAAAGGCCTGGGGCATTCCCCAATACTATTGCTGATGCTACCACCGCCAACGAAGGGGTGGAAATACTGCCCGGCCCCGACCGGGTGGGCTTCAACCTAACACGCAACCCCCTCAATTTTCCGGTGGTAGGGTTGGGTGGTTCGGCGGGCTCGTTGAGCGCGCTCGAACAGTTTTTGCGCGCTGTGCCCGCTGCCAGCGGCATTGCCTACGTAATAGTAACGCACCAAGCGGCCGGCCAGCATGCCGAGCTCCAGCAGGTGCTCCAGCGGTTTTGCGCCATTCCGGTGCTGGAAGTAACGGACGGCATGCGCGTGCGGCCCAACCACGTGTATGTTATTCCGCCGGGCAAGGATATGTCGTTGCTGCACGGCACGTTGCATCTGTTTGAGCCCACCCAGCCGCCGGGCCGCCGCCTGCCTATCGACCATTTTCTGCAAAGCCTGGCCAAAGACGCCCGCGACCGGGCCGTGTGCGTTATCCTCTCGGGCATGGGGTCCGATGGTAGCATTGGGTTGAAGATGGTGATGGAGAACTTTGGAATGGTGATGGTGCAGGACCCCGAAACGGCCGACTACGACAGCATGCCCCGCGCCGCCATTGCCACCGAATTTGTGGATTTTGTGCTGCCGCCCGCCGGCATGGTGCCGCAACTGCTCGAGTATGTGCAGGAGCCAGTGCAGCGCCGGCAGCGGCGGATAACAGCCGCCCAAGACCAGCCCTCGATGCCGGCCCACGCCCTGCAAAAAATCTTTATCCTGATTCGCAACCAAACCGGCCACGACTTCTCGTTCTACAAGCGCAATACCGTGTTCAGGCGCATCGAGCGGCGCATGAATGGCCACCAAATCAAGGAGTTTACGCATTATGTGCGCTACCTCCAGGAGAATCCGGCCGAGGTGGAGCAGCTGTTTCGGGAGCTGCTGATTGGCGTAACCAAGTTCTTCCGCGACCCGGAGGCCTACGTGCTGCTCAAGCTGCACTTGCAGCAACTCTTGCGCAACAAAGAGGCGGGCAGCACCATTCGGGTGTGGGCCCCCGGCTGCTCCACCGGCGAAGAAGCCTACTCCCTGGCCATGACGCTGCTGGAGTGCTTTGATGCCGAGCCCAACCGCAACCTCACGTTTCAGCTGTTTGCCACCGACATCAACCCCGAGGGCATTGATGTGGCCCGGGCCGGGTTCTACCCCGAAAACATAGTGGCCGATGTGAGTGCCGAGCGGCTGCGGCGCTTCTTTACGAAAGTGGAAGGCGGCTACCAGATTCGCAAGAGCGTGCGCGACTCCATCGTGTTTGCCCTCCACAACATCAGCAAAGACGCGCCCTTCACCCGCCTCGACCTGCTGTGCTGCCGCAACCTGCTCATTTACTTGTCCAGTGAGCTGCAAAAAAACCTGATTCCTGTTTTTCACTATGCGCTCAATCCGGGCGGGCTACTGTTTCTGGGCCCCTCCGAAAATCTGACCGGCTTCCAGGACCTCTTCGCCCCGCTGGACATGAAGTGGAAGATTTCCCGGGCCACTGATACACCCACCCAGGTGCCGCGCCTTACCCACTTTCCGCTTGCTTTGGCGCACGCGCACGCGCCGGCGGTCCATTCCAGTAGCAGTATGCCTCCCTCCACCGTTCCTCGCCGCGACAATACCTTCGCTGCCCTCATTCAGCGGCTGATGCTGGCTACGTACGCGCCGCCGGCCGTGGTTATCAGTCCCAAAGGCGATATTCTGTACGTGAATGGCCGCACCGGTAAGTACCTGGAGCCCGCCCCCGGTTTGAGCGGGCTCAACATCTTCGACATGGCCCGCGAAGAGCTGCACTTTGAAATCAGCGACACCGTGCACCGGGCCAGCCAGCAGCGGCAAACCGTGGTGAGCGAAAACGTGAAGGTGAAAACCGAAACCGGTATTCAGTTGCTGCGCCTCACGGTGAAGTACTTGGAAGAGCCCGAGTTGCTGGCCGGGCTGCTGCTGGTGGTGTTCGAGGATGTGGCAACGCCCCGCCGGGTGCGGCAGGGCAAGCTCGATGCCGAGCTAAGCCGCGACGGGCAGGTACAGTCGTTGGAGAAAGAGCTGCAATACACCCGCCACCGCCTCCAAACCACCATCGAGGAAATGGAAAGCAGCGTGGAGGAGCTCAAAAGCACCAACGAAGAGCTGCAAAGCGCCAACGAGGAGCTGCAAAGCACCAACGAGGAGGCCATGACCAACAAAGAGGAAATGCAGAGCCTCAACGAGGAGCTCATGACCCTCAACATGCAGTACCAGCACAAAACCGAGGAGCTGAGCCAGGCCGCCAACGACATGAAGAACCTGCTCGACGCCACCGACATAGCCACCATCTTCGTTGACAACGAAATGGTGATTAAGCGCTTCACGCCGTCGGTGGAGAACATTATTTCGCTGCTGCCCACCGATGTAGGGCGCCCACTCACGCACTTTGCCAACAACCTGCGCTACGAGCGGCTGGTGGCCGATGTAGAGCAGGTGATAGAACGGCTGGTGAGCGTGGAAACCAACATTCAGGCCACCACCGGCAGCTGGTACGCCGTGCGCATTTTGCCCTACCGTACCCTCGACAACTACATCAGCGGCGCGGTTATCACCTTCACCGACATTACCAGCCTCAAGCAGCTGGAAATGCAGCTCCAAACCAGCCGCCGCTTTGCCGAAAGCATAGTGGAAACGGTGCGTGAGCCCCTGCTGGTGCTCGATGAGCAACTGCGGGTTCTGACGGTGAGCCCGGCCTTTGCGGCCACGTTTGGCGTGCAGCCGGCCACCGTGCGGGGGGAGCTGCTGGCCGCCATCAGCAACGGCATCTGGAAGCAGTCCGATTTATTTAGCCGCCTCTACGAGCTGCTCAACTCGAACATCGAAGCCTTCGAGGATTTCCAGCTGCCGCTGCCCGAGCTGGGCATGCAGCAAGTAACCCTGTATGGCCGGCGCCTGCTCAGCGAAGGCAGCAACACGGGCCATTTGCTGCTGGGTGTGCAAGCCATAGAAATGCTGCCCGAGAACGAAGTGCTGCCGCGCCCCTAAAAAGGCAGGCGGGAAATAAACTGCTGGTGGTACTACGGCTTGGTGCCGCACGCCACCCCGCCAGCAGCTTGCCGCATGCCCCATACCCCATACCATAGCCTACCCTGTAGCTGCTTCTGCCGTGAACAACTCTCACCCCGACGGTCATTTGCCCAGTGCCCACGAAGCCCTGCGGGCGTTGCGCGAGCGAGCCGAGCGGCGGCGGCAGCTTATCACGCGCGCCACCGATGAGGCCGCCCCCGATGCCATGCAACGGCTGGTGCAGGAGCTGCAAACCCACCAGATTGAGCTGGAAATGCAGTACGAGGAGCTGCTGGTGGCGCAAGCCGAGGCCGAAGCCGCCCGCACCGAGTACGTAAACCTCTACGACTTTGCGCCGGTAGGCTACCTGACGCTGGACGAGCATGGCGTTATTATTCAGTTGAACCTAAGCGCGGCGCAGCAGTTGGGTTCGGTCAGGCAGCGGCTGCTCCGGCGGCGGTTCAGCTTGTTTGTGGCGGAAGGCCAGCGGCCGGAGTTTATAAAGTTTCTGACGGCTATCCTCAACAGCGATAAGCGCCAAACCTGCGAGCTGCGCTTTGTGCGCGAAGACGGCACTTTCTTCTACTCGCAGCTGGAAGGCAGCCGGGTGATTTCGCCGGTTGATGATACCGTCAGCTGCCTGGTTGCCCTGCTCGATACCACCGCCCGCCACACCGCCACCGAGGCGCTGGCCATAAGTGAAGCCCGCTTCCGTCAGCTTTTCGATTTGAGCCCTGATGCCGTGGTGCTGGTGCGCGGCATGCAGATTGTGGATTGCAACGCGGCGGCCATGCAACTGCTGGGAGCCACCGCCAAGCGCGAGCTAATAGACCAGAATATCAGCTTTCTGGTGCCCGAGTTTCAGCCGGGCGGTGGGCGCTCCGCCGACCTGATTCAGCAGAATTACGCCATTCTGCGCCGCCAAGGCAGCCACCGGTTCGAGTGGTACCGATACACCTTGCAGCAGAAACCTATTTGGGTGGAAGTGGTGCTCACCTACATTACAGTGGGAGCGGAGGTGCTGGTGTATGCCGTGTGGCGTGATATTACGGCGCAGCGGGCGGCCCGTGAACAGCTGCGCGCCGAGAAAGAACTCTCGGAAAACCTGCTTGCCAATAGCGTAGATGGTATTGTGGCCCTCGATTACGAAGGGCGCGTAACGGCCTGGAACCGCGAAGCCGAGCTGTACTCAGGCCTGCGCGAAGCAGACGTGCGGGGCCAGCTGATATTCACTATTTTCCCGAACCTCGACACGCCGGAGCAACGCTACCAGTTCGAGCAGGTAGTGCGCACCGGGGAGCGAGTTGTATACCGAAGCATCCCGTTTTCGGCGCGCTCCGGCTACTACGACGCCTACATCGTACCGCTGCGCGGCGAACAGCAAAACGAAATCAATGGGGTGCTGGTAGTTATACGGGACATTACCGAGCGCAACCGCCTGATAGAAGAAACCACCCGCCTGCGCCTGAGCCAGCAGCAGGAGGTGCTGTCGGCCATTCTGACCACCGAAGAAGCCGAGCGCAAGCGCATTGCCGAAGCCCTGCACAACGGGGTAGGGCAGCTGCTCTACGCCACCAAGCTGCACCTCGCCAACCAGCCCTCGGGCACCAGCCGCCGCCCCAGCGAAGTGCACGCCCTGCTCGACGAGGCCATCCGGATGACGCGCACCATTTCCTTCGAGCTGACCCCCGGCATTCTGGAGGATTTCGGGTTGGCTTACGCGCTGGAAGAGCTGGTCCGCCGGATTCCGCACCGCAGCCTGGCCGTGCACCTGCACCTGGCGGGCCTGGAGGAGCCGCTGCCCCGCCTCCTGGAGGTGGCCGTGTACCGCATTGTGCAGGAGCTGCTCAACAACATCATCAAGCACGCGCAGGCCCAGGAAGCCTTTATTCATCTGGTGCGCGAAGACGATAAGCTGGCGGTGTCGGTGGAAGACAACGGCCAGGGCTTCGAGGTGGACCTCAGCTACACGCCCCAGCAGGGCATTGGGCTGCCGGGGCTGCGCAACCGGGTGGGGCTGCTTGGGGGCACGCTCCTCATCAACTCCCGCCCCGGCCTGGGCACCATCATCAGCATCGAGCTACCCGTGAAATAACCCGCACCGGATACGCGGCAATATGCTTATCTTTCATCTGATGCGCGAAGCCACTCAGGCTGAGGTGCTTTTGCTGGCTACGTATTTCCGGTTCTGCTATGAAGATGGTGGGTGTCAAGTTGCTTTTGGCGGGCCGGTGGCGGCCGTTGCTCGTGTTGTTGGGCGTATGGCTGTTGCTGGTGCCGGCCACCCGCGCCACCCACATCGTAGGCGGCGAAATGGAGCTGCAATACAAATCGGGCAGCACCTACACGCTGGTGCTGAACCTGTATTTCGATGCCATCAACGGTAGTCCCAACGCGCTGGATCAGCAGATTCGGGCGGCCATCTTCGCCAAGGCCACCAACCAACGGATGCAGGACCTGCTGCTGCCCTTGGTCAGCAACACCTTCGTCAACTACACCAACCCGGCCTGCACCCAGCCCAGCCTCAGCACCCGCAAGCTGGTGTACAGCCGCGACATCACGCTGGATGCCAGCCAGTACACCGCGGCGGGTGGCTACTACGCCGCCGCCGAGCGGTGCTGCCGCAACAACGGCATCAGCAACATCACCAACTCGCTTACCTCGGGCCAAACGTTCTACCTGGAGTTTCCGGCGGTGGTGCGCAACGGCCAGCCCTTCCGCGACTCCACGCCCCGCATCTTCCCGCCCCTCGGCGACTATGCCTGCGTGAACGAGCTGTTCTATTACG
This sequence comes from Hymenobacter telluris, assembly GCF_017313265.1. Classification (GTDB taxonomy): domain Bacteria; phylum Bacteroidota; class Bacteroidia; order Cytophagales; family Hymenobacteraceae; genus Hymenobacter; species Hymenobacter telluris. Next base: position 322,839 of record NZ_JAFLQZ010000004.1, on the reverse strand, counting down.
ACTTCGGGGGCCAGGACAGCGACGGGGACTCTTTGGCGTACAGCATGATAACGCCCCTCACGGCTCCGCAAGGCACGCAAGCCATTACGCAGGCCGGGCCGTATGGGCAAGTGAACTGGGCGGCGGGCCTCAGCGAGCAGCAGCAGATACCCGGAGCGCCTACCATCGGTATTAATGCCCGCACCGGTCGCCTCACCGTCCGGCCTAGCCGGGTGGGGCTGTTCGTGTTCGGGATTCGGTGCGAGGAGTACCGGCGGGGCGAGAAAATTGGTGAAACCCGCCGCGACTTCCAGCTTTTTGTGTTGAGCTGCACCCCAAACACCGCGCCCAGCGCGCAGGTGTACACCGGCAGCAACTCCCGCGCCTACCGCCCCGGCCTCGATACCCTACGGATTGCACCCGGCCAGAACCCCTGCGTGCGAGTGCGCTTCACCGATACCGACCCTACTTCTCGCCTTACCTTATCAGTGCGGCCAGTGAATTTCAGTGGCCCCGTGCCTACCGTGGTGGGCACCGCAACCGGCCTGGTGCGGGCCGCCGGCAGCGCCGATACCTTGCAGGCCACCGTGTGCTTTTCGCCGTGCCTGAATTCCAACGGGCAAGTGTGGCTGCTGGATGTGCTGGTAGCCGATAATGGATGCAGCCTGCCCAAGCTCGACACGGTGCGCCTGGCCTTCACGGCCCGGCCCGCCCCCAATGCGGCGCCTACCCTCACTGCCACGTTCCCCGCCGCCGACCCCGCCGCCGCCGTGCTGGTGAAAGTGCCGCTCGGTAGCCTCTACACCGCTCAGCTCCTGGGTGCCGACTCAGACCGTAACCCGCTGGTGCTGAGTGCCACTCCGCAAAGCTTCGACCTGGCCGCGGCCGGCATGGAATTCAACGCCCAAAACGGGGCGGGCCAAGCCACTGGCACGTTCCGGTGGCTGCCCACCTGCGAGGCCGCCCAGCTAGGCGACGAGCTGACCGTGCAATTTCAGCTGCAAGAAACCGCCGATTGCCCCACGGCGCCCCGGCTGTTGCCCGTGCGGTTTGTGGTTGGGCCCCCGGTTGATACGGTGGCGTTTTCTCCGCCCAACATCATCACGCCCAACAGTGACGGCAAGAACGACGCCTTCACCATTCCCAGCCTGCCCCCTGACTACTGCGACGCCCGCTTTGCGGGTATCAAAATCTACTCGCGCTGGGGCCGGGAAGTGTTTCAGTCCTCGGAGCGCACGTTTCGGTGGGGCGGGGCCGGGGCGGCGGGCACGTATTACTACCTCATCACTTTCTCCAACGGCCGCCGCTACAAAGGCTGGGTGGAGGTAATACAGTAGGGGAGTAGGGCAGCCTACAGCAGTAAGCTGGCAGTGGCTACTATCTGACCGGGCGGCCAGGATTGGGGTTGGGCAGGCCCAGCGCCTGATTGATGCAGTAGATAATCAGGGCGTGCCCAACACGTTCCTCTTCTTCGGGGTGCTCCAGTAAATAGCGGTCGGCAATGTAGCCAATGGCTTGCGACGGGCTGAGGGCCTGCCAGCCCAGCCGGCTAATGCTAACGTAGGCCGGCTGGTCGTTAAATAAGTCGCGCTGAAACTCAAATACCAGCGGATCGGCACTGCTATTAACCAGCCGGGCAGCCAGCAAAAAACGAACGTTGGAATCCATGCTATTTATTTTAGTTGACGCTTAAATATACTAAAAATAATAGTAAAACGAAATCCTGAGCTGTATTTTAGAAGGTGCCAATTAGCTATACACGGTACTATTGCCCTGATTATTTACACTTTAGCTGGCTTTGTGCGTGGTTCCAGGCAGCGTGGTTTATCTTGCCCGCTAACTGCCCAGGTCGGCAGTTATATCCGATGCTTGTTTCTATGAAGCTTTTTCTTACTATTTGCTGCGCAGTTATAGTACCGGCAGCCACGTTGCAGGCCCAGAACACCAAGCCTAGCATCCAGGGCCTCGATGAAACGTACGGTTTTCGGGGGGCGCGTTTCGAGTCTGATACCAGTGCCTTCCGCGACTTGGCTTTAGCTGAAAAAGCCGGCCAGACCCGTTACTACCGGCGTACCGGTGAGCAGAAAAAGTTTGGCGCCGGCGAGGCCGCCGATATTACGTACGGCTTCTACCAGGGCCGGCTGGCGGTGGTGATGATTAAAACGCAAGGCATGAAAAATAGCCGGGCGGCGCTGGCCGAGTTGCAGCAACAGGCGGGCCCCGGCATGCAGCGCAGCCCCTTCACGCAGCGCTACGCCTGGAACGGCAAGCGGGTGCACATGAGCTACGACGAAAACGCCATGAGCAACGACGCGCTGATTCTGCTGACCTGCAAGAAGCTGAAAGAGCAGGAATTGAAGCAGGCGCTCAAGATTCGGCAGCCGCTGCCAACCAGCACCGGTATGTAGGGGGCGGCAGGGTGGCATTGGGTGCTGTGGCAGGTTGCTGCCGGGCCCGTGGTTACCTTTGGGGCACTCTACGGCCCGGCTAGCGCCCGTCCGGCCTCACTCGGCGGGTGCCAGTGAAGTTGAATTAGTTGCTTTCTCAATGCCTCAGGTTTCTCTTACCACCACTGCTTTCGCCACCAGCCGGCGCTGCTCGTTTAGTTCAGGCGCGGCCTCCTGTAAAATTCTGTACCTGAACTGGTTGTGGTGCTTGGTCCTGGCTATTGGGCTGCTATGCCCGGCGGCCACTTGGGCGCAGGACTCGGTGCAAACGGCCTCCGGGCCAACTGAAAAAGCTACCCCGGTTACCGAGCAAGACGCGGCGCAGCGCGTAGAGCAGGCCTATTTGGTCCTCGGCCGCATCAGCGGCGGCGCCCGGCGCGGGGCCGACACCAACGACCTGGCCGAGGAACTGCCGGAGGTGGAAGCCAACCTGAAAACCATCCGGCAAAACCTGACGCAGTACCGGAAGGTCATCAACCTGAAGCAGGTACGCATGTTTCAGATCCTGCTCACCGACATGCAGGAGCAATTAGGCGGGTGGCGCACCGAACTAGCTACGCAAGGCAAGCGCCTCACGCAGATGCAGTTCCAGCTCGATTCGTTGGCGGCGCACGCCATTCCCGCGCCGGCCGATACCACCACGGCGCTGGGCCGTAGCACCCAGCGGCTCAAGCGCAAGCAGCAGCGTGCCCGCCAGCTCCTGGCCCGCAACCACCAAGCCGTAACGCAGCTGCAAACCCGCGTATCCGACGGTTACATTCAGGCCCTGGAGCTACAGGATGAGGTGCGGGAACAGTCGCGCCGCTTCACCCGCCGTACGCTGGAACCCGCCAACCTGCCGCTGTGGCAAACCGCCACCCCCGATGCCGACGCCCCGCCCGCGGCGGCCGGCCAGCTCGTGCGCGAGTCGTATGCCAGCCAGCAACGGTTGCTGCGCTATTATTTCACCACCAACTGGCACTTCGGGGCTTGGATGCTGGTGGTGGGATTGGTGTTTTTTGCCTGGGTGTTTCGCAATTTCCGGTTGGTCAGCCAGGCCGCGGCGGCGCCTTCTCCCGAAGAGCAGCCGTTCCGGTATCTGCGGCCAGTGCCCATTGCCGGTACGCTGGTGGTGGTATTCAGCGTGGCACCCTTCTTCGACCTGAACCCACCCGCCGCCTACACCGACCTGCTGGAACTGCTGCTGCTGGTATCGTTGAGCGTGTTGCTGGCCCGAAGCTGGGCGCGGCGGCACTTCTGGTACTGGCTGGGTGTGGTGGGCCTGTTTCTGGGGCTAACGTTTGTGTACGCGGCCAGTGAGCCGGGCACGGGCATGCGCTGGGCTATGTTCTTGCTTAACCTGGCGGCAGTGGGGCTGGGCGTGGCGTTGCAGCGCCAGCTGCGCAACGGCGGGCTGAAGCTGGCCGCCTTCGTGCCGCCGGTGGTGGTGCTGTTTATTGTCCTGAATGCCCTGGCCGCCGTCTGCAATTTTACCGGCCGGGTGAGCATTGCCAAGGTGTTCAGCAGCAGCGCCATTCTGGGGCTCACCCAAATTATTGCCTTGTCGGCGTTTGTGCGGCTCCTGACCGAGGCGTTTCACTTGCAGATGCAGCGCAGCCGCCTGGCCGGGGGCGCGGCCGCCCGTTTCAATTTCCAGAAGATCGAGCAGGGGCTGCGGCTGGTGCTGTCGGTGGTGGTGTGCACGCTGTGGCTGATGAGCTTCACGGCCAATCTGAGTGTCTTCCAGCCGATTTTCCGCTTCCTGGAATACGTCCTGACGATGCCGCACCACCTGGGCAGCATCACCTTCAACGTGGCCAACATTGTACTGTTCTTTGCCATCATCTACTTGGCAGTGCTGTTGCAGCGGTACGTGGGCTACTTCTTCGGCGAAACCGACGACGAGTTCAACACCGACCCCGACCGCAAAGGCTCCTGGCTGGTGGCTATCCGGCTGGTGGTGCTGGCGGTGGGGTTTCTGCTGGCTACCATGGCCTCCGGCTTACCGCTCGACAAGATTACCATTGTGGTGGGGGCGCTGGGCGTGGGCGTGGGTTTGGGCCTGCAAAACATCATCAACAACTTGGTATCGGGCATTATCTTGATTTTCGAGCGGCCGTTTCAGGTGGGCGACTTCATTGAAGTGACCGGCAAAACCGGGCGGGTGAAAGACATTGGGATTCGGGCCAGCAAGCTGATTTCGTTGTCGGGCTCGGAAATCATTGTGCCCAATGGCGACTTGCTTTCCGGCCACGTCATCAACTGGACGCTGAGCAACAACCACATTCGGGTGGAGCTGGGCTTGAAGCTGAACCTCGATACCGACCTCGACAAAGCCAAGCAGCTCATCCGCGACGAGGTGCTGGAAAACCCCAACACGCTGCACAAACTGGCCCCGGAGATTCTGCTGAGCGGCGTGAACGGGCAGGTCTACGACCTCAAGGTGCTGTTCTGGATCAACAACATCCGGCAGGAGCAGGTACTGAAAAGTGAGGTGTTGGCGGGCATTCACCGGCGGTTCACGCAGGAAGGCATCAATATGATTTAAGCGCGTAGCACGCTGCCAACGCCTCGCGCTGCTGCCTGTGCGGCAACGCGGGGCATTGGCATGCACCTTATTCTGGTAAGAACAGTCCGGCAGTGCATATCAACTTAAACCAGCCTGCCTGAGCGCTGCTAGAAGTGGAAAATATTAGTATTTTTTAATATCAGAAAAAGCATTAATATTATCCGCTCAGTACTATTTGTGAGTGGCTGTCCGGAGGGCACTGCAAGAGGGTGTTAGGCCAGCGGTACGTGGTTTTAGAGGCTGCTAGTCCGGCTATCAAGTTGTTGGCGGTTGGCGGCGCAGGTTGTAGCAAGTGGAATATGTAGCCCGGCACGGTGTAGTGGTAGGGCTGTTGCGGTTGATACCTATCAGTTTGGGCTATGGAAACACGGGTTGGGGTGAAATACTGGACCGGACGAGCCACTGCCTTGGCGGCCGCCTACACCCGGCGCGAACTACTAAAAATGGCGTTGCAGGGCGTGTTGCTGACGGCGGGCGTGTTTTCGGCGTCGTTGGGGCTCAAGGGCTTTCTACTGCCCAACGAGTTTATTGACGGGGGCGTAACCGGCATTGCCCTGATGATTAGCCAGCTCACGGGTTTGTCGTTGTCGGCGCTGATTCTGGTGATTAACATCCCGTTCATTGTGCTGGGATACTACCAGCTAGGACGCAAATTTGCCCTCAAAACCCTGCTTACCATCCTGGCGCTGGCGGGGGCCTTGCTGGTGGTTTCCTTCCCGCCGCTCACCCAGGATAAGCTGCTGATTGCTGTGTTCGGGGGCTTTTTCCTGGGCGCGGGCATGGGGCTGACCATGCGGGGCGGGGGCGTGCTCGATGGTACCGAAATCCTGGCCGTGTACCTGAGCCGAAAGATGCCGGCTTCCATCGGGGATATTGTGCTGATTATCAATATCATGATTTTTGGCGTGGCGGCGTGGCTGCTGTCCATCGAAACGGCGCTGTATTCCATTCTGGCGTACCTGTCGGCGGCCAAAACCGTGGACTTTATTCTGGTGGGCATCGAGGAGTACACCGGCCTGACTATCATTTCCTTCCATAGCACGGAAATTCGGCAGCTGATAACCGATAAGCTGCACCGCGGGGCCACCGTGTATGAATGCACGCAGGGCTACGGCTCACACGGGCACCAGCATCTGAAAATAGAGGCGGTGTTTACCATTATCACGCGGCTGGAAGTGGTGAACCTGACCGACGAGGTGCGCAAGCTCGACCCGCACGCTTTCGTGTTCACCCAAAGCATTACTGATATGAAAGGCGGCCTCATCAAAAAGCGCGCCCTGCACTAACGGTTACCGCCCGTTGCTTGTCACTGGCGCGGCGGGCCGGCAACCGCATCACCCGTTTTCTACTAGCAGCTATGAACAAGGTAACGGCAGGATGGTGGGCAATGCGTAGCGTGCTGGGCGTGCCGTGGTGGGCGCTGCTGGTTGGAGCCGCCGTGCTGATAACGGGCGTGCTGGCCTGGCTCCGGTACCTGGCCTCCAACCCAAGCTTAACTAAAGACTTGAAACCGAGCGTGGCGGAACCGCGCGGAGCAGGCCAACAAACCGGTGACTTTCCGCCGGAAGAGGCTGCGCCGGCACCGCCCGACCCTGTCCTGATTGCGCAGCACATTGCCTCGCTCCACGAAAAAGCAACCCGTACTACGGCCACCAACACGCTGGTAGCTCTCGGCGACGGGGTGCTGCCGGCTTTGCAAGAAGGCCTCCTGCTGGCAACCGACGAGCTGCCGGCCCAGCGCCTGGCCCAGGTGTGCGCCCAACTAGGCAGTCCCGCTGCCCGGCAAGCCCTGATAGCCGTGGTGCAGGCGCAAAATCTGCTGGGGCGGGCGGCGGCCTTACGGGCGCTGAGCAATTTGGCCGCCGTGCCAGCCGATGCCCCGTTGTTTCAGCGGGTGGTAGAGAAAGAGCTGCGCTTGGCCCAGCAGCTCCTGCACGGCATGGTTGACGCAGTTCCCGACTGGCAAGATGCCCTGCGCTACGAGCTGCGCCGGAACTTGCAACGGCTGTTCGGGCTGCTGCTGCAACTATATGAGCGGCAGCCCTTGCTTGATGTGCAGCGGAGCGTGGCCCACTTTGCCAACGAACGGCAGGCCAGCCCCTGGCAGGCGTTGGAAAACCTGCTGCCGCGCCCGCTCTACCAAGGGCTGCACGCGCTGCTCGGCGAAGGCCGAATACGGCACCGCGCCCAGGTGCTCGATGATTTGCTGGGGCCATTGGTACCCACCGAATCCGTGCAAACTCTGGTTGTTCGGGGTGGGTTGCAGGCCTTTTCCGCCTGGACTATCAACGTGGCGCTGCGGCAGTGGCACCCGCAACCAGCCACTGTGGGCTTGCTGTACCCCCACCTGCTGGCCTCGAACGCGCTGGTTCGGGAAGGGGCGTGGGAAGTGCTGCGCCGCTTGCCCGTGCAACGCCCCGCCGCCTACGACCAGTTGCTTGCCGCCCACCCCGGCATAACCGACCTGCTGGCGGCTTCGCCGGGGCCGTTAGGTGGTGAGGTATCGGTGCGGGAACGGGTACTCTTGCTGAAAGCCACCCCGCTGTTCAGCGAAACCCCCGAGAATGTGCTGGCTGACATCGTGCCGGTTGTTAGGGAAGTGCGGTTTCAGCCCAACCAGGAAATATTTGCCAAGGGCGCGCTGGAAGCTTCCTTGTTTGTAATCGGGGAGGGGGAAGTAGCTATTTTCAATGATTCGCGGCAGCTGGCCTCTTTCAATAAGGGCGACTTTTTCGGGGAATTAGCGTTGCTCGATGCCGAACCACGCTCTGCTACGGCTATTGCGTGCACGCCAACGGTTGCCTTTCGGCTGGATCAGGAAGACTTTTACAACGTGCTGGCAGCACGCCCGGAGGTGCTACACACCATCATGAAAGCTCTTTGTCAGCGGTTGCGGCGGCAAAACGAGCAGTCGTTGGTGGCAGTAGCGCAGTGCTTGTAGGTGTTTACAGAAAATAGATATAAAATATTGACTATTAGTATCTTATGTAGTTGATAAATCGATTTTGCAAGCTGGGCCTATACGTATTTATACGAGTGGCTTGAAATAATTACGTATTTATTCCAGGATATTTTTCAGCCTATATAAAGTCAGATGCGTAAAAGCCTCACGATCCTAGGGGCACGACCTTCGTGCCCCATCTCACCAATACAATCTGACCCTATGAAACAGACCAAGAATTCTGCCTGGACCATTCGTGTAGCTGCGCTTCTTTTCAGTGCTGGTGTTGCTCTCTCGGCGTGCACAAGCACAAGCACCGACACGCCCGCCGGCTCTACTTCAGGCACTGACACGGGCACTACCACCACCGGCACCATGGATGGTACTACTAGCGGCTCCACTACCACCGGCACCACGGTAGGTACCACCACGTCGGGCACTACCGATGGTACCACCACCGGCACTACAAGCAGCACGACTACTACGGGTACGACCACCATGGGCACTACGGCCGGTACCACGACTACCGGTACCACTAGTGGCTCTACTACCACCGGCACTACGGTAGGCACCACTACGTCGGGTACCACGAGCGGCACGACCACTCGCTAAGCTGTAATTCCTTTGCGCTACTAAACGTAGTAGTGCAATAAAAACGACCCGCTCACTTATGAGCGGGTCGTTTTTTGTTAGCCTTGGTAAGCTGCTAGAAACCTATGCATGCAAACAGCCCGCAACGCCAGCGGGTGGTGCCGGTTACAGCCTGATACCGATGCCTGGCCCGAAGAGGAAGAACAAGGACTTTTTATTCATGAGGTAACCGCCGCCGAGGTAGAGCGGGAACGTGAGCTTGGCGTCGGAGCGGGTTGGGTAGACCGAGCCCAGCACCACAATGCCCAGGTCGCGGTTCACGTTGGCATCCTGGCTGAGGTTGAAGGCATTCAGGGCCACGAAGCCCGCGCCCACTTTATAGGGCCGCAGCTTGTTAATTTTGGTGGGGTGGTAGAAGCTGAATTGCGCCAGCGTGGCCAACGAAATACCGCCAAACGAGGTAAAGCTCGACTCCCCTTTGTACTTGGTGAGCAAGCCGCCGGGGAAGCTGATGTCGATGTCGAACTTCACGCGGCGCTGCAGCACCAGTTCCAGCTTCTGGGTGAAACCGGCCTCCTGGTACTGCGCCTGGTTGTGCCGCACCGTGATAATAATCGTGCTCCAGTCGTCGAGGGCGTAGGTTTTGCGGGCCGAGAGGAGGCTATTGAGGCTGATGTTGCCTACTTGGCACTGTTTGTCCTGGTAGAAAGCCGCCCGCACCGAATTCTCGTCGGGGCACACTACAATGTTATCCACGGTGCGCATCTCAATCAGCTCGCCCCGCGCGTTTTGCGTGCGGATGTCGAAGCTCAGGTACTGCTTGCCGTAGAGCTGCTTATCCGAGTCGATACCGGCCGTATTGAAGCTGAACACCACGTCGCTCACCGTCCGGTCGTAGAGCACCGGCCCGTTGAAGCGCGTAATAGGCCGCGGCGACTCCCCGAACGTTACGCCCACAAAATCAAGCGGATGGGGGCGCTGAAACTCCCGTACCGCCAGGCTTTGGCCGGTGGGTTGCCCGTTGTTGAAGATGGTAATGCGGCGCTTGTCCACGGTGATGGGCACCTGCACGCGGTACACCACGGCGGCATCGGTCCGGATACTGGAATCGGACGGAATAATCTGCACATCCTCGAAGTGGAAACGGGCCCGCGCCAACGATTCACCTTCCAGCCGCACGTCCACCGTTTCGCCGGGGTTTACGTTGGTGCTGTTGGTCCAGTCGCCGCCCCGGTGCCGCACGCTCACGGCATTAATGGTGGTTTTGGGCGAGATGTTGAAGTTGGTGATGTACTTGGCCTGGTCGTTTTCCTTGATGTAGAGGTAGCTGTCGGTTTGGCGGTGGGTGTTGTACACGCGCAGCCAGCACAGCACCCGGTCGTTGGTCAGGTATTGGCGCGTAAACAGCTCGGCAATCAGCGTGCCGCCGGCTTCTTCCTGTTCCTCAATGCGGTAGGTGCGCTTCAGGTCGAAGGTGCGGCCGTTGTCGAGAATCAGCTCCACGCCTTTGCGCCGCGACAAGTCATCAATGGTAATTTCCTTTTTATCAACGCTCAGGAAGCGCAGCCGCGACGCCTTCACCGAAAATTCCTGCCGGATGGGCGGCAGTGAGTAGCTCACCCGGCGGTTGTTGTCGGTGAGGAAGGGCCGTTCGGTTTGGGCCTGCACCGTCAGCAGGCGGGTGCCCAGGGCATTGGGCAGCACGTGCAGGCGCAGCCCGCCTTTTTCCTGCGTAATGCGGTAGTCGATGTCGCGGCCCTTGGTCCAGTCGGCGGTGGTGCGAATGTTCTTGAGGTTGTTGCTGCTGAGCTCGAACACTTTCTCTTCGCCCACAAACAGCTCGGTGTCGCCGGGGCGCAGCTCCAGGGTGGTACGCGTAACGGGCAGCAGGTTGACGCTCTGCGTGAGCGGTGCGCTGCCCACCGAGTCGGCGGGCTGGCTGAAGGTGAGGCGCAGGAAGCGGGTGGCAGTCAGCTCCTTGAACTTGATTTTGGCCCGGTAAAACGGCTTGTTTGGTACCGGCGTCAGCGAGTCGAGCAGCAGAAAATCGGCGGACCGTACGATGCGCACGGGCCGGCTGGTGTTGAAATTCAGCGGATAAACTTCCAGCTCGGCGGTTTCGTCTTCCTGCCGATAATAGAAATACAGGTGCTGCTCGCCCTGCACGGCTATGGTGTTGCGGCTCAGCTGATAAAAGGTGGTATCGGTGCGAAGCACCAACTCCCGCAACAGCGGCCCGACTTGCGCTTCCGCCCGGAAGTTGGTTAGTACGAAACCCAGCAGCAGTACTGCAAAACAAACCTGAAAACGAAAGCCAGAAGGAAAGCGCACGGAGCAAACAGCGTCAGAGGACATGCAGAAATAGTACCGGCCACACCACTCACCGGGTACTCTGAGGGCGTAAAGTTAGCAATTGAGGCGTTGCACCCGACGCAGAAAATGCACTTTTCTTACTTAAGCTGAAGGGTATGGCGCCAGCCTTACGCCCGTGTATGCTAAGTACCAGCAGTGTGTATGGCTCTGGTGCTCAAGGATAGAAAAGACGATGCCGACCATCTGATGAAGCTATGACTGCACGCTTGCTGGCTGGACTCCGAATGGTGGCCATTATTTGAAATCATTACTAGTTGCTTTGATTGTCGTTACCTGATTCGCAACGGGGCAGGGGACCTTTGTGGTGTAGTGCAGCGTGGATGGCAAGCAACGCGCCCCTACGTAGCCGGCGTCACCAATCCTGCGTAAACAACTGAGCTCTACTGCGGCGGCTGGTTTCATCCTTTTCCTCTCGAATCTGTTTTATGAGTACTTCAACCATTTCCCCAGCTCCGGCCAGTACCAAGCGCGGTCCGGCTGAGAATTTTATTGGGACAGTTTGGGTAACCATGCTGGCTGGAAACAACCCCACCGACTGCACCGTGGCCGACGTGACTTTTGAGCCGGGCGCGCGCAACAACTGGCACTCACACCCCGCCGGCCAACTGCTGGTAGTGACGGCAGGAGCAGGCTATTACCAGGAAAAAGGTGAGCCAGCCCAGCGGCTGCGGGCCGGCGACACGGTAAGTATTGCACCTAATGTTGTGCATTGGCACGGGGCCACCGCCGACAGCATTTTCACCCACCTGGCTATCAACCCCAACGTTGGTCAAGGAGCCGCCAACTGGCTGGAACCCGTCACGGACGAACAGTACCGTGCGGCGCACGAGTAACGCGCAACCGCTCGGGCCGAACTGGCAAGGGCATTAAGAACAACCAGAAAATGCATCTGAACACTATGCGCACCCACTTAATCACCCCACCTGTAACTACTGCCGTTCTTGGTGCTACGTCAACCTCGCGCTTTCGGCGTGGTATTGCGGTGCTAGGTGGGGTGGTTGCGCTGCTGCTAGCGGGTAAGCCGGCCACTGCCCAAACCGATACCAAACTCGTGCGGCTGGCCAAATTGGAAATACACCCGGAACAGCTGCCACGCTACCGAGCGGCGCTGAAGGAAGAAATTGAAGCATCGTTGCGGGTGGAGCCGGGCGTGCTGACGCTCTATGCCGTTGCTGATAAGGCGCATCCTACGCGCATCACCATTCTGGAAATATATGCCAGCCAAGCCGACTACCAGGCACACCTGAAAACGCCTCATTTTCTAAAGTACAAGAACGGCACCACGAGCATGGTGAAGTCATTGGAACTCACCGAAACCGAGCCGCTGCTGCCGAACGTGCCCGTGAAGTAGCCATTGCTGCCTTACCGTAGCGGCTCACTACCTCATCCTATGGAAATCCAACCCCGAACCATCTTCGAGCGGGAGTTGGCCGGCGAGGTTATATCCCTCGACGACCCCGACTACCCCCAGATTTACGCCGTCATCCGCAAGGCTATCCGCCTCACCTCGGTGCTGAACGCCATGCAAGTAGACGACAACGAGCAGGTCAACCGCGTGTTCAGCGAGTTGATCAACAAGCCCGTAGACGCTACCTTTTTCTTGATTCCGCCCTTCTACACCGATTTTGGCCACAACATCCAGCTTGGCCGGAATGTGTTTGTGAACCACGCCTGCACCTTCATGGACCGGGGCGGTATCACGCTGGAAGACAACGTGCTGATTGGGCCCAAGGTGAACCTTATTACGTCCAACCACCCCACCGAGCCTGGGCAGCGCCGCAGCACCATTTCCAAGCCCATTGTGGTGAAGCAGGGGGCGTGGCTGGGGGCCAACGTGACGGTGATGCCGGGTGTCACCATCGGCGAAAACGCCATTGTGGGAGCCGGCGCCGTTGTGACCAAAGACGTGGCTGCCAATACTATAGTGGCGGGCGTACCGGCGCGGGTGGTTAAGCAGCTTTAGAAGCTGCTGGCTGCTGCCGTCGTTGCACGTATCCTTTTCTCTGTAATGCGCATAGCTATGAAACGTATTGCGGTAACTGCCGCTCTGGTTGGCAGCCTCGGTTTAGTGAACTTCGCCCAAACCAACTCAACGGCGCCCGCCGCCAAACCTGCTGCGGCACCGGGCACCATCTTCCCGAAGGGCAACCGCGCCCCGGCCGCTAATTTCACTGGTGAGGTGCACGTGTACACGCTGGTGAAAGATGAGCCCACCTTCAACTGCGCGAGTAGCAACGTCACGTTTGCGCCGGGCGCCCGCTCGAACTGGCACACCCACGCCGCCGGCCAAATTCTGATGGTGACGGATGGCGTAGGCTACTACCAGGAGAAAGGCCAGCCCATCCGGCTGCTGCGCAAAGGCGACGTGGTGAAAGCCCAGCCCGGCGTAGAGCACTGGCACGGGGCCTCGCCCAAGCAAAGCATGACCCACATTGCGCTCAACGTCAACACCGAAAAGGGCCTAGTGGCATGGGGCCGGCCCGTTACCAACCAAGAATACAGCAGCTACAAGTAAGCCCAGCCCGAGACGTAACCACCGCATTATTCCCCTAAAATCACCTTGTCTTACAGAAATATGGCATCGAATCAAATGGGGTAATGCGCTGGTAAAACCAGTTTATCATTGGGGCGGGCACCAGTATTGGTCGGGCCACGGCGCTGGCCTTTGCCCGCGAGGAGGCAAGCGTTGGCTGTGCTCGGGTGCGGCTTCACAGTGGGGCACGCGCTGGTAACGGGTGGCGGCCAAACCACAGGAAATCTGCTTACCCTTCAGCTCCACCCGCAATTACGATGTCAACCATGCCACCAGGCTGGCACGGCCGCGCAGGCTGAATGCCGGCCCGAAGGCGTTGCACCTGGCAGGCTTGGTGGCCGCGCCGGAACTACCATGGTAACTACTTGTATGGCTGCAACAAAACCTGAGCTTCCCGCGTCTGTTGTAGGGCTACAGCAGCAGCGGTTGCTGGCAAAAGCCCTGAGCAACCCAATGACCAATTCTCGCACGTTTTTCCAGCCGCCCCCGGTGTTTGCCAACGGCGACGTCGAGGTAATGACCATGCTGGAAGCGCGGTGCGGAATGGGCAACTTCGACCGCCGGGACCTGTTTAAGGTGGTGCTGGTGGTAGAAGGCGCCAACGAACTGCACTACACCACCCGTAGCTACGCCGTTAAGCAGCCCGCGCTGGTGTTCACCAACCGCCTGATTCCGTACGCCTGGGAGGTAATAGAAGGGGCTGGCGAACAACACGGGTATTTGTGCTGCTTCTCCGAGTCGTTTCTGCACTCGGCTATGCGGGGCGTTAGCCTGAAGGATACGGTGCTTTACAAGGTGGAAGGCAACCCCGTCTACTTCCTCGACCCGGAGCAGGTGCGCTATTTCACCGACGCCTTCACGCGGATGCGGCGCGACCTGGAGTCGGATTACGCCCACAAAGACGATTTGCTGCGCAATCAACTCTCCATCATCATTCACGAAGCGGCCCGCCTGCAACCCGCCACGGCCCAGCACGCGCCTGCCAACGCAGCGGAACGCATTACGTCGTTGTTTTTGAATCTGCTGGAAGTGCAGTTTCCCGTTACGGCGCAGCTACGCGAGCCGGTGCTAAAGTCGGCCAGCAACTACGCCGAGCGGATGGCTATTCACGTCAATCACCTGAACGCCATGGTGAAGGAGGTAACAGGCAAATCCACCACCGCCCACATCAACGAGCGGCTGGTAACGGAAGCCAAACTGCTGCTGGCCCACACCGACTGGACGGTGGGCGAAATTGCCTACAGCCTGGGCTTCGAGTACCCCACGTACTTCAACAATTTCTTCAAGAAGCACACCAGCACCACACCGCTCACTTTCCGCCGGGAGCATGTGCCCGTGGCGTAACACGCAGGGCGCGGCAGCTCACCGAAGAAGCGGGTTTATGGCGTGAAGAGAATTGCCGCGGCGGGCCTACCCAAAGCAGTTAACGAGCAGCCTTAACTTACCAAAGGGAGTTTCATGAGAATATCGGTTTGTGCGTCGTCACCTAGCATGAATACGTGCTTATCAAACGCCACGAAGCCGTTTTTCTGGTAGAAACGGATGGCTCTGGGGTTTTCTTCCCACACTCCCAGCCACACGTAATCGGCATTGGCCTGCACGGCAAGCTGCATGGCTTGGTTGTATAGCACTTGGCCTATCTGCTGGCCGTGGTAAGCTTGCAACACATAGATACGTTCGATTTCCAAGGCCGAAACGCTCTGAGCCTCAGTTTGGGCCGGCCCCGTGTTTACTTTCAGATACCCAATGACGGTGCCTGCCAGCTCGGCGAAATAGAAGGTTGAGTGCGGATTTTGCAGTTCTGCCAACAGCTTCTCCCCAGAGAAACCTTCCTCCAGATACCGCTTCATGTTTTCCGCAGAATTGGTGGCTGAAAAAGTTTCCCGGAACGTCTGCCGGCCAATTTGTTGCAGTACGTCGAGGTCCTGCGAAGTTGCTTGCCTGATGGTAATAGGATGCATGTGAATGTGACGGGTTTATAGGTGAAAGGCACGGCGTGATTAGCTTGCGGCTGTTGCGGCCGATATGCAAGGCCGCAGCACCTGCGCATGACTCTGTCGGAAATTCTGCAAACCACGTATCCGTTGCCGGCCGCCTCGCTCGACAAGATGCTGACGTTGGCCAAGTACGTGGAATTGCCGAAAGGCACGCTCTTGTTTCGGGACGACCAACTCGCCCATTCCATTTACGTGTTGCAGCACGGCCTGGCCCGCGCCTACGCCCAGCGCGCCGACCAAGAAGTAACGTTCTGGTTTTCCGCTGAAGGGGCAGTTCTGGCCTCCATTCGTGGGTACACTGAACAGGCCGTGAGCTACGAAACCATTGAGCTGCTAGAAGACAGCGGCTTGTTTCAGCTTGATATGCAGGCGCTCCAGCAACTGTACGCATCGGACGTGCACTTGGCTAACTGGGGGCGGGTGATGGTGGAGCGGGTGTGGCTCCAGACCGAGCAGCAACTCATTGCCCGGCAGTTTCGCACCGCGGCGGAGCGCTACACCGACTTGTTGCAGCAGCGGCCCGAACTGTTGCAGCGCGTGGCGCTAGGGCACATTGCGTCTTATCTAGGCATCACGCAAGTCACGCTGAGCCGCGTACGGGCCCAACTACGGAAAGCGCCCCGCCCTTAGTGCGACACCGCTTTCAACCCCAGCACCGAGCCAATGAGAGTGACAAGGAAAAACAAGCGCGGCCCGGTTAGTGGGTCGCCAAACGCAACCACGCCCAATATGGCCGTCCCAACGGCCCCAATGCCAGTCCAGACGGCGTAGGCGGTGCCCAGCGGCACGTACACTAAGCTGCTGTTGAGCAAGTAAAAACTCAGGGCCGCAAAGCTTGTGAAAGCCACGTACCACCCAACAGACTCGGGGCCCGCGGTAAGCTTGGCTTTGCCCAGGCAGTAGGCAAACGCAACTTCGGCCAACCCAGCCAGAACAAGAAACAACCACTGCATGGCAAAAAGAACTAAGTGAAGGGCAAAGGTCCGCCACAGTCCACCCGTTTCTTTTTACCAATGTTAAAAACGACACGCCCACCGGCGGCCCCGCCTGATAACTAGCCTAGCTGCTGTTGCGCCTTTAAATGCCGCCAATGTAGAATTGGCTGAACGCAAAAGCGCCCTGTAAACACGTGGTTTGCAGGGCGCTTCTTGCTGTTGTAGTAGTCCGTAGGGGAATCGAACCCCTGTTGGTAGAATGAAAATCTACTGTCCTAACCCCTAGACGAACGGACCGTGTTTCGTTTTGGTGCTGCAAAGATAAGACATGAAAAACTTACTCTGCAAGTCCGTAGCATAGATTTACTGTGATTTTTGTCGGCGCTGGTCCCACCACACATATCCGCCGAACAGCAGCAGGCTCACGCCCGAAACCCATAGAAGGCCGGTTTTCAGGCGGTTGCTTTCCTCGCCGAGGTAAGCCAGCAGGGCAATTAAAGGAATTGTGCCCGCCACGGTAGCCCCCATAAATTTCCAATATCCCATGCGGGCCACCCCCGCCACAAAGCTGATGGCATCGTCGGAGAGGGCGGGGGAGAGGCGGGCAATAACCACGGCCCACACCCCGTAACGCTGCACAATGTCGAGCACCTTCTGCTCGGATTTCTCGCCTAGTACCTTGCGTACAAACGACTCGCCGAGGGCATGCCCCAGCCCGTAGCCCACCGTAGAAGCGACGATGATACCCACCAACGCCACCAAAGAGCCCCACCACGGCCCGTAGGCTAGTATGGCCACCAGAATCAGTGCCACCACGTTCACCACGAACAAAAACATCTGCACCACCATCAGCAGCACCACTACCACCGGGCCCCAATACCCGAATTGGTGCATCCAGGCGGCAATCCGTTGCTGCTCGCCGCTTTTTAGCACCGCAAACCCTTCCTGCGCAGTACTTTGAAAAGCAGGCCACAGGAAATAAGTAGCCACCAGCGCCCCTATCAACCCCAACGACAGGTACAGGGGCAGATGGTTGGCCGAACGTGTGGCGGAAGCGGAAGTTACGGTAGCAGCAGATGAAGGTATAGGCATGGTAAAGTCGGAAACGAGCACGCAAAAGCGCGAAAGGCCCCTTTACGTAGCTTCTATCAGGAAGGTCAACACAACCCCAACGGCCCGGACGGGGTACTAAGGGTGAGATGGTGAGCTTGTAAGGAGGCGGGTGTGAGTGGCCAGCCGCGCCAGTGGCGCAATACGGGCCTCACAATCAGCACTTGGCAAGCGCACCATTTCCCACTCTCCTTAACCTCTCCCTGATGATTAAGCACACCTACGACATGGGCCTGATTGGCAACTGCGCCTACCTCGCCCTCATTCGCAAGGATACCTCCGTGGCCTGGCTTTGCTGGCCGCGCTTTGATAGCAGCTTTGTGTTCGGCGACCTGCTCGACACCGAAAAAGGTGGCGAGTTCAGTGTCCGGCCCGCGGCGGGAAGCCCTTTCGAAACGCACCAGTACTACCAGACCAACACCAACGTGCTGTGCACCGAAATCGAGAACGAGGACGGGCGCTACCGCGTTACGGACTTCGCGCCGCGCTTCGAGCAGCACGAGCGGTACTACAAGCCCCTGATGATTATCCGGAAGCTGGAGCCGCTCAGCGGCACGCCCCGCGTGCGCGTGACCTGCAACCCGGTGGGCGAATACGGGGAGAAGCAGCTCACCCGCCGCCGCAGCTCCAACCACATTGCTTATCTGGGGCTCAATGAAGAAATCCGCCTCACCACCGATATTCCGCTGACCTACATTCTGGAAGACGAGGACTTCGTGCTCAACCAGCCGCGCTACCTGGTGCTCACCTACGGCGCGCCGCTGGAAGCCGCCCTGGAAAGCACGGCCGAGCGGTTTTTGCGCAGCACCAAAGACTACTGGCGCAAGTGGGTGAAAAGCACCAGCATCAGCAACTTCCACCAGAATGCCGTTATCCGGTCGGCGCTGGCCCTGAAAATGCACCAGTACGAGGATACCGGGGCTATTATTGCGGCCAGCACTACCAGCTTGCCCGAAGCCCCCGGCAGCACCCGCAACTGGGACTACCGCTTCTGCTGGATGCGCGACACGTACTATACGCTCACGGCCTTCAACAACATCGGCCACTTCGAGGAGATGGAGCGGTATTTCCACTACATCGCCAACATTTCCACCAAAGTGGTGGGCAAATACCAGCCGCTGTACGGCATCAGCGGGGCCTCCGAGCTTACCGAAATCGAGCTGCCGCTGAAAGGCTACCTTGGCAACCAGCCGGTGCGCATCGGCAACGATGCCTACACCCACATCCAGAACGACGTGTACGGGCAGGTGCTGGTGGCGCTGCTGCCGCTCTACGTGGACTGCCGCTTCATCGACCCCGAGCGCACCAACCCCAGCAAACTGGTGTACGAGGCCCTGCACATGATCCAGACCACTATGGACCAGCCCGACGCGGGTTTGTGGGAGTTCCGGCATATTGCGCAGTACCATTGCTACACTTACCTGTTCCATTGGGCCGGCAGCAACGCCGCGCGCAAAGTGGCGCACTCCCTCGGCAACGCCGATATGGAGGCGCTGGCTACTGATTTGATGAAGCAGGCCGAAGAACGGATTGAACGGTGCTTCAGTGAAGAACACCAGGCCTACGCCAATGCCATCGGCTCGCCGCACCTTGATGCCAGCACCTTGCAGCTCATCATGATGGGCTACCTCGACCCCACCAGTGAGCGGGCCCACCGCCACCTGGAGGCCCTGGAGAAAGACCTGATGACCCCCGAAGGCCTGTTCTACCGTTACCGCCACGCCGACGACTTCGGCACGCCCGAAACCACGTTCCTCATCTGCTCTTTCTGGTACGTGGAAACCCTGGCCTGCGTCGGCCGCCTCGACGATGCCATCCGGGAGTTCGAGAAGCTCATCACCTACACCAACCACCTGGGCTTGCTTTCGGAAGACGTAGATGCCAAAACCGGCTCGCAATGGGGCAACTTTCCGCAGGCTTATAGCCATGTGGGCTTGGTAAATGCCGCCTACCGCATTGCCAAAAAGCTGGACCGCCCGAACTTCGTTTAAGTTTTTCGGTGTTGGTTTTTCGTTTTTTGCCTTTGATTATGACCAGAAGCGAAAAACGAAAAACCAACACCGAAAAACGAAGTTCTTACAGCAGCTTCCGTAGCAACTGCCGCACGTCGGTGGTGCCGCGTACGTGGAAGCGGGCCAAGGAGCGCGGGGCGCTGCCTACTTTGATGGTATAGGCCTCCGGGGGCATGGCTCCAAACGTGTCCTCATCGGTCCGGTCGTCGCCGATGGCTACAATGAAGTCGGGCTCGTATTCGGCCACCCAGCGCGAGGCTGCGGTGCCCTTGTTGATGCCTGCATTCTTGATTTCGATGACCTTGTTGCCTTCCATCACCTGCAAATCGGTGTTAGAAGCCAGGAAAGTAAGGTGGCTGACCAACTCACGGGCGCGCATGGCGCTTAGCTCGGCGTCGGCGCGGCGGTAGTGCCACACCAACGAATACTCCTTGTCTTCGATAAACGAACCTGCCGTACGGCTCACGTACAGTTCCAGTATTGGCCGGATTTCGGTTTTCCAGTCGTTGCGGAGGGTCTGGAACAGCGTCCATTCTTCGCCGGCGCGCCGCAGCCATACCCCGTGCTCGGCAATGAAATCAATGGGTAAGTGCCCCAGCCAGTTTTGCAGCGTAGTCCGGTCGCGGCCACTGATGACTACCACCCGATTTCGAGGGTTTTCGGCTAGTCGCTGCAATAGCAGCAGCATTTCTTCGTCGGGCCGGGCCCGCTGCGGATTGGTGTTGAAGCCCGCCAGCGTGCCGTCGTAGTCGAGTAGCAACAGCCGCCGCTCGGCCGCCTGATACTCCGTCACCAGCTGAGTGGTTGTGCTGGTGTCCAGGGTTTCGGTGGCCAGCGTGAGCTGCTTGATTTTGGCATACGAAAGCCGGTCCATGAACAGCTTGGTCCAGGAAAAGACGTTGTACTGCTGCACCAGCGCCTGCATGGCCGCCATACGTTGCATTTGCTCCTCCTCGGGCATCACCAGCGCGTCGTGCATGGCTTCGGCCAACTGGCCGGTATCGGTGGGGTTGATGATGAGGGCATCGGAAAGCTCACGCGCCGCACCGGCCCGCTCGCTCAGAATGAGTACACCCCGCTGGTCGGCTTTGCTGGCAATAAACTCTTTGGCTACCAGGTTCATTCCGTCGCGCATGGGCGTTACCAGCGCTACTTCGGCAATGCGGTAGAGCGCGGCTAGTTCTTCCAGCGGGAAGGAACGGTAGAAATAATGAATTGGCGTCCAGTAAATGGTGCGGTACTGCGCATTAATGCGGCCCACTATTTCGTCAATTTCCTCTTTCAAGGATGCGTACTGCGCCACTTGGTCACGGGAGGGCACCACCACCATAATCAAACTCACGCGCTCGGCCCATTCGGGGTAGCGCTGAAGCAGCACCTCGAAAGCGCGCAAGCGCTGGGCAATGCCTTTGGTGTAATCGAGCCGGTCGATAGAGAGGATGACGCGGGTGGTACGCAGGGCCTCCCGGTACTCGGCCTCGTGCGCCAGGGCTGCTTCTGAGGCGGCCGCCTGGGCGTATCGGTCGTAGTCAATGCCCATCGGGAAGGCGTCAACCAGTACAGTACGGGTTGGGGTCTGGAGCTGCCCGTTCTGCGAGTTCAAACCCAAGAGCTGCGAAACGGCGCTCAAGAAATGCCGCATGTAGCCATAGGTATGGAAGCCAATGAGGTCGGCGCCCAGCATCCCTTGCAGCAGCTCGTTGCGCCACGGCAGCACCCGAATCAGCTCGTGCGAAGGGAAGGGAATGTGCAGGAAAAAGCCAATGGTGCAGTCGGGGCGGGCACGGCGCAGCATTTCGGGCAGCAGCAGCAACTGGTAGTCGTGCACCCAGATGGTGTCGTCGGGGCCGGCCATTTCCAGCACGGCCTGGCAGAATTTCTCGTTTACGGCTACGTACGCCTCCCAGTGGCTTTGCTCGTAGGTGGCAAACTGCGTGAAATAGTGGAAAGTAGGCCAGAGGGTGGAGTTGCTGAAACCCTCGTAAAAGTCATGGATTTCGGCCTCGGTCAGAAATACAGGGGCCATGCTGTCAGCTTCCAGCTCTTGGCGGACGTGCTGCTCCTCTTCTTCACTTTCCACAAACAAGCCGGGCCACCCCACCCATACGTTGCCATCTTGGCGGTAAATGGAGCCCAGGCCAGTGGCCAAGCCTCCTTCGCTAGGCTGAAACGTAAGCGTGTTTTCGGTGCGTAGTATCTTGGTGGGAAGTCGGTTGGAGACAATAATCGTTCGAGACATAAGCTGTTTTCGAGTAGTAGACCCAAGGGTTTACGAGAGAAAACAGCCTATAGACGTTATTTTTTTAGCCTACCCGAACTGTGAGTCACTACGGTTGAGCTTACTTCGGCCCGCTATAAGTGTGCCGCGCCGTCCCAGCTTCTCTTGCATCAGAGACCAGCCCACCGCTCCTGAATAGCACCCAAATGCGTGTGCTGGAAGTGCGACGGATACTTCAGGCCGTAGCCCAGCAACCGGTCGAATGCGGCGTGGAAAAGCAGCACGCTACCCGCCAGCAGCAACAGCGGCTGCCCGAGCCACCAGCCGAGCAGGAGCACCCCCAACGCCAGGGCTTTGTGGTGCATGAAGTTGTAGGCTGCCGCGCCGGCCCGAGCACTTATTAGATACAGCAGCATGCTCAAATCGGGCACCAGGAAGAGGGCGGGTAGCCACCACCAGGCAAAAGGCAGCTTACTGAAAATAACAACGGCAACCACCGCTTCGGCAGCTTCTTCCAGTTTCAACAGGTTTTTCATGACGTTTGAAGTGCTTGTAGAGTACACCTCAAAGGTCTGGACCCAGGCCAGCGGAAAACGTTAACAAATGCTAAGAAATACGTCCGTCGTCTTCCAAGAGCCGCGCCCGAATCCGGCTCAGTGACACGGGCGTTACCCCGAGGTAGGAGGCAATGTAATGCTGCGGCACCCGTTCCAGAATCTTGGTTTTGTGGCTGCTCAGCAAGGCCCGGTAACGTTGTTCGGGGCTAAGCAGGAGTAGCTCGGCCAGGCGGGCGTCGGTGCCCAGCAGATGGTATTCAGCCAGCAAGCGCCCAAACCGCTCGTACACCGGCCATTCATCGTAAAGCGCAGCAAGCAGGGCATACGGAAATACCAGTACCTCAGTGGGAGCCAGGGCCTCAATGCCAAAAGCACTGGGCTGGCCGGTGAGGCAGCTCTGGTAGGAAGCCATTAAATGGTTCTCGAAAAAGAAGTAGGTGGTTTTTTCTTCGCCGTCGGGGCGGGTATAGAAGAGCCGGCAGGCGCCGGCCACCAGCAGCGCAATGGTGCTGCTAGGCTGGCCCTGGGTTACAAATAGTTCGCGCCGGGCAAGGTGGCGCACCTGCAAGCCGGCACTCAAAGGTGCCCATTCGGCATCGGTAAGCGCAACGAAACGGTGGATATAAGCCCGCAGTGGATGCATGAAGGCAAGATACACGCTGCCTGTTTACCAAGCTGATAAAAACAAAAAACCCGCTCATCTGTCTGATAAGCGGGTTTCAATGCAAGGCCAAAACAGTAGGCTAGTAGTCCGTAGGGGAATCGAACCCCTGTTGGTAGAATGAAAATCTACTGTCCTAACCCCTAGACGAACGGACCAGATAAACGGCCTTTTCTGTTTTGGTGGTGCAAAGATAGACGTTCACTTCTTACAAGCAACTACCTCCCCGAAAAAAGTTTGTATCTGACAGTAAAACCAATTGATAGTCAGCAGGAAAAAAATCACTTTCAGTTGAATCTATCGTAGACTACGTAGTGATTTGGCGAAGTACCCTGAGGCCTGTACCTTCGCTCCGTGTTTTTCACCCGGCCTTACCAGGCCGTTAAACTCCCCATTCCCCTTACTAATATGGCTAAAATCAAAGTCGCCATCAACGGTTTCGGCCGGATTGGCCGTCTGACGTTCAAAGCGCTGCTGGAGCGCGACAACGTGGAAGTTGTGGCTATCAACGACCTGACCGACAACAAGACGCTGGCTCACCTGCTCAAGTTCGACTCGGTACACGGCCGCTTTAAGGGCACCGTCGCCTACGACGAAGAGAGCCTGACCGTAAATGGCCAGCGCATTCACGCTCTGGCCGAGCGTGACCCCAAGCTGCTGCCCTGGGGCGACATGGGCGTTGACGTAGTACTGGAATCGACGGGCCGCTTCGTAGACGAAGCCGGTGCTGGCCAGCACCTGACGGCTGGTGCCAAGAAGGTGGTTATTTCGGCCCCCGCTACGGGCAACATTCCTACGGTAGTACTCGGCGTAAACGAGGACATCTTGACCGGTGAAGAAACCATCCTCAGCAACGCCAGCTGCACCACCAACTGCCTGGCCCCCATGGCGAAGGTGCTGGACGACGCTTTCGGCATCGAGAAAGGCTATATCACCACGGTGCACGCCTACACCTCCGACCAGAACCTGCAAGACGCGCCGCACAAAGACCTGCGCCGCGCCCGGGCTGCTGCCTATAGCATCATCCCAACCAGCACGGGTGCCGCCAAAGCCGTAGGGCTGGTGCTGCCCCAGTTGAAGGGCAAGCTCGATGGCATTGCCATGCGCGTGCCTATTCCGGACGGTTCTACCACCGACCTGACGGTTATCCTGAAAAAGGAAGTAACCAAGGAGCAAATCAACGAGGCCATGAAGGCTGCTGCCGAAGGCGAGCTGAAAGGCATCCTGGAATACAGCACCGACCCGCTGGTAAGCATCGACATCGTGGGCAACCCGCACTCGTGCGTATTCGACTCGCAACTGACTTCTTCCAACGGCTCGTTGGTGAAAGTGGTGGGCTGGTACGACAACGAAACCGGCTACAGCACCCGCACCGCCGACCTGATTCAGAAGCTCGGCGAGAAAATGAACGGCTAAGCTGTCTTTTTCAAGCAACAAAAAAGGGGCTCCCAGCAATGGGAGCCCCTTTTTTGTTTGAAACGTAAGAACAGGGCGTTGGCGAAGAGTAGCAAGCAGCCGGCTCAGAATGTGGTGTTTAAAGTAGCTGCAACGGCTTTTTTCAGGGCCTGCTATTCGCCATGTAAGAAGAGTGGCCGGAATTTTATGTTTGGCGCTTCCGGTGCTTTGCGCTAGGTTAGCGCCGTAAACTTTAGGGGTGTCCTGCTGGCCAGGACTGAGATGATACCCTTTGAACCTGATCAGGCTGATACCTGCGAAGGGAAAAGTACCAGAGTGTCGGTGGGCGCGTATGTGCGCGCTCAGGATACGCGCCTGCTATTGTTTATAGTCTGATTTTCAACCAACTAGCTGCTAGTTGCATGATCTACTATGTAAACAATACGCCGCAGGAAGCCCCCGCTGCCCGCACCATTGCCGAAGCCTTGGCGGAGCTGAGTTTCACCAGCCCGCGGGGCGTGGCCGTGGCCGTTAATGGCACCGTGGTGCCCCGCCCGGAGTGGCCCGGCTACGCCCTGCAACCCCACGACCGACTCACCATCATCCGCGCTACTCAGGGCGGCTAGCCTGCGCGTTCCTTCCTTTTTCCTGTCCCGATGAAAAAAGACCATGCCCCCCAGCAGACGCTGGTGGAACGCGCGCCCCTGACCGGCTCGCGCAAGATTTACGTGCCCGGCCAGCTGCACAACATCCAGGTGGCCATGCGCGAAATTGTGCTGGCCGACACCCAGCGCAAGTTCGATTTCACCAACCCCACCGAGCAGAACCCACCCGTGACGGTGTACGACACCAGCGGCCCCTACACCGACCCCAATGTGGCAATCGACCTGAAGAAAGGCTTGCCCCGCCTGCGGGAAGAGTGGATTACCAGCCGCGGCGACGTGGAAGAGCTACCGGGCGTATCGTCGGAGTACGGGCGGCTGCGGGCCGACGATGCACGGCTGGATGCGTTGCGCTTCGAGCACATTCGGCGGCCGTACCGGGCCAAAGCGGGCCACACCGTCACGCAGCTGCACTACGCCCGGCAGGGCATTATCACGCCTGAAATGGAGTATATCGCCATTCGGGAAAACCAGCGCATCGACCAGCTGGCGGCTGATGACGCGTTGCGGGCGCAGCATCAGGGGCACAGCTTCGGGGCCAACACGCCGCAGGGCTACATCACCCCCGAGTTTGTGCGCGACGAGGTGGCGGCAGGACGGGCCGTGATTCCCTCCAACATCAACCACCCGGAAAGTGAGCCAATGATTATCGGGCGCAACTTTTTGGTGAAAATCAACACCAACATCGGTAACTCAGCCGTGACGTCCAGCATCGAGGAAGAGGTGGACAAGGCCGTGTGGAGCTGCCGCTGGGGCGGCGATACGTTGATGGATTTGAGCACCGGCAAGAACATCCACGAAACCCGCGAGTGGATTATTCGCAACTGCCCGGTGCCGGTGGGCACGGTGCCCATTTATCAGGCGCTGGAGAAAGTGAACGGCAAGGCCGAGAACCTGACCTGGGAGCTGTTCCGCGACACGCTCATCGAGCAGGCCGAGCAGGGCGTGGACTACTTTACCATCCATGCCGGCGTGCGCCTGCCCTACATCCCCATGACCGCCAAGCGCGTGACCGGCATTGTGTCGCGCGGGGGCTCGATTATGGCGAAATGGTGTTTGGCACACCACCAGGAAAACTTCCTGTACACCCACTTCGAGGAAATCTGCCAGATTATGAAGGCCTACGATGTGGCCTTCTCGCTGGGCGACGGGTTGCGGCCCGGCTCCATTGCCGACGCCAACGATGCCGCCCAGTTTGCGGAGCTGGAAACCCTGGGGGAGCTAACCAAAATTGCCTGGGCCCACGATGTGCAGGTGATGATTGAGGGGCCCGGCCACGTGCCCATGCACCTGATTAAGGCCAACATGGACAAGCAGCTCAAGGAGTGCCACGAGGCGCCATTCTACACGCTCGGCCCCCTCACCACCGACATTGCGCCCGGCTACGACCATATCACCTCGGCCATTGGCGCGGCCATGATTGGCTGGTTCGGTACGGCTATGCTGTGCTACGTGACGCCCAAGGAGCACCTGGGTTTGCCCAACAAAAAGGACGTGAAGGACGGAGTTATTGCCTACAAAATTGCCGCCCACGCCGCCGACTTGGCCAAAGGCCACCCCGGAGCCCAGTACCGCGACAATGCCCTGAGCAAAGCCCGCTTCGAGTTCCGCTGGGAAGACCAGTTCAACCTCAGCCTCGACCCCGACACTGCCCGCGAGTACCACGACGAAACCCTGCCCGCCGAAGGAGCCAAAGTGGCACACTTTTGCTCGATGTGCGGCCCGCATTTCTGCTCGATGAAAATCACGCAGGAAGTGCGCGACTTCGCGGCCCAGCAGGAAGTAGCCGCCGACGAGGCCCTGACCAAAGGCCTGGCTGAAAAAGCCCGTGAGTTCGTGGCGAAAGGCAGTGAAATCTACTTGTAAATCAGTTATCAGTTGTCAGTTGCGGGTTGTCAGCTTGTTCTGGCTGGCCTGAGCACTGCTAGCTGGCAACTGGCAACTCGTAACTCGCAACTGGCAACTGGCAACTCTTATGCGTCCCTACGCCCTCAGTATTGCCGGCTTCGACCCTAGCGGTGGGGCCGGCCTGCTCGCCGATTGCAAGACCCTGGAGGCCAACGAGGTGTACGGGCTGGGCGTGTGCACGGCCCTGACGATGCAGAACGACGTGCAGTTCGAGCGGGTAAGCTGGGTTTCCGCCGCCGACATGCAGGATCAGGCCCGGCTGCTGTTCGCTCAGTTTCCCATCGATTACGTGAAGATTGGGCTGCTGGAAAGTATTGCACAATTGCCGGAATTACTCGGGTGGTTGCGGAGCCAGAACCCCCAAGTGCGCATCGTGTGGGACCCGGTGCTGAAAGCCAGCGCGGGCTACGAGTTTCACGCCGGGCCACCGCCGGAACTGGTGGCGGCCGTGGGTTCGTCGCTGGCGCTGCTTACGCCCAACCGGCCCGAGATGCTGCGTTTGTGGCCCGCGGCCAGCGCCGAGGAAGCGGCGGCGGCGGTTAGTGCCTTTTGCCCGGTGCTGCTCAAGGGCGGCCATGATGAGGGGGCTTCGGCTACGGACATACTGTATCAGAACGGCGAACCGCGCCTGTTTTCCGCGCCCCGGCTGCCGCACGGCGAAAAGCACGGCAGCGGCTGCGTGTTGTCGGCGGCGGTGCTGGCGCAGCTGGCGCGGGGTGCGTCGTTGGAGGAAGCATGCCGGGCGGGCAAGGCCTATACCACTACCGTGCTGGCCAGCAACCCGACGTTGTTAGGCTACCACTTCACTTCTTTGTAATAAGATGAAAATCAGCAAACTGCATTTCATTGCAACTTCTCCCCAGCAAGCCGAACAAGCTTGTGCAGGCGGGGCGAGGTGGATTCAGCTGCGGGTGAAAAACCTGGCGCCCGACGAGTGGGAAGAACTGGCCCGCGCGACGCAGCAAGTGTGCCAGCACTACGCCGCCACCTTGATCCTCAACGACAACCCCTGGCTGGCGCGCACTATCGGGGCCGATGGGGTGCACTTGGGCAAAGAGGATATGCCACCCGCCGAGGCGCGGGCTCTTCTTGGTCCGGGCCCTATTATCGGGGGCACCGCCAACACGTTCGAGGACGTGCAGCGCCTGGTCGCCGTGGGCGTTGAGTATATCGGGCTGGGGCCGTTTCGCTTCACCACCACCAAGCAGAACCTCAGCCCGGTGCTGGGGCTGACGGGCTACCACGAAATCCTGCGCCAGATGCAGGCCGCTGGTATCACTGTGCCGGTTATTGCCATTGGCGGTATTGTGCGGGCTGATTTGCCGGAGCTTTTAGCCGCCGGTCTGCACGGCGTGGCAGTGTCGGGGGCCATAGCCAACGCTCCTGAACCGGCCGCCGAAACCGCGCTTTTTCTGAACCAGTTGCACCCGCAAAACCTGTTCGTATGACCACCCAACCGCTCGTTATTGCCGACCGGCAGTTTTCCTCGCGCCTCTTCACTGGCACCGGTAAGTTCAGCTCAACAGCCCTGATGGAAGAAGCGCTGCTGGCTTCGGGCTCGGAGCTGGTAACGGTGGCCCTGAAGCGCGTCGATGTTACCGATGCCGACGATGAGTTGCTCGGCCACCTCAGCCATCCGCAGTTCCAGCTGCTGCCCAACACCTCGGGCGTACGGACGGCTAAAGAGGCAGTTTTCGCGGCCCAGCTAGCCCGTGAAGCGCTGGAAACCAACTGGCTGAAGCTGGAAATTCACCCCGACCCCAAGTACCTGCTGCCCGACCCCGTGGAAACGCTGAAAGCGGCCGAGGAGCTGGTGAAGTTCGGCTTCGTGGTGCTGCCCTACATCCACGCCGACCCGGTGCTGTGCAAGCGGCTGGAGGAAGTAGGGGTGGCGGCTGTGATGCCGCTGGGCGCCCCCATTGGCACCAACCAGGGGTTGCTCACCAAGGAGTTTCTGGAAATTATCATCGGGCAGAGCCGGGTGCCGGTGGTGGTGGATGCCGGGCTGGGCGCGCCTTCGCACGCGGCGGCGGCCATGGAACTGGGGGCTGATGCCGTGCTGGTCAACACGGCCATTGCGGTAGCCGGGCAACCGGTGGCTATGGCGCAGGCGTTCCGGCTGGCCGTGGAAGCCGGCCGCCTAGCCTACGAGGCCCGGCTGGCCCCGCCGCTGGTGCAGGCCGCGGCCAGTAGTCCGCTCACCGCTTTCCTGGACTGATATGAGCTTCCAACCCATTTTCGAGGCCCACCCCTGGGACGATACCAAACGCAGCATCTACGCCAAAACCACCGCCGACGTAGAGCAGGCTCTATGCGCGCCTAAACGCACGCTGGAGGATTTCAAAGCCCTGATTTCGCCCGCCGCCGTGCCTTACCTGGAGCAGATGGCGCAACTCAGCAACCAGCTCACGCTGAAGCGGTTCGGTAATACAGTGCAGCTCTACGTGCCGCTGTACCTGTCCAACGAGTGCCAGAATATCTGCACGTACTGCGGCTTCAGCCTCGACAATGCCATCCGGCGGCACACCCTCAGCAGTGTGGAAATCCTGCGAGAAGCGGCCGCGCTGAAGGAGTGGGGCTATGCGCACGTGCTGCTCGTGACGGGCGAGGCCAACCAGACGGTAGGCGTTGAGTATCTGCGCAATGCGCTCCGGACGCTGCGGCCTCATTTTGCGCACCTGTCGATGGAAGTGCAGCCGCTCAGCCAAGTTGACTACGAGCTGCTGATTCCGGAGGGGCTGAATACGGTGCTGGTGTACCAGGAAACCTATCATCAGGAAGACTACAAAAAACACCATCCCAAAGGCAAGAAATCTAACTTCCAGTACCGCCTCGATACCCCCGACCGGCTGGGCCGCGCCGGGATTCATAAGATGGGCCTGGGGGTGCTGTTTGGGCTGGAAGACTGGCGGACCGATAGTTTCTTTACCGCCTTGCATCTCAGCTACCTGGAGAAAACCTACTGGCAAACCAAATACAGCTTGTCGTTTCCGAGGCTGCGGCCGGCTGAGGGGCTGCTGCAACCCAAAGTGGAAATGACGGACCGGGAGCTGGTGCAGCTGATTTGCGCCTACCGCTTGCTAAACGAAGAAGTGGAGCTGTCGATTTCCACCCGCGAAACGCCCACTTTCCGGGACCATATTATCCGGCTGGGTATCACCTCAATGAGTGCCGGCTCGAAAACCAACCCCGGCGGCTACGTGGTAGAGCCGGCGTCGTTGGAGCAGTTTGAAATATCCGATGAGCGCAGCCCCGCCGCCATTGCCGCCATGCTCCGGCGCCAAGGCTACGAGCCGGTATGGAAAGACTGGGACCAGGCGCTGAGTAGTTAACCCAAGTTGCGGACTAGCCGCGTAGCGGCGAAAGGGTGGTAGCTACCGGATTCTGTTGGAACGGTGCGCCGCGTAGCGGTGCCAGAAGGGGGTGTGCCTCTGGCACCACTACGCGGCGCGTCTGTGGCCTGCTGAGCTACCAACCTTTCGCCGCTACGCGGCTAATCCGCAACTTGGGTTAGGTAGTGTTAAGTGGTAAGTGCTTGGTAATGAGACGTGAGTAGTAGGCTATGAGGCTGCGTACTAAACTCTCTGTAACTCAGTTTACCGCACTAGCAAGTTGCTTCGACCAGCTCAGCATGACGGTCTGGTTTAATTTTCCGGCTTCCTAAACAGCTTCATACTCAAAACTTACTACTAGATATCCACCCATGAACACCGCCCAACAAAACCGCTACGCCCGGCACATCATGCTGCCCGAAATCGGGCTGGCAGGTCAGCAGAAACTAGCCCAGGCTGCGGTGCTGGTGGTAGGCTGCGGGGGCCTGGGGTGTCCCGTGCTCCAGTACCTGACGGCGGCCGGCGTGGGCACCATCGGGCTGCTCGATGCCGATACCGTAGCCGAAAGCAACCTGCAACGGCAGGTGCTCTACGCCACCGCCGACGTGGGCCAGCGCAAAGTGGACGTGGCCCGGCAAAAGCTGGCCGCCCTGAACCCGCACGTTACATTCCAGCCCCAGGCCGTGCACCTAACCGCCGCCAACGCGCTGCGCATCCTGCCCGCGTACGACGTGGTGGTGGACTGCTCCGACAATTTCGCGACCCGCTACCTCATCAACGACGCGTGCGTACTGCTGGGCAAGCCGCTGGTATTCGGGGCCATCTTCCGGTTCGAGGGGCAGCTCAGCGTTTTCAACTACCAGGGCGGCCCCACGTACCGCTGCCTCTACCCCGAGCCCCCCGCCCCCGACGAAATGCCCAATTGCGCCGACAGCGGCGTGCTGGGTGTGCTGCCGGGCATTATCGGCACGCTCCAAGCCACTGAAACCCTGAAAATTCTGCTGGGCCTGGGCGAAGTGGCATCGGGTAAGCTGCTGGTGATGAATAGTTTGACGCTGCACTTCGAGAGCTTCGAGTTCAAAGCCCAGCCAGGCAATCAGCAACTCAAGCAACTCGTTGACTATGAGGTGCTGTGCGGCACGGGTGTCCTGGAAATAACGGCCGCCGAGTTCAAGCAAAAGCTAGCCGCCAGGGAGCAGCTGCAACTGCTGGACGTGCGCGAGCCGCACGAACACGCGCAGCGCAACATTGGGGGCCGGCTGTTGCCGCTAAGGGAGCTGGCGCAGCACCTGAGCACACTAGACCCCGCCGTACCTATTGTGGTGCATTGCCAGTCGGGGGGGCGGAGCCGGCAGGCAGCGCGCTTACTCCAGGAGCAGGGGTTTGCGGAGGTGTATTCGCTGCAAAACGGCCTAGCGGATTTCTGACTGCAACCGGCGAAGCGCTGCTACCGGGTCGGGGTGCTGCCAGATACCGCCCAACACGGCCGCTCCGGCAAAGCCCGCCTGCTGCACCTGACTGATGTTAGCGGGTGTAACTCCCCCCAGTGCTACCACCTGCGGCACGTAGCTGCTACGGCGTTGCCATTGATGTATAGCGCGTTGCACCTCCTCCAGGCGGAAGTTGCTGCGGTAGCCAGCTTTGCTGGTGCTGTCGAAGAGGGGGCTCAGAAACACGTAGTGGTAGCGGCGGCGGTGCTGCGCTACCTCGGTTAGGCTGTGAAACGAGGCGGAAACGCTACGGCCCCGTAGCTTGCGCAGCAAGGCAGGCGTTTGAGGGTGCCGCCGGCTTTGCTCGGTCAGGTGTATGCCCCTGAGGTTGTAGCGCAAGGCTAGCGCGTAGTGGCTGTGCACCACCAGCCGCGCATGGTATTGCGGCGGAATCTGGTGCAGGTAGCCTTCCATTTCCGCCATGCTCCAGCCCGGCTTGCGCAGGTGCGCCACCGTCAGGCCGTGCTCGAACAGGCGAGCCAGTAAGCCGGGCTCAGCAGCTATGCGTTCAGGCTGGGTGACAATCAGGAGGGCGAAGGGCATAGGGTAATGGGTTGGGAGGAAAGGATGGCGCTAAAGTAACGCTGCTATCAGTGAGGCCACGGCACGAGTACGGCCGCTTGGTAGTGCAGTCTGCTAGGAGGCGCGTAAAACGGAGCAGCATCCTACTTACTCCGCGAAGCGAGAAGATGGCTGGGAAATTGGGCCCGGATGCCGCTCCCGGTGTCTCAAATGAAGCGCCGCTTCGTGGTACTGCGCACCGTACCTTTGCTTAGTTACTCAGTCACTCCGTTACTCTCCCAAGGTGCGCATCTGCTTTATCCTGAACCCCACTTCCGGCACCAACCGCACGCAGGACGTGCCCGCTCTGCTTTCGCGCTACGCCACGGCCGCCGGAGCCGACTTTGTGGTGTGGCCGACCGAGTATGCCGGCCACGCCGAACAGCTGGCCCGACAGGCCGCCGCCGATGGGTTTCGGGTGGTGGTAGCAGTGGGCGGCGACGGCACCGTAAACGAAGTGGCGCGGGGGCTGCTGGGCACCCCGGCGGCACTGGGCGTAGTGCCCCGCGGCTCTGGCAACGGGCTGGCCCGGCACCTCAAGCTGCCGCTGGATATTGCGGGGGCCGTACGCCGCGCATGTGCGCCCACGTTTCAGCGCATTGATGTGGGCTACCTCAACGGCCGGCCATTTTTCTGCACCGCCGGCCTGGGGTTTGATGCGCACGTGAGCAAGATGTTTGCCAAGGCGGGCACCCGCGGCCTGAGCACCTACGTGAAAGTAGCCCTGCGCGAGTACCGCCGCTTCCGGCCGGTGCCGGTGCAAGTGACCCTGCAAGGCCAGGAACTGTTCGATACCCATTGCTACGTGCTGGCCTTCGCCAATGCCGCCCAGTACGGCAACAACGCCTACATTGCCCCGCGGGCTGATATTCAGGACGGGCTGCTGGATGTGTGCCTGATTGATGGCCTCTCGCTAACCCGCGCCGTGCGGGTGGGGGTGGGGCTGGCGCTGGGTACGCTGGCCACCTCGGGCCAAGCCGTGTACCACACCTCCCAGCATATTCTGGTGCAGTCGGCCGCCCCGCTCGGCTTCCACATCGACGGCGACTACGTGGAAGACGCCACCGCTTTTGAGGCCCGCTTAGAACCGTTGGCGCTGGAAGTGGCAGTGTAGAGAGTAACGGAGTAGCGGAGTAACTGAGTAATTTTGCTGATAATAACAGGCAGTTACGCAAACTGCTCGGTTACTCCGCTACTCCGTTATTCTTCCATGAAAGCCGATAAAAACCGCCGGGAAGGCGTGGTGTATTCCACTAACCCCGATTTCGACTACCAAACCAACGACGAGCAGGAAGCCACCACGCTGCCTCCGCAGCAGCAAAACCTGCGCGTACAGCTTGATAAGAAAGCCCGCGGCGGCAAGCAGGTGACGCTCGTTACCGGCTTCGTGGGGCAGGACGCCGATTTGCAGGCCCTAGGCAAGCTGCTCAAGACCAAGTGCGGCGTGGGCGGCAACGCCAAAGACGGCGAAATCCTCATCCAAGGCGACTTCCGCGACAAAGTACTAGCCGTGCTGCTGGAGCAGAAGTACAAGGCCAAGAAAGCCGGTGGGTAAAGTCAATTAAAAATTATGAATTAAAAATTAAAAATTGAACACTCGTACTTCGTATAGGAAGCTAGGCGGCCAATTTTTAATTTTTAATTCATAATTTTTAATTGAAGCAGTGCCCTTTCCACGTCCTCGGGGGTGTCGATGCCGAGGGTGGCCAGCTCGGTTTCGGCGGTGAGGATGCGGTAACCGTGTTCCAGCCACCGCAACTGCTCCAGGCTTTCGGCTTGTTCTAGTGGCGAGGGCGCCAGCTGCGTGATTTCGCGCAGCACATCGGGGCGGTAGGCGTAGAGGCCAATGTGGCGCAGGTAACGGTGGTGCAGCAGCCAGTCGGCCGAAGGGAACTGGCGCTGGTAGGGCAGGGGGTGGCGGCTGAAATACATGGCGTACCCCTGCGTATCGAGCACCACTTTGGGCAAGTGGGGGCTGAATAATTCCTCGTCGCTCACTACAGCTTTCACCAGCGTAGCCAGCTGGGGCGGCGCGGCGCGGTCGAACAGGGTCACCAAGGCGTCAATCTGGGCGGGGTGAATGAACGGCTCGTCGCCCTGAATATTGATGATGCAGTTGGCTTGTACGCCCAGCTGCTCGTAAGCCTCCCGTACCCGGTCGGTGCCGCTGGGGTGGTCCGACGACGTAAGCACGGCCTCGCCACCGAAACCCAGCACGTGCTGCTGAATCCGCTCGTCGTCGGTGGCTACCACCACGCGGCTCAGGCTGGACTGGCGGGCCTGTTCCACCACGCGCTGAATCATGGATTTGCCACCCAAATCAACGAGCGGCTTGCCGGGCAGGCGGGTAGAACTGTAGCGGGCGGGAATAATGCCAATAGCAAGCATGCGGAACGAGGGGGCGTAGGTGAAAGAGGAAACCAAAGAAAGCCACGGGAAACCAGAGGAAACCACAGGAAACCGGCAACAAAACAAGCAATAAAAAACTTCCGCAGTCCTATTTTGCACGGCGGGCAACGCCCGAATCCGTAACTTTCGGCAGACTTTCTGCAAGGAGGTCTTTCCCGCTGAGTTGACTGCGGTACTTATCCGGTTTTTTGCTTTCCATTGGCTACGGCCTATTTCCTCGTATGTTCCGATTCTCGTTGCTATCCGTTGCGCTTGTTTTCTCTGGTTTCTCGGCTCTGGCCGCTCCGCGCTTCGTAGCTCCCCCCGACTCGATTGGGGTGGAGTACCGCAACAACAAAGTCCTCATCAAGCACCGCGTGGCGCCCGGCGAAACGCTTTACGGCCTCTCGCGCCGCTACAAAGTGCCCGTCGACCAAATTGTGGAAGCCAACTCCGGCCAGAAGGGCGCCCTCACCACCGGTCAGATTGTGCTGGTACCGCGCCAGCGGGCCGTAATGAATACGCCCGCCGCCCCTAAAGCGCCGGCCACGGCCAGCGCCGCCAGCCGCCTGCCCACGGATGCCCGCGGCAACCGCCTGCACAAGGTAACGGCTGGCCAAACGCTGTTTTCCATTGCCCGCCAGTATGGCACCACGCCTCAGGCGCTGGCCCAACTCAACGGGGTATCCACCAGCTACAACGTGCGCCTCGGCCAAACCATGATTGTAGCGGCCGGTACGCCGCCCGTCCGCCGCGAAACGCCCGCCGCGCCGGCCACCCGGGAGCCGGTAGTAGCGGCTGCCCCAGCCCCAAGTCAGCCCGCGCCTACTCCGGCTCCGGCGCGCCCGGCACCTCGCCCCGAGCCCGTTGAGAAGCCGCAAGAGGCTGCCACTCCGGCCCCAGAGCCTGCCAAGGAAGAGGAGCGTGCCCCCGAGCGGGCCAGTGAGATTGTGCGCCGCGTGACGGAAAGCGGCCTGGCTACCAGCATCCCGAACAGCAATACCGACAAGTACTTAGCCTTGCATAAAACGGCTGCCGTGGGCACCATCATGCAGGTGCGCAACATCATGAACGGCCAGTCGGTGTACGTGCGCGTAATCGGTGTGCTGCCCAACACCGGCGAAAACAACAACATCCTGGTGCGCCTCTCGCCCCGCGCCGTGCAGCGCCTGGCCACCCCCGACGCCCGCTTCCGGGTGGAAACCAGCTACGTACCGTAAGGGTGAACTAGTGAAGCGGTGAAATGGTGAGTTTGACGTTCTGATTGTGCCACTTGCGCCACTAACTCACTGAACTCACTACTTCACCACCTCACCATTTCACTTTATGAATCAAGCCCAGGTCCGGACTGTACTAGAGGAAAACTACATCCGCTACAACCAGCCGGCGTTCATCCTCAACGACCCTATTCAGATTCCGCACCGCTTCACGCTCCGGCAGGATGTGGAAATCAGCGGGCTGTTTGCGGCTTTGCTGGCCTGGGGGCGGCGGCCCACCATTATCAGCAAGTGTAATGAGCTGATGCGCCGCCTGGACGACGCGCCCTACCAGTTCATCACCCAGCACCAGGAGGAGGATCTGAAGCGCCTGCTCGGTTTCTGCCACCGCACCTTCTGCGACACCGACTTGCTGTACTTCGTGCACTGGCTGCGCTGTTTCTACTCCGGCCACGACACGCTGGAGGACGGTTTCCTGCTGGGCAGCACCCAGAAAGAACGGCTGGAGAATTTCCACAACCTGTTCTTCAGTCTCGACGACGCGCCCCAGCGTACCCGCAAGCACGTGGCCACCCCGGCCCGCGGCTCGGCCTGCAAGCGCCTGAACATGTACCTGCGCTGGATGGTCCGCAAAGACACCCAGGGCGTGGATTTCGGCCTCTGGAACCGCCTGCCGATGAGCGAGTTAATATGCCCCTGCGACGTACACGTAGACCGGGTAGCGCGCCGCCTGGGTTTGCTGGACCGCAAGCAGGTGGACTGGCTGGCCGCCGAAGACCTCACCGCCCACCTGCGCACCTTCGACCCCCAGGACCCCGTGAAGTACGACTTCGCGCTGTTCGGGCTGGGCGTGGAAGGCGAGATGTAGCGCGAAAATCTGTTTCACGACGAGTATAGCGAGTATCTAGCGTTGGCGCAAGTAGCGCGGTACTAAACTACTCGCCTTGCTCGTCGCGAAACAGATTTTCGCGCTACATCATTTATTAACTCCGCTGAATCTTTCTCGCCTCCCAGACTGTTTATCTTTACATTCCAACCCGAGTACCAACTACCCATTACCCACTACCTGATTTGATTCTTCCCAATAATTTCGAGCAAAAGATTGGCTTCGCGCAGCTGCGCGACATGCTGGACTCGATGTGTCTGAGCGCGCTGGGCCGCCAGTTTGTGGCCAAGATGACCTTCCAGACCAAGCACGACCAGCTGGAAAAACTCCTGCTTCAAACCGATGAATTCCGCGGCCTGCTGCACAGCGGCGCCGATTTTCCGAGCCAACACTACCACGACGTAAACCCGCAGCTGGTGCGGGCCAGCCTACCCGGTGCTTACCTTGATGTAGCGGCTTTCTTCGCCGTGAAAATGAGCTTGCGCACCATCCGCCAGGCCCTGACTTTCTTCAGTCAGGCCGAAGAGGAAATGTACCCCACGCTCCGCTTGTTAGGTATTGGCGTGCAAGTGGACCGCAACCTGCTGGCCGCTCTCGACAGAGTGGTGGACGACGAAGGTGCCGTGCGCGACAACGCCTCGCCGCTGCTGAGCCAGATTCGGCAGGAGCTGATTGCCCGCCAGGTACAGTTGCGCAAGCAGATTGCCGGTATCCTGCGCCACGCCAAAAACGAAGGCTGGATACCCGGCGACGCCGAGCCCACCATCCGGGGGGGCCGCCTGGTGCTGCCCATTATTGCCGAGCACAAGCGCCGCGTGAAAGGCCTGATTCACGA
This sequence comes from Hymenobacter telluris, assembly GCF_017313265.1. Taxonomy (GTDB): domain Bacteria; phylum Bacteroidota; class Bacteroidia; order Cytophagales; family Hymenobacteraceae; genus Hymenobacter; species Hymenobacter telluris. The sequence goes on along the minus strand of NZ_JAFLQZ010000004.1, from coordinate 285,263 downwards.
TGAATCCGCTTCGGGCCAGACCGTGTACATCGAGCCGGAGGCGGTGTTCGAGCTCAACAACGACATCAAGGACCTGGAAAACGCCTATCAGCGCGAGTTGATTCGGATTCTGACGGCCCTCACCGACCAGCTCCGTCCGCACATTCCGGATTTGCGCAAGGCGTATCAGTACCTGGGGCTGCTGGATTTCATCCGGGCCAAGGCACGGCTGGCGCTGGCGCTGGAAGCCACCCTGCCAACGCTCAGCGCCCGGCCGCTGGCGCGCTGGAAACAGGTGCGGCACCCGCTGTTGTACCTCACATTTCAGAAGCACGCCAAAGACGACCCCCGCCAGGTGGTGCCGCTGGATGTGGAGCTAAACTACGAGCAGCGTATTCTGCTGATTTCGGGGCCGAATGCCGGCGGTAAGTCGGTGGCAATGAAGACCGTGGGTTTGGTGCAGTACATGTTGCAATGTGGGTTGCTGATTCCGGCTGGTGAGAATTCCGAGGCCGGCATGTTCGATGACATCTTCCTGGATATTGGTGACGAGCAGAGCCTGGAAAACGACCTGAGTACGTATTCCTCGCACCTGCTGAGCATGAAGCAGTTCGTAACCCTAGCCAACAAGCGCAGCCTGGTGCTGATTGACGAGTTCGGGACGGGTACCGAACCCAGTTTGGGCGGGGCCATTGCCGAAGCCATTCTGGAGCAGCTGAACCGGGCCCGCAGCTTCGGGGTGGTGACTACGCACTACACCAACCTCAAGAACTACGCCGAGCGTACACCCGGCATCGTGAACGGGGCCATGCGCTACGACCCCGAGCAATTGCAGCCGCTCTACCGCTTGGAAGTGGGCAAGCCGGGCTCGTCGTTTGCCATCGAAATTGCCCGCAAAATCGGGTTGCCGAAGCAGATTGTGGAGCGCGCCACCCAGCTCGTCGGGAAAGACAAAATCCGCTACGACCGGCTGCTGGAAGGCCTGGAAAAGGAAAAAACCGACCTCGAAGCCCGCACCGCCGAAGCCGCCAAGCAGGAGCGCCGCCTCAAAAAAGCTGCTCAGGAATACCAGGACCTCAAGAAGTACCTCGACGATACCACGCTCGACGTATTGCGCGATGCTAAGCAGAAAGCCAAGGCGCTGCTCAAGGACACCAACCAGCAGATTGAGGCCACCATCCAGGAAATCCGCCTGGGCCAGGCCGACAAGGAGCGCACCAAGGAAGCCCGCGGGAAGTTGGATACGTTTGTGCGCGAGAAGCTGCAAATCGAGCCCCCGAAGCCCAAAGGTACCCGCGAGCTGGCCGAAGCCGGCTCCCTGAAAACCGGCGACAAAGTGGCCTTGATTGGGCAGGAAGGCTACGGCGAGTTGATGAGCGTGAAAGGCAAAACGGCCGAAGTGAGCTTTGGCGGGATGAAAACCATCGTCAAAGTCAACCAGCTGGAAAAGCTGACCCGCACCGAAATCCGGGAGCGGGAAAAGGAAGCGGCCCGCAAGGCCCCGGCCCAGTATTCGGGCTTCGACACCACCGGCAAGATGTCGAATTTCAACCCCACGCTGGACTTGCGCGGCGAGCGGGCCGAGGATGCCCTCAACAAAATCATGGCCTACGTGGATGATGCCGTGATGCTGGGTGTGCCGGAAATCAAGTTCCTGCACGGCCGCGGCAATGGCGTGCTCCGCCAGGTGGTGCGCGACTACCTGCACCGCACCCGCCAGGTGGCCAGCGTAGCCGACGAGCACGCCGACCGGGGCGGCGACGGCGCGACAGTGGCGGTATTAAAGTAGATTTGCCCCAACATCTGTCATTCCGACCATAGGGAGGAATCCAAGTAAGCTGCCAGCAACATACTCGGATTCCTCCCTGCGTTCGGAATGACACTTTTCTTACTAACTATGCACCCACGCAACCGTCACGCCGCCCGCTACGACTTCCCCCAACTCATAGCCGCCAACCCCGAGTTTGCGTCCTTCCTGACGCACACACCCACCGGCGAAGAAACTGTGGATTTCACTGATCCGGCCGCCGTGAAGGCGCTCAACAAGGCGCTGCTTAAGCAGTTCTACGGCGTGCAGCACTGGGATATTCCGGCCGGCTACCTATGCCCGCCAATTCCCGGCCGGGCCGACTATATCCATCATGCCGCCGACCTGCTGGCCAAGGTGAACGGGGGCGAAGCGCCGCGGGGCAAGGCGGTGCACGTGCTGGATATTGGGGTAGGAGCGAACTGCGTATATCCCATCCTCGGGACCCGCGAGTACAACTGGCGCTTTGTGGGAGCCGATATTGACCCGGTGGCCATTCGGGCGGCTAAGCACATGGTGGCGGCCAACCCAGCGCTAACCGGCCGCATCGACCTGCGGCTACAAAAGCATGCCACGGATATTTTCGAGGGCATCGTGAAGCCCCGCGAGGAGTTCGACCTGACGGTGTGCAACCCGCCGTTCCATGCCTCGGCAGCGGAAGCCGCCGCCAGCAACCAGCGCAAAAACCGCAACCTTGGCCATGCTCAGTCACTAGAGCCAAGCCCAAACTTTGGGGGCAAAAACACCGAGCTGTGGTACGAAGGGGGCGAAGAAGCGTTTGTACGCCTCATGGTGGAGCAGAGCGTGCCACTGGCCTCGCGGGTGTTGTGGTTTACCTCGCTCATTTCCAAGAAGGAAACCCTGCCCAGCGCTTACCACTTCCTCAAGCAAGCCGGCGCCCTCGACGTGCAAACTATTGGGATGAACCAGGGCCAGAAAGTCAGCCGCCTAGTCGCCTGGACGTTCCAGGACGAGGCGCAGCAGCAAGCATGGCGCACGCGCCGCTGGAAGTAACGCAGTTCAGAACGACTGTAGAGACGCGACACGTCGCTTCTCGGCGTTGAACGGCTGGAATTGCACCTTTGTAACCAACCTCAGCATGCGGAAGACGCGAAGTGTCGCGTCTCTACATCGTTTCTCAACAAAAAAGGCCTCTTCTATTTAGAAGAGGCCTTTTTTGTTCGGAAGTCAACTTCTTACTCCACCACTACGCGGCTAACCTGCGTGGCTTCGGGCGTAACAATCTGCACCATGTACAAACCGGCGCGGAGCGTGGAGGCGTCCACGGTTACCTCCTGGCCGTGTAGCGGGCGGGTTTGCGCTAGTACCACGCGGCCGGTTACGTCGCGCAGAGTGACGGTGGCGGTGCGGGCCTTGCTGGCTTCGAGGCGCAGGGCAAACGAACCGTGCGTGGGGTTCGGGTACACCTGCACGCTGCTGCGCTGCACGCTGGCTTGCCGGTTGGCCAGAACCAGGTTGCAGGGACTGACGCCGGCTACGTTCTGCTCGGTGATGCGCTGGTAGTACTCTTGATAGTACTGGTTCACCACGCGGGCGTCGTGCACAATGAGGGTGTTTTCGTCGTTATCGGTGTTGGCGGCGGCGCTCCAGTTGTGCGAGCCCACAAACACCGTCGGGTCTGATTGTGACGCACCGGCATCTACCAGCACGTATTTGTGGTGCATGGTGCCCGGTATGGCATCAAACATCACCCGGTTGCCTAGTGCCGTACGCAGCGTGGTCGGTACAGCCGGGGCGCTGTCACTGGCATCATCGAGCAGCACTTCCGAGCAGGCCGCAATGCTGGCCGCCAGCACCTGGTCGCGGATGGCGGTGGCAATTTCTGGGCGCGTGATGAGCATGGTGGCCACGTGCAGGTCGTTGTTGGCGGTCTGGATGGTGGCAATCAAACGCTCCTGCACGTTGTCGGTGGGCGAGAACCACGACTCCACGGCCTTGCCGGCAATGCTGAGGTAGTGCGGCGTGTTGTCGGTTTTGGCCGCGCCGAAAACGCCCGCCGTACCGTTGCCGAACATTTCGTTGAACTCCATGGTGTACACGCGGGCCAGGCTTTGGTCCTGCACAGCAATGGCGCTGTTGCGGTCAGACACCAGCTGCGCCGGCGTCCAGTTCGTGGAGCCGGTCCACACCCAGGGGCGGTTTGGGTCGGTGCTATTGGCATCAATCACCACAAACTTGTTGTGCATGATGGCCGTTTGGGTGGCGCGGCCCACCCGCGGAATGGTGGCGTCCATGCCCGCAATGCTCACGTTGGTATTGTCGGCTTCGTACACCACTCGCACCACCACGCCACGCGCCTTGGCTGCATTTACGGCGGTCAGGATTACGGGGCTATTCCAGTTATAGATGGCAATGTCGAGGGTTTGCTGAGCCAGGTTGATGTAGCGCGCCAGGGTGTCGGCAATGGTGCCGTTGGGCAAATACACGGCGTTGTTGCCCGGCAAGGCCCGCGTGATATTCACTTGGTTGTTGAAGTAAGTGCGCATCTTGCCCGACGACAGCGAAGCGGTAATCATGGGCACCGGGGCCAGCTCCGAGCGGCCGCTGGCGTTGCTGGAACTCACCTTCACGTAGTACACCGTACCCGGCTGCAAGCCCGTAATGGAAGCCGTATGCTGGGTGCCCACCGTGGTATTGTTCACCTGCTGGGTGAGGGTAGTGGGCGTGAGGCCGTATTCCAGGCGGGTATCCCCGGGGTTCTGCGTTGGGAAGCTCACCGTGAAGCCGGCGGTGGAAATAGCCGTTGCTGAAGGCGCCCCAATAACGTTGGGCGTGGTGCCCAGCTCGAAATCGGCGTAGAGGCGGGGTAGCAGCTGGTAGCCGCCGGTACCGCTACTACTGAACTGGCTCATGATGCCGGTGAGGGCGAAATTACCGTTGGGCGCAATCTTGCCTACCACGCCGGTTGGGCCCGTGGACGCCGTGTTGGTGCGCACAATGGCGCCGGTGGTACCGTTGAGCAGGTAGTTGGTGTTGCCGGAAAACGTGTAGAACGGGCTGCCGCTGGCCGTGGTCAGGCGGGTGTTGCCGGTGATGCGCACCACCTGGCCTTCGTAGGCTTCCGCGAATACCGAACTCACGCTGCCCGCCGCCACCGTAGCGGCCGGCCGGATGGTGCGGCCGGTAGCCAGCACCGAAACCGACGTAACCGGGTCCATTTCCAGCAAACCGTTGAAGTTCTTCAGCGTGCCGCTGATTTGGATACTGTCGCCGGGTACCAGCGCATCGAAGCCGGTGGCGCTGGTGGAGTAAGCGGCCAGGCCAGCGGTACCGTCCTGCAAGTAGCGAATCACGCCCAGCTCCGCGCCGTTGGTGACTACGCCCCGCACTGTGACAGTGGCCCCAACGCCCGCCGTGCGGGCCGCCGCAATGCTAACAGGCGTTTGCGCCAGCACCGGCTGCGCGGCAAACACCCCGAAAAAGAGAGCCGACAGAGTAAAAGTTTTCATCAAGCAGTAGAAGTAGTGGGAAGCAGAAAAAACAGGCAAAACGAATTGCAATATCCGGCTTTTCGGTGGTGTTTCTGCTGGCTACTAGGTTATTTCCAGGTTATTCATGCAGATAATCAGAAAGCAAAAAGCGCCAGACCCACTAAAAACGGGCTTGGCGCTTTTGTTAAGCTATTAGCTACTGCCTGAAAGCGTTAACAGCTAAGAAATAAGCTACATAATGTTTACCTCGGGGTGCAGTTCGATGCCAAACTTCTCGCGCACTGAGGCAATGATTTCGTAGGCCAAATCCCGAATATCCTGGCCCTGCGCGCCGCCGTGGTTGACGAGCACCAGCGCCTGCCGGTCGTGCACACCGTAGGGGCCGCGGCGGTGGCCCTTCCAGCCGCTTTGCTCGATCAGCCAGGCGGCGGGCACCTTCACGCCGCCGGGTACGGGGTAGCCGGGCACCTCAGGGTAGTGCGCCTGCAGCTCATCGAACTTGTGCTGCGACACTTCCGGGTTCTTGAAAAACGAGCCGGCATTGCCAATTTCGGCGGGATCGGGGAGCTTGCTGCGGCGGATGTGCACCACGGCCTCGCTCACGTGGCGGGGCGTGGGGTCACCGGCTATGCCGAGGTCTTGCAGGGTGGTTTGGATGGCACCGTAGCTGACGTTGGGCTGGGGGCGGCGGTGCAAACGCAGCACCACGCTGGTTACGATGTACTGATTTTTGAGCGGGCCCTTGAACACACTTTCGCGGTAGCCGAAGCCGCATTCTTCCATCGAAAACGTGCGCAGCCGCCCCGTAGCCGTTTCCAGCGCCTCCAGTTCCTCGAACGTGTCTTTCAGCTCGGCGCCGTAGGCCCCAATGTTCTGCAACGGCGCCGCGCCCACCGTGCCCGGTATCAACGATAGGTTCTCGATGCCGCTCAAATCCTGATCCAGCGCGTACTGCACCAGCCCGTGCCAACTCTCCCCGGCCCCGGCCCGTACCAGCGCCGTGTCCTCGTCCTGGCTGATAATTTCCAGCCCGCAGATTTCGTTTTTCAGCACCACGCCGTCGAAGTCCTTGGTGAACAGCAGGTTGGAGCCGCCGCCCAGAATCAGCTGCTCGGCTTGCTGCACTTCGGGCAGCGCCAGCAACGCCCGCAACTCGTCTACCGACTGGAAGCGGGCAAACAGCCGGGCTCTCACTTCAATGCCAAAGGTGTGATAGGGGCGGAGGGAAACGTTGTGTTCGAGCATGGGGCAAAGATAGGCTGTAGCGCGAAGCCTTTGCTTCGCGTATCCGTTGGCAGGGTTATTACACGGGCAACGGCAGTCGTGCACCGATGCGCGAAGCAAAGGCTTCGCGCTACAACTTACCGCACCCGGTACCCGCTCAGCGAGTAGTACAGCAGATACGCGTAGCACAGTGCGGGCAGGATAAAGGCTACGCGTAAGCCGCCGCCATTTGTGGCTACCCAGCCCATGATAAGCGGTATGATAGCGCCCCCCACAATGGCCATAATCAGGTAGGAGGAGCCCTGCTTGGTAAAGGCACCTAAGCCTTTGATGGCCAGCGGGAAAATAACCGGCCACATTATCGAGTTGCAAAGCCCGCATAGTACCACCAGCCACAAGGCCGCCTCGCCACGGGTCAGCACCGAGGCCAGCACCAATGCTACGCCTGCCAGACACACGCCCGCCAGCATGCGCCGGTCATTGAAGCGGCTCAGCAACGGAATGCCCACAATGCGCCCAATCATAGAGCCAAACCAGTACGACGACACCAGTACGGCCCCAATAGCTTTGGTGAAGCCCGTGGAAGTATCAACCGGCACGGGTGTCTGGCCGATGAGCAGCAAGCCGTAATTGGTAACGGCATTCAGGCCCCGCACCAATGCCTGAGTGAAGCTGCTCAACTGCGTGATATTCTGAGATTCGCCGTAGCGGATCAGGAAATCCCCGAGGCCTACTTCCACCCCCACATACAGAAAAATGGCCCCGATGCCCAGAACTAGATGGCGGAATTGAAGGGCGGAATGACGGCCAGCGGTGGTAGCCGAGGCAATTTCTTCGGTTTCATCAGCCGGAATGCTATCAATTTCGGGTAGGCGCAGAAGCCAGAAAATACCGCCCAGGACAACCAGGAAGATAGCCAGACCCAGGTAGGGCGACTTCACCAGCGCGGCTTCTTCGGCCAGGCGCTGCTCGGCGGAAAGCGTGGCCAGCCGCGTTTGAATGGCCGCCGCGCTGCCGAACAGCAAGAGCCCCCCAATCAGCGGCGACAAGGTGCCCCCCAGATTATTAGCTACTCCCACAATACTCACCCGGCTCGCGGCCCGGTTGGCGGGGCCCAGCACTGATACGTATGGATTGGCCGCCACCTGCAACAGCGTAATGCCGGCCCCCAACACGCCAAGGCCCGCCAGAAACAAGGCAAACGCCCGCGCATTGGCCGCCGGGATAAAAAGCAGGGCCCCGGCCGCCATGACCACCAAGCCCACCACAATGCCGCGTTGGTAGCCCAGCCGCCGGATAACCCAACCCGCCGGCAACGACATCAGGAAATACGCTATGAAAAACGCAAACGGTACCAGCGACGATTGAAAATCAGTCAGTTGACAGACGTCCTTCAAATAGGGCATCAGCACCCCGTTGAAGTTGGTAACGGCCCCGAACAGGAAGAACAGGGCCGTCATGGCCACCATGGGCAGTGCGTAGCTGCGGGCCGGAGCGGCGGTATTGGTAGGAGCAGAGGAGGGGAGAGGAGTAGCCATAGCGGCAAAATAGGCAGGAAAAAGAAAAAGCTGGCCTAAAGGCCAGCTGGGAGTAAGTATAGTGTGGAGAAAATAAGGAATAAGCTTGGAGCCCTTTCTTCATTTGATATGAATCAAGAGCTTTATTATCGCCTTCTATTCTTTTTTATTAAGTGTATCAAGAATGTTTTTTAGCTCATTAGCATTTATTGATCCTTCACTAGATACAGTCCCTTCGTCTAATTCATGCTTCAATTCTTTAATATTTCTTTCGTAGTTGTCTTTATATTTTTGTCGCAGTTCCAGAGTATCTTGATGAGTCATTGTTCTTCCAAACTTGTTCATCCAAATCTGCGTTTCCGGAGGAAACGCACCGCCGACAGAATTGCTTCTTGTAGTTTCAATAATATTTACTGAATAGTCGTGTTCTAAAATAAAATATCCGCTAAAGGTTGTCAGGTTGCTGTCCTTGTCTAATATATTATGGATGTGTTTTAGTACATAAATCTCTGTGTTAGGAATTTTTGCATCATTTTCTGCTGTGTATGACTCTGAGTATTTACTAAATGAAATAGGTTTGTAGCTATTAGGATAAAGAGCATTATTTTTTATCCAATCAGATATTCCTTTCTGAGATTTTCTGATGTTATCTTGATAATGTTTGTCTTCTTCTGATGTAAGGCGGTGTTTACAACTGTTGATTAGTAGAATAATTAGAATGGTTGAAATTTTTACTGCTTTTTTGTGAGTGTACATCTAGTATTAGTATAAATCTACAAGTAGGTTTTGAAACTATGAGTAGTGGCAATAAAGATAGACGATTACCGCTACAACTAGAAGCAGAGCTACACGGCGCACCTATCAAGGCAAAAGAAATTACCCGCGCATAGCCCGCCAACATTCCCGACCTTTGCGGCTTCACCTCACTACTGCTCCGCATGGCCCCATCTCGCCGCTCCGCCCCGTTCTACATGACTGCCACCACCCAGTTCGGCCTGGAAGAGGTGCTGGCCGAAGAGCTCTACCAACTCGGCGCCACCATCGACAAGGTTGGCCAGCGGGCCGTGGAGTTCAGCGGCGACATGCAGCTGTGCTACGAAGCCAACCTCTGGTGCCGCACCGCCATCCGCATCCTGCGGCCCTTTGCCGGCTTCTACGCCCCCGACGAGAAAACGCTCTACCGCGAAACCGGCCGCATCAACTGGGCCGAATACATCCGCCCCGACCAGAGGTTTGCCATTACGGCCGTCGTGAACCGGTCCAACCTGGAGCACTCCCTGTTCGTGGCGCAGCTTACCAAAGATGCCATTGTGGACCAGTTCCGGAACCGCACCGGTGATCGGCCCAGTGTGGACGTGAAGAACCCCGACATCCGGCTGCACCTGCACATGATTGAGAATGAAGTGGTTTTGAGCCTCGATTCCAGCGGCGAATCCTTGCACCGGCGCGGCTACCGGCAGCAAACCAACGTAGCCCCGCTCAACGAAATCCTGGCCGCCGGCATCCTGCTGCTGGCCGATTGGGACGGCCGCAAAACCCTCGTGGACCCCATGTGCGGCTCGGGTACCATCCTCACCGAAGCCGCCCTCATCAGCCAGCGCATTGCGCCCGGCCTCTACCACCAAGGCAAGTTCAGCTTCGAGAACTGGCCCGATTTCGACCAGGCCCTGTGGGATTCGGTGCGCCTCGATGCCGAGCAGGCCCGCCTCGAAGAGCCCCAGGCGCAACTAGTAGGCTCCGATATTTCGCCCGAATACATCGACCTGGCCCGCGAAAACGTGTCGGCGGCCGGCTTAGAGGATTTCGTGCGCCTCTCGGTGCGCGACGTGCGCGACGCCGCTGCGCCAAAAGGTGAGCCGGGCATTGTGGTGATGAACCCGCCCTACGGGGAGCGAATTGGCGAGGAAACGGAGATGGATGCCCTCTATAAAACCATCGGCGACACGCTCAAATCCGGCTTTCCGGGCTACGACGCCTACATATTTACCGGCAACCTGGAAGCCGCCAAGCGGGTGGGCCTGAAAGCCTCACGCCGCATTCCGCTCTTCAACGGCCCCATTGATTGCCGCCTGCTGAAGTACGAGCTGTACCAGGGCAGCCGCCGGGCCTCAACGATTACCTCACCCCCCGGCCCCCTCTCCAAAAGAGAGGGGGAGCCAGACGCAGGCAAGTAATACGCTAGTTTAACTTAGTGGGAATCATTATTGTGATAGGTTATGAATATATCAGACGATGAACGGAAAGACAAACCGTCACTATCCGGTGCGCAGGAGCATGTTTTTACAACGGATGCTAAGCGGTGGGTCAAGCTAAAAGAATTTGCGCGAGTTAACCGAAAGCTGCCTACGGAATCCGAAAACCTGCTTTGGCAGGAGCTGCACGGATAAAAGCTGAATGGCTGGAAATTCCGCCGCCAACACGCCATTAGTGGCTTCATTGTCGATTTCGTTTGCCTATCCGCGAAGCTTGTCGTAGAAGTTGACGGCAAAGTCCACCAAGAAGCAGAACAGGCGGAATACGACGCTGGCCGCACGCATAGCTTGCACGAATTGGGCTACACGCTACTACGATTCAGCAACCCCCAAGTCACGCACAACTTATTACAAGTGCTTGAAACAATCCGCCAGCAGCTACAGCTAAAAAGCTAAAAACCAGTTCCCCCTCTCTTTTGGAGAGGGGGCTAGGGGGTGAGGTCCCCCGCCAGTACGTACCTTTGCAGGCTAATTCTCTGCCTCATGCCCTCTTTCGCTGACCTTGGCCTCGCGCCCGCCCTTCTGCAAGCCCTGGAAGAACTCCAGTTCACTACGCCCACGCCCGTGCAGGAGCAGGTGCTGCCCCTCACGCTCGATGGGCAGGACGTAGCGGGCCAAGCCCCCACGGGCTCCGGCAAAACCGCAGCCTACGGCCTCGCGCTGCTACAGCAGGTGGACGTGAAGAACGACGCCGTGCAGATGATTGTGCTGGTACCGGCCCGCGAGCTGGCCTTGCAGGTGCGCGACGCCCTCAAGAAAATGGGGAAATACCTGCCCAATCTGCGGGTGGCGGCGTTCTACGGCGGCCACGCCTTCCGCGAAGAAACCGCCTCGCTCAAGCAGGCTCCGCACGTGGTAGTAGCCACGCCCGGCCGGTTGCTCGACCACTTCGAGCGGCGCAGCATCATCCCGAATCAGCTGAAAACCCTGGTGCTTGATGAAGCCGATAAGCTGTTGGAACTGGGTTTCCAGGACGAGCTGGTGGAAATTGTGAAGCGCCTGCCCCGCCGCCGCCAGACCCTGCTGTTCTCGGCTACCATGTCGGATAAGGTACTGGATTTGATTCGGAAGAACCTGACCCGGCCGCGCGTTATCAACCTGGGCCAGGACGACGACCGGCTGCCCGAAAACCTGAAGCTGATTGGCCACGTGGGGGCCATTGAATTGAAGCCGGCGGCGCTGCTGCACCTGCTGCGCCAGCCCGAAACCGGCCGGGCCCTCATTTTCTGCAACACCCGCGAGAAGTGCATGGAGCTGGTGCGCTTCCTGCAAGGCCGCGAAGTAGCCGCCGAAGTGCTGCACGGCAAAATGCCCCAGCCCGAGCGCGACAAAGCGCTACTCAAGCTCCGTAACGGGTCCAGCCAGGTGCTGGTAGCCACCGACGTAGCCGCCCGTGGCCTCGACGTAACCCTGCTCGACACGGTAGTGCAGTACGATGCGCCCGACAAAGCCGACAGCTTTCAGCACCGGGCCGGCCGTACCGCCCGCGCCGGCGCCGAGGGCACCGCGCACCTGCTGGCCACCGTGAAAGAGCAGGCCCACGTGCAGAAATGGCCGGTAGCCGCCAGCATCCAGTGGCGCGACATGAAAGCGCCTAAGCTGCCGCCCGCAACGGCCAAAGCTCCCAAACCCGAAAACGTGACCATCCACGTTACGGCCGGCAAGAAAGACAAAGTCAGTGCCCACGACCTGGTAGGGGCCTTTGTGAACGTGGGCGGCGTCACGCGGGAGCAAGTCGGCCATATTGAGGTGTTCGACTACTACAGCTACGTGGCCGTGCCCCGCCAAATGGCCCCCGACGTGTTGCAGCGCCTGCTTGGGGCCAAAGTGAAAGGCAAGAAAGTGCGCGTGTCGTTGGTGGAATAACGACAGGCAGCCGTAATGCAAGCGCGGGGAGATGCATACAGTATGCGTCTCCCCGCGCTTGTGCTTTAAAGCCTTCCACAACGGTCATGCTGAGCTTGTCGAAGCATCTCGCTGGCATTAGTATATGACTACTTTGGCGGGAGAGATGCTTCGACAAGCTCAGCATGACCGTTCTTATAGTTGATTGTGCGTAGAGTTGTGGCTATTGCTTCGGGGGTTAGGGCTTGTCGGTGCGTAGGGAGGCCAGCACGGTGTGAGCGTGGTGGAAGTCGCCGTGTTGCAGGTGGTTTTCCGTCATGACGCCGTTGGTGGGGGCCACTACGAAGGAAACAATGTAGCGGGAAGAGCCCGCCGTTTCTTCGCTTACTTTGGCCAGGAGCTGCCCGGCTTGCACGTGCTGGCCCGGCGTGAAAAATAGTTGAAGAACGTGTCCTTTGACACCCGCCGTAATGGGGCGTATCGTGCCAGAATCGTCGGCGGAAGCCGGGGCAGGTGCTGAGGTAGTTGTGCTAGTGGTGTAAGCAGGCAGAGCTGGTGTAGTGCTGCTCTCGGAAAGGGATTGGGTGGCCGTCAGAGAAAACATGGCGCTGCTGACTACCAGGGAGTTGAATACTCCGTGTTTGAAAGGCATGATGCTGGTGAAAATGCAGGGCAACCCTGCGGTTGTAGCCGGTTAGGCAACGGGGCGCTGACTGCCACCGTGTTGGGCAGCCACGCAGGAAACAAAGTCGCCGACGGTGCGCAGCGGTACTTCGTCGGGGATGGTGAGGTGGAAGCGGCGCTCCAGCTCCAGAATAATATCAACAACGTCGAGCTGGTCGAAATCCAACTCGCCGAGCGTTGCGGCGAAACGCAGGCGCCGCGGGTTGATGTGCTTGCGTTGGCTGATAATGCGCCGAACTTTTTGGGCCAGGCCAGCAGGAGCATCAAGAAGGTACGATTGGGACAACATGATTGAGAGGAAAATTGGTAGGTCACACAAGCAGAGTGGCTCGGCCTTTTTTGTAGGCTTGCTGGTTGTAGTGAGCCTGGGCTGGGCAGGAGCGTGTACTACCGAGTGTGGCTACCAGTAGTGCGCATACAAATGTATATACATTTAATGTATATACATTTGTATGCGGATCATATTTTACTGGAACTATTGGGCAACTAAGGATGCCACTGGCTGCCGCGTCACTTTTTGTAGCGTTTCGGCCAGTAGTTGGTAGGAGTACAGCCGTGCCTCATGGCTGAAAATATTGGAAATAGCCATGATTTCGTTGGTTTGCGTGAGGTCGATAAACTCTTGCAAATCAGCTTGCAGCGTGGCCTTGCCGCCAATGAAAGAATAGGCCAGCATCTGTTCCACCGCTTGTTGCTGCATTGGGCCCCAGATGGTGCGCATCGAATCGACGGGTGGGGGCAACTGGGTGGGCTGGCCCGTGACTACGCTCATCATAAACTGCTTCAGCGAGGTAGAGAGGTACTCGGCTTGGGCGTCGGTTTCGGCGGCTATTACGTTCACGCAGGTGACAACGTACGGCTGCGCCAGCGCGGCCGAAGGCCGGAAATTCTGGCGGTAGATGTTCAGGGCAGCCAGCAGCTGAGCGGGCGCAAAGTGGCTGGCGAAGGCGTAAGGCAGGCCCAGGGCCGCTGCCAGATAGGCGCTGTCGGTACTGGAGCCCAGTACGTAGATCGGAACGTCGAGGCCTTCGCCGGGAATAGCCCGCACCTTGCTGGTGCTGTTGGCGGCGGAGAAGTAGGTTTGGAGTTGCTGAATATCCTGCGGAAAATCCTGCACGCCGCCAAAGCGGCCACCCCGAATGGCTTGGGCCGTTAGCTGGTCGGTGCCGGGGGCGCGGCCCAGCCCCAGGTCGATGCGGCCGGGGTAAAGGGAGGCCAGGGTGCCCACCTGCTCGGCCACCACCAGCGGAGTGTGGTTAGGCAGCATAATCCCGCCCGAGCCAACCCGCAGCGTAGAAGTACCGCCCGCAATGTAGCCCATCAGGATGGTGGGTGCCGAGCTGGCTACGCCTATCATGTTATGGTGCTCGGAAAGCCAGAAGCGGGTATAGCCAAGGCGTTCAACGTGTTGCGCCAGAGCCAGGCTATTGTGAAAGGTGGCGTTTGGGGTATTGCCTTGGGCAACGGCGGCCAGGTCCAATACGGAAAAAGCAACGGAAGAAGTATCTGGGGTCATAGTTGGGAGCGTAAGGATGGTTCACGGTAGCAGCGGCAGGTTGCACGTGCTGGCGGGCAAGTGCTATATTGGCGTCTTATGGACCGTTTTGGTTTTTCGGTCGAAAAATCTAGCTGGGAAGTATATACAAGGCACGCTTGGTATTGTTTGTGACTTATGGACTGAAAAGGTAAATCAGTCGAGAAAACAACAAAAATTAGCTTTTCAGCCCATGGATTAAGGAACGGGTCAGGATGCCAACGGCTGGCTCCAGCATCTCGAAATTGTTGTTGCCCATCATTTCCAGCTCCATTCCGTGCAGGCCGCTGAGCATCACAAATACCAGCGCCTCCACATCGGTGGGGCTCAGCCGGCCCAGCTCGCCCGTTTCGATGCCAAAGCGAAGAATGCCCCTGAGCAGCACACTCTCGCGCTTCATATAGCTCTGCCGCATAGCACACGTGAATTCGGCCTGGCTGTTCACTTCCTTGCATACAATGCCGTACAGGGCCAGCTTTTTGCGCAGGGCGCGTAGCTTGGTCAGGGAGAATACGCACAGCTTTTCTTCGGCGGTGGTAGCCGATTCCACCGCCTGGGCCATTTCTACCATGACCTCGCCAATCTCGCGGTCCATTACGGCCGTGAAGATTTCTTCCTTGCTCTTGTAGTAATAGTAGAGCGTGCTTTTGCCTTTGCCGATGGCCTTGGCAATGTCTTCCAGCGTCACTTTGGCTAGGCCATAGTGCTGAAACAAGCGCTGCGCGGCCACAATCACGCTTTCACGGAGGGCATCCTCTTTGGTTGCGGAGGCAAGCAGGGTGGCAGTAGGGTAGCTCATGGGTAAGACAAAGGTATTAAACTTTTCGACTAAAAAGATTTTTCAGTCGAAAAGTTCCTTGGTAGGGTGTGCAGGAAAGAGCAACCATCATGACAATGTCCTTGGTATGCTTTTTCTAGCTGAAAGCTTGCGAGTAATGTAGCACTGAGTTACAGACTATTTCATTAGGGTTGTGCGTTCTGCTTGCAGTGGCGCCAACACGTTGCGCAAACCATCCGACCATCCCTTTTATCCTTGTTCTTTCCGCATGAAATCGGTCTTGGCCGGGCTGCTGCTCAGCTTAACCTCGCTCCACCACGTTGCTGCTCCCCGCTCGTTTGCCGCAGCCGTTCCCAGCCCTTCTGCCTGGGCCGAAGTTGACACCACGCCTGCGTTGCTGCGCTACCTGAACCTCTACCGCCAGCAAGCCGGCTTACCCCCGTTGATATTAAGTAAAACGGCTTGCTTGGCGGCGCGCCTGCAAGCCACGTACAACCTCACGCACCGCACCCACGGGCACTATAACCCACAATATCCGTCGCCCCGCCAGCGGCTGGCGGCAGTAGGCCACGCGTTTGAGCACGCCAACGGCTACGTCAGCTACGGCTACGAGAACTGCGTGCGTTTTCGGGGGTTGCGCCCGGCCAGCCTGACCGGCATCGAATCGCAGATTCTGCGCGCCTATAAGGCTTCGCCCAAGCACCAAGCCGCCTTGCTCGATCCAAACGCAACCAAAGTGGGCATGGCCACCGTGTACGACGGCGACGAACTGCAAAACTCCATGGTTTTCTGCATCTGAAGCCGCCCTATTTGGAAGCGGCCGTCTGATAAGCGTGCATAATTTCCTGCACTACCTCATCGGGCGTTTGGTTTTGCTGGAGCTTCACGTGGATGCCGTAGGCCGGTTCCTCCAGCGTATCCAGCTGCGAGTCAAGCATGTCGGCGCCCATGTAATGGCCTTTGCGGGCCTCTAGCCGGTCGTGCAGCAGCTTGCGCGAGCCATCCAGATACACCCATTGCAACGGGTGGCGGGCGCCGCCTTGCAGGGTTTGGCGGTATTTTTCTTTCAGCGCCGAGCAGGCCAGCACGGCCCCGCCAGAATTTTCCCAGTTGCCAATGGCGTCGGCCATGGCCGCCAGCCAGTCTTTGCGGTCGGCGTCGGTGAGGGGAATGCCGGCGCCCATCTTTTCAATATTGGCCGCCGAGTGGAAGTCGTCGGCATCGTGAAAGGCTAGCGCCAGTTTTTCAGCCAGCAGGCGGCCAATGGTAGTTTTGCCGCTGCCCGACACGCCCATCACAATGAAAACGGTATCCTTCATAAGTCGTTGGTTGCTCTTGAAAAGTGGTTGTTGAGGTAGTGTACGGATATTTTCCTGCTCAGGGGTAGCGTAACGCCCTGCAAAGCGCAACGGCAACCCGCTTACACCACGGTATTCAGCAGCAGCACGCCCACCAGCCCCACCACCGAAACCAGCGTTTCCATCACCGTCCAGGTGGCCAGGGTTTGCGGAATGGTGAGGTTGAAATACTCCTTGAACACCCAAAAGCCGGAGTCGTTGACGTGGGAGCACACTAGGCTGCCCGCGCCCACGGCCAGTACCATCAGCTCGGGCTTCACGGCGGTAGTGGCCAGCAACGGCACCATCACGCCCCCGGCCGTCAGGGCCGCCACCGTCGACGACCCGATGCAAATGCGCAAAATAGCCGCAACCAGCCACGCCATCAACAGCGGCGACAACTGCAAATCGTTGAACTGGCTCACGATGTAGGTGCCCACGCCGCTGTCCACGAGCACCTGCTTGAGCGCGCCGCCACCCCCGATGATGAGCAGCATCATGGCAATGCTGGAAACCGAGCCCGAAACAGAATCCATAACCTGCTGCAATTTTTTGCCGCGCCCCACGCCCAGCGTCAGGATAGCCACTACCACCGACAGCAGCATGGCCAGGTTCGGGTCGCTGATAAACTCGATACCCTGCCGAAAGGCGGACGCGGCGGGCAAAGTGAGGGAAGCGGCCACGCCCAAGGCCATCAGCAATACCGGCGTTAGCACGGTGAGCAGGCTGATGCCGAAGCCCGGCATTTCGGCATCGGTAAACTCCTTGGGTAGGGCTAGGCCGGGTGGCGGGGCGGGGTTGTAGCGCTTTACGAACCGCGAGAAAACCGGCCCGGCAATGATAACAGCGGGGACGGCAACGACCAGCCCGTAGAGCAGCGTCAGGGATACATCAGCTTTAAAAAGGACCGCAATGGCCGTGGGGCCGGGGTGGGGCGGGAGGTAGCCGTGCGTCACGGACAGCGAGGCTACCAGCGGCAGCCCCACGTACAGCAGTGGCAGGCGCGTGGAGGCTGCCACCGCAAACACCAGCGGAATCAGGAGCACGAAACCAGCCATGTAGTACATCGGCAAGCCCACCAGAAAGCCGGTAAGCATCACGGCCCACTGAATATGCCGGACTCCGAAAGTGGCAATGAGTTGGTACGTAACGCGCTGCACCGCCCCGCTTTCGATGAGCAAACTACCGAGCATCGCCCCGAAGCCCAGAATCATGACGATAGAGCCGAGCATGCTGCCGATGCCGGTTTGGATGGAGCTAAGCACCACTTTAGGCGGCATGCCCTCGGCCAGCCCCAGCGCAATGGCTACCGTTACCAGCGCCAGGAAGGCGTTGAGCTTGAAGACGATAATCAGCAGCAACAGCAGCAGTACCGCTGCTAAAACGAGGAGTAGGGGCATGGCGCGGAGGGCAGGTAAGGAAGCGTAGCAAGTAGCCCAACAGTAGCATTGGGTGGAAACAGAACGCGCGTACTTGCTGCCGATAGGTGCCGCCTCGCCCGTAAGTGTAAACATAGGCGGGATAAATGAAAAACTGATACCTTGATCCGGGGCCGGAAAAGCAGGCGCGTTTTCACCCTGCCACCAGGCCGCAACTACTTGAGCAGTAACTATGAAAAAAACAGTGGGCGTAGCGGGCATAATGCTGGCCGCATTTTTTCTGCTGCTTGGCAGCCACCTGGCCCTGGCCAAACCGCCCACTTCTTCGGCCTATTTCGAGCTGCGGGTGTATCATATGAAAACCAGCCAGCAGGAAGCTCGCATCGACAGCTTTCTGCGCCTGCATTACCTGCCGGCCATGCGCGCCCAGAATATCCCGCACGTTGGTGTGTTCA
Source organism: Hymenobacter telluris (assembly GCF_017313265.1). Classification (GTDB taxonomy): domain Bacteria; phylum Bacteroidota; class Bacteroidia; order Cytophagales; family Hymenobacteraceae; genus Hymenobacter; species Hymenobacter telluris. Next base: position 267,020 of record NZ_JAFLQZ010000004.1, on the reverse strand, counting down.
AGCCGTTGAGCAACGATACGGCCACCGACAAAAAAATCTACGTTTTCACTCCCTTCAAATCGTTGAAGCACTGGGAACAAGTGAAAGCCGGTAAGCCGTCAGTTGCCGAAACCAGCGCCAGTGACTATACCGGCGCCGCCCACAACGCGCCAGCCTACCAGCGGCAGGAAACCATCTTCCTGAAAGCCTTCGACCTGATGCCTGCAGTGGCAGCCTCCAGGCTGCAAGGCCCGCGCCCGGAACGGGTGTACGAACTGCGCAGCTACGAAAGCGCCAGCGAAAAACTGGCCCGCAACAAGGTGCAGATGTTCAACCAGGGCGGCGAAGTGAAGCTGTTTTCCCGACTTGGTTTCAACGCGGTTTTCTACGGCGAAGTGGTGTTTGGCGCGCACATGCCCAACCTGATGTACATGACCAGCTTCGACAACATGGCAGCCCGTGACCAGCATTGGAAAGCGTTTGGCAGCGACCCGGAATGGAAAAGCTTATCAGCCAAGAGCGAGTACCAGAACAACGTTTCGCACATCGACATTGTATTTCTCCGGTCCGCCAGCTATTCCGCGCTTTAGCTAGCTGTAAAGCATTGAAGTGCAAGGCTAAAGAACGTCATGCTGAGCTTGCCGAAGCATCTCGCGTGCTGACTCAGGAGTACCACCCTGGCATCAGCACGCGAGATGCTTCGGCTGCGCTCAGCATGACGGGAACAGTGTTTTTGTTGATTCTTAAGTCTGCGCTTATTCACGTAGTAACCACTCCCGCCGCCCCGCCAGCTCTTTCTCCAACTCCTAATTCCCCCACCGTATGCTTGCTTCACGTCGTCGCTTTCTTGAAAATGCGGTAGCCTTCACGGCTGCGGCTTGTGTTTCGCCTGGGCTGCTGGCCTCAGAAATGGCAGCCAAGCCATTCTTTGAAATCTCGCTGGCTGAATGGTCGTTGCATAAAGCCCTGTTCAGCAAGCAAATCAGCAACCTCGATTTCCCGGTAATTGCCCGCAAGCAGTACGGCATCGGAGCGGTGGAGTACGTCAACCAGTTTTTCAAAGACAAAGCCAAAGACCAGAAGTACTTGAGCGAGCTGCTACAGCGCTGCCGCGACAATGGCGTGAAAAACCACCTGATTATGATTGACGGCGAAGGTGACTTAGGTGCCCCCGATGCCACGGAACGAGCGAAAACGATTGAAAACCACTACCAATGGGTGGATGCCGCGCACTACCTAGGCTGTGCTTCCATCCGGGTGAATGCCTACGGCAAAGGCTCGATGGAGGACGTGCAGCAAGCCGCGGCCGACAGCCTGAGCAAGCTAGGCGAGTACGCGCAGAAAGCCAACCTGAATGTAATAGTGGAAAACCACGGCAGCTACAGTTCCAACGGCGAGTGGCTGCTGGCCACCATCAAGAAAGCCAACCGCCGCAACGTGGGCATTTTGCCGGATTTCGGTAATTTCTGCGTGAAGCGCGCCACCGGCGACTTGTACCGCGGCAACTGCCTGGAAGAGTACGACAAGTACAAGGCCGTGCAGCAATGGATGCCGGTAGCTAAGGGCGTCAGCGCGAAAACGCTGGATTTTGACGCCACCGGCAATTGCCTGGAAACGGATTACAACAAGATGTTCCAACTCATCAAGGCGTCCGGTTTCAAAGGCTACGTCGGCATCGAGTACGAAGGCGAAAAGCTGAGCGAGGAGGAGGGAATCCGGAAAACCAAGGCGCTCCTGGAGCGAGTGGCCAAAACGTTGGGCTAAACTCGGCGGCTGCCACGCAGATGCTTGTTGTCGTGGGTGGGAGCCCGAAGAAATTACAGCTTGTGGATAGCTGGTTGATGTTATTCATTGCCTAAAGTAGAATAGTGAAACGAACGTCATTCCGAGCTTGTCGAGGAATCTCGCGTGCTGATGTTGGATGGGTACTCCTGAGTCAGCACGCGAGGTGCTTCGGCTGCGCCTCTGCATGCCGGGCTTTTAGCCAGTTCACTTAAGCAACTATTCACGTAGTCTGATAGCGCGCGTAAATTAGGCTCTCATATCAACCCTGTGCCTTTGCCAACCATCCCTGCCAACGCTTCGCAACTGCTTTTTATCTGTAGCCAGAACCGCTGGCGCAGCCTCACCGCCGAACGGCTTTTTGACAACCACCCTACTTACGAAGCACGTTCGGCCGGCACCGAGCCGGGCGCCAGAGTGCGCGTAACAGCCGGCAACCTTGGCTGGGCCGATGTGGTGTTTGTGATGGAGCGCAAGCACGCCGACATTCTGCGGCAGAAATTTCCGGAGGCGCTAACGGGCAAACCCGTTATCAACCTGCGCATCCCCGACAAATTCCAGTTCCTGGATGCCGTATTACAGGATTTACTGCGCGAGCGGCTGGCAGAATACCTCACCCCCTAGCCCCCTCTCCAAAAGAGAGGGGGGACTAGTTTCTAGTTTGCTCTAGCGCTAGCAAAAGCTAATAGCCAACAGCTAGTAGCTACTAGCCCAACTAAAGCTAGTCCCCCCTCTCTTTTGGAGAGGGGGCTAGGGGGTGAGGTCCCCGGTACCGCCCAACAACCAAACGCCCGATTGGCCGTTTAGCGGGCCATGCAATACTGGGTTTTTGCCGCCTTCGTTGCGGCGGTAGTCTTTCTGTTTTACCGGTATGTCACCCGCGAGTCGCGCGAGAAGGCAGCGGCGTTGGCTGAGGATTTCCCAGCCGCTTGGCGGCAGATTCTGACCGAGCGGGTGGCTTTTTATTTGTCGCTCACGCCCGGCGACAAGCAGCGCTTCGAGAAGCGGGTGCAGGTGTTTCTGGCCCAAACCCGGATTACGGGCGTGCAAACCGAAATAGACGATGCCACCCGGCTGCTGGTAGCCGCCTCGGCCGTAATTCCGGTGTTTGGCTTCCCCGATTGGGAATACGGCAACCTGAGCGAGGTGTTAGTGGTGCCCGACGCCTGGAAAGAGCAGCAGAATCCCAACCAGGAGGTGGCCCCGCTGGCCGGCACGTTGCTGGGCAGCGTCCGCAACTTCCAGACTTCCCGCTACATGCACCTCTCCAAAGCTTCGTTGGAACAAGGTTTCCGCGATGCGCTGGACCGGCAGAACGTGGGCATCCATGAGTTTGCGCACCTGCTCGACGCCGCCGACGGTACTATTGATGGGGTGCCCGCCACCACGTTGCCGCCCGAATTGCTTAAGCCCTGGGCCGAGGTAATGGAGCGCGAAATAGCCGCCATCCGGGCCGGCGACTCGGAAATCAACGACTACGCCGCCACTAATGAGGCCGAGTTCTTTGCCGTTGTGACAGAGTATTTCTTCGAGAAGCCCGAGAAGCTCCAAGAGCATCACCCCGAGCTATACCAGCTGCTCCTGCGGGCCTTTCGCCAAAACCCCAAGAAGCGTTTTCTACGCCTGGCCGTGGACCCGCGCGAATGGCTGAAAACCCTGCGCAGCCGCCGCAAGTTCGGCCGCAACGACCCGTGCCCGTGTGGCAGCGGTAAGAAGTATAAGGAGTGCCATTTGTTGCAGCAAGCAGCGTGAGGAGAGTCAATCATAATGGCCACTTTACAAGTGACCAGCTATCTTATCGTCAGCTACTTTGACAAAAGTCATGGTATATGAATCTCCTCGCAGAGTGAACCTGTCAGCGTTTGCCTCCTCAATAAACCAAGACCAGTTGTACTGCCTTTTGGGGTAGATCAAAAATAGGCTGTCGTTTCTGACTTGCATTGATGCGCCAAGTCCATAGTGGCCTTCTGTGTGAATAGAATCTGCTTTTATCCTATAATAAGACTCATGGTGCCCATCACCGAAAACCCTATCCCCATAGTAAGTAGAATCTTTTGTTATAAGTAGCTCTAGTTTGCCACATAGCTTTGAATCACCGTCTTCTGCAAGCCAAGTTCCTTTTGATTGAGGATGGGTGAAAAATGTAGAGATATAAGCACTTTTTGCAGCTCTGTCTTTCTCGTCGTTATTTAATACTACGATAAGTATAATAATGAGCGTCGTAGCCAATACGCCTAGGGTAATAAGCGCCTTGATAATAAATCTTAACATTTTTTAGATTCTGTTATTAATCAAAAGTAACATGTTTATATCACCTCTGCTTGGCAAACGTGCCTCTGGTTGATTCGCGGGAAGTTCTAGCTTTGCTGGTATGAAGAAAACCTTCCTGCCTCTACTAACGGCTGCCACGCTGGCTGCCTGCGCGCCTACGGCCAAAACGCCAGCTACTACCACACCTGCTGCCACTGAAACCACGGCTTCCGCGCCGCCAGCGCCCCAAGACTACCGCGCGCAAGCCGAGGAGTTTTTGATTAACTATTCCAACGAGTACCAGCGTCTCTACACCCAGTCGAGCGAGGCAGAGTGGCGTTCCAACACGCACATTGTGGCCGGTGACACCAGCAACGCCGGCGCTACCACCCGCGCCAACGGCCGCATGGCCGCCTTTACGGGGAGCACCGAGAATATTGTCACCATCAAAGGGCTGCTGGAACATAAGGCCGACCTTACCGAGCTGCAAATCAAGCAGCTGCAAACGGCGCTCTACGCTGCCGCCAACAACCCGCAGACCGTGGCCGACGTGGTGAAGCGCCGCATTGCCGCCGAAGCTGCGCAAACCGAGAGGCTCTACGGCTACGACTACCAATACGCCGGCAAGTCCGTCACCACCAACGACCTCGACGAACTGCTGCGCAAAGAAAAGAACCCTGCCAAGCGCCAGCAGGTGTGGGAAGCCAGCAAGGCCATCGGCCCCACGCTCAAAGACGGCCTGCTCAACCTGCGCGACCTACGCAACCAAACCGTGCAGGCCCTCGGCTACCCCGACTACTTCACCTACCAGGCCTCCGACTACGGCATGAGCCGGGAGGAAATGATGACGCTGGTGCGTAAGCTCAACGACGAGCTACGCCCCCTGTACCGCGAGCTGCACACCTACGCCCGCTACGAGCTGGCCAAGAAATACAACCAGAAGCAAGTGCCCGACTATCTGCCCGCGCACTGGCTGCCCAACCGCTGGGGCCAGGATTGGAGCGCCATGGTGGAAGTAAAAGGCCTGAACCTGGACCCAATACTAGCCAAGAAGGGGGCAGAATGGCAGGTGCAACAAGCCGAGCGGTTCTACCAGAGCCTGGGCTTCCCGGCGCTGCCGCCGGTGTTCTACGAGAAAAGCAGCCTCTATCCGCTGCCCAAAGCAGCCACCTACAAGAAGAACAACCACGCCTCGGCCTGGCACATGAACCTCGACCAGGACGTGCGCAGCCTGATGAGCGTGGAAGGCAATACCGAGTGGTACGAAACCACTCACCACGAGCTGGGCCACATCTACTATTACCTCACCTACACCAACCCCGAGGTGCCGGTGCTCCTGCGCACTGGTGCCAACCGCGCCTACCACGAGGCTATGGGCAGCCTGATGGGCCTGGCCGCCACCCAAAAGCCCTTCCTGACGGGCCTGAACCTAGTGGACGCCAAAACCCAAACCAACGAAACCCAAACGCTACTCAAGGAAGCCCTCAATTACGCCACCTTCATCCCGTTTGCCTCGGGGGTGATGAGCGAATGGGAAAACAGCTTCTACGCCGATAAGCTGCCCGCCGACCAGCTCAACGCCAAGTGGTGGGAGCTAGCCAAAAAGTACCAGGGCATCGTGCCGCCCACCACGCGCAGTGAGCAATACCTCGACCCCGCCACCAAAACCCACATCAACGACGACCCCGCGCAGTACTACGACTACGCCCTGTCGTACGTCATCCTGTTCCAGCTCCACGACCACATTGCCAAGAAAATCCTCAAGCAGGACCCGCACACCACCAACTACTACGGTAGCAAAGAAGTGGGCACGTTCCTGGCCGACATCATGCGCCCCGGTGCCAGCAAAGACTGGCGCGCCGTGCTTAAGGAAAAAACCGGCGAAGACCTCTCGGCTCGCGCCATGGTCGAGTATTTCGAGCCGCTAATGGCTTATTTGAAACAGCAGAACAAAGGCCGTAAATACACGATGTAAGTATGGGACGGGAATATAGGCTATGTACTTCTACGTTTGATCCAGCACCTATCTTGCATTTTCTGCAACGACGTTTTGCAATAGCTGAGTCCAATAGTTCATTATGGCATGTGGCGCTGAAGGATAGCGTAAATAATTCGCAACCTGATTGGCCTCTTGTTTCTTTGGCATTTGAAGCCAAAGGAATTTATTTTTGCGACCATCTTACTGCAACCAATGAAGCTGCCATTGTCTTCCGGCATCTTATTGATTTTTTGCTGCTAACTAACGCGAAAGTTGAAATAGAAGAGTTGTAACTGTTAAAAACAGAAAAGCCAGCTTTTTTGAAAGCTGGCTTTTCTGTTTTTAATGTTTGCTGGAGCTTACAGATAGACTTATGCTGCCAGCGCCTCGCTCATCCGCCTCTTCAGCACCTTGTCTACACCGTTGAGGCGGCGGAGTATGAGGTCTAATGTTTCTTCCTCATCCAAGTTGATGCCGTTGTTGCGGTTGGTGAGGTAGCGGGCCAGCGTGGTATTGTCGTCGAGGGTTTCAGCTAATTCGGCTTGAGTGTTTTCCCACGCTTGGTCTTGCTCTGTACTCAGGTAATTAAAGCGAAGCTCAATGGTCTTGCTGACCAAATCGGCCAACCGTTTGAGCACGGTAGCTTCGTTGGTGGAGAGGCCACGCGCCTCGCGCCCGATAACGGCTAGCATGCCAATCCGCGAACCATCAGGCATCTGCAAGGCTGCACCAGCATAAAAATTGAGGCCGAGCGCCTGTGCAACGTCAGGCTTTATTAGCTCGCAGCTTTCGGCCTTATAGTCGGTTAGCACCACTGGTACATCAGGCAGAATAGCGGCGGAGCACATGCTTTCCGTACGTGCTAGCCCCGGTACGCCTTCGGCCCCAGCTACAGCCTTGAAATACACGTAGTTCTCATCGACCAGGGAAATCAAGGAGATAGGCGTGTTGAAAAGCTGGGCCGCCCACGCCACGTAGTCATCGAAGATGGGTTCGGGTGTGGTATTAGCAATCTGGTAGAGCCGCAAGGTGCGTAGCCGTGTCGCCTCGTTTTCAGGAATCAGGGAAGTAGGGAAAGCAGTCAAGTGAGTGCTAGGAGCGTTAATAGTTGGCCTCGCTGGCGGGTAAGTCAATGAGGATGAATTGAGCGTCTTTGGAAGCCCTGATTTCCAGCACATGCTCATCAGTAGCGCGCACCTGGTCGTTGGGGCCTAGGTCGATGCCGTTGATGTAGAGTGAGCCTTCTCTTACGTAAATGAAGGTGTTGCGGATGGGAAACGTTCGGAACGTAACCGTCTTGTCCTCCCGCAAATTACACCAGTATATGGTGGTGTTGGAATTCATATACACCACGTCTTCCAGCACCTTCTGGCCCGATACCAGCGGCACCAATTCGTTCTTGGTGTCCAGGAAGTCCACATCTTTCTGCTCGTAGCTAGGAGCCAGGCCTTTCTGGTTCGACAAAAACCACAACTGGTATAGCTGCACGGCTTTGTCGGTGCGGTTTTGCTCGGAATGGGCCAGGCCGGTGCCGGCCGTCATGCGCTGCACGTCGCCCTTTTTGATGGTAGCCTTGTTGCCCATCGTATCCTCGTGGTACAATTCGCCTTCCAGCACCAGCGTCACGATTTCCATTTCCGAGTGCGGATGCTGCGGAAACCCCGACTCTCCTTGCACGGTATCGTCGTTGAACACGCGCAACGGGCCGAACTGCACGTTTTTAGGGTCGTAGTAGTCGGCAAAGCTGAACAGGAAATAGCTGTTGAGCCACGCAACGGGAGCGGCATGGTGACGGTCGGTGGCAGGAACTATGTTGATCATAATGAGTCGCGGTTGAGTTGTGTGCTTGGCTTACGCAACGTAGCGGCCGGAAGTTAATGCCAGCAGCGCTTTGCGTACGTTAGCCGAGTTACGCAACGGCTAGTAACACACAGCCCACCTGGCGCAGTGCCAGGTGGGCTGTGTATCTACTAAATGTCGGAATCTAAGATTCGTTCCTAAGCCTTTTTCATGGTAGAAACCTGCTGCTGCAAGTCCAGCACAATGCTAGCCAAGCGGTTCAGCGAAAGGTCGGCAATGGGGAAGGTGCTGCTGATGTAGGCTTTGGCTTCCCAGATTTCCACCACATCCTCCACGTCGATTTCGTAGGGCGAATACAGTGGGTTATCGGAGTGCAGGGCCAACATGGCGCCTTGCTTGAGCCGGTTGAACACCCGCTTGAACACGATGCCTTCCTTGGAACTCACCACAATGCACGGCGTACCGTCTTTCAGCGTCAGCCAGTCGTCTACGTAGCGGCCCACGATAACCGTGCCGCTGGCAATGGGCAGCATCGAGTCGCCGCTGATTTCGAAGGCGCGGTACGTGCCGCCAGTGCCCAGCATCGGTAGGCGGAACTTCGGCAGCTCCTCTAAATACTCCGGATCGGCGTAGCCGTTGAGGTAGCCGGCTGCGGCTTTCTGGGGCACCAGCTCGATGTTCTCGTTTTGTTCTTTATCAACTGTGAGAGCCAGTATACGCAGGCCGTTGCCGCCGCCGGGCCGAGTGGGCTCGGTGGTAGCGGGCTGCAGCTGGAGCAGCGCCGCCTTGGCGTTCTTCTTTTTGCTAAAGTCAGTGGTTACCAGCGCGTCCAGCGTAATGCCAAACAGGCGGGCCATGTTAACCAGAGTAGTCAGCTTGGGTTCGGCACGGCCTTCTTCGTAAGCGCCCACCAGAGAACGTTTGATGCCAAGCTTTTCGGCCATCTGGGCCTGCGTCAGGGCCAGTTCGCGCCGCCAGAATTTAAGATTCGTGTTAATCATGGTGCAGGGGAGCCGAAAAAAGGCTTCAACGGTAGATAGTTACCGGCTCGTGAAAGTACGAACCCTATAACGAGAATACTAATTCAATTAGCTGAAAATTTTTGCTAATTATTTTTGGTTCCGCCGTTCAGGGAGCTGTTGCGTGGCCGGTGTGCGGGGGAGCCGGTTAGCCCCTTGCAGTTGCTAGCCGGCTCGGGCCTGTTTGAGCTGGACGCTAGCAACTGTGGCCCCTACCATGTACGTACGCAGATAAACAAACCGTAACTGCACACTTAACTCATGCTAGAAGAAAACAAACTTAGCCGCCGTCAGATACTCAGTGGATTAGGCGCCAGCTTAGCCGTAGCCACTGTCGGACCGGTCTTATCTGCTGAAGGGGCCATAGGTGCTGCCGAACCCGCTGCCGAGCCGCTCAAAGACCCCACTACTGCCTACCCCAAGCCGCCCTTCAAAAGCCAGCAGCAGCCGTGGCCAGGGCTAGCCAGCAAAATGGAGCCTTTGCCCGACCACGGCGAGAAAAGCTACAAAGGCTCGGGCCGCCTGAAAGGGCGTAAAGCTCTCATTACGGGCGGCGACTCAGGTATGGGCCGTGCGGCTGCCATTGCTTACGCCCGCGAAGGGGCCGATGTGGCCATCAACTACCTGCCGGCTGAAGAAGCCGACGCCAAAGAAGTAATTGCGTTGATAAAAGCTGCCGGCCAGAAAGCCGTGGCCATTCCCGGCGACTTGCGCGACGAAGCCTTCTGCAAGAAGCTGGTAGAGGAGGCGGTGCGCCAACTCGGCGGCCTCGATATTGTGGTCAGCAATGCGGCCCGGCAGCAGCAGCGCCAGTCGATACTGGACCTTTCAACCGAGGACTTCGACGCCACGATGAAAACCAATATCTACGCGCCATTCTGGATTATCAAGGCAGCCCTGCCGCACCTGAAACCTGGTTCGGCCATCATTGGTACCACTTCCGAGCAGGCCACTGACCCCTCAGCCGACCTCTACGATTACGCGCAAACCAAGGCGGCTACTACCAATTACGTTCGTTCCCTGGCCAAGCAGCTCGCCCCAAAAGGCATCCGGGTGAACGGTGTAGCACCGGGCCCCATCTGGACACCGTTGCAAGTGAGCGGCGGCGCCACGCAAGAGAAGCTAGTGAAATTCGGAGGCGATACGCCCATGAAACGGCCGGGGCAACCGGCCGAGCTGGCCGGTATCTACGTGCTACTCGCCGACCCGCTGGCTAGCTACGCCACCGGGCAGGTGTATGGCTCAAGCGGCGGCGCCGGCATGCCGTAATAAGTGCAATTCATTTATGTAAAAAAACGCCCCGGTATCCACCGGGGCGTTTTTTTGGCAGGAGGGTTGTGGGAACTACTCAACGATGGGCCTCACTTTCCAATCCTTTGTATGCTTGGGGCATAGGGCTCTCGTGGCCGTGGCTGCCTGAAGAATAGTAGCACCAAACAAAAAACGATAAAAACCTATCAGGATGACACCTATGCCTACGTGTTGTCACGCTGGGACTATATCAACAGTTTGCAACTTACAATCCATCAACCAGGGTAGTTTGCGCAGTTATAGTCCCTGGCTCAGCCCACCACTCGTCGTTTTCCCAATACTCATTCCAGCCTAGCTTGGCATACTTGGGATTGATAACAACATCTCGTTCACCTATTTCAAAATTTTTCAGGACTTGCTCGGCGAATCCCCCCACATTTTCTGCAAGAATAAAGGGCTTCTCTTGGCCTGATTGATAATTGTTCCATTTGCCATCGAACAGCAAATCTGCGCCGCGGGCTCCAGTTGTTTTGCGCAGAGAACAGGATAATAATTTATTGCCGCGCGTAATAGCCACATCTAATTCTGCTTGGCCCGTAAATCGTCCGCCGGCCTTCTGATGTGGCTCCTGCCAATCGAAGCGCCCGGAGATTGTATAAAACTCAACCAGCTTATTGTCACCAGTAGCTGGAATCGTAGTGAGCATACGCATAGATTCCTGTGCTTTTTCATGTTCCTCCTCAGCCTGATTAAGTGGGGGCTGATGACGAATAGAAAGTAACTCAACAGTTCCCTCAAGATTCATGATTTTTCCCTTGAAGCGGCTTTTGCCAGTTACATGTAGCAACCAGGGCTGAGTAGAGTCAGAACGTACATGCAGCAGTACTACCTCAATCCGATGCCGGTCGGTGCCGAAAAAGCCGTTGTAAGGGGTGGTTTCGACCCCGTTATGCACTGAACATAATAAGGGGGCCACATCGTGCTCAAGCAAAAACTGATGTAATTGTTGGGCAGGTAATACCGCAGGTAGTGCAGGTGGTGTGGGCGGCGCGCTATTGCGGGCTGGCGGTGGCGCAGTAGGGGCTATTGATGCCGTTTGCTGTGGTGGCTTAGGCATAGCTGTATTAGCCGCTGGCTGTTGCTTACAGCTGGTTACTATCGTAAATAATGACAGCAAGGTGAAAATTGAAAGCTGGCGCATAGGTATAACTTGAAATGGAAATAATAGCAACCAAATTACTTATTTCTTTGCGTCAAACCATCAGTTCTGAGCGGTTCTTAAGACACGTGGCTTTGGCATATTTTTCAGTTGAAACGCCCGCATATACCACCGCCCCAGTCCAGCTTGCACCAGCACCTCGGCCAGCAGCAGGTTGCCGGTCCAAGAAAGCCAGACCACTGTTAAGTAGGTTTCGATAGGCTTGGTATGGAAGAAGTAGTACAGCCCGTAGCTTTCCAGGCGCAAACTCATGGCAGCCAACGTTACGGCGTAGGCGCGCAGCATCCATTCCGAATGTAGCAGCCAGTGCCGTTGCCGGGCTAGGCGGTAAGCCTGCCAGGTGACCAGCCACCAGACTAGGCACTGCATCGTGAAGCCGACTTTGGCCGCTAGTCCGCCGTTGGCATACGCTGCCAGAATAAGGCCTGAAGGCGCTGCCAGTAACAGAATCGACAGCACGTATATCTTGCCTAACGTGCGGTGTAGCTTCGGGCGCCAGCTGTATAGGGCGGGTATCAGCTGCAAAAGGCCGGTTACCATCACCCACCAGCTGCTGGTGATGTGCACGTAGAAGCCCAACCGGAACAGAGTGTTGTCGTTGACTGCGTCCGGCTTGGTGGTCAGGAACAGAATGCCTTTCTCGAAGCGCAGATACGGCAGCACCTTTGTGAGCATGAGGACGCTGAAAGCAGCCACTGCTACTCCCACCAAGACTCGCAGAAACCGTGAAACAAAGAGGCGAACGGGCATACCGATGCATGTAAACCTGTAGCAAGAGCCGCCAGCCGTTACGAACCGTAGCGCGTGCTACATGGGAAGCACTACTCCCCGCGCAACTTCTTAAAATACAACGACGCTAGCCGCAGCTTGAAGTAGTCGTACTTCTCGCGCAGGTGGTCGAACAGGTCACGCAGCATGGGGCTACCGCCGAGCTGAGCCTGAGCCGTTTGGATTTCGGCTAAGTCGCTTGGGGTCAGGAAGTCGGCAATGCGCAGGGCGCCACCTTTGGCGTATACGTTGGTCAGGTGGGTTTGCACAGTGGAAACAGTCAGGCCCCGGCGCTCGGCAATGGCCTCCACGCTCAGGCCCATGCGGTGCAACTGAAACGAAGTATCCATGGTACTGCCCGCTTCGGCTTTGGGCTCACGTTTGCGGGGTGTTGGGGCCGGGCCGGCATCGTCGGGGTCGAAGTTGTCGGGTAGCTCGTCGGTGTCGTCGAGGGAAGCGGGGTTGCCGCCGTGGGCCAGGATTTCCTTGATGAACACCTCCCCAAAGTTCTCGAACTTCTTCATGCCCACTCCGGAAATACCCAGCATGGCCACGCGCGAAACCGGCCGTTCGTTGGCCATTTCCTGGAGCGTGGCATCGGTGAAGATAACGTAAGGCGGCACGTTCTGCTCATCGGCAATGCGCTTACGCAGGTTGCGCAACGCCTCGAACAGCCGCACTTCCGGCGACGCCGTAACTGTAGACGGGGCAGCAGCTTTGCGGCCCCGCTTGGGCTTCTCGGCTTTCTCGGCGGGCTGAAACTTCTTGAGGGCCAAGGCCCGCTGGCCTTGCAGTACTTCGCGGCCTAGCTCCGTGATTTTCAAGGCGTAGCCTTCCTCGTAGGCAATGTACAGGAGGCCGTCGTTCAGCATCTGGTGCACGTAGCTGTACCAGTCGAGGTAGGGGAGGTCGGCACCGGCGCCGTAGGTTTTGATTTGGTCGTAGCCGCCGCTGAGCACGGCCTGGTTGCGCATGCCGCGCAGCACGTCGATGAGCAAGCCGATGCTGGCCCGCTCCCGCATGCGCACCACCGCCGACAAGGCCTTCTGGGCAATCAGGGAGCCGTCGAAGGTGATGGGTGGGTTGCGGCAGATGTCGCAGTTGCCGCAGTCCTGGGTGAGGGTTTCGCCGAAGTAGTTGAGCAAAATCTTGCGGCGGCAGCTGGCGGCCTCGGCAAACTGCTGCATGCGCTCCAACTTGGTGAGGTTGAGCTGGGTGAGCTGCGGGTTTTCCTTGGTCAGCATCTCGCGCAGCTGCAACACGTCGGCAAAGCTGTAGAACAGCACGGCCGTAGCCGGCGAACCGTCTCGGCCGCCCCGCCCGATTTCCTGGTAGTAGCCCTCGATGTTTTTGGGCAGGTTGTAGTGCATCACCCAGCGCACATTGCTCTTGTCGATGCCCATGCCGAAGGCAATAGTGGCCACAATCACCTGCAAATCGTCTTTCAGGAAGCCTTCCTGCACGGCCGCACGCTGGTTGGGTGTCATGCCGGCGTGGTAGAAACCGGCTTTCAAGCCCTTGGCTTGCAGCTTCTGGGTGAGGGTTTCGCACTGCTTGCGCGAGAGGCAATACACAATGCCCGATTCGCCGGGGTGGCGCTCAATAAAGTCGAGGATGCCGCCTACGCGGTCCTGGCCGGGCCGCACAATCAGGTTGAGGTTGGGCCTATCGAAGCTGGAGAGGAACACCTGCGGCTCGTGCAGGCGCAGCTGCTGCTGGATGTCGCGCTGGGTGAGGCGGTCGGCGGTGGCGGTGAGGGCAATGATGGGCGTGTTGGGGAACTGCTCCCGCAACACCCGCAGCTGGGTGTACTCGGGCCGGAAGTCGTGCCCCCACGACGAAATACAGTGCGCTTCATCAATGGCGAACATGCTCACGCGCAGCCGCTGCAAAAACTGGATAAAGCCCTGGGAAAGCAGCTTTTCGGGCGACACGTACAGCAGTTTCAGGTAGCCGTTGGCGCAATCCGAGCAAATGGCATTCTGCTCGCTCTGGCTCACGCTGCTGTTGATGTACTCGGCTGATATACCGTTGGCTTTCAGGGCTTCCACCTGGTCCTTCATCAAGGCAATCAGCGGCGACACCACCACGCACACCCCCTCCGATACCACGGCCGGCACCTGAAAGCACACCGATTTGCCACCGCCCGTGGGCATGAGCACCACCGTGTCGCGCCCGCTCAGGATACTCTGGATGATGTCTTCCTGCATGGGCCGGAACGTATCATAGCCATAGTACTTTTTCAGGACGCGACGAGCAGATTCGAGCGTAGGAGCGAGGGGTTCGGCAGCAAATAACATTCGGTAAAAATACGATGCTAAAGAAGGAGTTGAAAGCAGAATGTAACCGTAGCCAGGCAGAAAAGGTGCACGATTCCGGTGAAATCCCGCACGTCTGGCGCTAGCAAGCCCACGTACAACAGATTAGTTAATTCATTCACTCAACCTCTGTACTAATGACTCAGTCCACTGCCACACTCACCGACAACCAAACCGTTCTTGATGCGCTGAATGCCTGCGTGGCCGCCTGCGAGAACTGCGCTACCGCCTGTTTGCACGAAGAGCACGTTAAGCACATGGTTGGTTGCGTACTCCTCGACCGGGACTGCGCCGACATCTGCGCCCTCACGGCCCGCTTCGTGGCCCGCAACTCGCCCCACGCCAAGCACATCATGCGGGAGTGTATCGAGCTGTGCCAGCTCTGCCACAACGAGTGCGCCAAGCACAACGATACGCACTGCCAGCTTTGCGCCGCCGCCTGCAAAGCCTGCCTGGAAGCCTGCAAGGCCCATTTGGAGAGTAACTGAGTAATTGAGTAATTGAGTAATCGTTCTAGATGCTCAATAGCGCCGTCAGAACGATTACTCAGTTGCTCCGCTGCTCAGTTGCTCAACGTAGTTATTCTTCAATGTCAACCAGCCGGTAGCGCACGGCGGATTTCTTGGGCTTGATGTCGATGCCTTTGTAGTGGGCATAGGCCTTGGTGAAGCAGGCTCCGAAGTAGAAAATCATGGCCGAGTAGAACACGAACAGCAGCACCAGCACAATGCTGGAGGCCGCGCCGTAAATCGGACCAAGGTTGCCGGGCACCAGTAGCCGGCCCAGCACAAACTCGCCCAAATCAATGAGGACGGCGGTAAGGGCCGCGCCGCGCACCACCGCCCGCCACGGTACCTTGGCGCTGCTTAGGTTGCGGAACGTAACGCCAAACCACGCTGCCAAAATCAGAATGGATGTAAGCTGGCTGAAAAACAGAAACAAATAGTACCCCACGTTGCTGTCAAAGTCGCGCACGTAGTCGGCCACGAAGGCAATGGCGGCGTCGGTCAGAAACGTTAGCAAAGACAGCAGGCCGGTAGCTACCAGTACACCCAGGGAGCGGGCCCGTTCGTGCAGCGCCTTGCCGAAGCGGCCACTGCTACGCCGCGGCCGAATCTGCCAGAGCTGGTTGAGGGAGTGCTGGATAACCACGAACAGTGTGGTGGCAATGAACACCAGAAACGCAAAACCCAGCCAGGTAACCAGCGGGCTGCGTTGCACATTGGTTACGTTTTGCAGAATCTGCTCCACGAAATTGGCCGCCGACGTGCCCAGCAGCCCCGACAGCTTGGCCAGCAGCAGCGTCCGCACCGCCGAGGTTGAATACACCGAGCCCAGTACCTGAATCAGAATGAGGACAATGGGCGGCAACGCAAACGTAGTGAAGAACGCCGTGGCTGCCCCCAGCCGAAGCGGGTCGTTGGCGGTTAGCTCACGAGCGGCCCGGCGCAGTAAAATCAGAGTGTCCAGGAAAATCCGGCGGCGGGTTGGGTGCGGCACGTGTACTTTTGTGGTCAGCCTTGCGTAGAGGGTAGTGCTTCGTTGGGTAGTGCTTGGCGGCCAGCGCCGTGTACTTAGTACGAGCAACGAAGCTCTAGTTTAAAAACAGGCTGCGAAGATAGCGCCCTCGCGCCGTATCATCCGCTGTTTGTAGCACTTACCTGTGTCGTATTCTCCTGCCCCCGTTCCCGCCCCGCCTGTAGCCCCTGCCACCCCACCTAGTTGGTGGCGCCGGCGCGTAGTCGAGCCGGTGCTCAACATTCTCCGTCAAGGCCTTACCCCCAAGCAACTTTCCCTCACAGTGGCCCTGGGCGTGGTGTTTGGGCTGGTGCCAATACTCGGCATTACCACCCTGCTCGGCACGGCTACGGCGGTGCGGCTGCGGCTCAACGTGGCGGCGCTGCTGCTTGTCAGCCACTTAATGAGCCCAGTGCAGCTGCTGCTGATTATCCCGCTGATGAAGCTGGGGGCCAAACTGATTGGAAGTGGTACCGGACCCGAGCTGACTCTTGAGCAGCTGCAGCATCTGTTTGGCACCGATTGGCAACAGGCGCTGCACTTGTTGTGGCAGGCCGGCCTGGGGGCCCTGCTGATTTGGGCAGTGGCCTCCGTGCCGCTGGCTCTGCTGCTAAACTTCGGATTGCGGCCCCTGTTTCGGCGGCTGCTGGCCCGGCAGAGTAGAGTAACTGAGTAGCGGAGTAACGGAGTGTATGGGTTTGGCGGGCACTGTTAGGTGCATGCGGTCAGGAAAAGCTGAACTGCCCTCTACGCAACAAGCCCTTAACGTTTAGTGGCGTTAAGGGCTTGTTGCGTAGGGAGAGGGGCTTACTAAGCAGTTGCCCGCTGGTAGAACGGCTCCTGCTGCTCGAAATACTGGTTGATGGGCTCTTCGGAAGCGGGATTGAGTACCATCATATCCACAAACTGGTAGCCCTCAATCTTGCCTTCGATAACCGGGCCTAGCTCTTGCAGGAACTCAGCCTGCTGCTCTTCCGTCTGGAAGGCCAGCAGTAACCGAGGTAGCTCGGGGCTGTTTTCGATGCGCATTTCGGCCAGGTAGGCTTTTTCTACGAAAGGATACTCGGCACAAAATCCGCTCAAGGCATCCAGCAAAACAGTAGGCGTCTCGGCGGGCGGACCAAGCTGCACGGGTACCTGGCCGCCTGCCTCAGCGGGCGGGGTGGTCAGGTCGCTGGCCAGTAGCTCTTGTATCTCCTGCGAGGTCAGGAGCTTACCGGCAGGCGAGAAGGGGTTCAGCACGCAATCAGTGGCCTGCACCATTTGGAGCAGGTCGAGGCCGCGCACCCGGATATAGGCTACGCTGTCGGCAGGCATGCCACCTTCAAAAATGCGCTCCGGCGCCGTGAACAGCGGAATTTTGCCGTCGTTGAGTACTTGCAGCTGAATTTCCATGCCCGGCGTTACTTCAATCTCGCCGCCGGCTTCGCCTTCTTTCGGCAGCGTTACGGCCAACAGCGGCTCGTGTAGCAGGGCCTGGTAGAATGCCGGCCGTACGTTGGGCTCGTTCACGGCGCGCATCAGCAGCTCTTCCAGAATATTACTTGGCGGGAACGGGAAGTTCGGCATGGGGGGCTGCCCGTAGGTTGGCTCCGGAATGAGCGGCATGGCCGGCATTGGAGGAGCTGTTTCCTCAACGGGCAAGGTGTAATTGGAGCCCTTGTAACGCGGGCCAGCAGGAGCAGCGGAAGCAGGAGTAGAAGTAGGTGTAGCGTTAGGAGCAGCCGGTAAGGTTTCCGGTGTTTCAGGCTTCTTTTTCAGGAAATCAAACAGACCCATAGGAATACGAAAAGTGAAGGTGCAAGCTAACTAAGGTAAGTGAGATGGGAAAATGGTGAAGTGGTGAAATTGTGCGTTGGTGCGTTTGACGTTCAAGCTGCGTAATTCAGGCAAGCAGAACGTCAAACGCACCAACGCACAATTTCACCACTTCACCACTTATCGGATGATGCTGCCGTTGCAGGGCGCCAGGAGCTCCGATATTTCGCGCACCGTGTAAGGCGGATTGTGGTTGCCCCAGTTCTGCTGGATGAAGTTCAGCAAATTGGCAATGTCGGCGTCGGTGAGGTCGGTTTTGTGGCCGGGCATTACCTGGTTGTACTCGATGCCGTTGACCACTATCGGGCCATTGAGCCCCTGTCGAATCAGGCAGGGCAGCTCGTTGCGGTGCTTCACCAGATAGTCGGAGGCGGCAACGGGCGGAATGAGGCGGCGCAGGCCTTCGCCCTGGTCGCCGTGGCAGCTGGCGCAATGGGTTTGGTAGAGCTTGGCGCCTTCGTTCTGCTTGTTGGAAAAGCAACCCGTGACGCTCGTGGTCAGCAGTAAGCCCGCTGCTGCCACCGCACCAGCCCGCAGCAAGGAAAGCGGCCAGCTCATTTGGCGGCCGTTTGCTTGGCTTCGGCTTCCTCTTTCAACAAAATTGGCAAGTCGTGAATAAGCAAGTCCACCTGGCTTTTCTCCATGCCGTCGTAGATGCCGCGCACCCGGCGCTTGGAGTCGATGAGGGCAAACGTGCCACTGTGCGCGAAGCCGCCTTGCACCGTTTTATCAACCTGCGCACCGGTCATGTAGGCGCGGGCCAGGTTGAAAATGGTGTCGTGCGGGGCGGTAGCAAAGTGCCAGCGCGAGGCGTCCTTGATGCCCAGCCGCTCGGCGTAGTCGCGCAGCACCGGGATGGAGTCGTGGGCCGGGTCGATGGTGTGGCTCAAAAACAGCACGTTGGGGTTGTCCTTGTAGGCCTCGTACACGCGCAGTAGCTCGCTCTGCATTTTGGGGCAGATGCTAGGGCAGGTAGCAAAGAAGAAGTCGGTGACGTAGACCTTGCCGGCAAACGTCTGGTTGTTAATGGTTTTGCCTTCCTGGTTGGTTAGCGTGAAGCTGGGGATAGGGTCGGGCAGGGTGTCGGATGGGCTGGTGGGCGCAGTGCGCTTCAGCCCCAGAATCGACAGGCGCTCTTCCTGAGGGGGAGTGGTTTCGGAGCAGCCAAACAGGCCGAACCCGGCAGTTAGCATCAACCCCAGAAACAGGGCGGGTACGCGGAAAAAGGAGTGAAGCATTGCGTTACTGGGTGGAAGTGGTTCCAACGGTCTGCACGAATAACCGCGCCGAGTCGAGACTAGTGCGAAACAAGGTGGCCACGGAATCGATTTTTTTCTGCTGGCTAGCGAAGTAATCAAGGCGCCGGGCCACGGTCATGGTGTCGGCGGGCTTGCGGTAGCGGTGCATCCAGTCCATCATGGCAGCATCGGCCGAAAGCAGGGCCCGGCGGCGGCGGCTAGCGGCAACGGTATCGGAGCCGGGCGTTTTCTGAATTTGCTGGCGCAGGATGGTAAGTTGGTCCATTTCAGCCATCAGTTCGTCGTGGCGGGCCAGCATGGCTTTTTCGGCGGCTTCGGCCTTCTGCTCGTCGCTCTGCAAGGAGAGGCAGGCAGGCAGACTAGCCAGCAAGGGGAGCAGCAACAGGTAGGGGAGCTTTTTCACGGCCGCAAAGGTAAGGCCTGATTGCCGGCCGGCCGTGGTTGGGCAGGAAATTGCCGTTCCGGCGGGGGCCTCACCCCCCGGCCCCCTCTCCTCAACGGAGAGGGGGTGCCAGCCGACAAAGTGTTTCCATCCTTTATAAAATAATGGGCGAGTGTAGAGACGCCACACTTGGCGTCTCGTCGTTGCTGACGTTGCTGGAACTGCGCATTGCCAGCCGTTCAACGACGAGACGCCAAGTGTGGCGTCTCTACACTCGCCCACCACTTCACGGCGGGTATCCTTCTCTATTCACTCATTCACTCACTTCTGCAGCTGTCCAGCCGCCACCCAGGGCGCGGTATAGGTCGATGAGTAAGAGGAATTGCTCGCGCCGGATGCTGGTCAGGTTGAGTTCGGCTTCCAGCACACTGCGCTGGGCCGTTACCACTTCCAGGTAGTTGGCGTAGCTGGCGCGGTACAGGTCGTTGGACACGGCTACGGCTTCGTTGAGCGACACCACTTCCTGGCGGCGTAACTCGTGGGCTTTCTGGTAGTTGTCGAGGCCGCGCAGGCTGGTGGTTACTTCCTCGAAGCCGGTTTGCATGGCCTGGTGGTAGCGGAGGTAGGCGGCGCGCTGCTCGGCGGCGGCCTGCCGGTAGCTGGCTTTCAAAAAGTTGCGGTTAATGAGCGGGGCCGACAAACCCGCCAGCAGCCCGTACGCCAACGAGCCCGGCGTGGAAAGCAGCAGGGAAGGCTGATAGGCATTCACGCCCAGGTACGGCGACAATGTGAGGGCCGGCAGAAATGCGGCGCGGGCGGCGGCCACGTCGGCGCGGTTGGCCACCAACTCCAGCTCGGCCTGGCGCACATCGGGGCGGCGTAGCAGCATGGTAGCCGGCAAGCCCGCCGATACGAATTCGGGTAGTTTCTGGTCGCGCAAGGGGGCTCCGCGCTTGATGGGCTGGGGGTAGCGGCCCAGCAGGCGGTTGAGCTGGTTTTCAGCGGCTACAATGCGCTGCTGGGTTTCGGCTTCGAGGCTACGGGTGCGCAACAGCTGGGCCTGGAACTGCAAGACAGCCAGCTCGGTAGCCCGGCCGCCGAGCTTCTGAAGCTTCACGATTTCCAGGGCCCGCGCTTGCAGCGTATCGTTTTTGCTTAGCACGTCCAGCTCATTATCGAGGGCCAGTAGGTCGTAGTACAGATGGGCTACCTGGCCTACCAGGGCCGTTTCCACTAAGCGGCGGCCTTGCTCAGAAGCCAGGAGGCGGGCAAACGCCGCCTGTTTGCGGTTGCGCAGCTTGCCCCACAAGTCGATTTCCCAGGCGCTCCGCAACCCCAGAAAGTAGTCGGGAGCCACGGTGGGCAGCACGCGGCCGTCGTTGGTGGAGTTGTAGCCGGTGCCGCTGAGGGTAGCAAACCGGTCGAAGCTGGCCGTGGCATTGGCCGACACTGAGGGCAGCAGGGCTCCGCGGGATACTTGCACGTTGGCGCTGGCAATTTCGACGCGCTGCACGGCAATCAGCAAATCGGGGTTGGCGCGCACCGCCGTATCAAGCAGGGCCACCAGGTTGGGGTCGTTGAAAAACTGCCGCCACGGCAGCGTGCCGATGCTGGCCGTATCAGTGGTGGTGCCTTTGCCAAAGGTGGCCGGTACGGGAGCTGTGTGGGGAATGGCTACCGGCTTGGTCGTTTGGCAGCTGCCGAGGATGGCTAACAGGAGCAGGACAAGCAGGCGGGAGGCCTCACCCCCTAGCCCCCTCTCCCAAAGAGAGGGGGGAATAGCTTCTAATTCTTTAGAGCTAGATACTAAGTCTAGTTCCCCCTCTCTTTGGGAGAGGGGGCTAGGGGGTGAGGTAAGAAGTGAGGTGCGTAACAGATTCATAGATAGAGATTAAGCAGCCGCGTGGGTGGGCTCGGCGTGGGGCGTGGGAACGGGGTGGGCGGTGGGCTCGGCCACGGGCTGCGCGGGCTTTTTGTCGCGCGAAAACAGCACGTAGAGGCCCGGAATCAGGACAACCCCGAACACGGTGCCAATGAGCATACCGCCCGCTGCGGCCGTGCCAATGCTGCGGTTACCCATGGCGCCCGCGCCGCTGGCAATGCACAGCGGAATCAAGCCGGCCACGAAGGCGAAGGAAGTCATCAGAATGGGCCGCAAACGGGACCGGGCGCCTTCCACGGCCGCATCAAGCACCGACAGGCCTTCCTGCCGCCGCTGCACCGCGAATTCGATGATGAGAATGGCGTTTTTACCCAGCAGGCCAATCAGCATGACCAGGGAAACCTGGGCGTAGATGTTGTTTTCCAGCCCCAGCAGCTTGAGCGCCAGAAACGCGCCGAAGATGCCGGTGGGCAAGCTCAGCAGCACCGGCAGCGGCAGCAGGAAACTTTCATACTGCGCCGCTAGCAGCAAATACACGAACACCAGCACAATGCCGAACACGTACAGCGCCTGGTTGCCCGATATGATTTGTTCCCGGGTCATGCCGCTCCACTCGAAGGTGTAGCCGCGCGGCAGCTCCTTGGCGGCCACCGCCTCAATGGTTTTGATGGCATCACCCGACGAGTAGCCGGGGGCAGTGTCGCCGTTGAGGGTGGCCGAGGTGTACATGTTGTAGCGCGTGAACTGCTCGGGGCCGTACACCCGCTCCAGGCGCACGAACGTGGAGTAGGGCACCATTTCGCCCCGGTCGTTTTTCACGTAGAGCTTCAGCAAATCCTCGGGCTTGGTGCGGTAGCCGGGCAGGGCCTGCACCATCACTTTGTACATCTGCCCGAAGCGGATGAAGCTGGCGGCGTAGTTGGAGCCCATCAGGGTTTGCAGCGTGCTCATGGCGCTGGCCACGGTCACGCCTTTCTTGGCGGCCAGGTCGGCATCCATATGGATGAGGTACTGCGGAAAGGTGGGGTCGAAGCCGGAGAAGGTGTTTTCGATGGCCGGCGTGTTGTTGAGGGCCTTGATGAACCGGTCCGTCACTTCGTCGGTGCGGTGCAGGTCGCCGCGGCCGGTGCGGTCCAGCACTCGCAGGTCGAAGCCGCCAGCGTTGCCGAAGCCGGGCACGGTGGGCGGCGTGAAGAACTGCACCTGCGCATCGGTAATGTGTTTGGTTTTGGCGCGCAGCTGGGCCATCAGCTCGGTTACCGATTCCTGGCGCTCATCCCAGCCTTTCAGGTTGATCATGCCCATGCCGTAGCTGGCCCCCGATACATCGTTCATCAGCGAGTAGCCGGCCAGCGTCGATACCGATTCCACGGGTTTCATGGCCTGGGCCACGCGCTGCACTTCCTGCAACACCTGCTGGGTGCGCTCCATGGTGGCGCCGGGCGGCGAGGTTACGTTGATGTACACCATGCCCTGGTCTTCGCTCGGAATAAAGCCAGTGGGCAGCACGGAATTCACGCCCCAGGTGGCCGCAAAGAAGAACAGCAATAGCAGCACCGTCACCAGCCGGCGGCTGGCCACCACGCGCACCAGACGCTGGTAGCCGTCGGCAAACCGCTCGTAGCGGCTATTAAAGCCCGCGAAGAAGCGGCCCAGCAGCCCCTTGCGCTCGGCATCGGGCGTGGGTTCCTTGAGCAGCAGCGCGCACAAAGCGGGCGTAAGCGTAAGGGCATTCACCCCCGAAATGACGATGGAAATAGCCAGCGTGAGCGAAAACTGGCGGTAGAACACGCCCACCGGCCCGCTCATAAACGACACTGGAATAAACACCGCCGACATCACCAGCGTGATGGCAATAATGGCCCCGCTGATTTCGTGCATGGCTTCCAGGGTGGCGTCCATGGCCGAAAGGTGCTTTTCGTGCATTTTGGCGTGCACGGCTTCCACTACCACAATGGCGTTATCCACCACAATACCAATAGCCAGCACCAGCGCAAACAGCGTGAGCAGGTTGATGCTGAAGCCCAGCATTTGCATGAAAAACAGGGTGCCCACCAGTGCCACCGGCACGGCCAACGCCGGAATGAGCGTGGAGCGCCAGTCCTGCAAAAACAGGTACACAATCACGAATACCAGCAAAAACGCCTCGAACAAGGTGCGCACCACCTCATGAATACTGGCATCCAGAAAGCGCGACACGTCATAGCTGATGTTGTAGGTCATGCCGGGCGGGAAGCTGGTTTTTTTCAGCTCCGCCATGCGCGTTTTCACCTGCTCGATGACGTCGGAGGCGTTGGAGCCGGGGAGCTGCTTGAGCATGATGGCCGCTGAAGGCTTGCCGTTGCTCTTTGACAGCATCCGGTAGGTTTGCACCCCAAATTCCACGTCGGCCACGTCTTTGAGGCGCAGCACCGAGCCGTCGGCATCGGCCCGGATAACGATGTTGCGGTACTGCTCGGGCTCGAACAGCTTGCCGGTGTAGCGCAGCACGTATTGCAGCACCTGCGCCGAGCGGCCCGAACTCTCGCCGGTGCGCCCCGGGGCGGCCTCTACGCTCTGGTTCTGAATGGCTTGCACAATTTCGTCGGCCCCAATGCGGTAGGCCAGCATCCGGTCGGGCTTCAGCCACACGCGCATGGCGTACTCCCGGCTGCCCTGGATTTCGGCCAAACCCACCCCCTTGATGCGCTTGAGCTCTTGCAGGATGTTGATGTCGGCGAAGTTGTAGATGAACTGCTCGTCGGCCTTGGGGTCGTCGCTTACCACGTTGAGGTAGAGCAACATGCTGTTCACTTCCTTCTCCGTGGAAACCCCCGCCTTGATAACTTCTTCGGGCAGCTCGTCGATGATGGTAGTTACGCGGTTCTGCACGGCCACGGCGGCCAGGTCAGGGTCGGTGCCTACTTCAAAGAACACCTCTACCAGCGTGGTGCCGTTGTTGGTGGTTACGGTGTTCATGTAGGTCATGCCCGGCACCCCGTTGATGGCGCGTTCCAGCGGCGTGGCTACGGCTTTGGCGCACACTTCGGCATTGGCGCCATTGTACTTGGCCCGCACCGTTACCGATGGCGGCACGATGTCGGGGAACTGCGTAACGGGCAGCGTAAACAAAGCGCCCACCCCCAGCAGCGTGATAAACAGCGAGATAACCAGCGAAAGGACGGGGCGCCGAATGAATATATCGAACATGAGAAGTTGGTTGTAGTGCGGTGGAGGACCTCACCCCCTAGCCCCCTCTCCTCAGGGAGAGGGGGACTAATTCTAGTATCTAGCTCTATAGAATTAGAAGCTAGTTCCCCTCTCCCCGAGGAATGGGGGGTAGGGGGTGAGGTTTCGTATGATATTTACTGCGCGGCGGCCAAGCTCTTCATCGTCACTGGGCGGGGCTTGATGCGGTTACCGTCGCGCAAGTCCTGGGTGCCTTCGCACACCACCCGCTCACCGGGGGCTAAGCCGCTCTGCACCACGTAGAAAGACGAGAGGCGGGTTTTCGGCACGAAGTTTTTCTGGTGCACCGTGCCCTGGTCGTCCACCACGTACACGTAGTTCTGGTCCTGCTGCTCGAACACCGCTTTTTGCGGTACCAGCACGGCGTCGGGTACGGTGTTGGTGAGGCGGACTTTGCCGGTAGCGCCGTGGCGCAGCAGCTGCTTGGGATTGTCGAAACGGGCCCGGAAGGCAATGGAACCGGTAGAGGATTGGAACTGGCCTTCCACGGTTTCCACGGTGCCCGGCTGCGGGTAGGTGGTGCCGTCGGCCAGCATCAGCAGCACCTTGTTGGTGCTGCGGGCCGGGTTTTGCTGGCGGGTCTTGGCGAATTCCAGATACTCGGCCTCCGACACGTTGAAGTACGCAAACACCGCCCGCGTATCCGACACGGTGGTGAGCAGCGTACCGTCGTCGATGAGGCTGCCCACTTTGAGCGGTTCCCGGTTGACCACGCCATCAAACGGCGCCCGAATGGTGGTGTAGCTCAGCATCAGCTCGGCGTTGGCGGCGGCCGAGCGGGCTTCCTGTATCGTGGACTGGGCGGCGGTCAGCTTGGCTTTAGCCACGTCGAGCTCGGTTTTGGAAATGATGTTCTTCTCGGTCAGCATCTTCACCCGGTCCAGCTCCAGGTTGGCTACCCGGGCCTGGGCGGTGGCGTTGCTGAGGGTAGCGCGGGCGCGGGCCAGGCGGGTGCGGTATTCGGCATCGTTGATTTGGAACAGCGGCTGCCCTTTCTTCACCGGCTTCCCTTCGTCCACATAAATCTTATCCAAGAAACCCCGCACGCGGGCCCGCAGCTCCACATTGCGCACCGCCTGCACATCGGCCACATACTCGCGCGACAGGACCGTGTCGCGGGCCACGAGGCGGGCCACGGGTAGTTCCGGTATGTCGGCGGCCACGGTGGCGGCGCTATCGGCTTGGCTGTTGGTGCCGCAGCCGGTCAGGGCCGCGCCAAGCAGGCCGGTGAGCAGGTACGTGGCAATGAAATGGGGTTTGGGAGACATAAGACGTTGGAATAGGGACTCGTAGGGGGAAGTTCATCGGCAAGGAGCACCGAGGGCATTAGAGCGGTATTAGCGGCACATTAAAAGACATTAGAAGTGCCGCTGTGCCGGGGCTACCTAATGGTAAGCGGTGCGGCAGGCATCTTCGGCCAGGCGGCAGGCTTGCTCGGTGCGGGCGCACACAGCCAGGTGGGCGGCGTGGCGGGCCTGCTCGTCGGCGCAGCTCCGGCACAGCTCGGCGCACTCGCGCAGGATGTACACCAGGTGTTCCGACTCGCGGGCGACGAAGCGGACGGTGAGTTCACACAGGTCGGCGCAGTCGTGGCTGAGGCTACTGGCGCGGCGGTAAGGGGTTGGATCGGGCTCTTGCAGAACGAGTTGGCTAACTTCGGTGCAAGCCGTTACGCAGGCTTGCAACACAGCAATAATGTAGTTTTGACGGGGGAGCATACGCGTAGGATAAGTGGTCCAGTAAGCTAATCGGCCAGGAAACTGCCCGGTGAGCGGAGGGCCACAGTGTCGGCGGAAAGGGTGGGGTTGGCGTGAGATTCTTGGCAGGCCTGTAGTTCGGCGCGCGCTTGGGCTAGTTCCAGCTCGGTCATGGAAACTGGCAGGCCGGATTCTAGCTCGTAATTCAGAGGCTGGTTTTCCAGCTGGCGTAGGCAATACACGTTCAGGCCCGCCGACAATAGCAGCGCGCCTAATAGCAATCCTAGAAATAATCGGTTGCGAAACTCTCTCATAAGCAGCGGCTTCCATCACACATAGTTGGAGTGCAAAGGAGGCCGTCCGGCATTAGAGCCGTATGAGGCGCAGATTAGAAAACATTAAAAACCGCCTACGCCGCCGGCAACACAAGCGTAGCGGTAGTGCCCCAGCCCGGCTCCGACACCAAACCCAAGGTGCCGCCGTGGCGCTCCACTATTTTCTGCGTGACGGTCAGGCCCAGGCCGTAGCCAGGCGTGTGGCGGCCGTTTTCGGCCCGGTAGAGGGCATCCGTCACGCGGGGTAGTTCGGTGGCTGCAATGCCAATGCCGGTGTCCTGAATGCTGACAGCCAGCTTGTTGCCTTGGTAGCCCAGGCTTACTTGCACGGCCTCGGTGCTGTACTTGCAGGCGTTGTCGAGCAGGTTGAGTAGGGCCGTGGTGAGTAGCTGCTCGTTGCCACGCACCACAAACGGGTCGGTGCCGGAGGCGGGCAAGTCCCCAAATTCCAGCTGAATCCGGCGGCCGGCGTGCTTGGTCTGGCAGTAGCTCATGGCCTGGGTGAGGCACTCATCCAGCCGCACGGTGTCGCGCCGGAACGAAGCGTCTTCGGCTTTGGCCAGGGCCAGCAGGGCGTTGGTGAGACCGATGAGGTGCTTGAGGTCTTCCACCGCCGAGGCCGTACTTTGCTTGGCTTCGGGTAGGTCGGTGTCGTAGGCGTAGGAGGTTTCCAGGGTGCCTAGCACGGTGGCCAGCGGGGTGCGCAACTCGTGGGAGGCGTGGCTCAGGAAGTTCTTTTGCATCTCGAAGGCCTGCTCCACTCGCGTCAGCATCTGGTTGAAGGTCACGGCCAGCTGGGCTATTTCGTCGGTACCGTTGCCTTCATCTACCCGCAAGCTCAGGCGACCCGCCGTAATGCGCTCCACCTGCCGCACCACCCGCGCCATCGGCTTCAACGACTGATCGGCAAAGAACCAGCCCGCCAAGATGATAAGCACCAACGACCCCACGTTGCCCACCAGCAGAATCAGCCGCAACTTGCTGAGCTGCATGATACCAAACTGGTCGAGGCCGGCGGCGAAAATGCGGTAGGTGTTTCCTGCGTACGTGTAGGTGATGCCAATGGCTTCCAGGTCGCCGTCGGTGAAGAGCACCGGCTGGCCCGGCTTAATCCGGGGTAGGTAGCGCGAGTTTTGGCGCTGGCTCAGGTTGTCGGCACTGGTGTAAATAAGGTGGCCCTGCGAATCGTAAATGCTGATTTGCTCGTTGATGATGGTCATCAGGTCGCGGCGGTGGAACGGGCTGAGGGCCGCCGCCTGGCGCTGCTGCTGGGGCAGGAGCAGCCGAGCCGTCATGATGCCTTTACCGGCCAGGCGCTGGGTGAAGCGCTGCTCCCGGTTGGCGGCATGGAAGTAGTAGATAAACGCCGAAAAGCACAGCTGAATAGCCAGCACCAGCAGCGTAAAGCGTAAGATGAGCTTGTTCCGAATCAGCAAGAAGAGTTATGAGTTATGAATTGTGAGTTATGAGTTTTTAGCCTGACTCGCTTTAGTGGATAGTAAGATGCTCGACAGGATTTTGATTATTTCGAGGTTGTGCGCGTGGATAGAAGTGAAGGCAGCCTCGGGCAAGAAATCGTTGTCGTGCAGTAAACGGAGCCAGTAGGACGTTTCACGGGCTTCTTTGGCTGCCATGTTGAGCTTATGAATAAAGTCGGCAGTGGAACTAGCCGCTAATGCTTCCTCCACATTGGCCCCGATAGAGGTACCACTGCGCAACAACTGCTTGGATAGCACATACTCCTGCTGCTCACTAACCAGAAACTTATACGCCTTAACAATACGAGAGGCAAAGTCATACGATTTGCCTTGGATAATACTCTTTTTCATCTTACAAATAACTCATAACTCATAACTCCACCCTAGCCTTCGCGCAGCACGTAGCCCATGCCTACTACCGTGTGAATCAGCTTGATAGCATAGCCCTTGTCGAGCTTTTTGCGCAGGTAGCTCACGTACACGTCGATGACGTTGGTGTTGGTGTCGAAGTTCAGCTCCCAGACCTTCTCGGCAATATCCACCCGGCTTATCACCCGGCCGCGGTTCAGAAGCAGGTACTCCAGCAGCGAGTATTCCTTGGTGGTCAGGTCGATGCGCTGGCCGGCGCGGGTTACCACTTTGGTTTCCAGGTTCAGCTCCAGGTCGGCCAGGCGCAGCACGCGCTTCACGGCCGTATCCTCGGTGTGGCGGCGCGTGAGCACCCGCGCCCTGAGCAGCAGCTCCTTGAACTCGAATGGCTTCACCAGGTAGTCGTCGGTGCCGGCCTCGAAGCCCGCCACTTTGTCGTCGAGGCTGTCGAGGGCGGTGAGCAGCAGCACCGGCTGGTGCGGGTCGTGCTGCCGGATCTGGCGGCACAGCTCGAAGCCGTTGATGTAGGGCAGGTTCACGTCGAGCACCACCAAATCGTAGCGGTTCTGCTGAAGCAACGACTGGCCCATGCGCCCATCGTAGGCCACTTCCAGCTCGTAGCCCTCGTTTTCAAACCCTTTCTTAACAAACGACGCCAGCTTGGGCTCGTCTTCCACCAGTAGTATTTTCATAGGGTGCACCCGCTATGCGGCGGGCAAGTATACGGCTATCCGGCTGGCTGCGTGCCGGGTGTTTGCTTACGGCAGCCCGAAGCGCTGGTTGAGAGGAAGCCGAAGCAATTAGCAGGACAGTGGCCTTACCGTGGCAGCTAGGCCGGACGAATATTCCCCCCTAATCCGTGAAAATACCCCCCTAAGTTTCGTGGGCAAGCCGCTATACTTGCGGCAGCTTGGCACAAAGCCGCTTTTTCGGAAGGCATGCTAAGTTGCTGCTGCTCTAATTCACTCACCTTCCTTTCCCACCCGTTCCACGTATGCACGTTTCCTTTCGTTGGCTGGCTTGCGGCCTGCTGCTTTCCCTGGGCTTTTCTGGTGCTGCCGAGGCCCAGTCGTTGTCGAAGGCCGACCAGGCGGTTTTCAAGCCGAAGTACATCAAGAAGCAGCTGCTGAACGCTACCAAGTGGCAGCTGGCGCACCCCAAGCACAAACTCACCGACTGGACCAACGGAGCCTTTTACTCCGGCGTGTTTGCGGCCTACGAAACCACCAAGTCCCAGCTGATTCTGGACTCACTGATGGCCATGGGCAACCGCACCCAGTGGCAGCCCGACCGGCGCTACGACCACGCCGACGACATCGTTATCTGCCAGACCTACCTGAACCTGTACCGCCTCAAAAAAGACCGGCGTATGATTCAGCCCACGCTGGATGTGGTAGAGAAATTCCGGACCGTGCCCGGCAAGGAAGTGCAGGACCACGGCATTGCCTGGTGGTGGTGCGACGCTCTGTTTATGGGTCCGCCGGTGCTCGTGAAGCTGGGCTTAATTGAAAACAAGCCGGAGTACCTGACCCTCAGCGACACACTCTATCAGCAAACTTACCGCCGCCTCTTCAACCACCAGCAGCACCTGTTTTCGCGCGATGCCAGCTACCTCTGGAACGCCGCCGGCGAAGGCAAAAAGGAAAGCAACGGCCAGCAGATTTTTTGGAGCCGGGGCAATGGCTGGGTAATGGGCGGTTTGGTACAGGTGCTTCAGGAACTGCCCGCTAATCACCCCACCCGCGGTTTCTATGTAGACTTGTTCAAGGAAATGAGCGCCCGCCTCGTGCAACTCCAGCAGCCCGACGGCCTGTGGCGCTCCAGCCTGCTCGACCCGGCCGCCTACCCCGGTGGCGAGGCCTCGGGCTCCGGCTTCGACTGCTACGCCATGGCCTGGGGCATCAACCAGGGCATCCTCGACAAAGCCACCTACCTGCCCGCCGTGCAAAAAGCCTGGGTGGGCCTCAACAAGTGCCTGTCGCCGGAAGGCCGGGTAGGGTGGGTGCAGCCCATCGGCGCCGACCCGCGCCGCGACTTTTCGGCGGAAAGCTGGGAGGTGTACGGCACCGGCGCGTTTTTGCTGGCCGGCTCCGAGGTAATCAAGTTGAAGTAGCGGCAGCTGTTGCCTAACCAGTTTTGAACGTATGAAACGACGCTCCTTCGTAGCCCAAACCGCCACTGGCCTCTCGGCGCTGGCTTTACCAACGCCGGTATGGGCCGTGGGCAACTCAACTGCCGCGCCACCGCCCGCCAAGCAGTCGGACCGGGAGTACTGGCTGACCACGCTGCTGCGGGTAGTAGAGCCCGTGCTGGCAGCCGGTGCACAGGGCCAGCTAAAAGTGTTGATGCCGATTGAGGCCGCGCCCGGCCAGCAGGAAGGCCGCCGCAAAGTGTCGCACTTAGAGGCGCTGGGCCGTGCGCTGGCGGGGCTGGCGCCCTGGCTGGAAGCTACTGGCACCACCGCCGCCGAGCAGGCCTTGCAGAAACGGTACGCCCAGCTGGCCCGCCAGGCCATCGGCCACGCCGTAGACCCCAAGTCGCCGGACTTCCTGAATTTCACCGACGGCGGGCAGCCGGTAGTAGATGCTGCCTTCCTGGCGCACAGCTTGTTGCGGGCACCCACCCAGCTGTGGTCCGCGCTGCCGCCGGCCACCCAAACGCAACTGGTACAGGCCCTGCAAAGCAGCCGGGTAATCAAGCCGGTATATAGCAACTGGCTGCTGTTCAGCGGCATCATTGAGGCTGCGTTGCTCAAGTTCACCGGTGCCGGCGACCTGATGCGCATGGACTACGCCATCAAGCAGCACCAGCTCTGGTACAAAGGCGACGGCACCTACGGCGACGGCCCCGATTATCACTGGGACTACTACAACAGCTACGTCATTCAGCCCATGCTGCTGGACGTGGTGAACGTGCTGGTAGACGCCAACAAAGAGCGCAAAGACTTGCTGGAAACGCTCCGGACCCGCGCCCGGCGCTACGCCGCCGTGCAGGAGCGCCTGATTGCGCCCGATGGGTCGTTTGCCGCTTTCGGCCGGTCGTTGGCGTACCGGTGCGGAGCGTTTCAGCATCTGGCACAGGTGGCGTTGCAGCAGCAGTTGCCGCCCGAGCTGCCCGCCGGGCAGGTGCGGAGCGCCCTCACGGCCGTTATCCGGCGCACGATGGAGCCCAAGGGGACCTTCGATGGCAAAGGCTGGTTGCAGATTGGGCTGTGCGGCCACCAGCCGGGCATCGGGGAGGGGTATATTTCCACCGGGAGCTTGTACCTATGCACTACCGCGTTTCTGCCGCTGGGTTTGCCCCCCACGGATACGTTCTGGACCAGCCCTACTCAGGACTGGACCGCCCGCCAGATTTGGTCGGGGCAGAACGTGAAAACCGACCACGCATCCTAGGGCTGTGTGGACACTAAAGGCTTCTAATCAAAACAGGATTGTCATGCTGAGCTTGTCGAAGCATCTCGCGTGCTGATGATGGAATAAATAATCCGACATCAGCACGCGAGATGCTTCGACAAGCTCAGCATGACGTTCTTTTACTTATCTGTCCACGCGGTTTAGTTGATTCTCTTTCTTTAGCTTGCAGCATGCTGTATTTTAGGTTGCTTAGTACCATTATGCTGTTGCTTGCTTCCGTAGCGGGCATGGCGCAGAAACCGCTGAAAAAGAACGAAGTTCTGCTATTCGCCTACTTCAAAAACAACGGGCAGGACGGGCTGCACCTGGCCACCAGCCCCGACGGCTACCAGTGGACCGCCCTCAACAACGACCAGTCGTTTCTGCAACCCACCGTTTCCAACGACAAGCTCATGCGCGACCCCTGCATCATCCGGGGCAAAGACGGGCTGTTTCATATGGTCTGGACCACGAGCTGGCACGAGCGGGGTATTGGCTACGCCAGCTCCAAGGATTTGGTGAACTGGAGCGTGCAGCAGAACATTCCGGTGATGGAGCCCGAGCCCACGGCCAAGAACTGCTGGGCCCCGGAAATCACCTACGACGCCCGCCACGACCAGTACATGATTTACTGGGCTACCACCATTCCGGGCCGGTTTGCGCAGGGCGAAACCACGCTGGAAGGCGGCAACAACCACCGCATCTACTACACCACCACCAAGGATTTCAAAACCTTTGCACCCTCCCAGGTGCTCTACGACCAGGGCTTCAACGTAATTGATGCCACCGTGCAGCCCGTTGGTAAGCGCTTCGTGATGTTTCTGAAAGACGAAACCAAAGAACCGGTGCAGAAAAACCTGCGCGTAGCCTTCGCCGACCAGCTCACCGGCCCTTACGGTCCGCCTTCAGCTCCCATTACCGGGAAGTATTGGGCCGAGGGCCCCACGGCTATTCAGTTGGGTAAGGAGTGGCTGGTGTATTTCGATAAGTACACCGAGCACAAATACGGCGCCGTCAGCTCCACCGACCTGGAGCACTGGACCGACGTATCCGACCGGGTGCAGTTTCCGAAAGGTACCCGCCACGGCACCGTGCTGCGCATCACCAAAAAGGAACTGGCGCAGCTACAAGCCAAAAAAGCTACGGCGGCCAAATAGAAGGCAGCGGTAAAAGTTTGAAACGGACCACCGAACGTCAGGCTGAGCGCAGCCGCAGCATCTCTACCGCTTCGCCCTCACGTTAGAGGTTAGTTTGGCGGTAGAGATGCTGCGGCTGCGCTCAGCCTGACGTTCTCATGACTTCTCGAAAAATACTAAGAAGCTGTTTGAGTTAAATCGGTGGGTTGTTGACAAGGTGTAGAGACGCATACTTGCGTCTCATCGTTGAACGACATGAGGTGTAGAGACGCATACGACGAGACGCAAGTATGCGTCTCTACACGTTCCTACTTAACTCAAACAGCTACTAAACGAAAGGGAGCCGGTTGGTGTGGTGCCAGCCGGCTCCTTTGCGTTTACCGCGCTACCCAAAACAAGCGGCAGGGCAGGAGGAGGCGTTTTTGCGGGACCCGACGAAAATATACCCCTCAATCACTGGAAATGCACCCTGCCTGCCATTGCGCGTGTCGTTAGGTTTGCTGGTATCGAATCTGCCTTCTTACCCACCCGTTTCATGCACGCTTCCCGTTTCCTGACTGCCTCTCTGCTGCTGGCCGGCCGCCTGGCCGGTGCCCAGCCCACGCCCAACGAATGGGAAAACCCGCGGGTGTTCGAGCAGAACAAGGAGAAGGCGCACGCCAGCTTCATGGTGTACGCCAACGCCGCCGACGCGGCCGTCAACACCTACAGCCGCTCGCCCTACTACCAGTCGCTCAACGGCCCCTGGAAGTTCAGCTACGTGCCCCGCCCCGCCGAGCGGCCCCTGGATTTTCAGTTGCCCACCTTCAACGATGCCAGCTGGAAAACCATAGCCGTGCCCTCGAACTGGGAAATGCAGGGCTACGGCACCCCCATTTACACCAACATCACCTACCCGTTCCCCAGAAACCAGCCCTTCATTGACGGGCGCGACAACCCGGTGGGCAGCTACCGACGCACGTTTACGGTGCCCGCTACCTGGGCCGGGCGCGAGGTGATGCTCAACTTCGGCTCGATTTCCGGCTACGCGGTGGTGTTCGTGAACGGGCAGCGCGTGGGCATGAGCAAAGTAGCCAAGTCGCCGGCCGAATTCGACATTACCAAGTACCTGAAGCCCGGCGAAAACACGCTGGCCGTGCAGGTAACGCGCTGGCACGACGGCAGCTACCTCGAAGACCAGGACTTCTGGCGCCTCTCCGGCCTCGACCGGGACGTGTACCTCTACAGCCTGGCCAAGGAAACCATCTGGGACTTTTTCGCCCACGCCGACCTCGACCCCACGTACAAAAACGGCCAGTTCTCGGCCGACGTAACCGTGCGCAACTTTGCCGGCACCGCTGGTGCGCCCGCCCGCCTCACGGTGGAAGTGCTGGATGCCGCCGGCAAAACAGTATTGCGCCAGCAGCAGGCTGTGGCTACGGTACCGGCCGCCGGCCTGCAAACCGTGAAGGTGAGCGGCACCGTGAAGAACGTGCGCAAGTGGTCGGCTGAAACCCCCAACCTGTACCAGTGCCGCCTCACCCTGGCTGATGCGCAGGGCAAGGAGCTGGCCGTAACCAGCACCCGCATCGGTTTCCGCAAAGTGGAAATCAAGGATGCGCAGCTGATGGTGAACGGCGTGCCGGTGGAAGTGCACGGCGTGAACCGGCACGAGCTGGAGCCCACCACCGGCCGCGTGGTGACGGAGGCCGGCATGCGCCGCGACCTGGAGCTGATGAAGCAGTTCAACGTGAATGCCGTGCGCACCAGCCACTACCCCAACGACGAGCGGTGGTACCAGCTCTGCGACGAGCTGGGCTTCTACCTCGTGGATGAGGCCAACATCGAAACCCACGGCTACGGCGCCGAGCTGCAAGGCTGGTTCGACAAGAGCAAGCACCCCGCTTACTCGCCGGAGTGGGCTCCCGCCCACATGGACCGTATTGAGCGGCTGCTGGAGCGCGACAAAAACCATCCGTCGGTTATTATCTGGAGCATGGGCAATGAGTGCGGCAACGGCCCCGTGTTTCATGACGCCTACACCTGGCTGAAGCAGCGCGACCCGAGCCGCCCCGTGCAGTTCGAGCAGGCCGGCGAAGACGTGGACACCGACATCGTGTGCCCCATGTACCCCGATATGGGCTCGATGAAGCGCTACGCCGCGGCCACCGACAAAAAGCGCCCCTACATCATGTGCGAATACTCGCACGCCATGGGCAACAGCAACGGTAACTTTCAGGAATACTGGGACTTGATTCGGAGCAAGCCCCACATGCAGGGCGGCTTCATCTGGGACTGGGTGGACCAGGGCCTGCAAACCCAGACCACCGACGGCCGGCCGTTCTTTGCTTACGGCGGCGACCTGGGCGGCTACTTCCTGCAAAACGACGAGAACTTCTGCGCCAACGGCCTGGTGGCCGCCGACCGTACCCCGCACCCCGGCCTGTGGGAAGTGAAAAAGGTGTACCAGGATATTCGCTTCACGGCCGCTCAGCCCGCCACGGGCCGCGTAACCGTGGTTAACGGCTTCTCTTTCAATAACCTGGAAGACTATGCCTTCCGCTGGGAGCTGCTGCGCAATGGCACCCTAGCCAAGGCGGGCACGATGACGGTGGGTAAGCTGGCGGCCCGGCAGCAGAAGGAAGTGAAGCTGCCGCTGCCCGCTATGGCCAGCGGAGCCGAGTACGTGCTCAATGTGTTTGCCGTCACGAAAACGGCCGCGCCGCTGGTGCCCGCCGGCCACGAGGTAGCGCGGGAGCAATTCGTGCTGACGCCGGCGGCCAGCTACTTCACCTCTGTTGCGGCCCCGGCTGGCAAGCTGGACGTGAAGCGGGAAGGCGACAAGCTGACGTTTTCGGCCGGCGAGGTGCGCGGCGAGTTCAACACCCGGCAAGGCCGCTTCACCGATTACCGCCTGCGCAACCAGTGGGTGATGGGCGGCTACCCCGAGCCCTACTTCTGGCGCGCCCCCACCGACAACGACTTCGGTAGCAACATGCCGCAAAACCTGGGCGCCTGGCGCACGGCGCACGCGGCCCGCAAGGTGCAGCGCGTCACGGTAGGGGAGCAGTCGGCGGCGGGCCTGCCCATCAAGGTGGAATACCGCCTGGCCGACCTCGACGTGCCCTATACCATCGACTACCTCATCGGCAATGATGGGGCCGTGCAAGTCACGGCCGCCATCGACCTGACCGGCAAGACCCTGCCCGAAATGCCCCGCTTTGGGATGCGGCTGGAGCTGCCGCGCTCCTTCAACCGCATGCAGTACTACGGCCGCGGCCCCTGGGAAAACTACTCCGACCGGAGCACGGCGGCGCTACTGGGCACCTACCAGGATTCGGTGAACGGGCAGTTCACCCGCAACTACATCCGGCCCCAGGAAAACGGCTACCGCACGGATGTGCGCTGGCTGACGCTCACCAATGCCGAGGGCCTGGGCTTGCGCGTGGAGGGGATGGGGCAACCTATCTGTTTTAGCGCCCTGCCGTTCCGCACCGAAGACCTCGACCCCGGCCTCAGCAAAAAGCAGCAGCACCCCACCGACGTGAAAATGCGCAACTCGGTAACGCTGCAAGTGGACCTGAAGCAGCGCGGCGTGGGCGGCGACAACAGCTGGGGCGCCCTGCCCCACGAGCAGTACCGCCTGCTCGATAAGCAGTACAAGTACAGCTACATCCTGCGCCTGGTAGACGACAAGCAGCCGCAGCCGTAAAGTACCAAGCCTGTTCGCCAAAGAATAAAAGCCTTTCTTTAGCGGCGTATCCGTCACTTTAGAGCAAAGCTTTATGGTACACAAGTCTTTACTACGCAGGGCATTGTTGGCAGTGGCGCTGTGTTGCGGCGTTAGCCAGCTGGCTCTGGCGCAACGGCCTGTGCCAGAGCCGCCGCTGACCCCGGTGCAGCCGCGGGTGCAGCTTCCTGCAGCAATTGTAGAGATTCTTGCCAGGGATAAACATGCGGCAAAGGCTACCGCACCGCCGGCTACGGTTGCGCGGGTTGCTACGCCACGCCCCCACCCACTTTTCCTTCTGAATTCCGAGGTGATTATTGCCCCAGATGGCATTCAACCCGCAGAAATCGAGAGGCTGATGGTGTACAAAGGCCAGGATGCCCCGGCGCAGTGGCGCGAGTTGGTGACGTACGGCATTATTGACATCACACCGAAGCAAAAAATCAAGGTCAGGAGCAGCTCATTAGCCACTGTTGGAAAGAAACTGGGCGTGTTGGGGCTGGTGCGCTACACTATAAATGCCATGCCAGTAGCCGATGCCAACCTCCGTATTGCGCTGGATGCCATTGGTGAAATCAAGATAACGCGGGCCATGGAGTCAACAGTTACTACTGTTGCTATTAGTGTCAGGCCACCAAAGCCAAGTGCGCCCCGGCAAGAGCCGCCAGGCACCATTTATATCCGTGGGCTGGCGGCATACTAAGTTGAAATGATGAATATGCAAGTTGCCGAGGCTACCCCCATCACGCTGAGTACCAAGCCGCACTACGCCATTCTGGATGGGCTGCGGGGAGTGGCGGCGCTGCTGGTGGTGGCCTTCCATTTGTGCGAGGCCCACGCCACCAGCCACCTCGACCAGCTGATCAACCACGGGTACTTAGCCGTCGATTTCTTTTTCATGCTTTCCGGCTACGTTATCAGCTACGCCTACGACGACCGGTGGAACCGCCTGACACTGAAAGACTTCATCAGGATTCGGCTGGTGCGGCTGCAACCGTTGGTGGTGCTGGGCATGGTGATTGGGGCCGTGTGCTTCTACTTTCAGGATTCCGTGCTGTGGCCGGATATCAGTGAGGTGCCCGTGTGGAAGACGCTGCTGGTTATGGCTATTGGGGCCACGCTGCTGCCGCTGCCCTTGTCGATGGACGTTCGGGGCTGGCAGGAAATGCACCCGCTGAATGGGCCGGGCTGGTCGTTGTTTTACGAGTACGTGGCCAACCTGCTGTACGCGCTGTGGGTGCGCAAATTCTCCAACCGTGCCCTGGCCGTGCTGGTGGCGCTGGCCGGCGCGGTGCTGCTGCACTACGCCGTCACGGGGCCAACCGGCGACATGATTGGGGGCTGGTCGTTGAACGTGGAGCAACTGCGGGTAGGCTTCACGCGGCTGATGTATCCGTTTTTTGCCGGGTTGCTGCTGGCGCGCGTAAGTGCGCCGGGCCGTGTCAAACACGCTTTCTGGTGGTGTAGCCTGCTGCTGACGGTGGTGCTGGCCTTCCCGCGGGTAGGGGGCGCCGAGCACTTGTGGTGGAACGGCCTCTATGATGCGGCAAGTATTCTGCTGGTGTTTCCGGTGGTGGTATGGCTCGGGGCCAGTGGGCAAGTGGCTGGCCGCGGCGCCCGGTTGTGTGAGGTCCTGGGGGCTATTTCCTACCCCATCTACATCACGCACTACCCGCTCATCTACACCTATACTGCCTGGGTAAGCAACGGCCACCGGCCTTTAGCCCAAGTGTGGCCCGTGGCCTTGCTGACCTTTGGCGCCATTGTGCTTGTGGCCTACGCCAGCCTGAAACTCTACGACGAACCCGTTCGGCGGTGGCTGAAAAGCCGGTTCCTGGCGCGGCAATAGCCCATTGTGGGTATTTCCGACTTAGCCAACAGGGCTTCGATTCCTTGCAGCTGCATACATTTTTTGCCCCGACTTCGGCCTTACACACCCTTATGAAGTATTTCTTTTCACTGCTGGCGCTGCTATTCAGTGGCGCGGCGCTGCTCACTGAACCGGCCGCCGCTCAAACGCCCGTGGGTTTGGGCTGGGCCCGCAACAACGTGAACGGCGCCGTATTCCGCAAGAACTCCGTGGTGACGCACAAGCGCGAGCAGTACACCGCTTATTACGATTCGTTGGGGTACGTGATGCTGGCCAAGCGCAAGCTGCCAACTGGGCCGTGGCAGGTGCAGCAAACAAAGTACAAAGGCAAGGTGCAGGACGCCCACAACGTTATTAGCCTGATGGTGGACGGGCGCGGCTACCTGCATGTGTCCTTCGACCACCACGGCAACCCCTTGCGCTACTGCCGCAGCACCCAACCCGGCGGCCTGGAGCTGACCGAATTGCTGCCCATGACCGGCCAGCAGGAAAAGAACGTAACCTACCCCGAGTTTCACCGCTTCCCCAACGGCGACCTGCTGTTTGTGTACCGTGATGGTAGCTCCGGCAACGGCAACATGGTGCTGAACCGCTACGCCCCCGCCACCCAAACCTGGACCCGCCTGCACAGCGTGCTCATTGATGGCGAAGGCAAGCGCAACGCCTACTGGCAGGCATGCATCGATAGGAAAGGTACCATCCACGTGTCGTGGGTGTGGCGGGAGTCGCCGGACGTGGCTTCCAACCACGACATGGCCTATGCCCGCTCCCTTGATGGCGGCCAAACCTGGCAGCGCAGCACCGGCGAAACCTACCAGCTGCCCATCACCGAAGCCACCGCCGAATACGCGGCCCGCATTCCGCAAAACAGTGAGCTGATCAACCAAACGTCCATCACCACCGACGCGGCGGGCACGCCCTACATTGCCACCTACTGGCGCCCGCAGGGTACGCAGGTGCCGCAGTATCAGCTTATCTACCGAGCTGGTAAGAAGTGGAAAACTGCGCAAATCGGGCAGCGGACCACGCCGTTCAGCTTGAGCGGGGCCGGCACCAAGAAGATTCCGATTTCGCGGCCGCAGTTGCTGGTGGCTACTCAAAAAGGCAAAACGGCGGCCTACCTGCTGTTCCGGGACGTGGAGCGCCAGGACCGGGTTTCGGTGGCGCAGTGTTCGGATTTGAAAGGTAACCAGTGGACACTGACCGACCTGAACAATTCATCGGTGGGCAACTGGGAGCCGAGCTACGACACCGAGCAGTGGCAGAAAAACGGCCGGCTGTACCTGTTTGTGCAGCGCACCGGCCAGGGCGACGGGGAGAAGCTGGAAAAGCTGTCTGCCCAACCCGTGTATATTCTTGAGTGGAAGCCCGGAACCAAACCCGCACCCGGCACGGCTGCCGTGGCCCCGCCCGCAACAGCGCCGCAAGGCAGTGCGCCGGCCGGCTGGAAGCTGCTGTGGGCCGACGAGTTCAACACCAACGGCCGCCCCGACCCCAGGAACTGGAAGTTCGAAAACGGCTTTCAGCGCAACAACGAGCTGCAATGGTACCAGCCCGACAATGCCCGCTGTGAAAACGGTTTGCTGATAATCGAGGCCCGCAAAGAGCAACGTCCCAACCCCAACTACCAGCCCGGTAGCACCAACTGGAAAACCAGCCGCCCTACCATCGAGTACACCTCTTCCAGCCTCAACACCAGCGGCTTGCACGCCTGGCAGTACGGCCGCTTCGAGATGCGCGGGCGCATCAACACCAGCTCGGGTTTGTGGCCGGCTTTCTGGACGTTGGGGGTGGCCGGCGAGTGGCCCGCCAACGGGGAAATCGACATTATGGAATTCTACAAGGGCAAAATCCTGGCCAACGTGGCCTCCGGCACCGCTAAGCGCTACACCGCCAAATGGGACAGTGAAACCAAGCCCGTAACCGATTTTGCCGCCGACTGGGCCAGCCAGTTTCACGTGTGGCGCATGGACTGGGACGCCCAAGCCATCCGCCTGTACGTAGACGACCAACTCCTCAACGAAACCCTGCTCACCGAAACCGTAAACCAGGACGGCACCGGCATCAACCCCATGATGCAGCCCCATTACATCCTGCTCAACCTGGCCCTGGGCGGCGACAACGGCGGCCCCCTCAACGGCACCACCTTCCCCAACCGCTACGAAGTGGACTACGTGCGCGTGTATCAGCGCTAGAACGTCAGATTATAAATCCAGAACGGTGTAGAGACACGCTCCCAGAGGCCGGATAATCGGCCCCGTTGGAAATTAAGGGGAATAATAGCTGCTAAGAACTCGTGGCTGCTACGCGCCGTGCCATAGCAACGCCTCACTGCGGGGTTGATTACGTTTTTTTAGCCCCCGATTGAGTTGCGAAAGAAATGAAAGCATTCTTTGTGGCTTATATCGATAAAAATATTGAAGTAGTTTTTGCCCCCATCCTCCACTCGGACTAGGTGCCTTTGCCATTGGCTGTCGTTGGCTGCTACTGAACTACGTGCGAATCCGTTGAGCCAAACGATTGTCTGCCCCGTCGCGGTGCGGTAGCCCTGATACTGCCGATAATAGGCCGCTAAATGATGTAACATTCCGGGTTCGATACGCGGCTCTGTGCCCCGCGTGTTGCCGCTAGCGACGCACGCCTGCAGGATAACTTCGGCGGCTAGCACCTGCGCGGGGGTGAGTTGAATCGGCTTTAAGCCGGCAGGTGGCGAGGAATCCAGACGGGAATCGAGTAGCACGCCGGTAAAATAGGCGGTTTTCAGTAGCTGATTGCGCGAACTATCCACCGGAGTCAAGGAGTAAAGAGCCGGAGTCGGAAGTAGGTGTCGGGTTTTAGTACCCTGCCAAAAGGCGAAACCGAAGAGTAGATAGGAAAGGATGGCTGCGAAGAGGAATTTAACAGGCATGAGCGAGAATATGGAAACAGGAGCCGGGAAATAACGGCATTCTACCCCCAACTGTTCATTGGTTTTTTGAATGGCTCCAAGGTCTGCTATAGCCGTTTTATCATGTATGCTGTGTGTCAAACGCGCAGCAAATCATGTTGCTGAAAGTAGTGAAACAGCATGATGCCAAGTGACCAAAGCCCCCAAATCAGCAAGCCGAAAATAATAAGTAGGCCCAGCAACGCCCCGGCCAGCAGCCCTCTGCCGCTGCCCTGGTAGCGCCCTTCGGCGTAGTGGCGGCGTAGCAGGCGCACGTTTTTGTCGTTGGCTTTATAGGCGAAGTCGAAGATGTTGCCGATGATGGGAATGGCTCCGATAAGGGTGTCGAGCAGCACGTTGAGCACCATGCGCACTACCACGTTGCCGCTGGCGCCGTGGCGCATCATGGTCAGAATCAGTACGCCCGAAACCGCCAACGACGGAATACCGCCCACGATGGGCACCAAGCCCATAATCGGGTCGAGGCCGAAGCGCCAGGTGGTGCCGGGCACCCGGAACTGGCTGTCCATAAGGCGGGAAACGCTTTCCACCCAGCGCAGGCGGGTATCGGTATCGACGGTAGGAGGAGGCATTTTGAGGAATTGCTTGGTGAGGTACTGGGTATCGGATGTGCTCTGCTGCCCTCTACGTTATTTAGCGCGCAACAGCTATTCCAGCAACCAAACAGCACCTCAACTCAGTAGCTACCCCGTCACTCTTCATCACTTAACGCCCGGTGGGAGCAAGTCAATCAGGCCATCTTCGCTCACAACTACCACCAGGCAAGGGTACTGGCTGCTTTCCACATAACGAAGGGCCGAGTTGTAGCGCGAGCCCCGCGACGAGTCGCCTTTGGCGGTGGCCAGCCCATCGAGGATAGCCCCGATGGCGTAGCAGGTCCCGTTGGGCTCGATGAGCACGGCCCCGTCGATATTAGTTACCAGGCGCAGCACCGAGGGCGTCATCAGGCGCGGCGCCACCCGGAAACTCTGGCGCGTGAGGCGCGCAGCTTCCTGTGCCGCGCCTTCCGAAATGACTAAGATAGTGCCGGTGGGCTGCGTGGTGGCGCTTTGCGTGAGCTCCCACAAATATTCGGTGGTGGGCTCGTCGAGGTAGGGAAATACGCGCTGGGCGGCTTTGGCAAAGTTGGCAGCATCAACACGCCCCTGCGGTAAGCGGGGCGTGTTCGATACTACCTTCATCATCAGCTGGTTGTCGTGGGTGAGTTCCCAGCTGTAGTGCCGGGTGAAGTGCACCGTGAAGATGGGCTCGTAGGCCTGGTCGTCGGGCGCTACCAGGTAGCCCAGCCCGAACACGTCGGTGGCATCGGAAACCAGGGCGGTGCGGTCTTCGCTCAGCTCCAGCAGCTTGCGCACCCGGCGGTGGTCGCGCAGCGGGATGGGGCTATCGAGGGTGAGAACCGGGACAATGGCTGGATGGTGGCGCCGCGCCACTAGCATCGTGCCGATGCCTTCGTCGCCTTCGTGGCGCAGGGCGGCTACCCCGTTGCAGGCATCGTAGAGGCCGTGGGTGCCGGCGGCGGCGCGCAGCATAAAGCTTCGGCCCGCCGCGCGCAGCACCTCGTTGTAGTCCCGGTCGAGCACGGGCCGGTCATCGTCGGTGTCGGATTCGCGCAGGGCCCGGCTGCAATCCTGCAAAAACTCCTGCACCGTAGCGTTTACCAACGACGTTGGCCGGCTGCCCGTGCTAAGCGGAGGCAGAGTATAATAGGCCTCGTAGGTTTCGCGGGAGAGCTGCAACACCACCACCACCAAGTAACCGTACAGGCTGATGGGCAACGAGCAGAAGCTCACCCGTTCTTCGGCCCGCACCTGGCAAATCTGGGTGAGGGTTTGCTGGGTGGCTTGCTGCAACAGGCCGTACCAGCGCAGCTTTTCGTACCGGTCGTGGTCGTCGCGGTGCAGGTGGTACACCACGTCGCGGGGGCCGTCGGGCTCCAGGGCCGCTGCCAAAGACTTCACCCCGGCAAAATCAGTGGGGGAGTAGCGCAACGTGGCCGGCTCCACCACTACGGCCTGCGGCTCGTCGGTTTCGCGGGCCGAGGCCAGCCCCAACAGAAAAACTTCGGGCTTCAGATTACGGTCGAGCAGATTGAAAATGCCATCGGCAAACAACTGAGCCGACACACGAAACAAGCTTTGGTGGTCCCACATAGAAGGGAGCTGGGAATTCGGCAAGAGCGGAGCGGAGAGAGGCGAAAATGGGAAGCTACAACGGCAAGTACGAAAAAACGCCCACCAGGGTAGGCCCTCTTCGGTAAGTTTCCCGACTGATTACCTCAACTTTCAAGTGTAGGCGCGGTTATGAAAGGAAATGAGGCTATAGTTGGGCTTGTGGAAGGCACCTGAAAAGCCTATCTTAGATGGTGTAGTCCCGCCGCTTATGCAATTCTACCTGCTACTTTCCGTATTCGGTTTCCTGGGGGCCTTTTCGGTACTGCCGCTGCTCACGGGCTACTGCGCCGCCAGCTACGGCCGCTCGTTCTGGCGGTGGTTCGCGCTGGGCTGGGTGCTGCCGATTCTGTCGTTTCTAGTGCTG
Source organism: Hymenobacter telluris (assembly GCF_017313265.1). Lineage (GTDB taxonomy): Bacteria > Bacteroidota > Bacteroidia > Cytophagales > Hymenobacteraceae > Hymenobacter > Hymenobacter telluris. The sequence continues at coordinate 223,095 of NZ_JAFLQZ010000004.1, read as the reverse complement.
TTCGTACTGATTGCGCGCCGCTACCTCGACCAGGGCGAACGGCTGCTGGAAGAAGCCAAAGAGATACTAGCCGCCGCCGAAGCCGCAGAAGTGAGGCGGTAGTAGGCGGCTACTGAGTGCAGCAAGGCTGCTTCGGAAATGAGTTGGGAATTTGGAAATAGAGAACAGCTTCTACAGCTTTCTAAGCTGCTTATTGGCAATTCGCTCATAGTCAGTTGCTAGGCTGTGCGCTCTAATCCTCGTTCTGTTCTTACCAGCCCTTGTGCAGCGACGAGGCGCGCACAATCAGCTCGGGCTTGAGCACAAGGGGGGGCGGGGTGTAGCTGGGGCCGCGCTTGAGTAGTTGGAGCAACAGCCGCACCGCCGTTTCGCCCATCTGCTCGGCCCGCTGGTTTACCACCGTCAGGCGGGGATGGGTCATGTTGGTGAACGGCTCGTTGCTGAAACAAGCCAGCGCCACATCCTGCGGCACCCGCAAACCCCGTTCATTGAGCACTTCCAGCGCGCCTACCGTCGGAATGGCGTAGGCCCCGAACAGGGCATCGAGGGGCGTGTGCCGATTGAGGAACTGCTCCATGCCTTGCCGGCCGGCTTCGTGGGTCATGGCGGGCAGCGCGTACACCAGGTCGTCGTTGGCGGGCAGGCCGTGGGCACGCAATGCCTCCTGATAGCCTAAGTAACGGTTGCGGCTGGTATTGAGGTGCTGGGGCCCGGCAAAATGCGCTATGTGCTGGCAGCCTTGCTCGATGAGGTGCGTAACGGCCTGATACGCTCCCTGAAAATCGTCGAGCACCACGGCTGTGCTATCTGCCAGGTCGGCGGCTCTATCAAAAAACACTAGCGGTGTGCCTTGCTGCCGCACCTGCTCGAAATGCTGCACCTCTTGGTGCGTAGTGGCCGAGAGGGAAACCAGAATGCCCTCTACTTGCGCGGCCAGGAGCGTGTCGATGTTCTGTTGCTCGCGCCGTACATCCTCGTTGGACTGGCACATCATCACGTTGAAGCCGGCTTGGCTGGCCACGTTTTCAATACCGTTCATGACGGCCGGAAAGAAGTATCCCCGGATATGCGGCACAATTACGCCCAGCGTTTGGCTATGGCCTTTGCGCAAAGCGGCCGCCAGCAGGTTGGGGCGGTAGCTCAACTGCTGAGCCATCTGCCGCACCCGTTCCTTGGTCGCCTCACTAATGCCCGCGTGGTCGGATAAAGCCCTTGATACCGTAGACGTAGATATACCCAATTGTTCGGCTATATCAGCAATAGAGGTGCGTTTTGAAATGGCCATGTACAGGCAACCTGAGAGCAGAAAACGGATTCGTTATACTACGAAACCGTTAGGGTAATATTTTATACTTAAATGTAACAATTATGATTAAAAATAGGCTAAGTAATAGACAAGTGAAGGGTACTTATAGACGTAAAATCAATATTTCACGACAAACCACTTGGAATTTAAGGGCTGTTACTGCCGCATCCACTTAGCAACTCCCTGCGCTGCCCAAGCGCCCGTGCTGAAGCAACCCTGCAATAAATAGCCACCTGTGGGCGCCTCCCAGTCCAGCATTTCGCCAGCTACAAAAGTGCCGGGGCGGCGGCGTAGCATCAGGTGCTTGTCTAGTTCGGGCCAGGCCACGCCGCCGGCGCTGCTTATGGCCTCATCGAGGGGGCGCAGGCGCTGTACGGGGAGCGGTATCCGGCGCAGCAGTTGGGCCAGGGCCTCGGGCGTGGCGGTAGCTTCAGGAGGCGCTACCTCGCGTAGGAGCGTGGGTATTGGGGTGGTAAGACGAAGCTGCTGCCGCAGAAAATCGGGCAGGGAGCGGCCGGCGCGAGGCTTTTGTAGCTTGGTGAGCAGTTGCTCGTCGGAGAGGTCGGGCTTGAGGTCGAGGTGAAGCAGGGCTGGCGGCCCGGCGGCTAAGACCGCGCGCAGGGCAGGAGTGAGGGCGTACACGGGCGTGCCTTCCAAACCGTATTCAGTGAGCATAATTTCACCCCTTACTCGCTGTGAGTTGCAGCTTAACGCAATGTTTTTGAGCGGTGTACGGCCTACTTTGGTTTGAAAAAAAGCGGACCACGCCACTTCCGCGCCGCAGTTGCTGGGCGCAAACGGCACGCACTCCACTCCCAGAGCCTCAAAGGCCGGTACCCAACTCCCATCGGAGCCGGTTTTTGCCCAGCTGGCGCCACCCAAGGCCAGCACGGTAGCATCGGGGCTGATTTCGGACTCGCGGCCCGTGGTTTCGTCGCGCAATAGCAGGCCGGTGGTACCCGCAAAGCCCAGCCAGCGGTGGCGCGTCAGGAGCGTGACGCCCAACTCCCGCAGCCGATTCAGCCAGGCCCGCAGCAAGTCGGCGGGCTTGTGCGCGGCCAGCGGAAACACGCGGTTACTGGTGCCCACAAACGTATCAATACCTAGCGCCGCCGCCCACTGGCGCAAATCCTGGGGCGAGAAATGGCGCAAAAACTCACTGAAAATGGTTTGCTGCTGCCCGTACCGGGCGCTGAACGGGCCGGTATCTTCGGCGTTGGTGAGGTTGAAACCGCCGTGCCCGGCCACCAGAAACTTGCGGCCCACGGTGGCCTGGGCCTCATATACCGTTACGCGGCAGCCGGCTTCGGCAAGGCGTTGCGCCGCCAACAGCCCGGCCGGCCCGCCCCCAATAATTGCAACAGATGAAGGCAACGACATCGAATAACCGGCAGCCAGCCCGAAAAGTGAAACCGTGCAAACTTACGATAAACCGCAGTGCGGCACTGCCTAAGCCGGCTGAGCTGCCAGCCGGGTACCCCCGGTGCGGTGGCCTTTTCGGCGCAGAACCCAGCGGCATCGTATACTTGACGCGTTTATCAAGCCGGCTGTTGCCGGGCGCTTCTTCTGCATGGGTTCCTACTCCATCCTTATCGGCCTTAGCGTGGCCGTTATTCTGTCGTATCTGTTTGATCTGGCGGCCCGCGCCACGCGCGTCCCCTCGGTGCTGATGCTGCTACTCACCGGCATTGCCCTGCGCCAAACCGCCGATTATTTTGACTTTGCCCTGGCTATTCCGCATGTGGTGCTGGAAATTTTCGGCATTATCGGGCTGATTATGATTGTGTTGGAAGGGGCCCTCGACCTTAAGCTCAGCCGCGACAAAGCCCCGCTGATTCGCCGCTCATTTCTGGCGGCGTCCCTGATGCTGGTGGTGCAGGCCGTGGCTATTGCGCTGGTGCTGCAAGCCTACGTGGGGGCGTCGTTTCAAACCTGTTTGGTGAATGCCGTACCACTGTCGGTTATCAGCTCAGCCATTGCCATTCCCAGCGTAGCCAACCTGATGGGCGAAAAGCAGGAGTTCATTGTGTACGAAAGCACGTTTTCCGACATCCTGGGCATCATGCTGTTCAACTTTGCCTTGCAGGACAACTTCGCGCAGGGGGTGTCGGTTATCACCTTCTCGCGCGACGTGGTGGCGGTGGCTATTGTGGCGGTGCTGAGTACGGCGGCGCTGGCTTTTCTGCTGGGCCGGATTCGGCTGCACGTCAAGTTTTTCCTGATTCTGGCCTTTCTGATTCTGCTTTACAGCCTGGCCAAAAAGCTGCACCTCTCGTCGTTGGTGCTGGTGCTAGTGTTTGGGCTGGCCGTGAACAATGCCGACCTGCTACTGCGCGGCCCCCGGCTACAACGCTGGCTGCACCCCGAGCAGCTAGCCGCCGAGCTGCATCCCCTCAAAAGCATCACCGCCGAATCGGCGTTTCTGATCCGAACCTTCTTTTTCCTGCTTTTCGGCTTCAGTATCACGCTCAGCGGCCTGATGAGTGGCACCTTGCTATTACAGGGCCTGCTCATCGTGGGTATCCTCACGGCCATCCGTTACGTGTACCTGCGCTACATTGCCCGCACCGACCTGGTGCCGGAGCTGTTTATCGCGCCCAAAGGCCTCATCACGGTACTGCTGTTTTATAGCATCCCCGACCAGTACCGTATCGGCGAAATCGGCGAAAATATCCTGTTCGTGGTCATTCTGCTCACCGGTATTCTGATGATGATTGGTTTGCAGCTAGCCAACCGCGACCCGGAAATAGGGGAGTACTAGTGGTGAACTAGTGAGATGGTGAACTGGTGAGTTCGACGTTCTAATTGCGCAATCTGCGCCAATGGCACCAATACAACGTCAAACTCACCAGTTCACCATCTCACTGGTTCACCGTTATTCCATTTCCTTGAGCAGCTGCTTGCGGTAGCCGGCCAGGATGGTGGATTTCAGCAGGAACCCCACGTAATGCCCGTGGTCAACGACAGGGAGGGCCGGGACGCCGAGCTGCTCCATGCAACGGAGCGTGTCCAGCAGAGAATCGTCGGTGTTGACGGTGGCGGGCGGCTCGGTCATCAGGTCCCGGACGCGGGTGGTGGTGTAGTGCTGGTCGTCGAAGAGGGCGTCGCGCACGGTGTCGAGCGTGACGACGCCCACCAGTTGCCCGTCTTGGTCGGTTACCGGGAAGATGTTGCGGCTGGCGTGGCGGAAGGTTTGCACCAAGTCGCCCAGCGTATCATCGGGGTGCACGGCCACGAAGTCGGTTTGGGTGAGGTGCGGCACGTCCATTTGGGCCAGCAAACCCCGGTCCCGGTCTTTGTGCATGTACACCCCGCGCTGCACCAGTTTGCGGGTGTACACCGAGTAGGGCTCGAAGTAGCGCGTAATAACGTAGGAGCTGCTCGTAACCAGCATCAGCGGCACGAATAAGGCGTAGCCACCGGTAATTTCGGCAATCAGGAAGATAGCCGTGAGGGGCGCGTGCACCACGCCGGCCAGCACGCCAGCCATACCCAGCACAATGAAATGCACTTCCGGTACCGTAGTCAGACCGCTCATATTGATTAGCCGCGCAAACACGAAACCCAGCAGCGCCCCCGCAAACAACGACGAGCCAAACATGCCCCCGTTGCCGCCCGCGCCCACCGTAATGGTAGTAGCAAACACCTTCAGCAGCATACTGGCGGTGGCCACGGCCAGCAGAATCCACACGTTTTCGTCGCGGTACACCGCGAAAATGGAGCCGTTAATCAGTTCCTGGCCTTTGCCCGCCAGCAACGACTGCACAATGTTGTAGCCTTCGCCGTAGAGCGGCGGAAACAGGAAAACCAGCACGCCCAGCGCCAGGCCGCCCAGCATCACTCGCCGAAAAGCACCCGGCCACCGTTCGAAAAACTTTTCGGAGGCGAAGTACACCCGAATCATGTAAACCGACAGCATGGCCGTGCACAAGCCCAGCGTCACGTAGAACGGCACTGCATCGACGGGCCAGCTGGTGGTAATGAGCACGAACGGCTGCCCCGCAAACAGCGCCTTGGATACCACCGTGGCAGTAGCCGCCGAAATCAGCAGCGGGATGAAAAACGGAGCCGACAACTCGCCCAGCACCACTTCCACCGCAAACAGCACGCCCGCAATAGGAGAGTTGAAGATGGCCGCCACCCCCGCAGCCGCGCCGCAGCCCACCAACAGGCGCCTTTCGCGCGGGCCTACCCGCAGCAGCCGGGCCAAGTTGGAGCCCTGCGCCGCGCCGGTTACCGAAATAGGAGCCTCCAACCCCGCCGAGCCACCAAACGACACGGTGAGAAACGAGGTGACAACCTGTGAGTAAAGCTTGCTACGCGGCACAATGCTGCTTTGGCGGGCAATGTTATAAATAACCGGCCCCAGCCCCCGGCTCAGGTTACCATCCAGAAAATACCGGGTAAACAGCACCGACAGCGCAATGCCGATGATGGGGTACAGAAAAAGGGCAAACACCCGTTTTTCCTCCGGCACCCAGGAATATAAAAATTCCTGCGCGCCATGCACCGAGCCTTTCAGCAGCACGGCCGTCAGGCCGGCCATCAGACCCACCAGAATGCTCACCAGAATCAGGTAGACTCGGTTGTTGATGTGACGTAAACGCCATAGCAACAGCGGACTAAGCAGCCGGTGAACAATGTTTTTGGCCATACCCGTAGGGCAAATGTGAAAACAAATCGGCCAACCCAACTGCCGACTTGCGTACTCTCAACGCATGATACTGAAAAAGTGGTGAAAAGATGAAGGATGACAGGACCGCGCCGCTGGCACATCAAACTCACCACTTCACAATTTCACCACTACTGGGTCAGGCTGGGCGGGGAGTAGCCTTTGTCGATGAGGAGGTTCTTGATGCGCTGCATCAGCTCGCTCTTGGTTTCCAGTGCTCCGCGGCGGTATTCCTCCGACGACGACCAGAAATACACGCGGACGTCGACGGTCGTAGCCCCCGATTTTTCCAGCACCAAGTAGGGCACCCGGGGAGCCTGTTGCTGCACGTCGGGCTGGGTACGCAGAAAGTCGAGAACCAGGTCCCGCACCTGCTCGTAGCGGCCTTCGGACCCATAATCCACCGAAATCAGGAAATCCTGCCGCAAGTCGCCGCTGCGGGTGAAGTTGATGAGGGGTTCCTTGAGCACGATGGAATTGGGGAGAAATACGTGCTTGCCATCGAAGGTGCGGATAACGGTGGTGCGTAGGTTGAGGGCCTCCACGTGGCCGGTCTGGTCCCGAATCTGCACGGTGTCGTTGAGGTGGAAGGGGCGGTTGAAGGCCAGGATGACCCCGGCCAGGAAATTCTCGGCAATGTCCTTGAAGGCAAAACCGACCACGAAAGCCGACAATCCTGCCGCGCCCAGCATGCCCGTTACCACGCCCGAGAGGCCCACTACCTGCATGGCCAGCAACAGGCCCAGCAGCAGGAATACCCAGCGGCTGATGCCGGTCAGGAAATCGGCCAGCAGCGGGTCGTGGGCACGGCCGCGTAGCCGGGTGCCCAGCAGCTTACTGAGCCGGTTGGCAATGAAAACGGCGACTAATAGTAAGACAAGGGCCAGCGCCAGTTTCGGCAGAACGTACAGAAACTGTTGCCAATACGTGCTCAGGACACGGTGCAAATCACGAAGCATAGAAGGACATTCCAGTAAAACCAACAGCCCCGCGGCAGAGCGCCAACGGGGCCGAAAACGTGTTTTACGCGGAAAGTGGCCTGCCAGGTTCCATGCTAGGCCGGCCGGTTCAGCCAGCGCCGGAAGATGAAACCGCCCACTGCATACGCCAGCACATCGAGTGGGTCGGCAGTGGCCCGGCGGTCAAACAGGGGCAACAGCACTTCAAACCACCCCGCAAAAACCACCCAGGTGCTGACAATCCAGGAAGCAGGCAGCACGAAGCTGGGCCGCCGGAAATACCAGCGCCGCATGAAATAGAGTATCAGCGTCAGTTCCAGCGGGAGGGCCAGCAAATCGGCCAGATGAAAGCGCACCGCGTCGGGCAGCGGCCAATGGCTGAACCGTGGCCCACCGTATTTACGCGCTGCCACCAGTAAGTAGAGTAGAGTGCCAACCACAAATACCGGGTGGCGCAGCTCACGCGGCCATTTCACCCGGCCAGCAGCGTTAGAAACCACACCACAAACGACACCAGCGCCCCAAACACCAACTGCCCGCCCTGAATAATGCGCTTCAAGAAGCGGACGGTCGAGCTGTCGTCGGGCTTGATTTCGATGCGCATGAAGGACGGCAGCGGCTCGTTGGCCAGGGCCTCGCGCTCCAGCTCACTGCGCATGCGGGGGGCGTCCAGGTAGAGGCCGCACCGCTCACACCGGTCGTCGGCGCGCTGTTGCCAGCGGCTCCAGAACCCGCAGTGCGGGCACTTCTTGGAGGCAGTGAGCGGGGCTTGTTCCATGCGGCAAAGGTACGTTATCAGTTATGAGTTGCGAGTTATGAGTTGCCCGTTGCCAGTTTCTGGTTGTCAGTTAAATGAACTCTCAACTGGCAACTGACAACTCATAACTCAGCTACAGCTCCATAATATCTTCGTTCCAGAGGGTGGGCTCGGCTTCGATAAACTCGCGCATCATCTCCACGCACTCTTCGGAATCCAGAATCACGACTTCCACGCCGTGGCTTTCCAGAAACTCCCTGGACTCACCGAAGGTGCGCGCTTCGCCCACCACCACTTTCGGGATTTTGAATTGCACGATGGTGCCGGCGCACATATAGCAGGGCATGAGCGTGGTGTAGAGCACGGTGTCCCGGTAGGTGCGCTGGCGGCCGGCGTTGCGCAGGGCGTCCATTTCGCCGTGGGCAATGGGGTCCAGCTCCTGCACCCGCTTGTTGTGCCCGCGGCTTACAATTTCGTTGTTGCGCACCAGCACCGAGCCAATCGGAATACCGCCCTCTTTGCGTCCTTGCCGTGCCTCGGCTATAGCGGCTTGCATGAATTCGTCCATGAGTTTCAATTGCTTAAAAGTTGAATAATTTAATTGTTGGCCGCACAAAGGTCATGAGAACAAGCAACCATTCAACTATTAATCACTTAAACCATTTTACCGCGCACAAATGCCGCGGTACGGGCAATACTGGCACTTTTCCAAGTCGTCGGTTTTGCGGATGAACTCGGTGGGGTCGAGGATGCGGTTGACTAGCTGGCCGAGCAGCTCCTCGCTACGCGCCATAAAGCTCTGCCCATCAGCCGTGAGAAACGACATATCCGCCGACATCGGACCGGCCGGAATGTTGCGCAATGAAATGATGGCCGCGTCGGCGGCGGGCCGGCCACCCTGCTCCAGCATGAAGCGGTAGAGCCAGAGCTGGCGCACTTTGTCAGCGGCCGAGGTATCGTCGCGGATGAGGCGGTCGGCGGCTTCGGCGGGCGTTTCGTTGCGCTTTTGCAGCTTCAGCTCGTGGGCGTGCACGAGGCCGGTTTTGTAGTCCACTACCCGCAGGCGGCCGTCGGGGAGCTGGTCTACCCGGTCGGCAAAACCGATGAGGCTGACGGGCAGCTTCTCGCCGCTGGGCAGGGGCACATACACGGTAGCTTGCAGGCCTTCCTCGATGCTTTGAATCAGCAAAGGCAGAGCATTAGGCTGGGTGAGGAGGCTCTCGAAGTAGCGGCGTACCAGCTGGCTGGCCACTTGGCCCAATACGTGGTTGAGGCCCTCGTCGGCGCGGGCGTGCCGCTCGTCTTCCTCTTTACGCAAGGCCTTGGCTACCAGCGCCGGTGCCGCCTGAATCAGGGCCGGAATGGCTGCTTCGGTGAGGGGCTGCTGGTTGCGCTGAAACGGGGCCAGCAACTCTTCCAGCACCTCGTGCACCACCGTCCCAAACCCGTCGGCCCCCAGCGCTTCTTCCACCTCCTCGGCTTCGCGGAAGCGGGCAATCCGGTTGAAGTAGAACTTCAGGGAGCAGTTCAGGTATTCATTCAGGCCTGTTGGGGAGAGGCCTTTGGTGAGCACCTCCCGCAGCGCCTGAAGCATCCCGTGGTCTTTTTCCAGGGTCAGGTCGTTGGTGATGGGGCGTGCTGGCGGGGCCTCACCCCCCCGGCCCCCCTCTCCTAGGGGAGAGGGGGGAGCCACAGCGGCGCGGGTGTTTCCTGGTGGGTTCGGGGTAGATTTATCTGCTAGTACGTTCTCTATTTTTGCCAGTACCGCCGGCAGGTGATTTAATACTTCTTCGTTGCTGAAACGCAACAGCCGGAAGCCTTTTTTATGCAGTTCGTAAGTGCGGCCGGTGTCGTACTCGGCCTGCTCTTGCTGGTTGTGAATTTCACCATCTACCTCAATTACCAGCCAGTTATTCAAATTCACAAAATCAACAATGAACTGGTCAATATGGTGCTGGCGCCTGAATTTGGGGCTTCCCGCCAGTTTGCGGCCCCGCAGTGCTTGCCATAGGGCATCTTCCGCCTCTGTGGGGTTTTTACGCATGTCTTGCGCAAAGACTTTCGTTTTCTCGTAGGCCTTCGGATTCGCTGTAGTCCAGTGTAAAGTGCCGTCGTCGTACTGTCCAACCGTCTCTTGCGTACTGGAAACCGGAGCGCCTAGCTCCCCCTCTCCCTTAGGAGAGGGGGCCGGGGGGTGAGGCCCCGTTAGCACCGACGCCGTCAGATCGTCCAGCACCAGTGCGGGGTTCTGGGGTAAGAGGTCGTTTTGGAGTTGCAGCAGGAAGCGGCTCCGTTCGCCGGTGCGGGTGCCTTCGGCGCCGGGCAGCACGTGCACCAGGTCTACGCGGCGGGCGCGCTGGAGCAGGCGCCAGAACTGGTAGGACGTGGCGGCTTCGTGGTCGGCGTAGGTGGGCATGCGGAACTCGGTCAGCACGTCGTAGGGGAACAGGGACGTGTGGCGCTTAGGAGCCGGCAGCACGTTTTCGTTGCAGCTGAGCAGAATGATGTGGTCGAAGTCGAGGGCGCGGGTTTCCAGCAAACCCATCACCTGCACATCGGCAATAGGCTCGCCCGAAAACGGCAGACGGGTGCGGGTCATCTGCTCGTACAGGAACCGCCGGAACGAGCGCACCGACAACCGCTGCTCCCGGCAGTCGAACACCGAATCCAGCCGCTTCACCAGCGTGAAGAACAGGTACAGGTACTCGGCTTCAATGGCGGAATGCTGCTCGGTGTAGACCTGTTTCAGCAAGTCAATCAGCACGTAGCACGCGTCAATAATATCGTCGCAGGTGTCCCAGGTTTTGAACAGGGCCTCGATGAGCGGGTGGTGCTTGCCGATGTCGAGCAGCTCGGTGGCGGGCAGCAGCACGGCGTTGCGCTTCACAATCTCGCGGCACACCCCGTCAAGCAGGCCGTGGTATTTCTTGGCGGGCTGGCGGTCGAGCCACTGTTGGTAGCGGCGCAAAAACGGGTGGCTCAGCAGCTTGGTTACGGCCAGGTGGTGGTAGCGCGGCACGCCGTAGCCGGTTTCGGCGGTGCCCTCCCGGATACCGGTCAGGTGCACCTCAAACAGCAAATCCACGAGGTTGAACAGGGGCGTGCTCTGGAAGCTGAGGCCCATGGTCACGTTGTAGTCGGGCACGGCATCGGGCGGGAGGCCGTGCAGCACGGGCAGCAGCAGGGTTTCATCGGGCAGCACCACGGCCACGGTGCTGTTGGGGAACTGGGTGCGGGCTTCGGCGAGCAGCTGGCCGGCCACTTTGCCTTGCATGCTGGCGTTGGCCACGCCCACAAAGCGCACGTACCGGGGCAGGCTGCGCAGCAGGTCGGTGGGCGCGCCAAAGTCACCGGACTCAGGTGGAGCCCAGCGCTTGAGGTAGCTTTTCAGGTGCTGCCCGGCGCGGTTCGGTGAGTCAAAGTCGAGGTAGAACAGGTCGGCGTCGAAGCGTACTTCGGCCCGGCCGGCGCGGTGCAGCACGTCAATCAGCGTGAATTCCGCTTTCGAGAGGTAGCCGAGGCCCAGGAAAACGTGCTTGGCGGGCGTAGGGCCGTTCTTTATCTGGTCGGTCATGCGCTCGGCCGCCAGCCGGTAAGCCAACCCCGGATACGCCACCCGGTCTTCCAGCATGCGGCGGCGCAAGCGGCGGTACACTTTCGTGAGGTCGTCCCAGAACTTGAAGTAGGCGCCGGTTATCGACTGCGGCGAGGGCGCATCGTCCAGTTCCCAGCGTTCCAGGGCCTTGGCCTGCGAGAGGTACTCAAACACCTTATTGGCGGGGGCCAGGTTCTGGTCGAGGTTGGAGAAGTCCTGGAGCAGCAGCCCCGACCACCCCACGAACCTATCGAAATCCAGGTCGGCGTCGATGCCTTTGAGGATGTCGAATAGCAGCAGTTGCAGCGCAATGGGCTCTTCCACCTGCACGCCGGCCAGCTCCACCATGTAGTCTTCCATGGCCGCCACGCGGGGGCTCCACAGCGCCTCGCCGGCGCTGGTAGCCATAGCCAGCTCGTTTTTGAGGTAGACCACTGCCCGCCGCGTAGGCACCACCACCACCAAATCCGACAGCTCCTCGGGCGAATAGCGGCTCACCAAATCGTGAGCGGCCTGCGAGAGAAACGAGTCGGTGATGGTGGTAGGCGGGGCGGTGGGGGAAAGGACTTGCGAATTCATGGAAAGTAAAGATACCTTGCAGCCACCCAGAAAAGGCGCGCCAGCATCGGAAATCGGGTGGTTGTCGTTATGAACATCTTGAAGGCCTGCGCAAGTGCCATTCTACTCAGTGGGTTAGGTTGGGGGCTATTCTCGTGCAATCAAACCCCACCCGCCGCCGAAACCGCCACCGCGCCCCCCGTGCCGCCCGATACCACCGCAGCAGCCCCAATTCCCGCGCCGACCGTCGATACCACCAACTGGATGGGTTATCGGACCATTAAAGAGGGGGCTTCCGATACCACCTTGCTCATCAACGACCAGCGTTATCGGCTACTATTAACAGCCGAGCCTGATTCGAGCCGGCCGTTACTGGCAACGTGGAAGCAAGCGGGTGGGGTGGATACCATGCGAGGCGTAGATGCGCGTTACCGTATTGTACTCCGCGACGCCACTGGCAAGACGGTGCTTGATAAGCAATTGCGTAAGCCAGCTTTTTACTCCGCCGCGTCGAAGGATGTGGTGATAGGAGGCGTGCCGCGGCGGCCTCAGTTGCTGGCGTATGCGCCGCCCTGGCAGGCGCTGGTGTTTGCCTTTGACTTTTGGCTGGACGGTAGTGACGTGGGGGAACAATGCGTGCTGATGCTGGGCTTGGATGGGCAGGTGCGCGAATTATCCAACAGCAACACCTTTGGAGGCGGTGGCTCTGACTGCATGCCCCGGTTTTCGCCGAAAGGGCAAGCTATGCTGACCTGCAACAAGCTGCTGCTACCCGGTCGAAAGCCCATTGTACTGTTAAAATCGAAGGCAGACCTAGTAATGGCAAGTTTTCTTTCTGATACAACGCTGGTCACGATATATGCCTACGGCGAAAACCACTACGGATACGATGCCGACAGTTCAATTCAGTCGATGCATTTTGAAGAGCCGCCTCAGATGCGCAATGTTCCTAATGCCTTCGTCCTGAACCTACGAGGACAGCAGCTCGCCAGGTTCCGTTACAACGGCTACACCGACGAGTTAGGCTACTATGTGCGTCGCCACTACCTTCCGCAGACAAACACCTACTATCTATTGGATGAAGAACGGGGTTTACGGCTGATTGATAAGCGCAGCCCCACTGCCACGCGGGAGGTGCGCTTTCGGCAGATGACGCGCTTCAAGCCACCGCAGAAACCTCGCGAAGTACGCTTTCAGATACAGGGCATTGCCGATAATCTGGAGTTCTACGCCGACCAGGACCACCCGGAGCGGCTGCGCTACCGCAAGGTGGCAGTTCAATAAAGGACTCTTCGCATCACCACTATTTCAAAATCCAAGTAGCATCTACTATGATTCCGGACTTTCTGGCGCCTTACGCCACTCAGTTAGAGCAGTACAAATTGGAGAGCATCAAAATCAAGGCTACTCCGCTGGACGCCGACCAGCCCGCTTCCGCCGACAGTAAGTTTCGGGGGCTGCCGCACTTGCCGTTGGCAGTGCCCTATCCGGTTGACGACGCCGGGAAACCCATGCTGCTACTAGCGCAAATCAATTTGCAGGAGTTGCCTACCAACGGCATACTGCCCGCAGCGGGGCTACTCCAGTTCTATATATCAGTTGTTGATTACGTTGATATGGACCAATCAAAGGTGTTGTATATTAATCCTGAGCAACTGGAAACAGAAATCCGGAAGGACTACAGCTTCCTGCCACCGGATCATTACGACTATAGCCCCATCAATTGTGAGCATCAATTAACGTTTGAGCACGCTAGCGAATACGCCTCAACCGAAGACCACCGGTTTAAGCTGAAATTTGGTGGTCTGGATGGGTATGAATATGCTGAATCATTGCCTGACGATAAAAGGAAGATATTTGAGCAATTCTCAGATAGTGCTGGCCACAAGCTGGGCGGCTATGCTTTTTTTACTCAGGGTGACCCGCGCCAATATCAAGCTGAGTCTAACAGAGACATTCAGCTTCTGCAAATCGACATTGATCAACAAATTATGTTTGGAGACTCAGGCGTAGCGCATTTTTTCATTGATGAGCAGGCGTTGAAAGAGGGCCGTTTTGAGGAGGCGTATTTCTACTGGGACTGTTGCTGATAAGCCACAGCTTTAAGCTCCTCTTTAACTCGACAGCAGCCGTTACCGTACCCTTTGGCAGTATTTCACTGCAAAAAACGGTTTCCATGAACCCTACGCAACTTAGCTACGAACTCCGCAACGGCCAAAGCGCCGACCTTACCCGCCGCCGCTGGATTATCGGCCTTTCCATCCTGGGGGTGGCGGCCGGCCAAATCGTGAGCCTCTACCAAACCGGCATCATCAAGCACCTGCCCGACCCGCCCATCGGCCCCTTCGATTCCGACAAAGTAGACGCCTCCGACTACGGCTACAAGCGCCTCGACACGCCCGACGCCCTTCCCATGATGGTCACGTACGGCCTTACCGCCTGCCTGGCCGGAGCCGGTGGCTTGCACCGCGCTTCGCAGCAGCCGCTGCTGCCGGTAGCTATGGGCCTCAAGACCTTGTTTGATACTCTGACCACCGTAAAGCTGGGGCAGGAAGAATGGCAGGAAAACAAGGCGCTGTGCTTCTACTGCCAGGTGGCCAGTGTAGCGTCCGTGGCCTCCTTGGCGCTGGCCGTGCCCGAAGCAATTAAAGGCGTTAAGAAGCTGCTAGGCAAGGGGTAGCAATTTTCAAGAGGGAAAACCCGCTCCGTCTGTCATGCTAAGCTTGCCGAAGCATCTCTATCGCGCTAGTATATAATTTACTTTGGCGGTAGAGATGCTTCGGCAAGCTCAGCATGACACACGGAGCAGGTTTTTAGTGAAGAAACGGCATCTTGTTCATGCTAAAGCAGCTTCTCGGGCCGTATCGGCAGTTGCCGGACTCGTTTGCCACAGGCGTGAAATACGGCGTTGGCAAGGGCCGCGGCGGTAGGGCCCTGGGCGGCTTCACCGGCCCCCAGGGGTGGCTCGGTGGTGCGGTTCAGCACGGCCACTTCCACCAGCGGCACCTCATCAAAGCGGAAAATAGGGTATTGCTCCCACTGCCGGGTCGTGACTTGCTGGGTGTTGAAAAGAACTTCTTCGTTGAGCGTCCAGCTGGCTGCCTGAATGAGGCCGCCTTCGGTTTGGTTGCGGAGGCCATCAGGATTAATAACCTCGCCGGCGTCAATAGCCGACCAGATTTTCAGCACCCGAATCGTGGCACCGTCTTCCTCGGGCGCTACACTCACTTTGGCTACCACGGCGCAGTAAGCCGCTTTGTTTTTGTAGCGCGCGAAGGCCACGCCCAGGCCTTGGCGCGCGGCCAGCTTCTCGGAGCGTACCATGTCGCGCACCTTCCGAATTACGGCTTTGGCCCGCTCATCGGTGAGGTGGCGCAAACGGAACTCGTATGGATCCTGGCCGGATTTCACGGCTAGCTCCTCCATGAAGCATTCCAAGGCGAAGATATTGCCGTAAGCCCCTAAGCTACGCAGCGCCGATACCCGTAGCGGCCCCTGCACGTAGTGCGTGTCCACGCGCACGGCCGGGAAGTCGTAGTACGGCTCGGAGTTGCGGTAGATGCCGCCGCTGAAGTCGTCCTCGGGCTTGGGTAAAAGCGGCGTGGCGCGGTACTGCGCGGCCAGCAGCTTTTCGGGCGAGCCCGCCGGCCGGGTACTGTGCGTATCCGACCATAGCTCGTGCTGCCAGTGCGTAATGCGGCCGGTTTTGGGGTCGAGGCGGGCGGCCATATCAAACAACATGGCGCTGCCGTAGGGCTCCCAGGCGTGCTCGTCGTCGCGGCTCCACTGCACCCGTACGTGGCGGCCCGGTACGGCGCGGGCCAGTAGCGCGGCATCGGCCGCCACATCGTCGGCGCCGTTGTGGCCGTAGCAGCCCGAGCCGGGTACGCCTTTTACGTGCACATTGTCGGGGTTGATTTTCAAGAGCTTGGCCAGCGAATCGCGCAACGGATACACGCCCTGGCTGTGGGTCCAGACGTGTAACTCGTTTTTGTCGAACAGGGCCACCGCGCAGCTTGGCCCGATGGAGCCGTGCATGAGGTAAGGCTTGAAGTAGCTGGCGCGCAGCGTGGCGTCGGTGGCGAGGCTGTCCACGTTGCCTTTGTCGGTGGTGCGCTTGTCCACGGCGGGCAGGCTGCGCAGGTGTTCGGCCAGCGGCTGGTCGGCCGGCAGCTTACGGCCCCCCGACCAGCGGGCGTGCAGCCGGCCGTAGTCCTGGGCCAGCTTGGCATCGTACTCGCGCTCGGCCAGCACCGCCACAAAACTGCCGTCGATTACCACTTGCAGCACGCCCGGTACGGCCTTTTGCAGGGCCTTGGTGTCGAAGCTGGCCAGGCGCCCCTCGTAGCTGGGTGGGCGCAGGATGCGGGCGTGCACCATGCCCGGAAACCGCAGATCCTGCACGTAATACGGCTCGGCCCGCACCATCTGCTCGATGTCGGGGCGCGGTATAGATTGGCCTACGTAGCGGTAGTTGGCCTTGGGCTTGAGTTGGATGGGCAGGCGTACTTCATCGGTGAGCTGCTGGCCGCCAAGTAGTTGCGCGAAGCTCAGCTGGCGACCAGTAGAAGCATGCACGGCCCCGTCGCGGAGCGTGAGCCGGCCAGGCGTGGTTTTGAACTGGGCGGCGGCCAAAATCAGCAGCTTCTGCCGGGCCGCCGCCGCCGCGTAGCGCACCGACATGGCGCTTTGCTCGATAGACGCACTGCCGGCGGTGTAACGCTCATCGGGGGTGCGGCCGGTTTCGGCCAGTACCACCTCCACCCGTTCCAAGGGCATATCCAGCTCCTCGGCGGCTATTTGCGCCACCGCGGTTCTAATGCCCTGCCCGATTTCAATCTTGCCGGTCAGTACCCGCACCCGGCCATCGGCCAGCACTTCCAGCCAGGCATTGATGCGCGGATTATCCTGCAAGCTACCCGGTAGCTCTGGGTTTCCGGGGGCTGCCAGCAGCGGATTGGCGCCAAACAAAACAAACCCAACGGTCAGACAGCCAACCCCTTTCAGAAAGTCGCGGCGCGAAGGAATAGGAGCGGAATCGTGTGGCATTGGCTTGTAGCGCTAAGCTCCCACGGGGCGTGGTATGGCGGAAGCTGAGCTTGCTGATGAGTGGAACAGGAGGGAAGGTATTGGCACTGACCGCAACGGGCGCTACACGCCGGCGGCCCGTTGCACGGCCTTGATGGCGCGGGCCTGCACGCTGCACCGGCACAGCACCCGAAACAGCCCGTTGCGAATAGCCGCTTCATCGGGCTTCGGGTACTGCCGCAGCAACGATACCGCCGACATCACCATGCCGTTCAGGCAAAAGCCACACTGCGCGGCCTGCTCCTGCACAAAAGCGGCCTGCACCGGATGCAGCGTGCCGTCGGGGGCGGCCAGGCCTTCGAGGGTGGTAATGGCCACGCCGCCCGTCACCTGATGCACGGGCAGCTGGCAGCTCGGCCAGGCCACATCATCGAGCAGCACCATACAGGCACCGCACTGCTGCAAACCGCACCCAAACTTGGGGCCGTTCAGGGCCAGGTCGTTGCGCAGTACATAGAGCAGGGGCGTAGCTGGGTCGAGGCGAAGGGTGTGTTGCTTCCCGTTTACCAGCAGAGTCAAGTTAGCATCCATATAAAAACGTACTGGCAGTTAAGCGAAAAAGATGCGCAAGCTAGCAGGCCCCGCAGCTGGCTATGCCAACTACCGCACGGTACTGGCTGGCAAGGTCGTTCAGCGAGGCAGTGAGCTGTAATTCCGCGCTAACGCCATATACCACTGGTTAGTACGTAGGAGGCCTGGCTCAGTGTAGCGGCTTCCCTGCTAAACCAGCCTTACTCTGCCGCTGTGGCACTGGCCTCAACGGGGGCTTCGTAGCTGCTTAAGGAGCGCATGGCCAGCAACAGACTCCCAACGGTAAGCACCCCTCCGGTCAGGAAAGGCGCGCCGGGGAATTGCACCGGGGCGCTGGGGCCAGTGAAGTAGGAAAACAGATTGGTCATTAAGGGTGGCCCCACAATGGCCGTGAGGCTAACCAAGCTGGTCAGCGCGCCCTGCAGCTCGCCCTGCTCATTAGGTGGCACCTGCCCCGACATAATGCCCTGCAAGGCTGGCCCCGCAATACCGCCCAGGCAGTAAGGCACCAGAAACGCAAACATCAGCCAGCCCGTTGGGGCAAACGCAAACAACACAAAGCCAATAGCATACAGCCCTAGCCCTAGCAGTACCGACCGGGTAGCGCCCAGCTTGGGGTTGAGGTACCGGATGAGTACGCCCTGCACCAGGCCGGTAAGCAGGCCCACGGCGCCCAGCGAGTCGCCCACCCGGCTTTCGTTCCAATGAAACTTATACATGGTATAGTAGGCCCACGTGCTTTGGGTGGCGTGGCCGGCTATGTAAATCAGCACCAACGAGCCCACCATGCCCAAGATAACCGGGTAGCGGCGCAGCAGCTGCAACGAGCCAATGGGGTTGGCGCGCGCCCAGTCAAAGGGCCGGCGGTTTTCGGGCGCCAAGGATTCGGGCAAGACGAAAAAGCCGTAGAGCCAGTTGAGAAACGTGAGGCCGGCCGCCACCAGAAAAGGCACCTGCGCCCCAAACCCAACCAGCTTGCCCCCGAGCACCGGCCCAATAATGAACCCCAACCCAAACGCCGCCCCAATCAACCCGAAGTTCTTCGCCCGATTTTCCGGCGTGCTGATATCGGCAATGTAGGCGCCGGCCGTAGTGAAACTCGCCCCGGTGATGCCCGCAATCATGCGCCCCACAAAGAGCCACCCAATGCTCGGGGCGAAAGCCAGAAACAGGTAGTCGAGGCCGAAGCCGAAGAGGGCTACCAGCAGCACCGGCCGCCGCCCGTACTTGTCGGAGAGGTTGCCGAGTACCGGCGAAAACAGGAACTGCATGCCCGCAAACGCAAAGCCCATCCAGCCGCCGTAGCGCGCTGCGGCGCTGAGCGGTTCGCCCGTGAGGTGCGTAATCAGCTTGGGCAGCACCGGAATAATGATGCCGAACCCGATGACGTCGAGCAGCAGCGTGATAAAGATAAAAATGAGCGCAGGCTTGCGCGCCGAGCCAGTTTGGGGTGCTAGCATATGTCGTGAGGAAGAGAATCCTAAAGGTACCGGCTTCAGCGCAGCGAGTTGCGCGTATGGTGGTGCTTCAAAAATAATTACCTATTTAGTGGCTCCTTGCCGTTGATTGCTTGATTTTTATTGACACCCGCTCTCCTTGAACAGAGGTTAGCTTTATAACAAACTCTCTATGCTGTTATTCTTCGGAATCGGTAACACGCGTATCACTACCGTACCATTGCCCGGTGTTGCCTGTGTGCACTGTGGCACAACTACTTCTCTCACCAGCACCGTTGTTTCGCGCTACTTCCACCTGTTTTGGATTCCGGCTTTCCCGATAGGAAAAACCAGCGTAACCGTGTGCCAGCACTGCAAGCAAACCCTAACGGCCCGCGAAATGCCTGCTGCTTACCAAGTTCCCGTACAAGCTATTCAGGCGCAAGCCCGCATTCCGCTTACCAATTTTGCCCTGTTGATACTCCTCGGCGTGGCTATGGTGTTCATCTTCGTGGTGGCCAAGACCACCCCGCCCGATGCTGACAGCGAGTCGTCTTCCGCCGCCAGTGCTGCCGCTTCCACCGGCACCGCCGAAAACGCCTTTCGCGACGAGCAAGTGGCAGTAGGTGCCCGCTACAAGTTCAAAGCAAACGATGATGGCCGCAGCTACGGGTTGGTGCAAGTCACAAAGGTGACCACCGACAGCGTGTATTACAAGATGACAAATGCGCTTCGGGGGGAGTTATCGGACGCCTCCGCTGCCTTGGCCCTGCGCGACTCCCTGTCTACTGCCGTTCCTACTAATGCAGTGGCAAAACTTCAGTGGCACTACGCCACCACCGGCCAAGGGATGTTCAAACCCCTCAATGAATAGGTAGTGCAGAGGCTAGCGCTACTAATAGACTCCAACCAGGGCACTAAGAGGCTGTTTGAGTTAGCAAAAAGGCAGTCAGAACGGTGTAGAGACGCATACTTGCGTCTCGTCGGGCGCTCCGTCCGGCCGATTTTGTTCAACGATGAGACGCAAGTATGCGTCTCTACACCGTTCTGACAATTCGCTCGATTAACTTCTAAACCTGTTCTCGCAACTAAAACACCTGCACTTCCTCACTGCCAAAGTAGTAAAGCACGCATTCCACCTGCTCGTAGCCCAGCTGCCGAAACAACTGGGCATACTGCTGCAACGGCCGCCGGTGCTGCGGCTGCGGCGGTGGCACCTTGAAGTCAACCAGCGTCACGCGGGTACCCGAGCGGCCCGAAGTCAGCGCCGTGGTTCCAAATACCACCCGGTCGGGCTTGTAGTCGCGCCGTTTCACGCCGCCTACCAGTATCTCGCGCTCCGTTTCCACCGATACCTGTGTGCTGAAATAGTGCGCCAGCTGCGGGTGCTGCACCACTTTGTGTAAACGGTCCTGCAAGGCGGGGCGCTCTTTGTTGCTGATAAGGCCTTCCGCTACCAGCTGCCGGGCTACGCGCTCCACGTCGGTGGCCAATACCAGGCGGCGCAGCCCGTAGTGCAGCTTGCGGTTCCACTCGCCCAGCCGCTCCTGCTCGTCGAAATCGAACACCGTATTGGCGTGCCGCCGCAGCCGCAGGCGTTCTTCCCAGGGCGCCGTTTCCAGGTTCGAGAGGTAGAAATTATTGGTTGTTGGTTGCTGATTGGTGGAGGATAGAGGCGCCACCCCGCCTTCCGACAACACAAACGACACCTGCTCGTCCTGCCAGCGGTTTTGGTGCCGTAGGTAGCCATGCAGCAGTTCGGCCACGTTGCGGGCGGCGTTGCCTGGTGTTTCAGCGGCCTCCGTGTCAGCGGAGCTGGCTTTGCGGTTGGTTTCCGGGCGCTTCGTGATGATGTAGAGACGGTGCCGGGGCCGGGTGAAAGCCACGTAGAGCATGTTGAGGCCTTCCAGGAAGGTTTTTTCGCGCTCCTCGGTATACTGGTCAGATAAAACGGTGCGGGTGAGGGCCTTGGAGAGCGGCACCACCGCCACGGCCGGCATTTCCGCCACCGGCTTGTCGGCCTCGGTTAGCCGACCCCACAATAGCGTGGCCCGGAACGGCTCCAGGCTCCAATCGGCAAACGGCACAATCACCACGCCATAGGCCAGGCCCTTGGCCTTGTGCACCGTTGTGATGGTAATGGCGTCGCGGCCGGCGGGGGCGTTGATGCTGAGCGCACTCTTGCGTTGATCCCAGTAAGTGAGGAAGTTATTGAGGTTGTTGCCGAAGCGCAAGCTGTATTCCAGGGTCAGATCCAGAAAGCGGAACAGGTACTCACTTTCACCGTTGCGGCCCAGCAACCCAAACAAGCCGATGAGTCGCTCCGTGAGTTCGTAGAGGCCAAGGTTGCCGGTTTCCTGCTCCCGCAAATCGTAGCCCAGCGCCCGGAACTCGTCGTAGAAGTCGCCGGCGTGGTCGGCGTTGGCCAGCGTGGCAATGTGGCGGGCCCGGTTGGGGGTGGGGGCCAGCTTGCGCACCACCTTATCGAGCAGCAGCAAGGCTTCGGCCCGCGCCAGCGTGTCGGCAGGCTGGTTGAACACCCGGAAAATAGCCACCAGCAGATTCACCACCTCCGCAAACTCCAACGACAGCGAATCGGCGGAAATAATGTCGTAGCCACGCTCCTTCAAGAACTTAGCCACCAACCGGCTCCCCCGCCGCCGCCGACTGAGCACGGCAATGTCGCGCAGCTGAAACCCGTCGCGCAGGGCCTGCTCCACCAGCGCCAGCGTGAGGTAGAGGGTGCTTTCGTCGTAGTCGAGGCTGGCTCCGGCGGGGTAGCCGGGCAGCAGCGCGTCGTCGTACGTGCCGTGGTCGGCGTCGTAGAGTTGAGCCGGCGCAGCGTCCTGCGTGAATAGAATTTCTACGTGGCCCTGGCCCGCGGGGACCTCACCCCCTAGCCCCCTCTCCGAAAGAGAGGGGGAACTAGTTTTAGTATCTTTTTCTAGCTCTAAATCGAAATCGGTAGCTCTGGTGAAA
The DNA here is from genome assembly GCF_017313265.1 of Hymenobacter telluris. Classification (GTDB taxonomy): domain Bacteria; phylum Bacteroidota; class Bacteroidia; order Cytophagales; family Hymenobacteraceae; genus Hymenobacter; species Hymenobacter telluris. The sequence continues at coordinate 201,214 of NZ_JAFLQZ010000004.1, read as the reverse complement.
TCGAAGTCCTCGGCTGTATAGCTAGCACTAGTATCTAGAGCTAGTTCCCCCTCTCTTTTGGAGAGGGGGCTAGGGGGTGAGGTAATCGTTGGGCGTGAGGTTCCCCCCGGTACCGTCTGCTGAAAATCCGCGCCAAACAAGTCCTGCACCAACGGAAACGTGGCGTGCTGCTCCCGAATGTGGTGGAAGAAGCTGTTGTTGAAGCCCACAATTTCCGCGGCCGAGCGGTAGTTCACGTTCAGCGAAACCGGCTCCAGGGTTTGGTCGAGGGTGAGGTACCGCTCCCGCAGCAGCTCCTGCATTTCGGGGGTGGCGGCGCGGTTTATCAGGGCGTCGGTCTGACCCTGGTGCAGCCGCAGAATCTGCTCCATCTCGCCGCCCCGCCAACGGTAAATGGCCTGTTTGGCGTCGCCCACGGCCAGGCTGAGGTTGTCGGTAGCCACGGCGTTTTCCACCAGCGGCAGCAGGTTGTTCCATTGCAGCACCGACGTATCCTGAAACTCGTCGATGAGCAGGTGGTTGTACCGCTCGCCCAGCCGCTCGTACAGAAAAGGCACCGGCTCGGTAAGCACGATGCTGGCAATACGCCGGTTGAACTCACTGATCAGCACAATGTTCCGCTCCCGGCTCACCTGCTCCACAATCTTGTTCATTTCGCTGAGCAGGGAAGCGTGAAACAGGTAGGGCTGCATGGCGGCCAGCAGCAGATAGTCGGGCAACACGGTGGCGCGCAGTTGCTCGAATTGCTCGTAGGCGGTCAGCAGCGCTGCTTTGGCTTCATCCACACGCTGGCGGTCAGCGGCGGTTTTCACCTTGCCGCTGTACCACTTATCCTGCTCCACGGTGGCGCGCACGTAGCTATTCGCTTCCTTTTCGGGCAACAGGCGCTCGTCCCATTTCGTGGCGTACCCGAAGATGCCGCTGCGGCCCTGGTACAAGTCGGTTTCCGTAACGCCGGCCGCGGCCAGCGCCGCCGTGGCCTGCTCACCTACCGCCCGAAACTCGCCTTCAATCTGCTCCCGCCGCTTGCGGAGTGTCTCGTGCAGCCGCCGAAAATCCTGGAGCGTGAGCGTCTGGAGCTGCGCCACGGCTTCGTGCACGGTTTCATTGAACAGGAAGCCACCGAATTCCACCAGCTCACCCGCCAGGTTGTTCCAGCTCTTGCCTTCCTCGGCCCGGCTCAGCGCGTATTCGCTCAACGTACGCGCCAGCAGCTTGGAATTTGGGTCGCGGTTCACCTTTTCCAGCAGCGCCGCCACGGCAGTTTGCAGCACGGCCTCGGTATCCAGCTCCACCTCAAACGTGGCCGGCAGCCCCAGCTCCCGGGTAAAAGCCGTGACAATACGCTGCACAAACGAGTCGATGGTACTCACCGCAAAATCGGCGTAGTGGTACAGCACCAGCCGAAACGTAGCCTGTGCCCGCCGCCGGACTTCCTGTTGCTGGTCTGCGGCCGTGCTGGCAAAGCGCGGCATCTTACCTTCTTCTGCTAGCTCGGCCGCCACTTCTGCCAGCAGCATATCCGGCTCGCCCTCAGTGGGGTACGCAAACTTGCGCAGCGCCCCAATGATGCGCTGCTTCATCTCGCCCGCCGCATCGTTAGTAAAGGTGATGGCCAGCACCCGCTTGAAATACCCCGGGTCTTCGTCGCCCAGCGCCAGCTTCAGGTATTCCTTGGTAAGCTGATACGTTTTGCCGGAGCCGGCAGAAGAAGAGTAGATGCGGAAGGTGGCGGGCATTATCTTGTGGAGGTATTATTTCAAAAACAGGCCAACAATTAATAACATTGCGGTCATTGTAAATTGCTATAAATCATTTAATCAAACGTTATATGAATCATCAAGTAATCACATCGTTAATATGGTTTGGAATATACCTCGCATATACAGTTTGGGTATTTCTCATGGTTCTGTTACTGTTTGGGCTATTCAAAAGGCGTATAGAACTTGTAAAGCAGACAATTAAATACCTTGTTAATTCACTGATATTTATTGTCGCATGGTCATTTTATTTTGAATTGGCAATAATAGTAAGGCCGCCAGTAACTGAGTCGTTGGAGATGTGGATTGATCGACACGTAACTGCAAATATTTATATTTCTTTAAGTGTAACAATCGTTCTTTTTATAGTCAACTTGCTATTCTATAGTAGGATAGAGAAAGTAGGTCGCAAATCTGATCTGCTGCTTTTAAGTATTTTAGGCTGTGTGATTTTGGTTGTTAGTGCATGGGTCGCTGGGCAATATGCTTATTTCGGTATGTTGGAAGAGCTTTATAGAACTTCACGATTATAACTGAAAAGACCTGCTGAACTCACCTTACACCGGTCCCCACAGCCGCGCCACCATATCCGGCGTTACGCGGGCCGGGCGCTTGGTCTGCGAGTCCAGGAATACCCATTGGGTTTCGGCTTCGCAGAGTAGCTTGTTATCGGCGGCCCGCTCAATGCGGACGAAGCGCTGGCTTTGTGCGCCGCGCACGTCGCCAATCCAGGTAATGCAACGCAGTTCATCGCCGAGTAGGGCGGGGTGATGGTAGCGGATGCGGTGTTCCAGTACCACCCATATATACGAGTGCCCTTCGCTGGGCGGGTAGGCCGTGTGCCAGTGTGCCGCCGCCGTGTCCTGCACCCACTGCACGTACTGCACGTTGTTGGCGTGGTCGAACTCATCAATGTCGTGGGGCTGCACCGTGATGAGGCGCGAGAAGCGGAAGGCGGGCGTTTCCATAGCGTAGGAGAGAAGCGAACAGTAGAAGGCAAAGGAACGCACAAACGCCCACCTCCCGAAGCTCAACCCTATTTCCGGTTCACAATATAATATTGTGTCATGGCGCTACGAAGTTGGAAACTTCTTCTATCTTTGAGGCAGTTTAAGAAAAAGAGGTTTACGCTGTCCAGTTGAGTACTTTCGTAAGGAAGGGAAAGCGGAGTTGAGTACCGCTTTTCTTAGAAAACATCCATCACAAAAGTACCATGCAGACAGGAACTGTAAAATTTTTCAATGAGACCAAGGGTTTTGGTTTCATCAAAGTGGACGAGACTGGCGAAGACATCTTCGTTCACGTTACCGAGTTGATCGACGAAATCCGTGACAACGACAAGGTTCAGTTCGAAATTGCTCAAGGCCGTAAGGGTCTGAACGCTGTGAAAGTTAAGTTGGCTTAGTCCATCCGCTTTCCGGATACGATTGAAAAGCAGGCTCCAAAGAGCCTGCTTTTTTTGTGTTCTGTTGAGTTAAAACGCGCAGCAGACGTGCCACGCAAAGTGGAAATAGTAGAGAAAGTGTAGCAATTGCGTTTTATTATCCCTACCTTTGCAGCCGCATTTGAGAACGGCCTCGTTCCGCGCAGCTTGTAGCTGCCTAAGTATAAAAATTGTTGGCCGGCTTTGTCTTCCGTCCGTTGCTTCCGTCACTTGTCGTTGTGAGAGAGTGGGAGAAGAGCGTCGCTGAATCCGCTGTTTTCAGAGCGTAGTGTCTCCACTCCATCAAAACACAAAATGGAAAAAGTAAGATTTGAAGAGCTTTCGCTCTCAGAAGAAATGCAGCGCGCTATTACGGAAGTAGGCTACGAAGAAGCCTCTCCGATTCAGTCTGCTGCCATCCCCGTGCTGCTCGAAGGCCGTGACGTAATCGGCCAGGCCCAGACGGGTACCGGCAAAACGGCCGCTTTCAGTATCCCTGCCATTGAAAACATCGACACCAACTCGCGCGAAGTGCAGGTACTGGTGTTGTGCCCCACCCGCGAACTAGCGGTGCAGGTTTCCGGCGAAATCCAGAAGCTGGGCAAGTACAAGCGTGGTTTGGCCGTAGTGCCTATTTACGGTGGTAGCTCCTACGACCGGCAGTTCCGCGCCCTGGAGCGTGGTGTGCAGATTGTAATTGGTACGCCCGGCCGCGTAATGGACCACATCGAGCGGGGTACCCTGAAGCTCGAAAACTGCAAGATGATCATCCTGGATGAAGCCGACGAAATGCTCGACATGGGCTTCCGCGACGACATCGAGACGGTGCTCAAGAAAATGCCTGAGGAGCGCCAGACGGTGTTCTTCTCGGCTACCATGAGTAAGCCGATCATGGAGATGACCAAGCGCTACCAGAAGGATCCGCAGATTGTGAAGGTGAACCATCAGGAAATGACGGTTACCAACATCGAGCAGAGCTACTTCGAGGTGCGTGGTCCGCAGAAGAAGGACGTGCTGACCCGCCTCATCGACATGTACAACATCAAGTCGGGCATCGTCTTCGCTAACACCAAGCGCATGGTGGACGAAATTGTGGGCGATTTGCAGGCCAAAGGCTATTTCGCCGAAGGTTTGCACGGCGACATGGGCCAGCAGCAGCGCCAGAACACCCTCGACAAATTCCGCAAAGGCACCCTGGAAATCCTAGTGGCCACCGACGTAGCCGCCCGCGGCATCGACGTGGAGAACGTGGAAGTGGTAGTGAACTACGACCTGCCCGCCGACGAGGAATACTACGTGCACCGCATCGGCCGTACGGGCCGCGCTGGTAAATTGGGCAAAGCCTTCACCTTCGTGAGTGGCCGCGACATCTACAAGCTGCGTGACATCATGCGCTTCACCAAAGCTACTATCAAGCAGGAGCGGGTGCCGTCGTTCGAGGATGTGTCGGAGGTGAAAACCACGCTCATGCTCAACTCTATTAAGGATGTCATCACCAAAGGCAACCTTGATAAGTACGTGAGCCGCGTGCAGCGTTTGCTGGATCAGGATCAGGAAGATGGTATCACGTCGTTGGACGTGGCTGCGGCCTTGCTGAAAATGACGATGAAAGAAGATAAGCGCGCCCAGGAAAGCCTCGATGCGAGCCGCACCCAAGGTGCTGCCCGCCCCGGCTACACGCGCCTCTTCGTGACGATGGGTAAGAAAGACCAGATTCACCCCCGCGACATCGTGGACCTGATTGCCGAAAACACCGGCCTGACGGCTGCCAAAGTGGGCGACATCTCGCTCTACGACAAGTTCAGCTTTGTAGAAGTACCGTCGGAATTCACCGAGGAAGTGGTTAGCCAGCTGGGTCGTACCAACATCAACGGCCGGCCGGTTTCCTTCAACGTGGCGACGCCGCGGCAGGAAGGCGACGCCCAACAGGAAGGCGGCAACTTCGGTGACCGTCGGCGTGGGCCAGGTGGCTTCGGTGGTGAGCGGCGTGAAGGCGGCTACGGCGGCAACCGGGGCGGCGGCAGCTACGGCGGTGGTAACCGTGGTGGCAGCTACGGCGGCAACCGTGAAGGCGGTAGCGGCTACGGCAGCCGCGAAGGTGGCTTCGGTGGTAACCGCGGCGGTGGCAGCTACGGCGGCAACCGGGGTGGCGGTAGCTACGGCGGTGGTAACCGCGGCGGTAGCAGCAGCTACGGTGGTGGCTACAAAGGCCGCCGCGACAACCAAGGCGACTAGGAACGCGGATTTTGCAGATTGACGCGGATTGTCATGGATTTTGGTGACGATTACCGCTTGGTCTAATTGCTTTGCGTGCAATACAAACAAAAAGGCTTACCATCTCTGGTAAGCCTTTTTGTTTGTTGATCTATTGAGTTAAACTTCAGTCGTCACCAAAATCCGTGGAATCCGACTAATCTGCAAAATCCGCGTTCTAGGCAGCAGAATCGCGCAGGGCTTTGATTTCGTCGTGGCCTTGCTTGATGCCGGCGTACTGCTTTTCGATGATGGATTTCAGCTGGCCGGGGAGGCCTTCAGCTTTCAGGGCCGTTTCGTAGGCTTTCTTGGCGTAGTCTTCGCCCCGCTCGCACTCAGCGAGGATGGCGTGGCGGCTCTTGCTGGTAATAGCCGACTTCAGGTTGATGAAAGCGCGGTGAATGGTGCCGGTGATGGAGCTTTCTTCTTCAGCCTTCAGGTTGAGCTGGTGCATCTGGTCTTCCAACTCGGTGAGGTAACCGTCGCGCTGTACGGCGTATTTCTTGAATACCTCCTTCAGATCATGATCCTCTACGTCGGTAACGGCTTCGGAATATCCTTTTTCGCCGTCTTTCAGAGTTTCGAGGAGTTCGTTGAGGAGGGCTTGGGTTGCTTTGGCTTCCATGAGGAAAGAGAGTTTGTGTTTGGGGAAGAATAATCTGCACTCCTTTACTGCGAAAGTAAGTGCAGGGTTGCCCTAAACCGGTTGCCTTTGGTACTACGCTACCGCCAAAGCAGAAGTGTTGGTAATAACACGCTAAATGGGACGGCAAAACAGGGGAGTGGACGGAGAGATACCCGCAATGCTAGCCAACCTTGCTGCATAAACTGGTTGCAACACCGAGACAACCAGCAGGAGAAATACAGGCTGGAATACTCGGTAAATACCAAGAATTTATACGTCAATAAGTAGGTATAAACCTCAACCAGAGCGAATTGGTGGCGTATTAGGGCAAATGTAGTTCCGTTCTTTTCTTTCCCTCCTAATCCCACCATTATGGAAAACGAACAAAAAGATCAGCTCAATCCGATGAATGCCGGCAGCGGCGTTTCGCCTGGAACTTCCAGTGGCTCGTCGGATAAAAAAGCAGGTACTTCGTCTGCTACCGGCAGCACCACTACCGCTACTACCAGCTCACCACCCACGGGTTTGTCGGCTACCAATTCTGGCAGTAACCCCACTTCCAGCCAGTCATTGGCGGCTTCTGAAACCAGCATGAGGGCAGGCGGCCTCGGCAACGAGAAGCGCACGGAAAACAAAGAAGCCAGCCCTACTTCGCTGAAATCGGAAGTCAAAAAAGCGCCAACCGCCAAGAATACTAGTTCTACTGCGGCCAAAAAACCGGCCGCACCTTCGTCCTCTTCTGCTTCAAAATCTCCCACCTCCAAAGCAAAAAGCAAAATGAATTCGTCGGAAAATCAAAGCCAGAACCACCTCCACGATGCCACTAGCCGCCATGATATGGGTATGGGCAGCCAAGACCAAAACGACCGGAATGAATCGTGGAATAACAGCATGAGCGGCAATATGGGCCGTAGCGACTACGGTAACTCGCAGGGCGGCTACGGCAATCAATACCGCGACAACAACGACCAGCAATACGGAAGCAACCGGGGCGGCCAGTATCGAAACGACTATTCGTCGTACGATTCGGGCCGTTCTTCGTATCAGGACCGCGACGACCGAGGCGGGTATGGCTACGGCAGCAACCAGTATGGGAACATGGGCCGCAACGATAATGACCGCAGCAACTATGGCTACGGCCAGAACCGGAGCAGCCAGCAAAACTGGGGCAATATGCGCGACAACGACCAATCAGGCCGCTACAACGACGACCAGCAGCGTTGGAACGGTGGTAATCAGTCGTCGCGCAACGACTACGATTCGCGGCAGGATTGGGACCGGAACCGGGGCTACGGGGACAACGGCCGGATGTCGTCGGGGTACGGCAGCAACTACGGCAACGACCGGTACGAGGGCAACCGCGGCTACGACCAGGACCGGCGCTCCAACTACGGTGGCAGCCAGTATCGGAACCAAGACAACGACTACCGCTCCGGCCAAGGCAACTATGGCCGCAACGACTACGGCCAGGGCGGCTACAACCAAGGCGGCGGTTACGGCCAAGGAAATTACAACCAGGAGAGCGGGCGGAGAAACTCCGATAACGACTATTACTCCGACCGGAACCGCGGGTACAACCAAAGCGGCATGGGCAACCAAGGCAACGACATGCGCAACGGCAACTACCGGAACGAGGGCATGTCGGACAGTCGGTCGATGCGGAATACCTCCGGTAACCGGGACTGGCAGCACGACCAGGACCGGCGCAATCAGTACCGCGCCAACCAAGACGATGACATGGACAACAATTCGTCGCGCCGAAACCGTGACAACGACGACAATCGGTACTAACGATGTTGTAGTGTAAGTAACCAGTAAAAAGCCATTCTGCTCAGCAGGATGGCTTTTTTTATGGCTGTGGGTTAAGTATCACAGCTGGCTGAGCCATAGCGCGGCCCGCCAGATACCCCGTGGTCCAGGCGGCTTGGAAGTTGAAGCCGCCGGTGATGCCATCAATATCCAGCACCTCGCCGGCGAAGTAGAGGCCCGGTACGCGGCGGCTCTCCATGGTCTTCATGTTGATTTCGCCAAGCACTACGCCGCCGCAGGTCACAAACTCGTCTTTGTAAGTGGTTTTGCCGCGCACGGGCAGGGCGGTGTTGAGCAGCGCCTCAATGAGGCGGTTTTGCGGTTTGGCAGGTAGCTCGTTCCAGCGCACTTCCTCGGTCACGCCGGCTTGCTCGGTGAGCGTCCGCCACAGGCGCTGCGGCAACCCAAACAGCGGGTTGGAGGCTACCACTTTCTTGCCGTGTTGTTCCCGGAACTCGCGCAGATAGTGCCGCAGGGAGTCGTCGGTATGCTCTGGGAGCCAGTTGATAAGGGCAGTGCTTTGGTAGCTCAGCTCGTGTAGGCGGCGGGCACCCCAGGCCGAGAGCTTGAGCACCGCCGGGCCACTCACGCCCCAGTGCGTCACCAGGATAGGGCCTTCGTACTCCAGCTTTTCGCCGGCTACCCGCACCCGCACGTGCGGCACGCTCACGCCCGGCAGCTCCCGCAGCGGCGACTCCGGCACGTTGAACGTAAACAAGCTCGGTACCGGCTCCTGAATGCTGTGCCCTAAGGCCCGCAGCCACGCATATTGCTCGGACTTGGGCGCACCGCCGGTAGCAATCAGCAATTTATCGACCAGCATCTGGCCGGGGTGCGCGCCCACTAGCTGCAAGCGGAAGCCACCGTCAGGCAGCGGCTCAATCTGTTCGGGCGAAGTTTGGGTAAGGAGTTGCACGCCGGCTTTACGCGCTGCATCCAGCAGGCACTGGGCAACAGTTTCCGACGAATCGGTAACGGGAAACATACGGCCGTCGGGCTCGGTTTTGAGGCGGACGCCCCGGCTCTCGAACCAGCGGATAGTGGCTTGCGCATCGAACTGCCGAAACGGTTTTTTAAGCTGTTTGGCCCCGCGCGGGTAGTGCAGTACGAGTTGCGCCGGGGTATCGGCGGCATGCGTCACGTTGCAGCGGCCCCCGCCCGAAATCCGCACTTTGCTGAGCAGCTTGCCGGTTTTCTCAATCAAATAAACGGTCAATTGCGGGTTAGCTTCGGCACAGGCAATGGCCCCAAAAAAACCCGCTGCGCCGCCACCCAGCACGGCTACCGTATTGTTTGCATCCTTCACGGTTGCAAAGATACGGCGGGATGAGGGAGGATGATTAGGGGAGAGGATGAAAGGATGATTGGATGCCTCCTCTACATCCAATCATCCTTTCATCCTCTCCCCCAATCATTGAATCAGCAATACGCCAGCGCCGCTACTAAATCGTCGTGGCGGAAGTGGTAGTTGGTGGTTTGGCGCAGGAGGGTGGTGTCGATGGTTTTGCCGCTGTTAGTGGCGGGCTCAGTGCTGAAGGTGGGAGCTTCCAGGCCCAGGTGGGCGGCGGCGGCCGGGTAAAAGTCGCGGCGGGTAGGATGCTGGGCGGCGCAGGCATTGAACGTGTAGCCCCACACTTTCTCGCGGATAATATGGCGCAACAGCCCGATACAGTCGTCGAGGTGAATCAGATTGACGGGGGCATTGCCTTGCTTTAGCTCGTGCCGACCAGCCAGGAACCGCCCAGGCGGCCGCTCAGGGCCGATAAGGCCGCCCAGGCGCACAACCGTAGTAAGCCACTGCCCGCGCCGCGGCGTAAACTGGCCTTCGGCGCGCAACAGGTCGGAAGGAGCGTCGGGCGAGGAAAGGGCGTCGGCTTCGCGCATGGTGCGCGGCTCATCGGGATACACGCCGGTTGAGCTAACAAACAACACATGCCGTACGCCGGCTGCTGCCACGGCGGCCCCCACCGGGCGCAACAGGGTGGGGTAGGTGCCCGCGGCGGCGGCGCGGGGCGGCACGTTAAGCACCAGCACGTCTACGTCGTGGAGCATGGCGTGCAGGGAGTCGGCATCGGTTTGCGAAAACTCGGGACCTAACCGCAGCAGATACGGCCGGATACCGGCGTCGCGCAAGGTCAGTAATTGAGCAGGGGTGGTAGTCGAGCCGTTGACGGTGTAGCCATCGGCAACCAGGGCTTGCGCCAAGGGCAAACCCAGCCAGCCACAGCCCAAAACAGCAATGGTGGAGGTTGGCCTGGGAGCAGTAGCAGAGAGAGAGTTCGTTGTCATGCGAGGTAAAGGTGAGGAATTTTCCTTCGCGCCGTAAGAAGCAGTAGAACGCTGCCGCCCGGCAGTGCCGCTCAAGTAAGGCTAGTTAAGAGTTTTTTCGAACTTGGTCTTGCTCTACTATCGTGGCAGCCAAGGATAACCAGGTAGCTGAACGGTAGCGAAGAGCCGGCAGATTGTAATAGAGGTATGTTTTAGTGGTAGCGGGCTTGCTTCCCGGGGCGCAATTCTGAAAACATTACTGCCGTAACAGGAAGGATAGGGGCGCGGTAAGAAACCAGCCGACCTGTGCTGAACAGTTACTGGAATAAGCCCTTTATTTGAGCGGCGAAACAACCCGCCGTGTGCAGCCGCTTACTGGCACCTTACACCTTTCCCACTATTCCCTACCCAATGTCTTCCCATCCCTACGCCCAACCCATGCTCCGCGACAACGCACTCCAAGGCAAAACCATCGTCGTGACGGGCGGCGGTACCGGCCTGGGGCGCGCCATGACCACCTACTTTTTGCAGCTGGGGGCCAATGTGGTGATTAGCAGCCGCAAGCTCGACGTGCTGGAAAAAACCGCCGAGGAGCTACGCCAGCAAACCGGCGGCAGCGTACTGGCCGTGCAGTGCGACGTACGCAAGTACAACGAAGTAGAGGCGCTGCTCGAACAAACCATTGCCACATTCGGCGGGGTAGATGTGCTGCTCAACAACGCAGCCGGCAACTTTATCAGCCCCACGGAACGCCTGAGCCACAAGGCGTTCGACGTAATTGTGGACATCGTGCTGCGCGGCTCCTACAACTGCACGCTCGCCTTCGGGAAGCGCTGGATTGCCGACCAGAAACCCGGCACCATCCTCAATATCGTTACTACCTATGCCTCCGTCGGCTCAGCCTATGTGGTACCCTCAGCCGCTGCCAAAGCCGGCGTGCTGGCCATGACCCGCTCCTTGGCCGTGGAGTGGGCCAAATACGGAATCCGTTCTAACGCCATTGCGCCCGGTCCGTTCCCCACTGAAGGCGCCTGGAGCCGCCTCTTTCCCGAGCCGCTTGCCAAGAAGCTCGACCCCGCCGCCAGCGTCCCGCTCAAGCGCGTCGGCGACCATCAGGAGCTAGCTAATCTGGCGGCCTACATGGTGTCGGATTTCGCGGCCTACATGAACGGCGAGGTAGTAACCCTCGACGGCGGTGAATGGCTGAACGGCGCCGGCGAATTCAACAAGCTCGAAGCCATTCCGGCCCCCATGTGGGACGAAATCGAAAAAGCCATGCGTCGCTGAAACGCGGATTTTGCAGATTAGTCGGATTCCGCGGTTTTTGTGGACGATTCAGGGCTGATGCTATTTAACGAAACAGGCTTGCCATATTGGCAAGCCTGTTTCGTCTACAATCGTCCACAAAATCCACGGAATCCGACTAATCTGCAAAATCCGCGTTCTACAGCTTGTAGTCCGGGTAGTCTTTGGTGAACTCGGCGGCAGGAATGGGCTGGTTGGCCACGATGTCGCTGAACTCGAACTTTTCGAACAGGCCTTTGTCGTCGTGCACTTCCACTACCGTGGGCAGCATCAGCTTCTGATCGACGCAGACGAGGGTGCGGCGGCCGTAGCTATTGGGCACTTGCAGCGTCTGGCCCACGGCAATGGCTTCGCCGGGGTCTAGGCCGTTGCGTTCCATTACGCGGTACTCGCCGCACCCAAATTTATCGGCAATGCGGGCGGGCGTGTCGCCAGCTACGGCTTTGTAGGTCACGTACTTGAACTGCGGAAACGAGGACACCAGCACGTAGCAGGCCCGGCCCGCCACGGTGGAGTCGCCGGTGTAGCGGAAACTCCGCTCGAAGCTATGGTCGCGGCGCTGGGCGGAGCCGTGGATAAGGTCGGAGATGGTGCCAAACCCGGCATCAAGGGCACTGTGGTGCTGGTTTTTGCGCATGATAGAGCCGTTGGGGTCCAAGCTCAGCGTCACGTAGGGGAAGCTGTTGGGGTACACCCAGGCGTCGCCGTCGTTTTGGCCGCTTACCCACAGCACCTCAATGCCTTTGGCGTTTTTGAGGTAGATGCGTTGCGGGCTGAACGTCATCTTCATAAGGGTGCGCGCCTGCTGATATTTGCCGTTGCTGAGGCGCTCCTGGGCGCGCACGTTGCAGCGCAGCGTCTTCAGGTTTTCGATGGAACTGCTCAGCCGGCTCATCAACTGCTCGGTGGTCATTCGGTCGGCGGCGGGGACAGGAGCGGAGGCCAGCGCGGCTCCTAGCACCGCGGCACTCACAGGCAAAAAGGCCACAAGCCGAAAAAAACGCGTCATAGTATAGATAAGCGAAAACAAAGGGTACTACACGGCCGCCTTTACATAAACCGCGCCGACTTGGTGGTGAACTAGTGCTGGGTGCGTTTAGCCGGAGTAACCGAAGAACAGATAGGAAGTCAAGCTACTTATTTCGTCTCTTCTCACCTAATTTAGGCTGATGCGCGGGAAACGGGCATGCGCGCTGTCGAAGAGAAACAGTTCATGGATTTCCACCTTGGTAAAAAACGGATAGAGCGGAAATTTCTGTACCGCATCCCGAATGACTGCCTCATTCTGCCCGCTCATGGTCACCCAGCCTTGGGTACGGTCGGCGCTTATGGCGTAGGTTTCCACCACATTATCTTCCATCAACTGGTTGATAAAGGCGCGGTGGCGGGGAATGAGGGCTATAAAATCTTCAGAGAAAACCACTGGCAGATGCAGCGTAACAACGAACTTAGCCATAGCTGGAGCTTGAGTGCCAACTAACGCCTGGCAGCGTATAAAGTTGACAGCAGATAGGGCAGGGGGCAACTTTTTCCAGTTTCTACCAGAATAAGAGGGAGCCCCGCCGTTGGGGAGCCTTCCGAGGCCAGCATGCTGCCGGCCGTTTTACTTCTTGCACTACCTGCTATGCACTTCACGGTTATCACACCGACCTACAACCGCGTCCAGTTTTTACCTGAAGCCGTGGCCAGCGTCCGCGCCACCATCACGGCTCCGCTCGACATTCAATACGAGCACCTGATTCTTGAAAACGGCAGCACCGACGACACCGCCAACTGGCTGAACACCGCCACCGAAAAAGACGGCCCGGTGCGCGTCATCAGCCAGCCAACCAAGCTGGCACCCGGCCCCGCCCGCAACCTGCTGATCCGTGAAACGCCCGCCGACGCCTGGCTGGTCCCCCTCGACGACGACGACGTGCTGCTCCAGCGCTGCCTCTACCACTACGCCGACCTCGTGCAGCGCCACCCGGGTCAGCCGTGGTTTGTGGCTGATTTTCTGCGGGTTGATGAAGAGCGGCGCTACCTGCCCAGCGAAGATTACTACGCCTGGCGCTTCGAGTCCACTACCGATATGCTCAAGGCCATCTTTAAAGCCGAGCACTTCATCCAAGGCAATGTATGCTACTCGCGCAGCCTGTTTGAGAAAGTAGGCGGCTACGACGAGACGATTGAAATGGCCGAAGACCTCGACCTGTATGTGCGGTTCCTGCTGGCCGGCCACCTGCCCATTATTTCGCCCCACATCAGCCACCTGCACCGCTTCCACACCAGCAACGTCAGCATCGGGGTAGATGCCGACAAGCACGGCGCCGACCTGCGGGTTATCTACGACAAGTACGCCGAGCAGCTACAGGCGCTAGGCGTGGAGCGGCCGGGGTAAAACACCGGTATACTACTGTCATTCCGAGCGGAGCGAGGAATCTAGGTGAAACGGTATCAACGACTTCATCCAGATTCCTCGCTCCGCTCGGAATGACAGGTGGTTACCTCACTTCCACGCCGCCTTTCAGCACCAGCTTTACCTGCCGGAGGGCGGCTACGTCCTGGGTTGGGTCGCCGGCTACGGCCACGAGGTCGGCGAGGAGGCCGGGCTGGATGCGGCCCCGGTCGGGGAGCTGGAAGATGCGGGCGTTGCCGCTGGTGAAGCCACGTAGCACGTCGAGCGGCGTGAAGCCATATTCGCGGACGAGTAGCTCGGCTTCGCGCACATTGTCGCCGTGCGCGAATACGCCCACGTCGCCGCCCATAGCGAGTTGCACGCCGCTTTGGCGGGCCAGCTTCATGCTTTCCCGTTTCTGGCGAATACGCTCGGGTTCCGGGCCTTGGCCTTTGTGCCAGCCACGATATTGCGAAATGGCGTCGCCGGCCGCAACGGTAGGGCAGAGCGCCACACCGCGCTGCTTCATCAGCTTGAACACGTCGGCGGTGCCGTTGTCGCCGTGCTCTATAGTTTGCACGCCGGACAGGGTGGCGCGGCGCATACCTTCGGGCGTGCTGGCGTGAGCCACTACCGGGCGGCCGGCACTGTTGGCCGTTTGCACAATTAAGTTCAGCTCGTCCTGCGAGAAAGTAGCGCGGCTGGGCTCGTTCGGGCCCCAACGGTAGTCGGCGTACACCTTGATGACGTCGGCACCTTTACCGATTTGCTCCCGCACCGCCCGAATGATGCCATCCACGCCGTCGGCTTCCTGGGCACCCTGGGGTACCTCCACGTCGGCGGAAAGCTTAGGGCCGTAGCTGCCGGTAGCTACGAGGGCACGGGTGGCAACCAGCAGGCGCGGGCCCGGAATGACGCCTTGCTCAATGGCCTGCTTCAACCCAACATCGGCATAGCCGGCACCTTCGGTGCCTAAGTCGCGGGCGGTAGTGAAGCCGGCGGCCAGCGTGGCGCGGGCGTGCGCCGTAGCCCGCGCCACCCGTAGCGCCTCTGATTCTAGTAATACCTGGTCGTTCCAGGGCGTTTCGTTGTAGGGGTGCAGCAGCAGGTGCGAGTGGCCCTCAATCAGCCCCGGCAGCAAGGTAAGGCCCGGCAGTTCCAGTGTGCGGGCACCGGCCGGGGCCGTTAGCTGTGCGGCTGGTCCTACGGCCCGGATCCGGTCGTTTTCCACCAGCACCACCCAGCCAGAGTGCAGCGTCTCGCCATCGAAAACGGCGGCCGGTCGGAGCAGGAGCAGTACGGTGGCAGCGGTGGGCGGTTGGGTAGGTGCTGGCGGTGCAGCAAAAAGAGCGGCGCTTCTCAGATAACAACCTAGAGTAGCAACCAACAAAGCCATTCTAAAAACAGTAGCTCGCAGGAACAGTAGATTCATAAGTGAAAATGTGACAGTTGCTTGCGTTTACTGTTGTGTGGGTAAACAAGGAAAGGTTTCCGTGCCTAGGATAATCTGCTGCAAAACCGATGCTAGCTGTTGGGTAACGGCGTAGCTGGGTAGGCTTATAATGGAGTGAGAGGATTTATTGCGAAGTGAGAATTCCAACCGGGCAAGCTCACCATAGCCAGTATTAAGGTGAACCAGCTTTGCTTCAATACCAGTCACATCTTCGAACCGCACACCCGGAACTGGAGTTGTCCGCCACCAACCATAAACAGGTGGTAAGGTTATCCAGCGGGTAGTGGTGTCTATAATGAAATCGGGTGCTATGTGCTGACTGGCATTTACGCGCCGGTTAACATAGAACAGCATATAGCCGCAGGCAATAATGCCTATCATCAAGAACGGAATCCAAATCCAGAAGCCGTGTAGAAAAACGACGCATAGGCACACCAAGCATAAAATTATTCCAACAAACGGGGCGCATCCAAACGGCAGCGCCACTTCCGGGTCAATAATTCCAGTAGTAATGAGTAGCGCGGAGGTAGTATAGCGAATTCGTAAAGAGGACAAACCTGGAATCAATTGAGTGAGACTCTGTAGCTCCGATAATACTTCAGGTGAAAACATAAAAGAAAAGACGAACCCTGCCTTAAGGCAAGGTCCGTCTTTCTAAATCGTCAGGCAAGAAGCTACGCCGCCGTTTTCGCGTTGGCTTTCTTCACTTTCACCTTCTTCACTTTCTTGCCCGATTCTGGTTTCACGTCGTTCGGATTGTCAACCAGGGTCATTTCGTTGACCAAGTGCTTGGCGCCGGCGAACTTATCCACCACAAATAGCATGTAGCGTACGTCCAGCGTGATGTTGCGCACCCGGTCGGGGTCGAACATGATGTCGGACATGGTGCCCTCCCAGTTCCGGTCGAAGTTGGTGCCAATTAGCTCGCCGCGGCCATTGATGACGGGGGAGCCGGAGTTGCCACCGGTGGTGTGGTTAGTGGCAATGAAGGCCACGGGCACGCTGCCTTTGTATGCGTAGGGGCCGTAATCCTTGGTCTGGTACAACTCAGCAAGACGAGCCGGAACTTCAAACTCGGGGTTGGTAGGGTCGGCCTTTTCCATGATGCCGTCGAGGGTGGTGTAGAACTCGTACTGGGTGCCATCAGCGGGCTGGTAGGGCTGCACCTGGCCGTAAGCGACGCGCAGGGTGGAGTTAGCATCGGGGTAGAAGGTGCGCTCGGGCTGCTGCTGGCGCAAACCGGCCACGTAGGTACGCTGGAGTAGCGCAATGTTGTCGGTGGCGGCGGTGTAGGTGGGCAGAATGGCCGTGCGGTAGTTGCTGGTGATGGCGGAGGCCAGCTTGGCAGCCGGGTCGTCGAGCAAGGCACGGGCGTTGCCGTTGGCCACTTCATCGAGCAGGGCCTGGGCGCTTTCGTTGCTGGTCAGGCGCGAGGTAGAATACAGCTGGTTCACGTAGGTGGCCCAGCCTGCGGCGCCCGGAAATTGCTTGGGCAGCGCCTTCACGTAGGCTGGAAGCAGTGCGGTGGGCGTGCCGGTGGCGTAGAGCGGCAGCAGCGCGACGGCTACTTTCCGGTCGGTGGGGGCGCTGTAGTTGCGGAAGAAATTGGCGGTGCCTTTCTTGGCTTTCTCCACGGCCGTGGCCAGCTCGGCGGCGGGTACCTTGTTTTCCACCATTTCGGCCAGCGGCAACAAGCTGTTGGTCACAGCAATCAGTTCGATGCCGAGGGCGGCTTCGGTTACGTAGTCGCGGGCCAGGGTGTAGTCGCGGGCGGCGGTGTAGCTGCGCTGAAGCTGCGGCAGGAGGGTGCCATAGGCGGCTTTGCGGGCTTCGTCGCCGCTGTTGGCCCACTGCTGAAACACCGTCTCCTGCTGCTGCTTGCGGGTTACGGCGTCCAGCTTTTTCAGGCCCCGGTTCTCGCCAATCCACTTTTTCCAGTAATTGGCAATGCTGGCGTACTTGGCCGCGTACTGAATCCGCACTTTGTCGGAAGCCGCCATGTCAGTATTCAGCACCTTCAGCTTAGCGTCGCGCACCTTGATTTTGGCGGGGTTCGATACCGAGTAGGTTTCCTCCACGCCCCAGCTGGTCAGGTACTCGTTGGTGCGGCCCGGAAAGCCGAACACCAGCGTGAAGTCGCCGGGCTGCACACCAGCCAGCGAGATGGGCAGGTGATGACGCGGCTTAAAAGGCACGTTGTCTTTGGAGTACGCCGCGGGCTTGTTGTCGGGGCCGGCGTAGATGCGGAAAATGCTGAAGTCGCCGGTGTGGCGGGGCCAGGCCCAGTTGTCGGTGTCGCCACCGAATTTACCGATGCTGCTCGGCGGCGCGCCCACCAGCCGGATGTCCTGAAACACCTCGGTTACAAACATATAGTATTCGTTGCCGTTGTAGAACGGCCGGATAAACGCTTGGTAGTGCGTGCCTTGCACGGCGGCCTGCGCCACGCGCTGGATGTTGGTTTGCACCAGTTTCTCGCGGTCCACTTCCTGCACGTTGGTTTTCGGTACGCCCATCAGCACCTGGCTGGTTACGTCCTCCATGCGCACAATAAACGTAGCCGTCAGGCCCGGATTGGGTAGTTCCTGCTCCCGGTTCATGGCCCAGTAGCCCTTGGTGAGGTAGTCATTCTCCACCGACGAATGCTGCTGAATCTGGCTGTAACCGCAATGGTGGTTGGTGAGCAGCAGCCCCTCGGCGCTGATGATTTCGCCGGTACAGCCGCCGCCAAACTGTACCACTGCATCCTTGAGGCTGCCTTGGTTGACGCTGTAAATCTGTTCGGCGGTGAGTTTGAGGCCTTTTTTCTGCATGTCGGCCTCGTTGAGCTGCTTGAGCAGCAACGGCAGCCACATGCCTTCGTCGGCGCGGGCTTGGGGCGTTAGGGTAAGAAAGGCAAGGACCAGCAGCGCCAGCCGGGAAAGGGTGTGCATAGAGCGTGAATTTTGGAAGTAGTAAGCAGCTAACACCAATCCGGGCCGCATAGCTGCATCCCGCCTCCCATGAAGTAAATAAGCGCCTGCCCGTGAGCCAGCCGCCAAGTAAACGCCTCGCCGCAGGCTAAGGCTACACAAAGCTACTCACTGATTTTTCGAATCTGACGGCCCTGATAGGAGTATTACCTGTAATTATTGTTTGCCCCGCACAATGTGAAAGAAGCCGAGCAGGTTAGAGCAAAATGCTAATGGTCTAATTTTCCTCAAATTAGGAGAGGAGGTAGTTGAGAATCATTGCTTACTCAGAACGTCATGCTGAGCGCAGTCGAAGCATCTCTACCGCCAAACTAATTCTCTGTCGTGAAGACGAAGCGGTAGAGATGCTTCGACTGCGCTCAGCATGACGGGTTTTGGCTTGGTGTTCTCTTTACAGCTATAGACTTCGATTTTTCCTATTGCTTGTCAAGAGGAAGCTAGCTACGGCTTCATAAGTTGGATTAGTATCCTTACCTGATTGCTATGTACTTTGCCGGGCAGCACATTGCCGCTGCTTTTCATAGGTAAAGTGCGCCCACAACGGCCTAGCTTGTTCTCTTATAACTTCCTTCACGCATGGCATTCATCAACAAAGGCTTCCAAGCCAAGCGGCCCACCGATGGCGCGCACAAGCTGCCACCGGGCCAATACGAAACCAAGGATTTTCCGGTACTCACGGCCGGCCCCACACCGCGTATCAATCTGGCCAATTGGGAGTTTCGGCTGGAAGGAGCGGTGGAGAATCCAGTGAAATGGAGCTGGAACGAGTTCAATGCGCTGCCGCAGCAGAGCTTCAACCCCGATATTCACTGTGTTACGAAGTGGTCGAAGTTCGACACCAAATGGCGCGGCGTCAGCCTCGATACGCTGCTGGAACACGTGCAGCTCAAGCCGGAAGCACAGTTCGTCATGGCGTTTTCCTACGGCGGCTACACCACCAACCTGCCCCTCGCCGATTTGCGCGACGGCAAAGCTTTCATCGGGCTGGAATATGAAGGCAAGCCGCTAACGGCCGAACACGGTGGCCCGGCCCGGCTGGTGGTGCCGCATCTCTACTTCTGGAAAAGCGCCAAATGGGTGCAGGGGCTGCGCTTTATGGCCCAGGACGAGCCTGGTTTCTGGGAGGACGCCGGCTACAGCATGTACGGCGACCCGTGGAAGGAGCAGCGCTACGGCACCGACGACGACGAACCCGAAACTTCCACCACCAGCTTCCGCCTGTGAGCCGGCTGGATTGGCAAATAGGCACCGTAGTAGCCATCAAGCCCGAAACGCCGCGCGTCAAAACCTATACGCTGCGCCTGCCCCACTGGACGCCCCACCGCGCCGGCCAGCACTACGACCTGCGCCTCACCGCCCCCGACGGCTACCAAACCGAGCGGAGCTACTCCATTGCCTCGCCCCCGGAGCAAACCGGCGAAATTGAACTCACCGTCGAGCTAATCGAGGAAGGCGAGGTATCGGGCTACCTGTTTGAAGGAGTGGCAGTGGGCGACCAGCTGGAAGTGCGGGGGCCGATTGGTGGCTACTTTGTGTGGCCGGCCAAGGCGCCTGATGCCCCGTTGCTACTGGTAGGCGGCGGCTCGGGCGTGGTGCCGCTGATGGCTATGCTGCGCCACCGCCAACGCGCCGGGCTACGCAATCCGGTGGTTTTGCTGTTCAGCGTGCGTAGCCCCGAGGAGGTGATTTACCAGAACGAGCTGGAAGCCCAGGCCCAAACGGACCCAGCCTTCACGCTACTGCTCACCTACACCCGCCAAGCCCCCGCCAACTGGACCGGCTACCAGCGCCGCCTCGATGCTGCCATGCTCACCGAAGCCGTAGCGCATCTGCCCGGCCCACCCCAGTGCTATATCTGCGGCCCAACTGGCCTGGTTGAAAGCGCCGCCACCCTACTCCAAGCCCAGGGCCTCCCCGACGATGCCATCCGTACCGAACGGTTCGGCCCAACGGGAAGCTAGAAGGCAGCGTGTTTTCCAGGCTGTCATGCTGAGCGAAGTCGAAGCATCTCTACCGAACAATGCTATTGCAACGAAGCGGTAGAGATGCTTCGGCAAGCTCGAGAAGGTCGAGGCAGAAAGAAGAACGTGGTTGGTTCGAAGCGGTAGAGATGCTTCGGCAAGCTCAGCATGACGGGCTTTATAAAAAGTTCTGATAAGCAAAAATGCCCAACCAGCTACGGTTGGGCATTTTTGGTAATAAGGAAAGGAATCGACAGGGTTTACGAGTGACCCATTTCGGCTACGGCCGGCGCATTTTCGGCGTTGGTGTTGGAGGCGGCGTAAGCGGGTTGCGCGGAGGCGGCCGGAATGTCGTCGGTTTCGTCGGTGGCGTGGGTTTTCTCCCACTCGCGGAAGCGGCTGATTTCGCCCTGGAATTTCTCCACAAACCAGCTAATCAGCGCCAAATCATCTAGGAAGCCTACTACGGGCACGAAATCCGGCACTAAGTCAATCGGCGAGAGGGTGTAGAGCAGCACCGCCAGCCCCGACACGATAGTGCCGGTTTCCACTTCGCGGTAGCTGCCGCTGATGTAGTTGCGCACCAGCCGAATAAGGGTGCGGGCCACGTCGAAAACCTGCTTAAACTTGTTGTCGCCACTTTCTTTGCTGGCGAGCTTGTTGGCTACCTCGTTCAGCACCAGCACCGCCCGAAACGGACGCCCCAGCAGCTTGCCGGCGCGGTTGAGAAATACACTGAAGAGTGCGTTTTTAGAGATGGAAAGCCCTTTTTCGAAGAGAGAATTCATATGATGAAGTTTTCTTCGGGCTTACGCGGGTAGGGTGAAGGGGGTTATACTGCTGTAATAACAGTAAAGTGCTTTGCGAGGGTAGATATTGAGCAAACTTCAGCCGCGCCTTAGCATTGGTGTCTTACTTGCTGTTTATAGTTAAAAACTAATGTTTCTATTCTACAGAGTGGTTATTAGCTCACATTCAGCCTGTTGAATTTTTCGAAACTGTCTATGATTTCTTTAAAAACAGTTTTAGTAATCGACTTGCCTACTCTTTTCTCAATTGAAGGAAAGTTGTTTCTATAGAGTTTATTCAATCTGCGATGAATAATGGGATTTCTCAGCCAGTAAGATCTGTCAACTCGTAGAATATTTTGAAGCAAATCCCCCGGATAAAAGTTGCCTTCAGCCATTATATTTTGTTTCAGTTGGTCGAAGGCTATTGGTATAAGTATATCGAGGCTAATGTTTTGACCTATCATTATGCGCAAGTCTTCGACGGTAAAATCTTGGAGAGGCTTTTTCCTTAGACCATGGCATGTATTTACTAAATATGAGTCATAGGTCGGCTCGTCCCAATACTCATTTTCTATTTGTTCAAGTGATTGTTCTGTGTCTACCTGCATAGGATAATTTTTACTCTTATAACCTCATCCCCGCTCAAACAACGGTGAGGTACCGCCGACCCAATCCTTGTCCTTGTTGAAATTGACGCCAATCATTTCGCCGCGGCTCATGCGGCCTAGGCCGGTGAGTAGGCGGGGCTGCGCAGCATCGGGAAACCAGACGTAGAGCAGCCGAATTTCGCACTTCACCAGCCCATCCGGTGACTGGATGGCGGGCTCGTAGGTCACTTTGCGTTGCAACAGATAGTTCTGCTTGTCGGGGAGGGCGTCGAGGTCGGCGGCGGTGACGTGCAGGCGCACGCCCGCGCCGGCAAAGGAGAAGAGGGGCTTCAGCACGTAGTTTTCCAGGTCGGCGGGGTAGGTGCTAAGCTCGTGCAGGTAGTAGCTGGGCGGCGAGTAGGCGCTTTGGATGAGCGGCAGTGTGTACTTGCTGATGCGGAAAAACCAGTTGGGATGGCCTACCCAGGTTACGTCCACGTCGTCGGTGAGATGGTATTCGCTTTGCAGGTCGGGGTAGCGCTCCAACTCATCGAAGATGATGCGGTTGTAGATGCGCTTAATCTGGATTTCGCGGCCGTCTTTCTCGTAGAACAGCTGCCGGCCACGCTTCCGAATCTTGGTGATACACACCGCTTCAATGCCCCAAAACTGCTTGGTCAGGGCGAAATCAACGCGGGTTTTCTGCTTCTCTGGAAACAGCTCCAGCAGAATGGTTTCCTCCGCGGGCCCGTCGCCGAGCAGCAATTCGCGCATTTCGGCCTTGTACTCGGCATCCGTCGTTACGTTGAAGTAGGGCGTTACTTCTTCAGCTACGTCGAAGTGGTCGGCGTACAGGCCGGGCTGCCAGGTCTGGAAGGCGTAGAGCGACGGAAAGCCCTGCATTTCAATGAGCTGCGGCTCCAATTCGCCCTGCGCGTCGCGGCAGACAGCAAAGTCGAAAGTGAGAAAGGTGGGGTGCGCATCCTCGTTGGGTACCCGCTGATGGGGCGGAATAGCCGCCTCGGTTAGCTGCTTGAAGTCGGGCCGCTGAATCACCCGAATGATGTCGTCGCCGGCCTGCACCAGCTTGTCGCGCAGCTGAGCCGGCACGAAAATCGGGGTTTCAGCCAGCCGGAATTCCAGTTGGCCCGGCAACTGCCGTTCCACATCGGCCAGCATTTCCTGGTAGCGTTCCGGCGTAAAAGTCTGGTTGTAGCGGGCTCGGTATTCCGGAATCATAGTGGAGAGAGGAGGTTAATGAAAAAGGTTGTCATTCCGACGCAGGAGGAATCTGGCTTAAGCTGACCAACGAATTATACTCAGATTCCTCCTGCGTCGGAATGACAAACCTAAGTTAAAACGTAACGCCAGCGGGTTGCTGCTCTGCCGCCAGTGGCTCTAGGGCGGCTACGGCTTGCTGTAAGAAGGTCGGGACGATGATGGATTCGGTTAGCTCGATGGTGTTGGGGTCCTGGAGCAGGCGCACCATTTCCTCGTACTTCGCCTCGCCGTGGTTGGCAATGATTTGCTCGCGCTTCTCGTCGGTTTGGAAGTGGCGCAGCATGCCTTCGCCGTCGGCCTCGGGGTGGAACTGGGTACCAAAAATTTCAGGAGTGAAGCGCAGCGCCATCAGCGCCCGGTCGAGGGGAACGTGGGGCCGTTCTTTCTCCATGGCCAGAATTTCGATGCCTAGCTCCCGCAAGCGGGCTTCGTTCGGCTCGGTAATCTGGTAGTCGCGCGAGTCGACTGAGAAAAACGGCTCCGGTAGCGTATGCAGTAGCGGGTCCTTCTGGCCGGCTTCGGTGCGGTGCATGGGGAAGATGCCGAACGACGTGGATTTGCGCTTGCTGAGCAGGCCAACTTCCAGGTGCCGGCTTACCAGCTGGAAGGAGTGGCAAATCAGGAAAACGTGCTTCTTGCGGGCCTGCGCCTGATTCCAGGCAAACAACCCGTCAATAAGCGCGAAGTAAGGTTTTTCCCAGGCTTCATCGGTAGGCAAGGGGCTGCCGGGGCCGCCACTGGAAATGTAGATATCGTAGCTTAAATCGGGTAGCTCGGTGTTGGCCCGCACGTTGAACACGTCGTAAGCCAGGCTAACGTGGCTGGTTTCCTGGGCCCGGCGCACCAGTTGGAGAATACAGCGCATTCCCTCGTTGGGGAAATTGTTGTACATGTCGAGAATGGCAATTTTTAAAGACTTCATACAAGGACACCCGCTGCAAAAACGGGGTTTTTCAAAAACAACAATCAACTTTTCGCCCAGCAACGAGGCTGGGTAGGAAAAGGCAAAAGTACGAAGAAGTCAGGTGGCAAGGAGCTATAGTGGTAATAATCAGGCGGTCATTCCGGCTCCGAAGGAATTGAGTTATTCCGTTCAACGGTTTGTGCTCAAATTCCTCGGGCGGCGGAATGACCGCCTGACTACAAGCCGTAGCTGGTTTCACCAACAATGAAATCCACTACTTTTTTGAGGTCGTTGGTTTCGCGGAACACCTTCAACTGCCGGTCGGCACCGGTGCCCATAGCCAGCATGGTATGGATGTACTCCACCTCATGGCGGCTGCCTAGCTCGTCGAGCACGTCGTCTACAAAGTCCAGTAGCTCCAGTATCAGCTCCCGGGTTGGCACTTCCGTTTCCTTGCCGAAGTCAATCATTTTACCGTCGAGGCCGTAGCGGGCGGCGCGCCATTTATTTTCGTTGATGAGGACTTTGCGGTAAAGCCGGAAGTTGAGGTTCTGGCTTTTCAGCTTGTAGATTTTGGCTACCAGTGCCTGCATCACGGCGGCTATGGCCACGGTTTCGTCCACGCGCAACGGCATGTCGCAGATGCGGTACTCGATGGTGTCGAAGAAGGGGTGGAGGCGCAAGTCCCACCAAATTTTCTTGCCGTTGTCAATACAGCCCGTTTTTACCAGCAGCGCAATGTACTCGTCGTATTCGCTGGCACTGCCGAAATGCTCGGGAATACCCGTGCGAGGAAACCGCTCGAACACCTTGGTCCGGAACGACTTATAGCCCGTTTCGCGGCCTTCCCAGAACGGCGAGTTGGTGGACAACGCAAACAAGTGCGGCAGAAAATACCGGAGCGTATTCATCACATACACGCCCAGGTCCCGGTTTTCCAGCCCGATGTGCACGTGCATCCCAAAAACGAGGTTGGAGCGGGCGGCTTCCTGCAATTCTTCCACAATCTTGTCGTAGCGGGCATCCGGCGTGATGGGCTGGTCCTGCCAACGCGAAAAGGGGTGCGTGCCGGCGGCAGCAATTTTAAGCCCCACTTTATCGGCCAGCTCAATCACCATCCGGCGCAGGTGCGTGACCTGCTCCCGCGCCTCCGTAATGTTGTGGCAGATAGTGGTGCCGACTTCCACCACCGACTGGTGCATTTCGGCCTTTACCTGCTCCTGCAACACCACTTTGCCGCCCTCCACAATCTCCGACATGTGGGAGCGTAGGTCGCGGCTTTCCGGGTCGATTGTTTGAAATTCTTCTTCTATTCCGAGCGTGAATTCAGGCATAGCTACGTGGTGGATGAGTGGTCAGGAACTACCATTCCGACGAAAAAGGAATCTGAATGAAATCGGTAAACGATTATTCTCAGATTCCTTTTTCGTCGGAATGACAGATATAATGAATTAGATGGCAGTGACTTACACTACTCGGGCTTGGCCTCAGTGGCTTTTTTAGCGGGAGCTTTCTTGGCGGCAGCGGCCGGCGCCTTCTTGGCCGGAGCAGCGGCCCCACCGGCCCCGTTGCGCACAAACGTGCCCCAGGTCAGGTTATCCTGGCCGGGCTTCTGCGCCTTGGCGCGGCTGATGGCCAGGTTGGCCGCCGCTTCCACCACCCACTCGAAGTTCTGCTGACCCACCGAATGCACGTCGGCATCGGGGGCGGGGTTGCCGAAGTCGATAGCCAGCGGAATACCGTCGCGCACGGCAAATTCCACGGTGTTGAAGTCGTAGCCCAGGCCCTGGTTGAGCTTGAGCACGTAGTCTTTCATGGTGGCCAGCAGCTTCTTACCGGCGGCGCCCGTTGTTTTCATTTCGGTGTCGTAGCGCAGGTGCGGCTGGTTGCGGGGCTCGTAGGGCATAATCAGCACTTCCTTGCCCCCGATGCAGTAGCAGCGGAAGTAGTCGGTGAAGTCTACGGCTTCCTGGAGCAGCATTACCAGCTGGCCGGTTTCGTCGTAGGCACGGTGGAAATCGTGGATGTTGTCGAGCTTGTACACGCTCTTCCAGCCGCCGCCGGAGTGAGGCTTCATGTAGGCCGGGAAGCCGATTTTGGCAAACGCCTCATCCCAGTTGGTCCATTCCAGGTTGCGGAACGAGTTGTGGCTGGTGTCGGTGGGGCGCTCCTTGGAAGGCAGCAGCAACGTTTTGGGCACTGGTACGCCGAGCTGCACAGCCAAGGCGTTGTTGAAGAACTTCTCATCGGCCGACCACCAGAACGGGTTGTTGATAACGGCTGTGCCGCCCAGCGCGGCATTCTTGAGGTAGGCCCGGTAAAACGGCACGTCCTGCGAAATCCGGTCGATGATAACGGCGTAATCCGTTGGCACGGCCTGCTCCACCTGTCCAATTTTGACGAATTCGGCCATGATGCCGTTGCCGCCGGTTTTCTGGTTTACCCGGTCGACGAAAGCCTGCGGGAAGGTGTTTTCCTGTCCGAAGAGGATGCCAATTTTTTTCATAAGCGGGACCCGGTCGGAAGAAACCGGGCAAGATTAAAGTGGAAAGAGGTAAGGTTTTAGAGCCAAGATAAGAGAATCAAGAACTTAGAATGAGCGAGTCTTTCACGGAGCAGAATCTGCTGACAACTAACAGTCTACGTTCTATACTCTAAAATCCAAGCTCTCACATCTGTGACAGATAATGCGGAAACATGTCGCGCCACACCGGCCAGTCGTGGGTGCCGGGCCGGATATCCAGCCAGTGCCGGATGCCCTTGCGGTTGAGAATGTCCGACATCTGAAGGGTGGAAGGCTTGCAGAAGTCGTCTTCGGCGGTGCCCAGCACAATCTTCATTTGGTAGAAGTGCTCGTTCTGGGCGTCGGGCATGTAGCTGGGTGGGTTGTTGTAGTAGAAGTTCTCGTCGTAGTACCCGTCTACGAACTGGCTCATATCGTAGGCCGCGCCCATGGCAAATAGGTAGGCCACCTGCTCGGGGTGCCGAAACGCGAAGTTGAGGGCCTGGTAGCCGCCAAAACTGCACCCGGCCACGCCAATCTTATCCACGTGGCACTCCCGCTGGAGCATCGGCACCAGCTCCTGGCCGATCATCTGGTCGTAGCGCATGTGGTTCTGCACCCGTTCGGCGGGGTGCAGGTGCTTGGCGTACCAGGTGTGCGCGTCTACGCTGTCGATGCAGTAGAGCTTCACTTTGTGATTTTCAACAAACCAACGGGCCGCTTCGGTCAGCTTGAAATCTTTGGCTTCGTAGTAGCGACCCCGCGAGGTTGGGAAAATCACAATGGGGTAGCCCATGTCGCCGAAAACCAGCATTTCAACGTCGTGGCCGAGGGTACGGGAATAAAAAGGGCGGTAGACTTCCTGCAAAGCGGCTCTGGTTTAGGTGATTGATAATGGCAATAAGACGAGAATAAATTGAAACTACTAAAAATCTCGCCGCTATTCCGTTTCGGTTTTCTTGGCTAATTATACGAAGCAGAGTAGGGTAACCGTCAACAATTTTACTTTTGTGCATGTATTTGCCAAATGCCCCTCAGCGCGCCGGCTCCAGTAGGGTAGTGCGGGTTTCCCCATTGCCTTCCCGGTTTCTGGGGCGGAACGTTCAACTGGATGTGGTGCTGCCGCCCGGCCACGACCCAGCCGCCGACACGCCCTACCCCGTGCTCTACCTCAACGACGGTCAGGATTTGCGGCGTCTGCGCCTACCCGCTACGCTCCGCCAACTGTACCGGCAGCAACTGTTGCAACCCTTCGTGCTGGTAGCCATTCATGCCCACGAGCGGATTCAGGAGTATGGTACCGCCGCCCAGTCCGACTATCTGGCGCGGGGCAGCCGGGCCGGGCAGTACACCGAGTTTCTGGTGCAGGAACTGATGCCGTACGTACAGCAGCAGTTTCGGGTCAGCGCCAACCCGCACGAGGTAGTAACGGCTGGCTGCTCCTTGGGCGGCCTCACGGCGTTCGACTTTGCGTGGCACCACCCCGAAATTGCCACTCGCGCGGGGGCCTTTTCCGGCTCGTTCTGGTGGCGCCGCCGCGCCCTCACCGACGGCTACACCGACGCCGACCGCATCATGCACCGCCTGGTGCGGGAGCGGGAAGCGCACCCCGACCATGAGTTCTGGCTGCAAACCGGCACCCTCGACGAAACCAACGACCGAAACCACAACGGCATCATCGACGCCATTGAAGACACCCTGGATTTGATGGCTGCCCTCGTCCGCCAGGGCCTGCCCGATGCCCGCATCCGGTATCTGGAAGTGGTAGGCGGGCAACACAATCAGCACACCTGGGGCCGAATCCTGCCCGATTTTCTGCACTGGGCTTTCGGCGTGCCAGGTACCCAGCCGCCCCGAGTGGCCGTGCAGGCGGAAATCAGTGGTTTCACCAGCCCCTGGAGTAGCCGCCAGCGGCTTCAGCAGCGGCGGCATCGGGGCAGTGCGGTTTTTTCGCAGTATCTAGCGCCATTCACCTTCCCGCTTCCGCCTATGCTCCCCCTAGCGCGCCCCACCGCCGACCAATACAACGCCTACTACGACACCTATATCAGCCTGGTTCCTGAGGGTACCGACCCGCTGGCCCAACTTCAGCATCAGCCCGAGCAGCTGCGCCAACTGGTTGGCCACCTGACCGATGAGCAGGCGCAGTTTGCGTACGCGCCCGGCAAATGGAGCATCAAAGAAATGCTGGTGCACATGCTGGACACCGAGCGGATTTTCGCCTACCGCGCCCTACGCATTGCCCGCCACGACCAGCAGCCTCTGGCCGGTTTCGAGCAAGACGACTACGTACCCGCCTCGGGTGCCAATGCCCGCGCCCTGGAAAGCATCCTCAACGAGTACGCCACCGTGCGCGCCGCCACCCTCAGCCTCTTCGACTCGTTTCAGCCCGAGGCTTATGACCGAATGGGCACGGCCAGCGGCCACCCAGTGAGCGTGCGGGCCCTGGCTTTCATGCTGCCGGGCCACGAGGCGCATCATCTGCATATATTGCAGAGCCGGTACCTGCCTAATTTACCTGCTTAGCGAGCAACACGCCGCCTACCGGTTGCGTTATTCTCTTCACCTCTCACTTCTAACTTCCTCACACCATGGCTAAAGCACAAGACGCCCGCAAAGAAAAAAAGAAGGAGCCTACTAAAACAACAAAAGAAAAGAAGGCTGCCAAAGATGAAAAGAAACAAGCCCGCGCCCGTAAGCAGGAATAATAAAAACCCCAAGTTGACTTATCAGCTTGGGGTTTTTACTGAACTGCTTGTTAGTACCTGGTATATAGTTTGAGAAAGTCGGTTAAATGACTGTATTGAAGAAATATCTGTTTTTGCGAGTTTTTATTGCTAATGCACTTATTGTAGCTGCTATAGTTTATTTTCTTCCAACAAGATTTGAAGAGAATGACGATATCTGTATGTTGCTTATTTCTTCGGGCAGCTATAGTGGTATGCCAGATGCGCACTTAGTTTTTATTAATTATATATATGGATTAGGGCTGAAATTTCTTTATTTGTTATCTGCTGATATAGAATGGTATACTGTGTCTTTTCTGTTTTTGCACATACTCTCTATTTCTGTATTGATTTTCACTGGCATAAACAGAATTAAAGATAGACTTATAAAATTGTTATGCCTGCTGCTATTGTATAGTATTGAACTACAGGCAATACTACATCTGCAATTCACAACTACTGCATCTTTGGTGGGTGTAGCAGGTATGGCGTTGCTGTTGGAGTTTCAGCTTTACCGAAAAGCAATAGGCATTCTATTATGCGTTATCAGTTCGTTGCTTCGGCTGGAAATTTTTTTGGTTGTACTATTCATAAGCTCTCCATTATTCTTTAATGACTTACTGAAAGCTAAACGGTTGAAGGCGTCAACGACCCTGGCAAGCTTGGCTATTGTCTTGGTGTTAGTAGGATTGTTTGAGGTAGTTGATCAAGCAAACTATAAGCAGGGGGATTGGAAATCGTACGTAGAATACAACAGGCTCCGCGGCCAAATCAACGATAATCCTAATGCTATTTCATTAACTGGTAAACTACCCTCTGCAATTAAACCTGTTGATTACACACTGCTGCTGATGTTTTTTCAGGATGGTGCCGTAGTCAATACCAGTAAGCTGAAGATAATTAATAGCAAAGCGGGCCGTATAGATTTCACTGAGAAGATAGAAAAGGCCACGCATAACGTATTTCTGTATAAAAAATATTTATTGCTTCTGGCGGTACTAGTAGCGCTTGTGCTACATGTCGCACCTGCTGAACCCAGTAAAAGTATAATGTTAATAACCTTCGCAGCTTTCATAGCTGCTATTTGGGCTCTGGCTTTTATTGTTTCCTTGAAATATAGATTATTTATTTCAGCGCTATTGCCACTTGTATATGTTGTCTGCCAAGCCGTGCAGCAGATCAAGTTGAAAAGTATGTCTACACGCCTTCTGCCAGTTGTACTGCTGCTGCTTTGTTTGTATTCCGCCGAGTATAGCTATCAGTTTATTGGGCAAAATAATTATCTGAAAAGTAAAATAACGGAACAACACGCCTTCGTTGCGGCCTATTTAGCGCGTTCCACTAATATCCTTGTGCCTTATGCGGCGGACTACAGAACGGAAGGTACGCCAGTATTCAGCGTATCACGTCGGCATTTTAAGAAGCGTATGTTTTTTGGAGGGTGGTTGACTAACATTCCCCTAAACAACGGCTATTATACCAGCCACCATAATTTTGTAGAAGGGCGTAGTCTGTTTCTGCGGCAGGCTTCCAAAACGGTCCTTCCACTATTGGTTGAAAGTATATATACCAACTACGGGGTGCACGTCAAACCAGTCGTAGTCGCCGAATCCGGCGACGATGTGATTGTAGAATTTAAAGTCATCTGAGGCGGAAATTCCGAAAATCACAACGTATAATATACCTCTTTCTGCTTATCGTGGTGCTTGATGTAGCCGTGGAGGGTGAGCTTAATGAGGGTGCGGTAGGCCCGGCGCTGGCCGATGTTGAGCAGCTTCATGTATTGCGGCAGCGTAATGCGTGGGTTCTGGCGCAGATACTCCAGCACCGCTAGCTCCTCTTTATTGAGCGGCAGCTTTTCCAGGCGGGGCATAGCCAGCTGGTCGTTGCGCTCCAGCGCTTTTTCGGTGAGCTGGCTGGTTTGCACGCTTTCGTCGCGCACGCGCACGTAGCCGCGCCAATCACCGTCGGCTACCTGGGCGCGGTGGGGCTTGTGCGAGCTTTCGGGCACCGTTACAATTAGTATCACGCGGCCGTCCTCTTCCAACTCCTTGATTCTTAGCGTAAGGGGTGGGTCGGCGTAGAACTCGGCGGCCTGGCGCAACAGGTACATTTCCTCTTCCGGGTCGCGCACACCCACTATGCGGCCATCGTCATCAACGCCCACGAGCACCCGGCCGCCGTGGGTGTTGGCCAACGACACCAGCGTGCGTGAAATGCGGGAAGGGTGGGTAGTCTTCTTTTTAAACTCTAACTGTTCTCCTTCGCCTTGGCGAATTAAGCTCTGTAAATCAGACATAGTAGTGTAGGCTGCTACGCGGAGGGGGGCTTTTAGCGGGTGTGGCAGTACACGTTGTACCTTATTTTCTAATAAATGAAAAATACGGTACAACGTTTGTGACCATTTCTATAACCAGCTTCACTGGAAATAGGCTACAAACCCAGCCCCGTTTCTTCTTCCGAAATGCGCCATAATCGGGCGGCATCGGTGCGGTTTTGGGCGCGGGCAGAACTACGGCCGGGCCGGGAGTTTTTGAAGTAGCTGCCGCTCACCTTGGCTACTTCCGGAGCCGTGGCCAGGTATAGGGTGGTTTGGGCACCTCGCTCCGGACTAATCATAAACGGCTTGGCCGGCCACCACAACGCTTTCATAGCCCAGGAGCTACCCGCATGTACCAACCCGGTATTCACCATGCCGGGGTGCAGGCAGTTGGCCGTTACGTTGGTCAGCTCCAGCCGGTAGGCCAGTTCATTGGTGAACAGGATGTTGGCCAGCTTGGAGTCGGCGTAGGCAGTGAGCCAGCTGTATTTTTCGGGGTCGTTGCGCACTTCCTGCGAGGCTTCAATTTCGCCCAGCCAGTGCGCTTCCGACGCTACCGTCACAATCCGGCCCGCTTTGGCGGCGGTAAGCAGCGGCAGCAACAGCTGCGTGAGGGCGAAAACCGATAGGTGGTTGGTGGCCCAACTCAGTTCATGGCCTTCGGCAGTCAGCGTGAAAGGCCCCGGCATGATGCCGGCATTATTGACGAGAATATCCAACTGGCTGTAGTCGCGGGCCAGGTCTTGGGCCAACTGCCGCACGTTGCTCAGCAACGATAGGTCGCAGAGGCGCACATCTAACCGGGCCTGCGGAACAGTAAACTGGATGGCGGTGCGGGCGCGTTCCGCTTTGTCGGGGTTGCGGGCCACCATAATTACACGTGCCCCGCGCCGGGCCAGCTCGCGGGCTGTTACCAAACCAATACCACTGCTGGCGCCCGTGACCAGCGCAGTTTTACCAACAAGAAAGCCAGGAACAGGAACAGCCATGCGGGGCAGATACGGTGAAACAAAAAGCAGGCCGTAGGAAAGCAGTACGCCGCTATAAACGCAGGGAAGCTGGTGCAGGGTTTGTGGCAGCCGGAAGAATTGGTAATCAAGCCGCCTTGGCGAAGTTTACCGGTAGCGGCGTTAGTATGAGCTGCCTGGCAACTGCTCGGGCTAGAGGCAGAAGCTGTTTGGCTGCTACTGCACCAGCACCTCCACCGAAGCCACGCGGTTAATCATATAAGTGCGCCGGTCCTTGCTGTGTTCCAGGGGCTGGGTCTGGCCCTGTTCGTCGGTGGCGCGGGCCAGCAGCTTGTGCCGGCCTGCCGCGGCCGGCGCCCAGTGGTATTCCCACAGCCGCCAGGTAAACGGCACGTCCTGTTCCAGCAGCGTAGCCGGTTGCCAAGTGCCGCCGCCATCAGTGCTGACTTCCACTTTGGCAATGGCGCCTTCGCCGGTCCAGGCGGCACCGTGCACGCGGTACGGCACGCCAGCGGCCAACGCTTCGTGCAGCATAGGCCGGGCAATTTCTGCTTTCACCTGCATTTCTGCGACGGGAGTCATAGTCGGGTGGCCCTGCGTGCGTTGCCAGTAGGCGTACTCAATGGTCTGCCAGTAGCCGTCGAAGGGAACAGTAGAGACTGTGATGGTAGTCAGCCACTTAATCGAAGCCATGCCATACCAGCCCGGTACCACCAAGCGCACCGGGAAGCCGTGCTCCGGCGGCAGCGGCTGGCCGTTCATGGCGTATACCACCAGCACTTCCCCCTGCTGCGCCTTGGCCAGCGGCAAACTGCGCGCAAAGTGAATAGCCCCCGGTGACTTGGGGTCTTCGTTTATTTCGCCCCGGTCGGCGCCCTCGAAAACAACTTCTATAGCCTCGGCTTTCACGCCGGCGCGGGCCAGCAGCACGGTTAGCGGCACCCCGGTCCATTCGGCGTTGCCGACGGCACCTTGTTCCCACAGCAGCCCCTTGGGCTTGGGCGCCAAGCGGGCCCGTCCGTTGCCGGCGCATTCCAGCGTAGCCGAAACCGTGGTGGCAGGCAGTTGGCGTAGCTCGTCGTAAGTCAGCGTCAGCTCATGTTCTACGGCTCCGTTAATTGTTAAACGCCAGCCTTCAACAGACAAATCCGGAATGGGGAAGTGGCTGCGAATATAGAATTGGCTGGTGGGCGTCAGGCGGCCTGCCAGGCTAGGAAAGGGGAACTCCAGATTCTGCGGCTCGTTTTCGCGGGTGATGAGCCCAGGAAAGCCGCTAGCAGCCGGCACTTCCGAAGCTGCGCGCTGCTCGGCGGGAGCATACTGGCTGATGCGGGTGGTTTCAGGTACGTCGGGCATGGGCGGGAGCGTAAAGGGTGGAAGAAAGCTGATGTGGGGGCGGGAGTTGTGCACAAGATAGTACCTCTCACTGAACAGGAACACTTTTGCCCGGTGTTTACCACACAAAGCCGCCGGCCATAAAAAATGCCGCTTCCGGAAGCGGAAGCGGCATTTTGGTAGTCGGCAAGCGCCAACGTATCCAGCTTAGAAAGGCAGGTCGTTGTCGTCGTCGGAGGCAATGGGAGCGGCCGAAGCGCGCAGGTTGGGGTTCTGGTTGGCGGCAGGAGCCGCAGCCCGAGGAGCCGCTTGCTGGTAGCCACCGCCCTGTGGTGCCGCAGCGCCACCGCCGGCAGCTGGCTCAATGCGCCATGCTTCCAGGTTGGTGAAGTACAGCATCTGGCCGTTTTTGTTGAAGCCGCGGCCCCGGAGGTTGAACGCAATTTTAACCTCGTCGCCCACTTTGAACGGGTCGATGAGGGCGGTTTTATCCTGCACCAATTGGAACTTGATATGCTCGGGGTACTGGCCATCTACAACTTCCAGCACGAACTCGCGCTTGCGGAATTTCTCGCTCACCTGCTGTTCATCGAAGATTTCGTGCAGGCGGCCGGTAGCATCGTAAGCCATAAGGTAAATAGTTTGGGGTGTTGAAAACAGTAGATCAAACGTACGAAAAAAAACGGGGTTAGGCTATCCATTTTAGCAGTGTTGAGCTCAGGAGCCTGCGTACCTTTGGTTTACCGTTCTGTTTTTTTCTTTAGCTGATTTTTTATTGCGCATGAATCATCCCTTCGCGCTGGCCATCCACGGTGGTGCTGGTACCATTTCGCCCGCCCTCATGACGCCGGAAAAAGAACTCGCCTACCAAGCCGCCCTGCGGGAGAGCCTGGAAGTTGGCTACGCCGTGCTGCGCGACGGTGGCCCGGCCTTGGATGCCGTGGAGCTGGCCGTGCGCAGCCTCGAAGACAATCCGCTGTTTAATGCAGGTCGGGGCGCCGTATTTACCCACGAAGGGCACCAGGAAATGGACGCCGCCATTATGGACGGGCGCAACCGGGCGGCCGGAGCCGTAACCGGCGTGCGGGCCGTGCAGAACCCCATTCGGGCCGCGCGCCTCGTGATGGAGAAAACCGACCATGTGCTGCTGGCGTATCCTGGGGCCGACGAGCTGGCGCGCGAGCATGGTCTGCCCACCCAACCGGCCGAATACTTTTTCACGGAGCACCGGTTCGAGCAATTGCAGGAAGCTTTGTTGGAAGGCCGGATGCGCCTCGACCACAGCCAGGCTTTGGCCGCCGAAGCGCCGCTGGAAGAACCTGGCGCCTTTCCCAACGAAGACCCGAAAAAGAAAATGGGTACCGTGGGAGCCGTAGCCCGCGACCAGCACGGCAACCTGGCCGCTGCCACCAGCACCGGCGGCATGACCAACAAGCGCTACTCCCGCATCGGCGACTCACCCATCATCGGGGCGGGTACTTTCGCCGATAACCGCACCTGCGCCATTAGCTGCACCGGGCACGGCGAATATTTCCTGCGAGCCATGGTGGCACACGACATCAGCTGCCTGATGGAATACCGCGGGCTGACCCTGGCCGAAGCCTGCCGCGTGGTGGTGCACGACAAGCTGGCGCCGGTGGGCGGGGAGGGTGGCCTAGTGGCCGTAGATGCCGCCGGCAACGTGGCGCTGCCGTTCAATTCCGAAGGCATGTACCGGGGTAGTTTCACCGAGTCCGGCCTTTACATTGGGATTTACAAAGACTAACTCCGGCAGCTGGTTTTTGCACCTATATATGAACTGTGTTAAAAGTCAAGCGTTGATGGCCAATTTCGAGGCAAAATCAGCCTGATAGGGTACGCCTGATTTTATGATGGCAAAGGCTTGTTTGAGCAGCTTGTTGCAAACGGCTATCAAGGCGACTTTGCCATTCTTGCCCTTGGCCACAAGTCGGTCGTAGAGCGCCTTGCAGGCTGTGTTGGCCCGGCGGGCCGACCAGCTGCACATGAAGAGCTTGGTGCGGATTAAGCCCCCACCCATTTTTGTGATACGCACCTTGCCCCGAATCCTGGTTCCGGAGCTATTTTCCCGGGGCGACAGGCCCGCTTTAGCAATTAGCTGTCGGTAGGAGATGCACTGGGTAAAGCCGCCGGCGAAAAGCAACAGCATACCGGCTGTTTTACGGCCAATGCCGGGAATCGAGCTTAACAAGCGCATTTCCTGGCTATACCGCTGCTCTAATAAATGCAGCATCTCGGTTTCAAGGGCCAAGAGCTGTTCATCCAGCTGGCGGCGGCTCTGCTGCAGGTGCTGGCGGGCGACGGCGTTGATAATGGGTTGCTGTTGCAAGGCCTCTAACGAATTGATGACCATCGTTTTCTGCTTCAACAGCTGCTCACTCACCTGCTCCAACTGGCGACATTCCACTAGGACTGCTTCGTCGGGCTGCCAGCACGTCGTGGGCTGTTGTTGGCCGAAGCGCATGAGCCACTGCGCATCCTTCCGGTCACTCTTGCCCTTGCTCAGGTGCATTTGAATAAAGCGCTTGACCACCAACGGGTTAAGAACCGCCAGCTTACTGCCGTGTTCGTGCAGATAGTACGCCAACGCCAGGTAGTACGTGCCCGTGGCTTCAAGCACATACAGGCTGTCGGCGCCCCCGGCCTGTACCAGTTGCGCAAAGCCGGCTTTGGTATTGGCCACCTCCAGATGGTGCACCTGGCCCTGGGTTTGGTAGCAGACGGCGAGCGTGGCTTTGCTCACATCAATACCCACGACAGCAGTAGATTCGGATGCACCCATATTAATAAGGAGTAGGCGGTGAGAAATGAACAAAGAAATCTGACGGGAATTCTAGAGTATCGTTCGCTATCCTGATGCAGGCTCGGGGCCTTATGGAACTGTTCGACGTAACCCTAGAAGAAGACGGGGATTGTCATATATGACGAGCTCGAAGCCCTGATATAAGGAGGAATCTTACTCCGCCCTCTTCCTTGTCAGAGTCCCTCAAGGAAGGCACTTTTAGCTACAACAACTTCCTGGGCCCTGCTGCTGGATGGGCGGACAGGGCACTGTTCCATACGAACAGTACACACAGCAGTCCCCCGGCAGCGGTTTGAGCACCGTATGGCAACTGGTACACTCATAAAAATATTGGCAAGCGTCGGTGGGCATTTGCTCCGCCTGCGCGTGCGTACAAACCGGGCAGGTCAGCACAGAAATAAGCTGAGGGGGGTTGGATTCGAGCGTGTGCATAGAACAGAAGCGGTTAGTTCGTGGCCAGTACGGTGTACCCGGTGCCTGTAATGGCTTGCGCGACCTGGGCGGCGGGGCTTTTGGCCGCATTAAAGCGAACTTGGGCAGTGCCCTGGTCGTAGGAGACGGTCACGGCCTGCACGCCCGGCACCTGCTGCACCGCGTGCTCGACGTGTTTCGCGCAGGCATCGCAGGTCATGCCCCCAATGCGGAAATTCGCGGTTTGCCAGACCGGTACGGCTTCATCCATGGCTACCACCACGGGCGCGGCGGGCGTTGGATAGAACCTGGCGCCATAATAGGGAAAGCCTAGCAGCAGCGCCGCCAGCACCGTTACCGCGCCCAAAAAGCCTTTCGATTGCATCAATGAGGGCTTCGCGTCCACTGCGCAGCCGCAGGCATCGGCGGCCGGCGCGGGTTTGAACTGCTGATACCAGGCAACGCCCAGCGCGACCACGGTCAGTGCCACCGAGTAAGGGCGTAGCGGGTCGAGCCAAGCAAAAGTAGACGCCACGCCGCTTAGGCCTCCCAAGACCGCCAGCAATGGCGTGATGCAACACAGCGACGCAGCCAGCGCCGCTAGCAGGCCAGCTCCAATTAGCGGTTTTTGGGAGGAAGGAGAAGTACTCATGGTGCGATTTGGCGAGTAGTCGTCGTTGACATGCCTGTGAGAAGCGGTTGCAGAATCGGCAAATGCCGGTCACTCAGGACATAAAATACGGTCTGGCCAACCTTGTGCGCGTGGAGTACACCGCCATCCTTGAGCTTCCGTAAATGCTGCGAAACAGCCGAAACGGTCATTTTCAGCACATCGGCGATGTCACAGACACATAATTGCTGACCCTGAGCCAACAGGAACAGGATCTTCAGGCGCACCTCGTTGCCAGCCAAAGCAAGTAAGGAAGCCAAGGACTGCAGCACAGGTTCGACGTGTGACAAGTGTGTTTGGCAGTGCTGGATGTGTTCGGTGTCAGCGAATACCCGGATACAGGAGGTTGATTTCATGAACGATGTTTTAGCAAAGATACTATTTGCGTATTTAAGCAAAAGCTAAAACATCATACTTTTAGAGCTGAAACCTCTCTTGCGGTAAACATAGGATATAAGGAGTAGCCGACGGACGGAATTCAACTTGGTTTTCCACTAAAAATCCCCGTTTCCGGCCTGGAAACGGGGATTTTTAGTGGAAAACAACGAAGCAGACTGCTAAACGTCAGTGGAGACGGAAGACGGAGCATTGGCAGGCTTATCGGCTACCAGTTGCTCTGATTCGGCGGCTTGGAGGAGCAGCTTCAGGTTCGGGTAGAATTCGCGCTGCACCACGTCGTATACGTTGCCTTTCACCAGCACGTGCAGCAGCATGTTCTCGATGGAAATGGCTTCGCCTTTGCGGGCGGCCGTGGCATTGTTATGTTCCAGCTTGTGGCCGTCCATGATAACTACCAGGTTGGAGCCGATGGCTTCGAACTGGTTGCCACCCGTAATCAGCACACCGGTATCTTCGCCGAGCCCGATGCCGATGAGCTTGGGGTGCAGGGCCACGGCCTCGATGAGCCGCCCGAAACGGCCGCGCTTCACGAAGTGCGAGTCAATCACCACCGTGTCGAGCAAACCCAGGCCGGTGCCCATCTTCACGGCGCCCTTCATCAGGGCATCGGGTACGCTGCCCCCCGAAATCATCGTTTGTGACATGGCCATGGCTCCGGCCGAAGTGCCCGCAATAATAAAGTTCGGCGACTTGTGGTAGCGCTGCTTGAGCACCCGCAAAAACTCGGTGCCCCCAAACATCTGGGTAAGCCGCGACTGGTTGCCGCCGCTCATCATCACTACGTCGGCTTTGCGCAGCCGCTCCACGTACTCGGGCAGCAGCGCGTCTTCCGGCGTCCGGATATCCATGATGCCTACCTGGTGGCAGTTGAGCATGGCAAAGGAATTGAGGTAGCTTTTGGCAACCTCCTCCGGAATCATCGAAGCCGTAGTAATGACTTCGATGCGCGGGTCTTCTTTGCCGGATTCGAGAACCACTCTTTTCAAGATACCAAGCTCAAAAAAGTTGAGGTAGTATTTTTTCTTAGTACGAGGGTTGGGGTAGGTGCCCTTGTCTTCGTTGCCGCCGATGGCAATGAGCTTACCCAAAGGTTTGGAAGTATTCAACGCAAAATATCAACTAGTACAACACAAAAGGAAAACCGGAATTGTCCGGGAAGCAAGCTTCGGGCCAGTCAGCGTTACAGCGGAGCTAGAAAGTAGTGCTTAGAAACTGAATTATAAGTGAAGGGCAGCAAGAAAAATTGTTGTTCTCGGGCTTGTCCTACCCATACCAGTTTCCGTCCAAGCTCAGCTGGCCTCACTACGCCGTCCCAACCAACACGTCGAAGGTGCTGGTGGCCACTGAGTGGTAGTTGGGCCGGGCCGCGGCGTACAACTGGCGTGCCCGCTCGGCACCATTGGGCGTAGCCAGCAGTGCTTTGTAGAGAGGCGTCAGAAACTTGCGCCGTCCCACGTGAGTCAGGAAATGGTGCAAGGCTGCATCGGCAGGGGCGTAGCCAGCCGCAATGGTGTGCGGAAACCAGGCCGCCAAAATTTCGGCGTTGCCAGACTGCGTGAACCCGAAGGCGGCATCCAACGCTGCCAGTTTTTCGGCCGGCAAGCCTTGGGGCAACCCGTGCAGGAAGTGAACCCACTCATGGCTACTCCAACTGCTGGTTGGTAATTCGCTAGCAGGTGTGCCGTGCTGCCAGTTGTTTAAAGCTTGCGCCACCGCTTCGAAACGAGTGGAGTGGACCGCCGGCGCTACCGCCGGAATGCCAGGGCCGTTCACCCAAGCATCGAGCTGAAGCTTCTCTTCGAGCCCGACGGTTTTATCTAACAACTCACGCCGCAGATAAGTTACGAACGAGGCAGTATCCATACTCTGGAAACTATGCTGTGCGAAGTACTGCTTGATGAAAGCATCGAGGGCGGGCCGGCCCACCAGGTGTTCGAGGGTGAGGAGCAGGTAGTCACCCTTTTCGTAGGCAATTTCGTTGAGCCCTTCGTCGGGGTCGCGCCCGGCCAGGTCGAGGTGCAGGTGGGTGTCTTTGCTGTGCGCGCCGAGTTCGGCAATGGTGTGGTGCAAGCCGGTGTTGCCGAGCACCTGCAACATATCGGAGTAGGAACGGCCGTAGAGCTTCTCCATAATGCGGCGCTCGAAGTACACCGTGAAGCCTTCGTTCAGCCAGAAATCGTTCCAGGTAGCATTGGTAACCAAGTTGCCACTCCAGGAATGAGCCAGTTCGTGAGCCACCAAGCTGGTCAGGCTCCGGTCGCCGGCCAGGATAGTAGGAGTTACAAATGTTAAACGTGGGTTTTCCATGCCGCCAAATGGAAAGGAGGGAGGCAATACCAACAAATCGTATTGCTCCCACCGATACGGGCCGTACAATTCCTCGGCGGCGGCTACCATCTTCTCCAGGTCCTGAAACTCGCTGGTGGCTACGGGCAGCGTGACGGGCTCGGCGTAAATTCCGGTCCGGTTGCTGAGGGCTTCAAACACCACGTCGCCTACTGCTAGGGCCATGAGGTAGGCCGGAATCGGCTGAGCCATCCGGAAGCTGTACGCTCCGGCTTCGTTGCGCGCCTGCGGATTCTCGGCGCTCATCAACGCCAGCAGTTCGGCGGGCACCTGTACGTGGGCCTCGTAGGTGAAGCGCACTCCCGGCGAGTCCTGGCACGGTATCCAGGTGCGGGCCAGGATGGCTTGCGACTGAGTGAACAAAAACGGGTGCCGCCGCCCGGCCGTCTGCTCCGGCGTGAGCCATTGGAGCGCAGCCGCACCGGCAGTGGTGCGGTACCGGATGGTCACCTGCTGGGTGCCGGGACGGATGGCAATCCGCAGCGGCTGCCCCATCACCGGGTCCGGTGTGCCCAGTGAAAATTCGGTTGGCTCACCGGTCAGGTCGCCCAGCAAAACTTCCTCGATGAGCAGGTCGCGCGCATCGAGCAGCAGCTCCGTCGAGTTGGTGTGATTAACGATTTGCCAGGTGGCGTGACCAGCCAGCGTGCGGGCTTCGAAGTCGACACGCAGGGTGAGTGCGAGGTGCTGCACACTCACCTCTGCCGGCCGGGCGTAGCTGTGTGGGTCGGGGGTGAAGTGCGGGGTGGAGGCGGTGGTAGACATAGGCGCTAGGAGATATAAAACGGCGGGCAGCCGACCGGTTGACGAAGACGCAAAGATAGCCAAACCACCTGCGCCGTAGCCCAACGACACCGAGGCAGGTGGTCAGCAAGCTCATCAGTAAGGGTAGCATTGTCATAGTTCGGTGCTAATGAATCAAGCATTGCTACATAACAACTGTATCGGCAAAACCCGCTAACTTGCAGTCAGTGGAGAATACCGCCATCCAAGCAACTTATCAACCCGGATTGCAGTAAAACGCGCAACTACTCGTTCAGTTAAAAAAGCTGTATTCAGCTCCTGACTGGCGAGTACTTTGTTGTTCGTTTTGTTCATCTCCACCTACTTGCATGAATTTATTCCGACCTGCTTTTCTTACCACCCTGCTGTTTTGGCTGCTTAGCCTGACGGTGCTCACGTCGGCATCGTCGTGCAGTCAGGAGCAGAAAGCGCAACTAAAAGACGCGTTGCCGGGGGTAGCCTCCAAGGCTGGTGGCGCGCAGCCCACGCTCGATAGTGTGTACGTAGTGAAGTACATGAGTGCCGAGCCCAAGTTCAAAGACCAGATTGAGTGGGCCAAGAAGTTCTACCGAGAACGGGACTTCCGGCTAGGCTGGTTTCGCAACCATGAGTTGGTGCCGCAAGCCAAAACCATGCTCGGGGTTATCGGCAAAGCAGCCGACGAGGGCCTTGATCCTAAAGAATACAAAACCAAGGATTTTGATAAGCTTTTTGCCGATTTAGAGGCTGCACAGAACGATTCAACCAAACGAAATCCGCTGGAAAAGGAAATTGACGTAGCCCTATCTGGGACCTACTTCAACTGGGCATCCGACTTCTATCGGGGAACGGTAAACCCGCGCCAGGTCAAGACCATTGACTGGCAGGTGAAGCGCAACAAGATCAAGCTGCATAAGGCGCTAATGACGATTCTTAAGGAGCGGGAGAGCACCTACCCGTACTATGAGTTCGAGCCCCTGCACCCCGAATATGATCAGCTGAAAAAGGCGCTGGCCAACTACCGTGACATCCAGCGTAACGGCGGCTGGCCTACGCTGCCCGCTACTACCAAGCTCAAACCTGGCCAGGCGACGCCGGCGGTAGCGCTCCTGCGCCAGCGGCTATTAGGAACGCAAGCGCCTGATGCAGCCCCGGCTACGGCCTCTGCTGACGCCAGCGCGGCCCCCGTGCAAACAGTAGCTAACAACCCAACTGCTACGCCCGCTTCGACGACGAAAACCACGGCTCCGGCAGAGAAGTACGACGCCGAATTAGTAGCTGCCGTCAAAGATTTTCAAACTCAGAATGGCCTAAAGGCTGATGGCTTGGTAGCAGGTGAAACGCTCCGCTTGCTTAATATTCCGGTGGCACAGCGCATCGACCAGCTCATCCTGAACATGGAGCGGTGGCGCTGGATTCCCAAGAAATTTGAGCCCGATTATCTGCTCGTCAACATCCCCGACTACAAGCTCCACGTGGTAGAAGGTAACAAGGAAGTGTTCGACATGCGGGTGATTGTGGGCAAGACGCTCAACGCCACCCCCGTGTTCAGCGACAAGATGGAGTCGGTGGTAATGGCCCCGTATTGGAACGTGCCCTTTAGTATTATCGACAAGGAGATGCGCTATAAACTGGCCGCTAATCCGCAAGCCTACCTCGACCGTCTGGACATGGAAGTAGTGAAGGGTTGGGGTGCCAAAGCAACTCCAATTGACCCTAGCACCATCGACTGGGCCAACCTGACGCAGGCCAAATGGAAGTACACCCTGCGCCGCCGGCCGGGCCCAAAAAACGACCTCGGCGACGTGAAGTTTATCTTCCCGAACTCGCAGGATATCTACCTCCACGACACGCCCCACGACGAGCTGTTCAGCCAGACGAAGCGCGGCTTTAGCCACGGTTGCGTGCGGGTAGAGGAGCCCCTGAAACTGGCCGAGTACCTGCTGCGCAACAAGCCCGGCTGGGACCTGACCAAGATAGAGGAAACTATAGCCGGCCGCAAAGAACAATACGTAAGCTTACCCAAACACCTGCCCGTGTACCTGGTGTACTTCACTGCCTGGGTTGACAACAACGGCAACGTCAACTTCCGCGACGACATCTACGGCCACGACAAGGCGCTGGCAAAAGAGTACTTCAACAACTAATAACGCCGACTAAACCGTTAAGTAAGGCGTAACAAAAAAAGGAGAAGACCTCACTCACTGCTTCTGGCAGGAGGCGAGGTCTTCTCCTTTTCGGCTTGTACCCACTCTGATAACACAAACTGCATACCTCCTCATGTGCGTGGGGCTACTGGCTATGCGTAATGCAATAAGAGGATGCTCTGTGAGAAGATAAGCGGTACTAAAAACAGCAACAAGTCCCTGATTACAATTGTATAACATTTGTAATCAGGGGCAGTAGGGTGATATACAATTGTAATAGGTGATACATCGAGGCTTTGCCTATTTACAAAATTAAACCAGGGAATAGTAAAGCCGATATAACGATGTAGACCCGTACATTTGTTAACGATAGTCAGAATACACCATGGTTGACCGTATTCGGGAGATTTTAAGCGCCCGCCAATTAACGCCTACTCAGTTTGCTGATACCATTGGCGTGGCCCGGCCTATTGTCAGCCACATTCTGAGCGGCCGTAACAAGCCCAGCCTGGAGGTAGTGCAGAAGATTGTGGATGCCTTTCCT
The DNA here is from genome assembly GCF_017313265.1 of Hymenobacter telluris. Taxonomy (GTDB): domain Bacteria; phylum Bacteroidota; class Bacteroidia; order Cytophagales; family Hymenobacteraceae; genus Hymenobacter; species Hymenobacter telluris. The sequence continues at coordinate 157,493 of NZ_JAFLQZ010000004.1, read as the reverse complement.
GATGTGTCACTGGCGTGGCTGCTGAAGGGAATTGGGAGCATGACTACCCCGGAAGTGCCCCCTGCGGCCCCTACTCCAGCCCCAACGCCCTCTGCTACAAAGCGGTTAAGCACTAAAACGCCGGAAACAGCCCGTCCTGCGCTTAGTAGAGAGCAAACCACCCGACAGCCCGTAACAAGCGCAGTAGCGCCAACAGCCGCAGTATTTGAGGCTAATTCAGGGGTGATACACTCAGCAGCCCCTGGGCAAGAAGTGGTATCAGGTGCTTTAGTTAATGCAGAGCCAGGCGCGGCAAGCATCCCAGGGCCAAGTAAAGCAGCTAGTACAGAGCCAAAACCCGCTGCTACTGTAGAGGCAACGCCTGTATCAGACAACTCTATTTCGACTAACACTTCCGATACAATAGCAGCTCCTGGTACCATTGGAGCTGAGCGGAGGAACAGTTCTGATGCCACAGGGCCGTCGGTAGCGCAGCCTTTTCTGCAAGCCAATAAAGCTATTCGCCGCATTGTTATCTTCTATCAGGACGGCACGTTTACAGACTACCAACCGGAAAACGTCTGAGCTAATTAACGGATTTATCTGTTGTTGGCAACGCTACGACTAGGTTAGCACAGCACTCCTAGAAAATGCTGCACGAATGCATTAACTGGCTAGATAAATGCAATTTGTCAGCGTGCCCCAATCATCCACTTAGCACAATATTGTATGGTAAGTTGCATCTCCTAGTGGAGTGAATGCCAATCAGTCTTGTAAACGGAATAGTGCACTATGTCATAGTGGTATTCATAAGTATTATATGTAGAAAATAATTTATTATAAAGCGCTTTGTATCAGTCAATAAATACTTTTAGTTTAAGTGATTGTTTATTGATTTATAAGGCTATTTGAGGGCTGGTAAAGTGAAATAACTGGAAATGCTAAAAAGGGTCAATGATTGGATTGGCAATGCTAAAATCCTTGACAGGAGAAATGATGCGGGAAAATCATAGTGCAATTCGAAAACAGACCACTAATCGAGTTAGCCTTGCTAAAATCCTGATACTGTAAAAGGCCGCGCATTAGCACCCGTTAGCGGGCAAACGGTCAGCGTATTTGCAGTCTGAAAGTCCGTAGTAAAAGAGACAAGATGTGTTGCGCACTCAATCACCTGTTGCCAAAAGTAATCAGGTGCTTTACTGCGGAAGTGACGCCTGCAAATAATTTGAGGGGTACTTACTTTGGATGTGGAGCCTTCACCTTGGCTAGCAGTGTTGCGTACAGAGGCAAGCCCCCGCCATTAAGCTTGAAAGTATCCTTGGCGATTTTCGGGGTGGTGCTTACCTTTGGGACATGAAAAAATTCCGTCTGCTTCTCCTGCTCGCCGTTAACGCCTCGCTATTCCTGGCATCTTGCTCGCAAGCCCCCGATGCCGAAAAAGATCCGAATGCGGATGCCGAATACAAACGCAGCCACCGCCCTGAAGGCTACCGGGAAGCCCAGCGCAGCAACGCCGACTAGTCGGTTCTTCTGAATTCCACTCTTATAGCTGACCCAGCCCATGCTATGCGCTCTGCCATAGCATAGCCGGTAAGCAAATGGCTACATACAGAAAGCCCCACCAGAATATTATCTGGTGGGGCTTTCTACTTTGGTTTCTGTTGAAGGGCGTAAGCGCTATTTAGCCAGAACCGCTGCCGGGGCAGGCAGCAACTCGGGCAACTGAATGCCGGCCAATAGGTGGTTTTCCAGCAGCGTAGCCCACGTCCGGAGGTAGAGCACTACGTCGTCGCGCTGGTTATGGCGCAGGGCGTCCCGGCGCTCGAATGGAATGGCGGCCCGAATGGTTGGGTCGGAAAGCCGCTCCAAGTGCGTGAGGTCGGTGCGGGTGAAACCCAGCGCCAGCATTTCATCAATGGTGGTATCAATGGGCAGGCCGCTGGTGGGGCAGTAGTCGATGAGCTGCCGCTCCCAGTCGCCGTAGCGCTGCATGGCCCGGGCGTGAATTTCACCTTTGGTCAGCTTGGTAATCGTTTGGGCCAGGTGGCCACAGTTGCAGCTGCCCATGTGGCCCCATTGATACGGAGCCTGCGTGGCTAAGCGGTGAGCGGTGTCGCGCAGGGCCTGAATGACGGGAAGAGTGCTGTTAGCCATAAAACAAACGTCGTCGGATGAGGGAAGGACAGCGGCAACTTCACCGCCAGCAATAAAAGCCTGATGCCAGCTGTTTTGTTTGTTGAATCAGGCGTGCGTGCTGCGCAAGCTGCTGCTACGCTGGGTAAGATAGTCGTTCCAGTCGAGACAGGCCATTGTGCCTGCCGCTACCCCGGAACGCAAAACAGCCCCGGCATGGTGCCGGGGCTGTTCCAGAAAAAGCGTTGAAGCGCAACTAGCGCCCGTTGTTGCCACCGCGGAAAGAGCGGCGACCCTGGCCGGAGCCGGAATTGGCGTTGCCAGCAGGCCGGTCGCCGGAGGGGCGAGCGGTGGCGGGGCGGTTGCCGGTGGCCCGGTTACGGTCGGGGCCGCCGCGCTGGGCACCAGCCTCATGGCTGGGGCGGGGCGGGCGGGCAGAGCCTCCTTCGCGGCCGGCCCGTGGCGGACGACCCGCCGGGCCTTTCGGGCGCTTAATCGACTCGCCACCGTGCAGCAATACCGGTGCTACGGCGCGGGTGGTGTAGGGGTGATTGGCAACGAGGTCAATCTGCCGGCGAATCAGCTTCTGAATGTCCTGCAAATAGGCGCGTTCCTCTTCCTCCACAAACGTGAGGGCCGTACCGAAAGCACCCGCGCGGCCCGTGCGGCCAATGCGGTGCACGTAGGTTTCCGGCTCGTTGGGTACTTCGTAGTTGATAACGTGGGTCAGGTCGTCCACATCGATGCCCCGGGCGGCAATGTCGGTAGCCACCAGCACGCGGGTGGTGCCGGCTTTGAAGTTGCTCAGGGCCCGCTGGCGGTGGTTCTGCGACTTGTTGCCGTGGATGGCTTCGGCCGGAATGTTGGCCTTGGCCAGGGTTTTTACCACCTTGTCGGCACCGTGTTTGGTGCGCGTGAACACCAGCACCCGCTTGATATTGGCGTCCTGCAGTACGTGCTCCAGCAAGTCGGCTTTGTCGTTTTTATCAACCAGGTACACGCCCTGCGTTACCGTATCGGCGGTGCTGGAAACCGGCGTTACGGCTACTTTCACCGGGTTCGGCTTGAGGATGGTGTTGGCCAGCTCCTGAATGGGGGCGGGCATGGTGGCCGAGAAGAACAGTGTCTGCCGGGACGTAGGCAGCTTGGGCAGAATCCGCTTGATGTCGTGGATGAAACCCATGTCGAGCATGCGGTCCGCTTCATCGAGCACGAATACTTCCACGTTGCGCAAATCCACGAAGCCCTGGCTCATCAGGTCGAGCAGGCGGCCGGGGGTGGCAATTAGCACTTCCACGCCGCGCTTCAGGGTTTGCACCTGCGCGTGCTGGCTTACGCCGCCGAAGATGACAGTGGAGCGGAGCTTGGGTAGGTGGCGGCCATAAGCGCCGAAGCTCTCATTGATTTGGATGGCCAGCTCCCGGGTGGGAGTGAGCACCAAACACCGGATGCGGCCGGGCGCGGTGCGCGCAACCTGAGCGGTCTGGTGCAGGATCTGAAGAATCGGGACGGTGAAGGCGGCGGTTTTGCCGGTGCCGGTTTGGGCAACGCCTAGCAGGTCGTGGCCTTCCAGCACTTGCGGAATGGCTTGCTGCTGGATAGGGGTTGGGTTGGTGTAGCCTTCCTCGTGCAGGGCACGCAGGATAGGGTCAATCAGGTTGAGTTCGTCGAAAGACATCAAAAATAAAAAAAGCGAGGCCGTGCCCTAATGGTGGCCAGATGGGCAGTGGGTACTAAGCAAGACTGCAAAGGTCGGTGGTTTTGCGGCGAAATAGGCGCAGCCTTGGGTGACCAACCCAGTTTAACGCCGGAAAACCAGCGGAGCAGCTACGCCAGAAAAGTGGAAAAAGCCACTTAACGCTAGTAATTACCCGTAAACCGGGGCGCATCCTAGTGGAGAAAGAAAGCCGTATAAAAAGTGCGCGTTGCGTACTCCACAACTCCGCAAACCGCCAAAACGGCTGTGGTGGGGTAGGGTATTCCCGCCGGCTAGCGTCTGGCTAACAAGTTGGGCGCGGTTTTCCGTTTACTTTCCTGAAAAATACTTTTCTCATCCACCCTGCCACATGGAAATAATCAACCGAGAAACTGCTTACGACGGTCATTTTAAGCTGAAGCTGCTTACCGTTCAGGATGGCGACAAACAACTCAAGCGCGAACGGTTTGAACCTGGCAAAGCCGTAGCGGCGCTGGTCTGGGACACCGAGCAGGAGCGCTACCTGCTCACCCGGCAGTACCGGATAGGGGCAGAAGCGCAGGTGCTGGAAATAGCCGCCGGCATGATCGACAACGGCGAAGAGCCGGAAGCCGCCATGCGCCGCGAGATTCAGGAGGAACTCGGCTACGATGTAGACCGCATCGAACAGATTGCTCACATGTATCCTTCGCCCGGCGGCAGCGCCGAAACCATTACCGTTTTTTATGCTGAGGTCAGCAACCAAAGTGGCAAAGGCGGCGGGCTGGCAGAAGAAAACGAGAACATTGAACTGGTAACACTGACGCGTGAGCAACTAATCAGCCAGCAGTTTGAAGATGCCAAGACGCTGATTGCCACGCAATGGGTGCAGCTACACAAGTAGAATAGCTTGAGTTGTGTAAACTAATGCTTGAATGTTAACTCATTTGTATAAACGCAGAAAACCCGCTTCTGGCTGCCAGAAGCGGGTTTTCTGCGTTTATACAAATGAGTTAAGCTATTGAGTTTTTACAATATACTCAAATGTTTGCTTGGTCTTGGTATCATTAATAAGCAGAGTTACCTCCTGCGGGGTTTCTGTTTTAACAAATGGGATACTGCGCTTGCTCATGTACAAGTCGCGGTTCCAGAAGCGGCCATTGCCAGCCGCCAGCGCCGGTACGTTGAGTAGCTCCTGGCCCTCCTTGTTTTTTGCTACCACGCTCAGCAATGCCGGGTCGGCGTTAGAGGAGCCGCGGCGGTACATGGTTACGCTTAGCTCCCCACCGGGCGGCAGCTGGCTGAACCGGCGCTGGTAGGTGGTGTCGGCCCAGTTCTTGATTTTCTTGAGGGCATCAATTTCCGTGAGCAGATCAGCGTAAGGGCGGTAGGCTACGCGCGTTACGCAGGCGTCTACCTCGGCGTCCTCGTCGGTGTTCTTCGTGACGTTGAGTACGTAGGGGCACTCATCGTCTTTTTTGGCTACCATGTATTTCTTGCGCGGTTTGCCCGGCATGTATTGCGCCGAAGCCGCTAAGGTGCAAGTTAGCAGCGTGGCCAGGAGAACAATTTTTTTCATATAAAAACCAGTTATAAAGCTAAAAATAAAGTTTTAGCTCTTCAAATATACATAAGTGGCGGAAGCTACAGGCTGGTTTTCGTCCAAAAATAGTCCGGGCTCGACTAGTATTACCCATTTGCCCGGCAGAAGCTGGCTAAAGCCGGTTCGGCGCTTAAAGCATGACCTAACCGTAATCTGTAGGTAACCCTTGCATCATAGCAGAAACCGAAATTTGAGACGGGTAAAACGGCTTCTCTCTATGCATGCTCCCGTTACAATGCCCCTGCTGCGCCGGATGGTGCGCGGGCTGGCCTACGTCGTGTTTCAGCTGGCACTGTTTGCCGCCTTCCTTTTGCGCTCCGTGGGCGCGTTGCAGTTTCCGCTGCGCTTCCACAGCGCTGCCGAAGACTCGCAGGACGTACTACCTACCCGGCGTACGTTGCCTAGTGCGCGCCTCAAAACCCGGCCGGCCCTTTGAGCGCGCCGGCTACTTCCCGCAAAAAGCGCCGCCGCGTTGAGGTGGCCGTAGTGTCGGATGTGCATTTGGGCACCTACGGCTGCCACGCCACCGAGCTGCTGCGCTACCTGAAAAGCATCAAGCCCAAGGTGCTGGTGCTCAACGGCGACATCGTGGACATCTGGCAGTTCAGTAAAAGCTACTGGCCGGCTCCGCACATGCGGGTGGTGCGCCACCTGGCCGGGCTGGCGGCCAAAGGCACCCACATTCATTACCTCACCGGCAACCACGACGAGCTGCTGCGCAAGTTTGCCGGCACCCGCCTCGGACACTTCCGCATCGACAACAAGCTGGTGCTGGAGCTGCCCCACGGCCGCACCTGGCTGTTCCACGGCGACGTCTTCGACGTGACCATGCGCCATTCGCGCTGGCTGGCCAAGCTCGGCGCTAAAGGGTACGACTTACTCATTTTGATAAACCGCCTCGTGAACTGGGGGCTGCACCGGCTGGGCCGTCCGCGGGTGGCGCTTTCCAAGGCAGTGAAGGACCGGGTGAAAAGCGCCGTGAGTTTGGTGAGCGACTTCGAGGCCACGGCCGCCACCATTGCCGCCGACCAGGGCTATGCCTACGTGGCCTGCGGCCATATTCACTGCCCCGAAATCCGGCAGGTCAGCACCGAAAAAGGCGACGTGGTGTACTTGAATTCCGGCGACTGGGTGGAAAACTTGACCGCGCTGGAATACACCGCCACCACCGGCTGGCAGCTCTACCGCTACGCCGACGACCCCCGGATGCCCACCGATGCCAACCCGGCCCCGGATGAGGTAGACGCCGACGATTCGGTGGTGGACACGCCCGTTGCCACGCTGCTGGATGACTTGCTGGCCGAATTTCAACTCCGCCGGAATTAGTGCTTTTTCAGTGCTTGGTGCCTAGTGCTTCGTACTTAGGCGCTCCAGTAAAGAAGAAATAAACATCAAATAACTGACGCTCCGAGCACGAAGTACTAGGCAGGCAAACCACCAATTACAACCTACTAAACACCAGGCACCAAGCACCAAGCACCAAATAAGAAAGAATGCCCCGAATCCTCTATGCCATCCAGGGTACCGGCAACGGCCACCTGAGCCGCGCCCTCGATATTGTTCCGCTGCTACAGGCGCGGGCCTCACAGGTTGATTTGCTGGTGAGCGGCCCGCCCGCTGATATTCAACTACCATTTCCGGTACGCTACCGCTGCCACGGCATGGGCTTTATCTTCGGCAAGAAGGGGGGCATCAACTTCGTGAAAACGTTCTGGCAGCTGAACTCCGCCGCTTTTCTGCGCGAAATGCGGATGCTGCCCGTGGAAAGCTACGATTTGGTGATTAATGATTTCGAGCCGGTATCGGCGTGGGCCTGCCGGCTGCGCAACGTGCCGTGCGTGGCGCTCAGCCACCAAAGCGCCGTGCTCAGCGCCGCCGCCCCGCGCCCCAAAAACGAGGACATGGTAGGCCGGGCCGTGCTGCGCCATTATGCCCCCGCCAGCCAGCATTTCGGCTTCCACTTTCAGCGCTATGACGCGCATACCACCACGCCCGTTATCCGGCAGCAGGTGCGCCATCTGGCCCCGCAAAACGATGGGCACTACACCGTGTACCTGCCCGCCTTCGACGAAGAGACGCTAGTAAGCCGGCTGCGCTACCTGAGCCGGACGGTACGCTGGGAGGTGTTCAGCAAGCACAGTACCCAGGAATCGGAGCACGGCAACGTGCGGGTGCGGCCGGTAAGTGGCGCGGCTTTCACCAGTAGCCTGGCCCGCAGTGCCGGGGTGCTATGTGGGGCGGGTTTCGAGACGCCGGCCGAGGCGCTGTACCTGGGCAAAAAGCTGCTGGTAGTGCCCATGCGCAACCAGTACGAGCAGGCCTGCAACGCCGCCGCCCTGGCGGGTATGGGCGTGCCGGTTATCAAAAATCTGAAGGATAAGAGCCTGGGGGTGCTGGATGAGTGGCTGCAAAACGGTGCCGTAGTGCCCGTGGATTACCCCGATGAAACCGGTGAGGTGCTGGACAAGCTGCTAGCCGAATCGTTGGTGGCAGCCGTGTAGTAATGGCGGATAACCGGTAAGCCAGTTGCTGTGCCGAAGGCCCGCCGCCATGCTTCGCTGGCTGCCAACCTCAACTTGTTGTGCGCGCTGCCTTCAGCAGGAGAGAGGCGCGCTAGCCATTTCCCTAACCAGCTACCGGGACAATACCAGTCCCGTATAGTCTATTATTCATCTGATACAGGTAGCTCCGCCTAAATCTTCCAATATGCTCCCCGACGCTTTCTTTCCCCCGACCACTCCCGCCAGCTTTTCCCGGACTGATTTCGGCGCCGATTTTCAGTGGGGGGTGTCGGCGGCGGCGTACCAGACGGAGGGAGCCTGGAACCTGGACGGCAAAGGCCCCAGCATCTGGGACGATTTCGTGCGCCGGCCCGGCCGCATCAAGCGCGCCGAAACCGCCGAGGTAGCCACCGATTTCTACCACCGCTGGCCCCAGGATTTAGATCTTATTCACCAAATGGGTATAGATAATTTCCGCTTTTCCATTGCCTGGTCGCGGATTATGCCACATGGGCTAGGGGTGTTTAATCAAAAGGGTATAGATTATTACGACCGGTTGGTGGACGGCTGCCTGGAGCGCGGCATCACGCCCTGGCCCACCCTTTACCACTGGGATTTGCCGGCCGCGTTGCAGCAGCTCGGCGGCTGGACCAACCGCGACGTGGTGGGCTGGTTCACCGATTACACCCAGCGCGTAGCCGCCCGCCTCGGCGACCGGGTGCAGCATTGGATGGTGCTCAACGAGCCCATGGTGTTCACCGGGGCCGGCCACCTATTGGGCATTCATGCGCCGGGTCGCCGCAGCTTGGGGGCGTTTCTGGCCGCTACCCACCACGCCGCCCTGGCCCAGGCCGAAGGCGGCCGGGTGTTGCGGGCTATACTGCCCGCCGGCGCCCAGATTGGCACCACCTTTTCGTGCTCCTACGTAACGCCCTGGCGCCCCAACCACGCCCGCGACGCCCGCGCCACCCGCCGCGCCGATGCCCTGCTCAATCGCCTGTTTGTGGAGCCGGCGCTCGGGTTGGGCTACCCCGTCGCCGACGTGCCGCTGCTCGGCTGGATGGACCGCTACATCAAGCCCGGCGACGAGCAGCGCCTGCCCTTCGACTTCGACTTTCTGGGTGTGCAGAACTACACCCGCGAAGTGGTGCGCCACTCGCCCTACGTGCCGCTGCTCTGGGCCTCACTGGTAGGCGCTGCCCCCCGCGGTGTACCCCACACTGATATGGGCTGGGAAGTGTATCCGGAGAGCTTATACCAAATGGTTAAACAGTTTGGATCTTATCCAAATGCACCGATTCTGCGCGTGACAGAAAACGGTGCAGCCTTTCCGGATACCCGCACCGCCGATGGGCACGTGCACGACGCCCAACGCCAAGCGTACCTGAGGGCCTGTATCGGGCAGGTGCTGCGGGCCCGCCGAGAGGGCGTGCGGGTAGACGGCTACTTCGCGTGGTCGTTTACCGACAACTTCGAGTGGGCTGAGGGCTACGGGCCGCGCTTTGGGTTGGTGCATGTGGAGTACGAAACCCAGCGCCGCACCATCAAAGACTCCGGCCATTGGTATAGCGAGTTTCTGGGAGGTAAGCCTACGAGTAGCGTCCTGACTGCGGACAGGGCTGCGAACCTGATAAGCTGAGCTTCACCATTTGGTAATTATCAGATAACCGTGCCGTAATAGGTGCCCGGTAGCTTTGACGCTTCCATCATCAACCTTCCTAAAGGATGCGTCAAACTTTACTATCGGGAGTGAAAACCAGCCTGGCCGTACTGGCGCTGAGCGTAGCCGGCTCGGCTGCTCACGCGCAGTCGGTGGGGCAGAGCTTCGAGAGTGCCGCCACCGACACCTGGGCTTACACGCCCACCCCAGCCACCTACAACGACCTGGCCGCCACCGACCAGTGGGCCGTGCTAACCACTATCGGTACGGCGGGCTCTGGCCTCACCGTGGCTACTCCCTCGGCCGGAGCCAACCTGTGGGGTGGGCGCGACCTGGAAGGTCCGCTTACGGCTAATGCTAGCATCTGGCATTACCTGGATTTTGCGCCGGTAGCCATCCAAACCGGTAGCACGGCGGCCAATACTATTACCTTCAAATACTTCAGTAACGCCCTCGATAACCCTGACTCGCTGGCGTACGTGGTGCGCTTCGACAACGGTGCCACTTGGCCGGTACCGCGCACGTACACTCAGCTCAACAAGGATACCCAGGCCTGGACCACCGTTACGGTGGCCGTGCCCGCCGGTAGCACCCACGCCCGCCTGCGCTTAGCGGTGCGCCAAAACGGCAACGACGACTGGGTGGCTTTCGACCAAGTAAGCCTGGGTCAGGGCACGGTAGCAGTGCCAACGCCCGACTTGGGCTTCACCGGCAGCGCCACACCGCTTATTGTAGCCGAAACCGCGGGGTCGGTGTCTATTCCGCTCAGTATCCGCAACGCCAACGCTACGGCCAGCACCGTGCAGGCGGTTGTGGCACCGCTAGGCACGGCCACCGCCGGCGCCGACTTCACATTTGCCACTCCCCAAACCCTGACCTTCACGCCGGGCAGCACTACGCCGGTTACGCTCACGCTGCCCATCACCGACGATGCCACGGCCGAGCCCGCCGAGTATTTCACGGTGCGCTTGCAGAACCCCACCAACGCCACGCTTACGGCGGGTGCCACCGAGTTTCTGGTGTTCATCAAAGACAACGACACCCAGGCCCCGGCCCGCGCCGGCAACCTGCGCCTGAACCTGCTGGGCAGCTACCAGAACGGCGTGAGCGGCACCAATTCAGCTGAAATTGTGGCCCACGACCCCACCACGCAGCGGCTGTACGTGGCCAACTCCATCGGGGGCAAGCTCGATATCCTCAACTTTGCCGCGCCGGGCGCTATTACGCCGGTGGCTTCTGTCAGCATGGCGCCCTACGGCGGTATCAACTCGGTGGCGGTGCGCAACGGGCTGGTGGTGTGTGCCGTGGAAGACGCGGTGCTGCAAAACCCAGGTAAGCTGGTGTTCTTCGACCAGAATGGCAGCTTTATCAAGCAGCTCACAACCGGCGCCCTGCCCGACATGGTGACGTTCTCGCCCGATGGCCGCTACGTTATTTCCGCCAACGAGGGGGAACCCAACCAAACTTATACCAACGACCCGCTCGGCTCGGTAACGGTGGTTGATGTGAGCAGCGGCATTGCCAACGTCACGCAGGCCAACGCCACTACCGTTGATTTCAGTGGCTACAACTCCCAGGCTGCCGCGTTGCGCGCTGCGGGCATCCGCATCTACGGCGGGCCGACTACGGCGCCCGCTAGCTCGGTAGCGCAGGATTTGGAGCCCGAGTATGTGGCTGTATCGGCTGATTCGCGCACGGCTTACATCGGGTTGCAGGAAAACAACGCTATAGCCACGCTGGACCTTGCCACGCTGCAATTCACCAGCTTGCGGCCCATCGGCTACCAAGACCACAGCCAGCCGGGCTTTAGCTTTGATGCCTCCGACCAGGCCGCTGACGTGCTGCTGGCCAACTGGCCGGTGCGCGGCATGCGCCAGCCCGATGCCATTGCCTCGTTTGAGTTGCCCGCCGCTCTGGGTGGCGGCCGTTACCTCATCACGGCCAACGAAGGCGACGCCCGCGACTACGACGGAGGCTATTCCGAAGTGGTGCGCCTGGGGGCAGCCGGCTACGTGCTCGACCCCACTGCTTTCCCGCAGGCGGCCACGCTGAAAAACAACAGTGCGCTAGGCCGCCTGAACGTAACCAACCGCCTCGGCGACACCGATGGCGACGGGGACTTCGATGAGATTTATGCCTTTGGGGGCCGCTCGTTCAGCATTCTTAACGCCACCACCGGCGCGCTGGTGCACGACAGCGGCGACCTGCTGGAGCGCCTCACCAGCACCGACCCCACGTTCGGCAGCATCTTCAACGCCAGCAACACCACCGGCAACCCCGTCCGGAAAAACCGCTCCGACGACAAAGGCCCCGAGCCCGAAGGCACGACCATCGGCATGATTCGCGACACGGTGTACGCCTTTATCAGCCTGGAGCGCCAGGGCGGCGTGCTGGTGATGAACGTGAACGACCCGGCCAACCCGCGCCTGGTGCAATACATTAACAACCGCAGCCTAACCACTGGCACCGGCGACCAAGGCCCCGAAGGCCTGGTGTTTGTGTCGGCCGCCAATAGCCCAACCGGCCAGCCGTTGCTGCTGCTCGCCAACGAAGTCAGCAGCACCGTGGCCGTGTACCAGATTGGCTTGCGCGGCGTGCTGAGCACTGCCGCGGCCCGCGCCGCCGCGCCGCTGTACCTCTACCCGAATCCCAGCCAGGGCGGGCGAGTACAGCTAAGCCGCCCCGTGAGTGGCACCCTGCACGACGTGCTGGGCCGCCCAGTCCGCACCCTGGCCAAAGCGCAGCAGTTTGAAACCGCCGGCCTCGCGCCGGGCGTGTATGTGCTCCGCGCCGAAGACGGTGCCAGTTCCAAGCTGGTGGTTCGCTAGGAGAGGGGGACGAATCTGCGTCGAACCGTACTATCTGTCAACGAGCACCCTAAACCGCCCCAGCCGTGCATCGGCTGGGGCGGTTTGCGTTTCCAGGTGGCTGCTCCAGGTTATCCAGCCGTTACCAAACGGCAGCGTTGCGGGTTGGAAGATAGCAGTTCAGTAATGCGGTGGTAACACTAAAATAACGCCTCAGCAGGTCCTTTGTGGCATCGTTGTACCAACCTTTCCCGTAATGAATTTCAACCGTTACTCCTTCGTTCCGAAGCTACCTGCGCTTCTATTGCTGACTCTGCTGGGAGCCTGCAACGACTCCGATAACGAATCCAACCCGACTTCCGAAGTGGTGCTGAAAGCCCATTCGGTGAACCCGGCTTTGGTGAAGGCGCTGCCTGGTTTCGATAACCTGGAAATCCTGCCGCTCATCAGCTCCGACGACGTACTGCCGGAGTCGCCGAACTTTATTTTCGGGGCGCAGCCCGACGGTTCGGGCATCCTCAAAAACCCGAACGGCGAAGGCTATATCCTGCTCAACAACCACGAAATTATGTTCTCGGTGTCGCGGGTGTACCTCGACAAAACCTTCAAACCCACGAAGGGCGAGTACATTCTGGACGGTGACGGCGGCAACTTCCGCTTGTGCTCGGCCACGCTGGCCATGCCCGAGGAGCACGGCTTCGGCCCGATGTTCCTGACGGCCGGCGAAACCGACGGGGAAAGCATGGTACACGCCATTGACCCGCTGGGTGCAGTCAACAAGAAGGACCGTGGCCGGATGAAGCCGGCCTTGGGCCACGCCTCAATGGAAAACGCGGTGCCGCTGCCCAAAGACGCGTATCCTGGCAAAACGGTTATCCTCATTGGCGAAGACAGCGGCAACGGCCAGCTGATTGCCTACGTGAGCAACACCGTGGGCGACCTGGACAACGGCAGGCTCTACATGCTCAAGCGCACCAGCGCCGACCCGATTGAAACCAACATGGTGGCCGGCCAGCAGTACGACGTGGAGTTTGTGGAAATCGACAACGCCAAAACCTCCACTGGCGCCCAGATTGCGGCGCAGTCGGTGGCCAAGAACGCCATTCAGTTTGCCCGCGTGGAAGACGTGGACTACCGCAAAGGCGGTAACGGCGCGGGCCGCGAGGTGTACTTCACCGCCACCGGCGTCAGCCAGTCGGACAAGGTGACGCCCGTAACCGGCTTCACCATGTGGGGCCGCGTGTACAAGCTTTCCATGCAGGCCGACAACGTGTTGCGCGGCAAGCTGGAAGTGGTGGTAGACGGCAGCACCGACCCCGGCAACAGCATCGTGAACCCCGATAACCTGTGCGTAACTAAGGACTACGTGTATATCCAGGAAGACGGCGACTCGTTCTATGCCAACAACCGCCACGACGGCCGCGTGTGGCAGTACGGCATGAGCAGCAAGCAGCTCAAGCCGATGCTGGAAATGAACCACCGCCGCACCGATGCCACCTTCAACGCCAAGTACAACAAAAGCAACGACCAGCGCCTGAGCACCTGGGAGTACGGCGCCATGCAGGACATTTCCGACCTGGTGGGCGTGCCCAACACCTTCCTGCTCAACCTGCACCCCCACACCTGGCAGGACGATAAGTACCTGAACGCCGACGGCTCCAGCGAAACCCGCAACAAGAATAAGGAAGGCGGCCAGGTGGTCATTGTGCGCGGCGTGCAGCGCTAATTACCGACCAGCTCAGCATGACGGCGGTTTTTAAAATCTGTTGTGTCTGTTCATCAGTCAACGTTTTTATTGCTATCTGATTCCTAGCCAGCATCCTGCCCTCCGCCGATTATCGGTGGGGGGCTATTGGCATAGGGACTTTTCGACTTTTTTACTTCATGTTTTCTCAGTTACTCATTGTTCTCCGCTCGTGCGCGCCCTTGCTGGTGGCGGCTTTGCTGGCTTTGGCGGGGGCCTGTTCCCGGTTGGGGGGGCCGGCCACGGAGCTGGCTCCTACGCCCGCGCAGCAGGTGCAGCAGCACGTAGCGCAGGAGCTGGCCCGCCTCGACCACCATGTGCGGCAGCAGTTGTTGCCGCTGGCTACCCGCGGCACGTCTCTGGATTCGTTGCGGCGCAGCTTTCGGGCCTGCCGGCTGCTGTATAAGCGGGTGGAGCCCTTCACCGAATACTACATGCCCGGCACGGCCCGCCTGCTCAACGGCCCGCCCATCGGGGAGGTGGAAGTGGCGGAAAACAAGGACTTCGAGCCCGGCGGCTTTCAGGTGCTGGAAGAAATGCTCTACCCCGCGTATGATGCCGCCAACCACGCCGAGCTGGTGCGCGAAGTGCGGGCCGTGCAGCGCGAAATCAGCAACGCCCGCACCCGCTGGCAGGTGCAGGAACTCACCGATGCCCACGTATTTGATGTGCTGCGGCTGCACGTATTCCGGGTGGTGGCGCTGGGTATTACCGGCTTCGATACGCCCCTGAGTGCCGCCGCCACCTTCCCCGAAACCACCGCCACCCTGGCCGCTATGCAACCCGTGCTGGCCTACTACGCGCCCACCACATCTGCTGCCAAGCCAAAGCAGCAGGCCTACGCCACCGCCCGGCAACAGCTCACGCAAGCGGCCCGCTACGCCCAGTTGCACCCCGATTTCAACACCTTCGACCGGCTGACGTTCATTAAAGACCACGCCAACCCGCTGGGCCGGGCGCTGCTGGCCTGCCAGCTGGCGTTGGGCATCAAGCCCTTCGAGGAAGTGCGCGCCCTGCGTTCCGACGCCGCCACGCTCTTCGATTCAGCCGCCTTCAACCCCGACTACTACGCGCCGACCACCGGCCACTACCGCACCGCGGCCCGGGTGGCGCTGGGCCGCCAGCTGTTCCACGACCCGGTGCTGTCGGCCGGCAACGGGCGCTCCTGCGCCAGCTGCCACCAGCCGAATAAGGCTTTCACCGACGGTCTGGTTAAAAACGCCACTCTCACGCCCGGCGGCCTGGTGCGCCGCAACACGCCCACCATCCTCAACGCCGCCCTGCAAGCCGGCCAGTTCTACGATTTGCGTTCCACCACCCTCGAAAACCAGGCGGTAGATGTAGTGGGCAACCGCGACGAAATGCACGGCTCCCTGGAAGATGCCGCCCGCGAGCTAACCCGCCGCCCCGGCTACGTGCAGCAGTTCCGGCGGGCGTTTCCACAGAGCGAGGTAGGAGCGAAGGCCACCATTACGCCGGTGCAGATTCAAACGGCTCTGGCCGCCTACGAGCGGAGCCTGGTGCGCCTCAATTCCCGCTTCGACCAGCACGTGCGGGGCCAGCGGCAGGCATTGAATCCGGAGGAAATTCGGGGGTTCAACGTGTTTATGGGCGCGGGCAAGTGCGGCACCTGCCACTTCGCGCCGCTATTCAACGGCACGGTGCCGCCCGGCTTCACCGAGGCCGAATCGGAGGTGCTGGGCGTGCCGGCCACCCCCGCCGCCCGCCGCCTCGATGCCGACCAGGGCCGCTACGCGCAGGTACAGCTGCCGCAGCTGCGCCATTCCTTCAAGATTCCGACCGTGCGCAACGTGGCCCTCACCGCGCCCTACATGCACAACGGCGCCTACCAAACCCTGGAGCAAGTCATCGACTTTTACAACAAAGGCGGCGGCAAAGGCCTGGGTCTGACCGTGGACAACCAAACCCTGCCGGATGCCCCGCTCCACCTGACCACCGCCGACCAACGCGCCCTCAAAGCCTTCCTGCTGGCCCTCACCGACACCACCGGCACCCGGTAGCGTACAATCTAGCACTAGACAATAAAGAACGTGTCATGCTGAGCGCAGCCGAAGCATCTCGCGTGCTGATGTTGCAACAGTAACCCAGACGTCAGCACGCGAGATGCTTCGGCTGCGCTCAGCATGACGTTTAGAGTATAGCGGTTCGGGTGTTTGGGTATGCCAGGCTCTTCACCAAACTCCGCAAAACGGCAAACCCACTATCTTGCTGCGGCCTGCTCTGCGTGGTGCCGTATTCTATAGTTAGCTGCCTGATGCTCCTCACGATTTCCACCACCCACCAGCCCGCCACCGACCTGGGCTACCTGCTCCATAAAAACCCGGCGCGGCTGCAATCCGTGGACATTGCCTACGGGCAGGCGCACGTGTTCTACCCCGAAGCCACGCCGGAGCGCTGTACCGCCGCCCTGCTGCTCGACATCGACCCGATTGCGCTGGTGCGCAACCACCGCGGCCCGGCCGGGGAAGGCTTTGCGCTGGAACAATACGTGAATGACCGGCCCTATGCGGCCTCGTCGTTTCTGAGCACGGCCTTGTCCAAGGCCTTCAACACGGCCATGAACGGCACCTGCAAAGACCGGCCGGAACTGCCCGAAACGCTGCTGCCCCTGGAAGTAACCGTGGCCGTAATGCCCGCTGCCGGCGCCGAGCAGTTGCTGCGCCTGTTCGGGCCCCTGGGCTACGAGGTGGAAACCCAGGCCCATTCGCTCGACCCCACCGTGCCCGAGTGGGGCGACAGCCGCTACTACACGCTGCACCTGCGCCACCCGGCCCTGCGCCTGCGCGACCTGCTCAGCCACCTCTACGTGCTGATTCCGGTGCTCGACCGGGGCGACAAGCACTACTGGATTGGGCGCTCAGAGGCCGAGAAGCTGCTGCACCGGGGCGGCGAGTGGCTGCCGCAGCACCCCGAGCGGGAGTTTATCACGCGCCGCTACCTGCGCTTTGCCGAGTTCATCAACCCCACCCTGGAGCGCCTGCTGGCCGGCGAGCAGGCCGCCACCGACGACGTAGCGGGCGAAGAACCAGCCCCCGAAGAAACCAACGACTCAACGACCGACCACCAGCAACCAACCACCAGCAAGCAGAAGCTCCACGACATTCGGCTGGACCGGGTGGCCGAGGAAATCCGGCGGCTGGGGGCCAAGCGGGTGCTGGACCTGGGCTGCGGGGAAGGCAAGCTGCTGCGCCGGCTGCTCAAGATTCCGCACGTCGAGCACGTGCTGGGCATGGAGGTGTCGCACCAGGAGCTACAGCGGGCCCACGAGCGGCTGCACGTAGTGGAAATGCCGCCGCGGCAGCGGGAGCGGCTCACGCTGGTACAAGGCTCCCTGCTCTACCACGACCCGCGCCTGGCCGGCTACGATGCCGCGGCCGTGGTGGAAGTCATCGAGCACTTGGATGAAAGTCGATTGGCGGCGTTTGAGCAGGTGGTGTTTGCCCGCGCCCGGCCCGGTGCCGTACTCGTCACCACGCCCAACGCCGACTACAACCAGCAATACGAAACCCTGTCGGCCGGCGAGTTTCGCCACCAAGACCACCGTTTCGAGTGGACCCGGGCGCAGTTCACTGAGTGGGCCGCGGGCGTGGCCGAGCGGCACGGCTACCGGGTACGCACTGGGCCGCTGGGGCCGGAAGTGGCCGACTTGGGCGCGCCGTCGCAGCTGGCAATATTCGAGCGGTAAGCCGGCCGCACGTAGGAGCAGGAGCCCTGATACTGAAAAGCTTAGGTATTCAATAGGGCAGGGGCCAGTAAAATGCAAGTAGCAAAGAAGCAGGGCAGAACCATCTGCCGTACGGCTGCCGACGCGGCACCGTATGATTTTTTTGCACTTACTTGACAGATTATTGGTTGTTGCCACTACGTATGAAGGGCTTGTTGACGTTGTTTTTGGTGGGGTGCTGGCTGCTGGGATATGCGCAGGGGCCGGCCACTCCGCAGGTGTATGCCAATCCCCAGGCGGGCTACCAGCTCACGTATCCGCGGGCGTGGCAGCTGCGCCAAAACGCCAGCAAAACCGAAACGACTTTTTTCGCCGGCGACACTGCCAAGCTGGCCCCGGCCGTGGTGCTGATTGTGCGGCTGTTGCCCGGGCAACTCGCCCCCGGCACCCTGGCCCGCAACCAGCAGGATTCGTTGTGGCGCAGTGTCCGGCGCCTGCCCCGGTCCCAGGTGTTGCGCCTCGACCAGCACGACGCCGGCAGCTACCACGAGCTGCGCTATGATTATACTTTCGCTACGGACTCAGTGGGCGCTACCCGCGTGCACGTGCTCGGGCGCCGGGTGTGGCGCGGCAACCAGGAGTTTCAGCTGGAATACCGGGCCGCGGTTCGGCAAGAAGGCAGTGCCCTGGCCGAAGGGCAGCAGGTAGTAGACTCGTTTGGGTTCACCAACCAGCCGGCCGGCCGCTACCCCGCCGGGCAGCAGTGCGACGACAAGATGTACGGCATTGCGGCCCTGCGCTACGTAAACGAGACTTGGGAAGACGACTGCCGCACGATTCACGAGTTTTCCGTAACGGATCCTTCCGTCTCGCCCAAAATCCACCGGGAGGTATTGCCCTTTCAGTCGTACGCGTTGGCCAAAGGCTTCGACAACTGCCTGTACTCGGTGACCAAGGCGCCTACCAACGCGCCCGAGTACGTGTACCGCTACAACCCCGCCACCCGGCAGGGCGAGTACACGCCCTGGCAACTGCCGGCCCAGGGCCCGGAAACCGTCTGGATTTCGGCCGCCACCGACGAGCGGGGCGACTTATACTTCAGCACCGCCGACGCCAGCCAGCTAGTGAAAGTCAGCCCCGCCGATAACTCCGTAACGGTGGTGTGGGCCACCGACCCCGTGCGGCAGGCGTCCTATTACTCCGCTATTGGATTTGCCGGGGCGGGCTCGCACGGTAATTTCTGCCTCGACGACGCCAACACGCTTTACCAGATTTACAGCACCGACGGCTCCCTGATTAAGGTGGACCTGAATACCCGCCAGCCCGCCCCCGAAATGATTGCCCTGGAGGGCCTGCCCGAGAAAGGCGGCTACAGCGACGTGCTCATGCAAGTTGATAAAGCCGGCCGTCGCCGCCTGTTCCTGGCCGGCCCCAAGTCCTTGTACCGGGTGGATTTGGAGCGGCGCGAGGCCTACCGGGTGCGCCGCGGCATTTATACCGATCTGGCGGGCTGCAACCTGTTTCAAGCCACCGACCAGCCCGCCAGAGAAGGCGCTCCGGCGGCACCCACGGCCTCGGCAGTACCCCCGGCTTCGGCCGTGTGGCGCGGGCGCGTGCTCGATGCCGCTACGTTGCAGCCCTTGCCGCAGGCCCAGCTGCGCCTACACCTGGCCAGTGGTAGCGGCGGTTTCGGTCCGGCTGCGTCCCTGGCGCCCGATGGGTCGTTTGCCATGCCCGTACAGGCCAACAAGGACTACGCCGCCCGGGTGCGCCTGGTGGGCTACCTCACCACCGACAGCACTTACCGGACGTTGGCCGGGCCTTATATGCAGGATATTCTGCTGCGGCCCTTCACGGTGGGCACTACGCTGCGCCTCGATAACGTGCAGTTCGAGCAAGGCACCACCCGGCTGCTGCCGGCGGCCTACCCGGCCCTTGATGAGCTGCTGGCTATTTTGAAAGAAAACCCCAAGCTTACGATTGAGCTGCGCGGCCACACCGACAACGTAGGGCCCGCCGAAAAAAACCAAATTTTGAGCGAGCAGCGCGTAACGGCCATCCGGCTCTACCTCATCGGCCTGGGCATCGTCCCGAAGCGCATCCGAGGGGTGGGGCTGGGCGGCACCCAGCCCCGCGCCAGCAACGACCGGGAAGTGACCCGGCAGCTCAACCGCCGCGTGGAGTTCCGGATAACCGGCGTGCAATAAGTAGCTTCCGTACCGCCTAAAGTGCCGGATGGTCCCCTGAATAACGACTGTAGGCTTCAATTAGGCGAGCATACTGGGTTGCTTACTGCGTTTCACGTGTTGGCACTACAGGGCTAGCTGCTTCTGTCCTCATCAATAGAGCTTTTCGCTGAAGAAGCGCTGCCACACAGCTGTTACCCATACATTTCGGCCCATTGTGCAGGTAATGAGGCTGTTGAGCGAACAGCTGATTATTCTGGATTAAAGGAAGATTGACGGCGTGTATAGTAGCTATGCAATGAGCTCTATCAGAGTAGAACCACGTTATATTGAATTTTTATATAAATTATCTTCTATTTGTTTGATTTTATTTATATAACAATATTATTTATAAAGATAATTATACATTGTGTTGTCA
The DNA here is from genome assembly GCF_017313265.1 of Hymenobacter telluris. Classification (GTDB taxonomy): domain Bacteria; phylum Bacteroidota; class Bacteroidia; order Cytophagales; family Hymenobacteraceae; genus Hymenobacter; species Hymenobacter telluris. The sequence goes on along the minus strand of NZ_JAFLQZ010000004.1, from coordinate 137,102 downwards.
AGTTACTTCATCTATTCCCCACACCTACTATGAGAAAAACAGTACTCCAACTGGGCAGGCTCGTCGCCTGTACCAGCTTGCTGTTTGGCGCGCTAACCAGCGGTTATGCGCAACAGAGCAAGTCGACAAACCAGAAGTTCAAAGCCGCTCTCGAGCTGCGGGAACTGGTCAACAAATCCACCACGGCTTCCCGTACTGCCACTGTAGGCGGTGTGCAAAAAGCCGATATGCTACAAGTGAAGGGCACTTATGTGGTGATAGAAGCAGTTTCCAACGAGACCGACGGCCGTGGGCTGCTACAGCAACTGCAGAAGCTGGGGCTGAAAAACGGCTCTTCTTACGGACGCATGGTATCCGGCTTGTTCCCCATTGGCAAAATCAGTCAGCTAGAGGGCATAGAGCCGTTGCGCTACGCCGTACCATCGTACGAGCCTATTCACAACGTGGGCCTAACGACTTCGCAGGGTGATGTGTCATTGGGCGCTGATAAAGTTCGAACCACCTTGGCCGTAACGGGGGTGGGTTCCAAAGTAGGGGTACTTTCAGATAGCTACGGCGCTATTGCCGGTGGCCCCGCCGCGGGCGTAGCTTCCGGCGACCTACCCAATGACGTGCAGGTGCTGGAAGACGCGCCGGGCTTCAGTGATGAAGGCCGCGCTATGGCTGAAATCGTACACGATGTGGCCCCTGGTGCTAAAATTGCCTTCAACACGGCCTTTCTGGGGCAGGCTTCCTTTGCCAATGGTATTCAACGCCTGGCGGACAACGGCTGCAACATCATTGTGGACGACGTGTACTACTTCGCCGAGCCCTTTTTCCAGGACGGTATTATCGCTCAATCAGTGGATCGGGTGGTCGACCGGAACGTGTCGTATTTCAGCGCGGCCGGCAACTCTGCTCGGCGCTCGTATGAGTCTGGGTTCCGCAACTCCGGGCAAGCCGTGGTGGTAGGCGGCGTGAACTACGGCGTGGCGCACGACTTTGGTGGGGGCGACATCCGGCAAACTATCACCATCCCGGCGAACGGCCAACTGCGGTTGTCTTTGCAATGGGCTGATCCGTTCTTCTCGGTCAGTGGTGGAGCCGGTGCACAAACCGACCTGGATATTCTGGTATTCTTTAATGGCGCCTTGGCCTTCTCGTCAAGAAATAACAACATTGGCGCTGACCCGTACGAATTTATAGGTCTGAATGCTGGCACTGCGGCAGCTACCGGTGAACTAGTCATTGTAAAGCGCGCGGGGCCTGATCCGGAACTGATGAAGTACATCGAGTTCGGCAACTCGACCATCGTTGAATACAACACCAACGGCTCCACAGTAGTGGGTCACAATAACGCCGCCAAAACCATTTCGGTGGGCGCTTCGCCCTGGTATAACACCCCGCAGTTCAATACCAACATCACGCGTCCGGTAGTGGAGTCCTTCTCGTCGTTAGGTGGCACGCCGGTGTTCATTACCACCACGGGCGTGAACACGGGCAACGACCCGAGCAAAATCCGTCGTAATCCGTCGGTGGTAGGCCCCGATGGTGGCAACAACACCTTCTTCGGTAGTGATACCTCGTTGGATACAGACGTCTTCCCCAACTTCTTCGGTACCTCGGCCGCCGCGCCGCACGTAGCGGCCGTGGCTGCTCTGATGCAGCAGGCCGCTGGCAACACGCTCACGCCTCAACGCGTGAAAGATGCCCTGACCAGCACCGCCCTCGACATGGACGACCCCTTTACAGTGGGCGTATTCGATACCGGCTATGATTTCCGCACCGGTTTCGGTTTCGTGCGGGCTGAGCAGGCTATTGCCGCCGTGGCGAATCCTTGCCTGAACGACGTAACGCCGCCGACCATCCTGGCTGCTGGTTTCATTGTGGCCCTTGACGCCAACGGCGTCCGCACTATTGAAGCCGCCGACGTGGACTACGGCAGCACCGACAACTGCGGCGTGGCCTCGATGACCCTTGACAAAACCCGCTTCACCTGCGCCAACATCGGCCCGAACCAAGTGACGCTGACCGTGCGAGACAACGCCGGTAACGTGGCCACCCAGGCCGTAACGGTACTGGTAGTGGACAACACGGCTCCCACTATTCTAGCCGCCGGCTTCCAAACCCAGTTGCAGAACGGTACCCGCACGATTCAGGCCGCCGACATCGACTACGGCAGCACCGATAACTGCGGCATTGCCTCTGTCAGCATCAGCCCGAGCACGTTCACCTGCGCCAACGTGGGCCCCAACCCGGTAACCATCACCGTGCGCGACAACTCGGGCAACGTGGCCACGCAAACCGTTACGGTAATTATTCAGGCTGATGCTACCTGCACCAGCAGCATTGCCAGCAACGCCGCATCGGGCGCTAGCCTCAGCAACGAAAACCAGCTGCAAGCCTATCCGAACCCGGTAACCGACCAGGCCACGGTGTCGTTCCGCCCCACGCAGACCGGCACGGCCCAGGTGAAGGTGTACAACCAGCTGGGGGTGTTGGTGGCGACGCTCTACGACGGGCAAGTGGAAGCCAGCCGCCTCTACAGCGCTACGCTCAACGGCCAGCCGCTGGCTGCCGGCGTGTATAACTGCCAGCTCATCACCAACGGCAAGGTGACCAACCAGCGCCTGCTCGTGAGCAAGTAAGCAACGGCACGCGGGTTGTCGAGACACCCGTTTAGTAGCCATTGCCACAGTAAAAAAGGGAACGAAGCCTGGCTTCGTTCCCTTTTTTACTGTGGTGCGGGTGCTTAGCTGAAGCAGACTAGCCGTTGTGGCATTACGCTGCCTGCTCCGCCGTGGGCAGGAACGCCGACCGGTCGCGCAGGAAGGCGGCAATCCAAACCAGGGTGAGAATGAGGACGGGCGCAACCAAACTGTGGCCGTGGGAGAGGTCGGTGGCTATGGCGCCGGCAAAGTAGCTGGTCAGCAACAGCAGGCCCAGCTTCATAGTGCGCGGATACAGGAACAGGGCGGTGAACAGCAGTTCCATGAGTCCCAACCCAATGCGGTAGTCGGCCACCCCCGCTGCGGCCAGCGCCTGCCGGATTTCAGTTGTGCCCAGCAGCTTCATGATGCCGCTGGCCGTAACCATGAGGGCGGGGACGGCGGTAACCAGTAAAGGCAATACGGTTTTCTTGGAGAATGCCATGTCAGTGAACAAGTGCTACAGTTTAAAGAGTAGAGCAAGCGGCCGTCGGTGGCGGCTTGGTGGCAGCAAAGGTGTCGGCTCGGGGGTATATTCCGGATAGTGGTTTCCCAAAGGATACCGATATGCCGGAGGGTACTACCCTGATTTCTAGCGACCTTTGTGCCATGCCATTCCCCGTACATCCGCCTACGCACGCCGAATGCACCGGCGCTATGCGCTCCGTCCGCGACGCCCTCGATTTGCTCGGCGGCAAATGGAAGCTACCCATCATTGTGGGGCTCAGCAACGGCCCCCAGCGCTTCAAGCAGCTCCAGCGCGAGGTGGTGGGTATTACGGCCAAAATGCTCAGCAAAGAGCTCAAAGAGCTGGAAATCAACGGTCTGCTTACCCGCCACGTGCAGGCCGATACCGTGCCCGTCGCCGTGACGTACACGCTGGCCAGCTACGGTAAAACGTTGTTTCCCGTCATTGAGGCCCTGCACCAATGGGGCCAGCAGCACCGTACGCACATCATGCACCCCGGCGCGGCGGCAATGCTGGAAGAAGCGGCGGGGTAGAAATGCCGGTTGGGGGGGCTGCGCCGAGTGGAATTGCACTGGGTAGCAGCGCGTAACTCAACCAGATGCGGGCGACTAGCGTTTCAGAGGGCATGTTTCACCATTCCCGGTTCCGCTTATGATGACGCTGCTTGTACGCCCGCTGCTCTGGTCTGTTCTGGCATTTGCTGCCCCCGCCGCCACGGGTTTGCCAAGTTGGGTGGGCACTTACCAGTACGAGGAAAAACCCGTGAAAGCCCTGGCCGGCTACAGTATGAGCATGCTGTGGAAACTCACGCTGCAACCGCAGGATAGCAAAGCCCTTGGTGGGCTACTCAGCGTGGAAGGCCAGCAAACGTACATGAAGCTGAAAGTGCGGGCCACGGGCAGTGCCCAGGACGCTCAAATCAGCTTCCTGCAACTCGTAGACGGCAACGACTACCAGCAGTTCAAGCCCGGCGACGTGCTGCTGCGCCTGCGTAAAGATTCCAAAGGCGTTACCCGAACGTATTGGGGCAAGCTGCAACCGCGTTTATCGGAAACCTATAAAGATGGGCAAGTCAGCTTCGTACGGAAATAGGGCGGTAAGCAAGCGTAGCGTACCATCTACTTCCGGCCGCGTAGCGGCCACAGGTTTGTAGCAAAGCGGATAATTGAAGGGTCCGTGCCGCGTAGCGGTGCAAGAACCCACCTGTGCTATTCCACCCATTCGAATACATACCGCTCATTATATTCCACTGCAAATTTTCGGAGCAACGCGGTGTACTCTTCCCGAAAACTAACGCGGGCATGATGCTCCGGCTGCCGTTGAATATACTGCACCACCGCATCCAGCTGCGACTTGGCGTATGAAAATGCACCATAGCCGCGCTGCCACTCAAAGCGTGTAAAAAGCAGCCGGTTTTCATTCAGCCATGTGCTGGAGTTGCCTTTAATATCCCGCACCAAATCGGCAATGGCCTGATCAGGGTGTAGCCCAACAAGTAGATGCAGGTGGTCAGGCATACAATAAATAGCCAGCGGCTTATGCCGCTTTTCCCGCACAATCCCGCAGATATATTGCTGGAGCCGCTCCCGAATCGGTTCTTTAATTAACCGTTCTCGGCCATGCACCGCAAATACCAGATGAATGTATAATTGAGTATAAGTATTGGCCATAAAGCACACGTAGCATTCCTGCACCGCTACGCGGCGCAGTTGTTGGTTACATATCTTTCTACAAATCTGTCACCGCTACGCGGCGAGCGGATGAGCTAAGTTTAAATTACGAAAGTACAACAGCAGTAAACAGTAAGCAGGCCGCGTAGCGGCCACAGGTTTGTAGCAACCAAGCCGCAAAAACGGCCCGCGCCGCGTAGCGGTGCAAGAAGCCATTGAGACGAGACGCTCAACCACGGAGCGGCCTTGCTTCCTCGCGCCAGTTATACAGACCATTCTCCTGATACACTCCTGCGTGTAGAAACCGGTTGAGGAAAGCTGCCAGCGAATCAGTTAGCGTAACGCCCATATTGTGAATTCTGTAACCGGAAGGCTGATTGGTTAGCTCAACTTCCCATACATCGCAGTAAATTAAAACTTCAGCCAGATAAAATTGCTGAGGTTGCAGTTCGTGCTTCTGGTCAAGTATTTCTTCCAGCGCAATCATTTGAAATTCATCTCTCGCAGAATAGAACCCGTTGCAAAACGAATAAAATACTTTGAAATCGGCGGGGAGAACCAAATTCATTTCCTGTTCAAACTGTTGGATTAGCTGCTCATTTGCCCCTGGATACAGCGTAATATCTGTTTGCTTCAGATTAGCTTTGAGCGTTGCTAGTACCTCGTGAATTGTCATAGAGTTCTACTGCGTAACAACAGGCAAGAACCTGCTATAAGGTGACTGTCTGTTCCGATATTCTTTTATATTACAATGCCCCAAGATACTCTCAAGCTCCCCGAACTCTCCCTCATCCTACTCATTGGCACCTCGGGGGCAGGCAAATCCACGTTTGCGCGCCGGCTGTTTCAGTCCACCGAAATTGTGTCGTCAGACCAATGCCGGGCGCTGGTGGCCGATGATGAAAACGACCAATCGGCCACGCCCGAGGCGTTTGCGCTGCTTCACTACCTGGTGGGTTTGCGCCTCAAGCGCGGCCTGCTGACGGTAATTGACGCCACCAACGTGCAGCCCGAAGCCCGCAAAACCCTCGTGCAGCTGGCCCGCGACTACCACGTATTGCCCACCGCCATCATCCTCGACGTGCCCGACCGGGTTGCGGAGGACCGTAACCGCCAGCGTGTCGAGCGCCAGCACCTGGGCCGCCACGTAATACCCCAACAGCGGCAGCAGCTGCGCCGCAGCCTCAAAACGCTCAAGCAGGAAGGCTTCCGCCACATTTTCCACTTGCGCGGCCCCGAGGAAATCGACGCCGTGCAAACCATCCAGCGCGACCCACTCTACAGCAACCGCAAACAGGATACTGGCCCGTTCGACATCATCGGCGACGTGCACGGCTGCTACACTGAGCTAGTGCAGCTGCTCACGCAGCTAGGCTACACGGTAGAGGAACAGCCCGTAACCGACGCGCGCGACTTAGGCGTGCGCGTAACCACTCCGGCTGGCCGCCGTGCGCTGTTCCTGGGGGATTTGGTGGACCGGGGGCCGGCTTCGCCGCAGGTGTTGCGCCTGGTAATGAGCATGGTGCAGGGCGGCCAGGCGCTCTGCGTGCCCGGCAACCACGACATCAAGCTGCTGCGCTACCTCAACGGCAAGCAGGTGAACGAGCAGCACGGTTTCGCCGAAACGGTAGCCCAGCTGGCTTCGGAATCCGACACGTTCAAGAGCCAGGTACGGCAGTTTCTGGATGGGCTGGTGAGCCATTATGTGCTGGATGGCGGCAAGCTGGTGGTGGCCCACGCGGGCATGCGCGAGGAAATGCAGGGCCGCGGCTCGGGTGCCGTGCGGGCCTTTGCGCTGTTCGGCGAAACCACCGGCGAAATCGACGAGTTTGGGCTGCCGGTGCGCTACAACTGGGCCTCGGAGTACCGCGGCCGTGCCATGGTGGTGTACGGCCACACGCCAGTTCCCGACCCCGAATGGCTCAACAATACCATCGACATTGACACCGGCTGCGTGTTCGGGGGCCACCTCACCGCTTTGCGCTACCCCGAGCGGGAACTAGTGTCGGTGCCCGCCGCCGAGGTGTACTGCGAACCGGTTCGGCCGCTCGACTATCTGCGCCAGCAACACGAGCTAAGCACTAACAACCAAGCACTAAGCACCAATCTTTCTGCCCAACAGCAGCACGACGACCTGCTCAACATCCGGGACGTAACCGGCAAGCAAATCATCAAAACGCGCCTGCTGCCGTCCGTCACCATTCGGGAGGAAAACGCGGTGGCGGCCCTGGAGGTGATGAGCCGGTTTGCCCTGAACCCCAAGTGGCTGCTGTACCTGCCACCCACCATGAGCCCGTCGGAGACGTCGGCGCTGCCGGATATGCTGGAACACCCCGCCGAAGCCTTCGACTATTTCCGCCGCCAGGGGCTGGAGCGGGTGGTGTGTGAGGAAAAGCACATGGGCAGCCGCGTGGTAGTGGTGTTGGCCCGCAACGAAGATGCCGCGCGCCGCCGTTTTGGAGTGGTGGGCGAGGGGCCCGGCAAGTGCTACACCCGCACCGGCCGCAACTTCTTCACCGACCCGAACCTGGAAGCCGCCTTCCTGGCCCGCCTGCAAGACGCCCTCACGGCCAGCAACTTCTGGGACCGGTTCAATACGGATTGGGTCTGCCTGGATGCCGAGCTGCTGCCGTGGTCGGCCAAGGCGCAGGAGCTGATTAGGAACCAGTACGCCGCCGTAGCCGCGGCGGCCACGGCCGCGTTGCCCGAAGTGGCCGCCGTACTCACCCAAGCCACCGCCCGCGGCCTCGATGGGGTGGAAGCCCTGCTGACCCGCACCACCGCCCGCCAACGTGCCGCTGAGCACTACGCCGAAGCTTACCGCCGCTACTGCTGGCCGGTGGACAGCCTTGCCGATTTGCGCCTGGCGCCGTTCCACCTGCTCGCCACCGAGGGCCGCACCTATTTCGATAAAGACCACGCCTGGCACATGGAAACCCTGCGCGCTATTTGCCTGGCCGATGAAAGTCTGCTGCGGGCCACGCCTTACCGTGTGGTGCACCTTCAGGATATTGCCGACGTGGAAGCTGCCACCCAGTGGTGGACCGACCTCACGGCGGCCGGCGGCGAAGGCATGGTGGTGAAGCCCTACGACTTCATCCCCAGCGGCCAGAAAACGCTGGTGCAGCCCGCCCTCAAATGCCGCGGCCGCGAGTACCTGCGCATCATCTACGGCCCCGACTACCTGCTGCCCGGCAACCTGGAGCGCCTGCGCGAACGAAACGTGAAATCCAAGCGCAACCTCGCCCTGCGCGAGTTCACCCTCGGCGTGGAAGGCCTGGAGCGGTTCGTGGCCGGCGCCCCGCTACGCGAAGTGCACCAGTGCGTATTCGGCGTGCTGGCGCTGGAAAGCGAAGCCGTGGACCCGCGGTTGTAGGTGATTTATTTTTGCTGCCTGTGAAAAAGCTGTTGTCGCCGTTCGGTATGTTAGGGCTGCTGGTTGTGCTGGCAGCAGGGGCATATGCGTACTTTTCTCCGGCGGGAATTACGCTTCGTAACAAGCAGTATGTCCCGCCGCCAGAATTGCAGAAGCTGCTGAAGCGGTTCCAGCGCTTCCAGACGCATTATGATGAAGCAATTGATGAAGCACTACCTGCTCTGCCGTTAATCTATGAGCGGCAGGGGGCTGCTGATTTCTCCGTTGCGTTGGCGGACAAGCCGTTGGGCTTGCGGAAAACCCAGGTGGTATTGCCCAACCCGTTTGCGGCGGCACCTTACCCGTTGTCGTTTTCGGTGGTATACCAGGGCAACTTGATTGCGCTGTTCCAGCCGGGGCGCTTTGCTTGCTATCGGCTGCCCGAACTAACCAGGAATCTTGTGCTGGAGAAGCAGCTGAATACCCGAAAGTTTGCATATCACTGGGTATTGAACGGGCGGCTTGTTGGCTTGTCCGGGGGCCGTTGCCTTGTCTTCTCTGAAAATACTGGCTGGCAGCCGTATGCTGGGCCGATGCCGCTTGGCAAGCAGCCTAAGCTGTTTGAGGATGCCCGCTATATTGTCTGTGCCAAGTGCAATGGCGAATGGGGTGGAGAAGTCTACTTTTATGATAAGCAGAAGCAACTCTATTACCTGGCCGAGGCAACCTGTCCTGCTGCTGTTATGGAGCGGGACGGCAAATACTTCGTGCTATCATCACTGGCGCACATGATGGGTTCGGCGGATATGCAGCAGATTGATGACCCGGCTCAGCTGACGCGCTGGCTCGGCAAAATCAAGCCCCAAGACCGGGATTTTGGCAGAACCTACGGTGCCGAGCTAAGCCACGGCAAGCCGTTGTTTGCTTATCGAGGCCTACTGCTATTATCCGGCTTCAGTTTACACCAGCAAGCTGTGTACCTAGTGAATTGGCGTGACACGGCCTTTCTGGCTACTTGGAAAGACGGCATCTTCTATGCTGTTGATCCGCTATTTCATGATGATTTATATGCCAATAATCCGGTAACTACAGCTTATGATTCGGGTGTTATCCTGATGAATATCGATTCCAGCGAAGAAGTAGAAACGTCTTGTCTGTTAATTATTGATAATCAGATTGTTAAAATTAATTGGCACAGAGAGACTATTTCGAAGGAATACCTCACTGATCCGCTGGTATTCACTTCGGATAGCCTATTGCAGTTTGTGGATTCTGTGGATGTGCAGGAAATAGAATGAATCGAACAACTCTCTCGTGCTCTTGGTGTAAGCTGGCGCCCCGCTACGTGAAGTACACCAGTGCGTGTTCGGCGTGTTGGCCCTGGAAAGCGAAGCCGTGGACCCGCGGTTGTAGGCGCGTTTTGGGTTTGGCGCCATCAGAGCGGTGTAGAGACGCGTATTCGCGTCTCGTTGTTGAACGACAATCGTGGAAGTAAACAGCCTCAGCAACGATGAGACGCGAATACGCGTCTCTACACCGCTCTGATGGCTTAAGCATGTCCCGCAACGGCGTGCTATCGGCTTTTCTGTTTCTTCAGCCACTTAAGTGCCGCCGCTACTTTAGCATCCTGGCGCAGGTCCGTGAAGTTGTCGCCGCCAGTAATGAGCACATCGGGCACGACGTTGGGGCGGTACACCACCTTGTTGCGGTCGGTTTCCTGCATGCCAGCAATAGTGAGGTAGGAACTGCCGCTGATACGGTAGCTTTCGTTGGCGGTGGTGGCCCCGTAGGTGGGCTCGCCGAAGAAACGCGTGTTTGGGCGACCTTTCAGGCTGATGGCCACGATTTCGCCGGAGCTGGCGGTCATACCGCTGAGCAGCACCGCTACGGGGATATTGGGGCGGCGCATGGGGCAGCGGTTTTGCAGCGTCGTGACCTGTAGGGTATCCATGTAGAAGTTGCCGTGCTTGAGGTACCACTGCTGATCGGGCTTGCCGTCCTTGTCCACGAAACCGCCCAGGTATCCGTCGCCGATGATGGGGGCGAGGCCGGCTAGCATTGGGGCCATGGCGCCGCCGTCGTTCAGACGCAAATCAATAACCCAGGCTTTGGCTTTGTTGGGGTTGACGCGGCAGAGAGAATCCTGCACAACCAGGGCCGCGTCGCGCATGGCTTGCAGGCTGCCCCCGGCGTTGATGCCCGGTAGCTGCACGTAACCTACATTTCCAGACAGCATCTTGACTAGTACGCCCGGCTTCTTGGCCAGCGCCGCTTTTACGGCGGTATTGGTGTAAACAGGGCGGGCGGTATTGCGCCACTTGTAGGTTTTGCCTTGGTAACTCAGCCAGCCGTGGTCGTCCTTGAGTTGCTCGAACACAAACGGGTAAATCGGCAGCAACTCCCGCACCGACTGCGCGCCCTGGGCTTTTTGCTGCACCTGCTGGCGTAGCTGGGGCCAGTTCACAGCGCCCCGTTCCAGCGAATACGTTTCCAGCAGCGTTAAGCTCTTGTCAAGAAAGGCCTGCACGGAATCGGGGAGCGGGGCAGTAGCGGTTTGGCACTGCCCCACACGGGTAGCAACGAGCAGCAGCACGAGTAATCCGAGTTTCTTCATGCTGCGGAGATGCGGATTGCGGGCGGAGGGTTGGCTGGGGGGCGTTGGAAGGTAGCTTTAATTAGTTAAGTCTTTATGATCCTGTTCTTTGTACTTCTTAACAAACTCTTTGGCCTCTCTCATGCTCTCAGGATACTGCACGTAGCCAACAACTTGAGACATGTCTTTTGAGGCTGGAATATCGAAAACGTGATGATAGTTGAAGCCGTGTTCAACTAGAAACCTAGCCGTCGCCCATTTACGGATATCCTCCTTTTGTGGAGGGCGAAACCTATGCGGCATTAACTGCATAGGTTTCTTGCATTCAGGGCAATTCGCTGGCCGTATAGCATTAGACTGCATATTGAAAGCAAGCCGGCAGTCAAGACAAACGTTTTTATAGCCCATGGGTGAACAGACGTAAATTGATGAATTAGTGAAAATCTGGATTAAATATCTTCTGGCCTTTTAGAGGTGTCAGCGTATCTAATTGCAAGCCGGTTTTCTGATATACTAGCGCTGATAGCTGGTTGAATTGTTGAACATCTATTATTTCTTCCAATAGATAATCCTCGTGTGCGCCCATCTGTGATTCCTCTATTTCATCAAAGTAAAGCTTATATACGCTACCACATTTCTGGATGCCTACTGATGCGTAATAGAGCTTATTGTCTTTTGTATAGCTAAAGTTTTTGCCAATCTGTTTTCCGGCTTCCAGCCATCGGCGGGTATTATCAGTATTGTTTATCATATATCTTCAAACTCGCTGGTTTCAGGGTTCCACCGCACGAGAAAACGACTGGTTAACTCAGTAACAATGAGTTGCTGGCGTTTACTGCATAACGGTTGAGGTGGATAGCTAATACTATAGTTCTGAAAAATGGGCTTCGCTTACTTCCCACCCATGCTCTTGTCCCGTGCGCCCTTGAACTCCGAGCCGGCGCGCCATTTGGGGAACGTGGTTTCGCTGGCCAGGCGCTGACCGACGCGGAAGTAAAGCTGGGCATCCTGGGCAATGCCGGTCAGGTCCCAGTTGGGGTCGAACTGGTCGGCGGGCTTGTGGTAGAGGTTGGTGGTGTAGTTCTGGCGCTGTTGGGCAATGCTGGCCTTGCCGCCGGTGCGGCTCTCGAAGCCGCCGCTGGCGTAGAGTGAGGGCACGCCCACGTGGGCGAAGCTGAAGTGGTCGGAGCGGTAGAACATGCCGGTTTCGGGCGTCTGGTCGGGCAGCAGGTAGCGGTCCTGCTCTTTGGCGGCGGCGCGGGCGTAGTCTTCCAGCTCCGACTGCCCGTAGCCGATAACGGTGAGGTCCTTCATCGGGCCGTAGGGCCAGAGCATGTCCATGTTCAGGTCGGCCACGGTTTTGTTGAGCGGGAAGGGCGGATGCTGGGCGTAGTAAGCCGAGCCGAGCAAGCCCTGTTCTTCGCCGGTTACGGCCAGAAACACAATGCTGCGCTGGGGCTTTTCCTTGGTTTTCTGGAAGGCTTCGGCAATGCTGAGCAGGGCGGCCAGGCCGGTGCCATCGTCCACGGCGCCGTTGTAGATGGAGTCGCCGGCAATGGCTTTGCCCACCCCGAAATGGTCCCAGTGGGCCGAGTAGATAATGTATTCGTTGGGGCGGGTGGTGCCGGGCAGCACGCCCAGCACGTTGCGCGAGGTCTGGCTGCGTGTCTTGTTGCGGATGCTGCCCGTGAGCGTGAGCCCAGCCAGCGGCCGGGGCCGGAAGCCGCGGGTGTTGGCGGCGGTGTACAGCTGCTCGTAGCTGGAGCCAGCAATAGTGAACAGCCGTTTGGCCGCTTCCAGCGTCAGCCAGCCTTCCATGGCGCATTTGTCGGCGCCTTTGTTGGTGGTTTGGGCGCGCAGCTTCGGGCTGATGGCCCCGCTCAGCACCACGCTCCAGGGGTAAGCTGCGGGCTTGGTGTCGTGCACGATGAGCAGGCCGGCGGCGCCGTGGCGGGCGGCTTCCTCGTATTTGTAGGTCCAGCGGCCGTAATAAGTCATGGCCTTGCCCTTGAACAGCGTGGTATCGGTGCCCGCGTTGCCGGGGTCGTTGACGAGCACCACCACGGTTTTGCCTTTCACATCGAGGCCTGCGTAGTCGTCCCAGCCATACTCGGGGGCCACCACGCCATAGCCGGCAAACACCAGCGGCGAGTTCGTGACGCTCACCAACGGCTGCTCGCGCTGGGTGAAGGCCACAAAATCGGTTTTGTAGTGCAGGTCCAGGCTTTGGCCGTTGCCTTTGATTTGCAGGGTAGCGGAGGGCGTGCCGGTAATTTCCACCAGCGGCACCGGCTGAAAGTACGTGGTAGCCGACCCGGCACCCGCGCCATCGGGCAGCACAGCTTTCAAACCGAGCCGCTTGAACTCGTCGGCCAGGTACTGGGTGCTGCGCTGCTCACCCGCGGTGAACGGCTTGCGGCCCAGCATTTCATCGGAAGAAACCGCCTGCAAATACTTGCTGATGCTGGCCGCACTAATGGCCTCGGAAGCTGCGGCCGGGCTTGGCTGGGTGCCTGCCGGGCGGGTTCCCGTTGCTGATTGGCCGAATGCAGCACTGCTGATGAAACTGCCCAAAACTAAGGCAGCTAAGGTATTAGGGTAGTTCATGACGGTGCGAAGTGGTAGGGTAGGGAAACGGCGCCAAACAAACGGGTTACTTCTGCTTGTGCTTGAGGGCCTCGGCTACGGCCTTTTGCAGCAGGGGCTCCATCACTTGGTAGCCCGCCAGAATAGGGTGTACCCCGTCGGTGGCGTAGGTGGCGGGGAGGCCTTGGTGCTCGTCGGCCATGGCCGTGTGATAATCCAGGTACACGAAGTGCTGCTGGCGGGCGTAGGCTTTAATTTGCTCGTTGAGGGCCACGATTTTAGGTGCCGGATTCAGGCCCTTGCGCCACCAAAAATCGGCGGCGGGCAGCACCGAGCACAATACCACCCGCACCCCGTTGGCCCGCGCCAGCTCGGCCATCGATATGATGTTGTTGAGGGTAGCGTGCTGATTGTAGGGGCCAGTGTTTTCGGCTACGTCGTTGGTGCCGGCCAGAATGGCTACCACGGTGGGCCGCAGTTCCAGCACATCCTGCCGAAAGCGCACCAGCATTTGCGGCGACGTTTGCCCGCTGATGCCCCGCCCGATGTATTCGTAGGGCTTGCCGGCAAAAAAGGCGGGGTCGGTTTTAGGCCAAGCATCGGTGATGGAATTGCCGAGCAGCACCACGCGGGGCGTGCCCGCTACCGGAGCGGCCAGCTGCTGGTTGGCTTCGGCGTAGCGGGCTAGTTTGGCCCAGTCGGTTTCGGGCTTGGGGGCGGCTTGCTGGGCCAGCAGGGGAGTGGTCAGGAGGGTAGCAGCCAGCAGGGAAAAGAGAAGCCGTTTCATACAAGGGTGAGGTTGGTAAGGAGGCCAGGAGCGTTGAAGGTAGAAATACGCCGCAAAACAACCACAAACTCGGCAGTTGCGCCTTGCGAATGCCAACGTGTGGGCCGCCGAAACCTGGTAGCCGGCTACGCACGAGCAACCACGGGCCAAGCTGCCGGTTCAGGTAGTTACTCAGCTGCTGCTAACTCGACGCTAGTGCTGCTCGTTATACAGCCGCTCCTAAAGTTGTATTCTCTTTACTGCCTGCTCTGCTATGAAGAAGAAAACCGCGTATTTGTTGCTGCCGGCGCTGGCTGGCCTGCTCGTTGGGTTTGCTCCCGCTTCCCTGCACTTCCCTGAAGCTACCACCCCAACGGCCGCCCTGCCCAACCGGGCCCCGCTGGCCGCCCCGGCGGTGCAGGGCTGGTTTTTCCGGGCCGTTAGCGGCTACCCCGCGGCTATAGCCTTCGAGCCGGTGGTGCTGTTTGAAAACGGTGAGTATTACGAAGTAGGCGAGGAGCCGCTGGAAAGCCTCAACGTGCCGCAGTCGAAAAGCAAGCGGCCCATGGCCTGGGGTACCTGGCAGCTGAAGGGCCAAACCTACCTGCTAACCAACTACAAAAAGCAGTTGAGCGACTACCAGCTGGGCTCCGGCAACTGGTTTCCGGCCTATGCTTACACCGGGGCCGTAAAGCTTAAAAAGGGCTACGAAAAGGTTAGTGGCGGTAACTACGGCAACGGTACCAATGCCTTGTCCATCAGCAAAATCAACTTCCCCGACGCCACGCATTTCACCGAGGGCTTCAACGCTGGTATTTCCACGCCCAACGCTGCCGCCGGCCGCACCCGCAACGCCAACGGGACCTACAAGCTGCACGGTAACACGCTGGAACTAACGTACTCCGATGGCCGGGTGGTAAAAAAGTCTTTCGCCCTGGGCGCGAAGGGTGCCCCCGCCCGCCCCACCGCCGACATCATTTTCATTGGCGGCGATGCCTACACGGATACGGAGTAGGAAACTGATTGGCGAATTTTGTTGCTGCCGGCTATTGGGGCGGGCGAGCTTGGCTACCTTTAACTGGACATTGCCACCGAATGACCTGACTAGCTTCGTTCCATGCACGCCCGTATCCAAACTGCCCTCACTCAACTCGAAGCCACCCACCACGTTTGCATCCTGTACGCCTGTGAGTCGGGCAGCCGGGCCTGGGGCTTCCCCTCGCCGGATTCCGACTACGATGTGCGCTTTATCTACGCCCATCCGGCCGACTGGTACCTAACCCTGGACGACGGCCCCGACACCCTGAATTTCCCGGTGGACGACGAGCTGGACCTGGCCGGCTGGGAATTGCGCAAAGCCCTAAAGCTGCTGCGCGGTTCCAACGCGGCGCTGTTCGAATGGCTACAGTCGCCGGTGGTGTACCAAGCGGCAACTGGGTTCCGGGCGGCGCTGGAACCCATGCTACCCGCCTGCTGGAACCCGCGGGCCGGCCTGCACCACTACGCCGGCCTGATGCGACGCGGCGTGACGGACGACCTGACCGGCCAGGACGTACGCCTGAAACGGCTGTTCTACGCCCTGCGCTCCACGCTGGCCGCCCGCTGGATTCAGCAGCGCCCCACCGAAGTGCCGCCGATGGAATTCAGCAAGCTGCTGGCCTTGCTGCCGCCCGAGCTGAACGGGCCGGTAGAGGAGCTACTGGCCCGCAAAGCCACCGCCGACGAAAAAACCACCGTGCCGCGCCCCGCCGCGCTGGTTGAGTATCTGCAAACCGAATACGAAGCCGCCGTTGCCGCCCGCGACACGCTGCCGGTATTGCGTCACGCCGACCCCACGCCGGAGCTGGATGCGCTGTTTCGGGCGTGGCTATTGCGGGGTGAGGCACGCCCGTAGACCTCACCCCCGGCCCCTCTCCAAAAGAGAGGGGTGCCAGCCGACATACAGTATGCTAATCATTGAACGCACCCCTCTCCAACAAGGAAAGGCATCAGGGACAAGGTTGCCATGCACTACACCACCCCGTCTACAAAATCCGTGCAATCCGATAAATCTGCAGAATCCGTGATTCAGATAGCCGACCTGCGCCAGCGCAACCTGATTCTTTTCGAGGCCATCAGCGGCAGCCGCGCCTACGGCACCCACCTGCCGCACTCCGATACCGACCTGAAAGGCGTGTTCATTCTGCCCGAAACCGAGTTCTACGGCCTCCACTACGTGCCCCAGGTGGCCAACGACACCAACGACGAGGTGTTTTATGAGCTGCGCCGCTTTGTGGAGCTGCTACTCAAAAACAACCCCACGGTGCTGGAACTGCTTGGCACGCCCGCGGATTGCGTGGTGTACCGCCACCCGCTGTTCGAGGTGTTTCGGGCCGAGGATTTCCTCTCCAAGCTGTGCCGCCAGAGCTTCGCCGAGTACGCCGTAGCCCAGATTCGGAAGGCTAAAGGCTTGAACAAGAAAATCAATCAGCCCGAGCCGCCCAGCCGCAAATCGGTGCTGGACTTCTGCTACGTGACAGTGGGGGCGGGCGCGCAGCCGGTAGCCACCTGGCTGGACCGGCGCGGCTACACGGCCCGCCAGTGTGGCCTCTCCAACGTGAATCACCTCAATGACTTATACGCCGTGTTTGTGGACGAAACGCCCGAGCAGCGCCACCACTACCGGGGCCTGGTGCGCGACCCGGAAACCTCGCAGGACGTGTTGCTGTCGGCGGTGCCGAAGGGGGAGGCTCCTGTTGCGTATCTGAGTTTTAACCGCAACGGCTATAGCACCTACTGCCGGGTGTTTCGGGAGTACAAGGAGTGGGAGCAGAAGCGCAACCCCGAACGGTACCAGAACACCGTGCAGCACGGCAAAAACTACGATGCCAAAAACATGCTGCACGTGTTTCGGCTGTTGCGCATGGCCGAGGAAATTGCCACCGAGGGGCAGATTCACGTCCGCCGCCCCGACCGGGAATTCCTGCTTGAAATCCGCCGCGGCGCGTTTGAGTACGAGCAGCTGGTAACCGAAGCCGAGGTGCTCGTGGACAGGGTAGAGGCCGCCTTTGCTACCTCCGCGCTACCCGAAGCCCCCAACCCCGAAGCCGCCGAGCAGCTGCTGGTGCAGGTGCGGCAGGCGTGGTATGCCGCCGCAAAAAGCGCAACGCCTTTCCCTACGGCGTAGAGAAAGGCGTTGCGTAGCCGGCCGAAAAGGGAAAGCGCGGCGGCTACTTAGATGCGGCTGGCGCGGGTAGGGCTGCGTTTCACTTTCGAGTGGCTTTTGCGGGCACCAAACAGGCTGCGTTTGCCCCGGTTGCGGTGTCCTTTGTAGATTTTGTAGCTGGGGCGGTGCGTGTACAGCCGGCCTTTCATTTTGGCGCGGGCGTAGGCCGTGGGGCGGGCCGCTTCGGTCGGCTCCACGCCGCTCACGAGTAACAAGGCAAACAACAACAGCAGGGTCCTGATCATACCGAAAACAAGTTTGGTGTGCTGGTATAAACTCAAGAGTGGGGCCAAAAATTGCGTTTCACCCAGAATCAGTAAAATTTTTTTGCTGTGCGCCTGCAAGTACCGGCGGTTGAGAAGGGAGTAACGGGAAGCGCTGCATGACGGAGCCAACGGCAGAAATCCACGCTCTTAGCGCCGTTACCAGCCTGGTGAACAGGTAACTAACCGATGTAGCGCGAAGCCTTTGCTTCGCGTGTGAGCCTAGCGGTGCTTATTCAACCCAAACGCGAAGCAAAGGCTTCGCGCTACTGCCCCTGCACTAACCTGACAACCGCTTGAGTAACCATGCACTCAGACAATTTTCTGAGTTGTCCTGAAAAAAACACACTACTGCGTGTGGAATCGGGCGGGGCGGCGCATCGGTAGAGAAACGCTCTATCCGTCCCGCCTATGTTCCGATGCCTACTTGCCCTGTTCTTACTGTTGCCCTGCACGCTACTGGCCCAGCAGAAACTGCCCCAGGCTCGCCAGCGCAGCTACTTCACCAAAGTATTCCGCCTCACCGACGCCCAAACCCGCCAGCTCTACGAAAGCAGCCTGAGCGCCGCCCGGCCCGAGTTCTTCACCCAATCCGTCGATTCGTTTCCAACCGACAGTGTGCGGCTGGCGTACCGGCGGCCCCTGCCGGCCGGCTACTACCTGGTGGCCCACACCGAAGGCCCGAAGCTGGTGTACTGGCTGCGCTCCGTTACTGACCGGCAGCTCACCGTCGTTGATAACCAGGTGGACCTCACGGTGCTGGTGCGCGACTCGCTGGGCAACCTGCTGGAAAACGCCCGCGTGACGCTGCCCAAAGGCCAGCCCGTGCCCTATGATGCCGCCACCCACGCCTACCGACTGCCCGGCAAAACCGCCCGGGCCGGGCTGCTGGCCGTGGAGCAGGGCGGGCGCACCACGTTTCACGCGCTGGAACAGACGTTTCCGTATGCGCAGTCGGCGGCGCGGCGGCCGGCCTGGTCGTGGCGGCGCGTGGTTGGGCGGGTGGTGTACGGCTTCCCGCTGGGCTACCTCACGCGGCCGGCCCGTAGCCTGGTGTACAGCTTGCTGCATCCGTCCTATGCTATTACCGGGCCGGTAGGGCTTTTGCGCTCGGTGTTCAGTGAAGATGTGCGGTATGCGCGCCAAAACCGGCGTGAGGGGAAACGGCAAAGCGGTTGGGTGAGCTATTTCGCCCTCAGCAAGCCCCGCTACCGCCCCTCCGGCGACACTCTGCGCCTGAAGGTCCGCATCCTGCGCCAGCGCGACGGCCGTCCGTACAATCGTTCGTTAGAGGTACGATTTTCGGCTAACTACCAAGAAAACCACCG
Organism: Hymenobacter telluris; assembly: GCF_017313265.1. Lineage (GTDB taxonomy): Bacteria > Bacteroidota > Bacteroidia > Cytophagales > Hymenobacteraceae > Hymenobacter > Hymenobacter telluris. The sequence goes on along the minus strand of NZ_JAFLQZ010000004.1, from coordinate 118,180 downwards.
GCCATTAGCCCGGTTAAAACCCGTGCGGCCGGGCACTTATGAGTATGTATTGCCTCTGAGCGATACGTTGGGCCTGCGTGCTGATCAGACTGTTCAGGTATACCTGTCTCAGCCGGGGCCTTCCGGCGAAATGCTGGCCAGCGCCAGTTTTCGGCTGGAAGACTACGAGCTGAATAACACTCGCTACACGCTGCGGGCCGGCGAAACGCCGCACCGGCGCGGCACCACCCAGGCCTTGTTTTTGCGCGGCCAGGACGCCAACGAGCTGAACCTGTTGGATGCGCGGGTGCGCCTGAGCGTGACGCCCCAGAACGTAGGCAGCTTCCCCGGTCGGCAGGTGTTCGTGCCCGATACCCTCTGGACCCGTGCCCAGCCGCTGGACGCCACCGGCGAAACCCGCCTCAACCTCCCCGAAACCGCCCTGCCGCCCGCCAACCTCACGTACGCCGTGCAGGCCACCTTCCTGAACGGCGACAACGAGCAGCGCCAGCAAGCCGCCTCGGTAAACTACCTGCTCGACCCCGGCGAAATCACCCTGGCACTCCAGCACGACTCGGTGGTGGCCCGCTACCAAGTGCGCGGCCAGGAAAGCGCCCGTCCGGCTACCCTCACGGTGGAAACCATCAACTTCAACGGCCTCAATACGCGCCGTACTAGTCGGGTGCAACTCCCCCTGGTGCTGCCCGTTGACCCGCGCGCCACCCTATACCGCCTCACCGACGCCGACGACCACCAGGCGGCGCTGGTAATCAATACCACCGATGCCGACTTGCAGCTGCGCTCCGACCGCAGCCACGATTCCATTGCACTGGTCGTGGATAATCCGCGCCAACTGAACTTCTGGTACTACCTCTACCGCGGCAACGAGCTGGTGCAGCGCGGCTACGGCCCCAACCTGGCGCTGGCCTTGCCGGCCCCCAGTACTGAGCCGTGGTACGCCTCGGTGCACTATTTCTGGGCCGGCCGCCTGCAAACCGCCGAATACAACGTGCCGCTGCCTCAGCACCGCTTGCTGGTGCACGCCGACCAGCCCCAGGTGGTGTATCCGGGGCAGCGCATCCAGCTCAGCTACACCGTTACGGATGGCGGCGGGCGGCCCGTACCCAACGCCGACCTCACCAGTTACGCCCACACCAGCAAGTTTGAGGTAGCAGAGGCGCCAAATATGCCGGATTTCGAACCGGCTGTAGCCGGGCGCATATCGCTCCGGCGGTTTCAGCTAGGAGGGGGGGGCGAGAACCACTCAGAAGCCGCCGCCCAGAAGCCGCTGGCCTGGGGCGCGTGGCGCCGGCAGCTGGGCCTGGATTCGTTGCGGTTCTACCAGTTTCTGTACCCCGATTTCGGCGCGTTCTACGAGTACCAGCGCGCGCCGGGCGGCATCACCCAACTCTCGCCTTTCGTGGTGGACTCGGGGCGGGTGCAGCCGGCGGTGGCCGTGTACGTGGATGGCCTGCCGGTGTACGTAGCCGCTGTGAACCAGGAAGAACCCTTCGCGCTGGTAGCCGACAGCGGCCGGCACACCGTGGCCATTCGTACCCCCAACCGCCTTATCACCTTGCGCGACGTGTACCTGCGCCACCAACACAAGCTCACCCTTGGCATCGACCCCAACCAACCCTGCCACGAACTGACCGTGGAGAAACGCGGCCCGCTCAGCCCGCAGGAATTGCAGGAGCTGCAACGCTTCCTGGTGCTGGTCGATAAAAACCAGCTGGATGAGCGGGTGCTGCTACGCCAGGGCAACCGCCTGCAACCCCTCGGCGCGGGCCGCCCGGTTGCGTCGCGCAATTCCGGCACCAGCTACAGCTACACCAGCTACAACCGCTACGACCGCACCACCTACCACCTCGGCGGCCCCTTCCGCCCCGATTCCGTGCTGCTGCGCCGCACCGACGGCATGCGGCGCAGGTTTCTGCTCGAACCCAACTACCGCTACACCTTCGAGCCCACGCTGCTGAAGATGCGCTGCGTGCAGGGCAACGAGTTTCCGGCGCTCAACCAGGCCGCCAACTTCGCCGTGCTGCCCTTCACCGATTTCGCCTACACCGAAGCCGATATGCTGCCGCGCCCCGCCACCAATTTCTACCGCGGCTACACCCCCGAGCCGGTGCTTAATAATCCCTACAGCACGCCCGTCGGGCAGGGCCGGCTGGTGCTGCGGGAGCCCACTCGTAAGGCGGAAGAGCGCGAAAGCCTGCCCTCCGTGCTGTACACGCTGGTTTCGCAGCCCGGCAACGCCAAGTTCGTGCGGCTGGAACGCTACCTGCCCCAAACCATCCATGCCCTGCCCGCGGGCCGCTACCGGGTGGCGCTGCTACTCGCCGATAGCACCGTGCTAGCCCCCAACGCCGATATCCGCATTCAGCCCAACGGCGCCACCTACGTGCAGTTGGAGCGCGCCGACCTACTGCCGAAAGGCCCTGCTGCCAAGACGTTGCGCCGCCGTTTTCAGCGGCTGGTGCGGGAGCGGCTACCCAAACCCGTACTGCCTTCCGAACAGGAACTACGGGAGGAGCGCCGCGAAATCAAGGTGACCGTGCCCGTGGTGCCGCAGGCCGGCTGGCGGGTGCAGCGCGGCCGGGTGACTGGGGCAACAACTGGGGAGGGGCTGCCCGGCGTGACGGTGCTGGTGAAAGGCACGACTACCGGGGTTTCCACGCAGGCCGATGGCAGCTTCGAGCTGAGCGTGCCGCCAACGGGCGTGCTTATATTTTCCTCTGTTGGTTTCGTATCGCAAGAACACCGGCTGGATGGGCGCGATATTTCTGTTGCAATGTCTGAAGACACCAAGCAGTTGAGCGAGGTGGTGGTGGTAGGCTATGGAGCACCGCAGAGCCGCATGAGCGTCACCGGTTCGGTGTCAACTATAACCAGTAACGCCTTGCAGGGCCGGGCGGCGGGTGTTGCCATCAGCGGGCAGCCGGGCGGCGCTCTGGCGGTCAGAATCCGGGGAGCCTCCACCGTTAGCGGCGGCGGCCAGCCGCTCATCATCGTGGATGGCCTGCCCTTCAACGGCCAGCAGTCCGACCTCGACCCCGACGACATCAGCAGTATGAAGGTGCTGAAGAATACGGATGCAGCAGCTATCTATGGCTCACGAGCCGCCAGCGGGGTCATTATTATCAGCACCAAATCCGGCATCGGGGGCCAGACCGCCAGGGGCCTTAACGCCGGCGCCGCTACCGGCCCCGACGGCCTGCCGCTCACCGGCCGCGACCCGCGCCTGGCCTTGCGCCGCCGCTTCTCCGATTCGGGCTGGTGGCGCCCCACGCTCGTCACCGACCAGCAGGGCCGCGCCAGCACCAGCGTCACCGTGCCCGACGACATCACCGGCTGGAACACCTTCGTGCTGGCCTCCGACAACCACGCCCGCACCGGCTCGTTCACGGCCTTCATGCGCTCCTTCAAGGCCGTGATGGGCGAACTGGCCGCGCCCCGCTTCCTGATTCAGGGCGACCGGGTGCAGCTCATCGGCAAAACCCTCAACTACCTCCCCGACACCGCTCAAGCCACGACCACCTTCCGCATCGGCGACGGGCCGGCTCACAGCCAGCGCCACGCCGTAGCCACCGCCGTGCTCGATACCCTCACGTTTACGGCTCCGGTTGGGGTTGACTCGGTGGCGGTTAGCTTCGCGCTAACGCAGCCCAACGGCTACCAGGATGGCGAGTTGCGCCACATTCCGGTGCTGCCAGCCGGCACGCGGGAACGGGTAGGCACCTTTGCCGTGCTTACCGCCGCCGACACCACCCTCACGCTGGCCGTGCGCCCCGAACTGGGCGAAATGACCGTACGGCTTGAGAGTGACCCGCTGCCCACGCTGCTCGAAGAAATCCGGCACGTGCAGCGCTACGCCTACCTCTGCAACGAACAAGCCGCCTCCAAGCTGAAAACCTTGCTGCTGGAACAGCGCATTCGGGAAACGCTGAAGCAGGAGTTTACCGGCGAGAAAGACGTGAACCGCCTGATCCGGCACCTGTTGCGCGGCCGGCCGGCCAAGCAGCTCTTGTGGGGAACCTGGGCGAATGCGCCGGTAAGCCCCTGGGCCACGCTGCACGTGCTGGAGGCGTTGCTGCAAGCCGAGCAGCAAGGCTACAGCGTGAAGTTCGACCGGGACGCCATCCGCAGCTACCTGCTCAAGCAGCTGGATTACGCCTTTGCCGAAGCCGCCGTGCGCAATGCGCTGTCCACTACGCCCGTCGGCCAACGCATCGACCAACTGTACTTCCGCTCCGATGACGACCGAATCCGGCTGCTGCACGCCCTGCACCGCCTCGGCGCCCAGCCCGATTTTCGCAGCTACGTGGCACGCATGGAGCGCGAACAGAAAGGCCGCCAGCCCCTCGACCGGTACCTGGCCCTCGCCAACCTGCGCCAGCAGCTCGGCTTGCCGTTCCAGCTCGATACCCTGCGTCGCTACCGCCTGCGCACCGAGCTAGGCGGCGCGTTCTACGCTGATACGTTGCGGTTGGGCTCGTACTACCGCTATTTGCTGTCTGACCGGATTGGCAACACGCTGCTGGCTTACCGGCTGCTGCGTGCCAAAGGCGGCCAGGATGCGGAATTGACCCGCATCCGCACCTATTTGCTTCAGCAGCGCCGCACCTACAGCCACTGGAGCAGCACCTACGAAGCCGCTACCATCCTGGAAACCATAGCGCCCGACTTGCTGGTGCCCGGTGGCAACGGTCTGGTAGCACGAACCCAACTTAGTGGTGCCCTTACGCAGAGCGTGGAGAAATTTCCGTTTGAAGTGAAAGTTCCGGCTGCGGCCGGACCGCTCACGCTGCACAAAGAAGGCGGCCTGCCGGTGTATGCCACGGCGTATCAGTCGTTTTGGAACGCCGCGCCCGAGGCCAAGGCCGCGCCGTTTGTGGTGCGTACCACGCTGGCCGGGCAGGAGGGAAGCCGAGTGAAACTGCGCGCCGGCCAACCCACCGAGTTGCTCGTAACGGTTGACGTGAAAGCCGAAGCCCGCTACGTGCTGCTGGAAGTACCCATTCCGGCCGGCTGCTCCTACGGCGAGAAGGAGCGAGGCAACTACTTCGAGGTACACCGCGAGTACCTGCGCCACCAGGTGGGCATCTTCATGGACGTACTGCCCATCGGCCGCCACACGTTCCGGGTGGCGCTCCAGCCGCGCTACCGGGGCCGCTACACCATCAACCCCGCCAAAGCCGAGCTGATGTACTTCCCCCTCCGCTTCGGCCGCTCCGCCAGCAAGCAAGCGGAAATACGATGAATGGGTGAATGGTACAATGAGTGAATGGGTGATTGGATGAATGAGTGAATGGATGTTCTAATGGTCCTGCTTATGCATATTGCGTAACCAGAACGTCAATTCACCCATTCATCCAATCACCCATTCACTCATTGTACCAACTCCTGCTGCTCGATTATGATGGTACCCTGTGTGACACGCGCGAAGCCATCAAGCATTCCATGCGCCGGACCTTCCAGCTATTGGGTTACCCAGCGCCCCCCGAAGCCCTGATGGACGAGGCCGTGGGGCGGGGGCTGGTGCTGCCCGATATGCTGCTGTGGCTGCACCCGCCCGGTACGCCACCGCTGCCCGCCGTGTGGGTGGACACCTACCGAATGGTGTATAATACCGAGGCGGAAGCCCTGGCAACGCTTTTTCCGGGGGCCGGGCAGGTGCTGGCTACGGCCGCCGCGCACGGCCAGGAGGTGGTGGTTATCAGCAACAAAGGGCTCGATATTCTGGAAAACTCTCTGCAGCGGCTGGGCCTGCGCGAGCAAGTGGCTCTGGTGCTCGGCGACAGTCCCAGCCGGGTGCTGCCGCTCAAGCCCGATCCGGCGCTGTTTACGCAGGTAGTACAGGTCCACTTCCCGCAGGTAAGCCCCGCCGCCACCCTCATGGTAGGCGACACCGCCACCGACCTGCTGTTTGCCCGCAACTGCGGCATTGCGGCCTGCTGGGCCAGCTACGGCTTCGGGCAGGCGGCCGACTGCCTGCCGCTGCACCCTGCATACCGTATTGATAGCCTGCCGGAGCTATTGCCGCTGTTGAAACAGCAGCAGAGCAATGGGATGGATAAGTCCAATTTGCAATAGCTCAACGAGTTGTCGAACAATCACACAGTATAAAATTAGCTTATGAGTCCTCTAGAATCCCAACTCCGGGCTGCGCTGCTGGGGCTAGCCGTTGGGGATGCGCTGGGCGTACCCGTCGAGTTTCAAAGCCGCGCCGCCCGCAAAACCGACCCGGTGGTGCACATGCGCGCCTACGGCACCCACAACCAGCCGGCCGGCACCTGGTCTGATGATGCTTCCCTCACGTTCTGTTTGGCCGAAGCCATTGCCGACGGGTTTACCCTACGCAAACTGGCGCACAAGTGCTGCCGCTGGTACTATGAAAAGCTGTGGACTCCCCATGGCGCCGTATTCGATATAGGTATCACCACTCGTGAAGCACTTTACAAGTTTTACACTAATCCTGAGGGCTCCCCATTGGCCGGTGGCACCGACGAGTACAGCAACGGCAACGGCGCCCTCATGCGAATTCTGCCGCTGGCGTTTTACAAACCCGATGCCCCATTGAGCAGCCGATTTCTTTTAATTTCAGACGTTTCGGCCATAACCCACGGGCATGTCCGTTCGGCCATAGCCTGCTTTTTATATCTGGAAATAGCCCGGCATCTGTTGGCTGGCCTGACACCGGCAGCGGCGTACAGCCAATTGTGCCAAGATGCCCCAACTCAGTTACAGCAATTACACTTGCCAGCTGCGGAAATTCAACAATTCGACTACTTGCTCACAGGTCGTGTAGCTGACTTGCCAGAGCAGCTTATTCGTAGCGGCGGGTACGTCATGCACACACTGGAGGCCTCTCTCTGGTGCCTGCTGCGGTACAGCACCTACGCCGAAACCGTGCTGGCCGCCGTCAACCTCGGCGACGATACCGATACGACGGGTGCTGTAACCGGTGGCCTAGCGGGCATCTATTACGGAGAGGCGGCTATACCACCGGAGTGGCTAGCGGTACTAGCCCGGCGCCCCGATATCGAAAACCTGGCCGCTCGCACGGCTGCTGTCCTAGCTTAGTTGACTGTATGAAGCACGTCAATAAAGTGCATAAAAAAGGCCTGGCAGTTACGCCAGGCCTTTTTTATGGGTAAGTATATCTATTTCCCGAAAGAGAGAAACTTGAAGAAGCCTTTGCGCTTTTTGTCGCCTTTGTAATAGGTGTAGTTGGGGCGGTGCAGGATAGGTTTGCGAGCCGTCTTAAAAGCAATTGGCAAGGCCGAAGTAGCCTCGGGCAAGCCAGCAGTTTCAGTTGATGTAGTAGCCATTGCGTTGGCCTCCACGGTAGTCGAAGTAGCTCCTGCTAGCAGGAAAGTGCCGAGTAAAAGAGTAGTTAATCCTTTCATAGGTGGAGGCGGTTTGGTTGATGGTATGGCCAATATAATCTGTATTATTCCAATAGTCAAAATAAGTAATTCAACTTTGCGGAAAAGTTATATAATGTATTTTATGTTCAATTATACTTATTGTGTGCTTTATCACGCCTTACAACATTCTGCAAGGGGTATGCTGAGTGCTAGCTAGTTATAGAAAATAGCATAATATATCCTGCTATTATTATATGTGAAAGAGTGCAGGAATCTGATAATTATTTTCAGTGGCGTACAGTATGTTTCTAACCTGCTAGAAAAGCACCAGTACTACACGAAAACCAGTTCGACCTTCCTCAATAGTTACTGCTGTGCAACTTGCGCGCCCTCACATTTACAACTCTTTACTGGCCTTGCGCGGCCTGTATTGAACATGGTACTTTGCAGGAAGGAAACCTATGTTACCTGATGTTTTGAATAGGAACCTAGTTATTATGGTTTCTTCGGCCGCCGACAACACTACCGCTGGTGGAACTGCTTGCAACCATCCAGCCGCACGCCGCTGACGAATCCGTTTTCCGTACCAAGCGGGAGAAAATTAACGCCCAAATTGCGCTTGTATACGCGCAACTAAAGATTGAAGCGCCCAAAACGGAAAGCGCTGATTCACGCCATCAGGTGATGAGAGAAGTTGATACCGGGAGAAAACCAAAGAACTAGCCAGGGCTGGTATAGAAGGCGGCTGCCAAGGCATTTGTGCTGGCAACCACCAAAACGCCCCCGGTTTAATTGGTGCCGCTCACCAAGCCGAAGCTGACTCTTGCCTAAAAACGCCCCATTCTTTCAACAAGTAGCAGCGCCTGAAGCCGAAAAAGCCCCTACAGTGTGTGCTGTAGGGGCTTTTTGCGGTCCGGACGGGACTCGAACCCGCGACCTCCGCCGTGACAGGGCGGCATTCTAACCGACTGAACTACCGAACCAGTTCGCCTTGCTGAGCAGCCAGGTGCTTTTCATTAAGGTGGCGCAAAGGTAAGAGCGAAATCTGTAGCTGCAAGCGGGAAAGCATGATTTATGCTTGGTTTAATTAATTTTTTCAGTAAAAACCATAGTGTTAGGGGCTTACATCGAGCAAGTTTTTTAGCGTCTAGCTGGTTTTTTCGATTTATAAAGATGTGCCACCATGTTGGCAGTAGCAATAACTCAAAGCAACTGCCTCGCAAAAGGAAATCGACCACCTAAATTGCCGGCCTAACTACTGCCATTTCCATGCATCACATCATTTATATGAGCCGGGGCGTGCGCCCAATGAATGAAGAAGAATTGCTGACGCTGCTAGAGCAAGCCCGGCGGGAGAACGAGCGGCAAGGAATTACCGGTGCCCTAGTGTATGGCGACGGGCAGTTCATGCAGATTATTGAAGGGGAGGAGAGCGTGCTGGCAGCTTTGTACGCAAAGCTTCTGCAAGATTCCTGGCACATAAACGTAGTCAAGCTAGCCGATAAACAAATAGGCCAGCGCAGTTTTCAGGACTGGTCGATGGGGTTTCAGGTGGTATCGGCCGATAAATTTGCCGAACTGGCTGGCTACGTCGATCCGGCCGCAATGAAGATGGACGTGCCCGGCCTCAGTGCAGCCGACGCGCTACTGCTGCAAATGATGAAGACCTTTGTACTCACTCCACCCAAGGAGTAGCCGGTACACCCTAGCCCGTAGGACCGGTTGCTCCCGTAGCAGCGTAGAAATTAAAGCTCGAAGCTCCTGTCCTTTTGAGGATAGGAGCTAGAAGCAGCCAGTGAGATATATGCAAAGACAAAGGAATAGAGCACGAAGAAAACGCAGAATACAAGCCGAGTTTCTCAACTTAGCAATGTGTAAAAATTGGCACTAGGTTGATACAATGTCCTTCTTGCCCTATTTTAGCGCCGCACAAACCGCTCTACTCCAGTGTGAATCGTACCGCTTGGGCATAATGCCAAAAACCTTGTAGCTGATTGCTTTCAGCTGGTGACCCATGCGGGAACCAGGTTTTTAGGGTGTGCCCCAGCGGTACCGTATGCAGCTGGTAGTCCAGATAAAACCCTTTGCGGTCTGTTGTGCGGGGCCTTGTCCCATGGCTTTGTAAGCCTGCGCTAAGCGCCACTCATTTATTTCTGGAAACTGCCGCCTGTTTGTTGGGCCTCACTCCTGCGCTTTGTCGCAGCTACGGGTGCAGGTCGTATTCCAACTCGCTTACGACAGTTTTTGACATGTTTCCAGTGCCCGAATTGCCGCGTTGGCAGCAATACCTGCTATTAACGGGTGTGCTGTTAGCCATTCTCACATGTATTTGCCTGCGGTTGCAGGGAGGTAATCCTTGGCATAGTTTGTTGCCGCTTGTTTTGCCTTTGCTGCTATGGTGGCCCCGCCCCAATCCATTCGAGAAACAAGTGTACTGGTACTTGTCGGTATTGTCTCTGTTTGGCTTGGTGCTCGGTATTTTGCTTACTGCGTGGGGGCAGCTGGAACTGGTAGAGGAATTGAGCCAGTATAAAAGGATTGTGGCGCCAATTGAAGGCTAAATACCGTGGGCTGCTGGTAATACGGAGGTATTGACGCCGCAGACAAGTTAGGCAGCCGGGGGGGCTTCTTCTGGAGAGATAGAAGTAGGAGAGCGGCCCGCAAGGACTACGCAACAGCTACACTCGGGCCAGTTAAGGGCGTTGCCTGGCAGGCGAAAACAAGGCTCTATGCTTTGCGCAATCTGGCAGGCTGGGTGAGAGTGATAGGCATCAACTACCCCGTTACCCCGGACGTGAGAATAGAAAGGATATTCTGGGTGCATCGAGCAAGTCAACCGAGCATAGATCGTATTGTTTCCTGCCGGAAGCCACCTTGGTGCATACAGAATTATCTGTTGCACCCGCTATCAGCGTCGGTAAAGACCAGGATCTGGCAATCGGGTTGCACCAGGAAACTAAGTATACCACCGCCGAAAGTAGCGCTTAGCTGTGCTGCTCAGCTAGCGCCTGAAGCCGAAAAAGCCCCTACAGTGTGTGCTGTAGGGGCTTTTTGCGGTCCGGACGGGACTCGAACCCGCGACCTCCGCCGTGACAGGGCGGCATTCTAACCGACTGAACTACCGAACCAGTTCGCCTTGCTGAGCAGCCAGGTGCTTTTCGTTAAGGTGCTGCAAAGGTAGGGGGAGCCACGACATTTCCCAATCTATGCCAAGAAAAAAGTGGCTAAAAATGCTGTTTCGAGCATTTGTGGCTGGCTATCAGCGAGAAAAACTTTCTTCAGAAGTCCGCCGCCGCAAGCCTGTGACGAGTGAGGTGCTTCGCTTACCTTTGCTTCCTTCCTCCTTTCACCACTACACCGACGCATTCCTCCCCGGCCAATGCTCCTTGATTTCGAACAACCCATTGCTGCCCTTGAAGGCAAGCTTCGTGAAATGCAACAACTGGCCCTCGACAGCCAGGTAGACGTTTCGGACGCGGTAACCGCCCTAGAAGCCAAAATAAAGTCCCTTAAAAAGGAAACCTACGCCAACCTAACCCGCTGGCAGCGCGTGCAACTCTCGCGGCACCCCGACCGGCCCTACACGCTGGACTACATTGAGGGCATGACCGAAAAGTTTGTGGAGCTGCACGGCGACCGGACCGTAGCCGACGACAAAGCCATGGTTGGCGGGTTTGCCGAGCTGGATGGTCGCTCCGTCATGTTTATTGGGCAGCAAAAGGGCCGCAACACCAAGCAGCGGCAGTTCCGCAACTTTGGGATGCCAAACCCGGAGGGCTACCGCAAGGCCCTGCGCCTGATGAAGCTGGCCGAGAAATTCGGCAAGCCCATTGTCACGCTGATTGACACGCCCGGCGCCTTTCCGGGCCTAGAGGCCGAAGAACGGGGGCAGGGTGAGGCCATTGCCCGCAACCTCAAGGAAATGTTCCTGTTGAAGGTGCCGGTTATCTGCATCATCATCGGGGAAGGGGCATCCGGCGGGGCGCTGGGCATTGCCATCGGCGACCGGGTGCTGATGCTGGAAAACACCTGGTACTCTGTTATTTCGCCAGAGTCGTGCTCTAGTATCCTGTGGCGCTCCTGGGATTACAAGGAGCAGGCCGCTGAGGCCCTCAAGCTGACTGCCACCGATATGCTCGGCGCCAAATTGGTGGATGGCATCGTGAAAGAGCCGCTCGGCGGTGCCCACACCGATACCGCGAAAATGATTCAGACGCTTAAGAAAACCATTCTCAAAACCCTCGACGAGTTGGAGGCGTTGCCGCACGAAGAGCGCATCAGCCAGCGCATCGATAAGTTTTCGGCAATGGGTGTGGTGCTGGAGTAGTTTTTTCGGCTGTTAGCTGATGGCTATTGGCTGTTAGCTTTTCCACCGGAGAGCTAGCAGCCAATAGCCATCAGCTAACAGCTAGAAAAAATGACGATTCATACGCTCGATACTGGTTTGTTTAAGCTCGACGGGGGCGCCATGTTTGGCGTCGTGCCCAAGAGCATGTGGCAAAAGCTCAACCCCGCCGACGAGAACAACATGTGTACCTGGGCCATGCGCTGCTTGCTGGTAGAAGACGGCAACCGGCTGGTGCTCGTAGACAACGGTATCGGCGACAAGCAGGACCAGAAGTTTCGGGGCCACTTCTATCTGCACGGCGACGACACGCTGGAAAAGTCGTTGCGCCAGAAGGGGTTTACCTCCGCCGACATTACCGACGTTTTTCTGACTCACCTGCACTTCGACCATTGCGGCGGCTCGGTGCTGCGTACGCCCGATGGTAAGCTGCAGCTGGCCTTCCCGAATGCCACGTACTGGAGCAACCAGGCGCATTGGGACTGGGCCGTGACGCCAAATCCGCGCGAAAAAGCCTCGTTTCTGAAGGAAAACATCCTGCCGATTCAGGAAAGCGGGCACTTGCAGTTCGTCGATCCGGCTGCCGGCGTACCCGATGCGCTACCAAGCTTCCGCGAAATCATCTTCGCTGATGGGCACACCGAGAAAATGATGCTGCCCCTGCTGCGCTACAAAGACCGGACGGTGGTATTTATGGCCGACCTGCTGCCTAGCGCCGGCCACGTACCACTGCCCTACGTCATGGCCTATGATATGCGCCCTCTCGTGACGATGGACGAGAAAGAGCAGGTGCTGCGCCGGGCGGCCGATGAAAACTGGGTGCTGGTGCTTGAACACGACTCCCGCGTGGAATGCTGCACCGTACAACACACCGAAAAAGGCGTCCGGGTGGCCGAAACGTTTCGGCTGGACGAACTGTAAGCTGGCGAGTCCGGCTGGGGCTGAAACCTGGAAACAAGGACAGTTGTCATTCCGAGCGGTGCGAGAAATCTGAAGGGTATTTCCGTAGCACATTCTTCAGTTCCTCACGCCGCCCGGAATAATGCGTACCGACTACTTTGCAGGATAACGTAACAGACCGGAGAGTACCACGCCTGCGCCTTAACTCTGCTGCCTTTTTTCACGATGCCCTTACTCTACCAAGCTCCTGATCCGGCTCCTCGTGCGCCTTTAGGCCTGGCGCTGTCGGGCGGGGGGGCGCGGGGAATTGCGCATTTGGGGGTGCTGGCGGCCCTTGATGAACTGGGAATGCCGCCCACTCACTTGGCGGGCGTATCGTCGGGGGCTATAGTGGGGGCGTTTTACGCGGCCGGTTTTCCGCCCCGCGAGATTCTGCGGTTGTTTACCGGCGTTAATGTCACGCGCCTGATGCGCTTGTCGTTGAGCCGCTATGGGCTGCTGCGCCTGGATGCCGTGCAGGTGCTGCTGGCCCAACACCTGGGGGCCGACTGCACGTTTGCGGATTTGCACCGGCCGCTGACCTTAGTGGCTACCGACCTGACGGAAGGGGTATCGGTGTACTTTGCGCAGGGCCTGCTCATTCCGCCGCTGTTGGCTTCTTCGGCCGTACCTATTTTGTACCGGCCCGTGGAGTTTGAGGGGCGGCAGCTGGTGGATGGAGGGTTGCTCAACAACCTGCCCGTGGCGGCGCTGCTGGGCCAAGGCATGCCGGTGGTGGCCGTAAATTGCAACGCCGTGAACCGCGCCGCCCGCGTCACCACCTTCCGGACGCTGATAGAGCGGACGTTGAACCTGGTAGTAGATGCCAACACCACGCTCAGCAAGCAGCAATGCAACCTGCTGCTGGAGCCGCCCGAACTCCGCCTGTACCGCACCCTCGACTACCGCCTCGGGCAGGAACTGTTCGACATCGGGTACCACTATACCATGAGCCGGGCCGACGAGCTGCGGACGCTGGTAGAAATTCAGAAGGCCTGATAACTCTCTGGAAGTTGGGTATGCTAGTTACTCGGTGTGGCTTTTGCGGGGCGGCTTTCTATTAATTTCTGTATTTACTTTTAGCTTTACCCTGGCTTGTACCCACGCAAGCCTTTATTTTCTGCATGGCTGCTCGTAAAACATCTTCTTTCTGGTACTACATTTCCAAAGCAATATTCTGGGTAGCCGGCTGGAAACTCAACGGCGTGGTGCCGCCCAATATCAAGAAAAGCATGATGATTGCGGCACCTCACACCAGCAACTGGGATTTTATTTTCGCCCGGGCCGCTTTCTTTCTGATGGACGTGGACGTAAAACTGACCATCAAAAAAGAGTGGACAACTACGCCAATACTGGGTGGTCTTGTGCGGTCATTAGGTGGTATTGCCGTGGACCGCAGCAAAAACAATAGCCTTGTTGATGGCATGATCCAGCTGTTCAAGGAGCGCGACGAACTGGTAATTATGATTACGCCCGAAGGTACCCGTGCGTATCAGCCGCGCTGGCGCAAAGGATTCTACCATGCCGCTGAAGGAGCGGGCGTCCCGATTTTGCTAGGCTTTCTGGATTACAAGAAAAAAGAAGCCGGCGTAGGCCCGGCCGTGTACCCAAGCGGCGACTACGAAGCCGACCTAGAGAAAATTAAAGCCTTCTACCGCACTAAAAGCGGCCGATTCCCGGAGAAAGGCGTACGATAGTCTGTGCCGGACTGCCCGCGCCTTGCCTATCTATCAGTTCATGTAGTTATCAATACGCCCTATGGAAAAGCTACAAACCTTACTCTGGATATTGTTTGGCTTGGGGGTGTTCATCTGGCGCATGGTGCAGAAAGCCAAGGCTACTACGCAACGTGAGCGGCAGGAGCGCAAATTCTCCCGGCCCGACAGTACTGGTCGGCCGCGCCCGGTAGCGCCGCTACCAGCTACCTCGTTCGAGGAAATGCTGAAGCAGATGCAGCAACAAAATCGGGCAGGCAATGCCCCCGAAACCACGCCAGCAGGGCGGGCACTGCCGCAGGAAACGGCTCCTGTGCCACGCAACCTAGAGCAACCTATTGTAACGGCCAAGTCGTTGGAGCGGGAAAAGCAGGCCCGCTCGCTGGAAGTGCCAGTGCCTGAAGCGCGCCGCGCGGCCGGATTACCTCGCGCCGCCACGCAGCACGGGCAAGAAGACTATTGGAGCCGGGTGCAGCGCCAGCAGCGGGAAGAGGCAAGCCGGCAAGCTCTATCTGGCATACAGGAACGCCTCCGGAACCCCGCCGATTTACGGGCGGCTTTTGTACTGAGCGAAATTCTGCAACGAAAATTCTAAGCCGCGCCGTCCTGACTAACCGGCTAGTCCTGCGTCAGGGCATAGGTAACCAGGTTGGCGCCCATGCGCAGGGCCGCATCGTGGGTGGCAGGGGTATCTTCGGGGTAGGTGCCCAGGTCTTCCCAGCCGTTGCCTAAGTCGCACTCGAAGCTATAAAAGCATACCAGCCGCCCTTTGTAAAGCAGCCCGAAACCCTGCGGACGTTTGCCGTCGTGCTCGTGTACTTTCGGTAAGCCTCTGGGGAACTGATACTTCTGGTGGTAGATAGGGTGGGAGAAAGGCAACTCCACAAAGTCCAACTCGGGAAACACCTTCTTCATTTCCGGCCGAATGAACTTGTCGAGGCCGTAATTATCATCGATGTGCAGAAAGCCGCCGCCAATCAGGTAGCGGCGCAGGTTTTTGGCCTCGCCCTCGGTGAAAGCCACGTTGCCGTGCCCGGTCATGTGCACGAAGGGGTAAGTCAGTAGCTCCGGCGAATCCAGCTCCACGGTGGCCTCATCGGGCGCAATGTTGGTGCGCAGGGCTTGGTTGCAAAACCGGATGAGGTTGGGCAAACTGGTTTTATTGGCGTACCAGTCGCCGCCGCCGCCGTAGTGCAGCTTGGCAATGCGGAAGCTGGGTGCTACCACCGGGGCGGCGGCCGTAAGGGAAAAGAGCAGCAGAAGTGGGAGCAGCAGGTTTTTCAGCATGGGGTGTTGAGCGCAGGTAGCGTAAGCAAGCTAGTAAACAAAGTAACGGATAGCTGGGAAAGTTCAGTCGGGTTGTTATGGATAGTAACCCAATAAGGGGTGTCATTCCGAGCTTGCCAAGGAATGACAGTCTCGTCGATTTTTTGCAACAATAAACTGCGCTTTAATTCATTTATTGCCGAATAATATAAGACGGTTACTTGCTACTACACGCTATTCGTTCATGATTACTGGAAAGGATTTGGTGGACCTGGGCCTGAAACCAGGAAAGATGTTCAAGCAGATTCTGGAACACGTCAACGCCCACCATCTGGAAGGCGAAGCACTGCTGGCTTACCTTGATACCGTGAGGCCCGCGCCGGAAATTCCGCTGCTGGCCGAGCCCGTGTTCTTCCACGAAAACATCAGCGCCGACACACCAGTGGAGCAGGCCAACATCGAGTACGTACGGCAGTCCATGCAGCAACTGATGCGCACGCCCACGGTGGTAGCCGGCGCCATCATGCCCGACGCCTGCCCGGCCGGCCCGGTCGGTACTATTCCGGTGGGCGGCATTGTGGTGGCTCGCAACGCCATTCACCCCGGTATGCACAGCGCCGATATCTGCTGCTCGGTGATGCTGACCAACCTCGGCAAAGTGGAGCCGAAAACCGTGCTGGATGTCGCCCAGCAAATCACTCATTTCGGACCGGGCGGCCGGGCGCCGGAGCGGCAGTTTGCGCTGCCGGCAGAAATAGAGGCGGAATTCCGCGCCAATCCGTTTCTGAACTCTCTGCGCAGCCTCAACTTTGCCCACGAGCATCTGGGTACGCAGGGCGACGGCAACCACTTTCTGTACGTGGGCGTTTCGCGCAATACCGGCGACACGGTGCTGGTGACGCACCACGGCTCCCGCGGCCCTGGGGCCGCCTTATACACGCAGGGCATGAAGGTGGCCGAACGATTCCGCCAGGCCCTGTCGCCGGAAACGGCCCCGGCAAACGCCTGGATTCCCAGTGAGTCAGTGGAGGGCGAGCAGTACTGGGCGGCGTTGCAAACCATTCGGAAGTGGACCAAACAGAACCATCTGTGCTTGCACAACGCCATCAGTAGCGAGTTAGGAGTTCCGGTGCAGCAGCAGTTCTGGAACGAGCACAACTTCGTGTTCCGCGACGGGGACTTGTTTTACCATGCCAAAGGCGCCACGCCACTGGACCCCAAGTTCATGCCCGACATCACCGGCCCGCGCATCATTCCGCTGAATATGGCCCAGCCCATCCTCATTGTGGAAGGCATTACCACCGAAAACAACCTGGGCTTTGCCCCGCACGGCGCCGGCCGAAATCTGAGCCGGACCAAGCACAAGTACAGCAAGCTCGGCCAGACCAAGGAGGAGTTGTTTGCCGAAGAAACCCAAGGAATTGATGCCCGGTTCTACTTCAACCAGATTGATATTTCCGAGCTGCCCAGCGCCTACAAAGACGCCAACGACGTGAAACAACAGATTACGGATTTCAAGCTGGCGACCATTCTGGATGAAATTCGGCCCTACGGCTGCATTATGGCCGGCGACTGGGAGCAGGATGCGCCGTGGCGGAAGAAGAAGCTGGCCAAGGAGGCTGCCCGCTTGGCCGCCGGTGACTCCCAGGCCGACTGCTCGGCGCTACAGGACCAATAGCGCCAAGCTTAGCTAGCTAACTCGCGCGCAATGTGCACGGTATGCACGGCGGCCAGTGCGGCGGTTTCGGTGCGCAGCCGGGAGGTGCCGAGCGTAACCGGCCGAATGCCGCGGGCAAAGGCGGTTTCAATTTCCTGCGGAGTGAAGTCGCCTTCCGGGCCGATGAGGATACAGCAGGTGGTACCAGCTGCTGCCACGCGGGCTAAGGGCGTCCGTTCTCCGTCTTCGAGATGAGCAATAAAGGTGGTGGCGGCTTCTACGGTAGGTAGAAAATCGGCGAAATCGATAAGTTCAGTCAGCTCAGGTAGCCAGGCTTGGCCCGACTGTTTGAGGGCACTCACCGCAATTTTGTGCAGGCGGTCCAGCTTCAACTCACGGCGCTCGGAGCGGGCACAACGCAGAAACGAAATCTGGTCCACTCCGATTTCGGTGGCCTTTTCTACCAGCCATTCCATCCGGTCGAGGTTTTTGGTGGGCGCCACGGCTACGTGTACCAAGTAGGG
This sequence comes from Hymenobacter telluris, assembly GCF_017313265.1. Lineage (GTDB taxonomy): Bacteria > Bacteroidota > Bacteroidia > Cytophagales > Hymenobacteraceae > Hymenobacter > Hymenobacter telluris. Next base: position 100,382 of record NZ_JAFLQZ010000004.1, on the reverse strand, counting down.
GCGGCGCGGCACTTGCTGCTCTTGCGTGATGCGTAGCTGGCAGCGCTTGGGGTTGGCGTCCGTTACCTCGGCCTGATAAACGCCACCGCGGCCATCTACCAGCTCTACCGCGTCGCCGAGGGCGAGGCGCAGCACCCGTACGGCGTGCTTGCTTTCGTCTTCGGGCAGGGTGTAAGTAGCAGCAGTAAGGTCGGGAGCGTAGAAGGTGTGGGGCATTCAGCAAAGATAGAGGGCGTCGGTCTTGCAAAATAAAACCCCACCGGTTTGCGGCCGATGGGGTTTAGTGGATGAGCTAAAAGCTACAACGGTTGGTGTTGATTAGCCCAGCGTTTTGTTCAGCAACTCGGCCAGTCGTACGCCAGCTTGCTCGATCCGCTGTTTCATCAGCTCGGAATGAGCAGGGTAGTATTTGTAATCGACGTCGCCATCAGTGGGTACGTCTTTGTAGATCTGCTCACTGGCCTGATACGACTCCCAAAACCACTGCTCCGGCATAGCTTTCTGCCACTCCCGTACTTGCTGGTGCGGGAGGTGCTGGTTGTACTGCGTGGCCATTTCGGTGTAGGTAAGGCCCTGATAATCAAGCAAGCCGCTGTCCCACAGACTGTGTAGGTTGGTATCCTTGCCGCGGTACTTGAGCTTGATGTCGTTGCCACCTTTGTCCTCGGCGTGGCCGGCGTGCAGGGGCTGATGGGCGTCGCCTACTATGTGCACCACAAATTTCAGGGCGGCCAGTCGCTCGGCCTGAGACTTGCTGGTGTCTTTCAGTTCCAACAGCTTGGTCTGAAGCACGTTGTAGGCGTTAGGCTCCGTCTGCGCTTTAAGCTGCTGGATGTACTGGTCGTGGGTGAGGCCGGACGGGGTGTTGACGTAATGCCAGGGGGCGGTGTCCTTGTATTCCGGGTAGTAGCGGATTTCGTCGGGCCAGGTGCTGACCAGGGTCAGGGTTTCGGTGCCGAGGAGTTTTTGAACTTCACGGCGGGCTTTGCGGGAGAGGTGCTGTTCGGCAATTTTACCGACGGCCCGGTGCCCATCTACCCCCCAGGCCCACAAGTGGAGAGGAGTAAGAAAAAGCAACAGGAGCGGCAGGAGGCGCTTGCGCATGGCAAAAAGAAAAAATAAGGGGTGCGTTGAAACGGTAAAATTAGCGCCGCCAGCAACAACATCTGTACTATTAGTTGGAAACTTACTTTGAGCGAACCGTAGGATGTAGAGCAGTATAAAAGCCCCGCCGGAATAGACCAGCGGGGCTTCATTGCTCTGTCAATCAAGGTTCTACACGCTGGCAACTACTTCCGTGCGGGGAGCCCCTGCCATGATGTCGGCATTGGCAAAGGCGGCGTACTTCTGGAAGTTGTTGGCAAACTTATGAGCCAGTTCGAGGGCCGTGTGGTCGTAGGCTTCGGGGTCTTGCCAGGTGCTGCGCGGGTCGAGCAACTCGGTGGGTACGCCGGGCACGGCCGTGGGTACTTGCACACCGAAGATAGGATGCGGCGTAAACTCGGCGTCGCGGAGCTGCCCGGTGAGGGCGGCTGTGAGCAGGGTGCGGGTGTGCGGGAGGCTCATGCGGTGGCCAGTGCCATAGCTGCCCCCCGTCCAGCCGGTATTCAGCAACCACACCTGCACATCCGGATTCTCGTCGAGCTTGCGGCCCAGCATTTCGGCATACGCGGTAGGGTGAAGCGGCAGAAATACGGCACCAAAGCAAGCCGAGAAAGTGGTTTGTGGCTCGGTAACGCCCATTTCGGTGCCGGCCACTTTGGCGGTGTAGCCGGAAAGGAAATGGTACATGGCGTGGCTCTTATCCAGCTTACTGAGCGGAGGTAGCACCCCAAAGGCATCGGCCGTGAGGAACACAATGTTGCGTGGAGCAGCGCCCACGCTCGGCTCCAGTGCATTCGGGATAAAGTTTAGGGGATAAGCCGCCCGCGTGTTTTCCGTTACTGAAGTATCAGTGAAATCTACAGTGGAAGTGCCGGGCACAAACCGCGTATTTTCCAGAATAGCGCCGGGCCGGATAGCGTCCCAGATTTGCGGCTCCTTCTGGCGGCTTAGGTCTACCACCTTGGCGTAACAGCCGCCCTCGAAGTTGAAAATACCATCCTGCGGGGTCCAGCCGTGCTCGTCGTCGCCGATGAGGTTACGGGTAGGATCGGCCGAAAGGGTGGTTTTGCCGGTGCCCGAAAGGCCGAAGAAAATGGCCGTGTCGCCGGCGGCACCCACGTTGGCCGAGCAGTGCATGGGCAGCGTGTTGTGCTGCACTGGCAACAGGAAGTTGAGCACCCCGAAAATGCCTTTCTTCATCTCACCGGCATAGCCTGTGCCGCCAATAAGCAGTACTTTCTTGGTGAAGTTGAGGATGGCAAAATTCTTCTGGCGGGTACCGTCCAAGGCGGGGTCGGCCTCGAAACCAGGGGCGTTGATAATCGTGAAGTCGGCAATCCAGCTGGTATCAGCTCCAGCCTGTGGCCGCAGGAAGAGGTTGTTGCTGAATAGGTTATGCCAGGCTAGCTCGTTCACCACCCGCAGCTTGAGCTGATAGGCGGGGTTGGCGCCGGCATAAGCTTCGCGCACGTACAGTTCCTTGTCAGCCAGGTAGGCCACCATTTTCTGCTGCAACCGGTCGAATTTTTCCGGCGCAAAAGGAATGTTGATGTCGCCCCACCATACCCGGGTGGTCGTCAGCTCGTCCTGCACAATGAAACGGTCTTTGGGGGAGCGGCCCGTAAACTGACCGGTGTCACACATGAGGGCGCCAAGGTCGGTGAGCTGGCCTTCTTGGCGGCGCAGGGCGTGCTGCACCAGCTCGTTGGCCGGCAGGTTTAGGTGTACTTGGGCCGGGGCGGTGGTGAAGCCCAATGGCGCCAAACGGGAGAGAATGGTGGCGGCGGGGTTTGTCATAAACTGTGGGAACAGAAGGGTGGGATTTAGTAGGACAATCAGGATATGTCAGCAAAATTATAGGAAAAAAATGATATGCAAACGATTTCGATGGATTATATAGCGAATATTCGCTGCTTTTGAGGTTGTAGTGGCATTGTTGGCAGTTCACAAAGTTTTGTAGCTTTACCAACTAGCGTCTGGTTGCAGCCAGCCGCCTTTTTCCTTTCTTATTCATCTCAAATCACCTTCATGCAAACCACCTCTGCTGTCCAGGATCAACCCGTTATGCGGAAAAGCCATCCACCTGGACTTTATCTGTTGTTCTTCACGGAAATGTGGGAACGGTTCAGCTACTATGGCATGCGTGGTTTGCTGGTGCTCTACCTAACCAAAACGGCTCTCGAAGGCGGATTGGGTATTCCTGAGGCTAGCGCAACGCTGATTTATGGCTACTTCACCGGCTTCGTATATTTCACGCCTATTATCGGAGGATGGTTGGCCGATAAATATATCGGCCAGCGCCGGGCCATTCTGATAGGAGGTCTGACAATGGCTGCGGGGCAGTTCTTTTTGTTCATGCAGCCTGCGCTATCCACCCAAGCCGCCGCGCTGGGTTTGCCCTGGCCTACTATGATTGGTCTATTGTTGCTGATGCTCGGCAACGGTTTTTTCAAGCCAAACATTTCCACCATTGTTGGCAAGCTCTATGAGCAAGGTGACCCGCTGCGTGACGCTGCTTTCACCATCTTTTACATGGGTATCAACACCGGGGCCTTTATAGCGCCACTGGTGTGCGGCTTCCTAGCCGAAAACCTGTTTGCCACCAAAGATGCCAGCGGTGCAATCCTAAACTATGGCTTCCGCTATGGCTTCCTGGCTGCCGGTATCGGCATGCTGATTGGACAACTGGCCTTTAATCTGCTCGGCAAAAAGTACCTTGGTGACGTAGGGCTGTATCCGGAAGGCCAAAGCGCCGACAAGAACAAGGTGGTAGTGAAAGAGCCATTGACTAAAGAAGAAACCGACCGGATGGCTGTGGTATTTATTATCACCCTGTTCGTGGTGTTTTTCTGGGCGGGTTTCGAGCAGGCGGGTTCTTCCCTCACGCTCTACACAGATAAGTATATCAACCGGGAGGTTGCTGGCTTCCTGATTCCAACCTCGTGGTTTCAATCGGTAAATGCCGGCTTTATCGTGCTTCTAGGGGCGCCTATTGCTGCTTTATGGGTTAGTCTGGGCCGCAAGGGCAAAGACTTAAGTATTCCGGTAAAGATGGGCCTGGGTATGGTGCTGCTGGGCGTGGGCTTTCTGTTCATGGTAGGCGCGGTAATGCAGCGCGGCGGCGATGTAGCAGATCAGACTATCAAAGCCAGCATCTGGTGGTTGATTGCCACCTATTTCTTTCACACCGTTGGGGAACTGTGCTTGTCTCCGGTTGGCCTTTCCATGGTGTCGCGCCTTTCGCCGCCCGCCCTTACCTCCATGCTAATGGGAGTGTGGTTCCTGGCTCCTTTCGTAGCGCAGATTGCCGGCGGTTACATTGCTAAATATGTAGAAGAACTAGGTGCCCTAACGGTATTTGGCTTGATTGCTGGCTTCGTTATTCTAGCAGGCCTGATTCTGATTGCCATTTCCAGAAAGCTGTTTTACATGATGCACGGCCGTGGCTAGTCCCTGAATGTTAGCCACTTGCTGCTGCTAGGTTATTAAAAAGCCCGCCCCGGATGTTCGGGGCGGGCTTTTTTACAAGCATACGGTTCCTAAGTAGTAATGCCGCGCGTCCACCTGACATTCATATCCAGCGAAGAGGAGTGCCACTGTATATGTTGAAGTAATACCTCATTTGTGTGTGTGCAAGGGCCCTCGCAAGCTCAGCATGTCTAACAAACAGAACACAGTGCTGCTTGCCGTATTGTAGCTGCCGCTTGTCGGTGCGCGTATACGCTACCTCCAAAACGCGAAAAGCCCCGCCAGATTAAGTCCAGCGGGGCTTTTCTAATCAGTCAGCGAAGCCGACGGCTTGATTACATCATGCCGCCCATGCCGCCCATGGCACCTCCACCACCAGCGTGGCTGTGCTCTTTCTCGTTTTCAGGCTCGTCCGAAATCACGCATTCGGTGGTCAGGAGCAGGCCGGCAATCGAAGCGGCGTTTTCCAGGGCCAGACGCGTTACCTTGGTGGGGTCGAGGATGCCGGCCGCCATCAGGTTTTCGTACTTGTCTTCGCGGGCGTTGTAGCCGTAGTCACCTTTGCCTTCGCGCACCTTCTGCACCACTACCGAACCTTCGCCACCGGCGTTGGCTACGATGGTACGCAGGGGAGCTTCGAGGGCCGTGCGGATGATGTTCACGCCAGTGCGCTCGTCGAGGTTGATGGTGTTCACGCCTTCGAGGGCATCAAGGGCACGCACCAGGGCCACGCCACCACCGGGTACTACGCCTTCCTCAACGGCGGCGCGAGTAGCGTGCAGGGCATCGTCAACCCGGTCTTTCTTCTCTTTCATCTCCACTTCCGTAGAAGCCCCGATGTAGAGGATGGCCACACCGCCCGACAATTTGGCAAGGCGCTCCTGAAGCTTCTCCTTGTCGTAGTCGGAAGTAGTGGTTTCGATCTGAGATTTAATTTGGTTGATGCGGCTGGTAATGCCGTCTTTGTCACCTTTGCCATTGACAATCGTGGTGTTGTCTTTGTCAATGATGATTTTCTCGGCAGTGCCCAAGTACTCCAGCGTTGCGCTGTCGAGCTTGTAGCCACGCTCTTCCGAGATAACCGTACCGCCGGTGAGGGCCGCAATGTCTTCCAGCATCGCCTTGCGACGGTCGCCGAAGCCAGGAGCCTTCACGGCCGCAATTTTCAGCGAGCCACGCAGCTTGTTTACTACCAAGGTAGCAAGAGCTTCACCGTCAACGTCTTCCGAGATGATAACCAGAGGCTTGCCAGTCTGAACTACCTGCTCCAACACGGGCAGCAGCTCTTTCATGGTGCTTACTTTCTTGTCGTAGATGAGGATGTACGGCGAGTCGAGCTCCACTTCCATCTTCTCCGGGTTGGTTACGAAGTAAGGGGAGAGGTAGCCCCGGTCGAACTGCATGCCTTCCACCGTTTTCACTTCGGTTTCGGTGCCACGCGCTTCTTCTACCGTGATAACGCCTTCTTTGCCCACTTTGTCCATGGCATCGGCAATCATTTTGCCGATTTCCATGTCGTTGTTGGCCGAAATAGCACCTACCTGGGCAATTTCCGACGAGTTTTCAATCTTCTTGGACTGTGCTTTCAGGTTGGCAACAACGGCTTGTACCGCTTTGTCGATGCCGCGCTTCAGGTCCATAGGGTTGGCACCAGCCGCTACGTTCTTGGAACCAGCAGCGTAAATGGCCTGGGCCAGTACAGTGGCCGTAGTGGTACCGTCACCAGCCTGATCGGCCGTTTTGGAAGCCACTTCTTTCACCAGCTGCGCGCCCATGTTCTCGATTGGGTCGGCCAGCTCAATTTCTTTGGCTACCGTTACACCGTCTTTGGTGATGCTCGGGGCGCCGAATTTCTTGTCGATAACCACGTTGCGGCCTTTCGGACCGAGGGTTACTTTCACGGCATTCGCCAGTTTGTCTACGCCGCGTTTCAGCTTGTCGCGGCCGTCGGTATCGAATTGGATGTTCTTAGCCATCTGGAATTTCGGGTGTTTGGAATCAGAGAGAAAGGAAGGAGCTTAGATTACAGCGAAGATGTCCGACTCCCGCATGATGAGGTAGTCCTGGCCATCGATGGTGATTTCAGTACCAGCGTATTTGCCGTAGAGCACCTGGTCGCCCACTTTCACTTGAGGCTGGATGGTGGTGCCGCTGTCGGCCACTTTGCCTTCGCCGACGGCTACTACTTCGCCGCGCTGTGGCTTCTCCTTGGCCGTGTCGGGGATGATGATGCCCGATTTGGTTTTCTCCTCGGCAGCGGCCGGCGCGATGATGACGCGGTCAGCCAGTGGTTTCATGCTAAGCGACATATTGTACGTTTTGGTTGAAAGGTTTACTTGAAACTAGGTGGTGTCCGCCTTCCCTCACTTCCTGTGCCAGCCCGTGGAAACCTGACAGAATGAACATGAAAAAGGCGCATTGCGTCAGGATTGTGTACAAAGCCTGCCAGACGTGGCAGAATAGCTCTTGCTCAATAAGGCAGGCCAAAGACCGAAGAGCCCAGCAAAAAGGGCTTCCCGTGTGGGAAGCCCTTTGGTAATAGGAGTTGGGTAGTGCTTATTGAGCTGGCGTAGCCGGAGCCGAGGCAGGCTGCTGAGTTGAAGCGGGCTGTTGCGCCGCCGGAGTGGTTGCACCACCCGCCGCCGGAGCGGCTGCCCCCGGAGCAGTTGGCGCTGGAACTGCCGGAACCTTCTGTTGCTCCAACGCCCGGCGCTGGTTGACGCTGCGTACCGGGCCGTTGCCGGCTTGCGTGCCACTGATTACGTGCGTGCCCAGCGTGAGCACCATCAGACCGATGGCAAAACCCCACGTCAGGCGCTCTAGCAGGTCGCCGGTGCGCTTTACGCCCATGAGGTTGGCCGCACCGCCCGAACCGAACTGGCTGGAAAGTCCGCCGCCTTTGGGGTTCTGCGCCAGAACAACAATGGCCAGCAGGAAACAAACGATAAGTATGACGATAATGAGCGCAACGTACATTTACTCGGAAGTTTTCAGGTGTAGAATTTGGTCGGCAAAGTACGCGCTTTTTTCCGGCTGACGCACCATGAGTTGTTCATATATTTCGATGGCGCGGTCCTTTTTACCTTGCTTAACCAAGATTTTAGCTAGGCTTTCCGAGGCCAGCGCGGGCGGAGCCGAGGTGCTGCGCGCCGCCAGATCCGTCTGTTCCTGCACCGTGGGCAGTACCACCGGCGACTTCAGCCGTGGCTGTGCTTTCAGAAACCGGTTGATCAGGTCCAGGGAGGAAGGAGCTGGCGCAGCGGGTAACTGCGGACGAACGGCATGCTCGTTCAGTAAGGCGTCGGGCGGGAAAAACTCGGCAGTGGGTAGAGGCTGCGTCAGTTCTTCGTCTTGCAGTTGCAATGCATAGCCTAAACGGCTTCCCTCGGGTAATAAGCTGTATGCCAAAGTGGTATCAGAACGGAAAGACGGGGCCAGTGCAGTTGTAGCCGGTGCCGACAGGTATTCCTGCGGTGCTTGCTCGCCGGCATCCTCTTCCTCCAGGCCTGGTAGCTGGTAGAGAATCGGAACCAACTGCTCTTCCGGCTCACTCAACCCAAACTCAAACCGGGAGATACCCGCATCGGCCGGCGGCCGGATGGGTGGCGCTACTGCTGGTAATAATTCTTCTGGTTCAGCTGCTACTGAGGCAGGAACTGAAGTTTCGACTAGGTCGGTAGTAGCCGCCGTGTCCTCGGCTGCTATATCAACTGGCTCGGGGGCAGCCGAGGAAACTTCAGTGGGCTGGGTTTCCGCTATTACATCAATAGGTGTCTCAACTACTTCCGTCAGCAATTCTGGTAATGCGTCGGGCTCCAACGTACTACCGGTTTCTTGCTCGGGTTCAGCGGGTTGCTCGGCAGCTGAAATAGGATCATCAGAATCTGGTACGTGCGCAGCGGGAGCATCTACCGGAAGTTCCTCCGCATGCGTGGCGGTATCATCTTCCTGAACTTCCAGGGGCTGAACGTCCTCGGTTACCAGCATCTGCAAGAAAGCGGTGGAGTTGCCCGTAGCAGGCCCCGAGCCCGAGCCATCCGTTTCGGCAGTAGCCAGCTCTTTCGGGGGGGCTACTGCTACCGCATTAACCGGAGTGGCAGGCTGCTCTAAAAGTTGCCGTAGTAGCTGCCGATCAACGGCGTAAGTGGCGGCCCGGCGTAGGCGCTGGCTGGCTAGCATGCTGCCTTGGTCGTGGGCGGCTTTGGCCAGAAGCAGATGGGCGGTTTGGCAGTACGGGAAAGCCGCTGCCAGTTGTTCCAGTTCCCGCACTTCTGCTTCTGAAATGCTCCCCACGTGGTTGAGAATGTGCAACAGCGACGCGCGGGTCATTTCAATAGAGGGTTAAATGGTTGGATCAGCAACGGCTGGTGGCTGCTTCAAGCAAGGCAAGGGTCTGGCTGCGCAAGGCCCAACCGGACCGCAACAATACGGCAATTCAGCCAGTAATTCGTTGAACGGCGCTACTCACCAGTTCGCCACCGACTTGTTGAAGGCGTCGGTGATGATGTTTTGGGTGATGCGGCGGACAGCCGTAGGGTCGTTGTTGATGCGGGCAATATCCTGCGTGGCTGGGAAGTCGGCGTTGCTTTGGAAAGTCTGCTCGAAGTCCTGTTTCGGGTCCTTGGTGTTGGTGAATTTGATGCGTACCTGAATGGTTAAGCGGTTCACGCCGGCTTGGTCTTGGCCGTTGGTTTGCTGAATAGCTGCCGGCGCGTAGTCGTAGGCAATAATCTGACCTTCAAACTGTAAGTCGCCGTCGCGTGGTACCTGCTTGATGCTGGTATTGCGCTGGAAATAGTCCTTGAAATCCTCCGTAAAGCGTTGCGACAGTGAGGAAGGCCCGTTGCTCGACGTGTTCTGGAACGTAGCAATAGAAATGCTTTTCACATCGGGAGATACACTGACGCCGCTGAACGAATAGATCTTACAGCCGTGCAGCCCAAATACCAGCAGTACGCTCAGAATCCAGCCGCTGACTTGCTGAATTTTATTAGGCTTGTTCCAAATCATACTGCTTGAGTTTACGGTACAGGGTCCGCTCGGAAATGCCGAGGTCGTGGGCCGCGTATTTGCGCTTGTTGTGGTGCTTTTTCAGCGCCTTCAGAATCATTTCCTTCTCCTTGGCTTCCAGCGAAAGGGTTTCCTCTTCTGTTTCGTGCGGAATATCCTCTACCCGGTGCGCTTCCTCTTCGTAATCGGTGGCGTCTTCCACCGTATTGGGGGTGAGGATGTACTCGGTGGGGCCACCGTCGGGGGAAGGCTGCCGGAGCGGGCGGGCACCAGCATCGTAGGGGGCGGGGCCGAGGTTGGTGAACAGATGGCTGTTCTGGCGCAGCATTTCCTGCGCTTCCTGGGGCCGCTGGCCAGTGGCCATGTCGAGTACCAACTTTTTGAGGTCGGTCATGTCGCGCCGCATGTCAAAGAGTACCTTATACAGCAGGTCGCGCTCGGAGTAGGAATTGCCGTCGTTGGAAGCACCGGCGGCGTGCAGCAGCATGGGCAGGCGGCTACTTTGGTCGGCAGGTAAATACTGGCGCAAGCGGCGCGCATCCACCTCCCGGTCGGTTTCCAGCACCGACATTTGCTCGGCCACATTTTTGAGCTGACGGATGTTGCCGGGAAACCGGAACCGCTGCAAATCCTGCACTGCATCCGGCGTTAAAGACACCGGTTTCACCCGATACCGGTCGGCAAAATCGGTAGCGAACTTTCTGAATAATAGGTAGATGTCCTCGCCTCGTTCACGCAGTGGTGGAACAAGGATAGGCACCGTATTCAGGCGGTAGTACAGGTCCTCGCGGAAGCGCCCGTCGCGCACGGCATCCAGCAGATTGACGTTGGTAGCGGCCACTACGCGCACATCAGTTTTCTGTACTTTGCTGGACCCGACCCGGATAAACTCACCGTTTTCCAGCACCCGCAGCAGCCGGGCCTGGGTGCCAAGCGGCATCTCGCCAATTTCGTCAAGGAAAATGGTACCACCGTTCGTCACTTCGAAGTAGCCTTTGCGAGCTTCCTGGGCGCCGGTAAACGAGCCTTTCTCGTGCCCAAATAGCTCAGAATCAATGGTGCCTTCGGGAATAGCGCCGCAGTTAATGGCAATGAACTGCCCGTGCTTGCGCGGCGACAGCGCGTGAATAATCTTGGAAAACGACTCCTTACCGGACCCGCTCTCCCCGGTAATCAGCACCGTCATATCGGTGGGCGCCACCTGTGCAGCCACCTGAATGGCGTAGTTCAGCGTCGGCGCGTTGCCGATGATGCCGAAGCGCTGTTTTATGCTTTGTATTTCGGAAGGTGTCAAGTCTGGTTTTTCGTTGCTGGTTTTTCGTTTTTCTATAGACGATAAAAGGGGTAGCTTATTTTAAAATAGTCATTTCAGTTACCGAAATGGTTGGTGCTTGAGATGCCAGAATATCCAATGATGAGTCTGATGTTGAAATCGTATAGTGCAGAAGCCCCTCAGTAAAATAGATTCCAAGCATAAGCATTTGATTGAAAGAATCTTTCCAGCGAGAGTTGGTAACTAATGCTGTCCGTCCAACAAAATTCTTAACGTTCTTGAAAGAGGTTGCTGAAGTTTGGTAGCACGCTAAAAATGCCTCATCTGCTACTTGGTAAGGGCCGAAATTCTCGAATTTAAACTCATACAGAAACTTCTCGTCATGGACAGCAAAAACCAATTGCCCTTGCTCTTCCACCAATCTGACAAAGAATAGGCTTGTCAAATCTGAACAAGGCGTGAGCCAACGTTCAAGTAGAATGCCCTCATCTTCTGTCATGTAGCAAAGAGTTATTGTTTTAAGGTAGTAGTAGCGTCTGATGCACCTATACTGCTTCGCCTAGCAGCGTACTAGCCGAACCGCTATGCACTAACACATCCACGTAGTCACCTTTCTGATAGTGCTTCTTGGGGAAGATAACAACCTGGTTTTGGCTGTTGCGGCCACTAAGGTGTTCCTGGCTGCGCTTCGAGAAGTTCTCGACCAGCACCCGATGGACTTTGCCTACGGCCTGCTGGTTGCGCAGGCGGCTGTGCTGCTGCTGCAAGTCGATTACTTCCTGGAGGCGGCGCTTCTTCACCGGCAGTGGCACATCATCTTCCAGCTTGCGAGCGGCCAGGGTGCCGGGACGCTCGGAGTAGAAGAACATGTAGGCCATGTCGTAGTGCACAAACTCCATGAGGCTTAGCGTGTCCTGATGTTCTTCCTCGGTTTCTGAGCAGAAGCCGGAAATCATATCGGTGGAAATGGCGCAATCGTTGCCCAGAATGCGGCGGATAGCGCGCACTCGCTCCTCATACCAAGGCCGGTCGTAGGTGCGGTTCATCAGCGCCAGTACCCGCGAGTTGCCGCTCTGGGCCGGCAAGTGGATGTACTTGCAGATATTCTCGTGGCGCGCCATGGTGTGCAGCACCTCGTCGGTAATGTCCTTGGGGTGTGAGGTGGAGAAGCGGACCCGCAACGCCGGATTTATCAGCGCAACACGCTCCAGAAGTTGCGCGAAGTTGACCTGCTCGGTACCGTCTTCGGAAGCCCATTTGTAGGAGTCGACGTTTTGACCAAGGAGCGTAACTTCCTTGTAGCCAGCTACCACCAAGTCCTGGGCTTCGCGGATGATGCTGTGCGCGTCGCGGCTTCGCTCGCGGCCCCGCGTGAACGGCACCACGCAGAACGAGCACATATTGTCGCAGCCGCGCATGATGCTGATGAAGGCCGTAATCCCGTTGGAGTTCAGGCGTACCGGCGTGATGTCGGCGTAGGTTTCCTCACGGCTCAGCAGCACGTTCACGGCTTTCTGGCCGCCGTCAATCTGCTGAATAAGTTGCGGCAGGTCGCGGTAGGCATCAGGGCCTACTACCAGGTCTACCAGCTTCTCTTCTTCCAGAAACTTGCTTTTCAGGCGCTCGGCCATGCAGCCGAGCACGCCCACCAGCAAGCCGGGGTTGCGCTTCTTATGGCCGTTGATCTGCGAAAGGCGCATGCGTACCGTCTGCTCGGCCTTCTCACGGATGGAGCAGGTATTGAGCAGCACCAAGTCGGCTCCTTCCAGCTGCTCGGTGGTATCGAAGCCCTCATCGAAAAGGATGCTGGACACGATTTCCGAATCGGAAAAATTCATTTGGCAGCCGTAGCTTTCAATGTAGAGCTTGCGTTTGCGGCCCGTTTCAGTGGCCGGGCTTACCCGCACCTCACCTGAAGGCGTGGCCTCGTGGGTGGTAGCATCGGGGCTTGGGGTGGGCAGGGTATCGAGGAAGTCTAAGGTAATCAGCGGTTGAGACATGGGATGCGGCGGGGCGTCAGCTTCACGTTCGGGAGAACCCCAAAGGTAACTGTTTTAGGGCGAAAATGACAGAATGGCAGAGCTGATAAGAAGTGAAATGGTGAGGTGATGAAATAGTGAGTTTGATGTTCTGGCGGCCCGGGTGGCGCATATCGAACATCAAACTCACTATTTCATCACCTCACCATTTCACCTTCAGTACTTCCAGCATGGCTTGGGCTTTTAATAGGCATTCCTCGTATTCGCGTTCCGGCACCGAATCGTAGGTAATGGCTGAGCCGACCTGGAAGCTGAGGTAGCCGGTGTCGGCGCGGTATTGCAGGCTACGAATCACCACGTTAAATTCGAAGTCGCCGGTGGGGGATATGTAGCCGATACTGCCGCTGTAAAGGCTGCGGCGGCTCCGCTCGTACTGCTCGATAAGCTGCATGGCCCGGATTTTCGGGGCCCCGGTCATGGAGCCCATGGGGAAGGTAGCGCGCAGAATATCCACTAAATCAACGCCAGCCCGCACCTGAGCCTGCACCGTGGAAATCATCTGCCAGACGTGGCGAAACGGATACAGCCCAAACAACTCCGGAACCTGCACAGTGCCGGTTTCGGCCACGCGCGCCAAGTCGTTGCGCACCAAATCCACTATCATCAGGTTTTCGGCGCGCTCCTTCTCGTCGTGTAGCAGCGTTTGGCGCTGCTGCTCGTCGGTGGCCGGCGTGAGGCCGCGCCGGATGGTGCCTTTAATGGGCTGAGACGTGAGCGTATGCTGACGGCGGGAAAGAAACCGTTCGGGCGAGGCGCACAGCAGGTAATGGTGGTGGTGGCGGTAGAAGCCCGCAAAGGGGGTGGGCGACGCCGCGTTGAGCTGCAAAAAAACATCCACCGGCTGCAGCTGAGCCTGCTCGGCGTAGAACTCCTGGCACAAGTTCAACTCGTACACCTCGCCGTTGAGAATGTCCTCCCGAATGGCGGCCACCGCCCGCAAGTAGTCGGCCTTGGGCATGCGGGGGCGCAGGGCTGGCAGCTGAGGCGGTGAAGAAACCGGCAGTGCGGTGGCCAGAATGGCCTCTAGCACACCCGCCGACTGACCGTGTATTTCCAGGTGGTCAGGGTGCCAGTACAGCCAGATTTCAGGCTGAAAGAAGTGCAAATCCGGCCAATCGAAGGCCGTAAAGTTGCTGCTAGTCAGGGCCTCGATTTCGTTTTTGACGTCGTAGGTTACGAAGCCGCAAAGCGGGCCAGCAGATGGCGCTGTTGCCGCAAGCCACGCGCGTAGCTCATCCAATGTGCCAGGCATTGCAGGGGCAGCAGCGGCCACGGCTAGCAGCCGTTGAAACGAACCGCCAGGATACGCAAGGTCGTTGGGCTCGAAATAGGCACAGTGAGCGAAACCAGCCGCCCAATGCAGGGCGCGGGCACGAAAATCGGGGGGCAACTCGGTAAGCGGAACAGACAACACAGCGCAAAGGTAGCCCACTAGCCGCCCGCAATACCAACCTATTCCAACTCCTTGAGCGCCAGCTTGGCTTTGGTGTCGGTGCTGTTTTTGTATTCGTGCTTGGGGTAGCTCAAGGCTTTTTGGAAGTACACCTTGGCCGTAGCTCGCTGCCCTTCCAATTGGTACAGATAGCCCAGCTGCAACGCCGACTGCGGCGCGAAATAATAGGGGGCAGTACCAGCCAGGGCAATGGTACGGGCGTAGAACAACCGGGCCGAATCGAGGTGGCCGAGGCCGTGCCAGGCGCGCGCCCGGCGGTACGGTTCTTCCAGCCGGTCGCGCAGGGGAGTGGCGGCCGTCACCTGGAAGCCGTTCAGCGTAGCCAGCGCCTCCCGGTAGTACCCCCCGTCGATTTGCAGGCGGGCGCGGGTAAGTTGGCGGTTGAGTGGCAACTGCCCCTCGAAAAACCGTTGGGCGTAGGTGTCTTCCTCTACTACAGTGCGCCCGGCGGCATCAATCTGGCGGCGGTACCGCTCGGCGGCCGGAGCGTCATTAGCCAGCCAAGCGGCTAGGTAGAGCTTGAAATAGGCGTCTTTGCGGTAATGCGTGCCCGGAAACTCTGCCAGAAAAAGCTCGTTTTCACGGCGGGAAGCCGCATACTGGCCCTGATACAAAAGCAAATCGGCGGCCATATGGTGCAGGTAGCTTAGCGAGAAGTACGCGGGGCCTTGCGGGCGGGTCCGGTAGGCTGCCAGCGCGGCATCGGTGCGGTGCTGCTTTTTGTTGAGGCTGACCAGCAAGTAGCTGAATAACAGATTGTCGGGTTGCTGCTGGGCGAGTCGCCCAACCAGTTGGAGAGCCTCCGTGGGCTTCTTGTAATACGTTTCCTCCACTAACGCCAGAATAATCTGGGCTTCGGTCTGGAAGTCGTTGGGCTGGCGGGCGGCGGCGCGTAGGTTGCTCAGGCCGGCCTCCACACTGCCCGTTAGCCCCAATAATTTCAGAAACCAGCGGTAGCCTTCCGGCAACGAGCCAATGAAGAACTGCATCATGCCCAGTGTTTTGCGGGCTGGCAGATACGTCGGATAGCGTTTCACGGTGGCCTGCATCTGCTGGTACGCCTGCCGTAAGCTCCAGGCCCCCTGCACCTCGTGCCCAAAACTGACCTGCGCCGCCGCCTGATGCAGCCGGATTTCCGCGCGGGCGTACTGCGTCAGCGCATTCAACGGCAATTTTTCCAGTGCCGTTAGCCGCTCGTCCTGGGTGTCGATAGTGGCGTCGTAACGGCGGGCATCCTGGCCAACCAGCAACTCCATAATGTCCAAGCAATCCTGCACTAGCAGCGTCCCCGCCGAGCTAGGAGCGTCTTTGAGTAACGCCTTGGCCGTGGCTGGCCGCATCTTCAGTACCTCGGCATAGGCGCGGGCTTGCTGGGGGCTAAGGCCGACGGTTGGAACTGCTTCGGGCTGCCGATATTCCAACCTGGGCGCGCTTACCGCTGGCCCGAGCAGCACACACACGCAGGTAAGCACAAGCAACAGCTTCTGCTCCCATTTCTGCAACTGGCATACCACAGGGAGGAATTTCATAAGCAAAAAAAGAACGGCGCGGAGGCCGTTCTTTTCGAAATCAGAACCAGGAAAACCTAAGCCGTGATGCGGGCTTCCACGTCGGCTAGTACCCGGCCGCAGTGCTCGCACACGATGATTTTCTTGTGCGAGATGATGTCGGCCTGGCGCTGCGGGGGCACCGTGTTGAAGCAGCCGCCGCAGGCGTCGCGCTTCACCGTTACCACGGCCAAGCCGTTGCGCACGTTGCCGCGGATGCGGGTGTAGGCCGTCAGCAGGCGGTCTTCCACGGGTTGGGTAGCGCCGGCGCGCTCTTCCATCAGCTTCTTCTCGTCGGCTTCGCTTTCGCCCACGATGACGTCGAGTTCGGTTTTCTTGTTGGTGAGGTCTTTTTTGCGCTCATCCAGCCGCTGCTTGGTACCGGCGATGTCGGAGTTTTTCAACTCAATCTGGTACTGCGCTTCTTTGATTTTTTTCTCGGAAATCTGGATTTCCAGCTTCTGCAACTCGATTTCCTTGGCAATAGCCTCGTACTCGCGGTTGTTGCGGACGTTCTGCTGCTGGTCTTCGTAGCGCTTGATGAGGCCTTCGGCGTCCTTGGCGTTTTGCTTGCGCTGCTTGATCTGGTCGTTGAGGGCAGAAATTTCCTCGTCGAATTTGCTTACGCGCACCTCGTAGCCGGCAATTTCGTCTTCCAGGTCGCGCACTTCTTCGGGCAAGTCGCCGCGTACGCGCCGGATTTCGTCGAGCTGCGAGTCAATGCGTTGCAGGTTGAGCAGGGCTTCCAGCTTGCTGGCAACGGGGGCATCGGCCGGGGCAGTAGCGACGGGTTTAGAAGTCATAATGGACGGGGTTGGTATGGGTCTCGGCAATGAAGAGCGCAAAAGTACTCCCAAACTTGTCGGCAAGCAAATCCTGAAAGATTTCGCCGGTAAATTGTTCGCTCTCGAAATGGCCTACGTCGCAGAGCATTAGCCGCCCCTCGGCCTGGAAGTACTCGTGGTATTTCAGGTCGCCGGTAACATAGGCATCAGCCCCGGCAGCGCGGGCTTTACCAATCAGAAAACTGCCCGCGCCGCCGCACAAAGCCACTTTCCTGATGGGCTTCTCGAAAGCGGTATGCTTCACTACGGGCACTAACAGGGCCTTTTTCAGCTGCGCCCGAAACTCCTGGGCACTCATCGGTTCCGGCAATTCACCTATTATACCCGAGCCGACCTCCTGATTCATGTTTTCCAGCTTGATGATGTCGTAGGCTACTTCCTCGTAGGGGTGGGCCTTATGCAAAGCGCGCACCGCCGCGTGTTGCAAATGCAGCGGCAGCAGCACTTCTACGCGCTGCTCAGGGCCGGTGTGGGGCTGGCCGGGCTCACCTGAAAACGGATTGGTTTCCGGGCCGGGCGTGAAGGTGAACGTGCCATCGGTGCGGAAGCTGCACGCCGAATAGTCGCCAATCTGGCCCGCACCGGCTGCGTACAGCGCCTCCAATACCGCTTCGGTATGCGTGGGTGGCACAAAGGTCACGAGCTTAGCCAGCAGGCCGGGCTTGGGGTCGAGGATGCGCAGGTTGACGAGGCCCAGCTTCTCGGCCAGCTTGCGGTTGACGCCGTGGCGCACGTTGTCGAGGTTGGTGTGGGCGGCGTAGAGGGCTACATCGTTCTTGATGGCTTTGAGCAAGGTTTGCTCCACTTCGTTGGCGCCGGTGAGGCGCTTGAGTGGCTTGAAAATCAAGGGATGATGAGCCACTACCACGTTGCAGCCGCGCCGGATGGCCTCGTCTACCACAGCCGGCGTGCAGTCCAGCGTAATCAGTACGCCGCGCACTTCCATCTGTGGGTCGCCGCACTGTAAACCCGCATTATCATACGATTCCTGATAGGCGAGGGGCGCGGCGGCTTCCAGCACGCGGGCGAGGTCTTGAACGGTGGTTTTCAATTAAAAATTGAGAATTAAAAATTAAAAATTGGAACTGGCACTTCAACCTGATGGCGCATCGGTAAATACACAAGCCGGATGTTGAGTGCGGCACTGGCTACCGCAAATTGTGATTACAACTCCGAACTTTTAACTTTTACTTCTTAATTTTTAATTGAAAACAGCACTTCCACATAGCGCGCTACGTGAGTGGGTAGCTCACGACGTTTGTATTGCATGAGGTAGCGCGGATGGTCGAGGACGTGGATGGTGTCGAACAAGCGCAATTCCTTATTCAGCTTGTCAAACAGCAAGCCGTTCCGGCGGCCCAAACAGACGGCAGCCGTACGAACCAGCCCCAACTCTTGTACCTGCCGCTGCAACGAAGCCCGGATGTCGGGTTCCAGCACCTCAGTCAGGGCCGGAGAGTCGTAGTAATTATAGTTCTTGCCGTGGCGCATCAGCACCAAGGGGTAGAGGGAGCCTAGGTAGAAATCCTGGTAGAAGTTGGCCGGCCCGCCCAAGGCGTCTATCACCCGGTACACAAACTGGCTGCTCAACTCGGGGTGCGGCGGCAACTGATTAGGGATGCCACAAGCCCCGGCCAGCGCCGCTGGGTCGGTGAAGGCAACGCCGGTGCGGCCCGCCCCGAAGCGGCCGGGGTTGATGCCCAGCAGCGCCACGCGCGGGCGTTGGTCGGCGTAAAATTTCTGGCCGAACTGCGTGAGCAATTCGGCCACCGCCGGTTCCTGGTAGGGGTTGAGCGCCTGCACCTCGTCGGGCAGGGCGGGTGGCGCCGGAAATGTAGAAAGGAAGCGCAGAAGCCGGTCGGCGAAAGTATCGGGCATAAGGATAAGATTTGCAGGCGCCTTTGTAGCTACTACAACCCGTTGGGTTTGGTTGGCTAACTTTGCCTCATGCCCACTTTGCTTACCTATCTGCTCCTGCCGTTTGCCTGGCTGTACGCTGGCATAATAGCCGTGCGCAACTGGCTGTACGACAGAGGGTGGAAGCTTACGACGCGCTTTAGCAAGGTACCGGTACTCGGCGTGGGCAACCTGCGGGTGGGCGGAACTGGCAAAACGCCGCACGTGGCCTGGCTGGTGCAAGAGCTACGGCAGCAAGGGCAGCAACCCGCTATTCTGAGCCGGGGCTACGGCCGCCGTACCCGCGGCTTCCGCCTCGGTAGCGCCACCGAAACGGCCGCTACGCTCGGCGACGAGCCGTGGCAGCAATTCACGGCTTTCGGCGGGCAAGTGCCGGTAGCCGTGTGTGAAGACCGACTGGCTGGCTTGCACGAACTGCTCCGGCAGCAGCCCCAGATTACCACTGTAGTGCTCGACGATGCCTACCAGCACCGCCGGGTACGCCCCGATTTCAGCGTGCTGCTGACCGAACAGCAGCGCCCGTTCTATCATGATTATGTGCTGCCCGCCGGCCGCCTGCGTGAAAGCCGCACCGGGGCTGCCCGCGCCGATGTGGTGGTGGTAACCAAGTGCGACCCTCAGTTAACTACGGCGCAGCAACTGGAAATCGAGCAACGGATTCGGCGCTATGGTCGGCGGGCGGTGCCGGTGCTGTTCAGTACGTATGCCTACGGCGCGCCTGTGCCGCTGCCTGGGGTAGTGCCGGATGAGGCGGCGTATTCCGCGGAAATTGTGCTGCTGACCGGCATTGCCCAGCCACTTCCCTTGCGGAAGTATCTGCGGGAGGCGGGCTACCAGATTGTACATTATGCCGAGTTCAACGACCATCATGCTTTTACTGCCGAGGAAATTGCGGCGCTGAAAGCGCATTACGGGCCGGGCCGCCGTATTTTTACCACTCAGAAAGACGCCGCCCGTTTGCTCGACCCCTCGTTGCATACGGAAATGGCAGGTCTGGCCGTTTTCTATATTCCTATTGCCGTGGAGTTTCTGGCGGACGGTGCCAACCGTTTGCGCCAGTTACTTCCGGCTGCTATTCAGCCCCAAGCTGTTGTCTGATTTCCTGCTCTCCGTGTTTTCAAGCTGCTGGCCGCTACGCCACCCGACGGTTTTTCTGCTCTCACTTAAGCGCTGGGCTTGGCTGCCGGCGCTACTGCTTGTACTAAGTGCCGTCCCCTTTGCGGCGCAGGCTCAGATTCTCGACGACTCCACCAAGGTGCTGTATGGCGCCCGCACTACGCGCATTATTCGGGAAGACGACGTGCTGCACGACCGCACCGAGGGGCGCATTATTGATACCACCCTTGTTGATTTTCCGCAAACCCGCAACTGGTACCACGACAGTACCTTTTTTCAGGATTTGGGCCACGTAGGTACGGCGTCGCGGCCGTTGCTGTGGCGCACCAATACGCAGCTCGGTACGCGCCTGGGCCGCAACGCCTTCGATAGGTATGCGCGCGACCCCGCCACCATTCCGTACTACGATTCCAAGTCGCCGTACACGTTTTTTCGCTTTATCCAGGGAGGCAATGGCGAACAGGTATTTGAGTTGTCGTACACGCGCAGCATCAACAAAAACGCCAGCGTTGGGTTGGCCTACGAGCGATTCGCGGCCAATAAAATCTACACGACCAATAGCCGGGATGGCCTGGTAGAGCATACCAACTTTCTGCTTTTTGCCCGCTTCCAGAGCACGGATGGGCGCTACCGTGCCTTGTTCAACTACAACAACGTGCGCCACAACGCCGCCGAACCTGGCGGGATACGCTACCAGCCGGCCGTTTCAAATAACGGAACAGAAGTCAGGCCGGCCGACAGTACCCCCGAAGACTTGTTTGGCTACAGCGAAGAACTGCCTCGGTTGACCACTGCCTCCAACCTGGAACACCGCGACGGAATGCGGCTGGCGCAAACTTACCGCCTATTGGGCCGTGGCCTTACCGCCTATCATATTGTGGACTGGCGGCGGCAGTTCAACCGATTTCGTGACACGCAGCTACCTACCATAACAGCTACCGATACGGTATATACTCGTTTATATCCGGAGCGGCGCTACAGCCAAACGGCCACCGACGACCGCGCCGAATTGCAGCAGGTGGAGAATACGCTGGGCGTAACGGGCCATTCCGAAACGGTGGAATACCGCCTCTACGCCCGGCAGCGCAATGCTTCCCTCTCGACCGGCCAGCTTACAGGTAATCCGGGTACTATTGTAGAGCTATTGCCGAGTGAAAAATACAACAACACGTTTGTTGGCGGCACTGCGGCCTTCCGCTACAAGATCTTCGCTGTTGAAACGGCTGCTGAATACAAGTTTTTCGACGAGTATATGCTGCGTGGCTCGGCAAAGCTTGGTCCGCTTACGGGCGAAGTGCTGAGTACCAGCTATTCGCCCACGCTTACCCAGCAGCAGTTCAACGGCAACCACTACCGCTGGGGCTCCGATTACGATGCCACCACCCAGGTGTTCCGCGGAGCTAACAACTTTGCTAACACCAAAGTCCAGCAACTGACAGTCCGCCTCGACCAGACGCTGGGGGTGCAGCGGCTACAAGCATCGGTGGAATTTGCCAACATTACCAGCCTCGTGTTTTACGATGAGTCGGGACGGCCTGCGCAATCTGGCCGGACGCTGCCGCTACTAACCGTATCGGCGCGGCACCGCTTCAACGTGGGCAACTTTTTCTTTGATAACCAAGCCTACGTTACGCGCGGTGGCGACGTGGCCGAACTGCGCATTCCGGGCCTGATTGCCAACAGCAAAGCGTATTACCAGGGCTACGTATTCAAGAGGGCGCTGTTCGGACAGATTGGCGCGGAAGTGTATTACCAGTCTACGTGGCAGCCCTACGATTACAACCTCAGCACGCAGCAGTTTTACGTGCAGAACCACTTTACGGCAGGCAACTACGCCATAGCCGACGTGTTTCTGGCCGGTGACATCCGTACCGTAGGCTTTTTCCTGAAGATGGCCTACGTGAACCAGGGGCTGGGCCGCGACGGGTATTTCCCGACGCCTTACTATACTGGCCTGCCCCGGCGCTTCCAGCTAGGAATTCGTTGGCAATTTTTTGATTAGAGTTAATGGTTGAATTGCTGATTGTTGAATTGTTAAGCTGTTGATGAAAAGCTTTTTACAATCAATCAATTGTAATCAGCAATTCAACAAGCAGCAATTCAACAATGGAACAACCCAAAGAAAAAACCATCCTTAAGCTCAAGCTCAATACCGACCCGCGCTGGGTGGACATTGCCAGCAAGAACATCGAGGACATTCTCGTGGACCACGCCTGGTGCGAGCAGAAAGCCGCCAGCACCGGCATCAGCATGATTATTCACTATCCCGAGAAAACCCGGCTAGTAGATGAGCTGACTGATTTGGTGGCCGAGGAGTGGAGCCACTTCGAGCGGGTGCTGCTGGAGCTGCGCAAGCGGGGCTACCAGCTCGGGCGCCCCCGCCGCGACGAATACGTGGTGCAGCTGCTCACGCACGTGCGCAAAGGCGGCCCCCGTGAGCGGCAGCTCATGGACCAGCTGCTGGTGTCGGCCTTGATTGAAGCGCGCAGCTGTGAGCGGTTCAAGCTGCTCTGGAAACACATTCCCGACCCCGACCTGAGCAAGTTTTACTACGAGCTGATGGTGTCCGAAGCCGCTCATTTCGTGAGTTACGTGGATCTGGCCAAGGAGTACTGCGACCCACAGGAAGTGGATGCGCGCCTGCAAGAACTGCTGAAACTGGAAGGCGAAATCGTAACCAACCTGCCCGTCCGCAACGACCGGGTGCATTAATAGTGAACTAGTGAAGTGGTGAAATGGTGAGTTTGATGTTCGAACCGCGTAAGCGGTGCCATCAAAACTTCAAACTCACCATTTCACCACTTCACTAGTTCACTGTCCGCGAATCCAGCAGGCCCGGCGGTACGGATAGGGCACCGGTGTGCGGGTCGATGAGGCCGTTGCGCTCATCTTCGATGTTGGTGGCCTGAGTGTACACGTCGCCGGCAATGGGGCGGGCCCGTAGCTCCTGCTTGAACCGGCGAATGTCTTCGGTGCGGCTCTCGGCATCTTTGGGGCCGCCGTAGTCGGAGAAGCCGAAACCGCCCCATTCACTCACTAATAGCGGCACCTGCTTGCGGTAGAAAAATGGGTCGCCGACCACTAGGGGGAAGGCCGCCGTGCCTACCAGCTCACCCTGCACCAGCCGGTCGAGCAGTTCCTGCCAGCGGCCTAGGTCAGGCGTATAGAGGTGGGCCGTGAGCAGGTCGGATTTCAGGCGGCCTTCGTAAGAAATGTGGTGCCAGCCGTCGTTGTCCACCACCAGAAACTGCGGGTACGCCAGCTGCATATAATGGTACATTTCCACGATATACTTGCGGGTTTCGGGGTTGGTGGCAATGTCCTGCGCGCCCCAGTCCTCGTTGTATAGGCTCCAGATAACCACCGACGGGTGGGTGCCAATCAGCATCAGCATGCGCAGGAGCTCGGCGCGGTGGTTTTCGCGGCTGCGCGGAGTGGAGCTGTGCGGGCTGGGCACTTCCACCCACAGCAGTAGCCCCAACTCATCGGCCAGGTTGTAGATGCGCGGGTCAACTCCGGCAATGTGCACCCGCACCAGGTTGCAGCCCAGCTCTTTCATGGCGTACATGTGCCTTCTGATTTCGGCATACGTGGCCGTACCCGGCTGATACAGAATACCGTCGAGGTAAATAGGCTCGTTGTTCAGATACACGTAGCGGCCCCGCGCTTCTATTTTGCGTAGTCCGAAATGCGTTTCAATCTGCGCGGAATACCCTTCCTGGTCGATGAGCTGGGCTACCAGGCGGTAGAGGTTAGGCGTTTCCGTGGACCATAGCTTGGCATCGGGCACTTCCATCACCACGCGTTGCTGGCGTTGGCCAGCTTCCAGCGGCAACGAAAAATCAGACGTTGCCAGCGGAGCGGCATCGGGGGCGGCGTTGCGCTCATACACTTGGAGGCGCAACGTATAAAGGCCGGGGTCGTGGATGCGGGGCGTGAAGGTGAAGCGTACCAACTGGTCTTCCACTACGCTTACCACGCCCACGCGGGAGCGAAGCCGGTTGCGCTCCACCATTTCCAGCCACACGCTGCGCACGGCGCCCGTATTGGTCTGGTACCAGATGCCGCCGCGCTTATACACGTGCGACTCCTGCTTGCCGCGCGGCGTTTCGGCGTCCATGGTGTCGGCAATGCGCACGGTCAGGCGGTTGTTGGGCCGGAGCAGCTCAGCCTTTAGCTCGTAAGAAAACGAGGTGTATTCGCCGTAATGAATTTCTTCGCCCTCAATCGTGCGCAGCAGACGGCCGTTCAGCCACACGCGCGTCTCGTAGCCGCAGGCCCCGAAAGTGAGCTGTAGCATCGAGCGGTTGAGGGATTCGGCCATTTCCGGCAGCGTAAATTCCCGCTCGTACCACGCCACTACGCTGTCGTGCCAGGCAGCCGGCAACGATTGGCTGTGCGCTTCAGCCATGTGGTTTTCAATGGAGCCCGGCCACTGGGCAATATGCTCGTAATAATGTCCCAGGTGCCAACCGTCGCGCAGGCCGGTATCCTCGGTATCGAGGGCGAAGCGCCAGTCGCCATCCAGCAGCACGTGGGTGTTGAGGCGCAATACGGCGCGTGGGAGCGGGTTTTCGAATGGTTCCGGAGTGTTTAACTCTTCCTGGCTAATAGATAAGCCATAATTAGTTTGTTCGGAATTCATAGGCAGGAATTAGCAAAAGTCAGCCAAGGAGTGGTGTTGGCTGTCAGGCTTTGCTTGTAAATACGGGAGAAAAATCATTTAAGCTGCCTGCCAAAAGTCGGGCCGACGTAGGAAGACTGCGAATCCGCAAAATCCTCCCACATCGGCCCGACTTCTTGCAGTATTCGTGTAAATCAGGTTTTCTGCTTTTTCTTTTTGGCAGCCGGAAACAATACGTTATTGAGAATCAGGCGGTAGCCGGGGGAGTTGGGGTGCAGCGCCAGGTCCGTGGGTTCTTCTTCCACCATGTGTTGGTAGTCTTCGGGGTCGTGGCCGCCATAGAACGTCCAGGTGCCTTTGCCCAGGGTGCCGTGCATGTAGCGCACCTCCCCCGAGGCCTTGTTGTCGCCCATTATCACCACATCCGACTTGATGAGGCTCTTGCGGAACGCCGTGGTCTGGCCCATAAAGCCCTTAATGGTTTTCTCGTGGTCCTGGGTGAGCATGGTAGGCACCGGGTCGTACTTGGCCGAGAAGGTGAAGAGCTGGAAGTAGTCGTTGTCTTCGTACACGCCCCGCTCACGCATATCCATATCAATGCTGCTGAACTCGTACTGATACGGGTCGCGCACCAATTGAAAGTCTTTGAAGGCCAAGGTCCGGTTGAAATTGAGCTTGCTCTGGGCCGCCGGGTCGGCCGGGTCGCCATCGTACATGCTTTCCACCATATCCACGCCCAGGCCGGCCAGCGCAATATCGTAGGTGTCGGTGGCTGAGCACATGGCAAACTGGAAGCCCCCACCGGCAATAAATTCCTGCATCTTGGTTACCACCGCGGCCTTCATCTGGCTGACCTTGGCAAAGCCATGGCGCTTGGCAGCGGCTTCGGTGTCGCGCTGCTGCTGCTGATACCAGGGGCGGTTGCGGTAGGAAGCAAAAAACTTACCGTACTGGCCCGTAAAGTCCTCGTGGTGCAGGTGCAGCCAGTCGTACTTAGGCAGCTTGCCATCCAGCACGTCGTCGTCATAAATCTGGTCGTAGGGAATTTCGGCGTAGCCCAGCACCAGCGTCACTGCGTCGTCCCAGGGCTGCTTGCCTTTGGGGGTGTACACCGCAATTTTCGGCACCTTCTCCAGCTTCATCACGTCCATGTTGGCGTTCGGGTCGGCTATTTCCGACAGAATACTGGTGTACTGCGCCTCGCTAATGACCTGGTACGAGACGTTGCGCACCGCCAACTCGTTTTCTACGCCCGTGGCTACCTCGCAGGCAAACGAGCCGCCCCGGTAGTTGAGCAGCCAATCCACTTCCACCTGCTTGGTAAGCAGCCAGTACGCTATACCGTAGGCTTTGAGGTGTTCTTTCTGCGCCTGGTCCATGGGTATAAGCACATGGTTGGCGCGAGCTAAGGTGGGTACTGCCAGGCCCGTAACTACTAGCAGAAATAGGAGAAAACGTTGGAAAATCATGAGGCGAAAGTTGAGCTCGGGATACTGCTGCTGGAGCGTAGGCAACTGATGGAAGGTAGTTAGAAAAAATAAAACACGTGTTTCCTGCTCTTTATTCCATCGAAAATCAGCTTGAAATTTGGACCAATTCCAGAAACTATAAAATTAAAATAATCAAATATTCGCCAAGGCCGGCAAGGGCCATGGAACACCCTCTGAATGTGCGCGAAACCCGCTACATTGCGTGCCTCAATCAGCTTCAGGAACCCACCTAAGGGCCATGAAGTTCAGTTGATTTTCGCGCCGCTGGCGCTGTTTTGTCCTGTCGTTATGCACCTGTTAGAAAACATCAAGGAGGCTTTCCGTTCCATTCAAAGCAATCTGCTGCGCACGGTCCTGACGGCCCTCATTGTAAGTATCGGAATTATGGCCTTGGTCGGTATTCTAACGGCCATCGACGCCATGAAGTATTCTTTAAATCAGACTTTCGCCAGCCTGGGAGCCAATTCTTTTGAAATGAAGGCCAAAGGCTACACCAACCGGTTTCGGCGGGGCGGGGTGCAGGGGCGCATTTACCCGCCCATCAGCTTGCTGCAAGCCCAAAAGTACAAGCAGGCTCTGGGCGACGAAGCGCGGGTGGGTATTTCTGCCTTCATTTCCGGCGCCACTGAAGTGAAAGCCAATGGCCAGAAAACCAACCCCAACATACAAGTAGTAGCCGGCGACGAAAACTACTTGCAGATACAGAATTACAACCTCGGCGACGGGCGGGCATTTTCGCCCCTGGAGCTGGAAAACGGCACCAATGTGGTCATTATTGGCTCCGAGGTGAAAGACAAGCTGTACCCTTCTGAATCGGCCGTTGGCAAGTATGTGTACCTGCTGGGCCGCCGGTTTCTGGTGGTGGGCATGCTCGAAAAAAGCGGCAGTACCGGCCAGGGTGGGGGAGCCGACCGGCTGGTGCTGGTGCCGCTGGAAACCGGCAACCAACTCCCCCGCCAGCGTGCCCTCACCTTCGACGTGAAAACCGCCACGCCCAAGCCCGAGGAACTCACCTACCTTACTGGCCAGGCCACCGGCGTGATGCGCGCCGTGCGCCACGACCCGTTAGGCCAGGAAGACAGCTTTGAGGTGGAGCGCTCCGACTCTATGGCCGCTAAGCTCGATGAGTTGTCGGGGGGGCTGAAAATGGGCGGCTTCCTGGTGGGCTTTATTACGCTGCTTGGCGCCAGTATTGCCCTCATGAATATCATGATGGTATCGGTGACGGAGCGCACCCGCGAAATTGGTATCCGCAAGGCCCTGGGCGCTACCGCCCTTCAGATTCGGCAGCAGTTCCTCATCGAAGCCATTGTTATCTGTTTGATGGGCGGGGTGCTGGGCATCATCCTCGGGGTTTCAATGGGCAATGCGGTGTCGTTGTTTGTGGGGGAGGGAACCTTCCTGGTGCCGTGGTTCTGGATGATGCTAGGCCTCGTTATCTGCGTGAGTGTGGGGCTGGCCTCGGGCTACTATCCCGCCAGCAAAGCCGCCGGCCTCGACCCCATCGAAAGCCTGCGCTACGAGTAGCCGCAACCAGCTTATAGGGCATGCGTCCCCGGTCAGGTTCTGGCCGGGGATTTTTTATGCAACCGGTTTTACCATTTGCGTGTATATTGCACCATAAATCATTTGAGTATATGGATAGCCAGGAAACAGTTGGGCAACGATTTGTGCAGCTTATTGCGCATTTGGGAATATCGAAAAACGCCTTTGCTATTTCATTGGGCAAAACAGCCACGGTAATCCAACATCTTGTAGATGAGCGAAATAAACCTGGTTTTGATCTTTTGGATAAAGTATTTGAAGTGTATCCCAACGTTTCTACAGATTGGATGATGAAGGGCATCGGCCCCATGCTGAAGGCGAATGAAACCAAGCCTGAAAGTGTAAAGTCGGAAGTGCCGCCAACCCCAGTTCCCGGAAAAAAACCAGCTGCGCCAAAGCCAACTTCAATACCAGCTGCCGAAAAAGCGCCGTCAACAGCAACCGTCACGGAGAAGCCGGCACCTGCTGAAGAACAGCCTGCTCCTGTAGCAACTCCTGCTCCTGCCGCCGCCATACCCGAACCTGCCGTGGCTCCCGTGCCAGCGCCAACTGTTGCGCCGGTAGCTGCTCCAATTGTTGCCGCCGAAGCAACCGCTCCCGCTGCTGACACCAGTTGGCAAACTGCTCTTTACACCCAACAAATGGCTCATCAGCTGGCCTTGGCTGAACTGCGCAACCAGCATTTACAGGATCAGCAGCGCCTCATGCAGCAAATGATGGATTTGATGCAGCGCCAGTTAGCCCGCTGAAGCCTGTTGCCATCATTGGCCTTGGTTGAAAGCTCTAGCACAAAAGGTAATCGGGCGTTTTACCAGTTGCCGGCTTTGGGTAGGTTTGGGTGATTGTAGGAATAGCAAGGCAGCGCCCCAGCGTTTCTGGGATACTTTCTGCTGGCTGCCGCTAGAAATTCTGCCCGATGCCGAAGTAGAACAGACGGTCCTCTCTGGAAATGCCGTAGTCGGCGTAGAGCATGGTAGATAGGTTCCAGGCAATGCGGGCCCCGGCCCCGTAGGAAAAGCGGACATCTTGAAAGCCCAGATTCTGCCACCGGTCGCGCACGGTGCCGGCGTCAGCAAAGGGAGCTACGCCCAGGCCGAAATTCTGCTTGCCGAGCTGCACGTCGGCGAGGCGGATGCGCAGCTCGGCGTTGGCAAAGGCCAGCGAGCGGGCCAGAAAGCGGTTGGCCCGGTAGCCGCGCAACGACTGCCGCCCGCCCAGCGCGTTGATGCTGCCGTCGGGGCTCCACTGGTCCTGAAACTCGAAGAAGGGTGCCCGCTCGCCGAAGATATTGCCCACACCCACGCGTCCGGCCAGCACCGTGCGCTTACCCACTGGCAGCTTGCGGTAGGCCCGCCCCTGAAAAAACAGCTTATTGAAGCTGAATTGCGACCCTATTATCGGATTGGAGAATTCGTTGGCCGCCTCAAAGTAGAGCCCTCGGGTGGGGTCGGGCTCGAAGTCGCGCGTGTCGTGGATGAGTGCTGCCTGCACGATGGAAACCCAGCCCCCGTCAAGGCCATAGATGAGTCCCTGCTGAGAATCGCGCTGTAGCAGGGCAAAGCCGTTGGGCGCGGTCGTTTCCTCCCCCGTGCTCGGGTGCACGGCATCAGTTTTGGTACCCTGAAAGGTAGTGTAGGCCAGATGCTGAATTTCGTAGCCGCCCATCACCCGCCAGCGTCCCTTACCCAGGGCGTAGTCGGCCTTCAGGTTGAGCATGAACTCGGTTTCGCGGAAGCGGTTGGACAGCGCGTCGCTTACCTGCGCCGCCTCGCCCGGCTGGCCGGGGCGCAGCTGCTTGCGGGCCGCGTTGTAGGCGGCGTAGGTGGCAAAGGTTGTGGTGGGGTCGGAGGGCAGGCGCAGGCGGCCCAGGGTGGCCTCCGACGAGCCAAAGTACAGGTTGGCCGGGTTCTGCTGCGCTTTGAAATCGAGGCGGTAGCGCCAGCGTGTGCCTTTATAGTAAGGTACATCTAATGAGAGCGTCAGCTCACGGGCGTTGCTGGTGTAATAGGCCACATTGGCACGCAGGCGCATCAGGTAGGGCGTGTAGGCAAACAGCGGGTTAGCGCGGGTGCCATTCCAGAAGATGTTGGTTTTCACTCCCACCCCAAAGCCCGTTACAGGGTCCGACGATAAATCGGGCAGGCCGGTTACGAAGGTGCCCTCGCGCTTCTTGGTCAGGTCCGCGTCGGACATCCGTTTGGAACGAATAAAAGCCAAACTATCTATTTGCTGAGCGAAAGCGCCCGATGCCACCAAAGTGAATGAGGCAACAAGACACAGCCGTAATTTCATAAAGCCAAAAGAAAGATTTGGATGATGGAATAAATGCTACCTGAGCAACGTGTGGTAGACATGAAGTTTAGATGAAGCAAAAATGAATAGGAAATTTGGCGCAATTCTGTAGCCGCCCGTGGCGTTGCTTTTTGTGAGGACAGTCAAATAAGAGGCTGCGCCGAACGAGGTGCTGCAAGTTCAACCAATGTGCTACTTGCTAAATGCAAAAGCGGCAACTCAACAGAGTTGCCGCTTTTGCATTTGTAGTAAAGAATAATTTAGCGACTTAGTGCTGGAAGACCTCAACGCCCAACTCTTCGGCTTCCATTAGGTTCTGCGGATTCACGGCGGTTAGGCGCAGGCGCTTCAACTCGCCTACCAGGAGCGGGTCGTATTTGGCTACCACCCGAATGTAGTTGGGCGTGAAGCCTTCCATCTGACCGTTGGTCACGTCGTCTTCAAACAGCACGGCGGTTTCGGCGCCCACGTGCTGCTCGTAGAAATGGCGCTTCTTCTTCTCTGACAGGGTGCGGAGCTGGGTGGTGCGCTCGTGCCGGTGCCGGTCTTGCACCCGGCCGGGCAGGGTGGGAGCCAGCGTGTTTTCGCGCTCCGAGTACGGGAAAACGTGCAGGTAGCTAACATCCAGCTCATTCAAAAACTGGTAGGTTTCCAGAAATTCCGCCTCCGTTTCGCCAGGGAAACCCACAATAACGTCAACTCCAATGCAGGCGTGCGGCATCAGCTCCTTGATGAGTTGCACCCGCTCCACGTACAACTCCCGACGGTAGCGGCGACGCATCAGCCCCAGAATCTTGTTGGAGCCCGACTGCAACGGAATGTGGAAGTGCGGCATAAACCGCTTGGAGCGCGCCACAAACCGGATAATCTCATCGGAAAGCAGGTTCGGCTCGCAGCTGCTGATGCGGAACCGCTCGATGCCTTCCACCTCATCCAGGGCTTGTACCAGGTCGTAGAAGTTTTCTTTCCGCTCCCGCGTTGGGCCCTGCAAGCCAAAGTCGCCGAGGTTGACGCCGGTCAGCACGATTTCCTTCACGCCGGTTTCGGCAAGCTTCTGCACCCGTTCCACCACGCTCTGCACCGAGTTGGAGCGGCTGTTGCCACGGGCCAGCGGAATCGTGCAGAACGAGCAGGAATAGTCGCAGCCGTCCTGCACTTTCAGGAAAGTGCGGGTCCGGTCGCCGAAGGAGTGGGCCGCATGAAACTCGGTGGCGGCGGCAATAGGCGAAGCGTGTACGTGACCCGGCGCGCCGGCCTCCGGCTTACGGAAGCCCGCCAGCGTTTCCACCAACTGAAACTTTTCGGCGGCGCCCAGCACGGCGTGCACGCCCGGAATTTCGGCTATTTCCTGGGGCTTGAGCTGCGCATAGCAGCCCACTACGGTTACAAAAGCCTCCGGATTGTGCTTCAGAGCTTCTTTCACCACTTTCCGGCATTTGCGGTCGGCGTGGTCGGTTACCGAGCAGGTATTGATGACGTAGATGTCGGCGGCATCTTCAAAGGGCACTTTCTCGAAGCCATGCTCCTCAAACTGCCGGCCAATGGCCGACGTTTCCGAGAAGTTGAGCTTGCAGCCCAGCGTATAAAAGGCAACTTTTTTGTTTTCCACGGTTATTCACGAACAAGACCGCAAAGATACAACCGGGCGCCGAGTAACCCCGCGGCTAGCTACCAGAACGCTGCGAAGCCGCCTGATTTACATCCGCTTCCACCTGATTACGAACCAGCCGCATGAGGGCGGGCAGGTCGCTGTGGTCTAGCTCGAAATTGGTCAAAAACAAGCGCCACGAGCTGCCCGCATCCCGCCGAAAAGCCGCTGGCAATGGATGATGCGTTAGTTCCGGGTGCAGCTTACGCAGCTCGTCGCGGTGCAGGAAAGTGGTTTTAACCGGTAATTCTGCCACAAACTCGCGCCAGTCGGGCCGCATGCTCTGCTTGCCGTACGTAACGGCGCACAACGAGCAGGTGTAGGTGGCCGGCGAAATGATTTTGTGGAAGAAATCCACCGTTGCGTTCAGCAGACCACTATCGGCATTGTATACGAAAAGCAATTCGGTCATAGCATTGCAAGCAAAGGTAAGCCCACCTGAAATACAGCAAGTTCAAAATTAGTGTCAAGTAGTGCCGCCAGGGTTATTTGCGGCGTTTCTTGCTGGTGGCGGGGGCTAGCTTGATATAAGTCGGCTGGTCGCGGTTGGCGGTGATAGTACCGTCTTTGTAGTGCAGCTCGACCACCTGAATCAGGCTGCGTTTGGTGTCAATGGTGCTGGCGGCCGAAGGCGTACCCTGCGTGCGGGCCGGGTGGGTGAAGTAAAACAGGTAGGCCCGGTCGCCCTGCACCACTACATCGGGGTGGCCCCCAATGGCCTGGTCGAACGGGCCCTGGCCGGGCAGCTCCAACAGCCGCTCGGGCTGGGCCTGCCACTGCTTGAGGTCAGAGGAGCTATACACGCCCAAGCCTTTCCATTTGTCAATCACCATCCAGTAGCGGCCCTGCCACTGAAATACTTTCGGGCCTTCGCCACGCTCTGCCAGCGCCTTGCCCTTGTCCTGCCAGGTATAGAGGTCGGGGCTGTCGGCGTAGTAAATGCTTTTGCCATCCCGCTCGTTGTTGTACCACATGCGCCAAGTACCGTCGGGCAATTGGTACACGCTGGCATCAATCACCTTATCGGTAGCTAGCTTCAGGGTCGATTCGTACTTCCAATTCAGCAAGTCGGGGCTGGTGAGGTGCAGAATGTTGCGCGGGTGGTTCCAGTCGGTGAAAATGCCGGGCACGTAGGTCAGAAACATGTGGTACAAGCCGTTGGCCTCCACTACATCGGGCGCCCAGTGGGTGTACTGCGGGGTGGGGCGGTAGTTGATATTGGCCGTGTCGCGGTAGCGCCAGGTGGCCCCGTCCACCGATTCGGCAATACCGATGCGCGTGCCGTGCACCCAGGTAACGCCCGTGGCTGTGGTATCGGTGGCCCGGCGGTTGGTATACAGCATAAACCACTTTTTCTCTTGCTTATTCCAGATAACCACCGGGTCGGCGGCCCCATCATACACCGGGTCCCGAAACAACGGCTTGGGCGCGAGCTTACCGGCGGGCTTCTGTTGGGCCAAGCTGGCAGTGGAAACCAAGAGCGTAAAAGCAAGCAGAAAGCGGAGGTAGTGCATTATACGACGTGAAAAGGTCAACTTGGAAGTAAGGACGAAGCGCAAGAACCGGCTTGCAACGCACGCCGCCCTCCTGCGCCCTCCTGAAGGCCCCAGCTATTTGCTTTCCCGCAGCGGAAAAGGCTATTTCGCCAGATAATCCTCGTAGCTCAGCTGCTGATACGCCTGGCCTTGCTTGAGTTGAGCGGCGGGCAACCCGGCCGTAGGGCTGGTGGGGCGGCGCGAAACATTGTCGAAAGTGAGGATGCCAGCGGGCGAAACGAAGCCGAAACCGTCGGTGTAGCAGTAAAAGGCCGCGGGCTGTTGCACCGGGCGCAGCAGGTCGCGGCTCCAGCGGTAGGTGCTGGCGGGCAGTTGCAATTGGGCCAGCAAGGTAGCCGCCACGTCGGTTTGGGAGCCGATGCCCGTCACAACGCGGCCCCGCGCTTCGGGCCGAAGTGCCCCGCCGGCCAGCACCAGCGGAATCCGAAATTTGGCGGGGTCCTCTACATTGTCGTCGCCGGGCAGGTGGTGGCCGTGGTCGGCTACCAGCACCAGCAGCGTGTTGTCGTACCAGGGTTGCTGGCGAGCCTCGCGCAGGAAGCGGCCCAGCGCCCAATCGGTATAGTACACCGAGTTGCGAAATAGTGCCGTTTCGGTGGTACCAGGAAACTTGCGCGCAATCGGAATATCAAACGGCTCGTGGCTGCTTAAGGTGAAGATAGTGCTGAAAAACGGCTGCGGCTGCGTCCGCAAATCCCGCAGCACCCGGTCGAACAGCACATGGTCGTGGGCGCCCCACTTCGAGTTCTGCTCGCGCTTGGCAAAGTCGTTGCGCTCCGTAAACCGCTCGTAGCCCGCCGTGACGAGGTAGCTTTTCATGTTGGCAAACGCCAATTCGCCCCCGTAGTAGTAGCTGGACCGGTACCCCGCCGGCTTCAGCGACTGGCACAGGTGCGGCAA
Organism: Hymenobacter telluris; assembly: GCF_017313265.1. Lineage (GTDB taxonomy): Bacteria > Bacteroidota > Bacteroidia > Cytophagales > Hymenobacteraceae > Hymenobacter > Hymenobacter telluris. The sequence continues at coordinate 66,555 of NZ_JAFLQZ010000004.1, read as the reverse complement.
CTGTTCGGTTTTGCGTGGGTACTTGATGATGCTGGTATTCGGCTGATTAGGAAAGCCGGACAGCAACGCCACCAACCCCTTCTGGCTCCGGTCGCCGGCGGCATATATGTTGTTGAACAATACCCCAGTACGGGCCAGGCTGTCGAGGTTGGGGGTTACGCCCGCCTCGCCGCCCACACTGCCCACCAGCTTGGAAGTGAAGCTCTCCAGAATAATGAAGACTACATTGGGCCGGCTGGTACGCAGCAAGTTATGCGTGGCAGTATCAGCAGTTGGCGTGGCGTACGTGTAGAGCGGCTCAACCAGGCGAGTAGCCACCGAGTCGGCCATGAAGCGGTAGCGGCCGGTGTTGGTGTCGCGCAGCCGCAGTGAGTTGGCCACGTTCCAGGGCACGTTTACGGCGGCGTGGTTGGCAAACGGCACAGCCGCAAAATACACGTCGCTCTGGTTGACGGGAATCTGTTGCACCCCGCCGCGCAACGGCACTACCAGCAGCGCCGTGTACAGCAGCCCCGCCAGCGCCGCCCGGCCCCGCCCGAAGCCAGCAGGCAGGGCCGGGATGGCGCCTACTACCTTATTATATAGGAGTATTCCGGCCACTACCAACCCCGCCAACGCCAGCCCAAGCACCAGCAGCGGTGCGCTACCCGCTGAAGCCGCCATTTCCGCGGGCGAATCCAGGTATTGCAGCGGGGTGGCATCCAGGCGAAATCCCCAGGTGCGGTAAAGCTCTAAATCGGCAACGGTGAGCAGCGCCACCAACAGGCCAGCCACCGCCGTGTAGCTTTTCACCAGCGCCGCCAGTGGAAAGCGCGGCCCCACTAGGCTGCCCAGCGTAAAAAGCACGAAAGGCACCACGCTTAGGTAAGCCGTAGCCGACGCATCGAGCCGCAGCCCATAGCCGAAGATACCCGCAAGCGTACCCGCCGGCAAAGTCGCCGATTTAGTGAAATGGTAAACAAGAAACAGTGACTTGGCTACCACAAAAAAGATCAGCCAAAACAGAAAGTAGCGCCACTGAAAGGAAAATCGGTTTTTCACGCCGCAAAGGTAACGGCCCTAACCTCGTATTTGGGTTTGCGCCGGTACTTTTGCACGGTGTCAATGGTTGAGCTTGCCATAGTGACCACTAACTTACTTTTCAGTATCCGGATGATATTCTGCAATTAGCCTATGTTCTCTCTATTTCAATGAAAATTGTAGACACCTATAGCTTTTGAAAGGGGGGGGGCACTGAAAATGCATAGGATATTGCAGGAGGGATCAATAAAAAGGAGGGGGTATTTGGAAAAAAGAAAAATGAACTCCACATTTGCCGGTACCAAACCAAGTAGAAAATCAAGCTTCTCCGTTTACTCGTTTCATGGCAATTCTCCGCTTTAAAGCACTTGAGTTAGTTGACCAGCGCAAAACCCTGGTCCCACAGAGCAGCAGTGAGCGTCGCTCCGACAGTTTTGGGAAAAACGTCTTTAACTTGGAGGCTATGCGGGCTACCATGCCCGGCGAGTATTTCAAAAAGCTGCAAGCTGCTATCAAGCAAAGCTCCCCGGTAGAGCACAGCGTGGCCGATGCCGTGGCTTCGGCCATGAAAACCTGGGCCATGTCGAAGGGCGCGACGCACTACACGCACTGGTTCCAGCCCCTGACCGGCGCTACCGCCGAAAAGCACGATTCGTTTTTTGACTTGAATTCGGACGGTCGTCCGATTGAAAACTTCAAGGGCTCGGCGCTGGTGCAGCAGGAGCCGGATGCTTCGTCGTTCCCGAACGGCGGTATCCGTAACACCTTCGAAGCCCGCGGCTACACCGCCTGGGATCCTACTTCGCCTGCTTTCATCATTGAAACGGCCGGCGCCAAAACGCTTTGCATCCCTACCATCTTCGTCGCCTACACCGGCGAGGCCCTCGACTACAAAGCGCCTTTGCTGAAGTCGTTGGCGGCGTTGGAAAAAGCAGCGGTTGACGTTTGTCAGTACTTCGACAAGGATGTAAACCGGGTGCACACCACCCTCGGCATCGAGCAAGAGTATTTCCTGGTTGATAAAGCCTTGTATGCAGCTCGCCCCGATTTGATTATGACGGGCCGCACGCTGTTTGGCCACGCTCCGGCTAAGGGTCAGCAGCTCGAAGACCACTACTTCGGTTCGATTCCGAGCCGGGTGCACGCCTTCATGCTGGAGTACGAAGAAGAAGCCAACAAGCTGGGTATTCCGTTGCGTACCCGCCACAACGAAGTGGCACCGCACCAGTTCGAGTGCGCCCCAACCTTCGAAGATGCCAACCTCGCCGTCGACCACAACCAGCTGTTGATGGACGTAATGGAGCGGGTAGCTGAAAAGCATAATTTCAAGGTGCTCTTGCACGAGAAGCCTTTCGCCGGCGTAAACGGCTCGGGCAAGCACAACAACTGGGCGATGAGCACCGATACGGGCGTGAACCTGCTCGCACCGGGTCGTCGTCCTAAGGAAAATCTCCAGTTCCTGGCGTTCTTCATCAGCACCATCAAGGCCGTGCACACCTACGGCGACTTGCTGCGCGCCAGCATTGCTTCGGCCTCTAACGACCACCGCCTTGGCGCCAACGAAGCCCCTCCGGCCATCATGTCGGTATTTGTTGGCTCGATGCTGGACTCGGTGCTCGACGAGTTGGAGCGCACCGCCAAAGTGCCGCTCGACAAAGGCGACAATATCTACCTCAAGCTCGGCATCGACAAGATTCCAGCCATCCTGCTCGATAATACCGACCGGAACCGTACCTCGCCGTTTGCCTTCACCGGCAACAAGTTCGAGCTGCGTGCCGTGGGTTCTTCGGCAAACTGCTCGTCGGCCATGACCGTGCTCAACGCCATTGTAGCCGAGCAGCTTATCGAGTTCAAATCGGCAGTCGACAAGCTCATCGACGCTGGTAAGAAGAAGGAAGTAGCTATTGTAGAAGTGCTGCGTGAGTACGTAATTAGCTCGAAAAACATCCGTTTTGAGGGCAACGGCTACTCCGACGAATGGAAAGAAGAAGCAGCCAAGCGGGGCCTGGCCAACGTGCCAACCACTCCCCACGCCCTGGACGCGCTGGTAACCTCGGAGGCTTCGGCCCTGTTCGAGCGGCACCACATCTTCTCCCACGTTGAGCTGCACGCCCGCCACGAGATTCTGCTGGAAGACTACATCAAAAAGATTCAGATTGAAAGCCGCGTAATGGGTGATTTGGCCATCAACCATATCATTCCAACCGCCGTAGCGTATCAAACCAAGCTTGTAACCAACGTTCGGGGCTTGCGCGAGTTAGGCCTCGACGATACCGAATCACAAGTAACCATAGACACCATCAAAGCTATTTCGCGGCACATTGCCACCATCAAAACCACAGTGGATGGCATGGTTAATGCTCGCAAAGTAGCCAACAAGGTTGACGACACCCGCGAACGGGCCTTTGCCTACTGCGACACCGTCAAAGCACATTTCGACACCATTCGCCGCTCAGTTGACAAACTGGAGCTAATGGTGGCCGACGAGGACTGGCCCCTGGTGAAGTACCGTGAACTTTTGTTCCGGCACTAAACTTAGGGTACAGAATCGGGCCGGAGTTGGGTGGGAATTTTCTCCGTGCATCGATTTCAAAAAAGCCGTTTCCGGGTGGGGGCGGCTTTTTTTTGTGCCTGCCCGTCAGGTGCCAGTGGCTTGGTACGACCACTCTATACGTCGGGCCGGTAATAGGAAGATTACATTTAGTAATACTATGCATTGCCGGGCAAGGGAGGCTGCTGAGTGAAAACGCCCCGCAAACCAAGTTTGCGGGGTGTTTTCACTCAATCAGTTTGCTTAAAAGGCAAATCTGTTTCACGCAGGCTGCCGTGTGGCTGGGCCGTTTAGTAATCCACTGGAGTCGCTTATCGAAGGCCGAAATTGTAACGCAGTCCTACTGTACCCGCTGGGGTTAGGTCTCGTAAGGCTCGCAGGCTAGTGCTTACCGTGCCGTCTGCCACGGCCTCCAAGCGGGAACTGAGACGGTAGCGCACGCTCGCGCCTATAGTGAGTAGTAGATCTGTGTCTCGGGAATGCAGATCGTAGTCGCCGCCGGGGAAGTTAGCAGGATAGGACCCAGTGCCATCAAACGAGTAGTGGTGCAGCGTGAAGCCACCTAACCCATCTACCTGTAGCCGGTGAGACGGGGTGCGCGTGAGCGTATAGCGGCCTAGTAACGAGATAGAGGTGGACCGGTTACCATACGTTTGGGAATAGGGCAGTACCGTGCCGTTTGGCTGGGGAACGACGCCCGAGCTAGCGCCTTTGGTGGCGGCAGTTACGCCACTTACTTGCAGAGCCAGCCGCGGCTGAAGTTGGTAGCCAATTGTAACCTGAATGGGGTGAGTGGACGGCAAACCGTCACGGCTGCCCCAGTATTCATGCTTGCTGGTATACGCACCCACGCCCACGTAGAACCGGTGCGCTGGCGCCGGATTAGCAGAGACTGGAGTTGATTGAGCACAACTAAGCAGAGGCGTGCTCATAAGTAGGGCCACGGAAGCAAATGAACGGAATAACATACACATTGAATAAGAGTGAAACGCTTTTAAAAAGGACCACATGGACTCTCTGGCTTACTGCGCCACTTTTTCATATTCAAGCCGGGGTCCATCACAGGCTTCCCAGGTATTAACCAGCGTATCGTTGGGTTTAACAAGGAGATACTCCTGCAACGCACGCGCTGTGCAAGAGCCAATTAAGCTGTTGGCCGCAGTGTAAGTAAGAATGATGTGCTGCCCAGTAGCAGAAGTACGCACAGAAAAGGTGCCCTGAGCATCCACAACTTGCCCGTTTTGCTGGCGCGTTTTGGTGAAGCTACTATCGGCCTGAAAAACATAGGTTTCCTGCCAGGATAGAGCCGTACCCGTTTGGACGGTGTTTGTCCAGCTAGAAGTCATTTTGACCAGTTGCCACGTTTGGGGGTAAGCTGTGGTTTGAGTTTCTGGTACGTCTTCTTTTTGGCAGGCGCTTAGCGTAGCCAGCAATAGGGAGAGCAGGAGTGGGTTTTTCATAAATAGCCGGAGAGTGTATGAGTGGGAGCCACTTGCTGCCAAATACGTTGCATAGACACTTGGGGCAATCCAGCATATTCGGCTAAGAATGCTATATGCCAGGGCGATTAGGCCTGTAGACCAGGGGGCTACTAGCGCCAGAACTGGACCTTCTTTCGAGGTGGGCGGGTTTTATTTGATCTAATATGAAATCCTAACGGCTAGGAAGTGGCTTGCTGAGCAACTCGCAGCCAATCTAAGCCCTCAATAACGCTGTCGAAAATGCGCATCTGGAGCTGCTCGCCAATATCAAGGTGCATGTTGCGGGCCGAGTAGGCCGCAAAGGAATCGGGGCTGACTACGTGGGCAAAATGGGAGAGGCCAGCATCGCGCACCCGTGGCGCCCAATCGGTGGTCAGCCATTCTAGGGCGTGGTCCCAGGGGCCTACAACTTTGCTGTTGTCGTTGAGTAGAAAGGGGCATTTGTACTCGGCAATGACACCTAGGCAGGTGTTGGCGCCAGCAATAATGCCAGAATAGGTTTGGTAGCCAACCCAATTGTTGTACACTAGCTGGCTAGCTTTGTGATATTCAATGGTTAAGAATATCTCGCCAAACGCATTACGCATTTCGGTCTTCATGAAGCGGGGCGGTTGGAAGCTTACTGGACGATGGGTGGTGCAGAACGGTGTCCAGAGAAGCCGGTGGGTGAGTCAACCTATAAATATCTAGTGATAAAGCAATGAACCTATGCACCTGAGCGGCATAGCCTCATTTCATGATAAAGTGCCTAAGATAATTACATTATCCTATATATTGCTTGATTCGTAATACTGGATGCTCTACTCTGCTGCTGGCAAGTCAAAAACTACCGATAGCCCAGGCTCTTGCTTGGCTAACCTCGGTGAAAGGCCGAATTTCAAAGCTGAGCTCAGTTGTGGCCTGCTGATACATCCAGCCGATGGTGAGGCGGTTAAGGCTATCCTCGGCTTCAAGCAACGCAAAACGACGTACTCCCGCTGCTGCCAGCGCCGGTAATATTTCCGCGCGCAGCCATTCCAAGTCGCGGGGGCGGACTGCACCTAGGCGCCGGTCGTTGGCTATCCAGCCGCGTATGTGCTGTTGCTGCCCGAATTGCAAGGCCAGCAAAACGGAGCGGCGAAAATCGGCACTGTTTGCATAGCCCAGCCATTCGGTTTCGATGGCCGAATCTGGGCCTTGATGCAAATAAATAGTAAGGTATGGTTCGGCTTGCAACAGGAGCATACGTGTGGTAGTGGGTGGGGCAGGATCAAGTTTCTCTACGATAAGCAGGCAACATCGTTCACTTCTAGAGGGCCAGTTGGCAAGCACAAGCAGGAGCGCCGCTTTCAACGAAAAAGCACAGATTTGCGACAGAATTTTTACCGTTTTTGATAGTCGATTTATCTGCCAAAACTAGAGTGCCCCACTCAGTAGCCCTATGAAATTATTGATTGTAGAAGACGAACCCGTACTGCGCAATGCCTTGCTGGAATACCTGCGCCATGATGGCTACGTGTGCGAAGTAGCCGACAGCTACCTGCAAGCCCACGAGAAAATCAAGCTCTATCAGTATGATTGTGTGTTGATTGACCTGACATTGCCCGACGGCAACGGGCTAGACTTGGTGCGCACACTCAAAGCTGATGGCTCGCGGGCGGGCGTCCTCATTATTTCGGCGCGGGCTGCCCTCGATGATAAGGTGCTCGGGCTGGAATTAGGAGCCGACGACTACTTGGCCAAACCGTTCCACCTAGTGGAACTGAATGCCCGATTGAAAGCTATTATTCGGCGGCGGCAGTTTCAGGGGCAGCACCACTTGTTGTTCCGCGACCTGAGCGTATTTCCTGAGCAGGCGCTGGTGCTGGTGCGCGACGAGCCGCTCACGCTTACGCGCAAGGAGTATGACTTGCTGCTATTTCTGCTAGCCAACCCCAACCGGGTGCTTACCAAGGAAAGCATTGCGGAACACCTCTGGGGTGATGATGCCGATACGGCCGATTCGTTTGATTTTATCTACACCCATTTGAAAAACTTGCGCAAGAAGTTGCAGGAAAAGGGCGTTGACAACTACATCCGCACCATTTACGGGACGGGCTACAAGCTAAGTACCGAATGAAGCTGCTTTCCTCCACCAACAGGTACTATCTGCTGCTTGCCGCCCTGGTGTTTGCCGTGGGGAGCGTGGTATTTTATTACAGTATGGGGTGGGCCCTGCGCGTGGAAGTAGACGAACAGCTCGTAAACCATCGGACGGCCACCCTGAACCTGATCCGGCGCACGGGGCAACTGCCCACCAATAGCCTCGGCAACGAACTGGCCGTTACGCCGGGGCCCTTGCCCACGCAGTTGCGGGATACCACGTTTTTTGATCCGGTAGAGCAGGAGCAAGTGCCGTATCGGCAGCTAAGTTTTGCGGTGAGCAGCTCGCAGGGGGCGCAATGGGTGACGCTGCGCAAGTCGTTGCTCGAAACCGAAGATATGCTGGGCGTGGTGCTGGCGGTGATGCTCACGGTGCTGAGCTTGCTACTGCTGAGCTTAGGGGTGCTGAACCGCTGGCTTGCCCACCGCATCTGGCACCCGTTTCAACTAACGCTGGAGGCCTTGCGCCACTACAACTTGCAGCACCAGCAACCCCTGGCCTTGGCCGCCGCCACGCCCATTGATGAATTCACGGAGCTGAACCAGGCGCTAACCCAAATGAGTACCCGCCTCGCCGCCGATTATCAGTCGCTCAAGGACTTCACGGAAAATGCGGCGCACGAAATTCAAACCCCGCTGGCCATTATGCAGGTGAAGCTGGAACAGCTGCTTCAAACCGAAGAATTGCCGTTGGCCACGTCTCAGTTAATCGGGGATTTGTACGGGGCCACTATGCGGCTTTCGCGGCTGCATCAGGCCCTTGCGCTGCTCACCAAAATCGAGAACCGGCAGTTTCCGGGGGCGGTGCCGCTGGCACTGGATAAAGTGGTGGAAAACAAATTGCACTTATTGCAGGATTTCGTGGACAACAAAGAGTTGCGGGTGGAACGGGTGGTGGCCCCCGGACAACCGCCTCTGCATATGCACCCCGCCCTGGCCGAGTCGATGGTGGGCAACCTGCTGCAAAACGCCATCAAGCACAACCACCGGGGCGGCACTTTAAGCTGGATTCTGACGCCCGATTATCTGGCCATCAGCAACACGGGCCCGGCCCTGGTTGGTGAGCCAAGTCGGTTTTTCGAGCGGTTCCGCAAGCTTAATGCCACCTCCGACTCGCCGGGCCTGGGTTTGTCTATTGTGCAGCAAATCTGCCGCTACTACGGTTATACGGTCAGCTACTCGTTTGCCGCCGCCGACTCACTGCATACGTTGCGGGTGCAGTTTTAGGCAGTGGCCACGCAGCAGGCGGTTGTGCTGATAGAAACCGGGTTTTTGCCAAACAGTGGATTGCCTCTGAAGATTATTCGTGACTTTTGCGGCCACTGCTCTTGCCACTGCCAGCTGGTATCGGTTAGCCTGTTGCTGCGGATGTTCCCACCCCTTTCTTTTCTGATTCTATGATTCATTTGTATTCGCGCCGTCGTTTTCTGCATGCTACCGGCTTCGGCCTGGCTCTGGCTTTAGGTGCCTTAAGCGGCTGTACCCGGCTGATGCCCGGCACCCAAGCCGCCTCCGAGTACTTGGTGTATATCGGTACCAATATTAGCTCTGAAGCTGAGAATACGATATTTCTGTACCGGCTGAATCCTACTACCGGGGCGCTAACGCCGGTAAGCGGCCTGAAAGGCGGTGCCAGCCCCACCTACCTGACCATGGACGCCAAGCGGCAGCACCTATACGCCGTGAATGAAACCAATGAGTTTCAGGGAGCTACAAGCGGGGCCGTTAGCGCCTTCGCCGTAGACCAGCAGACCGGCGGCCTCGCGCGGCTCAGCCAGCAACCGTCGCAGGGGGCGTCACCGTGCTACATCAGCCTCGACCGCACCGAAAAAGCAGTGTTGGTGGCCAACTACATGGGCGGCAACGTGAGCGTACTGCCCGTGGAGGCCGACGGCCGGGTGGGCGCTCCTACGGCATCCGACCAGCATGAGGGCAGCGGGCCGCACAAAAACCAAACGGCGGCTCATGCACACTGCTTCCTCACCGACCCAACCAACAAGTATGCGTTTGCCGTGGACCTGGGTACCGATAAAGTTTACGGTTACGCACTCAATCCGGCGCAGGGCCAGCTAACCGCCCAGTCCGCGCCGGCTTTCACTACCGCACCAGGGGCCGGGCCGCGCCACCTCACATTTCACCCCAACGGCCGCTACGCCTACCTCATCAACGAGCTGAACTCCACGGTAACGGCACTAGCTTACGCCGCCGCCCAGGGCCAGTTTCGCGAGCTGCAAACCATATCGACGCTACCGGCCGGATTTGCGGAAAACAACTCCTGCGCCGACATCCACGTTTCGCCGGACGGTAAGTTTCTGTACGCTTCCAACCGGGGCCACAATAGCATTGCCGTGTTTCGCATTGCCTCCGACAGCCGCCTGACGCTGGTAGAACACGAAAGCACCCAGGGCAAAACGCCGCGCAACTTCACCCTCGACCCAACCGGCCGGCTGCTGCTGGTAGGCAACCAGAATTCCAACAACGTTTTCACCTACCACGTCGACCAGAAATCGGGCCAGTTGCAGCCCACGGGGCAGTCCATCACTATTCCTTCCCCGATGTTTTTGTTCGTTACCTCCGACTTCACCAAGTCCGGCAAATAAACGGACGGCGGCTTAGTTGAACGGCACCAAGGCAGCTAGTAAAGTAGTGGTAACCTGCCGCCAAGCCGCATAGGTCCAGGGGTGGTTGGCAGGTGGCAAATAGCGTTCGGCTTCTTGTTTGGCGGTGGCCAGCCAAGCTAGTAGCACGTCTTTGGCAGGTACTGGCCACTCAGAGCGGGTGTGGACGGGCCATAGCTCCAGGGGCCATGCTTGCAGAAAATACTCGGCTTGGTCGGCAATGCGGGCTAGCCGGGCTGCGGCGTAGGGCCCATGATACGGGATAAGCCGGGCGGCACGGTACAAGTCGCGCAGGGCCGTTTGGGAAGTGGCGGCGGTGGGGTCCGGTCGGTTGGTAGACAACAAATTGCTCATTTGGGTGTCACTTACGACAGCCCAAAACCCTCTGGATTTCTTGTATTCAACGAAAATCAGGAAAAATTCTTGTTGGAATTATCCGTTTGCCCGCTGCGTTAGAGCTTGGTTTGGGGCGGCAGTTGGTGGGGCAATTCCGCGTCGTCGTCCAGCAATTCGGCGCTGCTGCCGTGGTCGGGGACCAGGCGTTTCCAAACGGCTTCTTTCAGCTCTTCTAGGCGTAGCAGGCTTTCCTGCACGGTGCTGTGGGCCCGGAGCTTATCGAAGAGGCCGGTTCGCTGCCCCACTTTCACCATCTGCTCTAGCACAAAGGGCAAAATCCAGCCAATAACGCTGGACGCCAGCACCCCGCGCAACCCCAGGCGCACTAGCAGCCGGGCCGCCATGCGCTCCAAAAGCAGCGCCCGGGCGGCGGGCAGAGCTTTATCGGTCAGGAAATCCGCTACCAGCTTGGCATTGCCCTTTTTCACTTCCGCCCGCAGCACATCCTGAATGGACTCGAGGGCAGAAGCGGCAGCTTTGCGAAACAGGCGGCCGGTTTGCCAGGCGGCCATGCTGGTAAGCTGGCCCGCGGTACGCAGGAAATGGGGGAGGAGGGTCAGCTTTTTCATGATAGGAAGGCAAGAAACAGAAATTGCTGCAAGAAAGCAGCGCCGGCTGGCCGCTTCGCGTATGGCAAGCAGCTGGCAATAGTGTCCGGCACTTCTCCAACGCTTTCTTTCATACGTGCAGCTTCAACTGAGCGGTATTTTCTGGTCATGAATTCTATTGTTATCACCCAGCCCGGCGGCCCCGAGGTACTGCGGTTGCAGTCGGCGCCCCGCCTCACGCCCGCCGCCCACGAAGTGCTGATTCAGGTGCACGCGGCCGGCGTCAACCGCCCTGATGTGCTGCTGCGGCAAGGCAAATACGCCGGTTCTGGCGATGTATCGGGCTCGGTGCCCGGCCTTGAAGTGGCGGGCACCATAGCGCAGTGCGGCGCCAACGTAACGCGCTGGCAACCCGGCGACCAGGTGTGCGCACTGCTGGCGGCCGGCGGCTACGCCGAATACGCCGTGGCCGATGCCCGCCATTGCCTGCCCGTGCCTGCCGGCTGGAGCTACACGGAAGCGGCCAGCTTGCCCGAAACCGTGTTTACGGTGTGGCACAACGTGTTTCAGCGGGGCCAGTTGCAACCCAACGAAACGCTCCTGGTACACGGTGGCAGCAGCGGCATTGGCATTACGGCCGTGCAGCTAGCCCACGCGCTGGGCAGCAAAGTGGCCGCAACCGTAGGCAGCGCCGCCAAAGCCGATGCCGTACGGGCGCTGGGCGCCGATGTGGTGGTGAACTATAAAGAGCAGGATTTCGAGGTGGAAGTGCAGGCTATGGGTGGGGCTGATGTGGTGCTGGACATGATTGGTGGTGACTACACGCCCAAAAACCTGCGTTTGCTCCGCGACGATGGCCGGCTGGTGTTCATCAACGCTATGCGCGGCGGAACGGCCGAGTTCAATGCCCTGGAGGTGATGCGCCGCCGCCTCACCATCAGCGGCAGCACATTGCGCCCCCGCTCCGCCGATTTCAAGGCCGCCCTGGCCGCGGAGGTGGAGCGGCATGTGTGGCCGCTGCTGCAAGAAGGTAAATTCAGGCCGGTTGTTTTCCGCACGTTTCCTCTGGCCGAAGCCGCCGCGGCGCATCAGCTGCTTGAAAGCAGTGAGCACATCGGAAAAATAGTGCTGACACTCGGCGACTGATGCCAGGTGCAAAACCGGAAAAAAGGCAGTGCCGACCAATGGAATTTTTGGAAAACCGGCAGTTTTGGTTGCGCCTACGTATAAGCTCACTCTCGAGTTTATGTTGTCGAGAATCTGATTCCCGCCCCCTGCCCACACCTCCTGCACCACCTGTATCTCATGAAAATTGCTTTACTCATTGGATCAACCGGCCTGGTTGGTAACTATTTGCTGCGTCAGCTGCTGTCCGACGAGCGTTTCTCCACCGTGAAAGTATTTGCGCGTCGTTCCACCGGCTTCCAGAATCCTGCGAAGCTGGAAGAGCACATTGTTGATTTTGAAGCACCCGAAAAGTGGCAGCACCTGCTCACCGGCGACGTGCTGTTTTCGGCCCTGGGCACCACCTTGCGCCAGGCGGGTAGCCAGCAGGCCCAGTACCGCGTCGATTACACGTACCAGTACCGCACGGCCGAAGCGGCGGCCCAAAACGGCGTGAAAACCTACGTGCTGGTATCGGCCGCTTCCGCCGACCCCGATTCGTTTATGTTTTACACTCGTATGAAGGGCGAGTTGGAGCGCTCCGTGAAGCGGCTGCCGTTCCAGCGCATCCGCATCATTCAGCCGGGTATGCTGGCCGGTAACCGCCAGGAGCCCCGGCTGGCTGAGCGCATTGCGTTGCCGCTGGCCGCCTTGGTGGCCTACCTGCCTGGTTTGGCGCCTTACCGGCCCATCCACGGCCGGGAAGTGGCGCAAGCCATGATTAACGCAGCCCTCGACGAAAAATCCGGGGTGCAGGTTGATACCCTGGAAGGCGTATTCAAGCGCGCTACTATACAAGAAGACTGACACTTAGGTGCCGTGCCAGTTGCCGATACATGCCGTTGCACGCATACGCAACCGGGCCACTGTAAAGCATGTATCGTGCTTTGCGGTGGCCCGGTTTGTTACGGAAGCTGGCTGCTTCTAAAGTTGGGTTGCGGCTATGCTTTGCGCCACTTGATGGAGCAGCCGATGGCCTTAGTGGAGTTGGTGGTAGCAGGCTTGCCGGCCAGGATTTCGGTCATGGCATTTTCCACGTACTTGGTTTTCACCAGCTTGGCATCTTCCGAGTTGTCGTCGATGGCCCCGATGTAGCTCACTTTGAAGTCGTTGGTGCTACCCTGGCGGGTTAGCACGTAGAGGTGCGGGGTGCGGGTAGCGCCGTAGGTTTGGGCCGTTTGCTGGGTTTCGTCGAAGAGGTAGGGGAAGGGGTAGCTCTTGGTTTTGGCCTGGGTTTGCATGGCCGCAAACGAGTCGCCGGGGGCAATGGCGGGGTCGTTGGGGTTGATGGCCACTACCGGGTAGCCTTGGCTGGCGTACTTCCTGTGCAGGTCAATGATGCGGCTTTCATAGGCTTTGGCATAGGGGCAGGTGTTGCACGTAAACACCACAATGTAGCCCTTGGCGGTTTTGTTGTCGCTCAGCGACACCATCTTGCCGTCCACGTTCTTGAGCTTGAAGTCGGCGGCTTTATCACCGACCTGATAGCCGGCCATGGGGCGGATGTAGCTGCTGAGTACCAGCAAAAGGCAAGCCGCCAGAAAGGGAACGAGCTTTTTCATAGCAGGGAAATGAAGTAGGTGAAAGGTGAAAACGGATGCTGTAATTTACTTCAGAAACTGTTGCAGTGCTGCCGTTAGCTCGGGCTGCGTGAATTCCTGCTCGTAGGCCATGCGTTTCTGCTTGCGGTTATTGATTATCAAGGTAAACGGCAGCGCCCCCGACCATTTTCCGTCCACCTTGTCCATCCAGGAGTTGGGGTCGGTTTCGTTGAGCAATACCACTTCCGATTTCAGGCCACGCTTCAGCACAAAGGGCTTCACTTTCTTGTCGAGCTGCGAGGCGTAGTCCATGCTTACCAGCAGCACCTTCACTTTCTGCTTGGCATAGGTGGTGTTCACCTGCTCGAAATACGGCAGCTCCTTCACGCAGGGCGCGCACCAGGTGGCCCAGAAGTTGATAACGTAGGTGGTATCGGTGTTGCGGCTGAGGCGCTTTTGCAGCTCCGGCAGCTTGATGAGGGCTACTTGCTGTGCCTGGGTGGGGCAGGGACCCGCCATGAAAAGAGCGGCGGCCAGCGCCGTAAGTTTCAGAAAATTCATAGTTGAGAAAGGTAGTCGGGATAAAGACAGCTGGAAGCAGCAGAAGTTGCGGCCGTATGCATGTAGCGCGAAGCCTTTGCTTCGCGTATGGCTGAGGTAACAAACTGGCTTGCTACCTCAGCCATACGCGAAGCAAAGGCTTCGCGCTACAGCCTCATTCTACTACCCGGCAAGAACGAACCTTCCGTACCTTTGTTATTCTTCAGAAAAACGCTCCCTTCGGGTTATGAACAAGACCTATTGCCCCAGCCTCACCGAGTACAAGCGCCGCCTCAGCCGGGAAGTCCAGCTCGGCGACCTGCCTATGGGCGGCCTCCACCCCATTCGGGTGCAGAGCATGACCACCGTGGATACCATGGACACGCTGGGGTCGGTGGAGCAGACGCTGCGCATGGTGGAGGCCGGCTGCGAGTACGTGCGCATCACGGCTCCCAGCATGAAGGAAGCCCAGAACCTGCTGGAAATCAAGAAAGAGCTGCGCAAGCGGGGCTGCACCGTGCCGCTCATTGCCGACATTCACTTCACGCCCAACGCCGCCGAGCTGGCCGCCCGCATTGTGGAGAAAGTGCGCGTGAATCCCGGCAACTACGCCGACAAAAAGAAGTTCGACTTCATCGAGTACACCGACGCCACCTACCACGCCGAGGTGGAACGCATTCGGGAGCGGTTTCGGCCGCTGGTGCAAATCTGCAAGCAGTACGGCACCGCCATGCGCATCGGTACCAACCACGGCTCCCTATCCGACCGGATTCTGAGCCGCTACGGTGATACGCCGCTGGGCATGGTAGAATCGGCGCTGGAATTCCTGCGCCTCTGCGAAGAAGAAAACTACTACAATGTGGTGCTCAGCATGAAGGCCTCCAACACGCAGGTGATGGTGCAGGCCTACCGCTTGCTGGTGCAGAAGCTCGACGAGGAAGGCCTGCAACCCTACCCGCTGCACTTGGGCGTGACGGAAGCCGGCGAAGCCGAAGACGGCCGCATTAAATCGGCCGTAGGCATCGGTACGCTGCTCGAAGACGGCCTCGGCGACACGGTGCGCGTGAGCCTCACCGAAGCGCCCGAAGCCGAAGCCCCCGTGGCGCGGGCCCTCATCAACCGCTACACCCACCGCGCCCAGGAAGCCCAGCCGATTCGGCCGCTGCTGGAGGAAGAGCCGCTCGACCCGTTTCAGTATCACCGCCGCGTTACGCACGAGGTATTGAACTTTGGCGGCCTGAACGTGCCGCGCGTGGTGTCCGACCTCTCGCGCCTGCCGCAGCTGGAATACGCCGATTTGCGCGCCGCCGGGCACTTGTATTCGTCGTTTCTCGACAAGTTTCACATGAGCGACCTGGGGGCCGACTACATTTATACCGGGGAGCGGCCCGTGCCGTTTATGCTACCCAACGGCCTCAAGGAAATCGTGACGCACAGCGCCTGGGTGGACGGCGGCCAGCGCCCCGACCATTTTCCGCTGCTTACCGTGGATACCTACCTGGCCGATTTTCCTAAGCTGCACCCCCAGCTCAACTTCCTGATGATGGAGCTGGGTACGCTCGATGCTGAATTGTTGAAGCAGCTACGCACCGAAACCCGCGTGGTACTCACCCTCAACACCAGTAACCCCCACGCCATGCCGGAAATGCGGCGGGCCTTCTTCGATTTGCTGGATTACGGCGTGACGTGCCCGGTGGTCGTCCGGCGCACCTACACCGTGCACAACATGCCCCAAACCCAACTCGACGCGGCTACCGACGTGGGCGGCCTGCTCATCGACGGCCTCGGCGACGGTATTGCGCTCTGCACCGACCTGCTGCCCGAGCAGGAGCAGGACGCCTGGCTGCGCGACATCGACCAGCTCAACCAGCTCAGCTTCGGCATTTTGCAGGCGGCCCGCACCCGCATGAGCAAAACCGAGTACATCAGCTGCCCCAGCTGCGGCCGCACCCTGTTCGACCTCCAGGAAACCACCGCCATGATCCGCAAGCGCACCGACCACCTCAAGGGCGTGAAAATCGGCATCATGGGCTGCATCGTGAACGGCCCCGGCGAAATGGCCGACGCCGACTACGGCTACGTGGGCGTGGGCAAAGGCAAAATTGCCCTCTACCGCGGCCAGGAAGTCATTAAGAAAGCCGTGCCCGAAGAACAAGCCGTAGACGAGCTAATCGAACTCATGCGCGAAGACGGCCGCTGGATTGAAAAGGAACTGCTGGAAGAACCGGTAGCGGGGTAGATTTCATCTTTTACAAAGCCCTTGTTTTACAAAAGATGAAATCTGCATTTATTTAGGGTGTGTGAACAGCAACTGAGCATAGCCTTTTGTGAGCCTTTTAGAACGTCATGCTGAGCTTGTCAAAGCATCTCTACCGAACAATTTTAACTTAACAAAGTGGTAGAGATGCTTCGACAAACTCAGCATGACGTTGTTTGTGCTTGCTGTCCACACACCCTTTAAGATGCATAAAATGATAAGACTCTTCCTCTTTTTCGTCACAGGTGTCGCTGTACTAATAGCTTTTTCGAAGATTTTCAATTTTGATAAATATCCAAAATTTATACTCGTATCGGCGTTTGTTTTAGCTGTATTAGCTGCAGGTTTAGGCGCTTATGAGGGATGTGCAGACGGTTGGAACTCCACAAGCATTGGTAGAAGTGGAGCCTGTTCTCACCATGGAGGTGTTGAAACTCACGCAAACGTATATGGTATTTGCTGCATGACTTTAAGTGGTATTGTTATATTTTTTACTTTTAGGGGCTCATCAAACGACAAATAATTTATTTTTTACCGCCCCAAGAAAAACCGGCCAAACAGCTCCAGTTCCTCCCGTTCCCGCTGGAGGTAGGCGTTGAAGAACGATTCGCCGACCTGCCGCTGCAACACGGAGATGCCGACGTCAATCAGGCGCAGGCCCTGGGCGGTGAGCAGGATGTTGTCGTACCGGTCGCCGGGGAGGTTGGAGGGGCGCAGCAAGTCGCGGTGCACGAAGCCGGCGGCGTGCAGCGCCAGTAGTTCCTCGGTGAATACGTCCAGCCACAGCTCCCGCATTTCCACTTCGTAGGCACGGAAATCGAGCGGGTAAATGCGTTCCATGACCAGCATGTCGGCTTGCAGGTGGGGGTTGTATTCGAGGCGTTCAAACCGGACGACGAGCCCGTTTACGGAGTTGGCGAAGCGCATCTTTTCCGCTTCCGAGCCGATATCGGAGCGGGTATCTTCGCTGAAAAGCTTGCCGACTTCGTTTTCGGATAGTGCTATAACGGCGTTGTTGGCGCCGCGGGAAAGCTGCCGAGGATAACGTTTGGGTTCCATAAGGGGCCATTCAGAAAAGCTAAAAGTAAGCTTATCTAAAACATCTGCGCCGATTATCCGTCTCCCCACCTATGAAGCTACGCGTGATATTGACCGGGGCAACCGGCATGGTAGGGGAAGGGGTGCTGCTGGAATGTTTGAGCAGCCCAGACGTGGAGCAGGTGCTCAGCGTCAGCCGCAAGCCCAGCGGGCACACGCACCCCAAGCTGCACGAAATCATCCACGCCGATTTCCACGACCTCGCGCCCATCCAGGACCAGCTGACGGGCTACAACGCCTGCTTTTTCTGCTTGGGCGTGTCGTCGGTGGGGATGAAGGAGCCGGAGTACCGCCGCCTCACCTACGACCTGACCCTGCACTTCGCCCAGACGCTGCTGCCGCGCAACCCCGGCCTCACGTTCTGCTACATTTCCGGCGCGGGTACCGATGGCACCCTGCAAAGCAGCCAGATGTGGGCGCGGGTGAAAGGCCAGACCGAAAACGACTTGCTGAAACTCGGTTTCCGACAGGCGTATATGTTTAGGCCGGGGTTGCTGCGCGCCACACCGGGCCAGCAGCACGTATTGTCGTACTACAAATATTTCGGCTGGCTCTATCCGGTAATTCGCACCCTGGCGCCCAAGTACGCCTCTACGCTGGCCGAGCTCGGGCAGGCTATGCTGCACGTAGCGCAGCACGGGGCACCTAAACCAGTGCTGGAAGTGCCGGATATTGTAGCCCTGGCCAAGCAGTAGCCAAAAACAGCCAAGGCAAGTAGAACGTCGTGCAGAGCGAAGCGCAACAGAATGGGCTGCTTTACCAAAGCTCATCCTAGCGTCTATGCGCTACCTTTGGCCGGACCTCCCTACTTTTTCGCATGATTCGCACCGTAATTTTCGATATGGATGGCGTGCTGGTTGACACCGAGCCGCTGCACCACGACGCTTTCTACAGCCACTTCGCCGAGCTGGGCATTCAGGTTTCCGAGGAGGAGTACGCCACGTTCCTGGGCTCGTCTACGCGTAATGTGTACCAGCACCTCAAGCAGCAGTACAACCTGAAGCAGGATGTAGAAGAGCTAATGAGCCGCAAACGGGACTTTTTCGGCAAAACCTTCGACGAATCAACTACGCTGGAGCTGCTGCCCGGCGTGCGAGAACTGGTAGTGGCGCTGCACGAGCAGGGTATTCCGCTGGCGCTGGCCTCGTCGGCTTCCAAAGAAACAATTGGCCGCGTGTTCAAGCGCTTCGACTTGTATCCGTACTTCCAGCACCTGGTGAGCGGCGAGGATTTCGAGAAATCGAAGCCCAACCCGGCCATTTTCCTGCACGCCGCCGAATTGGTAGGCACGCCGCCCGCCGAGTGCGTAGTCATTGAAGATGCTGCCAACGGCGTGGCCGCCGCCAAAGCCGCGGGCATGCACTGCATCGGCTACCAGAGCGAGCATTCCGATGGCCAGGACCTGAGCCGCGCCGACCTTATCGTGTCGGACCTACGGCAACTCACCGCCGCCACCGTGCTCGGACTTGGCGTTTAGTCCCTGGTGCTTAGTGCTTGGTGCTTAGTGCTTGGTGCTTGGTGCTTAGGTCGTTCTATTGGTGCTTAGGTCGTTCTATCAGTAGTGGAAGTACAACCTAGGCACTACGCACCAAGCACTAAGCCCCAACCATTACTTGCATTTTTCCTTGCGCCGGGTGTCGATGACGTGCGCGATTTTCCAGTTGCCGGCCAGCTTCACCAGCTGAAACGAGTTGTAGCCGCAGTGGCTGAACGTGCTGCTGAGGTAGAACTCGTAAGGCGTCCAGACACTGGCTAAGTTGGCGTCAATCAGTACCTTATCGAAGGTGATGCGCTCATCCCAGACTTCCTTGTGCGGCGTTCCTACAGCCTTCACGAACTCCGAGGGGTTTTCAACTCGCAGTTGGGTGGCGCCGTTGCGGGTGGCTAGGGTATGAAACACCGCACCAGGGGCAATGGTGGAGCGTACCAATGTGCTGTCGCCTTTGCGCATACCCTCGAAAAACGTTTCAATGGTTTTCTTAACGGCTTCGGTTTCGGGGGCAGCGGTTTGGGCCGTGGCGCCGGTAGCGGCCAGCAGCAGGGCGGCGAGTAAGGCGTGTTTCATGGTGGGAGAGAAGCAAATGGGAGTGAAAGACACCGATGAGTACTACCTTGTTGCGCCGGCCAGTACCTACCGGATGGTGAAGATTCAACTGGTACTCGGTTGTATGGGTGGCACTCCGTTAGGTGAGAATAGAGTAAGAATACAACCAAAAAAGTAAATCATTCTGTTGCTTCCGGTGTTATAGCAGCAACCCAAAAGCCCCTACTTATGCGTATGAAAGGCCTGTTCGACCTTAGTCCGGTATTCGGTTACTTCTTCCGTAAGAACGACCCAAACCGCACCACCAACTTCAACCTGCGTACCATGCACTTCATCAATAAGCTCTCCATGGCCATGTTCCTGGTCGGGTTTATCGTGCTGCTGTACCGCTGGTTTATTCGCTAGATATCTGCTTTTTTGCAGCGCCGGTTTGTTGCTGATAGCGCTTTTCGATAGCTCCGTACGTGCTATTGGAAATTGCCATCAGCAACAAACCGGCGTTTCTCAAACAAGCCTCCGCTAGCCATCCATGAACATCGAAGATTTCCGCGACTACTGCCTGCTGAAAGCCGGCGTAACCGAAGAAACGCCTTTCGGTCCGAGTACCTTGGTGTTTAAAGTGAGCGGTAAAGTATTTGCCCTCACCGACATTGACACGTTTAACAGTATCAACCTGAAATGTGACCCCGAGCGGGCCGTGGAGCTGCGCGAACAACACGACTACGTACTGCCGGGCTTTCACATGAACAAAAAGCACTGGAACACGGTGCTGATAGGAACCGGGGTTTCCAATGGGCAACTCCAGGAGCTAATCGACCATTCGTATGACTTGGTGCGGGCTTCGCTGCCCCGTAAGCAGCGTGAGGAGTTAGCCAATTCTGAGCAGGAAGGCCTGTAGCGTTGCACCGGCTTCGGGTTGTTGCTCAAGCAGTAACCGCACAGCGTAACCGGCGCTAGGTAGGGTGCCGGCAGTACAATGCGCTGCCTTCCATCTGGGTAAGGGTGAAGGGCAGGACTTTAGTATAGGAGGGAAGTGCTTGCAATTGTAATATATTATATATAATTTATATAATATATTACACAGCTATGGCTTACTCTCGAACAATTACAGGCCTGGTGCTGGTTGGAGCCTTGTCGGGCTGCATGACTACCCGCGTTGCCACAAGCCACGACTGCGACTCCGTGGTGAATGACCCCAACAATACCCAGCTGGTCACGGCTTATTTCTGGGGCCTCAAGCAGCCCACCGACGTACGGCCCGCCTGCGACCCGCGCTTCAGCCACCTCAACGGCGTCACAGTCAAAACCAGTTTCGGCAACTACCTGCTGGCCCTGGCCACAGTGGGCATCGTAACCAGGCAGCGCGTGAGCTGGTGCTGCGCGCCCTACACGCCCCCGATTGACACGTTGGGGCTGGCGCCCGGCGCCCCCGGTTTTCCACTTAGCTTATCTGTACGGCCATGAGTTTGCCCAACGGACTGGAGGCGCACCCGATGACGGAGTGGACCAACCGCCACGAGAATTTCACCCAGAAGTTGACCGCCAGCGCCTGTTTCAAGCTGCGCATTCCTGCGCTGCCTACCAGCCAGGAGCAGTACCGCCAAACCACGGCTAACTTCCAGTGGCTGATTCGCTACGGCATCGAGCACAATATGCGGCTGCGGGCGTTGGGCAAGGGCTGGTCGTTTTCGGAAGTGGCCGTGACGAATGGTGGGTTGGTGGACACGATGGCGCTACGGCAGTCATTTGCGTTGAAGCCCGCTATGGTGGCCCCGGCCTATCAAACCGCCGGCCGCACCGCCGACAACTTGTTTTTCACGGAATGCGGCACAAGCATTGTGGGGCTGGAACAGCTGCTGGAACCGCGCGGCAAATCCATCCGGGCCTCCGGGGCCAGCAACGGCCAGAGCATTGCCGGTGCTTTATCAACGGGCACGCACGGCGGGGCGTTCCGCTTCGGGGCCGTGGCCGAAACCGTGGTGGGCCTGCACCTCGTCACGGGTCCCGACCGGCACGTGTGGCTGGAACGCGCCTCGTACCCGGTGGCCTCGGCAAAATTCACCGACTGGCTGGGCGTGGCGCCCGAAAACGTGCACCGCGACGACGCGTTATTCAATGCCGCGCTGGTGAGTTTCGGGAGCTTCGGCTTTATTCATGGCGTGTTGCTGGAAACGGAGCCGCTGTTTCTGCTGGAAGATTTCAGTGCCTACCGCGTGCCGTATCGGGAAGGGGTGAAGCAACTCATGACCAACCTCAACTTGAGTGGCCTGCATCCGTGGCTGACCCTGCCGCTCACTGACCCCAGCCGGCAGCCTTACCACCTCACCGTCATCATCAACCCCCACCAGTTCGACCTGACGGGCGCCAATGCCGACCACGGCGTATTCGTGCAGCTGCTGTTCAAGGCGCCATACAAGCTCCCGTACAAGCGGCGGCCCGCTCCCGCGCCGGGCTTCACCTACGGCGACAGTACGCTGGGCCTCATCGAAACCGTGCTCGACCACCTCGGCAATTTGGGCGCGGCCGTGGTACCCACGCTGGTCAACAAGCTTTACCCGCTGGCCTTCGAAAATACCAACGGCACGGCCGGCACCATGTCCGAAACCTTCGACAACACCAATATTCGGGGCAAGGCCGCCAGCGCCGCCATCGGTATCGATAACCACGACGTGCCCCGCGTGCTTGTTGAAATCCAAGCGCTTAATAAGCAGACGCCGTTTCCGGGGGTGCTGGGGTTGCGGTTTGTGCAGCGCACCAAGGCCACGCTCGGCTTCACGCGCTTCCCGGTTACGGCGGTGCTGGAGTTTGACGGGGTAGAGGGCAAGGTGACTCGTAAGTTTCTGGAACAGATTTGGGCCCGCCTCGAAGCTCTGAATATCAACTACACGCTGCACTGGGGCAAAATCAACTTCAACCTGACCCCGGCCCGCCTGCGCAAGATGTACGGCGACACGGCCGTAAACCAGTGGCTAAGCAGCCGCCAGCGCCTGCTCGATGCGCCCACGCGCCGCGTGTTCACCAACGCCTTCATGGAGCGCTGCGGCCTCGATAAAGACCCCGTGCCCAGCACCAGCCCGGTGGCGTGAGGCTAGGTTCCGGGCTTCGCAGGAAACTATGAAGCGCCTGCTGGCATATGACTCCGGCGGCCGTGTAGAATGTTTGGTCTGCCGGAAATCTGCTATTTTGCATCATGCGCCAGATACTATTGACCGTTCCCGATGAGCAATACGCCTTCCTGATGAAGGTGCTCAAAAGCTTTGCTTTCGAAGTGGAAGCCAAGCCCGTTCGCGCCCCGAAAGAGAAAAAGCTCACGCCTGCTCAGCAGGAGTGGGTCGACGAAATGAAGGAAGCCTTAGAGCAAGTGGAACTGCACCAGCAGGGAAAAATCAAGCTTCGGTCTTTAGATGAGCTGATTGATGAGCTATAAGGCAAGTCACCTAAAATTGCGGAGTAGCCGCGTAGCGGCGAAAGGTTTGTAGCCCCACGAGCCAACGACATCCTGCGCCGCGTAGCGGTGCAAGAGACGTTCCATCGGCTTCTGGCACCACTACGCGGCGCGTCGTTCCAGGAAAATCATCCATCTACTACAAACCTTCCGCCGCTACGCGGCTATTTTGTAACGTAGGTTAATTGTGTACGATAAATCCAAGCAGGATTCCATTTCCGATAAAGAGCGGGACGACCTGCTGCGTGAAAACGACCTGATATAAAAAAGCCCCGCTGGAACGACTCCAACGGGGCTTTTCACTTTATCAACGTGGCACCAGCTACACCACCACGTTCACCATGCGGCCGGGCACAACGATGACCTTCTTGGCGGTTTTACCGTCGCCGAACTTGGCCAGGAAATCGGAGCCGAGCACGGCAGCTTCAATGTCAGCGGCAGTGGCAGTGGCGGCAAAGGACATCTGCTCGCGCACCTTGCCGTTGATAGCTACCGGGTAGTTCACGGTATCTTCCACCAGGAATTCTTCCCGGAACTCCGGATACGTGGCCGAGCTGATACTGCCGGCCTCGTGGCCCAGCAGCTGCCACAGCTCCTCGGCCAAGTGCGGTGCGTACGGCGACAGAATAACTACCAGCGGCTCCAGAATGGCGCGTTTGTGGCAGTCGAGGGCGGTTAGCTCGTTCACCGTAATCATCAGGGCACTGACGGTGGTGTTGAAGCTGAACCGCTCGATGTCTTCTTCTACCTTCCGGATGGCCTTGTGCAGCGCCTTCAGCTCCGCGGGTTTCGGGGCTTCGTCGGTTACGGCAAAGGCGCCATCGGCGGGGTGGTAGAGGCGCCAGAACTTCTTGAGGAAGCCGCCCACACCGCTCATGCCGTTGGTGTTCCACGGCTTGAACTGCTCCAGCGGCCCCAGGAACATTTCGTACACACGTAGCGCATCGGCACCGTATTGGCCTACCAGCACGTCGGGGTTGACCACGTTGAACTTGGCCTTCGACATCTTCTCGACTTCCCAACCGCTCACATAACGTCCATCATCTTCAAGGATGAATTCAGCACTATTGTAGTCAGGCCGCGACTTTTTGAAGGCCTCAGTGTCCAAGACATCGTTGTGTACGATGTTAACATCGACGTGCAGGGCAGTGGTTTGGTGCTGATCTTTCTTGCCGAGCGTTACAAACGTGTTGGTGCCGTTGATGCGATACACGAAGTTCGAGCGGCCCAGGATCATGCCCTGATTAATCAGCTTTTGGAATGGCTCATTCGCAGTTACCAGGCCCAAATCCTTGAGGAAGAGGTGCCAGAAGCGGGAGTAGAGCAGGTGGCCGGTGGCGTGCTCGGCGCCGCCGAGGTAGAGGTCCACGTTCTGCCAGTACTGCTCGGCCGCTTCGCCCACGAACCGCTCGGCGTTGTGCGGGTCCATGTAGCGGAGGTAGTACCAGCTGGAGCCGGCCCAGCCGGGCATGGTGCTCAGCTCGTAGTCGTACTGGCCTTTGTACTTCCAGTCTTTGGCGCGGCCGAGGGGCGGCTCGCCGGTTTCGGTGGGCTTGTACTCGTCGATTTCGGGCAGCACCAGCGGCAAATCCGCTTCGGCCACGCCATAGGCTACACCGTCTTTGTAGTAAATCGGAATCGGCTCGCCCCAGTAGCGCTGGCGGCCGAAAATGGCGTCGCGGATGCGGAAGTTGGTTTTGCCTTTGCCGAGGCCTTTCTCCTCCAGAAACTCGATGAGTTTGGTGGTGGCTTCCTTGTAGCCGAGGCCGTTGATGATGCCGGAATTGATGTAGCGGCCTTCCTTGGTGGGGTCGGCTTGCTCGTCAAGGGCTTGCTGCGCGTCCGTTACCTGCACGATGGGCAGGTGGAAGTGCTTGGCAAACAGGTAGTCGCGCTGGTCGCCGGACGGTACGGCCATCACTGCGCCGGTGCCGTAGCCGGCCAGCACGTAGTCGGCAATCCAAATCGGCACGGGCTCACCCGACACCGGATTAACGGCGTAGGACCCCGTAAAAGCCCCCGAAACCGCCTTCACATCGGCCATCCGGTCGCGCTCCGAGCGGCGCTTGGTGGCGTCGATGTAGTCGGTAATGGTCTGCTGCTGCTCCGGCGTGGTCAACTGCTGCACCAGCTCGTGCTCCGGCGCCAGCACCAGGAACGTAGCGCCATAGATGGTGTCCACGCGGGTGGTGTACACCTTGATGGCTGGTTGTTGGTTGTTGGTTGTTGGTTGTTGGCCGTCAGTGGATTCCCCAACCGAATTTTTAATTTTTAATTCTTCATTTTTAATTGGAAACGTCACTTCGGCCCCGATGCTGCGGCCAATCCAGTTGCGCTGCATTTCCTTTACGGCATCGGGCCAGTCGAGCGTGTCGAGGCCTTGCAGGAGCCGGTCGGCGTAGGCAGTGATGCGCAGGTTCCACTGCGGCATCAGGCGGCGCTCCACGGGGAAGCCGCCGCGCTCCGAAAGGCCGTCCTTCACCTCATCATTGCTGAGTACCGTACCCAGGCCGGCGCACCAGTTTACGTAAGTATCCTGCTGATAAGCAAGGCGATAGGGGTGCACGGCTTGCAGGCGCTGCTTCTCCGTAAAGCTCTGCCACTGGCCGGCCGTGAAGCTGTGCCGCTCCTCGTCGCCGCCGGCCGCCCGGATGCCTTCGCTGCCGTTCTGCTCGAACTTCGCCAGCAGGGTTTTCAGCGGCTCGGCGCGGTTGGTGTCCAGGTTGTACCAGCTGTTGAACAGCTTCAGGAAAATCCACTGCGTCCACTTGTAATAAGCCGGGTCGGAGGTGCGGATTTCGCGGCTCCAGTCGTAGCTGAACCCCAGGGAGCTAAGCTGCCGGATATAGGTATCAATGTTTTTCTCGGTGGTGACGGCCGGGTGCTGGCCGGTTTGGATGGCGTACTGCTCGGCGGGCAGCCCAAACGAGTCGAAACCCATGGGGTGCAGCACATTATAGCCGCGCAGGCGCTTGTAGCGCGCCACAATATCGGAGGCAATGTAGCCGAGCGGGTGCCCTACGTGCAGGCCTGCGCCGCTGGGGTACGGGAACATATCCAGCGCATAAAACTTCGGCTTTGCCGAACTGTTGTCGGCTTTGAACGTTTGCTGGGCTTGCCAGTGGGCCTGCCATTTCTTCTCTATTTCCTGGGGACTGTAACCGGGCATGAGGTTGGGTTAATCCGTTTGTTAGGGAAAGCGAAATTACGGCGAATTGCCGGGAAGGGCTAATTTCAACGGCCTCGCCTAATGGCACCGCTGCGTTTTGCTTGGATTATCTGAACTTGCACCTGTTTCCCTTGGCTGCTGTAGGAAGCGGAAACGGTTGTTAGAATTGCGCTTTTTATTCGTATGTCTGATTCTTCAGTGCCGCTACTTCCCGAGTCGTCCGCTGCTGCCAACCTGCTGGAAACGCTTCTGCGCGTGTCATTGAACGGGATTATCCTTTTCCGGCCGGTGTACGCGCCCGATGATGAAACTGACATCATCGACCTGGCGTATGTGCGCCTCAACGCGGCTGCGCAGCAGATGCTTCAGCTGCCTGAGCACCCAACCGACACGTTTCTTACGCTCTACCCCAACGCCAAAGCCGAGGGCATTTTCGATTTCTACCGCACCGCTTTTCTGCTCGGGCAGCTTAACCGGTTCGACGTCAACTATCAGCACGACGGGCTTGATAACTACTTTCAGCTAAGCGCCGACCGTAGCGGCGACCTGCTGGTGGTGAGCTTCTCCGACACTGCCGACCACCAGCGGACGGCAGTAGAGCAGGCCTTGCGCGAAAGCCAAGCCCGTGAGCAGCAAGCCCGGGCCGATGCCGAGCTTCAGCGCCAGCAGCTGCACAATATCTTTATGCAGGCTCCGGCCATGATCTGCATTTTCGAGGGGCCGGAGCACATTTTTCGGTTGGTGAATCCGCCGTATCAGCAGCTAGTGGGGGAGCGGCCGTTGGTGGGCATGCCTATTGCCGAGGCCATGCCGGAACTGGTAGGGCAACCCATTTTTGGACTGCTGGATGAGGTGTACCGGACCGGCGAAACGTTTCGGGCCCAAGAAATGCTGGTGCAACTCGACCACAGCAACTCCGGCAGCCTGGGCGAAAACTATTACAACTTCATTTACCAGGCCACCCGTAATCTGGAAGGCGAAATAGACGGGATTCTGGTATTTGCCTACGAAGTAACGGCGCAGGTGAAGGCCCGCCGCAATGTGGAGCACAACGAGGCCCAACTCCAGCGCCTCAACCAGCAGCTTGAAGCGGCCAACGAGGCCCTGATGGCGGCCGCTCAGGTGGCCGAAGCTGCGCAGGTGGAAGCCGAAACCCAACGCCAGCGGCTCTATACGGTGCTGGAACAGCTCCCGGCCAGCGTATCCACGTACCACGGCCCCAACCATATTTATCAGCTTGTAAACCCGTATTACCAGCAGTTATTTCCGGGGCGTAGCTTTCAAGGACGCCCTATCCGTGAGGTGCTACCCGAGCTGGAAGGGCAGAACTACTTCGAGGTGTTCGATGAAGTGTACCGCACGGGGGAGCCGTACTACAGCTATGAGTCAGAGGCTTGGGTGGACAGGTTGAATACCGGCAAGCTGGAGCAACGCTACTACAACATATTTCTGCAAGGCTTGCGCGACTCGCAGAACAACGTAGATGGCATCCTCAATTTCGCCTACGACGTGACCGAGCAGGTACGCGCCCGCCGGCAGGTGCAGGTGCTCAACGAGGAGCTAGCCGCGGCCAACGAGGAACTGCAAGCCGCTAACGAGGAAATCAGGGCCAGTATCACTGAATTGCAAATCAGTGAGCAGGCCCTGATGGAGTTGAATAATACGCTGGAAAACCGGGTGCTTGTCCGCACCCGGCAGGTGCAAGCTGCGCAGCAGGAAACCGAGCGGCAACGGGCCCGCTTGGAGCTGTTTTTCAGGCAAGCCCCGGCCGCTATCTGCATTCTGGACGGGCCCGAGCTGGTGTACGAACTAGTGAATCCGCGTTACCAGCAGCTGTTTCCGGGCCGCGAGCTGCTAGGCAAGCCCATTTTGGAAGCGTTGCCGGAGCTAACGGGCCTGCCGGTGTGGCAAACCCTACGCCAGGTGTACGAAACGGGCGTTACGCACGAGGAAAAGGATATGCTGGTGCCTGTGGCGCGCTACGCCGGCGACGAGTTGGAACCCTTCTATTTCAACTACATCCAGCAGGCCCGCTACAACGAGCACGGGCATATTGATGGCGTGCTGGTATTTGCTTTTGAAACCACGGCGCAGGTCCATATCCGGAAGCGGGCCGAAGCCTTGCAGGCCGAAGTGCTGGCGGCCGCCCAGCATCAGGCGCAGCAGCGCGAATCGTTCTATCAGGTGTTCGAGCAGACGCCCGCGTGCATCGTGTTGCTGCGGGGCCCTCAGCACCGGGTCGAGTATTACAACAAGGCGTACCAACAGCTGTTTCCGGGGCGTGAAATGCTGGGCCGTACCATTGCCGAAATCCAGCCTGACGCTGCCGCACAGGGTTTTGTAGCGCTGCTCAACAAGGTATACGACACCGGCGAAACTTTCTTCGGAGATGAGATGCCGCTCGCAATTGAGCAGCCTAACGGTCGGCCACCTAAAAAAACTTACTTCAACTTCACCTACCAACCGTACCGCGAAAACAGCCAGATTGTAGGCATCTCCGTTTTCGCTTATGATGTAACCGGGCAGGTGCTGGCCCGGCGGCAGCGCGAGGCCATGCAGCAACAGCTACAGGCGGTATTTGAGCAGGCCCCGGCCGCTATTTTCGTGCTGCGCGGCCCTGCCTACATCCTCGAGGTTGTCAACCCGTCCATGAGTGCCATGCTGGGGCGCCCGATTTCGGATTTGCTGGGCAAACCCTTTTTTGAAGCGGTACCGGAACTGAAAGACCAGGGCTACGAGGAATTGCTTGACGAGGTGTGGCACACGGGGATGCCGCAGGTAATGCGAGAGCGGGCAGGTCAGCTGGAACACCATGCTCCCAATGAAATGGGGTACTACAACTTTGTGTACCAGCCGCTGCGCGATGAGCAGGAAACAATTACGGGGATTATCTGCGTGGCCATTGATGTAACCGAGCAGGTGCGCGCCCGCCAGCAGGTAGAGCAAAGCAGCTGGGAAGTGCAGGAGCTGAACGAGGAGCTGGCGGCCATCAACGAAGAGATGCAAGCCACCAACGAAGAACTGTCGGATACCAACCAGCAGCTGAGCCGCACCAACGTCGACCTCGACAACTTCATTTACACGGCGTCGCACGATTTGCGCGCGCCCATTGCCAATATTGAGGGCTTGCTTCAGGCCCTGACCCATCAGCTGCCGCCCAGCGTTGCCAACGAGGACCAGGTGCAGCCCATCCTGGATATGATGCAGGGCGCGGTGGAGCGTTTCCAGAAAACCATCAACCACCTAACCGACGTCACCAAGCTTCAGAAAGAGCAAATCCAGCCCACGCAAACGGTGGATCTGGCCGCCATCCTGGAGGAAGTCCGCCTGGATTTAACTCCTTTGCTGGCCGCCACCCAGGCCACGCTGCGGGTGGATGTGGGAACCTGCCCCACTATTTCCTTTTCCCAGAAGAACTTACGGAGCGTGGTGTACAACCTGCTCAGCAACGCCCTCAAATACAGCCACCCCAACCGGCCGCCGCAGGTGGTTGTGCGCTGCCACCAAGCCAAGGGCTACGCCGTGCTGGAAGTGGAAGACAATGGCCTGGGGCTCGACGAAGGGCAGCAGGCACGCCTGTTTGGTATGTTTCAGCGGTTTCACGACCATGTGGAAGGCACCGGAATAGGACTATACATGGTGAAACGGATGATTGAAAATGTTGGCGGGCGTATTCAGGTGCAAAGTCAATTGGGAGAAGGCACCACGTTTATCGTCTTTTTCCCGCGCTAACTCGTATAGCTCCACACTAGGCTCTTTGATTCGGCCTGTTGTTAGTAAGGCCAACCATTTTGAGTGGAGTTTATACGTATGCAGAAACTTTCCAGTATCCTGCTAGTAGATGATGATTCAACTACTAATTTTCTTAACGAGCTGCTATTAAAAAGGCTGGGAATAGCCGATAAGCTCCTGACGGCCCAGAACGGACGGGAAGCCCTTGCTACTCTGAACGCAGTGTGCCCAGACGCTAATGCTGACTGTCCTTCGCTGATCCTGCTCGATGTGAACATGCCCGTTATGAATGGCATCGAGTTCTTGGAAGTGTATGCGCAGCTACCAATAACGCAGCGGGAATCGGCCGTGGTAATTATGCTGACTACCTCGTTGCACTCCCGCGACTTAGAACGGGTGCAGGAGCTTCCCGTTGCCGGGCTGGTCAACAAGCCGCTCACCAAAGAGAAGGTGGAATCCATCCTGCAAGTGTATTTCCAGCGCCATCTGGAATAGGGAGCAGCGGAGTAACTAAGTAATCAGAACGTTTTTTTTGGTTGTGCTGGGCTCTTGCCGTTGCTTGCTGGGTATCAGTGTTGCCAAACGAACCTTCAGGCTGCGTTGCCCTGCGCCCAGCCCCCCCGGCCTGTTGTTCCATTACTCAGTTACTCCGCTGCTCAGTTACTCGCTGGGCAGCGTGAACAGGAACCGGCTGCCAGCGCCGGGCGAGCTTTCCACCCACAGGCGGCCGCCCTGGGCGTTGATGAACTCGCGGGAGATGCTCAACCCCAGGCCGGAGCCGCCTTTGTGGCCGGCGGGGTTAGGAACTTCGGCAAAGCGCTGAAAAATTCGTTCGTGGTACTCTGCCGGGATGCCGGGGCCGTAATCCTGTACGCTTACTTGCAACTCGTGGGTGGGCAGCTGGGTGGCTTGCACCAGCAGGCGGGCACCCCGGGGCGAGTACCGGATGGCGTTGGCTAGTAGGTTGATAAGTACCCACGTAGTTTTTTCGAGGTCGGCGCGGGCGGCGGGTAGCGTGGGCGGCAGGTTGGTTTCCAGGATCAGCTCTTTGTCTTGGAACTGCGGCTGCACGGTATCTACGGCGTATTCCACCACGTCGGCCAGGGCCACCGGGCACACATCGAGCTTGATACCGGCCCCGGCGTCAAGGCGCGAAACGTCGATGAGCTGGCCCACCATGCCCAGCAGGCGGGTAGTTTCCTCCCGGATGCCGTCGGCGATGCGCAGGCGCTCCTCGGGGTCGGTGCGCTCGTCCTGCAGCAGCATCAAACTCAGGTTGATGCTAGCCAGCGGCGTTTTCAGCTCGTGCGATACGGTGGCCAGGAAGTTGGACTTCACTTCATCGAGCTTCTTGAACTCCGACACGTTGCGCAACGACAGAATATGGCCCGCAAACTCGGTCTGCCGCAACTCCTTGTTGTACGACACGATGTGGCTGGCCGTGAGCCGGTAGTACACTTCCTCGCCTTGGTGCCGGAACGTAAACAGCTGCGGCGAACTGCCAGTAGTAGGCGAAGCAGCCGGGGCCAGCATCGGTTGGAAAAGTTGCGCCAACAGCTCCGATTCGCGGCTCAGGTCCTCGGCTTTGTGCCCCACCAGGTCGGCGGCGGCACGGTCGAGCAGGCGCCGGGCGGTGGGGTTGGCGAGTAGTACGCAGCCGCTTTCATCCAGCAGCAGCAGGCCTTCGTCGAGGTGCTCGACCAGGCTTTCCAGGCGGTTGCGCTCAGTGGCCAGGGCTACGCGGGTGGCGCTGCGCTGGTCTTGCATGTAGCCGAATGCGCGGTTCAGAGCGAGGGCTACGGCGCCTACTTCGTCGTTTTTGGCAATGGGCACGAGGTGGGTAGGGCCGGGGCTGGCTACGTCCTCTACATCGGCGGTGAGGCGGCGCAGGGGGCGCAGCACTTCCCGCGGCAGCCGCACGATCAGCACCAAGCCAATAGCGGCACTCAAACTAATGAAAATCAAGACCATCTGCCGGGCGCGGGCGGCGTTGGTGGTAGCAGCTTGCGTTTTGGCGTTAAAGGAAACGGTATTGAGGTCCACAGCGCGGTGAATTTCGGCTTGCAGCTGGCGCAGCTTGCGTTGCTGGTCTGCCCGCGGGGCCTGCTCATCCACCAGGGTTTGGTAGTCGGCCAGGTGTTGGGTGAGCGTGTCAACCAGCTCCAATTCGCCCCGTTCGGTGATGTTAGCGGCTTCGCGGGTGAGGGCCCACCGAAACTGCTCTAGCGGGGCGGTGGCCGTTGGTTGCTGCTCTAATTGCTCCACGGCCCGCAGCATCTGGAGGCCATATTCCACGGAGTTGAAGTTGGCTACCTGAATGCCCCGCGCGCCGCCTTCCAGCCGCTGGATGGTTTGAAACGCATACCCGCCCAACGCCAGCAGCAACACCAGCATAGTGAGAATGCTCAGGCGGATTTTGGTTTTTAAGGTCATGGGAATGAAGGTGATACCAACTTTCAGTCGGTGAGCCGTTGAGCGGTGTTCGTAGGCGGTAGCGCGAAGCCTTTGCTTCGCGTAGGGTTGTGGTACGCAGGCTGTAGAGTAGAGACGCAATATCTTGCGTCTCGTCGTTGCTGACGTTGTTTCAGATGGCCTGCTTCCGGTCCGTTCAACGACAAGACGCAAGATATTGCGTCTCTACAGCCAAAACCGGGTTACAAACCATACTCCTGCACTTTGCGGTAGAGCGTGGTCAGGCCGATGCCGAGCTGGCGGGCGGCTTCGGTTTTGTTGCCCTGGGTGCGGTGGAGTAGCAGCTGAATATGGCGGGCTTCTACGGTGCGCAGGCTGTTGTCGTCGGGGTTGGCGTCGGTAAGGCTGAGCGGGGCGGGCGGGGCATGGAACTCGTCGGGGAGGTAGGCGGCGGCCAGGGGCTGGTCGGCGGGGGCGAGGATGGCGGCGCGTTCCAGCACGTTTTTCAACTCGCGCACATTACCGGGCCAGGGGTATTGCTGGAGCAGACGCAGGCATTCCGCATCGAGGCCGGGCAGGCGCTTGCAGAGCTTGGCGGCGAAGTATTGCAGGAAGTAGTCGGCCAGCGCGGGCACGTCGGTGGGCCGGTCTTTGAGCGGCGGCACGTTGATGGTGAACACCGACAGCCGGTAGTACAAATCGGGGCGAAAACGGCCTTCGGCGGCTTCCTGCTTGAGGTTGCGGTTGGTGGCCGCCACCAGGCGCACGTTCACGTTGGTGGGTTTGGTGTCGCCGAGCTTGGTGAACTGCTGCAACTCCAGCACCCGCAGGAACTTGGCCTGCACGTTCAGCTCCAACTCCCCGATTTCATCGAGGAACAAGGTGCCGCCGTTGGCTTCTTCCAGCAAGCCTTTCTTGTCGGCCAGCGCCCCCGTAAACGCACCCTTCTTGTACCCAAACAGCTCGGATTCCAGCAGCTCCCTGGGGAAAGCGCTGCAATTTACCGCCACAAAGGCCTTCGACTTGCGCGGACTCGCCTCGTGAATGGCTTGCGCAAACAGCTCCTTGCCCGAACCCGTGGGTCCTTCCAGCAACACGGTGCTATCCGTCACTGCTACTTGCTCGCCCATGGTCTGGGCCCGCCGCAGCGCCCCCGACGAGCCAATCATGGAACCGAAGCTGTGCCGCTGGCCCATTTTGCGCTCCAACTCGGCCACCCGGCGGCGCAAGCGCGCTTTTTCGGCGGCGCGGTCCACTACCACCACCAGCTGCTGCTCGAAGTCGCCTTTGGTGAGGTAGTCGAAGGCGCCTTGCTTCATGGCCTTCACGCCGTCGGGAATGGTGCCGAAGGCGGTGAGCAGGATGACTTCCATATCGGGCGCTTTCACCTTGAGGCGTGGCAGCAGTTCCACGCCGTTGGCATCGGGCAGCTTCACATCGGACACCACCACCAGCACGTCGGCAGCGTGTTGTTCCAGCAGCTCCAGCCCGCGCCGCGCATCGGGCGCTTGCAGAATCGTGTAGCCTTCCAGCTCCAGTACCCGCGCCAAGAGCTGGCGCAAGCGCGGTTCGTCGTCAATGAGGAGTAGGGTTCCGGAGGGCATAAGTGGGTGGAGAAAGAATAATACCGCAGTAAAAGTAGGCACGATGTAGAGACGCGACACTTCGCGTCTCGGCGTTGAACGACTAGAACCCCACCTTTGTAAACAACAGCAGCATGCGGGAGACGCGAAGTGTCGCGTCTCTACATCGTTCGTTGAAACAGCATAATGCTCAGCGGTAGAGGCCTTCGCCGTTTTCGTACTCTTTTTCCCACCGGCTGGGGTTTGTGACGATGTAGTTGCGAATCTTTTCTAGCTCGAATGCACTGCGTACAACCCGGTCGTGAAACCGAGCTTGCCACTGAAATTCTAGCTGCTGATGTCGGGCGAAAGTTGTTACTGCTGATTTAAACCCGCGTAACACGGAGGCTAAGTTGCTGGACTGTGGGCCAAAGCGATTCTCGTAGGCTGGAGCAGATATTTTGTCGACAGGTTCTGCTTTGTCAACTAGTAATACACCGTGCAAATGGTCCGGCATAAGTATAAAGGCATCAAGTTCGATGAATGGCGCAAATTGAGGAATAGCACCCCAATACTCCGTGGCTTTTTCTCCTAGAAGTGTGGGCCGTAAAAAAGCAGCGTCCCAATTACTGGCCGGTGCTTCTATCGAACCGAAATAGGGCTGGCGGTTCTTGGTGCAAATGGTCACGAAATAGGCGCCATTCTGGCCATAGTCGTAGCCTGCTAGCCGAGAGGAAGTTATGCGGTATTGATTTCGATAAAGATCGTCCATAGAGGATGTAACGGTTGTAGAGACGCGACACTTCGCGTCTCGGCGTTGAACGATAATAAGGTTTGCTATTGGCAATGAAGGTACTCGTTCAGTGCTAATCGTTCAGTGCCGAGACGCGAAGTGTCGCGTCTCTACATCGTTCTGTTTAAGTGGTTAGCTTCCCCGAATCTCGCTCTTAATTTCCTCCACAAACTGTGCGAATTCCGGTTCGGCTTCCACGTTGGGGTGCCAGGCCAGGCCCATTTCGGCGAGGTTGTATTGGTGCTGTTGGGTGATGGTGGCGCCGGGGATGAGCTGGCCGGTGGCGTCACGCTCGTAGCCGAGCAGCCACAGCCGGTCGGCGAGGGCGGTGGTGGTGGCAATGTCGTGGGAGACGATGACGACGGTGTTGAGCTCGTCCATGGTCGTGACTTCGAGGATGATCTTCTTGACCTCGTCGATCATGGCCACGTCGAGGCCGGAAAAGGGCTCGTCGAGCAGGATGAGGTGTTCGGAGCAGAGCAGTTGTTGGGCAATGGCGGCGCGCTGGCGTTGGCCGCCCGAGAGGTGCGCCGGGTATTTCTTGCGGTGCGGCGTGAGGCAAAACCGGTCGAGGTAGGAGGTAACTTGGCGCTGCGCTTCGTCGGGGGCGTGTTTGCGGAGGGCGGCCACCAGTAGGTTGTCGTGGAGGGTACGGTGGTCGAAGAGGGGGTAGCGCTGCTGCACGAGGCCCACCATGCCCGGCCGTACCGGCAACTGGTTGACGCCCACGTGCACCGTGCCGCTGCTCGGGGCCAGCAGCCCGGCCATGATGCGGCACAGCACCGATTTGCCGATGCCGGAGCGGCCGTAGAACCCTACCACTTGCCCTTGGTTCATGCCTGGCCGGGTCACGTCGAGGACCTGCGCATTGATGTCGCGCAGAACAACTTCCCCGTTGAACGTCATTGATACGCCTTGCAGCGTGAGGACCGGTTCTTTGTAGTTGTGGGGTAGCGGTGTCACGGGCGGTGAGGTGGTGAAATGGTGAGATGGTGAGTTTTTG
This sequence comes from Hymenobacter telluris, assembly GCF_017313265.1. Lineage (GTDB taxonomy): Bacteria > Bacteroidota > Bacteroidia > Cytophagales > Hymenobacteraceae > Hymenobacter > Hymenobacter telluris. The sequence goes on along the minus strand of NZ_JAFLQZ010000004.1, from coordinate 31,060 downwards.
TTCTGCTAGCGCTTGGGTGAGGTGAAAAAAGGTGCGGTCAGTGATTGAGATTATCATGGTAGCGCAGACTGCGCGGCAAGAGCGTCAAACTCACCATCTCACAACTTCACCACCTCACTCCTTACCGCGCCGTACTAAGGCTGGAATAGGGAAAAAACACGCGGCGCAGGAGCACGAACAGGTAGTCTTGCAACGCGCCCACGGCCAGAATAACCAATTGGATGGACACGACGCCAGCCAGGTGCAGGTAGCGGTTTTGCTTGTAGAGCAGGAGCCCAATGCCGCCTTCTGACTGGTAGAGCGTCTCGACCAGCGTAATCATGGTCCAGATGATGGCGAAGTTCTGGCGGACCACTTCCAGCATGTCGTCGAGCTTGCCGAGTACAATTACCTCGAAAAAACTGCGCCACTCGCTCATGCCGAGGGTGCGGGCGTGGTCCATTTCCTCCTGCGTGGTGGTCAGAATCACGCTGGTCATACCGGTCACGAAGTACACCGTGGCCCCGAATACCAGCACCGACAGCTTCACCTGGTGGCCCGAGCTAAGCATGAGGGCCATGAAGAACGTGAGGCCCGTGAGGGTGAGGTAGCGCAGCTTGGTGGCGGCGTAGGCCAGGGGCCGGAAGAACGGCAGCGCCGTGAGGTAGGAGATAAACAGGGCCAGCACCGTGGCCACGGCCACCGCCTGAATGGCCGTTGTCAAGCTGGCCCACAGCTCCTGAATCAAGCCCTGCGTGCTTACCAGGTCCTGAAAGGCGGTTAGTACTTCGCCGAGCGTCGGGAACAGCTTGAGCGGATACAGCAGCCACAGCACCAACAGCACCAGCACCTGGCAGGCCACCATGGTCAGGAAAACCGGCTGGCGCGGCTGGGCATTGGGGATGAACAGGTTTTTCATGGTTGTTAGTGGTGAGAGCAAAAGAACGTCATGCTGAGCGCAGTCGAAGCATCTCGCTAGTGTGGTAAAATCAACGAAGTGAGAGAAAGGCTTCGATTCCTCAGCATGACAATACTTTGGCAACGTCAGCACGCGAGATGCTTCGACTGCGGCTGCGCCTCCGCTCAGCATGACCGTTCTTTTTCCTCACCACTTCACCTCTAGTTGCCCAATACCACTTCCACGCGGCGGTTTTTGGCTTTGCCGGTGGGGGTGGCGTTGCTTACCACGGGTTCGGTGGCGCCGTGGGCGTATACTTGCACGCGGCCTTCGGGGAAGGCGCTGGTACTTTTTTGTTGCAGCCACTCGCGCACGGCCATGGCGCGGTCTTCGGAGAGCTGCTGGTTGCGTTGCGGGTCGCCGACGTTGTCGGTGTGGCCGTGCACGGCTACTTTCAGGTTGCCGGCTACTACCAGGTCGTCGAAGAGCTGGTTGAGTTGCTGCTCGGCGGCGGGGGTGAAGGAGCTTTGGCCGGTGTTGAACTCGATGTTCCAGGCCCGTTTGCTCACGTTGCGGCGGATTTCATCGTCGGCGGCAAACTTTTGTTGGTCGGCGGGGGCTACGGCTTTGCCTTTATATTGGGCTTGCATGTTCTTGAGCAAGCTCAGGTCCAGCATCTGGTCGAGGGGTACGTAGTTGGGTAATTCCTTGGGGTAGAGCTTGCTTTGCACGTCGCCGAAGGTTTTGTAGACGGACGCGTAGATGTTGGTGCCGCCTTCTTCGAGGCCGAACAAGGCCAGGTTGTCGGCGAAGTTGAAGGCCTTGCTGCCCCCGAGTTCCACCACTTCGCCGGTACGGTCGGCTTCGCTCACGCCCTTGTAGTACTTTAGCCAGTAAGCGCCGTTTTTGTCTTTGTCGGCGTACACATCGGCCGAAATATCAGCGGCCCGTTTCAGCGCCTCGGGGTGCGACTTCACTTGGTCGCCAGCCACGGCAAAGGCAGTCATCAGGCCAGCCACTTCTTTCTGGTGGGCGTCGTACCAGCGCTTGGTGGTCACCATGATGTTGGGCATCTGGTTGGAGTAGTCTTTGGTGGACACAATGCTCACCAGGCCGCCTTTCTGCTTGGCGATGTTCACGTCGCCGGGCGTCCAGGTGGCTACGGCGTCGGCTACCACATCTATTTTCACGCCGGTGTTTTTGCCGTTTACCACTTTGGTGCGCTGCTCAGGCTTGCCAACGATGTACTTTTCGGCGGCCACCAAAAAGTCAGAAGCCGACATGAAGTTCACGGCTTCGGGGTCGTAGGTGGTTTCGTCGGGGTTGACTTTGAGGCCGTTGTCGGCGCACCACTTCAGGGCAATGTTCTGGTCACCGTCGCGCAGGTAGCAGGCAATGGTTTTGCCCACGGCCAGCTTGGGGTTGTCGAGCCACTCTTTCGGACCCATCAGCTTGTCTTCGCCAAAGGATTTACCAACCGAGTAAGGAATGATTTGGAGCTGGGTGCCCACTTTTTTGAGCTGCTCCTGCACCGCCGAGAAGCCGGGTAATCCGTCGCCCATTATGCTCACTAGCAGGCCGGGCGTGCTGGGGTTGGCGTCGAGGTCGGCGGCGTTTTTCACCAGGTCGGCCTGCATTTTGGCTACGTCGTCCTGGCGCACAATCTGGAGGTCGAGGCCGTTGGCGGCCATGGCCGAGCCCTGGGTGGTGCGGGGGCCGCCGTTGGCCAGCATACCGGCCATTTGGGAGTTCCAGGCCATTACTTCCCACGTAATGGGCGTGCCTTTTTCGGCGGGCGTGGTGCCGGGCAGGTCAGCCAGCGGCACTACCGTAGTGGCCCGGTTGCCGCTGCCGGCGGTGGTGGGCAGCTCAATGGAGTTGAGCAGCACCGACTGCGTTTCCGCTTTCTTGAACACGGCACCACTGGAAACCACCTTGTTGATGCCGAAATAGAGGGCCACTACGATGAGCAGGCCAATTACAATTTTACCGCGAGTAGTCATGGTTTTTGAAGGAGCTAGAAGCTAGGAGTCAGGAGTTAGAAGGAAGAAAAAGGAAGCGTAGCGCGGAAATCCGTTCCGCGACCAGTAGAGCGGGTAGTTGGGGCCGCGCCGTGTGATCCTGCCGCGCAGGAACTCGCGTTGCTCGTTGCGGAACAGATTTCCGCATTACTGCGGGCCGAGGGCTGACTGGCGGCGCTGGGCAGGGCTGATTCCAGGCCAAGGAGCACCAGCCGCACCAGCAAAAAGCTAATCAAGCAGGCTAGAGTAGGCATCGTTGGTGGCTTGGCGGGTTTGCGTGGCGGTAAGCGGTGGCTGCGGCTTCTCGTTGATCAGGGCGTTGAAGTCGCCTTTCTGGTACATGCCCAGCAGGCGCTGGCCTTTCTCGCTCATCACGCCGTTCTGGATGTCCATTTCCTTCACGAACTCCTGCGAGTAGCGCATGGCCTGCTTGATCTGGCCGAGCTGGGCGGCCATGTCCTGGGCCACCCGGTCGGTGGCGAGGTCGAAGAAGTACTTCTTGTCGGGGTCGCCGCGCAGGATGTTCATGGCGGCCCGCATGCCCGAGCTGGTGCGCTTCACCAGGGCGTATTCGTCTTTCAGCAAACCCACTTTGAACTTGCTGTTGTCGATTTGGCGCAGGGCCGCTTTCAGGATCTGGCGCATCACCAAACTCACGTTGGCCGTGGTGGTGAGCATGGGCGTGAGGCGCTGGTTGTAGTCCTGGAGCTGGGCGGCGCGGGAGGCGTAGCTGTCGGCGGCGTCTTTTTCGCCCTGGCGGGTAGCCGAGGCCGCCAGGTTCAGGTAGTCCTGCATCTGGTTTTGGTTGTCGGTCAGCTTGCGTTTGAGCAGCTCGTGCGCGCCTTCAATGTGGCCCACTTCGGCGGCCATATTCTTGGCTTCCTTTTCGGTGTTGCGGATGTAGTCTTCCATGATACCGATGGGGTCGGTATTGACGAAGATGCCCGCCGCCGTACGGAAAATGCGCTGCCCGGCGTACCATAGCCCCGCCTTCACGCGCTGGTTGGTGACCAGCAGAAACAAGGCGAACAGCACCCCCAGCCCAATACCGAGCTTCACGGTATCGAACACAATGTCGACGAGGTAGGGCACGATGACGCCCCAGCTGTACACGCCGGCCCCCACAAGGCCAGCCAGAAATACCCACCCCGCCACTTTCTCGGGCTGCTGCCACTTCGGCAAATCGGTGGGTTGATCGGTAGGAAGTAGCGTGTTCATAGGAGTGTTGGTGAATTGGTGATGGATACCAGAATCCAAGACCAGTGCCGCGTCCTACTTTTCTTTCTGCAATTGATTTATCTAGTTGGTAATTAAGGATATAAAATAAAAACACCTCCTGATGCTACATCAGGAGGTGTTTGAAACCCTACCAAAACGGAAGGGTGTTTTCCAGAACGGATGGGTGAAAGAGAGGTAGGAGCTATGCCTTCAGTTCATCACAAACCGCTTTTCTAGAGCTATAGTCTAGTTCCCCTCCTCAGATGAGGAGGGGCTAGGGGTGGTTGAAACACTAGAGCTAAAAATTACAACTAGTAAGTCGTTCAACAATTGTCAACCACCCCTAACCCCTCCTTATCTAAGGAGGGGAACTAGACTTTAGCTCTAGTCTAGTTAGCTCTAAAGTGCTTCACAGAATGGCAACTGGCCGCACCGTAATGAGCTTAAATCGTTGATTGCAACTTCTCCAGCGGGTTCTTGCCGTCCAGAGTACCTTCGCTGCGCAGCACCTGGAAGCGGGCGAATAGCTCTTCGCCGTACCACTTTTCCTGGCGGGTCAGCTTGATAACTTCGCGGTGGGTGGCGTCGCGGTAGGCGTATTGCTGCATCTTCTGGGCGGATTCCCACACGCTGAACGTGGCTTGGCGAATGATAGGTAACTCGCCCAGGCCAATGGCGGCCCGCACGCCGTCGGCGTGGGCTACGGCGGCGCTGGTGGGGGCCACGTATTGCCAGAAGCGCCAGGTTTTCTGCCACCGGATGGAGGCGCGGGTTAGTACGGCCACGGGAGCATTGTCGGTGGGAGTTAAGTCCGGCGTTTCGTAGTCGAATGGGTTCGTACCATCCCAAAGGCCGTGCGACTTCAGCGGGGCCAAATCCAGCGTCCAGGTTTCAACGCTGCGCTGGCGGTATTCCTGCCATAAGGCATGCTCCTGGAAAAAGGCTGCTGCCGCTGCTGCCGAGTCCCAAACGGCCAAGAAGCCATAGCGGTGCAGATTGGGCCACAGCCCAAAACCGTTGGCATTGCCGCTACCCGCCAGTTTGAAAAAGCGCAGGCCTGATACCTTTTGCAACTGTGGTGGCGAGGTGCCCATCTGAGCCAAACCCCAGCGTTTCTGGTTGGGGCGGAGCGTGAATAAGGTGACAGTAGTATGCAAGCCGCAAACGAAAAGAATGAGTAAGGCAAGGGGGCCTCAGGCCCGCCACGAAGCAACAAAAAAGAGCCGGAATTGCTTCCGACTCTTCGTTCATAGCTCAGAAAGACACGTACGGACAGCACAAAGCCCTGCTTCGCAGTCCGTCGGAAGGCTTCTTGGTCAGAGCCATTCGCTGGCGGGCCGCGAAGCAGGGCTTCGCGTTGGGAAAAAATAAACTAGGGTTTCACCTGGGCGTGCTCGTCGCCGGTAGGCTGGTACCGCTCGCCGGTGGCTACGGCTTTTACGTACCCGAAGGCGCGCACCAAGACGTTGCTGGGCTGGTCCCAATACTCGCCGCGCACAATATCAATGCGGAGCAGCGCAATATTCGGATCATCGGAGCCTTTGGGGAACCACGCTTTCAATCCTTCCGACCAATACTTCTTAATCAGGGCCGGGTCGGTGGAAACGGTGGCCGTGCCGGAAATGGACACGTACAGGTTATCGTCGGGCTTGGAGTAGCCCAGGTTTACGTGCTGGTCTTTCTTGACCTCGTACACCTTGGCAGAGTCCTTTTCAGTGAAAAACCACAGGGTACCGTCTTCTTCCGGCTCCTGGGTGTACATGGGGCGGCTATGAAGGATGCCACTTTCTTCGGCGGTGGTTAGCATGGCAATCTTGATGTCTTTGATGCGCTTTACTAGCTCGGTGACATCGTGGCTAACGGCAACTTGCTCGGCCATAAGTTCAGGGTTTTGATAGGGTAGATTGGAGGTAGAGAATACGGCGCTGCTGTGCGAAGGTTCCCTTTTCGTGCGTAGTGCCTCGTGCAGAGTGCGTAGGTTGTTCTATCATTGTTTGAAATGAACAGCCTACGCACTCTGCACGAGGCACTACGCACCAATGAAATGAACTTCCTGGCTCATCTGCTGCTTTCCGGCCCACCCAATAGTCCTGACTACGCCGATATTGTGGTGGGCAACTTCGCGGCCGAAGCCGTACGGGGGCGGGCGGGCCTGGAGGCGTACCCGGCCGCCGTGCAGCGCGGCATCCGCCTGCACCGCTTCATCGACTCGTTTACGGACGCCCACCCGCTGGTGCGCCGCACCACCGCCCGTTTGCGCGAATCAGGCCTCGGCAAGTGGGCCGGCGTCGTTTCCGATGTGGGCTTCGACCACCTGCTGGCCCGCGACTTTGCCTATTACCACCAAGAAGACCCTGCCGAGCCGCTGGTGGCCTTCGCCCAACGCCACTACGCTCTGCTGCAGGCCCGCCGCCACGAGCTGCCGGAGCGCCTGCAACACACGCTTCACTACATGCACCAGGGCGATTGGCTGACCGGCTACGCGCAGCCGCAAGGCCTGAAACAGGCTCTGTTAGGGTTGAGCCGCCGCGTACCCGCCGCCGTCGTGCTGGCTACCGGTGCGGCGGCGTTTCTGGCGGAACTGCCCGCCTATGAGGCTGATTTTCGGGAGTTTTGGCCGGAGCTGCGGACTGCGGCCGCCGGAGAGTTGGCGGGCACCAGTACGCTACTTTGAGTAAAAAGCCTCCGTGTATATAAACGAGCCTCCCAGGGCGCCAGGTCTCACAAATTCAAGCTGCAAGCGGTTGTAAGTCAGGTTTTTGACAACGCCTGTGTACTGTATGGATACTGTTGGGTGAGAGATGGTAATGGAGGTGCCGTTGTGGGTATAGTTGTACGTGACAGGGGTTGTGGAACTGCCACCTAAACCGAGGCTGCCCATATCCGTGAGCGTGGTAGCCCCGAACGTGAGCGTGGTATGGGGAGCCGCTAGCAGGGTGCTGATGGGCCCGAGTACGCTGGCCGAGCTGTAGGATGCCGTATGCAAACTGTCAGCTTTCCATTGGCCTTCCAATACTGGTTTAGGAGCTGCCGGCTGCTTCTTGCAGCTGCCCAGTAACAAGACGGCGAAGCAGCTTAAAAAGCGGATAATATGATACATGTACTTGATTAAGCTACTGCTTGTTAATTTGAATTTTCAGCGCAAGCAAAGTTACTCACGAACTATTTTCTGGAAATCCAGCCAAAAAAAAGCGGAACCCTTGGGCCCCGCTTTTTCAAGTTCAAGTACTAAACGACTCTAATGGTCGTGGCCGCCTTCGCCGTGGACGTGGCCGTGGTCCATTTCTTCCTGGGTGGCGTCGCGCACTTCGGCTACTTTGCCGTCAAAGTGCATCACCATGCCCGCCAGCGGGTGGTTGAAGTCCATTTTCACGCTGTCGGGGCCGATTTCCACCACTTTGCCTTGCATGTGGTGGCCTTGGTTGTCGGCCATCGGCAGGAAGTTGCCCACTTGCAGCATTTCCGAGTCGATTTGGCCGTCTACTTCAAATACGTTTTTCGGGATGTCCACTACGGCCTGGTCGTCGTACTCGCCGTAGGCCTGCTCGGGCGTGAGCGAGAAAGTGAACGAGTCGCCGGGCTGCTTGCCGTCGAGCTGGCGCTCAAACTCCTCGGGCAACCCGCTCTGCCCAAACAGAAACACCATCGGGGCATCCGCTTCGGCCGATTCTACGAGTACTTTTTCCTGGTTTTCGTCGGTCACGCTCAGGTCGTAGGTGATGGTGACGACTTTGTTTTCGCTGATTTGAGCCATACTGCGGGGAGGACGGGGGAGTCCCGGTCTGGGTTGGAAAATAGGGTTAGGGCGGCTAGTTACGGAATTGACTTGTAATTACAGCCCTTTCGAGAGTGATACTCCAACCGAAACGACTGGGTTTTGAGGAAGTGAAATTTCTGTTTCAACCAAGGGGCTTAATGGCAGCGCAACCATAAGCAACCAATAAAATCAATCTTTTTTTACTAATATGTATTACATAGTAGTGTCTTATACACTATACTTGTCGTGTGTTTCGTTCGAGACGTTTTCTGGGTTGCACACCTACAAAAGGCATGGCTGTACCCAGCCTAACAAGCAGGTAGTATCGCATAAGAAACTGGCTACCTGTACTTGATAGATATACTTCACTTAAACCACCCCGTGCCATGAAGCCGAACCTTCTGTTGTTCTTGCTGCTTTTGATAGCGCAACTGGTCCACGCACAAAAGGCTACCCGCCCCGAAGCGTACTTGCCGTTGCTGCTCGACAGCGCCGGGGTGCCGGGTTTATCAATGGCGGTTATTGGCCCGAAGGGGGTGGTTTGGGCGAAGGGCTTTGGGGTGCGAGAGGCGGGCAAACCGGCCCTTGTAGACCCGCAAACCGTTTTTTCGGCGGCCTCCCTCAGCAAAACGGTTTTCGCTTATTTAGTGCTCAAGCTGGCCGATAAAGGCAAAATCGACCTCGACAGGCCCTTGTATCAGTACGTGCCGTACCGCGCCATTGAGCACGATGAGCGGTACAAAACCATTACGGCGCGCATGGTGCTCAGCCACCAAACCGGTTTTCCTAACTGGCGCAACGGGCAGCTCAACCTGCTGTTCAAGCCTGGCCGCCGGTTTAGCTACTCCGGCGAAGGGTTCGTGTACTTGCAAGGAGTGGTGACGACCATCACGGGCAAGGAACTAGACGAGTTAGCCCAAGCATACGTGTTCAAGCCGCTGGGTATGAGCCGGAGTTCCTACCGCTGGCAGCCCGCATTTGACAGCAACTACGCCGTGCCTCACAATCGGTTTGGCCAGCCCACGGCCCTCACCCGCTACCCGGAAGCAAATGCGGCCTACTCGCTGCAAACCACGGCAGCCGACTATGGCCGGTTTCTGGTGGCGCTGCTCACCGGTGAAGGGCTAAAGCCTGCCACCGCGCAGGCTCTGTTCAAGGCCCAGGTAAGCACTGGCAAAACGCTTCACGACACCACGCAGGTTTCGGCCTCATTGGGGTGGGGGCTAGGCCTAGGCGTGGTGCAGGAGCCCGGCAACCAGGCGTTCTGGCACTGGGGCGACAACGGAGACTTTCGCTGCTTTGCTTACGTGTCGCGCACCCAGAAACGAGGGGTCGTGTACTTCACCAACAGCCGCAATGGCTTGAGTCTGCTTTCCGTTTTGCCGGCCCAGGTGCTTGGGGTGCCAATGAACAGCGTGGCTGATTTTCTGGCTTATGACTCTTACCGTAGTGCGCCGGTGCAGGTCAGCCGCCTGATGAAAAAGGGCGTTCCAGCCGCTGTATCCCCCTTTCTGAACAAAGAGCACGCGGGCACTGCTATGCTGGGCGAAATTGATTTGGTGGACATAGCCGAGCACCTAAGCAACAGTTCGCGTAGCAACCAGGCTATTGAATTGCTGGAGCTAGGGCGCACTTACTATCCGCAGTCAACGGCGATACTCCAGGCCCTGGCTTTCACTTCCCTGAAACAAGGCGACCGGGACCAGGCTGCTACTGCGTTAGCCCGCTATGTTGCCAGCAGACCCGACGACGAAGCCGCCCGCCATCTTTTAGCGCAACTTACCGCTCCCGCTGCGGGCAACGTCACGCTTCGGCTGCCGGGCTTTCCGGCGGCTCGTCTGATTACCCTGGCTGGTAGCTTCAACAACTGGCAGCCTCTGCACACCCTGTTTCTGAAAGAAGGCAACGAGTGGCGCTGCACGCTCCGCTTGCCTACCGGTAACTATGCTTACAGAATCGTTGTGGATGGCAACTGGCAACCCGACCCAACCAATCCTAACACCGAAAAAGATAACAGCGGAAACACCAACTCCGTGCTAACAGTACGTGAGTGAATTGCCCGCTGAATGTAGTGCACTCGTGGCTCGGCTTTGTGGAGAGAAACTAGGGAAGAAGGCAGGGAAGCCGTTAGTTGCATACAAGCAACCAAGTTTGCTGTGCACTGCACGCGGCAATGTTTTACCTTTAATAGGTAGATAGGCTTTCCCACCCTCGCACTGTGCAAACGTTTTCCAGCATCGTATTTAGATCTTACAGCCAACGGCCCCATTGGCTGCTGGCTCTCTGGCTGCTGCTGCTGCCCGGCTGCACCTCACCGACCGAGAAGCCCAAATACCGCATCGGTTTCTCGCAGTGCAGCACCACGGGCTCGTGGCGGCAGGCAGTAGTGGCGGGCATGGAGCGGGAACTGAGCTTCCACCCGGAAGTGCAGCTGCGCATGCTCGACGCCCAAGACAACAGCCAGCGGCAGCAGCAACAGATTCGGGAGTTGCTGCGCGGCGGCCTCGATTTGCTGATTGTGTCGGCGTACGAGGCGGGCCCCGTAACGCCCGCCGTGCAGGAAGCCTACCGCCGCGGCATTCCGGTGGTGCTGCTCGATAGGCGCATCACTACCCAGGATTATACTGCCTACGTGGGCGGCGACAACCTGGAAGTGGGGCAGGCCGCCGCCACCTACGCCGCCCGGCTGCTGCACGAGCAGGGTAGCGTGCTGGAACTGCTAGGCGCGCCGGGCTCGTCGGCCACGGCGGGCCGGCACCAGGGCTTCACGCAGGGTTTGACGGCCTTTCCCAACATGCGCCTCGCCGCTCAGGTAACCGGCTACTGGAACGCCGCCACCCTGAAGCGGCCTTTGCGGCTGGCCCTACAAGCGCACCCCGAAGTATCCCTGATTTTTGCGCACAACGACAACATGGGGCGGGCCGCCCAGGAGGTGCTCCGGGACCTGGGCCGCAGCAAGCAAGTACGCATCATTGGCGTGGATGGGGTAGTGCTGGAACTGGTGCAGCAGCGGGTACTCACGGCCTCACTGCTATACTCGCCGGCCGGGGAAGACGCCATCCGGCTGGCCCTGAAAATCCTGAACAAGCAGCCCTACAAGCGCGAAAACAAGCTCAGCACCATCGTTATCGACTCCACGAACGTGCTGACGATGATGCAGCAGCGCGAAAAAATTCTGGCTCAGCAAACCGATATTGAGTTGCAGCGCGGGTTGCTGCAAACGTTGCGCGCCACCTATGCCAGCCAGCAAACGGTGCTCAATGGCTTGCTGGCTACGCTGCTGGGAGCCATCCTGTTAGGTGCCGTGGCCTGGCGCTCGGCCCGCAAAAACCGCCAGATCAACCACCAGCTGGCCTTGCAAAACGTTGAAAACGAGAAAATCAACCGGCAGCTGGTAAGCAAAAACGAGGAAATCAGCTTTCAGCGCAACCAGCTGGAGGAACTCTCGGCCCAATCCCGCGCTGATACCGAGGCCAAGCTGCGCTTCTTCACCAACTTCTCGCACGAGCTGCGCACCCCGCTCACGCTGATTATGGGGCCGGTGGAAGAACTGCTGGCCGATAGTGCCAACCTCACGGCACCCCAGCGGCAAGATGTGCAACTGGTGCGGCGCAACACCCAGCGGTTGTTGCAGTTAGTGAATCAGCTACTCGATTTTCGCAAGATTGAAGTCGGCAAAATGACGGTGCGCGCCTCTGAGGGCAACGTGGTGGACTTCGTGCAGGACATTGTGGACCTGTTTGAGAAGCCGGCCCGGCAGCGCGGTATTCGGGTGCAGTTTCAGGTGGCCGAGCCGGTACTAACGGCCTGGTTTGATGGCAACATCCTGGACAAGGTGTTTTTCAACCTGCTGAGTAACGCCCTGAAATTCACGCCGGATAAGGGCCGCATCACCGTTAGCCTCCAGGCCAGCCCCGACGGCCAGTTCCTGCGCGTGAGCGTAGCCGACACCGGGCCGGGCATCTCGGAGCAAGACCGGGCGCACGTATTCGAGTGGTTTTACCAGGGCAATCAGCAGGCGGCCGGCAAGGGCTCAGGCATGGGCTTGGCGCTGGCACAGGGCCTCGTGCGGCTGCACCAGGGCCAGCTCACGTTCAGCAGCGTGCCCGGCCAGGGCGCCACATTCACGGTGGAGCTGCCCCGCGAGCTGCCGGAAGCTTTGCGCGCCCACGCCGAGGCCGCGCCACTGCATTTCGCCCTCGATGAGCTGGAAACCATCAAAGGCTCCTTCCCGGATGCCGCCCCGCAGCCCAGCCCCGACACCGAACTGCTGGTGCTGGTGATTGAAGACAACCCCGAGGTCAACGACTTTCTGGCCCGCAAGCTCCGTTCGGATTTTCGGGTGGAAACCGCCACCGACGGCCACACCGGCTTCCGGCTGGCTACTGAGCTGATTCCGGATTTGATAGTGTGCGACGTGATGATGCCGGGCCTGACCGGGTTGGAAGTGGTGGCCCAGCTCAAAGACGACTGGCGCACCTCGCACATTCCGGTGGTGCTGCTCACGGCCCGCAACGCCCCGGAGCAGCAAGTGGAAGGCGTGCAGGCCGGTGCCGACCTCTACCTGACCAAGCCCTTCAACCCCACTTTTCTGCTGGAAAGCCTGCGCACCTTGCTGGCCAACCGCAACCGCCAGCGCGAGCATTTCCGGCGGCAACTTTCCGGGGCCCCGGATACCCCCGCCGCCGCCAGCGCCGACCAGAAATTTGTGGCCGACCTCACGGCCATTGTGGAAGCCAACCTCACCAAAGCCAACCTGAGCGTGGAAGACGTGGCGCGTAGCCTCGGCATTTCGCGCATGCAGCTCTACCGCAAAGTGAAGGCCGTACTCGGCACCGGCGTCACCGATTTCATCCAGAGCGTACGCCTGCTGAAAGCCCGCGACCTGCTGCTCAACGACACCCTCACCGTTACGGATGTGGCTTACGAAATCGGCTTCTCCTCACTGTCGTATTTCTCTACCAGCTTCAAGGCCCGCTACCAGGTGTCGCCCTCCGAGTTCCGGGCCCTGCACACCGCCCCACCCAACTGAAAGATTTCTTGAAAGCGGCGTTACAAATTTGCAAACGAGCCCGATACGGGCTCGTTTTTGTTTTTATATGCTATTGATAGATAAGTACTTGTAATAAATTGGTTTTTGAACAGCATTTGAAAGAATCCAGCAAATGCGGAGGTGAGTTGGGGGTGAACATTTGTAGAAACCACCGCTCCTTGCAACGATGCCTGCTGCCGCAACCGGCTGGGCTTGCCAAGATCTTCCCGTTGATTTCCCACTTAGCTCCGAGTACTATGCAAAAATTTACCCACCTGCTGATGCCTGCTGCATTAGCGCTAAGCCTATCTGCACACGCCCAAACCCGGCAGGTAACGGGCACCGTTCTGAGCGCCACCGACAAGAGCCCGTTGCCCGGCGTATCGGTCATCATTAAAGGCACCTCCACCGGCACCTCTACCGACCCCAACGGCAAGTTCACCCTGCCCTTAGCCGCCGCCGACAACGACGCCGTGCTTGTCTTCTCCTTTATCGGTTTCGAGCCCACCGAAGTGCGCGTTGCGGGCCGTTCTGCAATCGATGGCGTGCAGCTGAAAGAAAAGGCAACCGGCCTCGATGAAGTGGTGGTGGTGGGCTACGGCACCCAGCGCAAGCGCGACCTGACCGGGGCCGTGGCGTCCATTTCGGCCGAGCAGGTGGCCGAAACGCCTATTGCCCGCGCCGACCAGATTTTGCAGGGCCGGGTGAGCGGCGTGCAAGTGACGCAAACCAACTCCGAGCCCGGCGGCAACGTGTCCATCCGCATCCGGGGTACCAACTCCATCAACACCGGCAACGAGCCGCTGTTTGTGGTGGACGGTTTCCCCGGCGCGGGAGATTTGAATTCCATCAACCCCTCGGATATCGAGTCGGTGGAGATTCTCAAAGACGCTTCAGCCACGGCCATTTACGGCTCGCGCGGCGCGAATGGCGTGGTGCTCATCACCACCAAAAAAGGCAAGGCCGGCAGCAACAACATCAATTTCGAGGCTTATACCGGCGTACAAATGGTGCGCAACAAGTACGAGCTGATGAACGCCCGCGAGTTTGCCGAGTACCTCAACGACGTGCGGGAGCAGGGCAACGAAAACTCCAGCAGTCCGCTGCCGTTGCCCTACACCCAGGAGCAGATTGACGCACTGGGCGAAGGCACCGACTGGCAGGACGAGATTCTGCGGCCAGCGCGCATGAGCAACTACCAGCTGAGTTTCAATGGCGGCAACGAAGGCACACGCTACAACCTCAGCTTCAATTACTTCGACCAGCAAGGTATCATCCTGAACTCGGGTTTCCAGCGCGGCACGGTGCGCCTGAACCTTGACCGCAAAATCAGCCAGAAGCTCAGCTTCAGCCTTTCCAGCCAAGTGGCGGGCACCTTCGAGAAGCGGGCTTTCGTGAACTCCTCGGGGGGGAGTAACGGCGGTGTACTGCTTGATGCCCTGCGGATTAGCCCCATCATTCCGGTGCGCGACGAGTTTGGGCAGTACACCTATTCCAATACCCCGCTGCCGTATGTGGAAGACGTGGGCAACCCGGTGGCGTACGCCGAAAAAGCCAAAGACCACCGCACCACCGGGCGCGGGCTGTTCAACGTGGCCGGCAACTACGAGGTGCTCAAGGGTCTGACCTTGCGCGTGACGGCCGGCCTCGACTACCGCACCATTCAGGCCGACGTGTTCCGCCCGAACGACATCTTCCTTGGCCGCCTCAACAACGGCTCCGGCTCCCGCTCGGAAACCAACCGCTACAGCTGGCTCAACGAAAACACGCTCACCTACGACACCAAAATCAACGAAAACAACGCCCTCAACGTGGTGGGCGGCCTCACGTTCCAGCAGTTCTACGGCAACGACTTCTCGGCTTCGGCCAACAACTTCTTCACCAACACGCTCGGCTCCGACAACCTGGCCCTGGGCGCCAACATTCTGACGCCCAACTCGGGGCGCTACACCAACACGCTGGCTTCGTACTTCGGGCGCGTCAACTACCGGCTGTTCGAGAAGTATTTGTTCACGTTTACGATGCGGGCCGATGGCTCGTCGCGCTTCGGCAAGAACAACAAATGGGGCTACTTCCCGTCGGCGGCCTTTGCCTACCGCCTTATCGATGAGCCGTTTATGAAAAACCTCACCGCCCTCAGTGACCTGAAGCTGCGCGTGGGCTACGGCGTCACCGGCAACCAGGAAATCAGCAACTATCAGTCGTTGGCGCGCTATGATGTGGGCTCCTACGCCTCGGGCAGCAACCGGCTGGTGGGCTTGGTGCCGCTCAACATTGTGAACCCCGATTTGCGCTGGGAAACCACGGCGGCCAGCAACGTGGGCATTGATGTGGCCTTCCTGCAAAACCGCATTTACGTTACGGCCGACGCGTATTACAAGAAAACTACCGACCTGCTGCTGCGTGTGTCAACCCCCCGCACCACGGGCTACAACGACATCTACCTGAATGCGGGCAGCGTGCAAAACAAAGGATTGGAGTTTGCGCTGAACACCACCAACCTCAACGGCGAAAAATTCAACTGGAACACCAACCTCAACGTTTCGCTGAACCGCAATAAGGTGCTGGACCTCAACGGCGAGTATGAGCGGTACGTGGGCGCTTCCAGCTCCAGCTTGTTTGTGGGCTCGGGCCTGGGCCAAACCAGCGTGCTGCGGGTAGGGGAGCCCATCGGCTCGTTCTACGGCTATGAGTTCGATGGTATTTGGCAGTCAACTGAGGAAATCCAGGCCAGCGGCACCCGCACCGTGGTGCGCCCCGGCGACCCGCGCTACCGCGACCTGAACGGCGACGGCGCCATTACGGCCCTCGACCGCACCATCATCGGGCAGGCCCAGCCGCAGTTCATCTACGGCGTAACCAACAACTTCAAGTACGGTGGCTTCAACCTGAGCGTGTTTGTGCAGGGCGTGCAAGGCACCGACGTGCTGAACCTGAACCGCTACGAGCTGGAATCGGGCTTGACGAGCACCAACAAACTGAAATCGGTGGTGAACCGCTGGACGCCGACCAACACGGATACCAATATTCCGCGGGCCGGCAGCACGATCCGGCGCTCCACCGGCATCGTGAACGACGTGCTGGAAGACGGCAGCTTCGTGCGCCTCAAAACCGTGACGCTGGGCTACACCGTGCCTAAGTTCAGCAAGGTGGTGAAGTCGGCCAGCGTGTACATCACGGCCCAAAATCTGGTGACGTGGACCAAGTACTCCGGCTACGACCCCGAGGTAAACTCGTTCGGCAGCGACAACCTGAGCCTCAACACCGACTACAACGCCTTCCCCAGCACCCGCACTTTCATTGCCGGCCTGAAGCTGGGCTTCTAATCAGATAGGAGTAATCAGTGCTGAGTTGTGAGAAAAAGGAGCTTGATAGCTCTCAAACACCACTTACTCCCTACCTAATACTCCCTACTAACTACTAGACAGACCATGAAAAAATATATCTGCTTACTGGGTTTGGCTTCGCTGAGCCTCACTTCCTGCGAGAAGTTTCTGGAAGAAAAACCCTACGATTTCATTGCCGCCGAAAACTTCTACAAGAGTGAAGGCGACGCCGTGGCGGGCCTGAACGGGGTGTTCAACGCGTTGCTGCCCCAGACCTACTTTGGTCGCACCGGCTGGCAAATCACGGAGCTGCCCGCCGACCTGATTCGGGTGGGCTCGGCCACCGACGAGCGGGCGCAACTCTCGCGCTTCACCTACACCTCCACCAACACCGAAATCAACAGCTGGTGGACCAACACCTACCGGATGATCAACCGGGCCAACGACGTTATTGAGAAGGTGCCGACCGTGAGCATGGACGAGGCCCGCAAAAACAACATCATCGGCAACGCGCGGTTTCTGCGGGCGCTGGGCTACTTCGATATGGCCCGCTGCTTTGGCGACGTGCCACTGGTGCTGGCCACCGTAAAAGGCCCTTCCGACGACATTCGGCCGCCGCGCGCCCCACTGGCGCAGGTGTACGAGCAGATTATCAGCGACTTAAAGTTTGCCGAAGCCAATTGCTTCCCGGAAAGCCAGATTGCCGCCGGCGAAAAAGGGCGCGTTTCCAGTGGGGCCGCCACGGCACTGCTGGCCAAGGTGTACCTAACCCGCGCCAGCAGTGCCGCCGTGCAGCCCAACGACAACCAGGATGCCCTGGCCGCCTGCAACAAGGTTATTACCTCCAACACCTACCGGCTGCTGCCCGTGTACGGCGACGTGTTCGACCCGGACAAGGAAAACGGCCCCGAGCACATCTTCTCCATCCAGTTCGACTTGCCGCCGAACACCGGCAGCATCATTGTGCGGCAGTTTTTGCCCTCGCAGCTCAGCGGGCTGGGCACGTTCACGGTGGAAGATGCCTTCGTGGCTTCCTACGCCGCCACCGACGTGCGCCGCGCCTGGAACCTCAGCAACCAGGCCGGCACTACCACTTTGCCGCGCTACTACTTCAACAAGTTCCGGGACCCCAAGCGCATCGTCAACGATGCGCGCACCAACTACCTGATTACGCGCTACGCCGACGTGCTGCTCATGCAGTCGGAGGCCCTCAACAACCTGAACGCCACCGACGCCAGCAAGTACCAGGGCATTAATGCGGTGCGCACGCGCGCTGGGTTGGCGCCGCTGGGGGGGGCTACCACCAAGGATGCCTTCGTGGATTTGCTGGTGCGGGAGCGGGCCTGGGAGCTGTGCCAGGAAGGCCACCGCTGGTTTGATTTGGTGCGGCTCAAGCGCCTGCGCCAAGCCGTGCAAGCCAGCACGCCCACCCGCGTAGTCGATGATAAATACTACCTGTTCCCGCTGCCGCAGCCCGAGTTGCTGCTTAACCCAAACCTCACTCAGAATCCAGGCCATATTTAATGGGTACTCTCACCAAAAGCCTTTGTGGGGCGTTGATTTGGCTAGTGCTGGTTACAGTAGGGGCGGCGCAAGCCGCTTCCACGCAGCCTTTCCTACTGCTCGATGCCACCCGTATGGCCAGCTACAAGGCGGCATATAAGCGCGGCAGCGCGCCGGAAATGGAGCAAGTGAAGTCGGTGCTGAGCCAGGCCGACAAGGCGCTGCAACACGACGTGTACACCGTCACGAGCAAGGCCAAACTGCCGCCCAGTGGCGACAAGCACGATTTTATGTCGCAGGCGCCGTATTTCTGGCCCGACCCCAGCAAGCCCGATGGCAAGCCCTACATCCAGAAGGATGGCCTGGTGAACCCGGAAAGCAAGGAGCTGAAAGACGATGCGGCCCTGGCCGGCGTGTGCAAAGATGTGAAGACCCTGGCGCTGGCGTACTACTTCTCCGGTGACGAGAAGTATGCTACCCAGGCCGCGCGTCAGCTGCGCGGTTTCTTCCTGGACCCTGCCACCCGCATGAACCCCAACCTGAACTACGGGCAGGGCATTCCGGGCACCACGGAGGGCCGCAGCTACGGCATCATCCAGACCCGCCACCTGGTGGAAATACCCGAGGCCTTGGCCTTGATGAGCGGCAGCAAAAGCGTGGATGAGAAGCTGGTGAGTGGCCTCAAAACCTGGTTCAGCCAGTACACCGAATGGCTGACCACCAGCAAGTTGGGCGTAGCCGAGGGCAACACCAAAAACAACCACGGCACGTTCTACGACCTGCAAGTGGTGGATTTTGCCTTGTTCACCGGCAACAAAACCCTGGCCCGCACCACGCTGGAAAAGCAAACCGTGCCGCGCGTGGCCCTACAATTCGCCCCCGATGGTGGGCAGCCGCTGGAACTGGCCCGCACCCGCCCCTGGAACTACACCTCCATGAACCTGCAAGGCTGGGTGCAGCTCGCTGTTCTGGCCCGCCAGGCTGGCGTGGACCTGTGGCAGTACCGCACCGCCGACGGCCGCGGCCTCCAAAAAGGAGTGGAGTGGTTGCAGCCGTACCTGCGGCGGGAAAAGCAGATGGACCGCGCCGACGTAACCCCGACCTCCAATCACACGGCCCTCATGCTCTACCAGCGCGCCGCGCAGGAGTACCCCTCGCTGAACGCCCCCCAGGTGCTGGCCCTGTACCCCGATTTCAAATCCACTCCCTGGGAGATATAAGCGCAACTCTCTAGGCGTGAGGGTAGGAGGTTAAGAGGGTAGGAGTATTGACTCATACCTGTTTGCACTCATTCCCTCCCGCCCTGACGCAAGGCTCCCCCTTTCCGCGGGAGAGGGGGCCGGGGGGAGGCCCACGCACGCTGTATTAGAAACCACATGAAAGTAAAGCTGATTGCCTTTCTACTCCTCCTAGCCAATGTAGCGCTAGCCCAGCGCACTACCCGCCTGAACACCGGCTGGGAATTTGTGCGGCAGGATTTGGGCGGCGTGTGGGAAGCGGTGCGGCCGGTGGTAGCAGGCAACCCCGAAAGCGTGCCGCTGTGGCAATCCGTGACGCTGCCGCACTGCTTCAACGCTCATGATGCCGTGCGCCCCGACCAGAATTATTACCAGGGGCCAGGCTGGTACCGCACCCAGCTCACCGTGCAAAACCCCTACGCCAACGGCCGCACGCGCCTGCATTTCGAGGGGGCCGGCCAGAAAACCGACGTCTACATCAACACCACCAAAGTAGGCAGCCACGTGGGCGGCTACGATGAGTGGACCGTGGATATTACCAATGCCGTGGCCATATTTCAGCAGACGGAGGCGTACCAGAAGCAGTTCAACGGCCGAATCCCGCTCAGCATCCGGTGCGACAACTCCCGCGACCTGGAAATGATACCCTCCGATTTGTCGGATTTCAACGTGTACGGCGGTTTGTACCGCTACCTGAACCTGGAGTATCTGCCGGCAGTAGCGGTGGAGCGGCTGGCCGCCAAGGCGGAAGTGGATGCCGCTGGCAAAACCGGCTCACTCACGCTGAAAGCCACCTTCCTGGAAAGTAGCCTGTCAACCACCGAAACACCAGTGTCAGTGCGCCTGCTTGATCCGCAGGGCAAGCCGGTGGGCAAGTACCAGGGCCGCCTGATGGTGAAAGCCGGCGAAGTGGAACTGCACCAATTCGTGCTGAAGAACCCCCGGCTTTGGTCGCCGGACCGGCCGCAGCTCTACACGGTGCAGCTGACGGTGGGCAACGGGCCGCAGGCGTATCAGCAGACCAATAAAGTAGGCTTTCGGCACAGCGAATTTGTGGAGCACGGCCCGTATAAGCTGAACGGGCAGCGCCTGCTGCTGCGTGGTACCCACCGCCACGAAGACCACGCCGGCGTAGCCGCCGCCATGACCGAGGCCATGATTCGGGAGGAAATGGTGCTCATGAAGCGCATGGGTGTCAACTTCATTCGGCTGGGGCACTACCAACAGTCGCGCATCGTGCTCAACCTCTGCGATTCGCTGGGGATACTGGTGTGGGAGGAAATTCCGTGGTGCCGCGGCGGGCTGGGCGGCCCCGTGTACCAGGCGCAGGCCAAGCGCATGCTCCGCAATATGGTGCAGCAGCACTACAACCACCCCAGCATCATCATCTGGGGCCTCGGCAACGAAAACGACTGGCCCGGCGACTTCCCCGAGTTCGACAAGCAGAAGATTCGCGCCTTCATGACCGAGCTCAACGACCTTTCGCACCAGTTCGACCGTTCCCGCTACACCGCCATCCGCCGCTGCGACTTCTGCAAGGACATTGTAGATGTGTACTCGCCCTCCATCTGGGCTGGTTGGTACCGCGGTATATACACTGATTACAAAGAAGTTACCGAGAAGGAATTTGCGGGCGTGAAGCGTTTCCTGCACGTGGAATGGGGCGGCGACAGCCACGCCGGCCGCCACTCCGAAACCCCCGACAATGCCCTGGCTAAAATAACCGCCGGCCAGGGCGCCGACGAGCGGGCCGGCGACGCGTCCCTGTTCGGGGGCAGCGCCCGGGTTTCCAAGGATGGCGACTGGAGCGAAAGTTACCTCTGCAACCTCGTGGACTGGCACCTCAAAGAGCAGGAAACCATGCCCTGGCTGAGCGGCACCGCCTACTGGCCCTTCAAGGACTTCTCGACCCCCGTGCGCCCCGATAACCCCGTACCCTACATGAACCAAAAGGGCGTAGTGGAGCGCGACTTCACGCCCAAAGAGGCCTACTACGTGTTCCAGTCCTACTGGACCACCGCCCCGATGGTGCACCTCTACGGCCACTCCTGGCCGGTGCGCTGGGGCGAAGCAGGCGAGTTGAAAATGGTGAAAGTGTACTCCAATTGCGCCGAGGCCGAGCTGTTCGTGAACGGCAAAAGCTACGGCGTGAAAAAGCGCAACTCCCAGGACTTTCCGGCGGCCGGCCTGCATTGGAACGTGCCCTTCGCCCCCGGCGAAAACCAGCTGCGCGTGGTGGCCAGCCAAGGCAAGCAAACGGTGCAGGACCACATCAGCTTCCGCTACCAAACCCAGAAATGGGGCAAGCCCACCAAGTTGGTCCTCAGTAAAATAGCCGACACCAACGGGCAAACCACCGTGGAAGTGAAGCTCTACGATGCCCAGGGCGTGCAGTGCCTGGACGCCGCCAATTGGGTGGAATTTTCCCTGGTCGGCGCGGGCCAGCTCCACGACGACTTGGGTACCAGCAGCGGCTCGCGCAAGGTGCAGGCCTACAACGGTCGGGCCATCATCTGCCTGGAAGCTCAGCCCGGCAAAACCGCCGTAGCCGTGCAGTCGCCCGGCCTGGAAACGGTGCTGCTGATGCTATAAGCAACAGGCAGGATGTAGACGCGAACCGCAGGTCGGCGCAGCCAAGTGTCGCGTCTCTACAGCATTTAGCAAACAGGTTGATTGTCATATCTGCTTGAACCACAACTACAATGAACCGCAAACCAATCCTGCTTCTGCTGTTGCTCCTGCTCAATGCGTGGTTCAGCTTCGCTGGCGCACCCAGCCCTAAGCTCCAGCGGCAGGCCGAGGCAGTATTGCGCCGCCAGGTGCTGGCCGAAGCCGCCTGGGCCTTGCAGCAGGCACCGGTTACGGTAACGAGTAGTACCTCACCACGCAGTGCGGGCGGCCCCCACGACTTCTTTTCGGAGGGGGACTACTGGTGGCCCGACCCTGCGAATCCCAGCGGCCCCTACATCCAGCGCGACGGAAAAACCAACCCGGCCAACTTCGTGGCGCACCGCCAAGCCATGATTCGGTTCAGCCGCATTATCGGGGCGCTGGCTTCGGCCTACCAGCTCACCCACGATGCGCAGTACGTGCGCCACGCGCTAATGCACCTGCGGGCTTGGTTTCTGGACCCAGCTACGCGCATGAATCCGTCGTTGCTGTACGCGCAGGCCATTACCGGCCGCTTCACCGGGCGGGGTATTGGCATTATTGATACCATTCAGCTGATGGAAGTGGCCCAGGGCGTGCTGGTCATGCAGGCGGATAAACAGTTCAATAGCACCGATTTGGCCGGCATCAAAAGCTGGTTTGCGCAGTACCTGACCTGGCTGACGACGCACCCGTACGGCCAGGACGAAATGAAGGCCGCCAACAACCACGGCACCTGCTGGGTAATGCAAGTGGCCGCCTTTGCCCGCCTCACCGGCAACCAAGAGCTGCTGAACTTCTGCCGGGAGCGGTACAAAACGGTATTGCTCCCGACCCAAATGGCCGCCAACGGCTCTTTTCCGCTGGAAACCAAGCGCACCAAGCCCTACGGCTACTCGCTGTTCAACCTGGATGCCATGACCATGATTTGCCAGATCCTCAGCCGCCACCAGGACAACCTGTGGGTGTACCAGACCCCGGACGGCCGCAGCATCCGGCGGGGCATCGAGTTTCTGTACCCTTTTGTGGCCGATAAACACGCCTGGCCTTTCGCTAAAGACGTGATGTACTGGAACAACTGGCCGGTGGCGCAGCCTTTTCTGGTACTGGGCGCCGTGCAGTTCAACCAGCGCGAGTGGTTTGCTGTCTGGCAGCGCCTGGAACACGCCCCGCAGGTGGAAGAAGTGGTGCGCAACCTGCCCGTCCGCAACCCCCTGATCTGGCTGAACTGATTCCTTTTCTCCAACCCACCATCAAGCCAGCGGGCCGGCGCGTTGCTGCAACGCCGCCTGGCGCAAGCTATGGCGCAAGAATGTATTCAGATGAACAGAAAAACCGCGTTTTTCCACTTAGTCCTGGCCTTGCTGGCCACGCAGGCGCTGGGCCAGGCTCCTTATAAAAAGACCGTGAAGCTGGCCGAAACGCAGGCCGCTTTGCTGCTCAAACAGGTGCCAAAAGCTATGCAGCAAAAGCCTGCGGCGGCCGGTAAGCCGGTTTTCGTGTCGCCGCGCACGCTCACACCGAGCGGAGAGCTGGTGCTGGTGCCCTCGCGCGACTGGACCAGCGGCTTCTTTCCGGGCTACTTATGGCTGCTTTCCGAAGCCAGCGGGCAGCCGAAGTGGCAGGCGGCGGCCCGAACCTATACCACCCGCATCGAGCCCGAAAAAACCAACGCCACCACCCACGACATGGGCTTCAAGGTGTATTGCAGCTTTGGGCAGGGCTACCGCCTCACCCAGGATGCCACCTACCGGGCCGTGCTGCTGGAGTCGGCGCGCACGCTCTGCACCCGCTTCAACCCCACGGTGGGCGCGCTGCGTTCCTGGGACCATCACCGCGAAACCTGGGGCTTTCCAGTCATCATCGACAACATGCTGAACCTGGAGCTGCTGTTCGCCGCCACCCGGCTGTCCGGCGACTCGTCGTTCTACAAAATTGCCGTCAGCCACGCCAATACCACCCTGCGCCACCACTTCCGGCCCGATTTCAGCTCCTACCACGTAGTGGACTACGACACGGCCACGGGCCAGCCAGTAAAGAAAATGACGCACCAAGGCTACGCCGACGCGTCGGCGTGGGCGCGGGGGCAGGGCTGGGCGCTGTATGGCTACACCATGTGCTACCGCGAAACCAAGAACCCCGCCTACCTCGCGCAAGCCGAAAAGGTAGCCCAGTACATCCTCAATCATCCCAACCTGCCCCCGGACCTGATTCCGTACTGGGACTTCAACGCCCCCAACATCCCCAACGAGCCGCGCGACGCCTCCGCCGGGGCCATTATTGCCTCGGGGCTGTATGAGCTCAGCACGTTCAGCGCCACGCGCGGGGTACTCTACCGCAGCAAAGCCGACCAAATGATGGCCAACCTGGCCCGCAGCTACACCGCCAAGCCCGGCGGCAGCCAAGGCTTCCTGCTGCAACACAGCACCGGCTCGAAACCCATGAACAGCGAAATAGATGTACCGCTCATTTACGCCGATTATTACTTCCTGGAAGCCCTGCTTCGCCAACGCAACTTAGCCGCCGGCCGGGGTTTATCGGTGCGGTAAGTTTCTCACAGTCCGCACACGCACGAAGAAGCCCCCGTTCCAAACTCGGTGACACCGAATCTGAAACGGAGGCTTCTTCGTGTGCGGACTTACGCCTTATTGCAGCTCCCAGGCCGTGCGGTAGGCCCCAATGCTTTCCACGTAGTCGAGGAAGGCCTTGTAGAACGGGTGCGAACCGAGCGTAGAAGAATCACCGACGATGAGCAGCTTTTTGCGGGCGCGGGTCATGCCTACGTTCATCCGGCGGATGTCGCTCAGGAAGCCGATTTCGCCCTGGGTGTTGCTGCGAGTGAGGCTGATGGCAATGATGTCGCGCTCCTGGCCCTGGAACGAGTCCACGGTACCCACGCTCAACATGCGGTGCTCCAGGAGGCCGGCCAGCTCGGCGTTGCCTTCCACGGCGTCCTTCAAATAGTTGATTTGGGCGCGGTAGGGGGCAATTACCCCGATGGTCAGCAAATCCTCGGTGTGGTCGGCGGCATCGTAGGGCTCCAGGAGTTGCGCCAGGCGCTTGAGTAGCAGGTCGGCCTCTTCGGGGTTGGCAATGGAGCGGCTTTCGGCAATGCCCAGCTCCAGGAAGCCGAAGCCGGCCGTATCCAGGAACTCCACGGCCTGGTCGGGGGCGAAGCGGATGTCGTAGTCGGGCAGGTCGGCGTGGGCCACGGTGGGGGCGGCCACCAGCTTGCCGTCGTAGAACTGCTCGGAGCTGAACTCCATAATCTGCTCGTGCATGCGGTACTGCACTTCCAGCATGCGGGCCGTTTCGGGCTGGCGCCGGATGCACTTCTCAAACAGCGTTTCGCGCAAGGCTCCCGCTTTTTCGCTCTTGATGGTGGGCGGCAGCTGCTGATGGTCGCCGGCCAGTACCACGCGGTTGCCTTTGGTTATCGGAATCCAGCAGCCCGGCTCCAAGGCCTGCGCGGCTTCGTCAATGAAGATGGTTTCGTAGGTGAGGTGGCGGATGGCGCGGTTGCTGGCGCCCACCAGCGTGCAGGTAATCACCTGCACCTTGTCCAGCAAATCTTCGGTGATGTAGCGCTCCAGGTTGTCGGAATCTTGCAGCATCAGGTGGGCCTGCTCTTTGAGCTGGCGGCGCTCCTCCCGCTCTTCCCACCCGAAATGGCGCTTGAACTTGCCGGCCGCTTCGCGGTACTGCTCGGCGGTCTGGCGCATGCTTTTCAGCTCGGGGTAGCTCTTGTGGGCCATAATCTGGGCGTCGAGCGTGTGCTCGAGCAGCAAGTCCGACACCCGGCTGGGGTTGCCCATCCGGATGACGTTTACGCCGCGCTCGGCCAGCTTTTCGGTCAGCAAATCCACGGCCGTGTTACTGGGCGCACACACCAGCACCCGCCGCTCGCGCCGAGTGGTTTCCATAATGGCCTGCACCAGCGTGGTGGTTTTGCCGGTGCCGGGCGGACCGTGGATGATGGCCACGTCTTTAGCGGCCAGCACGTGCCGCACCGCCGCCAGCTGCGACTCATTCAGGGGCGAAGGATAGTAGAGCGTGGCTTCGGTTTCGGGACGGAACTGCGCGGGTTTGGCCCCCAGCAGCACGTCGCGCAGCTCGGCCAGGCGCCCATCGAAGGCGCCCATCACCTTGCCCAGGGCGTACTCCATCTCGCGGTAGCTCACCTCGTCGAAGGTCAGGTCCACGCCGAGCTTGCCTTCATCCACCCAATCGGGGAGGTCTTCTTTGGTGGTGGCTAGCAGGATTTTATTACGCTTCACGGCCGTAATCACGCCGTTGAGCGTGGGCCGGTCGGAGCCGGAGCGGCCGGGCACGTTGCCAAACAAGGCCGCGTTTTTGCCCACCTGAAACAGGTGCAAGCCGTTCTGCGCCGCCGGGCGTTCCAGTTCCAGCACCAGCTTGCCGCCGAAGCCGATGTCTTCCTTGATGATTTTGACGGGATACCAGGTCAGGCCGCGCTGTTGGCGCTCGGCAATGCTGGCCTTGGCGTTTTTGAGTTTGAATTGCTCCAGGTCCTCCTGCTGTTCCAGCTTCATGAGGGCCTGCACCTTACGCAGTTCTTTCTCTACTGCGTACGGGTCGGTATAGGTCGGTTGTTCAGTCAACAGAGTGGTAGTAGATATTCGCTGATAACAACGAAAACGGCAAATTGGTGGCCGAAGGTCGGGGAGAATTTTGGAATGGAAGTCTATCTTGCCATAATGCGACCAGAGCTTACCAACGACCAGCGTCCTTATCTTGGGTTACGTATTGTAGAGCCGCATTGGCAGCGCGAGGAATGGTTGCCCAATATGGTGTTCTATCATGACGAAACAGCAATCCGCAAAATTGTATCATACTTCACTTCTAAAGGCCCTGATGCCTTTAGTGAGGCTGATTATGATATCGAGCTAACGCCGGAAAAGCTTATGCGCACAGCTTCGGGACGAGGTAAACCACGGAGTATTACTGGGTCGAATGTAGAAAAGTATAGGCCTACGGGGTACCGTTTTTTCTTTGATGGAGCCACACAATTTTCCGCTTATACGCCAGACTTTTCGTTTATCTCCCTAAAGGCTCGTGGAGTATATAACTCATGGTTGGATGCAGCCCGGTGGCTTGATGGCTTTATTGCAAGGCAGCCAGTTGACTACCCGCAGCAATTAACGGCCCGGCTTCATACGCCAATACCCAAAATAAGCTACAAGGTTGGAGATGTAGTGGCCTTCACTCTAAGTAATGATAGTGGCTATGGATTCTGCCGTTTAATTCTAGATATAAACCGATTACGTCAGACATCCTGGATACAGAATCCTCCTGGATATACCGGCGGCTATCATTATCTGTGCCGTATTATTGGCTCATTGATGATGGCGGAGGTCCTAAAAATTCAGAAGACCGTACCAGAGTTGAGTACAGAAGAGTTGGCTAGTGCTGGGCGTTATCCTCCACTGCTCCTCAGCGACTATTACATCCTGAACGGCTGTTTACCAATAGTAGCGCATCAGAAGGTTGAGGTGGAGCAGTTGCATCAACTCCCGCAGGCGTTTGAGCCATTATACCAGAATGGCCCTCGCGGATACCATTATCAATGGGGAATTGCTTCTATTATCGTACCCGAAGACGAAATGCTAAGCCGAGAGAATGAAAAAATCATGTCTGAGTGGACTCATCACGTAAGACCATTAGCAGATATCAACTCAGAGAGTTTTTTCTTCCACCCCGAACGCCATTTCTACTTATCTGCCGGACAAGATGAAGTAGAAGAGCGTGATTTACGTCATTCACGCTACCAACATCTTAGAAAAACAATTTTAGCTAAAAAAGGACTGCCGGCAACTACAAGTTATGATGAATTCAGTAAGCATTTTGGCTTTCCTACGAGGCAGAAAATAGTAAACTGGCAGAATAGTTTACCTCCTTCGTGCGGAGAATGGAAATGGTGGTGAGGAACAACTAGCTGTCATCCCATAATGAAGCGAGGAATCTGTATTAACCATAACCGGCTAACTCAGATTCCTCGCTGCACTCGGAATGACACTAACAGCTACTTAAAACGTACCCAACGATTCCACGTGGGCTTTGCTGCCGTCTGTTACCCAGGAGTCCAGCTGGGCGGGGTCCTTCATCTGCTGGCCGCGGCTGCGCGGTACTACCACGTAGCCGCACTGCACGTCCGGCAGGGCCGACATGTCGCTCCAGAGCTTCTCGATTTGCGCTACGGGGTAAATGTCTTCCTGGCCGTGGCCCCAGCGGTACTTCACGTCTTTGATGGTGACGTAGGTAGGGATGCGCTGGGCCACGCTGCGCACGGCGCGGGCCAGTTGGGCTTCGTCGTTCACTTGCAGGTCCTGGCGGGTGAGGCCGAACAGGGCCAGCAGCTCATCCACCTGAATCCAAGTGGTCATGGTGTTGTAGTAGCTCAGGGCCAACTCGTCTTCCTCGTGGGGCTGGGCGAGGCCTTCGAGCAGGCGCACCTGGCCGTTCACGCGGGCCAGTCCGCCGCCCCGGTCCTCGATGCGGCGCGGTATCACCTCGAAGGTCAGCACGTTGCGGGAGGCCAGGTGGTAGCCCAGCGCCGCCGCGTGCACGTCGGCGCCCAGCGTGTCGATGTTGTGGAGCATGAGGGTTTCCACCTGCGGATTTTCGCGCAGCAGCTGGGCCAGCGTACCGTTGCGGAGCAGGTTGGATACCTCGTACCAGTGGCCGAGGGGCGAGAACCGCTGGGCGGCAATGTTGTCCACGTAGTCGGTGCCTTCGCCCTTGCCTTTGGCCCAGTTGATCATGCTGCCGCGCACGGCGTCGCGCACTTTCTGCTTGTTCTCGTCGAGGGTTTCCTGGGGCATTTCCTCCCACATAAAGCGCAAATCCCGCTCGGTGGGCACAAAACGCTGCCCGATGCTGCGGCCCTCGGAGAGGTACACCGGCCCGTTGTAGCCGAAGTTGCCGGTGGCTTCCAGCTGCTTGCGGATGGGCTCGTGGGTGAGGTAGCTGGTAGCTACCACGTGCGGAATGGTGGCGCCGTACTGCTGGGCCACGCGGCGCGTTTTGGCCAGGTGAATCTCCAGGAAGCTGCGGTGTTGGCCGTTGAACTCCACAAACGGGTTCAGGGCCTTGATAACGCCCGCGCCTTTGGTCCAGCGGCTGCCCACGCCGGCCGCGAGGCTCAGCACGGCCACTTTATTGGCTTGGATGGCGGCTGCGCCGGCGGCCTCGTACTCCCTCAGGCTGTCGAACTGCACCACGTCGGGCGCTTGCACGTCCTCGATGGTGGTATCGTTGGAAAGGCGGTTGCGGGACAGGCCAATGCGGCCCTTCTGCAGCTCCTCCCGGATGTCTTCGTGCTGAATGTAGTCGAAGCCGTTTTCCTGCTTGATGCGCTCGGCTTTCTCGTTTTCCGTGCTGCGGTTGCCCTGGGCCGTAGGGTCCGATACTTTGAACAGGTTGCTGACGATGGTGCGCAGCAGGGGGTAGGCCAGGTTGTTTTGCTCGCAGTGGGTGGTGAAGAAGTCGATTTCCGCCCGCCGGATGTAGGCAATGGTTGCGGGCTCCTGCCGTACCAGCTGCGACACGTGAATGGCGTAGTACTGCTCCGGCATCAGCGCTTCGGCGCCCTGGTGCAGACTGGCCCAGGTGCCGCGCTTGTTGATGCTCCAGTTGTAGACTACCGGCTCCATGGCAAACGGCAGCGCCGCCGACAGTTCCTGCTTGGTCTGGCGCAGCAGCTCCAGCACGCGCACCTTGTAGTGCTCGTACTTGTCGGGGTTCACAAACATGCCCATGCCGCCGCCCGACATGCCGCCGAGCATCAGGAAACCGTAATAGTCGGCCCCAAATTCCTTTTTCGCCTTGGCAATCAGCTGCTCGGTGAAGTAGGTGGTGGCCCAGGGAATGATGGTTTTGATGGGCCCCTCGAAGTTCCGGGCCGTGTTGGCACCCAGCTTCTGAATATCACCCTCCCGGATGGCGGCCAGAATGTTGTCGAATACCTGGTTGGTTTGCTGGCGGGCGGCCGTTTCCTGCTCGCCGCGCAGCAAGTATTTCTCGGTCACCATCTCCAGAATAGGCCCCACGTTGGAGGCCATGCCGCCGTGCATAAGCACCAACGACTTCATAATCCGCTCTTCCATTTCGGGGTGCACTTCCTCGCCCTCCAATACTCGGTGGCGGGGCAGTAGCGTGCCGCGGCTGATGTCGTACTCCGGGTCGCCGGGCTGCGCGAAGGTGCCCTGAATGGCCTTGATGCCGGGCCACACCCCGCCGGAGTCCTGCCAGCCGCCGCCGGAGCCGCCAATCCATTCGCCCAGAATAGCGCGCGAAGCCACCAAACGCCGCTCACTTTCCAGCAAGCCGTCGGTTAGCTGCTGGGTTTGGCCGGTGGCGCGCATCAGCAAACTGATGATAGAGCCGAGCAGGTTGGTGGAAACCGCAAAGCGCGAGCCTTTCGGAATGTCGTTTACCTTGGTAACCAGCTCAATGCCCATACCCGGCGCCACCATGCGCGCCAGAATATCGGGCAGGCTCTGGTTGGTGCCTTCAAACGAAGGCGGAATCATGCCGGAGGCAATGACGCCGGCCTTCACCAGGCTCAGGTAGTCGTTGCCGAAGTTGAACAGGTCGGCCAGGTCGTGGATGTCCTTGGTGGTGTTCAGGTCGATGCTGGTCAGGCGCAGCACCGGGTCGGGAATTACGCGCACGTAGGCGTGCAGGGGCGGCAGAATGTCTTTGTCGCGCCCGAACATACCCAGGTCGATGGAGAGGTTCACCACGCGGGCGCCCTCCGGGTAGTCCATACCCAGGAAGAAGATATCCGACCAGCCGCTGTGGGTGAGGTCCATGCGCACCGAGGTGCTTTCGTGCAGAACGGGATAGAACAAGCTGCCTTCCTGGCGCTGAAGCAGTTGCGGATGAATGCGAATCGGGTGCTCTTCCTGGTGGCCGACGCGGAACATCCATTGGTTGCCCTTACTGGAACGCACACTCTTGCGCACCTGGTCGGCCAGAATCTGGAAGGAGAGGTGGTGGTAGCTTTCGGCCAGGGCGCTGAACAGCGTGGCGTTGGGCCCGTGCGCGTCCAACTCCTTCAGAAACGTGCTGATGGCGTGCTCGAACCGGCGGCCCAGTAGGTCCTCGAAGCCCGCGTACGGAATCTTGCCCACCGGCGCAGTTTCCTCGGACTCCTGCAAGAAAAACCGGAAGCCCGCGTACAGAAACAGAATGGCCCGCACCTTATCATACAGGTTGGGCGTAGCCTTCCGGAACTCGTCCAGCTCCCGCAGGTGCTGCAACAGCGTCCGCGCCGACAGTCCGCGGCTCAGGTCGTAGAACGACCGGTTCCGCACCGCCGGGTCGGTGGAGGTAATGGTATCTATAAATGCATTCATGAAGATGCGTGATTTATTAGGGAGTGGCCTAGAAGCTATGTACTAGGCTTCCCTCCTCA
>NZ_JAFLQZ010000048.1 GCF_017313265.1 Hymenobacter telluris | reverse complement strand
GGCAGTGGTAATATAAGGGGTGATTCGTAACTTGAGTGTATGCTTCAAACCCCGTTCACGTGTGGCAAGTGCGGCAGCACGGCCGTGCGAAAGAATGGCAGCCGTAACGGCCAGCCCAAGTACCAGTGCACGACCTGCCGCCATCAGGCCCTGTTTGTTCCGGCTGCGGTCGGCAAAGCTGTGCAGTATGCCCAGGTCGAGTTGCTACTGTTGGAGCGGGTTTCGCAACGCGCCATCGTACGCTTGACCGGCGTTTCGCGCCCAACGATTGTCAAACTGGCAAAAAAAAGCGCAGACCACACCGCAGTTGCGGCCCAAACCGAGCCGGCCCCGGGTACTCGAACTGGATGAGATGTGGACCTTCGTGGGCCGCAAAAAGCGCAAAGTCTGGCTCTGGTTGGCTATTGAGCGGCATAGCCGCCGCATTGTGGCCTGGGCACTGGGCTGCCGGGGTGCGACCACCTTGCGCCGACTGTGGGCCACTCTGCCCGAAGAGTATCAGACGGGTACCTGGTACTTCACGGATGAGTGGGAAGCTTACAGCCAAGTGCTGCCACCACAAGCGCATCGGCCCAGCCCCAAAGGCAGTGGGCACACTAGCATCGTGGAAGCTATCAACTGTTCGCTGCGGCAGAAGTGCGCGGTGCTTGTGCGAAAAACGTGTTCCTTTAGTCGCTGCTTAGCCATGCATCACGTGCGTATTCAACTCGTCATTGACGAACATAATCGCCGACTAACCGCAACTTGATATCACCTTCTGTTTTACCACCACCTT
>NZ_JAFLQZ010000047.1 GCF_017313265.1 Hymenobacter telluris | reverse complement strand
CTCTCAGGAGTATGTAGCCTTGGCGGATGGTACCGCCGGATTCAGACGGGATTTCGCTGGTCCCGCCTTACTCAGGAGTCTGCTACCGTGAATACTCAGTTCGCTTACCGGACTCTCACCGTCTCTGGTTGACTTTCCCACGTCATTCAGCTAAAAGTACTCAATCAGATGTTGCAGTCCTACAACCCCGCGCTGGCCGTAACCAACCCGGTTTGGGCTCGTCCCCGTTCGCTCGCCACTACTTGGGGAATCATTGTTATTTTCTGTTCCTGCCGGTACTTAGATGTTTCAGTTCCCGGCGTTTGCCTCTACCTTCCTAACGAAGGAGATCTTATCTCTTCAAGATAAGGGGTTGCCCCATTCGGATATCGACGGATCACCAGGTATGTGCCCTTCCCCGTCGCTTTTCGCAGCTTATCGCGTCCTTCTTCGCCTCTGAGAGCCTAGGCATCCCCCGTGTGCCCTTGCTTACTTCTCGCTTGCCCGTCGTTCCTAACGGAAGACGGACGCTCCGGCTTTGCCTTCGAAAAGGAAAGCCGCGTTGCTTTGTTTCTCTCTTGTTACCTTATGTCAAAGAACGTATTCCCTCTGCAAGTGAAGGAAAAGAAGAATAGCACCAGTATCGAAGCTATTCTTACGCAAATCGTTGAATGAAGGAAATAACAACTTGGTGAAGGTGTAGCAGGTAAGGTCAGAGAACCTACCGAGTCGGATTGCTCCAGAAAGGAGGTGATCCAGCCGCACCTTCCGGTACGGCTACCTTGTTACGACTTAGCCCCAGTTACCTGTT
>NZ_JAFLQZ010000046.1 GCF_017313265.1 Hymenobacter telluris | reverse complement strand
TAGGAGGTGTTAACAGTCGCGCAGCCAGAGGACGGTTGCGGCCAGGTGAATAAAGGCTAAAAAATGGGCCTCGAGCTTATCATAGCGCGTGGCGACGCGGC
Source organism: Hymenobacter telluris (assembly GCF_017313265.1). Lineage (GTDB taxonomy): Bacteria > Bacteroidota > Bacteroidia > Cytophagales > Hymenobacteraceae > Hymenobacter > Hymenobacter telluris. The sequence continues at coordinate 695 of NZ_JAFLQZ010000046.1, read as the reverse complement.
GAAACTGTTTCAGGCGGCTGAAGAGCCGCTCGACGGGGTGGCGTTGGGCGTAGCAGTGCGCGTCGTACGCGCGTGGGTGGCGGCGTTTGCGTCGGGGCGGAATCACGGCCACGGTGCCGCGGGCGGCCAGCGCAGCGACCAGTGGGTCGGAATCGTAGCCCCGGTCGGCAATGAGATAGGCCGGGGCCAGGCCCGCGAGCAAGGGCAGGGCCTGCGGCGCGTCGTGGCGCTGGCCGGCGGTGAGGCGGCAGCGCACGGGCCGGCCGCGGGCGTCGGCAGCCACGTGCAGCTTCGTCGTCAGCCCGCCGCGGCTGCGCCCGAGGGCTTGCGGCCCGTTTTTTTGCGCGCCCCGCTCGCGTGCTGGTGGGCCCGCACCGTGGTCGAGTCCACCAGCAGCGTGTGCAGAGCGGCTTCGTCCTGCACGGCTTCGAACACGCGTTGCCACACGCCCGAGGTGGCCCAGCGCTGGAAGCGCGTGTATGTCGTGTGCCAGTTGCCGCGTTCCGGCGGCAGGGCCCGCCAGCGCGCCCCGTTGCGGGCCAGCCAGAGCACGGCCTCCACAAATTGGCGGTTGTCGCGCCCGCGCCCGCCGCTTGTGCCCGGTCGCCCCGGCAACAGCGGCGCTAACCGCGCCCACTGCGCGTCCGTCAACATCTGTTCCATGCCGCAAAATAACCACTGTTAACACTTCCTAG
>NZ_JAFLQZ010000045.1 GCF_017313265.1 Hymenobacter telluris | reverse complement strand
CTAGGCTGTGTGGACAGCTAGCGCATCCAATCTAACGCAGCCAGCAAATGGGCGACGGCTAAAAAGGAGGTGGCTGTTTTCTCATAGCGGGTCGCAAAGCCCCGTGCTTCTTTGAGCCGACCGAAAAAGCGTTCGACCTTGTTGCGGTCGGCATAGAGGTTTTCGTCGTAAGCGCGTTGGTCGAGCCGGTTGGATTTGGGTGGGATGACCGCTTCGACCGCGCATAAGGCAAGGACGTCGAGTACGTGGTTGGTGTCGTAGGCTTTGTCCGCAACCACCGCGCCAGGTTGCTCGGACAAGGCAGCCAGCAAGGCAGGCAACTGCGGACTATCCGCCGCTTCGCCCGCCGTGAGCACCAAGTGCAGGCAGTTGCCCAACGCATCAACGACAGCGTGCACCTTGGTGGAGAAGCCCCCGCGGGAGCGGCCTAATGCTTCGGCTGCGGGCGTGCTTTTTTTTGCCCCGCTGCCGCTTTGTGCGCTTTGGCCGTGGTCGAGTCGACCAGTACCCAGGCGTAGTCGGGCTCCTGCACGGCGTGGAATAGGGCTTGCCACACCCCAGCCAGCGCCCAACGCCGAAAGCGACGGGCCACGGTGTTCCAGGGGCCAAACCGTTCGGGTAAGTCACGCCAAGCACAGCCCGTACGCACCCGATAGAGCACAGCGTTGACGAACAAGCGGTTGTCGCGCCCTGCGCCCAAACGACCCACCGTATGCGCTTCGACTAGCTTCCACTCACGTTCGGTTAATTCATGACGACGCATGAGGCAAAATTACTGCCTTTGCTGTCCACACAGCCTA
>NZ_JAFLQZ010000044.1 GCF_017313265.1 Hymenobacter telluris | reverse complement strand
TAAGAACGTGTTTGGGAATTACGCACAAGTAGCTCGTCGGAGGGACAGAGTTAAGTTAGCAACTAGCAGCCAAGCGGCGTGGCTTGCGGGTTGGCGCTCGTAGTCCATGACCACTCGGCGGAAGCAGTTGAGCCAGGCAAAGGTGCGTTCCACGACCCAGCGCTTGGCGACCGGCACGAAGCCGCGCCCGGCGGTTGGGGGCCGACTGGCCACTTGATGTTGCCAGCCCAAGGCCTGCACTTGTTGCGCAAAACGTCCTTGATATGCCTTGTCCGTCAACACGCTACGCAGCCGACTGGCCCAGGCCGGACGTAGCTGATGGCGTGCTGGCAACAAGGGTTGCGCCCCGCGGCTGTCGTGGCCATTGGCCGCGTGCACCACGACGCGCCAGATACGCCCGCCCGTATCGCAGAGTACTTGGCGCTTGCGGCCGTTGACGCGTTTGTGCGCATCCAAGCCCCGCTGCTGGCCCAGGCGTGGGGCCAATTTGACACTTTGCGCGTCCACCAGCGCCAACGACGGCGTGGGCAGACGCCCCTGCGCCAGCCGGTCGGCGCGGTTACTGGCCTGACTCAGGCGTTCAAACGTGCCATCCGCTCGCCACCGGGCGAAGTAATAGTAAACGGCTGACCAAGGGGGAAAACAGGTGGGCAGGTTTCGCCATTGGCACCCGGTACGGCAGATATACAACATGGCGTCAAGCATTTGCCGTAGGCTGTGGCGGCGTTTTCGTTGGGTAGGCAGGAGCGGTTGCATAACTTGCCATTGCGAGTCAGTAAGGGGTTGATAGCACTCAACCATAAAGTAAGCGGAGCCTAGGAACTCCGCTTACTGTTTACTGGCTCGTTTTCTTTTTTGCTACCCTAATTCCCAAACACGTTCTAAG
>NZ_JAFLQZ010000043.1 GCF_017313265.1 Hymenobacter telluris | reverse complement strand
TGGGGTGGTCTAGTGGAAACGGACAGGGAGCTAAGGTAGGTGTTGGAACAGGTCAGCTTCAAATTGATGGGGCGAGCGGTAGCCCAGGGCGGAGTGGCGGCGGTCGAGGTTGAAGTAAGTGTCGAGATAATAGGCCACTTCCAGCCGCGCCTCTTCTAAGCTGGCAAAGACCCCGCCGTGGGGCAGCAACTCTGTTTTCAAGGTGCTCCAGCCGGCTTCGGCCTGCGCGTTGTCGTAGGGATTACCCGGCCGGGCATAGCTGGCCAGTGCCCCAGCGTCTTCAATGCGCTGGCGGCACGCGTGGCTGGTGTACTGACTGCCGCGGTCAGCGTGAATCACGAGGCCAGGGGCGGGCTGACGCAGGGTCAAGGCTTGTTCCAAGGCCGTGAGCACCAACTCAGTGGGCATCTGCGCGGCCAGGTGCCAGCCCACCACCCGGCGCGAGCAGGCGTCGCGCCACGTGGCCAGGTAGCACCAGCGCCCGCCGACCAGGGGCAAGTAGGTAATGTCGCCCACCCACACCTGGTTGGGGCACGTGGGCGCGGGCTGGCCCAGCAGCCGGTTCTCGGCCACGACGGCGGCCGGGTCAGCCTGCGTGGTGCGCGGGCGCTGGGGGCGGGTGCTCAGGGCACGTTGCCCACTAGCCCGCAGCCAACTGCGTAGGGCATAGCGCCCCACCTGGTGGCCCTCGGCCTGCAACTCAGCTCGCAGGCGGCGAGTGCCGTAGCGCTTGGCATGGCGCGTAAACGCCTGCTGCGCGGCAGGCTGCCAGCCGGGAACTGGCGGCGGGCTGACCGCCCGCCACCGGTAGTAGCCACTGCGACTTACGCCCAGCACTCGGCACAAGTCAGCCAGCGTCCAGGTAGCTGCTTGTGCCTTGATAAATAGATACTTGCTCACGGCTGAGGCTGTGAAAAGATGGTCACCGCTTTTTTTAAAATGTCGCGCTCCATTTCCACGCGCTTCAGCTCAGCGCGTAAGCGTTTGATTTCGTCGCGCTCCGCACTACTGGGCACGGCTTGCTCCAGAGCCGTTCGTTGCCAGCGGCCCAGCAGCGCGGGCGAGATGCCCTGGGCACGGGCCACGTCGCTTTGGCGAGCGCCGGCAGCTACCTGGCGCACGCACTCCGCTTTGAAGGCGGGCGTGTATTTCTTGCGGGTGACGGGCTGGCCGTCAACTAGTTTTTTGTCGGTCATGAGCAGCGGAAGTTAAGACTTCTCGCTGTCCGTTTCGGCTAGACCACCTCA
>NZ_JAFLQZ010000041.1 GCF_017313265.1 Hymenobacter telluris | reverse complement strand
TGCGGAAGTGTTCGGCTCCTTAGTACGGGTCAGCTGTGCGATTTCGCGCTCTACACTTCCCGCCTATCTACGTCGTCATCTCCGACGAGCCTTCGTGTATCGGATATCTCATCTTCAGGTGAGTTTCGCACTTAGATGCTTTCAGCGCTTATCTCATCCTAGCGTCGCTACCCGGCGCTGCAGCTGGCGCCACAACCGGTGCACGAGCGGCTAGTCCAACTCGGTCCTCTCGTACTAAAGTCAGGTCCTGTCAAATATCCAACGCCCACCACAGATAGGGACCGAACTGTCTCACGACGTTCTGAACCCAGCTCGCGTGCCACTTTAATCGGCGAACAGCCGAACCCTTGGGACCTTCTCCAGCCCCAGGACGTGACGAGCCGACATCGAGGTGCCAAACCTCCCCGTCGATATGAGCTCTTGGGGGAGATCAGCCTGTTATCCCCGGCGTACCTTTTATCCTTTGAGCGATGGCCCTTCCATGCGGAACCACCGGATCACTATATCCGTCTTTCGACCCTGCTCGGCTTGTAGGCCTCACAGTCAAGCCTGCTTCTGCTATTGCGCTCTACATCCGGTTACCAAGCGGATTGAGCAGACCTTTGAAAGCCTCCGATACTCTTTTGGAGGCGACCACCCCAGTCAAACTACCCAGCAGACACTGTTTCCGTATTCCAGATTAGGCACCAAGCAACACAAGGGTGGTATTTCAACGGCGACTCCCCAAAGGCTGGCGCCCCTGGCTCAACGTCTCCCACCTATGCTACACATGTGTTACCCAGCGTCAATGTCAACCTATAGTAAAGGTGCACGGGGTCTTTCCGTCCCGTGGCGGGTACTCGGCATCTTCACCGAGACTACAATTTCACCGAGCTCACCGCTGAGACAGCGCCCAGATCGTTACACCATTCGTGCAGGTCGGAACTTACCCGACAAGGAATTTCGCTACCTTAGGACCGTTATAGTTACGGCCGCCGTTTACCGGGGCTTCGATTCAAACCTTCGCCTTGCGACTAAGTTCCCCTCTTAACCTTCCGGCACCGGGCAGGTGTCAGACCTTATACTTCCGCTTGCGCGTTCGCAAAGTCATGTGTTTTTGTTAAACAGTCGCCTGGGCCTTTTCACTGCGGCTTCTCCTATTACTAGGAGGAAGCGTCCCTTCTCCCGAAGTTACAGGACCATTTTGCCGAGTTCCTTAGCGGTGATTCACTCGAGCCCCTCAGGATGCTCTCCTTGACTACCTGTGTCGGTTTGCGGTACGGGTTATCACTCAGTAAACGCTTAGCAGGTTTTCTTGACAGTCTGATTAGGTACACTATCCCGTTGGCCGAAGCCGCCAGGTACTATCAGGTTTCAGCAAAGTCGGCGTACTTAACTACCGTCTCTATACCTACGCCCTTTAACGAGCACTTCCGTCCGCTCGCGGTACTTTCACTCCTGCGTCACTGCATCACTCCAAGTAATAAGTGCTGGAATATCAACCAGCTGTCCATCGACGTAGCCTCTCGGCCTAGCCTTAGGTCCCGACTAACCCTGCTCCGATTAGCGTTGAGCAGGAAACCTTAGTCTATCGGGGGGCGGGTTTCTCACCCGCCTTATCGTTACTCATGCCTACATTTGCTTTTCTAGCCGCTCCAGCATGCCTGACAGCACACCTTCACCGCTGACTAGAATGCTCCCCTACCACTTACACTAAAAGTGTAAATCCATCGCTTCGGTACCGGACTTGATGCCCGCGTATTATCGATGCCCTCTCGCTCGACCAGTGAGCTGTTACGCACTCTTTAAAGGAATGGCTGCTTCCAAGCCAACCTCCTGGCTGTCAAAGCAAGTGGACCTCCTTTGTTCAACTTAGTCCGAATTTAGGGACCTTAGCGGATGGTCTGGGTTCTTTCCCTCTCGGCCTGGGACCTTAGCACCCCAAGCCTCACTGCCGGCTATATTACGTGGCATTCGGAGTTCATCAGGATTCGGTAGGCTATGACACCCCCTAGTCCTATTGGTAGCTCTACCTCCACGTAACTCTACGCCGACGCTGTACCTAAATACATTTCGGGGAGTACGAGCTATTTCTCAGTTTGATTGGCCTTTCACCCCTACCCACAAGTCATCCAAATCCTTTTCAACGGAAACTGGTTCGGCCCTCCAGGTGGTGTTACCCAACCTTCAGCCTGCTCATGGGTAGATCACAAAGTTTCGCGTCTACCCCCTCTGACTCTGCGCCCTATTCAGACTCGCTTTCGCTGCGGCTCCATGACTTAAGTCATTTAACCTTGCCAGAGAGGAGTAACTCGTAGGCTCATTATGCAAAAGGCACGCCATCACCCCACCAAAGGGCTCTGACCGCTTGTAAGCACACGGTTTCAGGTTCTTTTCACTCCGGTATTCCCGGTTCTTTTCACCTTTCCCTCACGGTACTAGTTCACTATCGGTCTCTCAGGAGTATGTAGCCTTGGCGGATGGTACCGCCGGATTCAGACGGGATTTCGCTGGTCCCGCCTTACTCAGGA
>NZ_JAFLQZ010000040.1 GCF_017313265.1 Hymenobacter telluris | reverse complement strand
GTGGACTTGCTGCTTTTTGTGCTCATGACTCAGGAAATATACGTCCTGTTTCTGTGCGGCTTAACTAGACCACCTCATTTTGATTGACGCTATAAGTATAAGCCAGGAAAACGGGGGTACCCAGCCCCCCCAAAAAGGGGCGCGCAAAGGGGAGGGCGACCACGCGAAGTAAGAGCCCACTACACGCAACCCGCTGGGCACGATGCGAAGCGTCGTCCGCGGGGGCTCAGGTTATTTCCCAAGGCGGTCCCTTTCGGGTGAGGAGTTTCGGTAGCCCATAGCCAGCGCGGGTGCTCGCCTACCCGCAGCAAGAGCTGGTGGGTAAGAGCGGCAGTAAGGAGCAGCCACGCATAGGCTATTTAAGCCCCATAGGCAATCATTCAGGCCTTGATCGGCGTACTCTACAGCAGAAGTTACGATGCGTGGCCTGATACCACCTTAAAAGATGAAATACAGAGTACAGGGTATATGTACTCCTAGTGGCTTCCTAGAACGGCATTATGCAGCGCGCTGCCGAGAGGGGCCACGTGGGTAGGCCGCAGCGGGTACTGCCGCTTCAGCAGGAAGCAGCTCGTGCTTCGGCACCCGTTGCGCTGCACCGTGCGCACGGGTGGTCGACTGCGACCCGCTGCTGGTACGCTCGGCGCGATGGGTCATCCGTCCCTTTGCTTGGCCAGGCATCTTCCAGGGCAGGCAAGCTGCTCCTACTGCGGCTCCGGCAAAAAGCTTGTGCACTTTTGGGCGCTGGTTGCCTAGGCGCACTGTTAAGCGGACGATACATCACCCGGGAAAGCTGGAATTACTCGGTTGGTTAACGCTATAGAGCGACTTTTGGTAACCATCTAGTAGCGTTTTACTTGCGGACGAACACCCGCAGCCCTTGGCTGAGGGGCTGGTTGGTGCCAGTTGACCGGGTTTGGGCATCCGTTTGGGGACGGTTGCCGTTCTTTTGCTACCTCACTCGCAGTTGGTTAACGCTATAGAGCCACGTTGGGGAGCGTGGGGTTTTCAGGCTATTGGGTACGAGGCCAGGCCCTTTGGAAGAGGAACAGGATAAGCGCCTGCTCTTGCGAATAGAGTTCAGCAGCCGCTAGAACGGTGACGGTGACTAGGAGCAAAATACTATGCGTGGCCTGGATCGTGTTCTCAGGTCGAACAAGCTGCTTGGGCAAGGTGCTACTCCAGGGGTGGTAGGGAGCACCTTAGTGGTACTAGGTGTAGGTCGTGGGCTACCTGTTCCCATCAGAAGAGAGAGACGCCAGCGAGGGAGCATACAGCAGTTGCTAGTATTTCCTGCCCCCCCCCCTCCCCTTCCGTTTTCTTGGTAGGGCTAAAAAATGGGTCCCCCTGCGCTCCCCTATTGGGTACGATTTCAGGTTGAAGGGGGGTATTCGCAGAAGTGAAAACAAAATCTCAAAAAAGGTAGTGGCCTTCGACCACGCAAGGTTGCGCGCCGCTACTGCCTGCCCACGTTATTCGGCCTGCTCATGACATCTCAAGGAGTAGCTATCATATGCCACATCATGCAGGCGACGAGCATCGGTCTGGCCTGCGCGTCGGCCGTTCCAAGGGCATAACTCAAGTTTGTGCGCCACGAAATCCCATAGAGTGCAGCGAGAACATGGCGCGCCTTTGTGCGCGCGGATTTCGGCGGCTTCTGCTAAGCTCCTAAGTTGCCCTGTTTTTAGGATCGTCTTGAGATATAGATGGAAAATCAATATCAGGTGCATCCATTAGGTTTCGAAAGGGTAGGTTGAGGGCTTTAGATAGAGACAGAAGAATATCTAATGTTGCGCCTACCTGCCCCTTCTCAATACGCTGAATTGTCGGCTTAGCAATATCCGCGTAGTCAGCCAAAGCTTGTTGGCTTAAACCACGTTCATCACGTAGTTTGCGCAAATGGCGACCAAAAGCCTCAATACCAGCGGCATTTTTCACGCTGGCAAGCTCAGTCGCAATCTATTGCACGCTGGCATCTAAAAAGATGCCATCTTAAGAAAATCAGTTATTTTCACGCAGGCAACGCTTCTACAGTAAGTCATTCGCTGCTACACACAACTGCTTTTCTTGTGAATCCAACTCTCCTCACCCTTGCGCCTGCTTTGACCATTCAGATACGCTGGTCAGAGCGCCTACGATTTGCCCTTTGCAAACACATTGGCCTTACAGATAAGCAGCCAAAAGCAAAAAACAAAGCGGCACAAGCGCTTTTGACCGAATGGCAGCTGACTTACCTGGAGGTAAGCCAGCAACTGCAACTGTTCTTCCGCATGACCAACTCTCTTCCTGTAATTGGAGACTTTATTGTAGTGAATAGTGCCGCAATGAAAGAGCCCAAGGCGCTTCACATTGAACATCGCATAGTAAGCACAGAACAAGAATCAGGGCAACTGGTAATAACTTATCACCTTGATACCTACTATTGGGATGATAAAGACAGCATAGGTGGGAGACTCACCAAAAATTAATAATAGCCGTGTGACCAGAGGGCAGCAATACCTAGCTGAATAACCGATGGTAAATAGTACCTGAGTAACATTAGCGAACAAGCAGCCTGGGCAGGGTGCTACTCCAGCGGCGGTAGGGAACGCCTTAGTAGTAATAGGTGCCAGTCGTGTTGTTCCCATCAGGCGAGAGAGGCCAGCGAGGGAGCATACGGTAGCTACCCGGTACTAAGCATCACCGAGTCGAGCAGCAAGTGGTAGGTGATGGGTGTGATCGCCACTGCGCATCCATCCAAGATTGGCAGCGAGATTTCTCCTAGGGGGCGGCGTATGGGAGGAAATATGCAATTATAGTTAAGTGTTTCCTCCCCCTCCCCTCCCCTTCCGTTTTCTTGGTAGGGCTAAAAAATGGGTCCCCTTACGTTCCCCTATTGATTAAGACTCCAAGTCGAAGGGGGGGGTATTCGCAGAAGTGAAAACGCGACTGCAAAAAGGGTAATGGCCTTCGACCACGTAAGGCTATGCGGTGCTAGTGCTCGCCTAGCGAATGACAACTCAAGGTGTTACCATCACCCGCCACGTCACGCCAGCGATTGGCCCGTGTGGTGGCCATCATCACAGTGCTGTTCGAGTCGGTGCATCACGAAAGCGAGCAGGGCAGAGTATCCGCGCTGGGCCATTTAGTCCCGTTATCGGGCTACCTCACCCGCAAAGTGCACCAAGAATATGGTGCGCTTTTACGTACGCTGGATTCGGAACCTTATCGCGACCCCTAGCCAAACGCTAGGCCGATACGTGCTCTACTACTCAAATACGAACCGGCTCTCCATTGCTGGCGCAACAGCCCGCAACGAATTTACCTAGATGTGTTCGCTACGCTCTATTGCAAGGGCCGCTTGGTACACAAGTAGGCTTCCAACAATTGTAGGTGGGCGTTCTAGGATCGGCTACGGAACGCCCTATCTAGCTTTTCAGCTAAAGCAGGGAACAAATAGTACAGATATAAATTGATAAATACAGTAATACTACTTGCTAGTAAGCCGTCTTACTGTATTTATCAATTTATATCTGTAGATCTTGTTGTAAATACGTATTGCTATCTGGTTAAAGGACGATATATTTGCCAGGTATTAATCCCGTATCCCATGCAGATTCTAACGTTTGCCAACAACAAGGGCGGGCAAGGCAAGACCACTTCCGCGCTTGGAGTTGCGCACCGCCTCGCAGCCCTCGGTCATTCGGTCCTCTTTATCGACGCCGACCCGCAGGCCAATGCCACGCTCACGCTGGGAACTGATCCAGCCCGCGGTCATTTGGGTGACGCCCTGTTGGACGCTCCCGACGGACGGCCCAGTGCCCATACCCTTGCTACGCTGAGCCAGCGTCCGCATCCTACCCGCTCTCTGGAGGTAGTAGCGGCCAACCGCTTAATGGGCCAGCAGGAAAAAATATTCGGCACGCAGGCGGACTACATCTTTTTCTTCAAACGTCAGCTCGCTAGCCTAGCCAATCAGTATGACTACGTGGTTCTTGACACCCCCCCGAGTCTAGGACCACTGACACTGGCTGCTCTGGCTGCTAGTCACGCAGTCTTTGTACCCATGGTTCCAGACTTATTCGGTAGCGCGGGTATGGCGGCGCTACTAGAAATGGTGGAACGCATTCGACAAAACTTCAACGAGCGGTTACGGGTAGGAGGCATCTTTTTTACCAAGTACGCGCCTACATATCGCCGAGCACTGCATAAGCAGTATGCCGGCGACTTACTAGAAGACCAGAGCCTAGCGGGGTTGGTACTAACCCAGACGATTCGGGAAAACATTGCCCTAGCCGAAGCGCAGAGCATGCAGCAACCCGTATACGATTATGCTCCGTCCTCCTCTGGAGCAGCCGATTATGCAGCTCTTACCGACGAAATTTTAAGCCGCCTCTCGTAATGAAAAAGCCTAAACTAACCGGTAGTCGCCCACTAGTGCCCATACCAGCCGCGGCTCCTTCCATTGATGCGCACCTTTTTGGTACGCCGGTGCCTGCTCCAGCGCGTTTCCCTACTACTGCTGATACGACCACGGCAGAGGGAGAAGCCGTAACGCGCGTCATCTTCACCAACCAACTTAAACCGGATGTGTACGTGATGCTTCGGCAGTACGAGCACCATGCTGAAGCCGAACTACAGGAGATTCTGGACGCAGCACTACGGGCTTACCTCACTGATAAGCCCCAAGCGCACCAACCACTTCCACCAAAAGCGGCAGCTAAGCTCCGGGATAAGCTAAGAAAAAAATAGGACTTAGCAAGACCTCATATTGCTAGCAATACATATTGTCATTAATACAACAAGATGTATTCTGCTATTATTTTTTAACCTTGTGGTATGCTTTACATATAGTTGACTAAAACTAGACAAGACAAGCTGCCCTCTTAATATTCTGGCGGCAGCACCATGAGCTACTGCTGTTATAGACCTGACAGCAGTAGTACGCTTTAATCGCACTAGGCTTTACAGTATTTTCGGTAGCAAGTGTTAATCTACATCCTGGCTCTACGTCATTATCCGCAGGAACTGCACAGCCAGTTGCTACCTGATGCAAGTGGTGGGTTGTCGCCTCAAGATACCGAAGTCTAGGCTTTAGTCGATATGAGGTGGTCTAGCTAAGCCGCACAGAGTTGGGACGCAGTTTGAAAGTTGGTTTCGAAGTGATTGGGGGCGAGATAG
>NZ_JAFLQZ010000003.1 GCF_017313265.1 Hymenobacter telluris | reverse complement strand
GACGACGTAGATAGGCGGGAAGTGTAGAGCGCGAAATCGCACAGCTGACCCGTACTAAGGAGCCGAACACTTCCGCACATACATGCTCTATACAAAAAGCTTTTTTCTCTCTTGTCCTTGTGTCAACAACAAGACGCAGTTCGCCAGGCGAACTGCGGCGCCAGTAATGGTGGCTTTAGCCCGGGTGTTCACCTCTTCCCATTCCGAACAGAGTCGTTAAGCCCCGGAGCGCCTATGGTACTGCCTTCATCGGTGGGAGAGTCGGTCGCCGCCAACCTTACTGTTTTGCCAACGCCCCTCCGGCCCTGCCGTTGAGGGGCGTTGCTGTTTCTAGACTTTTCTATTCCTCAAGACTCAATAGGAATAGGTGATCATAAAAAGAAGGTGCCCAAGTAGTGGGCGCCTTCTCTTTTTATGTGTGGCGGTAAGTTTATTTATCCTGTTCAGGGCCTACAACCACTTCAATCATTGATTCTGGCGATAAGTATTGCTGCGCTAGATCCTGTAGCTGCTTGGACGTTACTTCATTCACTGCCTGAATAAACTTAGAATAATAGTCAGCGGAAAGCCCGAAAAAGATGATGCTTTTGTATTTGTCGCATTGCTCAAAAACTGTGCTGAGCTCATTGGCAAACTTGCCAGTCATATAGTTCTTGACTGTTTGCAACTCCTGCTGCGGAATTAACTCCGTTTGCAAGGTAATAAGCTCATGATGCACTTCGTGGATTGTAGCATCAATACTTTCCGCATTCACGTCAGTACCAATTGCAAATGAGCTAGCGTGTTCACGGGGGCCAATGCTGGCATGGATGCCATAAGTGAAGCCCTTATCCTCGCGAATGTTCTTCATAAGGCGAGAACCGAAGTACCCGCCTAATACTTTTACAAGCACTTGCAGCCGATGCGTATCAGGGTGCGTAAGAGAAGGCCACAGACGGCCAATGCGGAGAGACGCTTGCAAACTATCAGCAACTACTTTGTGGGTGTGATTTGGTGCGCTAATAGGTGCCGAGAAAAGCTCTGTGTTGGATGGTTGTGGTGCTGAAGAGCTCTTCTGGCCAAAAAGCTTTGCAACTGCATCTTCTTCACTATTGCTTATATCACCACATAGAAAAATTTCTGCCTCAGAAAGCAAATAGGCTGCTTGATGGTAGGCTTTGACAACACCCTGTGGTATAGACGAGAAAACTGCTTCATCGAATACATTGCCGTAAGGGTACTTGGCACCATACAAATTGCGAGAAAACAGTTCGGCCGCTAGATAACTAGTTTTCTGGCGTTCAACACGAACGTTTTGGATGGTTCTGGTTTTGAGTTGTTCTAATTCGGATTCAGGAAATACTGGATCGGTTAGTACATCGTAAACAAGAGGCAGAAGGCTCTCTAGGTGCCGCGTAAGGCAATACAGCGTAAGGGTAGCACGATCGAAACCCTGCTCACACTCCAGGGAAGCGCCGTAAAACGCCACCTCGTCGGCAATCTGGCGGGCCGTGCGGGTACTGGTGCCTTCAAGCAACATACGCGCAGTGAGGAGTGAAACACCAGAGTTTGGCTCGTACCACTTACCCGCTTTGAAAACGACTTGCAGGCGAACAACAGGCTGCGCATCGTTGCGCATGATATGTAAACGGGCTCCATTAGGGAGCGAAAACACGTCAGCCGCGGGCAGCGTTACGCTGGCCAGCGGCTGAACGGGAGGAGCGACTTGGCGGTCGAGCATCGGCAAGAAATTAGTTGACAGGCGTTTCGGTACCGTCGCCGAAAGCTTCGTCAAGTTTGTTGAAGTTGAAGTGTAGTGATACGCGAATTGTCTGGGCAAGAGGGTTAGCCTTGGAATTGGGTACTAGGTATGCCCCATCAACACCAAATACCTGGTATCGTACTCCCAAACCAAAGCTAAGGTAGTTACGGTCACCTTTCACAGGGTTTTCATAGAAGTATCCTACACGAGCCATCAGCAAGTCGTTATAGGTATACTCGGCACCAGCAGAGATATTTACTTCACGGAGTTCTTCGCGGAAACCACCGGGGGCATCACTGAAGGAACCAAGCGCTGCTGCAACTACCCCTTTTCTACGCCGAGCTTCATTATTGGCATTGATCGACTTTTTCAAGAAGGTAGTATCACCCTCTATGTAATAAGGAGATGGCACTAACAGCTTAGCGAAATCAACAGTGAAAGTAAGCTTATTATAGGCATCGAGTTCACGCGTAATAGCCGTACCAAGCTTTAAGGTAGTTGGTAGAAAATCGGCTTGTCGCGGATTCGTGTAAGTGATTTTGTTGCCGATGTTCGTTATGGATGCACCAAGGGCTAAGTTATAATCGGCGGCTCCTAAGCTGAGGTCCTTGTTGTAGTAGGCTCCCAAATCAACAGCAGCTGCGTTACCGGGCTTGAAATCGGTAGAGCCACCATCGGTGAGGTTGGAGCGGATGTAGCGAGCCGCTACCCCAACCCCGAAGTTGTCAGTGAGCTTTTGGCCGTAAGCAACTGTAAAAGCGTATTCTTTGGGGCTGAATGTAGGACCGGCTACATTCTGGAAGTCACGGAATTGTATTTCACCTAAATTGAAATACATCAGTGAAGCTGAAATAGCCGAGCGGCTACCAGTTTTGGCATAACCTGACAGGTAAGCCAAGCCCATATCGTCGGTAATGGAGGCCAGCCATGGCGTATACGAAGGCGAGAAGCTGTACTTGTTGGGTACGAACCCTAGTTTGCCAGCATTGTAGTAAGCCGAGTTAGCATCAGGGGAAATGGCCACCCCTGCTTCTCCGAGAGCCGCAGAGCGAGAATCGGGGCTAATGGTTAGGATAGGAACAGCCGTAGTGATGGTGTTGGGAGAAGATTGGGCGGCTCCGAGCAGTGGCAAACCTAATAGTCCGGAAAGAAGCGCAGAACGCACGGGCAGCTTCGAAAAGGTCATACAAACAGAAAAGAAGGGTGTAGGTGGAATGCTGGCAGAAGATTAATTAAGAATTACCAGCTTTTCGAATTTGGAGGTGGTAGCTTGGTCTTTGCTGGAACGTACACTTACACGATACACATACACGCCTCGCGCCAGCTGGTCATTGTATTCGTCGCGGCCATTCCAGGAAAGTGAGGTATCATTAGGGCTAGCGGGCACATGCGAACCGCTGGCTGGAATATTAGCTTGTAGGGTGCGAACCAGCCGCCCAGCAACGGTGAATATTTGCACTTGTACGTCTAACTCTTCGCCACTACGATTGTGGTCGAAATGAAAGGTAGTTTGCTTGGCAAAGGGATTGGGATAGTTCAGGACGTGGCTCAAAGCTAGCTTTTCGGTTTGAGCGGCAATGAACTCGATGTCTTTGATGGAAGAGTTGTTGAATGTATCCCAGGCCTTCACGTGTAACACGTGTGGGCCGGTAGCCAGGTCTTTGAACAGATAGCGCACGTTGCCGGACTGGAAACTGTCGACGTTGGCCGTATAAAAATCGTTGAGAACGGTCAGGCGGGCGGGGTCGTTGTCGAGAGTGGCGGTTATTTCGTGGCCGATGCCGGAGCCCGCCGTATTGATGCCACTTTCATCGAAAAGCCGCGCCAGCAAAGTAGTAGTAGGTGCCGTGAGGCCGCCATACACAAAAGCCATGTTGTCCATGTGCAGCGTGATTTTTGGCGGAATGGTATCAAGGTTAGCTACCGCAATAGTGCTGCCAATAGGTACGCTACGGTAGCCGTGTGCATCTATGGTACGCACGGTGTCTTTGGCGTAAAGGCTAACCTTTCCTAGCCCTACGCTATAGTTGATGTCGCGGGGCACTACAAACTGCACAGAGAAGCGCCCGGCCCTTACCGTAGCCTGCCCGGAGTAGATGACGTTTTCCTGAATTCGAATAGATTTTATAGAATCTCCTGGAGTCGAGCCAAGAGTTTTGATAATGGTAGGCTTATCATATACAACGACCTGCGTTGTGCCAGAGAAGGTAGCATCTACAGCACCATTGCCCAAACGATTATTGTGTACTGAGCCAGAAAGCTTCACTGTAGATAGCGCCTTGAGTGTATCTATTGACGCAGTGATGATTGGCTTATCATTCACTGCATCCAAACTCATTGCTAAATCGGGCTGCGCCAAATGGGCACTTGGGTCGCCGAGCAACACGTAATTACGGTTGATAGAATAGCCAGTATTCTGATTTTTAGAATATCGGATAGCTTCTCCAACCCGTGTGCGAGGAGCGTTGCTTACCGAGAGAATAGAATCGTAAAAAGGAATGGTTAATGCATTGCCATCGGCAAAAGTGAGGCGAGTGGTAGTATATAAACCGATAGCGCCGCCTTCTACATCTGTAAGTGCCTGTTCACCGGCCGAATCCTTATCTGGATTATCGTAATAGCTGAAGTCACAGGTGCCCGTTACCATGAAGGTTGGCCTATTCTTGTTTTGTAAACGCAAAACAGAAGCGTGTGATACTAGTTGCTCCTGTGCTAGGCCATCAGGGCCACCGTGACCATTATAATTGATGATAAGAGAGCCTTGCTCAAACGACTCGTCTACTGCTCTTTCCGCATCGGGCGATTTTTCACCTGAAGCTCCGGTTATTTGCTGATAAAGGTCAAGATAGTTTTTGTTGACGTTGTAGACCGGATGACTATTGCTAACCCAACGGGCTAGGTTTTCTCCGGCAACTACATGTAAATCGTTGTCGCCATCGTCGGTAACCACCGTAAAGCGGTTGCGCCAGTTGCCCATAGCTGACTTGGTATCATAGGCAATCAGCTTATTTACTACCAGCGTGGCTTGCGTGGAAGCTGCTTGGCCGCTTGGGATACGTACGGGTAAACGCCCTACGCTGACATCCATAGTTTCGCCGGGTCCGTCTTCGCGCCATTCACCATCAGTATCGTCTAACAGACCATAATAGTCATCCGAACAAAACGTTTGTGGGCCAAAGCCATTGGCACGACCATATATTGGAGCAAAAGACTCGCGCGACTCATAGGTAGGTACAAAGTTCTGAGTTGCAATACCCCCCTTATAGTTAAAGGAGGCATCACCGAAAAGTAACAGGTATTGGCGGCGACTGGGCAAATTGCGCCGGTCGTATACCATCTTCATCATGTCGCGGATGGCGCTGACATCTTGCCCACCCGAACCAAACTCATTATACACCTGTGTAGTGGTGACTACCGCTACCTTTAGCCCGTCGTGTGTGCGGCGGTGAGTGGCAAGGGCTTCGGCCTGTGGTAGAAATAATGGGTGAGTGACGATAACCAGATCAATAGTAGAATTGAGACTGGCGTGCAAATCCTGATTCGCAACGCGCCCAAGGTTAGTGGGTTTGTCGAAAGTTCCGGTGGGGGTGAAGGCTACGAACTCGCGCAACGAGTCGGTAGGAGCTACAAAGGAACCAGTAGCACTAACCGGGTAGGATCTGGCACGGCGCGGATTGGTTACTTCCCAAACCATAGCCCCAGCGCCTCCCGTTATATTAAACTGGCTGATACTGCCAGGGCGCACATTGCTAAAAGAACGAAACTCCTGAGCAGAACCATTCAACCGCAGAGGTTTCAACGCATTGACCTCCAGATAATCGAGGTAGCCATTGTCGGAAGCATCGGAGCCGTTGTAAGTCAAACTCACGCGCAATCCTGTAGAAGATGAAGCAGCAGCCACCGAATATGTCTGCACACTGGTGTTGGCATATTCAGGGAAGCCACGGTTTGAGGCACCAGCTAGAATTTGAGTGCCAACAGAGGCACCATTCACAGCTACTTGAAAAGACTGCGCGCTGTATGAGTTTCCTGCTAGCGAAGCGGTAACCTGTACGGTGCTGCCAGCTACAACATCAGTAATGCTACCAAACGAGAAAGACTGCGGGGTACCACTTCGGAAGCCTTCGCCTAGCCACTGCCGGCCCGACTTAGCTAAATTCACTAATTCCTTCTCGTAAAACTCCCGCTCTGTGAACTGCGAAATAGCCGGCGCATTAGCGGCTCCAATGGCTGGTGCGGCCTGTACCCGTCGGCCCGTACGGGGCGGAGCAGCCACCGTTACGAAGTAATAGGCTGTATCAGAATAGATATTCTGGATGTGTTGGAAGCGCTGGGCGCCTGGTACCCGTTCCCATACGTGCGGGCCTCGAGCGTAGAACAAGAAGTACTCACCATTCTCCAGATTGGTATTGGTGTTTCCCGAAAAATATACGGCATTCTCTACCAAGTCATCGGGACGAGAGGTGCTAATGGGCTGCGGTAGAAGGCCTGTCGCGTTGCCAAAAATCTGGATGCGGTTGGGGTCAACACTTTGTACATCGAGGCCAAGCAAGCGCAGGGCATCGTAATCGAGCTTGAAAATGCCGCTTTTTGGAACGCCGATCTTATACCAGTTGCCGGTAGCTAATACGGAGTTACTGGCATACGTAATCTGCTGACCCCGGCGTACGGTTGGAGCACCCGGAATATAGCTGTACTCTGCTGAAATCAGTTTTTCGAACTGGCCGCTTTGAGCGTTGCGACGCACAGCGGGCACCGTTACGAAGCTAATAGGTTGTCCGCGCTCCACTGCTTCGTTCGCCACAATAGTGGTAGCCAGAGGAAGCGACGGATTCTTCAATAAAGCGGCATCGGCCGCAGAAAAAGGTGCGTAAGTAGCGTTCCGCAATTCGCCTTCGGCTACAGTACCCGCTACACGGAGCACGTAGCTACCGAATAATGAACGAGTCTGGTAGTGAGCCAGCATAAAAGCCGGTACTTTCCGCAGGGTGTAGTCGGAGCCGGGCACTTGGTGGTATCCTTCCCACTGTAGCCGGAGCGCTACGGTTCGGCGTCCGTCTTGCGCTTGCGCTGAAAACCCTAATAACAGGCCGCAAACTACCAGAAAAGTAAAGTAGCGCATAAGGGTGTGTTCGATAAGCAGTTGGGGTAGAGAGGTAATAACAACGGGCACTAAACAAGCTCGATTGAATCGGGGTTCATCGTTAGTTCGTTGTTTTTAACTCATCAGGCATTCAATATATTGTAAAGTGCCCCGCAAAAATCATCCCACAGCCGGCCGCACTACCGACATCAGTACATATAATAGCACGACTAGGGGAATAGCAGTGGCCTGTAAGCCAATCAAGAGGGCTATGGCTAACAGCAGAAAGATAAACTGCGTGGAATTATCCTGCCAGCGTAAGTTCTTGAATTTCAAGGCAAACAATGGAATTTCAGCCACTAACAGCCCCGACAGCAACACTGTCAGGCCTAGCAAAACCCACGGGTTGAGAATAAAGCTGGTAATGTGAAAGGAATCGTGGGCCAGAATGAGCGGGAGGGAAGCTACTACCAGCGTGCAGGCCGGGGTCGGCAGACCGATAAACGAAGTGGTTTGGCGGGTGTCGTTGTTGAATTTAGCTAGGCGCAACGCCGAAAACACCGTAACGATGAACCCCGCGTATGGCAGCCAAGCAGGTATGTTGGCGCTGGCTTGCGTGAGTAAATCAAACAGGATAGCGCCCGGTACCACTCCAAACGACACCATATCCGCCAAAGAATCCAGGTCTTTGCCAATGGGAGAAGAGGCATGCAGGGCGCGCGCCAGCAGACCGTCGGCAAAGTCGAAGGCTGCTGCCAGGCCCACCAGGTATGCAGCTGTTTCGAGGTGCCCGGCAAATATCTGGGTGATTGCCAAACAGCCCGAAAACAGATTGAGGCAGGTAACGGCGTTAGGAATATGGTTCTTCATGCGGCAAAAGGAAATTAAAAATCACGAGTTGAGAATTGAATAAGAGGCTGCTTAACGTCTGACGACGAGCTTTCAATTCATGATTTCTAATTGAGGAATGGATTGGTGCGGCGTTCGGCGCCAATGGTAGTGGCTGGGCCATGACCAGGGTACACCGTTACCTCATCGGGCAGCGTTAGCAACTGGGTGTTGATGCTTTCAATGAGCGTCTCGAAGTCGCCGCCCGGCAGGTCGGTGCGGCCGATACTGCCCTGGAAAAGCACGTCGCCGCCGATAACCGTAGCAGTAGGCGCATGATAGAACACCACATGGCCGGGTGCATGGCCGGGCGCAAAGCGCACTTCCAGCTCGGTTTCGCCGAAGCGCACGGGCTTTTCGGGCGTTAAGAAACCCGTTGGCTCGGCGGGAGAATAAGCCGGAAACCCGTAGCTAGGCGCATACGCCGGCACCGACCGGAGCGTGGCGGCATCTGCCTCATGAATCAGGAACGGCACTTTATAAGTGTCCACTACAAACTGGTTGCCGAGCACATGGTCGATGTGGCAATGCGTGTTGAGTAGCAAAACCACGTTCAGATTCTGGGTTTCGATGAAGCTGCGGAGCGCCTCCTGCTCGGCCCGGCTGTAGCAACCGGGGTCAACGATGACGCACTGACCGGTGGCGTCGTGCAGGAGGTAGGTATTTTCGGAAAAGGCGTTGAACGTGAAACCGGAAACGGTCATGCAGTAGAGAAAAACAAAGCGAATGGAACCGGCGGGTAAGTTACGAGTCTTCTCACTACTCTGGATTGTAAGTTGCCAGTTGTGAGTTGTTGGTTGTCAGTGCAACTGGCAATCAACAACTCTCTACCTTGCCCGCAATATGAAAGAATACGATTACCTGCTACTCGGCCACGGCATTGCTGGTGCTACATTGGCCTGGGAACTGCGCCGCCGGGGCCGTACGGTGCTGGTGCTGGATGCGGCCCAGCCTGATTCGGCCTCGAAGGTAGCGGCGGGCTTAATGAACCCCGTGGCGGGTAAGCGCTTCGCGCTGGCTTGGCGCGCCGATGAGCTGCTAACGGCTGCCAGCGCGCTGTACCAGGAAATGGAGCAGCATTTCAAACAGCAGTTTTTCTTTGAGCTGCCTATCTGGAAGCTGTTTTCGTCGGTTGCCGAGCAGAACACCATGCTGGCCCGTAGCGCCGACCATCCCTGGCAGGATTTTGTGGAAAATGCCGGCGCGCCATTGCCTCCAACGGCGGGCGTGCGCGACGAATTTGGAGGGCTGCGCATCCGCCGTGGGGGCTACGTGCAACTGCGAGAATTACTGGCGTCTCTTACCGCCGAACAACTTGAAAATGGGGGGCTACAACATGAAACTTTCAACTGGCAGCAACTCGTTACCGACCCAACCGGTATTACGTACGCGGGTAGCATACGAGCCCGGCATTTTGTTTGCTGCGAAGGTGCCGCAGCCATCGAAAATCCGTACTTTAAGTGGCTGCCTCTTACCCCTAACCAGGGCGAGGTGCTGGATGTGGAGTGCCAAGGGCTTGCAGAAGCGCAGGTGCTCAACAAAGGTGCTTACGTGGTGCCGCTCGGCAACGGGCAGTTCCGGGTAGGGGCCACGTACCGCTGGCCGCCGTTTGCTGCGGGCATTACGCCCGAAGCCCGCGTTGAGCTAAGTGAGCGGCTGGCGGCTACCACGCCGTTGCCGTTCGAGGTGCGGGCGCAACGGGCGGGCGTACGGCCCGCGGTGCGCGACCGGAAACCGTTGTTAGGACGGCATCCGGAAGTGCCCGTGCTGAGTATATTTAACGGCTTCGGCTCGAAGGGCGTAATGCTGGCTCCCCGGCTGGCCGCCTTACTGGCCGACCACCTTGAAAATACGGACACCGAGTTGTGGCCCGAAGTCAATATTAAGCGCTACCAAGCGTTATACCAGGCAGCTCCTACTCCCTTGGGCGCTGTTGGGTTTTCTTCCTAGAGTACGACGGCCCGCGTCTGGCGTGGGGCCGCCTTTTGTTTACCGCATTCTTGGCTATGAAGCATCTATTCTTTTCGCGGTGGTTCCGAAAGTCGGACCGTCAACCCATGGCAGGAGCCATCTTGATAGGACTGCTGACTTTATTGGCAGCCAGCCAGGTGCGGGCGCAGTCGGCGCAGGAAGAGTTTGGTCGGGTCCGGATTCAATACAAGAACTTCGACTGGCAGCTGCTTAACACCCAAAATTTCAACGTGTACTACTACGGGGGCGGCGACGTGAGTGCCCGCCGGGCCGCCGACTACGCCGAGAAAGAGCTGCAGCGCATTACGGCGCTGGTGGGGTATTATCCCTACTCGAAAACCACTATCATGCTCTATAACTCCGTGGGCGACCTGCGGCAGAGCAATATTGGGCTGGATGCCGACAAGTACCAGACCGGTGGTGAAACCGACCTGCTGCGCATGAGCAAAGTGCAGATTGCCTTTACCGGCCAGCAAACCCAGTTCAAGCGCGACCTAAGCTTTCAGATTACGCGGGTACTGCTCAACGACATGATGTACGGCGGCTCACTGAAAGAGGTGATTCAAAGCACTTACCTGCTGCAACTGCCCGACTGGTTTGTGAATGGCGCCTCGGCCTACGCCGCCGAAGGCTGGAGCGTGGACATGGACGACTACATGCGCGACATGACTCAGGAATATCCCGGCAACCGCGCGGCGCCGTTCTTTGTGCGCAACCCCCAACTAGCCGGCCAAAGCCTCTGGAACTACATTGCAGAGCGTTATGGCTATACCACCATCCAGAACATTCTGAACCTGACGCGCATCACGCGCGACGTAGAGGTGGGCATCAGCTCGTCGTTGAACGTGCCGTACAAAGTGTTTCAGAAAGATTGGTTGGCTTACTACCGTCAGCTGAACGCTCAGCCCCAAACGCCGTTCACCGAAACCGACGATAAACTAGCCATTACCAACAGCAACCGGAAGAATATTCAGTATTCGCAGTCGGTGATGAGCCCCAACGGGCAGCAGCTAGCCTATGTGAGCAACGACCGGGGCCGCTACCGGGTGCTGGTAGTGAACCGCGACGGCTCGGGCAAGCATACTGTGCACCGGGGGGGCTACAAAACCCCCGGCCAGCAGGTGGAAACCCGGTTGCCGGTGCTGGCTTGGCGTGGCAACAACCAAGTGGCCGTAGCCGAAATGACCAAAGGCAAGATGAGCTTGCGGCTGCGACCCGCCGATGGTGGCGCGGCCGGTTTGCTGTCGAGAATAGGCGAGGCGCTGCCGTTCATCGGCGAAAAGGGCTCCACTATTTTCGAGCCCTTCCAGCAAATCCTGGACTTGAGCTACTCGCCTGATGGCAAATCGTTGGTGTTTAGCGGGGTGCAGAACGGGCAAGGCGACCTGTACGTGTTGCGCGCCGGTAGCCGCCGCCCCGAAAAGCTCACCAACGACGTATTTGATGATGTGCAGCCGGTGTTCTTGCCCAACGGCAATGGCATTGTGTTCAGTTCCAACCGCTGGCTTGATTCGGCTGGTACAGCGCGGGGCAGCTTCGGCGCTGTAG
Organism: Hymenobacter telluris; assembly: GCF_017313265.1. Classification (GTDB taxonomy): domain Bacteria; phylum Bacteroidota; class Bacteroidia; order Cytophagales; family Hymenobacteraceae; genus Hymenobacter; species Hymenobacter telluris. The sequence continues at coordinate 579,535 of NZ_JAFLQZ010000003.1, read as the reverse complement.
TCAACAACTACGATTTGTTTATCTATCACCTGGATGGTCGTGCGCAGCCCGTAGAGTCGTTGGTAAGCACCATCTCCAATGAGGGGCGGCCGCGGGTTATTTCCGACGACGAGATTGTGTACTTGGGGGAGGAAAGCGGCATCCGGAGCGTGTACCGCTACTCGATGCGCACCCGCCAGCGCACGGCCATTACCAACTTCGGCCCTAACCTGAAGGACTTCGATTACAACGCCACTACCGGAACACTGGGCTTTATTGCCGCCAACCGAGCCCGCGACTTTGTGTATTTATACCCAACGTATGCGGCGCCTGAAAACCTAGTGCTAAGCAAAACAGCTCGTCAGGAAACGCTCGAAGACCGCTCAAAGCCGGCTACGGCGGCAGTTGCTAAGCCAGCGCCGGTTCCCGAGCCTGTGCCCGCTTCGCAGACCACTGCTCCGGATGGAAACACGGAGCCTGCGCAGCAGCCCGCCAAGCCCGCCAGCACGGCCAGCCAACCCATCAACACCAGCGACTATCAGTTTGATGAAGACCTGCCAGCCAGCCGAACCACCACCAGGCGGTCCTCGTCGCGCACGGCGTCGGCGGGTACTACGGTGGCGGCTCCGCAGGCGGCCCCGGCCGCTTTAGCCAGCACGCCTGCCCCAACCGGCCCTTACCGCTACGATACTCGCTTCAGCATTGATAATGTGGTGTCGTCGTTGGCTGCTGATCCGTTGCTGGGCGTGGGCTTGGTGGGTCAGGTAAACATGTCGGACTTGTTTGAGGACCAGCGTATTAGAGCGGGTATATTCCTGCTGACGGATTTGCGCACCAGCAAAATATTTGCCGAGTACACCAACCTGAAGCACCGCTACGACTGGAGCATCCGCTACGATAAACAGGCGTTCTTCTTCGACAACATTCAGGGAGTGAACGGCCGGGTGCGTTACGGGCGGCACGAAATTTCGCCCACCATTGCTTACCCTCTCACGCATAGCCTGAGTGTGCGGGTCGGCCCTCGGTTCGTTAACGTATCGAGCAACAAGTTTGCGGAGCTATCAGGCAATACCGATATCAACCGCAACTACTTGGGTGTGAATGGGGAACTGGTATTTGATAATTCCATCACCACGGGAGTGAACATGCAGGAAGGCACCCGGATGAAAGTTGGTTTGCTGCAACTCAACGGGTTGAATAGCAGCGGCGAGGATTTCGGTAAAATCTACGTTGACCTGCGCCATTACCAAAAGGTACACCGCCAGATTATCTGGGCCAACCGAGCCAGCTACGGGCAGTTCTTCGGCAGCTCGCCGCAGTTTTTCCGGCTCGGCGGCATGGACAACTGGTTGAACAATGATTACGAAGGCAACCGTATCGTTACGTCCAACCCTGACCCGACGGAAATATTCTACCAGCAATTTGCTACCAACCTGCGCGGCTTCAATTACAGCAAGCGCACGGGACCACGCTACGTGCTGTTCAATTCCGAGCTGCGGATTCCTATTGTGCAGTACTTTTCGCGCAATCCTATCTATTCGGGCTTCTTCCGCAACTTACAGCTAACGGCTTTTGGCGACGCAGGCACGGCATATTCCGGCAACAACCCGTTCAACGAAAACAACTCGTATAACACCCAGATAACCCAGTTGCCAGGCAACGCCTTCTCTGCCACTGTTATCAACTTCCGCAACCCTTTCTTGATTGGTTACGGCTTTGGTATCCGCTCGACGCTTTTGGGCTTCTACGGCAAGGCAGACATAGCCTGGGGCCAAGAGGACTACACCCAGATTGGTCCGAAATTCTACTTCACGCTGGGATACGACTTCTAAAAAACGATTCCTGCTGCAAAACCAAAGCCACTCAGACAACCTGGGTGGCTTTTTTACGTGGTAGCTAATGCGTAGCGTATAACCGAAGCAGCCACTCGCTCCGGCATTTAGCAGCTTTCAAGTCTTTGATTGTCACCTTTACTTTCTGCTCATGAAAAAGCGTGTACTCCTGTTTTCGTTGATGATTCACTTGCTGGTCTTTAGCTCGGTGCAGGCGCAGTTCAGCACGCCTGGTACCAGCCAGCGCTATACGCTAACACAGCTGGCGGCTCTGTCTAACGGTTACATGACGCAAACTGGCGGCGTGTGGTTCATCAACGACACCATCCGGCTGGCTACCACCGATACGCTCCGCATAACCACCAACGAAACCATCAGGGTGGCCGACCGGGCCCTGCTCAGCATTGATGGCGTACTGCGCGTCACGCCACCCGATTCGGTGGTGTTTACGGCGCAGAATGCAACGCAGCCCTGGCTAGGAATGCAGCTAAGCGCTACCAGCGGCGGTTCGGTGCTGCGCCGCACCGTCGTCGAGCGGAGCGGTGGCGTACGAGTGGTGGATGCCACGGTAGAACTGACCGATTGTGCGTTCCGGAATAACCTTTCGACGGTAGGTGGGCGCCTGACCAACAGCGCGGCGCTGGCTTTATCAGGAAACCGGGCAGTAGTGCAGCGCTGCCGTTTTGTGCGCAATGCCCGTGCTGGTATCAACTCGCCCTCCAACCGCCCGACTTCACCGGTTATTGAAGACTGCATTTTCTGGCACAACGACACCGAAAATGGTAACTATCCGCAAATCAACTTAGGCACTGGCAACCCCACTTTCCCTATCCGGGTTGAGCGGTGTTTAGTGGTTGGTAATCCCGCTTATAATATGGCCGGCGGTATTGGGGTGTCGAATTTGCTGGGCAGCGGTGGCGTAACGGCGGTAGTCATTCGGCGAAACACAGTGCGCAATAACCGGTATGGTATTGCCGTCATCGGGAGCAGCATCAGCTCTTATGTAACGGGCAACCTAGTAGAAAACAATAACACCAACCCCAACGCCCAGACTGGCGGTAGCGGCCTCAACTTCCAGGGCAGCCAAACGCAGACGGGGGTGGTGTCGCGCAATGTGCTAACCGGCAACCTGTGGGGCGTAACGCTGGTGCGCTCCGGCACGGCTGGCGGGCCGGCCATTAGCTTCGGTAACGCCCTCAGCACCGACACCACCGACGTAGGGCTGAACCGTTTGACCGGCAATGGCAACGGCGGCCAGATTTATGACTTCTATAACAACGGCCCCGATGCCGTGAAGGCTGAAAACAACGACTGGGGGTCGGCCGTGGCCAGCGTCATCGAAACGCACATCTACCACCAGCCCGATTTAGCTTCGTTGGGGCTAGTTGATTTTCAGCCATTCCGCCAGCCGCTGAATACCCGCGCCCGTACGCCGCTTTTAGCTACGGAAGCCTACCCAAACCCCGCCCACGCTACCGTAACGTTTCGGCTACCTGGTACGGCGCCCGTGCAGGTGCGCCTGCACGATGCTACCGGCCGCCTTGTGCTGAGCCAAGTGCTGAGCCCCCGAAACGGGCAAGTGCAAGTAGGCACTCAGCTGTTGCGAGCAGGCCTGTACAGCTACCATCTCACGCAAGAAACCGCCGTCGGGACCGGTCGGCTGGTAATAGAGTAGGGTGGCGGCCACCGCCAAGGCAACTAAGCACCCCAAGCCTGCTAATCCGGGAGTTGGGTTGTATCTTTGCGGTCCTGTTCACCAGCCGTACTGCCGTGTTGCTCGTTCGAGAGATTTGGTATTTGATGCTCAAGGACTTCCGTCTGGAATGGCGGCAGCGTGCGGCACTCAACGGCATGCTGCTATACGTAGGCAGCACGGTGTTCGTGTGCTTCTTGAGCTTCTCGCTGAAAGGTGGTACGCCTCCCGCACCAGCCTGGAATGCCCTGTTCTGGATTATCCTGTTGTTCTCGGCCGTGAATGCCGTAGCCAAAGGTTTTTTGCAGGAAAGCCGGGGCCGCATGCTCTACTATTACACGCTGGTACCGCCCCAGGCCGTGATTCTGGCCAAAATTGCCTACAACGCGGTGCTACTGCTAGGGCTGGCTATGGTGGGCCTTGGGTTGTACTTAGTGGTGCTCGGTAACCCCGTGCAGGACCCTACACTTTTTGTGGGTAATGTGGCTTTGGGGGCGCTGGGCTTTGCCTCCACGCTCACGCTGGTATCGGGCATTGCGGCCAAGGCCACCAACAGCAACACGCTGATGGTAGTGCTGGGCTTCCCACTGATGATCCCGATGCTGCTGCTCCTTATTAAAGTATCGAAAAACGCGCTGGATGGCCTCGAATTTGAAGCCAGCCAGAGTTCCTTGCTCACCCTGGTGGCCCTGAACCTGATTGTAGGGGCAGTATCGTATTTGCTGTTTCCTTTCTTGTGGCGCAGTTGACAATAAAAGTTAGCAGGGGGGAAGCTGGAAGGCTGGAAAAACATTTCTGATTTCGTAGCACAACCTGCCTTGCATCCTTGTTATCAACCAGCCAGAATCAGGCATAAATTTTTCCGGATTCTAGCTCCTAACTTCTAGCTCCTGGCTCCTTATGAAAAATAATTGGTGGAAAGGCCTGGCGGTGATATTACTGCTGTACACGGCGGCAGCGGGGTTTCTGATGCCGGTGCCGCGGCTGGCTATCCTCAACGAAACCATTCGTAACCTGTATTTCCACGTGCCCATGTGGTTCGGCATGACGTTCATTCTGATTGCCTCGGTGTACTACTCGATTCGCTACCTGCGCAACCCCACGCCCCAGTTGGATATTCTGTCGCACGAGGCCGCCAAAACCGGTATTCTGATGGGCATTGTGGGGCTGGCAACGGGCAGCATCTGGGCCAAATACACTTGGGGCGCCTGGTGGACCAATGACCCAAAGCTGAACGGCGCGGCCATTGCCATGCTCATCTATGGCGCTTATCTGGTGTTGCGCTCCTCGTTTACCGACGAGCAGCAGCGGGCCCGCATTTCGGCCATCTACAACATCTTCGCCTTCGCCACGGCCATGCCGCTGTTCTACATTCTGCCCCGCCTCACCGATTCCTTGCATCCTGGGGCAGGCGGCAACCCGGCTTTCGCCAAATACGACCTCGACGACAACATGCGGCTGGTATTCTACCCGGCCGTTATCGGCTGGACTTTGCTGGCGTTCTGGCTGGCACAGGTGGCTAGCCGCATTGCTACTCTTAAACTGAAAGTGTATGAAAAACAGCTTGTTTGATTCGGGTCTTGGGCGCTTCGGAGCTTGGGGTCTTGGCTTGAAGCAATGCTCGGGCCGCCTGGTACTACTGCTGGTAGCGTTGTTGCTGCCTGCGTTGCAAGCCGCTGCCCAAACCGCCACCGATACACCCGAAATGGCTGATGCTCTGCGCGGCAATGGCAAGATTTACGTGGTAGTAGCCGTAGTAACGGTCGTGCTGGCCGGCCTGCTGGCGTTTCTCGTGTCGCTGGACCGGAAAGTGGGCCGCCTGGAGCGGGAGCTGAACGAGTAGCTGAGTAGCAGAGCAACCAAGTAATCGTTCTAACGGTGCGGTTATGCAGCCAGAATAATTACTCTGCTACTCAGTTACTCGTTCCGGGACCCTTCTGTAGATTTCCTTTGTTACAACGTACCCTTAGCTCGGGCTTGAGCTGTTCTGTTCTACGCAAGACATGAAAAAAGCACACATTCTGGCTATTGCCGTCATTGCCATAGCCATTGGTATCATCATGAGTGCCGCCGGAGATGCCAGCGTCTACGTGTCGTTCAATGAGGCCAAGGAGCGGGCCACCGAAGGCAACCTAACCAAGGTGCACGTAGTAGGCCGGCTCCCGCGTGACGGCCAAAAGAACATTCTGGGCCTGGAATACAACCCAGTGCTCGATCCTAACTACTTCGCTTTTACGCTGGTAGATACCAACCGGGTTGCGCAGCGTTGCGTGTACTTCAATCCTAAGCCTCAGGATTTCGATAAGTCGGAGCAGGTGGTGATTACGGGTGCCATGCGCAACAACGTATTCGTGGCCGACAAAATCCTGCTGAAATGCCCATCTAAGTACGTGGAGAAGGATTTGAAAGGAGCCACCGCTGGGGTCAATTAAAAATGAAGAATTAAAAATTAAAAGATGAGTGGACGGCGCGAGTTTCTAGGCCCCTGTCGCAAAGCGGATATTCGCTTTCGACTGCTCGTAGCTGCATTATTTTTAATTTTTAATTCTTCATTTTTAATTGGCGAAGCTGCTGCCCAAGTACCGAATGACGACATCGAGCACCGCCGGACATTGCAGCTCAACCAAGCCGTTCAGTCTTCTACCACCGACTGCACCGTGCAGTGGACCGCCGTCGATGAGAAGCTCACCGGCAAGTGCATCGAGTATCACAACGACCAGTGGTTTGAGTTTACGCCCCGCACTGCGGGCCGCTACTACGTGAATATTGCGGGGCAGCAGTGCCGCGACACGCGCGGCGTGCAATTGGTAGTACTCACCGGCACGCCCGGCCAACCTGCTACGTATCAGGTTCTTTCCTGTACTTCGCTCGGCAGTCAGGATGATGTATTCGTGACCCTGGAGGGGTTGAAAGCCGGGCAGCCGTATCTGTTGGATGTGGATGGCTACCTCAAAGACTTTTGTGGTTTCAGCATAGCCGTAAGCTCTACGCCGCGGGGCGTGCCAGCTATGGCCCTGCCTCCCTTGGCTACCGTAACGCCAAGCGAGAAAAAACTCTTCACGTTGCGCTGGACGCTGGCCGACTCCCTGGGAAGTGTTGCCCGGTTTCAAGTGTTGCGGCGTGAGGCGGCGGCCTTTCGGGCCGCTCCACTGGCTATCCTTTCAGTTGAGCGCACAACGCTTGGCAATGCCAACACCGAGTACTCCTGGACTGACACGCTGGCCATTCCCGGCCGCTACCTCTACCAAGTGGTAGCCGAAACCACTGATACTACCGCTCCTGTACTGGTGCAGCAACAGTGGTACGCTTTCAGCCAGATCATGCCGAACGAGAACTACTTTTCTGGAGCGGCAGCCGCCGCCGCCAAACAAGCCACCAAAGCGCAACAGAGCTGGGAACGGCGCAGTCACCGGGCCCGCATGAAGCACCTCGCAAACTTGCGCCGACACTAATCTTTAAACACGTTCGGGCCGGCTGGTTACTAACGCAGCAAGTCAGCCTTTCTCTACTAGTACCTTTGCTATGCTCAACACTTTCATTGGCGACACTGGGCACCTGAGTGTCATCGTGGCTTTCGTGGCAGCCACGGTGGCTGCGTATTCCTACTACATGGCGGCGCGCAACCAGCCGCTGGGGCAGTCGGATGCCAGCTGGCTACGCATTGGCCGGAGCGCATTTATCGTGCACGGCGTGGCGGTAGTGGCCGTAATTGCCTGCCTGTTCGGCATCATCCACGGGCACCGCTACGAGTACTACTATGCCTGGAGCCACTCCAGCAACCACCTGCCGGTGTACTACATGATTTCCTGTTTCTGGGAAGGGCAGGAGGGCAGCTTCCTGCTCTGGATATTCTGGCACGTGGTGCTGGGCTTCATCATCATGCGCTGGAATAAGCTCTGGGAAGCCCCCGTTATGGCCGTGTTTGCGGGCGTGCAGCTATTCCTCACCTCCATGATTCTGGGCGTGGTGCTGGGCGGTGTGAAAGTGGGCTCGTCGCCGTTCATTTTGCTGCGCGACTTCCTGGATATCCCGGTGTTCAAAATGAACCCCGATTTCGTGCCTAAAGACGGAACCGGCCTCAATGCCCTGCTCCAGAACTACTGGATGGTAATTCACCCACCCACGTTGTTTCTGGGCTTTGCCCTCACGCTGGTACCGTTTGCGTTTGCCGTGGCGGCCCTCTGGAAAGGCGAGTTTACTAAGTGGGTGAAGCCGGCCTTACGCTGGTCGTTGGTGGGGGGCTTGGTGCTGGGTGTAGGCGTGATGATGGGCGCCTACTGGGCCTACGAAACGCTGAACTTCGGCGGCTACTGGAACTGGGACCCGGTGGAAAACGCTGTGTACATTCCGTGGCTGGTGCTGGTGGCCGGTATTCACACGCTGGTGCTCTGGAAACAGCGCCGCACAGCCCTGCGCACCTCATTCGTGCTGGTAGTAGCCACCTTCCTGCTGATTCTGTACGCTACCTTCCTAACCCGGAGCGGTGTGCTGGGCAACGCCTCCGTACACTCCTTCACCGACTTAGGTTTGTCGGGGCAGCTTATGATTTATCTGGGCGCGTTTGTGGTGCTGGCCATTGCCTTGCTGGTGAAGCGCTGGAAGCACATTCCGGTTTCCGAGAAAGAGCTGACCACGTACAACCCTGAGCTATGGGTATTTGTGGGGGCTACGGTACTGTGCCTGGGCGCGTTCCAGGTACTGGTAACCACCAGCATTCCGGTGTACAACGCTTTCCTGGGCTTTATTGGCATCAAATCCAACCTGGCCCTGCCCGCCGACCAGATTGCCCACTACACCAAAATCCAGCTGTGGATGGGGGTGGGCGTGGCCTTGCTTTCCGGCTTAGCCCAACTGATGTGGTGGCAGCGCAACGACAAGAAAACGTTGGTTGAGTCGCTTACTAATCCGGGGGCCTTGGCCTTATTGGGGGCGGCCTTGGTTATCCTGTTGCTGCGCCGCAACAACCTGGAAATTTCGGCCACTTACATTGTGCTCCTCACGGCCGGCCTGTTTGGTTTGCTGGCCAACCTGGGCGTGGTGCTGAAGATGCTGCTGCGCCGGGTACAGCTGTCGGGTGGGGGCGTGGCGCACTTGGGTATTGCGCTGATGCTGCTCGGGATTCTAGGTTCGGCGGGCTATTCCAACATCGTGTCCAAGAACATGTCGGGCATGGTGTATTCCAAGGAGTTCGGTGAGGAAATGAACCGTGACAACGTATTGCTGTGGCGCAACGACACCGCCCCAATGGGCGAGTACGACGTGACGTACACCGGCCAGTATTTCGATGTGCCTGGCGTGCCCGACTACGTGAACAAAGACCTGCTGTTCCGTCTCGAAGACGAGTACAAGGCGCTGGCCCGCGGTACCATCAAGCAGGGTGAGAAAGTGTACTACAAGCCCGGCGACACGGTGAATATTTTGCCCGAAAACACCTACTACCGCGTCGAGTACAAAAACCGGAAGAGCGGCGAGGCCTTCACCCTGTACCCACGGGCTCAGGAAAACGAGGAAATGGGTGGCCTGCTGGCTTCCCCCGACATCAAGCGCTTTGCCTCCCACGACATCTACTCCCACGTAAATGCCGTGCCGCCAATGAAGGAAAAAGACTGGAGCGAGCTGAAGGAGTATCAGCTGGCTGTCGGTGATACCATTTTCCTCAACGACTACTTTGCCGTGTTCCGCGCCATCGAGCCTGCCCAGCAAACTGCCGGCCTCGGCCTCAACAAAGGCGACCTAGCTATTCAGGCCGACGTGGTGGTGTTTGGCGAGAAGCAGCGGCAGTATCATGCCCACCCCGTGTTTGTGGTGCGCAACCGCCTCATCGGCCGCGTGCCTGATGAAATTGAAGACCTGGGCTTGCGCCTGAGCTTGAACGCCGTTGACCCCACCAAAGGCAAGTTCACCTTCGGCGTCAGCACCACCCAGAAGGACTATATCATCCTCAAAGCCATTGAGAAGCCTTTCATCAACCTGCTCTGGAGCGGTACCCTGCTGATGGCCGTGGGCTTCGGACTGGCCCTGCGCGAGCGGAAAACCAAGAAGCAGCCAGTTGCTGCGTCCCCGTCACAACGCACAGTAGCTCGGCCTGCTACCAAGCCTCGGCCCGCGCAACGGGTTGCCTAATCAGCAGCAGAAAAGCAGAATACAAAAAAAGGGCAGCCATGTGGCTGCCCTTTTTGCTGATGGTCGTGGTTGGCGCCTGAACTTACTTGGTGAGCACCAGCTGGCGGGAGGTGAACTCGCTGCCGGTCTGCACCTTCAGCGTATAGATGCCGCCGGCCAGGCCCGAGAGGTTCACTTCGTTGGTGAAGTTGTCTTGCAGCTTAGCCGAGTAGACGGTCTGGCCCAGCAGGTTGATGACCTGCACGTGCAGGTTGCCTTTGGCGTTGGCCCCGCGCACATCGAGCTTGACCACCCCGGTGGAGGGGTTGGGGTACATCGACACGGCCCGGTTCAAGGCTGCCGACGTGCCCTGTACTATTGCGTTCTGGGCTTCCAGCATGAAAATGCCCAGATTGCTGCTAGCAGCATCTACTAGTGTGCCGCCTAGCGCAGTGAATGGCACAGCGGTGTAGAAGGTGCCCGTGCGCGTAGGCGACTCCGCTATGGTACCCATCGGGAAATAGCCGTTACCGGTTGGATCGGTAGTCTGCACCAAGCCTACGTAGAAGTTGCCAGCTGCTACAGCTACTGGCGTGCTGAACGTAAACGACTTCAACTGATTGATGTCGGCTGCTTGAATCACGTAGTCGGCCGAGCGGGCTACCAGTCCGCCGGTGGCGTTTACCATCACGGCGTACACGGTACGTCCTGTTGCATCCAAATCAGCCAATACGGCACCTACCCCACCAATAGTACGGGCATTTGGTGTCGTAAATTTCGCTATAAAAGCACCTGTGATAGTCGGCTGGAAGCCTACGCTGCTGGTTGGCGTAGCCGTGTTGGCGTAGCTAAACGTGCTAGGTGTTACTGCCTGCGTGTAGGTCTGGGTGTTGTTAGACGCAACAGCGTCGGCTGGAATAGTGACCGTTAGGGTGTTGTTGCCAACTGCTGTTGGCGTAAATGCCGGGAACGATACCGTGGCCGAAGCACCTACGGCCAGCGAAGGCACCACCTGAGCGGTAGCGTAGGTATTAGCGCCTGTCACGTTCAAGGCTACTGCCACGTTAGTGAGGGCTGTCGAGCCCGAGTTGCGCACAACTGCCTGTACCGCTTGAGCCGTGTTAACCGGCGACTTACCCAACGAATAGATGATCTGTACGGCGGCGTCATTGGCAGGTAGCGCGGCAGTTACGGCTTCCAGCATGTAGCGGGCGTTGTTGGCCGTGTTGTCGGCAGGAGTGCCGGGGGTGGAAACGCTAAACTGATAGAAAGCCTCTTCGCGCGCCGGGTTTTCGGCCTGATAGGCCATCGGGAAAGCCTGGGTGCTGTTGGCTGGTACTACCTGCGCCAAGCCAACCAAGAAGTCACCGGCTGGCAACGACACGTTCGAGCTAAGCGTGAACGACTTGAGCGTGTTCAAGTCAGCGGCAGTAAGCACGTAGTCGGGCGAGCGGCCAAGGATAGCGCCCGTGTTGAAATCGGCCATTACGCCAAATACGGTTTTGCCTACCAGGTTAGCATCGCTACCAATAAAAGCATTAACACCGGTGCCAAGTCGAGCCGTGTTCAGCGTGAACTTCGCGCCGAAAGCGGCCGTGAAAGCCGTGGCGGTAGGCGTGAAGCCGTAGCTGCTGGCAGCCGGAACGCCCGGATAGATGTACGACGACGTGGTGGGGTCAGTGGTCATCACCAGCGTCTGGGTGTTGTTTCCGTTGTTACCGTCGGTTGGCACGGTTACAGTGAGGGTGTTGCTACCCGCATTCGGAAGCGCTACGCCGGGAAAACTAACTACGCTGGTGGCACCAGGTGCCAAAGAAGCAATAGTTTGAGCAGGAGCAGTTACTGTGTTGGCACCGGTTACAGCCAACGTTACGCTTACGTTGCTGATAGCGGCCGTACCAGCGTTGCGTACCAACGCCTGCAGTGTAGTAGGCTGGCCGGCTGGTACTACTAGCTTGCCATAAGCATAAATCAGCTGCACGGCGGCGTCATTGGCGACAGGCAGCGTGAAGCTGTAGGTGCGGCCTGCATCAGGCAGCGCCGTGGTGCGGATATTGTGCGCGTTGCCGGTGTAGTTGCCACTGATAAAGGTAGTGCCCGACCAGGGCGTAGCCGAAGCCTTAACGCCTAGCACCGATTGTGCCGCGTTGGTGCCCTTAATGCCAACAGTTACAAATTTGGCTGCGTCGCCGGCTGCTGGGCCTGCCGTACCGGGGCCGTACACAAACTCAATCTGGTTGCTGGTTTCATACAGCTTCACCTGGAAAGAAATGTTGGCAAACTGTACTCCGAACGTGCCGCGGGTTTTGTCGCTCACGTTTTTCCACTGAATAGTGGTTACGCGGTTAGGCGCCGTACCAGTGGTAGCCACCCGGTACTCGGTGCCCCCTGCCGTGCCGGCAAACAAATCTTGGTTGAAAGGCAGAAGCAGGTTGGCGTCGGCGCTAGTAATTGGGCCATTCAGCAGCGACTGTGGACCATCCGTGAAGGCAGGGCCTGTTGGTGCAGTGGTACCTAGCTTAAGAAAGCCGTTGGTATTGAGCACAAAATCGGTAAACGCAGTACCGTTGTAAGTGAACGTGAAGCCAATGGGCGTGGCCGCCGAGTTGGCATCATCGGTGTTGGCGGTGGCAATAGCCGTACCCGTGGTGCCCAGGTCGGAGTAGGTGCCCGCCGCATTAGTAACGTTGGGTGCCAAGTAGAACTGCGCCTGCGCCGCAGTGGTACCAGCAGCCAGCAAGCCGGCCAGCGCCATTTTGTGCCAGAAACGAGTGGATGGAGCCACTAGCATGTATTTGTTTCTCATAAGGAAAAGTGAAAAAGTGAAAAAAATAAAAGGCAAGTAGATTCTTGAAAATGAGTGATTCACTCACGCCACAATTTGCTGAATATTCAGGATAATACACAACTAAGATGGGTTTTAGCCAAGTGTATAGTGCTATTTGGGTACACAGGTACAAAAAAAGGGCAGCCATGTGGCTGCCCTTTTTGCTGGTGGTCGTGGTCGGCGCGTGGGCCTACTTGGTGAGCACCAACTGGCGGGAGGTGAACTCGCTGCCGGTCTGCACCTTCAGCGTGTAGATGCCGCCGGCCAGGCCTGAGAGGTTCACCTCGTTGGTGAAGTTGTCTTGCAGGCTGCTGGTGTACACCACCTGGCCCAGCAGGTTGATGACCTGCACATGGAGCTGGCCTTTGGCATTGGCGCCGCGCACATCGAGCTTGACCACACCCGTAGAGGGGTTGGGGTACATCGATATGGCCCGGTTCAAGGCCGCCGACGTGCCCTGTACCAAGTTGACTACGGCTTCAATAACAGGCAAGCCAATGTTAGCGTTGGCAGGTGCGGTTGTAACGTCAGTAGGAGCACCACCGGCTAATGGAACAGCATATACAACGCCGGTACGAGTAGGGGCCTCTTCCTGCGAAGCAATGGGGAAATAGCCCGTAGTGGCATTTGCTGTTTGGGCAAGGCCAGCATAGAAGTCGCCTGTGGCAAGAACTGCTGGTGTAGTCAGCGTGAACGATTTGATAGTACCAAGGTCAGCTGCTGCTATTGTATAATTGGCAGAGCGCCCAACAATAGCTCCGTTGGCATCAAGTATTACTCCATAAACCGTATTGCCTACGCTGGTAGTGCCACCGCCAATACGTGCAGCAACCGACGTAGCGGTGCGAGCAGCAGGTGTATTGAATTTGACGGCTATAATACCGGCGCCTGTGCCGAAGCCAATGCTATTGGTACTAGTGGTTTGCGCGGGATTATATTGAGCAAAAGTGGTATTCTGAATCTGCTGCGAATACGTTTGAGTATCATTAGTGGTACCACCGTCAGCTGGTACAGATACCGTGATAGTATTAGTACCAACAGCAGTTGGAGTAAAAGCAGGGAAAGTCACTACAGTGGAAGCACCAACAGCTAAGCTAGGCACTGTTACCGCATTGGTGAAAGTGTTTGCTCCTGCTACGTTCAAAACCACTGCCAAATTGGTGAGAGCACTCGAACCCAAATTGCGAACCACTGCCCGTATAATCTGTGGCGTGCCAGGCTGCGTTTTTCCTAAAGCATATATGTACTGCACGGCAGCGTCAGTAGCCGGTACTACCCGGAAACGGTACGTGCGGCCAGCATCCGGCAATACGGAATTCTGCGCAAGAATCCCAGATATATAGGCTTGTCCGCCGGAGGTGAACGTGTTAGTGAATGCTGTAGTGCTCCACGCTTGGGTAGGAGCTTTAAATAACAGGCTTAATTCAGCTAGATCCGCTTGCGTGATAGTAGTTCCACTGCTGAGCGCATTAGCCTTGAGGCCAGAAAGAAACTGCTGATAATCAGGGGTAGACGTAGTAGCAGTCCATGCGCCATATACGAATTCAATGGTATTTGTGCCCTCGTACAGTTTAATCTGAAACTGCATGGTAGCAAACTGTGGTGGCACTGATCCACCCGTATAAGCCGTAGCTTTGTCGCGTAAGTTTTTGAACTGGATAGTACAAACTCGGCTGCCTGTCGTACCAGTTGTTACTACGCGAAATTCAGTGGGATTAGCAGTCTGGTCCGCCGCGCCTTGTAGGTCCACGCCCGAAGCCGGAGCTATAATATTAGCATCGGTGGAGTTTAGCAATGCACTAACATCACTGGCAGAGGTTGGCGCTACCGCCCCTAACTTGATAAAGCCGTTGGTGTTGAGGACGAATTGTGTGAACGAAACTCCATTATAGGAAAAGGTGAAACCAATGTTCTGCGCAGCCGAATTAGCATCATCAAAATTAGCAGTGCTGATAGCAGTACCAGTGGTGCCTAGGTCGGTGTACGTTCCTGCTACGTTCTGGCCTTGGCTGGCGGTGTAGTTGTTTGCTGTTGTACGATTAGCAGTGTTCGGCTGCGTGCTCTGAGACAAATCAACATTAGAATTGACTAGACGCGTGGCGCGCAATAGGTCTTGTCCTTGAGCAGTAGCAGCGCCAGCCGTAAACAACGCTGCCAGCGCTAGTTTCTGCCAAGATGCAGTGTATAAGTTCTTCATGAATGTAGAAGTGTTGAAAATGGGAGGGTGGTAAAGTGAGAAAACAGTTAATATGCAATTAAAACGATATTGCAGCGCCATCTTTGCGCCACCAAGTTGCTTAATTTTCCTGTGAACTTACCAAGATGAACCCGTCATTATTGCTTATTCAGGTGCAATCTTGAGTCGCAGCCTTCTTTAATTAGTACCAATGACACCACAACAGGCGCTGCCGTTGCGCATCATATTGCTGGGAGCCGGCCGGGTAGCCAACCAGTTGGGCGCAGCACTCGTGCAAGCTGCACATCAAGTGTCGTACGTTTGGAGCCGTACGCCGGCCTCAGCAGCTGCTCTAGTAGTTCACCTGCCTGGCACGCAGGTTCTTCCCGACCTGAACCTAGCCGCATTGCCACCGGCCGATGTATACTTGGTGGCTGTGCCCGATGCGGCTATACCAGAGGTGCTGGCGCAAGCGCAGTTTCCAGCGGGAGCATTGGTAGCCCATACGTCAGGCACTGTGCCACTCACCGTTTTCAAGGAAGTACCTGGCATTCGGGGTGGGGTCTTCTATCCGCTTCAAACATTTAGCATGGGCCGCAATGTGAACTGGCGTACTGTGCCGCTGTGCATTGAAGCCACCGATGCGGAAGCCGAAGCTACCCTGTTGGCATTGGCCGGTACGCTCAGTGAGCAGGCTCAGCGCGTGGCCACGCCGCAACGGCAGGCCATTCACGTAGCTGCTGTATTTGCCTGCAACTTCACCAATCACCTGCTGGGCATCAGCCACGCGCTGCTCCAGGAGCAACAGTTGCCGCTGACATTGCTGGCGCCACTCCTGCACGAAACCGTGGAAAAAGCCTTGGCCTTTCCGCCGTTCACGGTACAAACGGGCCCCGCTGCCCGCCATGATGCGCCTACGTTGGCTCGCCACCGCACGGCCCTGGCAACGTATCCGAACTGGCTGGAGCTATATAACAAGCTGACAGCCAGTATTCAGTTGCAACAGGCGAAGCCTGGGTTAAACATTGAGGAAGCCTCGGAGCTTTGAATCGGGGGCGGGGGTGCGTACCTTTGTGCCCTTGTTTTGCCTCGCCTGAAGATTCCCTTGTGAAAGCTGTTAACATTACCTTCCAATTCCAGGACGGCCAGCCCGCCCAGACACACGTTGCCGCTGAAGGCGAATCGGTTCTGGACGTCGCCCTCAACAACGGCATTCAACTCCAGCATAACTGCGGTGGCGTTTGCGGCTGTAGCACCTGCCACGTATACGTGCTTCAGGGTGAAGACGAGTTGCCTGAAATCAGTGACAAAGAAGAAGACTTCATCGACCGGGCTGTAAATCCGCGTATTAACTCGCGGTTAGGTTGCCAGTGCGTAGTACAGGCCTCCACCCAAGATTTGGTTATTCTTATTCCGCCGCAGGAATTCCTGGGCCACTAAGTGATGTGTTGATTTCTTGATGTGTAGGTGTGCTGACACAATGCCCGAATAGGCAGCGGCCAGCCGACACGTCAATTACATCAGCATATAAGCACATCAAAAATCAAAAATTCAGAAAACATGGCCCACTTCGAGCCCCCCATGCACTGGAATGACCACGAAGACGTGGCCATGGCCCTCTATGAAAAGTTCGGCGACGACTTTTCGGAAGCTAAAATCTACCGCATCCGCTTCACTGAGCTGCTGGAGTGGGTGCTGAGTTTGCCCAACTTCGAGGGCACCAAGGAAGAGGCCAACGAAGGCCACTTGGAGCAAATTCAGGCCAAGTGGGTGTACGAGTGGCGCGACAATCAGAAATAAGCTGCTGCTTGCTGCTTGCTGACTGTAACCGTAGCAGTTAGTAAGTACCAACCAACGCGCATTAGCAACCAATCAGCACCCGATGCTTCCTGATTTATCGGCTATTAAAGCATTTATTTTTGATGTGGATGGCGTGCTGACCGATGGCACAATGCTGGCCCTGAACTCCGGGGAGCAGGCCCGTACCTTCCACATTCATGATGGTTACGCCATCCGGCATGCGCTCAAGCAAGGCTACCGGGTGGCTATTATATCGGGCCGCGAAGAGGAAGGCGTGCGCAAGCGGCTGGAGTCGTTGGATGTGCGCGACATCTTTCTGGGGGTGGATGACAAGATGAAAATCTTCAACAACTACATCAACACCTACCGCCTCGACCCGCAACACATTGCTTACATGGGCGACGACATGCCCGACATGGAAGTAATGCGCCGCTGTGGCCTAGCCACGTGCCCCTCCGATGCCGCCGCCGATGTGCTAGCCATCAGCCATTACGTCACTACCAAGCCGGGCGGGCGCGGCGCCGTGCGCGAGTTGCTGGAAGCCACCATGAAGGCCCAGAAAACTTGGTAGTTGCGAATGCAATATCCGGGCATCAGTGGCCTGATTTAGAAGCAATAATGCGGTAGGTTGCGCGGAGTTGCGCTTTTCCTAATTACCTCTATCTTTACCCACATCATCTATTCACCATTTTCTTTTTTTACATGAAAACAGGAACCGTAAAATTCTATAATGAGTCGAAGGGCTATGGCTTCATTACAGAAGACGAGACGAAGGAAGATTTCTTCGTGCACGTAACGGGCCTTAACGGGGGCCAGATCCAGCAAAATGACCGGGTGGAATTTGATACGCAGGAAGGTCGTAAGGGCGTAAATGCTGTGAACGTAAAGCGCCTGTAAGGCTTAGCTCTACGCCGCTTTTTGCATTCTGGAAAGCCTCTCCAATACTGGGGAGGCTTTCTTTCTATCTGTAAGGGCACCGTCCCGCGCAGAAAAGCCGGATTTCAACGTTACCTTTTTGTTGCCTGCTGCTTTTGGGCACTGGCAGTACCTATACTCCCTCACTATCTGTGGCCATGTCGTCTGCTTCCTTCTCTTCGACTGCCTCGCCGGCTGGCCCGGCCGGGTCCGACGACGACAGCGCTGGCCACAGCCTGCTGCTACGGCCCATTGCGCAGCTTATTCGGTTGCCCAACTTGCTGATTATGCTGCTGTGCTTGGTGCTGGTGCGTGCCGGCCTGCTGCGGCCTGCTACACCCTTGGCTACCCTGTTTGATCTGCGCTTCGGACTGCTGGTGCTGGCCACTTTGTGCATTGGCGCTGCGGGCTACATCATTAATGATTATTACGATGTCAAGATTGACGCCATCAACCGGCCGGGGCGGCTGGTGGTGGGGCGGGCCGTGCGCCGCCGCCGCGCCATGCTGGCCCACCTGCTGCTTTCGGGGCTGGGGGTGGGCATTGGCGGGCTGCTTTCCCCGTTGTTGGGCGTCGTAACGTTGGGGTCGGCGGTGCTGCTGTGGGGATATTCGGTGCGCTTTAAGCGGGTGGCGCTGGTGGGCAACCTCAGCATTGCTACCCTCACGGCGGCACTGGTGCTCCTGCCCGAATTGCAGCTGCGCACCACCAATAGTAGTGTGTGGGCTTATGCGCTGGCCGCTTTTCTGCTTACCGTGGTGCGCGAAATCGTAAAGGACGTGGAAGACATGCGCGGCGACGCCCAACACGACTGCCGAACCCTGCCAATTGTGTGGGGCGTAGCGCGCACCAAATGGGTGACGGGCTTTTTCCTGGGGTGCTTGCTGTTGCTGGTGCTCGGGGCAATAGGGGAGGCGCTGCTACACGGTCCGGTGCTGTTGGGGGTGTGGCTGTTGGTGCTGGTGCTGGTGCCGCTACTGGCTTTGCTGCGGCTGTTGTGGCGGGCCGACCGACGCCGGCATTTTGCGAAGTTAAGTACTTGGTGCAAAGGGATTATGTTGGCCGGGGTGCTCTCGATGCTACTGGTAGAGGTGATAGGGTAAAACCGTAGACGCGACTGTTGCGTTAGGAGACCAACGACATGTGCTGTGGACTGTAGTTGCTGGTAGCTAGCTGCTGCCTGAACTACCCTCCAACGTGCTGTTATCCTCTTCCTTCTTACTTAAAGCCTATATGCGCTTTCTCTACCTGCCGCTGATTCTGCTGTGCAGCCTGGCCCGAATGGGTGCGGCCCAAGTGGCCCCTACTACTACCGATGGTACCACTGCGCCCGCGCCACCGCCGCTTGGCGTTGTTGATGACACTCCCAAGAAAAAATCGATTTTTGCGCCCAGCGACAAACCCAGCTTCATTCCCGTTCCGATAGCCTTCTATCAGCAGGAAACAGGATTTGCGGCCGGAGTAGCTATCCTGCCGATATGGCGCTTCGGCACCGATACTACGGTGCGCAAGTCCAATGCTCGTTTGCTGGCGTGGTACTCGCAAGAAAAGCAAACCACAGTGCAGCTCACGCACACCATTTTCACGCCCGGTGAAAAGTTTTACTTTTCTGGTGAGTTGAGCTATTATGATTTGGTTTTCAACTATTACGGTATTGGCAACAATACGCGTAAGAGCGACGAGGTGCAAATTCAGTATCCGTTGTTTGTGTTTGATGAAAAAGCATTAGCGAATGTGGCTCCCAACTTATTCGTGGGGCTTCGCTACCGGCTTACCAACCTCGGTGATGTAAAGCTTCAGGATGCCGAAGATTACTCGCCAATCAATCCGCCCGTTGTATACGACCAGCTCGGCGAGGCTGCCAACGTACGCGGATTGGGTGAGCAACGCAATGGAATTATTAGCTCGGGCGTTGGTCCGGCCATTCTCTACGATGGGCGCGACAATGTGCTAGCCACATACCGCGGCAACTTTGTGGACGCGCACATGCTCTTCAATGGCTCGGCTTTGGGCAGTGATTATAAATTTACTCGTTATCAAGTAGATGCCCGACACTTCAATCCTTTGTTCGGCTCCAACAACACCATTTTTGCGGCGCAGTTTATGGGGCAATATCACTCTGGTGATGTTCCGTTTCGTGAGCTAGGCGGTATGGGCGCTACGTTGGGCGGTTCGCTCTACAACAATGCCTACCTGATGCGCGGTATCTACGAAAACCGCTTCCGCGACCGGCAGTTCACTACGGTGCAGGCCGAAATTCGGCAGAAACTGTTCTGGCGTTTCGACGTGGTTGGCTTCCTAGGTGCAGGCCAAGTGGGCTATAAGATTTCTGATTACACCTTCGACGGCACCAAGCTGGCTGGTGGCCTGGGTGCCCGCTTCCGCTTCAACCGCCGCGACCGGCTTAATATTCGCCTCGACTACGGGGTGGGTTCCGGGGGCAACTCGGGTATCATTTTCGCCGTGGGCGAGGCATTCTAGGCAGTTCGTATCAGCAAAAGCGCTGCTGCTTTCTAGAGCATACCTAGGCAATTTTTCGGCCCTTCCGCCCCGTGTGGAAGGGCCACTGTTTTGTCTGCCTGCGGTAAGCTCGACGCTAGACAAGTGCCTAGCTTTTATGTTACTATTTCTTTCCTGATTCGCGTATCAGAATACCCGATGCTACCTCCCGCCGCTAGTTTCGCCACGCCTGCTTTTCCTACTGCATCTATGCCAGCTACTATCTGGCAAGAAACTGCCGCTCCCCATCCGGGCGTGCTCGTAAGCGTTATTATTCCGGCCAAAGACGAAGCCACCAACCTGCCGGCTACACTAGCTGCCCTGGCTGCTCAAACAAACCTGGCCGGCCAGCCCCTCGACCCTGTTACGTACGAAATTTTGGTGCTGGCCAATAACTGCAAAGACCGGACGGCCGCCGTGGTGCGCAAGTTTGCCCAGCAGCATCCGAGCTTGGCGCTGTACGTGGCTGAAGTGAAGTTGCCGCCCGCCGAAGCGCATGTGGGGCAAGCCCGCCGCCTGCTGATGGATGAAGCCTGCCGCCGGCTAGAATCGGTGGCTGGCGCTACCGGTATTATCGCCAGTACCGACGCCGATACCCGGGTGGCACCAACCTGGCTGGCCGCAACCCTCATGGAAATACAAGCCGGTGCCGATGCAGTAGGCGGCCGTATTTTTCCGGAACAAACGAATGCCCAGAAGGGCCCAGTACGCCGGACCCACCTGCACGACGCCGCGTACCGCCTACTGCGGGCCCGCCTCGAAGCGTTGCTCGACCCAGAACCCGCCGACCCGTGTCCGCGGCACCACCAGCATTTCGGGGCTAGCTTGGCGCTTACGGTGGCAGCCTACCAGCAGGTGGGTGGTTTGCCGGTGGTGCCGTTTCTGGAAGATGAGGCGCTTTGGCAGGCCCTGCGCCGCCACGATTTGCGTTTGCGCCACAGCCCGGCAGTGCGAGTCAGCACGTCGGCGCGATATGCGGGCCGTGTGGCGGTGGGCCTATCGTGGCAGTTGCGCGAATGGGCCCGCATGACCCGGCAGCAACGGGAGCCGCTGGTGGAAAGCGGGGTGGCGCTGGCCGCCGAATGGACGGCCCGCCGGAAACTGCGGCAACTATGGGCGCAGGCCCGGCAACAGCCGCGCCAGCAGTGGCCGTTGTGTGTGCGCTTGGCCGCAGTGCTGAGCGTGCCCGCCAGCCCGTTGGCGCGGCAGATTACCAGTGCGCCCACGTTTGGGTTGCTGTGGGAGTGGGTATTGAAGCACCGGGCCGTGTGGCGGCGGGGGCGGGTAACTACCTTATCAGTAGCAGTTAAAGAGCTGCGCCAGTTGATTGCCCAGCAGGAGCAACTGGAAGCTGAAGCGGCCAGCAACGTACCCTTGCCATCTACGCAACCATTAAGTGCGAGCCAGCAAATCCAGGCGGTATTGCGCCGCCCGATGGCCGTGTAGGTGCTTTAGGGGACCATCAGGACCGGTTTTAGCCAGAAAAAAATCGTGCACTTCGTCGCCGGTTAGCGGGTAGTCGTGGACTGGTGGAGTCCAGTGCACAAGCAGCAGATGGCCACCGGGCTGTAAAGCGGCCAGCAAGTGGTTGGTTACCTGCTCTAAATCAGGCATTGCCCAGTAGTAGCCTACTTCCGATAGCACCACCAAGTCGAAGGTTTCAGCCGCCGGAAACTCGTTTGGCAAAGTCATCTGCCGAAACTCCACCTGCGGAAGATGCGCACAGCGTTGGCGGGCACGTTCCAGCGGCGCCTGGGCTACGTCAATGGCCAGCAGATGGCGGCACCGGGTTGCTAGCTGTTCGGTTAGCACGCCCAGGGAGCAGCCCACTTCAAAGGCGCTTTCATACTGCCGTTCGGGGGGCAGTGCGGCCATTGTATCGGCGTATTTACCTTGTTCATACGGGCTGGTTTCGAAGTTCCACGGGTCGTTGTTGGCACGGTACACCTCATCGAAATATTCAGGCCGCAGGGTATGGGGTTGGTTTGGATTCATGGAATGGGTGATGTGTTGATTTGCTGGTGTGCTGATTGGTTGATGTGCCGGTTAGTGAATAATAATCCATCAGCACATCAACCAATCAGCAATTATCAATCAACCTCCAGATAGGCCTCAAACGGCTGGGCAAAGTGAGCCAGCATGTCCGCTGATAGCAGAAAACCTGTTGGGTCGTCGTCGATAATGCCGGGGGCCAATTGGGAGCGGTGCGCGGCAATGGCCCGTTGCTTCTGCGGCAGCACGGCACTGATGTCCAGCCGCCAGCCAGTAGCTTCGCCGGGCTGAGGTAAATCGGCGGGGGCAGCCCGTTCCCAGGCCCAGACCACGTATTCGAGCAGGCGTGGCGGCTGCGGCAGCTTGGCTATAGTTGACCGAACCAGCTCACTGGTGGCGCGGTGGTCGGGGTGCGGGTCGCGCCGCCACGGGCACAGAATGGTTTTGGCGCCTATCTGTTGCAGGAAATTGTACAGATGCTGCACGGCCATCGCACCGGTCGGCGTATCAGGTGTCGGCACGGCTCCGTCGGTGAGGTTGAGGGTTTGCAGTTCATTGGAATCTACGCCTAGTTCGGTTAGAGCCAAACGTAGCTCGGTTGCACGCAGGGCCTGCCGGGCGGCTGCCGGAAACTTTACCGAGTTGGGGTGCGACATGCTTCCGTCGCTGACCAGCACGCACCACACGGGCACGCCAGCCTTCCGTAGCAGCGCCAGCAGGCCGCCGCAGCCTAGGCTTTCATCATCGGGGTGAGGAGCAATAACCACCGTGGGGCCCAAAGTAGCCGCGTAATCAGCGGAACGCAGGGGCAGGCTCTGGAAATCGAAAGTGCGCTCGTTATGCATGCCAGAGGGAGTGAGCGGGAGCGGTACGGTCGAGGACGAAGCGGCCGGCGTCGGCTTGGGCGGCATCGGGGGCGGGCTGGCGGAGGTAATGCGTTAGGTCGCGGTGCAGGCGCTCAAAAGGCTCGGGTTTCAGCAGGCCGCGGGCGCCTACGCACCGCTCGGCCAGTTGCAGCACGCGCAAACAGATTTCCTCGATGGCCGTGCGCATCATGTTGGCATACGCCACGGTAGCTTCCGCATCCGACTCGGCGGTGGGGCGGCTGGCGTGGTCGGCGGCGCCGCGCAGCCAGAGGTTTCCGCTTTCGATGAGCAGGGCCATTTCGCCGAGGCGCTGCCGTTGGTACGGGTCGTCGGTGCGGCCCAAGCCTTGCAGAAAGTGCCGGGTTTCGTCGAATACCGCTTCGGCGCCGCCTAGCTGCACGGCGGCAAACCGGATGGCGCCGCCGCTAAACCACGGCTGACGGTAATAGTCGCCGGGCTGGCCTATCAAATCATCAGGGCCCACTTCCAGGCCCGTAAAATCAACCCGGAAGCTGGCGGTGGCGCGCATACCTAGGGGCCGCCAAAAGCTGGCATCATAAGTAGGTTGCTGCTCATCGGCGGGCAGAATCAGCATTTGCCAACCCCCATCAGGCAGCGCGGCCGTGAGCAGCGGCCGACTCAGAAAATCGGAACCCGAGCCGAAGGTTTTGCTGCCGTGCAGCCGGTAGCGGCCGTTGGGCAGGGGCTCCAGTTTCACGCCGTCGGCCGCTTCGGTGTTCCACACCCCAAACCAATGCCCACTGTGCGCATCGGTGGCGTAGCGCGCCACCTGGGTGGCCGTACCGAAGCGTTGGAGCAGTTGCAGCGCGTTTACGTGCCCTTCATACACGCGCCCTACGGCTAGGTTGCCGTGCCCGATGTGCCGGAGCGTGCGTAGCAGCGACAAGGTGTGGCAGACCTCGGCAAAGTCGGCGCCGCCAAGTGCCACCGGCAGCGGGGCCGTCAGGAGACCCGCTTCCCGGAGCCAGTTGAATTCCTGGGTTGGAAAGCCACCTTCAAAGTCGGAAAGTGGCGCCTGCGCCAGTAAGCGGGGCACTAAGTTGGCAGCAGCAGTTTCGGGTGAAGGAAAAGGAAGGGGCGGCGTATCGACAGCAGAATCGGGGGCTTGCAAGTCCGGAATAGACGATGTGGGCATATAGGGTAGCTAACGGAGTGGAGGTTGAATACAATACTTCAATCCGGGGGTTCGTGTTGTCTGGGGTTGGTATTGGCTGAAATGCAACGAGGGCAGCTAGCACCGGGACTTGCACTTGAAAAGGAACAAACCGCAACAATTCCAGACGGGCAGTTGGCGCAGCGGGCCTGATGGGGCTACCTTCGCGGCGTCGTTCGTTTCTTCATCAAACTTCTGCTTGCTATGTCGCAGCCCATTCGTTCCGCCCTTGTTTCCGTCTATTACAAAGACCGTTTGGAGCCACTGGTGGCACTGCTTAAAGAGCACGGCGTGACGCTGTATTCCACGGGCGGCACGCAGCAGTTCATGGAAGAGCAGGGCGCCGAAGTAACGGCCGTAGAAAACCTGACGGGCTTCCCCGCCATTTTCGGGGGCCGCGTGAAAACCCTGCACCCCAAAGTATTCGGTGGTATCCTGCACCGCCGCCACGAAACCGGCGACTTGGCCGAGGCCGAGCGGCACCAGATTCCACCCATTGACCTGGTTATAGTAGACCTCTATCCGTTCGAGGAAACCGTGGCCTCGGGTGCGCCAGAAGTGGACATCATCGAGAAGATTGACATCGGCGGTATTTCCCTGCTGCGTGCCGCCGCCAAAAACTTCCGCGACGTGCTGGTGGTCAGCAGCCGCGACCAGTACGAAGCCGTAACCGAGCTACTCCGCACCAAAGGCTGCGCCACCGACCTCGAAGACCGCCGGCAATACGCCACCGCCGCCTTCGCCACCACCTCGCACTACGACACGGCCATCCACGGCTATATGGCTGGTGCCGCAACTGGTAATGAGGAAGTAGCCAGCAAGACTTCTTCCGCAACCAGCAACCAGCCCGCCACGCCGTTGCGCTACGGCGAGAACCCGCACCAAGCCGGTACGTTCTACGGCGACTTGGAGGCGCTGTTCGACCAACTGCACGGCAAGCAGCTCAGCTACAATAACTTGGTGGACGTAGATGCCGCCGTGCTGTTGATGCAGGAGTTTCAAGCCGATGGCCCTGCCGCCTGCGCCATCCTCAAGCACACCAACGCCTGCGGCGTTGCGCAGGCCGATACGGTCCACGCGGCCTACCTCAACGCCTTGGCCTGCGACCCGGTTTCGGCGTTTGGGGGCGTTATCATCGTAAATAAGCCCGTGGATGCCGCTACGGCAGAGGAGCTGAACAAGCTGTTTTTCGAGGTGCTGATTGCGCCGGAGTTCGAGGCCGACGCGCTACCCGTGCTGCAAAGCAAGAAAAACCGCATTCTGCTCCGCCAAAAGCCCGTTGACTTCCCCACCAAACAAGTGAAAACGTTGCTCAACGGCGTTATCGAGCAGGATTTCGACCGAGCCACCGAACACGCCGCCGACTTCCGCACCGTTACCGAATCGGAACCTACTGCCGAGGAAGTGGCCGCGCTGGAATTTGCCCTCAAAGTGTGCAAACACACCAAGAGCAACACCATTGTATTGGCGCGGGCCGGGCAGTTGCTGGCGTCGGGCGTGGGCCAGACCTCCCGCGTGGATGCCCTGCGCCAGGCCATTGAAAAAGCCCATTCCTTCGGCTTCGATTTGAAAGGCTCAGTTATGGCCTCCGACGCCTTCTTCCCCTTCCCCGACTGCGTGGAAATTGCGGGGGAAGCCGGCATCCGGGCGGTGGTGCAGCCCGGCGGCTCCATCAAAGACCAAGATTCTATTGCGGCCGCCAACCGCCTAGGTATGGCCATGGTTTTGACCGGCGTACGTCATTTCAAGCACTAATAAGCCTATAGCCGGCCGGCTGCTTTGAGCGGCCGGCCAGACAAGCAATCCAATAAGCCCTTGACGTTTTCGTTACCGTTAAGGGCTTATTCGTGGAGGAAACAGCACTTGCTGTCAAGAAGGATAATTCGATCTTCGATCTTGACAATGACAGGTCGTGCTTCCCTGAAACTTCCGTACTTTTGTGCCCACTTTTTGTGTGGATGAGTTTCATTCGCACTCATTTTCTTGCCGTTAACTAATGGGTTTCTTCAACTTCCTTACCAGCGACATTGCCATCGACCTGGGTACGGCCAATACGCTCATCATCCACAACGATAAAATCGTGGTGGATGAGCCGAGCATTATCGCAAAAGATCGGACGACCAATAAGGTAATTGCCGTGGGCCGGCAAGCGCAGCAAATGCACGAGAAAACCCACGACAACATTAGAACCATCCGCCCCCTCAAAGACGGCGTAATTGCCGATTTCCACGCCGCCGAGGAAATGATAAAGGGCATGATTAAGATGATTGACACGCGGAACCGGCTGTTTCAGCCCTCGCACCGCATGGTCATCTGCATCCCGTCGGGCATTACGGAAGTGGAAAAGCGCGCCGTGCGCGACTCCGCCGAGCACGCCGGGGCCAAAGAAGTGTGGATGATTCAGGAGCCAATGGCCGCCGCTATTGGTATCGGCATTGATGTCGAGCAGCCGATTGGCTCGATGATTATCGACATTGGAGGAGGTACCACCGAAATTGCGGTTATTGCCCTGTCGGGTATCGTCTGCGACCAGTCCATCAAAACGGCCGGTGACGTGTTCAACCAGGACATTCTCGACTATATGCGCCGCCAGCACAACCTGCTGATTGGCGAGCGTTCCGCGGAGCGCATCAAGATTGAGGTAGGCGCGGCCCTCACCGAGCTGGACATCACGCCGCCCGATTTCGAGGTGCGCGGCCGTGACCTGATGACCGGCATTCCGAAGGTTATCAAGGTAACGTCGTCGGAAATTGCCATTGCGCTTGATAAGTCGGTGGCCAAAATCGAAGAAGCTGTACTGAAGGCCCTGGAAATCAGCCCGCCCGAGTTGTCGGCCGACATCTACGAAAACGGCATCCACCTGACCGGCGGCGGCGCGTTGCTGCGCGGCCTCGACAAGCGCCTGGCCGTGAAAACCAAGCTGCCCATTCACATTGCCGAAGACCCCCTGCGCGCCGTGGTACGCGGCACCGGCAAAGCCATCAAAGACATCCAAGCCTTCCGGGGCGTGCTGTTGACCTAGGGTCAGGCAGTTATGAGTTATGCGTTAAAAGTTATGAGTTGGGGTTTGTCCTTGGCTCCTGACATTTAACGCATAACTCATAACTTTTAACTCATAACTCGACCCCGTGCGTAACCTGTTCGCTTTTCTGTTTCGCTACCGGGGCTTGCTCGTGTTTGCGCTGCTGGAAATTGCGAGCTTGTATTTGCTGGTCCGCAACAGCACCTACCAGCGGGCGGCCTTCTTCAACTCGGCCAACACCTACGTGGGGCAGATTCTGGCAACGCGCGACCGTATTTACAGCTACTTCCGCTTGGAAAGCATCAACCAGGGGCTGGTGCAGGAAAATGCCGCGCTGCGGCAACAGCTCTACGCCAGCGACCTAAGCCACCGCGTAGCCGACAGCCTGCCCGTGCCCCAGGATAGCGCCTCGCGGGTACGGCTGGCCCGCCTCAGCTCCCCCGATTCGCTGCTGCTGGGCTTGCGCACCCTGCCCACCCGCGACCCGGATTATCCGCTGATTGGCGCCCGGGTGGTAAATAACACGCTGCGCCGCGTGGACAACTACCTCACCCTGAACGTAGGTGCCCGCGACGGGGTGAAAACCGGGATGGGCGTGTTGTCGGCGGCTGGGGTGGTGGGCCGGGTGAAGGTGGTGAGCGAGCAGTTTGCTACGGTCACGAGCCTGCTGCACTCTAAAACCTTTGTTTCCGCCAAAATCAAGCGCGACAACACCTTTGGCAGTATCAAGTGGCTCGGCGACGACCCCACCCACGCGCTGCTCGACAACATTCCGCGCCAGAACAAGCTACTGCGCGGCGACACCATTGTGACGTCGGGCTACAACGCCGTATTTCCCGAGGGTATCCTGATTGGCACCGTCGATTCATTTGTGAAAGAGCCCGACAAAAACTTCTGGACCGTGCGGGTGAAGCTGGCCGTAGATTTCTCGAATATAACCTACGTGTACGTGGTCAATCCGCGCTTGAAAGCCGAGCGGGACACATTGGAATTGCGCGCCGGACTCCGGCCAGAAGCAGGGGAGGAGCGGCCATGAAGGGAGTAGGCGGAATCTTGTTGCAGTTGCTGCGCTTCGTGCTATTTGTGGGCGTGCACATGCTGCTGGTAAGCAAACTGGCTTTGTTCGAGCTGGCCTGGTGCTTCTTCTACCTGGGTTTTCTGCTGTTCTTGCCCATTGCTACTCCCATTGTGTTGCAGTTGGTGCTAGGCTTTGCCACGGGCCTGCTGATGGACATTTTCTACGACACCGGCGGGGTACACGCTGCCGCCGCCGTACTGCTGTGCTACCTGCGGCCCTGGGTGCTGCGCCTGCTTACCCCCCGCGACGGGTACGAAGCCGCCGACTCAGTGAACGTGCACCAGATGGGCGGGCAGTGGTTTGTGGTGTACATCGCACTACTCATTGGCCTGCATCATCTGGCGTTTTTTCTGCTGGAACTGGGCAGTTTCCGCGCCTTCGGCCTGACGCTGGTAAAAGTGGTCGGTAGCACCCTGTTCACCGGCCTCACGCTGCTCATTGTGCAGCTCATTTTCTTCCCTACCCGCCGCCGAAACCGGTGATTTAGTGACGGGGTGAAACAATGAGTTGATGTTCCGGAGGTGCTATTCGCGCTGGCAGGAAATCAACTCACTATTTCACCATCTCACTATTTCACCACTCGTCGTACGTATCTTTGCGAATCCGGCCGGCTGGTCGTAAGTAGCTACTTTTCAGAATATACCGCTTTGCAATACCTTGAAGGACGACGGTTTGTGGTGATGGCCATCTTCCTGGCCGTAGCCCTCACGTTTGGGGTCCGACTTTTCTACATTCAGGTGCTCGATGGCAGCTACAAGCTGGCCGCCGACCGCAACACCTTGCAGCGCATTGTGCAGGTGCCCTACCGCGGCCTCATCTACGACCGCAAAGGCCAGCTGCTGGTGCAGAACACGCCCGTGTACGACCTGATGGTGGTGCCGCGCGAAGTGAAACAGCTGGACACCCTGCGCTTTTGCGAGCTGCTGCAACTGCCACTGGAAGAAGTGCGCGAAGGTCTGAAAGTGGCCCGCACCTTCAGCCGCGTGAAGGCTTCGCCGCTGGTGCAGAACCTGAGTACGGCCGAGCTGGCTACTATTCAGGACAACCTGATGGACTTTCCCGGCTTCACCATCAAAGCCCGGATGGCCCGCTCGTACCGCACCGAAAACATGGCCCACGCGCTGGGCTACGTGGGTTCCATCACGCCGAAGCTGCTGGAAAGTGAGCGGTTTGCCAAGTACATGCCCGGCGACTTTGTGGGCGTGAACGGGCTGGAATCGTTCTACGAAACGCAGCTGATGGGCCGGCGCGGCGTGCAATACCGCATGGTGAACGTGCGCGGCATCGAGAAGGGCGCTTTCCGTAACGGCGAGTTCGATACGTTGTCGGTGGCTGGGCAGGACCTGCACACCAGCATCGACATCGAGCTACAGAAGTACGGCGAGATGCTGATGAAGAACAAGCGGGGCTACATTGTGGCCATCGAGCCCAAGACCGGCGAAATTCTGGCTATGGTGTCGGCCCCGGCCTACGAGCCTTCCATTCTGACCGGCAAGGGCATGGGCAACCGCTACATGGCCTTGCAGAACGACACCACCAAGCCGCTGTTCAACCGCCCGCTGATGGCCAAATATTCGCCGGGCTCGGTGTTTAAAGTGGTGAACGAGCTGGTGGCCTTGCAGATGGGCGTGGTGACGCCGCAAACCGGCTTCGACTGCAACTGGAAGCTGGTGCGCTGCACCCACCGCCACGAGTACCCCAGCAACGTGGGCATTGCCATCAAGCAAAGCTGCAACCCCTATTTCTACCAGGTAATGCGGGCCGCCGTGCTGCGCGGCCGTTCCACCAACCGCTTTGAGGACTCGCGCCTGGGCCTGGCCGACTGGCGCCGCAAGGTGATGGCCTTCGGGCTCGGTGACAAGCTGGGCGTAGATATACGGAGTGAAATTGGCGGGCTGGTACCGTCGCCGGAGTACTACGACAAGCGCCTGAAAACCCGTCGCTGGAACTACAAAACCGTGTACTCGCTCAGTATTGGGCAGGGTGAGCTGAGCGTGACGGGCCTGCAAATGGCCAACATCATGGCTACGGTAGCCAACCGGGGCTGGTACTACACCCCGCATTTCGTGCGCGGCATCGGCAACGGCGGGCCGCTGCCGCAATTCACCGAGCGGCACACGGTTGGCGTAGACCCGATGCATTTTGAGTCCATTATTCCGGGCATGCAGGCGGTGGTAGATGGCCGCGGCGGTACCGGCGAAAATGCGTCGTTGCTGGACGTGGGTATTTCGGTGGCGGGCAAAACCGGTACCGTGCAGAACTACCACGGCGAAGACCACGCCACCTTTGCCGCCTTCGCGCCCGCCGAAGACCCCAAGATTGCCATTGCCGTTTTCATTGAAAATGCCGGTTTCGGAGGTTCCTCGGCCGCGCCCATGGCTTCGCTGATGATGGAAAAATACCTGCGCGGCCGTATTGCGCCGTGGCGTAAGCGCTGGGAAGATTGGCTGCAAAGCCCCGCCGAACGATTCATCAGAAGACGAAGACACTAAGTCAATTAAAAATTGAGAATTAAAAATTATAAATGAAGCAAGATAACGCGGTGCTTATCAAGAGCTATGCTTTTGCCGTGCGAATAGTAAGATTGTATAAGCACTTGCGTCAGCAAAGTGAAGTACTGCCACTGGCAGCCCATGTGCTACGGAGCGGTACTTCAATTGGAGCAAATGTGGAAGAAGCGGTAGGTGGTTTTTCGCGGCGAGATTTTGTAGCCAAATGCAGCATAGCTTACAAAGAAGCCCGTGAGACGCATTTTTGGTTGCGGCTGTTACGTGATACAGATTGTCTGGAGAAGAAACTGGCAGATTCCCTACTAGAAGAAGCCGATGAACTCAAGAAGCTACTGGCTAAAATTATTTTATCGTCGCGCCAATCTCCAGACACAACAAAAAAGGGTGAATGATTTGAAGCTGCTGCTTAAGCGTAAGCTTCGATGACTGAAATGCATCATAGCACCATTCTTAATTTTTAATTCTCAATTTTTAATTGAATTCCTCTCCCGCCCGTTATAACCGTAGCCTCGATTGGGTTACCGTGCTCATCTACCTGCTGATGGTGGGGCTGGGCTGGGTGAGCGTGTACGCAGCCAGCTACTCGCCCGACCTGCCCACCAACGGCAGCCTGTTTGGCGACCTTAGCTTTCAGCAGTTGATGGCCTTCGACTGGTTCAAGCAGATTTTGTGGATTGGCACGGCCATCGTGCTGATTGTAGTGCTGGTGGTTATCGACTACAAGGCCTACGACACGTTTGCGTTTGCGCTGTACGGCGGCATGATTGTGCTGCTTATCATCACGCCGTTTATTGCGCGGCCTATTGGCGGATCACGGTCGTGGCTGGAACTTGGGCCAATGCGGCTACAGCCCGCCGAGTTTGCCAAATTCGTGACAGCGCTGGCCGTGTCGCGCTTTATGGCGGGTATCAATCTGCGCCAGCAGAATTTCCGCGACCAGGCCGTACTGGCGGGCCTCACGCTGCTGCCGCCACTGCTCATTCTGGCTTCCAACGAAACCGGACAGGCGCTGGTGTTTGCCGCTTTTCTGCTGGCCTACTTCCGGGAAGGCATGTCGCCGCTGATTCTGGTGATTATGGCCGCCGCTGCCGTCATTCTCATCCTGGCGCTGCTGATAGACAAGGTGTGGCTAGTGGTGGCTTTTACGGTTATTCTGGGGTTGGTTTTCCTGTTCAACCGCAAAGCGCTACGTCACCATCTGCCGCTTTCCCTGAGCGTGTGGGCGGTGATTATCGGGATGGTATTCGGGGTTGATTTCTTTTTCAACAACGTATTGCAGCCGCATCAGCGCAAGCGCATAGAGGTGCTCATCAACCCCTCAGCCGACCCGCTGGGCGTGGGCTGGAACGTCACGCAAAGCAAAATTGCCATTGGCTCGGGCGGCTTTGATGGCAAAGGATTCCTGCAAGGCACCCAAACCAAGTTCGACTTCGTGCCCGCGCAAAGCACCGACTTTATTTTCTGCACTATCGGCGAGGAATGGGGCTGGTTGGGTACTACCACGGTTATTGTTCTGTTCGTGACGCTGCTCTGGCGGATTTTGTACGTGGCAGAGCGCCAGAAATCGGTGTTTGGGCGCACCTACGGTTATTGCGTAGCCAGCATCATGTTCTTTCACTTCGCCGTGAACATCGGCATGACCATTGGCCTGGCGCCGGTAGTAGGTATTCCGCTGCCGTTTTTCAGCTACGGCGGTTCCTCGTTGTGGTCGTTTACTACGCTCCTGTTTATTTTGCTGGGCATTGATGCTTACCGCAAGCAGGACCTGGAGCGGTAACAGTTGCCGGTTGTCGGAGCCCCGCTGAAACTCCGTGACTGGCAACTGACAACTGACAACTGACAACCGGCAACTGCTAACCGCCCTTTTAATCCCCTGTTGCCGTGCCGTTTACTGCTGCCGCTACCCTCCGCCCCAGTGCCCGCATTCGGCTGGTGGAGTGGCTGGTAGTGGGGCTGCTAACGGTGCTGTGCCTGTTGCTACCGACCCATAACTCCACGCCCGATGCCTGGTACTACGCGGCCTGCGTCCGGCACGGGCACGAGCTGTTGCAGCCTCACCACTTGCTTTACAACGCTGTCGGCTGGCTGTGGTGGCACTTACTGCTTGCCCAAGTTGATGCCTTAACTGCCCTGAAAGCGCTAAATGCGCTGGCTTTTGGCGGTTGCTTGCTGGTGCTGCGCAACTTGCTTCGTCGGGTAGCTGGGCCGGCCGCGCCGGTGGCGGGTTGGTTGCTGGTGGTGGGCAGTAGCTTCGGCATGCTGCGTTTTGCCACTGAAAACGAAACGTACATAGTGCCCTTGCTGCTGTCGTTGCTGGCTAGCCGCAGCTGGTGGCGGGCTGTTACAGAAGGCGGCAGCGCAAGTTGGCTGGCGGCAGGCAGCTGGGCAACTGGCGCGGCGCTGTTCCACCAGATTCATGCGGGCTGGTGGCTGGCGTTGCTGGTGGGTACAGTGCTTGGCGGCGGCAAATCTTGGTGGCATAAGGCGCTGCTCTACGTGTTGCCTGCCTTGCTGGTGCCGGTGGCCTATGCGGCGGCGTTGCCCTCCTGGAACCTGCCATTCACCTTTTCTGCTTTCTGGCGTTTCGTGTTTCACGACCTCTACGCCGGGCATGCGGGCGCGTCGCCTTCGGGGCATACGCTGCTGCTAACGAGCGTTAATCTGGTCCGTACGCTCGGGCAGCTGCACGGCTCCACACTGGCATTGTTGCAGCGTTGGCCAGGGCTGGGTGGCCTTGCGTTAGTGAGTGTCGGCCTGATGGGGTGGGGGGCTTTCCGATGGTGGCAGGCGCGGCAAAACGCAGTGAATACCCGGTATGTAGCACCAGCGGTAAGAGAAACGACTGATGCACAACGCCTTTTCCAACGAACCCACTGGTTGGTTTTGCTGCTACAGCTGGCTTGCGCGGTATGGGCGGAGGGTAACGCCGAGTTTATGGTGATGATGCCAGCTTTGCTGGCCTTGCTGCTGATTAAGCAACCAATGCTACGAGCGGCATTGCCGTGGGCCGGTGCATCATTGCTGGTGTGGAACCTAACGTTTGGCCTGCTGCCGGCGCATCTACTTCGCTTCACCAATACCACTTCTCTACTGACTCGCATCGAACGGGAACCCGCCGCGTGGTGGCTGCTATCCGACCCCAACCTAGTGCTGAATCAGTTGCACTACCGCACGGGGCAGCTTATCGGGCCGGCCAACATCCTGCCCGCACCGGCCTTGCTGGTGCGGCGGCCGGGCCAGTCGCCGGCGGGGTTTCGGGCGTGGCTGGCAGCCCGCCGGGCCGCGGGGCAGCCCGTGTACACCGATGCGCTGGGTGGCCCCCGCCTCCTCGACCGGGCCCGCCTCACCCAGGGCAGCGACGAAGCACAGCTGCCGCTGCTAACCGGCTACCACCTCGCCCGCATCGATTCGTTTGCCACGTCCTTCGGACCTGTCTACGTCACTGAAATTCAGTGAGAAACCTGCTAGTAGAATGTAGCTAGGGCAGTTTCCGGGTCGGGGTACAGGTTGCACGCGGTAGGGGCGGGGCTGGCCCCCGCCCCGCTACCGGCGCCGTTTCACCGATTCCGTTCGACAACGGGCGGGGCCAGCCCCGCTTACCTCCGAAACCGCTCCAAGTTGCTCTGGAAACCTAATTGCTGCGTGATAATCAGGGCAAACGCCACTGCGAAAACCGGGGCCGCTAGGTAGCCCATGCGCCCCAGGTCGCCGGACAGAAACATGTGCACCAATACCACGCCCACAAAGGTTGCACCAGGCCACCCCAGCGGAGTGAGCCACTGCGCCCGCCGTACCGTGCCGCCGCGCAGGCCTAGTAGCAGCACCAGCCAGAAAAACCCAAAGACGCTGAATATTTCGCCTGCTCCTTTCACCGACAGCAAACGCCGCAACGAGTAGCTCAAGTTTTCGAAATGGTTTAGCGCATTTTGCACGCTTGCAGCGGGTGGCGCCCCAATGCGCGTGTCAATCCAGTACCGGACTGCAAACGCCAGCGCGCCGCCCAGAGCCAGCCACGCCAGCTGCGCCGGCCAGTTCAGCGCCCGGCGGCTGAAAAGCAGCAGCCACGGCACCAGAAACACAAACGACTCCTTCGCCTGCCACCCCAGCACAAGCACCGCCACCAACGCCCACTTCGAGCCGCTGCGGCTCGCGTAAAAAGCCAGCGCGAAAACCAGCATGTACAAGCTGTCAACCAGCGGCAACCCGGTGATATACACTGCCCAACGGCTACACAGCACGGCCACTACCGCCAACGCCGCCGCCGCCGGTGTGGCTCCAAAAAGGCGGCAGGTTTCATAGAGCACCAGCCCCGTGCCGGCCATTAGTAGCGTATTCAGCACGTAAAACGCCAGCCGAAGGGGCCAATCGGTGGCGGCGCGCTGGGGCCAGATGCGGGCGTACACCTGCTCCAAGGGCCAAGCCAAAACGCCCGCAGCAGCAGGCACCAGCACCCGGTAGCGGCGCGTTACGCTCACGCCCTCAAACTCGCCCCGCGCCATGCGCAGGTAGCTGCGGGTGTCGAGGGAGTGCGAGAAATCGTAGTGCACGTACATGGTGTACGCCGGACCCGCCAGTACGCCCAGCGCCAGCAGATACACCAGTACCCATTCGCGCCACCGCGCTTTGCGACTTATAGCCAATGGCAGATTGCTGCTATCTGCTGTGCTGGAAGCTGTTGAATGAAATCTACCTGCAAGCATTCACGATACCAATCAACAGTGCAACAATCAGCTACCAGTTGCTCACGCAAACTTCCGGTCAATCAGCTTGAGCAGCTTGTTTACGTGCTCATCCTTGCGCGCCCAGTCGTGCTTGCTGGCCAGATGCTCACTCACGTAGCGCTTCGCCGAGTCGGCATCGGGCAAGGTGTCAAGGTGCTGAATAGCGGCGTGGTACGCCATGTTTTCGCCCTCGAATAGCTCATTGATGAAGCTGAAGCGCTGGTTGATGGAAATAGCCTCGCGTAAGCTTTCCACCTTCGGCGCCTGCTCGGCCAACGTACCTACTGGCCGCTCGGAGCGCAGGGTTTCGCTCAGGGTCTGGCCGGCTGGCTGGCTGGCTTTCAGCTTCTGATACAGCGGAACTACGGCTTCCGCATCTGCTTGCAGCTTTTCCGGTGCCGCTGCCACGGCCGGCTTCACTTCCGGGACAGGCGGCGCGGGAAGAACGGGCTTTACCGGCTCTGGAGCCGTAGCCGCCGCTGCCGGAGCTGGTGCAGCTATCGGGGCGGCTGGCGCCGGCGCAGCAGGCATAGGAGCAACAGGCGCCGCAGTAGCCGAACGGCTGGGTTGTAAGTCTTCCTCGCGTAGTGGTAGCAACGCATCGAACTCCGCCACTATCTGGCTTAGTGGCTGTTGCAAAGCGGTATTACTGGCTACATGCTGCCGAAACTGCTGAAGCAAGGTGTCGCGCTCCAATGGTGTATCCGTTGGTAGCGTATCCAAGAAGCCCTGAAAGAGCGGCTTGTTGATGTCGAGGTAGCGCAGGGCGTCGCGCAGTTGGGTGCTGGTAGCGGCGGGCTGGCCATTCAGCAGCTTCGCCTCGAAAGTACCCGCCAAGTCCTGAGTGGCGGCCAAGGTATCCGCAACGGCGCGGGCCAGCAGCGGCTCGAATGCGCTGCGGCTCAGCTTGATGCGGCGCGACAATACATTCATGAACTGCGTGAGAGCCGTCCGCACGTCGTCGGCCTCAAAATCAAAGTAGGGGCTGCGTAAGCGGGCCATTTCCTGGGTCCATTGCGCCAGTAGCTGTTGCACTACAAACAGGTTTACCTGCCGGATAGGGGTGAAACGGAGCACCGCCGGCCCGTCGAGGGTAGCGGTGGGGCGAGCCCCAAAATGCTGGTCGCAGAGGTGAGCAGCCAACTTGCGGCCATATTGTTCACGAAGGGTCGTGCTATCTTTGTCGTTCATCGGAAAGCCATATTCAGGCCTGAAAGTTAAGGAAAATGCCTACGCTCACCGTGCAAAACCTGCCTGCTACTGTGCCCGTGCCCGCCGGTAGTACGCTCCTGGCTGCCCTGCAAGCCGCCGGCCACGACTGGATGCACGCCTGCGGGGCCAAAGGGCGGTGCACCACCTGCCGCATCATTCTGGTGAGCGGGGCCGAGAGCCTAACGCCGCCCACCGCCGCCGAATTGCGCTACCAGGCCGCCGGCCGGCTCCAACTTACCGAGCGCCTTACCTGCCAAACCCACCTGCCCGAAGGCGACGTAACCGGCCGCGTGCCCGAAGCCACCAAGCTGCCGCACGTGCGCTATGCCAGTGAGTAGCTAGCTGAGCAGCTGAGTGTCTGAACGATAGGCGAACGAGCCCAGAAATCCACCACGTAACCGTGGTAGCTTCCGGAGGTAAAGTTGTAATTTGGGCTGCCAAAGCTGAGGCTTGTGCAGGCTGAAAAGAGCGCCTGTAGATGCTCACTCAGTTACTCCGTCACTCAGTTATTCTTCACGAAGTTGTTTATAGAACCCCGCGGCGGCCATGGCCGCGACGTACCCCGCCGGGGCTGGATTGAAGTGGTGTGCGGCTCGATGTTCTCGGGAAAAACCGAAGAATTGATTCGCCGGCTCAAGCGCGCCAAAATTGCCCGTCAGCGGGTGGAAATCTTCAAGCCGGCTCTCGATACCCGCTACCACGTTGAGGATGTGGTGTCGCACAACGCCAACAGCATCCGCTCAACGCCCGTGGCGCTGGCCCAGGAAATGCTGCTGCTAGCGGCCGGCTCCGATGTGGTGGGCATCGACGAAGCGCAGTTTTTCGATGAGAGCCTGATTGATGTGTGCGTGCAACTAGCCAACCGTGGCACCCGCGTGATTGTGGCCGGCCTCGACATGGACTTTCAGGGGCAGCCGTTCGGGCCCATGCCCGCCCTGATGGCCGTAGCCGAGTTTGTTACCAAAGTGCACGCGGTGTGCGTGTGCTGCGGCGAAATTGCATCGTATTCATTCCGGGTGTCGGCGTCGGAAGACAAGATTCTGCTCGGGGAAACCGATGCGTATGAGGCGCGTTGTCGGCCTTGTTTTTTAGCGGGCATGCAGGAAAAAGCAATTCTGGAAGCCACCGAGCGGAGCAAGCACTAATTCCTGTTATTCGGCGTTGAAGGGGCACTGCTGACCTTCTGCATTTCTTATCCTCCGCATATGATTTGTTTGCTACCCACATTACGCGTTGCCGCTTTATCCCTGCTAAGCTTTGTACTTCTGGCACCCGCAACCACGCAGGCGCAAAGCACCGCCGGCTACGGCGACTGGCAGCTGCACCTGCCCAACAGTCGGGCCCGGGTGATGGCCGACGCCGGCAAACGCATTTATGTGGCGGCGGAGGATGCCTTCTTTTACTTCGATAAGGAAACCAATACCACCACGCTGCTTTCGCGCCGCGACGGCCTCAACAGCGTTGGTGTTAGCACAGTAGCCTACGATGCCACCACCGACCAGGTATTGGTAGCGTACCGCGACGGCAACTTGGATCTGCTGAGCGCCGACGGTACCCGCATCCGCAACATCAACGACATCAAGCGCAAGCAGCTAACGGGCTCAAAGAACATCAACCACATTACCTTCAATGGCCGCTACGCCTATCTGTCGTGTGATTTTGGCTTGGTGGTGCTTGATATGACCAAGATGGAAGTGCGCGACACTTTCTCCAACATCGGGCCGCAGGGCGCGCAGATTAAAGCCTACGCGAGTACCGTAGCCAGTGGCTTCCTGTTCCTGGCTACCGATAAAGGCATCCTGCGGGCGCCCTTAACCGCCGACCAAGCTAACTACCGCAACTGGAATCTTGATTTGCCTGGTTCCGACGGAGTCTACCGCACGCTGGTTACGCACAACGGACAAGCTTATGCGGGCCGTAGCTTTGGAAATGTGCAGCGATACGTAGCCGGCACGGGTTGGCAGTTCTTGTTTGCAGTGTACGCGGACCTGTACTTAAATCTAGCCTCATCCTCGGAAGGCCTGCTGATTACCAGCGCAACGGGTAGTACCCGAACGGTAGCTGTTCTGGCTAATGCGGGCAACACCCTAACTCCTCTTACTACCGTTGCCAATGCGCCTAA
This sequence comes from Hymenobacter telluris, assembly GCF_017313265.1. Lineage (GTDB taxonomy): Bacteria > Bacteroidota > Bacteroidia > Cytophagales > Hymenobacteraceae > Hymenobacter > Hymenobacter telluris. Next base: position 541,015 of record NZ_JAFLQZ010000003.1, on the reverse strand, counting down.
CCCGCAAGCTGCTCTGCGCGACCGAGACGGTAATCTATACATTGCCGATGGGCAGCGGGGCCTGCTCCGAACTACCGACCGCCAGAACTACGAGGCTTTTGCCACCAACGCCCCGCAGGAAGCCACGGCGTTTGGGCTGCTGGCGGATGCCCGCACGAACACCGTGAATATCTTCACGGGCGGCTACGAAGAGGCATCCAACCAGCGAGGAAACAACAAAGGGTTTTACGAGTACAAAGACGGCCGTTGGACTAATTATACCCGGGAGAATTTCCCGTCCACCACGCAGTTGCCCGATATGCGAGACCTGATTCGGGGAACCCGAACGGCTGATGGCACCCTCTATGTGTGCAGTTACGGCGACGGTTTGCTGCGGTGGAAAGGCCCCGGCGAGTTCAAACAGTATATCGAAGGAATGCCAGGGGTGCCTTTGGTAAGTTCTGTTCAAGGTGACCCCAGATACACCCGGGTAATGGATGCGGTGGCCGCACCTAATGGGGATGTGTGGGTGGCTACGCGTCGCTATGAGCGGCCTGGCCCCGGCTTATTTGTGCTTACGCCAAGCACTGACACGTGGCGCACTATTCCTTTCCAAGAACTCAGCAACCTCAATCGGCTGGTGCTTGATGATTTTGGTGCCGTATGGGTTTCGAAATTCCGTAAGGAAGGAGGAAGCACAGGAGCTGGCCTGTTTGCTTACGATGATGTCTCGAAGGCAGCTCCTTTATATTTTACGGAAAGCAATGGACTGCCATCTAACACCATTTACGCGTTGGCCAAAGACCGGAAAGGCGCTATTTGGGCGGGAACTGCCAAAGGGGTGGGCGTGCTCGACGATCCGGGCTCGGCATTTGTTGCCGGTAGCAATCCGGCTTTCACCACGCCTATTGTGCGGCGCGGCGAAGGTATCGGCTTTGCCGCGCTGGCCGACGATATAGTAAAGGCAGTGGCTGTGGATGGAGCTAACCGCAAGTGGTTCGGAACCGAGCGGGGGCTATGGCTATTCAGCGAAAACGCCGACGAAGGCTTGTTGCATTTCACTACTGATAATAGCCCGCTGCCTTCCAACAGCATCATCGACATAGCTGTGAATGATAAGACCGGCGAAGTATTCGTGGCTACTGCGGCGGGAGTAGTATCCTACCGGGGCTCGGCTACGGTCACTGAAGGCGCACCCAAAGACTGCTTCAAAGTGTCGCCGAATCCGGTGCGCACCAACTTCAACGGGCAGGTAGGCATAACGGGCTTGGCTAACAACGGCGTTGTTAAAATAACCGATGTGACCGGGAAGCTGGTGTACCAGACCACGGCCACCGGTGGCGGCCTTGTCTGGAATCTGAGCGACTACAACGGCCGCAAGGTGCAGTCGGGGGTGTATCTGGTGCTGTCGTCGGATGCCGACGGCAAGAACGGCTGCGTCAGCAAAATTGCCGTAGTAGAGAAATAGGCGGCATAGTTGAATTGTTGAATTGCTAAAGGGTTGGTTGTTCAACAATTTCAGAGAGCAACCAACCCTTTAGCAATTCAACCATTCAACTCCACATGCTAATCAAAACCCGAGGGGTTGTTCTGAGCTACATCAAGTACCGCGAAACCAGCATTATTGCGCGCATATATACCGAGCGGCTGGGGGTGCAGAGCTACGTGGTGAATGGCGTACGCAAAGCCAAGCCCCCAGGCCGGATTGCGCTGTTTCAGCCGCTTACGCTGCTGGAACTGGTGGCCTACACCTCGAAAAACGGTGGCCTCACGCGTCTTTCTGAATTTCGCTGCGCTGAGTCGTACCGCAGCATTCCCTACGATGTGCAGAAGAGCAGTGTGGCGCTGGTTCTATCCGAAATCCTAAGCCACTCGATGCAGGAGGAAGAGGAAAACGAGGCGCTTTTCCAGTTTCTGCACGACAGCCTGCTAACCTTCGACCAGCAAACCAGCGGCTACGAGAACTTTGCGCTGGGTTTCCTACTCAAACTGGCCACGTACCTGGGCTTTGGAGTCGAGACGGGCGAAGAACTGACCACGCAGGTAACTTTTGCGGCCACGGTACCCACCAGCCAAGGCGGCGGCCCCGCCGTGCTGCGCCTCCAGGAGTTCGAGCAGTACATTGACGAATTGCTTGAAGACCCTACCCGCGTTACTATTCCCAACGGTCGGGTACGGCGCGAGCTACTCAATGTGATAATCCGCTATTATCAGCTGCACGTTGAGCGGCTTGGCGAAGTCCGCTCTCTAGCCATTCTCTCGGAAGTGCTAGCAGAATAAGATAAAATAGAGATGGTGAAATGGTGAGTTGTTCGTTCTAACCCCACAAGGGAATCAAACAGAACACTCACCATTTCACCATCTCTCTATTTCACGTCCACCAACTCCACGTCGAAGCGGAGGATGGCATTGGCGGGAATATCGGCGCCAGCACCACGGGAGCCATAGGCGAGAGGAGACGGGATAAGCAAAATGGCCTTAGTTCCCTGGGCTAATTCCAGCAAGCCTTGGTCCCAACCTCTGATTACCTGGCCCCGGCCCAGCGGGAAGGTAATGGGCTGGCCGCCATTCTTTTCCGACGAGTCGAATACCTTGCCATCGAGCAGCATGCCGGTGTAGAGCACCGAAACAGTCTGGCCTGCTTGTGGCTTAGGGCCAGTGCCAGCTTTGGTGACAACGTAATAAGTGCCGCCCGAGGTCTTGACCCCAGTCAGGTTGTTTTTCTTCATGTACTCCTGAATCAGCGCGTCGTCTTTGGCAATGAACTGGGCCGCATCGGCGTCGGCTTTTTGCTGCGCCAGTTCCATCATTTTCTGCTGTTCGGCCTGCGCTTCGGCAGGAGTCATCAGCTTTTGGGCTTTCACTAGCATCGTGAGCGTATTGCCAGCCTTGCGCAGAAACGGAGGAACTGGTTGCCGGAACGACTTTGCAAAAACAGAGTCGAGGTTGAAGCGAAACACGGCCGAGTCGCCGGCTTGCAGCAGCGTAACCGCTTCCTCGATACCGCCCCGCTCCTGAAGAGCGGCCAGCGGCACCTGCGCGGCCATACCTAGCTGCTTACGCGAGCTGAACAGCAGCGAGTCCTTGGCCGTGCGGTACTGCATGTGTGCCGCCAGGGTTTTGCCAATACGGGTGGAATAGGTAGGATCACCGGCCGGGTTTACATCGGTGCGAAGCGTATAGCGGCCATTGCTGCGCCGGTAGATGCGGTACTCGATGCCCGATTTGGTGCGGCTAAAGCCCTGGGGCTGCGCTGGTTTCACGGGTGTTTTGGTAGCAACCGGCTTTTTGGCGGGTGCTTTTGTGGCAGTAGTTGGCTTACGAACCGGTACTGGAGTTTTCTTGGTTTGGGCCTGAGCGGTGTGCCCTAGCACCACAAGCCCGGTGAGGCCTGTAAGTAGGGCCTTGGAAAAGCTGGATAAGGAAATCATAGCAGGAAAAAAGGTGAATCGTAGCGAAAGTAAGTTCGCTCAACGAGCTGAAAGTAGCTCCAGCATGAAAACCAGGTCGGTATCGGGAGGGATAATGTAAGTGTCGTCCGGGCCTTTTACGCCGCGGGAGCCGTACGCCAAACGGGCCGGAATCCAGGCGCGGACGCGCGTACCAACAGCCAAGAGCGGCAGCAATTCGTCCCAGCCCGGAATGACCTCGCCCTGTCCCACCCGAAACCGCAATGGTCGGTTGTTAGGCGAACTATCAAACAACTGTCCGGTAGGCAGGTAGCCACGGTACGCCACCGTAACCCGACTCCGGGGCAGTGGCCGCGCGCCGCTGCCGGCTGCCAGCACCGTATACCGCACCCCGCCCGCCGTGGTAAGGCTGGCCGCAGCCCCGGAAAGCGAATCGGCGGTGACCGGACCCGTTTGGGCCCGCGCCACCGCCGATAGGAACAGCAGTTGCAGCAAGCCCACCCACCACTTGGTGCGCATGGCTTGTTGCCAATGAAGCTTAGCGCGCATCTAGCACAGTCATATCAAATACCAACGGCTCGTCGCCCGGAATGCTTCCAGGTGATCCTGCCTGACCATAAGCTAAGTAAGAGGGAATCAATAATAGCTTCCGGTCACCTTTTTTCATCTTCAGCAAGCCTTCGTCCCAGCCTTTGATTACTTGGCCGGCTCCTACCAATACGCTCAGGCAACCACAGGGAATACCGTTTTCGGTGGAGTTGTCGAATACCGTTGTTTCATTGGTGGCCCGCAGAAAACGGCCGACGTACTTGATTTCGGCCCGGTTGCCGTTGATGATGTTGGTGGTGCCGGGGCCGTTTTCGAGCGTCACTAGGTACAAGCCGTCATTAGACGCATCGGTCAGGCGCTGATACTGATTGACACCCGTGCCTTGAGTGATGTTGTGCCGAGTCAGGTAAGCCTGAATCAAGCCGTCGTCAATCACCTTGTACTCGGCCACGCGGTTGGCGGCGTCCTCAGAGCTGTTGTCGTCTTTACAGCCCGACAAAGCCGGTGCCGTGAGCGTCAGCAGGACCGCCATCAGGCGAAGCAATACGGAGCGTTTGAATAAGTGTGTCATAGGGGTAAGCGGCAAAAGGTAAAAACCGCGCCGGAAATCCGGCGCGGTGTATTCTTTACTTCACATCCACCAACTCCACCTCGAAGCGCAGCGGCGCATCGGCGGGGATGTCGGTACCGGCACCGCGCTGCCCGTAGGCCATCGGCGAAGGAATCAGCAGCACGGCTTTGCTGCCTTTGTTGAGCAACGGAATGGCTTTATCCCAGCCCGGAATTACCTGACCGACACCAATGGCGAAGTCAATCGGCTTGCCGTTGTTTGGGGCCTTCTCCGACGAGTCGAACACTTTGCCGTCGAGCAGCTTGCCGGTGTATTTCACCGAAACCGTCTGGCCTACTTTCGGCTTGGGGCCGGTGCCGGGCGTAGTCACCAGGTAGTACACGCCCGACGAGTCGCGCTGCGCGTTCAGGTTATTTTTCTTGATGTAGTCCTGCAGGATGGCATCGTCTTTCTTGCTTTGCTCGGCGGCGTGCGCAACGGCTTTCTGCTGCTGCTCGGCAACGGCTTTCTGCTGGTCAGCCATGGCCTCGTCGCGGGTCTGCACCTTCTGGGCTTTCACCAGCATGGTCATGGTGTTGCCGGCTTTCTTCATAAAGGGCGGCACCGGCTGCTTGAACGACTTAGCGAAGATGGTATCCACATTGAAGCGGAACACAGCCGAGTCGCCGGGCTGTAGCATAGCAATGGCTTCTTCCAGGCCACCTTTCACTTTCACGTCCTGCAACTCAATGCGCATCGGAATGCCCATTTGCTGCTTGCTGGAGTTGAACAGGATAGAATCTTTGGCAGTGCGGTATTCCACGTCCAGCGCCAGAATCTTGCCAATCCGGTCTTTATAGGTGGCGTCGCCCTCGGCACTTACCTCACGGGGCGAGTAGCTTTTGCCTTCGCTCTTGAAGACTTTGTATTCGATGCCGGACTTGGTTTTCGCGAAGTCGCCGCCTTTGTTGCAGGAAGCCAGGCCCAGGATGCCGGCCGCCAGGGCCAGACTCAGAATGTTGCGATGCAAATGCATGAAGCAGAAAAGGTGGTGGAAATTAAAATTTCGGGCAAGTTACACCGTCGGGGGCGCAACTGCCAGCGGGGCCGTCACCAGTTGGCTCTGGTAGTGAGGCAATAAGTCGAGGAAACGTTGCACGGTACTGTCGAGAGACGTGTGGCTGATGCCGCCGGCTGCGTTGTGGTGGCCGCCGCCCTGGAAATGCTCACGCGAGAAGGTGCTCACCGAGAAGTCGCCCACCGAGCGGAACGAAATCTTAACGGCCTGGCCCCGGTCGATGAGTACGGCCGCAAACACAATGCCTTCGATGCTGAGCGCAAAGTTGACAAGGCCTTCGGTATCACCGGTTTTCGAGTCGTACTCTTTCAGCTCTTGCTGCGTGATGGCAATGTAAGCCGTGTTGTATTCGCGCAGCACCCGCAGCTTATCCTTGAGCACGAAGCCCAGGAACCGCAGCCGCATTTCCGAGTGCGAGTCGTAGATGCGGCGGTGCACGTCGGAGAGGTTGATGCCGGCGTTCAGCAATTCAGCAATAATGAGGTGCACGTTGCGTGAGGTACTGGGGTGCCGGAACGAGCCGGTATCCGTCATGATGCCGGCATACAAACACTCGCCGATACCCGCGTCAATCAGGTCCTGGTCGCCCAAGTCGCGAATCACCTCGAACACCAATTCGGCCGTAGCAGCCGCTTTCGAGTTCGAGAAATCGAGGTCGGCAAACTGCTCGGGTTCCTGATGGTGGTCGATGAGTACCTTGGTGCCAGGGGCTTGCCGGATGTACTCGCCCATCTCGTTGATGCGGTTCAGGCAGGAGAAATCCAGACAGAACAGCACTTCGGCCGTCCCGATGATTTCCTGCACCTGCGCATCATTCTGGCGCGAGTCGTACACGATTACCTCGTTGTTGCCGGGCATCCAGGCCAGGAAATCGGGGTAGTCGGAAGGCGTCACAACGGTTACCGTGTGGCCTTTTTTGCGGAGGTAACCTGCCAACCCCAACGACGAGCCAAGAGCATCGGCATCGGGTTTGTGGTGCGTGGTAATGAAAACCTGCCGGGGTTGCGAAAGCAGCTCCTGCAGCTCAGGGATTGTGGACATTGCCTACTGATAGGTGGCTGAAATTCGGGAATTTATGCCGGGAGCAAGGCGGCAAAAGTCGGAAATATTCTGGGTTCCAACAAAACAGCTTTGGGTTTGGTGCAATTGCACCCGGAATTGGCGAGATATAATGCCTGCTACAGCGCTGGCCGCTCAGCCATGAAGCACTGGCTAGGAACAGCACAGCTTTGGCAAGCCGATACAGGGTGCCAGCGGCTAGGAAATAACGCAAGGTTTAAGCGCAACTTTGGTTGCAGCTAGCAACTTCCCGCCCAAACCCTCTACTTTTGCGCCCGCAAACTTCTTGCGCTTCCCCATACAGGAATCCCTCTAACCCCAACCTATAGAAGAAGATGGCCACGAACCGCACGTTCACCATGATTAAGCCCGACGCCACGCAGGAAAACCACATTGGTGGTATTCTGAGCATGATCGAAGCGGGTGGTTTCCGCATTGTTGCCCTGAAGAAAGTGTTGCTGACCGCCGAGCGCGCCGGCCAGTTCTACGAAGTGCACAAAGAGCGTCCTTTCTACGGCGACCTGGTAAAGTATATGTCGTCGGGCCCCATCGTGGCTGCCATTCTGGAGAAAGACAACGCCGTAGCTGATTTCCGCACGCTCATCGGTGCCACCAACCCCGCACAGGCGGCCGAAGGCACCATCCGGAAGAAGTACGCCAAGAGCATCGAAGCCAACGCCGTACATGGTTCCGACTCCGACGAAAACGCCCAAATCGAAGGCAGCTTCTTTTTCGGCCCCGACGAGCAGTTCTAAGCTTAAGCTCACGACTTGCTTGATGGGCTGAATGTAAAACTTGAACGGGTGCAGCTTAGAACTGATTTTTAGTTTCTCCTTTCAAGTTTTATAGCCTGCTTTATTGCAAAACCCCGCTCTACAGGCTGTAGAGCGGGGTTTTGTATTTACTGCAAACAAACTCTTTATAGACCTTTTTTATGCTAACGCTCTAGCGGGGCTGCCCGAAGCCGATACGGCCCGTGCTTTTGGGCTCACTGGTGAACACCTGCTCTTCGCGGTTATAGATGTCGGCTAGCGTGGTAGGCTCGGTGATAGGCTTGCTTTGGTTTAGGCTAATGGCCAAGTCCTGCGCTTTCGGTTGCGTGAGCGGCTCGAAGTTGTAGGAGGCAATCAGGCGGCCTTTCCGCAACAGAGCCTTGTCGATGCGGGCTATATCGGCGTTGAAGGTGCAGATAATCTGGATGTGGAACCCGTCGGAGAGCAGGCCGTCGGAGAGGTTGAGCAGGTTGCTGACGGCGTTACCGCCGTGCCCGTCGCGCTTAGCCAGCAGTTCTTCGGCATCCTCAATGATGAGGATGGAATTGGTGTTGTCGTGGAGCAGGTTGATAAATTCGGGGTCGGCGATGCGCACGGCCAGGTTGGGCGGAATGAACAGCTTGGGCTTGTCGGTGAGGCCGCACAGGTGCCGGATGTAACTGGTTTTGCCGGTGCCGGGCGGGCCGTGCAGAATTACCAGGCCCTTGTCGTCGGGCTTTTGCAGGCGGCTCACAATGGCCTCGTGTGCCGGTAGCAGGTCGTCGTTGTAGTGCGTGGCTAAGTCAAGCGCCGGAATCTTGAGCGGCAGCGGCGAGAATTCCAGGTCTTTATTCGCTAGCCGAAGCACCTGAATACGCTGGCGTTCCAATTGGCCAGTACCAAGCTGTGCCGCCAGCGCAGCCCGAGCCTGGGCCAGTAAGTCTGCATCGGTGCTAGGGGAATATAACAGTTGAGCGCCTTGGTCGCCGTAGGTGTCACCATCAGAAAACCAAAGCAACATATGTGGCCCTAGCGATAAGGCGTGGTAATGCCACTCGGGAGCTTTGCCGGTTTGCTCTAAGTAAACGGAATGCACTACAGTAGCTGCGTTCAGGTCGTGGCTTACGGCCAAAGTATCCAAAACAGTCTGGCGAGCTTCGGCGGAAACCAGCTGATAAATTTCGCGTCGCGGCAACACGCCGAACGTGGTATAAAACCAGTTTATGGGCTGGAATTCCTGGTAGGAAAAGACCGCGGAAAGGTTGAAAGAGCCCACTGGGGGCGGGGTTGATTCCATAGGGCCGTAAGTTCAGTGAAAACCTCGAACCAAACCAGTTCTTTTAAACGAATACTGCGGACTGTAGAAGGCAATAAGTGCGCTTTCTACAGTCCGCAGTATCGTTCGGGCAACTGCCTTAGCGGCAGTAAGGGAAAATCTATTCGGCGGCCAGCTGCGGCTCGGCGTATGGGTCTTGCGCAGCTTGCGGGTTGTGTTCGTGCTTAAACAGGACGACAAACAGCACGGCAATAACCAGGGCGTACAAAGCAAAGGTTATCCAGATGCTGTGCCAGTCTTTGCTTTGGTCGGCGTTGGTGAAATACTGCTGGATGATGATGCCGCTCAACGAGCTGCCCAGCACGGCCCCGAAGCCATTGGTCATCATCATAAACAAGCCCTGCGCACTGGCCCGGATGGAAGGCGCCGTCTGGCTTTCGACGAACAACGAACCGGAGATATTGAAGAAGTCGAAGGCCATGCCGTACACGATGCACGAGAGGATAATCATCCAGAGGCCGTCACCGGGGTTGCCGTATGCAAATAATCCGAAGCGTAGCACCCAGGCAATCATGCTGAAGAACATCACCTGCTTGATGCCAAAGCGGCGCAGAAAGAAAGGAATAGCCAAAATGAATAACGTCTCAGAAATCTGAGAAATCGACATGATGATGGCTGGATACTTCACCGCAATGGTGTCCTGATAGGCTGGTACCTTGTCGAAATCGTGCAGGAAGGTGTCGCCATAGGCGTTGGTAAGCTGCAAGGCCGCACCCAGTAGCATAGCGAATAAAAAGAACGTCAGCATCTTAGTATCGCGCAGCAAAGCAAACGACTTCAGGCCTAACACGTCAATCAGGGAGCGGCTTGGCGTGTCTTTGGCGGTTGGTGGGCACTTGGGCAGCGTGAAGGAGTAGAAACCCAACAGAATAGCCGCTGCGGCTGCTACGTAAAACTGGTTGGCTGATTTCTCGAAGCCCAGCAAGCTCACCGTCCACATGGCCACAATAAAGCCCACTGTGCCCCACACGCGGATGGGTGGATAGTCCCGCACGATGTCGCCGCCGCGGCTTTTGAGCACGTAATACGACACCGCAATGCTGAGGGCCAGCGTAGGCATGTAGAAAATCATGTTCAGCAGCATCACCCAGAACATGGTGCCGGGGTCCGTAACCAGCGGCACGGTGAACAGCACAATGCCTCCCAGGATATGAAGGATGCCGTACAGTTTCTCGGCATTCATATACTTGTCGGCCACAATGCCCATCAGGGAAGGCATAAAAATCGAGGCAATGCCCATCGTCGAGAAAATAGCCCCGAACTGGGCGCCCGACCATTGCTTGGTTTGAAACCAATACGCCCCAATAGTTATCAGCCACGAGCCCCAGATGAAGAACTGTAGAAAGCTCAGGACAATGAGGCGCAGCTTGGTATTCATGCAGTGAAGCTTTAAAATGAAACAGATTGGTTGCGTGCTGCCCGGCAGTAAGCACATCCATCTTAGGAAACGTACGCGCCACTCACCAGTAGCTAAAGGCCAAAAACCAGTGCCAGCGGCTTTGAAAAGAAGTGAGAAGACGTGAAAAAAGAACAACCCGGCCACTTGCGCGGACCGGGCCTTCAAAGATAAGTAAAATAGGAAACGTGGCAGAGGAAAAGGATTCCTGCGAATAGCCACAAAACTGGCTTCCGGTTGCCGCCGGTTGAAGCCGTTAGCTTGTTCCACAACGCTTGCAAAGACCGCCAGATACAAAAAAACCTCTGCCGCTACGGCAGAGGTTTTTTTGTGTGCCAATAAATTCAGTGAGCTAGCACTAAGCAGCAGCAGCGAAGCGCTTGTTCACCTCGTCCCAGTTGATGGCGTTGTAGAAGGCCGCAATGTAGTCGGGGCGGCGGTTCTGGTATTTCAGGTAGTAGGCGTGCTCCCACACGTCGAGGCCCAATACGGGCGTGCCGGAGCAGCCAGCGTCGGGCATCAGGGGGTTGTCCTGGTTGGGAGTCGAGCAGATTTTCACCGAGCCGTCAGCCTGCTTGCACAGCCACGCCCAGCCCGAGCCGAAGCGCGTGGTGGCCGCCTTGGTGAATTCTTCCTTGAATTTCTCGTAGCTGCCGAAAGCCGCATTGATGGCTTCACCAACGGCGCCGGTTGGCTCACCGCCCCCGTTCGGGCCGAGGATGGTCCAGAACAGCGAGTGGTTCCAGTGGCCGCCACCGTTGTTGCGTACGGCTGCGGGGGCCGAGGCAATGTTCTGCATCAAATCTTCGAGGCTTTTGCCTTCCAGCTCCGTACCGGCAATGGCATTGTTCAGGTTGGTTACGTAGGCCTGATGGTGCTTGGTATGGTGGATTTCCATGGTTTGCGCATCAATGTGCGGCTCCAGGGCGTCGTAGGCGTAAGGAAGTTGGGGCAGTTCGAAAGCCATGATGTTGGGTTTATAAGGTGGAACGTTCCGGGTACTATAACCACCGCACCCCGGCTAGGGTTACGGGAGCGGCCAAAAGTAGCCTATTTCCGCTTTCGCACGAAAAACTCCTGCATCAAGGCGCTGCACTCTTCGGCCAGTACGCCGCGCACCAGCTCGGCCTTGGGGTGCAGCAGGTTGCCGTGCCGCCGAAACCCCACTTTCAACTCGTCGGCCCCGTACACCACCCGCCGGATTTGGGCCCAGGCCGATGCACCGGCGCACATCACGCAGGGCTCCACGGTTACATAGAGGGTGCAGTCGGTGAGGTACTTGTTGCCCAGGTGGTTGGCCGCCGCCGTGAGGGCCAGCATTTCGGCGTGGGCCGTTACGTCGCGCAGCCGCTCGGTTTGGTTGTAGGCCCGCGCAATAATCTGCTTGTCCAGCACCACTACCGCCCCAATCGGAATTTCCTCTTCCGCAAAGGCATACCGCGCCTGCTTCAGGGCTTCGCGCATGTATTCTTCGTGGGACATTAGGGGCTGACGTTTTAGTGGGGCCTCACCCCCCGGCCCCCTCTCCTAGGGGAGAGGGGGAGCCGGACAGTGCAACGCAGCCATTTCGGCTTGCGCCTGCATGACTGCTACCTCTTGGTGAGGGATTATGATGGTTTGAAAGGACTGTAGCGCGCTGAAAAATGGCTCGGGCGAATCTCCGGTAGCAGTTGCGGAGGCGAGAGCCGAAGCGGCTGCGTTGCATCGTCTGGCTCCCCCTCTCCCCTAGGAGAGGGGGGCGGGGGGTGAGGCCCCAAGACCCCAACAAGCTACTTCATTACAATACTGCTCATCACGGCCTGGGCGGTGGGTTGCCACTGGGCCTGCTCGTCGGCGGGGGCCACGAAGGTGAAGACCGTAAGCTGGTCGCCCTCAATGGCGTATTGCACCATCTGGTAGCGGCGGATGGGCGCTAGGTTGCTGCCCCGGCGGTTGTCGGCCACCGACGACACAAACTCCAGCACCACAAAGTCGCGCTTGTTGATGGTACGGATGTCTTCGGTCAGAAACTGCACCTTGGAATACATGTTCTGAATGCTGGCCTTGTAGATTTTGAGCAGCAGACCATAATCCCGGTTGCTGAACGTGCTGGGCTTCTGGGCCACGCTGAAATCGACGCGGCCGTTGGCGTTGCTGAACACGGCCAGCGGCTTGCGCGGGGCCGGGTATTTCACCGCAATGCCATCATCGGGTAGGGCCGTGAAGCCTTCGGGTACGCCCACGCTGATATTTTTGCTGACACTGGTTTTTTTGAGCTTAGGCGCGGCAAAAGCGGCCAATAGCAACACTGCCAGCAAGAGCGGGGCAGCTAGGAAGAAACGGAAGGTGGTTTTCATAAGCGGGCAGAAAGGTACGCAGGATGCAGCGCTAGGCTTGCGCATGGCGCCACAGCCGATAAACGCAAAACTCCGAAGCGGATAGCTTCGGAGCTGTGGAAAGAAAGGTTGTCATTTCGAGCAGCGCGAAGAATTTGGGTGTAGTCGTTCAACGAGAATACCCAGATTCCTCGCGCTGCTCGGAATGACGGTTTAGCGGCGCTTTTTCTTGGCAACGGGCGCGGCAGGATAAGTCACTTTCACCTTCTTCCAGTACACGTAATTGCCGGTTTTGGCTTCGATGAGGTAATTGCCGGCCGGAATGCGGCCCAGGTCCACTGGCTCGCCGGTGTTGTTGGCCGGGTCGAGGGCGGTGGTGTACACGGGCTGGTTTTTGTAGTTGGTCATCACCAGCGTGCCGGGCTTGGTGAACTGTTGCGTGAAGCTGAGCATGATGCTCTGCCCGCCGCTGGCCGGGAAAATATCGATGCCCGATAAGGTTTCCACGCGCTTGATGGGGCCGTTCAGCACCACATCATCCGCCTTCGATTTGGTTTTTACTTCGGTGCCATCAGCCGCTTTGGCTTTGGTTTTTACTTTGGTCTGAGCCTGCACGGAGAAAGAAAACAGGGTGGCAGCCAGAACGAGAAGTGCGGAGCGTTTCATGATAAACTAGAGAGGTAAGAGAAGGTCGAGGCAGAAAGAAGAACGTGGTTGGTTGGGCGTTTTGCATACTCCGTACCAATTTGCACGGGAAGCGCCGAAACCCTGAAAAAATAAGTGGGAAAACGGGTCGGCCAGGTCGGCTGCCCAACCCATGCTTGGTCAAAGGTCGCAAAATTTGAAATCAGGCCTGATTTTACTGCTTACCTTCGCCACTTTAAAAGAACTAAGAGCATAGATCAAAGAAGTTAGATATCTGCTGAGGTATAACTTCTCTTTTTTCTGAGTTCTAAGCTCTCACCTCTAAGCTCTCGAAAAATGCTCCGGACGCACACCTGCGGCGAACTTCGCCCCGAACACATCAATGAAACCGTAACGCTCTGCGGCTGGGTACAGCGCACCCGCGACAAAGGCGGCATTCTGTGGGTGGATCTGCGTGACCGGTACGGCCTCACCCAGCTCACGCTCGAAGAAGGCCAGGAAGCCGACGCCGTGCGTGAGCAAGCCCGCCAACTGGGCCGCGAATTTGTGCTGAGCGTGACCGGCAAAGTGGCCGAGCGCTACTCGAAAAACGACAAGATGCCCACCGGCGGCATTGAAATTCGGGTGGAGAAGATTGACGTGCTCAACCCGGCCAAACTGCCGCCCTTCCTCATCGAAGACGAAACCGACGGCGGCGACGACCTCCGCATGAAGTACCGCTACCTGGACTTGCGCCGCAACACGGTGCGCCAGAACCTGATGCTGCGCCACCGCGTAGCCCAGGCCACCCGCCGCTACCTCGACGGCCAAGAGTTTATTGAGGTAGAAACGCCCGTGCTCATCAAAAGCACGCCCGAAGGTGCCCGCGACTTTGTGGTGCCCTCGCGCATGAACCCCGGCGAGTTTTACGCCCTGCCGCAGTCGCCCCAAACGTTCAAGCAGCTGCTCATGGTGTCGGGCTTCGATAGGTACTTCCAAATCGTGAAGTGCTTCCGCGACGAAGACCTGCGCGCCGACCGCCAGCCGGAATTCACGCAGATTGACTGCGAAATGTCGTTTGTGGAGCAGGAAGACATCCTCAACACTTTCGAGGGGCTGGTGCAGTACCTGTTCCGCGAGGTGAAAGGGTTGGAAATCGGGACGCTGCCCCGCATGACGTACGCCGATGCCATGCGCCTCTACGGCAACGACAAGCCTGACACGCGCTTCGAAATGCAGTTTGTGGAGCTGAACGACCTGGTGAAGGGCCACAACTTCCCGGTGTTCGAAGCCGCCGGCCTGGTGGTGGGCATTTGCGCTACCGGCGCCGCCAGCTACACCCGCAAGCAGCTCGACGAGCTAACCGAGTACGTGAAACGCCCGCAGATTGGCGCTACCGGCCTGGTGTACGCCCGCGTGGAAGCGGATGGTAGCGTGAAGTCGTCGGTGGACAAGTTCTACGGCCAGGAGCAGCTTCAGCAGTGGAAAGCCGCTTTCAACGCCCAGCCCGGCGACTTGCTGCTGGTGCTGGCCGGTGAGCCCAACAAAACCCGTAAGGCGCTGAGTGAACTGCGCCTGGAAATGGGGCAGCGCCTCGGCCTGCGCAACAAAGACGTGTTTTCGGCGCTGTGGGTAGTGGACTTTCCACTGCTCGAATACATTGAGGAGGAAGGCCGCTACTTCGCCATGCACCACCCCTTCACCTCGCCCAAGCCCGAGGACATTGCCCTGCTCGACAACCCCGACACCATCGGCGAAGTCCGCGCCAACGCCTACGACATGGTGATTAACGGCGTGGAAGTGGGCGGTGGCTCCATCCGGATTCATGACCGTGCCGTGCAGGCCCGCATGTTCAGCCTGCTCGGTTTCTCTGATGAAGAAGCCAAAGCGCAGTTCGGCTTCCTGCTCGACGCCTTCGAGTACGGCGCTCCGCCCCACGGCGGCATTGCCTTCGGTTTCGACCGGCTGTGCAGCCTCTTCGGCGGCGCCGATTCCATCCGTGACTTCATTGCCTTCCCCAAGAACAACTCCGGCCGCGACGTCATGATTGACTCACCTTCGCAGATTTCGGAAGTGCAGCTCAAGGAGCTGAGCATTAAAACGGCGGTAGTCGGGAAGTAAGATTTTTTCATTACTAAAATCAGAAGGCGGCCTCCGATTGATCAATCGGGGGCCGCCTTTTGATTTTAGTAATGCATGGTATATAGGGTGGATTGATTATTGCTTATCATAGAAAGCAACCTTCTAAGCCCCATTGTTATGCACATAGGTATACTCCTGATAATTCGAAAGACGTGCTTTATAGTAGCACTCTTGCTGGCACCTCTACTCTTGAAGGCACAGCACCCTGATTTCATTTCAACTACAAGTATTCTATCTTCTGCTTACAGTGACGTGCAGCACGTTTGCAGTGATGCTAGTGGTGCAACCTACGTGACAGGCGTATTCAGCGATACTCTCACCGTTGGCAACGAGATTCGGGTAGCGTCTGGTCTGGGAGGAGGCTCACAACATTTATATGTAGCAAAACATACGCAGCAAGGGGCACCCACGTGGGTGCGGCATATTAAGTTGTCGGCTGCTAGCCTTACTACAGGGCTGCTGACTGTGCAAAATATTACAGCGGACAGTGCTGGTAATGTATGGGTATTGGGATCATACGCAACTAGGCCATTAGAAATAGAAGGTAGCTCGGTCACGTATGCGCCCGCCCAGTTCGGTAATGTTGACACCTATCTAGTGAAATACAATACCCAAGGCACCCTGCAATGGGTGAAAACATTTGCCACTGCCGCTGATGATTGGGGAAATGGCTTAGCTGCTGATAAACAGGGTAATGTATTTATTGGCTTGTCTCCACGGCGTGCTTACACTACCTATGATTCCACTATGGCCCACCTATATAAACTAGATACTGCTGGTGTAGTGATAGGCTTTAGAAGGGAAGCTGGGGCAAGGATACCTTACACTATGCCTAATGTCAAGCCGAACAGCTTTACTTCTTTGGTATACGATACAAAAAACGACATTCTGTATGTAGCTGGAATAATTGGGATGGCGCAACAGGTGGCCGGCATGCCGCTTAGCGCACCCAACGGCCAAGATATGTTCATAGCTAGTTATACCGGAGAGCTGAATCCTTTACGGGCTCAGCTAATTCCTTCGGTTCCACCGGTTCCTAATCCAGGCCGTAGATTAACAGCATCCATAAACCAGCTGGTAGCAAATAAGCAAGGAGGAGTTACAGCATCCATCAGTTTCTACGGGGATGTAGTAATAGGCAGCACTACTTACGCTGCCACTTGCCCAGCTACTAATGCTGGTGTATGCTATGATGCGTTAGTGGTTAGCTTTTCGCCTACTGGTACACCCAGGTGGACTAGAAGAATGAACATGAAGGGTATAGTGGGTGGGCTATCGGCTTTGCCTGCGGGTGAGGTTGTATTGTGCGGTAATTCAACCAGTGATTTTCCGTTCGGTAATTACCAATTTATTGCAAACACAAATCCAGGCCCGAATACGAACAGTAGCAATGGATTTGTGGCAATGGTGGATAGTAGTGGGGCCCCCATATGGTTGCGGCAGTCATGGGGCGGCGGACTTACGAGCGTTACACATGATGGGATGGGTGATATTTGGGCTGCTGGATTTGTAACAGGTTCTGCCTACTTCAATGGTATTACAGTTACCCATGCAAAGCCCAACGGCCTGATAGTTCATCTGGGAGGAATAGTTACTCGTTTAGGCTTTATGCCAACTGCTGGGCCAGCAGGAACCACTGTGGTCATCAACGGACAGAATTTTCAGAGTACTACATCAGTGCGCTTCAACGGTGTGCCAGCTACAACTTTCCGCGTGAATGTGCTTGGCAACCAGATAATAGCTACGGTACCGGCCGGGGCAACTACGGGTGCTATTGCTATTGTGTCTCCCCAAGGAACTACCACTACCACCACCGCTTTTCAAGTAAATAGCGCCTTGGCCACAGTAGCGGCGGCTAAGAATTGGCTGAGCGTATACCCCAATCCAGCGCGGCGGCAAGTGTGGGTTGATATACCGGCAGGTCAAGGCCTAACACAATTGGTTTTGCTGGATGAGGTCGGCCGTATTATCCGAACAAATAATGTTCCGCAGGGTAAAGGCCAATTAGATATTACTGGACTAGCGCCGGGATTGTACCTATTACGTGCCAATACAGCTACTGGAACAATTACACACCGGTTAAGGGTAGAATAAAGGATAAAGAGTAGCCTTCAACTTTTTGAAATCAAAATATTATTTAGACATTTGTCTAAACACCTAATTATTCTTGAACGCCCTCTTCAAAGCTCTCAACGACCCCACGCGGCGCGCTATTCTGGAACTGCTCCGCGAGCAGCCACGCACGGCTGGGGAAATAGCCGACCACTTCCAGTTCTCAAAGCCCACCATCAGCCACCACCTCGACCTGCTCCGCCAAGCCGATTTGGTGAGCAGTGACAAGCAGGGCCAATTCGTGACCTACACGCTGAATATGACGGTGATGGACGAACTGCTGGGCTGGCTGCTGCAATTCAAATCATAGGTTTGTCTGAGTTCATTATGAAAACCAAGTTCTCTATCTGGCATCTGCTTACTCTGTTGGCACTGGTACTGCCTACCATTTACCTTGCTACCACCTGGGATGCCTTGCCCACCCAGATTCCCACGCACTTCGATAGCGCCGGCAACGCCAACGGCTACACCGACAAGCAGCATATCTGGTTGCTGTGCCTGGGCTTGCCGGTTGGTACATATCTGCTACTGAACTTCCTGCCCCGCTTCGACCCGAAGCAGCGGCTTGAAGCCGGCAACACCAACTATCAGAAGCTGATTCTGGCCTTGGTGGCGCTAATGAGCGGGCTGAGTATGTACAGTTTATATGCGGCGCTGCATCCGGGTGGCCACACCGGAAAAGGGCTGGCCGTAATAATGGGGGTGTTTTTTGCCTTCATGGGTAACTACCTCACCACCGTGCAGCCCAATTATTTTGTGGGCTTCAAAACGCCGTGGGCGCTGGAGTTTCCGCGCATCTGGGCCCGCGTGCACCGGGTGGGCGGCTGGCTGTTTTTCGCTACCGGTTTGCTGAGTGCTGCCGTGGCGCTGTTGTGGTCGGGGGAGGTGGCTACGGGCGTACTCATTGTGGGGGTGTTGGGCACTGTGGGAGTGGTGTATAGCTATTCGTACTGGCTCTACAGGAAAGAAATGCAGACCACCAACGCCGGATAGCCCACCAACTCACAGAAAATTCTGGTTTGTCATTCGTCTATAAAGCGCTGCTTCCGGTAAGAAGCCAGCGCTTTATGCTTTTCAACGCACTTGTTAGGCAAGGATAATAGACTAAGCAACTGTCTGCTGATTGCAAATGAGTGGGTTGTTGCTGTATAGCAGTGATAGAAATCGGAATATGAGCTTACTTACATATAATATAGCGCACTGAAGGTAAATAGGATAGGCGAACAGCAACGCGGAAGCGGGTAAGTTGATGAAGATTGATTTTGCGGTCTGTTACTTTTCACTCAATAGTTATCGGTGCATTGGGTCACCTGGTTTGTATCGGCCATGAAAACAACTACTTACCTCTGGCTATTGCTGGCTGGCTTACTGGAGTTGCTAAGCGGTACTGTGGTTGCGCAGGTGGTGGAACCGCTTTTCCGGACGCTGACTGCCACCGATGGGCTAGCTGAAAACAGCGTGTATGCCATTGTGCAGGACCAGCGCGGTTTTTTGTGGGTAGCCACCCAGGATGGCCTGAGCCGTTACGACGGAGTTGGCTTTCGCACCTTCCGCAACGATGCCCAGCAGCCAGCCAGCCTCGCTAGCAACTTTGTGCTTTCGATTTGCCAGGACCGCCACGGCAACTTGTGGGCCGGTACCGGCGGCGGCCTCTCTTGCTACAACTCTCGCACCAACCAGTTTCATACCTACCGCGCGGCCCCCATCGACTCCAGCGGCCTCTCCGACAACTTTGTGCCCGCTGTGCTCTGCGACCGGCAAGGGCGGGTATGGGCCGGCACCGAAAGTGGCCTGCACCGCCTTAACCCGGCCACCCAACGGTTTTCTCTGTTTAAGCACCTGCCTTCACCGAAAGCGGCCAGTGTACGGCGCAACGCGGTGCGGGCACTAGCGCAAGACCGAGCCGGCGTGGTGTGGGTGGGTACCGGCGAAGGTTGCGTCAGCCGCCTCGATACCAGCCGCGGCCACCTGGTACCCGACGACCGGCTGCAACCAGCCGGCGTGGTTACCACGCTGTGCCCCGACCGGGCCGGCGGCCTGTGGGTGGGTACGGATACCGGCCTGCTGCGCTATTTGCCGGCTGGCAGAGGCCCCATCCGCAGCTTCAACCCCGATGCCACCCACTTGGGTAGTTTGCCTGTGGCCGCTATAAAGAAGGTGTTCGAAGACCGGGAGGGTATCATCTGGGTGGGTACAACCGAGGGGCTGTGCCGCTACGAAGCCGCCACGGGCACCTTCAGCCGAGTGCAGCACCAGCCCCGCAACCGCCACAGCCTCCCCGAAAATACTGTGCAGGCCTTATTCCAGGACCACTCGGGGCTGTTGTGGGTGGGTACCGAAGCAGGTCTGAGCTGCGCCCGGCTACAACCTTCGCCGTTTGGCAGCCTTGCTACCGGCGTGGCCGGGCCTGTATGGGCCGTAACTTCTGATGCGCTGGGCCGGGTGTGGGTGGGCACCGAGGAGCACGGCATCGTGTGCTACGACCCTGCCACCGGCCGCCGCCAGCAGTTCCGCCACAACCCCACCGACCCCGGCAGCATTGCCCAGAACTACGTGCGCGCTCTGTGCTTCGACAAGCAGGGCCGCCTTTGGGTGGGCACCCAGAACCAGGGCCTCGACTGCCTGGAACCCGGCAGTACCCGGTTCGTGCATTACCGCCACAACCCCAGCCAGTCCAACTCCCTGGCCGACGACATGATTCAGTCGGTGTATGAAGACCGGCAGGGTACTTTGTGGGTGGGGCACAATGGCGGCGGCCTCAGCTGCTACAATCCCACCACGGGGCGCTTCACCGCCTTTCGCCACAACCCTGGTAATCCGCATAGCCTGCCCAACAACTTTGTGCGGGCTACTTTTCAGGACCGGCAGGGGCGGTTTTGGGTGGCTACCGGCGGTGGCGGGCTGAGCCGCTACGATGTAAAAACCAACCAGTTTACCACCTTCCGGGCCGATGGCCGCGTTCCGCACAGCTTGAGTAGCAACTCGGTACGCTGCATATTTCAGGACCGGCGCGGCGTGCTTTGGGTTGGTACGGAAGGCGGGGGCTTCTCTCAGCTCCAGGATGCCCAACGGGGCCGCTTCACTACGTTTCGGGAAGCACAGGGCCTGCCCAACGACGTGGTATACAGCATGCTGGAAGACAACCAGGGCTACCTTTGGCTGTCTACCAACAAAGGTTTGGCCCGCTTCTCGCCCCGCACCCGGCAGTTTCACACGTTCGATGAGCGTGACGGGCTGTTGCAGGACGAGTTTAATGCCGCTGCCTGCCACCGCAGTGCCGCCGGCCAGCTGTATTTCGGGGGGGTAAACGGGGTGGTGGCGTTCCGGCCTGAAGCCGTGCAAACCAATTCCGTCGCCCCACCCGTTGTGCTGACGGCCATTCGCAAGTTCAACCGCCCCATCGACCTGCCCGACACTGCCATTACCGAGCGGCGCACGCTGCTGCTGGCTCCTCAGGATAATTTCTTTTCGCTGGAATTTGCCGCCCTGAATTTTCAGCTGCCCGAGAAAAACCAGTATGCTTATCGGCTCGAAGGATTTGATGAGCACTGGATTCCGGCGGGGCGGCGGCGCGAAGCCACGTACACCAACCTCGACCCCGGCACCTATACATTTCGGGTGCGCGCCACCAACAACGACGGCATCTGGAATTCGCAGGGCGTGGCGTTGCAGATTGTAGTGGCCCCGCCGTGGTACCGAACGTGGTGGTTTCAGGTGGGAGTTAGCTGGGCGGTGTTTGGGTTGCTGTTTATGGCCTACCGCATGCGGGTAACGCAACTGCTCGCCCTGGAGCGGGTGCGCCACGGTATTGCCCGCGACCTACACGACGATATGGGCTCTACGCTCAGCAGCATTTCCATCCTCAGCCAGATTGCCCGCAACCATCAGCAGCAGCACCGCCCCGACCAGGCCGCCGCTCTGCTCGACCAAATCGGGGAGTCTTCGCGCCGTATGCTCGATGCCATGGACGACATCGTGTGGGCCATCAACCCCGCCCACGACGCGCTGGAAGACGTAACCGCCCGCATGCGCAGTTTCGCCTCCGACGTACTCGAAGCCCGCGGCATCGACTTCACATTCCGCGTCGATCCGTCGGTGCAGGGGCAGAAGCTGGGCATGCAGGCCCGCCGCGAGTTTTTCTTGCTGTTCAAGGAAGCCGTCAACAACTTGGCAAAATACGCTCAGTGCCAGCACGCCAGCATTCTGCTTACCTACCAGCACGGCCAGCTACACCTAACCGTGCAGGACGATGGTATTGGCTTCGACCCCGCCGGCCCGGCGCAGGGTGGGGGCAACGGCCTTGCTAATATGCGCAGCCGAGCCGCCGCCCTCAACGGCCAGCTCACCATCGATACCGCCCCCGGCCAAGGCACCACGCTGCATCTGAAAGTACCGCTTGGGAATGAGTGATTGGATGATTGAGTGATTGGATGACTGGATGATTGGATGACTGGAGTGGTCCATCATCCAATCATTCAGTCATCCAATCATCCAATCATTCACTTTCCTGCATCACATCATCATGTAGTCGCAATGGGTAGGTAAGGGCTGTATATTAGAGGTATTCAATTCTTAACCCTTTCAGCCACATGCCAACTGCCACCCGCGTACTGATTTATGAAGACAACGTTGACTTGCGAACCAGCTTGAGTCAGCTGTTGTCGGGGTCGTTGGGGCTGGAACTGGTAGGCGCGCTCGGCAACTGCATGCAAGCACAGGCCGATATGGCACGCCTGCGCCCCGATGTAGTGCTCATGGACATTGACATGCCTGGCTGCACGGGCATTGAGGGCCTGCGCCGTATTAAGGCCGTTGCGCCGGATGTAAATGTGGTGATGCTGACTGTGTTCGAGGAAAATGACCGGGTGTTCGATGCCATCTGTGCCGGTGCTGATGGTTACCTGCTCAAGAAAACCTCGCCGGCCCGTTTGCTCGATGCTATTGGTGAGGTGCGGGCCGGCGGCGCCCCCATGACGCCTGCCATTGCCCGGCAGGTACTACGCCTGTTTCCGAAAGCCCCGCCGCGCCGTCCGGTAGAGGAGTCGCATGCCAACCTTAGCGCCCGGGAGCAGGAAATTCTAGGCTTGTTGGTAGAAGGCTACAGCTATAAAATGATTGCCGCCGACCGTAACATCAGCATTGATACGGTCCGGTCACACATCAAGAAAATCTACGAGAAGCTGCACGTCCGGTCCATGACCGAGGCTGTAAGCAAAGCCCTGCGTGAAGGCCTGACGAAAGGCTAGCCGAAACAAAAAAGGACTGCCAACCGGCAGTCCTTTTTCTTATGCTTCAGAAGTGGTTTCTACAGAATACCCGCTATAATGCCTGGCAACACACCCAGCACTACGGTGAGTAAAGCCAGCAGCAACAGGGCCGCCGACTGGAACCCGCTTACCTGCAAGGGCTCTATGGTATCGGAATCAGCATCGCGCATGTACATGGCAATAATGGGCCGCAAGTAATAGTAGATGCTCACCATTGACATAATTACGGCAAAAACTACCAGGCCAATGTGTCCGTTTTCCACGGCGGCCGAGAAGACAAAGAACTTGCCGAAGAAGCCGCCCGTGAGTGGAATACCCGCCAAAGAAAGCATAGCCACCGTCATCACGAAAGCCAACAATGGGTTGGTTTTGGCGAGGCCGTTCAGGGCATCATAATCTTCGCGCATGCGCTGGTCCGACACTAGTTTCAGTACGCCAAAGGCCGCCACGGTAGCCACCGAGTAAGCCAGCGAGTAGAAGAAAATACCGTTGGCCGAAGCACCTTCCAACTCGCCATTGAACGCCACCAAGCCAATAAGCAGATAACCAGCGTGCGACACGCTGGAGTACGCCAGCATCCGTTTGGCGCTACTTTGTGCCACTGCGCCCACGTTACCAATGGCCAGGGTAAGCACGCACATGGCGGTGAGAGTAGGCAGCCATAACCCTTGCGCCGTAGCCGCTGGGAAAGCCTGCACCAATAGCTTCAGGAAAGCGGCAAAGCCAGCGGTTTTTACCACCGTGCTCATAAACGCCGTGAAGAAGGTTGGAGTGCCTTCATACACGTCGGGCGTCCAGAAGTGGAACGGTGCGGCCGATACCTTAAACCCAATACCAATCAGCATCATCAGCATACCGATGTAGAGCATCGGGGTGAGGGAAGCATTGACCGGATTCTGCACGGCAAACTTGATGTTGGCCAACTCGAAAGTGCCGGTAGCGCCATATACCAGCGCCATCCCGAACAGCAGGATGCCGGTAGCAAACGCGCCCATCAGGAAATACTTCAGGGCGGCCTCATTAGAACGCAGATTGGTTTTCTGGGCCCCCGCCAGCACGTACATGGCTACGCTCAGAATCTCAATGCCTAGGAACAGCATCAGGAGGTGGTTGTACGATACCATCATGATAGCGCCCACCAACGAAAACAGCAGCAGCGAGTAGTATTCAGCCAGGTTAGGCTGCCCATCAAGCACGTATTTCTCGGAGAAAGGTATCAGTAGCAACGCCGTCAGAACCACGATGCCGGTAAACACCACCGAGAAATTATCGACTACCAGCATGCCGTTGAAAAACGACTGCGAGCCGGCATTCCAGTCGATGAAGTTCACGGTCAGCACCGTGCCCAGCATGAGCATGGCCGCGGGCAGCAGAATTCGGTTGGAGCGCAAGAACCCCAGGAAGAGGTTGGCAAGGCCGAAAACAGAGAGAAGAACGATTGAAATCATGGGCGTTGGATGTAGCGTGAAGCTCCAGCTTCGGGTATCGTGGCATGGCCGAGAAAACCAGCACAACGAGTATCGTTCGATATCAGCAACGACACGCGAAGCTGGAGCTTCGCGCTGCAAGCAATTTAGCGTTTCACTACCTCACTGAGTATTCCCATCACGCTGCCTTCCGACAAGTGCAGGAACGTATTCGGGAACAAGCCAATCCAGAAGACCAGCACGATAAGCGGCACCAAAACGGCCAGCTCGGCACCGGTCAGGTCGGTGATGGTAGCAGAGAAAGACGAGTCGGGGCCGAGCATCACGCGCTGGAACATACGCAGCAGGTACACGGCGGCCAGAATGATGGTAATACCAGCTACGGCACCCATCCAGGCATTGTACTGGTACACGCCACCAAGCAGCAGAAACTCCCCCACAAACCCGTTGGTGAGCGGTAGCGCCACCGTACCTAATAGGAGCACCAAGAAGCACACCGTCAGGATAGGGGTGTTGCGGGTAAGGCCGCCAAGGTCCGGAATCAGGCGGGTGCCAGTACGGCGCTCAATGCAGTCGGCAATGAAGAACATCCCCACCACGTTCACACCGTGGGCCAGCATCTGAATGCTGGCGCCCTGCAAGCCAATTTGGGTGAGCGAAAACACACCGGCTGCCATCAGCCCCACGTGGGAGAGCGAAGAGTAAGCAATAAGCCGCTTCACATCCTGCTGCCGAATGGCAATGATGGCGCCGTAGATGATGCCGATGATGGATAGAATCAGTACCAGATTCTGCCACTGGCTCACGCCTAGCGGCACCACCGGCAGCAACCAGCGCATGCAGCCGTAAATACCCATTTTCAGCATGATGCCCGAGAGCAGCATAGTTGCCGGGGCCGGCGACTCGGTGTAGGTGTCAGGCTGCCAGGTGTGGAAAGGGAAGATGGGCATCTTTACGGCAAAGGCCGCGAAAATCAGCCAGAACAGCCAGGACTGCTGCTGCGCGCTCAAACTCAGGTTGTAGAACGAAGCTAGGTCGGAGTTGTGCGCTGCAAGGCCGTTAGCGGCCGGACCAGTCTGGAAATACAGGTACACAAAGCCCGCCAGCATGAACAGCGAACCGACGATGGTGTACAGGAAAAACTTGAACGTGACCTTGGCGCGGTTTACCCCGCCCCACACGCCGGCCAGGAAGTAAATCGGAATGAGCGCTACTTCCCAGAAAAAGTAGAATAGAAAGGCATCCTGCGCCGTGAATACGCCCACCAGTCCGGTTTCCATGAACAGCACCAACGCATAAAACGCTGAGGCATTCTCGAAGCTGCGGCGAAACGAAGCCAGCAGGATAATGGGTACCAGAAACGTAGTGAGCAGCACCAGCAGTAAGCTCAGCCCGTCCATTCCCACATGGAAGTTGATGCCAGCCGAAGCAATCCAGGGCAGGTTCACTGAGAACTGGTCGGCGTTGCTACCGTTGAAAGTAAGAGCCGCGTAAGCCGCCAGTACAAATTCAATCAGCGCCGCGCCAAATGCTGCCACCCGGGCAACACTGCCTTTGAAGAAGTGCAAAAGCAGGGCGGCCGCCACGGGCCAGAGTAGGAGGAGAACTGTGAGCATTAGCTAAGCAGGTTGTTCCGATGACGTACAGACTGGTAGAGGAAATCTAGGCAGTTGACGACAGTTTAAGCGAAAGATGAATAGCTGTATTCCTACAGCTTTCCGGAGTTCAGCGCCAATATCAACACGATACCGACTACCATCAAGATGAGGTAGGTTTCAACCGAGCCGGTTTGCACGTAGCGCAGCAGTCGGCCGCCACCCATCGTAACGCGGCCAAAGCCGTTCACAATAGGGTCGATAACGCCATTTTCCACGTAGCGATGC
Source organism: Hymenobacter telluris (assembly GCF_017313265.1). GTDB lineage: Bacteria > Bacteroidota > Bacteroidia > Cytophagales > Hymenobacteraceae > Hymenobacter > Hymenobacter telluris. The sequence goes on along the minus strand of NZ_JAFLQZ010000003.1, from coordinate 515,136 downwards.
AAGCCTTTCGAGAGCCACATAGTTGGGCGCACGAACAAGGCGTTGTACAGCTCGTCGATGTAGTACTTGTGGTAAATCAGAGTTTCAAGGAAGCCGCGCGACTCACCTTCTTCCACCGGGCGCACACCGCGGCTCACGTACTGCACATACGCCAAGATGATGCCCAGCACGCCAGCCCCTACCGAAAGGCCGATGAGCATCAGCTCGGTGGCATGGTCGGCGTGTACGCTGAAGGCCGCCGGATTGAGGCGTTGCGAATAGGTGAAAAGTGGCGCCAGATAATTGGCGAGGTAGGCCTTGTCTTCGCCCAGGAAGAACGGCGCATTCATGAAACCACCCACGGCGGCCAGAATAGCCAGCACAACGAGCGGCAGCGTCATGGAAGCCGGCGACTCGTGTAGGTGATGCTTCTGCTCCTCGGTGCCCCGGAACTCCCCAAAGAAAGTGAGGAACAACAAGCGGAACATGTAGAACGCCGTCAGGAAAGCCGTGAACAAGCCCACGGCGTACAGCACCTTGCTGTGCTCGTAAGCGTGTAGCAGGATTTCGTCTTTCGAGAAGAAGCCCGAGAAAGGCGGGATGCCGGCAATGGCCAGGCAGCCAATCAGGAAGGTGATAAACGTAATCGGCAGGGCTTTGCGGAGGCCGCCCATGCGGCGCATATCCTGCTCGTTGCTCATGGCGTGAATCACCGAACCCGCGCCCAAGAACATCAGCGCCTTGAAGAAAGCGTGGGTCAACACGTGGAACAAGCTGGTGCTGTAGCCCATTACGCCCAAGGCCAGGAACATGTAGCCCAGCTGCGAAACAGTGGAGTAGGCCAGTACCTTCTTGATGTCATTCTGGGCCAAGCCGATGGTAGCGGCAAACAGCGCCGTAGCCGCCCCGATGATGGCAATAACTTCCAGCGTGTGGGGCGCCAGCGTAAACAGCACGTTAGCCCGCAGAATCATGTAGATGCCCGCCGTTACCATGGTAGCCGCGTGAATCAGGGCCGAAACCGGGGTAGGGCCGGCCATGGCGTCGGGCAGCCAGGTGTAGAGCGGCAACTGCGCCGATTTACCCATTGCGCCTACAAACAGCAGCAACGTAATAGCTGTAACCGTGAAAGTGCCAATCTGCAGGGTGCTGGCTTTCTGGAACACCTCGGCGTACTGTACCGAATCGAAAGTGAGGTAAATCAGGAAGATGCCAAGCAAAAAGCCCAGGTCACCAACCCGGTTGATGATGAAGGCTTTCTTGGCGGCGTTGTTGTAGCTGGTGTTTTTGTTCCAGAAGCCGATAAGCAGGTAGGAGCAGAGCCCTACGCCTTCCCAGCCAATGAACAGAATCACGAAGTTGGACCCCAGTACCAGCACCAGCATGCTGAATACGAACAGGTTCAGGAAGCTGAAAAACTTGCCCACGTTCTCGTCGTGGTGCATGTAGCCGATGCTGTACACGTGAATCAGAAACCCAACCCCCGTTACAAGCAGCAGCATAATCAGGCTGAGCTGGTCGATTTGGTAGGAGAAGGGAATCTGCATGGAGCCCACCGAAATCCAGTCGAACAGCTTAACGGTGTACTGATACTGGAAATTCAGGAACAGATACCCCGAAATCAGGAACGAGCCCAGCACTGCCAGGCTGCCTATGGCGCCGGCTAACGTGCCGGAGAGGCGCTTGTTGAGCAGGCCATTGAGGAGAAAGCCCAGGAAAGGCAGCAGCGGAATCAGTACGTACAGGAAAGTTGCGTACGGGGCGCTGGCGGCAGGTAAAACAGTTTCTTGCATCTAGTTAATGGCTAAATGGCTGCATTGTTTAATTGTTAGTGGTTCTGATGAGTTGTTGAACTACCTCAACCATTTAACAATTAAGCAATGCAGCCATCAACTTAGAACTTCAGTCGGTTTAACAGATTGACGTCGGTGTTCTGTAGGTTACGGTAAATCATGACGATAATAGCCAGCCCCACTGCTACTTCGGCGGCGGCAACAGCCATGATGAAGAACACGAAAACCTGGCCATTGGCATCGGAACGATACGCTGCAAAGGCCGTTAGCAGCACGTTAACCGCATTTAGCATCAGCTCTATGCACATAAAGATGATGATGGCGTTGCGCCGGGTAAGCACCCCAACAACGCCAATAGCGAAAAGCGCCGTGGCGAAGAAAACGTAGTATTGAAGCGGAACCGTTTGAATAACCTGCGGTATGTTCTGATCCATGCGGGGCGGTTGACGGCAAAAATGAAGCGGCACGCCGAAGCGCAGCCGTAATGAATAGGCTGGCAAAGGTATCCTGAAAATTGGAAAACGCCACCCTTAAATAGCATGCTACGCATGGCCATTGGGGGGATAAATGCCTTATGGCCTTATAATGTAAGGCAAAATGCGCTTCACCTACCAACCCAGTGGCCTTGGCGCTATTCAGCATTTAGTAGCAGCAACTGCCAAGCACAACCGGCAGGCTGAAGAAAATGCAGTAGCAATGAAGTATTTTTCAGCGTCGTTCGTCTGTGCTAGCAGAATGGAAACGCTACCCCTCACCATGACGCTACCGATGACGGCCGGCCACCAGGACCAGCAGATACAGGAGGCCGTGCGCGCGCAGCGCGGCCGGCTGTTGCAGTTCATCCGTCGCCGCATCCCCGACCCCGCTGAGGCTGAAGACGTATTGCAAGACGTCTTTGCTGAACTCGTAGAAAGCTACCGGGTGCTCAAACCCGTGGAGCAAGCCGCAGCTTGGCTGTTTCGCGTAGCTCGCAACAAAATCACCGACCTCTACCGCCGCAAAAAAACCACTTCGCTCGAAGACGAACTGGCCCGTAGCTTCTCCGGCGACGAGGAAAACTCGCTGCTGCTCGCCGACATCCTGCCCGCCCCCGACGATGCCCCAGAGAATCGGCTGCTCCGCGAAACGCTGATGGAAGCCCTTTCGGATGCTTTGGCTGAACTACCGGCTGCCCAGCGCGAGGTGTTCATCTGGCACGAACTGGAAGACAAAACTTTCCGCGAAATGGAGGAGGAAACCGGCGTGCCGCTCAAAACCCTGATTTCGCGTAAACACTATGCCGTGCAGCACCTGCGCAAGCGGCTACAAAAGCTATACACCGAGCTTTTCACCGACTAACATCCCGAAAACGTCATGCCGAGCTTGTAGAAGCATCTCGCGTGCTGACGTTAAAAACAACAAGCAGGAATAGTATCAGCGAGATGCTTCTTTCGTCAACCGACGTTTTTTTAGTAACTCAACCCAATGAATCGTTCATTTCGGCCATTGTTTGGCCTCAAATTCATTCTTCTAGGCGGTCTGTTCGTGGCCGTCATCGGCTTCGTCACAATGACCCTTTGGAACCGGCTGGTTCCAGAGTTATTCAACGGGCCTATTATCAACTTTTGGCAAACGCTAGGGTTGCTGGTGCTTTCCCGAATCTTATTCGGAGGCTGGGGCCGCGGCGGACGTTCCGGAGCGTGGGCCCGCCGCCGCAAAATGATGCGCGAAAAAATGGAGTCCCGTATGGCGAGCCTGTCTCCCGAAGAGCAGGAGAAGTTCCGCCAGAAAATGCGCGCCACCTGCGGCCCCGCCTGGATGCGCCGCCCTGCTCCGGAGGAGCCTCAACAGGTTTCGGTATAACGCAGAAACACAAAGCGGCCCCTGATGTATCAGGGGCCGCTTTGTGTTTCTGCTTCGGGATATTCAACGCAAATAGTGCACAGCCAGGATAATACCATATATCCAAAAATTGTAGAGTAGCGTGTACGCCAGACCATAGCGCAGGCTCATACTGAAGCGCCCTTTGCACATGCGGGAGTGACGAAATACGAGGCGTAATGCCCGGAAAAATACCCAATAGAGCATACCAGCAAATACCAATAGCACAACCCAGGCTACCGCTGCAAAACACCACAGCAAAAATATTGCTGCTACGGCGGCTAGCAACCAAAGAAATACAGCTATGATTATGCCTCCGCACCCTTCACCATCATCTAAATCAGCCTTCGGTAGCTCTAGGCTTACATCTGCAAAGCTTTCAGGGAAAGGCACCCGCCTAATATAATCTAGTAGGTTACCTACGTCATCGTGCAGCCTCACACCTTCATAGAGCCCCACGGTTATGAATGTTAAGAAGGCGGTTGAAAGGATGGTCAACGAGATAAGTGAATCCTTGAAAATGCTCCATTGTTGCTGTAGGCCCACAAACCAAACAGCTAACAGCGTAAGAGTGGCAATAGAAATAGTGGTGTAGAATACTTGTTTAGAAGGTAGTCTCATAAGATCCCCATCGGGTTATAGAACAGGCTAAGGATAGTTAATAAACGAAAAGCGGCAACTGAAACCAGTTGCCGCTTTTCGTTTATTAAATTCAATATCTCTAGAAATGCCGCTCGCCAGTTTCGCGCTTGCCTAGCATTACCGCGCCCACCATAGCTACCAGCAGTAGGATAGAAGCCAGCTCGAATGGTAGTTTATAGGTAGTGAACAACACCATACCAAGCTTGTCTACCATACCAATCTGCGAGTCGAACGTGGTGCCGTTTACGGCAGGCAATTGAATGTCGCGTAGCGCCACAATCATAATGACGAACAATGAGCCTCCGGCAATAGCCGCCGCAATTTTAGCTAATGCTGGCTTGTGAGGCTCCGTGTCCACGTTCAGGTTCAGGAACATAATCACGAACAGGAACAGCACCATAATGGCGCCGGCGTATACGATGATGTTCACCGCCGCCAAGAACTGCGCGTTTAGCAACAAGTAGTGCCCGGATAGTGAGAAAAACGTCAGAATCAGAAACAACACGCTGTGTATCGGATTCTTGGCAAATACCACGCCCAGCGCACTCAGTAGTGCTACAAAGGACAGAAAGAGGAAGAGTGGAGACATTTCGGAAGGTTGTTGCTGTCCTGCGTTTACAAAGGTTTTCGCTCTGTTTAGGACAGCAAATGTAGTAGTTACGCCGGTTGCTGCGCCATCTTGTTGCTGAGCGCTGCTGCCTGCTCAGGTGTCAGCTGAATGCCCCGTACTGAGCGTTTGGTAGGGTCAACGGGCTCCACGAGCCGGTCTTTGCCGTAGATGAACTCGTCCCGCTCGAAACGTGGCGGGGCCATTTTATCGGCTTGGAGGTACACGGCAGCTTTCGGGCAAGCTTCTTCGCAGAGGCCGCAGAAGATGCACCGTAGCATGTTTACCTCGTAGCTGATGGCGTACTTCTCTTCGCGGTACAGGCCTTCCTCGCCTTTTTTCCGCTCGCCGGCTACCATCGTAATGGCTTCGGCAGGGCAGGCTACGGCGCAAAGACCACAGGCCGTGCACCGCTCCCGGCCCTGCTCGTCGCGCTTGAGCACGTGCAAGCCACGGAAGATAGGGGAGAAGGGCCGCACCTCTTCGGGGTACCGCACGGTGGCCTTCTTCATAAAGAAGTGGCGCATCGTGATGCTCAGGCCCTGGAAGATAGCCGGCAAATACGCCCGCTCCGCCAGTGTCATCGGCTTCTTTTCTAGTTTCTTGGCTCTATTGGTGAGAGGCTGCATAAGTCAGTTCAGTTACTTAATCACCCCGAACGTGATGAGTCCGCCGGTAATCAGAATGTTGACAACGGCCAGCGGAATCAGAATGGTCCAGCCGAGGCGCATCAGTTGGTCGTAGCGGAAGCGCGGGAGCGTCCAGCGAATCCACATAAAGAAGAAAATAAAGGCGAAGATTTTGCCGAATAGCAGCACGGTGCCAAGTGCCGTAATCAGGTTTTGGGCCGAAGCCAGCTCCCAGCCTTGGCTGCTCGCCAACCAGTCGCGCAGCTCATATTGGAACGGAAAGTTGAAGCCCCCGAAGTACAGTACGCTCATCACCGCCGAAACCACGAAGATGTTCACATACTCCGAGAACAAATACAAGCCCAGTTTCATTGAGGAATACTCGGTGTGGTAGCCACCTACTAGCTCGGTTTCGCACTCGGGCAAGTCAAACGGCGTCCGGTTGGTTTCCGCAAAAGCGCACACCAGGAAGATGATAAAGCCTAATGGCTGCCGCACAATATTCCACATGGCCCATTCGCCAGGTATCGACTGTTGTATCGTGATTTCGCGCAAGGAAAGCGTGCCCGAAATCATCAACACCGCAATCAGCGACAAGCCCATGGCCAGTTCGTAGCTGATGTTCTGTGAAGCGGCCCGGATAGCGCCAAGCAGTGAGAATTTGTTGTTGGAAGCCCAGCCGCCAATCATCACGCCATACACGCCCAACGAAACCACCCCGAATACCCACAGCATCCCGATATTCACCTCGATTCCTTGCAGGAAAAAGGCGTTGTTACCGAAGCTAATGTTGTTGCCAAACGGAATTACCGCCGACGACATCAGGGCCGTAATCATGGCCAGGCAGGGGCCAAATACGAACAGCGCCTTATTGGCACCGCCGGGAAAGAACTCTTCTTTCGTGAACATCTTCACGGCGTCGGCCAGGGGCTGCGCCAAGCCGTATGGGCCCGCACGGTCCGGACCAACCCGGTCTTGTAGAAACGCGGCAATGACACGCTCGGCATACGTGCAATACGTTGCAATCAGCAGCGAAACTGCGAATACAACGAAGATGACAATGGATTGCCAACCAAGGGCGGGTAGTTCAATCATTAGTGCGTAGTGCTTGGTGCCTAGTGCTTAGTTACTTACTGCTCAAGGATAGAAGATCCGTCTAAGCACCAAGCACCAAGCACTACGCACTATCCTAGTTTCAGTGGAGGATTCTTTTCCAAATCGCGCTGCGTGCTTTCAGGCAAGTCGGCTATTACCGACTGATTGAGTACGGGCAGTTCGTAGTGGTTGGCCGAAATTACTGAAGAACGCTCGATATGTGCCGGTCCTTCGATGGTCCAGTCAGTCGTTTCCTTTTTGTCGAAGCGGCATTCGTTGCAAATCCACTCTTTCACTTCGCCGTACTGGTCTTTGCGGCCGGTTACGCGCAGTACGTCTTTGCCTTTATACCAGAGCGTTACGTTACCGGCGCATTTTGGGCAGTCTCGGTGCGCATTCACGGGTTTGGTGAACCACACGCGCTGCTTGAAGCGGAAGGTTTTATCGGTGAGGGCGCCTACCGGGCACACGTCGATGACGTTGCCGGAGAAGTCGTTGTCGATGATGTTCTCGATATACGTGCCGATTTCAGCCGCGTCGCCCCGGCCCAATACGCCGTGTACCCGGTCGCCTTTGGCAATCTGGTCGGCGGTGTACACGCAACGGTAGCACAGGATGCACCGCGTCATGTGCAACTGAATCAGCGGCCCGATATCGATTTTCTCGAACGTGCGACGCTCTTCCTGGTAGCGGGTAGTAGATACGCCGTGCTCAAAAGCAAAATCTTGCAGGCTGCATTCCCCGGCTTGATCGCACACGGGGCAGTCCAGCGGGTGGTTGATGAGCAGCATCTCCACAATGCCTTTGCGCACATCCAATACCTGTTCAGATTTGGTGTTTTCGACCACCATACCGTCTTGTACGGGTGTCACGCACGACGCTACCAGTTTGGGCATCGGGCGGGGGTCTTTGGTGGAGCCGGCCGCTACCCGCACCAAGCAAGCGCGGCATTTGCCACCCGAGCCCTTCAGTGGCGTGTAATAGCACATGGCCGGAGGCACAATGCTACCACCGATCTGGCGGGCTGCGTTGAGGATGGTTGTTCCGTCCGGAACTTCCACCTCGATGCCATCGAAAGTTATTTTAGCCATTGGGTTTCTATAGAAGAGCTTAGAAGTGAGAACTTAGAGCTTAGACCAGATAAGCCTTACACTTTTGTCGTTCAAAAAATCTAAGCTCTAAGTTCTCACTTCTAAGCTCTAACTAATACGCCTTGGTACACCGCGCCGGGTTGGGCGGCTTCCTTGGCGTGGGTGACGTGCCACTCGAATTCGTCGCGGAAGTGACGCACGGCGGCGGCCACCGGCCAAGCCGCGGCTTCCCCAAGCGGGCAAATGGTGTTGCCCTCAATTTGCTTGGCTACACTCACCAGCAAGTCGATGTCTTCCATGTGACCGTGGCCGTGCTCCAAGCGGTGCAGCACCTTTTCCAGCCAGCCCGTACCCTCCCGGCAAGGTGAGCATTGCCCACATGACTCGTGGTGGTAGAAGCGGGAGAAGCTCCAGGTGTTGCGCACAATGCAGGTCGTTTCGTCCATGGCAATAAAGCCACCCGAGCCAAGCATGGTGCCCGTCACGAAACCACCATCCGAAAGCGACTCGTAGCTCATGAGGCGAGGCTCACCAGCCGCCGTTTTCAGGATCAGCTCTTTGGGCAGAATCGGAACAGACGAACCACCGGCCACTACCGCCTTCAGGTCGCGGCCTTTCCAAATGCCGCCGCAGTACTCATCGGAATAGATGAATTCCTCAACCGGCAAGCCTAACTCGATTTCGTAGATACCGGGCTTGTTGAGGTGGCCGCAAGCCGAGAACAGCTTGGTACCGGTGCTCCGGCCCACGCCAATCTTCGCGTATTCCTCGCCGCCATCGTTCACGATAACCGGCACGGCCGCAATAGATTCCACGTTGTTTACCACTGTCGGGCGGGCGTAGAGGCCCTGCACGGCTGGAAATGGCGGCTTGTTGCGCGGGTTGCCCCGCTTGCCTTCCAACGATTCCAGCAAGGCAGTTTCTTCACCGCAGATATACGCGCCGCCACCAGGGTGCACGTGCAAATCCAGGTCGTAACCCGAGCCTAAGATATTCTTGCCGAGGAAACCAGCCGCGTAAGCTTCTGCAATGGCTTTTTCCAGAATGCGCAGCACGTACAACAACTCGCCGCGGATGTAGATGTACGAGGTATTAGCGCCCAGCGCATACGAGCTCGTAATCATGCCTTCCACCAGCAAGTGCGGCAGCTTCGACATCAGCTGACGGTCCTTGAAAGTGCCTGGCTCCGATTCGTCGGCGTTGCAGACGAGGTAGCGCGGCACACCTTCTGGCTTGGCCAGAAAGCTCCACTTCATACCGGTAGGGAAGCCAGCACCGCCGCGCCCACGCAGGCCCGACTTCTTCACTTCTTCCACTACCTCATCGGGGGTCATCGTTTTCAGCGCTTTCTCCACCGAGCGGTACCCGCCGTGTTTGCGGTATATCTCAAAGGTGTCGATGCCTTCAACGTTAATATGTTCGGTCAGCAGTTTGCGTCCCATATCGTTTATTTCTTATCGTCCTGTTTGCGCTCTACTCGTTCCAGCCGCTCATCTACTTGATCGATGCGCGTTTGCACCATGTCGAAGCCCCGATTGAATACTTCCAGCAGGCGTTCCGTATTCTTGCGGCTCTCCTCAACTATGAGTTGCATGAACTGCCGATTTTCTTCGCGGTCCTGCTGCCGCTCATGGCGCATCTGCTGCATCTCAATCAGGATTTCTGACACAATCAGTGGTAGATCCTTGTTGCGCTCATCCATGACAGTTGTGGATTAATTGTTAGCCAGGGCGTTTGGCAAACCAGTTTCCTCCCATGGCAAAGCCGGACGGTGAACTTGGTTGCGCAACTCGGTGAGCATGGCATCTACGGCAGCCGGGGTATCCAATTGCTCGTAGTACTTCTCGCGCACCTGCACAATGGGGGCGAAGCCGCAAGCGGCCAAGCACTCCACTTCCTTAAGCGTAAAGAGGCCATCGGGAGAGGTAGCGCCGTTCACCTTCGCGCCGGTGATGCGCTCCAAGTGAGCGGTTAGCTCATCGGAGCCGCGCAGCATGCAGGGACCCGTGCGGCAGATTTCCAGCACGTGCTTGCCAACTGGCTTGAGGTTGAACATGGTGTAGAAAGACGACACCTCGTATACCTCAATGGGTTTGATGCCGATAACCTCGGCTACCAAATCCTGCACCTCCGGGCTTACCCACCCGCCAAATTCGGCCTGGGCAATGTGTAGCACCGGCAGCAACGCCGACTTGCGGCGCTCCGGTGGGTATTGCTTGCAAATGCGCTCAATCTCCGCTTTAGCGGCTTCGGAAAATTGCGGCTTAACGCTCGTCGTCTCCATGTACTTACTTGAAAATCAACAAAAACTACGCGTCCAGCTCGCCAGCAATTACGTTCATCGACGACAGCGTCACGATGGCGTCGGAGAGGGTCTGGCCCACTACCATTTCCGTGTAGGCTTGGTAGTAGATAAAGCACGGACGGCGGAAATGCAGGCGGTACGGTGTGCGGCCGCCGTCCGAAACCAAGTAAAAACCTAACTCGCCGTTGCCGCCTTCCACACTGTGGTATACCTCACCAACCGGGGCGTCAATTTCGCCCATGATGATTTTGAAGTGGTAGATGAGCGCCTCCATGTTCTGGTACACGGCCTGTTTGGGCGGCAGGTAGAAGTGCGGTGCATCGGCGTGGTAAGGTCCTTCGGGGAGATTTTCCAGGGCCTGCTCGATAATGCGCAAGCTCTGCCAGATTTCCTCGTTGCGCACCATAAACCGGTCGTAGGTGTCGCCTTTGGTGCCCACCGGAATTTCAAAGTCGAAATCCTGGTAGCTGGAATAGGGGTTCATCACCCGCACGTCGTAATCAACGCCAGCGGCGCGCAGGTTAGGACCGGTGAAACCGTAGTTAAGGGCACGCTCAGCAGAAATACCGCCCACGTCCACTACCCGGTCCATGAAGATGCGGTTGCGGTTGAACATCTTCTCAAACTCACGCATTACGGCCGGGAACGACTTCAGCCAGGCCCGCAGCTTCTGAATAGCTACCGGCGTAAAGTCGCGCTCCATTCCGCCTACGCGGCCCATATTGGTGGTCAGACGGGCGCCGCTTACTTCCTCGTAAATCTCGTACACCTTCTCCCGCTCATCCATCAGGTAGAGGAAGCCGGTGAAAGCACCGGTGTCCACACCCAAAATGCCGTTGCAAATCAGGTGGTCAGTGATGCGGGCTAGTTCCATCAGAATCACGCGCATGTACTGCGCACGCTTCGGAACGGTTACGCCGAGCAGTTTCTCCACTGTCATGTGCCAGCCCATGTTGTTGATGGGCGACGAACAGTAGTTCATCCGGTCGGTGAGGGGCGTAATCTGGTAGAAAGGCCGCCGCTCGGCAATCTTCTCAAAGGCGCGATGGATGTAGCCGATAGTAGGCACTCCCGATACAATCCGCTCGCCGTCCATCTGCAGAATATTCTGGAAGATGCCGTGCGTAGCGGGGTGAGTCGGCCCGAGGTTGAGCGTGGTTAGCTCCTGGTTGAAGTCGTTAACGGTTGGAGCCAGCGGATGAAGGTTGGGCCGTTGCTCTTCGGCCTCTTCAACAATCTTGCGGGTGCCTTCCAGCGTGTCGTTTACTGCCATTGTATAGTAGTGCTTAGTGCTTGGTGCCTCGTGCTTAGCTGGTTTCGATGAATTGCCTATGCACGAAGCACGAGGCACCAAGCACTAAGAGTTTATCGGCCGAAGAATAAGTCGGTTTTGTCTTCACGGGTACCATCCTCCAGCGCGTATTGCTTGCGCATGGGGTGGTAGTCCATGTCTTCCACATTGAGGATGCGGATCAGGTTGGGGTGCCCAACCGCAATGATACCATAGAAGTCGAACGCCTCACGCTCCATCCAGTTGGCGGTGGAGTAGAGGTCGGTCATGGTAGGTACGTGCGGATCGCCAATGGGGAAGAAGATTTTCAACCGCAGGCGGATGTTGTGCACCAGGCTGTGCAGCATATACACCATGCCAAGCTCCTGGTCTTTGCGCTCCGGCCAATGCATACCGCACATCGTGGTCAGGAAGTTGAGTTGCAACTCCTGGTCTTGCTGTAGACCGGCAATGATGTCATGGATTCGCTCCCGTGTGGTCGTGACGGTCAGGAAGCCGTAGGGCTCTTCCACATCAGTGAAAGTATCCTGTCCAAACAAACGATACAGAAGGTCGAGCAACTGCTTGTTCTTCTGCGCGGCCGGATCAAGTTCAGCAGCGGTTTCCTGAGCGTCGGGTGATTCTACGGTTTGGTCAGCCATTTCCTAGTATTGAGTATTTGGTATTGAGTATTGAGATGTCGACTGGCTAAAGTCTAACTACTCAATACCCAATACTCACTACTTATTTAATGTTGTAAGAAGCCAGCAGGGCTTGGTATTCAGGCGAGTTGCGGCGGCGGATTGACTCGTTTTTGGCGAGGTCCTGCACGCGCATCAAGCCGTCGAGTACTTGCTCGGGGCGGGGTGGGCAGCCCGGCACGTACACGTCAACCGGAATAATGCGGTCGATGCCTTGCAGCACCGAATAGGTATCGAAGATGCCACCCGAAGAAGCGCAGGCACCCATGGCCAGTACCCACCGAGGCTCGGCCATCTGCTCGTACACTTGCTTTACAATGGGGGCCATTTTCTTGGCAATGGTCCCCATTACCATCAGCAAGTCGGCTTGGCGGGGTGAGAAGCTGGGGCGCTCGGAACCGAAGCGTGAAATATCGTAGCGGGCCCCCATGGTAGCCATGAACTCGATGCCGCAGCACGAGGTAGCAAAAGGCAGGGGCCAGAGCGAGTTGGCGCGGGCAATACCCACCACTTTCTCCAGCGACGTAGCGAAGAAGCCAGCTCCTTCGAGGCCATCCGGCGCCTCCGTCATTTTGATTTCAGGAACTCTATTATCCATGATAAAAAGTCAGATTGAAGAAGTATAACCTCCTCTTAGCCAACACCAGCCAGCCAATAAAGGTTTGCTGGCTTACGCCTCGTTCCAGCGCAAAATTCCCTTTTTAATGACGTAGCCGAAGCCCGCCAACAGGAAGGCCAGGAACACCACCATTTCAATAAAGCCACTGGTGCCCAACGCCCGAAAGTTTACGGCCCAGGGGTACATGAAAATTACTTCAATGTCGAAGAGCACGAACAGGATGGCCGTGAGGAAGTACTTCACCGAAATCGGGGTGCGGGCATTGCCCACCGACTCGATACCGCACTCGAAGGCTTCGTCCTTCACCACGCTTTTGCGGCGTGGCCCGAGGAGGTGCGAGGTTATCATGGCAAAGGCCACGAAAGCAACCGCCAGCCCAAACTGCACGATGATGGGCAGAAAGTCCTGCGGCTGATAATTGGTAGTTACAGCGAGAAGCATAGACGACAACGGGAAAAGGCCGTTCAAGAACAGCGTTGAAGGGCAAAGGTAACGCGAAATGCCAGCGGAACAAAGGTGAAATCAAGCAGCCCCGGAAAGGCGTATCTTTGAAGAGAAACCCAGTCAGTTTGTATGGAACAAACCCAGCCACCGCAGTATACAGTGGAAGAATACTTGGCCCTGGAGGAAGCGTCCGAGATACGGCACGAATACTACCAAGGTGAGATATTCGCAATGTCCGGCGCGTCACTGGCGCATAACCGGATTATTGGTAATGGATATCGCGCATTAGATGATAGGCTGAATCCTGATCAATGTGAGGTGTTTATTGATGGGGCGTTGCTGAAAATCGACGCTTCTACCATCCTTTATCCTGATCTGATAGTATCGTGCCATCCTGACGACCTGGAGGCCGACCGAATATTGCAACATCCATCGGTGATTGTAGAAGTATTGTCCCCCAAAAGCGCCGATTATGACCGCACGGCCAAACTTCGTTTCTATCAGCGCCTGCCGAGCCTACGCCATTACGTACTGATTCGCCAAGATTATTGCTGGGTGGAATGTCTAACGCGTGTGGTAGAACAGGCAGCCACGGAAAGTGAGTGGACGCTGCAAGTATATGATATGCTTACAGACGAGATTCATCTGGCGGCGCTTGGTATCCGAGTGCCGCTAGCCGAACTCTACGCCAGAGTCAGGCTAGGCGTGCCACCTCAAATGCCGGGTGGGTCAGAGTAATATATGAAAAAGCCGCTTCAGTCATCTGAAGCGGCTTTTTACTGCTGGCTGAGTACCGGCTTAGAAGCCGCCCTGGCCCGTTACGTTCAGGTTTTCGCCGGTTTCTACGCCCATAAAGGGGTAGCGGTAATCAACGGGCGGCACGAAGGTTTCCTTGATGGCGCGCGGTGATACCCAGCGGAGCAGGTTCAGGATGGAACCGGCTTTGTCGTTGGTGCCGGAGGCGCGGGCGCCACCGAAGGGCTGCTGGCCCACTACGGCGCCGGTGGGCTTGTCGTTGATGTAGAAGTTGCCGGCGGCGTGTACGAGGCGCTTGGAGGCCAGGTCGATGGCGTACCGGTCTTGCGAGAAGATGGCGCCGGTGAGAGCGTAGGGCGAGGTGCCATCCACGAGGTCCAGGGTCTTTTCGAAATCCTGCGAATCGTAGACGTACACCGTCAGGACGGGGCCAAACAGCTCGTCGCACATGGTTACGTACTGCGGGTTCTTGGTCACGATAACCGTGGGCTCGATGAAGTAGCCTTTCGACTTGTCGTGGTTGCCGCCGGCCACAATTTCCACCGACTCGTCTTGTTTGGCGGCGTCGATGTAGCGGGCCAGTTTATCGAAGGAAGCCTCGGTGATAACCGCGTTGATGAAGTTCGAGAAGTCCTCGACGTCGCCCATTTTGAACGACTTCAAATCTTCCTGCACGTAGCCTTTCACCTCGTCCCAGATGTTGCTGGGGATATACACTCGGCTGGCGGCCGAGCACTTCTGGCCCTGGTACTCGAACGCACCGCGGCTGATGGCCGTGGCCACCTGGCGCGGGTGCGCCGAGTGGTGCGCCAGAATGAAGTCTTTGCCGCCGGTTTCGCCCACGATGCGCGGGTAGCTCTTGTAGGTGGTGATGTTCTGGCCGATGGTCTTCCAGATTTGCTGGAACACGCCCGTAGAGCCGGTGAAGTGGATGCCCGCAAAGTCGGGGTGCGAGAAGATAACGTCGCCGGCCACGGGGCCGTCCACGTAAATCAGGTTGATAACCCCGTCGGGCAGGCCCGCTTCCTTGAACAGCTCCATCAGCACCTGCGCCGAGTAGATTTGCGGGTAAGCGGGCTTCCAAACCACCACGTTGCCCATCATGGCCACTGAGGCGGGCAGGTTGGCGGCAATGGAGGTGAAGTTGAACGGCGTGAGGGCAAACACGAAGCCTTCCAGCGGCCGGTGCTCCAGGCGGTTCCACATGCCCGGCGACGACACCGGCTGCTGCTTGTAGATTTCCTGCATGAAGTGCACGTTGTAGCGGAAAAAGTCGATTAGCTCGCACGCCGCATCGATTTCCGCTTGGTAGGCATTCTTGCTTTGAGCCAGCATGGTAGCCGCGTTGAGGCGGGCACGATAGGGACCAGCCAGCAACTCGGCAGCTTTCAGGAAGATGGAAGCCCGGTGCTCCCAAGGCAGGGCGGCCCAACTGGCGCGGGCGGCCAGGGCGGCATCAATGGCCTGGGTTACGTGGCCGGCGTCGCCCTCGTGAAACTGGCCCAGCACGTGCTGGTGGTCGTGGGGCGGGCGGATATCCAGCGTGTTGCCGGTGCGTACTTCCTTGCCGCCGATGTGCATAGGAATGTCGCGCTGCACCTGCTTGAGCTCCTTGAGGGTTTTGAGCAGCTCCAGACGCTCGGGCGAGTTGGGCGCGTAGGCCTTCACCGGCTCATTAACGGGGGCGGGAACGTTGAAAAAGGCGTTGGACATGGGTGGTATGGCTGGTTTACGATGGATGATTGCCACTTCGGGAGGCGCAGCAAAGGTAGCTACCTCCCCGAAATGACGCGCGGTACACGGTGCACCCGAAAGCCCGCCCGCCAGTGGCCCTATCCAACCTTGTGTAACCCAACATCCGTACGGATAAGCATACCCGAAGCCACAATTACCGCTATGCCGCCTACCACCTATACCAACCCCATCTGGGACTACGACTTTGCCGACCCCACCATTATCCGGGCTTCCGACGGCTTGTATTATGCGTACGGTACCCAAACCAAGCGGCCCGGCGGCGTTATTGTCAATATGCAGGTGGCGCGTTCCGCGGATTTGGTGTACTGGGACTACCTCGCCGACGCGCTACCCGTGAAACCTGCGTGGGCCAGCAGCACCCAGAAGCTCTGGGCCCCGCACGTAAGCGAGCATGCCGGGGTGTTCTACCTGTACTACTCCGCCAAACCCGACAACGACCCCGACGGCTTCTGCCTGGCCGTGGCTACTGCCACCACGCCGGCTGGTCCGTTCACCGACTGTGGCACGCCGTTACAGTGCGGCCCCGGTTTCCTGCACATCGACCCCATGGCGTTTGACGACCCGGCTACCGGAAAACGGCT
This sequence comes from Hymenobacter telluris, assembly GCF_017313265.1. Classification (GTDB taxonomy): domain Bacteria; phylum Bacteroidota; class Bacteroidia; order Cytophagales; family Hymenobacteraceae; genus Hymenobacter; species Hymenobacter telluris. Next base: position 499,009 of record NZ_JAFLQZ010000003.1, on the reverse strand, counting down.
GCTATACTGGGGTTCCGGCTTCGGCCCCTTGATGGTGCGAGAGCTAGCCGAAGACCGAATTTCTTTCGCGCCGAATAGCGAGACGCAGTATCTGATTCAGCCGGCCGGCGCCGGTGACCCCAAGCGCTATGACCAGCTGATTGAAGGCAGCTGGGTGGTGCTGCGCAACGGCTGGTACTACCTGTTCTATTCCGGCAACAACTGCTGCGGCGACGATGCCCACTACGGCGTGCTGATAGCCCGGTCCCGCGCCGCCACCGGCCCCTTCGAAACCCTGGCCGACGCTACCAACAACCCCTACGCCATGCTGCTCGAAGGCAACGAACACTGGCTTGCCCCCGGCCACAACTGCGTGGTAACCGACGCCGCCGACCAGGATTGGCTAGCCTACCACGCCATTGACCCGCGCCAACCCAAATTCGACGCCATCGATGCCGAGCAGGGCTACTCCCGCCGCGTCCTGCTTCTCGACCGACTGGAATACGTGAACGGCTGGCCCCGGCTGGTTACGGGCGGTACTCCGTCGTGGGAGGCGCAGGAGGGGCCGGTGGGGTAATGAATTCTAGTTCCTATAATTCGTCGTCAGAGAATGAGTGGGTATAGAATTTGTGTGGCGCAAAGCTCCCTCTAATCGATATTCAGCTAAGTTGATAATCAAATCTGGGTTAGTAGTGCTGTGAATCAACAAACGCTGCTTACCCTTCCACTCGGTTGTAAGGTCGTTGTAGGTGAGAAACGCATCCGGCGCATACAACTCGTACACACCAATTTCCTTTTTCTGGTCCTTCCGAAATAAGCTGGTCGGACAACCGTAGATAATATGAATGAACTGATGGGCTGTTAACCAACCACCTTCTCGTAGCTCTACGTCAATATAGGCTCCGGTCTTATCAGTCGGAATGAGAATTCTAAAACGCTCTTGAGGAACACATCTACTCACTCCATAGGCCAAGCCAATAAGCAAGAGTAATGTTTTAGGTCGTAATAGCTTCATATAGAAATGACCGGTCCTAAACTGACCACTGTTTCAACCACTCCCGCACCTGCCGTTCTAACTCCTCAATCGAGCCGCTATTCTGAATCGTAGCGGCGAAATGGGGATAGTCATCAAGGGCGGTTTCGCTGGGGTGGGTGTCGTCGCGGGTGCCGTCGCCGCGCTGCTGGAGCGGGTCGCCTTCTACGCGCAGCATGAGGCCGCCGCGGCTGCGGATGAGGTCGGCTTCGTTGGGGAAACGGACGTCGGCAATTACGATGAACTGTTCGGGCGGCAGCTGCGAGAAGAACGCCTGCACCCAGATGTCCGGCTCCCACTGGCGCAACGCCAGCCCCACTTGTTGCAGCATCTCACCGCGGGTACGGCCGAATATCGGCAGCAATTCTGTTTTGCCTTCCTGCGAGAAGTAAGGGGCCACGTCCTCGCCGGCCAGGGCGGCGCATACCGCTTTAATTGGCTCGCCCACCGAGCGGATATGCCACTGCCGCTCCGGCTGCAACTGCTGAATAAGCCGTGCCACCGTGTCTTTGCCGCTGCCCCGCCGCCCCGAAAGGCCTATTAGCTGTATCATAGCCGGCAAAGGTAGCCGACCACTACGGCTTGTCATTCCGAGCGGAACGAGGAATCTGAGTGAGCCGGAACAAGGCGGTAAAGCAGATTCCTCGCTCCGCTCGGAATGACAGTCGTGCTTACAAAAACGACTTCAACTCGCTCAAACAGCTGATTTCGTAGGTGGTTTCGGCGAAGTGGCGGCGCTTTTCGGGGTTGAAATACACCTGGTCGATGCCGGAATTGCGGGCGCCCAGCACGTCGCACTCCAGGTTGTCGCCTACCATCAGGCTTTCGGCGGCGGTAGCCCCGGTGCGTTCCAGGGCGTGCTCGAAAATGCGGCAGTCGGGCTTGAGGTGCCCGCAGCATTCCGACGTTACGATTTCCTGGAAGTACTCCGTCAGGCCCGACGAGTTCAGCTTGGTGTACTGCATGTCGCGGAAGCCGTTGGTAATCAAGTGCAACTCGTACTTCGGCTTCAGGTAGTCCAGCACTTCAAACGTAAATGGAAACACGGCTGCTTTCAGCGGCAGAATGTCGGTAAATTCCTCCGATAAGCCCGCCGGCGCATCCGATTCCTGCAAACCCAGCTTCACGAAGGTGCGCGGAAAACGGGTAGCGCGAAGTTGCGTCTGCGTGATTTTGTTGCTTTGGTAGAGCCGCCACAACCCGTGGTTGATGTCGCTGTACACCCGGATGAACTCGTCGACGGTGAACGCGCCAAACCGGGCCATATCGTGCTGCTGGTACAAGTGGCGCAACGTTTCGTTGGCGTTGGCTTCAAAATCCCAGAGCGTATGGTCCAGGTCGAAAAAGATGTGGCGGTAGGGTTTCAATTAAAAATTATCAATTAAGAATTAAAAATTATGGCAAGTGATTCGCCTCCGGAACACCGCGTCCTCTGCGCGAACCTCAACGTCTTCTGCGGGCTAAAAATGACTAAGAGCACAGTCTTGCATTTACTCTAGCAACAAACGCTTCACTGGGTGGCCTTCGCCGATATGGTCGCGCACGATGTCGGCGGCGTCTTTGGGCTTTACGTCGCCGTACCAGATGCCTTCGGGGTATACGACTACGGCCGCGCCCGCGCCTTTTTTGCAGTGCTTGCACTGGTCGAGGCAGCTGCACGTTTGCACGCGGGTTTTGTGTTTCTGGCCGCCGGCAAACAACGACTTCAGCCCCTGCTTCTTCAGCTCGATTTTCAGTGCCCGCGCAACATCCTTGCCGACTTCGGTTTTCTGGGCATTACAAACAAACAGGTGAATCACTGATTTCGGGCGTTAAGCAACTGGTGATGGGAACGGAAAACCTAACAAGCTGTGTAGAATAGCAAACGCAGGAACCGGCGCTACTGTTCGGTGGGCGTGCCAGTCCAGCGGCGGTTTTGCAGCTTGTACGCGGCCAGTTCCCGGTTCGACCAGAGCGTTTGGTAAATCTGCTGGTCGCGCACAAGCTGGGCGTCGCGCTCCATGTAGCCCAATAGCTGCTGCACCAGCTCGGTGCCTTCGCCCTGAATGGAGTAGAACATCCAGTTATCGAGGCGCCGGAAATTCACCAAACCTGCATTTTTCAGGTATAATAATTGGCGGGAGGTTTTGGTCTGGGTGAAGTCCAGCACCTGTTCCAGGTCGGAGATGCACATTTCCTGGTTGCGCCACAGCAAGTGCAGGATGCGCACCCGGCTCTCGTCGCCGAAAGCTTTAAATAGTTGCTGGCCGAATGCAACGCTGACGTGTTTGAGGCGCATCTTTAGACGAATGATGGCAGGAAAGGAGCCCCGGCCGTCGTTCAAATTTAGGGGAAAGCCGGCAGCGGGCCCCGAAGAAGTGGTATACTTGTAGTCTGTAATTCCCCTATGCCTGTGATGGTTCGATTTCGTTTTCTGCTGGTTTTCTGCCTGTTGCTGGCGGGGCTGGCCCCTGGTGCCGCGCGGGCACAAGGCCAGCCGCGCGTAGTGCAGTTCACCGGCATTGTAGCCACCGGCGACTCGCTGCTGGGTGTGCCGGGTGCTACGGTGTTTGTGCCCAAAGCTGGCCGTGGTACCGCCACCAATGCCTACGGCTACTTCTCGCTGCCCGTCCTCACCGGCGACAGTATCGTGATTCGGAGCTTGGGCTACCGCAACCAGTACGTGGTTATTCCACCCGATTATCAGCGCCAGAGCTACTCGGTAATTGTGCAGCTGCGCGAAGACGTAACCGTGCTGCCCGAAGTACGCGTGTTCCCGTATGCCACCGAAAAAGCGTTTAAAGAAGCGTTTCTGGCGTTGCGCCTGCCCAAAGAGCGGGGTTCGGCGGCGGCTGAAAACCTGAACCAGGATATTCTGCGCCGTATTTTCAACAATGCCCCGGTTACCAGCATGGGCAACTACCGCCAAACCATGCAGATGCAGCAGCTAGAGCAGCAGCGCCGCATGGGTATGGGCCCGTCGTTGCAAAGCAACAACCCGCTCCTGAACCCCTTCAGCTGGCTGCAACTTATCAAGCAGGTGAAAGACGGCGAGTTCAAGAAGAAAGAAGGCGTTGATTACTAGAGTGAATGAGCGAGTGAGTGAATGAGTGAAGTGGCCTCCGGCGGTACTGGCAAGAACGTCAACAGACGTAGGCTACTTCACTCATTCACTCACTCGCTCATTCACTCTAACACCTCCACCACAACCTCAGAAGCCATTTCGCAGTTAAGGAAGTGTTTGACCTTTCCTTCTCGAAATGGATACCAACATACCTGTCACCTCGCAGCCGCGAATTGTGATTGTAGGCTGCGGTTTTGCCGGGCTACGGCTGGCAAAAGACCTGGCTGATTCGCCCGTGCAGGTGGTCGTAATTGACCGCAACAACTACCACAACTTTCAGCCGCTGCTGTACCAGGTAGCCACCGGCGCACTAGAGGCCGACAGTATTGCCTACCCGATTCGCAAGATTTTTGCGGGGCAGAAGAACTTCTTTTTCCGCATGACGGGTGTGCAGCACGTAGATACCGCCCGCAACACGGTAATAACCAGCATCGGCGAAATTCGCTACGACCATCTGGTGCTGGCTACCGGCTCGCTCACCAACTTCTTTGGCATCGAGAGCATCGAGCGGAACGCCATGCAAATCAAAAGCATCCCGAATGCCTTGAACTTGCGGAGCTACCTGTTCCAGAACTTCGAGAAGGCCCTGCTAAAAGAAAACCCCGAGGAGCGCCAGGCGCTGCTAAACGTGGTGATTGTGGGCGGCGGTCCTACGGGCGTCGAAATTGCTGGTTCGCTGGCTGAAATGCGTAAAGACGTGCTGCCCAAAGACTACCCCGAGCTGGACTTGCGCCAGATGGAAATCTATCTGGTGGAAGCCGGCCCGGCCGTGCTGGGGCCCATGTCCAAAGATTCGCAGGAGAAAGCCAAGCGCTACCTCGAAGACAAGAACATTCATGTGCGGCTGAACACGTCGGTGAAGCGGTTCGAGGATTGCAGAGCCTACGTGTCGGACACCGAATTTATCCGGACCGAAAACCTGATTTGGGCGGCCGGCGTGAACGGGGCCGAGGTGCCCGGCTTGCCAGCCGAAGTGGTGGCCCGCAACAAGCGCATCAGCGTGAACAACTGGAACCGCGTGGAAGGCCAAACCAACGTGTATGCCATCGGCGACGTGGCCAACATGGTGACCGAAGATATGCCCCGCGGCTTCCCGATGCTGGCGCCCGTGGCCATTCAGCAGGCCGAGCAACTCGCCGATAATTTCAAGCGCCTATTGCGCGGTGATGCGCCGGTGCCGTTCAAGTATTTCAATAAGGGCAGTATGGCCATTGTGGGCCGCAACAAAGCCGTAGTAGACTTGCCCGGCGACAAGCATTTTGGCGGTTTCTTCGGCTGGCTTACGTGGCTGTTTGTGCACCTGATGACGCTGGTAGGCTTCCGCAACAAAGTGGTAACGTTCATCGACTGGGCCTTCAGCTACGTTAGCTCCGACCGGGCCCTGCGCCTCATTATCCGGCCCTACAAGCGCACCGATTTCAAGGACGACAAAGGCAAGGCCACTGCCGAGCACAACGCCCAAACCCCGCAGTACAACCCCTCAGTGCCTTCCCCCGACGCGGAAGTGGTCGGTCGGTAGAAGTGAGGTGGCTGTGCAGCCCCAGCGGGACGGTATGTTGGTAGGAACATAGGCAGCCGCATACAGCAAAAGCCCCAGCGGGGCGACACAACTCGTTGAACGGTTGATGTCGCCCCGCTGGGGCTTGCTTGTTTTACTAGTATCCTTTCTGCTACCAACATGCCGCCCCGCTGGGGCTAATTGAGCCGTTAGCACGTCAAAATCACCATTTCACTATCTCACTTCTACAGCGCGTATTCAGCCAGGGCCCGCGCCACGTCGTGGATACTTTTATCGTTGCGGAAGGTTTTGCTGATGGGCTCGGCCTGGCCCCGCACCCAGATTTTTAGCTCCGATTCCAGGTCGAAGTGGCCGGTGGTTTCCATCGAGAACCGCTCTACGCTTCGGTAGGGGATGCTGAGGTATTCGCGCTTTTTGCCCGTTACGCCCTGCTTGTCCACCAGAATCAGGCGCTTGGTGGTAAACACAATCAGGTCGCGCAGCACGGCGTACGATTTTTCCACCCGCTCGCCAGCGGCCAGCACCTGCGTCAGGTCCTGCTGAATTTCCTGCGCGTCGTTTTCCGATGCGTTGCCGAGTAAGCCGTCGAGTAGTCCCATGTGGTTGAGATTGTTAGCGTCTTTAAGTGTTATTGAGTTTTCTTTCTTTTAGTAATAAGAGAAATTAAGCCCTTATTCGACTCATAAATCAAGGTTGAATCTGTGCAGGTAATGTTATCCAAATTTTCATTAATAGGTGAGCAGTTTGATTGGCTAACAACAATGCTCAATTCTTGCCTGGCTCCCCAACTCAGATTAGAGGTGCGAACATAAACGTCGCCGGCATCGCCAAACGTTTCTGCCACCTCACAAGTCGAGGTAACTTGGCCTGTTTGATTGTCAAATACGAAGAGAATTATTTTACTCGGCATATACATTCCCGGAACCCTGGTGAGAAGTCCTGTTTTTTGACTTGGTAAGGGAAGCTTTGCCACGGCGAACATACTACTGTCCTCTCCGGTACTATATTCGCCAAACAGGAACCAGAAATTCCGTGGAATTGGCTGACCCTCCGCCAAAGGGCTTCTATGCCCTGGTCCTTTCTCCAGCACTTCCGTTGATAGTTGTAGTGGGAGAGGATACTCTAGATACAACTTTACCAATTGTGCTAAAGAGTCGCTGAGTGAGGGGCTGGCCGTGGGAAGACTAGGAGGTAGTTTGGTTGTAGCTTCCTCTGATTCATTTTGGTTGTGACAACCTGCTAAGGCAATAGCCAGGAAAACAGTTATGAGAAACAGATTGCGCATAAGCTTAATAAAACGGATAATAAATTGATTGTGAATAACAAGCCGAACATAATGCAAAAAAGAGCCCGGTGACTATTCACCGGGCTCTTTTTTGCTTCTATATAGGCTAAAGCAAATTAGTTGGTCCCGCCGCTGGCGCCGGTGCTGCTGCCCGGCTTCTGCTCCTTCTGCTGCATCGACGTTTGCTGTTGCATTGGGTTCGGCTGAACGCGCTGCTGCTGCTCGAACAGCTCAAAGCGCGACGGGGCGGCTTTCTGCGGCCAGGCGTTGTTGCTCAGGTCGGTGTCGGCGGTTTCCAGGTAGGGGTCCAGCACGAAGCTTACGACGGGCTTTTCGGTGATAAACACCTTGGTTACCTCAGCGTTGTTTTTGCGCCAGATTTCGGCCGGAATGTTCACCACTTCCTGCTTGCCGTCCTCGTAGGTCATCTGCACGACGACCGGCATGGTGAGGCCGCCCAGGTTTTTCAGGCTTAGTTCGTAGAAGTTCAGGCCGGCGCTGAGGCGCTGCTGCTGCTCGGGCGAGAGGCCCTTCACTACTTGCTGGTAACGCTGCTTGTCGGCATCGGTGGTAGCCAGCGGGTCGTAGTTGTTATAGAAGTCCTTCAGCTCGGGCTTGTCGTCTACCAGGGTTCTTTTGATGTCCTGAAGGTTGCGCTGCTGCGAGAGAGTTTGGGGGGCGCTGTTGAGCTGCTGGCGCTTGAAGGCGTTTTCCAACTCCGGGTTCTTGGAGTCCACCTTGTACCACTTCACGCCTTCCAGGGCCAGGTCGGTGTGCTCGGTGGTGTAGAACCAGCCGCGCCAGAACCAATCGAGGTCGGTACCGGAGGCGTCTTCCATGGTACGGAAGAAGTCGGCAGGCTCGGGGTGCTTGTAGGCCCAGCGGCGTGCGTATTCCTTGAAGGCGTAGTCGAAGAGCTGCCGGCCCAGAATGGTTTCGCGCAGAATGTTGAGGCCGGTAGCGGGCTTGGCGTAGGCGTTCGGCCCAAATTGCAGCACCGATTCCGAGTTGGTCATAATCGGGGTTTGCAGGTTGGTGCCGGTGCGCATGTAGTCCACAATGTTCTTGGGCTCCCCGCGGCGCGACGGGTAGTTCCGCTCCCATTCCTGCTCGGTGAGGTACTGCACGAAGGTGTTCAGGCCCTCATCCATCCAGGTCCACTGCCGCTCGTCGGAATTCACAATCATCGGGAAGAAGTTGTGCCCCACCTCGTGGATAATCACCGAAATCATGCCGTATTTCCGGTCGGCGGTGTAGGTGCCGTCTTTCTCGGGGCGGCCGCCGTTGAAGCACAGCATCGGGTACTCCATGCCGCCCACCGGCCCGTGCACCGAAATAGCTACGGGGTAGGCGTACGGAATCGTGAATTTCGAGTAGGTTTTGATGGTGTGCGCCACCACTTCCGTCGAGTACTTGCCCCACAGCGGGTTGCCTTCTTTGGGGTAGTAGCTCATGCACATCACCGGCACGCCTTCCTGCTTGATGCCCATGGCATCCCAGATAAACTTGCGCGACGAAGCCCAGGCGAAGTCCCGTACGTTTTTGGCGGCGTAGGTCCAGGTTTTGGTGCCACCCTTGCGCCGCATTTCAGCCTGCTCGGCTTCCATCGGGGTTACAATCAGCACCGGTTTCTTGGCATTCACGGCCTGCGCCAGCCGCTGCCGCTGCGTAGACGTTAGCACTTCCGAGGCGTTCTGCAGCGTACCGGTAGCGCCCACAATGTGGTCGGAGGGGGCCGTAATGCTTACGCGGTAGTCGCCGAAGGGCAGCGCAAATTCACCGTTGCCGAGGAACTGCTTATGCTGCCAGCCTTGGTTGTCACTGTACACGGCCATGCGCGGGTAGAACTGCGCTATTTCATAGAGGTAGTTTTTGTCCTCGGGGAAATACTCGTAGCCGCTGCGCTGGTTGATTTTGGTTTGGTCGTTGATGTTGTAGCTCCACGCCAGGCTGAACGTTACGGCCTGCCGGGGCCGCAGCGGCGTGGGCAGATCCACGCGCATCATGGTGTGGTTGATAACGTACGGCAAGGCCTTGCCGCCCTTCATTTCCACCTTGGAAATCTTGAACCCGCCATCAAACTCGCTCCGTTGCAAATAGTCCAGCGCCTGAAACGGCATCCGGTCCTGAATCTGCCCCACCTGGGTGGCGGTGGTAATCGAGTTTTTGTCGAGGATGTTTTGGTCGAGCTGCACCCAGAGGTAGGTCAGCACATCGGGTGAGAGGTTGGTATAGGTGATGTCCTCGGAACCGGTAATGGACTGTTTATCATCGTCCAGCTTCACCCGAATATTGTAGTCGGCGCGCTGCTGCCAGTAGTCGGTGCCGGGGGCACCGGAGGCGGTGCGGTAGGCGTTGGGCGTAGGCAGCGTGGTGCCTAGCTGAGCAAACTTATCAGTGCCAGAATTCGTGGTTTGAGCCGTTGCGATACTAGCGCAACAAGCCACCAGGCCCGCTGATAAGAGAAAACGTAGCTGCATGGATTAGTTAGTGAGGCGAAAGTGGGCGTGTAAAGTCAAGCTGTTCTGCGAACAGATAGATGGTTTTAAAAGGTTCTGGCTGCATGAAAGAGCTCCTTTATTCCAACAAATATGTTGGAAACCTGCGCAACAGGCAGCAGTACCCGCCAGATTTTACGGGAGTGGAGTAGCCAATAGGGGGCTGCTGGTGCGGCGGCGGTAGGTGCTCAGGTGCAGTAGCAGGTTGGCAGCCAGCAGCGGGGCCACCAAAAAGCAAGGGTATAAATAGCGCACGTGCTGCACCGGAATAGTAAAAGCAACGCCCACAATAATGCTGGCAATAGGCGCAAGTGCCACCACGTATTTACGGCTGCGGGTAAGCAGAATGGTGAGTAAGCCGCTAATTATAATAAGATAAATATAAAAAGCCGGTCGGTAGAGAATAATGCGGAACAAGGTTTTGTAAAGTGTGGAATAATATTTCTGCTTAATAAATTGATTGAGGGTAGGGGAGAGACTTTTTGTTGTAAGCCCCACGTTATTGGTGTCAATTAGCGGGTGAGCAGCATACGTGTAGCTGCCTTCCTGATGATCGAGCCGCCACACTAATTCCGATACTTTTAACTGATGTTTAATTAACGAATTTGGGTAGCGTTTGGCCAACGAAAACCAGGTTTGAATATACGCCTCTCTGGCGCCGGGCTGCGCTAAATAAGCGTAGTTGAAATGCTCGTTGAACACCAGATTGTCACTGGTAAATGGGTTGTACTCCTTCTGCCAAACGGACAGCGGCTGCACTTTTTCCAACACTTGCTTTTCTGACGCTGAAAGCTGCGCGCCATCGTGTAGCATAGCACCTATCTGGTGGGTAAGCAGAATTTCCAGCGCATACACTTTGCCTTGCACATGAATTGCGCGGTACAGCGGGACTTTCACGACAAACACCAATCCAAAGCAGCAAAGCGCCGCAAGTAACACCCGGTTGCGGTACCGGAAATAGAAACCGAACAGGCAGGCAATAGTGAGCAGCGAGGTAAGCAAGCCGTTGTGCCGAATCAGCCACACGCAAGTAAGGGCCAAGGCTAGGCAAAAGATATTCCGATTGGATTGCAGCCAGGCGCCCTTCGATTCGAATATTTCTACGGCGTAAATCGATAAAACAAAGACAGCTATACCAAAAGGCACGTCTTTGAATAGAGTATTTACATAAAAGCCGTTAAGCGGGAAAAAACTAATGCATAGCGTGAGAAATAACAGCAGCCACTTTGGTGCTCCGCGTTGCTGCAACTTAGTTAGGGCATAAGTAACCGCACTGGCTAAAGCGAGTAGTTGAGCGAGGCAAATAATAGCCGGTGAAAACCAAATGCGCGTTAGCAACCAATAAGAAAACGATACAATAGCCGGGTGCCAATCGTTGAAGCTAAACGTAATAACCTCCTGCCACTGGTCGAGCGAATCGCGGGACATCATGCCCGGAAAGAAAGCCAGGAAGTACAGCAGCCAAACCACTACGCAAGGGCCACCATACAAAATGAATTGCCACGCGTAGTATGGTAGAAAATTAGGCTTTCTAAGTTGCAATAAAGTCATGTGTGATATGTATAAACTGAATATATAAACAAGATATGCTATATAAACCAGAAGGTTATTTTCAAGAAAATAGATAGAAAATAAGCGCGTGTGATAGAGGTGTAAATAAAGTGTAATACGCCACTTGCTCACCTACATCCGTAAGCAAGAAAACCCAAAGCGGCGCGTATCCACACCGCGCCTGGAACGGATAGGTAGCAGCTGCTACCAACGAAACGTACTAAGCAAGCTGCCCCAGCAGCAATACCAGCGCAATGCCTGCCGCTGCGCCGCTCACTACCAATAACCAGTCGCGGTGAGCAGCATTGAAGACCCGGAGTATGATAAAGCCGAGTACCAGGATAACACTTACGATAAGCAACTGCCCCAGTTCCACGCCTACGTTAAAAGCCAGCAACTCGATAATAGGGCGGCTTTGACGGCCCAGCAGCTCCCGCAGGTAGCTGGAAAACCCAAGGCCATGAATCAGCCCAAATACGGCGGCCAGCAAGTTAGGCAGGGCCAGCACAATGGGTTCGGGGCGTAGGCGGCGGGCCAAACGCGGCTCTGCTTTCCCGGCTTTACCCAAATTAACAAGGCAGGTGAGCAGAATGGTAATCGGAATCAGGGCTTCAATAAGCGCGGCACTATAGTTCACTACACCCAGCGTAGCTAACGCCAGCGTCAGGGAATGGCCTACCGTAAAGCTAGTTACCAGGGCTACCACGCGGCGCCAGTCGGCCAGCACGTAGGGGGCGCACAAAGCCAGCAGGAACACGATGTGGTCGTAGGCCCGCAGGTTGAAGATGTGGTAGAAGCCGAGTTGGAGATACGTCTGGAAAACGGACATGCTGCAAAGCTACAGGATGTCCGGATTTTAGGGCATGCCGGCAGTAGCGGAAGCGGCTGGTGGCAAACGCTTGACGCTCAGGCGTTGCCGGAATGCCAGTGGCAACTATCCGCAAATACGCCACGCACTGGTAGCAGATGAAACGAGGCATCTGGCACCAGTGCGTGGCGCGAATCAGTATTCTGGGGCTACTCCGCCTTACGTGGCGGCCGGCCCTGACTATCTTTTGGGGGTTGCGGCCGGTCCTTCTTTTTAGCTTGGTACTTGGTGTATTGCTCGGGCGTCAGCACTTGCTTGAGTTGAGAATCGGTATCGTCGTCGAGGCGGCGCATGGCCGTCATAGTGGCTTCCCGGTCGGTACTGCCGTTGCCGTCTTTGTGCAGCGCCTCCATTTCCTGGCGCTGTTTTTTCATAATCGCCTCAACCTTGGTTTTCTGCTTGTCGGTTAGGTTGAGGTCTTTCAGGTGGTCGGCACCACCTTTAGGCGGGCGCGGGCCATCAGGGCGGCCTTGGCGTGGTCCATCCTGCCCGAAGAACGACGGCAGAACCAGCTTATCGGAATTGGCAACGCTGGCTGTGGCGGCGTACGAAGCGCTAAGCGAAACGCCCAGCAGGCACAGGCGCAAAGGAGAGGTATACATGCGGAAAAAAGAAAAGTGAAATATGCCGGCCCGGGTAAGAAGCAACCCAGTAACGATGCGGCGAAACTACTTGCCAGCTGCTGGCGGCACCCAGCGAAATCGGCCAGGTCTGCACTTTCACCGACTATCCTCGCGTTTCAGTCTCCTGATGGTACCGCGTGCTAGCGTTGCATGGTGGGCTTTGGGGCTAAACCCCAGGTTAACCTTCCGGGCGCGTCCATTGGTCGATGGAAACGCCGCATAGGCAGAGTAGACCAAGCAAGTACCGCAGTTTTAGTGTTGTTTTGAATGCTGCCAACCCTCACGTTCAATCCGGAGCCTACTGCTAAAACGCGCTACTACACCAATTTGCTTTCTGTAATGTCGTTCTTCGTATCACCACATGAAATGGAGCAGGCAGGCTTTCTGCCGGCTGTTGGCTTGCCTTCCGGCACCAGCTACGAGCAAGGCCAGCTATACGTGTGCCTAACCCCGCAAGGAACACTACGCCTCTACGTACCCGATGGCGACGACAACTTGGTGGAACTATCGTCGGGCAACCTCTACGACCCTGTAGTGCATTATGCCGGACCCGTAGCCAACCATGCCGAGCTGTTTCGGCTGATGAGCTACGTGCGCACTGCTGGGTTAGCAGCCTAAAACCGCAATAACTAAGCAGCAAAAGTCCTGTGCAAAGCCGGTTGTCGGCCTATGCACAGCCAAAAAAATCCCGCTGGCTCGGCGCCAGCGGGATTTTCAATAGTAAGCGGTGTTAAGCAGCAGCTGACTATTGCTTAGAATTTCGCCTTTACTATGGCGAAGCGCGGAGAAGTGGCTTGGTAAGGGTAGAGCACGTAAGCATCGGTGCCGCGGCGTGTGATGGTGGTGGGGCTCACCGCACCCGTGGCAAAGCTGCCCGCACTGCTGGCATTGGCCCAGCCGTCGGAGCTGGAAATGCGGAATACGGTCTGCTGGCTACCCGAAACGACCAATAAAGTGCGGTTGTCAACCAGCAGCAGGCCATCGGCACCGGTCAAGCTCTGGCTGGTGGTTACCCGCGTGAAGCCGGTTGGGTTGGTAATAGGTACTTTGAACAAAGCACCGTCGTTGGCCTTCGCCACCAGCAAATACCCATCAGGGTGAAACACAATGCCATTCAGCCCGAAGCCGGTACCACCACTCAACTGCGCGTTTTCCAGAAAGATGCTGGCAATGCCTTGCGGCGTAACCTGGTAGATAATAGGCGAGAGGCTGTCGGTAATGTATGCATTGCCCTGGCTGTCAACGGCAATGTCGTTGGCGAAGTGGTTGCCGGCTTTCAGCGTACCCAGATTGATAAAGTTGCTGAGTGTGCCATTAGTAGTATTGTAGATAGCCAGCGCCGCCAGCTGCCGCAACGTAGCCGCCGTGGATCGGCTGGTGTTGGCCCCATTATCCGACACGGCTACCAGCAGGCGGTTGCGGCTGGCATCCAGGTTTAGGCCAATAGTGGACACCAAGCGGCTGTCATCGGCAAACTGCGTGTACGTGCTGTCATCTGTCACGGTGCCAATGCGCCCCTGCGTGCGCGAACTGACGAAGAACCGCTTACCGGCCTCATCATACTGAATACCTTCGGGGTGGAGTCTTGCCTGCGGCACCGTAATCTTGTCGGGGCCGGCTGGGTCGGCAGAGGTGTCGTCATCGTCGGAGCAGCCGGGAAGTACAAGGGCAAGCCCCGCTAATACTGCCGCCACCCGAACAAAGCGGGGCAGTGCAAACTGCTTGGCGGGGAAAGGAAGGAAAGAATGCATCATAGTGGTAAGTAAAAGTTTGCGGTGCAAGTACTTACCCATACGCTCATAATGATATAAAAGATGACTTTCAGAACATAGCGTAACTGCTGAGTTAGTTTGCCGGATTATCAGGTGAAAACACACTCAGATTTAGGCTTCCAACAAAATGAGCGTTTGGTGTAGACTATGATAATAAGCTGAATGATATATACTAGTTTCGTCCTGACTGTTTACCTCAGATTAAGCTATAGTTTCTTAGTAACACCTCGCTCAGCTTCTATGTAACAACTATGAAAAAAGGAATACTTATCACGGCGCTAGTCTTAAGTAGTGGAATTAATAGCTTGGCTCAGCAGTCTGCTGTTGACTCAACTACCGCCGCAAGTCCTGCCAGCAGCACACAAGCATCGCCTGCCGATGCTGCGGCTCCGCCGGTAACTCAACTGCCGGGTACCTACGCTCCGCTGACCCGGGCCGATACTGCCCGAGCTGTTCACGAACTATTCAAGAGCCGGCGGGGCGGTGGTGCTGGTTGGTTGGCATTAGGTACGGCCGGTATGCTAGCTTCTATTCTGCCAGCTCAGCAGTCTACCAGCGCTGGGGTCTGGACACCTGGTGTGGTGGCAGGTACCGCTTTGGTTGGCATTGGGTTAAATAAGAGTATCCAGTTTTGGTGGAGCCGTGAGAAGCGCGTACTGCGCGAGCTAGCTGCTACCGGCCATTTGCCATATAGTATTAAACGACGTTTAAAGGGCAATTTCATGCCTCTGCACGGCACGGCTTCTGAATACAACCCGTTGCTGGCAAAAGGGGTGGCCCCCAATGGGCCTGCGCCCAGTGTTTCAGTCTCCACGGCGGCCCAAACTCTTGCCGATGCTCGGCAGGATACGCTTGATGCAGTGCAAGGCTTTTTCAATGCCAAGCGCCTTGGTGGACAACTGCCTATCTTGCTGGCGTTACCGGGGCTACGCCTCATGACGGGGTCTAATGCTAGCAGCAGTTCAGGTTCACCTTACGCCCCAACTCAAAACAATGAACCATCTGGGGGGCAGGTAGCTGCGGGGCTGCTATTGGCGGCAGGAGGGGTTGCGTACATGTTTGTGCATAACGCTCCTTACTCCGACGCTAAGTTTGCTGAATTACGCACCAGTTATTTGGCTGGCACGCCATTGCCTGCCGATATTCGGGAACGGCTAAAAGAGAAGCATGTGGCCGCCGGACGTGTCTACCGCGCTAGGATGGAGCGCAAAGCTGCCCGTCGCCGTCGTTAGGCTAGCGTTACATCATATAGTGCCAAACATTCAGACACGGTTATACAAACAAAAAAGCCCCGCCGGCATTGTGCCAGCGGGGCTTTTCTATGCAGTTCAATCCACTTAGCCGACAGCGGGAATTTCCACGTTCAGGAAGCGGATGCTGCCGTCTTCCAGTACGGCTTCCACCACGGCGTCCTTGCTCACGCGGCCGGAGAGAATGTCTTTCGACAGCTCATTCAGCACCAGGCGTTGCAGCACGCGCTTCAATGGCCGGGCACCAAACTGCGGATCGAAGCCCTGCTCGCCGAGGTAATCGAGCACCTCGTCGGTGGCTTCCAACCGGATGCCGGCTTCTTCTAGGCGCAACTGAATCTGCCGGAACTGGATGTCCACAATTTTGCGGATTTCCTTGCGCTTCAGCGGCTGGAACATCACAATCTCGTCGATGCGGTTCAGGAACTCGGGGCGCATGTGCTGCTTGAGGCGGTCCACCACTTCCTCGCGGGTGCGGTCCACTACCTCCTCGTGGTTGTACTCATTCAGCTCCTTGAAATTCTTCTGAATGATGTCGGCCCCGGTGTTGGAGGTCATGATGATGATGGTGTTCTTGAAGTTTGCCACCCGGCCTTTGTTGTCGGTGAGGCGGCCATCATCCAGCACTTGCAGCAAGATATTGAACACATCAGGGTGGGCCTTCTCGATTTCATCGAGCAGAATCACCGAGTACGGCTTGCGGCGCACGGCCTCGGTCAGCTGCCCGCCTTCGTCGTAACCCACGTAGCCGGGAGGTGCCCCGATGAGGCGCGACACGGCGTGGCGCTCCTGATACTCACTCATATCAATGCGCACCATGGCGTTGTCGTCGTTGAACAAGTACTCGGCCAGGGCCTTGGCCAGCTCGGTTTTACCCACGCCGGTAGTACCCAGGAAGATAAACGAACCAATGGGCCGCTTGGGGTCCTGGAGGCCAGCGCGGGAGCGGCGTACGGCATCGGAAATAGCCGCAATGGCTTCGCTCTGGCCCGCCACGCGGCGACCTAGCTCCGCTTCCAAGTTCAGCAACTTCTCGCGGTCCGACTGCAGCATCTTGCTTACCGGAATACCGGTCCACTTGGCTACTACCTCGGCAATATCCTCGGAGGTTACCACTTCCTGCAGCATCGAGTTGCCGTCCTTGCCTTTGTCGGCTTCGGCCTGGGCTTGTAACTCTTTCAGCTTGGTTTCGGCTTCCTGAATCTTGCCGTAGCGCAGCTCCGCCACGCGGCCATAGTCGCCCTGGCGTTCGGCCTGGTCGGCTTCCAGCTTGAAGCGCTCAATGTTCTCCTTCTCAGTCTGGATGCTGGTGAGGGCCGATTTCTCGTTTTCCCACTGCGCTTTCAGGGTGTCGCGCTTGGCGGTCAGCTCGGCCAGCTCCTTGTTGAGCACGGTTTCACGGTCCTTGTTTTCCTCGCGGCGGATGGCCTCGCGCTCAATTTCTAGTTGCATGATGCGGCGCTGCACTTCGTCCAGCTCTACGGGCATGGAGTTCAATTCAATGCGCAGCTTGGCGGCGGCTTCGTCCATCAGGTCGATGGCCTTGTCGGGCAGGAACCGGTCGGTGATGTAGCGCGAACTGAGCTCTACGGCGGCAATTACAGCGTCGTCGGTGATGCGTACGCCGTGGTGCAGCTCGTACTTCTCCTTGATGCCGCGCATGATGCTGATGGCATCCTCAATAGTCGGCTCATCCACCATCACGGCCTGGAAACGGCGCTCCAGGGCCTTGTCCTTCTCAATGTACTTCTGGTACTCCTTGAGGGTAGTGGCCCCGATGGAGTGCAACTCGCCGCGAGCCAGAGCCGGCTTGAGCAGGTTAGCCGCATCCATGGCGCCTTCACCACCGCCTCCGGCCCCAATCAGGGTGTGCATCTCGTCGATGAACAGAATGATCTGGCCTTCGGAATCGGTTACTTCCTTGATGACGGACTTGAGACGCTCCTCAAACTCGCCCTTGTACTTGGCACCCGCAATGAGCAGGCCCATATCCAGGGACATGATGATTTTGTCCTGGAGGTTCTCGGGCACGTCGCCGGCCACGATGCGCTGAGCCAGGCCCTCCACAATGGCGGTTTTACCCACGCCGGGCTCACCGAGCAAGACGGGGTTGTTCTTGGTGCGGCGGCTCAGAATCTGCAGTACGCGGCGGATTTCCTCGTCGCGGCCGATTACTGGGTCCATCTTGCCGGTGCGCACCTGCTCGTTGAGGTTGCGGGCGTAGCGGTTGAGGCTCTGGTACTGGTCTTCGGCGGTTTGCGAGGTCACCTTACGGCCTCCGCGCAGCTCCTTGATGGCCGCTTTCAGGTCTTTCTCGTTGAAGCCGGCGTCCTTCATCAGGGTAGCTACGGCGTCTTTACCGCCCAGCAGCCCCAGCAGCAGGTGCTCCACCGATACATATTCATCGTCGAACTCCTTCAGAAAGCCGGTGGCACGCTGCAGAGCGGCGGCGGCTTCGTTGGAGAGGTAGGGCGAGCCCCCACTTACTTTAGGGTAGCCCGCTACTAGTGCATCGAGGCGGGGCGTGAGGATGTTGAGGTTCACGCCCAGCTTCTTAGCTAGAAACGACAGTACATTCTCGTCGCTCTGGAAGAGGCCTTTCAGCAAGTGGCCGGTTTCAATGGCCTGCTGCTGGTTGCCCCCAGCAATTTCAGTGGCCTTCTGCACGGCCTCCTGTGCCTTGATGGTATAGTTATTAAAGTTCATGGCTTGCTAGAGTCTTGATAGGTGCTTCGGGTTAGTAAGTCTACGAGGGGACTAGCAAACAGGGTGCAGAAGTGGTTTTACTGACGTTTTGGCGGGTGTGCTTTAGGCGAAACCCGTGTAATCAGACAAAATATCAGATTTCGCAGTGTTGGTCTATATCAATAGGATGAATAGACAGTTTTAAGGATGCATGAACTTGTCAAGCGATTTCTCAGGATAGTAAGAAACCAGCATGGTATCTATAAAACAGAATTCCCAATTAATAGGATGTCTTGGGGGAATATAATCGTAATGTCTCTGCTTGAGAGGAGATAGACGTTTTGCTTTAATTCCGTACAGATTGTTCTTCGTATCTGAGTGTATTAAGTAAACGTGTATAGAGTCGTTAAATAGGTCATATGTATCGATAGTATCAATTCTCCATAATGGTAGTTCGTTGGATAGCAGGATGAAAGTGGTGTCTTTATGCTGGTTAATATAAATAACTACCGAGCTGTCATTTTTTGGATGGTATTGTTTGATGCATCTAGCATATGCAGTAATGATGTTGCGGGAAAGCTTTGACTTATATTCTATTGCATTAATGGGTAGCTCTTTTCTGGAATGACTACAGCCTGCTGTTGTGACTACCAATAGAATGATTAATAACCTCATCACGTCAATACTACTCAAGAATTAAGCCTGGAGTGGACGGTGTATCAGTCCAGTTTTCTAACTGAATACCAGTTAGCTCCGCAAAGTGGCGGGTGTTGCGGGTGACTAGGGTGAGGCCGTGGGCTAGGGCGGTGGAGCCAATTAGCATATCAAACTCCCCTTGTAGGCGGCCGATGCGTTTGAGGTGAGCTTTCTGCTGGGCGTAGACTTCGAGGCAGTTGGTGATGGAGAGGATGCGACCGGCGAAGGCTTGTTGCAGATGCTGAACAGATTGGCGGTCTGCTTGGTTGGGGCGCTGTTAGCGACGCCGTAAAGCATCTCGGCAATGGTTATCTCAGAAAGAAAGCAGTTGGCGTACCCCACTTGCCGCAGCTTGGCTACCAAGTCGAATTCGTTCTTGGTTAGGTAAACACAGATGTTGGTGTCGAGCAGGTACTGGCTCATAGCTCGATATCACGGGGCTGATCTTGGCGGGCCTCGCGGAGCTGGCGGTTCAGCTCGTCGCCGTTTTCGTCGGATTGCCAGGAACCGACTAGCTGTTGAAACAGGGCTTCCAGCTCGGCTTCTGATTTGGAAGCGGAGGTGGGCACAGAAGCCGGGTGCGTGAGGATACGGGCCGTGGTGTTGGGTGTATTTTGGAGCAGGCGGAGCACGTTGGCGGCTTGGTCGTCGGGAAATTCGAGTTCGAGGGCGAGTTTCATAACCGGAGCATTAGGAGAGGATGTAAAAAACGAAAAACGCGGCGAAGCGGCGAAATTTATTCTCTCCGCTTCGCCGCGTTTCGTGGGCTGTTCTTTCTACTTTGTTTGTAGCGCTATGACCGTTACCGAGTACGGGTCGAGCATTCGGGTGAAACGCGGCGCTACCCGTTTGATTTTAGATGTGGTTGGGACAATCTTTTTGGGCTCGGTAATGCTGTTCGTTTCCTCGGGCTTGGTGCCTTTCAGCACTACTAGCGTGGCATTTGAGGCCACTTTCGGAACGCCTTGCAGGTTGATGTCAACGGGTTGTTTGGTGCCCAGGGTGTTCACCATTTTCAGGTACACCGTACCCGTTTGCTGGTCCTTGGTGGCGGCGTAGAACAGGGAGGGTACGGGCTGCGGCGTTTTCCCCTCCGCACTGTCGCGCCGGGTGAGCGGGCGCTTGCGCATCGGGATGCTGGCGCCGGTTGTGGGTACGATGTGGCTGCCCAGATACTCACTGAACATCTTTTGCACGTAGTACGAGGGCGACCCGTAGCTGGTCAGCGCATCGTAGCCAATCAGGTCCGAATCCCACTGCCAGGCTTTGGGAGCAGTAGCGGTGGCCGTATTGACATTGACAAACAACGGCGCGTAGCATGACATGACCACCAGGTCGGCGTTGCGTTCCATGCCGATCATCCAGGCGGCATCGCCCAGGGCAGCGTTCAGATTGGTAGTGGGGGCGCCTTCCCGCGTGGCCCATTCGCCCACAAATATCTTCGGTCCGTTGCGGTCGTAGGCGTCGTACTGCGCGGCATTCTGCCACATATCCCAGGCATTGCGGTAGTAATGCTCATCCAGCAGCTCCGGCTTTTTCCCGCTGGTTACCTTTTGGGTCGGAAACTGCGCATCGGCGATGGTGGAAATGCAGTGCAGCTGGGGGTACTTGGCCTCAATGGCTTCCCGAAACTGGTTGAAGCGCCCGTCGTAGCTGTTGGACCGGTCGAACCAGTCTTCGTTGCCAATTTCCACGTACCGCAGCTTGAACGGCGCGGGGTGGCCGTCGGCGGCACGTTTGGCCCCCCAGTAGGTGCTAACGTCGCCTATTATGTACTCTATTTCGTTGAGGGCGTCCTCCACGTGCGGTTTCAGGAGCGGTCCGGCATCAATATGGTCCCCGTTCAGCGAGTAGCCGGCGTACACGCCCAGCAGTGGTTCGGCCTTTATCTCCTCACACCAAAGCAAAAATTCCAGCAGCCCCATGCCGTCCGAGGCGCGGTACCCCCAGGAGCCGCGGTGGCCCGGCCGGCTTTCCAGCGGCCCCAGGGTCGTTTTCCAGGGGAAGGCATCGGTGAGCAGGGGCCCTTCCAAGTAGTTGCCGCCCGGAAAGCGCAGAAACTTCGGCTTCATGTCCAGCATCATCTGCGTCAGATCGGGCCGGTTGCCGTTGGGGCGGTTGTTGTACGTGGGCGGAAACAGCGACACGAGGTTGAAGTAGTACAGGCCCGAGCGGTTGGTGGACAGAACGAACCGGGCGTCTTTGGTCGGTTTCACGTTCGCGCCGGTGGTCAGGGTCACCTGGTACTTCTTCCAGAAGGTACTTTTCTCCAGGTTCACGGTGCCCGAGGCATACACTGTTTTGCCGTCGTTGCTCTCGATGGTCACCTGTATCGGGCCTGCGGTATTGTCTTCGATAACCGGCTTGGCGGGTGGGGCCGGCTGCCCGGGGCGGGGGCGGGGCGGCGGAATACTGCCCGTTCCTTTTAGGTAGAAAGAGGCCTGGTAGGTGGTGGACGGCTTCACCGGAATGCCCCAGTACCCTTCGTTGGCGACGCCTACCCGGCCGTCGGCCTTTTCCACGGTCAGGCGTAGGCAGGTGGTCAGCGCCTCATTGATGGCGTGCCGGCGCTCGTCATACGGCACGTTGTCTTGGGTGGCCGCTACCAGTTGCATGGAGGCTTTGGAGCCGGCGTTGTCTTGCACTAGGCTCCACCCCTCGGCCGCGGTTGGGCTGTCCTTGAAGGTGCGGTTGCGGACAAGTTCGGCGTACAGCCCTCCGTCGTAGGAATGGTTGATTTCCTCAGTCATGAGGCCGTAGAGCATCGGGCTGACTTCGGCACCCGGCTTGGTCAGGTCCAGCGTGACGGTGGGCTTCTGGGCCTGCGCCGGCGAGAGCAGGGCAAGGCTGGTTAAAGCCAAGATGCCAACGCTTGCTTTCGCAAACGCGGTTTTGGTAGCAGTTTTTTTCATGCGGTGGGTAGAGTAGGAACAAAGAGCGTTGAAAAGATGCGCATATCTTATCGTAGTTGCCTTATTCGCTGTGTTTCTGCCCACTCATAGAAAGTGCTGGGTACGACTGTGCCTCGCCAGTTAGTTATATTTCAATTTTCGCCTCGTATAAGTAGCATTCCTCAGGCATACACAACGCCCTGAAACCACTTAGATATCAGGTCGTTGTGTATGCCTGAGGAATGCTACCGCGTAATTCTATACTTTATAGAATGGTCAGCGGCTGCATAATCGAGCCGCTGTTAGTGGTAGCTTCGCATTTCCTGCTGCTACCCCACCTGCCGGCCCAAACCCACGCCAGCCACACTCGCCCGCCGAAACAGCCATCCCGCGGCCACCCACAACCCAGCGAAGATGGTGTTGAGCACAATCACCCACAGCACTCCCATGGTCAACTCGGGCCGCCAGATGGACATTGCAATAAAAGGAACGGCGAACTGCGTAAGTGCCGCAGCAAACATGGCCTTCGCCATACCCAGCGGCTGGAGTTTCGCCAGAATGGCCCCGAGGAAGCCGACAACCAACACCCCGGCATACAGCAGGTTGGCAGGGTTGTCTTCGCTGCCAATGAATCCCACGGCCAGGTTGCCCCACACGAGCAGGAGGGAAGCCGCCACCGCCACGCCCGCAGCCAGCTTATAGGCGCCATTGCGGCCCCAGCTGGCGACCAGCAAATACACGAGGCCAGCAAGCAGTAGCACGATGCCAGCCATTACGAATTGTGATACGGTCATGGAAGTACAGAGTAAGATGCAGAAGTGAATTCAAGATGCTGCGCTTCTAAGCCAGCTGCTGATGTGCATTGGTGGCGCGGCGGAACAGCCAACCCGAAACAGCCCACAGGGTAGCGAAAACACCATTGGCAACCAGCACATTCACTAGGTATACCGAAGGCTCGGCGGCGGCCCCGGTAGGTTTCCAAACGAACAGAGCAATAACTGTAACGGCCACGTAGGTAAGAGCGGCGGCAAACATGGCGTTGGAAGTGCCTAGCGGCCGGAAACGCGCGGCAATGGCGCCGCCAAGAGCCACCAGTAGCACCGCTCCATATAGCAGGTTGGCGAGGTTATGCTCACTACCTACCAGGCCCACGGCCGCGTTGGCCCACACGAGTAGCAGCCCCGCTACCACCCCCACACCAGCCGCCAGCCGGTACGTGCCGTTGGTACCCATTCGGGCAATAAGCACGAACGTGGAGCCCGCCCCAAACAGCACAACAGCGGCAAATACAAAGTCGGAGAAAGTCCAGTTGACTTCGGTGGTGTACTGCATGGCAACCAACGGAATCAGCAAGAGCAGCCCGGTAGCTAAGGCAACCAGAAGAAGGCTTTTGGTGAGTGACATGGGAGGTATAAATTAAGGTTGAGTATGAGAAGTAGCACTGAAAAAGCGGCCCGGAAAAGCCTAGCCAACCGCAACGATACAAAGGATGTAAAAGAACTTTGAATTTCAAAGTGAAAGAATCGTTTTTTATGAATACAGCGTTGCTTTAAGTTGCAAGCCAGTTCTAAATCTGCTTCACCGCACTGAAACCAGCATGATAGTATTTCACTGGCTTTGTGTACCTTACTCTGCGGCGCCGGTTGCCGCACTCATTCCACTCTCTCCCCACCGAACCATGGATATTGCTACGCTTTTAGGTCCTTTGAAAGATGCCACCCGCCGCGAAGTAGGCGGCGTTCAGGTTGATGTAGTGCGCACCGGCAACTCGCGGGTGAAGCGGGTGGTTTATCCAGTGGGCTTTCGGTGGTCGAAGGACATGAAGCCGGTAATTGGCACCGAGCTGTGCCAGCACGCCCACGTGGGGTTTCTGGCGGCCGGTAAGCTGGGCATTCAGTACGCCGATGGCACGCAGGAAGAGTACACGGCGCCGCAGGTAGTAGCCATTGCGCCCGGCCACGATGGTTGGGTGATAGGCGAGGAGCCCGCCGTACTTATTGAGTTCGACTTTGAAGGCGAAACGGTAGAGCGCCTCGGGCTGAAACGTGCGTAGTGAGTGAGCAATAGCCAGTGAAACAGGCACATAGGTTGTTCAGGAGGTAGGCTCAACAACAACCTTACTGGGTAGAGCCAGTAACAAAAGCAGTACCTCTGTTTCTGTTACTGATAACTGCCATGACCACCCACCAAGACTCCAACGAGCTTAACCGCCCCACCGACCCTGCACAACTAGGAGCAGACCAAGGCCCCGGCCTTACCCCGCAAGAAGACCCGCAGGATATGTCGACCGTCGTGACTGATGCCAACGACAATGCAACCAACTCCGCCAGCCAGCCGCAAAGCCACAACGAGCATTCTGCATCAACACAGGCTTCTGATTTCAATCAGTTGCGGCGGCAGGGAGCGGAAGGCACCGCAGACAATTCGCGGGCGGTAGGCCAGGGCGAGGGAATGGGCCGGGCTGGATTTAATGGCGACGAAGACCGGGGCTATGATTCCAGCGGCCACCGTGGCGGCTTAGGAACCAGTGGCGGCCCCGAAGACCTAACCGACCGACAGTTCGACGAAAAGCAAAACCCATTTGCCGGTGGCTACGGTGGTGGCAACTACGCCCAGCCCGATGAGGCCGATAGTCAGCGCATGGGCATGAACCGCTCTGCGCCACCCGCTAATGCAGATGCGCAACAAAACGATATGGAGGAGAAGAGTTGACGCTAGCTCAGCAGTACGCTCACCGCTGCTCATGCGGAAAGGGTACAGAAGCCGCAACAGGGATGTGGCAATATAGCTGCGTGCTGTTGCGGCCTTTTTCTGTGGCACTACTGGCATACTTGCTTTGGCCCCGGCATCTATGCGCACAATACAGGGCCAGCACGTCCACTGAATCGTGCTGATGAGCCATATTGGGGATGGTCAGGTTGGTGGCCTAGCCTTCGGGGTGGCCTATTTTGCGCAGGTCGTTGCCGCGGAGCTTCGAGGTTGCCAGAGCTGGAAAGTGTGGGTGGAACGAGTTGCAGCGCGGTTTCCAGCCACTTGTTTATGGCCGAGTTATTAAGCTACCAGGCAGGCTTCCATGGCCAGCAGCGTTTCAACGGGCGCGCTCAGCTGGGGGCAATGGCCGGCAACGGGCAGCGTAATTAGGGTGGAGCCTGGAATGTGCGCCTCCATGTAGGCCCCCACTTCGGGAGGCGCAATCAGGTCGTTGGCGCTTTGTAGTACCACACAGGGCGTTTTGAGGTGCGCAATGTCCAAGCGGTTGTCGGAGAGAAACGTAACGCGCGCAAACTGCTGCGCAATGGCCGGAATGGTTTGGCAAAAGCTGTGGCTAAGCTCATCGGCCAACGATGGCTGGTCGGGGTTGCCCATGATGAGTGGGGCGAATGTATCAGCCCAGCCCACGTAGTCGGTCTGCATGAACTGAAGCATGGCGTTGATATCGTCCTTGTCGAAACCGCCGTAGTAGCCGGGCTCATTGAAGTAACAAGGCGAGGGACAAAGCAGCAGCAACTGCTGAAACCACTTAGGCTCCGCCACCGCCGCCAGCACCCCAATCATGGCTCCTACAGAATGCCCAATCAGGGTAACTTGCTGGAGGTCGAGTTGCTTGCAAATAGCCAGCACATCGTGGGCGTAACCGTGCAGAGTGGCGTATTTCAGCGGTTCATAGGCATTGGTATCAGACAAGCTACCGCCAACGTGGTCGAATAACACCAGCTTGAAATGCTCGAAAAACGCCGGAGTGATGTAGCGCCACATGGTTTGGTCGCAGCCGAAGCCGTTCACAAATAATAAGGTCCGGGGGCCGTGGCCGCCCATTTGGACGTTGTTGCGTTGTAGGATATTGGTAATCATACTAGGGCGGGTGGGATAGTCTCTTATACGGAATATATAGGCTTTTGCTTAGCGAATACAGTGGTTTACCAAAACAGGATACCGGGCTAAACTGAGAATAGCACCCGAAACAGACTAAAGTGTACGTAAAATAGAAATAAGCCAGAAAATAGAACTTTGCTTTGATAGGATTAGTCTCTAATTGGGATGCAGACCAAGGTTACTTCGTTACGAACCTGCTACCAGAACGGCGCGTTATAGATTTAGTAGTGCCATAAGGCGCTTCTTTCTCTCAATACCTTTCGTTATGTGCGGCCGCTATACCACCCTCGCCCCCAAGCCCGTGCTTGAAAAACGCTTCGACGCTTCTTTCAAGCCGGAAGCCACGCCCAACTACAATGCGGCACCATCGCA
This sequence comes from Hymenobacter telluris, assembly GCF_017313265.1. GTDB lineage: Bacteria > Bacteroidota > Bacteroidia > Cytophagales > Hymenobacteraceae > Hymenobacter > Hymenobacter telluris. The sequence continues at coordinate 473,011 of NZ_JAFLQZ010000003.1, read as the reverse complement.
GCAGCTTCCCGTCATCCTGAACACCGAGCCCGGCCAAATTCAGTTGTTGCAGTGGGGCCTGATTCCGGGCTGGGTGAAAGACCTGAAAGCCGCTCCCAAACCCATCAACGCCCGCGCTGAAACCCTGCCCGAGAAGCCTTCGTTTCGGCAGTTGCTTCAGCGCCGCCGCTGCCTAGTACCCGCCGACAGCTTCTACGAGTGGCAGGCTACCGCCCAGGGCAAAGTGCCGCATCGTATTCTGCTGCGCAGCGAGCAGCCGTTTGCCTTTGCTGGCCTCTGGGACGAGTGGCTCGACAAATCCACTGGTGAGGTGCGCCCCACGTTCACCATCATCACCACCGAGCCCAACGAACTGATGGCCCCGATTCATAACCGGATGCCGGTGATGCTGCAAAACCGGGAAGCCGAACTGGCCTGGCTCGACGATTCCGTGAGCTTAGCCGATCACCAGGCATTACTGCTGCCGTACCCTGCCGAGCTAATGAAGGAGTACATCATTACCACTCGCGTGAACTCGCCGGCGCACAACGACGCCAGCGTGCTGGAAGCCGCTTAGCCCACTTTCGTCAACAACCAAAAAGCCCCACCTGAACACATTCAGGTGGGGCTTTTTGGTTGAGCGCGTAATCAGAATTACTCTGCTTTGCTGAGCTTGGGTTCCGAAGCGTCGGTGGCTTCGCCTTCATCATCGGAAGCAGCGGCACGGCTTACTACCACTACGGCAACGGCAGCAATGGCGGCAATACCCAGAATCATTTGCGTGGAAGTGAAACGCTGGGCTGCCTTCCGGATCAGGGTGCCGCCGTGCTTCAACAGGTCATCTACGTGGTCATAGTCGCCTTGGAACACCACGTGGTAGGCACTTTCCAGGGTGCGTGAAATGTCTTCGGGCAGAATTTTGTCGATTTGTTTCTCTAGTTGATTGTCCATCGTGACGTTGGAGTAGCAGGTGTACGGTTGGCTTGACAATGGCTAGGCCATCGGAGGGCGTGTACGCAGAAAGCAGGGCTGAGGCTGCCTGTTTGGCTGCTTTTTTCAATAGAATTTCAACAGAGAAGCACGTAGCTGAGCATTAGAAGTACCAGAGGCCAACGGTAGCTTTCCCAGCTAAAAGCGCCGTTGGCCTTTCTGACAATTGCGGTTGCCAGCGGCAGAAACACCAATTCGCAACCTTGGCTAACGCCGCTACGCCGCATAGCGGCGTTAGGGTTGTAGCCCTCTTGCCTTGCGTGGTATAGCGCCGCGTAGCGGTGCAAGAAGCGCCAGATGGTCTTGCACCGCTACGCGGCGCATAGTCTTTCAACTCTGGTATGCTACATGCCTGACGCCGTTACGCGGCTATCCTGCTCTTGCGTTGGCTACTCCACTACCACCAGCCGGGTACTGATGCGCTGACCTTCCTGCACCTGGCAGTGGTAGGAGCCAGCCGCCAGTCCCGCCGCATCCAGCGGAATCTGGCGCAAGCCCCGCGACATAGGTCGGTCGAGGAGGCGCACTACTTCGCGGCCCAGGTTGTCGTAGAGTAGCACTTGCACGTGGCCACCTTCCGAGGTGAATTCCACGGTGGCCCGGTCCCGGATGGGGTTGGGGTACACGCTGAAATTGGCCACATTGGTAGCAGCCGCCGAAGCCGTACCGTTCACCACCGATGGCCGGATGATGGGCATGTAAGGAAACGGGCTGTTGGTGGAAGGCAGCAAGGCATTCAGCGTAGTCTGCGGCACCCGGAACCAGTCTTTCAGCAAGCTGGCGTACACGGCCCGGAAGTCGAACTGCATAGCCACCTGGTCGTTGACGCCAGCATTGGCGGGCAGTACCGGGTTGGTGCCGTGCAGGATTGGGTTTACACTGGTACCAAACACAATGAGCGGCGCAGCGGCGCCGTGGTCGGTGCCCTTGCTGGCATTGGCCTTGATGCGGCGGCCAAACTCCGAGAAGGTCATGCCCACCACCCGGTCCTGCACGTTCAGGCGGCGCAAATCGTCTTGGAAGGCTTCCAGCGCCTGCGAGATTCTACCGAGCAGGGTGGCGTGCGTACCCGTGGTGGTGCTGCCCGTGGTGGGCACCTGGTTGGAGTGGGTATCGAAGCCGCCGAGGTTGCACACGTAAATGCGCGTCTGGAGGCCGCCCGCTACCAGCTGTGCCACAATCTTGAGCTGGTCAGCCAGTGAATTCTGGCCGCTGGCCGGATAGAGCGGCGAGAGGTTGGAGGCCCGGCCCGCCGCGGCCTGAATGGTGGTGGTGTACACCTGCGTCTGGGAAATCACCTGCCTAATAAAGGTCAGCTCGTGGCCGGCGGGCGTGTTGGGGGCTGCATCTACGCCACCGGAAAGCAATTGGTAGAACGAGCTGGTGCTGGCAATGGCCATGCCCATGTTCACGCTCGGGCCCTGCACGCAGTTGCTTACCACCGAGCCAATACTGATGGCCAGCGGGTCGGGGTTGGCGGCGCTGGGGTAGCCGGTGGGGTAGTTGGCGTATTCGCCGTTGAGGTAGCGCCCGGCCCAGCCCGAGGTGATGGTCACGTTGGAATCGGAGCCGGAAGTCCAGATGTCGGTGGCGCGGAAGTGCGAGTAATTGGCATTCGGGTAGCCTACGCTCTGCACCACCCCAATCTTGCCGTTGTCGAACAGGTTTTTCACGCCGGCCATAGCCGGATGGATGCCGGTGGTGGCGCTCAGCGGCAATACCTGCGCCTGCGGAATGGCAATATCGGCCCGCGCGTTCATCAGGGCCGAATACTGGTCGGTGGGGATAATCATGTTCAGCCCGTCGTTGCCACCGTTCAGCTGAATCAGCACCAGCACCCGGTCGGTTTGGGTGGCGCCCCCGGTGATGTCGAAAAGCTCAGGCGAAAACCCGTAGGCGCCAATAGGCAAACCGCCCAGCAGCGTGGGCAATACGGTAGCAGCAGCCGTGGTCTGGAGGAAATGTCTGCGTTTCATACTTTGTCTGGTAACTGAGTGAAAGAGTAACTGAGTAAAGAATAGCCGCGCAAGCAGTTGAGTAAGGTCACCTCTCTGCGTCCTTACTCAGTTGCTCAGCTACTCAGTTACTCTTCAGCTAAGATGATATTCGGCCAAGCCCATCATGGCGCGCAGCAGGGCGCGGAGCTTGGTTTCGACGGCGGTTTTCTTGGCCGTGTTGTTGGGCGCCGCCAGATATTCCTGCCATTCCACGGTCCACTCGAAATCGGGCAGGCCCGGCAGCAGCGTATCGTTGAGGTAGGTGAGCTGGTTGGCCGTCAGCGGGATGGGCAGCAGTAGTTTGGCCAGCTCGGCAATCAGCAGGTTGGGGTCGGAGGCCGTGGCGGGTGGCAGCGTGAGTACCAGCTCCACGGGCCGAATCTTGATGTTGACGCTGTTGCGGGTGTAGCCGTTGGTGCTGATAAAGAGGTCGGTGAGCTGGTTGCGGCGGGGCAGCGTCACGGCATTAATCCACATTTCGTAGTACTGCGGTGTTTGCCAGTAAGCGGCCCAGCCAGCTACGTTGGGCGGGTCGCCGAGGTACTGCTGCTGCACATTCGTGACGCTGTTCAGGTAGTCCCACATGCCGTACTGCGCCACCAGGTTGCTGGCCGTCGGAAACACCATTTGCAGCTGCCGGCAAGTACCCACCGTGAAATCGAGGGGGCTTTTAATCACGCAGCCCATGTTCACGGTGTCAAAGAAATGCTCACTTGAAAGCAGCACCCGCAGCACCGGCGCCACGTTGTAGTTGTTGGTAATCAGCAGCTGCGCCAGCGGCTGAATCACCTGCGCTTCGGTGGTGGCGTCAATTACGTAGTACACAAACCAGCGGTAGAGCTTGCGGCACAGGAACTCGGCGGTGGCCTGCTGCGCGAAAATCAGGTTGATGAGGGCTTTGTACTCCTGGTCGCCGAGGTTGCCGATGGTGGCGTTCTGAAACGCCGCGCTGAACTGCTTGGTGGTGGTATTGTGCCGGGAGGCCGTGTAGTAGCCCGCAATAGTGGTAGCATTGTCGCGCCAGCCCGTCAGCACCTTAGCGGCGGCTTGCACGTCGGCTTCGGTGTAGGTGGTGTAGTTGCCGGGGCCAATGAGCGGACCTTTGCCTACCGTAAACAGCTCCAGCAGCTCCCGGCCGTAGTTTTCGTTGGGGGCCGTAGCCGTGCTCTGGTTGCCGTTCAGGTAGCGCAGCATGGCCGGGGCCACGGTAATGTCTTCGGTGAGCTGCTTGATGTTGCCCAGCGCGTGCTGCCGCAGCAGAGCACAGTAGTGGTAGCCGTAGCGGGCATCGTTGATGTCTCCCAGCTCAATCACAAAATGGTTGTGCCAGAACAGCGTCATCTTCTCCACCAGCGTAGGGCTTTGGTCTAACAGCTGGCCCAGCCACCACGCCCGCAACGAGGAACGTCGCACGCCTTCAAAGTTCTGGTCGAAGGGCTGCGTCGTCCAGGTCTGGCCCTGCGGCACGCTGGTATCCGTTGCCGATACGTTGAGCGGGGCGGCGGGCGCGGCCGGGGCCGTGAGCAAGCCGTTCATTACCTGCGTCAGCGTTTGGCCGGCAGCGGTGGTTATTTCGGTACGGGTGGGCCCAAACAGGCAGCGGCGGAGCAAGTGCGCCGCCTGGGTGTAGCCCCACGGCCCGGTGTAGGGATTGAGGCCTGCCTGAGAACGAGCGGCGGTAGGCAAACTGGTGTTGGCGAACCGGCTGATGATTTCATCGTCGCCCGGCGGGTCACCGGGGCCGGGAGGCGCCGCCGGTTGCGCTAGTGCCGTTGTTAGGGGCTTGGCCAGGGGGGCGGGTTTGCTGAGGAAAGCTCTACGGTTCATAGGCGGGTGAGCTACGTGTGGTTGATGGAAAAGAGCGCGCGAAATAATTCGGAAGTAATCAATTACTTGCTTCAATAGCAAGCTGTAATCCAAGGACTTAATTAAATAGTGAAAGTTTAATGAATTGCTTGTCTATTTGTATTGAAAAGCTGCGGCGCTGCTGCCTAGCTCAACCTTAAAAACGCCCACTATCGGACACCAAGCCACTTTGTTAAGCTGAACTGTAGAAACAGAAAAAAGCCCCACCTGAAAAGGCGGGGCTTCGGTAAGCATAACAGGGCTGGCAGCTCGTCAGTAACGACGGCGGGGCACGCTAGCGGCTACAGGGTTTCACTCATACACTTTCACTACAAACACATAGTCGCGGAGCTTGCGGATTTGCTGAGGGCGGGAGTTGCCGGCCAGCTGGTTGCCGCGCGGCATCGAGTACGACTGCCCCGAGCCCGCCGCCGCCGACAACGAATCCACGAGGTGCATCAGGTACGACGACTTGGTGGCGAAGGCGGCACTCTGCACGTCCATCTGCCGGCCGCTGATAACGCCAATCAGGTTGCCCCGGTCGTCGAGCAGCGGGCCGCCCGAGTTGCCGGGGTTCACCGGAATGCTGATCTGGTAGAACGCCGAGTCGCCCTCGAAACCCGAGCGGGCACTCAACGAACCGTCGTTGAACACCAGGTCTTCGCGGGGGTAGCCGATGGTGTACACTTTCTCGCCCAGGTCGGCGGTGCCGCGCTTAAACGAGTACGGCAAGCGGCCGAAGCCGTTGAAATCCTTGTCCTTGATGCGCAGGATAGCCAAATCGTGGGCTACATCAGAAAATACCGGCTCAGCGCGGAACCGTTGTTTGTCGCGGCCCTCAATCAGCAAGGAGTCGGCCCCCTGAATAACGTGGTAGCTGGTCACCAGGTAGCCGTCAGCCGTCAGCGCGAAACCCGTGCCGCTGAACTTGCCATCCTTCACGGGCAACTCTTCCTGGCCCTGGAGGGCGAGGGTCATGGCCCGCTGCTTGCGCTTGATGCGCTCCACCTCGCGGCGCAGCACGGTGTAGCCATACAAGGAAGGCTTCTGTGAGGCGCGCCACCACTCAATACCCAGCAGCGTGGTAAACACGGCCATTACGGCTACCGAGGCGGCCACCATCATGGTGGCGCGGTGGCCGCGCCAGAACTCCCGCAGCTTCTGCTCGGTACGCGAAATATGCACCGTGGGCATAGTGGGGTGGCCGGTTTGCAGGGTTTCACCTTCCAGCTTCACGGCCTGTTCGGCATCTATTTCGGCCTGAATGGCGCGCAGCTTGCGGCGTGTGCTCAGGCGTTGGCCATAGCCGCGCAAGGTGCTGCTTACGTCCTCAAACTCGGCGAAGCGCTGCGCCAGGGCCGGGTCAGCAGCCAGGCGACGCTCCAGGTTCTGGCGGGCCGGGGTGTCCAGCTCGCCTTGTCGGTAGGCGTCAAATAAAGCGTAGTAATCAGCTTCAGTCATCATAGCATTATGTAGAGCTTAGTGCTTCGTTGTTAGTGCTTGGTGCTTGGAATTATTTTTCCGCTCTCAACTCCAAGCACTAATAACGAAGCACTAAGCACTAACCTTCTTAGGTTTCCGATTCCTGGTAGTTGCTGAAAAAGAGCTTCTTCAGCCGCACCAGGCATTTGTATTTCTGGTTTTTGGCATTGTCGGCGTTGGTGTAGCCGAAGTCTGCCGTGAGTTGCTGCATCGACTTATCGAGCAGGTAAAAACCTTCTAAAAGTGAACGACAAGGCTCCCCGATTAGATCCAACGCCTCGCTCATGGTGGCAAAGCGCCGGTCCCGTTCCTCGGCTTCCACCAAGTCAGCCTCGGCGCCGGTTTCCAGGTAGGGCTCATGGTCATCGAGCGAGCCGCCGAAACGGGTTTTCTCGGTGAGCCGCTTCAGCCACAACCGCCGGCAGACGGCATACAGGTAGGTCTTGATCTGGCAGCTCAGCTCCAGAGAACCGTCGCGCACCTTTTCATAGAACACCATGATGCCTTCCTGGTACACGTCCTTGGCTTCGTCTTCGGTACCGCTGTTTTGCAGTACGTAGTGCGAAATCATGGGGAGGTGCAGCCGGTAGAGTTGCGCCAGAGCCCGGTCGTCGCCGTTGCGGATAGCCGCCACGAACTCGTCGTCGGTGTAAGAAGCAGTGGCCTTCGCCATTCACTTTAGGTATTAATACAATGAAGGAAGCACGGTAACCCAGCGGAAAAATAAATTTTTACTGTCGGGTTACTTTTCAAACAGCCCGGTATAAAGGACGTTTTTCAAACAAAATTTTTCAAACCTACGACCAAATGAACAACCTGCTGAAAGTATCCGCTCTGTTTTTCGCTGTAGCTCTGGCCTCTTGCGAATCGAAGCCGGCTACTACCGAGGGTGCTGCCACTGAGGCTCCTGCTACCACCGAAGGTACAACTGCTGAAACCACTGCTCCTGCCACCATGGACACGACGGCTACGGCTCCTGCTACCACTGATACTACGGCTGCTGCTACCGCTGCTCCTGCTACCACCGAGGTTAAGTAAGTAGGCGGCCTTTCAGAGGCCCATATATAATTGCCCGCAAGCCCGGACCTTATTTGATAAGGTCCGGGCTTTGTTTATAGTGCAAGCGGTAAGCACTGGCTCGATGCACGCAAAAACGAAAGTTAGAACCGCGTGGTTCAGGAAAGAAATCAAGGAATATCAAAGTATTTAAATTTAATAATGCAATATTGTAGCCATGCCTTTGCTGATTAGGCAGTTCAATAATTCCTGGTCTTTCCCCCAATTATTCGTCTTGACTACACGCAGCCTGGGTTTTTCAGAATTGTCGGAGCAGCACGAATGGTTGTCAGCGGCCACCAAGGTCGTGCTGGCAAGTGAGTTAACCGAGCAAAGCTTTGTACTCTCGTTTATGGTGGTGATAGACGGCTATGTGCTTGGGAACCTGGGTGATATTGACATTCAGCTCGGGGGGCACCCAGATATTCGCTATTGAGTGTTGAGGCATGCGGCCGATAACGCACACCAAGGCATCGGTAGAAACAGAGTTGGGACGTAACCCTGCGCCAACAGGAAACGCTACAGCTTTTCTTCGAGCCACAGAAACCCGGCAGCAAGCACAAACAGCGCGAAAAACCAAGCTGCCGGCCAAGGCTCTTTGCGCGCAAGGGCCGGTAGGGGCTGGGTAGCGCCTGCCAGCCAAGGTTGAGCAGCCTGCTCCCAGCGTTGGGTTTCGGGACCCAGCCACTCCTGCTCCCCGAAAACGTAAAGCCACTGTGCCGGCTGCCCGGCTACCTGCACCTGCTGCCAGCCCGCGGCGCCAGGCCAATACGTGGCCGTGCTCCATTCCGGTAGTTCAGTGTCTTGCTGCAACGGTAGCCGAGCTGAGCCAGCGGCAGTAGCTAGTACGGCTGGGGTACTCGGGAAAGTGCCTGTTCGGCGCAGAATGACGGGCAGTTGCGGGCGGGGCCAGGGCGTGGTTATCAGCCACGAGGCCGCAGAGGCAGAAGGCGGCGCTACGGCCGTCAGGAGGTGGCTCCAATAGCTGCCATAGGTGGCCGCGGCGTTTTGCAGAAGCCAGGGGTAGGTTTCCAATAAAGTGGAAACCACCACGCCGCCGGCTCCGCTACGTTGGCTGGCCACTACCACCTGGCCGCCGCCCGCCAGCGTTACCAACGGCCGCGCCGTACCCGGCTGCAATGCCAGCGTGGTAGGTGCCAAAGCCGTAGCTGCCGGGGCTTCGGGCCAGGACAGGCGTTGCGGCCGGGTGGCGGCTGCGCCGGTCTGCGCCACCAATCGTAAGCTCGTTCGGTTAGGTACTATGGCCGGCAAACCAGCAACATCGGCCAACACAACTAGGCCGAGGCTTCCGGTACGTTGGGCCAACCGTAGCGCCTGCGCTTCGGCACTCGGCAAGGCAGCCAGCACGCCCGCTTCGGCTATCAGTACGTCGTAGCGCGCCAGCAAGGCCGGCGTGAGGCGGCTTAGGTCGGTGGCCGATTGGTTGCTGAATTCGGTTTGGGTGAGGTTGCGGCTGATGCCCACGCGCCACGCCACCGCGTGCTGGCGGGCGGCCAGGTGGTTTTTCAGGAATTTCAGCTCGAACGAAGGCGTGGCAGCCAACAGCAACACCCGCAAGGGCCGCGTTGGTAGCACCTCAGTAGGCACCGGCTCAGTAGCCAGCCCCCGACCACTCTGCCGGGCTGAAACCGTAGCTACCAGCCGGCCAACGGCGCGGGGCACGTAGCGCAGCTGAAAGCGCCCCTGGCCGTTGGGTAGCTGTACTGAGTCGCGGGGGGCGCCGGCCACTTGCAAACGCACCCACACGGGCCCCGTTACGCTGGCCGCAAAATACCCTTCCACAACCAGCGGCTTGCCCAGTTCCAGCTGCCGGTTCCAATGCGCCGCCCGAAACCCTACAAAGCGTGGCGGTGCGTGGTGCACCAGCCGCACCGAATCCAACGCGGGCAGTGCCGCCGCGGGTACTCCCTGGCCCAGCACGTGCAGGCGGCGCAGGGCCGGCATCTGCTCCCGCAAGGTGGTTAGGCTGGCTACGGCGGGCGTGTCGTTGGGCGTTTCTGCATCCGTAGTTAAAGCGTAGCGCCATACTTGGGTATGTGCACCAAAGCGGGCCAGCAACGCACGCAGCGTATCAGGTTGGTAGTGGCTGGTGAGCAGAATAGCTTCGGCCTGGAGTATGGACACGGCGCGCTCCGGCGGATAAGCCGTTAGCCACAACCCTGTTGCCGCCAGCACGCTGGCCAGTGTCCGGAAGCCCCGCCGCTGGGTGTTGGGCCGGCGCCAGACGGCCAGCATCAAGCCCAGGGCCAACAGCGCGCAACCCGCAAGCAGGACATAATAAATAGAGGGCTGGGGCATATCAACGGGCAACTGCTGACCTTATTGGGTGTTCAAACGTTGGAAATAGCGCTGACTCAGCCGGCCACCAGGCACCGGCCGGGCCGGGGCCGCCGGAGGTACCGGCAATAGCGCCGTAAGAGCCGCCTCCGCCGGGCCGAAGCACGACGCACACAACTGGCGGCCCACCCGGGCATCGGCGGCCAGCTGGCGCAACGCCCGAACAGCCGCGAGATAGGCACCGGGGCGTTGCAGGGCAGCCTGGGCCACGGCCTGGCCGGCGCGTTCCAGCGTGACGGCATCAGTGGGGCGAGCGGGCTGGCCGGTACGCATGGCCGCCAGTAGCCGCACGGCATCCCGCAGCTCAGGCTGCGTGGCCGGGCGCGGGGCTTGGTGCTGAAGCCGAGGCGTAGCTGCCCCGGCCAGGTCGCCGGAGAGGCGGGCGGTGGCTTCGGGCAGCACGGGCGCCTCAAAGCCGGATTTGCGGACGTAGGCGCGGGTTTGCTGCTGCACCTGTTTGAGCAAGCGGAGCGCACGGTACTCGAACGGCCGGGCTTCGGCGGGTTTGGCGAGGCGCAGGCGCAATTCGGCTTCCCACATCTGGTTGAGTACGCCCCGCAGCTTGGCTTTCACGGCTGGTTCCAGAAAGTCGGCCGTTTCGGCATCGTCGTGGCGGTGCATGTAAGGCTCCATCAGCTCGGCGGTGGCACTGGCCGCGTCGCCCTGGTCGGCGGGTGACGAGCTGGCGGCGGCGGAATGGTCGTGGCCGTCGTCGGCGGAGTGGCCGTCAGTTAATTTGGTGGAATCAGATGCCGCGGGGGGCGGGGCCGAGCCAATGCTGTTTTCCGATTCTTCGCCCAGAAACTTGCCGTAGCGCAGGCGCAGCATTTTTTGGTCGAACCCCAGGTTGTTGGCGCGCTCGGTGAAAGCTGCGGCTGGTAGGCTGGCACGTTCGGCCATTAGCTTTTCGGTGTCGATGATGATCTGGCGCTGACTACGGAAGTACGCCGGCACCACATTCACACTGAGCGACATATCCGTAAGGCCGTCCTGCACGGTGGTGTCTTCCCACTGCACCAGATAGGTATCGGAGCGGGTGAGGTGGCGGGCGTTGTCGCGGGCCCGCACATAGAAATACACTTCGTCGCCGTAGGTGAGGCCCAGCGCCGGCAGGCGGAGCGTGGTGCTAACGGTAGCTTGGCGGGGCTGGCCGCGCAGCTGCCCGCTGAGGTTGGTAACGAATTCCTTGAACTTCACGGCCTCGCCCTGGCCTTGCGCCACCGTGGCTACCAGCTGCGCTTCGGTCAGGCCGTAATCATCGCGCATCAGCACCCGCACCGGCACTGTAGAGCTGGCCCCAAACTCAATGAGCGTATAAGGCTTAGGTGTTTGAATTTGCAGGGTGGGCGCGCGGTCGGGTACCACATCAAGGGCGTAATCATCAGACACTTGCCCATTGAAACGCAAACGGTACAGCGCGGAGGCCGTTACGGTGGCTTCGGCCACAAACTGGGTCGGCTGGCCCGGTACCGCCCGAAACAAAATGCGCTTTGCCCCCATTTCCAGCACCGGGGCGCTACGGGTTGGCCGGCTCACCTGAGCCGTCCAGCGCACCCGAGAACCAGCCGGACAGCTAAACGACAAGCTGGTGGGCGCAAAACTGGCTTGGCGCGTGTACGCTGGCGGCAGCACCAACAGGCGCGTGTTCAGCAGCTTGGCCGGCGCCGGCTGGCCTGGTGCTACCGGGGTTTCGGCATCCGGAAAGCGCACTGGCAATGCCGCCGAAGCCGTGGCAGTGCGGGCCGGCTGCTGCCACCATATGCCCCCGGCCAGCAGCAACAGCAGCGCCGCAGTAGTCAGTAGGGCAGGCTTCCACGAAAATGGCAACAAGTAAGGTTGCGCCGCTTGCCGGGACGTGAGGCGAGCCCGCACGCGTTGCTGCTGCAATTGCTCCAACAGGTTCAGGGGCGGCTGGCTTTCATCATGCAGCAGCAAGCCGGTGCTGTCTTCCAGCTCTGGGTATAACCGGTCGAGGCGCTGGGCTAACAACGCTAGCCGGGGTTGCCGCAAGTGGTACAGCCAGAGACCAGCGCCCAGCACCAGCACTGCCACGCCTACTCCGAAAACCAGCGGCCCCGCCGACCAATGCCGCGCCCAAGCACCCAGCGCCAGCACAGCAACAACCAATGGTAGCAGCAACGCTGTAGTGCGCCGGTTGACTTCGCGCCGGTTGATGTCGCGCAGTAAATCCTGGCCGGATATCAAAGAAGTAGCTATAACACTCATGCCGCAGAAACAGAAGGTGTAAGAGTGCCCCGGCGAGCCAACCACCGCTCCAACGCAAACAGCACCAACGCCGCTAGCACCACCCAGGCCCGCAACTCCGTAGTCTGCACCTTGGGGCCAGCCTTCCGGCTTGCTGCGCTTGGGGCAGCCCGGCGGCTGGTGTCGGGCTGCGCGAAGCTGGTAAGCTGGGTGGCATCCAGCTGGCGGGCGTCGTGCGTGGCGTAGGTGGGCGGGGCAACCGGGCGCAGCAGTTGCAACAGCAACTCGGGCAGGGCCGGACTATCGGGCAGGCCGCTCCAGGCGGGTTGCAACCGGGTTTGCAGTTGGTAGAGGCCGCCCGCGCCGTTGGGGTGATGCGTAAGTACCGGGCGCCCAGTGCCATCCTGCCACACCAGCGCGGTGCGGGTTTTGCGTTGGATGGTGGTATCGAGGCGGGTAATGGCAATGGGGGGCGCTACGGCCAGGCCCGCAAGGTCCAGCTCGGTTTGGACGGCTGCGCCAGTGCCCGTGGCTTCCTGCCAAAGCTGAGCACCGCGCGGCACCTGAGCTTGCCAACTGGCAGGAGCAGGTTTTTCGCTGAGCCAAAACAACCAGTCGGGCGGGGGGCTGGTAGAGAAGGTGGTTTCGGCCGAGGCAGTGCGGATTTCCAGCCCCTGCATCAGCCCGATAGAAGCCGCTTGTAAGGCCGCCCGCACGTAGCGCCCCGATTCGGCGTGGAGCGCATCGGTATAGAGCATTACCCGCAGCGGCCCCGGTAGAACAGCCACGGCCGGTTGTCCTGGTTGCCGTAGCGTGGCCGGCCGGCCGGTCGTGCCGGGTTGGTACGGTAGCGCCGGTAAGCCCGGCACGGCCACCGAACCAGCCGCCCGAGGCACCGGGCGTAGTACTGTTTGAAACGTGGTGGCTTCTTCCCGGCTTCGGCCTAGCAACAGGCGCAACGTGTCGGTTCCTGCAAAAGCCGCGCCGGCCAGCCAAACCATTGAATCGGGGAGGGGAACGGGTTGCCACTTTAGTTGCGCCGGCAGCGCCGGCCGTGGCCCGGAAAAGTGCCGCAACGCAGTGCCCGCCACAATGCGCAGGGGCTGATCAGGGAATGAGTCGGCGGCTTGCCGGGCGCGGTGCCAGTAGTTGTCGGGCGGCGGCGGCGGAACCGAAGAGGAAGCGGCGGGAACGGGCGGAGCTGTCAGCTTTGCCAGCGAATCGGGGCTAGCCCAGGCCCGACCGGATACCACCCGAAACCCCGGCGCAAACAGCCGGAGCGCAAAGCCCTGCCGGCGCAACGAGTCTACGGTGGGGCGCAAGGCCGGCAGTACCTCGGGGCGCAGGGCCTCGGGGGCTAGCAGTACTATACCCCGCGGTGCCCGGCTGTTTTGGAAGCGTTGCCACAGGGGCCCGGCCACTGCCAACGCCAGCAACGCCACGATGGCGGCGCGCAGCAGCAGCAACCAAAGCTGTTCGAGTTGGAGGTTGCGCAGCCGCCGGTTGGCCCCCACCACCAGCCACCGCACGCTGCCCACCTGCACCGTTTGGCCCGGCCGCCGGTTCCAGAGGTGAATAGCCACCGGCACGGCTAGCCCCAGCAGGGCCAGCAGGCCAGCGGTGGTGTTTGCGAGGAGAAAGGAAGTGACGGAGTACAACGCGGCTAGGTAGGTGATTCAGGCAAGAAAAACGGCGGTCAACTGTGGGCCGTCACGACAACGCCCGGCGGCGCAGGAACTCGCGCATGGCGCGGTCCAGTGGGTCGGCGGTGTTGAGCTGGTGATAGTCGAAGCCGTGGCGGCGGGCTTGCTGGGCGGTGGTGCTGAGCCAGGCTTGCAGCTGCTCCTGCCAGGAGGCGCGCTGCTGGTCGGCATCAAGCTGGAGGCGCTGGCCGGTTTCCAGGTCCTCGAACGTAACCGGCCCCCGAAACGTGAAGTGTAGCTCGTTTTTGGCCATTAAGTGCAGGAGCAGCACGTCGCCGGATGTGGCCCGCAGGCGTGTCAGCAGGTTCTCTATTTCGGAATTCTCCTCGTACAAGTCGCTCACGCACACGGTGAGGGCGCGTTGGCGGCGGGCGGTGAGGGGCGCCAGTGTACCAGCGTCGGGGAAGGTGCCGGTGGCTTCGGCGGTTTCCAGGGCGTGGTAGAGGCGCGGCAGCTGGCGGGCATCGGCGCGGGGCGGCAGGTGGCGCAGGCCGGCCGGGTGCAGCACCGTAAGGCCCACGGCGTCGCCCTGCTGGGTGGCGAGGTAGGCCAGGGCCGCTACCAGCAGCCGGGCGTAGTCGAGCTTGCTGAGGCCGTTGTCGTCGCGGTGGTTCATGCTGGCGCTGGCGTCGAGCAGCAGGTGCACCGTGAGACTGGTATCCACTTCCGATTCGCGCAGATAGTACCTGTCGGAGCGGGCGGCCAGGCGCCAATCGAGGCGGCGCAGGTCGTCGCCGGGCTGGTAGGGGCGGTACTGGCTGAACTCCATGCCCACACCGTGCCGCCGGCTGGCGTGCTGCCCGTGCAGGAAGCCTTCCGCCGCTTGCTTGGCCGCCAGCGGCAGGTTGCGCAACGCATACAGGAGTTCGGGGGAAAGCATTTTTTAATTAAAAATTGAGAATTACTGAGGCTGATTGATGGTGCCTTTAGATGTAGCCGACGTCTAAAGCAAAGTCCGCAGTCAGTTATGCTACGTGAACAATTTTTAATTTTTAATTCTCAATTTTTAATTGACTTTCACCGCCTTCAGCAACTCCCGCACGGCATCATCAGCGGTGAGGTTTTCGGCTTCGGCGTTGAAGTTGAGCAGCACCCGGTGGCGCAGCACGGCGGGAGCCAAGGCCCGAATATCCTCTAGCGTGGCGGCGAAACGGCCTTGCAGCAGGGCGCGGGCTTTGGCGCACAAAATCAGGGCCTGCCCGGCGCGCGGACCGGCGCCCCAGCGGCCGTAGTCCTTGATGAACTTCACCTCGGAAGTGGCCGGGCGGGTGGCGCGCACCAGCCGGTTGACAAACCCCAGCAGCTCCGCACTCAAGCTGACCTGCCGCACCAATAGCTGCAATTCGCGCACGTCATTGCCGCTGAGCACCGGGCGGACTTCGGGGCGGGCGGTGCCGGTGGTGCCGCTGAGCACGGCCAGCTCTTCCTGCTCGGTGGGGTAGCCAATGCGGATGTAGAGCAGGAACCGGTCGAGCTGGGCCTCGGGCAGCGGGTAGGTGCCGCTTTGCTCGATGGGGTTTTGGGTGGCCAGCAAAAAGAACGGTTTGGGCAGTGCGTGTTCCTGACCGGCGTACGTGACGTGGCCTTCCTGCATGGCCTCCAGCAGCGCCGCCTGGGTTTTGGGCGGCGTCCGGTTGATTTCGTCGGCCAGCACCAGGCTGGCGAAGATGGGCCCCTCGTTGAATTTAAACGAGCGGTGCCCGGTGCCGTGGTCTTCCTCCAGAATTTCAGTGCCGAGAATGTCGGTCGGCATCAGGTCGGGGGTGAACTGGATGCGGCGGAACGGCAAATCGGTGGCCGAAGCCAGAGTGCGCACCAGCAGGGTTTTGGCCAGGCCCGGCACGCCTTCGAGCAGCGCGTGGCCGCCGGCTAGCAGCGCCACCAGCACTTCATCCAGCACCTCGTGCTGGCCCACAATTACTTTGGCAATTTCTTCGCGTAGCGGCGGCAGCTTGGCCAGCAGGCGGGTTACGTCTTGTTCGGTCACGCAGGGAAAGTTGGAAGCAGGTACAAGCTATAGTCAGAAACAGGAGGGGGAAGGCTGCTTAGCGGCTCATATTTCCACGGCAGGCCAGCTAGTAATGAGGTCTTAGACCATCGAAAACACACGCCAGCAACCTGTTCCCTTCTGAAATGAAAACTCATAATACGCACCGCTGCCGGGATAATCAGCAAGCTCACTTAAATCGGTACTGCCCAAATGCCAGCAATTTCGTAATCTGGCCTTCATCTGGAAGTGACATAGGACGCCAACTTTTGCGCTGAACTATTCTGCCAGCTATGCGAAACATTCTTTTACTTTTTAGTGCCACCTGCATGCTAGCTACCAGCGCCTGCCAGGACGACGACAGCACCAACGCCGCCCAATACAACACCCTCGACGGCAAAGCGCCGCTGGTTATTGCCCACCGCGGCGCCTCGGGGTTGCTGCCCGAACACACCCTGGAAGCCTACCAGCGCGCCATCGAGCAGGGCGCAGATTTCATTGAGCAGGACCTGGTGCTCACCAAAGACCAAGTGCTGGTGTGCCGGCACGAGCCCATGCTGTCGGGTACTACCAACGTGGCCGACCTGCCCCAGTTTGCCAGTCGCAAAACCACTAAAATGGTGGATGGTGTGGCCTACAACGACTGGTTTGTGGGCGACTTCACGCTGGCCGAAATCAAGACCATGAAGGCCAAGCAGGCCATGGCCGACCGGCCGCAGCAGTACAACGGGCAGTACACTATTCCCACGTTTCAGGAGGTAATCGACCTGGCGAAAGCGCAGTCGGCGGCTACGGGCCGGGTCATCGGCATCTACCCCGAAACCAAGCACCCCACCTTCCACGAAGCGCAGGGGTTGCCGCTTACCCGCAAGCTGATGGATGCCCTTACGGCAGCCGGCTGGAACAGTAAGGAAGCGCCGGTGTTCGTGCAGTCGTTTGAGGTCAGCAACCTGCGCGCCATCCGCAGCCAGTACAACTCCACGGTGCGCTTGGTGCAGCTCTATGATGCCTACGACGTGGACGCCAACGGCAACATGGTAATGACTGCGCCCAACGGCCAGCCCTACGATTTCGTGGTGGCCGGCGACCCGCGCACCTACAACGACCTCGCCACCGATGCCGGCCTGGATTTCGTGAAAACCTACGCCAACGGCATCGGCCTCTGGAAGCCCTTCATCCAGCCCTACAAAGCCAGTGACATGAGCAAGCTGCCCGCTTCCACGCTGCTTACGCGCGCCCACCAGCGCGGCCTGCTGGTGCACGCCTACACCTTCCGCGACGAAGCCCGCTACCTGCTGCCCGCCTACGCCAACGACCCCAAAGTGGAGTACCGAAACTTCTACGACCTGGGCCTCGACGGCGTATTCTCCGACTACACCGCCACCGCCGTAGCCGCCAAGCAGCAGTAGTAATTGCACTTGCACCAAATACAAAAAAGCCCCAGCCACGCATGTGCGGCCGGGGCTTTTCTGGTTTTAGAAACTAGAGTTAGAAACTAGTTCCCCTCCTCAGATGAGGAGGGGCTAGGGGTAATTGACTCATCGTTGAACGACTAACTAGTTTTAGTTTCTAGCTCTAGCTGTTCAACCACCCCTAACCCCTCCTCATCTGAGGAGGGGAACTAGCTTGCTAGTCTCATAATCCTAGCTTGTAAGTAGCTTCTCTCAACTCACGGCTTTATCCTTGGGCATGATGTCCAGGAGCCAGCGGTAGAGCTTTTCAACGTCGTGCTTCTTGAACAGCTCGGTGCCGGAATTCATGGTGGCGGCCGTGCCGCAGGCCACGCCCAGCCGCACCGCCTCGCGCGCCGACTGCCCGTTGGCCAGCGCGGAAATCATGCCAGCCACCATACTGTCGCCGGCACCCACGGTGCTGCGGCGCTTCACGGTAGGGGCAGGTACGTGGTCCACGAAATCCTCGGTAACCAGGCAGGCGCCCTGCGGCCCCATCGAAACCACAATGATTTCGCACTTGCCGGCCCTGATTAAGCTCTTGGCGGCCTCGCCCACGGCGGCGCTGTCCAGCTCTGATACGCCGGCCATGCGGCACAGCTCACCGATGTTGGGCTTGATGAGGTACACGCCCTCCTGCACCACCCGTTCCAGCGCCGGTCCTGAGGTGTCCACCACCACTTTGGTGCCGCTGGCGTGGGCCATCTGCACAATCTTCACCAGAAATTCGGGGTCGATGCCGGGGGGCAGGCTGCCGCTTATCACCAGAAAATCGGGGGCGGGGTGCAGGGCTTGTAGGGTTTCGAGGATAAGATTCTGCTCGTCGGGAGAAATTTCGCGGCCGGGCATCCCGAAGCGGTACTGCTGATTTGTGGAAGTGTCCACCACAATGAAGTTTTCGCGGGTCCAGTTGATGGTGGTAATCGGGTGCTGCTCGATGCCCTCCTGGGTGAGCAGGTGCTGCAACAGCGTACCCGCCGGTCCGCTGGCCGGAAACACCGCCAACGACTCCAGCCCCAGCCGCTTCAGCGCCCTTGATACGTTGATGCCCCCACCGCCCGGCTCGAACTTGGGCGCGTCGCACCGCAGCTTATGGTCGGGCACAATCTTATCCACTGTGGTGCTTTTATCAACGGTAGGGTTCAGTGTGAGCGTGACGATATGTGCCATAAGAGGGTTATTGGAAGGGCGAGTAAGAGAAAAGTGCCAGCGGCTGCTTGGGGCAGCGGCCGGCCTTGCCGAAACAGGCTAAGCGCCCGGATATCGGGCCCGCAGCACTTCCCCTTACTGGCCATAGCAGGCTACAGTTGCAAAATCAACTGATTTAGCAACAGGCCTTTCAATTCCTCTATACGCAAGGTCGACAATACCCCGCGGCCCAACGTGCCGTGGTCGGGGCGCACGTTTCCGGGGGCGTTGCTGCCGGGGTGGGCTGGCCGGCACACGATGCAGCTAGCCGTTTACAAGAAGCATAGCGCAGAAACTCACAAAAAATTCGCCCTCCATCCTGGTGAGATGGTGAGCTTGCTGCTCAAGTGGCGCCGCCAGAACGTCAACCTCACCATTTCACAATTTCACCACTTCACCATCTACCACGCCACCCCTAATCGGAAGCCGACGGGCAGATAGTGGCCGTCGGCGCCATAGTCGCTCATGCCGCTGGCGTACCGGTTGCCGGCTATTGTGGAGCGGGAGCTGGATTTGCGCCAGCCTAGCCCAACAGACACATCCAGAAATACAGGCAAATCGGGCAGGAAAAACTGGCCACCCAGCACGGCGGCGGCCCCGTACCGGTCTACGGTTTCCTGCTGGCCACGGGAGCGGTACTCGTAGTATGTCAGGCCGCTGGGCGCTACTTCGGGCTCCCAGCTAGGTCCCTGAAATTGCAGCTCGAAGTGCTGGTAGTGCGGCCCGTAACCGAAGTAGAAGCCTTCCAGCGGCGTGGTCCGCTCGTTCAGGTAGATGCGGTGCTGCACGGCCAGCCCGTAGCCGCGCACCCGGTTGCTGCCCTCGGTCAGGTTGGAGGTAATATCTTGAATGTGGCCGCGGTAGAACTGGGGCGTTACCACCAGCGCCTGCCGATACGCCGGCCCCCACACCTTCTCCACGCTCACCTGGTAGCCACTGGCCAGCAAAGGCACCAAGTCGAACTTGGCATTATACGTCCGGGTTGGGGGAGTGGGCACCTGGGCCTGCCCCACCGTCAGACTTCCCGTCACCAGTGCTCCTGCCACTAAAAAACGAAGCCGCATTTACTTGCTTGGCGTAATGGGCAGTACACTTAAAGGAGTAAGCACACCGTTGCGGTAACGGTACTGATGCAGCCCATCGGGCCCGATAGCCAGCAATTGTCCCCGGTGCGGAATTACGTCCGACACGCTCACGTCGAAGGTTTGCAGAGTTTGCAGCGTCGGCGCGTTCTTCGTCCCGAATACCTTCAGCTTGTCTTTGTCGCACACGAATAGCAAGGTGCTATCTACGCCCAAGCCCATTGGGTGCTGCATGGGGTAGGTTTGGGCCAAGCTGGGGGCGCGCAGGTTGGTCAGGTCGATTACTTGCAGCTGGTTGGGGCCGCCGCCGCAGGTGCGGCCGTCGCGCAGGGTTACGTAGGCAAACCGCTCATCCACCACCACTGGGTCGCAGCTCATGACGTGCTCATAATAGGCCACCTGCTGCGGTTGGGCGGGCATCGAGGCATCGAAAATATACATGCCGCGCTGCGTGCCCAGAAACAGGTAAGGTGCCCGCGGGTAAATGGTTTCGATGCCCAAGTTCAGCGGGATTACCTGTCCGCGGGCGGGGGCAGAAGGCGTAGCCAGGTCAAACAGGCGCAGGCTTTGGTTGTCAACTACGTAGAGCGTGTTGTTAAGCACCGTGAAGCGGGCCAAAGAACCACCTTTACCGTCGCTGGCGGCTTGGTCGGCGCTGGCGGGGCTGGCGGCATCGTTGGAGTTGCAGGCACCGAGGCTCAAGGCCAGCACGGCGGCCAGAGAACTAGTGAGGAGGGTAGAAAGGAAGCGCATAAGTCGAGGGAGGATAGAGTTATAGTTTCTGCCAGCCCACCACTACGGCGTCGGCAGGGCGGTTTTCGGGCTGATATTCAGTGGGGACATTACCGGCTTCGGGCATGGGCAACTCCGGCACCGCGTCGCGCACCCGGTTGAGCAGCCGAGCCGCCTGCATGTTCGACACGTCGAAAGTGAGCAGGTCGGAGCCGCTGTCGGCGTAGAGCATGTTGCCTTTCATGGCCACATCCACGTTGCCCGGAATCCGCAGAAACGCCACGGGTTGCGGACTAGCGGGGTTCTGGTTGTTGATGATGTGCACGCCTTCGTACCGCTCGTTGATGAGGATGTACGGGTCGCGGAGGTAGATTTTGCCGGTATTGTGCATCTCCTGGGGTGGCAGCACGGCCACCGCTTGCTCTAGCTGGGTGCGCGGCATCAGCAGCGGCTTGTACATCGGTACCGGAATCTGCTCGAAGGGCTCACCGCCGGGGCAGGCGGTTAAACTAAGCAGCAATGCGCCGCCCAGTAGGCAAGAGTAGAGTTTGTGCATGGCAGGAATAGCTAAGGGTAGATATTCCTGGGAGCCCTAATGGAGCTGGAATGGTTGCATCCTACTGCAAAGAAGAATTTTGCGGAAAAAGCAGCGCCTGCCGTTCCGTAAAAACGAAGTAGGCGGCGTAACAGACGATGTAGCGCGAAGCCTTTGCTTCGCGTATCGTTGCTGAGGTTGTCTATGCGCAACGGCAGTCGTTCAACGATACGCGAAGCAAAGGCTTCGCCCTACACCCACCCCGAAATGAAGTCCACTACTCTAGTTCGGACTAATACCCGCGGCCTAGCTCTACGCTGTTTTCCAGGGGCTGGCCTTGCTGAAAATGGTGCAGGTTACGCAGCAGGATATCTACTTTGCCTGCGTCCTCACCGGGCTGGCCGCCGCCGCTGTGCTGGGTGAGCAGTACGTTGGGCAGCTGCCAGAGCGGATTGTCGGCGGGCAGTGGCTCCTGGCGGGTTACGTCGAGGATGGCGCCGGCGAGGCGGTTGGCTTGCAGAGCGGCTAGCAGGGCGGCTTCGTCGGTGGTGTTGCCGCGGCCCACGCTGGCGTAGATGCTGCCGGGGTGCATGGCGTTGATTAGCTCAGCGGAAAAGAAGTTTTCGGCGCTGCCGGGCAGGCAGTTCACTACAATATCGGTTGCGGGCAGGGCCGCGGCTAGATCTTCTTTGGAATGCAGTTGCGCCTTAGGGTCGGTGCGGGCCAGAAAGCGCACGGCGCAATTAAAACCAGTGAGTTGCTGGGCCACCGCCTGCCCAATGGCGCCACTGCCCAGAATAATCACCCGCTTGTCGCGCAAGAGCCCCAGTTTCAAGCGAATGGGGGCACCTACCCATTTCTGCTCGGACTGCAACACGGCCAGCTCCGGAATGTGCCGGTACCAACTCAGGATGCCGGCCACCATGGTTTCGGCGCAGGGCCACGCAAAAAAGTCGCCGATGTTGGCTACCTGCGCCTTGGTTTGCACCTTTTGGTATCGGTCGATGCCCGCCGAATCTATCTGCCAGAACTGTAGGGCAGTAGGGGGCGTGTTGGCAAACCACTCCGCGGGCGGATTGCCGAGTAGCACCTCCGCTTGCTGAAACGCCGCGGCCTGGTCGGCTTCGGGCAACTCCTGGCGAAAAGTGGCGGTTACGTCGGCGGGGAGCTGGCTGAGCAGGGCCTGACGGGCAGAATCGTTGAGCGAAGGATAAACAAATAAGCGCATACCCAACATACTACCCGTTGCCGGCAAGGTTGCACGAAGGCCTTTATCTTATGGCCGATCTAGTAGCACACAAAAAAGCCCCGCGCCGATGGGCGCAGGGCTTTGTGCATACAAGATTAAGGCGGCTAGTCCTTGCGGGTGTACTGCTCGTAGCGGGCCCGGTCTTTCTTCTTGTCTTTCTTGCGGCCGATGGCACCACCCGCTACCGTACCGGCAGCACCACCAATAATGGCACCTTTGGTGCCACCAACTACGGCGCCACCCAGCACACCGGCACCACCGCCAATAGCGGCGCCTTTGGCTTTCTTACTCCAGCCTTTTTTGGTTTGCGCAGCTACTTCCGGAGCGGCTACCGTACCGCCAAGCATCAGTACAGCGGACAACATGGCGACATATATTTTGAGCGTTTTCATGTGGGCTATTTTTAGAGTACAGGACTTTAAACTGAACTATAGCCTAAAACGCAAACACCGAAAATCAGGTTGTACTTAGAAGGGAATATTGTGTGGAAATCGGGGAAAATGCCTGAAAACAAAGTAAAAACGCAGCCAAAAAATTTAAAAATAACCCCAGACACGTAGCGCATTTGGGGTTACGTGTAAGAGCTAGAGTACCTTACTTCACGGCCGCCTGACCCTCGGCTGCCGTTGACGTGGCACCCACCACCGCCGGGTTCTTCACGTGCTTATCCAGCCAGGTGTTCATTTCCCAGAGCATGTGCATGATGGATTCGCGAGCGGTGTAGCCGTGGCTTTCGGCGGGCAGCACCACGTAGCGCACCGTGGCGCCGTGGCCTTTCAGGGCGTTGTAGAACCGCTCACTCTGGATGGGAAAGGTGCCGGAGTTATTGTCGGCCTCGCCGTGAATGAGCAGAATGGGGGTCTTGATTTTGTCGGCGAAATTGAACGGCGACATGGCGTTGTACACCTCCGGCGCCTGCCAGTACGTGCGCTCCTCGCCCTGGAAGCCAAACGGCGTGAGGGTACGGTTGTAGGCCCCGCTACGCGCAATACCAGCCCGGAACAGGTTGGAATGGGCCAGCAAATTGGCCGTCATGAAGGCACCGTAGCTGTGGCCCATTACCGCCACGCGGCTGGGGTCCACCACGCCCAGGCGCTGCCCTTCGTCGATGGCGGCTTTGGCCGAAGCTACCAGCTGCTCGGTGTAGGTGTCGTTGGGTTCTTTGCTGCCCTCGCCCACAATCGGAATGCTGGTGCCTTGCAGCACGGCGTAACCCTGCGTTACCCAATACACGGGCGTGCCCCAGCTAAGGCGCGTGAACGTGTAGGGCGAGCCTTTCACCTGGCTGGCGTCTTTCTTGTCTTTGAACTCCACCGGATACGCTTCCAGCAGCGTGGGCAGCGAGCCGTCTTCTTTCTTGTAAGTGGGCGGCAGATACAGGTTGGCCGTCAACTCCACGCCGTCGGCGCGCTTGTACTTGAGCACCTGCTTCTTCAGGCCGCCCAGGCTGGCGTAGGGGTTGGCAAACTTGGTGAGCGGCGTGAGGCGGGCGTTGGTGGCGTTGCGCAGGAAGTAGTTCGGGGCTTCCGTCACCGATTCGCGGCGGGTTACGAGCAGGTGCTTGTTGGCATCGAGCAGGGCTATGGGCAACTCGTAATACGGCGCTTCGGAGCGCCACCAGCGGGTGCTTTTTTTGGTGTGCACATCCAGCTCGTCCACAAATGGCCGGTCGCCTTCCGCCGAGGCCCCCGCCCCAAACAGATACACTACGCTGCTTTTGGCATCTGTGGCCAGCACCGGGCGGCCCAGCGCGTTGCGCTTCACGTAGGGCGTGCCGGGGTTGGTGTAGCTGTCCTGCGACGACCTATCGAAAAGCACCGTCAGGGAGTTCTTGGCGCTGGGGTCCAGGGTCCAGGTGGTTTCGTGGCGGTCTGCCCAGCGGTACCCCTGCACCACAGCCAGCTTGTCGGTGCCCCAGTAGATACCGGCGTAGCGCATCGGCAAGGCGGCCAGTTCCTGCGGCGTGTCCTCGAACGGGGCGGGTAAGGTGAATACTTTGTCGCGGATGGGGGCGGTGGTTTTGGGGTTGCCGCCGTCCTGGGCTTCCACCCAGTACACGGTAGCCGGGGCATCTTCGCGCCAGTTGTGGCCGCGCTGGCCAGTGGGTACGGCATCAAAGCTGGTAGGCACGTTGTCGGCCAACGGAATTTCAGCCAACTCTTTCACCACCAAGCCTTCCATGCTCAGCACTTCCACCCGCATCGGAAAGCTGCTCACCGGCAGGGTGTAAGAAAACGGCCGGTGGTGGGTTTTGATGAGGGCAAAGCGCCCATCCGGCGACGGCACAGCCTGCTGAATGATGCCCGGTGAGCCCAGCGGCTGCATGCGGCCATCGGTGCCTACTTTCACCACCTGGGCCTGCGCGTAGTAGTTGAATAGCCGCTCATCGGCGGGGCTTTTCAGCAAATCCTGATAGGTGCGGGCCGCGGCGGCGCGGCCGTTGTTTTCCTGAATGGTAGGGCCCGTGGGGGTGGCCGTAGCGGCCGGAGCCTCGCCGCGCCCGCCCACAATGGCGCGCGCCAGCAGCGTTTTACTATCCGACACCCACTCGTACGACGAGCCAAATACGCCGTTCAGAAACAGGTTGGGCACCAGCCGGGCCGAAGCCGCCGCCACGTCTACCAGCCACAGTTCCACGTGGCTGTTGGTGGTATGGGTGAGGGCAATTTTGGTGTTGTCCGGCGACCAGTTCACTTCGCTGATGCGGGCGTTGGTAGGCAGGCCCTGCACCAGCAGTTCTTTGCCGTCGGGCAGGCGCTTGAGGCGTAGCGCGGTTGCGTAGCTGACCCGGCTCGGGCCGTTGGTGCGCGGGTTGATGCGCAACCCTGCCAGCCGCAGCTCCGGCTGCGACAACTCGGCAATGGTAGGCATATCCTGCACGTTCAGCATCAGCATCCAGTTGCCGTTGGGCGAGATGCTGACACGCGGGGTTGGCGGCGTTTCCGCCAAGGTGGCAATGGCCTTCGGGGGCATCTGGTACGGCAAGTCCTGCGCCCAACCGGCAACACTAATTGTACTGAATGCTAATAAAAGAAGACGTTGTTTCATACAGCGAATAAATCCAATAATTAAGGCGGCTAAGGTCGGGATAATTTTCGAGCTGTAGTTACTGTAGATGCCTGCTTAGGGGTGAAATAAATGCAAAATGCACTGTAGCGCGAAGCCTAGCCTTCGCGCTACAGTGCATTTCAATCAGCTTGTTAACCGGTAATGCAAAAACCGATGGTTTCTGCTAGTGGTCGTCGCAATTAATGGTTGATGGGCGCTTCAATTACAATGAATTTGCTTTTGGTGGAGCAGCTTATTTCCACCGAAGCCGTTTCCCACAGACCAATACTTTCGCGCTGAGCTACTGCCTCGCCATTCACGCCCAAGGCGCCTTCCATCACGAAGATGAATACGCCTTTGTTGAGTGGGTTCAAGGTGTAGGTCAGGGTCTGGCCGGCATCGTAGAAGCCGAGCGAAAGTTTGGCGTTCTGGTTGATCCAGCAATGCGTGGTGCCTTCCTCATTGCTGACAATGGTGGTGAGCTGGTTGCGGCGCTTCTCGGCCGGGAAATGGCGGCGCTGGTAGCGGGGCGTTACGTTTTGCAGCTTCGGCTCCACCCAGATTTGCAGGAAGTTCACCTCGTCGTCGCCGATGTTGTGCTCTTCGTGGCGCAGGCCGCTGCCCGCACTCATAATCTGCACCCAGTCAGTGGAAACTTCTTCCTTGTAGCCCAGCGAGTCGATGTGGTTCATGCGGCCGGCTAGCATCACCGATATGATTTCCATGTTGGCGTGAGCGTGCAGCCCGAACCCGTTGCCGGGCTTTACAAAGTCGTCGTTGAACACGCGCAGCAAGCCAAAGCCGCTCCGCACGGGGTTTGCATACGGCCCGAAACTGAGCGAGAAATTGCTTTGCAGCCAGCCGATGTCCTTTATGCCCCGGTCGGCGGCTTTGATGATGGTGTGTGGCATTGGAAGGTCTGAGGAATGGTGAGAAAGAAACGAAGGCCGCCGCCCAAAGTCTACGCTTCGGGCGGCGGCCAGCTATAGTTTGCCCTCGAAGGCAATTTCGCTGAGGGGCTTGCGCTGGCGGGGCGCTTTCTCGCGGCTCAGGAACGGCTCTTCCAGCTGCTCGGCCCCACCGAGGTAGCCCAGCGCAATCATCACCACGGGCTGCAAACCGTCGGGCAGCTCAAATACCTGCTTGGCCTTTTCCCGGTCGAAACCGCCCATGAAGTGCGTGTATAGGTCCAGGGCAGTAGCTTCCAGCGAGAGGTTGCCGTTGGCCAGGCCCAGGTCGTGGATGGCGGCGCCGTTGGGCGTGCCGTCGTCGTTCAGGGTTTTGGCTAGCGCCAGAATCAGCACGGGGGCGTTTTTGGCCCAGGGCTGGTTGCCGGGCAGCAGGCAGCTCAGCAGCTTCTGGAAGTTCTCCTGGTCGGAGTGGTGGGCGTAGAGGTAGCGCCAGGGCTGGAGGTTCATGGCGCTGGCTGCCCAGGAGGCGGCCTCAAATACCTGGTTCAGCGTGTCGGGCGCAACCGGAGTGCTGGCAAAAGACCGGGGGCTCCACCGTTTGCGGATAGCTTCGAGAACGGGGTAAGTGGTGAGGGCGTGACGCATGATTTGTTAATTGTTATTTGCGGATAGTTGATTGTTGAAACTTAGGCCACTGTAGCGCGAAAATCTGTTTCGCGACGAGCAGAGCGAGTTCCCACGCGCCTGCAACGTCAGCTGACGCTGGATACTCGCGTTGCTCGTTGCGAAACAGATTTTCGCGCTACAGTGGATTGGGCTTAGAACTTCATGGGTACTTCCATCAGCAGCAGGCGCGTGTTGCTGTCGGCTTGGATGGCAAGCGAATTGGTGTCCCATACGCCGAAACCGTCGCGGCGGTGCAGGGGTTGGCCGGCCACCGTGGCGTCGCCTTCCAGCACGAATACGTACACGCCGTTGCCGGGGCGCTTCAGTTGATACTCAGTTGCAAAGCCCGCATCGAAATCGGCCAGGTGAAACCACGCATCCTGATGAATCCAAACACCGGCATCGTCGGGGTTGGGCGACAGAACCTGCTGGAACTGGTTGTGGCGGTCTTCGGCCCGGAACGTTTGCTGGTCGTAGCGCGAAGGCACGTTACGCTGGTTGGGGAACAGCCAGATCTGCAAAAATTTCACTTCCTCGCTGCGGCTGTGGTTTTTCTCGCTGTGCGCAATGCCGGTGCCGGCACTCATTACCTGCACGTCGCCGCTTTGGATAATGCCGTGGTTGCCGGCGCTGTCCTTGTGCTCCAGCGTGCCCGAGAGCGGAATGCTGATGATTTCCATGTTGTCGTGCGAGTGGGTGCCGAAGCCCATGCCGCCGGCTACGGTGTCGTCGTTGAGCACGCGCAACGCCCCGAAGTGCATGCGCTGCGGGTTGTTGTAGCCCGCGAAGCTGAAGCTGTGGTAAGAATTCAGCCAACCGTGGTTGGCGTGGCCGCGCGTGTTGGCGGTATGAAGGAGCGTTTGCATAAGTAGCGAAATTCCAAGTGAGATTTCCTGCCAAAGGTAGGAATATATGTACATACATCAGTTTAAAATTTAAAGTTCATAAATATCTATATAGAGCTAGGTGTGTGGACAGTAAATAAAAGAACAGAAGAACGTCATGTAGCGCGCAGCATCTCGCGTGCTGAAGTCAGAATTACCGGTGCAACATTACCATGCGCGCTGCTGCACTGCGTGCTGCATGACGCTCTTGTTTTGATTACAAATACTTTGGTGTCCACACCCTAGCTGAATAGGAGAGCAGCTTGATGCAACGAAAGCCGGAGAGAAGGGTCTTAGAAACAGAACAGCACCGCCAACCGGTCAGCCAACCTTTGGGAGCCTGTTTCGCTGGCCGCAACCTCGACAAGCAACACCCCGCCGCATTCCGTAATTTCACCCTCACTTTTCAACTGCTTAACCATTCCCACATGCTTAGAATGTGCACGCGGCCACTCGCCGCAGTGATTCTGCTTTTCCAGGTGCTGTTCGTGGCGCAAACTCAGGCGCAGTTCGGCCCCGGCACGCAATGGACCAAAGACGGCTACGGCTACATGGACGCCGACAGCGGCGAAATTGTGCAGCTCGATGCCCGCGACAACAGCAAGCGTACCGTGCTGGTAAGCAAGGCCCTGCTCACACCCCAAGGCCAGCAAGCACCCATCGACGTGCGGCGGTTTGCGTTTTCCGACGACGGCAGCAAAGTGCTCATCCATACCAATACCAAGAAAGTGTGGCGCTACGACACCCGCGGCGACTATTGGGTGGCCGACCTGAAAGCCAACACCCTAAAGCAACTCGGCAAAGGCCGGCCGGAGTCGTCGTTGATGTTTGCCAAGTTCTCGCCCGACGGCAGCCGCGTGGCCTACGTGAGTGAGCACAACATCTACGTGGAAGACCTGGCCTCGTCGGCCATCAAGCCGCTGACTTCGGATGGTACCGTGTCGCTGATCAACGGCACCTTCGATTGGGTGTACGAGGAAGAGCTGGACTGCCGCGACGGGTTCCGCTGGTCGCCGAACGGGCAGAGCATTGCCTACTGGCAGCTCGACGCCGCCAAAACCAAAAACTACCTGATGCTCAATACCACGGACCAGCTCTACCCCTTCACTGTTCCGGTGGAATACCCCGTAGTGGGCGAAGACCCGAGCCGCTGCCGCGTGGGTGTGGTGCCGGCCCAGGGCGGCGCTACCACTTGGATGAACGTACCCGGCGACGCCGTGCAGAACTACATTCCGCGCATGGAATGGGCCGCCAACTCCACCGAGCTGATTATTCAGCAGCTCAACCGCCGCCAAAACGAAAGCAAGCTGCTGCTGTGCACGGCCAGCACCGGCGCCGTAAAGCCGATTTACACCGAAATCGACAAGGCCTGGATTGACGCCAAAGCCGAAGCCATCGGCTGGGACTGGATTGACGGCGGCAAGAGCTTTATCTGGCTGAGCGAGAAAGACGGCTGGCGCCACATCTACACCGTCGGCCGCAACGGCCAGCAGAAGCTGCTCACCAAAGGCAACTACGACGTGATTAGCATGCAGCTCGTGGACGAGAAAAACGGCCTGATTTATTTCACGGCCTCGCCCGAAAACGCCACCCAGACCTACCTCTACAAAGTGGCCCTGAAAGGCGGCAAAGCCGAGCGGGTTACGCCCCAGGACTTAGCTGGCAGCAACAGCTACGATATTTCGCCGAACGGCAAGCTGGCCCTGCACAACTTCTCGAACAGCGCCACCTACCCGGTTTCCGATGTGGTGTCGTTGCCGGCGCACAAGCGCCTGAGCGGCGGCGAAGTATCGGCGCGGGCCAAGAGCGTGAAGGTGCCGAAAGTGGAGTTCTTCCAGGTGAAAACTGTGGACGGCGTGACCTTGGACGGCTGGATGGTGAAGCCCAGCAACTTCGACCCCAGCAAGAAATACCCCATCGTGTTCTACGTGTACGGAGAGCCTGCCAGCCAGACCGTGACGGACCGGTTCGGTACCGGCTTCAACCGCCTCTACACCGGCAGCATGGCCGACGACGGCTACATCTACGCTTCGCTGGAAAACCGGGGCGCCCCGGCGCCGCGCGGGCGCGAGTTCCGCAAGGCCATCTACCACAACATCGGCAAGCTCAACATCCGCGACCAGGCTATGGGCGCCAAGGAAGTAATGAAAAACGCGTTTGTGGATACCAGCCGCGTGGCGGTGTGGGGTTGGAGCGGGGGCGGCTCCAGCACGCTCAGCTTGCTGATGCAGTACCCGCAGATCTACAAAACCGGTATTTCCATTGCCGCCGTGGATAACCAGCTCAACTACGACAACATCTACCAGGAGCGCTACATGGGCCTGCTGCCCGAGGATAAGCACTACTTCGTGGAAAACTCGCCGCTGAACTACGCCAAAAACCTGCGCGGCAACCTGCTGCTCGTGCACGGTACCGGCGACGACAACGTGCATTACAACAACGCCGAGCAGATGATCAACGAGCTGGTGAAGCACAATAAAACCTTCCAGCTGATGGCCTACCCCAACCGCAGCCACAGCATTTCGGAAGGCGAAGGAACCAGCCGCCACCTGGCCGCCACCTACACCAAGTTCCTGAAAGAAAACTGCCCGCCCGGCGCCCGCTAAGCCGCCCGGCCTATCCAAAAAAAAGCCGCTGGAATTATTCCAGCGGCTTTTTTGGGTCTGTAATGCACCCGAATGAACCTGGCTACTGCTTCAGCAGGCGGCGTGAAGCCAATACGCCACCTTCTGCCGATACCCATTGGCACAGGTAAACCCCAGTGGGTAAGCCCGCTACGGATAGCTGAGTGGCAACAGCCTGCTGGTACACGACCTGGCCAGTGGCATCAAGCAAGCGTAGCGTGCGAGTGCCAGCAACCGGCGCCAGGGTAGCGGTGGTAGTGGCGGGGTTGGGGTAAACCAGCGGAGCTTTCAAAGCCGCTTTTGCGTGAGTGGCCAGCGGCCGGCACTGAATAGCGGCCATCAGGTAGCGCCATAGGTCGGTATCGAAAGAGGTTAAGGCCAAGCCCACGTCACCGGCTTCCTTGCCCTGGCGGACCACCACCAACCCCAGGCTGGGCACCACATAAATTTTCTGGTCGTTTTTGCCGAGCGCGGCAATAAGGTCGGCGGGAGCAGTGGGAATGATGGGGCCGGGAAAGGTGATTTGCTGCGGACCAGGTAGCTTGTAGGATGTCTGTCCGTTCAGCCACCACAAATAGCCGTAGCTGCGGTTCAGGGTTTGGGAAGGCGTGGTCATCTGGCGGAAGTAGGCGGTGTCGCGCAGGATGGCAGTACCGTTCCAAGTGCCGCGGGCCAGCGTCAGCAACCCGAACCGGGCCATTTCGCGGGCCCGGCTGTAGTAGATGCCCTGTACCCACAGCCCATTCATGCCAATCCGCGAGGCCAGCCGCTGGTTGGTGTACTGGTTGAAGGTCAGGCCACTGGCATTGGCTACTACGTTTTGCAACAACCGATAGGGGCCGGTGTGGTAGGCCCAGCGGGTACCGGCGTCGGTGCGGTAAAGCAGGCAACTGGCGGTAGTACTTTCGTTGTCGCAGGGTGTGGGGGGCGTGTCGTCGAGGCCGGTGGTCATGGTGAGTTGGTGGCGCACGGTAATCAGCTTCTCCTTGGCCGCTGGCGCCGAGGTCCAACCCCGCCCGAGGGTGCGCGAGGTGCTGTCCGACAGTTGGAGCAGGCCCTCCTGCTGCGCAATGCCCACCAGCGTAGCCGTGAGTGACTTGCTTGCTGAGGCCCAATACCACACCGAGTCCTGCGTGTAGGTGCCGTAGTAGCGTTCCACCACCAAACGGCCATTGTGCAGCACAATAAACGATTTGGTGCGCTTCCGGCCCAGGAAATTCAACAGCGAATCGAGCTGCGGCTGGCACCAGCCCAAGCTTTGCGGCGTAACGCTGGTCCAGGTAGCCGCCGGAGCAAGAGGGGGGAAGTACAGCGCTGACTGTTGGGCCTGGCTTGGCCGGACCCATAGCAGAAGTAGCAGTGTGAGAAAGAGTAGCGAGTGTTTCATGCGGCAGTATACTAAGTGAACTGCCGGGTTGGATACTCTTCAGCTTTGATAGTTTAACTAGTTCTTTATAATATAGTTAGCATGCAAAAAGAAGTGGGAAAACTACTGCGCATCCAGCCTTAGTGAAGCGCTGACTCGGGCCTGCTTAGAGCAGTTTTGAAGGTAGGGGCGGGGCTGGCCCCCGTCCATCGTCGAACGGAATTGTTGAAAAGCGCAGGCGTACTATACCCCGACCCTGAAACCGTTCTGGCTCCGAATTGGTAAGCGCAAGGCCGGGGCAGTATCAACAAACGAAGCAGATGCTGTTAAATTTCCACTCCTAACGCATCATGCTGCTACCTGCTTCCCTTCCTGTTGTATCGCGCCTGGCGCCCACGCCCAGCGGCTTCCTGCACCTCGGCAACGCCGTCAACTTCACGCTGACGTGGCTCCTCACGCGCCGGGCCGGGGGCACGCTGCATTTGCGCATCGACGACCTGGACCGCGCCCGTTTCCGGCCCGCGTATCTGGCCAACATCTTCCAGACCCTGGACTGGCTCGGCCTCAACTACGACCACGGCCCCAGCGGCCCCGACGACTTCGAGCAGCACTATTCCCAGCGCCACTTTCTACCCACTTACGAGGCTGCGCTGCAAGCTGCCCGCGCGGCACATCCTGGCTTGTTTTACGCCTGCCGCTGTTCCCGCACCGAACTGGCCCGCGCCGCTACTACCGGCAGCCACCTCTACCCCGGCACCTGCCGTACCCAGCAGTTGCCGCTAAGCACGCCCGAAACGGCTTGGCGCGCCTATGTGCCCGAGGCCCTTGCCGTGGCCGTACCCGACCTTTGGCAAGGCCCGTACTCCGTGCCTTTGGCCGATGCGCTGGGCGATTTTGTGGTGCGCAAAAAGGATGGAACGGCGGCGTATCAGGTAGCGTCGGTGGTGGACGATGTGCGGCTGGGCGTTACGCTGGTAGTGCGGGGGCTAGATTTGCTGCCCAGCACGGCGGCGCAGCTGTGGCTGGCCGGGCAGCTACCCGGCACCGCGTCGTTCCAGCAAACCCGGTTTCTGCACCACGGCCTGTTGCTGGACGAAGCCGGCCGGAAGCTTTCCAAGTCAACGCAAACCGGCCAGCAGCGCGGTATTCTGGCCGAAGCCGGCACTCCGCAAGTGGTGTATAACGCCGTGGCGCGGCTACTGAGCCTGCCGCCTGCTGCCGCTGAGTCGTTGACCAGTTTGCTGGCGGCCATGCCGTAGCTGTTGGTTGTGAGTTGTCAGTTATGAGTTGCGAGTTGTCAGTTGTTACTGCCGTTCTGAACCAGCAACTGATAACTCGCAACTCATAACTGACAACTCAGCGTAGCTCTTTCTTAAATTCCTCGGCCCAGTGGTCGGCGAGGCGGGTGGGCTCGGGGAGCTTGTAGCCGCGCAGGCAGGCCAGCGTGAGGCGGGTAGCGGTGGCTTGGGTGCAGCGGTGGCCGGGGCTCACGAACAGCGGGTTGATTTTGTCTTTCGAGCGGATAACCTCGCCCAGCAACTCCCCACTACGCGCATCGGTGAGCGGCGAAATACTGCCTTTCAGCATGCCGGGCTCCTGAAACGTACCAGTCAGCTTCTGTTTGGCTACTCCGAAAGTGGGCATGTCGAGCAGCACGCCCAGGTGGGCCGCAATGCCCATGCGGCGCGGGTGCGCAATGCCGTGCCCATCCACCATGATAACGTCGGGCTTTTGGCGCAGCTTTTCGTAAGCCAGCAGCACATTAGGCGCCTCCCGGAACGAGAGTAGCCCCGGAATGTAGGGCACCGGCACCGGCCCTACGTTGTACACTTTCTCCACCACTTCCAACGACGGAAAGCGCAGCAGCACCACCACCGACAAAATGGTTTCGGGAGTAGGAAACGACGAGTCGCAGCCGGCAATGAGCTGCGGCTCTTGTGCCAGCGGCTCCTGCCGGACGCGGGTGCGCATTTCGTCTTGCAGGCGCGTTAGGTCGCGCACAAGCAGTGGGTCGGGAGCGGGGCCGGGCGGGCGGTAGTAAGCCATAGAGTAACTGAGTAACGGAGTAGCTGAGTAAGGGTCATACGGCGCAAATCGGCGCGGGTAGCAACTGCGGCCAGGCCGCGGCTTGTAGCTCGGCCATTAACCTGCTGCTGGGTTACCGCGTTAGGAGGTAGGTACGCCACGCACGCAGTTACTCACTCACTCCGCTACTCAGTTACTCCCGGCCATGCCTAAACCCGAACAACCCGCCGAAACCGGCAGCGGCCCCCATTTCGAGCGCCGCTACTGGGTGGATGTGCAGCACGCACACCACTCCGCCACTGAGCTGATGCAGTACATTCAGTGCAACGTGCCTGACTTTTCGCCGGATTTGCTGGCCGAATTCACGAAATCGAAGGGCGCGGGCACCTGCCTGGAAGTTAATGACGAATTCAAAATCAAGATTCTGGGTCCCTGGAACGGCGACGTGCGCGTATCGGAGCTGGGGCCCGATTACTTCGAGCTGGTGACGCTGGAAAGCCACCCCGAAGCCGGCCGCATCCGGTTTTCGGTAAGCCCCCACGCCTCCCTGCCCGATACCATCCGATTCGAAATTCACTCCTGGGCCCGCTCACGCGACGGGCTGGTGGCTTTCACCTACGACACGCTGGGCATGGGCAAGAAAGTGCAGCAGCAAACCTGGGAAACCTTCTGCCAGCGCGTAGCCTCGTACAGCGGCGGCCTCCAACTGGGCCCGGTGCACGTGGAAACCATCGAGCAAGCCGACTCCGAAACCAACGTCACGCAAGATGCCTAAGCCCCGGCCCCTCAACGAGCGGCAGAAAGCCCGGTTGGCCAGCTATGAAAAAGCCGGCTACAACTTCGACCTCAGCCGTACCCACGAGTACACCCGCGCAACCGGCTGGAACGTGGACGACTACGAAACCGAGCTGCCTGCCGAACAACCTGGCCCCCCCGAACCGCAGGGCTCTTGGGCCGCGGCGCAGGAAGTGTTGCGCAACTACACGTTTCCGCCGCCCAACCTCATTACCGGCATCTTCGTGCCCGACCAGCCGCTGGAAAAGCGCGTGATGGTGCTGCGGGCGCAGTTTCTGGGGTTTTCGTTTTGGTTTGGGGTGCGCATTGGGGGCGTAACCGATGAGCGCCGCACCTTGCCGGAAGGCGGCGAAGAACAAGTGTGGGGCTACAACTACCGCACCTTGGAAGGGCACTTCGAGCGGGGCCAAATCGACTTCACGGTGCATAAAAACCTAACAACCGGCCAGGTGTTGTTTCGCATTCATGCCCTGTCCCAAACCGGCCGCATCCGCAACCCATTCTATTGGCTGGGCTTCAAGCTGTTCGGCCGGATGCTGCAAAAGCGGTTCTCCCGTCAGTCTATGCAGCGCCTGAAAGCTCAGGTGGAAGACATGCTTCAGAAAGGCTGGCAAGCTCCGGTGGAAGGTGGCGCAACGCCGGTTGAATCCACTTCCGCGCATGAGGGCGCCAAAGAGCAATTGAATAAGGCCACCTGAATTATTCCTCCACCGGCTCACCGCCGTGTATCATGTCCGATACGATGCCGGGCTCGGTGGTGACTTCGGCCCGGAACACGCCCACGATGTGTGCTACCACAAAGGCAATGACGAGGTACATCGTGAATTCATGAATTTCCTTCACTGTGTGTTCGATGCTGGGGAAATAGTCTTCAAATACCAGCACCAGGCCTGTTACCACCATTACGGCCAGTATCACATAGAAAACCCGGTAGCTGTAGCGCACCCACACGGCTTTGGTGGCGCCGGCTTCACCCTGGGCGGCGCGGCCCTTGAGGCGGGCCAGTTTGGCATCGGTGCGCTGGCCGCCCCGTTGCAGGAAGCTCACTAGTACGCGGTACGCCAGCAGGCAAGCCAGTGTAATACCAATCCAGATGTGCCAGTCCCAGATGCGGTGCGCCACAATGCGGGTGAGGCCGCGCAGGTCGGCCGGGGGCATGGTCACGCCTTTTTCGGCTAGTGCCTTGCTGAATTCCGGTGCCAGTGTTTTCACCTTAACAATTACAAACAGAAACAGAATGGTAGCCAGCTGCGCCAGCACCAGCGCCGAATTCAACCAGTGCCAGATGCGTAGGCTGCGCGAATTGCGCTTCAGGCTGGTGGCAGATGCGGAAGGAGTGGGTTGTGGGGTCATAGCAGTGTGGGTAGGACGTAAAGGGCTGAAACGAAGTGCTACATACAGGCCGGTAAAAGGTCGAGTTTTCCTGCCGCATTTCGAGCATCCCAAAACCTTCCTTTTGAAAACAGGTTAAACGAATTCGTTCTGCCAGTTTTTTCCAAAACCAACTTTTCTAATGATTGAATCTAAAGGCTACGCCGCTGAAACGGTTAATGCTCCTCTCACACCTTTCCAGTTCGAGCGCCGCGACGTAGGCCCGCACGATGTGCGCATTGAAATCCTGTTCTGCGGCGTCTGCCACTCCGATGTGCACCAGGTGCGCGACGAGTGGGGCGGCTCCATCTTCCCGATGGTGCCCGGCCACGAAATTGTGGGCCGCGTAACGGAAGTAGGCGCGCACGTGAAAGGCTTCAAGCCCGGCGACTTGGCCGGCGTGGGCTGCATGGTTGACTCCTGCCAGCACTGCCCCGAGTGCAACGACGGCCTGGAGCAGTACTGTGACAATGGCTTCGTGGGCACCTACAACGCCAAAGACAAGGACGGCGCGCCCACCTACGGCGGCTATTCCAACAACATCGTGGTAACCGAGAAATTCGTGCTGCGCGTGTCGGAGAAGCTGGACCTGGCCCGCGTGGCGCCGCTGCTGTGCGCGGGCATCACCACTTGGTCGCCGCTACGCGAGTGGAACGCCAAGCAAGGCGACCGGGTAGCTGTAATGGGCCTGGGTGGCCTGGGCCACATGGCCGTGAAGTTTGCCGCCGCAATGGGCTGCGAAGTGACTGTGCTTAGCACCTCCGCCAACAAAGAGGCCGACGCCAAAGCCCTGGGGGCCCACAAGTTTGTGGTAACCAAAGACCAGGATGCCATGAAGTCGGTAGCCAACTACTTCGACCTCATCATCAACACCGTATCGGCCCCCATGGACCTGACGCCCTACGTGGCCAGCCTACGCCGCGACGGAACGATGGTGCTACTCGGCGTGCCCCCGGAAGCGCCGCAGCTGCACGCCTTCAACCTGATTGCCAAGCGCCGCCGCATTGCCGGCTCGCTGATTGGCGGCATCAAGGAAACCCAGGAAATGCTGGATTTCTGCGCCGAGCACAACGTAATGAGCGACGTAGAAGTGATTCGCATGGACTACATCAACGAAGCCTACGAGCGGATGATAAAGTCCGACGTGAAATACCGCTTCGTGATTGACCTGGCCACGCTGTAAGCAGTTCTGGCGGTGCCTCACGGGACCCCTCCGGGGCCGGCCCCCTCTCCGAAAAGGAGAGGGGGAGCCAGTCGTCAAAAACACAAGAGCCGCAGCTGAAAAGCTGCGGCTCTTGTGTTTCTATGCTATGCCACGTTGGTTAGTGGTCATATGTATGGTACTGTGTCGTTAGGCTCCCCCTCTCCTTTTCGGAGAGGGGGCCGGGGGGTGAGGCACCCCACCAGAACTACTTACAGCTTGTTAAACACGTACGGGTCGTACTCCACATAGTCATTCACGCGCAGCTCAACCGTCTTCACCTTGTCGCCATCCACCACGAACTTGGCGGGCATCACGCCGAAGACCAAATCGGAGTAAGTGGCGCGAAACTCCTGACCGTCCATGTAGTCGAGGGTGGCGGTGAGGCCGGGGTGGTTGGGGAGCGTGACGAGCAACTGCTTGCCTTTCTGGCTGACGCTGATGCGGCCGAACAGCGCGTTTTCGTACTCGCCCACGTAGGCTTTGAGCGGCAGCGTTGGTTTATTCTTTTTGCTGACGCGGGCAGCCAGCTCCTTCGTGGGGTCAACTTGGGTGGCTTCAGCCTGTTGTTTGCGTTTCAGGCCCTGCGCGCTCCGGTCCACGTAGGGCATGCCGAGGTAGCTGTCGAGTAGTTGGTAACGCAGCAGCTCGAAGAAACTCTGGTTGTCGTTGTTGGTAAGTACGGCAATGCCCAGCCCGGCTTCCGGCACGAAACACACGTTGCTGACCTGCCCCGAGGCGCCGCCCGTATGCCAGAAAATCTGCTTACCGTTGTAGTCGGCCGCTTCCACGCCCAGCCCGTAGGTGATGAAGTGCATCGGGTAAATCGTGGATTTGCGGCTGGTAATAACGGTATTGGCGTCGCGGGTTTTGCGTAGCGCCGCCCACGGCACCACCTGCTTGCCTTGGTAGCGGCCACTGTCCAGCTGGAATTGCAGCCACTTGGCCAGGTCCGTCACGTTGGATACTATATTGGCGGCGGGGGCCATATTGTCCCAGTTATCAAAGGCTACCTCAGCCAACGGCCCAAAGGTGTTGGAGTACGCGTGGGCAATATTGGGGCGCTGCCCAAAGCCCACCGAAGCGGGGTAGGTGCTGCTCATACCCAGCGGCTGCAACAGGTTTTGCTGCACGTAGGCTTCCCAGGTGGTACCGCCGGTAGCGGCGGGCACTACCTCGCCCGCCGTCACAAAGCCGGAGTTGCTGTAGCCATAGTCGCGCCGGAACTGGCCGCCGGGCTTCATCAGGCGCATGCGCCGCACTATTTCTTTGCGCTCCAGATTAGACTTGAAGAAAGTGAAGTCGCCCTGAAACGTTTTGAAGCCGAAGTGGTGGCTCATCAGGTCGCGCACCGTTACCACTTGGGAAGCCAGCGAGTCGTAGAGCCGGTAATCGGGCAGGTACTTGATTACTTTCTCGTCGAGGTTGATTTTCTTTTCGCCGTCGAGCTTGGCCAGCGCTGTGCCCGTAAACAGCTTGGTGTTGGAGGCAATCATGAACAGCGTGTTGGCATCCACGGGCTCCGGTTTGCCCACCTCGCGCACCCCGTAGCCTTTCTGCACCACCACTTTGCCGTCTTTCACCACCACTATAGCCAGCCCCGGCACTTGCCAGCGCTGCATGCCACGCCGAATGTAGCTATCAAGGCTATCCGTAACAAAGCGGTTGGGCGCGGTGGTTTGGGCTAAAGCAGCGGATGCACTGCCAAGCAGTAAGCCAGCCGCCAGTGTGAGGCGGGGCAGGAAAGAAAGAGGCATAGGAGAGAAGTGACTTTCAAAAAACGAAAGCTACTCAATGAATGTAAATTAGCCTTCCAACGTAGGAGGAATCTGAGTTAAGTTGTTGAGAAATCAATCTGAGTTTTCCTGTAGCCGGAACACAAACACCTACTCTTTCTCCACCGGATACCGAAACGTGCCATCCAGCGTGATGCGCTTGCCGCCGCGGCCCGACTCGCACACGGTACACCGGAAGCTGCCCGCCAGCCAGTGCCGCTCCCCATTGATGGCCGTAATGGTTACCGACCCAGGATTATCAGAACAGGATTTCGAGTAGGCCGCCGTGCTGCCAAACCGGTACGACGCATCCCGGTTGCGCCCACTCAGAATCTCCTGAAAACCATAGGTGCCGGTTTGCAGCGGAAACCGGTCGATAATAATGGTGAGGCCCGCCCCGTCGGGGTCGTCGGCCCGCACCACGTTGAGCGTGAGTGTTTTTGCTTCGCTCAGAAAGAAACGGGAGCTAATCGTGTCGGCGGCTACGGGCTGGCCGTTCACGCGGAGCGTAAGCTGCCGCACCAACGGCCGGGGGGCAGCCGTTTGGGCCCACGTGGAGGCGGGGCTAGCAAGCAAGGCAAACCACAGAAGTGTACTGTATTTC
Source organism: Hymenobacter telluris (assembly GCF_017313265.1). Lineage (GTDB taxonomy): Bacteria > Bacteroidota > Bacteroidia > Cytophagales > Hymenobacteraceae > Hymenobacter > Hymenobacter telluris. The sequence continues at coordinate 433,902 of NZ_JAFLQZ010000003.1, read as the reverse complement.
ATGGCTTCAGCTTTTGGCAAGAACCACGCCCAACCTACGCAACTTGCCAGTTACAACGCCTAACGCAACGCATGCAAGCATATTGCCGAGCAAAAGCGCCTGGTCACACAGAGCCGACGCCTCAAGCGTGCTGCATTAAGAAGTTGGTAACTCAGCATCAGCACGCGAGATGCTTCGGCGGCGCTCAGCATAACGTTCTAATGGAAATAGTAGAAGTACTTACCAGCACTGCTTCCTACCGGTTTACAACGTCGGCTTCGGCGGGTGTTGTAGCAACGCCAATCCGGCCGGGGTACTGCTGCAAGGCCAGTTCCAGGCAGTCCATAGCCCGGTTGATGGTATCCTGGTTGACTACGTAAGCCAGCCGCACCTGCTGGCGGCCCAAGCCGGGCGTGGCGTAAAAACCCGCCGCCGGCGACACCATCAGCGTTTCGCCTTTGTGGTCGAAGGTTTCCAGCAGCCACTGTGCAAAGTGGTCGGTATCGTCAACGGGCAGGTGGCACAGCACGTAGAACGCGCCGCCGGGGATGGGGCAAACCACGCCGGGCATCTGGCGCAGGCGCGCCACCAGCAGGTCGCGGCGGCTCTGGTACTCGGCTTTGGTGAGGTCGAAGTACGACTCAGGCAGGTCGGTAGCGGCCTCGCCGAGTAGCTGTGCCAAGCCGGGCGGGCTTACCCGCATCTGAGCAAAGCGCAGAGCAGCTTCTTGCAATTGCTTGTTCTTCGTAACGAAAGCGCCAATCCGAGCCCCGCAGGCACTATAACGCTTGGATATGGTGTCGAGTAATACCACGTGCTCATCAGCATCGGGCAGGTGCAGGGCGCTGATGTAGGGCGAGTCGTAGCAGAATTCCCGGTAGGCCTCGTCGGACAGCAAAAACAGGTGGTGCTTGTGGCACAGCGCCAGCACGCCCAGCAGCTCGGCCTGGCTGTACACGTAGCCGGTGGGGTTGTTGGGGTTGCAAATCATAATGGCGCGGGTGCGTGGCGTAATCACCTGCTCGAAATCAGCCAGCGGCGGTAAGGCAAATCCATCTTCGATGTACGACGTGACGGGCACCAGCGTAATGCCAGCTGCTACTGCAAAGGCCGTGTAGTTGCCATAAAACGGCTCCGGCACAATCATTTCGTCGCCGGGGTTCAGGCAGCACATCAAGGCGAACAGGATGGCCTCGCTGCCGCCCGTGGTAACCAAAATGTCCTCGGCCGCCACGTTGATGCTGGCCCGCTGGTAGTAGTCGGCCAGCTTGCGGCGGTAGCTCAGGTGGCCCGCGCTGGGCGAGTACTCCAGCACCCGAATATCGGCTTGCTGCACCGCCGCCATTACCGCCGGGGGCGTTTCAATATCGGGCTGCCCGATGTTGAGGTGGTGCACCTTGATACCGCGCCGCTTGGCCGCGTCGGCGAAGGGTGTCATCTTACGAAACGGAGAAGCCGGGATGTTTTGGCCGCGCTGTGATACTTGCAACATGGGTACAAAGGTAGCCTTGCCGTGCCAAAGCCCTAATACTCACCCAGGGAAAGTGCGTTTTAACCAACCGAAAGCTATGTGTAGCGCACAAATCGGCTCTGTACCCAACCCCCGAAACGTTGCGTGAGTGCCCTTGTAAGGCACGGGCACCCGCGCAACGTTCCGGAAAAGCTGCGGTAAGCTGTTCGTACCAGGCTATAGGGGTTCGCCCGTTGACGGCTCACGGGCGGGGTCGCGCACAATCAGCGTGAGGGTGGTTTGTACGTAGTTGTTCTGCTTGGTTACCTGCGTTTTACCTAGCGTGTCAAAGTCGCCGTTGATGTCGGTAAAGCTGATAACCTGCGTGAAAAGCGGCTTGTCTTCCACGTCTTTCAACAAGTTGCCAACCACCGCGCCTAGTTGCAGCAGCACCTCGGCGGCCCGAGCCGGCGCGCTGGTAATGGCGCCCACCACTTCCGACACCAGGCTGCGGTAGTCGTCGGAGTCGCGGGCCTGGGCCATTACGGCGCCCGTATCGCGCAGGCCCTTCTTGCTTTTCAGCACCGAAAGCAGCACATGCACCTGCGACGGTACCGGGCCGGCCGGCTCGCTTTGCTTCCAGTAGTAGGCGGTTTTATCAACCGGCAAATCTTCCTCGTCGTCGATGCGGGCAAAGCCGGATAAGGTGAGCGTCTGCGGCTCGGGGTTCAGGTTATCGAACACCACCAGCAGCAAATACACATTGGCAAACCCCGGAAAAGGAAAGACTTTGGGGGTGCGGTTGTTCTCAATAAACACCCGCGAGAGGCGCACTTCCAGGCCGGTTACGGTTTGGGAGCTAGGAATGCCGGGCTCCCGAACCAAGGGAGCCACGCGCGCACCGGGCAATGATACAGTATCAATCAGAGCATCAGTCGTCAGGTCAAGAGCCATAGCAAAATAAGAAAAGTGGAAAGGGTAGAATTGAATAGAAAAATACTGAATTTCAATTGGAATACGGCCGCAACCGGCCCTGCGCCTGTGCAGGATTGCGGCCGAAGCACAGGAGCGCCACGCTGGTACTCATCTTCGTAGCAATACGGCACTACCCACCGTACGGAGCAGTTGGTGGTGTGCATGGAACCGTGCCGCCGGCCCGCTGCCGAAACGCTTTTCAGTTTTCAGAAGCAGCCAGAAGCTGCTGTGCACGTTGCGCTACCTCCTGCCGGCTTGTCTGCTTGCTCCGTGTCTTGGGCCCCAGCCATAGCCAATCCCACGGTACCCGCGCAGGTGAAGCAACTGGTGCTGGAAGTATAGGGCAACGGGCTTGGGCTGAGCGAGCAACAGCAGCAACAGCTCCTCCGTATGTTTCGTCGTCTGCACAGCCACGCAGCAGGCTCCGGGGTGGGCCTGGAGATGGTCAAACGGCTGATTGAAAACGCAGTACCATTGCGGTATAGGGCCAGCCAGCTGTGGGCACTACCTTTATGGTCTCTCTCCCCCTGATAAGCGGGCTTTTACCTTCTCCTGGTTCATGGAAAAACTATCGAGCATTCTGCTAGTCGATGACGACTCAACCAATAACTTCCTCAACGAACTGCTTTTCAAGCAACTTGGCGTTACCGACCATCTGGTGACGGCAGAAGATGGCGCTCAAGCTCTAGACCTGCTCACGCAAGCCAATAACCCCGTTAAACCAGCCCTACTGCTGCTGGACGTGAATATGCTGGGCATGAATGGTATTGAATTCCTGGAAGCTTACAAGCAGCTTCCGCAGGCGCAATCCGCCTCAACAGTAATCATCATGCTAACCACCACAATGGATGCCCGTGACCTGGCCCGTCTCGACGAACTAGGCATTGCTGGCTTAGTCAGTAAACCTCTCACTAAGGAGAAAATCAACGACATTCTCCAACTGCATTTCCGCCGCACTCTGCCCGTATAAATAGGCTCCTGCTGCTTAGTGGCTTATCACGCAACAGAAAAGCTCCGCCTAGCGGAGCTTTTCTTATATGTAGAAGTAGGAGTATCGGTTATTAAGCAGCCACGGGTAAGGTGCCGGTAGTTGAGAGAGACCCAACGAACAGGCCGCCGATGAGCACTGCTTGGCCTTGGTGCAAAGCGGCTTCTCCTTCCGCATACGGTATCGTTCGGCCGTCAATAGTAGTGAAGTCGGGGAGGGCTTGCGGGGTGGAAGCCAGAAAAAGAGCTAGGGCGGTGAGTTCCATGATGCAGCTAGGTGGGGTGGTAAGCGCGAATATTGATGGCGTTTATGCCATCAAAGGTCGGGGCGCAGGGCGCTGAGCGAAAGGACATGCATCTTCATTTTGGGACTGGTACTATAATGAGACTACATAATTACTATTATAAGAAATTTCAAGTCGAAGTGCGTCCTATTGAGAATACACCGAGCTGTTTTGATGCGCGTTCAAGCTAAATCGTGACATAGCATCAAGTACCGGCACCAGAAATAATGATGGCGAGCAGTATAAATCCGAAGTGGCACAACTTGGCTATCGTTGGCTTAGCAGCCATTGGGCCGCCTCTGCTTCGTCGTCGAAGAGGCTATAAGGCACCGAACTGCTAGCTTCCTCCCAAACCTGGGTGAACGTGCAATGCGTAGCGGCGCCGGTGGCAAGCAGAACCGCGCTGATAGTGCGCCCAAGGGTGAAGTGGCGAGCCTGCCAATAATTGAGCAGCAGTGCTTGCTCGCTCTCAGTGTAGGGCGAGAGTAGCCGTTGGTCGATAAGCATTTTATGCCAGCGGCGGCGGAAAAGCAACTGCCCGGTGTGGAGCAGGAACTCATGCAAATCGAGCAAGCTGCGAGTACCGGCGTGGTACCGAAGTAAGGCGTAGCCATCAGGATGCGCATACAAGCACCCTGTGGCATTTTGGTAATACAAGGAAGGCATAGGTGGGAGTGGGAAGAGGCGTAATAGGATGCATACGGCGTGGGCCCGCGCGCGGTGACGTGGGCCCCGAACATTACTGAAAAGCCACTCGCCGGAATCATCGGCCGCCAAGCGTTTTTATGCAAAGTAGTTGCAGAGATACAGCTAAGTCTGCCCCGCAAGTGACTTCAGCGCACCCCGTTGCGGCAGTTGCCGGCATCAGTTCTTGGCGCCTTGGTGCTGCATATGAGGTTGGGGGCGGCAAGGAGTTAGGTGGTACTGAGGCAGGCCATGAGCTATACCTTACGCTACGTGTTGTGGCGTAGCTGCTTGTAGACCTGGTTTGCTCTGGCTGCCCAGTGCCCAGCAGTGCACGCCAACAAGCCTGTCTGGTTCGGGTTATGCATGTATGAAGTCACCTGCTACCTCACCGCCCGAATTCTGGTTGCGCGGCCCCCTGCCAGCGGTGCCGCCGTTGCTACAGCCCGTTGCTCACGCGCTGTTGCAAGCCCGCCATGAAGTGGAAACCGCCCTCCACACCTTCCCCGATGCGTTGCTGACGGCGCGCCCGGCCGGGGTAGCGTCGGTGGGGTTTCATCTGCGCCACTTAGCTGGCGTCCTCGACCGGATGCAGACTTACGCCCGCCACCAGCCACTGTCCGAAGTCCAGCTTGCTTACTTGGCCGCCGAAAACGACGTGCCCACTACACCTGGCAGCACAGCAACTCTGGTGCAGCACTTTCATAGCACCGTAGACCAGTTGCTAGCTTATCTGCCCACCGTGCCCGAGGCTACGTTGCCGGAGTTCCGGCCAGTGGGGCGGGCCGGGTTGCCCAGCACCGTTATTGGGCTGCTGGTGCACGCTGCCGAACATACTACGCGCCACGTAGGGCAGCTACTGGTAACGGCGCGGGTGGTGCAGGCCGGAGTAGCGTAAGCAGCGCCGTATGTTTCAGAAACTCGTTTCCCTGCTGATGAAACCGACTCCAGCCCCCGTGCCAACCCCGCCGCCAATTCCGCTTGCCAACACAATAGCGGAATGCCAGCAGCAGTTGCTAGCTAAACTGAAAAGCGGGCAGTTCGCGCTGTCGTCGTCCGACAAGGAAGGCCACCGGACGCTGTGCTACTACCGGGCAACGTTTCTGTTCGTATCGGTGGGGGAGGATGGCACTAGCGTGCTGCGGCTGCCCACCGGGGAAGTGGTGCTAGAGCATCTGTGGCGGCAGAGTGCTTACAAACTCGTGCTCGTAGAAGGCCAATATCAGTGGAACTACAACCTAACCGATGCCGAAAAGCTGGAAGCATGGCAAGGAATTCTGGCTCGCCTCTCGTTTTTCACCGATGGTAATGCGCGTTTTGTGGCCAGCACCTTAGCAGAATTCGCTGAGTTAGCTGCGCCGCAATAGTCAGCGTCAGCGTTTACTGACTAGAGTAAGATGAGTCTGGCACTCTACTGAAACCGGAGCAGGAGTAGCTCGATAATACTTTCGTGACGTATCAGAAGTTGGAAGTAGAGCTATATGTTCCTGTCCGATGACGCTACCTATATCACCGGCCAAGCCCTGCGCTCCAACGGTCGCGAAATCCTGAATACCGTATCCTTAGGTCTTTCTTAAACGCCAGCAAAGCGGATTTTCCCCTGTAACCAGAGGAAAATCCGCTTTGCTGGCGTTTAGCGCGCTATGCGTTGCCGGTTATTGACCGGCTGCTGTCGAGTCGGTGGGGGCTACACCGCTGGTAGTGGTGCCTTCCGAGGTGGTAGGCGCGGTAGTGGCTCCGGCGCTTTCGGGGCTGGTGTTGCCATCCGGAATAGACGCCTTATTGTCGCCCTCCATGCCAGTGGAATCGGAAGCAGAATTAATTTCGGTGGTGGTGGTGGCTTCGGTAGTGTCGGAGTTGCCGCAGGAAGCCAAAGACAGGGAAGCCGCACCCAGGGCGAGGAATAGTGCTTTTTTCATGGGGAAGACTGAAAGTGAGTAAAAAGATAAAAGGCGCTGCCCGTGTGGGCGCTACCCAGCTTAATACCCACTACCAACGCAGGTAACCCGCTTCAGTTGAATCATACACTCCCGCCAGAGCCTACGTGAGCAGAGGAGAGCTGCGCAAGCAGCTATAAACGACAAAAGACCGACTGAAACGGGAAGCTCTTTGCAGAGGCTCTGTGTTTCAATCGGTCTTTCGGGTAAGCTGTAGAAGAAGGATTCGAACCTCCACGGTGTAGTTAGCCGGCCGCCGGACCAGTTTTTCCCGAATCACCACCCCCGAGAGAGGAGGGTATGTCTGCCAGTTTCATCATTCTACAAGATAAATCCCGCGCCGTTTGCGTTGGAGAACAACAAAGGTAGTCCTGAAAATTTAAAAGGCAAGCTTTTGGAACTAAAAAGTTGAAACCACTTAAACAGGATATATCAGAGGTATAGGGCTTTTCTGGAAATGGTTAGCAGGGACTAGGTAGCCGCGGACTTGGGATGCAAAACTACTTTTTGGGCTTCCGCCACAGCCAGAAGGGGAAGCCAGTGCGGGTACTATCATTGAGTGAACGGATATGTACAGTATGAGTCCCATCTGGATTGATTTGCACTGCCGTGTCGTTATGGCGGTGAATCACCGTGTGAGTTCCATTCGAATTGACGACTACGGGAGTTGCACTCTGCGCATTGTGGACGGTTGAATGAGTGCCGTCCGAATTCACAATAACAGCCGTGCCAGCTCCCTGATGTACAGTCGAGTGCGTCCCATCAGGATTGACTACCACGGTGACCTGAGCTAAAGCGCCAAAGTAAAAGAACAGCAGAGAGAAGCTCAATAGTAGGGGTTTCATATACTTATTGCATTAGTTGACAGCGTCTGTGCAAGAATGATGCTAATGCGTATCTGTTACATCAATGCGCCTCAGTATAGGGTACTACCTTTACCCATTCGCACGGTTGTCACCCCGCCAACGCGTCGTCTGTAAAAAGACGAAGCCCCGGCTGCGGCAACAGTCGGGGCTTCAGGAAGTGGGTGGTTAGTAGACCCTCAACCTAGCAGTTATGGGTAAACGTGTGAAACAGAAACCGGTTGGCAAAGCCAATTGGTTTCACGTTGTGCTATTATGTATACAGCATAGAGTAAAGTAAGTCCATAAGTAGATATTAATTATAGTAATTGGTAATACTACAGATCAAGCAATACAGTTTCTGGCAATTGTTTTACTTCTTTATGTCGTTCTAAAATTTCCATTGTTAGATTAACGATACTTCTAGCAGCTTTTATTTCGTTGTTATTATCTTGGCAACCATCATTGTAGCTGATATATTTTATTCTATTATTGGCACGAACTTTTATATGAATCTTGTGAGAAGGTACAATGTCTGATTCACACTCAATTTTCGATGTATCGGGATAAGTGGTATAATTAATTTTTCTTAAAAGAGAATAAAGTTCTTGCTTTTCTTGGATAGTAAATGTTGTATAAACCACTGAATCGGAGTATTCAATTATATTTCTCCCTGTTTCTCTTCCGTTTATTATTTCCTTCTTTTTTGGTTTTTTAACGCCAGAACGCACATAAGTTCCATTGAATGTATCAACCTTATCATGAAACATTCCTTCAATTTTTATAGCAAAATCTGCGGGTATTTCGGATTGGTTCCAAGTGCATGATGAAATTGATAGTGCTACTAGGACTATTATGTATTTAACAGGGCTTTTCATACATTATTAAAATAAAAGGCAGTGGTATAAAGGGAGGTGATGCAGCAGTTTGTTCATTTCGGCGAAGGGTCGTTTTCTAAGTGCTGTTTGCCGTTATCAGTGTTGAGGCAAAAACGTCAATCACCTCTCTTTATACCACCGCCAAATAAAAACCCCGCGTCAGCCTTACAGCCGACGCGGGGTTTCGTTGTTTAATTGGCTATTGCCAAGCTACTACATTCGGTTGATAATCTCGTCGCCGAACTCGCTGCATTTCAGCAGGGTGGCACCTTCCATTAGGCGTTCGAAGTCGTAGGTGACGCGCTTGGAGGCAATGGCGGCTTCGAGGCCTTTGTAGATGAGGTCGGCGGCTTCCTGCCAGCCCAGGTGCTCCAGCATCATGGCGCCCGAAAGGATAACCGAGCCGGGGTTCACCTTGTCCTGGCCGGCGTACTTGGGGGCCGTGCCGTGGGTGGCCTCGAAGATGGCGTGGCCGGTGAGGTAGTTGATGTTGGCACCCGGCGCAATACCAATACCGCCCACAATGGCGGCCAGCGCGTCGGAGATATAGTCGCCGTTCAGGTTCAGGGTGGCTACCACCGAGTACTCGGCGGGGCGGAGCAGAATCTGCTGCAAGAAGGCATCGGCAATGCTGTCCTTAATGAGGATCTTGCCACCGTCGAGAGCGGCTTTTTGCTGGGCATCGGCTACTTCCTGGCCCTGCTTGGCCAATACTTTATCGTACTGGCTCCAGGTGTACACTTTGTCGCCGAATTCCTTCTCGGCCAGCTCGTAGCCCCAGGTTTTGAAGGCGCCTTCGGTGAACTTCATGATGTTGCCCTTGTGCACAATCGTCACCGATGGTTTTTTGTGCTCAATGGCGTACAGGATGGCGGCGCGCACCAGGCGCTCAGTGCCTTCCTTGGAAACCGGCTTGATACCAAACGACGACGTTTCGGGGAAGCGGATTTTCTTCACGCCCATCTCGTCTTGCAGGAATTCCAGCATTTTCTGGGCCTGCGGCGTGCCGTTCATGTACTCGATGCCAGCGTAGATGTCCTCGGTGTTTTCGCGGAAGATGACCATGTCGGTCAGCTCGGGGTGCTTTACGGGGGAAGGCACGCCTTCAAACCACCGCACCGGCCGGACGCAGGCATAGAGGTCGAGTTCCTGGCGCAGGGCCACGTTCAGGCTCCGGATGCCGCCGCCTACCGGCGTGGTGAGGGGGCCTTTGATGCCCACCAGGTATTCGCGGAAGGCATCCAGCGTTTCGTTGGGCAGCCAGTTGTTGCTTTGCTTGAACGACTTTTCACCGGCCATCACCTCTTTCCACACCAGCTTGCGCGCGCCACCGTACGCTTTTTCTACGGCTGCATTGAATACGCGCACAGAGGCCGCCCAAATGTCCGGACCCGTACCGTCGCCCTCGATAAAGGGAATGATAGGCTGGTCAGGTACATTCAGTTTGCCGTTTTTGATGGTGATTTTTTCTGCCATTGGGAAAAGTGTCAGTTGTTAATTGACGGTTACTGGTGTTTTAGTAGTTAGTTTTTAGTGCATAGTGCGTAGTGCCTAGTGCCTAGTGGAGAAAAAGCGGTTCTGGTTTCGAGGAACCGCCTAAGCACCAAGCACGAGGCACTACGCACTAAAAATCAATAGCCGAAAATCTCTTTCAGCGTGAGTTGCTGAAGCTGGCCGTATTTGGCTAGCTCCTTGAAATTGAGACGGTCTTTGGAGCCAATGACCAAGATGGTCTGGTTCTGACCTTTCACGCGGGCCTGCTGAAACTTTTGCAGGTCGGTGAAGCTCATGTTGGGCGTTTGTTCATACACGTCGCGGCGCAAATCGTAGTCGAGGCCGAGGCGCTTGGCCCGCTCGTAGCTGAACAGGATATCCGACTTGGTGATGCGCTCCGTGGCAATGCTGTTGCGGATGGCGTTTTTGGCGATTTGCAGGTTGGCCTCGGCCACCGGCATGTCGTTGAGCAGGGTGTTCATGCCGGCCATAGCCTCGGGCAGCTTGTCGCTCTGCGTGCCGATGTAGCTCATGTTGTAGCTGCTGCGGCCCGCCTTATCGGCATTGGCGAAGCGCGACGAAGCCGAGTAGGCCAGGGCCTTGCTTTCGCGCAGCTCCTGAAACACGATGCTGCCCATACTGCCGCCAAAGTACTCGTTGTAGAGGCTAGTGGTGGGCACAATGCCTTTGTCGTAAACGGGGCCCTTGCTCAAAAACAGGATTTCGGCTTGCACCATGTTGTAGTCCACCCAATAGACCTTGCGCGCGTTCATGGGTTGCTCCGCGAAATCCTTATTGGCCGGTACCGGCGTGAGTTCAGCAGGCGTTTTGTGAAACTTTAATAACACATCTGTAACGCCATTCAGAGTGTCTCTTTTTGCAGGTAAGTTATCATGAGGATAAAGAGTAGTGTTGATGACACCCCATACTTTGCGCGGCCCATAATACAGCACGCGGTGCTGATACGTAGGAATGCTCTTGATGAGTGCCGTGAGCTGTTCGGGTTTCAGGGCCTTCAGCTCTTTCTCGCTGAGCTGGCTGGTGAAGGGGTTCTTGGGGCCGTACTTGGCGTAGTTCACCATGGCCTGGCTCAGAATCACTTGCTTGTTGAGCTTGGCATCCTGGCGCGACTTTAGTACGCCGGCCACCATGTTCTTGAGGGCGGCGGCGTCGGGCTTGGGCGCGTTCAGCAAACTTTCAAACAGCTGCAAGGCCGGCTCCATGTTGCTGTCGAGGCCGCTGAGGCTCACGTAAATCCGGTCCTGGCCGCTGCTTACCGCAAACGAGCAGCCCAGCTTATAGAACTCCTGCTGCAACTGCTCGGCGGTGTACTTATCGGTGCCGAGGTACTGCAAGTAGTCGGCGGCGAGGCCCAGCTTGGGGTCGTTGTTGGTGCCCAGGTCGAGCAGGTAGTACAGGTTGAAGAGGTTGTTTTCGGTGTTGCGGGTGTAGAACACCGGAATGCCCGACGCCAGCTTGGTTTCCTGAATGTCCTTCTTGTAGTCCAGAAACACCGGCTGCAAGTCGGGGGAGCTGAGGCCGGTAACTTGCTTGTAGAAGTCGGAAGCCACCTCACGGTTGACGGGCACGGGCGTAATGGCGGGCTTCACCACCTTCACGGCGTTGGGGTCTTTGCCGGTGCGCTTGTTGATAACGGCGTAGCCGGGGCCGTAGTACTGGTTGGCCACGCGCATCACCTCTTGCTTGGTGATGGTGCCGAAGTCGTTGATTTGCTTGAGGTAATCGGGCCAGTCCTGCCGTGCCACAAAGGCATCGACGAAGGCGCCGGCGCGGGCCTCGTTGCTTTCGTAGCTCTTGGTGCGTTGCAGCTTTTCGTTGTTGATGATGGCCGGAATCAGCCACTCCGGGAAGTCGCCTTTCTTTACTTTGTCGAGCTGCGCGAGGAGCAGGCCGCGCACTTCTTCCAGCTTCTGGCCCTGGCGCGGGGTGGCGTACAGCACGTGGGCGCTGTAGTCGTTGTTGAGCATCGTGAACGAAGCCGCCTGCAACACCTTCTGCTGCTGGTTGAGGTTGAGGTCAATCAGGCCGGCCTGCCCGTTGGTCAGGATTTTGTCCATCATGCGCAGCACCAGCGCCTCGCGGGAGGTAGAGCCGGGGAAGCGGAAGCCGAGCATCACGTTTTCCGCATCGGGGCCCACTATTTCCTTCACGATGGGCGCGGTAATAGGCGCTTCCTGGGCCACCTCAAACGCCGGCACCGGCCGGGCTTTCAGCTTGCCGAAATACTGGTCGATGATGCGGATGGTTTTGTCGTAGTCCAGGTCGCCGCTCAGGCAGAGCGCCACGTTGTTGGGCACGTAGTACTTTTCGAAATACCGCTTAATCTCCGTAATCGACGGGTTTTGCAGGTGCTCAATGGTGCCGATGGTGGTTTGGGTGCCGTAGGGGTGCTTCTGAAACAAGCTGCCATTCAGCGCCTCAAACTCTTTGGAGAAGTCGTTGTCGAGGCCGCGGTTCTTTTCCTCGTACACGGCCTCCAGCTCGGTGTGGAACAGGCGCGGCACCATCTCGCCCAACCGCTCACTCTGGATGGCAGCCCACTTTTCCAGCTGGTTGCTCGGAATATCTTCCTGGTACACCGTCTGCTCGACGGAAGTGTAGGCGTTGGAGCCTTTCGCCCCGATGGCGCCCATCACCTTGTCGTACTCGTTGGCTACGGCGTACTTGGCCGCCACGCTGGAAATCGAGTCGATTTGATGGTAGGTGCGCTTGCGGGCGGCGGGGTCGTTGCGCTGGCTGCGGTACACTTCGTAGAGCGCCTCAATCTTATCCAGCTCGGTTTTTTCGGCCACCCAGTTCTGGGTGCCCAGCTTCGAGGTGCCCTTGAACACCATGTGCTCCAGGTAGTGCGCGAGGCCGGTGGCGGTAGCGGGGTCGTTCTTGGAACCGGCGCGCACGGCCAGGTAGGTCTGGATGCGCGGCGCGTCGTCGTAGTCGGAGAGGTAAACGGTCAGGCCGTTGGCCAGGGTGTAGATGCGGGCTTTGAGCGGGTCGCCATCTACGGTCTGGTACTTGTAGTCTTTCTGCTTGGCTGGCGTGGCATCCGCGGTGGGGGCTGTGGTAGTGGCCGCCGCGCTGGGTTTGCTGGTTTGGCACTGCGTGAGGCCGAGAGTTGCCAGCGCGGGAATGAGAAGCAGAGAAGTTTTTTTCACAAGTTGGCTGGCGCGGCAGGTAGCAGTTCAGAACGGTATTAAGGAGTCAAAGATAGGCGGACCCCCTGGGAATAAAAAGCTCGGCTTATCCCTAAATCCCCCTCCACGGCCTCGAAGTGCGAAATTTTATGTATGGGAAGCACGAATCCGGTTAGAACCGGGGGCTTGTTGGAAAGCTGTGTCGCAAACGTTTGCCTCACACTAAACGAACCGGCTGCACTGAATAGGTTTCAGCACAGCCGGTAAATGATCCAGCTACTCGTTCAGCGCCGGGCGGCGCTTTTAGTCGGCGTCCAGGCCGAGGCGCTGTTGCATTTCCGCCAGCATCGGGAATTTCTCTTTCAGGTATTCCAGCTTGTCGGTGGCGGTGTAGAGCTTGCGGCCGGTACTTTGCTGCTCCACCACTTCGGCCTGCACGTTGAGGCGCGGGTAGCCGGTGCGGCGGCGCAGCTCTCCCAGGAAACCCGCCCGGAACTCGTTGAACTGGTCTTCCTGTACCGGGTTGTCCACGCGCAGTTGAATCAGGTGGTGCTCGTCGGCGGAAATGGGCCGGTTGAGCACGCCGAATTCGCTCATGCTGTGGGTTTTACGTTCCTCGGTTAGCTCTTTCCACACCCGCTGTAGCAGGGCATCATCAATGGGCGGCAAGCCGGTAACGGGGCCGCTGGGTTCGGTATCAGCCACCACTTTGCTGGCGGCGGCTTGCTCGGCCATTTGGGCCTGCATGTCCTTGAGGCTACCCAGGCCGGGCAGCTTGCTGGCAAGGCCCAACGGCTTGCCCAGCAGCGGCATGCCGGGGCGGGGTGGGAGCGGGGCCGCCGTGACGGGCATCTGGCCCGGCTCGTGGCCGGCTATGCTGGGCTTGCCGATTTCCACGTGGGGCACCGTGTCGCGCAGCTGGCTGGTGGTGGGCACTTCCGTAGCCGCCTCATCCTCAATGCTAGGCGTGTCGTGCAGCTCTTCCACGCCGCTGTCTACCGGCACAATCGGCTCGGGGTCGGCAGGGGCGTGGGCGAGTTGGTTGTTAGCTGTTGGTTGTTGGTTGTTGGTTTTCTGAACCGGAGCAGATTGCGCCGTGTCGTTGGAGGAGCCGTACGCAACACGGGTTTCGGCGGTGCCGTCGGCTACGAGCTGGCCGTTGGTGGGAGTTGAGGGCGGCGCGGCAGAGGCAGTAGCCGGGCCAGCACTTACACTACTTTTTTTTTTATCCTCGCCGTTTGATGCGGCGGCCGGGCCGGCCCCCATTTCGCGGGCAAATTGTACGGCGCCGTTGAGGTAAGCCAGCTTCATTAAGGTCAGCTCGACGTGCAGGCGCTGGTTTTTGGCTTGCTTGAACTCCCGGTCACACAAACTCACCAAGTTCAGGGCCGACAGCAGAAACGACAACGACGCGGCCTGGGCCTGCTGCACGTAGCGGCCCCGGATGTTGTCGGATACTTCCAGCAGCTGCACGGTCACGGGGTCTTTGCACACCAGCAGGCCGCGCAGGTGCTCGGCGGTGCCCACCACAAAGTTGTGCAAATCGAAGCCGTTCTGCATCACCTCTTCCAGCAAGAGCAGCGTGGCCGACAGGTTCTCGGTCAGCAGGCCATCTACCAGCCGGAAATAGTATTCGTAGTCCAGAATGTGCAGGTTCTGCACCACGTCCTTGTAGGTGAGGTCGTGGCCCGAGAAGGTCACCATCTGGTCGAACATGCTCAGGGCGTCGCGCAGGCCGCCGTCGGCCTTTTGGGCCAGTAGGTGCAGCGCGTCGTCTTCGGCCTTGATATTTTCCTGGGTGGCTACGTGGCGCAGGTGCCCCCGGATGTCGTCTACCCGAATCCGGTTGAAGTCGAAAATCTGGCAGCGCGACAGGATAGTGGGGATAATCTTGTGCCGCTCGGTGGTAGCCAGGATGAAAATGGCATAGCCCGGCGGCTCTTCCAGCGTCTTCAGAAAGGCGTTGAAGGCCGCATTCGAGAGCATGTGCACTTCGTCGATGATGTACACCTTGAAGCGGCCCTGCTGCGGGGCGTAGCGCACCTGCTCCACCAAACTGCGAATGTCTTCCACCGAGTTGTTGGAAGCCGCGTCCAGCTCGTGCACGTTGAAGGAGGCGTTTTCCTGAAACGCCCGGCACGACGAGCATTTGCCGCAGGCTTCCAGCTCGAAGGGCGTGTTGTCGGGGTCGGCGGCGGCCAGCAGGGCATCGGGCACGATGTCGGGCTGAGCTTCTATCAGCTCGGAAACCGGCCGGCTTTTGCGCACGTGCTCCTCTACAAACTCGCAGTTGATGGTTTTGGCCAGAATCCGGGCGCAGGTGGTTTTGCCCACGCCCCGCGGGCCGCAAAACAGGAACGCCTGCGCCAGATGCTGGCTGGCAATGGCGTTTTGCAGGGTGGTAGTGACGTGCTGCTGCCCCACCACGCTGCGAAACGTGGCCGGGCGGTACTTGCGGGCCGAAACAACGAAATTCTCCATAGCTACTAGCTACAAAGATACGCAAAGCGGTACCCGAATCCGCTGCCGATTAGCAAGGGAAGCGGCAATATCTACGGTAAAAATCTGGCACGGCCACGCTTGCCATGAGCTGTATTAGAGAATGTTTCAGGTTGTTAATCACATGAATATGTGATTGTTATCAGGTGATGATTGCGCGTATTTGCGGATGCTTGGGCAGCGGCTGCAATTGGCCGGCCCGGCTGGTTGTCGCTGGCCGCCTGCTTGTTCCGGCTTTCCGGCAATTTTCTTTCTATTCACCCTTTCAACCGCCTGATTTCGTAGGCTTCCCCCACTTTATGAAACAGTTGCTTTCTGGTTTTTCCGTCCTGTTGCTGCTCGCGCTGGGTTCTGCGGCGGCAGCAACGGCGCGGCCGTACCCCGTGGCTTCCTCTGCCGAAACTGCCCTCACGCCCGATGAGCAGCTGTTTACCAAGCTGGTAGGCGAAGTTGCTGCGGCCATGGAAAAAAAGAATATGCAGGCCTTGGGCGAGCTGATGACTCCCGGCTATACCCATTACAACCCCAACAACGGGACCAGTCACAAAGCCGACGAAACAGCATTCATTGCCACCTGGCCCCCAACCACCATCAAGCTGGTGGGGCCGGTGCAGGTAAGTCGTTCGGGTAATATGGCCGTTACGGTGTCGCAGCACACCTACTCGTCAACTGAAAATGGGCAGGCTACCAGCCGCACGATGCAGCACATGATAGCCTGGACGCTGCATAATGGCAAATGGCAGATGGATATTGTCCAGTCCAAAGAAGTAAAGGCGTAGCATAGCTCAGCACCATGTAGCAATGGCTGAGCAAAGCCCCGGCAAGCGAACCTGCTAGTGGTCCTCTTGCCGGGGCTTTGAAGTTTCCTGGTCTGCCAAGAGTTGCTGCCGGGGACTGGTAGGAACTCGCAAATCCACTTGTTACCCAAGTTGCGCGGTACGCGGGCCGGTACGTATCTTCGCTACTATGCCAGCAGCTTCGCTATCCGGGACGGCCCCAGCGCCCGCGCCTCTCACCTGCGCCGTCGTCGATGATGAGCTGCTGCCCCGGCTGGCGGTGGTGAAGGCGTTGCGCCAGCACCCCGGGTTGCGCTGCGTGGGCCAGTTCGAGAGCCTGGAAGCCCTGACCAGCAGCCTTGATACCCTGCCCGACGTGCTGTTTCTGGATATTGGCATCGGGCAGACGAACGGGCTGGACTATTTCAAAAGCCTGCCCGAGCCTCCCCTGACGGTGTTCATCACCTCGCACCTGGAGTATGCGGTGGAGAGCTTCGAGGCCGCCGCCTTCGACTATATCGTGAAGCCGCTCACCGACGAGCGGTTTGCGCGGGTGGCGGCCCGCCTGCTCGACCACCAGCTCCTGCGCCACAAAGCCACCCTCTACGAGCTGCACGTCGGTGCCGAGTTTATCAGCATTCGGGAGGGGCACCGCACCAGCCGCGTGCCGGTGCAGGACATCGTGTACCTCGAAGCCCTCGACAATTACACCCGCATTCATACAGCCCAGCGCCGCTACCTCACGCTAGCCAACCTGCGCGACCTGTGCGAGCAGCTGCCAGCCGCCCGTTTCCTGCGTATTCACCGCACCTACGCCGTGGCCGTAGCCAAAGTGAGCCAGCTAGCCGGAGCTTCGGTGGTAGTAGATGGGCTGGAACTGCCCGTAGGCCGCACCTACCGGCCGCAGGTAGCAGCGGCACTACTGTAAGCGCCTGATTGCGAAGTGTTAGGCAGGAAGCCCGGCATGCGGAGCTGGTTGAAGCATCTCGCGGGCTGATGGTGTGATGGTAATATTATCTTAAGTGTACTTATACAGACAATAGAGCCGAGTAGGGGCGGGGCTGGCCCCCGCCTTACGCCGGCACCGTTTCAACGATTCCGTTCGACGACGGGCGGGGGCCAGCCCCGCCCCTACCGCCTAAACCGCGCGAGGTTGATAAGTAGCCTTCAACTCTGCATCTTTACCAAGGGCTTATGATGCTCAGGCCGTTGTGGCGGGCAGTGATACTGTTTTGATATTTTGCTCTGGTATGATGCGTGCACTGCGAAACACTTGGCCGCAAGGAGCATTCTTGCTGGCGCTGGCGGCCGGAACAGCCGAGCCAGGGCGTGCGCAACCAACCCAACTAGCGGCTCAGGTTCGTGCCCTCAACCAGCAAGCGCAGCGGCGCGCCGACTTACGGGAGTTTGACGCGGCCGCGCTGCCGCTTTACAACCGGGCTTGGCGCTTGGCGCAAGCAGCCCACAACGATACGCTGGTGGGCCGCCACGCCTACCACGCCGGCCGTAGCTACTACAACTTAGTTCGCCTCGATAGCGCCGTTTTCCTGCTTCGGTTGAGTTGGCAGGCCAGTTGGCGCGCCCAGGATCTAGCCCAGGTTATCAGTGCGGGCAACTTTCTGATGCTCACCTACGGCGACCAGGGCCGCCCCGATTCGGTGCGCGCCATGCTGAGCCGCCTGCGCGCCTTGTACCCGCGCACCCGTCCGCGCACCGAGGCTCGTGCCCGCCTCGACAACGTGCTGGCCGGCCACTACCAGGACCAAGGCAACTACGCCCGCGCCCTCGACTACCGCCTCGCGCAGCTGGCCTATGAGCGCCAAACCCACGATACCGTAGGCACGAGCGTGGCCTTAACCAACATTGGGGAGCTGTTTTACTTGCAGGGCCAGAGCCGGCAGGCCATCCGCTACAAGCTGGACGGCTTGCGGCTGGCCGAACAAACGCCGGCCATGCGTACCACGCTGCCGCAGCTTCACGCCATGCTGGGCAAAACCTATCTGGAGGCTGGCCTTCCCGACTCGGCGCGGCTGCACTACGAGGCGGGTTTGCGCCAGCTGGGCTCGGCCCCCGACCCGGCGGCGTCGGCTTACCTGCACGCCGAGCTGAGCAGTGTGCTAACCCGGCAAGGTAAACTGGCGCTGGCCCGCCAGCACAGCCAACAGGCCGTAGCCGCCGTGGCAAATTCCGAAGACCTTGATACCAAAACTACCGTGTATTTCTACGCCGGCGAAGTGGAGCTAAAGGCCCGCAACTACGCCGCGGCCCGGCGCTATTTGCGGCAGTCGTACGACCTGGCCCTGCGAGTGCAGAACAAAGACCGGTACGAGGCCATTACCCGGCTGCTGGCTGAAGCCGAGGCGGGTACCGGCCACTACGCCGAGGCCTACCGCCTACGCAGCTATTCGGCCGCCCTGCTCGATTCAGCGCACGTGGGGGAGGGGCAGCGGGCTATGGCGGCTATGGAAGCACGCTACCAAAACCAAGACAAGCAGCGCCAGATTCAGCTGCTGAAACTAGAAACGCAGGCGCGGGCCGCCGAGGCCACCCGGCAGCGCCGGGCCACGTATTGGGCCCTGGCCGGGGTGGGCGGACTGCTGTTGTTGCTGGGGCTGATTGGGTACCTATTGCGGCAGCGGCAACGCACGGCCACGCTGCTGGCCCAGCAGAACGCCCGCCTCGCCGAAGCCAACCAGACCAAAGCCCAGCTGTTTTCCATCATCAGCCACGATTTGCGGGCGCCGGTGAGCAGCTTGTTTCAAATGCTGGAAATCATGCTCGACGCGCCCGACTTGCTGGATGAAGAAGCCCGCAACGCTCAGGTTGTGCACCTGCGCCAGACTTCCCGCGACCTGCTGGCCACGATGGACGAGCTGCTGGTATGGTCGAAAAACCAGCTCGACCGACTTGATCTGGTGGGTGAAAACGTGGCCCTACCTGTGCTGCTGGCCGAATTGCACGCTTTGTACGCGCCCCTGGCCCAGCAGAAGCACCTCGACCTGCAAATCAGCTGCCCGCCCAACCTGCACCGCCGCACCGACCCCAATTTCCTGCGCGTAATTCTGCGCAACCTGCTGCAAAACGCCGTGAAGTTTACGCCCCCCGGTGGCCAGGTGCGCCTCGATGCCGAAGCTGGCCCCGGTGCCGCCGTCACCCTGCGCGTCCGCGACACGGGGCCGGGAATGGCTGCCAGTCAACTAGAGCAGATGCTGAATGCTCCCGCTTCTAGTTCGGCACATGGGTTGGGTTTGCGCCTCACCCAGGAGTTTGTGCGCCGCCTGGGGGGTACGCTCCGCGCCGAATCGGTGCCGGGCGCAGGCAGCGTGTTTGCAGTGGTGGTGTAATAAACTACCGAACAATGCGGAGACGCGGCACTTGGCGGCTCGGGGCTGAACGATACCGCGCTAGGTATTTCACCGGGTATCGGAGCCGCCAAGTGCCGCGTCTCTACACCATTCTGGTGGCAGTTCACGCGCTGGAATTGTCGTTTACCAATTTTTTCTGTTGTTCACCCTGGGTACGGGGAGTGGTTGGCGTGAAAGAAGCAGCTTTGGCTATATATCCAATTGCCGAAGTAGTACTGCCTTTCCAACGCCATGTTCCACCTCCTGCTTTCCCATCTAAAATCTCTGCGAAAACTGGCTGCCTTGCTGCTGCTCGTTGGCCTGAACCCGTTGGCCGTGCAGGCGCAGGTAGGCGTGGGCACTACCACGCCCGATGCCTCCGCCGCGCTGCACGTGAGTGCCACCAACAAAGGCGTGCTGTTTCCGCAGGTGAATCTGGCCTCGCTCACTGATGCCGCGGCCGTGCCCAGTCCGGCCCCGAGTGTGCTGGTATTCAACACCAACGCAGCCTTGAGCGGCGGCGTAGGGTTCTACTACAACGCTGGTACTGCTGCCGCTCCCGCCTGGACCCGGCTCAACACGGGCACAACTCCGGCGGGGGCAAACTGGAACCTCACCGGCAATGCCGCCACCGACCCAACTGTCAACTACCTCGGCACCACCGACCGGCAACCACTGGTGTTGCGCACTCAGGGCACGGAGAAGGCCCGGCTGGGCCTAAACGGCGCGTGGTGGCTGGGCGGAGCCCCTATCGGCTCACCTACTTATCCCGATAACAACGTGCTAATGGGCTACCAGGCCGGTAATGCACTGGCAACGGCCGACATCAACAATCAGTTTGTAGGGTACCAGGCGGGATTCAACTCAACCAGCTCGTTCAATCAGTTTACGGGTTTTCAGGCGGGCTACAGCACCACCAACGGCACCGACAACTACTTCAGCGGAATGCGGGCCGGCTATGCCAATACCACCGGCAACTACAACCACTTTGTGGGGTATCAGGCGGGGTTGGCTAGCACTACGGCATCGGGCAACCACTTCGAGGGGTACCGCGCCGGCCAGAGCACCACCACCGGCGACAAAAACCACTTTGTGGGCTACACGGCTGGCATGGCCAACACCACCGGCCGGGAAAACAGCTTCAGCGGGCATGAGTCGGGCCGCAGCAATACCACCGGCAGCCGCAACGTGTTCAGCGGTAGAAGCACCGGCTATGCCAACACCTCCGGCGACGACAACGTGTTTGCAGGAACTAACAGCGGTACCTCCAATACCTCCGGCGACAACAACGCTTTCCTGGGGGCGGGCAGCGGCCACGACAACACCACCGGTAACCGCAACACCTACCTGGGCTTCAATGCCGGCTACCACCTGCGAGGCACCGACAACGTGACCCTGGGCAACGCGGCCGGCTCCGGCGACGTGAGTTCTTCCGTTATCCTACTGGCTGACCAGGTGACGCTGGTGGGCAGCCAAGCCGGCCAAAAAAACACGGCCGATGGCACAGTGGCCATTGGCTATCAGGCGGGGTTGAACAACACTACGGGCCTGGGCAACCAGTTTGTAGGCTACCAGGCCGGCCTCGCCAACACCACCGGCAACGAAAACTACGCCAGTGGCTACCGGGCCGGCCTGCGCCTCAGCTCCGGCGACAACAACAGCCTGGTGGGCAACCTGGCGGGTACCAGCGTCAGTACGGGGTCTTACAACACCGCGCTGGGCTACAATGCCGCTTCCACCCTAACCACCGGCAGCCGCAACACCCTGCTCGGCTATGATGCCGACGTAAACAGTGCTGGCCTGAGTTACGCCGCGGCCATTGGGGCCGGGGCCACCGTAGGGGCCAGCAACGCGCTGGCGCTGGGCGGCAGTACCAGCACCACGCAAGTGCGGGTGGGTATCGGGACGGCTACGCCCAACTCGCGCCTGAGTCTGACGCCCAGCCTTGCGGAGCCCAAAATTACGCTCTTCGACAACGGCAGCACCTCCGCCCACTATGGCTTTGGCGTGAGCACCGGGCAACTCAACTACCACGTCAGCTCTTCGTCTGGCAGCCACGTGTTCTACGCCGGCGGCAAAAACGGCGACGGCACTGAGCTGCTAAGCATTACGGGCAACGGCGAAGTGCAGAAGCCCGCCACCGGTGATGCCAACCTGCTGCCCATTGCCTACGGCCGGGTGGTGGGCAACACGTCCAGCACCTACCCGCAAGCCATAATTACGGCCAACACGATTTCCGGCGAAGTAGACATTCAGTTTCTGGGGGCGCTGGCCGGCCGCAACCTGGGCAATGCTACGGTTATCGTGACCTGCATTACCACGGGCCGTATAGCAGTGGCGCACGGGGCCAGCAGCGGGCACATCATCGTCAACATCAGCAATGCTGCCACCAATGCCGGCGCGGCCGGCGACTTCCAGTTCGTGGTGTACCAGCCCTAGGTTTTCCTCGCAATTCTTCACTCCAATTATCTGCTTACTATGAAAAACTTCCGGTTTCTCACGCGCCCCCTTGCGCCGCTGCTGTGCGGTATGGTGCTGCTTGCTGCCTGCGGCGACGACAAAGACGATGAGGCCACCGCCGCCGGCGACGGTACCGTTACCTGGACGCACAACGGCCAGACCTACACCAGCACCACGTTTTCCAGCGCCATTGTGGATGGCAACAGCAAGCTGATTATTACCGGCTCGTCTACCGACCAGAAGAATGCCGTGTCGTTGAGCTTGCAGGGCATTGATACCAAGGGTGCCAGCGCCTACGACCTGCGCAAAGGCTCGGCGCTGGATAATCTGCCCTCGGCGGCCATTACGCTCAGCACTGGCACCACCGGCACCACCCACAACACGCTGTATGGCCCCAGCGCCAGCAACGGCACCATCACGGTAACGCAGTACGACAAAGCGGGGCAGAAAATCAGTGGCACGTTCAGCTTCACGGCGGGGGCGGTGCCCAACACCAGCGCCACCGGCACCCAGGCCGTCACCAACGGCAGCTTCAGCTTCACCAAGTTCCGGTAGCCCGGCTTTTTGAACCACCTGGTTGTCTTGCTCAGAGCACTTCTCCGGCCCATTCTCGCTATGAAAACGCTGCTACAATTCTTGCTCTTATTCCTGCTGTTGCTTGCCTCCACGGCCTTGCGCGCGCAGGTAGGCGTGGGCACTACCACGCCTGACAGCAAAGCTGCCCTCGACATTCAGGCTGCCGACAAAGGCCTGCTGATACCGCGCCTGACGGCCGGGCAGCGTACCGGTATTGCCAATCCGCCCCAGGGCCTGATGGTGTACCAAACCGACGGCACACCTTCGGGTGGGCTGCAATCGGGCTTCTGGTACTACGCCGGCGCGCCCGCGCAGTGGGTGTTTCTGGACCCTACCCCCAATAGTGGCGGCCTGACGCTGCCGTATTCGGGCACTTACTCGGGTGTTGGCAATGCGTTTGGAGTAAGTAATACGGGTATTGGGGCAGCTATTGTAGCCACCGCAACGCTTAGTGCGGCCGTGAGTGGTACCAGTACGAGCAGCGGGACGGGCGTAGCGGGGGCCTCGGTTGTTGGTACCGGGGTGCGGGGTAGCAGCAGCGGCGCGGGGGTAGGCGTGAGTGGTAGCTCGGCAACGGGCGTGGCCATGCAGGCCCAAAAAGCCGCCGCGGTGCCACTGCTTGGCATCCCTGGCCAAACGGGCCGGGTAGCCGAATTCACCAACAACCATGCTGACAACGACTCCACGGCCCTGTACGCCAGCTCGGTGAGGGAGCGGCCGGCCTTGCGCGCCGTAAATACCTCTACCTCCGGCCAAGCCGCCATCCGGGGGGTGAAGCAGGCTGCCGCCCCCGATGGTAGTGGGGTGGAAGGCGTGATAACCAGCGGCGCCAGCGGCAACGCGGCCGGCGTGCGGGGCCTCGACCAAAGCGGCGCCAGCACGGGCAGCGGCGTACTGGGCCAAACAACCGGCGGCTCAGGGGTGCGCGGCCGGGCCACCGGCTCCAATGGCTACGGGGTGCGCGGCGAGGCGGCGGGCAGCAGTGGCTACGGCGTGTTCGGTACGGCAGCGGGGAGCAACGGCATTGCGGTAGCGGCGCAAGCGGGTGGCCCGGCCACCGCCATATATGGGCTGACTACTGGTACCGGTCGGGCGGGCTATTTCGGGCAGAACAACGCCAGCAGCTCGGCCGCGGTGCTGGAAATCGGGCAGAGCGGTACGGGCCCGGTTTTGCTGCTGAGCGCCGGCACCCGGCCCGCCGAAGTGAACAGTACCGCCACGGGCGCGGCCAACCTGCTGCCCGTGGCCTACGGCCGGGTAGGACCCACGGGCGCCGTGCTCAGCGGCACCGGCAATTTCACGGTGGTCCAGAACGTGACGGGGCTGGGCTCCTACACCATTACCCTAACCGGTATGAGCGGAGTCAACTTCACCAATGCCATCTGCCAGGTAACACCCCGTTTCGGCACTTTATCCAAGCCCAACCAGACCTTCGCGGCCTCTGCCAACGGTGGCCCCAATGGCCGCATCGACGTGCACATCAGCGACCTGACGGCGGGTAATAACCTGGAAGAGCAAGGCTTTTCCTTTGTCGTGTACCAGCCCTGAAAAGCTGTACTGGCTCTTTTCTGCTTATTCCGATGCATACTACAAACAACTTCTGCCGGGCCTTGACCAGCCTAATGGCCTTACTGCCGCTGGCGGCGCCGGCGCAGCTTGCCGTGCCAGCTGGCAGCACCCTGAGCGTAGGTAGCGGCGGCACGCTAAGTGTGCTGGGCGCGGTACTCAACGCCGGAACCATCAGCAACCAGGGCGCCGTGCAGCTTACCGGCAACCTGAGTAGCACCGGTACGCTTAGCGGTACCGCGGGCCAACTGAAACTAACCGGCACCGGCGCCCCCCAAACCCTGAACATAACCAGCCTGGTACCGGCCCTGGAAGTTCTGAATCCGCAGGGTGCCACGCTGGCGGCGCCATTGCGGGTACGGGCGTTGGCGCTTACGGGCGGCGCCATCCGGCTTGGGGCACACACGCTCACGTCCGTCACCGGTGGCAGCATTACCGGCGTTGATGGTGCCGCGGGCCGCTTCATCATCACCGATGGCGCGGGCATGTTGCAACAGTTGGTAGGCAGCACGCCCCGGCTGTTTCCAACGGGCGCCAGCACCACCAGCTACGCCCCGGCCACCCTCACCCGCTCCGCCGGTACCGAGCTGTACGAGTTGCGCACGGCCAATGGCTTCCTGAGCAACGGCAGCACGGGCACCCCACTCACCACCGATGCCGTGGGCCTGCATTGGGAACTGACCCCGCCCGATGCCGTACCGTTCGCCCTCATGGTGCAGTGGCAGGCCACCGACGAGCTGAGCAATTTCAACCGGGCCCAATCGGCGCTGGGGCGCTGGAACGGTACGGCCTACGGGCTGGCAGAAGCCTTCGGGCCGGTAGGTGGTCCGCCGCCCTACGGCCGCACCGTGAGCGGCCTTACCAGTGCCGGCCCCTACGTGGTCCTCGACCGCCAGGCCCCGCTGCCGGTGGAGCTGACGCGCTTTGAAGCCACCCGCCCCGCCGGGCAGCCGCGGGTACTGCTGAGCTGGGCCACGGCTTCCGAAAAGAACAACGCCGGTTTCGAGGTGCAGCGCCAGGATGAGGGCCAGACCACCTTCCGGCGCGTGGGCTTTGTGGCCGGCCGCGGCACCAGCACTGCCGCCACTGAATACACCTTCCAGGACCTCAACGACTTTCGCGGCCTGAGCTACTACCGCCTCCGTCAGCTCGACCACGACGGCACCGAAAGCTTCTCGCCGGTGCGCGCCGTAGCGGGCCTGGCAAGTGGCACCCCGTTCAGCTTGGCCGCGTATCCGAACCCCGTAGCCGCCCAGGCTCCCCTCACGCTGGAAATCACCGGGCCGCTTCCCAAAGACCTGCAACTAACGCTTTATGCCGCCGATGGCCGCGTGGTGTACCGCCTCAGCTGGCCCATTGGCCAAACCCAGCACAAGCTTTCCGCCGACCTGCCCGCCGGGGCCTACTGGCTGCGCTACCACGCTGCCAATGGTACTACCGGCACGTTGCCGCTGCTGGTGAGCGAATAGCTTGCTTCAGTGAATGCGCCGGTGCGGTACCTGCCAGGCACCCGCCGAAGTGCTCTTTTCGCCCCAAGTAGTGCTGCCTCTCTACCCCGTTCAAACCATGAAAACTGCTGCCTTTCTTCTCAAATTCATGTTCTGCGCGCTGCTGATAACCACGCTGGTGCTGGTAGGTTCCAACCTACGGCCTAGCCACCGCCAAGCAACTGCTCCGGCTGCGTTGCAGGCGCAGGGCGCGGCACCTTCGGCATACGCCTACACTCAGGCTGAGCGTCGATGAGCTGCTTGCTCACAACCACATGATTATGTGATTGTGAGCGGGTGCTGATTTTCCGTGCTTAGGTAGTGCTTTCAAGTGCGCCAACCTTGTTCTATCCCCTTTTTGCAGTTGTTATGAAACCAGCTTTTCTCCCCGGTCTTGCCCTGAGTCTGCTAACCGGTACGGCCACCCTGGCGCAACCCACAGCTCCCGGTTTGCCGGCCACGCCCCAGCGCCCCGTCACCGATACCTACTTCGGCAAGAAAGTGGTAGACAACTACCGCTGGCTGGAAAATACCAACGACCCTGAAGTGAAAGCCTGGTTTCAAACCCAGGCCGACTACACCAAGCGCACCCTCGACCAGCTGCCGGGCCGGGACAGCCTGATTAAAACCTTCGAGGCCTACGACAAGCTGCTGACCGTGCGCTACGGCCTGGTGAAAAAACGCGGCAACCGCTACTTCTACCGCAAAACCCTGCCCTCCGAAACCGTGGGCAAGCTGTACGTGCGCGAAGGCAAAACCGGCCCCGAAAAGCTGCTCTTCGACCCCACCGCCTACGACAAAACCAAAACCTACTCCATGACCGGCTACACGCCCAGCCCCGATGGGCAGCAGGTGGCCCTGGGCTTGCAGGAAGGCGGCGCCGAGCTGTCCACGTTGCGTATCCTGACCGTGGCCACCCGCGCGTTTCGGCCCGAAAGCATTCCGGCGGTATTTGGCGGCGAAATCGACTGGCTGCCCGACGGGAGCGGCTTCCTCTACACCCCCAACAACTCCACCGACCCCAAAGACCCCAAGGGCAACCTCGACACCAAAGCCCGCCTGCACCGCCTGGGCACGCCCGTCGCCGCCGACCGGGAATTGTGGTCGAGAATGAAAAACCCGAACATGGGCATCCGGCCCGACCAGTACCCCATCATGGCCTTCGCCAACGACCACACGCAGGTGTACGGGGTGCTTTCTTCGGTTGACCGGCGCATGGATGCCTGGCTGATGAGCCCCGCCGACCTCGCCAAGCCCACTATTGCTTGGAAGCGCCTGGCTGCGCCCACCGACAGCGTGTACAACTTTGCGAAGCTGGGCAGCAAACTGTATCTGCACAGCGTGAAAGGCGCGCCCAAAGGCCAGATTCTGGTGACGGACGCGGCCAGCCCCAACACCGCTAAGGCCACCGTGCTGCTGCCCGAAGGCCCCGGCAACATCACCCGCCTGCTCTCCACCAAAGACTACCTGTTTGTGGTGCTCAGCGACGGTATCAACGAGAAAGTGCGGCAGTACGACCCCCGCACCCAACAATGGGCCGACGTGCCCATGCCCGGCACCGGTACCGCCGGCCTGGAGCCCTATAACCCCACCACCAGCAACGACATCTTCACCTACGTATCCACCTGGAACCGGCCCGAAACCGTGTACGACTACACCCCCGAAAGCCGTAAAATGGTGGTCAGCGCCTTCGACATGCAAGCCCGCTACCCCGGCACCGACGACCTGGTGGTAGAAGAGCTGGAAGTGCCCGGCCACGACGGCGTGATGGTGCCGTTGTCGTTGGTGTATAAGAAGGGCCTGAAAAAGGATGGTAACGCCGTGTGCTTCATGACCGGCTATGCGGCCTACGGTGTGTCGGCCACGCCGTACTTCAGCCGTCGCATGCTGGCCCTGCTCAACCAAGGCGTAATTCTGGCTGAAACCCACCCACGCGGTGGCTCCGAGAAAGGCCAGGCCTGGTACCGGGCTGGCTACCAAACCACCAAACCCAACACCTGGAAGGATTTTATATCCTGCGGCGAATACCTGGTGAAGAACCGCTACACCAGCCCCCAGCACCTCATTGGCGAAGGTACCAGTGCCGGCGGCATCCTGATTGGCCGCGCCATCACCGAGCGGCCCGACCTGTTTGCCGCCGCCATCAGCAACGTAAGCTGCTCCAACGCCCTGCGCATGGAAAACTCGCCCAACGGCCCCGTGAATGCGCCCGAGTTTGGCACCGTCAAGGATTCGGTGCAGTGCATGGGCTTGTATGAGATGGACGCTTTTCAGCACGTCAAGCCCGGCACTAAATACCCTGCCGTGCTCTGCGTAGGCGGCATGAACGACCCGCGCGTGATTGTGTGGCAGCCCGGCAAATTTGCCGCCGCCCTGCAAGCGGCCAGCACTTCCGGCAAGCCCGTGCTCCTGCAAGTCAACTACGACAACGGCCACTTCACCGAAGACAAGAAAGTGACCTTCCGCAACTTCGCCAACATGTACGCCTTTGCCCTCTGGCAAGCCGGCCACCCCGCTTTTCAGCCCAAAAGTGTAGCTGCCGTGAAGTAGCAAGGGTGTTGCGCCAGACTATGCCTAAGCTCGAACCTCATGCTCGGGTTAGCGGAGCACGAGGTTCAGCCAGCTCGAATTTCTTGCTGCTCCTGGCCCGACAAACGGGAACATTTTCACCGGCTCGCAACGTTTTCTGGGGGATGTGCGTACATTCGCACCCCGCTATTCGTGGCGGGTTCGTTCTTTTACAACTGGGGCTGACCGGAATTGACAGCTTGTGCATGTCGCGAGTAAGCGTGTCGGGAGTTGGATGAATCTCCCGCTAAAAAATTGTCCAAACAACAACTGGCGAGTATAGCTACGCCATGGCTGCTTAGTCTAGGTACTAAGTAATTGCCATCGTCCCGCACCCGTAATCCTTCTCACGGGTGAGTTCGGGGCGTCGTAAGAGGTAGGATAGTCTGAGGGGCGCTGCGACGCTCAGGCGAAACTCAAGCAGATAAGGGGAATCCAAGGGCCTGATGTGCGCCTGGCTTCCCTCGAAAATTCAAGCATAGATACACACGTAGAAAGCTCGACGCCTTCCTTGTCTGGACCAGAGTTCGAATCTCTGCAGCTCCACTGAAAACCCCGCTTCCAGTCTGGAGGCGGGGTTTTTGTTTTTCGGGAGAGCAGTTTTCCTAATGGCTATAGATGGATAGCTCGCAGATAGTTAAAGATAAGAGTATGTGCATCAAGTGGCAGTTGGTGAGAAGTAGATTAGACATGAGCTGGTCCAGAGGTTAGAAACGTCTAGTAGCTTTGCATCCCCTGTAAGATCAATCAACTGAATATGCTGTCACAACAATCCTCATTATTAGCCTCTATTCCTGAGAAAAGGAAGGTATTCGATTTCAATTTAGAGGCGCTTCGTGGCGTAGCAGCTCTTTTAGTCGTTTGGCATCATATCGTATATGCTACCAACATACTGGACCCAGCCTTCACACCTACCGGTATCTGGGCATTCGACCCACCAGCCCATTTGTGTGTCTTGGTGTTTTTCGTGCTTTCAGGCTACGTAATAGGAATCTCACACACTGCACCACTTACAAAGGATACAATTCTTGGGTATCTTAAGAAAAGAGCGGTAAGGCTCTATCCTATATATGCCATAAGTATTGCGTTAACTGTTCTGCTTGCAGTAAATTATTATTCTGTCAAAACTATTGTGGGGCATTTTATAATGACCCATGTGCTGTTAGTTCCGGTAATGATGGAAAATGCGCCAGCGTGGTCGTTGCATTATGAAGTATTATATTATATCTTATTTATTTCTGTGTCATATTTTAGACTTAATCCTTTGCTGCTTGCAATTAGTAGCTTTGTTATTGGCTTTAGTAATGCGTATTTATATCCACGCGTTGGCGGCGTGCCGTTACTTAGTGCTTATGCCTTTGGCTTCACCTTCTGGCTAACAGGGCTAACGCTAGCCAAATACATGAAACGGCCAGCTGGAAGCACGTCTTGGAGTCTGATGCTGAGTTTACTATTGCTGCTTTTTTCCCTTGAGAAATTTAATATCTTCTCAACTATACTTAGCAAAGCCAGCATAAAGCTATTTGGATCAGAGCTTTTCTTCAAAAGCCCTGTGCCTTGGTATCAAGCTGCCGTTGCCTTTCAAGATTTCGCTTTCCTTCCGTTCTGCATAATAGTTATGGCAGTGTTTGCTAGCAAGGATTTTCGATATCTAAAGTATGTAACAGCTGTTGTTATTTTGGTGCCAATGTTAACTTTTTACTCGTTTTACAAGCATTACACCACACAAAACAATGCTGCTTTAGTTATTCCATGTATATGTTATATTTTATCAGTATTGGTGTATTTATTCAGAGAAAAATTAGATAATTTTTCTGGTAAAATCATAAATAGATTAATTGTAACGGGTGGTATTTCGTATGGCCTCTACATAATTCACTTTCCTGTATTCTATTTTTTCAATCAAATACAGGAGTTTTCAGGAAGCCTTTTAACATTCGTTATTCGGCTTTTTCTTTATTTGCTGATCGTAGTTGGGCTAGCCTATCTGCTGGAAAAGAAGCTCCAACCTTGGATTAAAAGAATGGTCTGAAATAAGCTTATTGCTTCGTTTGGCTTGTAGTACAGCCAGATAATCTGAAGCCAAAAAATAGCCCCGACACCGGAAACGGGTCGGGGCTATGGGCAAGCGCTGAGACAGGACTTATTTGCTCAGAATCAGGCGCTGCGTGACGGTTTTGCCGGCGCTGATGAAGCGGCAGGTGTAGAGCCCCGCCGTGAGGCCAGCACCGTTGAATGTCCGCTCGTACACTTGGCCTTGCTGGGCAATGCCTTCATAGAGCGTGGCCACCAATTGGCCCAACGAGTTGTATACCTGCACTTGCGCCAAGCCGGTTTGCGCCGCTTCAAAGCGGAAAGTGGCTTGCTCTTTGGCCGGGTTGGGGTACACCTGCAGCTTGTTTAATTCGGCTAGGCCGCTTGCGTTAGTAGCGGCTTTGGCTACGGCGCTGGTGCAGGTGGCATCACCCACTACTACCACGGTTACAGTCTGGGTCGACACGTTGCCGGAGTTGTCGGTCACCGTCAGAGTAACCGGATTCGGGCCCACGTTGGCGCAGGTAAATGTGCTGGGGCTAATGCGCAAGGAGGCAATGCCGCAATTGTCGGTGCTGCCGTAGTCCACGTCATTGGCCTCAATCGTACGGGTGCCGTTTTGGAGACTAACCTGGAAGCCAGCGGCCAAGATGCGCGGCGCTGTGTTGTCTACTACCAACACCGTTACGGTTTGCGCAGTAACGTTGCCCGCGTTGTCGCGCACGGTCAGCGTCACCTGGTTGGGGCCCACGTTGGCGCAGGTGAAGCGGGTTTTGTCGAGCGTCATGGAGGCCACGCCGCAGTTATCGGTGCTGCCGTAGTCTACATCGGCGGCCTCAATGGTGCGCGTGCCGTTGGCTTCCAGCGCCACAATAAAGCCTGCCGCCAATACGGTCGGGGCTTGGCGGTCTTGCACCGTTACGGTGAACGAGCCGGTAGTGGTGCCGCCGCAGCTGGTAGCCGTAACGGTTACCGGGGTAGTGCCCACCGGGAAAACGTAGGGCGAGGTGATGGGCGTGTTGCCGATGGTGTAGCTCACGGTTGGGGCCGGCGTACCGCTTACCGCAACCGCAAAAGGCACGCTGGCGCTGCACTGGTTGGCGTCGGCGGCTACGGTCAGGTTGGTGAGGGCGCCAAGTACCGGCCGCTCGCAAGGCGTGATAGAGAAGTTGGCGTTGGAAATATCGAAGAAGTAGTTGTCGGCCGCTTCCACCATAATGCGGGCCGTGGTGGTGGCTACGTTGGGCACCGTAACCGCAGCCGAGCCATCGTTGGGCGTGTTGGCGAGCAACAGCGTGGGGTAGGTCAGGCCGCCGTCGGTGGAGAGGCGGATATTAACGGTGGCGCAGTTTACGCCGTTGGCATCGGTGCCGGCTACGTCCCACGTAACGGGTTGGGAACTGCCGCCCGTCCAGCTCACCGCCGTGTTGGGCATCGATACCAGAAACGGCCCGGCGGCGCTGGTTGAGCTTAAGCTAACAATGGCGCTGCTATTAAGGCCACCTACTACACCTTGCGCACCGTTGTGTTCGTCGCGTAGCGTCACCCGGAAATTGAGCGGGCGCGTGACGGTAGGCAACCGCTCAACGTTCGTGCTGATGTTGGCAATGATGTCGGTCAGGCGCGGGAAGTAGCGCGTAGGGCTGGTAGTAGGGCTGAACGAGCGAAACAGCGGTATCGTCTGGCCTGATATCTGAGCCGCTACGAGGGTAGCGGCGGCACCCCGGTCGAACTGCTCCCAGTTGTAGGTCAGCGCGTCGCCATCAGCATCCGAACCCACGGCCGTTAGCTTGAAGGGCGTGTTGATGGGCAGCACTTTGCCGCTGGCGGGTAGCTCTACAGAGGGCGGCGTGTTGCCCGTAGCCGTGGTGGTGCCGCAAGTGGCGTTGCTGACAACCGTCTGAATTTCCTCGTAGCTCTCCACGTGGAAATACGGGTCGGAGTTGAGTTGTACGTTGTCGGCGGCGCAGATGCCGGCGTAGGCCATAATGGTGGTGCCGGAGCCAGGCTCGTAGGCGTGCAACGCCGAGCGGTTGCCGCCGGCGCAGCTGCCCAGCGGGCTATTGAACGTGTGGTTGCCGCCGAACTGATGACCCATTTCGTGGGCCACATAGTCGATGTAGAAGGCGTCGCCAATGGGCGAGGTAAGGCCGGTTACGCCCCGCGCCTTCAAGTTGTCACGGCATATCACGCCCAGGCTGGCTACCCCGCCGCCACCCGTGCTGAACACGTGCCCGATGTCGTAGTTGGCCGCCCCAATCAGGTTGGTCAGGTTGGTTTGGTTCTGGCCCAGCATAGTGCTGCCGCTGTTGTTGGTGTAGGGGTCAGTGGCAGCATCGGTGTATACCAGCTGGCTGTTGTTGGCAATCAGTACCAAGCGCACGGCCAGCTCTTTCTCGTACACGCCCACTACGCGGTTAACGGCCGTCACGATGGCGGCCTGGCCCGCGGCTACCGTGCCGCCGTGGAAAGCCGTGTACTCGCCGGTAGCGGCTACGGCCAACCGGAACGTGCGCAGCGTGGTGCCCGCCACGCGTTGGGCCGAGGTAGTGCTTCCGGCGTTGCGTTGGGCAGTGCTACTCTCATTCACGTCGCAGGTGAAGGGCTGCATCTGCATGTCGCGGTGGTAGAAGCTCAGGTAGTGCTGCTGGTCGGTGGTGCTCACCGGGTCGATGTACACCGCACCCTTGCCCGACAACACCTGCGCGTGGAAACCCCGCGGCGTCACGTCGAGCCGAACACTGGCCGTAGGGTCACTCACGCCCACGCCGCTGTAGGTTTTGATGCTGGGGAACTGGGCTGCCAGCCCCGGCTCCATCACCGGCGACTCCACCACCCGAAACTGCTCGGTAGTGCCATTAGGGAGCGGGAGCGAAAACAACAGCGGCGCCGCACCTGCCTGGTTTTCCAGAGGCGCAGCGGCTAGCGCCGCCCGCACGGCGGTAGGATCAAGGGTGAGGGGCCGGGCCTGGCGTAGCGCCGCCAACATCGGCGACTGGGATGCTGCCTGGCGGGCCGCCACATCCTCCTGGAATAGCACCGGGGCCGGGCGGAACTGAGCTTGCGTTTCGGTAGCGCCCAGCAGCGTGAATAGCAGGCCCATTGTGCCCGGCAGCAGCGCCGCTGCTCGGCCCTTCAGGGCTTTGGCACAAGTGGAAAATGGTGATAGGTACGTGTGTTTCATAGATGAAAAAGATAGGTTGGAAGGAAAGGATGTAAATCAGGTAAGTAGCTTGCTGCAAGCTCAACTGTTAGGCCAGTAGCTCCATTGGCGGCTTGAGAATAGAAACAATGTAAGTTTTATTTGGCCTTCTCGAAGAGGTTTCGAGGTATTATTTTATCTGCTGCTAAGCCGGCCTGGCTTCACCAAACCCAACGCACCAGCCAGGCCTAGTGCGAAGCCCACCGTTCCTACGGGTTCAACGTCTGCAACCACGGCAGCACATCGGCCATCATGGGGATGATGCTGGACTCGTGGGTGCCACCGGGAATGGGCGTGAAGGTGACGTTGGTGGCGCCGGCCGTCCGGAACCGGTCGAAGGTGCTTTGGGAGGTGCTGAAGAACACGCTGCCATCGGCGGTGCCGTGGTAGAGGCGGGTGGGGCTGGTGGGCACCCAGTTGAAGAAGCTGTTTTCCTGGAGGCGCTGCTTAAGCACCGGCTCGGCGCTGGGGTTGCTCAGGCTGGCGTAGAAGGTCGGCGTAAACAACGCAGCCGGGCTGGTAGTCAGGGCGGCGTCAATTTCGGCGCGGGTTTTGGTGCCGTTGAGCAGGGCAGGAAGGGCGGCGGCGTACGGGGCCTGGAAGAAGTCGGTGAGTGGGCGGTTCCAGCTGTAGGTGGTATTGTAGGCCTGCAAGAATAAGCCCAGGAAGGCCGGGGTGGCGTAGGTGGGGGTGGCGGCTACGCTGCTGAGCATGCCGGGGAGGTCGTAGCCGCCGGCACCGGCCGCGGCGGCAGTTACGGTCAGGCCGTGCTCGGGCGTGGTTTCAATGGCTTGCTGGGCGGCCATGGTGGCGTAGCCGCCCTCCGAGTACCCCACCAGAAACAGCCGCGGATTGAGGGCCACTTTCTTTTGCTGCAAGTAGTATTTAGCGGCTTTAATCATGTCCACCACGGTGCCGGCCGTAGAAGGCTTGTCGTAGAACGACTGCCGGATATTGCTGGACACACCCAGGCCGATGTAGTCGGGAATGAGCGTGACAAAACCGGCGCTGGCAAACAGCTCGAAGCCCGTAAATGTGGCCGGGAAGTTCGAGGGCGCATCAGCATATTTGAACATGGTGCCGTGCTGGGCGCTGAGCAGAGCCGGCGGCGCGGGCGTGTTGCGCGGCACGGCCAGCATCCCCGATACTTCCAGCAACTGCCCCTGGTAGGTGGTTTTGTACCGGAATCGGCGGAACGTAACGTCGTATTTCAGCTGCGCGGTGAAAGCGCCGAACCCTGCCAGCGTTGCCAACGCCTGCAACTGCGCTTTTGGTACTGTCGTGACGGAATCGGCCGAAACGAAGAGCTGCTCGCCGGTGGGCAGTTCGGGGCTAGGGTCGGGGTCGGGGGAGCTGTTGCAGCCGCCCAGGCACCAAACCGTGAAAAGCAGCAGAAGCCAGCGGGAAGAAAGGAGCGTTGTTTTCATAGCGGGTAGCAAGGAGCGGGAAGAGGCCAGCAACCACGGCAGCGGCTGGTTGCCGGTTGCGGCCGGAAGAAGGCCTCCTGCATCAGGGGGAAGACTGTGTGCAGGTACTTAAATCTCCGGTATTTTTCTGAAAAATCCTGCTATTACTATATTCTATTGCTTGACTTGCCGAGGCGGTTTAGGAGGTAGGGGCCAGGCTTGCCCCCGCCCGGCGTCGAACGGAATCGATGACACGGTGCTGGCGTAGGAGCTCGTTCAACCTGCACCCCGGCCCGGAAACCGCTCTAAAAAACAGCTGCCCTGCAAGAATATGGCCCAGCCTCATAAGCAGCAAAAAGCCCCGTCCTATTCAGAACGGGGCTTGCAACAGTTCATAGCTATGACCTACACCATTAGTGCACCGAGAAGCGGAAAGCGGCGGGCGTCAGGCCGGTTTTGCTTTTGAACAGGCGGCTGAAATACTGCGGGTACTCGAAGCCCAGCTGAAACGCCGTTTCGTTGATGGTGAGGGAAGTGCTCAGCAGCAAGCGTTTGGCTTTCTCAATCAGGGCGTGGTGGATGTGCTGCTGCGTGTTCTGGCCGGTGAGGGTGCGCAGCATGTCGCTCAGGTAAGCCGGCGACACGTGGAGGGCATCGGCAAAGTACTGCACCGTGGGCAACGGCTGTTCTTCCTGGCTGAAATACGCTGTTAGCAACTCCTCGAACCTACTGAGCAAGTCGTGCTCGGCTGAGCGCCGGGTCAGGAACTGCCGGTGATAAAAGCGGTTGGCATAGGTGAGCAGCAACTCCAGCTGCGAAATCAACACGTCCTCACTGAAGGCATCAATAGGCCGCTCGTATTCGCTCTCGATGTTCTGCATCAGGCCGTTCAGCACGGTTTCCTCTTTTTCCGACAAGTGCAGGGCTTCGTGCACCTCGTACGAGAAGAAACCGTAGCTGGCTATTTTCTTACCCAGCGGATACTTGCTCAGCAAATCGGGATGCAGGACCAGCAGCCAACCGCTCAGCTCCGAGGTGTCCAGCGTGGCATCGGCCGCAAAAACCTGGCCCGGCGCCAGAAAAAACAACACCCCGTCCTTGAAATCATACGACTGATGCCCGTAGTACAGCGGCCCATTCAGCCCTCGCTTCAGTGCCACCGTGTAGAATTGCTGCACTATGGGGGTCGTCACTGGCGTCAAGCCCTGGGCTAAGGCCGATTGGCGGGCCTCCGCTAGGTTGATGATGGTGAGCAGCGGATGCGCCGGGGCGGGCAACCCAAAAAACCGGGTGTAATCCGTCACGGTGCTCAACACGCGAATGTCTTTGGGGGCTTTTTTCATGGGTTGGGAGAGAGGATGCGGTGAGGCTGTTTTGCTACACAACACACTAGCCTTTATATTCTTGCAAATAAATTCTACGCGTACGCCGCGCCTGCGGCGCTGCCCACGGGCATGATGGCTTCCAACTCGGCTAGCTCGGTTGCACTCAGCACGAGGCTGGCCGCGGCTACGTTTTCTTCCAGATACTTGCGGCGCTTGGTGCCGGGAATGGCCACCACGCCCTGCGCCAACACCCAAGCCAGCGCCAGCTGCGAAGCCGACACGCCTTTGGCCGTGGCCAGGGCTTTCACTTTTTCCACCAAGGCCAGGTTTTTGGTGAAGTTCTCGCCTTGGTAGCGGGGTAGGTTGCGGCGAATGTCGGTGGCTTCAAAATCCTCGAACTTCGTAATCTCACCCGACAAAAAGCCCCGGCCCAGCGGTGAATAGCCCACGAAGCCAATGCCCATGTCGCGGGTGGCTTGCAGCACGCCGTCTTCCTCCACGCCCCGGTCGAAGAGCGAATACTCGGTTTGTAGGGCGGTGATGGGGTGCACCTGATGCGCCCGGCGAATGATGTCGGCTGACACTTCGGACAGGCCAATGTAGCGCACTTTGCCTTCTTCCACCAGCCGGCTCATGGCACCCACGGTATCTTCGATGGGCGTATTGGGGTCGAGGCGATGCAGGTAGTACAGGTCTACGTAATCGGTGCCCAAGTTGCGGAGGGAGCGGTGCAGGGCTTTGCGTACGTACTCCGGCTGGCCGTTGTAGCCCCAGGTTAACGTTTCGTTGTCGTCTATCTCGAAGCCAAATTTGGTGGCGATGGTGAACTGGTTGCGCCGGCCGGCAATGGCTTTGCCTACCAGCCGCTCATTCAGCAGCGGGCCGTAGAGGTCGGCCGTATCCAGCAGGTTCACGCCCAACTCTTGGGCCCGGTGAATGGTGGCAATGCTTTCCACTTCGTCGGCAGTGCCGTACACGTTCATGCCGGCCAGGGTGGTCATGCCCATGCAGCCCAGTCCTTCCACGGGTACTTCCAGGCCTTGGCTACCCAAGGCTACTCTTTTGAGGGTGCTCATATAAGGTTGCGTAAGAGAGTGTTGAAGATGAAAGCAGACTGCTTTCTGACACTACAAAGGTCCGGTGCCAAGGCCTGGCCGGAAGTATACAAACCACCGCTTCTGCAATACAAAACGTGGGTCTGGCCGCTTGCCGCCCCGCGCTTACTGCCAGCCCTGCACCGTTTTGCCCCCGAATATGGATTGGTTGATTTGGGGCGTGAAGATGCCATAGGGGAAGGGCTGCTCGGGCGCGCTGCCTTCGTTCAAAGTTTGTAACTGCTCGGGCGTGAGGCGTATTGCCAGGGCCGCCAGGTTATCGTGGAGTTGCGGGAGCTTACTGGCCCCAATGATGGGAGCCACCACGCCCGGCTGCGCCAGCACCCAGGCCAGGGCCACTTGGGCCATCGGGCGGTTGGCTTCGGCGGCTACCGTGCGCAACACCTCTACTATTTCCCAATTGCGCTTGGTGAAGAGCGTGTTGCCGAACGGGTTGGCCCCCATCAGGCGGCCTTCGCCGGTGGCGCCGGTTTCAGTTGGCTGATACTTGCCTGCCAGAAACCCCGCCGCCAACGGGCTCCAGGGCGTGATGCTGAGGCCACCTTCGCGGGCGGCGGGCCGGAATTCGTGTTCCAAGTTGCGCTCCACCAGTGAGTAGGCCATTTGCAGCGCAATGGGCCCCGGCACGCCGTGTACCTGCGCCAGCGTGGCCGCTTTGGTGGTGTACCAAGCCGGCATGTTGGAGAAGCCGAAGTAGCGGATTTTGCCGGCCCGTACTAAGTCGCCGAGGGTTTGCAGTACCTCTTCCACGGGCGTTACCATGTCCCAGGCATGCAGCCAGTACATGTCTACGTAATCGGTTTTCAGGCGGCGCAACGAGCCCTCCAGCGCCCGGTAGATGTTTTTGCGGCCGTTGCCGCCCGCGTTGGGGTTGCCGGGGTCGTTGTTCCAGGTGAACTTGGTGGCCAGCACCAGCTTGTCGCGCAGCTGCCGGTCGGCCACCAAGCCACCGACTATTTCCTCACTACGCCCGCCGGCATACACGTCGGCGGTGTCAATGAAATTGCCTTCCGCTGCTATGTAAGCGTCGAAAATGGCTTGGGATACGTCGTCGGGGGAGCCCCAGCGCTGGGTGCCGAAGGTCATGGTGCCCAGCGCGAGTGGGCTGACTACGAGGCCGGAGCGGCCGAGCGTACGAAAAGGAGAATGGCTCATGAATAGGAGGGAGGTACAGAGTGGATGATGGATACCTACAACAGGGTTGAGCTGCAAAGGTCCAAGTACACCTCCCATCCGGGCTATACAAATCCCGGTTTCTGCAACACAAAACGTAGGGTTGCAGCTACAGCAATAGGCTGGCGTTTACTGGCCGACGGGCACGGCCGGCTCCGCGGACCGAGGCCGAAAATCAGGGTTGAAGTTGAGCGTGAATTGCAGCGTGTGGTTGTGCTCGAACACGGTGCCGTTGCCCTGCTGCACCAATTGGTGCAGGTAGCCCGCTTCCAGGGAAGTGGCTTTGCTGACCTGGTACCCCAGTGCCAGATAAGCCCGGTTCTGGTCGAAGGTGTTGCGGGCCACGTTGCGGCCGAAGTTCACGAAGACCTCGTCGTAGGCGGCTACGTAGGGTGTGCGTGGCTGAAGCTGACCCGTTGGCCCCAGCGGCACCGTAAACCGCAGCTGGTAGCGGGTGCGGTTGAGGTAAGTGTAGTCTTCGGCCCCAGGGAAACGCAGCCAGCGCTGTTCCAGCCGGTAGCGGTGCGTGAATTGCACCCGGCCCAGCGCGTCGCGCAGCAACACCTGCTGGTAAAGGCGGTGCTCGGGAAACCGGCTGGCCACCGGATAGTCGCCGTAGGGGTAGGTGAGGGCGTAAGCGTAGCCGGCCGTGAGCATCAGGCGCGGACTCACGTAGTAGTTGCCGCCCACCCGCACGAAGTTCTGCTGCGAGCTGGCTCCCAACTCACTACGCCGCAATTGGGCCTCGGTGTGCACCCCCCAGCGCTCCGACAAACGGGCGTCGCTGAAGTACATCAGCCAGGCGTGCGCATTGTGGTCCTGCAAGCGGTGCGGCTCGGTTTGCGCCCAAGCTTTGGGGGCAGCTAGAATCAGGAATCCGGCAAGGAAAACAGCGTGAAGCTTAGTAAAAAACATGCGGTAACTAAGGCGGGTAACTACCCAATGTTACGCGAATGTTACCAGGCCGGTTCCTCTTAAGCTGCCTCTCTGGCCACCTGCGGGTTACTGCTGGCCGGCTTCAAAACGCTTCTTGGTGAGCTTGGTGGGCGTATGTTCCATCGGTTTGTCGGGCCAGGGGTGCTTGGGGTAGCGGCCTTTCAAGTCCTTGCGCACCTCGAAATAACCTTTCTCCCAGAAGCTGCGCAAATCACGCGTAACCTGCGCCGGCCGGCCGCCGGGGGAAAGCAAATGTAGTAGCAATGGTACTCGGCCCGCTGCCACCGTGGGCGTTTCCGTCAGCCCAAACAGCTCCTGCAATTTCACGGCCAGCACCGGCACGGCGGGGTCGGCGTAGTCCAGCGCCACGCGGGAGCCGCTGGGCACTTCCAGGTGCGAGGGGGCCAGACGGTCCAGCTCCTGCCGCTGGCCCCAGCCGCCGGGCAGCCGTTGCAGCAGCAGCTCGTTCCAATCCAGCCGGCTCACTTCGTTCAGGCTCTTTAACCCAATTAGCTGCGGGCCCATCCAGTCGTCCAGTTCCGCCGCCAGCGCCTCATCCGATACATCGGGCCAGGTATCGGGGGAATGGTGATGCAGAAACGCCAGCCGCTGCCGCAACGCCGTAGCAGCTTCGCTCCACGGCAGGCGTGCAATACCGGCGGTGCGTAAGGCTTCCAGCAGGGCCTGGGCAATCAGCTCGGGGTCGGGTTGGGTGAGTTGAGTGTCGGACAGTACCAGGGCTCCCAGGCGGCGGAGGCGGCGGGCCAGCACCCGGCCGGTGGCGGCATCCCAGCGCACCTCGTCGCGGTTCTCTATCTGGTCGGCGAATAGCTGCTCTAGCTCGGTGCGGCTTACCGGGGCGGCCAGCGCGGCGCGCAACTGGTGCGGCGGGCCTTCCAGGTAGGCTACGGCTAGAAATTGGTCGTCGCGCCCGAAGAACTCGGCGGGTAGCTGCACGCGTTGCCCGGTGGCGAGGCGTACCCGGTCGGCGGTTTCACGCTGGGCAATTCGGTCGGGGTAGGCCAGGGCCGTTAGTAGGCCGGCCGCGTCGGCATCGGTGGAGGTGGCCGCGTCGCGGATGCCGGCGCGTTGGCGCAGGTTGCGGGCGGCGTCCCGTACGCGGTGCAGGGTGTTATGCTGCACCAGCAAGCCCGGCAGCGCCGGCCGGCCGTGCGCAATGGTTTCAAACCGCAGCCGCAAATCGGGCGGGGTAAGCTGGGCATCGGCAGAGCGCAGCACGTCGCGCTCCGACAGCAGAGCCGCCAGGGCCGCCGCGGCCGGACCGTGCCCCAGCTCATGCCCGCGCACCACCAAATGCCCCAGCCGCGGCGCCAGTCCCAGCCGCGCCAGCGCCCGGCCGTGGGGGGTGGGGGTGAGGGGCTTAGGGGCTTGGGGGCTTAGGGACTTGGCTTTTTGTTGGGTTTGCTCAGGGGAGCTGCCGGCTTTTGCAGTGCTGTTATCGGCTGGATTTGGTTGCTCTGGCGCGTCCGGTCCAAGCTCCCAAGCCCCTAAGCCCCCAAGCCCCTCCACGGCTTCCAACCGGCGTAACAGGTCGTTGGCGAGGGCCAGGGCGGGGGTGGGTGGCGTGTCGAGCCAGCGCAGACCGGCGGGGGTAGCACCCCACAAGGCCAGTTCTAGGGCCAGGCCGCTAAGGTCGGCGGTGAGGATTTCGGGCGGAAGATGGGCGGGTAGGGCGTCGTGCTCGGCGGTGGTCCAGAGGCGGTAGCAGGTGCCGGGCCCGAGGCGGCCGGCGCGGCCCCGGCGCTGGTCGGCGGCGGCCTGGCTGACGGGCACGGTTTCGAGGGTGGTGAAGCCGGT
Source organism: Hymenobacter telluris (assembly GCF_017313265.1). Classification (GTDB taxonomy): domain Bacteria; phylum Bacteroidota; class Bacteroidia; order Cytophagales; family Hymenobacteraceae; genus Hymenobacter; species Hymenobacter telluris. Next base: position 392,955 of record NZ_JAFLQZ010000003.1, on the reverse strand, counting down.
ACGGGCCTGGAAGCGCGGTACGCGGGCAAAGCCGCCATCCACTACCACCTGCACGCCCTCAATGGTGAGACTGGTTTCGGCAATGGCGGTGCTGAGCACGACTTTGCGCTGCCCGGCCGGGGCGGGGCGCAGGGCCGCGTCTTGCTGTTCCAGCGGCAACTCGCCGTGCAGCAGGTGCAGGCGGGTGGTTTCGGGCAGGGCTGGTTCCAGCTTATCGGCCACGCGGCGCAGGTCGGCGAGGCCCGGCAGAAACACCAGAATGTCGCCTTCGGGGTGGGTGCGCAGGGCTTCGCGTACGGCAGTTGGCACCAGCGTAGCCAGCCGCTCGTTGGGCCGCGTGCCACCCGTGGCGGCCTGGCGCGGGCTGAGGTAGTGCGTCTCGACCGGGAACAGAAACCCGGCGCTAGTCACCACCGGCGCATCCAGCCACGCGCCCAGCCGCTCGGCTTCCAGCGTGGCGCTCATCACCAGAATCCGCAATTCGGGCCGCAATACGGCTTGTACATCCAAGGTGAGAGCCAGCCCGAGGTCGGCCCGCAAGCTCCGTTCGTGAAACTCGTCGAATACCACCGCCGCCACGCCTTCCAGCGCCGGGTCGTCCTGAATCAGGCGGGTCAGGATGCCTTCGGTAATCACCTCAATACGCGTGCGGGCCGATACTTTGCTTTCCAGCCGCACCCGGTAGCCGACGGTTTCGCCCACGGTTTCGCCGAGTAGCTTGGCCAGGCGGTTGGCGGCGGCGCGGGCAGCCAGTTGCCGGGGTTCGAGCACCAGAATCTTGCCGCCTTCCCGCCACGCGGTTTCCAGCAACGCCAGCGGCACCACCGTGGTTTTACCCGCGCCCGGCGGGGCCTGCAATACCACCCGCTTATGCGCTGCCAAGGCTTGCAGCAGGTCGGGTAAGGCGGCGGTTATCGGGAGGTTGGGGAATTGCATGGACTGTTCGGTATCGGTTCCCGCAGAGGGCGCAGAGGTTGGCGCAGAAGTCGCAGAACGTTCTGCGACTTCTGCGCCAACCTCTGCGTCCTCTGCGGGCTAAAAACGGGTGCTAATAGATAGCCACGGTGGGGTCAACCCGGACGCTCCAAGCGTGGATGCCACCGCGCAGGTTCAGCAGGTTGGTTTTGTCGTGGCGGTGCTGGAGGTAGGCCAGGGCCTGCATAGACCGCACGCCATGGTGGCAAATCAGCACGATGGGGCGGTTTTCATCCAGCTCTTCTACGTGGCGCGGCAACTCGCCCAGCGGAATCAGCTGGCTGCCTTCGATGCGGCAATACTCGTATTCCTCGGGCTGCCGCACGTCAATGAGCTGGATGTCTTCGCCGCTCGTGAGGCGGGCGTGGAGTTCTTCGGGCGTAAGTTCGGGCAGCATAGGGCGGAAGCAGCAAAGGCAAAACGCAAAATTAGTCGGTGGCTCGTTAGCTTTGGCCTCGGTTCGGAAGCAGCCCACTGGGCGGCCCAAGCGTACTTCTATCCTCTAAGCTCTGCGTTTTGCTGCATTCGTTGTACGAGTTCCTGACGGCCGCCGTCGGCAATAGTCCGCTGGAATGGGTGGCGGTGCTCACCGGCTTTGCCTGCGTGTGGCTGGCGGCCCGCGAGTCGCTCTGGAATTTCCCCATTGCCATCTTCAGCTGCGCGCTCTACATTGTGGTGTACCGCCGCTCGGGGCTGTATTCCGATTCGCTGCTGCAAGTGATGTTCATTGCTTTGAGCGTGTACGGCTGGTACGAGTGGCTGTACGGCGGGCGCAACAAAACCGAGCTGCCGGTGTCCCGGACGCGGCCGTGGGAGTGGGCGGTTAGCGTGGGCTTCATCGTGGCGTTTACTACCGGGTTCGGCTATTACCTGGCGCACAATACCGATGCCACCGTGCCGTACTGGGACAGTTTTACCACCGCCAGTAGCTTGGCCGCGCAGTACCTGCTGATGCGCAAACGCCTGGAAAACTGGTGGCTCTGGATTATGGTTGACATCATTTACGTGCCCGTGCTTTGGTACAAGCAGCTATATCCCACCAGTGCCCTCTACGCCCTGTATTTGGGTTTGGCCACCTACGGCTACATCCAATGGCGCCGGCAATTGTATAAAGAATTAAAAATTAAAAATTAAAAATGTGCAATTATGTAACCCGGCGAAAACCAGTCGACGTTCCAATTCTTAATTCTTAATTCTTAATTCTTAATTCTTAATTCTTAATTCTTAATTCTTAATTCTTAATTCCAGCTAATGCTCCGCGTTGCCATTACCGGCCCCGAATCGACGGGCAAAACCACGCTCAGCCGGCAGCTGGCGGCGCACTACCACGCCAGCTGGGTGCCGGAATATGCCCGCGCGTATCTGGAAGAAAACGGGGCCGACTATACCCTTGCCGATTTAGAAGCCATTGCCCGCGGCCAGCTTGCCGCCGAAACCCAGGCCGCCGCCGAAGCCCAGGCGCGAGGCCACACCCTATTGTTTGCCGATACCGATTTGCTGGTGATAAAAGTGTGGGCCGAGCACGCCTTCGGCCACTGCCCCGCCTGGATTCTGGCGCGCCTCCAGCAGCAGCGCTACGACCTGGTGCTACTGCCCAACATCGACCTGCCTTGGGAGCCTGACCCGTTGCGCGAGCATCCGCACCTGCGGCAGCACTTCTTCGGGGTGTACCACCAGGCGCTGCAAGACCTGCAAGCGAATTTCGCCGTAATCAGTGATACCGCCGAAGCACGGTTCAAACAGGCGCGGCTACTGGTAGATGCGTTGCTGGCAACGGAGAAGCCGCACTCCGTTATATAACAGCCGTTCGATTCGTACTGCCTTTCGCCTGACTCACAGCATATTTAACTTATTGCGCTTTATGACCACCTACACCCTCGAAAACGACCAGTGCCGCGCCACCATAAATGCCCACGGCGCCGAACTGAGCAGCTTTATCCGCAAAGACCTCGATAACCTGGAGTACATCTGGGAGGCCGACCCGGCGGTGTGGGGCCGCCACGCGCCAGTGCTGTTCCCAATAGTCGGGCGCCTGCCGAACGACACCTACACCTACCAGGGCCAGCAATACCGCCTCACCCAGCACGGCTTCGCACGTGACCAGGAGTTTGCGCTGGTCCGCCAGACGCCAGCCGAGCTGGTGCTGGAGCTGCGCGCCAACGAAGCTACCCGCGCCCTGTTTCCCTTCGAGTTCAGTTTGCTAATCAGCTACCGGCTGGCGGGGCCTATGCTGACTATCGGGTGGGAGGTGATGAACGTGGGTACCGGCGAGCTGCTGTTTGGCATTGGCGCGCACCCGGCGTTTCGCTGCCCATTGCAAGCGGGCGAAACATTTGAGGACTACGACTTTGTGTTCGACCACCCGGTTACGTTTGAGCGGTACTTGCTGGAAGGCGGCTTGCTCAACGGCCAAACCGAGTCCGTACTGACCGACAAAACCACGCTACCGTTGCGCTACGAGCTATTCGAGCAGGATGCCTTGGTGCTGAAGCATTTCGATTTCACCCACGTAACGTTGCGCAGCCGCCGTTCGGGCCGCGGGGTGCGAGTGCGCTTCGATGGGTTTCCCTACCTCGGCCTCTGGACCAAAGGCCCCAGCGCCCAATTCGTGTGCATCGAGCCGTGGCAGGGCATTGCCAGCTCCGTGGGCGACTCCGGCGAGCTAACCGATAAGGAAGGCATACTGAGCTTGCAGCCCGGCCAGGAATTCGCCGTTTCCTACAGCATCACGCTGGAATAGCCGTGGCCGCGCCGCCTGTTATCTGGGCCATTGCTCCCTACCACACCTACGCCCTGCGCCACCAGGTGCTTTGGCCCGATAAGCCACTGGACTACGTGAAGCTGGAAAATGATGCCGACGGCTACCACTACGGCGCTTTCCAGGACGACCGGCTGGTGGCAGTCATTTCGTTGTTCGTGGAAGGCGAAGAAGCTCGTTTCCGCAAGTTTGCCACCGACCCCGCTTACCAGCGCCAGGGCATCGGCAGCGCCTTGCTGCACCACGTACTAGCCGAAGCCCGCCGCCTGGGTGCCACCCACATCTGGTGCGACGCCCGCCAGGACAGCGCCCCTTTCTACGCCCGTTTCGGCTTGCTGCCCGAAGGCCCGGAGTTCTTCAAAGGCCCCGTAGCCTACGTGCGCATGGGCCGCGAATTACAGCCAGAGCTAGAAGTCTAGTTCCCCTCCTCAGATGAGGAGGGGTTAGGGGTGGTTGACCTACCGTTGAACGATACTAGTTCTAGTTTCTAACTCTAGTATTTCAACCACCCCTAACCCCTCCTCATCTGAGGAGGGGAACTAGACTTCTAGCCTATATAGACTAAGCTTCAGATTTAAACTGCAACGGCCCTCCCGGATGCTGCTTCCTGTTGTATCAGCCACGGTGTACAACGGGAAACAGCGCCGGGAGGGCCGTTTTATAAGAAGGCGGAGAAGATGCCTTTTACGTGAGGTGCGGGGCGGTGGGGCGCACCGGGCGCCGGGGGCGGCGGTTGTAGTCAGGCTCCCAGTCGTTGATGGGGCGCGTGATGCCAGGCGGCAGGTCAAGGTCGGGTAGGCCGTCGTCGAGTGGTTCGCCACCATCGTCGTCGTTGTCGGGCTGGGGCGGATTGGGGAAGCGCCGCCGCGGAATCAGCAGGAAATAGACGGTAATGGCAAGAACAACGAGCAGGTACACAAGGGGAGTCATGGCCGAGGGGAACTGGAAAGACATGCGAGCAGACGAGCGATGAGCGTGGAATAAATAACGGAGCCGGGCCAGTTGATGTTTTCGTTGAGGCCAGGGTTTTTGCGAGTGGAAAGCTTTTCTAAGGTAATTGATTATCAACCGAAAGTAAAGTAGCGGCGGCTTTTGTTGTTGCAGCGGCCACTGCAAGCAAAAGGAGCGGGAATCCTCCTAATTTATCCCGGATTGTTCCTCGCTGACAGAAACAACAGACAAAAGCGCCTACCTTTGCTGCCAGAAGTTTAGGGGTGCCCCACGCCACGCAGGCCAAGGCTGAGATCATACCCATTGAACCTGATCCGGGTAATGCCGGCGAAGGGAACAGACGATCCGCGAACGATACAACCGATGCGCCGACCCCTGGCGCGGGTCCGTTCCACTTTTCCGCTTGCATTGTTGAAAAATTTACTGGTTTCCGGGGCGGCGCTGCTGGCGCTACCCTTCTCGGCCTGGGCACAAGGCCCCGTGGCGGGTACCATTACCGATGCCCAAACGGGCACGGCTTTGCCCGGCGCTACGGTACTGCTCGATGGTACGCCCAGCGCCGCCACCGATGCCGCCGGTGCCTTTGCTATTCCGGTGGTACCAGCCGGCACCCACGAGGTGCGTATCACATTTGTGGGCTATGAGCCGCTGGTGCAGCAAGTGCAGGGCCAGGCCGGCGCGCAGCGCCTGAACGTCATGTTGCGCTCCGGCGGGGTGCTCACCGGCGAGGCCTTAGTCACGGCCCAGCGCGCCAACGACCGGACCGCCACGGCCTATACCAACGTGAGCAAGCAGGATTTGGCCAAGCGCAATTTCGGCCAGGATCTACCGTATCTGCTCGACCAGACGCCGTCGGTGGTGGTGAATTCCGATGCCGGGGCCGGCGTGGGCTACACCGATATCCGCATCCGAGGCACAAGCAACACCGGCATCAACATGACCATCAACGGCGTGCCCCTGAACGATGCCGAGTCGCACGGCTCGTTTCTGGTGAACCTGCCGGATCTGGCTTCGTCGGTGAATAGCCTACAGGTGCAGCGCGGGGTGGGTACCAGCCAGAACGGCGGCGCGGCGTTTGGGGCCAGCATCAACATCAGCACCCTCGACAACCGCCGCGAGGCCTACGGCGAAACCCAGAACAGCGTCGGCTCTTTCGGCACCGTGAAAAACACCGCGCAGTTCGGCACCGGGTTGCTCAACGGGCACTTCACGGTGGACGGCCGCTTGTCGCGCATCAAGAGCGACGGATACATGAACCGGGCGGCGTCGGATTTGAAGTCGTACTACTTGGCGGCGGGCTACCAGGCGGGCAACACGCTGCTGAAGTTCATCACCTTCTCGGGCCGCGAGAAAACCTACCAGGCCTGGAACGGCGTGCCCGAACCCGCCCTTACCGGCAACCAGGCGCTGCTCCAGAACTACATAGCCAACGGCGAGCTGAGTGAGGCCGATGCCGAGCGGGTGCGCCGGGAAGGCCGCCGCTACAGCTACTACACCTACGACAACCAAACCGACAACTACCAGCAAAACCACTACCAGCTGCACCTCTCGCAGGGCTTAGGCGAGGACTGGAACATTGGGGCGGCACTGCACCTCACGCGCGGCTTCGGCTATTACGAAAGCTACCGGGCCCGCCGCCGCTTCACCGACTACGGCCTTTCAACCGTAATTATCGGCGGCGACACGCTCACCCGCACCAACCTCGTGGACCGCAAGTGGCTCGACAACTACTTCTACGGCGGCACCTTCGCGCTCAACTACCAGCCCAAAGCCAACGACAAGCTGCAAGCCACCCTCGGCGGCGCCTGGAACCAGTTCGACAACGACCATTACGGGGAGGTAATCTGGGCGCAGTACGCTTCTAATAGCAACATCCGGCAGCGCTACTACTTCAACAACGCCCGCAAAACCGACTATAACGGCTACGCCCGCGCCACCTGGCAGGTGCTGCCCCAGCTGGGCGTGTACGGCGACGTGCAGGTGCGCCACATCGAGTACGACATTGACGGGGTGGAAGACGACCAGAACGACGTCACCACCCGCGCCCGCTACACCTTCTTCAACCCCAAAGCCGGTGCCACCTTCGCCCTGGCCGAAGGGCAGCAGCTCTACGCTAGCTTCGCGGTGGGCCAGCGCGAGCCAGTGCGCTCCGACTTCACCGACCGTCCCGCCGGCGACCAAAGCGCCAAAGCCGAACGTCTCCACGATTTCGAGGGCGGCTACCGCTTCACCCGGCCCGATGGCGAGTTGCTGGGCCCCCACACGTCGTTGCGCTTCGAGGCCAACTATTTCCATATGAACTACCGCAACCAGCTGGTTGCCACCGGCCAATTGAACGACGTGGGAACCGCCCTGCGCACCAACGTGGCCCGCAGTTACCGCCGCGGCGTGGAATTGACCGGTTTCGTGTCGGCCGACGACAAAATCAGTGTCAGCAGTACGCTCACGCTCAGCCGCAACCGCATCCTGAACTACCGCGACGTGACCTACGATGCCGACTATTCGCCCGTGGTGGGAGAAGCGCGCACATCTACCATTTCCTACTCGCCCGGTGCGGTGTCGGCGCACACGCTGGAGGGGCAGCCGCTGAAGAACCTACGCGTGGCGCTGCTCTACAAAACCGTCAGCCGTCAGTACCTCGATAACTCCGAGAACGAGGCTCGCAGCATCAAGCCGTATCAGGTGCTAGATTTCCGGGTGCGCTATTCTATCAAGCCGCAGTTTGTGAAGGAAATCGAGCTGGGCCTGCTGGTCAACAACGTGCTCAACCGCGAGTACGTGGCCAACGGCTACACCTACAGCTACCTCGGTGCCAGCGGCGGCCTGGACACGTTCAACTGGTACTTCCCGCAAGCCACCCGCAATTTCCTGGCTTCGGTGGGGGTGAAGTTCTGAACCGCGGATTATGCAGATTAGTCATTAGTCGGATTCCGCGGATTTCGTGGACGATTGAAACTCAAAAGGGCCTGCCAAGTGGCAGGCCCTTTTGAGTTGGCGCAGCTGTCAGTCGAACGGACAATCGTCACCGAAATCCGTGCAATCCGACTAATCTGCATAATCCGCGGTTCTAGATGATGAGCCGCACCCCGCCCAGCTCGGAGATGCCATAAGGGAACCGGTCACCGGGGGAGCCAATGAACATGAAGTTTTTAGGGATGTTCCATTCCTTGGAGAGCTGGTCGATTAGCTCGGGGCCGAAATGACCGTCGAGGGTTACGAAATCCACCACAATCTGCTCATAGGCGCGGTCGAGTACCCGGATATCGGTCAGCAGCGCCTCGGGGTAGGTTTCGCCTTCTTTGAGCAAGGTCACGATTTTGAGGCGGTTGGTAAACTCGTTTTCCACCACGTAGGCCATCACCTTGTTCAGGTTCGATACATTGTCGCCTTTGGTGAAGAACACGAATTCCTGCCGGTGCAGCTCGCGCAGCTGCCGCCGGATACTGAGCTGCGTAAGCCGCGAAATCCGGGGCGAGTGTTTGGCAAACGACTCGGCCGCGGCCAGCACCAGATTAAGAATGCCGGTGCGGTTGAGCATAACCGATACCACCAGCAAGGTGGGCAGGAAGTATTGCAGGAACACAATCAGGTAGTCGGGCCGCATGCGGATGTTGCCGTAGAGCGCCGTCAGCACCCCTAGTAGGGCCAGCGCCACCGTCAGCAGGCCGGCATAAACAGGCCGCGGCAGCTTCGGGCGTTTGCGCTTGAGCAGGAAGTTGCCCAGCGCAAAAAAGGCCATCACCGACAAAAACGAAATGGTGTACACGCCCGCCAGCGGCCCCAGCTCACCGTTGGTGATGAGCAGCACCGACAAGCACAGCAGGAAGAAGGTGATGAGAATGATGTAGTTGCTGCACCGCTTGTTTTCCTTGAGAAAGAACTGCGGCAGAATCCGGTCCAGGGCCATGCGCTTCATCAGGCCGCTCACGCCCACAAACGAGGTCAGCACCGCGCCGCTAAGCACGGCCACGGCATCCACGGAAATCAGTGTGGCCAGCCACGGGCCACCGGTGCGGTTGCCGAGGTGGGAGAGGAGGGTTTCGGTGTGCTCCCCAACTTCCACCAGTGGTAGCGCCGCAATGGCCAGAAACGCCAGCAGCGGGTTGAACACCGTTACGACCACCCACATGTTGCGCAGCGTTTTCTGAAACACCCCGCGCGCTTGCTCTTCCACAAAGTTGGCCGAGCTTTCAAACCCCGAAATACCCAGCATAGCCGCACTGAACCCCAGAAACAGCGCCGACGAAAGGCTGCCTTTGAGCGGCACGTGCCAGTTGGCCACCAGCGTATCGAGGCCGTGCGTAAACAAATACCAGCCCGTAACGCCCACCAGCAGCGTCAGAGAAAACAGGTGCAGCACAAAAATGCCCACCGCCACCACCGCCGACTCGGAAATGCCCAGGATGGTGAGCAGCAAAAAGAAACCCAGCAGCAGGATGGTGGCCAGAATAATAGGCAGCCCGTGCCAGAGCGTGTGCAGATAGTGCATGGCCTCCGACGCCGAAATAACCGCCGTAGCCATGTACGACAGGATGGTAAGGCAGGCCGCCACTGCCGCGTTGCGCTTGCTGGTGGTGTTCAGCAGCACGTTGTAGGCCCCGCCGTTCAGGGGCAGCGCGCCCACCACTTCGCCGTAGATGCGCCGGAACAGAAACAGCACGGCGCCCACCACTAGCAGCGCCACCCAGGCGTACTGCCCGGCATGCGCAATAGCCAGCGCCGACACGTACAAACACGACGACGAAATATCGTTGCCGCAAATGGCGGTGGCTTCCAGCTCGTTGAGCTTCTTGTGTGGGGTAGACTGGCTCATGGGGTGGCAGAGAGGTAGAAAAGTACTGCTGCTTCTACGCAGCAAACGCAAACTCGAACATCTCCGCCCGTGCCAACCAATTGCAGCAGCCTGCCAGTGCCGGGCGTGGTGCCAGCTGCTAGCCTTGTAGCGCCGCCGAACCATCGGTTGGCGTGGCCGGTTTCACGTATCGAAACCACTATCTTTGAGCTGATTCCACCCAATCTATTTCACCATGTCTTCGCAAGCCGACGTCCTCTCGCCCCAGGCCAAAGCCGCCAAAGCCCACGGTTCCACCAATGCCGCGGGCTTCACCGATTACTATGATATCGACGGACTGCTCACCGAGGAGCACCTGCTTATTCGCCAAAGCATCCGCGACTTTGTAAGAAAGGAAATCAGCCCCAACATTGAAAAATGGGCCCAGGACGCGCATTTCCCCTCGGAAATTGTGCGCAAATTCGGCGACGTCGGCGCGTTTGGCCCCACCATCCCTACCGAGTACGGCGGCGGCGGCCTCGACTACATCAGCTACGGCCTGATTATGCAGGAAATTGAGCGTGGCGACTCCGGTATGCGCTCCACGGCCTCGGTGCAGGGCTCGTTGGTGATGTTCCCGATTTATGCCTACGGCTCTGAAGAGCAGCGCAAGAAGTACCTGCCCAAGCTGGCTAGCGGCGAGTGGCTCGGCTGCTTCGGCCTCACGGAGCCCGACCACGGCTCCAATCCTGGCGGCATGACCACCAAAATCGAAGACAAAGGCGACTATTACCTGCTCAACGGCGCCAAGCTCTGGATTTCCAACTCGCCCGAAGCGCAGGTGGCCGTAGTGTGGGCCAAAGACGACAACGGCCGCATCCGGGGCGTGATAGTGGAGCGCGGCATGGAAGGCTTCAGCACGCCCGAAATCCACAACAAGTGGAGTTTGCGCGCTTCCTGCACCGGCGAATTGGTATTCGAGGACGTGAAGATTCCCAAGGAAAACATCCTGCCCAACATCGACGGCCTCAAAGGCCCGCTGTCCTGCCTCGATTCCGCTCGTTTCGGTATTGCCTGGGGCGCTATCGGCGCGGCTATTGATTGCTACGAGTCGGCCTTGAAGTATTCCTTGGAGCGCACCCAGTTCGGCAAGCCCATCGGCGGTTTCCAGCTGCAACAGAAGAAACTGGCCGAAATGCTCACCGAAATTACCAAGGCCCAGCTCATGGCGTGGCGCCTGGGCACACTCAAAAACGAAGGCAAAGCCACCAGCGCCCAAATCAGCATGGCCAAGCGCAACTCCGTGGATATGGCCCTGCACGTAGCCCGGGAGGCCCGCCAGATTCACGGCGGCATGGGCATCACCGGCGAGTACCCCATCATGCGCCACATGATGAACCTGGAATCGGTCATCACCTACGAGGGCACCCACGACATCCACCTGCTCATCACCGGCGCCGACATCACCGGCATCCAGGCGTTCAAGTAAACGTTGATTTGCCTACCTTGAAACGGCCGTTCTGGAAACAGGGCGGCCGTTTTTTATACGCGCTGTCTACTGTGAATAATACTGCCCGCTTGCTGGTTATAACGCTGTTGTACGCTGTATTTGCGGCAGTGTATCTGCGCGTGGCTTTTCCGGAGCCGCCCGAGCCAAAAATAGAGCGTCGTTGGGCTGCCCCGCGTCTGCTAGTTTCTGATAGTGTTTTGTATGGCTTCGTGCAGGAATTGCTGGCACAATCTAGTTCCGACCCGTCACCAAAAGGAATGGTGCACGCTGATTTTTACATAAGCCAGGTACTGTTCGAACATGCCCCAATACCTAGTCCAGGAAAGCATGTATTCCAGTATGCTGTTCAGGAAGATAACTGGTCGCTAAAGGAGTTATGCAACCGCTACCATCTACTCGCACCTATCGACACAGCCTTCATGCGGCAGCAGATGACGTATTCTACTGGTTTCGGACTGGAACAGCGCTTTTTACCTAACTATAAAATTATCCCGGTTGATACTGTTTGGGCGCTAGTAAGTCGGTTAGGCCACAACTTAAACCATATGCAGGTGCTGCGAGGACGCTACAATACCACTAGTTTTTCTTGGTTGAGCTCTCCTCTTTTCTCTCACGATAAACAGAAGGTTATCGTAGAAATAAACGAAACGTGTGGTGGTGGTTTATGTGGTAGCGGGCAAACATGGCTGCTACAACGGCGCCAGGGCCGATGGCACAAAGTCCGGCTGCTAAGTGAATGGATTAGCTAATGATTGTATCATACTATGGGCCTTGATACTGTTGAGTTAGTTATTGCCTTCGAGAAGTACTTCCAACTCGCTATTCCAGACCAGGAAGCCGAAAAGCTCGGTACAGTAGGGGAAGTGGCCGCTTGTGTAGCCCGGCTCAAAGGCCTTTCCGTTGACCCAGCCCGCACGGCAGCGTATTACACGGTGCTGGCAAAGCTGCTCGGCTGCTTGCAGGCAGTACATCAGGACACGATGGAAGATACCTTGCTGGTTGCTATTTGGCCACCTAGTACCGCCAGCAACACGACACCCCTTGCTACCTGCCTGAAGCTTGAGGTTCCCGCTTTGCCAAACCTCACATCACCAAAATTGCCAGAGCGGCCCACCTGGCTGCAACTGATTTTCGGGCTCAGTTACTCGGCCCCGCAGCCACGAGACTGGTCTACTTGCACCGTGGCCGACATGGCGGATTGGATATTGGCCCAGAACTACGCCAGCTTATTGCCTACACCGGCTACCCTGTACGAAGTGCAACGAGCTACACTAGGCATTACCAGTTATTGTAGTGGGGTAGACGTGCCTGAAATTCAGCTGACCGACAGCTTCACGAATGATTTAGGAATGGACTGACTACCGCAGCTCATCAAACGCGTATTGTGCGGTGCTCCAGAACTCATCTAGGGCCATGAGGCGGGGCTTGAAGAACGAAATCAGGGCGGGCCAGTCGTCGCGGTTGAAGAGGTTGGCCGGGGTTAGCTCGGTGAAGATACGGCTCAGGGGCAGGCCGTTGGCGTCTTCGGCGTGCAACTCCCAGCGCCAAGGCTCACCGAGGCTTTCGTGCAGCATAGCCTTGAGCTGCTCGAACTGCTCGAAAAACAGCTCCCGAATTTCCGGGTCGGGGTGGGTAAGCTCAATGGCTATGGAGGCCCACCGGTTGTCGGCGTGCAGCCGGAAATACACGTGCTTGAGGCCGGTTTTGTAGTTGATCCAGTTGGTGGGCACGCCCTCCGCCGACGGCACGGGGGCCATGTACTGGCCGAACGTGGTCCAGAAGGCTTGGCGGAGTTGGGTGGCTTCGGTTTTGCTGTACATAAAAAACGCTGTGAAACGCCGCTACGGCTGGTGGCCGCGCATGACAAGAGCCGTAAAATACGGGAACAGCAGCCAGTCAGATATGGATTTTCAGTGAACTGCTACGAAGCTGCGCGCTACTGCTTTACTTTACGGCCTCACCAGTTTTCGTTGCTATGGCTGCTCCCGCTTCCGAACCGCTCGTTTTGCTTGAATGCCTGATAGCCGGTACCACCCACCGGGCCGGCCTCGCCGAGTACGAACCGAAATTGAAAGTAGGGCAGCGCCTGGCCCTGGTCCGCGAAGCCGACAGCTCCTACGACGACTGGGCGGTGCGCGTACTCACCACCGACGCCAAGCCGTTCTGGCTCGGCTACCTGCCCGAAGGCCGCAACGAAACCATTGCCCGCCTCCTCGACGCCGGTTTCCCCCTGGAAGCCCAACTCAACCACAAAGCCTGGGAAGAAGACTGGCTGCACCTGGAAATAGAAGTGCTGCTGGTTCGATGATTGGATGATTGAATAAGTAACAAAAGACCGTCATGCTGAGCTTGCCGAAGCATCTCTACCGTTTCGGCTGCACATGTCAGGAGTTAGTGTGGCAGTAGAGATGCTTCGGCAAGCTCAGCATGACGGTCTTCGAAGCCCCTAACCCTTACAACGCGTCGGCGAGGGCAAGTACTTGCTGGCGGGCGGCTAACAGGGCAGGTTCTTCGGGGAAGGTGTGCTGCACCCAGCGGGTGAAGCCGCTCACCATTTCGCCCACGGCCTGCCGGTGGCTAGGAGCCGGCGCGGCAGCCGTTTCCGTTTCGCGCGCCGGAAACAACGCCTCCAGCCCCAGCCGCTCCAGCACCTCCGACACGAACACCATGCCGCACACCTGCATGGCCTGATACAGCTGCACTAGTTCCGGCATAGTCAGCGGCAATTCTTCGGTGGCTTGTAGCTCACCAAGACGGCCAATCATCGGCTCCAGGGCGCTGGGCTGCAAGTTGGGCAAGGCGGCTACGGCCCGTAGAAAGGCATGGTCGCCGGCTTCGGGCAAGGAGTGCACCAGCAGCAACGACAGCCGGACCATTTGCAGCTGCGCCTCCGAAAAGCGGACGGTAGCGGCTGGTGGTGCGGGCGCCGGGTGGGCTTCCACGTAGCCGTGAAATACCTCTTCCACCCGCATGCGGTGCAGCCCCAGCATGAATTCCGCCGGCAAGTGCTGCTCCAGCGTTAGCAGAAACGCGCCGCTTAAGTCCTGGCAATACGTTTTGAGCTGCTGCATCTGCGCAATGCCAATGCCCATCTGGCGCTGCACGTATTCCAGCACCGGCTTGGCCAAACTAGTATCCAGCGTAAGCCGGCCTAACAACAGCAGGTTGTACACAGCAAGAGGCTGCTCCTGCAATGCCGTCAGGAGTTGCTGATGGCTGGCAATAGTGTTCAGCTCGGTTACGCGGGCCGTAGTGAGGCCGGTAAGCGCCATCAGTTGGCGTGGCAGTTCATCCTGTGGGCGACTCAGCAGTTCCAGGCAGGCCATACCATGCAACGACAAACAGTGCGCCAGCTGGTCGTAAAAATCGGAAGGGAGCGTTTCAAGCCAGTTATCAGAGGAAGGCGAAGGCATGCGGCAGCAGTTGCAAGTAAAGCCGCAAGTTACGGCAGGCCGCAACGTACCACGAAGCAAAGCGGTAGACTGCGCAAATCTGCTTTATAGATAACGTGCCAAACACTACACATTAGGCTCCCCCTTTCCTCTAGGAGAGGGGGCCGGGGGGTGAAGCCCCGCCAGAACAGCCAATAAGCCAAACAGTAATTGCTAATCGAATTAGTAAATTATTATACAAGCAAATGTTTTTGCTAAAAAAGGGACAAATTGCCAAAGCAAGATGTTACCTTGCTGAACCCAACTTTTCTTTCGGCTGCTATGCGCGAAACCTATCTAACCGGCGGCTCCGACCATATGGATGCTACCGAAAAGGACATTGACAAGGCCCTCCGCCCACTTTCGTTCGACGACTTTGCGGGCCAGGACAAGGTGGTGGACAACCTGAAAGTGTTTGTGGCCGCCGCCAAACGCCGCGGCGACGCCCTCGACCACGTGCTGCTGCACGGGCCTCCCGGTCTCGGCAAAACCACGCTTTCCCACATCATTGCCAACGAGCTGGAAGCCGGCATCAAAATGACCAGCGGCCCGGTGCTCGACAAGCCCTCCGACCTGGCCGGTTTGCTCACCAACCTGGAGCCGCACGACGTGCTGTTCATCGACGAAATTCACCGCCTCAACCCCGTGGTGGAAGAGTACCTCTACTCGGCCATGGAGGATTACCGCATCGACATCATGCTCGATTCGGGTCCGAATGCGCGCTCGGTGCAGATTTCGTTGTCGCCGTTTACGCTCATTGGCGCTACCACCCGGTCCGGCATGCTGACCTCGCCGCTACGGGCTCGTTTCGGTATCAGTGCGCGTCTGGAGTATTACGATGCCAAGTTGCTGACCAGCATCGTGCAGCGCTCGGCCGAAATCCTGGGCACGCCTATTCATGAGGATGCGGCCTTCGAAATTGCTCGCCGCTCCCGTGGTACGCCACGTATCGCCAACAACCTGCTGCGCCGCACCCGCGACTTCGCCCAAATCAAAGGCGACGGCACCATCACGGTGACCATCGCGCAGTTTGCTCTCAACGCCCTCGACGTAGACGCCCGCGGCCTCGACGACATGGACAAGCGCATCCTCACCACCATCATCGACAAGTTCAAAGGTGGTCCGGTAGGCCTGAGCACCATTGCCACGGCCTGCGGTGAGGAAGCCGAAACCATCGAGGAAGTATACGAGCCCTTCCTGATTCAGGAAGGCTACATCAAGCGCACCAGCCGCGGCCGCGAAGCCACCGAGCACGCCTACCAGCACCTCGGCAAACTCATGCCTCAGCACCTGCGCGGCAACACCGGCGAGCTGTTCAGCTAGAAACTCGGTTTTAGCAGCATATGAAAGCGTCCGAAAGCAGTATCTTTAGCTGCTTTCGGACGCTTTTTTCTTTAATATAAGATAGTTGAAATATATGAAAATTGTACTTGTAATATTATTGTCGTTTATCATTAATAAAGCACTTTGTCAAAACATATTAGTTTCTTGGAGTCAGCAGAATATCGAAGGTTTGACTAAAGAAAAATACGATGAAGCTCAGCGGCTACCTGCTGAACAACTAGCTGAGAAGAATTTGAAAGATGCTAGTTGGTGTGACGTATTTCTAACACTGAATGCATCAGTTAATAATCATAAGCAAAATAAAATATATTTAGAGAAGATAGTTGATCAAATAACAAATGATCAAGAGACGAAGCTTGCTGGTACTAGTCGATTAATTATATGGGATAGGGTAATATCAAACGACATATTATTTGAAGGTAAAGGGTTGGTCATACATAACGATCTGTTTAAAGTTTCTGGGAGAGCAAATGAAATTCTACAAAATCTAACAGGCAAGAATTTTGGATATGTAACAAGCTATTCATCAAATAAAGACGTTATAGATCTGCGAAAGAATTGGATGGATTACCTCTCTAATAAGGAAGTGAAGGAAGTATATTCTGCGACTCAGCCTAATGCTAAAATACCGGAGATTAGTAGTTTAAGTGCATTTCACGCTATAGTTATTTCATTGAATGATAATCCAAAGAAAAGCGAAATAACAAAGAGGTGTTTAAATAATATTTACCAATTAGAAAAAATGCCTAATGATGAAGCATCTCCAGCTCAGTATTGTAATCCTGATAGATATTCTTTTGCCTATTTATCTATGCTAATAGGTGATGAAAAGTTTGATAAAAACAAGGATGCTAAGTGGTGGAATGCTTTCTGGAATAAAAATAAAAGTAATTTGAGTTGGAATAGTAGTAGAGGGTGCTACGAATTAAAATAGGGGAACTTTTTAGGAAGTTGGAAAAGCAAAAAAGGAAGTCATGCTGAGTTTATTGAAGCATCTCTACCGCTTCGTATAAGGCTTTTCAACAAAGCAGAAGAGATGCTTCAATAAACTCAGCATGACCTGCAAACTGAATTTGCAAACACACTCTATGTTGTCAACTCTTGGAACGCTCTGCCATTGGTAGAGCGTTTCGGCTTTTCAGCCGACCTTTGCAGCTCATGCTTCCAACTGCTCACTATACTGCCTTTATCAAGCAACGCGCGGCGGAGCTGGGCTTTATGTACTGCGGTATCTCCAAGGCTGAGTTTCTGGAGGAAGAAGCGCCGCGCCTCGAAAACTGGCTGAACCGCAACATGCACGGCCAGATGGGTTACATGGCCAACCACTTCGACAAGCGCCTCGACCCGCGGCTGCTCGTAGATGGCGCCAAATCGGTGATTTCGCTGCTGCTCAACTACTATCCGCCCCAGGAAACCCAGCAGCCTGGCGACACACTCAAAGTCAGCAAGTACGCCTATGGCCGCGACTACCACTTTGTCATCAAAGACAAGCTGAAAACCCTGCTGGCAGCCATGCAGGAGGAAATAGGGGAGGTCGGCGGCCGGGTATTCGTCGATTCGGCGCCGGTGATGGATAAGGCCTGGGCCAAGCGCAGCGGGGCCGGCTGGATGGGCAAGAATACCAACATAATTACGCCCGGTGCCGGCTCGTTCTACTTCATTGCCGAGCTGATTGTGGACCTGGAACTGGACTACGACGGCCCCATCAAAGACTACTGCGGTACCTGCACCAAGTGCGTGGATGCCTGCCCCACCGGCGCCATCACCGAGCCTTACGTGGTAGATGGCAGCAAGTGCATCAGCTACTTCACCATCGAGCTGAAAGACCAGATTCCGCGGGAAGTGGAAGGCAAGTTTGGCAATTGGGTGTTCGGCTGCGACATCTGTCAGGACGTGTGCCCCTGGAACCGGTTTGCCAAACCCCACCAGGAGCCCCAGTTCAACCCGCACCCTGGCTTAAAGGATTTAAAAGCCTCCGACTGGCAGGAAATCACGCACGAGCTGTTCACCGAGTTGTTTCGGCAGTCGGCGGTGAAACGGACGGGCTATGTGGGCTTGCAGCGCAACATCCGGTTTGTAGCGGGCGAATGAACTGTCAGAAGGCGAACAACAAAAAAGCGCCCTCCCCTAACCTAGGGGAGGGCGCTTTTCATTGGAAGGTTATACGTTAGGCCGCAGGCTGCACAAACACCCGGTTCAGAATACGGTGATAGATACGGGAAAACTGTTCGTAGCACCATACGCGTAACTGCGCTAACTCGGCGGGTACTAGCATGCGAAGAGCCTTGCGTAGCTCTTTCTCGAATAGGATTTTATCGAAGCTCACCTTGAGCAGGATGGTTTTTGCATATTCCAACATGGGAGTAAGCTTGTTTTCTTTTTGGTTGTGGGTGGGAAATAACGGTAGCAGGCATGTATACGGGCCGCTGGGAAAAAGATGCGCCCCGACCGAGGGATAAACTTTAGTGGAAGGGAGAATTATTACAACAATGTAAAGGATTCTCCGCATTTAACGCGTGTAAGATTCCGACGTTGAATTAGTTATATACATTCCGATACTTGCATTATTGCTTTTTAAAGCACAAAAAAAAGAAGCGCTGTAGGCGCTTCTTTTTTGCCAGTAATAGCACGGAAGTCAGATATGGCTAGTAAGTAAACAAGCCCATTATCAATTCTACTTCGGCGGCTGCTAGTGGTTCATCGAAGGCTTCGGGTACACTTTGCGTTAGTAGATTGGCACCCGAGCCAATAGGAAGCAGCCGGAACGGAATGGGCGTGTTGGCAGGGGCCGGTAGCAGCTGAGTGGTAGCGTGTTCGGTGGCATATACCACGGCTGTTCTGCCCGCTATTGTAATGTCGGCATCGGTAGGGCTTGGCCAGGGCTTCACTACAGCGCCCCGCAAGCGGCGCATCGTACGGATACGGGCCGCATGGCGCGCTTCGGTGGAATGCAGCTGTAAGGCAGTTTGCAAAGTGTAGTTGTCTTGCACCAAGAACTCTACAATAGCCTTATAAGCTCGCACACTGGTATCTTCCAGTAATTGAGCCAGCCGTAAAAACTCGTCGAAGTTGCTAAACACGTTCGGGAAAAGGGAGGCCTGCGTGTTGTTCTTACTGCCCGTGAAATCGTAGTTGGGCAGTGTAGGCGTGTCACCGTTCGACGACGAGATGATGCGGGTTAGCAGGGCCACATGCTGTTGCTGGTGTGCCTGCATCTTCACAATGGACGACCGAAAGTTGGCATCGGCCGGAAAAAAGCCGGCAGCCGAAGTGAGAGCACGGCTGTAGAAGGCATTCTGCAACTGCTCGAGGCGTACGGCAAGCTGCAATGAATCGAGCACTGTACGAGTGTCGCCGGCCTGAGAAGGCAGGGCCGCTAGGCTCAGGGGCAGCGCGGCCGCTATGGTTTTCGCCCCAACCCGACGCAGCCCGTCAAGAGCAGCGCGGCGCGAGGCTAGTTGAGTTAAATCGGTAGGCGTTTCGGCCAGATCGGCGAGAAGCTTCAGAATATCCATGGGAGAAAACACGCCTTAGGTGGTCGGCAGGTTCGCCGCCGATAGTTTAATAGGAACAAAGGGCTGAATCAGCACGAATACTTCGGTGGGCGTTTTGGCGTCGTCGAGGCCATCGGCACCAATAGTGGCCCCAAACGAATCGGCCTGTACCATCTCGTGCGCTAATGCCGCATGACGAGACTCGACGGAAGCAATTTTGGCTAAAGCCAGCAAGTTGGCCGTCACAGTCAAGAGCTTGCCTGCCCCATTGTAAGCTGCTGCGCCAATATCTTCCAGCTGCTGCGCCGCCGCCCAAACGCCGGCACGAGTAGTAAGCGTGAACGAAGTGAAGGTAAACTCCAGCGGTGCAGCAGCGCTGCTATCATACGCCTTGCTGCCCAGAATAGCCTTCAGATACTCGCGGTGAATAAGCTCATGGTCGCGCAAGTCGGTGAGGTAAGCCAGTTCACCAGGCTGTAAATCTGCTGGTGGAGCAGCTACCACTTTCAGGTAGAAAGCGGCTTCTAACTGCGTGAGTAGATACGCGTAGTTAAGAATTCCATCGTCGATAGGCTGACCAGTGGAATTAAAACCGCTAAAAGCCAGTACGTTTTCTGCTACAGGAGTTGGCTCAGGGTCGTCGCTGCAACCAGCCAGCACCAGCGTAGACGCTGCCACCGAGGCCCCCGCTACTTTAAAGAACGAACGGCGCTGCATGGCACGCACCAGAAAAGAAGTTGACATACGGAATGCTATGGCAGGGCCGCGGCAAGCGCGGTGCTGAATTCAACAAAGATAACTCGTTATAACCGGATGCTCTAACGGCCCAATAGGTTGCACAAAAAAAGGCATCCCCGGTTAGAGGATGCCTTTTTTGCAAAAAAACCGCGTGCTCTAAAAAGTTACCACTGAGCGGGCGATGGTTGTAACCGTTGTGTTATCGAGGCCTTCATCAAAGGCAGCGCTTACATCATCAGCAGTATAGGTAGCACCCAGCATGGTGGTGAGGCTAGTAATACCACCCTGAGAGATATTGCTTTCAGCTGGGAACGTAGCGGCCGGATTGCCGGCACCGTATACTGCGGCCGGAGCACCATTCGAATCAGCATTCACAATCCACGGCATAATGGTAGTCTGGGCACCAGCCGTAGCATCACGGCGCATGTAGCGGACGTGGGCGGCGTGACGAGCTTCCACCGAGTGGATTTGCAGGGCTACCGTCAGCAGGTTGTAGGTGGTACCACTGAGTGTGGCGCTAGCCGTACGTGGGATATTACCGGCTTGGCCTTTGTAAGCCCGTACCCCAGTGTCTTCGAAAGCCTGCGCAAACGTAAGAAAACTCTGATACGTAGCGAATGCAGAGCCGAAGTTGAAGGTGGGAGATTGCGCGGGACTAGCGTTTGAACCAAGTACGGCGGTGAGCAGGTTTACGTGTGCCAACTCATGGCCCTGTATGGTTTGGATGGCAGTACGCGCAGCACCCGTTAGGGTAGCAGTGAGAGTAGGAGCCGCCAGCGCTTGCGTGTAGAAGCTATACTCCAAACGCTCTAGAAGCAAAGCGTAGTTCAGCACAGCAGTAGGATCAGCTAGGGTCTGCTGACCCATTGCTTTGTTGAAAGCCGAGCCAATAGCAATTGGAGCAGCAGCCAACGCCATTTTCTTGGAAAGGTCGCCCAAGGCATTCAAGGCGCTGCGGCGGTGCGTCAGGCGGTCCATGATTTCCGGATCCACCTTTTCCAACTCAGAGATTATATTGAACAGATTCATAGGAAAGAGAAGTCAGAGATTGGAAGGTTGATTACTTGCCGACGTTGTCGCCGTTGATGGTTTCCTTGATGTAGGTTTGAGCAGCAGCCAATACCGTGGCTACTGGCAGGGCCTGGTCTAGGCCAGCTGCATTTACTACATCACTGCCGGAGAAGCTGCCTGGCGTAAGCAGGTCGCGGATATAGGCTGCGTGACGTGCTTCTACCGAAACAATTTTGCCAGCCAACAGCAAGTAAGTACCACTCTGAATCAAAGCGCCGGCTCCGTTATAAGCACCAACACCCAAATCTTCGAACGTTTTGGCGGCTGTCAGTACCTGCGTCCGGTCAGCGAAATTAATCTTGCTGAAATCTGGCGTCAAACCCGGAATAATCTGGGTAGGTGCAGCAGCCGTAATAGCTGCTTTAAAGAAGTCACGGTGAATGGCTTCGTGCTTGGAAATTGCAGTAAGAGCCGTACGTTCGTCGGTAGTGATACCCGTGTAAGGGGTTGCAATAACTTGCGCATAGAAAGCGGCTTCTAGCTGCTCAAGCGCATATGCATAGTTTAGTACACCAACATCGCCTGAGCCCAAGCTCACCGAGTTAGAATTGCTTCCACCGCTGTCATCATCGTCGCAGCCGGAGAGTAATAGAGCAGTAGCACCGGCAGTTGCGCCAGCATACATGAAGAACGAACGGCGCTTGATGGGGACGTAAAGCGGCTTAGCAAATTCTGCTTCGTCGCTACCCTTTATTAAGTTGTTGGACATGTGGTGGAGGAGATTATGGTAAAGGAAAATTTCGGCAAAGGGATTCCTGTACACAGCTCTGAGTGGGTTGTGTATTGAAGAAAACCTAGATGAGTAAGGGGTATTTGAAGGCACATACGGCGGTGCTTAACAGCAGGATTGCCGAATGCCAGAATTTTATTGCCGGGCTTACTAAACAGGTAAGCTCAACTAAGTAGCTGTTGAGCTCGTGTAGCTGGATAGCTGAGCAGTAAAAGCCCCAAAAACAGCTAGAAACAAGGTTTATGCGTAGCTTTGATAACGTCGTTTTGCACTGTATGCTTCGTTATCTGTTCTGCTGGTTTTTTTTCGTTTGTTGTGTCGGGCAGCCGCGCTGTGGTGAGGCGCAGCAGCCTGCTAAGCAACAAGCGGCAGCTTCGCAGGTGCAGGTTGAACTGGAGTTGAGCGCGGCATCCTTTCCGGTCACCGAGTATTTCACCATCAGCTTTCGGCTGCGTGGAGCGGCGCTGGAACGGTATTCTGCCTTCCCTGACATTGAGGGATTCAAAAAAAGCGGCAAGTCGAGCACCACCACCACGCGCATTGTAGAGGGCCAGACAACCACCGAGCTAATCATCACGCAGCGCTACGCCGCCTATGCCGAAGGCGAGTATGTGGTGAAGCCGTTTACTATGACCATCAATGGGGTGACGGCGCGCTCCGCCGGAGCCACCCTGCAAGTAGGGCCGGCCCCGGCCGCCAATACTGGCCCGGCCCCCAACGGCGGCTTACAAGGCATTGGGTTGCTCGATAAGCTGTTTGGCAAACCGAAACCCCAGGAATACGTAGAGCCTAAAGACAACGCCTTTATGGCCCTGGTACCCGATAAAACCAGCGTGTACGTGGGCGAGGGTGTGCATATAGGGCTGTACTTCTACCTTACACCCGCCGACCAGGGCCTGCTGGCGTTTTACGATTTTGGTGGCCAGCTGCCGGCTATTTTGCAGCAACTGCGGCAGCGCACGGCCTGGGAAGAACCTTTCAATGAGCAGGAAATAGTGCCCGAGCCCGTTACGATAGGGGGCAAGGAGTTTCTGCGCTACCGCCTTTACGAGGCCGAATACTACCCGCTCAACACCGAGCCGCTGGCGTTTCCGGCGGTGGCGCTGCGCATGGTGAAATACCGCCTGGCAAAAAATCCGGCGGAAGGCCTCGATAACCGCCTCGAAGGCTACAAAACCTACCTCAGCACCGCCCGCACCATTACCGTGAAACCGTTGCCGCCGCACCCCTTGCGCGACCAGGTGCCGGTAGGGAGCTACCAGCTGCGCGAGGCCATCAGCCAAACCACCTTCCAGACGGGGCAAGCTTTTACCTACAGCTTTGGGGTGGAAGGGGAGGGCAACTTGGCGGCCATCAATGCGCCGGAAGTGGCACCGCGGGCAGGGCTGGAAGTATATGGCCCCGATGTGCGGCAAGAGCTGACCCGGCAAGCCGGCCGCGTGGGTGGGCGCAAGGTGTTCACCTACCGATTTGTGGCCCGCCGCCCCGGTCAGCTGCCGCTGGACAGCCTGCTGGCGCTGTTGTATTTCGATCCGGCCACCGGCCGCTACGACACGCTACGGGCCGAAGTGCGCCCCACGGTCCGCGGCCCGGTTAGCGCCGCCACCACCTTCCGCGCCCCCTCCGACGACCAGTTCTACCAAAACGTGCTCTTCGACGCCAACAACACCCTGCAACCCCTCGACAGCTACCGCGACGTGCGCCGCTACGCCAACTATATTCTGGCCGCGCTATTGGCTGTGTCGGTGTGGGGGTGGTGGCGGAAGCGGTGAGTTTGTGAAATGGTGAGTTTGTGCGTGGATGTTCTGATAGCTTTGCGGCAGCTTGTGCCAACTAGTATAGAGGCAAGCGCACTGGTGAGTTGATGCGGAGTAGGTTTCCGCAAGTTCAAGTCAACTTACTATTTCACCACTTCACCATCTCACCACCTCACTATTATGTCTAATACCTTCGGCACTCTGTTTCGCATTACCACGTTTGGCGAGTCGCATGGGCCGGGCATTGGGGTGATACTGGATGGCTGCCCGGCGGGGCTGGCCGTAGAGGCCGCCGACATTCAGGCGGCCCTGGACCGGCGCCGGCCCGGCCAGAGCGACCTGACCACCCCGCGCAAAGAAGCCGACCAGGTGGAAATTCAGTCGGGTATTTTCGGGGGCTACACCACGGGTACGCCCATTAGCCTATACATCCGCAACCAGGACCAGGCCAGCCACGACTACTCCCACATCGAGCACGCCTACCGCCCCTCGCACGCCGACTACACCTACGACCAGAAATATGGCCGGCGCGACTACCGGGGCGGCGGCCGCAGCTCGGCCCGCGAAACAGCCGCCCGCGTAGCCGCCGGTGCCATTGCCGATAAGTTGCTGGCGCAGTACGGCATTGTGGTGCGCAGCTACGTGTCGCAGGTGGGGGCCATAGCGGTGCCTGTGGGCTACGAGCAGCTGGATTTGAACCTCATCGACAGCAACACCGTGCGGTGCCCGCACCCCGAAACTGCCGAGCGCATGACCGACCTGATTCGGCAGGTTCGGGACCGGCACGATACGGTGGGCGGCCTCGTAACGGGCGTGGTAACGGGAGTACCAGCTGGCCTCGGCGAGCCGGTGTTCGATAAGCTGCACGCCGAGCTGGGCCGCGCCATGCTGAGCATCAACGCCGTGAAAGGCTTCGAGTACGGCTCTGGCTTTGCGGGTACGCTGCTGTTTGGCTCCGAGCACAACGACGCTTTCTATACCGATGAAGCCGGCGCGGTGCGCACCCGCACCAACCATTCGGGCGGCATTCAGGGCGGCATCAGCAACGGGCAGGATATTTACTTCCGGGTGGCATTCAAACCAGTAGCTACCATTCTGCAACCCCAGCAAACCCTCAACGACCAGAACGAGGAAATTATGCTGGCCGGCCGGGGCCGCCACGACCCCTGCGTACTACCCCGCGCCGTACCCATCGTAGACGCCATGACCAGTCTCGTGCTAGCCGACATGCTGCTCCGGGCGCGGGCGAACAAGGTGAAATAGTGAGTTGGTGAGATAGTGAGTTTGACGTTCTGCTGGTGCCACTTGCGCCGTCGGAACGTCAAACTCACCATCTCACTATCTCACTGTAGCGGCGGCGCGGGCGTTATCCACTTATACAGGCTCAGAGTACGTGGCTCAGCAGCCAGGTTGATGGTAGGCGCCACGATGGGGCGACTGGGACGGCGGTTTAGCTGCACCTGCGACTCGGCGTAGACTGCCACTTGGCCGTGGCCGCGCTTGGCATAGTCTTCGGCCAGAAAGTGCGCGAATTGCAGAATAGCATCCGGCTGCCCGATAAGCTTATTCACCTGCCGCCGGGTAAGATAATTGGCCGGATACACGACGTCGGTGTCGCCGTTGGGCAATACTACCCGGTAGCTGAGCGAGCCGGATTTGGCCCGTAGCATCATGTGCCAGGCAAAATGGTGGCCTTCCTCGGTCCAGTGCACGTCGCCGGGATACAGGAAATGCCGCAAGGGCACCAGCAACTGTACCGCCGCGTACAGGCCGAGGCCTGCCAGCAACACGGGGACGCTACGAGGTATAACCGGCACTGGAGTAGGGGTAGCAGCGGGTAACGGGACGCGGGCAGCAATCCACTGGCGGACGTAGGGCAGACGGCGGGGCCAGTCGGGCGGGAAGAACAGCGCGCCCGTAACCAGCAGCGAAAACCACGGAAACGTGCCCAGCCCAAACACCAGCACGTTGGATATGTGAAAGAACATGGCTGCCCCGAAAGCCCACGGCCGAGTGCGGCGCCACAGCAGCAGCGGCGCCACCAGCAAATCAAACGCCACACCCGCGTAGCTCATCACCCACGGCACGGCCGCACTGCCCAATAGCCCACCAATAACCGGGTACGATGCTTTGGGCGCCAGCCACACCGCCAGGGGGCGGGCCATCAGCCAGTCGGCATTGAGTTTGGCTAAGCCGGCGTAGGAGTACACCACGCTCAGCTGGAACAGCAGCAGGTAGCGGGTCCAGGCGGGCGTGGTGGTAGCGGGTAGCACGCGGCCGGCGCGCACGTCGGCGGAAGCGGCGCGGTGGGCAGGCATCAGGGCCAGCATAGCCGCCACCAAGCAATACAGATAGAAATGGTTGATAAAGCGGGTTTGCTCGGCCAGAAAGAGCAGCGTGTAGCATAAGGCCAGCACCACCGCTGCCCACCGGTACCGCCACCCCGCGGCTACCGCTATGCCCGCCACTATGGCCCCCAGATGCAGCCCAATTATCACGGGCGGCGACCAGTGCGGCATCCACTCGAAAAACAAGTATGAGAAGTGAAACTTCGGCTCGATGTACTCCCGGGTGTAGCCTAGCGCTAGGCTGCCAGCCATTTCCATAGCCAGCATAAACCCAACTACTATACGGGCTACTACCAGCCAGGCAATATCAATCGGACGAAAAAGGGCAGTGGTAAGGCGAGCCAGCATCAAGGCAAGATACGCCAACCAAGCCCCGCCGGGTTTCCGATTTTGTTGGGCAGATACCTTGCCCAAAGCTACCTAACCACTCCTGAAAGCGGCCATGCCAAGCTACGTAGCCCAGAGCCTGCGTTGCTGGCTACTCCACTGAAAGCTGATAAGCGTGCTGCGCAGGTTTTTTAATGGGGTATTAAGTATCTGATTTATAATATGTTGAATTGAATAAGATTCTGGCTTTTATGGCCTTGCCGAGGTGGAGGACGTACACTAGTTCAGAGACGCCCGCCGATTACGGCGCCGTACTCTCCCTATCAAGACCACTTCCCTATGAAAACGAAAAGCCTATTAGTAGCCGCTACCCTGTTCTTCGGAGCCGCTGCTACCACCCAAGCCCAAATCAATCCTACCGCCCCACAAACCGGCGGTACCATGAACCAGACGACCGTACCGGCCGCGCCGCCAGTTAATCCTGGCACCATCGACCAACGGACGCCTACCACCACCAACCCCACGCAAATGGGCACCGGCACCATCGACCAGCGCAACACAGTACCCATGGGTACCAATGTGCCCTCCCAGATGGGCACTGGCGTTGGTACCGTCGACCGCCCCGTAATGGAGCGCTCAACTACCATTGAAGAACGCACCGCCCCCGTGCGCCGCAAGGCCACAACCACCAAGCAGCGGACCGAAACCATGACCACGCGTCCATAAGCTCATATCCGCTACGGTAGCTGTCCTTCGTTGGCAGCCCGCCGGCCAGCCCAGCCCCCGCTTAAGCCTTTCTGGTTTTGGCGGGGGCTGTGGCTTTATAGTATTAGAACCCAGAAAAAAGAACCAAGAGCTTAGAGTAGAGTCAAGGCAGTAACTCTACTCTAAGCTCTTGGTTCTTTTTTCTGGGTTCCGATTTTAGATCAAGCGGCACCCAGCTTGGCACCAAGTTGGAGCAGCAAGTCGCCGAGGGTGCGGAGTTGGGCTTGCGTGTCGGGGGTGGCGGTAGCGGCGGCCTGGTTGGTTTGGGAGCCCAGCATGCTCAGGGAAGCACCAATAGCCTCAGGGTTTAAATTACCGCTGCTCAGCAAGGATTGCAGGTTGCCGATTTCGCGGCCTACATCCTGCAAGGCGGGCTCGCCGCTTTGCAGTAAGTGCTGTTGCCAGGTCTCGGTGTTGTCTTGGGCAGCGCTGAGTGGAATGCTGGTCAGGCCGTTTTGCAGGGCATGTATGGTGGCGCCTAATAGGTCGTTGGTCATGAGGAAAGAATGGTAAGGAAAAAAAAGTGTGACGATTGGAAGGCTATTCGGTTGAAGCCGACGAGACTTTAACGGTTTTGGCGCGGGGCTTCTTCGGCTTGGCTGCCTTGGCCTCCGAAGCGGCCACTACTTGCTTAGGGGTGAAGATGGGCGGCTCGTAGCCCGCCGGCGCCGGAGGCAACAACGACAACTCGCGCATTACGCCGCAGGCCTTGTGGGCGCTAGCTTCTTTGTCCTTGATTTCGAGCATAATGTCTACGTCCAGGTCGCCGAGCTCCTTCAGAAAATCCCGAAACAGGTCTTCCTCAATGGCGGCTACGTGCTTTCCCCGCCGCTCCCCGTGCGACTGAGAGCTGTAGTCCATCATCATGTTGCCGTCGCGGGTGGGGTGCCAGGTGGCGGCAGCCAGGCGCAGGGCCTCGGCCATCGGCTCGCCGTGGTTGAGGCATTCGTGGTGGAAGTTGTCGAAGAGGATGGGGATGCCGGTGGCGGCGTGTAGCTCCAAACAGTCGCGGAGGCTGAACAGCCGGTCATCGTTCTCCACTACCACCCGGATTTGTACGTTGGGTGGCAGCGTGTGCCAGGTGGCAATAAAGCGCGCAATGGCTGTGTCCCGGTCGCCGTAGAGGCCGCCGAGGTGAATTTGCAGCTTGGCAGTACTGTCGAGGCCCATCAAATCCAGCATCGAGCCCTGGTAGACCAATTCGGCAATGCTTCGCTGCACAATATCCGGGTTCGGCGAATTGAGCACCACAAACTGGTCGGGGTGCATGGAAACGCGCATTTTGTGCTCCTTGATAAAGTCGCCGATGGCCTTGAACTCCGGCGCAAACTGGGTTTGCCAGGGGAATGTATTGACGGCGTGCGACCCAAACGGCACGATGTCGGAACCGATGCGGAAGAACAGCAGTCCGTGCTCCAGATTATACTCCAGAATCCGCTTCAGGCAGGCCAGATTGGAGGCTACGGTCTGCTCCACCCGCTCATCGGAGTAAGAAGCCAACCGAAACGTGGACGCCGATGTGCAGTCCAACGAGTTATTCATGCAAGGATACCCGATTTTCATCTTCGGGCTTACGCATGGTGAAAAGTGAAGTTGTGAGATAGTGAAATGGTGAGTTTGATGTTCGAGTTGCGCTACTTGCGCAGTTTGAACAATAAACTCACCATTTCACTATCTCACCACTTCACCTCTTACGGCTCGTAGCCGCGGTTGTCCTTGAAGTTCTTATTGTATTTCTGGCGGGCTTTGCGGGCTTTTTCGGCCGCTTCGGCCGCCTGAATTTCTTCCATCTTGCGGCGCTCCTTGCCGGCCCGGGAAAACTGGTCGTAGATCAAGCTGACGGGGCTGGCCAGCGTCGGGACGGGCGCCTTGGGGGCCGTAGAATCTATCGGGAACAGGGGTTTGGGCGCGGGTGGGCGCTTTACGGCACTGGTAGGCGCGGTGCTGGGGCGCTTGATGTTGCGCAGCGCTTTGTTGATGGCAGCGCGGTCGGGGCGGCCTTCGGTTACGCGCACTTCGCCCAGCAGGATACTGTCG
The DNA here is from genome assembly GCF_017313265.1 of Hymenobacter telluris. Lineage (GTDB taxonomy): Bacteria > Bacteroidota > Bacteroidia > Cytophagales > Hymenobacteraceae > Hymenobacter > Hymenobacter telluris. The sequence continues at coordinate 363,948 of NZ_JAFLQZ010000003.1, read as the reverse complement.
CGCATCAGCGCCACCTGTACCACCAGCTGCGAAAGGCCCGTGCCGCCCAGCGGAACGCGCCGCGTTTTGAAGCCCACCGCCCGGAACACCAGCGTGTCGGTGGGCTGCACCTCAATGCGGAAGTCGCCCTCGGCATCGGCTACCACGCCCCGGCCGCTACGCTGCACCAGTACCGCCGCGCCCGGCACCGGCCGCTGGGTGCCCGCTTCCAGCACCGAGCCCGATACGCGCACCTGCGCCGCGGCACTCAGCGGCAGCAGCAACATCAGCAAACAGCCGGCCAGCCAACCGAGCTGCCAGTAGCGTGTGATGGATATACTTGAAAAAAAAGTTGAAAAGGTCATTGGCTTTAGCAAACGCAAGCAACTCGCAAGTTAGCTCCCAACAGAGCCAAAAAAAGCTCGCACCGTTGCAGATGCGAGCTTCAGGAATTGGTAAGCCGCTGAGAACTACTTAATCTTAACGTCTTTACCGTTTTCGGGCTTGAGTTTTACGGTGCCGTCGTCGCCGTCAATTTTGGCTTTATTACCAGCGGCATCTTTAATTTTTACGTCACCATCGGCTTTCACCTTCATCTTGCCGCCTTCGCCACCATCCATGCTGCTGGTTTCGGTGGAGGCACTAGCCGAGTTGTCCATGCTGCCCGACTCCATGTTGGTGTCGTCCATGTAGGCATCTTCGTAGTAAGTGGGGCGGCTGGTTTCGTAGGCGGTGTAGGTTTCCGCTGGCAGATAGCCTTTCATTTCGGTGTCCGTCTCAGAGTAAGCGCTACGCATAGCAGCAGCCATACCGGTGGTGTCGGAGGTGTACTTGGTGCGCAGGTCGCCGAGGCGCTGGGCGCGGGTGTAGTACGAGTCTTCGAGGCGCGACACCATGGCCGTATCGGTGATTTTCATGTCAGCGGCCATTTTATCGGCAATGCGCTTGGCCCGGCTCCGGTACTGCATGTCCATGTCGCCGGTAGCGGCGGTGCTGGTCGTGGTGGTTTCGGTGGTCGTGGTTTCAGCGGGCTTGTTTTCGTTGCACGAAGCCAAGGAGAAGGCAGCGGCAACTGGCAGGAGCATCAGGAGCTTTTTCATGATAGTAGGTAGACTGTGAGAGGAGAGGGAAGAGAGTAATGGGCGCGTATACGGCTCAGCTATAGCGGCGGTTATTGTGCGGCCAAAACTTTATAACTGAAAAAAAGCCCCGGCAAGTTTTTGCCGGGGCTTCCGTATTGCATAGCCGCTAGTGCCAACTCTTAGGCCCGGCGCAGCTCAATCACCGTTATTTCGGGCAGGAAACCCACCCGGCCGTGGTAGCCGATAAAGCCCAGCCCGGCATTCACGTACAGGTATTGCCGGCCCCGCTGGTACAGCCCGGCCCACTGCTTGTACACGTACTGCACCGGGCTCCACTTCAGAAACGACAGGTTCACGCCGAACTGCATGCCGTGGGTGTGGCCCGAAAGCGTAAGGTCAATATCGGGGTAGCCGTGCACCTGCCCGTCCCAGTGCGAAGGGTCGTGGGAAAGCAGAATTTTGAACGGGGCCGTTGGGTCGGCGGCGGCGTAGGTTTTGGCGAGGTTGCCGTACCGCGCAAAGCCCTGGCCTCCCCAGTTCTGCACGCCCAGAATGGCAATTTTCTCGCCGTTGCGCTCCACCGTGCGGGCTTCATCCAGCAACAATTCCCATCCGATTTTGGCGTGGTTTTGCTTGAGCCGGTCCAGATTGGCCAGCTTCGCTAAGTCGCCGCCTTCCTTGGTCCAGTCCACGTAGTCGGAGTAGTCGTGGTTGCCGAGGATGGAGTAGATGGGTAAGCTGGACTTGATGCCCGCCAGCGTATCAATGTGTTCTTCCACCTCCGTAGCGTAGTTGTTCACCAGGTCGCCGGTCATGAACACCATATCGGCGTTCTGCTGGTTGATGATTTGCACGGCCCGCTGCAACGGCTCTTTGGTGTGAAACGAGCCCGTGTGCAAGTCGGAAATCTGGAGCACCCGAAACCCATCGAACGAGGCCGGCAGGTTGGGAAAGCGCAGCGTAATGCGCTTCACGGTGTAGTCGGTGCCGCCTTTGGCCATGCCCCAAATCAAGGATACAAACGGAATGGCACCCAGCACCAAAGCGGCTTTGCTGATAAACTCACTGCGCGGCATGGCCGGGCCACTACCGCCCCCAGCGGGCCGCGCCTGAAACACCCAGCGGCCAAACCGCACTACGTCTTCCAGCAGCAGCGGCACAATAATGGTCATCTTGGCGGCAATAACGGCCAGCAGCAAACCCCCGAAATACGATTTAAAGGACGGATGCTCGTGGCGGTTGCGCATCCCCCAGATACCCAGCCCCCACACCGCTACCGTCACCACCCAGTATAAAATTGAAACGAGCCGGCGCGTGCCGGGCGCAGCGTGTTGTACTAGCGTCCGGAAGGCTTGATAGCCATACCATTCACCCAACACAACCAGCGCGAAAAACAGAAAAGGAAACGTGCGTCTTGACATAGTTCGATGGCAAACCCGCGCATTTAGATAATAGTTTGTGCCGAGCTACCGGCAAGGTAGTCGGGGATGCGCGGTTTTTGCTTTAAATTCCGCACCCTGCAACCCCTATGCCTTATGTTATCCGTTGACAATCTGTCTGAAAATCAATCCTCCTCAGGCCATACCCCGCTACCCTACGAAACGCCGGCTTCATTCGGCATCAAGAGTTGGGCCGAAGAAGACCGACCCCGCGAAAAGCTGATGCAGAAGGGCCGCGCCGCCCTTTCCGACGCCGAGCTGATGGCTATCCTGCTGGGTTCGGGCACGGCCAAGCTCTCGGCCGTGGACGTGGCCAAGCTGATTCTAAAAGCCGTCAACAACGATTTGAACGCCCTGGCGCGGCTGTCCATCAAGGAGCTGATGCGCCACAAAGGCATCGGCGAGGCCAAGGCCATTACCATTGTGGCAGCGCTGGAACTAGGCCGCCGCCGCAAAGAAGCCGACGCGCCCGCCCGTACCACCATCACCAACTCGCGCGACATTTACCGGGTGGTACAGCCCCATTTGCAGGATTTGCCACACGAAGAGTTCTGGGTGGTGCTGCTCAACCGGGCCAACGTGGTGATGCGCACCGTCAGCATCAGCCGGGGCGGCGTGGCCGGCACCGTCGCCGACCCGAAGCTGATTTTCAAGGAGGCGCTAGAGCAGCTGGCGTCTTCGGTTATACTGGTGCACAACCACCCCAGCGGCAACCGCAACCCCAGCGCCGCCGACATTGCCCTTACCCGCAAGCTCAAAGAAGCCGGCCAGTTCCTCGACCTCCCCATCCTCGACCACCTCATCTACACCGACACCGGCTACTTCAGCTTCGCCGACGAAGGCCTGCTGTAGGGAGTAATTGTTGATTGTTGGGCGTTGATTGTTAAATGTTGGTTGTTGCTTTGTAGGCTGGCTGCAACAAAATCATCTCGCAGTTCCTGTGTAAAAGCTGCATCGTCTGGCTCCCCCTCTCCCCTAGGAGAGGGGGCCGGGAGGTGAGGCCCCCATCAGAACAATCACCACCCAAAACATGCGCCTCAACCCCAAATTGCTTATCGGCCTCGGCCTGCTGGTCGTTTTCGGCTATTTCCTCAGTGACCTGGTGTTCAACGACGACCAGTACGCCGCCCGGCTGCGCAAGGCCCGCCGCGACAAATCCGATAGTTTCCGCCGGGTGCAAGGCTCGCCGCTCAGCGAAACCCAGCGCAACGCCTTCGACAGCCTGCGCTACTACGCCCCCGACAAAGCCTATCGTTTCGAGGCGCAGCTGGAAGCCGTCAGCCAGCCCGACACCATAGACCTTCCGCTGACCACCGGCAAGGCTGATAAATACCTACGCTGGGGCCGGGCTACGTTCATTCTCAACAAGCAGGAGTACAAGCTAACCCTGTTCCAGAAAGCCGACGGTAAGGACTCCACCCTGTTCGTGCCCTTCACCGACCGCACCAACGGCTTTGTCACCTACGGCGGGGGCCGCTACCTCGACGTAGCCAAGCCCGCACCCGGCGACACCGAAGTGCTACTCGACTTCAACGAAGCCTACAACCCGTTCTGCGCTTACAACGACGGTTTCGCCTGTCCCGTACCGCCCCAGGACAACCGCCTGGCAGTAGAAATCAAAGCCGGCGAGCAAGCCTTCCACGACCACGCCGAGCACGCGGGCCAAAGCCATTAAACGTAGCCGCCAGACTCTTTTTGCACGATGTAGAGACGCGACACTTCGCGTCTCGGCGTTGCCGAGGTTGTTTTACGAGGTGTAGTTGTCGTTCAACGCCGAGACGCGAAGTGTCCGTCTCTACATTGTGCTGCGAAATATGACAAGGCTAAATCAGTCGGGTTACATCTCACCATAAGCACTTGGAAAGTAGTTGCCTGCCGGGCCATTGAAGCCGCACGCCCGAATCCGTACCTTTGCCGCGCTGCTGGCTTCCAAGGTCGGCAATCAACAATCAGCTTCCACCAATTCAAATGAAAATATCCCTCGACTGGCTCCGCACGCTACTTCCCACCGACAAACCCGCCGTGGAAATCGGCAAGCTGCTCACGGGCTCGGGGCTGGAAGTGGAGGGCATTGAAGAGCTGGAAAGCGTGCCGGGCGGCCTGCGCGGCGTGGTGCTCGGCACCGTCCTGACCTGCGAAAAGCACCCCGATGCCGACAAGCTCAGTTTAACCACCGTGGACGTCGGGGACGGTACGCCCCGCCAGATTGTGTGCGGCGCGCCCAACGTAGCCGCCTGCCAGCGGGTGGTAGTGGCCCTGGAAGGGGCCATGCTGTACCCCAGCTCCGGAGAACCGTTCAAAATCAAGAAGTCGAAAATCCGCGGGGCGGCCTCCGAAGGCATGATTTGCGCCGAAGATGAAATCGGGCTAGGCCAGTCGCACGCCGGTATTATGGTGCTGGATACCGACCTGCCCAACGGCACCCCCGCCGCCAACTATTTCGGTTTGGGCTCTGATTCGGTGTATGAAATCGGCCTGACGCCCAACCGCGCCGATGCCGCCTCACACTACGGCGTAGCCCGCGAGTTGCGCGCCCTGTTGCGCCAGCCCTGCCACCTGCCCGATACCAGCAAGTTCCACGCGCCCACTGAGGCTGCGCAAACTATCAGCGTAACAATTGAGGACCCGGAAGCCTGCCCGCGCTACGCCGGACTATTGCTGGAGAACGTGCAAGTGGGTCCGTCGCCGGAGTGGCTACAGCGCCGTTTGCGCAGCATCGGCCTGTCGCCCATCAACAACGTGGTGGACGTGACCAACTTCGTGCTGCACGAGTTGGGCCAGCCCCTGCACGCTTTCGACGCCAACCAAATTACCGGTAACCAAATCCGGGTGAAGCGGGCCGAAGCCGGGGAGAAGTTTGTGACGCTGGATGCGGCGGAGCGTACCCTTAAAGCCGAGGACTTAGTTATTGCCGATGCTCACGGTGCGCCTATAGCGCTGGCCGGCGTGTTCGGTGGCAAAACCTCGGGCGTTTCCAACGAAACCACCCGCGTGTTCCTGGAAAGTGCTTACTTCCAGCCCGCCGCCGTGCGCAAAACCAGCCAGACCCACCAGCTCAAAACCGATGCTTCCTTCCGTTTCGAGCGGGGCACCGACCCCAACATGGTGTTGCCCGCCCTAAAGCGCGCCGCCTTGCTGCTCCAGGAAGTGGCGGGCGCCACCATAGCCGCGCCCGTGGTAGACGAGTACCCCACGCATATCGGCCACACGGCTGTGCGCCTGCGCCTGCCCCGCGTGGAGAAGCTGGTGGGCCAGTTCATCGCGCCCGAACGGATTCGCCAGATCCTCACCGACCTTGATATTCTTATCAGCGAAGAGCTAACCGACGAACAACCAACAACCAGCAACCAACAACCAACCTGGATTCTATCGGTGCCGCCGCACAAGGTGGACGTAACCCGCGAGGCCGACGTAATCGAGGAAATTCTGCGCATTTACGGCTACGACCATGTGGCGTTGCGGCCCCACAACTCGGCTACGTTCCTGGCCAACTTCGTGAAGCCCGACCCGGAAATCTTGCGCCAGAACATTTCCCGCTTGCTAAGCGGCATGGGCTTCTCGGAAATCATCACCAACTCCATCACCAACTCCACCTACTTTCAGAAGCCCGGCGAGAAAAACGAGGAACTGGTGCCGCTGCTCAACTTCAACAGCGCCGACCTCGACGTGATGCGCCCGACCATGCTGCACAGCGGCCTGGAAGTGGTGCGCTACAACCTCAACCGCCGCCAGCGCGACTTGAAGCTTTACGAGTTCGGCAAAACCTACCACCGCCAAGCCGACGGTCAGTACCAGGAAAAGAACAAGCTGGTGGTGTACCTGACCGGCAACACCGCCTCCGAAACTTGGCAGCAGAAGTCGGAGAAGGCGACGTACCACCAGTTGGCGGGCGCGGTGCAGCAGGTGCTGGCAGCGCTGGGCTTCGGTTCGCCTACTTCGCAGCCGGTGCAGCATCCGTACCTGGCGGGCGGCCTCACGCTACTCGCTCAGAACCAGCCGGTCGCGCAGCTCGGGGCCGTGTCGGGGGCGGTGCTCAAGCAGCTTGACGTGACGCAGCCGGTGTGGTACGCCGAGCTGGACTGGGATTGGCTGATCAAGAAGTACAAGAACAACCTCGTGGCCCGCGAGCTGCCCAAGTTCCCGGAAGTGCGCCGCGACCTGTCGTTGGTAGTTGATAAGACCATCACCTTCGACCAGTTGCAGCAGATTGCCCGCCGCACCGAGAAGAAGCTATTGCAGACCGTGAATGTATTCGACGTGTACGAAGGCGACAACCTGGGGGCCGGCAAGAAGTCGTACTCGGTGAGCTTCACCTTGCAGGACACCACCCAAACCCTCACTGACCAAGCCATCGACTCGGTGATGCAGCGCCTAATTCAGCAATTCGAGCAGCAGGCCGGTGCGGTTATCCGGCGGTAAGATGCCGTAACGCGGAAGCCACAGGAAATCTGTTCCGCGACGAGCAACGCGAGTACTGAGTGCTGTGCCAACGCGTAGGAACTCGCGCTGCTCGTCGCGGAACAGATTTCCGCGTTACATTCACAAAAAAACTTCTGCTTGCATGGCCTCCTCTCAACAGCTTGCTCAACTAGACCGCCTAGAGCGGCAGGTGAACACCTTAGTGACTGCCTATCAGCGGTTGCGCGAGGAGCTGGCCGATGCCCAAACCACCGTGCAGCAGCTTCAGGCCGACGTGCGCGACCGGGAGCGGCAGCTCAAGGATTTCCAGAATCAGGAGAATATCGTTAAACTTGTCAACACCATAGCCGGCGAGCCGGCCAATGTCAACGAGCTAAAACTGCGCCTCAACGAATACATCCGCGAAATAGATAAGTGCCTTGCCTATTTGAGGGAGTAACCGACCATCCACCCCACCCACGACTGCTCCCATGAGCGAACTATCCATCAAAATCCGCATTGCCGAACGGGACTACCCGATGCGCGTTGAGCCTCAGGACGAGGAACGACTGCGCATGGCCGGCCGCCTGCTAGGCGAGCGGATCAAGGAATTTCGCGAGCTATATGGCATTCAGGACAAGCAAGACCTGCTGGCCATGATTGCTCTGTCCACGATGGCTGACCGTTTGAAAGTCAGCAAGGAAAAAGATGGTACCGACACCGTGCTAACCGAGCGCCTCGCACGCCTCGACGAGCTGCTGTCGGGAGTGGTGCTCGTCTGAGAAGAGAAACAGACGAACGCACCAGCGTATTTTTAGTTTGAAACCCCGAGCGGCGCAGATGGCGCGGCGGGGTTGTTTGGCATGTGGCCTTTGCTGGGTTGTGGCTTCATCATTCCCTTCCAAACCAATAGCCCATGTCCTCCACTATTTATATCGTCTTAGCCGCCGTGCTGTCCCTTGTGGTCGGCATCGTGGTGGGGCGCCTGCTGGCCGGTAAGGCCAACCAGGGCCACGAAGCCGAAGCCAAAGCCCGTGCTCAACAACTGCTGGCCGATGCCGAGCAGCAAGCCACCCGCACCCGCGACGAGCGGATTCAGCAGTCGAAAGACAAGTTTCGCACCCTCAAGCAAGAGTGGGAGCAGGAAAGCCGCCGCCAGAAGCAGGCTTTAGAACAGGAGCTAACCGACCGCCGCGCAACCGTAGTAGAGCAAGAGCAGGCCATCAAGAAGCTCACCGATACCACCCAGCGCCAGCTAGAGCAGATTCAGCGCAAGGAAACCGAGCTGGATGCCACCCGGGAGCGGATAGAAGCCCAAAGCCAAGCCCAGCGCGAAAAGCTGGAAGCCCAGGAAGAAAAACGCCGCGCTACCTTGGAAACCCAGCTGGCCAAGCTCCAGCAGCGCGAAGAAGAAGTGGAAACCGAACTGGAAGAAACCCGCCACCATCTCAACGAGCAGCTCCAGCAAGTACAAGCCAAGCTGGAAACCATTTCCGGCCTGACAGCTGCCGAAGCCCGCGAACAGCTGGTGGAATCGTTGAAGAATGAGGCTCAGATTCAGGCTTCTTCTTATATCAAAGACGTAGTGGCGCAAGCCAAGCTCTCGGCTACCAAAGACGCCAAGAAAGTGGTGCTGGAAACCATTCAGCGCACCGCCGCTGAGCATGCCATCGAAAACTGCGTGTCGGTATTCAACATTGAATCCGACGACGTGAAAGGCAAGATTATCGGCCGGGAAGGCCGCAACATCCGGGCGCTGGAAGCCGCTACCGGGGTAGAAATCATCGTGGACGATACGCCCGAGGCCATTATCATTTCCGGCTTCGACCCGGTGCGCCGTGAGGTGGCCCGGTTGAGCTTGCACTTGTTGGTGAAAGACGGCCGGATTCACCCGGCCCGCATCGAGGAAATTGTGGCCAAAACCCGCAAGAACATCGACGAGGAAATCGTGGAAATCGGGGAGAAAACCATCATCGACCTGGGTATCCACGGTCTGCATCCCGAGCTGATTAAGATGGTGGGCCGGATGCGTTTCCGCTCCAGCTACGGCCAGAACCTGCTGCAACACTCGCGCGAGGTAGCCAACCTCTGCGCCACCATGGCCGCCGAGCTGGGCCTGAACGTGAAGCACGCCAAGCGCGCCGGCCTGCTCCACGACATCGGGAAAGTAAGCACCGAGGAGCCCGAGCTGCCCCACGCCATCCTGGGCATGGAACTGGCCAAGAAGTACAAAGAGCACCCCGACGTGGTAAACGCCATCGGCGCCCACCACGACGAGATGGAAATGACGGCCATGATTTCGCCGCTCGTGCAGGCCTGCGACGCCATTTCCGGCTCGCGCCCCGGTGCCCGCCGCGAGATGATGGAAAGCTACATCAAGCGCCTCAAGCAACTCGAAGAAACCGCCGTGAGCTTCGACGGCGTACTTCAGTGCTACGCCATCCAGGCCGGCCGCGAACTGCGCGTAATGGTCAACGCCGACAACGTATCCGACGAGCGGGCCCAGGAGCTGAGCTATGAAATCTCGCAGAAAATTGAGAAGGAAATGCAGTATCCCGGCCAGATCAAGATTACGGTAATCCGCGAAATGCGGGCTGTGGCCTACGCCAAGTAAGTTTCACAATCTGTTTATTAAGAAGGCCGCCGCAACATATGTTGCGGCGGCCTTTTTTAATTATTTGTTCAATTTATTAAAGCCAATGCCATCTATCCTTATCGTGTATTTGGGCTAGCTCATCATCTATATCACACCAGCCATCACCGTTATATTTATTTTGAAAAAGAAGTGTATGTGTATCGGTTTGTAGCTCAACCCCTGCATATTCTCCTTGTTGGATTACAAATCCTGTTCCTTGAATTTCCAATGAATTGTATCGAGCAAGTCTGATATGCTTTATACTCTCTCCAATAAATAAATTCAACTCATCTTGCTTATTGATATCGTTTAGAATACACTCGTTGAATTCTAAGCCATAATCATCAGCTATTTGTTTGTAATTACTGATTTTCAGATCTATCGAGCGGTTGTTTGCTATTGAAATAATGAATTTTTCTGTAATGCCATTAATCGTGAAAATTATAGCGTATGGCGAATAGTAATAATAATCAATTTCTGAATCGAGGCGATGAATTTTTAAAATTTCTCGCCCTACTAAATTGTTAAATTCATTCATGGTATCTGTGTTATGCGTCTATTTTATAAACAGTACTATTGCCGCTTTAACCAAATGCTTTACCCGAGTTTTCTGCGTACTCGATACGCGTAATAAGTAGGTGAAGCGGCAAAATACGGTATTCGCTCTCTACCGCTGCCGCACCAACTCCAGATACTTCGCGTCGCACTGCTCGAAGCGCGTGTATGGATTCATGGAATTGCCAGTATTCTGGATGACCAGCATGCTGTCTTGCCAAACGGCTTCCACGTCATCTGCTGGATCAGCACCTTTGAGGCCGACGAAGGTGAAATAGGTAGTGGAGTCCTGATGCTGTACCTGCACTTGGCCGTGGTTTGTGCCAGCGGTGTAATTATAGCCGCCGGCTTGCTTTCTGATAGTGATGGACAAGCCGCACACTGCTGTGTCTTGCACCGTGTAGATGCCTGCGTAGGTGGGGTGGACGGGTGTGGCCTTTACGAACGAACGGTCTGCTGCTGCCGGTATGGAGGCTGGGGGCGTAGTGGACGTGGCAGCTTTTTGTTTGCAGGATGATAGTGTTGCAACTAAGCAGGCAAGAGCTACAGAATACACCTTCGAGCGTCTGGCTTTCATTATAGGGAGTAGCAGGGAAGTCTAGCTGAAGCTGCTTGCTGAAACTGTTTCCAGCGCTGGTCTTGTGGCTTCCAGCCAGGCCGTGGGCACACCATTATGGTTGAAAACGCCGACGTGGTGCAAACCAGCCTTGGCCAGCACTGCCCGAGAGGCTAGGTTTTGCATGTCGGCCATGGCGTACAACGTGGGCAGGCGCAGCACTCGGAAACCATAAGCTACCGAGGCTTGGGCGGCTTCGGTGGCAAAACCCTGGCCCCAATAGCGGCGGATGAACCGGTAGCCGACATCATAGAAATCGACGTGGTGGTTGATGGGCTCCCGGACAAGCTTGAGGCCGGCCCATCCAATAAACTCGTTGCTCGCTTTCTTAATAACTGCCCAGCGCCCAATGCCGTTATGCAGATACTGCTGCCGGATAAAGGCTATCATCTCCTGGCTTTGCTCAATGGACAGCACCGGCTTATTGCCCAGGTAGCGGTGCACTTCTGGGTCGGAATCCAGCTCGAACATGCCTTGCGCATCAGTAGGCAGGAATTCACGAAACACCAGCCGCTCGGTTTCCACAACTATCTTCATGAACTGCGGGCTTAGGTGAACTTGCAACCGTCCGAAAGTAGCGGTTCGTTAGGAACTACACGGTAAAAAGCCCGCTATGTGGCAAGGCATAGTGGGCTTTTGAGGTGGTCGAAACCACTGAGCTACTCCTAAACCATTACTCCGGCTTCTTCAACTTCGCAAACACATTGTTCAGGCCCTCGGCCCAACTCGGGTGGGCAATTATCATGTTCTGGAGCTGCTGATATTTCAGCTTGCCCATCATAGCCAATTGAAACATGGTCATGATTTCGCCGCCTTCGGCGCAGAGCACGGTGGCACCCAGAATCCGGTCCTGGGCATCCACCAGCACCTTCCAGAAGCCGCCGGTGCGGCCGGTTTCGCGGGCGCGGCCTATCGTGCTGACGGGCATAGTCGCCACGCGGTACGCAATGCCTTCTTGCTGCGCCTGGCTTTCGTTGAGGCCAATGCGGCCCAGTTGGGGCTCGGTGTACACGCAGTAGGGTAGGGGGCGCTGCTTAGCCGAGCGGCGCTTACCTCGCGTGAGCAGATTGTCGCGGATTACGCGGTAATCGTCGTAGCTGATGTGGGTGAACTGGGGGCCGCCGTGCACGTCGCCGAGGGCGTACACGCCCCGCACGTTGGTTTCGAGTTGGGCATTCACTTCGATGAAGTTTTTCTCATCGAGCTTAATACCCGCCTGTTCGAGGCCGAGCGTATCGGTGTTGGGGGTGCGGCCGGTGGCTACCAGCAAGTGCGTGCCGCGGATGCGCCGCTCGCCCTGCTTGGTGCTGGCCGTGAGCGTGAAGATGCCCTCCGCGTTGCGCGAAACCAGCCGTACTTCAGCATTCAGCACGATTTCCACGCCTTCCTTAGTCAGGATTTCGCTGAGCGACTCGCATACATCGTCATCTTCGCGCTCCAGCAGCTGCTTGCCCGACTCGATGATGGTAACCTCGCTGCCAAAGCGCCGGAACATCTGGCTGAACTCCAGGCCAATGTAGCCGCCACCCAGAATGACAAGGTGCTTAGGTAGTTCTTTAAGATCAAGCAGCTGCGTGGTAGTGAGGTAGGGTAGGCCTTCCAGTCCTTCAATTTCCGGGATGGCGGCGCGGGTACCCGTGTTGATGAAAATGCGTTTGGCGGTGAGCTCCTGCACCGGCCCTTTGGCGGGCGTAAACAACACGTTGCGCGGCCCCGTGAAGGTGGCGTGGCCTTCCAGCACCGTAATGCCTTCGTGCTCCTGGGTGAGGTTGCTCCGCACCCCCTCGCGCATGGCGCCAATGATTTCGTCTTTGCGCGCGACAACCGCGGCCATATCCACTTTGGGTTCGGTGCCCTGCACGCCGTAATCGGAGGCGGTGCGGAGCTGGTGGGCCCGTTCGGCGGAGGCCAGCATGGATTTCACGGGGGAGCAGCCGTAGTTGATGCAAGAGCCGCCCAGTAGGTTTTCCTCGATAAGTGCTACCCGTTGGCCGGCATCGGCAAGAGCAGTGGCAAGCGGGTTTCCGGCTTGGCCGGAGCCAATAATAAGAGCGTCGTAGGAAGTATTGGGCATAAAGCGCGAAGTTTGAACAATGGGAAGCTGCCTCGGTGGCCGCTGCCTTTCAATCAGTACGCAACCCTTGAGCCCGTGGCCACACAACGGCACGAGGTTTCTTGCGTTTGGCTCTTGAATTTTCTGTTTCTGCCCGCCCTCTATGTTTTGTTTGCTTCGTGCGTCCGTTTTGTTGAGCTTACTTTTGTTGGCTAGCTGTTCCTCGCTGTATTTCCCGCCGCCGCCGCAAGTGCCTTTGCTCACTCAAAAAGGGGAGTGGAGTGCCGGGGTGCATACCAATTTCAGCCAAAACACCGCGTTGCAGGGCGCCTATGCCGTGGGTGAACATATTGGGGTAATGGGCTCGGCCTCGTTTCTGCATTCCAATAAGAAAGAAAGCTTTTTTGGCAGCAAAGCCGAGCGCGAATCCGTGGACCACGATTTTGTGGAGGGCGGCGTAGGCTATTTCACCCGCCTGCGCAAAGACCGGCGCGTGCTGGAAGTGTATGGCGGATTAGGCGTAGGCAGCACCAAGCGCACCCGCTTCAACCAGGAAACCAACGTAGCCCCCGAAACGGCAGAAGGCACGCTGCACAAGTATTTCGTGCAGGTAAACTACACCTCCAAAGAAGAGAAAAGCTTCCACGTATTCGGGCGCGACTGGCCGTTCAACTACGGTACCGCCTTGCGGGCCAGCTTTATGCAACTCAACAACTTTAAAGTGAACGGCCTCGACCACGCCCCCGAAGACAACCTGTTTCTGGAGCCTATTACCTACACTCGCATTCAGGTGGTAGGCCCGCTCCAGCTCCAGTTTATCAGCGGCAGCAATTTCGGCTTGCGCACCCGCAAGTTTTTGAAGGCCTCCAATTCAGTGTTTCAACTGGGCATTGTGGTGAACGTGGGCGGGCAGGAAGGACGAAAGTAGCCGCAGCTAATGCAGTATAAGAAAATCAGATTCGCTGACAGGAAATAAGGTTTGGTGGGGCAACAGATGGTTTTTTCAAGCTGGAAACCCGCTTTCTAAAAGTCCAATAGAACAACTTTCTGAGTTGGTGAGCGGAGAAACGCCGGCTTATTTGGCCTCTGTCAATTCCGCATTGAAGTGGCGGCCCAACCGCGCGCCTGCAACCTTTATATTCAGTGTGGTATCAAGTATTTACCTATGGCTATACGTTTACTTATCAGCACCTGTATTCTCTGCACTGTCACGGGTTGTGCCGTGTATGTACCAACCGTGCCCAGCACGCCGCTACTGCGCAATAAGGGCGAAGTGGAAGCTACGGCAGCAATTCGCAGTTTTTCCAGCTTTGAAGCTGGCGCCGCTTGGTCGCCGGCAGGGCGACTGTTGCTAGCTGCTGAAGGAGCCACCCAGTCGAGCCAAGGCAGTGAAACCCGCAACAACGTAACCACCAACTACCGCAACACGCACCGTCAAGTTGGGCTGGGCGTGGGTACGTATCGGTTGCTCGGTCCAGATCAATCGGTGTACTTGGGGGCGCTGGGTGGTATGGGCTATGCCAAAGCCAGAGTCTATGACAACAATATTGAAAGCTTCTACCTCGTCATTCCGTTGTTCGGGCCGCTCGTAGAATATAAGGCCAACTACTTGCGCTACTACGGCCAACTGTACGTGGCCAAGCAGCGGGAACGGGTCAGTTATGGGTTTTCTGTGCGAGGGACAGTGGTGAGCTACACCCATCTTTTGCGCGACAATACTTCCATCCAACCAGTCAACCGGTTTTTTCTGGAGCCTACGGGCTTTGTGCGGGTTGGGCAGGGGCCCATTCAAGGCATGGCAACCATCGGCCTATCCTTGCCCGGCCGCTCCGACCGCCAGAACCCCGACCGGCCGCAATTGGCTCCATCCAGTTCTTTAATTAGCCTGGGGGTAGTAGTGCGGCCTCATTTGTTGCGTCAGCCTCAAGGAAGTGTGGTGCCGAATTAAGCTGTATGGGCAATAAAAAAACCCCGACGCGCGTCGGGGCTTTTTTATTTGTTGAGTAGGCGAAGCTTACTTGCCGCCCAATACGCGCAGCATTGTGTCGCCGATTTCGGCGGGGGAATCCACTACGTGGATGCCACACTCACGCATGATGGCCATTTTCGCTGCGGCTGTGTCGTCGGCGCCGCCTACGATGGCACCGGCGTGGCCCATGCGGCGGCCGGGAGGGGCCGTCTGGCCAGCAATGAAGCCAACTACAGGCTTTTTGTTGCCGGTTTCTTTGATCCAGCGAGCTGCTTCAGCTTCCATACCGCCGCCGATTTCGCCAATCATCACGATGCCTTCCGTTTCGGGGTCGTTCATGAGCAGTTCCACGGCTTCTTTGGTGGTAGTGCCAATGATTGGGTCGCCGCCGATGCCGATGGCCGTGGTCTGGCCCAGGCCGGCTTTGGTGAGCTGGTCAACGGCTTCGTAAGTCAGCGTGCCCGACTTGGACACGATACCGATTTTGCCTTTCGTGAAGATGAAGCCGGGCATAATGCCCACTTTGCACTCGCCGGCCGTCATCACGCCGGGGCAGTTCGGGCCCACCATGCGCAAGCCTTCACGGCCTTTCAGGTACTCTTTCACCGCAATCATGTCCTTGGTTGGAATGCCTTCGGTAATAGTGATAATCACCTTAATACCTGCGTCGGCGGCTTCCATGATGGCGTCGGCGGCAAAAGCTGGCGGCACGAAGATGATGCTGGTGTCGGCGCCGGCCTGCTCTACGGCCTCGGCTACGGTGTTGAACACGGGGCGGTCGAGGTGGCTGGTGCCGCCTTTGCCGGGCGTAACGCCGCCCACCACGTTGGTGCCGTACTCAATCATCTGCTGGGCATGGAACGAGCCTTCGGAGCCGGTGAAGCCCTGCACAATCACTTTGGAATCCTTGTTGACCAGAACACTCATGTAAAGAGGGGTTATAGGTAGGTTGCGGTTGCAGATGAAAAATACTGGCCGCTGCAAGCAGCGGGTGCGCAAAAGTAGGCTTTTTTAAGGCCGCAACAAGGCACTTGTTGTCAATCCGACACAGGATGGATTCAGGCCGCGGTTCCAAGCAAATATCACCGGACCGGGTGGCTCCCATCGGAAATCCGTACCTTTGCCGCCCCCTCTCTCAACAACAATTCCCCCTCACATGTACCTGAATAACATAGTCGAGGCCATTGGCAACACGCCGCTGGTCCGGCTCAACAAGGTCACGGACGGTATCAAAGGTACCGTACTGGCCAAAGTGGAATACCTCAACCCTGGCAATTCGGTGAAAGACCGGATGGCCCTGAAAATGATTGATGACGCTGAAAAGGCAGGTATTCTCAAGCCTGGCGGCACTATCATTGAAGGCACTTCCGGCAACACCGGTATGGGCCTGGCCCTGGGGGCTATTGCCCGCGGCTACAAATGCATCTTCGTGATGAGCGACAAGCAAAGCAAAGAAAAGCAGGACATTCTGCGGGCTGTGGGTGCCGAGGTGGTTATCTGCCCCGTAGACGTGGAGCCCGAAGACCCGCGCTCCTACTACTCGGTAGCGCGCCGCCTGACCGCCGAAACGCCCAACTCGTTCTACCCCAATCAGTACGACAACCTCTCGAACACGGCGGCCCACTACGAAAGCACCGGCCCCGAAATCTGGAAGCAAACCGAGGGTGCCATCACGCACCTAGCGTGTGGCGTGGGCACTGGCGGCACTATCTGCGGTACGGCTAAGTACCTGAAAGAGCAAAATGCTTCCGTCAAAACGGTGGGCATTGATACCTACGGTTCGGTATTCAAGAAATACAAGGAAACGGGTGAGTTCGACAAAAACGAAATCTACCCTTATAAGACCGAAGGCATTGGAGAAGACATTTTGCCTAAAAATGTTAACTTCGACCTCATTGACTTATTCATCAAAGTAACCGATCAGGACGGTGCCCTCATGACGCGCCGTTTAGCCAAAGAGGAGGGGCTGTTTGTGGGCTGGTCGTGCGGCTCGGCAGTTTTCGGGGCGTTGGAATACGCCCGTGAGCACCTCCAGGAAGGCGATACGATGGTAGTGATTCTGCCCGACCACGGCACGCGCTACCTCGGTAAAATCTACAACGACGATTGGATGCGCGCACAAGGTTGGCTATAACATTTGTCGCTCCTAATTTGTCTGCTTTGCGCTGCTACCTTATCACCGAAAACAAGCTCCCTGTCTTATGTCAAAGAAATTGCGCAGTATAGTGCTGGTTGATGATAACGAAACCACTAGTTTCCTAAACAACCGCCTGCTCAGTCGCCTGGATGTAGCCGACAAGGTGCACACGTTTCGGAAAGCCGAGCAAGCATTTCAGTTTCTGTGGGGCGACGACAGCGACGTGGCCGATTCGAGTGCCACGCCCGCGCTGGTCTTCGTCGATTTGAAGATGCCTGGTATGGATGGCTTCGAGTTCCTGAAGCTCTATGACGCGTTGCCCGACCAGTCGAAGGCGAAAACGGTAATGGCGGTGCTTACTACCTCCATGCACGCCGCCGATACGGCCCGCGTGGCCCAGTACCCGAACGTGGAGTATCTGGCCAAGCCGCTGACGGAGGAAAAAATGGATAAGCTGCTGAAAAAGCGTTTCTAAACAGAAGGAGCAAGAAGCCAGGAGCCAGGAGGTGGAAGAATAGGTTATTCTATTCTTCCACCTCCTGGCTCCTGGCTTCTTGCATTACACCACTGCCTCCACAAAACGGAAGGCCTCGCCATCAAATAAGCCTTTGTCGCTCAGCTTCAGGCTAGGAATAACCAGTAGCGCCATAAACGAAAGCGTCATGAACGGCGCACCCAGCGGGGAGCCAAGCTGCCGCGACAGTGCATCAATAGCGGCGTAGGCTTCGGCCACCCGGTAGCCATCCTGCTCCGACATTAGGCCGGCTACGGGTAGCGGCAGCACTAGTTCTTCGCCATTGGCACCTACGGCGGCCAAGCCACCGCGTGCTTCCATCACCAAGTTTACGGCGCGGGCCAGGCTCTCATCGTCGCAGCCTACGGCGGTGATGTTGTGTGAGTCGTGGCCGACGCTGCTGGCCAAGGCTCCGTGTTTCAGCCCGAAGCCTTTGATGAACGCCACAGCCGGCGGGGCGGCGCGGTAGCGGTTTACTACTGTGAGCTTGAGTACGTCCTGCGCTATATCGGGTACCACCAAGTTGTTTTCCAGGCGGGCTGGTAAGTCGTGGCCGGCCGTGATAAGCTGCCCATCGAAGCACTCGATGACTCTAATGGTTGACTGTTGATTGGTGGGTGATTGATTTTTGTTTGAAATGGGAAGTTGAAAATCCTGGGCGCTGACGGTGTGCGCATGGAAGTTGTTGACCACCCGGCCTGGCACCGGCGCAATCAGCGTAGCCCCATTTTCGGCTACCAGCTCGCCGTTTAGGTAAGTCTGGCGCACCTGAAAATCGGTCAGGTTGTCTACCACAATAAAGTCGGCTGGGTCGCCTATGCGCAGTAAACCTACGGGCAGGCCATAATGCTCTACGGGGTTGCGGCAGGCGACGCGCAGCACTTTCAGCACATCCTGGCCGCGCGCCACGGCGCGCTGGACCAGTTGGTTGATATGGCCGAGTACGAGTGTATCGGGGTGCTTGTCATCGGAGCAGAACATCAGGTGCTCGTAGTGCTCAGGCAGCAAGTCAATCAGAGCCTCGAAGTTGCGGGCCGCCGAGCCTTCCCGAATCAGAATTTTCATGCCGACAGCCAGCTTGTCGAGCGCCTCTTCGGCGGTGAAGCACTCATGGTCGGTGCTGATACCGGCTTCGGCGTAGCGCTGGGCATCGGCACCGCGCAGGCCGGGCGCGTGCCCATCTACGGGGCGGCCGTACTGCTGCGCCAGCCGGATTTTTTCCATCACCTGCGCGTCGCGGTTGAGCACGCCGGGCCAGTTCATCATTTCGGCCAGATACCCGATTTCCGGGTTCTGAAATAATTGCTCGATGTCGGCGGCGGTTATTTCGGCCCCAGCTGTTTCAAACGGCGTGGCCGGTACGCACGACGGCGCCCCGAAGCAGAACTTGAACGGCACCTGCCGCCCACTTTCCAGCATGAATTCCACGCCCGCCACGCCCAGCACGTTCCCAATTTCGTGCGGGTCCGATACGGTAGCTACCGTGCCGTGCACCACGGCCAGCCGGGAAAACTCGGCGGGTATCAGCAAGGAGCTTTCAATGTGCACGTGGGCATCAACAAAGCCGGGCAGTGCGTAGGGTAGGCGCGGGTCGGGGGCGGTAGCTCCCGTGGGCTCAATGGCTTGGATGCGGCCTTCGGCTACGCGTAGTACAGCGGGCGTTATCGTGTTGGCAAACAAGTCGATAACGTTGGCTGTGAAATTGAAAGTAGTGGGCATACAGGGAAATGCAAACGGTGATGGACTAGCCGCTCTACGGGGATGAACGGGTAAAGAACTGTATATTTGAGGAAAACCTGCCCCAGTGAAAAAGATAACAACGCTCCTGCTAACCGCTCTTTTCCTGAGTTCTGGGCTCGTGGCTACCAGTTGCGCCAGCCGTACCCCGCAGCAAAAGAAAACCCGCTCGTTCAAGCGCCACCATAAGCCCGGCGACCGGATGCCTTGTCCCACGCACGACTGCTAGCTTCCGTGCTTGTGTCTGGCGGCGCGGCGCCCGAAAGGTTGCCGCCGGTGAATAGATACTTAATCAACTAGCAGCTTCTACTCTGTGTCTGATACCAACCCATTGGCTGCCCTGCGGGCGGCGGCCGAAGCCGTACGCCAGCAACTGCACGCCACCGCGTTTGATGCCGCCGCCGTGCAGCAACTCGCCAGCTTCATTGAAGCCCAGCGTAGCACATTGCCTGCCGCCGAGAAGCAAGGCGTAATTACGGCGCTAGGGTGCTTTTTGGGAGAATGCCTGGTGCAAACCTATAACGGTACCTGGGCTCAAGGGCCCGACGGCACTACCGGGGTGGGCATCAACCACACCAGCTTCTTCAATCCTTTCTTTCGGGTAGCCGAGCAGTTTGAGAAAGGTAATACCGAATCGGTGGTTGATTTTTTTACTTCGGTCCCCATTCGCTTGGCAAACCCGAGTCGTAGACAGTGGATTTCGTGAAATTCGCCTAAAAAAGTAGGGGGTAAGCTCCTTGTTCAGTAGATTAGGATAACCTAGGGGTCTGTATGCAGGGGGCTACCGGCGTTTTAGGCTATATTTTAACTGCTGTACCCATGCGCCATTTGCAAGAAGCGGCCGAAGCCGTACGACAAAACCTCAACCTGACGCAATTCGACGAAGCTGCGGTGCGTCAACTGGCTGAGTTTATTGAGAATGAACGCCCTAATGTGCCGGCCGATAACCGGGCCGCGGTGGTAAATGCACTCGGTTGTTTTTTAGGCGAGTGTATCATCCGTAGCTTTGGGGGCTGGTGGCGGACTGATACCCGTGGCACGGCGGGGGTACAAATCGGGCAAAACCTGTTTCTGCATCCTCATTTCTTTATCGAACAACAGTTTAAGCGGGGAATAGCGGAGTCGGTAGCAGAGTTTTTTGTTTCCTTACCCACTCGGCTGCTGAACCCGCCTCCACCGCGTAGAACTTGGATTCCGGTGCCGGTACCGGTTGTCCGCCGACCGATGTAACTATGAGAAAAATCGTCATTGCCATCGACGGCTACTCCTCGTGCGGCAAAAGCACCACGGCCAAGGCTGTGGCCGCCGAACTGGGCTACGCCTACATCGACACTGGAGCTATGTACCGCGCCGTAACGCTGTATTTGCTCGAACACGATATCCGCTTTGACGATTTGCCGCGCATCGAGCAGGCCCTGCACGAGATGCACATTTCCTTTAAGCGCAACCGCAAAACGGGGCGCAACGAACTGTGCCTGGATGGGCACATTCGGGAAGATGAAATCCGGCAGATGCGCATCTCCAACCTAGTAAGTGAAGTGTCGAGCGTGCCGGCGGTGCGCCATGCTATGGTGGCGCAGCAGCAGCGCATGGGCCGCAAGCGGGGTATTGTGATGGATGGCCGGGATATTGGCACCACCGTTTTTCCGGATGCCGAGGTGAAAATATTTATGACGGCCGACGTGCAAACCCGCGCCGAGCGGCGCCAAGTGGAGCTGGCTGCAAAAGGGGAAGAAGTGGCGGTGGAAGACATTGTGGAAAACCTGCGCAAGCGCGACCATCTGGACTCTACCCGCACTGAGAGCCCCTTACGCCGCGCCGCCGATGCCGTGATGCTGGATACCACGCACATGATGATTGACGAGCAAGTGGATTTCGTGCTGGAGCGGGTGTCGGCCATGCTATTTGCCCTGGCTGCCGACGGCGGAAATGAACGGAACGGCAACGAAGTGGTTGTATAGGATAAGTGCTTGGTGCCTATTGCTTCATATATAGGCATCAACCTTGCAGTACAGTAATACCACACTCTTACCACGCACTACACACCACGCAGGCACCACGCAACTAAAAGCCATGAACGTCATTATCGACAAAAATTCTGGGTATTGCTTTGGGGTTGAATTCGCCATTCAGATGGCCGAAGACGAGCTAGCACATCAGGAAACCCTGTACTGCCTGGGCGATATTGTGCACAACCGCATGGAAGTGGAACGCCTGTACGAACAAGGCCTGCGCATCATCGACCGGGAGCAGCTCGAGCAACTGCACGACTGCAAAGTGCTGATTCGGGCCCACGGCGAACCACCGGAAACCTATCAGCTGGCGTTGCGCAATAATATTGAACTGATTGATGCCTCATGCCCGGTGGTGCTCAAGCTCCAAAACCGGGTGAAGCACGCCTTTGATACCAGCCAGCGCCAAAACGGGCAGATTGTTATCTATGGGCAGCCGGGCCACGCCGAAGTAGCAGGCCTCACTGGCCAAACCGGCAACCGCGCCCTCATTGTAATGACCGAAGCCGACCTCGACCAAATCGATTTTGCTCGGCCCGTTACACTGTTCAGCCAAACCACGAAAAGCACTGCGGGCTTCTATCATATGAAGGCCGTAATCGAGGAGCGCATTCAAGCGGCCGGCGGCTCTCTGGATTCGTTTGATGCCAACGACAGTATCTGCCGGCAGGTAAGCAACCGGGAGCCTGCATTGGCCCGCTTCGCCACGGAGCACGACGTAGTAGTGTTTGTGAGCGGCCGCAAAAGCTCCAATGGGAAGGCGCTGTTTTCGGTGGTCAATAAAACCAACCCGCGCAGCTATTTCGTGGAAAACGAGCAGGAAATTGATGAGGAATGGTTTCACGGAGCCGACTCGGTAGGCATTTGCGGCGCTACCAGCACGCCCATGTGGCTGATGCAGCGCGTGAAAGACCGGATTGAGCAGGTGCCAGAAACGGTGTAGCGGCTCATCAGCAAAAGTGAAAAGCCCCCGACGAAGTTATTCGCCGAGGGCTTTTTGTTGAGCGTGCCGCAGAAAAAGGAGGGAAGCAAGGATAACTTGGGCGTTTCCGGGCAATAGCAGCGGAGCGTTTGCGCGGGTGTTACCTTCGCCTTATGCGCAGATTACTTAACTATTTCCTCAACGGCTTTCTTGTTGTCGCGCCCATTGGCCTGACGGGGTACATCTTGTACGCTGTCTTCTGTTGGCTTGACGATTTGTTCAACATCAAGGGTGTGCCGGGGCTGGGGCTGCTGGTAGCGGTGCTGGTCGTGACGGGCATCGGCTTCGTGGCGAAGTCGTTTATGGTGCGGCCGTTTCTGGTTATTGCCGAGCGAATTTTGCACCGCACACCGCTGGTCAGCATCATCTATTCCAGCCTTAAAGACCTGTTCGATGCCTTTGTGGGCGACAACCAGAAGTTCAACCGCCCGGTGCTGGCCCGCCTCAACGCGCACGACGAGGTGTATAAAATGGGCTTCGTAACACAAGATGCCATGTTGGCTATTGGGCGTGAGGAACTGCTGGCGGTGTATTTTCCGCACTCCTACAATTTCTCGGGTGAACTGGTATTGGTGCCTGCCGCTAACGTCACGTACTTGGAACTGCCGAGCAGCGAGGTTATGAAGTTCATTGTATCGGGCGGCGTTTCGCGGCTGGTGTAATAGTGAGCTAGTGAGGTGGTAAAACGGTGAGTGTATAGCTCATTGTGGTGCACGTACGCGCCAATAGCACGTAAAACTCACCGTTTCACCACCTCATTAGCTCACCCTATGCCTACCAAACTACACTACCGCGCCTATGGCTCCGGGCCGCGCGTGATTCTGGCGTTTCATGGCTATGGGCAGGGCGAGGGGCACTGGCGCAGCCTAATTGCTGAGCTAGGTAGTGAAGTGACGGTGTATGCTTTCGACCTGTTCTACCACGGCCAGAGCCGGCTGGCCAAAGCAGATGCGCCGCTTACCAAAAGCCGTTTAGGTGAACTGCTGCGGGAATTTTTAGCGCAGCACAACATCGAAAGTTTCAGCCTACTAGCCTTTAGCATGGGCGCGAAGTTTGCCCTAACAGCTGTGGAGCATTTTCCGGAACAGGTGCGGGCCCTGTGGTTGATTGCGCCCGATGGATTACAGCGGCAGTTCTGGTATTCGCTGGCTACCTACCCGCCGTGGATGCGCGGCGTGCTGGGCCGGGCGGTGCTGCGGCCGCAACGGTTGTTACAGTTCCTAGGCACGCTAGAACAGCGCCGGCTGGTGCCAGCCAATTTGGTGCGTTTTGCCGAATGGCAACTCGAAAGCCGCGAGAAGCGGCTACGAGTGTACCGCAGTTGGGTAGGCTTTCGGCAACTCACGTTTAGTTTGCGGCAGTTGGCGGGGCTCCTGAACCGGCGCTCTACGCCCGTCACGTTTTTCCTCGGCCGCCACGACCAGGTAATTCCGCACGCCGGGCTCCAGCGGTTTATCGGTCTGCTGCAAGGCGCCGAAACCATTCTGCTGGAAGCCGGGCACGCCGGGCTGATTTACACCGTGGCCAATTATCTGCGCCGGCATCCGGAGCGGCGGTTGTAGCAGCTTAGTCGTGCGACGGAGTTGGGAGGCTGCGGAAGTATTTGTGGTCGATGGAGTACCGGCCGGGGCCTTTAATCAGGAAAAACAGCAGCAGCCCCAGCACCAGCAACGACACCCACAGTTCCCGGTTGCCGGCTTCTACGCCTTGTTGCGGGTTAACCACCAGCGCGGCACCCATCAGAATCGGAATCTGGCACAGCAGCGCCAAACGAGTCAGACAACCGCAGGCAATCATCAGGCCGCCCAACATGTGCACCACGCTAAAGAAAAAAGGCGCTTTGCTTAGCTCACCAATGGTTTGCTGCTGACTTAGCAAATAATACACGTCGCTGCTATTGTTGAGGAACGAAAAGCCTTTGACAAACAAGAACAGGCCCAGAACCACACGCAATGCATCCATCCAAACGGGGTTGCTGGCGCTGTTACGGTTGCGGCGGGCGGGTAGCGAGGGGTGGTTTACAGCTTCCATGGCAGTTTCTTTTTCTTGGGAATAAGTAAATTGAAAGTACTGGAAATCGATTGCATAAACAATCTTCTCACCGGCTCAGTGCCCTTGGTTAGTGTAATTCTTGCTCATAAAGCAGAACGCTAGCCTCGTCGAACACAACAAAAACCACTTCCTGAGGTAGTTCGTGCTGCTGTAGAAACGCCCGCACCTCGCGTACGGCAATAGCCGCTGCTTCCGCCTTCGGGTAACCATAAATCCCCGTGCTGATGCCCGGAAAAGCCACATTATGCATTTCGTTCTCGGCGGCTAACAGCAAACTGTTGCGGTAGCAATTGGCCAGCTTTTCTGGTTCTTGTCGGTTTCCACCGTTCCAAACTGGGCCTACCGTATGGATGACGTGCCGAGCGGGCAGGCGGCCTCCGGTGGTCATAACGGCTTCGCCGGTGCGCAGGCCTTTGCCGTAGTGGCCGGCCCGCAGCTTGCGGCAGGCTTCCAGTATGTCGGGGCCGCCGGCTCGGTGAATGGCCCCATCAACGCCCCCGCCCCCGAGCAAACTAGAGTTGGCGGCATTCACAATGGCATCGGTGTCGAGGTGGGTGATGTCGCCGCGGTAAAGTAGGATGCGGCCGAAGGAGTGAGCTTCGGCGCGCCAATGGGGAAGGGTAGGAAAAGGCATAACGAGTAGCTGATAAGCGGTTTTTATACGCATAAACGAAGTGCCAGGCTGCGCTTCGGAGCTGGTTCTTGCGGTTCTAGGTACCAGAATTGCTGCTTGGGAATGTTTGAATTGAGATAGGGCCGAAGAGGGAATAAGTTTGGTCATCAATCAACCCTAGCACCTTGATGTCATGGAAACTCCGAATCGTGACCCCCAACTCTGGCGCATGGCCAAAGACCGCGCTAAATTCAAGTCGCACTTATTCACGTACCTGGCCGTGAATGCGCTGCTGTGGGCTATCTGGGCTTTCACCAACGACTACACGGGGCATCACCGGCACACCCAGATTCCTTGGCCTATCTTCCCCATGCTGTTCTGGGGCTTCGGAGTGACTATCCAGGGGTTGAGAACCTATGGAGCGCTGAGCCAGCCCAACCTATCGGAGCGTGAGTATGAGCGGCTGCTGCGCCGCCAGCGCGAAGGCCGGATATGAGTTGAGAGTTGCCGGTTGATAGTTTGTTCTGCTAACCATCAACTGGCAACCGGCAACCGGCAACTCGCAACTCATAGCCGGCAACTTTCCAACCCGGCTGGTAGTTGTCAGGCCATGACCATGCGCCATTTGTTTCCTCTGTTGCTGCTGGCTCCGTTGGGCCTGATTTCTTCGGTGCCCACCCGGCCCGCTGCGGCTCCCGACGCCAACCTCAGCAACATCAAGCTGCCGGCTGGCTTTACCATCAGCTACTTTGCCCAAGGTGTAACCAGTGCCCGGGAGCTAGCCGTTGGGCCCGATGGCACCGTGTACGTGGGCACCAAGGACGACAAAGTGTACGCCCTGCCCGACCGCAACAAAGACGGCCGCGCCGATGAGGTAGTAACCGTAGCCACCGGCCTGAACGCGCCCAACGGCGTGGCCGTGCGCAACGGCGCGCTCTACGTAGCCGAAATCAACCGGGTGGTGCGCTACGACAACATTGCGGCCACTCTGCGCAAAAAGCCCAAGCCGGTAGTGGTGTACAACCAGCTGCCCAACAAAGACTGGCACGGCTACCGCTACATTGCCTTCGGGCCCGATGGCAAGCTGTACGTGCCGGTAGGTGCGCCCTGCAACTCCTGCCTGCCCGAAGAGCCCATCTACGGCACCATCAACCGCATGAACGCCAATGGCACCGGCCTGGAGGTATTTGCGCAAGGCGTGCGCAACACCGTGGGCTTCGACTGGAGCCCGCAGGACAAAGCCTTGTGGTTCACCGACAACGGCCGCGACATGCTCGGCGACAACCTGCCGCCTGACGAGCTAAACCGCGCCCCCAGCCCCGGCCTGCACTTCGGGTTCCCGTATTTCTTTGCCGGTGATGTGCCCGACCCCGAGTTTAGCAAGGGCCGCTCAGCTGATACCTACACCAAGCCAGCGCGCAAATTGGGGCCGCATGTGGCAGCGCTAGGAATGAAGTTCTACACCGGCAAACAGTTTCCGGCCGCTTACCGCAACCAAATTTTCATTCCGGAGCACGGCTCCTGGAACCGCAGCAGCAAGCTCGGCTACCGCATCATGCTGGTACGCCTCGATGCCAGTGGCAAACAGGCCCGCAGCTACGAAACCTTTGCTGAAGGGTGGCTGCAAGGCCAGAAACCCTGGGGCCGCCCCGTCTGCCTGCTGGTACTACCCGACGGCTCCCTACTGGTATCCGACGACCAAAACAACGTCGTGTACCGCATCAGCTACAAAGGGTAAGCGGTGAAACGGTGAGATAGTGGAATAGTAAGTTTGATATGGAAGTTGGTTTGTTGAGTTGCGCGAATCTGTGGCATTTGCGTTAGCTACCTTATCAAACCGTCAACCCCCCCATTTCACCATCTCACAATTTCACCGTTACTTGCCTTCCATGAAAAAGCAGCGCATGCCGAAGCGGACCGTGGGACGGTTGGAACTGGTTGACTTTCCGGACTTTCAGCTCTTGGGAGTGGAAGCCAAAGTGGACACCGGCGCCTACACTAGCGCCATTCATTGCTCCAATATTGAAGTGGTAGACGGCCCCGATGGTGAGCCGCGCCTGCGGGTGCTGCTCCTTGATCCTTCGCACCCGCACTTTGATGGTACGCTGATGGAATTCGCCAACTTTACGCTGCGCGACATCAAAAGCTCCAACGGCGACGTACAGGAGCGCTACGTCATTCGGGCCGTTCTGCGGCTTTTCGGCGAAGATTTTAACACCGAATTCTCTTTATCCGACCGTTCCGACATGAAATACCCCGTGCTGCTGGGCCGGCTGCTGCTGCGCCATGGCCGCTTTGTGGTGGATGTGGCACGGCGCAACTTATCCTACCGAACACAGGCAAATCAGTCGTTACAGCCGTAAAAGGCACCCTATCTTCGTGGCCGGTACCAGCCGAGCTATCAACCCTCTCTTTTCCTACCAATGAAACTGGCGATTCTGTCGCGTGAGCCCAAACTATATTCCACCAAGCGCCTCGTGGAAGCCGCCGAACTGCACGGCCACGAAGCCGTGGTAGTGGACCATTTGCATTGCAACCTGGTGCTCGAAAAAGGCAAGCCCGACATCATTTATGAAGGGCAGCGCCTCGTGGGCATTGATGCTATTATTCCGCGTATCGGGGCTTCCGTCACGTTCTATGGCTGCGCCGTGGTGCGGCAGTTCGAGATGATGAAGGTGCGTACCGCCGTGGAAAGCCAGGCCATTGTGCGTAGCCGCGACAAGCTCCGCTCCATGCAGATCTTGGCCCGCGCTGGCGTAGGCATGCCCAAAACGGCCTTCACCAACTACTCTGATGAGGTGCCCGAAATGATAGAGCAGGTGGGCGGCGCGCCGGTCATTATCAAGCTGCTCGAAGGCACCCAGGGCCTGGGCGTGGTGCTGGCCGAAAGTGCCAAAGCCGCCCAGTCCGTCATCGAAGCTTTTCACAATCTTAAGGCCCGCATTATCGTGCAGGAGTTTATTGCCGAAAGCAAAGGCGCCGACCTGCGGGCGTTTGTGGTGAACGGCGAAGTGGTAGGTGCTATGAAGCGGCAGGGCAAGGAAGGCGAATTCCGCTCGAACCTGCACCGGGGCGGCAGCGGCAAACTAGTCAAGCTGAGTCGCGCCGAAAAAGCGGCTGCGTTGCTGGCGGCCAAATCGTTGGGCTTGGGTATTGCGGGCGTGGATATGCTGCAAAGCAAGCGCGGCCCGCTGGTGCTGGAAGTGAATTCGTCGCCGGGCCTCGAAGGCATCGAAAAAGCCACTGGCCTTGATATTGCCGGCAAAATCATCGAATACACCGCCGAAATAGCTCAGAAAAAGAAAACCAAAGCCAAGTCTAAATCCACTGTGGGGGCACTGCCCGACAACCAGCCGGATATGCCCTTATAAAAAAGCTGTTAGCTACTAGCTGTTGGCTGGTAGCTGACGTTCATTGGAAAGCTATCAGTCAACAGACTAGTAGCCAACAGCAAAGCCTAACCTATTGACTCCAGCCACCCGTTCTGCCGCCGATATTTCCCTTAATGGTCTCACTATCAGGCCGGGCGAGAATGTGCAGACGCGGCTGGTAATTTCGCGGCTACCCTCGGGCACTGTTATCGATATTCCGGTGCACGTGTACCGCTCCACGGTGCCAGGGCCCACGGTGCTGCTGCTGGCTGGCATGCACGGCGACGAGGTGAACGGCATCGAAACCATCCGCCGCCTGATTCGGCGGGGGCTGCTGCAACCCCTCAAGGGCACCATTATTGCCATTCCCATCCTCAACATCTACGGCTTCCTGAACTTCAGCCGGGAGGTGCCCGATGGCAAAGACGTGAACCGCAGCTTCCCCGGCAACCCCCGTGGTTCGTTGGCCAGCCGCGTAGCGCACCGCTTCATGCGCGAAATCATGCCGCTCATCGACTACGGCATCGACTTTCATACGGGCGGCGCGGCCCGCTCCAATATGCCCCAAATCCGTTGCATCCTGCACGAAGACGAGGAAACCGACGGGCTAGCGGCGGCGTTTGGAGCGCCTTTCACGCTGCACGCCTCGTTGCGGCCTGGCTCTTTGCGGGAAGCTGCCATGCAGGAGGGCCGGCGCATTATCGTGTATGAAACCGGCGAGTCGTTGCGGCTCGATGAAACGGGGATTGAGCTGGCCATTGCCGGTACGTTTCGGGTGCTGCACCACCTGGGCATGGTGGCGCAAGCGGCGCCCTCGGAGCACGCGCAGGTGGTGTGCGTGCGCTCTACGTGGCTGCGGGCCCGGTATGCGGGGCTGTTTCGCAGCTTGGTGCAAAACGGAGCTTACCTGGAAAAAGGCCAGGTGTACGGCACCATTTCCGACCCCTACGGTGAAGCCTCAGTGCGGCTGGAGTCGCCGGTGACGGGCTACATCATCGGGCTCAACTACATGCCGGTAGTCAATCAAGGCGACGCGCTGGTGCACGTAGGCCGCACCGACGCTGCCCCCAGCCGCACCGACCTCGCCCCGCCATTCGAGGAAAAACCCACGCGCCCCCAGGAAGCAGAAGCCGACGACTCCGAACTATACGAAGACGAGCTACACTAAGCGGGTACTTCAAGCAAGGCCAGCATGGGGAAGTGCAGCTTTTTCATAGAGAATAGAGCAGGGAGACTAGGAAAATTAAAATTTAATATAATTAATATTATAATTAACCCAAGTTGCGGCTAGCCGCGTAGCGGCGAAAGGGTAGTAGCTCAGCGGGCCAAAGACAGGCCGCGCCGCGTAGCGGTGCCAGAGGCACACCACCTTCTGGCACCGCTACGCGGCGCACCGTTCTAACAGAATCCGGTAGCTACCAGCCTTTCGCCGCTACGCGGCTAGTCCGCAACTTGGGTTAATTAAGGTGTCGGGTATTCAGCAGCTCTACAATCCAACAGCCCTTTTTGCGTTTCTTTGGGCTGCCGATTTCGGCTTTGTGTTCTTTTCTCTATTTCTCGCATGAAAAATTCCTTTCAACTGGCGCTCAATGCCGTTCTGGTCATTGCGGTGGCCGTGTTGTTTTATCTGCACTTTGCCAACCAGCCTGCCAAGCCCGCCCGCAAGGCCGTGGCCGTGGTGAAAACCACCGATTCCACGGGCGCCGCAACCACCGCAACCACTGACGATACCGAGGTAACTGACGATACCAACGACCTGGCCGCCGTAGCCGACACCGACAAGGTGGCCTACGTGGAGTCCAGCAAGCTGCTCGATGGCTACAAAGGCATGCAGGATGCCCGCAAAACCTTTGAGGCCAAAGCCAAGCGCTGGGAAGCCGAAAACAAAACCATGGTACAGGGCTTCCAGAACGCCGTGCAGCAGTACCAGAAACAAGCCGAAAGCATGACCGCCGAGCAGCGCGCCGCCACCGAGCAGAAACTGGGCGCCCAGCAGCAACAGGTAGGGGCGGGCCAGCAGAAATTGCAGCAGCAGGCTCAGGAAGAAGAAGCCAAAATGACCCAGAACGTGCTGGAGCGCCTCAACAAGCAAATCGAAAAATACGGCAAAGCCAATGGCTACCGCCTGATTTTGATTGCGGCGCCCAGCGGTACCATTGCCTACGGCCGCAAAGACCTCGACATCACACCGCAAGTGCTGAAATACCTCAACTCCGAGTACAGCGCCAAGAAATAGCCGTAGTCCTTCCGGGCTGTTCCCAAATTGCCACCCGCTTTCCCATATTGGAAGAGCGGGTGGTTTTCTTTTTGCAGTAATATCGGCCCCGCAACTCGTAGCGTACTCGCTCCTTTCCGGAGTTGATAGCAATCAAAGGTCCAGTATTGTGGTTGACTATCTGGTGATTACGGCTCTGAGTGCTAAGGCCAATACTCAATAAAGCAAGCGTAGTAATTGAAAAGAAAGCATACAATGGAATCCGCTGGCTTAGCTGTTGCGTTTTCAAGAGATACTACCCGTTCTATCCAGTAAAGCATGACTCACTACGAACAGCGCATTCAGGAGCTGGAGCAGGAGTTGCAGGCAGCTCGGGCTATGGCAGCTACTGCCAAGCATCAGTTAGCCACGTTGGCTAACTTCCTGCCCGAAGGCATTCTGCTCTATAATAATGAAGGCAACATTATTCTTGTTAACGAGCAATTAGGTGAATTGCTAGGATTGGATGTGCCGGCCCAGCAATGGGTTGGTAAAACGGCCGCCGATATTATTCCGGCCGTGCGCGCCTGCATGTTGGGAGCCAGCACTCTTGATGCCTTTATTCAACAATCTTGGGCTTCGGGCAATAAGTGCATAAGCGCGGAGTTTGCCGTACGCAACGGCCGCACTATCCAGATAGATTACATTCCGGTTGGTTCAGTTAAGCAGGCAGACCGTAACAGCCGGCTCATTTGCATGCGCGACATAACAGAGCGTAAAAGCAACTCCCGCCTACTAAATGAGCAGCGGGAGTTTTACGAAACCATCCTGGATTTTCTGCCGGGCGAAGCCGCCGCCTACGACGTTGACCACCGGTACCGCTACGTGAATGCCAAGTCCATTACCGACCCCGAGCTGCGGGCCTGGATGATTGGCAAGACCGACGCCGAATATGTAGCATACCGCAACCGCAGCCCCGAGCTGGCAACCAAGCGCCGGCAATATATTGAGGAGGCGCTAGCCAAAGGGCAGGTGGTCTGGGAAGAGTCGTTTCGGCTGCCTGATGGCAGTATGCGCTACATGCTGCGCCATTTGCACGCCATTCGGGGCGAGAATCAGCAGCCCCGTATGCTCATCGGCTACGGTACCGACATCACCCAGCGCTACAAAACCGAGGAGCGCATTCGGGCGTTGTTTGCCGCCTTGCCCGACACTATTCTGCTGATTGATGCCCAAGGACTGGTGCGGGATGCCAAGCTCGGCGATACGGCGGTGCTCTTGCCGGAAAATGAGCTGGTGGGCGCGTTGGTGAATGAGGTGTTGCCCGACGTGGCGTTGCGGCCACTGCTGCCCTGCCTGGAGCAGGTGCGCACTACCAGCCAGGCCGGCGCGTGCACCTTCGAGCTGCACACCGAAGGCAATGCCGTTTCCTTTCACGCTGCGCGGGTGGTACCGCTGCCTGATGCGCGGGCCGTGCTGGTTATTCTGCAAAACGTAACCAGCCAGGAGCTAGTGCGGCGCGAACTAGCTGAAAAACAAGAATTTATCCGGCAGGTGATTGATGTTAGCCCCACGCTTATTCATGTGCGGGATGCCAACAACAACGTGGTGCTCAGTAACCAGGCCTTCAAGGATTTCATGCGGCCAAACGCGCATATGTCCATTATTCAGGGGCAGGAGGAAAGCACCGATGCGGCCGTCAGCCAAGAAGTAGCCCGCATCTACAACGTGCACGCGCACGTGATGGCCACCGGCGAAGACGTGCGCTATGAGGCGGCTTTCACGCAGCGCAACGGGCAGGTGCGCTGGCTTCAATCCATGAAGCGCCCCTTCGTGAGCCCCGATGGTACCATGAACGTGCTGAGCATTTCCACCGACATTACGGAAGTGAAGCAGGCCCGCATGGAGCTGGAAAACAGCGAAAAGAAATTCCGGGACCTGGTGCAGTACTCGCAAGCCCTTATTTGCACGCACGACTTGGCCGGCAACATGCTGAGCGTAAACCCGGCTACTGAGCGGATGCTAAACCGGCCCGCCAAGTATCTAGTAGGGCGCAACCTGCGCGAAGTTATGCCTGCCCAGCACCAGACGAATTTGCAGGAGTATCTGGATGAGTTCACGCAGCGGCCCGAACAGCGCGGTGTGATGGCCATTATGACCCGCCAGGGCAAACGCTATTTGCAATACAACAACTACCTGGTGAAGGAACGGAATCAGCCCCCTTACGTGGTAGTTTCCGCCTACGACATCACCGAAAGCGTGCTGAACGAGCGGGTGCTGCGCCAGGCCAAGCTGGAAGTGGAAGAAAGCGCGCGGGCCAAAGACAACTTCCTGGCCAGCATGAGCCACGAAATCCGTACCCCGCTTAATGGGGTGCTGGGCATGGCCGCGTTGCTGGCTAAAACCGAAATGGATACGGCCCAGCGCGAACTGCTCGACACCATGAACCAGTCGGGGCACCACTTGCTGGCCGTGGTGAACGATGTGCTGGACATGGCCAAGATTACGTCCGGCCAGCTTCAGCTCGAACACATTCCCTTCGACCTCTGGGCTTCGGTGAAAGGCGTGGTGCAGAGTATGCACTCCGTAGCCGAGGAAAAGGAGCTGTACCTATCCGTGGTGCCGCTGGCTATTCCGTCGCCGATGGTGCTAGGGGACTCGCGCCGCCTGAATCAAGTGCTGCTCAATCTGCTCAGCAATGCCATCAAGTTCACCGAGTACGGCAGTGTAACGGTGGGCGGCGACGTACTGGAACAAACCTCCGAGGCAGTGCACGTGCGCCTATGGGTGCGCGACACGGGCATTGGCATTCCTGAGCAGGAGCAGCAGCGGATTTTCGGCATCTTCACTCAGGCCAGCGCCGACATTAGCCGGCGCTTCGGCGGTACTGGGTTGGGCCTATCCATCAGCCAGCAGCTGGTGCAGTTGATGGGCGGCACGCTCACCGTAGACAGCAAGCCGGGCCAGGGCAGCACTTTTGCTTTCACGCTACGGCTGCCCCGCACCAGCGGCCAGCCAGTACCAACGCTAACGGAAACTGAATGGCCTGAGCTAGCGGGCCTGCGCGTGTTGCTGGCCGAAGACAACCGCATCAACCAGCGCATTTCCTTGCTGATGCTACAGCCCCAAGGCGTGGTAGTAGACTGCGCCAGCAGTGGGCCCGAGGCGCTGCGCTGCTTCAATGAGCAGCTCTACGACGTGGTGCTCATGGATATTCAGATGCCAGGAATGAGTGGGGTGGAGGTAACGCGCCTCATCCGGCACCACCCCGACCCGCGCCGGGCAGGCATTCCCATCATTGCCCTCACGGCCAACGCCCTGCGCCGCGACCAGGAGCGGTATTTGGCGGCGGGTATGAATGCCTGTCTGATCAAACCTTTTGAGGAGCGTTACCTGCACCAGACCATCATCAATGTGCTGCACGGAAAGCCAGTGCCCACTGCCAGCCAGGCAACCAAGGTACCACCGGACACTACGCAGCACACCGCGCCCTATGATTTGAATTTCCTGCAAGCTTCCGCCAACGGCAATCCGCACTTCACCGACCGGATGCTGTCAGTGTTCGTGCAGGAAACACCGGCTACGGTATTGGCTTTGCGGCAGGCTATTGTAGCTGAAAACTGGCGGATGGTCAGGCAGTTGGCCCACAGTGTGAAGCCGGTGGTGGTATTGCTGCGGATAGAAGGCGGGGCAAAGGCCATCAAGATTCTGGAAAACCAACGTGCGGGAGTAGCCGCCACCAAAGTAGCCGCGCATACCCTTGCCAAGCAACTCGAACTAACCTGCGAAACCCTACAAAAGGAGCTGCGCCCTCAGTGAGTTCTAAAAGCAGCGTGGCGCTTCGTTGAACAGACTGAACTTGCAAACCGATATACAGCAAAGTGCCGCCTCTCTATTGCAGGGAGGCGGCACTTTGCTGTATATCGGGGACGGCTAACGACGACCGTCGTACCGGTCATTGCGGTGGGCGGCTTCCCAGCGGGCGCGTTCCTGGGCCGTCACTTTGTGCTTCTTGTCGTAGCCGTAGTTGAAGTCTCGGTCGTTGCGGTCGTCACGACGGTCGTTGTCGCGGTAATCGTTCCGGTCGTTGCGGTGCGCCGCTTCCCAGCGGGCCCGCTCTTGGGCGGTTACCTTGTGTTTTCTATCGTAACCGTAGTTGAAGTCCCGGTCGTTGCGGTCGTCGCGGCGGGCAATTTCCTTGCGGCGGTTGTCGTCGTGGCCGGGGGCTGGGGCGGCGAAAGCGCTGGTAGCAAGCAAAAGGACAGTGGCGAGGGAAAGCAGGGTCGTTTTCATGATGAATCAGTTTCAGAGAAGTTGGAAGAGAAGAAGTGGGGAGGCCCGTTGCTGCAGGCTGGGCTTCAACCCGTGAAATCCGTTTCGATTTCTGAAAGGAGTATTGCAAACCAGCGGCCGAAAACGCCCATTAAGCCGACCACCCGCTCGTTCTCCCCCGAGTACCGACCAATCTGCCTTCTCAATCGACCAAATGCACAAGCCCGTCATGCAGAGCGCAACAAAGCATGACGGGCTTTAGTGGGTTTCGCTACCGATGAGCTGCCCCATTAGAGCTACCAGGACTACCCGATAGATGGAATTCACTTTATCTGAACCAACCTTTCCCGGTTGAGCAAGCTCTACTATATACCAACTAGCTAATAGTGTGCGTTAGCAGTTCACTAGTGGTTGATTAAGTTCTATTTAGCTTTTAATCCTTTCTATGCATCCAGCTTTTCGCGCTGTTGTAGTACCCTGTTTCCTGTTGAGTGCCGCGGCTGCGCAAGCGCAACAGCCCGCCGCCAAAATCACGATTAGCGGCTACGTGCGCGACGGAGCCACCGGCGAAAACCTGATTGGCGTGGCCGTTGTCAGCCCTACCACCGGCCAGGGCACCGCCACCAACACTTACGGCTTCTACTCGCTCACGCTGCCCGCCTCCGACTCGGTGCGGCTGGTGGCCAGCTACCTCGGCTACGAGCGGACCCGTTGGGCGGCAGCCACCACCCGCAACATCAGCCACGATTTCCGGCTGCGGGCTACCAGCAACGAGCTGGGTGGGGTGGAGGTGGTGGGCAACCGGGAGGAGCGGATTGAGCGCAGCACCCGCATGGGCACCATCAACGTACCCATTGCCCAAATCAAGAGCCTGCCCAAGCTGTTCGGTGAAACCGACGTGCTGAAGGTGTTGCAGCTGCTGCCCGGCGTGCAAAGCGGCGGCGAGGGCCAGAGCGGCTTGTACGTGCGCGGCGGCTCCCCCGACCAAAACCTGATTCTGCTGGACGGTACGCCGGTGTACAATGCCGCGCATTTGTTCGGGTTCTTTTCGGTGTTCAATGCCGATGCCCTCAACAATGTGGAGCTGATTAAGGGCGGCTTCCCGGCGCGGTATGGCGGGCGGCTGTCGTCGGTGCTCGATATTTCGATGAAGGAAGGCAACATGCAGGAGTTCCACGGCGAGGGCGCCATTGGTATTGTGGCATCCAAAATCACGCTGGAAGGCCCTATCAAGAAGGATACCGCCTCGTTTATCATCTCGGCCCGGCGTACCTACCTCGATGTGCTGGCTCAGCCGTTCATCAAGGCGCAGCTTTCCAGCGAAGGCACCAGCGGCTCAGTCGGCTACTTCTTTCATGACCTGAACGCCAAGCTGAACTGGAAGCTGAATAGCCGTGACCGGCTATACCTGAGTGCCTACACCGGCTACGACAAGTTCTACGCCCGCATTCGGGACCAGGATAATTCGGCCGACGACTACAGCCGCACCGCGGCCAATCTGGGCTGGGGCAACCTAACCTCGGGACTGCGCTGGAACCACATCGTGCACGACCAGCTGTTCATGAACACCCACCTCACCTACAGCAAATACCAGTTCAACGTAGGAGCCGAGGACGAACGACGCTACAACAACCAGGGCCAGCGGCGTACCGACAAATATGCCCTGCGCTACCTGTCCAACATCCGGGACTTCAGCCTCAAAACCGATTTCGACTACACGCCCACGCCCGACCACTACATCCGGTTCGGGGGGCAGTACATCCTGCACTCGTTCCGGCCCGGCGCCCTTACCGCCAAAGACAACACCGGCAACCTGGGCAGCCAGCTCAACTCGGGCACGCGCACCCTGGCCAGCGAAATTGGGCTGTACGCCGAGGACGACTACCGCTTCACCGACCGCCTGAAAGTGAACGGCGGCTTGCGCCTGAATGGGTTTGCGGTGGAAGGCAAGTTCTATCCCAGCATAGAGCCACGCGTGGCCGCCCGCTACCTACTCACCGAAGACTGGGCCCTGAAAGCCTCGTACGCCCGCACCACGCAGTTTATTCACCTGCTCACCAACAGCGGCATTGGCCTGCCCACCGATTTGTGGGTGCCGGCTACCAAGCTGATTAAGCCACAACGGGCGCAGCAGGTGAGCGTAGGAGCGGCCCGCACCGTGCGCTTCAAGGAGGAAGACTACGAAGTAAGCTTCGAGAGCTACTACAAACCCATGCGCAACCTGGTGGAGTACCGCGAGGGTGCCAGCTTTCTGGGCACCGTGGACAGCGACTGGGAAAGCAAAGTAACCAGCGGCAAAGGCTGGGCTTACGGCGGCGAGTTTTTCATCCAGAAGAAAACCGGCCGTACCACCGGCTGGGTTGGCTACACGCTGGCCTGGAGCAAGCGCCGCTTCCCCGACCTCAACCAGGGCCGCATTTTCCCCTACAAATACGACCGGCGCCACGATATTTCGGTGGTGGCCATCCACAAGTTCAGCCCTACGCTTACGCTGTCGGGTACGTGGGTGTACGGCACCGGCAACGCCACTACGTTGTCGCAGGGGCGGTTTACGCTGGGGCCGTATCAGGATTTCGAGGACTACGGGGAGCGGAATTCGTTCCGGATGGCCGCTTATCACCGCTTCGATCTGGACCTAAGTAAGACCAAGAAAAAGAAGTGGGGCGAAATCGTGAACAGCTTCAGCATCTACAACGTGTACAGCCGCCGCAACCCCTATTACCTCTACTTCGACCCCGGCTCCACTTATACCTGGAACGGCGTTACGGAAGAACGAAAGTCGGTGTACCGCCAAGTGTCCTTGTTTCCCATTATTCCATCATTCAGCAAAGCCTTCAAATTCTAATTACAGATTAGCGCGGAGTTCAGGCGCCTACCCAGCTTTCGTAGCCGCCTGAATACCTGCCATACCTTGCCTGCTTTATAATGAAAAATATACTTGCTCTTTGCTGTGCTGCCCTGGCCTTCAGTAGCTGCGAAACCATTGTAGACGTAGATGTGCCGCCGCATACGCCCCGGCTGGCCCTTACGTATACGCTTAGCAACCAGCCCCCAGCAAAGTTTTTTGAGGTGCGCAACCTATTCGTGAGTACCAGCCAGGGCGTACTGGAATTGAAAGACCCAGTTGGGCGAGGCGATGCTACGGTGGAAATATTCAATGAGGCCGGGCAAGTGGTGGAACGGTTTCGCTCAAAGGGCCAGCCGGGCTTCAACTCAAGCACTGGCCAGCCTGATAGCCTGTATGGCTACTACGTGCCCACTCGCAACTTTGGTGGGCAGCCCGGTAGCACGTACACCCTGCGCGCCTCGGCACCAGGTGTAGAAGCCGTAGAAGCTACCCTGACGCTGCCGGCTCGCGCCGTTATTGAAACTGGAAGCTTTGTGGCTACTAATCCTGTCAACCCAAATAGCCGGGGTATTAATGGCCGGTTCAGGTGCAGCATCCTCGACAACGCTGCTACTACTGATTATTACTTGGTGTATGCTCGGGTGCTGGACCGCAACGGCGAGTACTGGGGAGAGGTCCAGTATGATTACAACAGTCCTAGTAATGGCAGTAATTCGGATATCAATTTGAATCGGTACCAGCTGTCGGAAGCTCGTGGCCTCTACAGTCAGTATCCGTTTAGTGACGTTGGAGGAAATGGGCAGCGCCTTGCCGTCAGCAATGATGTGTATCTAAACGGTGGGGGGGTACTGGAGCCAGCATTTATCGAAGTAACCGTAAGCAGCATCACCCCCGACACCTACCGCTTCTACCAGTCGTTGCAGCGCTACTACAACACCGACGGCAACCCGTTTGCCGAGCCCGCGCCGCTCTTCTCCAACATCCGCCCCGGTTACGGTTTGTTTGGTGGTGCTACCGATGTTACGTACCGAATTCCGCTGTAAGCCGCCGCGGTGTTGTAGTAGCTGCCGCAACGAGCTTAGAGGTGCCAATTTGGATGTGCTTTGCGTTGACTAGCAGGCTTCTATATAGTTTTTTGCAAACGGGTGAAGTAAACTTTGGGCTGGTTTTTGCGTCTAAGTAGAAGTAGCAGGCCTCTAATGTGTCTTGCCGCTCCTGACTATGAAAAAGCTCCTAAGATTCCCGTTGATACTTGCCCTGCTGGTAGCAGGTACGTTGCTGACTAGCTGTGTTGGGGCTGGTGTTGCGGTAGGCACCGGCCCGGCCGGCTACTACGGCGACCCTTATTATGGTCCCCGGTATCGGTCTTACTACGGCCCCCGGTACTACCGCCCATCGAGAGTGATTGTGCGGCCTGCGCCGGTTATCGTGCATCCTGGCCCCCGTTACTACCACGGCCCGCGTGGCGGTGGCTACTATCGGGGTGGCGGACGCCGCTAATGGTAGAAGTTGCTTCAATAAAAAACCCCACTCAGCTAGCTGAGTGGGGTTTTTTGTGTGGGTTGAGTGGCGGGTTCGGTATTCACTAGAAGGGAAGTTTCCTGGAATACGCGCCATAGCCACTGAACAGATTTAGAGCGTGAAGCGCAGGCTAATGGCGGCGTCGTTGTAGAAGCCGGTATAGCCGTGGAATACTTCAAAGAACGGCTTGTAGTCAACGCCCACCACGAAGGGTAAATCCTCCAGCTTGTACTCCAGCCCCAGAATCAGGTCGGCGCCCACGGCTACGTAGGTGGCATCGTCGTAGCGGTAGTCGCGGTACACGTACACGTCTTTTTTGTGTACCCGGTAGTAGCGCACGTCATCGAAGTAGTAGCGCCCCTGGTAGGCTCCGGCATGGAAGCCAGCTCCGTAATAAAACTGCAACCCTTTGATGTCGGAAATGGCCTTGTGCTTCTCGCCTAGCAGCGTGAGCCGGGCACCACGGGCCTTGTATTCTGTTGTAACCAACGCTTCGAGGGCTACGCCGTTTTTGCCGCTCATGAAATGCTTGATAGTGAGGCCCGAAGAGTAGCCACCGCCGCGCAAGCCAATACCCGTGCTATAGCCGGAACTGCTGCCACCACTGCTTTTCTTTTTGCTTTGCGCTGTTGCCTGCTGGGTGCCACTCATCAGGATTACAGCCAATAGAATAAAGGAAAAATGCTTCATGTTAAAATGGAAAAATGAAATATGAAGCCGTAAATTTAAGTATAAAACCGGACAGGCAACGGAATTTTACAAAGTACCTCGTTGGCTTATCTCATTCGAGGGGTGGGCATGGATGCCAGTGCCATCTTCTTCGGCCGCTCGCAGCATGGCCCGCGCCACCACGGCCCCCGGCACGGCCCGGTACCTGCGCAACGGCCCCAGCAGCAGCGGGTGCAGCAGCCGCAGCAGTACGGCCCCCACCTGCTCGCCGGTTCGTTTCTGCTCCCGCTCCCCCAGCAGCAACGACGGCCGAAAGAAGTGAATGGCCCGGAAGGGTAGTTGGCGCACGGCATCTTCGGCTTCGCCCTTCACCCGGTTGTAGTAAATGCGGGAGGTGGAGTCGGCGCCCATGGCCGATACCAGCATCAGTTGCACCGCAAAATTGCGGGCGGTGAGGGCCGCCAGCGTCACCACGTACAGGTAGTCGACGCGGTAGAAGGCGGCTTTCGAGCCGGCTTGCCGCATGGTAGTGCCCAGGCAGCAGTACACGTCGTCGGCAATTAAGCTCATGGCGTGTTCTTCCAGCGTATCGAAATCCAGCACGCGCTGCTCCAGCTTGGGGTGCACCTGCGGAACCGGCCGCCGCCCCACGGCAATAACTTTGGCATACCGGTCGGAGGCCAGCAGCAGCGGCAGCAACTGTGAGCCAATCAGGCCACTGGCCCCAGCAATAAGCGCGGTTTTCTGCATAAACAGGAGGTGAAATGGCAAGCAGCCCGAAGTACCCTCGCGGCCGCCGAAGCTTGAAGCTGGGTGGTACGTAAAACTGGCCGGCTGGTAGGCAAGTGCGGAAAAGATGAAGCTTTAGGGCGGACCGTTGCCTATCAGTTACGCTTCGGACAACGAAGCCGCACTTGCTACGAAGCCAGCTTCGCCCGAATAGCAGCCAAGCGGGCCTGTTTGCTGGCTTCCCGGTTGGTTATGGCGGTGGTAGTCCAGTAATGATGGGCCACCAGAAACTGCTCCTGCAAGCGGTTCCAGGCGTTTTCGTCGGCCGCCACAATCTGCCGGGCCTGAAACTCCAGAAACAGGGTGTTGGCTATTGGCTCGAAATCGGGGCGGCCCAGGTAGTCGAGGTCGGCGTCGCAGAGAATTTCGGCCAGGTGTGAGTGTGGCGCCTGCGGCAGCTTGGTTGCCGTAATCATGGCGCAAATAGTTTCTATCTGCGCTGGGCTGTACTCGAAACCGGGCAGCACATCGTGTACCAGCTCGCAGCCAGCCGCCTCGTGCTCATCGAAGGTGCGCAGAAAGCCAGCATCGTGAAAAAGAGCAGCCGTGCGCAGCAGTTTCCGTGGTTCTTCCTCGGTAATGCCCTCCGCAGTAGCCAGCTGCATTGCCGCCTGGGTTACGTCCAGCGTGTGGTGCACGCTGTGGTAGTAGAGCGTGGCGGGTAGCTGGGTTTCCAGCGCGTGCAGGATGTATTTTTCGGCAAGCTCCTGATTCATGCGGGGTACGGATAACAATCGGAAAGCACGACAATATATCGATACCAGCAAATATTTGTTGGTTAACGCAGAGAATCAGCTAGCCGGAAAACGCAGCTTCCGGCCCGGCAAAGACAAGCACGCGTGGAAGCCTGAAAAATTCGCCCTTTCTTTACCTTCAGCACCGCAAGCAATACCTGGAAGAATAGCACCCTTTTCCCGACTGCTACCAACAACCCGCGCTGGTAGCAACAGTGCCTTACTTCTACCAAACGAAACGCCTGCACATTCAAAGGCAGATTATGGACTCTAAATCGTTTATAAATATCAACGCCGAGCTGTCATTCTCTGTGCTGGTGGCCTGGGGTATTCTGCGGGCGTACGGCAAGTTTCTGAACCTGTCGGTCCGGGCGCCGCGCTGGGCCGTTGCCGTCAACAAAATCTGGGTGCTGGGGATAGGAGTGGCTGTATTCGGGCTGCTGTTCAACATCAAGAGCGACCATCTGAACGGGATATTCTGGCTGCTCACCCTGGGCGGCACGGTGCTGCTGCTGCTGCGCATCCGGGACTACCGCCCGGCCCGCACCATTCTGCTGGCTATAGCTCCCTTCGCGCTGCATTACCTGCTCGAATTTCTGGCGAAAGTGCTGGGCAACGGACTGCTGGATGAATACGATGATGCCTTCGATACGGCGCAGGGTTTTGCGTTTATCTGGCTGGCCACCTTTCTGTTGATTGCCCGCAGCCAGAAGAAGAACCTGGAGGCCGAGCGCCTGCTGCGCGAAGAAGAAGAGCAAAACAAGCGGCGCATTGAGGCCCAAAACGCCGAGCTGGAACGGCTGGTATCGGAGCGTACGGCCGCCCTTACCCAGCAGGCCGAGGAGCTGCGCTACACCCTCACCGAGCTGAAAACCACGCAGGCCCAACTGATTCAGGCCGAGAAAATGGCCAGCCTC
This sequence comes from Hymenobacter telluris, assembly GCF_017313265.1. GTDB lineage: Bacteria > Bacteroidota > Bacteroidia > Cytophagales > Hymenobacteraceae > Hymenobacter > Hymenobacter telluris. The sequence goes on along the minus strand of NZ_JAFLQZ010000003.1, from coordinate 321,860 downwards.
GGCGAACTAACGGCTGGCATTGCCCACGAAATCCAGAACCCGCTCAACTTCGTCAACAACTTCTCGGAAGTGTCGGCGGAGCTGGTGCAGGAGCTGGAAGAGGAGTGCCAGAAGGCGGAGCGGGACCCGGAGCTGGAAAACGAGCTGCTGGCCGACCTCAAGCAAAACCTGCAAAAGATTACGCACCACGGGCAGCGGGCCAGCAGCATTGTGCGGGGCATGCTGGAGCACAGCCGCGCCAGCTCCGGCGAGCGGCAACTCATCGACCTCAACGCCCTCTGCGACGAATACCTGCGCCTGGCTTACCACGGCCTCCGCGCCAAAGACAAAACCTTCAACGCCACCCTCGAAACCCACTTCGACCCAAACCTGGGGCAAGTGCAGGTTATTTCGCAGGACATCGGGCGGGTGCTGCTCAATTTGCTGACCAATGCCTTTTATGCCGTGCAGCAGCGCCAGAAACGCCAGGAAGCCGGCTATTATCCCACGGTTACGGTAAGCACCTGCCACACTAGCGAAGGCAGCGAAATACGGGTGCGCGACAACGGCCTGGGCATTCCGGAAAGCGTGAAGCAAAAGATTTTCCAGCCCTTTTTCACCACCAAGCCCACCGGCGAAGGCACCGGCCTGGGCCTTTCGCTCAGCTACGACATCATCACGCAAGGCCACAACGGCACGCTGACGGTGGATAGTGAGGAAGGCCGGGGCACTGAGTTTGTAATTGTGCTGCCTGAATAAAACCAACTTAATCTGGTAACTGTACTACCTTAGCGTAAGATGAAAATACTGGTTGTTGACGACGAAACCGACGTGCGGACGCTGTTTGAGCAGCGTTTCCGGCGGGAAATTCGCAGTGGTAAATTTGAATTCTCGTTTGCGTATTCCGGTGAGGAAGCGCTGAACTACCTGCATAGTCACGTTTCGGAAGTGGTGCTGATTCTGTCCGACATCAACATGCCGGGCATGAGCGGGCTGGAACTGCTGCGGCTCGTGAAACAGGAGTATGACGCGCCGCCGCCCCCGCCCCCGATGGTGATGATGATAACCGCGTACGGCGACACCGAGAGCTACAACCAAGCTATGCAGCTAGGTGCCAACGACTTCCTAACCAAACCCGTAGATTTTGCTGCGCTCAAAGAAAAATTACTCTCCTTGGAGACGCTATGAAAACGAAGATTCTGGTAGTAGATGACGAAGCAGATTTAGAGCTGCTGATCAAGCAAAAATTCCGGCGGCAGATTCGGGAGGGTATCTACGAGTTCAAGTTTGCTGCCAACGGGCAGGAGGCGCTGGACTGCGTGCAGGCCAACCCCGACCTGGACATTGTGCTCAGTGACATCAATATGCCCATTATGGATGGCCTGACGCTGCTCACCCGGCTCCATGACCTGAATACGGTGGTTAAAACCGTCATCGTATCGGCCTACGGCGACATGGAAAACATCCGCACGGCCATGAACCGGGGGGCTTTCGATTTTGTGTGCAAGCCCGTGGATTTCACCGACTTGCAGGTGACTATGGAGAAAACCGCCAGCCACGTGCAGCAGCTGCGCGAAACGCTGCGCGCCATTCAGGAAAACAATATCCTGAAGATGTACGTCGATGAAACCGTTATCAACTTCATGGCGCGGCCCGGCTTCGAAAACTCCCTGATGCTGAGCGAAACCGTGGAAGCCACGGTGGTCTTCATCGACATCTGCGGCTTTACGTCGTTGTCGGAGGTGCTGCCGGCCGGCACGGTGGTTACGTTGCTCAACACCTATTTCGACCAGATTGTAAAGGCTGTTATTGCGCAGGGCGGCTACATCGACAAGTTTATGGGCGACGCCGTAATGGCCGTTTTCCGGGGCGAATTTCACCTGGACCGCGCCATTGATGCCGCGCTGGCGGTACGAACGGTTATTCAGGCCCAGCAAAACACCCTACCCGACGGCAGCGCCTATCAACCACGCGTATCCATTGGCATCAACACCGGCGAAATGGTGTCGGGCAATATCGGCTCGGCCTCCCTGCGCCGCCTCGACTACACCGTCATCGGCGACACGGTGAACGTGAGCCAGCGCCTGCAATCCTCGGCCAAGCCCAACCAAATCATCATCACCGACGCCATCTACGCCAAGGTGAAAGAGTCGTTTCAATGCCAGGAAGTGGGAGAGGTGCACCTGAAAAACAAGGCCAAACCCGTCATGACTTACGAGGTAGTAGCTTAGAGTCAATTAAAAATTAAGAATTGAGAATTAAAAATTGGCCGTTCAACGGATCCTTTCGGAATCGTTGAACGGCCAATTTTTAATTCTTAATTCTTAATTTTTAATTCCCTAGCTCGCGCTCATCTTCTCGTTCTGGCGGCGCAGGCGCTGGCAGAGCACGCGCAGTACGTTGCGCAGTACCTCGCCGCGCTCCTCCATCACGTCGTAGAAATCTTCCTGGTCGAGGCGGAAGGCTACCACGGGGCCGCAGGCCGCGGCTGAGGCCGAGCGGGGCTCGGCATCGAGCAGGGCCAGTTCCCCGAAAAAGTCGCCTTTCCGGAACGTAGCCAGCTGTTGGGTACCGTTCATGATGCAGACTTCGCCGTCGTACACAATGAACAACGAGGTGCCCAGGTCGCCTTTGGCGAAGATTTGCTCGCCCTCACTGAAGGTCACTTCCTTCATAATCGGGACGATGCTGCTGAGGACGTTTTCCGGCGTTTCGGCGAACAAGGCGGTGTTGTGCAGCACCTGTACCCGCTCCTGAGCAGAAATATGGTCGGCGTGTGCGTGATGAGCCATGCGTTGGGAAGCTATGGTGGAATTCTCGCTTAAAAGCTGCTGATGCAAGGAGTACTGCTGCTGGGCCAGCTGGTCTAGCACCGTAAAGCCGCTTTCCCGCACCAGCAGGCTGGTACTTTGCAAATGCGGCAGCAGTTGGTCGACGGTGCCGGCGGTGGGGCGCCAATGCCGCAGCGCCACACTCACAGTCCAGTCAGAGAATGTGGTTTCCCCTAGCCGGACAATCAGCGGGACAATGGCTACGGGCACGGACGGCGCGCCCAGCAACTGGTCGAAGGTGCGGATTTTATCGGGAACGGGCAGTACATCCAGCAACGCTTGCAGCCCCTGGTAGAGGAAGCGCGGAATGATGTTGTCGAGGATTTCGAGGGCGTTGGCCTGCCGCTCGCGGGCAGCGTGGGCTACGCCGCGCTGGGCATCGGCAATGAACTGCGGCGGGTACAACTGGAGCAGCAAGTAAAAAATGCGCTGCTGCACCTTCGTTAGCTCGTAGTCGAGGGCGCGGCGCAGCTCGTTGGGGGCAGAAGCCAGGCCGTGCAGCAACTGTTGGGTTAATTGCAGCTCCTCGCGCACCAAGGCCTGAAATACGGGTTCGTCGGCGGGTTCCTGGTCGAAATTGCGCAAGGCCCGCAACGCGGCTTCGCGCCCGAACAGGCGCGGCTGCCGGGCCAACGCCACCAGCATCTGTCGGCTCGCCGGGCCCGGAATTCGGCCGCACACCTGCGCTAGGCGCTGGGTCATCACTTCATCGGCGGCGGGGAGGGCCTCGGCCAGCAGAGGTACGGCAGCTTCACCCAGCTGCACCAGCCGGGCTGCTGCCGCGCGCCGTTTGGTACGGTCGGGGAGGGCGGCTAGCAACTGGCGAATCTCGTCGGGGCTGGCGGTAGTGGCGTGGCCGTTGGCGCTAAGCGGCTGGTGCCAACCCGTATCGGCCAGCTCAGTAGTAGCATCACCGGCAAAGCGGCGGCTCACGGCGTGGTGCAGCTCGGCGAGGTAGTGGCCATAGGTGCGGTGCAGAAACACCAGCGCCCCGGCCGCAAACAAACCCATCCACAAGAAGGGAAGCCATTCGTTGGCGCTGGGCAAGTGGTGCAGCGCAAACAGCAGCAAACCGGCCAGGGCCATGCCCAGGGGCTCGTAAAACCCCTTGGCCGTCGTGTGGGCCGCCAGCCGTTCCTCGGCAGAAAGCGCCTGAAACAACACCAGGAACACGGGGTCGAATACGGCGCGGCGCAGCACTTCCAGCACCAGAAACAAGCCGCAGAAGTACAGCAGCATTGTGGCATCGGAAGCGTTGCCGGCGCGCAGGCCCCCAAACAGTAGCACCGCCAGCAGCACCATTCCCGGCAAGGCTAGCAGCATCCAGCGGATGCCCAGCCGCTCTACGGTGAACTGCGAAAACAGCACCTTGAACAGCATGGCTACCAAGTAAGTAAGCGTCAGGACGGTGCCCACGTAGCGCATCAAGGTGGCCTGGTCGTGGAATTTGTGCTTGACGTTGACGAAGAACGAGTATTCTACGGTGGTGGTAACGGCAGCAATGGCCGTCAAGCTCAGGCACATAGCCAGCACCAGTTGGCTGTTCCCGAACCAGCGTTGCAGCATGGGGCGCGTACTTGCCTGCCGCTCCCGCCGCCCCACCGACCGGGCCTCCACCACGTGTGAAGATATGGTGGTGCGCAGTATCAGCAACGCGCCTACGTAGGCCCCAAACGCCAGCAGCAACAGCAGCAGCAAATCGGTGTGGGCGTGTACCAGAATGGCCAGCACCGCCCCCAGCGCCTTGGCGGGCATGTCGCCGGAGCTGATGAGGCTGAACAGGCGCTTGCTCTGCCGCACATCAAACACCACCGCCGATACGCCCCAGAATTCCAGATTAGTCAGCAGATAGATAACGCGGTAGCCCGCCATAATAGCCACGGCCGCCGCCACCGAATGGCCCACCGCCACCAGCACGCCCAGCACGCCAGTGAGAGCCACCACGGCCAATAGCACCCGCACGGCCAGCTTTTGCAGCTGCAAATGGTGCTCGAAATGCGTGTACACCCGGCCCACGCCCATAAGGGCTAGTGCGGCCACTCCATAGGCCAGCGGCAGGTTCCGTTCGGGGTTGTTTTCGAGCAGGATAACGTTGGCCGCCACATACACCAGAATAGTGCCGATGCCCAGCAGGAAGTTGTGCAGAAAGAACAGCCACACCGTCTTTCCCTCATCGGGGCGGATACCCAGAAAGCGGTGCCAAGTGGAAAGAAGCATCAGGTAACCCGTAGTTAGGAAGTCGTAGTGGCAAGTTAGCGGCTTTAATCAATGGGTGAATGGATGATTGGACGACAAACTTCTTCATTCATTCATCCACTCACCCAATCATCCCTTCCTCACCAATTGCGTGTGTTCTGGAAAGAGTTGCACCTCGCCGCGCTTGTAGAGCGTGCCCAACGCTTTCTTGAACACTTTCTTGCTCATGCCGAGGCGGCGGTAAATGTCGTCGGGCTCACTTTTGTCGCCGAGGGGGAGCCGGCCATCGGGGGCTTTTTGCAGGGCGTCCAGCAGGGTGTCGGCGGCGGCTAGGGCTTCGTCGTAGCCGGCGCGCTGGAGGCTGATGTCGAGCTTGCCATCCTCCCGAATCTGGCGGACGTAGCCAGTGGGGGTGTCGCCGAGGCGTAGCGGCTTGAATACTTCGTTGTGGTAGAGCAGGCCCTGATGGGTGCCGTTCACAATCACCTTATAGCCCATATCGGTTTCGTCGGCCACGAACAGCTGCACTTCGTCGCCGGGGCGGCCCCGGAACGGCTCGTCGGTGGGTAGCTGCCGCTCCCATTTGGCGGTGGCCACTATCCGGTCCGAGGTGTCGTCGAGGTACACGTACACGGTTTCGCGCTGGCCCACGCGCAAGCTGCGGCGCTGGTTGCGGTAGGGCAGAAACAAATCTTTTTCCAGGCCCCAATCCAGGAAAGCACCCAGCGGCGTGACGTCGCGCACGGTGAGGGCCGCAAAGTCGCCGACTTTAGCCAGCGGGTTAAGCGTAGTGGCAATCAGGCGGTCCTCGGAGTCGCGGTACACAAACACGCGCAGTACGTCGCCCACGCGGGTACCTTCCGGAATGTACTTGCGCGGAATCAGCATGTCGCCATCATCTGACCTGAGGTACATGCCAAAATCGACCTCACGGTCCACTTCCAGTTCGTTGTAGTCGCCGAGTTGCATAAGTAGCGGGGTAGGGGAGAAGGAAAAACAAAGATACGGCCTCTTCCTACGGCACTGACATATTGCAGGCACTATCCCCTCCGGATAGTGGTTTAAGAAGAGGTAAGCCGCGCTACTTCCTGCGGGCCTAGCCTAATAGTTGTTGGGAGTTTTCGGGTTCTTTTCTTTTGTACACCGCTAGCCCGTAACTTGGCGCGGCAGCCAAAGCTTTCTGGAGCCGCGGCAATTCCTGCTTCGCCCGACAACCCCTTTTTCCCATACTTTTTCCTCATGTCTGAACAAACCTCCACTGGCCTGCGGGCCGGCGTCCTGCACGGCGACGAAGTGCAGGCCCTCTTCCAGAACGCCAAGGCCAACGCCTACGCCCTGCCCGCCGTCAACGTGACCGGCACCAACACGGTGAATGCCGTGCTGGAAACCGCCGCCGCCGTCAACTCCCCGGTGATGATTCAGTTTTCCAACGGCGGCGCGCAGTTCTTCGCCGGCAAATCCATCCCGAACGGCGACCAGCGGGCCAGCATTGCCGGCGCTATTTCGGGCGCCCAGCACGTGCACCAGATGGCCGAGCTGTACAACGTGCCCGTGGTGCTGCACACCGACCACGCCGCCAAAAAGCTGCTCCCCTGGATTGATGGCCTGCTCACCGCTGGCGAAAAGCACTACGCCCAGTACGGCCAGCCGCTCTACAGCTCGCACATGCTGGATTTGTCGGAGGAGCCAATTGAGGAGAACATCGAAATCTGCAAGCGCTATCTGGAGCGCATGAGTAAGATTGGCATGACCCTGGAAATCGAACTGGGCGTAACCGGCGGCGAGGAAGACGGCGTGGACAATTCCGACGTGGACAGCTCCAAGCTCTACACCCAGCCCGAGGAAGTGGCCTACGCCTACGAGCAGCTGAGCGAAGTAAGCCCCCGCTTCACGGTGGCCGCGGCTTTCGGCAACGTGCACGGCGTGTACAAGCCCGGCAACGTGAAGCTGCAACCCGTTATCCTGCACAACTCGCAGGAGTTCCTGCGCGAGAAGCACAACATCACCGAGAAGCTGCCCATCAGCTTCGTATTCCACGGCGGCTCGGGTTCCAGCCAGGAGGAAATCCGTGAGGCCATCAGCTACGGCGCCATCAAAATGAACCTCGACACCGACTTGCAGTGGGCGCTGTGGGAAGGCATCAAGGACTACTACGTGAAGAACGAAGGCTTCCTGCAAGGCCAGATTGGCAACCCCAGCGGTGCCGACTCGCCAAACAAGAAGTACTACGACCCGCGTGTATGGCTGCGTAAAGGCGAAGAAACCTTCATTGCCCGCCTCAAGCAGGCTTTCGAAGACCTGAACGCCATCAACCGCCGGTAGGGCACCTCACCCCTAGCCCCTCTCCTCAGGGAGAGGGGGACTAGTATCTAGTTTTTAGATCATAGAAAAGTCATTTGAGACATCTCAAATGACTTTTCTGGTTTATATGGGCTAGAGTTATATTCCTAAATCTAGTTCCCCTCTCCCTGAGGAGAGGGGCTAGGGGTGAGGTGCCCGGTTATTCGTACTGCGCAATGCCGGGCTGGCCGAAGCTGAAGTCGCTGAAGTCGTAGTAGGGGCGGGAGCTTTCGTAGATGCGGTAGCCGCTGGCATCGGTGAGGCCGCGCGGGTAGTAGCCGAACAGAATCTGGAAGGTGCGAATGGGCATGTACTCGTTGCGGAAGCGCAACCCTACCCCAAAGCCGGTATAGGGCGTTTCGTGGATGGGCAAGGTGCGCTTGGTTTTGGTGTTCAGCCAGGCGGCATCGGCAAACAGCACGCCCGCCAGCCGGAAGCCCAAAAACGATACCGGCGTGTACACCGTGGTTTCGTAGTTGAGCACCAGCCGGCTGGTGCCGCGTAAGTCATACGGCCCGCGGAAACCCCGCAAGCCCCGCTCGCCTTCAATGGACAGCAGCAACTCGCCGGGTCGGCGGTGCAGCCCAATGGCGTTGCGGCTCCACAGAAAATGCCGCCACTGGTAGTTGCCGGTGTGATAGAGCCGCGTAAAATACAGCACCTCCGTACTCACCAGGCCCTGTTGCCAGTCGTTGGTGGCCGACCGTACGAAAGAGCCAAACTCACCGCTCAGGTACAAATAGCCTTTGCGCGGGTTGTAGCTGGCCGTTGAGAGACGGGCGCCGTAGTAGTTGCGGTTACCCTGCTCGTTTAGCTCGTAGCCCAGCGTGGCACTCAGCAGCGTGCCCGTCGGAATGTCTTCGGTGCGCCCGAAGCCAAACAGGTACTTGTCTTTGTAATAGCGCCGCACGCTGTAGCCGATAGTGCCCAGAAATGCGCTGGAACTAACGTAGCTCGGGTCGGGTCGGATGTTATAATCGGTCCGCAACAGGCGGCCCGACACAATCATGCGGCCCGGATTCTCGTACCCCAAATCATAGCTGCGCAGCGGTAAAGACCGGCCCACCCACAAATCCTGGGTGCTGTAGCCGATGGGGGAATACACTGGTACCTCGCCGGGCTGCGGCGGTTTCAGCACCAAGCCGTAATTAATGAAATTCAGCGCCAGCGCCCCGGCGTACTTGGTGTTAATAGAATAAAAGTCGCGGCTGAACGTGATACCGCCAATGCGGCGCTGAAATTCGTTTTCGTAGCGCGCTTCCCCGTAAATAAAGTGTCGGAACGGCACCCGGTAGCTGCCGCGGTAGCTCCAGGTTTGGGGCTGGTTGCGCCCGTACTCGTACCGGTTGCGGAAACGGTGGCCCTGGCCCAGAAAGTTCTGGTCGCGCAGCCCGATGACGCCCGCGCCCACGTCGCGCACTTCAATCGAGCCGCTGAGGCTGAACACGTCTTTGGTAATAACTTCAATATCCACGCTGTCGGCGGTGCTGGTGCGCTCGTTCACAAACACCCGCGCATCCACCAGCTCGTCGGTCTGGCGCAGCAAGCGTTCCGACTCGGCCAAAGCCTGCGGCTCCAGTTCCTGCCCGGCCCGGAACAGCAGCACCTGCCGCACTCGTCCCCGCGAGGTTTTCATGTGGAACGCATTACCGGCTTTCTCCAACACGTTGCGCGGTACCCGGGTGGTATCGGAAATGCTGTAGCCAAACGCCGTGAGGGTACGGATGTTGATGTTCCGCACGATTTTATAGTTGTGCCGGTCGTACTGCCGGTCCAGCAGCGCGGCATCGAGGCCGGCTTGCTCTTCGCGGCGCGGCGTGAAGTTGAACAAAGCCGCCGCGGCTTTACCGGCAATGGTTTTGCGCTTGGTGTACGCTTTAAGGCCGTTAAGCAGCCGTTCCTGGTCGAAGCGGCGGCGCAAAGAGTCGGTGCGCACGGCCGCGCGCCGGACGGTATCGGTAGGCTCGATAATACGGCTGGGGCTGGGTACGGTGGTTTGGGCCAGCGCGGGCAATGCCCCCAGCCACAGCCACACCCACACCCACACCAGCACCACATACTTCATAAATGACGAGCTTACTACGTGCAAGTTACTGGGTTCGGGAGTGGTTTTACGCCTGTTCAGTGAGTTGATTGAACTATCATTCCGACGCAAAAGGAATCTGGGTGAAGCAGTTCAATGATAGTACCCGGCTTCCTTCTGCGCCAGGGTGAAAAGCCACGTAAATAGTCGGGCTCTGGGGAACAATTCCAACGAAATTAGTCTTGATAGATAGTGTTAGTTTCAACACAAGACGCTATTTTTAAGCCCAGATACAGCCCAATGAACGACCAGCGCATTCAGGAAAAGCTAAGCATTTTGGCAGACGCCGCCAAGTACGATGTATCGTGCTCGAGCAGCGGGGGCAAGCGCAAAAATGAGTCCAAAGGGCTCGGCAACGCCGAAGGCATGGGCATTTGCCACAGCTACACCGAAGACGGTCGTTGCGTGAGCTTGCTCAAGATTCTGCTCACCAACCATTGCATTTTCGACTGCGCCTACTGCGTGTCCCGCAAAAGCAACGACGTGAAACGCGCCGCCTTCACCGTGGATGAAGTAGTGGACTTGACCATGAACTTCTACCGTCGAAACTACATCGAAGGGCTGTTCTTAAGTTCCGGTATTTTCTCGTCGCCCGACTATACGATGGAACGGCTGGTGCGCATCATCAAGAAACTGCGCACCGAGCACAATTTCAACGGCTATATCCACGTGAAAGCCATTCCGGGCGCTTCGGAAGAGCTGATTCAGGAAGCCGGCCTGTACGCCGACCGCCTGAGCGTGAACATTGAGTTGCCCTCGGAAATGAGCTTGCAGAACCTGGCGCCCGAGAAGAATTACGAGGAGATTCTGACCCCGATGGCCCAGATTCGGGACGGCATCACCAAGAATAAGGAAGAGAAGGCGCTGTTCAAGAAAGTGCCGCAGTTTGCCACGGCCGGCCAAAGCACCCAGCTCATTGTGGGCGCGTCTGCGGAAAACGACCTTGAAATCATCAACCTCACCGACTCGCTCTACAAAGGCTACGGCCTGAAGCGCGTGTACTACTCCGGCTACATTCCGGTAACCGACGACGCCCGCCTGCCCCAGGTAACGCAGCCACCCCTGATTCGGGAGCACCGCCTCTACCAAACCGACTGGCTGATGCGCTTCTACGGTTTCCAGGCCGACGAAATCCTCGATCCAGCGCACCCCTTCCTCGATTTGGAAGTGGACCCCAAGTTGGCCTGGGCCCTACGCAACCGCCACGTATTCCCGATTGACGTGAATACCGCCGACTTTGAAATGATTCTGCGCATTCCCGGCGTGGGCGCCCGGTCGGCCAAACGGATTGTGGCCGCCCGCCGGTTTGCGCCCATCACCCTCGACCACCTGCACAAGTTTGGGGTGGTGCTCAAGCGCGCCAAGTTCTTCTTGACCTGCCGCGGCCAGGCCCTCTCCACCCGCGACTACGACGAGCAGACCATCCGCCGCCAGATTCTGTTTGGTGCGGGTTCGGTTCGGTCGGCGCTGGTTACGCAGCAGCTCGATTTGTTTGCGCAGGCTTCTTAACTCGTTTTTCGTTGTTGGTTCATCGATTTTCGAGGGAATGAAAAGCCTACTGGTATGACGAAAGAAAACGCGGAAAACCAAACAACAACAAACCAATAACGACCCATGACCATCTCACACCGCGCCGCCGACGCGTCGGCCGCCACCCTCGAAGCCGCCCAGCCCAAGAAAGTAGCCCGCATTGCCTGCTGCTGCAAGCTTTCCGACTTGTTGCCGTTGGTGCAGGAATTGCACCGCGAAGCTGCTCGGGCCAATGCCGCGCAGGTGTCGCAACGCTCGGAGGCCGCCTGAAGGGCAGTGGTTCCACCGCAACTTTACGCCCGGCAAGGGGGTACGCGGTGGTATGGACTTCGAACTTGAGCACCACTATGTTGCTACCAACGGCATCAGGCTGCATGTGGTGCAGTGCGGACCCACCAATGGGCCACTGGTTGTTCTGCTGCACGGCTTCCCCGAGTTTTGGTACGGCTGGCGCCAGCAGATTCCGGCGCTGGCCGCGGCCGGCTACCGCGTGTGGGTGCCCGACCAGCGCGGCTACAACCTCAGCGCCAAACCCCGGCGCGTGGCCGATTACCGCATCAACCAACTAGGTGCCGATGTACTTGGGCTGCTGGATGCCGCGGGCCAAGTGAAGGCCACCGTGGTTGGGCATGACTGGGGCGCGGCCGTAACGTGGTGGCTGGCGGCGCAGCATCCGGAGCGGCTGCAGCGGGTGGCTGTTCTGAACGTGCCGCACCCAGCGGTACTGGGCCAGGCTTTGCGCCGCACGCCCCGGCAGTTGCTGAAAAGCTGGTACGTGTTTTTCTTTCAACTGCCGTGGTTGCCTGAGCGCCTGATTCGGCGGCGGCAATACCGGTTTGGGCGGGGCGCGCTGCGGGGTACCAGCCGCCCCGGCACGTTTTCTTCCGATGAGTTGCGGGAATACGTGCAAGCTTGGTCGGAGCCGGGGGCACTTACCGGCATGGTCAACTGGTACCGGGCGGCTTTTCGGAGCCCCCGCCGCGCCGGCAAGCCTGAGCGCATAGCTGTGCCGGTGCGGCTACTATGGGGCCGGCAAGATGCTTTTTTGGAACCGGTATTGGCGGCACTTAGCGCGGAACTGTGCGCCAACGCCGAGCTTACGTATTTCGATAAAGCCACGCACTGGCTACACCACGAAGAGCCCGAGGCCGTAAACGAATTGCTACTGAAGTTTCTGGGTAGCTAAGCTATTTCAGATAGCGCAGGAATTAGCATTCAGACCGTCATGGTGAGCGGAGTCGAAGCACCTCTACTGCTTCGGCTGCGTACGGCAGAAGTTAGTTTGGCGGTAGAGATGCTTCGACTCCGCTCAGCATGACGGTCTATTACTAATTTCTACTAGCACATTTTAATAGCTGCAAGCCAGCAACCACTAGCCTCCTCCCATGAGCCGCTCCCTGTCGCCTACCAACCGCCGTGCTACTACCGCCGTTGCCACCACTACGGCGGGCCCGCGGCGGCCGGCCCCGGAGCTAAGCCAGCCCCCCCTCGATTACGCGTACGATGGGTCGTTTGAGGGCTTGCTGACGGTGTTTTTCAATGTGTACGACCGGAAGGCGGCGCCCAACAGTATTCAGCCGCTGGGGGCGGTGCAAGGCGGTTTGTTTGCCATGCCCGTGCCCATTGAAACCGACGAGGCCACTGCCGCCCGCGTGTGGGACGGCCTGCTCCGCTACATGGATAAGGAAGCGCGCACGCGGCTGTTCCATACATTTCTGAGCGAGCAGCCTGACCGGGAGTTGCTGATTTTCCGGTACGCCGACTTAGCCATGCGCGCCGGCCGTGACATTTCCGATAACTACGCCGACGACAACGTGCGCCGCGTGGCCAGCATCGCGCAACAGATGTACCGCGAGAAACATCGTATGGAAGCCTTCGTGCGCTTCGAGAAAACGTCGGACGGCTTGTTCCACGCCACCATCGACCCGGATTTCGACGTGCTGCCACTGATTGCGCCCCACTTCACCAAGCGCTACGCCGACCAGCGCTGGCTGATTTTCGACAAGCGCCGCCGCTACGGGCTGTATTACGACCTCCAGCGGACCGACGTAGTGGAGTTTGAAAGCACCGCTCCGCAGCGCAACACGGCTATTTCGGCTACGGTGCTTGATGAGCGGGAGCCGCTGTTCAAGCTACTCTGGCAGTCGTATTTCGACCACGTAAACATTCCGGAGCGCAAAAACATCAAGCTGCACCGCCGCCACATGCCGCTGCGCTACTGGCGCTACCTCAGCGAGAAGCAGCCGCGGGAGCAACGCTTCCAGCCCATCAAAAACAAGCGGCCAATCGGTTAGCGGAATGTAGCATGGTAGTAGCGCGGAAGCCACAGGAAATCTGTTCCGCGACGAGCGGAGCGAGTATCTGGTATTGTGCAGTATGTTCTACCGCGCAGGAACTCGCGCTGCTCGTCGCGGAACGGATTTCCTGTGGCTTCCGCGCAACGTAGGATATGCGCGGCTCGAATGCCCGGCCATAAGGCAAAAGCGGTAATTTGCGGCCCTGATACGGCGCGCCGGTGGTGGCGGGCCGCAACCCAACCTATTGTTATGAGTAGCACCCTCGTTTTCGGAGCCTCGGGCCAGCTTGGTCAGTGTTTGAAGCACGTTGCAGCGGAGAGAAACAACACCGGCCTGGTTTTCCTGCCGGAAGAAGAAGCCAACATCCTGGATATGGGGATGCTGCAAAAGGCGTTCGAGCAGTATAAACCTGCGTATTGCATCAACTGCGCTGCGTATACCGCTGTGGATAAAGCCGAAGACGAGGTGGATATTGCCCGAAAAGTCAACAAAGACGGCGCCGAGAACCTGGCCAAGATGTGCGGTGAATACGGCACCACGCTTATCCACATTTCCACCGATTTCGTGTTTGCGGGCACCGGCAACCAGCCGCTGGTGGAAACCGACGAAGCCGCGCCCATCAGCGTGTATGGCCTCACCAAGCTGGAAGGCGAGCAGGTAATTCCGCCGCATACCAACCAGTATTTCATCTTGCGCACCAGCTGGCTGTATTCCGAATACGCCAACAACTTCGTGAAAACGATGCTACGCTTCGGGCGGGAGCGGGAGGAGATGCGCGTTATCTGGGACCAAACCGGCACGCCTACCTACGCCATCGACCTGGCCGGCTGCATCCTCACCATTATCGAAAGTGAGAACCAGCAGTACGGCATCTACCACTATAGCAACGAGGGCGTTACGTCGTGGTACGACTTCGCGCACGCCATCTTCGAGCTGGGCAACGTGACGGTGCGCACCGTGCCCATCCGTACCACCGAGTATCCCACCAAAGCCACGCGCCCGGCCTATTCCGTGATGGACAAGACCAAGGCCAAAACCCAGCTCGGCGTCGCCATCCCGCATTGGCGCGACAGTCTGAAGGTGTGTATTGGGCGGCTGTAAGAACATTAGCATAGGTAGAATTGTCCTGCTGAGCATCTTAAAAGCGGGACAGTTTTATCTATGCTTTTATACAGAGCCGTTCAGTGCTGTATTGATATTTTAGTTTAATTTCTGAAAGCGGCTACCTGTCCATTCATAAAATTCAGGAATCGGGTAAGCAGAATTTACTAAGTATGTCTGGTCTTCACTGTCTATATAATAATCTGTGATGAGCAGTCGGCTCGTAAGTTGGTAGGATAATCCTAGTGCTGTTTCTGGCGCATCATAAATGCGGCCAGTACGTTGGTCTACAAGTACAGATTGTTGGCAGTTGCTACCGCAACCCCAAGTAACTAAACGGTAGTGTCCAGCAAAGTTGGCAGGCTGTTGAGCACTTTCTTTTATACGAGTGATGTGTCTCTTCGCCTGTTTATTGGTAGTAAAGTCAGGAGCAACAGCATTACTACGGAATGAAGCCTTAGCAGGAAATTCTGCAAAGGAATACCGATACGAAAATTTTCGGGATACATATAAACTGCTTCCTCGTAGAGCAGTATCGCCTATCACAGCAATACTCTCATTATGAAAAAGAGTATCCATTCCACTCCGCAAAGCAGATGATGAGCTACCGGCTCGTACGATGGTCACATGATGTTGAGCAGGCCCTTCTACTATATATTCTTTGTCTTGAAAAAGAATTGTGTTTAATACTCTAGGTTTTGGTAGCGTACTGATCGGTATCTTTTTGACCTTTTTATGTTCGCATCCCAGAAGTAAGTTGGTATAGAAAAGTGTAAGGGTGAATAGGGTAATTCTATTTGGTAATGAAAGAGCAGATACTATTGCCATTTTTGGTATTATTAACCTTATAAATATAACAAAATATATTTTTATATCAACTAGTTATTCTGTGATGACAAAGACTTTATTATTTTAATGCTCTTCCATAAAACCGGTTCACCAGGTACGCCAGCCCTACAAAGCCTAAGCCTACGCCGCACACGCCGGGCCACTGAAAATGGTCCCAGGCGAGGCCGCCGAGGAAGGAGCCGAGCGAAGCACCCATGAAGCTGGCGGTCATGTACACGGTGTTGAGGCGGCTGCGGGCTTCGGGTAAGAGCGTGAAAATGCGGGTTTGGTTGGAAATGTGGGTTATCTGCTGGCCCACATCCAGAATGATAACGCCTACTACCAGGCCCACCAGGTAGTACCCGCCAAACCCGAGCAGCACATACGCCCCCAGAAACAGCAGAATCCCGAGGGTAATGCCGTAGTCGGGGCCTTTGCGGTCGGCGGATTTACCGGCGAAGGAGGCGGCAAACGCGCCGCTGGCTCCAATCAGGCCGAAGAGGCCGGCCACGTCGGCGTGGTAATGGTAGGCGTCGCTTTCCAGGAAGAACACCAGCGTGGTCCAGAAAGCGCTGAAGCCTCCGAACATGCAAAGCCCCACCAGCGCCGAGCGGCGCAACGTAGGCAGCGCGCTGGTAAGCGTGCCCAACGACCGTAGCAAGCTGCCGTAGCTGCCCGCGAAGCTGGGCTGATTGCGCGGCAGCATGCGGTACAGCGTGGCCGTAAGCAGCACCATTATCCCGGCGCCCACCCAAAACATGGTGCGCCACCCGAAATGCAGCCCCACATAGCCGCTGATGGTGCGGGAAAGCAGAATCCCAATCAGCAGGCCGCTCATCACCTTGCCCACCACGCGGCCCCGCTCTTCGTTACTGGCCAGGGAGGCGGCCATCGGAATCAGGAGTTGCGGCACGGCCGAAAAGATGCCGATAAGCAGGCTGGCTACTGCCAGTAGCGCAAAGCTGGGCGCTGCCGCCGCGCCCGCCATGCAAACGGCCGCCGCCATGAGTAGCGCCAGAATCAGGCCTTTCCGCTCGCGCTTGTCGCCGAGCGGTACCACGAAGAGCAGGCCTAGCGTATAACCTACCTGCGTAATGGTGGCCACCAAGCTCACCCGGCTTTCGGAGAGCCCGAAGGTGCGGCCAATTTCGGCGAGCAAGGGCTGATTGTAGTAGATATTGGCCACTACCAACCCGCAGGTAACGGCCATCAGCCACACCAAAGCGGGGGCAAGTGGCGCAGCGGGAACGGTAGCAGCGTGGGTGGTTTGGGTGGGCTGCGGCGCAGCCACAAGTTGGTCTTTCATGAGGCAAATGGTAGCCGCTGCTATACGCCGGCGGCTTTCCTGGCCTCAGGTAACCAGATTCTCAGGTGGAAGGTTGCACAGAACCGCAATGCAGAGGTAGTAGCGCGAAGCCTTTGCTTCGCGGATTGTAGGGCGAGTGGGTGCCGACAATCGGTATACTGACCTGGAAATTGCGCTGGCAGATGGCCTGGAAGCAACGATACGCGAAGCAAAGGCTTCGCGCTACTAAATCTGAAGCTCTTTAGGCGCAGCCGGAAGTGGCGTGCTGCTTTTTATACAGCCCCGGCGTAATACCCTCGTACTGCTTGAACAGCTTCTGGAAGTACGCTGTATTGTTGAAGCCAGCCCGGAAACACACGTCGGCCACCGAGTTGAGCGGGTTGCGCAACAGGCGCTTGGCTTCCGCAATCCGCTCCTGAATGATGTACTCGATGGGCGTGAAGCCCAACTCGCGCTTGAACACCCGGAAGAACGTGGCCTTGCTCATGCACGCCAGTTCGCTGAGCTTTTCCACCGTAATCTGCTCGGTGAGGTGCTGCTTGATGTACTGCACCACGGCCGCAAAGCGGTGGGAAGTAAGGTGCTGGGCGTAGTTATGAAAAATCAGTTGGCGGGCCTGGGTCTGCATGAGGCGCACCAGCATTTCCTGAATGGTAAACGTAGCCAGCACATCCTTCACGCGGCCACTGTCGCGGGAGAGCTGCACGAGGCGCTCCAGGGTGCCGGTGAGTTCGGGCGTGTTCTGGAAGTGGGCGTGGTCGAGGGTGTCGAGCTGCCAGGCCATGTGTGCCTCGGCGCGCGGGTGCTCTTCGTTGAGCAAATCCACGGTCTGCCGGATGGTATCCGTGGGGATGGCCACGGCCAGGCACTGCGTGGGGTTGTTTTCGTCGGCTTCGGGGAAGTCGATAACCATGGTTTCGTCTTCGCCCACAATCACCGACTCGCCGGGCAGATAATCGAAAGCTGGCCGGCCCGCCAGGTGCATCACTTTCTTGCCTTGCAGCATAGTAGTCAGCACCACATGGCCCATACTCAGGGGCACTTGGTGCGCCGTCCGGTGCGTTTCAAATACGTTCAGCTCGAAGGCGTTCAGCGAATACACCGTACGGTTCTCAACCAGCGTCGAAAGCTGATCGGCTTTGTGCAAGGCAATAGGGGCAGGCAGGTGAGACTGGGGCATACGAGCGAGTACACTAGCGTTGAACCGAAAAGGAAAGACAAGCAGCAGTTGTAAATACAAGATAGTGAGTCATTACTTACATCCGGCGGAGGGATAACAGTTCAACGGCAAAAATGGGTTGCAACTTGCGACGATAGGCGGCTTTTGTGAGAGGATATTACAGCTACAACCGCAGGTACACGTGCTAGCTTGGCTTATCCAAACTCAACCCCCTACGCACCAATGGAAACCCTCGAAAAACCCACCACCCTCGTTGGCCGCCCTCAGTTCAAATCGCACTACGACAATTTCATTGGCGGCAAATGGGTAGCCCCGGTGAAAGGGCAGTACTTCGAAAACCCGTCGCCAATTGATGGCAAGGCGTTTTGTAAGGTAGCCCGCAGCACCAAAGAGGATATTGAGCTGGCCCTCAACGCCGCGCACGAAGCCTTCAAGAGCTTCAGCAAAACGTCGGCTACCGAGCGGAGCAACATGCTCAACAAGATTGCCAACGTCATCGAAGAAAACCTCCAGCATTTGGCCGCTGTGGAAACTGTGGAAAACGGCAAAGCCATCC
The DNA here is from genome assembly GCF_017313265.1 of Hymenobacter telluris. Lineage (GTDB taxonomy): Bacteria > Bacteroidota > Bacteroidia > Cytophagales > Hymenobacteraceae > Hymenobacter > Hymenobacter telluris. The sequence goes on along the minus strand of NZ_JAFLQZ010000003.1, from coordinate 303,633 downwards.
GCGAAACGCTGAACGCCGACCTGCCGCTGGTAGTAGACCATTTCCGGTACTTTGCCAGCGTGATTCGGGCCGAGGAAGGCAGCGCCACCGAGCTGAATTCCACCACCTTATCGATGAACATTCAGGAGCCGCTGGGCGTGGTCGGCCAAATTATTCCCTGGAACTTCCCGCTGCTAATGGCCACCTGGAAGCTGGCCCCGGCGCTGGCCGCCGGCTGCTGCGTGGTGATGAAGCCCGCCGAGCAAACGCCCGCTTCCATTATGGTACTGATGGAGCTGATTCAGGACCTGCTGCCGGCGGGCGTGGTGAACGTGGTGAACGGCTTCGGGCTGGAAGCGGGCAAGCCGCTGGCCTCGTCGCCGCGGGTGCAGAAGGTGTCGTTTACCGGCGAAACCACCACGGGCCGCTTGATTCTGCAATACGCCGCCGAAAACATCATTCCCGTCACGATGGAGCTGGGCGGCAAGTCACCGAACATCTTCTTCAGTAGCGTACTAGCCGCCGATGACGACTTCCTCGACAAAGCCATTGAAGGTGCCGTCATGTTTGCGCTCAACCAGGGCGAAATCTGCACCTGCCCGTCGCGCATGCTGGTGCAGGAAGACATCTACGACGAGTTTATTGCCCGCGTGATTGAACGGGTAAAGGCCATCAAGCTCGGCAACCCGCTCGACACCGACACCATGATGGGTGCCCAAGCCAGCAACGACCAGTTCGAGAAAATCCTGAGCTACCTGGAAATCGGGAAGGCCGAAGGAGCCGAAGTGCTGACCGGTGGCGACGCCTACCAGCAGGAAGACGGCGCGCTGGCCGAAGGCTACTATATTCAGCCTACGGTGTTCCGCGGCCACAACAAGATGCGCATCTTCCAGGAGGAAATCTTCGGCCCGGTGCTGTCGGTAACCACTTTCAAAACCGTGGAAGAAGCCATAGCACTTGCCAATGACACGCTTTACGGTCTCGGCGCCGGCGTCTGGACCCGCGACGCGCACGAGCTGTACGAAGTGCCCCGCGCCATTCAGGCCGGCCGTGTATGGGTGAACTGCTACCACGATTACCCCGCGGGTGCGCCGTTCGGTGGCTACAAAGCCTCCGGCTACGGCCGCGAGAATCACAAGATGATGCTCAGCCACTACCGCCAAACCAAGAACATGCTCATCAGCTACAGCCAAAAGCCGCTAGGTTTCTTTTAAGCTACTTCAGGTAATTGGCTGTCATCCTGAGCTTGCGAAGGACCCTATCACGCCAGCACAAGTCGTTGTTACGTCTGTTGTTCAAGTGTGGTAAGGTCCTTCGCAAGCTCAGGATGACAAATTATTTTATTACTCATTCCCCTGTTGCTACATGACTACTCCCCGCGTCCTAGTAACTCCAGCCGCCGAAGCTACCATCGACGTTCTGCGCGACGAGCACGGCCCGCTGATGTTTCACCAAAGTGGCGGCTGCTGCGACGGTTCCTCTCCCATGTGCTTTACTAAGGGTGAGTTCCGGGTAGGCGCCAACGACGTGTGGCTGGGCCAGATTCATGGCTGCGACTTTTTCATGAGTGCCAGCCAGTTCGAGTACTGGAAACACACCCAACTCACGGTAGACGTAGTGAAAGGCCGCGGCGCCAGCTTCTCGCTGGAAATTCCGCTTGGTGTCCGGTTTCTGATTCGCTCCCGCTTGTTCACGCAGGAAGAAGAACAGAACATGGCCCCCGTGTATGATGGGGAAGAGTACCTCACGCGGCCAATGGAAGCGTAGCAAAAATAATTTTTAGTAACGTAAAAGCCCCCGGCAACTGGTTGCCGGGGGCTTTTCAACGTATAGGGCACATGCCCGAAAATCTTTTGATGCAAGTAGAGAAAAGCGTTGGCCTAACGGGCTTGGGCGTATTGCTGCTCGCTCAGCACGCTACGCCGCTACTTGCAAGCTTCGAGCTGTACACGCAGTGGCGGGTGCAACTCGTGTTTCCGGATGGAGGCCGCCTGGAAGCTACGGCTGGGGTTGAGGAAGTGTCGCGCCCAGCTGGTTCGCTTGATGGAGCTGCCGTTGAAACGCGGGCGTTGCTGCTGGCACAGGACGAGGTAGAATCTGTGCCGGCGGGTACGCAGGTGTATTTGCTAACGCCAGCAACTAGTTTCTAACCCGTACTGGCAGGCCTTCGAGCTGCACGTAGCTGAGCTTCCAGGCGTTTTTGGCGTTCTTCTTCCACAGCAGAATGAAGTTGCCTTCGCCTTCGCCGCGCGGCATGTTGGGGCCTTCGGGCACTACCTCAGTGGAGAAGGTGCCGGCTTCGTAGGCAGTTTGGGTATCGGTGCCGGAGCTGGTGGCGTAGGTTTTCAGGTCGGTGATGGTGCCCAGCGTGGCGCGCACCCACTTATCGGATACTTCCGACTTGCCTTTGAAGTGCGTTTCGCCCTGCGAATACTGAATATCGTCGGCGAGGAGCGTATCGAGCTGGGCCGTGTTGCGGCTGTTCCAGGCCCCGATAAACTGCTGGTTGAGGGCTTGCACATTAACAGCTTCGGCGGGCTTTTTATCCGTGGAGCAAGACGCCAGAGATACTGCCGCGAGTAGCAAGCTGAAATAGGTTTTCATGGGTTCAGGGTTTGGTAGGTGATAAGTAGCAGGATGAAAAACCCCAAGCGCAAGGCTCGGGGCTTTTAGGTAGTTGGTAGTACGTAGTTGGATACGGGACAAGCACCGCGCGTCTAGCATGCAGCTAGTTAATGCCCTAAGTTCAACTACGCACTACCAACTACCTATTTTACAAGAACGAAACCGGAAGACTACCAGCTCTTACGACGCACTTCCGAGCTAGGATAAGCCGAAGCCCGGTCGCCGTACGAAGCGTTGGGCAGGTAAGCACCGCTGGCAGCAGTAGGCGCGTAGGCAGCCTGATTGTTGCTGTTCAGGGTGTACATCACGCCGGCGGCGGGAGCAGCGGCTAAGGCAGCGGCGGCAGCGGGTGAAACAGCCGGAGCGGCCGACGACTTAGCCAGTGCGGTAGCGTTGCCTTTTGCAACCCCGGCGCGGTAGGCCGCTACCCGGCGGGCTTCAGCCCGGTTGGCGGCAGCTACCCGGGCAGCTTCGGCTTTGCGCTTATTGTCGGCATTCTTGCCAATTACGTAGCCAAGGCCGGCACCGGCTGCCCCACCCACGGCCCCACCCACTACTCGGTTACGCTTGTTGATAAGAGCACCGGCAGCAGCGCCACCAAGGCCCCCAATTACGGCACCTTTAGCGTGTGAGCTGATGCGCTTTTGCGCTTGGGCATTGATGCTGAAAACCGAGGCGAAAATCATTACCAGAGCGAGAAGCAAACTGACCTTTTTCATGACAAAGAAATTTAGAGTTTCAAGAAACATTCACTCACTTGAGAGGGAAGTTTACAAGCACCGTGCCATTACGGTTGACGAGCTTACAGGGTTGAGAAAAACTATACAATTTCTGGAACCAATAAATATAGCCAGAATAACAGTTGGTGCTGCTAAATAACAGAGCCCCTGGCTGTTTGGGCCAAGGGCTCTGTTGCGCAATAAAATTTTTGGTGCGGGGCTTATTTCGTAAGCCAGCCGTTGGCGTCCATCCAGTTTTGGAGGCGGTCCGTCCAGTTGTCTTTGGTGGTTTTGTTGTTCATGCCGAAGCCGTGGCCGCCTTGCGGGTAGAGGTGCATTTCGGCGGGCACTTTGTGGTATAGGCAGGCCTCGTAGAAGCGTAGGCTGTTCTGCACCTTCACCGTTTTGTCGTCGGCGGCGTGCACCAGGAAGGTGGGCGGGGTTTGGGTGGTTACCTGTAGCTCGTTGGAATACAGCTTGACCTGGTCGGCGGGCGGGTTGCTGCCGATGAGGTTGGTGCGGGAGCCGCCGTGCATCAGGCTGTCGGAGAAGCTGATAACCGGGTAGAGCAGCATCAGGAAATCGGGCCGGACGGAGGTGTTGGTTTTGTCGTCGCCTACGGGTTTGGCGAAGTGCGTGCCGGCCGTGGAAGCCAGGTGCCCGCCCGCCGAAAAGCCCATCAGCCCAATCCGGGCCGGGTTTATGTTAAACTCGGTGGCCCGCTGCCGCACCAGCCGAATGGCCTGCTGCGCATCCAGTAGCGGCGCAATCGACTTGTCGGGCTGGCTTTGGTCGTTGGGCAGGCGGTACTTGAGCACGAAGGCCGTAACGCCCATTTCGTTGAGGCGCTTGGCTACGTCGTAGCCTTCGTGGTCGATGGCCAGCCGGGCGTAGCCGCCGCCGGGACAGATGATAACTGCCGTGCCGTTGGCCTTTTCTTTGGCCGCCCGAAATACCGTCAGCGTGGGCTGGATGACGTTGGAAATCCGGATTCTGCCGCCCGTTTCCGTCACCATATTCTCCTTCACCTCGCTGGGCTTGGAGTTCGGAATCGTGACGGAATAGATGGAAATAACCTGCTGGGCGTGCAGCAAAACGGACGAGCAGCTAAGTAAGGCAGTCAGGAAAAGCGCTTTCATCGAGAAGTAAGAACAAGTGAGTGGTGCAGCAAGGTACTTCGCCAGTGAATGAAACCATTTAACTCAAGTTGCGAAGTAGCCGCGTAGCGGCAAGAGGTTTGTAGCAGATACAGCGACAGTAGGTGTGCGCCGCGTAGCGGTGCAAGAGGCACCGGCATTCTTGCACCGCTACGCGGCGCTTCGTGCCGAAGACAACCCGTTCTACAAACCTCTCACCGCTACGCGGCTACCTTACAACTTGGATTATTTAGAAAGTCGGCCAGCTTCTTCCAATTGGCAAGCTCAGCATGACAGTCTTTTTTACTAGCAGGCGGAATGTTACTTACTGGCCTGCTGATCCAGGAACAGGTAGCGTGGCCGGTTGGTATCGGGCTCTACGCTGGTGGTTACGTCCACGCGCAGCACCGGGGAGGCTCCGGCTTTGGCCGCGGGCCAGATAGGCAGGCCGGCGCCGTTGGGGTTGCCGGTCTTGATGAAGTTGGCGAAATAACTCTGAAGCGTGGCCGATACTTTGTAGTCGTCGGGCGTCCAGGCGTATACTTTGTTGGTGCCGAGGTTGCCCAGCGCGTACTCGATTTCGGCGGAGTGGACGGCCCCCTTGGCCGGTGGGGCTTTGGGCGCGCTGGCTTCCTGTTTCACTACGCCACCGGCCAGCCCAGCTTTGGCGTTGCCCATTGCTGGGGTCATGGCGGGGCGGGGGCGGGCGTAGAGGTAGCGGTACACAGGCTGCCCGCTGGTTTGCAGGTGCGCGTCGGCCCATTTCCAGGTGCTGTAGGCAATAAACCGGTCACCGGCCAGGTCGGTGGCGGCTTGCTCCACTTGCGCATCGGTGGTGGCGGGGTAGAGCTTCTGGATTTCCGCGGCTTGGTCGCCGTACAGCTTTTGCAGCGCCTTGGTGTAGTTTTCTACGGTTGGTTTATCCGGGCCCAGCATAGACTGATAGCCCATTTCCTGCGAGTTCCAGCCTACCAGCAGCGGCACGCGGGCCTGCTCACCGGCCGCAAACGTAGCGGCGGGTTTCTTCACCAAAAAGTAGTTGTCGAGGATGGGACCGAAGCGCGGGGCGCCGGGCTTGCCGGTGGCTTCCAGTAGCTGCTGCGCCGGCAAGGCACGCAACGCTGCCAGGGAAGTAGCCCCGAGGCTGGTGGCGAAGGTCACTCCGTTTTTTTCGGCTTCCGCCAGCGGCAGCGGGCCAAAGCTGGTGTTCAACATCGAGCCACTTTCGCCAATGGCCCGCGCAAATAGCGTCTTCGCCAGTGGCGAAGCCATTTGCGCACTCACCGACATGGAGCCCGCCGATTCGCCGGCAATAGTTACCTGCCTGGGGTCGCCGCCGAAAGCGGCAATGTTCTGCTGCACCCAGCGCAACGCGGCAGTTTGGTCCAGGAAACCATAGTTGCCGGAAGCCTGATTCGGCGACTCTTTCGACAGCTCGGGGTGCGCCATAAAGCCGAACACGCCGAGCCGGTAGTTTACCGTTACGGCCACAATGCCGCGGCGGGCCATGCTTTCCCCGTCGTAGCGCGGCTCCGACCCGTCGCCGGCCTGGAAGCCACCGCCGTAGAAATATACCAACACCGGCAGGCCTTTTTGCCCGGCTTTGGCGGGCGTCCACACGTTCAGATACAGGCAGTCTTCACTCACGCCGTTGGAGCGGAAGTTCATGTCGCCGAACAAGGGTAGCTGCATGGCGCGCGGCCCGAACTGCCTGGCTTGGCGCACGTTCATCCAGGGCTGGGCGGGTTGCGGCGCCTGCCAGCGCAGGTTGCCCACGGGCGGCGCGGCAAACGGTACGCCTTTAAACACCCGCAACTTATCGACGACGGTGCCTTCCAGGGTGCCCTGCGCCACTTTCACTTGCGCAGGGGCTTGCGTTGAAGCAGTAGTTTTCGAGGATTGCGCAAACACGAGGGCAGGAGTAGGGGAGAGGAGCAGCGGCAAAAGCCAAATCAGTTTCATAGCGGGAGGGAGTTGGTGTTTGTGAACAGGTTGAGCGACACGGTTAGCAAGCTTGGTCGGGCCAATTTTTTCTACTGTTGGTCGGCTTTACACCCAATGTAGCGCGGAAATCTGTTCCGCGACGAGCAACGCGAGTTCCTACGTGTTAGCGCAATACCGGATACTCGCGTTGCTCGTCGCAGAACAGATTTCCTGTGGCCTCCGCGCTACATGCCGCTAGCTGTTTCAACCCTCCGTAAAAGTGAACTGCCCCTGGGCTATATAAATAACTCAGGGGCAGTGTCTTTCAACCGGCGAGAACCAGATTACGCCGGGTTCGGGGCTGCCGAATGGTCGCCTTCGCCGGGGCCTTCTTCTTTGGGGCCGCCGTGCTCTTCGTCGGGCTTGTAGTTGGCTTCCAGCTCGGCCAGCTTCTCTTTGCCGTAGGCGAAGCGGGTAATCAGCACATACAGCACCGGCACAATGAAAATGGCCAGCAGCGTAGCCGAAAGCATCCCGCCAAGCACCGTCCAGCCGATAGTCTGGCGGCTTTGGGCACCAGCGCCGGAGGCGAATACCAGCGGCAGTACGCCGAGAATAAACGCCAGCGAGGTCATTACAATAGGGCGCAAGCGGAGGCGCACGGCTTCCAACGTAGCATCCACCAGCGGCATGCCTTTATCTACCCGCTCTTTGGCGAATTCGATAATCAGAATGGCGTTTTTGGCCGACAAACCAATCAGCGTAATCAAACCAATCTGGGCATACACGTTGTTGGTGAGCTTGGGCAGGAAAATCAAGGCCAGGATAGCGCCAAAGGCCCCCAGCGGCACGGCCAGCAGCACCGAAAACGGCACCGACCAGCTTTCGTACAGTGCCGCCAGGAACAGGAACACGAACGTGAGCGACAACGCGAAGATGTACACCGTCTGGCCACCGGCCAGCAATTCCTCGCGGCTCAACCCCGAAAACTCGAACCCGTAACCCGCTGGCAACGCTTGCGAAGCCGTTTCCTGCAAGGCCTTGATGGCGTCGCCGGACGAGTAGCCGGGGGCGGGGTTCCCGTTGATTTCGGCGGAGCGGAACAGGTTGTAGTGCGAGATGAGCGGGGCACTTTCGGTGCGCTTGTAGCTGGTGAGCGTGCTCAGGGGCACCATGCCGCCCACGTTGTTGCGCACGTAATACTGGCCCAGGTTGCTGATGTCGGCGCGGTACATGCTGTCGGCTTGGGTTACCACCCGGAAGTTGCGGCCGTACACCGTGAAGTCGTTGACGTAGGCCGAGCCCAGGTAGGTGCGCAGGGCCGTGCCCACATCAGCAATGGACACGCCGAGCTTCTTGGTTTTTTCCCGGTCGATGGTGAGCTGGTAGCCGGGTGTGTTGGCCGTGAAGAACGAGAACGAGCCGGCAATTTCGGGCCGCTTGCGCAACGCCCCGAGGAAGTTCTGGAGCTGGGCATCAAAGTTCTTGATGTCGCCGCCCGCTTCCCGCTCCTGCAGCACAAACGAGAAACCACCGGTGTTGCCCAAGCCCGGAATAGCCGGCGGCGAAATTACCACCACGTTGGCTTCTTTGAACTTGCTTAGGCGTTTTTGGATGGTGGCAATCAGGCCCTGCAACTGCACGGCCTCGTCTTTACGCTCTTCCCAGGGCTCCAGCTGGCAGAACACCGTGCCGCTGTTCGACTTCGAGGAGAAGTTAACCGCGTTCAGGCCACCCAAACCAGCGTAGTGCCGGATGCCTTTAATCTGGCCCAGCTCTTTCATGATGCCGTTCAGCGTGTTCACGGTGCGCTCGGTGGAAGATGCTTCGGGCAAGTTGAACGTGACGATAATCCGGCCTTCGTCCTCGGTGGGGATAAAGCCGCCGGGCTTTTTCATGAACAGCAGCACCGTGCCGGCCACAATGCACACCAGAATAATAACCACAAAGCGGGAGTGCTTGATGCCGCGCTGCACGCCGGCGCCGTACTTGCCCGTCACTCTGTCAAACCAGTTGTTGAACTTAAAGAACAGCTTGTCGATGCCGCGCGAGTTTTCGTCGCGCTTGTGGGGCTTGAGCAGCAGCACGCACAAAGCCGGCGTGAGCGAAAGGGCCACAAACGCTGAAATCAGTACCGAAATGGCAATGGTAATAGCGAACTGCTGATACAAACGGCCGGTGATGCCCGGAATGAACCCTACCGGCACGAATACCGCCGCCAGAATCAGGGCAATGGCAATAACTGGGGCCGAAATTTCGCGCATGGCTTCCAAGGTGGCTTCCAGCACCGGCAGGTTGCGTTGGTTCATGTTGTGTTCCACGGCTTCCACCACCACAATGGCGTCATCGACCACAATGCCAATGGCCAACACGAAACCGAACATGGTGAGCGTGTTGATGGTGAAGCCGAGCGGAATAAAGAACAGGAAGGTACCCACAATGGACACCGGAATAGCCAGTACCGGAATAAGCGTGGAGCGCCAGCTTTGCAGGAACAGGAACACCACCACCACTACCAGCAGCAGGGCTTCTACCAGCGTGTGCAGCACTTCCTCGATGGATACTTTCACCACAGAAGCCGCTTCAAACGGTACCACGTAGGCCAGGTCAGACGGGAACTGCTTTTTCAGGCCTTCCATCGTGGCATTCACGTTTTCGAAGGTCTCCAGGGCGTTGGCGCCGGGGGCCTGATACACCAGCAGGTAGGCGGCGCGCTTACCGTCCACAAACGAGTTGCTGGCGTAGTTGAACTTGCCTAATTCCAGGCGGGCCACGTCTTTCAGGTACACCACCGAGCCGTCGGTGGGCTGGGTTTTCACGATGATGTTGCCGAACTCCTCGGTGTTGGTGAGGCGGCCTTTCACGAACACAATGTATTCGAAGGTTTGGCCGGTTTGAGCGGGCGGGGCGCCAATGGAGCCAGCCGCAATCTGCGCGTTTTGCTCCTGAATGGCGGCCGTCACGTCTTGAGCCGTTACGCCCAGCTGCGAGAGTTTATCGGTTTTCAGCCACACGCGCATCGAGAAGTCGTCGGCGCGGGATACAATGTCACCTACGCCTTTGGTGCGCAGCAAGGCGTCCTTAATGAACACGTTGGCGTAGTTGTCGAGGAAGGTGGTGTTGTGGGTGCCTTTGGGGGCATACAGGGCCACCAGCATCAGAATGCTGGGGTTCCGCTTGCGCACAATCAAGCCCAGGCGCTGTACTTCCTGCGGCAGCGTGGGCAGGGCAATGCCCACCCGGTTTTGCACGTCGAGGGCGGCAATGTTGATGTCGGTACCCACTTCGAAGTTCACCGTCATGCTCATCTGCCCGTTGCTGGTGCTGTTGCTTTGCAGGTAAGTCATGCCGGGCGTACCGTTTACCTGCACTTCCACGGGCGTGGCCACGGTTTGCTCCACGGTTTGGGCATCGGCGCCGGTGTACGTGCCCGTTACGGATACCGTGGGCGGGGTAATTTCCGGATACTGCCCTACCGGCAAGTTCAGGATGGCCAGCACCCCAACCAGCACAATCACCAGCGAGGTGACAATGGCCGTAACGGGGCGCCGAATAAAGGTTTCTGCAATCATGTTGTAGTGCTTAGTGCGTGGTGCCTAGTGCTTAGAAGAACGTCATGCTGAGCATGTGGCGCATCAAGCCAGTGTGCGCAGCCGTAGTCGAAGCATCTCGCTGGTATGGTAAACTCTTTTGCTACAGCAACATCAGCAGGCGAGATGCTTCGGCAAGCGGACGCCAGATCAAGCATGATGTTCTGGTACTAGTGGTTGAGTTACTTGGCGGCGCCAGCGGCTGGGGCGCCTGCTTGCGCCTGAGCGGGCGTACCCGTCTGAATCTGGCCACCGTCGCGCAGTTTCTGCACGCCTTCCGTCACCACTTTGTCGCCGTCTTTCAGGCCTTTGATTATCACAATCTGGTCGCGGAGGCGGGGGCCGAGCTGCACTTTGCGCTGGTAGGCTTTGCTGCTGTCGCCGGCCACAAACACGAAGTTCTCACCCATCTGCTCCACAATAGCCTTGTAGGGCACCACAATGCGGCGGCCCGACTGCCGGTTGAGCACGTTGAGCACGGCGCTCATCCCATCCTTCAACTCGCGCTGGGGGTTGCTGAACTGCACCCGAATCTGGACGGTACCCGTACCCTGGGCCACAGCCCGGTCGATGGCCAGAATCTTGCCGGGCTGCTTGTACGCCGTGCCATCGGGCAGCACCAGCCGGAACGTGGAATCGTTGCGGCCGCTCTGGTTCTGCAAGCTCTGGAAGCGGCCCAGGTCCGACTCCGTCACCACGAAGTCAACGCCCATGGGGTTTTCGGCGCTGATGGTGTTGAGCAGCGTGGTGCCGGGGCTCACCTGGGAACCCAGGCGCACCTGCGAAATACCAATGCGGCCCGTAAATGGGGCATTAATTACCGAATAGTCGAGGTCGGTGCGGGCCAAAGCTACGGCGGCCTGGGCTTCGGCTACCTGCGCCTGGGAGGTGGCGTACGTGGTAGCGGCATTATCTACCACTTGCCGGGCAATGGCGTCCTGCTGGGCCAACCGCTGGTAGCGGTCCAGGTTCACCTGGTTGTTTTGCACGGTAGCTCTGGCACTGCGCAAGCCGGCCAAGGCCTGCTGATACGCCGCCTGGTACTTGCGCCGGTCGATTTCGTACAGCGGCTTGCCTTTCTGCACCACTTCGCCTTCCTTGAAATAAATCTGGGTGATGAAACCGGCGACCTGGCTGCGCAGTTCCACGTTGTTGAGGGCCACCACCGTGGCTGGATATTCATCGTAGTACACCGCGTCGGTGGTGCGGGCGTCAACCAGCGTAACGGGGGTGGCGGGCGGCGGACCAGCCGCTTTTTCGTCTTCTTTCTTGCCGCAGGCCGCGAAGGTCAGCAGGCCAACGGTGCAGGCCAGGGCCAGGTATTGCTTGTTCATAAGGGGTGGCGCTAAAGCTTTAGGCCGTCAGGCAGCAGCGGGACCGGGGCCGCGCGCGCACTGAGGTGGTGATTACTTGTTGGTAGTGAGTAGTTGGTATTGGGTAGTGAGTGTGGAGTAGATGGTGTTCGAGGGCAGGTCTGGTGTTTTATTCCCGCTAATCAGTAAGATGATTACCACCTACTCATTACTTAATACTCACTACTTAGTACTCGGTTGGGAGCTGGCCAATGGCGCGTAGCAAATCTACTTTGCTGCCCAGCACCTGAAACAGGGCCGTGTAGTAGTTGAGCTGCGAGGTGCGCAGGGTGGTTTGGGCCACAATCAGGTCGATGTACGCCCGGATACCTTCCCGGTATTGCAGGTTGATAACGTCGTACACTTCCTTGGAGGCTTCCAGGTTGCGCTTGCCCAGCAGGTATTCGGTGTAGTAGCCTTTATAGGTAGCCAGCGCCGTTTCGTACTCGGTATTGATCTGGTTGCGGGTGTTGCTGATGTCCTCGTCGAGGCGAGTGTTTTGCAGGCGCGCCCGCCGGATGTTCTGGGTGCGCCGGAAGCCCGTGAAAATGGGCAGCCCCAGCTGAATGCCGGTGTAAGAGTTGGGGAAACGCGTTTGGTACTGCTCGCGCACCTCGTTGTTCTGAAACACCGAGTTGTAGTTGGCAAACGCCGATACCGACGGCAGGAAGCCGAAGCGGTAGTAATCGACGTTGATATCCTGCAAGGCCTTTTCGGTTTGCAGCTGCTGAATTTCGATGCGGTTGCTGATGTTGAGCGCCACCGTGGTATCCACAATGGCATCCTGTTCCAGCTTCAGCGTATCGTATTGCAGCGCCAGGGCCCGCTCGGGCGGCAGGCCCATCAGCTGCTTCAGATACGCTATTCGCGCTTTCACGGCCTCCTGCGCCTGTTTCTTGCCGGCCAAGGAATTGTTGAGCGATACTTCGGCCTGGAGGTACTCGGTTTTGTCGGCAATGCCGGTTTCGTAGCGCAGGCGGGCGTCACGGTAGTTGCGCTGCAAGCGGGCAATGTCCTGGCTGAACACGTCGAGCTGGCGCTGGGCCAGCAGCACGTCGTAAAACGCCTTGCTCACGTCCGATACGGTGGCAATCTTCACGTTCACCGTGTTCTGCTCGGCGGCGCGGAGGTTGAACCGCTTGCTGCGGGCGGCCAGGTTTACGTCGTTGTTGTAAATCACCTGCGTACCGCTCAGCCCCAGCGTAGTTACGTTGCGCACCCCAATCTGGCGCGGCGACAGTTGGCCGGTGGTAGGATCAGGAAAGATGGTGAATGGCAGCTGCAAATAATGCTGGGCCGTACCCGTGAAGCCCACTTGTGGCAGCCACGCCGACAGCGCAATCTGGTTGGAAGCCTTGGTGATTTCCTGGTCGATGCGCGCTTGCCGGACCAGCGGCTGGTTAACTAGGGCCGTGTTCAAACACTGCGCCAGGGTGAATTCGGTGCCATTGGCCGGCGGAAGGGTAGAGGAGGTTTGAGCTTGCGCCCATAGAGGGCCCAACCAAAGCAGGCCCAGCAGAAGCCGGAGCGTCTGAGTAGTTTTTTTCATACGAAATGGAATACAGCTACTGTGGTACGTAACTGGATTGTTTAGGGCTGGGTGACCCAATAGCAGACAGAGCGGCTTTCCCGGCACAGACACTACCCTTTTGGCAGGGCTGCACAAAAACCAGTATTTCTAGGACTGCTTTTCTGTTCGAAACAGCGAATCAAGCACCAAAAAATACCGATAACTGGGATACAAGGTGGGTAAACCGCAATAACTGTAAAAGGTTATGCAGTCAGCCGAAAAAGCTGATAGCCAAGGCTATGTTTACAGCTCGTTCACCGTTACCAACACATCGGTATTGCGGCCGTGGTCGTCGGCGCACGAGATTTTTAGTGGGCCGGGCGGCGGCTTGAAAAACACCCGCTCGGTAGCCGCCGCCGCCCGCAGAAACTTGTCGTTGACGTACCAATACACCTGCCGTACCTCGTTGTCGGTGGTGCAGCTGAGGAGTAACTGTTGCTGCTCGTGGCGGTTGAGTACGTACTCGGTATTGGCGGTGGGGGAGGTGATGGTAGGGGCCGACTCCCGGCCGCCGCGCACCAGCTGGCATTGCGGGTTGTGGGGTGGCAGCCGCTGGTATGGAATGCCCTGCGCTTCCTTGTATGCTGCCACTTCCGGCAACAGATTCGGGTACAGCGCCCGCCGAAAACCCGCTGCCGGCGCACAAGCCCGGCAATACACAAAGCTGCCATCCTCGGCCAGCAGCACCTCCCGCTGGTGTTGGCAGCGCCGCCCCTCCGATACGCCCGGCAGGAAATAGTCGATTATTTGGTTCGGGCAGGTTTCGTTCGGTACCAAGCCGGTTTCAGCGCATACCAACCGGAAATCCAGAGCGGCGGGCGGTACAAACCAGTCGTTGGGCGAGTTGTAGGCCAGGTCGTTGAAGATGTTGAACAGCAACGGCGTGGCTACGTCGGCACCGGTGAGGGCCGGGCTCCCGTGCCCGCTGAAATTGCCAATCCACACGCCCACCGTGTACTGCTTGTTGTAGCCGATGCTCCACGCATCACGGCGGCCGTAGCTGGTGCCGGTTTTCCAGGCAATTTTTGGTAGCCGCATGCTGCTGGCCGCACCCAACGGCAAATCGGGCCGCGTGAGCTGGGCTAAGATGTCGGTGGTAAGAAAGGCCGCAGCGGGAGAGACGAGCAGGACCTCACCCCCTAACCCCCTCTCCAAAAGAGAGGGGGCACTAGCTTTTAGCTTTTTAGAGCTAGAATTTAAGTCAAGTTCCCCCTCTCTTTTGGAGAGGGGGTTAGGGGGTGAGGTACGGCGTGAGGTCCTCATTAGCCGCAACTTCCCATAATGCCCGCCATTGGCCAGCGTCACGTACAGGTTGGTCAATTCCTCCAGGCTAGCCCCGCAGCCGCCCAGAATACTGCTCAACCCCAGGTGGCCCCGGTTGCGGCTGACGCTCTGAAAGCCAGCCTGCCGCAGCTTATCGGTGAAGTTGGCGACGCCCAATTCGTTGAGCACACGCACGGCCGGAATATTGAGCGAATACGCCAAGGCGCGCTCCAGGGTCACTTCCCCGTTGCAGTGCTTGTCGAAATTTTCGGGGCGGTAGCCCTGGAAATTGGTGGGCACGTCGGGTAGCACCAGCTTGGGCGTAACCAGGCCCCGGTCCATAGCCAGCGCATACAGAAACGGCTTGAGCGTGCTGCCCGGCGAACGAACCGCGGTTACGCCGTCGTTCTGGCCCTGGCTGCCGAAGTCGTGGAAGTCGGCCGAACCCACGTAGGCTTCCACCTGCCGGGTGCGGTTGTTCACCACCAGCACGGCAGCCTGCGTAATGCCCAGCTCGTGCAAGCGGCGTACGTAGTTGCGGGTCAGGTCTTCGGCCTTGGTCTGTTTGTTGCGCTGGAGGCTGCTCTGGATGATGGCCCGCCCCGGAAACTGCTGTACCAGCCGGCGCGAGAGGTGCGGAGCCAGCGTGGGCGCGGCGTGGCGCTGCACCTCCAGCGGTTCCAGCAAGGCGTCGGCCACGTCCTGCCGGGCAAACAAGCCCGCCTCCTGAAACCGCCGCAGCCACCGGTTGCGCTCTTGCAGCACCGCCGCATTGTTCTTGCCCAATACCAGGCCACGCGGGCGGTTCGGAATAATGGCCAGCGTCACGGTTTGAGCCAGGGAAAGGTAGTCGGGGGGCTGCTGGAAGTAGAGCAGCGCCGCCGACTTCACGCCTTCCACGTTGCCGCCGTAAGGCACCAGGTTCAGATACAGTTGCAGAATTTCCGCTTTACTATAGTGGATTTCCAGCTGCGTGGCGCGGGCCATTTCCAGCAGCTTGTTGCCAAAGGTGCGCTCCTTGGGTTCCAACAGGCGCGCCACCTGCATGGTGATGGTGCTGGCTCCTGTAGTACGCCCCGTGCCAAATACATTGCGCCCGGCAGCCTGCACCAAGGCCAGTGGGTTCACCCCGAAATGCCAGTAAAACCACCGGTCTTCCTTCTCAATAATAGCCTTGCGCAGCACCGGCGTAATTTCGCGCAGCTCGGTCTTCATCCGCCACTTCTGGGTGGGGTTGAGGTAAGCGTGCAGCACCGACCCATCAGCGGCCAGCACTAGCGGCGAGTACTGCGGCGCAGCTGGTACCGGAAACAGCCAATCCAGCCCAGCTAGCAACAGGAGTACTGCTACAAGCGCCCCCCCGAAAAGCCGCAAACCAGTCCGCCGATTCATAACCAAAGATACTTGCCAGGGGTATTGCTAGGAACGCCTGGGTAACTTGTGCCCAACAAAAAAGCCCGCTTGAATAAGCAGGCTTCTTGCAGTGGTAACTTTTGAGAATCGGCTACAAGCTAGCCGTTGAATGTGAGGTTTCGGTGGTGCCCGTGGCCGCCCAGTGCAATGCTTGCTCTTTCTGCTCCAGTGGGAAATGGTGTACTTCGGCAGGGCTTACCAGAGTAGCCAACGCCGCCGCCGCCTTAAGTAAGTTGTCATCGTCGCTGGTAATAGCTACGCGGTTGAAGTCGCGCCAGTGCCGGACATCCAGCTTAATGTCTTCCCACAAGGCTGTAGCCGTGATATAATTGAAGCTGCGCACGTCCAGATACAGGTTGATGCGGCCCCAGCGAGCTATTTTCTGCTCCAGTAGCGGAATTATGGCGTCGTAGTGTTCTTTTTCGAGGGTACCCGAGATGGTAAGGGACAGCAGGTTTTGTTCGGGATAATCAATGGTGTCGAACATGCAGGACAGATCAGGGTAAGTGAAAAAATAAGCTCTGGTTTACGGTTGAACGCAGCAGCTAGTTGACTTGTAGCAGTAGTGAGTCGCCACACACGCAAGGTCAGCTGCCAGTTCTGTAAAAACCATGAAGTTGACTGCTTCACCACATAAGTACTGAAGTCTGGTCGTATAGCAGTCAAGTACAGTGCCTATACCATCTTATACTTGTGTGCTTGCCAAGTGGTTGATTGTTCTGTTACGCTCATGTTAGCGTGTAGTAACAGTATTGGTGTAAAACTGTGGTGCTAAAACCTCAACAGAATGGACCCAACTTTTCACTACGGACAGACTTATGCAGGTTGTCTTTCCTGCATCGTGCTTACAAAAGACTGCATGATCTTGTCTATGGAAAGATTACGCTCGGCATAAGTACGAGCGTTTTCAGCAATATGGCTGTTTTGTAAACTCAGCGCCTGCTTGATGCCATCATTCAGGGCTTGCTGGTCCTCAGCGGGTACTAGTATGCCCATGTTGTGCTCTTGCACAAGAGTATGCAGGCTAGAGCCTTCGTTGGCAGTAATAACTGCCAAACCTCCCACTGCTAGGATAGTGGTTACTTTAGACGGCATTACCAAATCACTGGCAGTTGCCTTCTGTATTACTAAATGTATATCAGCCAGGTTAAGAAACTGATTGAATTTATCGAACGGCTGTAGTGGTAAGAACACAATGTTTTGCAGGCTCAAATTCTTGGCCATAGCCTGCAATATATTCTTGTAAGGTCCCGAGCCACAAATGATAAATTTGACAGCAAGCTGGTTCCTAAATTCCTGTGCTGCCTGAATTATATATTCCAGGCCCTGCTTTTCGCCTATGGCTCCTGAATATAAAATAATTCTCTCGTGTTCTTTGAACCCAAATTCTCTCCGTAGGTCTTCTTTGTCTGTAATAGGATAGAATAATTGCGTGTCCGTCCAGTTGGGGAGTGATTGTACCGTTCTTCTAGCTTTTTGCTCTATTCGGCTTATCATGCCGGGGGATATGCTGCTAATTATGTCAGCTTTAGAAAAAATATAATCTTCTATAGTAAATAGAAATTCTACTGCTTTCTTCGATTTAATCAGGTTTAAATCCCTCGCAGCTTCAATCTGCAGGTCTTGGATATGATAGATGAATTTAGATTTTTTTAGTTTTTTATATATTATTCCTAATAAGCCGAAATGAAAAGAGGGAGCTACTACAAATACCGTATCGAACCGATAATTTGGTAGTAGAGAAACTATTTTAAAAAAAGACGATAGTAGAAAAGTGAAATCAAGAAGTATGCGTTTCAACCCCGAAGGCTTGGCTGGTACATACATGGGGCATCGGTGAGTGGTGATGCGGCCACCTGATAAAAATTGCTCATTCTCAGTTGAGTACCCGAATCTTTTCTTGAAATAAGGCTCTTGGATTTTCCAATAAGGATAGTAAGGATATGCTGTAACAACTGTGCAATCATAACCGGCTTCAGCAAGCCAATGTATCATCTCACCATTGTATTTGCCAATGCCAGTCAACTCAGGGTGAAAGTTGTAGCTTATCAGTAGAAATTTATTCTTCATGTGCTACCTGCCGCTTTTGCTTTCTCGGATTTTGCAATATATCTGTGTGAAGTAAGACATTTTTAAAATAGCAAATGATAGCCCTCTAGAACCATCTCGAAAACCACCTAATACCAGAAAACTGCCCAAAAAATATAGTGGCCCGATCCAAATAGTTTGCATCAATTTATACTTGAGCCGTTGTTTCCAAGTGAAATCAGAATTAGTGGTGTTCGTTTTTAAAAAACGTGCGGCTTCCCAAGCAGCGTATTCATTATGCTTTGATACGTAGTGAGAAACTCCACGAAAATCCTGATGGTCAATTTTACTGTGTAAAACTCCAATCTCGCCGTTTAGGATAGGATGTTCATGCACTTCCATGTCTAACTGGCTCCACTGCTGCTCATCAATCCGCTCATACTCACCAGCGCCTACCCGAAAAAGCGCGAGTTTCCGCAACGGATACCCGCCTTTCAGCTGCTTGCCCAGAAAATAGACCGTATAGCTTAGCCAATAGCCTACATTGCTCGAAGAGTTGTCTTGTAAAGCTGTGCGCAACTCCTGCTTGAAACTATCGGTCAGATATTCATCGGCATCTAAAAACAACACCCACTTAGTGGATGGTGTATAGTTACGCAAAAACCAATTTCGTTTCTTAGGAAAATGTCCATTCCAAATGAAGTTAACAACTTCAATACCGGCTTCCCGCGCAATAGCTATGGTAGCATCAGTGCTACCTGAATCAATAATAATGACGCGGCTAGCCAAGTCAGAGCCAATAGCTGCCAAGCAACCCGGTAGATTAGCAGCCTCGTTCCGGACCGGAATAGCAATAGTTAAATCAAGGAGATTATTCATTCGAATAAACCAAGCAAAACAAAATCATATTTTCAATGAAAACTAAGAAGTAGTAAATTCTCTTGGCTTGATGGGTTTGCACGGAAACCCCGCACATACCGTCCAGCTAGGCATGTCTTTGGTTACTACCGAACGAGCCCCGACCACACACCCATCATTAATAGTAACGCCAGGGTGAATAAATACTTCTGCTGCAATCCACGTTTGGCTTCCGATGTGAATTGGTTTTGTAATAAGAGGAAAGCCAGGATGCGAATAATCATGAGTACCGGTAACCAAATGCGCACCTTGTGATATAACCGCTCGTTGCCCAACTATTATTTTTCCTTGCGAGTATAGAATAGCACCGCTGGCAATACCACATTCATCGGCAAGCTCTAAATTCCATGGTGCCCATATTTTCACTCCCGGATATACATGCACGCCGCGTCCTACTTTGGCACCAAAGCATTGCAGCAAAAAAGCCCGCCATTTATGTAGCGGCCTGGGTGAATACCGGAAAAGCAAGAAGGAGCACAATTGCCACGCAACTCTTCCTAGGCGATTGCTCAAAGAAAACGACGGGCCAGTATGCGTATTAGTATTTACACTCATTTTGATTGGTACAGGACTACCACAAAGAAATATTTAATATGGTTGATCATTAGATTGATGATAATATCAAATTCAGAAATATAGATGCTGCTTCTATTATAGTGCGCAAGCTGTTTTTTGGGCTACCGGTCCGACGGCAAAATAGGCATGATAAGCTGCTCGTGCATTTGCTTTCATTTCCTGCTTGTCCGTCGCGCTTAGTTCGCACCACTTTTCCAGTAAGCGTTGCGTGCCTGCAAGGGTGTCATCGTCCACTAGGCCGCCACGAGCATTTTCAATCTCGCGCCAGATATTTACTTGGTTGGAAATTAGTACTGGTACGCTACACGCCAGCGCTTCCACAACCGCAATACCGAAGTTCTCTTGGTGACTTGGCAAAACGAAAGCCTCGCACCCATAGAAGGCTCCCCACTTTGCGTCTCCTTCCAGCATACCGGGAAAGTAAACCATATGTGGTGGCAGCTGCGTGGCCAGTTGCTGGATGTATCGACCGTAGTCGGTGTCTAGCCCCGGCCCAGCAACAACCAGCGCCGGTAGCTGAGCTGACACTGACGGAGAACGGCTCGCCTCGCCGTAAGCTTGCAACAGTAAGTCAACTCCTTTTTTATCGTGAATGCGGCTAATAAACAACAAGTACGGACGGTCGTGCAGTCCAGGACATTTAGCTGTGAATGCCTGCTGCATGGCAGGATGGTAAGGCGTCGGCTCTTCCACCCCAAGGCCTATCACCAACTCGCGTTGCGGGTGGTACGGAATGAAAGGCTGGCGAGCGAGCAAACGCTCCGTTTCGCAGGTGAACAACATCCCCGCGGCGCCATTCACTACGTGACTCTCTATGAGTTTCCAGTACGCCCAGTTGCGCCAGGCTTTCAGCCGCCGACTGGATGCCCGTTGGAAGTAAGGGTCCAGCATACCATGCGGCATCACAAACAAGCGAGGAACTTGTTGGGAGCCTGCTGCATCCAGTTGATGTAACACACGGTGCGTAGCATAGTTGGGATACAACCACAAACCGTGCAGAATAATACAGTCAAAACGGCTTACGTTAGCGGTTAGCCAGGCCGAAAGCAGTCTACTATAAGCCCACGGCCCGCGGCTTGGGCCGAGCGCATGGGTTTGAAAAGCATCGGCAGCCAGGAAAGTGGCAGCAGGTGCATCCAAACTCACTACTTCACTTACTACCCCCCTTGCTGCCAAGCCCGCAATCATTGTGCGCACAGCTTGGCATACGCCCCCCGCTTTAGGGTCCAGACTGGCAACAACGTGGAGCAGGTTCATTGGTGCGCAAAATTATTAAACATGCTGCGGCTGTAAACACTGCTTGTAAATAGCCTCAATAGCATCTAAAGCAGCGGCAGCACTAAATCGTTGAGCATTTTTCAGACCAGCGTCGACAGCCTTTTGTCTTTGAACTGGTGTTAGTGCTACAACCTGTTGAATAGTCTCAGCTGCGGCCGCGGCCCATTCTGTGGCCAACTGATCGGATGGACGACGCGGAATGTAGAAAGAGGCGGTACCGCCTACTTCTGTCATTGGTGCCTCTTGAGTGGTAACAACCAAACAACCAGCAGCCATAGCTTCAGCAATCGGCCACCCAAATCCTTCTGCTAAGGAAGGAAACAAGAAAACTGTGGCCCCTGCGTAAGCTAAGCGAATCATATCGTCATCGAACCCGCTAAGAAAGTGTATGTCCTTTTTAAAGGCTGATGATTCGTATTGACGAAGTATAGCTTCACTTGGGGGTTCACCAACCAGTAGCAATGGTAAGTTGTGACTTTCTTGTGAGCGCCAAGCATTGTACAGCTCTATGCATCCAATTCGATTCTTATACCACTGGTTGCCACCCACGTGCAACAGATATCCTGCAGTGAGTTGCAGGCTGGTGGCTTGGCTCCACAAGGCTCTGGCTTCCTCCTGGCTGTGTGGCGCGAAAATGGGATTCAAACCGTTGTAAACTACTGCCGACGTAGTAGGTGGTGTAGATAGAAAAGCATGCAGGTTTTCCTGAGTGGTTTGAGAAACAGAAATAAAATGCTTGCCTTGCGTATACCCTCGCCGAATAAACGCCTGATACACACGACCAGTCCAACTGGTTGGGTTTTCAGGAATGCGCCCTAGCGCAGAATGTTGAGCCAAGAAATCATGACAGTGAACAACGTGTGGCTTTTTTGCCAGAGTTGGTAGCCAGGGACCTAATGCTTGGTCAGTGAGTACTAAAAGCGTATCAGACGAACACGCTTTCAGGCGCTTTTTTATTGTATAAGGGAAAAGCAAGTATTGATCAATATACCCAAACCATTTTTTCAATGAATTGTGAAAAGCGAATTTGTAAATAAAGGGTGATGTAGTCCATTGTTCTACATGATGGCCGCGGGCCTGCATACCTGCTGCCAGATAATTAGCAAAGCGGGGCATGCTTTGAGAATTCAGGAAACTTGGATGCGTAAGGAATATTATATCCATTGCGCTACTTTTAATGCTTCACTAGGTTTAGGTACTGATGATCTTAATGAGGCAATCATCAGTCCTGCGATAAGAGTGCAAAACCCCAAGGATGTTGGTTGAGCCCATTGAGCCTGTAAAAGTGTTAAGGAACCAAAGCTCAAGAGCATCCAAGGGAGCAAGTCTTTTCTTACAAGCTTACGATAGCTGGCGAATGCAATTGTAAGGTCAAGTCCTACCCGGATGAAAACGACAGCTAAACCTAATATAGGTCCAAGCTCATAAATAGTACGACCCCACTCTTCATCAGGGGTGCCTATAACCTTGCTATTAGTAACTGGATCAGTTAAGACGGCAACAGCCACATTTGTCGCAATGCCCAAACCATTACCTAGCAGTGGAATATCCAATGCACTGGATAAAGCACCTAGCATCCATCCTAAATAACGGTTACCTATTACTCCCTTTACTAGGCCTCCCTCTACTTCATTTGCATCGGTGAAGCGAGACATGAATACTTCAGTTGCAGTCTGAAAGAAACTTATGTTATTCAGTAATATCAAAATAGATGCCACTGCTACGATTGCACCAAGTATGCGGAGCATAAACTTGGGATTTCGCGTCATTGCAAAAACAAGAAACACAACACTTACAATTACCTGAAAAAATAAACCGCGACTAATTGATAGTGGAATAGCTGCTAATAAGCCTATGGTGGCTGCTACTAAAACCAAACGGTTTATACGAACTGGGTGGATTAAGAAGAAAAGGATAAATGTTGCCGAAAGTTGGTAGAATAAAGTGGTACCGTTGGTGAAAGAAAATGTGCCTGGCGGGCGGAAGTAATCCATTGCTCCTCCAAAGCCGGCTCCAGCCATATCGCCACCTACCCCTCGATTAACAAAAGCTGACTGAGGACTATAGAACTGGAGTGCGATAAGTACAGTCATTGGAAAAACAAGCCACAACAATGTTTTACCAATTCTTAGTACATCTTCTCGATTAAATACTCGTCCTATTACAAAAATCAAAGGGAAGTGGATGAGAAGAG
This sequence comes from Hymenobacter telluris, assembly GCF_017313265.1. Taxonomy (GTDB): domain Bacteria; phylum Bacteroidota; class Bacteroidia; order Cytophagales; family Hymenobacteraceae; genus Hymenobacter; species Hymenobacter telluris. Next base: position 281,069 of record NZ_JAFLQZ010000003.1, on the reverse strand, counting down.
GGCGTGCTCCAAAGAGTGCCACGTATATATTACCATGGCCAGCCAGTATAGCAGTATATATTCCTGTAATTCCAACAAAAGCCATTCCGCTCAAAAATATATTTTGAGGAAGTAAGCCCCTTCGCCATGCAGTGAATACCAGCCACAACGCAACAGGGTCACGAATAATAAGTAGAGGTGTTGATAAACCAGGAAGCACCCATTTCCGGAGTGCACCTTCAAAGATCAACAATACAAAGTACAGCCATATACCTTGTTTAAGAGATTTGTTACGGTCAACATTGTGCCATTCCTGTACACCATGCTTGTCGCTCGCTATGAAAGGAGAAAGTGTACGGGTATTCACTGTTGAGTAATGATTAAAATTAGGAGCTAGTTTTGTTGATTGAGGAAAATAGCAAGAGAAACAACAAATATGATCCGGTATAGGATAGCAAGTATGGAGATTGTATTACTGATTTAAGTGCCTTCTTACAGCACTTGACAGTTCTTCGCTATACAGCTCCCAGGGCCTGTTCCGCGCTTTATCCCATGCTTCGCTGCCTGCTTCGGCAATTAGGGTAGGGTGGGTGAGAATATGCTCAATAGCATTTTGAATAGCTGAAGGAGAAGCAGCCTCAATGAGCCAGCCATTCTGGTTATTCATGATAAGGTCGGGTCCAGCTGAGCGGTCGGTGGTAATAACGGGAGTGCCCTGAGACATGGCTTCTGTCATGACAAGCCCGAACCCATCGAAGAGAGAAGGAAAAAGCAATACATCATGAGCGCGCATAAGTTGAAGCACACTTTCATGAGGCAAGGTTGGATACCATTGATGCTTTGCCAGTTCAGCGTCAAGCGCCGGGCAATTATCACTGCCTTTATGCCCTACCAAAGTTAACTCAACCCACTTGCTAAGTGCATTTACAGCAGCAAAGAGGTCGGCAATACCTTTCTGCTGAGAAAGTTTCCCGACAAACAGAAGTTTGATTTTCTGTCCTTCTTTTCTAGTAGGGTACTCACGTCTTGCCCCTACTGTAGGAAAGCCATAAGGTATGATATCAACAGGGGGCAACGCTCCCGGGTATTCTTTTAATGTATTGGCAACGAAGGTACTAGCGACAAAAATTCGGCTTGCTAGTCTTAATTCTTCGTCTTTTATAGACAGCTTTTCTTCTGAATCGTTTAGGCCAGTCATGGTAGAAGCCCACGCTGGCCAGCGTTCTTTCTCTCCCGCAAGTAACCGCCGTGCGGCTCTCCAGTACCCAGTAGGCAAATCGTAAAAGCATTGCAAGCCAAGCTTGTGAGCCTGGCGGAATGATGAAACGGCACCATCTTCGTAGGCATATACTGCTTGGGCACCGCGCTGAGTAGCATATTTAATACTATCTCCGACCCGCTTATCTAAATTGCGGTAAACAGCATCGATACTGAAAATACCCTGCTCGTGCTTAGTAAGCTGATTGAAACCCGCACGGGAAGCGAGTAACCTTCCGGCTTCGAACCAGGGCCAAGGGGTAGTGTGCGGACGTAAACTGGAATCGAAGCGGCGGCGGCGGAGTTCTAATAGGGGGCGTAGTGCTCCTAAACGGTCAAGCAAGGCACCCGGAAACACCGCAATAGTGGTATGAAATTCGGCTAACAATGCGGCATCAGCCAGCCCTTTAGCCGCAGCTCTGACATTGGCATTGCCAGTTGGGTGAGAGAATATGACGCTCATTATAGTGAAAATGAAAATTGTATAATGAACGAGGTTATCCTAATAACCAGGCTCGGTTTGCAGCTAGGAATTCACAAGGATTATAGTCTAATATTTCACATCTAGACTTGGAGATAGGCTTAGCTGGATTGCCAACCACAATGGCGCCAGCAGCAACGGACTTGCTTACCACTGCACCTGCGCCAATAACAGCTCCTCGTCCTATGCGAACACCTGGTAAAATGATGGCCCCAGTACTAATCCAGACGTAATCCTCAATCCTGATTTCAGCACAAGCCAAGCTCCATTTATGGTCTGAAACATCATGCGATGCTGATAATATTTGTACGCCGTCGTTGATGCAAACACGCTCCCCGATAGTTACTGCGCAGTGCAATGCTATAGTAGCTTTGCCAACGAAGGATAAGGCGCCAATTGACAAGTGCTTTTTAGACCCATCAATTTTTGCTTCTCCTATCTCCGCTAACTCATCAATTACAGCTCCTCCTCTCAGCAACTCCCAGCGTCGATAGTTGCGAATATATAGCTCTGAAAACGAGAAGAGACGTTTTCCCCAGGCTCTGTAAAACTTTTTGGAATGGATAGGGAATTTTGCCCTGTTCACCCAAAGAAAGCGTAGGCTTGCCATACTAGTTATTAATTGTTAAATGGCTTAGCAGGCGCTCAGCAATGAATGAAACGGTATTTTCATTGGATACAGGTGCGATGTTAAGGGCTACACAATCCTTGAAATTGCCGGGAGTGTAAACAACTATACCATCTGGCAATTTCAAAGAAATCTTGGTCCTAGGATGCCAAGGCCGGCCCGCACAAATCACTCGTAAGCCGTGCTCTTTCATAGCCGCCGCAGTACCACTCTTCTCTATCAAAGCCGTTGGGGTAGTGGCCAAACCGAAGGTAGCCTTTCGCAGGATTGCCGAGATATAGCTTGGTGATTGCTCGCCTAATACTTCCACGGTCAATCCGGCAGCCTTCCATGCAGAAACCCAATGTTCTGCTTCCGGCCCACAACGACCAACAAGCACTAACGTCAAAGAGGTGCCAGTCGTTTGCGCGTATGCGGCGGCTTCATCGGTGAATGGTTGAACAAAAGAGCTTTGATGAATATTGCCAAACAATACAAGCGATACTGACCGAGACGTATCTGCTATAGTAACGCTATTACAATTTTCACTGTCAACGTTTTCAACCGGGATGTTGCCGAATAGTGGCAAAGAATGAGCTGTAGCGCCCAGCTTGGAAAGCTGTATTTGGTATAGATGAGTCTGAGTATGGATTACTCTAGGTTGTATCAGATTAATCAAGGACTTAATTATGAATTGCTGAGCCTTACCTAATATCCTGAATTTTATAGGTGCCTCATAGTCCATGCCAACCCATAGCTCATGAAACATGATGTGCCATTTTTTGCCCCGGCCAAGGCTGGATAAGTGTTTACCCATATTGTATGGCAATCCTTTTTTGTGGAAAGCAAAAGGCACAAACTGTAGGCTAATGCAATCAGGATTGAATTCATTCACCCACTGTTCTGCTCGTGCAAAACGTTTACTTGACTTCCAAACCGAAGGTAGACGAAGAACTGATAAAGCTTTACTATCGGAAAGCTGGTCGCCAAAATAAGCTTCATGAACATGCTGGTCATACAAAGATATAGCTGATGCATAATGCCCTGCTCTAAGAAGTTCTCCTGATAAACGACGTACATAATCTCCTATGCCGTCACGGCCAGGTTCGAGTGAGCCGCATAAGAAAATTATTTTCATGAATCTTATAGAGTTTCTTTATAATTGGAAAAGATAATACTGGTCTACTTTACTGCAAAATTAATAAAACGACTTGCTAAATATTTTATGCTGCCATTCTCTTTTAATAGGGATAGTGCTAACGATGTTTTGTTTTTAATTGATGGGTCCATCTTTAGTATTCTTAATTTGTCGTCAAAACTCCTGTTTCTGAAAAAGGAATAATGTTCTATGCTTTCATGCATTAGTGATTGATTTACCCATGAGCTACCAATGCTATGATCTAGTTTATTGACGGAGCAGTATGCATCGTTATGCCATCTAAAATTCATAAGATATTCAGGCAAGAAGCCGATTTTTACTTTGCCAAGAATTAGGCGATAAATAAACTCTTGATCAAAGGCTCCTTTTGCATTTATGTTAAATGGACCAAAAGATTTCCATATTTTTTTTCTAATAATACAAGCTTCTAATGGGATAGAATTATTTTCTAATAAAAAATTGTATTCATGATTCTGAATTATTCCTGAACTTAATTTGTCACGGCCGAAATGTTTTGTAAAAGCAAAGCTTTTATCTTTATCGATTAATCCATTTTCGTCCATATGGTATTGATTGCAAAATACTAAATCACATTCGGGGTTGTTTTCAAGGAAGGATATTAATGTTTCTGAATAGTTTGGAGTTAAGGTGTTATCGTCAGCTAAAAAACCAATATATTCAGTGTTTATACAATCTGCTGCAGTATTCCAGCAAGTAACCATTCCAGGATCAGGGTTTCGTAGTATAACTTGAACTCGGTTGCTCTCAAGTTCTTCTGACGAGAAGTTGCCACCGCATATTATATGTTGCGTCTTAATAGACTGTTGATGAACACTAGTCACACACTCTCTGAGGTATTTAGGCTTCCCGAAAGTTGGAGTTGCTATGCTTATCATTTTAGGCATGGTTGAAAATGTGATTTGCTATTTGGTTTAATATCAAATTATAAATAAATATCTAACTAATAGTTTTTTTGCTTATCACAACTCGTGTCTATTTTCAATAAAATTGTAAATAGATATCAAAAAATATTTATTAAATTATTCTGTTGATGTATCAATTTTGGAAAATATAGAGCTTATAAATGCAGATAATATATCACTTGAAGTAATATGAAGTTCTTTTCTTGCTTTTATTATATTGAGTGCACCATAAAATGGATTTGATAAGCCTATAATCTGCTTAATGGCACTGATTTTGTCTGTTTTTTTCTTCTTAGCAAGAGCTACTTGTATTAAAGAGTATTTAAGAAAGTTGTCTTCATCAGAGGGAGGAGTTTCGAGAAACTCTTGAAGCCACTCATTGCATTGTATAAGGGCTTTTGTTTTTAGAGTAATGATTCTAATATTATTGCTAGATGTAATTGAATATCGATTCATACGGTAATTGAAAAGCGTAATATTTGTGTGAGCTATTCCGTTTTCAATGCTAGCTATCCATGCACTTAAGTAATCAGACGCCCATGCTAAAGGAAGTTTATAAAATCCACCTCTAGCTTTTAATGATTCTGTCTTATATACAAAATCTGATACATACTGATGCCTATGTTGTTTAATACATGACAGAATAAAATCATATACGTTCTCGTAATCAGGATTTATTGAAGTTATACTATAAGGCTTTGAGGTTTCGTCGATAATTTTGGAACGACAGTGATATACAGATAATCCAGGATGTTGTTTAATCAACTTTATAAATTCTTGCAAATAATTATGTTGTAGTTTGTCATCATCACCCATTAAAATAAAATAATCTCCCGAAGATTTTTCTAAACAAATATTCCAATTATCAACTACGTGTTCTGCTCCAATATTTGTTTCGTTCTTGAAATATTTTATTCTACTGTCTGAATAGCTAGATACAATTTTGTCGATGGGTTCTGGTGAACAATCATCAACTATTATGAGTTCGAAGTATTGATAATCTTGTTTTAGAATACTGTCTATGCATTCCTTTAAAAAAACGCTCTTAAATGCTGGAATGCCAATGCTGAATTTTATCATGATTGCATTTTATTGTTAGTTAATACTGTTTGATATCTTATTAATTTTGATAAAAGTGTAAAATAAACAATTTGTATATTCCACTGATGCTACAAAAATATTCATATAAAATACGCCTTTAAGGGTCGAAATATTAAATAAAAATAGGCTTAGAACTGTAGCCAAAATGCTGACTGAAATAGAATGAGATGGATGCATAACCCAGCCTTTAGTGGAATACAGAGAATATGTACTGCCAAGCAATAAAATAATGCACGAACTTAACATAGCTAAAAAAAGCTCAGCATGCAACCCCCCATATTTCGGCCCAATGATCCAAAGTAATTCTTTGCTTCCTGCCCAAGTAAATACTAATATTATTCCAACTACAGCTATCAATAGCAACTGTAATCTAATAAAATAAGCTCTGATTATGTTTTTGTAATTAGGTAATCGGGCAAATCTTGGAATAATTAGCATGGTAAAAATAGAAGAAAATAAACTCAAGCCCATTGTTAGTCGACTAATTGCTCCTATAGTAGCAATAGATTTTGTTTGACCAAAAAAAGATATCAACCATATATTAAGTTGGCCTGATAAACAGTAATATATTAAACCTGGTATAGATAATTTGACAATATTTAGCAAAGATTTACGTACTTCTATGTTTGGATGTTCATTTAGTGAAACTCTCTTAGAAGCTATTTTTTTGAGTTTTATATTTCCGTAAATACGTGGTATAGCACCCGCTAATATTACAAGAGATGATAAAGGAGCTATTAATAAGGCAACAATGCTTAAAAAAATTCTTGCGATGCTTACGCTTACTTGATTTTTCTGAAGTGGCTTTATGTCTTGGAATAGCTTAGGTGCTATCTCATATATTGAATCAGACATAGCTGCTAGAAAAGCAGGTATAATGGTAATAATAATGGCGAAAGTATTAATTTTAGAAGCGCCATGATGTAGTAGCAGATAGGCTAATATTGGAGTTGATATAAGAAGACTTACAACAGCAAATTTCCTTCGTAAATCTAACCCAGTTGATAGAACTATGCTGAGTTTTTTGCTGTCTTGCCATACTTTTCCTCCTTCCGACATAACAGCTATATTTATGCCACTATCAGCAAGAATTATTATTGTTGCTAGCATAGTATTAGCTAATGTGTATAAGGCATATTCTTCGGTAGGTAGTAGTCTAATGATTATAATTCCACTAACTAATACTGCTATCTGAACAATAGCTTGACTTCCGCCGGTAATTGCTATTAATTTACCCCATTCAACAAATTTAATATACCTTGGATTGCCTGATATTTGTTGAAAGCCTGTCTTCATGTTAACTTAAAATAAAGTATTTTTTTCAATATTTTATAAATACAATTGTTTTGCTATTGTTTTTTGGCTTCATGGGTTCTGAATTCATACCCATACTCATAGCCGTAGCCATAATTACTTCCATTAACTTCCTTTGCATCATTCAATACAAGCATAAGCTTACCAAGCATCTTGTCTCGATAGATATTCTTAACAATCGTAAGCCAGGCCTTTTGAGTGTAATTGTAGCGTACCAAATAGATGGTGTAGTCGATAAGTGAACTTATAGTGAAGGCATCGGCTACTTGGCCTACTGGGGGAGTGTCGATGATGATGTAATCGAAGCTCGCCTTGAGTTCGGTGAGTAGATGAGTGAACTTGGTACTCATCATCAGTTCAGCGGGATTGGGGGGCAGTGAGCCAGCAGAAATGACAGATAAGTCAGGTGCTTCCTGGGGGAATTGGATAATATCCTCGATGGAAACCGTGTCGGACACGAGGTAGTCGGTAATGCCGGGGCCTTCGCCGAAATGGAGCTTCTTGGCGACTGTTGGGTTGCGTAAGTCTAAGTCCAGCAGCACCACGCGCTTGCCGGTTATAGCTAGACTGGCGGCCAGGTTGATGCTGAAGAAGGTTTTGCCTTCGCCACTTCGGCCCGAGGTAACCAGCAGTGTCAGGTTGTTCTTGCCCATGGTTACAAAGTTCAGATTGGCCCGAACCAAGCGGAACATCTCTGCAATAGGGCTACGGCTGCCTTTGGTTACAACTACCGTATCTTGGGTGTTGTGGGCAATTTCGCCAATGATTGGAGCATCCGTAATGGCAGTTACATCCTGCTGATACTGCACCTTGTTGTTGAGCAGGCTGGCCACGTATAAACCCGCAAATGGAATACCCAAACCTAACAGGATTGCCATCAGGTAAATCGACTGGCCGTTGGGGCTGATTGGGTAGTCGCCACCCATGGCCGGGTCGAGCACTCGGGCTACGGAAGCGGTGGCGGCCAGCGAAATAGCCGTTTCCTCGCGTTTCTGTAGGAGGTAGGAGTAAATACTCTGTTTAATGGACTGCTGCCTATTTATTTGGAGCAGTTCTCGTTCCATACCCGGTACCTTTCTAATCTTGGATTGAAACTGCCCGACGTTGGATTTTAGGTTGTTGCTGGTAATAAGCAAACCCCGTTTAATGTTTCGGAGGTTCTCTAAAATCTTGACGCGCAACCCAATCAACTGCTCGTTTATATTCTGCACCAGCGGGTTGCCCGGCTGGGTGGTGCGTAGCATTCGCTCCCGTTCCAATTGCAGCTGATTGAACTGCCCTATTAAACCTAAAAGGGTTTCATCTTTGATACCCAATGTACTGGGAACCGTAGAGCTTTGGTCGCCAGCTTTTTGCAGGTACTTTTCTATCGATTCTAGCACCTCTATCTGAATAGCCCATTCCGAGAGTTGGGTATTGTAGGTGCTGGCCTGCTCGGTGTAGATGGAAGCCTGGGTGCTGACGTCGGTTAGGTTATTGGAGCTTTTGTATTTTTCTACCGTCTTTTCTACGTCTGATAAGTCGGAGGTAATGTATTGCAGACGTTCATCCAGGAACTTCAGCGTATTGGTAGCCATTAGGTTCTTGTCTTCAACAGCTTCCCGGTTGTAGACATCCATCAGCTTATTGACTACATCCTTTGCTTTTTCAGGTATTGGGTCTGTGAGGCTTAAGTAAAGGATGCTGGCATTTTTATTTATTGGCTGTATCCCAATGGCCCGGCTGTAGTAATCAGCTATCTGCTGGATATTTTGAAAGCGAACTATAATTTTAGTGCCGGCCGTAACTGTAGGCGTTGTTGCCACGACAGTAAATGAACCATAAGGTTTGGTGATAATCTGGCCGTATTTTAGCATGGTACGACCAGTCGCATCCTCTAATTCAAAAGTAGTATTTGATTTCGTATATATTGTTAATGTGTTACCAGGTGAATTGTCCTTTAGTACGGTTGGAATTACTTTTATTGGTAAGCCGCTGCCATATATTTCTTTATCAGTTACTCTCCCTTCTACATAATAGCTGGTAGCCAGACCTAATTCGCTGACCACGCGCCGCATCAGGCTTTTCGACTTTATAACCTCAGTTTCATTATCGATATTCCTCGTTGATTTGAAAGAGCTTAAATCGTTAAGCGCATCGGCGTTTGCTAAGCTTTGGCCGCTTTTATCATCCTTAATTAATAAAGTGCTATAGACATTGTATTGAGGTACTGCGTAATAGCGTAGATATAAAAAAGCAATTGCTATGCTAATTGCTATTCCCAGTAGAAATAGATACCAAAAGCGAGTGTACTGGGAAATGATACGCTTAATATCTTTTGCCTCTGGCTGTTCAGAGCGTAAAGGGAATAATTCGTTGGTAGCCATGATTTTTATCTAAGTATTATTTAGTAAGAAATATCAAGGCCGTTATTACCGAAATTCCTAGCGAAACCAGTGGAATATAAAAGCTGCTGTCGCCGCTTTGGAGCGACTTGATTTTCGCCGGCTCTACATATACTACATCGTTCTGTTGCAGATAAAAAGAAGGCGAATTCAAGGCCTCTTTGCTGGTTAGATTAATTCTGGAAGTGCTTCTAATTCCATTGGTTTCTCGAATAATTAGCACGTTCTCCCGTTTGCCAAACGCTGTTAAATCACCGGCCAGCCCTATTGCCTCCAACAAGTTCACTCTTTCACTGGGAACAAGAAACGTGGACGGTCTATTGACTTCACCGAGTACTGTGATTCTGAAATTGATGAATTTGATATTAACTATCGGGTTTTTAACGCTCTTACTTATTTCAGCAACCATTTTGCTGGTAGCTTCTTCTTTGGTCAGACCACCAAGCTTGACGTTGCCCAAAACCGGGAAGTTAATACCGCCGTCCTTATCAACCAGATAGCCTTCGTTGGTACGACTGGTAGCCACCCCACTACTAGTGCCTCCTATTGTTTGTAGAACGCCATTGTTGAATAAGACATTAGATTCTGGATTAAGGCTGCTTACCGTAATACTTAATAAGTCGTCGGGTTGAATTTTAGGATTGACTTTGTTTTTAACTTCCTCCGTATAGTTGGGGGATTTTTCTAAATCTTTAAAGTAGACTAAGCTTCTGGAAGAACCACAAGAGCTTGCTATTAGAAGGAAAAAAAGATAAAAAAATGTGCTGCGCATTCGTGCGGTAAGTGAAGACAGGAAATAAGAGCTGTATAGTGATTTATTCGGGGATTTGCGCCCTAGTAAGCCATTATTTCAGGGTAAAGGCTGCCTGTTGGTGCCTTTGCATTGATCTAAGTTTAAGAGAGAAGAAATTTCTACAGAAAATCACCTTTAAACCAGATTTACCAGTTGCGAATATAATAGATGAACTTATATAAATGCTTATTACAAGTTTTATAGTAATCCAAACGGTAGGTTTGTTTGATTCAGGGGGCACAGTAAGCTGCCAAAAGGCGTGAAGCAGGGAAAATCCACGCTACAGATCAGACGTATAGTCCCGTTACTTGCTCTGCGAGGAACGATATGTTGGCCAGGCAAGCCCCTGCCCAGTCAGCTAGCTTAGCAAACGGCTTCACAAAATTTTCTAACGCCCCGGATTGCTAATGTAAAAAGCCACCAGCCAGGCGGTGATAAGTGTGAAGGGGCAATGCATAGGTAACAGCTCAACTGCTATTCTACCGCACCCGCACCACGCCGGCGCCGTTGTAGCTGTGATACTCGGCGTTGTACATAGCATCGGCGCTGACGGGGCCGAGCTTGAAGGTGCCTTTGCTGACGGCGCGGCAGAGGTAGTAGAACGACTTAGGCGTGGGGCTGGCCGTGGTGAACAGGTTGAGTCGGTCGTCGCGCACGTCGAGGTAGTCGGGTTGGGCGGCGTCGGTGGCCCAGGTCAGGTCCCGGACCGCCCCGATGCGCGGATTCTCGATTTCCAGGCCGGCGGGCAGCAGGTCGGTAATGGCCACGTTCTGCACTTCCCCGGCGCTTTCCGCGGATTGTAGCGTGATTTTGACCACCACCAAATCGTTCTGCCGGAAGCTGGTGCTGCCCAGGGGCTGGCCGGCGCGGTTCAGGAACTGGCGGCGCACTTGCAGGTAAGCGTCTTCCTCGATTACCTGCCCGTTGCGGCTGATGCCTTCCATTTCCCAGAAGTAGTAGAGGCTGCCCTTGCCGCTGGTGCGCAAGGCCAGCGGGCGGTTGGCCACGTTGTTTACGGTGAGGTCTTTGCCCGTAAAGTTGCCCATGGCCTTCCCGTCAGCCAACACACTTGCTGTGACCGTGCTGGCTGCGTTTTTCTTGGCCAGCTTGCCCAGCGCCAGCAGCGAGAAGGCGCGCTCCTGCGTGTTCAGCCACTGCGCCGATTTCACCTGGCGGCTGAGCTGGCGGGCTAGTGTGTTTATCTGCGGGTTGCTGGGGTCGGCGGCGAGGAGGGCGTTGAGCACCAGGGCTTCGTCGCGGATGGGGGAGGAGAACGAGCCGTCCAGCTCGCGGCTGGCCATGGTTTGGGTGCCGAAGCGGGTGGGCAGGGCTTCGCGGTAGCTGCGTTGGTTGCCACCCACGGCAAAGGCGCAAGCCAGTACCCACCGCGAATCTTCGGCCAGCAGCTTGCGGTTGGCTTTGTAGTAATTGAGCGCCACCGGGTCGGGGCGGCCGGCCAGGGCCAGCACGTAGAGCGAGTACGGAATTTCCTTTTTCGCTAGGGTGAGCTGCTGAATTACGCCGCCGGTCTGGATGATGTTGTAGGTGTTGGTTTCGCGCTTTTTGGTGCGGGCTTGCAGGTAGCCGAGCACTCGGTCGAGCACGCTCTTGTTCACGGTGAAGCCGGCTTGTTGGGCTTCGAGCAGGAAGTGGGCAGCGTAGGCCGTGGCCCACCAGTTGTCGTAGTCGCCGCCGGGCCAGTAGCTGAGGCTGCCGTTGTACATCTGCTGGGCTTCCACCTTGCGGATGGCTTCCTGCACATGATAGTTGGGATTGAACAGGCCGGCCTTGCCCGTTTTGCCGGTTTTCTGCCCCAATGACGCCGCCAAATCCCCGTAGTACAGCTGCGGGAAGGCGGCCGATACGGTTTGCTCCAGGCAGCCGTAGGGGTATTGCAGCAGGTAGCGCAAATCCTTGGCAAACTCGGTCATCGGCGAGCGGCTCACCACCAGGTGGCTCCGCATCGACGACGGCAGGAAGTCACTCGTTAGGTTCAGCTGCTGCGTCGCGCCACCCGCCACCACGCCCGCCCCCGCGCGCTTCTGCAACGGCGAAGCAGGCCGGATGGGTAGCTCGATGGTTTCGGTTCCTAATTGAGGTGGTCCAGAGTTAGTTGACCTTCTATTATAAGATACTCTAGTAGTTAGTTTGGCATTGCCCAAACGAGATGCAGCTACTCGGAATACTATGCGCTGCTCGGTATTTGGCTTTAACACTACTCGCCGCCCTGGCAACTCGGCTTCTTCGTAATGGCCTTCGTCACTTTGATTTGGATCCGTATCAGCGGGTGTTTGAATCCTGATCAGAGGGTCTTCAGAAGTGTGTCTAGATGGAGAAATTCTTACACTGCCAAATAATACGTCTTTCGTTGTATTTGTCAGTGTCACCGGCACGTCAATCGTGTCGCCGGGGCTGAGGAAGCGGGGGAGGGCCGTTGATATGACCACCGGGTCGGCGACGCGCATGGTTTGCTCGGTGGAGCCGAAAGCGTCGTTCTTGTAGGCCACGGCCATGATGCGGACGGCGCCGCTGAACTGCGGCACGCGTAGCTTGTAGCGCACCAGGCCGCTGGCGTCGGCGGTGAGTACGCCGCTCCACTTGGCGAATAATTTCACCCGGCGCGAGGGAACGGGCGTGGTGCGGCGCGAGAGGTCGGAGGCGTCGCCGCCCGACGAGCTGGTGCCGAGTTCGGGCAGCAGGAAGGGGTACACGTCGTAGGCGCTTACTTCGAGGGCGCGCTTCTGGTAGAAATAGCCATAGGGGTCGGGCGTGCGGTAATCCTTTAGTTGCAGGATGCCTTCATGCACGATGGCTAGCGTCACGTTGGCGTTGGGCGCGGTGCGTACCTCCACCGTTTGCCACACTTGCGAGCGGCTTAGCTCAGGCGCTTTGATGGCCACGGCCAGCTTGGTTTCCGGCTTTTCCACCACCAGCGGCACAAAGCCACGCGCTACCGTGAGCGGCAGGCGGTTATCGGTGATTTCGCGGATGGCGGTGGCCGTCACGTAGATGTTCGGGACGTGCCCGCCCTGAATCGGGATGCTGACTTGGGCTGATTTCTCGTCGGTGTTCACATAGAAATGGTTGAGCACCCGGTCCCGCTCCACGGTCACGAGGATGCGGCCGGGGAAGGGCGTTTTCAGCAGCAGATGGGCGGTTTCGCCGGGCTGGTATTTCTCTTTGTCGGCGGCAATAGTCACCTCGCCCTCGTTGTTCACCTCGAAGGCGTTGCTTTGGGTGTCGCCGTAGCCGTAGGCGTACACCTGCTGAGCCACGTACGTATCAGCGCCGGGCCGCGACACGCGCACCTCGTACTCACCGGAGTAGCTGGCCGGGAAGCCCAGGTTGCCAGCGTTGCCCTGCTTGCCCACCGCTACGCGCTGGTCCATCACGGTTTCCTCGCGCCGCTGCGAGTTGTACACGTAGCGGCCGCCCTGGCGCTCAATCACCGTTTCCCACAGCAGCCGCACCACCTGCACGCGGGCCTCGGCGCTGGTGGGCTGCCCGGCCGGCGTGAGGGCCACCAGCTTAATTGGAATGACTTCGCGGGTTTCAAACATTTCGGGCAGCGTTTTCAGCCCGAACATCACCGCCTGGGTTTGCACCTCGAAGGTGGCCAGGCGGTTGACGGGCCGGCCGGTTTCGTCGAACACCGTGGTGAAGGCCGTGCCTTGCAGCGTGCCGAGGTCGGTGTAGTTGGGCAGGTCGTAGGTGGCGGTGCCGCGGCCGGCGGCGTCGGTGGTGCCTTCGCGGGTGGTATTCTCGAAGCGGCTCGCCAACGACGAGGTGCCCGACTCGTTGCCGTAGCGCGTGCGGCGCTGCTCGCCGGTGCTCAGGCTAAAGGTGTAGTCCTCGAACTTCTTGGGGGTGAAGGGTTTTTCTTTCAGCGAGAAGTCCACCTCAAACTTGCGGTCGGCGGCGGGCGGGCCGAATAGGTTGAGGGCGGTAATCTGCGCGGAAACGGTTTGGCCGGGCTTGACTACGGCGGGCGTGGCCTTCACCGTCACCTTCATCCGGTCCGGAATAAACTCTTCCACGCTCACCTGCCGCGAAGTCAGCAGCACGTCGTTGCCGGTAAGCACTTCCATGGTGTAGGTGCCGGTCATGATGCTGGGCGGCAGAATGAAATCGGCCTCGAAGCTGCCGGCGGCGGTTAGCTCCTTGCGCAGGCTGGCGTATTCCTTGCCGGTGGGCAGCAGCAGCCGAATCTTGACGGGTAGCTGGGCCACCGGGTTTTTCCAGTCCTCGGTCCGGATGATGGTGTTGCTGCGGATGGTGTCGCCGGGGCGGTACAAGTCCCGGTCGCCGTAGAGGAAGGCCTGGTAGCGCGCGGCGTTGCTGAGCATGCCGCCCACCTCGAACCGCGACGTTTCCACGCCGCTCCGGGTCAAGTCCAGAAACGTGAAATCCGACTCGCGCTGCGCCACCAGCATGCTCAGCTTGAAGCGCGAGTTGGCGGTAGTGGTGTCGAATTTGGCCACGCCTTCCCGGTTGGTAACGCTGGTGCTAATCACCTGGTTGTTGGAGCTCACGAAGCGCACTTCCACCCCCGACAGCGGCTTGGCCGTGCGGATGGAGTTGGCAAACACCAGCGTGCTGCCATTCTTGCCCTGCTTCACAATCATGCCGATATCCGACACCGATACCAGCTTGCTGACTTGCAGCCACTGCCGCTCGGTGTCCTGCACTTTCACCACGTACAGGCCCTTCAGCCCACCCGAAAACTCCAGGTCTTTCAGGTTCAGGTTCAGCAGCCGTACGCCCTGCGCCTTGGGCAGCCCGGCCACGGTGTAGGTCCGCTCGTTGAGCACGTTGCCGAGGTTCTCAATATCATAGTAGCGGTAGGAGCGGTCCACGTACCCGCCGTCTTCACTTTCGCCTTCGCTCTCCCCGTCTTCGTTGTATTCGGGGTAGCCGTATTGCTGCTCGCCGCGCAACAGCTGCTGGATGTTGTTGGCGTACACTTTGGCAATGGTTACCTGCACCTTGGCCACCTCGTTGATGCGCACGCCCAGGTTGCGGGAACCCAGCGCATCGAGGTACATGGCCTTGTCGGCGCTGGCGAAGCTGATGGTGGGCTGCTCGGTCACGAAGCTCACCGTCTCGGTTACGCTGCTGGCCAACTGCCCGCCCAGCGCCCCGCGCACGCCCTGCACCAGATTAATCTGGTAGACTCTGCCAGCCTCGAACCCGCCTTTCAGCACGAACCCGCTTTCCAGCTGCTCCACCGAGTACGCCACTGCCGGCGACACCGTGAGGCCGTTTTGCAGGTCCGCTTCGTTGACGGGCTGGTTGGTTTGGATGGTTACGATGGGGTCGGCGTTTTGCAGACTGCCCGTAATGGAGCGCACCTCCAGCTCCTGTTGGTCGGGCACCGGTACGGTGGTGGTGTACTCGGTGGTGGAAGCTCGGTCGCTGCCCACGGCCTGCAAGCCCTGCGCCAGCGCCACCGTGAGCGGGCTGCCGGGGCGCACGTCCTGCGTGAGGCCCACACTCACCGTCTGGCCCGGCTCCACGTTGCGCACCTCGAAGGCCACGGGTTGCCCGTCCTGGGTTACGCGCAGCAGCGGCTTCACGTCGGAGGGACGCACGCTGTAGTTGAAGGGCAGATCGATGCGCATTTCGGCGGTACCGGCGGCCCGCGTCGAGCGGCCCCAGAACGCCTGCGGCTCATTCAGGGCCAGAAATGGCGTGTGAAACTTGGTGCGGCTTTCTGGTAGCTTCAGCTTCTGCTTGTTGCTGGGCAGCGCGGCCGGTTGCAGTTCCGCCTGAAACGTGGTGCTCGGCCGGAACGGCGCCAGCGGCGAAAACACCAGTTCCCGGTCGGAAGTCCACTTGAACTTGCCGCGCATGGCCGGCTGAAACTTCACATACTGCACCGTGTCCCAACGGTCCTGCTGCGCCTTGTCCACCACGGCCTCATCGAAGAGAAACACCAGGTTCTGCTGCGGGTCGATTTCCTCGCCGTCGGGGTTGGCGGCGGTATCGGCGCCGGGCTTCGAGCAGGCACATAGCACGGCCAGCAGCACCAGCAGCGGCAGGCGAGAAAGGGTACGAAACAGCATGAGAGGGAGGAGCTTGAAAGGACGCCGGAAGGTATAGTAAAAACGACGTTCTTGCTATGTTATGTATAGATTTATAGCGTTTTATTACATAAGCAATACACTAAATGAGAAGATCTCAAAATAGGTTATTACTCGTTGCGGTTTTGGCAGGGATTCTTTCTTTCTCTGGCTTCTCCTTTATAGAAGTGCAGCAACCATCGGTTGCCACAAATAAGGCACCTGCTTACATATTGGCGTTGAATTCGCTTACTGAGCGTTACCTGCAAAAAGACATTCCGCCGCATAACCGATTACGGAACCTGCATGAGCTTCTCGTCGGTCGGTTAAAGAAAGTAGGAATTGATACAGTGCTCTACTATCAGAGCGGCTGCGTTGGATGTGAGGCACTGCCTGACCTAAATGCTATAGACAAACCAAGCAAGAATTGTCAGTGTAACGAAGAGGAGCTAACTGTCTATTTATTCTGGCGATATAAGGGAAAGACTCTTTCTAAAAAGCTTGATTGCTGCCAGAATCAACCTGTAATGGCAGGAAAGGGAAGTATCATTGATTTCTACTTCCAAAATAAAACTCACTTCATAGCTGGAGAAAAATTCTTCCAGGATTTCGTGGCCTACAACCGTAGTCATCCCAATGCAATAAAGTTTTTACCGCCGACATCAATACACGATGATGTAGTTCATGTGATGTTCTATCTGGGCAGGAAAACCATTCAGTTTCAGGTCAGGGGAGATGAATTTACTACTGCCGGTAATCCGAAACACATGCACTACACCTGGAAGCGCAAGCAATGGGAATGGATGAAGCTGATTGAAAAAGCAGTAGCTGGAAAATAAGATTCTACACCCCCTCAAACACCTCAGTCCACTCAATACCAACTTCTGGCAGCGTGTGGACAGGCACAGGGCCAGGCGTGTAGAACTCGCCACGCACTTGGTAGCGGCCTTCGTGCAGCACATACACGGTAATACTCTTTTCACCGGGCGACACAATCCAGTATTCCGGCACTTCATTTTCCTCGTAGAGGTCGAATTTCTCCTTGGTGTCGCGGGCGAGGTTGCCGGGGCTCAGGATTTCAATAATCCAGTCGGGCGTGCCCACGCAGCCTTTCTCGTCCAGCTTTTGCGGGTCGCACACCACGCAGATATCGGGCTGCACCACCGTTGTAATCTGCGCGTCGCCGTTGGCCGACGTTTTGGTGAGGCGCACATCAAATGGGGCGTGGAAAACCTCGCAGCTTCGGTCGGCCAACTTTGCGTAGATCGTGCCCATTAAGCGGCTGGAAATTCGCTGATGCATGACCCGTGGGGCGGGACTCATGGGCCGCACTTTGCCCTTGATGAGTTCCACCCACTCCGTCAGCTGCCACGTTAGGTAGTCGGCGTAGGTATAGCTTTTGGTGAGGTCGAGCTGGGAGAGGCTGGTAATGGGCGGCATGGCAACTGGATTTCGTGTACAAGTAAAGATACGGGAAGCCCCTGCTTGCAGCCGATGGCGCAGGCAGGAGCTTTGCGCAAAATCATTACTTATTTAACCCAAGCTGCGAGGTGGGTGCCGGTCTGCTGGCTTTTTTGCCAGCGGACCAGTCGTTGTCAGCACGTATGACAAACCAGTTGCCTGCTACTCCGCAGCGTAGGTTACTTAGCCAGCCGTTTTTCCAGCAGCTTGATGAAGTAGGCGCCCACCACCGAGCGGGCCTGAAAGCCGACCTGCCGGGCATTGGTGGTTTCGTGCCAGTCGTTGAGGGGGACGCGGGAGGGCGTGTCGTTGGCAAATTGCCACACCGGCTGAATCAGGGCGCGGAAGTCGGCGTCGCGCTCGGCCAGCGTGGCCGTCCACACAATCCAGTCCGACTTGGTGTAAGTCTTGCGGCTGTCCAGCGGCAATCCGTAGCGCTGCTGGTGCTGGAGGTAAAAGGCCAGTTCCTGCTGGGCCACTTCTTTGGGGAATACGTTTAGCCCCAGCAGCTTATCCCACACCAGGTTGTACTTCTGGCTCCACGAGCCAGCGGGTTTATCGAAGGTGAGGGCATAATGGTCGCCGTCCTGGGCCATGGTTTGCCAGCGTTTGGCCAGGTCGCGGGCCAGGGTCAGGTACTCGGTGGCGGTGGCTTGGTCGCCGAGCTGCTGGGCAAGCTGGCCGTAGCTGGCAATGCCCATGATGGCCTTGACGGAGAGGTTGGTGTTGCGGGCAAGGTGGCCGGCAAAGTCGTCGGTGCTGAGTTGGCTGGTCGGGTCAAATCCGTCGCGCTTCAGAAAGCCCACCCACTTGGTAAGCGTAGGCCAATGCTGCCGCGCGAAGTCGGGCTTGCCATCCATCTTCACGACGGCAGCCGTCAGAATCAGCATGTTGCCGGCTTCTTCCACGGGCATATCTTCCCCGTAGGTCTGGCCGTTGGCCAGCGGGTAAGTACCGATATCGTGCGCCGGAAAGTCCTTTTTCCACCGTCCCGATTCACTGTAATCGAAGATGAAGCGTAGCAGGCCCTTGGCCAGCTCGTTGTTGTAGAGCAAAAACAGCGGTGCCGACGGGTACGTTATGTCTACGGTGCCAATGGAGCCGTTGCTGAAGTTCTCTTTGGACAGGAAAAACACTTCGCCCTTGGGCCCGGCTACAATCTTATGCGCCGCAATAGCCTGCCGATACGCCAGTTGGCAGAGGTCGGCGTACTGCTGGCCGCCGGCCGCCTGGGCATCAGTATAAAGCTGCTTATCGAAGGCGGTGCATTTCTGACGGAGACGGGCATAGTCGGCTTCGGCAGTCTGTAGGGTTTTGGGCATGGTGGTAGCGGGGTCGCGGCGCCACCAGCCCCGCAGGTTCTGCCCGAAATACTGCACCGAGTACAGGTCGTCGTAGCCCAATAGTACGTGCTGCTCGGTGGTTTGCGCGCCCACCCGGCCCAGGTCGAGTACAGCGGCTATTGCGGTGCGCTGTGCCTGCCCGGTAGTAGCTGTAGTAGTAGCCGCCAGCTTGCCCGACTGCACAAACGCGGTTTTCAGGGATACTGGCGCGCCAGTGCCCGTTTGGGCGGTTAGCGGGGCCGCCAAATACGCATAGCCCCAGTCGATGCGCACATTGTCGCCGGCCTGGCCCAGGATGCGTTGGTCTTTGGTGCCGATGTTCTGCCAGGCGAGAGTACTGCCGCGGCCGGCCTGGGTTGTTACCTGCTGGTAAGGCGTGTTGGCGGCGGCCGTACCCGCTTCCGTCAGTAGCACCTGCACGGCATGCGGCTGGCTGTTGCTGGAAGCGGCCCCGAACGTAACGTAGCTCACCGGCCGGGCCACGGTTTCCAGCTCGTCCAGCAGCAACGGCGAGAGGAAATTGACGGTCAGCTGAACGGCGCCGGCCGTGAAGGAATAGGTGGTTTGGGTGGCCGTAACCGTTACGGCTGTTTGCGTGGCGGTGGGCAGTAGTTGCTGCGGCAGCTCCTCGTACAGTCCGGCATCCAGATGCTCGCCCCCCTGGGGGCTGGTGCAGTGCATGGCCAGCAGGTTTTCGCCCGGCCGTAGCGCCTGCCGGGCCGCTTCCGGCACCGGGAAGTACTCGTACCGCCCGTTGTAGTTGGTGCGCTTGAGCAGCAGCACGCCGTTCAGGTACACTTCCACGTCGTCGTCGTGCCAGAGCATGAGTGAGAGTTTGCCCTTGGGCAGCGGCCCGGTTACCGTTACGGTGCGCCGCACCCATACGTCGCCGCCGGTCCAGGTGGTGCCGCGCAGGGTGGTGTTGTCGGTGAAGGGGGCTGGCCCGGTGGCCCAGCGTTGGGCGGCCGCAAACCCCGGTTTTTCCCAACCTTCCGCCGGCTTTTTAAACGTGTAGCGCGCGGTGTATGGCTGCTCCTGCACCGTGGGGATAATAGCGCGGTAGGTAGGTGCCGCTTTGCCCAGAAACTGGTAGGCTTTGCCATCCACCCGCACCACGCCTTCCAACGACTGCGGCTGCCCGGTCCAGTGGCGCGTGGGGGCCGCCGTGAGCGTATCGTTGAATGCCCAGAAACTGAAATAGGGGTCGTGGGTGATGAGCGGGTAAGCGGGCGGGCGGACCTGCTGCGCCTGCGTACTTGCTGCCACGAGCAGCACGACAGCTAGCCCCACAAGGGTACGCCGGCAGGAAGAGAGAAAAGGTAAGCGCATAGAGAAGGGTGGAAGCTGAATGGGGGAAAGGACAATAAGTGGGAATAGATGAAAAAACGAACTCAACAGTAAGAAACCGGAAGGGTATAAGGCAGACAATGCATAACACAAACGTTTTACTGCCTTCGCTTATGGATGCAGTACCTGCTATATAGAAGATGAGTTGAGTGTGAATATGATGAAGAATGCGTAAATTTTTTTCTTCGTAAACGTTTGTGTATTACTTTATTTCCATAATATTGAACACTCCGATGCTGAAACAGTGAGAGGATGCCTTTCATGAGGCAATAGTAGAAACGCAAAAAGGCTGTTCGGACAACCTGATTTTTCACTCAACTAGCAACTAAATGACGCAAACGTTTGCCTTCTTGTATTTCACAAACGATTGTGTGCAATAATTCTCGCTCAACTCAATGGATTGGCCGCTCATGACATAGTATGCAGACAAAATATGGGAGTTCCTCCGCTCCTAAAGAAAACCAGCAAACAACTTACAAAACCCACCAGAAATGAGAACAGATCTACGAATGCAAAGCAGATGGTTCGGAGTGCGGCGCACCTGGCTTCCAGCGGCCCTATGCGCTACTTTGAGCCTGGCCACCGAGGCCTCAGCTACAGCCTTTTCAGCTTCGGTCGAGTCCCTGACACCTGCCGCCGACGTGGTAGTGCGCGGGGTGGTTACCGACGATAAAGGGGAAGCCCTGCCCGGCGTGAACGTGGTAGTGAAGGGCACCACCCGCGGTACTACCACCGATGCCCAGGGCATGTTCAGCATCAGCGTACCGCAAGAGGGAGCCGTATTGGTATTCTCCTTTATTGGGTTCACTACGCAGGAAGCGACCGGCAGCTCTACCGCGCGAATGTCGGTGAAACTGAGCGCCGACGACAAGTCCCTGGACGAAGTGGTAGTAGTAGGCTACGGTACCCAATCGCGCGCTACCGTAACAGGGGCCGTAGGCAAAGTGGAAAGCACCGACCTGCTGCGTACACCCGCCGTAACGGCCACTAGTGCGCTGGTAGGGCGCATTCCGGGTATTACGGCCCGGCAGCCCGATGCGCGCCCCGGCAACGGCACTAACATCCAGATTCGTAATCTGGGCGACCCGCTTTACGTTATCGACGGCATCGTGTCGGACGTGGGGCAGTTCAATAACTTGGGCATCACCGACATCGACAACATCTCCATCCTGAAAGATGCCTCGGCGGCCATCTACGGGATGCGCGCAGCCAACGGGGTAGTGCTGGTTACCACCAAGCGGGGCCGCGCCGGCAGCAAGCCGGTTATCAACCTCAACGGCTACTACGGCGTTCAGAACTTCACGCAGTTCCCGAAGCCCGCCAATGCCTACCAGCACCAGCGCGGGCTGGTGGAAGCCGAGCAGAACCGGGCGCAGCTGGAGCGCCGGGCTCCCAACGCCGTATCAGACCCCGTAACGGGTATCCGGCTGACGGCAGAGGAGCTGGAAAAATGGCGTGTCGGTACCGAGCCGGGCTATAAGAGCTACGACTACCACGACATGGTATTCCGCAGCAACGTGCCACAATCCTTCGTAAACGCCAGCGTATCGGGTGGTACGGATAACGTGACGTACTACCTGTCGGGCAGCTACCTGTCGCAGCAGGCCCTGATGAAGGACTACCATTTCAAGCGCTACAACCTGCAGTCCAACATCGAGGCCAAAGTAACGCCGCGCCTGAAAGTGGGCACTCAAATCAGCACCCGCTACGAAGACCGGCACCAGGCTGGCGTACCAGGCCTCGACGACTACTTCAACCCGCTGCTAAGCGTGTTTTCGATGTGGCCTACGGAGGCGCCCTACGCCAACGACAACCCCCGCTACGTCAACCAGACCCACAATATTAACGTCAACCCGGCCACGTACGCCGAGGACATAACGGGCTACATTCAGGAAGATTGGCGCGCCGGTAAAATCAACCTGTTTTCGGAGTACAACTTTGATTTCGGCTTGACGGCCAGAGTTACGGGTTCCTATAACTACACCAACTTCAACTTCGACGGCTTCGAGTACACCTACAACGGGTACCGCTACGATAAGGCCACCGATACCTACAACATCGTGCAGGGTGGGGGCAACCAGAACCCCTGGCGCGAAACGCGGCGGCGCAACGTTATCGACCGGTTCGGGCAGGTACAATTGTCCTACAACAAGCAGCTCGGCGACCACGGCATTGCGGCGGTAGCAGCCTATGAGCGCTACGACACCGATAATCGCTACAACATTGTACACACGGTTCCGCCTAACAACTACATCCCACTGCAGTTTTTCGCCAACCAGGATTATCTGCTCGACGAACGGTTTGAGACGGCCCGGGCCGGCTACGTGGCCCGCGTAGGCTACAACTACAAGCAGAAATACATAGTGGATGTGCTGGGCCGCTACGACGGCTCCTGGCTGTTTGCGCCGGGTAGCCGCTACGGCTTCTTCCCAGCGGCCACAGCGGGCTGGCGCGTGAGCGAAGAACCCTTCCTGAAAAACAGCATCGGCAACACGCTCACCGAGCTGAAGCTGCGCGGCAGCTACGGCCGGACAGGCAGTGACCCAAGTGGCCTGAATGCCTACAGCTACTTGCAGGGCTATGATTTCAACAGCGGCAACGCCATCTTCAACGGCGTGTATACCAGTGGCGTCCGGCCGCGTGGCCTGCCTATTACCACACTCTCATGGGTACGCAACACCACTGCCAACATCGGTCTTGACTTTGGACTGTGGGGCGGGAAGGTGTCGGGCGCATTCGATATTTTCGAGCGCCGCCGCGACGGTCTGCCTGGTGCCCGCTACGACGTAGTGGTGCCCAACGAAGTAGGCTACGGCCTGCCCGCTGAAAACCTGAACTCGGATGCCACCCGGGGCTTGGAAGGAGTGCTGACCTATGCCAGCAACGCTGGGGGCCTAACCTACTCGGTGAGTGGACACGGTACGCTGGCCCGCCGCCGCGACATCCTCTTCTACAAGCAGCGCTTCGGTAACTCATGGGAAGAATACCGCGGCATATACACAGACCGTTGGGCTGATGTAGGCTGGGGCTATCAGGTAGTAGGTCAGTTCCAGTCGGAAGAACAGATTGGTGATTACCAGATTGACAACGACGGCCAGGGTAACCGCACCCAGTTGCCCGGCGACCTGATGTACAAAGACGTCAACGGCGACAAGGTTATCAACTACCTCGATGAGCGTCCCATTGGCTATCGGCAGGGGGGGACGCCGCTCGTGACTTACGGCTTGAATACCAGCCTGGGCTACAAAAACTTTACGCTCAACTTCGACATTGTAGGGGCGGGTATGCAAACCTACCAGCGGGAGTTTGAGTTGCTGATTCCGTTCCAGAACAACGGTACTTCGCCTAACTACACCTTCGAAGACCGGTGGCACCACGAAGACCCCTACAATGCCGACAGCCCCTGGATACCCGGTAAGTACCCGGCCATCCGCCGCGACAATGCCGGCCACGCCAACTTCAACCGGCGCAATGATTTCTGGATTCGCAACGTGAGCTACATCCGGCTGCGCAACGTGGAACTGGCCTACAACCTGCCCAAGCCTTGGCTAAGCAAGATTGGCGCCTCTGGCCTGCGGGTGTATGTAAACGCTACTAACCTGTTCGTCATCAGCTCTCTTGATGATATCGACATCGACCCGGAAGTGGCGTCCGGTAACGGGCTGGCGTATCCGCCGCAGCGCCTGGTTAACACCGGCTTCTCCATTTCTTTCTAAACGCCATCCACCCGCTTACTCATGAAATTCTCATTTAAAACCTTGGTGGTAGGGGCTGGTCTGCTAACGGGCCTCTCAGCTTGCGAAAAGGATTTTCTGGAACGCAATCCACCTAATATTATCGTTGACTCCCAGCTCTGGAACGACCCGGTGCTGATTACCGGGGTGCTGGCCAACTACTACGACCGGCTGCCCTCGCATACCCAGATTGACGGCGGTTGGGACCAGTACGCCGCTTACGATGAGGCCATGTGGTCGGGCAACGGCAACGGCCCCAACGACCAGTTCACCTTCGATGCCTTCCGGTGGAGCTACTGGGACTATGGCCTCGTGCGCGACATCAACCTTGCGCTGGAAAACATCGACAAGCTGAGTACCAGCCTTTCCAATGACCAGAAAACGCAGTTCAAGTCGGAGCTGCGGTTTCTGCGGGCCTATGTGTATTTCGAGCTGACTAAGCGTTACGGCGGCGTGCCGCTGGTAACCACCCAGCTGATTTACGACTTCAGCGGCGACACCACGCCGCTACAAGTGGCCCGCAGCAAGGAAAGTGACGCCTATGACTTCATTGCTAATGAGTTGGACGAAATAAAGGCCACGCTGGGTAACAACGGGAGCAACACGCGCGCCAACCGCTACACGGCTATGGCTCTCAAGAGCCGCGCTATGCTCTACGCCGGTTCCTTGGCCAAATACAATGCCCAGTCGGGCCTGAATATTCAGACGGCGGGCGGTGAGGTAGGTATTCCGGCCAGCCGGGCTGCGTCCTACTACCAGAAGGCCTTAGACGCGGCCAAAGAAGTAATGACCGGGCCTTACTCGCTGTACCGGGTAAATCCGAACCTGGGGGAGAATTTCTTCGAGGCGCTGACCAAGAAAACCAACAACCCCGAGGTAATTATGGCCAAAGACTTCCTGACCGCCAAAGACCGTCGGCACTACTTCAGCTACGACAACATCCCGCGTGGTATCCGTGAGGACAACCTCGGGTCGTCGGCCCTGTCCCCGATCCTGAATCTGGTGGAGGCGTACGAAAACTACAACGGTACGCCCAGCCAGATTGCCACCCGCAACGCCACGGACACCGACTACATTTATTACAACACCCTGAATGAGCCCTTCGCAGGGAAGGATGCCCGCTTGTACGGTACCATCATCTACCCCGGCACCACCTTCAAAGGGCAGGAAGTGCAGCTACAGGCGGGAGTAAAAGTCTGGAACTCGGCAAACAACGCGTACCAGACGATTGAGGGAGGCTTGGGTAGCGTGTATGGCGGAACGCCTTTCCCCAATGGTGACAATGGATTGCTAACTGGCACCTCGGGGCCAATAGCCAACCAGCCCGAAGTATCAAACAGCGGCTTCTACATCCGCAAGTACCTCGATCCAGCGGGTGGATCCAGCACCCGGGGTATCCGTAGCGACATTTGGTGGGTACGTTTCCGATTGGGCGAAGTATTGCTCAATGCCAGTGAAGCAGCCTTCGAGCTGGGCAATACCACCGAGGCGCTAACCTATGTGAACCGGGTGCGGGAGCGGGCGGGCTTCCCGGCCAACAGCCTCACCACCCTCACGCTGGCGCGCCTGCAAAATGAGCGCCGCGTGGAGCTGGCTTTTGAAGACCACCGGGTATGGGACGTGAAACGCTGGCGCATTGCGCACCAGATTTGGGATGGTAATGCCAACAACTACAACGCTGTAGCTTATGTGCTCTACCCATATCGGGTAGTGCGCCCCGGTAGCCCCCAAAACGGCAAGTACGTGTTCGACCGGAAAGTGGCACCGCGTTTCCGGACCCCGCGCAACTTCCGGCTGCTTAACTACTACACCTTCATCGGGAATGGTATCCTCAACAACAACCCCAAGATTGTTCGCAATCCTTTCGAATAGCCTTCCACTCATGAAACAACTACTAACTCTTCTGGCTGGTCTGTTCCTTTTGGCAGGCTGCGAAACAGACAACTTCGATCCGCCAAAGTCGCAGCTGACCGGCCGGGTAATCTATCAGGATGAAGCCGTGGGCGTGCGCACGCAAGGTGTGCAGCTGGAACTGTGGCAGCGGGGCTACGCCTTCTTCAACAAGATTCCGCTGAATGTGGCCCAGGATGGCAGCTTCTCGGCTTCGCTGTTTGATGGCACCTACAAGCTGACGCGCCTGCGCGACAATGGCCCCTGGATGAACAACACGGATAGTATCACGGTGGAGGTGCGCGGCAACACTATTGTGGATGTGCCGGTGCAGCCCTACTATGTAGTGCGCAACGTTACGTTCAACAAATCGGGCAATGTTATAACGGCCAGCTGCCAAGTGAGCCAGGCCACGGCCGGCCGCAATATCGAATCGGTGACGCTATTCGTGAATACCACGCAGTTCGTAGATACCAACAACAGCCTTGTGGGTCAGCAAGCTAAAACCGGTGCAGCGTTGGGCAACCTGAGCCAGCCACTTAGCTTCTCTTATACGCTGCCCTCTAACGTGCGTAGTGTATGCTATGTGCGTATTGGAGTGCGGACGCAGGGCGTGGGTGAACTGTATTACTCACCGGTGCAGAAAATAGTACTCTAACTAGCACTCAGCATTCAGCAAAACAGGCGGCCAGTGGCCGCCTGTTTTTGTTTGTGGGGTATTGAAATACGTGGCAGCAAACGGGCTCTATACTGACCGTACCTGTCCGTTGCCGCGAACCAGCCACTTGTAGCTGGTAAGCTCCTCCAGGCCCATGGGGCCGCGGGCGTGCAGCTTCTGGGTGCTGATGCCAATTTCGGCACCTAGGCCAAACTGGCCGCCGTCGGTGAAGGCGGTGGAGGTGTTGGCGTACACAGCGGCGGCATCCACACTGTTCAGGAACTGCTCGATATGGGCGGCGTTTTCGGAAATAATGGCTTCGCTGTGTTTGGAGCTGTGGGCGGCAATATGGGCCAGGGCTTCATCGAGGCCGGCCACGGTTTTGATGGCCATTTTCAGCGACAAAAACTCGGTGCCGAAGTGCTCGGGCTCGGCGGGTTGTAGCAACTGGCTGGGGTAAAGTCCACGCAGGGCGGCATAGGCGGGCTCGTCGGCGTAGAGAGTGACGCCGGCTTGCGCCAGAGGCGCGGCCAAGGCAGGCAGGTCAATCAGGCGGGCTTCGTGGAGCAGCAGGCAGTCCAGGGAGTTGCAGACACTCACGCGCCGGGTTTTGGCATTGGCCACAATGGCGCGGCCTTTGGCCAGGTCGGCGGTTTCGTCGAAGTAGGTGTGCACAATGCCCGCGCCGGTTTCAATGACGGGTACTTTGGCATGCTTGCGCACATAGTCAATCAGGCCCTGGCTGCCCCGTGGAATTAGCACATCAACATATCCTACAGCCTGAAGCAGGGCTTCGGTGGCTTGGCGGTCGGGGGGGAGCAGGGTGGCGCAGTGGGGCAGCAGGTCGTGGCGGCATAGCACCTCGTGAATAACGGAAATGATGGCCTCGTTGGAAGAGCTGGCATCGGAGCCGCCTTTCAGCAGGCAGGCGTTGCCGGTTTTCAGGCACAGCGCCACCACGTCGAAGGTCACGTTGGGGCGGGCCTCGTAGATGATGCCTACCACGCCGAGCGGCACCCGCAGTTTGGAAATGTGCAAGCCGTTGGGCATCTCCTTTTCCAGCAGCACCGTGCCCAGCGGCGAGGGCAAAGCCGCTATGCTTTCCATGTCTCGGGCAATACCTTCCAAACGAGCAGTCGTGAGTTGCAGCCGGTCGTAGTTGGGGTTGTCGGGCGCCATGCGGGCCAGGTCTTTCGCGTTTTCGCTGAGCAAAAACGGCGTTTTGGCAAGGATGGCGCCGGCTAAATCGAGCAGAAGCGCATTCACCTTGGCCGGCGCGAGCAGGCCGAGGGTGCGGCTGGCTACCTGGGTGGCTTGGAAGCTGGCTTGTAAATCCATGGCGAGAAAATGTGGAAGAAGCTGCAATAGCGAGGTTAGTAATCTAGATAATAACCAGAACGTCATGCTGAGCTTGCCGAAGCATCTCGCGTGCTGATGTTGGGTTACTAATCTGGCGTCAGCACGCAAGATGCTTCGGCAAGCTCAGCATGACGGCCTTTTATCGATTGTTTCATCCATACCCTAGCTGATTGCGGTGCTCAGGAACAGATAATCGTAGTGTACGAGGGGTTTCTGGTGTTGCAGGCCGAGGCGCTCCAGGGCTTTGTCGGCGCCGTATTCCGCAACACCCAGGCCGATGGTTTTGCCGGCTTCGTCGAGCAGCTTGATGATGTCGCCTTTCTGGAACGTGCCCACGATGCCCAGCACCCCCACGGGCAGCAGGCTAACGGCTTTGCCGGGCGTGGTGAGGGCGGCTTTGGCGCCGGCATTAAGCTGCACCGCGCCTTTGGCCGCCGGTTCGGCGTGGGCCAGCCACTTCTTTTTGCGCGACGCGGTGCGGTTGGCTACAAACCGGGTGCTGACCACGTTTTCGCTCAGAATGCGCGGCAGGATGTTTTCGGTTTTGCCGTTGGCAATGTGTACGGCAATGCCCAATTGCGCCACCTTATGGGCCATGTGGCACTTGGTAATCATGCCGCCGCGCCCAAACTGGGAGCGTTGGGTGGTTACGAAGCTGGAGAAACTGGTGGTGCCGGGCTCGATGACGGGAATCAGCTGGGCACCGGGCGCTTTCGGGTCACCGTCGTAGATGCCGTCCACGTTGCTGAGGATGAGGAGCGCGTCGGCATCCAGCATGGAGGCTACCAGGCCGGCTAGCTCGTCGTTGTCGGTGAACATCAGCTCGGTCACGGAAATGACGTCATTCTCGTTGACCACCGGGATGATGTTGTTCTGGAGCAGCGCCTGAAAGCAGTTTTGCATGTTCAGGTAATGCTGCCGGTCGCGGAAGTCTTCTTTGGTTACGAGCACCTGCGCGCACACCAGTTCGTGCTGCCCGAACAGCGCGGCGTAGGTGGCCAGTAGTTTCACCTGGCCCACGGCGGCCAGCAGCTGGCGGTTGCTCACGGCATCGGCTTTGTCGGACACCTGCACCAGGCTCCGCCCCGCCGCCACCGCCCCCGATGACACCACAATTACCTCCTTGCCCACTTTTTTGAGCGCGGCAATCTGGTCGACCAAGTGCTGAATGCGGGCTTGGTCGGGGAGGCCGTTTTCCTGGGTGAGGACGTTGGAACCGATTTTAACGATGATTCTCTGGTAAGGAAGCGCCATATTACAGGAGGTTTCTGCGCTGTTAAGGTAGGCACAGAATGCAACGACTGCCTGCAAGATGTCCGTGTTACCTGCTTATGTGCTGTTTTAGAAGCTTAGCCTGGGGCCTGTTGCTTACTGCGTTCGGGGCCGGTGCCTGCGAGCAAACCGGCTCGTCTCGGAGCGCCACTACTCCCGTTGTTTCCTCCCATACTCGTTCTGCCATGAAAGCCGATGCCAAGCAGTTGCACGCCGATGTCGAGTTCCTGACCACGCTGCAACCCGCCCGCCACTACCGCAACCTCAAGTCGCTCAACCAAGCCGCCGATTACATAAAAGGTGCTTTCGAGAAGCTGGAAAACGGCCATGTAGAAGAACAGACTTTCAAGGCCGACGGGCGGCAGTACCGCAACATCATCGTGTGGTTTGGGCCGCCTGATGCGCCGCGCCTGGTGGTAGGGGCGCACTACGACGTGTGCGGCGACCAGCCCGGCGCCGACGACAATGCCAGCGCGGTAGCCGGGCTGCTGGAAACGGCCCGCCTGCTGCAACAACACGGCTCCAACCCGAAATACCGGGTGGAACTGGTGGCGTACCCCAACGAGGAGCCGCCGTATTTCGCCACCGAGCACATGGGCAGCGCCGTGCACGCCAAGTCCTTGCACGATGCCAAGGTGCCCGTGCGGGCCATGCTGTGCTACGAAATGATTGGCTACTTCCGCGACGAGCCCGGTTCCCAACGCTTCCCGAACGAGCAGCTGGCGGCGCTCTACCCCAATACCGGCAACTTCATTATAGCCGTGGGCCGCACCGGGCAGGAGCGCTTCACCCAGCAGGTGCAGGAACTGATGCAAACCAAGGCCGATATTGACGTGCAGCGCATCAATCTGCCCGCCGAAATGGGCCTGGCCGGCTTATCCGACCACCGCAACTACTGGCGCTACGGCTACGAAGCCCTGATGATCAACGACACGTCGTTCCTGCGCAACCCCAACTACCACCTCCCCTCCGATACCATCGACACGCTGGATTTCAAGCGCATGGCCGAGGTAGTGAATGGCGTGTACGCGGCCATCTTGGGGCTGTAGGGCCTCACCCCCCGGCCCCCTCTCCACGGGAGAGGGGGCCGGGGGGTGAGGCCCTACAGCCCCCTCTCCACGGGAGAGGGGGCCGGGGGGTGAGGCCACTACTCCAAGTGTTCTTCCGATTCGTTGGCTGTTGTTGCGGTAGCAAAACGACCTTTGAAGCGGGCGTACAGCGCATTTACGGCCAGTAAGAGCAGCCCCATCAGGATGAAGACAATGGCGCGGGTGATGGTGCCGCTCTGCTTCAGATCATAAAGACCCAGTCGGGCTAAGCACGCTACCAGACCCACCAGTGACGCATAGCGCAAATCTTGGCGGCGCAGCATCAGGCTACTGATAAAGGCGGCCATTACTTCCAGCATCAGCAGTACGGTCAGCACCGAGTGGTCGAAGGACTGCACCAGCAGCACCATGAGCGCCACGAATGAGGGGTAGAGCAACGTGGGGACAAGCACCGGCAAAGAGAGTTGGCCGAGGCCAGCCAGCGGAGCCAGCCACGCCGGCCAGTAGGCTTCGGCGGGGGCTAGCGGCGGCTTATTGAAAGCTACGGCGGCATACACGAACAGCAACCCTACGGTGGCGGCGGTGGCCAGCCAGCGGGCCGTCAGGAGCTGGCCCGGCTCGATATATACCAGGGCCACGTAGCTGCTCCACACCACCGCCGCGCCGAAGAAGAACACCCCGTACACTTGCAGCCGCCGCAGCCGGTACGGCAGGTATTGGCCGCCTACAGTGAGTACCAAGGCCGTGGCTATCCAGAGTACGGATTGCCAATCCGTGGCTACTTCCCACCACAGGGTGAAGGCCGAGAAAAGCAGCGTTAGCTCTGGCAAAATGGGTTGTAGGTACTGCGTGGAACGATACAGCGGTTCGGTAGTGGGGCGGCGCTGCCCTGCAAAGCCTGCCAGCGCCAGCACCAGAGCCGCCGCCGTAAACCGCCGGGCAGGCAAGCCCAGCAGCAACTCGGTAGGATGAGCTGCTAGCAAGTCGAGGTGGCCGAACAGTGCCAGCGCCAGCAAGGCGTAGGTGATGTGCAGCAGAAACCGGTCGGGGTGACCGTGGCGCGCCAAGGCTTCGGCGGTGGTCAGGCGCTGGCGTACTGTACGAGCGGTGGTAGCAGCCACAACGGCCAGCAGTATCCAGAGCAGTACGGGTATGGCTTCGAGGCGCGGTGCAAACGCCACCCAAACGGCTAGTATAGCGTGCAAACCCAGCAGATACAGCCACGGCCAGCGCACATGCTGCTGCTGGCCTTCCCACCACGAGCAAAACAGCCCCGCCCCCGACAGCAGCAACAGTGGCAGCAAGTACACCAGCATTGCCACCGGCCGGAACGAAGTGCCAATTGGAAGGACGTGGCTCCATTGCAGGCCGTGGTAACCTATACTCAGCAGCAGTATTCCCAGCCACAACCCCGGCACGGTTACGTGTTTGCGGAGCAGCAACAGAGTAGCCCCTAGTCCGGCCAATGCCCAACCCGCCCAGGTATGCTCGTACACCAGGCCGCCCGCGGCCAGCAACAGCAGGCCTGCTACTGTGCCCAGCACCCGCAGCCGGTACAAGGGGTTGTAGGAGAGCGGCACGGCATCGAGCACCGGCGCCTGCCAGCGGTGCAGCAACCCTTGGGCGCCCACTGTAGCCAGCGCAGCGCCCGTTAGCAGCAAGGCACGCAGCGCGTCAGGCAGTAAGCCCGAACTAGTACGATACACCAGCGGCATCAAACCCGCCGCCAGCACTACTGCGCTATAAAACAGCACCCGGTACACCAGCCACTCTTGGCAACGGGCCAGCAGGAGCGTGAGGGCCAGGGTTTCGAGGTAGAGCAACGTGAGCGTGGCGGGCCAGGAGAGGCCAGCTTCGTGCAAACCCAGCAGGGCTATGGCCAACAAAACTTGCCCCAGCAGCAAATGCAACGGCCGGAACCAGCCGGGGCTGCCGCGCATCCACCAGGCCAGCCCAAACAGGCCGCCCGCCGTGGCCGCTGCGCCCCCAACCAGGGCCATTACCGGGGGCATATCGATGTCAAACAGGGCTTGCGTAAACAACAGCGCCGCCCCTAAGTAAAACACGCCGGTTATCACCCGTAGGCCGGTGAGTAGGCTCCGGTCGTTGGGCTCAAACAGCAATGAAGCCAGCTGCGGCAGACGACTCACCAAGTGCAGGGCAACGGAGCTGCCGAAGGCAGGCAGCAACAGTAGCAGGATGTTGCGGTGCAGCTCGGGGCCGGTGAGGCGTAGTGCCAGCGTGGTAGTGGCCAGCAGCAGCCAGCCCCCGCTAAGTACCGCCGTTACGAGCAGCGTACGATAGGTGGGTAGCTCGTTGCTGCAACCTAAAACACCGGCTAGCAGCAGGCTTTCCAGATACAGCACCATAGCCACGGCCGGCCATACCAGCCCCAGTTTGTGCAGCCCCAGAATAGCCACGAGTAGCAATGCCTGGCCACACAGCAAGTGCATGGTGCGAAACCACCCTTTGGCGGAACGCAGCCACCAGGCCACTCCGAAAACAGCTCCGGCTGCTGCTACCGTACCGCCTAGCAGCCCGGCTACCGGTGGCCTCGAAACCCCGAATAGTGCCTGCATCAGCAGCGCCGCGCCGCCCAAATACAACGCCCCAACCAAGCCCCCGAAGCCTCGGTAGAGCTCTTGGCCGCTGGTATCATCGGGGTGGCCGAGTAGCCCTTGGCGTTCTACCAAGCGGTAGTAGCCGGCCCCCAACCAGCCGGCCAGCAGCAGCAAAAAGGCGTTGCGGTGTAGCTCAGTGGGCGTGTAATTCGTGATTTGCGAAATGTTCAGAACCAGCAGGCCCACGCCAGCCAGCAGTGCCCCGGCCGAAGCCACCTGAAACACGACGGTTTCCCGCTCCCGGGCCATAATGAAAGCCACCAGCAGCGTTTCGAGCAGCATAAACAGCAATACCAACGTGCCCGTAGCGTGCCAGCCCTGCAAAGAGAAGGCCGTGAACAAGCCCAGCATCAAGGAAATAATGCTGTCGGTGCGGAACAGCCACCGAATGCCCAACTGCCGCGCCTGCCGGGCCACCCAGAACGTGAGCAAGGCACCAAGGCCCAGCGGTATGGTTTTCCAAGGCGAGCCGGTGCTGTACTGGTACAGGTTGATGCCCAGGCAGGTCCAGTTGAGGAGGTGAGCCGCAAACAGCAGCGCATCAAACCGCACGCTGGCGTACACCTTCCGGTATTGCACCACGGCCGCGGCCACCCCCACCAGCAGCACCAGCGCCATAGCACCCAGCCGCACAAAATTTGCCGGCGGCGCCAGGGCTACCAGGGAGTAGTGCCAGTACTGATGGAAAACGAAAAAGCTGACGATGCTCAGCAAGAGCTGGTATTTCCAGCGCTGGCGGTAGGTAATGGCAATACTGAACGCCGTAACGCCCGCCGCTGCGGCCAACGTCAGCAAATCGTGCGGCAGCACGGCCAGGGCCACCAAGCTCAATACGCCGTGCAGCGTGGCTACGGCCTCACGGCTGGCGTCCCAGGCCAGCCATAGGTTGGCGGCCACCCCAGCCAGGAGCAGCAGGTAGCTAAACGGGGCTTCCACCCATTGCAACCCCGGCACACGTACGGCCCCCACGCAGGCAAACAGAAACACCGCCGCCGCGCTGCTTTGCAGCCACACGTGCAGCTGTGCCGCAAAAGGCTTGGGCTTCAGGTAATAATGTAGCCCCAGTAACGCTGCGGCAAAGGCGGTAATCATCCCGAAGCGTACCGGCGCGCTAACCCGCAGCGCTGTGTACACGCCCAGAAACCCGATACCCGTCACGAGTACTACCGCCCCCAGAATACCCGTCCAGTTATCGAGAAAGAGCTGTTCCACCCGGTCCCACCACGTAGGGCCTGCCGGGGCGGCAGGCACAGGAGCAGGAATGTGCCGTGGCGCTTGGCGCTGGGCAATGGCCGGGGCCGGCAGTGGCCGCGGCGCTGGCGCCGGAGCAGCTTTAGGAGCAGCCGGAGTTGGTGCTTCGGCGGGGGCAGGAGAGGAGGGCGGGGTAGGGGCCTCTGTGGTGAGTGGCGCTATTGGCGGCGCGGGTACCGGAGCGGGCTCCGGAGTTGGAGCTGGGGCTACGGGAGCGGTGGGTGCTATTGTGGGCGTTTCCAGAACGGGCGGGGCAGGAGCGGGCGGAGCAACCGGCTGCGAAGAGGCGGGCACCTCCGACCGATACCACTCCAGCGCGGGAGGAGGAGCGGCTACCACGGGCGGCGGCGGAGCCACTGGCGCGGGCGCTTCCGCTGGTTGCAGCGGTTCGGGGTGGGTGGTTGCCTTGAGTTGGTGCAGCTCCTGGCGTAGGCGTTCTACGGTTAAGGAGAGGGCCAGGTGCTCGTCCTCGCGCTTTTGCAGGCGCTGGCTCAGCTCCCGCACGTGTTTGGTAAAGGCCTGATACAGCAAACCGCCAACAATAGCGGCCAGCATCAGCAGGGTAGTTTCCATACCGGTAATGGTTAAGAATAAAACACAAAGTGGCCGCCGTCAAGCGGCCGATAATGGCGCAGGGCGGGCGCGGCGGGTAGCATAAGAGCGGCGACCAACACCCTGCAATAGCATAGGGACCGGAACTTACAGATTGTTATTTAAATACAGCGCAAGTGAATGACAAAATTTTACACAAAATATACGAACGTGGCTTTTCTACCCCCCCAAACACCATGGCAGCAAACACTTACCAATCAGGTAGACCGAGTGACTATAGCAACGGAATAGGACGTGTTGCTCCGGGCATCATCCTTAAAGCGAAGAGCGGAGCCATCATGTGTTGAATAACGAATGGGCGCGTTGCTGTTGGCAGGGCAGTTGGCAACAGCAGCAAACGAAAAACGCGAGCTTCCCAAATGGGAAACTCGCGCTGTAAGTACCTCCTGAAGGTGCCTGAAGCTACTAATAAGCAAACATCACCCGGCGTAAAAATTTCACTCTGAATATAACCAGCCAGCAAACAAGGCCCGCCACTACCCCGCCGGTATTAAGCAGCACATCATCAATGTCGGGGATGCCAATTTGAAAAATGTACTGCGTTAGCTCAATGGCAATGCTCAGGCCCGCCCCGAGCAGGATAATCGTGTATTTGTTGGTGATTCTGAACAGAACAATAAGGATAAACGGCAGCGGCATAAACAGCACCACATTGCCGAATAGGTTGGTGAAAAAGTCCCACTGACCCCTTGGGGGCATATAGTGCAACTGATGGTAGCCTTGGATGGTGTGAACAAAAGGCACCAGATTCAAAAAATCATCGTGCCAAACAAGTTGCTCCCTTCTCCTGGCAAAGAAAACAATGTAGGTGAGCAGTGAAAAGTAAAGTGCTGAGAGAAACCATTTTAGTGCTTTCATTAATCTTCCGTTAGGTGGCAATCAATAAATAAGAGTTTGGTATAGAGCAGTTTCGCAAACGGTATGTGTGCCGGTCCGGCAGCTTTTCTCAGGTGTCGGGCCAGTCGCCGCCGGACCGGCAGGAGCCAGCCGCCACACCGTTTGTGAAACCGCAATAGCATAGCGTGGGCAAGCCGCAAAATTACGCCAATAAAATTTCAGGGGTTTTGGGCTGTGTGAATAGGAGTTGAATCAGGTAGGGAGTTGAAGCAGTACGGCAGTTGCTGCACCGCTTGCCACCACCTGAGCAGTGGCAACCAATCGTCCTTCGAGTCCATAGCTGGAACAGTAACCATACCCCATAACTCCAACTAACGCCTGTTAGTATTTGAAGGTAGTAGAAGAGTAAAATAAGATGTTTGCGAGGCAGTGGCATGAAAAAGTAAGGGGGTAGTGCAGAATTTACATTGATTCTGTCTATTTTGCCTTTCGAAAAGAAGGTGTAAACGAGAAATATGCTATGGATTCTGCTTCCAAAAGGTTAACCAGCTTAAGTATGTTTTCCTTAGTCACCCTCGTCGTCTTGACGGCGGTAGCGGCCTTTGTTGATGTACCGCACCCGGTAGCAGCTGCCGGCTCCATCAACGGCGCCGATGTGGCCTGGATGCTGACTGCTACGGCTTTGGTACTGCTGATGACGCCCGGCTTGTCGTTTTTCTACGGCGGGATGGTGCGGCCCAAAAACGTTATCAGTACCATGCTGCAAAGCTTCGTGGCCATGGGCGTTATTACGGTGCTGTTCTACTTTGTGGGGTTCTCGCTGGCCTACGGCGACTCCTGGCACGGCCTTATTGGCAACCCGCTCACATTTATTATGCTGCGCAACGTAGGCACGGCGCCTAATCCGGCCTTTGCCGCTACCATTCCGTTTGTCCTCTACTTCGCGTTTCAGCTGAAGTTTGCCATCATCACGCCGGCCCTGATTACGGGGTCGTTTGCTGAGCGGGTCCGTTTCAAAGGCTATCTGGCATTCATGGTGCTGTTTTGCCTACTGATTTACTGCCCGCTGGCCCACTGGACCTGGCACCCCGAGGGTTTCCTGCACAAGTGGGGCGTGCTCGACTTTGCGGGCGGCACGGTGGTGCACATTTCGGCGGGAGTGGCTGCCTTAGCGGGGGCCACGGTGCTGGGCCGCCGCGCTACGCACCTCACCAACACCGTTTTCTCGACGCCAAACGTGCCCTACGTGTTGCTTGGTACGGGGCTGCTGTGGTTCGGGTGGTTCGGCTTCAATGCTGGTTCGGCGCTGGGGGCCAACGAGTTGGCCGTGTCAGCTTTCGTGAATACCAACTTGGCCTCTGGCGCGGCGCTGGTCGCCTGGATGCTGGCCGACTTGGTGCGGGGTGGCAAGCCTACGGCCATGGGGGTATGCATTGGGGCGGTGGTAGGGCTGGTGGCTATTACGCCGGCGGCCGGCTACGTTACGTATGGCCAAAGCCTGCTGATTGGCGTAGTGGGCAGTCTGATTAGCTACGCTGCCGTGCACTGGCAGAACAGCCGCACTACTATTGATGACACGCTGGATGTATTTCCCTGCCACGGGCTGGGGGGCATTGTGGGCATGCTGCTCACGGGTGTTTTCGCCGATAAAGTAGGCTTGGTACACGGCTCTGCCACCGTATTTGGCTACCATGTGCTGGGGCTGCTGATTGTGGTAGCGTATTCGTTTGTGGGTTCCTGGCTACTGCTCAAGCTCACCGACCGAGTGTTTGGCCTGCGCGTGAAACCCCAGGAGGAAAAGCTGGGCCTCGACCTAAGCCAGCACGAAGAATCCACCTACCACATTGATGAAGATTTCGAGCGCACTTACCGCAAAGACCTGGTAAAGGAAAGCGCCTAAGTACCTCTTGTGTGCCAGCAGTGCCTGAGGAGTGGGTACGGCACCGGAGCGGTTGAGTGAGGGGGAGACAGGGGAGAAAAAGCCGTCAGATGGGGGATCTGACGGCTTTTTCATGCCCGGGCGGTAGAGGTGGTGAGGTGGTAAAATGGTGAGGTGGTGAGTTTGATGTTCGGCTGGCACCAGTTGCGCGGCTCAGACAGCCAACTCACCACCTCACCACCTCACCATTTCACCACCTCGCCGCTAATCCATCTTGCTGAGGAAGAAGGAAACCAGAAAGCCGATAACCGTAATCAGGCCGGTAAAATTGTGGGCTACTTCAAACGCCTCCGGAATCATGGTGTCGGCAATCATGGCTAGCACGGCGCCGGCCGATACGGCCATGGTGGCGGCAACTACCTCGTCGGAAAAACCGCTGAACAGGGTGTAGCCCAACAGCGACGACACACCCGAAATCAGGGCAATGCCGGCCCAGAGCAGAAATACATAACGAGCCGAGCGGCCGGCTTTCTTCATGCCCGCCGCGCTTGAAAGGCCTTCGGGCAGGTTGGACAGGAAGATGGCCACCACGGCCACCATGCTCACGGCTCCGCCGGCCAGCATGCTCAGCCCAATCACAATACTTTCCGGAATGCCGTCGAGCAGCGCTCCAATGGCTAGCGCCAAGCCATTGTCGTCGCCCGCATCGTTGCCGCTGGTTTCGCCTTGCTGCACGGCGGTGCGCTCCTGGCTTTGGTGCTCACCGGAGCGTTTGCGGTGCTTGGCCCCGTAGCGAGCCAGCAGCCAGTTGGCCAGCGTGTAAGCCGCTGCCCCTCCCACAAAGCCCAGGGCCGTGGCCGGCAGTCCACCTTTGCGGTAGGCTTCCTCCATCAGCTCCAATGAAAGCGTGGAAATCAGGACCCCGCTGCCAAACGCCATAACCGCCGCAATAAGCCGCTGCGGCACCTTGGCAAAATACCCCAGCGCCGCGCCCAGCAGCAGCGCCGACCCCGATACAAGCCCCCAGAAACCAGCTACTGCCCAAGTAGGAAACGCCATGGATAGAAGAATAAGCACCAGAAATAGTGTGCCCGCTTATACGCAGCGCCTCGGCAAAATAGCTAGCTGCTTACTGTTCAGTAAGGCCGCAACAAGCTGATGGTCAGGCTAAGAAAATTTATTGAGTGAGGTATTTGTAAAATATATATTATACTATATTTAATAACTCCTTGGACGCTGTTCCTTTCACCTACACATGCCTGTACGCAGGAAACAGAAGCCAGGAAATTAAGCTGAAATGCTTATCGGGCAGCTACTTGTTGCAGCACAGCCTGAAAGGTATTTTCCTCCACACCGTTGATTTCCACCTTCTTGAACGGAGTTGTATGGCCACTAAGCAAGACCACCGCCGATTTACTCACGCCAAATACCTGCGCCAGATAAGCCACCAGACAGGCATTGGCCTTGCCATCCTGAGCGGGGGCTTTCAGGCGTACCGTTAGGGTGCCATCAGGTGCAAGCAGCAGCTGATTGGCGCGGGCGTTGGGCTTGGCCTTGAGGTGCAGAAAAACGGGCACAATGAAAACAGCTGACTGATTGAACTAACGACGCGACAAAGATTGCGCTATGTGCTGGATACCCCGCTTAATCTAGAACGGCTTTATGACCTGTGAAAGCCACTGGCAACTCTGGCCACTAGGCGGGCCGCCCAAGGCTCGCCAGCTTTTGTTCCACTTCTAAAACTCCCGCCCGATGCCCGATAAAACCAAACTCATCCAGTTTGCGCCGCCTTACTACCCCATTGTATACGTGCGGGGCTATGCCATGACGCCCGGCGAGCGGGAGGAAGTGTTTCACGACGGCTACTACGGCTTCTCGGCTACGTCGGTGGAGAAGCGGCAGGCGCCGGCCGTGCCCGGCGACCCGCTTAACGCGCCCGGCAACAACCGGCAAGTAGCCGACATTTTCGAGGGGCAGCTGATTCGGTTCATGAAGCTCGACCAGTACCGCTACCTCGATTCCGTGAACGAAGGGCTGAAAGCGGCCGACCACCCGGAGCGCAGTATCTGGGTGTCGCGCTTCTACGACCAGGACTTTATCAGTGGCCAGACGCGCACCATTGAAGACCACGCCCGCGAGCTGGCCGATTTGATCCTGACCGTTATTCCTGCGCAGCTGCGAGCTTCTACCGGCAACCCCACCGACCCGCTCACCGGCTACAAAGTTATCTTGATTGCGCACTCCATGGGCGGGCTGGTGAGCCGGTGCATGCTCCAGAACATTCTGCCCAACGAGCGAAAACGAGCCGCCAAAGATGTGGTACACCGCTTGGTAACCATGGGTACGCCCCACCGTGGCATCGACTTGGGCCGGGTGCCCGATTTTCTGGAACAGGCCATTGTGCAGGCGCTAAACCCCTTCGATGCCAATATTTTTCAGGAGCCCCGGATGCGCCAATACCTGAACCTGGAAAAGTCCAATGCTGCCAGCAAGAAAAACAAAAAAGACTACGTGTACGACGTGCACAGCCTCGGCGAAAGCAACTTTCCTATCAAGCGGTGCTTAAGCATCATCGGCTCCGATTATGCCTCGTACGGTTCCGTACGCAATGTTACGGGGGCTTACTCCGATGGCCTCGTGCGCCAAGACCGGGCTTACGTGGTGGCTGGCCCGCGCCCCACCTACGGCG
This sequence comes from Hymenobacter telluris, assembly GCF_017313265.1. Classification (GTDB taxonomy): domain Bacteria; phylum Bacteroidota; class Bacteroidia; order Cytophagales; family Hymenobacteraceae; genus Hymenobacter; species Hymenobacter telluris. The sequence goes on along the minus strand of NZ_JAFLQZ010000003.1, from coordinate 241,007 downwards.
ACTACGAGGACGCCAACCGGGCTTTCACGGCCAACGTACACCGCGCCCATTCCGGCAACCGGGGGATTGTGAACAGCTACGAAAGCTTCGAGAACATTCAGCGGTTCTTGTTTGGCGATGTGAAAGTGGATATCTGCCTGGGGGGCCTGCAAGTGCACACGCCCGCCCCCGACAAGAATGTGGAGGTGTTCTACGATTTCGAGTTCAAGCTTTCGGTGCGGGGCACGGGGGCTTTCCTGCATCACCGGGCCCAGAATCCCTGCGAAAACGCCATCCGCCTCAACCGCAACGCCCTGAATGCCGGTACCCAGCTCAAGCTCCATACTGCGTTTCTGAACTCCAGCCTGGCCCGCGCCGGCGACCCGAGCCTGCACTTTCTGCTGGCGTTTCGGGTGGTGGAGTTCCGGGTGAAAGATGGGTTTCTCTTCGATAGGAGCTACCCGGAGCGCCCGATTTACGGCGAATCGGTGGAGCTGCGCCTGACTGATGCCCAAACGCCCGGCAAGCTCACGGTGGTGGAATACCGCTGGCTGTCTGATGCCGGCACCGTCTGGACGTCGGTACCTGTTACTGACGATGATACGAACGATACCCAGGCGCTGTACCAATTCAATTTGCGGGGTACCGGCTCCCTCGATGGCTACGTGCAGCTACGAGCCAGCCCCTGGCCCGATGCTTCGGTGCAGGATTGATGCGTTGTCACTCTAATTAAGCAGGGTCGTTGTAGGCATCGTACACGTTCCAGGCCCAGATAACGAAAGGCACCACGAAAGTCCAGGCCAGCAAAAAGCCCACAACCCCACCTACAGCCCAAATCAGAAATGCCTTCAGAATCTGACCTTTGATGAGCTGCCCCAGGCCGGGGATGAAAAAGGATAGCAAAGCTGGTACGCCGTAAGTCGTTTTCATTGCAAAAGGATTGGTGTGAAGTGACCGGTTCAACGAATTTGGCCATACATACGTGGCTACTGACTTTTCGCTCATCCGCAATGGCCCTACGCCCTCTTGGCTACTGCCCTAGCACCAGCTCACGGGGCGCACAGGAGGCATTACTGCTTCACTCGTTCCTGCCCGAACGGGCACTGATCCAGCACCACGCACCGGCCGCAGGCCGGCGTGTGGAAGTAGCAGCACTTCTGGCCGTGATACATAAACGCCTCGTGGTGGTCGTACACCTGCTGGGCGTCCCAATCGGGCGGTAGCAGCGCTTCGAGCAGGGCGTGCGCGGCACCTTCGCCCACTTTCGGCCCGATGAGGCCCAGGCGTTGGGCCACGCGGTGATGGTGACTATCAACGGGCATGGCGGCAATGCGCAGCTTGCTGAATAGCAGCACGGCGGCGCTGGTTTTAGGCCCCACCCCGGATATGGATTCCAGCCAGGCCCGCGCTTCTTTCACCGATTTGTCGGCCAGAAACGCCAGGTCGCAGGGGCCACCACACCGCTCACTTATTTCGCGTAGCACGGCTTGGATGCGGGGGGCTTTCTGCTCGGGCCAGGTGCAGGGGCTGATGGCGGCCTGCACGTCCTCGGTGGGGGCGTCGCGCACCAGCTCCCAGGTCGGGAAGCGGGCCACCAACTGCTGATAGGCGCGGTGCGAATCCTGGTTACGGGTGCGGTGGGAAAGCAGGGCGCTAATCAATTCGCTCAGCGGGTCTTTGGTACTGAAGAATGGAAATGGCGCCCCGTATTCCGCGCACAAGCGGGCATGAACCAGCAGCGCCTTCTCTTGGCGGCTCTCAAAGGTGGTATCGGGGGCTTTGGTGGTAGGCACACCTGTTGCTACGAGAATGCCGGTTGCCAGTTGCCAGTAGGCCCAGCTTACGGTGCACAGATTCCGGCAGCTATTCAGCGTTAAACCTAAAAAGCTAGTTGCCCTCCGTAGTCAAGGGAGGGCAAAGGTAGTTGAGCCGCCGTTGGTGGCTTTAGTTTCTAATTGAGCCTGTGTACTATTCTAGCGCAGAACAACTCCACCGTCGCCGGTGCGGGGGCGGTGCGGGTGGCTGCCACTTAGCATCAAACCAGCACCGAGGCGGCCTTGCAATTGCCCCATGCAGCCATCAGTGCTGGTGGCCACGGCTGCGTTGGTATGCTGATGTGGCGCCAGCTATGGGGCGTACCGGGTTTTGTTGCCGCAGGCGGGTATAGCAACTGGTATACCTGCCTATACAGCACGGAAACTATGGTTAACAGAGAATTTTAAAAATATTGAGCAGCAAAAGGCCTCAACCCTGCGCTCTGTAGGGCGCGAAAGGCTGAGGCCGTTGAGTGCTGCTAGCCAGAACTAGCGGGCAGGAGCCAGCATCTTAGGTGAACAATGCCGAAGAAGCTACCACAAAATTGCGCGCAATGCTTTTCACCGTAGCTGCATCCAGGGGCTCATCAAAAGCTTCGGAGGCGGCAGCGGGCGTAATGCCGGCCGTGTTGGTGGTAATATCAACTCCGGCTTGTGTGGTGTTGCTTTCAGCGGGGAAGAAGATGGCCGTAGGCGCACCCGTAGCGGGGTTGCCGGCACCGTATACCGGAGCTGTAGAAGGAGTGGTTCCGGGGGAAGGTCCGCCACCATCAGTACCCGAAATCCAACTCTTAGGCCGACCAGTTTTGCCGCTCAAGTTGCTTGGGTCGCCAGCAATGGTGGTAGCCCCTTGGCCACTCTGGCCAGCTGCCAGGCCGCGGCGCACCGTACGTACGTGCGACGAGTGCCGGGCCTCGACGGAGTGGATGTTAAGCGCCGCTTCCAGCAAATCTTTGTTTGGCATCAGGATAGGAGCGCCCCCTTTGTAAGCGCGCACTCCCGTGTCTACGAAGGCCTGCGACGAGCCCAGAAACAAAGCGTAATCATTCACCAAAGCTGCGGCAAAGGGACCAACCATGCTGCCACGGCCACCGCTGTAGTCGAAGGCGGCGCGAGTGGGGTCGGCAATGGCCTGGGAACCCAGCGCCTCCCGCAATACCTTGATGTGGCCGGACTCGTCGTTACGGATGGTTTCAAACGCAGGCCGGTCGGCGCTAGGAATCAAGCCAGTAGCTTTCAGACCACTATCGTAGAAGTAATATTCCAAATACTCCAAGCTCAAGGCCAAGTTTAGCACGGCCACAATATCCGGCGACAAGCTAGCCGTTTGGCCGTAGGCGCGCTGAAAAATGCCGCTCACCAAGCCGGGCAGCATGGCCGCCGTTACAGCTTTGCCAGCCAGCCCAAAGTGCTTGAACACGCGCCGCCGCGAATCAAGACGGTCGTAAATCTCAGGGTCAACCTTCTCGATTTCGGTGATAATTTTAAATAAATCCATGATGGCAAAGACGATTTGAAAATGAGGAAATAAACGCCGCTGGCTTAGTTGAAGCTTCTGGCGCTGAGCTTGGAGCCTTCTTTCAGGTACTGATTGGCCGCTTCCAGCACTTCGGCGGGCCGCTTCGACTTCTCTTTGCCCGTGCCTGAGCCTGCACCCGGCGCTGAGGTGGCGGAAGTCGGGGTGAACAGGTCCACCACGTCGCCACCCACAAAGGTGTTGTAGCCGCGCAAATCACGGATAAGAGCCGCGTGCCGGGCTTCCACTGATACAATCTTACCAGCAATAACTAGGTTGGCTGCCGACTCGATGTAACGGCCAGCGCCGTTGTAAGCGGCTACGCCCAAATCCTCGAACGTTTGAGCAGCTTGGAGTACCGCGTCCCGGCTGTCGAAGTTGATAGCCCCAAATTCGGGTTCCAGCGCCTTAATGGCACTGCCACCCAAGGCCGCCTTAAAGAAATTGGCGTGTGCCAACTCGTGCAAAGCCAAATCGTCAAGGATTTGCTTTTCAGCAGCATTAGCCCCAGCATAGTACTGGCCGGTTTTCACCCGCGCATAAAAAGCGGCTTCCAGCTGCTCAAGCGCGTAGGCATAGTTCAACACGCCCGTGTCGCCGGAGCCTACATCGAGGCGGTTATCATCTTCACTGTCATCGTCGCAGCCGGCCAGTAAGAGGCCGGTAATGGCCATGCCGGCGCCGGTATAGCGTAAGAAGGAACGGCGGGAAGGAGAGGGCAGCTTGTCGGCTGGCTCCAGAGGAAGGAGAAGCTTGGTCATAGCAAAGTGGTACATCAGATGTGAAACATGCCAGATGTACGGCCCGTGCTATAGCCTTTGCCGCGCAATACCGGGTAATTACGTGTTTATTGGTACGGAATTACGTGTTTACTACAATAGCCAATTATGTTCTTGTATTTTGTGTATAAAATTTTTGCTTCGTATTCTTATAGGACGGCGTTGAAATGTGCTACTGCACTTTCAGATATGTCCCTTTAAGCTCTTCTGTAAGCTAGTTTTAGCTTAAAAAGCGGGAGAAAGGGCGGCGCAGAACAACTGTGATTCAGAAGCTCGGCAATAGGACTATTAATGTGTAGCAAACTCAGCAGTAAACCCGATAAGCCGAAATACAAGACGTATTGCAGCTTGTTGTGTCTATCAACAAGCTAAGGCAAGGAGCTGCGGTGAGTGCCGCATGAGAAGAAGCTAAACGTTGGTACGGCCACCCAACCGGGCACATCAGTGCGCTGCATTAAGGCGCTTTAGGAAGTAAAGCAGCGTAACACCGGCAGGATGACTAACAAAGGAGGCCGCGCACTCACAGGCCCCGGTTGTAGATGCTGATGGCTTGCCGCGTGTTGTTCTGGCTTTTGCCACCCAATACCAACGGCACCAGCAGAAACGGAATACTGCCGTAGATCAACGGCGAAATAGTGGGGCCGGTGTTGGAGTTGAGCGTAGAGGCCAGCCCCGCTATAATCAGGCCCCCGGCGGCTACGTAGCTAAGCGTGGTGTAGCGCTGGTAATTGCGGGCTTGCAGCAGCAGGTTGGTAGAGGTTTGGTTGTCGGCGGTGGCCAGCAGCAGATTGCGCACGCTCAGGTCTTCAATCGGGCCGTTGTCTTTGCTGAAATACTCGGTTTTGGTGGTGCGGTACATGGGCCCGCCATAGCCATACGGGCCGCCAAAGCCGCCATAGCGCCCGTAGCCGCCATAGCCGAAAGGTCCGCCAAAGCCATTACCGGCGTATTGCGTGCTGGTGATGGAATACAAGCTGATGCGGCCCACTTTGTCGCGGCGCAGGGTGGTTTCGCGCTTCGAGCGGCCGGGCAGGGTGGTGCGCACATAAAAGCCGGTTTCGTCTTCGTAGTAACGCACGGCATCCAGGTCGAGGCGTTGCTGCCCATCAAGGAGCAGAAACGAGCGGCCCAGCAACGGCTGCTTCACCAGTACATCGTAGGCCCGGTATACCTGCCCGGTTTTCAGCCCTACGGCGTAGCGGGTGGTATTGGCCGGTGGCAGCACCGCCTGCTGCTGCCGTTGCTGCTCCCGCACCGAATCGGGTAGCGCGGGGGGAGCTGCTAGCTGGCGCGGGGCCGCGCGGCGGGTGGTATCGGGGCGGGTTGGTGCGGCGGGCGGTAGCGTATTGAGCTGGCGCGGAGCCTCCTGCGCCTGCGTGGCAACGGGCAGCGCCAAGCCCACACTTACCACCAACAACAAAGCCGAACGGTGCATCATGGCAGGCAACAGATTTAAAAGAAGGTGCGGAGAAAACAGCGTAACGCCCAACAAGCAACGGCTGGTATCCTGCTTGAGTTGGAGCGCAACGGCAGTGCTATTTTAACAGCTTTTCCAGTAAACTCATGCTGTCCACCATGTCGGCCGACGTCTCGAAGTCCAGGGGCTTGAGAATATAGCCGCTCACGCCCAGGTTTTGCGCGTTCAGCCGGTCCATATCCAGCGCCGACGTAGTGGTGATGAACACCGGAATATTTGCCAGCTCAGGATTCTTGCGGATTTCGGCCAGAAACTCGTGCCCGTTCATTTTGGGCATGTTCAGGTCCAGCAGAATCACCTCGGGCAGCGGCCGGATGGGCTCCACGCCGTTTTGCCCCAGCAGCAAATCCAGGGCCTCCAGGCCGTTGAACGCCGTGTAGAGCTGGTGCTGCACACTGAATTTCTCGAAAGATTTCTTGACGGTCATCGTGTCAAAAAAATCATCTTCAACAAGCAGAACAGAACGCATAAGAGAGAAAGATTGGATGAGAGAATGATTGAATGAGTGGATGACCGGGTGTTTGGATGAATGAGCTTACCGGCCAAGCCGCCTAAGCGAAATGACAGGTTTTATTCATCCGGTCACCCAATCACCCACTCATCCAATCAATTACTTGGGCCAGGTGAAAACGAACGTGGTGCCTTGGTTGGGGGCCGATTCGACGTGGATGGTGCCTTTCTGCTCGTCGATGATTTTCTTGACAATACTAAGCCCAATGCCGGTACTTTCGGCGGTGTGCCGGTCGCGCAGGGTCTGGAAAATCAGAAATATTTTCTCATGATACTCCGGCGCAATGCCCGGCCCGTCGTCCTGCACCCGAAACTCGTAGCAGCGCCCCACGTCGTGGCAGCCGATGGTGATGGTGCCGGTGGGCTGGTGGTGGTACTTCACGGCATTGCCCATCAGGTTGGTGAACACCTGTTCCAGGCCCAGCCGGTCGGTCAGGAAAGTGGGCAGCGGGTCGGGGCGCAGCACCCGGAAGTTATTGGGTACTACCATATCGGCTACGTTGCTCACCAGCTGATCCACGTTTACTTCGGTGGGCTCCTGGTTGGCCCGGCCAGCCCGGGCGTAGGCCAGCAGCCCGTTAATAAGGTCTTCCAGTCGGTTGAGCCGGCCCTTCATCATGCCCAAATACTGGCTCATCTGGGCGCTCAGCTCGTTGGCTAGCTCGTCTTCAATCCACTTCACCACCGTGGTTACGCCCCGGAGCGGCGCCTTCAGGTCGTGGGCGGCTACGTAGGCAAACTGGTCGAGCTCCTTGTTGCGGTTTTGCAGCGCCGTGAAGTTCTCTTCCAGCGTCTGGGTCATGCGGTTCAACGACGTAGCCAGGTTGCCGAGGCTGTCCTGCTGGTCTTCGTTCCTGATTTTCACGGTGTAGTCGCCCTGCACCACCCGGTCGGCCAGCTCCTCGATAATATCAATGCGGCGCGCCGTATCATCATTAACGCGGCTCAGCTCAACTTGCAGGCGCTGGTTGGCTTTCAGCTCATTGGAAATCTTAACGAACAGCCACAGCACAATCACAATAGCCAGCACCGCCGCTACCACAATGGCTACCGGCGTGGTATTCTCATAGAAATCCTGGTTTTGCATCCGCTCCCGCAGTAGCACTTCCTCGGTGCTGCGCATGCGGGTAAGCACCCTTCTCAGTTGGTTGAGGTTGTACTGGTCGGCGCGTACCAGGTCACGAGCGGTAAAGGGGGAAGGCGCCATCCGGGCCCACCGCGCCAGAAAAACCCGTTCGTTGGCAGTCATGCGGCGCAGGCTGTCTAGCCGGGCCTGCTGTTCGGGGTTGTCGCGAACGAGCAGCTGGAGCGAGTCGAAGTTTTCTTTCGATGCCTGAAAACCGTCGCTGAAGGGCAGGAGGTAGGTGGCGTCGCCGAGCAACAGGTAGTTGCGCACGGCGTTTTGCGCATCCCGAATCTTGGTGCGCAGGTCGGAAGTATGTTGGAGCACCTGGTTGGTGTGCTCGACTTGCCGCGTGTAGAAAGAAAGCTGCTGAATGCTTTTGTACGCCCCCAGCGAGGTAAGCAGCAGAACCGACAAAGCAAGGCCAAAGCCCAGGATAATTTTGGTGTTGAGCTTTAGGCGCATCGAGGCAAAAGCATAGAAACGAAGGTGAAGGCGCTTACGCACCCGCAAGGATAACGGTTCAGCCTGAACCCTGGGGGCTTGAGTCCGGTAGGCCTTCAGAAGGAAGCCGGGCGTGTATCTTCGCCCTTTGTTGCGGCAGCCAGTGCCGTTTTCTGCCCGATGACGGATGCCTTGTTGGGCATTCTGCCGCCCTTGCTTTTCGTAAAGTAGCCGCTATGCCTGCCCCCGACCCAATTACCAGCCCCCAGAACCCGCGCATTAAAAATCTGCTCAAGCTCCAGCAAAAGTCGTCGGAGCGGCGCGCACAGGGCCTTACCATTGTGGAAGGGCACCGCGAGCTAACCATTGCCCACGGCGCGGGCGTGCGTATTACGGCGCTGTTTGTGTGCCCCGAGCTGGCCGGCGAAACCCAACTGCGCGAGCTGCGGGGCCTGCTCGGCAGCGGCACCACCGAGTGGTTTGAGGTGTCGAAGGCGGTGTTTGAGAAAGTGGCCTACCGAGAAGGCTCCGACGGGGTGCTGGCACTGGTGCAGCCGCCGCGCCGCACCCTGGAAAGCCTGCCGCTGCCTGCCGCGCCGCTGCTGCTGGTGCTGGAATCGGTGGAGAAGCCGGGCAACCTGGGGGCCATCCTGCGCACTGCCGACGCCGCGCAAGCCACCGCCGTTATCGTCTGCGACCCGCGCACCGACCTTTACAACCCCAACGCCATCCGCTCCAGCATCGGGTGCAGCTTCACGGTGCCCACGGTGGCTACCACCCGCGCCGAGTTGCTGGCTTGGTGCCAGCAGCACAACATCCAAACCTACGCCGCCGCCCTCACCGACCACGCCGTACCTTACACCACCTGCGACTTCCGCGGCCCCACGGCCCTCGTGATGGGCACCGAAGCCGACGGCCTCACCCCCGAGCTGATGCAGGCCTGCGACCATACCATCATTATTCCCATGCGCGGCGCCATCGACTCACTCAACGTCAGCACTGCCACGGCCATTCTCACGTTTGAAGCCGTGCGCCAGCGGCAATAGGGAGGCAACATCGTGGCGGGGTGGCGCTAGTGCCACTGCAACTCGCCCGCCCGCGCCGTGGCAAGTGGGTGTAGCTGCTCATCAAACAGCCAGAAGTCGGCTTGGTAGCCGGGCGCCAGCGCGCCCAGTTCGTGCGCCAGCCCCAGTACGCGGGCCGGGTACAGCGAGGCCATGCGCAAGGCTTCTGGCAAGGGCAACCCCACGTGCTGCACGCAGTTACGAACCGCCAGCGGTAAGGTAAGAGCCGACCCCGCCAGTACGCCTTGGGTGTCTACGTAGTGGTTGGCTTGGCGGCGGAACTGGTAGGCACCCTGTTGGCTGTCGGTTACGGCGTCGGTAATCAGAAACAGCCGCTCCCCCAGTATTTTCTGGCTGATGCGCACCGCCGCAAAGTCGCAGTGCACGCCGTCGGCAATGATGCTGGCGTGCGCCGACTCGGCGTCGTACACGGCCCCCACCAGCCCCGGCTCCCGCCCCTGTAGCGCCGACATGGCATTGAACAAGTGCGTAGCCGCCGTGAAACCCGCTTGGAAACCCGCTGCCGCCTGCGCATACGTAGCATTCGAGTGGCCCGCCGATAGCACTACGCCGGCTTCCAGCAGCCGCGCCACCACGCCGGGCGTGGCTACTTCGGGCGCCAGGGTCATCATCTTCAGCACGCCTTCCCCAATCTTCAGCAGCTCCTCAATTTCCGCTACCGTAGGCACTTTAATGAACTCCAACTGGTGCGCGCCCTTCTTCACTGGGTTGATGTACGGCCCTTCCAGATGAACCCCCAGCAAGCCAGGCTGCTGCCGCTGAAAGTCCCGGCCCACTTCCAGCGCCGTCCGCATCATGGCGCTGGAGTTAGTGGGCATGGTGGCCAACGAGCCGGTAGTGCCGTGCCGGAAGGCGTAGGTCGTGAGCGTAGTCAGGACATCCAGGCTGGGCTGCACCGAAAAAAGCTGGCCGTTGGCACCATACACCTGCAAATCGAGCAGCGCCGGCGCCACATTTAAGCCGCGGCCGTCTACCGTTGGCACATCGGCAGGCGCCGCCGTTTCGGGCAGTACGGCCACTATGCGCCCGGCTTCAACCAGCAGCGCATGCTGCTGGAGGACGGCAGAGCCAGTGTATAGGGTGCAGTTGCGAAGCAGGTAGTGCATAGCAGGTTAGATGGGGGGGAGGATAAATATGCTGTGCAACAGATGACTGTTGCAGGTGAAAACAGGTGATGCTAACCACCCGGGGGAGGCTGCTAGATAGGCGTCAGCCCCACAAATAAACGCCTCAACCGCTATAAACCACGTATGAGTACAACGCCGCCACAACATTGCGGTTTGATTTGCCATCTACAAAAGCCGGTTTCTGCATGACCATCGAACACCGCACCTACCAAGTTCACGGGCGCGTACAGGGCGTATTCTACCGCCAGAGCACCCGCACCGAAGCGCAGCGCCTAGGCCTCACCGGCTTTGCCCGCAACAACCCCAACGGCACCGTCACGATTGAAGCCGAAGGCTCCGCCGAAGCCCTGGATGCCCTTGAAGCCTGGTGCCACCAAGGGCCGCCCGCCGCCCGCGTCGACAAGGTGGAAGCAGCGCCAGGTAAGGTACAGGGCTACACCGTATTTGAAGTGCGCCACTAAGCGCCAGCCGAAGCAGGCACCCAGTGGCGCAGTTTTTTTGTAGGGCTAAGCGGCAGTGCTACAGCTGGCTAACGGGTGATTTCCAGCCAGCCTTTGTACGTGATGCCACATTCGGGCCGGGTGGCTAGGTAGTAGTATATACCAGCCGGCTGCGAGTCTGCCTGCCACGTGTTGTCATACTGGCGGGAGTGGAATACCTCTTTGCCCCAGCGGTTGAACACGCGCAGCTCAGCACCCTGCAACGGCCCCAGCAGCTTGAAGTAGTCGTTTTTGTCGTCGTGGTTGGGCGTGATGATGTTCGGGGGGCGGCGGAAAGTCAGAGGCTTTATCTCGAACCGCTGCTCGGCTATGCACTGGCCAGGCGTAGCGGTAGCCACTGAATAGCTGCCCGGCTCAGATACAGTAATGGTGCGGGTGGTTTGGCCGGTATTCCATAAGTAAGTACCCGTGCCACGGGCATCAAGCTCAAGAGGTTGGCCACACTTCACCGAGTCGATGTGCACCACAGGAGGCAAGGCTGTAGTAGCCACTACCAGCACAGAGGTCGTATCGGAGTTGTTGCTGCACTGCGCAGGCGGCCGGACTTCCAGCCGTACTCGGTAGCGCCCCGCCGTTGCGAAGCTGTGCAAAGGGGAAAAAGAAGTGTCGATGGGAGAACCATCACCGAAATTCCAGCGGTAGTGGCTCCCCCCCATGCTGGTGTTAGTAAACTGGATGAGGTGGGGCGCACAGCCCGGTAGTACCGGGGCTATTGACGCCCGCAAAGGGGCAAGGCCACCCGAAAACGAGAATTTGAAGATGCCGCCCGCATTGTTGGAAGTGCCTATCCGAGCGGGCGCATATACGCCAGGCGTGGTTGGGAACTGGTTGGAAGTGGTGCATTCCACATGGTACAGGTCGCCGGTACGGGTAATCTGGTTGGACGCGGCAAAGTGCAGGTGCGTCTGAGAAAAATTGGAACCTCCTCCTTGCGGGCCCCCAAAGTAGGAGCCGTACACCAGCGTTCTGGCATCACCCGACAGCGCGCACAGGTACAGGCTGCGCGGGTTGCGCTGTAGCGCATCAGTGGAAAGAGGAGCCTGTTGCAGGGTTGTGTAGGCACTGAACAACAGCCGGCCGCAGGCATCAATGCCAAAACCCGTAATGTAGTTGGAGTCAAGGAAGGTGGTAGCGTTGTTGAGCCCGATTTGAGTGGCAAATGCGGTTTGCGTGAGGGCCGGGTTCAGGCAGTGAATAAACACCCGCCCCGTGGCCGTGAGCGACTGAAACACTCCCGCGGTAGTAGGATAGCCCCCCAGCGTGGCCCCCGCCACCAGAATGCGGCCACTGGCATCAATGTCCACGAAACGCGCTATATCTGCCTGAGTGGTGCCCAGGTACGTACCGCTCACTATGCTATTGCCGGTTCCGCTGAGGTTCAGCACGAAGCCATCCGTATTGCCAAATGTTACGCGGTTGAGGCCGGCTGCTCCCAGCGGAAAATTGGGGCTGTTGGTGGAGCCGCACACGTATAGCGAGCCATTGGCAGCCAGTACGATATCATTGATTTGGTCTTCCCCGCTGCCCCCCAGGTACGTCGACCAGATGAGCGTGTTGAGGCCACCATCCAGCCGGGCCACAACCCCTTCGATGCTCGTGCTGCTGGGGCGGGTGTTTTGAACACCGTTACGGGTAGGAAAGTCGCTGGAACCGGTAATGCCACCCACCAGCACGTCGCCGTTCGGCGCTACTGTAATGCTGGAAGCATTGGACGACAGCGAGCCTCCCTCCGTGCCGGCGCCGCCCAAATAGGTGGAGCCCCGCAGCTGGGTACCGGTGGTGTTGAGGCGGGTAATTACGTAATCCTGGTTGCCCCCTTTGGTTCGGTCATACCCACCACTCGGCAGCAGCGGATAGTTGAGTGCACTGGAAATGTTCAGCAGGATGGGCTCCTGGTTGCTGCCAAAGGCCATATCAAGCGGATACTCCTGGCCGCTACCTCCCAGATAAGTAGCAAACAAGAGAGCCGTACCCGTCGGATTCAGCTTCATCAACCCAATGTCGGCCCCCTGATCTTGCGTTTGGTAAGCCCCCACCGTAACGGGAAAAGGAGGAGTAATTGTGTACCCCGCCGTATACACCTGGCCCTGCGCGTCGGCGGCGGCCACGTTAGCCGATAACCCCCCGCTGGCGCTGGAATACGTGCTGAATATCAAGGCCGGGTCGATGGTGAGTGCCCAGCGCGGGTTGCGCTGGCGCACGGCAAACCGTACCTCCTGCCCGGTTAGCACATAGTGGCACTCCACGGGGTGGCGCCGGCCGCTGGCATCAGTCTGCCAGGCTACGGGTGCCTGCTCTGTAATTACACCCAGCGAAGTATGCAGTTGCAGCGCTCCATTCACTACTTCCAGCCCGTCGAGGCCTTCGTATTGCAGCCGGATTAGGCTGGGGTCGGTGCCAGGGGTTAGCTCGTAATCGTACTTCAGCTGGCGAGCGGCCGTGTGCCACACCATATCCACGCCGGGGTACAGCTGCCGGTAACGCACCGCCTCGAATAGCGGCACCTGCGTAGCCCACTCACTGGGCTGGTTGCCAATAAAGTAGTTGTGGTAAGTTGGCAGCAACAACTCACCTACTGCCGGGCTTACCGATTGCGCCCCTAGCAGCCGCGTCCGAAACGAGTGCCCCCGGATTAGTTGCGGCGTGTTTGGGTCGTCGGCGTGGTGGCCGGCATCCTGCGCCTGCAAATTGTAAGAAAAGCCAGTTGGTTCGAGGAAGAGCCGACCGCCGGGCACATCGGCGGCAAACCGCACCTGAGTTGGCCATTGTCCTTTGTTGGCAATAAACTGGTAGGGGGGAGCCATCAACTCAGCGGCATGCGCGCTGAGCCCCATAATCACGGCCCAAAGCGTGAATAGAAGTTTTTTCATTGGAACTGTCCTAGCCGATTGCCAGAAGATTATAGTAGTTGGGGGGAAGGATGTAGCGTATCAAAGATAAAGGGATACCGTCGCTCAAATTTCATTCCGAAATAGTATTTAGGGCATAAAACCGCGGCGGGTACTTACGCACCAACTACGCAGTGCGAAGTGGATGCTGGCCGCCTACGCGAAGCACAATAAGTGCCACGCGTAACAACTGCCCGGATTGCGCTGGCCGCTCCCGAAAAAGCTTCTCCCAGCACAATTAATCCGTTTTATTGCTTCCGAAGCACGGCTTGCTACCTGATTGGGTACTACCTTCGATAGGTTGTAAGAGTAGGCCGTGCCTGAAGGCAGGCGCCGGCTGTTGCCACCGCCGCAGGGTGGTGGTTCACGCATTAAAAACTCCTGTACGATGGACGATTTTATTGCTGCCCGCTCGCAAATGGCGTTGTCGCTGGGCTTCCACATCATCTTTTCGTGTATTGGTATGGTGATGCCGTTTTTCATGGCGGTTTCGCACTTCCAATGGCTCCGTACCGGCGACTCCAACTATAAAAACCTAACCAAAGCCTGGAGCAAAGGCGTCGCCATTTTCTTTGCTACGGGCGCGGTTTCGGGCACGGTGCTGTCGTTTGAGCTGGGCCTGCTGTGGCCGAAGTTCATGGAGCACGCCGGCCCGATTTTCGGCATGCCCTTCTCGCTGGAAGGCACCGCTTTCTTTATTGAAGCCATTGCCCTCGGCTTTTTTCTGTACGGCTGGGGGCGGTTTCATCCGTGGTTTCACTGGTTTACGGGCGTAGTAGTAGGCCTGAGCGGCTTGGCTTCCGGTATTCTGGTGGTAGCCGCCAACGCCTGGATGAACAGCCCTGCCGGCTTCGATTTCGTGAACGGCAACTACGTAAACATCGACCCCATGCGCGCCATGTTCAACGATGCGTGGTTGTCGCAGGCTATCCACATGTCGCTGGCGGCGTTTGCGGCCACTGGTTTTGCTGTGGCTGGCGTGCATGCCCTCATGATTCTGCGGCGGCGCAACGTGCAGTTTCATACCCGCGCCTTCCGGATTGCGGCTTTGTTTGCGGCCGTGGCGGCCGTGCTCCAGCCCCTGAGCGGCGACTTTTCGGCCAAAGATGTTGCCCGCCGCCAGCCAGCCAAGCTAGCAGCTATGGAGGCGCACTTCCACACCGAAAAACGTGCCTCATTGGTGCTGGGCGGTTTGCCCGATGAACAGGGCAAAAAGGTGGATTACGCCATCAAAATCCCTGGTATGCTGAGCTTTCTGGCGCACGGAAACTTCGAGCAGGAAGTCACCGGCCTCGATAGAATTCCGGTGGCCGACCAGCCGCCCGTGCTGGTACCGCACTTAGCATTCCAACTGATGGTGGGGCTGGGCATGGGCATGGTGGCGCTGTCTCTGCTCTACTTTCTGGCTATCTGGCGCCAGAAACAGTGGTTGCGCAGCAACTGGCTTTTGAAGCTATTTGTGGCTGCCACGCCCGCCGGTTTTATTGCCGTGGAAGCCGGCTGGACCGTAACCGAAGTCGGCCGCCAGCCCTGGATTATCAACGGCGTGATGCGCACCGCCGACGCCGTAACGCCCATGCCCGGCATAGCTTACTCGTTCTATCTGTTTTCGGCGGTGTACGTGTCGCTCAGTCTGGTGGTGATTTTTCTGCTGTACCGCCAAATCAAGATGGTGCCAGAACTCTACGACCGGCCCGCGCAGCTGGTGGCCGCTTAGCGCCATTTTACACTGCGTGATGCCTTTCAGGCTTGTAGCATTACCCTCAGCGTACTCTAACGCCTTCTTGCCATGATGCAATACGTCGTCATAACCTATCTGTGCTTAGCTATTTTGCTGTATCTGCTGCTCGGTGGCGCCGATTTTGGGGCGGGCATCATGGAGCTATTCACGCGCAGCAAAAACCGCAACGCCGCCCGCCAGACGATGTCGCACGCCATTGGGCCCATCTGGGAGGCTAACCACATGTGGCTTATCATTGCCGTGGTGATTCTGTTTGTGGGCTTCCCGCGCATCTACAGCGTAATGTCGGTGTACCTGCACATTCCGCTGCTGATTATGCTCATGGGCATCATTGCGCGCGGTACCGCCTTCGTTTTCCGGCACTACGACGCGGTGAAGGACCGGATGCAGCAGTTGTATAACCGCATTTTCGCGCTTTCCAGTGCCATTACGCCGTTTTTCCTGGGAGTTATTGCCGCCAGCGTGTTGGCAGGGCATATCGAGTCGGCGCCCTCCGATTTTTTATCGGCTTACGTGTTCAGCTGGCTGCACTGGTTTGCCGTGGCAGTAGGCGTGTTTACCGTGGCCTTGTGTGGCTATCTGGCCAGCGTTTACAGTATCGGAGAAGCCCAAACGGAGGCCGATAAGCGCTATTTTATTCGTAAAACTCGCACCATGACGGCCATTGCTTTTGCGGCAGGAGGGCTGGTATTTCTAGCGGCCTACGTGGATGGGGTACCGCTCTGGCAGTGGATTTTTGGCAATGCGGTAGGTTCAACGGCTGTAGCTTTAGCCACGGTTTCGTTGGGGGTATTAGCTTATGCCGTTGGCCGAGGCTGGACGGTTCTGCCGCGTCTGCTGGCGGGGTTCCAAGTCACCATGATACTGCTGGCTATTGGCTACTGGCACTTCCCCGATTTCATAGTAGTGCGCAACGGTGCCAATCTTTCGTTGCTGAACAGCCAGGCTCCTTTAGCTACTATAACTGCGCTGGGCTGGGCGCTGCTGCTGGGCAGTGTTTTCATTCTGCCCGCGCTGTATTACCTCTACTACAGTTTCCAGCGCGAAGCCGAAGAAGTGGCCGAAGCCGCTCACTAGCTTATTTATACGCGCCGCAGCTCCTTGATCCATACGTCCAGCGGTTCCGCGGCATGCAACACCGGTGCTCCCATGGGGGTTGGCAATCCGTGTGCCTCCACCAGGGTCGAGTCCCACTCACTCAGTGTTGCGTCGCGCAACGTCCAGGGCTCGTGGTACAGTTGACCGCGCCATAAGTTGGTGCCGCGTATATCTTGTAGCAAATCAGGACCTGCCGTGTACAGAAAATACCGCTCCGTCAGGAAATGAGCCAATGAGCCGGGCTGGGCCGCTGGCCGCAATTCGCCTGGTGTCCAAGTGGCCGCAAACGTAGCCGGCGCCGCGCCGCGGTGGGTACGTTCCGCCACGGCCCGAAACGTACCGTTGGTTTCCTGTAGGCTGATGCGGGCGTGCAGATAGGGGAGGTGGAACAACGTGCGGGCCGCCCAAACGCCTACTGGATTAGTGGCATCAAGGGAAAGAAACCACACGCCCGGCACGCCATCCAGCCGAGCATAGGTGCGCACATTCAACTCGTGCAAGTGGTTCAGGCCCGGCACAGCGGGCAGCCCCAGCGGCCGAATACCGCTCATCGTGAAGGGTACCACACCTAGCCACGCCTGCCCCTCGAACAAGTCCAGTTCCAGCCGTTCCGGTAAGTACGGCCTCAATAGTTCCGACGCTACCGGCCAGTGCGCAAACAGCAGCTCACTCCACCGCTGCCGCATCAGGGGGAAGTTAGAACGGGTAAGGTCAGAGTTGACTGGCATGAAATGGAATGGAATAGAATGAGTTGCGGCCACTGCTACAACACACAGAAGTGCACATCTCTCTTGCTAGCAAACAAAAAGGGACGACCAGTGGCCGTCCCTTTTTTTATTATGACTTTCTAAAACCTAGTCTACTTTCTTGGCGTAGCGCAGACGCTCGTTTTCGTCGAGCAGAATCTTGCGCATCCGCACCGATTTTGGCGTTACCTCCAGGTACTCATCCTTCTGGATGTATTCCATGGCTTCCTCCAGCGAGAACTGACGCTTCGGAACAATTTTCACGTTGTCATCCGAGCCCGAAGCACGCATGTTGGTGAGCTTCTTGCCTTTCTGAATGTTGATGGTCAAGTCGTTGGGGCGGGTGTGCTCCCCGATAACCTGGCCCGCGTACACTTCCTCACCTGGATCCACGAAGAACTCGCCACGGTCCTGCATCTTGTCGATGGTGTAGGCCGTACCGGCACCCGTATCCATCGAAATCAGCGAACCAGAGATACGGCCCGGAATTACACCTTTGTACGGCTCGTAAGCCGAGAAGCGGTGGTTCATGATGGCCTCACCAGCCGTAGCGGTCAGTACGTTGTTACGCAGACCAATCAGGCCACGAGCCGGGATGTTGAACTCCAGGTGCTGCAAGTCGCCTTTCGGCTCCATGATGGTCAGCTCGCCTTTGCGCATCGTCACCAGTTCAATCACCTTACCGGCGGTTTCCTCGGGTACGTCTACTACCAAGTGTTCAACGGGCTCCAGGCGGTTGCCATTGTCGTCTTCTTTGAAGAGAACCTGGGGCTGACCAACCTGCAACTCGAATCCTTCGCGGCGCATGGTTTCAATCAGTACCGACAAGTGCAGAATACCGCGGCCGTACACCAAGAACGTGTCTTCCTTGTCGGTTTCCTTCACGCGCAGGGCCAGGTTCTTCTCGGTTTCCTTGAAGAGACGGTCCCGCAAGTGGCGCGAGGTTACAAACTTGCCTTCCTTACCGAAGAACGGCGAGTTGTTGATGGTGAACAGCATGTTCATCGTCGGCTCGTCGATGCTGATGGTAGCCAAGCCTTCGGGGTTGTCGGCATCCGCCAGCGTATCTCCGATGTCGAAACCTTCGATACCAGTTACGGCGCAGATTTCGCCGGAGCTAACCTCCGAAACCTTGGTGCGACCCAAGCCTTCGAATACTTGCAGCTCTTTGATTTTTACTTTCTTAACCGTGCCGTCACGCTTTACCAAGCTCATGTTGGCGCCTTCTTTCAGCGTACCGCGGTGTACCCGGCCAATAGCAATCCGGCCCACAAACGACGAGTAGTCGAGTGAGGTAACCTGCATTTGCGGGGTGCCATCCAAGGTAGGAGCCGCTGGGATAGAGGCCACTACGGCGTCGAGCAGCGGGATGATGCTGTCGGTTTTCACTTTCCAGTCGGTGCTCATCCAGCCCTGCTTCGAAGAGCCGTACAGGGTCACGAAGTCCAGCTGGTCTTCGTTGGCACCGAGGTTGAACATGAGGTCGAACACCTGCTCGTGCACCTCATCGGGGCGGCAGTTTTCTTTGTCCACTTTGTTTACCACCACAATCGGCTTCAGGCCCAGGTCGATGGCTTTGCCCAACACGAAACGCGTCTGGGGCATGGCGCCTTCGAAGGCATCAACGAGCAGCAATACGCCGTCGGCCATCTTCAGTACGCGCTCCACTTCACCCCCGAAGTCGGCGTGACCAGGGGTGTCGATGATGTTGATTTTTACGTCTTTGTAGCGAACCGAAACGTTTTTCGAGACGATGGTGATGCCCCGCTCGCGCTCCAGGTCGTTGTTATCCAAAATCAAGTCGTCGAACTGCTGGTGGTCGTCGAAAAGCTTGGAAGCGTGAATGATCTTGTCCACGAGCGTGGTCTTGCCGTGGTCAACGTGCGCAATGATTGCGATATTCCGGATGTTCTGCATACAATGGGTTTTCCGGGTGCAAAGGTAAGTAATTCCGACCGCAAAAACCTGTGTACTCGAAAAGTTAACTTCCTGACACAGAAACCAAGGCGCTGCGGCACGAACCGAACGTATAGCCGGTTGCGTATGTTCCTTCATAAGCCCGACACTACTGTTTGGCTTGCTGAAATTCTTATCTGCTTCACCACATGCGCTCTTCTCTTCTGATTCTGCTCTTGTCAGCCCTAACCTTGAATTCGGCTTGCTCGCAGAAAAAAAGCAACCGCGACGCCAAAATGGATGCGTCGGATTCGCCTACTAACGGGGCCACGCCAGTGAAGGCCGTGGCCGCTAAATACCCCGCTCCTAAACCCGTAACGGGCAAGCCCGACGAGTTTCCGGTGCGCAAAACCGACGCCGAATGGAAAAAGCAGCTCACGCCGGCTCAATACTTCATTCTGCGCGAGCAAGGCACCGAGCGGCCCTTCGTGAACAAGTATGCCAACAACCACGAGAAAGGCAACTACTACTGCGCCGCCGACCACAACCTGCTGTTCTCTTCGGAAACCAAGTTCGAGTCGGGTACCGGCTGGCCCAGCTTCTGGGCCCCGGCCACTGAAAACAGCCTGAAAGTAACTGCCGACAACAGCCTGGGCATGAGCCGCGACGAACTGGTATGCGCCAAATGCGGCGGCCACCTCGGCCACGTTTTCAACGACGGTCCCAAGCCCACTGGTCAGCGGTATTGCATGGATTCCGACGGAATGGTGTTCGAGAAAGCCAAGTAATTCGGTGGTCCGTAGCTTTGAAGGCCCATTGGCAGCCCAAGCCAATGGGCCCCTTTGTTTGTTGCTAAGCGGAAGCGTAATCAACTGCGTTACCCAGCTCTTATTCTTTTCCTATAATGCACACCCAAGTTCAAGACCCTATTCTGCATTTGCAGGAGCAGTTGGCCCCCGTGCGGGCACAGCTGGTAGCCCACGATGTGTACCGCGCCTTACACTCTCTGGAAGATTTGCAGGTATTCATGCAGCACTACGTGTTTGCGGTGTGGGACTTTATGTCGCTCCTGAAAGCCTTGCAGCGCGACCTGACCTGCGTGACGGTGCCGTGGGTGCCACAGGGTAATCCCGCCACGCGCCGGCTCATCAACGAAATAGTGCTGGAAGAGGAAACCGACGTGGACCAGCAAGGGCAGCCGGCCAGCCACTTCGAAATGTACTTGCGGGCCATGGAAGAATGTGGCGCCGATACTGCTCCCATGCACCGCCTAATTGGCGCCTTGGCCGTGGGCGAAACCATTGAAAGAGCCCTGGAAATAGCTGATGCGCCGCAGTCGGTGCGGCAGTTTGTGCTGGAAACATTTGCCATCATCAAGTCCGGTCAGACGCATGCTGTTGCGGCCGCCTTCACGTTTGGCCGCGAAGACGTGATTCCCGACATGTTCCGCCACCTCGTCAATGATTTGCGCCAGCGTTTCCCCAGCCAGCTTGACACGTTCACGTACTACCTCGACCGGCACATTCAGCTGGATGAGGAAGTGCACACGCCACTAGCTCAGCAAATGGTGCGCGAACTGTGCGGTACTGATGCGCAGCGCTGGCAAGAATGCCAGGATGTAGCCATTGGTTGCATGCAGGCCCGGCTGGCCCTTTGGGATGGTATTCGGGCGGCCGTGTCGCAGCCGGTAAGCAAGTAAATACCAATCGGTAAGCCAACCCCACAGGGGGCTGATGCGTTGTAGGAAAGCCGCTCCAATCGTTGGGGCGGCTTTATTGTTCAACCGATGAAAAACGTTTTCTACCGCCTGTTTACAATTGCGCTCCTGTTGGGCGTTTGCAACCTCACCACTGCCTGCTTTACCACGCAGGAAAGTGCCGCCGAAGTGGACCGCCCGCGCGTGCCGAGCCAGATTACCACCGATGCCGAACGGCAGGCTGCGTACAACAGCGGCGCTGGCTACGGCGGCTCGGTACCCGATGCTACACCCGGCCGCGTCCGGCTCGGTGAGCAGGCCAGCGGCATCAACTCGCGCAAGCGTCCCGAAAGCCTGAACACCAACGACGCCAATACTACCACCAACGAAACGCGCCTGCGCCGCCTCAATGGCGCCCCCACTGATACAATCCGGCGGCCTTAGCTCCAATCAGCCCGAAACGCTCAACGGCCCGTTGCTTTCACTTGGAAAGCAACGGGCCGTTGAGTTATACTGTCTGTCCGACACTTACCGGCAAATTATTGCGAGTCGGTGGCAGTAGCTGGGTTATCGGTAGCCGTGTCGAGGTTGGCGGCGGCAACTGGCTTGGGTGCTACTTTAGCACGGCTGGGGCGGCTGCGCCGAGCAGGGGCAGTGGCGGCTGGCTTTGCAGCAGGTGCAGCTGCCTTGGTAGCAGAGCTGGTTTTTGAAGCCCGGCCATTGTTGCTGAGGGTGGCAGCTTTGGGCTGTGTGCTAGGCTTTGCTTTGGTAGAGGCAACGCTAGTTGGAGTAGCAGCAATGCTGTCGGAAGCGGCGGGAGTGCCATTGTCGCGGTGCTGCACAATGGAGTGAAGCGCTTGCTCAAACAACTGCGCCGTATCTACGTCGAGGCGCTGCGTGGCTTCTTTCACCACTGCTTTCAGTTTGTCTTTTGTTTCTTTGCGGATGCGCTTCACCACTTCACTCATGCGCTGGTCCAGTTCCTTTTGCAATTGCTTGGCTGCCAGCTTCAACGCTTTCTTTTGATTAGCCTTCTTGCCAGTACTAGAGTCTGAAATAGCATCTGTGGCTTTAGTCGCCGCTTTTTCTGCTTTCCGCTGCGCTTTCTCTTCGGGAGTTTTCTTGGCAGAAACTTTTTTGGCCTTTTTCTCCGGCTGTTCTTGTTCAGACTTTTTCATTAGTAGCAAGTGTGAGTGAGGTTTTCTTGGGAAGACGCAATTAACAGTCGAGCTGCTCAAATATAGAAGAAATTCTGGGCGGCTTTTATTGTTGTGTACAGTGCCCTTTACGCTTACCAGCCGCTTTTCTGATTTCGGCTGGTTTCCTTTCTGATTCTCTGTTTTCTTTCTTCTCTTTTCTAAATGCAACCTGATCCTCAACGCTATACCGTCACGGCGGCGCTGCCCTACGCCAACGGGCCGGTGCACATTGGCCACCTGGCGGGCGTGTACTTACCGGCCGATATCTACGTGCGCTATCTGCGCGCCGCCGGCCGCGACGTGAAGTTTATTTGCGGCTCCGACGAGCACGGCGTACCCATCACCATCCGGGCGCAGAAAGAAGGCGTTACGCCGCAGCAAGTGGTAGATAAGTACCACGCCATCATCCGCGACTCGTTTCAGGATTTCGGCGTGTCATTCGATATTTACTCGCGCACTTCCTCTAAAACCCACGCCGAAGTAGCCAGCGGCTTTTTCAGGAAGCTCTACGAGGAAGGCAAGTTCGTCGAGCAGGTGTCGCAGCAGTACTACGATGAGAAAGCCGACCAGTTTCTGGCCGACCGCTACATTGTAGGCACCTGCCCAAACTGCGGCAACGAAAACGCCTACGGCGACCAGTGTGAGCGGTGCGGCTCCTCGCTCAGTCCCACCGAATTGATTAACCCGCACTCCATGCTCAGCGGCAATCAGCCGGTGCTGCGCGAAACCAAGCACTGGTACCTGCCCCTCGACCAGTACGAACCCTGGCTGCGCGAGTGGATTGTGGAAGGCCACAAGCAGGACTGGAAAACCAACGTGTACGGCCAGTGCAAATCCTGGATCGACCAAGGGCTGCATCCCCGCGCCGTAACCCGCGACCTGGATTGGGGCGTGCCCGTGCCGGTAGCCGGGGCCGAAGGCAAGGTGCTCTACGTGTGGTTCGATGCGCCCATCGGCTACATTTCGGCCACCAAAGACCTGCTGCCCGACACTTGGGAAACCTACTGGAAAGACGCCGGTACCAAACTGGTGCACTTTATCGGCAAGGACAACATCGTGTTCCATTGCATCATCTTCCCCACGATGCTCAAGGCCCACGGCGACTATATCCTGCCCGATAATGTGCCCGCCAACGAGTTCCTGAACCTGGAAGGCGACAAAATAAGCACCAGCCGCAACTGGGCGGTATGGCTGCACGAGTACCTCCAGGATTTCCCCGGCAAAGCCGACGTGCTGCGCTACGTGCTCTGCGCCAACGCCCCCGAAACCAAAGACAACGACTTCACCTGGAAGGATTTCCAGGCTCGCAACAACAACGAACTGGTTGCCAACCTCGGCAATTTCGTGAACCGCGCGTTGGTGCTCACGCACAAATTCTTTGGCGGTAAAGTGCCCGTCTCTGCTGGCTTTACTCCCGAAGACGAAGAAGTGCTGCGGCAACTAAGTGAGTTTCCGAAGCGCGTAGGTGAGTTGATTGAGAACTATCGGTTCCGCGACGCCCTGAACGAACTGATGAACCTGACGCGCCTCGGCAACAAGTATCTGGCCGATACGGAACCCTGGAAGCTGATCAAAACCGATGAAGCCCGCACTGCTACCGTGCTGCATGTGGCATTGCAACTAGCGGCCAGCTTGGTTACGCTGCTCGAACCGTTCCTGCCTACTGCCGCCAGCCGACTAGGGGAGATGCTGAACACGGAAAAGGGCACCTGGCAGCAAGCCGGCCGCCCCGATGCGCTGCCAGCAGGCCATCAAATCAAAGAAGCTGCTTTGCTCTTCGACAAGATTGAAGATGCCACCGTGGAAGCCCAGGTGCAAAAACTGCTCGACACTAAAAAGGCCAACGAGCTAGCCAACGCCAAAGCCGCGCCACCCAAAGATGACATCAGCTTCGAAGAGTTTCAGCGGCTTGATTTGCGCGTGGGCACGGTGGTAGCCGCCGAGAAAGTGGCCAAAACCAAGAAGCTGCTCAAGCTAAGCGTAGATGTGGGCCTTGCCGAGCCCCGCACCATCGTAAGCGGCATTGCCGAACACTTCATTCCTGAAGCCCTGATTGGTCAGCAGGTGCAGGTGCTGCTCAACCTCGCCCCGCGCGAAATCAAAGGCATCCAAAGCCAAGGCATGCTCCTGATGGCCGAAAACGCCGATGGCTCCCTGGCCCTGATGCAGCCCGGCCACGCCGTAGTACCCGGCTCGGGCGTGGCGTAAGTATCCAACGGACCAATGAAAAGCGCCGTCCCTGCTTTTAGGGGCGGCGCTTTTTAGTTATTGATTGAAACTGAATGGCTCCGAGCAATGGTCGGGTTTAGGAATCCGTTGCAGGCGACCCTTGGCATATTCTGCGGGTACGATTGCCATATCCAGAGCGCCCGACCAATATCTGGGATTCGTTTGTATAAAGTAAGTTTCTCCTGCTTGGGCTTGAAAGCGTATAAGTCGCTCTTCTTTTACAAATCCGAGCCCCATAATGTGGGAGCGAAGAACGACGGAGCCAGTCGGCACAGTCATGACCAAGTAGCGGCGGTTGCTCAGCCCACATACTCCCTGCCCTTCGTGGTAGATACCGTAGTTGACTCCCCAGCCAAAGAGCTTGAACGGTCGATACATTACAACTTTGGCCGTAGCGGCAGGCGTCTGTGCCAGTGCTAGGCTTGGTAGTGAAGTCGCGAAAACAGTAAATAAAGAATAAAGCTTAGTTGCCATACTCTCCAAACGTGCCCAAGTGCAGGGGTAGTATGAGCTACTTCGTGTTCACCACATTCATTGTGCGCTCCAGCCCAATCGTGCCGAAGCTCAGGATGGCGTCGGCGGCTTTTGCGATGTGGGTGGATAGGTCGATCCGCTCATCAGCAGAAAACTGTTCCAGCACGTAATCCACTTGCCGGCCTTTCGAGAAGTTGGCGTCCACGCCGAAGCGCAGGCGGGCGTACTCGTCGCTGCCAATGGACTCCTGAATGCTTTTCAGGCCGTTGTGCCCGCCGGCTGAGCCTTTGCCTTTCAGGCGCAGCTTGCCGTAGGGCAGGGCCAAATCGTCGGTTACTACTACCATGCTTTCCTTTTCCAGCTTGAGGCTGCTCAGGTAATGCGCCGCCGCCTTGCCGCTCAGGTTCATGTAGGTGGTGGGTTTCACCAGCACGAAGGTTTTGCCTTTGTGCTTGATTTCGGTGGTGAAGGCGTGGCGGCCCAACTCGAATCGGGCGTCGTGCTTGGCGGCCAGAAAATCGGCTACCATAAACCCAATGTTGTGGCGGGTGTCGGCGTATTCCGGCCCAATGTTGCCGAGGGCGAGAACCAGGTATTTCATAGGTTGTCTGACGAGGAAGGTGAAATAAGAAATCCTGTCTTGCCAAAGCAAAACAGGATTTCCATTCAATGCAACAAGCAGCTAGGAAGCTTACTTGTCGCCCTGCATCTGGCCTTTCAGTGCACGTGGGATGGCCACGGTAGCAATGGGAGCCTGCGCGTTGGTCAGGATGGTAAAGCCTTTCTCTTCCACCTTGCTCACTTTGATGGATTTGCCGAGGCCGAGGTCCGAAATGTCAACTTCCACGAAGTCGGGCAGGTTTTCGGGAGTAGCTTTCACCTTCAGCTTACGCAGCTTGCTCACCAGCTTGCCACCAGCCAGTACGCCCGGCGAAACGCCTACGTACTTCACGGGCACATCCATTTTCACTTCTTTGCCGTCAGCCAGCTCCAGGAAGTCAACGTGCAGCAGCATTTCGTTTACGGGGTGGAACTGCGCATCCTGCACAATAGCGCGGTAGTGCGTACCCTCCACGTTCAGGTCCACGATGTGAACTTCGGGGGTGTACAGCAATTCGCGGAAGAGGATAGCGGGGGCCGTAAAGTGCACCTGCTCAGCGCCACCGTACAATACGCACGGCACGTACGACTCAAGGCGAACCGCCTTGGAATCCTTCTTACCGAGATTCGCTCTTTTAAACCCTACAATCTCGAGGCTTTTCATAAAAGAAGTTTTTTGAAGAAATGTAACCGCTTGCCAAAGCGGCAAACGGGCCGCAAAGATAGACAATCAATAGTAGAGTTACTATGCCTGGCAACTTATTAAAGCGTTGATGCAGCGCCGAGGTACAATTGAAGTGTCTTTAAATAAGCTTTCTTTGGCTATCATCTAGCGCCATTTACATCTCACTTCCTATCCCACACTTGCTTTCCCTCCACTTATGAAGAGACTCACGCCATTGTTCTGGCTGTTTACCCTCTGTTGGGGGCCGCTGGCCGCCCAAACTCCTGCCGCGCCGAGCTACGCGCAGGAACACTACACTAAAAAGGAAGTATACATCCCGATGCGCGACGGGGTGAAGCTGTTCACGGCCATCTACACGCCCAAAGATGTGGCTGGCAAGAAGTACCCCATTATGATGCAGCGCACCTGCTACAGCGTGGCCCCCTACGGCCCCGGCAAGTATCCCGCGCGCCTTGGCCCTTCGGAAACTATGATGAAGGAAGGCTACATTTTCGTGTATCAGGATGTGCGCGGCCGCTGGAAGAGTGAAGGCACCTGGACCAACATGACCCCGGTAATCGACAAAAAGAAAAGCAAGAAAGATGTGGACGAAGGCTCCGATACCTTCGATACCATTGACTGGCTGGTCAAGAAGGTGGCCAGCAACAACGGTCGGGTAGGGCAATGGGGCATTTCCTACCCGGGCTTCTACACCGCCGCCGGCATCCTGTCCGACCACCCAGCTTTGAAAGCCTCTTCCCCGCAGGCACCAATATCCGACTTCTTCTTCGACGATTTCCACCACAATGGCGCCTTTCTGGAGTCGTACATCTTCACGTATCCGGTGTTTGGGGTGCAGAAGCAGGATACCACCAGCAAAGCGTGGTACAGCGCCCAAAACATCAAAGCCAATACCAAGGACGGCTACCAGTTCCTGCTGGACTTAGGCCCGCTCAAGAATGCCGATAAGTACTACGCCAACAATTTCTTCTGGCAGGAAACCGTCAACCATCCTAGCTACGACGAGTTTTGGCAGAAGCGCGGCTTGCCTGAGCATTATACTTCCGGTGTAAAGCCCGCCGTCATGACCGTTGGTGGCTGGTTTGATGCCGAAGACCTCCGCGGCCCGCTCACTATCTACAAAACCATCGAGAAGAAGAGCCCAGGCACCTACAATACCATTGTGATGGGCCCCTTTGGGCACGGCCGTTGGTCCAGGGAAACCGGCCACACCCTGCACAGCAATGTGTACTTCGGCGACAGTATTGCCACGTTCTACCAGCGCAACATCGAGGCGAAGTTCTTCGCGCACTTTCTGAAAGGCAATGGCGACAAAAACTCGGGCCTGCCCGAAGCCTATATGTTCGACACTGGCAGAAAGCAGTGGGAAACCTTCCCGAAATGGCCCGCCACCGAAGCCACCCACCTCAAGTTCTACCTGAGCGCCGACGGTAAGCTAGACAAACAGCCCGCCGCTACGCCCGGTACCAAAAGCTTCATCAGTGATCCGCTCAAGCCGGTGCCCTACACCGAAGACCTGACCACGACCATGGGCTTCACGCCGCACAACTACATGAGCGAAGACCAGCGCTTTGCCGGCCGCCGCCCCGATGTGCTCGTGTATCAAACCGACGTGCTGACCGATGACGTAACGCTCGGCGGCGAAATCATGGCCAACCTCAAAGTAGCTACCTCCGGCACCGACGCCGATTGGGTGGTGAAGCTCATCGATGTGTATCCGCCCGACGAGCCCAACCACGACTACATGCCCAACAAGAACATCACCCTCAGCAACTACCAGCAGATGGTACGCTCCGAGGTGATGCCCGCTCGTTTCCGCAACAGCTTCGAGAAGCCCGAAGCTATGGTGGCCAACCAGAAAACCGACGTAAACTTCCGGTTGCAGGACGTGCTGCACACCTTCAAGAAAGGGCACCGCATCATGGTGCAGGTGCAGAGCACCTGGTTTCCGTTCATAGCCCGCAACCCCCAGAAATTCGTGGAGAATCCCTACAAGGCCAACGAGAGCGACTACCAGCAGGCAACTCACACCGTGCACGGCGACAGTTTCATTGACGTAGAAGTGCTGCCTGCCAGCAGCACCAAGCAGCAGATTCCATAATTCCTGTAGTGCCAGCTAGCACAAAAGAAAAGCGCCGCCCAACTCTACAGTTGGGCGGCGTTTTTCTTTTGTGAAGCTATGTTCTACACGAACAACGAGCTAATCGACTCGTGCGTCACCACGTTGCGGATGGCGCTGGCAAACAGGTTAGCCACGGAAATCACCCGGATTTTGTGGTTCTCTTCTTTCAGCGGAATCGTGTCGGTAATCACCAGTTCTTCCAAGGCCGAATTACGAATCCGCTCGTGGGCCGGGCCGCTGAGCAGGCCGTGCGTAATTACCGCCCGCACCGATTTGGCGCCGCGCTCCATCAATAGCTCTGCTGCTTTGCAGATGGTGCCGGCCGTATCCACAATGTCGTCTACCAGCACCACGTTCATGCCCGTCACGTCGCCGATAACCTGCATCGACGCAATTTCATTGGCACGCAGGCGCATTTTGTCGCAGACCACAATCTCGGCTCCAAACTTTTTGGCGAAAGCCCGGGTCCGCACTACACCGCCTACGTCGGGCGAGGCAAAGATCAGGTCATCGAGGTTCAGCGACTTGATGTAGGGAGCAGTCACGGTGGCGCCGTCGAGGTGGTCAACCGGAATATCGAAGAAGCCCTGAATCTGGCCGGCGTGCAGGTCGCAGGTCATCATCCGGTCGGTACCCACGCTCTGAATGAAATCGGCTACCACCTTGGCCCCGATGCTCACACGCGGCTTGTCTTTGCGGTCCTGGCGGGCATAACCCATATAGGGCATTACAATATTCACCTTGTAAGCCGAGGCCCGTTTGGCCGCATCTACCATCAGCATCAGCTCCATCAGGTTTTCGGCGGGTGGGGTAGTGCTTTGAATCAGGAACACCGCGCAGCCCCGCACGCTTTCGTTGAAACTCGGGCCCAACTCAGTGTCGGCAAAGCGCTGAATGCTCAGGTCGCCGAGGGGCTGGCCGTACGCGGCGGCTATTTTTTCACCAAGATCATGAGACGCGTTGCCCGCGAAGATTTTTACCTGCTGTGCCATGAAGACAATTAAAAATTAAGAATTAAAAATTAAAAATTGCGCTGATGGAGCTACGAAAGAAGCAAACTGGGGCACGTTGCTGAGGGCGGACGCCGAAAACTAAAAAAGCGAAAGGCGCTAACTCTTCGGAAGAAGAATCAGCGCCTTTCGCTTACTTTAGTCGGTTGTCCGACCAGGGCTCGAACCTGGACTTTCTTGAATCAAAATCAAGCGTGTTGCCAGTTACACCATCGGACAATTTCCCCAGCGGTTATCGGTGTAGATGTGCCGTTTGGGTGTGCAAATGTACTAGGGCTTTTTATCAAGGCAAACTTTCGTGGAAATATTTTTCAGAATTTTTTTCGCCCTATCCTCGTCTAATGTCCCTTTTTAAGGCCTGAGTGGCTGATTTTCAGGCCGGCAGCCTTGAAGTTGGAGAAGGCAAACTTTCGTGGCAGCTCTGCTTTGGTTAAGAGGGGATTAAACTGTAGTTTTGCGGCCTGAAAACCTTGCCCCACTACCTATAAAGAACGCAATGGCGAATACCGGCAAAATCACCCAGGTTATTGGTCCCGTCGTGGACGTGAGCTTCGCGGGTGAAAACGCAAAGCTTCCTAATATTCTCGACGCCCTCGAAGTTACAAAAGATAACGGCCAGGTGGTAATCCTGGAGTGTCAGCAACACCTGGGCGAAGACCGTGTGCGTACCATTGCTATGGACTCCACGGAAGGCCTCACCCGCGGCGCCGAAGTGCGCAGCTTGGGTGCCCCCATGTCGATGCCTACCGGCGAAGGCGTGAAAGGCCGCCTCTTCAACGTAATCGGCCAAGCCATTGACGGCATTCCGCAGCCTAAAAGCGACGGTCCGCTGCCGATTCACCGCCAGCCGCCACCTTTCGAGGACTTGGCTACGTCGTCGGAAATCCTCTTCACTGGTATCAAAGTAATCGACTTGCTGGCTCCTTATGTAAAGGGCGGTAAAATCGGTTTGTTTGGTGGTGCCGGGGTAGGTAAAACCGTACTCATCATGGAGCTGGTAAACAACATCGCCAAAGCCTACGAAGGTCTGTCGGTGTTTGCCGGGGTGGGTGAGCGTACCCGCGAGGGCAACGACTTGCTGCGTGAATTCATTGAGTCCGACATTATTAAGTACGGTGAGGAGTTCAAGCACTCGATGGAAGCCGGTGGCTGGGACCTGACCAAGGTTGACCAGAACGAACTGCTGAAGTCGCAGGCTACCCTCGTGTTCGGCCAGATGAACGAGCCCCCCGGAGCCCGTGCCCGCGTGGCCCTGTCGGGTCTAACGATTGCCGAGAATTTCCGCGACGGCGACGGTTCCGGTGCCGGCCGCGACATCCTGTTCTTCATCGACAATATCTTCCGCTTCACGCAGGCGGGTTCGGAAGTATCGGCTCTGTTGGGTCGGATGCCTTCGGCCGTAGGATACCAGCCCACGCTGGCCACCGAAATGGGTGCCATGCAGGAGCGGATTACGTCTACTAAGCGCGGCTCTATCACGTCGGTACAGGCCGTATATGTGCCTGCCGATGACTTGACTGACCCAGCTCCGGCCAACACCTTTGCTCACTTGGATGCTACAACGGTATTGAGCCGTAAAATCGCCGAGCTAGGTATCTACCCTGCTGTTGACCCGCTGGACTCCACCTCGCGCATTTTGTCGATTGAGGTGCTGGGTGCCGAGCACTACAACACCGCTCAGCGCGTGAAAGAGATTTTGCAGCGCTACAAAGAACTGCAAGACATCATCGCCATTCTGGGTATGGACGAACTCAGCGAAGAAGACAAGCTGACCGTAACGCGCGCCCGCCGGGTACAGCGTTTCCTGTCGCAGCCGTTCTTCGTAGCCGAGCAGTTCACTGGCCTTGCCGGCGTGCTGGTTGACATCAAAGACACCATTAAAGGCTTCAATGCCATTATCGATGGTACTTATGACCACCTGCCCGAGGCTGCTTTCAACCTGGTTGGTACCATTGAGGATGCTATTGCCAAAGGGGAAAAGCTGATTGCCGAAGCGAAATAGTTATTAATTATGAGTTACGAGTACGAGTTATGAGTTGACAGAACGGCAACTCATAACTCGTAACTCATAACTCATAACTCACAAAGCCATGCATTTAGAAATCATCACGCCGGACCGGAAAGTATTTGAAGGCGAAGTAACGTCGGCACAGTTTCCGGGCTCTGATGGCTTATTTGAAGTGCTGAACAACCACGCGCCCCTAATTTCGGCGCTGAAAGCCGGTGACGTGGTGCTGACTAGCACTACGGGCCGCACGGCTTTCCACATCGAAGGTGGCGTGGTAGAGGTACTGCGCAACAACGTAATTGTGTTGGCTGAAGGCGCTAGCGCATAGCCAAGCTCATTGCCGTAACTAAAACAAACCCCGCTACCAGCTTTGGTGGCGGGGTTTTGTGTTTTGAAGGCAAAGCCAGAAAGGCTAGCTTGCTGCGGTTTCAACGGAAGCAAAATAGAAGCGCAGCATTATCTGGCCCGGTTATACAAAATGCCGGATGCAAACGAGGCGAGTAGTAACAGGGTGAAGGATTTTCCTTGCAGCAACGCTGTCTTTTTCTCGCTTGCCCAACACAGCCCTATGGACATCAAGCCCAAAATAACCCCCATCTACCAGTCGTCGGTTTTCAAGTTCGAGGACCTCAATGAATTGGAACTATACTTCGGCGAGTCAGGCAGCCGCTACCTGTACTCCCGCAACGGTAATCCCAATTCCGATGAACTGGCTGACATGGTAAACACGCTGGAGGGTGGGGCAGGCGCGGTGGCTACGGGTTCAGGTATGGCGGCCATTTTCGCGGCGCTATTGGTGTGCTGCCAGGCCGGCGACCATGTGCTGTGCGCGGCCGACATCTACGGTGGCTCCTCGTCATTGATTGACAAGGAACTGAGCCGCATGGGCATTTCGGTGACGTATGTGCCGTTCGAGCAACTGTACGACCTCGCGCAGTTCGTGCAGCCGACTACCCGCCTGCTGCTAGCCGAAACCATGAGTAACCCGCTACTGCGCGTGGCCGACCTGCGCCGCTTGGCGGATGAATGCCACCGGTTAGGCTTGAAGCTGGTAGTCGACAATACGTTTGCAACCCCTATTCTAACCAAGCCGCTCAGCTTAGGTGCCGATTTGGTGCTGCACAGCGTTACGAAATACATTGCCGGGCACTCCGACGTGACGGCCGGCGTGGTAGTGGCTGCGGACCCGGAAATAGCAGCGCGGCTCAAACAGATGGGGGTACTATATGGTCTTACCCTAAGCCCGATGGAAAGCTGGCTGGCGGTACGGGGCCTCAAAACGTTGCACCTGCGCATGCCAGCTCACAGCCAGAACGCACTAACTGTTGCCAATTTTTTGCAGGAGCAACCCGCCGTGCGCGCTGTGTATTACCCCGGCTTGCCCGACCATCCGCAGCACGAATTGGCGAAGCAGCAAGGCGGCGGGCTATTCGGCGGCATGATGTCGATTCTGCTAGCCGATGACGCCGAAACTGTGAATCGGTTTATGCAGCGGAGCCAGCAGTTTCCGTTTGCGCCGTCTTTGGCCGGGGTGGATTCTTCGTTGTCGTATCCGCTGGGTACCTCGCACCGCTACCTCACGCCGGAGCAGCAAACCGATTTAGGCATTACTGTGGGGTTGGTGAGGCTGTCGGTAGGTATCGAGCCGGTGGAAGGTTTACTGGCCGACTTGCAGCAAGCCTTGGCTGCGGAATAAAAGCAGCGCAGTTGTACTAACCCAAAGAGCGTTGTACTGCTCTCAATGCTTTTTGTACGGCTAGTACTGGATATGGAACTTTATGTACTATTTGAGTGGACTTTGTACTGAATTGAAGTTGCTAGGCTAGTGGTAGTATTTCTTGTATGGCCTCTAAAACCCGCCGTAAGTCCTGTTCCGTAATGGCAGTGCCCGAAGGCAGGCAGATACCTTGAGTAAATAAGTTGGTACAAACAGCTCCGCCATATATGGGGGCGTCCTGAAAGAGCGGCTGTAAATGCAGGGGTTTCCAGAGCGGACGGCTTTCGATGTTGTGCGTTTCAAGATGAAGCCGCAGCTGCTCCGGCGTGACGCTGGTTTCGGCGGGGTTGAGTAGTACAGCCGTGAGCCACCTATTGCTGTGCCCGCCTTGTGGTTCGGTTTGGACGAACTTCAAAGCGGGCACGTCAGCAAGGTGTGTTTGGTACCAGCTGTAAATTTCGCGCCGCCGTTTCACCCGGTCAGCCAGCAGTTCCATCTGGCCCCGGCCGATGCCGGCCAGCAGATTGCTGAGGCGGTAATTGTAGCCAGTAACAGAATGTTGATAGTGAGAGGCAGGGTCTTTGGCTTGGGTGGCTAGAAACCGGACCTGCTGAGCCCACTCAGGGTTGTTGGTTACCAAGGCGCCGCCGCCACTGGTGGTCAGGATTTTGTTGCCATTGAAGGAGAAAACGCCCACCGCCCCGAATGTGCCCAACGGCTGGCCTTTGTAGCGGCCACCCAATGCTTCGGCGGCATCTTCCAGCACCGGGATGTTATAAGCAGCGGCCACGGCCAGCAACTCGCGCAGCTTGGCCGGCATCCCGTATAGGTGCACTAGTATCAGCGCCTTGGGCCGGCGGCCTTGCCGAATCCGGTCCTCAATGGCTTCGCGCAGCAAGTCGGGGCAGATGTTCCAGGTAGTCGATTCGCTATCGATGAAAACCGGTGTGGCGCCCAGGTAGGTGATAGGGTTGGCGGTGGCTACAAACGTGAATGAGGGGCACAGCACTTCATCCCCCGGCCCCACACCTAGCACGATAAGGCCCAAATGAATGGCCGCCGTGCCCGAGGTGAGAGCAACGCAATGCCTGGCCCCAGTGAATTCGCAAATATCCCGCTCGAACCCATCCAGGTTAGGACCGATTGGTGCCACCCAATTGTCTTCAAGCGCTTTGTGCAGGTAGTTGATTTCGTGGCGGCCGAGGTGCGGCGGCGACAGGTAAAGACGGTCGTAATCCTGACTACGCATTAGCTAAATAGGGCCGAAGCCGTAGCTTGTGCCGAGAGGGAATAAAGAAGATAGTTGGTGCAAAGGTGATGATATGCGCTTTAGCAACCGATTAAAAGCTGACATGCTCAGCGCGTAAATCCGGACGAGAAGCTACCGGTAATCGGTAGCAACACACAAGCACCGGAAACGCAACCGTTACACCTGATACTGCCTGGATTTAATGACTTGCGCTGGTACGCCAACTGCGGTACAATGGGCCGGCAGGTCGCGGACGGCTACGGCTCCGGCGCCCACAATAGTATGCGCGCCCACCCGCACCTGGTTGATGACGGTGGCATTGGTGCCCAAGTACACGCCAGATTCCAGGTGTGCCGCGCCGCCGATATTGGCATGGGGCATCAGGGAGCAAAAATCTTCCAGCACGGCATCATGCCCAACGGTGCAGCCCAGGTTGAGCAATACGTGTTGGCCCAGCACAATATCAGTGGTCAGAATGCAGCCCTGGCTGATAATACAGCCCGCGCCAATTTGCAGCTGTTGGTATGGCGCGCAAGCCACGCTGGGGTGTATGAGTGTAGCAAACGACAACGCTGACGCC
Source organism: Hymenobacter telluris (assembly GCF_017313265.1). Lineage (GTDB taxonomy): Bacteria > Bacteroidota > Bacteroidia > Cytophagales > Hymenobacteraceae > Hymenobacter > Hymenobacter telluris. The sequence continues at coordinate 206,715 of NZ_JAFLQZ010000003.1, read as the reverse complement.
GTGAACTGCCGCACCACCGCCGCCCGGCTCTGGCTGTTGCCCACCGCTACGGCCACATGCAGCGGCGAGGTTACGGCATTGAGGTCGGTGGTGGTGCCCAGGTACGGCAAGCCATGCAGCGTACCAGCGGCCGGCCGAACGTCATCATAGAAGCCCGTAAGGCGCCAGGTGGGCCGTTGCTCGTTTATTTGGTGGACCAGTATCAGCACCTCCCGGCCCAAGCCGCCCGCCCCAAAAATGGCCAGGGGTTGCACTGAAGATGTAGCACCATGCGGTTCCATAGGGAAAGGGGGCGGCGTCATTAGGAAGCAGAAGAAGCGGGAGAGGAGGGAGTGGAACCACGAAACGGCTCGGTGGTAGCCTGTCCGGGTGCGGTAATGCCGCGGGCTCCAAGCACCCGTAAAGCCGTGCGAAACAGGATCCGCAGGTCCAGCACGAAGCTGTAATTATCAACGTACCACGTGTCGTACAAGAACTTTTGCTCCCAGCTGATGGCATTGCGGCCGTTCACCTGCGCCCATCCCGTAAGGCCCGGCAACACCAAGTGGCGGCGGGCTTGCGCAGGGGAATACAGGAGTAGATACTGGGGAAGCAATGGCCGAGGGCCTACCAGGCTCAGGTCGCCGCGAAGTATGTTCCAGAGCTGCGGCAACTCGTCGAGGGAGGCGGCGCGCACCCAGCGGCCTAGGCGTGGCAGGCGCTGTGCATCCGGGAGTAGCTGGCCCTGCGCGTCGTGGGTGCTGGTCATGGTTTGCAGCTTGTAGAGCGTGAACAACCGCCCGTGCAGGCCTGGCCGTGGTTGCCGAAACAGCCACGCCCCCCGGTTCTGAATGGCCAGCGCGCCGGCTGTTGCCAGCAGTAGCGGCAGCGCAAGCAGGAGCAAAGGCGTGGCTAGCCCCACATCCAGCACACGCTTGCCCCAGCGGCCGTACCAGTTAATGGGTTCAGACATACGAGTTGGCGGAGCAGTTTGGGTTGCAAGTTATCAGTTGTGAGTTGCCGGTTGTCAGTTGCCAGTTGTCAGCATACTTCCAATCAGTCACACTGACAACCGGCAACTGACAACTCGCAACTGACAACTGGCAACTGACCACTACCTTTAGCCCATGCTCGTTTTTCCGAACGCCAAACTCAACCTCGGTCTGTACGTCACGGGGCAGCGGCCCGACGGCTTCCGCAACCTCGAATCGGTGTTTGTGCCCCTGCCGTGGTGCGATGCGCTGGAAGTGCTGCCCACCCCCGAAGGCACCGAAACCACCCTCGCCCTGACCGGCATTCCCATCCCCGGCGACCCGGCCACCAATTTGTGCCGCCGCGCTTACGAGTTGTTGCGGGCCGATTTCAACCTGCCGCCAGTACAACTACACCTGCACAAAGTGGTGCCAATTGGGGCCGGCCTGGGCGGCGGTTCGGCTGATGCGGCCTTTGCCCTACGAGCTCTGAACGATTTGTTCCAGCTGAATCTGCCCAACGAGAAGCTGCAAGCTTACGCCCGCCAGTTGGGTTCCGACTGTGCTTTTTTTGTGGTCAACAAGCCGGTGTTTGCCTACGAGAAAGGCGACGTGTTCGAGGAAATCAGCCTGGACCTGACCGGCACCGCCTGCAAAGTGGTGTACCCCGGCCTGCACATCAGCACCGCCGAAGCCTATGCCCGCGTAACCGCCGCCGCGCCGCGCCACGACCTACGCCAGGCCCTGAGTCAACCCCTGGAAACCTGGCGCAATACTGTCAGCAATGATTTTGAAGATGCCCTGACGCCAATCTATCCGGTGCTGGGCGAAATCAAGCAGCAACTGTACGCGGCCGGCGCAGCCTACGCCAGCCTCTCCGGCTCGGGTTCGGCGGTGTACGGCTTGTTTCCCGGCCAGGAGCTGCCCCCGAAGCTGGAGTTGCCCGCGCAGTATCTGGTCTGGGACGCAAGGTTGTAAAGATTGTGAAATTGTGAAGTGGTGAAATGGTGAGTTGATGCTCAGGAGTGCAAATGCGCGCAGCTCCGAACATAAACTCACCACTTCACCACCTCACAATTTCACCTATACCAATACTTCCGCGGCTTCTTTGCGCCGGGCGCGCCGCTGGTTCCATTGGTCGAGGACGGGGTGGATGAGCACGCTGAACAGGATAACCAACGTGCCGAGGTAGAACCCTAGTGACATTTTCTCTTCGCTGCCGAGCAGCAGCACGGCCAGCAAAATGCCATACACCGGCTCCAGATTAATAGTCAGGTTCACCACGAAAGCCGATAGGCGCTTCATCAGCTCCACCGAGGCCGAGAAGGCATACACGGTACATACGCCCGCCAAAAGACCCAGCCACAGCCAGTCGTAGCCGTGCAGCGCAAGTTGTAGGCCGCGGCCTTCGGTGAAATAGTGGCTATAGAATGGGAAAAACAGCGCAATGCTGAGGCACGCCCCGCCCATTTCGTAGAAGGTAAGCCGCAGCGGCGCGTGTCGCTTCACCAACTGCGAGTTCAGCACGCTAAACAGGGCCGAAAGTCCCGCCGACAAGATGGCTACCAGCAGCCCCGCCAGCTGGTCCAGCTCGGCCCTCGATACCAAATACAGCCCCACCATCGTCAGCAGCCCCAGCCCAACTTCATAGAGCCGCACCCGCCGCCACAGCAGCAGCGGCTCCAGCAACGAAGTCCAGAGGGCCAGTGTGGCCATGCCCGCCAGGCACACGCTCACCGACGACAGGCGCGCCGCCAGAAAAAACGTAATCCAGTGCGCCGCTACCAGTGCGCCCACGCCCAGCAGCCGAAATACCTCCGTAGGAGCCACGCGCCATGCCACCTTACGGCCCACCAGCAATACGCCCAGCCCTACGGTTGCCAGCAAGGTGCGCCAGAACACCAGCTCCACCGGCGGCACCGAAATCAGCTTGCCCAAAATGGCCGTGAAGCCCCAGAGCAACACAATGAAATGCAGGCGGAGGTAGTCTTTTAACATAGGTGAAATGGTGAGATGGTGAAATGGTGAGTTTGGTGGTTTTGATTGCGCGAGTCTGTGCTACCTGTACCAATGGCACCAGCTGAACATTAAACTCACTATTTCACCATCTCACCATTTCGCCATTTAGCGCGGTACTACTCGGTAGAGCACCAGCCCGATGCAGGTGAAAACAATGCTGGGAATCCAGGCGGCCAGCATGGGATTCAGGTCGCCGACTTGGGCGAAGTTGCGACTCAGAATCACGAAGATGATGAACACGAAAGCCAGCACGAAGCCCAGCGCAATCTGCCCGCCCACACCGGCCCTGCTCTTGCGCGCACTCATAATCACCCCGATGATGGTGAGGATGAACATGGCGTACGGGTAGGCGTACCGCTCGTATTTGTCACTCAAATAAATCTGCGTGTCGGAGGCGCCCCGGTCTATTTTCTGCTTGATAAAGCGGTTCAGCTCGGGCAAAGTGAGCGTTTCGCTGAGGCGGTAGGTGCTGGCAAAATCCTTGGGGTAGAGGTTGAGCGTGGTGTCGCGGGCGGGCAGCGTCAGCAGGGTTTCTTTGGGGCCGTTGATGATGCGTACGAGTTGCGGCGAAAGCAGCCAGGCCCGCTTGGTGGAATCCCAGGTAATGGCTTCGGCGGTCATGCGGCGCTTGAGCAGGGTACCTTCCACGGTTTCCAGCGCAAACTTGTAGCCCACGTTGCTCACGTTGTTGTAGCTCTCCATGTAGGCGTAGCTATTGGGCCCGATTTTGATGTGCACGTTGCGCCCTTTGTACACGTAGGGGTTCTTGGTGTACTTCCGCTCGAAGTTGACGCGCGTTTTGTTGGCGTACGGGATAATCCAGCCGGTCAGGGCAATGGTAACTACTGCCAGGATGGCGCTACCCATCAGATACGGCACCAGCAGCCGCTTGAAACTCACGCCGCTGGCCAGAATAGCCACAATTTCGGTGCGCGCCGCCAGCTGCGCCGTCACAAACACCACCGCAATAAACACGGTGATAGGGGAGAGCAGGTTGGCATAGTACGGAAACAAATTCACGTAGTATTCCAACATAATCTGCTTGATCCCCAGATTATGCTTAAGAAAGTCATCGTTCTTCTCAGTGAAGTCAATCACGCAAATCACCATCACCAGCACCACCACGGTGAAGAAGAAGGCCGTGAGAAATTTCTTGAGAATGTATTTATCGAGCAGTTTCACTTCGTTTTTCGTTATTGGTTTTTCGTTTTTCGCTGCTGGTTTTCTGCTGGAGATAAGGCATTTGTTTCGAGTGGTCGAGAAACGAAAAACAAAAAACCAACAACGAAAAACGAACCTACAGCCGCGTCATCACCTGCTTCACCATCCGGTCTTTCCATTCGCGGAAGGTGCCGGCCAGAATCTGCTGGCGGGCCTGCTTCACCAGCCACAGATAGAACGTGAGGTTGTGGATGGAAGCAATTTGCGGGCCGAGCATTTCCTTGCTGTGGAACAAATGGCGCACGTAAGCTTTTGAGTAGAACGTGCTGACGTAGCCGCCTAGTTCAGCGTCAATCGGCTCGAAGTCGTCGGCCCATTTCTTGTTGCTGATGTTGATGATGCCTTGGGTGGTGAAGAGCATGCCGTTGCGGGCGTTGCGGGTCGGCATAACGCAGTCAAACATATCTACGCCCAACGCTATGTTCTCCAGAATATTGGCCGGGGTGCCCACGCCCATCAGGTAGCGCGGCTTGTCCTGGGGCAGGATGTCGCACACTAGCTCAGTCATTTCGTACATCAGCTCGGCCGGCTCACCCACGCTCAGGCCGCCAATGGCGTTGCCTTCCCGGCCCTGCTCGGCTATGAACTCTGCTGACTTCACGCGCAAATCCTTGAACGTGCTGCCTTGCACAATCGGGAACAGGGTTTGGGAGTAGCCGTAGTGCCCCTCGGTGCTGTCGAAGCGCTGAATGCAGCGGGTCAGCCAGCGGTGCGTCATATCCAGGGAGCGGCGGGCGTACTCGTATTCGCAGGGCCAGGGTGTGCACTCGTCGAAGGCCATGATGATGTCGGCCCCGATGGTGCGCTGAATGTCCATCACGCCTTCCGGCGAAAACAGGTGCTGGCTGCCGTCAATGTGGGAGCGGAATTTCACGCCCTCCTCCTTGATTTTGCGGGTGCCGCTGAGCGAGTACACCTGATAGCCACCCGAATCGGTGAGGATGGGCCGGTCCCAGCCATTGAACTTGTGCAGGCCGCCGGCCTTCTGTAGCACTTCCAGGCCGGGGCGCAGGTAGAGGTGGTAGGTGTTGCCGAGGATAATCTGGGCCTGCACGTCGTCTTTCAGGTCGCGCTGCTGCACAGCTTTCACCGTACCAGCCGTGCCCACGGGCATGAAGATGGGCGTTTCAATAGCGCCGTGGTCGGTGTGCACGACGCCGGCGCGGGCTTTGGTGTGCGGGTCTTGGGTTACTAGGTCGAAGGTCATGCGGCAGTGAGTTGCCGGTTGTCAGTTGTCAGTTGTCAGTGAGCAGGAGTCCTTGAAAGAACAACCCAACAACTAACAACCAACAACCAACAACCGATAAGACCACAAAGGTACTTCGCCCACCTCGAATGCCTACTTTTGCGGGCTAATTCACTACTCGCGTTTTGCCTGTTCATTTTTCCCCGGCCATCTGGCTGCTCCTAGCTACCGTTTTGGTGCAGGTTGGCTACGTTACCTACTACTTTTTACCCTTCGCCAACCGCCCCCCGGAGCCCGAGCCAACCGCCGAACTGGCCGAGGCGGTATCCATCTTGGTGTGTGCCCGCAACGAGCTAGACAACCTGCGCCGCCTGCTGCCGCTGCTGCTCAAGCAAGAGTATCCCGCCGGCTTTGAAATCATTCTCATCGACGACCGGTCCGGCGACGACACCTACTTATATGTGCAGCAGCTCACCCAGTATTATCCGCACGTCCGCCTCGTCACCATCGACCGTACGCCCGAAGGCCTGGCCCCCAAGAAATACGCCCTGACCCTGGGCATCAAAACGGCGCGCTACGGCCAGCTGCTCTTCACCGATGCCGACTGCATACCCGCCACCAACCACTGGCTGCAACACATGCAAGCCGGTTTCCAGCGCCCCGCCGATATGGTGCTCGGCTATTCAGCGTACGCCGAAGCGCCCGGATTTTTGAATAAGCTGATTCGGTTTGAAACCTTACTTACCGGCGCGCAGTATCTGTCGTTCGCGTGGCGGGGCAAACCCTACATGGGCGTGGGCCGCAACCTGGCCTACACGCCGCAGGTCTTTCGTTCCACCAAAGGCTTTGCCTCCCACATCCGTAGCCTGAGCGGCGACGACGACCTGCTGGTGCAGGACGCCGTGGCACAAGGCGCGCGGGTGGTGGTGGTAGCCGAGCCAGCGGCCCATACTCTCAGTGAGCCAGCCCAAACGTGGGCGGCCTGGTGGCGGCAGAAAAGGCGCCATTTGTCGGCGGGAAGGCGTTATCAGGCGTCCGACCGGTGGCGGATTGGAACCTTTATGGGAAGTAATATGCTTTTTCATGGTATTAGTTTGATTTTGCTGTTTTCCCGCCCCGATTGGATACCTTTGGCCGGCCTATGGACCGTGCGTACTGCACTCGTTACGGGCACCTATCAGCGCCTTAGCCGGCGCCTCGATGACCCACTGCCGGGGGTTCTGCTGCCGGTATTAGACCTTGTCTACTTTTTTTATTATCTCGCTTTAGGAATCTCGCTGTTCCTCTACCGTACCCTCAGATGGAAGTAAACAACCCGGAAAAACAGTTTTCAGCAAAGGCCAAGCACGACTTCAAGTTGATTCGGGCCGCCGTAGAAAACGCCGATGAAAAGGCGTATGCTGAGCTAATGCATATCTATAAAAAGCCGGTGTATCATGTGGTGCTGAAGATGGTGCGCAACCCCGATGACGCCGAGGACCTCACTATCGAGGCGTTTGCCAAGGCCTTCCGCAACCTGCACAAGTTCAACCCGGAGTTTGCGTTCAGCACCTGGCTGTTCCGGATTGCCACCAACAACTGCATCGACTTTATTCGCAAGAATAAAATCAAGACGATGTCGATTGACTCGGCCATCAAAATCGACAACGGCGACGAAATCACCATCGACTTCCGCGACCAGAACCTGAACCCGCAGGAATCGACCATCAAAAACCAGAAAATCGAAATCATGCAGCACGTGGTATCCCGGCTGCCCGATAAGTACCAGCGCCTCGTCACGTTGCGCTACTTCGATGAGCTGAGCTACGAGGAAATTGCTCAGGAGCTGAAAGCCCCCCTCGGCACCGTGAAAGCCCAGCTGCACCGCGCCCGTGAGCTGCTCTATGACATGGTGAAAAACAAGAAAGAAATCATCTAGTGAAAAGCCCCGCCGCAAGCCGGGGCTTTTTTTATGTAGCGCGGAAATCTGTTCCGCGACGAGCGGAGCGAGTAGCAAGCGTATACTAACGTTGCAGGCGCGTAGGAACTCGCTTCGCTCGTCGCGGAACAGATTTCCGCGCTACGTTACCTTTGCCGCATCATGGATATCATCAACCACTACTTCCCGCACCTCACCGACCACCAGCGCCAGCTGTTCCAGCAGCTCGATACCGAGTTTCGCAGCTGGAACGAGCGCCTCAACCTGGTGGCCCGCACCGACGTGGACAACCTAGCGGAGCGCCATTTCCTGCACTCCCTGGGCATTGCGAAAGTGGTGGAGTTTCCGGCCGGCGCCTCGGTGCTGGATGTGGGCACGGGCGGCGGCTTACCCGGCTTGCCACTGGCCATTCTGTTCCCGGAAGTGAAGTTTCACCTGGTCGACAGCATCGGCAAGAAAATCCACGCCGTGCAGGAAATGGCGCGCGACTTGGGCCTCACCAACGTGACGGCCGAGCAAATCCGCGCCGAGCAGCTCCGCCCCAAGTACGACTACGTAGTGAGCCGCGCCGTAGCCCGCCTCGCCACCTTCCACACCTGGATTGCGCACCGCTACAAGCCCCACGCCAGCGCCACCAGTGGCCTCTACTACCTCAAAGGCGGCGACCTAACCGAAGAAATTGCCGAGTCCGGCCTCAAAGCCACCGTCACCGACCTCAAGGACTTTTACACGGAGGAGTTCTTCGAGACGAAGAAGGTGGTGTTCGTCCCAACTAACTCGGGTGGGCGGGGGTAAGGAGGCTTGTGCTATTTTAAGAGTATAGTTTGGATAACGTTACGGGCTGAGAGGCTTAAGAGACAGAACCTTTACTAGAAGCTTTAAGCACTTGCTTTGCAGACTTGTAAATAGTTGCTATGATCACTAAATGGATCATAATGGTTACTATCAACGGCCGTCTCTTATCTAATTCTTCTACTATAGCATGCTCTGGGAAGTAGCTAGGATAAAGCGCGGTAAGCGTATGGGATGCTCTAAGTTTTTGGTAGTCAGAAGAGGATAAGTCTCGTTGAAAGGCGTATGTCTGCCCATCAAACGTGTTTTTGTATTCCCAGGTGAGGCGAGTACTATCGAGCGCGCTAACAGTGGCTTTACTTGTTCTATAGTTCAGGTGTAGAAAATAGTTGGGTAAGGTCCAGTAAATCAACCCCAGTGCAGCTACCGTGACAATCAGTAGCCCTGCTACAGAGGGCTCATTGTTCCTATTACTCATGTGTGTAATCAATTCTTGCGGATAGTCTAATAAAAGTACTGCTTTGGTCACATGTGATGGACAAGCTTGAATATGCACTTTTTTGACAAATCTGCTATAACTGCTATTACGTTAAATAGATACTTCAAGCCATCAGTAACTCTAACAATCCTTACCCCGGCACCGCAGCCGTCAGAAACTCCACCGCTCGCCGTTCCGAGTAGTACTCGCCATCGGGCGTGCCCTCGCCAAAACCGACGTGGCCGCCTGCTTGTGGGGTTTCCAGGAACACGAACTTGCTGCGAGATGCCACTTCCCGCGGGTAGCAGCTAGGAGCCAGAAACGGGTCGTTTTGGGCGTTGACGAGTAGCGTGGGGATGCGGATGGCGCTGAGGTAGCGGCCCGAAGCTGAGTGCTCGTAATACTCGTCGGCCGATTTGAAGCCGTGCATGGGGGCCGTAAACCGGTCGTCGAACTGCGGGAAGTCGCGCAGCAAATCCAAGCCTTCCAGGTTCACTTGGCCGGGCAGTAGCGCGGCCTTCTCGCGCATCTTGCGCCGCAACGATTTCATGAAGCGGTTCAAGTAAATACGGTTTTCGGGACGGGCAATCTGGTGGGAGCTGGCTTTGAGGTCGGTGGGTACCGAAAACACGGCGGCGCGCTGCACTTCGGCGGGTACCCGGTCGGGGTTTTCGCCGAGGTACTTGAGCGTGACGTTGCCGCCGGCCGAAAAGCCCGTGAGGTACACCCGCTGGTAGCGGCCGGTGGCCAGGGCGTGGCGCACCACAAAATCCAGGTCGTCGGTGTCGCCGAGGTGGTAGGAGCGGAGCAGGCGGTTCATTTCGCCGCCGCAGCTGCGGTAGTTCCAAGCCAGCGCATCAAAGCCGGCCCGGTTGAGGGCCCGCACCATGCCGCGCACGTACGGCCGGCTGGCGTCGCCCTCCAGCCCGTGCGATACTATGCAGAGTGTGTCGGTTGTCTGGCCGTGCAGCCGCGACCAGTCCAAATCCAGAAAGTCGCCATCAGTGGTTTCCACTCGTTCCCGCTCGTAGCGCACCTCGGGCACTGTGCGCAGTAGGCTGGGCACGATGGTTTGCAGGTGGCCATTGAACAAGTAAAACGGCGGCTGATAACGGGAGTGCGCAACAAGGGGCATAGGAATACACAGTAAAAAGCAGCTCTATAAAGCCATTCAAACCCCAATAAGTTTGTTTTCGCCGCAGAATACAGGTTTATGCAAGTATAAGTACGAGTTATGCCAACCAGCACTGACCTGACCGCCAAACTACCGTATAGGCAAGAAACGTTCTGCTTTTCAACCCTATACCTATGAATACGACGAAAGCACTTTCTCCCATCCTGCTTGCCGGCACTATGCTGCTGGGTTTCGGGTGCAGCACCACCAACACCGCCAGCGACCCGGCCGCAACAGCCACTGCCAACAGCAGCACTATGCCCGGCCCGGCCGGCAACGTAGGCGACGCCACCACTACCCCCGCAGTCGTCAGCAACTCAGTTGATGCCCCTACCGGCGACAATACGGCTCCTACCACCGCTATGGAAAGCTTCACGGCCAGTTTGCCTACCATGCAAGACCCGGTTTTCTTGCTCACGGCGGGCAGCAGCAACCTATTGGAAATTCAAACGGCGCAGTTGGCTTTGCAGAAATCAACTAGCCCGGAGGTAAAGAAATTCGCGCAGATGATGCTCGACCATCATACCAAAGCAACCCAGGAGTTGAAAACTATTGCTACGCCGCTGAGCGTGACGCTGCCCGAAGCCATGATGCCCATCCACCAAGCCATAGCCGACAAGGTGAAGAACACGGAGGGTAAAAAGTTCGATGAGGCCTACATGGATGCCATGGAAACCGCGCATCAAATGGACATTGCCATGTTTGAAACCAAAAGCCGTACGGCCACCAATGCTACCGTGAAGGCCTATGCTACCAAAGCGCTGCCTATGTTAAAGTCGCACGGCGCCATGGCCACCGAAATCGAAGACAAGGTGGATTAACGCTCACAATGAGCCAGGTAAGAGAAGCGGGACGCAAGTATTTGTTATTTCCCGCCAAAGCCTTACCTTTGCCAACCCAATTGAACTGAATTCGAGCAGAAGAACCTTTTTTCTACCCCATGGCAAATCATAAGTCGGCCCTCAAGCGCATCCGTTCCAACGAAGCTAAGCGCGTGCTGAACCGTTACCAGGCTAAATCTACCCGCACCGCCGTTAAGAAACTGCGTGCTACCACCGACGCTACCGCTGCGCAAGAGCTGCTGAAGAAAGTATCGTCGATGCTGGACCGTCTGGCCAAAAAGAACATCATCCACAAGAACAAAGCCGCCAACAACAAGTCGAAGCTGGCTAAGTTCGTGAAGTCGCTGGCTGCCGCTTAAGCAGCAAAAGCTACTTCTGCTCTTTTATACAGGAAAGGCCCCGTGCGCAAGCGCGGGGCCTTTTCGCATTCGTGGGCACTGTATTACTTATTAGATATTATCTATCTTTTCCTCGCTCTATCTCTAAATTCTTTTCTATGAAATACCTGTACCACTTGTTACTTGTGTGCGCTTGCATCGGCTGGCTACCAGCGCAAGCCCAAAACTGGCGCCCTTTTCGCCCTAACGGCGACGTCCACGCCTTCCGCGGCGCCTCTCCCGATACCATTCTAACCCTGCGGCTGGATTCGGCGGGTGTAACCGGCCCCGATTCGGTGTACTACTTCAACCGCATCATGCGGCGCACTGGTAATTCTCCTTGGCAGAAAGCCCGCAACAACCAGTTCGGGCAGCAGATGCGTTACAACGCGGCGCAGCGTACCTACGCGCTGTTTTGGAACGGTGGCTCCACTATGGGCTTTATCCTCGACTATTTGCTTGTATTAAAGCCTTTCGCGCAACTAGGCGAAACGTGGAGCAGTGCCTTCACTGATTATGGCGTAACCACCACTCTAGTTTCGCGCGGGACTATGCTGCTCGATGGTGTGCAAGACTCAATCGTAACATTTAGAGCTGGTACTAATCCTGGCGTACTGATTGTGCTAAGTAAGAATAATGGGCTAGTATCAGGACCAGCCAATTTGCTGTTCGGCGTGCCTAATGCTCGGCTACTCACCCTGGCCCGCCGCCCCGCGCCCGCCGGCCTCAGCTACTACAACCCACTCACTATACTGGATTTGCAGCCCGGCGACGAGTTGGGATACGAGCAAACGCCATACACCGCTAGTCCTTTTGCGTGTTCCACTGGTTATACTCTGTACCGGATACTCTCGCGGCAGATTACCTCTGATAGTATTGCATACACGATGCAGGCACAAGGACGCACTGTGAATAGCGGTGCGCCCAACTGTGGACCAGCGGGTGTTACAGTTTCGGGCATATACACAACACGTATTGCTGCCTCACGCCGGACAGGGCAGTGGCAAGGTAGTTGGACTTTTAAGCCTCTGGGCACTTTGCTGACGTATGCCTACCGTTCGCCGGGTAGAACTGGTAGCGCAAACAGTGTTTTTATAGGTCTGCCAATTGTGCCAGCACGGTACGGAACATCTTGTAGTGGACCGGCTGCGTTGCTATCAGAAGCCTTGTACTCGAACCCGCTAAGCACTATGTACAACCCTGGAATAGATGCCTTGGGCTGGCAGCAAGCTGTGGCGCAAGGCGTAGGGGTAGTAAGGCAAGGCGAGCATCAGTTGGTCTACAGCCGCCGCGCCATCAACGGCACTGTGCAAACCTGTGGCAGCCGCGCCAACTTTGCCACGCTGCTGCCTACTAAGTCGGCCCAACGTGCAGCTATGTTCCAACTGTATCCTAACCCAACTGCTGGCTCAGTGACACTCACGTTGCCGGAACCCGCCCGCGCAGGCACTATGGTGCGGGTGCTCGACGCGCTAGGCCGTGCCGTTGCACGTCAGCCACTTGCCAGCGGCCAAACTACCGCCCTTTTGCCACTGTCAGAATTGGCAGCGGGCCTGTATGTGGTGGAAGTACAGGCTGCCGGAGAGGCACCGCAGCAGCTACGTCTGCAACATCAGTAGCTTCTGATAACACGAGTACATGAAAACGCCCGTCTGGATTGCCAGACGGGCGTTTTTGCACGGTATGAGGTTACGCAAAGCTTAGCGTTAGGTACTTAAGCCACGCTCACCTTCACCATGTTGGCTTTGCCTTTCTCGTTGATGGGCATGGAAGCCGTGTTGATGAACACATCCCCTTTCTGGAGGTGGCCCATCGTGGTCAACACGTATTTGATGTCGGAAACGGTGTTGTCGGTGCTCACCATCCGGTCGTAGTAGAAACCCCGCACGCCCCAAATCAAGCTCAGGGTGGTAAGCAATGGGCGGTTGTCGGTGAAGACGAAGATGTTGGCTTTCGGGCGGTACTTGGCAATCTGGAAGGCGGTGTAGCCGCGGTGCGTCATGGCCGTAATGGCCTTGGCACCCGTGTTCTTCGCCAAGTGGCACGCCGCCGACAACAGGCTGTCCACCATGAAGCTAGGCGCCGTCGGGTCAATCGGGAACCAGTGGTTGTAGAGGCTCGGCATGCGGGTTTCCACGCTCAGAATGGTAGCTACCATCGAGCGGATAACCTCGGCCGGATAGGCTCCAACCGCCGTTTCTGCCGACAGCATCACGGCATCCGCCCCGTCGATTACTGCGTTGGCTACGTCGGAGGTTTCGGCACGGGTTGGGCGCGGAGCCGAAATCATGCTTTCCATCATCTGAGTGGCTACAATTACGGGCTTGCCGGCTTTGTTGCACTTCTCTACAATCTGCTTCTGCGCCATCGGCACCTCTTCCATCTTCACTTCCACGCCCAGGTCGCCGCGGGCTACCATTACGGCATCGGTAATGGCAATGATTTCGTCGAGGTTCTTCAGACCTTCAGGCGTTTCGATTTTGGCAATTACACGGGTGGATTTACCGGCTTCTGCAATCAACGACTTGATGAAGCGGATATCCTCGGCCCGGCGCGCAAACGACAACGCAATCCAGTCTACGTCGTGCTCCAACCCAAATTTCAAGTCCTCAATGTCCTTCTCCGTCATCGAGGGCGCCGACACTTCGGAGTCGGGGAGGTTGATGCCTTTGCGGGGTTTCACGAGGCCGCCGTACACCACTTCCACGTCCACTTCGGTTTCGCGGTCAGTAGCCAGCACTTTCAGCTCAATCTTGCCGTCGTCCAGCAGAATCATGTCGCCGGGCTTCACGTCGCGGGCCAGGCCCATGTAGATGGTGCTCAGGCGGGTAGCCGTGCTGATTTCCTTTTCGCCGCACACCAGCTTGATTTTGTCGCCGCGCGTGATTTCCACGCCGCCGCCCTCCACATCACCGAGCCGGATTTTCGGGCCCTGCAAATCCTGAAGCAGGCCCACATTAGTGCGCAAATCTTTGTTCAGCCGCCGTACCGTGTTGATAACCGACAAATGGTCTTCGTAGGAACCGTGCGAGAAATTGAGGCGAAACACATCCACACCCTCCCGGATGAGCATAGCCAGCCGCTCGTACGTGTTGGAGGCGGGGCCCACCGTGGCCACAATTTTGGTTTTATTGAACTGAGCGCGTGATTCCATAAGTGAGTGACGCCAAACTCCAGCTTGGCGGGTTGTTGAACGAGTGGCAGAGAAGTGCCGGCACAGGCTGCCGACGGTTCGCCAAGCTGGAGCTTGGCGCTACAATCCTCAAAAGAGCAGATTTTCTTTAAACTTCAGACTATTCGGGTCAAATTGACAGACGTACTGCACCACTGGCAAGGCCGCAAGTTCCTGCACTAAGGTATCCGCTGCCAATAATCCGGTGCCGTTGCTTACCTGAATCAGGTAGTCGTATTCTTTGATATCAGGCGCCAGGAAGGGTTTTTTCAGTACAGAGGGGTCGAGGGAGCGGTTGCGCAGGAGCCGCAGCGTGAAGTGCTCGGTGGCGTGAAGATAATTGCTGATAACCAAGCGGCCCTGGCTCAGTAAATCGTAAATCAGGTCCTGCTGCTTCACCAGGCGCAGGCGCAGCAACTGGTTGAGCTGCCACGCCAGCATGTGCTCCCGGCTCGACGAAACCACCCCGAACAGGTCGAAGTTGCAGTCGTATTCTACGTCCAGCGTAAGCGTTTTCATGAGCAAATAGCAAGGTGAGAGCCAGCAAAATTACAGACCTAGCAGTCGAAATGAACGGATGAGGTCAGAATCTTGTACTCGGAAGTTTAGGGCAACGATGTTTGAAAATGTTAGGGAAGATGGTGTTATTTGTGGCGAGTTTTCTCTAAACCCCCACGGAAATGTCTGAAATTGCAGAAAAAGTAAAAGCCATTATCATCGACAAGCTAGGCGTAGAAGCATCGGAGGTAACTCCAGAGGCAAGCTTCACCAACGACCTGGGTGCCGACTCGCTCGACACGGTTGAGCTGATCATGGAGTTTGAAAAAGAATTCAACGTGTCTATCCCCGACGACCAAGCCGAAAACATCGGCACCGTGGGTCAGGCTATCAGCTACCTAGAGGAGCACGCTAAGTAGTATTAAGTACTTGGTATTGAGTATGGAGGCGCCCTGAATTTGGGCTTATCTCAGTACTCAATACTTACTACCTAAAACTCAATTTGCGCATTCGGCCGGCCTGCCGCCGGCCGTTTTGCTTTTCCATTTTTTCGTAATCTCTGCCCATTCTTATGGCTTTTCGGAGAGTTGTCGTTACCGGGTTGGGTGCCATCACGCCAGTGGGCAGCACCGTCCCGACTTATTGGGACGGCCTGCGCCAGGGACTGAGTGGGGCCGCCCCCATCACCCGCTTCGACGCCAGCAAGTTCAAAACTCGCTTCGCCTGCGAAGTGAAGGATTACAGTCCCGATAATTACTTCGACCGCAAGGAAGGTCGGAAAATGGACCTGTTCACGCAGTTTGCCGTCATTGCCAGCGACGAGGCCATTAAAGATGCCGGGTTGCTGGAAGGCGTCAACAAAGACCGGGTTGGCGTGATTTGGGGCTCCGGCATTGGCGGCCTGAAGACTTTCCAGGAGGAGAGCTTCAACTTTGCCAAAGGCGACGGTACCCCCCGCTACAACCCCTTCTTCATTCCGAAGATGATTGCCGACAGCTCGTCGGGCAACATCTCCATCAAAAACGGTTTCCGCGGCCCCAACTTTGTAACTACTTCAGCCTGTGCATCTTCCTCGGATGCCATTGTAGCCGCTTACAATTACATTCGCCTAGGTATGGCCGATGTGGTAGTAACCGGTGGCTCGGAAGCAGCGGTTACGGAAGCTGGCGTGGGGGGCTTCAACGCCCTGAAAGCCATGAGTGAGCGAAACGACGACGCCCTGACGGCTTCCCGGCCTTATGACAAAGACCGGGACGGTTTCGTGCTGGGCGAAGGCGCTGGGGCGTTGGTGATTGAAGCCTACGAGCACGCTCAAGCCCGCGGCGCTAAAATCTACGCCGAAATCATTGGCGGTGGTCTTTCTTCGGATGCCTACCACATCACGGCTCCCGACCCAACCGGCGAAGGTGTGGTGCTGGTAATGCAGAACGCGTTGCAGGATGCTGGCATCAAGCCGGAGGAGGTTGATTACATCAACACCCACGGAACCAGCACGCCCCTCGGCGACGGTGCCGAAATCAAGGCTATTCAGAAGGTTTTTGGCGAGCACGCCTATAATCTCAACATCAGCTCTACCAAGAGCATGACCGGCCATTTGCTGGGTGGTGCGGGTGGTATTGAGGCAGTAGCCAGCATTTTGGCTATTCAGCACGGCATTATTCCACCCACCATCAACCACGTTACCGACGACCCGGAACTGGATGCTCGTTTGAACTTCACGTTCAATGAGGCGCAGGTGCGGGAGGTGAACGTGGCCATGAGCAACACGTTTGGTTTCGGCGGGCACAACACGTCGGTGGTGTTCCGCAAATTCAAGGCGTAATGAGTGGCCTGCCCTTGTTCGGGTTTTTCCGGCGCATGCTGGGCCAGGATCAGGCGTTTATCCGGGCCATTGCAACGATAACGGGCCGCACGCCTTCCAACGTGCGGCTCTATCGTTTGGCCTTCACCCACTCATCAGTGGTGCGGCAGCAGGGCGAGCAGGGCCGGCAGCAAAGCAACGAGCGGCTGGAGTTCTTGGGCGACGCGGTGCTGGGCACGGTGGTAGCCGAATACCTGTTCCGCAAGTTTCCGTACGAGCAGGAAGGCTTCCTGACCGAGATGCGCAGCCGCATTGTGAACCGGGAAAGCCTGAACGCCTTGGCTTTGAAGTTGGGCTTGGATAAGTTGGTGCAGCTCGACCCCGGCCAGGGGCGGGCGGCCCGTTCCCGCTCCGTGAACGGCAATGCGCTGGAAGCGCTGGTAGGCGCCGTGTACCTCGACCAAGGCTACAAAGCGGCTCGTCGGTTTGTGCTGGGGCGCATTGTGAAGCCCTACGTGGATGTGAAATCCATGACCCAAACCACTGCCAACTTCAAGAGCAAGCTCATTGAGTGGGCCCAGCGCAACGGGCGCGTTTTGCGCTACGAGCTAAGCGGGGAGCCTCGGCCAGGCGGCGTAATGGAGTTTTCGGCCACGGTGCTGCTCGATGAAGAAGCCGTAGCCACCGGCATGGGCCTCAGTAAAAAACAGGCCGAACAGCTGGCCGCCGAACGGGCTTTGGAAGTGCTGGGCGTGTAAGCACAACGTTGCGCTTGCTGCGTTTCATCGGCGTCTTCTGCCGGCTAAAATCGTAACAACGACTTGGCTGGCAGAAGACGCCGCCGTTTCGGGCAACCCAAAGTCAGGAAAAGGAGTTGTTTTGCAAAATCATCTTTATTCCGACTTATGCGAATTGCCGGCGCCGCCCTCAACCAGATACCATTCGACTGGACCCACAACCTGCGGGTTATCCGCGAAGCCATTGAACAGGCCAAAGCGGCCGGCGTAGAGCTGCTGTGCTTGCCGGAACTGTGCCTGACCGGCTACGGCTGTGAAGACCTGTTTCTGAGCGACTGGCTGCCCGAGGCGGCATTGGAGCACTTGCAGCAGGTGCGGCCTTGGACCGATGGTATTTGCGTGGTGGTGGGGCTACCCATCCGGCTCAATCACCGCACCTACAATACGGCCGCCGTGCTCCGCGACGGCCAGATTCTGGGCTTTGCGGCCAAGCAGTTTCTAGCCAACGACGGGGTGCACTACGAGCCGCGCTTTTTCCATCCCTGGCCGGCTGGCAAAACCACCACCGTAAGCTGGGAAGGGGAGGAGTGGACGCTCGGGGATATGATTTTCGAGCACCAGGGTGTGAAGTTCGGCTTCGAAATCTGTGAGGATGCGTGGCGGCCCGACGATGTGCGGCCTGCCTGCCGGTTGCGGGGCCGGGTGGATTTGATTGTGAATCCGTCGGCCAGCCACTTTGCCATGAGCAAAACCGATTTGCGCTACCAGCTGGTGCTGAAAGCTTCGCGCAATTTCAATTGCACCTACCTCTACGCCAACCTGCTTGGCAACGAGGCGGGCCGCATTACTTACGACGGCGAGATATTGGTGGCGCGCAACGGCCATTTGCTGCTGCGCAACCAGCTGATGAGCTTCAAGGAAGTGGATATGGAATGCGTGGACGTGGATTTCACGGTGCCGCTGGAGCCCGTTGAAGCCATTGCGCCACTACCCACACCCGATGAGTACCGGGAACTGAACCAGGCGCTGAGTCTGGCCCTGTTCGACTACCTGCGCAAAGCCCGCAGCCGAGGCTTCGTGCTGAGTTTGAGCGGCGGCGCCGATTCGTGCATGTGCGCCATAGCCGTGGCCGAAATGGTACGCCTGGGCACTACCGAGCTAGGTACGGCCGAATTTATGCGGCGTAGCGGCTGCTTCACCACTGAGGATATTGAGCAGCTGGCTGGAGCAGTAGTGCCCACGACCGATCAGCAACAGCCCGGCCCCAAGGATGCTTCCCTGAATGAACCCGACTCAACACAAAAAACGATAAACAAGAAGCTAACGACGCGGCTGCTCACCTGCGCTTACCAAGGAACCGTCAACTCGTCCGATGATACCTTCAACTCGGCTAAAGAGCTGGCAGATTCCATTGGGGCGGTGTTTTATAATTGGGAAATCGACCAGGAAGTAACCGGCTACGTGGGCAAGATTGAGCACGCGCTGAACCGGGAGCTGACCTGGAAAACCGACGACCTGGCCCTACAAAACATTCAGGCGCGGGTGCGGGCCCCGGCTATTTGGTTGCTGGCCAACGTGCAGAATTGCCTGCTTATCACCACCTCCAACCGCTCCGAAGCCTCGGTGGGCTACTGTACCATGGACGGCGACACGGCCGGCAGCATCTCGCCCATTGCCGGTGTTGACAAGGACTTTGTGAAAAAGTGGCTGCGTTGGGCGGAAACCGAGTTGAGCTACCCTGCGCTGAGCCACGTGAACGGCCTGCAACCCACCGCCGAGCTACGCCCATTGGAGGAAAAGCAAACCGACGAGCGGGACCTGATGCCCTACATCCTGCTCAACCGCATCGAGCGGCTGGCGTTCTACGACCGGCTCAGCCCACGGCAGGTGCTGGCCACGCTGGTGCACGAAGAACCTGATACCGACCCGGAGCAGCTGAAAACCTACGTGAAACGGTTCTACAGCCTTTGGAGCCGCAACCAGTGGAAGCGCGAACGGTACGCTCCTAGCTTCCACCTCGACGACTACAACGTGGATCCTCGCTCGTGGCTGCGCTTCCCTATCCTGAGTGGCGGCTACACCGAAGAACTGAACGCGCTGTAGCTGCTTGGTAGCTTATAGCTAAGCTTCAACAGGACGGGTAATACCGCTTTTACAAGATATTGCCTTGTAAATCAATGTGCTGTGAAAAAGATGTGAGGGTGGGCGCAAGTATTGCGTGCTAATGTGGCCTAAGCAGATGTAACCTCAGTAGTCGCGAGAAAGGGCGGGTGCTGAGCGGGTGTCGTTTCTATCCTTCAGTTCTCGCTTCACTGGTGTATATACTTTCGTTACCTGCCCCTCACAGCGTCGAGCCGCTTGCGCAACTGTGCATTGCTTCTGCCGATGCTGAATTGGTAGCGCAATTGCAAGCGGGCAGCGAGGAGGCATTTCGCACGCTGGTGGAACGCTACCAAAATCGTATCTACCGCACCATATTGGCGCTGTTACGCTCGCCGGAAGATGCCGAAGATGTGGCTCAGGAAGTATTTGTGGAAGTCTATCAAACAATCGGCCGGTTTCGGGGCGAGGCCGCGCTAAGCACGTGGCTGTATCGGCTGGCCACTTCACGGGCTCTGAAACACCAGCGGTGGGCCCGCGCCCAGAAGCGGTTTGCTTATTTCACCAGTCTGCTGGGCTTCAACAACCAAGTGCTGCACGAGCCACCGGACCATGCGCACCCACAGGCACAGCTGGAGGGGCAGCAGCAGGTGGAGCTTTTACTGGCGCACATTGCCCGACTACCCAGCCAGCAGCAAGTGGCCTTCACGCTACGCCACGAACAGGAATTGAGCTACGAGGAAATTGCGGCGGTGCTGGAAACCACCGTGCCGGCCGTAGAATCCCTGTTGTTTCGCGCCCGCAAAACTCTTCGCACGCATCTAACGCTTCCTTCGCCCCATGTCTGATTCCGCCACCCGCCCCACTACCGACGAAGAATGGGAAAACCTGCTGGCCCAATGGCGTACCCAGCAGAACAACCAACCGCAGCCCTTCTTCTACAGTCGAGTACGCGCCCGGCTCGTTGGCGAAGTATCCGTGGAGCCGCAGTTGCTGCCTGCCTGGCTGCGCTGGCCTAGCTACGCCGTGCTGCTAGGTATCATCCTGCTGCTTAGCGGCGACGGGGCAATGGTGCGCTCAGTTGAACCCGCCAGCCACTACCAACTTCAGCCTGATATTCAGCCAGTAGCCTTACCCACTCGCTGAGTAACTCAGGGCCGTGCTGTTGCCACTTACCCATATCAGAGTGGGAAAGAAGGCGGCAAAATCGAAAGTCGAATGTCTGAGTACCTTTGAGTCCGTTTCATCTTCTCGTAATCATGCTGTCTTTTCTTGCTTTCATCACCTGGAATGTCGACCCCATACTTGCTAAAATCGGGCCGCTGACGTTGCGCTGGTACGGGCTGCTGTTCATGTCGGGCTTCGTATTTGGCACGTTCATCCTCTCCCATATCTATAAGTCGGAGCGGACGTCGCCACGGTGGGTGGACGTTATTACCATCTACATGCTGGTGGGTACCATTCTGGGGGCACGGCTGGGGCACGTTTTGTTTTATGACCCGGCCTATTATCTGACCTCGGAGCACTTTCTGGAGATATTCAAGATCTGGGAAGGCGGCCTGGCCAGCCACGGTGCTACTTTGGGTATCTTGCTGGCCTGCTGGCTGTTTGCGCGCAACAACAAGTTCGATTACCTCTGGGTGCTCGACCGGATTGTGATTGTAGTGGCCTTAGGCGGCTGCATGATTCGACTGGGCAACCTGATGAACTCGGAAATCGTGGGGGAACCCACCGACAAGCCCTGGGCCTTTGTGTTTGTGCGCGACGCCGACCATTTAAAGCCCGTAACCCGGCCCTTACCGCCCGGCGCGGTGCAGGTAGCGGCTCAGCCCGTAACGCGCGTAGACGGCTCCGAAACCTACCGCATGCTGCCCGAAGGCACGCCCGTAGCGCCCGACTCGCCGATGGCCGTGCCGCGCCACCCCACCCAGATTTACGAAGCCGCGTTCTGCATCTTTTTGCTGGTGCTGCTCTACTCCATGTGGAACCGGACTAAAGACCGGACGCCCCGCGGCCTGTTGTTTGGCTTGTTTGTGGTGCTCTTGTTCACGCAACGTTTTCTGGGCGAATTCCTGAAAGAAAACCAGGAAGTGTTCGAGGATAAATTGCCGCTGAACATGGGCCAGATTCTGAGCCTCCCGTTGATTTTGGTGGGTTTGTGGGTACTGCTCCGCGCTGGCAAAGACCCCAAAAACCCCTACGGTTATGCTCCCCGGGACTTGAGCGAAGAGGAAGCCAACGGCACGAAAACCATAAAAGTGTAACTCTTTAGGAATCCAAAAAGAAGCACAAAAAGCCCCGCCAGATCACCTGGCGGGGCTTTTTATGTATTATAAGATTCAACCAGTTTCAGAACCGTTGTAACCGGTTCGACGGCCGAAAAGCCGTCGGACCGGAGCAACTGAAACAGGCCCCACTATTTATGAATGCGCTACAGCTTGTAGCGGTAAAGCGAACCTTGTTCGGTGCTGATTAGCAGGGTGTTGTTGTCCAGAAACAGAACGCCTTCGGTCTGGCCGGCCCCTTTCAGCGAAACGGTTTTCACCGTGGCCTTTAGCGCGCCGGCCAAATCGTTGCCCTCATACAGATAAAGCATCTCCCGGCCGACTAACGCCAGGTGCCGGTTATCCGGGCTCAGGTCGGCGCCGGTTACTTCACCGCTGACCGACAGCTCGGTGAGCAGTTGAGCCGTTTGGCTGCCGGGCTGGGCGGTGAGGGTGTACACCTTGCTGGTGCTTTGCTGGGCGCGGTCCTTGGTGAAGAGGTACAGTTTGCCCGCGTGCCACAGGGAGGCCTCGCAGTCGAAGTTTCGGTCTTCTTTGGTGGGCGGAAACTCCTTTTGGTCGGCGTAGCGGAAGCTGATTTTATCAACTTTATCGGGCTGCTGCGGCTTGACGCGGTACACCACTAGGTCGCGGCGCGAGTTGTTGTTGTTGCCGGCGTCCACCACGTACACGTTGCCTTGGTTGTCTTCGGCCAAGCTTTCCCAGTCAACATTAGTTACGGGCAATTCCCGTTCGCCCAACAGCTTGCCTTGCTCGTCGAAAAGATACAGCACGGGCGGGTTGCCGGCGTCGGAATGCGTGTAGTAGGTGCCGGGCCGGCCGCCGTGGGCTAAGCCCGAGCTTTCCCGGATGTTGCCGTCGAGGGTAGCTATTTTCTCCAGGCCGGCTACAGCCTTCTCGCCCTTGTTCTTGTCACCCTTGCTTTTCTTGCCCTTTTTGCCTTTCTGCTTTTCGGTAGGAGCGGTTTCCGAATTGTTGGTTTGGTCGCTTTGCGCCTGTGAGCAGGCCGCGCTAAGTAGAGTGGTTAAACCGAGAGCTAGCAGAAAGGATCTGGGCATCAGAACAGGGATAAAATGAAAAAAAGCTGCCGCGCTCATAAAGCGTAAGCAGCAACGAATGCGCTGTATACGACAAAAGCGCAAGAAAGTGCTGAGCGAGTCGCTTACTGCCTTACTCCGTTGCTCAGCTGCTCAGTTACGCTACGGCACCGGGTCGTAGCCGTGGCCGCCCCAGGGGTGGCAGCGGCTGATGCGGCGCAGCGCCAGCCGGCCGCCGCGCCAGGGGCCGTGCTTTTCAATGGCCTGCACGGCGTAGGCTGAGCACGTGGGCGTGTAGCGGCAGCTGGGCGGCGTCAGCGGCGAAATCAAGTGGCGGTACACCCACAGCAGGCCTAGCAGTACGTGGCGAAACAACTTCGACATAGAAGCAAAGAACCGCAAATGCAGCGGAAAGATTGCACCCTCACGGAGTGGTGCCGTCTGCCACGCCCCAGGTTGCGGCAGGCGCCGAGAATAAACCATGCTTGTCGGCCACGGAATACACTTAAGTCCTAGTGCACCCGAGTCTTTTCGTAAATTCGCCGACCGGCCAAGCCGATTATCTATCCCCATTTTCCCTCCAACTTATGCGCACAACCAATTGGGCGAAAGCCCTGCTGCTAACGCTGCTCATGCCCCTGGCGGCCCACGCCGACGAAGGCATGTGGCTACCGTTGTTTGTAAAGCGGCTCAACCAGGCCGACATGCAGAAAAAAGGCCTCAAACTCACGGCCGAAGAAATCTACGACGTTAACAATGCCAGCCTCAAAGACGCCGTGGTGCAACTCGGCGGCTTCTGCACCGGCGAGTTTGTGAGCAGCCAGGGCCTGATGCTCACCAACCACCACTGCGGCTACGACGCCCTGCAAACCCACAGCACGCCCCAGAACAACATTCTCCAGAACGGCTTCTTCGCCACCACCCGCGCCGAAGAAAAAACCAATCCGGGCTTGTTCGTGGATTTGCTGGTGCGCATGGAAGACGTAACCGGCAAGGTGCTGGAAGGCATTACGCCCACCACGCCCGAGGCCGAGCGCATGGCGATGGTGCAGAAGCGCCAGAAAGAAATGGCCGACGCCGCCAAGGAAAACGGCCAGTACGTCGCCTACGTGCGCGACATGTTCGGGGGCAACGAGTTTTACCTGTTCGTGTATCAGCGCTTCGGTGATGTGCGCCTGGTAGGCGCGCCGCCCGAAGCCGTGGGCAAGTTTGGGGGCGACACCGACAACTGGATGTGGCCCCGCCACACCGGCGACTTCTCGATGTTCCGGGTGTACGCCGACAAAAACAACAAACCCACCGCCGGCCCCCAGGCCGACAACGTGCCGTACGTACCCAAAAAGCACTTGCCCGTGAGCTTGCAAGGCGTGAGCGAAGGCGACTTCGCTATGGTGTTCGGTTTCCCTGGCCGTACCCAGCGTTTCCTGCCCGCCGCCGGCCTCCAACTCACCCTCGACCAAAGCAACCCGGCCCGCATCAAGCTGCGCGACACCCGCCTGAAGCTGTGGAAAGAGGACATGGACCAGGACCCCGCCCTGCGTTTGAAATATGCCTCGAAGTACGCCAACATTGCCAACTACTGGAAGTATTTCATCGGCCAGAATGAGGGCATGAAGCGCCTGAAAACCGTAGACGCCAAGAAAGCCGAAGAAGCCTCCCTCGACCAGTGGATTCGGGCCGACCAGGCCCGGGTGCAAAAATACGGGGAGGCGCTGCCGATTATCAACCAGGCCTACGCTGGTATGCGCGAGTACAACCTCAGCTCACAATACGTGAATGAAGGCGCGTTCGGGACGGAAATCGTGACGCTGGCCTCGCGCATGATGCCGCTTTACGCCACCCTCAAAGCCACGCCAACCGACAAGGCCGCTATTCAGAAAGCGGTGGAAGGCCTCAAAGAGCCGGTAGCCGAATACTTCAAGGACTACAGCGCCCCCACCGACAAGAAAGTATTCACGGCCCTGATGACGCTTTATGGCAAAGACGTACCGGCTGCCCAGCTGCCCGATGTGTTCCAGACTGTGCAGAAGCAGTACGGCAACTCGTGGGCGAAGTACGCCGACTACGTGTTTGCCAACTCGTTCCTGACTTCGGAAGCGAAAGTGAATGCCTTCCTGGCCAACCCCACGCTGGCCAAGCTGGAAGCCGACCCCGGCTTCAAGACGTTCAACTCGGTGTACACCAACTACGTGCAGACCATCCTGCCGAAAATGCAGGGCCTGCAAGCCGGCCTGATTCGTGCCAACCGCCTGTACGTGGCGGCGCTGCGCGAGAAGAACACCCAGAAAGTGTACTCGCCCGATGCCAACTCCACCATCCGGCTCAGCTACGGCACCGTGCGCCCCTACAAAGGCCGCGACGCCGTGCGCTACGACTACAAAACCTCGGCCCAGGGCATTCTGGAAAAGGAAGACCCCACCAACGACGAGTTTGTGGTGCCGAAGAAAGAGCTGGAGCTGCTCAAGATGAAGGATTACGGCCGCTTCGCCGACAAAGACGGCAACCTTCCCGTAGCCTTCATCACCGACAACGACATCACCGGTGGCAACTCCGGCTCGCCGGTTATCAACGGCCGCGGCGAGCTGATTGGCATTGCCTTCGACGGTAACTGGGAAGCCATGACCGGCGACCTGGCCTACGACCCCGAGCTGAAGCGCTGCATCAACGTAGATATCCGCTACGTGCTCTGGTGCATCGAGAAGTTGGGCGGCGCCCGTAGCATCGTCGATGAAATGACCATCGTTAATAACGGCCCGAACCCTGGTGTGGGACCCGCTGCCACGGCCTCGGCCACTGAGCTAGGTGACGTGGAAAAGATGAAGGTGAAAACCGACGACGGTCAGAAAACCAAAATCAAAAAGAAGAAAGGCAAAGACAGCGTATCAGCTGGCATGTAAGCCACCTGCTCCGGCGTTTTCCGGCCTTCAACGCAAGCCCTGGCACTGGTTCGGTGCCAGGGCTTTTTGTGGCTGCGAGTAAATGCCTAAACTTGGTTTATGATTGAGCTATTAGAGGATATTCGGCGGCGTTTGCTAGCTAATGAGTATAAAAATGAAGAGCATGTCCGCCTGTCATTAGTAGCGCGAATTGTGCAGGCAGTCGGCTGGAATATCTGGAATCCAACGGAAGTTTACACCGAGTTCAAGGCCACCGAAAAGGAGGATAACACGCGGGTAGACGTAGCATTATTCGCTAATAATTTTGCGGCTGACACTATTTTCATCGAGTGCAAAGGCATCGGGCGAATAGGGGATGACCTAGCGAAAGTGGAGCGCCAATTGCGTGACTACAACCGCAACCATTCGGCCCTGTTTACCATCATCACCGACGGGCAGCACTGGCGCTTCTACTTTTCGCTGACCAGCGGTGAATTCAACCAGAAGCTATTTGGGCGGCTTAACCTGTTGCACGACGAGCCCGCCGAAACAGCCGCTTATTTTCAAGAGTTTCTGGGTTGGGAAAATATTCTGAACGGGTCGGCACGAGTGGCAGCGGAAAACTACCTGTTACTTTCCCGCAAGGAGCGCGCCATGAAAGACGTGCTGCCCGAAGCTGAGAAGCGCATCACGCAGCCGCCGTTTCCAGCGTTGCCCGATGCACTGGCGGCCTTATTGGCAGCAAAAGGATTGGTGGTTTCCCGTGAAGAAGCCACTGCTTTTCTGGCCGGGGAGGCGCTGCCTAAGCCCAGCGCGCCAGTGCAAGTGGCGCGCAGTGAAGCTGCTGCACTGTCAGCCACAGTTGTAGAAGCAATTTCAGCCCAAGTGAGCGAGCTGCCTACATTCTATTTGCAACTGAAGCGAAGCGGGATATCCGCTACTGCACAATGGAGTGATGCTGAGCGTACAAAATTTGTAGTGAAAGCCAGTTCTACGGCCGCGTTGGAAGCAAAGGATAGTTTGAGCAAAGGACACCGTAGCTTGAGGCAAGACTTAATTCAACTGAATATTCTGGTGAAAAATGGTGATAATTTAATATTTACTAAGGATTATTCTTTTGTGAGTGCTGGAGCGGCAGGCGACGTTATTTGTGGTTATTCAGTAAATGGAAGGACTATTTGGGGAGATAAGAAAGGAAGGGCATTGGGGGATTATTAATAGTTGATTTTAGGATATATTGTAGCTTGGTTTCAAGCTGCAATTATGTTAAAACGATACTTATTCTCTGGATTCTTATCTCTAGCAATTACTGTCACTCACGCCCAAGGTAGCGGGCCCGGTACCCGCGGCGCCAGAGCGGCCGCGCTAGGCAATGCCTCCGTTACGCTGAGCGACGTGTGGGCCGTTGGCAACAACGCGGCGGGGCTGGGCCAGTTGAGCCGGCCGGTGGTGGGCGTGTACGCCGAAAACCGCTACCTGCTCAGCGCCCTGAACACAGTGGCCGTAGCAGCGGCCATGCCCGTGGGCGCGGTGGAAAACGACAAAGCCCAAAACGGCGTGGTAGGCGTGGAGCTACAGCGCTTCGGCGGCAAGCTCTATAATGAGCAGCGCGTAGGCGCTGGCTACGGCTACCGGGGTGGGTTGGTGAGCATCGGCGCTAGAGTTGATATGTTGCAGCTTAGCATGGAGGGGCTGGGCAGTCGGCGAGCCGTGGCAGTATCGTTGGGCGGGCAGGCAGAGTTGGTACCGAAGCGGCTGGTATTCGGAGCTTACCTCTATAACCTCAATCAAGCCAAGCTAGCCGAATACCAGGATGAACGGGTACCAACTGTGCTCAAAGCCGGCCTTTCGTACCGGCCTACGGCCAAGGTGAGTTTCCATATCGAAACCGAGAAAGACGTGGAGCAGGATGCCGACTTCAAAGCCGGCCTTGAATACCGCATCATCGAGAAGCTGGCATTACGGGCCGGGTTTCGCACCCTCACCGAAGAAACTACCGGCGGCCTCGGATTTCAGGCGGGTGCCCTGCAGATTGATTACGCTGCCGCCTGGCACGCTGCGCTAGGACTAAGCCAGCACGTAGGCATCAGCTTTCAGTTCGAGAAGCAGCCATGAGCCGCCTTTTAAAGCTGCTGCCATTCTTGCTGCTGCTGGCATCAGGCAGCCACGCGCAGGAATACGTGCGCCCCGCCGCCGACCTCGACCGGCTGACGCAGGAGCTATTCGCTGAAATCCAGAGTGACCAGGTGCCGTACGAGGAGTTGTACGAGACGCTGCTGCAATACTACCAGACCCCGCTTAACCTCAACACCGCCACCCGCGAGGAGCTACGCGGTCTATTGCTGCTCTCCGAAACCCAGATTACCAGCCTGCTCGACTACCGCCAGCAGCGTGGAAATCTACTTACGCTTTACGAACTGCAAATAGTGTCCGGCTTCGATGTGCGCAGCATCTACCGGGTGGCGCCCTTCGTGACGGTGCAGACGCTGGGTGGCAATAACGCCTTGCGTGGCCCGCTGTGGCAGCGCGTACTCAAGGAAGAAAACAACGCGCTGTTTGTGCGCTACGAGCGGGTGCTGCAAGGCCGCAAAGGCTATTCTACCGCGCCGCTCGATAGCCTGGGCCACGGCCCAACGCGCTACGCCGGCTCGCCGGACAAGCTGCTGGTGCGCTACCGGGTCAGCCATACCAAAGATTTCAGTTTGGGCTTCACCGCCGAAAAAGATGCTGGCGAGCAGCTCGTTTGGAACCCCAATGCCCGCCGCTACGGCCCCGATTTCCTGTCGGGGCACTTGGTAGTGCAGGAGCGGGGGCGGCTGAAAACCTTGGCCGTGGGCGACTATCAACTGCAATTTGGGCAGGGGCTGTTGCTGTCGTCGGGGTTGCAGGTGGGGAAGGGGGCCGAAACCATTACCAGTTTGCGGCGCAGCTCGGTAGGGGTGCGGCAGTACTCGTCGGTGCTGGAAAGCACGTTTTTCCGGGGTGCGGCGGCTACCGTTAGCGTCACGCCCACGGTGCGGGCCACGGCTTTCGTGTCGCGCAAGCGGGTGGATGCCAACGTGCAGCAAGCCGCCGACTCCCTGGCGGAATTCGACGAGTTTTCGTCGGGCTTCTTGCTAACGGGCTTTCACCGGACCCCGAGCGAACTGGCCAACCGGCAGGCGCTGCGTGAAACCGTAGCGGGCGGCAACCTCGGCTATACCAGCCGCAACAGCAATTTCGCCGCCGGCCTCACCGCCGTGGATACTCACTTTGATAAAGCCATTCAGCGCCGCCCGGAACTCTATAACCAGTACGAGTTTCGGGGTAAGCACAACTTGGCGCTTGGCGCACATTATAGCTACGTGCGCGGCAACGTGCTGCTGTTCGGCGAAACGGCGCGTAGTAGCTCCGGCGGTTTTGGTACCGTGAATGGGCTGCTGGCCAGTGTTGCACCCACGCTGGATGTGTCGGCGCTGGTGCGGCACTACACCCGCAATTTCCACACGCTCTACGGCAACGCGCTCAGCGAAAACACCCGCAACATCAACGAATCGGGGTTGTATCTGGGGGCGAAGCTGCGGCCGGTGGCGCGTTGGGAAGTGTCGGCTTACTACGACCAGTTTTGGTTTCCGTGGCTGAAGTATCAGGTAGGTGCGCCCTCACGCGGCCACGACTGGCTGCTGCGGGTAGCCTACGCGCCCACCAAAACCAGCCTGCTCTACGCCCAGATTCGGACCCGCGAAAAGCAGTATAATGCCGCCGGTAACCGGGCCGTACCGCTGCCCGTGCCCACGGTGCGCCGCAGCCTGCTGCTCTACTATGATGCCAGTCCCACCACCGCGCTGGGGTTGCGCACCCGCGTGCAGGGTACCCGCTACCGCGAAAACGAAGGTAGTTGGCGCACTGGCTACGTGCTGGCTCAGGATGCCACGGTGGGCGTTGGCCGCCGGCTGCGCCTCACGGCCCGCTATGCTGTTTTCGACACCGATGATTATGATACCCGGCAATACGTGTTCGAGCAGGACGTACTGTATGCCTTTTCGGTGCCGGCACTTTCCGGGCAGGGCACCCGCGTGTACGGCCTGGCCGAAATCAATTGCAACCGGCACCTCACCCTGTGGCTGCGCCTTTCAGAAACGCACTACCGCCACCAGCGCACGGTTGGCTCCGGGCTAGAGGAAATTCAAGGACCGCGCCGCACCGAACTGAAAGCTCAGGCCCGCTACCGGTTCTGATTTTCAGTGCCAAAGCAACTGTTGTCGTTGGAAAGGCAAGTTTGGAAACAAGCGTATGAAAGCCGGCTACCGTATGAATTGAGGAGCCGATAAGGTGGTGGAGCTCAGTGTGAAAGGTGTAATATGGGATTAATATAATATTCCAAGAGCGTGCGTGCGTGAATCGGGGATTGGGTGAGAAGAAGTATTTATAGATTATATTGGTCTAATCCTCGTTTTCAGAGAGACGTATAGTTTCCTGTACGAAGTGTCACGCCTTATTTTCCCCCATTCGATTCTTGCTGCTAAATGAAAACACACATACACGCACGGCTTGTTTGCCGGCGCCTGCTGGCTTTAGCAACTGGTGTGGTCCTAACGATTGGGGCCGCCTCTGCTCAGGTTAACAATTACACGTTTACGCCGGTGGCCGGCACCTTCACGCCCTTGGTGGGCGGTACTATCGTTTCGGATTTAGCCACTGACGATGCTGTTTCACCTACCATTCCTATTGGTTTCTCTTTCACTTACGATGCCGCGGTTTTTACGCAGCTTCAAGCATCTTCCAACGGCTTTCTGACTTTCAATACGGCCAATATCGAAGTAGCCCAAACCAATACGTTGGCAACGGGCACCGCCGCTAACCCCTCGGTAGCAGACAGGCTGCGCCCGCTCATTGCGCCACTCTGGGACGATATTAGTGGCGACGGTGGTACGGCGTCGTACGCCACCACGGGCACGGCACCAAACCGGGTATTTACCATGGAGTGGCGCAATTTTCTGTGGGATTTTGATGCCACCACCCCAGTGGTATCATTCCAGGTGAAGCTTTATGAAACCACCAACGTGGTGGAGTTCATTTACCGGCCGGAAGGAGGTACCCTGAACGCTCCTTCAGCCTCTATTCTGCTAGCAGGAATAGGTGCTGGAGCAGGCAGCTACCTGTCGCTCAATAACGCAACGGCTACGCCTACGACCAGCTCCACCGTTGAAACCCGCACCATTGCCACCGTGCCTGCGGCCGGGCAAGTGTACCGTTTCACGCCACCGGCTGTGGTGTGCGGCAACCCGCGCAACATTACGGTTAGCTCTATCAGCAATACGTCGGCTACGGTTAGTTTTACGGGCGGCCTAGGCAACACCAGCTACACCGTAGTGTATACGCCAACCGGTGGCACTGCTACTACTCTCACGCCAGCACCCACTAGCTCGCCCTTTGTTATAAGTGGCCTTACGCCTAGTACTGCCTATACCCTCACCATGCAGCCCAATTGCACCGGAGGCGTAACCGGCAATACAGTATCTACTACTTTCACAACCAGCACAACGGCTGCTCCCGCCAACGACGACCCCTGCACGGCTATTCAGCTGCCGGCTCTTTCGGCCACCTCAGCCCCGGTGAATGCCACCAATGTGGGCGCTACCACTACCGTGGGCAGTGTAGCGCCTGGCTACACTACGCCGCCGCCCCAAGGCTGTGGCGTAGCCGTAAACCCGAAAGATGTGTGGTTCCGCTTCACTACCAATGCCAGCGGTGCGGGGAGCACCAACGCAAGTATTTCAACTACGGGCACGGCCGCCGGTTCCATTCGGGTGTTTTCGGCTACTTCCTGCTCATCAGGATTTGTACAGGTTGCCTGCAAGGGAGGCGCTACCAACAACACCAATGCTGGCGCGTTGAACGTGAGCGGACTAGTTCCCAACACCACGTATTACGTGGCCGTGTCGCCTTATGCTACGTCTGATGTGCAAGGGGCTTTCACTATTACGGCTAGCAGCCTGATACTGGGTATCCAGCAGCAACTGGCTGGCGGTGACGTAAGCGTATTCCCGAACCCAACTGCTACCGGGCAACTGACGGTGCGCCTCAGCGGGGCAAGCAGTTTGGCGGCAGCCCACGCCACGTTGTACAACACCCTCGGGCAAGCAGTAGTGAAGCGGGCCTTTTCCGTGCGCGGTGGCGTAGCCGAACAGTCTTTCTCTACAACAGGGCTGGCCAAAGGCATCTACACGTTGCGGGTGGAAGCTGGCAACCAAAGCGTAGTTCGTAAAGTAGTGGTGGAGTAGCCGCGGCTGCTTTCAAATAAAACAACCAAACAGGCCCTTCCGATACCGGAAGGGCCTGTTTGGTTACGGAGCAAGCTGGGGCTGCTGTTAGGTCTTCTGATCTGGTACTTACTTATTAGGGCAGCCGAAGCAACAAGCCCAGGCGCACCGCTTACGTAGGCAGCAGTTTCGGTAATATGGTCTGCTAAGGCACACTAAAGAGTGCCTCACACTTCATAGTGTAGCATAACAAAAACGGCGGCTCCCAACCTGGGAGCCGCCGTTTTTAGGCTAAAGCAACTAGTGACTACTCCTTCAACAGCTTCACTACTGCTGTGCCCTCAGGCATATCAAGGTGCAGGTGATAGAGGCCGTTGCTGAGCTTGCTCAGGTTGAGCGAGTGGTGCAGTGGCGCGCCGTTTTTGTTGAGCGTTACTTGCTCTACCGTGCGGCCCAGAGCATCGGTTACGCGCAAAGTGAAGGCACCGCGTTGCGCGTTATCTACGTTCACCTGGAACAAGCCGGTGCTTGGGTTCGGGAAAACTTCCACGCCACGCAGCAATGCCGTATTCTGGTTGCCCAGAACGGTAATGGTCACGCAAGACTCGTTGGAATACGGCGAGTTGCCGTTGGCGTTGGTGCCACGCACGCGGTAGCAATACTGGCCGTTAGCGCCCGAAATTTGGTCACTGTAGAACGTGGTATTGGCGGGCAGGGTGGCAATAACTTGGTAATTGGTGTTGCCCGCGCCTGTGCGTTCCAGCTGATAAGCCGTTTCATTGGTAGCGTTATCAACCCATACCAGCGTTACGCCGGCCACGTTGTTGGTCACCCCAGTCGGAATGGCAGTCAGTGGGTTTGGTGCAACCGGGGCCTCGCCGAAGGTGCAAAGCTCCAAGGCCCAGCCGGTCAGGTCGCCGCCATTGCCAGGCGTGTTGTCGGCAATGGTTAAAGTCCAGTTACCGTTGGCGGGGTCGTTGAGCAGTGCGGCCAGCGAGTTAGCCGGGCGGTAGGTAGCGTTACCCGTGAGTGGGCAGGTAAGAGCCGTAGCAGCCGCGTCGCTCAGGTTGAGAGCAATATTGGCCGTGCCGGGGCACACATTCGCCAGCAATACGGCCGTCCGGCCAGCCGGGTTGGTCAGCGAAATAGTTAGCTCCCCAACGTTGGGGTGCGTAACAGCCAGGTTCCGGATGCGGATGTCGCCTACGATGTCGGTGTTGGTTACAGTGAGTACCGACGTTACGGGGGCATTGCCACCAGCCGGAATGTTTACTGGCACTTGCGTAGCGGCAATAGTGGTGCAACTCAGGGTAGCCACCTGGAAAGTAGTACCAGCCGAATACGGAGCCGGACCGCACGAGCTAACCCCCCGTACGCGCCAGTAGTAAGTGGAGCCGGCCGTTAGAGTGAGAGAAGATGCCGTGAAGCTGGTAGTTGTAATGCCGGTCTGGTTCAGAAGCACCGTGGCGAAGTTGGCATCCGAGGCAATTTGTACCTCATACGTAGCCGCGTTGGGCACTGCATTCCAGCTAAACCGTGGGCGTGGGCTCACGCGGGCGGCTGCTAAAGGGCTAACCGGTACGGCGGCCGTAGTGGCAGCCGGCAGAATCTGGAAAGCATACTCCTGGGTCTGGCTCTCGGTGCCGCTGACGCCGTTCAAAGACACAGTGTACGTACCCGAGGGAGTAGTGGCAGTGGACGTAATGGTGGCCTGAACGGTAGCACCCACGGCGGCGGTAGCAGCGCTGTAGCTCACCGTCACGCCGGCGGGCAGGTTGCTAGACGATAAGGTTACGGTGCCCGTGAAGCCCTGAATCTGGCCAATGGTGATGGGAACAGTGATAGAGGCGCCAGGGCAGGCAGCAGCCAGTTGAGTGCCCGTTGTGCCCAGGAAGAACGTAGGCGTACCGCTGTTACGAATGGTGAAATTCTGGTTGGAAAGGTCGAAGAAGATGTTGCCCGACGCCTGCACCTTAATCCGGGCAGACGTGGTGGCCGCCACCGTGGTGGGTACGGTTACGTTCTCGAAACCATCGTTGGGCGTGTTGGCCAGCAGCACGGTGGGGAAGGTCAGACCACCATCGGTGGAAAGCAGGATGTCAACGTTGGCAGCACTAACAGGCGCGGCCGTGGTATTGGCTACATCCCAGGTTACTTGCTGAGGAGCGCCCACCTGCCACGAGGTAGTTGACGTGTTGGGCTGCGTTACCAGGAATGGGCCGGAGTTAGCGGCTACCACCACGTTTAGCGAATCATAATCGACGCCGCCGCCAACAGCGCGGTTGTCGCGAGCTACCAAGCGGAAAATCAAGCGCCGGCCGTAAGTGGGCAGAACCTCTCCTAGCGAAGGGGTATTGGCCACCAGGTTGGCCAGGCGCGGGAACGTGCGCGACGGCGACGTTACCGGTGCGAAAACCCGAAAAATAGGAGCATCACCAACCGGGGCAGTAGGGGCACCTGTGGGCCCCAGGTTGTATTGCTCCCAAGAATAAGTGAGGGCGTCACCATCGGCATCAGTTGCCGAGCCGGTGAGCGTGAACGGCGTGCCGAGCGGAATGCGGTAGTTGGCCCCGGCATTCACTACGGGTGGAGTATTGCCGGTAGGCGTGTTTACGCCGCAGCTGCCAGCACCCGTGATATGCGCCACAATCTGGTCGTAGCTGCGGGAGTGGAAATACGGGTCGCTGTTGTTCTGAATGTTCTGCGGTGCACAAATGCCCGCGTAGGCCATGATGGTAGTACCACTACCAGGTTCGTAAGCCGATGAAGCCGAGAGGTTACCACCAGCACAGTTGCCGGAGTTGGAGTTGAACGTGTGGCTACCACCAAACTGATGGCCGATTTCGTGCGCCACGAAGTCAATATCAAATGCATCCCCCGTAGGGTTTGGCAAACCAGTTACCCCACGCGCTTTGCCTGTACCGCACACCGAAGCAAGTTGGGCAATGCCGCCGCCACCCGTGCTGAACACGTGACCGATATCATAGTTGGCGCTGCCAATCCGAGCGTTAACCGTGGTCAGGTTCTCGTTCAGCATCGTCGATCCACTGTTGTTGGTGTAGGGGTCGGTGGTGCTGTTAAGGAAAATCAGCGTGTCGGTTTTCGGAATCAAAACCAGCCGGACGGCAAGCTCTTTCTCGTAAACCCCGCTTACCCGGTTTACCGAGGCCACTATACCGGCCAACGCGCCGGCAACGGTACCCCCTTTGGTAGCTGCGTATTCACCGGTGCAGGCCATAGCCAGGCGGTAGGTGCGCAGTGTGGCTCCGTTTGGTATCTGAGGCGCGGTTGGAGCGGCGGAAGCAGCAGTGCCAGGCGTAGAGCAAACCCAGCTTTGGGTTGCCATGTTCATGCTGCTTTTATTGAATACGAGGTGCTGTACAGCGTTGCCATCCGCAGCCGGATCAATAAATACGGTTCGGCCGGCTCCCTGAATCATGGCGTGAAAGCCAGCCGGCGACACATCCAGCCGAACACTGGCGGTGGCGTCATCAAGGCTCTGTCCCACGTAGGTCTTGATCATGGGGTAGCGCTCAGCTAACCGCGGAGCCATTACTGGCACCTGAGCTATCCGGTACCGCTCCGATGTGCCATCGGGCAGCGGCAGCGAAATGACAGTGGAGGAAGTACGCAGGCCGTTTTCTGCTGGAGCAGTAGCCAGAGCGGCCCGTAGGGCTGGCAGCTGCACGCTCACGGCACGGTACTGACTTAATGCCTGGGTGGTAGCGCGCGAGGCAGCTGGCAGGGGCTCGGTGTCGTTGGCCCACAGCACTCGTTGGGCAGTTGCTGCCAGTGGCACCCCGGCCGTTAGCAGTAGCCCGCCCAGAAGGGCCGACCGCCAGGCACGACGCGAGAAAGTAAAGGGTGGTAGCATAGAAAGAAAAAAGAGGTGGAAAAGGAGGAAAACACACTTTGTTGAAGGCGCCTAAGATACTGTTTTTTAGTCGCCTCGAAATGAAGAAACCAATCCAATTCACCGTCAATACCTCGTAGGAAAACCGTGGATGCTAATTGCCGCACTGTTACAAGAGTTCTATCTACTCGGGGTATGGTGCTACCGGGTACTGACAGCAAATGCAATTCATTGAATAATGCATATAATAAATTGTAATTGTTGGTGTTCAGCCAGAACGCGCTATGCGTAGCTTAGTCAGGCATTCGACCCTGTACCCCGCCCCACAATGTCACCTGTTGCCATAGCACACTTGCTCGGCCATATTAGCTGAGGGCACAACACAAAAAAGCCCATCCACTGCCAAGTGGATGGGCTTTTTTAAGGCTACTCTATAGCACTACGCTTCTGTTTTCACCAGTACAATCTGCGCCTTGTCGGCATTGCTGATGCGCCGGCGAAAATCCTGATAAGCAGGATATTCGGTGCGCCCGAAACGAGTGCGGGGCATTAGCAGGCGGCGTACGTATAGCAATGTGCCATCAGGCAGGGTTTGCACCTGGCTGGAATACGTACCAAAGGCCGTGGTAAGCTGCACGGTAGCAGGCAGGCTTTCGGGCTTGAAGCCGGCTGGCACGTGAATTCGCACTGTATCAGCATAGCTGAAAGGATTGTCCAGCCAAATGTCGGTGCGCCGCTCACCCACGCTAGCTGGCAGGGCGTTCCAGCGGCTGAGCAGGTTGGGCGTTAGGAAAGCACGCTTGCCCGATACGTTGGCCCAGCCTGGCAGCATAAGGCCCAGTGTTTCGGTGAGAGTGGGTACGGTGCCGCGGTGGTCGGCGGCATAGGCGAGCTTGCTGATGGTGAAATTGGCTAACGGCAGGCGTTCGGACAGTACTTTCTTTTGGTCGGCTACATTGAGCGAACTGGCCAGCGCGGCGTAGTTGTCTTGTTCCAGGCCGGTACGCTTGGTTCGGATGCTGGCCGTTGCGCTGCCTTGGGTATCAAGAAACACATCGGCGAGCCGCTCGCGGCGGTTTTCGGGGGCTCCGTAGCGGGGTGTGCGCACTATCATGCCGCCCTGGGGCGTGATGAGCAGGGCGTGGCGGTTGCCAGTGAAGCTGCTCATGTATCCAAAGGCGTTGGTTTGGCTGGTGCATTCCAGCCAAACGGTGTCGCGCTTGGCTGCCTTCAGCAGCGGTACGCACAACACCACGTGGTTGAACTGCTGGCTAGGAAATTCGGTGCGAATATCTTCTTCATCAGCCCGTACCAGCGCGCAATGGGCTGTAATACCAGCTGCCTTCAGCAGGGCCTGGCAATAGTTGGTAAGGGCCTTACAGTCGCCGTAGCCGTTGGCCGCCACACTGGAAGCCGGAAAGGTCTGCCAGCCTCCAATACCTAATTGCACCGATATATAACGCGTATTGGCCTGAAGCCACTCGTACACCTTTTTCACGCGGGCCCGCTCATCGGTTTCGCCTTGCACCAGTGCGGCTATTTTGGCCTGCACAGTAGCCGGTAGCTCGTCGCGGCCCGCATTGAGCTGGTAATTCCAGAGGCCTAAGGTCTGCCAGGAGGTGAGCATGCCTAAGTGCCCTTGCACTTCAAACTGGCTGGGCGCCGTGAAAACCACGGGTGTCGTTTCGGATACGGGCGGGCTGTCGGGTTCGTCTTCTATTGCCGCCAGATTCTTTATCTGCCACTCGTAGGCCTGCAAGTTGCCCGTTTGGCTGGTGCGCGCTACGGCGGTACCAGCCGGTAAGTTCCGTTCCTGATAGCGCAACGGCAACTCGGTGGGAGTCAGAACCCGGAAGGAAGCCTGTTCTACGGCTACTTGCTCTGCCGGCTGGGGGCGCCAAGTAGAGTAGAAAAGCGTATTAGTGGAATTGATTTCGTACTCGAAATCCACCGTGTAGGGGTAGGTGGGCTGTCGTAGGTCGGCAGTGCGGCCCCGGCCGTCGTTGGCTAAGCTAAACCCATCCGACAACGACACATCCTTGATGTCCGAAGGTTTCAGGACCCGCAGCAGCCGACCGTCGGCGTCGTATACGGCACCGCGTAGGTAGCTTACCGTGTTCAGCTGGTCGTAGTACACCAGGGTGCGGCCGTAGTCGGCCCCGGCATCATCAAAAATGGTGACGGCCCGCCGAACGGTTTCAATGGTGCGGCCCGCCGACTTCACCAGCAAGGTTTCATCGGAGAGGCGCACTACGGCATGTGCGTTTTCGCGCAGGGTGGCGGGCATATCTGCCACTGCGTACTTGGGTGCCGGACCAGCCGCGGCGCTAGCTACGCTGCCACTCAGGAATAGCAGCGCCCAACAAGCCGATTTTACGAGCAGCATAGTCTTCATGACTTCTTTTTCAACACGATTTGTTCGGCCTGCTTAGCCACTACCAAGCGGTAGAACTCGCGCAATGATTTATACTCTTCCGCCGAATACACGGGCCGGGATAGGTTGAGGCGGCTGGTCAGCTGAATAGTACCAGTGGACACTGCCTGCGCCACGAACACAAAACGGCCTCCGTTTTCGGGCAGGCTCATGTTGGTAGGCTTGGGTAGCTCATCAACCACGTAGCCGTCGGGCAGCGTTAGGGTCATAACCAAAGTCTCATCCATGGCACAGCCGAAATCCACTGGAAACAGCCGGTCTTCGTGCACGAAAGGGTTGCGGGAGTTGCCAAAGTGCTGCAACGGCTTCAGGTACATTGTGCCCACCGGTGCATCGCCGCCGGCTACCGTCAGCTCGTAATCCAGGGCCAAGGGCTTATCCAGCACGTCGCGCTGGCTGAACTGATATTTGCCCAGGTTCCAGCCTTCGCGGCCACTCAGCATTTCTTCCACAAATTTTTTCTCCCCTTTTTCCCGTAGCCGGTCGCGCTGCTGCAAGCCAGCGTAGCCGCCGTGCTCGGAGTGTACCTTGCCCGTGTAACCACCCTTCTCATCGAAAGTGAGCTGCACTTGCTGGTATTCGGTGAGGCGCTGCTGGGGGGCAAGGCTGATCCAGCGCGAATCCGCTTCTTTGGGCATAATGAGGCGGCCGCTACCATTGAGGCAGCGCGTAGGCAGCATGCCGCAGGGCAGCAACTCTTCGGTGGCATCTACCAGCATTTCCTTGCCCTCTGGCAGAGCTACGTGCGCCACTACATAGTTGAAGCGCGAGAGCATCGGCATATATTCTGTGCTAACGAAGCCGTTTTCGCGGGTGCTTAGCAATACGGGGTTGGCCTGGAAGCCAGCCTCGCGTAGTGCCGCAATGAGCAACAGGTTCACGTCGGCGGC
The DNA here is from genome assembly GCF_017313265.1 of Hymenobacter telluris. Taxonomy (GTDB): domain Bacteria; phylum Bacteroidota; class Bacteroidia; order Cytophagales; family Hymenobacteraceae; genus Hymenobacter; species Hymenobacter telluris. The sequence goes on along the minus strand of NZ_JAFLQZ010000003.1, from coordinate 167,833 downwards.
CGAGCCGCGGTGCAAATCGTAGGCCTTGCGCACTGTAGCGGTGCTATAAAGCCGGTTGTGCCCATCGAACTTTACGGCTTTGCGCACCAATGCGTGAATGGCCGCTACGCGTGCGGCCGGGTCTTTTTCGGCGGCCAGCAGTGGGGTAAGTTGCTCTTTCAGGAAGCCGGCGCGCTTGAGCTGCACTCCAAATCCTTCGTGCGCCAGCAACTCATTATTGATGCCCTGCCAAGAGGCAGCTACGGCTTTGTAGCCCTGGTTGGGCCATTTCAGGCCTGCCAATTCAAAATCCAGGCGCGAGATATAGTCGCGGGAGGACGTCATGAACGGCTCGTTGCGGAAGGCTGGCACGTTCTGCGCAGCCCACCGGTGGTTTCTTACCTGCGCCGAAACGGTTTCGGAGCCCCCGGCAGTACGGCCTCCCTGCATGCCTGGCTCAATAGACGAGCTCCACCGCACGGTAAATTGCGTGGTGCTCGACAGATGCTCGTTCACGGCCAGTGGTACGTAGCCCTGCATCAGCATCTTGTAATCGAAATACTCCGGAATCTGCGCCCGATACTCGCTCCAGCGCACCGGAATGCTGTATTGAAACTGCCAGTCGGGAAAGTTGAACAGAAAGTCGGAGCTGACCGAGTAGCTGTACTCGATAACGGCGCCTTCCCGAACGTTGGGCAGCGTGAACTTGCGCGTAGTTACGTTGGCGCTGCTTTCCTCCCGAAACACGGCCGTAGATTCCAGCTTTTCCTTTACAATCTGGCCATTTACCAGATTGTAAGTGAAGCCTTTCAGATTGACGAGCTTCTCCTCCTCGGTGCCTTTGTGGTAAAGTGGCACTTCCACCGTGGCGCGGTCGTAGCCGGCTTTGGTGAGAATCTTGATGCGGGTAACCCGCTCAAACACGGTCTTGAAGCCTTCATCGGTGGTACCGGTTTCAAAGCGCGAGCGGCCAAAATCGCACAGCACCACGGCTTCGGCAGCGCTGTCGGCCACGAAGTTTTTGGGGTCGAAGTCTTTGAGGTCGGGCTTACCGAATTTGATGGGCTCAACTTGGCTGAAGGCGGGCGACACAATGCCGCTGCTTACTACAGCCAGCAGCGCGAGCCGGCGGAGTATTGCTGGTATCATATAAGTAAGAAGAGAAAAAGGGCACTGATAAATAAATCTTCGGTGTGCGGGCAGCACAGCCCGGAAGCAACCGGAAAGAATAAGAAAGGCGGCAGATTAACTCAGAGCAGTAGTAGGATAGGCTAAATATCAGAGTTTTTACTATATCTACCAGTGGCTATTATGAAGAAAAAATGAAGCGCGCTCAGCTCTTACTCCTGCCTGCCTGGTCAGTGGTATTTAGCCAGTAGCAACAGGCTGAATACCACGCGGTAAATAGGCGGCTCTGTATGGTAGTATAAGCGTACTAGCTCGGCGGTTGGGCTGCAACATCACTAATGCTACTGCCGGCGCACCACAAGCATTTCTGCGTACTTGGCCACTGCCCGCTGATGAAATTCGCGCAGGGAAGCATATTCATCAGGGCTATATATAGGTTTATATAGCTGAAGCCGGGTGGTAATCTGCACGGTTTCCGGTGTGGGCTGGCTGGCCTGGTATAAAAAGCGTCCGCCCCCATTGGGCAAAGCCAGCGCTACGTTGGCAGGTACTTCCACCTTGAAATTGGCCGGGAGCGTCAGGGTTACTAGGTCGGTGTAGTCGTGCGGCATCCCTAAATCGACGGGGAACACACGTTGTTCCGACTGAAACGGGTGCGACGTATTGGCTAGCACTTTCAGGAGCGGCAAGTAAAACAGGGCAGCATCAGGATTGTCGGCAGACAGACTGATGCCTAATTCCACAGCTACACTGTTGTGTGTCGAGTCGTCCGCAAGCAGTTTCATGTTAGTCGGCTGCCAGTCCAGCCAGCGGTTTCGTACCCGCCCCAGGTATTCACCCGATGAGCTTTCCCGAATCTGCCGGCTCGCCTTCACGGCGGCGTAGCCGCTGTATTCGAGTTTGGCGGTGCCTTCCAGTTGGCCCTTCGGGGTCAGCTGGAGTCTAGCCGTTCGTAGTTCTAGGTGGCTGGCGGTGGGTTTCAGCGGCAGCCAGGTGCCATCGGCGTTGGCCAGGCAGCCTTCCCCGTTCAGGCAGCGTTCCGGCAGATACCCCATAGGGAGTTGTGGCTCCGTGGCATCCAGAAACACAGCGGGCTTGTCGGGTAAGGTAAGGTGCGCCACTACGTAGTTGAACTGCGTGATAACGGGCATACTGGTTTGCACCTGGCCATGGTCGCGGGTACTAAGCAGGAGCGGAGTGGCGGGCAGGCCGGCTTCGCGCAGAGTCTGTACCAGCAGCAGGTTCACATCGGCCGAGTTGCCCGAATGCTTCTCGAAAGTATGGCGCAACGACTGCGACGCGTACACCCGCTGTTGCCCGTTGTAGCGCACACTACGCTGTACCAACGCTAGCACGGCTGCTGCGCGGGCCGCCGGTACCGGGTATTTCAGCTGAAGCGCTTTGGCTTGGGCAGCTAATGGCGCCGAAGCCGTTAAGGCCTTGCCAAATTCTTCATCCTGTTGCAGGGCTTTCCACAGCGTTTCCCATTTGCCACTCAGGTCGTGGTAGTTGTTGCCGGTGAAGTCGCTGCCCGCCAACTCGAAATGCACGCTGCGCACGTAGTCGTAGGGCGTGGTCATGAACGGCTCCGAACGGAACGCGGGTACCTCTTTCATTACCCACCGCAACTGCAACGCTACACCGGTCAGTAGGGCGTCTTGGCTGGGCGCCATGTGGTTCTCAGAGGACATGTTGTACGCCGTGCTGTAAGGTATCGTGGTGGATTCCTGCACGGCAAAAGGCCGGTAGCCCCGGGTAACGGTTTTGTAGCGGTAAAACTGCGGAATAGCCACCCGATATTCGCTCCAGCGCACCGGAATGCTATGCTCGAAGCGCCATTCCTGAAGGTTGAAGATGAAATCGGAGGTGATGGTGTAGCTGAACTCCACAATGGAGCCCTCTCGCACGTTCGGCATGGTGAAGGAAACCTGCACGTGGTTCTTGTCCACCTTCTCACGAAACACGGGGTCGGGATTCAGCTTGACCTGCGCAATCTTACTGTCCTGAAAGTTGTAAGTGAAGCCTTTCAAGTTGGTGAAACGCTCCGCGCTACCATCTTTGAAGTAAAGTGGTACGCGTACTGTGGCGTACTCATAGCCGGCTTTGCGGTTGATGCGCAACCGGGCCGTCCGCTCGAACACCACCTGGAAATGGTCTTTGGCCCCAATAATCTTGGTAGTACCAAAATCACACAGGTATTCGGCGGCTGCCGTGGTAGTATCGGTAGCGGCTGGGGCGTTGGCAAAGTCGGCGGGTACCACGCTACCAAAGCGGATAGGCATAACAGGGGCTTTCTGGGCCGCCAGAGGGCCGGCCAGCAGCAGGCAGAATAATAGCACTTGCCAGCGGCGGATAACGGATAATACCATGGTAGATACCAGGCTAGAAATACAGGTAATTATGGGGCGCGACCAGCTTGGCTAAGCTTGTCGTTTCAAATTTGCATGAAAACCAACAGCCTGCCAAGCGTAAGCGGGTAGCTGTACTGCTATATTTTATTCTGCCTCAACAGGCTGGGTTTTCACCCCGAAAAACAAGTAGATGGCAGCCAACAGGATCAGCACCATGCTCAGGCCGTGCACGTAAGGGAGGCGTTCGGTTTGGTTGGCGAAAATCCAGCCGGCGGCCAGCGCGCCCACGCCAATACCAAGTTCCAGCGCAATGTACATGGTGGCTACGCCCCGGCCGCGCCGTTCGGGGTGGCTCCGGTCGATGGTCCAGGCGTAGAGGGCCGGCGAGTTCAGGCCCGTGGAAATACCGAACAGCACCGCACCCCCCAGAAACAACGGTACCGAGTGCGTGGCCAGCATCAGCACGCCCAGCGCCACCGTCAGCAGCACCGTGGACACGCGCAGCACCGGCAGGCGCCCGTATGTGTCGGATACGCGGCCGGCCAGCAGCCGAATCAGGAGGGAAGCCAGCGTAAAGCACAGGTAAAACAAGCCTTTGTCGGCGGCCTTGAGGCCCAGGGCGGTGCTTTGGTCGGGTACCACCGTCAGGATGGCGCCGTACGGGAACAAACACAGCAGCGTGACTAAGGCCGGCTGCATCACCTGCGGCTCCAGTATCTCGTTCCATTTCAGCTTGAGTAGCTTCCAGCTAAACCGTTGGCGTTGCGCTAGCGGCAGGGTTTCGGTGAGGGTGCCCTGCACCAGCAAGCTCAGCAAAGCCAGTCCCGAGGAGCAGTAGAATAGCGTGTTCAGCGAGAAGGCGGCCGTAATGCGCGGGCCCAGCGCCGGCCCGGCGGCCATGCCCAACGAGCCCGCCACGCCCAGCAGCCCCATGGCTTCGCCGCGCCGGGCCAGCGGAATAATGTCACTGATGAAAGCGGCTGTGGCGGTGGGTTTGAAGCCGGTGCTGAAGCCGTGCAGCAGCCGCAGCCCCATAAAGCCCGCCACGGTGGCCGTCCAGGGGTAGAAAAAGCCGCACACAAAGCACACCAACGACCCGAACACCATCACCGGAATGCGGCCTACTGTATCAGCCAGCTTGCCGCTAAACGGCCGCGAGATGCAGGCCGTGAGTGTGAAAAGAGCAATAATGTAGCCTTTGTAGTCGGCGCCGCCCAGCCCGGTGAGGTAAGCGGGCAGCTCGGGCAGCAGCATATTGAAGCTGGCAAAAAACAGGAAAGAGGACAAACACATCAGCCAGAAGCCGGTGCTGTACGTACGGGAGGCAGTAGCTGACATAAAGCCCAAAGGTAGCACCGGCGGGCGGTTGGCGGCGGGCACGCTGGCCCGAGAAATACTAGCTCAACCGTGTGAATCCCGAAATTTTATAGCGAAACTCGCAACTATAGCTTCGTTCAGGGGGTTGTTTTCAACCACTGAGCTACGGCTCTCATTTAACCTTCAACCCAAACTTCTCATGGATCAGGACCAGAATCAGAATGGTGCTTCCGATGCCCTTTCGGGTACGGGCACGGCTGTAACGGGCGCCGGTACTTCTCACGACACGCGCACGGCCGACGGCGAAAACGCCCAAACGCTCACCACTCGGCAAGGCCATCCACTCACCAACAACCAGAACCTGCGCACGGTAGGCAACCGCGGGCCGGCTACGCTGGAGAACTACCAGTTTCTGGAAAAAATCAGCCACTTCGACCGGGAGCGGGTTCCGGAGCGGGTGGTGCACGCCCGCGGCGCCGGGGCGCACGGCGTATTTGAGGCGTACGGCAAAGTGGGCGACGAGCCGATTGCCAAGTACACCCGTGCCAAGCTGTTCAACACGGCCGGCAAGCAAACCCCCGTATTCGTGCGCTTCAGCACGGTAGGTCACGGTGGCCACTCGCCCGAAACCCTGCGCGACCCGCGCGGCTTCGCGGTGAAATTCTACACCGAAGACGGCAACTGGGACCTAGTAGGCAACAACCTGAAGGTGTTCTTCATCCGCGACGCCATGAAGTTCCCGGACCTCATTCACTCGCAGAAGCCCGACCCGGTGCACAACCGCCAGACCGGTGAGCGTATCTTCGACTTCATTGCCAACACGCCCGAGGCCATGCACATGGTGTCGTTCCTGTTCTCGCCGTGGGGCATTCCTGCCAACTACCGCCAGATGCAGGGTTCCGGCGTGAACACCTATAAGTGGGTGAATGCGCAGGGCGAAGCCGTGCTGGTGAAATACCACTGGGAGCCGCTGCAAGGCATCAAAAACCTGACGGCTTCCGAAGCGGAAGCCATTCAGGCCAAGAACTTCAACCACGCCACCCAGGACCTGTACGAGCACATCAAAGCCGGCGACTTCCCGCAGTGGGAGCTGTGCGTGCAGATTATGTCCGACGGGGAGCACCCCGAACTGGACTTCGATCCGCTGGATGACACCAAGATCTGGCCCGAAGACCAGTTCCCGTTCCTGCCCGTAGGCAAGATGACGCTCAACAAAAACCCCGAAAACTACTTCGCCGAGGTAGAGCAGTCGGCGTTTGGTACCGGCGTACTGGTGGATGGCCTGGATTTCTCCGACGACAAGATGCTGCAAGGCCGCACGTTCTCGTACTCGGATACGCAGCGCTACCGGGTAGGCACCAACTACCTGCAACTGCCCATCAACGCGCCGAAAAAGCACGTAGCCACCAACCAGCGCGACGGTCAGATGGCCTACCACGTTGATTCGGCGCCCAACCAGAACCTGCACGTCAACTACGAGCCCAGCAGCCTGAATGGCCTGAAAGAAGCGCCCCGCACTGCCCCCGACCACACGCCGGAGTACCAGGGCCGCCTGCTGCGCGAAACCATCGACCGCCAGAACAACTTCAAGCAAGCCGGTGAGCGGTACCGCCTGCACGAAGACTGGGAGCGTGACGACCTCATCAGCAACATGGTAGGAGCCCTCACCGACGCCGACCACAAGGTGAGCGACAAAATGGTGGAGCTGTGCACCAACTGCGACCCTGATTGGGGCCGCCGCTTGGCCGAAGGCTTGCAAGCTGCCCGCGCCGGCAAGCAGGCCGAAGGCGGTAACCAGTACAACCAAGGCAAAACGTCGGCCGCTGTGCAGGAAGCCGAAGCAATGGCCCACGACGCAAAGCCGTATTAAGACCTTCTTAGGCTAGTTTCTGTAGCTGGTCGTTTTTCAAAAAGCAGCCTCCTTTACAACCCGTAAGCGGTTTCATGGGGGGGCTGCTTTTTTGTGCTTATGGGCTTTAGGAAGTTGAAAGTAAGCGAAGTTTCAGGCGGATAAGTTCGGCTAGATAAGCCGCTTCTGGAACCAAGGAATTAAACGCTTAATTTGCCCGCTCTCCTACGTGAGTTTTTGAGTTAAGGAGACCAGCGCAAAAGTAAAAGGGCTGACAGGTAGTGCGTACAGTGCGCACTGCCTCACTACAGAATTAGCACAGATTTATCACCCATTTTTGAGTTTTTCAGAAAGAAAAAGCCATGCTCGAAAAAACCGATAAAGAGACGGACGAAGTCTTCAAGGAAGAAATAAAACAAGCCTCCGACTTCAAATTCAGCGCTAAAGTAGCGGGGGTCTTCGATGACATGGTAAGCCGGTCGGTGCCGTATTATGGCGAGGTGCAGCGGATGATTTCCGAGCTGGCTGCCGACCACGCCCAGGAAGGCACCGCCGTATACGACTTAGGCTGCTCCACCGGCACCACCATGATTGGCATGGATACTATGGTACCCGCTGATATTAAGTTCGTTGGAATCGACGATGCGGCGGAGATGCTGGAAAAATGCAACGTGAAACTAAAGGAAGCCGGCTTTGTGCGTCCCTATGAGCTACGGGTTGCCGACCTGCAACAAGGTGCCGAAATTCAGAATGCCTCCGTGGTTGTGCTGTGCCTGACACTACAATTCATTCGGCCCATTCACCGCGAGAAATTATTGAAGACAATATTTGAAGGGATGGTGCCCAACGGGGTTCTAATTCTGGTGGAGAAAATACTGACTGAGGACAGTGTTTTCAATCGGGACTATATCAAATATTATTACAACTATAAGCGCCGGAATCAATATAGCGAGATGGAAATTTCGCAAAAGCGGGAGGCATTGGAAAATGTGCTTATTCCATACAAGCTCAGTGAGAACATTCACATGCTCAGAGAAGCAGGATTTGCTTCGTGTGAGATATTTTTCAAGTGGTATAATTTCTCGGGCCTCATTGCAATAAAGAAATAGATGATTTCAATTGGCAATTTTTTCTTTAAGTACAGGAATCAGCTTTTTATTTTCCTGTATATAGCGCTGTTCATTCCTTCGCCCAATATTTTTACACCCCAGGTATTCGGTCCACGCTATTATCTGTGGCCCATTATTATCGGCTTGTTTGTAACTGTAACGGGGCAACTTATTCGGGGGGCATCCATTGGGCTTGTGTATATTGTGCGAGGCGGCAAAGACAAAAAAGTTTACGCCGAAGACCTGGTAACGCAAGGCATGTTCAATCATGGGCGGAATCCATTGTACGTAGGGAATATTCTGATGCTGGTAGGCGTAGGTATTCTTTCCAATTCCTTGCTCTACATGGCCGTATTTATTCCGCTGTTTTTGTTTATCTACCAAGCCATTGTGCTAGCCGAAGAAAATTTTCTGCGAGGTAAATTCGGTGCTCAGTTTGATGCGTATTGCACGCGGGTAAATCGGTGGCTGATAAATCCAGTAGGCCTCGGTCATACATTTCAAACGCACGATTTCAATGCCGCACGCTGGATTCTTAAAGAATACAATACGCAATTTGTGTGGCTGATAGGTATTACGCTTATTCTGTTGTTCAATTACCCTGAATTAACCAACAGTAATACCGATTTGCGGAATACGTTGCTAGTAGCTATTCTGGGTTTGCTAACGGCGGTTTACTTGTTTGTAAAGTATTTGAAAAAGTCACACAAATGGGTTGCAGAATAATATCAAGTGGCAACAAAAAGGCGGCCTTATTAAGCCGCCTTTTTGTTGCCACTTGATATTATTTGCGCTCGAAAACAAGTTTCTAATTTCCTGACTCGCTGGAGTCTGTTGCTTCTGGTTCTATGGGGCCTTCGGGCTCTTGGTACAGTGTGTCGTGAGTGGCGGGAACGGTCAACTGTTCGTTTTCCGAGCTAACGGGAGTTGTCTCCGAAGATGGCGTAGTAAGCGTATCCGAATCCGAAACGGCCGCAATTTCGCGGGTAATCGTGTCGGTTAGTGCATCAAGCGAGGGTTCGGAATTAGGCATTTCATCTGGTTGGTTGTCGTTGCGGGCTGCGGAGCGGTTAAGCTGAACTTCCTCTTTGTTCTTAACATAGCGGGTCAGGCCCCATGTGCCCAACCCAATACCTGCCGCCGCCCCTACTACCACCGCCACGCGAGGCCACCGTAGCTGTGTGGTGGGCCGCTTAACCAGATTGTGGTGAGTGGTAGCCTTGGCCGCCGGACGCGTAGCGGCGGGCCCAACGCCACCGGTAGGTGGCACCTGCGGCTTGGTCTGAAACTGCTCGATAAGCTGGCCAAGCTGCTGAATACGAGCATCTAGCTCCTGATTGCGTGAAGCGGCCTCCGCGCGGGAAGCGTGCATGGCCGCTTCCAATGCTTCTTTCTCACGGGTTTCGGTTGCCAGCCGTGCTTGTAGCGCGGCAGCATCGGGCGCGGCTGTTGGCACTTGAGCTAGTTGTGCCCGGAGCACCGCAATACTTTTTTCGCGCTCCGCTTCGCGGGCTTCCATTTCTTGGCGTTGCTGGGCCAGTTCGCCTCTGATTTGCTGGCGCATCTGCTCTAACTGCCGCTTTTCTTCGCTGTTAGCGGCTACGGCGGCTGCGCTGCCATATGGCTCATCGTGCGGCACATCTTCGGCGCCTAGCCAGTGCCAGAGCTGCCGCGCCTTCTGGGTCCAGAAGCCATTAGCGGGTTCATCGGAATAGTCAGTTGGGGCGGTATCGTTTGCCGCGGTTGTTTCCGGATGCTCATCGGCCAAATCTTTTGCCCATGCAGTTAGCTCGGCGTCGCTGAGTTGTATTTCAGGGTGTGCTGCTTGCCGGAGCCGCCGTGGCAACTGGCTAGAGTCGCTGAGCAACTGAAAGCTGTCGGCGCCGGGCTGGGTGCGTAAATACTGTTCAACGCCCGGCCCAAACGTAACCGGCCTGGCAAACAGCGCAAAGCCGGTAAGAAGCTCCGCCGGTACGTGGCCGGGTTCTAGTTGCGAATCCAGCCAAGCGGCCAAGGCACCCTTCAAGCGGCGGAATTGCCCGAACGGATTGTTGGCAGTGCCACTTACCTGAACTGGCTGGCCGTCGAGCTGCCAGGGGCCGGCGCCCTGCGTTGGAACCGTTAGTTGCCCACCATTAGTCACAAAAATCAGCACCGATACACTGTGGGGCCGCACCAACACCGCATCGAATACTTCGCCGCCTTCTTCTACTGCAAAATTGCCCAGCAGCAGCGAAACCGGAGCAGCAGGCTCCGCACCCAGCGCCGCTTGCAGCGCCTCAAACTGGGCCTGCTTTACCGGATCGGCGAATGGGGGATGTAGGAAGGTGTGCAACATAGCTGGCAAATAAGAAAGCAAGTTACGGGCGTTGTTGGAAGCTGTTTCAGCTACTAACGTACGAGCTATATAAGTAGCTATGCAAGCACCAAGGTGGTGGCATGGAGTAGGGGGTACTGCCCATAAACGCAGAAAAGCCTGCACGTTGCGGCGCAGGCTTTTGCTGATTAATTAGGTAAGGTGGTGCAGGAAAGTAAAACGAAAACGAGAGTTGAACTAGGTATTATTTGCGAATTTCGATGCGCGTGGAGCTGGCTTTCTGGCTACTTTGAACGCGCACCAGATAAAGACCTTCGCGCAGGGTGGGGTTGTTTACGGAAAACTCGCGCTCCTCACCGGCTTTCAGGTTGCCCTCGAAAAGTTGAGCTACGGAGGTGCCCTGCATATCAATCAGGCTGATTTGCACGGGACCATCGGTATTGGCCAGTACGTGCACCCGGAAATAGCCATTAGGGGCTGGGTTCGGCACGGTTTCCACGGCCACCGGAGTAGTAGCAGTAGCGCGGCTGCTGGGGCAAGCGCCATAGGTGTCGCCGTGGCCTAAGTGGCCTGCCAGTGCAGCAGCATCCACGCACAACTGGCGGCCATTATGGCATATATTGTATTTTTCACCGCTGCCACAGCGGACATCCACCACGTTGACGGTCGTCGGCGTTGCAGAACTGATGTTTCCGCAGGCATCAGTGGCAATCAGGGTAGCAGTGTGTTGGCCCGCCGTAGTGAAAGTAACCTGGCTGGAGGCATAAGAAGCTTTTATTGCAAGCCGCTTTTTGGTGCCGCCGCATGGGTCGCCAAATACTTCAAATACATCGGTATCAGCAAACGAATACGAGCTACGGCCCAACAGCTTCGACTCTACGTACGACTTACTATTGGCGGCGTGGCAGTTAGAGTTGATGGTGTACGTGCTGCCATTGATGAACGGCGTGCCGTAGCTGGCAAAATCTACAGAAACAAAAATAGTGTTGGCAGGTGCAGTTACAGTGGGGCCGTCTAGAGTATTAATGTTGCCATTATAATACTCGTTGCCAACCACAGACACTGTGCCTGCTGGCATACCATCTTTCAGCAAGCTTAAAGTGACGGGGCCGCAACTGGTAGTAGTGCTGCTGCCTCGGTTAAGTTGCGTGGTAGAAACGGTTACTTGCCCGGTATTGGTCAGGTACACCGTAATGGCAGATTCAGCAGCGGCAGTAGTTACTTGAGCAGAGGCTCGAAAGCTGAGGCTTGCCAGCAAGGCTAGCAACAAGGAAAAACGATAGTAGAAGTGGGTTTGCATAATAGTGGTGAACTAAGGTGTAATGACGCTTAACTCCTCGTCAGAAAGGACACTGACCTTCTTGCGGAAGCAATCAGCATTATCAAATTATATAAAATATTGTGTAATAAATTATATGATTTATCATTAATAAAAAGAATGCAATCCATTGCACAGCTTAGTAATTGAGTATTTTATAATTTTATATATTCGGTATGATATATACAGGTTTTCTGACCTGTTGCTATACAATTGCTTTAAATGTGTTATTGGAATATTTATAATTAATTGATAGTGCCATTACCATTACAAGTGCTTTGTCATTACCTATGTACACCCACCAATAACCTTGCAACTGGCTGGTTCCGGAATGCAGTACAGCAGGAGCAGGACAGGATAATGCATGTCGTGGCCCTGTTGCTTTAATTTGTAGTTAAAATCGACAAGCAGAGCTACACCAAGTCTAGCCATATTAAAAAAGGAGGCCGAGCTAAGCTCGGCCTCCTTTTTTAATATACAGCATAGAACTCCTGTACTACCAGCAAGCAAGGCTTCTAGCAGTGGGTGCGTTCCTGCATTAGCTACTACTTGCTTACCAACAGACGCTTGTTTACCACTTTGCCGTTGGTGATGAGCTGGCAGTTGTACACGCCACCGAGCAAAGAGCCACCATTCAGTGTCATGCTATAGAGACGGTTCCCTTCTACCTGACCGTCGTAGAGAGTAGCTACCACTTTGCCCATCTGATTGTAAACTTTCACCTGTGCCTTGCCAGCTTGTGTAGCGCGGAACGAAATAGCAGACTGTTCGGTGATGGGGTTTGGATAAGCTTGCAGCTGCAAGTCATCTTCAGCAGCCAAGGCCTCGGTGGTGCTGTTGCGGGTAGCAACGTTGCTGTTGGTGCAGGTTGCATCTGCATCGATAATTACAGTAACCGTCTGGGTTGAGACGTTGCCTGAGTTGTCGCGCACAGTGATGGTTACTGGGTTAGGACCTACGTTGGCGCAGGTGAAGGTGTTGCGGCTGATGGTTACTGAGGCAATGCCGCAGTTATCGGTGCTGCCGTAGTCGATGTCAACAGGGAAGATAGTGCGCGTGCCGTTCTGCAATTGGGTCCGGAAGCCAGCAGCTAGGATGCGTGGGGCCGTGTTGTCAACTACCAATACCGTTACGGTCTGCGAAGCCGAGTTGCCAGCATTATCGGTAGCCGTGAAGGTCACTTGGTTCGGGCCAATGTTGGCGCAGGTGAACGTACGAGGGCTGATAGTCATAGACGCTACCCCGCAGTTGTCGGTGGTACCGTAGTCTACGTCGGCAGCTTCAATAGTGCGCGTGCCATTAGCTTCCAGCCCTACAATGAAACCAGCAGCCAGAATAGTTGGTGGCTGCGTGTCGTTCTGGCAAGGATTGTTAACGTTGGGCAGTACGGTTACGTTGGTAGTAGCAGCAGTGCTTTTGTTGCCGCAGGCGTCAGTGGCAATCAGCGTAACAGTGTGGGGGCCGGCCGTAGTGAAAGTAACCTGGCTCATGGCGTAGGCAGCTGTAATAGCCAGTTGCTTTTTCTGACCACCACAGGGGTCACCGAAGACTTCGAATACATCCGTACCCGCAAATGAAGCCATGCTACGGCCTAGCAAACGTGACTCCACGTAGGACTTGCTGTTGGCGGCGTTGCAGTTGGGGTTGACAGTGTAGGTGTTGCCGTTGACAAACGGCGTACCGTAGCTGGCAAAGTCTACGTTCACGAACACTGAGCTCATTGGTGCTGTCAGTGTCGGGCCGTCGAGTGTGTTGATGTTGCCATTGTAGAACTCTGAGCCTAGGCCAGATACCGTACCAGCTGGCATGCCATCTTTCAACAAGCTCAGGGTAACGGGGCCGCAGCTGGTGGTAGTGGTGCTGCCGTTGTTTACCGCAGTGGTAGTAACTACTGCTTGGTTGGAGCTGTTCAGCGTAACTGTCAGGCTCGGAACAGCCGAGGCAACGATGGTGGATTGAGCAACAGCACTGCCGCTTAACGCGAACAGAGAGGCGCACGATAGTAACAAGTGCTTGTAACGGTGGGCTTGCATAAAGGTGAGTTTGGAAGGTAAAAGTGGCACAAGTATCCTTGCCATTTAGGAATGCCAAAGCGCCTGATGTGCTTTAGGTAGAGCGAATTTATATAAAAAAATATAAGTTTATTAACATAATTCTGCTCTATCAAAAAGGTGCAATTGCCTTTGCTGGTCTTGGCATTAAATCAAAATAAAGTATGATGAATTACAGATAGTTACTGCATTTACGACGGACATCTGTTTATAATAAATCACTTATATTTCATATAATATTTTTTCAGTGAAATTCTGAATTGGTATCCTTCTATCACCAGTTGTGGGCATGTACCCATCACCTGGCTCTACTCTGCTGTATCACTTCGGCAGTTCCACTCCAGCAGAAGCCAGTGCTTCAAAAGCGTTGCCATGGAGTATGGGGTGCGCTTAAAACCTTGACAATTAATGCCAAAACGGCAACCTTGCTACTTCGGTCCGATGGTTGCCGTGTAGTAGGCGTATGTCTTGGATAACCTCTTTATTAACTAGCATTTCCGCCAAAAAGCCGCGTCCCGATGGTAAGCCGGCCCTCACGGTACGGGAGCGGTTTTCGGCCCTCAAAAATCTGCCAGAGTTTTTACGCCTTATCTGGCAGACCAGTCCAGCGCTTACCGTAGGCAACGTTGGGCTGCGTTTGCTACGCGCCGCACTGCCGGTAGCCATGCTCTATGTAGGGCAGCTGATTCTGGATTCGGTGCTGGCGCTAAGTCGGGCCGAGTACCGCCCCGGCCTGCTGATGCCCGTTTCGGGGTACGTGGCCCTGGAATTCGGCTTGGCTATTCTCTCCGATGCGCTGGGACGCGGCGTGGCCCTGCTGGATTCTTTGCTCGGCGACCTGTTTGCCAACCAAACCTCGGTGCGGCTGATGCAGCACGCCGCCGAGCTCGACCTCGACCAGTTCGAGGATAGCGCCTTCTACGACAAGCTGGAGCGGGCCCGGCGCCAAACCCTGTCGCGCACGGTACTGATGGCGCAGGTACTGAGCCAGGCGCAAGATGCCATTACGATGGCCTTTCTGGCCGTGGGGCTGGTGGCCTTCAATCCGTGGCTGCTGCTGCTGTTGCTGGTGGCCGTTATTCCGGCGTTTCTGGGCGAGTCGCACTTTAATGAGCGAAGCTATTCGCTGGTGCACGGCTGGACCCCCGAGCGGCGCGAGCTGGATTATCTGCGCCAGACCGGAGCTTCCGACGAAACGGCTAAGGAGGTGAAGATTTTCGGCCTCTCGCAGTTCCTGATTGACCGTTTCAAGCTGCTTTCCGACGAGTTTTATCAGCAAAACAAGGCCCTCGTAATAAAGCGGGCCAGTTGGGGCACCTTCTTCGCGGCTGTGGGCGCGGCTGGCTACTACGCGGCTTACGTGTACATTATCATGCAGGCGGTGTACGGGCGGGTCAGCATTGGACAGCTTACGTTTCTGGCGGGCTCGTTCGGGCGGATGCGGGGCTTGCTGGAAGGCATCCTGAGCCGTTTCAGCAGCGTGGCCGAGGGCGCCCTGTATTTGCAGGATTTTTTCGATTTTTTCCACCTCAAGCCGCGCATCATTCGGCCTGATGCTACGCAAGCCGTGCGCCCGTTTCCGCAGCCGATTCAGGAGGGCTTCGTGTTCGAGAATGTGGGTTTCAAATACCGCAATGCCGAGAAGTGGGCCCTGCGCAACCTCAGCTTTCAGCTGCGGGCCGGCGAGAAGCTGGCGCTGGTAGGTGAAAACGGAGCCGGCAAAACCACGCTGGTTAAGCTGCTTTCCCGCCTCTACGACCCCACCGAAGGCCGGATTCTGCTCGATGGCTACGATTTGCGCGAGTACGACCCGGCCGAGCTACGCCAGGAAATCGGGGTGATTTTTCAGGATTTCGTGCGGTTTCAGCTACCGGCTGGCCAGAACCTAGCGGTAGGCCGCATCGAGGAAAAGGAAAACCAACCCCGCATCGAGCAGGCGGCGGCCCAAAGCCTCGCCGACTCAGTAATTGCCAAGCTGCCCCAGGGCTACGACCAGATGATTGGCCGGCGCTTCAACGGCGGCGTAGACCTGAGCGGCGGCGAGTGGCAGAAGATTGCGCTGGGCCGAGCCTACATGCGCGACGCCCAGCTGCTCATCCTCGACGAGCCCACCGCCGCCCTCGACGCCCGCGCCGAGTACGAAGTGTTTCAGCGTTTCAACGAACTAACCAAAGGCAAAACCGCCGTACTAATTTCGCACCGGTTCAGCACCGTGCGCATGGCCGACCGTATTCTGGTGGTTGAACACGGCAAGGCGGTGGAAATTGGCAGCCACGAGGAGCTGCTGGCTCGTGGGGGCCGCTACGCCGAGCTGTTTCAGCTGCAAGCCGCCGGCTACCGATAAAAGCAGCGGCTATCTTCACGGCCTATGGAACCTATAACGTATTCATTCCTGCCCGAGCTACCCGCAGCTGGCCCTATACGTGAGGGTTTACTGGCATTGCTGAGCGCCGCGCTGGAAAGCCCCACCGCCGAATTAGAATCGGATTTGGCGTATCATCAGCAGCGCGCACCCCTCCACCTTTGGCTGGCTTTGGCTGATGAGCAGGTGATAGGCTGCAAGGTGGGGTACGAGCGTAAACCAGGCCATTACTATAGTTGGCTGGGCGGTGTGGACAATAGGTTCCGGGGCCGCAGCATTGCCAGAACGCTCATGCAGCAGCAACACGGCTGGTGCCAGCAGCAAGGCTACCACCGCATCCGTACGCAAACCTACAACCGCTGGCGCGCTATGCTGTTGCTGAACCTGCGCGAGGGGTTCGATATTGTGGGCACCGTGCAGGGAGCGCACGGCTTGGCCATCGTGCTGGAAAAACAACTTCAGTACCAGCTGTAGCCTAATTGTTCGGGCATTGCCGAAGCCGCTGCAAGCGTTGAGCTGACGCTGGGCGGCTCTTGGAGATACTTGCTTGAAGTACCAGAAAAAATGCGGGCTTCACCCTGACCCCCAGCATCTAACCTTTAAATTGTTTCGTAACTTAAAGCCGGTGATTCCCTCTCACATGTTCGCTTGTTTATGAAACTGCTCTCTACTCTTTTCGTTGGTTCCACCTTAGCCTTGGCCTTATCGGGCTGCTTTGCGGCGCGCGAAGCCCGTATCGAGTCTGACTACAGTTATGCCGGCGCTTTCCGGCGCTACCGCACCTACGAGTTTGTAACGGGCGACGGCCTAGCCGCCGACTCCAGCAAGCTAGGCGAGGTACTCCGCGACGCCATCAGAACGCGCATGAAAGTGCAGGGCTATAAGCCCAGCAAGCGCCGCCCCGATTTGCTGGTGAACTTCCGAGTGTATGAGGGCGACATGCGTTTCCGTGGCTACGCCCAGGAAGACATTGCCCGCTGGGTGAATGCCGAAAAGATAGAAGACGATGAAACCCCCGCCGAGCAGCGCACCGGCTACCAGCCCGTACGTATGCTACTGGCTGAAGGCACGCTGCTTATTACACTCATTGATAACCGCACTAATCGCGCCGTCTGGAATGGCTATGCTTCCGGCGTGACGGTACCCAATGGTACGCAGGGCGAGCTAGTGCTACGCCGCTCCGTCCGTTCCATCTTCGACCAGTACCGGGTATTCACGCAAGGCTACCTGGAAGGCAACAACCAAGAGAGCGGCGAATAGCCCGGCGCTACCGCCGGCTTGACGGTATCCGGAACTGTACGCCCACGCTTGGTACAATGGTCAGCCCACTCAGGCTGGCCGTTTTGTTGTTGAGCAGCTGGTAATTGCCGTATTTCTGGTAGTAGATGCCGAGGGACGGGATAAAGTAAGCGTACCGGTAGCCCAATTTGGCGTTGACGAAAGCACCAAACGACGGAAAATTCACTTTCTGGCCTAGCAGCACCGGCACCTTCGCGCTGCCATTGAAAATCTTGCCGGGCTCGAAGCCGTAGCGCATGAAGGTGTGCGTATACACCGCACCGTACGAAATAGCACCTATTTCCTCTTCCGCCCCGAGGGAGTGGCTGAAAACCAGCGGGATGATAATGTCGCGGCGGGTGGCTCGGAAGCCTAGAATATCATCGATATTATCCAGAAACGGCAAGCTAGGCAGGTTGGCCCGCTGCGTGGCAAATTGCAGCCCGATGCTGGCGTACGTGGCGCCGGCCGGGCCACCGGGCCGTTCTACTGTGCCCGTGGGCCCCAAAAATTGGTAAGCTGCATCAAATACGTGCGAGCCAAACGCATACTTATACCCCACGTCGAGGCGCTCGAGGGCACCGTAGCGCACGTATAGGTCGGAAGAAGGGCGCACTGGGTCGAGCACGTAAGCCAGGGCGGCCACCTGAAGGTTGTCGATGGTGCCCGAGTAGCCGATAGTGTCCTTGCGCACGGTGGCTTCCGCCGCCGATTTCAGGGCCGAACCAGTTTTGCTGATGGTTTCGGTGGCCACGTTGAAGGCGAGGTTGCCGCCGGCCCGGAATTCGCCCTTGGGGGTAACCTTGCCAGTGCTAACAATGGTACGGGGCGCGGTGCAGGCACCAGTGAAAAGGGTGGCCGCCGCCAGAGCCAGAACAGCAACTCGGCTGGAAGTAGAAAACCGGAACATATGAGCTAAGAGAAAGAGGAGTCGATGGCACGTTACTAAAACCGCGCCGAAAGTAAGGAATCTGGCAGGCAAACCGATTGGCGCAATGAAAACACAGGGCCCCGCACACATGCCAAGCTGCTAGTGCAGGTGCTGCATTCACCGGGGCGGCGCCTGCGCCGGGCGGGTACCTGAAGGCCTTGAGCCAATGGTTGCTGCGGAGTTGCACGCGAAGTTGTTACTTCACGGCTTACAAGTCAGCATGCAGATTAACGGCTCACAGCAATGAACATTTTATACGGAGTGCCCGGCGAGGGAATGGGCCACGCCACGCGCAGCAAAGTGGTTATCCAGCATCTATTGGAAGCCGGGCATGAGGTGCAGGTAGTCAGCAGTTCGCGGGCCTATCAATTGCTGGCGCGCACGTTTCCGGGCCGCGTGCACGAAATCCGGGGCTTCCATCTGGCGTACCGGGAGCTAACCGTTTCCAAGTTGCGCACCGCCGCCCTTACCCTGCGCACGGCCCCGGAAAACCTGGTCGTTAACTTCCGGAAGTACCGCGAAATGTTCTTCGGCATCGAGTTCGACGCGGTAATATCCGATTTTGAATCCTTCAGCTACCTGTTCGCCAAATCCAAGCGCCTACCCGTAATCAGCATCGACAACATGCAGATTATCAGCCGTGCCAAGCTTGACGTAACGGTGCCGCCCGATGAGTACGGCAACCTGGAAGTGGCGCGGCAGATTGTGCGGGCCAAGCTGCCACGCAGCCAGCACTACTTCGTTGCCACGTTTTTCCCGCTGCCCGTCAGCAAACCCGATACCACGCTGGTACCGCCCATCATCCGCCCCGAAATTCTGGCCGCGCCGCCCACCACGGGTACGCACGTGCTGGTGTACCAGTCGGCCACTACGCAAAGTAACCTGGTGGCGCTGCTGCAAAACCTGCCCAAACAGGAGTTTCGGGTGTACGGCTTCAACAAGGAAGAAAGCCACGGCAACGTGCAGCTGAAGGCCTTCAGCGAGCAAGGATTCATCGACGACCTGGCCAGTGCCCGCGCCATTATCACCAACGGCGGCTTTTCACTCATCAGCGAAGCGGTGTTTCTGCACAAGCCCATCTGCGCCATTCCCATTCCCGCGCAGTTCGAGCAGTTTCTCAACGCCGCCGAAGTGGAGAAGCTTGGCTACGGGCGTCACTTCGGGGCCTTAACCCCCGACAACCTCAAAGCCTTCTTCTACGACCTGACCGGCTTTGAAAGCATCTTGGCTAACTACCAGCAAGAAGGCAACACGCAGCTTTTCCAACAGTTGGATACTTTGCTGGCCAAGCTACACGCTGGGTATTGACGTGCTTTACTGGTCGAAATCTACCGTTACCTGCTCCGAGGTGGGGCGGGCCTGGCAAGTGAGAATGTAGCCTTTCGCCACTTCAGTCTCGGAGAGGGAGTAGTTTACGTCCATTTCCGTGGTGCCGTGCGTGACGCGGGCCCGGCAGGTGCTGCACATGCCGTTTTTGCACGAGTACGGCGCATCGGCCCCGGTTTCCAGCAACGCATCCAGCACAGTATCACCGTAGTACGACATTTCCAGTACCCGCGTGCTGCCATCGAGCTGCACCGTTACCTGGCTGTGCTTGTCGTCGGTGCCGCTGGGGTGTGGTTTGGCGGGGCCCGTCTGAGCTTGGCGGCTGCCGGCCGAAGTGAACATCTCGAAGTGAATTCGGTCGGCGGGTACTCCGGCGGCAGTGAGGGCAGCGCGCACACCCTGAATCATTTCCTCGGGCCCACAGATAAAGCACTCATCAATCTGGCTGGCGGGCAGCAGCTTGTCCAGAAACTGCCGGGTTTTCACTTCATCAATGCGGCCGAATAGCAAGTCGGTATCGTTTTGCTCCCGGCTCAGGATATGGTAGACGCTTAGCCGCCGCAGAAACTTGTTTTTCAGGGCCTCAATGGCTTCCTTGAAAATGATGGAATTGCGGCCCCGGTTGCCATAAATCAGCGTCACTTGGCTGTGGGGCTCGGTTAGCAGAATGGTCTTGACGATGGAAAACACCGGCGTAATGCCGCTGCCCGCCGCAAAGGCCACGTAGTGCTTGGCGTTGGTGGGGTGCAGCTCGGTGTAGAAGCGCCCGGCCGGCGGCATCACCTCCAGTTCGTCGCCTACCCGCAGATTTTCCACCGCCAGCGACGAAAACCGGCCTTCCGGCACCTTCTTGATGGCCACCTGCCACTCGCCGTCCAGGGGGCTGCTACATATAGAATAAGAGCGGCGCAGTTCCTCGCCGTTGTGCTCGCGCCGGAACGTGAGGTACTGCCCCTGCGTGAACCGGAACGTGTCGGTCAGCTCGGCGGGTACGTCCAGGACCAGCGTCACGCAATCGGGCGTTTCCCGCTGAATCCGCTTGATTTTTAACGTATGAAAACGACTCATGTAGTCAGTTGCCAGTTGTGAGTTATCAGTTGCCGGTTACCAGTGGCCAGTTGCTAGGCTGGCTATGAGTTGGCAACTCACAACCGACAACTGGTAACTGGCAACTCATTTTGCTAGGCCATTCAAGAGCATGGTGAGGATGTTTTGCTCCAGCTCGTCGGCCGAAACGCCCCGGCCCGGCCGGTACCACAGTTCCACCCAGCGCACCGCCGACAGGATAGTAAACAGCGCCACCGATACGTTGACGGGTTGCAGCTCGCCGGCCGCAATGCCCTGCTCAATGAGGGCCGCGAAGCCGTGCTCGTAGCGTTTGCGGGCGTCTTTGAAGGCCGTGAGCTTGTCGCCGGTCAGGTATTTCCAGTCGTTGTTGGCCACTGATACGGCTGCGCCTTCTTCCAGCATCAACCGGATGTGCTGCCGGATCAGGGTTTCAATCTTTTCCCTGTAAGGAGTGGCCGTCTGCTCTACTTCGGCAAGCTGCGAAATGTAGGTGTCGGATATGTAAAAGCAGATGCTTTCCAGAATCTCGTCTTTGGACTTGACGTGGTTGTAGATGCTGGCCGCTTCCATGCCTACTTCGCCGCCCAGGTCGCGCATGGAAGTGCCGGCAAAACCTTTGGACTTGAACAGTTTAGCGGCTTCTTCCAGAATCCGTTGGCGCTGGTTGATCTTACCCCGTTTGGCCATTGGTGGGAATTGTCAGGGTGGGAGAGGAGTTCGGTGCGGGCAGGACTCAGCCGGATGTATGTAGAAAGAAATGCGGCTGCGCCCTGAAGAAAACAAAGCTACTATAAAAACTAACAAACGTTAGTTTATGGTGAAAGTGCCTGGAAGAGCATCTACCCAAACTAAAAATCCCCCACCGGAAACCACTTTCCGATGGGGGATACTTAGATAGCAAGAAGCTGCGGCTGGGCTAGAATATTTTGCCAGGGTTCAGAATGCCGTGCGGGTCGAAGACCTGCTTGATGCCGCGCATCAGGTTCAGGTTAGCTTCCTTGAGAGCAATGCCGATGTAGCCTTTCTGTACCAGCCCAATGCCATGCTCGCCGGAAATGGTGCCGCCTAGCTTCACACACAGCTCGAATATTTCGGAAATCGGCTGGCGCAGGCCCACGTTCCACTGCTCGTCGCTCAGCTCGCCCCGGATGATGTTCACGTGCAGGTTGCCGTCGCCGGCATGGCCGTAGCACACACTCTTGAACCCGTAACGGGCCCCGATTTCCTTTACACCTTTGAGCAGCGTGGGCAGTTCGGCGCGCGGTACTACCGTGTCTTCCTCCTTATATACCGAGTTGTAGCGCACCGAATTGCCAATATTACGGCGGATACGCCACAGGTCGTCCTTTTGGCCGGCTGTATCGGCCAGCAGGATTTCGTCTACGTCGTAATTTTCCAGCACGCCATACACTTGCTCGGCCTCTTTATACAGTTGGTCTAGGTCCTGCCCGTCCAGCTCGATCAGCAAGTGCGCGTGAATATCCTCGGGCAGCGTAAGCGGAATTTTCAGGTAATCCGACGACCAGGCAATGGCCTCCCGCTCCATAAACTCCATGCCCGACGGAATGATACCCGCCCGGAACACCGCCGACACGGCTTCAGCGGCCTGCTCTGTCTGCCGGAAAGGTACCAGCATCAGAATGTTGTGCTGTGGATAGGGGAGGAGCCGGAATACCACTTTGGTGATAATGCCGAGCGTGCCTTCCGAACCAACCATCAGCTGGGTAAGGTTATAGCCGGTGGAGTTTTTCAGCGTGTTGGCCGCCGTCCAGATAATATCGCCGGTGGGCAGTACCACTTGCAGGTTCAGCACATAGTCGCGGGTGGTGCCGTATTTCACGGCTTTGGGGCCGCCGCTGCTATGGGCCAGGTTGCCGCCCAATGAACAGCTGCCTTTGCTGGCCGGGTCGGGCGGATAGAACAAGCCGACCTCCTTCACCGCATTCTGGAATACCTCGTTTATCACGCCCGGCTCTACGGTGGCTTGCAGGTTTCGCTCGTCAATCTGAATGATGCGGTTGAGCCGCTCGGTGCTCAGTACCACGCCATGGTGCACCGGCAGCGCTCCGCCACTTAGGCCAGTGCCCGCGCCCCGCGCCGTCACCGGAATATGGTGCTCGTTGCACAGCCGCACAATCTCGCTTATCTCTTCAGCGTTACCGGGGCGCAGCACCACATCGGGGGCGAAGTGCAGGTCTTCGGTATGGTCGCGGCCGTAGTCGGAATAGGCATCGGCGGTGGCAGTGGCTTCGGCGCGGGCCGCCGTAAGAACGTGCGCCGGTCCAACAATGGCCTCGAAGGCAACGACCAGCTCGGGGGTAAGGGCTTGATAATTCATTGACGGAGGAAGCATTAACGCTGATTCGCGTATCTTTGACCCAATGCGGGAATACATGACGAAGGTACATCATTCAACGCACAGACGTTTTTGGTGGCCACTATTACTATTGGCGCTGGTAGTAGGAATGGCTAGTTGCGGCGGTTCCAGAAAAGTAAACTACCGCAATGGCCGGTACTATTCGGCCCGCGACATGGCCCGGATAAAGGCTGCCGAGCGTAACCGCCGCGGCCGGGTGCCAGTCAGCAAGGCCAAAACCAAAACCACTACCCCAACGGGCCGGGCCAAGATTGTAACCAAGCGGAGCAGCACCCCCCTGAACGCCAGCCGCGAGATGGTGACGGTTATTGAAACGGCCCGTTCCTACCAGGGCACTCCTTATAAGTATGGCGGCACCACCCGCATGGGCATGGATTGCTCGGGCCTACTATACAATGCCTTTGCTGCCATTGATGTGCCCATCCCGCGCTCCAGTAATGAGCAGGCGCTGTGGGGCAACCCCGTAAAACCGCAGGATTTGAAAGCCGGCGACTTGCTGTTCTTCGGCGCGTCGCCGGGTAGCAGCACCATCACGCACGTGGGCCTCGTGACGGAAGCCACACCGGAAGGGGTACAATTTATCCATTCCTCCAGCTCGTCAGGCGTTATCGAAAACAGCTTAGAAACGGATTACTATTTGAGCCGCTTCATTAAAGCGGTACGGCCGCCATTGTAGGATTTCGTTTCGCTGCTGCATTATTCTCATTAGTTGACTTTTAATGCAAAATCAACAATGATATGGTAACAGTGTAGCGGAAACCGTGCAGTACTTTTGCGGCTTCTTTCAAAAACGCTTTTTCACCTTTTCCCTTTTATATGAGACAAATACTACTGCGCAGTATGTATATGCTGCTGCTCCTGCTTGCCGCGCACACAGGCTGGAGCCAGGGTACAACTACATCGGCCATGAACGGTGTCATCACCGACAAGCAAGGTGATGGTCTGCCAGGGGCTACTGTTATTGCGGTACACACTCCCACGAACACGCAATATGTAGCGCCCACCAACTCGGAGGGCCGATTCAACATTCCAAACATGCGCGTAGGTGGTCCCTACACCGTACGCGTGACGTTTGTTGGTTATCAGGACATCACTCGGGAAGGTATTTTCCTAAGCTTGGGTCAGAACCAGCGCTTAGACCTGAACCTGAGCGAAACTACCACTCAGTTGGAAGGCGTAACCGTAACGGCTACCCAAGACCCCGTAATCAACGCAGGCCGTACGGGTGCAGCTACCACGGTGCGTCGTGAGCAAATCGAGCGTCTCCCAACCATCTCACGGAGCTTCCAGGATTTCACGCGCCTGACGCCTCAGGCTAACGGCAACTCGCTATCGGGTCGTAACGGCCGTTTCAATAACGTACAGATTGACGGTGCTTCCAATAACGATTTGTTTGGTTTGGGTAACTCCGGCACGCCAGGTGGACAAGCTGGTACCCAACCTATTTCGCTGGATGCCATCCAGGAATTCCAGGTAGTAATTGCTCCTTATGACGTACGCCAGGGCCGCTTCAGCGGTGGAGGTATCAATGCTGTAACCCGCTCCGGTACCAACGAATTTTCTGGTTCGGCATTCGCTTTCGGTCGTAACCAAAATACAGCTGGTAAAAGCCCGACTCCCGACGCTTCTGGTAACCGCACTAAACTCGCTAAATTCAACGATTACCAGACAGGCTTCCGTTTAGGTGGTCCAATCATTAAAGACAAACTCTTTTTCTTCGTTAACGGAGAAATCACTCGTCGTACCGCGCCGCTATTGTTCCGTACGGGTAGCCTAGAGCAAATCACTGGTAATACAAGCTCTGACTTACTGACTTTTGTCAACACTGCTCAGCTTCAAGAAATTTCTGACAAGCTCCGTAGTTATGGCTATGACGCAGGTACTTTCGGTGAAATTAACGCTGAAACCCGCAGCAACAAGGCGTTTGCTCGCCTAGACTGGAACATCAATCAGAATCATCAGCTTACGCTGCGTCACAACTTCGTAGACGCTTCAGATGATAACATCTCCCGTAGCCTAACCAACTTCCGCTTCGGCAACAACGGGTACCAGTTCCTAAGCAAAACCAATTCTACGGTACTTGAACTGAAGAGCCGCTTCGGCAACCGTTACGCCAACAACTTGCTGGTAGGCTATTCTACTATCCGAGACAGCCGCTCCACTGTAGGTGATCTGTTCCCATCTATTACCATTACGGCTGGCAACGGTACTATTTCTGCTGGTTCAGAGTTTAGCTCAGTGGCTAACCGCCTTGATCAGGACATTCTCGAGATTACCGACAACTTCAACGTGTTTGCTGGTAAGCACGTGCTGACCTTGGGTACAAATAACGAGATATTCCGTTTCGATAACCTGTTTGTGCAGAGCACGCAAGGTCGTTATGACTTTCCGAGCATTACTGCTTTCCTAAATAATGATCTTACGGGTAACTTCCGTTACCGCCAGAACTTTGCACTGCCCGGTGGCAACCCAACAGCTAAGTTCGGTGCTGCTCAGTTTGGCGTTTATGCTCAGGATGAATATAACATCACGGATAATTTCCGCTTGACTACTGGCTTGCGCCTTGACCTACCCGTGTATTTTGATACGCCGTCGTACAACTCTCGCGTCGATTCAACTTTCGCGGTTGCCACTGCTCAAGGTCCTGCTTATGACGTAAAAACTGACCGCCTGCCTAAGTCACGGATTCAGTTCTCGCCCCGGATTGGTTTCAACTGGGATGTGCGTAAAGATCAAAGCTTCCAGGTACGTGGTGGAGCTGGTATTTTCACCGGCCGCCCAGCTTATGTGTGGATTTCCAACCAATACGGCAACACTGGCCGCGACTTTGCTACGTTTGATTCCAACAACAGCACCACGCGCACGGGCCTAGAGTTAACCAACAACTATGCTACCCTCCGCGACCGGATTGCTGCTACTCCAGCTACCGCGGCTAAGGGTAGTATCGCTGTAACCGACAAAGACTTCCGCAACCCGCAATTGCTGCGTACCAACCTCGCTGTTGACTACCGTCTACCGGCTGGTATTGTTGCTACTCTAGAAGGTATCTACTCTAAGACGCTGAATGACGTACTACCGCAAGATATCAACTTGGTAAACCCAACGGGTGTTCTGCAAGGCGATGGTCGTCCGGTATATCCTGCTGGTACGGCTCGTTACCGCAATAACCGTGACTTCAACAACGTGATTTTGCTGACTAACACCAGCAAAGGCCATCAGTATAGCATCACGGGTGAACTAAAGAAGCAGGTTAATAGCGACCTGTTCGCTACGGCCGCCTATACGTATGGTCAATCGCGCGACTTGTACTCGGGCACTAGCTCAACAGCCGTATCTATCTGGGAATTCAACCCGCACGCAGGCAATCCTAACAACTTGCCGCTGTCGTATTCTAGCTTTGATCTACGCCACCGGGTAATTGGCTCGCTCTCGTATCGTAAAGAATACGCCAATCACTTTGCTACCACCGTTTCGGCCTTTTACAACGGTCAGTCGGGTTCTCCCTTCTCGTATACCTACTACGGTAACGATATCAACAGCGACGGTGGCAACCCTTCAGGTAGCTCGAACGATCTGATTTATATCCCCCGCAACCAGAGCGAGATTGTACTGGTAACGGATGGCGTAAACGACCGTCGGACTGTTGATCAAATCTGGAATGAGCTGAATGCATTCATCGAGAATGACGACTATCTGAAAGAGCATCGTGGCGAATACGCCGCCCGTAACGGTGCCCGTACGCCTTGGCAGCACCGTATTGACGTGCGTCTGCTACAGGATATCTACACGAAGATTGGTGAGAAAAATCACACTATTCAGTTGTCGGTTGATGTTATCAACTTCGGTAACATGCTGAATAAAAATTGGGGTCGTGATTACTCGGTAGCAAACGGTAACTATGGTTTGCTTCGTTACCAGGGGCTGGAGAATACCACCACCGGCCGCCCAACTTTCAGCTACGGTACGGGTACTGCTACCACGCCAAATGTAGCCTATCAGATCAGCCAGTTGGCTTCGCGCTGGCAGGCCCAGTTTGGTGTTCGTTACCTGTTTTAATCAGTCAGCTGGCTTCGATAAACGCTTCAACTTATGAAATTCTCTTTTTCTTCGTTTCTGACCAAACTCACGCTGACTGCTTCGGTAGCTTCGGTGCTGGTTGGTTGCGACGAGCCTGAATACGCCACTCCTACCCCGGTAACCGAATCTACGGTTGGTCAAGCTCGGGTATTGGTGGTGAATGCAGCGCCCGGTGCAACAGGTACAGCTGTGACAGTAGACAATGCCTCATTTGGTACCGCACTGCCGTATCTGGGAGCTTCAGCTATTACTCCAATTGCTGCAGGATTGCGGTTGTTCATCTTCAATGAACCAACCAATATTCCAAGTAATGCCCCTGCTGGTTCAGCAGCTCGTCCATTAGTGTCGCGCACTTCTTTCTTGGGCGGTACTAACTATACGGTGTTTCTGACGGACCCTACCAACCGTGCTTTAATCGGTACAACAGATCAAGGCGGCATCCGCTCATTGGTATTGACAGATAACCTAGCCGCACCTGCAGCAGGTAATGCTAAGGTTCGTTTCGTGAATCTGGCCCCGTCGGGTACGTACGGTATCTTCAACGGTGCTACCTCGTTCTTCCCGGCAGCACCGCTACGTGGTTTCCGAGCCTTGAACAGTGGCACTACTGCTCCGGTGACCACCTATGCTAACTTCACAGAAGTAGCAGCGGGTACTTATAATCTGGATGTGCGTAGTGTTGCCACTACTCCACTTGCCGGAACTGCACAGTCTTTGACATTCACTGCTGGCAAGATCTATACACTGTACGTACGCGGTGTCGCGGCTAGTGCTACTCCTACTGCTACTTCCCTAGGAATTTCAGTGGTGCAGCATAACTAAACTAGCTGAAGTTTAAGCTGAATTTAGAAGCGGGTGGAAATTCTCCACCCGCTTTTTTGTGCCCTATTTAGACTGCAGCCATAGTACCAGTTTAGTAGTAAAATGTTATATGTAAATGATTGCAAAGTATTTATGGTATAACATCAAGGTGTAAATTATTTTTTAATAATGTTTTAATAACATCAGAATAGTGTGCATGCCTATTACTTTTGTAGTTGGGTTTCATCAACTACTTCACATGAAAAACAGTTTTTACCGTCAACTTCTATACCTGCTTTTGGCGGTTCTTTCCGTCCAGCAGGGGTGGGCACAAGGCACCACTACCTCGGCCATGAATGGGGTCATCACTGACAAGGACGGTGCCGGCCTACCGGGGGCAACCATCATTGCTATTCATACACCTACTAACACGCAGTACGTTGCACCTACCAACTCCGAGGGCCGCTTCAACATCCAGAACATGCGGGTGGGGGGGCCTTACTCAGTGCGTATCACGTTTGTAGGTTATCAGGAGGCTACTCGCGAAGGTATTTTCCTAACGCTGGGCCAGAACCTCCGCCTCGACATCAACCTAAGCGAAGCCAGTACGCAACTGGCGGGCGTAACGGTTTCGGGCCGGCAGGATCCGGTAATTAATGCGGGCCGTACAGGGGCGGCTACCACGGTGCAGCGCGAACAAATTGAGCGTTTGCCCACGCTCAACCGTTCGCTCAACGATTTCACCCGCCTCACGCCGCAGGCCAACGGCCAGAGCTTCGGCGGCCGCAACAGCGGTTTCAACAACATCACCGTTGACGGTGCCATCTTCAACAACGCTTTCGGTTTGTCGTCGACCGTGGGTGGCCAGGCCAGCGCCCAGCCTATCTCCCTCGACGCCATCGACCAGATTCAGGTGAGCATTGCACCCTTCGACGTGCGGCAGGGCTCGTTTACCGGTGCTGGCATCAACGTAGTGACGCGGAGCGGTACCAACAAATTCTCAGGTTCGGTGTACGGTTTCTACCGCGACCAAGACCTGGTAGGCAGCAAGGTTGGCGACTTCAAGCAGGACTATCCAAACTTCAAGCTGAAGAACTATGGTTTCCGTTTCGGCGGGCCAATTATCAAGGACAAGCTGTTCTTCTTCGTGAATGCCGAGCAGGAGCGCCGCACCGACCCGCCGACCGGCAACTTCACGGCCAACCGCGAAACCACCACGCCACCCGCCGGCTCGCAAACGTCGCAAGCTTCAGCTCGTGAACTAGATTTTCTGAGCAATTTCCTGCAAACGCAGTATGGCTACAACCCAGGGTCGTACGAAAACTTCAAGCTGCGCTCTAACAGTGATAAGGCTACGATAAAGGTTGACTGGAACATCAACCAGAACAACCGCTTCAACATCAAGTACAACTACCTGAAATCGTACGCTGATATTCCACCGAGCACCTCGGGCGCTATTGCCGGCCAACGCTCTCAGTCGCAGTTCGGCTTGCCGTTCTCGTCGTCGTACTACGTTATCAACAACAACCTGAACTCGTTTATTGCTGAACTGAACAGCACACTAGGCGGTGGCAAGTTCTCCAACAACCTAACCGCTGGCTATTCCGCTTTCCGCGACTTCCGCGAAAGCCGGGGCGGCAACCCGTTCCCGCTGGTTGATATCGGAACCTCGGTTGGCCGCAGCACTACAACTGTCCAACTCAATGGTATCAACGCTACCAACTCCCTCACCTCGTTCGGTTACGAGCCGTTCACGGCTTTCAACATCCTGAACTCGGACGTATACCAGATTGGCGACAACTTCACGGCGTATTTAGGCAAGCACAACGTAACGGTTGGTACCTACAACGAATTCTACAAGTTCCAGAACGGTTTCGCGCCTAACTACTACGGCAACTACTCCTTCAACTCCTTGGAGGATTTCTATGCCTCGGCCGGCTTTGCGTACGACCGTGCTAACGTGAGCGTGTCACCTCTGACCGGTACTCGTCCGGGTCCAGCCCGCTACAATCTACAGTATACCACGCCTGGCCAATCGGCAGTGGTTGAATTGAAGGCCGCACAGTTGGGCCTGTATGCACAGGATGAATGGTCGGCTCTCAACAACCTGAAAGTGATTTATGGCCTGCGGGCTGATTTGCCTTTCCTGACGTCGGACTTGTTGCAGAACGAAAATGCGGCGGCCTTAACCTTCCGCGACGGCGTAAAACTGAATACGGGTGGGGTGCCTAAGAAATCGGTGTTGTTTTCGCCCCGCGTTGGTTTCAACTGGGATGTGAACGACGACAAGCAGACGCAGGTACGCGGTGGTTCGGGCATCTTCACTGGTCGTATTCCGTTCGTGTGGCTGTCCAACCAAGCCAGCAACAACGGCCTGCAATTCGGCTCGTTCAGTACTTCAGGTTCTGTCCCAACGACTACCAACGGCGTTACGAACGTCAATGCTTCTATCTATCCGTTCAGCCCCGACGTGGATGCATATCGTCCGCAGAACGCCGCGGCTAATACCTCCTACAACCTGGCCGTAACGGCCAGCGACTTCAAGTTCCCGCAGGTGTGGCGCACCAACCTGGCCGTCGACCAAGTGCTGCCTGGTGGCGTTATTGCCACGCTGGAGGCTTTCTACACGAAAGACATCAACGCCGTTTATCACCAGAACGTGAACCTACCCGGCAGCGAATCGGCAGCTTCTGCCCGGTCGCAGGGTGCCGATACCCGCCCTATCTTCTACACGCTGGGTGCGGCTCAGGCCGCTCCGAATGCTGATTTGCGCGTGGCAACCCGCAACTACCAGATTTACGGTTCGGTACCTGCGGCTCAGGGCGGCAATACCGCTGCTCGTCCCAACATCAGCGACGCCATTCTGATGAAGAACACCAAGAAAGGCTATTCGTATGCGGCTACGGCACAGTTGCAGAAGTCTTTTTCCAGCGGTTTCTACCTGAGTGCCGCTTACACCTATTCCAATTCGCGTTCCGTGAACGACGGTGGCTCGATTGCCCAGTCGATCTGGCGCGACCGTTCTATCTCCGGCGACCCGAATGCTGAAGCCCTCAGCTACTCGCAGTTCCTGCAGCAGCACCGCGTCATTGCTTCGGGCTCTTTCCGCAAGGAGTATCTTGGCCACCTTGGTACTACGGTTTCGCTGTTCTACGAGGCTGCCCCGGTTAGCCGCTTCTCTTACGTGTACTCCGGTGACATGAACGGCGACAACCAGACGTCGAACGACCTGATGTACATCCCGCGCAACCCAAGTGAAATTAACCTGCGGGACATCATCTATACCTACACGCCGGCAGGATCAACGACGGCAGTGGAATACGCCCGCTATACTGCCGCGCAACAGTCTGCTGACCTGGAAAACTACATCAACCAGGACAAATACCTAAGCAAGCACCGCGGTGAGTATGCCGAGCGTAACGGTGCCGTGCGGCCGTGGCAGCAGCGCCTGGATGCCCGTTTGCTGCAAGATATCTTCACCAACCTCGGTGAGAATCGGAACGCCCTTCAGCTGAGCATTGATATCTTCAACATCGGTAACCTCATCAATAAAGATTGGGGCGTGTTGCAGACGCCGAACCGGACCAACCCGCTGACTTTCGCTGGCTACAATGCCACTGGCCAGCCTGTTTATACCTTCCCGAACTTCGTGAATCCAACCCGTAACGCTGCGGATGGCGTAGTAACGGCGGGTACGCCTCTAACCAAGACCTTCCGTAACGATACAGGTGGTTTGGGTTCCCGCTGGCAAGGACAGATTGGCTTGCGCTACATCTTCAACTAAGCCAGTAGGTTAGCTGCTTGAAAAGTGGGTTGGCACTAGTGCCAACCCACTTTTTTTTAGTGCGTAGACTAATTTTTTCAGTGTTTTTTTGCGCTTGGTCTTGTAGATCCCAAAACCTACCGTACTTTTGTCCCACTCAAACGCAAGCGGCGAATGAGAAACGAAAACGGGGGATTAGCTCAGCTGGCTAGAGCGCTTGCATGGCATGCAAGAGGTCATCGGTTCGACTCCGATATTCTCCACGTTTGAAAGCCCAACCGAATAGGTTGGGCTTTTTTTATGCATTGCGTTTTGCCAGTTTTGCTTCATACAACTGGCTTTACTAACTGACAAGCCACAGCAACGGCTTGCCATCTGGCAAGCCGTTGCTGTGGCTAAAAGCTTGAGAGTTGAAACCGTGCGTTACACAAACAGACCTTCTACCGACAAGTACCGTTCGCCGGTGTCGTAGCAGAAGGTGAGGACGCGGCTGCCTTGGGGCATTTCATCGAGCTTCTGAGCTACGGCGGCCAATGAGGCACCGGATGATACGCCCATGAAAATGCCTTCTTCGCGGGCGGCGCGGCGGGCCATGTCGAAAGCGTCTTGCTGCGAAATTTGGATGGTACCGTCTAGAATTTCGCGGTGCAGGTTGCCGGGCACGAAACCCGCGCCGATGCCCTGAATAGGGTGCGGGCCAGGCGCGCCACCGCTGATTACCGGCGACAGTTCAGGCTCTACGGCGAAGGTTTTCATGTTAGGAAAAAGTGGCTTCAGCACCTCCGTTACGCCGGTGATGTGGCCCCCGGTACCTACGCCAGTGATGTGATAATCGAAGCCTTCGGGAGCGTCGCGCAGAATTTCCTGAGCGGTGGTTTCGGCGTGTACTTTGATGTTGGCGGGGTTCTCAAACTGCATGGGCATCCAGGCGCCGGGCGTGCTCTGCACGATTTCGTGGGCCTTCTCGATGGCGCCTTTCATGCCTTTCTCGCGGGGGGTAAGCTCCAGGTTGGCACCGTAAGCAGCCATCAGGCGCCGCCGCTCAATCGACATGGATTCGGGCATAACCAGCGTCAACTTATAGCCTTTCACGGCGGCTACCATAGCCAAACCGACGCCGGTATTGCCGGAAGTTGGTTCCACAATCAGGCTATCAGAGTTCAGGATGCCGTCTTGCTCGGCTTGCTCGATCATGCTCAAGGCAATCCGGTCTTTGATGCTGCCGCCGGGGTTGGCGCGTTCTAGCTTCACCCAAACCTCTACGTCGGGCCGCTGGGCGAAAAGTTTGTTGAGGCGCAATAGCGGCGTGTTGCCGATGGTGTCTAGGATGGAATGGGCTTTCATTACTTGGCGTGTTTGAGTGGTAGCTAGTGGTTGATGCTAAGTGAGATTAGTTGGTATGAGCTACTTGCTGTGCTGAGTAATCAGCAAACTGAGTGTTCAGAGGAACCCAGTCACAATGAATAGCTAACAATAAGCAATCAGCTCCCAACAATCAAATGGAAAAGGTGAGGCCCTCAGTGGGGTCTTCGGTACGGGTGACGTGAATTTGGGCCCGATGGTACACACGGGAGTGCGAAGGAACACTCTCCGTGAGCCATACATTGCCGCCAATGATGCTGTGGCTGCCTACTACCGTATTGCCCCCCAAAATAGTAGCTCCGGCATATAGCACCACATGGTCCTCAATGGTAGGGTGGCGCTTGATGCCCTGCAAATCCTTGTTTACGCTAAGGGCACCCAGGGTTACGCCCTGGAATATTTTCACATGGGCCCCAATGACGGTGGTTTCACCCACCACAATACCAGTGCCGTGGTCGATACAAAACGAAGGACCAATTCTGGCGCCGGGGTGAATATCAATGCCGGTAAGCTGATGCGCATATTCGCTGATAAGGCGCGGCACTAGCGGCACGTGCAACTGGTGCAGCGCGTGGGCCAGCCGGTGCATCGCCGTTGCGTAGAAGCCGGGGTAAGTGGCAATAACTTCCTCGGTACCCTGCGCGGCGGGGTCGGCGGCCAGAATAGCGGCGGCATCATACAGCAACATCTCCCGCAGAGCGGGTAGCCGAGCCATAAAGTGAGTTGCTACAGCCGCTGGCGCGTCGGGCATGGGTACGCGCATGAGCAAGGCTGCCAAATCGGTTTGGAGCTGGCTGAGGGTAGCGGCTATGGCATCGGGACGAACAATGGGCCTGTGGGCACGCTCAGGAAACAGCAGCTCCAGCAACTGCTCGGCTAGCTGGCAGAAAGCCGGACCGGGTAGTGGCGTGGCCGCTTGCTGATGTGCCCGCACCAACGTGCGCACAAAAGGAGTATCGGCAGAAAAAGACATGCGTAATCAGGCAAGACCAGCAATACAGCCAGCGGGCAGAAATAGTAGCGGCCAGAAATAGCCACAGTATAGTTCAACTATCTATGCCGCGGAAAGTTCTGGCAGTGGGAATCAGTAACCGCAACTGCCTGGTACGCGTTAGGAAAGAAAGTCTTCCGTGAAGACGCTACATCTTCTTCCTTCATTTCTCTACGCTACCTTTCCATGGCTGATACCACCATCACAAAAATCGACTCCGCTCATTCACCAAAAGGCGACGACGGGGAAAAATACCTGGCTTCCGGCGTGCACGTGTCCATGCGCCTCTGGGAAAACGAAGAACCCAGTGAGCCCAAAGAACCTACCAGCCGCGCCTACGAAACGGTTGGGTATGTATTGAAAGGCCGGGCAGAACTGCACTCCGAAGGCCAAGTGGTAGTGCTGGAACCCGGTAACTCGTGGGTGGTGCCCAAAGGCGCGTCGCACACTTACAAGATTCTGGAAACTTTCTCGGCAGTGGAAGCTACCACGCCACCCGCCCAAGCCCACGGCCGCGACGATAAGTAAGGTGTGAGTTGCCAGTTATGGATTGTGAGTTGCTGGTTTCTGGAACGAACTGGCAACTCACAACCCACAACTGGCAATTTGTTTTAACGGACTAGCTCTACCCGCACTATTTTGTCGCCGATATCAAGCCGGTGTGCAACGTTCATGCCTTGTATTACCTGCGCGAAAATGGTGTAGCGACCATCTAAGTGCGGAGTGGGAGCGTGGGTTATAAACCACTGACAGCTTTCGGTGTCTTTGCCGGCCGAAGCCAGCCCCACGGCGCCCTCGCCGTAACGCAAATCCCCAAATTCGGACCGCAGGTTATAATCGGTGCTGCCAGAGCCGTCGCCCCGTGGGCAGCCGCCCTGTGCCACGAAATTGGGGACCACCCGGTGAAATGTTTTGTTGTTATAAAAGCCCTGCCGCACCAATTCCACGAAACTAGCTACCGAGCCAGGCGCATCATTAACGTGCAATTGCATGGTGATATCGCCCTTGGTGGTAGTAAGTAGCACCCGCTGACCCGCCGGAATAGTGCCTACCACCGCCCAGTTGATAGGGTGGCTGGCAGCCTTGGCAACCGGCGTAGGTGTGGCCGGCTTGTTGTTCAGATAATCGAGCGTTTGTTGCAGGGCCTGCCAGGCTTCCAGGTCGCGGGGGAGAACCAGCTTGTCGCGGGCCGTGGTAATAAAGCTGAGGTCGGGTAGTAAGCGCCGCAGGTCCAGCTTCGGGTCGCGCAAGGCTTCGGCGGCCGTGCTCATAAGGGTCACGTCGCCGCTGGCCATAGCCCGGCGCATAGTGAGGGCAAATGCTGCGTGCTGCGCAACCGGGAAATCGGGCAGGCGGCGAATAGCAACCAAAGCTTCTATGCCGTAAGACCCGACCACCAACGGCTGACCAGCGGCAAAAGTAGCTTTCTGCACAAACTCATATGCGGCTGGGTCTTCGCTTAAGGCTTTCAATAAATAGCCTTTCTCGTACGGGTCAGAGGCGGCAGTATAGCGCTGCTCAATGGCGTTTCGGATAGCGCCCCGCTCGGTACCGCCTACCTTGAGGGCAGCGGCCAGCAACGTGGCCCGTACCCGCCAGTTGCTGAGCTTATTGGCTTTTTCCAGAAACAGAATGCCCTGTTCGCCGCTGGCATGAGCCAGAAAGAATTCGGCAGCCGTAAGGGCTACCTGGGCGCTAGGGTCGGTGGTGGCTTCCCAGGCTGCTTCTTTCACTGGCCCATACATAGTAGCATTCATGGCCCGCAGAGCACTTACTCGCACCCGGTAATCTGGGTCGCGCCGCGCTAGTGCTACGAGCGCGGGCGCAATGGCGGGGTTTTTCACTTTGCCCAAGGCCGTAGTAGCCGCCGCCCGCGTTATGGCATCGGGGTCGGTGGTAGCGGTGGTGAGGGCAGCTTGGTAGAGCGTGAGGTCGAGGCGCGGTGTGCGAGCCAGCGTGAAAGCCGCCCCGCGCCGGGCAGCCAGCGGGTTACGCTGATCCAGCAGCGCAACCGCGCGGCTGACTGCTGCTTCCGAGGTTACCCCCCGAATACCGGCCCGCAACAACCCCCAAGCCTGCCCCGCCAGCGCAGCCGTATCGGCAGAACTGGCACCTGCTCGTACTAATTGCCGCAGGGAAGTAAGGGTTGCGCAACGCCCAAGTGCCTCATAAAAATAGCGTTGTCCGCTAGTTGGCGTTGCCGCAACACGGGCTGCAAGAGCTACCACTGCTGAACTGTCGCCGGTTTGCCCGAGGGCGTAGGCGGCGGCTCGTTGCACGGCAGGGTCGGCATCGTTCAGCAGAGGCTGCAACCCCAATGTCGCCGTTTTATCCTGCACCGAGGCCAACGCCAATGCTGCCGCCTGCCGGTAGCGGGCTTCCGGGTGCGTGAGGTAAGGCAGCAGCGCCGTGGTATTGCGCTCATCCTGCGCTGTGGCAATCAGGCGGTGCCTGGCATCATCGAACTGATTAACTGCGGCTGTTGCCGTCGGCGTTTGGGGCGCATTGGAAGAAGCACAGCCCGATAAGAGACTTGCCGCTATACAAGCCGAATAAAACAGGGTCTTCGGCTGGGCAGAGAAAGGAAATTGAGTCATGGCTGGCCCAAAATAGCCAAAATCCACTAGCTCTATTCAGTGCAACGGTAACTAGCCGCGCCACTCCCCAACCCCTGAAACGCCAACCGACCCGCCCCTTGAAGTAAGGAGCGGGCCGGCATAACGAAAAGATAACAGCTACTTCTGCTCGTCTTTCAGGTGGTCTTCACCGCCATAGGGGGCGCCAGCTGTAATGTCGCCTTGCAGGCCGCCCTGCGAAATACCAGGGCCGGTACCAGGCTGGGGCGCCGTGGTGCTGTTTTCTTCCGTGGGCGGGTTCACCTGTGAGCCGGTGGCGGGCTGGCCGTTGCCGGTAATAACGGTGGTTTTCTCACCTACCGGGCCTGCCAATTCTGTTACCTTTTGCACATATTGGCGGCGCGCTTCATCCTGGTCGGTACCCTTAAACTTGCTCCAGGAGTCCCATTGCGCCTGCGACATACCTTTTGGGCCGTTGGGATTGTCGGGCGTATCGTCGCCTACTTCGTCGCGCTTGGCATCATGGTCGCCTTCGGTGGCTTGCTTGTAGAGGCCATACAGCTCGTTCATGTGCGCCGCCGCTTTGTCGCCGGGCAGGCTGTCTACGCGCGACACGGCCGCTTCAAACTGTTTTTGCAGATCTATATTGTCCTGAAGATTCATGAGCAGTTGCTAAAGAGTGGAAATCTAAACAGTGTACTAAACTGACCTGGCTTTGGTTGCGAGGCGCGGTTGCTACATTTTTACCGAACAAGTCTTCTTCCTTCGTACTTTTACCCGCCTTATGTGTGGAATAACCGGACTATTTGCTTTTACCGATACGGGTCGTAGTGCGTTGGCCGCCCTACCTGCCTCTACCGACGCTATTATCAGCCGTGGCCCCGATTCGCAGGGCCACTTTGTATATGACCGCTGCGGCCTGGGTTTCCGGCGCTTGGCCATCCTCGACCTTTCCGCCGACGGCAATCAGCCCATGACCGATGAGTCGGGGCGCTATACCATTGTTTTCAACGGCGAAATCTTCAATTTCCGGGAGCTGCGGCAGCGCCTCATCAAAAAAGGCCACCAGTTTCATTCCCAGACCGATACCGAAGTAATTCTGCGCCTCTACATCACTGAAGGGCGCGGTTTCCTGAAAAAGCTGAATGGCTTCTTCGGTCTCGCCATCTACGATAAAGAGGAAGATTCGCTTTTCATTGCGCGCGACCGGATGGGGGAGAAGCCCATTCTGGTGTACCGCGACGAAGACAAGTTCCTGTTTGCTTCCGAAATGAAGTCGTTGCTGGCGCTGGGCATTCCGCGAAAGCTTGATTATGTGGCACTGAGCCATTATTTGCAACTCAACTACATTCCGGGGCCCGCTACTATTTTCAAGGGAGTGCGCAAGCTGCTGCCCGGCCACTACCTCTATATAAAAGGCAAAAAGGTGGTGCGCAAGCGGTGGTACAAAATCCCGTACGACGCCAAGAAAGTAAGCAAGAACAAGCTCACCTATGAGGAGCAGCAAAAGAAGCTGGTTGACTTGCTCGACGACGCCACCGCCCGCCGCCTTGTGGCCGACGTGCCCGTGGGCGCTTTCCTGAGTGGCGGCATCGATTCGAGCGTGATTGTGGCCCTCGCCTCGCGCCATACCGAGCACCTGAACACGTTCAGCATCGGCTACCGCGACGAGCCGTTCTTCGACGAAACCAAGTACGCCAAGCTGGTTGCCGAGAAGTACAAAACCAACCACACCGTCTTTTCGCTGTCCAACCAGGACCTCTACGACCATATTTTCGACGTGCTGGATTACATCGACGAGCCCTTTGCCGACTCGTCGGCGCTGGCGGTGTACATCCTCAGCAAACGCACCCGCGAAAAAGCCACCGTGGCTCTTTCCGGCGACGGGGCCGACGAACTATTTGCCGGTTACAACAAGCACATGGGCGAGTTTCAGGTGCGGGAAGGTGGTTTCAAAGCCGAAGCCGTAACCGGCCTGAATTTGCTTTGGGACATCCTGCCTAAGTCGCGCAACTCGTTTTTCGGTAACCGGGTACGGCAGTTTCAGCGGTTCTCGCGGGGCATGCTCAGCGGCCCCAAAGACCGGTATTGGGATTGGGCTACGTTTGCGTCGGCTGCCGATGCGCGCGGTTTGCTCAGCGCCGCATCGCGCCGCAAAGTAGGCAAGAAGCTAGCCGAGAAGCGCCGCAAAGACATCCTCGAAAACCTGCACGCCGACGGCGACCTGAACGAGGTGCTGCTCACCGACATGCAGTTGGTGCTGCCTTACGACATGCTGGCCAAGGTGGATATGATGAGCATGGCCAACTCGCTGGAGGTTCGGCCGCCCTTCCTCGACCCCAACGTGGTGCGTTTCGCGTTTTCACTGCCCGTTGAAAGCAAAATCGACGCGAAAATGAAGAAGCGCATCGTGCAGGATGCCTTCCGGCCATTATTACCCGAAGAATTATACAAGCGCCCTAAGCACGGTTTCGAAGTGCCGTTGCTGAAGTGGTTCCGCGGGGATCTGCGCCCGCTAATTGAGGACGATTTATTATCTGATGGATTTATCGAAGCACAAGGTATATTTGATATTGACGCTATTCGGGGCTTAAAGACTCAGCTCTTTTCTCGCAGCCCTGGCGACGTGCACGCCCGTATTTGGGCGCTTATTGTATTCCAGCATTGGTGGAAACGCTATATGATGGCCCCCGAAGTTTGATCCCACGCCCTTAATCATATTCTCTCCACTTTTTACGCTCTTCTATGAAAGTAGCAGTAGTTGGCACCGGCTACGTCGGGCTAGTAACAGGTACGTGCTTTGCCGAAGTCGGCATGGACATTACCTGTATCGACATTGACCAGAAAAAAATTGATAACCTTAAACAAGGTATTCTCCCGATTTACGAGCCGGGTCTGGAAGAAATGGTGACTCGCAATGTGGCCGCTGGTCGTTTGCACTTCACCACTGATATTGCTGAAGGCGTGAAAGACGCTGACGTAGCCTTTATTGCAGTAGGTACTCCTCCCGGCGAGGATGGCTCAGCTGATTTGAAATACGTGCTAGCCGTAGCCCGCGGTATCGGTGAAAACCTCACCGATTATTGCGTGGTAGTTACCAAAAGCACCGTGCCCGTAGGTACGGCCGCCAAGGTCCACAACGAGTTGACCCAGGCGTTGGCCAAGCGCAATTCCAGCATTGAGTTCGATGTGGCTTCCAATCCTGAGTTCCTGAAAGAAGGTGCCGCCATCGACGACTTCCTCAAGCCTGACCGGATTGTGGTTGGTGTGTCGTCGGAGCGGGCTCAAGACGTGATGAGCAAGCTCTACAAACCGTTCTTGCTCAACGGTCACCCCATCATCTTCATGGACATTCCATCGGCTGAGATGACGAAATACGCCGCTAACTCCATGCTGGCGACCAAGATTTCGTTTATGAACGACATTGCCAACCTGTGCGAAATCATGGGTGCCGATGTGAACATGGTACGCAAGGGCATCGGCTCCGACGCTCGTATTGGCACCAAGTTCATCTACCCCGGCATTGGCTATGGCGGCTCTTGCTTCCCGAAGGATGTGAAGGCACTCATCAAAACGGCCGCCGAAAATGGCTACCAGATGCAGGTGCTGAAAGCCGTGGAAAGCGTGAACGAGGCCCAGAAAGAGGTGCTGTTCGACAAAGTGAAGAAGCACTTTGGCGGCGAACTACAAGGCCGCAAGTTTGCTCTGTGGGGCTTGTCGTTTAAGCCTAAAACCGACGATATGCGCGAGGCCCCTTCGTTGGTTATCATCGAGAAACTGCTGGCCCACGGTTGCACCGTATCGGTGTACGACCCGGTAGCCGTACCCGAAGCCAAGCACTCGCTCGGCGACACGGTAACATATGCCAAAGACCAGTTTGAGGCGCTGGTAGATGCGGATGCGCTGTTGGTTA
Organism: Hymenobacter telluris; assembly: GCF_017313265.1. Taxonomy (GTDB): domain Bacteria; phylum Bacteroidota; class Bacteroidia; order Cytophagales; family Hymenobacteraceae; genus Hymenobacter; species Hymenobacter telluris. Next base: position 127,589 of record NZ_JAFLQZ010000003.1, on the reverse strand, counting down.
TCACCGAATGGCCGGAATTCCGCTCGCCGAGCTTCGGCGTGGTAGGTAAACTCCTGAAGCAGAAGGTTATATTTGACGGCCGCAATATTTATGATCCGCAGGAAATGCAAGAGGCTGGTTTCGCCTACCACTGCATTGGTATCCGCACGGCCCACCAGGAACCAGCCCAGGTTAGTGCTTAGTTGGTAGTGCTTTGTGCTTGGGCTGTTCTGTTCATCAGTAATAGAACGGCCTAAGCACTAGGCACAACGCACTAGGCACAACGCACCAACTACGCATCAAGCAATAACCAATATGTCTGACAAGAAACGCATACTAATTACCGGTGGCGCTGGCTTCCTGGGTTCGCACCTCTGCGACCGGTTTCTGGCGGAAGGGTACCATGTCATTGCCATGGATAACCTGGTAACCGGCGACATCGGCAACATCGAGCACCTGTTCGGCCGCGAAGATTTCGAGTTTCATCACGCCGATGTGTCGAAGTTCGTGTTCGTACCCGGCAAGCTGGACTACATCCTGCACTTCGCCTCGCCGGCCTCGCCCATCGACTACCTCAAAATCCCGATTCAGACCCTGAAAGTGGGTTCTTTGGGTACACACAACCTGCTCGGCCTGGCCCGGGTGAAAGGGGCCCGCGTACTGATTGCCAGCACCTCGGAAGTGTACGGCGACCCGGAAATTCACCCGCAGGTGGAAGAATATTTCGGCAACGTAAACCCCGTAGGCCCACGGGGTTGCTACGACGAAGCCAAGCGCTTCCAGGAAGCCATTACCATGGCCTACCACAACCACCACGGCTTAGAGACGCGCATTATCCGCATCTTCAACACCTATGGCCCCCGGATGCGCCTCGACGACGGCCGCGTATTGCCAGCCTTCCTGTCACAGGCGTTGCGCGGTGAGGCGCTGACGGTGTTTGGCGACGGTTCGCAGACGCGTTCCTTCTGTTATGTAGACGACTTGGTGGAAGGTATTTACCGCTTGCTACTGAGTGATTACCACTTGCCCGTGAACATCGGCAACCCGTCGGAAATCACCATCAAGGAGTTCGGGGAAGAAATTGCGCGTCTGACTGGCGTGGAGTTCAAACCCACCTACCAGGCTCTGCCCGAAAACGACCCAATGAAACGCAAGCCAGACATCACCAAAGCCAAGGAGATTCTGGGTTGGGAGCCGAAAGTAGATCGGGCCGAAGGCCTGCGCCGGACGCTGGAGTATTTCAAAGAGCACGTGAAGTAGACGGATGGAAGGCCCCTACCTGATTGAGTTCCCCAAGGTGGGGGCTTCTGATATTGGTTTTATTTCAATAGCTGAGTGTCCTCAGCAGATTCCTTTCGAGATAAAGCGCACTTTCTGGACGTATTACACGCCGGAAAGTGTGCTACGCGGCCGGCACGCCCATCATCGCACCGAGCAGGTGCTGGTGGCCGTTGCCGGCCGCATTATCGTTACTACCGAGCTGTCCAACGGGGAAGTAGAGCTATTTCGCCTCGAAGACCCGCATGTAGGGTTGTATATTCCGCCGTATGTGTGGCATACCATGCAGTATTCGCACTCGGCGGTGCAGTTGGTGATGGCCTCGCTGCCTTACAATGCCGAGGACTACATCCGGGACCATTCGGAATTTCAACGGATATGGAAGAGCTGAATGCTGGCTTGCTAGCCAAGCGGGCCTCGGCACTTTCTTTCTACTCGCCTTATAGCTTCATGCGTGGAGTAGCGGCCGACCGGCAAGATCAGCTTTTCGGAGCGGGCCGGTTTGCCCGGTTTCCAGCCGCACCGCATGAGCACCTCGCAACCCTCCAGCCGCAGCACCAGCCGTTGCAGCTACTGCTGGCCGATTTACCCTGGGATTCCGAATTCTTCGGAACCCGCACTATCAAGCTACTGACTGCTCTTTTCAACCCGACTGCGCCCCTGGCTGGTCGGGTTTCAGCTATACGGGCCTGGCAGCAGCAGCAGGCGGCTACCGGTAGCTTTTATTGCTTCAGCGAAGTGCCAGCCGAGGATACTGCCTTGCTGCAAACCCTAACGGCCAGCGGCTGGCGGTTAGTAGAAACCCGATTGCAGTTCTACCACGACCAAGTGGCCGAATTCGAGCAGCCACGCTACCCGGTTCGTTTCGCGCAACCCAGTGAAGCTGAACATATTGGCCAAATAGCCGCCGCGGCCCGTAACCCTTACGACCGGTTTCATGCCGATCCGTGGTTTGGGGAAGCACAGGCCGACGCGTTTCTGGCACGCTACGCTAGTGCAGCCGTGCAGGGCTATTGCGACGCGGTACTTGTGCCCGATGGGCTTGGTCTACCAATTGATTCGTTTTTAGCTATCAGTGACTTAACTGATGACGCCCGCCAGCTGGGAGTAGGCTTGTCGAGGGTGGTACTGACGGCGGTGGGGCCGCTAAACCGGGGCTGGCATCTGCGTTTAGTGTCGGAAACAGTGCAACGGGCTCGCGCTAAGGGCGCTAGCTACGTGCTGATGACCACGCAGGCTACCAATCGGGCGGTATTCCGGACCTGCGAAAAGCTGGGGTTCAAGCTGGGCGGTAGTACGCATGTGCTAGCATACCACTACCCAAGCCGCTAAGCGCTACCTTGCGGCTAAATTCCACTCCGAAATTCCCCATGCCCACGCTTTCTGTTGTTGTTCCCTGTTACTTCAATGAGGATAACATTCCGGTAACTGTTCAGGAACTGATTGCCAACGAAGTCCGCTTTCCGCCCGAAGTAGCCTTCGAGTATATCTTTGTGGATGACGGCTCGCGCGACCATACGTTGCAGGCCCTGCTCACGGCGCAGGCCCAGTACCCCGACCGAATTCGAGTGGTGGAGCTAGTAGGCAATGTGGGGTCATACAACGCCATAGTGGCAGGCATGGAACAGGCTACCGGCGACTGTATGGCCATTATTACGGCCGATATGCAGGACCCGCCCGAGCTGATGGTACAGATGTACAGCCACTGGCAGCAGGGTTTCAAGCTGGTTATTGGTAACCGGCAAGACCGGCAGGAAACCGGCTGGACGAAACGCACCGCCGAGCTGTTTCACTGGCTGATGAAGCATCTGGCCCTGCGCAACATTCCGGATGGAGGCTTTGATTTTGTGTTTTTCGACCGGCAGGTGCGCGATGATATTGTGCGGATGCAGGAACGCAATAGCAACATCTTCTACCTGATGGTGTGGCTGGGGTATTCTTACGTCAATATCCCATACGTGCGCCGCAAGCGGGAAATCGGGAAGTCACGCTGGACGTTGCAAAAGAAGCTCAAGCTCTTCATCGACTCGCTGCTGTCCTTCTCCTTTTTTCCGATTCGCGTCATATCGGTAATAGGCTTGCTGTTGGGTTTCGCGGCACTGCTATTCGGCGTTTACGTAATAGGACTACGGATTTTCGCTCCTCAAGGCCCCGCCGGCTGGACTACGCTGATGGTAGTGGTGCTGTTTGTGTCGGCGTTTCAGATGATAGCCTTGGGTATCATTGGCGAATACGTATGGCGTGGCATGGATGCTGCCCGTAACCGGCCGCTTTACGTGGTCAAAAAAGTATACGAAACCACCACGGAATAGGTGCCTGCGGCACTGGCGGGAAGTATATGGCTAGCATCAAGCAAGGAGCATGTAGTAAACCAGCTTTCCTGGCAATATGACGTTATTTCTACAGTTAGGGTCTCTCAACTTGGCGGCTATACTAGCTAGCTATGCGGTAGGGGCGGTGCTGCTAACGTGGAGTAAAACTGCACGGCGAGAACCGTGGTTGGCCCTGTTTATTGCTCTGGTGTTAGGCAGTAGCACACTGAGCTGCTGCTATGCTATATACTGCACGCGGGGCGCTACCATCATGCTGCCCGTGCTAGTGCTGCTAGGTGGGCTGTTGTGGCTGTTGCGCCAGCCCACTACCGCCTACATCCGCTTAAGTGCGGCCAACTCACGTAGCGGCGGCCGTCGGCTGCCGGTGGTGCTAGCCTTGGGCACGTTCATCTTCCTAACGCGGTATCCACTGCTTTTCGATGCCAGTTCTGAATTCCTGCGGACCCCTTTTCAGGACTATGTTTTCTATGCGCGGCTAACCACCCCGCTGACTTTGCGGGGCGTGGAAACCAACTCACTGGAAGTGCTTTATCCGCAGTTTCTGGCTCCGTATCCATACCACTACTTGGAAATCTGGTGGAATGCCCTGCTGGTTCAGCTAACCGGCTTGCCTTCCGTGTGGTGTATGTTCCTCTGCGCTTTCTCAGTGATGATAACCATAGTTGGGGTTGGGTTTGCTGCTATTTTCGCGCATTTCGGGCTGCCTAGCAGATGGTTGCTGGTGCTAGCCGTGCTCTTCCTGACCGTTACGGGTGTGGTGTGGCCGTTTTTGCAGCATATTTCCCTAGTGCAGAATGGGGCGTTGCTGTCCAGCCTGCTGCTGCCGTTGCAGCCCAAACTAGCGCCGGTGTACTGGTTTATGCTGTTGGGTACGGCATTGTTACTGTCGCGCCAATACGTTGCGGCGGCGGTGGCTCTGGCCATAGTAGCAGTGGTGTTTGTGGCGGCCGCGCCGGTGGTTGGGGCAGGAGTGGTGGTGGTGGCCCTGTATCTGTGGCGTACCCAGCAGCTTCGCTTAAAGGAGAGCATGGCAATGGTTGCTCCGGTTGTGCTGGCTGGTGCCTGTATCGTGCTGTTCTACGGTTTGCAGCCGGCCGCTTATACTTTGCCTGGTACCGGCGAGCATGCACTGTTGCAAGCGGTTATGCCACGGCTGGCAGAAGCAAGAACACTAATCAACATTGGGCTAGGAGTGTTGCTCAACTTCGGAGTTTATTTCCTGGGATATGGGCTAGTGGTGGTAGCCGTGCTGCTCGCTAGCCAGCGGGTGGTAGCCATAGGAAAGCAGTACCAGGTGGTGCTGGTATGGTTTGCCGCCAGCCTGTTGGCCGCGGCTGTTATGAGAACCTTAGCCCACCATTTCCTGGATGGGTTTCAGTTTTTTTCCAACCCCATGGTGCCCCTTACGGCTATCGTGCTGGCTGTGTTTCTGGGCGCTGGCCTACAAAATGCCCGTCGTCGCACCTACGTGCTGAGCGTGGTAGCGCTGCTGGGGCTGTTGCTAGTCAATAGCTATAAGCTACTTACCGATTCACACGACGGTCACGTAACTACTCGTTATTCTCCAAAGTTTTTGCGCCAGATGAAGCAGGTAATGCCTACGCTTGGCTCCCGGGGAGGCTATATCTTGGCCGATGCCGAATACTCTAGTGCCTACACCTTGTCCTCCGACTCCTACACTGCGGGCAATTACGTATCCAATTTCAAGAACGATTATGCCCTGCTTTCCTTGTCGGCTCTGGATGCAGACAGCCTCACGACGGACCCGCGCTTTGTGCGGGATTCTACGCAAGCCGAACAGATTACGCGGCAGTCTACACTCTACCGCTTCGCTAAATTTCAGTCCCTTCGCCACCGTAGCACCTCGCTCGATAGTGCCAAATATGAGTTGGTTCGAGAGGCCGGATTGTCTTTTATTTGTGCTTCACGGCGGGCGCAACTACCAATTATCTTGCGGCCATTGGTAATCAAAACGTACGTTGACTCCTATTCCGGCGAGAAACTGTACGTGCTGCGTGGCCGCCAGTTTCCACAACCCACCGACCCGTACCAGCCTCGGTCGTGGTAAGTATGCCTTTTGGTAGTTCACTCACTTTCTAAGGCCATCCCAAGTCTTGTCATGCGCATTCCGTTTCTCTCGTTTTCTCCTCAGCATGACCCATTGCGTGCCGACATCCTTGCGGCTATAGCCGCTGTGTATGACAAGCAATGGTACGTTCTCGGTGACCAGGTCAGGGAGTTTGAGGCGGCCTATGCTCGCTTCAATGAGGTGCAGCACTGCGTAGGAGTAGCCAACGGGCTCGATGCCCTTCATCTGGCCTTGGAAGCTCTACAGGTAGGACCCAGCGACGAGGTGCTGGTGCCCAGCAACACCTACATTGCCACTTGGTTAGCGGTGTCCTTTGTGGGCGCAACGCCCGTACCCGTAGAGCCGAACCCGGCCACCTACAACCTCGACCCCGCCCGCCTGGAGGCGGCTGTTACGCCCCGTACCAAAGGCATCATGCCCGTGCATCTGTACGGGCAGGCCTGCGAAATGGGGCCGATACTGGCCTTAGCGCAAAAGCACGGATTGTGGGTGGTCGAAGACAATGCCCAGTCGCAGGGCGCGCAGTGGGAGGGAAACCTCACCGGCAGCTTCGGCGACGTGAATGCCACCAGCTTCTACCCCGGTAAAAACCTGGGGGCCCTTGGCGATGCCGGGGCCGTAACCTCTAACCGCGCCGACCTGGCTACCCGCATTCAGACGCTGCGCAACTACGGTTCCCAGCGCAAATACTACAACGAAATAATCGGCCACAACTCGCGGCTCGATGAACTGCAAGCCGCTGTGCTCAGCGTAAAGCTGCCCCATTTGCTTTCCTGGACCCAACAGCGCCAGGAAGTAGCGCGTCAGTATCACAAGCAATTAGCTGGTATCGGTGACTTGGTGCTACCCGCCGTGGCCCCTGGCGCGACACACGTGTATCACCTGTACGTAATACGTACTCGCCACCGTGACGCTTTGCAGCAGTATCTGACTGAGCAAGGCGTTGGCACGCTTATTCACTACCCCATACCTCCCCATCGGCAGCAGGCCTACGCGCATCTGCAAATACCAGCCGGCGCATACCCCATTGCCGAGGAACTGGCTGCCACTAGCTTGAGCCTGCCCATGTGGCCCGGTATGCAACCCAATGATGTAACAATTGTGGCAGATGCCGTGAGAAGTTTTTTCGCCAGTTGGTAGGCTACACTAGTAGTGAAATAGATAGTAAAGAGTGGATTATAACGGCAATAAGCGGTTGGCCACCGTTTAGGTTAAGCGTTGAAAATCAAGCTGACAACAGGCAGCCGACTAGCCCAAAGAGAGAATGTTGTAAATCTGCTTGCTGAAAATCAGCTACCTTTGCGACGCCAAAAGCAGCCTACGCGCTACCTAACCAGTTTTGCTAGGTTGTTTTGGCTGTTACGTTGCCGGTAATGGCCGGCGGCTTACCCTACTTTACTAGTTGCATGAGTACGACTACAAGCATCGTTATTACCTCCATTTTCGCGCCGACCAAGGCGGTTACCAAATTCGCCGGCTTGCCGGAGTATCAACTGGTTGTGGCCGGTGATAAAAAGTCGCCTGCTACCTGGAGTGAACCAAACGTTGTGTACTTATCGGTGGCCGACCAGGAAGCTATGGGCTTTCAGATGGCTACCAAGCTGCCTTTCAACCACTACGGCCGCAAAATGATGGGCTACCTGCACGCCATTAAAAACGGGGCGCAGGTTATTGTGGACACCGACGACGACAACATCCCGTACGACGACTGGACGTTCCCGGCCATGGAAGGCGAGTTTGCCACGTCGCCGGCCGATAAAGGCTTTGTCAACATCTATAAGAACTTCACCAGCCACCACATCTGGCCGCGGGGCTACCCGCTCGACCTCATCCTGAATACAGAGCACAACCTGAAAGAGGAAGAGCTAACCACCGAAATGGCAAAAATCGGTATCTGGCAGGGCCTGGCCGACAGCGACCCGGACGTGGATGCCATCTACCGCCTCGTAGATAACACGGAGGTGTTCTTTGATAAGCGTACCCCAATTGTACTGGCGGAAGGCACCTTGTGCCCCTTCAACTCGCAGAACACTGCCGTGCGGCGCGAGCTGTTTCCGCTGCTCTACCTGCCGGCCTACGTAACGTTCCGCTTCACCGACATCCTGCGTGGCTTGGTGGCCCAGCCCATTCTGTGGGCGCACGGCTACCGGCTGGGCTTCACCGAGGCCACGGTGCTTCAGGAACGCAACCCGCACGACTATGTAAAGGACTTCGAGTCGGAAATTCCTTGCTACCTGCACCCCAACAGGGTTATTGCAGCTGTTACCCGGGCCATTGACAAGTCGGTGACCGTAGGCGAGAACCTGCGCCGGGCGTACGCCGAACTGGCCAAAGAAAATATCGTAACGGAACAGGAAATTGAGCTGCTCGATTTGTGGCTGGCCGACGTAGCTTCCCTGACCAAATAACTTCCATGCAGGAATTTCCCTCCTTATCCATCGTCATTCCGTCTTGGAATCAGGGCCGCTTCATTGAGCGGACGCTGCTAAGCATTCTGCGGCAAGACTATCCCGGCACGGTACAGGTAATCGTATCGGACGGGGGCTCGAATGACGAAACCGTGGACGTGCTCAAGAAGTACGATGGGCAGATCGAGTGGTGGTCGGCGCGGGATAAAGGCTTTGTGGATGCTGTAACCAAGGGTTTGGCCCGCGTTACGGGCGAAGTGGTAGCCATTCAGAGCAGCGACGACTACTATTTGCCAGGCGCATTCCGACGCATGGCCGAAGCGTTTCAGCAGTATCCGGAAGCCAGCTTTATTTCCGGCGGTGAGTACGGAATTGACTTGCAAAACAACATCGAGTACGCCAACTCCTTCACTGGTCCGATAACGCCCCGCTCTATTCTGTTTGAGTTTGTGCCCGCGCAGCACGCCACGTTTGTACGCCGCGAAGCCCTGGAGAAAACCGGCGGTATGCGCGTAGAAGTGGATATGTGCGCCGACATTGATTTGTGGTACCGCGTGGCCCACTTTGCGCCCGGTCGGGCCATTCCGGCTATGCTGGCTGCCTACCAGCTGCACCCTGATCAGCGCACTGCTACCTCGCCCAAGTGGTATCCTAATCTGGTGAAGATGGTGGAGAGCTGTGAGCAGAACCCTACGTACGGCTCGCACTTCAAGCTCACCGACGAAGAACGGCGCAACCTCTACACCTACTGGGAAATCAATTGGACGGCCAAGCGGGATGCTGCCGCAGCCAAGCCTATTGCCTGGGCCAAGCTGCCCGGTTTGCTGAGCTACAGCCCCCGCACCCGCCGCATGATTTTGGGCTCAACCGTCAACCCACTAGTGAAACAGCTATTGCCTAGCTCTTTAGTTCAAACCCTGCGCCCACAGGCTACGCCCGCTGCTGCTGGCACGTCGGCGCCAGTGGACCTGAACTGGTGGAAGAACAGCTAGCTCGCCTCTTACAACCCATCCGAAACCCGGTCTGCACTGACCGATAGCCACGGATACTGACTACAACTATGGAACAAAACGCCAAAATATACATAGCAGGCCACCGCGGCATGGTGGGCTCGGCCATTCTGCGCCGCCTCGAAAAAGCTGGTTACCATAACTTCGTTACGCGCACTTCCTCGGAGTTGGATTTGCGCAATCAGCAGGCCGTAACCGAGTTCTTTGCCGAAGAAAAACCGGATTACGTAGTATTGGCCGCTGCCAAAGTAGGAGGTATCAATGCCAACAACATCTACCGGGCCGAGTTTCTGTACGACAACCTGATGATACAGAACAACGTCATCCACAACAGCTACCTCAACGGGGTGAAGAAGCTATTGTTTTTGGGGTCGTCCTGTATCTACCCCAAACTGGCGCCCCAGCCACTCCAGGAGGATGCTCTGCTGACGGGTACTTTAGAAAGCACCAACGAGCCGTATGCCATTGCCAAAATTGCCGGCATCAAGCTCTGCGACGCGTACCGGAGCCAGTATGGCTGCAATTACATTTCGGCCATGCCCACCAACCTCTACGGGCCCCACGACAACTACGACCTTAAAAACTCACACGTACTGCCGGCCCTGATTCGGAAGTTCCATGAGGCCAAGCTGGCCGGCACCCCCGAAGTGGAGGTGTGGGGCACGGGCACTCCCCGCCGGGAGTTCCTGCACGTCGATGACCTGGCCGAAGCCTGCTACTGGCTGCTGGAAAACTACAACGAGCCCGGCCTCGTGAACGTGGGCACCGGCACCGACCTCAGCATCCGGGAGCTGGCCGAGCTGGTACAGCGCACCGTAGGCTACGAAGGCACCATCCGCTTCAACACCGACTACCCCGACGGTACCCCGCGCAAGCTGATGGACGTAAGCAAATTGGCCGAGAAAGGCTGGAAAGCTACTATCGGACTGGAAGAAGGAGTGGCGGCTGTATACGCTGATGCGTTTGGCGTAGAGCGCCCCGCTTAAACAACGAAAAGGATCCGCTCTTCTGCTACTGCGTGAGGAGATGGATAGGTGCGCCCGGTTTGTGTCATTTGGGCTACCTTTGCCCGTGCAGTCCAAGCAGGCACTCAGACAGAGTAAGTGTTAGTCTGCAACTTAGGAGAGAGACTGATTCAGGTTTTACACTCCGTCAGAAATTTTGTTAATCCATTCACTGTGCAAACTACGGAAGCTCTGAAGCATACCGAGTCATCGACTATTCCCCCCGCTACTAAAGACTGGACGGAGGTCATTGAGCCCCGAACCAGCCTGCTGGATCTGCGCCTGGGCGACGTGTGGCGCTACCGCGACTTGGTAATGATGTTCGTGAAGCGCGACTTCGTTTCCACGTACAAGCAGACCATCCTGGGGCCGCTCTGGTTTTTCATCCAGCCGCTGCTCACTACCATTACCTTTATAATTGTATTTAGCCGGGTTGCCAATCTGTCCACTGATGGATTGCCGCCGGTTGTGTTCTACTTGGCCGGCATAACCGTGTGGAGTTACTTTTCGGTAACGCTCACCACTGTTTCCACGGTGTTCGTGGCCAATGCAGCAATTTTTGGTAAAGTGTACTTCCCGCGCCTGACCATGCCGGTGTCCATTGTGGTGTCCAACATGGTGCGGTTTCTGATTCAGTTCGGCTTGTTCCTGGCTATCTGGCTGTTCTACGTAGTGCGTGGCGGTACCACCATCCAGCCGAACTGGGTTATTGCGCTAACTCCCATCCTCCTGATTATGATGGGCCTGATGTCCCTCGGGTTAGGGATGATATTCAGCGCGCTAACCACTAAATACCGCGACTTGGCTATGCTGCTGACGTTTGGCATTCAGCTGCTGATGTATGCTACCCCCATTATTTATCCCTTGTCCAGCATTCAAGGCGAGATATACGGTATTTCCTATAAGTCTATTATCCTGGCTAACCCGATGAGCTCTATTGTTGAGACATTCAAATATGGCTTTCTGGGCTCCGGAGCCTTTAACTGGGGATACCTTGGCTATAGTGCTGCCTTTACGGTAGCCATTCTGCTTATCGGTACTATCATCTTCAATAAAGTAGAAAAGAGCTTTACCGATACGGTGTAAGCACTTTTACCTGAAACAGCCCCGCAGTACATGAGCAATATTGCCATACGAGTAGAGGATTTAGGTAAGCAGTACCGCCTCGGTGAAATAGGTACCGGCACCCTGAGCCACGACCTAAACCGCTGGTGGTCAAAGATGCGGGGTAAGGAAGACCCCTTTGCCAAGGTAGGGGAGGCCAACGACCGCACCAAGAAAGGCAACAGTGACTACGTGTGGGCCCTGCGCGACGTCAACTTCGACGTAAAGGCCGGAGAAGTGCTGGGTATCATCGGCCGCAACGGGGCTGGCAAATCCACGCTGCTCAAGATACTCTCCAAGGTGACGGCACCCACTACCGGCCGCATCAAGATTCAGGGGCGGATTGCTTCACTGCTGGAAGTGGGCACCGGCTTTCATCCGGATTTGACGGGCCGGGAAAACGTGTATCTAAACGGTGCCATCCTGGGTATGTCGAAAAGCGAGATTAGCCGCAAGTTCGACGAGATAGTAGACTTTTCCGGCGTGGAGCGCTATATCGACACGCCCGTAAAGCGCTACTCATCAGGTATGTACGTGCGCTTGGCGTTTGCCGTATCGGCATTTCTGGAGCCCGAAATTCTGATTGTAGACGAGGTGCTGGCCGTTGGCGATGCCGAATTCCAGAAGAAGTGCCTCGGCCGGATGGAAGACGTGAGCAAAAACGACGGGCGGACTATTCTGTTTGTGAGCCACAACATGGCCGCCGTTTCCAACCTGTGCACTAGTACCATATTTATGCGCAACGGCACCCTGCAAAGCATGGGCCCTACCGATAAAATAATAGAGGAGTATATATCATACGGTAAGTTCAATACTGGTCAAGTATTAGCGGAAGATATTCAGTTTACGCGGCGCTGCACCAAAGCCTCTTTCGAAGAAATTAGTATTATCTCAAACGGTGAGATTACCAGCAGCGTAGACATCAAGAATGAGGTAATTGTTGAAATGAATTATCGAGTTCTTGTTGATGGGGCAATGGTATATCCCAGCATACACGTACTTGATAATATGGCTACTTGTATACTGGCCACATTCCCCGCAAAATCGGCTACCATCGGTGTTGACGAGTTTTATGGGAAACCACTGAGAAAAGGCTTGTACAAATCTAGGGTTGTAATTCCAGGTAGTTTCCTCAATGAGAAAACGTATAGTATTAGTGCCTTCCTAGTTCCTGAGGATGCGGCGGATATGGAAATTGCTGAAGAAGTACTATCCTTTTCTGTTACCGACACTGGAGAGATGAGAAAAGAATACGGAGGGGACTGGTGGGGTCTTATTCGTCCGAAAATGGCTTGGTCAACCGAACGGGTTAGCTAACTAAGACAGAGTAATTCCGAGAAATGCATACTGCATAATCTGACATAAAAAATCATGAAAGTAGTAATATTAGCTGGCGGTTTGGGCACACGTCTTTCCGAAGAAACCGTGCTTAAGCCAAAGCCAATGGTTGAAATCGGGGATATGCCCATTTTATGGCATATAATGAAAATATATTCTTCCCATGGCTTCAATGATTTCGTAATCTGCCTGGGTTACAAAGGATATGTTATCAAGGAATATTTCGCCAACTACTTTCTGCATAAATCAGACGTAACAATTAATCTGAAGGAAAATTCGCTTCAGGTGCATGACACCTATGCCGAGCCTTGGAATATCACGCTGGTTGATACCGGCTTGGAAACCATGACCGGTGGGCGTATACGGCGGGTTGCTTCGCATCTAGGTAATGAAACCTTCCTGCTGACGTACGGAGACGGAGTTTCCAACGTGAATATTCGGGAGTCCGTAGAGTTTCATAAGGCGCACGGCAAGCTATGTACCGTTACGGCAGTGCAGCCCAGCGGCCGGTTCGGAGCTATTAATCTAGGCGATGCAGACGAAGTACTTTCATTTGCTGAGAAGCCACGCGGTGATGGTGCCTGGATTAATGGGGGCTTTTTTGTGTGTGAGCCCGAAGTAGTGAAGTACATCGACAACGATAGCACTATCTGGGAACGAGAGCCGATGGAGGCTATTGCGCACGATGGTCAGATGCAGGCGTACAAGCACGAAGGCTTCTGGAAACCAATGGATACCCTGCGTGATAAAGTAGAACTGGACAATAGCTGGAACACCAAACAAGCTCCCTGGAAACTGTGGTAGAGAACAAGCCTTCTGCTTTGGCAGACATGCTAGGTACCTGTTATACTGGCAAGAAAGTATTTCTGACCGGGCATACCGGTTTTAAAGGCAGTTGGCTACTTGCCTGGTTACATCTGCTGGGAGCTGAAGTAACAGGGTATGCGCTTGCGCCCGAAGGTGAGCCTAGCCTATATAATTTGCTGAAAGGCGATGAACTCTGCAAGTCAATTATTGCGGACCTCAACGAGCGCGAAACCTTAGAGCAGGCATTACTTGAGTGTCAGCCCGACTTTATATTTCACTTAGCGGCTCAGCCGTTGGTGCGCCTATCCTACCAACGGCCCACCGAAACATTTCAGGTAAATGCACTTGGGACGGCCCATCTGCTTGATGCTGTCAGGCGCTTAAACAAACCTTGCACTGTGGTACTTATCACTACCGACAAGGTGTACGAAAACAAGGAATGGATTTATCCTTACCGCGAAACAGATAGGTTGGGCGGCTACGACCCGTATAGCGCCAGTAAAGCCTGCGCGGAGATAATAATTAATTCGTATAGTCAGTCATTCTTCAACCCGGCAGCGTATGAGGAGCACCGAAAAGGTATTGCCGTAGGGCGAGCCGGCAACGTCATTGGTGGTGGCGACTGGGCCCTCGACCGCATCATTCCGGATATTGTGCGAGCCTTGGAGAAAGGAAAGATAGTGCAGGTGCGTAACCCAGCGGCCGTGCGGCCGTGGCAGCACGTACTGGAACCTTTGGGCGGTTATCTGCTGCTTGGGGCCCGCCTAGCCGAACATCCCGTGGCGTATGGTGGCGCCTGGAATTTTGGTCCGCATCTAGAAGATGCGCTGCCAGTTTCCGCGTTGGTAAACCTTAGCCTCGCGGCTTGGGGAGAGGGGGAGTATGAAACTCCTGCTGCGGCCGGTCAGCCTCACGAAGCCGGATTGTTGAAGCTAGATATCAGCAAAGCGGTAAATGAGCTACAGTGGAAGCCGAAATACAATGCGCAGGAATCAATTCATAAAACTATAGCTTGGTATAAAGCCTTGCAGCAAGGAAACGAAGCCTACGCGCTGGTGAAAAGCGACATCGAAGATTTCCTGCAAAATAGCTAAGGTGTGTGGGCAAGATAATTTCCATTATTGGGTCAAACTCGTTCCTAGCCTCTTATCTTATTGAGGAGTTTGGGGATGATGAGACTATCGAGCTGAATTTATTTGCACGTCGAAAAACCGAGCACGCTGTCTGTAAAGCCCGGGTTAATCAGCTGCCATTCAATTATCCCGTCGATGACCTTAATTTGGCTAGCCTGCTTGCCAGCGACGTAATTATATACTGCGCTGCTGCGGGGGTGCAGGCCGCATCTAGCCTAACAGATATCGATGAGGTATATGCAATTAATGCGTTCCTGCCTATCAGAATAATTACTTATCTGAGCGCCAATTCATTTAGCGGTAAATGGATTAGCTTCGGTACCTATTTTGAAATAGGAGATAATGCGGCGTTACAATCTTATTCGGAAGAGGAAATAGTTGCCAGCAACTTGTCTGTGCCTAATCATTATTGCTGCTCTAAACGTCTGCTGACAAAGTTTATTGATTGCAGACAGTTCACCATCCAGGCCTGGCATTTAGTATTGCCAACAATATATGGTGCGAAAGAAAATAAGCAGCGGCTGATTCCTTACGTAATAGAAATGCTGAAAAAGCAGGAACTGCCGTTGCTGAGCGCTGGTACGCAAATCCGGCAATACGTACATTGCTTAGATGTGGTGAAGCTGCTGCGTATTATCATAGATGAGAACCCTCCCTATGGTATTTACAATGTTACCGCGGCTGAAACGCTAGCCATAAAAGATTTGGTTAAGGCCATGTTCTCGCTCTTCGGTCAAGACCCAAAGGGTTCTTTGGGGGCCAGAAACTCACGGGATGAAAGTATGCAAGTGCTGCAACTCGAATCAACTAAGATTGGCCGCGCGATACCAAGCTGGAGCCCACGTATTAGGTTGCAAGAAGGCTTGCAGGAGTACTTGTAGTGTAAGGTAGCCATACCTCGGGGCGGTGAGGCAAGGGGCTACGTATAAGGAGAGTTGACTTTAAAAGCAGCCAACTTACTTGCCTCGTTGCTGTTTGGAATTTGATGAGGGGTTGGCTTTACAAATAGGTAAGCCAGATTGAGTACTCGCTTGGCTTAAAGCACGTAACTGACCTAAACCGGACATCAGCCGGACACCTAACACAATTCCCTTTACCTTTGTAATAATCAACGCCCGCTAATTCGATGCAAAAACTGGATCAGAAGTATAAGAACATCAATGAAACGCTGGAAGCTCATCTAGAGCAAGTCATTACTCCAAACGTTACAAAGACTATCGTGCCCGGCCAAGATTACATTCCGGTTACTGGTAAAGTTCTTGACGTAGAGGATCTTATGTATGGCGTTGACGCTACAATTGATGGCTGGCTGACCACCGGCCGCTTCGGCCCCAAGTTCGAGCAGAAGCTGGCCAAATGGTTTGGCTGCAAATCGTCGATTGTGGTTAACTCGGGTTCCTCGGCCAACCTAGTGGCATTCTACACCCTCACCTCGCCCAAGCTCGGCGACCGGGCCATCAAACCCGGCGACGAGGTAATTACCGTAGCGGCGGGCTTCCCCACCACCGTAAACCCCATGATTCAGTTTGGGTGCGTGCCGGTGTTTATCGATGTGGACATTCCCACCTACAACATCAAAGCTGAGCTGCTGGAGCAGGCCGTAACGCCCAAAACCAAGGCCATTATGATGGCCCATACCCTGGGCAACCCCTTCAACCTGGAAGAGGTGATGCGCGTGGCGCAGAAATACAACCTCTGGGTGATTGAAGACGACTGCGACTCATTGGGCGCTACCTACAACGGCAAGAAAACCGGCACCTTCGGCGACCTGGCTACCCTGTCGTTTTACCCGGCCCACCACATTACGATGGGCGAGGGTGGCGCAGTGCTCATCAACAACATCCGGTTGAAGATGATTGCTGAAAGCTTCCGCGACTGGGGACGGGACTGCTACTGCGAGCCGGGCAAAGACAACACCTGCAACAAGCGCTTCTGCTGGCAGCTGGGCGAGTTGCCCTACGGCTACGACCACAAATACACGTATTCGCACATCGGCTTCAACCTGAAGGTAACGGATATGCAGGCCGCCATCGGTCTGAGCCAGCTCAACAAGGCTGATTTCTTTGTGCAGCGCCGCCGCGAAAACCACGCCATGCTGCTGGCCAAGATGAAGCAGTTCGAAGACCACTTCATCCTGCCCGAGCCCACGCCCAACTCCGACCCGAGCTGGTTCGGCTTCCTGCTGACCCTACGCGAAAACAGCCCCATCGACCGCTCGGAGCTGGTGCAGCACCTCGAAGACCACAAGATTGGCACCCGCCTATTGTTTGCCGGCAACCTGCTGCGCCAGCCCGCCTACGTGGGCATCGAGCACCGCGTGGTAGGCGACCTAACCAACACCGACACCATCATGAACCGCTCGTTCTGGCTGGGCGTATGGCCCGGCTTACAGGAAGAGCACTACGACTATATGGTAGACGTAATCAAGCAGTACATCCAGGCGCTGTAAGGCAGACTGAGGCTATATAAAGTTCCTGTATGCCTGCACTCACCATTGCTATTCCCACCTACAATAGAAACGACGCCCTAAAGAACACTATTGAATTACTTTTGCCGCAGCTGGAACCGGCTGTTTGCGTGAAAGTATTTGATAATTGTTCGGATGTAGCGGCGGCGGATACGCTACGAGCGTATGCGCAAGCCAACGTTACTGTGGTCAGGAATGAGGTGAATGTGGGCATGTCGGGCAACTTTATTAAGTGCTTCGAGCAGTGCGAGTCGGAATGGCTATGGGTGCTGGGGGATGATGACTTGCCGGCGCCCAATGCCGTGGAAACGATTTTGGGCTACACGCGCGCTTACCCCGACGTTGTATTTATCAAGTTCGATTCCA
This sequence comes from Hymenobacter telluris, assembly GCF_017313265.1. Lineage (GTDB taxonomy): Bacteria > Bacteroidota > Bacteroidia > Cytophagales > Hymenobacteraceae > Hymenobacter > Hymenobacter telluris. The sequence continues at coordinate 110,273 of NZ_JAFLQZ010000003.1, read as the reverse complement.
ACCTGAGCGAGTACGAAGAATACAACGTAGAAGACGTAGTTTCTGTAGGACAGGAGCAGCTGATTGAGAATATGAAGAGCTTCGGCAACTTTCTCTTCCTGTCTTCGGGGGTGTATCGAGTGAGTAGTATCACGGAGAGCATCAAAAACGCGTACTACTTCGCAGCCACGTATGCTCCGCAGGTGGCATTGGTACTGGATTACACCAGAACTCATCACAACAGCAAAACCTTGTATTCGCGTCACTCTATTGTGGAGTGGAAGAAGCCGGTGCAGGAGCAGAAATGGAACGATGCGTTGCTAAATAAGTCCTTACCCGATTTGGTGTTTCTAGTTGCGTCTGATAGCGTGCGGAGTGTATTCCTTCGCAAGATGGCTGTATGCCATGCATATAACTATATTTCCGGCGCTGATACGTTTAAATCATACGTACACGCCAACGAAAAGGAACGGTATAATCTAGCCGCAGATTATTTTTCCAGCCATTCCTTTGTAACCTGGGCGGGGCGTTGGCACAGGGCCAGCACACTGTTTAGCTTCTTTAAAGTATCGGCTCTGATGCTATTATGTGAGAGTAGGCTTGCAAACAAATTGATGAAGAGTATTATTCCTTTTAACAAAATGGATAGGAGTATTTATAATAAGTTTTTGTATTCAGTTAAAGATACTCGGCTCTAATCTACAAAAAAATGTCTTCTCCTTTTTTGACAATTGCAATTCCTACTTTCAATAGAGCTGGCTACTTGTATAAATGCTTGCAAAGCTTACTTGGTCAAGTGGAATGTGATATTGAGAATGACATTGAGATTGTGGTTTCAGATAATGCTTCTACTGATAATACTTGCGAGGTTGTAAGGGATATAAATAAATGCAAAAACTTTTATTACTATAGAAACGAGGAGAATTTAGGAATGGATGGAAATTTTCTTGCTTGCTACCGTTATGCTAAAGGGAAATTTGTGTGGATATTCTCTGACGACGATTTACTGAGGCCAAATTCGCTTAAGCTAATTCTAAACTTGCTGAAAGAAAATGATAATTGCGGAGCTTGTTACATAGATAGTGAGTGGTTTGAAGAAATTGATATTCGTAAAATTTCACCTATTGGAAGCTTAGAATATAAAATAAATACTTCATCAATAGGCTTTCTTGAAAGTGTTAACTACTGGGTTACATTTTTGACAGGTAATATAGTGAATAAAGATTTAGTAGATAGAAAAGTATACACTGAGGAAAATATGGGAACTATGCTTGTTCAGCTCTCATGGGTCATTCCGGCTATATTTTCTTCAAATAAAAATATATTTATTTCAAGTAAACTTATACTCTGCAAATTAGGAAACACAGGTGGATATAAATTATTTGAGGTTTTTGGTAAAAATTTTAATAAAATAATTGATTCTTTTATTAGTAAAGGATATGATAGTAAAATAAAAACAATAATAAATAATAAACTTATTCGTAACTTTTTTCCTGTTTTTATTTCCTCTGATAGATCATCATTTAATAATGAATCTGTCTTTAAATTGTTGTTCTCTTTGTATTGGAATTATTCTGCGTTTTGGAGCGTAATAATTCCGATTTTTGTTAAAAAGCAATTTAAAAAAATATGATATTGATAAGTGTGAAGCGTAAGCTTGTTGAGTTTATTTACAAAATAATAAACTCGCAATTTTACAAGGATCTATATGATCAAAATAATAGGAAGGCATTTCTTGGTGAATTTAAGTTTTTGGGTGAATCTCATAGCTTTCCTGATAATATGATTATTAAAAATCCAAAATACATTTCTATAGGAAATGGATTTGCTGCAATGTATAATTTGAGAATAGAAGCATGGGATAAATATGGAGAGCAAAAATTCTTTCCTGAAATATATATAGGAAACAATGTTGTATTTAATACTGATGTTCATATTGGATGTATAAATAAAATATTTATTGGTGATAATGTTCTATTAGCAAGTAGAATTTATATATCTGATCATTCTCATGGTGAGGTCAACTCTGAGGCGCTTAAAGTAGCTCCGGTACATAGAAAATTATATTCTAAGGGACCTGTGATAATAGAGAATAATGTTTGGATAGGCGAGAATGTATCAATTCTTCCAGGTGTAAAAATAGGCTCAAATGCCATAATAGGTGCTAATGCAGTTGTAACCAAAGATGTCCCTGCAAATTCAGTTGTTGGAGGAAATCCTGCAAGGATAATAAAAGTTCTCGTCTAACATATAATACATGAAAGTCGCGTTTACGCTCTGTTCAAATAATTACTTGGGTGCTGCTAAGGTATTAGTAGACTCTTTTAAATTATTTCATCCTGAGTATAATTTTTTTATTGGGCTAGTTGATAAGCTCAATAATCAAATTGATTACTCATTATATGGTTGTGATATTTTGTTGGCTGAAAATATTTCAATGCCAGATATTAATAGCCTCAGTGAAAAATTTAATATCATAGAATTGAACACTACAGTAAAGCCTTTCTACTTTAAACATTTCTTTGATAATTTACAAGCAAATGAGGTAATCTATCTTGATCCTGATATTCAATTGTTTGCTCGTTTAGATGAAGTAATGTACGGGCTTTCTACTTCAATGGTAACTCTGACGCCACACTTATTATCTCCTATTGACGACGAATTTGGGCCTAATGATAGGCACATACTTCCTACAGGTATATTTAATTTAGGTTTTATTGCTTTATCGAAGCATATTCAACTTTCATTCTTTCTTGATTGGTGGGCAGATAGATGTGTTAAATACGGTTTTCGTAAGGATGATGAAGGATTATTTTATGATCAAATTTGGATTAATTATATACCTGCTTTTTTTGATTCATACTATATTATCCGTGATCCTGGATATAATGCTGCAAACTGGAACTTGCACGAGCGCCTACTAACTGTTGATGATAAAGGAAATTGGCTAGTCAATAATAAATATAAGTTGGCCTTTTTTCACTTCAGTCACTTTAATATTAATATTCCAGACAGGATAAGTTCTTATAACACACGCATTACATTTGAAAATCGTCAGGATATAAAACCTATTTTTGAGCAATATCGTAGTAAGGTTGTCCAAAATAATGGAATTGAATTAAAGAAAATAGTTCCTTATTATAAAATAAAGAATGACGAAGTTAAAAATAAAAAGATAAAAGACTATTATACATTTAAAAGAAAACTTATCAACAAAGTGACAGGTATTCTGAACAGTATAGTTCCTGATTAATAGCGTAATAATATAGATTTATTCAGGAATAGAGTGCAAAAAAATAAAAGTACCTGCAATGTCTTTTCTCAATGGCGTTTCATTTCTCATTTGTACTTATAATAGTGCATCTCGCATAACCGAAACTCTTCGTCATTTAGCGGAGCAGGAATTGTCAGCTGGTATAAAATGCGAAATAATCCTTGTTGACAACGCTTGCACTGATGATACTGCTCTCATAGCTGAAAACTATTGGAAACAGTCTGACAGAGCAATGCCGTTGCGAATCTTTAGAGAGCAACGACCTGGTAAAAATTTTGCTGTCGAGTTAGCTTTTCAGAAAGCTCAATACTGCTATGCCTGTATTGTAGATGATGATAATCGTTTGAATAATGATTATTTACGAATTGGCTACCATCTATTAGAAAGTAATGCTAAAATTGGGATTATAGGTGGGCCTAATGCAGCTTCATTTGATATTGTTCCTCCTTCATGGTTTCCTGCTTATCAGCACTGCTATGCTGTAGGTGAGCAAAAAGGATACAATAATGGTCGTTTTGAAGTATTCGCTGATGGCAATATTGGCCGAAACGCTTTATGGGGCGCAGGTATGTTCGTCCGGACTATAATCTGGCATCAACTATATAGTCTTGGTTTCAAAAGTCTGTTCATAGGCCGACAAGGAAGTAAGAATTTGACAGCTGGGGAAGATGATGAGTTGTGCTATGTAGCACAGATGTTGGGCTACGAAATATGGTATTCCTCTAAGTTGTATTTAATTCATCATATGACAGCAGTTAGATTGACCAAAAGTTACCGAAATCGACTATTTTATTCTTCTGTTTGGAGCCAAACTAGAATATTTGCTTATATTAATACATTGTGGGGCAATCCTATTAAGTATTTAAGTATTTCGAATCATTTGAAAGATACAGCTTATATGATAAAAGGTGTATTGAAGCGTATGATAACCTTGCAATACGTAAAAGATTTAATCAAATGGAATGAAGTATCTATTATGAACGTCAATAGAGATATGCTCATTATATATGCTCGAATTAAAGATATGAAAAACGTTAAAAACTACTATTTAGATGTTATGGATTTAAAGAAAAGGATAGATAAAAATGCTCACAATATTATTCAAAGCAATATTGCTGACAGGATGTAATTGTCGATATCTAATTCAGTAGGAATGCGTTGAATTTTAACGCACTGCAGCTCAAGCACAATTATGACTTCTTTTCCGTCTTTACCATCAACTCCTATTGGTAAAACAATGTGGCCTTGGTTGTACGCAGAGTCTGCTAAGCATGATATACGTGATGCATATCTTCCTAAAATTTCCATCATCACACCCAGCTATAACCAGGGGCAATATTTAGAGGAAACTATTCGCTCGGTTATAGCCCAAGACTACCCACGCTACGAGCTGATTATTATCGACGCAGGCAGTACCGATAACACGCTGGACGTAATCCGGCAGTACGAGCCTTGGATAACATACTGGGTGAGCGAGAAAGACCGGGGCCAGAGCCACGCCATTCAGAAAGGGCTGGCTCAGGTGACGGGTGATATTGTTAACTGGATCAATAGCGACGATTTGCTGGCGCCTGGTGCCTTTTATAGTCTGGCCCGCGAGTTTGACTTGGCGCATTACGACGTGCTGTGCGGCGGTTGCGACTACTTCCTGAACGACATCAGCCAGCTGGATACGCGCGGAATGCGTATGGGACTGGATGCTACTGTTGGTGACACCTTGAACCGTCATCAAATCAACCAGCCTTCCACGTTTTTCAAAGCTAGTATTCTGAAGCAGCTAGGCGTTGACGAGCAATTTCGCTACACCATGGATCTGGATCTGTGGTTTCGCTATTTGCTGCAAGCCGGTCAGGAGAAGGTGCTGCTGTCTGACAGCTTGCTCACGTATTTCCGACTGCATGAGGCGTCAAAGACGGTAGCGGAAGGCACCCATTTTGAGCAGGACATTCAGCGGGTTTTCTACAACGTGCTGTATAGTACTGGGCAGCCGGCGGTGTTGCTGGATGCCGTTCGGCAACTCATTGTGGAAAAGGCCACGCCCTTTGTGCCTACACGCTACCCGGTACGGGTGCCGAAGCAAGAACTGGCTGCTTTCGTTCGCCACCAAGCGTGGCTGGCCGTGCACCGCTACAACGACGCCGGCCACTATGCTGCGGCGCGGGCTTGCCTGGCTATTGCCCGTCAGCATGGATTTCCGCTCAACTGGGTGGTGCTCAAGCAACTGATCCGGCTGTATGTGCTGCCGCAGAGCCTGCTGCGGCATTAGTTCGCTCATTTTCCTTCAAGCACATGAATCTGGTAAGCATCATTATCCCCTGCTACAACTACGGCTGGCTGCTGCCCGAAACCCTGGATTCGGTGCTAACTCAAACGTATCCGCACTGGGAGTGCATTATCATCGACGACGGCTCGACCGACAACTCTCGGGCGGTAGGCGAGGAGTATCAGGCGCGGGATACTCGGTTTCGGTACATCTACCAGGAAAATAAAGGTATGTCGGCGGCCCGAAATACGGGGGTGGCCGCTGCAAAAGGGCAATACATTCAGTTTCTGGATTCCGACGACCTACTGGTGCCTCGCAAGCTGGAAACCCAGGTTTTGTTGCTGGAAGCCCACCCGGAGGTAGATATTGTGTATGGTGATGTGCGCTGTTTCCGACAGGGGCAGCCCGATAGTTTAAGCCGCTCGTTCGATATGCAGGATAGCGCCTGGATGCCGGAAGTAAGCGGTTGCGGCGCGGTAATGATAAATGCGCTGGTTAAAAAAAATATAATGGCTGTAAACGCAGCTTTAATTCGCCGGGAGCTGTTGCAACGAGTGGGGCCGGTTGCGGAACACCTGCGCAGTGTGGAGGATTGGGAGTACTGGGTTCGGTGTGCTTTGGCCGGCGCTTGTTTCCTATACGACGGAAATCCGGCTGCCTGGGCTCTAGTGCGAGTACATCCGACAAGTACCAGCCACAACATGCTGCGGATGTACGAGCATGAGGTGCTCGTTCGCAATGAATTGGCAACCAAACTGCAACAGCTAGGTGCCACAGAAGCGCTGCACGACAACGAAATGGCAATTGTGAATGGCGCCAGCCGAATAGCCATGCACGATTTGATGAATGGCAACAGCCTGGATGGAATTAAGCGGCTGATACAACTAGCCTTCCGAACGGGCCGATATGCATACTACCTGAAAAGCATTCCGTATGGGTTTAAAATGCGGCTCAAGTCGGGTAGCAAAACAGGATAATAGGCAGCAAGTCTCCAAGGCTGGGTAGCGAGAGAGTTCTGGAGGCTCTATCGGGAGTGGTTTATTGCCTAGCTTTGTACTTTCCTTGCTATCTGGAGCGTATCCCACTGAAAAGTTCTGCCAATTTCCCAGTGTGAGCTGACCTACCGGAATGGGCATGCCTGATTGTAGAGTATTCGAGCAGCCCTGACGGATATGCAGCCTGATAGATGGGAGCCACGAGTGTCGGGCACAAGAAAGAATCAGGATATTACTCTTTCGTGCGCTAAATATTACTAAATGAAAGCTACGTTTTTCGTGCTCAATGAGCCGGACTTTTTACAAAACCGTATTTTCTCAGGTGAGTCTATCAACGGAGTTAAGAACTACGGCTTTCTGTTTACCGACCTGCGTACCATCCTGGCCGGGCGCGGCATCGATTTGGCCACGCAGGACATTCATCCACCAGCCGAAGCAGACCTTATTATTGCGCTGGACCAAACAGTGGCATTGCAACAGATAAAGCGCAAGCCAACCGCTAAAGTGTATCTGCTGCTAAACGAGCCGGATACGTATTATCCGGAAAACTGGGCCAAGGAAAACCACGCCATTTTTGACCGGGTATTCACCTACGATTATACCCTGGCCGACGAGAAAAAGTACATGCATCACTACTTCGCTATCGACTTGGACGGTACGCCGGCTTTTCAGCCGGTATCGGAAGCGGAGTTCAATGAGCGGCGTTTGTGCGTGCTGATGGCGGGTATGTTTCAGCCAACCAAGCCTACCGGCGACTCCACCTCACTGCTCTACGAGCGGTACCAAACCGTGAAATGGTTTGCCCGCCACCACCCGCAGGAGTTTTCCTTGTACAGCCGGGGCATTAATCCGCGTTTGTTGCAAAGCTTCCGGGGACTGGGGGTGCTGCAACGGGTGCTGCCGGCTCCCATCGTAAAAAAAGTAACGAATTCGGTGGTTGAGCGCCGGCAAACTATCTTCAAGGCTGTAAGCCGTGGCCCAGTCGGTCCTAATGATAAAATCAAAACGTTCCGTAACTACCGTTTTGCTATTTGCTACGAGAACACCAAACTGGCCGGCTACATCTCGGAAAAGATATTCGACTGTTTCGGAGCAGGCTGTGTGCCCATCTACTTGGGCGAGCCGGAAATAGAGCGTTTCATTCCCAAAGAGTGCTTCATCGACCGGCGTAAATTTCAGTCGTACGAAGAACTGTACAAGTTCATCAAAACAATGCCATACTCCCAGTATCAGGGATACATGCAGGCTATAGCTGATTTTACGAAGGGGGTAGAGCAGGAAAAATTTGGCTCCGAGGCCAATGCCCAGCGAATAGCCCACGTTATTATGCAGGATTTGCAGTCAGCCACTCTCTAACTACCCAACTTATTGCTGCTCTTGCTCGCCACACCGGAGCAGGCAGAATCATCCATTGCACACCGAATGAAAGCCACTCTTTACGTCGTAGAAGACCCTGCGCTGCTGCAAAATGGCATCTTCCTGAACGAGTCCTTCTATGGCATGAAGAACAGCGCCTTCATGTTTTCGTCGCTGCGCGACTATCTGGCCCGGCATGGCATTGAGCTAGGGACGCAGGATATTCACCCGCCCGAAGAGTCGGAGCTGGTCATCGGACTTGATAACTGCCTGCCCTTTCAGAACGCTCCTTGGCGCGAAGGGCGCAGCAACTATCTGATTCTGAGTGAGCCAGCTACCTACTATCCGCACAACTGGAACCCAGCCAACCACCAGGTTTTCGACAAGGTGTTCACCTACAATTATAATATGGTGGACAACCAGCGGTATTTCCACTACCATTTTGCCATTGATTTAGAAGAAAACAACAGTTTTCGGCCGACCAGTGAAGAAGAGTTCAACAACCGGAAGCTGTGCGTACTCATGGCCGCCAGCTTTGGAGTAGTGAAGCCCCCCAAAGGCTCTACGTCGTTGCTGCACGAGCGGTACCTGACCCTCAAATGGTTTGCCCAGAATCATCCCGACGAGTTTGATTTGTACAGCCGGGTGATTCACCCGAAAACGTATGAGAGCTTTCGGGGCCTGGGCGTATTGCAGAAATTGGCACCGGTTGCCCTCACCGAGCGTATAACCCGCACGGTAGCCGCACGCCGCAAAGCCCTGTTCGATATTGTGAACCGCGGCCCGGTAGCCCACGACCAGAAAATTCCGGTGCTGCGCCAGTATCGGTTCAATATCGCCTATGAAAATACTGGGGGCCTGCCCGGCTACCTCACCGAGAAGATTTTCGACAGCTTTGCCGCGTGCTGCGTGCCCGTATATTGGGGCGACCCCGACGTGGCTAAGTCCGTGCCGAAAGCCTGTTTCGTTGATCGGCGCGACTTCAGTTCCAATCAGGAATTATATCAGTTTCTGAAACAGATGCAATACGCTGAATACCGGCAGTACACCGATGCCATCACCGCCTTTGTGGAAGGGGTAGAACAGGAAAAATTCGGGTCGGAAGCTAATGCTCGCCGCATTGGTGACGTGATTCTGAAAGATCTTGCTCGATAATCAACACTTTTGCTAGCAGAGGGATTGAGGAAAGGGGAATAGTTGGGAGCCTGTTTTTTTGCTATTATCTTTGCCGCCTCAGTTAGTTGAACTTTCGCCTGCGGCACCTTTACGGCTGATTCCTGTTGCCTGAGCGGGAATGCCCCGCATACCACGACTCATTTACTACCAACCATATACCAATGAAAGTAGCCCTGATTACGGGTATCACGGGCCAGGACGGCGCGTACCTGGCCGAACTCCTGCTGGAAAAAGGATACGAGGTGCACGGCCTGAAACGCCGCTCCTCGCTCTTCAATACGGACCGGATTGACCACCTGTACCAGGATCCGCACGAAACCAACGTGCGCTTCAAGCTGCACTACGGCGACTTGTCGGACTCCACTAACCTGATTCGTATCATTCAGGAAGTGCAGCCCGACGAGATTTACAACCTGGGCGCCATGTCGCACGTGAAGGTGTCGTTTGATACGCCCGAATACACGGCCAACGCTGATGGTATTGGTACGCTGCGGTTGTTGGAAGCCATCCGGATTCTGGGTTTGACCAAGAAGACCCGCATTTACCAGGCCAGCACCTCGGAGCTGTACGGCTTGGTGCAGCAGGTTCCCCAGAGCGAAACCACGCCGTTTTATCCCCGCTCGCCGTACGCCGTGGCCAAGATGTATGCTTACTGGATTACGGTGAACTATCGGGAGGCGTACGGCATGTATGCCTGCAACGGTATCCTGTTCAACCACGAGTCGCCGCTGCGGGGCGAAACGTTTGTAACGCGCAAGATTACCCGTGGCGTAGCGCGCATTTCGTTGGGCTTGCAGCAAAAGATTTTCCTGGGCAACATCGACGCCAAGCGCGACTGGGGCCACGCACAGGACTACGTGGAGGCTATGTGGCGCATCTTGCAGCAGGACACCCCCGAGGACTTCGTAATTGCCACTGGCGTGACTACTACGGTGCGTGAGTTTGTGCAGCGTGCCTTTGCTGAAGTAGGTATTGAGGTGGCCTTCACTGGCGAAGGGGTAAACGAAAAAGGCCACGTAGTGCGTTGCGGCAACCCAACCGCCGGCCTGGAAGTAGGGCAGGTGGTATTGGAAATTGATCCGCGCTATTTCCGCCCAACCGAAGTGGAACTGCTGATTGGCGACCCTACCAAAGCCAAAACCAAGCTGGGCTGGGAGCCAAAGCATGACCTCAACTCGCTGGTGAAAGACATGATGGCTGCCGACGTGGCCCTGTTCCAGCGCGACGAGTACCTGCTCAAAGGTGGCCACAAAGTGTACAACTACCACGAGTAGCCCCCATCCGCCAACGCCGCCGTGTTGTGTAGGCCTTTGCGGGAATAGCTTTTAAATTGTAGATAGTGGCAGAAGTCGTCCGGGTGGCGGTTTCTGCCACTTTTGTTATATCCCTCCCGCATGTATAAGCGCCTTCGGCACACGGTGGACGCCAGCATTAGGCAATTGCGACAGAAGGGCTCATTCGCGCAGAATTTTGCCATTACCTTTTCTGGCACGGCAGCAGTGGCGGTGCTGGGCTTCGCTGTATCTCCCATTATGACGCGGCTGTACGAACCGCAGAGCTACGGGCTATTCGCAGTATTCAACGCTATTGTCAGCAACGTTAGTTTGTTCTCTACGCTGGGGTACGCGCCGGCTTTTCTGTTGCCGCGGCAGCGTAGCCGATTTCTGGCCTTGGTGCAGTTGACGGTGCTACTGAGCGTGGTGGCGCTGATAGGAATGCTGCTGGCTTTCGGGCTGCTGCATGAGCCGTTGCTGCGCTGGCTGAAGGCCGAGGCGCTGGGCGGGTGGTTTTACGTTATTCCGTTTGCGGTATTCGTCTTCAACCTGAACGTAGTGATGAGTGCGTGGTACCTGCGCACCAAGGATTTCAAGAAGCGCGCGGGTATTGACGTGGCAACGGCTGTAGCGGGCCGCAGCCTCACCCTGGGCGTAGGGTGGCTGGGTAATGGGCCAGTGGGCGGCCTACTGCTGGGCGACCTGTTTGCCAAGCTCACTATGTTTGGCAGTATGCTGTTCAGCGGCATCCACCGGCAGCTGCACGAGGTGCGACGCCCGTTTTCGTGGGTCCGGATTAAGGCAGTGGCTTGGCAGTACCGGGAATACCCCTTCTATGTGATGCCGACGGCTTACCTCAGTAACTTGGCCGGGCAGCTACCCATCTTCTTTCTGACTACGGGTTTTGGTGCCGGGGCCGTCGGGCTGTACGCCTTTTCCACTAGCTTGCTGGAGCTTCCCCTCAACCTGATTGGCAATGCGGTGGCCCCGGTGTTTCTGCAAAAAGCCACCGAAACCTACCAGCAGGAACCCGCGCGCCTTCGGCACATTTGCCTCGACCTCTACAACCGGCTGTTTTACCTGGGCTTGCTGCCCTTTGGCATTATCACCGTGTTCGGCGACTGGATATTTGGCTTTGTGTTTGGGGCCAAGTGGGAGCAGGCAGGCGTCTTTACTGGGTACCTGGGCTACTACTATGTGTTTAGGCTGGCCTCGTATGCCACCAGCCCGGTGTACGCGGTGCTGCACCGACAGCGGTTGGCCTTGGCTGGTACGGCCCTGCTGGTACTGGTTCGGGCGGCCAGTTTGTTGATTGGCATAGTTAACCACAACCTGAACCTGGGGATGCTGCTCTTCGGGCTGAGTAGCCTGGTGGTTACCTTCTTGGTGGATATGAACATCCTGTATCTGTTGAAGCTGCCGGTGCTTAGGCTGGCTGCGCGCAGCATAGCACTGGTGTTGGCCACGCTGGCGTTCCTGTGGGGCATACGAGCCATAATGGAGCAACTGGTAGGGGGCGCTTAGATAAGACCAGCCAGGGCCTCACCAAATCAGCCACTTGTCGAAATCCAGGCAGAAGCACCGCTCTGGCCCAATGCGCATCCCCATGTACATGCCAGGATTGGAGCTGTAAGTGCCAATAAATTTGGTGGAGCCAGCGCAGACGTCCATGTTGGCAAATAGCTTCAAATGTTGCATGTACTTAAACTGCTTGTCCTGCTTCACAAAGTCGCGGTGGAAGTAGCCGCGCTCGGTAGGCGCGCACAAGGTGTGAAATCGCCAGGCCGGATATTGCACCTGGAGCTGCTCTATGACGGTATAGTCATCGGTGAGAATAAACGCTTCTTGATTGCGGGAAAAACGGGCCGCCGGAATCATGTACTCACTGAAGTCGTACATCTCAGTTTCCGTGAATTTGTCGCCGGCGCGTACGTGCAGGCTGATGTATTCGGCGGGAAGTTGCAGGGTATCGAGGAAGGACGCCACCAACGGCGCGCTCTGCTCATTATAGTGCCACAGCGCTTTAATAACCTGCTGGGTGGCTTCCAGTAGAGGCGTCTGATGAAAGCCCAGCTCTGGAATATCAAAAGTGGCCTGCGCGAAGGCTTGGTCTCGATGGTGAGGCCATAAATCCTGGGTCATGTAATCAACCCCGAACAAGAGTTGGTAGGCTCGCTTTATGTAGGTGTACTTTACCGTTTTCTGCAAAGGCGCTTCCTTGCTTTCCTCGATTATGTAGGGCCGTAAATTATAGTCTTTGTTGATGCGTTGGGTATTTACGGACTTGAAAGGAGCAAAAAAGTCGTTCCAGCCGTCGCGCAACGCAAAATGGGTATGATCAGAATACAGCTCGAACCGAATGCCGTATTTCAGGCAGTATAGTAGCGCCAGAATCATGTTGTTGTATTCCGAGAAAAACCCGGAATCAACGCCTAAACGGAATACCAGCCGTTTCTTAAAAGAATTGTTGAGGCTATAATATCTATCGAGCCACTCTTCGGTCGTCATCAGGAAAAGAAGTTAAGGCAGGCTGCCGAGTAAAATCATGGGCAAAGGTACCGGCTGGCCTGCCAACAACCCAGGTTCCGGCTATGGATAGCCAAAGTCCGGCTACCTTTGCAGTCCAGTCTGGAAAGCTTGATGAAGCGCAGAATAGCTGCGGCGGCATGAGCTTTCGAGCCCGATTCTCAACTAGCCGGCATGCCTACTCCGTTTTTCAGCGTTATCATTCCCACCTACAACCGCGCCGGTTTCATTGCCGATACGTTACGCTCGGTCTTGGCTCAAACGTTTACTGCGTTTGAAATTATTGTGGTGGATGATGGCAGCAAAGACAACACCGCCAACGTAGTGCGCCAGTTGCCCGACCCGCGCCTGCACTACTATGCTAAGGCCAACGGCGAGCGGGGCCTGGCCCGCAACTACGGGCTGGCGCGGGCCCAAGGCGAGTACGCCCTGTTTCTGGATTCCGACGACTTGTTGCATCCGACGCACCTGGCCACGCTGCACGAGGCCATTCAGGCACAAAACCAGCCCAATTTCATTGCCACCAAGTTCGATTTCAACCGCAACGGGCAGCGCAGCGCCAGCGACCTGGCTCCGTTGCCGGCCGGCCGCTACGGGCTCGATTTTTTTCTGAGCGGCAACGCGCTGGCTTGCAACATTTGTGTGCGCCGCCAGAACCCGGAACTGAAGCGGTTCGAGGAAGACCGTACGTTTGCCGCCGTAGAGGACTGGATGTTCATGCTGGAAAACACGCAGCACGACTCGGTGTACCTCGTGGATGCCGTAACGCTGACCATGAACGACCACGACGGCCGCTCGATGCGCGCTGACAACCAGGGCCTGATCCGGCGCTGGCTGAAGCTTACAGACTGGGTAAACACGCATGTGCGGCTTACCACCGCCCAAAACCGGCAGCTCCAAGGGCATATTTATTATCTGTGCGCCATTCATGCCTACGCTGATAGCAACCGGACCCAGGCCATCGGGTTCTTGCGGCGGGCCTGGCCCCGGCTGCCCTTGCGCAAGGCGCTGCCGCTGGCTGGCCGTATTCTGGCGGGGCCGCAGCTTATTGGCCGGCTGAAAGGACTGCGCGGCTAGCAACTGACTCTACGATACTCCGCTAATGAATCTGCTTTTTCTAAGTTATTGGGGCCTTGAAGACGGGCTTACGGTTTCCACGGTATTTCCACATCTGCGCCTGCTTCAGGAAACACCCGAAATCAAGCGCATCCTATTCGTAACGATTGAACGGGGGGCTAGCGCCAGCCGGGAACTACGCTTTGCACCAGGTTTCGTCACCGATAAAATTACGTTTGCGCCGCTCCGCAGCCGGCAGAACCAGCCGTTGCTGCTCAACAAAATCGACGACTTCGTGCGTTTTCCTAACGAGTTGATTGCGTTGGTGAAAGCGCACCGTATTGATGTGCTGTTGGGCCGGGGCGCACCGGCCGGGGCACTGGCGTATCTGGTGTGGAAGAAAACCAAGACGCCTTTCCTGGTAGAATCATTCGAGCCGCACGCCGACTACATGCTGGAATCGGGGGTGTGGAAAAGCTATGACCCTCGGTATCTGTTTCAGCGGTATTGGGAAAAAAAGCAAAAGCAGTTGGCCGTGGGCCTCATGCCGGTGGCCGAAAACTACCGGCGCCAGCTGGTGCAGGAGGGCGTGCCTGCGCCGCGCATCGTAACGGTGCCCTGCTCCGTAAACGTGCCCGATTTCAGCTTCGACCCCACCCGCCGGCAACAAGTGCGCGCCCGGTTGGGCATCAACCAAGCCGCGCCGGTTGGTATCTACGTGGGCAAGTTCGGCGACATCTACTACGATGCCGAAGCCTTCGACCTGTTCCGGGATGCTGCCGCGCATTTCGGGCCGCAGTTCCGCTTGCTGGTACTCACGCCCAACCCCGAAGCGGAAGTGCGCGCCAAGCTGGCCAAAGTAGGTTTCGGCCCCGAGCAGGTGTTCGTGACCAAAGCGCCCCACGCCGAAGTGCCGGGGTATTTGTCGGCGGCTGATTTCGCCTTCGCCACCATCAAGCCTGCCGAGTGCCGCCGGTTTTGCTCACCCATCAAAGTAGGCGAATATTGGGCGGCTGGCCTGCCGGTGCTGCTTACCGAAGGCGTCGGCGACGACAGCGACATTATTCAGCAGGAAGGCGGCGGCGCTATCTTCAACCTCGAACGGCCCGCTACCGTGCCCGCTGCCTTGCAGCAGATTTCAACGCTGTTGCAGCAGCCCAAGTATCGGGTTGATATTCGGGAGTTGGCGGTGCGGCACCGTACGGTGGCCAGGGCGCAGGAAGCGTACGAACAGCTACTATTGCCCCTGGCCAGCCAAACGGCGTAAAATCCGCCACGCCTAGTTGCTAAACGATGCCCGAGCTACTCAAGAAAGTTGCTGTTCTGCAATCCAACTACTTACCGTGGCGGGGATACTTCGATTTGATTGCCAGCGTCGATGAGTTTATTGTGTACGACGATATGCAGTACACCAAAAACGACTGGCGCAACCGGAACCGTATCCGCACGGCGCACGGCACGCAGTGGTTAACTGTGCCGGTACGCCGTAACACGCTCCAGCAGCGCATCCGCGACACGCAGGTGATGGACCGCCGCTGGGCTGATAAGCATTGGCGCACCCTTAGCCAGGCATACGCGCGGGCCTCGCATTTTCAGTTTGGGCGTGAGGTGTTAGCCGACTTATATGCCCAAGCGGCTGAGCTGGAGTATCTAACCGATATCAACGTGCTGTTCCTTACTGCCATCTGTGACAAGCTGGGCATCCGCACCCGCATCAGCCGCTGTTCCGACTACGCCTACGATCCTACTGCTGATCGGAGCACCCGGCTGGTGCAGTTGGTGCAGGCGGTAGGCGGTAACAGCTACCTGTCGGGGCCGGCCGCGCGGCAGTACCTGGCCGAAGAACAGCTGACGAAAGCAGGTATCGGGGTAAGCTGGATGGAGTATGCCGGCTACCCCACGTACCCGCAAGTACACGGCGGGCCGTTTGAGCCGGCGGTATCCATTGTAGATGTGTTGTTTAACATGGGGCCAGCGGCGGCGCAATACGTATGGAAAGCCGGTCAGGCAGTGGCCACTGAAATACAATGAATACCAGCTCCACACACTCGCTCGACTATTCCGTGGTGGTGCCCGTTTTTCAGGGCCAGGAAACCCTGCGGCCGTTGGCGGAGCAGGTGCGGGCGTTTTTCAAGGAAGCGGGCTATTCGTATGAGCTGATTCTGGTGCACGATGGTGGCCACCCGGAGGCCTGGGAGGTAATGCAGCAGCTGCGGCAGGAACTAGGCGCGGCTACCGTGAAGCTCATCCGGCTCTCGCGCAACTTCGGGCAGCACAACGCGCTGCTTTGCGGTTTCCGGCACGCCACGGGGCGGTTCATTGTTACGCTCGACGAAGATTTGCAGCACGTGCCGGCCGACATTACCCAGCTGATTCAGCGGCAGGTGGAAGGAAATTTCGACGTGGTGTATGGCTGCTACGCCGTGCGGCAGCACGCTGGCTGGCGCAACCTTACATCGGGTCTGCTGCGGCAGATGCTGCGCCTGGGCATCCCGGAGCTGCACCCCGATTATTCTGCATTTCGCCTGCTAAAAACCGAGGTAGCCCGGCATTGCCTGAGCATGCGCAACTCCTACACATTTCTGGATGGCTACCTGACCTGGGTAACGAGCAGCGTAGGCAGCGTGCCCGTAACGCATCAACCACGCTCGACGGGCCGCAGCAGCTACACGTTGGGCCGATTGATAAGGCACTCCATCAATATCTTCGTCACCTTTTCCGATGTGCCGGTGCGGTTGCTGTCGTATGCGTCGTTGTTGGTGTTTGTGCTTACCACGCTGTATTCCAGCTACATCTTGTTGCGTAAGCTGCTCTACAACGACTTGCTGCCGGGCTTTGCCTCACTTATTGTGGCTATTGGAATAGGGGTAGGGCTGTTGCTGCTAGGCATGGGTATTTTGGGCGAGTACATTCACCGCATCAACCTCAAAACCACTCGTCGCCCCGATTTTATAGAGGCCGAAACGCTGGAATAGTTTGCCAGTGCAGGCTGCCTTTTTCGTTGCAAAACACTTGTCCGCATTATAATTCCTTTCCCTATGCCGCATCTACCACGCCGTACGGCCATACTTGGGGCTGGCGCTATGGGGCAGCAAATAGCGCAACACCTGCGGCAGACCGATGGCTGGCTGGTGGCGGGTTTTTTCGACGACTGGGCAACGGAAACTATCAGTCCTGAGCCTGTATTAGGAACGATGGCCGAAGTGGAAGCAGCCTATGCAGCGGGCCAGTTCAAGGAGTTGCTGCTGGGCATCGGGTATCAGCACATGGCTTATCGGCAGCAGGTATTCAACGAACTCATGGCGGCCGGCATCCCGTTTGCTCAATTCGTGCATCCGGCGGCCTACGTGGATGCCAGTGCCGTGCTTCAGCCCGGCGTATTTATCTCGCCGGGCTGCGTGCTCGATTTGAATGTGCAGCTTGAGCCCAACGTATTTCTGTACCCCGGCTGCATTATAGCCCACGACACTCGGGTGGGCGCGCACAGCATGCTGGCGCCGGGCGTGCGCCTGGCAGGCCGGGTGCGAGTGGGAGAACGGTGTTTTCTGGGCATCGGTACTACCGTTATGGATGGCCTTACGCTGGCCGCTGAGGTACGCACTGGGGCGGGGGCGGTGCTGGTGCGCAGCCTGGATGAGCCGGGCACCTACGTAGGAGTACCTGCCCGGCCCCTGCCGCCTCCCCTGTAAGAGCGCCAGACCCTGATTCGCCGGAATCCTGCTAGTTTTGCCGCCCTACCTCCGGGTGGTTTACGCTGGCCTTATGCTCATTCCGTTCAACAAGCCGTACTTCATAGGCACCGAAACCCGCTACATCGAGGAAGCCGTGCGTTCCGGTAAGCTCTCCGGCGACGGGATATTTACCCGGCGGTGCGAGGAGTGGCTACAGCACCAGTTGGGTGTGCCCCGTGTGCTGCTTACCACCTCGGGTACCGACGCGCTGGAACTAGCCGCCCTACTACTCGACCTTCAGCCCGGCGACGAAGTACTGCTCCCTAGCTTCACCTTTTCCTCCACGGCCACGGCCTTTGTTCTGCGTGGGGCCAAACTCATCTTTGTTGACAGCTCGGCCGACGGTCCGGCCTTCGATACAGCACAGCTGGAAACCTTGGTTACGCCCCGTACCCGCGCCATTGTGCCAGTGCACTACGCCGGTTTGGCCTGCGACATGGATGCGGTGCGCGCCGTAGCAGAGCGCCACCACTTGGCAGTGGTAGAAGATGCGGCGCAGGCCCTCGGGGGCGGTTTTCGGGGGCGGCCACTTGGTACGCTCGGCGCACTCGGCGCATTTTCTTTCCACGAAACCAAAAACGTGACGGCCGGCGGCGAAGGGGGCATGCTGGTAATAAACGAACCGCAGCTGATAGCACGGGCCGAAATTCTGCGCGAAAAAGGCACCAACCGGGCCGCTTTCTTTCGGGGCGAAGTAGCCAAATACAGTTGGGTTGATGTCGGCTCTTCATTTCTGCCCGCCGAAATAAACGCGGCGTTTTTGTGGGCTCAGCTAGAAGAGCTGGAAATTATTCAGCAGCGCCGCCAAGCTATTTGGGCGCGGTATTTCGCCGAATTGCAGCCGCTAGCGCAACTCGGCGTACGGTTGCCGTTCGTGCCCGACTACACCACCCAGAATGGCCACTTGTTCTATCTGGTGTGCCGTAGCTTAGCAGAGCGCACTGCCCTGATTGCCGAATTAAAGCAGCAAGGCATCACCGCTATTTTCCACTATCAGCCCCTGCACAGCAGCCCCTACTATGCCCCTCGCCACGATGGCCGCCTATTGCCTTGGGCCGAGCACTACGCCGATTGTCTGGTTCGGCTACCTTTGTACACGGAACTGGAAGAAAGTCAGCAACAATGCATCGTTCGGGCGGTGTTGCGTTTCTACCAGATAGTATAGTTTGTTTTCTGTTTGCCTCTCTGCCGCGTATGCGCATTCTTTTTGTGGTTCCTTACCCGCCTGGCAAGGCCCCGTCGCAGCGGTTTCGGTTCGAGCAGTATCTCGACCTGCTCACTGAAGCTGGGCATACGTACCAGCTAGTGTCATTCCTGTCTGATGCTACCTGGGCTATTCTTTACAAGCCCGGGCATACGGTAGCCAAGGCCTTAGGTATTGTTGGTGGTTTTTTGCGGCGGGCCGCCTTACTCTTCACGGTGCCCGGCTACGACTACGTGTTCATCCACCGCGAAGCGTCGCCGATTGGGCCGCCATTCTTTGAGTGGATTGTTGCCAAGGTTTTGCGAAAACGAATCATTTACGACTTCGATGACGCCATCTGGATTCCTAATACGTCGGAAGCCAACCGAATAGTGGCCGGCGTGAAGTGGCACCATAAAGTGGGCAGTATCTGCCGCTGGGCTTATAAAATCAGCTGCGGCAACGCCTACCTGCGCCACTACGCCCTGCAGTTCAACCCCGCGGCCGTAGTGAACCCCACCACCATTGACACCGAGCACCTGCACAACCGCATCCGCGACCAGCGGGCCCCCGGCCCGCTGGTTATCGGCTGGACCGGTACGCATTCCACTTTAAAGTATATCGAGCAGATTGTGCCGGTGCTGGCCGAGTTGGAAACCCGCTACACGTTCGAGTTCCGGGTGATTTCCAACCAGCCGCCGGTGTTGCCGCTGAAGTCGTTGCGGTTTCAGCCGTGGCGCAAGGAAACCGAAATCGAAGATCTGGCTGGCTTGCACATCGGGCTTATGCCGCTCGAAGACGACCCCTGGGCGCAGGGCAAGTGCGCGTTCAAGGCTCTGCAATACATGGCCTTGGGCATTCCGGCGCTGGTGTCGCCAGTGGGGATGAACACAGAATTGGTGCAGTCCGGTGTGAACGGCTATGTGTGCGGCAGTGCTGCGGAATGGCGGGAAGCCCTGGAGCAGCTTCTGCTCACCCCCGAACTACGCATTCGGCTGGGAGAAGCGGCGCGTGCTACGGTAGTAGAGCGCTATTCGGTGCTGGCCAACCGCCAGAACTTTCTGAGCCTGTTCTCTTAAGCGGCTACGGCCCGGCGCCGAGAGGCTGGCTGGGCGGCGCGGGTGGCCTCGCTGTAGAGGATATACAGCGCCGACAGGTAGAACGGCATCAGCGGAATTTTGTAGCGCACCAGCGTACCAAAGTTGCCGCTGTTCACGCCCACGCCCACGGCGAAAATAACCGTGAAGATGATGCAGAAGGAGATAATAGGGCGCGCGGCAATCAGCCGTAAGCTGCGCATTAGCCCCGCCCGAAACAGAATGCTGCCCGTGAACCAGGTAAACCACAGCGCCTCCAGCGCCGACAGTAACATGATGGGGTTGCGGGCCTCCCAAATGAAAGGCCGGTAAAGCGTAACAAATACGGCCTGTGGTGCTACCCGCACAATGCTGCCCAGGCTGCCATCTATTTCTCCAATATTGTAAGCCGAACCATTTTCCTTGGTGCGCAGAAACAGGGCCTGCTGCGTAATGCGGCTTCTTTCCCCAATCTTCTCGACGTCAAACCGCTCGTCGCCTTTAGTTAGATTGACAGAGCCAAGGTAGCCCACGCCCAGGCCAATAACTACTAAGAAAGGCTTAAGTAGCGTGCGCAACAAGGGGTTACCAATGCGCTGACTGTTCTCATTAAACACCCAAAACAGTGCCGGCGCCAGAAACGACATCAGGATGTACACTTTCACCATGACAAGCAAGTAAGCGCCGAGCCCGCCAAACAGTGCCGAACGGAGAATATTGCGCTTCAGAATCAGGCCGTAATAGAAGCCGTAGAACACCCAGCCGAGGGCTCCCAGGCATAAGGAATCCTTCATCAGGCCCGAGCCCCAGAAAAAGACCGAAGGCAGGAAAAAGGCCGCAATAGCCAGCTGCTTATAGGCCGCCGGATATACCCGAATGAATACCAAGTACATGGCCCATACGCCCGTAAAGCTGATCATTGCGAAAAACAGCGCTATTACGGTGTAGGAATTAAAGCACAGCAGCCCCAGAAAGGCCGCAATGCGCACCACAAAAAACTCGGTATTGTCGCCGCCATTGCCAAACCAGAACATGCGCGCGGTGTAGGGCGCTATGTCCGGCGAGTTTTCAGAGGCGGTTAGCAGTTTCAGGCCCGTGCTGAACGAGGCACCGAAAGCCTCATGAATAATGGTGGCGTGGTAATGGTAGTTGAACGTGTCCCCTCCTTTGTAGTAGAACTGGTAAATCAGCCCCAGCCCAATTGCTCCCATAAACTTGAGCGACAGAGCAGGAATGAAGTATTTCTTGGTGTAGAAGTTGGTGACCTTTGGCCGCACGGCATAGGCCAGCGCATAAAACAGCGCCAGATAAAGCGGGGTAAGAAAAAGGTCGGTTAGCTCCATAAGTGATTCGGAAAGCCTACTTCTTATTTTTCTTCAGGTAAGCCTTGGCCTCGCGGTAAGCCGCCGACTTTTTGTCGGCAATGTCGGCTACAATCAAGTAATAGCGCCGGGCGGCGGCTTTGTCTTTCTCCTTGTCGGCTATCCGGGCCAGGTTGTAGTTGGAGTGCAGGTAAAAGCCGCCCTTCACTTCGTCGGTCAGCTCCGAGAAAACGATGCAGCGCTGGTAATAATCCTTGGCTTTCTCCAAGTCCTTATAGCGGTTCTGCATCAGCCAAGCCAGAAAGTAAGTGGCGTAGCGCCCACTGGTAGCCTCGTAGCCGGGCAGGCCCTGGTTGAGCTTCGTCAGTATCTCCAGACTCAACCGCTCACACTCCCGGAAGTCGCCTAAATTAAAGCACGACAAGGCATAGAACCGTTGAAAGTAGCCGTTGTCGGGATATGTTTTGGCGAGGTTGCGGGCAATGGGTGCGGCGGCCTCCCAGTTGTTTTCCTCGTTGTTGAGAATGCGCATCAGGAATACTTTAGCCTCCGGGCCCACGTAAAAGCCATTGTCGGCCACGCTGCGCAGCTGTTGCAGCCCTAGCTGCTTGTTGCCCTTTGGGAAGAGCAGCAACACTGGCTTGAGCAGCGGGTAGTTGTCGGGAATCCAGACGGCGTAGTAGTTGAACAGCGCCTGCCCAAACAGGAACTCTGGGCTCAATCCGTTGGCTTCCTTGCTGATTTCCAGGTACTTCAACGCCCGTTTGGCGCTTACCGTAGCCTTGGGCCAGTTAGACCGTTCGGCGTGCAGGCGGCCATCAAATCCATAGGCCGCCGCCAGAAAAAAGCAGGCCTCATAGTTCCGGTTATCAGTATCATACAGTGCTTCACCCTTCTGGATAGTAGAATCCATATAGGCGAAAAACAGTTTGTCGTACTGCTTGGTCTTGATGTTGGTGGGTACAATTTTCCACCACTGGCTCAACCCCATCAGGAAATAAGGCATGGGGTGCTGCGGATAGCGCCGCCGCAAAGAGCGAAACTGCTTTTCAGCCCGCTCATACTTGCAGTTGTATAGGTTTTGCACCGCGCCTTCCAGCTCCGTTTGAATGTCCTTGTCCAGCAGCAGCCACCCTTTGGTATTAGCCGTGGGCAGCACATCCACGTTACCGGTTTCGATGTTGCGGATGGGCGACGACGAGCGAGTGGTATCAGGCTGCTGGGCGAAAACCAGCGTGGGAGCCAGCAGCAGTAACAGGATAAATCGGAGGCGGAGAATCATAAACACAGTTACTTGCAAGTGCGTCGCCGATGATAGATCAGTGCCGCGCCGCCCAGTGGGAGAACTAAAGTATGGCTTTTGTCCTAGTTTCAACTAGATAACGACTTGTGATGGACCTTTTGCACACCTTATGTCGGATTGCGGCCCCCGCCGGAAACGAAACAGCGCTTACCCAGTACGTGCTCAGCTACATTGAACAAGAGCAACACAGCTGGCGAGTGCAACCCACCGTACTGGCCGGCGACGGCTGGCAGGATTGCATTCTGCTGGTCTTTGGCGCCCCGCGTACCGCTGTTTTCGCGCATCTGGATAGTATTGGCTTTACGGTGCGCTACGGTCGACAACTGGTGCGCATCGGGGGGCCGGTGCTGGAAGCGGGGTCGCGCTTAGTGGGGCGCGATGCACAGGGCGAAATTGACTGTCGGTTGACCATAGACGAAGAAACGGGGGAAATCGGCTATGAGTTCACCCGCGAGATAGAGCGTGGCACCGAATTAACATTTCACTGCGACTTCCGCGAAACCGAAACTACCGTGCAAAGCTGCTACCTCGACAATCGGTTGGGCGTTTGGAACGCGCTGCGCCTCTGCGAAACTCTCGAAAACGGCATTGTGGCCTTCAGTTGCTGGGAAGAGCACGGCGGTGGCTCGGTGGCTTATCTGGCCAAATACATCTACGAAACCTACGGCGTGCGGCAGGCCCTGATTTCCGACATCACCTGGGTAACCGAAGGCGTGCAGCCCGGCCAGGGCGTGGTAATCTCCCTGCGCGACTCCCTGATTCCGCGGCGCGCCTACGTAGAGCGTATCCGCCGCATTGCCGAGGCGGCGGGCATTGCGCACCAATTGGAAGTGGAAGGCAGCGGCGGCTCCGATGCCAAGGAACTCCAGCACGGCGCGCAGCCCTGGGACTGGTGCTTCATCGGAGCCCCCGAGGACAACGTGCATTCCCCCGATGAAATAGTGGACAAGCGCGACATTGCCAGCATGCTGGCGCTCTATCAGGTGCTGATGCGGGAGATGTAAGCAGCGGCAGGGGAGGGCGTACGGCCGATTCGGGTTGAAAGCGAGAAGCTTGAATATTAGGTAATAAACTCTATTTTACCCATTCGAATCCAGTTTCTCTCCCACTTCCAACCCCACCACTTTATGACAGGTTTTCTATACGTTGTGCCCATACTCGGGCTGCTGGCTTTGGTATACACGTGGCTGCGCTCCGGTTGGGTGAGCCGCCAGGATGCCGGCGACGAGCGAATGCGCACCATTGCCGGTTACATTGCCGACGGCGCCATTGCCTTTCTGAAGGCGGAGTACAAGGTGATGGCCATGTTCGGGTTGATTGCCTGCGCCTTTCTGTTTTACCTGGGCAGCACCGGCGAGAAGTCCAGCCCGGTTATCGTGCTGGCTTTCATTATCGGGGCGCTGCTGTCGGCGGGGGCGGGGTATATCGGGATGAAGATTGCCACCAAAGCCAACGTGCGCACGGCGCAGGCTGCCCGCACCAGCCTGTCGCAGGCCCTGAACGTGTCGTTTTCGGGTGGCTCGGTGATGGGCATGGGGGTAGCGGGTTTGGCCGTGCTGGGGTTGGGCTCGTTGTTTATCGTGTTCTACCAGCTGTTTGTGGTGAGCAAAAACGGCGGGGCCAACGGAATTGAGATGGAAACGGCGCTGGAAGTGCTAACCGGCTTCTCGCTCGGGGCCGAAAGCATTGCCTTGTTTGCCCGCGTGGGCGGCGGCATCTACACCAAAGCCGCCGACGTAGGTGCCGACCTGGTAGGCAAAGTGGAAGCTGGCATCCCCGAAGACGACCCCCGCAACCCCGCCACCATTGCCGACAACGTAGGCGACAACGTGGGCGACGTAGCCGGCATGGGCGCCGACCTGTTCGGCTCTTACGTGGCTACTATTCTGGCTACTATGGTGCTGGGCCGCGAGGTGGTAGCCCGCGGCGACCAGTTTCAGGGTCTTTCGCCCATTCTGCTGCCCATGGTGATTGCCGGGATGGGTATTGTGGCCTCACTGATTGGGATTCTGTGCGTGCGGGTGAAGGAAGGAGGCAACGTGCAGGCGGCCCTCAACACCGGCAACTACATATCGGTCATCGTGTCGGCCGTAGCTTCTTACTTCCTCATTCGCTGGATGCTGCCCACGGGCGACTTGATTATTGGGCGGCCCGGCTCGGTGCCGTTTACTTCGTTGGATGTGTTTTGGGCGGTAGTGGTAGGCCTTGTTGTGGGCACGCTGATGAGTATCATCACCGAGTATTATACCGCCATGGGCAAGCGGCCGGTGCTCAGCATTGTGCGCCAGAGCAGCACCGGCCACGCTACCACGGTTATCGGCGGTATTTCCGTGGGTATGGAATCCACGGTGCTGCCCATCATCGTGCTGGCGGCGGGTATCGTGCTCAGCTTCGAGTTTGCGGGCCTCTACGGTGTGGCAATTGCCGCGGCCGGCATGATGGCCACCACGGCCATGCAGCTAGCCATTGATGCCTTCGGGCCCATTGCCGACAACGCCGGCGGTATTGCCGAAATGAGCGAGCTACCCAAGGAGGTGCGCGAGCGGACCGATATTCTCGACGCCGTAGGCAACACCACCGCCGCCACTGGCAAGGGTTTTGCCATTGCCTCGGCGGCGCTTACTTCACTGGCCTTGTTTGCGGCCTTCATGGGCACGGCCAACATCACGGCCATCGACATCAGCAATGCGCGGGTGCTGGCCGGCTTGTTTGTGGGGGCCATGATTCCGTTTATTTTCTCGGGTTTGGCTATTGCGGCAGTGGGCCGTGCGGCTATGGCCATGGTGCAGGAAGTGCGTCGGCAGTTCCGCGAGATTCCTGGTATTATGGAAGGCACCGGCCGGCCCGAATACGAGAAGTGCGTGGCTATTTCCACCCAGGCCGCCATCCGCGAAATGATGCTGCCCGGCGCCATTGCCCTGATTGTGCCCATCATCATCGGGTTTGCTTTCGGGCCCGAAGTGCTGGGCGGCACCCTGGCCGGCGTTACGGTTAGCGGCGTGCTCATGGCCATCTTCCAAAGCAATGCCGGCGGCGCCTGGGACAACGCCAAAAAATCGTTCGAGAAAGGCGTGATGATTGATGGCACGATGCAGTACAAAGGCTCCGACGCCCATAAAGCCTCCGTCACGGGCGACACCGTGGGCGACCCGTTCAAGGATACGTCCGGCCCATCCATGAACATTCTTATCAAGCTCATGAGCATTGTGTCGCTGGTAATTGCGCCTCACATTGCCGCTCCGGAGCGTGGCGTAGCGCCTGCGCAAGGCCGGAATCAACTGGAAATGAAGGTGCGCCCGTACGTCCGCTACGCCCAACTGCCCGAGCAGGCTACGGAGGCCGTTACCACCCTGCTACGCAACCTGTAGGCACCGTTTTTTGTGGTTGGTTTTTCGTTTTCCGATGTTTGCTGCCCGAACTCGCACTGCTTATTGGTTTCTGTCGAAAGCAGTTGGAATTCAAGCGAAAGTATAATTCCGCAAGCGGTAGTAGGCGGCAAACAGCAAAGGTTTCTTGCTGAAACGAAGCCAAAACGAAAAGCAAAAAACCAACAACAAAAAACGAAAAAGCTACCTTTGGTGGCCCGCTCCCCTGCGGCCCAACCCCCTACGGATGAACCCGGATTATATTTCGCTGCACGACAAGCAGTTCAAGCCTTATCTATCGGCTGCGCGCTTGGCAGAAGTTGAGCAGGAACTGGCCGCGCGCCTCAACCAAGACTACGCCGACAAAAAGCCGCTCTTCCTGGCAATCCTCAACGGCTCGTTCATGTTTGCGTCCGACCTGCTGAAGCTCGTGCAGATTCCTTGCGAAGTGTCGTTTATCCGTGTTGCTTCCTACCAAGGCACCAGCAGCACCGGTGAGGTGAAGGAAGTGCTGGGCCTGACCGAAGAACTCGCCGGCCGGCATGTGGTGCTGCTTGAAGATATTGTAGATACCGGCCACACCATGCGCATGCTGCTTGATAAGCTGGCCACCAAGCAGCCGGCTTCGCTGGAAGTGGCTACCTTGTTCATGAAACCCGAGTGCCTACAACACGAACTAGCCATTCGGTACGTGGGCCTGAGCATTCCCAACGACTTCATTGTGGGGTACGGCCTCGATTACGATGGTTTGGGCCGCAACTACCCCGACGTCTATAAAGTCGTATAGCGCACATCATAAGATTAACCAGTGAAAATTCGCTGGCGGGTATATAAGCTTTAACTTTCCTTGCTTATCTTTCCCAACCCCACACAATTTTTTCTTCGCAAAACCCCAAGTTATGCTGAATATCGTGCTTTTCGGCCCTCCCGGTGCTGGCAAAGGAACGCAAAGTCAGAAGCTCATTGCGCGTTACAACCTAGTACACCTTTCCACCGGCGACCTGCTTCGCTCTCAAATTGCGCAAGGCACCGAGTTGGGGCTCCGTGCCAAAAAGCTCATGGACGAGGGCCTGCTTGTGCCCGATGAAGTGGTGATTGGCATGATTGAAAGCCAGCTGGCCGGCAACACCGAAGCTAACGGTTTCATCTTCGACGGTTTCCCGCGCACGGTACCCCAGGCCGAAAGCCTCGATGCCCTCACGCAGCGCTACGACACGGGCGTGTCGTGCATGATTGCGCTGGAAGTGGCCGAAGAAGAGTTGGTGAAGCGCCTCTTAGAGCGCGGCAAAACCAGCAACCGCCCCGACGATCAGGACGAAACCAAAATCCGCAAGCGCGTAACGGTTTACAACACCGAAACCGCGCAGGTGGCGGGTTTCTATGCTGCACAAAACAAATTTCACGCCCTGAACGGCATCGGTGAAATTGATAACATCTTCGAGCAAATCTGCGCCGTTATTGACAAGCACCAGGCTGCTACCACTCAAGACACCAAGCAGGCAACCAACGAAGTAAAAGCGTAACTTTGCGGCTGCTACCTTATTGGGTAGCGGCAGAACTCTCTGTCATCCTGGATTTGCATTGTCTCTTCGGTTGAAGACACGACGCAAATCCAGGATGACAGCCGTTTTTAGGCCTTACCTCAGGAATTAGAAATCAAGAACAACTCAATTCTTAATTCTTAATTCTTAATTCTGAATTTTTAATTCAACCAAAGTGGCTTCCAATAACTTCATCGACTACGTCAAAATCAATTGCCGCTCCGGCGCGGGTGGGGCGGGTTCGCACCATTTCTTCCGCGCCAAAGGCCTGCCCAACGGCGGCCCCGACGGCGGCGACGGCGGCCGTGGGGGCCACATCATTCTGGAAGGCAACTCCCAGCTTTGGACGCTGCTGCATCTGCAATACCAGAAGCACCTGATTGCCAAACCCGGCCAGGGCGGCGGCGAAAATCTGCGCACGGGTGCCCAAGGCGACGATATTATCATTCAGGTGCCGCTCGGTACCATTGCCCGCGACGCGGAAACCGGCGAGAAGAAACTGGAAATCACCGAGCACGGCCAGCGCCTCATCCTCACGCCCGGCGGGCGCGGCGGCCTCGGCAACGACCACTTCAAATCCGCTACCAACCAGGCCCCTACCTACGCTCAGCCCGGCGAGCCCGGTATTGATGAGTGGGTGATTCTGGAGTTGAAGCTGCTGGCTGATGTAGGCCTAGTAGGCTTTCCTAATGCTGGCAAAAGCACGCTGCTCTCAGTGGTATCGGCGGCCAAACCCAAGATTGCCGACTACGCCTTCACTACCCTCACGCCCAACCTGGGCGTGGTAGCCTACCGCGACTACAAATCCTTCGTGATGGCCGATATTCCGGGTATTATCGAGGGAGCGGCCGAAGGCAAAGGGCTGGGCACGCGCTTTCTGCGCCACATCGAGCGCAACTCCATCCTGCTGTTTATGATTGCCTGCGACAGCCCGGATATTGCGGCCGAGTACGAGGTGCTGCTCAGCGAGTTAGAGCAATTCAACCCCGAGCTGCTGGAGAAAAACCGCCTGCTGGCCATATCCAAATCCGACATGCTGGACGAAGAATTGGAAGCGGAAATCCGGGAAACGCTGCCCACCGACTTGCCAACCATCTTCATTTCCAGCCTCACCAACAAGAATATCCAGCCCCTCAAGGATATGATTTGGCAGGCGCTGCACGTGGAGGGAGTGGTGTAACTACCACCTGTCTTCCAGCCAGAGCTAACACAGATGCATGGTGCTGGCGAGCAGAAGCAAAAGGCCTGGATAGGTTGCATGTGCTTCGTGCTAAACCCTTAAGCCTCTTATTCAATTTGCGCCAGCTCGTCTGAACTAACTGCCTGGCTTTCCAGGTTTCTGTGCCACAATGGCAGCCGCAACTGCTTTGGCAAGTTCCTTGCCCCCGCGCTTTTGCCCAACGGCCCAATCCAGTGAAAAACCCATTCCGAAGATTCTTCGCAAACATGGCTGACGATAAATATCCAAACCCCGACGAAACGCAATTCGACCAGAACGCTCCTGCTGACCAAGTAGCCGGCGAGCTTCCTGAAGAACCCAGTGCTCCCGAACTTGGGGAAGTGGAAGGCACAGAAGCTGACACGGCAACCGGCTCTAAAGATGGTGCCGAACTGTCTGATTTGAAAGACAAATACTTGCGTCTTGCAGCTGAGTTCGAGAACTATAAGCGCCGCACTACCAAGGAGCGCGCCGACCTGTTCAAGACGGCCAACCAGGAATTGATGGTAGCCTTGCTGCCGGCTCTCGACGACTTCGACCGGGCCCGGCACCATACCAAAGACACCGACGACGCCAACGCCGTACGTGAAAGCATTGAAATTATTTACAACAAGCTCCAGAAAACGCTCAACCAAAAGGGGCTTGCCCCAATGGAAGTGAAGGGTACAGCGTTTGACCCAGAGCTGCACGAGGCCATCACGCAGATTCCGGCCCCGTCGGAAGACCTGAAAGGCAAAATTGTGGACGAGGTGGAGCGCGGCTACTACCTCGGCGACAAGGTAATCCGCCACGCTAAAGTGGTGCTGGGCCTGTAGTATTGAGTAGTGGGTATTAAGTAGTTAGATACTGTTTTACGCTATGCAATACCTGTCTCAATACTCAATACTTACTACTCACTGCTAATCATGGCAACGAAGCGAGATTATTACGAAGTGCTGGGCGTAGCCAAAAACGCGGCGGGCGACGAAATCAAGAAGGCCTACCGCAAGGTAGCCATCAAGTATCACCCCGATAAAAACCCCGACGACCCGACGGCCGAAGACAAGTTCAAGGAAGCTGCCGAGGCCTACGAGGTGTTGTCGGACCAGAACAAGCGCGCCCGCTACGACCAGTACGGCCACCAGGGCATGGGCGGCAACGGCGGCGGCCCTAGCATGGAAGATATCTTCAGCCACTTTGGCGACATCTTCGGTGGGGGTGGCCAGGGCGGCTTCGAGGGCTTCTTTGGCGGCGGTGGCCGCGGACAAGGAGGCAGGCGCGTGCGCAAAGGTTCCAACCTGCGCATCAAGCTGAAACTGGACCTGGAGGAAGTAGCCAACGGCGTCGAGAAGAAAATCAAAGTGAAGCGCTACGTGGCCTGCAACACCTGCTCGGGCACCGGCGCCAAAAACGGCACCGACCTAAAAACCTGCCAGACCTGCCAGGGCCAGGGCCAGGTGAAGCGCGTGGTGAATACCATGCTCGGCCAGATGGTCAGCGCCAGCACGTGCCCTACCTGCGACGGCGAAGGCAAAGTGGTAACCAGCAAGTGCGACGTGTGCCACGGCGAAGGCCGGCAGCTGCACGAAGAGGTTATTCCCATCAATATTCCGGCGGGGGTGGCCGAGGGCATGCAGCTGAGCATGAACGGCAAAGGCAACTACCCCGAGCGGGGCGGCGTGGCCGGCGACCTGCTGATTCAGATAGAAGAGGAGCCGCACGAGCAGCTCAAGCGCGACGGCAACAACATCATGTTTGAGCAGTACATTTCGTTCGTGGATGCTGCCCTTGGCGCTAGTATCGAGGTGCCCACCATTGAAGGCAAAGTGAAAATCAAGGTGGACCCTGGTACGCAGCCGGGCAAAATCCTGCGTTTGCGCGGCAAAGGCATCAAGGACATCAACGGTTACGGCCGCGGCGACCAGCTCATCCACCTCAGCGTCTGGACTCCTAAAAACGTGACGGGGGAAGAGCGGGAGTTGCTGGAAAAGCTGCGCAATGCCCAGAATTTCACCCCGAACCCCGGCAAAAACGAGAAGGGCTTCTTCGAGAAAGTGAAGGAGTACTTCCAGTAAGCCAGAGGCTCGGTAGAGATACTATAGCACACTAAAAAGGCCCGCTTAGCACAATGCTAGGCGGGCCTTTTTAATGTACTATGGCTTAAACGGTTATTGCTTTACTACACGCTTGGCAACGGTGCCTTCGGTGGTGTGCAAGCGCACAGTATATACGCCAGCGGGGTAGCTTGCTAGGTTGATTTGTTGCTTAACACCGCCTTGCTGCACACGAACTGAAAACGTCTGCACAACTTGGCCGAGGGTGTTCAGCACTTCGGCTTGCACTGCGCCTTGCTCACGCAAACCACGCAGGCTGATGGTAGCAGCATCAGTGGTAGGGTTGGGGTGGAGGGTAGCTGTTGCTTCAAAGCCACTGGCCCGGCGGGTACCCAACGTAACGAAATTGCTGTAGGTAGTGACGTATGAATTCACGTACCGATTCAGGGAGGTGTTGTAATCTTGCTCCACGGCGCGCCGGACTTGGTTGGCAGCAGTATAGGAAAGCAACGTTCGGTCGGCACCTACAATAACCCAAGTATTGCTGCTGTTCCAGGATTCATACTGATCCAGAATCAGGTTGCCGAAATTATCATAGGTAGTGGTAATCCGGTCGTCGTTCACCCAAGTGTTGGGAGCCGTGGATTGCTGCTGCACCTCAACGTTGCTGCCGTTGGGCTGGTAGGTTATGGTGCTGCGCTGGTCATCAACCCAAGCCCCACCGACCCACTCCTGGTCTTCCAAATAGCTAGGTAGTAGTTTGCTCCAGTCGTACCATGTGATATTGCGAGTGCGCTCATCGTTTACGTACGCTCCATTGCTCCATTCCTGATAAACCGCCTCGCTCCATTGATTATTGCTGTTGAGCGTGAAGGTGATGCGCCCGTCAGGTTGCCAGGTGTTGTTGTTGATGTTCAACTCCTCGTACACCCGGCTGGTTAGCACGTTGGCCGAGTTGTAGGTGTTTGTGGTGCGGTAGCTGGACTGAGTGGTCCAGGCCGTACCGTTCCAGGTTTGGTAGGTTTCCAGCGTAATGTTGCCTTGGGCGTCGTAGGCGTATTGCTCGCGCTGCTCATTCACGTAAGCTGAGCCAAGCCAACTTTGGTAGGTTGATTCCGTGACCTGATTGCGCAGATTGTAGGTGTATAGCTCTCTGCTCCTAGGCTGGGAAGTGACGGAGTCAGTGTATACAATTTGCGTAGCGTTGGCTCTGGCGTCGTAGGTGTGGGTGCCAATGGTGCCCTCTACCCACCGATTGGTGGTGCTGTTCCAGTCGTGCCCGACACTGCGGCCCGGTACAGTTACCGTAGTGGTAATGCCCCGGTGCGCCGTGCCAGCAGATGCTGCCCTAGGGGAGTGCTGAGGCACGCTGAAGAGCAGTTTAGCGGAATGTGTTGGGCGCTGGTTTTGCGCATGGCTGTCCGGAATTGCAAGCACCAAACCGAATAAGCAGGGGAGTAAAAAGTTTTTCATACTAGAATACGTAAATGATTAGATATGCTAGTTATAGATCATTATGGCTACTCGGTAATAAAACCGGTCAAATGATATGAAAATACCTAGAAGTAGGTATGTCTAACTTGAAGAAAGCACGGCAGTAAAATAAATTCGGCTAGCTGATGTAATGCCAGGCATAGGCTGTCGATATAGAAGGTGAAATTGCTGCCCGCATGAGCCCCGCTGCACCCTCTACTGATTTTGTTGCCGTCGTGAACCAGTACCAGCCGCTGCTACGGCGGGTGTGCCGCCTGTACTGCGCCGACGCCGACGACCGGCAGGACTTATTCCAGGAAGTGGTGCTGCAACTCTGGCGGGCCTGGCCGAAGTACGTGCCCCAGCCCAACGCCAAGCTCAGTACCTGGCTCTACCGCATTGCCCTAAACGTGGCCATCAGCAACCTGCGCCAGCGCACCCGCCGGCCCCAGCCGCTCAGCCTCGATGGGCAGGCGCTGCACCTAGCGCAGGAAACGGAAGCCGCCGGCTACGAACCCGAGGAAATGGCGGCCCTATATACCGCCATCAACCGGCTTTCCGACGTGGATAAGGCCTTTGTGCTGCTCTATTTAGAGGAGCGCACCTACGAGGAAATGGCCGACATCCTCGGCATCACCCAAAACAACGTGCGCGTGAAAATGCACCGCGTGCAAGACAAGATTCGCCAACTACTTACCCGCCCCGCCTGATGGAACTTGATGATTTGCGCCGCCAGTGGCAGCAGTCTGTGCCAGCTGCTGCGCCCCCTGTGCTCGATGCCGCGGCAGTGGCTCGGCTGCTGGCCGTTGGCTCGGCCTCGCCCGTGGCCAAGATGCGCCGCAATGTTTGGGTGGAAATAGGCATAGCCGTCGTGTGCCTGTTCGGATGCGTTGGGGCCGCCATTACCGCCCACGATACCTACTACCTGACGATGGCGGCATGGCTGGGGCTGGTGTGCGCACTCAGTGGGTTGTATTTCCGCCGCAAGCTGCTGTTGTTGCGCAGCCTCGGCGACGCCAGCGGCGGCGCGGTGCGCGAGTATGTGCAGCAGCAGCTCCAGCAGCTACGCAGCTTAGTTGCGCTGTACTACCGTGCTACCATGTGGTCGATACCGGTGTCATTGGGTATTGCTATGCTGTTCATTGGCGGGCGCATTGCGCAGCAGTTTTCCGGCCATAAGCTCTTGGTCGGGCTCGGTATCTTGGGGGCGTGCTGTGCGGTGCTGGGCATTGTAACCTATTGGCTAATGGGCCGATTCACCCGCTGGTACCTGCAACGGCTCTACGGCCAGCACCTCGACCGGCTCGAAGGGCTGTTGCGGGAACTGGAAGAATAAGCAACCCTTCTTAATTTCCTGCTTCACTAGCATAGCAAAACCTCTACATTTAGCTTCCCTTTCCACTCTCACTTTCCAGTTGTGCAACCTATTCTACAAGCAATTGATGTGCACAAGGCCTACGCCGCGCACACGGCCCTCAATGGCGTCAGCCTCGACATTCCGGAGCGCAGTATCTTCGGGCTGCTTGGTCCCAACGGGGCCGGCAAAACGTCCCTCATCCGCATCATCACGCAGATTACCGCCGCCGATTCCGGCGAAATCAGGGTGCGGGGCGAGAAGCTGAACCCCAGGCACATCGGCCAGATTGGTTACCTGCCTGAGGAGCGGGGGCTCTATAAGAAGATGCGAGTAGGGGAGCAGTTGCTGTACCTGGCGCAACTCCGGGGCCTCTCGAAAGCCGATGCCACGCAGCGTATCAAGAGCTGGCTGGACCGGCTGGAGCTGAAGCCCTGGGTGAGCAAAAACGTGGAAGACCTCAGCAAAGGCATGCAGCAGAAGGTGCAGTTTATTGCCACCGTGTTGCACGAGCCCAGCATTATCATTCTGGATGAGCCGTTTTCGGGCTTCGACCCCA
Source organism: Hymenobacter telluris (assembly GCF_017313265.1). Lineage (GTDB taxonomy): Bacteria > Bacteroidota > Bacteroidia > Cytophagales > Hymenobacteraceae > Hymenobacter > Hymenobacter telluris. Next base: position 76,215 of record NZ_JAFLQZ010000003.1, on the reverse strand, counting down.
TCAACGCCAACCTTATCAAAGATGAAATTCTGGCCTTGCGCGAACGGGGAGCCACCATCATCTTCAGCACCCACCGCATGGAATCGGTGGAAGAACTGTGCGACAATATTGCCCTGATCAACCGCGCCCACAAGGTGCTCGATGGCTCGGTGCGCGACATCAAGAACACCTTCAAAACCCAGACCTACGAGGTGGAGGGCCGCGGCCGACTAATGGTCACGCACCCCGATTTTGAAGTGCTGGAGCACAAGGAGCGCGAAAACGGCCACTTCTACGACCGAATCAAGCTGCACGCCGGCACCACGCCCAACGACCTGTTGCGCTACCTGATTGGCACCGTGGAGGTGCACGCTTTCCGGGAGCAGATACCCAGCATCAACGACATTTTCATCCGGCGCGTGCAGGAAACCATGCCCGAAAGCCTTCTGGAAGAAGCTAGGAGCTAGAATACAGAAGGCGGAAGGTGAGGGCATGACTCGCTATGCTCAACTCCTTTCCTCCTGATTTCCAACTTTCACACTCCTGACTTCTAGTTTCTAACCCCTAGCTTCTACTACTTCTCATGGATAAAATCTGGTTGATCGTACAGCGCGAATACCTGACGCGCGTTCGGAAAAAGAGCTTTCTGATTATGTCGTTGCTGGCGCCGCTGCTGCTGGCGGGCACCACCATCGGCATTGCCAAGCTGTCGGGCTCGTCCGATACGGAGGTGGTGGCCGTGCGCGACGAAAGCGGGCAGCAAGTATTGGCCAATCTGGCCGGCAACGACGATGTGCGCTTTGTGCCGGCCGCCGGCAACTCCCTGGCCGAAGCCACGGCGGCTTTCAAAAAAGCCAAGCCCAAGCAACAGGCCCTCCTGTATTTTCCGCCCACTTTCTCCCTCGACAACAGCAAAGGAATTCAGCTGCTGGCCGATGGCAACGTGAGCTTGAAGCGCCAGAACAACATTCGCAAAGCCGTTAATAAAACAGTTGGCGAGTTGAAGATGAAACGGTCGGGCCTCAACCAAACTGTTATTGAAAATCTATCGGCCAACGTGGAGCTGGATGCCGTGGACCTGAGCCAAGTTGGCGGCCGCAAGAACAGCGTGGGCGCTACTACTGGCGCAGCTTACCTGCTCTCGATTCTGGTGTATATGTTCATCTTCATCTATGGCGTGCAGGTGATGCGCGGGGTGAGTGAAGAAAAATCCAGCCGCATTATGGAGGTAATGTTGTCGTCGGTGAAGCCGTTTCAGCTGATGATGGGCAAGATTTTGGGCATTGCGGCCGTGGTGTTCACGCAGTTTGCCTTATGGATTGCGCTGTCGTGGGGGCTCACGACGGTAGCGGCCCCGCTGCTGGCAGATAGCATGAAAAAGTCGCCGCCCGCGGCTGCCGCAGCTGGGGTGCAGGAAGCAGCCAAGGCGCGCGAAACAGCCACGTACGATGCCACTACAGCCACTGCCCCCGAAGCTCCAGCCACTGACGCCGGCCCGCTGGATTTCCTGGACGGTTTGCCTATCGGGTCGATTATCGGAGGCTTCCTGTTCTTCTTTCTAGGCGGCTACCTGCTGTACTCGTCGATGTTTGCCGCCATTGGTGCCGCCGTCGACGACCAGACCGACGCCCAGCAGTTTATGTTTCCGGTTACTATCCCCTTGATTTTAAGCTACATCGTCAGTATCAACGTCATCATCAACGGCGACCCAAATGGACCCTTGGCGTTCTGGCTGTCGATGATTCCGTTTACCTCACCCATTGCCATGGTGATGCGCCTGCCGTTTGGGGTACCCTTGTGGCAACTGTTGCTGTCGGCAGTGCTGCTGGTGGGCGGCTTCATTTTCACTACGTGGGTGGCCAGCCGCATCTACCGCGTGGGCGTGCTGATGTACGGTAAAAAGGTGAACTACCGCGAGTTGTCGCGCTGGATGTTCTACAAAGGCTAGCGCGGCGCAAGCCCCGGTTAGCAGTATGTTTGAAAGCCCTGGTGCCATAAAGTACCGGGGCTTTCTACGTAGAGCCAAAGCCCACTTACAACGATTCCTGCGGCGCAGAGCCTATCTTCGTGCATGCATCCACAACGCGTTCAACCGTTTCTTCGGCCGCTTGCGGTCTGGCTGGTGCTGGTTCTGCTTAGCAGCTTCACCGCGGCCGACAAGCCCGCCTACCGCCTGTTTACGGCCACTGGCAAGCCCGCCGACTACGACAAGATGCTGCGGGAGCTGGCCACAGCCGATGTGGTGTTCTTTGGCGAGCAGCACAATGACCCCATCGGGCACTGGCTGGAATTGCAGCTCACCAACGACCTGGCCCGCCTCAAGCAAGGGCAGTTTGTGCTGGGCCTGGAAATGCTGGAGCGCGACGTGCAGCCCCTGGTAGACCAGTACACCACCGGCGAGCTAGACGACAAAGCCTTCGAGGAGCAAAGCCGCCCCTGGCCCAACTACGCCACCGACTACAAGCCGCTGCTTCAGCTGGCCAAGCAGCAGAAGTTTCGGGTAGTGGGCACCAACGTGCCGCGCCGCTACGCCTCACAGGTAGCCAAAGGCAGCCTCACCGCGCTAAACACCTTGCCCGCCGAAGAAAAAGCCTGGATAGTGCCGTTGCCCATTACCGTTGACTACGAGCTGCCCGGCTACAAGAACATGGCCAAGATGTTCGGCGGCGACGCGGCCCATGCGGCGGGCGTGCAGAACATCATTCAGGCGCAAGCGCTGAAAGATGCCACGATGGCCCATTTTCTCAACCAGGCCCGCCTCGACGGCCAGCTGTTGCTGCACCTCAATGGCAGCTACCATTCCGACAACCACGACGGTATTCTGGCCTACTTGCGTCAGCTCAACCCGAAGCTAAAGGTGCTGACAGTAAGCACGGTGTCGCAGGAGAACGTGAACAAGCTGGACAAGGATAATCAGCAGAAAGCTGATTTCGTGTTGGCCGTGCCCGCCGACATGACCAAAACCTATTAGTGGTTGAATCTGGCTAGGGGAGTGACTGCCCGCGGCCATCCACCCGAAGCGCCAGCCGGCTCCCTACCACGGAGCGAAATTGCGCCCCCCGGTTTACTATTACGCCAGTTTTTTGCTACCCAGACACGTTTCGTCGTGCAGCATGATGAGGCATTCAACTTCGGGAAGAACGTAGCCGCTGCCGTATTCACCCACCCATTCGCACACTGAAAACGCCTCACTTCGAGCAGTGTACTGCTGCTCCCATTCTTGTTGTTGTACTTGCTGCTCGGCCGTATCATACGGGAAAGGGTGCGTCGGCCGCATCCAGCCGATGCGCCAGGGCTTCGGGCTCAGCCGGGCGCGGTAGCAGTCCTGCATCTGGCACAGGCGCACGTAGATTGAGTCGGTGCGCAGTGCCGCAAACACTTCCTGCGCCTGCGGGCTGTTAGGGTCTAGCAGTTGGTGCGTAACGATGAGCCGAAAGCCCAAACGGGTGCGGTAAAGCCGAAAATTCCAGTCGGGGTACAGGTGCAGCCAAGCTGCCAAACGCAGCTGCACTTGTGCAAGCAGCTCTGGAGGCAAGAGTGAAGGTAGCGGCGAGACGGGCGGTGGTGTACTGAAAAGATTGCGAAGGAATCCGCTTAGGCTGAATGGCTTGCTTGGTGCTGGTTCCGGTTTGGGCTGCAAGTTCTGGTTGTCCACGTCCAGGATCATGAGGCGCGGGGCATTCAGGACGATGCTGCCATAACGGTTGCGGGTGAGGGCACCTAGCAGGTTGCCTTGCTTATCATGAATGCGTTGCACCAGTTGTTCGCGCAAAGGAGTAGCGCCGGTGGGGTACTCTCCCAACCTTTCGTCGGCGAGTAAGCGGGCGTAGCGCTCCTGAAGCAGCTGCTCAGCAGATGTTTGAGCCGCCGCTTGGCTAGTGTCGCTGCCCGCGTACGATATGAGTGAATAGGCGTTGCCATCGGCGTCGTGGCAATTAAGCGTGGCGCGGGCCCAGTAGGAGTATAGCTGCATAGTAAAAATAAGAAAAGCCAATGTAGCTTATTGGCTCTACTTTAGGCCCCGTAAAAGCAGCTTCCACCAACCACACCGCTATGATTTCCACTCAGAACCACGCTGGTCTGCCCGACAATAAAGCGCTGCAACGCCTGTGCAAGGCGCTAGCGGTGCTGGATGCCATCAATTCGCCGGAACCCGAGTACCGCTACTATTCCTATGATGCCACTTGGGACGTAGGGGAGGAGTTTTTCGAGATGAACGACGGCGAAGGTGACCAAATGCTGGTACTGTTCCGGCCGGAGGGCTGCGTGATAAACGGCTATGCCGATGGCTTGGAGCAGCCCGAAAAATCGCGCATCACCCGCGGTTTGCCCGAGGTGTTCGATGAATTTGTGTTCGGCGAGCCGGTCAGTTCTATCGGTACCACGTTTTGCCTCTGGCACACGCTGCGCTACGGCTGGCAAACCGGCCCTCTCGATAATGAGGACGACGGCTCAGAAGACCTGCTCGATATCTTCGACGGCAACCCCGACACCTACGCCGAGTGGGCCAACGAATATTACCTCGACGAAACCGAGCGGGAACCCATCGAAACCGAAGCCGTAGCCAGCATCTACCGTCATGAGCCGCTTACGAAGGCTTTGGCCTTGTCCATCAACAGCGAGCTGGACGACTGGACCGCACTGGAAGTGGACTTGCAAGCCATCGGCTACCCCTACGATTTCAGCTAGCTTCCATGCTGTTCCGTGAAGCCAACCTCTCGGATATTCCCGCCCTGTTCGAGGTGCGGTACGCTGTGACGGAAAACGTGCTGCGTAACCGGGCCCTGGTAACCACCGAAAATACCGCCGACTACCTGACCCGCCGCGGCAAAGGCTGGCTGTGCGAAATGCAAGGGCAGGTGGTTGGGTTTGCCATTGCCGATTCGCATGACCACAGCATCTGGGCGCTGTTCGTACGGCCTGAGTGCGTGGGGTACGGCATTGGTAGGCAGCTGCACCACCTGATGCTGGCGTGGTACTTCGCGCAAACCTCGGAAACGGTGTCACTCAGCACTGCCCCCAGCACCCGCGCCGAAGAGTTCTACCGCCGCCAAGGCTGGCAGGAAACCGGCCGCACCAGCAGCGGCGAGGTGCGGTTCGAAATGACGCAAGAGCAGTGGAAAGAGGGTTTTAACGACGTCTGATATATAGCTGTACTGGTATGCGCCTTCGTTGTGGTTTTTGGCTGTTCTTGCTGTTAAGCTGCTGGCTGAATGTTGCGGCGCAATCAACAGCCCCCTCCTTCACGGTAGTACCGCTGGGCGTGAAAGGTGGGCTGGCAGAAAACAACCTGTCCGCCTACCTGGTGGCGCCAGCTGGTTCTACCAGGTATGTGTGTCTGGATGCGGGTACGGTGTATAGCGGCGTGGAAAAGGCCGTGGCCAACAAGGTGTTTGCCGCGCCAGCCGGTGACGTAGTACGCATCAACATCAAGGCCTACCTTATTTCACACGCTCACCTCGACCATGTGGCCGGCCTGCTGCTCAACGCCCCCGACGATACGCCCAAGAGCATCTACGGCCTTGAAAATTGTCTGACCACCATCCAGAACGACTACTTCAACTGGCAGGCCTGGCCCAACTTCGGCAACGGCGGCAACCCGCCAGCCTTAGGCAAATACCATTTGCGGACGTTAGTGCCCCAGCAGGAAGCGGCCATTGAAAATACGCCGCTTTGGGTGCAGGCATTTCCGCTCAGCCACGGCAAGCCCTACCAAAGCGCGGCGTTTCTGGTGCGCCACCAAAACAGCTACCTCCTCTACCTCGGCGACACCGGCGCCGATGCCGTGGAGCAGAGCCACAACCTGTACGCGGTATGGCAAGCGGTGCAGCCGCTGGTGAAAGCTCGCCAACTCAAAGCCATTTTCATCGAAGCCTCTTACCCCAACGAACAGCCAGAGAAACAGTTATTCGGCCACCTGACGCCCACTTGGCTGATGACGGAAATGCAGGCGCTAAGTCAGCTGACAGGGCCAGCGGCCCTGCGTGGGTTGCCGGTGGTTGTCACCCACATCAAGCCCACACCCGGCAACGAAGCCACCATCAAAAAGCAACTCCAGGAAGCCAACAAGCTGCAACTGAAGCTGGTATTTCCGGAGCAAGGACAGCCGCTGAAATTCTAAATTCTAGGTGTACATTCAGCCTCAACCACATTTATTTCCCACTATCTATCAGAGTATGAAAAAACAGTTTCTCTTACTAGCCTTCGGACTCGTGCTTGCTGGCACTGCTGTTGCGCAAACGTACCAAGCACCCACTGGCTACACCCTGAAAGCTGCGGAAGATTATGCCCGCTATAATGCGCAGGTTATAGAAGCAGTCAATTGGCTGGAAGCTACCCCGCCTACCAAAGAGGCAGCACAGCGCCAGCCAACAAACCAGTTTCTGATGCAGTGGATGACGGGTACGCCGGCTGTTTCAGTGCAGCTACAGGAGTATACAGCAGAAATAACGGCTAAAGACCCCAACTTACTGATGTTGTTTCTGGGTGGCTGGTCGCGCTACCAACTCCAGCATCCTGAAACCAAAGATGCCGTGTTGTTGAATACCGAAGCCGTAAAAACCGTTTTAAAAGGCTATCAAGCCGGAGGCTATAAACGCAACAAAAAAATAGAGTCGCTCATCGCTCTGAACGATAAAGGCACACTAACTGACTGGGTGAAAGCCCAGATGAAATCCAAGGGATAAGTCGATGCAGTAGACATACAAAAAGCCCCTGCCAACTACTTGGCAAGGGCTTTTTGTATAAAATAAGCTGACCGTTACTACGACGAGAATGAGGAGCCGCAGCCGCAGGTGCTCTTGGCCTGGGGGTTGTTGAAGACGAAACCGCGGGCATTCAGGCCGTCCTGAAAGTCAACTTCCATGCCTAGCACATACATAGCGTGCTTTTTATCCATGATGAGCAGCACGCCATCAAGGTCGAAAACTTCATCCTGCTCTTTAGGCTTGTCGAAGCCGAGTAGGTAGCTCATACCCGAGCAGCCACCACCCTGCACACCTACGCGCAGGCCGTATTCGCCGGGAACGTTCTTTTCAACTAAAATATTCCGCACCTCTTCCAGCGCGCGGGGCGTGAGGCTGATAGGAGCAAGTTTGGTGGAAACGGCGGTTGCCATAGTGTGTTCTGATTTAGGGAAGTAAGGCCGTAAAGATACAAAGCCAGACAATAGTGTGAAGCGTTGACTATTCCAAGGAGTATCCTTGCAAAGGCCTCCGCTGACTACAACAGTGTAGAGGTGGCTGCGGTTCACGGTGTATCTTTGGCGGTAGAAAAATCGTGCCAGCTTGCCCAAAAGCCCGCATGCAGCGCCTGCGCCGCTTTGCTACGCCCCAACCATCGGCGGCTCCGGGTCGTAGCTTTCACCATACCCTACTTTCCAGTTCGTAACCTCTGCTGATGGATACCACCGCTTACCTCTTCGATTTGCTTAAGATTATTTTGCCGGCACTCCTTGTGGCCGGTTCCATTTTCTACCTGATTCGGCAGTACCTAGAGAAAGAGCAACAGCGCCGCCTGATTGAGTTGCGCCTGGAAGCCACCAAAACCACGCTGCCGCTACGGTTGCAGGCGTTGGAGCGCGTTACGCTGCTGTTGGAGCGCATCACGCCCAATAACATGCTTGTCCGGCTGGGCAGCGCCGGCCAAACCGCCCCCGACTATCACCGGCTGCTGCTGCAGGAAATCCGGGCCGAGTATGAGCACAATCTGTCGCAGCAGCTCTACATGAACCCCGACACCTGGGCCGAAGTAAAAACGGCCAAAGAACACATCCTCACCGTTATTAATAAGTCGTATCAGGGGCTTGCGCAGCCCCAGCAGGCGCGCGGCACCGAACTGGCCAAGCGCATTCTCGAAACGCTGATTAACGAGGAAGTAGAGCCTACCGAACGCGCATTGGATGCCGTAAAGCGAGAAGCGGCCGGTCTGTTCTAAGTTCGTTTTTCGTTATCGGTTTTTCGTTGTTCGACAGCATTACCAGTTCTTTACGTGTAGTAGCCCGATGGCAAAAACCCGGATTGCAATAGATATGGATGAGGTAATTGCCGATTCTATAGCTCGGTTTCAGGAGTGGTATGGCCTTGACTTTCAAATCGCAATTACCCTGGAACAGCTGCAAGGCAAAAATGCCTATGAGGTGGTAGCGCCCGAGCACCAGGCCGCGTTGCGGGAGTACCCGAACCGGCCCGGCTTTTTCAAGGATTTGCCCATTATGGCTGATAGCCAGCGCGTGTTGAGCGAAATGGCGCAGCGCTACGAGTTGTTCATTGCCACGGCCGCCATGGAGTTTCCCAACTCGTTTCTCGACAAATACAACTGGCTGCAACAGCACTTCCGCTTCATTCCGTGGCGCAACTACGTGTTCTGCGGCGACAAAAGCATCCTCAACGCCGACTACCTCATCGACGACAACGCCTTCAACTTCGACAACTTTCGGGGCGAGGGTATCCTGTTCAATGCCCCGCACAACGTACACGAAACCCGCTACCGCCGGGTGCACAGCTGGCTGGAAATAGGGGAGATATTTCTGTAATTCGTTTTTCGTCTGCTGGTTACAAAAAGCCGAATAACGAAAAACCAACGACGAAAAACGAAGCTTACACCGCCGCTAATTGCGCATCAATGGCGCGCTGGTAGCAGGCTTCGTAGCGCGGTACTATTTTATCGGTGGCGAAGGTTTCGGCATGGGCGCGGGCGGCGGCTTTGAACCGGGGCAGGTTCTCGTCTTCCAGCACGTAGAGGGCATTTTTCACCATATCCTCTACGTCGCCCACGTTGCTTACCATGCCGGTGATGCCGTGCTCGTTTAGCTCCGGAATGCCGCCGGCGTTGGTGCTGATAACCGGGACCTCGCACGACATGGCTTCCAAAGCCGCCAAGCCGAAGCTTTCCTTTTCCGAAGGCATCAAAAACAAATCCGACACGCTGAGCACTTCCTCCACGGCTTCCAGCTTGCCCAGAAACCGCACATCATTGCTGGAGAGGCCTAAGTCGCGGCAGATTTTCTCGATGCGGGGCCGGTCCGGTCCATCGCCGACGAGCAGGAGCTTGGCGGGTATCTGCTTGCGCACCCCATCGAAAATATGCACCACATCTTCCACCCGTTTCACCGAGCGGAAGTTGGAGGTGTGGATGAGCAGCTTCTCGCCATCGGGAGCAATGGCGGCCTTGAAGTGGCTTTTGTCCTGCTTCTTGAACCGGTCGAGGTTGATGAAGTTCGGAATCACCTCAATGTCCTTCTCAATGGCGAAGTACTCGTAGGTTTCCTTGCGCAAGTCGGCCGAAACCGCCGTTACGCCATCCGACTGGTTGATGCTGAACGTTACCACGGGCTCGTAGCTGGCATCTTTGCCCACCAGCGTAATGTCGGTGCCGTGCAGCGTGGTAATTACGGGTACCCGGATGCCTTTGGTAATCAGAATCTGCTTGGCCATGTAGGCGGCCGAGGCGTGCGGAATGGCGTAGTGCACGTGCAGCACGTCCAGCTTCTCGTTCTGCACAATGTCCACCATCTTGCTGGCCAACGCCAGCTCGTAGGGCGGGAACTGAAACAGCGGATACGGCGGAATATATACTTCGTGGTAAAACAGGTTCTCGTTGAAGAAATCGAGGCGAACCGGCTGGCTGTAGGTGATGAAATGGACGCGGTGACCTTTGAGGGCCAGGGCTTTACCAAGTTCGGTGGCTACGACGCCGGAGCCGCCGAAGGTAGGGTAACAGACGATGCCGATATTCATGAGAGGGGGAGAGGGGAATTGCGAAGGCAATTTGTTGTTCCGACGCCGGAGGAATCTGAATGGATTTGTTGAACGTTTACCAGATTCCTCCGGCGTCGGAATGACAGCTTGTACCAGGGAAGACAACAAAATAAAAATTGGCGGCAAGCACCCCGGTTGGATGCCTTACCGCCAATTGCAGGTCAAGGAACAGACAGCGTGAAACAACAAATCATGACTTGATGAGTGACTTGTAGATGACGTCGTGGATGCGGGTGCGAATGTTGTACTGACGCAGCTTGTTGTTGCCGGCATCGGGGTACACACGGTTGGAAAGAAAGATGTAGAGGATTTTGTTTTCGGGGTCCATCCAAACGCAGGTGCCGGTGAAGCCGGTGTGGCCAAATGTGCTGGCCGGCGAGAGGTTGGACGTCGGGCCTTCGGGCTTGCTTGGGTCGCCATGGTCCCAGCCCAGGCCGTGCCGGTTGCCGGCTACCGTGCTACGCGCAAACTCGGCTACTACGGGAGCCTGGAAGTAGTTGCGCCCACCGTAACGGCCATTTTGCAGGTTCATCTGCATCAGAATCGCCAGGTCGTTGGCATTAGCAAATAAACCCGCGTGGCCGCCTACGCCGCCAATCATGGCCGCGGTCTGGTCGTGCACGGTGCCTTGCAGCTGGGCACGGCGGTAATACGTGTCGTTTTCGGTGGGCGCAATGCACGACTGCGGAAACTTAGCCAGCGGGTTGTAAGTCATGGTGCCCAGTCCCAGTGGCTTGTAGAACTGCTGATCCAGGAAGTTTTCCAGCGGCTGGTTGAGCAGCTTCTCGGCCACACGCTTCAGAATGATGAAGCTCAGGTCGGAATACTCCACCGGATACTTGCCTTTCACTTTCGGCAGCAAGCCGGAACGCTGCACCCAGGTCCACACCGAATCTTCGGCGGTTTGCACGCTGAACAGAGTAGGGGTCACCTCATTCGGGAAGCCGGCCTCGGCAGTGCTGGCGTAGAATGTGGGCTTGGGGCCGGTTTTGGTGATGGTCTTCTCCCAGGTTGGGATGCCCGCTTTCAGGCCAGCCTGGTGCAGCAGCACCTCCCGCACGGTCATGTCGCGCTTGTTGGTGCTTTTCAACTCCGGCAGGTACGCCGCTACTTTGCTGTCCAGGTTCAGGGTGCCCTGGTCTTTGAGGTACATAATGGCCTGCAAGGTGCCCGCCACTTTCGTCACGGAAGCCAGGTCGTAGAGCGTACTGGCATTCACGGGCTGCGACTTGTCGTAGGTGCAGTAGCCGTAGCTTTTGTCGAACACCACCGCGCCGTCTTTAGCTACCAGCACCTGGCAGCCGGGAGCCGCCGCATACGCCACCGATTCCAGCGCCACGTTGTCGATTTGCGCCAGGATTTTCGAATCCAGCCCTTCGCTTTCCGGCGTGGCGTAGCGCAGGCGGCGCAAGTCGGGCGTGGGCAGGCCCGTCCCGATTTTTAGCTCGGGCGTCACGGTTACGGGCAGGCGGCCCTTGGCGGGTAGTGCCCCAAACAGAATCTGCGGTACTACCAGCTGTGCGGCGTACGTGTCTTCGTAGCCACACACCAGCGTCCGGGCGCTGGCTAGGTGTTTCAGGGAGTAGGCGTTGCCCATAGCCACCACCACTGTTTTAATTTTCGGGTTGGCTTGCAGCTCTTTAATGAACTTCAGCGCCCCGTCGCCAATACCGTAGTTGTGGGTGGGTGTGTTGTTCATATTATGCAGCGTCACGACCACCGTATTGTAGGGGGCAAGGCGCGGCAGAATTCGGGCAAACGTAGAGTCGGGGGCGTAGCGGTTGGGCACCGGGTACACCGGACCGTTCTGGTACTTGCCCATAATCTCGCCCAGCGTGCTGCCGGTAGCCGCGCCAATGGTAACGGTGGCAACGCGCAGCGTGTCGAGGCGCACGAAGGGCAGGAGGTCGTCTTCGTTTTTAACGACGGTGGTGGCGTGCTCGAATATCTCCTGGGCCACCGTGCGGCTTTGCGGCCGGTTGAGGCTGGTCATCAGGTTGGGCACATCAATGGGCTGCCGGCGGTTCAGGCCCGCCCAGAACTTGGCCCGCAGAATCTTGCGAATCCGCTGGTCCACGTCGTCCTGCATAATCGAGCCGGCCGCAAGGGCTTCCTTGATTTTGGCGAGGGCCACCGGCACATCCTCCGAAAACAGCAGCACGTCGTTGCCGGCCAGTAAGGCCAAAGCATCCAGCTCGCCGGGCTTGTAGAGGTTGGCCACGCTTTTCATGTTCAGCGCATCGGTGAACACCAGCCCCTTGTAGTTCATCTTCTCTTTCAGCAGCCCCGTTACGAGGTTGCGCGAAATGGTGGCACTGGTGGAGCGCACCGTATCGAAAAGCGGCATGTAGAGGTGCCCCACCATCACGCCCATCACCCCCGACTGAAACGCCTGCTGAAACGGGTACAGGTCCATGTTGGTGAGGTGGGCCAGGTCGGAGTTGATAACCGGCAGCGCCACGTGCGAATCCACGTCGGTGTCGCCGTGGCCGGGGAAGTGCTTGGCTACGGCCACAATGCCGTGGTCTTGCAGCCCGCGCACGTACTGCACGCCGCGTTTGGCTACCTGCTCTTTGTCCTCGCCGAACGAGCGGTTACCAATAACCGGGTTGTCGGGGTTGGAGTTGATGTCCATCACCGGCGAAAAGCTGACGTGCACACCCAGCGTTTTCATCTTCAGGGCAATTTCGCGGCCCATCTGGTAGATGTACTGGTCGTCGTCCATGGCGCCCAGCGTCATCTGCTTGGCAAAGTGCATGCTCGAATCAAGGCGCATGTCCAGGCCCCATTCGGCGTCCAGCGCAATCAGCAGCGGCACTTTGGCGGCGGCTTGGTAGCGGTTGGTGAGGATAGCCTGCCGGCGCGGGCCGCCCTGCAAAAACATCAGCCCGCCGATGTGCTGGTTGCGCACCAGATTCTCGATGCTTTGGGCGTGGCGCTTGTCTTTGTTGGAGTACGCGGCCACCATAAACAGCTGGCCCAGGCGCTGGTCGGGCGTGAGCGAATTGAACACGCTGTCCACCCAGTTTTGCTCGGCCACCGACCGGGGGCGGGCCGCATCTTCGTAGGGCACTGCCGATGTAATGAGTAGACCCGTCGCGGCCAAGAGCAGCAGTAAGAGTCTAATCCGAAAATCCTTGAGCATCGGCTCCCGTAGTAATGGCTGGCGTGACAGGTAAGGTTGAAAGCAAGCGGAATTCGCCCTACTTTTGCTTGAATCCGTGAGGGAAAAGAAGGGCCGGCCGGATAGTCCGGCGGTCGGTAGTACGGATCCGCGGCATCCTTTCGTTCAACTCTTTCTAAACGTTGTTTCGGGGTTCCGAGCAGCGCTTCACACACGAATGTTGGCCGCAAACTTACGGATATTTTTTGGTGGCCGGATGCACAAGCGCCGCCGGAATGCAACGGTTCAGCCACTTAACGTGTTCATTTTCACCTTTCGTATCTTGTTTTTCTTTCTGGCATGGCCGACATAATTCAGCTGCTTCCCGAATACTTGGCCAACCAGATTGCCGCTGGCGAAGTGGTGCAGCGCCCGGCCTCGGCGGTGAAGGAATTGCTGGAAAACGCCGTTGACGCGGGCGCTACGCAGGTGCAGCTCATCATCAAAGACGCCGGCAAGCAGCTGGTGCAGGTGGTAGACAATGGCGCCGGCATGAGCCCAACCGATGCCCGCATGAGCCTGGAGCGCCACGCCACCAGCAAGATCCGCACCACCGACGACCTATTTCGTATCCGTACCCTCGGCTTCCGGGGCGAGGCGCTGGCCTCCATTGCCGCCGTGGCCCAGGTGGAGCTGCGCACCAAGCCCCGCGACCAGGACACCGGCACGCTGTTGCTGGTGGAAGGCTCCCAGATTACCAGCCAGCAGCCCGTAGCCTGCCCCGACGGCACCAGCATCAGCGTGAAGAACTTGTTCTTCAACGTGCCGGCCCGCCGCAACTTCCTCAAGAGCAACGCCGTGGAGATGCGGCATATCTTGGATGAGTTTCAGCACATTGCGCTGGCCAACCCGCAAATTGCCTTTTCGCTGTTCCAGAACGACCTGGAGGTGTTCAATCTGCCGGCCGGCAAGCTGGGGCAGCGCATCGTGAGCTTGCTCGGCAACGGCTACAAAGAGCAGCTGGCGGCCTGCGAAGAAGTGACGCCGTTTATTGCGGTGCGCGGCTTCATTGGCAAACCCGAGTCGGCCAAGAAAAGCCGCGGCGACCAGTTTTTCTTCGTCAATAACCGCTTTATCCGCTCGGCCTACCTCAATCACGCCGTACTAACGGCCTATGAGGGCTTGTTGCCCAAGGATACTTTCCCGTTCTACGTGCTGTTCCTGGAACTCGATCCGAAGTCCATCGACATCAACGTGCATCCCACCAAAACCGAAATCAAGTTCGAGGACGAAAAGACCGTGTACGCCATTGTGCGCGCCGCCGTCAAGCAAAGCCTGGGCTTGCACAATATGGCCCCGTCCCTGGATTTTGAAGGCGACGTGAACTTTGCGCCCATCCAGCCACTGCGCCTTTCCGGTGACCAGAAAAGCTCGTTCGATGCCGCCAACTTCCGGCCCGACGCGCTGGCCTCGGCGGCTTCGGCCGCGGCCCAGCCTACGCCGCGGGAGCCGCGCAGCAACTCGGGCAGTACCGGCCGTTCCGACGCCTACGAGCGGCAGGTGCCACCACGCCCCACCGACCAGGCCAAGCGCGAACTGGAAGAGTTCTACAGGTCGTTGAGTGAGCTGAACGTGCCCGACGTAGAGCGCGAAGCCACGGCCATTGGTGTGCCGGTGCCGTCGGCGGCGGCCTTGGAGGCCGCGCAGGCCGCGGCAGAAATGCCCGCTGTGCCGCAACCACCGGTTACGCCAGTAGTTCAGACCACGCCGCCCACGCCCCAGCTGCCGTTGCGCGACGCCAGCGCCGGCGTCGGGAGCAAGGTGTTGCAGTTGCACCAGCAGTACCTGTTGGTGCCCGTAAAGTCGGGGCTGATGCTGATTGACCAGGCTGCCGCGCGGGAGCGGATTCTGTACGAGCAGTACGCCCAGGAGTTGCAGCGCGAAACCGGTACTTCCCAAACGCTGCTCTTCCCACGCACCGTCACGTTTTCGCCCCAGGATTTTGCAGTGCTCCGCGAAGTGGAAGAAGCTCTGCGGGCTTTGGGTTTCCGCTTCACCGATTTCGGCAAGCACACCATTGCCGTGGAAGGCATACCGGCCGATGTGCCTGCCCGCGACGAGAAAGAGCTACTCGAAGGCCTCATCGAGCAGTTCCGCAACTCGGCCGGTCCCGTGAAGCTGGAGCGCCGCGAGCAGATGGCCCGCGCCCTAGCCCGCCGGGTAGCCTCCACGGCCGCCACCGCCCGCCTCTCCGATACCGAAATGACCGCCCTCGTAGACCGGCTTTTTGCCTGCCAAGTGCCTGGCTACACGCCCGACGGCCGCCGCACGCTGGTTATGCTGGAAATGAATCAGCTGCAATCCTTTTTCACCAGTTAAGGCGCGCCAACCAAGCAGGTTTTCGTTGGTTTGCAGTTCGTACGAAACTTATGATAGCGCAGAAGCGCGCAAGTTTACGGCTTGGCGTCAGCTGGCGCGTCGAAATCTTCCTATTCAGCGTATGGCAGATTAACCCTTTTGCAACCTCTTTCACCAGCGCAACTTCGCGATTCATGTTCCGACTTACTCCCACCGTCCGCGTCCTGCTCATCATCAACGTACTGGTGTTTTTCTTGCAAACCCAGTTTGGGGCACAAGTAGACGTTCTCGGCGCTTTATACCCGTTCAGTTCCATCTATTTCAAGCCGTGGCAGTTTGTAACCTACATGTTTATGCATAGTGGCTTCGGGCACTTATTGTCCAACATGCTGGGCCTCGTGTTTATTGGCGCTTCGCTGGAAGATGTGTGGGGGCCGAAACGCTTCCTGACGTTCTGGCTGATTTGTGGTATTGGGGCAGGAGTGCTGTATCAAGGTGTGCGCACTTATGAGATTCACCAGATGAATGTGGACCGAATAGAATTTCGGGAAAATCCTTCGGGTATTGCCTTCGTTGACTTCTTCAGTAAGCATTTTCCTGCTTATGAGCAGGCAGCTAAGTCGATGGGCGTTTCGCTGGATCGTAATCCGGGAAATGCTTCTATGATAGACCAAGCCGCTGATGCTATTGATGATGCTTATAGCAGCGTTCAAACCAGCCCTAATTCCGGCATGTTGGGAGCTTCGGGCGCTTTATTCGGGGTGTTATTTGCCTTTGGATTTCTGTTTCCTCAAAGCACGCTTATCATTTTCCCAATTCCGGTGCCTATTAAGGCCTGGTTATTTGTATTTCTATACACTGCCTATGAGCTATACGCCGGACTTCACCAAACGCCCGGCGACAATGTGGCGCACTTCGCGCATTTGGGCGGAATGTTGATTGGGTTTATCGTGTTGAAAATCTGGCAACGGAATGGCACGCATTATGGTTGATATAGAAACCATTGTTCAGGTGCTCGGCTCCTGAAGTGCCGCGCTACCCAAGCGCAGTTCCTGCCTGGCTTCAGGCTTCGTTTTCTGTCTAAGCTTCCTCCTTTATGAGTTTCATTGATGACATTCGCACTGCTTTCAGCCGCCGCGACAACGCCCTGAATCAGCTGCTGCTGATTAACGCGCTGGTGTTTGTGGCGCTGATTCTGTTTGGGGCGGTCATGTTTGTAAGCACCGGCTCTAGCAACCACGGGATAGTGTTGGAGTGGATTGCCGTTCCCTCGGAACCGATGCGCTTGCTCACCCGCCCCTGGACCCTGCTAACCTATAGTTTCACCCACATAGCCTTCTTTCACATTCTGTTCAACCTGCTGAACCTGTACTGGTTTGGGTCCTTGGTGCGAGAATATCTTGGCGACCGAAAGCTGGTGAGTATCTATGTATTGGGGGCGTTGGCTGGCGTGGTGCTGTATCTACTGGCATTCAACTTGTTGCCAGTATTCAAAGGCCAGCCTTCTGTACTGTATGGGGCTTCGGCTAGTGTGGTGGCTATTATTGTAGCCGCCGCTACGCTGCTGCCCGACTACACGTTCAGCATCATCCTGATTGGGCCGGTCAAAATCAAATACATTGCTGCCGTAGTAGTGCTGGTTTCGGTGGCAAGTCTTGATAGAGGTAATGCCGGCGGCGAAATTGCTCACCTAGGTGGTGCACTGCTGGGCTTCCTATATATCAAGCAGCTCCAGGCCGGCCGTGACCTGGGCACCCCCGTACAAGTCGTCGGCGACTGGGTGGGTGGGCTGCTCTCGGGGCGGCCCCGCCTGCGGGTAACGCACCGGGGCGGCAGCGCTCCGGCTCCCAAAAAAGGCACTATGCCCAAGCCCGAGCAGAACGACATCGACACGATTCTCGACAAGATTTCCCGCTCCGGCTACGAAAGCCTCTCCAAAGACGAAAAGCAGAAGCTGTTCCGCGCCAGCCAGAAGTAGGAACACGGATTTTGCAGACGATTCACTGGTTGCTAAAGATTACCAGTAGGGAGCGGGGCTTGTCCCCGCCCGTTGGTGCACGACAGTGGCAGAGCAGCCCCAATAATAGGCGGAGGCAAGCCCCATGCCTACACATTTTTCACCTCGTAGTGGGTATAGCTTCAACTAAAACGGCCACTCTGCATGTGCAGAGTGGCCGTTTTAGTTGAAGCTAAAATCCGGAACTAAGCTGAGGCTTTGCTCATGGTGTCCAGGGCGTCCATCACTTCTTTCACGTGGCCGCGCGAGGTTTCCAGCAGGGCTTTTTCCTCGTCGTTGAGTTGCAACTCGATTACCTTCTCAATGCCGTTTTTGCCGAGAATAACCGGAGCGCCCAAATACACGCCGTTGATGCCGTATTCGCCTTGCAGCTCTAGGCACACGGGGAATACGCGGCGCTGGTCGCGCACAATGGCTTCTACCATTTGCGCGGCGGCGGCGCCTGGTGCATACCAAGCCGAAGTGCCCATCAATTTCACCAGCTCACCGCCACCAACGGCCGTGCGCTGCACAATGGCGTCCAGCTCAGCTTTGCCAATCAGCTCGGTTACCGGGATACCGCCCACGGTGGTGTAGCGGGGGAGGGGTACCATGGTGTCGCCGTGGCCACCCATGAGTACGGCCTGAATGTCTTTGGGGCTCACGTTCAGGGCTTCAGCCAGGAACGCGCGGTAACGGGCGGTGTCGAGGATGCCGGCCATGCCAAATACCTTCTCGCGGGGCAGGCCCGAAGTGAGGTGCGCCTGGTAAGTCATTACGTCGAGCGGGTTGCTCACTACGATGATGATGGCGTTGGGCGAGTGTTTTACCACTTGCTCGGTTACCGTTTTCACGATGCCCGCGTTAGTTGAAATCAGGTCGTCGCGGCTCATGCCGGGCTTGCGGGGCAGGCCCGACGTAATTACCACCACTTCCGAATCTGCGGTGCGGCTGTAGTCGCCGGTAACGCCTACGGTGCGGGAGTCGTAGCCAATGATGGGTGACTTCTGCCAGATATCCAGAGATTTGCCTTCGGCGAAACCTTCTTTGATGTCAACCAGAACAATTTCATTGGCGATTTCGCGGGTGGCTAATACATCGGCGCAGGTTGCGCCCACGTTGCCAGCCCCAACTACGGTAACTTTCATCGGGTGATGGGTTGGGTTTACGGATTGGGTTCAGGGGTAAATATAGTGCCTAGTGCCTAGTGCTTCATGCATAGTTTGGTCTTTAAATAATGACTTGGGTTGTTTAGAGTAACCACTGCTAGCATGTGCAGAACAACCTAAGCACTAAGCACCAAGCACTAAGCACCAAAAAGCTACATCCGCTTCACCGTCAGTACCCGCTCGGTTGCGTCCGTCACTTTAAACCGCTCGTCGGGCCGGAAGCCGATAACCCAAGCAATTTTGCCGTCGGCAGAAACCAGCACAAACACGTTGTCTTTCAGATTGAGCGGCACCTTCTGGTCAATCAGGAAGTCGGACAGCTTTTTCTTGCCTTTCATGCCAATGGGCATAAACCAGTCGCCTTCCTGCCAAGGACGCACAATGAGCGGAAACTTCAGCAGGTCAGCATCCAGCGCAGCCACTGCTTTACCACGCGGAATATCGAGGCCAGCGGCTTCAGCTAGTTCCAGGCGCAGGTGCAAACCGTCAATTTTCAGCACCTCTTGGCCGGCCTGAATCTGGTGGGTGCCGAACTTGGTGACAATTTTCCGAGTGATAACCAGTTGCTCCCGGTCTTTTACCAGCCGGTGCGTCGGCGACTCGAAGCGGCGGCCCGGCTCGGCAAGGAAGGCCGCTACAATGTCCTTTACCACCGGAAAGCTGAACCCAAACGGCCGCAGTAACTCGTGCAGCACCAGCGTAGTAGCGGCTGTGCGTTGCAGCGTGGCAATGTTCAGGTACGTTGCGTCGGCCTCGGTACGCTGGGCTTCGGCGGCGGTATCAGCCACGTAGCGCCGCACAATTTCCTCGGCGCCACCCACCCGCTCGGCCGTGAACTGTAAG
Organism: Hymenobacter telluris; assembly: GCF_017313265.1. Classification (GTDB taxonomy): domain Bacteria; phylum Bacteroidota; class Bacteroidia; order Cytophagales; family Hymenobacteraceae; genus Hymenobacter; species Hymenobacter telluris. The sequence goes on along the minus strand of NZ_JAFLQZ010000003.1, from coordinate 57,009 downwards.
GTCTGGTCAAGGTTGGGGTTGATGTCGCGCAGCACCGGCAGCACCTCCTGGCGCAGGCGGTTGCGCTGGTACACCGGGCTGTCGTTGGAGGCATCTTCGCGCCAGATCAGGTGGTTTTCCACCAGGTACTCGAATAGCTCCGGCTTGCCGATTCCCAGCAAGGGGCGCACCAGGTAGCCGTTTTTGGGCGGAATGCCGTGCAAGCCCGCCAGGCCGGTGCCGTGGGTGAGGTTGAGCAGCATGGTTTCGGCGGCGTCGCGCTGGTGGTGGGCGGTGGCAATGTAGGCCAGGTTTTGGGTCTGGCGCAGCCGCTCAAACCACTCGTAGCGCAGCGCCCGGGCGGCCATCTGGGTGGAAATGCCTTCCTGCTCGGCAAAGGCTTTGGTCTGGAAGAACTCCGCGAAGTAGGGAACTTCGTATTTCTTAGCCAGCTTGCGCACAAACTGCTCGTCGGCATCTGCTTCTTCGCCGCGCAGCCCGAAATGGCAGTGGGCCACGGCAAACGGCACGCCTAACCGGTGCAGCACATCGGCCAGCACCACCGAGTCCTGGCCGCCGCTCACGGCTACCAGCAGCGGGTCATCGGTGAGTGAAAAAAGCTGATGTTGTTCTATGTACTGGCGGACCTGGTCGAGCATACGAATTGGGAATACGAGTGGCAAAAATACAGATGCCGCCTCATTGGGCGTTACGCCTGCGAAGTGAAAGCAAATAGAATAGCAATGATTGACTCACTGGAAATGTTGCCTGCGACTATGCACTTCTCCGCCCGCTGGTTGCGGCACAGCTTCGTTCTGTTGATAGCGCCGCTGCTGCTAGCCAGTTGCGGACCGGCCAGCAAGCCGCTCCCGCGCGACCAGCAGCCGTTGGTAATCGGGCACGCTGGCTCAGGCTTTTTTGCGCCCATCAACCCGTTCAATCCGCTGCCCCCGAGCAGTTTTGCCAGCCTCAAAAAGGCACTGGCCCGCGGGGCCGATGGGGTGGAAGTGGACGTGCAGCTCAGCCAGGATAGCGTGCTGATGCTCTACCACGACCAAACGCTGGAATCGATGACCAACGGCAAAGGCTGCGTGTACGAGCTACCGTCGGCGGAAATCCAAAAGCTGGAGTACCGCGGCGGCTGGTTCTATGACTTGTGGCACGAGGAGCGCCCAATCACGCTGCAACACCTGCTCGACACGCTCAGCAAACGCCCCACGTTGCCCTACCTGCACTTCGACCTGCACGAAACCAACGTTTGCAATGCAGAGCAGCCACTAGCCAAAGCGCCGGCGTTGGCGCGGGCACTGGGCCGGTTGCTGAAGCAATACAACTGGCCGCCAGACCGCCTGCTGGTGCTCACCATCAACCAGTCGTCGTTGACGGCGCTGCGGCAGGCGCTGCCGGGCATACCGCTGGGCCTGGAAATCACCGACGATTTCGACAACCAGCTGCAAGCAGCCAAAGCGGAAAAGGTACAGGCCATCATCGTTCGGAAAGACTTGATAACGCCCGAGCGTACTGCGCAGGCCCACGCGGCCGGCTTGCAGGTGGTGACGTTCGGGGGCCGCGCCTCCGGCACCGTGCAGCGCCTGATTGACTGCCGGCCCGATGCCATTGAGGTTGACAATGTTCCGACCATGTTGTCGTTGCTAGGGCGGTAGCGCGAAGCCTTTGCTTCGCGTATCGTTGCTGACAACCGCGCACGTGCAATTCGTGCAACGATACGCGAAGCAAAGGCTTCGCGCTACCGCGTAACCTGTCGTGCGGTGCGCACCCAGATTTCCTACCTTTGCTCTTAAATGCCTTTCCTTCGATTTCTCTCTCTTATAGTATTGGCTTGGTTGCCGCTGTTTGCCACGGCCCAGCGCAAACCTGCCACCCAGCCCACGCCCGCCAAAGGCCAGCGCATTGAGCTGCTGCCGGGTACCAACGAACTGATTGGGGGCACGTTCAACGGTGTTGAGATTCGTAAGCTGATTGGCAACGTGAGCTTCCGGCAGGGTACTACCTTGCTTTACTGCGACTCGGCCTATCAGTACACCGACAAAAATGCGCTGGAAGCTTTCAGCAACGTGCGCATCATCCAGAACGACACCATCACGATTACCGGCGACCGGGCCACCTACGACGGCGACACCCGCAAGGCCCGCATGATTGGCAACGTGACCATGCGCGACCCGCGCATGACGCTCACCACCAAGCTGCTTGATTACGACCTCAACAACAACCTGGCCTACTACAGCACCGGCGGCCATATCGTGGACCCCGAGAATACGCTGGATAGCCAGTATGGCTACTATAATACCACCAGCAAAATCTTCAGCTTCAAGCGCAACGTGAAGGTGCTCACCAAAGACAACACCATCGACACCGACACGCTGCAATACAATACCATATCGAAGGTGGCGTATTTCTTCGGCCCAACGCACCTCACCGACAAGCAGAACCAGACGCTGTACGCCGAAAACGGGGTGCACAACACCATCACCGGCAAGTCAGTATTCCAGAAGAACGCCAAGGTGGAAACGCCCAATTACCTGCTCACCGGTGACAAGCTGATCTACGACCAAATAACGAAATACGGCGTAGCCACCGGCCACGTCTCCATGACCTCGAAGAAAGACAACGTAGTAATCAGGGGGGACGTGGGGCGGTATTGGCGGCTGCTGGGGCGGGTGAAGGTGTACGGGGCGCCGGTGATGCGCAACATCTCCGGCAAAGACACGCTGTATCTGGCCGCCGACACGCTCATCAGCCAGGAAGGCAAGGCGCCGCTCAACAACGCCGGCGTCATCTACGCCTTCCCGAAAACCAAGATTTTCCGCACCGATTTGCAGGGCCGTTGCGACTCGCTCACCTACAACCGGTTGGATTCCATCATTTACCTCAACAAGCGGCCCATCCTTTGGAACAACAAAAACCAGCTCACCGCCGACAGCATGGAAATCCGGCAGCGCAAGGGCAAAGTGGACCAGATGCGCCTGTACGCCAACTCGTTTATCATCGGGCAAGACACGCTGCTGAACTTCAACCAGGTGAAGGGCCGCCGCATGATTGCCTACTTCCAAAACAACTCGATAAAAAAAGTTGACGTGCTTGGCAACGCCGAGAGCCTCTACTATGCTCTTGAAGGTGATACGGCGGTGAGCGGCATGAACAAAGCCCTATCGGCCACGATGGTGCTGCGCTTTGCCGAAAGCAAGCTGCAAACCATCAGCTTCCTGACCAACCCCGACGCCAGTTTTATCCCGCCGCATGAGCTGAAACCTGAAGACGAGAAGCTAAAAGATTTCAGCTGGCGGCCCACGGAACGTCCCACCCGCCGGGCGGTGTTAGGCAGGCACTTTGCCTTACCCGTGAAGGCCAAGCCGAAAGCCCGGCCGAAATCGAAAACGAAAACCAAGGCCGCCCCTAAAACCAGTTCGAAGGCAAAAGCCAAGTCCAGTGTCAAGCCAGCCACCGGCACCCAAACTCCGAAGACTGCCGCGCCGAAGCCTCCAGTGAAAAAATAGCGGTTTGCTGGGGCTGCGGCCAGTAAGCTACAATTGCCAATCATCAATCAACCAGTGATTCGGGCAGAATCCGTTACCTTTGCGCCCCTTATGCAATCATTTCGCCCAACCCTTTTTGTTCTTCTGCTTAGTGCGTTGCTTTTCGGCTCCTGCACCGGCTACCAAAAGCTGCTGAAGAGCGGCGACGTGAACAAGAAGTACGAAGCTGCCATCAAGTACTACGATAAAGGCGACTTCTTTAAAGCGGGTACCCTCCTCGAAGATTTGGTGCCCCTGCTCAAAGGTCGCCCGGAAGCGGAAAAAGCGCAGTTCTACTTCGCCAACACCAACTTCCGCCAGCGCAACTATACGCTGAGTGCTTACTATTTCAAATCCTTCGCCGATACTTACCCGAACTCGGCGTACACCGAAGAAGCTTCGTTTCTGCAAGCCAAGTCGCTGTTCCGCGATTCGCCGGAGTACGAGCTAGACCAAACCAACACGTATTCGGCGCTGGAAACCATTCAGGAATTCCTGAACCGCTACCCCGAAAGCAAGTTCCGGCCCGAGGCTGAGGGCATGTCGCAGGAGTTGCAAAAGAAACTGGAGAACAAGGCCTACCAAGGCGCCAAGCTCTACTACAGCTTGCGTTATTATCAGTCGGCGGTGGTGGCCCTTACCACGTTTCAGCAGCAGTTTCCCGCTTCCGCGTTCAACGAAGAAGCCGAGTACCTGAAAGTGAGTGCGCAGTACGACCTCGCCCGCGAAAGTGTGGAAGAAAAGCAGCGCGAGCGGTATTTGGATGTCGTGGCGTTCTATCAGCATTTTGTGGATACCTTCCCGCAGAGCCGCAACCTGAAAGACGCCGAGCGGATGTACACCGACGCCACAGCGCAGATAGCCAAGCTCAAACCCAAGGACGCGGCTGCAAATTAATTTTCAATGGCTGAATTGTTTGATTGTTAAATAGCTGACTTTATTAAACAGCCATTCAGAACAACCAACAATTAAGCAATTCAACAATTTAACCATTCACATCATGAAAACCCCCAGCAACCTGTCTGCTTCCATCGTGACCCGCAACATGTCGGAACTTGCCAACGACACGGGTAACGTATATGAGTCTATTGCCATCATCTCGAAGCGCGCCAACCAGCTGGCCCTCAAGCTGAAAGAGGAGCTGAACGGCAAGCTGGCCGAGTTTGCTACCACGGTTGACAACCTGGAGGAGGTGTTTGAGAACCGGGAGCAAATCGAAATCAGCAAGCACTACGAGCGGCTGCCCAAGCCCACCAACCTCGCCATTGAGGAGTTCCTGGAAGGCAAAGTGTACTACCGTACACCTGAAGAAGAAGCTCCTGCTGCTCCGAAAGCTGAGTAGTACCTATCAGTCATAAGTGAAGACCGTCATGCTGAGCTTGCCGAAGCATCTCTGCCGCTTTGTTCGTACAGGACGTTCGGTAGAGATGCTTCGGCAAGCTCAGCATGACGGCCTTTTTGTTTACTATTTATAAACCAGGGCAATGCCTTCAGCACTACAAGGCCGTAAAGTACTACTGGGCGTGTGTGGGAGCATAGCCGCCTATAAAGCCGCGCCGCTGGTACGGTTGCTGGTGAAAGCCGGCGCCGAAGTGCAGGTTATTCTAACCACTTCGGGCGCTGCTTTTGTTACGCCGCTCACGCTGGGCACACTGTCTAAGCGGCCAGTGCTGCAAGGGTTTTTGAAGGACGAGCAGGCCGGCGAATGGCACAACCACGTGCATCTGGGTTTGTGGGCCGACGTGCTGCTGGTAGCTCCAGCCTCGGCCAATACGCTGGCCCACTTTGCCAACGGCTTCTGCGAGTCGTTGCTGGATGCCGTGTACCTCTCAGCCCGTTGCCCCGTGGTGCTGGCCCCGGCCATGGACCTGGATATGTACGCCCACCCCGCTACTACCGCCAACCTGGTCCGCCTTCGTTCTTATGGCAACACCGTGTTGGAGTCGCCGGCCGGCGAGCTGGCCAGTGGCCTTTCCGGGCCGGGGCGCATGCTGGAGCCCGAGGAGATAGTAGCGGCGTTGGGAGAATTAAGAATTATGAATTAAAAATTATGAATAGGCTGCTATCAATGTGTTTTAGCTCATAATGCTTTGTAGGCGAAGTCGCTGAATGATTACTCTGAACGTCGGGAGAGAACAGCCCGCAATTCATAATTTTTAATTCTTACTTGCTTTCATGCGCGTTCTTGTCACGGCCGGCCCCACCTACGAACCGCTTGACCCGGTACGGTTTATTGGCAACCATAGCACCGGCAAAATGGGCTACGCGCTGGCTGAGGCCTTTGCGCTAACCGGCGCCGACGTAACGCTCGTCAGCGGCCCCACCAGCCTGCCCGACCCAACCAATTCGCGCATTGCAATCCAGCGCGTGGAAACCGCCGACCAGATGTATGCCGCCGCCGCTGCCGTGGCCCCAGCTGCCGATGTGTGGGTGTTTGCCGCCGCCGTAGCCGATTACAAACCAGCCCACGTAGCGGAAAACAAGATCAAAAAGCAGGGCGACACGCTCACGCTAGAACTGGTCAAGAACGTTGACATTGCCGCCACCCTCGGGAAAAATAAGCGGCCCGAACAATTTTCGGTAGGTTTTGCGTTGGAAACCAACAACGAGGAAGAAAACGCCCGCGAGAAGCTGCACCGCAAAAATTTCAACTTGGTCGTGCTCAATTCTTTGCGCGACGCGGGGGCGGGCTTCCGGGTTGATACCAACAAAGTAACGCTCCTGGATGCGCAGGGCGAAATGATTATCTTTGAAGTGAAGCTGAAAGCCGCTGTGGCCCACGATATTGTTCAAGCTGTTCTTGCCCGCCTGCCCCGTGAAGCGTAATTCTCTGCTGTCGTCTGTTCTGGTTTGCTTGGTTTCCTTGTTCACGGCCCAGTCTGGGCAGGCGCAGGAAATTCAGGCGGAAGTGCGTATCACCACCGAAAACGTCACGATTTCGGATCAGTCGCTGAAGCAGCAAATGCAGAACGATATTCAGGGCTTCCTGAATACCCGCTCGTTCACCAGCCAAACGTACCGCCCCGAGGAACGCATCAAAATGCGCCTCTTCATTGGTATCACCAGCATTCCGCAGAACGGGCAGTACCTGGCTACGGCCCGTATCGTGACCACGCGGCCGGTGTATGGCACTGGCTTCGAAACCAACCTGATGAGTTTCTCAGACCGGAATTTTCTGTTCAATTACTCGCCACAGAACCCCATTGATTTCTCGCAGAACACTTTCGTAGGCAATCTGTCGTCGTTGCTAACTTTCTACGCCTATTTAGCCATCGGCCTCGACCAGGACAGCTTCGCGCGGCTGGGTGGCTCGCCGTACTACGACCAAGCCCGGATTGTACTGCAAAATGCCGCGTCTCAAGCCGTAACCAACGAGGGCGACAAAGGCTGGAAAGACACTGAATCCCGGAACCGGTACTGGCTGCTCAATAACCTGCAAGACCCGCAGCTGGAAGCCTTGCGCACGGGCAGCTACGCCTACTACCGGCAGGGGCTGGACGTGTTCATCGAAAAGCCCGATGCAGCTCGTACCAGCATCTTCTCGGCGTTGCAGGGCGTGCAAGCTGCGGCCGTACGCCGGCCTGGTACGCTACTAGCGCGGGCCTTTTTCGACACCAAAGCCGACGAAATTGCTAACATCTTCCGTAGCAGCACTGATCAGCAGCAGAAACAGAATCTCACTAACCTACTTACGGAGGTTGACCCCACCAATTCGGCCAAATACCAGGCCATGCTGAAGTAGCCGAAGTGCTTTGCGCGCTTGGGATGGCAATTTGGCTGTTCATAAAAACTTGATGCGAAAATAGTTGGCATAAGCCTAAAGTAATTAGTAGGTTTGTAAAACCCGTCTTGTCTGGCTAGTAGCCGGCGGGGCGGGTTTCTTCTTTGTCAGCTACGGCCGGTGCCGGCCTTCATTCCTTTATATGCTGGTTGATCTTCGCATCCGCAATTACGCTCTGATTGAGCAGCTGGAGCTGCGGCCCTCAGCGCTCCTCAACATTATTACCGGCGAAACCGGCGCCGGTAAGTCCATTATGCTCGGCGCCATCGGGCTTCTGCTCGGTAACCGCGCCGACTCACGCATGCTTTTCGACACCGAGAAGAAATGCGTGATTGAAGGCCAGTTCGACATTAGCAGCTACCAGCTCCAGGACATCTTCGAGTCCGAAGACCTCGACTACGACACCCAGTGCATTCTGCGCCGCGAGATTAGTCCGGCGGGCAAAAGCCGGGCCTTCGTGAACGACACGCCCGTGACGCTGGAAACGCTGCGGCACATCGGGGCCAACCTGATGGATATCCACTCGCAGCACGACACGCTACTCCTCGGCGACGCGGTATTTCAGCTGAACCTGTTGGATTTGTACGCCGGCTTGGTGCCCACGCGGGGCCAGTACAGCAGCGCCTACCGCCAATACCGCAAGCTGGAAGCCGATTTGAAATCGGTGGAAAACCAGGTGGCCCAGGCCAACAAGGAACTAGACTACCACAGCTTTCTGCTGAACGAGCTGGAAGAGGCCCGCCTCGACAACGAGCAGCAAGACGAACTGGAGCAGGAAGTGAAACAGCTGGAACACGCCGAGGAAATCAAGTTCAAGCTCACGCACGCGCTGCACAGCCTCAGTGAAGGCGAGTATTGCGCCACTAGCAGCCTCAAGGAAGCCGCCACGTTGCTGGGCCAGATTGCGCCCTACGCCGACGTGTTCGGCGACTTGAAAGCCCGGCTCGACAGCTGCCTCATTGAGCTGCACGATATTGCTGCCGAGGCCGAAGCTGCCGAGCGCCGCACCGAAGGCGACCCGGCCCGCATTGATGAGTTGCAGAGCCGCCTCAACGTTATCTACAACCTCCAACGCAAGCACCAAGTGCGCGACATTGTGGCCCTGCTGAACCTGCGCGACGAACTGCGCGACAAAGTGGGCTCGGTGCTGAACCTAGATAAGCAGATTTCGCGCCTGCGCCGCGACGCTGATGCTGCCTTGGCTACCGTTACCAAGCTGGCCACGCGCCTGTCGGAAGCTCGCCGCAAGAGCTTCCCGAAGTTTGAAAAGGAACTGGTGGCGCTGCTAGCCGACCTGGGCATGCCCAACTCGCGGCTGGTAGTGCAGCACCAGACCGGCGCCCCCAGCACCAGCGGCATCGACATTATCAGCATCCTGTTCACGGCCAACAAGGGCGCTCAGCCCCAAACCCTGAGCAAAGCAGCGTCGGGCGGTGAATTCTCACGGTTGATGCTGTGCATCAAGTACATGCTGGCCGACAAAACTGCCTTGCCGACGATAGTATTCGACGAAATAGACACTGGTATCAGCGGGGAAATTGCGGTGAAAGTGGGCCGTATGATGCAGCAGATGGCTCAAAAGCACCAACTCATTGCCATTTCGCACCTGCCGCAGATGGCCGCCGCCGGCGACGCGCACTACTTCGTGTACAAGCAGGACCGCGCCGACCGTACCGTGAGCTGTATCCGGCAGCTGAACCTGGAGGAGCGCATCAGCGAAATTGCCCACATGATTGCCGGCGCCAACCCCAGCCAGCACGCCTTCCAGAGTGCCCGCGAACTGCTGGCTATGCGCGGCGAAGAATTGGTGGGGTAGGTTGGTTTGTAGTTTTTGGTTTTTGGTGGGTGGTTATTCGTAAACTTGGGCTACGAAACCGGAGTCCTCGCGTACAGCCTGCGCTTAACGCTGGTCGTGACCGACCAAAAACCAAAAACAAACAACCAAAAACCACATGGCAAATTTACTAGCTGGCAAGGTCGGCATCATTTCTGGTGCGCTCAACGAAGAATCCATTGCCTGGAAAGTGGCCCTGAAAGCCCACGCTGAAGGCGCCCGCTTCGTGCTCACCAACGCCCCACTGGCTATGCGCATGGGCGAAATCAACAAGCTGTCGGAGCAGTGCAACGCGCCCATCATCCCGGCCGATGCCACTTCGATGGAGGATTTGGAGAAGCTCTTCAGCGGGGCGCAGGAGCAATTGGGCGGTAAGCTCGATTTCGTGCTGCACAGCATTGGCATGAGTGCCAACATCCGTAAAGGCAAGCACTACGGTGAGCTGAACTACGAGTGGTACCAGAAAACGCTGGACGTGTCGGCGCTGTCGTTCCACAAGATGCTGGCTGTGGCTGAAAAGCAGGACGCCTTCAACGAGTGGGGCTCAGTGGTAGCGCTAAGCTACATTGCCGCCCAGCGCGCCTTCCTCGACTACACCGATATGTCGCAGGCCAAAGCGGTGCTCGAAAGTATTGCCCGCAGCTACGGCCAGCGCCTCGGTAAGCTCAAGAAAGTGCGCGTAAACACCATCAGCCAGTCGCCCACCAAAACCACGGCGGGCACCGGCATCAGCGGCTTCGATGCGTTTTACGAGTACGCCAACCGTCTCTCGCCGCTCGGCAACGCGCCCGCCGAAGCCTGCGCCGACTACTGCGTAAGCTTGTTCTCGGACCTGACCCGCTACGTAACCATGCAGAACCTCATGCACGACGGCGGCTTCAGCACCACCGGCATTTCCGAGGAAATAGTGGAACTGATTACGAAAGCCAATTCTTAGATTTTCAACCTCTTGAAAAAAGAAAGCCCGGCCTATATGGCCGGGCTTTCTCTTTTCAATGGATTACTCCCTAAAAATTCAGCTGGGCTTGCAGCCGGAGCAAACCGCCGCGCTGCCAATTGTTGGACAGCTGAAAATCCTCGTAGCGGCGCGACGACAGCGTGTACATCGTTACGAACTCGAAGCTGGGCAGGGGCTGCCATTCCACGCCGAGCTCTGCCTCCCGAACGGTGTAGCTGCGGGCGTCGCGCTCATGCTTCTTGCCGCCGTCGTAATAATGGCCGCGCAGGAAGGGGTAGAATTGGTGCTGGCCCACCTGAAGCTGGTAGTTGAGCAGCACGTAGCCACCGTGCAGGCGTTGCGTTTCAATGCTATCGGTGCGGGGGTTGAATTCCGGGCCGCGCCCCACATTGTATTCAACCTGTACGCCAAAGGGCTGGGGATAAAGCACGAACGTAGCCGCCACGCGCTGGTCGGGGTAGCTTAAATTGGCGCGGTGCTTCACGCCGCTGGAAAGCTGGTCGCGGTTGACCATATACTGCCCGGTGTAGGCTTGCAGGGAAGGCTCGATAATCTGCTTGCCCACCGCTACCGGATACGTAACGCGCGCCACCACGTGGCGCTGGTTGTTCAGCTCGGGCCGGTTGGCGGTTTGGCCATTGAACGCGCCAATACCAACCACGCCATAGTCGCCGGAACCTTTCAGGCCATCTTTCACCAGCTTACTGAACAGCTGCCGGGTGGCAGTAGGCGCCCAATATAGAAAGGCCCCTAGGTCCCGCTCGTTGGAAAAGGCGCTGTTGATACCGTCGCTACGGTCGAGCGCCAGGCGGTTTTGGCTGGACTGCATGTTCTCGAACCCGAACGGAATCTTGCTTTGGCCGACCCGCACCCGAAACTGGCTGGCTTTATCGAGGCCCACATCCAGATAGGCGTCGCGGAGCAAGGCCACGTGCTGGGTGGTGTTGCCGCTGAGGGTGCTGGCAAAATCAGGCTGGAGGTAGAAGTAGATGCGGTTGTGCAGCTGCCCGAAGAAAATCACTCGAATCCGCCGCAACGAAAAGCCACCGTTGTTGCCCCACGACCGGTCGCACTGCTCACACGTCAGGTTGGGGTTGGTTTCAAGTAGCCGGTTGTAGCGGGCCTGCACGTACCCCCGGATGGACACCGATTGGTACCACTGCTTGGCTGGAACCGGCTCCGAGGAAACGGCTTCCGTGGCCTGCCCAAAGGCCCGGCCCGCGCCTAATAGCAGCAGACTGATTAACAGTTTCTTCATGAAATAATAACGTTGGCGCAAAGTGCGGCATCAGTTGTTATTTCAATGTGTCCAATACATTACCGGAATGTTATCAATCGGAATGGTTAGGTATAAGAGGCATCGTGGCTATACATAAAAAAGCTCTGCGAACTACCACGTAGTGTCGCAGAGCTTGAGGCAGGTTTTCCGAATTGTTGGCCGGTGCACGCAGGCTTACTCGGCGGTTTCCTCTACTGTATCGGGCTGGGTGGTGGCCGCATAGGAATCGGCGTATTTGAAATCGTCGAGCCAATAAGCTGAACTCACGACATCAAACACCACGCTGCTGTCCGTCTTTTTCACGGGGCTCAGCTGCCACACAATGCTGGCCGCTTCGGGGAAGCTGGTGCCATCAAGCTGCTCGTGAAACAGGCGTTTGAGCAACGTATTATCAGGCATGCCTTGGGCCAGCAAGCGCAGGAGCGGGGCTTCCGGCTGCGTATCGAAGATGGTGAGGTCTTCCGCGTTTTCGGCGGTAAGCTGCACCTGAAACTGCACCGCTTCGGCCCGCGGAAATTTGCCGTTGTAGGCTTCATAAAGCAGCTGGGTGGCTTTGTAGAAACCTTCGTGCTGGCTTAGCTCGGGGTTTTCTTCCCACAGTTTTTCCGTCAGCATCTGGTGCGCCAAGTTTTCGATTTGGCCAGTGGTAAGCTGTTCGGCAAACAGATGGCCCAGTACCAACTGGGCTGCCTCGGCCGGCTCCAAGTCGGTGAGCGACATCAGGGCCATGGCTTTCAGCTCGGCCGGCTCTATTTCGTCGGGGTTGTCGTAGCCGGTTTCCGTGAGCAGGGCTTTGTAGTCCTGGGGCTGCCAGGAGTTGGGTAGCTCGGTCAGTGCATCGAAGGAAAGGCGCTCTACAGTGAAGTTCTTCATGAGGTGGGTAGCTAGTGGCAGGCCACGCGTGACCCGTAGCGGCGGAAAGTCCGCGCTATGCCTGTTGTTTACGGCTGAGTTTGATAAGCGCCTACGCTTTGCGCGAATAAAGCGCATCATCCCTTCGCAAGGCCCGTCTTGACACTTACATTAGCCCTCCGGATTGCTTGGTGTTATTTCAGAGCCAACTGGCTCGTTGCCATACAGCATAGCCTGATACCAAGCTGGCCGAGCATTGCACGGCGCATCGGTAACGAAGGCCTCCAGCCGCTGTTGCGTAATCGTTTGGTTGTCCCAGTAGAACGGCAGGGGCATTTCGTGGCAATTCAGGGTGGCATCTGACTGCGCGCTGAGCCAAGCGACAAACGCAGACTGGTCGGGGAAGTCAACTATGAAAGCCTCCCGGTTTTCCAGCGTGTTCCAGTCCCGCAACCGGCCGTCCCATACTTCGCCATAAAAAAACTGGCCGCCAACACATTCCAGCCCCATGCCGCAATAGTCACGGTGGTAAGCGGCCAGCGTCCGGCCCGTCTGCAAGGCGGCAGCTACCTGTTCGGCCAGCATCCGGGAGTACAACTGCTTTTTACCTAATGCCATCGGGCTCAGCGGCCTTTAATACCTGGGTAAAGCTCCTGCACAACGTCACTCTGCACGAACTCCTTGGTGCGTACATTCATCATGCTGAGGCGACCCTGGAAGCCCGCGCCCTGGTCGAGGTTCCATACGTTGGCACGCTGGCAGGGTATTTCGTTTTCCAGCCAAGTAGACGTGTGGCCGATAAAGCACTCCTCGTAGCCCACAGCCGCCAGATGCTCCCGCCACAGGGTCCGGCTCCAAATCAGGTCTTCGGGGGCCTGCTCGGTGATAGGCAGCATGGGGTCGTAGCTGGCATGCACGTAGAGGTTGCCCGATTCATCTTCAAAATAAGGAAGCTGCTTGCCGAAAAAGTCGTGGAAATGTCGTTTGCCCACCTCGGCCGGCTGCAGCATATAGGCGTTGAACGTAGCCTTGCCTCCCTGCTTGTACCAGAATTGGTCGAGCGTGGTGCGAGGCAGGCGGTGGAGCAGCCATTCGGCGGCCCACCAGTCATGGTTGCCTTGCAGCCAGATGCTGTTCGGAACACTTAGCAGCAGCTCCACGCACTGCGGCGTTTCCGGCCAGCCGTCGGCCACGTCGCCCAGCTGAATGAGCCGGTCGAGGCCGGGGCGGAAGGGGCTGCGCTCCAGTACCTGCTGGAGTGCCCGAAAAGCACCGTGTATGTCACCAATTACGTAGGTTTCCATACAGGCAGTACGGGCAAAATGCGCCCAGGATGTGCGAAAACCGGCTTGTTTTTGGGTCTATTAGATGGAGGCTTCAGCGGGCGGGCCGTGCGATGCTACGGGCCTCGTTGCCAGAGCTATTGAATCGGGACCAGCATACTGGACTCCTGTACGGCCAACGTGTCGCCGGTACCGATGCGGGCACTGCTGGCTTGGTTGAACTCGTTGAAAAGCAAGCCCGACCGTTCGCTGAAACTGCCAGAAGAACCGGTCCGCTTCAGCCGGTAGTGCAGCCGTGAAATACGCAGATTGTCGCCCTCGACATACCCAACCCGCACCTCTTTGGTTAAATAGGAAAACCCCGTTGCAGTGGGTATCGGAACCAGCGGTGAGGTGTGCTTCAGTAAGCTGTGAATGATGTCGTTGGGGTCGGATATCCGCACCACTAAGGGCGAGTAGCACAGATACTGCCGCCCCGACTTAACCACCGCAAACGGGATAGTGGAAGCGCCAAATAAAACGGTGTCGGGCTTGATAAATCGCACGGATTCAGGAGATACCTGCGTGCTGGGCAGAACTGTGAAGGGAACACCTGCTCGCTCAATGAAGCGCTTTTTCACTTGCTTGTCGGTGATTTCCCGGCCGGCAGTGAATACCCACTGCCGCACTTCGCTGTCTGGTTTGGCTTCTTCGTCCTTGCGGCAAGACCAGCAGCCGAGGAGCACTGTTGAAAACACTAACGTGCGGTATATGTACGGCATAGCGGTGTAAGATTCGGAATAGAAATACAAGGCATAAAAGGTACTGTAATCCCCCGGTAAACCTACCACATTGGCGAAACAGCTGTAGCCGGGCTTCAGCGGGTGGGCCGTGCGATGTTACGGGCCTGAAAAAACGCCTCCACTTTGCGGTTGAATTCGTCGGCGTACTCGTGCAGGGTGGCGTGGCCGCTGTTGGGCACTATCCAGAGCCAGGCGCGGGGTAGGTTCTGGTAGATGGCCACGGTGTGCTCGGGGCGGATAACGTCCCGGTCGCCGGCAATAATGAATGCCGGCGCTTTCACGCCGGCCAGCGCTGTAAGGGGTATGTGGGGGTGCCGCCAATCCAGCAGGAATACCTTCCAGTCGTTGCGGCGGGTGGGGTCGGTGAAGGTTTGGGTGCGGCCTTCCTGGTAGCCGCGCTTCATCTGCTGCCACAGTTCCGGCATCAGGGCCGTGGAATCGGGCCAGAGGTTGGCACCGGTGGCCGCCAAGCGCTTCACTTTTTCGGGGTGGCGCAGGGCCAGTACCAGGGCCGTAATGCCTCCGTCGCTCCACCCCAGCACGTACGCCGAATCCAGGCGCAATTGGGTGAGCAGGGCGGCGCAGTCGTCGGCCAGCTGCTCGAAGCTCAGCGAATCGGTGCGGTCCACGGATTTGCCGTGGGCGCGGCTGTCGAGGGCAATAACGCGGTATTTCCTGGCGAAGTAGGGAATGGTTTTCGCGAATTCCTTGCTGCTGCCGCCGTTGCCGTGTAGCAGCAGCAGGGGCGGGCCCGCGCCGTAGGTTTCGTAGTACAGCTTCACGCCCCGCACCTGGGCATACTTACCGGCGGCGGGGTTGTTGCCGTACGGTACAGGCTGTTGGGCCAGCGCAGAATGGCCAAGCAATAGCAGCAGCGCAAAAAGCAAGGAGCGGAACATAAGCCAAACCTAAACCTAATGGTAAGTGAAACCCGTTGAACTGAGCGAACTGGAAAAAGAAAACGCCCTTATTTCTTTTGAAGATACAGCAAGGTAGATTGATTGGACGGGCCGTATTTATCGTTGATTAGGAAATAGCCACCCCGGTAGGCTGCCAGCCCTTCCCAGTTGTAGAGCATGTATTCCTTGGGCAACTCAAACAACGGTTTCCAGCTGATTCTGCCGTGTTTGTACCGTAGGCTAATTAGCCGGCAGTAGTTCTGGTAACCAGCTTCTGAGCGCACAAACTTAGTGTTGGGGTCGGTGGGGGCGGGGCGGTACACGCTGTCGTCGGGGCCGCTGAAAAAGTAGTTGATGCCGATGAAGCGGTTTTTGCCGGTGGGCACCATATCCGTCACGCGGAAAGGCAGGCGCTTTATGGGCACGTACTGCGGAATATCGGGCGCCGTTTCGGCAGTAGGCAGGGTGAAGGCGTAATTGTCGTGCGCGAAATAGTTGTGCTCGTAGAGCAGCAGCAGGTTCTGGCCGTAGCTCGCCATGGCCTCGAACCCGGCATTGTAGATGTGCGTGCCGTTGGTAAGGGTAGGCTTGGCCAGCGGTACCAAGTAGTGCGTATCGAGCGTGATGGTGTTACGGGCATCATCAATCGGGCCCTTCAGCACATAGCAATACGCCGACGACGTAGCCGTTTCAACCGAGAAATACGCCACGTTGCCCAGTACCGTCAGGGCTTCCAGGCCTTCGTAGTGCTGGCCGGTGCTATCAATGCGGGCCCGCAGCTTATCGAGGTTGCGAAGCAGGTACTTTTTGTAGGGTAGCTCGGTGGTTTGCTGCGTGGCAAGCTGGGCGTCGAGGCTGGTGAAATCCAGGGCATACACTTTGGCTTCGGCGTTTTCCTGCAAGCGGCTTTCTGAGAGCAGCAGCAGCTGGTTGCCATACCGGCACAACCCTGAGAACTGGTTGTCGCGGTCGGCAATTTCCGCCGGCAGGTTAATGGCACGAGCCGTAAAGGCGGATTTTTGGGCGCTGGCGAGGGTGGCAGATAGTGCCAGTAGTAGGAGCAGAAGTTGTTTCAAACAGAAGTTCAATTGGCGAGGAAAAGGAAGCAGGTTGCGTCGGCAGCGGCTACGTGCAAAGGTCGCCATAGCTGGCTTGAATCACAGGCCTTACTGCTTCGGTAATGCCAGACAGCCAGAAAATATACTAGGCGCTGAACAACTGCTGTGGACTGTCAAAAGCGTTCTGCCCGCTGGAAGCAGGCTGGTTGTAGTATTATTTCACTACTTCCATACTTATAATAGTCAAGCTTGCCCGCGCCGGATTTACATGGTGTAGTCGTAAAGTGGTCGTTTGCCGCTGAATAAGAATGCTTAATTTTGTTAGATAGCCAAGAAGCCTCGCCTTCCCCGACCTTACGATAACATGATTAAAGCTTTTCTGGTAGCAGCTATAACGGCGGTTGTATTATTTGGGTGTGCTCCTGCCTGGGCGCAAGGCCATATCGTGAAAATTAAGCTCAATGATGGCTCGGCTTCGCTGAACGGCAACCTGCCCAAAGACTACACTAACCGCACCTTTATCAAGGGGCTGGCCATGTACCGCAACAAGATTGACGACCTGGCGGGGTGCCTCATTTTGCTGGAAGAGAAGGACAAAGCCAGCATTATTGGGCAGTTTTTGCGGCCCGGTGAGCCGCCGCTGCGTAACGCGGCCCTGGCCGATGTGCTGTACAGCTCCAAAATCAGTACTTCGTTCAAGATGAATGGCAGCTATATGATTGCCTCGGCCGGGGCCTCTACCGGCTCTGTCGTCGAGCTGATTCTTACCGACGTAAACGGCGTGCTGGTACCCGAAACGTCCATTCCCTACCTCGACATCTGCAAGGCCGCGCGCAATGTGGATAAGGAGCTGAAAAAACGCATTTACTACATCCGGTCGGCCAAGCTCACCAGCGTACACAGCCGCGTGTACCAGGAAATCGGCTCCGAGGCGGGCATCAGCGGCACGGTGTTCAGCGCCGGCGGCAAAGTGTACACTTCATCGGACCAGTTCAAAACCGACTACGTGGTGTCCGTTGACCTGATTAGCCTTACCAACCTACTGCTCACCCGCAACTGCGACGGCCTCATCAGCAACAGCGAATTGGCCGTGCGCCAGCAGAACGACCGCGCCCGCCAAGACGCCGACCGCGCCGAGCAGGACCGCCGCAACAAGGAATCGGAGCTGCGCGGAGCCAAATCCGAAGTGGACGACCTGAAGCGCAAAGTGGCCGAGATGCAGCAGACGCTCCGCAAGCAGCAAACCACCTCCGACGAATACAAAGGCCAGATCGAGAACCTGCGCAAAGACCTGGTAAGCGCGCAGCAGCGGGTGAATCAGGTGAATATTGAAATCAAACAGCAGGTGGAAAGCAACAACCGAGTGGTAATGGCCAACTCGGAGCAGCAGAATAAATCGGCTGGTGAGGAGAAGAACAACCTGGTGCAGAAATCCGATGTGGGCGTAATTTCCGAGGTGAAGAATTTATCGGAGGAAGAGGTGAAGAAGATGGGGTTTAAGGAGGTGAAGCAGTGATTTTTGGCGCTGCATATACCGGTTTACGGCTGGTGTAGAGACGCGTATTCGCGTCTGGTCGGCTGTGTCGTCTGCACGATTTCGGTCAACGATAAGACGCGAATACGCGTCTCTACATCGGGGACTACGGTTCGCGAAACCGCTATAAATTGAATAATTGTAATCGGAGTGATGAATGAGAAACAACTAATTGCCCTACTAGCGGAAACGCTTCCTCACTGGAAATTAATGATTGATGAAGCTTCCAACGGAATTTACCGGATTCGACTTACGGACTCATTTGGACGAATAGCGGAAACGAAGGATACAAATTTGACTCAAGGGTTGGCGCAGGTCCGACAGTTTGCGTTGGATATTGAATAGGTCTGGAATGCACCAGAATTAGTAGATGACGCGTTTCGATTACCTTATTCTATCGGTATGCAAGACACGCGTAAATGGTGTTTTAGGCAATGGCCCATCTATTCCTGCTTTCTGCTGCTAGGCCTGTTTTTTGGCCTGTTGTTGTCGAGTAGGATGTGGAACATACTAGAATATCGAATTCTACCCGACGAAATAGTTGTGCAGCCTCCTTTAAGTGGCACTACTTGGTGCTTTCCCAATACAAGTCTACGTGGCGCTGAAGCTGTGCGGGCGGCGCTTGTGGGCAAACTGCACAATAATTCTGCTGCAAAATCATCTGATAGTACGTTAATACAGAATACCATTCGGCAACTCAACGATAGTACCAACTCCTATACTCTAGCGTTGTTGCGGACGAATAAGACACACTATGAAATTGTGTCGCATGGTATCGAAGACGAAGAAATAACACTAGCTACCGAAGAAGGAACTTTCTATTTGCACCAAATTCCAGAGCGGTTCCACGAGAAATATGACAGCCTCGCTGATGCATATTTCAAACACTAATCCAACGGTATACCCCTGTAACCAGATACTACTCAGTAGAAGGAATCACCATCCTACCGCTCCACCACCGTCACCAACTCCTTGCTCTCAAACATCCTGACCGGGGAAATAACCTTCTCGTTCAGCGAAATTCGGTTGCCGTAGCGCTCCTTGAGCTTGGCTTGCACGGCGGGGTGGGTGAGGTCGAATTCGCGGAGGGTTTGCAGCTGGCCAATTGCACGGCCAGTGGCTTGCTGGTACATCTTCCAGAGTAATTCCGAGCAGTAAATCCGGTTGTCGGACCAGCCGAAATACAAGTCGTAGTTTTTGCCGCGGTATTGCCCGCCGGCGGCTTGCAGGCGTTTTAGGGTGGCGGGAGTCAGCACCGTTTCGGCATCACGCAGGCGCTTCACTACAAACTTTCCGTTCTTACCACGGGCAACCCAAGCGGCCAGAGAAGTTTCGCTCACGGGCTGCACGGCTTCAAATACGCGCCACTCGTTGCCGCGCCGGAATAGAATACCGCAGTGGCTGTAAGGCGAGTGAGTAGCGAGTTGGATGGCCCGGCTTTGGGCGGAAGTAGACGTCTGGAAAATTAGGTCGCCGTTGTGGAGCCTGGGGCCAAGGCGCACCACAGCGGCTTCTGCTTCGGCCCTATTGGCCTGCTGAAAGCTAGACAGTCGCTCCATTATCGTTCTGCGCTTCATATAGGGCCTGAACCAATGAAGAAACCCGAACAGCAACAACGGCAACAGGAACAGCAGATATTTCAACTTCATAAGCGGAGCGCGTTGCTTCATTAGCACCGGCACGCTGTTGTGCTGTGTTCTGTGAATCGCACAGGCAAGCTACGCCGAGATGCAGCGTTTTCCTTGGCTATCAGTGGTGTTGCTGCAACTAAATGCCCACTTATTCCAAACTCGTTTTCCTGTTCAGTTCTCTGATAACGACAGAACTACAGGTTACCGCAAAAATTAGCAGCTTCTACACACATCATTTTGTAGCGCTAGCCGTAGCAGGCTGTATATGCAATCGATTCCGGATGGTTGCTATGTACGCTGTTCCTCTTCTGCCTATGCCTTGGTAGCTCTGCCCATTGCGGTTCCTCGTTGCTGCCACCCCGCCCGTCAGGGCGTAGCGTCGGCGGCGTTTGCTGTTCGCTCTGTTGCCTGCCTCATGGCAAGGACCCATCAAATTCCCACCTACTATATGACCCCTCCCTTACCAAACCCCGCCCGTACCGGGCTTTTCCGGCGTGCTGCTTCGTTACCGCTGCCCGGCGTGGCACTCCTCGGTACGCTTAGCCTGGCCGCTCCCCAAACCGCCACAGCAGCCTTGCTCACGCCACCTTACACAACCGCCACCGTTGCCGACATCACCGTCACGGGGCGTGTGCTGGATGAAACCGGCGGTGGCTTGCCCGGCGTGAACGTGGTAGTACGCGGCACCACCAACGGTGCCCAAACCGACCCCGACGGCCGCTTCACCATCACGGCGCCCGACAACGGCACGCTGGTGTTTTCCTACGTGGGCTACACGGCGCAGGAGGTGCCCATCAGTGGCCGGACCACCGTGGATGTTACCCTGGCCCCCGACAGCAAAGCGCTGAGCGAAGTGGTGGTAGTGGGGTACGGCACGCAGAGCAAGCGCGACCTGACCGGCGCCGTGGCGCGGGTGGAAGGCACCGAAATTGTCAATCAGCCGGTGCAAACTGCCACTCAGGCCTTGCAGGGTAAGATTGCCGGCGTGCAAATCACCAACGACGGTACCCCCAACTCGCAACCCGTGGTGCGCATCCGGGGCACGGGTACGCTGCTGGCCGGTGCCAACCCGCTCTACGTGGTGGACGGGGTGCAAACCACCGACATCCGCAACCTGAGCAACGCCGACATTGCCACCATCGACGTGCTGAAAGACGCGTCGGCGGCGGCTATTTACGGGGTGCGCGGGGCCAACGGCGTCATCATCATCACCACCAAACAGGGCAAGCAGGGCAAACCCATACTCAGCTACAGTGGCACCGGCGGCTTCAAGCAGGCGGCCCGCCTCGTAGACATGGCCAACTCCGGCCAATACACCAGCTACCTGCGCGACATTGCTCCCAACCAGGTAATTCCTGATTACGGCAGCACTTCCACCAACTGGTACGACGAGATTCTGCGCCGCAGCACCTTCCAGAACCACAACCTGGCTGTGTCGGGGGCCAGTGAGAGTGTGCGGTATTACTTCTCGGGCAACCTGTTGCAGGATGATGGCATCGTTATCAACAACCGGTTCAAGCGCCTGACGGTGCGCTCCAACACCGCCTTCGACTTGTCGGAGAAAGTGACGATTAGCTCGCAGGCCTCGTTCAGCCACGCCGACACGCGCGACGTGAACCTGGGTGCGGCCTACGGCAATGCCTACCGCGCCGCGCCCATCATTGTGGCCAAGCAGGGCGGGCTGTACGGCAACACCTCGGCGTTTGGCAACGTGGGCAACCCCCTGCTCGACATCGAGAAGAACAACAACCGCTCCCGCGAAAACCGCTTGCAGGGCAACGTGGGCGTGGATGTGAAGCCGGTGAGCGGCCTCACGCTGCGTTCAGCCATCAACGTGGATTTGAACTACAACAACCGCCGCGTCTACAACTATCAGTACCTCAACGACCAGAACACCTTCCTGACGGCGGGTGGCAACCAGCGCAACCAGCGCAGCTCGTTGTCGGTGGAGCAGAACAACAACTACCGCTACCTCTGGGAAAATACGGCCACCTACCAGAAAGTGCTCGGCGAAGACCACAACCTGACTGTGCTGGTGGGCAACGTAGTGGAAGAAGGCCTGAACGACCAGTTTTCGGGCTTGCGGCGCGACGTACCCACCGACCCCAACCAGTGGTACCTCGGCTCCGGCGACCCAAACTCATCTACCAACGGCTCGGCCGCTTCCAAGGACCGGCGCATTTCCTACCTGGGCCGCATCAACTACGCCTTCAAGGACCGCTACCTGTTCACTACCAACCTGCGGCACGATGCCACCTCGCGGTTCAACCGGGACCGGCGCAACGGCTTCTTCCCGTCAGTGGGTTTGGGCTGGGTGATGTCGGATGAGGCGTTTTTGCAGGATAACACCGTGCTGAACTTTCTGAAGTTGCGGGCCAGCGTCGGGCAGCTCGGCAACGACCAGATTCCGGCCGACTCTTACATCACCACGGCCAACACCAACATTCCGTACGTGATAAACGGGCAGCCTGTGCTAGGCGCGACCATCACCCAAATCAAGGACACCGACGTGCGCTGGGAAACCACCACCGAGTACGACGTGGCTGTGGAATTTGGCTTGCTGGATAACCGCCTGACCGGTGAAGTGACCTACTACGACAAGCGCACTTCCGATGCCCTCATTCCGATTAACATTCCTGGCATCCTCGGAGACCCTGACAACCAGCTCATTACAAACGCCGCCGACATCACCAACCGCGGCATTGAAGCGGGCCTGAACTGGCGCACCAGCATTGGCGACAGCCAGGACTGGAGCTACAACATCGGGGTGAATGCCACGTTCAACAAAAACCGCATTGCCAACCTGAACGGTGGGCAGGCCTTGTTCGGCGGTACCAACCTCGTTACACGCTCCGACAACGGCGTGGCGGCCGGCAGCTTCTACCTGCTCGATGCCATTGGCGTGTATCAGTCGGCCGACGAAATTGCCAGCGGCCCCCGCTCCACGTTCAACCCCCAGGTCGGCGACCTGAAATACGCCGATACCGACGGCAACGGCACCGTGGATTTGCGTGACCGGTCGTACTTCGGCTCCTACCAGCCGCCGGTGTATTACGGCATCAACGGCGGGCTGAATTTCCGCAACGTGGACTTCTCGTTCGTGTTTTCGGGCAACCTGCGCAACAAGGTGTACAACGCCAAAAAGCAGCTGCGCACCACCAACACCGACAACGTGGAAGCCAGCTTCGCCAACGACCGGTGGACGGCCAGCAACCCCTCCAACACCAATCCCCGGGCCTTGATGAGCAGCATGCCCAACTCCACGTATTTCCTGGAAAAAGGCGACTTCCTGCGCCTAACCAACGTGGTAATTGGCTACACGATACCCGGCGCCGCGCTAGAGCGGTTGCGCATGACCTCCCTGCGGGTATTCGCCTCGGCCCAGAACCTGTTCACGGTCACCAGCTACACCGGTTTCACGCCGGAGCTGCCCGGCGGCCCCCTAGATTCGGGTATTGAGGCCAGTACGTACCCCACCACCCGCACGATTACGCTGGGGCTGAATGTCAACTTCAAATAAGCAGAACGTCATGCTGAGCGCAGTCGAAGCATCTCGCGTGCTGATGCTGGATTACTAACTCAACGGCAGCACGCGAGATGCTTCGACTGCGCTCAGCATGACGATTCTTCTATTTCAATAGAAAGCACATGAAATCGAGATTCCTTCCCACTTCCTTCCCGCGCCGCGCTGGCACGGCCGCGCTAGCTTGCACCTTGGCCCTTTTCAGCGGCTGTAAAGATTTTCTGGATGTTGCGCCGCAGGGTCAGCTCAGCGAAGACGCCATTCGGACCGACCCCGCCGCCGCCCAAAAGCTGGTAGACGGCGTGTATAACGTAATGTACCTCGGCGGCTTCGGCCCCGATGTGCACGGCTTGCAGTTCGTCATCCTCACCGATATTGCCTCCGACGACGCCGACAAGGGCAGCACCCCGAGCGACTACGCCGATGCCGCCGCCGTGGACAATTTCACCCTTACGTCCACCAACAGCAACATCAACAACTGCTGGAACGGCTACTTCCAAGCCGTGGGCCGCGCCAACCAGGCCCTCGACAAAATTCCGCTGAGCCCTGCTTCCGACGCCGAGAAAAACCGGCTGCTAGGGGAGGTGCGCTTTCTGCGCGGCTACTTTTACTTCAACCTGGTACGCCTGTTTGGCGGTGTGCCCAAGCTGGACCGGGTGCCGGCCGCCTCGGAAATCAACAGCCCCGAGTTCCAGCGCCGCGCCACGGCCGAGGAAATCTACCAGTTCATTGTTAGTGACTTGCAGTTTGCGGTGGACAACCTGCCGCTGAAAGCGGCCACCCAAACCGGCCGCGCCACCAAGGCTGCCGCGCAGGGCATGCTGGCCAAGGTGTATCTGTACCAGAAAAACTACCAGCAAGCCTACGCCCTCACCAACGAAATCATCCAGGGCCGGTCGGGGGCCTACGCGCTGTACCCCACCTACGCCGACATCTGGCGGACGGCCGGGGCCAATAGCTCGGAGTCTATCTTCGAGGTGCAAACCGGTGTCAACGCGGCCTGCAACAACTCGGCTATCGAGCTGTACACCGTCAGCCAGGGCCCCCGCTCCGGTGGCCGGGGTGGCTGGGCCGATTTGGGCTTCGGGTTCAACACGCCCACTCAGGCCCTAGTGAATGCCTACGAAGCCAACGACGTACGCCGGGCCGGCAGTATCATCTTCATCAACCCCACCGCGCCAGCCGGGCAGCGCTCCACCGGCACCGTGCTCTGGGACGGGTTCCGGATTCCAAGCAAGGACTCAGTAGAAGGCCTGCGCTACAGCTACAAGGCATACCACAGCCGCACCCGCGAGGCCAATTGCGGCAACAATGACTTCCTGCCCAAAAACGTCCGGGTGCTGCGCTACGCCGAAGTACTGCTCATCAACGCCGAAGCCGCGCTGCAAACCGGCAACGCTACTGCTGCCGCTACCAACCTGAACCTGGTGCGCGCCCGCGCCGGTTTGGCTGCCATTACGGCCCCCACGCTCACCCAAATATGGCAGGAGCGCCGCGTGGAGCTGGCTTTGGAGCACGACCGGTTCTTTGACCTGGTGCGCCAGGAAAGCGTACAGCCCGGCCGTATCGTGCCCATTTTCGCGGCGCAGGGCAAGACGTTCACCAAAAACAAGAATGAAATCTTCCCCATTCCACAGCCCCAAATCGACCTCAGCGGCGGCCAGTTGACGCAGAATCCAGGGTACTAGGTTCGTTGAGTGTACCTCACCCCCTAGCCCCCTCTCCTCAGGGAGAGGGGGACTAGCTTCTAGATTTCTAATTCTTACTCTCTTACTAAGTCTAGCTCTAAAGCTAGTCCCCCCTCTCCCCGAGGAGAGGGGGCTAGGGGGTGAGGTTCTTTCGTACGCTATGAAACCATACCTCCTGTTCCTCTGCCTGCTGCTGCCCGGCCTGCTTTTCGCGCAGCAAAAGCCCGCTGCCAAAAAAGCACCGGCTGCCACCGCCAAGTTCAACGCCAAGCAACGCCCCCGTAACCTCTCCGACGAGCAGCTGCTCGACCAGGTGCAGCGCCAGACGTTCCGCTACTTCTGGGACTTCGGGCACCCGGTGTCCGGCATGGCGCGGGAGCGAAGCAACCGGTCCTTCGACTACGGCGACGAGGTGGTGACGACTGGTGGCACGGGCTTCGGCATCATGGCCATTATCGTGGCGGCGGACCGCAAGTGGATTACGCGAGAGCAGGCCGCCACGCGCATCCTCAAAATCGTGAAGTTTCTGGAGAAGTCCGATTCGTTTCACGGGGTGTTTCCGCACTGGCTGAACGGGGCGACGGGCAAGACCATCCGGTTCAGCCAGAAGGATGATGGGGCCGATTTGGTGGAAACTTCGTTTCTGTTTGAGGGCCTGATTTGTGCCCGCCAGTATTTCACCCAGGAAACCCAAACCGAGCGGGACGTGCGCAACCACATTCTGTGGATGTGGGAAAACGTGGAGTGGAACTGGCACACCCAAGGCGGCCAGAATGTGCTGTACTGGCACTGGAGCCCCAACAACGGCTGGAGCATGAACCACCAGATTCACGGCTGGAATGAGTGCCTGATTACCTACGTGCTGGCCGCGTCGTCGCCGAAATACGCTATTGATAAGAAAGTGTACGACCAGGGCTGGGCCACCGGCGACTACTTCAAAAACGGCAAGGAGTTCTACAAAATCAAGCTGCCGCTGGGCTTCGACTACGGCGGGCCGCTGTTCTTCTCGCACTACTCGTTCATGGGCCTCGACCCGCGCGGCCTCAAAGACCAGTACGCCGATTACATGCAGCAAAACCAGGCCCATACCCGCATCAACTACGCCTACTGCGTCGATAACCCCAAGAAATACAAAGGCTATGGCCCCAACAATTGGGGCCTCACTGCCTCCGACAGCTACAAAGGCTACGCCGCCCACTCGCCCAGCGAAGATTTGGGCGTGATTTCGCCCACCGCCGCCCTGTCGGCCATGCCCTATGCGCCGCAGGAATCAATGGCCGCGCTGAAACACTTCTACAACGACCTTGGCGACAATATCTGGAGCGAGTACGGCTTTGTGGACGGCTTCAGTGAGCACCACAACTGGTACGCCAAGTCGCACCTCGCCATCGACCAGGGCCCCATTGTAGTGATGATAGAAAACCACCGGACCGGCCTGCTCTGGAAGCTGTTCATGAGCAGCCCCGATGTGCAGCGGGGCCTTAATAAGCTTGGTTTCGAGAGCCCGCAGCTGAAAAAGTAACAAACGGAACCTCAACCTCCAGTCCCCTACACTCGCTTGATGCGCGACATGAAAAGGAGAGGGGGAGCCCGACGAATTGTTATTTGCTGACCGTTGAACGCACTCCTCTCCACGGGAGAGGGGCCGGGGGTGAGGCCCCGTTAGAACGCTACTGAAGAGCCAGTTGCACTCTAACCTTGTTACGCCGCCGGAAAACCAGCGCCACGCAAAACGCAATACCGCTCAGCACCAAAGCCGCGCCCACCCAATCGGGCGAAGTGTAGCCCAAGCCCGCCGCAATGGGCAAGCCGCCCAAATACGCGCCCAGCGCATTGCCGGTGTTGAAGCCCGATTGGCTCAAGGAGGACGCCAGCATCTCCGAGCCTTTCGCCGACCGGATCATCAGCATTTGGATGGGGGCGGCCGTAGAAAAAGCCAGCGCCCCGGTCAGCATGGTGATGAGAATGGTAGTTGCCTGATGCTGCGCCGCCAGCGGAACCAGCAGCAGCGAAGCCGTCATGGCCAGCAGCAGCCAGGTGGTAGCCCGTAGCGGCGACATTCGGTCGGTGAGCCAGCCGCCCAGCAGGTTACCCAACGACATGCCCACGCCCGCCAGCACCATCAGAAACGTAACGGCGTTGTTGCTGAACCCCGCCACTTCCGTAAACAGCGGCACGATGTAGCTGAACCACGCAAAAAAGCCACCGTTGCCCAGAATCGTGATGCCGATAATCATCCAGGGCTCTAAGTGCCTGAAAGCCTGAAACTCCTGCCGCAAGTTGGTTTCCTTGGCGGGCAGCACCGGTAACCAACGCCACACACTCAGTACCGTGAGGGAGGCCACCACCACAATCAGCACAAAGGGAATCTGCCAGCCGTAGTTGTGGCCCAGATACGTGCCAATCGGCACCCCGATGATGTTGGCAAACGTCAGGCCCGCAAACATCATCGAAATGGCCCGCGCCTCTTTGCCCGGCTCGGCCAGCCGCCCCGCTACCACCGCGCCTACCCCGAAAAACGCGCCGTGCGGCAGCCCCGACAGAAACCGGGTCAGCAGCATGAGGTGGTAGCTGGAAGCCAGCACCGACAAACCGTTGCCAAAAGCAAACAAGGCCATCAGCAAAGCCAGAATCCGCTTGGGCGGCATTTTTACGGTAAGTGCCACCAGCAGCGGCGCCCCCACCACCACGCCCAGCGCATACGCCGAAATGAAGTGCCCGGCCGCCGGAATGGTAATGTGCATGGCCTTGGCAATATCCGGCAGAATGCCCATCATGACGAATTCCGTCATGCCGATGCCGAACCCGCCCAGCGTGAGGGGAACCAGTGCTAGTTTTGATTTCATGGAGGGGTTGTTTGCGCGTTCAGGAAGAGGCGCAATAGAAAACGTGTCGGGCCGCGCAGGCCCCTAATGGAAGCCTACACAACCCGACACGTTGGAATGTTGTTTGAAAAAAGCGGACGATAAGCCGAAAGAACGTCATGCAGAGGCGCAGCACTTCTATCTTCTCACTAAGCTGATAATCATTGCTTCTTTATTACTTGAACCTTAACAGGATATTTCTTCCTGAATTCGTAGTAATAAGTTGCTTGCTTTTCAACAGCAGCTTTGGAAATAGTAGGACTCCATGACTTATCCAATAGGTATCCGTCTTCCGAAATAGTGGGCTGATTGAAATCAATAGCCATCTTTTCATCGTCTGGAATAAAGTAAAAACTTTGTTCCAAATTAATTAGTGAGTCCAAAGTAGATATACCTGCTTGACGCATTTCATCTTCAGTCAACTCTATACCGCAGTTGTCGCAGGACTTTTCTTGTGACCTGTAAGCGACATAGCCACAGATGGGACAAGTGGAATACTTGACACCGTCTTTACTCATGAGTGCATCAGGATGCGGCAAAAAGACCGTGGGTAGTGCCGCAACCACAGCTAGCATCATTAATACTGCAAGACGGAATATAGGTTTGCGTTTTTCAGTGAAGTAATAGCAAGCAATACCAATCGCACCCGCTACTCCTCCCGCTAAGCCACTGTAAAGCACGCTCATTCCTTTATCCACAGTGTACGCACTGCCGAACTGCATGGAACAGATTACCGGAATCAGTAAGAAAGCGGTAAGCCAGTATTGGCTGTTGTTAAGATTTGATTGAGTTGGTTTCACTCTTTTCAACTCAAGTTGATATTAGTTACTGCAACGTTAGCACGCGAGATGCTTCGGCTGCGCCTCTGCATGACAGTTCCGGTAGATAAGTTCTACGTCAGCATGCCGCCATCCACCTGCAACACTTGGCCGGTGATGTAGCTGCTGTTGTCGGAGGCGAGGAAGGCGGTGGCTTTGGCTACGTCTTCGGGCGAGCCGCCGCGCTTAAGCGGAATTGCCTTGCGCCACTCATCTACCTGCTTTTGGTCGAGGGCATCGGTCATTTCGGTTTCAATGAAGCCCGGCGCAATGGCGTTGCAGCGGATATTGCGCGAGCCCAGTTCCAGCGCCACCGACTTCGTGAAGCCGATAATGCCCGATTTTGAAGCCGCATAGTTTGCTTGGCCGGCGTTGCCTTTGATACCGACCACCGAGGTCATGTTTACGATGCTGCCGGCTTTGGCGCGCATCATGGGCTTGGTGGCGGCTTTGGTAAGGTTGAACACCGATTTCAGGTTAACGGCCATTACCTGGTCCCACTGCTGCTCGCTCATGCGCATCAGTAGGCCATCCTGCGTGATACCGGCGTTGTTGACCAGAATATCCAGCTTGCCGAACTCGGCTACCACGTCTTCCACCAGCTTTTCAGCCTCCGCGTACACCGAGGCATCGGAGCGGTAGCCTTTCACTTTGGTGCCGTGGGCGGCCAGCTCTTCTTCGAGCTGCTGGCCTTTCTCCACGCTGGAGAGGTAGGTGAAAGCCACCTGAGCGCCCAGTTGGGCGAAATGCACCGCAATGGCGCGGCCGATTCCTTTGGAGGCACCCGTAATGAGGGCCACTTTTCCGTCGAGCAGTTTAGTCATGGGGCGAAGATAGGATTTTGGTTTTTTGGTTGGTGGTTTTTGGTTTTTTGAAGAGTGGCCGCGCGAATCTGCCCGTCAACTGTCGGCAAGTTGCCATCTTCGTAGTTGGAAATCTGCCAATCAGGCGCAAAAAACCAAAAACCACCAACCAAAACCCACCGCGTGGAAGTCGACATCTGTATTCTGGGCGCCGGCCCCGGCGGTGCCACGGCGGCGCTGCACCTCGCCAATGCCGGCCAGCCGTGCCTGCTCCTCGACCGCGCCACGTTCCCGCGCGACAAAGTGTGCGGTGATGCGCTCAGCGGCAAAGTGCTGGCCGAGCTGCGCCGGATCGGTGTCAGCCTGCCAGCCCAGCTGGAAGTTGCGCCCATACAGCTGCCTTCGTGGGGTATCGACTTCTACGCCCCCAACGGCCGCCGCCTATCGGTGCCGTTCAAGCCGCGCTACAACCCCGCCGCCGACCAAGCCGCCGGCCACATCAGCAAGCGCATCGACTTCGATAATTTTCTGATAGAAGAAGTGCGCCGCCGCCCCGAAATCGAGTTGCGCGAAGGCATCGAAATCAGCCAGCACGAGCAGCAGCCTGATGGCCGCTGGCTGCTCAAAGACGGTACTGGTGCCCCCGTAGTGCTAGCCAGGCTGCTGCTGGTAGCCAACGGTGCCCAATCCACATTTGCCCGCCAGATTGGGGGCCACGCCTTGGAGCCAGCGCACCATTGCGCCGGCCTGCGGGCCTACTACCGAGGCGTAACTGGGCTGCATCCTGATAATTTCATCGAGCTGCACTTCATCCAGGACTTTCTGCCGGGCTACCTGTGGGTGTTTCCGCTGCCCAACGGCGAGGCCAACGTGGGTGTGGGCATGCTCACCGAAGCCGTATCCAAGCGCAAAGTGAACCTGCGGGAGCAACTCGCCGACATGCTAGCTACGCACCCCGCTCTAAAAGACCGGTTTGCTACAGCCGAACGGCTCGGGCCGGTGCGCGGCTTCGGCTTGCCGCTGGGCTCGAAGCGCCGCCAGCTTTCCGGCCCCAACTACCTGCTGCTCGGCGACGCCGCCTCCCTCATCGACCCATTTAGTGGCGAAGGCATCAGCCACGCCATGGTATCGGGCCGCCACGCCGCCGACTGGGCCGGCCGGGCTCTGGCCGCCCGGCAGTTCACCGCGCAGTTTCTGGCCGGCTACGATAAGGCCGTGTACAACCGCCTAGGGCAGGAATTACGCCTAAGTGGCGTGATGCAGCGGCTGCTCAACTACCCATGGCTGTTTAACTTCATTGCCAACCGTGCGGCCAACAACCCCACCATTGCCGAAACCCTGTCGATGATGTTCCTGGACATTGATATGCGCGAACGGCTGCGCAAGCCTAGCTTCTACCTCAAGCTGTTGGTAGGCAGTAAGTAACCGTAAGCGCTGGATTAGCAACGCAACTGTTTTGTGCGCTATGCCGCAGCCATGTGCTACTACTCCGTGTAGCGGCGCAGGCTTTTCTCGGCCTCGGGGTTGAGCGAAAAAGCCTTTGCCAAGTCGGCTTTGGCTTCGGTGGGCTTGTTGAGCGATGCATGGCTGATGCCCCGGTATTCGTAGGCATCGGCAAACTCTGCATCCAGATTGATGGCAGCCGTGAAATCGGGAATGGCGGCCCGGAAATTGAGGGTTTGCATTCGAGCCACGCCGCGCCCGAAATACGCCTCCTTGCACTGCGGGTTGTATTGGGTGGCCTTCGTGAAATCGGTAATGGCGGCGGGGTACTGCTTGAGCTTCAGCCGGGTCAGGCCGCGCTGGTAGTACGCATCGGCATTGGTAGGAGCGAAGCGGAGGGCCATGTTCAGGTAGGCAATGCCGGTGGTATACTCCTTTAAGTGGCACTTGGCCCTGGCCCGCGCCAGCAAGCCGCGCACATCGGCCGGGGCGCTAACGGCTACAGCTTCCGGGGCAGTAGCAGCATAGTCGGTATTTGCCGCCGGGTCAACTTCTGTGTCGGGTGCCGCTACCGTGGCGCTGGCCGTAACCAGCGGCGTGGTATCCGGCATAACCAGCGGGGCCGCCCGCTCCAGCCGAAATGCCCGCTGCGAGGCAGGAGTTAATCTTTCTTTTTCGGAGGTAGCACACTGCGTGCAAGTCAATACAAGGCCGGCAGCAGAAAGAAGTAAAAACAGGCGGCAAATCATAACAGAGCAAAGGGGCGCGAGAGGGAGGGAGAACGGAGCGTAGAAGATACGGATTTCAACGAAAACCACCAGATTTTGCTACGATATGTTATACGTGCTAATCTGGTGAAAGTGGCTGCGAGCCTGCGTATAGCTCCAAATCAAGCTTTATACGGGGTGTAGCGCGGCTTCGGCTACCGCAGGCCCGAGCCTGGGAATTACCGGCGGGCTGTAGCTGTTGGGGAGACGCGCCGCCTGCCTATCTTTGCCGACCCCTTGGCGGCATACTTAGCTGGCAGCGGGACTCTATATTCTCCATTCTCACCTTCAACCTGAATACACTATGGCATTGCAATACGACCTGGTCGTGGTCGGCTCTGGGCCGGGCGGCTACGTAGCCGCCATCCGCGCCTCCCAGCTTGGTCTGAAAGTTGGCGTCATCGAGCGGGAATCCCTCGGCGGCATCTGCCTCAACTGGGGCTGCATTCCCACCAAAGCCTTGCTCAAAAGTGCTCAGGTGTTTGAATACCTCAACCACGCCAGTGAATATGGTCTGAAGGCCGAAGGCGTAAGCTTCGATTTCAACGCCGTGGTAAACCGCAGCCGCGGCGTGGCCGATGGCATGAGCAAGGGCATCAACTTCCTGTTCAAAAAGAACAAGATTGACGCCATCATGGGCACTGGCAAGCTGCTGGCCCCCGGCAAAGTGGAGCTCACCAAAGCCGACGGTACCAAGGATACGGTAGAAGCCAAGCACATCATTCTGGCTACCGGCGCCCGCGCCCGCCAGCTGCCCAACCTCCCCATCGACGACAAAAAAATTATCGGCTACCGCAAAGCCATGAGCCTCGAAAAACAGCCCAAGCGCCTGGTGGTGGTGGGTTCGGGTGCTATCGGGGTTGAGTTTGCCTACTTCTACCGCGCTATGGGTTCGGAGGTGACGGTGGTGGAGTACCTGCCCCGCATCGTGCCCGTGGAGGACGAGGAGGTTTCGCGCCAGATGGAAAAGTCGTTCAAGAAAATGGGCATCAACGTGCTGACCAGCGCCGAGGTAACCAAAGTGGACACCGCTGGCGACGGTTGCAACGTGACCATCAAAACAGAGAAAGGCGAGCAGCAAATTGCCTGCGACGTGGTACTGAGCGCCGTGGGCGTGAGCACCAACCTAGAGAACATCGGCTTGGAAGAGCTGGGCATCAAGGTGGAGAAAGGCCGCGTCATCGTCGACGACTACTACCAGACCAACGTGCCCGGCATTTACGCCATCGGCGACATTGTACCTGGCCCAGCCCTGGCGCACGTGGCGTCGGCTGAGGGTATCATCTGCGTTGAGAAAATTGCCGGTCATCACCCCGAGCCGCTCAACTACCAAAACATCCCCGGCTGCACCTACGCTACGCCGGAAATTGCCTCGGTGGGCCTGACCGAAGCCGAAGCCAAAAAGCAGGGCTACGACGTGCTGGTGGGTAAATTCCCCTTCTCAGCCTCCGGCAAAGCTTCCGCAGGCGGCGTGAAAGATGGCTTCGTAAAGGTCATTTTCGACAAGAAGTACGGCGAGTGGTTAGGTGCCCACATGATTGGCTCGAACGTAACCGAAATGATTGCCGAAGTGGTAGTAGCCCGCAAGCTGGAAACCACCGGCCACGAAATCATCAAGTCGGTGCATCCGCACCCAACCATGAGCGAGGCTGTAATGGAGGCCGCCGCCGCCGCCTACGGCGAAGTGATTCACTTGTAGGAAAGCTGGTAGCTTCCAGTTGCCGCCCAAAAAACGCCCCGGAACCATGCGGTTTCGGGGCGTTTTTGTGTGGTTGCAGTGCTATTTGGGCACGGACAGCACCGCATCGGCAAAGCCGAGTTTGCGGTAAGTTGGGTTGATGCGCTTCTGGAGGGCGGTTTCGTCGGGCCGGAAGCTGGGTTGTTGCGGTGTGCTAAAATCCCAGGTGCCCACGTAGTTTAGCTGCCCGGCTTGCACTGTAAACACGTAGCGAGTGGCAGCTATGGTGCCTATTTGGTTGCTAGGTTTGCGTAGCTCATCGTTGCCATAGCTGTAATAATACTGATATAGCGCATAGGTGCCGGCTGGCAGTGCCACGCAAAACTCATTCTCTTTGCGGCTTTTCATAGTGGGCTTCACTATCACCCGCAGCACTTTGGGAGTGGCAAGATCAACAAGCAGTACATGTTGCGGAAGCCCGCCGCTACTGAACCCTAGGCGCTGGATGCAGCTGCCATAAATCAAGCCTTTACCAGCAGGCAGCGGGCCCCGACTGGCGGTCCAGGTAGCAACTGGCAGCAGAAACGTTGGCACCGGTAGTTGGTCGAGCGAATCAGCGGTGAAGCCGCCGGGGCCGTTGTTAATGCTGAACGTAAGCGGCACGGTATACGATACCGTAACCGGCTTTCGGTTTTGGGTGCCTGGCTGCCACTGCACCTGCGTTAGGCGCTTCGCCACACGCAGGGCTTCCGCGTCTAGGTCGGCCCGGACGCCTTGCTTCACTTGAATGTCAGTCGTGCGGCCCTCCGGATTCACCAGGAATGATATAAATACTTTGTCTTGCACCTGGTCACGCAGCGCCGATTTAGGGTAGCGCATGCTGTCGGAGAGAAACTTCAGCAGCGCGGAGGGGCCACCCGGAAACACCGGCATGGTTTCCTCATACCGGTAGGGCTTGTTGCGGCTGGAATCGGACGGAGCAGCATGGGTTTGTGCCCAGCTGATAAGAGTGCTGCCTAACAGGCAGATAGCGAGAAAAAGGATGCAGCGCATAGAGGAAGGAAAGATAAAGGTTCTTTTCTTCCTTGCCTGAGCTAGTGCAGCCCAAAACAACTGGGTACCCGGTACCTATATGTATGCGCGAAACACTGGCCACGCGCAGCCGACATGAGCGAGCAAGAGCCAGCCCCGCTGAACAATGAGGTTTTCCAGCCGTATCCTTGCATATTCAGTTCTGATTCTGCTGCCCCGCACCCTTATGAAGCTTTCCTATCGTTTGTTGATTACCCTGCTCCTGATTGGGATGGCATTTGTGCTGATGGCAGCGTTTTTCAAGATGCAGCACTACCCTGGCAGCGACTGGCTGATTCGGGCAGGGCTGTTCGTACAGTTTGTGGCGGGCGTACTGGTGGTCTGGAAATTTGCCAACCGCCTCGATAAGCGCGAATAGCAGCCTCAAACAGATAGAACAAAGCAAAACCCCTATAAAGCAGAAGCCGGTCGCCTCGAAACAGATCGAAGCGGCCGGCTACTTGGATTCGGGTACCTGTGGAACAACTCGACTGAACTAGCTGCCCCGTATCCGAAGGTTTTACAGGCGGGGTGGGGTCGGCACCTGCATAAACGGAGCGTGGGAATTGGTTATCAGCTGATGGGGGGGATTCATTAGCTGATAACGGGAGCAATATTACAAAATATTTTCAACTAGTAAGTGTTAGCTCACTAATATTTAGTGAGTATATGCTCACTTTTTTTGACGTAGAAGTTGTAACTGCTTGTTGGTTAGAGTAGAAGCAATAGTTGGATTTTGATGATGAGGAAAAATATTTTTCACATTATTAGCGCTTCACTATCCTTTGAGTGAAAAAAGGCTCATGAAAAGCGCCAGCATTTGGCTGCATGTCCCATTGCAAGAGCTACTGGTTAAGTGAATTGCTTGACCAGTAGCTCTTGCTGATACTTGTCACGGCTAAGCAGGATACACGGCCCAGCGGCTTCGATAGTGAACAAGCGTTGGAAGAATTTCCAAACTCCTCAGCTGTTGAAATGCCGCGGCCCCTGCGTTTCCTGATTCGTGTTTTTTCGGTCACATTTCAGGGTTGGCCTCGAATTCAATGAAACAGCAAGCCACTTCCTCGGGAATAACGGGCATTGCATACCTTGATATTCCGTCGTGCGTCAGCTGTAGCAGGAGGGGGTATTCATCGTACGTACCGGATCCAGCTATTATTTCAACCAGACTATCTTTTCAGTAGCACCCGACTTTGCTGCTGTACCCGCGCCACTTTCTCCCGGATTTCGGCTAGGCCCAGGTTGTGCACGCTGCCCAGGTGGGTGGTATGAAACTCACGATGCGGTACGTAGCGGCCCTGGTCCACGGCTTGGCCCACCTGCACGTACGCCTCCCGGAACGGCACGCCGGCCTGGATGAGTTGGTTGATATTTTCCACCGAGAAAATGCCGTCGTACTTCGCTTGGTTCAGCAAATCGGGCTTGATTTTCAGCTGGGGCAGGGCAAATAGTAGAATGTCGAGGATGTCGAGAAACTGCATCATCGGCTCGAACAGGATTTCCTTCAGAATCTGAAAGTCACGGTGGTAGCCGCTGGGCAGGTTGTTGGTGGCCAGCATGATGGTGGTG
This sequence comes from Hymenobacter telluris, assembly GCF_017313265.1. Lineage (GTDB taxonomy): Bacteria > Bacteroidota > Bacteroidia > Cytophagales > Hymenobacteraceae > Hymenobacter > Hymenobacter telluris. The sequence continues at coordinate 21,382 of NZ_JAFLQZ010000003.1, read as the reverse complement.
GGCAGGCCTTGCAGCGCGTTGCAGCGGGCCCGCACCAACTCAAACACGTCGGGGTTTTTCTTGTGCGGCATGATGCTGGACCCCGTGGTGAAAGCCGCCGGCAGCTCCACAAACGCTAAGTCCTGGCTGTTATATAGGACCAGGTCGTAGGCCAGCTTCGAGAGAGTAGCCGCCACACCCGCTAGCGCAAAAGCCACGGTTTTTTCGGTTTTGCCGCGTAGCATTTGGGCGCCCACTGAGCTAACGGCGAGGTTGCTGAACCCCATTTGCTGAGTGGTTTGTTGCCGGTCGATGGGGAAGCTGCTGCCGAAACCGGCGCCGGAGCCCAGCGGGTTTTGGTCAGCTACTGTGTGGGCGGCTTCCAGCAAGGCCAAGTCTAGGAGCAGGTGTTCGGCGTAGGCCGAAAACCACAAGCCGAAGCTGCTGGGCATGGCGGCCTGGAAGTGGGTGTAGCCGGGCATCAAGTCGGCTTGGTGGGTTTCGGCTTTTTGCAATAGCACGTCCACGAGGGCCATAATTTGGGCGGCGGCCTGCTCGGTGTAGTCTTTCAGGAACAGCTGGATGGCGGTTAGCACCTGGTCGTTGCGGGAGCGGGCCGTGTGGATTTTCTTGCCTGCGTCACCAAACTTCTCGGTCAGGTAAAACTCGATTTTTGAGTGCACGTCCTCGAAGTTTTCGTCGATAGTGAAAGTACCCGCTTCTATCTGCGCGGCTAGCTCGGTAAGGCCTTGTTGGAGTTGCTGGTTTTCTTCCTCGGAAATCAACCCCACCGATGCCAGCATGGTGGCTTGCGCCTGGGAAGCTTCCACATCGAACCGCGCCAAATATCCGTCCAATTCCCGGTCACGGCCTACCGTGAACTGCTCTATTTTCTTATCGACGGCAATGCCTTTCTCCCAGATTTTCATGCGTGTTGCGGTGTACTGCGAAGCATCTACTTCGCACATATTATAAGAGTGAGGTAGTTGGGCTGTAGAGACGCAATACTTTGCGTCTCTTTGTTGCTGAGGTGGTGCGGTTTCGCTCGTCCAACGATGAGACGCAAAGTATTGCGTCTCTACATCATAGCGCTAGCCCGTGCAGTAAAGCTACGTAGCCCCGGATTCCTGCCCGGATTTCACTGAGCAGAATGTACTCGTCGGGGGTGTGGGAGCGGGCCGAGTCGCCGGGGCCGACTTTCACGGTGTCGAAGGGCATCATGCTTTGGTCGGACAAGGTGGCTGAGCCGAACGTGCGGCAACCTAGCGCCAGCCCGCGCTGCACCACCGGATGCGTGAGGGCAATGCGCGACGAGTTGAGGTGAGTGGAACGCGGCGTTACGTCGGCGGCTACGTGCTGCCGGACGAGCTGTACCACTTCCTCGTTGGAATACAGCTCGTTGGTGCGCACGTCCACCACGAAACGGCAGGCATCGGGCACTACATTGTGCTGCGAGCCGGCCTGAATCTGCGTGACGGTGGTTTTCACGGCCCCCAGCAGCTCCGATACCTGCGGAAACTGGTACTGCTGAAACCACTGGATGTCGGGCAGGGCTTTGTACAAGGCGTTTTCGCCTTCTTCGCGGGCGGCGTGGCCGGTGCGGCCGTGCGCTACGCAGTCCAGCACCACTAGGCCTTTTTCGGCAATGGCCAGGTCCATTTGGGTTGGTTCGCCCACGATGCCTAGGTCGATAGGGGGGAGCAGCGGCAGCATGGCCCGGATACCGTTGGCGCCTGAAACTTCCTCCTCGGCCGTAATGGCACAAATCAGGTTGAACGGCAGGTTGGCTTGCTGGTGGAAGTACAGAAACGTAGCCAGCAAACTCACGGCCGAAGCTCCCGCGTCGTTGCTGCCGAGCCCGGTGAGCTTGTCGCCTTCCACTACTGCCCCGCATGGGTCGTAGGTCCAGGTGCTGCCGGGCTTCACGGTGTCGTGGTGGGAGTTGAGCAGGATAGTGGGCTTGCCGGCGTTGAACGGCCGGGTGGCGGCCCACACGTTGTTTTTGTCGCGCTGCGGCTGGGCACCGTGGAACGCCAGAAACCGAAAAATCAGGTCCGCCGTCTGGTCTTCTTCCCGCGAGAAAGAGGGCGTCTGAATCAGCTGAATCAGCAGCTGAATGGCCTCTTCGGTGAGCCGCTCGATTAGCTCCGGCATAGGATGGTCTTAACGGGTTCATTGATGCGGAGCGCATTTTCAATCACCACGCGCTCCACGCCGGCTTCCAGCGCGGCAAAGGCGTTGTCGAGCTTGGGCACCATGCCGGCCGCAATGACGCCTTCGGATTTCAGTTGCTGGTACTGGTCGGCGGTAATCTGCGGGATAACCGAGGCTTCATCGTTGATGTCAGCCAGCACGCCGTCTTTCTCGAAGCAGAAGTGCAACTCCACCGTGTAGGAGCCGGCCAGGGCCCGCGCCAACGAGCTGGCAATGGTGTCGGCGTTGGTATTAAGCAGCTGGCCGTGCCCGTCGTGGGTAATGGCGCACAGCACCGGCGTAAGGCCGGTTTCCAGCAATTGTTCCAGCAGCTTAGTGTTGACGCTATGCTCGTTTAGGTCACCCACAAAACCGTAGTCGATGGTGCGCACGGGCCGCCTGGTGGCTTGAATGACGTTGCCATCAGCGCCCGACAAGCCTAGCGCATTCACTTCTTCAGCTTGCAGCAGGGCCACGATTTGCTTGTTGGTTTTGCCGGCGTAAAACATCGTTACGATGTCGAGGGTGGCGGCGTCGGTGATGCGGCGGCCTTCCACCATCTGGGGCTCGATGCCGAGGCGTTGCAGCATCTGGTTGGCCCCTTTGCCGCCGCCGTGCACCAGAATTTTGCGGCCGGATACCTGCGCCAGTTCCGCCAGAAACTGCCCGAGTTGAGTGATGTCGTCGATTATGCCGCCGCCGATTTTAAAGATTTTCAGGACTTCGCTCATAGGTAACGAAAAGATAAAATGCAGCGCTCAGGCGGGTGCAATTGCTAAAACAGCCCCTGAAGTGGCCAAATAACCTACGCAGCACGGGGCCTGGCAGGTGGTTTTTGAAGGAAGAGGGGCAAAGTTTCCGAAAAAAAACATCTAGTTTTGCAACGATTTAGCGGCCCACTGCATTTTAAAGCCGCAGAAACCACTTCTCACCGCTCAGCGGTGCCTGTCATGATTCGTCTCTCTTCTCCTGTATGCTTGCTGCGGCCCACGACGGCCCTGCGAACAATGCCAGCTTAACCGCTGGCTGCACTACTTTGGCTGTGTTTTTGAATAGTGAAAACCAGCACGGGGAAGTCAAGGACACCCCACAGAAGAGACTTTCAACGAATTAATCTGCCTGACACGAGTGTAAGCCCTAGTGCGCCTTTTTCCGGATACTTGCCGGACTAACCCGCTCCCCCGACCCTAGCTGCTGGTCTTTTATAGCCTCCTGAGGTCTCCGTTATTTTTCGGGCTTATTTCCCCTCTGGCGCTGCCAGTTGCCGCGTAGCTTGTTACGCAAGCTTCACATTCCCATATCGTCTTTCCAAGCTTGTTGCCGTATACGAAGGCAACTAACTGAGCTTTGACCATGCTTTTACGAGTCGCCGATGCTGCCGATGCGCAGTATGTGGAAACCCTCTGTCAGTGGTACGCCGAATCCGCCAAAGCGCGCGGCGTCGGCATCGCCAAGCGCGACCCCAACTATCTGGTAAAGAAGATGGTGAAAGGCGACGCCATTATTGCCTTCATTGATGAGCAGCTGGCTGGCTTCTGCTACATCGAAACCTTTGAGGACAACAAGTTTGTCGTCAACTCGGGCCTCATTGTGAATACCGAGCTGCGCAAAGAAGGCCTGGGCCGCGCCATCAAGCACCGCGTGTTCGAGTTGTCGCGCACAAAATACCCGGCGGCCAAAATCTTCGGTATCACGACCTCAGCGGCCGTGATGAAGATCAACAACGAGCTGGGCTACCGCCCGGTCACCTTCCCCGAACTAACCCAAAGCGACGATTTCTGGAAAGGCTGCTCTAGCTGCAAAAACTATGGCATCCTGATGGAAAATGAGCGCAAAATGTGTTTGTGCACCGGCATGGTCTACGACAAGCTCGACGACCAGTATGGCCAGGTTGTGCAGGAGTCGATTGAAATTTTAAAGTATTAAGTAGTTGGTAGTACGTATTGAGACTGATTTGCAACCGTGAAAAGCTCAATGCAGATACCAACTACTCAATACCCAATACTCAATACCAATAAATGAAAAAGGTAGTTTTAGCTTACAGCGGCGGCCTGGATACTTCCTACTGCGTTGTATATCTGACCCGCGAGCTGGGTCTGGAAGTTCACACCGTCATCGTCAACTCCGGCGGCTTTTCCGAGGAAGAGCTGGCCGCCATCGAGAAGCGCGCCTATGAATTGGGCTCGACCAAGCACGAGGTAATTGACGTGACCCAGCGATTCTACCAGGACTGTTTGCGCTACCTCATTTTTGGCAATATTCTCAAGAACGACACCTACCCGCTGAGCGTTAGCGCAGAGCGCATGTTCCAGTCGCTGGCTTTGGCCGAGTACGCCCGCGAGCACAAGGCCGACTACATTGCCCACGGTAGCACCGGCGCCGGCAACGACCAGGTGCGTTTCGACGTGGCTTTCTCGGTGATTTCGCCGAACACGGAAATCATCACGCCCATCCGCGACCTGAAATTGTCGCGCCAGGCCGAGATTGATTTCCTGAACCAACACGGCTTCGAGATGAGTTGGGAAAAGGCCAAATACTCCATTAACAAGGGTATCTGGGGCACCAGTGTGGGCGGCGTCGAAACCCTGACTTCCAATCAGGCCCTGCCCGAGTCGGCGTACCCCACGCAGATCAGCGCAACCGAGCCCACCAGCATCGACATCACCTTTGAGAAGGGCGAGCCAGTGGCGCTGAATGGCAAAACCATGAACCCGGTGGAGCTGATTCAGGCCCTGAACGACCTAGCCGGCACCTACGCCATCGGCCGCGACACGCACGTAGGCGACACGATTCTCGGTATCAAAGGCCGCGTCGGTTTCGAGGCGCCCGCGCCGCTGATTCTGCTGAAAGCGCACCACCTGCTGGAGAAGCACACGTCCAGCCGGTGGCAGCTGCTGCACAAAGACTACATCGCCAACTGGTACGGCACCTTGCTGCACGAGGCGCAGTACCTCGACCCAGTGATGCGCGACATGGAAGCCTTCCTTACGTCGTCGCAGGAGCGGGTGTCGGGCAAGGTGTTCGTGACTTTGAAGCCGTATCAATTCGAGTTGCAAGGCATCGAGTCTCAGTACGACATGATGCGTTCCAAAGTGGCGACCTACGGCGAAGAAAACGACGCCTGGGACGGCCGTGACGCCAAGGGTTTCATCAAAATATTCAGCAACCAGTTGCGTATTCATAGCTCGTTCAACGATGAAAATTAAGGTCGGCATTGTAGGCGGCGCCGGCTATACGGCTGGGGAGCTGGTCCGTATTCTGCTGCACCACGAATATGCGGAGCTGGGGGCCATTGTCAGCTCCTCCAACGCCGGCAACCCCATTCATCAAGTCCACGACGACTTGGTAGGCGAAACGGACCTCGTGTTTACCTCGGAGCTGGCCGGTGACGAAGACGTAGTGTTTCTGTGCCTAGGCCACGGCAACTCCAAGGCGTGGCTGGAGAAACACGAGCTATCCGAAACAGCGCACATCATCGACCTCAGCAACGACTTCCGTTTGGAAGCTGACGCGGAGTTTGGGGGTAGGGAGTTTGTGTACGGGTTGCCGGAGTTGAACCGGAGCCGCATCCAGCAGGCCCAGAGCATTGCCAACCCCGGCTGTTTTGCCACGGCTATCCAGCTGGCGTTGCTGCCGCTGGCCCAAGCGGGCAAGCTGACGGACGATGTGCACGTGTCGGCCATTACGGGCAGTACGGGCGCGGGGCAGAGCTTGTCGGAGACGGTGCACTTCTCGTGGCGTACCAATAACGTGTCCATCTACAAGCCCTTCACGCACCAGCACCTCGGCGAAATAGGGGAGAGCCTGGCGCAGCTACAGCCGCAGCTGGACAGCGCCATGCACTTCATCCCGTACCGTGGTAACTTCTCGCGGGGCATTTTCGCCAGCGTTTATACGCCGTCGGATTTAACCCAGGACGAAGCACGGGAGCTGTACCAGAAGTTCTACGCCGATGCGCCGTTCACCACGGTATCAGATAAGGAGATTCACTTGAAGCAGGTAGTCAACACCAACAAGTGCCTGTTGCACGTGCAGAAATTCGGTAAGCAGCTGCTCATTACCTCGGTAATTGATAACCTGATAAAAGGCGCGTCGGGCCAAGCGGTACAGAACATGAATCTGCTGTTTGGCTTGCCGGAAACTACTGGTCTTGGGTTGAAGGCGGGGCTGTTTTAAGCTACTTGGTTGATAATCATGACAGCTTATAACCTTAGAATCCTGGTATTTATCGCTTTGTCAGGACTGCTGGTCTGCGCATTTGTCTTATCGATAAGAGGAATAATAAAAACCAAAGCATATCGAAGAGTTTTCTGGATACTAGGCTTTGTAGCGCTCATCCCATTTGCCCTACTAGATGCTTTTGTTGGGTTCCTATTTCTGCTCTCTTATTATCCACACTATAGTTTTGATAGAGCAGATTGGGCAAATGATGTGCAGCAGCGTTATACTATGGCTGATGATTTGGTTGATTCTAAATGGCTCATAGGGCTCACGAGAAGTCAAGCTATTGACTTACTGGGTAAGCCTTACAGAGGATGGGATAACACTATTCGTTTTGATATTGGTGACCGACCAACTATGGGTTTGGATCTTGATCCTGACGAGTTGGTTCTTGAATTGAAGGATGAAAAAGTGGTTAACTGCTACTTAAACGAAACATAAGGTACACTGTCAGAATTCATACATGGAGCTTTTCAATGTATATCCGCTCGTCAACATCACGCCGGTAAAGGCGTTGGGGGCGAAACTGTGGGACGACAAGGGCCAGGAATACCTGGATTTCTACGGCGGCCACGCCGTTATTTCCATCGGCCACAGCCACCCGCACTACGTGCAGCGCCTCACCGAGCAGTTGCAGAACATCGGTTTCTACTCCAACTCGGTACAGATTCCGATTCAGCAGGAGTTGGCCCGCAAACTAGGTCAAGTGTCGGACTACGAGGACTACTCGTTGTTTCTGTGCAATTCTGGGGCTGAGGCCAACGAGAATGCACTGAAGCTGGCGTCGTTCCACACCGGCAAAAAGCGCGTACTCGCCTTTAAAGGTGCTTTCCACGGCCGTACCTCCGGCGCGGTAGCCGCTACCGATAACCCCAAAATTGTAGCTCCCTTCAACGCCGCCCACGCCATTTCCTTCGTGGAATACGACTTGGCGGCGGTAGAGCAGGTGCTGCAAGGCGGCGACGTGTGCGCGGCCATCATCGAGCCCATCCAGGGCGTGGGGGGCATTATTATGCCATCCGACGAGTTTCTGGGGGGGCTGGCGGCGCTGTGTAAGCAGTATGGTGCCCTGCTGCTGGCCGACGAGGTGCAGAGCGGCTACGGCCGTAGCGGCAAGTTTTTCGCGCACCAGCACGCCGGTATCCGCCCCGATGTTATTTCCATAGCGAAAGGCATGGGCAACGGCTTTCCCATCGGTGGCATCCTGATTGCACCGGAACTGAAGGCGTCGTATGGGTTGCTGGGCACTACGTTCGGTGGCAACCACCTGGCTTGCGCGGCGGCGCTGGCGGTGCTGGAGGTTATCGAGCAGGAAGACTTGCTGAACCACGCTACTGAGCTAGGCCACTACCTCCGCGCCGAGCTTGAAGCCAACGCTGGTGCCGAGGAAATCCGCGGCCGTGGCCTGATGGTGGGCATCAAGTACGACTTCCCTATCAAGGACGTGCGCGACAAGCTGCTTTCAGATTTCCACATCTTCGTCGGCAACGCCTCCGACCCCACGGTGCTTCGGCTGCTGCCCCCGCTCAACATCACCAAGGCCGAAGTTGACCGATTCCTACAGGCGCTATATGCATTGACCGAGAAAGCAGTAGAGGAGATTCAACAGGCTTCGGCCCTGGACTAGAATCACTGATGCCATCAATAACGTGTAAATGTGGCAATCGAATTGGATTCGGAGAAACTCCTAACTCAATGGAGTGGCTTATGATATCTGATGTTGTTTATGACAGTTACACCGGAATGATTGATGCAGAGGTTCTTTACAAAGACATGAAATCCACTTTTGTCTGCAACCAGTGTGAGAGGCTTTGGATTTTCTGGAATGGATTTCAAACCGATCCTATCTGCTACTCGAAAGACAATTGATTCAGCAAGTGGATAACAAAAAAGTAAAGCTAATCCTCAAAAAGGCACTAAATACCAGCGCTGTACGCAATTATTCCGGCCGGGGTAAGAAAGTAAACGACTTGTAACCTAACTTGCAGCCTTAATGAGTAGCACGACGAAGTTTACGAGCCAGGCTCCCCTTCTGATTAGCTGCACGCTGCCATTGGCCACTATTGCGCAGCAACCGGCTGGTTCTTTCCGTGAAAGAACGGCCACCTACGTTTCCTTTCAGCAGCCGAGCCCGCCAGACTTCCCGATGCCTGACATCCGGAAGCGGTATTGTACGGAACTGATTGACTTACCTTCTTTCGCCTTCCGCTTAACTTACCTCCTGCTTCGGCTGGAACAGACCCCTGATTTACGGTCCTGTTCCAGCCGAAAAAGTATCGGGTCGGTTCCAGCAGTGGGCCGTAGCGCGAAAATCCGTTTCGCGACGAGCCGCAGGCGAGTTCCGGAGCTTTGGGAGGTGCCGTATTGGCGCCGCAGGCGCCACGCGGAACGGAAGCCACAGGGTTTCCGCGCTACCGCTTCGCCCGTCGCAATGTTAAAAGTAGCTGCGGGCCTGACTACAGAAAATCAATAATAGGGTAAACCTTTTTTCGCATAACAGAGTGGAAAACGCTAAATCGGTAAAACTCATTCTCGAAGACGGCACTGAAATCCAGGGCCAATCTTTCGGCGCCTTTACCTCCGCCGCGGGCGAGGTGGTGTTCAGCACGGCCATGACCGGCTACCCCGAAAACCTCACCGACCCGTCCTTCGCCGGCCAGATTCTGGTGCTGACCTACCCGATGGTGGGCAACTACGGCGTGCCCGGCGAGGAACTGTACGAGTCGATTTCCAAGATTTTCGAGTCGGACAAGATTCACATTGCCGGCCTCGTGGTGAACTACTACTCCGAGGAGCACAGCCACTGGAATGCTGCCAAAAGCCTCGGTGACTGGCTCAAGGAGTACAACATCCCCGGCATCTTCGGCGTGGATACCCGCATGCTCACCAAAATCCTGCGGGAGAAAGGTGCTATGCTGGGCAAGATTGTAGCCGAGGAAGATGTGGAGCTCCACGACCCCAATCAGGACAATCTGGTGGCCCAGGTGAGCCCTACTGAGGTAAAGCACTACGGGAACGGCCAGCACAAAATCGTGCTCGTCGACTGCGGCACCAAAACCAACATCATCCGCTGCTTCCTGCAGCGCGACGTAGAGCTGATTCGGGTGCCCTGGGACTACGACTTCACCCAGCTCGACTACGACGGCCTGTTCCTCAGCAACGGCCCCGGCGACCCGAAGATGTGCACCGCCACCATCCAGCACTTGCAAACCGCGCTAGGCCAGGACAAGCCCATTTTCGGCATCTGCCTAGGCTCCCAACTGATGGGCCTGGCGGCGGGCGGTGACACGTTCAAGCTGAAGTACGGCCACCGCAGCCATAACCAGCCGGTGAAACTTACGGGCACCCAGCGCAGCTACATCACCAGCCAGAACCACGGCTTCGCGGTGGATACCGCCACGCTGCCCGCCGAGTGGGACATGCTGTTCGAAAACCTCAACGACGGCACCTGCGAAGGCATCAAGCACAAGACCAAGCCGTTCTTCTCCACCCAGTTCCACCCTGAAGCCGCCGGCGGCCCCGAGGATACGGAGTATTTGTTCGATGACTTCCTGAAAGCCGTAGCTGAGCATAAGGGCGCGACGAAATAAAAGAACGTCATGCTGAGCTTGCCGAAGCATCTCTACCGCTTCGTTGATAAAGTAACTCTCAAACAATTTGTCAAATGAGCTTGCAAAAGATTGCTGTTTGGGCTGATGGTAGAACCGAACCTATAATTGCCTCGGGAACGGCAATAATTCTAGTTCAAAACCGGAAGACAGAAGTTGGTAGGCTTATTTTAGAAGACGACGATTACGGCAGTTTTTCTATCGAGCACCCGGTCAATTCTGAAGAATTAAATACAGCCGCACTCAACGTCATCAATCAAGAGCCTGAATTACTAGACTCACAATCTTCAGTAATCGTGCTCTGTCCGCAAGATATTGCCTCTAAGATGTTCTGGCCAGCTTGACAGCATGTACGTCTACATTCTGACCAACCAAACCCAAACTGTTTTATATACAGGCGTCACCAACGACCTCACGCGACGACTTTACGAGCATAGTAACGGCCGTGGTGATGTAGATAAGTTTACTGGAAAATATCAAACGGATTTGCTGGTATACTTTGAAGTTTGCCCTGATGCTATACAGGCTATAGCACGGGAAAAGCAGTTGAAAGGCTGGACGCGCCAGAAAAAGGATGCGTTAATTAGTGCGTTCAACCCAACTTGGCAGGCCATTGACTTAGAAACGTGGGCTGGTTGATTTTGCAACGAAGCGGTAGAGATGTTTCGACTCCGCTGCGCTCCGCTCAACATGACGTGTTGCCAACTTGCTCCTCTCACCCATCACTCCCAACGCACTACTCTTATGCCAGCAAAACGCAGAGGTTTTCCGAACTGGGGGTATCTACTGTTGGGCGCACTGGCTTTCGCGGGGTTCTATTTCATCAAGAACATGGGCCAGCAGACAGTTTTGAAAGCTATACTGGGAGAACCAGCCGACTTGGTCAACAAGGCCATGAATTCGGCCCGTGTTTCACCGCGGATAACCAATAAAACGGGCCCTATAACTGCTAAAAAATTCAAGGTGGAGAAACTCGGCGCTACCAAAGATTCTCTCTCCTTCCGCTTCTTCCTGGATGGTGAGCGGGCCGATGCCACCGTCCGGCTTTGGATGGCCCGGCGCCCGTCGGGTGAATGGCACATAGTGAAAAGTGACACCGTCTTTACCGAATAGAAACTTCCCTCACCTAAACCACCGGCTGTAGCCGACTTAGTACGACTGCCTTTTGAACATGACCGCACCCGCGGCCTGTTACCCCAACCCTTAGAATGGAAAAACCCAACAAAGTTCTCATCCTCGGTTCCGGTGCCCTCAAAATTGGAGAGGCCGGTGAGTTCGATTACTCCGGTTCTCAGGCCCTCAAGGCGCTGAAAGAGGAAGGCATCCGCACCATCCTCATCAACCCCAACATTGCCACCGTGCAGACGTCGGACAACATTGCCGACGACGTGTACTTCCTGCCCGTGACGCCCTTTTTCGTGGAGGAAGTCATCAAGAAAGAGCAGCCCGATGGCATTCTGGTGGCGTTTGGGGGCCAAACGGCCTTGAACTGCGCCGTGGCCTTGTTTCGCGCCGGCGTGTTTGAGAAGTACAACGTGAAGGTGCTGGGCACGCCCGTGCAAAGCATCATCGACACCGAGGACCGGGATATTTTCAAGGAGAAGCTCGACCAGATTGGTGTACTCTCGGCCCGCAGCGTGGCCGTGACCAACATGGACGACGCGCTGGCGGCGGCCGAGAAAATCGGTTTCCCGATTATCGTGCGGGCGGCGTTTGCGCTGGGTGGCTTGGGTAGCGGTTTCGCCAACAACATGGACGAGCTGCGGACCCTGGCCCAGAAATCCTTCACCACCTCCGACCAGATTCTGGTGGAAGAGTCGTTGAAAGGCTGGAAGGAAGTGGAGTACGAAGTGGTGCGCGACCAGTATGATAACTGCATCACGGTCTGCAACATGGAGAACTTCGACCCCATCGGGATTCACACCGGGGAGAGCATCGTGGTAGCTCCGTCGCAGACGCTGAGCAACCGCGAGTACCACAAGCTGCGCAGCATCGGTATCAAAACCATTCGCCACCTCGGCATTGTGGGCGAGTGCAACATTCAGTACGCTCTCGACCCGGTGTCGGAGGACTACCGCGTGATTGAGGTGAATGCCCGCTTGTCGCGCTCCTCGGCGCTGGCTTCCAAGGCCACGGGCTACCCGCTGGCTTTCGTGGCGGCCAAGCTGAGTTTGGGCTACTCGCTGTCGGAACTGAAAAACAGCGTGACGCAGACGACTTCGGCTTTCTTCGAGCCGGCGCTGGACTACGTGGTGGTAAAGCTGCCGCGCTGGGACTTGGGCAAGTTTGAGGGCGTGAACCGGCAGATTGGCTCGGCCATGAAGAGCGTGGGCGAGGTAATGGCCATCGGCAAATCCTTCGAGGAAGCCATTCAGAAAGGCTTGCGCATGTTGGATACCGGCAAGCGCGGCTTCGTGGCCAACAAGCCTGAAACCGTGGACAACGCCACGATTGACAAGCTGCTGAGCGAGCCCAACGAGGAGCGCATCTTCGCCATCAACTTGGCCTTCGAGGCCGGCTACACCCTGGCGCAGGTGCACGACCTGACCAAGATTGACCACTGGTTCCTGCAGCGCCTCTACACCATCTTCGAGCTAAGCAATCAACTCGCCGCCAAGCGCGGCAACGGCCTGGATGCGCTGGAAACTGGTCTGCTGCGCGACGTGAAGAAGGCCGGTTTCTCGGACCAGCAAATTGCCGTGAAGCTGCTGGGCGAAGGCGACGTGAAAGCCGACGAGCTGCTGGTGCGGGCCCGACGCAAGGCCTTGGGCGTGCTGCCCGTCATCAAGCAGATTGACACGCTGGCCGCCGAATTTCCCGCCAAAACCAATTACCTCTACAGCACCTACCACGGCACCGAAAACGACTTGGCGCAAGAAACCGACAAGTCGATTGTGGTGCTGGGCTCGGGCGTGTACCGCATCGGTAGCTCCGTGGAGTTCGACTGGTGCGGCGTGAATGCCGTGCAAACGGCCGCCGAGGAGGGCTACAAAACCATCATCATCAACTACAACCCCGAAACCGTTTCCACCGACTACGACGTGTCGGACCGGCTGTACTTCGAGGAGCTGAGCTTCGAGCGGGTGATGGACATTCTGGAGTTCGAACAGCCCCAAGGCGTAATTTTGAGCACCGGCGGCCAGATTCCGAATAACCTCGCCACTCGTCTGGCCGACGCCCAGGCGCCCATTTTGGGCACCGCGCCGGCTCGCATCGATGAAGCCGAGAACCGCCACAAGTTCAGCAGCATCATGGACGAGCTGGGCATTGCGCAGCCTCGCTGGAAGGAGCTGACCTCCCTGGAAGCTATGTTCGAGTTTGTAGGGGAAGTGGGCTACCCGGTGCTGATTCGCCCGAGTTACGTGCTGTCGGGGGCGTCTATGAACGTGGTTTCCAACGCTTTCGAGATGGAAGCGTTCCTGAAAGCCGCCGCCGAAGTAAGCGCCGAATACCCGGTGGTGGTGTCGGAGTTTATGCAGGAAGCCAAGGAAATTGAGCTGGACGCGGTAGCCGACAAAGGCGAAATCGTGAGCTACGCCATTTCCGAGCACGTGGAGTTTGCCGGTGTGCACTCCGGCGACGCCACCATGTACTACCCGCCCCAGCGCGTGTACGTGGGCACGGTGCGCAAGCTCAAAATCATTGCCGAGAAGATTGCCAAGCGCTACGAAATCAGCGGGCCGTTCAACATCCAGTTCCTGGAGAAAAACCGCGAAATCCGGGTGATTGAGTGCAATATCCGCGCTTCCCGCTCCTTCCCGTTCGTGTCGAAAGTATCGGGCAACAACCTCATCAAGAAAGCCACCCAGGTACTGCTGGGCAAGAAAGTTGAGCGTGATGCGAGCGAGCTGGTCTACGACCTGCCCTTCGTGGGCGTGAAAGCCCCGCAGTTCTCGTTCACCCGCCTGCCCGGCGCCGACCCCGTGCTGCGCGTCGACATGGTGAGCACCGGCGAAGTCGGCTGCCTGGGCGACACGGCCGAGGAAGCCCTGCTAAAGTCGATGCTGAGCGTGGGCTACAAGATTCCGCAGAAGTCGATACTGATTTCCAGCGGCCCCATCATCTCCAAGATAGCCCTGCTGGAATCGGCGCGGTTGCTGGTGCAAAGCGGCTACACCATCTACGCCACGCAGGGCACGCACCGCTTCTTCGCCGAACACAACGTGCCCAGCTCCCTGGTCTTCTGGCCCGACGACCACCAGGAGCCCAACGTGCTGACCTACCTCAAGGAAAAGAAAATCGACCTGGTCATCAACATCCCCAAGAACCTCTCGAAGGGCGAGCTGGACAACGACTACAAAATCCGCCGCACCGCCATCGACTTTGGGGTTGGTTTGCTGACGAATGCGCGGTTAGCGAAGGCGTTTATCCAGGCCTTCTGCACCCTGGAAATGAAGGACCTGAAGATCAAGAGCTGGAACGAGTATAAGGCGATGTAAATTGACAGAGCGGGCCCGATAGGGCTCGCTCTATTTTATATGGAACAGCTTCTTCGTTTAAAAGCTATTTGGGAACGCAGAAAAATCAGGTCTGAATGGACGGTAAGCGAATCTGATATTCTAAAATTTGAAACCGACCGCAACGTAAGATTTCCGGAAGATTTACGTAGCTACTTCACCCTTGTAAATGGCATGGACGGCGAAGTAGATGACGGGTGGTATGAATTTTATTCATTGAATAAAGTAGATGATGTCGTTACTCTATTAGGGAATTACGGAATCCCGAGACATGGTGAATCAATAGCCATTATAAAGAATCCAGAAAATTGTTTCGTACTCGCCGATTACTCAATCAATCTTATAGCATATGTAATTAGGCTGAATCCTATTGATTCAGAACGAAACGAAGTATATGCCATATGTGGCGGTGTTCATAAAGTCATAGCAGAGTCATTTTCAGATTTTATTTCTCTGTACCTGAATAGTCCTGATAAATTAATGATTTGACTTAAAGCGAGTTGCTTTTTTGGCATTACTCGTGATAAAGTAGTTGCATTACCTTCGCCGTACCGCACGGTTATTCCACCTCACCACACGGCCACCTTAAAAAAGGTGAAGCCCTAGCTGGTGGAACAACTAGGGCTTCGAGAAGCAGGTGGAACAAGCACCTAACTTCTTGCTGCTATGAGAAGAAATCGTGCGTCGAAGGTACGGAAGAAATCCGTCCTTCGTAAACCTATACCGCCGGAAGCTCCGAAAAGTTTCTGGCGGTGGCTGATGCTGGAAACGGTCAAGGTGGCACTCGCCGCTGCGGCCCGTCACTGGCTCGGCTAATCGGTTGGCAAGGGGCTGGGCCGGCAGGTTCGGCCCCTTGTTTTTACTTCTACATCCTGAATCACACCCTATGAAAAACTTCACCTCCTTCGCCGATGCGGGCGACTATAAAGCGCTATTGCAGCAGGCCCTGGAAATCAAGGCCAACCCGTTTGGCTACCAGCACATCGGGCGCAACAAAACCGTTGGGCTCATCTTCTTTAACCCCAGCCTGCGTACCCGCCTGAGTTCGGTGAAGGCGGCTTATAACCTGGGCGCGCAGGCCTGGGTGCTCAACGCCGGCGCCGACTCCTGGACGCTGGAAATGGCCGATGGCGCGGTGATGAACGGCGGTACGCAGGAGCACATCAAGGAGGCCATTGCCGTGATGAGCCAGTATTGCGACGTGCTGGGCGTGCGCACTTTCCCCACGCTCAAGGACCGGGAGGCCGACTACAGCGAGGAAGTCTTTAACAAGATTCTGAAGTACGCCACCGTGCCCGTTATCAGCCTGGAAAGCGCCACGCTGCACCCGCTGCAAAGCTTCGCCGACCTGATTACGGTGGCCGAAACCAAGCAGAAGGAGCGCGTGAAAGTGGTGCTCACCTGGGCCCCCCACGTGCGCGCCCTGCCCCAGTGCGTGCCCAATTCCTTTGCCGATTGGTTTTCGGAAGTGGACTGGGTGGACTTCGTGATAACCCACCCCAAGGGCTACGAACTGGACCCCAAGTTCACGAAAGGCGCCCGCATCGAGTACGACCAGAAGAAGGCCCTGGAAGGCGCCGACTTCGTGCAGGCCAAGAACTGGAGCAGCTACCAAGATTACGGCCAGGTCATCAGCAACGACCCCAGCTGGATGCTCACGCCCGAGCACATGGCCGGCACCCACGATGCGAAATTTCTGCACTGCCTGCCTGTGCGCCGCAACGTGGAAGTATCCGACGCTATTCTGGATTCGCCAAATTCATTGGTGATTCAGGAGGCCGGTAACCGGGTATTCTCCATGCAAACTGTGCTGCACGAGCTGCTGAAGTAATGGTGCATAATTCGGGCAAAATGAACCTTACTGCGGTAGTAGTGTTTAGGGCTACTCGATTTGGCTGGTCAGCCAACTCTGAATAGTTCACCAAAACCCCAGTTCATGAAAAAGCTACTTGTTCTCGCCGCTGTGTTTGTAACAGGTGTTTCTGCCGCCAACGCACAAACCACCAATACCACGACCACGACGACCACCACGGAGCCTCAGCAGAGCACCACCACGCAGACCCAGCCTGCCACGGGAACTATCAACTCGACCACCACCACCACGCCTCTCAGCACGACTACCGTAGAAACTCAGTCTACCACTACCGCCGCGCCAGCTACTACCATCCCGGCTGATACGGATGTGAAGGCGAAAGACAAAAAGAAGAAGTCGAAAGTAAAAGCCAGCCCGTACTAGGTCTGCAACCGGTGCTTTGGCACCACCCAACAAAAAACCCGGTTGCCACATTGGCACCGGGTTTTTTGTTGGGTGGTAGGCGTAATCAAGGGCTACTTCTGGGCCGGTTCAAGCGGAAGTACGGCGGGCGTTACTTTGCGGGGTTTGCGGCTCATCAGAAACACGCCCCCGAAAATGAGCAGCGCCTGTATGGCCTTGGTGGTGGTGAGGCTGTCTTTGCCCAGCGCCACGGCAATGCCCACGGCCAAGGCCGGTTGCAGGTAGATGTAGGCCCCAAGCAGAGCTGGGGAGGCGTACTTCAAGGCCCAGTTATTGAGCAGATACGCCAGAATAGTCACGCACACCACCATGAACACGATGGCTGCCCAGATACTGGGCGGGAAGCTGGCGTAGTCGGGGGTGCGGACCTGCTGCCAGCCGGCGGGCACCGCCAGCACCAGCCCCACCTGAAAAATGCGGGCCAGCACCGTAAACGGCTGGTACGTGCGCATGAGCGGCATTACCAGCACCAAATACAGCCCGAAAGCCGTGGCGTTGAGCAAGATAAACAAGTTGCCGAGCACCACATTCTGGCCCGCGGCGCCCGGCGTCCGGCCCAGAATGATAAGCGCAGCGCCCATGCCCGCCATGCCCAGCCCCAGCACCCGCGGCACCGTCAGCCGCTCACCCAACAGCACCACCGAGGCCAGCACTGTCACGACGGGCGTAATGGTTTGGATGAGCGAGGCGTTGATGGGCGTGGTCAGGTTGAGGCCCGAGAAAAACAGCAGCTGATTCAGCCCGATACCCAGCACGCCGCACGCCACCGCCCGCAGGTTGTCGGCGCGGCCCCGGATACGGTCGTGAGGTGCTACTAGGCGGCTCAGGACCGTGAAGAATAGCGTGGCCCCCACAATGCGCAGCAGCACCAGCCCAAAGGGGCCCATGTAGCGCGGCATTACATCCTTGGAAATGCTGTAGTTGGCGGCGTAAATCAACGCTACCACGAATAAGGCCGCGTGGACCTTGACGGAATTTTTCATGCGCCGCAAAGGTACGCCGGGATGTAACGCGGAAGTCCTGTGGTTTCCGCGCTACTTCCTGCCGTACTTTTACAACCTGATCTTGCTTTCCTTATGTCTACCGGCTCCCTTTTCGATTCCGAACCTACCTTAGCCTCCAACCTGCGCCCTAAAGCTGCCGACAACGCGCCGCTGGCCGAGCGGCGGCGGCCTCGCACCCTGGAGGAATACGCCGGGCAGCAGCACCTCATCGGGCCTGAGGGGGTGCTGCGGCGTTACCTGAATGCGGGCCGCTTGCCCAGCCTGATTCTGTGGGGCCCGCCGGGCGTAGGCAAAACCACCTTGGCGCACCTGTTGGCCGAAGAGCTGCACAAGCCGTTTGTGGCCTTGAGCGCCATTAACGCGGGCGTGAAAGATGTGCGCGAGGTGATTGAGCGGGCCAAAAAGCAGCGGGGCACCATTCTGTTTATCGACGAGATTCACCGCTTCAGCAAAAGCCAGCAGGACGCCTTGCTGGGTGCCGTGGAGCAGGGCATTGTCACGCTAATTGGAGCCACCACCGAAAATCCGTCGTTCGAGGTGATTCCGGCCGTGCTGAGCCGGGCGCAGGTGTACGTGCTGGAACCACTGAGCAAGGAAGTGCTGACCGACCTGGTAGACAAAGCCCTGACCGAAGACGAGCAGCTGCGCCAGAAAAAGGTGCGGGTGCAGGAATACGGCGCGCTGCTCACCATTTCGGGCGGTGATGCGCGCAAGCTGCTCAACCTGCTGGAAATCGTGGTGGAATCCAGCCGGCCCGACCCGGAAACCGGTGAAATCAGTATCACCGACGACGGCGTGCAGCAGCTCGCCCAACAGCACCTCGCGCGCTACGACAAAGGCGGCGAAATGCACTACGACGTTATTTCGGCCTTCATCAAGAGCATCCGCGGCTCCGACCCCAACGCGGCGCTGTACTACCTGGCCGTGATGCTGGAAGGCGGCGAAGACCCCAAGTTCATTGCGCGCCGCCTGCTTATTCTGGCCTCCGAAGACGTGGGCATGGCCAACCCCAATGCCCTGATGCTGGCGCAAAGCTGTTTCCAGGCCGTAACGGTCATCGGTATGCCCGAAGGTGACATTATTCTGGGCCAGACGGTGGTGTACCTCGCCACCTCGCCCAAGAGCAACGCCAGCTACAAGGCCATCCGGGAGGCACGGGCGCTGGTGCGGCAGCAGGGCGTGCAACCGGTGCCCATTCCGCTGCGCAACGCCCCCACCAAGCTCATGAAGGACCTCGGCTACGGCGGCCAGTACCAATACTCGCACGATTACCCCGGCAACTTCGCCTACCAGGAATTTCTGCCCGATGCCCTCAGCGGTACCACGTTCTACCACCCCGGCCACAACCCCGCCGAAACCAAAATCCAGGACCGCCTGCGCCAGCTCTGGGGGGAGAAGTACGGGTATTGAAAGGAAATGGTGTAGCGCGAAGCCTTTGCTTCGCGTATCGTTGAACAACTGGCAGACGACGTGGAAGTCAGCAACGATACGCGAAGCAAAGGCTTCGCGCTACAGCCACCAAAGAACTGTGCCTTTTTCTATATCTGTTCGCACTTCCAGCGGCTTGAATCAATAACTTGCTTGCGGTTTATTGTTCTGTCAAAGCAAAACGCAACCTACACCGTCTGCTTTGGTGTCCTTCGCCTACATTCATTCACTTCGTGATTTATGAGACAATTTTTTAAGTACGTGCTGGCCACCGTCACGGGCCTGTTTGTGTTTGGCCTGCTCAGCCTCCTGGTGCTGGTGGTGTTTGTGGCGGCGCTGGCGTCTTCCGACAACAAGGAGGTAACCGTCGCCAGCGACTCGGTGCTGGAACTCAAGCTCGATAAGCCCATTGCCGAGCGGGAAAGCCGCCATTCGTTCGGGGCCATGTTCAGCAGCCAGGCCGACGACATCGGGCTGGACCAGCTGAAAGCCAGCATCCGGCGGGCCAAAACCGATGCCGACATCAAGGGCATTTTCCTGAACGTGGAGCTGGTGCAGGGCGGCATGGCTTCGCTGGAAGAAGTGCGCGACGCGCTGCTGGACTTCAAGAAGTCGGGCAAGTTCATTGTGGCCTATGCCGATGCCGCTTCCGAGAAGAGCTACTATTTGACCTCGCTGGCCAACCGTATTTACCTCAATCCGCAGGGTACGCTGGAATTCAACGGCTTGAGCTCGGAGACGATGTACTACAAAAACCTGTTCTCCAAGGCGGGTATCGAGCCCCAGATTTTCCGCGTGGGGTCGTTTAAGAGTGCGGTGGAGCCGTTTTTCCGGGAGAACATGTCGGATTCGGCGCGTCTGCAAACCACCTCGTTTCTGAACTCCATCAACGACTTCACCCTGGGCCACGTGGCCGAAGCCCGTAAGATTTCCCCGGCCCGCCTCAAAGTCATTTCCGACTCCATGCTGGTACACAACGCCGATGATGCCAAGCGCCTCGGCCTCGTGACGCACCTCGGCTACTACGACCAGGCCCTCGACTACATGAAAGGCAAGCTGGGCGTGGAGAAAGACGATAAACTGAGCCTCGTGAGTTTGGGCGACTACAGCAAAGCCGACGACGAGGAAGGCAGCACCAGCGGCAACCGCATTGCCGTCATCTACGCCGATGGCGACATCGTGACCGGCAAAGGCTCCGATGATAACATCGGCAGCACCAAGTTCGCGGAAGCCATCCGCAAAGCCCGCCTCGATGATAAGGTGAAGGCCGTAGTACTGCGCGTGAACTCGCCCGGCGGCTCGTCGCTGGCTTCGGATATCATCTACCGCGAAGTGCTCTTGACCAAGAAAGTGAAGCCGATTGTGTGCTCGATGTCGGATGTGGCGGCCAGCGGCGGCTACTTCATTGCCATGGGCTGCGACACGATTGTGGCCCATCCGAACACCATTACCGGCAGCATCGGCGTATTCGGGGTACTGCCTAACATCGAGCCATTGCTGCGCGACAAGCTCGGCATCACCACGGACCGGGTAACCACCGGCATGTTCTCGGACTTCCCCACTGTTACCCGTGCCCTCACGCCGTTCGAGAAAACGCAGTTCCAAAACGAAATCAACCGCATCTACGCCGACTTCACCACCAAAGCCGCCCAGGGCCGCCACATGCCAGTGGAAAAGCTGCGCGGCTATGCTTCCGGCCGGGTATGGTCGGGCTCCGAGGCCAAAGCCCGCGGCCTGGTAGACGTGCTCGGCTCGTTCGACGATGCCTTGCGCATTGCCGCCCGCCGTGCCAAGCTCAGGGAAGGCGACTACCGCATCCAGAAGCTGCCACGCCAGCGCACCTTCGCCGAGACAATCTTCAGCGGCTTCAGCGAGGAAGTGAAGCTGCGCATGGTAAAGGAGGAAATGGGCCCGATGTACCCCGTATATCAGCAGTACAAGAAGCTCTCGGAAATGAAAGGCGCCCAAATGCGCATGCCGTTCGAACTGAATATCAACTAGATTATTACAAGCTAGTTCCCCTCCTTTTTCAAGGAGGGGTGCCCGCAGGGCGGGGTGGTAAAACCGTTAGAACGAGTACTAGCTTTAGTTTTCTAATTCTAGTCGACCACCCCGCCCTGCGGGCACCCCTCCTTGAAAAAAGGAGGGGAACTAGCTTTTAGAGTCAATTTCAACAATAACCTTCATGCAGCACCTTCACCAAGCCGCCGACTACCT
>NZ_JAFLQZ010000039.1 GCF_017313265.1 Hymenobacter telluris | reverse complement strand
GAGCTTGCCCCGAAAACGGCTAACATTCACAAGAAAGCCCTCCTGATATCCGGCCCGTGCAGCGCCGAAACCGAAGAGCAGATGCTACAATCCGCCACGGAGCTGGCGGCCACCGGCCGGGTGGATATGCTGCGCGCTGGTATCTGGAAGCCCCGCACCAAGCCGGGCATGTTCGAGGGTATCGGTACTAAGGGGCTGCCGTGGCTGCGCAAGGCCAAGGAAGTAACCGGCCTGCCGGTAGCCGTGGAAGTGGCCACGGCCAAGCACGTAGAAGATTGTCTGGCCTTCGAGGTAGACGTGCTGTGGGTGGGTGCCCGCACCACCGGCAACCCGTTCTCGGTGCAGGAAATTGCCAATGCCCTGCGCGGGGTGGATATTCCGGTGCTCGTGAAGAACCCCATCCACCCCGAGCTGGAGCTGTGGATTGGCGCGGTGGAACGCCTAGCTAAAGCGGGCCTGACCGACCTGGGCCTGATTCACCGGGGTTTCGCCAGCTACGGCAACACCGACTTCCGCAACGCCCCGATGTGGCACCTGCCCATCGAAATGAAGCGCCGCCTGCCCGACCTGCCCATCATCTGCGACCCTAGCCACATCTGCGGCCGCCGCGATACGCTGGCCGCCGTGGCCCAGCAGGCCATCGACCTGGACTTCGACGGGCTGATGCTGGAGTCGCACCCCGACCCGGACAACGCCTGGAGCGACGCCAAGCAGCAGGTAACGGCCGCCGCCCTCAAAACCATGCTAGAGGGCCTCACCTGGCGCCACGAGCCCACCAACCAGCGCGAGTTTCAGACGGCGCTGGCCGGCCTACGGGAGCAAATCAACCAGCTCGACACCGAAATCATGCAGCTGATTGGCCGCCGCATGGGCGTGGCGCAGCAAATCGGGCAGTACAAAAAAGACAACGACATCACCATCCTGCAAACCAACCGCTACAGCGAAATCCTGGACCGCAGCCTGCGCCAGGGCGAGAAGCTGGGCCTCTCGCCGGAGTTCGTGCACACCTACCTCGAAGCCGTGCACCTGGAGTCCATCAACCGCCAAAACAAAGTGATGAACTCGTAGCCGGAAGTAACGACAGATATTGACAGGAACTATAACGGGAAGGGCAAGCGGAAACCGATGTTTCTGCTTGCCCTTCCCATTAATTATGAACACCTTACGTCAGTTGTATGAGTCGTTGTAAGTGTTCCTGTGCAGGAGCATGTGCCCGATGTGATGAACTATCTAATTAGCTTATAAGCCTGCTGCTGTATGTGGAATAATCGGAAGTTGTGGGCGGGCGCTGCTCTGGTACTGGTTTCGGGTAGCGCGTTTGCTCAACGGTCGTTTTCAGTGGTAGCGGGCGGGCAGATGCATCTAATGCAAAACCGGTTTGTAGAAGTTAAACCCGCCGATTTTGGGTTAGATCTAATTCCAAGGCTCTACCATAACTTCATGGTTGGCGTTGCAGTTGGCGTTTCGCCCCGCTACGCCGTGCAGGCTACAGTAGGTACCAGCATGTTCGGCATTGGCTTCAAGGCACCCGGCGGGAGTACTATGGGTTTTTCACAGGAGGCTACGGAGTACGCCTTGATACTCAGGCGGCAGTGCCTCGTAAGTCAGGCGGGCCACTCGTGGTTCGTCGATTCGGGCTTTGATATCGTGCGCGCTGGTAAAGGATTCAGGAAATTCGAGATTGAAAGCAGCAACTTGAATGGACCAGGCACTCACGTGATAGGTGCGCCAATCGATGGCAAGTCGGCTCGGGTAGGGGTACGGCTAGGGGCGGGCCGTGAGTGGTCTTTAAGTCGTCATCATCATGTAGCACTCCAGGCTATTGCCAGCATTGGGCTAAGTGACTTGCGGCGCTATAGGCTGCAAAACGTAACTTGGCAGCAGGGGCAGACCATCGACCCGGTGAGTAAAGACGTCCTGATTGCCACCCGTTTCAGTTTTGTGGGGGTACAGGCGCGCTACCGATTCCAGTTGTAGAAGGCGGTAATCTTGTAAGGCGCTGGTATACCCCGGCACTTGGCCATTTGCCGGGTTCCGCCGTACTTACAGGCTATGCTCTTCTACACCGTCATGAAGCCCCTCGTGCAGGTTGCCCTGCGCGTGTTTTTTCGTCGTTTGGAAATCCGGCACCGCGACCGGCTACAAACGCCGGGGCCGTTGCTCATGGTCAGCAACCACCCCAACACCCTGATGGACCCGCTGGTGGTGGCGGCCAACCGGCGCGACCCTATTGCGTTTCTGGCCAAGAGCACCTTCTTCAAGAACCCGATTTCGCGGGCCATTCTCACGTCGGGCAATTCCATTCCCATCTACCGCCGGCAGGACGTGGAAACCGGCGGCGCGGCCGTCACGCCCGAGCAGCTGGCCGCCCAGAACGAAGCCACCTTCGGTAAGTGCTACGACTACCTGGGGAAGGGCGGCACCGTCATGATTTTTCCGGAGGGGACCAGCGTGAGTGAGCGGCGGCTGCGGCCGCTGAAAACCGGCGCGGCCCGCATTGCGCTGGGGGCCGAAGCCCGCCACGACTTCAAGCTGGGTTTGCGTCTGCTGCCGCTGGGCATCAACTACTTCGATCCGCAGCACTTCCGCTCCGACGTGTTCATCAACGTGGCCCCGCCCATCCGGGTGGCCGACTACGCCGAGGCTTACCGCCAAGACCCATTAGCCGCCGCCGACCAACTCACCGAGGATATTCGGCGGCACCTGGAGCAACGGCTCGTCATCACGCGCGACGCGGCCGAAGACGAGTTGGTGCAGCAGCTGGAGCGCACCTTCACCGGCCACCTCATCGAAGACGACCCCCGCACCCTCTACGACAACTTCCAGCTCAGCCGGACGCTGCTGCAAGCCGTGGCTTACTTCGACCAGCACGACCCCGGTCGCCTCACCGAAGCCCGCGCCCACCTGACGTCTTACTTGGGCGAGCTGAAACGCCTGGGCCTCACCGACGAAGCGCTGGAATCGGACCGGCGGGGCCGGACCCGGGGCGAGCGGGCGTTGCGGTCCGGGGTGAAGCTGGTGCTGGGCTTTCCGGTGTATGCGTACGGTGCCATAAACAACTATCTACCTTACAAGCTGCCCTCCGTAGCGGCGAAGCTGGCCACCAAGGAAGTGGAGTTTGTGGCCCCGATTATGATGGTGGTGGGCATGCTCACGTTCAGCATCGGCTACGCGCTGCAAACTGCGCTGGTGCATCATTTCACCCAGGATTGGCGCTGGACTACGCTTTACGCCCTGAGCTTACCCCTGACCGGCTTCTACGCCCTGAGCTACTGGAACCAGCTGGCCGGCCGGGTGCGGCGGGTGCGGGCCCTGCGGCTGTTCCGGCAGCAACGGCCCCTCATGGAAGGTTTGTTGCGCAAGCGCGCCACCATTCTGCGCCTGCTGGCCGAGGCCCGCGAGAAATATCTGGCGCGAGAGATTGGGTGAGCGGATGATTGGGTGAATGGATGATTGGATGAAGTAGTTCTTGTGAAAATGCTGCCTGCCCATCCAATCATCCTATCATCCGCTCATCCAATCACCGCTCACCAGCCCACTTTCGAGCCGAAACCTAGGGTGAGGATATCCGACACGGAGATGCCGCCTTTGTTAGGCAGGCGGCTGAGCAGGTATAGGTCGTTGGTGCCTAGCTCGGCGTAAGCGGCTACGCGGGCCGGGTTGGGGCGCTGCACGGTGGCAATGCCCGCATAAGTAAGGCGCGGCGTCACGAACAAACCCGTGCGGACTTTGGTGGAAAAAAAGTAGTAGCCTGGCGTGTAGTTGCTAGGGTCCTTACTATCACGAATGGTGGCGCCGTGCGTATAGCTGACGTAGCCGCCCACACCTCCGCTAACCCGCCAATGGTCCCCCAAAGTGGCCCGGACTGGCAGATACGTGGCTTTGAACGTGAAGATGGTAAGCGGTTTGCTGCTGAAACGGCGGGGTACGTAGCCTACCAGTACCTCGGGCTCCAGCCGCTGCTGCGCCAGTTGCACCCCGCCCCCAACCGCCACCAGCCCCAGGCCGCCACCTACGTGCAAACTAAGAAAGAACGGGGCTTTGCCGGATGAAAACGGGTCGGACTGCGCCTGGCACACGAGGCTGCCCGCCAGGTTTACGGCCAGCCCTATCCCCCGAAGCAGCACCTGCCGTCCAACGAAAAGCATGCGTGATGATGTTAATAACTCAAGAAACCGCCCCTACAGCTCCAGCTTCACCCCCAAGCCCAGCGTCAGGATGTCGGTGAAGTTCATAGCCTTGATGTTGGGTACGTAACTGGCCAGATACAAGTCGTTGGTGCCCAGCTCGTAGTACGCCGAAAGCCGGCGCGGCCGGGTGGGCGCAGCGGCCCGCGGCATCAGGTAGCTAACCCGTCCGCCCAGCAATAAGCCCACCCGGGTATCCGTCGAAAACCAGTAATAGCCCTCTGAATATTGGAATGGTTCTTCGTCGTTGATGGTGCCGTGGGTGTAGCTCAGGTACATGCCAATGGTGAGGGGCCGCAGCTGAAATTTTTCGCTCAGCGGCACAGTATAGGGCGAGTACAGCACCTTGGCCGTGGCAATCGACAGGGCCGAGCCGGCCAGCTTCTCCGGCACGTAGCCCACCAGAATATCGGTTTCCAGCCGGTCGCGCACGGCCACAAACCCCACGCCGCCTGATACCACGCCCGCACCACCGGCCGTTTGCAGCGCTACATGGTGCAGCCGGTACCAGGGCCGCGCCACCGAATCGGGAGTGGCAGTTTGACCCAGCACGGGTACGGCGGCGCTCAGCAAAAACAAGGATAGTAGGAGGCCGCGCATCAGAAGGCAATGGTTTTGAGGCGATACCGCGGCTGGTCGTTGGCATCGTTCCACACCGTCAGAATTACGTATTGGTCTTTCTGGAACGAGTAAGAGCCGATGTAGGTAACCCCATCGTTGAAGGGCTGCCCTTCCTCAAACCGGTGCGTGTGGCCGTTCAGCGCAAACGTGAGCTTGGGCGCCGCCGCCAGCGTTTGGGCGTAGGGTTCGGTTAGCTTCGGGTCGAAGTCGCCATCGAGCGGCGGCACGTGGCAGAGCACCACCTGGCGCTTGGCCCCATCGAGGCTGCGGGTTTGCTGTTGCAGCCAGCCGATATCCGGAATGCGGCCGTTGAAGTTGTATTCGCGGCTGTTGGTGTCGATGAGGATGAACTTGGTGTCGCCGTACACAAACGAGTAGTTCAGCGGCCCAAACACGTGCTGGTATGCTTCCCGGCCGTTGCCCACTTGGTCATGGTTGCCGATAACGGTGAGGTAAGGAATGTCGAGCTTGTTGAGTTGGTCGTCCACCCAACGCATTTCGCGGGCCAGCCCGAAGTCGGAAATGTCGCCGGCCACCACCATAAACGCCAAGCCCGACTGCCGGTTCACGCTTTCCACCAGCTTCTCGGCGTGGTCGTAGAAGCGTTGGGAGTCGCCGGTGAATACAAACCGCAAGGTGTCGCCGGCCCGGAGCGGATTGGCTTCCAGGCGGGCCAGGTTCTTGGCCGTCAGGTCGGTTTGGTCTTTCGGCCCATTAAAAGCATTGGGGCTAAACTCAAGCAGCTCGCAGCCACCGAGCATTCCCAGGGCCACCGCGCAGCCCACCCAGCGTAGCCAGGACAAAGTAGAAAACAGCATAGGGAGAGGCCAGCAGGCCCACAAACAGCGCCATCCACTGTAGATGGCAACTGTGATATACTACTACGGGGCGGTCCTGGTTTCCGGAACGGCAGCATCTCCCGCTTGTAAGGCTAAGGCTTCTGCTCGGCGTTTCCAACCGACATGTGCTTCACGTTACCGTTGGGCCTAAAATGGAAGCTTGAAGCAATTCTGTTTTTCTTCGGGTTTCCAGTGAAGGAGAAATTGATTCAACTGCCTGAGTAACTGGTATAGCCAGATGTTAACATGTTAAAAACCAGTTCCCTCCTCAG
>NZ_JAFLQZ010000038.1 GCF_017313265.1 Hymenobacter telluris | reverse complement strand
CATGAAGAAGCTTGCCAAGCCGTTTCGGTGCCTTCACCTAAGCCGGCCCTCGCTACGCCGGAGGAAGCTACCGAAACGTTCCTTCATGTGCCAGCAACTGGCTTTACCTACGCCATCGGCCAGCCGGTACAGCCTGCTCCCGCTACACAGGCGGGCAAAGTAATTTGGCGCGGACAAGTAAAGGAGCGGCACCCACGCACAGGCCTGTTTTATCGGGTCAATGTATACCGGCTCGACAATGGATATTGGGACTGTTACTATGAGGCAGAGTTGCAGGTGGCATAAGCAGCTAGCTTACACCGGTTGTTAGGCTGAAGTGGTATAGATGAAGTATACAGAAACAGAGCGCACAGTTTCTGAGCCAGAGGCGCGGATGTTGCCAACCGCTTAAAAGCGGTACACAACAGCGTTGATATTCATGCCAGCACCAACCGATGCCAGCACGACATGGTCGCCGGGTTCCACGTGATGCCCGTCGAGCTGGTCCTTCAATAACAAGTCCACTAACGTAGGCACGGTAGCAACAGAGCTATTGCCGAGCCAGGAAATAGTCATGGGCATGAGCGCAGGGTTGGGGTGGGATTCGCCATAGAGCTGAAAAAGCCGTTCCAGGATGGCCACGTCCATTTTCTCATTGGCCTGATGAATCAACACTTTCCGGATCTGCGTGAGTGGCACCTGCGCCTTTTCCAGGGCTGTTTTCACTACGGCGGGCACGTGCTGTAAGGCAAACTCATAAAGCTTGCGGCCCTCCATTTTCATAAACCGGTCTGCCGCGCTGTAAGCTGGGTTATACGACTTATCCATCTGCAACAAGCCCGCATACTGGTAGGCGTGCGTTTGGGTATGATGAGCGAGAATGCCAGCGGTACCCTCGTGGCGGGCTTCCAACACCACAGCACCACTGCCGTCGCTGAAGAGTAGCGTGTCCCGGTCGTGCGGGTCAACCACGCGCGACAAGGTTTCGGTGCCAATTACGAGGCACCGTTTCGCGTCGCCGGAGCGAATATAATAGTTGGCTTGAATGAGGGCTTCCACCCATCCTGGGCAGCCAAACGCCATATCGTAAGCCACACAATTGGGATTTTGAATGGCTAAGCGCGCTTTAATCCGGGAGGCTAGGGAAGGAACCTGGTCTACCCGATTACTACCGTGGCGTACATCGCCAAAGTTTTGAGCCACAATCAGGTAATCCAAGGTTTCGGCGTCGATGCCGGCGCTGCTCAGTGCCTGCTGCGCCGCTAACACCCCTAAATCGGACGCTGTTTGCTCGGGCCGTGCATAGCGCCGCGCCGCAATACCGGTGATAGCACGAAATCGGTCGAGCAGAAGGGCCGGCTCCTGCTCGATAGCTGCGCCTTCTTTCGTGAAAAAGCGGGCGGACAAGAAATCTTCATTATGAAGTACCCCTTCCGGAATGCAGCTGCCAGTTGCCGCAATAACAGATCGAATCATGAACTAACAAACTGGGAAAGGGCTGCCGACCGAGGCCTGCTCGAAAAAACCAAGAGGCGCACTGTTGAGGTAAACGCAACTTAATCGGGACGTAGGCAGGGGCCGCTAGGAAGCGGTGAAAGAAAATCTTGGGCAAGATACGGTTTCCGTTCCTGAGGTTGCGCCCTTTCAGCCTCAGCTATTCGCAAGAGCCCTCTGGATTAAGCCCATTACGCAAGCGGCGCGCTTTTACCAAACCACTCAGCTACACCCACATAACAAAGCTGAGTGGGAAGACCGGCTAGCTTTTACTCCAACAAACTAATTTCACTGTAATCAATAGCCTGCAACAGGCCTATGCGTTGGTGAATAGCCTGTTTGAGATTATCCACTGCCAGCTGCGGGGAAGCACCCACGCCGTACGCGGGCTGTATGCCCAGTGCCTCTGGGTCAAGTAGCGTTGCCTCGAAAGAATCTGCCTTGCCTTTGCCGTCGTTGTAGATCTGGATCATAATGCAAAGTAGGCAGCACCGCATACAGTACCTATCAGTAGTGGGCCAATCATTCGTTGATGTTCCGGCAAACCCAGTGCTTAGCCAACATCAGCGCCTTGGGGTAACAACTTCTTGCACATACACTTGCCCCGCTGCCGTAACCAAATACGACACTTGGTAAGGTCTCCTAACATCGGTGGAATCCTTGACTTGGAAACTGTGCACTACCACTATGCTCCCCGCAAGGTCTGCCTTTTGTTCGGTGTTTGCATAAAGGCTCGTTTGAAACTCCCCCGGCTGGTAGATCATTCTTCTAGCTGACGCACGCTTTTCAATGTCGGCGCGTACCGCCTGCTTTGCCTTCTCTTCCTCCAACTTGCTTGGCACCTGCGCCCAGGCTCCGAATGATGGCAACAGCACGAAGAGTAGCAATAAGTTTTTCATACGGCCGACAAGAGTAGCAAAAGCCCGACCAAACTTTAACCGGAGTTCATTCCGTAACTGTTAATCAGGCCGCCTGAGCATTATAGGCAGGTTTGCGCCGGCAACCGGCAGGTGCTGCTCTGCCGGTTTCCATAAGTACGGTTGCGGCTCCCGACGCAGATAAGTACTCTAGCTCGGGCTGGCTTATTCTTGTCTGAACGACTCTCCTTGCAAACCTTCTCTCTGGTTGGCGTAGAACCATACCCCATAGGCACGGAAGCCTCGCTAATTTGCCGACTTTTGCCGGCTCTTTCCTACGTTACCTATTACACACCTTATGGAGCCTGCCCCCACCAACCGCCAACGAGCCGAACGCGGCCAGGAGTCGGCCCTGATGGGCATCATCGCCAACGTGGCTTTGGTGCTTGGCAAAGGCACGGCGGGGATTCTAGGCCATTCCTACGCTTTGGTGGCCGATGCCATTGAATCCGGCACCGACATCATCAGCTCGTTCATTGTGTGGCTGGGCTTGCGCACCGCAGCCCGTGAGCCCGACGAGAATCACCCCTACGGCCACGGCAAAGCCGAGCCACTGGCTGCCCTGGTTGTGGCCGGGGCGTTGCTGGTTGCGGCGGGCTACATTGCTTATGAGAGTATTCTGCGGATACAAACGCCTCACCAGTTGCCGGCCACTTTCACGCTGGGCGTGCTGGCCGTAATTATTTTTCTTAAAGAGTATTTATATCGGCGCGTACTGCGCATTGGCCAAGAAGTGGACAGCGCCGCCGTACGCGCCGATGCCTGGCACCACCGGGCCGATGCTATTACCTCCTGCACGGCCTTTGTCGGCATTAGTATTGCCCTGCTAGGCGGACCAGGCTACGAGAGTGCCGACGACTGGGCCGCATTGGTGGCGTGCGGCTTCATCGTTTATAACGCCTACCATATTTTCCGGCCAGCCTTTGGCGAGATTATGGATGAAGCCCCCGAAGGCACCTGGACGCAGGATATTCGCGCCTTGGCCGAAAGCGTACCGGGTGTGCTGGCCACTGAAAAATGCTTTGTGCGCAAAATGGGGTTCGAATACTTCGCCGACCTGCATATCATCGTCGACGGTAATATTAGCGTGCGTACCGGCCACGATATAGCCCACCACGTGAAGGCGGTTATTATGCAGGCGAAACCGGCGGTTTATAATGTACTGGTTCATGTGGAACCAGCTGAATAGCCTATCAGGCCAGAGTGCTATTTGGATTGCACGCCGCATGGTTAGGCGTACCTGTAGCCGCCTTTTCTAGCTTCCGAGTACCAGTTGAAAATCATGAGGCTGCATTTGTAACAGGCTTGCTACATCTTACGAACGTCACCACCCAAACCCACTCATTTCGTGCCCAAGCTGTTGGGTAGATAGAATCGAGCAGGGCCTGAAAGGCGGTAAGCGGGGTGCTATACCACTTAAATTGGCTGGGGCTTTCTGCGTCTGGTTCTACCCCACCCCACTGCATGTGGCCTTCTATTTCCGCCCCACGTACCCCTTCTGCCAAGGCATCCGCCTCCGTCATGCACTGCACCTGCTCGGCCCGGATGCTGCGTATTTCCAAAATGAGTGCCGGGTCTTCTAGTACTTGCAGCCGCTCCCCCGGTTGGCCAAATGGGCACGGAATAGGCGGCAGCCCACACATGGCATCGGTGCGCAAGTCATTAAACACTGCTCCTTCTCTTTCTAGCCGAGCATAGCGGTAGCGTTCTGGTTGTTGCTGGAGAGGTAAGTCCGGCGAGAACCGGCGGCGGGTCACCGTCTTACGGCCAGCCTGTACTGCGGCTACCAGGGCTGGGGTGAAAGAAATAACGCGCATACGTTCCGCACAACTGCTTAGGCTAGCACAATCCGCTTGCCTGGTCGCTCAGCTTCATAATCTTGAATTACTTGCCGCAGAATACCCATATCCTTCGGGCAGGACTGGTCAAACTTTTGCCAGTTGATGAGCACCAGTTGATCGGGCAGTTCAACAATGGCAATAATACAATCAAAGAAAGCATCCCAACTCGGGCCGTACCACTCGGGAAAGCCTAGCTGGTTTTTGAATAGCGTGTGTAAGGCTGCTTTAGTAGTTATGCCGCTCAAGTCTAGGGTCATGCGGCAAAGTAGAAAGAACCCAAGGAATTCAGCATATTGCCTTATTACTTTTAGATCAAGGGAGAGTAAATGGGCGCCCCCCTGCGTGTGCTGACCTACCGGCATTAGTGAGGCAGCAGTATTTTTGCCGTTATGAAGCCGCCCCTCTTCCACCTTGGCCAGCAGGTTATCTGTACCAACGATGACTTTACGCTACTACTCGTACAAAATCCCAACATCCAAACGCCCAAGCGCGGCCCCATCTACACCGTGCGTGGCATGTACGATACGCACCGCGGCTACGGGATTACGTTGGTTGAAATCAACAACACCGACGTAGCGCCCGGCTTCCCGGAAGCCAACTTCCATGAATCCCGCTTCGCTCCCGTTCCACCACTGGAGGCAATTGATATTGCCGAAGCTGTGGAGGAAAGCATAACCGTGTAGACTATAGCAACGCTCATCCCAGTAGTAGCCTCAGTTAGCTGAAAAGTCCTTTTGTAGAAAGGCTTTTCAGCTAACTGAGGCTGCTTTTTTTCGGTAGCTGTGCGCGAAGAATAACCTAGCGGGTAATTTGGACCCAGCCTTTGTAGGTGCGCTTGGAGTTGTTGACGTCGGCAAACTCCACCTCGGCCTGGTAGTAGTACATGCCCTCGACCACCGACGGCGCCCCGCTGCCCTCGGTACGGCTGCCCCCGCCCGGCCAGTTGATGAGCGGGTCGGCGCTGCTCTCGTAGATCTTCACGCCCCAGCGGTTGAAGACCGTGAAGTGCGTGCGCCGCAGCGGGGTGAAGGCCTTGGGCCGGAACGTGTCGTTCTTGCCGTCGCCGTTGGGCGTGAAGATGTTGGGCAGCAAAAACAACTGGCAGTCGTCCTTGCATTCCACGTTGCTGCGCGCACTCAACGTGCCGCTCGAGTCCACGGCCTGCACGGCGTAGCAGCCCGCCTCCTGGCGCAGGTCGCGGTGGGCGTAGCTGGTCTGCGAGCCCGGCACCCGCACCAGGAAGCGCAACGAGTCCTGGCTGTTGGGGGCGTAGTAGATGTTGTAGAACTGAATGGCGCGGCTGCAATCGGCGGGCGTGGTGCCCAGCGTCCAGCGCAACTGATTGGTGTAGACGGCCCCGCTCACCGGCGTGGCCGGCAGCTCGAATAGGCGGCTGGCCAGGCTGTCGCAGTTGGGGCGGGTGAGCGTGAGCACCGGCGCGCACGGGATGTTGCGCACGGCAATACATTGCTGCTGGCTCTTGTTGATCAGGTTGCTGGGCAGCTTGTCGGCATTGTAGGTGCCGGTGGTTTCCACGTAGTAGCAGTAAGTGGCCCCCTTCTGCAACCGTTGCGTGGCCGTGCCTTCGTCGCGGTAGCTGCCGCCGGTGGCCGTGCCCGTCACGGTGGCAATGGCCACAAACGGGTCGGTGGGCAGCGGATTCGGGCCTTTGCGGTAGATGGTGGTGGGCCGCAACGTGTTGTTCCACGGCACGGTGTACGTCCACGTCAGGGCAATGGCGTTGAGGGCGGGCGTCGTCGTAGACGGCAGGGCCGTACCTTCCAGGCGCACGCTCGAAGCGGCCGTCGCCGTTTCCTGTACCTGGTTCTGGCTCAGGAACTCCACCCGGTAGCTGTACGACCGGTTCTGCGTGTCCAGCGTCAGGTCCTGGTCCACGTAGGTCGTGTCGTTGGTGGTGGTCGTGACGGCAATGGTGGCAATGGGCGTGAACGGGCCCGTGGTGGTTTGGCCCACGGCCCGCGAGAGGCGGAACTGCTGCGGGTCGGCGAAGGGCGGCGTGCTCTTGGGCTTGGTCCAGGCCACGGTGATCTGCCCGCTGCTGGGGGCCGTGCGGTCTACCGTGACCTGGCGCATGAGCAGGGCCCGCCCGGCAAAGTTGACGCACTCCTCGTTGGAGGCAATGCTCTGGCCGCCGGCCGGCAGCGGGAACTCCACGTAGATGCGGTAGCAGTACTGCTTGCCCCGCTCCAGGCCCACCCCGCCGTTGTCGTCGGTGTAGGTGGTAATGTCGGTGGTGCCCGTGTACGGCAACGAGGCAATCTGCACAAAGCCGCTGCTGGCCGGAATGCCCGTCTGGCACGGCCCGGGACTGAAGCCCGACGGGCCCTCCTTACGGAAGACGCGAATCTGCGCGCCCGGTTTGCGGCACACATAACTGTTCCATTCCAGAAGAGCCGTGCGTAAGGGAGTCGTGCCCGCTCGTACGCGCAAATTCTGCGGCGCCGGCCCAATGACGCGGATGCTCCAGGTGCGCAAGTCGGTCAGGGGCACGGGGTTGGTGCCGGTGGGCTGGTCCTCGGCGTTGAAGACCACCAGCTTGGGCTGCACCCCGAT
>NZ_JAFLQZ010000037.1 GCF_017313265.1 Hymenobacter telluris | reverse complement strand
TCCGAACAGAGTCGTTAAGCCCCGGAGCGCCTATGGTACTGCCTTCATCGGTGGGAGAGTCGGTCGCCGCCAACCTTTGCTTTACAAAACGCCGCTTATTACCTGTGCTATCTTTTGCACGTTGGTAATGAGCGGCGTTTTTAGTTTTAAGACAGGTTGGGCTCAATTACTTTTCTCTCTACTAAACACAACGGCCTGATTATGTGGGTTTTCCGTAAGTAATCAATAGAGGTGAATGGCTGTTAGACGCCTACTTGACGTTCTTGCTTCTTCCCACGTTCAGTTCTTGAACACCTTTATTGCCCTCTCCGCTTAGGTAATACGTTGGTGATAGTGTCTTTCGCAATACCACCTAACAACACGAAAAAGCCTGAAGTCAGAATTGTATCAATAAGCCCGATTTGCTTTTCTGATAGAAAGCCCCACGTTTCCGGAGCCAGAAAATGCCATGAGCGGAAAAGGATTGCAATACAGAATATACCTACGAACACATTAATCACGAGCTTCAGTCTGCCCAGCAGCGTCCTGCGAATTTCCCTTTCGAACAGCGCTTCGTCTTCTTTGGCGGCGGCAGCTCCAGCATCCACAGAAATGCTTTGAGCTTCTTCTTGAGCGGCGGCTCGAATAGTTTCCAGCGCTTTCATCTCGCGCCCGGCTTCCGGCATCTGTGTCATCTACGCCGCTGTCTGAGCCAATGATTGGTAATGTTCCCGAATTTTTTCTTGCGCGATAATGCCGTTGCGGGCTGTCTTGGTCCAGGGGCTTCCTTCTTTGTGGGTGACAGCTGAAAGGTAAAGGCCATCCTTGTCACCGTACACGTCCCAGATTTCACTTAATAAGCCTTGGGTGCGCGTATCTTCTTCCGGAATAACCGGTACGATGGGGGAGGCGAAGCCAACTCCCCAAGGGCCAGAGGTCATCTTAGTGATACGCGACCGGCCATATTCTTTGAAGGCTTGATATACGCTTGGAATAACCGGGCCATACTGCCACGCTTCCACTGCCTCACTGATCAGGGGCTCTCCGAAAAGGCCAAGGTTCCACCCATGCGCGATGTAGACCAGCTTAAGCAGCTTCATCGGCGTTACCTCTTTGCCCGTCTCCAACGACTTCTGTACGAAGAAGTTGGCTACTGCTAGCGGATCGTACACAGGGTTTGATGTATTCATTTTTCCTCTTAACACAAAGTAAACGGACAGCTACCTGCAACTTGGCAAGTGCACAGCCCTTAGAGAAGCTAATTGAATTGGCCTCTTTTCAAATATACAACGCAGCTACCTTACAAACTGTTTATGTATTACCATGATAGGTAATGGTAACTACGGTAAGACAGGCAGCAATTTAATATGCTTGGGTGGCCCAGGTGCGAGCCGGCTCTGGTGAGATAAACGTTGGGCTGATAACAGCCGTGTCGGGGATGATACTCGAAAGAAACAGCTTGATACCGAGCTGATTCATGGCATCCTGCGAATCGGTAACCGCTGAGCGGTGGACTCAAGACGTTCGGCGGCTGCGTAGTATGGGCACCTATCCATTCGAAGTTTTTGGTACGAATAGCTCGTAGCAGGCGGTTATCGGCAATCCAGGCACCCCAGCAAAACGAGCCAGCTGCCCGGTCGGGTAGCCCAACCTGCCAATGCCCACCACGCCAGCCAGCCTGGATGTGGTTGCCAAGGGGTTCGTAAGAAAATCAAGCAGGGAATCAGAGAGTGAAGCACTACCAACTGAGAGTTGGTCAACCTGACTAACGAAACGCTAGAAAGTGGGTGTTGTGAGCTTAAGTGCCGCCAACTTAGCGCGCTAGCCCGTGCTTGAAAAGAGGCCGTTGTTCCACTGCTTGGATTTCGTGCTGTTGCCCTTGGATGCGCCTGCTACGAGTACTGCGGCAAACAGGGCAAGGAGCTGCAACAGCCACCAAGACTTGCGGGTTCTACCCTGCGTAGCGTGGTCATAGATAAACGGTAAATCAAGCGAAATGCACTCTGCGTATCAGGCGCCATGGACTTGTCGCGCCATGCAAAAGCCCGCCCCATAAGTCGTATGGACTCGGAGGGCGGGCTTTATTCAGCGGCGGCTACGTGCAATTAGCGCTTGAGCAGCTGCCGGCTGATTTTCTGTTGCTGAGGCGTTATCACTACCAACCGGTACACGCCCGCGGGCAATGCCGACAGGTCTACTTCCGGCTGGCCGAGTGTGCCCTGGCTTCGGAGCTGGCCGTACGCATCCAGCACCTGATAGGTACTACCTGCCAGTTGCGCTCCTTGCACCGTTACTCGGTCGGTTACTGGGTTAGGATACAGACTCACCTGTTCCGCCAGTAGCGCCTCACTGGCGTTGGCCGCATCGGCTTGCAAGCCTGCGTTGATGGCCGCCGTGGCTGGGCGGACGCGCACCGAAGTGGCAACATCGTTCCAGGTGCCACTTCCCAAGGCATTGCCAGTCAAGCAGCTAGTGGCTGTCCGTAGCGTTAGCGCACTGCCGGTATAGTTGTCGTTTTCGTAAAGCACCACCTCGTAGCCGCTGTTTACCTGCACCGACGAGAGGTCATCGTTGAGGAAGCCCCGGCTTTGCAGGGCCGCCAGCGTGTAGTCGCCCACGGGCAGGCTCAGGGTCGTGCCGCCGTAGCTGCAATGTTTGTAGAGCGTGGCCACGTTGGCCGTAGTAACCGGGGCCGGAGCCGTACCGGAGATGCTGAACGTACCCAACGAGCCGTAATCGGAGTAGCCATCGGTGGCGGGGTTGCCCGAGCCAGTACCATCGACCTGCACGTAATAGGTGCCCGCGGCCAGGGTGGTGGTAAACGACACGTTCAGGTTGCCGCCTCCGCTGGTGTCGAAGCTGCCGACTTGCGTGCCGCCGCTGTTAAACAAGCGGGCTACAAGGTCGAGGTTGCCGTAGCGGCTTACCGTGCTAACGTTCAGGCTCACGCTACCGCCGCCGGTGCTGAACGAGAAATAATCCTGGTCGGTGGTGCGCTCAATCAGGCCGCTGCCCGCGAGGCTGGTGCCGTTGCGGGTCAGGGCAGTGGCTCCGGTGGTGGTGTTGCTGTGGTCGTCGGTTCGGTAGCCCACGTTGTAGGTGGTGCCCGCCATAATGGCCAGGTCGTCCTGCGTGTTGTTGGCCGAGTTGTACTCGCCGCGGCTCCAGTGCGTGACGGGCTTGTAGTAGCCAGCGCCCATGATGGGCGCCCAAGCGCCGCTGTTATCCTGGCCTGTGTAGTACCCTTCGCTGGGGCTGATGCGGCCGTCGTGGCTCAAACCCAGCGTGTGGCCCACTTCGTGCGAAGCCGCTTCGCCGCCCGACTTCGGTGCCGACATAAATACCCAGCACGGCGTGTCGTCGTTGTAGCGGAAGGAGGTAACGTAGGCCACGCCGCCCGAACCGGGGGCAATGGTGCTGCCGCTGCCCGGCGACACCACGCAGCGCATGCGCATATTCTTGGGGTAGGCATTGAATACCGCTTCGTCGGTGGTGACGTTGAGGCTAAAAGGGCGGAAATCCTCGCTCACCAGCTCCCAGAACGCCTGAATGTTGGCATCCGTCATGTTGGCCGAGGGGGCGTTGTAGGCGTTGCCGTTGTTCCAGCGGGTGCCGGCCGGCAAGGCGTAGCCGTCAAAATCGAGCATAACGCAGCCCCGTGCCCCCGGCAAGCTTTGCAGGGAAACTACGGTGGCCCGGTTGGCCGTACCCGCAGCGGGGGCTGGCTCGCGGTACCCCACGGGCTGGTTGTAGTCGATGCAGACCACCTTGTTGATGTCCACTGCCTGCACCGTAACAGTGCCTTGCTTGTCGGCTGTGTAGCTATAAGCCTGCCGGGTGTTTTTCAGCACAATCTGGCCTTCCACCTCTTCATCGGCGAGGCGCAGCAAAAAAGAAGAATTCGGGATGCCCTGAAGCTCGCCGACCAGCAGCGTGCCGGTGTTGGCCAAGTCTTGGCGGTAGTTGACTTTGCCGGTAAAGGCTTGGTTGGCGGCCACGCGTAGCTCCACGGTAGGCGCGGCCCGTTGGGCCAGGTCGGTGGCCAGATCGGCTTGTAACTGGCGCACCAGTGCCTGCCGGCTGCCGAGCGGATAAGACGAGTCGGCCGCACGGTTCTGTGCGGAGGCACCGAGGGCACTGACCAGCAGCGCCGCCCCGAGGCCGTAACGATAAAGTTTTTTCATAGGGTTGGTTGGAAGAAGGTTGGAAAGAGAACAGGTAAAACTGATTGGAGGTAGCCAGGGGCCCACTCCGATACAATTTATGATAATTGTGGAAGAGTATGGAAACCAGCTAAATGCAGGAGCAAGTCTTCAATGCCGTGGCCCTAGGCTGCAACTTGATGGTAACGCCGCCGGGTGCCGGCCAAGCGGTGCCGGTGGAAGCGGCAGCACTGGCACCCGCGACGCGCAAGGGGTTTGGACGCCCGCCCAATTGACTCGCCTGCTGACTTACACCAAGCAATTGGGTGGACGCATTGCCGCGCTGGAATTCATGAACGAGCCCACATTCGCCGCCATGGGGGGCGCGCCCAAGGGCTACGACGGAGCAGCTTACGGGCGCGACTTCAAGGTTTTTCGGCCCTTCGTTAAGCAACAGTCGTCGGGTACGCTCATTCTTGGCCCCGGCTCAGTGGGCGAGGCGGTGGGCGGCGAAGGTGTTGCGTACGGCGGTATGGAGCTCTTACCCACGCCGGAACTGTTGCAGGCAACCGGGCCGGGCGTCGTCGATGCCTTTTCCTATCATCACTATGGGGCGGCTTCCCAGCGTTGCGGCGACATGGCGCCGATTAAGAAAGACTCGGTGCTGGGCGAGCAGTGGCTGAGCCGCACGGATAAAACTCTGGCCTACTACCGCCAGCAGCGCGACAAATACGAGCCCGGCAAACCCTTTTGGAACACGGAAACGGCTGACGCGGCCTGCGGGGGCAACCCCTGGGGGGCGCAGTTTCTCGACACGTTCCGCTACCTCGACCAGATGGGCCGAATCGCCAAGCAGGGCGTAAAAGTTATCATGCACAACACCCTCGCTACCAGCGACTATGGCCTGCTGGACGGCAAAACCTTGCTACCGCGCCCCAACTACTGGGGCGGTTTGCTGTGGCACCAGCTCATGGGTACCACCGTACTCGATGCTGGCGCTTCACGGCCTGGTTTTCACATTTACGCCCATACGATGAAAGGGCAGGCGGGCGGCGTGGCCCTACTCATCATCAACAACAGCCGCACCGCTACTACCTCGCTGAACCTACCCAAAGCGGCCCAGCGCTACACGTTGAGCGCAACCACGCTGGAAAGCGGCGCAGTGCAGCTTAATGGCCGGGAGCTGAAGCTGGGCGCCAACGATGCGCTGCCGGCCCTAACCGGCGAGGCCGTGCCGGCTGGTCCGGTGCAGTTCGCGCCTACCACCATTACTTTTCTGACCATTGCCGATGCGGGCAACCAGAATAGCCAGTAAAACCGTTTTGCGGCCGATAACCCTCACCAACGCCGCCCCACCGACTGAGGACTATTGCGGCCGTGCCTCAGGATTACTTTTTGCGCGGATTACTAAGGGGCTGCGCAGCCAAGCCGACGGGTTGTTTCTGGTTAGGATTTCCGCAATACCTTTTTAACCAGTTTCACTCCTTGCTCAACCACAAACCCGATGAGCAGCCCGCCCACCGCGCAGGCCAGCGCCTTGGCCAGCCAGGCCACCACCGGCAGGTGAGCCAGGGCCTGCTCCAACTCGTGCAACAGATGATTGGTGAACGGAATGCCGTGGGCAATGATTTCGGCCCCAACCCACAGCATGGCCGCCGTGCCCACATAACTCAGGATGGTTAAAAAGTGCGGCATGAAGCGCACAATGCCGCGCCCCAGTTTCTGCGTGGCGGGCGCATAATTGCCCTGCGCAAAGTGCACGCCGATGTCGTCGGCTTTCACGAGCAAGCCCACGAAGCCATAGACGGCCACGGTAATAAACACGGCTACGGCCGCCATTACCACCACCTGGTTGATCAGGGGTTGGTCGTTGACCTGGCTGTAGGCAATGGCCATGATTTCGGCCGACAGGATAATGTCGGTGCGCACGGCCCCGGCCACGCGTTCCTTCTCCAACTCCTCGGGCGTCATCTGTTGTACCTGCTCGCTCTCGACCGGCTCGGCGGGGTGTTTCGTAAACAGGGAGTGTACCTTTTCGTACCCCTCAAAGCATAGATAGGCCCCGCCCACCATCAAGATGGGCGTGATGGCCCAAGGCGCAAAATACCCGAGCACCAAAGCGGCGGGCGTCAGAAGCAAGAGTTTGTTGACGAGTGATTTCTTGGCTATCTGATAGATGATGGCCAGTTCGCGGGACGGGTCGAGGCCCACAACGTACTTGGGCGTCACGGCCGTATCGTCGATGACGATGCCGGACACTTTGCCGGTGGTCTTGGCCACTTGGGCCGGCACGTCATCCAAACTGGCCGCGCTGGCTTTTACCAAGGCGGAAATGTCATCTAAGAGGGCAAAAAAACCGGACGCCATTGGCTGAATTGTGAGAAGGTAGTTTTCGGTTGCGAAGAAGTGTACGCGCTGGCGCCGCTTCTGGCCGGCAAGGTAGGGTAGTTTAGCGAGCAGGGCATCTCCTTTTTAGGTCGGCAGGGTAATCACCGCCGTCCTGTCAGCAGAAGTGACTGGCGCCGGTAAGGCCGCCGCGGCAGCCCCCTGCTCTAGCAGGGAAGGGTGTTGTTAAACAAATAGGGTAAAACCTCCGAGTCCATGGCTAAAAGGGGTTCTTCTTCCCAAAGGGCGGATTTACACGCTAAGCACTTTTTAGCTTCTGGGCGTAATTGTAGACGGTGCCATAGGCCAGGTCTAACTGCTTGATGACTTGATTCATAGATAAGCCATTGCGCAGAAGCTGCGC
Source organism: Hymenobacter telluris (assembly GCF_017313265.1). GTDB lineage: Bacteria > Bacteroidota > Bacteroidia > Cytophagales > Hymenobacteraceae > Hymenobacter > Hymenobacter telluris. Next base: position 3,188 of record NZ_JAFLQZ010000037.1, on the reverse strand, counting down.
AATGGCCTCCTGCTTAGACTGGGCCAGTGGCGGCCGGGCCACATGCTTGCCCTGGGCTTTGGCCCGGGCCATGCCGGCGCGCACGCGCTGGCTGATGAGCGCGCTCTCAAACAGGGCCAGTGAGGCCATGACGTGGAACACCAACTCGCCCGTGGGCGTGGTGGTGTCGATATTTTCCTGGTAGGAGACGAAGTCCACCCCTAGGCTCTGGAATTCCTTCGGCGCGTTGACCAGCGCCTGGGTCGAGCGGGCAAAGCGGTCGTAGCGCCGGACCAGCACCGCGTCGAGCTACCGGTTCTTGGCCGCCGCCATCATCCGTTTGTACTGAGTTCATTCCTCGCTGGTACCCGAGGCCTAGTCCACGTATTCATCGACAACGGCAAAGCCGCGGCGCTGGGCGTACTCGCGCGGCGGCCGCAGCTGCGTTTCCGGGGCCTGCCCTTTGTTGAGGGTGGAGACGCGGGCATAGAGCGCCACGCGGGTGGGCTGGTCGGTCGGGTTGGCGGGCATCGAGGGTTATCAAAAAGGAGTTCCTTGTTGATAGGCATCACGCACCCGCTCTACAGCGTAGAATCAGTCTTTCTCAGGCAGTACTATAACCCTCTTTGATAACCGGGCTTAGCATGTAAATCCGCCCTTGTGGCAAAAGAACCCCAGTACGGCATAGGTCAGGCCCGATTTTGAGGCTGAACAACATGAAAAACAGCAGTTCCCCCTCATCCGCGAACGTGGCCCCGACCGGATTGATGGTCGGGCGCTCCGCCATCGACGCGCCGTATACACGCTGGTAGGCCGCGGCGAACAGCGGCACCAACGCGTCAAAGCGCACCGCATCCAGGCCGGTCGCTGCCCGCCATTGCCGCACGGTGCGCAGTTCTGTAATCGAGAGTTTCATGCCCAACAAAACCGCTCTCAATCGCAACAACTCTAAATGAAATACTGTTCATCGGCAGAAGCCTTTCTCGTTTTCTCCTCTCATCATTCCATTTTATGGATATCTCCCTTGAATTAGCCCAACAAGCCGTCCATGCCGCCCACCAGAAGGCCCTGGACCTGGGCCTGAAAATGAATATTGCCGTGGTGGATGCTGGCGCCAACCTGACGGCCTTCATCCGGATGGATGATGCCTGGCTGGGCTCCATTGACATTGCCATTCGAAAAGCTAAAACGGCGCGCTATTTTAATATGCCCACCGGCGACCTGGGTCAGGCTTCTCAACCCGGCGGCTCGCTTTACAACATTGAGCACTCCAATGGCGGCCTGATTACCTTCCCGGGTGGCATTCCTATTCTCGACGCCAACGGCCGCGTGATTGGGGCCATCGGGGTTTCGGGCAGCACTGTGGAGAACGACCATGCGGTGGCCGAAGCGGGTATGCACGCCGTAGAAAAGCAGTAGTGGCCTAGCCATCTGCCGTAAGCCTTGCAGCCGGATTGCTCTTGAGGTGGTCCGGTTGCTTTGCGTTCGGCCAAGTTACACGTCTTAGTGGGCGGGGCTGCACGGGTAAAATCCGAGCATAGCTCGGCATGTCAGCCCCACTATCCGTTAGTAAGTACTCCTCCGTACCTCCGCTCTATAGTAGATGTGTTGCGATGGAGCAAGTAAGGTGTTAGGTGAACACTCCAGAGGCCGGCGCAGACTTCGTGCAGTTCATCATAGCATTGGGGGCGCACAATAGTAGGAACGGAAAACAACGTTAGGGAGATTCAACCAAACCTTCTGCCCGATAATGCCGTCACTGTGAGGAGTAAGTCAACCTTTCAAGCTCAATCTCATGAAAGCACTTGTTTATTACGGCCCCTTGGACGTGCGCGTGTCCGAAATGCCCGACCCTAAAATTGAGCAACCCACTGACGTGCTGGTTCAGATAACTACCACCAACATTTGTGGCTCCGACCTGCATATGTACGATGGCCGCACCAACATCGAAGCCGGCCGGATTTTTGGCCACGAGAACCTGGGCCGGGTTGTTGAGGTCGGTAAGGCAGTGATGAAGGTCAAAGTGGGTGACATGGTGTGCATGCCGTTTAATATCGGTTGTGGCCACTGTAAAAATTGTGAGCGCAAACTCACTGCGTTTTGTCTGACGATGAACCCCGGTTTTGCCGGGGCGGCCTATGGCTTCGCCGGCATGGGACCGTATGAGGGCGGGCAGGCTGAATACTTGCGCGTGCCATACGGGGATTTCAACTGCCTGATATTGCCCGAGGATGCCAGCGAGAAGGAAAACGACTACGCTATGCTTTCCGACATCTTCCCGACGGGCTACCACGCCACGGAACTGGCGGGGGTAAAACCGGGCGAATCGGTGGTCATTTACGGTGCCGGGCCGGTTGGGCTCATGGCCACGCTGTCGGCCCGCATAAGAGGGGCCGACAAAATCATGGTGGTGGACAGCCACCCCGACCGGTTGCGGCTAGCGGAGGAATTGGGGGGCATCCCCATCGACATGTCGAAAGGCTCGGCCGTGGACCAGGTGCTGGACTTGACGGACGGGCAGGGGGCCGACCGGGGCTGCGAATGCGTGGGCTACCAGTGCTGCAACAAACACGGCCAGGAACAGTCGAACGTCACGATGAACGAACTGGTCCAGGCGGTGAAAGCGACCGGCTCTATTGGCGTGGTGGGCGTTTTTGTGCAGGAAGACCCGAAGTCCAAAGAGGCACTGCAGAAAAAAGGCCACATGGACTTCGACTTTGGCAGCTTCTGGATGAAGGGGCAAAGCATTGCCACGGGCCAAGCCAACGTCAAATCGTACAACCGGGAGCTTTGTGCGCTGATATCTTCCGGTAAAGCGAAGCCGTCCGCCATCGTCTCCCACGAGCTTTCCCTGGACGAGGCCCCCGATGCCTACAAGCACTTTAACGCCCGTGACAAGGGCTGGACGAAGGTGGTGCTGAAACCCGGCAAAACGAGCAGTAACAAGAAATAAGCGGCAAGCCCGGAAACCGGAGCCGGGCGCGGTTTTGAAACGACGGACCGTAGCAGGCTCATCCTGTTGCGGTCCGTTGTTTCAATGGTAGCTTGAACCAACCCAAACGGGTGGACGCGCCGTGCTGACGCCACCTTGCTCACGGCGTCCGCCACAAACAACGTCGTCGTTCACGCTCACCGCCGGCCGCATCCTCAACCCCAAAACCGCCCGCAGTCAGGTGCTGGGCTCGGTGGTCTGGGGCATTGGCATGGCC
>NZ_JAFLQZ010000036.1 GCF_017313265.1 Hymenobacter telluris | reverse complement strand
CGGAGCCTAGGAACTCCGCTTACTGTTTACTGGCTCGTTTTCTTTTTTGCTACCCTAATTCCCAAACACGTTCTAAGGCTATAAGGTAGCAAATTACCCATCCTGAGTTGGATTTTAATCCGGCTCTCAAAAGACGAGAGGCCAACGGTTGTGCTTCACTTAACGGCTACATCCCACACCTTGGCCATGCGGGAACTGCCCGCCGGGCCATCTACAGTGAGCACCACAATGTATTTGCCGGCGTCCTGGTAGCGGTGCACCGGGCTGGGCTCCGTGGACGTGGTACCGTCGCCGAAGTCCCAGTGCCACTTCTTGATGGTGCCCTGGCTTTCGTCGCGGAACGTTACCTGGCGCTTGGCCATATCGGTCACCAAAAACGACCATTGGGCCTGGAGTTTGGGCTGGTACTTAGGCTCCAGCGGCATAAGCGTAAACACGGTGCCAAGGCTGGAGTTGCCGTACATCTTGTGCTGTTTCGACAGGTTCCAGAAGCCTTTCTTGGTTTCGTCTTTCACGTCGTCGTAGTCGATGACGGCCCAGGTCAGCCCGATTTTCTTGAAGTCACTCAGCACCGATTCCACGGCGCGCGCCGGGCCTTCGGCGCCGGCGTAGTCGAAGGGCGTAATCCAGAATTCGGCCACCAGCTTGCCCGGCTCGCCCGGTTTGAACTGGTAGGAATAGGCAATGTTAGAATAAGGCAACTGCTTGATCCAGGGCTGGCTGCCCCAGGCCAGGCACCAGTCTTTGCCCACGGCCGGCGTGAAAATGTGGTAGTTCTGGGCGTGCACGCCGTGGAAGGCGAAGTACCGTTCCATCAGCGGCAGCTCCTGGTTGGGGTGCTGCTCGGCAATGAGCGGCCCCCCCGACAGGTCGCCATCAACCACCAGCTCGAACGTGTCGTTGTGCAGGCCCGGCAGGGAAAAGTCCCAGTAGTTGTCGTAGGCCTCATACAGAAAATACAGCCGGTTCAAACCTTTCACCCACGCCACGCGCACCTGCACATCCAGGTTGGCGGGGTCGGGGGCGGGGTAGCGTTTGGAGTCGTCCCAGAGCTGGTTGGTGCCCACCACGTACTCGCTCGGGAAGCTGGCCCAGTCGTCGGTCTGCCCATCAATGCGCGGAATCATGTGGGCCGGAAACTGATATACTTTGTAACCCCGGTCGTCCTGCGCAAAACCCGCTTGGGGCAGGCCGAGCAGCAGGCCCACCAGCAGGCCGCGCCAACCATACGCAACGCTAATCAGACGGGAGAGAGAACGGGGCGGAAGCATGTGGACAGCGGGTAGTTGGTTGGGATGGGCCTAATGGCAAGGCAAATAACTCGGAATTTAGCCTGCTATACCAAAATTTCTGCCCCACTGCCAACTCACGCCGCTACTCCACTACTTCATTACGCTGTTGCTCTCTGGGGTAGATGCGGAACGTGGTGCCCACGCCCAACGTGCTGTCCACCTCAATGCGGCCGCCAGCCTGCTGCACAATGCGGTTGACGAGGTACAGGCCCATGCCCGAGCCGGTTACGTGGTCATGGAAGCGGCGGAACATCTTGAACAGGTCGTTGCCGTAGCGTGCCAAGTCCAGGCCCAGGCCGTTGTCTTGCACCAGCAGCACGGGCGAGCCGTCGGGTAGTAGCTCGGTGGCTACGCGTACCACCGGCGGCCGGTCGGGGTGGGCGTATTTGAGGGCGTTGCTGAGCAGGTTGTACAGAATGCTTTGCAGGTTGAGGCGGGCAAAGCAGATGGTGGGAACCGCGCTGAAATCCAGCTGAAACTCGGCCTGCAAGGCGGTTGCCTGGCTTTGGATGCTTTGGATAACGCCGTTGGTAAGCGGCAGCAGTTCCACTGCTTCGGGCGTAAACTGCTCGTTGCGGCGCTCTACGTGCACCACCTCAGCCAGCCCCTGAATGGTGCTATGAATCTGGTGAAGCGCGCCCTCAAACATTTCAATAAGCTGCTCGGCTTCGGGGTCGTGGAAGGTGGCGCTGCGCTTTAGCTCCTCGAACACGCCGGCCAGATTGTTCACCGGCTGGCGCAGGTCGTGGGAGGCCGTGTACACGAAGTTGTCGAGGTCCTGGTTGATGCGGGTGAGTTGTTCGTTGGTTTCGGCCAGGTCGGCGTTGGCTTGCTGGCTTTGCTGGTTGGCAGCGCGCAGCTCCTTGTTGGTAGTAGCCAGCTTCTGGCTGGCCAGGCGCAAAGCTTGCTCGGCCATTTTGCGCTCATGAATGTCCACTACCGAGCCCACAAACCCCTCAAACTCGCCGTTGCTGTCGAATTTCGGTAGGCCGGCGTCCACCACCCAGCGGTAAGTGCCCTGCTTGGTTTTCAACCGAAAAACCATGTTGTAGGGCACCCGGCGGGCGTTGGCGTCGCGGAAGGCGGCGCCGGCTTGCTCGGCTTCGGCGGGGTGAATGGCATTAGTCCAGCCGAAACCCAAGGCCTCGGCTTCCTGCTGGCCGGTGTAGTCGTACCACTGCTGGTTGAGGTACAGGCAATGTCCGTCGGGGCCGGTTACCCAAATCATCACTGGGGCCCGGTCGGCCATCAGGCGGAAGTATTGCTCGCTTTCCACGAGCTTCTGTTCCAAGTGTTTCTGCTCGTGAATGTCGGTGTTGGCCCCAAACCACTTGGTAATCTTGCCTTGCTCGTTACGAAACGGTTGGGCCCGAATCAGAAACCACCGGTAATTGCCTTGTTGGCTGCGGAGCCGGGCTTCCACTTGGTACGGCCGGCCTTCCCGAACGGCCTCTGCCCATTGCGTTTGTTGCCGGGGCAGGTCGTCGGGGTGGCAGAACTGCTGCCAGCCCTGGCCGCTGGCCTGCTCGAAGGTGCTGCCCGTGTAAGCGTACCACTGCTGGTTGTAATAGTCCATGTCGCCGCGGGCGGTGCTGGTCCACACCTGGTGCGGAATGGCGTTGGTCATGGTTTCGAAGGCGCGGGCCGTTTGCTGTTCCCGCTGCCGGGCGCGTACCTGGTCGGTTACTTCGTAGGCGAATACCAGCACGCCATCAATCTTGCCCTGGGCATCGAACCGAGCCTGCTGGGTGTAGTTGAAGTACGCCTCTTCCAGCGGGCCGCCTTCCGTGCGTGCAATCGGAATCGGGATGCTCTTTTCTTCGTGGGTGACGCCCGTTGCGTACACCTCTTGCAGGGTGCGCCAGGCCGGGTAATCCTTGATGGTGGGCATGACTTCCAGCAGCGGCTTACCCAGCATTGGGCGCCCCGGAAACATCTGCTGGTAAGCCGGATTGGTGAGCTCGAAAACAAAGTCGGGCCCATCAAAAACGCAGATGGCGGCTGGCACCTGCATGAAAAACCGTTCCAGCCGAAGCCGCTGGCGCTCCACTTCCTGCTGCGCCAAATCCTGCGCCCGGGTACGCCGCCGCACCCGCTCTTCCAGCTCCAGATTGAGCGCCTTCAGCTGATCTTGGGTGCTGAGTAGCTCGGAGTTGCTGGCGTGAAATTCTTCGTTGGCGGTTTGTAGCTCTTCGTTGAGGGTGGCTAGTTCTTCGTTGGCGTGTTGTAGCTCGTTTTCGCTCTGCTCCACCTGTTTGCGGCTCAGCACCGATTCGGTCATGTCGAAGGCAAAGACAAGCACGCCTTCCACCGCACCCGCCGCGTCGCGGATGGCTTGGTAGATGAAGTTGAAATAGTAGGGTGCCGACTGGCCGTTGTTTTGCCGGTCGAGGTGGGCCACCATTTCGTTGCCGTAGAAGGTTTCGCCGGTGCGGTACACTTGGTCGAGCAAGTTGTAAAAAACCTGCCCTTCCAGCTCCGGCAGCCCTTCCCGGATGGTTTTGCCCAGCAACGGCCGCGCCCCCACCAACTCCTGATACCCCTGGTTGGCCAACGTGAAAACGTGCTCCGGACCATGCAGAACGGCAATGGCGGCCGGCGCCTGCATGAATAAGCTTTGCAGCCGAGCACGTTGCGCATCAGCATCGGCCAGGGCTTGGTGCAGCGCCGTTTCCGTGGCCGCGCCCGGCGGCTGATTGGTAGCCGGCACAGTCGCCGCTGCCGGAGCGGGAGTTGCCAAGTGCTCAATTGACTGCACAATGTAGCGCAGCTCGTCGCCTTCACTTAAAACTGGGGTGTAGGTCAGGCGCTGGTTGGGTAGCAGCAGCGTGCCGGGCTGCCGGGTTTCTTGTACCTGCGCCAGCACGGCGGCTATAGGCTTGGTGTTGTTGGGCGTGGCTGGCCATACGTGCCAGCTGTTGCGGCCCGCTATTTCCGAGAGCGGCTGGCCCGCTAGTTGCGCGAAACCAGCCGAACAGTCTACCACTTTGCCTTTCGGGGTCAGCAGCAAGTGGTTGCCGGGCAGCACCCGAAACACCTGTTGATAATCCGGTAAAGAGGTTGTAATAAGCATGGATAACGAGCAACTGAATGCAAAGCCAACCGGGCCTTGCCACGCAATAGCGTACTTGCGGAAAACGAGAAAGGTTAGCTTTTACATACGATAGAAAGCTCAACTATGGCGCAACCCATTGTCGGAGCAGTATTAGAAGCCCTGCACCAGGGTCTTGACCCGGCACAGAAAGCTGCCCGAGGCAATGTAGAGCGTGCGCCCATCGTCGCCGAAGGCGCAGTTGGTTACCACCTCGCCGGTATCAATCGTGCCCAGGTGCTGCCCCTGCGCCGACAGCACCACCACGCCGCCAAAGCCTGAGGCCCACACGTTGCCGTTGCGGTCCGTCTTCAACCCGTCGGGCATTTCCTTGTAGCGGGGGCGGGCCAGCTTGCTCATATCAAAAAACACGCGGCCTTTGCCGAGCTGGCCGTTCGGACGCACGTCGTAAGCCATAATGACGGGTTTCAGCGAGTCGGACTGCGACACGTAGAGCGTGCGGTTGTCGGGGCTGAAGGCGAGGCCGTTGGCGGTGGTCAGGTCGCTGATTTCTTGGGTGATTTTGCCATCGGGGGCGAGGCGGTACACGGTGCCGGTGGGTAGCTCACGGCTGGCATCCTGGGCTTGCTGGGGCAGGCCGTAGGGTGGGTCGGTGAAGTAGATGTGGCGTGTAGTAGGGTTGAGTACCACGTCGTTGGGACTGTTGTAGCGCTTGCCCTGGAAGTTGTCGGTGAGGGTGCGCTTGCCGAATTTGCCGGCCAGGGGCAGCGAGGCCAGCCGCCGGTCGCCGTGGTCACAAATGAGCAGGTTGCCGCGGCCATCTAGCGCCAGCCCGTTCGAGCCGGGCTCTTTGCCGTAGGGCATGCGGCCGGAGTAGCCGGTGTGCTCCAGGAACTTGCTCAGGCCGCCCGTGGCCTGCCAGCGGTACACGGTGCGGGTGGGCGCGTCGGTAAAGAGCAGCATGCTGCTGTCGGATACCCACACCGGGCCTTCGGCGTGCCCGATTCCGGCCGCTACAATTTCAATTTCAGCATCGGGCGCCAGCAGCTGGTCGAGGGCCGGGGCCTGCCGGATGATGCGGCCCGTGGTGGTGAAGCGGGTGGTGGGAGACTGCGCCGAGGCGGCGAAAACGCTTACAGAGGCAAACAGGCAAAGAAACAGATGGCGCATAGGTGGCAAGGTGTGGCTGTAGGGTCTACCCAAGGGTGGGAGGGAAGGTTGCAACCCGCGCCGTTAACCCTGATGAAAGTCGGCCGTAGGAAGTAGCGCGCAGCTGTTGCTTCGTGTGTTGTTGCTGACACGTGAACCTTCGACGACGTTCAACGATACGCGAAGCAACGGCTGCGCGCTACTTCCTTTTTAACTGCCCGCTGTGAAATACTTCATCTACTTGTTCCTGCTCGCCTTGACTTCCCTTCCCGCCGCTGCTCAACCCTCGCAAACGCCTCTGGAAGAAGTGGCCGAATTTGGGCGGCATCAGCCCATTGGCGTGGCCGTGTCGCAGCAGGGGCGCATCTTCGTCACGTTTCCCAAGCGCCCCACCGACTATGATTTTGGCCTCGCCGAACTCGTGAACGGCAAGCGGGTGCCGTACCCCAATGCCGAGTGGAACCAGTGGGACTCCACCCGCGCTGCCGCCCGTTTCGTGAATGTGCAGGCCCTGTTCGTGGACCAGACCAACGCGCTGTGGGTGCTCGACCCCGCCAACCCCGCCGACGAAGCCCCGGTACTTACCGGCATCAAGCTCTTGAAAATCAACCTTGCCACCAACCAAGTGGAGCGCATCTACCGGTTCGAGGACTTGCCCCGCGAACGGTCGGGCCTGAACGACGTGCGGGTGGATACACGTAGCCAAGTGGCCTACCTCTCCGACCCCAAGCTGGCCGGGCTGGTAGTGCTGGATTTGCGTTCCGGCAAGAGCCGCATCGTACTGCAAGGCCACAAATCTACGGCCGCCGCCCCCGGTTTTGTGCTGCGCATTGATGGCAAGGAAGTGAAAGACAAGAACGGTAAGCCCTTCAGCAGCAACGTCAACGGCATTGCGCTTACCCACGATTTCCGATACCTCTACTACCGGGCCATCAACCAAACCAAGCTCTACCGCATCCCCACCGACGCCCTGCGCAACGCGGCCCTCACGCCCACCGAAGTAGCGGCCCGCGTAGAAGAAGTGGGCGAAACGGGCATCTCGCACGGCATGATTGCCGATGCCGCCGGCAACGTCTACCTCACCGATTCGCCCAACCACGCCGTGCGCCGCGTCACGCCCGCCGGCCGCCTGGAAACTGTAGTGAAGGACAACCGCCTGCTCTGGCCCGACTCGTTCGGCCTCGGCCCGGATGGCTACCTCTACCTCACCGCCGCCCAAATTGAGCGGACCCCCAAGTGGAACAACGGCCAGGACCGGGTGCAGTACCCGTTCCGCCTGTACCGGGTGAAAATCAAGTAGGCCCGAGTGTAGCGCGGAAATCCGTTCCGCGACGAGCGGAGCGAGTAGCAAGCGCGTGCTGACGTTGCAGGCGCGTGGGAACTCGCGTTGCTCGTCGCGGAACGGATTTCCGCGCTACATTTCGTTTGCTGATAGTCTGCTGAACCGACTCGGCCTGCCACCGGTTTACTAGCTCTGTACGTACTACTTGCTTGCTCATGTCGTCCCCGACTCTTTCTATAGCGCCTGTCGATCAGGTCACGTTTCATAATTCCCTGGTAGACGAGCTGCGCGGCGAGGTGGCCCCCAACAAGCTGCCGCGCCAAGTACCCGGCTACCACTACTCCCGCATCGACCCAACGCCCGTGCGCGACCCGCACCTGCTGGCCTGGGCCGACGACCTGGCCGCCTACCTGGGCCTGAGTTGTCCGTCGGAGCGCGGCCCGGCCGTGGATGCCCTGGCCGGCAACCTCGTGACGGACAGCATGAAGCCGTTTGCGGCGCGCTACGGCGGCCACCAGTTCGGTAACTGGGCCGGCCAGCTCGGTGATGGGCGGGCTATTTCGTTGGGGGAGGTGAAAGCCACCGATGGCAGCAACTGGGAAATCCAGCTGAAAGGGGCGGGGCCTACGCCGTATTCGCGCCGGGCCGATGGTAGGGCCGTGTTGCGGTCCTCGCTGCGGGAGTTTCTGTGCTCGGAAGCCATGCACTACCTGGGCGTGCCCACCACCCGGGCGCTGAGCCTAGTAGCTACCGGCGACGAAGTGGTGCGCGACATGTTCTACGACGGCAACGCCCGGCCTGAGCCCGGCGCTATTGTGGCCCGCGTGGCGCCCACGTTCGTGCGGTTCGGGAGCTTCCAAATCCTGACTTCCCTGGGCGAAATCGACAACCTGCGCACCCTCGCCGACTACATAATCCGGCAGTATTACCCCGAGTTGGGCGCGCCAAGTCCGGAAGTGTATCTGCGTTGGTTCGAGGAAGTAAGCCGCCGCACGGCCGTTATGGTGGCGCATTGGATGAGCGTGGGCTTCGTGCACGGCGTGATGAACACCGACAACATGTCCATCCTCGGCCTCACCATCGACTACGGCCCCTACGGCTGGCTGGAACCCTACGACCCCGACTGGACACCCAACACCACCGACTTCGGTAGCCGCCGTTACGCTTTCGGGCAGCAGACCAACGTGGCCCTCTGGAACCTGTTCCAACTGGCCCGCACCCTCACGCCGCTTGTCACCACCGACGTGCAGGAGCTAAACAAAGGCCTCGACGTGTACCGCACCACCCTGGCCGAAACCCAGCAGTACATGATGCTCCGCAAGCTCGGCCTGACTGCGCAAAACGGAGACGAGGACCGCGCCCTCCTCGACAGCCTGACCGATGCCCTGGCCGAAACCCAGGTGGATATGACCATCTTCTTCCGGCAGCTTTCACACGCGGCATATCGTCTGCTAAGCGCCACCGACCACGCCATACAGCCGCTGTTCGATGAGCTGTGGAGTGCCGCTTCCTATCCCGAACTGGGCACCGAGCAAGAGGCCTTGCAGCACTGGTTCGGCCGCTATGCCGCCCGCCTTCGCCAGGAAACCGTTGGCGCCGAAGCAGTTCGGGATGACATGCTTGGCGTGAACCCGAAGTACGTATTGCGCAACTACCTCGCCCAGCAAGCCATTGAAGCCGCCGAAACCGGCGACGTATCGGTGCTGAACCGCCTGATGGACGTGCTGAAAACCCCCTACGCCGAGCAGCCCGAACACGACGACCTGGCCGCCAAACGCCCCGCCTGGGCCAGTACCAAGCCCGGCTGCGCCACCCTGTCGTGCAGTTCGTAGGGCGACGGGAACCTCACCCCCTAGCCCCCTCTCCAAAAGAGAGGGGGAACTAGCTTTAGTGTCTTTTTCTAGCTCTAAATCGAAATCTTCAGCTGTATAGCCAGCACATTAGAATCTAGTATCTAAAGCTAGTTCTCCCTCTCTTTTGGAGAGGGAGCTAGGGGGCGAGGTTCCCCGCCTGGGACGTAACAAGTTAACCTATGTGGCGCGCAATTCTCCTTCTTCTAACCGTTGCGCTATTCCCCAAGCCTGCCCCGGCACAGCCGCCGCGTGCCGACCTGCTGATTCGCAACGGGCGGGTGCTGGACGGTACCGGTAACGCCTGGTTTTACGCCGACGTGGCCGTGCGGGCCGGTAAAATTCTGGCCGTCGGGAGGCTGCCTAAGGATTATCCTGCTGATACCGTGCTCGATGCCCGCGGCCTGGTTGTAGCGCCTGGCTTCATCGACGTGCATACGCATATCGAAGACGACGAAGTCAAGCAGCCTACCGCCGACAACTTCCTCTACGACGGCGTAACTACCGTTATTACCGGCAACTGCGGTTCCTCCCGGCCCGATTTACGGCGCTACTTCGCTTTCCTCGACAGCCTGCACCTATCCGTAAATGTGGCCTCGTTGGTGGGCCACGGCACGGTGCGCAAGGAGGTAATGGGCCGCGCCAACCGCACACCTACGGAGGCGGAGTTAGGCCAGATGGAAACCCTAGTGGAGCAGAGCATGCAGGCCGGGGCCGTGGGTATATCGTCGGGGCTGATATACGTGCCGGGTACCTACACCCGCACGCCCGAATTGGTGCGCCTGGCGCGGGTGGCGGCGCGTTACCGGGGCCTCTACGCCACCCACATGCGCAACGAGAGCGACAGTGTGCGGCAAGCCATTCAGGAGGCGCTGTTGGTGGGCCGGGAGGCGGGTTTGCCCGTGGAAATTTCGCACCTAAAGCTGGGTGGGCAGGCCAACTGGGGCCACGCCGCCGACCTACTGAACCTAATAGAAACCGCCCGCCAGAACGGCCAGGAAGTCACCATCGACCAGTATCCCTACACCGCCAGCTCCACCTTACTCAGCACCCTGCTCCCCGACAACGTGCAAGCCGACGGCCGCGACTCACTGCGGGTACGCCTAGCCCGCCCGGCGGTGCGCAAGTCCGTGGAAGCGTTTTTGGTAGCCCGTCTGCGCAAGCGGAAACTGCGCCACTTCAGCTACGCCGTAGTGGCCAGCTTCCCACCCGACCCCAGCTACAACGGCCTCAGCCTCGAAGCCATCAACCAGCGCCGGGGCCGCCCGCACAACGCCCGCGCCGAAGCCGCTACTATCCTGGACCTGGTGTTGCAGCACGATGCCGGCATGGTGTTCCACGGCATGAGCGAGTTCGATGTGCAGCAGATTATGCGCTACCCGTTCAATATGCTAGCTTCCGACGCCAGCATCCGGGTGTGGCAGGAGGGTGTGCCGCACCCGCGTGGCTACGGCTCCAATGCCCGCGTACTGGGCCACTACGTGCGTGAGTTGCACGTTATCAGCCTCGAAGAAGCCGTGCGCCGCATGACCTCGCTGCCGGCCCAAACCTTCGGCCTCACCGACCGGGGCCTGCTCCGCCCCGGCCTCGCCGCCGACCTCGTGGTGTTTGACCCCCAGGAAGTGGCCGAGCGCTCCACTTTCACCCAACCGCATCAATACAGCGTAGGCATGCGCTACGTGCTGGTCAACGGCCAGCTCACCGTGCGCAACGGCCAGCACACCAAGCGCCGCGCCGGCCAGGTGCTCTACGGCCCCGGCCGCCGGTAGGAATGTAGCGCGGAAGCCACAGGAAATCCGTTCCGCGCTAAAGTTGTGCAACTGTCAGACAAATAAAACGTCATGCTGAGCTTGCCGAAGCATCTCTACCGCTTCGCTTGAGCCGTTACAACCAAGCGGTAGAGATGCTTCGGCAAGCTCAGCATGACGACCTAAGAAGCATTGTGTATTGGCACTGACACAGACGCTAGTAAGAAAAATAAATGTTGAATTTCGCGCTATGAACTATAGTCCACCTGAGCTGCGCACCGTGGAGGTGACGCGGTATGTGAAACCGTTGCGCGAGGGCGGCTCGTTGCCGGGGCTGGTAGAGGCCGAAGACGACTTTCTGTACGTGCTCAAATTCCGGGGTGCGGGCCAGGGTGCCAAGGCCCTGATTGCCGAGCTGCTGGCTGGCGAGCTGGCGCGGGCGTTGGGTTTGCGGGTACCGGAAATCGTGTTTGTCACCCTCGACGAAGCCTTCGGCCGCACCGAGCCCGACGAGGAAATTCAGGATTTGCTGCGGGCCAGCGAAGGACTGAACCTGGCCTTGCACTACCTGTCGGGCTCCATTACGTTCGATGCGCTGGTGACCACCGTGGAGCCCCGGCTGGCCTCGCAAATCGTATGGCTGGACTGCCTCATCACCAACGTGGACCGCACGCCGCGCAACACCAATATGCTGATGTGGCACAAGGAGTTGTGGCTCATCGACCACGGCGCAGCCTTCTATTTCCACCACGCCTGGCCCGATGTGACCGAGCAGGCCCGCCGCCCATTCGCGCAGGTGAAAGACCACGTGCTGCTGCCCCAGGCCAGTGAGCTGGTCGCCGTTGATGCGGAGTACCGCGCCATCCTCACGCCGGAGGTCATCCGCAATATTGTGACCCTGATACCCGATGAATGGCTAACCGGCGACTCGCCTTTTCCCACGGCGGAAGAGCACCGCCAGATGTACGTTCAGTTTCTGGAGACCCGCCTTGCGGCGTCTGAAATCTTTGTTAATGCCGCACAGGATGCCAGAAAAGCACTTATTTGAGTACGCCGTGATTCGCGTCATGCCCAAGGTGGAGCGCGAAGAATTTCTGAACGTCGGCGTGATTCTGTACTGCGCCAGCCAGGGGTTCCTGCAAACCCGGTTCCAGCTAAACGAAGCGCGCCTCCTTGCCCTGGCCCCCGGCCTCGACCTGCCAGAGCTGCATGAGCGGCTGCATGCCTTCGAGCGGATTTGCGCCGGCCGCAAGGAGGGAGGCGTCATCGGGCAGTTGGCCGTAGCCTCCCGGTTCCGCTGGCTGACCTCCACCCGCAGTACCATCGTGCAAACCTCCCCCGTACACCCCGGCCTCTGCCAAGACCCCACCGACACACTGGCGCGGTTGTATGAGGAACTGGTTTGCTAGGGGCCTCACCCCCCGGCCCCCTCTCCTAAGGGAGAGGGGGAGCCCAACGTCGGTAGCGCAGCCGCTGCGGCTCTCGCCTCCGCAACAGCTACCGGACAGCCGCCCAATTTATTTCTCCTCAACACCACTGCAATTCGAGGTAGCAGTCATGCAGGCGTAAGCCGAAATGGCTGCGCTGCCTCGGCTGGCTCCCCCTCTCCCTTAGGAGAGGGGGCCGGGGGGTGAGGCCACCCCCAGCAGCTGCTGAAAAGCCTCCAGGAACAAGCCCATGTGGTACCCGTCGCCGAGGCCGTGGTGCAGGTTTA
>NZ_JAFLQZ010000035.1 GCF_017313265.1 Hymenobacter telluris | reverse complement strand
CCCTCCTCATCTGAGGAGGGGAGCTAGTTTTAGCTCTGCTGAGGCTTGCGAGCGTTGGCTTCGGCTAGTAGCTCTACCAGCGTGGTAAGGGTTTCGTCGTGGGCTTCGCCGGCCAGGCCCAGCGCTAGTTGGGCGCGGAGCAGGCCTTGCTTGCGGCTGAGGTCGTAGCGGCTGCCGCGTACTTCCAGGGCCAGATACTTATCGGAAGTGGCCAGCTCCTGCAAGGCCGGCGTGAGCAGGATATTGGTGCTGCCTTGCGCCACCTGGGTTTCCAGGATAGTGAAAATGCTGGGCGTGAGTACGTGCATCCCGAAGAAGCACAGGTAGTAGCCCGCCCGCAGGCCCGGCGTTTGCAGCTCCAGCTCGGCGAGGCTCAACGACGGCTTCTCGATGATTTTATCAATCTGATAAATACCCACCTGGCCGGCCACGTGCTTGCCCGTAACCGTACCGTAGCGGCTTACCTGGTGCTCAATAGTCGGGTTCACGGCCGATACGGCACATTCCTCCTGGGCGGCCAGGGCCAATAGTTGGGCCGCGCAGCGCTGCCGCGGCACGTCGGATACGTAGAGGTAGTCGCCGAGCAAAAGCAGGAACGGCTCCCCATTCACGAACTCCTTGGCGCAGTACACGGCTTGGCCGTAGCCGCGGGGTTCCTGCTGCTCGGCAAACTGGGTGCGGCTGAGCAGGTGGTCGATTTTCTCGGCTTCCTGCTTGGCCCAGTCGATGCCCTGGTACGATTTCAACAGGTTGTCGCGCAGGGAGTGGAAGGCGGCCAGGTACCGCTCACCGTCGCCGGGCGCGCACACAATGCACAGCTCCTCGATGCCGCTGCTGAAGGCTTCCTCGGCAATAATCTGAATAACGGGCTTATGGAGGCCATCCACATCCACCACGGGCAGCATAGATTTTTGAATGGTATCGGCTACCGGATAGAGCCGCACGCCGCGGGCCGCTGCCGTAATTACGGCCTTTTTAATCCTCATCATAAAGAGTTTACAGTCAAATTGTGACCTAACGGGCAAGTGAAAAAAGGCTAGCCCGCCCGTTGGGAATGCACAAATAAACGGTGAAAATGCAAGCGCTTTTCAAGCGCGAGAAATCTTTTGTTGAGGTAACCTTCGAGCTGTATTGCGCAAAGAATTAGCGAGTTGCTATCGGTATCGATACCGGTAGCTCGTCTACTGCCGTCGTGTCTTCCATCTACCAGCCCCACCGTCGCTTGCTTAAGCGGCTGACCCGAAACAGGGCCGGTGGAAGGCGGGCATAGTGGGGCGTATCAGGCAGTCTGAACTACTGTCTGCTAGTGCTACTAGTTGATAAGGAATCGGTTGGCTTTCCCTGAACCGGTGGGAAACAACCCACGCCGCCCTTACGGCCGGGGCTGCGGCGTGTAGGTGGGGCCAACGGCGCGGGGGCCCTGCGGCGTCCAGGAGAGCCGGTCGATGCAGAGCTGGCGCTCCTTCATGCCCGCGTCCCAGGCGTGATACACCAGAAACTCGGTTTTGCCATCGGGGGCCATGATGTGGGAGTGGTGGCCGGGGCCGCGCACCTTGCCGGGTACCTGGTGCAGGACACGCGCGCCGTTTTCGGCGCCAGCATCGGAGTACGGGCCCAGGATGGAATCGGCCACGCAATAATCCACGCCGTACCGGTCGGTAAGGAAGTTGGCGCCGCTGTAAAAGCAGTAGTATTTGCCGTCGTGTTGGCGCAGAAACGGGCCCTCCAGCGTGTGCCACTCGGCGAAGGTGCGGTTGTCGTAGAGCGGCATGGTGCGGTTTTTCTCGAACACCGTCCAGGGGTGGCGGGCCCGCATAACGGTGCGGGCTTCATTGGCCAGGCGGGTCATGCCCACCAGCTTATCCACGGCCAGGCCGGTGCCAGGGAGGTAGCCGTTGTCGGTGTCGATGAAGTCGCGAGCGTAGAATAGGTACCACTGGCCGTCGGAGTCGCGGTAGGGGTGGGCGTCGATGGTGAACTTGCTGGCGGGTACGTCGAGCAAAGCCGCCATTTCGTAGGGGCCCGCGGGGTTTTTGCTGGTGGCTACATGCAGGCGGTGGCCCACGGTGGCGGCAATGGCCCCGCCACCCATCGAGTAATACATGTAAAACGTGCCCTCGTGAAACACCACTTCCGGCGCCCAAAAATCGGCTCCTTCGGCCCCCGCAGGCGGCACCAACGCCCCACCTGCGGGCTTCCAGGTTACAAGATCAGGCGAAGTCAGGACCGTGAAAATGCGGTTGTCGGGGCTGGTGCGGCTCTGGCCAGTAGTGCCGAAGGCGTAGTACATGCCCTCGTGCTGCAACACAAACGGGTCGGGGAAGGAGTGGGGGTACACCGGGTTGGTGTAGGTGCCGCCGGTGTCCGTCGACTTGGAAGTGCAGGCATCCAGGAGTAGGGGCAGGGAGACTAGGCTGAGAGCAGAAGTGCGCAGAAACGACCGGCGAGAAGTGGAAAGCGGGTAGGGCATAGGGAGCGGGAAAGGTGAATAGCAGGGAGGTGCAATGAAGCCCGAAAAGCGGGCAGGAGAAAGTGACGGTAAGTAAGTGAATTACCGGATTAGTTGACGCAAACGTTTGCAATTTAGCTGTCGAGTTTAAAGACACTTGGTGTATCTTATTGTAAGGTGTATCAACGGTATAATTATAATTAAAATACGATTATAAATGATTAATTAATGTTATATATAAGAATAGTTAAAATAAATAGAAGCTGTGTTTAAGGCTATCTGTGTAACATGAACGAATGCAGAGGAAGGCAGATTCTGGAGTGATACGTGACGGCATAAGCCAAGGTGCAGGAGTGGAATATGTGGCTTTACTGTTGAGTTTGAGGCAATAGCGCAGGCGTTTCTGCTGGTTTTTTTGTGCTTCTACTGCTGAGCTACAACTTGATTTTTCCTGCAAACGTTTGCACATTGTCGCCCAGATTCCTTCCTTTTTCAATCCCACCCTCATGAAAAACCCTGTACCTAAGTCCGGCCGCCTGGCGTTACCGGCCGCCTTGCTCTGCTGCCTGCCTGCTGCCGTGCAAGCCACTCCAACGCTACATGACTACCTGCCCACCACGGCCGAAACTGCCGCGGTGGCCGTACCCGTAACCGGCCGGGTGCTCGACGAAAAAGGCCAGGGCCTGCCCGGCGTAACCGTGCTGGAAAAAGGCACGGCCAACGGTGCCACCACCGACACCGACGGCCGCTATACCCTAACCGTCGCCAGCGGCAGTGCCACGTTGGTGTTTTCGTTTGTGGGCTACGCCACCCAGGAAGTGCCCGTATCGGGCCGCAGCACCATAGACCTCAACCTGGCTCCTGACACCAAGGCGCTCAACGAAGTGGTGGTAGTGGGCTACCTCACCCAGGAGCGCCAGAACGTAACCGGCGCCGTGTCGTCGGTGAGTGCGCAGGAGGTGCGCCGGGCACCGGTAGCCAGCGTGGGCGAATCCATTCAGGGGCGCGTGCCGGGCGTGACCGTAACCAACTCCGGCCAGCCGGGGCAGGCCCCCAGCATCAACATCCGGGGCCTGGGCACTATTGCCAGCGGCAGCGGCCCGCTGTATGTAATCGACGGGCTGTGGGTGCAAAACCAGAGCGGGCAGCGTGACTTCAACCCCGCCGACGTGGAATCGGTGCAGGTGCTCAAGGATGCGGCTTCGCTGGCACCGTATGGGGCGGTTGGGGCCAACGGCGTCATTATTATCACCACCAAAAAAGGCCGCTCGGGTCCGCCGGTAGTAAGCTTCAGCGCCAATGGCGGGGTGCAGAACATCATCAAGCGCCTCGACCTGGCCAACGCCGCGCAGTGGGCCAACATCAACAACCAGGCCTACGACAATACCGGGCAGCCGCGCCAGCCCTACGCCGCCAACCCGCCGGCCGGGCTTGACACCGACTGGCAGGACGAGTTTTTCAAGCAGGGCTCGATGCAGGACTACAACCTGGGCTTTTCGGGCGGCGGGCCCAATTCCAACTTCAACGTGACGGGCGGCTACTTCCGGCAGGACGGTACCGTGGTCGGCCCCAAGTTCAACCGGTACAGCTTCCGGGTGAACACCGGCTTCAACCGGGGCCGGTTCCGCATCGGCGAAAACCTGCTGCTCACACGAACCAATCAAACCCGCCTGAACGCTGGTCCTCTCACCGGCTCGCCGTTCATCAACCTGCCGCAGCTGCTGCCCGTGACGCCCGTGCGTGACGCTACGGTGCCGGGTGGCTACGGCATCGGCAACCTGAACGCCAGCACGTTTGCCACCAACCCCATTGCCCTCCAGGATTTGTTCAACAACACCGGCGTTTCCAACCGCTTGCAGGGCAACGTGTACGCCGAAGTGGACATCTTCAGCTTTCTGCGCTACCGCCTCAACCTGGCCACTGAGTACCACGGCTTCCACGACCGGGAGAAGCGTAAGTACGGCGTGTGGCGCCTCAACGATGCCACCACGCCATCATCATACGCGGAAAACCAGGGCAATGAGCTGTTCGGCATGGCTGAGCACACCCTCACCTTCGATAAGAGTTTCGGCGACCATAACCTAACGGCCGTGGCCGGATACAGCCAGCAACGCTTTCGGCAGGAGTTTACCCGGGGCGTGAATTTCGAGTACGGCCGTGGCCCGACGTACTATTGGGCGTTAGATGCGGGCAGCCAGACGCCACAGGCTATTGGCTCGCAGTTCACCTGGGCCAAGCAGTCGTTGTTTGGACAGCTGACCTACGACTATAACGAGCGGTACCTCGTCACGGCCGCGTTCCGCCGCGACGGTTCCTCGCGGGTTGCTCCTAATAACCGTTGGGGTAACTTCGGCGCAGCATCGGTGGGCTGGCGCATTTCCAAGGAAGCGTTTTTCGAGGGGGTAACAGCAGTGTCCAACCTGAAGCTGCGTGCCTCTTACGGGCGACTGGGTAATGAGCAACTCATTGGAGCCTATGGCGGCTCCTATCTGTCGCAGGGCTACATCAACCCTAACGCCAACTATGTATTGGGCGGCAGCATCCAGAACGGGGCCATCCAGACGGCTTACGCCAGCACCGGCATCAAGTGGGAAGACCGGCGTACCACCAATGTGGGTTTCGACGCCAGTTTCTTGACGGATAAGCTGACTCTCTCAGCCGATTACTACGTGTCTCAGACTTATGATGCGCTGATTAACCCTGACTTAGCGCTGCTGTTCGGGAATGCCGGCTCAAACCCATATAGAAATGCTGGCAAGTTCGAAAACAAGGGCTTCGAGGCACAATTGAGTTATAGTGACACCAAAGGCAAGTTCCGCTATGGGGCCAATGCCAACCTAACTACTCTCAAAAATACCGTGCTCGATCTAGGTACGGCGGTTGGCGACGGCAGTGGCGCACCAAACTTCTTCAATGGGGGGCCGCAGGACATCACCCGGACGGAAGTCGGCTATGAAATCGGCTCGTTCTATCTTTTGCAGTTTGACGGCATCTACCAGACGGGCGAGAATATTCCGGCAGGTTTGCAGCCCGGCGACGTGCGCTACCGCGACCTGAACGGCGACGGCCAGATTACCGACCAGGACCGGGCGCACGTAGGCCGGGTGTTCCCCAAAATCCAGTACGGCTTCAACCTGAGCTTGGGCTACGGTGCCTTCGACCTGACGGCCTTCCTGCAAGGCGTACAGGGCAACGACGTATTCAACGTGGCCAAAACCTGGTACGAGCAAACCAACAACAACACCAACTACCGGGCCGACCTCAGCCCCTGGACTCCCACCAATCCGTCGAATACCACCCCCCGCGCTTTGCGCTCGGGTGGCAACGCGGGCAATACCCCCGGCTACAACGACCGGTTCAACAGCACCCGCTGGCTGGAAGACGGCTCGTACATGCGCCTGAAAAACCTGCAAGTCGGCTTCACGGTGCCCAAAGCCGTGCTGGAACGCACCAAATACGTGGCTTCCTTGCGCATCTATGCCACCAGTCAGAACCTGTTTACAGTAACCGACTACTCCGGCTACGACCCTGAAACCGTGGGCAGTGGCGCTTTCAATACACAGGGTAACAACTTAGCCCGTGGGGTTGACGACGGCGCCTACCCTAATCTTCGCTCGTTCACGCTGGGTATTCAGGCCGGCTTCTAAGCGGCGTTTTCCATTCTCTGACTTTTCAGTGTTTACTCTTATGAAATCTTCTTTTATAACTCGTTTAGGGCTGGCCGGCTCGATGTTGCTAAGTTTGGCCGCCTGCGAAAACAACCTGCTGGAGCAGGTGAACCCCAACCTGCCCACCGTGGAAACCTCCTGGCGCACCAGCGAAGACGCTGTGAAGGCCTCTACCGCTTGCTACGCCGGTTTGCAGGGCCTGGGCATGTACCGCCGCTGGCTGAACTTCGCTTTCGATTTGCGCGATGATACCGGCTTCAGCCAAAGCCCCTGGGGCGAGCTAGCCGACTTCACCCGCTTTCTGCAAACCAACTACAACTTCGAGGTTTCCAACAACATCTGGCGCGACCATTACCGCACCATTTACCGCTGCAACCAGGTGCTGGCCAACGTGCCCACTATTCAGGGTATGGAAGCGGGCTTGCAGAAGCGGGTGCTGGCCGAAGCGCGGTTTTTGCGGGCGCTCAGCTACTTCAATCTGGTGTCGCTCTACGGCAACGTACCCCTGGCCCTGACCCCGCCCATCGACTTGAATACAGTGTTTCCGCAGGCCAATGAGGCGCAGGTATGGGAGCAGGTAATCAGTGACTTACAAGCCGCGCAGGCTGATTTGCCCACCACCTATACCGGCAACGACATCGGCCGGGCTACCAAGGGCGCGGCCCTCACGCTGCTGGGTAAGGCCTACATGCAGAACCGCCGCTGGGCCGACGCGCAGGCGCAGTTCACGCAGGTAATTGCACTCAATATCTACCGGGTAACCGGCGTGCCTTACGTCAACAACTTCCGCCATACCACCGAAAACAACCCTGAGTCCATCTTCGAGGTGCAGTTTTCCGATGAGAAGAAGGGCGGCAACGACTCAGGCGGCGGGCCCGATGCCACCTCGTCGCAGGGGGGGCAACGCTCCCAGTTTTGGGGGGTGCCGGGCTTCGGTTTCAACGATGGGGAGGTGCGGCCCTGGGTGGTGCGCGAGTTTTTGCAGGAGCCCACGGCCACCGGGCAGCGCGACCCGCGCCTGGCCGCCACGGTGTTCTACAACCGCCGCGACCAAACCCAGTTTCCTAGCACCCTGCCCCTCGATGCCGACACGCTGGCCTACGGCACTGGCTTCCTGACCCGCTACGGCAAAGACGCCCGCAACCGGGCCCGCGTGTACTGGCGCAAGTACCAAACCGATTACTACCGCACGTTCGAGGATTTCGATTCGCCCATCAACCAGCGGGTGATGCGCTATGCTGACGTGCTGCTCATGCAGGCCGAGGCGCTCAACGAGCAAAACAACCAGGCGGCCGCCTTGCCGCTCATCAACCAGGTGCGGGAGCGCGCCGGTTTGGCCCCGCTTACGGGCAGCTACACCCGCGAAACGCTGCGCACCCAGCTCATGCACGAGCGCATCACCGAGCTGACCGGCGAAGGGGTGCGGTGGTTTGACTTGCAGCGCTGGGGCATGCTGTCCAACCAGGCGGACATCGACCGGCTGAAAGCCCGCGACCCGGACTTCAACACCTTCCGCTTAGACCGTTCGCGCCTGCTGCCCCTGGTGCAAACCGACGTGGACCTCGGCAAGCTTACTCAGAATACAGGGTATTAATTCACTGCATTGTTAAAGGGATGATGGCTGAATAGTTGAATTGTTAAATAGCTGAATTGTTAGTTGTTCTGGCAACGTTAGTAACAATCAACTATTCAACGATTCAACTACTCAGCCATTGCGTTTCGTACTTTCCACCCGTCTTTACTTTGTCATGAAATCAACTTCCTATCGTATGGTGCTACCTGCGCTGTTGCTCGGCTTGGTGCTGAGTTGCAAAAAGTCGCCTGATACCCCACCGGTACCGCCGCCACCGCCCACGGCCACTACCACGTACACCAACCCGCTGCTGGCCTCCGGCGCCGACCCGTGGGTGTACGAAAAGGACGGGTTCTACTACTACATGCACACCACCGGCGGCAACCTCACGCTCTGGAAAACCGCCAAGATGTCGGAGCTGGGTTCGGCGCCGAGCAAGGTAATCTGGACGCCGCAGGCCACTGGGTCTACCTCGCGCGACATTTGGGCCCCGGAAATCCACTTCCTCGACGGCAAGTGGTACGTGTACTTCACGGCCGGACCCGGCAACTGCTGCGGCGGGCAGCGCCTGTGGGTGCTGGAAAACAGCGCCGCCGACCCGACCACCGGCACTTGGGTGGAAAAAGGCCAGATTGCCGTGCCCGGCCAGGATTTGTGGGCCATCGACGGTACTATATTGGAGCAGAATGGCCGGCGCTACCTGGTATGGTCGGGGCAGGAACCGAACTCAGTGGAGCAGCGCCTGTATATCTGCCAGATGAGCAACCCCTGGACCCTGACTGGCGCGCGCGCGGAGTTGAGCCGCCCCCAACTCAGCTGGGAAACCATCGGCGACCCGAAAGTGAACGAGGGCCCGCAGGTGCTCAAGCACAACAATAAAACCTTCCTGGTGTACTCGGCCAGCCATTGCAGCACCGACGACTACGCCCTGGGTTTGCTCACGGCCAGCAGCACCGCCGACCCCATGCTGCCCGCCTCCTGGACGAAAACGCCGACCCCAGTTTTCACCAAAGACCCCGCCGACCGCGCCTACGGGCCGGGCCACAACAGCTTCTTCAAATCGAAGAACGGGCAGGAGGATTGGATACTGTACCACGCCAACGCCGAGCCCGGCCGCGGCTGCGGCAATGCCCGCACCCCGCGCATGCAAAAGTTCACCTGGAACCCCGACGGCACACCCAACTTTGAAACGCCCGTTCCCATCGGCGTAGCCCTCCCCGAGCCCGCCGGCGAGTAGCCACATAAAGCCATAGCTAGAAGCTAGAAAACTAGTTCCCCTCCTCGGATGAGGAGGGGTTAGGGGTGGTTGATCTGCCATTGAACGACAACTAGTTTTAGCTTTCTAACTCTAGTTATTCAACCACCCCTAGCCCCTCCTCATCTGAGGAGGGGAACTAGCTTTTAGCTATTACACAGTAAGAACTCAGTAGAACATAGAATTCCTACATGCTAAGAACCCGCACCCTTACCGCAGCCCTGGCCTTGGGTCTGCTTGGCGCCTGCCAGCAAACCAAAAGCACGGTCGTTACCTCGCCTACGGCCGGCACCGCCGAAACCCAGGTGGAAACCAACGAGCCGGCGCTTGCCATTGCCAACCCCGTGCTGGCCGGCGACTTTCCCGACCCGTCCATCACCAAAGTAGGCGACACGTATTGGGCCACGGCTACGTCCTCGAACTGGGGGCCGGTGTTTCCGCTGCTGAAATCAACCAACCTGAAGGATTGGGAGCTGGCCGGGCACGTATTCCCGAACGAGCTGCCGGCCTGGGCCGATTACTACTTTTGGGCCCCGGAAATCAGCCAGGAAGGCGACAAAACCTACATCTACTACACCGCCCACAAGAAAGGCGGCAACCTGGCCGTGGGCGTAGCCGTGGCCGACAACCCCGCCGGCCCGTACCGCGACCTGGGCCCGCTGGTAGGGCAGGAGGTAGGCTCGATTGACGGGTTTGCTATGCGCGACGAGAAAGGCGACCTGTACCTGATTTGGAAAGAAGACGGCAACAGCCGCAACCTGCCTACGCCCATCTGGGCGCAGCGCCTCAACGAGGAGCACACCGCGTTGCTGGGCGAGAAAAAAGAGCTGTTCCGCAACACCGCGCCCTGGGAAGGCAACTTGGTGGAAGGCGTGGCCATGGTGAAGCGCAACGACTATTTCTATGCGTTTTATGCCGCCAATGGCTGCTGCGGGCACAATTGCACCTACGGTACCGGCGTGGCGCGCGCCAAAAGCTTGCTAGGGCCGTGGGAGAAATACGAGAAGAACCCCATCCTCACCAAAAACGACAAGTGGGCGTGCCCCGGCCACGGCACCGTGTTCAACCGCGGCAACCGCTGGTACATGCTGCACCACGCCTATGACACCCGTAGCTTCGAGTTTGTGGGCCGGCAGGGCGTTGTCAGTGAGTTCACCTGGACCGCCGAAGGCTGGCCGGAATTCACCAACAACGGTTCCGTGCCGGTGCAGGCCGCACCCGTAGCCAAGGCGCGCAACCTGACCGACGAGTTTGATGGGCCCGTGCTGCAACCATCATGGCAGTGGCCGGTGCAGGAGCGGCCCACCGTGGCTGTGCGGGGCGGCCAGCTGCGCCTTACGGCCCGGCCTGAGCATAGTGGCGCCGCCCTTGGTCAGCACACCACTTCCGCCAACTACACCGCCACCACTACGCTGCTGAACCCCAACGGTTTGCCCGCTGGCACCGTAGCCGGCATTGCCGCCCACGGCGACCCGGAAAACACGCTGGCCCTCACCGCCGGCAGCGGCAAGCTGCAACTCTGGCAGCTGGAAAAAGGCAAGCAGAAAACCCTGAGCGAAACCAAGCTGCCTACCGCTGCTGCTTTAACCTTCCGCCTGCGGGCAGAAAACGGCAACCTGTTCCGCTTCGATTACAGCACCGACAACGGCAAAAACTGGCTGGCCATGCCTGCTGCCGGAGCCGCCGCCATCAACGGCACCTACCTGCCACCCTGGGACCGGGGCGTCCGGGCCGGGGTACTGGCCAAAGGCCCAGTTACTGCAACGGCTACGTTCGAGCGGTTCGAGCTGGATAGCCAGTAGCACATTGTTCTAATAGAAGCCGGGTGAGAGAGTAAAAGGATATGTGGGTAGGAAGGTGAGAGGGTAGAAGTTCAAGACGACTTCAATCCTCTTACCCTCTCACCCTCCTACCCACATACCCTGTTCTCATCTGGCTCCCCCTCTCCACAGAAGAGGGAGCCGGGGGGAGGTCACCGCCAGAACGGCTCTACACCTTCAACTCCCGCCCCTGAATAGCCGCCGCCATCAGCTCCGGAAACTGCGCAGGGGTGCAGGCAAAGCTGGGAATGTCGAGGGCGGCGAGCTTTTCGGCCACGCGCCGGTCGAAGCTGGGGGCGCCATCGTCGGAGAGGGCGAGCAGGGCCACTACCGTGACGCCCGCGGCGCGCAGGGCGGCGGCCCGCTTAATCATTTCGGCTTCGTTGCCGCCTTCGTACAGGTCGCTGACCAGCACCAGAATCGTATCGGTGGGGCGGGTGATGAGCTGCTGGCAGTAGGTGAGGGCCAGGTTGATGTCGGTGCCGCCGCCAAGCTGCACCCCGAACAGCAAGTCTACGGGGTCTTGCAGGTTTTCGCTGAGGTTGACCACGGCCGTATCGAACACCACCATGTGCGTTTTTACGGCCTTGATGGATGCCAGCACCGCCCCAAACACGCCCGCATACACCACCGACGAGGCCATCGAGCCGCTTTGGTCGAGGCACAGCACGATTTCCTTGAGCGCCTGCCCGCGCCGCCCGAAGCCCACCAGCCGCTCGGGAATAATGGTGCGTTGCGCCGGCTGGTAGTGCTTGAGATTCACCCGGATAGTGGCGCCCCAGTCGATTTCGCGGTAGCGGGGGCGCGGGTTGCGCACGGCCCGGCTGAGGGCGCCTTGCACGGCTTGCCGCAACGGGTTCGAGAGTTTCTGCTCTAGCTCCTGTACCACTTTGCGCACCACTTCGCGGGCAGTGTGCTTCACTTTCTGGGGCATCACCCGGCTCAAGGACAGCAGCGTCCCCACCAATTGCACGTCGGCCTGCACGGTGCGCAGGATTTCGGGTTCCATCAAGAGCTGCTGTAAGCCCAGGCGGTCCATGGCGTCGCGCTGCATGACGGCTACCACGTCGGCGGGGAAGTAGGTGCGGATGTCGCCGAGCCAGCGGCTCACGCGCGGAGCCGAGCCGCCAAGGCCCGCTTTGCGCTCTTTGCCGTCCTGCTCGTCGTAGAGGGCGGTGAGCACCTGGTCCATGCCTTGGTAATCGGGCGGGAAGGGCGTTTGGTTGTCGGCGTCGGCGGCGGAGCCTAGCACCAGTTTCCAGCGGGCAGCAGCAGATTCAGGCATAACAGAGAACAGGATAGGCGGGTAAGTAACGGCTTAATTGGCAATTACCCAAGGTGCAATCCTGTGGCCGGGCGTTTTGTCTGAAGTCAGGCTGATAGCGTCACGTTGAGAGTGGACAGTCAATTTAAAGCTCGTCATGCAGAGGCGCGGGCGGGGGGACTTCGCTGCTTGGGTTGTCTGGTTTTTACCTTTGGTTTTGGGGGG
>NZ_JAFLQZ010000034.1 GCF_017313265.1 Hymenobacter telluris | reverse complement strand
CTGTTAAGATGGGATTACCTGATGCGTCCACTTGTGGCTGACAGGATGAAAATGGCACATCAAACGGCTCTAGGAAAGAAGAGCAGCTACCTTGAGCTCTTACCTCAGTCAACCCTAGCACAAATGATACCCCCACTAGAAGGAAGAATTGTCTTACGTAACTTTTAAAAAGTACTATCATGAAAGGTATAGACTAAGTCTGACTACAGTGCAATTTTATAGTGTTCTGAGTGTGGATAGAGTGATTAAGACAGTAGCACCAAACCAATTACTCCAATCAGGTCATAAAAGGGCTGCTATTATCTAGCCTTACCAAATAAATAGGTACACGCTCCTGACTATACTCGCTGTGTAGTTCGTCCGTTTAGTAGTAAAACTAGTTGTTGGTGATTGGAACAGGAGGACCACCTGCATCACAAATGATACTGCACGAAACAAGGGAGACTTTCATTTTTCCGTTAATTATTTGCTTGGCCAGCACTACGGATGTGATTGTAACATCTGAGGCATCTTTGACACATCCTGTTGGCAACTTATTAGCATAGGCCGTCATGTTCATATGCTCGTACACAGTGGTATTAGCTGGCAACTTGTCCGTTGGTTGAGTGCTACTCCCCAGCCAACTACTAATTGCACTCGTGAAAGGACTGGTACTATATTTGGACGGTGTCGTGAAGGGTCCACTGGCCGTTAGGTTAGCATAATCAACACTATGGTAGGTAGTAGAGCCTGCCGTAGCGGCAAGTTGGTTTTTCCGGCCACTAGCCACGATGTGGACCGAGGTGACGTTAGTCGGGGTCGCTGCTTGAATACCCATGGGTAAGGTTGTTGATAACACGTTGGTCAACGGCAGCACAACCGGATACACACGGACCCGATTAGCAAAGAAATCCGGGGCATCGGCAAAGTACAAGGCGTTGTCTCCGTTGTTCGTGGCGCTGGCAATAGCCAAATGGTCACCCTGCGTGATCTTACTTAAAAACCCGCAGGCACTACCCGCAAAATTTAGCCACACTTCGTTACCATTCTCAAGAGACAAGCTCATTACATTAGAGCTAGCGGCCGCTGGCTTGAGAACGATGTTTTCACGTCCCGCTTTAGGGCCGAACTCAGGCCTTACCCACGCGGCGGGCACACTTTCCTGTACATAGCCGCCCTTGAATTCGTCGGTAGCACGGGTTTGCACGGCCTGCCCGGAAAACTGGTCGAAAGCAATATTCTCGGTTGTATGCTTGATTCCATCCTGTATGGTTTCAATACGCTTAACGACTGCTGGATAGCGTATGACCTTGGACGTTACATGGGTATACAATTCTGCTTCGCTACGCGTAAAGGCCGGAAAAATAGGAGCGTAGAAGGAAGGCAGGAATAAGAGTCCTACCGTAACGTCCGTTTCGAATTGCAGGTCCAGCAGATTGTCCTTGACCGCTTTTTGCGCAGCCGTGATATCCACTTCCCGCCCTGGATAGATGCGACCAGCGACTGGGGGCACATTCAGGCGTTGGCCCTGCTCACTGGTTACCGGGATGTAATCCCCGGGTACCAGGGTCTGCTCCCCTACCAGTTTGGCCGGCTCGTAATAGGTCGTCTTCTGTTCGTTGGTTGGACTAGGCAGCTTTGTTGCCAGCGTGCCCGGGTAATTGCCCGGGTAGGTTGCCCGCCGGAGGGGTTGCCCGTGCATGTTGTTGAGAAGAAAGCTGTAGCCCTGTGTGGCGTATGTATTATTAATTTGGTTGGTGGCCACCAACGCGGTCTGTAGCTTGAACTTGGTTTCGCTCTGCAGCGCGCCGCTTTTCACTTGCATAGGATAATCCCTGGCCGTCGCAAACTCACTCACCGTGAAGCCCGTGGTGGTGCGCCCACTATGGATGTTGCGCACGACCACCCGGGAATAACCGACAGAGGGTGCTGGCAGCAGGCTCTCGCCCAACGGCCCTTCGGTTTGCTTGCGGTCAATGCCCGAGATAATCTTGGAAGCCAGACTTTGCCCCTGTCGGGGCAGATAATCCACCAGAATATTCTCTTCCCGCATGGCCGACGGCTCCGTCGTGGCGACGCCGCTGCTAATGATCCTGTCGTCAGCCGTACGCATGCGATAGATATACTCGCTGCCGTACAGGACGGACTGCCCATCTAGGCCTGTCTTATCGAAAGTCAATAGGCGCTTAACCCGCAGGCCGCCCCCTTTTTTAGGTTTGACCAGTGGGATTCGGAAATACGACAGCTCCCGATTGATAGCGACGCATTTTGTATCTAATCCTACAATCGTCTTGTACCACCCCAGCAGATCCCGCACGGCGCGGATCGGCGAGCTTGGGTCGGCCCCGTACTCGCTGCCGCCCAGTTTGCCAGCCCGTTGCGTCTGCAGAAAGTTCTTGCACACCTGGTGGGGCAAGGTGTAACGATCTTTGGTATCAACTAGGTCGATATAGAGCTGGTTGTCCCTTATGTCTACTTCTTTTACACTGGCGTAGCCCGAAATATAGTCGGAATTACGCGTCAGCGGCTGTAAGGTCGGCGTAACGGCATCGGAGAGGTTGTAGAGGAATTTGAAAAAGATCTTCCGGTTAGTACCGACGTACCGCTCCTGCAATGCCTGGCGGGTAGCCTGCATTTCCTTCTCAGTAGTTATGCCCAGCGAGGCTAGATCAATAATGTAATGGTTGCCCTCAAGTCCCCCGTTACCCGGTTCATTGAGAAGACTAGCCATTGCGTGTACGGGCTTGTCTTGCACGTAGGCATAATCATCCTGCTCGTACTGCACCTGGATCTGCCCGCCCGTTGGCAGAGTAATACCCTTCAACTGCCAGGCCGCCGGGTCCCAATCGTACTGCTGGCCCGCTGGCAAATCCTCCCGGTCACGCTGGTCCAGCCAGGCTTGCATATTTGCCGCCCGCACCGGACCCTGCTTCCGATAATTGCCCCACCCGTCCAAACTGAAAGGATTATAGCCGGGGTTTTGCACCGCGGCCGACAACTGGTTGTAGTAACTTGCATCGGCGCCAGCAGCCTGCTCTTCCGTCGTAGACGTGGTTACACTCTGCGCCCCAGAAGGCTGATAGATCGCTGGGTAGTCGGCATAATTACTCGGGTACGCATAGCTGAACGTGTAAGGGCTTACTTTGGTGGGGATACCTTGGTACTCGAACCAAATTCGCGTAAGCGTCAGTTTGCCGTTGCGTTTGCTGGCATCCTGAGCATTTAAAGTGGCGTTTAGCAGTCCAAAATTAGTAGGGCTGATGGTGGTGCTAAATAAGTCGTTACTGTAGCTGAAGTGCACCGATTTAATGGGCCTTGCGTCCGGCTGGGGCGTGACAACCCCGGTCAGCGGGTCCAGACTTACCTTGTCGTTGACGTATAGATCAATACGCACCAGCTTCTCCAGCCCTCTCCTGCCCGTTGGGTTCTCGTTCTGAGCCCCGGAGCGGGCGCGCGGGTTATCACTCCCCTCCTTTTCTTCCCCAGCATCCTTGCTATCCTCGCGAGGAGCCGTTACGAAAACCGCCGTATGAGTTTTCGTCTGTACGGATTGCAAATAGACCACTTCCTTCTGCCCGTAGCTGACCGTACCCATGTCGTCGGCTTTGTCGGATAGCGAGTTCACCTGGTAGAGCAAGCCGTTGTAGGGCACACGCCAGTTATACCAGTCGGCGCTGGTGTTACCGCATACCTTCCGGTAATTGAACCGGGTGTACCCGCCGAAATCATCGGCCGTTGGGCCGTTGAGGGTGCGGTCAATGTAGTCCGGAGTGCGGATCTCGGTCAGAGGAAAACTATTGGCGTAAGCAGTCGGGCGAACTTCCCCCACTTTCACGTCGAATTGATTATCAGCCTTCGTAGTCGAAACGGTATAATTGTTTTGGATGGCTTCCCCTTTAATGCCATACTGTAGATTGCCCTCATTGCGGGACAAGACCGGCAGGCCGTAGATGTAGTGCCCGCCGGTAGCCGTCGCCACCGAGAGTTCACAGATAGCGCCGGGGGTGAGTTGAGCGTAATTAACCGGTAGGTCCTGCCGTTGCGAGAAGAAGCGCGAGAATCGTCGCTCTGTCGCGGCATCGTCTCTATAGAGATCCGCTTTCGTATGGTAGGCAATGTGCGAAGCCTGGCCATGGGGCGCCGCGCTGCCCAACTGCGTCTCCAAGACCGATTTATTCAGGTTGGCCAGGTTATTGGGGAAATTGCTGCGGTCGAGCTGAGCAGAAACAGGCTCGTCACTCAGGGGACCTGACTGCCCTCCCAGATCGTTGGCGAAACGGAAAAACACTTCGTCATTGCCTTGGCCGGCTGCCGAAAAATGCTTTCGGTCATCTGTGGGTTGCCAAGGTCCTTCCGATAACCGCTGCCACCCGGCCCCAAAGTCCCATCCAGGCCCTACGTTGCCCCCGATCGAGATTTCGGGAGAAACGTTGACAATGCCGATGTTGCTGGTCTTGGAGTTAGGAACGAATTCTCCTACCTGATCATGGTAGAGGCGGAACCCCCCTCCTACCCCTTCTCCGCTCACTGAAAACACGTCGGCGTTGTTGAACGGCACCCCCAGGAAATAATCTCGTTTGTTGTAGGCCGTTTCCTTCTCGGTGAAGTAGTCCCGAATGGCATTAGTACTATTCCCATCATCATCGGCCTCACTACTATACATATAGCCAAAGGCATTGAGCTGATCCTGGGGGATATTTTCCTGCCAGGAATAGCTGCCGGAAACGCTGACCGTACCCCCTACCGGTAACCAGGTAGGAGTTCCTTCTAAGCTGGAGCCTACGTTGAAGGCGCCTCCCCGATAGTTGGCGGCATGGGCAGAGCGGTTGGTTTCCGAGTAAGTGAACAGCCCGTGGTTACCCCCAAGCAGGCTAATCTTGTTGGCGGCGTAACGCTCGGCCGTCTTATGCTCCTTCTTTTCCTTGTGTGTGGCCGTCGCTGTCTTATCGGCCTCCTGGTGTGATTGCGCAGGCTGCATGATGATGGCCGCCGGGTTGATACTCGCCGAAAAGCTGCCATTGCCATCCGACACGGAATAGCCTAAGCTCACGACCCCTTTGCCCAGGCTTACGCCGACGCCGGCATTATACCCGTACCCCCGGTAGTTATTGTAGCGCAACGCTACATTGGTACTGAAATCTTTACTGAAAGCTTCAAAACCGATTCCACCGCCCGCCGTGACGGTCCAGTTGGCGGGCATTTTATTGTGATACGTAACGGGGGCACTATTGTAATCATCCGGGAAACCCCGGGTATTGCGGTTGATCGCCCCGGGGTTCAACGTCCAGCCATAGCCTACCCACGAGGCTTCCTCCTCGGGGGTGGCCCCACTATGGTAAGATAGGGACAAGGGGTAGTCGCTGCCTTGCGGCCCGGGAATGTTGATGACGGGGATATTGTAGGTGAAATCACCAGAGAATTCGTCGACTAACTGGTTGGTGCTCACCGGCTCGAAAGAAGAAAACTCCGGCTGACTTGGGCCACTGGTCAGCGCGTAGCTGACGAGCGGAAAGCCCAGTTCGTTGCCAATAAGCACCAGGAAAAAGACGGCAATCCGTCGCCGGGCAGCCGAAGGGTATAGATAACCCATACACGTAAGAGATAAGTAGTTAAGAAGCGACCGCTTGAATATTCTCCGCTGCAAAAGCGAACCGCACGGGATAAGCTAGAAAGAAGGCCTTGTCGAGCACGAACGTCACCTCGGACGCAGCCGGAAGTGGGGCATCATGCAACGAGAAAGTGAAAACGATGTCTAGGTATTGCTCCCGCTGAGGAGTCATCTCCACGTACGCCGCGATGGGACGCACCCGTTGACTCCCGACCTGCAAATACCCCGCCTGCTGCATCTGATAGAAGAGAGCATGCTGCTGCTCGTCCGGGGTTAGCAACGTGACCGTCTCCCGCAGAAGTCCTTGCACGGAGGAGGTTGGGTTTTTACTGGCAACCCGCAATTTGAAGATGGCAACCGGTACGGACGATGTCCCAGCAGGGGAAGCTTGCGGCGCGCCAGCTGTAGGCTGTTCTAGTGCGGTGAGATAAGCACTAGGCAGGTATTTGGCGGTCAGCACATAGGGCCCTTGCTCTTGCGTTATAAGCAATCCGTTAGCAGGATTTTCCAGGTATTTACCAAGTGATGCGGCATCCTTGGGAACTGAGTGGCTACAATTTGCTAAAGACAGGATAAGACCTGATAAAGCCAACAATCGACGTAGCTTATAGACCTTTCGATTCGAAAGTCGTCGTGTATAATAGGGCACGGTAATTTATATTATTCATTTATTACAACAATTCTATGCAATTTAGTTTTATCTACAAAGTCCTACTATATTTTAATTTTACAAATCATATAATCAGCATCAACCGATCGCACTACTCATCTGGAAGATAGGCAGATACATACCTACCAGGATTGTTCCGACTACCAGTCCCAGAAAGATGATGATCAGTGGCTCCAGGGCGGTGCTCAGCAACGAGGTGCGGTACTCCACCTCTTCACTGTACTGTTGCGCCAGGATGGAAAAGAAATGATCCAATTTGTTGACTTCCTCGCCTACTTTGAGCAGGGCGATCATCCGCGCATCAAAGATGGGGAACTGTTGCAGGCTGCCGTAAAGCGTGGCCCCGCGCATAATACGGGCTTCCACTTCTTCCAATGCCCGGTTGATTGGCCAAAACCCCAGCATTTGACGCGCTAGGGTTAAGGCCTGGAGTAAGGGGACATGCGCGCCACTGAGCAAGGCCAGGGAGCTACACAGTCGCGCCAAGTACACCCGCTTCACGATCGGGCCGATGATGGGCAGCCGCAGCACCAGTTCGCTCGCCAGCCGCTGATACGCCGGCGTTCGGCGCGCCAGCCGCAACGCCAGCAAAATCAGCAGCAAAATGACTGCTCCGCTACTCCAGTACGATCGGACCAAGGCGGACAAATACACGATGGCCTGCGTGAGAGGGGGGAGTTTACCGCCGAACTGCTTGAACACGTCCGAAAACATGGGCACGATGAAGTTGAGCATGAACAGCACGGCGGCCACGGCCGTAGAGAGTACCACGATCGGGTACGCCATGGCCTGGGTTACCTGCCGCCGTTGCTTGATTTTTCGCGTGTAAAAGCGCGCCAGCTCTTCCACAATTGCTACCAGTTGCCCGGTTTCTTCCCCGATTTGCAGGCTATGGTACTCATAGGGCGTGAAGTGACCGCTTTGCTGCAGCGCGGCCGACAGACTGCGGCCTCCGACTATCGAATCACGCACCGCCGCCAATACCCGCTGCATGGAGGCCCCTTGCTGCTGCACCTGCAAGTCCAGGGCCGCCTTGATATCCACCCCGGCACTAAGCAGCAAGCCAAGCTCCAGGTAAAGCGCCTCTTTATGACTGTCTTTCAGTCGCCTGGAGCCAAAGGCTAAGTCCTGGTTGAGTAACTTGCCCAAGCGGCTGGCAAACGACTCGGCCGGTGGCTTGGGCGCAGTGCGACGGGAAGGGGTGAGCTGCAATCCGCTCATAAGGTAGCTGGCTGAGCACGTCCCATCTCGAGTAGCTGTTGCGTGTCATACCACGCCGCGGCCTCCAGCACCAGGGTATCCTGCCGGCTGCAAACCGTCAACACCACTTCATCAATTGTCCCCAGCTTGTTGCTCACTGGCGCCGTTTTGAAATATCCTGCATAGTCCAGTACGCGCACCTGAAACGTATCCTGTACCAGGTGCTGCTGGCGCACAATGCACGAATCCAGCAAGTCGTATTCGATCACTGTTTCACCCTGCTGGCATAGCAGCCGTTGTCCCGTTAAGCGCACGTGCGTGGATTGCCTGAAATCCCGGGCCAGCACCCATTGCAGCGTACTCACCTGGGTGACGGACGAAAGGCTGCGGAGCGAAGCTTGTTGCTGCCGCTGGATTACCTGCAACGTCAGGTAGGCGGCACTGATGACGACGGCACTGAGCGCCATGGCCATCATGGTTTCCAGAAGCGTAAAGGCGTTAAGGCGCATAGGGGGATGGACTATAAACTAATTGCTGGCAGCTGGCCATTACCTTATCCCGCTCGATGGCCTGCACCCGGAGTTGCAAAAGGTGCCGGTTGCCTCGATAAGGGTGTACTTCCTGCTCCAGGGTAATTGTGCCTACCTGGGTCGTGCGGGAATGCCAGCTGTGAGTGCGGATGGTGGCCGCAGCCGCTTGCTGCACTACTTGCTGGTACTTCACCTGGCGTTGGCTCGGGCCGTAGTGGACCAGGCGGGCACAGACGGCCAGCGACAGGGTGAAGACCAGCACCAGGATGATGGCGGCCACGGTGATTTCCACCAGGGAAGAAGCAGCGACTTTCTCTCGCATCAGGGTAGCCAGGCCAGAATACCCAACCCCGCCTGGGGGTTTAACCGGGGGGTAGTAAGATAATCCGCGGGCAGTTGCTCCCGGTCGATGGTCGCGTCTACCAGGTAGTTTTCGTAGAAGGAGGCTATGGTCGAGTACAGCAGTTGCCGGCACCTCACCGTTCCCGTTACCTGGCCGCAATTTTCCAGTACGCCTTCCACATGGAGCTGGCCGACGACCCGACTGCTTTGGTGCATGCGCACCAAGCTGGTAGCGGCAGATCCGGGGGGATTCGCGGCGATTACCACCCCGTGCACCTGGCTGCGCTCGGCGAGGAAAACCTTTGCCACACCCGTGGTGCTAAAGGCGCACACCGCACTCGGGTAGGCCAGCTGGGAATCCGCGCCGATCTCTACCGTATCGCGGGCAAACACCTGTAGCCGCCCGTGGAAGCCGGCTTTGATTACAACGACGGGGGCCATTACCACGACGTTGTCCAGGTGAGCATCAGCCTCAATCACCAGCTTATGCGTGCTCACCAACAAGATTTGTCCACTCAAGGTAACGGCCCTGATCGTAGCCGGCTGCGTTTGGAGCCAAACCAACGGAGGGCGGTAAAAAGAGCGTTCCACTGAGCGTAGTTTTTCCAGGGTTTGGCTGTTGGCCGGTAGCCAAGCGCTTAAGTCCAACGCTGCATACTGCTGTAGGCAAGTGAGCGGAGGGGGAACCGCCGGGGCAGCAGCGGTAGTTCGGGGCAGCGTACGCCCGGTCACCAGCTTAGTCGGAGCCGGCAATTCCTGCGTGCCTAAATAGGCCGATCGAATACCCAGCGTAGGCAAGTATGCATCCCCGACTACTTGGCTGCTGCCGACCATTGATACCGGTTTGTCGTCGTTGGCTATGTATAAAGCGACTTGTCCCGACGGATCGAACCGGCTGCCTACCAGCCCGATCAGACTATCCCGAAAATTGTTCTTGCTCGCTCGCGCCCGTACCAGGTCGAAAATACCCCAAGGTCTTTTTTCCACTACCACGGAATCATCGCCCGAGCCGAACAGGTCTAAGTCAACGCGCTGAAAGTAAGGCAGGGTGGGTGTAGCCAGCAGGTACGCGATCCCGGAACGGGTGTTCTGCTGGACCTGTAGCTGGATCCGGTGTTGCTGTAACAATGTGCGGGTACCGGCATAGAAAAGCACCAGCCCCAGCAGAATCGTACTCACCAGGATACCGATAACGAGCACCAGCGACAAGGCGCCGGCCGTCACGCGCTGTGACGAGTAACCGCCGTCCCCTGATGTCTCCCTCATGGCGTTGACGGCGGGAGAGGCTGGGCCTTTCTGCTTGTTTTCCGGGTACGAGGAACGGCAGTATTCGCAGGTGATGGCCCGCTTGCTGGTGCCATAACCCGGAGGCTATCGGCTTTACGAGCGTGCGTAGGGTTGAACAAGTGCCTCTTCCGCTTTGCCTTGGTTGGATCGGGTTTGCTTTCCGGCTGTTGAGGGGTAGGCGGAACCAGAATCCGTCCCTGTGGATCGTATTGATACGAGCGCTTGCGCAGTTGCCCGTTATGCCAGCGGCTCGCCGAGGCCAATTGGCCATTGGAATGCCAGGTCCGCCATTGCCCGGTTTTTACGCCGTACTGAAAGGCCCCTGCCACCAGCAGCCGTTGCGTCCGGTCAGTTACCCGATACGGACCATGTAGCAGGCGGCCATTGTGGTCCCCCCGCGCATGCTGCACCCGATTACCGGCATACCAGTAATACGTCTGCTGTTTATGGATTCGTCCTCTATTCTTTGCTGCCAGCGCAACGACCTGCACACTGTCCCCCTCTACCAAGGTTACCCTCGTGCGATTGATAGCTTTCACCTCCAGTTTTTTCAGGGATTGAGCCACGCAAAGCTGAGTACTGAGTATACCGATGAAAAGAATACCAAACGAGCGCATAGATATATAATATAAAGACGAACATACGAATATAATTTTCAATAAATACCCACTTTGATACTTGCATTTTATAAATACAACTATTAGTTTAAATAATCTCACAAACCATAGATAAACTAGAGCGCAATACCTTTGATCTAATATCATTAACTACTAAAGACTGAATTTCTAATCATCCATACCAAGAGATAATTGAATAAATTATGCAGCCATCTTCTGTTTTAAATAACTTAAAAATTTGCATTTAAAAAGTACTGAGCGCATAACTCAACCTAGTTGGATGGATCGATGAAAAGGAACCGATAAACTTGTTAAAGTGAGGCTAATCGCAGGCGACGAACATCATTGCCTTTCTGATGGAGTAAGAAATAAAATTGAGGTAATCGGGGTAGTTAAGTCAGTATGGGGGCTTAAGTGGCACAGTTCCCTTTTCAAGTCGGCAGGCGGGGACAGATGGCTGCTTTTTGTTGCCACCGGTAGTAATCGGCCATCCTCACACCCAATACTTGGCAATTCGACGCATGGGATAATGCCGTGCCGGCGCCTCATTGGCACTGCCAGTACTTGACGGGCTATAGCCTGACTACATGCTGGCTAACCAAGACTACAATTCCGACCCGCTCGTAGTGCCTATCGCCGCCAGCGGCATGTTTGCCGTCATCCCGCCTTCGTGCAAGTGTCGCCAACTGCGCCTCTTATGATGCCACCCGTTACGCCCATAGTGCTGTTCCTTAGAGTGGCTCTTTCGCCGACTTAAGTAGTTCTGCCGCGTAGTTCCCGATTTGACAAGCTCGACACCCATTTCTTAGCCTTTACTTATCTAAATAACTATTATTCCATTATCTGGGCGAGTGTTTATAACTCTTAACAAACCCATCCCAATCCTGTCTGACTTAGCTAGACGACAGGCACGGTCGTAGCAGCGGGCTAAGCTAAAGGTTACAACTTATATAGCGTTTTGATAGCTGCTATGTCGCCGGGGCTCAGGTTGCCATCGTTGTCAATGACGCTAGCGCCATCTTTCGGGACCATTGTCGGCTTTTTCAAGTCAATGGCCCGAGCGTTGGCCGCGTAGTGCATACGCGACTTGAAATCATATGGCCCATGAATGGTGCCTTTGAGATTCTTGAAGTGTTGCTGATTTTTGTTGCTGATATTGGCCCATATCACGTCAATATACTTGTTTCGATCGGGGCGAATATGCTCATGGAAGAGTCCCAGTGCATGGCCGATTTCGTGAATGGCAACGCGCTTTGACGTTTTATTACCTAACTTCAGATGTTGCATGCCACCGACGCACCCTACGCTGGAGGCACCTATGGTAGGAGAACCGCCTTCCACAAATTTGACGTAGTCCGGCTCTGTTGTACGTTCTACAAACTTGATAGGTGTGACCGTTCGCCAGTGCTTGATTGCCTCGGTAATGTTCTGGCGAAGGTTGGCAGGTAAAGCTGGGGCAATCGTGTAATAGAGCGTAGCCTTTGGCCAGTCCTTGCCCAGCCGGATGTTGCCAGTAAAGGCCGGCCCTGCTTTGACGCTATCCGTTCCAAGCGTTCGGTCGAAGATGATCATGTCGCCATCCACGATATCGAGACTGTCATACGTCTCGTAATAGATGTTCTGCTGCACTTGCCCCCCTATCTCCACCGTAACTTTCCCGCTCCCGGTAGGCCTCCCAACCCCTTCATAGTAGGCCTCTATTTCCTCTTCAGGCTTGCCATTTGCCACTAATTTATCGGAGGTAGCGGCCCCATTTTGATTCGTCCGCTTGTTTTCGCAGGATAAGCAGAGAGTACATAGACCAAGGGTGAGAAGATGAAGTACAAAATTGCATGTGTTGTTCATACGTAATTGAGAGTGAGGGGCTATAAATACAATATAAATCTAATATATAAGGTCTTTTGATCTCCAACTCACTGCACCTGTTGCAGACTTATTGTCTCCATTTCAAAGCAGCGCAAGGGCAGTAAAGAGTACGTGGCCGTCGACACGCTGGGCTATCTGCTGGCCGCGGTGGTGAAGCCAGCTAACGCGCCCGACTGCGGGCAAGTGGCGGCGCTCTGCAAACTAGTGCAATAGGTCACGGGGCAGAAGGTATGGGTGGCGTATACCAACCAAGGCTATACAGGCGAATTCCCACTCACACTAGGAGTTGACTCGTCATAATTCCCTCTCGGCCGTCGGAGCAGGTGTGGCGCGGAGCTGTAGTTTGAAAATTTTATGGACATGGCAAAGTTATAATCGAGCTACTCCGCCTCCTTGAGGCGATAAGTCGTCTTGGCCTGTAAGCACGCAATAGGGCGTGAGCGTTACGTGCGGCTGTTGATTGAACGCGGTGAGGATCATGATGCTTAACCTCGCCTGGATCGTCCTAGATGAGAGTGCCCTGCGTTCTTGTCCAGGACTCTCTAAGCCAGCAAGCGTGGCTAGCAGAATCGTGGACTGTTGCAGAAATAACTTCTCTATGAGACCAAAACGCTCTACATCCACACTTAGCAGCTTTCGCTCGACAAGGCTAGAGGGGGATAAAGACCACCCCGATGGGCCCGCTCAAGGGCACAGCCTTCTAATTTTCCGCTGGCCGTATGGAATGCAGCGGGTAGCGGCATCTACTCCAGTAGGGATACCCTCCAGGAAGGGGGCGTAT
This sequence comes from Hymenobacter telluris, assembly GCF_017313265.1. Classification (GTDB taxonomy): domain Bacteria; phylum Bacteroidota; class Bacteroidia; order Cytophagales; family Hymenobacteraceae; genus Hymenobacter; species Hymenobacter telluris. The sequence continues at coordinate 3,157 of NZ_JAFLQZ010000034.1, read as the reverse complement.
CGTCTGCTGAACCTACTTTGATGCCCTAATGAAAACCCTCCTGTTGATCACCCTCCTCTTGTGTCCCTGGTTCGTCGGCGCCCAGTCTGTTACCGTCCGCGGCGTGGTACGGGCCCAAGCTGCCCGCACGGTTCTACCGGGCGTACGGATTGTGGAGAAGGGAACCGCGAACGGCACCGCCACTGACGCCCGCGGCCGGTTCACCCTCGTGACCACCCGCCCCACTCCCCGACTGCTCGTTTCGTTCATTGGGTACGTCACAAAAGAGGTGGCCATCACTCACCCGAAAGACTCCGTGGTGGTGCTGCTCCCCGAGGATGAGACGGTCCTGTCTGAGGTGGTGGTTGTGGGCTATGCGGGTGCGGCTCACAAGAGCAGCATCAGCGGCTCGGCTGCGGCCGTGTCGGGCAGCCCGTCCGGGGTCCTGATCCGAGGCGCCCGTAGCACCCCGCCTGCCTCCCGCCCCGCCCCCAAAGCGAAAACCAGCGTCCCCCCTACCGGAACGCGGGTCGGCGCGGGGGTTCTCACGGCTGGCGAGATCAACGATTTCAGCAAATGGACCCTGTGGCCGGATATTGCCCAACAGGATTTGAATCACTGGCGCCAGCGCTGGCACCTGAGCCCGCTGGAACGCTACGCCGTGCAGCTCGTGAGTGAGGCGGGCTTTCCGGTGGTTGGCGCCACCGTGCGCTTGCTAGACCGCCGGGATTCGGTGCTCTGGCAGGCCCAGAGCGACAACACAGGTAAGTGCGAACTATGGAATGGTCTGTTTACCGACAGGCAGCCGTCGAACGTGGCCTCGCTGCAGGCCGTGGTAGAGGGAAAAACCTATTCGCTACGCCGCCCCACCGTCTTTGCCCAGGGTGTCAACGTACTCCGGGTCCGGCAGCCGTGCCAAGCACCCTCGATCGTGGATATTGCCTTCGTGGTGGACGCCACCAGCTCGATGGGCGATGAGATTCAGTACCTGCAAGCCGAACTCGGCGATGTCATCACCCAGGCGAAGGATTCGTTGGCCTCTTCCACCCTGCGCCTGGCCAGTGTGTTCTACCGGGATGCCGGCGACGAGTACGTGACCCGCAAAACGAATTTTAGTGCCGATCTGCCCGCCACGCTGGACTTTATCCGGCACCAGCAGGCCGGGGGCGGGGGTGATTTCCCGGAAGCCGTCGATCAGGCCCTGACTGTGGCGCTGAACGAGCTGTCCTGGAGTCCACACGCCAAGGCGCGGCTCTTGTTTCTGCTCCTGGATGCGCCCCCGCACGAAAACCCACCGGTGTTGGCCTCGCTGCAGCGCTCGATCCGGCAAGCAGCGGCGCAGGGCATCCGGATCATTCCCGTTACGGCCAGTGGCATCGACAAGAGCACGGAGTATCTGATGCGGTCCATGGCTTTGGCCACCAACGGCACCTACGTGTTTCTCACCGATGACAGTGGCGTGGGCGAGGCGCACCTGAAGCCGACCACCGACCAGTTCACCGTCGAGCGGCTGAATACGCTGCTGGTGAAGCTCATGGCCAAGTACGCCTACACGGTGGACTGCCAGGCCCCTCCAGCTACCCGGCCCCACCAAGCGGAGACGCTGTCGGGGCACTACCAGCAGGTAGCCGACACGACTATGGGTACGACCCACTCGACCAAGCGAGAGAAACGCTATACCTGGACGTGTTATCCCAACCCCGTCTCGGAGGTGCTGCATGTACAGCTGGAGGCCGACATACCCGAACTATTCATCACCGATGTGACCGGTAAGATCCTGCTCCGGGCAGTGCCCGCGCATTATAAAGCCACCATTGAGTTGGGGAGCTTTCCCACCGGGGTCTATTTCCTGCGCTTCTTTGCGGGCACCCGCTGGGAGCAAGCCCGCTTCCTGGTCAGTCGATAGCCCTGGAGGGGGCTGCCCAGGACGCGCTGAGTCCTGGGGAAGACCCGATAGGACCAGGCCAAACTAGACTACTACCGCCTCGCCTTGCTGGCCATGATATGTCCGCTCCTCGCCCGCCTAGCTGGGGTAAGTAGAAACAAGCTAGGCCAGCGAAGAAGCCCGTTTAGGCAATGGGTTCCCATAGCAACGACTGGGGAACGATGAGCGAACCGGTGGTAAGTAAGAGAGAGGTGATCTGCTTCCCGAGGGACCGTTCCATCACTCCTTATCTGGAACTAGCGGTTGCCGCGGGGCTCCTCCGGTTAGGAGGCAGTGCAGGGGCAAGATGCCCCGACACTAGCTAAGCCCAAAGTTGGTTAACGCTATAAAAAACGCGCGGGCGCACCCGCCTGGGCGCGGCGCTCTGTTTCCAACCGTTTTTACAGAAAGGGCATTAAAAAGGCTTTAATCTGACAGCGCTTTGGGGGTCAAATCGCAATTTGCGGTTTTGGTTAACGCTATACTCAATAGGCCCCCCAAATACGAGGCGTCGCTCCCCCCCAAAAACCCGGGCGAGAAAGGGAGGGCGACCACGCGAAGTCCAGGCAACCACCAGGCAATCCGTTCGACGCGGCGCGAAGCGTCGTCTACAGAGTAGGCGGCCACTTCAGGCGGGCTGAAAAGGTGCGGTAATAGCTGCAGACCCAGGCGAGGCGCCGAGCAGCACGGCGGCAGGAAGCGGTACGCAGCCCAGAAGACCAGGTGGTGCTGGAGCTAACCCTAGCGGCCGCTACGCGAGGCGGGGCAGTTCCTCACCTCATTCCGCCTGCCACCTGTCTTCTCTCGGCGCGCAGGCCCGCCGTTCTGGTCTCGGTTGCAGGAGGCGGGTCTCCCTCGTGGGGGAGACGGGTTAGGCTAGGGCTGTGGCTCGGCCGCGCGCTGTGGCTGCGGGACATCAGGGGAGAATACCTCACCTGGTGTCGTCTCAGGAGAGGAGGACTGCGCGACTAGGAGGTTGTGGTCGTAACGGCTCCGGCTACAGAGGCAGGCAAGGGGAAGAAGATGAGAGGCGAAGTTTGATTAACGCTATCTAAATTACACGCCCGTGCCTGCGCCGGGGCGCGCACCTGGGCGCAAGCCGGGGTTTTGCCTGGTTTCGGGTGTTTCAGCCCGTTTTCGGGCTGCACTTTACCAGGATGTGATTGTAGGCTGATTTTGAGGTGGTCTAGCTAAGCCGCACAGAGTTGGGACGCAGTTTGAAAGTTGGTTTCGAAGTGATTGGGGGCGAGATAG
>NZ_JAFLQZ010000033.1 GCF_017313265.1 Hymenobacter telluris | reverse complement strand
CGTAGCCAAATAGCATGGGCAAAACGGGCAGGTTAGCGATAAGGTAAATGCGCTTCGTAAAGGTACCGGTTTTCGATACCTTTACATGGAAGTTAACGCTATCATTGGTGGGTAGAAATAACGGTCGTTTACACCATCGCCTTTTGGGTAGCTTATGGCTACGCACCTGCGGATTCACCTTGGCAAGGAACGTGAGCTCTACGAGCAGCCCCCGCTGGTACCAGCGGCCGAGCAGGCCTGGGTCTTTGCCGTCCCCGCGTGGGCCGAGCCGCACCTGGCCCGGATGCTGGCCCCGGTCAACCGGGTCGGGTTCGTGCTGCAACTGGGCTACTTCCAGATCAGCCAGCGCTTCTACGTGGCCACGCGCTACCACGCGGCCGATGTGGCCTTCGTGGCGCGGCAGTTGGGCGTGGCCCCGGCCGAGTTCGCGCCCGCCCGCTACGTGCCGGGCAAGGACGGCCCCGGCTTGACGGAGATTTTGTCGGACTTAGCCAAAACGCTGCGCCAACAGGACAACCGCTTCTACCAGAGCCTCACCGGCCTGTGGTACGACCGTCGCCGCGACGACCACGCCGTGCGGGCCCGCCCTGATGGCAACGTGTGGGCGCCTTTCTACGAGATGCCCTGGGCCCGCAGCGGCCAAGGCAAGGCCTGGGACGGCCTCAGCAAGTTCGACCTCACCACCTACAACCCTTGGTTTTTCAACCGCGTCAAGGAGTTTGCCCGCTTGTGCGACGAAAATGGGCTGGTGCTGTACTACAGTTTCTACGACACCCACAACCTGTTGGAGTACGTGACGCATTGGGTGGACTACCCCTGGCGGCCAACCAACAACATCAACCAAACCAAGCTACCCGAGCCGCTGCCGGCCAAGCCGTGGGCGCGGCTGCACCTCGGCAACGAGTTTTACGACCCCACCAATGCCTCGTTGCGCGACCTGCACCGCGCGTATATAGTTCATACGCTGGATGAGTTGGGCGGCAGCCAAAACATCCTCTTCAACCTGGGTTTTCAATTCAGCGGCCCCTTGTCCTTTCAGCAGTTTTTCTTGCAAACGGTGGGCGAATGGGAAAGGAAAAACAACCGCACGGTGCGGGTGGTCCTGAACACCACCAAGGACATTACCGATGCCATCCTGGCCCATGCCGACCTCGCCAGACAGGTGGATGTAATTGATACCCGCTACTGGCAATACCGCCCCGACGGGCTCTTTTCCAACGGGGATGCCCTGTGGGCGCCTCCGGGCGGGCAAAACAGCTCGTTCCGGGAAATGGTAAGTGAGACCTTTCTGCAAGCCAGCGACTACCCCTTGCCCACCACTCAGGAGCTGCTGTACCGCCAGGTGCGGGAGTACACCACCCGGTTTCCCGACAAAGCCGTGGTGTCCATTGCCAATGACATCAGCCCCATTCCGAGCCTGATGGCCGGCGGCGCGCAGGTTGTCATGGGCAGCACTAAGGACAGAGGCAACGGGCATCTCACCTTCGCCTCCTTCGTGCAGCAACACCTGGCATCTAGGCTGATGCACCTGAAGCCCGACAATTCTTTCCTGAAAGACAGCACCCAGACCTGGTGCCTCACCGAAGCAAGCCGTTCAACGGTGCTGCTTTACTCGCTTTCTGGTGCCGAAATAACGTTTTCCCAGCCCGTTTCAAACGCCACGTACACCGGCATCTGGTACGACCCGCTCACGGAAAGTATGCAGCCAGCCGGCCCGACCAGAAAGCTACAAGCGGGGTATGCCATCCAAAAACCGACCCCGCGAAATTGGCTGCTGCTCCTAACCGCCACCCCTGAATAGGTAAGCGGCTTGGTTAGCGTGCGGGTAGCAACCTCATTGAGTTTATTGTTTGCGTTGTTTATGTACTCTCCCCATTCCTTGTTCCGGCTAGCCGGATTGCTCCTGCTCGGCTTCCCGCTGCTAGCGGGTTCTGCGCTGGCGCAGCAGCTTCCGGCCCCGCGCGACACCTCCTTTACGGTGTACAGCGCCTTCTGCTACATCCAGAAAACTTATCCTGAGGCTCGCATTGCCCGGCCCGCGGTGCCGCCTAGTATTCAGTCGAAAACGAACGTAACGTATTGCACCCTAGGGGCGCGCAACTTGCAATTGGATATATTCTACCCGAAGGCCAAGCGGAAAGGAGGCTACCCAGCGGTGCTGTTCATTCACGGCGGCGGCTGGCGCTCCGGCGACCGGTCGCAGCACGTGCCCCTGGCCCAGCAGCTCGCCGCCAAAGGCTACGTGACCGTCACGGCCGAGTACCGGCTTTCCACCGAAGCGCTGTACCCGGCGGCGGTCCACGATTTGAAAGCGGCCATCCGTTGGCTGCGGGCCAATGCCAAGCAATACCCCATCGACACCACCAAAATTGCGGTGTGGGGCTTCTCGGCCGGTGGGCAGCTCGCGGCGCTGGTCGGCACCACCAATGGCGATAAGCAATTCGAGGGGGATGCTTGTAACACCAGCCATTCCAGCAGCGTGCAGGCCATCGTGGATGTGGATGGGGTACTGGCCTTCATTCACCCCGAGTCGCGCGAGGGCGACGACAGTAAAAGCCTTTCGGCGGGCACCCTTTGGTTTGGGGCTTCCACCGCCACAAAGCCGGAGCTGTGGCAGCAAGCGTCCAGCCTCAACCACGTAACCGCCCACACGCCGCCCGTGCTGTTTATCAACAGCTCCGTTGCCTGGATGCACGCCGGCCGGGAGGACATGCTTGAAAAGCTGGATGCCTTTCGCATCTACCACGAGGTGCACACGCTCCCCAATACGCCGCATACTTTTCCCCTGTTTACGCCGTGGTTTGCAACAACGCTGGACTACACAGCAACCTTTTTAAGCAAGGTTTTCAAGCGCTAATCTTAGAAAATGGTTGAGCTAAGTGGCGCGTCTCCACATGGTTCTGACGGCCTTTCTTACTAATTCGAACAACTTCCAAGAAGTCGACCTATCAGTCAATTTATGTCTTCAGCTTCACGCCTACAACGCTGGTTCTGGCTCCTGCTTTCTTGCCTGGCGCTGCTATCTGGCTTAGCCTGCGTTCAGGCATCGGCTGAGCAGCCCCAAAAGCCAGCCCACCCAACCACGGCCGCGCTAGCCGGTAAGAAAGGCAAAATTGCCATTCCGGGCGCGCAGCTGTACTACGAGGAAACCGGGCGCGGCACCCCGGTAGTGCTACTGCACGGCCATTCCTTCGACCGACGCATGTGGGACCCGCAAGTAGCGGAGCTGGCGCAACACTACCGGGTTATTCGCTACGATATGCGCGGCTACGGTTTGTCGTCGTTGCCCGTGGAAGGCCAGCAGTTCCTGCACGCCGACGACCTGTACCAGTTGCTCCAAGCCCTGCATATTCCCAAAGCCCATTTGGTAGGTGTCTCGCTCGGTGGTTTTGTGGCCGTCGATTTCATGGCCCTGCACCCCAAAAGCGTGCTGTCGGTGGTGTCGTGCAGCGGCAGTATTTACCCTAGGCCGGGCCCCGAAGAGCCCATTACGGAAGCCGAAACTGCGCGCCGCCGCCTTGAAATTGCGCAGCTGCAAGCGCGCGGCACCGCCGCTTTCAAAGCTCAGTGGCTGAAGTCGTTGCTGAAATCAAGCGGCCCGGATTCCGTTCGGTCGGCGCCATTGCTGCGCCAAATGGTGCAGGATTGGTCAATGTGGCAGCCGCTGCACGTGGAACCCCGCGTGTTGCTCGGCCGCTCGCTCATGCCCCAACTCCAGGCCCACCCGGTGCAGGTACCGCTGCTGTTGCTGGCTGGTGCACGTGAATCAGCCGCCCGCCAGCAGGATAACGAAACACTAAAGAAGCTCGTGCCCGGCGCGCAAGTAGCCGTAGTGCCCAACGCCGGCCACGTCGCCAACCTCGACAATCCGGCCGCCTTCACGCAAACCATTATTCATTTCATAGAAACCATACGGGGTACTGGCAAACTCTAGCTACTCTACGGTCGGTCAGAGAGACGAGCTTACAGGATTTACGCAAAGAAATTATAGCGCCGCAGGTAGTAGCCTCGCTTGCGGCAGGGCTTCAAGCAATAAATAACGACTTTGTGGCAGGTGAACAGTCTACAGCAACTCGTGGCTATTGCGAAACTCCTACTCCATTAGGTTACCTTTCCTCCCTTCTAATAAGCTTGCGCCGTATTCGCACCCAGAAAAGGCTTCTTGAAACAGGAGATAGTGGCGTAGATGGAGCAATTCTGATAGAAAGCCCAATAGTGCTACTATATCTGGGTGCCGCTTCCCCGCTGCTTATCAGGGCTTTTAAAGCATAGCCATTTGCCGGCCGGACACGTGAAACAGTCCCTTTAGGCATCATACGTACAAGCTCAAAACCGATAAAGTATCAAGTGAAGGCAGATTATAACGCAAGCAGATTATTCCAAGAATGCAGGGTGTACGCTAAAGTCGAAAAACCACTTTTTATAAGTCGTTCCAACATCTTATTAACCTGAATAACCCCCGTAACACTTTTGTTTTCCACTCGCGCTATGTCCTCACTTCCTTCTGTACCATCTTCTTTAGCGGAGAAGCTAGCTCAACAACTTGGTGCTTCTGTTTCCGCTCAGGCTATCTACGGCCCGCCTATCGAACGTGAAGGCGTAACTGTAATTCCCGTAGCTCAAGCCCGCTATGGCTTCGGTGGAGGAGGGGGCAGCGGTGAAAAGCAACAAGAAGCAGGCACCCATGCTGGCGGGGGCTCGGGTGGAGGCGGGGGAGTATCGCTGACGCCCGTTGGGTACATTGAACTACGCGAAGGACGAGCGCGCTTCAAGCGGATTCGTTCTTCGGCGGTACCGCTGGTAGCGGTCAGTGGCTTGGTTGCGCTACTGTTGCTGCGGAGCGTTCCAAAGCTACTCTCAAAGCGGAAATAAAACATTCAGCAGCACAACTGCTCGCCTTTTACCCTACCGAAAGGAATAAACTAAAAAGCCCGTTGGCACTACCAACGGGCTTTTTTGCTTAGAAAGTAAAAAGAACTAGTTCAGTACAGAAGTCTGGGATTTGAGAATCTGCCGGGCAACCGCCAAGTTGGTGTCGCGGGCATTAACGGCCAGATAAATGAACTTGTCTCCCGTGGGCGAGAGCTTAATCACGTGCAACTGATCCGTGAGCGTGAGCAGAATGTCCTGCACGGTCTGGTTGAGCTTCAGGGCCTGAATAGCTTTGAGCTTTTGCTTTACCACTTCCGTGTTGTAAGCCGCAGCCGTGTCGATATCGAAATCGGCAATGTTGGAGTGTGCTGCCAGCGGCATACCAGTTTCGGTTTCCACTACAGCTACTGCCAACAGGGTCGGCAGGGCTTCCAGGATTTCTTTAACAGCTTGTTTTGGAGATGACATATAGGTAAAGGTGAGGAGTATGGTGTAGTAGTGTGTACTTTACAAGGGCAAAGTAACCACTCACGTTAATGATGATAGATTGGTATTAGACGAAACCTATAAAATACTCTGTGAACGTGAGTGCATACTAGTTAAGTAAAATACAATTAACGCAAAAACATGCTAAGCCACCATTTAGCCCGCGAAACGAGAGCGTCACGATTCTGTTTTCCTACGAAAACTCATCCGTAGGCTTAGTCGCACTAATGAGATGAAATATAGCTCAATGAACTCGTAACGTTTAAGAAAGGAACGTTCCTTAAACGTTACGCAGTGCATATCTTGTCGTCTCATTTCGGTTTGGCCTGCTTCATGTTCCCTGCTCATTACGTTCCCTACTACCGCGTATCTACTGTGCGCCAAGGCCAGTCCGGCCTAGGCCTCGAAGCCCAGCGGGCGGCCGTACATGCCTTCGCACCGCAGCCGGGTCAGCTGCTGACTGAGTTCGTGGAAGTGGAGAGCGGTAAGAAAAACCAGCGCCCCCAGCTGTTGGCTGCTATTGCCGCTGCCCGCCAGCAAGGCGCAACGCTACTCATTGCCAAGCTCGACCGGCTGAGCCGGAATGCGGGCTTCATTCTAGCGCTACGCGACAGTGGGGTGGACTTCGTGTGCTGTGATATGCCTGATGCCAATACGCTTACAGTCGGCATCTTCGCCCTCATCGCCCAGCATGAGCGCGAGATGATCAGCAAGCGCACAAAGGATGCCTTGGCGGCCAAGAAGGCCCGAGGGGAAATAATGGGCGCCCACGCCAGGCTAACGCCCGACAATATTGCCAAGAGTTTGCAAGTACGTCAGGCTAATGCCGCCGCGCATCCCCAGAATCGACAAGCCAGCCGGTTGGCGTTGTCCCTGCACAAGCAGGGCCTTTCCTTGCAGCAGATTGCCACCGAACTCAACGAAGCAGGCTTCCGCACTCGCCGCGGGCAAGCCTTCTGGAAGATGTCGGTGCAGCGGCTGCTGAAACGGGCTTTACCATAGGCTACGCGTTGCCGGTGTTGGTAGCTTCGTCCCACCGGGCCGGGCTGCAGGAGGTATTTTACCGGTTTTCAGTCTGCTGTAACAGCACAGTTCCAGCCGACCAGCAGTTGGTGCTTTCTGCCACTAGGGGGTATCACTTGCATGGGCTTCACCTGAGAAAAGGGCCTCACCCGGGTGTTCGTCTGCTGTTACTTCAGGCCGCAGATAAGCTTTCCTATGCAATGGACCCCGCGGAAGAAGTTATTCAGGAAGTTGCCATTATGCGGTAATACGCCCGAAGCGAATTGAAGCGGTTTCTGGCATGAGCTACCTCTAATACTGCTTATAGCCAACAGTCAACAGCTGTGGTGACGTAACTCGATCAGCTGGCCATCGGCATGAAACAGCCACGGTATACTTATAAGAACCACTGATTCTGATAGCGAGTAGCTGCCGCTTGGTGATTGCAAATGCCCCACCTACTACAACCAGACGATAATGGAGAAAACTTTATTGTATTATTCAACTTATTTATAACATTAATATGATTCATGTTTCAAATTATTATATGTTTGCTGCTGTAGCACCTTCCCTTCTGCAACCAAGCTTGTTCATTCTATGATGCGCCTGGATCCTCTTTCCTTTCCCAGTAGACAGTCCATTCCGTCTACGCCCTTGCAATGGCACCGCTGCCTAGATGCGCAATGCGCGTCGTTTCGCAAACTGGTGGCCGCTCCGCATCAGCATTGGTATCAGTGTACTAATCCTGCCTGCGTGTGCTTTCAGCGATACGTGAGTGCCGCTCATCAGCACCTACCGCGTTGAGTTGATGACGAGTGTTGGTTGCTGGCATTAAATTGAGATTCAACAACGGAGCGGGCTTCACTCCATAACTGATTTATGTACTGCTTAATGCCTTGCGTAGTGGCTGCTCGTGCCATTGACCGAGCAGATCACCGAATTGGCCGGCGCCTGTTGCTCCTATACCGGGTCAGCCGTCCAACCAGCGAAGCCGGCTATTACCTTTGCAATGAGGATTGAGGGGAAGGGTTTTGTGATATAGAGGACCCGTTTGGCTACTGCTAAACGGGTCCTATCTATTACAGGATAGTCAAGATCCAAGCATAATTTCTCTTCTAAGCGGAATTACTGAGGGAGAGAAATTCAGCAGGTGCAGCGCCGCGGCCACGGTGTACTTGGAAGGGATATTATAGGTACGGTAGGGGTTAATAAAGTGCTAAACCGGAATTGCCGTACGGTATCTATCAGAAGCCGTAACCTATTTGTATAGGGTATAAGGATGGTTTGCAACATATAATGTGGCAGTCTCTTCTACCCTGCTCAAGCGAGTATATTTTAGTAAAAAACCAGATAACGCGTTTTGCGGTTAAATACTATTTTTTACTATTAATATAAGCCATATATTCATCTTCTGGGTATTTATTTAAGTATAGAGTACAAACCTGGGAATTCAGTTTTTAGTAGATTAATAGCTGCGCCGCCCAAGTTGTCAAAAACCTTATTACCAACTTCAAAATCACGCAGCAACGGGTGACTTACTTTCATAAGTCGCGCAATTTTCGTTTCATCATCCCCTATAAAATCCAATATATGCTGGATTTGCGCGGCGGTCATCTTTAGCTTCTGTAAACGTGTAACGATACGCTGTTGCAGCGTGGGTAGCTCAACTTGTAGAGCCAAGCTCATCTGCTTTTCTCCGCCCTTGGACTGCTTCGCGTCTTTATTCGCTTGATCAAGCTCAGAAATACCATCCGCCTTAATTTGAGCTAGTGGCTTAGGGATAGTGAACCGCACTGCTTTCACCTTTTTACCATCCTTCACTGGCTCGTAGGTCACCACCCACCCCAACGAATAAAGCTCACGCAGAGCAGGCTCAAGCACGTAGCGCTTGAAGTCGTAAAACAGCGTGTAGGTTACATCATTGTCATCTCCAAGTACTTGCTTGCGCAAGGTATCAAAGTCCACTTCCCAAATCCCGACATCATCCCACGACTTGAGTAGCCAGTACAGCCGATGAGCATGGGCTGATTTAAGCGTCAGTAACGTTTCAATCTCTACGTGGGTGTATTGCTCGGCCAGCTGCAGGAGAAATGGCTTGATTTCAGGCGCAAAGTTGCCGGTCAGGTAGCCGGTGCCTTCGTTCAAGTCAATGTAGCTAATGATAGAGTAGGCTGTAAAACGCTTTTTATTACCGTTTTGCGACTCGATACTAACCACTTTCGACATCAAGCTCTTACAAGCGTCGCGAATGGTTTCATAGATGCTCCCGCCCTTTTTCTGAGTCATAACGCGGCTCAAAGGGATAGATATGCCTGGTAGTTCAGTCTGGTCCTGGTGAATACAACCTAACGCCAGCGCAAAAATGCGAGCCTCTATATGGGTCAACTTAAGGGGAGCACGCACAAGGGCGTTAGCCTGGTAAGCCCGGGGATAAAGCGGAGGAATAATTGTAGGCACCATGAGTGGGGGAGAAGCCAAGGGGGCAAACGAAGATAAACGGATATACGTGAAAAGTCAGCGGGGTTCACGCAATTAGAAGACTGAGGCCATTTTCCACGTGGATGCTTCAAAGTAAAGAGTGCCGTTTTTCACGTAGATGCTCTGCCAGCAGAAAGCCATTTTTCACGTGGGCTGATTGTCACTTCAGGCTACGAGTGCCATTTTTCACGTAGTGGTGCCATTTTTCACGTAGATGGTGCCATTTTTCACGCAGCAGAGTGCCATTTTTCACGTAGATGGTGCCATTTTTCACGTAGAAGAGTGCCATTTTTCACGCAGCAGAGTGCCATTTTTCACGTAGGTTTTGGCTGCTACTGCTTGATAAACAGATAGTTACGCCTCCCTGAATATAGAATATAAAAAAGAATAGCTTAAGAATACAGAATAGGTTCAGTTTTTTTGAAAAATAAAAAATCAATGGTTGGTTTTCCGCAAGAAGCTACCCAAAAAAAGGGCTTTTAAGAATGTAAGGCGCGTTTTTCGAATTCAAATCGAGCAAAACGGAATTCGTGATTCAAAAGGACAATCTCTCTGAGCAATTGCGTGAAAAATGGCACTCTAACATCGTTGCAACCCTCGTCTTCATGTCCTGAAAAGCATCTACGTGAAAAATGGCACCGTTCGCCAACCAACCCCTAACAAGAACATAGTCAGGCTTATTGAACGTAAGCTCCCTCGAAGCCTTGCGTGATTTTTGAGCTTACCGCAGCTTCTTGCTGCTACGCAAAAGCTTTTCCAAGGCCGCCGGAGGCAAAGGTTTTTCCGCGTTTGGGTAGTTTTTCAGTTCTTTTAGCAGGGCGGCCTCGGTAACCTCTTTGAAAAGAAACGCCGGCTCCCAATACTCAGCCTGTTTCAACTTCATGTAGGTTTCGCGAGTGACGGCCGTAGTAAAGGACACCCACAGAGGCGGCTCTTCCTCAGTTACAGGTGGCGCCTCTGTAGAAGGGGCTTGTGGTTCAATTCGCTCTGTGATAGAGGCAAGTACTTTGTTGCCAAACCGGGGTTTGTTTTTGCCGTCGCTCATAGCCGGGAAAGTATTTCAGTTGTAAGAGCTTGATAATCCTGGGCACCAGCCGACTGGGGAGCCCAGTTATAGATGTTCTCTTTTTCAATTTGTGCTTCTACCAGACTCACATTAGGACGAATGGTCGTCTGCATCACCAAGGGGCCGAACAGCGGATGCGCTTCGAGTAGATTCACCATGTCTCTTTGAGCCCGTCGCCTATCATTCCGATTGTACTGAGTGAAAAACAGCCCGCCAATCTTCAGTTTCTTGTTCAAGCGCTTCTGTACTTGCTGGCACACATCGAGCAAGCCTACCAGTCCCTCGATGCCGTAATACTCCGGCTGCGCCGGGATAAATACTGCATCAGCTGCAGTTAAGGCTGCATAGGTAAGCTTCCCAAGTCCCCCTGGTGTATCAATTAGGCAGAAATCAATCTCCTCCACCTCTTCTAGTACTTCGCTTAGCGCAAATTCGGCACCTGGCTTCTTGCTAATGCGTTCTTCCACTTCAGATAAGTTAGAAGAGCTCGGAATCAAGTACAGCCCCTCCCCTACTTCTGCAACTACATCCGACAAACTAGCTTGCCCGAGCAGTACCGCACCGATTGTTTTACTCTCAGTTGGGCGGTATGCAAAGCTTTGGGACAAGTTGCACTGACCATCACAGTCGACAAGAAGGACCGTTTTACCAGCTTCAACAAGAGCATAAGCGACATTTAAACAGGAAGTGGTCTTGCCTGTACCGCCTTTATGGTTTGAAAAAACAATTGTCTGCATGGCAGCAATATACGCAATGGTATAAATTGTAAAAATTCAAGCAGTGGTAACAATTGTGACAATTCATTAAATTATAACAATTGTTACCACTGCTTGAATTGTTGGAATTTAGTGAATGGTTGTGCTTTGGTAGGATGCCCTGTCATAGATATTGAACCAAGCAAAGAGAGGCCAGGGAAAACCCAAGTGGCTGCTTGTTGCCAACGGCAGGGCGTCATTTCTGTTGCTTATTGCGCCGCCCATCCGCCCTTTCGATTCGTACTATTGCTCGTATGCAACCGAACTCTCTAGCTGCTTTTTACGAGGCGTGTGCACCTACCGCAAACTCCGCCGCCGGCGTCTTGCCGCCGCCGGATATGGGGCAAAGCGCAGGGCATTTCAATGTATTTCCCTTAGCAGATATCCCCCCAGGGCCACCAATGCCGTTCACCCGGCGGGCTTACCACAAAATCACGCTTTGCCGTGGGCGTAGCCAAGTGGAGTACGCCGACCAGACTCCGCACATCGGGGCCAATACTTTGTTCTTGGTAACACCACGCGTACCCTACCGGTGGCGGCCGCTCACCGAAACGCCCGCGGGCTATTGCTGCCTCTTCAACGACGCGTTTCTGCTGCCCGCCCGGACCGGGGTGGTGCTGGCGGAATTACCGATTTTTCAGCCTGGGGCCTACCCGGTGTGGGAAGTAACCGAAGCCGACTGCGCGACGCTCGAAGCTATTTTTCGGAAAATGGCGCATGAACTCGTGTCGGGTTACACCTACAAGCACGATCTGCTGCGCACCTACCTGTGGGAGCTGATTCACTTGGTGCAGAAGCTACAACCGGCCCCCGCCCCGCTGGCCACGCACAGCGCCGCCGAACGAGTTGCCGCCCGCTTCACGGAATTGCTGGAGCGGCAGTTTCCGCGCCACAGCCCACAGCCTGCTTTGCGCCTGCGCACCGCCACCGACTATGCCCACCAATTAGCTGTGCACGTCAATCACCTCAACCGCGTACTAAGAGAAACGACGGGCTACACCACCACTACCCTCATCAGCCGCCGCTTGGTGCAGGAAGCTAAGCTTTTGCTGAAGCAAACCACCTGGAGCGTTTCAGAAATTGCCGATAGCCTGGGCTTTGCCGATGTGGCTCACTTCTGTACTTTTTTCAAGCGCCATGCCGGCCAAACGCCAGGGGATTTCCGGCGGCTAGCTGTGTTCGGGAGTTAATGCAAAACTTGCCAGAACGTTACGTTGAGTTCTTGAGAGCACGAGGTTCCGGTAGGTTTTTGCTGACTTTCGTTGCTGCACGCAAGAAGATGTTTGAAATCTAAAACAGATGGGTTGATTGGCGAAGTTTACTGCTCGCCTACTAGCCGGACCTTTGGGTAATACTACCTCGCCTCGCTATTGCAGGAGGCCAAACCCACAGGCAACATGGCACACAAGAAAATTGCGCTGGTCACTGGCGGCAACAAAGGCATCGGCTTCGAAATAGTGCGGGGGCTGCTACAGGCCGGCTGCCGGGTGTATCTGGGGGCCCGCGAGGCCGCCAAAGGCCAGCAAGCCGTAGCGGAACTGGCAGCGGCCGGCGACGTCCATTTCCTCGAAGTGGACCTAGCTAACCAACTGACGCTCGACGCGGCAGCCGCGTATATACAGCACGAAGAAGGGTCGCTCGACATCTTAGTCAACAATGCCGGCATCAATGTGGCCGGCGACGGCTCACCTAGCACGGCGGCCGTGCGCAGTGTCGAGCAAGCGTTGCAAACCAATTTCTTGGGCACGCTAGCCGTCACCCAAACATTTTTACCGCTGGTAAAGCAAGCCGCGGCGGGGCGCATCGTCAACGTGTCCAGTCCGCTGGGCTCGCTCACCCTGAGTGGCCAAAACGACTGGGGCCTGCTGGGATATTCCGCCTCGAAAGCCGCGCTGAACATGCTCACCGTGCAGCTCGCTTATGAGCTGCGGGAGACGGCTATTAAAGTAAACTCGGCCGCTCCCGGCTACACCGCCACCGACCTGAATGGCTTTGCAGGCACAGACACCCCCGCCCAGGGAGCGGCCGAGGCTATCCGGCTGGCCTTACTACCCGCCGATGGCCCCACCGGCACCAGTTCTTCTTCCACGGCTTCCCTGCCTTGGTGAGCATCTGCCAGCTACCAGTAAGTGTATCGGCCTTCATTGCTTCGCTTGATAAGCAGGCATTATACTTTCTTGCACAACTGCTGCATTTTTATGATTTCCAGCGTTTTAATGTTGTGTCCTTGTGCATTTGGCAATCTAATAGCTTGATAAGCTGCTGCCAGTGGTAGGCCCGCGCTGAGTGGATGTTGAGGGAATTAAAGAGCCGCAAGCCCGATCAATGGTCGAGCTTGCGGCTTGCTTGAAGTTGCGCAAATCAGAGCAAAATAAAGTTTGCCGAAGTCCCGTTGGCTGCCATTGAGCTACTGTGAGCTACTGCCGCATAGGATTCAGGCCCAGCGTATAAAGGCAGCGCATTGTGGAGGCTGTGCGTAGGGAAACTGCCCAGAAAAACCAACGCTAATCTGTTCTTATCGTTCAGATGCTACGAGCCCGGTGTTAGTGGGCTGCTGGTTTAGCAAGTATCCACCGTTGCCTATTTCCTTTCATGAATGTGCTTATCAACGCTAGATGCTGGAAGGTTTCTTCAGTGATATGGCTGTGTCAGTTGGCACTTGTAGTTTCTGAAGCGAGTGCCCAAGGCTCTCCTCCAGCAACAGCGCCCGGCAACGCGCCGTCGTCGAGCGGTAGTCAGCAGCAGGGGTTTGGGGGGCCGCCCGCCGGCCAGCAGCAGCAACAGGAATTGCAGCGCCGGCGCCAGCAGATGCAGCAAACCAACGAGCAGCAGTCAAGTGCAGCACCCACTCCTGCTCTCCGCCCCAATGCCCTCACTGGGAGCCAGGGCGGCGCAACGGGGCAAGGCAGTGCAGGCAGCGCGCTGGCAGCTTCGGACGGCACTGGTGCTGGTGTCTTGGGTGAGCCCAGGGGCACCACTACGCCGCGGGCCACGGTGGGCGGAGCATTACGCAACTCAAGCAGCCAAGGCGTGCAAGCGGGAGCAGCCCGCGTATTAACTGTAGCTCCAGAACAACTCAATCTGGCTGATGCCATTGCCATCGGCCTGGACAACAACTTGACCACTTTGCTTGCCACTGAGCGGGCCGAGGAAGCTCGGGCCTTGCAGCAGCAAGTGCGCTCTTTTCTGCTCCCCAATATCACGGGCACTGCCTACCAGCAAAACCGCACGCTCAACCTGGCCGCGCAGGGCCTGGGAGGCGGTGGAGACGAAATGGCTGGTGGCATGGGGGGCGGAGCGGCTCCTATTCCTTCTTTCGTGGGTCCTTTTAATACCTTCGATGCCCGCCTCAACTTCTCGCAGACTATCCTCAACCTAGCGGCGCTCCGCGAATACAAGAGCAGCAAAGCGGCCGTGCAAGTTGCCGACCTGACCGCCCAATTAGCCCGCGAGCAAGTAGCTACGTTTGTGGCCCTGGCGTACCTCACCGCTCAGCGCAGCAACCTGGAAGTACAGGCCGCCCGCGCCGACTACCAACTAGCCGCTGCCCTACGAGAACTAGCCGTAAAGCAGCGCAACGCCGGGGTGGCCAATGGCATTGACGTGGTACGGGCAGAATCACGCGCCGCCCAGGAACGCCTGCGCGTGGTACAGGCAGAGGCCAACGCCGAACAAACCCGCCTCGATTTGGAGCGTGCCATTGGCTTGCCTCAAGGCAGTGCCACTCAACTTACCGATTCCCTAGTTATGCGAACCGAAGCCGTGCCGCTCCTAGATGTGGCGGTGCAGCAAGCCCTTACGGCCCGGTTGGACACCCGTATTGCCGAGCAAACCATTGAGCAGCGGGCCCTCGACCGCAAAGCCCGCGCAGCGGCCCGTTACCCCACCGTCAATGCCGTCGGTGACTACGGCCAGTCGGCGAATACGCCCTTCCGCAATGACCGCGCTACGCGCACGTATGGGGTACAACTGAGTTTGCCGGTATTTGATGGCGGCTACACCCGCGGCCGTATCAATGCGGCCCTGAGCCGGCAGCGGCAAGCGGAATGGCAACTGGGCAACAGCCGCGGGCAAGTGGAGCAGGACGTGCGCACGGCGTTGGTTGGGTGGCGCTTAGGGGCCGAGCAGGTCCGGGCTAGCGAGGAACAATTTCAACTGGCCACCCGTGAGTTGGAACTGGCCACCCAGCGCTTCCGGGCCGGCGTTGCCGACAACACCGAGGTGATTGAAGCTCAAGCAGGCTTAGCCAACGCGCGGGCCCTGCGGGTGCAGGCCCTGGCGCAGTACGGGGCGGCCCGGCTCAATTTTGCGGCGGCTACCGGTACGGCACAGTCTTTCCGGCTTTAGCCGCAGGCCGCCAGCAAAAATGTGGATGAGTTGGTTCAAAATGGCACCCCGCACGAACGTAACGAATTAGTTATATCCTTATCAACTACTCGCCCGATGGCAGAACCCACAACCCAACCTGCACCCCGGCGGCAGGTAGCCGACCCCTCCGACGCGCCGGATATTAGCGCCCGGGGCCGCCGCCGAGTGGAGCAGCAGCCCGATGATGCACCCGACGAAACCACCAAAACGCCTGTTTATAAGCGGCCGTGGTTTGTCATCATGGCCCTTGTTTTGCTGTTAGCGGCCTTGTTCTTCGGTATCCGCTACTACCTGCACGCCCGCGCCCACGAGTCCACGGACAACGCCTTTATCGAAGGTGATGCCGTGCGGGTGAGTTCTAGAACGGCGGGTACGGTGCGCCGCGTGTATGTGCGCGACAACCAGCAGGTGCCCGCGGGCACCTTGCTGCTGGAACTGGACCCGCGCGACTACCAGGCCCGCCTCAACCAGGCGCAAGCCGCGGTGGTTAGTGCTCAGGCCCAGCGGGAAGCGTCGGCGCAGGCTGCTACGGCGCGGCGTAGCGTAATTGCGCAGCAGCGCGCCCAACTGGCCGCCGCCATTGCTTCCTCGGAGCAGGCCCAGGCCGAAGAACGAGCCGCCCAAGCGCAAGCCGCGCGTGATGCCCGCGACGAGCAGCGCTACGCCGAGCTCTACAAAACGGATGCCGTGTCGCGCCAGCGCTACGACCAAGCCCAGACCGCTGCCCGCACCACGGCCGCCCAAGCCGACGCTGCCCGTAAGCGTACCCAAACCGTGCGCGCCCAGCAAGAGCAGGCCCGGGCCGCCGTGGCGCAGGCCGAAAACGACTACCGCCAGGCCACCGAACAAATTAGCGTAGCCCAGGCCCAAATCGGTGAGGCGCAGGCCGCTGCCGATGAAGCCCGGCTCCAGCTTTCCTACACTAAAATCTACGCCACGCAAACCGGGCGCGTCACGCGCAAAGCCGTGGACGAAGGGCAGACCGTGGCTGTGGGGCAGCAATTGATGGCGCTTACCTACGGGCAGTTGTGGGTGACGGCCAACTTCAAGGAAACGCAGCTGGAAAAGATGCGCGCCGGGCAGCCAGTGGAGCTGGAAGTGGATGCCTACCCCAGCGAAACCTTCCGGGGAAAAGTGGAAAGCTTCCAGCGCGGTACCGGGGCTCGTTTCAGCTTGCTACCCGCCGAAAATGCCACCGGCAACTACGTGAAAGTGGTGCAGCGCATTCCCGTGAAAATCGTGTTCGATGGCCAGCCCAACCTGCATTTGCTGGCCCCCGGTATGTCGGTGGTGCCGGAAGTGGACATCAGCGTGGAGCCCACCGAGAAACCCGTAGCGCCCAGCAACAACCCACCTCCTTCCCACGTGGACAACAGATAAAATGCGGCCTCAAGCAGCAGGACGCCCTACTTACCTGATACCTATCCATGGACACCCAACCTACCTCAACGGGGCGCTGGCAAACAGATCTGAACGATTTCTTTGCCACCGTAGACCGCGAAAACCAAGCCTTTAGCCACAACTTGGTTCGGCAAGGCGCTTTCTACACCGACGTTGCGCGCCCGGCGCTGGAAGCAGCGGCGGAGGCCTTGCGCCAGCACGGCCGCACCTGCGAAACCGGCCTCGATGAAAACCGCATCTATCTGATTGTGCACCGTCCCGACGGGCCCGTGGAGTTTCAGTACGCCGTAGTAGCCGAAGCCCGCGTAGAAGCCGTGACGCCCTATATCCACTGCTGGTTCGAAGAAAACGAGCTGGCTGACAAACCGGCCGCCAACGCGGAAGAAAAGCAAGGCAAAGACGAGGACAACCAAGAGCCGGAGCCGGACGAGGAACCCGCAGGCGACGACGAAGAGAAAGGCGACAAGAAGGACGATAAAAAACCGGCCCGCACCAAAACCATCGAGCCACTTGCCACCTGGACCGCCGGCCGCGAAATCGAGAGTGTGACCCGCGAAGAAATCCTGGCCGACTTTGTGGCGCACTACAAGGAAGCCGTAGCGCGGCTGCGCACCCATTTGCACACCACGCCGCAGTAGCGGCTTGCCCGACGTTCACATCATGAGTGCAGCCAAAACCCTGAAGAAGCCCGCCGGCACCGCCACCGATACAGGCGGCAACCTCAAGTGGATTATTGCGGTGACGGTAGCCATGGCCACGTTTATGGAAGTGCTGGATGATACCAGTGTTTCGGTGGCCTTATCGCAGATTGGCGGCAACCTGAGCGCCGCCGAAGACGAGGTAACGTGGGTGGTTACCTCGCAGCTGGTGGCCAAGGCGGTGGTGTTGCCGGTGGCGGGGTTTCTGGCCACGGTGGTGGGGCGCAAGCGGCTGTTCTCGATTTGTTTGCTGGCCTACGGGGCCACGTCGTTGCTGTGCGGCTTGTCGCCGAGTATTGGTTTTCTGGTTGTTATGCGCGTAATACAAGGGCTGTGCGGCGGCATGCTGTCCCCCATGGCGCAGGCCATCCTTACCGACACATTTCCACCGGCGCAACGCGGGTTGGCATTTGCCGCTTATGGGGTAGCCACAGTGGTAGCGCCTACCATTGGCCCCACGCTCGGTGGCTACCTCGTGGATAATGCCAGTTGGAACTGGGTGTTTTTCGTGAACGTGCCCGTTGCCATGATTACGGCGTTTTTGGTTTCCATTTTGGTGACTGACCCGCCAGCACTCGTGAAGGAAAAGGCCGCCAAATGGGCCGGTGGCTTGCACGTCGATTACGTGGGGCTTGGGCTATTGGCCGTGGGGCTTAGCGCCTTGCAGTTTGTGCTAAGCCGCGGCGAGCGGGAAGAGTGGTTTACGTCGGGCCTTATTACCGGCCTGAGCGTGGTGGCAGCCATTGCGCTGGTTGCGGGCGTGGTGTGGGAGTTGCGTTCCAAAGACCCGGTTATCGACCTGAAATTACTTCGGCACCGCAATTTTGCCGCGGCGGTGCTTATTATGTTTGCGGTGGGCGCCGTGCTGTTCAGTAGCTCAACGCAACTACCTCTATTTCTGCAAAATCTGCTGGGCTACACCGCCGTAAAAAGCGGGCTGGCTATTTCGCCGGGCGGCGCGGCAGTTCTGGTGCTCATGCCCGTAGTAGGCGTGCTGTCGGGGAAAGTACAGGCCCGCTGGATGATTCTGTTTGGCTTAGTTATCAGCGCCTTCGCCTTGTTCAATTACGTGCACGTGCTTAGCTCTGATATTGATTTTGCCAGTGTGGCGAAGGCGCGCGTGTACCAAAGCTTGGGCTTGGCTTTCCTGTTCGTGCCTATTAGTGTAGCTGCCTATGTGGGTATTGCCAAAAACAAAACCAACCAGGCTGCCACACTCATCAACTTAGCGCAGTCGTTGGGCGGCAGCTTCGGTATTGCCGCCATTACCACCCTCATTGCCCGGCGCACACAGTTTCACCAAAGTCGTATTATCGACGGCCTCAATTTCTCCAACCCCGAATACGAAACCGGCCTGCAAAACCTAACCAGCAGCCAAGCCGCCGCCGATGGCAGCATGATAGACGCCGCGCAACGGGCCCAAGCCACCATTTATGCCGCGGTGCAGCAGCAAGCCAGCATTCTTTCCTACGTTGATTCCTTTTACCTGCTCGGTTTCGCCTGCCTGCTCTCAATACCATTGGTATTTATGATGCGCGCCAACAAGCCTGGTAAAGACGGCGAAACGGCCGCAGCTGGCTAAGCGAACCGCAAGGACCGTGAGGTACTCGCTAAATGAGCGTGAAGGCAGGGAAGGCAAATTTCAATGCTCCTTTCCCTACATTATAGAAAGCCTGCAAATGCGGGCGTTTTCAAATAAAAATAATTTTTTTAGCGAGGGTGTTGCAAGTTAAAAATCTTTCCTACACCTTTGCAGCCCGTTACAGATAAAGGGTTCTAGTCGAGAACGAAAATGAAACGGTAAGTGAACGAAAACATCACGAGCTGATGTTCCGAATCAGGCTCTATCAACGAGCATCTATCGTTTCTTCAATTGGAAGAAACACACGTTCTTTGAATGATTGAGAAAGACAATAAGGTAAGGTACTTGCCAGCTTAGGCTCGGCAAGTACAAGCGTAATTTTCTTCTTAAATAGAAAATACGCATGAGTCGGATCAGCCTCGACATCGTCCTACTTTCGAGTAGGATTAGTAGAATTTATACAATGGAGAGTTTGATCCTGGCTCAGGATGAACGCTAGCGGCAGGCCTAATACATGCAAGTCGAACGGATG
>NZ_JAFLQZ010000032.1 GCF_017313265.1 Hymenobacter telluris | reverse complement strand
CTAGCTTCCACTCACGTTCGGTTAATTCATGACGACGCATGAGGCAAAATTACTGCCTTTGCTGTCCACACAGCCTAGTCCACAACTACTTCTACACTCCAGATAGCACGGGTGGCACCCGCCACCAAAGAACAGGAGGCCGAAGCATGGTGCCCCGACCTCCGTTTAGTAGCCATGAAGGATACCTGCAGTAACGCTTTATTTCGCAGGCAGCTTGTAGTCGAGGCCGAAGCGCTTGGCGTAGCTGGCCAAAGGCTCTAGGCCCATTGCCGCGCGGCGCTCATCCACGTGGGCCTCATCCTCAATGGCATGGAACGCCATCTTATTGGTTTTCGGGTCGTTTCTGAGTTGGCTGCCATACACCTGGGGTTTGCCTTGCCACATCAGCAGCCGGTCCTGGAGTAGCGCATACGCCGATTTCGACAAGTCACCCCGTTCCATGGCCTGCTTCGCCATGGGGAAGTATTTTTCCATGGTAGGCAGGTCGGAATGCTGGATAACCAGAAAAACCGTTTCGTTGCCCATCTTCCCAACCTCCTTCCGGGTGGGCCAGCCGTGAGCGTCGAGCAGAGCCGTTACCTTTTTCAGGTTGCGGGCATCAGTTGCTTCCATTTCCTTCCAAAGCGCCCTCATCTGCTCGGATTCAGCGCCGTATTTCTTTTCGATTTCCTCGTATTTCTGGCGTCCGCCTTGGTCGGCGGCATAAATGGAATCTAGCTGTTGCTTGAGCGGCTTGTTGTAGCCGGCTTCCAGCTTGGCCACGGTGGCTTCCAGCTTGGTAAGCATCGGCTGCCAGCGCTTATCGGTGTGCAGGGCGGTGAGGTCGGTGTCCTGCTTTACGTGGGCCACGTTTTCCCAGCCGGCTAGGGTGGCGCGGT
The DNA here is from genome assembly GCF_017313265.1 of Hymenobacter telluris. Taxonomy (GTDB): domain Bacteria; phylum Bacteroidota; class Bacteroidia; order Cytophagales; family Hymenobacteraceae; genus Hymenobacter; species Hymenobacter telluris. The sequence goes on along the minus strand of NZ_JAFLQZ010000032.1, from coordinate 23,758 downwards.
CTAGGTACTGAAAGGCCTTGTTGGCGTCGCCAGCCAGCGCCCAGCTACAGGCGGCGTTGTAGAAGTCGGAGTTGGTGGGTTGGGCTTTGCTTTGCTTGAAGGCCTGGTCGTACAGCTCGCCCGAAGTGCGGTAGTTTTTCGCGTTGTAGGCATCCGACGCCTGCCGGTTTAGCTTGCTGAACTCACCCTGCGCGAATACAGAAGCGGCACTCAACAGCAGGGCGGCCAGAAGGAATGTAGCTTTTTTCATAGGAGCGAACAGGAATAAGTAAGATGCTGCAAGTAAGTAGCTTGCCGTTGAAATTGGATTACAAAATATGGCCATCCAGCTATAAGCGCACAACGGGCGCCACTCCCAGGAGTAGCGCCCGTTGTTATCGGTTGCAGTGCTTCGCTTACCAACCCGTTGAGCTACACCCGGCTGGCCCGCAAGGCGGCTTCATAGCGCGCAAACGACTCCGGGGCGGCGGTGTCCAGGTACAGAAACGGCTCAATCAGCTCCAGCTCCATCAGCAGAAACTCGCCGGCTACTTCCACGCCATCTACGCGGGCGTAGAGGCAGTTTTGCGCAAAACGCTGCGCAATGTCGTCGGCGGTGCGGCGCAGGTGGGTGGGGGGCTGCTGGGGCTGAATGCCGCCGCCCAGGTAGTGTTGCACCCGGAAGTCGCCGGACTTCGGGGTCTTCAGGACGCAGTGGCTGTACTCGCCCCCCAAATACACCAACGACCATTCACCCTGGGTCTGGATTTCGGGTAGAAACGGCTGAGCCAGAAAGTCTTCGGCCCGCAGTAAGTCGGTCAGCTCCGGAGTGCGCGCCTCGGCGTCGGCAGGCGTGAGGTTGAACGTGTTTTTGGCCCCGCCGCTAATGGCAGGCTTCACCACCAGCCGGTCGGTGCCCAGCGCTGCAAACAGGGCCTCCGCCTGAAACGCAGTGCCGCGGGGCAGCCAGTGCGTGGGTACAATCCGGATGCCCTGGCGCTCCATATCCAACAGGTACTGCTTGTTGGCGTTCCACCGAACGGTGGCTACGGGGTTGAGCATCGGTACCTGTTGCTGCTCCATTCTATCGAGCCAGGCGTAAAACTCCGGCGCCCTATCAAAGTAGTCCCACGGCGACTTGAGCACCACCACGTCGTAAGCCCGCCAATCAACGGCCGGGTTGCTCCAGATGCGGGGCTCTACGTGGTGGCCGTGTGCCCGCAGGTGGCGCGTGAGCAGGCTGTCTTCGTCGTCGATGTTGGGAGCCGCGTACTGGGCCAGACTTTCGCAGGTAACTAAGGCAATATTCATTACAGATTTTTCAACGCAGCGGGTGCGGATGGTTCGCTCAGTACGCAGATTTTGGCGGCGCGGACGTGGGCAGCGGCGGCGGGCTTCTGGTCGGGCACTTGTTGGGGCAGGCCGGTCGGGCCTACTTCCTGGCCCCCAGATAATCGGCGGCCAGGGTGGCCAGGGTTTGCACCCCCAGCGTGAGGCCACTATCATCAATGAAGAAGTTGGCAGTGTGGTGCGGCGCGGTGTCAGCGGGGTTTTTGCCCTTCGGCATGCCGCCCACAAACACAAACAAGCCGGGTACTTTCTCCTGGAAGTAAGCAAAGTCCTCGGCTCCGGTTACCGCCTTTTGCACGGTTACATGCGCGGGGCCGGCCACCCGGCGCAGGGTGGGGGCCATCTGCTCGGTCAGGCGTGGGTCGTTGTAGGTAATGGGGGCGTAGTTCACAATGTCCACTTCGGCGGTGGCCCCGGCACTTTCGGCAATATTGGTGGCAGTGCGGCGCACGGCAGCCCAAATTTTCTGCTGCATGTCTTTGTCGAGGGTGCGGATGGTGCCGGTCAGCTCCACCTGCTCGGGGATGATGTTGTTGCGCACCCCGCCATGAATCATGCCCACCGTAATGACAGCCGCATCCTGGGTTAGCTCCACTTGGCGGCTGATGATGGTTTGCAGGCCCGTTACAATCTGCGCGGCCGTTACCACCGGGTCTACGGCCAGCCACGGATACGCCCCGTGCGCCGATTTGCCCTTCACTTTTATCGTGAATACGTCGGACGAAGCCATGGTGCCTTCGGGGCGGTATTTGAGGGTGCCCACCTCGGTTTGGGCGTTGATGTGCAGCCCAAAAATGGCGTCTACCTTGGGGTTGTCGAGCACGCCTTCCTGCACCATCAGCTTGGCCCCGCCCACCACGCCCGGCAACGAGCCTTCCTCGGCTGGCTGGAAGATAAACTTAACTGTGCCTGATAACTCCTTTTTCACTTGGCTGAGCACCTCGGCGGCCCCCATAAGCATCGCCACGTGCGAGTCGTGGCCGCAGGCGTGCATTACGCCCACTGGCTGGCCTAAGTACGTGGTTTTCACGGTTGAGGCAAAGGCTAGGCCGGTAGCTTCGGTTACGGGCAAACCATCCATGTCGGCGCGCAGGGCCACCACCGGGCCGGGCTTGCCGCCGCGCAGAATGCCCACCACACCCGTGCGTCCTACGTTAGTCTGGACTTCCAGGCCCAGCTTTTTCAGGTGCGCAGCTACAATACCCGCGGTGCGTTTTTCCTCGTTGCCCAACTCCGGGTGCTGGTGAAAGTCGCGGCGCCAGGTAATTACTTTTGCCTCTTCGGCCTGCGCCAGTTGGGCAATGCGGGCATTGAGGGCAGGATTTTGCGCAACAGCCGGCAGCGCCGGTAAAGCCAGAGAAGCCAGCAGGTAAGAATGCTTCATAGATAAGCGAGAAAAGAGCAGTATGGGGCAAAAGATACAGCGCCAGCGGCAGGATTGCAGCACCGCGCCGTGGTTTGTGGCCGCCAAAGCCCCGTACCCAAGCGTTGATGCGAGCATCTTCACTTAGTGATACAGCAGTAATGGCTATTTTTGCGGCTTGTTGCCGTTTGCTTGCCGTATGCCTCGTCTTGTTTCCGCGCCGAAGACCCCATCCGCCGCTTGGCCCGCTGCCTGGCAGCGTCCCACGTTTCGATATAGGCTGCTACTCACGTTGGCCCTGCTGATTGGGTTGGTAGCCAACCTGCCGCGCTTTTTTGCCTGGGTACAAGCGCGCCCCGGCGCCCTGCTCCCCGACCCGTTGCTGGCCCTGCTGCCCGCCCACGATGTATCGTGGTTCACCTTCATTATCATCTACTTGAGTGTGGGTGCCACGCTAGCCTACGTGCTGCCACGCCCATACGTGCTGCTGCGGCTGCTGGCCGCCTACTGGCTGATGCAGGCCAGCCGGGTGCTGCTGCTGGCCCTGCTGCCACTGGAGCCGCCCATCGGCCTGCTCCCCCTCCGCGACCCTATCATCGATACGTTCATTTACGTAGCGGCCGGGCCCATCACCAAGGATTTGTTTTTCTCGGGCCATACTGCCACCGTCATGTTGCTGGCCTTGGCAACGGAAGGTGCCCGCCGCCGCTGGCTGCTGGCAGCCACTGCTGCCGTGGGCCTGCTGGTACTGGTACAGCATGTGCACTACACCTATGATGTGCTGGCCGCACCCCTCTTTGCGCTAGGCTGCTACTGGCTGGCCGGTTTTTGGGCGCGGTTCAAAAAAAGCGCTTAGCGCTGCATTTCCTAAGCTGCGTTATGGCTTAGGCGCCGTTAGGTTCTTTAGGCGTATAAGCGCTGTGCTGGGCAAGGCCTTCTTTAGCACGGATAACGCCAAGCCCCGAATAGTTTTCGGGAGAATGTTCTTTTGCAGCAACCACAGATCCTGGAGCGACATGGTAGCCACGGAAGTCTGCGGGAAAGTCGGGTAGCTGGCTTTCAGGCCGAATCCCAGGTAACTCAGAATGGCCGGATCGGTATTGTCTACAAACGACGGGTTGATAAGCAGCTGCTCACCATGCCCAAGGTGGTTTTCGAAGAGGGCATCAATCTGAAACAGGAATGTTTTTCTTTTGAAACCCGGCACGTCAAAGGGTTTTGCCCTGTGAATTAAATGAGTGTTACACAGAATCAAACTTCCCTTCGGGGCTTGCACGGATACAATGTCGGCGCTGTGCGTTTGGTCGATGTATTTGTCGGCAAAAAAACGTTGGTTATGCTGCGCCGACCATTTATGCGACCCTGGAATTAATTGAAACGGATTAATTTCGGATACGTCGGATAAATAGAACAGAAATAAAATACCCGGTAGTTCGTGCTTGCCTTTGAAGGTGTTGCCGTCCTGAAGGTTATTATCGGTGTGCCAGGGCATGTGCGCCTTGGTGTGCGTCTCGAAAATGCGCTGGTTGCTGATTTTATGGGGGCCGGCAAAAAAGCTACTGCATATAGCCCTTACCTTCTCGTGCGTAACTAGGTCGTAGCAGCATTTGGAAACCGCCAGCGTGTGCGAATGGAAATTCATGCTGCTGGCGCGCACTACCCCCACGTTGTTGTTATTGACGAGGTATTCTTTTAGCTCGATGCAGCTTAATATTTCAGCAAGGGCGTCTTCCGCAATTATATCTTCAAAAAGATAATATCCATCCCCGGTTGTAAGCGCCTGCGCTATTTCAATTGGGTTGCAACTGTTGAAGGCAGCTCTGTATACATCCATGAGCGAAGCAGTTGCGCGGTTAGTTTCGGGTATACTTACTATTCTCAGATAACTATTTCCGAAATAAAACTACTGACGAGCTTCGCTAAAAAACTATTGTATAGAAGGGTATAGAGGACGCAAGTTTATAATAAATAAGAAAGCTAATATAGTATGCGCTGCTTCATTTCTTAAATGAAAGCGCTGTTTATTTCAAGTGCTTCTCGTAGATGCCGGCGGCAATTTTCTCGGTCAGGGCCTTAGGTACCAGGCTGGTGAGTTTCGAGGAAATCTTGTTCAGGGCCCCCGGAATAACTTCTGCTTCACCGGCCAGCAAAGCGCCAATACCGAACTGTGCCACCTGGGCAGGCGTCATGGATACTTTGTTGGCGGTGGCTTGCAGCCCGGCACTCATGCCGGCCCGGTCGGCAAAATCGGTGGTGGTGGCGCCGGGGCTCAGGCAGGTAACGGACACGCCCGACTCGCGCAGCTCGTAGCGCAGCCCGCGTGAAAAGCTCAGCAAGAACGCCTTGCTGGCCGCGTAGAGCGTGAGTGTGGGCACGGCCTGATACGCTGCGGTGCTGGCCACGTTTAGGATGTAGGCTTTGGCCTGCCGGTGCAGCAGCGGCAACAGCCGGTGCGTGAGGGCCACCGGCAAGTGCATGTTCAGTTGCAGCATGGCCTGCTGCTCGGTTAGCGTCAGCTCTTCAAAGCGGCCCCACATACCGTAGCCCGCATTGTTAATCAACACGGCCAGCTCCTGCGTTTGGTGGTTCACCCATTCCGTCACTTGCTCGGCCGCGTGAGGTGCAGCCAGGTCGCAAGGCAGGGTATGCGCCTTAATGCCGTGCTGCTGCTGCAACTCAGTGGCTAGCTGCTCGAGCTGGTCGGCGGAACGAGCCACCAGCAGCACGTCGTAGCCACGGCCAGCCAATTCGGTGGCGAAAGCGCGCCCAATTCCACGAGAAGCACCAGTAATGAGAGCAGTAGGCATAAGGTGAACTAGTGAGGTGGTGGACTGGTGAATTTGATGTTCTGGTGGCTCGATAAGGCGTCAAACTCACCAGTTCACCACCTCACTATTTCACCAGATGGAGAAACCGCAGATAGAACGGCGTGGGGCTGTTTTCCGACTTGGGCTGATACTTGCCGGCCAGAATGGGGATGTACATTACGCGGCGGCGCGACACCTCGCCCACCAGCGGCGACTGCGCCACCCGGTGCCACATGCGGCCATCGTGCACGGTCAGGTCGCCGGCTTCGGTTTCTACGGCTATTTCGTTGGGGTCGTAGCTAACGTCTTTGTAGTATTTCTTGCGAAACAGCATTTCGCGCAGGGGCTGGCGGTGCGTGCCGGCAATCAGGCGCAAACCGCCATTGGTGGCCGGCGTGCCATCCAGGTGAAAGCCCACGTTGAGCATGGGCCCGATGCGCTTGCCGTAGAACACGTCGCGCAGCGAGTCGGTGTGCCAGCCCATCTGCGAGAACTCGCTGCCGGGCACGTTCACGTAGTGGTTGATAACCAGACCATCCTTCTCGTTGATGCCAACCCGGCCGCCGGGTGCTTCCAGCAGCGGAAACAAGGCCTGAAAGCGTGGGTCATCCAGGAATTCGCGCAGCTCGGGGCTGTAATGGTTGGCGAAGGCAAAGCGCTGTACAATCGGCGACCCATCCACGTCCTTGCCGTACTTGATGGGTACTCCGTTCACTTTCTGAACTCCGTCGGTCAGCCACTGCTGCTGCACCTGCTCGGAAGCCCGAAGCAGCCGCTGCACCGTGCTGAGGTCGGCGAAGCCCTTGAAATGCAAGAAACCGTGTTTTTGAAAGAACGCCAGTTGCTCAGCCGTGAGGGCAGAGCCCAAGGTAAAGCGTGGATAATTCTGTAGTGAAGACATAGGGAGCGGAGGCGGCCAGGGATGCGCCTGCGGGCACAAAGATACAAGAGCAAGCGCCGACAGCAGCCGGTTGAGCTTGTGGCGGCGTAAAATTAGGGTAACAAAGAAAAAGAGGTCAGTACCGAAGTGAGGAAAGCGGAGGCAAGGTGTGGGGCATGGGGTGAAGAATGTGTGAATCAACCGGCCCGGTGCCGATAGGTTTTACCGGCTTGTGTACTTTCGTTGCAATGCGTGGTTTTCAGTTTATTCTGGGGTGGTGGCGGCAGGTGCTGGTGGGGCTTTTAGTGGTGAGCATGCTGCCGCGCGAGGCACCGGCCCAAACGGCAGGTGCGCGCCTTGTCCCGTTTCGGCAAGGCACCCGCTGGGGCTACGCCGATGCCCAGCGCCGCCTGGTGCTGCCGCTGGCCTATGACGAGGTCGGCCCTTTTGTGGAAGGCGCCGCCTGGGTACGACAAGGGCTGCTTTACGGCTATATCGATACCACGGGCCACGCCCTCACGCTGGTGCAGTATAACCGTGCCGGCAACTTCGGGCAGGGCCGTGCCACCGTGGAACTGGGCGGTAAAACCTTCGTAATCGGTTCGGACGGTCAGCCTCTCACCGCACCGCCCGAGCCTGAGTTGGAAACCGACTACCTGGAGCAAGGCGACCTGGTGCGCCGCCAAGGCAAGGTTGGCTTCCGGTTCACGGCGGGTTCCAACACGGTAGTGCCCACCGAGTACGACGAAATCCGGGACCTGCACCACGACGGCCTGCTGCTGGTGCGCCAGGGCCCAAAGTGGGGCGTGCTCAACGGCAAAGGCAAGCTCACGTTGCCGGTAGCGTATGATGCCATCCGGGCCACGGCCGCCAACGGCTTCGCGTATCCGGTGGTAGAGCTGGCCGGCCGCTTCGGCTACCTCGACGACAAGGGCGGCCTGCTAACCAAGCTGAAATACACCGCCGCCGAACCCTTTGCAGCGGAAGTAGCCCGCGTAACCACCCCCGACGGTAAAACCGGCTACCTCGACAACCGCGGCCGGGAGTATTGGCAGGAGTAAGCGAGGTAGCACCGGGCGCCGGCGTAGTGAATCGTTGGGGCTGGTGCCTGATACTGCGGCGCGGCTTCCATCGTTCAACCATACGCGAAGCAAAGGCTTCGCGCTACCGTGCTTCTGTTTCGTATATTCCGTGCCTGCCCATCCCGCCATGCTGCCGCTGCCCATCCTCAACGTCCGCCTGAACGCCTGCCACGAAGACTGGCAGCAAATGACGCCCACCGAGCAGGGCCGCCACTGCGCCCAGTGCAACCGCACCGTCATCGACTTCACCACCCGCACCCAAGCCGACCTGGAAGCCGCCTTCCAAACCTCTCCCGACGGCCGCGTGTGTGGCCGGTTCCGGCCAAGCCAGCTCGCGCCCCCACCCCAGCTACGCCCGAAGCTGCGCCGGTTTCTGGTAGCGTTGGTGCTGGTATGCGGGTTGGGATTAACAAGCGGCGAGGCGTGGGCGCAGGTGCGGCAGGCGGCCCGCGCGGCTAATTGTGCAAGCTCTACCGAGCTTGTACTGAAAACGCCACAGGAGTTGAATCCGGTAGCACTAACTGAGTTGGATAAACCCTTACTGGCACCGCTAGGAGACGTTCCGGTTAAGGAACAGCCACTATTTGGGATGGTGAATGAAATAATGCCGGCCTATAAAAACGGAGAGTTAACTCAGTTCATTGCGAAAAACGCAAAATGGCCTACTAGCAGCAAACCGATAAACGCAGAAGGCAAAGTATTCATAGGCTTTATCGTAGATAAGACCGGCGGAGTGCGTGACGCAAAAGTGCTAAAAGGCATTCATCCGGCGCTGGATGCGGAAGCACTGCGGGTAGTTCAACTTCTCGACAAACAGTTTACCCCTGGCCAGCAAAACAACCTACCGGTAGACGTGCGCTATGTTGTCCCGGTAACATTCAAGCGTGAATAGATGCTTAAATTTCTACATGTGTCGTTGCTATTGTGCCTAACTGGCGGAGCGGCGTGGGCACAATACATGCCACCAAAATTCGTCCCGCCTTCGTGGCGCGGGCAGGTTGATACCAATGGTCTATCAAGTGAAAAAATAGTACCTGCGCTGACTATAGATGCGCAGTTTCGTCCTTCACTGATTGACAACCCACCCCGCTTCAAAGGAGGCGAAACAGCCTTGAAACGGTTTCTGCAAAAGAATCTGCGTTTTCCACCCTTATTACTCCGGTCTAATGTGGAAGGGTGGACCAGAATTCAGTTCATTGTAGATGTCAACGGTTGTATCTGCAATCCAGTGGTACACAAAAGCCTTTACTGGGCTTGGGACGACGAAGTACTGCGGGTCGCGAAATTACTTGATTACAGGTTTGAGCCAGCAACCTATAATGGCGAGTTGGTTGCTAGTTCTTACGTTCTATCCGTTCCGTTTTCTATAAAGTAGATAGCCTGCAACTGCCTTTCCAGAAAAATTGGTCTTGGGGGTTTGAGGTATCATCTCAAGCAGATGACCCACGGGATACTTTAGCTATTCCCCGAAAAATTCGCACTTTCCCGCTCTCATCATTCCACGCCCACTCGCTCAGCCCTCCTATGATTTTCACGCCTAGCCCCATGCTGCTCAAGCTGCTCTATACCCGCGGCAGCTTGCACAACACGCCCGAAGGCGTAGCCTTCAGCATCAAGAACCGCCTTGATACGGTGCGCATCACCCGCATCGACCATGTACAGCTGGATGGGGTGAAGATTGGGGTGGAGCAGATTGCGCTGGACTTAGGCAACGGCGACGTGCGGCCCGCCACCGTGTTCAACGCCGATAGTGCCGGTTTTACGCTGCCAGTAGGGCAGGCGGCCACGTTCCATCTGGCTACCGAGCACCTCGCCGAAGGCATCCATACGGTGCAGGTGCAGTTCGCCGCCGACCCCTTCGGTGACCTGACCGTGGAGGTAGAGGATGCCATTGCCCACCAGCCCGAAAACCGCACCAAAATTCCGCGCGACGACCAGGACGACTACTCCGACGCGGCCATTCAGGCCCGGCAGCGCTTCGCCGAGGACTTCTCCGGCCAAGAGTTCCAGCACCTCAAGCACTACTCGTTTGATGCCCACACGCTGCAAGGCAACTGCGAGCATTTCACGGGCGTGGCCCAGATTCCGGTGGGGCTGGCCGGACCGCTGCACGTCAACGGGGAACACGCGCAGGGCGACTTCCTGATTCCGATGGCCACCACCGAAGGCACCCTGGTAGCCAGCTACAACCGCGGCATTCAGGTGCTCAATATGTGCGGCGGCGTGAAGTGTACCGTCATTGGCGACGCCATGCAGCGGGCACCGGTATTCGTGTTCGATGATGCCCGCGGGGCCCGGGACTTCGGGCGCTGGGTGGCCGAGGAAATCGAACGGATTCGGCCCGAGGCGGAAAGCACCTCGCGCGTAGCCAAGCTGCAATACATTGATACGTATCTGGCCAACAAGTTTGCTTACCTGCGCTTCAACTACAGCACCGGCGACGCGGCGGGCCAGAACATGGTAGGCCGGGCCACCTTCGCGGCTTGCTCCTGGATTCTGGAAAACTACAAAGGCGCGCCCATCCGGCATTTTTACCTGGAATCCAACTTCGCTACCGACAAGAAAGCCTCGCAAATCAACGTGATGCGCACCCGCGGCAAACGGGTGGTGGCCGAAGCCCTCATCAAGCGCGACGTGCTGCAACAGCGCATGCGCGTCACGCCCGAGCAGCTGGCCTACCACGGGCAAGTCAGCAACGTGGGCGCATTCCTGAGCGGAGCCAATAATAACGGCGCGCACTCCGCCAACGGCATCACCGCCCTGTTCATTGCCACCGGCCAAGACGTGGCCAACGTGTCGGAATCCAGTGCGGGCGTGCTCTATTCCGAAGTAACCAAGGAAGGTGATTTGTACCTGAGCATCACCATTCCAAGCCTGATTGTAGCTACCCACGGCGGCGGCACCGGCCTAGCCACCCAAAACGAGTGCCTCCGTATGCTGGGCTGCGTGGGCCGCGGCACCGTTAATAAGTTCGCCGAAATAGTGGCCGGCGTGGTGCTAGCCGGTGAGTTAAGCCTGGGTTCGGCCATCAGCAGCTCCGATTGGGTGAGCAGCCACGAGCAGTACGGCCGCAACCGCTAGGCAGTAAGCGCATTCTTAACAACCGCCTCCATTTTCTGCCCGATATGATTTCCACTGCATCCCCCTATGTCTCTGGTATCGTTTGGGCTGGTCTGCTGCTAGCGGGGTCGGCGGCAGCTGCCCAAACCACTCCCGCACCGGTGCCCATACCAAACGCAACGGCACCGAAACCTGGCGTCAAGATGCTGGACGGCCAGAAGGTGTACCGGTTCGTGGAGAAGATGCCGGTGTACCTGAATGGGGGACTGGAGGGACTGCAAACGTATATTATCGGCCACGTAACCGGCGGGGCAACCAGCGGCAGCCGGGCCTATGTGACATTCGTAATCGACCGGGCGGGCAACGTGCGCAACCCGGCATTTGGGGGCGGTAGTGCGGAAGACGCCGCGGCCGTAGAGCCAGTGCTGGCCAGCGCCTTTGCGGGTATTGGCAAGTTTCGGCCCGGTTCCCAGAACGGCAAGCCAGTGAATGTGGAACTGACGGTTGCCCTCGTGAGGCGCCCGAAAAAATAGCACCGCTTCCAGCCGGTAGCAAGCAAACTGGCGCCTATCTGGCGGCGGGCAAATGCCTTCGGGCAACTATACATATGGTCACCGCTCCGGCGGCCTGCTTATATTTACTGAACGTATAATTTTCGAGGTTATGAAACGTACTATCCTGCCGCTACTCACCATGCTGAGCCTCACGGCCACTGCCGCCTTTGCTCAGGCCGGCATGAACTCCTACGATATGGCCGACATTACGCGCGGCCGGCCCACCTCTACGCGCAACCTCAACAAGAACACCGGCGACCATGCCGCCGCTATTGCCAGCACGCCTCCTTTGGCCTACTACAACCAGGGTTGGAATGCTGGCACCGTGCAACAGCTCGACGGGCAAACCGGCCCCGTGAGCGGCCTACGCTATAACCTTGGGCTGCAATGGTTGGAAGTGCAAGATGCCTCCGTGCCTAATGGCATCCGGGTGTATCCGAGCGGCAGCCTCAAATCTTTCACGCTGGTACCGGGTGCGGGCCAGGTTCCCCACGTATTTCGGGAGTATAAATACAGCTCTACCCGCGCCGGTAGTGGCCGGGGCTTCATGGAAGAGCTGAACCGCACCGGCGCAATCCGGCTGTTGGTGCGCCACACTTTTGAAGAGCGTCCCGCCGAAATCAATGCGGCTCTGAACACCGAGGTGCGGCCCGCGCAACAGTTGCACGTCAGCACTCTGTTTGTGGTGCAACCCTCTAAACCCGATTTAGCCACCGAGCTGACCTTGGACCGCCGGAGCGTAATGCGGCTCTTCAAAAGCCGAGCCGTCGAACTAGACGACTACGCCAAAAGTCAGCCCCGCATCCTGGACTACACCAACCTGAATGATGTATTGCAACTGGTGGAGCACTACAACACTCTGGTAGCTGATACGCCGGCAAAATGAGAAAATTGCTACCCTTCACCAGTGGCGTGGCGCTGCTGATTGGCTTGCCGGTAGCCTTACGGGCCCAGTCGCCGCACCCCAACGTGCTGGTCAGCACCCAGAACACGCCCAGCGAAACGGCTATTGCCATCAACCCCAAAAACCCCCAGCAGCTGATTGCCGGGGCCAACCTCAACAACCAGTACAGCTCCCTCGACGGTGGCCAGACCTGGACCTGGCGTACCCTCACCTCGCCCTACTCCGTGTGGGGCGACCCGGTGGTGGTGGCCGATACCACCGGGGCGTTCTACTATTTTCACTTGTCCAACCCCGGCGCTACCACTATTGCCTTTCCGTTCATTGATCGGCTGGTGGTGCAGCGTGCGGCCTCGGCTGCCACGCCGTTCAACTACCGCTCGTTTTTCGCTTACAACCCGCCCAAGCAGCAGGACAAGGAATGGGTAGCCGTGGATAGGCGTACCAACGCTCTGTACGTCACCTGGACTGAGTTCGACACCTACGGCAGCCTAGGCAGCCAGGACAGTTCGCGCATCCTGTTCAGCCGCTCCACCGACCAGGCCCAGACCTGGAGTACCCCGCGGCGCATCAGCTTTTATGGTGGTGATGCCGTGGATGAAGATGCCACCGTGGAAGGCGCCGTGCCCGCCGTGGGGCCGAATGGCGAAGTGTACGTGGCTTGGGCCGGGCCGCGGGGTATCGTGTTCAACCGCAGCCTGGACGGCGGCCAAACCTGGTTGCCGCGTGAGCGAACCATTGTAAACCAGCCTGGCGGCTGGGAGCAGGCCGTACCCGGTATCTATCGTGCCAACGGCCTGCCCGTAACGGTGTGCGACGTCAGCCCTGGCCCGACCCGTGGCAACCTCTACGTGAACTGGACCGACCAGCGCAACGGCCCCACCGATACCGACGTGTGGCTGGCCCGCAGCGCAGATGGCGGCCAGACCTGGAGCGCGCCCATCCGCGTCAACAACGACCCGCCCGGCCGCCACCAGTTCTTCACCTGGATGACCGTAGACCAGGTCACCGGCCATTTATGGTGCGTGTTCTACGACCGACGCAACAACAGTTCAGCCCTCGATACCCGCACCGAAGTATTTGCTGCCCGCAGCACCGATGGCGGCCAGACTTTCCAGAACTTCCGCCTCAGCCAAAGCCCCTTCACCCCCGACGAAACCATTTTCTTCGGCGACTATACCAACATCACGGCCCACAACAATGTGGTGCGCCCCGTCTGGACGCGGATGGACAACCGCCAAACCAGCGTCTGGACGGCTCTTATCAACGTGCCGGTGCTAGCCACGCCCAGCGCCGCCGGGCTGCCGGGCCTCAGCCTGCATACCTACCCCAACCCTGCCCGCCACACTCTCAACCTGGCCTTGCAGGTACCCCTGGCCACAACCGCCACCATCAAGCTGCTCACCCCCGATGGCCGGCACTTGCGCACCGTAGTTGAAAACGAACCCGTAACTGCCGGGCAGCGCCAGCTCAGCCTACCCGTGCAAGACCTGCCGCCTGGTGCCTACCTCCTCGAAGCCCAAATCGGTAGCCAGCGCCTGCACCGCAAGGTAATCGTGGTGCGGTGAGCCCTGTAGAACACTATGCCCTCTGCGCAAACTTCTGCGCCTTCTGTGGGCTAAAAATACAAGCACAAAAAAGCCCCGCTCATTACTGAACGGGGCTTTTCATTAATCCTCCAACACTTACAGCGGGTCAGCCGTGACTTTGAAGCGGGTATCACAGCGGAGCGTAATGTCGCTGGATATGGGCTTGCCGATTTCGGCCTTGGTGGTGAGCGTGTAATTCTTTGCCTTGATGTACTTGTCGAGCACGGCGTTGCTGGGGTTGAGCGTGATGGTTTTTACGCCCTGCGGTACCTGGGGCAGCGAAGCCAGCAGGATCTGGTCGTTGCTGTCGGTGCTGATGTAGATTTCGATGCGCCGCAGGAAGTCGAAGTTTTCACTGCTGGGGTCGGTGATGGTGAGCGTAAGGCGGTTGAGGCTCACGTTTTTCACTAGATCGGCGCGGGTACCTTCGTTGCTGAACTTTTCATCCGAGCGAGTCGGCACCGTGAGCGGCGTAAGCGGCACCAGTTGTCCCAGCGGAAATCCACCCGAAACCTTGATGTTCTGCGAGTCTTCGATGTAGAATGTCAGTAGCTTATCGATCTTCTTGCAGCCTACTGCCGCCAGTACAAACAGAAGGGGAATGTAAAACAGTATTTTTTTCATGGTGTTTAAATTTTATAATGAAATATACGACGCGAAATACTAGGTAGATTGATAGAAAAGGTAAATAAAACGCCTCCCCAAGGAAATTCAGGGAGGCGTTAAATTTTGTACTAACAGGATGCAATAGTTGAGCTTGTGAAGCTAAAACGATGGAACGTCATGCTGAGCGCAGTCGAAGCATCTCGCGTGCTGACGTTGTAGTGATATTGAGTGTACCACACTAGCGAGATGCTTCGACTGCGCTCAGCATGACACCATCAATATTTCACTATCTCACCACCTAGTCCATCATGTCGGCAGACTTGGGTGGGTCGGGCACGAAGCCGGGCTGCCAACTCATGGGGTAGCGCGCATCCAAATACTGCAAGGCTGTTTCGGTGAGATAAAGCGGCCGGAACGTGTCCACCATAACGGCTAGTTCGTGGGTTTCTTTCTTACCCAGGCTGGCCTCCACAGTGCCGGGGTGTGGCCCGTGCGGAATGCCACTGGGGTGCCAGGTGAACGAAGCCAAATCCACGCCCTTGCGCGACATGAAATTGCCGGCCACGTAGTACAGCACCTCATCCGAATCGACGTTAGAATGGTTGTAAGGCGCTGGGATGCTCAGCGGGTGGTAATCGAATAGCCGCGGTACAAACGAACAGATAACGAAGTTGTTAGCCTCAAAATGCTGATGCACGGGCGGCGGCTGGTGTAGGCGGCCGGTTATCGGCTCGAAATCATGAATGCTGGTAGCATAGGGGTAGAAGTACCCATCCCAGCCCACCACATCGAACGGCGAGTGGGCGTAGGTGAGGTGGTGCAGCTGGCCTTCCTTCTTGATTTTCAGCAGGTACTCACCCGATTCGCGCACGTCGTCGGTTATCAGCTCGCTCGGCGGCCGGATGTCCCGCTCGCAGTACGGCGAGTGTTCCAGCAGCTGCCCGAAGTGGTTGCGGTAGCGCCGGCAGGTTTCCACCGGGCTAAACGACTCGATAATCAGCAGCCGAACCGGGCCGTCTTCGAAGTGTAACTGGTGAATCACCGTGCGCGGAATCACCACGTAGTCGCCGGGCTCGAACACTACTTTGCCCATCTGGCTCCACAGCTCGCCCCGGCCTTCGTGCACGAAAATCACCTCGTCGGCCAGCGCGTTCTTGTAGTAGTAGTCCATGCGCTGCTCGGTGGGGTTGCAGATGCTGAGCGTCACGTCGGCATTCCCGAACATGGTTTGGCGGGCGGCCAGGTAGTCGCCGCCGGTGGTGGTTTGGGCTAGGGTGCGCAGGTGGCTGGGCTGCAACGGCCGGTCTTTTAGCAGCTTAGGGCTGTAGGGCTCGGGCGTGCCTACCTGCCGGATGTCGGTGGGTGGGTGCTGGTGGTAGAGCAACGACGACACGCCGTGAAAGCCCAGCGTGCCCACCAGCTGCTCGGCATAGAGTGTGCCGTCGGGCTGGCGAAACTGGGTGTGGCGCTTGCGCGGAATCTGGCCGAGGCGGTGGTAGTAAGCCATACGAACAGAGCGGGTTTGGGTGGATGGATGGGGAAAAGCTTGGGGGCTTGAAGGTAAGAAGGTTTAGGAAGAGCCGCATCTATCGGCGGCCAGGGCCGTACCTTTGCTGATGCCAGCCGCCGGCTGCTTTTCTCGTCTGCTTGCCACTGCCTTATGACCCTGTTTCCCTGGCTGCTTAGTGCCTTGTCGTTATTGTCGCCCGTAAGCCCGCGCCCGGCTACGCCCCGCACGCGCACCTTCACCTTCGACTACACCGCCACGCTGCCCGCCGCCCCCGCCGGCACCGACTCGGTGGAGCTGTGGCTGCCCATTCCGCACCCCGATGCCTCGCAGGATATCCGGGAGTTGAAAATCAATACCAAAGTGGCCTACACCATCACCGATGCGCCCTTCGGCAACAAGGTGCTGCACCTGAAAGTGCCCGCTGCGCAAGCCGCCGGCCTTACCGTGGACATGCAGTTTCAGGCCACCCGCCGCGAGCATCAGAATCCATTCTTGACCGGCGCCACTGCCAAGAAGGTGCGCCCGGCGGAAGCCACTGACCCCAACATGGCCCGCTGGCTGGCCCCCGACCGTCTCGTGCCCCTCGACCCCAAAATCAAAGGCTGGGCGCAGGAAGTGGTAACGAAAGCCCACGCCAAAACCGACCTCGAAAAAGCCCGTGCCATCTACGAGCACGTGGTGAGCACCGTCACCTACGACAAAACCGGCCAGGGCTGGGGCCGCGGCGACATCTACTACGCCTGCGACGCCCGCCGCGGCAACTGCACCGATTTCCACGCCGTGTTCATTGGCTACTGCCGCGCCTTGGGCATTCCGGCCCGCTTCAGCATCGGCTTTCCGCTGCCCACCGAGCGGGGTACTGGCGAAATCAAGGGCTACCACTGCTGGGCCGAGTTCTACACCAAGCAAACCGGCTGGGTGCCCGTCGATGCCTCCGAAGCCGCCAAGGACCCCTCCCGCCGCACCTACTTCTTCGGTGCCCACGACGAAAACCGCGTGGAGCTCACCCGCGGCCGTGACTTGGTGCTGAATCCCCGGCAGGAAGGCGCCCCGCTCAACTACTTCGTGTACCCCTACGCCGAAGCCGATGGCAAGCCGCTGGAAGGCGTAAAAGGCCAGTTTCGGTACCAGGATGTAGGTAAATAAGCAACGCGGAAATCAGTGTTGTCCCAAAATCAAAATGCCCGGAGTTCCTCGCTCCGGGCATTTCGCAGTATAGCCTCACCTAATTATAAAATATAAAATCTGGATAGGGTTGGGTAAGTTTTTGGATAGATGGGGTAAAGCCTATTTCATAGATAGTTTTTGGATAGGATTGGCCGAGCCGTTGCTCACGGCTAGTAGTGCTTGTTTGATTTCCACGTCCTGCTCGTGCAGCACGGCGTAGTAGGTGGCCTTGCCGTAGGCACTGCGCGCGATGTACGCCTTGAGCTGGTTGCGCAACAGGCTGGCACAGGTTCGCAAATGGGTGGGGTTGGCCGGCATGCCGTCGTGAGCCGCCAATTCCACCAAGCCTTGCAGCTGGGCATCGGTGATGCGGAAAGAGCTTAGGTACTGCTCCGGCCGCAACGCCTCAATTTCCGCTTTGTGCTCCTGGAAGTATTTCAGGGCGTATTCGCGTACCAGATTGTGGCTCTGCAGGCGGGTGTAGTACGCCGAAAAAGCCGATGTGTCACGCGGTACGAACAAATCGGGCATGATGCCGCCGCCGCCGTACACGGTGCGGCCGTAGTCGGTGTGGTAGCGCAACGAGTCGGCAAAACGGATGCTGTCGGCGTGGAATAGCTCCCCGTGCCGCAGCCGGTTCTGGAGGTCCTGCTCGTAAGCCGCCAGCCCTTTCCGGTACGACTTCTGGATGCTGCGGCCCGAAGGCGTGTAATAGCGCGCAATGGTCAGGCGCAGCTCCGAGCCGTCATTCAGCGCAATGGGTTGCTGTACCAAGCCCTTCCCAAACGTGCGGCGGCCAACTACCAGCGCCCGGTCATGGTCTTGCAGGGCGCCCGCTACCACTTCGGCTGCCGAGGCACTGCCTTCATCCACTAGCACTACCAGCGGGCCTTCCTCAAACTCGCCAGTTACTCTGGAAAACGTCTGGGTGTCGTATTGGTCGCCTTTGCCGTCGGTGTACACCAGTTTTCGGGTGCCCCCGATGAACTCGTCGGCTAGCTTAGTGGCGCGGTCGAGGTAGCCGCCGGGGTTGCCGCGCAAATCCAGTACCAAGCTGGTCATGCCCTGGCGGCGCAAATCACCTAGCGCCTGCTTGAACTCATCATAGGTGCCACTAGCAAAGCGGCTGATTTTGATGTAGCCGGTTTGCTTGTCGAGCAGGTAGGCCACGTCCACCGAATTGTTGGGAATCCGGTTGCGAATCAGCGCCACGTTTATCGGTTTCGCTTGTCGGCGGCGCAGCAGTTGCAACACCACTTTTGAGCCCCGAATGCCGCGCAGCTTGCCAAACATCTGCTCGGTAGTGATGTGAATGCCCGATACCCGCTCGCCGTTCACCGCCATTATCCGGTCGCCGGGTTGCAGGCCTGAGAGGTCGGCCGGTCCGCCGCTAAGTGGCGCTACTACCGTTACGGTGTCGTGGAAAATATTGAATTCCACCCCCACGCCATCAAAGTCGCTTTGTAGGAAAGAAGCGGCTTGCTGTTGCTGCTTGGCCGGAATGAATGTCGAATGCGGATCGAGTTGCTCCAGCATGCGTCCAATAGCGTAGTCTGATAGTGCCTCCGCATTCACCGAATCCACATAGTCCCGGTCCACATAGCTCAACACCTCCTTGAACCGCAGATAACCGCGCACCGTGCCATCGGGGTTTTGACTGGATGGCCGAAACGGATTAGCACCCAGCAACACCCCGCACCCCAGCGCCAAAGCCAACAGCAGAGGCTGCCGAACCGGCCGCCGCGCAGTGCGAAGCGGAGCTTCCATGTACTCCGGTTGTGGCTTGGACATTAGGTTCATGAAGCAGTGAAGGCGTAAAATTTCGAGCTATAGAAAACGTTGAGTGTGTGAGATAATAAAGTTTAATATAAAAATAAATAGTTTAATAGGTATTTGTAAATTTCCGATAAAATTAAACTTTATTTTTATGATACGCTGCTAAAATCGTGGAAATAAGGAAATGCACCTGTTGCGAACTAAGCTGCTAAGCGGACGATGCAAATGTAGTTTATGGATTTATTGATGTCGGCCGGTTTCGGCCAAGGGCACGAAGAACACGGCTGACTGCAGTGTTCTGGTCGGCGAGTGAAGTAATTGAGTGTGACTGATTGTGTTGCTTGGTCGTACCTTTGTGGCCGTAGCCGTAGTGGCCGCGCCAGAGCCTCACCCTGAATGTCTTGCCTTCATGAGCCGTATTCTCGCCATTGATTATGGCAATAAGCGCGTTGGGCTAGCCGTAACGGACCCGCTTCAGCTCATTGCCACGCCTCTTGATACCGTACACAGCAAAGACCTGCTGGCGTACTTGAAAGCGTACCACTCGCGCGAGCCATTAGCGGCGTTGGTGGTAGGAATGCCCAAAACGCTGCTCAACGAAGCTACCGACAGCACTAGCGCCGTAGTGGGTTTGCTGCGGAGCTTGCGTCGCGAATTTCCTGAGGTGCCGGTGCACGAAATAGACGAGCGGTACACCTCCCGGATGGCGCACGCGGCTATGCTAGCTGGCGGCCTCAGCAAAAAGGACCGCCGCGACAAAGCCACCGTCGACCGGGTGTCGGCTACCATCATTCTGCAATCCTTTCTTGAATCCCGATGATTTACCCCATTGTTGCCTTCGGCGACCCGGTGCTTAAAACCCGCGCCAAGGACATTCCCGCCGATTTTCCGGCCGATGAGCTCAAGCAAATCGTGCACGATATGTACGATACCATGTACCACGCCCACGGCGTAGGGCTGGCCGCGCCCCAAGTTGCCAAAGGCATCCGCTTGTTCGTTATCGATTCGGAGCCGATGATCGACAACGAAGACGAAGAAACCGGCGAGCCACTACCCGACGCTGAGAAGGGCGTGAAGCGCGCCTTCATCAACCCCCAAATGGTACTTGAAACCGGCGAGGAATGGGGCTTCGAGGAGGGCTGCCTGAGCATCCCCGGCGTACGCGAAATGGTGTACCGCCACGAAACCATTGTGTTGCGCTACGAAGACGAAAACCGCCAGCCCCACGAGGAAACCTTCTCCGGCATGACGGCCCGCGTAATCCAGCACGAATACGACCACCTGGAAGGCGTACTGTTCACCGATAAGATTTCGGGCTTCAAAAAGCAGCTAATCAAAGGCAAGCTCACCCGCATCAGCAAAGGCGACGTGAATGCCGATTACCGCATGCGCTTCGCGGGCCAGGGCCGGCGGTAAAACAGTAATCAATAGACAGTTGAGGAGAGCCGCGCCGAACAGGATGCGGCTCTTTTTTTGCATATTGCTACCGGTTGTCTATTGACTTATTTGTAGGGTTGATTAAGTTATGAAGTATATCAACAAGATTCTATTTGTACTCTTCCTATCAGCGTGCTTGCTGCTGCCACATCAGCCGCAGGCGTGGGGCTTCTTCGGGCATCGGCTGCTCAACCGGCTGGCGGTATTCACGCTGCCGCCCGAAATGATAGGCTTCTACAAAACCAACATAGAGTATCTCACCGAAAACGCCACCCGCCCCGACTCGCGCCGCGCGGTAGTACCCGGCGAAGCCGCCCGCCACTTCCTCGATGCCGACGTGTACGGCGACTCGGCCCTGACGAAACTACCCCGCTCGTACGCCGATGCCGTGGCCAAGTACGGCGAGGATTCGTTGATGAAGCACGGCATTGTGCCTTGGCAGGTGGTGCGCATGAAAAGCCAACTCACCGAAGCCTTCCGCACCCGCGACGCCGACCGGATTCTGAGCCTTTCGGCCGACCTGGGCCACTACATTGCCGATGCCTGCGTGCCGCTGCATACCACGCACAACTACAACGGCCAACTCACCGGCCAACGCGGCATTCACGGCCTTTGGGAATCGCGCCTGCCCGAAATCCTGGCCGCCAACTACGACTTCTTCACTGGCCCCGCGCCGTACCTAGACCGGCCCTCCGAAACCATCTGGACCACCGTAGGCCGCTCCAATGCTGCGCTGGATTCAGTGCTGCGCTTTGAGAAGGAATTAACCGCAAAGTTTGATGAAGACAAAAAGTACGGCTTCGAGGAGCGCGGCAACCAAACAGTGCGGGTGTATTCCCGGGAGTTCAGCCGCGAGTACCACCAGCGCCTAGCAGGCCAGGTAGAGCGGCAAATGCGGCTGGCCCAACGTCTGATTGGGGCGTTCTGGTACACCTGCTGGGTGGATGCCGGCCAGCCCGACCTGGATAAGCTGCCCACGCAGCCCTCCCAGAAAGAACAGCTTCGGTTGGCGCAGGAAGCTAAAGACCTGCAACAAGCCCCTATGGCCACCGTGCCCGGCCACGAAGACTAAAAATCGGCAGCTTACGCTGAGGACAACATCTGATTCTGGTAGCCTTTCAACTGCGTCCGAGGTTTTGCTTCAGCGCAATTCGTAAAGTTCCGTTGAACTTTGCAGCGTATCTGCTTGCTGACTACTCATGCCCGATTCCTCGTTCCAGGCTCAGCCGCTCCAGCCCGGTGATTTTTATTTCACGCCGGAAGGCTACATGGTGTTCACGGAGCAGTATCATTTGCGGCGGGGCAACTGCTGCGGCAGCGGCTGCCGGCACTGTCCGTGGCGGAAAAGCCAAGGAAATAAGCCTAAAAATAAGGGCTAGCGGAAAGCAAGGTGCTCTATTCAGCTTAGAGTTATTGGGTTAACCAGCTATTTTTCAGTGCTTCGGTTTGGTTCTATCAAACTTATACCGATATTTGCGCCCCTGTTTCCAGCATTGTAACCTCAACATAACTATATCATGGCCCGAGTTTGTGATTTGACCGGCAAGCGTACCCGCGTAGGTAACAACGTGTCGCACGCTAACAACAAGACCAAACGCAAATTCTACCCGAATTTGCAGAAGAAGCGCTTTTACATCCCCGAGGAAGATTCGTGGGTGACGTTGAAAGTAGCTACCAGCACTATCCGCACCATCAACAAGAACGGCATCATGTCGGTCCTGAAGAAGGCAAAAGAGCAAGGCTTCATCGTTTACTAGTCGGGCGCAAGCCTCACGACTAAGCGAATTCATTGAAAGCGTACTTCTAATTCGGAATACTGTTTTTCGATTTAGAAGTACGCTTCTTCTATATTTTCAACTCAGGACGGAGTTGGTTTGCGAAGCAGCAAGCGGGTATAGCTGTAATTATGGAGAGGTAGGGCGGCGGCAACAAACCGCAACTCAGCTACTTAACAAATTAGCTATTTAACAATCAACCGCTTGTCTATTTCAAAAAGACCCGTACCTTTGCAGTCCTTAATCCCAAAAACCCCGTCGAGATGGCTAAGAAAGGAAACCGGGTGCAGGTAATCCTCGAATGCACCGAGCACAAGAACTCGGGTCAGCCGGGCACCTCGCGCTACATCACCACCAAGAACCGTAAGAACACGCCTGAGCGTATCGAGCTGAAGAAATTCAACAACGTGCTCAAGAAGATGACTGTTCACAAGGAAATCAAGTAATTGAGTTATGGCTAAGAAAGTAGTAGCAACCCTGAAAGTAGCCGGTGGCAAGGACTGGGCGAAAGTAATTCGCGCCGTGAAGTCCGACAAAACTGGTGCCTACACGTTCCGTGAGGAAATGGTGCCCGTAGACAAAGTGCAGGAGTACTTGAGCACTGGCGTTAAGTAGTTCAGCGCCTTCGTGGCTCCCTGATCGAAGTGAAGAAGTCCCGCCAGCGTGGGACTTTTTTCGTGTTGGGGCATTTGTACAGTGCTTGGTGCTTCGTTATTAGTGCTTAGGAAGCAGGCACCAAGCAAGAGGGAGTATGCAGACGCTTTTAGCGGCAACAACCTAAGCACTACCACCGAAGCACCAAGCACCACTCAATGGGCCTCTTCGATTTTTTCAAGAAAGACAAGGAAAGCAAGGAGCAGCAGCAAGCCCTGGATGAAGGGTTGCAGAAAACGAAAACTAGCTTTTTCGACCAGCTCAGTAAAGCCGTAGTAGGTAAAGCCACCGTCGATGAAGCCGTGCTCGACGACCTGGAAACGCTGCTCGTGCACGCCGACGTGGGCATTGACACAACGGTGAAGGTTATCGACCGGATTGAGAAGCGAGTGGCGCGCGACAAATACGTGAACACCTCGGAACTAGACCGGATTCTGCGCGAGGAAATCGTGGACTTGCTCCAGGACAACCGCACTTCCGGCTCCAGCGCCATCCTCGACCGGCCCGACAGCCCCGGCCAGCCCTTCGTGATTATGGTAGTGGGCGTGAACGGCGTGGGCAAAACCACTACCATTGGCAAGCTGGCGCACCGGTTTCATAGCGCCGGCAAGAAGGTGGTGCTGGGCGCCGCCGACACGTTCCGGGCTGCGGCCGTGGACCAGCTCATCATTTGGGGGCAGCGCGTGGGCGTGCCGGTTATTTCGCACGGCATGAACACCGACCCGGCTTCGGTGGCCTACGACGCCATCAAGCAAGGGGTGGACCTTGGAGCCGACGTGGTGATTATCGACACGGCGGGCCGCCTGCACAACAAGGTGAACCTGATGAACGAGCTGAACAAGATCAAGCGCGTGATGCAGAAGGTGATTCCCGACGCGCCGCACGAGGTGTTGTTGGTGCTGGATGGCAGCACAGGGCAGAACGCTTTTCTGCAAGCCAAGGAGTTCACCAAAGCCACTGAAGTATCGGCGCTGGCCATTACCAAGCTCGACGGCACGGCCAAGGGCGGCGTGGTAATCGGTATCAGTGACCAGTTGCAGGTGCCGGTGCGCTACATCGGGGTAGGGGAGAAGATGACCGACTTGCAGCTGTTTGATCGGCGTACGTTCGTTAACTCACTGTTCAGGAAATAGATACACTACGAGTAAAGTGTCATGCTGAGCTGGTCGAAGCATCTCGCGTGCTGATGTTGAATTAGGAGGTGTTAACAGTCGCGCAGCCAGAGGACGGTTGCGGCCAGGTGAATAAAGGCTAAAAAATGGGCCTCG
>NZ_JAFLQZ010000031.1 GCF_017313265.1 Hymenobacter telluris | reverse complement strand
TGCATGTCGCGAATCACCGAGTCGTTGAGCCGGTAGCCAAACGCCGTGCGCCGGTACGAGCGCACCACAAAGGCAAAGTTGTACTCGCCCACTTGTCCCGGCGAGTTCCACACAATCTGGCCCGTACGCCGGTTTATCTCGAACAGGGGTTGTCCACCACCTGTTGAAAACGGCGGTCCAGAAAAAGGCACTTGCGTGCCATTTGTGCCACTGAATAGGTTATTCGGATAGCGAAACCCGGGCACTGGACCTGGAGCAGGAGTGCAGCCAACTACGTCTGATGCTATTCCAGCTTGTCGGCTGGGGGCTAGCACAAACACCAATGAGTCACCGTCGGGGTCGTAGGCACCAGGGTTGTGCTGAAATACTTCTGCGACGGCCGCATTATCAACCGCCGGCCGGGTTAGAATGGGCGAACGGTTTACGCCTTGGCCAGGGTCGATAACAACGCTGGTAGCCACGTAAAACGACTGATTGATTGGATCATCCATATTACGCACACCTGCATTACGATTCTCCCCAATGAAACTCACCAGATACCGCCCATTGGCATTATAGGTATGCTCAAAATCGTAGGTGTAACGCCGAATATCAGGACCTAGCAGCACGTTTGCAGTTCTAGGAACATTCTGGTCGCAAGTACCGTCACCAAAGAAAATAGCAGCAGTAGGTTGATCAGCCACATTCGTAGCAGGTTCACGGCAATAAAGAACCAGACGAAAAACCACACGGCGCGGATTGGCCCCTACACCGGAGTCAACACTAGCTTGAATATCCCCTGCCCGGATGTGCGTGGCCTGAGTGTGAAACGACAAGCTCAGTAGCCCGATAACAAGTAAAAACGGCACACCACGAAGCACCCGCAAGAGTAAGAAAGCTAGCATAGGATACTACTAAAGAATGAGAAAGAATATCAGACAATATGAATGGACTAGCAATAATCAAGCCCTATCAATCTCAACCGGAAGGAGATTACAGTTCCTCTTCTTATGAAATATTCCACTTGAGCCACAGACGCCATCAATCTTTTTGGAAGCGTGCATATTATGGCTGTTCGTAATCTATCATTGACCACCAACAAAAAGAGCCTGACCTTAGTGGTCAGGCTCTTTTTGTTGGTAGCTCGAAAGCTTACTTAACTTTCTCCACGATGCCTTTGAAGGCTTCAGGGTGATTCAAAGCTAAGTCGGCCAACACTTTGCGGTTGAGGTCGATGCCAGCCTTCTTCAGGCCGCCCATCAACTGCGAGTACGACAAGCCATGCTCACGGGCACCAGCGTTGATACGCTGAATCCAGAGGGCACGGAACTCACGCTTCTTGGCTTTCCGGTCGCGGTAAGCATACAGCAGACCTTTTTCAACGGCGTTTTTGGCAACGGTCCAAACGTTTTTGCGACGGCCGAAATAGCCTTTCGCCAAACGCATTACTTTTTTCCGACGGTGGCGCGAGGCCACGTGGTTGACACTTCTTGGCATAACCTGCTAGTTTTTGGCGGCCGGCGACAGAACGGTTCGTCTTGTCTTTGGGTTTAGCCGGACGCCTGGTTGAAAATTTTAATGGGTAATCACTGCTCGTTGATTGTATAGCTCATACTTTGGAAGCCAGCAATCAATAAGCGGTATTACATGTTCAGCATGTCTTTCACGCGGTTCATGTCCGCCGAGCTCACCAAGGTAATGTGCGTCAGATTACGCTTTTGCTTGGTGGTCTTTTTGGTCAGAATGTGGCTTTTGAAAGCGTGCTTACGCTTGATTTTGCCCGTGCCGGTCAGCGTGAAACGCTTTTTGGCGCCGGACTTAGTCTTCATTTTCGGCATTGTGAAGGGGGTAAGAAGTGAATAAAACTGCGGCGGTCGGCTGCCTAGGGCCGGTGCGCCAGCGTACAAGATGGCCGAGGCCATTGAAAAACCACTTATTCGTCGGCGGAGCCGGAAGCTGGCTGCGGCGCAGCTTTAGCAGCTGGTTGGCCTGCCTTTTCCTTGGCAACGGGTGCAGCAGCTGGCTTAGGCTTAGCGGGAGCAATAGCTTTAGGAGCCAGATACAGGAACATACGCTTGCCTTCGAGCTTGGGCAGCTGCTCTACTTTGGCCAAGTCCTCAAGGGCCTGGGCAAATTTGAGCAGCAAAATCTCGCCACGCTCCTTGAACACGATACTACGGCCCACGAAATGCACGTACGCCTTGATTTTGGCGCCTTCCTTCAAGAATTCCTGCGCGTGCTTGAGCTTGAAAGCAAAGTCGTGGTCATCGGTGTTGGGTCCGAAACGGATTTCCTTCAGGATAACCTTGGTTTGCTTGGCTTTCAGTTCGCGGGTCTTCTTCTTCTGCTCGTATTTGAATTTCGAGTAGTCGATGACGCGGCAAACGGGCGGCACGGCAGTAGGCGAAATCTCTACAAGGTCGAGATTCTGCTCCTGCGCGAAACGCCGGGCTTGCTCAATTGAATAAATGCCTTGTTCGATGTTGTCACCAACGAGGCGTACTTCCCGAGCCGTAATCTTCTGATTGATTTTAAACGGCTCCTCGACCTGAGCGCGAGGAATATAGCGGCGGTTTGGGGTAGCTATGGCTTGGTTCTCTTGAGGGTGAGCTAAATAGTCTTGCTAAGATTGACACGACATGAGACAGGCTCAATGGGTTCAATCAGCGGGCAAATATCCGCCATTTTTTCCAAACGCTCAAAGAAGGCTATATAAAATTGCCCATGAGCTTTTGAAAAAGAATAGTTTGATGGAGCAACTGACAAGGCGCCTGGCTTCAGGAAACCGAATACTTCCACCTCGTCAGCTACTCTATACAAACAAATTTTATTTGGTTTTGCCGTCCATCATGGCCGCTATTTGTGCCTGAAAGTCCTGCACAAAGTCGGTGATGGGCATGGCGCCTACGTCACCTTCGCCGTGTTTGCGCACCGAAACGATACAGTTTTCTTGCTCCTTTTCGCCAACAATCAGCATGTACGGCACTTTAGAAACCTCGGCGTCGCGGATTTTGCGGCCGATTTTCTCGTCGCGGTGGTCAACGGTGCCGCGTAGCTCGGCTTGCACCAGCGTATCGTACACCTGCTGAGCGTAGTCATGGTATTTCTCGGAAATCGGGAGTACCACGAATTGCTCGGGCGAGAGCCACAGCGGGAAATTACCGCCGCAGTGCTCGATGAGCACGGCCACAAACCGCTCCAGCGACCCAAACGGTGCCCGGTGAATCATAACGGGGCGCTGCCGCGAGTTGTCGGAAGCTACGTACTCTAGCTCGAATCGCTCGGGCAGGTTATAATCCACCTGAATCGTACCGAGCTGCCACTTGCGGCCCAAGGCGTCGCGCACCATAAAGTCGAGTTTGGGGCCGTAGAAAGCCGCCTCGCCCAACTCAGTTACGGTGTTAAGGCCCTTCTCAGCGGCAGCCTCCTGGATAGCCGCTTCCGCGCGGGCCCAGTTCTCATCTGAACCAATGTACTTGGTTTTGTTTTCCGGGTCGCGGAGGGAAATCTGCGCCGTGAAGTCAGGAAATTCCAGCGCCTTCAGCACGTACAGCACGATGTCGATTACCTTCAGGAACTCTTCCTTTACTTGGTCGGGCCGGCAGAAGATGTGCGCATCATCCTGCGTGAATCCCCGCACCCGCGTCAGGCCGTGCAACTCGCCTGACTGCTCATAACGATACACCGTGCCAAACTCAGCTAAGCGCACGGGTAAGTCGCGGTACGAGCGGGGTTTGGTTTTGTAGATTTCGCAGTGATGCGGGCAGTTCATCGGCTTGAGAAAGAACTCCTCGCCGGGGTTTGGCGTCTTGATGGGCTGGAACGAATCGGCGCCGTACTTTTCGTAGTGGCCGCTGGTCACGTACAGCTCTTTCGAGCCGATATGAGGCGTCACGACGGGCGAGTAGCCAGCTTTCGTTTGGGCACGCCGCAGGAATTGCTCCAGCCGCTCGCGCAGGGCGGTGCCTTTGGGTAGCCACAGGGGCAGCCCCGCTCCTACCTTGTCGGAGAAGGCAAACAGCTCCAACTCCTTGCCCAGCTTACGATGGTCGCGGCGTTTGGCTTCTTCCAGCTTCTCCAGGTACTCCGTTAGCTCTTTGGCTTTCGGGAAGGTGATGCCGTAGATGCGGGTGAGCTGCTTGTTTTTTTCGTCGCCGCGCCAGTAGGCACCCGCTACGTTCAGCAGCTTTACTGCCTTAATGGGGCTGGTATCCGGAATATGCGGCCCGCGGCAAAGGTCGGTGAAGTCTCCTTGCGTGTAAAACGTAATGGAGCCGTCATCGAGGCGTTCCAGCAGGTCGAGCTTATAGGGGTCGGCCTTCTCCGTGAAGTAGGCAATGGCGTCGGCTTTGCTTACAGCGCGCCGCTCGTATTGGCTTTTCTTTTTGGCCAGCTCCAGCATCTTCTTCTCAATTTCCGGGAAATCTTCCGAAGAAATGGTGCGGCCTTCGCCTAAGTCGATGTCGTAATAGAAGCCGTTTTCGATGCTGGGACCGATGCCGAGCTTTACGCCGGGGTACAGGGCTTCGAGAGCTTCGGCCAGCAAGTGGGCCGACGAATGCCAGAAGGTGCTTTTGCCGTCCTGGTCGTTCCAGGTCAGAATAGCCACGTCGGCATCCTGTTCGATGGGGCGGTGCAGGTCGCGCACTTCGCCATTGACGCGGACACCGAGAGCATTGCGGGCGAGGCCTTCGCTGATGCCGGCGGCAACGTCGTAGCCCGTGGCGCCATCTACAAACTGGCGCACCGAGCCGTCGGGGAGGGTGATATTGAGCATTGAATGGAGTTGATAATGGCTATACAAACAGCCGTGAAGCCGCAAGTTACGGAAAGGGTGAAGTTGTGAAAGATGAAGTTGTGAAATCGGCTACCCATTATGCACAAGGCCACGGCACAACTTCACCGCTTCCAACTCCCTAACTGCTAAAGCCCCGGACGCAACGGAGATATGGGCTCTAATTGCTCTTCAACTGGCGCTGCCCGCTGGGGCCTCTCATCCACGATGATGCCTTGGGCGCGGTTCCCAACCTTCCAGGCTTTATAAGTCCAGTGCCGGTTGCCAGGGTTTTCCACTACCAGCAGGCGGTATTGGTCGGCGGCTTCCTGGTAGCGGCCGAGGCTCTCGTAGCTTTCGGCCAGCATTTGGCGAGCACCCAGCAACCGCACCGAACGACGCAGGGCCCGCTGCAAATGCGGAATTGCGGCGTCGTACTTGCGGTTTTTGAAGGCCGCCATGGCCAGCCGGTAGTCGGCCCGGTAGAAGGTGGTATCGAGCTGCACAACCCGGGCGTAGATGCGGGTGGCGCTATCGGGCTGGTTTTGCAGTTCGAACTGGCGGCCATAGTCGTACCAAAGTGGCCCGTACGTGGGGGCCAGTTTCAGGCCACGAGCTGCGTAAATAGCCGCGTTGGCGGGCTGCCGGAAGGCATTGGAGAGAAACGCCAGTTGATGCAGCGTTTCGGGTTGGCGCGGGTCACGGGCCAGGCTGGCCCGTAGGTAGTCCAAGGCCTGCACTGTGTCCTGGAGGCCGATGTAGGCCACGCCTTTATAAAACAGGGCCGCCGTGTGGTCGGGTTCCTGTTGCAAAGTGCGGTCCAGGTAGTCGATGGCGGTTTGGTAGTGGCGTGCCGCCAG
Organism: Hymenobacter telluris; assembly: GCF_017313265.1. Classification (GTDB taxonomy): domain Bacteria; phylum Bacteroidota; class Bacteroidia; order Cytophagales; family Hymenobacteraceae; genus Hymenobacter; species Hymenobacter telluris. The sequence continues at coordinate 20,304 of NZ_JAFLQZ010000031.1, read as the reverse complement.
GTGGGTTTCACCCACTAACAGGTTCAGCTCGACGGAGGCATACCCCCGTTGTGAGGCCACGTCGGCCGCCGCCAAGGCCGATTGGTATTTGCCTTGGGCCCGAAGCGCGCGGGCTTTAGTGAAATAGAACTCGCCGGGAGCATCATCTAAATCGAGGGCGCGGTTGATGTCTACCAACGCGGGTTCTACCTGACCGGCATCGAGGCGAAACGCCGCTCGGCGGGCGTACAGGGAGGCATTCCGGGGTTGGCGGCTGATGGCCCCGTCCAGCTCTTCGGCTTGCACTTTGGGGCCGCTCTGCACCGTGGTTAGGCTGACCATCGTTTCGGGTTCCTCTTCATCGGTATTGCTGCCGCAAGAAGCCATGGCACCGCCGAGCACGAGTAAGGGTAACAGCCGGAAAACGAAGCGCGAAAAAGCCACAAACAACAGGGTGAACTCGAAATACAATCGATAACTACAAAGATACCACATGACCAGAGGTCAAGCGTCATCTGGATCAGCAACGGGCTCCTGCCCTACTCCAACTCCCGCACGCGGTTCTGCACTTGCTTGAGCATCTTGCGGTTGAGCTGCACCAGCAGCTTGCGGCAGCGGCGGCTGATTTCCAACTCTTCGGCTGTCACGGGCGTGATTTCCACGGCGTCCTGAAGAGCGGCCACGGCGCGGGTCCGCAACTTCTGGCTGAGTAAAATGCGTGCGAGGTCATACGGATATTGGATGCGTTGCGGCTCCAGCTCGTGGGCTTTCAGCAGGGCATTCACGGCGGCATTGCTGCTGGCGCCATCGGGGGTACCACCCAAAAACAGCCGCGAATATACTCGCTCAATGAGGCTGTAGTGGTCGACGCGGAAGTGCCAGCGGCCCAGCAGCTGCCAGGCGTCGGCAAAATCGGGGCGCTGCTCCACGGCTTTGAAGACGTACGGTTTCATTTCCCGATAGGCCAGCAGCCGGGCGCGGGCCGTAACCAGCGTGGCTTGGTTGGCCAGAGCCAAGGCCTCGGCATAATTGCTTTCGGCCCCATCCGGCCGTACCACCAAGGCCCGGCTGGAGTAGAGCCGGGCAGCCGAGAAGTAGGCCAGCTTCCGGGTTTCGTCGGTGTAACGGGCCCCAATCCGGACGCTGAGCACGGCCGCTTGCCACAGCGCCTCGTACGTGGCCGGCGCCTTGGCCAGCACCTGCTCGTACTTGGCCAACGCCTCCGATTCTTTGTACTGGGCCTGTAACGTTCGGGCTTCGGCCAGCAGATTTGCCACCTCGCTGGATATTGGTGACTCGACCGGGGCTTTAGGCTTGGGTTTGGGCTTGCGGAACTGCCCATGTGCTGGCCCGGCATTCAGCCCGATCAGTACAACCACTACCCACAAACAAACGAACAGCTTCCTCATACAGACTCCGCCACAAAACTGCGGCTTTTACCCCAAATACGCAGTTTTTCAGTTTAGCTTCCTGATTGGTTGGCGCTCAGCAGCATTCCTAACGCAGCCTGCAATGGCGGTAGTTCATGCTGCGTGGCATGCCTGCATTGGTTGGAATGCACGCAGCCAGTGCGATTTTGGAGTCAGGGTAAGGTATGGTTGCCCCCGCCCGTCATCGAACGGAATTGTTGAAAAGCGCAGGCGTAGGGGCGGGGGCCAGCCCCGCCCCTACCTCGTTCAACCTGTACACCGACTCTGAAACTCCTTTAACTAAGTGAAACGCCCTGCCGGGCTGCGGCAGGGCGTTGCGTTAGAACAGTTTGAGCTGCGACTTAGGCGTTTTCAGAATGGCCTGGGCCTGAGCTACATCGTCGGCTGATATGTCTACGGGGCCGGTTAGCTCTGGCAATGGGCCCGTTTGACCGTTGGCAGCGCCGGCGGCATCGGTGTCGGGCCGGGGGCCGCGCTTTTTGGGTGCTTCCCGCCGCTGCGGGTCAGGGCCTTCGTCGGTGAGTAGCGTTACACTGTGGATTTTGTAGTAGTTGAGCTTATTGCCCATGGCCTTCCAGCCTTTCACGTCGATGAACTCGTGCAGCAGCAATTTCTCGGTTTCCTTGTCGGCCTTTTTGTCGCGCTGGAACTTGATTTCTGCTACTGGTTCGGGGTAGGCCGTGGCAACCAGCAGCTTGGAGCCTTTCGTTTCTGATATGAAGATGAAGCGCTTCTCCAAAGTGCTGGTTTCAATCTTGAACCGCTTGACGTAGTGAATTTTAGTGTCTCCATCTACGTACACCGCGCTCAGCACCGTATTGGGCTCGAACTTGCGCAACAGCACAATGTTGGGCACATCGAAGTGGTGCGCTGGGTCGGCCGATTTCATTTCGTACGAGCCATCCTTGTACACTACCAGAATGCTATCCTCGGTATCGAAAGCACCCAGGTAGCGGCCGTGGCCGGCGGTGTTGAGGCGGCCTACTACGGCATCGAAGAACGTTTCGCGGCCACCCAGCGTCGAGTCGCCCCGGCTTTTCTGCACGATTTTCTTGATGGGCTGCTTGGTCACAATGTTGCCCATCGAGCCTTTGCCTTTGATAGCCAACTCAGCAAAGTCGAAATCAAACTGCTTCACCCGGGCCGGCGCCTTGTCGCTAAGCTGCACGCTCACCACCTCCGACTCGGAGTTGGGGTTGGCCGTGAGATAGAGCGTTTTGGTGCCCTTGGTGCCTTTGGTGAGGTCGTACACTTTGTCGCGGGTGATGCCCGACACCAGGAAGCGCTTGGCGAAGGCAATGCCCGAGGCTCCATCCAGATACACCATGTTGTACACCAGCCGGTCGTCGTTTTTGTTGTATACGCCGGCGTGCAGAATATCCTTGCCCACGAAGGTTTTCTCGGCAATGCGGCTCACCGTAAACGAACCGTCGCGGCGGATGGCAATGATATCGTCAAGGTCGGAGCAGTCGGCTACCGCTACCGCCTTTTCGTCTTTTTTCAGGCCGTAGCCCACAAAACCATCGGCGTAGTTTACGTAGAGCTTCTGGTTGGCCACGGCTACTTTCTGAGCCGTTACCACGTCGAAGGTGCGCAGCTGGGTTTTCCGCTCCCGGTGCTGGCCGTACTTTTTCAGCAGGCCCTCGAAGTAGTTGATGGCGTAGCGCGTGAGGTTGGCCAGATGGTCGGCTACTTCGGCCAACTCAGTTTCCAGGCGTTGAATGTACTCGTCGGCCTTGAAGCCATCGTACTTGCTGATGCGCTTGATGCGGATTTCAGTGAGGCGCGTCAGGTCGTCCTCGGTAATGGCGCGGCGCAGCACAATGCGCGTATCATTGGCTTTCGGCTTTTCCCCTTCAATGCGCACGAACTTGCGCAATCCGGCGTCGATGGTTTGCAGAATATCTTCCCAGGTTTCGCACTCCTCGATTTTGCGGTAGATGCGGTTTTCGATGAAAATCTTCTCCAATGAAGCCGAATGCCACTTTTCCTCCAGCTCGTCCTGCCGGATTTCCAACTCCCGCTCCAGAAGGCGCAGCGTTTTCTGGGTGCTCAGGCGCAGCATGTCCTCTACCCCCACAAAGCGCGGCTTATCCTCAATAATAACGCAGGTGTTGGGCGAGATGCTGATTTCGCAGTCGGTGAAGGCGTACAGCGCGTCCATGGTCAGGTCCGGCGACACGCCCGTAGGCAGGTGCACCTGGATTTCCACTTCGGCCGCCGTATTATCGACCACCTTCTTGATCTTGATTTTGTTGGCTTCCGAGGCTTTCACGATGCTTTCCATCAGCGCCGTGGTGGTGGTGCCGTACGGAATATCCCGAATGACCAGCAAGGTCTTGTCCACCTTCTCGATGGTGGCGCGCAGCCGGATTTTGGCGCCGCGCAAGCCGCCGTTATAGTTGGTTACGTCGCAGAGGCCGCCGGTTGGGAAGTCGGGGAACAGCTGAATGTCGCGGCCCCGCAGCACGTCGATGCTGGCTTTGCACAACTCGCGGAAGTTGTGGGGCATGATCTTAGTGCTCAAGCCCACAGCAATGCCTTCTACGCCTTGCGCCAGCAGTAGCGGAAACTTCACGGGTAGCGTGGTAGGCTCGCGCTTGCGGCCGTCGTAGCTCATTTGCCACTCCGTAATGTCGGGGTTGAACACCACATCCAGCGCAAACTTGCTTAAACGGGCCTCAATGTAGCGCGGCGCGGCGGCACCGTCACCAGTTCGGATGTCGCCCCAGTTGCCTTGGGTTTCAATCAGCAAGTCCTTCTGCCCCAGGTTCACCATAGCGTCGCCAATGGAGGCGTCGCCGTGGGGATGGTACTGCATGGTTTGCCCAATGACGTTGGCTACTTTGTTGAAGCGGCCGTCGTCCATCTCCTTCATGGCGTGCAGGATACGCCGCTGCACGGGCTTGAGGCCATCTTCAATGGCGGGCACGGCACGCTCCAGAATCACGTAGGAAGCATAATCCAGAAACCAGTTCTGGTACATGCCGTTCACGGTGGCTACGTCGTGGATGGTTTCGCCGGGCGCGAACTTGGGTTGCTCTTCTACTTCCTCGGTTACGGGCTCGGGCTGCGTGATAGTTTCCACGTCGCCGCTGGTTTCGGATAGCAGCAGCTCACCGGCTTCACTTACCACCGATTGCGCCGCTTCTTCGGTTGGCACGGGGGCGTCGGAGTCGGTCCCGAACTCAAACGAGTCGCCGGCACCAAACAGATTGGGTTGCTCTTCAGCATTCAGGTCTTGGGGGTTGTTCTCTTCTGACACAGCGGGGTGTGGCGCTTGCCACGGTTATTGTTCTTGTACCTCTCTCCTGCTTTGGCAGCAGCTCTAGCCACCGCCAAACAGAAGGTTAAAACTATACTCTACGCCAAATCCTCCTCGGGCACTTCTTCCACCGGCAGCACGTCGCTCGTTACGAGGTCTTTCTCCAGCCGCAGGTTTTCGATGATGAATTCCTGACGGGCGGGCGTGTTTTTGCCCATGTAGTAAGTCAGCACCTGCTGAATGGAACGGTCGGATTGCAGAATGACGGGCTCCAGCTTGATGTTGTCGCCGATGAACTTGCCGAACTCGTCGGGGCTGATTTCGCCGAGACCTTTGAAGCGCGTTACCTCGGGGTTGCGGCCCAGCTTGCGCATGGCGTTCTGCTTTTCCTGCTCGTTGTAGCAGTAGATGGTGGTTTTCTTGTTGCGCACCCGGAACAGCGGCGTTTCCAGGATGAACACGTGGCCATTGCGCACCAAATCGGGGAAGAATTGCAAAAAGAACGTGAGCAGCAGCAGCCGGATGTGCATGCCATCCACGTCGGCGTCGGTGGCAATTACCACGCGGTTGTAGCGCAGGTGCTCGATGCCTTCCTCGATGTTGAGGGCGTGCTGCAACAGATTCAGCTCCTCGTTTTCGTATACAATCTTCTTCTTCAACCCAAAGCAGTTCAGTGGCTTACCGCGCAAGCTGAACACCGCCTCGGTTTCCACGTTGCGGCTCTTGGTAATACTGCCCGAGGCCGAGTCGCCCTCGGTGATGAAGAGCGTGGTGAGGGCCTCGGCCTCCTGCTTGCCTTCGCCGAAGTGGAACCGACAGTCGCGGAGCTTGCGGTTGTGCAGATTGGCTTTTTTGGCGCGCTGGTTGGCCAGCTTTTTCACGCCGGCCATATCCTTCCGCTCCCGCTCGTTCTGCTCGATGCGCCGCTTGAGGGCGTCGGCCGTTTCCGGATTCTTGTGCAGGAAGTTGTCGAGGTGCTCTTTTACAAAGTCGAGGATGAAGCCGCGCACGGTGGGGCCATCGGGGCCCATGTTGATAGAACCGAGCTTGGTTTTAGTCTGGCTTTCAAACACCGGCTCCTGCACCCGCACCGAAATAGCCCCCACAATGGAGCCCCGAATGTCGGCGGCGTCGTACTCCTTTTTGTAGAACTCGCGCAGGGTTTTCACCACGGCCTCCCGGAAGGCGGCCAAGTGCGTACCGCCTTGGGTGGTGTACTGCCCGTTCACGAACGAGTAGTACTCTTCGCCGTAGTCGTTGCCGTGGGTAAGCGCCAGTTCGATGTCCTCTCCTTTCAGGTGGATAATCGGGTAGCGGCGGCTCTCCTCGTCGATTTTGCGGGCCAGCAAATCCAGCAAACCGTGCTCGGAGTAATACTTCTGACCGTTGAAGTTGATGGTCAGCCCGGCGTTCAGATAAACGTAGTTCCAGATCTGATTTTCCAGGTACTCCGGGATGAAACGGTAGTTGCGGAAAATCGTATCGTCGGGCTGGAAGGTCATCAGTGTGCCGTTGCGCTGGCTGGTCTTGATGGGCTTGGGGTCCTGCACCAGGTTGCCCTGCGAGAACTCCGCCGCCTTCATCAGCCCGTCGCGCACCGACTGCACCAGAAAGTAATTGCTAAGCGCATTAACCGCTTTCGTACCAACCCCGTTTAAGCCCACAGACTTCTGAAAGACTTTGCTGTCGTACTTGCCGCCGGTGTTGATTTTACTTACCACATCGACGACTTTGCCCAGCGGAATCCCGCGTCCGTAGTCGCGCACCTGCACCCGATGGTCGGATATCTTGATGTCGATGGTGCGGCCGTGGCCCATGACGTGCTCGTCAATCGAGTTGTCGATAACTTCTTTTACCAACACATAAATGCCATCATCGTAAGCTGAACCGTCGCCGAGCTTACCGATGTACATGCCGGGCCGCAGCCGGATATGTTCGCGCCAGTCCAAGGACCGGATGCTGTCTTCGGTGTAGCCATGGTCGGGTACGGCAACGATAGGTGCTTCTTGTTCAGCCATCAGGAAAACCAGTAATCAGATTCAAGGTAAAATAACGCAGAAAATCCCCCGTTTCCACGCCTCATTTCGCTAGCCAAGTTAGCAAAACCTTGGCTTTTGTTTACACTAAACGCGCCTTTTTTCCTTGTTTGTTCCGTTTCGTCGCTGAAAATCAAAGTTTCCTTCTCTCAGATTTCCCAATAATTTTAGCACATGCAGCCCCCTTCTACCCAACATCATTTGCCCCCGCCCAGCCATAAGCCCAGTGAGCCAGTAAAACAGTCGGCGGCCATTCAGTTTGCCTTCTTCATGCTAGGCGCGGTGCTGCTGGTATACACTCTGCGCGTTCTTGATGATATTCTGCTGCCGTTGGTTTTCTCGGCGTTGTTTGCGCTGCTGCTGCTGCCGCTGTGCAGCTGGCTGGAAAACCACGGCGTGGGCCGAGTGTGGGCCATTATCATTTGCTTGCTAGTGCTAGTCTTGATTTTTGCAGGCGTTATTATAGGCTTCGGCTCACAGCTCACGCAGTTCAAAGACGAGCTTCCCAAGCTGCAAACCAAGCTGATGGAGTTTTTCAATAACGCCCAACAGTGGGCCCAAATGAAGTTTGGCTATAAGCCCATGAGCTTGGAAGAAGTGAAAGATTCCACGCTAAAAGTCCTGAAAAAGTCGGGCGGCTCGTACTTGGGCACCACGCTCAACACCACGTCGGCAGTGCTTGGCAATTTGGCGCAGGTGTTTATCTACATCTTCTGCTTGCTCCTGTACCGCGACCATCTGCGGCAGTTTATGTTCCGATTTGTGAAGCCGGAGAAGCGCACGTCGGTGCTGCACACCGTGGACAGCATTCAAACGGTGGTGCAGGCCTACATTTCGGGCTTGCTGAAGGTTATTGCCATTGTGGCTATTCTTAATGGCATTGGTTTGCTGGCCCTGGGGGTGAAATTCGCCATCTTCTTCGCCATTTTCGCCTCGGTGTTGGCTATCATTCCCTACATCGGCATCATGATTGGGGCTACCCTGCCGGCCATTATTACGCTGGTAGAAACCGGCTCGCCGCTGAAAGCAGCGGGTGTTATCGGAGTGTTTGTGGCGGTGCAGTTCCTGGAAGGCAACTTCATTACGCCCATGATTACCGGCTCGCAGGTAAGCATCAACCCGCTGGCCGCCATCCTGGCCCTGATTTTGGGCAACGCGCTGTGGGGCACGCCGGGCATGATCTTGAGCATTCCGCTGATGGCCGTTATCAAGGTAGTGCTGGATTCCAACAAAACCACCGAGCCCTGGGGCTTCCTGCTCGGCGACACGGCCGAGGGCGAAGACTCCACCAAACCCGGCAACCAAAGCCCCGGCACCATTGCCAAGCTTTGGGCCAGGCTCAGAGGGGCACCGTCGTAAACATAGCTCAACACCATACCACAAAAAACGGCGGCTGCCCATGGGCAGCCGCCGTTTTTTGTGAGTTCCGAAGCAGCTTAAAGCGCCAAGCGGTAGGCGTCCATCAGTTCGGCGGTGGCACCAAATCCTTCCTTCTGATTGAGCAAGCCCGGATTTACAACACCCTGCACCGTGGAAATACCGAAAGACAGCCGCCGGTACTGGGTTGCTTTTTCCTTGATGAGATGGGCCAACACAGCATCAACGGCTCCTACTTGCTTGCCTTGGGAGTTGCCGGCAATATACTGCGTGTGCGCGAAGCCCTGCCGCTTGTCCTGAAACACCACTACGCCAGCCACCAACTCGGTGCCCAGCCACGCTCCCCACAGCTCTAAATGGCCGGGGTTTTGGTCGCGGAGGCGGCTGATTTCGGTTAACGTATGCACCGGCTGGCGGCCGTGCACTTCGGCCAGAGTTTCGGTGAGCAATTGCCAATAGGGCTCATAGTCGGCGTTGGAGGCTAGCCGAACGGCCACGCCGTGCAAGCGGGCTTTGCGCAGGTTGCCGCGCCGCCAGGTACCAATGCGCACGGGCTCCGTTAAATCCAGCACCGAGTTCAGCTCCCGATTACTGAGCACGGCACCTTGCTGATGTAGCCAAAACACCTGGTTTTCGGAAAACTGACGGCAGAAAACCCGGGGCACGGGCCTCACCAGCAGGTGCTGAAAACCCGCTGCCTGCCAGGCTGCCCGCAGCAAGTCCAGCATGGCGGCGGCTTCGGCGTACTTCACACCTGCGGCAGTTACCAAACCACCGTAGGCCAGGCCGGGGTGCGCTACCAGCGTGGTTAACTCGGTGGTAGTGCGGGCCACGGCGGCGGCAAATACGGCCCGCAGCTTTGGCCCCTGCCACACCAGCCAGGAGTGGTCTATAAATCGGTCTTGGTGGTAGTCGAGAAAGGTGCGGGCAAACAGGAACGGACCGTTGGTGGAAGCCGCTACCAGCGCATCCCAAACGGCGGCCTGAGCGGGCGTGTAGGCTTCCACTCGCAGGGCATCAGCAGCGGCCAATGGCACACTCATACTGCCAGCGGCTGAGCGGCCATGCTCCGGAAGGTAGCATAGTCGCGGATGTAGCTGGCTTCGGAATACGGCTGCGACGCCAGGCAAAGCAGCACCGCCTGATTGTGGAAGCGGATGGTGCGCCAGTAGAGGCCAGCCAGGTACAGTCCTTCGTCGGGCTGGGTGAGGGTGAAGTGCAGGCGCGTGCCGGCCGGGTTTTCCAGGGTGATTTCCAGGCTGCCGCTCACAGCAAACAGCACTTGCTCCAGCGCACGGTGGGCGTGGTGCCCGCGCAATACCTCGTCGGGCGTGAGGTAGGTCCAGTAGGTGCGGGCCACCTGAAACGGCAGCGTTGGGGGCGTGGCGGTGGTGGTGAAGCCCGTACGGGCGTCGCCGGTTTGCGGAAACTTCAGCAAACGCGGGGCCGACGGCAGAACTTCAGAAACCTTCATACGCAATAAAGCAGCAAGTCTATATCGGCTTGAACGGACCGGATACATAGCAGCCGACCACCGGGCCGGGCCGCCCAAAAGTAGCGCTAATCGAACGCACTGCCAACCAACTACCGGTTGGGCCTAGCTGCCGAGTTTTCAGCTGGTTTAGGGCACAAACCTAAATTTTATACTGAGCAGCCGGCAACCTGTTGTTGGCTGGGAAGGTATAACACACCAAGCCAGACGGCTATCGGCTGTCGGCATTCCTTCCTTTCCACGACCAAATTTTCCAATCATGGCTACCATCACCGGCGAAACCGCCCGCGCTTACAACGACCTAGTAGAAATCAACAAAACGGCCGCCAAAGGCTATCAGGAAGCTGCCGAAGAAGCATCGAGCGGCGAGTTGAAATCACAGCTCAGCAAAATGAGCCAGCAGCGCGCTCAGTTCGCTTCGGAATTGTCGCAGCACGCGCAGCAGTACGGCATCAACCCAGAAGAAACCAACACGATTGAAGGCCTGGCCGCCGATGCTGCCGCTGCCGTACACCGCGGCTGGATCAACATCAAATCGGCCATTACCGGCCAGGATGATGCGGCAATTCTGGGCGAGTGCGAAACCGGCGACGCTACGGCGCTGTCGGCCTACGAAACGGCATTGAAATCAAACGAGTTGCCTGCTGAAGCCCGCACCGTAATCCAGAAGCAGCACGGCGAAATTCTGTCGGCTAAAAACTGGATTACCCAGCAGAAATCGGCAGTACGCTAAGCTACAACCCTTGCTTGTATTAAAAAGGCCCGCACTATGCGGGCCTTTTTTTGTGCCCTGAAACGCCATTCTGTTACGTATTTGCCCCTACTAGCACGCTGGTTTTCTTCATAACGCAACCATCCGTAGGGTTATCTTTGTTATCATTACTACTTGCTCTAGCTCATTCTATTACCTGATACCGCGCCGCTTTTGTACGCCATCATTGACCTTGAAACCACCGGGGGCCAGCCCGCACAGGACCGCATCACCGAAATAGCCATCTTCATTCACGATGGCGAAAAGGTGGTCGACCAGTACGAAACCCTGCTCAATCCCGGCCGGTCTATTCCGTTCTTCATCACCCAGCTCACGGGCATCACCGACGATATGGTGCGCGACGCGCCCAAGTTTCATGAGGTGGCCCGCAAGGTGGTGGAAATGACGGAGGGCTGCGTGTTTGTGGCGCACAACGTGCGGTTCGACTACAGCTTTCTAAAGAAAGAATTTGCCGACTTAGGCTACAACTACTCGCGCAAAACGCTGTGCACTGTGCGCCTGAGCCGGTCATTGATGCCGGGCCAGCCTAGCTACAGCTTGGGCAAGCTCTGCCAGAACATCGGGATTCCGCTGAATGGCCGCCACCGCGCCGCCGGCGACGCTGCCGCTACCGCCATCCTCTTCGACCGGCTCCTGAAAATCAGCCAGCAGGACGAGGCTTTGCGCAACCCCACCATTTCGACGGCCGATACGCTGGCGGCCGTGGATGCCACCGCCCCGAGCGGCCGCCGGCCCGTAACTGGAGCCGAGGATGCCGTGACAACCAAGCAGCCTTCGGCCCGCAAGATTAAGGCAGTGCAGGAAGCTATTAAAACGGCGCTGTTACCGGCCAACATCACACCGGCCAAAATGTCGACGCTGCCGCACTCGGCGGGGGTGTATTACTTCCACAACGAGGCGGGGGAGGTGATTTACGTGGGCAAGAGCATCAACATCTACAAGCGGATTTTGCAGCACTTCGCCATTGATTACAAGTCGCGCAAGAGCATCGAGTTCAAGAACTCTATTTCCGACATTACCTGGGAACTGACCGGCTCGGAGTTGGTGGCGCTGCTATATGAGTCGCACGAAATCAAGCGGTTAAAGCCGCTGTACAACCGGGCCCAGCGCCGCTCGGTGTTTCCGGCCGGTATTTTCCTGCGCACCGACGAAAACGGCTATAAGCGCCTCTACTACGGCCGCGCCGACGACCACGCCGAGTCGCACCCGCTGATTGCGCTGGGCAACCAGTACAAGGCCAAGGGCTTCCTGTTTCATAAAGTGGCCAAGTTCAACCTCTGCCAGAAGCTCTGCGACCTGTACAAAACCGCCGGCTCCTGCTTTGACTACCAGGTGCACCGCTGCAACGGTGCCTGCATTGGCCTAGAGCCCGCCGATGAGTACAATGCCCGCGTGGAGCAGGCCATTGAGTCGTTTACGTATGAGCACGGCTCGTTTGTGGTGATTGGCAAAGGCCGCTCGGAGCTGGAAAAGACAGTGGTGCTGGTGGAAAACGGCCGGTATCTGGGCTTTGCCTACGTGGATGAAACCTTCTCGGCCCGCAATATCAACGACTTCAAAGAGGTGATTACACGCTACAACGACAACAAAGACGTGCAGCAGATTATCCGGCAGTACCTGCGCACCAAGCACAAAGACAAGGTGAAACTGTTCAAGACCACCACGGCCTAAAGCCAAGTCAGCTTTCCGGTTTAAGCCCGCTCAGGTAGCCATACCTGCGGCGGGCTTTTTTTGTGAAGCAAGGTGACAGAAGCAGGGCTGGCATCACATATTCATGTGATACAAATCAGGTTGACAACGGGTAGGTCAAAAGTTTAGCTTTACAGCATATCAATTACTTACAACTCTACCTTGCCATGAGCCAACTTTTACCGTCCCCGTCCAGCGCCTCCGTTACTGAGCCCAAATACATCGACCACATGCAGCGCCGCTACCGCTGGGTAGGCCCGCGCGGCCGCCACTGGTACTGCGTGGCCTTGCGAGCCATTATAGAGCGCCACAGCCTGAAGCTATCCTTCTAGCCACGCAGGAGGTTACCTAGGAACTGCGGATAGACTGAGGAAGTAGCCGGAGGGCCGAGGCAATTACTGCGTTATGATGTTGCTCTGGCATTCGCGCAGCCATTGCACGGCCTGGGCTTCGTCGTTGAAGCGCCGCATCATATACGACTGGGTAGGCTGTCTTTCGAGTTCTTGAAAGGCCGGAATAGCCTGGGTAAGCAACTGGTAGCTAGGCGAAAGCAACTGACTCATATACACCCGGCTGCCGAGCTTAGCGCTGAGCTGCGGAAAAAACTCGTAGAGGCCCCACTGCGTGGTTTCTTCATCGGCGGGCAGCCGCCGGCGGGCGTCGAGCAGCCAGAACGGGCATTGGAAGTGCTGGCCCGCTGTCAGAATAGCCTGATAGCCTTCGCGGGTTTCCAAGGCTGAAACCGGCCGCATCCAGCGAGCTACTAGCATACGCAAGTCGTCGCGGTAGGAAATAGACAGGTAATCAGGCGAGGAAAATTGCTGCATCGAATAGAATAGAGGTGCAAAGGTAATGGTATCGTTCGTACGACTGGCAGTAGTATGCCTAACCTGCGCCTTCCTTAGAAGAGCCGATGCCGAAGCAGCCAACCAGCTCCATCAAATTCGGTGGCAGCGGGCACGTACTTTTCTACCTCCACGGGGCGCGGCACCCGAATACTGTTACCGTCGCCACTGTCGAAGACGGTGATGCGCGTCCGGCTAGGAGCTTTTTCCAATGGTGCGGTTATCACATCCTGGCCGGCCCCATCATAAATGCTTAGCGTGATGCCTGAAGTGGGGAGTGCCCGCAGTTCAAAAACGTCGTTGCCGCCCAGCCCGAACAGCTTTACCGTGCTGGTTTCGCCCGTTTTGAATACGCGCTGCCCTATCAAGCTGTCCAGGCAGGCACAACCGCGCTGATATACGCTTATTCGGAGTTGTTGCGGGGTGGGGGCTTCCACTACAAACCGCTCGGGAGCATCGGTGCCGGGTATTTCCACGTGCCGGGCCAGCAGCTCATAAAACTTGTTAGCCACAGCTGGTAGTTGCTGGCGGCGGCTACGGAGCTTGCGGTTGAACTCCTCCCCGGCCAGCGCATACACCTCCTGCGGCCATACGGCCAGCGCCTGCTTGATAACGGCATCAGACAGCTGCCGCTGCATGGAATCGGCAATCTGCTGAAAATCCTGCCGGTTGAGGTACACCAGCAGCGACTTGTCCATGGGCTCGGCAGCGCGGTTGAGGCCGGCTACGTCGTTGAGCTTGATATCCTCGTCGAAGGTTTGGTAGTTGGACTTCACCCACCCAATAATATGAGTCAGCAGCCCGTCGTTGAACTTGAAAAAGGCGTGGTCCCGGTCGCGCGGAATTGGGCGGTACTGCGTTCCGTTGGAGGGAGTTGGAAAGCTGGCCCAGCGCCACTGGTCTTCGCGCCGGCTCCAGTCGCCGAGCCACATATCAAACAGCCGGGCCCGCAGATACGGGCGGGCATCCACCCGGTACTGGGGCGTGGTTAGCAGGTTGGTGAATACCCGGCGGGAGCTTTCTACTAGGCTGGAATTGCCGAAACTAGCTACCGTGCTTTGGTCGCCCTCGGGGCGCTCTTCCAGCAAGTACAAGGCGTTGGCAAACGCCGTCCGGAACTCGCCTAGCGCGGGGTCGTCGGCTACGTACACCAGCACGGGGTTGGTATGGTACACGCCTACGGCTTCGGCCAGGGTGGGCACAATGTAGGCGCCGTAGGGGTTGATGACGCTGGTCTGATCTTTCATCAGGCGGCCAATGGGGCCGTTTTGCAGTTCCTCCGGCAAGGCCTTGGTGGCATCTTTATCCACGGAGCGCAACACGTACTGCCGGCCATCGGGGGCTACTAGGCGCAGGTTTTTGGTTTGAAACGACCCGCCTTCCCGTATCGGCGTTAGGCCGCCGGGCACGGCTGTACGCAAATTGAACACCGGCACCGTAACGGGCAGGCCCCACAGCTTTCGGTAGTGCTTCCCCCAAAAAAACTGGTGCAACGCCGACCGTTCGTATTGTGGCCCCGCCGCTACCCGCACCGTGGAATCGGGTTGAATTGGGGCGGGAACGGAAGCCTGAACCGGTGACGCCGGCGCGGTGCACGCCTGGCACATCACCCAGGAACATAGCCAACCAGTAAACCAAACCCGACGCGAGATGAAAGGAAGTAACACGGAACAATGTAGTAGCGCCATAAGGCCGGGCACCTGCCTTATACCGCAAACGGGGCTGCGGGGGTTAACCTAATGCGCTATTTCGTAAATGAATACGCTGGCAACCCGCAACCTCAACACTACAAACCAGATTAGCAGCCAATAGCACACCCATAACTAACCACCAGTCGGTATCTGCGTTCAAGGAGTATCGCCGCGCTTTTTGCCCCGCATGAATCCTTCCTACCCGCTTGCCCTCGTTTTTTTAGTAGCCGCTGGCTGTGCCCGCCAGAAGTTCTTTCAGCCCGATGCCCGGCCCGACACAACACCGCTGGCCGCCAGCGCCGACAGTGCCCGTGTAACCGCCGGCCGGCATTACCAACGGGGGCCAATTGGGCGGATATTGCTGGGCCCCCACCACCGGCCGGCCTGGACCCAGATGGTTACGCTGCCAGTACTGAACCCGGCTACCATAGTCCCAGGAGGCTTGCAGCCCGGCAAAATTGGGGGCGGGTTTCAAACGACCAGCATGACCGTGCTTAGCCCGAATGGCCAAGGCTACGCGCTCCGCTCCATTGATAAGAACCCGTACCGTACGCTGCCTAAAGTGCTGCGCCACACCTTTGTGTTGAACTTGGTGCGCGATGCTACTTCGGCCGGGCACCCCTACGGCGCTTTTGTAGTGCCCACGCTGGCCGAAGCCGCCGGAGTGCTGCATACCACTCCCCGCCCCTTCTACGTGCGGGCCGATGAGAACAGGCTCGGCAAAGCGTCGGAGCTGTACCGGGGGCGCGTAGTGCTGCTGGAGGAGAAGCTGGAGGACCGGGTGAACATTGCCGGCCGCATACCGGGCGCTACCGAGCTGGAAGAAAGCGACAATATGCTGGAAAAGCGCTACGCTTCGAGCCAGAACACGATAGATGAAGCGGCGTTTTTGCGGGCCCGGCTGCTCGATTTGCTGCTCGGCGACTGGGACCGGCACGAAGGACAGTGGACCTGGGCCGCTTTTCCGCAAGCGCAGGGCAAGACCCGTTGGGAGCCTGTTCCGCAAGACCGGGACCAAGTGTTTTTCCGGTTCGATGATGGCCTGATTTCGTGGCTGGCCAGTAAAGTAGTACCCAAGTTCCAGAGCTTCGGGCCGCGCTACGCAAGTATTGAAGGCTACACCCGCAATGCCCGCTACCTCGACGAGCACGTGCTAACGGAACTCAACCGCAACGCCTACCTGCTCACCGCCCGCGACTTGCAGGGCCGGCTTACCGACTCGGTGATTGAAAAAGCCGTTCGTCAGGGTTTGCCGCGGGAGGTGTTCCAGCGGGAAGGGGCCGAAATGATAGCCGACCTGCGGGCCCGGCGCGACGCCCTGCCGCAAGCCGCCGCCGAGTTCTACCGGCTGCGGGCCGAAAGCGTGCTGATTGCCGGCACCGATGAAGAGGAGCGGTTTGTAGTGGACCGCCTCAGCGACACGCTCACGCTGGTATCGGTCTACCGCCTCCCTAATAGTAAGAAGGAAACCAAAACTGATTCGCTGCTGTACCGGCGCAGCTTCAACCCTGCCTACACCCGCCACATCAACCTCTACGGCTTGCAGGGCGACGACGTATTTGAAGTGCGCGGCTCAGTACGGCGCAGCCCGTTTGTGAACATCTACGGCGGCCCTCAGGAAGACGAAGTCATCGATGAGTCGCACGTGAAGGGCTGGCGCCGCAAAACCCGGTTTTACGATACGGCCCGCAACAATAAGTTTGAGCCCGCGCCCGAGCTGAAGGACAAAACTTCCCACGGCGTCACGTCTCACGCCTTCGACCGGGACGGCTCTGGTAGATAAAATCAGTTAAAAATTGAGAAGTATAAGTTAAAAGTGGGCCGTTCGATGCATTGAAGCTGTTTAGGAAGTTGCTGGACCGTCATGCTGAGCTTGCCGAAGCATCTCTACCGCTTCGTTGCAACGGTTCAGACAAAGCGGTAGAGATGCTTCGGCAAGCTCAGCATGACCTCCATTTTATGTTTTTCAGACTTCCTAAACAGCTTCATTGTCAAAGCTCGCTGAACGGCCCACTTTTAACTTATACTTCTTAATTTTTAACTTTTTCAAGCTCCGCCAGCATGTCGAGCACCATGTGTTCGGTGGGGGTCAGCAAGTCGTTTTTGGCGGGGTCGGCGTCGTGGCGGCGCAGGTAATCAATGAGCTTGTCGGAATTAAACAGCTCGACCACCTGCGGGTGGATATAGTATTTCGAGCAAACCGTGGGCGTGTTGCCCAGTTCGTGCGCCACATCTTTCAGGGCCCGTTTCAGGGTTTTGGGCTTCGGGAAGTCCGGCTCTTCGTTGATAACCGCTTCCAGGCACTCCACCATCTTCACGGTGCCGCCCCAAGTGCGGAAATCCTTGGCCGATAGCGCCATGCCGGTTGTTTGCTGCAAATATTCATTCACGTCGCCTGATTCCAGCTCGGCCCGGTGCCCATCAGGAGCGTAGTATTGGAACAGGTGCTGCCCCGGGATTTCCTTGCACTTCTGCACCAGCTTGGCCAGTTTTCGGTCGTGCAACGTAAGGTCGTGGGCCACACCTTTCTTGCCTACGAAGGAAAACCGCACATTATCACCGCTCACTTGCACGTGCTTGTCGCGCATGGTGGTGAGGCCGTAGGTTTTGTTTTCCTTGGCGTATTCCTTGTTGCCGATGCGGATATAGGACCGGTCCATGAGCATGAGCACCAAGGCTATAACCTTGGTTTTGTCGAGCTGCGGACGGTTCAGGTCTTTCTGCATCTGCTGGCGCAGGTCGGCCAGCTTCTCTCCAAACGCCCGCAAGCGGCTGAACTTGGTAAGGCTGCGGGCCTGGTCCCAGGCAGGGTGGTAGCGGTACTGCTTGCGGCCCTTGGCATCGTGGCCGGTTACCTGCAAGTGCGTATTGGGCGAATCGGAAATCCATACGTCGGTCCAGGCCGGTGGAATCACGAAGCTGGCAATGCGAGCCAGCGTTTTTTCGTCGGTGATTTTTTCACCTTTAGCCGTGTAATACGCGAAATTGCCGTTGCGGCCGGCTTTGCGGGTGAAGGCCGGCTTGGCATCGGTGCGGTAGCGCAGGCCGGCCAGTTCGGCCTGCCGGGCGGGGTCCTTGTAGAGCTCGTGCGAATCGGGCAGCGGGGCGAGGCGCTTCTTTTTAATCTTGGTGCGCGGGTGGGTGTCAGTAGCCATAGAAATCAGAAACGAAAAGAGGTGCCGCCCGCACTAGTACAGCGGGCGGGAATTTGTGTACGGCAGATACTGCGGAAAGGTCTTTGCCGTTTCAGGTCTGTGCCTGTTGTTCGGGGCGTTAAAAGCATTTGCAGGCTGCCAGGCCGCTTATCCTAAAATCTTTCTGCCTGATTTTCTGCCGTCTAGCCTTGGTGTTTTAAAAACCGCAACATGCGGCCTGTACGCTCCGTATCGGCAGTCCTGGCACTGTTTTTTCTAGACGCAGTCCAGTTATCACTTTTTCCTTCAACCAGCATTTCCTGATGCGTCTTTTTGCACTCCGTCCCTTACTTCTGCTTTCCCTGGCCGCCACTCTCGGAAGCACCGCCGCCTGCACCGACGACAATGGCAACCCCGTGCTGTTTTCCATTGAAGACGACAAAGCCCTTGGGGAGCAGGTAGCCGCCCAAACCGACTCGACGTACCGCGCCCAGAACAAACTACTGGAACGCAGCACCGCCGCCAATCAGCGGGCCTACACGTTGCTGGATGGCGTAGTGAATAAGGTGTTGAACTCAGGTGAGCTACAGTACCGCAACGACTTTCCGTGGGATGTGAAAATCATCAAGGACGACGCCATTCAAAACGCTTTTGCCACGCCGGGCGGCCACATCTACGTGTTTTCGGGGCTGATTAAGTTTCTGGAAAGCGAAGACCAATTAGCCGGGGTATTGGGCCACGAAATTGCCCACGCCGACCGGCGGCATACTTCGCGCCAGCTTCAGCAGCAATATGGTATTAGCCTGCTCCTCAGCTTGGTAGTAGGCGACAACCCGGGCCAGCTGGTATCCTTGGCGGCTAACCTGGGCCAGTTGAAGTTCAGCCGCGAGTTCGAGCAGGAAGCCGACCAGTACTCGGTTATCTACCTCAACAAAACCACTTACGCCTGCGATGGCGCAGCGGGCTTCTTCATCAAGTCGGAGGCACAGGGCACCGGCAACGTACCCGAGTTTTTGAGCACCCACCCCAACCCCGGCTCCCGAATTGAAGCCATTCAAACGAAAGCCACCGAGCTGAACTGCCGGCAGCGCACCACCTCCAACGACAACTTCAACGAGCTGAAGCGCATTCTGTAGCCTCAGCCCCCTCCCTGCCGCTGGGGCAGGCCAGCTTACCTTGCCCAGAAAGGCCAGCCGTTCATTCGGCTGGCCTTTTTCTTTGCCTGCTGCAAGTTGCACCCCCATGAGCCGCTTTACAGAGGCTGGAATATCATTTTTTGATTTCCCGCGTACTTGCCGGTATGTCTATACTCAACAAGATTGGTGACTTGGCCGACCGCGCCGACGACTTCCTGACTCGCACCCGCGCCCGCCTGGGGCTGCTGCACCCGCTCCAGATTGTGCCTTACCGCAGCTACGGCACCCCCGACCGCCTCTACGTGAAGGGCCGCCTGCTGACCGACAAAGGCATTGGGGAGCCCGGCGAAGGAGATTCGCGCTTCCAGAACCTATTGAACATGTACCGCCGCTTCGAGAGCAACGAAATCAGTGGCGCGCAAATGCTGGTCCAGGACGCCGAAGGCACCGACCACCCAGTGGTAACCGATGGCGAAGGCTATTTCACCCTGAACATGGCCCCCAAGGTGCTGCCCGAGCCCGTTGATTTTATGTGGTACCCCGTGGAAGTACTGCTGGAAAAGGTGCCGCACCCGTTCAGCGCACCGCCCAACCTGCGCGCCGCCGCCCCCGTGCTCATCCCCCCCGACGACGCCGAGTACGGCATCATCTCCGACCTCGACGACACGGTGATTCAAACCTCGTCTACTAACCTATTGCGCATGGCCCGCATGGTGCTGGTGCGCAATGCCCACTCGCGGCTGCCGTTCAAGGGCGTGGCCGAGTTCTACCGGGCCTTGCAGCTGGGCCGCAACGGCAAGCGCAACAACCCGTTCTTTTACGTCAGCAGCTCGCCCTGGAACCTGTATGACTTGCTGGAAGACTTCCTGGCTTTGAACAAGATACCACCGGGCCCACTCTTGCTGCGTGATTTTGGCATCGGCAGCAAGAAACCCGGCCACCAAACCGCCCACCACGGCCACAAGCTCAAGGAAATCGACAACCTGCTCCTCACCTACCCGAAACTGAACTTTGTACTCATCGGCGACTCGGGTCAGGAAGACGCCAATATTTACCGCGAAGTGGTGCGCCGCCACCCCGGCCGCATCCTGGCCATCTACATCCGCGACATTTTCCGGGTGGACCGCGCCACGATGGTAGAGCGCGTGAGCGAAGAACTACGCACCGATAAAGTGGAAATGCTGCTGGTGCAAGACACGGTGCAAGCCGCCGAACACGCCGCCAGCATCGGCCTGATTCATCAGGAAGCCCTGCCAGCCGTGCAAACCGAAAAGCAGAAAGACGAAGCCGCCGACTCCGATGGCAGCACCGAGGACGAAGGCACCGGCAAACCCGTAATGGAATAGCGGTGAAATAGTGAAGTGGTGAGATGGTGAGTTTGATGTTCAAGCCGCGCGGTTAGCGCGGACAGAGGATTTAACCCACCATTCCTCTTCCTCGCTATTTCACCCTCTAGTG
>NZ_JAFLQZ010000030.1 GCF_017313265.1 Hymenobacter telluris | reverse complement strand
ATCCTGAGCCAGGATCAAACTCTCCATTGTATAAAAATCCTAATCTCATCCGAAGATGAGACGATGTCGAGTGCTGATCCGACTCGTCTGTGTAAGAACTCTGTTCCTACGTGTACACGTGCCCCTCGCTTAGCATCCGAAGACCCAAGCGAGCTTACCAATTTGTCATTTCCATTCATTCAAAGAACGTCTGTTCTTCCCGTTGGAAGAACCCAGTGGTAGCGTTAAGCAGCTACCGGGGTGGCTGTTGTCCCGTCCGTCGTTTCGTTCGGGGTGGCAAAGGTACGCAGCGAAGTTTGATGCGCAAGAAAAAGTTGAAATTTATTTTCTATCCCTTATCTCGCTCTCTTCTGCTGGTCGCCTCCCATCGAAGCGGGCTGCAAAGATATCATACTATAGTCACAGCAACCAAAAGAAAGGATGAAAAATTTTCTTAAGATTCTTTAACCCTTGTCCGTTCGATTTGGGAGTGCAAAGGTGCAGTATTGGTTTGGAATATGCAACCCTTGTTTCAAGGAAAAGCTTACATCTTTTAATCCATCACCGCTTAACTGGTGGCGTAGCTGATTTCACCTTGATAATACATGAATAGAAAAAGGGCGCTCCCGGCGCCCTTTTTCTATTCATGTATTATTTTAACTGAGGTGTAACGTACTAACTCTATCAGGGCCTACACTCACTATGCTAATAGGTACTTCCAAGTACTGTTCTAGGAACTGAACGTATGCTTTCAATTCTCCGGGTAAAGCTTGTGGGTCAGTTAGCTGCTGTAACTCCGTTTTCCAGCCGGGCATACTCTTATATACAGGTTTCATAGTCTGCAAGTCGCCGTAGTCAGGTAGATGGTCGGTTTGCTGGCCATTGGGATACTCATAGTGCGTGCAAACATGAATTTCATCGAACTCATCTAAGACGTCGGCCTTCATCAAGTGAATCTCCGTGACGCCGTTAAGCATGATGCTATAGCGCAAGGCAGGCAGATCAATCCAGCCGCAACGGCGAGGACGACCAGTAGTAGAGCCAAACTCGCGGCCAGCCTGGCGGATTTGCTCGCCTACTTCATCGTGCAGTTCTGTTGGGAATGGTCCGCTGCCTACACGAGTGCAGTACGCTTTGCTAATGCCGTATACTTTGTCGATGTGCTTTGGGGCAATGCCGAGACCAGTGCAAGCACCAGCTACTATCGTGCTGGATGAAGTAACATAGGGATAAGTGCCAAAGTCGATATCTAAGAGTGAGCCTTGCGCGCCTTCCGCCAGAATCTTCTTACCCTGCTTCAGCAAATCATTCAACAGATACTCAGTATCGGTTAGCTGGAGGGTGCGGAGAAACTCAATAGCTGAGAAGAAATCTGCTTCCAACTCTTCTATTTCCAGTTTCTGATTGTGGAAAGCAGCCAAGGTTGCATGGCGCGCTACGGCTTCTTGATAACGTTGGTCGAAATCAGGAAGCAGGATGTCACCAACGCGTAGACCTGTTCGGCCAATCTTATCCTGATACGTTGGACCAATACCTTTTAGTGTAGAACCGATTTTGCTACCACCACGCGCTTCTTCATTGATCCGGTCGAGGGCGCGATGTGAGGGTAGGATAAGCTGCGCTTTCTTGGAAATGTAGAGGTTGGCAGCCCAATCAATGCCCCGGTCGGTAAGCTTTTGCAGCTCCTGACGGAATACAAAGGGGTCGAGGACGACACCATTGCCTACTACGTTGAGGATATGCGGGTGAAAAATGCCGGATGGCACTTGGTGGAGGACGTGCTTAATGCCGTCGAAGGTGAGGGTGTGGCCGGCGTTGGGCCCCCCTTGAAAGCGGGCTACTACATCGTAAGTGGGAGCGAGTACGTCGACGATTTTACCTTTTCCTTCGTCGCCCCACTGTAGGCCTACTAAAACATCAACTGGCATTAGTTTACGGTTTTCAATTGTTGAGCGGCGGCGGTAGCGTCGTCGGCTATAGAAAAAATGGCGTTCAGTTTAGTGAGGGCAAGCATTTTCCGAGGATGATCGGCAGGATTGATGAGCACTAACTCGCCACCTCGGCTGCGAAATTTGGTGAGCAACGACACCAACACGCCGATACCCGTGCTATTGATATAGCGCACTTCCGAAAGATCAACAGCACAATGGCGCAGCTCCTCACCTAAATGTTGATCGACCGATTGGAGAAGTTGCTGGGTATCGGGACTACCGATAAGGTCGCCGGAGAGGCGCACGAAGAGGATGCCGTCCTGAACGGCGGTTTCTGTTTTCATTCGGCTAGAGAACGAGTGGCAGCTTTAGCGCGGCAGTCGCCGCAAACGCCATAAAGATTCAAAGAGTGGTGCAAGATATGGAAGTTGAGTAACTCCCCGACCATGGTTTGGATGCCGTGGATGCGTGGATCACAAAACTCAACAACCTTATGACACTCCGTACAGATAACATGATCATGCTGGCGGTAGCCATACGATTTCTCGTATTGCGCCAAATTTCGGCCGAACTGGTGCTTGCTTACAAGGCCGTGTTCTACCAGCAAATCGAGCGTATTATATACTGTAGCTCGGCTCACTTGTAGGCCTTGCTCCTTCATGCCAGCAAATAGCTCTTCCACATCAAAGTGCCCAGTGCGGGAGTAGATTTCCTCCAGAATGGCATAACGCTCCGACGTTTTGCGCAAGCCTTTATTTTCGAGGTAGGCAGTGAAGATTTTCTTGACCTCCTCGTATTTTTCTTTATCAAGCATTTTATGCGACCCTATATATAAGGAGTAAGCAAAGGTACGAACTACCAGTTACAGAGCCGGAGAGTTGGAACTCCACAAGCTTGCGCTTTCCCCGAACTTATGTACCTTTTTAAACTACACGTTTTTACTAAGACTCTTTAGAACCTAAAAGCTGGTTTATGAGTCGAATCGTTCAACCAACAACACTCCGTTCACTTTAGCTAGGCGCTGAATAAGCTTATTTAGATGGGCAGTGTCGTTGACGAAGACCATGATTTGTCCTTCAAACATGCCATCATCGGAGTCGATGGTAATCGAGCGCATGTTTACTTTGAGGCTGTTGCTGATGATGCGAGTAACATCGTTTACAAGCCCTACCCTATCTGAACCTTTAATGCGCAGGCCGGCTAGAAAAGCCAGTTCGAGTTGGTCGGTCCATTTGGCGCGAACAATGCGGTTGCCATAGTTCGACATCATTTTTACTGCTTTCGGGCAAGAAGTCCGGTGAATAACGATGCCATCCTCGGTTTCGAAACCAAACACATCATCACCAGGAATCGGGTTACAACACGGCGCAATGGTATAATCGAACTTATCAGTTTGTTCGCCAATAACGAGCATGTTGGCGCTGAGGCCCCGAATCTTCTGTACTTCGTGGTCGAAGGCTTTAGGCTCTAGCTTAGATGGTAGCCGCGGCGCCTCAATTGCCGGATCAAAGAGGTCGGTTTTGATTTCGCGACCGTCAATTTGACCGATGGCTACGCGGTAGAAAAACTCCTGCGCATTGTAGGTATTGAAATGCGCCAGCAACCGGTTGAAGTTGTCCTGTGAATATTCTACCCCGAGCAATTCCAGTCGTTTCTCCACAATAAAGCGGCCATCATCGGCTTTGCTACGTCTGTCGTCGCGCAGCCACTCCTTTATTTTGGAGCGCGCTTTCGAAGTAATGACGTACTGTAGCCATTCCTCGGTGGGTTTCTGCTTTTGCGAGGTTAGAATCTCAACCTGGTCGCCGTTGTGGAGCTGATAGCTGAGAGGCTGGAGCTTTTGGTTGACTTTCGCACCGAGGCACTGCAAGCCAATGTGCGTGTGGATTTCGAAAGCGAAATCCAGCGCGGTAGCCTTATCGGGCAAAATCAGCAGCTTGCCTTTGGGCGTAAAGGCATACACCTCCTTTACAAACAGATTCTGGCGGAACTCGTCCATGAATTCCAGGGCGCTGGAATTGTTGGTTTCGAGCATCTCGCGCACCTTATTTATCCAGGCTTCCAGCGTGGATTCGGGCTGGATGGCACCGGTGTCCTTGTATTTCCAGTGGGCCGCGTAGCCTTTCTCGGCAATTTCATCCATGCGGCGGGAGCGGATCTGCACTTCCACCCATTGCCCGGAGCGCGACATGACCGTGGTGTGCAAACTCTCGTAGCCGTTGGCTTTGGGCGTACTTACCCAGTCGCGCAGCCGGTCGGGGTTCGGTTGGTAGAAGTCTGTCACGATGGAATACACTTGCCAGCAGGCGGCCTTTTCCTGCTCCTGCGGCACATCCAGAATGATACGAATGGCAAACAGATCATATACCTCATCGAAGGTGATGTTCTGCTTGCGCATCTTCTTGAGGATGGAATAGATGCTTTTGGGTCGGCCTTTAATTTCGAAGCCAAAGCCCTGGGCTTTCAACTCGTCGTCGATGGGCAGCACAAACTCCTTGATGAAGCGGTTACGGGTGCTCCGGCTTTGGCGCACCCGATTCACCAACTCGTTGTACACCTCGGTATCGGTGTACTTCAGGTGCAGATCCTCTAGCTCGGTTTTGATGGCGTATAGGCCAAGCCGATGCGCCAGCGGAGCATAGAGGTAAATGGTTTCCGACGATATTTTGAGTTGCTTATGCCGCGGCATCGAGTCAAGGGTCCGCATGTTGTGCAGCCGGTCGGCGAGCTTGATGAGGATGACGCGCACATCTTCCGAGAGGGTGAGCAGCATCTTGCGGAAGTTTTCGGCCTGTTCGGAAGTACCGTACTCGAACACGCCGGAAATCTTGGTCAGGCCATCAACAATGCGGGCCACTTTGGTACCGAACTCCCGCTCCACGTCGGCAATTTCCCAAGGCGTATCCTCCACCACATCGTGCAACAGAGCGGCCACAATGCTGGTAGTACCAAGGCCAATTTCCTCGACCACAATTTGGGCTACGGCCAGCGGGTGCAGAATGTACGGCTCGCCCGATTTGCGGCGCATTTCTTTGTGGGCCTCTAATGAGGTATTGAACGCCTTTTTAATCAACTTGGCATCACCCTCCTTCAGGTAAGGTTTGGCAGTGCGGAGCAGGCGGCGGTAGTGGCGCAGGATTTCCTGACGTTCTACTTCGGGGTCAATTAAGGTGGCCATGATGCGTAGGCAGCGCCGAAGCGCCAAAAGTCAATAAATGCTAAAGTACGAAGCAGGGGGTGGCTTATGAACAACTGGTAGCTGCCAAAAGGTTGAAGTCTGCCTAACAGCTAAGCAGTCAAGCTCTTCTCTCCTACTCCCGCACAGTAGTTGCGGGAGTAGCCGTCGACATATTTCGTGCGGTGAATAAGTTTTACGGAGAATGACAGAATTGACGTTTGGTTTTTCAAAGACCTTACGTAGCTTTGCGGCCCCGAGACAAACGAGTCTTGAGGCGGATGTGGCGAAATTGGTAGACGTGCCAGACTTAGGATCTGGTGCCGCAAGGCGTGTGGGTTCGAGTCCCTCCATCCGCACATTTATTTAATAATCATCACCGAAAACAAGCCCCTGAGCCCTCAACCCAACCGTTGGGGGTTTCTTTTTCCCCGTTTTTCAACGCCGCTTACCCGTACTTTACCTCTAACCGACGACCCGTTTTGGACATCACCCTCGATAAGAAAGACGACCAACTGAGTGCCATCCTGACAGTGAACCTCAAGGAGGCCGACTACGCTCCCGCTGTAGATGCCAAGCTGAAGGACTATAGCAAGAAGGCGCAAATCAAAGGGTTTCGCCCAGGTAAAGTGCCGGCTACGTTGGTACGCAAAATGTACGGCAAAGGCATTTTGGCCGATGAAATCAACTCTCTGCTAGGTAAAGCGGTTGACGGGTACATCAAGGAAAACAACCTCAAGATTCTAGGTGAGCCCCTGCCGGTTCCAACCGACGTGAATTTTGACACCGAGAAAGAATTCTCGTTTCCTTTCGAGCTGGGCCTGCTGCCTGACTTCGAACTTCCTGCCGACCAGAGCATTACGGTTGACCGCCACAAGGTAGACCTTGATGAGAATACGTTGCAGGAAACTTATGAGCAGATTGAGCGTCAGTTTGGCGAAAGCACCAACCCCGAGGTTTCGGAAGAAAGCGACTCGCTGTACGGCAAGCTGAAGAAGGCCGACGAGGAAGGTGAAGGCCGTCCGGTGTTGCTGCCCATCAAAAAAGTAAAGAATGGTGCTGAAAAGTTTGTAGGCGTAAAGCCTGAAGACAGCATCACCTTCGATCTGAAAGAAGCTTTTGACGGCGACGCCTCAGCTATTGCCAGCGTTACAGGCTTGAGCAAAGACGACGCAGCCGCTGTAGAAGGCGAATACGTGCTGAACGTTGAGAAAATCAACCGCACGGTAGCTGCTGAAATGAATCAGGAGTTGTTCGACAAGGTGTTCGGCAAAGACATCGTGACTTCGAAAGAAGAGTTCGACGAGAAAGTGCGCGAAACGGTGCAGCAGAACTACGACCGGGAAGCTGACAATTTGATCAACCGTACCATCATCGACAAGATGGTGGAAAACACGACGGTGCAAATTCCAGCTGAATTCTTCAAGAAATGGTTGTTGCGCGCCAACGAAGGCAAACTGACCGCCGAGCAGATTGAAGAACACTACGACGACTATGCCAAGGAGCTGAAGTGGTCGATGATCCGCAACAAAGTAGTTGAGGAGCAAGGCCTAAAGGTTGACAACGAGGAGATTGTGGACCGCACGATGCAGAAGATTCTGGGTCAGTTCAACATGGAAATGACGCCGGAACTGGAAGAATCGGTACGTGGCTTTGCTGACAACTTCCTGCGTCAGGACAACGGCAAAAACTACGTGCAGGAGTATGAGGCCATTCTGGCAGAGAAAGTAGTGGAAAACCTCCGCGGCAAAGTTGTTGTTAACGACAACCCGATTACGGCTGAGGACTTCCGCAATCAGAACGCTGGCTAAGGTCAACGCTCCGGTTTTCTAACCAACAAAAAAGCCCTTACTTGCCGTATGGGCTTTTTTGTTTTTGAAAAGTTAGGAGTCAGGAGCTAGGGGTTAGAATATTTCGCCTGGCATCTTATGCTCCAACTTTTCTCCTAGCTCCTGACTCCTAACTTCTATCTCCTAATTTCTCCCATGCTGAACAAACAAGAGTTTCGCAAATTCGCTGTGAAGGGCCAGGGCCTCAGCGGCCTGGGTGTGGACCAGTATCTGCATCATATTGAAGGCCAAGCTAAAGCCGGGCTGGTGTTGCCAACGGGCATGACTCGTTCCGTAATTGAAGAGCGCCCAACGCGTTTCGCTGAGATTGACGTGTTTTCGCGCCTGATCATGGACCGGATTGTGTTCCTGGGCACGGCCGTTGATGATTACATTGCCAACATCATCACCGCACAGTTCCTGTTCCTAGAGTCGGTAGACGCCAAGAAAGACATTCTGCTGTACATTAACTCGCCGGGTGGTTCGGTGTATGCCGGTCTCGGTATCTATGACACCATGCAATATGTAAACCCCGACGTGGCTACTATCTGCACGGGCCTCGCGGCTTCGATGGGTGCGGTATTGCTAGCAGGTGGTGCCAAGGATAAGCGTTCGGCTCTGCCCCACGCCCGCGTGATGATTCACCAGCCTTCGGGTGGCGCACAAGGCCAGTCGTCGGACATTGAAATCACGGCTCGCGAGATCCTTAAGCTCAAGAAGGAACTATACGACATTCTGGCGCAGCACACCGGCAAAACTTATCAGGAAATTCACGACAACTCCGACCGTGACTACTGGATGCGCGCTGATGAGGCCAAAGAGTACGGTCTGATTGACGAAGTGCTGGAAAAAAAGCCAGCCGCTTAAGTCAGATTTCTCCTTCATTGGAGGACATAAAAAGGAAAAGCCCGCTCGAGCGGGCTTTTCCTTTTTATATAGAAGCCCCGCCGTAGCGGCACTTTTTTCCTCATGCGCGGCGTTGGCCTTTTCGTACCTTTGAGGTAGGTGATGAAAATTACTTACCTATCTCCTCTACTTGAGAGTTTCCTTAGCAATGGCAGATATAACGTGCTCCTTCTGCGGTAAGAGCAAAAAAGACGTCTCGGTTATGATTTCCGGCATCAACGCGCACATTTGTGAGCGGTGCGTCGGACAGGCCCAGCAGATTCTCAACGAGGAGAATAAGATTCGGTCGAACTCGAAGACTCCCAAGTTCAACTTGGTGAAGCCCCGGGAAATGAAGGATTATCTCGACCAGTACGTAGTGGGCCAGGACGAAGCCAAGAAGGTGATGTCGGTGGCGGTATACAACCACTACAAGCGCCTGATGCAGAAGCCGCAAAAGGACGACGTGGTGATTGAGAAGTCCAACATCATTATGGTGGGCGAAACTGGCACCGGCAAGACGTTCCTGACCCGTATGCTGGCCAACATCCTGCAAGTGCCGTTCTGCATTGCCGATGCCACCGTACTGACCGAGGCCGGCTACGTAGGCGAGGACGTGGAAAGCATCCTGACCCGTTTGCTGCAAGCTGCCGACTACAATGTGGAAGCAGCCGAGCGAGGCATCGTGTACATCGACGAAATCGACAAGATTGCCCGCAAGAGTGACAACCCCAGCATCACCCGCGACGTGAGCGGCGAAGGGGTGCAGCAGGCTATGCTGAAGCTGCTGGAAGGCACCACGGTGAATGTACCGCCACACGGCGGCCGTAAGCACCCCGAGCAGAAGATGATTACAGTAAACACCGAAAATATCCTCTTCATCTGCGGTGGCGCCTTCGTGGGCATTGAGCGCATCATTAAGAGCCGCCTGAACACCAAGCCGATTGGCTTTGCCAAAACGCAGCTGGAAGAGAAGATTGACACGCAGAACTTCCTGCGCTACGTAACGGCTCAGGACTTGAAAGCTTTCGGCTTGATTCCGGAGTTGATTGGCCGCCTGCCGGTGCTCACGCACCTCAACCCGCTCGACCACGCCACGCTGCGCAAGATTCTCACCGAGCCGAAAAACTCTATTGTAAAGCAGTATCAGCGCCTGTTCGAAATGGAAGGCGTGCAGCTTTCCTTCACGGAAGGCGCGCTGGAGTACATTGTGGTGAAGGCCGACGAATACCGCCTCGGAGCCCGGGGCCTGCGCTCTATCTGCGAAGGCATCATGACTGACGCTATGTTCGATATGCCTTCGGAAACTGAAACCAAGGAGTTGGTTATCGATTTGGAATACGCTCGCAGCAAGTTCGAACAGTCGCCGATGAAGCAGTTGCGCGCGGCGTAGGTACCAAGATTCAATAAAAGCAGAAGGCCCCGACGAAATTGTTCGTCGGGGCCTTCTGCTTTTATAAGGTGTCTTATCCTTTCAAATACCCTACCATCAGCTTCGCGGCTTTTTCGGCGGCGTTTTGGCGGCCTAGCTTCTCGCGGATTTCGGTGTAGCCGGCTTTTTGCTGGGTGATGAACTCCTGGTCGGCGGTTACTTTCTTCAATTCCTGTACGAGGTTGCGGGAGTTGAACTCGCCCTGAATCAGTTCTTTCACTACTTCGCGGCCGGCAATGAGGTTGACCAGCGAAATGTAGGGCACCTTGATAACCGCCTTGCCGATGGCATAGGAAACGGCGCTGGTACGGTAGCACACTACTTGCGGCACGCCGAATAACGCGGTTTCCAGCGTAGCGGTGCCGCTGGTAACGAGGGCCGCGGTGGCGTGGGCTAGCAGATCGTAGGTTTCGTTGAAGAGGATGCGGACGTTGTTGCGCTCGAAGTGGGCGTAGTAGTTCCGGTCGAGGTTATCGACGCCGGCCACAATGAACTGGTAGTCGAGGAAGGGCGGCAGAATAGCCACCATTTCGTAGAGCATTTCCTCGATTTCCTGCTTGCGGGAACCTGGCAGTACCGCAATGATTTTCCGGGCCGGGTCGAGGTTGTGACGCTGGTGGAAATCGGTGGTTTTCTGGTGCTCGGCTACGGCGTCGGCGGTGGGGTTGCCGATGTAATCCACATCGTAGCCGAAGCGCTGGTAGAACTCCCGCTCGAAGGGCAGGATAACGAACATCTTGTCTACCAGCTTCTTGACGGCATGGACGCGGCTCTGGTTCCAGGCCCAGATTTTAGGCGAAATATAGTAGAACACCTTGATGCCGTGCGCCTTGGCAAACTTGGCAACCCGGAGGTTGAAACCCGCATAATCCACCAGAATCAGCACGTCGGGCTGGTAGGCCAGCAGGTCGCGCTGACACTCTTTCAGGTAACCCCGAAACTTGAGAATACTGGTGGCAGCTTCCCAGAAGCCCATAATGGCCATTTCCTGGTAGTGATGCACCAGCGTACCACCTTCGGCCTTCATCATGTCGCCGCCCCAGCCCCGGAACTCGGCCTGAGGATCTTGCTGATGCAAATTGCGCATCAGGTTGGCGGCGTGAAAGTCGCCGGACCGCTCACCGGCTATCAGGTAGTATTTCATTCAATTAAAAATTGAGAATTAAAAATTAAAAATTGAGAGTCAAGATGCCTTCACTCCTTTGCAAGGACGACGAAGCAGTTTTAATTTTTAATTCTCAATTTTTAATTGCCTTTACTCCCCCAAGTACTCCACGAAGTTGCGGGGAGTCTCGTAAAGTTTGATGCTGTGCAGGCGGGCAGGAGAAATACGCTCAATTTCGGGCTCTAGTATTTTCCAGAAGGCCATAGCCAGGTTTTCGGTGCTGGCCATTTGGCCCGCCATGAACGGCACATCAAGGTTGAGGTTTTTGTGGTCAACCTGGTCGATGATGTGCGTACGGATGAGGGTACTGAGTTGCTTGAGGTCGATGACGAACCCGGTTTCTGGGTCGGGCTTGCCCTTTACCGTCACGATGAGGTCGAAATTATGACCGTGCCAGTTGGTGTTGGCACAGGGGCCAAACACTTCCTTGTTGCGCTCCTCGCTCCACTTGGGGTTGTAGAGTTTGTGCGCCGCGTTGAAGTGTTCCTGCCGGCTGATGTATATCATTGAGTCTTGGGGGCTTGGGGGCTTAGGGTCTTGGATTTATTGCCTGCTGCACGTAACAAAACGCCAACCAAGATCCTAAGTCCCCAAGACCCTAAGATCCTTTGTTTCGCAGCAAATATACGAAGAACGGTACGCCGAACAGGGCCGTGACCAAGCCCACGGGCAACCCAGCCGGCGGATACAGCAAGCGGGCCAGCAGGTCGCAGGCCAGCAGAAAGTTGCCGCCAAGCAGCGCGCAGAACAGCGGATTGGCCCGGCCCGTGACACCCAGCAGCCAGCGGGTGAGGTGCGGCACTACCAGTCCCACGAACCCCACAGGCCCGCATAAGGCTACCACACAGCCGGTTAGCACCGATGCCGTAACAAGGAGCAGCCAGCGGGTACGCG
This sequence comes from Hymenobacter telluris, assembly GCF_017313265.1. GTDB lineage: Bacteria > Bacteroidota > Bacteroidia > Cytophagales > Hymenobacteraceae > Hymenobacter > Hymenobacter telluris. Next base: position 20,126 of record NZ_JAFLQZ010000030.1, on the reverse strand, counting down.
CCACATCTACGCCAAGGCCCTGAGCCCGCTCCTCCCCTAACATCAGGATGGTGAGGTCTTTTTGCAGGAAAACAAACAGCCCCAGCGCTGCCGCCAAGGCCACAGCCGGATACGGTAGCACCTCCCACCCGGCCCGCTCGAAGCTACCCGCCGCCCAAAATGTAACGCTCCGTAGTTTCTCTTGGGTGGCCGATAGGAAGGTAAACACCCCGCCAACAGCCGTAGTGAGTGAACCAACAGCCACGCCGGCCAATAGCAGCTGCGCCGGAATAATCTGGCCGCGCCGCGTGCCCACGGCCACTACTACCAGCGTGGTAGCAAGCGCCCCAGCCAGCGCAAACAGCGGCGGCAGGTAGAAACCGCCCCAGGTAAGACTGGGCAGAAAGGAGAAGCAGAAAATAGCCCCCAATGAGGCCCCCGAAGCGGTACCCAGCAAGTAGGGGTCGGCTAGGGGGTTATTGACCATGGCCTGCATGAGGTAGCCGCTGAAGGCCAAGCCACCGCCCGCCAGCAGGGCCAGCACAATACGCGGCAACCGCAGCTCTACCAGCACCAAATGGGTGGGATTCTGCGGATTGTAGTGCGTTAGGGCGTCACCAATCAGCGCGTAGTCGGTGTCGTAGCTGCCTACGCGCATGCCTAGCACCACCAGCGCCAGCATGAGCAGCAGGCTGGCCAGAATCCAGGGCAGAGCACGTCGGTTCATGGAGTAGGGTAGGCTTATTGATTCTCTGTGACTTTGGCGCTACGGCTATTTATTGGATACCAGCTTCTGCAACTCGCGCACCGATTCCACTACGCGGGGGCCGGGGCGCTCCATTAAGTCGCCGCTGATGCCGTACACGCGGCGCGTTTGGTAGGCGTTGATGCGCTTTAATTCCGGATAGTTTTTGAAGAACGTGCTATCCAGCTTACCGAAGCTGCCGCCGATGAGCACATCGGGGTTCAGCTTGAGAATGTACTCGCGGGTGAGGGCTGGGTAAGGCTGGGCAAATTTTTCGGTTACGGCGTTCTGCCCGCCCGCCACCTTGATTTTGTCCGTGAACAGCGTGTTTTGGCCATACACATAGATGGGGTCCTGCCAGGTGATGGCCAGCACGCGCGGGCGCGACTGGTTTGCGGGAGTCACTTTGGTAATAGCGGCTAGTTCGGCCTGCAACGAATCGGTGAGGTGGCGTGCCTGGGACTGCCGGTGCAGGATGCGGCCTAAGTCGCGCATACCCCGAAACACGTCGTCGAGGCTCTGGAAGCGCTGGTAGTACACAGGCACGCCAAATTTCTCCAGCCGCGCCGCGTCATCGAGCGAGGTAATGCCTTCCACGGTGAATACTACGTCGGGGTGCAGGGCCACCAACTTTTCCATATCCAGCGGGTAGCTGTTCACGACATGCTTGCGCAGTACGGCCGCCGGATAGTCGCAGACCTGGGTGCGGGCAATGATGGTGGCCGTATCGGCTACGGCGTACAGCATTTCGGTCATGGAAGGGGCCAGCGCCAGTACGCGGCGTGGCCGGGCTGGCACCGTGAGCTGGCGGCCCAGGTCGTCGCGCAACTGTTGGGTCTGGGGTTGTGTTGCCGCAGCCGGTTCGGTGGCTTCGGTGGCTTTCGGCTTATCGGGTTGGCAGGCCAGCGGCAGCCAGAGGAGCGGCAGCAGCTTCAGGAGCCGGCGCGAAGAAAGGTGGAGCATGGCCGCAAAAGTCACAGATTTAACTTGAATTTGCGGGATTATGCGGACGAAGCTCAGCTGAAAGTTTGTGTTGAGAGGTAGGCGGGCTTGTTCGGCTGTCCACAATCGAACCCAGACCACAGCCTAAGCCTAAAACAGATTTTCGGGTTTGAAGGCGTTACCTTCGTTCAGTGAAGCCCGTTTAGCATGGGCCTGCATCTGTGATTTAACTTCTTCTCCTATGATAGTTGTAACCGGAGCGGCCGGCTTTATTGCCAGCTGCCTTGTCACCCGCCTCAACGCCGCCAACTTCAACGACATTGTGGTGGTGGATAATTTCGCCGAGGAGCGCAAGCTCGCCAACCTGAAAGGCAAGCACCTGCGCGAATACGTGGACCGCACCGAGTTTTTTGACTGGCTGGACACCAACCACGAGCAGGTGGAATTCATCTTCCACCTCGGGGCCCGCACCGACACCACCGAGCAGGACCGCGCCGTGCTGGATTTGCTGAACCTGAACTACTCCAAGCAAATGTGGCAGGCCTGCGTGAAGTACCAGCTGCCGCTGGTGTACGCCTCCTCGGCGGCTACGTACGGCTCGGGCACGCTCGGCTACTCCGACCAGGACGAGGCCCTGCTGCCGCTGTACCGCCCGCTCAACCCCTACGGCGACTCCAAGAACGACTTCGACAACTGGGCGGTGAATCAGGAAGAAAAGCCGTTTTTCTGGGCTGGATTGAAGTTTTTCAACGTGTACGGCCCCAATGAGTACCACAAGGGCCGCATGGCATCGGTGATTCTGCACGCGTTTGAGCAGATTCAGAAAACGGGCTCGATGGTGCTGTTCCGCTCCCACAACCCCGACTATACCGACGGCGGCCAGATGCGCGACTTTGTGTATGTGAAGGACGTGGTGGAAGTGTGCTACTTTCTGATGCAGCACCGCCAACACTCCGGCATCTACAACCTGGGCACCGGCGAGGCCCGCACTTTCCTGGATTTGGCGTTGAACACATTTACCGCCCTGGACCGCACTGCCGACATCCAGTTCCGCGACACGCCCGAAGACATCCGCGACAAGTATCAATACTTCACCCAGGCCGATATGAGCAAGCTGCGCAGCGTCGGCTACGACCGGCCCTTCACCTCACTGGAAGCTGGCGTGCAGGACTACGTGCGCAATTACTTGGTGCCCGGTGTTTACCTGTAATTCTGCTGCACCCAGAAAACGGGGTTCATTTCCGTTACTTGCCTGCGGCCTACTTCTTCTATAAACAGAATTACTCGGCTTTTATGGAACACTATCATGCATTGATTCGGAAAGCATACGCGGCGTTTAACGCCCGCGACATCCCAACCGTGCTAACCACTTTTCACCCGCGGGTGCGCTGGTCGAAGGCATGGGAAGGGGATTATGCAACCGGCCACAACGAGGTACGCGCCTACTGGCTACGGCAGTGGCAGGAGCTAGACCCACACGTGGAGCCGACCGGCTTCAGCGAGCGGGAAGATGGCAAGCTGGAAGTGGCTGTGCACCAAGTAGTGAAGAACAAGCAAGGGCAGCTGCTGTTCGATGGGCAGGTGAAGCATATCTATACCATCCAGGACAACTTATTCAAGCAGATGGACATCGAGCAAGTACCGTAAGGTAACATGCCTTGCTATGAGTCCGGTTCACACGTGCGCTACTGTAAAAGGCCGCCTGACGATAATAGTCAGGCGGCCTTTCGTGTTTATGAATAGGTCCACTCGTTAAGCAGCCATTTCGTCGTCATCGTTGGGGTACAGCGGCAACACGGGGGTTTCCGGCATTGCTGCGGGGAAGGTAGGGATGAGCGACGGCGCTACCGTGTTGGCGGCGTTGCTGCGGCGCAGGGCGCGCATCAGCAGATACCGGTATTTCTCGGCATCGGCGAGGGCCGCCTCAACGGCTTGTAAGGCGTCGTGGTAGCTAACTACGGGTACTTCCTCAGCAGATTCGCCCGTAGGATACGTAAGGTTGAAAACCGGGCATTGCAGGTATTCGGCGGGCGTTTTCATGGGCGTGAGCTTGGTTGAATTCTTATCGACTGTATAACAGAAGCCCCCCTGTTTTCATTCCTTGGCGCCAAAGATTTTAGCCGGTTTATCTGCAATTAATACCCTTGATTATCAGTATATTATCTTCAACACCAACTTCCCGAACTGTTGGCCTTGGTCCATGCGGCGCAGAGCAGCTTCGCCCTCAGCCAACGGAAACGTTTCGTCTATAACAGGCACTAGCTGATGCTCATCAAAAAAGCGCAGGAGGCCGGCAAAATCTTGCTCGGTGCCCATAGTCGAACCTAGTAAGGAAAGCTGTTTCCAGAACACCTTGCGGGCGGCCAGCATCGGTACATCACCCTGGGTGGCGCCGTAGAACACAATGCGGCCGCCAGGAACTGCCGCGTCGAGCAAGTTGCCGAAACCGGGGCCGGCGGCGCTGTCCACTACCACATCGAACCCGCCACCGGCTTGCTTGGCAAGCTCAGCGGGCCATTTTGCGGTGTGGTAGCTGATGCCGCCTTTGGCACCCAGCGCCACGGCCTTCTCAATTTTCTCTTCTGAGCTGGAAGTAACCCACACTTCGGCGCCCACGGCTACGGCCATTTGCAGAGCCAGCAAGGCTACTCCGCCGCCCACGCCACTAATAAGCACCCGCTCACCGGGTTGCAAGGCCGCCCGCGTAAACAACGCCCGATACGCCGTGGCCCCGCCCAGCGGCAAGGCGGCAGCCTGCTCGAACGATAAATGCGCCGGCTTGGGCTGTACGTAATGGGCCGGCACGCACACGTATTCGGCAAACGTGCCATCATTCGGCAAGCCCAGGATGGTGAAGTCGCGCCCTTGGGCGGCGGGATTGTCGCCCCAATTATGGCCCGGATTGATGATTACCGCCTGGTCGCGCAAACTTTCATCGGCCCCCTCCCCTATTTCGGTTACAATACCTGCACCATCTGAACCCAGGATGATGGGAAACTTAAGCCCGGCGTACTGGCCCTTCTGAATCCAGACGTCGCGGTGGTTGAGGGCGGCGGCGTGCAGGCGAACTTGCACTTGCTTGGGGCCGGGCTGGGGAGTGGGTACCTCCCGTAGTTGAACTGGTTGATTGGTACCGTCGAGGACGAGGGCTTGCATACGCATGGAATGGGTGAGAGTGATAGAGAGTGAAAGCCAGAAACGACAAGGTACAGCTTACAGGAACCGGGCTTTCAGCTCGGGGGTAGGCAGCCAGCAGCTTTCCTTCCGGCCAAACCACTGGTACCGATGCCGAGCAATAAAGCGGTACACCCAGTCGCGGAGGAGGCGCGGCACCAGCATTCCGGCGTAGAGCAGTGGCCACGGCCCCCGCAACCGTCGCAAGACGCGCAAGGCCGCCGTGGAATGCGTGTAGACTCGCCCGTTTTCAACGAGCATCACGGTTTCGGGCTGGATGACGGCGGGTATGCCGTGCTGGGCCAGCAGTTGCCGCCCCGCTTCCGACTGCAAAGACGTGAACTGAAAACGGCCGGCGGGGTCGTGGTTGATAACGAACTGCACGAAGCCGTTGCAGAGGTTGCACACCCCATCGAACAGAATTACGGCGGCGGGAGAAGCCATAGTAGTAGTCTAAAATCTGACAAGCCGCCTTTCTTACGAAGCCGGCCGTAGCCTCAATACGCAGCCCACCGGAAGCTGGTGGCGCTTCTGTAACCCAAGTTGGGTGCTGGTGGTTTTGGGGCTTCAGCCAATAGCTCTACGGACAATCTAGAACGGTTTCCGGGTCGGAGTACAGGTGGCACGCGGTAGGGGGCGAGGCTGGCCCCCTACCGCGTGCAAGCGCCGTTTCACCGGTTCCGTTCGACGACGGGCGGGGGCCAGCCCCGCCCCTACCGCCAAAACCGCTCTAACCACCTACCAGGCGCGCTTCGGCCGCAAAGACAGTATTAACCTGGGCCGTCTTTACAGCCGAAGCGTAGAAGGAGTGCAATCTTTTTGTTTTCTTTTTTATGGATGTAGCCTATTCATTCCCTGTATCAACCTTATAGCAACTGCCTTATTGGGCGCCGCCCTTACGCTCAGCTCTTGCAGTGGCGGCAGCAGCGTAACCTCAGGAACGGGTGCGGGCAACCCCGGTGGTACCACGGGCTCCTCCACCGCTGGCAGTGGCGCAACAACTGGCGGTCAGAGCTAATAGCCTGCTGTAGCTGCATACGGCCAAGCATAACTAATACCGCATCACCAAGCAGCACAATGTACTGATTTACAATAATATACAAACATCTTACCCAGTATTTTCCGCAAAGGAAGTTTAAAAATGCGTATTTATTCGTACCCGCATTTTTGGCTGTTTGCCGGCCCGGTATCGTAGAAGCACCTATTGTTACCTATCACCCAACCACTTCCACCTTTCCTGCTGTTCTTTTAGCTATGAAAAAGTCCTCTTTCCTTCTCTCCGCCGCTCTCATCACTGCACTAGTAGCTGCTTCGGGTAGCTCGGCCCTGGCCCAAACCACTACGGGCGGTACCACTGCCGGCACCACCGCTGGCAGCATGACCTCCGGCACCACCACAGCCGGTACCACCTCCGGCACCATGACCTCCGGTACTACCTCGGGCACCACGTCCGGCACTATAACCTCGGGCACCACTGCCGGCACCACTTCGGGTTCGATGACTTCCGGCACCACCTCGGGTAGCACCAGTGGTTCGACCACTGGCTACGGTACTACGGCTGGTTCGATGACGTCGGGCAGCACTACTACCGGCACCACGTCGGGCCGCCGGAGCGGCACCACTACCAGCGGCAAAGTACGGGGCAGCAAAAACTCGGGCCGTACTACCAGCGGCATGACCACCAGCGGTTCTACCACTTCGGGCTCTACCAGCGGCAGCACCACCCGCTAACCCATATGCCGGCTTATTTTTATTAGTCGGTTGAAAAGGCGGAAAGGTTGATCATTGGAAACAATGACTGCCTTTCCGCCTTTTTTTGGCTGTTCGTTTTCGAGTTCCGTTAGTTGATCTATGCCTGCCCTGTTAGCTGCTCTCCGCCGTCCTTTTGTTTTTGATTTGCGTGCCCTGGCGCTGTTGCGCGTTGCCGTGGCAGCCGTGCTGCTCACCGATTTGGCCATCAGAAGCACCGATTTGGAGGCGCACTACTCCAACATGGGCGTGCTGCCGTTGCAGGTGCTGTTCGAGCACAACTGGAACCCGTACGAATTTTCGTTGCACAGCAGCAGCGGCTTGTGGCAGGTGCAGGCCGTGCTGTTTGGCATAGCCGCCGTGGTAGCCGTGGCGCTACTGCTCGGCTACCACACCCGGCTGGCCACGGCGGTATCGTGGGTGCTGCTGGTGTCGTTGCAGAACCGGAACCCGCTCATCTCGCAGGGCGGCGACGACCTGTTGCGGATGCTGTTGTTCTGGGGCTTCTTTCTGCCTTGGGGCCGCGTGTACTCCTGGGATGCCCGTAAGCGGCCCGTACCCACCGAGCTAACCTACTTCAGTGCTGCCACCGTGGCCTACGTAGTGCAGATAGCCGTGGTGTACTGGTGCACGGCGCTGCTCAAATCGGGCGCGGAATGGACCACCGAAGGCACCGCCCTCTACTACGCCCTCAGCCTCGACCAAGTGCTGATGCCCGGCGGCAAGCTTATCTACCCTTACCCCGAGCTGCTGCGGTTTCTCACCTTCGCCACCTACTACCTGGAAAAGTTTCTGCCGTTTGTGCTGTTTCTGCCGTTTGGAGTGCGGTGGTGGCGGCTGCTGTTTGTGGGCGTGATGTTCGGCTTCCACATCGGCATCAGTTTAACGCTGTTTGTAGGGCTATTCTTCCTGATTAATCTGGCCTCGGTACTGGGTTTGCTGCCCCCAGTGGCCATGGACTGGCTGGAGCGCCGCCTGGTTCCGGCCGCGCAGCAACTGCGGCCGCACGTGGCCGCCCGCTTGGCTCCCTGGCGGGCTCGGTTGGCTGGTTGGCAACGCCCGGTCAGCTTCCAAATCAGCTCCTCAATGGAGGTATCGGCGGGGATGCGCCAACTGCTGCGGAGCGTGCGTGAGGGGCTAGTGGTGGGCGTGCTGGTGTACGTGTGCTGGTGGAACCTCGACAACATCGTGAACCAGCGCTGGACCATGAAAGAACCGTTGCGCTGGTTGGGCTACCTCGTCCGCATCGACCAACACTGGGGCATGTTTGCGCCGGCCGTGTTCAAGGATGATGGCTGGTACATTCTGGATGCCACCACCACCGACGGCCGCCACCTCGACCTGAACCGCCGCGGCCAGCCCCTCACCTACGATAAACCGGAATCAGTGATGCGCCTGTTCAAAAACGACCGGTGGCGCAAGTATTCCGAAAACTACCTGTTTGTCTCGAATGCCTACATGCGGCCGTATTACTGCAACTACCTGCTCCGCATCTGGCGCGAACAGCCCGGCAGTTCCCCGTTGCGCCACCTCGACGTGGTGTATATGAAAGAAATTTCCCTGCCTAATTACAAAACAACCAAGCCTACCCGCGAAGTGCTCTGCGGCTGCGACGCGGCGAGCGAATAAGCAATAGCCAGCCGACCTGGTAACGCACATCGACGAGAAAGCCGTACCCGCTCAAAGTCGCTACGTGGGCCATCCAACTCAAGCCGACGAAAGTGGTGTGTTGTTGGTGCTGCCGCCGGTTGAAACCAATTTACCTATCTGGCTAGTTGGGGCGAGCCTGGCAATGGCTGGCACCATCTGGCTTTCGCGCAACAGCCACAAAGTAGTCGCCTGCGGTGAATCCCGCCGGCTTAAGCGCCCGGCTTATAATTCCTCCACCATATACTGTGGGTAGGCAGCTGGCATAGTATGGCTGTGGTGTTATTCACAATGGCTGTTCCACTTTGGTGGGCAGCCTTTTTTTTGTTGCCGCGCCATAAAATAATCAAGTAAAAATATAATACTTTTCCGATAATCAACCAGATAACACTTTATTCAATTATCAACTCAGCGGCATCAATTCTTCGTTTCGTAAATTGCTTCAACAAACAATAAATCAGCCTATATTGCTTTACTACAATCTATTTATTAATTAACAAGACTTCTCAAAATCATCAACTCAGCACATTAATAAATTGAATAAATCTTATATCAAAACAACAATCGACATTCAAATACATCAGCCCCCTGCGTAATCCCTCATAGCCCACTATGAAATCAATTCTACCTGTTTTCTCTCTGCTGCTTCCGGCCGCGCTTTTAAGCGGCTTGCCCCGGACCGCCACGGCCCAATCGACTACTGCAACGGCGCTGTACGTGAACGACGGCAGCACCACCGGCGACATGTTTACGAGTGCGACCGGCAACGACGTGACTGGGGATGGCTCGGCGGCGGCTCCCTTCGCCACCGTGTCGCGCGCCCTGTTGCAAGCCGACCTCAGCACCCAAACTATTTTCATTGATGCGGGCACCTATACGGAACGCATTGCGCTCAACAAGCCCGTGAGTTTGCAGGGGGCCGGCACCGCCACCGCTCAGCCAACCAGCGCCACCATCTTCGATGGCGGTTTGCTGCCAGCGCCCACCCAAACCAACGAAGCCGGCCTGCTGATAACGGTAAGCGGCGGCACCAGCGGCCGGCCCCTCACCATTGCCGACCTCACGTTTCAAAACTACGATTTTGGGGTGCAGGCCGATGGCAGCAATCCGCAGGCTCACTTCCTGCTGGAAGACCTGGAAACGGTGCACAACCGCCGGCAAGGCATTTTCTGGCGCAGCTTAGGCGGCGTCGAGCACCTGACGTTTCGGCGGGTACGGGCTGCTTATACCGCCGAAGGCACGAACAGCAGCGCCAACGGGGCCGGCCGGGGCCTGTTTTTGGTGAATGGCCACAAAGCGGATATCCTGATTGAAGGCAGCACATTTGAAATGAACCGCCGCGGCGGTATCGACATCAACGACGGCAGCGTGAGCAACCTGACGGTACGCAACAACCAGTTCAGCCAAAACGCGGGCGGCGCGCTGGTTGTATTGGGCGCTGCTGGCTCGCGTAGCGGGGGCAGTTTTACCAGTATTGCCGCTCTTATTGAAGGCAATGCCATCCGCAACAACGCCTCCAACGGCATGGAGTTGAAGGCCTGCACCGGCAACGGCCAAGGCCGGGGCGCGGGCAGCTTCGTGGTGCGCAACAACTACATTGCCCGCACCATTGGGGCTCCTACCAGCCTGACCGAGGACAACGCCGGCATGGCCTTCATCGACCGGGACCGGAACGTAATTGCCACCGGCGGCGGTGTAAACGGCGACCTTATCACTGGCGGCGCCTACCTGGAAGGCAATACTATCCGGGGTTATCTGGCCGATGCAAACAGCTCGAATTTCAATATCAACGGCTTCGGGATGGTGCTGGAAGGCGGCCAGAACAAAGTGTTCGGCAACGTGGTGGCGCAGTGCCAGCGGGCCGTGCAGGTGCAGGACCGCCCCGCCAACAGCACCGGCTACACCCCGTTCTTCGACAGCAGCCGCAACGGGCTGGTGGTATCCAGCGGCGACAGTATCCGCGGCAACCGCCTCGACAGCTGCGCCACCGCTATCCGCACCGTGAACCTAACCAATCCGGTTGATGCCTCGCTGAACTGGCTGGGCGCTACTACTGCCACGGCCGTGCGCGGCACGGCGGGCACGGGCGGCCTCGTTACCACGCTGGCCGGACCAGCCGCCAGCTTCGCCGAGCAATCGGCTTTTGCGGCAACTGGCCGGATTGATTACTCGCCCTTCCTTGGCAGCAACCTGGATGCCGGGGCGGCCACTGGCTTTCAACCCAGCCTTGCTCAGCTAACCGTTGATGCCTACAGCCCGCAATCCTCAACCGATGCGCCGCTGGCCGAAGGGCTAGCGCTGGTGACGGAAAACGGCACGCTTGGGTTGAGTGCCGCCGCCTACAACGAAAGCATCAGCCTCAGCAAAAACCTGACGCTGACCGCCGAAGCCACTACCACCTTGCGTGACCTGACGCTTAATGGCGCCGGCAAAGTTCTTACGCTGGGTGCTCCCCTCACCGTAACCAGTGCCCTCACCCTCACCAACGGCCTGATTAGCACTACGGCCAGCAACTTGCTTACCCTTACCGACCAAGCCACGGCCACCGCAGGCAACGCCACTTCCTATGTGGAAGGGCCGTTGCGCAAGGAAGGCCAGCAGGCTTTCGTGTTTCCGTTGGGCAAGGGTGGGCAGTGGGCGCGCTTGGGCATTTCGGCCCCGGCTAGCGCCACCACGGCTTTCACCGCCGAATACGTAGCCACTCCGTATGCAACCCGCACTGCCAATGCACCGCTGAGCGAGGTAAGCGCAGTGGAACATTGGATTCTTGACGGGGCTGGTACGTCCAATGCGGTGAGCGTGCAGCTGTTCTGGGAAAATGCCTTCCGCAGTGGCATCGACAATTTCTCGACGGATTTGCAGGTGGCAGCTTTCAACGGCAATACCTGGGAAACCGCGGGCAACGGCGGCGTGAGCGGCAGCCTGAATGCCGGGGCAGTGGTATCGGCGCAGCCGGTTAGCGGCTTTACCACGTTCACGCTCGGCTCCCTGTCGCCGGCTGTCAATCCGCTTGCCACCCAGCTGCTTTCCTTCACCGCCGACCAGCCTACTCCCGGTACCGTGGCCCTGGAATGGACGCTGCCGAGCGAGGATAATACGTTCGGTTACGCGGTGGAGCGCTCCACTCCTGGCACCGCCTGGCAGCAGATTGGCTTTGTGGCCAGCCGGGGCGTTACGCCACAGCCGCTGGCTTACACTTATCAGGACCGGAGCACGCAGGGCTTGACCCAGGCCGCCTACCGCTTGCGCCAAACCAATGCGGCTGGTGTGGCACGCTACTCGGCAGTGGCATCGGTGGCTATTACCAGCAGTCCGCTGGCAACTACTAGCCTTAGCACAATTCAGTTTTCGGTGTTTCCTAACCCAGCCAGCCAGCGCGTAACGGTGCGTTTGTCGGCGGCGGCCAATGGCCCGGCCCGCGTGTTGCTCACCGACCTGAGTGGCCGCACGGTGCTCACTCAGAAGCTACGCGGCAACACCGACGCTGAAATCAACCTACCGGCTTCGCTTTCAACGGGCGTGTATTTGCTGCGTGTGGCAGCCACTGGTTATTCCAGCAAGCCACAGCGGCTGGTTGTTCAATAATCTCACACTTGCCTAAACGGCGTTTTCAGCAACGGCCCTTCCTTGATTTCGAGGGAGGGCCGTTTATTTTTCCACTGTCCTTCCGACGCAGGAGGAATCTGGGTATAATCGTTGACCAGTTTCACTCAGATTCCTCCTGCGTTGGAAAGACAAGCTATTTGAGTAGGGATTACTCGATGGGCAGCAAGTCGCAGTACCAGAAGCCGGCGGCGTAGGGGTCGGGGGCATCTTCCTGCTGGCAGCTGGCCTGGCGGTTGGCGGGCGGCTGGTAAGTGCGGCGTACTTTCTCGCCATACTCGAACGGAATAGGCGACGTGAAATACGGCGCGTCGAACACGAAGCTGTGGTACTCGCCGTTTTCCCCGCAGGCATCTACGCCGGGTGGCAGGTCGCGCAGGAAGTCGGCATCGAGCAGGCGGCCGCAGAAGCTGGCATCCAGAAACTTGTCGTTCACGCAAACCACCACCGCCTTGAAACCCAGGTCGAGGTACTCACGCAGTAGGTCGGCGCTGGGGCGCTGCCAGAGGGGGAAGACGGCTTCCATACCGATGCTGGCGAGTTGCTGCTCGCGGTACTGGCGGAGGTCTTCCAGAAAAATGTCGCCGAAGATGGAATGCCGAATGCCTTTCGCTTGGAGCGGTGCCAGCGTGGCGCGCATAGTCCGCTCGTAGTCTTCCATACCGGGCATTTCGGGGAGTTCCAGCTTGGTAAGCGGCAGCCCGATGCGCTGCGCCTGCTGCGCCAGCAACTCCAGCCGGACACCGTGCATGGACACGCGCTGAAAGTGCGCATTAACGCTGGTAAGCAGGTCGGTGACGTGGAAACGGGGGTTGCGAAGGGCGTGGTAGAGGGCCAGGGCCGAATCTTTGCCGCCGCTCCAATTCATCAAGGCAGGAACTGACATGCGGTAAAGGTAGACCGCCGCCCGATATTGCCGCAACCGCAGCGCCTTGCCCTACGTTGGGTTAAGCAGCCGCAGCTGCTTGTTTTTGCGCCGGCCTGCTTCGTCTGTTTTCCCTATTCCAACCACTTCCTATGAAACGCATTTCTCATCTGCTGCTAGCCGTTGCGGCCGTGGCCTCGTTGGCCGCCTGCGACCGGCAAAAATCCCCCGGCAAAGACCCGCAAGTCACCGAAGATTTCTCTGATGCGCCCCCCGCTACCGTCAACGAAACGGACCGCGACAGTATTTCGGGCGGGCAGCGGGTGGAAGCCCCAGCCGGTAAAGGCTCAGCCGCCGATCAGCAAGCTAACCAAGGCAATGCCGATGCCGCATTGGAGTCGTCGCCGAGCAACCCCAACTCGCCACCCAACCGCATGCCCAAAGAATCAGAAGAATCTAAATCGAAAGGCCGCGAATAACTCGTTGCTTCTTCATAAGAAAGCCCGCCAATTACGCAATTGGCGGGCTTTTCTATGTTATGCGGGGAAGCAGGCTACAGGGCCCGGCCGGCTGGTAATCCTAGCGCCGTGCCTTTTGAGAGGGCAAAACCAGCGCCCAGCACCAGCGCGTCTTCGAGGCCACCTACTAAGGAAAGCGGTAGGCCTGACTGCTGAGCTGATTTCTTTCGCAAGTACAGACTGGCATACGTGGCGGCTACCGCCATAGCGCTGCCCAGCAGCGCGCCTTTCAGGGCGCTGTCGTGGTTGATTTTATAAAGCGTGGCCCCCACCAAAGCCCCGGAAAGCGCCCGGCCCGCCAACACAGGCGGCGCGGTACGGTCAGGGGCGTCGGGCATTTTGTCGCCCACCATCTCACCGGCTGTCATGAGCTTGAGGCCAGTAGCTACCCAGGGCTTCTGCATCCACCGCAACGGCGACTTGGCCAGGGCATGAGGGTGAAATTTGGTGAGGTTGTCGCTCAGCAGCATGGGGGCCGTCATGCTTCGGAAGCCGGCTAACGTACCGAGGCCTACGGTTTGCCAGAAGTATTTGCTCATCGTATTCGAGTGGTTCAAGTGAAAAGAGTAGCTCTTTAAACGACGAATCAAAGGGAATGACCGAATAGCTTTCGGGTCTTTTTCAGGCGGACAACCCGTTGGGGGCACTTACTTATACTGCGGGCCCTGGCCGGGGCGGGCGTAGGCAAAGGCCCCTACCTGGCTGGCGCGGTAGTAGGTATCGAGGCCGGAAATACAAACGTCGTCGACGGCGGGCAGGTCGAGGGTGCCATCGGGAAGCAGCACGTGTTCGGGCAGGTAGATGTGCTCCACGGTGCCCACCAGCAGCACCGTGCCGTTATGAATCGGCAGCTCTTCTTTCAGGCGCAACCCAATGCCGATGTGGCTTTCGGCCACGTAGGGCGCGGGGAAATCGTCACGGAAATCGGGCGTGAAATGGCACTGCTCGAACTCGGATTCTTCGGCGGGAAAGTCGGCGGAGGTGTAGTGTGCCTGGGCCACGAAACCGGCGTGCACGTGGTTGATGGTGAAGCAGCCGGTGGTTTTCAGGTTCTGGTAGGTGTGGCGCGGCACCGTGGTGGGGCGGGTGATGATGCCCAGCACCGCTGGGGCCGAGCCCAGGTGCACCACCGAGCTGAAAATAGCCAGGTTGGTAGCGCCCTCGGCATCGGCCGTACCGATGAGGTTGGCGGGTTTGTAGCCGGGCAAGGCATTGATGAGGTTGAGACGGAAGACTTTCTCGAAAGCCTGAAGGTCGGCGGGCGTAATGTGGCGCATAGAGGAAAAAGCGTGAAATCAGAAGACGGATGGAGCGAAAAGGCGCAACGTGTACAGGACATTTTGCGGCCTGGTTTGTTACTACGAGCCGCAAGTGTAATTCGACGCTTGCGCTTTCCACCTTTCCATCAAATTTCACTTGCTATGGCCGATTCACCGCAAACCTCTTTCTCTCCTACGTACACCATTGGCGGCGACCTGGCCGTGAACCGGATGGGCTACGGCGCTATGCGCATCACCGGCGACGGTATCTGGGGGCCGCCCCAGGACCACGCCGAATCCATTAGGGTGCTGCAACGGGCCGTGGAGCTGGGCGTGAACTTCATTGATACCGCCGACAGTTACGGCCCCAACGTATCGGAAGAGCTGATTGCCGAGGCGCTGCACCCCTACCCCGCTGGTTTGCTGATTGCCACCAAAGGCGGCTTGTTGCGCACCGGCCCCAATCAGTGGCCCATCAACGCCCGCCCCGACCACCTGCGCGAGGCCCTGGAAGGCAGCCTGAAACGCCTGAAGCTCGACCAAATCGACTTGTACCAGCTGCACCGCATCGACCCGGAAGTGCCGTTCGAGCAGACGCTGGCGTTTTTGCAGCAGGCACAGGAAGAAGGCCTCATCAAGCACATTGGCCTCTCTGAGGTCAACGTCGAGCAAATCAAAAGAGCTCA
The DNA here is from genome assembly GCF_017313265.1 of Hymenobacter telluris. Taxonomy (GTDB): domain Bacteria; phylum Bacteroidota; class Bacteroidia; order Cytophagales; family Hymenobacteraceae; genus Hymenobacter; species Hymenobacter telluris. The sequence continues at coordinate 4,959 of NZ_JAFLQZ010000030.1, read as the reverse complement.
GGAATACGTGAAAGTGGTGTCGGTGCAGAACATGTACAGCGTGGACAACCGCAAATGGGAAGCGGAGCTGGACTACACCGAGCAAAACGGCATTGCCTTCATTCCGTGGTACCCGCTTAGCGGCGGCAACGAGCAGGCCCTGAGCAAGCTGGAGCAGATTGGGCAGAAGCACAACGCCACCAAGCAGCAGGTGGCCCTCAGCTGGCTGCTGCACCGCGCGCCCAACATCCTCCTCATTCCGGGCACATCCAAAGTGAAGCACCTGGAAGAAAACGTACAGGCCGCCTCCCTTGCACTTACCCCCGAGGACATGGCTGAACTGGAGGCCATCAAGTAGGCTGTAGAAGCTAGACGTAGCGCGAAAATCTGTTTCGCGACGAGCACCGCGAGTATCAAATCTATCCTGACGTTGCAGACGCATAGGAACTCGCGGTGCTCGTCGCGAAACAGATTTTCGCGCTACAATTCGACCAATAAAAAGCGGCGGGTCTCCTGCATGCAGGAGAGCCGCCGCTTTTTGTGGTTTATGAGCTTATTCCTGGCCGTGGGCCCAAGTATCCATCTTGCGCTCCAGCACTGAAAGCGGCATAACACCATCCTTGAGCAGCTCGTCGTGGAAGTCGGTGAGGCGGAAATGCTCCCGGTGCTGGCCGGCGTACTGTTCGCGCAGCTTGTTGTGCTTCACTCCCAGCTGCTTGGCGTATTTCTCGCGCAGCTCCCTGATTTTCAGCTGTCCGATTTTGTAGCTCAGCGCCTGCCCCGGAATGGCCATGTACCGCTCAATTTCGGCGGTGGCGCCGTCTTCACTGATGGCTTCGTTGTCCATCATGTAGGCAATGGCCTGCTCACGGGTCATGTTTTTGGTGTGCATGGCCACGTCCACTACCAGGCGCACGGCGCGGTGCATCTCGTCGCCGAGGGCGCCCATGTACTGGTACGGGTCGGTGTAGACACCCAGCTCCTTGCCCAGGCTTTCGGTGTAGAGCGCCCAGCCTTCGCCCATAGCCCCGTACCAGGCAAAGCGCCGGAACTTCGGCAAGGCTTCGTTTTCCTGCTGCAACGAAATCTGGTAGTGGTGGCCCGGAATGGCTTCGTGCAGAAACAACGACTCCATGCCCGACGTCACGTTGAACTTGGTAGCATCGGGAATCGGAATGTAGAAGATGCCCGGCCGGGAGCCGTCGGGGCTGCCCTGGTTGTACTCGGCCGAGGCCGACGCCTCGCGGAATTTCTCGGTTTCCCGGATTTCAAACGGCGTTTTGGGGGCGCGCCCAAACAGCTTGGGCAGGTTGGGCGTGATGCGCGCCTGAATGCCTCGGAAAGCGTTGAGCACGTCTTCCGGCGTTTTGTAGGGCATCAGCTTGGGGTCGGTTTTCAGGGAAGTGAAGAAGGCTTTCAGGTCGCCTTTGAAACCAACCTGCGCTTTCACCTTTTCCATTTCCGTGCGGATGCGCTTCACCTCGGCCAGTCCGGTCTGGTAAATTTGCTCGGGCGTTTTGTCGGTGGTGGTCCAGCTTTTCACGTAGTAGCGGTACATTTCGGGGCCGCCGGGCACGCCCGCAATGCCGGTAGTAGCACGGGCTTTGGGCGCATACTCTTTCTCCAGGAAGTCGCCGAGCTTGCGGTAGGTGGGCACCAGCTCGTTCATAATGGCCTTCTTATAGTCGGCGGTGATGCGCTGCTGGTCTTCGGCGGAAATGTCTTTCGGAAACTTCTTGATGGGGCCGTAGAACAGACTCTGGGTTGGGTCCGTCACCACTAAGTCGCGCATCTGCGGAATCATCTTCTGCACCAAGGCTTTGGGCAGTACCACGCCGGCTTTCATGCCCTGCCGGAAGTTGGCAATGGCCGTGTCGCCCCACACCGAAAAGCCCCGCACCCGGCCCAGCCAGTTGTCGTAGTCTTTCACCGTTTTGAATGGCTGCACCCCTTCGCCCGAGCCGTACTGGCCCATGGTGATGGGCAGGCCCCAGAACTGCTGAAACGGCATCATCCAGGTGTTCAGCTTCAGGCCTTCCAGCTTGGTTTCCAGGTCGTACTGAAATATGTCGTAGCTGATTTTATCGTTTTCCGACAGCGTGGCCCGCTGAAAAGTCTGGAGTTTGGTGAGGTACTTCTGGTAGAAGGCAGCCAGCTGGGTCCGGAACTCTTTGGTGCCGTCGTTGGGCAATTGGTCGTTGAAGCGGTTGTCGCCCTGGGTGGTAGCTTCCAGCGGAAACAGGCGCGCCTGCTCTTCCCAGTAGCCCGCAAACAGGTCGGGCAGGGTCTTGATTTTGGTCACGTCGGTTTCAATGGGCGTGCTGCCATCGGCGGCAGGCTTCTGTTGGTTGCAGGCACCAAGTAAGGCCACGGCCAACAGGCCGGTGAGTACGCGGGTTTTCATAAGAAATCGGGCAGAGAGGTTTCAGCCCCAAAAGGTACGCGGTTTGGCTCACCTGATGAAACCGGCGGTTTTCCGCTGGGGCCGCGGAGAGCATTATACAGCAAAAGCCCGCCCGAAAGATTCGGGCGGGCTTTTGCGCATTGAGTTGATATTGGTTATTGCGCTATCATGAACTTGCCGTTCATTACGCCTTCCGAAGTAATGGCCTGCACAATGTACATCTGCCGGCTGCTGGCACCAGCTACCTGGATGCGGCGGGTTACAAGGCCAGTGGTCAGGCTAGCAGGGTTTTCGGTGTATACTACGCGGCCCATATTGTCGAGCACACGCAGGGTTTGTAGAGCACCCGCGGTTTGCAGCACAATAGTAAGGCTGCCGTTGTCGCCGTAGGCTTCCAGCTGTTGTTCTACGCTACCAACCTGCACCGGAATAATCTGGCTGTAGCTGAAGGTGCCATCGAGGTCGGTTTGCTTGAGGCGGTAGTAGTTCAAGCCCTTGCGCATACCCCGGTCGGTGGCTACGTACTCGCGGCGGGAACTGGACGTACCAGCCGCAGCCACTTTGGCAACGGCGCTAAAGGTTTCGCCATCGAAGGAACGCTCCACAGTGAAGTCAGCCGAGTTTTTCTCGCTGGCCGTTGTCCAGCGCAGGTTCACTTGGTTGCTGCCGAAAGCGGCAGTGAAGCTGCTCAGCTCCACGGGCAACGGAGCATTGGCGCTGCAATCAAAAGGGTTACCAACAACAATTTCCGATGCAAAGCTAAAACGATTCAAGATGCCCCGTGGTCCGTCAATTATACCGTAAACGTACAGCCTGCCAGTAGTGCCACCGTAAAAATTTATGCTGGAATTACCCTGCGTAATCATCAAGTTACCAAGTATTTCCAGGGTACCCGTGATAATTAAGTCGGAGTTGTTGCCGAACGTGGAGCAGGAACGGGTGCGTACCCGGCCATTGATTCGTCCCTCCGCCTTGTAGTACTCCATTTTAAAGAGGTCGATGCTATACCCGGTGGCACGGTATTCAACCAGTAGCCGGTCTTGCTGACTGCCACGCTGGTCGCCTATTTTTAGTATCCGCTGTCCGTTGTCCGTGAGTGAGCCATTAGCACCAATGGTTAGAAAGCCATCATTACCGCCAACATCATAGTTGATGGTGAGATTAACGGCGTGGTTGATGGTGATGATGTTGTTACCGTTGGGAGCGGGCGTCGAGTTAGCAATTACTCTTCCATTTTGATCGGTGGCTCTCCAAGTGGCAGCATCATCCCAGTTGCCGCTTGCAATGGAGGTGTACCTAGTGATAGTACGTACTGGCGGTTGTGCTTGCACCAAAAGGGTGCACAGCATAAAAAGAAAAGTGAGTAAGGTCGTTTTCATGGTAATCAGGATAAAAGGGTACTTCATCTTCGGCGTCTTACGGTTCAATACGCTTTCAGATGCCTGCTACAGGCTATTTGGATGGGATTTCTCTTATATCGTTCATATTATATCTTGCTTAATAAATATGAATTTAGAGCACTCTTTTTACCTCAACACGCAGCAAACACCACAATCGTATAATTTTTACAATAATACTATTCCTAGATTAACTATGCAATTTTTTTTAAAACTTACTTGATTTTGTTTATTAAATCCAATTAAACTTGATTAATCATATATCATTTTGCCGTTACAAAATGTTGTGCTTAGCTTAAAATCAGGCTTCTGAAAAGGGGCGGCAGCAACCGTTTGGCAACAAAGCAGGTACGGTAGCTGTCTTGCTCTACATTTAACTACTCTCATGGAATCTCTCACTGGAAAAAATGCCCTGGTAACGGGCGCAGGCAAAGGCATTGGCCGAGCCGTAGCAATTGCATTGGCGCAGGAAGGCGCTAACGTGGCCCTATTGGCCCGCACCGAAAGTCAGCTGCAAGAAGTAGCGCAGGAAGTGCAAGCACTGGGCGCAAAGACGGTTATTCTGACGGCCGATATTACCGACCGCGCCGCCGTGGAAGCCGCCGTAGCCCAAGCTCAGACCGAGTTGGGCACGATTGATATACTCATCAACAACGCCGGCATTGGCACCTTTGCCAAGCTAGTGGACATGGATCCCAAGGAGTGGGAAAAGATCATCCAGGTGAATCTATTCGGCACGTATTACGCCACCCGGGCCGTGCTGCCTGGCATGATAGCTCGCGAAACCGGCGACATTATCAATATTGCCTCCACGGCGGGGCAGCGCGGCGCGGCAACTACCAGCGCCTACAGTGCCTCGAAGTTTGCCGTGCTCGGCCTCACCGAATCGTTGATGCAGGAGGTGCGCAAGCACAACATCCGGGTGTCGGCCCTCACGCCCAGCACCGTAGCTACAGAGCTGGCTATCAGCAACAAGCTCACCGATGGCAACCCCGACAAAGTGATGCAACCCGAAGACCTTGCGGAGTTCATTATCTCACAACTCAAACTCAACCGCCGCATCTTTATCAAGGAAGCCGGCATGTGGAGCACGAATCCTTAATTAGTGCTTAGTGCTTAGTGCTTAGTGCTTAGTGCTTAGTGCTTAGTGCTTAGTGCTTAGTGCTTAGTGCTTAGTGC
>NZ_JAFLQZ010000002.1 GCF_017313265.1 Hymenobacter telluris | reverse complement strand
GTATTCAACTCGTCATTGACGAACATAATCGCCGACTAACCGCAACTTGATATCACCTTCTGTTTTACCACCACCTTCGCCTCATGCAACATCCTTATATCGTCGGCATTACCGGCGGCAGCGCCTCGGGCAAAACCACCTTTCTGCGCCGGCTGCTGGCCTCGTTTCCCACGGAAGACATCTGCCTGATTTCGCAGGACAACTACTACCATCCGCGTGAAATTCAGCAGGTTGATGCCCAAGGTGTCACCAACTTCGACCTGCCTTCCAGCATCGACTCCGAGTCGTACGCGGCGGATGTGCTTCGTATCAGCCAGGGATTGGAAGTACGCCGGCCCGAGTACACGTTCAACAACCCCAACGTGGCACCCAAAGAGCTGGTGTTTCAACCGGCTCCGATTGTGGTAGTGGAAGGCATCTTCGTTTTCTACTTCGAGGAAGTGGCCAAGCTGCTCGACTTGAAGGTGTACATTGATGCCGAGGAGCACGTGAAGCTCCAGCGCCGCATTGTGCGCGACCGGGACGAGCGGGGCTACGGCCTGGAAGATGTACTCTACCGCTACACCAACCACGTGGCGCCAACCTACGAAAAGTATATCCGGCCTTTCAAGCAGGACGCCGACATTGTAATTCCCAACAACCGGCATTTCGACCGGGGCTTGGAAGTGCTGGTGTCGTTTTTGCAATCGAAAATAGTTCGGGAGTAGATACCCTATCTATATATAAAGCGGCCAGCAAGTGGAGTCATTACGTCTTCATTTGCTGGCCGCTTTGGTATTTGGAACCTTCAGAGCAGGCGGCAGCTTTCGTGTAGCTGAAATGAGGCGAACAGGAAATAAGTGAAGTCAGATGCACCAAATGCAGCCGCATTTTCCAGTCAACCAAAGCAGCTACCTGATAGAATTGCTTTTTGCAACACGATTAGGCTTTACTTGACTGTTGCATTTGGCTATATTTGTAGCCTTTAGCTTTCCAATGTTGCTGCTCATCACCAAATTTTTGCCTCGCTTGCGTTTTGCGCTGCTCACAGCCACCGTGCTGTTTGTGCTGTCGCTCAACCACCAGGCGGTTGCCACCTTCCGGGTGCCAGCGGGCAAAACCACGCGCATTGGCCAACCGGCCAAGGTAACCGTGGTGAAGCAGAAAGTGACGCTGGAAGCCATTGGCGCGCTGGATTTGCATACGGCCCCAGCCACCGATGCTTGGCTGCCTTGGCCCGCTACTTATAGTTGGCTACCCACTTTGCGCCGGGCGCTAGCTGCCCCGCGCCCCCTTGCTGGCATTCGTCCGGCCGCAGTGTTCCGCACCCGGCTGTTGATAGCGGCGCTTTCGCCGCAGGCTCCCTAGCGCCACTCCGCCTGAGTGGCCTGCCGTGGTTGAATCCGTGGTGGCTCCCGTTCATCTTGCCCTAGTAGTTGGTCTTCCGGCCTTTGGCGGAGCGTTGTAGTGGCAAGACCATCCTACATTCCCAGCCTCACATACAAACTTTTTCAATGCGTAATAAAGGACTCATCATTGGGCTGACGATTATCGTATCGGCCCTGTGTATCTACTTTCTGACCTTCACGTTCATTTCGCGGCGGGTGCAGAACGATGCCGTGGTATACGCCACCAAAAACGGTAAAGTCGATCAGCAACAGCGCCAGCACTACCTCGATTCGGTGTGGCGCGCTCCGGTAGCCAGCCTGCTTGGGGTTGATTACACCTACCGCGACGTACGCTCGTCGGAGCTGGGCCTCGGCCTCGACCTCAAAGGCGGCATGCACGTAACGCTGGAAGTATCGCCGGTGGAAATTGTGCGCGCCATGAGCGGCAACTCCAAAGACCCAAAGTTCAACCGCGCCATCGAGCAGGCCCAGGTCGCTCAGAAAGCCAACCCTTCAACGCCCTTTACGGCGCTGTTTGCGCAGGCTTACCGCACTGTAGCTCCCGGTGAAAACCTGGCCCGCATCTTCGCTAACACCACCAACAAGAGCCGCGGCATCGACATCAACTCGACCAACGACAAGGTGATTGGCGCCATCGACAAGGAAGTGGAAGAAGCTATTGACCGGTCGTTCAACATCCTGCGGACTCGTATCGACAAGTTTGGCACCAGCCAGCCGAGCATTCAGCGCGTAAAAGGCACCGGCCGCATCCAGGTGGAACTGCCCGGTGTTGACAACCCCGACCGTGTGCGGAAACTGCTGCAAGGCCAAGCTAAACTGGAGTTCTGGGAAGTATGGCGTCAAGACGAGTTTGGCCCTTACCTCCAGCAGCTCGACCAGGCCCTGATTGCCAAAGAGAAAACCGCCGCGGCTCCGGCTACGGCCGCTGCTGGCACCACTGCCGCTACCACCGACTCTACTGCTGCCGCTGGCGACTCTACCTCGTTGGCTAGCCAACTGGCCAACAAAAAGGCTGCTACCACTGCCAAAGCTGACTCTACTAAGCCGCAGCAAAACTCGGTGCTGGCTCGCCTGATTACCATGCCAATTCCTGGCCAGTTGGGCGTAAACCTGCGCGACACGGCCCGGATGAACGCCATCCTGCGCTCCGATGAAGCCCGCGCTATTCTGCCGCCCAACCTGACCATGCTATGGAGCGTAAAGCCCGAAGTAATTGAAGGCCAGGAGTATTTGAAGCTGAACGCCATCCGCAAAGCTCGTGGTGCTGAAGCCCCGCTCGGTGGTGAGGTAGTGGCCGACGCCCGCCAGGACTACGACCAAGGTGGCCGCCCCGAAGTGAGCATGGCCATGAACCCCTCGGGCGCCAAGAAATGGCAAAAAATGACCGGCGCCAACATCGGCCGTCAGGTAGGCATCGTGCTCGACGACTACGTGTATTCTGACCCGGTAGTACAGTCGGAAATTGCCGGCGGCAACACCAGCATTTCTGGTAACTTTTCGATTGAAGAAGCCCAGGACCTTTCCAACGTATTGAAAGCAGGTAAGCTGCCCGCTCCTACTCGCATTGTAGAAGAAGCCGTAGTAGGTCCGTCGCTTGGCCAGGAGGCTATCAACCAAGGCTTGTATTCGTCGCTGGCTGGTTTGCTGATTATTATGGCGTTTATGGCGCTGTACTACGGTCGTGCTGGTTTGGTAGCCGACGCTGCGTTGCTGTTCAACAGCTTCCTGATTCTGGGGGTACTGGCGCAGTTCTCGTTTGCTCTCACGCTGCCCGGTATTGCTGGTTTGATTCTGGTATTCGCCTCGTCGGTGGATGCTAACGTGTTGATTTTCGAGCGGATTCGGGAAGAACTGGACCACGGCCTGACCTTGCACGACGCCATTGCCAAAGGCTACTCGCGTGCTTTCTCGGCCATCTTCGACTCCAACGTTATGACGTTGATTATCGCCGTGATTCTGTTCATCTTCGGAACGGGTCCGGTGCAGAACTTCGCCGTCACGCTGCTGATTGGTATTTTCACCTCGTTCCTGTCGGCCGTATATATCTCGCGCCTGATCATTGAGTGGTTGGTAAAAGGCAAGACCACCAGCAAGATTACGTTCTCGACCTTCCTGTCGCGGAAGCTGTTCACCAACATGAACTTCGACATTGTGGGCAAGCGTAAGATTGCCTACGCCTTCTCTACTATCTTCATTGTGGTTGGCTTTGTGCTGATGGCCGTGCAGGGTGGCCCGAACCTAGGGGTTGACTTCCGCGGTGGCCGTGCTTACGTGGTTGATTTCAACAAGCCTGAAGTGGCGTCGGAAGTACGGGAAGCCGTAACCGAAGCCTTCCAGGGCGCCGGTACCGAAGTGAAAACGTTCGGTGCGCCCACTCGCCTGCGCATCACCACGGGCTACCTTTCCGATGATGAAACGGTAGCAGCCGACAAAAAAGTGGAAGCGACGCTGATGGCCGGCCTCAAGAAATATGGCGCCGATAACCCGCAAATCAAGAGCACCTCGAAAGTAGGCGCTACCATTGCCGACGACATCAAGCGTACGTCGGTACTGAGTTTGGGTTTGACGCTGCTAGGCATCTTCGTCTACGTACTGTTCCGCTTCGAGAAGTGGCAGTATTCGATGGCGGCGGTAGTGGCGCTGTTCCACGATGCGCTGCTGGTTATTGCCTGCTACCCAATTGCGCGCCTGTTCGGCCTGAACTACGAGATGGACCAGATTTTCGTGGCGGCCGTGCTGACCATCATCGGTTTCTCGATGAACGATACCGTGGTTATCTACGACCGTATTCGGGAATACCTGCGGGAGAACCCCAAGCTGACTTTCGCGCAGGTGGTGAACCCCGCTTTGAACAGCACGTTCTCGCGCACCATGATTACGTTCACCACGCTGTTTTTGGTGGTGTTGGTACTCTACATCTTTGGGGGTGAAACGCTGCGTTCCTTCTCGTTTGCCATGCTGGTAGGTATCATCTTCGGTACGTATTCGTCGCTGTTCATTGCTACGCCAATTATCCTCGACACCTACGGCCGCAAAGAGGCCCGGGAGCGGGGCACCGATATGTCCACCAAAATCACCGACGACACCGACGCACCTAAGCTGTCGACGGCTTCGGTATAATACTAGCTTACTGGTTTCCAAGGAAGAGCCCGGCCAATTGGTCGGGCTCTTTTTTTGCGTGCAAGGGAAGCGCGTCTCTATCCTGTTAGCTCCACTTTATTTTTCATATATTTTATCAAAAGCAGGCAACCATTTTCTGCTGGTCTGCGAGTGGCCTATTGAATCTTCTCCCCTGCTGCCGTGGCTAGCCCCGAACTGGATTCTGCGCTACTTACCAATATCCTGGCTGGCTGCCAACGGCTGGAGCAGGCTTCGCAACGACGGCTGTACATGCTCTACTACAGCTACGGGCTGAGCGTGTGCCTGCGTTACCTCCACGACCGGGATGTGGCGCTGGAAGTGGTAAACGACGGTTTCATGAAGATTTTTCAGGATGTAGCCCGCTTCGATACTGGTTTGCATGCTGACTTGGCCGGTTCCCTGCGCGGCTGGATTCGGAAGGTGATGGTACACACGGCCATCGACCGGTTTCGGGCCAACTCTCGGCACACGTTTCAAACCGACCTGGATTCAGTGCCCAACTCTCACGCCGATAGTAGCCATTCGCCCCTTGATGCGTTGTCGTTCGAGGAATTGCTGCACTTGATTGGGCAGCTCACGCCAGCCTACCGGGCTGTGTTCAACATGTACGTCGTCGACGGCTACACCCACGAGGAAATTGCCACGCAGTTGGGGATTTCAGTGGGGGCGTCCAAGTCGAATTTATTTAAGGCGCGCGAGCACCTTAAAACGTTGCTTAAAAAAAATAAACACCATGCCTACGCCAGATATGTCGGATGAAGAGCTGGACGAGCTAGTCCGGCGCAGCGCCGAGGCGTACCCCGAGGAAATTCCTCTGGGCAATTGGCTACGCATGGAAGATAAGCTGCGCAAAGCAGCCACCGAGCGGCTGGTGCGGCAGCGGATATGGCGGTTTTTTGGGCTGGAAGTGGCCATTGTAGCGTTGTTGGTGCTGTTGTGGCAGGGTTATCGAGCCGTAAATCCAACTACGGAAGTTGCTCCACGCATTACTAATAGTGCTTTAGCCGACGCCACCTCACAAGCCAACTCGGCGCCAGCAACTTTCAACCAACCTCAGCCCAGGGCCGCAGCACCGGGCAAGGCCCCTTTGGCTACAGCCAGTTCGGCACCTGGTGTTGCCGCATCAACTTCAGTTGCAGCACTTACAAGACCAGCTCAACCGACAGGTTCTACTACCACGTTGCCGTTGGTTGCGGAGCCGAAGGCAGCGTTTCCGGGCCACAGGGCAGCTATTCTGGCCCTAAAACGCCGGCCGATTATCACCGCTGCCACTAAGCGGCGCTATGCACCCGTAGGTAACCGAGCTGAACTACAACCCACCGGGCTAACAGTCGAAAACCCTACCAGCGCATCAGTTTTGGCTGCTACACCACTTACGCAGGCACCACCACCGACAACGGAATGGGCGCTGCTAGAATCTCAGCCGCTAGACCTAGCACAGCATTTCAAGCGGCCATTGGTTCTGCCGCTTCTTCGTCAGGACTCCTTGACATTGGTAACGTCGGCGCCAACAACAACTGATTCTATTGTTAATCAGCAAGACACACCCGCAGTTCCCTTCTATAGAGTGGTGGTGGGGGTAATAGGCGCTCCTGCCTGGAGTGCGGTTCGCACACTCAATACGGCTCAGCTTGGCGGCAACTTAGGGCTAACCCTGGAGTACCGGCTGACTCCCCGGCTCCGCGTACGGTCTGGTTTAGTCCGGAGCGTGAAGCGCTATGCCGCCGCCAGCTCCGATTACACCCCCCAGCCTGCTTGGAACTGGCGCCCTGGTACTTACGAAGTGTACGCCAACTGCCGTATCACCGAAATTCCGCTGGATTTACGCTACGATGTAGTACGCCAGCCAACTTACACCGTGTTTGCCAGCACAGGCTTCACTTCCCTGCTCATGCGCCACGAGCGGTACGCCTATGATTATCAAGTAAATGGGCAAAACCGGACAGCGGCGGCCCAGGTCGTGAATGGGTCCAACTATGCGTTTGGCCTATTTACGGCATCTGCGGGTTTGGAGCGGCCATTCGGCAGCCGCTGGTCGGGGCAGGTTGAGCCCTTCTTACAGCTCCCGCTGGGCAGCGTGGGCGCCGGTAAAGTCCGGCTAAGTAGTGCCGGGGTTTCTTTCTCTATCAAATACGGCCTGTTGCGGTAGCCGCACTTCCTACTGGCTTCTCCTACAACTTTCCCCGGTTCTGCTCTCTAACTCAGCAGCACCAGGTAGCTGCTTGCTTGCTCAATACCAGCAAAACGTCGGTTGTATTGCGCATCACGGCGCTTACCCTTACTCTCCTGCGGGTCTCTATCTAAACCAGGTTTCCTATGAACATCAAACTTCTACCATTACTAGGCTTCGGCTTGCTGCTGCTGGCTTGCGCCTCCGAAAACGGCGAGGACCAAGCCAGCCCTACGCCTACCCCCGCCTGCAACACCGCCAACGTCACGTATGCCCTCACGGTGGCGCCCTTGCTTCAGAAAAGCTGCACCTCCTGCCACAACAGCAATTTCGCCAGCGGCGGCGTGAACCTGAGCACCTACGCTACCGTCCGGACAGTGGCTTTAAATGGCCGTTTGGTGGGTTCCATCAACCACGAGGCCGGTTTTCGGGCCATGCCCCAGGGCGGCAGCAAACTACCGGAGTGCGACATCAGCCAGGTGCGCAAATGGGTGACAGATGGGGCTCTCAACAACTAATGCTACTGCTTCAGGTATGAAAATCAAGGTTTTTGCAGTGGCGGTCCTGTTGAGCTGCCTGCCGGGCTTGCCCTCGTGGGCACAAAGCAAGTTTCTGACCCGTACTGGCAGCATTACGTTCTTTTCAGCTACGCCAATTGAAGACATTCAGGCGGTGAACCAACAGGTGGGCGCGGCCGTGGATGTGGCGTCGGGGCAGGTGGCGTTTACGGTACCCATGAAGTCGTTTAAGTTTCCTAAGTCGTTGATGCAGGAGCACTTCAACGAGAATTACGTGGAGTCGGAGAAGTACCCGAAGGCAACGTTCAGCGGCAAGCTGGTGAACTGGACCGCCGCCAGCCTCACCCCTGCTGGCTCGCAAGCCGTGCAAGTGGAAGGCGACCTAACCATTCATGGCGTGACCAAGCGGGTGAGAGTGCCTGGTACGCTGGAAAAGCAAGGCAACCGCCTGGTGGTCAAGTCGAAGTTTGCCGTAGCACCCGCCGATTACAACATCGAGATTCCCCTGCTGGTGCGCAACCAGATTGCCAAGTCCGTTGATGTCACCGTGAACCTGGCCTGCGAGCCAACTCCATAATCCTCAGCGCTTAATACGTGGCGCCTGATGGATGCTTTGCTGTTTAAACTACGCCACCGAAGCTTCGAGCATTACCAGAGCGGTTTCCGGGTCGGGGTGCTGGCGGGGCTGGCCCCCGCCAGCACCCCGACGCCGGCGCCGTTTCACCGATTTCGTTCGACGACGGGCGGGGGCCAGCCCCGCCCCTACCGCCAAAACCGCTTTAGGTAGTACCAAGCCCTAATTCCTCTTTCGTATGCCTTCACTTCTATCTTTTCGACGCGCGGCGGGTTTCTTAGCAACCGCCTGCACGCTAGCGGCCTCGCATGTGCAGGCGCAGGATTTGCTGAATCAGCTGGAAACCCAAACCACCGACAGCCTGCGCCGCGAGTACGTAACGGCCACGTTCAAAGGCACGCGCGTCATCAATGGGCACTCCATCGAGACGCCGGGCAAGGGCAGCATGCTGTTCCTTATTTCGCACCGCTTCGGCACGCTCAACAGTGGCGCCTACGAGTTTTTCGGCCTCGACCAAGCCACCATCCGGCTGGGGCTGGAATATGGCCTCAACGACCAGCTGGCGGTAGGCATCGGGCGCAGCTCCTTGGAAAAAACCTATGATGGCTTCGTGAAATACAAAGCATTGCGCCAGAGCAGCGGCCCGCGCCCCATGCCCGTTTCCGTGACGCTACTGGCTACCACGGCCGTGAGTACGCTTAAGTTTCAGCCCGAGCCGGAGCGCTCCACTACCTCGCGCTTCACCTACTCCTACCAGGCGCTGCTGGCCCGCAAGTTCAGCTCTAACCTGTCGGTGCAGCTTATGCCTACACTCATCCACCGCAACTATGTAGACTTGCGGCGCGACGAAAACAACGTGTACGCCATTGGGGCCGCCGGCCGGCAGAAACTCACCAAACGCCTCGCCCTCACGGCCGAATATTACTACCTGCTACCCGGCAATACCGCCGACGATTACCGCAACTCTCTGGCCTTGGGCTTCGACATAGAAACTGGCGGACACGTGTTTCAGCTCCATTTCACCAACTCGCAGGGTATGATTGAGAAGTTTTTTGTGCCGCAAACCACCGGCAATTTTTTCGATGGCGACATCTATTTCGGCTTCAATATTTCCCGCGCTTTCCAGCTACGCAGTCAGGAGTAGCTGATGTTTCTGTAAGCCATGCTGCCGCGCCCAGGTTGCAGACGGGCCAGTCAGGCCGGCTTGCAGAAATAAGAAAAGCCCGCCGGTTCTACCAGCGGGCTTTTCGATTTCATTTCAAAGCCAAGGCTTGAGCAGCTCTAAGTTAGATGGTTACGCCTTCAGCAACTACTTCTTTCACTTCGGGCACCATGCGCTTGAGCAGGTTCTCAATGCCTGATTTCAGCGTAACAGTGGCCGATGGGCAGCCCGAGCACGAACCTTGCAGGTTTACCGTCACGATGCCGTCCTGGTAGCTTTTGAAGGTGATGTTGCCACCATCCTGCTCCACGGCGGGGCGCACGTAGTTATCGAGCAGGTCGATGATTTTCTGGCTGGTTTGCTGGTCGGCTTCCGACGAGTCGCCGGTGGCGGCGGCTTGCTGGGCGGCTTTCTGCTCGGCGGCGGGGTCAACCAGGAAGATAGGCCCCGCAGCCTCAATGTACGACTTGAGGAAGGTACGCAGCTCCGGAATGAGGTGCGCCCACTGCAAATCAGAGGTTTTGGTGATGGTTACGAAGTTCTGCGCAATGAACACGCGGCCTACATAATCGAAGTTGAATAGCTCCTGAGCCAGCGGCGAGTTTGCAGCGGCTTCTACATTCGGATAGTCCACGCTCACCCCGTCAGCCAGCAGCTGGGAGTTGAGCACAAACTTCATGGATTCGGGGTTGGGGCTGGCTTCGGCGTAGATTGAAACCGGCGCAGCGGGGGCAGTGAGTTGTTCAGCCATGTTTGAAAGACTTGGAGACAAGCGGGAGAAAGTCAGCCGGTTTCGGTTCCGGTCTGACATATAAAACCGCGCAAGGCGGGATTAGTTGCAAAGATAGGCAAGTCGTGGTGTTTGCCGGCACCCAATATCCGGCAGGTAGTTGTGCAAAAACGCATCAGCCAGCTACGCTCTACGCTACCCCGGAATTTGGTCGTCCTCCAAATCGGTGGCGGTTTGGCCGGGGGTGGGCGTATAGTGGCGGTGCAGCCAGCGGCTGAGGCCGCCGAGGCCGGGGAAGAGCACCCGTTCGGTGATGTTGGCCTGGTCGAGCTTGTCCCGGATTTCCCACTTCAAATGCGCCGGAATAATAATGCGGAAATACAGCTCCGGGTGCTGCTCCAGCCACTCATGCAGCGTTGCTTTGGCGGTGTTCATCAGCGAAAACAGCGCGTACTGATGTACAATGCGCGCATCAAGGGAAGGCGGCTCCAGAAATAACAGGAATTGCTCGTCGCGCAGTAATTCTAATTCACGTAGTGTATTACAAAGCGGCTCCAACAACTCCGGGGTAAATACATTAGAGCCTTCAGCCCGCAGCGCTTCGCGCAAGCTGGGCGGCAACGACTCAGCCGCTAATACATAGTTGATGGCCCAGATAACCCCATCTTCACCGTAGGCCTCTAGGTCGTCGGTGGCGAAATGCAGGGCCACGTAGGGTGAGTAGGTCCAGTCGAGGAGGCGGGTGGGCAGACCGTGGTGCTGCGCCAGCGCCAGCCAGTTCCAGACCGAAGCACCTGGCTGGCTGAAGTCGCGCCCGTACTTGCGAAAATTGCGCAGCAAGTGGTTTTCCAATTGGCCGTACTCACCACCTAAGCGTTGCAAACTAGTGGTTAGTAGCCAGTTGGACGAGCGTAACCCCCGGTATACAAACGGTGAGCGGAAACGCCCGATACGCCCGTCCCAGGTGTCGCGGAACAGTGCCTGTTGCAAATCGGCCCAGGAAGTTACGTGGAGGTCGTTGGCGGAAAGGGGCACAATAGAGTAGCTGAACAAGTGAGTAACTGCGTGGCAAGATACACAGGTTGCCGGGCGGCAGGCGGCGCAGCTCCGTTATGTTTTGGGTGGCCGCCCGACTGCCGGTCCGCATTCGGGTTATTAGGTGGTACCACAAACAACTACGAGCCGTTCCCTGAGAGGAAACGGCTCGTAGTGAAGCACTGGCAATAGCGAAAAATGGGGTTGTTGCGCTATTTGCTTTCTTCCGGAAAGTCCGCTGAGTCGCCTAATCCCGCTACGGCTTCTAACTCTTGTACCAAGGCCGTAAACTTGTCACGGGCCCCTTTCACAGCGGCTTTACCGAGTGGCAAATGCAGCGGCGGATTCTCCTCGCGCACCACGTCGAACATGATTTTGGCGGCACGCTGCGGGTCGCCGGGTTGCTTGCCGCTGTAGCTCTGGATGCCTTTCAGGTTTTCGCCTACCGTGGCCCGGTAATCGTCAATTTTGGTATCCACATACGACGCCGAGTTGCCGGCCCATTCGGTACGGAAGCCACTGGGCTCAATGTTGGTCACCTTGATGCCAAGCGGCTTCACTTGTTGAGCCAGACTTTCGCCAATGGCTTCCAGCGCAAACTTGCTGGCGTTGTACACGCCCACGCCCGGGAAAGTTTTCAGGCCGCCAATGCTGGTAATGTTGAGCACGTGGCCGCTTTTCCGCTCGCGCAGATGCGGCAGTACGGCCCGCAACACGTGCAGCGGCCCGAACACATTCACGTTGAACTGGCGGTGCACTTCCTCCGCATCAATTTCCTCGATGCTGCCCAAGGAGCCGTACCCCGCATTGTTCACTACCACATCTAGGTAACCCAGCGCGCCAATGGCATCGGCAATAGCCTGCTTTACCTGCTGCTCGTCGGTTACTTCGCAGATGAGGCCGCGCCCATTGGCACCAGCTTTCTTGGTGAATTCGTCGGCTTGTTCCTGCTTGCGGAAGGTAGCGGCTACTTTGTCGCCTTTGCTGAGGCAGTATTCGGCCAGCTCTTTGCCGAAACCGGTGCTGGCGCCGGTGATAAACCAGTTTTTGTTATTGGTTGCCATGAAATTGAATCTGAAAGAAAAACGCCATGCTACTTAGCACAGCGGCTCTTTCAACTCGGAAATGGCAGTTGAGGTTTTCCAGATGCAGCAGCAAAACCTACTGGCTGGCATATTGGCGCCCCGAATAAATCCTTGCTGAGTTGCGCACGAATTGTTTCAGCTGGGCTCCTTGGCGGCTTGCCGCAAGCCAACTTCGCACTAAAACAACCTACTGATAATCTGCATCCCAATTTTTCACAGTAACTTTACCCGGCAATAAGCGGAACCTAACCTCCTTGTTGCCATGGCCGATTACGCCACCCCCCATTCTAAAATTGCCTTCGAGGCGCTGACTTACGACGACGTCCTGCTGCTTCCCGCTTACTCGGAAGTGCTGCCCCGCGACACCGACCCGAGCGCCCAACTCACCCGCAACATCCGTCTGAAACTGCCTTTTGTGTCGGCCGCAATGGATACCGTCACCGAATCGGAAATGGCTATTGCGCTGGCGCAGGAAGGCGGCATCGGCATCATTCACAAAAACATGAGCATCAAGGCGCAAGCCGAGCTGGTGCGCCGCGTGAAACGCTCGGAAAGCGGGATGATTCTCGACCCGTTTGTATTGCAAGAAGCCGCCACCCTCGGCGACGCCAAAAAGCTGATGCGCGACAACAACATTGGGGGTATTCCCATCGTGGATGAGCAGCGCCGCCTCAAAGGCATTCTCACCAACCGTGACCTGCGCTTCGAGAAGGACATGAGCCGCCACGTGACCGAGGTGATGACCCACGGCCCCCTCGTAACGGCTAAGGCCGGTACCGAGCTAGGAGATGCCGAGGACATTCTGCAAGAATCGAAAGTGGAGAAGCTGCCGGTAGTAGATACCGAAGGCCGGCTGGTAGGCCTGATTACATACAAAGACATCCGGAAGCGCCGGCGCACCCCCAACGCCTGTAAAGACGAGTTCGGGCGCTTGCGGGTAGGTGCCGCGGTGGGCGTTACGCCTGACTTGCTCGACCGGGTAGCAGCACTAGTGGAAGCTGGTGTAGATGTGGTGAGCGTGGATACCGCCCACGGCCACAGCAAAGGCGTACTCGACGCCGTGCGTAACCTCAAGCAGCAATACCCCAACCTGGAAGTAATAGCCGGCAACGTAGCCACCGCCGAAGGCGCCCGCGCTCTGGCCGATGCCGGTGCCGATGCCGTGAAAGTGGGCGTCGGGCCGGGCTCCATCTGTACCACTCGCATCATTGCTGGTATTGGAGTACCGCAGCTTTCGGCTGTGCTGGAAGCCGCCCGCGGTTTGGAAGGCACCGGTGTACCTCTCATTGCCGACGGTGGTATCAAGTTCTCGGGCGACGTAGTGAAGGCGCTGGCTGCTGGTGCTAGTACCATCATGATTGGCTCGTTGCTGGCAGGTACCGAGGAAGCGCCCGGCGAAGTCACGCTGTTTGAGGGCCGCAAGTTCAAGAGCTACCGCGGTATGGGCTCGGTAGAAGCCATGGAAGACGGCTCGAAGGACCGGTATTTCCAGGATGCCGAAGACGACATCAAGAAGCTGGTACCCGAAGGCATTGTGGGCCGAGTAGCCTACAAAGGCCAAGCGGCTGAAGTGCTATTTCAGTTGGCCGGGGGCTTACGGGCGGGCATGGGCTACTGCGGGGCGGCTACCGTGGAGGACCTGCAACAAGCCCGTTTCGTGCGCATCACCGGCGCCGGCCTGCGTGAGTCGCACCCCCACGACGTACAAATCACGCAAGAGGCCCCCAACTACAGCACCAAGTAAAAGCGCCTGATACCATATATAAAAAAGGGTTGGCTCAGCAGTGAGCCAACCCTTTTTTGCTGCTCCTAGGTTCTGCTGCTCATACGGCCTACCTCACTGGTGGTAAGCGCCATAGGTGGAAGTTGGTTGCCAGCAACTGCATTCATCATACAAAACCCGCTTGAATAGCAGCCTGCAAACGTGAACTGCATAATTAATTCCACCGCTATATCTTAGCGGTCCGTTTTGCTTGAAACGCTGGCTTCAACTCAGCGCCGTTCTGCTTCTTACCTATGCCCTTTCGTCAGCGGCTAAAAGCCGTTACTCTACCTCTTACAATACTCAGTTGGGTGCTCCTGCTGCTCAGCACGCTTAGCCATACCAATGGCCAGGTAGCTACGCGGCTGGGCGGCACCTGGCCCGAGTGGATAACGCTGATGAGCCAGGCGGCCTTTGCGGCCTTTGTGTTCATCTACCAGCGTGGCCGCCCCGACCCACTCCACGGCAACGACTTTGTGGGCCTGTTGCGGCGCCTTGTGCTCGGGCCTGGCTTGCTGGCTACGCTTTGCGTGAGTTTGCACCTGATTGAGCGGTTTGTGCAGGCCGAGCTACCAACTAATGATGAGACATTCTATGCCTTCATCTACACGGCTAATCTGGCGCTGTTTGTTGTTTTCTTGGCGTATACCAACTATTCCTGGCGCAGCTTGGTGCTGTTTCGGGCCTCCCTTAAGCTACGGCGGCAGTGGGTGTGGTTTGAGATACTGCTGGGGTTTACGCTGCTTTTCCGCCTGCTCGATTGGGTGCCGCCGCATCCGTTCGATTACTTTATTGTGGGTGGCTTAGGTCTGTTTGGGGTGTATTTGAGTGGCAACCAGCAATGGGTGGCCTACCTCAACCGCCGCCAGAAGTGGGAAGCGGTGTTGTTACAGATTGCCATTCTGTTGGCAATGACGGTGTTTGTGGTGTATTTCCTACGCATCCGCTTCGATCCGAAGCTGGTAGCCCCGGCTCCACAGCACGCCTTCTTGCTGCTGAATGCTTTCTTCGGTGCGTTCTACTCCTTTATGGGGCTGTTAGTAACCATCTTCAACCTGCCAACTGCCAGCGTATTTGAGCAGAAGCGGGAAGAGATTTTGAGTATGCAGCGCCTCACGCAGCTGATTCAGAAAGGCCAGACCGAGGAGGAAGTGTATGCTATGTTCTTCGATTCGGCGGTGCAGACCATGGATGCCGATGCTGCCTGGCTTACGCTGGAAACCGAGGAAGGCAACACCACCGAACAGCAACACCATGTTTCACCCGAGCAGATAGCCAGCATTCTTGAGTTGCTTCAGGAGCATAATCTGCAACATATCGAGTACCTCAACAATGATTTATCGGGTAGCAACGGCTTCCGTAGCCTGGATTTGCCGTACGGCTCTCTAGTAGCCATGCCGCTCCGTTCGGCTAAGCGTAGGTTTGGAGCGCTCTACATGCTGAAGGAGAACCGCTACGGCTTCGACCGGGAGAATTTGAGTATTCTGCAAACCTTCGCCAGCCAAACAGTGCTCAGCATTGAGAACCTACAATTGGTGCATATCTCGCTGGAAAACCAGCGGGTGCAGGAAGAACTGAAAATTGCTTCGATAGTACAAGACAGCCTCATACCTAAGAACCTGCCCATTGACAGCTGGTTCGACATTAGTTCCTACGCGGCCTCGGCCAAGGAGGTGGGCGGCGACTTCTACGACTTCCTGCACTTACCGGGCCGCCAGCTAGCCATTCTCATCGGCGACGTGTCGGGCAAGGGCGTGACGGCGGCTTTCCACGTGGCCCAGATGAAGGGGATTTTCCACGCGCTGATGCAGGAAAACCATCTGGCGCGCTCGGAACGGGAGAAGTTTCCGGTACCCAGCCGGTTCATGACCCAGGCCAACACCGCGTTGGCTCGCTGCCTGGAAAAGGCCGCTTTCATTACTGCCTCGCTCTACATCATTGATTACGAGAATGGTGGCTTTGTATTTGCCCGGGCCGGCCATTGCCATACCCTTTATTATCACTCTATTAAAGAGGAAGTTTCTTACTTCCAGACGGCAGGATTGGGCTTGGGCATTATTCGTAACGAGAGCTACGAGAAGCACATCAAAAACCAATTCTACGACTATAATCCGGGCGACGTGATGGTGATTTACACCGACGGCATTGTGGAAGCCCGCAACGCCCTCCAGGAAGAATACGGGGAGCAGCGCCTGCTGTATATGCTGGAGCAAACCTTCTCGATGGAAGCCGACGAAATCAAGGAGCAGATTCTGGCGGACCTGGCCGAGTTCAGTGCGGGCCAGCCCATGCACGACGATCAGACCTTGCTGGTTGTTAAGTTCAAATCCGCTCAACCTGACGGGCTTAACTGACGTACCCTGACCTTATGAAAATAACGCAACACGCTTCCGCCGATACGCTTACCCTACTGCTTGACGGTGAACTAGATGCCAGTTCATCGGTATTGCTCGACACCGAACTGACCAAGCCGGAAACCTTGCAATACCAGAAAGTTCTCATCAACTGCCAGAAGCTGAACTACATTTCTTCGGCCGGTTTGGGAGTTTTTATTTCGCACTTGCAGCAGTTCCAGGACGCGGGCGTAAAGCTGGTGTTCTTCAACATGCAGGAGAAAGTGCACAACGTATTTGAAATTCTTGGTCTGGATACCCTCATGACCATTGTGCCCTCGGAAACTGAGGCCACTGCCATTTAACTTTATCTTGAATAACCAGCGGGGATGAAAAACGCACTGCGGATTAGTTGTAGCCGAGGCAACCTTAAGGTTGTTCGTGACTTCGTCACGGATTCTCTGCTGAACTATCACCTGTCCCCTCTCCAGCTCAACCAGATTGTGCTGGCCGTAGACGAGATAGTAGCCAACATCATTATTCACGCCAACGGCGAAGACGAGTCGCAGCACTTGGATTTGGCAATTGATGTCAACGACAAGGCTTTTGGTATCGAGATTTTCGATAATGCCGCCAACCTCTACAAGCCCTCCTCTTATCACGAGCCCGATTTGCCGGAGTTCATTCGGCAGGGCAAGAAAGGTGGGGTAGGCATGGCATTGGTCAACCGCATCATGGACCGGGTGGAATTCACCACGCAGGGCACCCAGAACGTTTGCCGGCTCTACAAGAGCCTGGCACAGCCCGAACAATAACCACCTGACACCGCCCAACGGCCCGGCCGCAACGAGGACAGCACGTACGGCTGCTACACCTCGTTGCGGCCGGGCCGTTATCATGTTTACGCATGGTTTAGGAGGCCAGATATAAGGTAAACCGGATGCTACGCGGTGCCACTTATGGAGTTGATTTGTAGCGGGCAGGCCAAAAAAATTCCGTAAAATTGCAACAAGCAGTTAGCTATGCTCAATTCTCTTGAGAGGCAATTGTCCCGCATTGTAGTTTCTTATATCCCGTATGCACAAACGCATTCTGTACGTCGGCACTGCTGCCGTCGCGCTGCTGGCCGCCTGCCAGGCTACCAAATCAACTACTACCACTCCCCAAGCTGCTGTCGAAACGCTCGGTACCACGCCAGTACCTGCCCAGGAGTTTGCCTACGTTTATCGTAAAAACAACAGTACGGCTCCCGAGTACGGCACGCGCCCCAGCGTTACGGAATACCTGGATCTGTACACCAACTTCAAGCTGAAGGTAATTGAAGCCGAGCAGCGCGGCCTCGACACCACGCAGGCGTTCAAGCGTGAATTGGATGGCTATAAGCAGCAGTTAGCCCAGCCCTACCTTACCGAAAAAAGCGTAACCGACCAGTTGGTGCGCGAAGCCTACGAGCGGATGAGCAAAGAGGTGAATGCCTCGCACATTCTGATCCGCCTCTCGCCCGACGCCACCCCTACCGACACGCTGGCGGCCTACCAGAAAGCCACGGCCCTACGCCAGCGTGTAAGCAGCGGCGAGAACTTCGAGCAAATAGCCCGCGAAACCAGTGAAGACCCTTCGGCCCGTGAAAACGGCGGCCGCCTAGGCTACTTCACCGCCATGCAGATGGTGTACCCGTTTGAGTCAGCAGCGTTCAAAACCCCGGTGGGCCAGATTTCGCAGCCGGTTCGGACGCGCTTTGGCTACCACATCATCAAAGTGAACGATATTCGGCCGGCACAGGGCGAAATCAAGGTGGCACACCTCATGATTCGGGCCACCCCCGGCATGCCCAAAGCCGACTCGGTAACGGCCAAGAAAAAGATTGACGAGCTCTATAACCGCCTCACCCAGCGCAAGGAAAACTGGGACAAGCTGGTAGCGCAGTTTTCGGAAGATGCCGGCTCGGCCGCCAACAGTGGCGAGTTGCCCCCCTTCGGTACGGGCCGTATGATTCCGTCGTTCGAGGAAGTGGCCTTCAAGCTCCAGACCCCCGGCCAGATTTCAACGCCGGTGCAAACGCCTTACGGGTGGCACGTTATCAAGCTGCTTGAAAAGCAGCCGGTGCCCACGTTTGAGGCCATGGAACCTACTCTGAAAAGCAAGGTTGCCAAAGATTCGCGCTCCGAGTTAAACAAAGCTGCCTTCCTGAAGCGTGTACGCACTGAAAATCAGTTCACCGAAAGCCAGGCGGGCAAAGACTACGCTTTTGCCAAGGCCGATACGGCTCTGGTAAGTGGCCGCTTCAAGTACACAGTTCCGGCGGCCCCAGCCGCTCCGACCGGTAAAGCCAGCAAAAAGGCCGAGGGCGACGCCCAAACCCTGTTCACCATCAAAGGCAAGCCCTACACAGTAGCCGACTTTTTGGCGTATGAGCAGCAAAACCAGCGCCCCCGCACGGGCGCAGAGCCGCGTTTTGTGGCCCAGCAGCTCTACGAGCAGTACGTTGACCAGAGCCTGACGGACTTCGAGAAAAACAACCTCGAAAACAAGTACGAAGACTACCGGATGCTGGTGAAAGAGTACCGCGACGGTATTCTGTTGTTTCAGCTCATGGACGAGAAAGTATGGAGCAAAGCCATTGAAGATACGGTAGGCTTGCAGAAGTACTTCACTGAAAATCAGAGCAAATACCAGTGGGACAACCGGGTTCAGGGCACCGTTATCAGTGCGGCAACTCCGGCCTTGCTGGCCCAGGCTAAGCAGCAACTGCAAACCGGCCGCTACGCCGTGCCCCGCTTGGCGCCGTTGCCCGTAGGCTTCCTCCCGAATACCGACAAGCTCAACAAAGGCTCCCGCATCAACCTCGACCGGCTGGCTGGTATCATGCAAGCCGATACTGCTCTAACTGTTACGCTTGTTGGGCGGGCCAAAAAGGGGGAGCCAGCTGGCGTTGCCCGGCGCCGCGCCGCCGCCACAGCCGCTTATTTAACCAGCAAAGGAGTGCCCGCACGCCACATCGTGCAGACCGCGCAGGCCAAACCCAGCACCGACAACACCCTCACGCAGACCATCACCAGCACCAGCCCTGCGGCCCTCGAAGAGCAGTTGAACGCTCAGAACCCTCTCTCGGTGCAAATCACGCAAAAGGCTTTTGCCAAAGGCGACAACAAAGTGGTAGATGAGCTAATGGGCCGCGGCCCTGGCTCGTACGACGTGCAGAAAGATGGCCGCTACTACACCGTCATCATCGATAAAACGCTGCCAGCAGGCCCCAAAACCCTGGCTGAAGCCCGCGGCCTAGCCACCTCCGATTACCAGAACTACCTGGAGAAAGAATGGATAGGGCAATTGCGTGCCAAGTATCCGGTGAAAATCAATCAGGCCGAAGTAGATAAGCTTGTAACCAAATAGGTGCTCTGCCTTCAGTGAAAAGCCCCGGTTATAGCCGGGGCTTTTTGTTTAGGTCGGGATGAGCGGCGCGCACCTGCCGCGTGCAACCCACTGCCCACTGACAGGCTCTATGCGTAAAAGTCTGGCTCCCGGATGCTTTTTGCCGGAGAAAGGATTTATGTTGAAATTTACGGGCCGCTTTCTGCGTTCAGATAGCAGCCCAGTCCGGTAGTACTTGTCGTTTGATACCGGACGTATCCTTTGAATCATTCCATGAATCGTTCCTCTATTTTGTTGAAGCGGGCCGCCGGGCTGACCGTGCTGCTGTTGACTACCCTCTATACCGCTGGTTTTGCGCAGCTGGGTGTTGGCCGCCCGGTGGGGCAGCAACTTGTTGATGGTATCATTGCCAAAATCGACAACCAGATTGTATTACGCTCCGACCTGGAAGCCATTATGGCGCAGGAGAAGGCCCGGGCCGAGGGCAAACCATTACCTCCCGACTTGCAATGCCGCATTCTGCAAAGCCTGGCGCTCAATAAGCTCCTACTCGCCAAAGCCGAAACCGACTCGGTAGTAGTAGAGGATGCGCAGGTGAAAAGCGAGTTGGACCGCCGCATGAACTATTTCGCCCAGCAAATTGGCTCGGAGAAAAAGCTAGAGGAGTACTACAACAAGCCCATTAAGCAACTCAAGGAAGACCTGCGGCCCCAAGTGAAAGAGCAGTTGGTGCAGCAGAAGATGCAGGAGCAGATTTCCGGCAAAGTAAACGTGACGCCCCGCGAAGTGCGCCAGTATTTCAACCGCATTCCCAAGGACAGCCTCCCCTACTACTCCACTGAAGTGGAAGTGGGCCAGATAATCAAGTTTGCGAAGGTAAATTCCACGGCTAAGCAGGCTACTCAAGCCAAGCTCAACGACATTCGGGCGCGCATTTTGGCGGGCGAAAGTTTTGAAACGCTGGCTAAACAGTATTCTGAAGACCCCGGCTCGGGCGCTCAGGGCGGTTACCTTGGCTTCTTCGGGCGCAAAGAGCTGGTACCCGAGTATGAAGCCGCCGCGCTACGCCTGGAGCCGGGCGGCTTGTCGCCGGTGGTCGAGTCGCAGTTCGGGTTCCACCTCATCCAGCTGATTGAGCGCAAAGGCGACAAGTACAGCACCCGCCACATCTTGCTGAAGCCCACCACGGGCTCCACCGACGTAAACGAAGCGGCCAAAGACTTGGCTTCATTGCGCCGCCGCATTCTGGCCGACAGCCTCACCTTTGCTAAAGCCGCCAAAGACAACTCCGACGACAAACAGTCGGGGGCGAATGGGGGCTTGCTCCAGAACCGCGAGGATGGTAGCACGTATCTGCCACTCGATAAGCTGGACCCAGCCGTGTTCTTCACCATCGACACCATGAAAGTAGGCCACATTACGCCCCCCATGCCCTACCGTACCGACGACGGCAAGGACGCCATGCGTATCATCTGGCTGAAGTCGAACACGCCGCCGCACCAAGCCAACTTCAAAGACGACTACCAGAAACTTTCTCAGGCTGCATTGGCCGAGAAAAAAAACAAGGCACTGGATGAGTGGTTCGCCAAGAACCGCGGCAGCGTTTTTATTGAAGTTGATCCGCAGTATGCCGGCTGCAAATTGCTGGACACGGTTAATTAATTTTTATTCGTTTTTGGTTTCTGGTTTTTGGTTTTTCGTCTGTTCAACGAGCCAACAACGAAAAACCAAAAACCAGAAACCAAAGCATGAAGTTTTCTTCTGATAAAGAAGC
The DNA here is from genome assembly GCF_017313265.1 of Hymenobacter telluris. Classification (GTDB taxonomy): domain Bacteria; phylum Bacteroidota; class Bacteroidia; order Cytophagales; family Hymenobacteraceae; genus Hymenobacter; species Hymenobacter telluris. Next base: position 592,206 of record NZ_JAFLQZ010000002.1, on the reverse strand, counting down.
CGCCGACGCGCTGGCTGCCTCGTACCGCACGCTGCGCCAGGAAATTGGGAAGGTTATAGTTGGGCAAGACGAAGTGGTTCGGTTGGTGCTTACTGCGGTTTTCTCGCAGGGCCACTGCCTGCTGGTAGGTGTACCGGGCCTGGCCAAAACGCTCCTCATCCAAACCGTAGCCGATGCGTTAGACCTCTCGTTCAACCGCATCCAGTTCACCCCCGATTTGATGCCCTCCGACATTGTGGGCTCGGAGACGATGAACCAGCAGCGGGATTTTCACTTTGTGCAAGGCCCCATCTTCGCCAACATTGTGCTGGCCGACGAAATCAACCGGACGCCGCCCAAAACCCAGGCCGCCCTGCTGGAATCCATGCAGGAATACGCCGTGACGGTGGCGGGCCAACGGTACCCGCTGGAACGGCCGTTTTTCGTGCTGGCCACCCAAAACCCCATCGAGCAGGAAGGCACCTACCCGCTGCCCGAAGCCCAGCTCGACCGGTTTATGTTCAACATTGAGCTAGGCTACCCGAGCTACGAAGCTGAGTTGCAAATCGTAAAAAACACCACGTCGGACGTGAAAGCGAGAGTTAGTAAGACCTTGCACGCCGACGAAATTCAGGCCTATCAGCAACTCGTCCGCCGCGTGCCCGTAGCCGATAACGTGGTGGAATACGCGGTGAGCCTCGTGCATAAAACCCGTCCCAATACCGAGCGAGGCGCGGCTCGTGCCACCCAGCTATTGGAATGGGGCGCTGGTCCGCGTGCTTCGCAGCACCTAATTGTGGGCGCTAAGTGCAACGCCTTGCTCAACGGCAAATACTCGCCCGATATTGAGGACGTAAAGGCGGTGGCGCTGCCTATCCTGCGGCATCGGTTGGTTCGTAATTTCAAGGCCGAAGCCGAAGGTATTTCGGTTGAGCAGATCGTAAAGGAGTTGCTTTAATCGATTCTGAATGCTGAGTTCTGACTCTATAGCTCAGCCAGCATTTGTAATTCAGCATTTATAATTCAGCATTACCCTCATGGAAGTTTCCGGTTACTATCAGCAGTTCGAGCGTAACATTCACATTATTCTAGATGCGCTGGCTGTGGGCCTCGATTTGCGAACTACGGCGCTGGCTACCTCACTTCCGCTGGAAGTATATGTGCTGTGCGAGGTGCTCAACCAGGGCGGCGGGCAGTTCCGCCTTAGCACCGAAGGCGTAGAGCGGCTGCGCGAGTTTCAGGCGCAATACACGCAGCGTGAAGCGGAAACTGAAGCTATTATGCGCCGGCTACTCGAAGATAAGCGCGCCGTGATGCGCACGCCCGAAGGCCGGGTATTGGTGAAAGAAATGCTGATTCGCCGCCTTGAGTTTTTCAACGAAGCTGCCCGCCAGGTGAATGTGATGCGTATTCAACAATCATTGGGTAGCCCACCGCAGTACCGCTCCGGTATTGGTGCCGCGTTGCAGAAAGCCTAAGGTCTATTCTTCCGTAGAGTGCTTGGCGTCTTCGGATATGCGGTACTGGTTGCCTGCCGCCGCTTTTCATTATCACCGAAAAAAGGGCTTGCCTATTGGCAAGCCCTTTTCGTTTTCAAGCCCGACTGTTTTGGGCATTTTGTAGTACGGCACGTACATACTGGCGCTTCTCCCCTGAATTATGTACGCTGCTGCACCACCTCCGCTCACCCCTATCAGCACCGCCCGTCTTATTTTGCGGCCGTATCAGCACACCGACGAAGCGGTATTTTTCACCGTCCTCGACCAAAATCGGCACCGCCTCGCTCCCGCTTTTCCCAACCGGGTGGCGGCCGTCCAGACTATTGCTGATGCGGCGCGCATGCTCACCCAGTTCAAGCAAGACTGGCAAACCGGGCGGCTGTACGTGTTCGGCATTTGGAACCGCGAAACTGGCATCTACCTCGGCGACATCAGCCTCCGGCCCAGCTGGCAGCTACCCCGAAGTGCCGAAATAGGATATTATCTGGCAGCGGAAGCTCAAGGCTACGGCTATGCCCGTGAGGCCTTGGCTTCAACTGTGGCTTTCGGTTTCGGTGAGTATTTGTGCGCCAAGCACCTCACGTTGCGCTGCCGCCGCGACAACCCTCGCAGTATGGCCGTGGCTGAAGCGGTAGGTTTCCAGCCGGTTACAACGCGGCGCCGCCTATGGCCTTTGCGTGACAAGGAGCCTAACATTGTGCACTTTCGGTTGGAACCGGTTACGGCAACTTAGCACCATTAGCTTAATCGGCGCGGCGCAATGTGGTTAGCAGAAACTCGGCGTTGAAGTTCAAGTAGGTTCCGAAGGAAAACTCGACTTGTTTGTTCTGCAAGTCATAGAACGGCTCGAACCGGGTGGACAGAATCATCTTACCGGGTAAGTGAAAGTCGTTGAGGAAGCGCAGAATCAGCAACTGCCGGTGCCGCTCGGTGTAGTTGGGGTTGTTTACGGTGCTGGAAATAGACTGATACAGCTTGCCGCCTTGGGGAGCCACGAAACTATTGCCCGACCAGTAGCTTACCATCACGTTGCCGAGGCGCGTATCGACGGCCGCATTGAGGTAGAGCCCGGTACCGCTGCCGTAGGGCAGCACCTCTTCAAACGAGTAGTCGGTATAGTGCGTGACGTAGCCATCGAAGTAGAGGGCCCGCGTAAAGTAAGAATCGAGCTTTCGGCGCATCCGCAGGCCCCCAGCAAAGTTGAACAGCGTTTGCAGGGGCGTATTAATGGTATCAAGCTGGCCGCCGCGGTGAATCCCCAGAAACTGCATCGGCACTATCCCCAGCCGCCAACCCGCCGAATCCTGATAGGCCGTAAACTCAGTGGTGAGGCCGCCGGCTACCTCCTCCTGAAAGTTGCTGAACCGATACTGCTGCCGCTGCCAGTCCACCCAGGCATCTAGCTGCAGGCGGCGGGTCTGCAGCCGGTACTGCATGCCCTCCTCCAGCCGATTCAGCATCACCCGCTCGAAATCAAACAGCGGCTCGATGTAGCCGTGGTGCAAGTTGCCTTCGATGTTGCCGAACAGCAGGCTATGCGGTCCGTTCTGGTATTTCACCGTAAACAGGGGCCGCACCTGCCGGAGCCGCGGCGTGCCGTAGTCTTTATACAGGAAGATACCAGCCTCCAGCCGCAGGTTTTCGCTGGGAAAGTATACCAGCCGCGGTGCCAGCTGCGTACCATAGAGCGTTTTGCCCTCGTTGATCTTGTTGAAGTACTCGTTGTCTTTGGAAAACAGAAACGCCTGCACAGCCACTCGGAGTTGCCCAATGTACTCGGGTTTCACGGCCAACGGATGCAAAAAGGCCGAATTATTTAATTGCCCCCACGCCTGCCCTGCCCCGCTCAACCAGCTTACCAACGTCAGTATCAGCGCGGTATATACGGGCTTATTTCCCAAAATTTTTAGCACGAAAAATTTCACCTAAATTCAACGAAAATTTTTAGCATTGCGGGGACAAAATATAGGTCGGCAGCGTTACCACTAGCCTACCAAAAACAGACCCTCTTGCCCTGCTGCAATGCGGATTCTGTGGTTGCGAAGGCAACCTAAAACGCCTACATTCACCAAACCTAAGCATTTTCACAAACCCTATTCTAATGGCTGCTACTACTGACAAAGCCGAGAAGGTGACCAACCCTCAAACCGAGAAAATGAAAGCCCTCCAGCTCACGCTGGACAAGCTCGACAAAAACTACGGCAAGGGCACGGTTATGAAGCTGAGCGACAACAAAGTTGTCGATATTCCGGCCATCAGCACTGGCTCGCTAGGCCTTGATATTGCGCTGGGCATTGGCGGCTTGCCCCGCGGCCGGGTGGTAGAAATCTACGGCCCCGAATCGTCGGGTAAAACCACCCTGACGCTGCACGCCATTGCCGAGGCGCAGAAGAAAGGCGGCATGGCGGCCTTCATCGACGCCGAGCACGCCTTCGACCGGATCTACGCCGAGAAGCTGGGTATCGACACCGAAAACCTGCTTATCGCGCAGCCCGACAACGGCGAGCAAGCCCTGGAAATTGCTGACCAGCTGATTTCCTCGGGTGCCATCGACATTATCGTAATCGACTCCGTAGCCGCCCTGGTGCCGAAAGGTGAACTGGAAGGCGACATGGGTGACTCGAAAGTGGGTTTGCACGCTCGCCTCATGAGCCAGGCCCTGCGGAAGCTGACGGGCACCATCAACAAGACCAACTGCTTGTGCATCTTCATCAACCAGTTGCGGGAGAAAATCGGCGTCATGTTCGGCTCGCCCGAAACCACTACCGGTGGTAACGCCCTGAAATTCTACGCGTCGGTACGCCTCGATATTCGCCGTATTGGCCAGATCAAAGAAGACAAAGACAACGTAACGGGTAACCGCACCAAAGTGAAGGTGGTGAAGAACAAAGTAGCACCACCGTTCAAGGTGGTCGAGTTCGACATCATCTATGGGGAAGGCATTTCCAAAGTAGGTGAAATCCTTGACTTGGGCGTGGACATGGGCATTATTGCCAAGTCGGGCTCGTGGTTCTCGTACAACGGCGACCGGCTGGGCCAGGGCCGTGAAGGCGTAAAAACCATCCTGCAAGACAATCCGGAGCTAGCCGACAAAATCGAAGCTCAGATTCGGAACCTGGTGAAGGGTGAGCCGGAAACCGCTATGGCTGCTATTCCCGTAGATACTACCGTTGACGACGACGACACCTTGTAGTCGTTGCCTTAAGAAGTAAGTTCAAGAGGTTGAAAAGCCCCGTCAGTAATCTGACGGGGCTTTTTTCGATTAGCAGCGGTGCACCAAAGGCGGCTGTTGCTCGTACCTAATTTTCTGCTTAGCGCTAAGAAAGTTGTTGTCTTCAAACCAGTTTTCTGCCCCGTTCACACATTGCTGTATATTTGCTGGCACCCCTTTTGTCTAGGGCATCAGGAACCCCTTTGTCCTGTTTTATTACCACTATGAATTGCCGTTGGCTATTAGCACCTCTTATTGTATTGCCACTGGCCGGTTTGCTGGCCTTCCAGCCCTCTGATGCCCTCCGCTCGGTACCCAACAACAGCTTCAAGCGAGGCGAGGTACTGCAATACAAAGTGCATTACGGCCTGATTAATGCCGCCGAAGCCACCATTGAAGTGTCCGACGAGCTACACCGCATCAACGACCGAACCTGCTTCAAGGCTACCGTTACGGGCCGTACTACGGGCTCATTCGACGTGTTTTTGCGCATTCGGGATACCTGGCGCACCTACCTCGACACCACCAGCATCCTGCCGCAGCGCTTCTTCCGCAACATCGAGGAAAACAATTACCGCCGCCGTGAAACCGTGGATTTCGACCATCAGAAGGACGTGGCCCAAATGGAGCGCCACGGCAAAGACAAAAACAAAGTGAAGACCGGCACTTACAAAGTGCCCGACAACGTGCAGGACATTGTGAGTGGGTTCTACTACCTGCGCACCGTTAATTACGACCAACGGCGCATTGGGGAAGTCATTCGGGTGCAGGGCTTTTTCGACGAAAACGTCTTCGCTATGGACGTCGTTTATAAAGGCCGCGAAACGGTGGAAACCAAAGCTGGCACCGTGCGAGCCATCAAGCTGGTTCCGAAAATGCCTAGCAACAAGCTCTTCAAAGGCGAAAACGCCATATCGGTGTACCTCTCCGACGACCGGAACAAGATTCCGGTGCTAATACAGGCCGAAATGTTTGTGGGCGCGGTGAAAGTGGATATGTACAAATACCAAGGCCTCAAAACCCGGCTCAATTTGGTAGCTCAGAATTAGGCACTACATAACGGCTCCTCACGGAGCCGTTTTTGTTTACTGCCGGTTGTAGCAAGCTGCTGCTCTGCGTGGATTGGTAGCGCTAAGAACTGGTAGCAGTGGTCATTACCCCGCTGAAAGAAGTATTTCCGGTATCTTGATAACGCTGCCAGCACTTGTGAGTAACAAAAAGGTAACACACAGGTGCCCAAGCCGGGCGGTACTTTTGCGTTTGCGCAATCCTTTTACCTAAACACCCTACATCGTGCAAGCACCTGCCAACCCCAACGCCTACAAGATTTTGGTGGTCGATGATGACCCTGACATCGTGGAGCTTTTGGAATACAATCTGCGCAAGGAAGGGTATTCCGTGGCCTCGGCTCCCGACGGCCGCCGGGCACTGGATATTGCCCCGCAATTTGCCCCCGACATCATTCTGCTCGACGTGATGATGCCCAACCTCGACGGCATTGCCACCTGCCGCCACCTGCGCGAGCAACCCAAGTTCAAAGACACCTACATCATTTTCCTGACGGCTCGGTCGGAAGAGTTTTCGGAAGTGGCCGCCTTCGAGGCTGGCGCCGACGACTTCATTGCCAAGCCCATCAAACCCCGGGCCCTGCTCAGCCGCCTGGCCGCCTTTGTGCGCCGCGACCGGGATCCGCAGTCGGTGCAGGATACCATCGAAATCAACGGCCTCAAGATTGACCGCACCGGCTTTTCGGTGTATCAGGAAGGCCGCAAAATCACGCTTCCAAAGAAGGAATTTGAGTTGCTGGCCTTCTTAGCCGCCACGCCGCACAAAGTGTTTGGGCGCGAAGAACTGCTTCAGAACATCTGGGGCAACGACGTATTCGTGCTGGCCCGCACCGTGGACGTGCACGTGCGCAAAGTGCGCGAGAAAGTAGGTGAGCACCACATCCAGACCATCAAGGGAGTAGGCTACAAGTTCAATACCGACTAACCGGTTTCCTTTTCCAACGCACAGGCCCTTGTTCACTCTCACGCTGGTAGCATCCGCTACACCGAGGGGGTGCAGGGGCCTTTCTGCGTCAGACCAACCCTACTTATTAAGTATCTTTAACCCCGGATCAATCGTTGTGCTTCCCTTGAATATCTCTTCCCGCGTCATTGCCATCATCTTGTCGTTGCTGGTGGCTGGGGTGCTTACTACGCTGGCGTTGGTGGGGCCTACTATGAGCTTGCAGCAAGGCGTGTTGGCAGCGGGCATCACCGTGGCGGCCTGTTTTCTGCTGCTGTATTTGATGTTCGAGGCGCTTATTTTCCGTGAAATCAACAGCATCTACGCCAGTCTGGAAAATGTGAAGCGCAAGGAGTTCCGGAAGATGTCCAGCAAGTTTCTGTTCCGCCCCGAGCCTCTCAAGCGCATGCGCGACGAAATTGTGGATATGGCCGAGCGCAAGCAGAAGGAAATCGACGAACTCAAGCGGCTCCAGGCGCTACGCCGCGAGTTTCTAGCCGACGTGTCGCACGAGCTGAAAACCCCGATTTTCGCCGCCCAAGGCTTTCTGCATACCATTCTCGACGACGAGGACGTGGATGATTTCACCCGCCAGCGCTTCCTGCGCAAAGCCGCCAACAGCCTCGACGCGCTGGACACCCTGGTGCAAGACTTAGTAACCATTTCGCAGCTGGAAAAAGGTGTGGTGCGCATGCGCCGCCAGGGTTTTGATATAGTGGCGCTGGTGCACGACATCTTCGAGCAGCTAGAGTTGAAAGCCGCACAACGCAGTGTGCGCCTAGAGCTGTTTCCGCCGGAATTACCAGCCACTGGCATTCGGGTGCTGGCCGACCGTAACCGAATCCGGCAAGTACTCATCAACCTGATTGACAATGCCATCAAATACGGCCGCGAAAATGGCCACGTCATCGTATCGTTGGTGGAGAGCGGCAAATCGGTGCGCGTATCCGTCCGCGACGACGGGGCCGGCATCCCGAAACAGCACCTAAACCGTATTTTCGAGCGGTTCTACCGCATCGACAAGAGCCGTTCCCGCGACTCGGGCGGTTCTGGCCTGGGGCTGGCTATCTGCAAGCACATCATCGAAGCGCACAAATCCACTATCCGGGTGCAAAGCGAAATCGGGCAGGGTACTTCGCTGGAATTCAAGCTCATCAAACCGAAAACCCCACTGGCTCCTACGGCCAAGGCAGTAGGCGAAGAGGAAGCTGAAGCCTAGCTGCTGCTAATACGAATCCGCTAGTACCGCTTGCTGTTGCCTTTGTGGTGCGGGTTGCTGCCTAAGCCTGCAAAACCACTTGCACCTCACTACCTTTGCAGCTTCCTATGAAGCTACCCAATTTCAAAGACCTGATCCTGTTCGAGGACGAAGACTACGTCGTAATCAATAAGCCCCCGTTCTTGGCTACACTTGATGAACGATTTGGGGGCGCGCCCAACATCCTGCGCCTCGCCCGCGAGCAGTACGATGATGTGCAGGCCTGCCACCGCCTCGATAAAGAAACCAGCGGTTCGCTGGCATTAGCTAAAAACCCCGCTGCCTACCGTCACTTGGCCATGCAGTTCGAGGACCGCAAAGTGCGCAAGGTGTACCATGCTGCCGCCTGGGGTGTGCATCAGTATGAAGGCCTGCGCGTGGACCGCAACATCGAAACGACCACCAAAGGCAAAGCCCGCCTGGCCTACAACGGCAAGCCCGCCGTTACGCTAGTGCGCACGATGGAGGCTTTTGCTCGCCATACGTTGCTGGAATGCCAGCCCATTACCGGCCGCATGCACCAGATCCGGCTGCACCTGGCGTACCTGCAAGCCCCTATTATTGGCGACAAAATGTATGGTGGCGAAGACTTCTATTTGTCCTCGTTGAAAAAGAAGTTCAACATGAAGGAAGGCGAAGAAGAACAGCCGTTCATCAAGCGCTTCGCTTTGCATGCCGCCAGCCTGAGCTTTGCCAAGATGGATGGCGAAACCATTACCATTGAAGCCCCATACCCCAAGGATTTTCGGGTGCTCGTGGACACGCTACGGCAATACCAGTAGCAAGCAGCTAGTAGAAGCGCCTGTATGCGAGCTTCTTCCCAGCGCATTTATTGAATCACCATATTGTAAATGCGCGCAAAAGCGGTATCTTTGTGTCCGTTTTTCCCGAACCGAGTTCGGTTTCATCTCATTTCCAAACGCTTACCTTCCTCCCAATGGATCATCTGAGCTTCAAGACGGTATCCGTCAACAAAGCCAACGCCGATAAGGCCTGGGTTGTGGTTGATGCCAGTGTTGCGCCCCTGGGCCGTCTGGCCAGCCAGATTGCCAACATGCTGCGTGGCAAGCACAAGCCCTCGTTCACGCCAAACTCTGACTGTGGCGACAACGTTATTGTTATCAACGCCGACAATCTGCGCGTAACGGGCAAAAAAATGACCGACAAAATCTATGTAACCCACTCGGGTTATCCAGGTGGTCAGAAGCGCCTGACGTTGCGCGAGAAAAAGGCTAAGAATGCCGCCAGCGTAATCGAACACGCTGTGAAAGGCATGCTGCAAGGCAACCGCCTCGGCCGCGAGCAATTCCGCAACCTGTACGTGTATGCCGGCAACGAGCATCCGCACCAAGCCCAGCAGCCGCAAGCTGTTGAACTGAAAAACCTCTAAGCCGACTTCGGCCTCTTTTTTCTTTAATTTTTCACTTAATGGAAATCTCCAACACCTCTGGTAGAAGAAAAACCTCGGTGGCTCGCATCTACATGCAAGCCGGGCAAGGGAATATCACTATCAATGGCCGGGACATGAAGACTTACTTCGGTAACGAACTCCTGGAAAACATTGTAAATCAGCCCCTCGCTATTGTGGAGCAGGTTGGTCAGTACGACATCAAGGTGAACGTAGCTGGTGGCGGTATTTCGGCGCAGGCTGAAGCCATCCGTTTGGCCATCTCGAAAGCCCTCGTAGGGAATAACGAAGAAGTTCGTCCGGCCCTGAAGAAGGAAGGCTTCATGACCCGCGACCCGCGCATGGTGGAACGCAAGAAATTTGGCAAGCGCAAAGCTCGTCGTTCGTTCCAGTTCTCGAAACGCTAATCCCAGAGGAAATTCATCATGGCTCAGTCCACCACTTATAAAGAACTGCTTGACGCTGGTGCCCACTTTGGTCACCTCACGCGCAAGTGGGACCCGAAAATGGCTCCGTTCATCTTCATGGAGAAGAACGGCATCCACATCATCGACCTCAACAAGACCCTTGTTTCGCTGGACCAGGCCGCTAACGCCATCCGCAACATTGCCAAGAGCGGCCGCAAGGTGATGTTCGTGGCAACCAAGAAGCAAGCACAAGAAATCGTAACGTCGGAGGCTACCCGCCTGAAGATGCCTTTCGTAACCGACCGGTGGTTGGGTGGCATGCTCACTAACTTCGCTACGGTTCGTAAGTCGCTGAAGAAAATGAGCACCATCGACAAGATGGTAAAGGAAAATACGGCTTATGCTGCGCTTGCAAAGCGTGAGCGTTTGATGCTGACCCGCGAGCGGGAGAAGCTGGAGCGTGTGCTCGGTGGCATTGCCGACCTGAGCCGCCTGCCCGCTGCTCTGTTCGTAGTGGACGTGAAGCGTGAGCACATTGCCGTGAAAGAAGCCAAGAAATTGGGCGTTCCGGTTTTCGCTATCTGCGACACCAACTCGAACCCTGAGCTAGTTGACTTCCCAATCCCAGCTAACGACGACGCTTCCAAGTCTATTCAGCTGATCATCAGCGTAATTGGCAAGGCTATCGAAGATGGTCTGTCGGAGCGCAAAGTCGACAAAGAAGATGCCGACAAGAAGCAAGCTGAAGACGAAGGCATCCAGGAAAAACTGACGGCCGACGAATAATTTTCAAGGAGCCAGAAGCTAGGAGCTAGGAGTTAGAAGCTGTAATGAAGGCCAGTTGCCCATTCAGTTCCGACTTTTAGCTCCTAGCTTCTTTCCGTACCTCCTCCCCTATTCCTTTCATCAAACTCTAGCTACTAACTCCTAGCTACTCAAGAAATGGCAGCAATTACCGCCCAAGACGTGAACAAGCTGCGCGCCATGACCGGCGCCGGCATGATGGATTGCAAAAAAGCTCTGGTAGAAGCCGAAGGCGACTTCGAAGCTGCCCGCGACATTCTGCGCAAGCAGGGTCAGAAAATTGCTGACAAGCGTTCCGACAATGCTACCTCCGAAGGTTTGGTATTGGCCAGCGTTAGCGAAGATGGCACCAACGGTAAGTTGGTGGCCTTGGCTTGCGAAACCGAGCCGGTTTCGAAAGTGGCTGACTTCCGCAACCTGGTGCAGCAGATTCTGGACGCGGCTGTGAAAACCAACGCTGCTACCAAAGAAGAACTGCTCGCCGCTTCGCAGGAGGACGGCCGCAGCCTGCAGGACCACATCACCGACCTGATGGGCAAAATCGGCGAGAAGCTGGACGTAGTAGCTTACGCCAACATGAGCGCCGAGAAAGTAGCTTCGTACATCCACTCCGACGGTAAGAAAGGCGTACTTGTAGGCCTGAAAAACGTGAATGGTGCTGACGTAGAAACCGTAGGTCGCGACGTAGCCATGCAAATTGTAGCCATGAAGCCTGTTGCCGTTGACAAAGACGGTGTGGATTCGGCTACGGTTGAGCGTGAAATCGAAATCGGCAAAGAGCAGGCGCGTGCCGAAGGCAAGCCTGAAGCTATGCTGGAGAAGATTGCCCAGGGCAAGCTCAACAAGTTCTACAAAGAGAATACTTTGTTGAATCAAGAGTTCGTGAAAGACAACTCGGTAACTATCGCTCAGTTGCTCGACAAAACGTCGAAAGGCATGACGGTAACCGACTTCAAGCGCGTAGCCATCGGCGCGTAGCTTTTAGCCTGATATAATTGAAAAGCCCCGCTAGCGTTTATGCTGGCGGGGCTTTTTTCATTAATTTCCGGCATGAAAAAATTATATATTTTACTCTGCGCTATTTTCTTTAGCGTTATCACTGGCTTTATATCCAATAAGCAGCTACGATTCAATGTAGACGAGCGATTTTCAGTGGAACTACCGAACCACCCAACCAGTATCTCTAGAGATACAGTAGAAGCTGATGGCTTTGAGCAGCATTTGAAAATATTCAGTTCCTCTGACGAATATGGCTTGTATCGTATTAGCCGTGACGATTTAAATCATGAGTCAGACAACTATCTAACACCTCAAGGCAGAAAAGAATGGTACTCAGTAAGCCCAATGGTGGAAGGCGCTGTATTCCGAGCCAAGTTTATAAAAAGAGAAAATTTTATCATTGATGGAATAGAAGGCGTAGACCGTGTGTATGAATTGCCAGCATCACGTCAGAATGAGCATACTATCAAATATGTGCGAAGTCTATTGGTAGATAAAGTCGGTTATGAACTTTGGTTCATACCAAAGGATGGCCTTAAAGACCCTTGCATTAACCAAAAAAAGCGCTTTTTCAATTCGATTAAATTAAAAAGCAAATAGTTTAGCGTTGCTCATACGCCCGCACCCGGGCGGCGACGTTCTGCCGGATGTTCATGTAGAATAGCGCGTAGTCGGCAATGTGGAAGGAGTGGCTGAGTTCGGGGTGGCCAGGCAGCAGGAAACGGGGGTAGCCAAGTGGCTTGGGCCGGTGAATCCAGAGTAGGCCGTTGTGCACTTTGGCATCGACTACGGCGGTATCTACTTTGTTGAAGCTGTAGGGAACACCACCCAGATTGAGGCGCGCCGGGGCCGCAACGGTGTCGCGGGTCCAGGTGAGCGGGTTCACGGCTACGCTGCGCTGATACGGCGCGTACTCCTGGCCCCAATCAACAGTATTCCAGGTGATGTAGCAGCCGGTGGCCGTGGAATCTTCGCAGGGCCGAACAACTTGCAACATATCTTCTGGCACATTGAACCCAATTAAATAAGCCGCAACAAGCTGCTGCCGAAGTTTGGAGTTGTGGTCGAAAAAGTCGCGTAGTATGTGGGTTAGGTGGCGCGTGCCCTGGCTATGCCCAGCCAAAATGATGGGGCGGCCTTGGTTGTAATGCGTGAGGTAGTATTGAAATGCCGCTTTTACATCGGTATAGGCCAATTCAATGGCCTGTGGGCCGTTGGCAGCTTGCTCATCGAAGAAAGAAAACAGCGTGGCTTGGCGGTAACGAGGCGCATAGATGCGGCCTACGTTATTAAATACCGAAGCCTGCTGCCGGATGGTGATACGGTCGGTGAGGCGGTTGAGGGCCGGTTGGCTGACGGTGCCATTCCAGCCTTTTCGGTTTATATACGTGGTGGGATGCACGAAAAACACATCAACCGCTGCTGTGGCCTGCTGGTTGTGAAGGCCGGAATGAGTGGGCACGGTATCGGCAGCGTCGGCCCGGTTGGGGAGGGCGGCCCAATTGGCGGGTTGTGCGTAGTCGGGCGCTTCCGGCGTGGGGCAGCCGGTGAAGTCGCGGCCCGGCTTGATGGCATTAATACAGGAAGAAAAAAGCAGTGCCAGCAACAGCCCTGACCAGCGCAGAAAAACGGCGTAACGCATAAGTACCTAACCAGAACCGAGCGAAACACCAATGTTTCAGTATATCCGGTTCTCTACTCAGCAAAGATACGCCATCAACCGCTGGGCTCTGTCTGGCAAAGCTCAGCGGTTGATGGCGTATTTAGTTCTGCCGTTTCAGAACAAGCTTTTTATTCCGCTGCTGGCTGGGCGGCGCCTTCAACATCGGTGAGGGTGTTTTCCAGAAGGCGCTCCTGTTTCTGGTACACGATTTTGTAATCAGAGTTGACACGCAGACGCATTTGCGCGCGGGTGTTCTGGTTTTTCTGGAGCGACTGGCGAAATGCCCGGCTCCGCTCGATGTACGTTGCCGTGCGTGAACCGTCGGCAGCAACTGGGGTTACGCGCAGGGTACCGGGCTCCACCTGCGTTTGGGCGTCCTTGAACTCGTTGAACCGATTCTGGTCCAGCCACGCGTTGATGGCAGCCGGCGTGGTATTGCGCAGGATGATAAACAGCTCGACCTGCGGCGCGAAATACTGTTCGGCACTGAAAGGCGCGGCCTGCAAATCGGAATAGTAAGCTGCTAGCACCTTGTTGATGCGGGCCGCGGCTTCGTCGGGGTTATCGGCGGCGGGAGTAGGCTCGGTGGTAGTTGGTTGTCCGCTGGCATCGGGGGGCGCGGTAGCCGTAGCCGAATCGGGAGTGAGTGGAACGGCGGGCGCTACCCGAACGGTTTCGGGGGCCGCAACGGGCGGCAGGTCTAGCTGCTCGGCCTGGGGGCCGGTTTCGGGGGTTACGGCCACGGTATCGGCGGCGGTTTGGCTGATGCTGGTGAGGTGCTCACTGGACCGGGACTGGCCCAGCAGCAAGTACAGAATCAACCCCAGCAGCAACACGCCGCCCCCAATGGCCAATATTTTCCCGAGCGGATTACGAGGCGGCTCTTCGAACACCTCTTCTTGCTCTACTACATCTGAATCTGGCGCTACCTCCTGCCCAACGGGTGCCTGTGGTTCGATGGGCGGGCTGAACGGGGTGTACTCGGGCGTAGGAGCAGCGGCGGGCCGGGGCCACTCGGTGGGATTAGCTGGGGCCGGCTCCGGGGTAGTGGGTTCCACGTTTTCGGGCGCGAATGGGGAGGGCTGGGGAGCCACGGGCACTTCGGGAGTTGGGGCAGGCGGGGTGAGCGGGGCCGTTGGCGAGGCCAGCAGCCGACTCTTCAGCGTCTCGAATTCCTGCGGCGTGATGAGGCCTGCATCAAGCAGTTCTCTGAGCTGAAGAAGATTGTCGAGGGGGGAAGAGCTTTTTTCCATGATACGAGTTGTGGGTTACCGGGTGTCAGGTGCCAGTTGTGGGTTATCAGTTGTCAGTTAATGAACAAACCGGCAACTGGTAACCCACAACTGGCAACTCATCTATTTCCGGTCGAGGGTGGAGAGCCGGTCTTTGCGGCGCTGAAGCTTGGCTTTGCGCAACTCCAACTGCTGGCCGTTCACGATAAGCTGAGCGGAATCCTGGCTGGCTTTGAGCTTGTTCTCCATGTTTTGCTTCTTCAACGACTCAATCTTCTCCAGGTTGCTTTCCGTGTTTTTGGCCAGGCTCACCCGCTCTTTTTCCAGCCGGTCTTTTTCTTTTTCGGTTTCGCGCAGCTCTTTTTCCGCGGCTTCAATCTGCTCCCGGTAGGCTTTCAGGCGCGCGGCAGCGGCAAAGTTCTGGGCCATATTGCGCATAGCGGCAAACTCGGTGGGCGTGCCTTCGGGACTGAAGTAGGTTTTGGCATCGTAGCCCCCAAACACGGCCAGTTCGGTAACACTATCGGAAGGCGCCGTCACCATAGCGTAGAGGTCGATGAGCTTGCCCGATACGCTGGACGCGGGCACCTGCTTGGCAGTTAGTACGTCGCGCTTGCCCACGCCCAGCGTACCGTTGCCTTTGGTTTTGATGTTGTACGTGTCTTTTAGCCAGCTTTGCCAGAAGTCGCGCGTCCAGTCGGGCGTACCATCTACCAGCACTTTGGCGGCGGGGCGCTCCTGTTTTTCGTAGTTGACGGAGCTTTGGCGCACTTCGTAGAGCTGCGCCGTAGCCGAACCACCGTTCAGCGTAGCCGCCAGCAAAACACACAGAAAGAGGAAGACAGATTTCATATTCTTTTTCAACTATAGCAGTGAGTCACTGTAACTTGTTCCAGGCAAAAGAGTTGGCCGCTACCGGATACAGCTAGATACCATTCCGGTCGAAGGCGGCCTGCAAATCGGTGTGCATGTGCCGGAACCGGGCTACGGCCGCCTGCATAAACTCTTCATCGAGCAGCATCCGGATGTCCTCGTCGCTGGTTACGTCCATTTCGCTCACTTTGTAGGTTTGCTCGAAGGGGCCTTTTTCCAGCTTGATGAGGTATTTACCGTTCCAGGAAAAAAGGGTGATGTTGACCTCGGGGTGCGGGATATTGGCAAGCTGGCGCATAACACAAACAGTCGATTGGAAAGATGGGGCGAAGATAGCCACCACGAGACAGCAACCGCTCCGCCGCGGTACAAGCTCGGCATAACCTCGCGTTGGAGTGGGCGTACTAAGACAAGCACAGTCTCACGTTTCACTCAATTCTTTCTACCATGCCACAAGGAGATAAGTCGGCGTACACCGACAAGCAGAAGCGGCAAGCCGAACACATTGAAGAGAGCTACGAGAAGCGCGGCGTACCCGAAGAAGAAGCGGAAGCACGCGCCTGGGCCACCGTAAACAAACAAGACGGCGGCGGTAAAAAAAGCGGCTCCGGCCGCAAGAAAAGCAGCTAACCACCAGAATACAGAAGTGAATCAGCCGTTGGTTGCAACTGCCGGAACCACTGCTCTTGTTACAAATAAGCTTTGACTAGCAACAAAAAGCCCCTGTGCACAAACACAGGGGCTTTCTGTTGCTATAACCTGGCTAGCCAGCTACTTTTTCTGCGCCACCAGTTTTACCAAGCGCATCTGCTGCAAACCAAAGTCGCCGATACCTTCGCTTTCCTCGTAGCGCAGCACCGAGAAGCCAGCCGCAGTGTAGAGCTTCATCAGTTCGTCGGTGTCGAACACTACGTTTTCGCTGATTTTGCGCTTCTTGGTGGCGTCGCGGTGGAAGCCTTCAATTACCACGATGCCGCCGGGTTTCAGGCTGCGGTGCACCTGCTCGACCTGGCTGCGCCCCCCGGCGTAGATAAACGCTACCAAGTCCCAACGGTCGGCGCCAAATTCAAACTCCGAGGCATCCTGCACGAAAGTGGTGATGCGCAGATTGGCTTTGCGGGCGTTGTCCTGGGCCAGCGTTACGGCTTCGTCGGCAATATCTACGCCGTAGGCATCCCAGCCTTGCTGAGCCAGAAACAACGTATTGCGGCCCTGGCCCATGCCCACATCCAAAGCTTTGCCGGGCTTGCGCGCCTTAATGGTTTCGGCCAGCAGCTTGTTGGGCCGGGCATTGAACGGCACCCGGGTTTCTTTGCCCGTTAGTACGGCGTTCCACTTTTGGCGCTCCATTTCCTTTACCTCCCGGGCACTGGGGGCCGGCTGGCTGGTGCTGGCCACTTGGCCGAAACCAACCGATAGCGCCAACGGGAGCAACAGAACAGTGAGTAGTAGTTTCATGACATATACCTCGTAGATACCTGGCCTTAGATGCAGGCCAAGCAATTTAAAAGGATTTAGGACGCATTCAGACTCTCAAACCGGTCAAATTCGGGTTTTACTGGCTGAGTCTGAACAGATACCCAGGCGTTGCATGATCAACGCAAAAAAGTACCCGGCCGGATTCATGGCTTTGCTACTTTGAGCGGCTACCTAACCGCTCGGAAACGCTTGTCGGTGGGTGTGCTTATCTTGCCTGTTGTACTGTTCAGCCCTGTTTCTACTATGAATAAATTTCTTGCCACTACGCTGGCTATGCTGCCGCTGACAGTGGCGGCCCAATCGAGCGTGTACACCCCCGAGTTGCTGCTGAAACTAGGCCGCTTAGGTGAAATGCAGGTGTCGCCGGACCGCAAAACGGTGGCCTACACCGTCACGCGCTACAGCTTGGCCGACAACGCCGGCAACGCCGATGTTTGGGTGGTGCCGGTGGCCGGTGGTCCGGCCCGCCAACTCACCAACACGCCCGGCTCGGAAGGCAACCTGAACTGGCGCAAGGATGGCAAGCTGACGTTTTTGAGCGGGGAAGGCGGCTCCGACCAGTTGTACGTGATAAATGCCGACGGCACGGGCAAGCAGAAGCTCAGCGAGTTTCCGGAGGAAGGCCTGGCCAACCTGAAATACGCGCCCACCGGCAATTTCATCTTGTACACCCAGGACGTGAAAACCGGCAAATCGGTGCAGGATTGGTACCCCGACCTGCCCAAAGCCGACGCCAAAATCATCGACGACCTCAACTACCGCCACTGGAACGCCTGGGACGACCTGAAGGTGTCGCACGTGTTTTTCCAGCCGGTAGGTACCGACGGCCGCCCCACCGGCTACGGCAAAGATGTAATGCCCGGCGAGAAGTTCGATGCGCCGCTCCAGCCGTTTGGGGGCACCGAACAGCTTGCCTTCTCCCCCGACGGCTACCGGCTCGCCTACACCAGCCGCAAGCTCACGGGCAAAGCCGAAGCCGAAAGCACCAACTCCGACATCTACCTCTACGATATTCGGGAAGACAAAACCGTGAATCTGAGTGAAGGCCTGGGCGGCTACGATACCGAGCCGGCCTTCTCCCCCGATGGTACCAAAGTAGCGTGGCTGAGCATGGCCACGCCCGGCTTCGAGTCGGACCGCAACGGCATTGTGGTGTACGATTTCAAGACTAAAAAGCGCGAGGACATCACCCAAAGCTCGGAGCAGGCCGCCGCCAACATCCGCTGGAGCCCGGATGGTAAGACCATCTACTTCGTGAGCGTGCTGGAAGGCACCGAGCAGCTGTTTTCGATTCCGAGCAAGGGCGGCAAAATCAAGCAGCTCACCAAAGGCGCCCACAACTACAACAGCTTTGAGCTGGCCGGTGCCGACGTAGCCATTGCCAACAAAACCACCCAGGCCCAGCCCGCCGACCTGGTGCGCGTGGATTTGAAAACCGGCCGCGAAACGCCCCTCACTACCATCAACCAGCAGGAGCTGGCAGGCGTTCAACCCGGCAAGACCGAAGCCCGCTGGGTGAAGACCACCGACGGCAAGCAGATGCAGGTGTACGTTATCTACCCGCCCGATTTCGACCCCAGCAAGAAATACCCGGCGCTGCTCTACTGCCAGGGCGGCCCGCAAAGCCCCATTACCCAAAGCTTCTCGTACCGCTGGAACTTCCAGCTGCTGGCCGCCAACGGCTACGTGGTGGTGGCGCCCAACCGGCGCGGTCTGCCCGGCTTCGGCACCGACTGGAACAACAGCATCTCCGGCGACTGGGGCGGGCAGCCCATCCGGGATTATCTGTCGGCTATTGATGCGGTGAGTGCCGAACCGTACGTAGACAAGGCCCGCCTGGGCTGCGTGGGTGCCAGCTACGGCGGCTACTCGGTGTACTACCTGGCGGGCAAGCACGAAGGCCGCTTCAAGACCTTTATTGCCCACTGCGGCCTCTACAACCTCACCAGCTGGTACCCGAGCACCGAGGAAATGTTCTTCGCCAAGCACGACATTGGAGCCGCTCCCTGGGAAACACCCCAGCACAAGAGCTACACTGAATTCAACCCGCAGCTATTTGCCCGTAACTGGGATACGCCGATTCTGGTAATTCACGGCGGCAAGGATTTCCGGGTGCCCGAGGGGCAGGGCATGGAAGCGTTTGGCACGGCGCAGCTGCGCGGTATTCCGAGCCGGTTTCTGTACTTCCCCAACGAAGGCCACTGGATTTCCAAGCCGCAGAACGCCGTGCTCTGGAACCGGGTATTTTTCGAGTGGCTGGGCCGCACGCTGAAGCCGGAAGTGCAGGCAGCGAAATAAACAGGTTTGAAAACAGCTAGAAGCCCCACTGCTACTACCTCAGTGGGGCTTTTGGTTCTTGGTTTTCTTGCTAGTGCCAAGCTTGCGGCACACTGGTCGGCTGCTTAATTTTCAGTGTTAGCCCTTAAAATATTATTATATGTAAATAATATTGTATTCTGCCCTCTGGAACTATATATCACTAGGCCTGATGCGGGTGTTTATACGGATTATAGTCTGCTGGGCAGTGGCCCTACTGGCGTTAAACAAGGCGGCGTATGCATCTTCAGCAAAGCACACCGGCTTGGCCGACACGTTGTATTTACAGCAATCCAACGGCGCACACCTTTCCGAAACCTACCGCTACTGCGCCACTCCTTTTTCCGCCCCCGCCACTCCTCGCTACGCCGACTCGCTGTGGCAGGCAGGGCAATTCCAGCCTGGCCCCTGGCACCAAACGCTGAACCTGGGTTTTGCGCACCGGCGGGTGTGGCTGCGGCTGGTAGTAGTGAACACCCTGCCAGAACGGACCCGGTTTTTGTGGAGCATCTACAACTACACCGACAGCGTTATGCTGTATTGCCGCCGACAGGGCAAGCAACAGTTCCAACAAGTGGCGGCGGCCAGCTCCGGGGTACCGGCCGAGAAACGCGTGTTTCCGGCTCGTAGCTTGTGCTTGCCGTTCACGCTGGCAGCGGGCGAAACGGCCGAGCTGTATTTGCGCATCGACCACCACGCGGGCGCGCTTTACCTGCCTACCGACGTCACCACGGCCGAGGATTTTCTGGCCTGGGAAGTGACTTACGTTTTCACTAAAAACTGGATTTGGCTGATTGGCTTCTACCTCGGCAGCGCCTTGTTCAATTTGGTGCTGTTTGCCTTTCTGCGCGACCGTATTCACATCTGGTACGTGCTGTACGTGCTGTGCACCACCATTTTTCTGCTCATGGAAGATGGTATTGACGCGTTACTCCTCCCTACTGTTCCTTATCAGGTGCTCTGGCGCATTGGGCAGTACAACTTCATGTTGCTGGCGGTGGCGTGCGGGGTGTTTATCATGCAGTTGTTTTTGCGGCTACGCACTGACTGGCCGCGCCTGCACCGAGCAGGCAATTGGTTGGCGGGGGCAGCGGTGGTATTCGTGGGGATTTACGCCCTGCTGTATCCGGCGGCCATCAAAACCCGCGGCACCAGTCTGCTCCTGCTCAATAGCGCCCGTGAGCTGCTGTTGGTGGCCGTTTTTGTGTATGGCTGGGTGGTGCTGCTGGCCACGCTGCTTACCAAGCGTCGTCGCCGGCTGGCTGCGTATTACGGGCTTACGTACTTTTTCTTTTTCATGGGCTTCATCTTGTTCTGGCTGAACCATATCGGCCTTACCAACCTGCACCTGATGCAGCCTAACGCTTTGGCCTGGGGTCTGTTTTTCGAGCTACTGGTGCTGAGTGCATTGCTAACCGGGCGCTTCCGGCATACGCTCCGCCAAAACGCCCATTTGCGCATCCGGCAGCTGCGGCAGCGCAACACCCAAAGTGCCCGCCTGATTGCGGCCCAGGACGAAGAGCGGGAACAACTGGCCCGAGAGCTGCACGATGCCTTGGGGCCCAACCTGGCGGCGCTGCACCTTGCTTGGCAAGGCCGGGCCGTGCAGGAAGCCATCAACAGCTCGCCGGAAGCCGCCGCCGCCGGCCGCCACACCGAGCTGCTCTTGCGCCACCTCCGCGACGAAGTGCGCACGTTCAGCCACGCCATCCTGCCCGCCGAGCCGGGTCTGGGCGGGCTCTGTGACTCGATTGCCGCGCTGGCGGAACTGCTCAACCTCTACGGCAACCCCACTGTGCAAACGTATTGCGACAAAGGCGTGGAGCAGTTGCCGCAGCCGTTGCAGCTGGCTGCCTACCGTATTACCGCCGAGCTGCTCAACAACGCGGTGCGCCACGCCCGCGCCACCGAAGTGCACGTGCAGCTACTGCTACACCCCGAAGCACTGGAAATTCTGGTGGACGACAACGGCAACGGTTTCGATAAGGCGCACACCAGCGCGGGCATTGGCCTGCGTGGCGTGCGGGCCCGCACCGAGTACCTGCGCGGCCAAGTTCACATCGACAGCTCTGCCACAGGCACCTGCATTATAGTCAGGCTGCCGCTGAGAGAGTAATTTCCTATTCGCTGTTTCACTACCCGGCCTCTCATCTTACCACCGTAACGTATGCTCTGCCGACTACTGATTCTGGATGACCACCTGATGTTGAACCAGGGATTGGAACGGCTGCTGAACGAGCAGCCCGATTTGCAAGTGCTGGGCCAGTTTGGCGCGGGCTCCGAGTTGCTGGCGTGGCTAACACAAGCCGGCCCGGCACCCGCCGATATTTTGCTGCTGGACCTGCACCTGCCGCCACCCGATGGCCTAACGTTGCTGCCCCAGCTGCGGCAGCAGTGGCCCAGCCTGCAAGTGCTGGTATTCAGCACCGACGCTACGCCCGAGCTAATGGGCCGATTGGCCGCGGCCGGGGCCAGCGGCTTCGTTTCAAAAGCCGCCAACGCCGACCAACTCCTGCTGGCTATTCGGGCCATATACGCCGGCGAAACTGCCTTTCCGGCTTATGCCGCCCCCGCTCCCAATACCAAGCAAGTGCCGCGGCTTTCGCCGCGGGAGAAAGAAATAGTGGGCTTAGTGCGCTTAGGCCTGACTACCAGCCAAATAGCCGATAAGCTGTCGATATCAGAGCTTACCGTCAGTACGCATCGGCGCAACGTAATGCACAAGCTGGAGCTGCACAATGTAGCCGCTCTGGTACGGTTTGCCCACGAAAAAGGGCTGTAGTAGCGCGGTGGTTTGGTGTCAGGCAGCCGGAATAGTTGGGGTTGTGGCTGTTCTGGCTGCGTTGCCGCCGAGCAGCCAGAACAGCAGCAGTACCACCACGCCGCAGGCCCCACCCAGCACCGGCACCGACAGGTATTCCAGCAGCAAGCCCGTTAGATAAGCTCCGCTCACGCCGCACAGGTTCACGAGGGCCATGTAGGTAGTGAACTGGGAACCCTCAATGCGGGGCTGGCACAAGGCCATCAGCAAGGGCAGAGCCGCTACACTGAGGCTGGGGTCGGCCATGTTCCAGACCAGTAAGCCCAGGATAGCGAAGGGCGCCTGCGGCCACAGAAAGCTCAGGCTACAGAATAGCAGCAGAAATACCCCCAGCACCAGCAGCACCCGGCGTTGCAGCCGGGCCGGGCCAAGCCGGTCGGCGAGGATGCCGCCGGTTACAGTTATGCCGAGCGTAGCCAGCGTGCCCCAGCCGCCTTGCAGGATGGACACGTCACTATCGGGCCAGTGCAGCACATGAATGAGGTGGTAGTTGTAAGCCCAGCCGAACATGCCGAAGCACAAGTACGCCGCCGCAATAATGGCAAATAGCTTCAGGGTGCGAGGTGCTACAATGGCTTGAAACAGCGCCCGGAACAACCAGTCCACCGACGGATTATCGGTGGGGTGCGGCAGGCCGGCGCGGTGCCCGAAAGTGGGCAGTAGCTGGTCGGTTCGGTCGAGGCGGATGAAGAAGGTAAGTACCGTGAGAGCCAGCAGGGCCAGCGTTTGGGTGAGGGCCGCCTCGAAAAAGCCGTAGCGGTGCAGCACCCACCCCAGGCCGGCCGCCCCCGCCGAAATGCCCAGCAAAAACCCGCCGCGCATAAAAGCATTCACGCGGCCCCGCTCCTGCTCAGGAACCACCGAAATAGCAATGGCATCGACGCTGGCATCCTGAATAGACGCGAATACGCTGTGCACCACAAACGCCAGCTTCAGCAGCGGCAGTTGCGCCACGGGGTCGTGCACGAGCAGCAAGGCCAAGGAAGCCAGCGCCGCTACCAGTTGCGTGAGCACCACCCATTGTTTGCGCTGCCCGATAATGGAATCCTGATACTTGTCAATCAGGGGCCCCCATACAAACTGAAGCGCCCACGGCAGCCCCACCACCGCCGAAAACGTGGCCACCGTGGCGGCGCTGAGGTTGCGGCCAATCAGGTAGTTGACTACGGCCGTCATGCCGAAACCCGCCGGCAGGCCCTGCATCACATACAGATAGAAAAAGGTGAAGTACCGCAGGCCGGTACTTTCGCGGAGGACAAGGTGGCGCACGTGGGAGCGGGAAGGGTGGGCATCCGTAACCACGTAGTAGGGTGTCTGGTTTTCAGTTGTTTAGAAGCTTTTCTGCTACGGTATACAAATAAAGGAACGGTCATGCTGAGCTTGTCGAAGCATCTCGCGTGCTGATGTCGGACTACTAACTCAACATCAGCACGCGAGATGCTTCGACAAGCTCAGCATGACCGTTCTGTGAATTTTTACAGTGTCAATCTACCTCAGCACTTCCTCGGTCACTTTATTGATATCACCACTTACTTTCTGAATGAAATCCAACTGCTCGGTGAGTTGTGGGTCGGGGGCGGCCAGGGGGTCGGGGCGGCGAGTGGATTCGGTAACGGTGGCAGCAGAGGTTTCCGCTACGGCTAAGGTGTCGGGCTCGGTGACATTGAGGCGGCGCAGGCTGCGGTGGAGGGCTTGCTGAGCCTGGCGCACCGGCTTCAATAAGGTACCAGGGTGCGGCAGACGGGTGGCACCAGCCAGCAGGGCCGAGGAAATAGAAGCCACATTAGAGGAAAGAATATGGTTGAGCACCACAAACTCGTGCACCTCGGAGGGCCGGTGCTGCTTGCCCCGCGGCTCCGACATCATGCGCTGAAACGCCGCCGCCAGGTTGGCCGAACTCACGTACACTTCCTTGCGGGCCAGCTTGTACTCCACCTCGGCCATAGAAGCGCCGGCCAGCGTGTCGGTGAGGGTGTTGAGGTAGCGCAGGTTGGCGCGCAGCACGGCCGTCATGTAGTCGTGGAGCTGGTCGGACTCCCAGCGCGGAAACAGCAGGTAGCTGGCGGCAAAGGCAATCAGGCAGCCCAGCACGGTATCCAGAATCCGCTCTTCCACCACCTGCAAATACCCCAGCCCCAGGAAGCTGAACAGGATGAGCACGAAGGGCGTCATGAACGTAACGGCCACGATGTAGTTGCTGCGGGTGAAGCTGAACGAGGTAAGCATAAACACGAACAGCAACGCCACCAGCGCCAGCCGGTCGTGCACCAGAAACAGCACCAAACCGCCAATGATACCGCCCGCCAGCGTGCCCAGCACCCGGTGAATATTGCGCTCCTTGGTGAGGCTGAAAGCCGGCTTGAGCATGTAGGTCACGGTCATCAGAATCCAGTAGCTGTGGTGGCTGGGCAGCACCACCTTGGCCACCACAAACGCCACCAGGCAGGCCAGCATCATGCGCATGGAATGCCGAAACACGTCGGAGCTGAGCGTAAAGTGGCCGCGCAGCTCGTCTAAGGCAAAGCTTTGGTGCGAAATGAAGCGGCCGAATTCCAGCTCCCGGCTGGCGGGGGCGGCGTTGGCATCGAAGTAAGCCAAGATGCCCTGGAGGCGCTGGTTGAGGTTGCGCAGGTTCACCAGAATCTTTTTCAGCACCAGCGTGTGGCCGGGCTGGCGGGGGTCGTCGAGGGCGTCGATGCGGGCTTTGAGCTGCTCCAGGCTGGCAGTGAGCTGGAGGCGGGGCGTATGGCTGTGGTTGGCTTGAATGGCAAAGCCGATGCTTTCCAGCTCGGTGGCCATCAGCTCCACCAGTTTCGCCACGGCATCGAGCACGCCCGTGGCCTCAAACCGCGCATGAATGGCCGAATAGTCGTAGTACGTGACGGTGATGTGCTCGTAGAGGTCCATCAAATCCACGAACGTAAGCACCAAGCGCCGCCCGGTGCCCGTGGATTCCTTCAGCATTTGGCGCGTGCGAAACAGCAGCTCGCGCACGGCATCCTGCTTCTCGTTCACGGTTACTTGCTGGCTCATCAGGCGGCGGTAATCGTCTTCGAGGTTGGTGCCGGTGCGGTAGAACTCGGCCTTGAGGCGCAGGAAACCCGCCACCGCCCGGATACACTCGCCCAGCGCCTGCTGCGACGCCCGGTACGGCCGAATCTGAATGGTAAGCAAACTAAGCATGCAATACCACAGCGCCCCGGCGGTTACCAGGCCCGCAAACTCCAGGAGTTGCGGCAGTGCCATGGCGCGGTCCATCATCAGAATAACCAGCAGCAGCGCCGCCGTACCCACCGAGCCGGCGCGGGCACCATACACCAGAAACATGGTAAACAGGAAGCTGAGCGCCACCACTTCCAGACCCAGCAACCAGATATAAGGCTGCACCAGCCCCGTGAGCAAGGTCACCACCGGCAGCAGCAGCAGCCCCGCCAGCATGCCGTTGCGCTTATGAATGATGGGGCCGGGCGCATCGGTAATGCTCAAACACAACGCCCCCAGTGCCAGGTCGATGCCAATATCGAGGTGGCCCAGCCAGCCAAACAGCACGCCGGGCAGCAGCACGGCCAGTGTAATGCGCAGGCCATCGGAAAAATCCTGGCTGAAAAAGAAGTACTGAAGCTGGCGGGTTCGTTGGCTCATTGCAGCAGGCTGCGGTTCAGGTCACCTATACGGTGAAGTGGCACCAAGCTACTGCAAAAACCAAACGCCCGCATGGTCTATCCGCACATTCCGTCACGAACTGCTTGATCTGTGGGCTTGTAATGAAGAGGTAGCTTGCTTGGCCGTAGCGCCCATGGCGGGTATAGGCGCCACCTTGGCCGCTGCTCATGAAACAGTTCCGGCCACCACCGAGCCACTTTGCGTAAGATGGGGCACTGCTGACCAGCTTTCATCTAATGCCCTACTCCCCTACTCGCTACGCCAGAGTCCTGGCCTGGCTCGACCGATACCTGCTCCGGCGGCTCTATACCGACCGAGTGCGCCGCCTGATTCTGCAAAGCTTCCCGTTTTGGTTTGCCTCCATCGTGACGGGCGTAGTGGCGGTGGGCTACGAAAAACTATTCATGTGGGCCGAGCACGGCAGCTTCCGGTGGCTCAGCCAGAACCCGCTGCTGGCGTTTGTATTCACGCCGCTGGCCTTTCTGGCGTCGTGGGGGGCCGTGTACCGGTGGGCGCCGGCGGCGCGGGGCAGCGGCATTCCGCAGGTAATGGCCGCCATTGAGTTGTCGAACCCCGGGCAGCACCACCGCACAGGCTACTTGCTAAGCTTGCGGGTGGCGTTTGTAAAGGTATTGAGCAGTGTGGCCCTCTTGGTGGGTGGCGGCGTGATTGGGCGCGAAGGGCCCACCATCCAGATTTCGGCCGCTATTTTCCGGGCCATCAACCGGCTGCAACCCGCCGGCTGGCCCCAACTTTCCCGCCAGATTGCGCTGGTAACGGGCGGTGCCGCGGGCTTGGCAGCGGCATTTAACACGCCGCTCGGGGGCATTGTGTTCGTAGTAGAAGAGCTGACCCAGATGCACATGGCCCGGTTTCGGATGGCGGTATTCTCGGCGGTTATTGTGGCGGGCCTCACGGCGCAGGCTATTCTGGGGCCGTACCTGTATTTGGGGTTTCCGAAGGTGAATGCCCACGCCGGCTGGTTTCTGGCCACGGTGGCACTGGTAGCCATAGTGTGTGGGCTGGCCGGGGCCGTGTTTGCCAAGGCCCTCCTTTGGCTCGGTAATTACCGCAAACGGTTCGGCACGGTGGCCCAGCAAGCGGCGTGGGTGCTGGGGTGCGGCCTGGTACTGGCCGGCCTGATTTACTTGGTAGGCCCCGAGGCTATGGGCACCGGCAAGCCCATCATCAACCGCCTGCTTTTCCAGAACGATGGCCAAACGCCCTGGTACTTGTTTCCGGTGCGCTTTGCGGGCATGGCCCTCAGCTACAGCGGCGGCGGCGCGGGCGGCGTGTTTGCCACCTCACTCAGCGCCGGCGCCCTGCTCGGCGACGGGTTGTGCCGCTTGGGTCAGGTGCCGCTCGAAGACCGTAACCTGCTGATTCTGGTGAGCATGGTAGGCTTCCTGACGGGCGTGGTCCGCTCACCGTTTACGGCGGCTATTCTGGTGCTGGAAATGACCGACCGACACTCGGCCATTTTCCAGCTGCTGCTCAGTGGCATGATGGCGCAGGCCGTAGCGTCGCTCCTCGACCCACATTCCTTCTACGAGCACCTTAAAACCGGCTTTCTGCGCGAAACCCTGGCCCAGCCCAAGCCAACCGACGCTCGGCTACCAGTCAACCCACCATCTGCCTAGCTTTTTCAGTTCTGCTTACGGCGCAACCACGGCCAATGCGCGCCGCGCCGGAAGCTGGCTAAGCTATAGCTACTTACACGTGCATCTGCTCGATGATGGGCAGCGTGTACCGCTCACCGCTACTGAGCAGGTGCAGGCGCAAGTCGCGGATGGAAAACGGATGACCGGGCTCCACTTCGTGAATGTTGGTTTGCGTCACGCTCATGCCATCGAGCACCACCACCAGCCCGCTGCCAATAACTTCCAGCTCCCGGCCCTGCGTTACCACCACGGCCGTGTCTTCTTCCAGCCCCAGGCCTATACACGCGGGATTGGTGGCAATAATCTGGGCCATGCGCACGATGCGGCCCCGCGCCACAAAGTGCGTATCAATGGCCACGTTGTGCAGAAACTCCAGCCCGGTGGTGATGTGAATTTCATCTTTGCGCATACCCGCATTGTTGCGTCCCTGATAAATCATGGGCGTGCTCATGGCGGTGGCACCGGCACTGGTACCGGCAATTACAAACGGCTGCTGCGTGTACCGTTCTTTCAGGCGCCGATGGAACGCCGTACCACCCAATAGCGCCGTGATGCGTAGCTGGTCGCCACCGGTGAACATGACCCCGCCCGCCTCGTTGAGCAACCGCAGGCTTTCTTCGCTTTCCGCGTCTTCGCGGTTTTGGATATTCAGCACTTCCACCCTACTGCACCCTAATTCACCAAACACTTTCACGTAGTCCTCGGCGGCTTCCTCGGGCTCATCCGACGCAATAGGCAGTATCAGAATCGAGCCTTTGGTACCAACTTCCTCCACAACCCGCCGCAGAATTGTATCGTCGGCCATGTCGGCGTCGGCTTCCAGCGACACCCTCTTTTGCTCGTGGCCACCAATAGAAATCAGCGTACCGAGCGGATACGGGCAGGGATAAGCAGCAGGCGTAGGGGTGGTTTTTTTGGTGGCGGCGGGCATGTGGTAGA
Source organism: Hymenobacter telluris (assembly GCF_017313265.1). Taxonomy (GTDB): domain Bacteria; phylum Bacteroidota; class Bacteroidia; order Cytophagales; family Hymenobacteraceae; genus Hymenobacter; species Hymenobacter telluris. The sequence continues at coordinate 563,984 of NZ_JAFLQZ010000002.1, read as the reverse complement.
GCAGAGGGGTAAGGTGCCTGTACGCCCGCCTGCTTGCCTTAGTTAACGCCGAGCTTCGGTGAGGTGGTGAAATGGTGAGGTAGTGAGGTTGACGTTCTAACTGCGCCAGCAGAACATCAACCTCACCACCTCACCACTTAATAGAGAATATCGTCGATGGGGGCGAGTTTGGCGGGCAGGTCGGTTTCGCCGAGCAACTCGCGCAGGTCGATTTCGATGTTGCGGCAGATGGCCGTCATGGGCACGTCGTTCATTTCGTTTTCAAACGGATTTTCGCTGGTGTGCCCCACAATTTCAATGGTATTGAACACCCACGACACCAGCACCGAAAACGGCACCGTCATCCACAGATGGTACGGCCCCAGCTTCTCGAACTCGGCAATAAGGCCCAGCGGCAGCAGCGCCGCAAACAGCCACACGAATACGTAGCTGAAAAACGCGTACTGCCGCGGAAACGGCGTGTTCTTGATTCTTTCGCAGCCGCCTTGCAGGTTGAAGAGCTGCTCCATGCTCATCATCATGTTCACGTGCTGGAAATCGTTGAGCAACCCCCGCTCCTCCCGCAGAATCCGGAGGTCGGCGGCTTGCTGGCGCAGCAAATGGGTTGGCGGGTTCTGCTTGCGCTTCATCTCCGCCGATTCGGCTGGGTCGAGGAAGGGGCCCACCTGCGTATCCCACTGGTCGTTCTGGCGGCGCAGGTTTAGGCGTACGGCATTGCACCAGGCAATGTGGCGGTACACCAAGCGGCGGTGGCGCAAGCTGAGTTCGGCTTGCGAGGCAGCCGGAGCCTCCACGCCGGGCGCATCCACCACCGACGTTACGTATTCCAGCGCCTGAATCGACCAGGTGCGGCTGTAGTTGACAATGCCGCCCCACAGCTGCCGCCCCTCCCAGAATCGGTCGTAAGAGCCGTTGTTTTTGAAGCCGATATAGAACGAAACGGCAATACCCAGCGTGGAAACCGGCTGCCACGGAATGGCAATCCAGCGCTGCCTGAACACCGAGTACAGCAAGCAAATCAGCAACGAATACACCGTAAAAACGACTATTCCTCTCCAGCCATATTTCCAGATGACGTGCCAGCGGAGGTTTCTACGAACGTACATGGGGTGATTGTTAAATTGTTGGTTGTTGATTGCTAAATGGCTGATTGTTGACTTGTTAGCCTATTCGCCTCGACAGAACAGTTATGTACCTACCAATCAACAATTCAGCAATCAACAATTAAAACTATTCAGCCCTCTACATCAATACCCATGAGCTGCATGAGCTGGCTGGCGTTGAAGGCCTGGCACGCGCCCGGCGTGAGGTGGTAGTCGAAGTGAATCTGGCCGTTGGAGAAGGTGCTGTTGAAACTGAAGTTGCGCACCTGCCCCGGCCATTCCGCTTCCAGCGCCGCCAGCTCCAAATCGTGGGTGCTCACCAGGCCCGCCGCCCGCCGCTGGTGCAGCTGCCGCAGCAGCGCCCGCGCGCCCCGGTGCCGGTCCAGCGAGTTGGTACCTTTCAGAATTTCATCGAGCAGGTAGAAAACGGGCGGCTGTTCGTTTTTCGGTGTTGGGGTTTCGTTTTTCGGCGCGGGCTGGTTGCTGGCAGTGCCCCCTTCAATTGTTAGTTCTTCCTTTTTATTTTTTAACTCTCCTGCGCTAAGGTCGAGCAGGAGTTTGAGGCGCTTGAGCTCGGCGTAGAACGAGGACGTGCTTTCGGCGAGGTTGTCTTGGGTGCGCATGGCGGTGAACACCTGCGCCGGGCTGAGCCGGAAGTGGCGGGCACACACCACGGCCCCGGCCTGGGCCAGCACCATATTCAGCCCCAGCGTCCGCAGAAACGTGCTTTTGCCCGCCATGTTGGAACCCGTAATAACGACCGTTTGCGCCAGCCCCACCGTGTGAAAGTCGTTGGTGATGCGGTTGGTGGTGAAGATGAGCGGGTGCCCCAGTTCGGTGGCGGTTACCTCCAGCTGCTCGGCGCTTAGCTCCGGCGTGGTGTAAGTGGGGTTGGCGAATTGCCAGCCGGCCAGGCTAACCAAGGCTTCCAGCTCGGCCTGTACTTCCAGCACCGTCGTCAGCTCGGGGCCGAGGCCGCGCTTCCAGCGTTCCAACTGCCATACGGCGTGCAAATCCCAGAGCAGCAAGTTGTTCAGCAGCAAGGCCCCCAACGGATGCTCGCGCCCGCGGAACAACCCCGCCACGCTGGACAATTGCCCCAGCCGCTGGGTAGCGGCCGCGCCGTGGCTGGCGGCCTGCAAGGTGGCGCGCAATTGTTGCAGCCGCGGCGCCTGCCACTGCCGGTCGGGGTCCTGCTCGAAATGGGCCAGTTGGGCCTGGGTGGCCCGGAGGGCGTCGCGCATGGCGGTGGCTTGCTCGGCGTACTCGTTGCGCACGGGGGCCAGGCGGCTGTTCAGCACGCCTACTATCAGCTGCACCACTATCAGCGCGTAAAAGCCCAGCCCCACTATCCAGGCGCCAATAGACAGAAATACTAGTATGGGCAGCACAATCAGCAACGGCTTCAGCCACGGCTTGCCGGCAAAGAAATCGGGGCGGGCCAGCCAGGCGCTGAACTCGCGCGGATCGGCTTGCTGACGCGGAAAATGCCGGGCGCGGGCCTGCCACTCTTGCAGCCACGCTACGTCGGGGGCCAGCTCGGCGGCGGCTTGCTGGCGGGCCTGCACTTCGGCGGGGCGTGCCGGAGCCAGCAGCCAACCCGCCAGCCAATCGTGCCCGAGGCGGGTGGTAGCTCGGTTAAGGAGCTGAAACAAGGAATGCGCCCCGAATACGTCGAGGTCGGCGGCGTAGGGGTGCTGGGCGTCGAGGTAGCGCAGGCCAGGGTCGAAGCCACTGAGCTTACCCGCCAACCGGTCTAGCTCGTCCTGGTTGAGGCGGGCCAGCAGCCGGTGATGTTCCCGCTGGTAGCTCACGCCCGAATGCCAGCGCACCAGCACCGCAAACAGCACCCACACCACGCCTATCAGAGCCACGGCGGCGGCTATCTGTCCACCGGAAAACAGCACCCAAGCCCCCGCCGCGCCCCCGCCAAACAGCAGCACCCGCAGCCAGCCGCCCAACTGGTGCCGGCTGGCATAGTAGTTTTCGCGCTCAGTATGAGTGGTCAGGTTCTCGGCAAAAACCTCAGCGGGCGCAACAGTAAGCGGACGAACAGCAGTAGAAACAGGCACGGCAACAGCATCAGATGAAGCCACGAAGGTAGCCCTTTAGGGAGTGAATGGATGAATGGGTGATTGAATGATTGGATGGGAAAATGAGGTGGTAACGAGCTATTTCCACATTCATCCTCCCATCCAATCATTCAATCATCCATTCATTCACTCTCTTACCGTTCAAACCGCACCGTGACGAACAGGTTGCGGCCGGGGGCGCTGATACCGGAGGCGAATACGCGGTAGTTGCGGTCCAGAATATTTTCCAGGCCGGCCTGCACGGCCCAGCGCGGCGTGAGTTGGTAGCTGGTGCGCAGGTTGAGCGTGTACCAGCCGAGTGCGCCGGCGGGCGTAGCCTGGGGCAGGTTGTCTTCGCCGCTGGGGCTGTATTGGGCCACCGTTTTGCGGCCGTTGAACAGCACCGAGCCTTCCGCCATCAGCCGGCGCAGCTGGTACGTGAGGGCGCCGCGGCCGTACAGTGGCGAAATATGGTCGAGGGGCACGTCGGCGGTTTTGTCGCGGCCCTGGGTGTAGGTGAGGCTGCCATCGAGGCGCAGGTGGGCGGGCAGGGCCACCTGGGCGCGGCCGGAAACCCCGTAGATGCGGGCCTTATTGGTATTCACCGGGGCCAGCGTTTGGTAGGTGCGGCCGTTGTATTGGGTGGTGGTCTGGCCGTCGGGGGTGGTGAAGGGGCGAATTACCAGGGCGTCGCGCAGGGTGGTGTAGAAACCGGTAACGGACAGCAGCAGGCGGTTTTCGATGTTTTCCGACAGCTCTGCCTCGTAGTTTACCACCCGTTCGGGCTTCAAATCCGGGTTAGGAACAATGAGGGTGCCCAGCGTTTGGCCGGTGCCAGCCGTTTGCTCGAACGTGCGGCTCAAATCGTCCACGTTGGGGTTGCGGAACCCGGTGGCTACCAAGCCGCTCAGCCGCAGCCCCGCCGGCAGCATGGCCACCAGCCCCACGTTCCCATCCAGCGAGGATGAATTCTGCTTCACGCTATTAAAAGGCGAGTCGAACGCAAAATCGGCATCTACTTTCACGTTGCTGAACCTGAGCCCATCCGACAGAATCAGATGGTCGGTTATTTCCCAGCGGTGCGCGGCGTATAGGCCTGCTGTGGCGTAAGTGGCCCCATTAGGGTAGCGCGTAACAATGGGCGTTAGCGCGCCCGTGTACACGTTTACGCCTTCCCCAATGCTGCGCACTTTGTTGTGGGTAACCTCGGCGCCGTAGCGCAGCTCGTGGCGCTGCAAGTCCTTAAACAAATCCAGGTTGGCGCTCAGTACGCGTACTTTCTCGGTGTTTTCGTCGCGGCGTGGGTTGTTGAAGTCCCGCACCAAGCGGCTTTCTTCGATGTTCTGCACGGCGGGCGTCAGGCGCAGTACGTCGTACAGGGCGCTTGGGCGCGTCAGCTCCAGCTGGTAGCTGGCAAACAGGCGCTGCTGCGGGCCGTAGTCCCACTCGGCAAAACGCAGCGCGCCGTTGCGGTAGGTCTGAAGCCGGTCGAAGCGCGGAATGTGGGAGGTGGTGGAGAGTTGCAGGTTCAGCAGGTGCCGCACGCCCACCTGGGGCTGAAACAGCACTTTCTGCACCACATCCAGCTGCCGGTAGCCCGTGAATTTCTGACGGTTCGGGTTGGCGTTAGGTACCACCGCATCCTGGCCGTTCTGCTCCTTCACATATTCGCGCACTTCCCCAAAACCCGGAAAACGGTCCATACCGTTGCGGCCTTTGCGCAGGTCGTCGAAATCGGTGGCGGTTACGCTGGTGAAGGTGGCCCAGCGGCGCCAGCCCAGCGTGAAATCGGTGTGCACGGTTTTTTCGCGGGCGGCGGTGGCGTAGCGCAGCAGGTTGTTGGTGTGCACCGCAAAGCCCGTGCTATCGGCCAGCCGGGGCTGCTTGGTATACAGGCTGATAACGCCGCCCAGCGCATCGGAGCCGTACATTACGGCGCCCGCGCCGTTCAGCACTTCGGTGCGCTCCAGGGAATTAACATCTACCGTGATGATATTTTGCAGGTGGCCGGCGCGGTAGATGGCATTGTTGAGCCGCACCCCATCCACCACCAGCAGCACCTTGTTGGCCTCGAAGCCCCGGATAACCGGTGAGCCGCCACCTAGCTGCGACTTTTGAACAAACACCCAGCCCGAGTTCAACAGCGCATCGGCGGTAGTACCAGGGTTGAGCAGCCGAATCTGGCGGGCGCTCAGCACGTCCACCTGCTGCGGCAAATCCAGCTTCCGCTCGCCCTGAATGCGGTTGGCCGACACCACCACTTCGTTCAGGCCGACAATGCGGGCGGTGTCGGGCCGCACAGTTTGGGCGGCGGCCGGTAAGGTAAAAAGTAAGCCTAAAGAAACAGGTAAAGTTTGTTTCATAAGATACAACAGAACAGAATTAACACAGAATCAAAGTTACGACACAGTCCTTCGTTCTGATAGTGGCCTCACCCCCCGGCCCCCTCTCCTAGGGGAGAGGGGGAGCCAGACGACGGTACAGCGCAGCCATTTCGGCTTGCGCCTAGATGACTGCTACCCTGTTGGACGAGATTGTGATAGTGTCATTGATGAATAAGGCCCGTTGAAAATAGCTTCGGTGGTTATCCGGTAGCCGTTGCGAAGGCGCAAGCCGAAGCCGCGGCGGCGCCTCGTCTGGCTCCCCCTCTCCCCTAGGAGAGGGGGCCGGGGGGTGAGGCCCCAGCACTTCACCCAGCCACCGCTGCCACGCACTTCAGCTCGATGGCAATGGGCGTGGGCAAGCAGTTGATTTCGACGGTAGTACGGCAGGGCTGGTTGCTTTGGAAATACTCGGCGTAGAGGCGGTTGTACGTAGGAAAGTCGGCCTTCATGTTGGTCAGAAACACCGTCACGTCCACCAAATCTTCCCAGCGGGCCCCGGCCTCCTCCAGGATGTAGCGCACGTTCTGAAACACGGCGTGGCACTGGCTTTCGAAATCGTAGCGGATGATGGTGCCAGCCGCATCCAACTCCACACCCGGCACTGCCTTCTGGCCCCGTTGCCGCGGCCCCACTCCCGATAGAAACAGCAGGTTGCCCACCCGGCGGGCGTGCGGATAGAGGCCCACCGGCTCGGGGGCGCGGCTGGAGTTGTGGGCAGTAGAGGTGGCCGGGGCGCCGGCGGCGGAAGTAGTGTCAGGTGCCATACGTCAAAACTAGCCGTTTTTTGTACTTGATGCGCGGCCACTGAACCGGCACGGCCGTTGGTGCGGTTGTTGAGTTACTTTCGGTATCCACTCCCCTGCTTTCCCCAACGTTATGCAGTTATTTCGTCGTGTTGCTTTTGTGGTAGCCCTGGCCTTGCCGCTGGCTGCCCCCGCCCTGGCCCAGCAGAAATTGAAATACCCCAAGCCCGAACCCGAGCAGATTTACGATGCTGTAGCCCAGCCCGCCGTGCCCCTCGGCGGCGTGGAAGGCTACGCGCAGTACCTGGCCGACAACCAGCAGTACCCCACGGCGGCCTTGCAGCGCGGCGCAGCCGGCACCGTGGAAGTGACGTTTGTGGTCGAGAAATCCGGCGTTATTTCCAACGTGGCCGCCAGCAAGCCCCTCGACCCGGCTCTGGATGCCGAAGCCGTCCGGCTGATAAAAGGCGGCCCAAAATGGACGCCCGCCCAGCACAAAGGCCAGAAAGTGCGGCAGCGCGTCAGCGTCCCGATTTCGTTTCAGATACCGCTCGGGGCCGGTGGCCCCGCCCCGGCCACCGAGCCAACCGCCGCGCCTACTCCGGCCCCTGCGGGCACTCCCGCCCCGGCTGGCAGTGCCAAAACCGGCGCTACCATCGTAACGCCCGACCAACCGGCCCGCCCGGTAGGCGGCACCGAAGCCTTTTTCGAGTGGATTCAGAAAAACCAGCAGTACCCTGCCCTGGCTCGGCAACGCAAGGTGGAAGGCAAGGTGATGGTGGAATTCATCATTCAGAAAGACGGCTCGCTCACCGATGCCAAGGTGGTGAAGCCGCTCGGCTCCGGCCTCGACCAGGAAGCCTTGCGCCTCATCAAGGTGGCCCCAAAGTGGACCCCGGCTACGTATCAGGGCCAGCCGATGAAGCAAAAAATGGTTTTGCCTGTTCTATTCCAGTTGTAAAGTAATTATGAGTTTCGTCCGTCGTTAAAAACGGTTGAAGCCTTCCTTTCCAAGTGCTGTTGACCGGTTGATGCGTTCCGTTCACTGGGCGCCAACCAGTGCCGGTGACTTCTTTCCGCCTTCCTATGCTTTCCATTCCGCTGCTTTCCGCGCCGCCCGTCACGGCCCAGCCTCTCGCCGAAACCGATACCTACCACGTCTGGCCCTACCAGATGCGGTACTTGCAGGCCGCTCAGAACATTGCCGACGGTATTTTCAACACGCTTGACGACGACCTGGAGCCCAGCGTGTTGCTGCTGGCCTTGTGCACCGCCCCCGATGCCCTGGTGCCCACCGAAGCGCCGCCGGTGCATCTGGAACCCGCCAACCACGGCCTCGACCCGGCCCGCTTCACGCATGCCCTGGCCCGGGGCCGGGAGCTTCAGCTGCTGTCGAATCTGGCCGGGGCCGTACCCCGCGACGGCGCCACGCAGGAAATGCTCAGCCGCCGACAAGAGGCGCTAGGCATCCGCAACGCCGTGCAGGAGCAGCTTGATGCCCACGATGAAAACAGCATCTACCAGCACGTAGCCGGCTGGCCCGTGCCCATCAACGACTACTACGTACTGACGCTGCTGCGTATGCGCCGCAAGGCCATGCGTGCCTACCCGTCGTTGCGCCCGCACCGCTATTACACTGATGGCAAGCCGTTGGCGCCGTCGTTGCTGGTGGCGGCCATTTACCGCTTCTCCGAAGAATGCGCCAAAACGCTAAGCGAGTCGGAGCCGGGTTTTGGGATGCTCACGCGCCCCCGCGAATCCGAGGAGATTTTGCGCGCCGCCGGTAAAAGTCTGCTCGATACGCCCGCGCAGGCCCTGGGAGCTGAACCGGGTGCGGCACGCCTGTTCAACACGCTCAACACCATTTCCAGCCTCCGCTACGAAGGCGCCGAGGGCGTGGGCAAGCTGATTATGGCTCGCCGCCGCCACCCCAACGTGGAAGAGGTATTTGCCCTCACCTGCCCCACCCCGCTCACCGACTACCGGGCCGTACGCAAGCTGCTCGAAATGACTACCTCCGACGTGAGCCTGCTCGCCGACAGTGAAAACGTGTACGCCCTGGGCCGATTGGTAGGCGAATACGACACCACGCGGGAGGATTTGTTTGTTATCAACTTCATCAACCACTTCGCCTGGGAGTTTCAGCATGATGGCAAAGTGCTGATGCGCACCATTTACAGCCAGCCCAGCCTGCCCCGCTCGCGCGTCAACCGGAGCCGTTTCCGTAAGGACCTCAAGCGCACCTTTCAGCTCACCGACCCCGCCAAGGTGGAGCGGCTTTGGGAAGTGGTGCTGGAAGCCAGCCGCCAGAAGCACGGCACGCTACTGGTAGTCACCACCGAAGCCCTGGCCGAGGCCGACCGCCTGAAGCTGCAATGCACCCTCATCGAGCCGGTACCACTCACGCCGCTCATCACCCGCCTGGTCACCTCCATCGACGGCGCCGTGCTCCTTGACCCGGAAAGCTACTGCTACTCCATTGGCGTCATTCTGGACGGTAAAGCTTCGGGCCGGGGCACCAGCACCCGCGGGGCCCGCTACAACTCGGCCATCCGCTACGTGGAAACCTCGCCCTATCCTTGCCTGGCCATTGTGGTTAGTGAGGATGGTATGGTGAACGTTATTACCAAAGAGCGTTTGGGAGAGGAAGAGTAACCGGCCAGTAGTACCGGATATCCTGATTTGTAAAGCACCGCTGCTCTCTGCTACTATTTATGCAGAGAACAGCGGCGCTTTTATTTATCTAGAATCAGGTAATTTTAATTTACCACTAATTTATTTCGCTTGGATGTTTTTTCACTTCTAACAGTCGTTATATATAATCCTTTTGGCAAAGCACTAATATCTACTTTGCTGGTTTTACTGTTTAGTGCCTGTTTCATAATTATTTTACCACTCATGTCCTGTACGCACATTTCACGAGCTGAGAAGTTATTTTCTATCACTAAATAGCCAGTAGCCGGATTAGGATACATCTTCAGTTCTAAACCTGTTGTGGCAATAGCACTTACGTTACTCAAAGCAGTGCAGCTTTGGCTAAACACTACATCTAAATAAGCCAGTCTATTGCTTAGCCAAGAAGCAACGTAGGTAAGCTGCGTTGCGTCATACGTAAAGTCATTCCAGGCTATATGTTCTCTTTCGTAGGCATTATTATTGACCAGATAGTTGGTATTAACCGCAAACCTAGACATGATGCTATCCTGATTTATAACAGTGGTTCGCAGTTCAGCCCAGCGTTGTACCAATGCTGCTCGGAAACCGTTAGGAGAGCAATCCTGATTCAGCCGATCATAAAAACCATTGGAAAGCAACCCATTTGTAACGTTATCTTGATTGCCTTGCCAGTTAGTACCGAATACTCCATCCAAATCCCAAGGCACATAATAATAAGGCTCACCTGCTTTGTACTTGGCTATATATATATTCTTGCCTGTATTATCTAAAGATCTTAGTAAATTCAAAAAAATATAATAATCGACAGCGTTGCTAAGTTTAAATTTAGTTTTATAGTTATTATTGAAATCTTGAGTAGAGCTATTTTCAACAAAATCAACAAAATTATACAGATTAGTCCAGTCTATTTCTTCTTCCGGGTGCTTGTATTCAAAGCCGCCCCATGTCAAGCTGGTATTATCGAAAGGCGGCAGACTGGTGAACGTGGTAGCTCCCCAGCCACTACCTTTATACAATTCTCCCTTGATAGTCTGGTTATCGTATTTTTTGAGCTTTAGCTGCTTACGGTCAATTCGCTCGCTCAGTGCGTATATCCCTTTGTACTCGTCATTAACAAATACCTCGACATAGGTCATGGCAATGCCATTTTTAGCGTCCGGCTCTAAGTTCTTGTAATATATCTGGTGAATATCCTGCCACAATTCATTCGATACTTTGCTTTGCATGCGTAGTGGCTCGTTATACATAGCTTGCAAATTCCATTTATTATCGGTTCGCATATTTAACAAGCGCACATCACGCGAAACAGCCCCTAGCGTATCACTCCAAAAGCTCAGCTCATACGATTTCTTAGGCAAGCTTTGCGAAGAAGCACCTCTTAGCTCTATCCCTATTGCTGATTGTGTGAAAGCACGATTATTTTCCGACATCGAGAAGGAAGCATATACGCTTGGCGTATCTACTATCTGACTTCTCGTGTTGATATGGATTATTGGTAGCTTAGTGAAGTAAGCAGTATACATCGAATCCCGGCATACTACTTTGTACGATGCTGATTCATTAACTGAATAAACAGGAGCCAGAAACTCATATGTTTCATCCAGTAGTAAATGGTTTTTTGCTTCACCAGCTCCAGAAATCAATTCACTAGTGGATTGATTTATAATAACGATATTTTTATGATGGTCTATATGATAGAGGTTAGGCCTAACTCTGATTGTGTCACTAGCCGATGCCTTTGAAATTGACAAAGTGAAAGCAGTAATTAACAAAACCAGATTAATTGATGCAAGTTTTTTACTCATATTCAGTTAAGTTATTTTTAAAATTTATCTAAAATCAATTGTATATCTACCGTTAACAGAACGGCTTCAGCAGTAGCTAATCGTTATTTGATTATGCTTAATTAATTCTGCTGATTACAGAAAAAGCAGGCTTTGATTATTCTTTACTCTTGCTTCTGTAAATCGAGCGCACCAGCTATTAATCAGCATTGAACTCAGTACATGAGCGGCATAGCAGCTTGGCACTTGAATTAAGAGGCGCTAACTAGTGCTTAATTTGCTTTATTTATAACTATTCCGCACTTACTTAATACGCCATCCATATCCCTCATAACTCATAGAATAGATAATAGACACTACTCAGCAGCTTTTTATAATCATTTTGCCATTTCAACGAGAGATTTATACTTACTAAATGAGTATTTTTAAACGACGAATACGCAAGTTCAAAATATGACTTACCCGATAATGATGCACGAAGTAAACACCTCAAATCTTATTTTTATTATAAACAATCAAAATTCTTATATTTCTTCAATTTATCATAAGCATAGCGCAAAGCATGCCGCATTATGGGCATGCTTTGGGCGCTTGGCGGCGATGCTTTGCTTCTGCTTGCTCGCTCACCGAAGTGAAGGCCAGCGCTTCGCAGCCATCGGAGATTATGGCTATGCTGGCCCAGCGGAACGAGACGTAGCGCAACTGGTGAAGAGTTGGGACCCCGAATTCATTATCACCCTCGGTGATAACAACTACGATGTAGGCGACTCCAGCACCATAGACCAGAATATCGGCCAGTATTATCACAGCTATATCTATAAGTACAAAGGGCGTTATGGCCCCAGTGCTTCCACCAACCGCTTTTTCCCCTCGCTTGGCAACCACGACTATTACACCCGCAACGGCGAACCTTACCGCGACTATTTTACGCTGCCCGGCAACGGCCGCTATTATGACTTTGTGCGCGGCAATGTTCATTTCTTTGCCCTCAACAGTGACCCCGCTGAGCCTGATGGTATTACGGCAACTTCCGCTCAGGCTCGATGGCTGCAAGCTGGCCTCGCTGCCTCTACGGCACGCTGGAAGGTAGTGTACCTGCATCATGCGCCTTATTCTTCGGGTTACCATGGCAGTACCCAAGAATCACAGTGGCCGTTTCGGGCATGGGGCGCCTCGGTGGTTCTGGCTGGCCACGATCATCATTACGAACAGCTAACAGTTGATGGCCTACCCTATTTCGTTAATGGACTAGGCGGACGTAGTGTTTACCGGGTTAGACAGACGCCACTGCCTGAGAGTAACGCTATTTACAATGGTGACTATGGTGCCATGCTCCTCAACGCTACGGCGGATAGCTTGTCGTTACAGTTTTTTACGCGGCGCCAGGTACTTGTGCACACCTATGTATTGCGCAGGCCGCTACGCACAGAGCCAACCCTATACCCCGTTTCGCCTAATCCATTCCAAGGTGATGCTCTAGTTGAGTTTTCGGTACCAACCCCCACAACAGTGCAGTTGCGAGTGCTCAATACTCTCGGCCAGGAGGTAACTACTTTGCATCAGGGCTTAGTTGGTGCTGGATGGCACCGGTTTGCGTTGCCACGCAATTCATTGGCAGCAGGCTTATACTACGTGCAGCTATCCGGAACAGGCTTCTCGCAGGTAATGCGGGTGGTAGCACTGTAGCCAGTAGCACCCCGATTTCCTGCGTACCCTTAAAAAAATCATGTTATCGATACATTCAAGCCTGAATCAGGCTCAACAGAACGGCATGATTGACGTCGTCACCAAGGAGCAACCGAGGGAAGAAGATTGAGGACAATTTTTTCTGAGGATGAGTCCTTTAACAATCATTTTTTTAGGGCGCGATGTTGCTGGCGGCGCACTTGCCATGTGTGCAGAGCACGAAGCAAGGCCGAATCACAACTTAGTTGCGCAGCTTGTTCAAGCTCGTACGGGTAGCGTTTAGAGACAACCAACTCCTGTGGAGCAACTGTCTGCCAAGAAGCATCAAGCACACAATCATCATTCTCACGATGTTCTAATCGGGTAACCCACTGGACACCAGGTAGTAGGGGTGTTATCATAGCTGTTCGGTGGTAACGCGGGTAGAAACTCATAGGGTCTATCTGTTGCACTGCTACAACCTGCCATCCCCTTCGAAACAGCACTCGTGTGGTGGCCCATATTTCTTGGCGCACGAATAACCCTGTCATTGGCTCAAACATTTTGGACCATGGTCCGGAAAGTGCTTCCGGAACTGACAAGGGCATCCATAAGGCTTGCACCGCTAGCAACGGCCCCCACAGTAGCCACGGAATTGTGCGCCACAACCTTTGAAATCTGCCTATATGCTGTCCTAACAATTGGCAGGCAGGGAAGGCCAGCCCCCATACTCCCCAGCGGGGTAGGTTATCCAATGGCAATGGAGAGAATTCGAGAGGTGTAAACAGAGTAACTACAATAGCTCCAACACTCAGCAACCATAGCCTAATTATTATTCGCTGCCCAGTAGACATATACCGCTATAGAGTACTAAGCACTACTTTGCCCGAAACGACCAGGTAATCCGGAACGTAGCCACCACGTCGCCGGCCTGGTCCAGGCCGGTGCTGGTGCACACCACGGTGCGGCCTTCGCCGGTGGCGCGGCTGTCGAGGATGGCTTGGGCAATGCGAGGGCCGTCTTCCGAGGTGAAGGCAATCAAACCCACGGCTTTCTTGGTGAAATCAGCTTCCAGGCCTACTACCAGCATCGAGACGCGGCCGGCACCCTGGGTGTACATCATGGCCAGCATACCACTAGCCATTTCAGCGGCCATGCTCAGGCACGCGAAGTAGATGCTGCGGAATGGGTTCTTGGTAAGGTACTTGAACGGCACCGTAACTGTGGCTCGCTCGGGCGTTACTTCTCGCAGCCGCAAACCTGCCAGATAGGCCATGGGTAAGCTGCGCAGCATGAACAGCCGCAGCTTTAGCGGGTTGGAGATGGTGCGCCGGAAAGCCGCGGCGGCTGGCGTATCGGTGGTAAAGGGAACGGATGGCATGGATGGAAGAATGTAGTGCGAAGACTTTGCTTCGCGTATCGTTGACTAGAATCGTTATCAGAGCGTGGTAGTCAGCAACGATACGCGAAGCAAAGGCTTCACGCTACAGAAGCATTAGCTTTTCTTCTTTTCCAGCACCAGCACCACCTTATTGAAGTTGGCGGCGGCGTTTACCACTTCCCGAAAGGCTTCGAAATCCTTCTTGGGCCACCGAATCTGGCGGTACGCTTCCGTGATGGTGACTTTTACAATCTGGCCCTGCACGTCGTACTTCGAGTTGAAGTAGTAAAGCGGGTCTTTGGTGTCGGGGCCGGCTTTCACGTCGGCGTTCAGGTCTTGTAGGTTGCGTACTTGGTAGCCGGTAGGCAGTTCCAGCGTAATCACGCGGTTGTATCGCCGGTTGAAGTCGTTTTCTACGTCGTACTGCCGGGCTTCTACCTGGTACAGCTCCGACTGTGGCCCCAGCAAGTCGCCAATCTTGAACAAGTAGCGCTGCCCGGCTTTGTTGAGCAGCGCGGCCGATTCCACATTGGCATCTACCAGAAACGGCTTGGAAAGGGGACTCAAGCCAGCCTCGCCGTTGGTCACTTTTACGCTCTGGAAGGTGGCATCCGGCACGCTGCTCTTCACCAGCGCCTGTAGTATCTCGGTGCGCTTTTCCTCCGGAATCAAAGAATAAAACGGCTGAATTGCTTGGGCGTGGTAGCCGCCCAATACATGGTGCACATCCACAAAAGCTTTGTCTAGTTCCGGCGCAAACTTCACCTTAATGTCCAGGTCAGAGGGGCTTTGTTCGGCGCTCAGCGTAGGAATATCGCGCACCGTACCCACGGCTGATTCGGTGGAACCTAGTTTCACGGTGCGTACAAACAGGCCTTTGTTGGCGGTCCAGCCGGGGGGCACCATGCCGTACCGGAAGTCGGGGCGGGCGGGGGCCAGCAGCTGCTTGGTTTCGGGGAAGTAGAGGGCGTAGTTGTCGAGGTAATTCCACGAATCAAACGATTCGTCGAAAGCCACGTCGGACCGGTCGGTGGTTACTACCAGCTCGTGCTCGATGTTGAGGCGCTTGAGCAGCGCCCCGAACAGGCGAGTCATGCCCACATCGGACGCGTTGTGCGTGGCCACCACCCGCGCCAGGTTGAAGTCGCCACCTTCCTGCACGTTGAAGTTGGTTTTGAGGTATTGCTCCAGGGCCCGCACTTGGGTTTCGGTGTCGCCGGTTGGCACTTTAGCGGCTTTTAGCACCTTATCGGCTGCCTTGGCTTCGTCCTTGTTCAAGGAATAGATGCTTTCGTGTAAGTACTGGCTGGCATCGGCCCAGGTGAAGAGCCGGGTGCGGCCGCGCTGGGCCGTGTAGGCCAGCTTGT
Source organism: Hymenobacter telluris (assembly GCF_017313265.1). Lineage (GTDB taxonomy): Bacteria > Bacteroidota > Bacteroidia > Cytophagales > Hymenobacteraceae > Hymenobacter > Hymenobacter telluris. The sequence continues at coordinate 548,809 of NZ_JAFLQZ010000002.1, read as the reverse complement.
ATTCCACCCGCATCCGTTCGGCCGCCGTTTCGGCAAAGGCTTCTTCGCGCGCGGCGGGCACTTGCGCCAGCTTCATCCGGATGTGGCGTTTGCCGGCCAGCACCGTGTCACGGGGGGAAGCAGCGGGGCCGTGGTACACGCGGGCATCGAAGGTCAGGGCTTCCGGCGAAATCAGCTCGAAGGTTACGTCACGGGCCGGCAGGTCGCTTTGCAGGTAGTCCCGCCCGAAAAACTTAGGAGCCCGTTCGCGCAGAAACATGTACTCGATTTCCGACCCTTTCTCGACGCCTTCCACCGCAAAAATCTTGTAGCCGCGGCGGCCGTCTTCGTCTTTCAGTTCCTTGATGCTGCTTTCGTTCACCTCTACCACTTCGCCCCGCGGGCTGATGGTGCGCGCTTTCAGAAACAGCAGTTGGCCGCCATCCTGCGGAATATAGATTTTGTTGAACCGCTCAATGCCCTCCGACGTGTTGACGCGCACAATGCGGTGTTCCGTCGAATATAGCTTCAGCCCTTTATCCTGCGGGCTATACAGATATTCGTGAGCGGTAAAATCGCGCAGCATCAAAGCGGGCTGCTTCATTTCCTCATCGGAAACCGCTAGGCGCTTGGTACGTTTGGCATCCCAGGTATAAGTGGCGTATTGCAGCGTAGCGGGTACCGTTTGGGCCAGCAGCGGCGTAGCAGAGGCAAGCAGCACAGCCAGCGCGGTAGCACGAGCAGCGGATAGAAACTTCATATTGGTTGATAATGATGATAGAAACTGCGCGAATTACACCCGCTTCTTCTTGAAAATGACGGTTTCGCGGTAGGCGGCGTTCAGCTTGTCGATGCCGGCGTTCCACTGGTTGAATTGCTGAGGCTGGAGCATCAAATAGTTGATGTACAGCTCCTTATCCTGCACAATCTTGTTACCCTGCCGCTCATACTTGATGCGGAAACCAAACAGCGGGTCCTGCGACTCGGCCGTGGCGGGCAGATATTCCACGTCGTAGCCGGCCGGAATTTCCAGCTCGGTGCGGGTGCGGTTCTGGTGGGCATACTCGTTCACGCGGGGCAGGCGGCGCTTGGAGGCGTCAATCTTGTCGTGGGCGTAGGGCTGCTCCAGGTTCAGGTTCACGTAGATTTCGTCGTCGAGCTTCTGCACATAATCCTGCAAGCGGTACTCGTAGTCGATGGTGAGGGGCTGGTCGTGGGTGTCGAGGTGACTAACGCTGTACTTGTCAACGAAGAACTTGTTGTTGCCGCGCTCCAGCAGGCCTTTCACGTAGCGGGTTTCTTCGAGGTGGTCGAGGCCATCGAGGGCGTAGCTCTGCCGCACTTTGGCGTAGCCGCTGAGTTGCAGGCTGCCTTTGCCGCGGAGGCCGCCTTTGTCGTCCAGCGTCAGCACCGACACGTCGGCCACCGGGCTGCGGTTGTTTTCCATTACCGGCACTTCTACCACTTTACAGGTTTTGCCATCAATGGCCAGCAGCGCTTCTTTGCCTTGAATGAAGGACGAAGGCAGCCCGTACGGCATGTATTTGTTGGTGGCATCCAGGAACACGTATTTACCGGGGCTGGCTTCGTAGGTGGTAATCATGTGGTTATCCACACCGGGCGTGGCCAGCTCGGAGTAACGGTAGGGCAGGTCGCGGGTACCAATCCAGGTGAGGTACGACTTCACGCCGGTCATGCGCAGCATCTCGCGGGTGAGGTTGGCCATGTCCTTGCAGTCGCCGTAGCGCTTGGCGTACACTTGCCCGGCGTCGCGCGGAATGAAGCCGCCCATGCCGTTCTCGAAGGCCACGTACCGGATGTTGTCCTGCACCCAATAGTAGATGCGCTGCACCCGCTCCTGCTCGGTTTTGGCACCCACCACCAGCGAATCGACTACGTGGCGCAGGCCAGGGCTTTCCTTGGTGTTGAGGTTGCTCACGAAGCCGGAGTACAGGTTGTATAGCTCCGGCACCCCCGCCAACATGCGGCGCGCCTGCCCGGCGGCCGAGGGTACTTCCTCCACGAAATACACCAGGTGCGGCAGGTAGTACGCCACTTCCGGGCCGTCGTCGTCGCGGGGCGGGCTGGGCAGGTTGTCGGCGGTCCAGCGGTAGGTGACCAGGTTGCCTTTTTCCTGCTTGGTGAAGTTGACCGGCGTGTTTTCGACGTGGAACAGCTTGTGGCTGACTTTGATGCTGCGCGGGGCCGTCACCGTCAGCTCGGCGTGGCGCATGGGGATGTGCGCCCCGAAGTAGAATGGCATCAGAAAGCGCGGGTCGGGGTGGCGCACGGTGTAGTCGGTAACGGTGCGCGCCCCCGCCGATACGGCCGGGAAGCTGAACGTAGTAGCCCGTGTATCGTCATAGAAGATGCCCGACTGCACTTCAAATTTCTCTTTGAAATCCGTCACTTTCACGGCTTTGTAGCTGTTGCCGGCCGGCACCATCGTACGAGCATCCAGCTTCTGCAAGCGGCTGAAGTGCGAGTTGAACACCCGGTCGTTGGCATACATTGCCGACTGCGCATCGAGGTGCAGCATGTCTTGATGGTGCTTGGCTAGCACCACCACCGAGTCGCCTTTCAGCTCCAGGGTTACGTCGGTACGGTAGTCTAAATACACGGCTTTTTCGCCCGGAAACTGGGTCTGCATCTGGGTTACCAGCTGCATGGGCTGCTGCGCCTGGGCAGGGGCAACCAAGCCAGCGGTGAGCAGTGCCGAAAAAACGAGTAGCGCGGCGCGGCGGCGCAGGTGCTTATTTGCCTTCATACACGTACTGGTTCCAGTGAATTTCCGTCTTGGTGGGTTGGCCCTTGGCGTTGTAGTACACCGTAGGGCCAAGTTGTTCGCCGCTGCGGTACGTTTCGGTGCGCTCCAGGGTACCATCGGGGCGGTAGTAGCTACAGCGGCCGTGGCGCTCATCGTGAAGATACTGTTCTTCCTCCATAAGCTTACCATTGGGATAATAGCTTGTTAGCGCGCCAGTTATCAGGCCGTCTTTGAACGTCATGCGCCGAAAAACCTGCCCCGAGCTGTAGTAGGCGGTGCGGGTGCCAGCGCGTTGCCCGGCTTCAATTGTTTCATCTAGCGCGGGCTTCCCGTTGGCAAAGGCAGTTTTGATGGTGCCCGCCATTCGCTCGATGGGCTGCCAAGATGCCGCCGGGTTGCGCCCGTCGCGGAAGCCTACCACGTCGCCCCGCTCAAACAGCTTTTCCACCAGCAACTCGCCGGCTGGGTTGTAGTAGCGTGCTACGCCTTGCGCGGCCCCGTACAGAAAGTGCTGCTCTAATTCGGGCTGGCCATTTTCGTAGAAAGTACTAGTAACCCCGTCGAGGTTGCCTTCGCGGTATCCGGTCTTGGAACGTAGCTGGCCAGACGGGTAGTATTCGCGCCACTCGCCTTCCCGGTCGCCGTTGCTGAACTGCCCCTCCAAGTTGGTTTTACCGGTGGCGTAGAGCGACTTGAACGCTCCTTCCCGCTTGTCGGCCACGAAGCTGACGGTGGCGTTGGGCTGACCGGAGCTGTAGAACCACGCGGCCGGCCCCTGGTTTTCGTAGCAGGAAACTGCCGTCCGGTAGCGGAGCTTGCCGCCAGGGTGGTTGAACGAAACTTCTTTGGTACCAGGCTGAAGCTGCACATCACTAACCACTCGCCCTAGGGTATCGTAGGTCAGCGTCTGCATTTTACGGCCAAACTCGTATATCCTCAGTTCGGTAAGCTTGCCGTTAGGAGCCAGGCTACGGTTCGGGCCGTTGCGCTGCCCTTTGTGCAACTCATATTCCTCGCGCACCGAGCCGTCGGCGTAATATTCGCGCCATGCGCCCTGGGGCTGGCCGTTGCGGTAGTAGCCGGTTTGGTAGCGTTGGCCGTCTCGATAGAAACTTTCGTACGCGCCTTCCTGCTCGTCGTTGTGGTACGTGGTGCGGCTTTTCAGCTGCCCGTTGGCGTAGTAGTCTTCGGCCACGCCTTCCAGCTGACCTTTCTGGAAATGACGAACCCGCTGCGGCTGGCCGTTGGCGTAGGTCCAGCGCCATTCGCCGTCGGTTTGCCCATTGAGGTAGAAGCCGCTGCCTTTCGATATGCCATCAAGGTTGAACGTAGCTATGGCTACGCGGCCTTTTTTAATGGCGTTGTCGAGCAGTGTGGCTTTGGTAGCGGGATTGTAGTAGCGTTGGCGAGTGGTGCGGCCATGCTCGTAATCATTGTCCGACACCAGCCGGCCTTGGTAGTCATAATCATGATAGGTGCCGTGTAGCTCGCCGTTTTCGTCGTAGGTTCTTTCTGAACTGAGCTTACCATCGGCGAAATACTCTTTCCAAACACCCGTCCGCTTGCCGCGCGTGTAAGTGCCGGTGTTCATGAGCTGCCCGTTGGAAAAGTATTCGGTGTAAGGACCGTGCAGCTCGTCCTGCTCGTAGGCGCCGCGCTTTTCCGGGGTTTTGTCGGGGTAGTTGACCAGGAACGGGCCCTGCTTTTTATCGGCCACGTAGGTGTATTCCACCTCTACCACGCCGTTCGGATAGAGCGTGGTTTGGGGTCCCTCCTGCTTGTCGGCCCGCATTTGCACCCGCAGGCGCGGTTTGCCATCCGAGTAGAACGTGGTATACGGGCCTTCGAGCAAGCCTTGCCGGAAAGTGCGTACTTCTTCCAGCGTGCCGCAGTAGTTGTAGATTTTCATCTCCCCCTCGTTCTTGCCTTGCGCGAAGTTCATGTCGGCGGAAGGCTGACCGTTGTCGTGGAAGTCGCGCACCAAGCCGTGCACTTGCCCATTGACGTAAGGAGCAGTGCGGGTGAGTTGGCCGTTGGGGCCGTAGCTACGCCATACTCCGGTTCGCTTGAAGTCGGGGCCGTATTCGCCTTCCTCTTCAATTGCGCCCGTATTGGTCAGAAACATCCAGGGACCCGTGAAATGGCGCTCTTCGCCCTGCATCGTGCCGGCACCTATGCCTTGCAAGCGGGCGTCGTCATCGAACCAGCCCTTAAGCATAGTAGGCTTGCCTTCGCGCACCAACGGCTGCTGCTCACGAAAGCGCAAGATGGCCGGCGAAAGAGCCTCCAGCATCTTATCCACCTTGCTTTTGTTGCCTTTCACCCACTGCGCCGCCTTCTTATCATCGGCCGATGACAAGATGAAGTAAGTAGCGGCAGTGAGGTTTTCGCCTTGGCGCAGGCCTTCTACCAGCGGGCCATAGAGGCGTAGCCAGAGGTCGTCGGGGGAGGCCGTAGTGCTCGGAAACTTCTCTACCAGCAGTTGCAGCTGCTTCACTAGGTTGGCATCAAACTTCACCTTGGAGGTGTAGTCTTTGCGGAGTGCCACTTTGGAATCGAGCAGCAAATCCAGCTCCCGGAAAGCTTCGTTGGGCAGGAAAGCAGGAATCCGGTCAGTTTCGGCAATGTCGGCTGCGTGCGACGCCTGCTTCTCTAGCTCCACCAGTACGCTATTGCTGCTCTCACTATCAGGCTGAATCAGCAGGTAGGTCAATAAACTCAGCATGGCATGGCTGGTTTGCCCTTGCCGAGCGGCCAGTTTTGCCAGCGCGTAGTGGCTGCCGGCGTGGGTGGGCCGCAGTTCCAGGCTGCGCTGCAAGCTGCTCAGGCCCGGCTGAAATTGCTTGGCTCCGATCTGGGTTACGGCCAGATTATACCACAGACTTTGGTAGTAAGGAAAACGCTTCAACCCGGCCTGATAAGCGGCCACTGCTTTCTCGGGGTGCTTCGATTCGTCTTCGGCTGAGCCCAGCGTAATATAGGGCTGGGGGTCGGCGTAGCGGAGGTTCAGCGCGCGCTGAGCCGCTTCAATAGCTTCGGGGTAGCGCTTGGCGGCCAGGTACGTGAGCGACATTTCGCCTTGCACCGCCGCGTAAAGCGAGTCGCCGGGGGTGACGGTGGCGTAGTGGGCCAAGGCCGCCTCAAACTGGTCTTTGTCGTGGAGTGCAATGCCTTCCTTCACGGCCTCACCGGAGTTGACGAGAGGCGGAATAGTAGCAGGAAGTGGTTTTTGGGCGTAGGCAGCACTAGCCGACAAGAGCAGCGCCCACGTAGCACTGTAAGGTAGAAGTCGCATCAATCTTAAATAAATAAACCAGCTAAAATGCAAGTAATCACGCTTGATAAACAGCGGATATTCTTACAATAATACACACGAATAGGCACCCCTGAAATAGCTGGCGAAGCTAGGGCAGCAATAAATTTCAGCTGGCTGTCAGTAGGTGGACTGAGGAGCTAACTAATTTATTGTTTCCGGCGCTTGGCCGCTGGCGTAATTGGATAAATTGTTAGCTCCCGGTAGTTAAACGTAGGGTCGGGCTCACGCCGGAAATCCAAGTTGTCCAGCACTCCAATCACTAGTTCGGCGGTTGTATACACCAGGTTGCCGTCGAGCAGATGCCCACCGATAGTGCGCCCAGTGGAATCGGAAACGGCCAGGTGCAAGTGGCTGCCGTTGGTGGAGAGCGTACCTACCAAGGATACAATTTCGAAGTGGCCGTGGTACACCGTTGGGTTTTCCTGATTGGCGAGCCGCAACGTTACCTGCGTGAGGCTGCCCACGCACGTTACCATAGCGCCCGCCCGAATCTGGTGCTCGGTGGTGAAAGCAGTAAGCTGCTGGCGCACATCCTGGCCCGGCTTCAGGCGCAACGCATACGTGCGCATGGGAGAAGCAGTAGCTGATGAAACAGGCGGCAGAGTGGGCATGGGCACAGAAGATTGAGCGGCTACCAATGCGGCATGCAGCCCCATCCATAGCAGTAAAAACGCAGCACGCATAACAGGTTACAATCGGCGAAACACAAAGAACGGCATCCGGCGCAGAAGTAGCTGCTCTTGGCCGTTTTGCCTGCCGCCAATGCAAGAGCCTCTCCTGAACAAAGCGGCGCTACACAGCACCATTTTGTTTAGGAGAGGCTCTTTGTGAGGCTTCCAACTAAGCTTGTTCTGTATTTTAGCGGTTGAAGCGCACGTTGCCGTACCGCACTTTGATGTTGACGTTGCTGGACGCCGGCCGGGCTTTTGCCACCCCGAAAGTACCCTGCATGTCGCTGGAAACCGGGCTACTTTCCTCTGATGCTACGCGCACCAGTTTCTTGTCAACCAGCAGTTTGCCGTGCTGGGTGTTTACATCGAAATTGAAGCCGGCTTCATCGGCAAAATTCAGCAAGATGGTACTGTAGCCACCGTCCAGGTTGATTGCCCGGAAATTTCGGCCGGTGTTGCGCACCTCGAAATTGGGGCAATACTGCACCGTCATGTCCAGTTGGTTGCCTAGTTTGTCGATGCTGAAGGTGGAGAAGCCCGACGTGCCGCGCAGGTTACGAACGGTGCCCAGCGCTACGTCGCCGTATTTGCTATGCACGCTCAGGTCCTGCACCACGCCAATATTGATATCGGAGTAGTTGTTGCGCAAATCAACTACCTGCCCCGCGTCAAGCCGCAGGCGTGAGTACGACGCGTCAATTCCGGCTTGCCGCACATACGGAACCGATGCCTGTCCATTGCCAATGCGCAACAGGTTTTTGCTGCCTTCCAACCGGCCCGTGCGCAAGGTGCCATACTCCACGGCCAGTTCCGTAGGGCCAGCTAGGTCGCCGAGGATACTGACTTCGCCAAAGGTATTGTACACGCGCAACGGCGTGTTGCGGGGTATCCATACCGTGTAGTTCACTTCGTAGAGCTTGGTGCGGCTGCGGCACCCGTGGGGCATGGCCCCAAACTTCGAGCGAACCGATACGCCTCCGGTAGCCGGGTCGGTTTCGGTTAGCTCCACCTGAATCATCTCCTGAAGCTGCTGGGCTTTTTCGTCGGTGTCGGCGCGGGTAATAATGTCCACATCGGTCCGGATTTCCGGGCGGCTCCACACGTTTACCAGCACCCGCCCGTAGCGGGTATCCAAGGCGTACGGTTTGCCGGCCGACACGGCAAAAGTCCGGCTCAGCTTACGGGTTTTCTCGGCAGCCAACTGATTGACATCCGTTCCCTGCTCGGGTTCCTGCGTTCCTTGAGTATATACCTGCTCCGATTGTTGTGGGCAGCCGCTCACGTGCGCCGCGTGGGTTGCCCCATTTTGCGGCCAGAAAGCAGGAGTTTCAGCTGTTGAGGGTTGGTAGTACTGGGCTTCGGTGGCGGAACCGGGGCGGGCGGGGGTACTGGCTACGGTGGGGGGCTGGGTTTGTGCAGCGGCGCTGGTGGCGAGCAGGCAGCTTACCGCCAGCACGCAGCCGGTGCGCAGAAGGGTGCGGCGGAAATACCTCATGGCATAGGGTGGGTGTCGGCAATCATCAGGGGCTGCGCGTGGTAGTCTTGCACCTGCTCGCGGGAGCGGGTCTGCTGATTCAGAATATCGAGGCGAATTTGCAGGTTGCGGTTCATGGCTTCCAGCACTACATCGGGCTCGGGGTTGCGGTAAAGTTCCACCTTCAACTGCCGATAGGTGGAATCCAGCCCGGCTAACTCTTGTCGCCAGTCGGCGGGTGGAGCACTAGCGGCAGTGGTTTGGGCTTCCAGTTCCCGCAAGGCTCCTTTGCGCTCGGCAATTTGCGTGGCGTAATAGGCCTCCATGCGCTGAAGGGCCGTGGTAAGGTGCTGCGCCGATGACTCGGGCGCATTCGCCACCGGCGAAGCGCCAAAATACAGCCCGGAGTTCAAGTCCTCCGGCTCACTTTCGGGCGCCAACACCAAAGGCGTTGTTCCGGTGGTGCGGGCCCACACCGTATCCTGGTGGTTGCTGCTCCATACAGCGCCAACTCCGGCCGCAATCAGCAGGGCCACAGCGGCAGCCATGCCCGAGTTGGGTAGCCATTTGCTGCGGAAAGTGGTGGCAGAGGCTGGGCCGACAAAAGCAGCGGGAGTTGCTTCGGGCGCTTCATCAGGGTATAGCTTCACTACCCGTAATGGGGCAACAGCAGGCGCTTCATCGGCGGCTGGCGCAACAGTACCGGCCGTGGGTGCGGCCAGGTTCTGCTCGATGTCGTCCCATAAATCCGGGCGCGGCTCGAACACATCGAAGTCGGCGCGGTGCCGCTCGATGAAATTCTCCAGACCGGTTTCTTTGTCGTTCATATCAGGGGTGGTACTAAACACATGGTTTGCTTTCACTTACGGCACGCCGTTGAAATTAGGTGGACGGCCTGCCGCGCTGGTAAAGCACAATGAGGTGGTTACTAAGCCGTAAGCCCGCGTTGCGAAGCCAATTCCAATAGCTTCTTACGCGCCCGGCTGTACTGCGATTTTGAGGTAGATTCAGTGATGCCCAGGATACCGGCTATTTCAGCGTGGTCGTAGCCTTCCAGCAGGTACAGGGTTAGTACTACGCGGTAGCCGTCGGGTAGTTCCTGCACGCAGCGCCGAACCACATCGGCGCGCCACTGCACCACTTCGGTATCCGCTGAGCTGTCCAGCGTTTCGGGGCCGGCAGCATCGTGCTGCTCACCCAAAGGCACCAATTGCAGGCGCCGGTTGCGCAGGCAGTTGATACTTTTATTGATGACAATCCGCTTCAGCCAACTGCCGAACGAAGAATCACCTTTATAGCTGTGCAGTTCGCGGAAAGCACTCAAAAACGACTCCTGCAATACGTCTTCGGCCTCGGCGTAGTCGCCGGTGATGCGCAACGACGCGTTGAACATGGCTTTGGCGTAGCGCTTGTAGATTTCGGCTTGCGCCCGTCGGTCGCCCAGGCGGCACCGCTCGACTAGCGGGGCGTTGATGTCGGTATACGCAAAAGCTTCCATAGCGTCGGACAGCGGCAACTAGTTAAAGAAAGGATAACGGTAAATATCCAACTTTCCGGGCAAAGCCGCCACAGCGGAGAGGCTAAGCAAGTGAAAGACAGCACCCGCGGAAAGGAAGTTGCATCAGTATACTGATTTAGGTTGGTACAGCTATTTTCTGTCCTTTACTTAAAACTTACAGCTATTAAAACCAACGAAGGCCTACCCGAGTGGTCGGGCAGGCCTTCGTTGGATTGTTTATGAACTAACTACACGTCGAACTTGATGCCCTGGGCTAATGGGAGCTGCGTGCTGTAGTTGATGGTATTGGTTTGGCGGCGCATGTATACGCGCCAAGCGTCGGAGCCCGATTCGCGGCCGCCGCCGGTTTCCTTTTCGCCCCCAAATGCGCCGCCGATTTCCGCGCCACTCGTACCGATGTTCACGTTGGCAATGCCGCAGTCGGAGCCGGTGTGGCTGAGGTAGGTTTCGGTTTCGCGCATGTTCAGCGAGAAGATGGCCGACGACAAGCCCTGCCGCACCCCGTTCTGCAACTCAATGGCCTCTTCTACTCCGCCGCTGTATTTTATCAGGTACAGAATGGGCGCGAAGGTTTCTTCCTGTACCATGTGGTAGTGGTTTTCCACTTCCACCAACGCGGGCTTCACGTAGGTACCGTTTTCGTAGCCGGCCCCGGTTAGCACTTCACCGCCGGTTAGCAGCTTGCCGCCTTCGGCTTGCACATCGGCCAGGGCTTTTGTGAAGGCAGCTACGGCATCCTGGTCGATGAGGGGGCCAACCAGCGTGCCTTCCTGCAAGGGATTCCCAATGGGCAGACTAGGGTATATTTTCAGCAGCCGCGCCTTCACATCCTCGAAAACTGCTTCGTGAATAATGACCCGACGAGTGGTGGTGCACCGCTGCCCGGCCGTACCCACCGCCCCAAACACAATGGCCCGAATGGCAATATCAAGGTCGGCGTGCTCGGTCAGGATAATGGCGTTGTTGCCGCCTAGTTCCAGCAGGGCCCGCCCGAGGCGGGCACCTACTACCTCCCCTACCTTCTTGCCCATGCGGGTACTACCCGTAGCCGACACCAGCGGCACGCGCGGGTCGGCGGCCATTTGAGCACCTATTTCAGCATCCCCGATTATGAGGTTGAAAATACCTTCGGGCAATTCGTTTTCGCGCAGCACGTCGGCCAGAATGTGCTGCACGGCCACGCCTGTCAGCGGGGTTTTCTCGGAGGGTTTCCAAATGCAGACGTCGCCACACACGGCGGCCAGCATGGCGTTCCAGCTCCACACGGCCACCGGAAAGTTGAACGCCGAGATGATGCCCACCACGCCCAGCGGGTGGTACTGCTCATACATGCGGTGCGCGGGCCGCTCGGAGTGCATAGTAAAGCCGTGCAGCTGCCGCGAGAGGCCCACGGCAAAGTCGCAGATGTCAATCATTTCCTGCACTTCGCCGAGGCCTTCCTGCAAGATTTTGCCCATCTCGTAGCTCACCAGCTTGCCCAGCGGCTCCTTGTATTCGCGGAGCTTGTTGCCGATCTGGCGCACAATCTCGCCGCGTTTGGGAGCCGGCACAGTACGCCAGGTCTTGAATGCGGCTTGAGCAGTTTCCACCACGTGGCTGTAATCTTCGGTGGTAGCCAAGGCCACGGTACCGATACGGCGGCCGTCGGCGGGCGAGTGGATGGTTTTCGAGCGGGAGTTGCTGGCACCGCCCCACGCTAGGCCGGTGCTCCAAGCCGCGTTTTCGGCTTGAATGCCGAGTTCACGCAACACTTGCTGCATGCCGTGGGGGTCGTGTTCCTGCACGTCGGTACCGGTGGCGGTAGCTTCTTCGAGGGCTTGTTTCATGATGGGGAAAGAATGCGAGAAGTTGGAAATGGATGGGTGGCCTAAAGGTAAGATGCCAACCGAACTATGCCTGATTTGTACCCACCAGCAACTACACTACCAACAGAACTTCCCTATTTGACAAGTTGAATCCGAATTGCATATTATATAATCATTTCAATATAAATTTTTACTACCTTTTGTAAAACACAACGATAATGCAACAGAACAGGGTAATAGCAATTTGAAACAAATGGTTATTTTTGTATTATTACAACTCACTCTCCTGTTGCTCTACATGGAAATTTCTACTCTGGCAACTTTTTCCAGCACTGCTCATGCCGAATATTTAAGCTTGAGTTACCGACCTGACTTACGCACAGTAGTGTTGCGCTGGCTGCGTGATACTACGTTTCCTGAGATACAGCTTGGCCATCAGGCAGCTCTTTATTTGGCCCGCCACCATGCGGCTACCCATTGGTTTATTGATGTTCGGCGCCGCTTATTAGTCGAACACGCGCATTTCAGCTGGGTGGTCGACGATTTTCTACCACAGGCCTCCGGGCTATTGCCAAATTCTCTGCGCATCGCCTATTTCATGTCGCCGAACCGGCAACGTATCATCGACAGCCAGCCTGAATTGCAAGCCACTTTTTCCCGTTCCCAATCCCTCAGCCAACCCTACCGTATGCAGGCGTTTTTCGACGAAGCGGCGGCATTACAGTGGCTGCTCAACGCATAATACCAGTTATACATAGTTCATCCTTTATTCGCCACTTAGTTATTTAGCGCCAAAGAAGGCACAATAGCCTTTCTGTGAAGAGCATTATCCACGCAATAACCCATCTGAGTTGCAAGAAGTGGTACATTTTTAAACGTCACTGGCCACCCATCTTATGCTACCTGAGACTTTACCAATTGCCGACCATCTTACCCTCACGTACCGGCCCGATCTGGAAGTGATGATAGCTCGGTGGCAACGCCTCGTTACGCTGGAGGAATTGCAGGTGGGCTACCGTTGCTTGGCCGATGAAGCCGAACGACGCAATACTGTCCGCTGGCTGCTCGATACGCGCGCCCTGACCATTAGTGCAGAGGCCGGCCGGTGGGTGAATGATGTATTTTACCCCACGCTGGCCGCCCGCTTTCATCGGCCGGTACGCATGGCGTACATGGTGCCGCCCGGTAGCCGGCGGCAGCTACAGACCGATACCGAGTTAACGGAGTTGTTTGTCAGGTTTCAGAAAAGTATGCACCCTTACGTTTTTCAACTTTTCGACCAGGAAGGGGAAGCCCAGCGCTGGCTGGCCATTCCTATTGAGTGAAATGCAAGCAGCGCCCTATGATACTGTGCTTAGGGTCAGGCGGGGCAAAGTTTGCGTTGGTTTACGTGATAAATTTATATTTTCGTGAGGGCAGATAAGCCGCGCTCAATGCTGCGGCTTTTGTAGCTTGCCAGGGTTAATGGTCAGTGGGTTTGCTAACCGTTATGCCGCTCTTTTTCCATTTATATGCTCGCCACAATGCCGCACATTACCTGTACCATTCAGCACCGCTCTGACCTGGGGGTGCTGGTAGTGCGCTGGCCTGACGATGCACCTTTAGAGCAGTTGCAGGCTGATTTCGAAGCAGTACTGGCCATGTCCGAGCAAACCGCCACGGCGTATTGGATGCTTGACGTACGCCGGCGCGACCAGATTAGCCCGGAACTAGGCCACTGGACGACCACCATTTTCTATCCGCAGGCAGCAGGCCGGCTGGCGCCCCAAATTCTGCGTATCAGTGTGCTTTGCTCGCCGGCCCGCATGGCAGTGTACGCGGCAGATCCAATTCAAATGCAATATTTAACCTACGGCTTGGCACCGGAACGGCCCTACCACATGCGCCTCTTCGGCGACGAAGGCACTGCCATGGAGTGGCTTTGTGCCAGGTAGCTGATTATCCCGGAAATGCCACCTAACAAAAACGCCTCTGCTGTACGGCAGAGGCGTTTTTATAGGCAGTGCGCAAACTTATTCAGCTTGCCCGATTGGGTAGTATGCCTTGCGGCCATCAGGGTACACGCCTTCTACAAGGGCACCCTGACTTTCCTTGGCAGCCTCCAAGAACTTCTCTACATCCTGCGGCTTGTTCACCCGGTTCTTATCGATACGCGTGATAATGAAGCCGTCGGCAATACCGGTTTCGCGGAAGTTGGATTTGCCGATGCCGCTGATTTTAGCGCCACCATCAAGGCCCAGCTTGCTCAATTCTTGCTTGCTAACAGGCTGCAACGTAGCTCCCTCGTACTTGATGGCCTTGCTGATTTCCTCCCGAATGATGTCGGTAGTGCCCGTGGCATTGCGCAATGTGGCGGTGGTAGTGCGGGTGTCGCTGCCACGCAGGTAGGTCACCTTGATTTTGTCGCCGGGGCGGAAGCGGGCTACCTGCTCCTGCAACTGCGACGAGGTATTTACTTTGGCACCGTTGATTTCGGTGATGATGTCGCCGGTTCTTATACCTGCTTCCGCGGCCGAGCTGCCTTCCGTCGTGCCCTGCACGTACACGCCGTTCAGGCTGGACAGTTTCTTCTCCGAGGCCAGCGTAGCATCCACTTCCTGAATGCTCACGCCCAGCAAAGCGCGCTGCACTACTTTGTACTTGAGCAGGTCGTCAATCACCTTGCTCACAATGGAGCTAGGCACGGCAAACGAATAGCCCACGAAAGAGCCCGTTTGTGAGGCAATAGCCGAGTTGATACCAATCAGGTCACCGTTGAGGTTCACCAAGGCACCACCCGAGTTGCCGGGATTCACAACGGCATCGGTCTGCAAAAACGACTCGATACCCATGTTCTGGTTACGGGCGTTCTGCTCGCGCAAAATGCCAATGTTGCGGCCTTTAGCTGAAATGATGCCGGCCGTAACCGTGGAGTTCAGGTTGAAGGGGTTACCCACGGCCAACACCCACTCCCCTACTTTCACTTGGTCGGAGTTGCCGTACCGGATGAAGGGTAGGTTATCGGCTTTCACTTTCAACAGCGCTAAGTCGGTGGTAGGGTCGGTGCCTACCAGCTCGGCTTCAAACTTGCGCTTGTCGTCCATAATCACCGTAATCTTATCGGCCTTGTCGATTACGTGGTTGTTGGTTACGATGTAGCCATTAGCCGCAATGATAACGCCGGAGCCGGAGCCCTGCTGCACCCCCTGGTTGCGGCCGCGGCCCTGATACTGGTCGAAGTCGTCGCCAAAGAACTGCCGCAGGAAAGGGTCCATCTGCGCACTGCCCTGGCTAGGCTTCGGGGCATATTCAGTGGTTACGTGCACTACGGCGGGCGTCACGGAAGCCGCAGCCGCCGTGAAGTTGAGCCCTTCGGGCACCACGTAGTTGCTGCTGCGCAGCTCACTCGTGTAACGAACATTGGGGTCAGCAGCTATAGCCTGTGGCGTATTGGTGCGCTCGGGCTCCAGCAGCTTGTACCCACCCACTGCCACGCCGCCGCCCAAAATGGCGGAGCCCAACAGACCGAGCATCATTTGTTTTGCTTGCATGGGTAATAGGATGATGAAAAGAAGAAAAAGATGTGATTCGAATTTACAAAACCAGCATGAAAAGCAAATGAACCTGCTTCCTCATTCGGGGTACTTAACGAAAGATGCTACTCTATCGGTATAGGGTTGCATCATACTAGATTTCCAGCCAGTACCTTCAGCCGTACTCACTAGCTAATTACGTGCCATTCGACGCAGCGAGTTACAGCCAGTGGCACTTACATAAGCAACACACAAACCAAGAAAAAAGGCACCCAATCGGATGCCTTTTTTACAGTTTTTCAGAAGGCTTAGCGCACTTCGATGTGATGTTTCGTCACTTTCTTGCTGTCGAAGGGCAGCACCACCCGCAGGATACCATCGGTGAGGGTGGCATCAATGGCCGTTACGTCCACAGTTTCGGGGAGGCGGAAGCTGCGGGAGAAGCTACCGAAGCCGGTTTCGAGGCGGCGGAATTTCGGGGCGTTTTCGTCGGCAGCCGGAGCTTTCCGCTCACCGCTCACGACCAGCTGGCCGTCTTGAAAATCGATTTTAACGTCTTCTTTCACTACGCCGGGCACGGCCAGGTGCAGTTCAAAACCCTGAGCAGTTTCCAACACGTCGGCAGCGGGCACAAACGATTTGGAAGGCTCGGTTACGGCAGGTAAGGTGTCGCGCAGCATTTCGTTTAGCAACGAATTGAAGGCGCGGTTAGGGCGAAGAGCAGGACGGTTGTTATACAGCAAAGTTGCCATGGTAAAAGATGCTAATTGAAGTCAGAAGTTGATGTTTTCCCTTGCGGGTACACCCTGATTCTATAAAATCTGTACCAAAAGCCCTTTTGCTAATTTAGCAAGACACTTTGTCTTTATTGACTAATATGCAATTTACATTATACATATAGATTTAATGCAAAAAGTCCTTTTACACACAATCAGACCATAAAAACAACAATTAACACACAAGACATAATGTCATCATCGATAATCTAGAGTGGTTTCCGGGCCAGTATACAGGATGAATGAGATAGGGGCGGGGCTGGCCCCCACCCCTATGCCAGCGCCTTTTCACCAATTCCGTTCGACGACGGGCGGGGGCAAGCCCCACCGCCAAAACCGCTTTAATGCTGGGTTGGGAGTTGAACCCGCTCCGCTGTTGCAGCTTTTGTAAACACCGTCACGCGCAGGTCGAGGCCAACGAGGGGCGTTAGCAGATTGGTCCGGCCACCACCCGTTTGCTTGCCAGTAGCATCAAACTGCGGCAGCGTATTGAGGTAGTAGGTTTGGGAGGCCACCCACGGCGTGAAATCAACGTGTGGCGACAGGCGCACGCCCACCTCGGCCCGCAGATTACCGAAGTCAACAACCCGCTCTTTCAACTCGTTTTCGTCGCGCTGGAGGCGCAGGTAGGTTACCACTTCATACGCAATGCGGGGCCTGATTGCCAGCTTGCCACCCAGCGGAAACACTCGGTCCACATCAAGGCGCAGGCGGGTGAGGGCACGGTTTTCGTTGCTGCTTCCCAGCACATCAAACGTGGTGGCATACTCCAGCCCCAGGCGCTGCCTAAAGTTGAAGCCGCCAATGGTGCCGCTGTGCCGCACCAGCAAGCCCGGCGTGACATTCCCTTCCAGCCCCAGAAAGTCGCCGTAGCTGTAGTTGCTGCCGCCCAGGATGCGCAGCGTTGCGCCGCCGCTCCAGTGCTCGTTCCAGAAATGCTCGTAGCCCAACCGAAGCTGCCCCCCCGTAAACGTGCTGCCCTCTCCCGGATTGGAAACCAGGTTGAAGCCTGCCAATAGGTAGTCAGCTCCTTTAAGGGCCACTTCTACCTGTGCTTCGGGCACAATCACAAGGTCGCCCACATTGCGGCGCTGGGCAGTGGCGCCCGTTGCCACCAATACTCCCCCAATAGCCAACGGAACCCACGACAAATAGCGCATCACAATCAGACTTGTATAGATAAGTGAAATTGCCGCCGTTCTAGCGGCAAGCCAATTCTTGCAGCGTGAGCCAGGCCATCAGGCCGGGGCCGGTTTCCAGGGCCTTGGGCTCGATATCGAAGGTAGGCGTGTGCACCGACGAGGCAAACCGCCCGTCCTGGGCGCGGGTGCCGAGGCGGTAGAAGCAGGCATCAGCAGCTTGCGAGAAGTAAGCAAAGTCTTCGGCCGCCAGCCATTGGTCCAACTCAATTACGTTTTCAGCGCCCAGGTATTGCTCGGCTGCCGCCCGGATGCGGGCCGTCAGTTGCGGCTCGTTTTCCAGGTACGGATAGCCACGCCGGATTTCCAGCTCGCACGTCGCACCCATCGACTCAGCTAATCCTTCGCAGAGGCGGCGCAGGTGCTCATGGGCTTCGTTGCGCCACTCCTCGTTCAGCGTGCGGAAGGTGCCTTCAATATGCACTTCGTTGGGAATAACGTTGGTGGCGCCGTTGGCAATAACCTTCCCAAACGACAGCACTGAGGGCATTTTGGGGCTGGCGCGGCGGCTGACAATCTGCTGAGCGGCTACGATAATGTGAGCGGCTACCAGCACCGGGTCGAGGTTCATTTCGGGCATGGCGCCGTGGCCGCCTTTGCCGCGCACGGTCAGGTACAGCTCGTCGGTGCTGGCCATGTAGCGGCCCGGCCGAATGCCAATCTGCCCGGCAGGCAGCATCGGGAAAACGTGCTGGCCCAGCACGCTGGCCGGTTTGGGATTTTCCAGCACACCCTCCTTTATCATCAAAGAAGCCCCGCCCGGCAACAACTCTTCCCCCGGCTGAAACATCAGCTTTACCGTACCCTCAAACTCGTCGCGCAACTGCACCAGAATACGGGCCGCGCCCAGCAACGACGACGTATGCACATCGTGGCCGCAGGCGTGCATCACGCCGGGGTTGGTTGATTTGTAGGGCACCTCGTTCTGCTCGGTGATGGGCAAGGCGTCCATGTCGGCGCGCAGGGCTACGGTGCGGGCGCCGGGGTTGCGGCCTTCAATGAGGGCTACCACCCCCGTGTTGGCAATGGGCTGCGGCGCGAGGCCCAGCTTTTGTAGCTCAGTTGTTACGAAAGCCGCCGTATTGAACTCCTGAAACGACAGCTCCGGGTTGGCGTGCAGATGCTGGCGCAGCGCTACAGTGTCGGCAGCCGCGTCGGCGGCCAGGGTTTTGATGCGGGAAAGCAGGTGTTGCATAAAACTCGTTGTCAGTTGTCGGTAGTGGGTTATCAGCTGTTGATTACTAGAGCAGGTTGACAACCAACAACTAACAACCGACAACTGACAGCTCTAGTACGCCGCTTTATTCAGCAGCACCTGCGCCGATTCTAGTTCGGCTTTAGGCGCCAGCGGACGAATGCGCAGCATGGCCTGCTCGGCTTCCAGGCGCGTGAGGTAGTCGCCGATGTGCAGGCGAAACACGGGCTGCTTGAAGGTGAGGTAGTCGGTTTCGTCGGGGTAGCGGCTGATAACCGAGCGCCGAATAGCCATGGCTTTTTCGCGTTCCAGGCCCACATAGGCCAGAATACGGTAGCCCTGGGCGTATTTCACGTTCTGGTTGGTATAGGCCTGGTCGCGCAGGCGCTGCTCAATCTGAGCGTTTACCTGGTTGGTGGGCGTCACGGTCACTTTAGCGGCCGAGGTGGGCGCCGCTTCCTTGGGAGCCGGGAAAGTGGGCCGGTAGCGGCTCAGGTCTTCGGCCGGGGCTGCTTGCGCGGTGCGGGCCGTAGTAGCGGGCTTGGCTTTGGTGGTATCGGCGGGCGCAGTGACAGTAGGGGCAGCCGGGCCGCTGGAAGCACAGGCGCCCAGCGCGAAAAAAGCAGCAAGAAACAGCACGTTACGCAGGTATGGTGGTATCATCTTCGTGAAGCAAAATTAGGCTATTTGACGAGCCGATACGGTCGGCACCGGCGGCTATCAGCGCTAGCGCTGCCGTTCGGGTTCGGATGCCGCCCGCTGCTTTAATTCGGATCTGGCCGGGTAAGGTTCGGCGCATCAGCATAATATCGGCTACGGACGCCCCCCGGCTGGCGAAACCGGTGGAGGTTTTCACGAAGTCGGCACCGGCTTCCTCGCACAACTGGCAGGCCAGTTCCATTTCGTCCTCGGTGAGTAAGGCCGTTTCAATAATCACCTTCAGCAAGGCTCCGCGCAGGTGGCACAGTTCGGCCAACTGCCCGATTTCCTCTTCCACTTCTTCGGTGCGGCCGGCTTTCAGCGCCCCAATATTGATAACCATGTCCAGCTCGGTGGCGCCTTCGGTCAGGGCTTGGTGGGCTTCAAAAAACTTCACCTTGGCCAGCTGATATCCCAGCGGAAACCCAATTACTGTGCACACGGCAACCTTGGTTTCTTGCAGCTTTTCAGCAGCCAACCGCACGTAGCAAGGCGGCACGCACACGGCGGCAAAGCTATGTGTGGCGGCTTCCGCGCACAGTTGCTCGATTTGCGCGGGAGTGGCGTCGGGCCGGAGCAAAGTGTGGTCGATGTAGGGGGCGAGGTTCATGGGTCTGAAGGTAATGTCAGCGGTTCTCTGCCGGGTAAGAACGAGGCACGGCTGCCGTAACGTACGCAAGTAAGCCGCCACGCAGACTGCCTCACAAACAAGCGGGAGCCGACGACCCTCGCCGGCTCCCGCCTTACGTAGCTAAACCAAGGTTTCTTAAGCTATATCCACCAACACGCAGCGGTTGTTAAGCAGGTCTTCCTCTACGGTTTTGAACTTCACGTCCCGCAGAATCCGGCCGTCCATGTATTGCACGCTTACTTTCTCGTTGCGGTTGGCAATCTTCTGGGCCTTGGCCGGCTGCTGCTTTTCCAGCGGCAAGTCGTCAGGGCCCATGTCCTCGGGGCCCGCGCCCAACGAAACCGAGGATACTTCTTTCTCGGCTTTCAGCTTGGGCATCGGAACCGGGGTGGGCAGTTCGTCTTCGATGTAGAACTCCGACTCGTTAGTGCCTTCGGCGCCGGCTTGCACCGGCACGTCGGCGCGGAACAGGAAGGACAGCGTCTCCTCGTTCACTTTGCCAATCATGCCTTTGAACAACTCGAAGCTCTCGAACTTGTACACCAACAGGGGGTCTTTCTGCTCGTACACGGCGTTCTGTACCACCTGCTTGAGGTCGTCCATCTGGCGCAAGTGTTGAGTCCAGGCGGTGTCGATGGTCGACAGCACCACGGTTTTCTCCATGCTCCGGATGATTTCGTGGCCACCCGTGGCTTGGGAACGGCGCAGGCTAGCTACTGCCGATACTTGCTTGCGGCCGTCGGTGAACGGCACGGCTACGTTTTCAAACGGGGCGTTCTGCGCCAGCAAATCGTTTACGAGCGGCATGGCATTGGTGGCAATGTGCTCGTTCTTGCTGTGGTAGTAGCCCAGGGCTTCGTCGTAGAGCTTCTGCGTGAGCGGCCCGGCGGCCAGGCCTTTCATTTCCTGCTCGGTGATGTAGGTATCGTAGCCGTAGATGCGCACGATGGCCAGCTTGAAGTCTTCGTAGTCGCCGGAAATCTTGTGGCTGGTTACAATGTCCTCGGCCACGTCGTAAATCATGTTCCAGATGTCCAGCTCCAGCCGCTCGCCAAACAGAGCGTTGCGGCGGCGCTTGTACACCACTTCGCGCTGGGCGTTCATCACGTCGTCGTACTCCAGCAGGCGCTTGCGCTGGCCGAAGTTGTTTTCCTCGACTTTCTTCTGCGCCCGCTCGATGCTGCTGGTAATCATGGAATGCTGAATCACTTCGCCTTCCTCCAGACCCATGCGGTCCATGAGTTTGGCAATCCGGTCGGAGCCGAACAGGCGCATCAGGTTGTCTTCTAGGCTCACGAAGAACTGCGACGAACCTGGGTCGCCCTGGCGGCCGGCCCGACCACGCAGCTGGCGGTCAACGCGGCGTGACTCGTGGCGCTCCGTGCCGATGATAGCCAGCCCACCCGATTCTTTGGCTACCCCGCGCAGCTTGATGTCGGTACCCCGGCCGGCCATGTTGGTGGCAATGGTTACGGTGCCGGGGTGGCCGGCAGCAGCTACAATTTCAGCTTCGCGCTGGTTTTGCTTGGCGTTCAATACCTGGTGCGGGATGCCGCGCAGCTTCAGCATGCGGCTCACCAGCTCGGAAATTTCCACCGACGTGGTACCTACCAGCACCGGGCGGTTGGCTTGTACCAGCGTCTGGATTTCCTCGGCCACGGCGTTGTACTTCTCGCGCACAGTCTTGTACACCTTGTCGTGCTCGTCCTTGCGCGAAATGCCGCGGTTGGTTGGAATTACTACCACGTCGAGCTTGTAGATGCTCCAGAACTCGCCGGCTTCGGTTTCGGCCGTACCCGTCATGCCGCCCAGCTTGTGGTACATGCGGAAGTAGTTCTGCAAGGTTACGGTGGCGTAGGTCTGGGTGGCATCTTCCACGCGCACGTTTTCCTTGGCCTCAATAGCCTGGTGCAAGCCGTCGGAGTAGCGGCGGCCTTCCATTACGCGGCCGGTCTGCTCGTCCACTATCTTCACCTTGCCGTCGTCGGTCAGGATGTACTGGTCGTCTTTCTCGAACAGGGTGTAGGCTTTCAGCAGCTGGTTTACGGTGTGTACCCGCTCGCTCTTCTCCTGGTAGTCCTGCATGAGCTGCTCTTTCTGGTGCAGCTTGTCCTCGTTGGTGAGGGTTTTGCTGTTCTCCAGCGCCGCAATTTCCATCCCGATGTCGGGCATGATGAACAGGTGCGGATCTTCGCCCTGGGCCGTAATCAGGTCGATGCCTTTTTCGGTCAGCTCAATCTGGTTGTTTTTCTCGTCGATGGTGAAGTACAGCGGCATGTCGGCCTGCGGCATCTGGCGGGCATTGTCTTGCAGGTAGAAGTTCTCCACCTTTTGCAGCACGGCCCGGTTGCCAGTTTCCGACAGGAACTTAATGAGTGGCTTGCTCTTGGGCAGGCCACGGTAGGCGCGGAACAACGACAAGCCAGCCTCGCCTTCCTTAGCGCCATCCTGGCCTTCTTTGATGCCTTTGCGGGCTTCCACTAAGTATTGCTGCACCAGCCGTTTCTGCGCGTCTACCAGCATCTGAATGCGGGGCTTGAGCTGGTAGAACTCGTGAACATCCCCGCGCGGCACGGGGCCGGAAATGATAAGCGGGGTCCGGGCATCGTCAATCAGTACCGAGTCCACCTCGTCGACCATGGCGAAGTGGTGCTTGCGCTGCACCAGCTCCTGCGGGTCGCGCGCCATGTTGTCGCGCAGGTAATCGAAGCCGAATTCGTTGTTGGTGCCGTAGGTGATGTCGGCGGCGTAGGCTTTGCGGCGGGCGTCGGTGTTGGGCTGGTGCTTGTCGATGCAGTCCACGGTGATGCCGTGGAACTCGAACAGCGGCGCATTCCACTCCGAGTCGCGCTTGGCCAGGTAGTCGTTGACGGTTACCAGGTGCACGCCCCGCTTGGACAGCGCATTGAGGAACGCCGGCAAGGTCGAAACCAGGGTTTTACCTTCTCCGGTGGCCATTTCGGCAATTTTGCCCTGGTGCAGCACCACGCCGCCAATCAGCTGCACGTCGTAGTGCACCATGTCCCAGGTGATTTCGGCACCGCCGGCCAGCCACTTATTCGACCAGATGGCCTGGTCGCCCTGGATGGTCACGTTTTGCTTGCGCGACGCATAGTCCCGGTCGTAGTCGGTGGCGGTTACCACCAGCTGGCCGTTGTCTTTGTAGCGGCGCGAGGTTTCCTTCACAATGGCAAAGGCGTCGGGCAGTACCTGCATCAGCACCACTTCCAACTCCTTGTTGCGCTGCTTTTCCAGCTCGTCAATCTGGTCGAAAACCTGCTCTTTCTGCGCAATATCGAGCGTAGTATCCTCGTTGACGCGGGCATGCAACGCGGCAATCTGCTCGTCGATGGCCTTTAGATGCGCATCAATGCGGGCGCGCACCTCGTTGGTACGCTCGCGCAGCTGGTCGTCGGATAGTTGTGCCAGTTTGGCATATTCGGCATTGATAAGCGCCACGTAGGGGATAATCTCCTTCAAGTCCCGGTCCGATTTGGTGCCGAAAATCTTGGCGACGGTTTTCCCTAAAAAATCAAACATGCTGGTTTATTTAAGCTGAAACGCAAGGGCGTACCTCAAATTTACGGCGTTTTCGGGAAACTCCCCGCCAAACCCCGTATCTGCGTCGCCCCGGCCCCCAAAACGACGAAACCCCGCTCCCTCAAAAAGAGTGCGGGGTTTGCCAGATAAGAAAGGTTGTCAGGCCATGAACAGGCATTGTAGGTGGTTTCAATACTTATTCAGCTCACGAGGCCAGCGCAATAGCCTTCTCGGGTTCCAGCCTCAGCTTGGGCATCGGCTCGCCTACGCACTCGTGCAGCCAATCCGCTACTGCGGGCAGCAAACTACCTGGCTTGCTACCCAGCACGCTATAAGCAGGGCGAGTAACGGGCAGCCCGCAAGCACGCATCGAGCACGGCAGCACAAACGACTGATCCAAGCCGGCCATATCGGCAGCTAGGCTAGCAAACTGCGCCCAGGTATAGGCACCTTGGTTGGCCAAGTGCCACACCCCACGCTCTTCATCGATGAGCAGGCCGAGCGACACGTTCACCGAGTCGGGCACGTAAGCAGGCGAAATCAGCACATCATCAGCGGCTTGAAACGCTGGCCCACGTCGTACTCTGGCACAGGGTTGGTCGGTGGTGAAAAAATAGGCTGGCAAACGTGGGCTCCTCATTCTTGCGGAACGGCCAGAGTATCAAGTTTGCCTAAGTCTAAAACAAGTCTGTCATCTGATTTCCGGTGGAGCCTTATCAGACTCTCCTGGAAACCAGATGACAGGTAGCGGCGCGGGCCGCTGTACTCAGATGGATGCTCGGTTACGGCTTGCCTTTGGCCGGGTCGCGCGGTACCAGCTTGTCGATGATAGAAGCCGAGCCGGTAATGGCGGGCTTGGCAGCCTTCACGGCTTCCTCGCTTTTCTCGGTCAGTTTCTTGTATAGCGTCAGGGCCTGGGCTACCACCTGGTCCATGTTGTAGTAGCGGTAGGTGGCCAGGCGGCCCACAAAATGCACGTTCGGCGTGTTGTCAGCCAGCTTCTTGTACTGGTTGTACAGCTCGGCATTTTCGGGCTGCGGCACGGGGTAGTATGGGTCGCCCTCGGCTTTCGGATACTCGTACACGATGGCCGTTTTGGGGTGCTTCTGGCCGGTAAGGGCCTTGAACTCGGTAATACGGGTGTAGAGGTTGTCGTTGGGGTAGTTGACCACGGGCGCCTCCAGGTAGTTTTCCTGGTTGAGGGTTTCGTGCTTGAACTCCAACGAGCGGTACGGCAGCTTGCCGTATTTGAAGTCGAAATACTCGTCTACCGGACCCGTGAAAATCATTTCCTTGAACGGAATGAAGTCGATGATGTCGTGGTAGTCGGTGTTGAGCATCACCTTGATGTTGGGATGGTCCAACATCTTCTCGAACATGCGGGTGTAGCCGTGCAGCGGCATGGCCTGGTAGTTGTCGGTGAAGTAGCGGCTGTCACGGTTGGTGCGGGTTGGCACGCGCGACGTCACCGATTTATCGAGTTGCGAGGGGTCGAGGCCCCACTGCTTACGGGTGTAGTTGCGGAAAAATTTCTCGTATAGCTCGCGGCCTACTTTGCTTACTACTACGTCTTCCGACGTTTTGATAACGGGTATTTCTTCAGCCAACGACTCCAGAAACTGCTCTACCTCGAAGCTATTGAGCGACAAGCCGTACAGCTTGTTGATGGTGTCGAGGTTGATGGGCATGGGCACCAATTGGCCATCTACCGAAGCCAGTACGCGGTGCTCGTAAGGGCGCCAATCGGTGAAATTGGAGAGGTACTCGAATACATCCTTCGAGTTGGTATGAAAGATATGGGGACCGTATTTGTGGACCAGGATGCCTTCCTCGTTGTAATGGTCGTAGGCGTTGCCGGCAATGTGGCTGCGTTTGTCTACGATAAGGACCTTCTTATTCGAGCGGGTGGCTAGGCGCTCGGCCAGCACGCTGCCGGCGAAACCGGCCCCGACAATCAGATAATCGAACATATGCTAAGCGTGTTTTGGATGGATGAGAAGTGACGGATTCGATAGGTTAAGCAACGGAGACAAGCGGCGAAGACGGGGCTGCGGCAGACGAGTTGGCAGTTTTTGCCTGTAGCCGGTCTTTCATTAACGCTGTCATTTGCTGCCAGGTTAGGTCCCAGGAAATGGTAGCCAGGTAGTCGTCGGTGCGGCGGCGCCAGTCGGCGTCCTTGGTTTGCTCGAGGGCCCGTGCAATGGCGCTGCCAAACTCGTCGGCGGTGGCGGCAATCTGCACCAGTTTCAGGTCGCCGTAGGGGCGCACTACGTCGCGGATGGGGGTGCTTACCACCGGGCGGCCAGCGGCCAGGTACTCCGGCGTTTTGGTAGGCGAAATGAACTTGGTGCTTTCGTTGTCGGCGAAGAGCAGCGTGGCCACGTCCCAGCCGTGCAGGTAGGCAGGCAGCTCCTGGTAATTTTTGCCGCCGAGGTAGTGGATGTTTTGCTGGCGCGGCAGCACGGCCGCATCAATTTTCACTACGGGCCCGATGATAACGAACTGCCATTCGGGGTGCGCTTCGGCCAACTCACCCAGCAGCTCGATGTCGAGGCGCTCATCTACCACGCCAAAGAACCCAATGCGCGGGTGTGCAATACCGGCTTGGTCGGCGGGGTCGGGCATGGCCTGGCGGGCCTGGCCGAAGTGGTCTTTGTCGATGCTGCTCGGGAATGGGTGCGCATCGGCATGCTGCTCGCGCTTGGATTCATAAATGGTGTACCCGCCGGTAAACACCAAATCGGCCCGCTTGAACAGTTCCTGCTCCCGCTCCCGCAGGGCGGGTGGCGCAAACTTGAAGGCAGCCAGCTCGTCCATGCAGTCATACACGGTAAGCACCGGCTGGAACTGGCTGGACTTGCCCAGCGCCATGGGCGTATAGTACCAGAAAATGTAGCGGTTGATGTTTTCCTGCCGGAAATACTGCTGCAATACTTTTTCCTGCGCCTGGTCGGCGGCGGCTTCATTGTCGCGCAGCCGGGCCGGCAAATGCACTACCAGCACTTGCACGCCTTCTTGCCGGGGCTTCACCTCCATGTGCGGCTCAATCAGGTCGTCGGCATGGTAAAACGCATCCTCCACGTAAAACACGCGGCCTTGCTGAGCAAAGCGCGTGAGCAGATGCTGTGGGCGCTGCCACACAAAATCCCAGTGCAGGTGCGCAAAGCAAACGAGGTCTGGGAATAACCCAGCGGTTGGTTGAGAAGCAGAGACAGATGAGCTGGTGGCAGACAAGGCCCCCCGCGCTGGGTCGTTCAGCGACATAAAGTAGCAGTAGTGAGAAGTAATAGATGTACCGCCGGGCCTATGCAGCAGTCAAATAATGGTCACTGGCCGGGGTATTTATATTCTACGTAGCCACCCAACAAAAGGATACACCCCAAAAAAAGTAATTCCTGTAACTAATAAATTCAACTGTATAGCTTTATACATAGCTCAACAGCAGAATTCACTTTTAAAAATTATATTTCAATAGCATTAATACAAATTCAAGCACAACACTACCACTTATATAGCTTTGCTTATATTGAGATTAAGCTAACGAGCAGGAAACAACACTAATTTTACGGCCTGAATTATACTATACATTGATATTCTAGTACGTCTTGCCAACCGTCGGCTTTGCGCAACCATTGCTTTCGTACGCCTACCACCGTAAATCCCAATTTTTCAAACAGATAAATACTGCGCACATTATCAGTGGCAATTGTACAATACAGCTGATGCAGGTGCAGCGTGGTATGGGCGTAAGAAATTACCAGTTGTAAGGCTGCCTGCGCATAGCCCCTCCCCTGCTCAGCAGGCAAGAGCGCAATACCAATGCCCGCCCGCTGATGACGTGCCTGATAATCAAACAAATCGACGGTACCGACGGCCCGTTTATCGTCGGTGGCGCAGATAACCAGCCGCAGCTGCCGCACCTCCTGCCAGTCGGCGGCGGCATTGTCGAGGTACTGCCGCAGGGTGTAGCGCGAAATAGGTACTACGTTGTCGGAAACGGTCCACAGCGCGGCGTCGTTTTCCAGGGCGTACAGAAACTCTAAATCTTCTGCTTCCAGGGCCCGCAGAAAAACCAGCTCGTTGTGCAGCATAGCCTCGCTCAGATTTCCACTTGGCCGTCGAATACCCGCTGGGCGGGCCCGATAAGGAAGATGTTGGTGAAGGCGCCATCAGGCAGCGCCTCGAACGTAACGCGCAGCTCGCCGCCGGGCGTGAGCAGACGCACCGGGCTTTGCGCGCCGTGCCGGGAGGCAGCCAGTGCCACCGCCGTAACGCCCGTACCACAGCTCAGGGTTTCGTCTTCCACGCCCCGCTCGTAGGTGCGCACCTGCCACGGCAAATCGGGTGTAGCGGGCTTCTCCACGAAATTGATGTTGGTGCCGTGCTCCTTGAATACGTTGCCGTAGCGAATGGCGCGCCCCTCGGCAAACACGTTCAACTCGGCCAGGGTGCTGGCCGGCATGAAGCGCACCAAGTGCGGCGAACCGGTGTTCAGAAAGACACCGTCGTGCTCGGCTATGTGCTGGTGGCCGGTTACGTCCTGCATGCGCAGGTGCACGGTACCATCGGCATCAATTTGCGCTTCGTGCGGACCATCGGCGGCCAGGAAGCGGGTGCTGCTTGCAATTACGCCGAGCTGCTTGGCGAAGGCCACCGTGCAGCGCCCCCCGTTGCCGCACATCGAGCCGATGCGTCCATCGGCGTTGAAGTACACCATCTCGAAATCGTACTCCGGGTGCTCACGCAGCAGGATGAGCCCGTCGGCCCCGATGCCGCGGCGCCGGTCGCAGAGGTGATGCACGAGGGCCTGGTTGGTTTCGTCGAAGCGGTGGGCACGGTCGTCCACCATCACGAAGTCGTTGCCGGTGCCTTGGTATTTGAAGAAGGGAAGAGTCACGGGAGGAGCGGGTCAGACGAATTTACGCAGCAGGGCAATCTGCCCGGCGTGGTAAAGATAATGCTGAATGATGCCGTGCAGCAGCACGTAGATGGTTACGCCCGAGCCATCGGCCCGTTCGCGCACGTCGCCGAGCACCGTATCCAGCTCGGCAGCGGGCAGGGCTTCGGTAAGTGCCACCAGTTGTTCGTGCGCTTCGTGCAGTTCCTGCCGGGCCCGCAGCCAGGCGGCTTCGTCGGCCACCACCGGAAAAGCAGGCCAGTCGTCGCGGGTCATGGGGGTATGTTCTCGGGCCTGTACGCGTTGCGCCGCCGTGGCCGTCCAGGCAGCCAGGTGGCACACCAACTCGCCAATGGTATGCACGCCGGGCCACGGGTAGGCAGCCGCTTGCGCGGCCGTGATGCCTGCCAGGGTTTGCTGCAACGAAGACCCCGACCAGGCGTCGCCATCGAAGGCACGACGCAGCTGGTCGGCAATGCGTTTGGGTTCAGTCATGGGGTGGTGGAAGGTTGATAGGTGATTGTTGCTGGTTGCTGGTTGTTGGTTGCTGTACGTTCGGAGGTCATTGAATAGCCAACTACCCAAGAACTGACAACAAGCCACAATTAACAATCAGCAATCCACAACCAGCAACCAACAACTACCTTTGCCTTACATGTACACGTTCCTCACCACCAGTCCCTGGGCCGACTACGAGCTACTGGACGCCGGCAACTTCGAGAAGCTGGAGCGCTTCGGCAAGCACATTCTGGCCCGTCCCGAGCCGCAGGCCATCTGGGACCCGCACCTGGCCGCTAGTGAGTGGCAGCGCGCCCACGCCACCTTCACCCGCGAGAAAGGCAGCCAAGAGCGCGGCCAATGGAAAATAAAGCCCGGCACCCCCGAGCAGTGGGTAATCGGCTACGAACGGCCCGACGGCCTGAAGCTGCGGTTTCGGCTGGGCATGTCGTCGTTCAAGCACGTGGGGCTGTTTCCGGAGCAGGACCCCAACTGGCAGTTCATTTACCAGCAGACGCGCCAGCGCCAAGCCGCCGTACCGCGCGTACTCAACCTGTTTGCCTACACCGGCGCCGCCACTTTGGCCGCCCGGGCCGCCGGTGCCGACGTTACGCACCTCGACTCGGTGAAGCAAGTGAACTTCTGGGCCCGCGACAACATGGAAGCCAGCAACCTGGATGGGGTGCGCTGGCTGGTAGAAGACGCCATGAAATACGTGCGGCGCGAAGTGAAGCGCGGCAGCAAGTACCAGGGCCTCATCCTGGACCCGCCCGCCTACGGCCGCGGCCCCAACGGCGAGAAGTGGCAGCTGGAAGACGAGCTCAACGAAATGCTCAAGCTCTGCAAAGAGCTGCTCGACCCGCAGGACCATTTCTTCCTCGTCAACCTCTACTCCCTGGGTTTTTCGGCGCTGATTCTCGATAACCTAGTAGGAGAAATCTTCCCAGCCATGCGGGAGAAGCGCGAAATCGGGGAAATCTACCTGCACGACGCCGGCGCCCGCAAGCTGCCGCTAGGCACGTTCTGCCGGTTTGCCACCTGATATTTCGTTTTTCGTTATTGGGTTTTCGTTGTTCGTCGGCTGGCCGGCACTATGTGAACCCAACTAACGAACAACAAAAAACCAACAACGAAAAACGATATGCGCCACCGCCGCCTCGCCCTGATTGATATGGGCACCAACACATTCCACTTGCTGATAGTGGAGCTACCCGAAGAAAAGCACCACGATACGCTGGTATTGCTGCGTACCAAAGTGGGCGTGCGGCTCGGGGAAGGCGGCATCAGCAAAGGCGAGATTACGCCGGCGGCCTTTGCGCGGGCCTTGCACACGCTCCAGGCCTTCCAGGAGGAAATTGAGCTGCACCAGGTAACGGAAGTGCGGGCCACCGCCACCAGTGCCGTGCGCGTGGCCCGCAACGGCCCGGAGCTGGTGCAGGCCATTTTCGAGCAGACCGGTATCAAAGTGGATGTAATTCCGGGTGAGCGGGAGGCCGAGCTGATTACCAAAGGCGTGCGGCAGGCCGTGCCACTGGGGCCAGACAAGAACCTGATAGTGGATATTGGGGGCGGCTCGGTGGAGTGCATCATTGCCGACGAAGCTACCATTTTCTGGAAGCAGAGCTTTGAAATTGGGGCGCAGCGGCTACTAGATATGTTCTTCCCCGACCCCAGCGGCATCATTTCCGCCAGCGCCGTAGCCGCCGAGCAAGCCCACCTCAGCACCGTACTGGCCCCCCTGACGGCCGCTATCCAGCACTACCAGCCCGTTACGCTGGTCGGCGCCTCGGGCAGCTTCGACAGCCTGGCTGATATGCAGCTGGGTGAACTACGCACCGAGGCTGACCTTCCACCCTGCACCGAGCTGGAAATGAGCAGCTTCCAGCACAGCTACCGCCAGCTACTAACCAACAACCACGAGCAGCGCAAAGCCCTGCCCGGCATCCTGCCCATGCGCGCCGACATGCTGGTGGTAGCCAGCATCCTCATTGATTACGTGCTGGGGGTGTCGGGCATCACCCGCATCCGCACCTCCTCAGCCGCTCTGAAAGAAGGCCTGCTGGCCGAAATGATGCAGTAAACCCGCCGGCCATTCAGCTACCACGCGCAACGCAAAAGCCGCCGCTGCATCATGCAGCGGCGGCTTTCCGTTTTAGGCTACACCAGTAAGCGAACCAACGCCTAGCAGTCGGCCCGGTTTTCCTGGAGGCAGTGCTTCACTTCCTGGCAGACTTTGTGGATGAAGGCCATCTTCTCCACCACTGCCGGCCGAATGATGAAAGGGTACGGGTCGGGCTGGCCCATGCTGCGGTTGAGGCTGTTCATGGCGAAGGTGAGCGGCAGCCATTGGTCCATGATGCGCTGGAAATCCGCTTGCTCGTAAGGCTCTTCGCTAATGGTGGCTTGCAGAAACTGGGTTTCGTCGGCTACCACAGGCTTCACGCTCAGGCCAAAGGCGTGGGCAGTTTGCAGCGTATCCATAATGTGCAGGTAGTGCGCCCAGGTTTCGGCCCAGTCTTCCCAGGGGTGGCTACTGGCGTAGGAGCTGATGAAAAACTGCGCCCAGTCGGCGGGGGCGCCCTGGTCGTAGTGGCGCTTGAGGGCCTCGCTGTAGTCCTGCTGCTCGTCGCCGAACAGCTCCCGAAACCGCGCCAGATGCGGGGTGTTGTCAATCAGCCGGTCCCAGTAGTAGTGCCCCACCTCGTGGCGGAAGTGACCCAGCAGCGTCCGGTACAGCTCGGCCATAGCCTTGCGGGCCATTTCCCGCTCGATGTCGTCGGCTTCGGCAATGTTGATGGTAATCAGGCCTTCGTCGTGGCCGGTGAGTACGCGCTGGCCGCTTTCGGGGCTGGTATCGGCCAGGAAGTCGAACCACAGGCCCCGGTCGGGGTCTGCGGCTTTGCTGACCACCGGCAGCCCCATGCGCAGCAAACTATACACCAGCCGGTGCTTGGCCGATTCCAGCTTGCGCCACCGGGCACGGTGCTCGGGCTGCTCTAGGTTGGGGATGGTGCGGTTGAGGGTGCAGGCAGCGCAAAACGGCGTGGCGCTATCGGTGGGCACCAGCCAATTGCAGGCGCCCTCGGTGTGGTTGTGGCAGTAGGTGTACGTGGTGGCATCAGCGGCCGGGGAGCCGTACAGGCGGAACGTGGCGCCCTCGGGCTCGGCTACGAGCGGAAACAACTGTAGCTGTTGGCTCTCAAAGCCCAATGGATACTGGCACTGTTCGCACTTATCGTTTTCGAAAAACAGTTGCTGGCCGCAGTGGGTACACTTGAAAAGTTGCATGATAAAGCAAGAAGAATAACGGGCTTTGCCTGCGTGTACGGGCATTTCAGGAAAGGCGCTGTCATTCAGACCGTAAGCGCCGTTTATCCGCCCCCGCAGGGCAGCGGGCTGTACTACTAGCTCATGAAAAGGCTGCTAGTTACGCGACCCAACGGCGGCTTTGCCAGAACAGGAAAGTGCGCATACCCCCTGCTGGACAAGTGGGTGTTTCAGACGACGAGTGCATAATTATTTACAACTGCCTTTGAAAACATGAGTGTTTTCCGGGTTTTATTACCTTAATTCCTGCTTCAACCCTACTTTTTTACAGGGTATTCGCTTTTAGTATCGTGGTTGGCGCGATGACTTACTCCCGCTCCCGACTGTTCTGCTTGCTGCTCGCCTCTTACCTGTTGCTTTATGCCCGAAAACTCACTCCTTCACTCCTACCGAGAACAGTCCAACGTCTGGGACGAAATGTTCCGGGCCGAAGGCATCCGCCCCGAGTACCGCCACTTTGTATCGGCCATTGAAAACCTGGCGGGCCTGGAAATGACCCGGAAGGTGGAGCTGGCCAAAAAGCTGTTTCTGAGCCAGGGCGTGACTTTTACGGTGTACAGCAGCGGGGAGGGCATCGAGAAGATTTTCCCCTTCGACATCATTCCGCGCATCCTCAACTACACCGAGTGGACCCGCATTGAGGCCGGCATCAAGCAGCGGCTGAAGGCGCTCAACATCTTCCTCAAGGACATCTACCACCAGCAGTTCATCATCAAAGACGGCATCATTCCGGCCGCGCTGGTGTACTCGTGCCCGCAGTTTCTGCGCCCGATGCTGAACGTGCACGTGCCCCACGACATCTACACCCACATTGCCGGCGTGGACTTGATCCGGGACCATGACGGCGAGTTTTACGTGCTCGAAGACAACCTGCGCACGCCCTCGGGGGTGTCGTACATGCTGGAAAACCGCAGCATCACCTACCGCATTTTCCCCGATTTGCTGCCCAAAAACAACGTGCAGCCCGTGAAGGACTACCCCGATTTGCTGTTTCGGAACCTGCTGGCCCTCGCCGACCGCCAAGGCAGTGAGGCCACGGTGGTGCTGTTGTCGCCGGGCATCTACAACTCGGCGTATTTCGAGCACAGCACCCTGGCCCGCCTGATGGGCATTCGGCTGGTGGAAAGCCGCGACCTGATTGTGCACAACCACTTCGTGTACATGAAAACCACCAAGGGCCTGACCCGCGTGGACGTTATTTACCGCCGCGTGGATGATGAGTACATCGACCCGCTGGTGTTCCGGCCCGATAGCGCGCTGGGCGTGTCGGGGCTGTACTGGGCTTACCGCAAGGGCAACGTGGCCATTGTGAATGCCATGGGCAACGGCGTGGCCGACGACAAAGCGGTGTACTGCTACGTGCCCGACATGATTCGGTACTACCTGAACGAGGAGCCGATTCTCAAAAACGTGCCCACCTACCAACTGGCCGAGGCCGACAAGCGCCAGCACGTGTTCGACAACATGGAGCGCATGGTGATTAAGCGCACCAACGAGTCGGGCGGGTACGGCATGCTGATTGGCAGCAGCGCTACCGAGCAGGAAATCAATGATTTTAAAACCGCCATTACCGCCGACCCGCGCAGCTTTATTGCCCAGCCCATCATCAGCCTCTCGTCTACGCCCTGCTACATTGATGGCGTGCTCCAGCCCCGCCGCGTCGACCTGCGGCCGTTTGCGCTGTACGGCCCCTCGGGCATTGATATTGTGCCCGGCGGCCTCACCCGCGTAGCCCTGCGCGAAGGCTCATTGGTAGTAAACTCCTCCCAGGGCGGCGGCAGCAAAGACACCTGGGTGCTGGGGCCGGAGTTGGGGTGAAACGAGTAATCATCGACCGTCATTTATCGAACGTCATTCCGAGCTTGCCGAGGAATCTCGCGTGCTGATGTTGCAACAAGTAGCCTGACTTCAGCACGCGAGATTCCTCGGCAAGCTCGGAATGACAGCCTTTCTATCCTGGCACTCCACAAACTCACCATTTCACAATTTCACCTTCTCACCGCATGCTAAGCCGCGTTGCTGATACTATTTACTGGCTGGCCCGCTACATGGAACGCACCCAATCCATGTTGCAGGTGATTCGCATCAGCTACATTACCTCGCAGGACGAGCACCGCTACGCGGGCTGGCAGCCGCTGCTTGATAATTACGGCGACCTGTCGCCGGAGGAAATCCGGGAAGCGGTGCGCAACACGGCCGACATCATCGGCCATCTGGTGTTCGACAAGTCGAATGCCGTGTCGGTGTACAACAACATTGTGCGGGGCCGCGAAAATGCGCGGGCCGTGCAGGACCACATTACCAAGGAAGTGTGGCAAAGCCTCAACGAGTATTACCACACCATTCGGCAAGAAGATTTGGCCCGCCAAACCATGCTCGAAGACCCGGTTTCGGGCCTGGACTTGCTGCTGCGGCAGGGCCTGCTGTTTGCGGGCACCGTGCAGTACACCATGCCGCGCGACGAGGGCTACGCATTCTTGAATCTGGGTAAGTTTCTGGAGCGCGCGCTGCAAACCGTTGATATTCTGCGCCTCAACAAGCTGGCGTTCCTGCCCGACCGGCAGCACCCAATGGGCGCGCCGGAGCTGCGCTACGTGCTGTATGCGCTGTATGGGCACGAGCTGTACTCGAAAACGCACCGCGGTATTCTGGATGCGCAAACCGTGCTCAACATGATTATCCACGACACCGATTTCCCGCATTCGTTGTCGTACAGTTTGCGCCAGCTGATGCGCCACTGTGAGCGGCTGAAAGACAAGAGCCTGCCCGACAACTACGAGCAGGTGCATTTCCTGATTGGCAAGGTCAAGAACAGCGTCACGTACAGCACCATCAGCGTAGACGATGCCGCGCAACTCAGCCAGTTTCTGCTGCAACTCCGCAATGAGCTGCTGGAAATAGCCAACGCCCTCAACAAGCACTACTTCGGCAACAGCTAATGTATAGTGCATAGTGCTTGGTGCTTCGTGCTTAGGCAGCTCAGCCGAAACGACAATCCAACCCCACTATGCACCAGGTACGAAGCACTAAGCACTACTATAAAATGCCGTTCTACAAAATCAAGCACCTGACTCGCTACAGCTACGCCGCGCCGGTTATCGACTGCGCCAACCAGCTGATGATTTACCCGCTGGAAGACGAGCGGCTGACGGTGCAGCGCCACGAGGTAAGTGTCTCGCTGAACCCGGAAACCGCCTTTTTCACCGATTATTTCGGCAACAAAGTGGGCGTATTCACCCTCATTCAGCCACACACTGAGCTGGTTATCGAATCCCAGGTGGAGGTAGTGACCCACCCGATTCTGTTTCCGATGGACGAGGAGCCGGCCGAAGCGCAGTGGCAACACCTAACCGAGTTGCGCCACGACGTAGCCTACATGGACTTCCTGACGCCGGAAGCCTCGGAGCTGCAACAGGAAATCAACGACGCAGTGCGTGAGGTCACCAACCCCGCCGACAAACCGCTGAAAAACGCGCTGGTACTGTCAGAATACGTGTACGACCATTTCGACTACCAACAGGGCGTAACGAACGTGGAAACGCCCACCGACGAAATCTGGCGGCTGCGGGCCGGGGTGTGTCAGGATTTTGCGCACATGCTGCTGTTCATGCTTCGGCAGGTGGGCATTCCGGCGCGCTACGTGAGCGGCTACGTGTGCCCCAAGCAGGAAGGGGTGCGCGGCGCCGGTGCCACCCACGCCTGGGTGGAAGCCTACATTCCGTTCTACGGCTGGCTGGGCCTCGACCCCACCAACAACTGCATCGTGAATGACGGGCACGTGCGCATGGCCATCGGGCGCAACTTCTCGGACTGCACGCCCATCAAAGGCACCTACAAAGGCACCGGCGCGCACACGCTCACCGTGCTGGTCCACATCGACAATGGTGAGCCGCTGGAACTCGCTCCGCTGCCCGAAGAGCCGGTGTACGTGCGGGAAGTAGAGCAGCCTATTGTGCCCGTCAACTCCTACCGTAAATACGTGAGTTGGGAGCAGCAACAACAACAGCAGCAGTAGGGTGCGGGGCTTGCCCCCGCCCACCGTTGCCGCGGACACCACGCCGGGGGCAACCACGCCGAGGGCAACCACGGGCGGGGGCAAGTCCCGCACCCTACCCATTTTCATTTCGGGGAGGGGAACCAGCTGTAATTTTTCTGGTTCTAACCCAGCATCCTGTTCCTTTGCACCCGAATCCGATATTGTGCTCATGACCACCTTCTCCTATAACCACCTCTTTACCTTCACCGAGGCCGTTTTCAAAAGCATCGGCTGCCCCGATGATGATGCCACGCTAGCCACCGAAACGCTGCTTTCCGCCGATTTGCGCGGAGTCGATTCGCATGGGGTGGCCCGCTTAGTGGGGTACGTTCGGCTGTGGGAAGCTGGCCGCATCAACCCCGCCCCTCGCGTGGGCGTGACCTACGAAACGCCCAGCACGGCCGTAGTAGACGGCGACGGGGGCCTGGGGCTGGTGGTAGGCCCGAAGGCCATGCAGGTAGCTATTGAGAAGGCCCGGCAGGTTGGCACGGGCTGGGTGTCGGTGCGCAACTCCAACCACTTTGGCATTGCCGGCTACCACGCCATGAAGGCCTTGGCCCACAACATGATAGGCATGGCCATGACCAACGCCTCGCCGCTGGTGGCCCCCACTTACTCGCTGGACCGCCTGCTGGGCACCAACCCCATTGCCGTAGCCGTACCCGCCGGCGAGCAGCCCGATTTCGTGCTGGATATGGCTACCACCACCGCAGCCAACGGCAAGCTGGAAATTGCGCAGCGCAAGAACATTCCGATTCCCGAAGGCTGGGCGCAGGATGCCGCTGGGGTTGGCTCTACCGACCCCAACGCCGTGAAGAACGGCGGGGCACTGCTGCCGCTCGGCGGAGCTACCGGTTCGCACAAAGGCTACGGCCTGGGCGCAGTGGTTGACATCTTTTCGGCGGTGCTTTCGGGTGCTAATTACGGACCGTGGGTGCCGCCGTTTGTGGCGTTTCTGCAACCACCCGCCGACCCGGTGGGCCAGGGCATCGGCCACTTCTTCGGGGCCATGCGCGTGGATGCCTTCCGCCCCGCCGACGAGTTCAAGGCCCACATGGACAACTGGATTACCACTTTCCGCAACGCCCGCGCCACCGAAGGCCAGCACGTGCTCATCCCCGGCGACCCGGAGCGCGAAACGTCCGCCAAACGCTTACTCGAAGGCATCGACCTGCTGGACCCCGTAGTGCGCGACCTGGAAACCGTGGGCGCAAAATTCGGCGTAAAGCTGTAACGCGGAAGCCACAGGAAATCCGCACTACAAAAAAAGGCCATCCTTATTGTAAGGATGGCCTTTTCGTTTTCAATATAGTTCGCTTAGCTGTTGCTGGACAGCAGCGCATTTATGGCTACGTCCTGGTTGAGGTACTTCGAGGAGTACGACTGATCAGCACCACTCAGGAACAGGCAAGTGCCACCGTTGACGGCTTCAATTATCTCATCCTTCTGATCCATTGGCAGCGCGGGGCAGCCGAGGCTACGACCGAGGCGGCCGTTTTGCTTGATGAAATCTTCACTCACGTAATCGGCACCGTGCATTACAACGGAGCGTTCCAGGGCGTTGGTGTTAAAGCCTTCGTCCATGCCGTCGAGCTTGAGGGAACGGCCGTGCTTGCCGATGTACTCATCCTGCGTCACATAGAAGCCTAAGCTGCTCATGTTCGACTCGTTCTGATTGGAGAACGTAGTGGCTACGTCTTCGCCGGAATTGTGGCCGTGCGCTACCAGCGTGTGGAACTTCACTTGCTTGGCCGCTAAGTCCAGCACCCACAGACGCTTTTCGGTGCTCGGCAACTCGAAATCCACCACCGTAAGTAGCTGCTTCTCATTGGAAAGCCGGCCTTCGGTTTGCAGGTTCAGGTAACCAGTTAGGGCCTTCTCGAATACCTCGAAGCGCAAGCCCTGGCTTTCCAGCGCCATTTCCTCGTACAGCTTGTGCGTACGCTGGTTGTAGAAAGCCGTTTGCAGCTCCTGGTTGGAGGGCAGCTTTGTTTCTACGCTGGCGGCCTTCACTTTGGAGTTGAGTACGGGGCTAGCCAGGGGCGTAGCCATGAACAACGACGCCATAAAGGGCAGCACCCGGCGCGCCACCCGACGGGCGCGGCGCTTGAAACGCTGACGATATACTACGCTTGTTTTTTCCATCTGCACAAAGGGTTGCCCCTGCTTTTAGAACGAAACTCCTCGTTGAAGAAGTGTATACGTATATATCGGGACGAATGGTGTCCGCCACGAATGTTTTTTGGTCTGGAATTACTTAAACACCCTTCCGGCCAAAGTAATTCCTTCCGCGTCTCCTGTCCAGGCTGGCCGCCTGATTATCAGAGCATTTACCAAGTAAAATATACTATCTTCCTAATATCCACCCTGTAACTCAGCGCCAGCCTCGCGCCGCTAGCTGCTGAGCCGCAGCCTCCGTGTTCAGCCATTTCGACTCCACGCCCGGCCCGCTCAGAAACAGGCACGAGCCTTCCGGCAGGCTTTTGATAATGGCTTTGTATTGGTCGGGAGGCAGGGCGGGGCAGCCGCGGCTGTACCCGGCCTGGCCATGCTGCTGCACATAGCTGGCACTTACGTAGTCGGCGGCGTGCAGCACCACGTACCGCGACTCGGCGTTGGAATTTTGCCCCGCATCGAGGCCGTGCAGGCGGCGCGAGAGGCCATGTTTGCCACCGTACGTGTCCTGGGTGCGGTAGAACCCCAGCGCCGTACACGCCGATTTCATGACGTTGGAAAACCGGTGGGCCCGCAAATGCCCCGAGCCGCGGCCGTGCGCCACGTGGCTGTGGTGCAGCACCCGCCCCGCCTCTAGGTCCAAGACCCACAGCCGCTTTTCCGAGGATGGCAAATCCATATCCGCCACGGCCAGCACACCGCCGTGCTGAATGCGGCCGGCGTGCCGCAGTGTCAGATACCCCACGCAGGCCTGTTCCAGCACGGCAGCACGCAAGTCGGCGGCTTCTGGCCCCAGTTTCGTCTGCAACGCCCGCACCGCCTGCCGCACCGAATCGGGTAGGTTGGGCAGCGGCAGCACCGGCGTCAGTTGCAACGAATCGGGTAGCGTAGAGGCGGTTTTTATGGAGTCGGCAGCAACTAAGGCTACGCTCGGCGTGGCGGCGGCCAGTGGCCCCGCAGCCGGTTCGCCTACCGTTGACTGGCAGGCCGTTAGAGCCCCGGCCAGCAGCCAGGCCGCGGGGAGGAAGGTTCGCAGGCAGCAGTTCAAGACAGTCATAAGCAAGCAGCACGTTTCGGCCGCTCAAAAATCAGCATTCAAGCCCCCGGAAACAAGCTATTTGAGCGGTTGTAAAGACGCCATACCTGGCGTCTCGTCGTTGCTGATGTTGTTCGGTGCCGTCATCCTTCGGCAAGCTCAGCATAAGGGTCTTGCTTATTGCTGAAATTGCACCGCTCCAGCCGTTCAACGCCAAGGTGCCAGGTTATGGTGTCTCGGCACTCCTAGAAGAACACGCTGGCGTTCAGCTTCAGGTAGAACGGGGTGCCAGGCGTGAAATGCAGCTCATCTACGGAGGTGCCGAGCGGCTCGTTGGGCAGGCGGGTTTCGGTGGCGAATTGCGCCTGGTTCCACTGCACGTTCAGCAGGTTTTCGGCGGTGGCACCTACCTCGAACCGGGCGCGGGTATAGCGTACTACGGCGTCGAGCAGAAAGTAGCCGCGGGCCGTAATGCTGCCATCGTCGTTGGCGGGCCGGTCGTCGATGTAGCGGTAGCGCAGGCTGGCATTGAAGCCGCTGGGCTGCTTGTACGTCAGGCCGCCGGTGCTGGTGAAGCTGGGGGCCAGCGGAATGTAGTTGGCATCAGCGGGAGCCTCCACCTGCCGGCCGCGGTTGTAGTTCAGGTCGAGGTCGGCAAACAGCACTTTCGTGAGCTGGTAGCGCGCCGACACATCCACGCCGTACCGCCGGGTGGGGCCGGTGCTTTCCACCTCGCCCGCGTCGCCGATGTACACCAGCTCATCCTGCAAATGCAGCGCCCACAGGGCCGTATTCACTACCAGGCTCGGCAACGGCTTGAAGGTGCTGCCTACCTCGTAGCCGATGGCGCGGGGCAGTACATTGTCGCCGGAAGTACCCCGGATTACGCCGCGCGCATCATTGGAGTGAAACCCGAAACCGGAGCGCGCAAACAGCTGCGTGTTGGGCGTGAGCTGGTAGTACAGATTCAGCTTCGGCGACACCCGCGCCTTGGTGGTGCGGCCTCGCAACGGCGTCAGTTGCGCAGCGGCAGTGTCATAAAGCTGGCCGCGGAAGTCGAACGTAAACACATCGGCCCGCACCGAGGCATTCACGGTCAGGTCTTCGGTGAGGTTGAGCGTCTCGTCGAGGTAGGCGTTGATGTTGCGCTCATACAGCTTGCCCACCGTAACGGTGTCGAGCACGTTGCGGCGCACGGTATGGCGTAAAGCCAGGTTGGAAAAGTCGTTGCGGGTGCCCACGCCCAGGGTGGAATGCAGGTTGCGGCTGCCGAGCTGCGTATCCCGGTCGTAGGTGGCGGTGTAGCCGAACAGGTGCCGGTCGTCGAGCTGCTGGATTCCGTCGCCGTTCACCGGGTCTTGCAGGAAGAAGGTGAAGTTGGAATACAAGCTGAAATCGTACTTCGAGTAGTAGGCCTGCTGGCGCAGCACCGCATCGTGCGGCAGGCCGGTTGTGAGTACCACCGAGGCGTTGGTGCGGTCGGTGCTGCCGCCCTCGGTGGGGTCGATGCTGCCGTAGCGCGAAATCAGACCCTCCCGCACGCCACGTTCCGGAATCTGGCCGCTGGCGTCCCAGCTCGACGTGAAGTGCGAGCCAAGCAGCGTGAGTGAGGTCCGGTCGGTGAGCTGGCCGGTGTACTTGGCCAGGCCGTTGAAGCGCTTGAAATGCTGCTTCTGGTCGAAGTAGGAATTGGTGAAGTTGTACTCGGCGGCCACGTAGGCGCTTTCCGGCTTCTTGCTGAATAGGTGGTGCTGGTTGTGGCCCAGCAAATCCAGCATCACCAGGGCCCGGCGCGTATCAAACTGCCCGAGTTCCAGCTTCACCTGGCTACGGTCGAGGCTGGTTTTGGTGGTAAACTCGCCGGCCCCGGCCGTGGCAAAATCACCGAACCGGGCCGTGTAGGGCCCTTTGTACACCCGCAGCTGGTCCACTGTTTCGGGTATCACAAAGTGAAAATCGGCGTAGCCCTGGCCGTGGGCGTGGCTCACCATATTCACCGGCAGTCCATCAATGCTAACCGCGAAATCGGTACCGTGGTCGGCGTCGAAGCCGCGCAGAAAAATCTGCTCGGCCTTGCCGCCGCCCGCGTGCTGGGCAATAAACAAGCCCGGCACCAGCCGCAGCAGGTCCTGCGCCGAATTGACGAGCCGCAGGACCTGGTCGATGTGGGAAATGGCCGCCAACGACTGGTTTACGTCGCGCGGCTGGGCCACCGTCACCTCGCTCAGGTTCAACGAAATGGTAGGCAAGCTAAAGCTGATGGCTTTGGTTTCGCCGGCAGCCAGCGTCACCGTCTGCATCCG
Organism: Hymenobacter telluris; assembly: GCF_017313265.1. GTDB lineage: Bacteria > Bacteroidota > Bacteroidia > Cytophagales > Hymenobacteraceae > Hymenobacter > Hymenobacter telluris. The sequence goes on along the minus strand of NZ_JAFLQZ010000002.1, from coordinate 507,454 downwards.
GGCTCCGTAACCAAGGCCGGCGGCCTGCACCGTGTAGGTACCCGCCGCCAGCCCACCCAGCCGGAAATTACCCAGGGCATCGGTAGCCGTGCCGGCGAAGGCTGCGCCAACTGGATTTTGCAGCCGCACGCTCAAACCCGGCACGCGTTGGCCGGAAACGGAATCCGCCACGAAACCCCGGATAACGCCCGTGTTTTGGGCCAGCAGTGGCGTACTGGTAACGGCCAGCACCAATGCTACGGCCAACCGCAACGGCCACCGGTGCCGAGAAGCTGGGACGGATGATGAATATGGAAGCAGTAGCTGGCGCAAAGCGCAAAGAATTGCCGATACGGAGCCCGGATAGAGGTTTTTCATGCTTACCAGCGCTTAGCAGACGACGGAATGGTGGTGCGGCGCTGCGCCAGTACCTGTGCCCGGTGCGTGGCGTGGCTGGCCATTTGGCGGACTTTGTACTCGTGTTGCGCAGGTGGCGCCGCCACGGGGGGCTGAATAACGGAAACTGCGCCCGTTAGATGGGCAGCAAGGGAAGTACCGGCAGCGGGTGCCACGGGCAATTGAAAAGCAGTAGACAGGAAGTTCATACGCCAAGGGTGTGCAGCCGCAAAACGGCCGCAACGTGAAGGATAAGACGATAAAGCCCGGAGCGAAACTCGCTTCGGTATGGTCACAATCGACCCGGATCGACTTATCCCCGACGGGGAGGGGCGTATAAAGCGCGCAGAAACCCAACCGGAAACGGGGCTACCGTTTCGGCGGCGTATTGCGGCTCACTCAGAAAATCAACCGCTACCAGCACAACAGGCGCGCTCAGGTGGCAATGCACATCCAGCCCCTTCAGGCTACTCAGCAGCTGCGGCCACGACTGATGCTGGCCGGGTTTGGTGGTAACGTACTGCTCGCCGTTGCAATGGTCGAAGCAGTCGAGTTGGAGATAGTGCTGGCGCTGGCAGTCGGCGCTGTGCACGTAGTCGGCGGCGTGCTGCCGCACGGGCTCCGGCCGCCCCACAAGCCCCGCCCCCACTACCAGCAGGTAGTGCACAAGCAGCAGCAAGACGAGGTAGGTGCGGAGCATTGGTGAGATGGTGAACTTGTGAGGTGGTGAGTTTGACGGACTGCTGGCGCTAACTAAGGGTGTGGCAAAGGTGGGTTATAACTGGCAATGCTATAATCAGGTGAAGAAAACTCGCTCTACGGTCCAGTAGGCGGCCACCAGGCCAATTACTACGGAAGCGGGAATAACGACGCGCTGCTTGTACCAGGCTTTGTTGCTGAACCAGCGGCCCACCAGCAGCCACGCCAGTAGAATTACGGTTACCTGGCCCAGCTCCACGCCCACGTTAAAGGAAATCAACGACTCGAAAAACATATTTCGGGGCAGTCCCAGACCGGTAAGAGCACTGGCAAAGCCCAGCCCGTGAATCAGCCCGAACCCAAACACAATAGCCACCCGCCACGGATTCAGCCGGTTGGCAAATATGTTTTCAATGGCCACAAACAGGATGGAAAGCGCAATAATGGGTTCGACAACGGCCGTGGGCGGCGCAATAAGGCCGTACATGGCCAACCCCAGCGTGATGGAGTGCGCCACCGTGAAAGCCGTGGCCTGCCAGAGCACCGGTTTCAGGCGTGGCTCCAGAAAAAAGATGCTCAGCACAAACAGAATATGGTCGAGGCCGAGGGGCAGGATGTGGGTGAAGCCTAGTTGAAGGTAGGTCCAGAAAATATCGGTGCGGGAAAGCTTGCTCAAATCCACGTCCAGCACGTGCGCATTGGCCACGGCGGGCAGCAGCACCAGCAGCGGCAACAGGTAGCGGGCAGACGGTCGGCGAGAGGACATTCGTTGTTGGGTGGGTTCCCGCAGAGGGCGCGGAAGGGTACGCAGAAGGCGCAGAGCTATGGCGGCAGGCAACGGGATTAGCGGGCGGCCAGCAGTTGCTTGCCTTCGTCAGCCAAATCCAGGCTGAGGTATGGGTTGAGGGCCAGCGCTTCCCGAATCAGGGCCTGTCCTTCGGCGAGGCGGCCGGTTTTGGTGGCAATCAGGCCGGCCCGGCAGAGGAGCGTGGGGGTCTTGGTTTTCATGCGCAGGGCGCGCTTCATCTGCTTGTCGGCTTCGGCAAACTCGCCGCGCTTGTAGTGCACCCAAGCCAGGGTTTCTTCCACGTCGATGTTGTCGGGGCGGCGGGCGTATTCGATTTTGGCGTGTTCGAGGGCTTTGTCCAGCTCTTTGGTTTTCAGGTAGGCGTAAGCCAGCTCCCGGTCGGCGTAGTGGCCCATCAGCTCGTTGTCGTCGGCTTCTTTGGCGTCACTGGCCAGCATGGCAATGGCTTCTTTGGCCATTTCGTCGGCTTTGGCGGGCTCGTTGTTCAGGCGGTAGAGGTCGGTTAGCTCGTCGGCAAAGGCGTAGTCCTTCACGGTGGCGCGGGCTTTCTGAAAGTAGGCAATGGCCTCTTTGTAGTTGCGGCGCGCCTTTTCCACGCGGCCCAGGCCGGCAAAGGCATACGAGTAACCGGGCCGCTCGTTCAGAGCTTCCTGGTATTGCTTTTCGGCGTTTTGTAGGTCGCCGGTGTTTTCGTAGAGGTGGCCCAGCTGAATCCGGGACCATTCGGTTTGCTCCAGGCCGGGGTAGCCGGCTTTAGCGGCCATCGTCATGGCTTCAATAGCGCCCGGCAGGTCACCGTAGATTTCCCGCAGGTAGGAAACGCGGGCGTAGGCACGCAAATCGGGGCGGATGGTGTTCATTTTGTCGGCCATGCGCACGGCCTCGGGGTAGCGGCCCAGTTCCACGTTAGCGTCGCAGAGCAAGCCGTACACAAAGGCGTTTTCGGGGTTAAGCTGCACGGCTTGTTCGGCCAGGGCCAGGCCTTCGGAAAAGTGGTGCTGGGTGAGGTTGAGGGAAGCTTTGCAGCACAGCGCCTCGAAGTTTTCGGGCTCCCGGCGGGTTATGTTGTTGAGCAGCTCCATGGCCGCCATGTCGTAATAGGCATGGTCGCCGGTTACGCGGGCTTCCTGCATGTAGGCCTGGGCCAGCAGCAGCTGCGCCTTGGTATCGTCGGGGTTGGTGCGCAGCTTGGCTTGCAGGCCGGCCACGGCCTGTTGGGTGTTCAGCCATTCGCCGCCCGCGGCCAGGTCGCCGTGGCGCATCTTGAGCTGCGGTACGGCCTCAGGCTTGCGGAAGAAAAACAAGGCTGCCACGGCCGCCGCAAAACCTACCAGCAGAATCGGGTAAAAGTATTTACGCATGAATTGGTGGGAAAAGGAGAGCGAAGAGAGGTTGCCGAGAGGAAAAATAGCCGACCCCAAACGGAGCCGGCTATCTAGTTCCTACGTCAATCTACGAGGTAAATCTGACACTGGATTACTGGTAGCTCAACCAGTAGGTAAGGATCCAATTTTTACTTGCTATCGTGTACCAAACGTACCGTTTGCAGCACCGTTGAGCCGGTTGAAATCGTGGCAATGTAGTCGCCCTTTTTCAGGTTACCGGTCCGCCAGTTCACTTCGTATGAACCAGGGGCGTGCATTTTGTTCTTCACAACGGTAGCCACTTTACGGCCCATCATATCCGAAACGGTGATAGTGATGGGGGCGTTGGCGGTTACGTCGTAGCGGAAGGTGGTTTGGTCCGTGAACGGGTTCGGATAGTTCTCAGCAGTAGCCACTTTAGCGGGCTGCAAACCCAGCGCCGAGCCAGCGCCGCGGTTTGCCTGTGCTACTCCGTCGCTGTAGCGCGGGCCGCCCAGCTGCGGGTTGGTACCCGCCCAAGGCGTCTGCTGGAAGGGGAACATCATCTTCAGCGTGGTATCGTTGCGGCCTACACCCGTGGTGAAGCTGATAACCTCCTGCATTTTCTGCGAGTAGGGGCTCGGCATCCCGGTTGGGTTGTCGTCGTAGGGCAGGCCAATGGCGGCCAGTACCAAGCCGCTCACGGCTTGCAGCTCAATGCGTACCACGTCATCCTCTAAGCGGCGGCCGTTCGGGAAGCCGTCCATGTTCGGAATGAATTGCAGGGCTGTGGAGCTGTTATAGCGCGGGTCGGTGTTGCCAACTACTGCCGCGAATACCAGCCCGAGCGGGCTGAAGTCGGGCGAGTTGCGCGGCGTCGTCGGCACGGCCATGTTCAGGCGCAGCATGTCGCCCCCAATACCATTGCCGTTGACAACGGGCAAGAAGTTGTTGATGAACGGCTTGCCCGCCGCCAGCGGGTTGCCCCCTTTACCCGTAGCCAACTGGTACGGCCGCAGGTTAGGAACACCGGTGTGGAAAATCGGCAGCAAGTCGACGGAGCGCGGTTGGCCGGCCCGTAGCAGATACTCACCGAAACCACCCTGCGCCTGCGGTGCGAAAGCCGTGCCGGCCGTGGCTGGGTTGCCAAGCAGCCCCGACAGGCCATTAGCCCCGTTGCGGAAGTCGAACTGCCCGAGCGAGCGGGTTTGGATGCGCAGGTCGTTGATGCCGGGCACTGCCGAGCCGAACTTGCTGTCGTCCATGTACAGCGCCAGCTCGGGGTTGTTGAAGTAGTTGTCGAAGGCGCGGTTTTCGTTGTACGGCGTGCGGCCGTTCCACTCGTCTTTGCTGCCCACGGGGTTCACCACTTCGTTGGTGAGTGGCATGCCCAGGCGCGAAACCTGCACATAATCACCCGAAGTGCTTGGAATCCCGAAGTTGCCCAAGGTGCGCAATGCTGGCCGGCTAGCCGACGCCCATACCCCAATAATATAATCGGAGTCGAGGATGTTGGCGGCCTGCGAAACCGGCTTGCCATCTTTTTGCAGCAGGTTGATTGGAATCTGGAGGGCAATGGTGTTCACGTTCTTGTGGAACAGGCCGTCGCGGGCACTGTTGCGCCGTACGCCGCCCAGGTCCTCGATACCTCCAATGTCCACGAAAAACGGATCATCTACCGGGCCGCAGAATACCTTGGTGCCGTTACCCAGCGTCTGGATGGAGTTCTGAATAAGCGTGTTGTAGTCGGCCACGTTCAACCCTACCGGGCTGGAAATAGCACGCGGCCCTACATTGTAGGCCGGCACTACACCGTTGGCTACAATGGTCGTGAATGGCCCACCGGCCAAACTCATTTCGGCGCGGTAGGTGGTTTTCAGGTTCTCTTTGCCCAGCCGGATGTTGAAGTGCGTGGTGGGGTCTTCGTTGGTGCGCGTGAACGTAAACCGGTAGGTGATGTCGTCACCTGCTGTTGTGGTTTTGTTCTTGATGTGAATCTCGTACCGAACATTCTCCCCGAAGTGGTAGTAGTTCGGGCCACCCTGCGGCAGCTGAAACGGGATGTAGTTGGCAATGATGGTGACCTTGGTAGGATCATCAGGGCTGCGGAACGCGTAAACGTCGGTGTTGTCGGCTACCGGGTCGTCGGCGATGAGCGGGGCCTCGCGGTGGCTGGAGGCCTCTAGTGGGGCTTTTTGTCCGCTCCACACCATCAGGCCAGCCACCGAAGCGGCTACCACTGACAGTTGGAGAATGGGACGGGTAAGGGTCTTCATCATACTGAGAAGGGGGTTAAATGGTGGGAAATAAATAGCCACCCCACCGAAAATCGGTAGGTTCTGGGAGTGGGTCGAGAAGAGAAAAAGGTGAAAAAGCGTAACGAACAGCCACCGCAAGGCGGCCGGGAAGCAGCGTACTATCGAAAGGAATTGCCAGCGTATGTAGGCGCTTGTGAGCCAGGTGCCTTGCTGCTTATTAATACGCAAGCACTACTATATGTGGATTTAGTTTGAACATAATTATATACAACTATTTATTATTTTCGTTATAAATACAATCACCCTTTAAATCATGCTATCCTCATCAGTAAATCCAGCAGCATTATGGTGCCACTATAGGTTCCCGACTTACGTTGTCTTGAATCGACTCTTTCCATCTCCACACCACCCCTTCACTCCCTGAATAGCACCTGCCAAAACGCAAAAAAGAGAGCCAGAAAAGCTGCCAACGCAACGTGCGCCGACAGCTCCTCTGGCTCTCCACCTACTTACTTGCTGCGTTACCTAGCGGGGCTGATGGATCAGCTTCACGGATTGCACCACTGTGGCACCGCTGTAAAACGTGGCCACATACGTACCGGCAGCCATCGATTCGGGTAATTGCCACTTGTACTCGTAGACACCCGGCTTGTATTCTTTCGCCTTGATGAGCGTGCTTACCTTACGGCCCATCATATCGGAAACTACCAGCGACAGGGTGCTCTTCACGCCTACCTCGTAGCGGAACGTTGTCTGGTCAACCACCGGATTTGGGAAAGCCTGCAACGAGGCAATAGCGCCGCCCTGTAAGCCCAAGCCGCCCGAAGGCGAGCGTTGCGACAAGGCAACGCGCTGGGCTTTGGTGCCGCTCCACGGCGTTTGCAGATACGGGAAAGCAGCCTTGAACGTGGTATCGTTGGCTTCTACACCAGTGCGGAAGCTGAGTACCCCGCCCAGCTGCGCTGTCACCGGGTTGGCTCCACCGGCGGTATAGTCGTCGTACCACAGGCCAATGGCGGCCAGTACGGCACCACCTACGGCTTGTAGTTCGATGCGGGTTACGTCGTCTTCCAAGCGCCGACCATTCGGGAAGCCGTCCATGTTCGGAATGAATTCCAGGTTGGCGTTGGTATTGTAAGGCGCTACCGTAAGACCAGCAACCGCAGCTGCTAGCAACCCTTCCGAGCTGAAAGCCGGCGAGTTGCGGGGCGTCGTCGGCACGGCCATGTTCAGGCGCAGCATGTCGCCGATAACCGGCAGAAAGTTGTTGATAAAGGGCTTACCAACTGCTAGCGGATTGCCATTTTTGCCATTAGCCAATTGATACGGCGGCAGGTTTGGAACACCTGTGTGGAAGATGGGCAGAATGTCAACTGAACGTGGCTTGCCGGCCCGCAGCAAATACGGGCCAAACGTGGCATCGGCAAAAACGGTACCGACGCGTTGCGCGGCCGTCAGGCCCGACACACCGTTAGCACCATTCCGGAAGTCAAAGCTCTGCAAAGAGCGTGACTGAATACGTAATGCAGCCAAGCCGGGCACCGCCTCGCCGTAATAGGTCTGGCCGGCTGGCTTAGGACCGGCCGGGGCCACCGGCACGTTGTCGGCCATGTACAGGCCCAGCTCAGGGTTGGTGAAGTAGTCGTCGTCGGAGGCGCGCTCGGCACCGGGTACGCGGGCATTCCAGCCGTCTTTGCTGCCAACCGGGATAATTACCTCGTTGGTGAGCGGCATACCCAGGCGCGACACCTGCACCCAGCTGCCCGTGTGGGTCTGGGTACCATCAACGTTCAGGGTGCGCATAGCTGGCCGGCTCGCCGAAGCCCACACCCCAATCACGAAGTCGGGGTCGAGGATGTTGGCGGCCATGGCACCGGTTTTGCCGTCTTTCTGCAACTCGGAAATCGGGATTTGCAAGGCAATGGCGTGGGTGTTCTTGCGGGCCACTCCGTCGCGGGCACTGGCGGTACGGACGCCGCCCAAGTCGAAGATGCCGCCCAAGTCCACGAAGAACGGGTCATCTACGGGGCCGCAGAAGATTTTGGCCGCCCCAGCCGTCTGTATGGCACCCGTCATCAGGGCGTTATAGGTGGTGTTCAGGCCGGCGCCGCTTTCAATGGAGCGCGGCCCAATGTTGGGTGGCGGCACTACGCCATTGGTAACAATAGTGCTGAAAGCGCCACCGTTCACGCTCTTCTCGCAGATGTAGGTGGTTTTCAGATTCTGCTGCCCCAGCCGGATGTTGAAAAACGTGGTGGGGTCCTGGTTGGTGCGCGTGAAGGTGAAGCGGTAGGTGATGTTGTCGCCGGTGGGGTTTACTGTGGTCGAATTCTTGATGTGAATCTCGTAGCGCACGTTTTCGCCGAACGTATTGTAGTTCGGGCCGCCCTGGGGCAGCTCCAGCGGAATGTAATTGGCAATGATGTTAATCATCTCCGAGTTTACCGGGTCGCGGAAGGCGTAAAGGTCGGTGTTGTCGGCCAACGGGTCGTCGGCAATGAGGGGAGCCTCCCGGTGGCTACTGGCTTCCAGCGGCGTGCCAGGGTTGCTCCAGGCCAGAAACCCGGCAACGGCAGCGGCGGCCACGGCCACCGGAATAATGGGACGCGTAAGACTTTTTTTCATGATGAAGATGGTGGTAAAAAATGGAAAATAAACAGCCAGCTCACCGAAAATCGGCAAGTAGTGGAAGCGAGTCAGAAAGCTGCAACAGGGGAATCCGGGACGTTTAATCAGCAATAAAGTGGCCGGGCACGGGTCATTTTTCGCCAGCCAGGAACACAGCGTATGGTTGTATTTAAATTATATTATCACGATTCTATATCAAGCTACGCAAACACAACCGGATCCGGACTTTTCAGGGTGTGCTTTCCCCGAATTATGAACGATATTTCAGAAGCATATTGGATAGGTGCTATAGAGATTGGCGCAAAGGCCTCTACCGGCAATTCTTCGTTATTTTTGCGTTTGCGCTGCACCTTACCGGTCACATCCCCGTAGGGTTTTTACAGCGCCCATTTTGCACGCTCCGGCGCTCCGCTCAACTACGCATGGCTAAAGTCGCAATCAACCTCTCCACCGGGAGTATTCAGCAGGAAGAAATCATCGTGGGTATCGATTTGGGCACGACCAATTCGTTGGTAGCCTACATTCATCCGGACACCCGGCAGCCGCACGCCATCAACGACCTCGACCGGGGCACCATCGTGCCATCGGTGGTGCATTTTCCGCAGGGCGGCGAGACGCCCATCGTGGGTACCGATGCCAAGGCGTATTTGCTCACGGACCCGCAGAACACGATTTACTCGGTGAAGCGTCTTCTGGGCAAAAGCTACAAAGACCTCGGCAACCATGCTTCCGACCTGGGCTACAAGGTGATTGATGATAACTCGGAGGGCCTGGTGAAAATCCGGGTCGGCGAGAAGTTCTACTCCCCTATCGAGCTGTCGGCCGAGATACTAAAGGAGTTGCGCGCCCGCGCCGAGCACGCCCTCAAAACGCCCGTCAACAAAGCCGTTATTACGGTGCCCGCCTACTTCAACGACTCCCAGCGCCAAGCCACCCGCGACGCCGGCCGCTTGGCGGGACTGGAAGTGCTGCGTATTGTGAACGAACCCACGGCGGCGGCCCTGGCCTACGGCATTGGGTTGAGCCCCGACGAGGAAAAAACCGTAGCCGTGTATGACCTGGGCGGTGGCACCTTTGATGTAAGCATTCTGCGCATTCAGCAGGGCATTTTCGAGGTACTCAGCACCAACGGCGACACCTACCTGGGTGGCGACGACCTGGACCGCGCCATCTACGACTACTGGGCGGGCGAGTATCAGCTGTCGGCCGTTCTCTATCAGAATCCATCGAGGCAGCAAGAGTTGCGCTTGCTGGCCGAGGAAGCCAAGAAGCAGCTCAGCCAACAGGATGCGCTGGAATTTGATTTCCACGGCACGCTGCTCCCCCTCAGCAAAGCGAAGTTCAACGAGCTGGTTGGCCCGCTGGTAGAGCGCACCATTGTAAGCTGCCGCCAAGCCTTAGCCGATGCCAAGCTCACGCCAGATGATCTGGATGCTGTGTTGCTGGTAGGTGGCTCCACCCGCGTACCGCTGGTGTATGATTCGGTATCCGCATTTTTCCAGCAGCCCGCCAACAGCTCGCTCAACCCCGACGAAGTAGTGGCCCTAGGCGCTGCCATTCAGGCCGACATATTGGGGGGCAACCGCCGCGACGTGCTGCTGCTCGACGTGACGCCGCTCACGCTGGGTATCGAAACGCTGGGTGGCCTCATGGACCCCATTATTGCCCGCAACTCCAAGATTCCAACCAAAGCCGGCCGCCAGTACACCACCAGCGTAGATGGGCAAGTGAACCTGAAAATATCGGTGTACCAAGGCGAGCGGGATTTGGTGAGCGAGAACCGCAAGCTGGCCGAATTCGATTTGCGCGGTATTCCGGCCATGCCCGCCGGCTTACCCAAGGTAGATGTGAACTTTATTCTGAACGCCGACGGCATCCTGAAAGTGGAAGCCATTGAGCTGCGCTCCGGTACCAGCCAAGCCGTGGAAATCAAGCCGCAGTACGGCCTCACCGACGACCAGGTGGAGAAGATGCTGATGGACTCGCTCACGTTTGCCCGCGAGGACGTGGCCGCCCGCATGGTGATTGAGGCCCGTACCGTAGCCGAGCAGATGCTCTACCAAGTGGAACGGTTCGTGGAAAAAAACCACCAGCACCTCACGGAGGATGAAATCACGCTAACAGCCGCTGCCACCCAAAACCTGCGCGAAGCCCTCGAAACCAAAGACAAGGATACCATCCTGAAAGCCGTGGATGAGCTGGAAGCCCTCACCAGCCCCTACGCCGAGCGGGTGATGAACATTTCCATCAAGCAGGCTATGGCCGGCAAGAAGATTGAGTAAAGCAGCTACCAGGCTGTTTCACACGAAATAATTTCTGCTCTTGAAAACGCCCGGCTAAGCGGTTAGCTGGGCGTTTTGCTATCTATGCATTCCGTAATGCGGCCTGGAAGCAGCGTAGGGCCATCTTACAGCAATAAAGAGTACATAATTTGTTTCACTGTCTTTCGGCTTGCCTGCATCAGTAGTAAACGGCACAAAACCAATGAACAAGCATCTGGCTCGCCTACACTTCCTCGCTCAGCAGCCCAGCCGGCGCATCATAGGTTTGATGTCGGGCACTTCGCTCGATGGGCTGGATGTGGCGCTGTGTAAGCTGGAAGGCCACGGGCTGGCGACCAAGCTCACGCTGGAGCACTTTGCCACCGTGCCGTACACCGATGACGTGCGCCACCGGATTCGGGAGGTGTTTGCGGGCGGCCCCAACGGGCAAGTGGATTTGGAGTACCTCACGCTGCTGAATCCGTGGCTGGGGTTGCTGCACGCCGATATGGTGCTGGCGTGCCTGCGTGAGTGGCAGATACCCGCCACTGAGGTAGACTTGCTGGCGAGCCACGGCCAAACCGTGTACCACGCCCCCCAACATCAGCACCAACGCCCCGATTTTCCCCTCAACGCCACCCTGCAACTCGGCGACGGTGACCATGTAGCCGTACGCACCGGCATCATCACGCTGAGCGACTTTCGCCAAAAGCACATTGCCGCCGGCGGCGAAGGGGCCCCCCTAGCTGCCTACGGCGACTATTTGCTGCTCAGCAGCCCCAAGGAAGAGCGCCTGCTCCTGAACCTGGGCGGCATTGCCAACTTCACCTACCTTCCACGCATCGGGCAAGATACCAGCACCGCCTTCAGCACCGATACCGGCCCCGGTAATACCCTACTCGATGCCACCGTGCGCGCGCACCGCCCCAGCCTGGCGTACGACGAAGACGGGAAGCTGGCAGCGGCCGGCCAAGTACATACCGGATTGCTGCAGGCTTTGCTCGCCCATCCGTTCTTCACGGCTGCACCACCCAAAACCACCGGCCCCGAACTCTTCCATGCAGAGTATTTGCGGCAAGCTCAAATGCAGAGCGGCACAGAGCAGCTTGGGCTGCAAGATTTGTTGGCTACCCTTACCGAGTTAAGCGCCGCTAGCGTTGCCCAAGCTGTAACGCAGGCATTCGGCCGCCACCCCAGCTTAACGGTGTACGCCAGTGGCGGTGGGGCCCACAACCCCAGCCTACAGGCCGCGTTGCAACGGTATCTTCCCTACTGCCGCCTTTCCACCACCGAGCAGCTCGGCATTCTGCCCGATGCCAAAGAAGCCGTTTTGTTTGCCGTGCTGGCTAATGAGGCCGTAGCTGGCGAGCCGCTATCCATTGGGGCAGGTCGCCAGCGGGTACCAGCCGTTACGATGGGTAAGATTTCGTTGCCAGGGTAAACCGTTGCTGCTCCACCAATACTAAAAGTCCCATCCTGAAAACAAGGCGGGACTTTTCTACCGAAGCTTATTTAGTTGGCGGGCCTGCTACACGCAGGGGTATTAGTGCAAAGCTCAGTATCTGCCGGGCCGTAGAATCCCGGAACGTAACATCCAGTTGTACCTCGGGTCGGGCCGCCAGCGTATCAGCCTTAAACGTAAAGGCTACAAACGACTGGGTTGCCTGCTGGTCGCGGAGCCGGAACCCCAGCTTATACAAATCAATAGTTGGCCCGAAATGCTGGCCTTGCTGGTACAGTGGCATAGCCGCTGCCCGAAACTGGGTTGGCGCAAGGGCCCTGCCTACCTCGGGTGCCAACATACCATGCGCCGCCTGAAACTCACCGTGCAGCACCGCCAACAGAAACCGCCGCGCCACCTGAATCTGGGTGGGTGGTGGTACGGCGGCCGGCGTAGTGGCTCCCAACGGCAAGCTCAAGGCCAGTACCACCACAAGCACCTGGCACACAGTAGCTGCGCGTAAACCAACTAAACAGCGTATTATCCTCATGAGCAGGGCGAGTAGACACTGTGTAACTTAAGCAACTGGCCCTCGGTTCCTTGAACGCAAATCGGCAGTAAACAGCCGGTTCCATAATACCCAGCCACCTACCGCCGATACCTAGCCGAACAGCCAGTTGATGCTCAGTTCCAGACTCCGCCATTCGATAATGATACGCCGCGTGGCATTCAGGCCAGCGCCGGTTAGGCGCAGCATGTGCACGCCGGAACTCAACGCCTTGGTATCGAACGTAACGGGAGCTATTCAGCCCGTGAGGCTTACTTGCTCACGCGCTACTTGCCGGCCCAAGCCATCATATAGGTTCAGATCGGCTTTTTTGTAGTTACCCACGCCCGTTAGCGGCCCCGTGAGAAGCTTTCCAATTACCGCTGGGTTAGGATATACGCTCAGCATAAAACCCGCTGGTTACTCTTCGCGGGTGCTTTGCACAGTGAGTGCCCGAGTACACCGAAATACCGCCGAAACGGGAGCTATAGTTGTTGCCCGGCATACTACCACCCAGTGTGCTACCAAACAACACACCATTAATACTCAATGCATTACCAGTAGAAAAGCCAGTCCCTGCGTTTCCATTCGGAGCGTAAGGGCTGGCTTAGGCTATGTGTAGTTCGTTGGTTCTAGAACGCGAAGTATTAATTGCTTTCCTGGTTAGGCACCAGAATAAATACGTCTTCACCGGGGCGTTTCATAATATATTTTTCGCGAGCAAATTTTTCCAGCAGTTCTGGGCTGCTTAATAACTCGCTACGCTCCTTCTTTACTGTTTCAATATTATCCAAATAATACTTCCGCTCAGCTTGCAATTCGTGCAGCTTGGCATACATATCATATTGCTTCACAAAATCATTGGCGTCGAACACTAGCATCCACACCAGAAACCCGACCCCCACATAAAAGTAGAAGCTGCGCAGGAAAGCGGGAATACTTGTTGGAATAGCGGTGAAAGACATCATTCAAATATAAAAGCATTTACTACAAAGCTACAAAGGAAGTATCCTTTCTCGGATCAAACGGAGCCGACCTGGTCCTCTGTTACAAACAAAAAAGGCTCTATTGCCTCATTCAGCAACAGAGCCTTCTCCAACTAAAACCCGAGCTTACGCTGAGGCTTCGTATTACATCTTGCGGCCAGGAAAATAAGCCACTTCACCTAGTTCCTCCTCAATGCGGAGCAGTTGGTTGTACTTAGCCATCCGGTCGGAGCGCGAAGCCGAACCCGTCTTAATCTGGCCAGTGTTCAGCGCTACTGCCAAGTCGGCAATGGTATTGTCCTCGGTTTCGCCCGAGCGGTGGCTCATGATGCTCTTATAGCCGTTGCGGCGGCCCAGGTTCACGGCATCGATGGTTTCGGTGAGCGTACCAATCTGGTTTACCTTGATGAGAATAGCATTGGCAATCTTCTCATCTATACCCCGCTGCAAGCGGTTCACGTTGGTTACAAACAAATCGTCACCTACCAACTGTGTAGTAGAGCCGATGCTTTCGGTCAGCGCTTTCCAGCCGGTCCAGTCGTCCTCGTCCATACCGTCCTCAATGCTGATAATCGGGTACTTCTTGGTCCAGTCGGTCCAGTACGATACCATCTCCGAAGAAGTCAGTTTGTCGCCGGTGCTTTTCTTGAAGTGGTAGTGCCCATCTTCGTAAAATTCAGATACCGCCGCATCCATGGCAATCATCACGTCGTCGCCGGGTTTGTAGCCAGCCACTTCAATGGCTTGCAATACAATCTTGATGGCGTCTTCATTGGATTTAATGTTAGGCGCAAAGCCACCTTCGTCGCCTACGTTGGTGCTGAAACCTTGCTTTTTGAGCACGTTCTTGAGGTGGTGAAAAATCTCAGTACCCCAACGCAGTGCTTCCGAAAACGAAGAGGCACCAACCGGCATAATCATGAACTCCTGGAAGTCGATGGAATTGTCGGCGTGCGAACCACCGTTTAGGATATTCATCATTGGTACGGGCAACGTAGTAGCCCCTACCCCACCTACGTAGCGGTAAAGCGGCATACCGGCTTCTTGCGCTGCTGCCCGGGCAATAGCCAACGAAGCACCTAATATGGCATTGGCGCCTAGTTTCGCCTTGTTCGGAGTGCCATCTAGCTCCAGCATAATCTTATCGAGCAGGCCTTGCTCGAATACAGAAAAGCCGATTAGCTCCTCGGCAATCTGGCTGTTCACGTTCTCAACGGCTTTGAGCACGCCTTTGCCCATGTACATGCTTTTATCGTCGTCGCGCAGTTCTACGGCCTCGTGCTTGCCGGTGCTGGCACCCGAAGGCACAGCCGCCCGGCCCACGGTACCGCTGTCAGTGGTTACGTCCACTTCAACGGTTGGATTGCCGCGTGAATCAAAAATCTGACGGGCATGAATGGCAGTGATGATGCTCATGATAGAAGAAAGTGAGGTTGGAAAAGTTGGTACTCGCACATCGAGTCGTTCAGAAGGCTCGACAAAGACACGTCGTTTGTGGCAACAAGGTAAGAATTTCAGAAAATAGCCTACTCTGTTTCGCAGCCTTTACCTTAATCCTGTAATATGCCATTCAAGAACCAAACAAAAAGGGACGTACCAATCGGCACGTCCCTTTTCATCTTTCTATTTTTTCGCTAAGACTACGAAGCAGACTCCTCGTCTTTCTTCTCGTCGCGCGTTTCACCTTCTTTCAACGTGTCCGTTGGGGTATCTTCCGGAGCCGATACCTCTGTGGTAGGTGCAGCTGCAACTGGAGCGTCAGCTACAACTTCAGCTGAAGATTCGCCTTCACCAGCCGTAGCAGTAATAGATTTCTTCTTGCCACGCGAACGACGAGTGGTTGTGGTTTTGGCTTCACCAGCTGTTTTGGCTTCCAGCAACGTTTCGTTGTAGTCAACCAATTCAATAATGCACATGTCGGCGTTGTCACCGAGGCGGCTCTGGCTTAGCTTGATAATACGGGTGTATCCACCAGGACGATTAGCAATTTTAGCTGCTACGTCGCCGAACAGTTCTTTCAGAGTCTCTTTGTTTTCCAGTACCGAGAACACCGTACGACGTGAGTGAGTCGTATCATTCTTCGACTTGGTGAGCAGAGGTTCTACAAACTGACGTAGGGCTTTAGCTTTAGCAACCGTCGTAGTTACACGCTTATGCATGATCAAAGACGAAGCCATGTTAGCCAACATAGCATTGCGGTGCGAGGCCGTGCGGCCGAGGTGGTTGATAGTTTTACCGTGACGCATAAAAAGGAAAAAAGCGTGGGCTTGCGAACGACGACCACGGCGGAAAGCAGGCTGGGTTAAGCTGCCTTCTCATTAGAACCGCCGCCCCTTGGGCTCACTAATGAAAAAAATGAATGGGCAAAAAAAGGTGCTCATCCCATAGGCGAAAGCCTTGCTAGGAAGAGCACCTTAAATATTTCTATTCTTCGTCGAGCTTGTATTTGCTCAAATCCATGCCGAAGTTCAGGCCTTTTTCCTCCACGAGGTTTTCCAGCTCAGTCAGCGACTTCTTACCGAAGTTGCGGAACTTCATCATGTCTGACATATCCAACTGCACCAAATCACCGAGAGTTTTGATATCAGCGGCTTTGAGACAGTTGTAAGCGCGCACGCTGAGGTCCATATCTGCCAATGGCGTCTTCAGAACCTTACGCATGTGCAGGGTTTCTTCATCCACAGTCTCTTCTTCTTCAGCCTTAGCCGTTTCGAAGGTCATGGTGCTGTCCGAGAACAGCATGAAGTGTTGAATAAGGATGTTGGCAGCACCTTTCAGTGCTTCCTCTGGGTGAATGGAGCCGTCCGTGTGAATCTCGATGAGGAGCTTCTCATAGTCGGTTTTTTGTTCTACCCGAGTGTTTTCGATGCTGTACTTCACGTTTTTAATTGGCGTGAAGATGGCGTCAATTGCAATCTGACCAAATACTTGGTCGGCTGGCTTGTTTTCTTCAGCAGGCACGTAACCACGACCTTTCTGAATCGAGAATTCAAATTCTAATTCTACCGAAGGATCAACATGGCAGATAATGAGGTCCGTGTTTAGGACCTCAAATCCATTGGTAAATTTGTTGATATCACCAGCAGTGAATGTCTCTTGGCCTTTGATGCGAACAGTGATTTTATCCTCTATTGCATCACTAACCTTCTTGAAGCGCACTTGCTTCAGGTTGAGGATGATTTCGGACATGTCCTCAATCACCCCCTCAATGGTCATGAACTCGTGCAGAACGCTGCTGGTGCGAACCGACGTGATGGCGTAGCCCTCCAGCGACGACAACAGGATACGGCGTAATGCGTTGCCGATCGTGACGCCGTAGCCTTTCTCCAGCGGTTTAAATTCAAACGTTCCGTAGAAGTCGTCGGATTTCTCCATTACTACCTTCTCCGGCATTTGAAAAGCTAAGATTGACATAAGTTGGGGCGGTTTTAGTATTGAGTAATGGGTATTGAGTATAGAAGCCTATAGAAGTGCCTCAGTACCCACTACCCAATACTTGAATCCATTTAAAGAAAGTCGAAGCAAGAAACTGACCTGCGTGAACAGGCCAGCTTTTGATTACTTCGAGTACAACTCGACGATAAGCTGCTCCGTGATTTTCTCCGGAATCAACTCACGCGAAGGAGCGCTGATGAACTTACCAGCCATTTCCTTGCCGTCCCATTCCAACCACGAGAAAGCACGAGCGTTACGAGCACTTAGGCTAGTAGTAATTGCCTCCAGTGATTTTGACTTTTCACGTACTGCTACAACATCACCAGCACGGAGCTTGTAAGAAGCAATATTTACGATTTCGCCGTTAACAGTAACGTGTTTGTGCAACACTAGCTGACGGGCAGCCCGACGCGTCGTAGCAATGCCCAAACGGTATACGGTGTTATCAAGGCGAGACTCCAACAAAGCCAACAGGTTGTCACCGGTGATACCGGGCATCGTGGCTGCTTTATGGAACAGGTTCTCGAACTGCTTCTCAAGCACACCGTACATATATTTAACTTTCTGCTTCTCCATCAGCTGGACAGCATACTCGCTTTGCTTTTTGCGACGACCACGGCCATGCTGGCCAGGAGGATACGCTTTTTTGGTGAGTGCCTTGCTTGGGCCAAAGATTGGCTCACCAAAGCGACGGGCAATCTTGGTTTTTGGACCGGTATAACGTGCCATTTCGGGGTTGTTGAGTTTTGAGGGGGTTGAACTGCGCGTGTCGGGCTTCTCAGATACGCCTTACTATAGAGAAAGGGCGCACCAGAAACCCGACACCGGAGGTAAGCACTGGGCTTACCAGTTCAGATAATTATACGCGACGACGTTTGGGAGGACGGCAGCCATTGTGGGGCAGCGGCGTCACGTCCTTGATGGTCGTTACCTCAATACCCACGTTACCCAGCGTACGGATAGCCGACTCACGGCCAGCACCCGGACCTTTAACAAACACTTCGGCTTTGCGCATGCCCAAGTCGTGAGCTACTTTACCACAATCGGTAGCAGCCATCTGAGCAGCGTAAGGCGTGTTCTTCTTAGAGCCACGGAAGCCCATTTTACCAGCAGAAGCCCAAGAAATAACTTGGCCATTATTGTTGGTAATGGAAATGATGATGTTGTTGAACGAAGCCTTGATGTGTACTTGGCCTACTGGCTCAACAACGACAACGCGCTTCTTGGCTTTGTCTTTTCTCTTTTGTGCCATTTGGTTATCGCGAAAATACGCGGAAGGTGTTGACCCCTACCTTAACTATGTCAATGCAGAAGTCGATTTCCGCTACAGTTTATTTAGTAGCTTTTTTCTTGCCAGCAACGGTCTTGCGCTTGCCCTTACGGGTACGCGAGTTGTTCTTGGTACGCTGACCACGAACAGGCAGACCTTTGCGGTGACGCAGACCGCGGTAGCAACCGATGTCCATCAGGCGCTTAATGTTTAACTGCACTTCTGAGCGCAGTACACCTTCGGTCTTAAACTCAGCAGCAATTACGCCGCGGATTTCACCAGCCTCTGCTTCAGTCCAATCTTTCACCTTCTTGTTCAGGTCAACACCTGCTTTGGTAAGGATCTGCTGGGCAGAAGGACGGCCGATGCCGAAAATGTAGGTCAGCGCGATTTCACCGCGCTTGTTATCTGGGATATCTACCCCTGCAATACGAGCCATGTGCTTTATTAAAAAGTCTGGTGCTACTACCCTTGACGCTGCTTATAGCGCGGGTTCTTTTTGTTGATGACGTAGAGTTTGCCTTTGCGGCGGATGATTTTACAATCAACGCTACGCTTCTTGACGGACGTTTTGACTTTCATGTCGTCGGTTTATTTGTAACGGTACACAATTCGTCCCTTCGACAGATCGTAGGGTGACATTTCCAGTTTTACCTTATCTCCCGGCAAAATCTTAATGTAGTGCATCCGCATCTTACCCGAGATATGGGCAATCAGTTGGTGACCATTTTCCAGTTCCACTCGAAACATGGCGTTGGAAAGGGCTTCCAGGATGACTCCGTCTTGCTCAATGGAAGTTTGTTTTGCCATAAGGCTACTGTAAGGCTTTTTCTATGTATTCGAAAGAGGTAAGAATCTCCGCTTTGTCTTTTCGTATGACTACGGTATGCTCAAAGTGCGCTGATGGTTTGTAGTCTTTGGTCCGAATGGTCCAGCCATCCTTTTCCTGTACTACATCCTTTTTTCCTAAATTCACCATCGGCTCAATGGCAAGAACTAACCCGGTTTGCAGTTTTAGCCCCGAACCACGTTTACCGTAATTCGGCACTTCAGGCCGCTCATGCAGTTTCTTACCAATCCCGTGGCCGACAAGTTCCCTAACTACTCCATAACCTTGTTTTTCAACATGATTTTGGATGGCATAGCTAACATCACCCATTCGGTTACCAGCCACTGCCTGTTCGATACCGAGATATAGCGACTTTTTAGTTTCATCTAGAAGCTGAAGCACTTCTGGTGACACTTCCCCGACTGGGTAAGTGTAAGCACTGTCTGAATGATACCCGTTTAAAAGCACGCCGCAGTCAACCGAAATAATATCACCGTTTTTAAGTGTATGGTCGCCTGGAAATCCATGAACCACAACAGCGTTAGGTGAGATACAGAGACTATACGGAAAATCGTTGTAGCCTTTGAAAGAAGGTTGACCGCCATGATCCCGAATGAATTCTTCAGCGCGCTGATCTAGCTCTCGCGTTGTAATTCCTTCTCTGATCATGCCCGCGACTTCCCCGTGAGCTTGAGCTAATACTTTCGCACTAGCCCGGATAAGTTCTATCTCTTCTTCAGTCTTGTAAACAATCATGACTGATTAGGAAGCCATTGCTATGTTCTGCGAACGGCCACGCAACTTGCCCGTTTTCATCATACCATCATAATGGCGCATCAACAAATAGCTTTCTACTTGATTGAGAGTATCCAATACCACACCCACCATTATGATGAGCGAAGTACCACCATAGAAGGCTGAGAAAGGACGAGTCACGCCAGCTAATAGAGCAAGCGAGGGGAAAATAGCTATCAAAGCTAGGGCAACAGCACCAGGCAGAGTAATATGAGTAAGCACTTCATCAATATATTCTGAAGTGTCACGTCCTGGCTTAACACCGGGAACAAAACCACCGCTCCGCTTCAAGTCATCAGCAATCTGGTTAGGATTGACACTGATAGCCGTATAGAAGTACGTGAAGACAATGATAAGTGTGGCAAAAACCAAGTTGTACTGCCACGAAGTGTAGTCCGAAAACTTCACACCAATATAGCTTGCAGTCTCGCTATCATTTTGCCAAACAGAAGCTAAAATAGCTGGTACAAACATCAACGACTGAGCGAAGATAATTGGCATTACACCAGCAGCATTAACCTTCATCGGGATAAACTGACGCTGTGCGTTTAGCTGAGCAGTACTCCCTACTTGCTTTGCATACTGTACTGGAATTCGGCGTACAGCTTGCGTCAGCACAATAACTGCCATTACTACTAAAAACAAGACAACTAGTTCAATTAAGAAAATTAATGAACCGCGCATGCCTTTAGCAGCCGCTTCACCAATAATGGCACCTGGCAGACGGGATACAATTCCGATCATTATGATCATAGAAATGCCGTTGCCAATGCCTTTATCAGTAATCTTTTCACCTAACCACATACAAAACAGCGTACCAGCACTGATAATCAACATCGTAGTGATGGTGAAAAATGTGCCGGGGCTGATGATAGCGTCAGCATTAATGGTAGCAATGAATCCTACCGACTGCGCCATCACAATAGGGATGGTGAGAATACGTGTATACTGATTGATCTTCTTTCTGCCTGACTCTCCCTCTTTTTGAAGCTTCTGGAAATATGGCACAGCTATCGTAAGCAGTTGCAATACAATAGAAGCCGAGATGTAAGGCATAATACCCAAGGCAAAGATGGAAGCATTGCTGAATGCACCGCCAAGCAGAGTATCCAGGATACCAAACACCCCTGACGCACCACCCGTCTTCAGACGAGTTGCATCAACGCCCGGTAGTACCACGAAAGAACCTAACCGGTATATGGCAATGAAGAAAAGCGTATTGAAGATCCGCATACGCAGATCTTCAATCGCAAAAATGTTCTTAATCGTAGTGATGAACTTGTTCATTGCCAATCTTGCTTTACAGCGTCACAGCTTTACCCCCTGCTTTCTCAATAGCTTCAACAGCAGATTTTGAGAAAGCATGAGCGTGAACTTCCAAAGCTTTGGTGATTTCACCGCGGCCTAGTACTTTGATCTTGGCACTCTTCGAAGCTAGTCCTGCTGACACAAAGAAAGCGCTGTCAAGCGTGGTAACAGTACCGTTTTCAGTTAACCCAGCCAACACGTCTAAGTTAACTGCCTTGTATTCGATCCGGTTAATATTTTTGAAACCGAATTTAGGCACACGGCGCTGCAACGGCATCTGGCCACCTTCGAAGCCTGACTTTTTAGAATAGCCCGAACGGGACTTTTGGCCTTTGTGACCGCGCGTCGAAGTGCCGCCACGGCCGGAACCCGTTCCGCGGCCAAGGCGCTTGTTGTTGCGCGTTGAGCCTTCGGCAGGTTGGAGATTGCTGAGATTCATGGTCGGGATATCCTAAAGTGCGGTTACTTCCAACAAGTGCTGCACTGCAGCTATCATTCCAGCTACCTGAGGAGTGTATTCTACCTCTTTGGTGCTGCCAATTTTGCCAAGACCTAAGGCCTTAACTGTGCGCTTCTGACGCTCTGGGCGGTCAATAACGCTTTTGACGAGTTTAATTTGAATCTGCGCCATTGCTTATTAACCGTTAAAAACTTGGGCGAGAGTGATGCCGCGAGCCTGAGCAATTTGCATTGGGTCCCGCATTTTCAGCAAAGCATCAAAAGTAGCCTTAACCACGTTATGTGGGTTTGAAGATCCTTTAGACTTTGCCAGTACATCCTTGATACCAGCGCTTTCAAATACTGCACGCATAGCACCACCCGCAATTACTCCAGTACCAGCAGCTGCTGGCTGTACCAGCACGAAGCCACCAGAATATTTGCCTTCCATTACGTGAGGCACAGTGTGCTTGTAAAGAGGAACGCGCACGAGGTTTTTCTTTGCGTCGTCAATGCCTTTAGCAATGGCGTCGGTTACTTCGTTTGCTTTACCGAGGCCGTAACCTACGGTTCCGTTACCGTCACCTACTACTACGATGGCCGAGAAGCTGAAGCGACGACCGCCTTTCACTACTTTAGCTACGCGGTTGATAGCAACTACTTTCTCTTTCAAATCCGAGTCACCAGTACGCGACTGTTCGGCGTTACGGTCATTGCCGCGACGGTCATTGCCACCACCACGACGGTCATTGCCACCGCCACGGTTGTCGGCGTTGCCACCACGAGGGCCGTTGTTAAATTCTGCCATGATGATTTAGAAATTGAGGCCGCCTTCGCGGGCTCCTTCTGCCAATGATTTTACGCGGCCGTGGTAGAGATAACCGGAACGGTCAAATACCACTTTCGAAATTCCTTTTCCTGTAGCACGGGCGGCAATTTCTCTGCCGACTGCGGCAGCGAGGGCGACTCCGTTGCCCCCTTCCACCGAAACGTGCTTCGAGGAAGCAGACGCCAACGTATGACCGGTAGTGTCGTCGATAATCTGAGCATAAATGCCCGTGTTGCTACGAAACACCGATAAGCGTGGACGCTCGGACGTGCCAGCCACCTTAGTGCGGATGATGCGCTGGATCCGTTTTCTTCTAGTTGCTTTATCGAAAGCCATGATGTGTTATTATTTCGAAGCCGTTTTACCAGCCTTACGACGAATCTGCTCACCCACGAAGCGCACACCTTTGCCTTTGTAAGGCTCCACTTTGCGCAACGAACGAATCTTAGCGGCCACCTGGCCGAGCAGTTGCTTATCGATGCTACTCAAAGTAACGATGGGGTTTTTACCTTTCTCAGTTACTGCAGTAGCAGTGACCTCCTTTGGCAACGCCAAGAAGATGTTGTGTGAGTAACCTAGAGAAAGTTCGAGCGTAGTACCAGCCATTGCAGCTTTGTAACCTACACCTACTAATTCCAGTTTGTGCTCGTAGCCAGTGCTAACTCCTTGAATGGAATTATTTAGTAGCGAACGATAGAGACCGTGCATCGCCTTGTGGCGCTTCTGCTCGGTAGGACGTTCAACTACCAACTGACCATCGGCTTGCGTAACCGTAATGTCGCGGTCAACCGGAACCGACAGAGTACCCTTAGGACCCTTTACAGTTACTTCGTTTTCTTTGCTCACTTCAACCTGAACACCGGAGGGCAGGCTGATGGGCAGTTTACCAATGCGTGACATATCTAGTTCTTGTCGATTAGTAAACGTAGCACAGCACTTCGCCGCCCACGTTCTCGGCTTTAGCTTCTTTTTCCGTCATCACCCCTTTCGAAGTAGAGAGGATAGCAATACCCAGACCGCTCAGTACGCGGGGCATGTTGTCAACGGCTGCATAAGTACGCAAACCAGGTGAACTGACACGCTCCAACTTCGTAATGGCAGGCTGCTTTGTAGCAGGGTTGTACTTCAGCGCGATTTTGATCGTGCCTTGTACTGCAGCATCATCAAAACGGTAGCTCTGAATGTAGCCCTTTTTGTAGAGCACCTTCGTAATTTCCTTCTTGATGTTGCTGGCCGGAATCTCTACTACCCGGTGATTTGCCTTGATGGCATTGCGCACCCGGGTCAGGTAATCGGCAATTGGATCTGTGTTCATTTTGGGGTAAAAAAAGAGGCGCCCTTTTTTAGGGAGCCGCAAAGATATGAAAATTTCACTGCCGCCGAAAGACGGCAGTGAAATTTTCGTTTAAGACTTCTTGGCTCGTCTTTGCGGGAACGGCCAATGGTTTCTCTCGGCAACCTGCCAAGTATAATTGCTTTTAGCAAAAGCTAAGAAGCAATAGGTAACAAATTACCAGCTGGACTTTGTTACACCGGGTATCTTACCTGCCAGCGCCATTTCGCGGAAGCGTACACGGCTAATGCCAAACTTACGCATGTAACCACGAGGACGGCCGTCGATCAGGTCGCGGTTGTGCAGACGCACAGGCGAAGAGTCACGGGGCAACTTGTCTAAACCTTCGTAGTCACCAGCGGCCTTCAGCGCCTTGCGCTTTTCGGCGTAGCGGGCAACCAGAGCGATGCGCTTGCGCGCTCTTGCTTTTGCTGATTCCTTAGCCATTAGTCGTTTTGTTTCTTGGCGTTAGCGAAAGGCATACCGAAAGCTTTAAGAAGCTCATAGCTCTGCTCGTCGTTTTCGGCGCTCGTTACGAAGGTAATATCCATACCCGAAATCGATTTGATTTTGTCAATCGAAATTTCAGGGAAGATGATTTGCTCTTTTACGCCCAAGGTATAGTTACCCCGACCGTCGAAGCCTTTGTCGTTGATGCCTTTGAAGTCACGTACACGGGGCAGAGCAACCGTCAACAGGCGGTCCATGAACTCATACATCCGCTCACCACGCAACGTCACGCGGGCACCAATCGGCATTCCTTCGCGCAGTTTGAAGTTCGAAACCGAACGCTTTGCAATGGTTGGAACAGCTTTCTGACCAGTGATGGTTGATAGCTCTTCTACACCGTTATCCACCAGCTTCTTGTCAGCTACAGCAGCACCAATACCGCGGTTAATGCAGATCTTGGTGATGCGTGGTACCTGCATAATGCTCTTGAACTGGAATTTCTCCTGGAGCGCCGGTATTACTTCCTTTTGATATTTCTCTTTGAGTCGTGCCATTGTCGTAGTACCGAATTAGGCTTTGGGAGCTTCCACGGCCTTCACGTTGCTCACGTGAATACCAGCTTCGATCTTGGTGATGCCGCCCTGAGGATTCTTTGCACTTGGTTTGTTGTGCTTAGTTACTAGGTTCAGGCCTTCTACGATAACACGCTCCGTGGTGCGGTTCACCGACTTGATAACGCCGGTTTTGCCTTTTTCATCACCAGCAATAACCAAAACGGTATCACCAGTTTTCACGTGCAGTTTCGCAGGCTTTTTGTCTTTGGTCTTCGTTGCCATTGCTTAGAGAACTTCAGGAGCGAGCGAAACAATCTTCATAAACTGCTTTTCACGCAGTTCGCGGGCTACTGGGCCGAAGATGCGGGTACCGCGGGGCTCATCGTTGTTGTTGAGCAGTACCGCAGCGTTGTCGTCGAAACGAATGTAAGAGCCGTCTTTACGACGAATCTCTTTCTTCGTGCGAACTACAACTGCTTTTGATACAGTGCCTTTTTTAGCGTTACCAGAAGGAATAGCCGATTTGATTGCAACTACAATCTTGTCGCCTACGCTGGCGTATTTCTTGCCCGTGCCACCGAGGACACGAATGCAGAGAACTTCTTTGGCGCCGCTGTTATCAGCGACGGTCAGACGGGATTCTTGCTGTATCATCTTACTTGGCGCGTTCTACAATTTCAACCAATCTCCAGCGCTTGTTCTTGCTCAATGGGCGAGTGCCCATAATGCGAACTGTGTCGCCTTCGCCACATTCGTTATTTTCGTCGTGAGCCATGAACTTGGTCGACTTGGTAACGAACTTACCGTAGATCGGGTGTTTCATTTTGCTCTCCACCATCACGGTGATGGACTTATCCATCTTGGCGGAGGTAACGCGCCCGATGATTTCTTTGCGCAGATTCCGCTCAACGGCGGATGTTGCCTGCTGCTCTTCGTTGCTTGCCATCGTTAGTTAGCAGTTTTATTAGCCTGCTCGTTCTTCCGACGGGTCTGCTCAGTCAGCAAACGGGCGACGTTCTTGCGGCTAGTTTTCAAACGACCTGGGTTTTCCAATGGAGAAATGGCGTGCGCGAAACGCAACGACTGGCCATTGGCTTTTTCGGTCTTAATTTGTTCGTTCAGGGCCTCATCCGAGAGAGCCAGGATTTCAGTGTTCTTCATCTTACTTGCTTTCTACGTAGTCGCGACGAACAACAAACTGAGTCCGAACTGGCAACTTCTGAGCAGCCAGACGGAGCGACTCCTGAGCCACTTCCAGCGATACGCCGTCCGATTCAAACATAATGGTACCAGGCTTCACGCAGGCTACCCAATATTCGGGCGAACCTTTACCCTTACCCATCCGCACTTCAGCAGGCTTCTTGGTAATGGGCTTGTCTGGGAAAATACGGATCCATACTTGCCCTTCACGTTTCATAGCGCGGGTCATGGCGATACGAGCAGCCTCAATCTGGCGAGCCGTAATCCAAGCCACTTCCAACGATTTGAT
Source organism: Hymenobacter telluris (assembly GCF_017313265.1). GTDB lineage: Bacteria > Bacteroidota > Bacteroidia > Cytophagales > Hymenobacteraceae > Hymenobacter > Hymenobacter telluris. Next base: position 481,378 of record NZ_JAFLQZ010000002.1, on the reverse strand, counting down.
AGCGAAGGAACCGAAGTCTATGGAGCTGCCGCGGAAGGCGAGACCTGTCACGCGACCCTTTTGCATCTTGCGATACTTGGTCCTTTTCGGTTGTAACATGAGTTATTAAAATTGAAATTCAGAAGAAGGAAAAGGACTAGCGACGTGGAGCACCGCCACCACGGTTGCCACCACCAGCAGGACCGTTACGACGTGGGCCAGCATTGCCACCGCGGTTATCACCAGCGCCGCCGCGGTTATCACCGCCACGGTCGCCACCCCGGTCACGACGTGGGCCACGGTCGCCGCCACGGTCACCACGCTCACCGCGTGGGCCACGGTCGTTGCCACCGCGCGTCTCGTTGCCTTGGTTGGCAGGAACCTGATTTGGGGAGAGGTCGGGCTTGCCGAACACTTCTCCACGCATCACCCATACCTTGATGCCGATCTTGCCATATACGGTCTGAGCTTCCGACAAAGCGTAGTCGATGTCAGCGCGCAGCGTGTGCAGCGGCGTACGACCTTCCTTGTACTGCTCGGAACGGGCAATTTCAGCACCACCCAAACGGCCACCACACTGGATCTTGATGCCTTCGGCACCAACACGCATTGCAGCTTGGATGGACATCTTCATGGCACGACGGAACGAGATACGAGCCTGCAACTGCTGAGCAATGCTCTCACCTACCAGTTTGGCATCGAGTTCCGGACGCTTAATTTCGAAGATGTTGATCTGAACGTCTTTGCTGGTAATCTGCTTTAGTTCGTCCTTGATCTTGTCAACTTCAGCGCCACCCTTGCCGATTACTACACCCGGACGAGCCGTGTTGATGGTAATGGTGATGCGCTTGAGTGTACGCTCGATAACGATGCGGCTAATGCCACCTTTCGGGATACGAGCGAGGATATATTTGCGGATTTTTTCGTCCTCAACCAGCTTGTCGGCAAAGTCCTTGCCGCCGTACCAGTTCGAGTCCCATCCTTTGATGACGCCTAGACGGAAGCCAACCGGATTTACTTTCTGTCCCATAGTGCTTATGCGGAGGCTTGAGCCGTAGTTTCAGTGGATTTCTTGGCTGAGCTACGACGAGTTTTCGTGGCTTTGCCTTCAGTAGTTGTAGCAGCAACAGCTTCAATAGCTGCTTTGCTCCCGATGCGCTCAACTTTTGCGTCAATTACCAGAGTGACGTGGTTGCTACGCTTGCGGATGCGGTGACCACGACCCTGAGGAGCAGGACGCAGACGCTTCAACTGACGTCCTTCGTCCACGAAAATCTCCTTGATATAGAGGTTGGCATCCTCGATGCGCTCGTCTTCGTTTTTCTGCTGCCAGTTAGCCAAAGCCGAAAGCAACAGTTTCTCGATACGCTCTGCACCTGAATTGGCTTCGAATTTCAGCAAGCCCAAGGCGCGGGTCACTTTCTGACCACGTACCATGTCGGCTACCAAGCGCATTTTGCGCGGCGAGGTAGGAACATTACTTAGTTTAGCTCTTGCTTCCATCTTAGCGTTTGCCTTTATCTTTCTTGGCTACGTGGCCACGGAAGTTGCGCGTTGGTGCGAACTCGCCGAGCTTATGACCGACCATGTTTTCGGTCACGTATACCGGGATGAATTTATTGCCATTGTGCACCGCGAAGGTGTGGCTAACGAAGTCTGGAGAAATCATCGAGCGGCGCGACCAAGTCTTGATGACTGCCTTTTTGCCCGATTCTTCCATCGTCGTTACTTTTTTCTCGAGCCGGAAGTCAATGTACGGCCCTTTTTTTAGTGAACGTGCCATTGGTTATTTCTTGCCTTTGCGATTAACGATGAGCTGCTCTGAGTACTTGTTCTTGTTGCGGGTCTTCTGACCTTTAGCAAAGATGCCGTTACGGCTACGTGGGTGACCACCCGACGATTTACCTTCACCACCACCCATTGGGTGGTCAACAGGGTTCATTGCAACACCACGAACGCGCGGACGACGACCCAACCAACGGTTACGACCGGCTTTGCCGAGACGTACGTTCATGTGGTCACCATTCGATACGGTACCAACGGTTGCCATGCAGGTTACGAGAACCATGCGCATCTCACCGGAAGGCAGTTTCAGAGTGGCGTATTTGTCTTCACGGGCTACGAGCTGGGCGTACGTGCCAGCCGAGCGGGCCATTGCTGCACCGGCACCGGGCATCAGCTCGATGTTGTGAACAATAGTACCCAGTGGGATTTCGCGGAGCGGCAATGCGTTGCCTACTTCCGGCGCAACACCAGAACCCGATACAACCGTGCGGCCTACTTCAACGCCAGCGGGCGCAATGATATAGCGCTTTTCGCCATCGGCGTACTGAAGCAAGGCGATACGAGCCGTGCGGTTTGGATCGTACTCGATGGTCTTCACCGTGGCAGGCACGCTAGCCTTGTCACGCTTGAAGTCTACGATACGATACTTGGCTTTGTGTCCACCGCCGATGTAGCGGTTAGACATTTTACCAGAGTTGTTGCGGCCACCGGAGTTTTTCATGGGTGCCAACAGCGACTTCTCTGGCGTCGACGTCGTGATTTCGTCGAACGTCGGGGCGATACGGAAGCGCTGACCCGGTGATGTTGGTCTTAGTTGTTTGAGTGCCATTACTCTTGCTTAGATTATGCTCTTTTGCAGAAAGGGCGCGAGGCTAGATGCCGTTGTAGAAGTCGATAACGTCGCCTTCTTTCACGGTCACGACGGCTTTTTTGCCATGGGCGCGACGGCCCGAGATGGACCCACCCTTCGTGAACTTAGATTTGATCTTACCGTTCGTACGCATGGTGCTGATGCCAACAACCGTTACGCCATAGAACTGCTCGATGTCCTTCTTGATCTGAACCTTATTCGCGGTACGCTCTACTTCGAAAACGTACTGGCCTTTTTCATTCAGGCCCGTGGCCTTCTCGGTCACGATTGGTTTCTTCAGTGTGCTCATTACTCAGCGACGGTATAAAGTTGTTCCAACGACTTCAGGCCGTCCTCTGACAGCAGCAGCGTGTCCGTGTTCAACAGGTCGTGGGTGTTCAGGGCAACGGGCGTGGCTACGGTTACGCGCTGAATGTTACGAGCCGATAGAACTACGTTCTTGTCTACTTCGCCAGTTACCAGCAACGTCTTCTTGCCGTTGTTCAGCTTGAGGCCGTTCAGGATGCTGAGGAAGTCTTTGGTCTTAGGAGCCGACAGCGTGATGTTCTCTACGAGGGCCACTTTGCCGTCTTTAGCCAAGCTCGAAAGAGCCGACAGACGAGCAAGACGCTTGGTTTTTTTGTTGAGCTTGAAGCCGTAGTCGCGGGGCTCAGGACCGAATACACGGCCGCCACCGATGAACACTGGCGACTTCATGCTACCGGCACGAGCACCACCGGTGCCTTTTTGCTTTTTCAGCTTCTTGGTAGTACCGTGCACTTCATTGCGCTGCTTCGACTTGTGCGTGCCTTGGCGCTGATTGGCCAAGTACTGCTTCACGTCGAGATACATCACGTGCTCGTTGGGCTCCAAGCCAAATACGGCTTCCGGCAGCGTTACCTTGCGGCCGGTGTCTTCACCCTTGATGTTATATACTGACAGTTCCATCTTCAAGGTTATTTTTCCAGGACCACGAAAGAGTTCTTGGCACCGGGAATCGAACCGCTCACCAGGATGAGGTTCTTGTCGGCTACCACGCGCATCACCTTCAGGTTCTGCACTTTCACCCGGTCGTTACCCATGCGGCCACCCATGCGCATTCCTTTGAATACGCGCGAAGGCCACGAGCAGGCACCGATAGAACCAGGGTGACGTAGACGGTTGTGCTGACCGTGGGTCTGGCCGCCTACACCAGCGAAGTTGTAACGCTTCACAACGCCTTGAAAGCCTTTGCCTTTCGAAGTGCCTACTACGTCAACAAATTCGCCTTCCTCGAAGAGGGAAGCGTTGATTTCAGCACCAGCAGCGTACGTAGACTCTGCGTCGAGGCGGAATTCAACCAATTTTTTCTTGGGGGTAGTACCGGCTTTTGCGAAGTGACCAGCCAAAGCTTTGGTGGTATTCTTTGCTTTTTTCTCGCCGTACCCGAGCTGGATAGCTGTGTAGCCGTCCTTCTCAGTAGTCTTAACCTGCGTCACTACGCACGGACCCGCTTCGATGAGCGTGCAAGGGATGTTTTTCCCGTCCGGAGTGAAGAGGCTTGTCATACCGATCTTTTTACCGATGATGCCAGGCATTCTGTTTTTGTTTAGTAAAAGACGCAGAAGAAAACGCCCGAGTGGCGTTTTCGTAATGGGAGTGCAAAGCTAGGAAATTGTTACGAGAATTAACAACGTCATTCTCAAATATTTTCACTGTCACGACTTTAGCTCTCAACTTATACTTGTTGTGAGCTAGCCAGTGCCAACTAATTGGGTTTTTCCAACCAATCCTAAGAAGTAATCATCCTTGCGTCGTAAAAGAAAATACCCTACCAACTCGAGAGTCAGTAGGGTATTACCTAATTAGTCGACAAACTCAGTCCTCAGACTTTGATTTCAACGTCAACACCGCTTGGCAACTCAAGCTTCATCAGTGCATCAACCGTCTTAGATGAAGTGGAATAGATGTCAACAAGACGCTTGTAAGTGCAAAGCTGAAATTGCTCACGCGACTTTTTGTTCACGTGGGGGGAACGGAGAACAGTGAATTTCTCTTTGTCGGTCGGCAATGGGATAGGGCCGCTTACGATAGCGCCCGTAGCCTTCACCGCCTTCACGATCTTCTCCGACGATTTGTCCACCAAGTTGTGGTCGTAGGATTTGAGTTTGATGCGAATTTTCTGGTTCATGTCTTGTGTGTGAAAGCGGATTAGCGAATAGCGTTACCCTTTTGCTTAGCAATGATGGCGTCGGCCAAGTTTTGCGGCACCTGATCGTAGTGCGAGAAAGTCAAGGAAGCCGAAGCACGACCCGAAGAAATCGTACGTAGTGAAGTCACATAGCCGAACAGTTCTGACAACGGAACATCAGCCTTGATAACCTGAGCACCGCCTTTGGTGTCCATGCCTTTCATGATACCGCGACGACGGTTCAAGTCACCCGTTACTGGACCGGTGTACTCATCTGGCGAAACTACTTCTACAGCCATAATAGGCTCGAGCAATTTCGGACCAGCTTTTTTACCGGCTTCACGGAAACCACCACGGGCTGCGAGTTCGAACGACAGAGCATCCGAGTCAACATCGTGGTACGAACCGAAGAACAGGCGAACACGCATGCCCTCGATAGGGAAGCCTGCCAATGGACCGTTCTTCATAGCTTCTTCGAAACCTTTCTGAACTGGCGCGATGAATTCACGAGGAATTACCCCACCCGTGATGTCATTCACGAACTCCAAACCTGGCTTCTCTGGATCAACCAGTTTCGGGCCGAGTTCGAATACGATGTCACCGAACTTACCACGACCACCAGTCTGCTTCTTGTAAGTTTCGCGGTGTTCAACGGTTTTGGTCAGTACCTCTTTGTATGCAACCTGAGGAGCACCTTGGTTGATTTCCACTTTGAATTCACGACGCATACGGTCGATAATGATTTCAAGGTGGAGCTCACCCATACCTTTCAGTACGGTCTGGCCCGTCTCGGGGTCAGTCTGTACTACTAGGGTAGGATCTTCTTCTACCAGCTTGGCAATGGCCATACCCATCTTGTCAACGTCAGCCTGAGTTTTAGGCTCAATGGCGTAACCGATAACAGGCTCAGGGAACGACATCGACTCAAGTACGATGCGCGACTTCTCGTCGGTCAGCGTATCACCAGTCTTGATGTCTTTGAAACCCACACCAGCAGCAATGTCACCGGCTTGGATTTTATCAATTGGGTTCTGCTTGTTGGAGTGCATCTGCATCAAACGCGAGATACGCTCCTTCTTATTTGTACGGTTGTTGAACACATACGAACCAGCATCCAACACGCCGCTGTAGCAACGGAAGAAGCACAGACGGCCTACGAAGGGGTCGGTAGCAATTTTGAACGCCAAGGCCGTGAAAGGCTCGTCGTTGTCGGGGTGACGCTCGATTTCCTCACCGCTTTCTGGGTTGGTACCCACGATGGCAGGCATGTCGAGAGGCGAAGGCAAGTAAGCCATTACACCGTCGAGCATCGACTGAACACCTTTATTTTTGAAAGCCGAACCGCACATTACGGGCGAGAACTTCATGTCGATAACCGCTTTGCGGATAACGACCATCATTTCCTCACGCGTGATGCTGTCTGGATCATCAAAGAATTTCTCCAGCAGAACTTCGTCGTATTCAGCAACGCTTTCTACCAGCTTCTGACGCCATTCAGCAACGGTGTCAACCAGATCCTCGGGAACTGGAATCTCGTGATAGGATTTGCCTTGCGTGGCATCATCCCATACGATAGCCTTACCGGTCAGCAGGTCAACAACACCTTTGAAGGTATCTTCAGCGCCGATTGGAATCTGCAGAGGAACTGGGTTGGCACCTAGCTTCTCCTTGATTTCATTAACGGCTTTGAAGAAGTCAGCACCAGCACGGTCCATCTTGTTAACGAAGCAGATGCGGGGCACTTTGTACTTGTCAGCCTGACGCCATACGGTTTCCGACTGCGGCTCAACACCCGATACGGCGCAGAACAGAGCAACAGCACCGTCAAGAACCCGCAGCGAGCGTTCAACTTCTACCGTGAAGTCAACGTGGCCAGGAGTGTCAATCAGGTTGATTTTATATTGCTTGGTGTCCGCAGTTGGGTCACCTTGCTCGTTGGTAGGATAGTTCCAGAACGTAGTAGTAGCAGCCGACGTGATGGTGATACCACGCTCCTGCTCCTGCTCCATCCAGTCCATCGTGGCGGCACCTTCGTGCACTTCCCCGATTTTGTGGGTCTTACCAGTATAGTAAAGAATGCGCTCCGAGGTTGTGGTCTTACCGGCGTCGATGTGCGCCATAATCCCAATGTTGCGGAGGTATTGCAGGTCTTTGTTAACAGCCATGTCTCTTTATATGAGTGAATGAGAGAATGAGTGAATAAGTGATTGTCGAGTTTGCGGTGTTAACCATAAAACTCAATCACTCATTCACTCAATCACTCATTTTTTTAGAAGCGGAAGTGCGAGAAGGCTTTGTTGGCCTCAGCCATCCGGTGCGTGTCGTCTTTCTTCTTAACAGCAGCACCTTCACCTTTTGCGGCAGCAATAATTTCGCCAGCCAGCTTGTCTTTCATGGTTTTCTCACCACGACGACGAGCATATTGAATCAACCACTTGGCACCTACCGAAATACGACGATCAGGACGTACTTCGATTGGAACTTGGAAAGTAGCACCACCTACACGGCGGCTCTTTACTTCTACGGTTGGCATTACGTTGTTCAGGGCCTTGCGCCACATTTCAACGCCGCTTTCTTTGGTGCGCTGCTCCACTAGGTCGCAGGCATCATAGAAAATGGTGTAAGCCAGGTTTTTCTTCCCGTCGTACATCATGTAGTTGACGAAACGGGTTACTAGCGTCTCCTTGTACTTAGGGTCGGGCAGGAGGATGCGCTTCTTTGGTTTTGACTTTCTCATGGGTATAGAAATGAGTTGAGACAGCGGGAAGTGGGATAAGAACCATGTGCTATCCAGCACTTCGCACTACCTCACTCGGTTTCGATTACTTCTTCTTAGCTCCTGGTTTGCCGCCTTTGCCTGCTGCTGCGGCTGGTTGACCTGGCTTCGGACGCTTAGCGCCGTACTTCGAGCGACGCTGGGTACGACCGTTTACACCGGCAGTATCCAAGGCACCACGGATGATGTGGTAACGTACACCGGGCAAGTCTTTCACGCGGCCACCACGAATCAGCACGATGCTGTGCTCCTGCAGGTTGTGGCCTTCGCCTGGGATATAGGCGTTGACTTCCTTACCGTTGGTGAGGCGCACACGAGCTACTTTACGCATAGCCGAGTTCGGCTTCTTAGGCGTGGTGGTGTATACGCGGGTGCAAACGCCACGGCGCTGCGGGCACGAATCAAGAGCCGGCGACTTCGACTTCGTCGTCAGCTTCTCGCGGCCTTTCCGTACTAACTGATTGATGGTAGGCATTTATTGTGTGTTTTGTCAAGGAGGGTTCTCTCCCAAAAAATTAGGCTTGCAAAGGTATAGAAGTTGGGTTAGAATAGCAAACGGGTTGAAATAGATAATTTTAGAGAAAAGCCGCCACCGCTAGTTGACTGCTTGCACGACCTCTCTTTCCTGAAATTCAGCGGTCTGGTAAACGAAAAAACGCTTCTGTATATAGACAGAAGCGCTTCTACAGTAGAACTATTTCGATGGGCTTACGCCTCCCCTATCTTCCCTCCAAATCCCATTGGATAGTTAGGGGTGTCCTGTTGCGCCTTGATAGTGCCGAATGCTTGTTCGTACCTCTCGATATTTTCGCCAAGAGCTGCATGTAGCCGTTTGGCGTGCTCTGGTGTGATGACAATGCGTGCCTTCACCTTGGCTTTTGGCAAGCCGGGCATCAGGCGAATGAAATCAACTACAAACTCACTATTGCTGTGGGCAATCATAGCTAGGTTGGCGTATTCGCCTTCTGCTATTTCTTCCGAAAGCTCAATGTTGATGGCATTCGGATCTTGCGGAGCGTTCGGGTCGGGTTGCTGGGGTTGGTTCATGTGGTGTAGATGTAGGGCCGTGGGTGCGGTGGCCGTTTTTATTGAAACCGCTAATAAAGAAAAAGCCGACCGAATTGCTCCGGTCGGCTTCTCCTATTCTCTTAACTCAGTACTAATCCTGCACCGATTCGCGACGTGAAGCGCGAGCCGGACGTTTGGTTGGAGCCACTGCGTCGTCGGCTTTGGCCGACTGCTGGGCTTCCATTTCCTCTTTCGAACCGACAACCTGACGAGTGTACTCGCGCAGACCGGTACCGGCCGGAATGAGGTGACCAACGATTACGTTCTCCTTCAGGCCCAGCAGTTCGTCGGCCTTGCCACGGATGGCAGCTTCCGACAGCACCTTGGTCGTTTCCTGGAAGGATGCGGCCGAGATGAACGACTGAGTGCCCAGCGAAGCCTGCGTGATACCTTGCAAGGTTGGGCGAGATACCGACGGCTGTGCGTCGCGTACTTCTACCAGTTGCAGGTCGCGGCGGCGCAGGCTGGAGTTTTCGTCGCGCAGGCGACGGGCACTCACAATCTGGCCGGGCTTCAGGTTCGGCGAATCGCCAGCGTTGGTTACCACCTTCATGTCGATGATGGTGTCGTTTTCCTCCATGAAGATAATCTTGTCGATTACCTGGTTTTCGAGGAACGACGTATCACCGGCATCCAGAATCACAACTTTCTGCATCATCTGGCGAACTACCACCTCGATGTGCTTATCGTTGATCTTCACACCCTGCAAGCGGTATACTTCCTGAATCTCGTTCACGAGGTATTCCTGCACTGCACCCGGACCCTGGATGCTCAGGATGTCGGATGGTGTGATGGCGCCGTCGGAGAGTGGCATACCAGCCCGGATGAAGTCGTTGTCCTGTACCAGAATGTGCTTGGACAGCGGCACCATGTACTTCTTCTTGACGCCGTCTTTCGACTCCACGAAGATTTCACGGTTACCACGCTTCACGGTACCGTAGGTTACCACACCGTCGATTTCCGACACAACGGCCGGGTTCGACGGGTTACGGGCTTCGAAGAGTTCTGTAACACGGGGCAGACCACCGGTAATGTCGCGGGTTTTGCCCACGGCACGCGGAATCTTGGCTAGGATGTAACCAGCCTTGATTTTCTGGCCGTTCTCCACGTTCAAGTGCGAACCTACCGGGATGCTGTAGCTCCGCTGGCCTTCTTCTTCGCCCTTTTTGCCAGGACGAACAATGATGGCTGGGTTCTGGTCCTTGGCCTTTGATTCGATAATTACTTTCTCGCGGTGACCAGTCTGTTCGTCCGACTCCTCACGATAGGTAATGCCTTCGGTAATGGCGTCGTACTGAACGGTACCATCAAACTCGGCCAAAATAACGGCGTTGTACGGGTCCCAGTTGTTCAGTTCTTGGCCTTTCTCCACTTCCTGACCTTCCTCGACCAGCAAGAACGAGCCGTAAGGCACGTGGTTGGAAATAAACACCTTGCCGGTGCCTTTCTCCACGATGCGGATTTCACCCGAACGACCCATTACCACTTTCACCGGCTCCCCGTCAGGGTTGGCAGTTTCCACGGTGCGGATGTCTTCGAACTCAACCACCCCAGCGAATTTGGCACGCAAGCTAGCTTCTACTGCAATGTTAGAAGCTGTACCACCTACGTGGAAGGTACGCAGGGTAAGCTGAGTACCTGGTTCACCGATAGACTGAGCAGCAATTACACCAACCGCTTCGCCTTTCTGAACCATGCGGCCCGACGACAGGTTACGGCCGTAGCACTTGGCGCAGATACCACGCTTCGATTCGCAGGTCAGTACCGAACGAATTTCCACCGACTCGATACCAGCATTGTCGATACGACGGGTAATATCTTCGGTGATTTCCTCACCAGCTGGCAGGATCACCTCATCCGTTACCGGGTCAACAACATCATGTACTGCTACACGACCCAGGATACGCTCCGACAGTGGCTCTACTACATCTTCGTTGTCTTTCAACGCGAAGGTTTCGATGCCACGTAGGGTACCACAGTCCGTTTCGTTTACGATTACGTCCTGCGACACGTCCACCAAACGACGGGTCAGGTAGCCGGCGTCAGCCGTTTTCAGCGCTGTATCGGCAAGTCCTTTACGAGCACCGTGGGTGGAAATGAAGTACTCGATTACATCTAGGCCTTCTTTGAAGTTAGATAGAATCGGGTTTTCGATAATCTCCCCTACCGAACCCTGCAACGACTTCTGCGGCTTAGCCATCAGACCCCGCATACCGCCGAGCTGACGAATCTGCTCACGCGAACCACGGGCACCGGAGTGCATCATCATGTAAATCGAGTTGAAGCCCTGGTTCTCCTTTTCGAGGCGACCCATGAGGGTTTCAGTGATTTGGTTGTTGATGCGCGTCCAGATGTCGATAACCTGGTTGTAACGCTCGTTGTCCGTAATCAGACCCATCTGGTAGTTCTGCGTTACGGCAGCTACGTCGGCCTGAGCTTGAGCTACGAGGGCATCCTTTTCTTTCGGGATGTTGATGTCCCCCAGACCCATCGACAAACCACCTTTGTAAGCCGACTGGAAACCCAGCGTCTTGATGTCGTCGAGGAACTGCGCGGTGCGGGCCATACCGGTCCGCTTGAACACCATCGAAATGATTTGCTGAAGCTTTTTCTTGGTCAGCAACTCATCTACGAAACCTACTTCGGTTGGTACAAGCTGGTTGAACAGCACACGGCCGGCTACGGTCTCAATGATCTTAGTAACAAGATCATCGTTCTCGTCGCGCACTAGCGTACGCACCTTGATGTAGGCGTGCTTAGACAGCTGACCTTCGTTGAGGGCAATAACCACTTCCTCATCCGAGTAGAACATGCGGCCTTCGCCTTGAATCTGCTCGTCGTCGGTGCTGCGCTTGCCTTTGGTTACGTAGTACAAACCCAGAACCATGTCTTGCGACGGTACCGCAATAGGTGCGCCGTTGGCAGGGTTAAGGATATTGTGCGACGCCAGCATGAGCATGGAGGCTTCCAGAATAGCGGCCGGTCCGAGGGGAACGTGCACAGCCATCTGGTCACCGTCAAAGTCAGCGTTGAAAGCGGTACATACCAAGGGGTGCAGCTGAATAGCTTTACCCTCGATGAGGCGCGGCTGGAACGCCTGGATACCCAAGCGGTGCAAAGTGGGAGCCCGGTTTAGGAGCACTGGGTGGCCTTTCAGCACGTTCTCCAAGATGTCCCACACGACGGCGTCCTTACGGTCAACAATTTTCTTTGCCGACTTTACCGTCTTCACAATGCCGCGCTCAATGAGCTTACGGATAATGAACGGCTTGAACAGCTCGGCCGCCATGTTCTTGGGCAGACCGCACTCGTGCAGCTTCAACTCCGGACCCACAACGATTACCGAACGGCCTGAGTAGTCGACACGCTTACCGAGCAGGTTCTGACGGAAACGGCCCTGCTTGCCTTTCAGCATATCAGACAGCGACTTCAGGGCACGGTTGCCTTCCGCACGCACGGCATTCACCTTACGTGAGTTGTCGAACAGCGAGTCCACAGCTTCCTGTAGCATGCGCTTCTCGTTCCGCAGAATTACTTCAGGAGCCTTAATTTCGATCAGGCGCTTGAGGCGGTTGTTACGGATGATAACACGGCGGTACAGGTCGTTCAAGTCGGAAGTAGCGAAACGGCCACCATCCAACGGTACGAGTGGGCGCAGTTCCGGTGGAATTACCGGCACCATGCGGATTACCATCCACTCTGGCTTATTCTCGATGCGAGTAGCGGCGTCGCGGAAAGCTTCCACTACGCGCAGACGCTTCAACGCTTCTGCTTTACGCTGCTGCGACGTTTCGTGCGCAGCAGAGTCACGCAGCGAGTACGATAGTTCGTCGAGGTTGATACGCTCCAGCAAGAGTTGCAGCGCGTCGGCACCCATCCGGGCAATAAATTTATTGGGGTCCTCATTTGGCAACATCTGATTCTCCCGAGGAAGCTTATCGATGATGTCGAGGTACTCGTCCTCCGTCAGGAAGTCGAGTTGCTGTACGCCTTCTTCAGCCAATACGCCCGGCTGTACTACTACATACCGCTCGTAATAAATGATTTGGTCGAGTTTCTTGGTAGGCAAGCCTAGCAAGTAACCGATTTTGTTGGGCAGGGACTTGAAGTACCAAATGTGCGCAACGGGCACCACCAGTTCGATGTGGCCCATCCGCTCCCGGCGTACTTTCTTCTCGGTCACTTCTACGCCGCAACGGTCGCAGATGATGCCTTTATAACGAATCCGCTTGTATTTGCCGCAGTGGCATTCCCAGTCCTTCACCGGACCGAAAATCCGCTCGCAAAACAGGCCGCCCATTTCGGGCTTGTACGTCCGGTAGTTGATCGTCTCGGGCTTCACTACTTCCCCGTTCGACCGCTCCAGAATGGATTCGGGCGAGGCCAGCGAAATAGTGACTTTCGAGAAGTCCTGTACCAGTTTCTTGTTTTTTGCAAACGCCATGTAGGGTAGCTGTTGTTAGCTGGTGGCTTGTTTTCTGTTCGTTGGTTCCGCCAGTCTTAAGAGTGGTCGGAAAGAACATAACAGTTCGACTCTGCGAAAAGTGCTCTGCGGGTCGGATAGGTACGCCGCGCAGTAGTTTTTCGCCAGGTCTGGTAATCGGGTGATTCAGTAAACTGAATCGGGTTGCAGCCAACTGCCGCCGGAGGTTGATGCCGTTCTGACCTTATCTCGGAACGACGCCGGCAGCGGTTGTTATCGGTTTCCCGAACCGCAGGCACTCTATATTAATAGACTTGAAAAGTGGCTGCCGATACCGAAGCACCAGCAGCCACTATTTTCAAACCTTAGTCAAGCGTGATTTCTAGGGCCAGACCGCGCAACTCGTGGATGAGTACGTTGAATGACTCGGGGATATTCGGCTTGGGCAGTACGTCACCTTTTACAATGGCTTCGTACGCTTTGGCACGGCCTACCACGTCATCCGACTTCACAGTCAGGATTTCTTGGAGCACGTTGGAAGCACCGAAGGCCTCCAGCGCCCATACTTCCATCTCGCCGAAGCGCTGACCACCGAACTGCGCCTTACCACCCAGCGGCTGCTGCGTGATGAGCGAGTACGGCCCGATGGAACGGGCGTGCATCTTGTCGTCAACCAAGTGACCGAGTTTGAGCATGTAAATCACGCCCACGGTTACCGGCTGGTCGAAACGCTGACCAGTTAGGCCGTCATGTAGGTAAGCACGACCAAAGTGCGGCAGACCAGCTTCTGTCAATTCCTTCGATACTTCCTCTTCGGTAGCACCATCGAAAATTGGGGTAGCATAGGTGCGGCCTAGCTTAAGGCCAGCCCAGCCCAATACCGTCTCGTAAATCTGACCGATGTTCATCCGGCTTGGTACACCAAGCGGGTTGAGCACGATATCCATTGGCGTACCGTCAGGCAAGAAAGGCATGTCCTCATCGCGCACGATGCGGGCTACTACCCCTTTGTTACCGTGACGACCAGCCATTTTATCACCCACCTTCAGCTTACGCTTCTTGGCGATGTACACTTTGGCCAGTTGTACGATGCCAGCGGGCAGTTCGTCGCCTACTTCCAGCGTAAACCGGTCGCGCTTGAAACGGGCCGTGATGGTGTTACGACGCTTGGCGTAGTTTTTCACCAATTGTGTCACCATCGTGTTTACGCGGGCGTCGGCAGTCCAACCTTCAAGGACAAGGTCCTTGAACATGTTGACCTCCTCAGGCACGGCGTAGTTGCTCTCGTCCTTGTAAGGGTTCTTCTCGGGGAACAAGGCATCAGCAATGTTCTTCTTCCCAAACTTGGCACCCTTCGCCAGGATTTCGTCGCCGAACTTGTGCTTCACACCTTGCGAAGTTTTGCCTTCCAGCAACTGCACCAGCTTGTCGACCATAACGGCCTTCACTGCGCGCAACTCCTTAGCGTAAGCATCCTTCAGCTCTTCCACTTCCTTCTTCGACTTGGCCCGGAGGTTTTTGTCTTTTTTAGGGCGCGAGAACAGCTTGGTACCAATAACCACACCGTTCAAGGATGGCGGCGCCTTAAGCGAAGCATCCTTCACGTCGCCGGCTTTGTCACCAAAGATGGCACGGAGCAGCTTCTCCTCCGGCGTCGGGTCCGTCTCGCCTTTCGGCGTGATTTTTCCAATCAGAATGTCGCCTTCCTTCACTTCAGCACCCAACCGAATGATACCGTTGTCGTCGAGGTTACGAACAGCTTCTTCGCTCACGTTCGGAATTTCCGAAGTCAGCTCTTCTTCGCCACGCTTGGTTTCACGCACTTCCAACTCAAACTCTTCGATGTGAATCGAAGTGAAGATGTCGTCGCGTACTACTTTCTCCGAGATGACAATGGCATCCTCGAAGTTGTAACCCTGCCATGGCATGAACGCCACCTGCATGTTACGGCCGAGGGCCAACTCACCTTTATTGGTGCCGTAGCCTTCGCAAAGCACTTGGCCTTTTACCACCCGCTCACCGGTTTTCACCAGCGGCGTTAGGTTGATGCAGGTATCCTGGTTGGTACGGCGGAACTTGATGAGGTCGTACGAAATCTTCTCAGCATCGAAGCTTACCAAAATATCGTCTTCCGTCAGGTCGTAGCGCACCACGATGCGGTTAGCATCAACGTAGTCGATAACACCGTCGCCTTCCGCTACTACCAGCGTACGAGAGTCGCTGGCTACGCGGCCTTCCAAGCCGGTGCCCACAATTGGAGCCTCGGCTTTCAACAGCGGAACTGCCTGGCGCTGCATGTTCGAACCCATCAGGGCACGGTTGGCGTCATCGTGCTCCAAGAACGGAATCAGCGAAGCAGCAACCGATACAATCTGGTTAGGAGCTACGTCCATGTAGCTGTATTCCGACGGACCTACCACTGGGAAGTCACCTTCGAAACGACCTTTTACTAGTTCGTTGGTGAAGTTGCCTTCTTCATCGATGCGAGCGTTAGCCTGCGCAATGTGGTGGGTGTCTTCTTCCTCAGCCGTCAGGTACTTCACGTTCGAACTAACGTCCACCTTGCCGCCTTCTACGTTGCGGTAAGGCGTCTCGATGAAGCCCATTGAGTTAACCCGGGCATGCACGCAGAGCGACGAAATCAGACCGATGTTTGGTCCTTCCGGCGTTTCGATAGTGCACAGGCGGCCGTAATGCGTGTAGTGAACGTCACGTACTTCGAAACCAGCCCGTTCGCGCGACAGACCTCCTGGCCCGAGTGCCGATACGCGACGCTTGTGCGTCACTTCGGCCAGCGGGTTGGTTTGGTCCATGAACTGCGACAACTGGTTGGTGCCGAAGAAAGAGTTAATAACGCTCGACAGGGTACGGGCATTGATCAGGTCAACCGGCTTGAAGTCCTCGTTGTCGCGCACGTTCATGCGCTCCTTGATGGTACGCGCCATGCGGGCCAGACCTACGCCAAACTGAGCGTACAACTGCTCCCCTACCGTGCGCACCCGACGGTTGCTCAAGTGGTCAATGTCATCGACAATGGCCTTCGAGTTGATCAGACCAATCAGGTATTTCACAATCAGCACAATGTCCTGGTTGGTCAATACCCGAGCCTCTTGGCTCATGTCAATGCCAAGCTTTTTATTGATACGGTAGCGGCCTACGTCACCAAGATCGTAGCGCTTGTCCGAAAAGAACAGCTTCTGGATAATGTCGCGGGCAGTTTCTTCGTCGGGAGCCTCCGTATTCCGGAGTTGACGATAGATCTGCTCGACGGCTTCTTTCTCCGAGTTGGAGTTATCCTTCTGAAGCGTGTTGTATATGATAGCGAAGTCCGCAATATTCACGTTCTCCTTGTGCAGAATCACCGATTTCGGGCCTGCATTGAGAATCGTTTCGATGTCGTCTTCCTGGATAGTCGAGTCGCGCTCCAGCAATACTTCGTTCCGGTCGATAGATACCACTTCGCCGGTATCCTCGTCCACGAAGTCTTCCGTCCAAGTGCGCAGTACCCGGGCAGCCAGTTTGCGGCCTACAGCACGCTTCAGGTTCTTGCGGTCAGCCTTTACCTCTTCCGACAACCCGAACAAATCGAGAATGTCCTTGTCGGTGCCATAACCGATAGCGCGGAGCAGCGTAGTAACCGGAAACTTCTTCTTCCGGTCAATGTAAGCGTACATTACGTTGTTCACGTCCGTGGCAAACTCAATCCACGAGCCTTTGAACGGGATGATACGAGCTGAGTACAGTTTCGTGCCGTTAGTGTGCTTGCTTTGAGCAAAGAACACGCCCGGCGAACGGTGCAGCTGCGATACAATAACACGCTCAGCACCGTTGATAACGAATGAGCCTTTCTCAGTCATGTATGGGATGTTGCCCAAAAACACTTCCTGCTCAATCGTCTCGAAGTCCTCGTTGTCCGTGTCATTGCAGACTAGGCGCAACTTAGCTTTCAAAGGCACTGAATACGTCAAGCCACGGTCGATACATTCATCCACCGAATATTTCGGAGGATCTACGTGATAGTCGATAAAGGTCAGAACAAAGTTCTCGCGAGAGTCCGAAATCGGAAAGTTCTCAGCGAATACCTTGAAAAGCCCTTCATCAGTACGGTTTTCAGCAGCCGTCTCCAATTGGAAGAAGTCCATGAACGAGCGAACCTGCACGTCTAGGAAATCCGGATACTCAATAACCTTTTTAATCTTGGCAAAGTTGATCCGCTCGTCAGCGGCCTGCAGCTTCTGCAATGCAGTTTGTGCGTTCGGTGTAGCCAATGTATGTGGGGTTAAGAAATGACACTGGGAAAGCACTGACTCACCAAGTTACTTGGTGACAAATTATCGGCAAGCAGAGCAAAAGCCTATCTTGGCCGATAGACAGAAACGTGAAGCAGAACTTCACGCATCAAGGTCCGTAGGCACAAAAAGCCGCAAAGCGGCGTGCAAACGAACTTCAGTATAGTTTGTTGCCTACAAACAGGAAAAGACCTGGCTTAGTTGCCAGGCCTCCCCTTATTTGTTGGTTAAAAGCGGCGTTGCAGGGTAATTACTTAACCTCTACTTCAGCACCAGCTTCTTCCAGCTGCTTCTTCAGCGACTCAGCTTCGTCTTTGGTTACACCTTCTTTCAAAGGCTTAGGAGCACCGTCAACTAGTTCTTTAGCTTCTTTCAAGCCAAGACCGGTCAAGTCTTTCACCAGCTTCACAACAGCCAGTTTAGCACTACCAGCCGACTTCAGAACTACGTCAAATGAAGTCTTTTCTTCAGGAGCGTCAGCAGCGGCAGCGCCACCACCAGCTACCATTAAGGGAGCAGCAGCAGCTGGCTCAATGCCGTACTCATCCTTCAGGATAGTGGCCAACTCGTTTACTTCTTTTACCGTCAGGCTAACGAGCTGCTCGGCGAATGCTTTCAAATCTGCCATTTCTGTAGATTGTTAAAAAAGGGGTTGTTGAACTTTTGAATTGTATGCATGAAAAAGATGAGCAGCGGTTAGCCTGCAACCTCTTCTTTTTCGGAAAGCGTTTTGAGGATACCAGCCAATTTGCTGCCGCCGCTCGACAGAGCGGAAATAACATTCTTGGCAGGCGACTGCAACAGACCGATGATGTCACCGATGAGTTCTTGCTTGCCTTTAATCGTGCTAAGAGTTTCCAACTGATTAGCTCCCACATAGATGCTTGCATCAATGTAAGCGCCTTTCAAGGCAGGTTTCGGTTCTACGTTTTTACCGTAGTTCTGCGACTTGTAGAAATCCTTCAACAGCTTGGCTGGTGCCGAACCCGACTCTTTCGAGAAAAGAACACCTGACTGGCCAGCTAGTGCAGCATCCATCTCGGTAGTGTCGCCACCTAAAGTGTCGAGCGCCTTACGGATAAAAGTGTTTTTGTACACCTTGTACTCCAACCCACGGTTGAAGCACAGGCGACGGAATTCGTTGATTTTTGCCACCGACATTCCCGAAGCATCGGCAATGTAGAACGCGTTGTGCGATTGAAACTTCTCGCTCAACTCGTCGACTAGGGCTTGTTTTTCTTCCCGGTTCATATCGTCGTGTTGGTTTTACTTAAGCGGAAGTTACTTGCGTGTCAACCGGAACGGCTGGGCTCATCGTGCTCGAAAGCGTGATGCTCTTGATGTACGTGCCCTTAGATGAAGAAGGCTTCAAACGGGTGAGTGTTTGAATCACTTCAATAGCGTTTTCGGCGAGTTTCTGCTCATCGAACGACACCTTACCTACCGAGCAGTGAATGATACCAGTTTTATCGACTTTGAAGTCGATTTTACCAGCTTTCACTTCCTGCACCGCTTTGGCTACATCCGTAGTTACCGTACCCGACTTCGGGTTTGGCATCAGGCCACGAGGACCCAGTACCCGGCCCAAACGACCAACCTTGGCCATCACAGACGGCATAGTGATGATTACGTCAATGTCCGTCCAGCCTTTCTCGATTTTCGAGATATAGTCGTCCAGACCAACGTAGTCAGCACCGGCGGCAGTAGCTTCGGCCTCCTTATCGGGAGTCACGAGTGCCAATACACGAACGGTTTTGCCCGTACCATGGGGCAGCGTAGCAACGCCACGTACCATTTGATCAGCTTTCCGAGGATCAACACCCAACCGAACGTCGATATCCACTGAAGCATCAAATTTGGTATAGGTAATGTCCTTTACCACTTTAGCTGCTTCTACCAGATTACGAACCTGCGTCAGATCGTGCTTTGCAAGGGCTTCCTTGCGCTTTTTGCTTACTTGTGCCATGTCTTCTCCGTCGTTAATTATTCAGCAAAAGGAGAAGTGCCTGACACAGTGATGCCCATGCTGCGAGCCGTACCAGCTACTTGCAACATTGCAGACTCCACTTTAAAAGCGTTCAGGTCTGGCATCTTCGTTTCAGCGATGGTGCGCACCTGGTCCCACGACACAGAACCAACCTTATTACGGTTAGGCTCTTTCGAACCACTCTGGAGCTTAGCAGCCTCCATAAGGAGAACTGGCACCGGAGGAGTCTTCACAACAAAGTCAAAAGACTTGTCGGTGTACATGGTGATGAGTACAGGACAAACTTGGCCGGCCTTATCTTGGGTGCGAGCATTGAACTGCTTGCAAAACTCCATGATGTTAAGGCCTTTGCTACCAAGTGCAGGTCCAACCGGCGGCGCAGGGTTTGCGGCACCTCCCTTTATCTGAAGCTTCAGATAACCTCTAATTTCCTTGGCCATTTGGTTTGTAAGGCTTTGGACTCTGCGACGTAACCCGCATCATCCGCAGTTTTATAATAACTCCGAGTGGAAGCTCCGCCGGTCCGGAGTTGATAACCGACGACGTTTTCTTTTGGGATTGTAGAAGTGAGAGCTTAGAACTTAGATATTTAAGGCTCTAAGTTCTAAGCTCTCACTTCTACAATCTCGCTTATGACTCTTTTTCGACCTGAGTATAGCTCAACTCCATAGGAGTGCTACGGCCAAATATTTTTACAATTACGTTGAGCTTCTTACGCTCTTCAAACACTTCTGATACGTTACCAGAGAAGCCACTAAAAGCACCATCTACCACCTTCACAAGTTCACCAACAACGAAAGGAGTTTCCAGTGTTGCAGTTTCTTCTTCCGTCTCGTCTACGATACCAAGGATGCGATTCACTTCAGCCATTCGCAACGGCACAGGCTTTGTGTTAGCTGACTTACCTTCTTTGTCACTCAAGAACCCTAGGATACCAGGAGTACTTGTAATGATGTGGTCTACCTCACCGTGTGAAAGATCAGCATGAATCAAAATGTAGCCTGGAAAGAAGTTACGCTCGCGCACCCGCTTCTTGCCGTTCCGCATCTCGTACACCTTCTCCGCTGGAATCAGCACTTGAGGCATTAGATCTGAAAGACCATGACGACCTATTTCAGTTTCGAGATAGGTCTTGGCCTTTTTCTCCTGTCCACTCACTGAGCGAACTACGTACCATTTCAACTCTCCCATCTGCTGACCGATTAACGGAAGGAATTGTAGAACGCCTCCAGACCGGTTTTGAAAATTACATCCATTAGGCCTACAACAGCAGCAAAAACTAATGAACCGATCAGCACCAAACCGGCGCTTTTCTGCAGCTCCTCAAAAGAAGGCCACGTTACCTTGTAACGCATCTCTTCAGTTGTATCGCGGAAGTACTTAGTTAGCTTGCTCATTATGCGTCGCCTATGGGCTGGCTTTAATTACGTGAAGCTAGGTTTGACCTGCTTCGTTTAGAGCACGAGTGGAGAGATTCGAACTCCCATCAAAGGTTTTGGAGACCTCTATTCTACCCTTGAACTACACTCGTGTATTTCTCCCTGTACCACCGTCTGTGGGATTGGGACTGCAAATGTACTGAACTAGTTAGATAAAACAAATCCGCCCCCGAAAAAATCGGAGGCGGATTGTATTGTTTTAAAGGAAAACTAGTCGAGGATTTCAGTAACCTGACCAGCACCTACCGTGCGACCACCCTCGCGGATAGCGAAACGCAGGCCTTTTTCCATTGCCACTTTGTTGATCAATTCAACAGTGATAGTAACGTTGTCACCAGGCATTACCATTTCTACACCTTCACCCAAGGTGATGATGCCAGTAACGTCGGTGGTACGCAGATAGAACTGCGGACGGTAGTTGTTGAAGAACGGGGTGTGACGGCCACCTTCCTCTTTCGAGAGGACGTACACTTCAGCCTTGAACTTCTGGTGAGGAGTTACCGAGCCGGGCTTGCAGATAACCATACCACGGCGGATGGCTTCTTTTTCAATACCACGGAGCAACAGACCTACGTTGTCACCAGCTTCACCACGGTCAAGGATCTTGCGGAACATCTCAACACCAGTTACGGTCGACTTCAGGCCGGCGGCAGCGCCCATACCCAAGATATCAACTTGCTCACCAGAGTTGATGATACCACGCTCGATACGACCGGTAGCAACAGTACCACGACCCGTGATAGAGAATACGTCCTCTACTGGCATCAGGAAGGGCAGGTCGGTCAAACGAGCAGGGATTGGAATGAAGCTGTCAACAGCGTCCATCAATTCCTCGATCTTAGGAACCCAGTTGGCATCACCGTTCAAGCCACCTAGAGCAGAACCCTGGATAACTGGAATGTTGTCGCCATCGAAGTCATAGAAAGAAAGCAACTCACGGATTTCCATCTCTACCAATTCGAGCAGTTCTGGGTCATCCACCATGTCCACTTTGTTCATGAACACAACGAGTTGAGGAACACCTACCTGACGAGCGAGCAGGATGTGCTCACGAGTCTGGGGCATTGGGCCGTCGGTGGCAGCTACTACAAGGATAGCACCGTCCATCTGAGCAGCACCAGTTACCATGTTCTTCACATAGTCAGCGTGACCAGGGCAGTCAACGTGAGCATAGTGACGGTTTTCGGTAGCGTACTCAACGTGAGCCGTGTTGATCGTGATACCACGCTCTTTCTCTTCAGGAGCGTTGTCGATCGACGAGAAGTCACGCTTAGCGGCCAAACCTTTGTTCGCCAGTACCGTGGTGATAGCAGCGGTCAGGGTGGTTTTGCCGTGGTCGACGTGCCCGATCGTACCGATGTTCACGTGCGGCTTGGAACGATCAAAATTTTCTTTGGCCATTGTAATGAGATTAAAAAGAACTTTTAAAGTAAAGGGGGCGGAAAAACGCGACTCGGCTATACTGCAAGAAAGCGAAACGCAGCTCCGTTAAATAAGGATTGCACGTCGCTTTACTTGTCTGATAGATCCAATCAAAGCAGAATAACTGTTTTGGTGGCACTCGTAATTCTGAGCCATTTATGGGATTTGAACCCATGACCTCTTCCTTACCAAGGAAGTGCTCTACCACTGAGCTAAAACGGCTTGTTATTTTTTTTTGCAAAGCTACAACGAATGCCGCACAGTTTATAACTGCTCACCATTTGTTGCACAGAGCGGGAGACGAGGTTCGAACCCGCGACCTGCAGCTTGGAAGGCTGCCGCTCTACCAACTGAGCTACTCCCGCATACATACCAACTGATTAAAGAATAACCAAATTAGTTTTCGGCCTTTCCCTACTCAGTTGTTTGCTTGTGGGGGGAGAAGGATTCGAACCTTCGAAAGCTTACGCTAACAGAGTTACAGTCTGTCCCATTTGGCCGCTCTGGAACCCCCCCAAGCATTTATTCAAAGCCATTTACTTCGAATACTTTCTCTTTAACAATCTGCCTTAGCTGGCTAGGTTGTTAAATTGAGTTGCAAAATTAGCGGCTTTCTGATGTAAGTCAAGCACACAGTTCAAAAACGCTGCACTTTTTTTGAATTGGCCGATTTAGATCCTCTACTATACTTATGCTAACTCACTGATTACTTATTCGAAAGCTAGTTATGAGCGCTAGGTAGGGCTATGAAATATTTTTTAGGTTGCTACTGCATAAGCGCGTAATAGGCCTTCACTTGCTCGTCTTTCTCTTTATTACGGATATCCTGCATAGTTGCTTTTAGCATGGGCATACTGGGTGCCAAGATATTCAGGCCACGGTAGGCTCCTAGCCGTACGTAGTTGCGTGGGCTGGTACGCGCTAGACTTTCGAGCTTCTGCACGCCCTTGTCTCGTTCAACCACTGGGATACGAAGCATGAATGTAGCAAAGTTGGGCAAGTAAGACTGGTATAAATCAACCTCGCTTACGTCGGGTAAGCGACGCAGAAACCATTGATACTGCTCTATCGAATTACCGTTAAGTGAGTAATATGCTGACAATGCATTCAGCACTTCATGGCTTTTCGTTGCTTGCAATGCGTTGATACGGTCACGCGAGTCGGGGGTCGGAGCTTTAGCTAATGCTTGTATTGCAGCACTTACTATCCGATAAGAACTATCAGATAGTGCTGCAGTGTAGATTGAACCGTAATCCTCGTTGTTGAAAGCTGACAAGGTGGCTATTGCGGTAGCCCGGACTTGGTTGTTTTTATCGGATGCAGCTACTCGCTGTAACTCTCTGCGTACTGCATTGCCTTCTGCTCCCTTATAGCGTCGTAAGGCCTGCACTGCTGCCTGACGCACTGCCCAGAATTTATCATCCAGAGCGTTACGGAGCATTGCGCTTACTGCTAGGTCGGAGTTTTTAGTTCTGAGCAGGTCGATGGCTTCGTATTTCTGCAAATAATTGCGAGCGTGACTGAATTGGTAGAGTAGTTCATCTTGGCTACGCTCTTCTTCTATCTGTGCTAAGAGTTGCGCCTCGCTGTCGAATTTAACGAGGCTAGGACGTTGATTTACCATCAAGCGAAACGTTTGATCGGCTTTAGTGACAACAATACGGTGGTCGGTCGGCTGATTGTTGACCCAGGTGGTAACCGTAACAGGTAGGCGGTAAATGGGCGTGAAGGTGGAATCTTGGAGTTGCTGAACATGCAGATTCACCTGATTACCGATGTAACTGTGTGTTACCTTAAGTTCAGGATGCCCGCGGTGCAAGAACCATTGGTCGAAAAACCACATCAAATCCTCACCAGTTGTTTCCTCAAAGGCTATGCGAAGCTTAGCTACTTCGGTAGAAGAGAGTTTATTCTGCGTTAGATACCGGTTCAGGGCAGTAAAGAAAGCGTCGTCACCGACGTATTTGCGCAGCATGTGGAGTACCCGGCCACCCTTGTCATAAGAGTGCCGGTCAAACATGTCTTCGTTTTGCGCATACTGGTAACGGATTAGGGGTTCACGCTTGCTCTGGGCTTCCTCCAGGTAGCGGTTCATTTTTTCCTGTTGTACCAAGGCGGCGGCGTCGGCCCCATATTTATACTCAGCCCATAGCAGTTCTGAGTAATCAGCGAATGACTCGTTGAGGGGCAGGTTTGCCCATGATTCCGTTGTAACGTAGTCGCCGAACCAATGGTGGAACAGTTCGTGCGCTACGGTAGATTCGGGGTCGTAGCCAACATCGGGCAATTCGCGGGCGGTGAACTGCACAATGCTTTGCTCGAACGTAACGGCAGTGGTATTCTCCATAGCCCCCGATACAAAGTCGTGCACGGCCACTTGGCTGTACTTTTCCCATGGGAAGTCAACTCCCAGCTTCTGCGAGAAGAAAGTCAGCATTTCGGGAGTATTACCGAAAACTGCTTTAGCCGTACCGGCAAACTGTGGATCAACATAGTAATCAACCGCCTTGCCTCGCCACGAGTCGCTTACCACAGCAAAATCGCCAGCAGCTAGCATAGCCAAGTAGGGAGCATGAGGCAGGCTTTGCTTCCATGTATCGGTGCGGGTACCGTCGTTGTTTTTCTTTGAAGCAATCAGTAAGCCATTGGATAGCGTTTTTAGGTTTGCTTCCACTGTCAGGCTGATTTCCTGCGTCATGCGCTGGTTGGGCTTATCGATGGTTGGAAACCAGCAGGAGCTTCCCTCTGTCTCGCCCTGAGTCCAAACCTGGCGCGGCTTGGTTTTGTCGGTGCCTAATGGGTTGATAAAGTACAGGCCTTTGTCCCCGGTAATGGCGGCACTACCTCCCGCCTCTAATTCATTGGGTTTGGCAGTGTATTGAATGCGCACCTGATAAGGCTCGGTACGGCTGTACTGCCTATCTAAAGTGACGGTCAGCTTTTTCTTATCGTAAGCGAAATTGAGGTTCTTTTCCTTGGTACCAGTTACCAAACGCACGGTTTTCACCTCAAACCCTTTGGCATCGAGCACCAATTGGTTTTGAGGATAGAAGTGCGGACGCAGGGTAAGTGTAGCAGTGCCAAGCAGCCACTGCCGGCCCCAGTCGAAACGCACATCGAGCTTGGTATCCAGTAAATCGTGTACGATGGTGGCGGCGGGCTGCACCGGATTGGTTGGCGGCAGCCAGGAAGGCACAACTATAGTGGCGGGAGCAGGCGAAGTGGAAACTGGTTCGCTGCCTGCCGACGTTTTCTTGTGAGTGGCGGCTTTGCTGGTCGTTGATTTACCTGACTTAACTGTCTGAGCCGTTGCTTCCAACTGACACACAAGGACTAGGCCCAGAACGCCGAGAAGCGAATATTTCATGCGAAAATGCAGAGAGTGTATGGGACCTCAAGTTCCGAAATTATTTGAGATTTGGACTATCTTTAAGCCCTTTTCACCCTGCTCCGTTCCTTCTGCTTATGCTACAGGTCAGTACCAATTCCACTCAAACATGGAACGTTGATTACCGCCCAAACGGGCCGATAACTGTCAATAACGAGTTGTTTGATTGGGACATCACCGTATTGGGTGAAGGCAAGTTTCATGTGGTGTATAACAACCAGTCGGTAGTAGCAGAAGTAATAGAGGCGGACTATGTTAACAAGGCATTTCAACTGAAGCTGAACGGTCAGTTGGTGAACCTGCAAGTGCAAGACCGTTTCGACCTGTTGCTTAGTAAGCTAGGCATGAGTGCTGCCAGCGCTAACAAGGTGAACGAATTGAAAGCCCCTATGCCGGGCCTTATTGTGGCAGTTCGGGTGGAGCCGGGCCAAGTAATTCAGAAAGGTGACGCGCTGCTAGTGTTGGAAGCCATGAAAATGGAGAATATTCTGAAGGCTCCCGCTGATGGCACTATAGCGGCCATTAAGGTTGGGCTCCGCGACAACGTAACCAAAGGCCAAGTTCTCATCCAGTTCAGCTAAGGATACTGCTACACGGGCAGAATCAACTTTTTCTGTGAAATTTCACCCCTGATTTCCTACCTAACCCTTCGTATTTTGAAATACAAACGAATTCTGCTCAAGCTAAGCGGCGAAGCCCTGATGGGTCAGCAACAGTATGGCATTGATGCTACGCGGCTCATGCAATACGCCGAGGAAATCAAATCGGCGGCCGCTACGGGTACACAAGTGGCAGTTGTGATTGGGGGCGGCAATATTTTCCGGGGAGTGCAGGCCTCTGCGCTGGGCCTCGACCGAGTGCAGGGCGACTATATGGGGATGCTGGCAACAGTTATCAACTCAATGGCTTTGCAGAGCGCTCTGGAAAAGCTGGAAGTAAGCACTCGGCTGCTGTCGGGCCTTACTATTCAGCGGGTTTGTGAGCCATATATCCGGCGGCGGGCCGTGCGCCATTTGGAGAAGGGCCGGGTTGTAATTTTTGGGGCGGGTATCGGCTCCCCATACTTCACAACTGATTCGGCAGCTTCGTTGCGGGCTATCGAAATAGAAGCAGATGTTGTGTTGAAAGGTACTCGCGTAGATGGTATTTACACCGCCGACCCTGAAAAAGACCCTTCGGCTACGCGTTATCCAGAGATTACCTTTGAGGAGGTGATGGAGAAAAACCTGAACGTAATGGACATGACGGCCTTTACGCTGTGCAAGGAGAACAACCTGCCCATCATCGTTTTTGATATGAACAAGGAAGGTAACTTACAGCGCCTTATTGATGGCGAAACCGTAGGAACCCTCGTAACCATGACTGGCAGCAACAATGCTGCTATTTTGGACAGCAAGCACAGCAGCCTACAGCCTAGCCTTGATACCCCAACCGGAAAAGCCTAACTGCGAGCAAAGGGTGGAGGCAGCCGCTGCGCTTGTTGCATTCGGGTAGCTGACATCATCCTTTAGCACACAATTTTTAACTCTTTCAAAAAATGGACGAAGAAATTCAGTTTTATCTGAGCGAAGCCGAAGAATCAATGGGCAAGTCGCTGCAACATACAGGCTCGGAGCTGAGCCGTATTCGCGCTGGCAAGGCCTCCCCTGCCATGCTTGATTCATTGCGCGTAGATTACTACGGCACTCCAACGCCTATTGCTCAGATTGCCAACATCGCAACTCCTGATGCCCGCTCGCTGCTTATTAAACCATGGGAAAAGAACATGATAGCAGAAGTAGCCAAGGCTATCAAAAACAGTGATTTAGGCTTGAACCCTGTTTCTGATGCAGAGGGTGTCCGCCTCAACATCCCGCCCATGACGGAAGAACGCCGCCGTGAGTTGGTGAAGCAAGTGAAGAACGAAACGGAAACTGGCAAAGTACGCATCCGGGGCATCCGTAAAGATGTAAATGACTCGTTGCGTAAGCTGCTAAAGGATGGGGCAGCCGAAGACGCCATTAAAGACGCCGAAGCTAAAGTTCAGAAGGCAACTGACAGCTATATCAGTAAAATTGATGACCTGATGAGCAAGAAGGAATCGGAAATCATGACTATCTGATTTCTCGGCCATGATAAAAGAAAAGCCGCTCCAACTTATTGGAGCGGCTTTTCTTTTATCATGGATAACAGCCGGCTTAGCTACTGGGAAGCCCAATACCTGTTGGCCTCAATCTGCTGCTCTACTGCTTCTGGCACCAAATACCGGATAGACTTACCTGCATGCAAACTTTCGCGGATGAAAGTAGCCGATATATCTAGCGGAGGCGCTTCAACGATGCGCAAGCGCGGGTTGTTAGCTGCTTCAACTGGCATTTCGTAACCCGGCCGGGGATACACATACATATCGAACTCCTGCTGAATACGCGCTGTGTCTTTCCATCCAGCTAATCCAGCCAAATTGTCGCCTCCCATCAGCAACACGAACTGGTACTGCGGATACTGCCGACCTAGCTCATCGAGAGTAGCAACCGTATAATTCGGCCTGGGCAGTTGAAATTCTACGCTAGAGGTACGCAGTTGCGGATTATCTGCAATAGCGGCCTCCACCAATGCTAGTCGGTCTTGCTCGGGTAGCAACTGCTGCCCAACCTTATACGGGCTTTGTGGCGAAACCACAAACCACACTTCCGCTAAATCGGTGTGCGTGACCATGTGCTGCGCCAGGATAAGGTGCCCGATGTGAATAGGGTTGAAAGAACCGAAAAGTAGCCCTACCCTTTTCTGCTCAGACGAACTCACAGCACGGCTGGCTCAACGGTGATAAAGTCACGCACTAGCTTTTCAGCAGCAGCAGAAGCCTCATCCAGGTCGTCGTTTACCACTGTTACATCAAACCGGTCTTCGAATGTAAGTTCGAAGTTGGCTTTATATAAACGAGCGGAAATACTGGATGCGGAGTCGGTAGCGCGCTGGCGGAGCCGGCCTTCTAGCACTTCCAAGGATGGAGGGCGCACGAAAACAGCTAATGCCCGGTCTTTGTAGAACTCTTTGATACTCAGGCCACCTTTCACATCTACATCAAGAATAGCGTGCTTGCCGCTTTCCCAGATGCGCTCAATTTCTGATTTGAGCGTGCCGTAAAATGCACCTTCATATACTTCTTCCCATTCCACGAAGGCGTCTTCCCGGATTTTCTCCTGGAATTCCTGCACGGAAATGAAGTAGTAGTCCTTGCCGTTGGCCTCAGCGCGCCCCCGACGGTCACGCGTACACGCGGAAATGGAGAAGTTCAACTCTGGAATTCGATCCAGCAATCGATGAACTATGGTCGTTTTGCCAGCACCAGAAGGAGCCGAGAATACAATAATTTTGCCCTGCATCGGGCAAAATTAGGCCATTTCCACTTGTAAACGCGACAAAATTGTTTGTGGCAGGGTAGTTGGTGCTCCTTTACGGCCTACATA
The DNA here is from genome assembly GCF_017313265.1 of Hymenobacter telluris. GTDB lineage: Bacteria > Bacteroidota > Bacteroidia > Cytophagales > Hymenobacteraceae > Hymenobacter > Hymenobacter telluris. The sequence continues at coordinate 452,356 of NZ_JAFLQZ010000002.1, read as the reverse complement.
GGAGGTCAGAAAGCCAATAAAAGCTTGCTGTTTGGTGATGTCCTCGAAGCAGGGCGAGCAATCTTCGGAGTGGCTAACGATATACTCTTCGTCTTCCACGGTGGGCTCGTGGCCCACTACAAGCTGGTCGAGTATCATATTCACACGGTCACAGTCAGCAGCAGGGCTAATAACCTGGTGCGTGGCAGAATTGGTTTGCTTTGTAGAGGTGTTTTCCATGATTGATATTAATTAGTCGGTGGAGTCGTCTTCTTGGTTGGCATCTGCGCTTTCATTCAAGCCACCGTAGCCCATTGATTGCGCATATTTTTCCAACTTGTCCTTCAAGAAATTACGAGCCCGGTGGAGGCGCGAGCGGACCGTTCCGATAGGGATGTCCAGCACCTTCGCCATTTCCTCGTACGTAAACCCTTCTAGGTCGCAGAGAATGATGACGGTGCGAAAATCCACGGGCAGCGAGTTGAGTGCGCTGGCCACTTCGTCGCCGATGAGGTCACGCACGGCTTGCTGCCGCATATCAGACGAGGAACCACCCACGTCACTGTCGGACTCGACGTCTTCCGAATTATAGTAGCCTTCAATTTCGCTGTAGTCGACCTTGGCAGGCTGCTTGCTCTTTTTCCGAAAGTCGTTGATGAACGAGTTTTTCAGGATGCGGAACAGCCATGCTTTGGCGTTGGTTCCCTGTTCGAAGTACTCGAAGAACCGATAAGCCTTCAAATAGGTCTCCTGGACGAGGTCATTGGCATCGTCTTCGTCCAGTGTCAGGCGGAAGGCAAAATTGTACAGAGAGTCGATTACAGGCATAAGTTCGGCCTGGAACCGTCGGTCCTTTTCTTCCTTACTTAACTTCGGAACCCGGTCGGGAGAGTCGCTCATAGAGGCTCAGCAAATAGCGGCGGAGGTATGTGAACCGCCTTGTAGACAAATGTACATCTTATACTATCCCGTTCAAGTAGCCACGTTGGCTGGGGAGCGTGCTGCCCTTTCTGCACTCACTACAATAAATCCGTAGAGAAATACAAACAAGTTGAAGCCGATTTGCATTTGCAGCAACGAATCAACCAGATTAGCAACACTCATCATGAGTAGGAAATGTATCACGTACGGATTTTGACGCAGCGCAGGTTGCAAAAAAGGTCCGAACAATACTAACAGCCATAGCAGCAACCCTACTGCGCCGCCGCCAACCAAGTACTCCAGGTACTGATTGTGAGTCATAACCCAGTTCTTGGGCTTCAGGCCGAAATTGTGGTAACTGTACTGCCCGAGCATCGCCGCATCAACGTCGGCCATGCCTACCCCGAGCCAGGGGTGTTCCCGCGCAATAATGGTAGCCGTCTCCCAAGCTGCAAACCGCTTGGCCAGGGAATAATCGTTGATATTACGGCCTGATTGATACTGATCGATGTCTTCAAGCGTAACGGCCACCCGGCCCTGAATGGGCTCCAGCGTGAGGTAGGCGCCCAGAGGCAAACCTACCATAGCCACTAGCACGAGCACGCCTAGCACAAAGCGCCGCTGCAACATGATGAGGATAACCGCATCAAACAACAACATAGCGTAGAGTACCATCAGCCCGGTTCGATAGGCCAGAACGTGCATAATGATAAACATGAGCGTAGCGCAACCCAGTAGCACCCAGCGGACCGAAGGTGTAGCCAACGGGTTACGGCGCAACAGCAGAGCGAAGAAAAACGCCAACGCCAGCATTATGCTGAAATGAATATGAAAGATGCCCGTAATAGCTGGCACATTCTGCCCAATGCTAATTAGGCGGTTGGCTTCTTCCGGATCTAGCAGATACCGACCTAGCGTACTGATGGCCAGCGAGGTAGCTAATACTACATAGAGCAACCCAATGCCATATTTTTGGCGCTCGGTGAGGGGCACGGCCACGGCAAAAGCCAGCGGCACTATCAGCAGCGGCAGCTTACGGTAGATTTCGTGCTGCCACACTGCGTACTGCGTGGTATAGGTGCCGCTGATTACCAGAAACACGTATAGCAGCGCAATGCACACTACCGTACGCAAATGAAACCACTGCTTTAGGCTGGCCCGGAGGTTGGGCTGTGTACACGCGGCCACTAATCCCACTATCGGGCTCAAGGCCACCAACGCACGAGACGCAAACAGTCCGACAACTGCAGCAGCACAGGCTAACAGCAGCAGGTATTGAGATAAGCGCCCACCTTGGTAGAGCTGACGCAGAGAAAAAGGTGCAACAAGTACTTCGGTCATAGAAGACAACAGGAGCCTAAGCTTGGCCCGGCAAGTTAGGCATTGGTTTCCACGCAAGAACCCGGTGCAGCACCTGCATGGGGGCTAACTCTTTGATACAGGTACATGCCGCGGGTTGCTGACGACAATCTTGGCAATCGGGCCGGTTGAATACGAGGTAGTCGGCGTGCGGACCTAGCGGTGCCCAGCGGCCCGGGTGCATAGGCCGGATGGGTGGATAGATTCCTACTGCGTAACGCCCTAAGGCAGCAGTTACGTGCAGAGGGCCGGTACTACCTGCTACAATACCGTCGGCTTCGCTCAGAAAAGCTACTAGTTGCGGCAGCGTGAGGTGGCCTGTAAGGTCGGCGGCTAGAAATGAGCGGTGCTCGGCCAGCCATTCACGTAACTCCTCTCCTTCTGTCGAGGTTCCCGTTACGAATACCCGATGACCCGCTGTGTGCAGCAACCGTGCCAGCGTCCCGAAATGCGGTAGTCCCCACTCCCGGGCGCTGCCTCGGCTGCGCGGATGCAGCACCACGTTGAGTTGCGCTGGCTGACGCTGAGCTAGTAGTTGTTGCCATTGCGAGGCCAACGGTTCAGGAGAGCGTAATTCAACCAGCTTAGCAACCTCCGTGAGAGGCAATACGGCTTCGGGGTGCAAAGGGGCGAGTAGCTGTAAGTTTAGCTGGGCTTCGTGCAATGGGGAGTGCCGGCGGCTAAGAGCTACCAGCCGGTTGCAGGTGAGCCAGTGAAACAGCCGGTTGCGGGTACCAATGCGGAGCGGAATGCGGGCTTTATACGCCAGCTTGGCGAGTAGCTTATTAGGAAATACGTGCAGGATGGCATCGGCCTGTTGGGCTTGCAACTGTTTCACTTGCGCGGGTGCGGGCAAGGCGCTTAGCTCATCGAAATTCAGAAAATCATCCACCCACGGACAGGCAGTAGCTACGGCTTGGGTGTAGGTGCGGCCAATCAGCACCACGCGGCACTCCGGAAACAGCTGCTTCAGGCGGCCACATACCGGCAGCGTAAGCACTACGTCGCCAATAGCATCGGTCCGGCTTACGAGAAAGGTTTTCATGCGGCAAAGTGGTTAGCGGATACCATGAAGCAGGCTACCTGATGCATCATTGGGCCAGGCGTTTGCGGGTTTTCAGCTTGGCAAATTTCAAGAACACTCCCCAGGCCGAAATGGTAGCAATGCACAGGCCGGCAAACCCATCAAGAAAGCCAAGCCGGAAAAAATAGCCGTGCACGAATTTCCACCACGGCTTGAGTAGCAAATGAAATACTGTAACCTGCCGCTTGCCACGCAGCCACAGCTCATCGGCGGCAATGCTGGTGAACCGGTTGAGCTGATTAACGTGCTGCTCAACGGAACTGTAAGAGTAATGCTGCGCATCCCCCGCCAACACACCAATAGTCTGGCCGGGCTGCACCTCGTACCGCTCGTGCAGCAGCAGGCCCTGCCACGCCCCCAGCCGCCGGTCGTAGAGGCGTAGTTTCCGGTCGGGGTACCAGCCGCCGTGCCGCACCCAGCTGCCGCAGTAGTTGGTGAGGCGGGCCAGGGTGTAGCCGGCATGCTGCCAGTTGGCTTTAGCCGCCTCAATACTCTGGCGCAGCTCGTCGGTCAGCACTTCATCGGCGTCAAGTTGCAGCACATGGTGGTGGCGCGCCTGAGCGGTGGCGTAGTTTTTCTGCTCCACGTAGCCTTCGAAAGCGTGCTGCATTACCTGAGCACCGAGCTGGCGGCAGATGTCCACGGTACGGTCCGTCGAGAAGCTGTCCACTACCAGCAACTCATCGGCGATGGGCCGGGCGGCTTCGAGGCAGCGGGCAATAGTGGCTTCTTCGTTGAAGGTAATAATGACGACGGACAGCAGAACCTGAGGCATAACGCGGGCAAATATCGGGGTTTTGTGCGGCCGGGTTACCTTTTGCTTACCAGGCTAATTCAAGCAGGTATATACTGCGGTAACTGGCTATGCATACAGCTCAGACCACCCTACACCCCAGCTACCGCGAAATGCCGGCTCATACATAATACGGATAGCATTTGCCTGAAAGTCGGCAATGTGTAGTCACTGGCTACATGTTGTACGATAAGCCGCCATAGCCTCCGAAGCTGGTATAAACCCGTGCTCTACTTGGTTGAGCGGAGAACTTTCCCGTATACAGCCCAGCTACTCTGCTTTTGTATATGACTCAATCCTCCGAAAAAATTGCCCTCGTCACGGGGGCCACAGCCGGCATTGGCACTGTTACGGCCCGGGCGCTGGCCCAGCAAGGTTTTCACGTAGTGCTGCTAGCCCGCAACGCCGATAAGGCCGCCCGCACCCGCCGTGAGATTCAGCAGTTAGCCCAGCCCGGCCGCCGGGTAGATGTACTACTCTGCGACCTGTCGGACCTGGGGCAGGTGCGGCGGGCAGCCGAGGAGTTCCGGCAGCGCTACGGCCACCTGGATGTGCTGGTAAACAACGCTGGGCTGGTGCTTGGCGACGAGCGGCAGGTATCCGCCGACGGCTATGAGCTGACGCTGGCTACCAACCACCTGGGGCCTCTTCTGCTCACCAACCTGCTGCTGGATAAGCTACAGCAGAGCCCCACGGCCCGGATTGTCAACGTAGCTTCCATGGCCTACCAGTTTGCCAAACCCGATTTCAAGACGTTGGAGGTAGCCGGCAGCTATTCGCCCATGCGGGCCTACGCCAACTCCAAACTCTACAACATCATGTTCACGCAGGAGCTGGCCCGGCGGCTACGGCAGCGCGGCATCACCACCGTTACCACCAACAGCCTGCACCCCGGCGTGGTAGCCAGCAGCTTCGGCCAAAGCTCTAACTGGTTTACTAGGGCGTTTTATAAAGTGGCGGCGCCGTTTATGACGTCTTCGGAAGAAGGCGCCCAGACCAGCATCTACCTGGCTACAGCTCCGGAAGTAGCCAACATCAGTGGCGGATACTTTGTGAAGAAACGGCCGGAAGCGGTGAAATCAGGCTATAACACGCTCGAAAATGCCCAGCAACTCTGGCAACTGAGCGAACAGCTAACGGGGGCCACTTTCTTATAAGAGCCACTACCTACATTTTACACCCACCAACGACCAGCCGCTTCGGTTGGTCGTTGTCGTTTGGGGTTTTAGCTTTAAGGCTGTATCTGGTTTCCTATCTACATCTTTCACCTTTTTTTGGATGCCTCTTTCCACAACTACCAACACCACATATAGCTACGGCACTGCAAAGGGATGGCGCATCTTTATCTACGTTTTTTCGCCTCCACTGATAGCACTGTTTTTTTCTTCTCCTTTTTGGCTTACCGAGAGAAGCTGGGACGGCACAACCGCTTTGCTGATAGCAGCAACTTGGAGCTTTGCCCTATTTTTTTGCTACTGCGTGTACGAGACCTACAAGGGGCGGCATATATTCAGCGAGCAAAGCATCCGCTACGAAGGGGCTTTGCGGCACAAGGAAATTCCGTTGCAGGCTATCCGCGGGTACCGCACCGACGATAAATACACGCATATTATCCCGGTGTCTAAAGCCTATCCATCTATTCGGATAGGCTACACCAGTGAAGGGTACGAGGATATTAAGTTCTGGCTAGCTGATCGGTTTCCGGATTTGGACGTGCAGCAGGAGCAGGAAGCGCAAGACATTCTACAGGATGAAACGTTGGGCCGCTCCGTACCCGAGAGGGAAGAAAAACTAGCGCAGGCCCGCCAGGTAGCGCGGGTGCTGAATGGCATGGCTTGGGCTACAGCTGCGTGGCTTTTCTTCTACCCCAAACCCTACGACGTAGCCGTACAGGCGGGACTCGCCCTACCGGCTGTGGCAGTAGTGGCGCTCTTGTGGTACCAGGGGCTCATCCGGGCCGACGAACGGAAAGACAGCGCTTATCCATCTTTGAGCCCCGCGCTATTCATTCCTTCGCTCGGACTGCTGTTACGGGTGCTGCTTGATTTCGAGTTGCTAGATTACCTGATGGCTTGGCAGCTGGCTGCTGCTGTGGCGGTATTGTTTGGCGGGCTGCTGATGTACGGCAACCGGCGCTTTATCAGCATGCCGAATAGCCGGTGGGGCGCCATAGCTATGGTATTCTTTTGCGCCTTAGCGTATGGCTACGGTGCGGTAGTGGCGTTCAACTGCGTTTTTGATGAATCACCTTCGCGGGTATACACTGTGAACGTGTTAAAAAAGCACACTTCCTCCGGTAAAACCACTACTTACTACCTCGAAGTAGGCTCTTGGGGCCCAAGAACCGCTCCCGAAGACGTAACAGTTACGGAAGCAACTTATGACCACACCATGCCCGGCGACTCCGTGCAGGTGTATCAGTCACCGGGTCGGCTAGGTGTTCCGTGGTTTATAGTTGGAGAGTAGTGTAAACAAACTGGTGAACAGCCGCGTTACGCAAGCAAAATCATGTACCTACCTGAATTAAGATTATATGGAACTTGGCATTAGCTCATTCGGTGAAATAGCCCCCGCCCACGTAGCCGGTGGCGACACAGCCGCGGCCCAACGCACCCAAGAACTGGTAGCCCTAGGCCGCCGCGCCGACGAAGCCAGCCTGGACGTAGTAGCCATTGGCGAGCATCACCGGGCCGATTACGTGGTGTCGTCGCCGGAAATGGTACTGGCGGCCGTGGCGGCCGTGAGCAGCCGGGTACGGCTTACCAGCGCCGTTACGGTGCTCAGCTCCACCGACCCGGTGCGCACGTTTCAGAACTTCGCCACCCTCGACCTGATTTCCAACGGCCGGGCCGAAATTATTGCCGGTCGGGGCTCCTTTATCGAGTCATTCCCGCTGTTCGGGCAGGATTTGCAGGATTACGATGCGCTGTTTGCCGAGAAACTGGCCTTGCTGCTGCAACTAAACGAGCAGGAAATTGTAACCTGGCAGGGCAAGCATCGGGCGGCTATTGCCAGCAAAGGCGTATACCCGCGCCCCGTGCAGCCCAAGCTGCCCATCTGGATTGGCGTGGGCGGTACGCCCGCTTCGGCGGCCCGGGCGGGCTCGTTGGGTTTGGGGCTCACTATTGCCATTCTGGGTGGAGCACCAGCGCAATACGTGTCGTTTGCTGACCTGCACCGCCGGGCCGCTCAGCAGGCGGGCCATCCCGATGCGCTGCCGCTGTGCATAAATTGCCACTTCCATATAGCCGAGAATTCCAAGCAAGCTGCCGACGAGTTCTTCCCGGCCTACTCCCTGGTCATGAACCGCATTGGCCGGGAGCGAGGCTGGCCGCCTATGTCGCGGCAGCAGTTCGACTACCTCCGGGGGCCGCAGGGGCCGCTGTTTGTGGGCACTCCCCAGGAAATTACTGCGAAGCTGGTGTACCTGCACGGTCTGTTTGGCAACACCCGCTTTATTGGCCAGTTGATGCTGGAGGGCATGCCTCACGAAGCTGTACTGCGGTCCACCGAGCTGTTCGGGCAGGTGGTGGCCCCAGCAGTGCGTGAGCAGTTGGGGGTTACGGCTTCAATAGGTTAACTACTTGAAAAACATAATATAAAAAGGGCTGCCAAAACTGGCAGCCCTTTTTATTGACATCGTAGTAAGAACGAATCCGTGGTTTAGTAGCGGTACAGATCCGATTTGAACGGTCCTGCTACGGGCACTTTGATGTAGTCGGCCTGCTTCGGCGTCAGTTCATCCAACTCCACCCCTATTTTGGCGAGGTGCAGGCGCGCCACTTTCTCGTCGAGGTGCTTGGGCAGCGTGTACACCTGGTTTTCGTATTTATCGGCGTTCTGCCACAGCTCCAGCTGCGCTAGAGTCTGGTTGGTGAACGAGTTTGACATTACAAACGAGGGGTGGCCGGTGGCGCAGCCCAGGTTCACAAGGCGGCCTTCAGCCAAAATGATAACCTCTTTGCCGTCGATGTTGTAGAGGTCAACCTGCGGCTTCACCGTGTCTTTGGTGTGGCCGTAGTTTTTGTTGAGCCACGCCATGTCAATTTCATCGTCGAAGTGACCGATGTTGCAGACAATGGCTTTGTCCTTCAGGGCGCGGAAATGCTCTTCGCGGATAATGTCGCAGTTACCAGTGGTGGTAATTACAATGTCGGCGCGTGGAATGGCGTTTTCCATTTTCTTCACTTCGAAGCCATCCATGGCGGCTTGCAGAGCGCAGATAGGGTCGATTTCGGTTACGATAACGCGGGCACCGGCACCAGCCAAGCTAGCGGCCGTGCCTTTTCCTACGTCGCCGTAGCCGGCTACCACTGCTACTTTACCGGCCATCATTACGTCGGTGGCGCGGCGGATTGCATCCACGGCCGACTCTTTGCAGCCGTACTTGTTGTCAAACTTCGATTTGGTAACCGAGTCGTTTACGTTGAAGGCCGGCATCGGCAGGGTGCCGTTTTTCACCCGGTCCAGCAGGCGCAGCACACCCGTGGTGGTTTCCTCCGACAGACCTTTGATACCGGCAGCCAGTTCAGGGAACTGGTTCAGCACCATGTTGGTCAGGTCGCCACCATCGTCGAGAATCATGTTCAGGGGCTCACGCTTCTCGCCGAAAAACAGCGTCTGCTCGATGCACCAGTTGAACTCTTCTTCGTTCATGCCTTTCCAAGCATACACCGGAATACCAGCGGCGGCAATAGCGGCGGCGGCATGGTCCTGCGTAGAGAAAATGTTGCACGACGACCACGTAACCTCGGCGCCCAGCGCAATCAGGGTTTCGATGAGCACGGCCGTTTGAATGGTCATGTGCAGGCAGCCGGCAATGCGTGCGCCTTTCAGCGGCTGGGAAGTGCCAAACTCCTCGCGCAACGCCATTAGGCCGGGCATTTCAGCTTCGGCCAGACGGATTTCCTTACGGCCCCACTCCGCGAGGCTCATATCTTTCACTTTGTACGGAACGTAAGCCGTAGTCTTGGTCTCAACCATGATATAGGAAGTTTTTTGCGAGTCAACTACAAAGATAGCCAATTTGTTATTCTGGCTATATAAACCAGCAAAGCCTACCCGGTCGTCGGGTAGGCTTTGCTGGTTTGTAAAACTGACCGTTAGTTGTTTTGAATAATGACTGCCTGGGCTTGCTGGGCTGCTGGTACTCCAGCGCCACTAATGCCTCGAACCAGAACGGTATAAATCTTACCCGCTTCGAACGTTTTAGTACCAGTCCCGGTGCCGGAGCCGTCACCTACAGCCAGCACCTGGGTGCGCGGTGTACCAGCGGCCGTAATGCTTAGATTGAGTGGCCCGGCATTAAGCGCTACGAAGCTAGACGCTGCACCAAACGCCACGTCAGAGGTTAGGTCGGTAGGAGCACCGCCCGGAATAACAGATGGGACACTAAGCCGAACTGGCGTAGGCGCGTTTACGGCCAAATGCACTACCCGTACTTTCACCTGGTTTGCTGCGGGGGCAGTCAGATCATCAGGAACAGATAACAACGCTGGGGTACTACCAATGGCGCTTGTTGGCGAATACACGAAAACAGAATAATTCTGGTCCTTGGTAATAGCCAGATTCTGCGAAACGATTGTCTGGCTGCCATTATTGATACGCAATGTGGGTGCACCAGCACTCACGTTCAAATACGCACTTCCTTGACCATAAGCTAGTTGACTGACCTGCACATCATTAACGAAAGCTGTAATCTGAACATTAGCGGCAGCAGCAGCGTGAGACAACTGCACCTTGCCTAGCTCAGGCGCAGGCGTCGAGTTATCATCGTCGTCATTGTTGCCGCAGCTTCCAAAAACCAGAGCGGCTGGAATAGCGGCTAATAAGAAAGTGCGACGGGACGGGGTCGAGAAGATTTTCATGGCACCTATAATGAGAAGGAGAAAATATTAGTACTGCGCCCAGAACGTATAAGCTGGATATTTTGTTGGGCTATTTTTAGAATTTTTTTACTACACAAAGGCCTAGTTTCTTGTTTTGCAGCTCCTTACATTTGTACTATTATGCGCTACTCCGTTCTACCTGCTCGCCTCGCACACCGCTCCTTCCTTGCTTGCTTTAGTGCTCTTGCGCTACTAAGCAGCCATTCGTTACTGGCCCAACAAACTGTTACGACCATCAAGCTCAGCCCGGAAGACCAGAACCGGGGCCTGAATGGAGTACAGAAGAATTTTTACTTTGCTACCAAGGACGAACCCACTGATGACGACTATCAGAACGCCGGGTTTTTCGGGCAGCGGCTGCGTCCTTATTTGAAGGATAACTCTGAAGCACTGGAAAATCTGAACCAGTACCGGCGGCAGAAGTGGCTGTTTCTGGGGGAGCGGCTGGTATTTGTGGGCGGCGTAGCAACCTACGGGGCGCAGGTACTCAGCGGCGACGGCAACCAACGCTACTTCAGCAATCCGCAGAAGGTGACGCTGGGTATAATCGGGGTAAGCTTGCTGTCCAATGTATTTATCACGCGCCATACCAACGAGCATTTCGAGCGGGCCGTGAATGCCTATAATGCCGGCCAACCAGCCGCCCACCGGACGGGCAGCATCTTGCAGCGGCTAGCTCCTAGTGGCATCGGCGTGGCTGCACCAACCGGGCAGCCTCAGCTGGCATTCCGCTGGCAGATCCGCTAACCTTAGCCATTCAGTATAAACGGGCGAATACGTGCTTTACACGGCATATATTCGCCCGTTTGCGTGCATTTCAACTGACAGCAACGCATAATATTATAGAAGAAGGCACTCTTCCTTGCTGTAGAATCGTTTACTTGGCAGTGTAGCTGCTCGATGATGCTGGCTTAGCCAGCGCATTTCTGTAGCCGCGGCAACCACACCTAGGTGAACCGCGCTTTTTTTTGTTCGTAGGAGTAGTTCATGGAATTTCCGTTGCCCGAAGCGGCGCGTCGGTACGTTGCCAAGCATCTGTACGACGACCCCGCTCAACTGGCCTTGCAAGCCCGCCGCTACCCCAGCCTGCCTATTCCGGAGCTGGTACGCCAGATTCAGGCCCGCCAAAAGGCCCGCCTTAAGGTACCAGCCTGGGCCGATAATCCCGACCTTATCTTCCCGCCCGCTTTGTCGGTGGAGCAAGCTTCGTCCGCTCGTACGGCCGCTTTCAAGGCTTCTCTGGTGACCGGCCAGCGCCTCGTGGACCTAACTGGCGGCTTTGGGGTGGATGTGGCGCACTTTGCTGAGCAGATTCCGGAGGTGCATTACGTGGAGCGCAATGCGGCCCTGGCCGATGTTGTGCGCTTCAACCTGACGCACTTAGGCGTTAGCAACGTGCACTACCACACGGCCGACGCCGTGAACTTTCTGCGCAACACGCCCGATACGTTTGACTGGATTTATCTGGACCCGGCCCGGCGCGACACGGCTGCCCGCAAGATTTTCCGGCTTCAGGACTGCGAGCCGGATGTGTTGCGTTTGTTGCCGCTGTTGTTGCACAAAGGCCGCCGGGTGTTGCTCAAAACCTCGCCCATGCTGGATATCGAGCAGGCGTTGCAGGAGCTGCGGCAGGTGCGGCAGGTGTGGGTGGTAGCCGTCGACAACGAGTGCAAGGAAGTGCTGTACGAGCTGGGCCCCGAACCAGCCGTTGACCCGGAGCGGCACACCGTGAACCTACTGCGCACCGGTGAGCAACAGGAGTTCCGGCTGAACCGGGCGCGGGAGGCGCGGGCGGTTTCGCGCTACGCCGAGCCGCAAGGTTATCTGTATGAGCCTAACGTGGCGGTATTGAAAGCCGGTGGGTTCCGGAGCGTTGGCACTGCCTTCGAGCTGCTAAAGCTGCACCAGCACAGCCACCTCTACACCTCCGACGTGCTGCGCCCCAGCTTTCCGGGCCGCATCTTCCGGATTCTGGCCGTGGAGCGCTATGATGCGCCGGCCCTGAAAGCCCACCTTGGCCCCGAAGCCCGTGCCCACGTCACGACCCGCAACTTTCCCGACACCGTAGCCGAGTTCCGGCACCGCACCGGCATCCGGGAAGGCGGCAGCATCTACCTATTTGCCACCACCAACCTGGAAGGCAAGCTGATGATATTGGTGTGCGAGAAGCTGTGAGTTGGTGAGATAGTGAGATAGAATCTGTTTAGGAAGTTGTGCAAGTTCCTAAAAGCACGTCATGCTGAGCTTGTCGAAGCATCTCTACCGCTTCATCCAAGCCGTTCAACGAAGTGGTAGAGATGCTTCGACAAGCTCAGCATGACGTTCAGTCGACTTCCTAAACAGCTTCATAGTGAGTTTGATATTTCGGCGGTGCTAACTGCGCGAATCGAACATCGAACTCACTATTTCACTATCTCACCAACTCACTTCGCGGGGCTGGTCCACTTGTTATTGATAATCCGGAAGCGCCACGGCAGATTGGCAGCTTCGGCGCCGGCGTACGCCAACCCCACGCGGGCACTGCGGCGGACCTGTTCTTCTGGCACTTCTTCGCCGTAGTCTTCTATCCAGAGGGTATCGCCCTGCAAATCGGTGCCGGTGAGGGCGGGCGTGAGGCCAAGTGCCTGGGTAAGCACACCGGGGCCAGCCGTGAGTTTAGGCGAGGCTTCCGTCAGTCCGCGCCGCTCCAGCATCACCTCTAGGCCTACCAAAGGTTCAATGGCGCGGATAAGCACAGTATCGGTTTTGTCGGCGGCGTTGGTGCTGATGTTGAAGAGCGTGTGGCGCTGATACACTTGGTACAGATACGCCCGGCCTCCTATTTCCCGCAGGGCGTGCCCGTGCGTGCCGCGCCGCTTCAGGTGCATGTCCATCGACTGGTCGCCAAGGTGAGCGTAGGCTTCCGTTTCCACAATGCGTCCGCCCGTTAGCTGGCCATCGAGGCAGGAAAATACGTGCTTGCCTAGCAGGTCACGGGCAATTTGAACGGGGTCGGGGCGCTGGTAGAAAGCGGCGGGGAGTTTCATAAAAATAGGTTCGGTTTGGGAGGCAATGCAGCGGCTATACCGATGAGCTACGGCGCGTCCTATTCGTCCATACGGGCTCCGCCGGAAACCGACAACTCGAAACCGGAATCTACCTTCTATCTTTGCGGCCGTAAAGGTGGCCGGACTCTAATTGCGGAGCGAGGCTGAAAAGGGAATCCGGTTGAATTCCGGAGCTGTCCCCGCAACTGTACGCTTCACGAGTTTGGCGCGCCTCTGCTGCCACTGTTTCGCTGAAGGTTGGTAGCTCTGCCGTAGCTGGCAGGTACCGGCCCGAGAGACGGGAAGGCGGCGCGCCGGAAGCAAGCCAGGAGACCTGCCTTTGCATTTCCTAATGTTCAGCGCCTTCGGAGGAAGGGCGGAGAATGAATGCAGTGGCTGCTTTCGGGCGGCTGGTTTTCCTGTTTTCGGCCTCGGCTTCGGCGTGGTGTTCTTTTTCGGAGGAAACCCACGATGGAAGTTTTGAACTGAATTTTCCTAAACCGAAAATTTGGTTCCGATGATACCTTTCTACGCGCAGCGCCAACTCGTCTTTCTTCGGAAGGCCAGCCAGCTACGCGGCTTGTATTCTTTTCTACTACTGCTGAGCGGTACTTCCGCTTGGGCTCAGTCGCCCTCGGTCATCGACTCGGTGCAGCAGCTACCCAACGTTCGGGTAGAGGGTGTTAAGCTTAGCCGCTTCGCGGTAGGCAGCCGTGTGCTTACCCTGGATTCGGCGGCGCTGGCTCCTTACCGGACTGGCTCGCTCACCGATGTATTATCTGCCCGCACGCCGCTTTATTTGAAGAACTACGGTCCTGGGCAGCTCAGCACCATCACCATGCGGGGCACGTCGGCACAGCACACGGCGGTGCTCTGGAATGGCTTCAACATCATGCTGCCCACGCTGGGCCAAACGGATTTTTCGTTGCTGCCCGTGAGCGGCAACACGCAGATTGATGTGCAGCCGGGTCCGGCGGCTAGCCTCTACGGCTCGGGGGCGGTGGGCGGCACGCTGCTACTGTCGTCGCCGGTGCGGTGGGGCGCGGGGCTGCGCGCAACGGCACAGATAGACGGGGGCAGCTTTGGACTGCGGGCGGGTAGCTTGGAAGGCAGCTTCAGCAACCAGAAGCTAGCGTTGCGCACAAGCCTTTCCTACCGCCAGGCTGACAACAACTTTCACTATAGCTCACCCGAATTAGGAGGCACTGTGCGGCGGCGGCAGGAATACGCTAGGTTGTGGCAAGCCAGCGTAGCCCAGGATTTCACCCTGCGCGTAGGGCAGCGCGGCGAGCTAACGGCGGCCCTCTGGCTCACCGACACCGACCGCCAACTTCAGCCTGCCATTGGAGCGGCCAGCAGCAATGCCCAGGAGCGGGACCAGAGCCGCCGCCTCACGGCCGGCTACCGCCTGGTAGGCGTGCGGCACGAGTGGGCGGTGCGGGCGGCGTGGTTCGAGGACGTGCTGAACTACCGCGACGACTCCAACGGCCTCAGCGAATCAGAGGTGCACACCACGCAGGCGCAAGCCGAGCACACCTGGAACGTAGCCTCTACCTTTTCGGTGCGGTTGGGGGCCGAAGCGCAGCACTTTGCGGCGCGGGTAGATGGCTACGGTCCTTTGGCACTCACCGAAAACCGGTACGCCGGCTACGGCCTGCTGCGCTTCGACCCTACTTCCCGGCTGCACTTGTCCCTGAACCTGCGCCAGGCGCTGCTGCCGGGCCGACGCCCGCCCCTTACGCCTACCCTTGGCGCGGAATGGCAGCTCCTGGAAACCGCCACCCAAACGGTGCAGCTGAAAGGCAACGCCTCACGCAGCTACCGGGCCCCTACCCTCAACGAACGATACTGGCGCCCCGGCGGCAACCCCAACCTGCTCCCCGAAAGCGGCTTCGGCTACGAAGCGGGGCTAGTACACACCGTCCGGAAAACGCCAGCCCACCTTATGCTGCAAACCGAGCTGACGGCGTATCGGCAGTTGGTTGATGACTGGGTGCAATGGCTGCCCGGCACTACCGGCGTTTGGGCGCCGAGCAACTTGCGCAAGGTGCGGGCCCAAGGCCTGGAGGCGAGCACCCAACTTACCTGGAAGCCGGGTGCCTACCAGCTGACTTCGCGCCTGGCGTATGCCTACACCCAATCTGAGAAGGTACAAGGCACCCTCAACGACACCGACCCCGTCGGCCGGCAGCTACCCTATGTACCGCTGCACACCGCGGCTTTCACCACCGACCACCAGTGGCACGACTGGCAAGCTACCACGTCGTGCACCTTCACGGGCTACCGCTACACCGATGCCTCGGGGCTGAACTTCCTGCCTTCTTACTTTCTGGTTAATGCTTCCGTGGGCCGCACACTGGTACTTACTCCCACCTGGAAGCTGGTGGGGCTGGTGCAGGGCTTCAACCTCACCAACCTCGATTACCAAAGCTACCTGAACCGGGCCATGCCGCCCCGCTCGATGGCGCTGAGCGTGCGCCTGGCCTGGCGCTAGCCAGCTTTTTCTTCGTCTTCACTTTTCCATTTTTCTAGTTCCAATGAAATCATTTTCCGCCTTTTCGAGTGTGCCGGCCCGGCTGGTACTGGGTGCCGCTGCTGCGTTCAGCTTGCTGGCCTGCGACCCTGACCCAGATGTAGAGCCCGCCGAGCCGATAGTAGAAACCAAAACTGTATTTGTGGTAAACGAAGGCAGTTTCCTGCAAACCAACGCCGAAATCAGCTCGTTCAGTAAGGCTACCAACGCCCTGGTGAACCGCTCGTTGTTTAATGCCGCCAACAACCGGCCGCTTGGCGACGTGGCCCAGAACATGGCCGTGCGGGACAGCACCGGCTACATCGTGGTCAATAATAGCAACAAGCTGGAAGTGGTGAACCTGCGCACGTTCCGGTCGTTGGCTACCATTACCGGGCTCAAGCTGCCGCGTTACTTTGCCGCGGCTTCCAGTGAGAAAGGCTACGTTACCGAAACCATATCGTACGCAGCAGCGGCGGGGCAGGTATCGGTTATCAACCTCAAAACCAATACCGTAAGCAAAACCATTGCGGTAGGAAAGCAGCCCGAACGGTTGTTAGTGGTAGGCAACCGACTGTACGTAACCAACAATGGGGGCAGCACCGTCACGGTCATCAACACCGAAACCGACGCTGTAGAAGGCACTATTACCGTGGGCGACGCGCCGAACAGCTTGGTCCTAGACCGCAACAACCGCGTATGGGTGCTGAGCAGCGGCCGGGTGGTGTACGATGCCAGCTACAACATTGATTACACTCTCACCAGCAAGGGCAGCCTCTCAAGCTTTACGCCGGGTAGCCTCACGGCCAGCACTCGTATTTTCAGTACCAACCAGAGCCAGCCGGGCCGCCTAAGCATCAACGGCAGCCGCGACCAGCTGTACTACACCTTCCAAGGCGGCGTGTACCGGCTGAGCATCAACGACAACGACCTGCCCGCTACGCCCGTCTTCCGGCGGCGCAACATCTACGGCCTCGGCATCGACCCGCAGGACAACACCATTTACACTGGCTTGGCCCCTTCGTTCAGTACGGCCGGCAAAGTGGTCCGCTACCGGAACACGGGCGCGGCCATCGACTCTTTCAACGTTAACATCGGCCCGAACGGCTTCGTGTTTTATTAGAGTCTGAGCATTGAATTGCACCGAAAAAGGGCCGGCTTCCTGTGCGGAGGCCGGCCCTTTCTGTTGGTGGTAACTTACGCCGTCGTTTACTTGTCAGTCATGCCGTCGTTGTTGCGGTCTACCCGGTCGGCGGCGCCTTCGTACACTTCGCGGTTGCTGGGGGCGGTGCTGGTATCATTGTTCATGCCCGAGGTAGCTTCGTCGCCGCCGGTGCCGGTGGGCTGCATGGCGTCGGCATCGTTGTCTTTGGCGGCGTCTTGTTCTACGTTGGTGTCACCGGATTTATTACCGGTATTGCAGGAGGTAAGCGCGGGAGTTGCAAGCAAAGCAGTAGCAACCAGCAAGCGGGGCAGCGTGGAATATTTCATGGCAGGGAAAGAGAGGTTGGCAGAGTACAGGGCAAAATAGCCTTACCTGATACGGTAAAGGAAGCGCATCGTTACGGCTCGCCACCAAGCACCACCGCAGCGAGCCTACGCCGGAAGCGGTATATTTGCGGCCATATACCCGTTTTGTATGAGTCGTCGTGTTGCTTCTTTCAACTACCAGCCGCTGCTGCGCCGGGCCGGGATTCTGGCAGCCGTAAGCCTGGGGCTGGCTTTTGCTTTAATCAGCTTTCTGTTTGGGTTCGAGGATGAATTTTTCAGCCGGCTGGTTGGCGGTTTTTTCGTATTTTTCTGGCTGTTGGCAGTAACATTTCTGGGAGTTGTGCCCTTTGTAAGCTGGGCGGCCGCTCACTGGTTTGGCAAGAGCTGGGCGGCAGAAACTGTTCAGCCTGCTCGGAAACCCCGTTCGGCCCCGGCGGCGGCAACTGTTCGGAAGCCTACGCGTACTGTAACTGGTTTGAATAAATAACCTTGTAACCCGTGAAAACAACGCTGCTTCATATCAAGAATATGGTTTGTCCACGTTGCGTGGAAGCCGTCCGCTCCCTACTCGAACAAGCTGGTTACCACCCCACCGAGGTAACGCTGGGCCACGCCCAACTCGACAAGGATACTCCTGCCGATCCGGCTGCCGTGGCTCCCATCTTGCGTGAAGCTGGTTTTGACGTACTCATGGGCCGGGCCGAGCAAATGACCGAACAGATTAAAGCCGCGCTGGCCGAATACCTGGAGCACCTGCGTACGGCCCGTATGCCCCTTACCACCTCGGCTTTCCTCACCGACCGGTTTGCGGCCACGTACTCGCACCTGAGCAAGGTGTTTTCGCGCACGGCCAACCTTACCATCGAGAAATACCTGATTCGGTTGAAAATCGAGCAGGTGAAGGAAATGCTGAGCTACAATGAAATGACGCTAAGCGAAATTGCCGACCAAATGCGCTATAGCAGCGGCCAGCACCTCAGCAACCAATTCCGGCAGGTTACTGGCCGCTCGGTTAGCGAGTTTCGCCGCGACCTGATGCCTAAGCGCCTGTCGCTGGACCAGTTGGCGTAAAGCAGCGCGGAAGCTGAACCACCGAGTTTCGCACGTACACCAGCCGGATTCTGTATAACCTGATAGTGCCCGCCGGGGTATTGAGAGAAGATTCTTCTTTCAATACCCCGGCTTTTTTATGGCACCTCTCAAACACGCATTTTTCCTGGCCAGCCTGCTGCCATTGGCTAGCACGCTTGCTTACAGCCAGCACGAAGGGCACCAGATGCCGGCTACCAAACCAGCGGCAGCCGACACCACGCGGCGCGCCGCCCCCATGAACCACAGTCAGCACCAAGGCCACCAGATGCCCGGTATGGCGCCTGCTGATACCAGCCACGCGCACATGAACCACGCGGGCATGAACCACGGTGCTATGGGCCATGAGGGTATGGGCATGAACATGAGCCACGCCTACTCGCGCAACCTGCCCATGAACCGCAACGGCTCGGGCACTGCCTGGAACCCCGACAACACGCCCATGTACATGTGGATGAGCCACCACGGGCCGTGGATGGTGATGAACCACGGGGCTGTGAACGTGCGCTACTCCCGCCAGAACCTGGGGCGCGACGCCGGCCAGCGGGGCGGCGGGGCGTTTGGCGCCCCCAACTGGTTTATGACCATGGCCCAGCGCCCGATTGGCGAGAAAGGGTTACTGAACCTGACGGCCATGCTTTCCTTGGACCCCCTCACGGAAAGCGGCAACGGCTACCCGCTGCTGTTCCAAAGCGGGGAAGCGTACAAAGGCCAGCCCCTGGTAGACCGCCAGCACCCCCACGACCTGTTTTCGGCGCTGAGCGTGGCCTACACGCACGCTTTCAACGAAGATGTTGACCTGACTGCTTACCTCGGCTACCCTGGTGAGCCGGCCATTGGGCCAGTGGCTTTCATGCACCGGATTTCGGCCATGCCCAACCCCGATGCCGCGCTGGGCCACCATTGGCAGGACGCTACGCATATTACGTTTGGGGTAGCCACGCTGGGGTTGCGCTATAAGCAGTTCAAGCTGGAAGGCTCTAACTTCACGGGCCGGGAGCCCAACGAGCACCGCTACGGCTTCGACAAGCCCCGCGCCGACTCGTGGGCGGGCCGCCTGAACTGGAACCCCACCCCTAGTCTGGCCTTGCAGGTCAGCCGCGCATTCATCAAGAGCCCTGAGGAGCTGCACATCGACGAAGACGTGAAGCGCACCACGGCTTCCATCATCCAAAGCAACGTGTGGGGCGACTACCGCTACATCACCTCGGCGCTGATATGGGGCATGAACCAGCACGTAGCCGACGGCCACACCGACCCGGCTTCGCACTCGGTACTAGCCGAAACCAATGTGCAGCTTGGCAAGCCCGCCGTGTACGGCCGCTACGAGTTTGTGCAGAAATCCGACGAGGAGCTGCAAATTCCGCGCAACGCGCCCGATACGGGCCACCTCAACTACAACGTGCACGCTCTTACGCTGGGCGCCAACTACCGCGTGGCCCAGCTAGCCCGCACCGACCTTACGCTGGGCGCCCAGGCCACCGTATACCGGCCCGATGCCGATATTAAGGCCTACTATGGCTCTACGCCCGTTTCGGCGCAGGTGTATTTGCGACTGAACCCCTCGTTGATGAAGATGGGGCAGTAGAACGGAACGACAGTAGGCCGCTTGGCGTTTCATCGAGCCGTATCTTTGCGGTCCGCCTCGTTTGTTGTTGCTACCGTGTCTGACCTTCGCATCCTGCTTGTTACCCCGCCGCTTACGCAGCTGAATACGCCGTATCCGGCCACTGCCTACCTGAAAGGCTTTCTGGGAGGGCGCGGCTACACTCGGGTTACGCAGGTAGATTTGGGGCTGGAACTGGTACTAAAACTGTTTTCGCAGGCGGGGCTGCGCCGGGTGTTTGCGGCCATTGAAGCGGGCAGCTTCAAGCTCAGCGACAACGCCCGCCGGATGCTGCGGCTCCAGCGCAGCTACCTCAGCACCATCGAGCCGGTTATCCGCTTCCTGCAAAACAAGGACAACACGCTGGCGCCGCGCATCTGCCACAGCCGGTTTCTGCCCGAAGCCGGCCGCTTCGACAACGTGGCCGACCTGGAAACGGCCTTCGGTAGCATGGGCCTCACCGACCAGGCCCGCCACCTCGCCACATTGTATCTGGAAGACCTCGGCGACTTAATCAAGGAAACCGTGGGGCCGCAGTTCGGCTTTTCGCGCTACGCCGAAAAGCTGGGCATGTCGGCCACCACGTTTGACGCCATGCATGAGGCCCTGCTCGCGCCGCCTAACCTGCTGGACACTATGCTACTGGAGCTGGCCGATGAGCTAGTGGCGCGGGTGCAGCCCGACGTGGTGGGGTTTACGGTACCGTTTCCGGGCAACCTGTACGGGGCGCTTCGGCTGGCCGGCCGCATCAAGGAAGTCAGCCCGAACGCCAAAACGCTGATGGGCGGCGGCTACCCCAACACCGAGCTGCGCCAGATTCGGGAGCCCCGCTTTTTCGATTACATCGACTACCTGACGCTGGATGATGGCGAAGGTCCGTGGCTGCGTTTGTTGGAGCATATCAGTTGCCAGTTGCCGGTTGCCAGTGACCAGCTGACTACGGAATTATCGTTAGCCGGCAACCCTGCCTTCTTATTATTTCAGCCAACATCTTATAACCATCAACTCACAGCCGGCAACTCACAACCGGCAACTCAGACTTTTCAGCGTACGTTCCTGCGCAATGCGGCCGGTGAAGTGGAATACATTAATCACCCGCATCCTAATATTCCGCACCCGGAGGTAGGCACGCCCGATTATTCGGATTTGCTGTTGAGCGAGTATCTGTCGGTGATTGAGGTGCTGAACCCCATGCACCGCCTCTGGAGCGACGGGCGCTGGAACAAGCTCACGGTGGCGCACGGCTGCTACTGGAAGCGCTGCTCGTTCTGCGACGTCACGCTGGACTACATTGCGCGCTACGAAACAGCGCCGGCCACGCTGCTGGTAGACCGTATCGAGCAAATCATTGCTCAAACCGGCCAGACCGGCTTTCACTTCGTGGACGAAGCCGCGCCGCCATTGGCCCTGCGCGACCTGGCCATCGAACTACTCAAGCGGCGCGTGAGTATTACGTGGTGGGGCAACATCCGCTTCGAGAAAACCTTCACACCCGACCTGTGCCGGCTGCTGGCGGCTTCGGGCTGCATTGCGGTATCGGGGGGGCTGGAGGTGGCGTCGGACCGGCTGCTGGCTTTGATGGAAAAGGGCGTCACGATTGGGCAGGTGGCCCGCGTGACGGACGGTTTCACGCAGGCCGGCATCATGGTGCACGCCTACCTGATGTACGGCTTCCCGACTGAAACCGCCCAGGAAACCGTGGATAGCCTGGAAGTGGTGCGGCAGCTGTTTGCGGCCGGCATCGTGCAAAGCGGCTACTGGCACCGCTTCTCGATGACGGCGCACTCGCCCGTGGGCAAGAACCCCGCAAAGTACCAGGTGGTAGCCGTGGGCCCCGAGCCCGGCCCTTTTGCCTGGAACGACCTGTGGCACGACGACCCCACCGGCACCGACCACGAGCAGTTCGGGCCGGGGCTGGCCAAGGCGCTCTACAACTACCTGCACGGCGTGGCCTTGCAGGAGCCGCTGAGCTTTTGGTTTGATTTCCGGGTGCCGAAAACGACGGTTCCGCGCCACCTCATCGAGCAGGCGTTGCAGGAACCCGGCAAACCCGATTTCGCCAAGCAAAATCAGCGGCTGTTCTGGCTGGGCAACGCGCCCGAGCTGCGGCAGGAACCCGGCAAAAAAGGCCCCCGCGCCGTCCTGACCTTTTACGAGCAAGCCGAAGATTTCGAGGTAACCGTGCCGAGTGCACTAGGGCCGTGGCTGCAACAGCTGCTGGCTGGCCTGACCCAGGATTACGATACCAAGCTGTTACTAAAAGACGTAGCCCGCTCCTTCCCTGCTAACCAGTCATTCGAGCGGTTCCTGGAGTCGCCGGCGTGGCTGCTGCTGCGCGAGAAGGGGCTGCTGGTTCTGTAGGCTGCGGCGGCTACGATTAGCCAGCCGTTACTTCCGCCACTGCCGGATGGCCTCCACGTAGCCCGAAGCCGGCTGAGGCCAGGTCCACTTACCATCTGAATTCAGGCTGCCCGGCACCCGGAAGTTGGCATCAGCTTTCGGGAAAGTGCGGAGTGTACTACGCCGGACACCCAGAGCCGTGCGCAGCCGAGTGGTACTAGTTGCCATACTGAAGGACGTGTCGGCTGCGGCGTACAGCGCCAGCACCGGTATCCGCTGGCGGGCCAGCACCTGAAAAGGCTTCGCCTCTTCGCTGGAGGCTATAGGTACGTTTTCCAATACCACAAATGCCGCCGCGGGCTTCGGCAACGTGGCTGCGGGCGCTACTGCCGCCGCAATACTGCCGCTCACCCATAGCCCAATGCGCGTAGTATCGGTGGTGGGGGCCCGGCGTAGCGCCAGCAGCACGGCAGCGGCCGTCCGGAGCGTGGCAGAATCAGGAAAAGCAGTTGGCGCCACCGTAACCACTGTGGTTACAAAGCCTTGGTCAGTTAATTGAACTGCGCGGGCAGTGGCAGTTCCTTGGTGAGTGGCATCGGTAAACAATGCTACGGCACTATGCTGGCTGATCGTGTCGTTTGGCACTAGCAAAGTAAGGGCCGGGGCGCCTAGCCGGGGCTGCGCGGCGAGTTGCTTCTGTTGGTAGGCACGGGCTTCGGGTTGCCCGCGCCGCACCCACACAAAGTCGGCCCGCACACTGTCCAGGGTAAATACGCCGCGCAGAAAGTCGCCTTCCTGCACGGCTGTAATATCAATGCCACCTGTTGGCAGCCCTTCGTCGAAACGCAGTTGGGGTTCCGTATAAATTAAGTTGGCGGCGGAGAAGTCCAGGTCGGGTACGTCTGGGAAGTGCACATCGGCTTCTAATTGGCCAGGGCGGGCTTCGCGCAAATCCAATATTGTCCGCAGTTCTGTGCCCTGGTAGCTAACCTGGCCTTCATAATGCCCAGTGGGCAATGCTGCCGGCACCTTCTTTTCCGCATCGAGCGCACAGGCGGTCAGCAGCCACGCGCAGGCCGGCCACCACGCCGCCCGACGGCACCACAACGACATCCAGACGGGGTTGGTATTTCTCACGCAGACAACAGAGTAAGGCATAAAGGTAAAGCAGAAGCGTAACTTCACTTTTATAGGCCCTTACGCATGATCAGGTCGTTTTGCTTATCCGAGCCCAATGAAAACTCGTGCTGCCCGATTACCTTAAAGCCAAAACGCTGATAAAAAGCAATGGCCCGCTGGTTCTTTTCCCACACTCCCAGCACCACCGAGCGGCAGGCTTGCTGCCGCGCTTCCTCGATAATGCGCCGCATCAGCGACGCCCCTAAGCCCGTCCCGACCCAATCTTCGCGCACGTACAGCCGCGCAATTTCCATTCGCACATCAGGTTTCTTGCCAGGTTCCACGCCCAATGTTGAATTAAAATTCAGCTTGGCGTACCCCACTAGCTCCTGCTGCATACGAGCCAGCAGAAACACGGTGTCTTTATCTTCTAATTCGGCTAGCTGCTTTTCTTCAGAGAAAGTAGCCGCCAAGTAAGCCGCCATATCTTCCGGGCTGTTATCGGCGGCAAAAGTATCTTGAAAGGTTTGGCGCCCCAGGGCAGCCAGTTGCGCGGCCGTGGCCGCGTTGCGGCGGGCAACAGAAATAACAAGTGGTGACGACATAGAGGCCAAAGTTACGCAAGCCCGGAAATCCGGCGGCCACCACTTCCGGGTCGGCCAGCTACACTCTGCTTCGCCGGGCCATGCTCCATCCTAGCCGCAATAACAACACTCCACCCACCAGCAACAACAGGCTAACGACTAGCTCCCGATTGAGCAGCGCGGCAATACCTGCCTGTTGATAAGCATAATACGTAACATAGATACGCAGTATCAGTGCTACTAGCAGCATAAAGCCAGCCAGCATGTTCAAGCGCCCTACCAAACGGCGCGTAACAGGAGGAAGCGGAGCCATAGAAACCGAATTGGTGAATAAAGCATACGGAGTACAAATCCCGTTGGGTTGAAACCCACAAACGGCCTGTTGAATTCCCGTTGGGTACTCGCAGCCTCTTCAAAACCAGTATAGGTTGTAATTTGATTTTCAGCGCGTACTTTTGTTTCACCAAACCCCGCGAGAGTAGCTCAGTTGGTAGAGCATCAGCTTCCCAAGCTGAGGGTCGCGAGTTCGAGCCTCGTTTCTCGCTCAGAATGAAGACGCCATTTAGCAGCAATGTTAAGTGGCGTTTTTATTTTGAAATCCTACAAGCCAATACGTGCGGTATAGCGCAATAGCTGAAGCAGTTTAGGCACTCAATTCGACTGCTAGCTTGGAGGCGGCATTATCGAAATCAGCGCGGCATTCCGCGTTATGTAATACGTTTTGGGTTGACGCCGTGGCACTTCTATAATGCTTGCAGATGATTAAGTAAGGCGCAGTAGGGCTGCTCAGGTGTGCTACAAAAAGTATGCATCTGCTTGATAAGCCGAGGTGAAGGCTCTTATCAAAATACCATCATTCCTGTCTTTTTTCTGAGCCGCGCAGCGGTGAGAGTCGTACTATCGGTTTTTGCACCGCAATGCGGCTATTCCGCCTAAGCTTACTTGGCTTGGCTACTGTAACACCAGCAGCAGGAGCGTCACGGTAGCGCCGTGTGCTTGAAAACAGGTGCGCAGGAACTTGAGCGACTGAGTTATTTGGGCCTCTACGGTTTTAATAGAAATGTTCAATTTCTGCGCAATCGTGGCGTTCGACAAGCCTTCTTGCCGGCTCATTGAAAATATTTCCCGCCGTTTGGTGGGTAGCTGGGCAACTGCGTGCGTGTAGCACAGGGTAAGCTCCTGGTATTCCAACTCAGCAGTTGGCGGCTCCTGCTCCACGGTAAGGTGCGGGGGATAATCCTGGTACACCCAATTGTGCTGGCGCCGCACCTGATTCAGGATGGCGTGGTAAGCAGAGGTATAGAGGTAACCCTTAATAGCGGCGGCATCAGAACTTACCTCGCGGCGCTTCTCCCAGAATTTCAGGAAGCACTCCTGCACAATTTCCTGGGCCTCAGCGCGTGAATGCAAATGAGTGTACGCCAAGCGGTATATCCCTGGCGCGTGTAGCTGAAACAAATGCTTGAACAACTGGCAACTGTCCGGCTGGCGAGCAGAAGCGGATTTCTCTAAAGCATTGCTAGTAAGCTTCATGGCAGTAATGCAAGAGGTAGAGGGGAGCTCGACAATTAGCAGACTTTCAAGTGGTTGAAAATCATCTTGCACCTAATGTACTGGCCCCTTCTTGTCCTTACATTCCTGTACTCTCATGGCTGGTTGCCCTCTAAAATCAGCGGATAGTAATTACTTACTTTTCAGGATTCAGGAAAAATCCTAAGCCTTGCTTCAGCGGCCTTATCAGTTAATGTTCGCACTGGTTTTTAGCGTGCAGGCCTGATGCTTAAGGTGCCCTGAATCAAGTAGCATCACTTATATCTTATCATACAACCAACTAACAATCAATACAATATCGAAAAGACCTACTTCTTAACAAGAAAAAGTTTCGACCTGCACTAAGGGTAATGGCAACGTCAAGTGTCGTTTAGAATAGAAGGGGTTCATGCCTTCGCTCCTCATGGCCAACCTTGTGACTTTCGAGGCTTATCTGCGCTACGTACGGAGGCAGTCTTCGCCAACCGAAGCTTATGCCGTACGCGCCTGGCTAACTCAGCTGACCCATGCTGGCTTAGCCATAAGCTGGATGCAGCAGTACGCGCAATTGTTGGCGCAGGAAGCCGATCCTACCGGCTTGCTGGTCGATTTGGACGCCATGCAAGGCAAACTGCTCGCTCAGCTTAAGCTGGCACCAACCCCGGTGACTTTACGGCGCAAGGCCAGTCGTGTAGCACGCTTGGTTCACTTCTTCTATTCCTGTTTCCACTGCCAAGAATTCCTGGGCCTGCGGGCCTTTTTCCACCGCCTTCACTGGCAATAACCCCACCGTTATGAAGAAAACTTTTTACCAATCCTTGTCGGGCTGCCAGGCCTACCTCCGACGCCGCTTCGGATCTGGGGCCAGCAAGCTGGCGGCGGCAGGCCTGCTGGCGGCCTCGTTGGGCGCTCCGGCTGCCACGCTGGCCCAAAACACTACCCCATCGGTACGCCAAATGGAAACGCTGGGCCGTGGCGTGGTAGCCGTGGACCAGGGCAACGGCAAGGTGTTCGTGAGCTGGCGGCTGCTGGCTACTGATGCCCCCAACGTGGGTTTCGACCTGTACCGCAAATCGGCGGGCGGCACGGCTACCAAGCTCAACCCCACGCCCCTTACGGCCAGCACCAACTTCGTGGATGAAAGCCCCGATGCTACGCCCGGCACCAGCTACTATGTAACGCCCGTGCAGAATGGCGTACCGGTATCCAATGGAGGGGCCGCGCCGGAAGCAGCCACGGTATGGCCGCAGCAGTACATGCGCCTGCCTTTGCAGCGGCCCGCGGCCGGCGTTACCCCGGTTGGCGGCGCGTACACCTACAGCCCCGGCGACTGTTCGGTGGGCGACTTAGATGGCGACGGTCAGTACGAAATCATTGTAAAGTGGGACCCATCCAACCAGCAAGACAACTCCCTGTCGGGCTACACTGGCAACGTGTACCTGGATGCGTACAAGCTGGACGGCACCCGCCTGTGGCGCATTGATTTGGGCCGCAACATCCGGGCTGGCGCGCACTACACGCAGTTCATGGTGTTCGACCTCGACGGGGACGGTAAGGCCGAGGTAGCCTGCAAAACGGCCGATGCCACGGTGGATGGGACCGGCCAGGTGCTGGGTGATGCCAACGCCGACCACCGCAACACGGGCGGCTACATCCTGCGTGGCCCCGAGTACCTGACGGTGTTCAACGGTATGACCGGTGCTGCTTACCCGAGCGTGCGTTACCTGCCGCAGCGCCACCCCGACCCCGCCATTGGCGACAATCCGACCCCGGCTCAGCTTAACGCCATCTGGGGCGACAACTACGGCAACCGCGTGGACCGGTTCTTGGCGGCGGTGGCATATCTGGATGGTGTGCACCCCAGCTTGGTGATGTGCCGCGGCTACTACACCCGCACGGTGCTGGTGGCCTGGGACTTCAAGAACGGGCAACTCACCCAGCGCTGGATTTTCGATAGCGACGACCCCAATACGCCCGCTTACCGGGCTTTCCGCGGCCAAGGCAACCACAACCTGAGCGTGGCCGACGTGGACGATGATGGCAAAGACGAAATTGTGTACGGCTCCTGCGCCATCGACGACGACGGCAAAGGCATGTACTCGACGGGCCGTGGCCACGGCGACGCCATGCACGTATCCGACTTCGACCCGGCCCGCCCCGGCCTGGAGGTTTTCTCGGTACACGAAACCCAAAGCCAGTACGGCTCGGCTCCCAACGACTTCCGCGACGCGCGCACCGGCACCCTGATCTGGGGTGCGCCCGGTCCCAACCAAGGCGACGTTGGGCGCGGCATGACCATGGACCTCGACCCGCGCACGTTGGGCTCGGAATCGTGGAGCAGCCGCGGTGGCTTGTACGCTGCCAATGGCACCCAGATTTCCACTGCCCGACCCAGCCACATCAATTTTGCGGTGTGGTGGGATGGCGACCTGCTGCGCGAATCGTTGGATAACGTTACCATCAGCAAGTGGGACTGGCAGAACAGCCGCCTCAACACCATGCTGAGCGTAGCAGGCCTGAATGGCGCATCCAACAACGGCACCAAAGCCACGCCTAACCTCAGCGCCGACCTGTTTGGCGACTGGCGCGAAGAAGTTATCTGGCGCAATACCAACAACGAAGAGCTGATGATCTTCACGACCACCATTCCTACGCAGTACCGCATGAACACGCTTATGCACGACTCGCACTACCGCATGAGCATTGCCTGGCAGAACGTGTCGTACAACCAGCCGCCTCACACCGGCTTCTACCTCGGCGACGGCATGAAACTAGACACCGCGCCGCCTACCATCCTGGCCGCCGGTTTCCTAACGGCACTGGAAGCTGACGGCACCCGCACTATTGAGGCCGCCGACGTGGATTATGGTAGCTACGACGTAGGCAGCGGCATTGCCTCCATGAGCATCAGCCCCAGCAAATTCACTTGCGCCAACATCGGGCCCAACAACGTAACCATCACCGTAACCGACAGCACCGGCAACGTAGCCACTGAAACCGTAACGGTACTGATAGTGGATAATACGGCGCCCACCGTGCGGGCTGCGGGCTTTGCCGTGACGCTGGCCAACGGCACGCGTACCATCGAAGCCGCCGACATCGACTACGGCAGCACCGACAACTGCGGTATTGTTTCGATGACGATTAGCCCCCGCACCTTCACGTGCGCCAACGTGGGCGCCAATGCCGTAACCCTGCGCTGCGTAGATGGATCGGGCAACGTAACCACCCAAACCGTGACGGTAAACGTGCTGGCCGATGGTACCTGCACCAATGCCAGCACCGCCAGCAGCAAGACGAAAGGCGCCTTCGGGGAGCCGCAGCTGAATGCTTACCCGAACCCGGTATCCGAGCAAACCACTGTATCGTTCCAGCCTACCCAGGCCGGCACGGCGCAGGTGAAAGTGTACAACCAGCTGGGGGTACTGGTAGCTACGCTCTACAACGGCACCGTAGAGGCCAGCCGCCTCTACCAAGTTTCGCTGGACGCTGGCTCGTGGGCGAATGGCGTGTATACCTGCCAGCTCATCACCAATGGCAAAGTGGTAACCAAGCGCCTGCTCATCAACCACTAAAGCTGGCTTGAAGCCCTGAGGCACTTTGCAGTAGCAACCGCCACAGAGCTATTACCACAAAAAGAGGCAGCCAATCGGCTGCCTCTTTTTGTTTCAGGTCAAGTGCTGAAGCGTGTAAAGTGCTTTATCAATTCATCATCCTAGGGAGTGCACACAGTAAGCAAAAGGAACGTCAGGCTGAGCTGGCCGAAGCATCTCCACTGGGCAAGTAATCAATTCAACGAAGCGGGAGATATTTCGCTAAGAAGCTGTTTAAGTTAAGTAGGAACGTGTAGAGATGCATACTTGCGTCTTGTCGTATGCGTCTCTACACCTCATGTCGTTCAACGATGAGACGCAAGTATGCGTCTCTACACCGCCGTGGCGACCTTTTCGGCTAACTTAAACAGCTTCTAAGCTCCTAGGGCTCCTTTTTTGCCGCCTGGTACTTCCTCGCCTTATTTGAAGAGGGGCCGGGGGAGTGGCGCCCTACCAGCACGAAAGCACAGAACAACACATTTTATACTTTGTAATTCAAAGTACTTTTAGCACTTTTGTATTCGTTCTAGTGTTTTCAAGCTCTATGGAATATTTTGTGGCCCAAAGGTCGGTGGTACGGGAAATCTGGGGCAAGGCCGATACGGTACTGTTCATCTTTGCCGGCGCCGCCGCCGAGTTTGCGTTGAACAAGGCCGTTGACTGGCTGTACTTCACTGGCAAGCTCCCCGCCGACCCCTTGGCGCGGCTTTTCTCCACCGTGGATTACGCCCGCCAGATTGTGTTTGCTGAGCGCGTTGCCGCCGAGCGGGCCATTGATACCATTGCCGCCATTCATGGGGCCGTGGAAGCCAAGCGCGGCATGGCCATTCCGGCCTGGGCCTACCGCGACGTGCTGTTTCTGTTGATTGACTACTCCATCCGGGCGTTTGAAGCCTTGGAGCGGCCGCTTAGTCTCCCCGAGAAAGAGGAAGTGTTTCAGGTGTTTTGCCAGGTAGGTCAGCGAATGGGCGTGCCCGATTTGCCTGCCTCGCACGCCGCTTGGCTGGTAGTGCGCCAGCAGCACCTCGACCAAAACCTAATCCATAGCCACTACACCACCGACCTGTACCGCCAGTATCGGCGGCACTTGGGGGCCTTGCGCTACAGCTTGCTGCTCCAGGCGCAGCGCTTGGTGGTACCGGCCCCCGTTCGGAAGCTGCTGAAGCTGGGGCACCGCACCTGGCTGCCACTGCTACTCCCGTTCTACCGCCGCACCCAGCACCTGGCCGTGAACAAGTGGGCCAAAATAGGGCTGCTGCCTACCGAGTACAAAGACCGGATTCTGGCCCTCGACTATCAGCCGTCGTGACCTAGCCAAAAGCCCGGCAATTCCTAACATTACCGTAAACGCCGGGCCGCTCTTTCCACCGACCTTTGCTTGCCGTGCCCGTTGTGGCGGGAATTCTAAGCCGCTGGCAACTACCTTGAGGCTGAATCCTATTCGCTCACGCGCCCGGCGCTTTCTATTGGCAAGCAATGCAGTGGTATCAGGAGGAAATTAGGCAGCTGGAAGCTCGGGAAGTGACTGATACCACCCTACCCAAGGTGGTGTTTTATGGCAGTTCCAGCTTCACGCTTTGGCGAGAACTAGAACGCAGCTTCCCCCAAATTCAGGCCATCAACCTGGGCTTCGGGGGCTCTACTTTGGCGGCTTGCGCGTGGTTTTTCAAGCGGGTAGTGCCCCGGCATCGGCCCGCTATGGTGGTGCTCTATGCCGGCGACAACGACCTGGGCGACGGCCGCACGCCCGAAGAGGTGGTGCTTTTCTACGAAAACCTGGTAGCCGCTATCCGCAGCAGCCTGGGCAACATTCCGGTGTGCTTCATTTCCATCAAGCTAAGCGTAGCGCGGCTGCACCTGCGCGGCAGCATCGAGTACGCCAACGACTGCATCAACCGGCTGGTAACCCACCAAGGCCCGCCCCTCTCCTTCCTCGACCTGTATTACCCGATGCTCGATGAGCGAGGCAACCCGCAGCCCGCACTGTTCGAGCCCGATGGCCTGCACCTGTCAGCCCAAGGCTATGCCTTATGGCAACAGGAAATCAGCATCCACCTGAAGCACATTCTTCGCCCTCATTCCTACCCCCACCAGTAGCACAGTGCCGCCTGTTTTTTTAGTGCCAACTGAAAGATTTGCTGATGCGCCGCGAATACTACGCCTGGGATAGTGCCGCCCTGAATAGACGGATGGAGCTGCTGGTTTTCGGGGAAACCGGAGCCCGCGTCCTGTTCTTCCCCACCCGCAAAGCCCGGTTCTACGACTACGAGAACTGGGGCGTGATGCAGGCCCTGCAACCCAAAATTGAAGCCGGACTGCTGCAAGTGTACTGCGTGGATAGTGTCGATGCCGAAAGCCTGTATGCCTTCGACAAGCTCCCGGCCGAGCGAATCTGCCGCCACTTGCAGTACCAGCACTACATTCTGGAGGAGGTATTGCCGCTGAGTGCAGCCACCAATCCCAACCCGTTTCTGATTGCGGCGGGTTGTAGCATGGGCGCCTACCATGCCATCAACCTCTCGTTCCGGCACCCCAATTTGTTTGGCAAAGTAGTGGGCATGAGCGGCCGCTACGACCTCACCCAGGGCATGGCCACTTTCCAGGATTTATTTCAGGGCTACATCGACGAAAACGTGTACCTGAACACGCCCAACCGCTTCATCCCTAACCTCGCCGACGACTTTTACCTCACCCAGCTGCGGCGCCTGGAAATCACGCTGGCCATTGGCATGGAAGATGCTTTTCTGCAAGACAACCTATTCCTGAGCGAGCAGCTGGGCAGTAAGGACATCACGCATCAGCTGTACGTCTGGGAAAAGGAAGCACACAACCCAGCCGCCTGGCGCCGCATGGTAGATTTGTACTTATGAATATGAATCAGTGCTTTCGCCCAACTTTTTGAAAAGCCACTTGTGCACATCATAAATTACCTTTTATCGACAGTCACCCTAAAAATAAAGCGCTTATCCACACTATTCCGTTGTTTATCAACTTGCAGCAGAATTAGGTCGCGTGAATCCTTATTACTAGGATTTCTATTCGTGATAAGGAAGTGCTTCGATTTCAAAGCGCCACCCAAGCTGATACCTTCGATTTCAACCAAGCTGTCCTTAGTCTGATATGTTCCTTCCTGAGGATTAGAGGCTATGCCAGAAAGCCATTCGCAGCTTTTATCCTGCCGGAATGTTAGCACTGCCGCACCAGGCCCTGAATCAAAAGCGGCTACTAAAATAGCTGGACTGTTGTTCGGCTTAGCCGAACAGCTGAACAGAACAACAGGCAGCATATATACCAGCAGCTTTTTCAGGAGCATTTTGGTCCGGGTGTATAGTAAACCAAAGCAGCCGTCATGCTGAGCTGACGCATTTAGTCGCGTTTGGTTTTGAGCACTTGCTTGAGAGCGGCCAGCTCGTCACGGAGCTTGGCAGCGGTGAGGAAGTCGAGGTCCTTGGCGGCGGCTTCCATCTGCTTTTCGGTTTGCTTGATGAGCTTTTCCAAATCCACTTTGCTCATCATGGCTACCACCGGCTCGGCGGCAATGGCCAAGGCCATATCCGTGTCGGGGCCGACGTAGGCTTGTGGCTCGGCAATGCGGTAGTCGGACAGGGAGGTTTGCTCCATAATGGCCTCGCGCGACTTGCGCACGGTGCGCGGCGTGATGCCGTGCTCCTGGTTGTAGGCCAGCTGGGTGGCGCGGCGGCGGTTGGTTTCGTCGATGGCGCGTTGCATGGAGCCCGTCATCCGGTCGGCGTACATAATCACCTTGCCCCGGTCGTTACGGGCGGCGCGGCCCATCGTCTGAATCAAGCTGCGCTGGTCGCGCAGGAACCCTTCCTTGTCGGCATCCAGAATGGCCACCAAACTCACTTCCGGCAAATCCAGGCCCTCACGCAGCAGGTTCACGCCAATCAGCACATCGATTTCGCCGAGGCGCAGCTGCCGCAGAATCTCCACCCGGTCCAGGGTTTTCACGTCGGAGTGCACGTAGCTGGATTTGATGCCCAGGCGCTCCATGTACTTCTGAAGCTCTTCGGCCATACGCTTGGTAAGCGTGGTTACCAGTACCCGGTCGCCTTGCTTCACGCGGTTGTCCACTTCGTCCAGCAAGTCGTCAATCTGATTCACACTAGGCCGAATGTCAATTTCCGGGTCCAGCAAGCCGGTGGGCCGGATAATCTGCTCTACTACCACGCCGTTGGCTTGGGTTAGCTCATAGTCGGCGGGCGTTGCCGATACGAACACGGCTTGGTGGTACATGCTTTCGAACTCGTTGAACGTGAGCGGGCGGTTATCCAGGGCCGAGGGCAGCCGGAAGCCGTACTCAATCAGGGCCGTTTTGCGGCTTCGGTCGCCGCCCCACATGGCCCGGATTTGGGGCATAGTGGCGTGGCTTTCGTCCACTACCAGCAGGTAGTCTTCGGGGAAGTAATCGAGCAGGCAGAACGGGCGGGTGCCGGGGTTGCGGCCGTCGAAATAGCGCGAGTAGTTCTCGATGCCCGAGCAGTAGCCCAACTCCCGAATCATTTCCAGGTCGAACTCGGTGCGCTCCATGATGCGCTTGGCTTCGGCGTCGCGCCCCTCCTTCTCGAAGTAGGCGTGCTGCTGCACCATGTCGAACTGGATTTCCTTGATGGCCTGGTTGAGGGTGTCCTTGCCGGTCACGAACAGCTGAGCCGGATACAGCGTCACCGATTTTTCGTCGGCCAGCTTTTTGCCGCTCACCGGGTCAATCTTATGAATGGCCTCGATTTCGTCGCCGAAGAAGAAAATACGATACGCATAGTCGGCATAGGCCGGGAAGATGTCCACGGTGTCGCCCTTCACCCGGAATGAGCCGCGGGTGAACTCCATTTCGGTGCGCGAGTACAGAATCTGCACGAACTGGTAGAGCAGATTATTGCGCGAATACCGCAGGCCGGGGGCCAGGTAAATCACGTTTTTGCTGAACTCCTCGGGGTTGCCGATACCGTAAATGCACGACACCGAGGCAATAACAATTACGTCGCGGCGGCCGCTGAGCAGCGTGGAGGTAGTATGCAGCCGCAGCTTCTCGATTTCCTGGTTGATGGCCAAGTCTTTCTCGATGAACACGTCGGTGCTGGCAATGTAGGCCTCGGGCTGGTAGTAGTCGTAGTAGCTGATGTAGTACTCGACGGCGTTGTTGGGGAAGAACTGCTTGAACTCGCCGTAGAGCTGTGCGGCCAGGGTTTTGTTGTGGCAGAGCACCAAGGCCGGCTTGCCGGTTTCGGCAATAACGTTGGCCATGGTGAAGGTTTTGCCGGTACCCGTAGCCCCGAGTAGCACCTGGGCTGGCTCACCATTGTTCACGCCTTCCACCAGCTGCTTAATGGCGGTGGGCTGGTCGCCGGTAGGTTTAAATTCCGAGGTAAGCTGATAGTTCATGTGCGGTAGAGTAGCTGCCTGACCGGGTAAACAAAAAGGTCAGCCTTTGATAACTGCATTAGCAAAGTGGAGGTTTCCTGGCAAACAAAAAAACCTCTCCGGCAAGAGAGGTTTTTGAAACGACACGACACTGGCAGCGAAACTGTTATTCTGATATAGGAGGAATCTGAGTGAAATCAGCAGGCGACTTCACTCAGATTCCTCCTGTGTCGGAATGACACTACTTTAGCCACCGGGCTGGATGCGGACAATCTTGTTCAGCTCCACCCACTTCACCAGCGGATTCGGTTGCAGCTGGCTCACCCAATACTTCTCGCTGCACAGCGGCACGTTCAGGTGGCACGACTTTACCATGGTGGGCTGCTCCTGCAATTGCAGGCGTTGCACGGTGGCGGCCCAGTCCTGCTGGTTGGCCACGGTCATGTCCAGCAGGCGCGGAATAACGGTGAGGGCGTGCGTCTGGTAGTGCAGGTACACATTGCCATCTTTCACGGCTTTCCAGGCCCCGGAGTTGATGTAGGGCTTGCGGTTCAGCTCCCGCACCACATAATCAATGCTGTCGGCGGGCAGGCTGGAAATATACAGCGGCCCCATCACCGATTTGACGATGAGGCTGTTGCTATTGAACAGT
Source organism: Hymenobacter telluris (assembly GCF_017313265.1). Classification (GTDB taxonomy): domain Bacteria; phylum Bacteroidota; class Bacteroidia; order Cytophagales; family Hymenobacteraceae; genus Hymenobacter; species Hymenobacter telluris. The sequence goes on along the minus strand of NZ_JAFLQZ010000002.1, from coordinate 417,408 downwards.
TGAAACGTCTGCGGCAAGGTGCTGGCTTCGCGCATACCCACCAATACGTCCCCGGCCACGTAGGTACCGTCGGAACAGTCCTGCCAACAAATCTGCGGCTCTGGCTCTGGCTCAACGTCTGCCTTCTGGCAAGAAGCTACCCCTACTATCATCCAGAGTGCTGCGAGAGAAAGTAGCGTTTTCATCATCAAAAAGGAATTAAGGTAAACAGGTGTATTCTGTTTTCAATAAAGTATTACCGAGGGTCGAGCCAGATGAGCCGCTCATTGGCGGCTTTGGCTGCGAAGTCGGGGCACTTGCCGTCGCCGCGGCCCGTGATACCACCGCTGGGCGCACAAATGGGGTTCAGGCATTCGTCGTACACCGAATTGAACTGGTCACAGCAGTCGGCGGAAATGGTGTACACGGTGCGGCCTTCGTACTGGTACTCGTAGATGCGGGCGGCGGGGTTCTGCTTGGGCTTGCGTTGCAGTTCCTCGATTTTCGCCTGGATGAGGCCCGAACACCGCTCCGGACCTACGTCGGCGTCTTCCTTGCACTGCACCAACCCGAGCATCACCCAGCAGGTCAAAAGAAAAAGTAGCGTTTTCATAGTTCGTACAAATCAGGGCGGATACTAGCAACTACTATAGCTGCTCTTTAGCGTGGGTCACGCCAGACCAAAACCGGGTTGGTGGCGTTGGTCTGAAAGCCAGGGCAGCGGCCGTCGCCCTGGCCGTTGGGGCCACCCGTGGCCGCACAGAGTATGTTGCCGCAGGTATCGAACAGGTAGTTGAGCGTGGTGCCCGCCGCGCCGGCTGTGCTGCCCCCTGTTACGAGGTACACCGTTTGGCCTTGGTAGGTGTACTGCGTGATTTCGGCAACTGGGTTCTGCTTGGGCTGAGCCAGGAGTTGGGCAATGAGCGTATCCGTAAAATTGCTGATGCAGGCGGGGCTTACGTCATCGTCGGCTACGGAGCTACACGCCGTAACGAACAGTGAGGAGAGCCCAACGATCAAGCAGGTAAAAATTCGAAGCATACACTAGAAAAAGGCAAGAAACTGTCATTCATTATGGCATGGAGGCAGCGGGTTTCGCGCTACCAAAATCCACGCTAGCCTCGATGCCAATGCTGTACGGGCGGGCCTGGTTGAGGGCGCGCTGACTGGGATTGGCATTGAGCGTGGTCAGGCCGACTTCGGTGGTAGTACCCAACGCCAAGCTCCAGCTAGCCGCCGCAGGCTGATAGCGCACCCCGGCGCCACCCCGCACCGAGGTTTGCACCTGCCGATACGGCGAATCGGAAGAGGTGAGGGAGTACAGCCGGGTAGCCTCGGGAGAGCCTTCCAACTCCGAGCGAGTGCCGAGCAGCAACCCGACGGCTGCCCCCACTTTGGCGTAGAGCGAAGTACCCGGCTTAGCGGAGCCATAGCGAATTTCCACTGGCACGGCCATAGTCCGGTAGCGGTACGAGGTTTTGCGGGCAGGTGCTGGGGCTACTGCCGCCAGCAACGGACTGAAGCCGTTGCTATTACCACGGTTGACAAACAAATCGGCAACCTGGCGGCTCACTTGGCGGCCATCAATAAAGCCGTAGCTGGTGGCGGAAGTAGCGTGCTGCTCGGCGGCTTCCACGCCGGAAACCAGCGTCCAGTGCTTGTTGAGGGCGTACGCGGCCGTAACGGCTACGCGCTGGCTGAGGCTGGCCTTCAGGTTGCGGCGGTATTCGGTTTCGGCGTCGTCCTGGTAGTAGTTGCGCAGGGCGTTGGTTACGGCATCAGCCTGCACGCGGCCGTCGCTGTGCGAGAAATTGATGTTGGGGTTGTAAGCCGCGGCGGCGTAGCTAGCGCCTAGGCGCAACCGGCGCCACTGCTTGGCGGGCGGTTGGGTTTCATCTTTAACGGCGGCCAGGGCACCCGGCTGCGGCACGGCCAGCAACGAGGCCTTGAGCGTATCGGGGCGGGCACCCAGCCAGCCGCCACGCAGGTTGGCAAAGCGCGGTGCCAGCCCGTTCCAGCCCAGCAGGCCCGCATTGCTTTCGGTGGCATAGCCAATGCCCAATTGAGCCGCCAGGCTGGCAGACGAGTTCGAGTAGCGGCTGGCGGCGAATACCGATTCGGCGGCTCCATCCTCGTTTTGATAAGCGCGCACCACACGCGACTGGTTGCGGCGGCTGGCGCCTGCCGTAGCTTGGCTGGCAGCAGCTACCTGGGCGGCATAGGCTCCGTATGTGGTGGTTGCGGCTGAGCGGGCGGCATCAGTAGCGGCGTATTCCCCCTCTGAGGCCAGCAGTCCGCTGTTGGTGTCTGCCGAAGTGCTGCCAGCAGATAGGCGGCTTTCGGCGCCAGAAAGAGCATCGGCGTTGGGAGCTGCTGTGGTGGCACCGGATTGGCCGTTGGCTGCTATACCGGTGCGGACATCCGTAGTGCTGGCACTGCGGCCGGCCAGGCCAGAGGTGGTATCCTGCCATTTGTGCAGGATGGCCCAGCCGCTTGCGCTGAAGAACAGCAACAGGCAGGCCGCGGCCACCCAGCGGTGCCAGGCCAGCTTGCGCCGGTAGGTATTGTTTTGCTCAACAAGCAGCTCGTGGTCGAGTTGCTCCCAGAGACCGGCACGCGGCGTCACTTCGGCTTCTGCAAACTTCTGCCGAAACAGATGCTCCAGGTCGCCGGTAGGCCGTGGGTCGGGAGTAGGATTAGGTGCGGAAGTGGCCATGCTTGGATTGTGCGTCGAGACGCTCGATTTTCGACTTCAAAATTGCCCGTGCCCGGGAGTACTGTGATTTACTGGTGCCTTCGGAGATGCCCAGCATCTCCCCAATTTCTTTGTGGCCGTAGCCTTCGATGGCGAACAGGTTGAACACCATCCGGTAGCGCGGGGCCAGCTCTTGCACAATAGCCAGCAGATCCTCGAAACCGTAATTCGCCAGCGTAAATTCCTCGCCGGCAAGCTCTTCCGGGTATTCGCCCTCGCTTACGGCTACCAGCGGCGCATTGCGGCGGTGCTGGCGCAAGGCGGCGTTTACCATAATACGACGGATCCAAAACTCCAGCGGACATTCGCGGCGGAAGCTGCCTAAGTTACGGAACACGGTGATAAAGCCTTCCTGCAACACGTCTTCGGCCTCGAAGGTGGTTTGGGCGTAGCGCAGGCACACAGCCATCATCCGGCCCGAGAACCGCTCGTATAAATACTTCTGCATCAGCCGGCTGCCGGCTAAGCAACCATCAATTAGTTCGGCCTCGCTTAGCTGGGAAGGCGGCGTGAGTTGGCGCACGGTAGGAACAGGCGAAGTGAAAGCCTCAGTCGACGATGACGACGATGCAGACGCACCGGCTAGCAGCCCCCGCAACCCGTTGGAGGGCCGCAGTGCCAAAGACGAAAGCGCACTCATTGCGCCACCCGGCTTCCGAAGCCGGTACCGTGTGCGCCCTCAAACCGAATATCCGGTTGGGGTGCTGCGCGTTGAACGTATATAAGTTGCATAGGCCGCAAGCTAACTAAACAAAATACCAGCGCCGGCCTCCTATAAAGCCGGCTACAACTACTAGAGCCCGCACCTGCCGGCTACGGTTGCATGCGGTAGTGGCACGGCGCCACTTTTTTATTGCGGGTGGTTGGTACAAGCTTTTCAGCCTAGAGAATATTTATTTTACGAAATATATTTGCCATAAAATGTACCTACATATGTTTGCATCGTATAACCGCTCAATATGATTAGCTTGGCTGCGTTTCCAACAGGCAGTTGATTTCCTTTCTCTCATCTAACCCTCCCTTTCATGAAGACCCTAATCCTTTTTTACTCCACCTACGGCCACGTGTACAAGCTGGCAGAAGCCATTGCCGAAGGCGCCCGCGAAGTGGAAGGCAACGAAGTGGTGATTAAGCGCGTGCCCGAAACGCTGCCCCAGGAGGTACTCGACAAAACCGGCGCAACCGGTGCGCAGAAGGCCTTCGAGCACATTCCGGTGGCTAACCCCGACGAGCTGGTGGAGTACGACAACATTGTGTTTGGCACGCCTACGCGCTACGGCAACCTGTGCGGCCAGATGCAGGCTTTCATGGACAGCACCGGCGGACTATGGGCCAAAGGCGCCTTGGTAGGCAAAGTAGGCAGCGCCTTCGTGAGCACCGCCACCCAGCACGGCGGCCAGGAAACCACGCTCCGCGCGTTCCATACCGAGTTGCTGCACCACGGCTTCGTGATTGTAGGGTTGCCCTACGCTTGGCAGGGCCAGATGGGCCACGAGGAAGTAACGGGTGGCACGCCCTACGGTGCCAGCACCGTGGCCGGTGGCCAGGGTGAGCGGCAGCCAAGTGCCAACGAATTGGAAGGTGCCCGTTACCAGGGCCGCCATACCTCCGAAATTGCCAAGAAGCTAGCAGTTAAATAATTTCATTTAATTTAGCACTTGGATTACAAATAATAGCACTGTTCCCGCACACCATTGCAACCTGTACCCAGCCACTTCTTGCAAAAGGAGTGGCTGGTGTTATTTTACCCTACTCGTTTGCTGGCGCCGGTAGCACAGCAGCACAAGGCTTTGGCACTGTTAGAGCTGCTGCCAAGTCCGAATGAGGGCGGCAAACGACTCGCGGTAGGTGTCGCCGATGGGCAGCAGGCGGCCGGCCACCTGCACTTTGCCCCGCTCCACGTGCTCGATGCGGCTCATAGATACCAGAAAGGATTTGTGGATGCGCGCAAACCGCTCGGGCGGCAGCACCTCTTCCACCCTGCGGAACGACTGCAACGTGAGCACCTTACCGGTAGTGGTGTAAATCATGAGGTACTCTTTCATGCCCTCGATGTAGAGAATGTCGTCGAAGGCGACGCGCTGCAAGCGGTGCTCGTTCTTCACGAACATGGCGTCGGGTGTGGTTGGGTACACCTCCGCAACCGGGGGCGCAGCAGGAACAGCAGGAGTAGCAGCCGGCGCCAGCTGTTGCCGGACCTTCTGCACGGCCTGCACGAACCGCTCGAAAGCTACCGGCTTCAGCAGGTAATCAGTGGCGTTTAGCTCGTAGCTGCGCACGGCGTACTGGTCGTAGGCGGTGGTGAAGATGATGCGCGGGCCGGGCTGCGGTAGTAGCTGCGCCAGCTGCAAGCCCGTGAGGCGCGGCATGTGAATATCGAGGAATACTACATCCACGGGGTTGTCTTGCAGGAAAGCCAAGCCCACCAGCGCCTCATCAAACTGGCCCAGCAGCTTCAAACCGGGCACCTGCGCGCAATAGTCGGCCAATAAATCCAGGGCCAGCGGCTCATCGTCGAGAATAACGCACGTCATAGATATATTTTAAGGGTAGGAGGGTCATGAAGGTAGGAGGATATGAAGGCATGGAGGTAATAGACTTTCAAGCACATTAACTCCTACCCCCTCACCCTCCTACCCTAAAATCAGCGTAACCAAGTGCTGGCCGGGGGGAGTTTGCACTTCCAGGGTATGGCGGCCGGGGTAGAGCAGCGCCAGGCGGCGGCGCAAGTTCACGAGGCCGACGCCACCGGGCTGATTAGGCAGTTCCCGCTCGGCATCGGCGGCAGCAACGTGGTTGAGCACCGAAAACCGTAGCTGGCCATCGGCCGCTAAATCCAGCGTGATGTGCACGGCCACGGGGCGGGCGGCCAAGTCGCCGTGCTTGAAGGCGTTTTCCACTAGTGGCAGCAGCAGCAGCGGCGCAATGGGGTAGGCACAGTCGGCGGGCGCGCCCGTTACGGTTAGCTGAATGGCCTCCTGGGCCGTGGCCGACAACCGGAGGCGCTGCAAGTCCAGGAAGCTGCGCAGGTGGGCTAGCTCGCGGCTGAGCGGCACGGTGTCGGTGCTGCTTTCGTAGAGCAGGTAGCGCATAATTTCCGAGAGGCGCAGCACGGCTTCCGGAGCCTTGTCGGATTTGCGGCTGGTGAGGGAGTAGATGTTGTTGAGCGTGTTGAACAGAAAGTGTGGGTTGATCTGGGTTTTCAGCATGGCCAGCTCGATAAGCAGCTGCTGACGCTCCATTTCGCGGCGGTTGCGCTGCCCCCGCAGGTAGTCGCCGGTGATGCGTAGCGCCGAGCTAAGGAAAATAGCCATTAAGCCCATCACGCCATAAGGCACTAGCATGCTGAGGGCCCGTTGCTTATCGTGCACGTCTTCGGCCGCGCCTTTTACCATCCAGGACACCCCAAACCGCAACGGGATATAGGCCAGTACCAAGAGCAACACCCCCGCCACGTAGGGCCATAGCCGGCCGCGGCTCAAAGTGCGCGGAATCAGCACCATCCAATTGGTATAGAACAGGATGGCCGACAGCACATCTGTAAAGACGGCGCGCAGCAGCAGGTACTCTAAGGGCTGTTGGTTTTTAGGGTTAGTGTAATCGAAAAAGATAATCAGACCATCAAAGAACAGCAGCAGGCCCCAAAATAGCCCATGCACCCACATAGGCACCGCGGCTTCTTCGGAGCGAGGCCACCAGTCGAGGCGCCGTACGGTTTGCAGCCGGTGCTTCCAACCTCTTGCCGGATCAGCCGCTGCTTCCTTATTAGTGCCCCCAACGGCTAGTACAGACGATACTTCCATGCCTGAAAATACAGCATTTGCTATCCGTTGGGGTCTAGTTTTCAATGAACCTGGTTGTGTGCGCCGCCAACGGTCTGCACCGGGCCGCTAACGGGTGGCGCATAGTGCAAAGGTTCCGCCACCGGCTTTCAACCGGCTGAAAGGTCTGTTGCGGGGGCCAACTCAGGGGTTGGTTGAATGACACAAGGCGGATTTTGCGGAAGCCGACAGTTTGCTGCTCGTTTCTTTCCACTTTATGCACTACAGCCTATGCTTCTGCGTACCCTCAAACGCGTTTTACTCGCTACCACCAGTCTGCTTTTGCTGGCGGGCGCCTACCTGGCCTGGAACATCTGGGCCGGAGAATTGCGCCTGAAAACACCCTATGGCTCCCTAGAGCATAACTACCGCGGCGCCGACACCTCTCGCCTGACTTCCGATGGCCCCTATCTGAGTTACCGCAATGGCTACGTGATAGACCAGCACATCCGGCAGCAGGATACCTCGTTGGTAGTTAGCAACGACAGTGTACCGACCCAGCAACGGCTGTGCCGGCGGTTCCGCTGCACCGTAGCCGCCACCCACGACACGTTTTCCTTCCAGTTGCAACCGCGCCTGACTGTGCCTCCTACGCGCTACGCCATGCCCACGCGCCTACTGGCCGTTTCGGATATAGAAGGTGATTTCCCGGCGTTTCGGGCGCTGCTGCGCGGGGCGGGCGTGGTAGATACGGCCTTGCAGTGGCAGTTTGGCACCGGCCATTTAGTGCTGGTCGGCGACTTTTTCGACCGGGGGCTGTACGTTACAGAGTGCCTGTGGCTGATTTACAAGCTGGAGCAAGAAGCAGCGCAGGCGGGCGGGCAGGTGCACTATCTCCTGGGCAACCACGAAGACATGAACCTGCGCGGCGACCAAGACGATGTGCGCTACAAATACAAAGCCGTGGCCCAGGCTCTACGCACCCCACTACCCCAGCTCTACGGCCCCGACACCGAGCTGGGCCGCTGGCTGCGCACCAAAAACGTGGTAGAGCAGCTAGGCACCACCCTATTGCTGCACGGCGGCATTAGCCCGGCCGTGGCGCGGGCAGGGCTGTCGTTGGAAACCATCAACCAAACCGTCCGGCGCCACTTAGGCGAAAACCGCTTATCCACCCTGCAACAAGGCGGCACGGTGGAGCTGTTGTTTGGGCGAGAGGGGCCGATGTGGTACCGGGGGCTGGTGCAGCAACAAATAACGGCACCCGAATTGACCGGCATTCTGCGCCAGTTTCAGGCAACGCGCCTAGTGCTGGGCCACACTTTGGTTGACCGGATTACCCCGCTGTACCAAGGCCGTGTGCTGGCTATTGATTTGCCACATGCCGAGCAGTTTCGGCAGGGCTACGTTGCGGGCCTGTGGCTGGAAAATGGGCGCGGCTACGAAATCAATCAGCGGGGGCAGAAACGCGCATTATGAGTGGGTACAGTAGTCCAGGTTGTGGATTGCCGCAGGATATTACTTCAACCAACCCGGCTTTTCCACCACCGAGCACGCCCATTTGCGCCGCCAACAGACCTGCGGTTGCCATCTGGCCGCTAGGACCGATAAGCAGGGCGGTTCAACGGTGAAAACCGGGCTTTGCCACCGCAGTTGGGCAGGTTGGTTGAATAGCGCTCCGCCGATATAGCCGGCTCCCTTACGTTTGCTTCCGTCTTCTTTCTCCCACTATCGTTATGTCAACCACTCCTCTACTCGAAACCCGCAGTCTCTCCTTCCGCTTCGGGAAGCGCCCCATCCTGCACGATGTGAACTTGCTCGTAGAGCCAGGCAGCATCTATGGTTTCCTGGGGCCGAACGGAGCCGGCAAAAGCACTACCATGCGGCTGTTGCTGGGGCTGTTGCGCCCGGCGGCGGGTTCGGTGCATTTGTTCGGGCACAACTTAGCCCAGCACCGGGTGGCTTTGCTGAACCGGGTGGGCGCACTCATCGAAAACCCTTCGCTTTACGACCACCTCACGGGCCGCGAAAACGTGGAAGCCACCCGCCGCCTGCGCGGCGTAGCCGCCAGCCGCACCGCCGAGGTGCTGGCGCTGGTCGGCCTCTCTGATAACGCCCACCGGCCAGCCCGCGAATACTCGCTGGGCATGCGGCAGCGGCTGGGCCTGGCCATTGCTTTGCTCTCCGACCCCGACCTGCTGCTGCTCGACGAACCCACCAACGGCCTCGACCCCAACGGCATTATTGAAATGCGGGAACTGCTGCGCGAGTTGCGTGAGCAGCACGGCAAAACCATTGTGGTCAGCAGCCACCTCATCGGCGAAATCGAGAAGGTGGCTACCCACGTCGGCGTGATTCAGTTGGGCAGTTTGGTGTTTCAGGGCAGCTTGCGGGAGTTGCAGCAGCTGCAAACCGGCCGGGCGCGGCTGGTGCTGGAAACCGCCAGCGCCGACACCTGCCGCAACCTGCTGCCGCGCCTGCTTACCGATGCCGTGGCAACCGCGCCCGGCACGCTCTGGCTGCAGTGGGTATCCAACCAGCACACCGCCGAAGTAGCCGCCGCCCTGGTAGCCGCGGGCCAGCCGCTCTACGGCCTGCGCCTGGAGCAGCCCAGCCTGGAGGATACCTTCCTGCACCTCACCGAGGCCAAGCCCGAGCTGGTGAAATAATCCCCCTTACCCTTTCTATCCTGAATTATGGAATCCACGCTGACTTCTGACACTTTCCTGACGCTGCCGGCTGCTCCGGCCCCGTTCACTCAGCTCCGGCGCACCCTGGCCGCCGACGTGCTGAAGCTGCGCCGCACCGCCGCCTTACGGCTCACGCTGGTTAGTGGGGCGCTGCCGGTCCTGCTCACGTTCTGCATCTTCTTTTTCAAAGGCTACATTATTTTGAAAGCGGGTGGTACGCCGTGGCCGCGCTTTATCAGCACGGCCTGGCAAACGGCGGGCACCTTGTTGCTGCCGCTCTTTGTGGTGCTGCTGACCAGCCTGGTCGTGCACATCGAAACCAAGGCTACCGCCTGGAAACACCTGTATGCCCAACCGGTCGGGCGCGGCGCTGTATTTGGCTCGAAGCTGCTACTTATCCTGGTTCTGAATGCGGTGGCGCTGCTGCTTTTTGCCGGCTTGGTGCTGGGCGCCGGAGTGCTACTGGGCGTGCTGAAGCCCAAGCTCGGATTCCAAACCTATTCTATTCCGCTGCCAGCCGTGGCCTGGATGCTGCTCCGGACTTACGTGGCTACGCTGGGTCTGCTGGCGGTGCAGTACATCGTGAGCTTGTATTGGCGCTCCTTTGTGGTGCCGGTGGGCGTGGGCATGGGGGCCGTGGTATCGGTTATTGCGCTGATGCAATGGGAACACGCCAACAAGATTCCGTACGCGGCCCCGTTTTTCACGGCGGTTTCCATGAAGATGGGCAAAGGCAGCCTGGAAGTGGCGCACGCACTGGCCAAGCACGAGTGGTACAGCCTGGGTTGGTTTGCGGGTGTGCTCGTGGTGGGTTACTTACTGCTGTACCGGCGCAACGTCACCAACTAATTTACAGGTTTTCGCCCTTGGCTTGTAACGATTACCGCACTCAAGCAGTAACCGGCCAGCTTCAGGCTGCAACATTGCGCGAGGCGGCCGTGTCCTTAGTCGTTTTCAAAACATCTAGTAATGTCTATTTAATAGGTATACGGTCGTGCGACCGGGCTTTTCACCGCCGTAGCGCACAGTTTACCTGCTCCACCCTGTTCGCCCCGCCTCTGCCCCGGCTACCCCACCCAATGCCGGCACGGAGCGCCCAACCAAGTTGCACCTGACTTTTCCAGTCAGCGTCTGTAATGCGCTTGGCACTTGGCCGATTACTCGCCTGCTGACAGCGCCTTTCCTTCTCCCGCCTTCTCTATTTCTTTTCTTTCGATGAGCAGATTATTACTTACCTCGCTAGGCCTTGCCGGCTTACTGACTGGCTCTCTTACCACGGCTACTGCGCAAACCGCACCACCAGCGGGTAGCGTACCCGCCGGCACTCGGCCAGCGGCTGCCCCCGGTGCGGCTCCCGCGGCACCGCGGCTGGCGCTGCCCGCTGCTCCCAAAGGGGCTGGCCGCCTAACGGGCACGGTACTGGATGCCGCCACCAAAAAGCCGGTGCAGTTTGCCACGGTGGCGCTGCTGCCCGCCGCCAGTGACACGCCTATTGATGGCACCGCCTGCGACGAGCGGGGTAAATTCGTGCTGAAAGGGCTGGCTGCCGGCTCCTACCGGGTGCAAATCAGCTTCCTGGGCTACGGCACCCGCACCGAAACCGTCACCATCACCGACGGCTCCACCGACCTGGGCAACGTCACGCTCACTTCCACGGCGCAAAAGCTGGGCGAAGTGACCGTAACCGGGGAGCGGGACGTCATCGAAACCAAGCCCGACCGGATTGTTTATAACGCCGAGAAGGACATCACCAACTCGGGTGGTACGGCGGCCGATGTGCTGCGCAAAGTGCCGCTGGTGAACGTGGACCCCGACGGCAACGTGGAGCTGCGCGGTACCTCCAACGTGCGGGTGCTCATCAACAACAAGCCCTCGGGCATTGTGGCCAGCTCGGTGGCCGATGCCATGAAGCAGATTCCGGCCGACCAGATTAAGAGCGTGGAGGTGATTACCACACCCTCGGCCAAGTACGACGCCGAAGGCACGGGCGGCATCATCAACATCATTCTGAAGAAGAACAACCTGGAAGGCGTGAACGGCAGCGTGGGGCTGGCTGGTGGCACGCGCAGCTCCAACGGCAACGCCTCGCTCAACTACCGCAAGGGCAAGGTGGGCATCAACAGTTCGGCGAGCGGCTTTGCATTCTATAGCCCCAACCGCAACGACCTGACCCGCTCCCTGAAGAACCCCGACGGCACCGAAACGCTGGCCCTACAGCAGGATGGCGACGGCAACACGCTGGGCGGCGGCGGCTTTGGGCGGCTGGGCCTCGACTACGACCCGGCCCAATACCACAACCTCACGCTGGGCATCCAGGGCAGCTTGTTCCGCAACTCCGGCGACTACCAGCAGTTCAACGACGTGCTGTTTCCGGCCGTAGCCGCCAACCAGTTTACGCGCGCCACCGACCGGAAATTCCGGACCCAGAGCTACGATTTGAGTGGCTCCTACACCCGCACGTTCGAGCAGAAACGGCGTGAGTGGAGCGTGCTGGCCCAGCACACCCGCAACCGCAACGTGCAGGATTACGCCCTCAACCAGTACGCCGGCCGCGACGAATCGGGAGCGGTGCAGTACCGGGAGCAGAGCAACAACTTGGCCCGTAACCTGGAAACCACCATCCAGACCGACTACGCCCACCCGTTTTCGGAAACCGCCTTGCTGGAAACTGGTGCCAAAGCCATTCTGCGCCGCGTGAGCAGCGACTATGATGTGTACGACCAGCTGCCGCTGAACTTCAACCCGGCCCGCTCCAACCTCTTCGATTACAACCAGGATGTAGTATCGGCGTACGGCACCTACGGGTTTTCGGCTAGTAAGAAGCTGAGCTTTAAGCTGGGGGCGCGGGTGGAAAACACGCGCGTTCGGGGCAACTTCGAGCCGCGGCAGAGCGACAACTCGGGCGTGAAGCAGGACTATACCAACGTGCTGCCCAACCTGAGTATGAGCTTCCAGCCGAACAACCCCAAAAAGCCCGGCCAAACGTTGCGCCTGGCGTACTCGAAACGGATTCAGCGGCCCCAGATTTTCTACCTCAACCCGTTCCGCAACACCTCCGACACACTCAACGTCAGCTACGGCAACCCCGATTTGGAGCGCGAACTGACCGACAGCTACGAGCTGAACTACACCACCTTCGTCAAAGGCTCGGTGCTGAACATGTCGGCGTACGTGCGGCGCACCGGCAACGCCATTGAGAGCGTGCGCTTCATCCAGGATGGCATCAACAACCAGACTTTTGCCAATATCGGGCGCAACGCCACCTACGGCATTAGCTTGTTTGGTTCGGTGAAGCCGGTGCCGAAGTGGGATTTGAGCAGCAACGTGAACGTGTACTACGTATCATTGAAAAGCCCGGCCCTGAGCTTCGGCGACGGCGCGGTAAACACGGCGGCCTACTCCAACGGCGGCGTGATGTACAATGTGAATGTGAACACCAGCTACAAATTCGAGAAGGGCCTGAGCTTGCAGGGCTTCGGCGGCCTGAACTCGCCCCGCATCCAGCTCCAGGGCAAGCAAGCAGCCTGGACGTTCTACTCGATAGGCTTGCGCAAAAACCTGCTCAAAGACAAGGCCGACCTGACCCTCAACGCCGACAACTTCCTGAGTGCCACCCGCAACCTGAACACTATTCTCGACACCGAGCAGTTCCGGCAGGAAAGCAACAACTACATTTACCAACGGGGCGTACGGTTGGCTTTCGGCTACCGCTTCGGCAAAGTGTCGGCCCAGCCCCAGAAGCGCCGCCGCAGTATCCAGAACGACGACACCAAGCAGGGCGAGAGCAGCGGCCAAGGCCAGCAATAAGCGAGCTAGTGAGTTGGTGAAACAGTGAGTTTGACGTTGTAACGGCTGCACGCCTCCCAGTGCAGCTCACAACTCGGATTGAAAAAGGTCAGCCATCCTGCGTAGGGTGGCTGACCTTTTTCATTGATTGGTTATGCCAGTGAGGCGAGGAGTTGAATTAAAGCATTTGATTAATTGAATTTTCAGTTAGATTTTTCACACTATCCACTACTTTTAAATCGTTATGCCACCAATTACCAGTGAGAGGAGTCTTTGGTACAGTAGCATCTATTTCAGCAGCTTATCCCTCCCATTCCTATATGAAGCAAACTTCTATTCTGCTGCTTGCAGCCGTGCTTGGTGTGTCCGTCGCCCAGGCGCAAACCTCCCCTCCCGTTCCGGTTAAGTCTTCCAGGAAAGGCACCAGCCGTTTTTTCGGTACCGTGGTTGATGGTACCACTCAAAAGCCCGTGGAGTATGCTACCGTCACGCTGCTGCCCGCTACCGGTACTACGCCCGTAACGGGCACCACCTGCGATGCGCAAGGCAAGTTCGAGATGAAAGACGTACCGGCTGGCACGTACCGGCTGCAAATCAGCTTTGTAGGCTACGCCAACAAAGTTGGCCCCTTAACGGTGGGCACCGAGCCAATGTCGCTGGGCGTTATCAAACTCACGCCCTCGGCGCAGAAGCTGGGCGAAGTGACGGTAACCGGCCAGCGGGCCCTGGTGGAAACCAAGCCCGACCGGATTGTGTACAACGCCGAGCAGGATGCTACCAATGCGGGTGGCAACGCCGCTGATGTGTTTCGCAAAACGCCGCTGCTAAATGTGGATGTGGATGGCAACGTGCAGCTCCGCGGCTCGTCTAATTTGCGGGTGCTTATCAACAACAAGCCCTCAGCCATGCTGGCGGGCAACCTGGCCGAAGCCCTCAAGCAAATTCCGGCCGACCAGATTAAAGCAGTGGAGGTGGTAACCTCACCCTCAGCGAAGTACGACGGTGAAGGCTCGGGCGGCGTAATTAATATTGTACTGAAAAAGAACAGCTTGCAGGGCACCAACGGCAGCGTGGGCGCCAGCGCCGGCAACCGCAACCAAAGCCTGAACGGCTCCCTGAACGTGCGGCGCGGCAAAGTAGGCGTAAACACCCGGCTCAGCAGCTTCCGCAACAGCTACCCCTACCGCTCCTCTACCACCCGCACCGATTTGACACCGGCCGGCGAAGGAGAATTATTGCAGCGTTCTACGTCGGAGAGTGTGGGTACGGGCGGCTATGGGCAGCTGGAGCTCACCTACGACCCCTCCAAGCTGCACAGCTTCACGCTGAGCGCCAACGGCAACCTGTACACGAGCCGCTCGCCGCAGGATTTGTTTAATGAATACATCGACCTGTCGGCGCCTGATCCGCGGCGCCCGCGCCGAGACACGCTCTACACGCGCCAGATTCGGCAGCGCTACGAGGGCCGCAACTACGACTTCAATGCGGGCTACACCCGCACCTTCGGCGACGACCAGCCCCGGCGCGAGTGGAGCATGCTGGCTCAGCACACCCGCAGCAACAACAACGGCCGCTACTCGCTCGACCAGTATCCTTTCTTTCCTTTCGAAACCCGGTTGCAGGAATACCAGGAGCGGAGCGGCAACCTGGCTCGCAACCTTGAAACCACGCTCCAAACCGACTACACGCATCCTTTTTCGGAGAAGAACACGCTGGAAGGCGGCGCCAAAGCCATCCTGCGCGACGTCAGCAGCACCTACAGCCTCGACACGCTGCTGCAAGCCAAGCAAACCGATTTCGTGCGGAGTCTGCGGCGCTCCAATGCGTTTGACTACAGCCAGAACGTGGTGGCGGCCTACGGTACTTATAATATGGCCGCCAGCGAAAAGTACTCGCTCAACCTGGGCACGCGGGTGGAATACACGGCCATAGCCGGTGATTTTTCGGGGGCCGAGAGCCGCTTCACCAACTCCTACTTCAACCTGTTGCCCCACCTGAGTGCCACGCGCAACCTGGCCAAGCCGGGGCACACCCTGCGGTTTAGCTTTTCGCGCCGGATTCAGCGGCCCAATATCTACTTCCTGAATCCTTACGTCAACCAAAGCTCGCCCAATAACGTCCGCTACGGCAACCCCAACCTGTCGCCGGAACTCACCAATTCCTACGAGTTCAGCTACAGCACCTTCAGCAAGAAAGGCTCCCTGAACGCCTCCACGTACATGCGGCGCACCGGCAACTCTATTGAGAGCTACAACCTCTACAACGACGAACTGGCCCGCACCGAAACCACCTACGGCAACCTGGCTACCAACTCCACCTACGGCGTGAGCTTGTATGGCTCGCTGAAGCCGATAGAAAAGTGGAACATCAGCAGCAACGTGAATACCGACTACACCCGGCTGAAAAGCGCTTCGCTCAACCGCACCAGCAGCCGGTTTAGCTTGTACATGAGCTTGAACTCGTCGCTGAAGATGGGCAAGCTCTACAGCTTGCAGGCTTACGGCGGCTTCAGCACGGGCGGCGTGGGCTTGCAGTCGCGCTACTCAGGGTATTCGTATTACTCAATGGGCATTAAGCGGACGTTCCTCAAAGAGAAGGCCGACTTAACGCTGAACGCCAACAATTTCTTTCAGGCCGGCCGCGAGTTCCGCAACACCACCGAAACGGCGCAGTTCCGCAGCAGCAGCACCAGCTACCAATATCAGCGCACCGTGCGGCTGGCTTTCAACTACCGCTTCGGCAAGATCGACGCCAGCGGCCAGCGCCAGCGTCGCTCCATCCGCAACGACGACTCGAAAGGCGGTGGCGGCGGCAACGGGGGCTAGGTGGTGAGGTTGTGAAATGGTGAGTTTGACGTTCTATATGCGCAAGTGGCGCGGTTAGAACATCAAACTCACCATTTCACAACCTCACTATTTCACCTTTCCCAAATCTTCCAGGCTTCTTCGGCTTGGAGGCAGAGCATTTCGAAGCCGTTTTTGGTTTGGGCGCCGAGGGCTTGGCCGCGGCGCATAAACTCGGTTTCGCTGGGGTTGTAGATGAGGTCGAAGAGGTAATGCTGGCTGGTGAGGTGCTCGTAGGGGATGGGTGGGCACTGCTCGGTGTCGGGGTAGGTACCGAGCGGCGTGGCATTGATAATCAGCAGGTGGTCCTGGAACAGTTGCGGCGTGAGGTCGGCGTAGGTGAGGCCCGCGCCCAGCGGGTTGCGCGACACCACCCAATAACCGATTTCCAGGTCGCGCAGGGCTACTTCCACGGCTTTGGAGGCGCCGCCGCTGCCCAGAATCAGGGCCCGGCCGGTAAAGCCCACCGGCAGAAAGCCGCGCAACGACTCCCGAAAACCAGCCAAGTCGGTGTTGTGCCCAATGAGGCGCCCGTCTTCGGCAAACTCGATAACATTAACGGCGCCCACACGGGCGGCGGTAGAGGCCACTTCACTCAGGAAGGGCAAAACTTGTTCTTTATAAGGAATCGTGACGTTTAGGCCGCGCAAATCGGGGTGCGCGGCCAGCAACGCCGGTAGTTCGTCGATGGTGGGCAGCTCAAATAGCTCGTAGTGGTGCTCGGTAAGGTTGAGGCTATAGAATTTCTGGGTGAAATAAGTTTGGGAGAAAGAATGCTTCAAAGAGCGGCCGAGCAATCCGAATTCAGACATAATAAGCGAATAGGTATTCGGCAGCAAGCAACACAAAAAACCACCCGCCCCCAAGGAACGAGTGGTTTTTATGATAGAAATAAGATTATCCCAACGAAGGGCAGGCAACAAGCCTACGCCACTGGGCGGCTACTGGCGCGGCGCGACTTGAAGAACTCGAATATCACGGGCAGCACCGACAGGCCAATAATGACCAGTACCACCAACGAGAAATTCTTTTGCACCACCGGAATTTGTCCGAAGAAGTAGCCCGCTAGCGTCAGCAACGACACCCACAGCACCGCGCCCACCACGTTGTACGACAAGAACTTGCTGTAGCTCATGGTGCCCACGCCCGCCACAAACGGCGCAAACGTGCGAATGATAGGAATGAAGCGGGCCAGGATGATGGTTTTGGCACCGTGCTTTTCATAGAACTGCTGTGTGCGCTCCAGGTGCTGGCGCTTCAGAAAACGGGAATTTTCTCGGAACACCCGCGGCCCCAGATAGTCGCCGATGTGGTAGTTGAGCGTGTCGCCGAGCACGGCGGCCAGGATGAGCAGGCCAATCATCAGCCACACGTTCAGGGGCGAACCGGGCAGCGCGGCCAAGGAGCCAGCAGCAAATAACAGGGAGTCGCCGGGCAGGAAAGGCAGCACCACCACCCCGGTTTCCACGAAAATAATCAGAAAGAGAATGGCGTAGGTCCAGCTGCCGTAATCCAGAATAATAGCCCCCAAGTGCTTGTCGAGGTGCAGGATAAAATCAACAAAGTGTTTCAGGATTTCCATAGAAGCCAGGTTTAGGCTACAAAGAAAGCACATGCCCACCGAACGACCGGCGTACGGCGCATAAATCCTTGCGAGGCTACAACTTCCGCAGAATCAGCAACTGGTTAAGGCGCTCCACTTCCAGGTCTTGCACCGAGAAGCCCGCGCCGGCCAAGTAGGTAGGCAGTTCGTCGTTGCCGACGTACAGCGGCACCTCACTGAGCGTATTGAACAGCACATAGCCGCCGGGGCGCAGCACCCGCCGTATGTCCTGCCAGAAGCCGGCAGTTTGCAGCCCGGCCGGCAGGTGCAAGTCCACGAATAAATCCACGATAATCAGGCCGAATTGGGTATCGGGCGCAGTGCGTATCCAGGCAAACGCATCGGCGCACACAATAGCAAGTTGGGCATCGGGCCGCACGCCAAACTCCGTAGCCGCCAGTCCGATAACCACTGCATCCAGCTCAATGGCCGTAATGTGGCCTTCGTACTGCAACTCGTGGCGCAGAGTAGCTACCACCGAACCACCGCCCAGCCCCAGCAGCAGCGCGTGGCTGGCTTGCCGGGGCTCCACGAACAGCAGCCCGTAGCGCAGCACCTGTTGCAACGAGCCGTAGGAATAATTGGCGTGGCGCGTGTCGAGCACCTTGCGGCCCTTGCGCCACGTCACTTCCAGCGGCCCACTCACCTCCGACTGCACGGTGCGGGTGATGGGAAACAAGTAGCTCAACAGGCGAAGTAGCGAAGTAAGCATGCGCCTGTAAAGGTAAGCAGCGGGCTTATTGTACCACCGCCTTCACTTGGTAGCCTTGCTGCCGTAGCAACGCCAACACGCCTTTGGGGCCGCCAAGGTGCGCCGCACCTACGGCAAAGAAGGTTGGCTTGGCCGTAGCATACTGGCTGATACCGGCAATCCAGTGCTGGTTGCGTGAATCGAGGAGCAGGTCTTCATACTGCTGAAAGTTGAACATGCTGCTTGCGGTGAGACTGTGTAGTTGCTCCACGTTCTGCGTCTTGTAGAGCGCCAGCATTTGCTGCAATTCCTGTTTGGCTTCAGCTTCCTTGTTCACCATGTCGGCCAGCATCTTGCTTTGCTCGCCGTACGGAATCTTATCGAACAAGCCCAACTGCTCCTGCACGGTTTCCAGGCCCAGCACTTCCTTTTTCTGCTCCTGCGCCATTTGCACGAAAGTGGCCTCGTAGCTGGCAGGCTTGCAGTCGAGCAGCGCCGGATACAGCATGGAGCTGAGGATGAACGGCTTTACGGCACCTACTTTATCAATGGGCAGGCCAGCCTTGGCTTGCAGGTAGTTGCCCACGGCGGTGTAGTCGGGGCCCGAGAGGAGCTTCTGTAGGTTTTGGCCGTCCTTCATCAGCATGTCGCTCTGCATTTCCTGCATCATGGTGGGGCTGTCCATGTCCAGCTCCATTACCACCTGTTGGGTTTTGCCAAACGCCTGTTTCAGCGGCTCACTCACCTGCAAATCGGCGGGGCATACCAAGTGAATGGTGCCGTATAGGAAAGAAGGCTGGGCGAGGTTTTTGCCGGAAATTTCCCAGAGCAAGGAGTTGGCTGCTGGGGCTGTCTGCTTGGTGGTAGCAGTGGCAGCCGTTTTGCGCGACACTTTTTGGGCTTGAGTGGTGAAAGAAGTTAGAGCCAGCACGGCCAGCAGCGTAATCTTTTTCGGCAAGAACATAGGAAGTGAATAGAAGGTGACGGGAAAGATGCCACATTATTCGCAAGCCCCTGCTATTCATTACACCTCGCCAGCCTTTTATTAATCTCAAACCAGCTACACGCCGAAGCCCCGCCTTGCAAATCCCTCACTGCCACGACAAATTGTAGCTATAGGGGCATTGCAAAACGGGGCTTCGGTTATTGCTGCCACACACGGCAGTTCAGGCAATTATTGTGCGGCTACGCGCCATACTTTGTTGCCGGCATCATCAAGCACCAGCAACGAGCCATCGGGCATTTCCGTCACGCCCACGGGCCGGCCGTACACTTCTTTGTCGCCAGTGTTAGCCACAAACCCACTCACAAAGTCCTCAGACTTGCCAGCGGGCTTGCCGTTCTGAAACGGCACGAACACCACTTTGTAGCCCGTAAACTCCGAGCGGTTCCAGGAGCCATGCTGCCCCACGAAAGCGCCCTTTTGATACTTCGCCGGGAAGGCCTTGCCATCATAGAAAGCTAGCCCCAACGAAGCTGAGTGCGGTGCCAACGGTACTTCCGGCACCAAGGCCTTCTTCACCAAATCGGGCCGCTCACCCTTGCGGCGGGGGTCCTCCGTTTGGCCGAAGTACGAGTAGGGCCAGCCGTAGAACGCGCCGGGCTGTACGCTGGTCAGGTAGTCCGGCACCAGGTCGTCGCCTAGCTCATCCCGCTCGTTTACGGCAGTCCAGAGGGCTTTGGTGCTGGGATTCCAGTCCATACCAACCGGGTTACGTAGGCCGGCGGCGTACACCTTTTCGCCGGTGCCATCGGGGTTGATTTCCAGAATATTGGCGCGGCGCTGCTCGTATTCCATGCCGTTTTCGCCCACGTTGGAGCTGGAGCCTACGCTCACGTAAATCTTCGAGCCATCGGCGTTGGCCAGCAGGTTGCGGGTCCAGTGGTTGTTGTAGCCTTTGCCGGGCAGGGTCAGTATTTTCTCGCCGGGGCCGGTTATTTTGGTTTGGCCGGGCTTGTAAGCATAACGCAATACGCCGTCGGTGTTGGCTACGTAGAAATAGTTGCCCAGCACCAACATGCCAAACGGCTGGTTGAGGTTGGCCAAGAACGTTTCGCGCACATCGGGTTTGCCGTCCTTGTTGGTGTCGCGCAGCAGCGTAATGCGGTTGGCGCTGGTTTCCTGCAACGACTTGGAAGGGTCGAGGTCCAACTTGGCCGCTACTTTCTTCTTGAAGGTGGTTGGAATGGTGTTGGCTTCCGCCACCAGCACGTCGCCGTTGGGCGTTATGTAGGCCCAACGGGGGCTTTTGAAATCACCGGCGTACTCCGTCACGGTGAAGCCGGTGGGCACTACCGGCGTTTTGCCAGCCGGCCAGCCGATTACCTTGCTCCGCTTGGTCACCGATTTGGTGGCGTAGGGCTCAGGCAATGTGGGCGCCGCCGCTTCGGATACAGCCGAATCGGGCGAGGCCGCCATGGGTGGGGCGGGCGTGTTGGTGGGGGTATCGGCAGCTGGTTTGCCTTGGTTGCAGGCAGTGGTCAGCAGTACTACAGCAGCTAGTGGCAGCTGAAAAGGAAATCGTAGCATAAAAGAAAAAGAAAGCAACTCAGTGTCTTTCCTCCTACTTCTTTCGCGCTGCTATAGTTGCACTTAGCCCTGCGTCTGGCGCTGTTGGGCCTCAGGCGTGAGCAGGGAATAGATGACGGAATCCAGGAACTGCCCCCGGAAAAAGTAGTTCTGCCGGAAATACGCCTCCTGCACAAAGCCGTGCTTTTCCAGCAGCCTGCGCGACGCTTGGTTGTGCGGGTTTACGTTGGCTTCCACGCTGTGCAGCTTCAAGGTTTCAAACCCAAAGGTTAGCACCTTCGCCATGGCCTCACTCATGATGCCCTGCTGCCAATAGTCGGAGTGCAGGCCGTATCCAATTTCGGCCCGGTGATGCTCCGGAATTATCCGCCAGAGCCCAATAGTGCCTAGCAGTTCCTCCGGGGCATCCTGCCGCACTATACCCCAGGTGATGCCCGTGTTGTCGGCGGTATTTCGCTTGACTAGGTCAATAAGCGCCAGTGTTTGAGTTAGCGTCGTATCAGGTTCACGGTCTAGGTAGCGGATAATGTGCGCATCCGACCGTTGCAATAGCAGCGCAGGCGCGTCCTGTTCGTTTATCTCGCGCAGCAAGAGCCGTTCAGTATGCAGTTCCGGGAATGGTGTCAGGTTGATGGAAAGCATCGGCAGGCGTATCGGGAGAGTAGGTTTGCTGCTCGAAAATAGGGAGGCGGCTGTTGCTTCCAATCAAGTTAGCCTGCCTGTTGGTGGGTTACTGCTGTTAGGCGTACTTTGCTGAAGAATATTTTTTCTCCTCGAAGTACACATCTGCGTTTGACTGTCGTATAAGGGCTGACTCTCCTTATTCGGGAAGCGCGGCGACGTATAGCACTGATTATTGGTGGTTATGCGGCTCACGGTTCCACGTAGCGGGTCTCTTCCAGCCAGCCGAAAACAGCTTATTCACAGGACTCTACGGAGTTTCAATGTTATTCTTTACCGCCTAAATAATCCCAGTTAGAGAATTTAGGCGTATTATGTGTTAAAATGAAAATACCCTGGTAGCATTCTGAGAATTATTACATATACTTGTAATAATTTAATTTATGTTATCGATGGAGTACCGGGTTTCCCTACCCGTTTTTTAAGCAGCTCCCGCTTGTTGTTAAGTTGCTTTTTGCGCCCTACTAATGCCCGTCGTTCTGTCTGCTCAGCCAGCGTCACACCCGTTTGCTGAGGCTTTTTCCTACCTGCCTACCCCTACTCTCCTGCTTGATAATGATGGCAACATCGTAGCTGGCAGTGTAGGTTTGGCGGAGCTCATGCCAGCCATTGCCGCCCCATTGGCGTTGGTCGGCCGGCCTTTGCCCGATGCTCAGTCGCAGCTGGGGCCAGTAGGCACAGCGTGGGCCTATGCGCACAGCGTAGTACGCTCGATGCCTTGGGTGCAGCCGCCTGCATTGCTGCCTGTGGCTTCACCAGCTGGTGCTGGTATGGAGGTGCGGTGGTGGCAGCCCAGCTTAACGCGCATAAACTTAGGCGACCAAACTAGTACATATTGGCTTGCTACGGCGCACAACACAGCGCTGCCAGCTCCGGTTGGCACTACAACTCCTTTCAGCGCCCCAAAATCCGACGAAGCCGCCCAATTGCGTGATGCCCTGGCGCACGTTCCGGGGTATATTGTTACGCTGCATGGGCCCGAGCACCGCATTAGTTACGTAGGGCCTAACGTAGCGGCACTGCTCGGGCAGAACCAGCTCTTGGGCCGCTTGGCAGCCAATGTGCTAGCCGAGCTACAAGCCACAGACTCTCTGCAAGCGCTTAACCATACGTACCAAACCGGCCAGCCTACCGCGGCACGTGAATTGGTGCTGCCAGATGCCAACAATCAGCCCCGTTATTTCAACGTTAGCCTACAGCCCCTGCGTGATGCCAGCCAGCAAATCACAGGGGTGCTTGTGTTTGGGCAGGATGTAACCAGCCGGGTTCAGCAGGCCGGGGCTGCCGCTCCTGCCCCGTACCAGGACATCGTAGAGCACCTCCCGCAAATAACATCTATCAGCTCGGCCGAAGGCGTGGTGGAATACCTAAGCCCGCAATGGTTTACCTATACCGGCCAATCCACCGATGCCCTCCACAACCACGACTGGGTGGATGCCCTCAATTCGGAAGACTGGGCTCAAATACTACACGAACTACCTGAGCATCTGAGCAAAGGAGAGCCGTGGAACTGGGATGCCCGTATCCGGCGGCACGATGGCGTATACCGGCGGCATATTGCCCAGATGGTACCAGCCCGCAACGAGGCCGGCCAAGTGGTGCGGTGGTTTGGCACCATGACCGATGTGCAGGACCTGCAACCACCCTCATCCGGCCCCTCTCCCAACGCCGACGCCCCTGACCCTTGCCAGGAACTGACCGACACGTTGCCGCAGCTGCTATGGACGGTAAGCCCCGACGGCGCCACTGCCACCATGAACAAGGCGGCTACCTCCTACATGGGTTCCGAGGTACAGCAACGCCCCGGCGAAAGTATTCCCAGCTTGTTTCCTGGCTCAGATGTAGTGCAGGCGCTGGTTGAGCGGCAGCACAATTTCACAGTCGACGATACTTGGGAGTACCAAAGCCAGTTGCGGCGCCACGATGGCGAGATGCGCTGGTTTTTGCACCGTGCCCAGCCTCTGCGCAACGCAGAAGGCAAGATTGTGAAGTGGTACGGCAGCAGCACCGATATTCAGACGCTGAAGCAGGAAGCAACGCAGCTACAACAGCAAAATGAGCATCTAATTCGCTCCAACCGCGAACTAGATGCTTTTGTGAAGTCGGCAGCGGATGAACTGCGCCAGCCGATCCACAATCTGCAAGCGTTGTTTGGGCAAATGCGGGAGGCCGTTACGTTTCATGACCCTGACGCTAATGCCTTGCTGGTAATGGCCGACAATAGCCTAAGCCGCTGGAACACAACGGTTAGAAACCTGATACAACTAGTAAAAGCGCAGGAACAACACCAGTTGCCACCCGAAGAATTATCGTTGGCTACGCTCACCCGAGAGGCTTTGCTGGGTTTGCATCCGCACCTGCGTGCTTCGGGCGGGGAAGTTTCCACTCACTTCCAAAGCCTGCCTACCGTGTCGTATGTGCGGCCGCATCTGCTGAGCATCATCACCAACTTGCTCAGTAACTCCATCAAGCAGCACGACCCCAGCCGCCCCCTGCGGCTCCGGCTGGAAAGCAAGCCTGGCCCAGCCGGCCGTGCCCAACTGGTAGTGCAGGACAACGGCCTGGGCCTGGAGCCTTCCCGAGTAGCCGGGCGCACCTCTCGCTCATCGCAGCAAACGAATTCTGCCGCCGGCCTCTACCTCATCAACCGCATTGTGGAAGACCACGGCGGCAGCCTCGATGTGGAAAGCGTACCTGGCCAGGGCACTACCTTCCGCGTCACCTTATAATTGCTCGTTTGCATTTCAACACAAGGGCCCGCCTGGTTAACCAAGCGGGCCCTTGTATATGAGGCAGTGTCAGCAAGTAATTAGCCGCGGGGCATCGATGTGCCAGGGCGGCCAGTCGGCTTTTCGGGGCGGAAGTCTTCGCTCACGTTTTCCATGTCGAGGAAATCAGTGAACGTGTCGCCGCGCAAGCCCAGCCGGATGGTTTCCAGGCTTACAATTTCGTTGGGGGCAATGTTGCCTAGGTTCACGTTGGGGCCCAGCAGTTTAATAAACCATACCTGCTGCGCTTTCTGCGGAGCTTCCCACAGGATTTTTTCGAACGGAATCTGAGTCAGGATTTCTTCCACGAGGCCCGAGCGAACTTCGCCGGTGCTCCGGAACAAGCCCACGTTACCAGCTTCCCGCGCCTCACCAATCACCTTGATGGCGCCGGCTTCCAGCTCGGTTTTCATCTGCGAAATCCATTTGTAGGGCGGGATAATCTTCTCGGCATCCTTCGACCCTACCTCCGACAGCACTTTCACGTCCTTGGCCAACTCCCGAATGTACTCCAGCTTCCGGTCGTGGTTGAGGTCGATGGACCCGTCCGATACTTCGGCGTACTCCATGCCGAAATCCGACAGCAACCGCCGATAATCGTCGAACTGATTCCGGATGATAAACGCCTCAAACAAGGTGCCCCCGAAATACACCGGAATGCCTGCTTCTTTGTAGACAGCCAGCTTACGCTTCAGGTTAGGCGTTACGTAGGAGGTGGCCCAGCCCAGCTTCACAATGTCGGTGTACGGAGCCCCGACTTCCAGAAAGTCTTCGGTTTCGCGCACGCTCAGGCCTTTGTCCATCACCATGGTAAAGCCTTGTTCACGAGGTTTTTCGGTCCGCTCGGGCAGTTGGGAAAGATTGTAATTCATTCTGTATGGGTCTTAGAATCTTACGGGCTTGCGGCCGTTTGGGGAAGCCCGCTCTGAAAAGTGCTGCGGCAAAAGTAGCCCCGAATTTTATAAAGCGCCGCTGTTAACGCAGAAGGCGTCCCACTAAGCTGTGGGGCGCCTTCTTTGAGTTGTAAGCTTCAGCTAAAAATGAGCCGCTACAGCCCGTAATCCTGTGGTTGCTACTTCCGGTACTGATCAATCAGGCGGGCCAGTGCCTTCTGCGACTCCAGTTCCGGGAAGTAGTCGAACAGCAGCCGGTGCTTATCGAAATCCAGCACCAGCGCGTTTTCCAGGGTTTCATACGCCTCGCGGTAGCGGCCGGCGGCCAGCAGGTAGGCGCACAGGCGGTAGTGCAGCTCCGCTTCGGCAGGCTGTACCTCCACGGCGTTGCGCATCAGGTCAATGGCGCCGCTGAAATTGCCCTGCTCATAAAGAATTATGCTCCAGTTCAACCACGCATCTTTGCTGTCGGGAGCTACTTCGGTGGCTTTTTCGTAGGCTTCCAAGGAGCTAACCACGTTGCCTACTTGATACTCGGCCGCGGCCAAGGCCAGCCAATATTCCACGCTTTCGGCGTACAGTTCCACCGCCTTCCGGAAGAAATGAATGGCTTCGAAGTGGCGCTCCTGCTCGTTCATGATGATACCGATGCCAAACCACGCCTCGTCCATAGACGGGTCCTGGTCGATGGCCCGCTGGTAGTACCGGCGCGACAAGTCCCACTCACGCAGCTTTTCGTAGCACTCGCCAATGTTGCAGAGAGCCTCGGGCGTCGGTTTACCTTCCTCTTGGCTCAGCTCAAACTCCTGAATAGCCTCCCGATACTTCTCCTGGCTGACATAGGTGCTGGCCAGATAAGCATGCGCCTCATAAAACTTTGCGTCGATAAGGATGGCATAGTCGAAGGCGCCAATGGCCTTATCGAATTGCTCCAGCCGGTAGTAGGCCTGCCCCAAGTTGTACCACGCCACTGCTGAATACGGGTCGTCGTCGGTGAACCGCTGGAAGAAGTCGAGGTTGCTTTCCAGCCGCTCGCTCACCTCCAAGCAGTACAACAGTTCCTGCACGGCCACGTCGTTTTCGGCATTCAGGCGCAGGCTTTTCTTGTAGTATTTGGCCGCACTCTTGAATTTCTGCCAGCTCTGGTACGCCAAGCCCAGGTTGAAATAGATGTCGTCACGGTCGGGAGCCCGCTCGGCGGCTTGCTGGAAATACGCTACAGCTTCGGCGAATTCGCCTTTCTGGGTGGCAATAATGCCACGGGTAACGGCCACGTCGGGGTTGTCGGGGTCGAGTTGGGCTACGTCTTCAATTTGAGTGGATGCGGCCGTGTATTCGCCTTTCATGGCCAACACTTGCGAGCGGTCAATCAGTAGTTCCGTGCTAAAGGGGTATTGGGCAATTGCAGCTTCACAAGCTTGTAAGGCCTTGTCGTATTGTGTGTTGGTGGTATAATGGTCGATTATATTTTCGAAGTCGGCCAAGTCAAAAAAGACAGGCTCGTTGTTGGCTACCATCCGCTCGAAACGGCGTACGGTGTCCAGAACCTCGTCTCGATCTTCAAAATTTTCATTCATTCTCATTCAGCTACAAGCAAGTGCCGGACCGTCAAAACGGCAGTTCAGCAGACTTTAGTCGGGTGGAAATCCCTCCTGAGAGGGTAGTGGCCTAATATACAACAACCGCACCGGAGCCCGGCAAGTTCTAGTGAAGGTCTGTGGCTAGCTCGTTTTATGGCTTGCCCGTTCTGCCATTTTTAGCTCCCGGCAGCACCAAGCTATTGTTTCGGGCAGTGGCCGGAACTGGTGGCCGGTTGCTTGCTGCACTTTGCTAGCCTTATACACAATAGGATGGCGGCCGGCGCGGGCAGTGTCTTTGGTGATAAGCGGCCGGGCGCCTGTCATCAGGGACCGGGCGTGCTCTAGGCGCCAGATGGTTTCGGCTGCCCACTCCGGTACTTCTATGGTTGGCGGCTTTT
Organism: Hymenobacter telluris; assembly: GCF_017313265.1. Taxonomy (GTDB): domain Bacteria; phylum Bacteroidota; class Bacteroidia; order Cytophagales; family Hymenobacteraceae; genus Hymenobacter; species Hymenobacter telluris. The sequence goes on along the minus strand of NZ_JAFLQZ010000002.1, from coordinate 390,450 downwards.
TGCCGAAGCAGGTAGCGGCCTGGCTCAAGAACTCTTGTAGCGGCAACGTCGCCCCATTCAGAATGTACCGCTCGCCAGCAGTGTTTTGGTTTAGCGTCAGGCGCATCATCAGCTCTATTACGTCGCGCACATCTACCACATTGATACTGCCCGGCGTGTAGAAGTAGTGCTCCTGCCAAGCATACCGAAAGAGCCGGGTGCTGCTCCGTAGCCAATCGGCTGGCCCCAGAATAACCGATGGATTGACCATCACCGCCCATAATCCTTCCGAAACGCCGCGCCAGACTTCCAACTCCGCTAAGTATTTGGAAGTAGCATACGCCCCATGAGCGGCTCCTAACTCCCACTTACTTTGCTCGTCGAGCACCTCAGGGGCGTTTGGCGCAGTGCCAGCGCCCTGCGTTTTTGACCCACCACCCAGCGCCGCCACCGACGACACATAGCAGAGCCGCACCCCTGGCTGTTCCAAGCAGGCATCTACTACGGCAGCGGTACCTTCTACATTCACTTGCAACAGCGCCTCCTCATCCTGGGGCGCATACGACACCAGCCCAGCGCAATGGAACACGTGCGTAACACCTTCCAGAGCAGACTTTAGCAGTAGCGTGTCGCGCAGGTCGCCTTCCACCCATTCCACCGCCTCAGCAGGGGCTATTGCCGGGATTTGCTTTCGGTACAGGGCGCGCACTTTCAACCCGCGCGCCACTAGCGCCGGAATTAGAAAGCTGCCTACTAGGCCACTGCCGCCCGTAACGAAAATCATGGTTCAAGGTCTTGAGGTGTTGGAAGGTAGAAAGCAGGCAGCTCGCTAATTCCGATACCTTATAAAGTAGGGTTGAGCAGCGGCAAATCGAGCAGCTTACGCATGTAGCTGGCTGCCAGCGTTTTGTCGCGCAGGGTGTTAGTATGTTTGATGTTGTGTGCATCCGTGCCCACCATATCTACCATCCGTGCGTCAATCAGCTTTTCTGCCATCCGTTTCGCGCCCGACGAATAATAGCCGGCCAGCGAATTGAGGTTGAGTTGAAGCAATACCCCATTGTCGCGCACTTTTTTCAGGTCGTCGAACCGCCCGTAGAAATAGGTGTAACGCTCTGGGTGGGCCAATACGGGCTTGTACCCCATGCTTTGCAGCCGGAATATCGTTTCGGACAAGTTGAAAGGCTCATTGATGTAGCTGGTTTCAAACAGCAGATACCGTTTATCCCCCCCAAAAGTGAGCAGTTCGTCGCCCCGGTCTAGCCGCTTACCAAACCATTCGTCGAGGTAATATTCGGCTGCGCAGTGCAACTCAACATCCGTCAGACCAGCTTCGGCCGCGGCGTCCCGCATGACAGCCAGCGCGCCTCTAATTCCTTCCGGTGTATTCTTGTAGAAGTCGCCCATGATGTGAGGCGTCATTACTAGCTTGCGGTAGCCCAGTGCCCGTAGGGCCCGCAGCAGCTCCACTGAGTGCTCTGCGGTTTCGGCCCCATCATCAAGCCCCGGCAGCAAGTGCGAGTGCATATCGGTGCGGAGTGACGCTAAACCATCGGCTAACGACGATGGTGCTTGCGCCGTTTTGCCGCCAAACCACTTTTGCAGTAACGATACCATAGCTGACTAACGAGTGGTATCAGGAGAAACGCTTCCGCAGCCGCGTCAAAGTGCTTTCTACCGGCTTGGTCTCTTCGTAATAGCCCTGTCCGTAGCCGTAGCCATACCCGTAGCCATACCCATAGCCGTACAGGCCACTGGCCCGAGCATCGTTGAGCACAGTGCAAAGCCGGGTGAAATTGTTGGCTCTAATTACCTTATTGATATTCTTGAGGAAGGCTTTTTTGGAGTAGTTAGCCCGCACGATATAAATCGGAATATCGGCTTTGCGCATAATCAGAATACCATCCGTTACCAAGCCTACCGGCGGCGTGTCGATGAGAATTACATCGTACACCTGATGCAGTTCCGTTAGCATCTCATCGAACTTGGGGCTGATAATAAGCTCCGAGGGGTTAGGGGGGGTAGGACCAGCCGAAATGAAATCAAGCGTAGGAATTGAGGTATGCTGTATGCACTCCATTACCCCATGCTTTTCAATAAGGATAGTGCTGATACCTTTTATGTTTTCGGCTCCGAAAGCAATGTTCACTTTCGGCTTGCGCATATCCAAATCCAGAATCACCACCCGCTGCTCCGACAAAGCAATGATGCCTCCTAAATTCACCGAAACGAACGTCTTGCCTTCGCCTGAAATAGTGGACGTTACGGAAATCAGCCGCTTCTTCTTGGCCGAACTGATAAAGTCCAGATTCGTTCGGATAGAGCGGATTGATTCGCTAATGGCCGATTTGGGGCTTTTATCAACCACCAGTTTTGATACCGCCATTTTCTCTTTGTCGTAGGTCGGAATCACGCCTAGCACTGACGCTGTAGTTGCACGTTCTAGCTCCCGCACATTGGTTACCGTGTTGTGCATGAGGTAGCGCACGGCCATCAGCCCTAAGCCCAAGGCAATACCACTGGCTAACCCAATAGCATACACCATCAGCCGCACTGGCGAAATAGGCGCCGCAGGCAGACTAGCCGGGGACAGAATCTGAAAATCGGGAGTAGTACCCGCCATAGCAATGTTGAAGTCGGCCTTCTTCCCCATCAGCATCACGTAGGTATTCTCGTAAAGCGCCAGTGGGCGTTTCAGCCGGTCTTCTTCGGTTGCTCTTTCGGGCACGAGCTGTAGCTCTGCGTTAACCGCGTTCCACTGCTCATTGAGCTTGGCTAGCTGCTTGCCCAGCAACCGCTGGTTTTGCAACAGGGTCTGCCGGATGTTGTCTTTAGCATATGCTATACGGTCCTGGCGCGACTTCACCGCTTCGGTGGTTTCCCGATTGGAGCGTTCCACCCGCCGCAGGTCGAGCAGCAGGCCGTTTAAGTCACCAAGCTGCTGCGAAAGTTGCGGGTCAGCCAGGGTAGCCAGGCCCGGAATACTTTGCTCAACGGTCAGGTCTTCGCGCGTGGTGATGTTGCCCCGCTCCACCCGGCTGGTCAGGTCACTGAGGAGCACCCGTTTTTCCTCTAGCGCCAGCCGCTCATCGTTCAGCTTCTCCACCTGCGCTTTCAGCTCTGTTACGCTGGAGCGAACATCATACGTCTTGGTGCGGCGCACGAAATCCTGGAAGTTTTCGGCTGCGCGCTCTAAATTCTGGCCGTTCTCATTCAGTTGCTGATCTAGAAACTTCAAAGTTTGGGCGCTGGCCGCGCGTTTCTGAGCCAGCTTTTCCTGTAGGTACACCGTGTCAATTCGGTTGACAATGGCGCGGGCTTTATCGGGGTTGAATTCCAGAAAAGAAATCTGGATGGTATTGGCGCTAGGGTTTACAATTTCCACCAACAGGTTGCGGTCGAGATACCCGTTGATAGCCCCTTCATCGTTGATGATGAAATGGTAGCTTCGGTCTAATACCTCTTGGTTGAAGTTGATGGTACGCTGGATTACCAGCGTCATGCCGCCAATCTGAAATGGCTTATCAATAGCCTGGGTGGTATTCTGCTCCTGTCCGCCTAATAAATAACTTATCTGTACTTGCTGCGGACTACTAAATTTCAGGTTGAACTTGGTGTTGTAAATTACACTCCCACTGTATTCTACCTTGAAAGGAGAAAGGCCATATAGCTCAGATTCTAGGACGGTGCCTTCCGCATAGTAATTCACGTTCAGGTCGAGCGAATCGCGCAGCCGGCGGTATATAATATTGGACTTGATTAGCTCAACCTCACCCGACAGCTTATTGATACTCTGCTGATTATCAACCCCACTCCCTAGTGCACCGCCTAAGCCCAGTGCGCCGGCTTCCGTTTTTTCGTCAATTTTTAATAGCGACGAAGACTGATAAACTGGCTTGGTATATCGCAAGAATAGCCACGCCCCAGTAAGGCCCAGCCCAATAAGCAGTACCAGCCACAGCAAACTGCGGCGTGCCACCAGCAGCAGTGTATCAAAGTCGATACCGCCCCCTTCATCGGTGGGTTCTGCCTCCGTAACTGGAGCATTTGCCGCACCACCGGTAGCATTGCGAATGAGCTCTTCCAGTTCGGCGTTTTCGTTAACGGCCATTTAAGTAAATAAGGAGTTCGGTACCGACAAGTGTCTAAAGAGTTCGGGAGATGCTGACAATGGCCAACAAAGTTCCAACTACTGCACTAAAAAGAGATATTGCCGGAGCGGCATCAACCAAGGAATCGGAGAACGGGCGACGAACGGGTTCCACGTAAATAATATCATTGGGCTCTACCTGTAAATTGGCGCGGCGCATACCGTTTATGGTCGTCAGGTCGATTTGCTCTACCTGCGGGTTTTTCAGGTCGCCACGGATAATACGAATATTAGACACGTTGCCACCCGACCGGTACAGCGAAGTTCCCCCACCGCCATTGCCATCAATGCCTCCAGCGGCAGCCAGCACTTCAATCAGGTTCATGTTATCATTTACGAGCGGAATAATTTTACCGCCCGGCGAGCCTAGTACCACCACCCGGCTATTGGTTACGCGGGTCACTACGAATACTCCTTTGTAAAACTCTTCGTACCGCACCTTTAGTACACTATCGGCCTGTAGGAGTGTGTAACCGGTAATTTTAAGTTGATTGATAAGCGGCAGACGCACAGTGCCATCCGTTTGCACAGCAAATTCTGAGTCACCGGACGGTGATGAAGCTTGCCCGGCGTTGGTTGCCAAGGTTCGGCTACCATTCGTGCCCGTTGGAAGCATGCCCGCTGGCGAACCGAATTGCAATTCGCCGTTGGGGTCGATGATTCGTTCACCGTTATTAGTATACACCCGCACAGCCAATAAATCGTTAGGCTGAATGATATAGTTCCGGTTCACCCGATTTACTACGCCGCGCAGTTTCGTCGTATCCAGCCCTTTACCATCACTGAGGCGAAACATAGTGCGCTGATTGTACATACGCGTTGTTCCACAAGCTGATAATAGTAGCAGAACCGGCATGCACAGGAACAGAAGGCGAGAAATAGTACGGAAGGCGGATTGTCGCATGCAGGCAGAGGCAACCTATGGAAGCCGGAAAAGTGAAAGGACGCGTCCTGGCGGGGCAGCGTCCGGGTGGGGTAAAAAGTCCTAAAAACCTTCAAAGTAACCTAATTGACGCCGCCTTTCAAAATTGCCTGTCCTAGCCGGAATCCTATACTTGGCCGGAGCCGGAGCAAAATCGTACTTTCACGAACCCAAAGCTGCTCCTGAACAGTTACTACCCTAAATCCCACTTTCTTACCTCTTTTGCCCATGGAACTGGTCGCCACTGAAAACCAGACGATGATTGCCCAGATGGTGCGTGACTTCGGTGCGCAACACATTAAACCCCACATGATGAAGTGGGATGAGTCGCAGGAATTCCCGATTGATGTATTTCATAAGTTAGGCGAACTTGGCCTGATGGGCGTGCTGGTGCCGCAGGAATACGGTGGCTCCGGCTTCGGCTATACCGAGTACGTAACCGCCATTGCCGAGCTATCCAAGATTGACGGCAGCATCGGCCTGAGCATGGCTGCGCATAACTCACTCTGCACCGGCCACATCTTACAGCACGCATCCGAAGAACAGAAACAGAAGTATCTACCCAAGTTGGCTTCCGGCGAGTGGATTGGTGCTTGGGGCCTTACCGAGCCCAACACCGGCTCCGACGCCGGCAACATGCGCACCGTGGCCGTTGCTGACGGTGACCATTACGTACTGAACGGCGCCAAAAACTTTATCACCCACGGCAAATCCGGCAACGTGGCCGTGGTTATTGCCCGCACCGGCGAGGTAGGCGACTCGCACGGCATGACGGCCTTCATTGTAGAGCGGGGCACGCCCGGGTTTGCCGCGGGCCGCAAAGAAGACAAACTGGGCATGCGCGCCTCGGAAACCACCGAAATGATTTTCACGGATTGCCGGGTACCCAAGGAAAATGTAATTGGCAAGGTAGGCGACGGGTTTGTGCAGTCGTTGAAGGTGCTGGATGGCGGCCGGATCAGTATTGCGGCGCTGAGCCTCGGTATTGCCCAAGGCGCTTACGAGGCGGCTTTGCAATACTCCAAAGAGCGGCAGCAGTTCAACCAACCCATCAGCAATTTCCAGGGCATCGGGTTCAAGCTGGCCGACATGGCCACCGAAATCGAGGCGGCTTCCTTGCTCACGTTCCGCGCCGCCGACATGAAAGACCGGGGCCTCAACGTAAACCAGGAATCGGCAATGGCGAAGTTGTACGCCTCGGAAGTAGCAGTGCGCACTGCCAACGAGGGCGTGCAGATTTTTGGGGGCTACGGCTACACCAAAGACTACCCGGCCGAGAAATATTACCGCGACGCCAAGCTCTGCACTATTGGGGAAGGCACTTCCGAGATTCAGAAACTAGTTATTGCCCGCACGTTGCTGAAATAAGAATCTTGGATTAGACGGTTTTCACGCAGATTCCAAAGATTTAAATAGCCTCTAACTTTGAAATCTGCGTAATGCGTTTTTAATCTGTGAAATCCATCATTATCTTTGCGGCCCTTCAAAGCTGAATTTCAACTCCCCTGAACATATGATCATCGTACAAATCAAAGACAACGAGTCGGTTGACCGCGCGCTGAAGCGGTTCAAAAAGAAGTTTGAGCGCACGGGCGTTCTGAAAGAGCTGCGTCGTCGCACGTTCTTCCAGAAGCCTTCTATCACCAACCGTAAGCAGAAGCAGAAGGCCATCTACAAGCAGGTGACCTACGGCAACGACGCCAACGCGTAGTCTTCGCCCCGTTACGAATTAAACCGGCTGAGTTGCTTGAACGCACTTCAGCCGGTTTTTTCGCGCCCTGGTATTTCGATTTTTTTACTGCCTTGAAATCCATACATTGGTTGTCCAGCCTCAGCGGTTGGCACCCGATGTATGGATTTATTTTTCAACTACCTCCGGTCGGAGCGGCGCTACAGTTCCCACACGCTTCTCTCCTACCAGACGGATTTGCGCCAGTTTGCCGCCTATCTGCAAGCCACGTATGAGCTACCGGATATGGCCGAAGCCGACCACACCCTCATTCGCACATGGGTGGTGACGCTGATGCAGCAGGACCTCGACCCGCGCACCGTTAACCGCAAAATTGCCTGCCTGCGCTCCTACTTCAAGTTTCTGCTGACTACGGGCCGCATCAGCCGCAACCCCATGCTGCGCATCAAGGCCCCCAAAATGGCCAAGAAGCTGCCCGACTTCGTGCCGGAAGAAAGCTTGAACGGCTTGCTGAACTCGTTCGAGTTTCCGGACACGTTTGTAGGTGCCCGCGACCAGCTGGTGCTGGAACTACTTTACGGCACTGGTATCCGCCTGTCCGAACTCATTGGCATTGCGCCCGATGACGTGAATCTGCACGGGCAGACGGTGCGCGTAACCGGTAAAGGCAACAAGCAACGGTTGGTGCCGCTCAACCAAAGTTTACTAACTGTGTTAGAGCGCTATATGTCTTTTCGTAAGCGAGAAATAGGCGCTATCGACAACACCAGCGCGGCGCTCCTCGTTACAGACAAAGGGGAGCCGTTGTATGAAAAGTTGGTTTATCGGACTGTAAAGCATTATTTGAGCCAGATAACTACTGCTTCATCACAACAGCACCCGCACGTTCTGCGCCACTCCTTTGCCACGCACCTGCTCAACAAAGGCGCCGACCTGAACGCCATTAAAGACCTGCTCGGCCACGCCAACTTGGCAGCCACCCAGGTTTACACCCACTTGTCAATCGACAAGCTGAAATCGGTTTTTGAACAGGCCCATCCAAAGGCCTGAGTTGTGTTCTTTTTTCTAATTTAACCCCTACCCCTGATGAAAGTACAGATGCATTCGGTTCATTTTGACGCCGACCAAAAACTGCTCGACTTCATCCAGAAGCGCCTCGACAAGCTCGAAACTTTCTATGACCGTGTCACGGAAGGTGAAGTGATTCTGAAGCTGAACAACAAAGATGGGATTGATAATAAAACCGTAGAAATTAAGCTCTTAGTACCGGGCGCTACGCTTTTCTCGCAGGAAGACGCCGCTTCGTTTGAGGCTGCTGCCGATGCCGCTGCCGACAGCCTGAAACGCCAAATCACGAAGCACAAAGAAAAAATAATGAGTCACTAGCTCATCTAATTATCGTTAAATAAAAGCCCCACCTGAACAGTCAGGTGGGGCTTTTTGCTGATAGGCTGCGCGCTGTGATTTAACCTACAGGCCGAACTCAGCCTTGATTTTATCAACGTAATCGAGCTTTTCCCAGGTGAAGGTTTCCACAGTGCGGGTGGTGCCGTCGGTGCCTTGCACTTGCTTGGTACCGGGCTGCCGGCCCATGTGGCCGTACGCTGCCGACTCGGCGAAGATGGGGTTGCGTAGGCCTAAACGCTGCACAATGGCGTAGGGGCGCAGGTCGAACAGCCGCTGCACCTTCTCGGCAATCTGGCCGTCGGTGAGCTTCTCGCCGTTGGCACCGGTGACTTTGGTGGTACCGTAGGTGGTCACGAACACGCCTACTGGCTGCGCCACGCCAATGGCGTAGGCTACCTGCACCAGCACCTGGTCGGCTACGCCGGCTGCTACCAGGTTTTTGGCAATGTGGCGGGTAGCATAGGCCGCCGAGCGGTCCACTTTCGAGGAGTCTTTACCGGAGAAAGCACCGCCGCCGTGGGCGCCTTTGCCGCCGTAGGTGTCCACGATGATTTTGCGGCCGGTCAGGCCAGAGTCACCGTGCGGGCCACCAATAACGAACTTGCCGGTGGGGTTGATGTGGTGAATGATGTCGGCGGTGAAGAGCGCCTGCACGTCGGCGCTGAGCTGAGCCTTCACCCGCGGAATCAGGATGTTCTTGATGTCGTCGGAAATGACGGCCAGCATCTTGGCTTCGTCGGTATCGAAGTCGTCGTGCTGGGTGCTTACTACGATGGTTTCGATGGCCTCGGGCGTGTTGTCGTCGGCGTAGCGGATGGTTACCTGGCTTTTGGCATCGGGCCGCAGGTAAGTCATTTCCTTGCCTTCGTTACGGATGGCCGACAGTTCGCGCAGCAGGCGGTGCGACAAATCCAGGGCCAGCGGCATGTAGTTTTCCGTCTCCTTGGTGGCGTAGCCGAACATCATGCCCTGGTCGCCGGCGCCTTGCTCTTCGTCTTTGGCACGCTCTACGCCTTGGTTGATGTCGGGCGACTGCTCGTGCAGACGGTTCATTACCTCACAGGTGTCGGCGTTGAACAGGTATTCAGGCTTGTTGTAGCCGATCCGGCGGATAACGTCGCGGATAATGGGCTCGGCGTCTACGTGCGCCTTCGATTTGATTTCACCAGCTACCAGCGCGAAGTCTGTTGTAACGAGGGTTTCACAGGCGACTTTCGAAGCGGGGTCCTGACGCAAATATTCGTCGAGGATGGCATCGGAAATCTGGTCGGCTACTTTATCGGGGTGGCCCTCTGAAACAGATTCAGAAGTGAACAGGTACGGCATCAGAAGTAGTTGAATGGTCAGCTGACGGGGCCGGTAGCCCCCGCCCTGCCGTTGGGCAGGACCGCAAAGCTACGAGTTTTATAAAAGTGTGAATCATTTCAGTTGGAATTGCCGGCTTCCTATATTGGAAAATCTTACTTATCGGTTGAGGTTAGCTATACTTGGGTGGTATTAGATTATCAGAAGTTATCCTAATCAGGCGTTTAGGCGCGCACGTATGCGGTATAAAATATTGGGCCTGCTGTGGTGCTTATGTGCCCAAGCCGCCTACAGCTAGTCTTTCGAGCCGGGCTATCTGGTGCTAACCTCCGGCGACACGCTACGCGGTGAAATTGAAAATGCTTTCTGGAAGGATGCACCTGCTACGGTACGGTTCCGGCCGGGCCCCACGGTGCGGCCAACTCCGTACCCGGCCCGGCGGCTCCAAAGCGTGTATCTGGCTTCCGGGCGGCTCCTGCGCCACGAGCTGCTGCCCGTTGACAGGTATGCGGAAACCCGCTACAGCTTTCTGGACTACGGGAACGTGCGGCAGCAAAAGCCTGATTCGGTGCTGGCCGACGTGCTGCTGCTCGGCTCGGCATCCTTGCGGGGAGCCAGCCTGGAGGAAACCGAGCACTATTGGGTGCAGCGTACCGGCCAGCCGCACCTGGAGCTTAGTGCCCGGAAGTACCTAGGGATGGTCAATGGGGTGCAAAGCATCATCGATGGCAACGACTACCAAAGCCAGCTCCTCGTGTATTTCGGCGACTGTGAGGCCGTTGTCAACCTGATACCCACCACTCCTTTCACTACCGAGGCCCTTCAGCACTTGGTGCATACGTATAACCAGCAATGCTCGGGGCAGGCCCATACCGAGCAGGTTATCCGGTCGGCTACGCCCCAGCGCGGTACGGTTGCGGTGCGGATAGGAGTACTGGGCGGGGTTCGGTATAACTCCTTGCGCTTCAGGGCTGCCGATAATACCAACGGGGCACTCGATGGGGTAAACGCCGACAATTTTCCGCATCCACAAGGTGGCCTGTACGTCGATGTGGTTAACTCCGGCCGGCGGTTAGCTTTCCATACCGCCGTGCTGGCTACCACTTTCGGCCGGATGAATCCGGTGCGGCTTTCGAGTGGCACTTCGCAGGCAGGCAGCTTTGCGTGGCGCGGCACCCAGGCGTTTCTGCAATTTGGGCTGCGGGGTTTCCTGCCGGTGGGCACCACTTACCAAGTAGTGGTTGGGGGCGGCTACGAATTGAACGCATTTTGGCTCCAGGCTTCCCATCTGTCTTATCCCGGCAGACAGCAGTACTTCCTGGACCGTTTCTACGGCACCCCATTGCCTTACCTGGAAGCCGGCATCAAGCACAACCGGCTATTGCTGGCGCTTAACGGCCGAGTGTACATGAATGACACCTATTTCTACTACAATGGCACTGAGGATTCCCACTACACTTACCAGCCCTGGAGCCTAAGCCTGATGGTAGGCTACCGGCTCAACGCAGATTCCGACGCCACCCCGGGGCGGTAGTATCACTGGGCTGTAGTTCGGCTAGAAAAGCAGTGTTATTTACACTGAAAAGGCCCTCATCTATCGGTGAGGGCCTTTTCAGTTAACCGAAACGAGCAGTAAGGCGGGTGCTTACTTCACCACTTCCAGCCAGCTTTTGTACGATTCGCGGGCGCCGGCACAGTTGGTGTATTCCAGCAGGTAGTAGTACATACCGCCGCTGGCATTGGCGGCCGTCCAGCCCTGGCTGGCATTGCTGCTCTCGAATACGCGGCGGCCCCACCGGTTGAAAACTTCGAGGTGGTAGCCGGTTACGTTGGTGAGGGAGCCAAATAGCACGTCGTTCTTGGTGTCGCCATTGGGCGTAAGAACGTTCGGGAAGACCCGCTCTTTGTTTACCTCGAAGCTGCTGGTGCTCACGCAGCCGTTGGCCGTGGCGTAGGTTATGGTGTAGGTGCCTACCGTGGAAGCAGCCAGATTGACGACGCCGGTAGTGGCATCAATGGAGAGGCCGGTGGGGGCTGAGAAACGGCTACCGGCGGCCGGCGTAATGGCGGGCACGGCATTAGGGCCGTTTTTGTAGAAGGGCGGGCATGTGTAGGTCAGCACGGTAGCGGGCGGCGCAATAGTTACGGTGGTAGTGCCGGTGGCCGGGCACGGCGTGGTAATGGTGTACGTCACGGTGTAGGTACCCACAGTGCTGGTAGCCAGGTTGATGGTGCCGGTGGTGGCATCAATGGCCAAGCCGGTAGTGCTGCTGAAACGCCCCCCGGCCGGCGTGGCTACCAGCACCGGTGCCGTACCCGACTGGCAGAACGTGGCCGGTGCTCCCTGCGCGTAGAATACGGAGGCCGTATTAGGCAGCACGGTGGCCGTAACGGGCGCGGAGTTGCTGGACTGCAAGCGGCACGTCAGGCGGGCGCGGTACTGGGTGGTAACGGTGGGCCGCACGGTGTAGGCGTTGGTAACGGCCCCGGCAATGTCGGTGAAGGTGGCGCCGCCATCGGTGGAAGCCTGCCACTGGTAGGTGATACCCCCCGACACGGTAGCGCCCGTCAGGCCCAGCACCACGGGCTGGCTGGGGCACACGCTGGCGGGGCTGGCCGTGGCCGTGCCGCCCACCGGTACGCCCAGGCAGTTCGAGCCCAGGCTGATGCCCATGATGTTCAGCACCGGGTCGGTGGAGGTTTTGGATACACTCACGCTCTGCACCGATTTGCTGTAGTTGGCCACGGCCAGGTTCAGGCGCACCTCATAAATCCGGGGGTCGGTAATGGGGTTATCGATGCCGTCTACGGGGTTGTTGCCGCGGTTCACCCGGCTGCCCACCAGAATGGCGGGCGTGATAGAGCCACCAAACCAGTCGGGCACTACAATATTGGTGAACACCTGAACGGTTCCGTCGGTGAAGGTGACGGTGAAGGTTTTGGGGGCGGTGCTGCCGTTGCCTTCGGTGGCCAGTACCATCACCTCACTGCACGGCTGCGGGTTGGTGAGGGTGAGCGTGCCGGAACCCGCGCCGTCAATGCGCAACGAGTTGTTGCCGGCGCTGGGGCCCATCTGGTAGGTGAGGCCCGGCGTGGTGATGCTGCGGAAAAAGCCACTGGGGGGCAGCGCGCGGGTGGGCCGCAAGCCGGCCGGCGTCCGGAACGTGGAGTCGGCAAAGCACCAGCGCACATCGGAGTTGCCTCTATCCACGGTGTGGGTGGTGGAACTGATGACGGAGCCCTGGCCGTTGGCAATTACGTCGGCGGTGTAGCCGGTAACGGCAGCGGGTACGTAGGTGGTTTGGGCAATAGCGGGCCGGAGGAGGCTGCCGATGCCGAGGGTGAAAGCAAGCGTAAGAAGGCGGGTAGCTGTTTTATTCATGAAGAGGTGGAATAGTGATTCTATTGACTGGGTGAACCGCAAATAACAATCCACTCTTTCATATAGCAATCAATCTATTTTTATTTCACTTCCCTGATAACAAGCAGCTTACACTAGTCCTTCTCCGCAATATTCAAGTCCCACGCTTCCCATTTACCTGAAGCCAACAACTACAACCCAAGGTGGTAATCTGCGCTGGTTGCGTACCAGGCAAGTGCAACCGTTTGCTTGCCACCTCTAAGTATCGCCCTATAGCAACTGGCAGTAATACAATTTGCCGCCGCCGTTGAGTTTTTGCAACGGCGGCGGCAATATTTGAATTATTATACATATTCCAGCTCTTGCTGAGCGCTCTGTACCCGTTCAGTGTAAGGTTGCTGGTTACGCAACCAGCTAATTGCCGCCGCTACTACCACCGCCAGCCGCCGAGTTGATTGGTTTCAGATTGGTTTCAAACAGCTTCAGGATGCGCCGATACTCGTCGGTCCAGGAGCTGGGCTCCACAAAGCCGTGGTCTTCCACGGGGTACACGGCCAGCTCCCAGTTCTCCTTTTTCAGCTCGATGAGCCGCTGGGAAAGCCGCACAATGTCCTGGAAATGCACGTTGGTGTCCACCATGCCGTGGCACATGAGCAAGGCACCTTTTAGGCCGCTGGCGTAGTTGATGGGCGATGAGCGGGCGTAGGCCAGGGAGTCGTTGTAGGGCTCGTTGAGGATGTTGTCGGTGTAGCCGTGGTTGTAGTGGGCCCAGTCGGTAACGGAGCGGAGGGCCGCCCCGGCCCGGAACACGTCGGGCTGCGTGAACATGGCCATCAGGGTGATGAAGCCGCCGTAGCTACCACCGTAGATACCAATGCGCTGGGGGCTGACGCCATACTTATTGGTAAGCAGCTTGGCGCCGTCCACTTGGTCGGTGAGGTCTTTGCCGCCCATGTAGCGGTAGATGCCGGTGCGCACGTCGCGCCCGTAGCCGGCCGAGCCCCGGTAGTCGATATCCAGCACAGTGTAACCTTTATCAGCCAGCAGGTTATGGAACATATACTCGCGCGAGTACTGGCTCCACCACTTGTGGGCGTTCTGCAAGTAGCCGGCCCCATGCACGAAAATAACGGCGGGCCCCTGCGCCTGCGGCGAAGCCGGGCGGTACAGCCGGGCGTACACGGTGGCGCCGTCGCGCGCTTTTATCTGCACAATTTCCGGGTCGCGCCAGGCGTAGCTTTCAAACTCGGGGGTGGTGGAATGGGTGAGCTGGCGGGCTTTGGCGCCGGGTTTGTTGTCCTGCACGTACAGCTCCCAGGGCTTGTTGGCGTAGCTGTAGCGCACGGCCAGCGTCTTCTCATCCGGCGACACCGTGACTTCGTGGGCGCCGGGGCGGGTGGTAATCTGGCGGAGCGCCCCCCCGTCGGCGGGCATGTGGTAGAAGTGCTGCTCGCCGGGGTGGTTGGCGTTGGCGGTGAGGTACCAGGTTTTGTGGTCGTGGCTGAGCTGGGCTTTCTGAATCTCGAAGTTGCCTTTAGTCAGGGCCTTTTTCTGGTTGGCTGCCACGTCCACGGTGTAGAGGTGCGAGTAGCCGGTTTCCTCGCTCTGAAACCAGATGCGGCGGTTATCGAGCCAGCCCACGTTGCCTTCGTCGTAGCCGATGCCGGGGCCGTTAATCCAGGCATCGTCGTGCTGCCTATCGAGCAGGCTGATTTTCTGGGTTACGGGGTCCAGGGCCACTATCCACCGGTCTTTGTTGTCGGCGGAGCGCATCACCAGAAAGGCGCGTTGCCCATCCGGCGACCAGAACGGCCCGTAGGGCCGCACGCGGCGTAGCTCGGTGGCGGGTTTCTGCTTTTTAGCGGCTTTGGCTTTGGTGGTATCGGCGGGCTGGGGAGCTTTGGCGGGCAGTTGGTACTCTTTGCGGTAGGCGGGCTGCTCATCGAGGCCTTTCAGCTCGCGGTAGCCCAGCACGAAGGTGGTATCCCGCGCCACATCGTACACGCCCAGCTCAAAGGCGGTTTGGGGGCCGCCTACTTTGGTGCGCGAGTTCAAATCTTCGGTGAAGCCCGAGGCCGTGACGTAGCTGGGCACCACGGTGGGTTTGGTGGTGGTGGGCTCCTGCGCCAGCGTGTAGGTGACGTAGCGGCCATCGGGGCTGAGCTGGAGGTTGCGCACGGTTTGCTGGCCCAGGTAAATGGCCTTGGGCCGCAGTTTGGCCAGGGCTTTCTGCTGCCGCTCCCGCGCCTTTTGGTCCTGGTCGCGCTGCCGCAGCACCTCAAACAAGGCCAGCTGCTGCGCCCGCAGGTACTTCTCCGACTGGTCGAGCAGGGGGCTGCCGGGCTTGCTGCCGCGGCGGAAGTCGGTGCGCTGGGTGGTTTCGCCGGTGGCGGGGTCCCAGGTATAGAGGTTCTGGGCGCGGGTATACACCACCAGCTTTTCACCCTGCGCGAAGGTAGGGTCGGTTTCCCGCTCGGCGGTGTTCGTAACGCGGCGGCGGCGTTGGGTTTTCAGGTCGAGCAGGTAGATGTCTCCGTCCTGCTCGTACACTTTGCGGGTGTACTTGGCGTCGTAGTGGCCTTCACTGGCGGGCAAATTGCGCTGCGCGGCCACCCCCACTTTGCGCGGTGCACCACCGGTGGGAGCTACTTGGTACAGCGAGTCGCGGCGGTTTTTGTCGGGGTTCCAGCTGAAGTAGATGTGCTTGCCATCCTCGGCCCAGTAGATATTCGACGGGGCCGTACCCAGCCACTGCGCCTGGTCGCGCATGATTTTCTCAACGGTGAGCGGGGCCAGGCTACCAGCCGGAGTAGTTGGGGTTTGGGCGAAGGCAGAAGCTGAACCGACAAGCAGCAAGCTCAGGCAAGAGTAAAAACGCATCAGGCAGGCGAAGGTGACAAGTGAAGAAATAGCGAACCGTAAGGATGGGATTATATTGCTGACCGTTGCAGGCGTGGGATACCTCACCCCCCTAGCCCCCTCTCCAAAAGAGAGGGGGAACTAGTCCTTAGTTCTAGGGCTAGAATCTTTTGTTTTACAATTTAAAGCTAGTTCCCCCTCTCTTTTGGAGAGGGGGCTAGGGGGTGAGGTTGCCATCCCGCTCCCAGGCGTGCAGCTCGGCTTGCAGGTTGCGGCGGGCGGCGGCATCTAGGCGGATGCGGTAGGTTTCGGTTTGGTAGAGTACGGGCGTGTGCAGCAGCTTTTCCAGCACTTTGCGCCGGCCGCGCCGGTACAGGATGTCGGGCACCAGACGGTATTCCTGCCGCACTTGGCGGGCGTATTCCCAGTATGCGGCTTCAGGAGCGCCCAGAATGCCGAGGTCGGCATCCAGAAACAGGTGCAGGTCGGTGTCGTTGGGGGGCTGGGGCTGGGTGTGGTCTTTGGTACGCTCAATCAGGAAAGCCACCCGCTGCTGCCGGTCTGGGGGCAGCGTGGTGTCGGCCAGAAACTGCAAGGCCAGCTCGGCGCTGCGGGCTTCGTTGTCGTCGCGCATCGGGTTGTACACGGCGTCATGAAACCACACGGCCAGCTGCACCACCGGCATATCCTGCACTGCTTCCGCTTGCTGTTGCACGGCGTCGAGCAATATCTGCACGTGGCGCAGGTTGTGGTAGTGCCGCCCCGAGGCCGTGTACGCAGCCACTAACTGGTGCAGCGTAGCGTCGCGGCGGGTGGCGTCGGGCAAGAACGGGGCGGTGAGCTGGTGCCACTGAGCGGCAAGGCTGGTATCCATAGAGAGGTAGCAACTGGGACAAGCTAAATGTAAGGTATCCGCTGATTCTGGAGCTGCAAGGGCTCCACCAACCCGAAAAGCAAGGCACGAAAAAAAGGGGAGGAAAGCTCCTCCCCTTTTCCGGGTTTTACGGTTGCAGCGCCGACTATTCGAGCACCACCTTGCGGGTGATAATCGTCTGGCCTACCTGCATGCGGAGCGTGTAGAGCCCTTTGGCCAGGTTCTGCACGGGCAGCGCCTTGTCGGCGTTGCCGCCCTGCACGGCTACTGCCTGCGTGAATACCTGCTGGCCGAGGCTGTTGAAGAGTACCGCTTGTACCGTACCTACATTGCCAGCACCACGGATAGCCAGGTTCAGCGTACCATCGTGGCTTGGGTTCGGATACAGGTTCACTTCGCCTTGTGCCAGAGTGCCCGTGCCCGATGAAAGCACCGTCAGGAGCTGCACAGTAAACGCCCCCGTGAAGTCGCTGGAGCTGTAGCCCGACACCGACACGTAGTACGTAGTACCAATCGTCAGGCCGCTGGCGTTCAGCGAACCAGCCGAGGTGTTGGCCCCAGTGCCAGCCTGGCAGGCAATCTGCGTGAACGGTCCGGCGCAAGCACCAGCCGAGAACAGCCGCACTTGGCCGGCAGGGTTGCCCGTTACTCGTACTTGAGCGGTAGTAGCCGTAGCCACGAAGCGGAACCACACGTCTTTAGGTGCACCGGCCGTCGAGCAGCCAGGGTTCTGGTAGCCTGCTGGCGTGGTGGTGGTAGCACCCAAGTTGGTAGCGTTGGTGGCCGTAGCGCCAGCCGTGAGCACAATGGCGTTGCAGGGCTCATCGTTGGCAGCCGGACCGAGGGCCGTACGGAAGCAGGTTGGGCCGGTGAAGGCGCTAACGCCGCTGGCCGCGTTGCACTCCTGCCGCACGTAGAAGCAGTACTGCGTATCAGCCGTCAGGCCGGTAATGGTGGCAGAAGTACCGGTGATACCCTGAACACGCACCCCTGCACCCACCGTGAAGCCTGGTGCACCATACTCTATTGTGTAGGTGCCGCTTGGCGTAGTTGAGGTAACCGACCAGCTTAGCGTAGCCGAAGTGGCCGTGAGCGTAGTAGCCGCCGGCCCTACTGGTACAGGGCAAGTGCTTGGCGCCACGGCGCACATCGTGAAGTTGCCTAGCGTGGCCGTGTTGGTGTAGCCCGATACCTGCACGTAGTAATCGGTGCTGGGCGTGAGGCCGGTGAGAGCCAGCACGGGAGCCGGCGAAGTAGCTGAAACGGAGGCAGCGCAACCATTAGCTACTGGTACCAAAGCCCCAGAGCACAAGCTGCCGGAGAACACGCGCACCACGTTGGCGGGCGCACCCGTTACGGTTAGGGTTACTTCCGTAGCACCCCGGTTGGCAGCGTTGGTCCGGAACTTGAACCACACGTCTTTCGGCGAGGTCAGACCCGACGGGCCGCAGTTACCAGTACCGCCGTTGGTGTAGCCGTTAGGCGTAGTGGTGGTAGCACCGTCGTTGGTGGTTTGTACTGGCACCGTGCAGTCAGAGCCCAGCGTCAGGCTGATGGCACCGCAAGGCTCATCATTGATAATACGGGTGTTGAAGTTGATAGGACCAGCCAGACCCGACTGTGTACCACCGCAGTTCTGCGATACATAGAACTGATACTGCGTGCCCGCCGTCAGGCCGGTAATGGTGTAGGGGCTGGTTACGTTCGGCACCGTAGTACCATTGCCAGGCGTGAAGCCGGCCGGACCGTACTGGATAGAGTAAGTGCCCGTACCCGTGCCCTGCCATGTAACAGTGGCCGAGGTAGTGGTGGTAGCAGTAACCGCCAGGTTCACCGGTGTTAAGCAGCCCAGCGCCGATTCGAGGCGGATGTTGTCGAGGCCGATATCGGTTACGCCGAAGTCAGCCCGGCCGCGGAAGCGGATGACGGCCGTGGCCGACGTGCTGTTCAGGATGAGGGCCTGCTGGCTGAAGCCCGCCGTTGTGGTACCGCTTTGGTTGAGGCGCAACAGCGCCGGCCCGAACGTGAGGCCTCCGTCAGTGGATAGATGCACGGTCAGGGAATCGGAGCCGCTGGTGTTGATGAAGTCGAACGACAGCTGCTTGGCACCGGCCTGGCTCAGGTTCACGAACAGGTCGAAGGTGCCAACCTGGCCGCTGCTGGCCTGGCCGCTGTGGAAGCGGGCCGAGTGCGTACCCGTGCTGCCGGTTGGTGTGTAGCCCCACGAGGTAGGACTTACCCATGCCCCGGCAACGCCGTCGTCTTCCCGGCGCCACGAGTTGTTGCCCGTAGCCGGCGTGTTGCGCCAGTTGTTGGTGGGTACTTCCCGCGTATCGCAACGGCTGATCCACGTATTCTCGAAACTTTCGATTACGGGTAGTGTAGCGTAAATAGGCGTCAGGCAGGCCGTGCGGAACGTTACCGGTCCGGCATTGCCCGACGAGGTGCCGCCGCAATCCTGGCGGACATAGAACTCATACTCGGTGCTGGCGGCCAGCCCCGGAATGGTGGCGGTGTTGCCGGTGATGCCCGTAACCTGCTGGCTGCCCGTGCCACCCGGCGTGAAACCAGGAGCCCCATAAAACACCGTGTACGTGCCGGTATTAGTACCCTGCCAGGCAACCAGCGCCGAGTTGGCCGTGGTGCTGGTAGTGGTCAGGTTGATGGGAGTGGTACAACCCGCCGCCGACTCAAGCCGAATGTTGTCGAGTCCGATGTCCGTGGTGCCGAAGTCGGCGCGGGCGCGGAAGCGAAGAACGGCCGTGGCCGACGTGCTGTTTAGCAGCAGCGTTTGGGTGGTGTAGCCGGTAGCAGCCACAATACCACGGCGCAGCAGTGCCGGCCCAAACGTAATACCACCATCCGTGGAAAGATGAATGGTCAGCGAGTCGTTGCCAGTGGTGTTGATGTAATCGAAGGAAAGCTGCTTGGCACCGGCCTGGCTCAGGTTCACGAACAGGTCGAGGGTGCCAACCTGGCCGCTGCTGGCCTGGCCGCTGTGGAAACGGGCCGAGCGAGTACCAACGCTACCCGTAGGCGTATAGCCCCAGGAAGTCGGGCTCACCCATGCCCCTCCAACACCGTCGTCGTCGCGGCGCCACGAGTTGTTGCCGGTGGCCGGCGTGTTGCGCCAGTTGTTGCTGGGCACTTCCCGCGTATCGCAACGGCTGATCCAGGTGTTCTCGAAGCTTTCCACTACGGGCAGCGTAGCGTAAAGCGGCGTCAGGCAGTCGGTGCGGAACGTTACCGGCCCGGCATTGCCCGAGAAGCTGGTGCCGCAGGTTTGGCGCACATAAAACTGATACTCCGTGCTGGGCGTCAGGCCAGGAATAGTAGCGGTGGTACCGGTAGCAGTCAGTTGCTGGCTGCCCGTGCCGCCCGGCGTAAACCCGGCTGGGCCATAGAACACGGTGTAGCCGCTAGCACCCGTGCCCGCGCTGGCCCACGACACTACAGCCGAGGTGGAAGTAGTACCCGTAACAGCCAACGCCAACGGCGCCAAGCAGCTGTTCACCGACTCGATACGCACATTGTCGATACCTATGTCGGAGGTGAAGGTGGCGGTAACTTTACCCGTAAAGCGCACTACGGCCGTAGCCGACGTGCCAGTGAGGGTAACGCTTTGCGGCCGGAACCCCTGGGCCACCGTGCCGCTTTGGCCAAGCCGCAACACCGGCGCACCAAACGTAACGCCACCATCGTTGGACACGCTCACCAGCAACGAGTCGTTGCCAGCCGTGTTGATGTAGTCGAAGGCCAGGCCCTTACCGCCGGCTGTGCTCAGGTTCACGTACACATCCAGGCTACCCGTGGCCGCAGCACCAGCATAATAGCTGTGGAAGCGGGCCGAGCGGCTGCCCTGGCTGGCGGCCGGCGTGTATACGCCTACTGTGGGGCTGGTCCAGTTGGCGGTGGCACCGTCGTCGTCGCGGCGCCACGAGCTGTTGCCGCTTGAAGGATTGGTGCGCCAGTTGGTGTTGGGTGCGTCGTGGCTGTTGCACACATCCAGCCAGGTGTTTTCAAAGCTCTGAATAACCGGCAACGTGGCGTACGCCACTTGCACCACCGTTACCTGTGCGGGCGTGGAAGTGGCCGACTGGCCGCTGCACGTCAGGCGGGCGCGGTAGTAGCGCGTGGCCGTCAGAACGGGCGTGGTATACGTAAAGCCCGTCGCTCCGGTGATGTCGGTGTACGTAACCCCGTCCGTTGACTGCTGCCATTGGTAGGTCAGGCCCGTGCCGAACGTAGCGCCCTGCAAGCTCAGGCTAACCGAGTTGCCGGTGCAGATAGAGGTTGAGGAAGCCACCGTGGTGCCAGCCGTAGGCGGAGCCGTGCAAGCACTAGCGGGTGCGTACGTAATGCGTAGCGTAGGCCGGAAGTTGCCGTAGCTCCCCGTGGTAAGGGCCGCCGTTATGGGGGCGCTGTCGGCGTAGCCAATAGCAAAGCCGGTAGCCGGGTTGGCTACAAAGTTGACTGCGCCCGAGGCCGTGCCTTGCTTCTGATGGTCGAGCAGCACCAGCAAGTTACCCCCGGTGTACACGAAAGGCTGGTTGAGGGCCACGCTGAAGTAAGTGCCCGCTGCCCCGGTTACCTGCTGGGTGGTGGAAGAGTACACCGCCGTTGCACCAGTGGTAAGCGCAGTCCAGGCAGTGCCCGTTGCCAGGGTGGTAGCGGTGCTGTTGGCCAGCAATACGTTGAACACGTTGTTGCCGGTCAGGGTACCCGCATCCGACTTCAACCAGGCCAGCTCCGTAATAACTGCGCCCGTTGGTACGCCCAGCTCAGCCGGCGTGTAGAGGTGCGCATACCGGGAATAATCGAAGGTCGAGGTTGTCGACGACCGATAAATTGGCCCGTAGAAGTACGAGCTGAGCACCGGCGACACCACGGGAACAGTTGTTGAGCCAATGGTGGTGGTTTGAGCCAGCGCACCACCGGCAGCCAGCAGCCAAACGGCTAGTAGCAGCAAACAGCGGGCACCATGAAAAATTCGCGCCTGAAAGCGCCAGGGTAAGGGTGTGACCATAGGGTGGAAAAAAGGTGAAAAGAAGGTGGCCTTACTAGACCGTGGCTAAATATAAGCTAAACACGGCATTAGTCGAATGCTACTTTTTCACCTTTAAACTCCATATGCAAGCCGCTGCTTCCAGGAAAACTGCATTTACAGGGTTTTCAACGGGATTCTGCGGGTATTTTCTACAGGTAATTTTCTAGTTCAACTTCTGCTATGCTACGCCCCGTTTACATACCTCATCAGCAACTCGGCAGCCCCCAGGCTTATTGCTCCGCCAGATAAGGGCAGTGGCAACGACTAGTAGCTACCGCTCAATTAGCCGTTTCCACCCCGTATGGGTTTGGGCGCCGCACCTCCAGGTACCGCTCCGGCGCGGCTAGCGGCTGAAAGCCAAACTGCTGGTAAAGCCCGTGGGCATCGAGCGTGGCCAGCAAGTGCCGCCGTAGGCCGCGCAGGTCGTGGTGGCCCCACACCACTTCCATCAGCCATTTTGAGAGGCCCCGGCCCCGGTAGGCGGGCAGCACGAATACGTCGCAGAGCCAGGCAAACGTGGCCCGGTCGGTTACTACGCGCGCAAAGCCGGCCAGCTGCCCGTCGGGGGCATACACGCCAAAGTTCAGGGAGTTGGCCACGGCCCGCGTCAGGGTTTCCAGCGGAATGCCCTTGGCCCAGTACGACTCCTCGGCTAAGTAGCGGTGAATAGCAGCCATATCCAGCCGGGTGGGGTCGGTGCTAATCAGGAAATGGTCGGGGCGGCGGTGCTCGGGGTGCGGCATAGTAGTTGGCGGAAACAGATACGCCGGGAAAATACGACATCTGTTTGGCTGCGCCAGCTCCCGGCGCGGCAGCGCTTCATTGGGCTGCGTGCACTTGACGGCAGGGCAGACGTGCTGGCCATACACTATAGTATAGCAACCGGGCCGTGTGATTAACCTCGCCTTTACGACCTACCGATGATGGCGAGGGCTGTTGCCCAGAGGCTTCTTTTTAACTGAGGCAAAGCAATCTTTCCGTTGCATAGTTTCGTAGCTTGAAGGCCGCCCCTGGATACGTAAACAATTTGGTACCTTTCTCTGGCTCCATTTGCCTTTTTAGTTGACTACTGCCGCGCCCGTTGCCATTCTGCTTTTTACCCGCTCGGCGGCGGAAGAGGCGCGGCATAAACGGTTCGTTGGCCACGGCCCCCCCGGCCGCAATGTGTCGGTTGCCGCGCAGCTCATTCACCATGCCCAAGCTACCGCTGCCCTGGCAGGCGTCGATGTGGTGTGTGTGGACTCAAGCCAGCAAACGGGGGCTACATTTGGCGAGCGGCTGGCGGACGCCATGCAGCAGGTATTCGGACTGGGCTACGAGCAAGTGCTGGTTATCGGCAACGACTGCCCGCAGCTCGCCCCCCACCTGCTGCGCCAGGCCGTAGCGGCGGTGCGGTGCGGCAAAACGGTGTTAGGACCGGCTACGGATGGTGGCGTCTACCTGCTGGGCATTTCGCGGCGGTGGTTCGAGCAAGCCTGCTGGCAGGCGCTGCCCTGGCAGACCCGGCACTTAGGAGCGGCCTTGCAACAAGTTTGTCGCCAGCATAAAGCCCTGGTAGAGTTCCTGCCGCTGTTGGCCGACGTGGATAACGAGCAAGACCTGGTACGGGTATTACACCAGCCCTTGCCCAGAGCCTTACGCCGCCGGCTGCGGCATATCTGCTTCGCAAAGCCCATCCTACGGGTGAGCAGTAGCCGGAGGGTACGCCGCTTGGCCACCACGGCACAGCCGCACCGGGGGCCACCGGTGACCGGAACATACTGTTGAGTTTCCCTCCCCAGCCAGCCAAGTACAGTTCCGAAAAACTTGGCCTGACCGGTTGGGTAGGCGCACGCCAGCGGAGCGTCTCGAAAAACAAGCGTTTTTCGGCAACAGGCCAGCCCCGTCGAAACGCGCTGCCAAGCACCGGCCGCCCTACTACCAATTAGCGGACACCCACCTTACGGCGGCCGATTTTCAGCATCGGTTGTCTGGGCTCTCCCCTCGCATGCGGCAGATAATGGCTACAGCTGGCTTCGCCGCCCGCAGCAACTGGGCCCTTCGCCGCCCCGTGCTCGAAGGCCCTGACTTCGGGTGCACGTCTTTTCTGTCCGTCGTTCCTGGACCATCTCATTGTGTAAAGTGCCAAAATTTCTTTTCTCGAATACTTCCCATACATGCGACAAAGACTACTACATATTGCCTGTTTTTCCTTGGTATCCGTGTCGGCAGTTGCCCAGAAACTCACCGGGCAGGTGGTAGACGGTGCTTCGTCGCAGCCGATACCGGGGGCCACCGTGCAGGTGAAACGCACGCAGGCCGGTACGCTCACGAATGCCACGGGCACATTCACACTGACCAATCTGCAGCCCGCCGACATCCTTGTTTTTTCGTCCCTCGGCTACCAACCGCAGGAAATCCAGTACACCGGCCAAACCAACCTGACGGTTAACCTGGTGGCGGGCCTTTCGCTCAATGAAGTGGTCGTGACGGCCCTGGGGCTGGAGCGCAACGCCCAGAGTTTGGGGTACGCGGTGCAAAAGGTGGAGGGCCGCCAGATTAGCGAGGTGAAGACGCCCAACTTCCTCGACAATCTGGCGGGTAAAGTAGCGGGCGTCATCGTCACGGGGGGCTCTACCGGGGTGGGGGCGTCGTCGCGCATCGTCATCCGCGGCGAGTCGTCCTTTACTAATAACAATCCCCTGTTTGTGGTCGACGGCATCATCATCAACAACGCCACGGTGGTCAACCGCGTCAACGACGATGCCAACGGGTTTCAGGAAATTGATTTCGGCAACGGGGCGGGCGAAATCAACCCCGACGATGTGGCGTCGGTATCGGTGCTGAAAGGCCCCAGCGCGGCCGCCCTCTACGGCACCCGGGCCTCCAACGGGGTTATTTTGATTACGACGAAAGACGGCTCGTCGGCGGGCAAGGGCATTGGCGTGAGCTTCAACAGCACTTTCTACGCCGAGCAGCCATTTCAGCTGCCCCAGTTTCAGAACACCTACGGGCAGGGCAACAGCGGGGCGTTCCGGTACGGCGACGGCCTGGGCGGGGGTGTCAACGACAACATTTCGTACAGCTACGGCCCCCGGCTGGACGCGGGCCTGCTGATTCCGCAGTACGACAGCCCCGTGACCCTGCCGAGCGGCCAATTGGTGCGGGGCGCCGATACGCGGCTCTACAGCGGCCTGCCCATCACCCCCACGCCGTTCGTGGCGCACCCCGATAACCTGAAGGATTTTTACCAGACCGGACACACGGCCATCAACAACCTGGCCGTGGCGGGCGACTACGAGAAAGGCAGCTACCGGCTTTCCTACACCGACCTCAACAGCCAGTCGATTATTCCGGGGGTGGACCTGAAGCGCAAAACCCTGGCCGCCCGGCTGCAGTTCGACCCAACCCGGCGGCTGAAAATCAGCTCCTCGATTAACTACATTAACAGCGGCAGCAAAAACCGCCCCGCCACCAAGTACGGCTCGGAAAACACCAACTACGCCCTGAGCGCCTGGCTGGGCCGCCAAACCGATGTCAACCCCATGAAGCAGTACTGGCAGCCGGGGCTGGAGGGCATTCAGCAATTTTCCTACAACTACACCTTCTTCGACAACCCGTATTTCACGCTCTACGAAAACCGGAACTCGTTTACCCGCGACCGGCTCATCGGCAACCTGGCTGTAACGGGCGAGCTGGCCAGCAACCTGACGCTGCTGGTGCGCAGCAGCATGGACTACTCCAACGAGGACCGCCAGTTTCGCCGGGCCTTCAGCAGCAACCGCTTCAAAAGTGGTGCTTATGCCGAAAACGGCGTGTTCTTCCGGGAAATCAACACCGACTTCCTGCTCAACTACACCCGCAGCCTGGGGCCACTCTCGCTCGACGTATCGGCCGGGGGCAACCGTATGGACCAGCACACCTCTTTCGACCAATACCAGGCCCTGACGCTGGCGCAGCCGGGCGTGTTCAAGCTCAACAACGCCGCCTCGCCGGTGGAGGTGTACCAGCAGAGCGGCCGCAAGCGCATCAACAGCCTGTACGCCCTGGCCAAGCTCGGGTATAAGGACCTCTTATTTGTGGATATCACCGGGCGCAACGACTGGTCGAGCGCCCTGGCTACGCCCTCATCGACGGCCAACACGTCATTTTTCTACCCGTCGGTATCGGCTAGCTGGGTGCTGTCCAACCAGTTCCGGCTGCCCACGGTGGTGTCCTTTGCCAAAGTGCGGGCCAGCGCCGCCAACGTCGGCAACGACACCAGCCCCTACCAGACGGCGGGGGTGTACAACGCCCGAAACCCGGTTTTTTCGCAGCCGGCGTTCAGCGAGCAGAGCACCATTGCCAACACCAACCTGAAACCCGAGTCCATTACCTCGCTGGAAGCCGGGGCCGATGTCCGCTTCTTCCAGGACCGGCTAGGGTTCGACCTGACCTATTACGACGCCCGCACCCGCAACCAGATTTTGTCGCTGCCCATTGCCATTCCCACGGGCTACAGCGAGCGGGTCATCAACGGCGGCGAAGTTCGCTCGCGGGGCATCGAGGCGGTGGTGAGTGCCACGCCCGTGCAGACCAGCCGCTTCCGGTGGAATGCGAGCCTGAATTTCAGCCGCAACCGCACCACCGTGGTATCCTTGCCCGAAGAGGCCGGCACCCTGACGCTGGGCTACAACCGCATCTACGACAACGTAAACCAGACCGTGTGGTACCAGGTGCGGCAGGGCGACCGGATGGGCGACATGTGGGGCACCGGCTACCTGCGCAGCCCACAGGGCGACTTCATCGTGGGCAGCAACGGGCAGTACATTGCCGACAACACCCTGAAAAAGCTGGGCAACTACAACCCCGACTTCATGCTGGGCCTGTCGAATCAGTTCAGCGTCGGCCATTTTAACCTCGGCTTTCTGCTCGACTGGCGGCAGGGCGGCATCCTGGTGTCGCGCACGCTGGCCCTGGCCGGCGTGGCGGGGCAGCTGAAGGAAACGGCCGACCGGCCCGATGCGGGCATCGTGGCCAAGGGCGTGGTGAATACCGGCACTGCCGAAAACCCGAACTACCAGCCCAACACTCGCGCCATTCCGGCCGAAACCTACTACCGGATGTACTATGACCGGAACCACGAGGAGAATAACACCTACGATGCCTCCTACGTGAAGCTGCGGGAACTGACCATCGGCTACTCGGTGCCCCAAACGGCCTGGCTGGCCCAAAAGCTGCATACCCAGCAGCTGACCATTGCCCTGGTTGGCCGCAACTTGGCGGCCCTCTCGCACATTCCGCACTTCGACCCCGAGCAGACCTCGTTCCAGCAAAACCAGCTGCAGACCGGCGTCGAGGACATGACCTACCCCACCACCCGCAACGTGGGCCTGAAACTAAGCGCGACCTTCTAAGCCCCGCAACCAGATTATGAAACGGAAATTAACTAGCTTCCTCCTGCTGGCCGCCCTGGCTGGCCTTCTGCCCGCGTGTACGGACGGCTTCGAGGAAATCAACACGAACCCCAACGCGCCAGTCGACGTGCAGCCGTCGCTGCTGCTGCGCAAAATCATCTTCGACCAAGGCGAGCAGATGTCCTACGAAGCCTTCGTGGCGGGCAACTTGCTGGGGCAGTACTTCACGGCCATCGACTTCAACCTGTTCGACCGGCATAGCCTGAGCGAACCGCAGTACGGCGGCAACCCCTGGCCGTTTCTGTACAGCAACCTGCGCGACAACGAGATTCTGCTGCAAAAAGCGCGCGCGAATCCGGCGTTCGGGGTGTACGAAGGCCCGGCCCTAATCATGAAAGCCTACCTCACCGCCACGCTGACGGACCTGTACGGCGACGTTCCCTACAGCGAAGCGCTACAAGGCAAAGAAGGGGTGACTACGCCGGCCTACGACACGCAGGAAGCCATCTACACGGCGCCCGGCGGCATCCTCGACAACCTGGACAAGGGCATTGCCGCCATCACCAATTACCAAGGCGTTACGGCGCTCGACGGCGACATCCTCTACAATGGCAACCGTAGTAAATGGGTGCTGTTTGCCAACTCGCTGAAAATTAAGTGCCTGATGCGGATATCGAGTAAGGTAAATGTGCAGGCGGCCCTGCAACGAGTCGTGGCTGATGGCAATTACATCCGGGCGAATGCCGACAATGCCGCCTTCCGCTTCTCGCTGGCGCAGCCCAACAATTTCCGCATGTCGACGGCCCGTGTCGGTGACTTCAACCTGTTCATCATGTCCAAAACCAGCGAGGAGCTGCTGACGGGCCTGAGCGACCCGCGGATAGCAACCTATTTCCGCCCCACGGCCGCCATGCCGGGCACCTACCGAGGCCTGTTGAACGGACCGGATGCTTCCCGGCTCACTATTTCGGTGGCCGATTACTCGCTGACGGGCACCATCTTCCGGGAAAATTCGGACCGGTTGTCGGCCAATTACATGACCGCCGCCGAAACCAGCTTCTGGCTGGCCGAAGCCGCCCAGCGGGGGCTGGTGTCCGGCTCGGCGAGGACCTTGTACGAGCAGGGCATCACGCAGTCGTTTGCTTACTGGGGCGTGGCGCTGCCCGCCAGCTACCTCACCAGCAGCCAGGTCGCTTACAATCAGAACGGCCAAAACCCCATTGAGCAAATCCTGACGCAGAAATGGCTGGGCAACATCAACAATGCCTACGAAGGCTGGACCGAGTACCGCCGGACGGGTTTCCCCCGCCTGAAAACCGTTTCGGCCAGCCTCAACAATAACTTGATTCCCAAGCGGATGCCCTACCCCGCCACGGAAAGCGCGCTGAACGCGGCGCAGTACCAAAAAGCGGCCGCCAACACCCAGAATAACAGCATCAACGTTCCCGTATGGTGGGCGCGCTAATTACCCTCCTTTCGCTAGATTTGACCGTTTTCGTGAACACTTGCCAACGGGCACTTTATTGCTGAATGAAACTATCCGTCATCGGCCTTTTGGCAGTGGTAACCGCTTCGGGCTGCACCTCCCCAGACCAAACATCACAGGATCAACTGACCATCGTTCAGCGCCCCAAGGCCACGCCACGCCGCATGTATTGGCCGCTGGATTCGGTAGTGGAACGGCGTGACACCTTGTTGCCCGGGCCGGAGCGGTACCGCGTGCAGGTGGTGACCACGTGCTTGAATGATAGTGCCGTGGTCAACCATATCGTGGAGGACGCTGGCCCAGCATTAGACGTCTCACACAATTACCAGAGCGAGCTGTTTGTGTTCCGGGGCGACAAGCCGTGGCTGCACCAGCGGCTGACTAAGGCGCTGTTTGCGGACAACCCTATTGCTAAACAATTAGGCTCGGCACAGGAATGGGCTCTGTCGCGGACCGCTTTTGTGGGGTGCCAGCAAGGAAAATTTCGCTTTTATACGCGCTTGGGCGTCCCGGATTCGGACGTCTTCATGGAAGCGCAAGTGGCCCTCAGTCCCACGCAAGGGCTACAAGTAATAAGCGTTCAACAACCTGTAGAATAAGCAGAATAATCCTCGCATGAGTACAACCCTGTTGCAGTGGGCGTTGGTCCTGGCCTCCAGCGTCACGCTGTTTCTCGTGTCCCCGCTGTCGCGCACCGCGGCCGAGTTTTTCCAGGGCGCCCGCAAAGAGCGGACTCCTAATACCGTTTTTCTGACGAGTAGCTTAGTTATCTCCTGGCTGTTTGCCAAGTCGATTACCAACGCCGCCAACCTGGGCCAGAGCTTCGGGCTGGTGGGGGGCGTGGCCTACGCGGGGTATTACCTCTCGTTTTTGGTGGCCGGTTTCGTTATTGTCGCCATGCGCAACCGAGGGGGCTACCGCAGCATCCACCATTTTCTGGAATCGAAGTATGGCGCGGGGGCGGTGGTCGTCTTCACCTTCCTGATTATCATCCGGCTCTACAACGAAATCTGGTCCAATACCATCGTCATCGGCTCTTATTTCGGTGCGCAGGGTACGACCGATTACTACGTCGCCATTGTGGTGTTCACCCTGCTCACGCTGGCCTACACGCTCAAGGGCGGCATGAGCAGCTCGATTATGACCGACGTGATTCAACTCTCACTGTTTGTGGTGCTGCTCACGGTGATTCTGGGGTTCATCCTGCCGCAGTACGAGGGCAGCCTGCAGCCCTTCCTCAGCAGTGGGGAATGGACCCTGGGGCAGGGCGTCGATTTGCTGCTGGTGGCGTTGGTGCAGTGTTTCAGCTACCCCTTTCACGACCCGGTGCTCACCGACCGGGGCTTTATCACCGATACGCGCACCACGCTGCGGTCCTACCTCTGGGCGGGGGCCATCGGCGCGGGCTGCATCATCTTTTTCAGCTTCGTGGGCATCTTCGCCAAGCTCAACGCCCTGACCGGCGAAGCCCCGGTGGCCGTGGCGCGCTACTTCGGGGTGCCCATGCTGCTGCTCATGAATCTCATCATGGTCACTTCGGCCTCCTCGACCCTCGATTCGGCCATGGCTTCCTTCTCCAAGCTCATCAGCATCGACCTGAGCAAAGCGGCCGAGCCCAGCGTATCGCGGGGCCGGTGGGCCATGGTGGTTTTGACGGTGCTAGGTACCGTTCCGGTGTTTTTCAACCCCGCCATTCTCTCGGCCACCACCATCAGCGGCACACTGGTGCTGGGGCTGGCCCCCGTGTTTCTGTTCTGGCACGTGCCCGTGCCGCGCTTGGCTTTTCACCTGTCCGTAGTAGGGGGGCTGGTGCTGGGCGCTTTGCTCACGCTGTTTCCCCTGCCCGAAACCCTGCACCTGGGCGACGGCAAATACGGGGCCCTGCTCAGTACCAACCTGATTACGTCGGGGTTCTGTTTCGCGGTATTCGGCCTCTGTGCGCTGCTCCAAAAAAAAACCGCTCATGGATAACCCCCTCACCCAGGACATCGGCCCGCGCCGCGGCCGGCTGCTCGTTTTCGGCGGCCCTTACTCGAACCTCCAGGCGCTGCAGGCCCTTAAAGCCATTGCCGACCGGCTGCAGATTCCGGCGGGCAATATCATCTGCACGGGCGACATCGTGGGCTACTGCGCCCAGCCCGAGGCCGCGGTGCAGTTTGTGCAGGACTGGGGCATCCACGCCATTCAGGGCAACGTGGAGCAGAACATCATCCGGGGCGAAGACGACTGCGGCTGCAACTTCGCCGAGGGCAGCCGGTGCGACCTGCTGTCCCGCGCCTGGTTTCCCTACGCGGTGCGGAGCCTCTCGGCCGGCTCGGTGGCCTGGCTAAGCACCCTGCCGCTGCAGCTCTCGTTCCGCTACGCGGGCAAGGCGGTGGCCGTGCTGCACGGGGCCGCCACCGGCATTGCCGATTTCGTGTTTGCCTCAACTCCCTGGCCGGTGAAGGAAACCAGCTTTGCCGCCACCGGCGCCGAAGTAATCCTGGCCGGCCACGCCGGGCTGCCCTTCGCAGATGCGCGGGCTGGGCATTACTGGCTCAACGCGGGCGTGATTGGGATGCCCGCCAACGACGGCACCCCGCGGGTGTGGTACCTGCTGCTCGATGACACCGATGGCCGGTTTAGCTACACCTTCCACGCCTTCACCTACGACAACGGCTGGGCCAATGAGCTGATGCTTGCCAATGGGCTTCCCGATTCCTACGCGCACACGCTCCTGACGGGCATCTGGGACAACTGCGAAATTTTGCCAGCGGCCGAGAAGGCGTTACAGGGCCAAGCCATTGTGCTGCATGAGGAAGCTAACGAACTGAAAGGCTCTTGCCCTTCTCTCAATCGTTCAAAACAGGCCCTCATGTAATATCCTGTGTCCACTGGGTATGGCGCTATGAGTTTTACCTGCTCTCTTTAACCGTGAAGAACTGCGCTTCGGAACAGCTTAGATTCCTTAACGGGATTTGTAATAATCTAAGAGCGTATTCGAGAATTGGGCAGGAGGCTAAAAAAAACGGGCCAGTAAGTTGCGCGAGGAGTTCCTAGGCTGCCGCGAGCATTATGGTTGATGGGTTTCCTCCCCTACTGACTCGCCGTGGCAAGTTATCGAGTTGCTGCCCACGCAACGGCGCCGGCGCCTGTGTTTGCGACGGGTGTTCAACGCGTTGCGCTAGGTTTGCCGCACCGGCGGCCAATGGCGGGCACTGCCGCCACAGTTTCCGCCCTGGGCAGCGGTGTACCACTATTTCTACCGTTGGCAGCGCCTGGGCTTGTGGCAGCAGCTCCACACGGTCGTCAACGTGCCGGACCGGGTCGTTTGGGTCGCGCATTCACCCCGGCGCTGGGTAGTCGAGCGCACTTTCGCTTAGCTGGCCTGCTTTCGCCGCGTGGTTGTTGCTTATGAATTTACTTCCGCCAGCTATGCTTGCTTTTCTCTTCGTCTGTAAAAGCAATGATTGCGCAGTAGGCACTAGCTGACCCGGTTCGAAAAACGGGCTGGCGCACCACTTCTTACACCTACTTCGAACATTCTTTTCAGCTCAGCGTGCTCAGGCGGCCGGTGGGGGAGCTGGCGCATCGGGCTGCTTCGCCTGCCGGATATCCGCCTGTGACTTCGGCACTTCCCCCCTACCCGCAGGCCAGCCTTCGCGCTGCGTCTTCCGGTTGCCGTCGGTGGCTTCGGTTTGGTCGTGCCACAGGATTTGCTGAGTAGGGTAAGGCAGGTCGATGCCGTGGGCCGTGAGCGTATTTTTGATGGCTTCCAGCACCCTATCCTGCGCGTCCATCACGTCAGCACGGCGCGGCGGGTTGATCTACCAGCGCGCCCGTAGGTTGACGCTGCTGCCCGCCAGATCCACCACCAGCGCCTCGGGGGCAGGGTCGGTCAGCACACCATCCACGCCGCGCATTGCTTCCACTATCAACTGCCGGGCCTTAGCAATATCGTCGCCGTAGCCGATGCCAATATCGTACTGCAGGCGACGCTTGTCGTAGGCCGTATTCACCGTCACGGCGTTGATAAACAGCTCGGCGTTCGGAATAACCACGCGCCGGCCATCGTAGGTTTTGATGGTGGTGGCGCGGGTCTGGATGGACTCAACGTTGCCCTCGAAGTCTTTGTACTTGATCTGGTCGTTGATTTTGAACGGCTCGGTGATGAGCAGCAGAATCCCGGCCAGAAAGTTTTGAAAGATGTCTTTGAAAGCAAAGCCGATGGCCACGCCGCCAATGCCCAGCGCACTTACCAAACTGGCCGGCGTGAAGCTGGGTACTATAATCGTGACCGTTACCATGACACCCAGAATCAGGGCCGCAACATAAGACAGGCGGCTAAGAAGTAGCTTCAGGCTCTGGCTTTGTCGCCGGTTTTCCACCACGCGCTCCACCAACGACCTCACCCCGCGGGCCAGGAAGAGAAAGATGACGAAAACAGCGAGGCCGAAGAGCAGGTTGGGCAGCAAAGCCATGAAATCACGGCCCATCTGGTTGATTTTCTGCCAGGCAATTGAAAAATCCATGCGGGGGAGAGAGAAAAGAGGAATATAGCGCCAGCATCTGGTGCCGGGCTCTTCCCTCAACGGCAACGAGGATATCTGGTTGAATTCGGTTTGCCTAGCAGGTTAGTGAGATGCCGGCACGGGCGGGTCGGTCGTGGCATCCTCCGGGTACAAGCGCCGGATCAGCTTTTCTAGCGTGAGGCCCTGCACGATGACCGAGAAGACCACCACGGCGTAGGTAATGGCCACAATCAGGCTTTTGTGCGGCACGTTGCTGCCAATGGACAGGGCCAATGCCACCGAAATGCCACCGCGCAGGCCGCCCCAGGTCATCATCAGTGGGGCCTTGTGGTCGAGCGTGAGCCAGCGGCGGGTCAGGCGGTAGGGCAGCCAGATGGCCACGAAGCGCGCGGCCAACACCAATACAATGGCCACGCCGCACAGCAGCCAGTAAGAGGAGTGAAACTGAACGACCAGCAGCTCCACCCCAATGAGCACGAACAGCACCGCGTTGAGAATACCGTCGAGCAGCTCCCAGAACTTGTCCACGTATTCCTCCGTCTGGGCACTCATGGCGTCCTGTCGGGCCCGGTCGCCCACGAACAGGCCCGCCACCACCATGGCCAGTGGCCCCGAAATGTGCAGCTGCTGAGCCACCAGGTAGCCACCCAGCACCCCGGCCAGCGTTAGCAGCACCTCGGTTTGGTAGTGGTTAATAGAGCGCAGCAGGCGGTAGAGCCCGTAGCCCAGCACCAGCCCGAAAAGGATACCCCCGCCCGCTTCCTGCACGAACAGCCAGGCCACGTGGCCCGCACTAAAGTTCTCAGGCCCTTCCAGTACCAACTCGTAGAGACTGGCAAACACGACCACGCCCACGCCGTCGTTGAAAAGCGACTCGCCCACAATGTTGAGCTTCACGTTTTCTGGCAGCTTGAAGCGGGCCAAAATGCCCAGCACGGCAATCGGGTCGGTGGGCGAAATCAGGGCCCCGAACAGTAGACACAGCGGCAGGGGCAGCGGGGTAGCCGGTTCCAGCCAGCGGCTCAGCCCAAACAGCCCGCCCCCGATAAGCGCCGTACTCAGCAGCACGCCAACCACCGAGAATAGTACCACCGAGCGCCGTTCCACCCGCAGCTGCGCCGCGTCGGTATGGAAGGCCCCGGCGAAGAGCAGTAAGCTCAGCATTACCTCAAACAGCACCCGGTCGAACTCGATGCCCACCACCGTCCGTCGCACGGCCCCAAACAAGTCGGGGTAAACCCAGTGCGTCCCCAGCAGCGCCAGCGAGAAGCCCAACGACACAACCATGATACCAATGGCATCGGGTAGCTTCAGCAGGCGCGTGTTGAGGTAGGCAAACAGAGCCGCTACCACAATGAGCAGCGTAATCAGGGTAAATAAATCCATAGAA
The DNA here is from genome assembly GCF_017313265.1 of Hymenobacter telluris. Taxonomy (GTDB): domain Bacteria; phylum Bacteroidota; class Bacteroidia; order Cytophagales; family Hymenobacteraceae; genus Hymenobacter; species Hymenobacter telluris. The sequence continues at coordinate 356,094 of NZ_JAFLQZ010000002.1, read as the reverse complement.
AGAAAATCAGGTACTAAGCGCAGTACCAGCGCAGCCCATTATGCATCGGGCAAAGAAGGCGGGTGAGTTTACGGCAAATGGTTGAGCTTGGACAACAGTAGGCGAAGTGGCAGGCGCATGAAAAGCAAGCGTGCTACTCGTTGCCTTCTACCCGAAACTTCGGGGCTACATAGTCCTTGGGTAGAAAATCGGTAGGAATGGTGGTGTGATGGCCGTCCCGCACAGCGCGATAGTGGGGCGACATCAGTTCGATGCCGGCTTTATTGAACTCGTCTTGAATGTTTTGGTGAATGCGCGAATAAATCAGGGCCTGCTTGCTGGCCTCTCGGGTATACGCGTTGAGCTGGTAGCTGGCATAATAATCGTCGAGGCTGGTTTGGAGCACAAAGGGCTTAGGCTCGGGCAGTACGCCCTCAGCCCCCAGGGCGGCGGCTACAAGCAGCTCGTGCACCTGCGGCCAGGGCACATCATAGCCAATCGTGACGGTGGTGTGCAGCACCAGCCCCAGGGTAGGCGCGGCGCTGGTGAAGTTGGTGGTGTAAGAACTCATAATAGAGGAATTCGGGATGGTGATTTCCTCGTTTTTGATGGTGCGGATGCGCGTTACCAGCAGGTTTTTCTCGATGATGTCGCCGGTTACGTCCCCAATTTTCACCCTATCGCCCAGCTTGTAGGCGCGCATGTAAGTGAGCACCAGGCCGGCCACGATGTTGGAGAGGGAGCCCGCTGAGCCGAAGGTGAACAGGAAGCCCAGAAACACCGACACGCCCTTGAAGATGGGCGACTCGGAGCCCGGTAAGTAGGGAAAAATCACCACCAGCAGAAAAGCAAACACCAGCACCCGCACAATTTGGTAGGTCGGGTTGGCCCAGTCCGGATAAAAACCCTCCAGGGTGAGGTGCCCCAACCGAATTTCCTCTTTCAGAAAATGTAGTCCCCGCAGTAGGTAGCGGAATACCGTGACAATCACCACAATGGTAATAAGATTGGGCAGGTAGTGCCAGAGCGAGAGACCAATGCGGCGTAGGGGCGTGAGCACGTAACCGAGCAGCATATCGGCCACGTCCTGGGTGCCGGGAAAGATGCTGAACAGTAGCGGGAGTACCAGGTAAATAATGAGGAAAATGACCACCCAGCGCAGCACGTTGAGCAGCAGCAGGGCCGTTTCCAGCTCGCGCCGGGGTGTAAACAGGTCGTAGGTGCCTAGCCGCACGCCCCGAAACCAGGTGTCCTCGCGCCGGGTAAGCTGCAACTGTAGCCAGCGAAAAAACTGATTAACAAAGCGCACCACGAAGTAGAAAGCCACCAGCACTAGCAGCACCAGCCCAATTTCCTTGAGGATGTTGACGAAGCTGTGCTGCTGCTTGTACGTTGCCACAGTTTGCACAATGCGCGCCCGGTACTGGCGGGCCAGCGAGTCGCGCGGGGTGTTCATCCAGAGCGCATCGTTGTCGGAAATGCTTTGCACCACCAACTCGCCGTATAGCAGGTCAATGGTTTGCTCGGAGGGGTAGAGGCGCAGCGAATCAGGGTGGTAGCGCACATCGGCTTCCAGGCGCTGCACTTTCTCGGCAATGAGGGCGGCCCGCTCGCGGGGCGAGAAGGGGCCGAGCTTGGTGTAAACGTAAAACAGGGTATCGTTGTGCAGCACGACTGGGTAGCCGCGGGTGTGCTGCCTAAGCGAGTCGATATGCCGGCGGGCTTGCACGCGGCGCAACGAATCGGCGGCGCGCAACGCCGTCAACTCTTGGGTTAACTTCTGCTCCTGGGCGCGGTTGGGGCCGTTTTTCAGCGTGAGCAGTTCTTGCTGCACTTGGCTGAGGCGGGCACTGGCCTGGCGGCGTAGCGAATCGAGTTGACGCAGGGTGCGCGTATCGGTGCTCAGCGTCTGGGTCCGGGCCGAATCGGAGCCGACGGGAGCCTGAGCAGCAGCCTGAATGGGGCAGATGAACCCGCTTACCAGTAACCACAGGGCAAGTAAGCCCAGATACGAGAGAGAAGTGAAGAGCGCGGTAAGCCGTTGAGACATAGAAACTACTGTAAACGCACTGGGTAGCTTGGTGAGCGGATACGACGAATTTGCGAACAAGATAGGTGACAGCAAATCGTGTTTGCGCACTTAGCGTTTTCGCGCCGGGCTCGGAATTTCAACTACCAGTTGCACAGGCTGCCGCATACCGGTGCGTAAGCTCAACCACTGACGCAGCCGTTGCTGCTCGGCGGCAGGTAGCGGGCCGCTGGCACGCAGGGCTACCACAAGGGTCGTATCGGCACGCAAGGAGTCAGCAGCCGGCCGCACCAGTTGGCTCAGGCCCAACTGACGTACGGTAGGGTGCTCTACCTGTACCTCGCGCAGCAAGGCCGGAGCCGTGGGGAAGACGGTAGTGGTTGCCGTGGCGAGGCTATCGGACCGTAACAGCAATTGCTGGAGCTGGGCTAAGCGCGTATCATAGCCGGCAAGGGTTTGCTCGTTGCGGCTGCGTATGTCTTCGAGCAGGCTGGTGCGCAGGGCGCGGGCGTCGGTCGAGTCGAGGCCCGCCAAGCCTTGGCGCACCGTAAGCTGCGTAGTAGGCAAGCGGTACTGGCTCAGGCGGGCGCGGGCCGTGCGCAGCTGGTCCGGAGTAAGGCGCTGGCCCGCCAGCAGCACGTTGATGGTACCGGCGCTGGCCTCGATGCGGCGCGTTACCACGTAGGTACCGGGCAGGCTCAGTTGCTCATCTATGAACTGCTGGGCGTTGTGGGCAAACACGGTATTGCGCACGATACCTACGGCCAAGTATACGCTCGGGCCGGCCGTGAGCAAGGCCACCGCCCAGATGCTGCGGTTCACCCAGCGGCCTCGCCGGCCGCTGTCAAACTGATGCTGGGGCAGCGGCAGGATGCGGGCCACCAGAAACGTGGCCAAGCTGATGAACACGCAGTTGATAAAGAATAAGTACAGCGCCCCGAACAGGTAAGCCCAGTGCGCCGTGGCCAGCCCGTAGCCCGCCGTGCAGAGTGGCGGCATCAGGGCCGTAGCAATAGCTACGCCGGGCACCACGTTGCCCCGCTCGCGGCGGGTGAAGCCAATGGCCCCCGCGGCCCCACCAAACAGGGCAATGGCTACGTCCCAGGTTGTGGGCGAGGTGCGGGCCAGCAGTTCAGAGCCTGCGTCGGTGAGGGGCGTAACGTAGAAATACAGCGCCGATACCAGTAGGCTGAGGCCGGCCGCAATGAACAGGTTTTTCAGCCCGCGCTGAATCAGGTTGACTTCAACTGTGGCCGCCCCGAAGCCGATGCCTACGATGGGCCCCATGAGGGGTGAAATGAGCATGGCACCAATAATGACGGCCGTGGAGTTGACATTGAGCCCCACCGAGGCCACCAAAATGGCGAAGATGAGCACCCACAAATTAGTGCCCTTAAAGACCAGCCCGTCCTCCACATCGGCCATGATTTCGGTCGGTTCGGCCATGTCAGAGGATAAGTCGAAGTGGGCGCGCACCCAGCGCAGAAAAGCAAAGTTCATAGGCCAAAAGCAGCTGGAAAAAGAACGGTGGGAAGTGAACAGGTGACAGCTCGTGCCTGCCTGAGCTTATCGTAGCCTTACGCAGATGCCGGCAAAAATGCTGTTTCCGGTTGCCCCCAGCTGTTATCGTCCCCTGCCGGCCAGCGAAAAGCGCACCCTTGCCGTACACAGCAGCAGTTATCTCACGTACTTGGTTGCTAATGCCGCTTTCTTTTCTGCGCCGCTTTTGGCAGCGCCTGCACGATTCGCTGTGGTTTGTACCGGGCCTGCTGGTGCTCGGCGCGTGCGCCCTGGCATATGGGCTGATTGAGTTTGACCGCCGCACTTCGTTCGATGGAGCCAAGCAGTTTCCGTTGCTTTTCGGCGTGGGTGCCCAGGGCTCGCGCAGCATGCTCACGGCCGTGGCTGGCTCCATGCTGACGGTGGCGGCGCTGGTATTCTCGCTCACGCTTTCCACCATTTCGCAGGTCAGCAGCCAGTACTCACCCCGCGTACTGCGCAACTTCATGCGCGACCGGGGCAACCAGGTGGTGATGGGCTATTTCGTGGGTGTCTTTGCTTATTGCCTGCTGGTGTTGGGTACTATCCGAGGCACCGAGGAGCAGAAGTTTGTGCCTTCCACGGCCGTGACGGGTGGTTTGGCGTTGGCGCTGGGCGGCGTGGCGGCGCTCATCTACTTCATTCACCACATTGCCGAGTCGCTGCAAACTGATACGATTTTGCAACGCATCAGCCGCCAGAGTCGAGAGGCAGTAGACGAGCTGTTTCCTGAAACGCTGGGCGAGCCCGCCCTCGATCCAACCCGGCAAGCGGCCTGGCGCGCGGCCGAGGCCCGGCCTGGCTGGCAGCCCGTGCGCGCTGCCCAAACGGGCTATGTGCAGCGCATCGACGCGGCGGGGCTGCTCGCCTGGGCCAACCAGCACCAGGCGTGGCTGCGGATCGAGCAGCCGGTAGGTGCCTTCGTGGGCGAAGGCAACAACCTACTACGCTACCTGCGGCAGGGCGCGGCCACGGCCCTAAGCCCGGCCGACCACGCGGCGCTGGCGCGTTGCGTGCGGCTGGAAGGGTACCGCAGCATCAAACAAGATGTTGGCTTCGGGATACAGCAACTGGTTGATATTGCGCTGAAGGCTCTCTCGCCTGGCATCAACGATACCACGACGGCCATCATGGCTGTCGACCACTTGGGCTTGCTAGTGCAACGGCTGGCCGAAAGGCCGTTTCCAGCTACCCTCCGCACGGCCCCAGGCGAAGCACCCGTGCTGCTGTACGTACCGGACCGTGACTTTGGTGGGTATCTGAAGTTGGCCTTTGACTTGGTGCGCATTAATGCCAAAGGCAACCACGCTCTGTTTCGGCGAGTGTTGCGGGCGCTGGCCCAGGTGGGGGAAGCTGCCCGTAGTGCCGAACGCAAAGCCGCTGTAGAAGCCCAGGCCAGGCTGCTGCTGCGCCAAGCTGATGACACCCTGGCCACCGAGTACGAAAAAGAGGCGGTACGCGCCACTTACGAAGAAGTGAAAGCCTGCTGGTTGGCCGTTCTTTAGCTTGTTGCCTTAGGCAGCACCGCCTGCCGAGCTTTTGCAGCCAGGTGGCAGCGTATGCAGATTCCGGCTATAGGCTCAGCCTCGTTGGGGGTGGTGCGTATGATGCCATGGAGCAGTGAGGAAGCTGGAAATGACGGACAACAGAACGAGGCGTCGACTTAGATGAAACCGACTTGCAACGTTAGCCTGGTGTTGCTGCTTACCAAGAGTTTAACTGAAATAGCAAAGCTCTCAGGTAAATTCAACGCAAACGCTTGCTTACATTTTCTGATGCCATTTCCTGCAGTCATAAAATACTGACAGCAAGACATTTGCAACACAAAAACGTTTCTTGGCGGCAAGCAGCAAGGCCTGAAGTATGCCCGAAGCTTAACGAAGGAATGGAGTAGGTGAAAGCCTACTTCCTCCCGCATACCCTCCCCCGGCAACCAAGTAGGCTTGAGTAAACTTGTTTCAGCAGGAAACCAGAATGGCTGGCGTTTTAGGAAGCGTTAACAGATGCGCAGCTGTAGCACGGTTGCGGCAAGGTGAATAAAGGCCAAAAAGCACGCATCAGGGTTGTCAGAGTGGGTGGCTACCTCATCCATTCTTGGTGTTTTCGCGTTGATAAGATTACGAACGTATTCCATTCACCACCAAAGCCTTTCCCTATGAAACGTTTCTCTACTCTGCTTCTATTTGGCGCTTTGGCTGCTCCGGCTATGGCCCAGCAAGGCCCCGTGCTGGCTACCTACACGGTAGGCAGCACCACCCTTTCAGCCTCGGCCCTCACCAACAACCTCGATACGCCCTGGGAATTGCTGTGGGGCCCTGACAATTTCATCTGGATGACGGAGCGCATGGGCCGCATCAGCCGCGTGAACCCCACTACCGGCCAGGTACTGCCGCTGCTCACCATTGCCGACGTAACCGAAACCGGTGAGAGTGGCCTGCTGGGCATGGCGCTGCACCCCAATTTCACTGCTACGCCGTATGTGTATGTGGTGTACAACTACACCGACTCCGGTGCCCTGAAGGAGAAGCTGGTGCGCTACACGTATTCGGCCACAACCAACACGCTGAGCAGCCCCCTCGTTTTGCTTGGCAACATTACGGCCGTCACCACGCACAGCGGCTCGCGCTTGTTCATTCAGCCCGACCTAACCTTGCTCATGACCACCGGCGACGCTCAGCAGCGGCCCGAAGCTCAGAATGTAGCTTCCCTGAATGGTAAAGTGCTGCGCCTGAACCTTGATGGCACCGTGCCGGCCAACAACCCCATTCCGGGTAGCTTGGTGTATTCGTTCGGGCACCGCAACCCACAGGGCCTCACACGTACCGCATCGGGCCAGATTTACAGTTCCGAGCACGGCGAGAACATCGAGGACGAAGTGAACCTGATTGAAGTGAACCGCAACTACGGCTGGCCCACCGTGGAAGGCTTCTGCAACACCGCTGCCGAGCAAACCTTCTGCACCGCCAACAATGTGCGGGAGCCGCTGGCCTCCTACACGCCCACGCGGGCCGTAGCGGGACTCACCACCTACACCCACCCGGCCATTCCGGAGTGGAACAACTCGTTGCTGCTGGTAACGCTCAAGGATGGCTTCACGCAGCTTCAGCTCAACCTGGCCGGCACCCAGATTACCGCCCAAAACACCCTCTGGACGACCACCTACGGCCGGCTCCGGTCTATCTGTGTGTCGCCACAAGGCCGGATATATATCGGGACCAGCAACCGCGACGGTCGTGGTAACCCCGCCGCTACCGACGACCGGATTCTGGTACTCGAAAACCGGGCCTACGTTCCTAGTGCCGTGAAACAAGGCCAGGCCAGCGCCCTACAATTGTGGCCCAACCCCGCTACCCAAACTGTAGCCGTTCGGCTGTCGGCTGCCCCCCGCGCCACCACTACCGTGCAGCTCCGTGATGCGCTGGGCCGCACGGCCCGCACGCTACAGCTACCCTCGGGCCAACAAGAAACCCGCCTGGACCTTGCAGGCTTACGCAGTGGCCTCTACATGGTGCAGGCTCAGCTCGGCGACGTTCAATACACCCGGCGGCTAGTAGTGGAATAGCGCAGGCGCTTTAATAAGGCAGGCTGAGCTGCCATAAAAAAAGAGCGACGCTGGGCGTCGCTCTTTTTTTGAATCGAGTGAAATCAAAGGCTGGCGAAGTAAGCGGCCGAGCCACTGGCCGAGCCGCTTACTGCCGGTTAGCTGCTACTCCAGCACCACTTTGCGGGTGATGGTAGTCTGCCCGATTTGGGCGCGCAGCGTGTAGATGCCTTTGGCCAAGCCCTGCACAGCCAGCGGCTGCTCAACTGCACCACCACGGATGCTCACTGGCTGCGTGAGCACGCGCTGACCTAGTGCGTTGAAGAGCTCCACTTGCGTACTGCTTACCCCGTCTACCCCGCGCAGGCTCAGCGTGAGCGTGCCGTCGTGGCTGGGGTTGGGGTACACGCTCACTTCGCCTTTGGCTAGCTCGTTGCCCGTTGAAAGCACCGTGCGCACCGCAATAGTGAAGTTGCCCGTGAAGTCGCTGGAGCCGTACCCCGAAACGAAGACGTAGTACGTAGTACCAATGGTGAGGCCAGTGGCATTGAGCGGGCCAGCGGCCGTGTTGGCACCGGTGCTAGCCTGGCAGGCAATCTGCGTGAACGGCCCGGCGCAAGCACCAGCCGAGAATAGCCGCACCTGGCCGGCAGGGTTGCCCGTTACCGTTATCTGAGCCGTTGTGGCGGTGGCCACGAAACGGAACCACACGTCTTTCGGCGCGCTAGCCGTCGAGCAGCCAGGGTTGGAATAGCCGTTGAGCGGAGTAGTAGTTGCCCCAATGTTGTTGGCCGTAACGGCCGCGGCACCTACCGTGAGAGCAGTAGCATTGCACGGCTCATCGTTAGGCGACGGTGCCAAGTTGGTACGGAAGCATACCGGGCCACTGAAGGCGCTGTTGCCACTTACGGCACCGCACTCCTGCCGCACATAGAAGCAGTACTCGGTGTCAGGCGTCAGGCCGGTGAGCGTAGTAGAGAGGCCGGTAATACCCGTGATGCGGGTACCATTGCCCAGCGTGAAGTTACGGGGGCCATACTCGAGCGTGAACGTGCCACTTGGCGTGGTAGCGCCCACTGCCCAGCCCAACGTAGCCGTATTCGAGGTGAGTGCGGTAGCCGATGGGCCGGCCGGAATGGGGCAGTTGCTCGGCGCCGTGAGGCAGATGGTGAAGGCCGAACCGCCATCGAACGAGCTGTAGTTGGACACCTGCACATAATAGGTAGTGCTTGGCGTCAGGCCGGTAGCAGTGAACGAACGACCCGTTACGGCCGCCGAAGCTGAAGGCGCGGCCGAGCAGCCGTTGGTTACGGCCGTGAACGGACCGGCTGCCGATGGCGCCGTGAACAAGCGCAGGATACCCGAACCGGCACCCGTTACGGTTAGCGTAGCCTCCGTAGAACCCCGGCCCGAAGCCGCCGTGGTGAACCGATACCACACGTCGTTCGGGGTGCTGTTGGTGCCGCAACCACCGCTACCGCCGTTGGTGTAGCCGTTAGGCGTAGTAGTGGAACCTACCGTGTTCGAACCCTGAATTGGCGTTACGCAGTCAGGCGCGAAGGTTAGCGTTACGGCGCCGGCTGGCTCGTCATTGGCGGGAGCCAAATCGAAGGCGGCGCACACTTTGAAGCGGCCAAACGAATCGTTGCCGAATTCCCAAGCCCGTATGTAGATGGTTTCACCGGCCGTGCGGCCACTCAGGCGCAGCAAGGAGTACAGGCCATTCGGGCTGCTGTCGTCGTCGCAGCTGAGCAAGGTCAGGTTGCCGCACGTACCCGAGTACAGAGCCAGGCCCGTATCGGTAACGGGGCTGCCGCTAATCGAGTCGGTTTGCACCGTGATGATACCACCGCCGCCAGCAGGTACTACAAACGAGTACCATACGTCGCCGCCGTTGTAGCTGGCGCAGCCCGGAGCCGGTACGTTCTGGGTATCAGTAGCCCCCACGTTGGTAGCCGTTACGTAGTTGCAGCCGGCACCCGCCACCAGGGTTGGCAGCGCGGTAGCCGTTACGCAATCATCATTGGTCGGCGCGTTGGGTGCATTGCTTACGCACACCGTGAACGTAGACGTGGTAGGGGCAAAGTTGCTGCTGTTGTAGATGCGCACAAAATAAGTGGAGCCTACTGTCAGGCCCGATACAGCCAACCGCGTACCGGTGCCGCAAGCCACACTGGCCGAAGTAGCGCAGGTGCCTGAGCGCACTTCAATAGCAGTGGTAAAAGAGGCCGTGGTTTGAATGATCTGGCCCGAAGCCGTAGCTACGAAACGGTACCATACGTCGCCGGCGGTGGTAGGCGGCGTACCCGTGCCGCAAGTGCCAGCCGGCAACGACTGGGTAGCGCCCAGAATAGTGCCGTTGGTAGGCGTGCAGGTAGCACCCGAAGTCAGTAGCACCGAGTTGGCACAGTCGTCGTTAGCTGGTGGGTTGGTTACGCAGATAGTGAACGTAGGCGTAGTAGGAGCCGTGTTGGTGCTATTGTACACCCGCACAAAATAGGTAGTACCCACCGTCAGGCCCGATACGGCTAGTTGCGTACCAGCCACGCACGATACGCTAGCTGAAGAGGCGCAAGTACCCGAGCGCAATTCAATTACGGGAGTGAAAGAGCTGTTCACCGAAATAGTTTGCCCCGAAGCCGTAGCCACAAAGCGGAACCATACATCGGTGGCCGAGGTAGGCGAGGTGCTGGTGCCGCAGGTGCTGGCTGGCAACGACTGGGTAGCGCCTAGCAGCGTACCGTTTGTAGCGGTACAGGTGGCACCCGTCGTCAGCAATACCGAGTTGGCACAATCATCGTTGGCAGCCGGCGGATTGTAAGAAGCGCAGATCTTGAAACGACCGAAGGCGTCGCCGCCAAATTCCCACACCCGGGCATACAATACTTCGCCAGCCGTACGGCCCGTCAGCGTGATAGACGAGAAGTTGCCGTTCGGGCTGCTGTCGTCGTCGCAGGTAATCAAAGTCAGGTTGCCGCACGTACCCGAGTACAAAGCCAGGCCGGTATCGGTAATGGCGCTGCCGCCAACCGAGTCGGTTTGCACCGTAATTGAGCCGTTGGCAGGCACCGTGAATGAATACCATACGTCGCTGCCATTGTAGCTGGCGCAGCCAGGTGCCGGCGCGTTTTGGGTACTGGTAGCCCCCACGTTGGTGCCGGTTACGTTGTTGCAGCCACCGGTCAGGGCCAAGGCTGGCAGCGCGGTAGCCGTGGTGCAGTCGTCGTTGGCGGGGGCGTTCGGCGCATCAACTACGCATATCGTGAAAGTAGGCGTGGTAGGCGCCGTGTTGGAGCTAGGATATACCCGCACGAAGTAGGTGCTGCCCACGGTCAGACCAGCTACAGCAAGGCGGGTACCAGCCACGCACGAGATACTGGCCGATGTGGCGCAGGTACCCGAACGCACCTCGAGTACGGGAGTGAAGCTGGCCGTAGCCGTTATCACCTGAGAAGTACCCGTAGCTACAAACCGATACCATACGTCGGCAGCGGTGGTAGGCGAAGTGCTGGTGCCGCAGGTGCTAGCCGCCAACGACTGAGTAGCGGCCAGCACCGTACCACTCGTAGTAGTACAGGTGGCACCAGTGGTCAATAGTACCGCATTGGCACAGTCATCGTTGGTAGGTGGCAAGGCCAGCGTAGTAAATGCTACGGGCCCCGTCTGGGTGCTGTTACCATTGGCCGTACCGCAATTCTGCGTTACGTATACCTGATAAGGGGTTGAGGGCGTCAGACCAGTAATAGTGTAACTGGTGCCGGTGATGTTGGGTACGCGCGTACCGGCCGCTGAGCCGGGCGTGAAGCCAGTTGGGCCATATTCTACCGTGTAGGTGTTGCCGGTGCTTACGCTGGTCCAGCTAACGGGAGCAGTAGTGGACGTAACCAGGCTAACTGCTAGGTTGCGTGGGGCCGGGCAGGAAGGTGTTGGGCCGGGCAGGAAGGCATACACTTGCCCCGTTGCCGGCTTAGTGTTGATGTTGGTATTCTCGGTGGTCGAGCTGGCCGTAGGTGTAGCGCTGGCGTCGCTTAGCGAGAGGTATGACCCGGCACCGGTACCTACACCAGCCAAGCCGATAGAAGCCCCCAGCGTAGCCGTAGCATTGGTGGCACCGGCTTCTTGGCGGTACACAAACTCTACGCGGTTGGTACCTTCATAGAGCTTGGCCTGAAAGGAAATAACGGCTACGTTGGCGTTCCAGCGCCATTCCCAGTTTTGCCATTCAAACGTGAACACCCGGTTAGGCGCAGTACCCGTTGTTTGGTACGAAGCCAGAGCTGTAGCACCGGTAGGGCGGCCATCCAGGTCATCACCAAGCGGAGCTACCAATGGGCGGTTGCTGGCCGAGGCTCCTGCTAAAGTGGAGAAGCCACTGGTAGCCGCCGGATTAAAGCTCAGGAAACCATCCGACGACGCCTTCACCTGAGTGTAGGGAGTGCCATCGAATACAAACGTGAAACCCAACGGAATAGCGGTGGGAGTAATATAGGTATCGGCCAGCATGTCTGGCAATGCAGTGCCACCCGTAACCGGTGTGTACGTGCCCGCTGAAGAAGTCAGCGTGTAGGTATTGACGTCCTGCGCCTGCGCAGAAGCTGTTGCTAGGCCTATTCCCAGCGTGGCAACCAGCGCAGTGCGCCAAAGTCGCCATTGTCTACTAATTGCGTGTAAGCGTGATGCCATACAGTTAAGGGGTTTGTGGGTGAAGAGAAAACTATGTACTGGGTGTGCGCGTGTTCACCACTTCCCTGAAGTAGGCACCACCTGCATTGCTACGGTTTAACTCAAACAGATAGCAAGCAGGCCAGCAACAGAACTTTAGCGGTACGGCAAGCATGGCTTTTCGCAAGCATGAAGCCAACGTATTGCCGCAGAGCAGGGAGGTGGAGGTGGTAAACGGCATCTAATAAATATAAAAGATTCGTCAAAGCATATTGCTGACGCTATTTTTCTATCAATTCCTTATATGTATCATGCTTTATTGAAGCGTACTCCTTGCTATCAGTAAGAGCCGAAATGCTGGCAAATGCAGACAAATGATGCTCCTTCATTATCTGTGCCTGCACTATGCATATATAAGGTGTACTTATTCTGAGTGGCCACCATACTCAAGTACATGCTTAACTCCCCTGCTGCGGGGCAGCAGGCTGCTAGGCGCGGTAGCACTGGCTTTTCGTTTGCGGAATTTTCATACTGATTCTTGAAATATGATGCAGCAGTGCTCAATGAGTGAGTTGGGCTAAAGCGAATATTCAGCATAAATCCAACTTATTTTAGAACTTCTTAGCACCTTCTTCAACTGCTTCTCAACATCTTACTAACGCTGAAAACCACTTATAAAATAGTACAAAATGTATGATATAATTATATTTATTTATAAAATTGAAGCAAAATCAACCTATTTTACATAGATAAAGTTCAAAGGGCATGGTTCTTGTTGACTGAAAATTTACCTAATCGACTATTTAGTATGGTCATTAGGAGAATTTGTTTTTATATTACCGCTACGTTTTCCCACCACCCTGCTTTTTCTTTTTTCCTCATCCATTCCTCTTCTCATGCGGAGACTCTTACACTTCACTTCTCTACTGGTCACAGCGTGGTGCATGTCACTCGTTGGGCTACAATCCGCTATTGCTTCCCACTTCCAGGGCGGGCAAATAACGTATACGGCGGTACCAGGGGTACCCAACCGGTACAAGTTCACGCTGCGGGTATTCCGCGACTGTGGTGGCGCTGACCTCTACACTACTGCAACCTTCAAGTTTCGGAGTGCAGGCTGCAGCAGCGGCAGCGGCGACCCAGCCGATATTATAGCTCCCCTCTTGGGCGGCTCTACCATTGGCTCTCCTTATTGCGCTACGGCTCCGGCTGGCCCTAACCCTTGCGGCAGCGGCTTGCCAACCAACTACGAAACCGGCCGCTATGAGGCAGAGGTAACCCTGCCTCCCCGTGCCGAGTGGCGCATTAGCGTAACGGACAACGCCCGCCCCGAAACAGCTAACCTGACGGGTCAGAACAACATTTATTACGAGGCGACCCTCAACAACCTGGTTGGTACCCAAACCATTACCAACAACTCGGCTCAGTTCGATCTGTTGAACGTACCGGTTCCGTTTGTTTGCTGGAAGCAGCAAACTACTCTCAACTTCACGGCTACCGATGCGGATGGTGATGAACTGGTATACTCGCTGGAGCAGCCTTTGCAGAACTGCGGTGACCCAATTCCTTATAAGCCAATTGGTTCTACTGGCCCTTACATTGATTTGACTTCCACCAATGGTGGCAGCCCGTGTATCGGGGTACTGCCTAATGGCGGCACTGGTACGTACTCTCCTACCCTGCCCATTGCTTCATTTGGCTTCACGGGAGCTTGCCCTGTGAAAACTGCCGTACCAAACTTCCAATTCAATGCTGGTACTGGCAGCTTCACTTTCACGCCATATTTGTACGATCCACAGGTTAACAGCGCCAACAACAAATACGTTGTAACGGGTAAAGTATCGGAGTATCGCCGTATCAACAACGTACGCACCCTGATTGGCAGTGTCCGCCGCGACATTTTCGTGGTAGTTATCGACTGCTCGAATGCAGTTCCCGGCAACCCAGTAGCTACGGGCAACAACACCAACTCGGGTGTAACCATCCGTAACACCACCGACTCCACCTTTATTGAGGCTTCTACCTGCAACTACACCCGCGTTTTGGTTCGCTTCACTGACCCAGACCCGAACGATTTGTTGACGGTAACTTACCCTGCGCTGGTTGCGGCTACTCCAAACGACCCAACCTATTTGCCAACTGACGTAGGAACCTTCCGTGTAGTAGGCAACGGTACCCGGCGCCCCGTAGGTGTTTTCGACCTTCAGCCTGACGTAGCTTTCGCCGGCGGAACCTTCCGCATTCCGGTTCAGATTCGTGACAATGGGTGCCCCATCATTGGGCAGCAAAGCCGTGTTATTGTTATCTCGGTTAAGAGCCGCAACCCGGCTCGCGTAGTAGCAGCGGCCAATGCCACCTTCGTGTGCTCCGGCACTGCTGTAAACCTCACGGCTACCCCAACCCGTCCCGACTCGGTGCTGCTGGGTATCGGTACTCCAGCCCCTGTCCCAACCACTGCCGGCTACGATTACCGGTGGGTTGCGGCTAATGGCTTGGCTACTGCCGACCTGAACAAGCAAAACGTGACGGTACGCCCAACCCAGACCACCCGCTACCGGGTGAGCATTATTGCCCGTGACTTCCGCTCAACGCCACAGCCTACCTGCGTAGATACTACCTCTATCTTAGTACGCGTAGCGCCAGCCCTCACGGCTCGGTTTGTGGCTACTGGCCGCGCTGGTTTCCCCTCGCAGGCGGGTATTACCAACGTCAACAACATTCCGCCCCGCATCTTCTCGTTCAACAATACCTCCACGGTTCCAACTCCGGCCACTCCTACCGATACGGCTGCCGTTACTTCCGTATGGACGTATCAGCGCGTGAAAGACAAGGATGGTAATACTGTCACCGGCGAGCCTATCGTAACTTTCTCGCGTCGTTTCACGCCGCGTGAACTGACCCTGCGCGTACCCGAAGGCGGCACCTATGAGTTCAAGCTGCGCATTAACAACCGCGCCGGCAGCACGGACTGCACGCCAAGCGAATTCACGCAGCAGCTGCAAATCCTGCCTTTCGAAACGCCGAACGTATTCACGCCGAACGGCGACAACAAGAATGACGTACTGGTGCTGTCAACCGAAGAAGTGGGTGGCAAAATCCAGATCTTCAACCGTTGGGGCCGCCTCGTGAAGGAGTACGCCAGCTACCAGAACAACTGGGATGGCAAAGACCAGCCCGCTGGTGTGTACTACTACCTGCTCACCAACCGTGACGGTAAAACCAGCAAAGGCTGGGTTGAGCTAGCTCGCTAGTCCTCCCCCAACCACGCTACTAAAAGGGCGCTGCAAGCTGCAGCGCCCTTTTTTTGTTGCATCCCGCGTGCACCTTCCCAAGGTACTGCCGTATTTGGGTAGCGGGTGTGAAGTGTTTTTCAGATTCCGGAAACAAATCCTCGGGGTAAGCAGTATTTATACCACTTTAAAAATTAATTTAGACACGCCTAAAAAGCGTACCTTTAGTTGCGTTAGTACCCGATTCTATGCCCCTTGTTACTGAAACTCCTACTGTAGTACCCGCAGCCGAACCGGGCTGGCGCCGGCCGCGCACTGCCCCGTCGTTGAGCGAGGTATTTGGCAGTATTAAAGTACCCGCCCAAAACGCGTCGTTCTGGCGTAAGCTGCTGGCTTTCTGGGGGCCGGGCCTGATGGTGGCCGTGGGCTACATGGACCCCGGCAACTGGGCCACCGATATTGCCGGTGGCGCGCAGTTCGGCTACACGTTGCTATCGGTTATTCTGATTTCCAACCTGTTTGCCATGCTGCTGCAGCATTTGGCTGCCAAGCTGGGCATCGTAACGGGCCGCGACTTAGCGCAGGCCTGCCGCGACCATTACTCCCGGCCGGTAGGCTTGGTGCTGTGGTTTCTGTGCGAAATAGCCATTGCCGCCTGTGACCTGGCTGAAGTTATCGGTTCGGCCATTGCGCTTAATCTGTTGTTTGGTTTGCCGCTGCCCTGGGGTGTGGTGCTCACCATCTTGGATGTGCTGGTGGTATTGCTGTTCCAAAGCCGGGGCTTCCGGGTTATCGAAAGCATTGTGGCGGGGCTGTCGGTGGTGATTTTCGGCTGTTTCCTCTACGAAATCATTGTTTCCAGGCCCGATTGGTTTGGCATTGTGGGCGGGCTGGTGCCGCAGCCGCAGGTGGTCACCAACCCCAAGATGCTCTACATTGCCATTGGCATTCTGGGCGCTACCGTCATGCCGCACAACCTGTATCTGCACTCCAGCATCGTGCAGACGCGGGCCATCGAGCAGACCGAAAGCGGCAAGCGCATGGCCATCAAGTTTGCCACCATCGACTCGACGGTGGCCTTGTTTCTGGCGTTTTTCGTGAATGCCGCGATTCTGGTTACGGCCGCGGCGGCATTCCACCGCAACGGCCTGCACAGCGTAGCCGACATCAGCGACGCGCACAAGCTGCTGGCGCCGGTGCTGGGGGCCGGGGCGGCTAGTGCGGTGTTTGCCATAGCGCTGCTGGCTTCGGGCCAGAACTCGACCCTGACGGGCACGCTGGCCGGCCAGATTGTGATGGAAGGCTTCCTGAACCTCAAGCTGAAACCCTGGCTGCGCCGCCTGATTACGCGCGGTATTGCGGTGGTACCAGCTCTCATCGTAACGCTGCTGTATGGCGAAAAAGGCACCAGTGAGCTGCTGGTACTCAGCCAGGTTATCCTCAGCTTCCAGTTGAGCTTTGCCGTGGTACCGTTGGTGCTGTTTACGGGCAGCAAAGACAAGATGGGCGTGTTTGTCAATCGGCCCTGGGTGCAGGCCATAGCCTGGCTGGTGTCCGGCATCATCATCGTGCTGAACGTGTACCTGCTGTTCGAAACCTTCTTCGGCTAACCTGTTGCGGTGCAGCTGCTTCTACGTGGCTGTACCTTTTTTTGACTTCGTTTTTAGGCTTGTCTAAAAATATTTTTAAGCAGCATTAAACTCACCCGTTGTTCGACTGTAGAATATGAAGCTCTCCTACTTTCTCAGTGTGTTTCTGCTTTTACTGTGTGTCAGCGCAATAGCAGCTGCTCAGCCCACAACCGGCACCATTCGGGGGCAGCTGAAAGCCGGCACCCAGCCACTGGAGCTGGCCACCGTTACGCTCCCCGGCACTACGTTTGGTGCCTCCACCGATGCGCAGGGGCGCTACGAGCTGCAAGGGGTACCAGCGGGCAGCCACACGGTTGCGTTTACCAGCCTTGGCTACCAGCTACAGAAGCGGCAGATAACCTTGGCGGCGGGCCAAACCTTGGAGCTTAACGCGCAGCTTACGGCCGTGCCTACCAGCCTGGCCGATGTGGTGGTAACGGGCGTGAGCCGGGCCACCGAAATTCGCAAAAGCCCCGTACCCATTGTGGTGCTGAGTAAGCGCGAAGTGAATTTGAACAGCAACGGCAACCTGATTGATGCCGCCGTGAAGGGCGTGCCGGGCCTGAGCGCCGTTACCACCGGCCCTAACATCTCCAAACCGTTTATTCGGGGCCTGGGCTACAACCGGGTGCTCACTTTATATAATGGGCTACGGCAGGAAGGCCAGCAATGGGGCGACGAGCACGGCATCGAAATCGACCAATACGACATCGAGCGAATTGAAGTGGTGAAGGGGCCGGCCAGCTTGATTTACGGTTCCGATGCCGTGGCTGGCGTGATTAATATGCTGCCGCGGCTGCCCAACGGTCCGGCCGGCCAGCTTCAGGGCGACGTGCTGAGTGAGTACCAAACCAACAACCGCCTGCTTGGCAATTCGGTGGGGCTGCACTACAACCAGCGCGGCTGGCAGTACGCGGCGCGGGGCTCCTACCGGCTGGCGCAGGCCTACCAAAACGCCCTGGAAGGCCGCGTGTACGGCACGGCTTTCCAGGAGCTGAACCTTACGGCCATGGCGGGCGTGGAAAAGCAGGGGGGCGCCACCCACCTCACGGCCACGCTCTACGACAACCGCCAGGAAATACCCGACGGCAGCCGCGACTCCCTGAGCCGCCAGTTCACGCGGCAAATTGCCGAAGGCCCCCAGGACGACATCAAGCACCGCCCGCTGGTACCCACCGCCGACCTGAGTACCTACCGCATCAATGCGCTGCACCAGCGCATTCAGCACTACCGCTTGCTGAGCCGCAGCCGCTTGAAGCTGGGCAGCGGCGAGGTGCAGGCGCTGCTGGGCGTGCAGCAGAATGTGCGCCGCGAGTACAACCACCCTACTGCGCCCGCGCAGGCCGGCCTGGCCGTGGCGCTGAACACCTATACCTACGATTTGCGTTACGCCGCGCCCACCTGGCTGGGGCTGGAAACCACGTTCGGGTTGAACGGCATGCACCAAACCAACCACAACCGCGCCGCCACCGACTTCCCCATTCCCGACTATTCCCTCACCGACGTGGGTGGCTACGTGTACGCCAAAAAAACCTTCGGCAAGCTCGACCTGAGCGGCGGTGTCCGCTACGATACGCGGCTTTTGCAATGGGCTGATTTCTACGTGGGCGCCGATTCCACGACGGGTTTCGACCGGCAGCTGAGTGCTACCGAAGCCAACGGCGGCGCACCGCAGTTTGCGGCGTTTCGCACCCGTTACCAAGGTGTATCGGCCAGTGTGGGGGCCACGTATAATCTGTCGGAGCGGATGTTGCTGCGGGCCAATGTGGCGCGGGGCTACCGGGCGCCCAACATCACGGAAGTGGGTTCCAACGGCCTCGACCCCGGCGCGCACATCGTGTACCTGGGCAACCGCAGCTTTCAGCCGGAGTTCAGCTTGCAGCAGGATGTGGGCCTGAGTGCCTACCTGCCCGATGCCGAAGTTGGCGTGAGCGTGTTCAACAACGCCATCAACAACTACATCTACCAGGCCCGCCTCAACGATGCCAACGGGCAGCCGGTAGTGGTAGTGCCCGGCAATGCCACCTACCAGTACCAACAGGGCCGGGCGCGGCTCTACGGGGCCGAGGTAACCGTGAATCTGCACCCCAAAACCCTACCTGCTCTGGCGTTCAACAACAGCCTAGCCACCGTAACGGGCCTCAACAAAGAAGTGAGCCTGCTGGAAACGAACGGCGCGGCGGCCAAATATCTGCCCTTTATTCCGCCCCTTCGTACCCGCTCGGAAGTGCGCCTGACCAGCCAACGAGCCTGGGGCCGCCTAACCAACACCTACGTGCGGGCCGTGCTGGATTACAACGCGCCCCAAAATCGTTTTTACGCCGTCGACGACACCGAAACCCGCACGGCCGGCTATGCTTTGGTAGGCATGGGCGCGGGCACTGGCTTTCTGGGTGGGCCCGACCAACGGGAGGTGTTGCAGCTCTTCGTGCAGCTCGATAACGCCTTGAACACCACCTATCAGTCGCACCTGAACCGGCTGAAGTATTTCGAGTATTATGCGGCTTCTCCCAATGGCCGGCGCGGTATTTACAACCAGGGGCGCAACCTGAGTTTGAAAGTAATTGTACCGTTTTAAGTTGTTTTTACTGGTGGCTCGTAGAAGGCGCACTCTCCTCCTTTTCCCTGCTCCATGAAAAATCTGTATCTGCTTTTTGGCTTGTTGCTGGCCGGAGTGGCCGCGCAGGCGCAAGCTCCCGCCGACACGCTCAAGCGCGCCAACCCAAGCCCCTCGGCCGACTCGCCCGGCTCTGGCCGACAGCTCCGGCCCCTCAATGCCGACCGCCCCGGCGTAACGGAAAGCCCCAACACCATCGACCCCGGCCACATTCAGCTGGAAACTGACCTGGTACGGCTCATTTCTACCAAGCCCGCTCCCGGCTCGCGCGACCGGACGTTGCGGGTGAATGCGCTGGCCATCCGGGTAGGCGTCAGCGACAAAACTGAAGTGCAGGCCTTCATTGACCCGTACACTGTGGAAAAAGCCTGGGAGCCGGGCGAGCCGATGCAGCGCCACGCAGGCTTCGGCGACGTGGCCCTGCGGGTGAAGCACAATTTCATCGGCGACGACGACGAAACCGAAGCGCTGGTAATAGCGGCTATTGGCCTGGTACGGCTGCCCACCGGCGGCCGCGAAGGTGCGGGCGGCTACGAGTACGGCGTGCTAGTGCCCGCCACCTACAACCTGCAAGGCGACTGGCACATCAGTGCACAGGCCGCAGCCTTTCTGAGCTACGACCGGGACGAAAAGCAGCATTACACCGAGCTAGCACCCTCTTTCGCCCTCGACCACGGCATCAATAAGTGGCTGGCAGCCTTCACCGAGTTTTCAACCCGCTACGACGTAAAGCACGAACAATGGGCTTCTGCCATCAACCTAGGGCCCATTTTCCATATCACGGAACGGTTTCAGATGGACTTCGGCCGCCGCTTTGCCTTAAGCCACACTGCCACCCGCGAATATTACGTGGGCCTGGTAATTGAGCGGTAGCAGTGTAGCCACCCAAGCAGCAGGCCCGCCGGAAATACTATTCCAGCGGGCCTGCTACTACTTGGGCGGCTATACCAGCCCTTTCAGCCGCTCGAACTCACGGCCCAGAATAGCTTTGTCGTCGGCCTGTAGCCAGTCGTGCAATACGGTGGCGTAGAGGCTGCGGAAGTCGAGTTGGTGACGCAAGTCGCCATCGAGCAGGTTGGCCAGGTCGGGGGCGTCGTTGAGGATGCCGCGCTGCCGCAGGCCACCGCCCAGCAGCAGCACGTTGTTGGCGGTGCCGTGGTCGGTGCCGTTGCTGGCGTTTTGGGTTACGCGGCGGCCAAACTCTGAAAACACCATCACCAGCGTATCGTTGAAATTACCGGCTTTCTGCAAGTCCTCCGCAAACGAGGCCAGCCCGTTCGACAGGTCGCCGAGTAGCTTGCCCTGCTGCTCCTGCTGCCGCACGTGGGTGTCGAAGCCGGTGAGCGAGACGTAGAACACGCGGGTGTTGATGCCGGAATTAATCAGTTCGGCGGTGGTTTGCAGGTTGCGGCCAAACTCGGTAGTCGGGTACGCCACGCTGGACTTGTACACCTTGGACGTTTGGTACAGATAATCGGCCGAGGATGAAGTTTCGGCCAGCGTCTTGTACAGGTAGTCCAGCTCCGACACCGCACCCACGGGTTTCTCACCGCTCACCTGGGCAATAAATCGGTTGCGGGTTATCTGGTGAAATTTTTCGGGGTTTTTGAGGGCCAGGCCTTTGCGCAAGTCGCCTTTCATGGCCAAGCTCAGCGTATCATCCACTTCCAAGCCGTTGTAGGGCACCTGGCACGTGGGGCAACTGGAGTCGAGGTAGCGGCCGAGCCAGCCGGTGCTCAGGTACTCATCGGAGGCCGAGCCGCTCTGCCAAATATCCATCGACCGGAAGTGCGACCTATCGGGGTTGGGGTAGCCCACCGAGTTCAGCACCGCCACGTGGCCCTGGTCGTACAGTTCCTTGAGGCGCGTCATGTTGGGGTTGAAGCCCAGGTCTTTTTCCAGCGGCAGCACCCCGCTTTGCTCCCGCAACCCCAGCGTTGGGCGAGCCTTGTAGTATAGGTCGTTGCGGAACGGCACCACGGTATTCAGGCCGTCGTTGCCGCCGCCGAGCTGTACCACCACCAGCCGGCGGCCGTTGGCATCAGCCAGGCTTTGCAGGCCCTGGCGGTCCAGCGCGTGCAGAAATTTCGGCACGAACAGCAAGCTGCTGGCCAGCACGGAAGTCTTGAGAAAGTCGCGGCGGGAAGTGGGCATAGGATTATCAAGTATTGCGTGTCACTGATGCGGTTTCTTATACCAGGGACGATGTAGAGACGCGACACTTCGCGTCTCCTCGTTGCTGAGGTTGTTTAGTCGAACGAACTGAACGGCGCGGCCGCCGAGACGCGAAGTGTCGCGTCTCTACAGTCGTTCTTCCATGACCAACTACATCAACTGATACTCCGGCAGGCTGAGCAGGCTGGTGACCATCGTGCGCAGGCGGCCTTCTTCGGGTGCTTTGTCGGCAGTTTGCTGAATGAGGGCCAGGTTTTCGGGCCGGATGGAAGCTTGCAGCACAAACTCGCTGAGCTTGGCGGCTTGCTGCCCGGGGGCAGTTTCAGCTAGCAGCGTCTGCACTGAGGTTAGCTTTACGGTGGTTTTCACCTGCTGCCGAAACGTGCGGTCGGCTTTGGAAACCTGGGGCTTGAGGTCGTTTTCGTCTTCCTTCAGCGCCACGTTGAACTCGGCGTTTTTGAGTAGTACCGAGGGTAGTTGCAGGCGGTACAGCAACGACGACGAATCAATCCAGTTGCGGCCACCGGGCCAGCCGGCCACGTTTGGCGGCTCGAACAGCGTTTGGCCCAGCGCCTTCTGAAACACAATCAGTGGCTTGTCATCCGGCAGCTGCAAGCCCATCGTGCGCTTGATACCCGCCAGCAATTCGATTGGCGACTTAATGCGCGTGCCTACGTTGGCAGGCTCGTAAAACCAGTCGGCCGAAAACAGCTGCTCCACCAGCGTGCTGATGTTGTAGTTGCTCTTGAAAAACGCCTGCGCCAGCGGCCGGATATGGGCCGGGTTAGGCGTATCGTTCACGAAAAAGCGGTACATCTTCGTGACGATGAACTCGGCGGTGCGCGGCTGCTCCAGAATGATTTTAAGCACTTCTTCACCCGTAAAATTACCGGTGCGGCCCAGGAAGGTCTTGCTGTCGGCGTCGTGCTGGTTCTCCCGGAACACGAACTCGCCCTTCACGTTGTAGCCCCAGCCGGTGAAGGCGCGGGCCGCTTCTTTCACGTCTTTTTCGGTGTAGTTGCCGCGCCCCATCGTAAACAGCTCCATCACCTCACGGGCGAAATTCTCGTTGGGACGCTGCTTGCGGTTTTGCTGGTTGTTGAGGAATTGCAGCATGGCCGGCTCCTTGCTCACGGCCAGCAGCAAGTCACCGAAGTTGCCCAGGGCCAGTTGACGGATGGTGTTGTTGAGGTGCAGCGCGGCATCGGGCCGCCGGACCCGGCAGGCAAAGTGCCCGTGCCAGAAAAACGTCAGCTTCTCGCGTAGCTGGGCGGGCGAAGTGGCCATCCGGTTCAGCCAGCCGGTGTTCATGGCGTAGAATGCCTGCCGGATGTTGTCGTTCTGCATCTTGCGCTGCTGGGCCGTCAGGTCCTGGCGGCGCAGCAGCGGCGGCTGGTTGCGGCCCCGTGCCAGCGCCGACCTGCCCACCAACGGCTTCACTGCCGTGGCCGATGCCGTAGTGGTTTGGTCGGGGGTAGTGACCATGGCCGCTTGCGGCGTACCCGCGGCCGGTGCCACCGCCATAATCGGCGTGAATGGCTCCTGGTACTGCATGGCCGGACTATCGAGCAGCTCGAATTTCTCGGAGTCGCGCAAAAGCTGACGTAGTGCTTTGCGGGCACTCAGGCCGCTAGCCACATCCTCGGGCCGCGGCCCAAACCCGGCCCGCCAGTACAAATGCTGCAATTGCTGTTGCGTCGTCGTCATGCTGCTTGGACGCAATACGAAGCAGGAAGTTTAAAACCACGGGGTTAGCTGCATTGACCGGATGTTTCAGACTTATTTTCAAATGCCGTAGAGACGCGACACTTCGCATCTCCCGCCAGTACGACCAGAACCACTGAGGTAACCAGCAGCAGCAACGGCTAGACGCCAAGTGTGGCGTCTCTACACCGTGTCAAATAGCCCTTGTTTCCAGGTCGTGCCTTAGAAGCGGGCACCCAGCACTACCGTTTTCTTGTATTCGCGCTTTTCGCCGCTGTTGGGCTTGAACAGCTCAATCAGCAGTATGTAATAGCCAACGGCGGCTTTCTGGCCCCGGTCGGTTAGGCCGTCCCATTGGAAGAAGCCGCTGGTAGCCAGCGTTTCGTTGCGCACGAGGCGGCGCGCCAAGCGGCCTTGGGCATCATATACCGTCACGCTGGCCGCGTAGCCGGGGCTGTCGAGTGTGTAGTTCAGGGTGGTGTAATCCTGCTGGCCATCCTCGTCAGGTGTAAAAATTTCGGGCGTTAACCGGAACTGCTGCCCGCCGCCGGGGTCTTGCTGAAGCTGCGAATTAGGCCGGCCCGGCGTGGCATACCCGGCGGCACTGGCTGCCGAATGGAAGTTGCTGGCTACGCTCGGCGCATCGGCCCGCAGCCGCTCCAACGACACGCCATTCACATCATCTAGCAGCTTCAAGTGCTGCTCTTCGGCATAAGCGTAGCGGTCCAGCACCCGCCCCTGCGCATCCGCAACCACTACATTTCCGGCATCGTCGGGGTAGGTCGGGAAGCTGGTCATTAACAGAAAAGCCTCCGGGTTGGTGCTGGTGGGGTACTGGCTTTGCACGACATCGGGGCGGGTGGTGAGCAGTAGCAGTTGGCCGGGAGCCAACACGTAGGCGCTATTGCTGACAACCTCTTGGTCGAGGGTGCCATCAGGCTTTTCATTGCCCAAATGCCAACCTTGCACATCCAAGTACTTGGTGGAGCGGTTCAGCAACTCCACAAAATCAACGGCATTGGTACGCGGGTTGAACAGGATTTCGTTGATGACTACGTCGCCGGCTGCTACCGGAACCGGCAGCCCAAACGTAACGGAGGCTGCTTGCCCGGTGGCGTTGCCCACGCAGTCGGTGGCGCGCTGCACAGTGGCAGTCAGTGGCTGATTGGCTTGTAGCGCGGCACTCAGCGTGAGGTCTACGGCTCGAAAATCGGGGCCGACAGGCGCTGCTCGGGTAATGGCTACGGCAGGCATGAGTGTGTATAAGGCTGGATTAGCGGCAGCCACGCTGTCCAGCTTCTCCCCAAAAAACAGGCGGACGGTAGTAGCGTTAACCGCCAGTGCCCGTAGCAGTTTGGGCGCAGTGCGGTCGGCGTTGGAGGTGCGCACCGAGTTAGCGCGGCCGGGGGTGCCGCCGCTGGCGTCGGTGCTGGCGGTCCAGTTGTCGAGGCCGGCGCAGGGGTTGGCGGTGTCCACCATTTCCAGGCTCCAACCGCCTTCTTTCTTGCGGCTGTCTTTGTACCAAGTGTCGGAGTAGCTCACCTCGAATACCATTTGGCCGTTGCGCCCGCGCAGTAGCAACTGGTCGGCGGCGTTGGTGAGGCTAGGGAAGTTGCTCAGCCCGAACACCTTGCCGAATGCACTGAACTGCGCCGCCCGGGTGCTGCCGCACACCACTGCGTATTCGCCCGGCAGCAGCACCGCCCCCACCGGAAACACCGCCGGATTACTGCTACCCGGTTTCAGCAGCCGCATACCTGCCAAATCGAGCGTTGCGGTAGCCGACGGGTTATGAATTTCCACGTACTCGGAAGCCGGCAACCCTACGGCAGGGGTTTCGTCGGCCAGTATTTCGGTGATAAGCACTTGGTTTAGCGTGGGCTGCGCAAGTACGCCGTTGTTTTGCAAGCTCAGCGTGAAAGGGCTGGCGGCGGTGTTGCCATATAGGTCGGTGGAGTTGCGGATTTCCAGCGTGCTGGCGCCGGTCGGCAGGTCGGCGGCTAGAGTGAGGTGTACTAGAGTGGGGTCGGTTGCGTCGCGCTGGGCATTCAGGATGGCGGGCGCGCTGGGAGCACCCAGACGGTAGTTACTGGCTAATTGCGTAGCGGCTACTGGCTCGTTGAAGGTCACGTTTAGCTGCCGGGCAGCGGCTATGGTAGCAGTTAGTGGCTGCGGCGCGGCAGTATCCGTAACGCGGAATTCATCGAAGTAAAACGCCCGGTTATTGGCCGCCGAATACGTGAGTTGCACCCCGAAATACGCACCGCGCCGCAAGGTGGCATCGGTGGCGGTGCCTTCACTCACGTAAGTGGAACCACCCGTCAGGTCGCGCTCCAGGGTCCAAACGTCCTGCGCCGAGCGAGTTACCCGCACCCGCACCAGGTTGTTCGTGCTTGAATTCAGGGCAGCATCCGCGCCATTCACCACGTACACCGGGCTGCCCGTGGCGTCTTTGCGAAACAGGGCCACTTCATCGGGGGTACCGCCGAGGCGCACGAAGTAGCCGCGGTTGCCGGTGGCTTTCAAGTCGGCCTGCTCCGACATTAGCCACACATCGGCGTAGTTGCCGCTGCTGGTAGCCAGCCGCAGGTTCGCCCAGAACTCCCAGCTGACCGCGCCGGCCGTTTGCACGGGCGTAACGAGTTGGAGGGTGGTGCCCGTAACGGCGGCACCGCTGCTTTGCAGCTGCTGGCTGATTACCTGAAAGCTAGCGGCGTCGCCGGTCCAGGCAGGGGTTTGGGAGAAGTCGCCGTCGGAAAAATTATCCAGGAGCTGGGCTTGCGCGGGCAGGGCACACGCCGCCAGCGCGAAGGGTAATAGTAATTTTTTCACTTCAAATAGGAGCTAACTAGGCAGGATAACACGCAGAGTATCTGAGAGTCGCCGTTTCAGGACGATACAGGAAATATAGCGTGAAAATCAATATTCTTCCTAGCGCTATCTTTACCGCCGTCTAATCCTTGTAACCATGAAAGTAGCCGTAGTAGGTGCCACCGGTTTGGTCGGTGGCGAGATGCTGAAAGTGCTGGCCGAGCGTAACTTCCCGGTCACGGAACTCCTGCCCGTTGCCTCCGAAAAATCGGTGGGGCAGGAAATCGAATATCAGGGTCGAAAATTCAAGGTGGTGAGCATGGACGACGCCATTGCGGCCCGCCCGGCCGTGGCCATCTTCTCGGCTGGCGGCTCGGTTTCCAAAGAGCAAGCCCCCCGCTTCGCCGAAGTCGGCACGGTGGTTATCGACAATTCCTCGGCCTGGCGCATGGACCCCACTAAAAAGCTGGTGGTGCCCGAAATCAACGCCAAGCAACTCACCGCCGACGATAAAATCATTGCCAACCCCAACTGCTCGACCATTCAGATGGTGCTGGCGCTGCACAAGCTGCACGAAGCCTACAAGGTGGAGCGCATTGTGGTGAGCACCTACCAGAGCGTAACCGGCACCGGCAAGAAAGCCGTGGACCAGCTCATGCAGGAGCGCGCCGGCCAGGAAGTGACCAGCCAGGCCTACCCCCACCGCATCGACCTGAACGTGCTGCCCCACATCGACGTGTTCGAGGATAACGGCTACACCAAGGAGGAAATGAAAATGGTGAAGGAAACCAAGAAAATCCTCTCCGACGACTCCATCCGGGTAACGGCCACCACGGTGCGCATCCCCGTGATGGGCGGCCACTCCGAGTCGGTGAACGTGGAATTTGCCCAGGATTTCGAGCTGGAAGACGTGTACCGCATCCTGCGCAACACGGAAGGTGTGGACGTGGTGGACGACGTGGCCAACAACCTCTACCCCATGCCCAAAGACGCCCACGGCCGCGACGCCGTGCTTGTCGGCCGCCTGCGCCGCGACGAGTCGCAGCCACGCACGCTCAACATGTGGGTGGTAGCCGACAACCTGCGCAAAGGGGCCGCCACCAATGCCGTGCAAATTGCCGAAGCCATGCTGAAAATGGGCTTGCTGAAGTAGTTAAGCGCCCCAAAGCCCCCGTAGTGTCCTGGCCTTGCTTGGTATACTACGGGGGCTTTTTTGGTTTTCAGCCTGCTCCCTACCTGCCAATCGTTACTTACTGTATCCTATGAAACACGCTGTATTATTAGTAGCGGCCCTTTTGCTACCTGCCACGCTGAGTTGGGCACAGCCGACGCCAGGTGCGGCCACCGATACCGCCCGAGTTGCTGGTGAGGTGTATTCCTACGCCGAGCAGATGCCAGCATTTCCGGGTGGTCAGCCGGCTTTATATCAAGAGCTTAGCAAAACGGTTCGGTACCCGGCCGAGGCTTTAAAGCAACGGGTTGAAGGCAAGGTGTATGTCTCGTTTGTGGTTAGTGCTGCCGGCAGCCTGCAAGACGTCAAAGCGGTAAAGGATCCGCATCCGTTGCTAGCCGCCGAAGCAGTGCGGGCCGTCAGCAGCCTACCAGCTTTCACACCGGGCAAGCAGGCTGGCAAAGCCGTACCGGTCAGCCTTACATTACCCATTACGTTCCGGCTCCCCAGCAACCTCGACCAACTGATAGCCAACCAAGCGGCAGCGGCCAATGGAACTCAGCTAGAAGCTGCTACTACGGCCAAGTTTCCGGGCGGGCCTGAGGCGTTACGGGCCTATCTGGCGGCGGCTCCGTACCCGGAGGCCGCCCGTGCCGTGCAGGCTCAGGGGCGCGTTTTCGTTAAATTCAAGATCCGGCCCGATGGAAAACCCGGCAACGTGAAATTGGCGGGCTCAGTGCAAGCAACCCAGCAAGGCAAGAAAAAGCGTCAGGCCGCCACCGCAGCTACCAACCAATTGCTGACCGATGCGGCCCTCCGGTGGGTGCAAGCCATGCCGACTTGGACTCCTGCCACCCGTAAAGGCGCTGCTATAGAAAGCGACTCCTGGACGGTACCTGTTGCGTTTGGTACTACTGCGCCAAGCAATGAGCCACCCGTGTATGCTTACGCCGACCAGATGCCGGTTTTTGCCGCGCCGCAAAACAAAATCACCCTCGAAAAACGCCTGCAAAGCGGAGTGCGCTACCCGGTACAGGCCATGCGTAACCGGCAAGAAGGCGTGGTATACCTCTATTTTGTGGTGAATGAGGCAGGAAAACTAGAACAGCAACAAATCATTCAGTCGGCGGGAGCGGAACTGGACCAGGCCGTATTAGAAGCCGCGCGGCAGCCTCTCGGGACGCTGCTGCCAGCTCAGCATCAGGGCCAGCCAGTTAAGGTGTTTTACGTAATGCCGTTTACTTTCAAGATGTTGTAGCAGCTTGCGGCCGAATTGGCTACGTGTTTTCGTATGTAAGTCGCACGTTTATATTTATCTGCCGCGTTGGCAAAATAGTTGACTGCTTTCCTGCTTCTGATTTCTCTAGCTGCCTGAATTCCCATGAAACAACGCTGGTACTGCGGCACGCTCACTGGCCTGCTGCTGGCGGCGGCCCCTTCCCTGCTGGCCCAAACCACAAATCCCTCGGCTCCCGCCCCAACGGCCCCAGCCGAACAGGTATACACGTTTGTGGAGCAGATGCCCACGTTCAGAGGCAGCCGCACCGACTCGATTATGGCCTACATCCGGCGCAACACCCGTTACCCCGACGAAGCCCTCAAGGCAGGCGCGTCGGGCAAGGTGTTCGTCACGTTTGTGGTTAATAAGCAAGGCCAAGTGGAGCAAGTGCGAGTAGCCAGACCTCTGCAAGACGCACTGGACAAAGAAGCCGTGCGCGTCATCCAGAGCATGCCGGCCTGGCAGCCAGGCCAGCAGAACGGACAGACGGTGGCTGTATCCATAACAGTACCCATCAGCTTTGTAATGCAGGCGCCCGCGCAGCCCGCTGCCACTGCGCCCAAGTACCCCGGCGGCCCCGAGGCACTGCTGTCTTATCTGGCCGCAGCCCCCTACCCCGATGCGGCCCGCGCCACAGAAGCTGATGTTCGGCTGTTTATTCGCTTTAAACTAGATGCTGCTGGCAAGGTAACGGGGGCCAAAACCATTGGTCCGCTGATGCGCAAGCCAGCCGCTACGCCCCCGCCGCGGCCGGCCACGGAAGCCGAAAACCTAGAAGTGGAACAAGCCGCCGTGGCCTACATCCAAGCCATGCCCGCTTGGGCGCCCGCCACCCTAGACGGAGCCGCTGTGGAAAGTGAGCAACTGGTGCTTCCCATTATCTTCAGTCCGAAACCAGCCCCGAGCACTGCCACCAAGGTCTATCCGTACGCCGACCAGCAGCCCGTATTCGGGACGGAAGCCGCGCGCATGGATATTCAGACTAGTATTCAACGCACCATCAAGTACCCGGCGCAAGCTCTGCGCAATCAGGTAGAAGGTACAGTTTATCTATACTTTGTGGTGAACGAAACCGGAGCGTTGGAGCAGATGCAGGTGGTTAGGTCGGCGGGGGCGGAGCTGAACCAGGCGGTGCTGGAAGCGGCGCGTAGCCAAACTGCGGCCCTCACACCGGCCAAGCACCAAGGCAAACCCGTGAAAGTGTTCTACGTGCTACCGTTCAGCTTCCGCATCCGCTAAACTCTTGCTCAGGTTTTATCAGATTGCCGTGTGCTTAGCTCGCATTAGCTGCTACTGAGGCGGCAAAATCCACTACGGCGCGGCGCGTACGTTCCGGCGCTTCGAAATAGCCGAGGTGCCCCACATTGCCAAGCAGCAAGGCGTGGCTTTCCGCGGGCAGGGCGAGTTGCGGCAGTAAACTATCCACAGCCACTGCCGCGTCGTCTTTACCGTCGATGAAAAGCACCGGAAACGTGGCGTCGCGCAGGACTTGCGTCCGGTCGGGGCGGTTGCGCATGGCTTCCAGGCCACCCAGCACGGTGGCATCGGGCGTGGCTTTGCCGATGTTTTCCAGCAACTCCTGTTGCGCCTGCATCTTGTCGCGGTTGGCGGGTGCAAACAGTGGCCGGATAAACGAGTCCATGAACTTGCCGACGCCGTTTTTGCGCACGAACTCCATGTTTTTGATGCGGTTGGCCTGCTTCTCCTCGGTGTCGGGCAGCGCCGTGGAATGGAATAGCACCAGGCCAGCCACCTTCTCATGATGGCGCTCCGCGAAGGCCAGGGCCACGTAACCACCCATGCTATGGCCTACCAGCAGCACCTTCCCCACGTTCTGTTCGGCCAGTTGGTCGGCTACATACTGCGCCTGGGCTTCCATGCTGTAGTCCGGCACGGCCTCGGTATTGGCACCGTGCCCCAGCAGATCAAGCGTCAATAACTGATAGCCTTCGGGAAACTTGTGCAGAAAATCAGTCCAAATAGCTTGGCTTTCGGCAAAGCCGTGGAGAAAAACGATGGTTGGCTGGGCAGGCATAAACAGTTGCAAAGATTCGTGGAGGAAGACCACGAAGGAGTCGAAACAAGTACGCACATTTACCTTGCTTGTTCCTTTTACTCTCTGTTCCTCGTATCCTAATGGCCTTTATCAAGCGTCACAATCTACACTATGTTATTGCCGTGGTGGCCGGTCTGCTTGCTGCATTACTCGGCCGATTTGTCTTTGCTACGAGCAGCTTCAACGACGCTGGCGGGCTGCTGATGCTCTGCTTTCTGCTGCTTGTCCCAATGGCATTAGGAGCCGTTACCACGCATTTCACACCTGTTACTGCGTCAAAATCATGGCGGACGGTGTGGGGGCCTTTCGTGACGGTTGTGCTTTTCCTGTTTATGGCGCTGGTGTTTCATCTGGAAGGAATGATTTGCGTGCTGATTATCTCCCCGCTCTTCCTCATTACCTCCTACATAGGGTCTGTTCTCTACCTGCTTTTTACCGACGATAAACCCAACAAAGACAAAACCTATACCGTCGCCGTCTTTGCGCTGCTGCCGTTCCTGTTAGCGCCGCTCGAAGGCCAATTTGCCGCTCCTACTACCCTACGCCGCGTTGAGAATACCGTGCTTATTCAGGCGCCCGCCTCCGTGGTCTGGCAGCAAATCATCCGGGTACCGCCTATTCAGGCGCAGGATTTGGGTTCGAGCTTGGTAGACAGAATCGGCTTTCCGCGGCCCGTAGAAGCCACTCTCACGCACGAGGGCGTAGGCGGTGTACGCCATGCTACCTTCGAGCGAGGTGTGGAATTCATTGAAACCGTAGACGTGTGGGAGCCGCAACAGCGCCTGTCGTTCAGCATTGTGCCCAACACCGCCACCATCCCGCCTACCACCTTCGACGAGCACGTAACCGTCGGCGGCCGGTTTTTCGATGTGCTGCGGGGCACCTACGAGCTGGTACCCGCCGGCCCCGGCCGCACTCGCCTCGTACTCTATAGCCAGCAGCGCCTCAGCACCCGCATCAACCCCTACGCCGGCCTCTGGACCGACTACGTGATGAGCGAAATCCAGCGGCGCATCCTGGATGTGATTCGCCGCCGCTGTGAAGCCGATGCCAGCAAAGCGGTTGCCACCAGCCGTAACTAAAAAGAGCCGGCTACCTGAGGTAGCCGACTCTTTGTGCAATAAAGTGTGGTTGAGTGGCGAAACTATGCTAGTACTTCTTCTTTCTGCTTGATGAACTGCACGTTGGCGAACAGCTTCACGTCGTCGCCGAGCACGATAGAGCCGGCTTCGGTTACGGCGTGGAAGGTCAGGCCAAACTCCTTGCGGTTGATTTTGCCGGTTACTTCAAAGCCCGCCTTTTCGTTGCCATAGAAGTCGGTAGCCGTGCCGCCAAATTCCACGTCCAGGGTTACGGGCTTGGTTACGTCCTTCACGGTCATGTTGCCGGTCAGCTTATACTCGTCGCCGTTCTTGGTGAGCGAAGTGGAAGTGAAGGTGATTTGCGGGTGCGTAGCGGCGTCGAAGAAGTCGTTGTTACGCAGGTGCTCGTCGCGCTGCTCCTGGTTGGTGTCGATGCTGGCTACATCCAGGGCAAACGTCACCTGAGCGTTTTCGAACGTATCGTTTTCTGTTACGGCTTTGCCTTCAAATTTCTTGAACGAACCCGTAACCGTAGAAATAACGAGGTGCTTGATTTTGAACTGAACTTCGGAGTGCGTGGGGTCGAGAACCCAAGTGGTAGTTGCCATAATGGTAGGCGTTGCTGGTTTGATAACGTTGTAAGTAGCGGCGAGCTATCCGTGCTGCCGAATCATGCACAAATGTATGTACATTGTTTTAATTGATGTACATACACAGGTAAATATTTTTTATTTTCTCTCTCACATATCCTTGCCTACCTCTGGCCACAGACTTTCTAAAACGCAAAAAGCCCCACCGGATGAATCCGACGGGGCTTTTTCGTCAATCAATATCAACTTAGAGCAGCACAGTTTCCACAGGAGCTTTGGCTACTACTTTGCCACTTAGCTCACGCAGGGCGGCGGCAATACCATCAGCATCGAAGCCGCATTCTTTGTAGAGTTCGTCCTGGGTGCCGTGCTCCACTATCCGGTCGGGGATGCCGAGGCGTTTTACGGGCAGGCTGTAGCCGTGGTCGGCCATGAACTCCAGTACCGCCGCGCCAAAACCGCCGGGCAGGCAGCCGTCTTCTACGGTTACAATGGCTTTGTAGCGGCTCAGGATGCTATGCAGCATTTCTTCGTCCAGGGGCTTGCAGAAGCGCATATCGTAGTGGCCGGGGTTGAGGCCTTCAGCTTGCAGCTTCTGAGTGGCTTTGGTGGCGTAGTTGCCGATGTGGCCGATGCTGAGCACCGCTACGCCTTCGCCCTCGCGCACTACGCGGCCGGTGCCCACCGTAATTTTGCGTAGGGGCTTGCGCCATTCCGGCATCACGCCTTCGCCGCGCGGGTAGCGGATGCTAAACGGACCGGCGTTTTCGGGCAGGGTGGCCGTGTACATCAGGTTGCGCAATTCCTCCTCGTTCATTGGGGCCGATACCACCATGTTGGGGATGCTGCGCATGTAGGCCAAGTCGTAGCAGCCGTGGTGGGTGGGGCCGTCGGCACCGGCAAAACCGGCGCGGTCGAGGCAGAATACCACGTGCAGGTTTTGCAGCGCCACATCGTGCAGCACCTGGTCGTAGGCGCGCTGCATAAACGACGAGTAGATATTGCAGAACGGAATTAGGCCCTGCGTAGCCAGCCCCGCCGAAAACGTTACGGCGTGCTGCTCGGCAATGCCCACATCGAAGGCGCGCTTGGGCATGGCGGCCATCATCAGGTTCAGCGACGAGCCTGAGGGCATGGCCGGCGTCACGCCCATGATTTTGTCGTTGGCTTCGGCCAGCTCAATCATCGTGTGCCCAAACACATCCTGGTACCTGGGCGGCTGTGGCGTCGAATAGGTTTTCTTGCTGATTTCGCCGGTAACCTTGTCGAACAAGCCGGGGGCGTGCCACAGGGTCTGGTCTTTCTCGGCCAGCGCGTAGCCTTTGCCCTTCACCGTTACGCAGTGCAGGATTTTCGGGCCCGGAATGCTTTTCAGGTCGGAGAGGATGGTGGTCAGATGCTGCACATCGTGGCCATCCACGGGGCCGAAGTAGCGGAAGTTCAACGCCTCGAACAGGTTGCTCTGCTTGAGCAAGGTAGCCTTCATGGCCTGCTCCACCTTGCGGGCTATCTGCTGCGGATTAGGACCGAACTTGCTGAGTTTGCCCAGCACGTTCCACAACTCCTCGCGCACTTTGTTGTAGGTGCGCGACGTGGTGATATCCGTCAGGTATTCTTTGAGCGCGCCCACGTTGGGGTCGATGCTCATGCAGTTGTCGTTGAGGATAACCAGCAAATTGGAATTGCTGACCCCGGCGTGGTTGAGCGCCTCGAAGGCCATACCGGCCGTCATGGCGCCGTCGCCGATAACGGCAATGTGCTGCCGGTCGAATTCGCCTTTGTAGTCGGAGGCAACGGCCATGCCCAGCGCCGCGCCAATGCTGGTGCTACTGTGCCCAACCCCAAAGGCATCGTACTCGCTTTCTTTGCGTTTCGGGAAGCCCGACATGCCGTTGTAGCGGCGGTTGGTGGGAAACCGGTCCCGGCGGCCGGTCAATATCTTGTGGCCGTACGCCTGGTGGCCCACATCCCACACCAGCTGGTCGTAGGGTGTATTGAACACGTAATGCAGGGCCACGGTCAGTTCTACCACGCCCAGCGAAGCCCCGAAGTGCCCCCCGTAAATCGAAACCGTATCGATAATGAACTGACGTAGCTCCTGGCTTAGTTGCACCAGCTGATCCTGGTTGAGCTTTTTCAGGTCGTTGGGCGAGTTTATGGCCGCCAGCAAGTCACCGGGTTCGACAATCATGTATAGAGGAGCAAATAGGAATGAGTAGCGGTGCAACAGTCGAGCTACTCGAAAGGTTAGGCTACCTCCCGCTGCTTACTACCTGCACCGGACAAAGTTACGGGTTTTCTGTTCGGACGGTTGGCTAGCGAACCGCTTTCTGCCCATACCCACTCAGGAGCAGGCCGCACTTGCCCGTGCATTTAGTTGCCAGCAATGCTACTCTTTGGTTTTGAACACGATAAAAATCTATTCTGCACCCCAGGAGTGGCTGGCGCGTATGTAGGGGCGCAGGCAGTGGTTTGCGGGTCGTTGTAGCCCACTTTTATTAATTGTGCTTTAACCGGCTGCCCTGCTATAATCCCTACTTTTGACCTCGCACTCCCCGCATTGCCTCATGCCTCAGCTTTCTGCCGACCAACAAACCGAGGACCAGCAATTGCTGGACAAGCTCCGCCCTTCGCGCATCGTACTGCCGGTACTGATTGGCTTGAGCGTGGTCGGGTTTATGTTCTGGCGCAGCTATAAGCCCGGCGACCTGGCCCCACTGGCCAATGCCAAACCCATCTGGCTGCTGCTCATGCTGGTGATACTGGTGGCCCGCGACGCCGGCTACGTGTACCGCATCCGCTACCTCACCCAAAAAGTACTCACCTGGCGCGCCTCCCTCGACGTGATAATGATTTGGGAGTTTTCGTCGTGCGTGCTGCCCTCGGCGGTAGGCGGCACGGCCGTGGCGCCGGTGCTGCTGCACAAGGAAGGCATTCCGCTGGGCAAGTCGGTGGCCTACATTATGGCCACGGCCATGCTCGACAATATGTATTACATGCTGATGGTGCCGCTGGTGGTCTGGATTGGCGGCGACGCGCTGTACCCGCACGAGGCATTGCAGGGCGGGCTGGTTACTACGTTGCGCATTGGCTTCATTACCAGCTACATCTTCGTGAGCTTGTATGCGCTGCTGATGATGTACGCCATCTTCTTCAATCCGCAATCGGTGAAACGGCTGCTGGTACGGCTGTTTTCGATGCGCGGCATTCGGCGCTTCCGAGGCAAGGCCTATAAGATGGGCAACGAAATGGTGCTGGCTTCGGCCGAACTGCGCGGCAACGGCTGGGGCTATTGGCTGCGCGCCGCCCTGAGCACGGCCTTCGTCTGGACGGCCCGCTACCTGGTTATCGGCTGCCTGATTTCGGCATTTATTGACGTGACGTGGCCGGAATTCTGGCTGATTTTCGGCCGCAACCTCACCTATAAAGTTATCCTGCTGATTGCCATTACGCCCGGTGGCGCGGGTATTGCCGAAGGTGCTTTCCCCACGTTTTTCGGCAAGTTCATTGGCACTCCTACCATGACCAACTTCATGGTGCTGCTCTACCGGCTGGTGACGTATTACCTCTATCTGGTGCTGGGGGCCGTATTCCTGCCCCGCTGGGTGGCGCGCATTTTCGGTAAGCCCAAGGCCGCGCAGGTTATGCACTCATAGGTAGCACCTGCACGCCCAGTAGTGCAACCAACACCTTACTGCGGGCTGCACTGCCGGGGCTGCTACTAAAGCTGAACCGGGCAGCCGTTGCTATTAACTTACAGCCTTCTGAGACTAGCAATGCCCGAGTAGCGCGTGCGGCTTACGCAGTGACTGTAGTTGAGAACAGGTCAAAAAAAAAGCGCCACCGGTTAGCCGGTGGCGCTTTTGGCAGGTAGTATGTGGAAAGGGTTATTCTTTTTCGAGGCGCAGTTCGGCACCGGCGGCGCTTTTCAGCGTGAGTTTGTCGTCGGTGAGGGTTACTACGCTGAACGAGTTACTGGTGCTGGAGCCGTCGGGGGTCATGGCAATGGTTTTGCCGGCCTGGTCGAAGGTATATTTGCCGTTTACCGCACCTTGGGGCGAAGTCATGTTGTATTGGCCGTTGGCGAAGAACGTGATACGCTCATCTTCCTGCGCATCGGTTTGCTTCACTTTGTCGCCGGTGGCGTCCAGTTCCTTATCGGTTTTCCAAACCTTGCTCTCCTTGCCATAGAGCATATTTACGCCTTCTACTTTGCCTTCTTTGCTGCCGCAAGCAGAAGTGAACAACACCAGCAGCATGAGCAGGCTGGCCAAATAGCGAAACGGAGAGGACATAGTTTTCATTAGGTGTCAAGGTTAAGTGAGAAGTGGAGAGAAGCTGCCGCCAGCTCCGTAGCCGGACGGTATTGCGCCTCTTACGGTAGGCTCCGGCAAGATGTTCGATCTTGTCTATTGTTGACCTTAGCAAACAAAACATCTTGCCCTACTTAGCGTATGAGGCCTGACACCGTGGCCATCAAGTAGATGTGCTGCGTTCAGCTTTCACCTCAAACCAACGCACGACCATGGGACTGTTTGATTTTCTCTCCAATGAAGGCGAAAAAAAGCCCGTTGAACCAGCCGCAAAACCAGCCGCCGGTGGCACCGATTTTTTCGGCAATGCTGCGCAGCCCGAAGCTGCTGCCGGCGAGAGCTACACGGTAGTAAGCGGAGATTCACTCTCTAAGATTGCCAAAAACCACTACGGCGACGCCGCCAAATGGCACCAGATTTACGACGCCAACAAAAACATTATTGGCTCCAACCCTGACCATATTGAAGTAGGCCAGGTACTAACGCTGCCCAAAATCTAGCAATTCCCAATTCCTGGAAATTTCATAAAAGCCGCTTCTTGTCAGGAGCGGCTTTTTGCGTACTCTCACTCTTTTGCGCAGCTTTGGCAATACCAGCCGATGTACTGCCTTCACGCCCATCCGGCAACTTAGCAGTAGCCGCGGCACCACCATTTTGCTTTCATAGTAGCTTGTAAATCAACTTGATTCAATACCCTTATATTTCTACCAAGAGCAGTCTATCGAAAGCAGAAGGAAACAAAAAATATTTTTCAAGAGTATTGCGAATATCAAAACCGGTTATACATTTGCATCACCAGTCCGGTACTCCCCGCTTACGGTGGGACAGTTTTCACAGATTTATACAGAAGTGGCGAGAGAACAGGCTCCGTGACCCACTGGCAACCTTCGTTGATGCGAAAGGTGCCAATTCCTGCCCGCTCCGGTGTTTGCCGGCGGGAGAGATAAGTTGAGTACCATGAAAAACAACTCGCTTTCCGCCTTCTTTACCCCATCTGCCCCGGTCGCCGCGCTGCGCACCGCCTTGCCGATGGGTTTCCGTGTTTCGCCTGCTGCCACTGAGGCCGCCCGAATGCGAATGCGCTGCCGTTTCGGCGCCTGTTGTTGCTGTTGTTAGCCGCTGAGCGGTTCCAGCACACTCTTCCCTCCTCGTTTGGTTTTCGTGTGTCGGTGCCTGCCTGGCTACCGCACCACGCATAGCTGCAGCTACGCCGCCGTATTCGGCTGGTGCTGGTGGGAAAACGCCGCAAGTCTTGCGGCCTCATTTTCAGAGCAATACACTCTCTTCCTTCAACAATACTCTCCTTCAAACAGCCCCTATTATGTCCGCTCCAGCCCATCACTTCGAAACCCTGCAACTCCACGCCGGCCAGCAGCCCGACCCTACTACCGGTTCGCGGGCGGTTCCTATTCACCAGACCACTTCCTACGTTTTCAAAAACGCAGAACACGGCGCTAACCTGTTTGCCCTGAAGGAGTTCGGCAACATCTACACCCGTCTGATGAACCCTACCACCGACGTTTTCGAGCAGCGTATTGCGGCCCTCGAAGGCGGCGTAGCGGCGCTGGCGGTATCGTCGGGGCAGGCGGCGCAGTTCATTGCCCTCAATAATATTCTGCAAGCCGGCGACAACTTTGTGAGCACCTCCCATTTGTATGGCGGTACTTATAACCAGTTCAAGGTGGCATTCAAGCGCCTGGGCATTGAGGTGCGCTTCGCCGACGGCGACCAGCCCGAGAAGTTTGAGGAGCTGATTGACGAGAAAACCAAGGCTATCTACCTGGAAACCATTGGCAACCCCAGCTTCAGCATTCCGGATTTCGAGAAGATTGCGGCCATTGCCGAAAAGCACGATTTGCCGCTGGTAGTGGATAACACCTTCGGCGCGGGCGGTTACCTGTTTCGTCCCTTGGAGCACGGCGCGCACATTGTGGTAGAATCGGCTACGAAGTGGATTGGCGGCCACGGCACCAGCGTGGGCGGCGTGATTGTAGACGGCGGCAAGTACGACTTTGGCAACGGCAAGTTCCCGCAGTTCACCGAGCCGAGCGAAGGCTACCACGGCCTGATATTCAACGACGTATTTGGCAAAGGCGGTCCGTTCGGCAACATTGCCTTCATCATCCGGGCGCGGGTGGAAGGCCTGCGCGACTTCGGTCCTTCGCAGAGCCCCTTCAACGCGTTTCTGCTGCTGCAAGGCCTCGAAACGCTGAGCTTGCGCGTGGAGCGCACCGTGGACAACGCTCTGCGCATTGCCAACTGGCTGGAGCAGCACCCCCAAGTGGAAGCTGTGAACTACCCTGGTTTGAAAAGCAGCCCCTACAACGCGCTGGCGCAGAAATACCTGAAGCGCGGCTCGGGCGGGGTGCTCACCTTCGCCATCAAAGGCAGCAAGGACACCGCCACTCAGTTCATTGATAACCTGAAGCTGGTAAGCCACCTCGCCAACGTGGGCGACGCTAAAACGCTTATCATTCAGCCGTCGGCTACCACCCACCAGCAGCTGTCCGAAGAGGAGCAGCGCTCGGCCGGCGTGACGCCCACGCTGTTGCGCCTGTCGGTGGGCATCGAGCACTTCGACGACATTCAGGCTGATTTGCAGCAGGCGTTTGATGCCGTGCGCAACGCGGCTACCCTTGATACCAACGAAACGAGCGGCGAGGCGCTGCCCGAGCAGGAAGTGGAACACGCTGCTGTGCTGGAAGTGTAACCAGTGGGGCAGACCCGGCTGGTTGTGAGAGGGCAGCCGGGTTGGCTTCCAGTAGAAAAAGCAGTGCGTGGGTGGCGAGGCGGTTGTTTTGTGAGAGAGGGAGCCGCCTCTTCCATCCCACAATAGCGCGGGCTGAGTTGGTTCGCCGGCTCAGCCCGTTGGCTATTTTTTATTGAGGTGAACAGGGTGCTGAGCACTGAGAATACGCTTGCGCCCACCTTTTCACCGGTTACCTATCACCCAGCCAATGTCTGACCTACAAAGCTTCTTCCTTCCTGAACCCCTGACGCTGGAAAGCGGCGAGGTACTAACCGGCGTGGAAGTGGCTTATCACACCTTCGGTACGCTTAATGCCAGCCGCGACAACGTGGTGTGGGTGTGCCACGCCCTCACCGCCAATGCCGACGTGGAAAGCTGGTGGCCGGGGCTGTTTGGCCCGGAGTGCTACTTCGACCCGGCCGACTGGTTTGTGGTATGCGCCAACGTGCTGGGCTCCTGCTACGGCTCCACTAGCCCCCTGTCGCCGGCACCCGAAACCGGAGCACCCCGGTTTCAGCAGTTTCCGCTGCTTACTATTCGGGATATGGTGGCGGCGCACGAAGAGCTACGGCAGCACCTGGGTATCACGCAGGTTCACACGCTGATTGGCGGCTCTCTGGGCGGCCAACAGGCGTTGGAATGGGCTATTCAATTGCCGACTGTGTTCGAGAACCTCGTGTTATTGGCTACCAATGCGCAGCACTCGCCGTGGGGCATTGCCTTCAATGAGGCGCAGCGCCTGGCTGTTTTTGCTGATCCTACTTACCACCAAGCTACGCCCGAAGGTGGGGCGGCGGGGTTGCGGGCGGCGCGGGCGGTGGCTTTGCTCAGCTACCGCAGCTACGGCGCCTACGCCGACACCCAGGCCGAGCCCACCAACGAAAAAATCGACGATTTCCGGGCCAGTGCCTACCAGCAATACCAAGGCGACAAGCTGGTGGCCCGCTTCAACGCTTATACCTACGTGGTGCTCTCTAAAGCCATGGACTCGCACAATGTGGGCCGGGGCCGAGGCGGTGTAGCAGCGGCATTGCGCCGCGTGCAGGCCCGCACGCTGGTAGTAGGCATCACCTCCGATGTGCTGTTTCCGCCGGCCGAGCAGCAGTTGCTGGCCCGCCACATTCCGGGGGCCGTGTACGCCGAAATGGATTCCCGCTTCGGCCACGACGGATTCCTGATTGAAACGGCGCACATCACGCACCTGCTCGAACGGTTTCACGCCACCACTTTCGCCTAATACTCTTCACCCTGACCGCGCGGCGCCCCTCCTTACACCTGTTGCGCCGTCGCTGCTTTCTTTTTGCGCTTTCCTTTTATGGCAACTGATAAACAAACGCTACGCATTGGTCTGATTGGTTTTGGCTGCGTAGGACAAGGCCTATACGATATTCTGCAACAGCGTCCTGAAACCGGCTTTGAAGTGGCGCGCATTGCCGTGAAGAACCCCACCAAGCCCCGGAGCCTACCCCTCAGCCAGTTCGATTTTCACGCCGACGATTTATTGCACGATCCTTCGCTGGATGTGTTAGTGGAAGTAATCGACGACGCTGCTGAGGCGTTTCGGTTGGTGAGCGAGGCCCTGCGCCAAGGCCGCCGGGTGGTTACGGCCAACAAAGCCA
Source organism: Hymenobacter telluris (assembly GCF_017313265.1). Taxonomy (GTDB): domain Bacteria; phylum Bacteroidota; class Bacteroidia; order Cytophagales; family Hymenobacteraceae; genus Hymenobacter; species Hymenobacter telluris. The sequence goes on along the minus strand of NZ_JAFLQZ010000002.1, from coordinate 315,317 downwards.
TGCTGGCCCGCCACTTGCCCGAACTGGTGCAGCTACAGCGCCAGGCCGGTGGCACCCTGCTCTACGAAGCGGCCGTATGCGGCAGCATTCCCATCATCCGGACGCTAGACGCCTACTTTGGCGCCGAGCCCTTGCGGAGCGTAACAGGCATTCTGAACGGGTCTTCCAACTACGTGCTGACGCGCATGGGTGAGGAAGGCTCCGACTACGCGCCCGCCCTGGCCGAGGCACAGGCCAAAGGCTTTGCCGAAACCGACCCAACCCTGGACATGGGCGCCTTCGATCCGCGCAGCAAGGCCGTAATTCTGGCGGCCCACGCCTACGGTACCTTCCTGCAACCCGAGGAAGTGCTGAACCTGGGCATCGAGCAGATTAATGCCGTGGACATTGCGTTTGCCGCCACGCTGGGCCGCAAGATAAAGGTGGTGGCCGGCTTGCAGCGCCTGCCCGATGGCCGCGTAACGGCCCTGGTAACGCCGCTGTTCGTGGCGCCCGAGTCGCCGCTTTACTCGGTTGACCACGAGTTCAATGGCGTGCTGATTGAGGCCGATTTTGCCGGGGAACAGTTCCTGCAGGGCCGGGGCGCGGGTGGGCACCCCACCGGCTCGGCCGTGCTAGCCGACTTAGCGGCTATCCGGCAGGGCTATTCCTACCATTACCCCAAGCTCACCACCTCCTCCCCCACGTATGCTACTGATTTGGAGCTGGAAATATACCTGCGCACCGATGAGGACCGCCTGATTGACGCGCTGGATTTCACGGAAATTTCCGAGGAAGCCGACGAAGATGGCTACGTGGTGGGCTATGTGGCCCTGTCCAACCTGCTGCGCGTAAAGGAGTTGATTCAGAAATTCGGGGCCTTTGTGGTGCGCACCGGTGCGGTTCGGCCGCTCACCGCCACCACTTCGGCACTGGAGCTAGAGGAAAGCTTATAGTTGTCAGGAGCAGACGAAGGTCTATTAAACCAGAAAAGACGAACGAGTTCGGGGCTGCCCCAAACTCGTTCGTCTTTTCTGGTTTAACCCAAGCTGCAATTTCTACTCAAACACCACCCGAAGAGGCGGCTGGTTGGGACTGCGCAGGAAGTACAGTCCCGCTTTCAGGTTCTCCCGCGGCAGCGTTTGGTTGGCCTGCTCCCACTGGAAGCGCCGCACTATGCGGCCGGTGGCATCCAGCAGTTCCGCAGTGTGTTGCTTGAATAGCGTGCCGGTTGGTGCCGCTAGTTGGATTTCGGTGGTGGCGGGTACGGGATAGGCTTGCAGCATAGCGGCCCGGCTAGCGGCGGCGGTAGCACTCAGCACCGTGCCGGGTTGCCCCAGGCTAGGCCGCAGAAAGTCGCGGATGGTGCGGAACGTGGTATCGGCATAGGCTTGGCCGTTGGTGTTGGCACCTTCAAACGGGATGTGGCCGGCGTTCCGGAACGTGCGCAATTCGTTGCGGATGCCTACGGCCGTGGCGCGCGGGTTGAGTAGGCCGCTGCCCACCACGTATTTGGGCGGCAGCAATGAGCCCACGCGGCCTTTCAAATACGGCACTACGTTGTCGGCGGTGCCGTGCACGCTGCACAGCGGCACGTTGCCCGGCTCGATGATAGTGGCACTTTCAGTGGCGCCGCTTAGGTTGAGCACGGCTAGCACGGCGCTGCTGTAACCGGGGTTGCCGCTGTTGCCTTCTATGCCGCCCAACGCCGTAATATCTACGTAAGCGGGCACTTCGCTGGCCTTATCAAGGTAGCCGACTTCCAGCGCCATGAAGCCGCCCGCCGACGAGCCGCCCACCACAATGTAGCGTGGATTCACCTTGTACTGGCGGGTGGTGGCAGCATCGCGCCGGAAAAAGCGCACGGCAGCCCGCATATCCTGCATGCCCCGGATGGCGGCGCGGGCCACTTCCGGCGTGTCGCGGGGTTGAGCCAGGCCCGTAAGATTGAAGCCTAGCCGGTACTCGATGCTAGCCGTAACGTAGCCCAATTGAGCGAAACGCCTACACACGTCGGCCATGTACGCATCCGTGCGCGAACCAGACACGAAGCCGCCTTGGTGCGCGAAAATGATAACCGGCCGGCGGCTCACTGTGTCGCCGGTGGGCTGATAGATGTCCATCAGCAACTGCTGGGTGGTGCCCGAAAACGTGACGGCCGAGCCATACGCCACGTTCAGCGAGATGGTAACGTTCGGGAAGACAGGCCGGTAGTACCGCCCCCCGGTGGTGTCCACTTGGGCAAGAGCCGCTGGCATGGCAGCCAGCAACATCACCGTGGCCAGTATCAGGTGGAAGAGTTTTTTCATACGCTAGGTTTCTGAGAGTAAGTAAAGAAGGTGTAACGCCATTTCTGAACCGGCGGTTTGGTTTCCGTTTCAGCTTAACAACCAGAGCCAATTCAGTTAGGGCCCGACTTCCTACCTGCGCGACGGGTAGCTTTGGGCTTCTAAAACAATATATTCCGGTTAGCCGCTAAGTTTGCGGCTAACTGAACTTCTGCTATATGCTTACCACTGCTCCCGCTCCGCTTCGCTCCGGCGACCAAGTAGCCATTGTGTGTCCTGCCCGCAAAGCCTCACACGAGGAGTTGGCCGCCGCCGTGGCGCTGCTGGAAAGCTGGGGCCTGCGCGTGGTGCTGGGTGAAAGTACCAACGTGGCGCATCACCAGTTCGGCGGCGACGATGAACTGCGCCGGCGCGACATTCAGTTGCAGCTCGACAACCCTGCCATCCGGGCGCTGCTGTGCGCCCGCGGCGGCTACGGCACCACCCGCATCATCGACCAGCTCGATTTTTCGCGCTTTCAGCAAGACCCCAAATGGGTGGCTGGCTTCTCTGATATTACCACTCTCAACTGCCATTTGCTGGCGCTGGGCCACCAGAGCATTCACGGCGTGATGCCGCTGCTGTTTCACCAGGAGGGTGCCGAAGAATCGGTGGAGAGCTTGCGCCGGGCGCTGTTCGGTGAGCCAGTGGCCTACCAGGTAGCGCCGCACCAACTCAACCGCTTCGGCACGGCCACGGGTGAGCTAGTAGGCGGCAACCTTAGCTTACTCCAGACTTTGACCGGCACTGCTTCCGATGTGCCCACGGCTGGCCGCATTCTGTTCATCGAGGATATCGACGAGTACCTCTATGCCATTGACCGGATGATGGTGCACCTGGAGCGTACCGGCAAGCTGCGCCACCTGGCCGGGCTGCTGGTGGGCCATTTCAGCAACCCCCAGGACAATACCGTGCCCTACGGCCAGACGCCCAACGAAATCATTCAGCACTACGCCAACAAGTACGATTTTCCGGTGGCCCACAACTTCCCTGTCGGACACGAACCCCAGAACATGGCCCTGATTTGCGGCCGTGAAGCGCATTTGGTAGTGGATGCGCAAGGCGCCCGGCTAACGTATGCATAGCAGCAGGCCCTTGCGCTTGTACCCGTTGCGGCTCCTAGGCAATATCCTTATAAGGCCTTTTCGGCCAGTTACGGTACATTTCTCTGAACGTAGCGTTTAACTCAGCAAGCTCAAGCGGATAATATATTTTCGCCTGATTGTCAGCAAACAATTCAGACCATATATAATAATCCATATGCCTCATCTTGCTAAATTCTTTTTGCTCATTGATAAATGATTTTTCTATCAACAGCAATGCTTTTAACCGAATAGAAAACGTAGTATCCTCCGTCAGTTCACTTAATAGCGCTTCGATACGCTCATATAATTCCACTACGCTTTTTTCATACGCTATATTCCCGGCACTGCCCTCCTCGTAGCTCCACTTATCCAACAAGACTACCGCTGCTTTGCGCTTTTCCTGCTTTACGGTATCCTCCAGACTATCCCACGTTAGTTCATCCAGCACCCTTTTGAGCAGAAACTTTTCTTGGTTTACAGATTCCGCTGCTCCGTGGGCGGCACTCAGCGCCAGCAGTTTCTCGTACTGCGCCGTCAACAATTCGAGCTGCTTTATTTTACTATCAAACATGAATCTATTCTTTATAGTACGCAACGGAGTTACACCTCTTCGAGGTAAATTTCCTTTACAAGCGGGTCGTCTTCCGTAAATCTGGGTCTGTAGCTTTTTGCGGTTACTTTGAATGATTTTTTCGATTTAAATAACACTTCATCTTCTGCTTTTGCCATAGACATTTCGGTGATATTTACGCCGGTTTTCGATTTTATTCTTAATACATATTCACCTTGTTTACGGTACATAAAATCATCCGCTATAACTTCTTCCAGGCTACTGGAAACAAAGTTTTCATATTCTAGTACGTCGCCTACTTCCGCGTTTTTAAATCTGTCAACCTCCGACTGCCCGGTGCCTCTTACCACCCACTCCTGAAATTTAGGGAGCTTATCAAGTGCCGCATTCAATACTTTTTCCTGAGCCGTGAAAAATGGTGTCATCGGCTGTTCACCCCTTAAAGCCAGATTGAAGTTTCTGTACCCTTCCCCAGTGGTATAGAAGGCAATAACTGCCTGCTCTTCCGCCGAAATAAGATCAGGATACTCCCTCTTTATTGTGCCTGATGCTATCTGATTGCGAATTTCAATGAGCGTATTGTTGCTGAACAACAACTCAACATCCGTTACGGGCAACTTCTGCATCAAGGCACTTGCCGCAGTTGCAACTGCTACTGGCAGGCCGTGCGTGCCGGGGGCTGGCATTACAAACTCGCCGGCGCCGCCACTGTCGCGGCCCATTTCCTGGGGGGCCAGGGCAAACTGCACCACCCAGCTGGGCTCGGTGCCGTTGGTGCCGGTGGCATCAAAATATTCGGTGAAGCGGTGCAGGCTGGCCTCCCGAAACCAGACGTTGATAAAGGTACCTTGCCCGTCGGTGCGCTGGTAGGCTGCGTGGCCATCCAGCACCACGTACGGGTCGGAGGCGGCCTGCGAGAGTTCGGCAAGCTGTGCTTGATTAGCCAGCACCTCAATCAGCAAGGAACCGAACCGCACTTTGCTGCTGGGCCGGCCCCGGTGGTCTTGCTGCTGCTGCCACTGGTAATAGCTGCGCTGGATGGGTAACCGCAGATTCAGGGAGGACAGATATAAAGTGCCCTCGAAGGAGGCATTAATCATATAAGCATACGGGTAGTTACGGGTAAGCTACGGTTTTCCGGCCGCTTCTCGCAATCTACTGGCTAGTACGCCGCTGCTACTCGCTGGGGTATGGGCCGGGTTCAGCAGGCGCAGCGCACAAGCCACTCCCCTGCCCGAGGCCGACTCAATAAGCTTATTGCCTGCACATTAGCTACTCCCCGTAAATCGTCTGCAACACGGTTTGGCCTACTGCTTTGAGGGTACGCTTATCGATGTTGGCCAGGTTGTCTTGGGTGGTGTGGTGGTAGGCGGGGAAGGTTTCGTCGCCGAAAGGCAGCGTGTCAATTATGTCGATGGTACGGACGCCGGCTTGGTTGGTGTACACGTGGTCGTCGGTGATGCCCACCATGTCTTTGAACAGGAAGTAGTCGGAGTAGCCGAGCTGGGAGGCCAGGTTCCAGACTTTATCCACCACGTCGCGCGCTTTTTCCAACGACTGGCCTTCGCGGCTGAACTTGCCGTTTTTGGCCCCTACCATATCGAGCAGAATCCCGAACTCGGGCTTGTAGTTGGTGGGCACCATGTTTTTGGCCCAGTACTGGGAGCCCAGGCACCAGCTGGAGCCGCCCTGCGCTTCGAGGTTGGCCAACTGGTTTTTCAGTTCACCCTGGGTGCTGGAATCGTAGCCGTAATCTTCGGAGTCGAATAAGATGAAATCGACACCCACGGCGGGCGTGAGGCTGTCGGGCTGCGCGGCCAGCAGGCGTGCCATTTCCAGGGCAATACCTACGCCGCTGGCCCCGTCGGAAGCGCCATCGAACGGCGCGTTTTTCTGCTGCTTGTCTTTGTCGGCGAAGGGGCGGGTGTCCCAGTGCGTGAAAATGGTAACGCGGCGGGCGGCCTGGGGCTGAAACTGAGCAATGATGTTGCGCGACTTCAGCATCTTGCCATCGAAGGCCATGGCCTCAAACGGCTGCTCCCGCACCGACAGCCCGTAGCTCTTGAACTTGCCGATAACCCAGTCGCCGGTTTTCACGTGGGCCGCCGAGTTGGGCACCCGCGGCCCAAACGCTACCTGCTTGGCCACGTAGGCATAGGCCGAGTCGGGGTTGAAGCTGGGCGCGGCCGGCAGCGTTGCCTGTTCCGGCGCCGAGGTTTCGGTGTTAGGCTTCTTGTTATCGAAGCAGCCGGTGAGCAGCAGGGCCGCCAGCGCGACAGGAGCAAAACGGGTGAGTTTCATGGTAGATGGTTTGCTTAATAGGCCGTCATGCTGAGCGAAGCCGAAGCATCTCGCGTACTGACGAAAGAATAGTATTTACTACACTAGCGAGATGCTTCGGCTTCGCTCAGCATGACGTTCTTCACTATTCTCTTTACTCTTCACTATACGCCCAATCGATGCCGGCTTTCGTGTCTTTCACCACGATGCCCTGCGCCTTGAGCGCCGCCCGAATCTGGTCTACTTTGTCGTAAGCCTTGGTGGCTTTGGCTTCCTGGTAGAATTCCAGCGTGAGGCTGAGCAAGTCTTCGGCACTGGCACGCGGCTCGTCTACTAAACCCAGCACATCCTGCACCAGCGCCTGGTAAGCCTCAGTGGCTTCCTGCACGGCGGCGGCGCTTACCGTGGCCAACGTGGCCGGGTTGGCATAGAAACCGTTGAGCTTGCGCAGCAGATTGAACAGGCTGGCAATGGCACGGGCCGTATTCAGGTCGTCGTTCAAGCCCACAAAGCAGTCGGCTACCAGCTTGCGCAGCTCGGCGTCGGCAGCGGTAGTGTCGGGGGCTTTGCCTTCGGTGACGGGAGCCAGCGTGCGGGCCTTAATGATGTCCGAAGAGAGGCTAAGCTCGCGCAGCTTATCCAGCAGGCGAAGGCCGTTCATGAGCTTGCGGTAGCCTTTGCGGGCTGCCTGCAAGCCTTCATCAGTAATATCCACGGTGCTGCGGTAGTGCGCTTGCAGCAAAAAGAAGCGCACTGTCATGGGCGAATAGGCCTGGGCCAGTGTGGCGTTGGTACCCTCGAACAACTCACTGATGGTGATGAAGTTGCCGAGCGACTTGCTCATCTTGGCTCCGTTCACCGTAATCATGTTGTTGTGCATCCACACCTGCGCTTCGTTGGTGGGGTGGTTGCAGGCCTGGCTCTGGGCAATTTCGCACTCGTGGTGTGGGAACATCAGGTCCAAACCGCCGCCATGAATGTCGAACTCGGCGCCGAGGTACTTGCGGCTCATGGCCGAGCACTCCAGGTGCCAACCCGGAAACCCGTCGCCCCAGGGCGAGGGCCAGCGCATGAGGTGGCGCTCATCGGCTTGCTTCCACAGCGCAAAATCCAAGGGGCTGCGCTTTTCCTGCTGCCCGGTGAGGTTGTCGCGCGAGCCGGCCAGCAGCTCCTCTACTACGCGGTTGGAGAGCTTGCCGTAGCCGCGGCCGGCCTCGTTGTAGGCGGGCACATCAAAGTACACCGAGCCGTTCACCTCGTAGCCAAAGCCGTTGCTGATGATTTCCTGAATCATCTCAATCTGCTCGATGATGTGGCCGCTGGCGCGGGGCGTAATATCGGGCGGCAAGCAGCCCAGGGCCTCCATGTGGCTTTGGTAGAGGTTGGCGTACTGCTCGGCTACCTGCATGGGCTCCAGCTTTTGGGCCTTGGCGCGCTTGCTGATTTTGTCTTCACCTTCATCGGCGTCGCCTTCCAGGTGGCCCACATCGGTGATGTTGCGGACGTAGCGCACGGTGTAGCCTAAGTGGCGCAGGTAGCGCGTCAGCACGTCAAACACCACCGGGCCGCGGGCATTGCCCACGTGCGCCTCGCTGTATACGGTTGGGCCGCAGAGGTACACGCCCACGAAGGGAGCGTGCAGGGGTTGGAACGGGGCTTTGCGGCGGGTAAGCGTATTATAAAGCGAGAGTGAGGGCTGCATGCGGCAAAAGTATGACGGATTTCAACGGCTTCGTTGATTGAGGCGGATTTCGTGACGGAAGCTATTGGCTTTAACGCTGCAAAAATAGCGGAACAGAATAGGCCATTAGAAGTGCTTCAACAAGCCCGAATTTTAGATGTTTCAGGTGGTTTTTCAGGCAACTAAGTTTATAAGCCACCCCAAACAGCACAAAAGCGAAAGTCAGGAGTACATAAAGTTCATTTCGTAGTTCTAGAAGCACGGTTTGCAGTACAAAACAACGGGGCTTCTGTGCTTCACTCACTACAGCTGGTAGCTGCGTTATTTCGGGGGCAGGCGGTACGTGACGGTGGAGGGGAAATGGTCGGAGTACGGAATTTCGTAGTGTACCCAGATGTCATCTACCAGCCACTCGGGGCCGGCAAACTGGTTGTCGATGCGCAGCAGGGGAACCTGGCCGTGGTAGGTGTGCCCGAAGCCGTTGCCCACGCTGGCCCAGGCGTTCTGGAACCGGTCGGCGAGTTGGTCGTAGCTGTAGCTGTAGGGCAGGTCGTTGAGGTCGGCGCAGAGCAGCAGCGGGTACGGGCTCCGCTCGAAACGGCGCACCAGCGTATCTACCTGCCAGGAGCGGGCCACCGCACCCCGCTTGAAGCGGCGCATCAGCCCCAGGCCTTTCCGCTTGAAACCGGCTTTGCTGGAGTAGCTGTCCACAATGTCGCGCTCATCGAGGCTCATGCTTTGCAGGTGGAAGTTGAACACCCGGATAGTATCGGCGGACGGCAGGCGCAAATCCACCCACATGGCGTGGTTCTGGCTTAGCTTACCGAAGCTGACCGTGCCACGCCGCAGGATGGGGTAGCGCGAGAAGATGGCAATGCCAAACTCGGCTCCCACCCGGTTGGTGAGCGTCCGGGACACGAAGCTCTGCCGGCCGGCTTGCTCGCCAATACGCTCCACACTGTTGAAGATGTTCTTCTCTTTGCTGGTGGACGTGCGCGGCTCGTTGTAGAACTCCTGAAGGCAGAGGATATCCGCCGGGTTGTCGGCCAGCCACTGTATCATCTGGCGCGACGAGTTCAACTCGGCGTCGCGCAGCTGCGGGTACACGTTGAAGATGCGCACGTTGGCCGACAGCACCCGTACCCGCTGCCCTGGTGCTGTGCTGGCCGGCGCTACTCGCAACGGATGCAGGGCCAGCCCCCGCTGGAAGTGCGGCCACGTGAGTATGGCCACCAGCAGCGGCAGCGTTGCCACCCGCCAGTTGCGCAGCAACCAGTACCCCACCGCCAGCAGGTTCAGCACCAGCGCCACAGGCAAGGTCAGGGCCCCGAAGGTAGCGGGCCAGAACGTGTAGGCGGGCACCTGCACGCAGGCAATGGCCACGAGCAGCCACCCAATAATCAGTAAGGTGCAGGTGAAAGCAAACGAACGACGCACGGCAGCAAGCGCACGGCTTTAGGCCATGCAGGACGAGCAAAGGTAAGACGGAACCGCCCAAGCTACCGGGCCCGATTCTTGCGCAGGAAATATGACCGGTTTTCGTTGTACTTTCAAGGTTGGAAGTGATGAGTAAATGGTTGCTGACTGCTGAATTGTTGCTTGTTACATTGCTGAATGCCTGCTTGCTGAGCGGTTGGTTTCTTAGGGGCACAACATCCCTGAAGCCAACCCATCCGAAGCACGCCAATCAGCTCAACCAACACATATAAGCTTTGCGCAAGCAACCGTTTACTAATTCATTGATCAGCAATTAGCCATTCATTCTATGCCATTCTTTACAGTACGCTTTCTTCTTTCCGGCTTGTCGCTGCTTATGGCGCCGTGCCTGCTGGCGGCACCCAAGCCAGCTGCAACTCCGGCCGCACCCTCAGCAGCATCGTTGGAGTTTGTGGAAAACAAAGGGCAGTGGGAAGGCCCCTCGCGGTACGCGGCGGCCCTGCCCGGCGGCCGGCTGTTTGTGGGCCCGGCGGGTTTCAGCTATTCCTTCCTCGACCCGGCTGCCCTGCGCGCCCACTCGCACCACAACCGGCAAGACCGCACCGCTTCTACCACTGCGCCCAGCGACGAGCTGCGGGGCCACTCCTACTCGGTTACGTTTGAAGGCGCCAACGCCGCGCCCGAGCTAGGTGGTGAGCAAGGCACAGCGGCACCCTACAATTACTTCCGTGGCTCCGACCCGAAGCGCTGGGCCAGCAACGCCCGTGGCTTCCGGCAGTTGCGCTACACCAACCTCTACCCCGGCATTGGGGCCACCCTCTACGAAAACGAAGAGCACCGCTTCGAATACGATTTCCAGGTGAAAGCCGGGGCCAAGCCCGCTGCCATCCGGCTCCGCTACACCGGTGCGGATAAGCTCACGCTCACTCCGGAAGGCAACCTACTGATTACTACCTCCGTGGGCAACGTAACCGAGCAGGCGCCCAAAGCCTGGCAGGACATTAATGGGCAGCGCGTAGCCGTGCCGTGCGCGTTCGAGCTGCAAGGCAGCACGGTGCGCTTTCAGCTGGGCAAGTACAACCAGCGCCACGCCCTCACCATCGACCCCACAGTTATATTCTCGTCCTTCACGGGTTCTACAGCCGACAACTGGGGCTTCACGGCTACCTACGATGCGCAGGGCAACATGTACTCGGGCGGGGCGGTATTCGATATTGGCTTCCCAACTAGCCCAGGGGCGTTTCGTACCACCTGGGCCGGCACTACCGATGTGGGCATCATCAAATACAACACGGCCGTTACGGGCGCCGCTTCCCGGCTGTATGCCACGTACCTGGGCGGCAGCAGCATGGACGTGCCGCACAGCATGGTGGTGAATCCGCAGGGCGAATTAGTGATTTTGGGTTCTACGGGCTCTGGCGGTTCTGGCAGCAACGCCTTCCCAACTACCGCCGGCGCCTACGACAACACCCACAACGGCGGCCCCCGCATCCTCCCCGACGAGTCGCCTAACTTCACGAGTTTTCTGTACCAAAACGGGGCCGATATTTTTGTTGCCAAGCTTTCGGCCACTGGCAGCACGCTCACTGGTAGTACCCTGCTGGGCGGTTCCGGCACCGATGGCGTGGTATCTACCCTGTCGGGCGGCCAAACCATTGATGGCCTGCCCGGCTGCCCGGTTATCAACTACGGTGACCAGTTCCGGGGCGACGTAACGACGGATGGCGACGGCAACGTGTATGTGGCCTCGGTTACCAACAGCCCTAATTTCCCGGCTACCGGCTACCGCACTTCGTTCCAGGGCGGGGCCTTCGATGCGGTGGTGGTGAAGTTTTCCGCCGACCTGCGCAGCCTGTTGTGGTCCACCTACTTAGGTGGGTCGGGGGCCGATGCGGCGTACTCGTTGCAGGTGGATGCCACGCGTGGCGTGTACGTGACGGGCGGCACCCTGAGTGCCAACTTCCCTACCACTACCGGCAGCCTGCGCCCTACACAGCTGGGCAACACGGATGGGTTTGTAACGCACCTGAGCAACACCGGCGGCGCCGTGCTTCAGTCGTCGTACATCGGCACTTCTGACTACGACCAGGCTTTCTTCGTGCAGCTCGATGCGGCCAGCAACGTGTACCTACTGGGGCAAACGCAGGGCAACATTCCTATTAGTGCCGGTTGCTATGGCGTGACCAATGGCCGGCAGTTCATCCAGAAGCTCGACCCAACCCTCAGCACCAGCCTCTACAGCACCCGGTTTGGGAGTGGCAACACGCTGCTTCCGGATATTTCACTGTCGGCTTTCCTGGTGGATGACTGTGAGCGGATTTACGTGAGCGGCTGGGGTGGCACCGTCAATTACCCAAACGCCGCCAGCAATAGCAGCGGCACTGCCGGCCTGCCCGTCACGCCCAACGCCATCCAGTCCACCACCGACGGCTCCGACTTCTACATCGTGCAGTTCCGGCCGGGCATGCAGTCCATTGAGTACGCTACGTTTTTTGGGGAGCGGGGCGGCCGTAGCGGCGAGCATGTAGACGGTGGCACTTCGCGCTTCGATAAGAAAGGCATGGTGTATCAGGCGGTGTGCGGCGGCTGCGGCGGCACCTCGGCTTTCCCGGTTCCGCCGGGCGCCAATACCTACTCCACCCGCAACAACAACACGAACTGCAACAACGCCGCTTTCAAAATTGACTTTGGCGTGGTGACGGCCGACCCCGGCCCCAGCCGTTACGTGTGCGTGAACAGCGCCCCCATCACGCTGGGCGGTACGCCAGCCGGCGGTATCTGGGCCGGACCAGGCGTAACGGCGCTGCCTGGTGGCGGCTACCAGTTTACGCCTTCGCCAGCTCGCATGGGCGTTTCTATGCTCACGTATTCGGTGGCCGCTACCGGTACCTGCGTAAGCACCCGCCCCCTGCGCATGACCGTTACGCCGGTGCGCACCATCACTGTGGCTCCTATTCCGCCGAAATGCGTGTCGTCGGGTAGCGTGAACCTGACGGCTACGCCGGTGGGCGGCACGTTCTCCGGCCCCGGCGTATCGGGCAGTATTTTCAACCCATCTGCGGCGGGCGTCGGCACTCATACCATCACGTATTCCATTTCCGATACGTTGGGCTGTGGTGTGGGCACCCAAACCGTGACGGTTAGCCTGCTGCCCGAAGTACGCGCCGGCCGAGATACCACCCTTTGCGCCGACCAGATACGCCCGTTTCAGATGCAAGGTATGACACCGGCTGGCGGCGTGTGGAGCGGCCCTGGAATGTCGGCGAGCGGCATGTTTACGCCACCGAATACCAACAACCGGGGCGGTATTTTCCAGCTGCGCTACACCTACTCGCTGAACGGCTGCGAAAACGTGGCTACCCGCACGGTGGTGCTGGCGCCCACTTCGGCTACCAACGTGCCGCTGAATTTGCCGGTGTGCTCGGCCTCGCCCAATTACGCTGGCATGGCGCCGTTCAACTGTCAGTTTGAACCCGTTTTAGCAGGCGGCACCTACAACTGGGACTTCGGCGACGGTACGCCGCATTCCACCGAAGCCAGCCCGCTGCACCTGTATGAGCAGCCGGGCACCTACAACGTGAAGCTGACCGCGCGCTACGCCGGCTGCGTGGTGGAAACGGCTTTTGCCCCGGTGCGGGTTGAGGAAATGAAGATGCCTAACATCATGACTCCCAACGGCGACTCGCTCAACGACGCGTTTAAGCCCCGGTTCAGCTGCAAGCCTACGCGCCTCCAGATGTTCAACCGCTGGGGCACGCTCGTGTACGAAACCCAGGACTACCACAACGACTGGACCGGCAAAGGCCTGCCCGACGGCGTGTACTATTACCTGCTACGCGACACCGACAACCGGCGCGCCAAAGGCTGGCTGGAACTGAAACGGTAAATCTTCTTCGGCAAGCGCCCTGCTCTTTTTCGTGAAGGGCAGGGCGCTTTCGTGTTTGCGGGCGGCGCGGGTCAACGTGCGTTAGCACTCCGGTTATTATCAACTATTCACTATTTACCCATGCGGCACCTTCTACTATTACTGGTTACCAATTACTTGTTGCTGTTCAGCGCACTAGCCGCCGAAAGCACTCCGGCACCCAAGCACCTGGAGTTTGTGGCCAACCAAGGCCAATGGGCGCCGCAGGTCCGCTTTGCGGGAGCCTTGGCCGCAGGGCAGCTATTCGCTGAGCCCACGGGCTTCACTTACGCCCTATACAACCCCCATACACTCCCCACCGATTCGGGAGGGCAGCACACGAGCAGGCCGGGTAGGCTCCGCTGCCACGCGTATTCAGTCACTTTTGCGGGTGGCCAGCCAGTTTCCCCGGAGGGCTTGGAGCCTACCACTGAAGTGCGCAACTATTTTCTGGGGCAGAACACGACACAGTGGGCCAACAACGTGCGCAGCTTTCGGCGCCTGCATTACCCCAATATCTACCCCGGCACCGACGCCTACGTGTATGAAAACTCAGGCGGGCAGCTGGAATACGACTTTGTACTGGCCCCCGGTGCCCAGCCCACCGCCATCCAGCTCCGCTACACCGGCCCCTACCAGCTAGCGTTGAGCGCAGAAGGCAACTTGCTGGTGCGCACGTCGGTGGGCACGGTAACCGAGCAGGCTCCCAAGGCGTGGCAGGACATCAACGGGCAACGCGTGGCGGTGCCGTGCGCGTTCGAGCTGCGCGGCAACACGGTGCGTTTCCGGCTAGGCGCCTTCGATACCACGCGCCCTCTCACCATCGACCCCACCGTGGTATTTGCCACATTCACGGGCTCCACCGCCGATAACTGGGGTTTCACGGCCACGCACGATGCCCAGGGCAACCTATATTCGGCGGGCGTTGTGTTTGGCGCTGGCTACCCGGCCTCCCCCGGTGCCTACGACCGGAGCTACGCGGAAGCTGCCGACATTGCCATCATCAAGTACAACACCCAGGTGCAGGGCGCGGGCGCCCGCCTGTATGCTACTTACCTGGGCGGCTCGGGCACCGAGGCCCCACACCGGCTAACGGTATCAGCTAGTGGAGACCTGGTGATTTTGGGCACGACTAGCTCCTCGAACTTCCCGGTTTCGGCGCAGGCCTACAGCCGCAGCTTTGCAGGTGGACCCAGTATTTCGCCCGATGAAGTGCACTATAGCCGCGGGGCCGACTTGTTTGTGGCCCGGCTTAGCGCCACGGGCGGGGCACTGCAAGCTACATTTCTGGGAAGCAATGCTACCGACGGCTTCGTGGTGGCAAGTACCCTGGCCGGCAGCCCACCGGTAACCAACGGGCCGTTTCGGTTTCTGGGCGACGTGGCCCTGGCTGCCGACGGCGGTATTGTGCTGGCTTCGGTGACCGGGCCTGGCAATTTCCCGGCCGTAGCTGGGTACAGCACCACTTTTCGGGGCGGTGCTTCCGATGCCGTGGTTTGCAAGCTGAGCGCCGACCTGCGCCAATTGGTGTGGAGTACTTACTTGGGCGGCAGCGGGTCAGATGCGGCTTATGCCTTGCAGTTCGATGCGGCTGGCCGCATCTACGTGGTAGGCTCCACTTTTAGCTCCGATTTTCCGGTTACGGCCGGAGCGTACCGGCCGCTGGCCACCGGCTTCAACGATGGGTTTGTGGTGCGCTTAAGCGCCGACGGGCGCAGCCTGGAACGGGCGTGTGTGCTCGGCACTGCCACCTACGATAATGCCAGTTTGCTACAGCTCGATGCCACTGGGCAGGTGTACGTGCTAGGCAATACCGCCGGCCGCATGCCCCTCTCGCCTGGGCACTTCACCGAGGGAGGCAACGTGTACCTGCAAAAGCTCGACCCCGACCTTAGCCGCAGCTTGTTTATCACGCAGTTTGGCGATGCCAGCGGCATTGCGACGTCGTACTTGCAGCCCACTGCTTTCGGGCTTGATGCCTGCGGCCGGCTGCGTATTGCGGGCATCGGCTCCCGGTCGGTGTGTACATTTCAACTCAGTGCCGATGCGGTGGCGCTGGAGGCGCGCGGCACTTTTGGCGGCGACCATGTGCACGGCCAGAGCCGCTTTGACAGCGAAGGCACGCTGTATCAGGCGGTGTGCGGCAACTGCGAAGTGCGCACGGGCCTACAGTTTCAGGTACCACCAGGGGCCAACTATTACTCGCTCACCAACAATGCCGTCCGCAACTGCAACGATGCTTCTCTGAAAATACGTTTTCCAGCCCTCGTGGATGGAGCTTTACCACCGGCTATCCTCTGTCAGAACGCAGTACCTCTGCTACTGGGCGGCACGCCGGCGGGGGGCACTTGGAGTGGGACCAGCGTGGCACTTGGCCCTGACGGACAATATTATTTCACTCCCACGCCCGCGCTGCTCGGCACCTACACCCTGCGTTATACGCTGCCGGCAGGGGCTGTTGCCTGTTCTTCGCCCACCCAAACCTTGGCCGTTACCGTTCGTACGCCCAGCACCGTCACGTTCACTACGTTGCCGGCCACGCCGGTATGCGTCAACAATGAGTTTGCCGTATCGTTGGTAGGCACGCCGGCAGGGGGTATTTTTTCGGGGCCGGGGGTTGAAGGCGGGGTGTTTCGGCCGACGCTGGCCGGGCCTGGCACGCATACGCTTACGTACACCCTCAATACAAGCACGCAATGCGGCAGCGCCACCCGGGCCGTTACGGTGCTGCCAATCCCTACCGTAGCAGCTGGCCCCGACACGGTGCTGTGTGGCATGCCGGCTGCTCCTTTTCGCCTGGCGGGTGCCTCTCCGGCCGGTGGCACCTGGAGCGGCCGGGGCGTATCGGCCGACGGGGTGTTTGATGCGGCTGCGGTGCTGCGCTTGGTGGCGGGCCCCAGCAACAACTACCTCACGTACACCGTCAGGAATTCCTTGGGCTGCACGGCCACTGCTCGGCGGACGGTTACGCTGGTACCCGACGTAACGGCCACCGCCACTGAATTGGGGGCCCCTGCCTGTACCTTCCGGCCCGACTGGGCTGGGCTGGCGCCGTTTCGTGTTGAATTTCCGCAGACGGCCAACGGAGTGGGAATTTACACCTGGTCGTTTGGCGACGGCACCACCGAGGTGCTTACTCAATTTCAGACTGGTATCACCCACACCTACAGCCAGCCCGGCACCTACGCCCCCGTTCTGTCGGTACGCTACGGGCCCGCTTGCACCACCCAGTTGTCGTTCAGGCCCTTCACCGTGGGAGAAGCGCAGGATTTGCCCAACATCATCACGCCCAACGGCGACTCGAAAAACGACACTTTTGTTCAGCGCTGGAGCTGTGAGCCACCTGCCTTGCGCATCTTTTCCCGCTGGGGTTCTTTGCTGTATTCCACTGCTGCTTACCACAACGATTGGAACGCCGCTGGTTTAGCCGATGGAGTATATTACTACGAGTTACGCGGAGCAGACAACCGGCGCGCCAAGGGCTGGCTGGAAGTGAAGAGGTGAGGTGCCTGCCATGCTAAATTTGCACTCCGGTTTTCCACTTCGCATAACACGCTTCAGTATTTCAGCTTTTTCTATCCTGTTCACTACCGCACCATTCTATGTGGAGAAAACTACTGTTGCTAGCTGCTGTTGGTGGCTTTTTTATTGAATCAACTCACGCCCAGGTGCCAGTAGCCGCGGCGCCCAGCCTGGAGTTCATCGAGAACCGGGGGCAGTGGCCGGAGCCGGTGCGCTACTCAGCTGATATTCCGAGTGGGCGGCTGTTTCTGGAGCCCGGCGGCCTCACGTATTCGTTGCTGGCCGATGTACCCCATGCGCATGCCGGCCAGCCACAACCCGCTGCCACTACTGCCCTCAAGGCCCACGCGTTGCGCGTTACGTTTGAAGGCGGTGCGCCGCAGCCAGCACTAAAGCCTGAAACCCAAACCGCTGAAGTCCGGCACTATCTGCGCGGCAACGACCCCAAGCACTGGGCCCGGAACGTGCCCGGGTTTCGGGAGTTGCGCTATGCCGGCATCTGGCCCGGCATTGGGGCGCACTTCTACGAAAACCAGAACCAGCAGCTGGAATACGACTTCGAACTGGCCGCCAACGCCCAACCCGCCGCCATCCAACTCCGCTACGATGGCGCCGACGCGCTTCGCCTCACTTCTGACGGTAGCTTGGAAATCAGTACTTCAGTGGGCATAATTCGGGAGCTAGCGCCCAAAGCCTGGCAAACCGATGCCACCGGTCACCGCCGCGAGGTGTCCTGCGCCTACGTGCTAGACGGGCAGACTATCCGCTTCCAACTCGGGACCTACGACCGGCAGCAGCCTCTCACCATCGACCCAACCGTGGTATTTTCCACCTACACCGGCGCCACCAACGACAATTGGGGTTTCACGGCTACTTATGATGCGCAGGGCAATATGTACTCGGGCGGTATTGTGTTCGGGCCGGGTTACCCAACTACAGTGGGCGCTTACCAGACGTCGTTCAACAACGTCATTGACATTGGCATCATCAAGTACAACACCGCTACCACCGGTCCGGCGGCACGGGTGTGGGCCACCTACCTGGGCGGTTCACAGGCTGATTTTCCGCACAGCTTGGTAGTTGGTAGTCAAGGCGACTTGTTCATGCTCGGCACCACATCTTCCCTTGACTACCCAACCACCACCGGCGCCTACGACCGTACCTACAACGGCGGCACTCCTACCAGTGTATTCAACGCCACCTTGCCAAATGGTTCCGATTTGGTGGTGACCCGCCTCAGCAACAACGGCAGCACCTTGGGCGGCTCCACCTTTGTTGGGGGCTCTGCCAACGACGGCTTGTTAGCCACCACTGGCATTCCTTCCCTGGTTCAGAATTACGGCGACACGTTCCGGGGCGACATTCAGCTGGATGCCAACGACAATATCTACATAGCCTCTAATAGTGCTTCCACAGACTTCCCTGTCAGCAATGGCTTAGGCCGCACGTTTCAGGGTGGCGGGCTAGATGCCGTGGTGTGCAAGCTAAATGCTACGGCCAGCACCTTGCTCTGGAGCAGCTTCTTGGGTGGGTCTGGCACCGATGCAGCGTACTCGCTCCAACTTGGCGCTACCGGCAACGTGTACGTCAGCGGCGGCACTAGCAGCACCAACTTCCCCACCACTGCCGGCACCCTGAACCCCACGGCGCGGGGCGGTATTGATGGCTTCGTGGCGCGCATTAGCCAGTTGGGTACTTTACTGGAGAAATCAACCTATTTGGGTACTACTGCTTACGACCAAGCGTATTTTGTGCAGCTTGATGCCAGCGGTGCGGTGTACCTGCTGGGCCAGTCTTTGGGTAGCTACCCGGTTACGGCGGGGCGTTACCAGAACCCTGGAAGCAAGCAATTCATTCATAAGCTCGACGCCGACCTGAGCATAACCAGCTTTTCCACCGTGTTTGGCAGCGGCCGTTCCACTATTGATATTTCGCCTACGGCGTTTCTGGTTGACCAGTGCAACCGCATTTACGTGAGCGGCTGGGGCGGCAGTACCAACCAAGGCACTCCTGGTAACGGCAACACGCAGACTCTACCCATCACAACCAATGCCGTACAAAGCACCACTGATGGCAACGATTTCTACCTGCTCCAGCTTGCCCCAGATGCTACCCGCCTCGACTATGCCACCTATTTCGGCCAAAACGGCGGCGGCGACCATGTAGACGGTGGCACTTCGCGCTTCGACCCGCGCGGCGTAGTGTACCAGGCGGTGTGTGCCTGCGGCCGGACCAGCGGTTTTCCCATACCACCCGGTGCGGGCACCTATTCAACTACTTCGGGCTTCTCTAACTGCAACAATGCCGCCTTCAAAATCGACTTTGAGACGGTAACGGTAATTGCGGGCACCAACCGTAACGTGTGCGTAGCCTCAGCCCCACAACCGCTCCTCGGCTCCCCGGCGGGGGGCACCTGGACCGGGCCAGGCGTGTCAGGTTCCGTAGCCACGGGCTTTGTATTTACACCCACGCCAGCTTTGCTGGGCATCCAGACACTCACTTACACAGTTACCGGCGTAGGGCCATGCGGTGGAGTTTCCACGCTACAGTTGACGGTGGTTCCTTCGCCGTCAGCTGCTTTTACAGCGCCAACCCAAACTTCGTTCTGTATCAGCCAAAGCGCACTGCCCAGCATTTCGTTGGCTGCCACTCCGGCGGGCGGTACATTCTCAGGACCAGGAGTAACAGGCAGTTTGTTCAACCCCAACTTAGCCGGACCAGGTACACATATTCTTACCTATACTGTCAATTCCGCTGGCTGTATTTTGCAAACTACCCAAACAGTAACGATTGTCCGAGCCACAACTGGTCCTGCTTTCACGGTTTGCTCCAACGGTATACCCACACCGCTAACTGGGTCACCGGTGGGAGGAGTATGGAGCGGGCCGGGCGTATCGGGGTCAATAGGCACCGGCTTCGTATTTACGCCTACAGCAGCACTGGTTGGGACACAATCACTCACTTACACTATTACGGGCACTAGCGGCTGCACTAGCACGGCTACTCTTATAGCTACAGTGCAGCAGTATAGCACGTTCACGCCCCCCACTCTCCCGGGCTACTGCATCACTACTACTACGCCCATTTCTCTCCCTGGTAGCGCCCTGTGGAGTGGGCCAGGAGTACGGGGGCCCTCAAGCACAGGCTTTACATTTACGCCTTCGTTAGCCGGAACCGGCACTTTTTCGCTTAGCTATACAACTGGCTTTGGCCCTTGTGATATTTCAGGCACCATCCCCGTCACGATTTCCAGTCCTGCTGTAATCAGTTTACCGCCCGATACGATACTTTGCCCCGGCACCACCCAAGCCTTCCGCCTGCGTGCCACTCCAGCCGGCGGCACCTGGACCGGTCCAAACGTGAGTAGCACGGGTGTTTTCACACCACCTGCTGGCTTCACTGGCTCAGTTACACTCACTTACGCCATTACAACGGGAGTGTGCACCAGCGCAGCCACGCGCCGGGTAAGCGTAGCGCCAGCACCGACCTACGCGGCCCGCTGGGAACCCGAGCTATGCGCCGAAACCCGTCAGGCTCCGCTCACGGTACGCTTCTCCGACCCGCTCAATAACTTCTCCGGTGTCCGTTGGGACTTCGGCGACGGTACGCAAGGTAGCGGCAACAACGTTACGCACGTGTACACCCAGCCAGGCCGCTATACTCCACGCCTCACGCGGCCCTTCAACAATGGGCTGTGTGCTGTTGAGCTTGACTTACCAGTAGTAGAAGTCACCAAGGCCTACGAAATCCCCAACATCATCACCCCGAACGGTGACCCCAAAAACGAATATTTCAGAGCAACCAACGGCTGCCCGGCACAATTACAAGTGTTTTCGCGTTGGGGAAATAAGGTCTTTGAAGCCGCCAACTATCAAAACGACTGGAATGGTGGCAAACTACCCAACGGCGTCTACTATTATCTGCTGCGCCAAGCAGATGGCACTTCCGTCAAAGGCTGGCTGGAAATAAGTCGGTAGCCGCTCTTTCACGCCTAAGCGCTATGCCTCGTTCCGGGGTCCGCTTGCTTTCAGCAGTTAATTAGCGTATATTTGCGCAGTATTCTGAATTGTGAAGAGGGGACGCAGGTCCCCTCTTTCTTTTATCATCCGGTTCAAGTTTCAATGAATTTCGATCAAAAGCGCATTGCAGAGATGCTTCAGGACAGCCTCGCCGGCTTCGAGCTATTCGTAGTCGATCTAAGCGTGTCTGATGCTGTTCGGCCCAAAATCACCGTCACCCTCGACGGCGAGCAGGGCTTGGGCATTGAGGAGTGCGCGCAGGTAAGCCGCCGGTTGGCCCGTCGCATTGATGAGGCCTACGGCGAAGATGCCACCTATTCGCTGGAAGTCACCTCTCCCGGTGCCGACCAGCCCCTCTCCGACCCGCGCCAATACACCCGGCACGTAGGCCGCACGCTCAGCCTGAAGCTGGCCGATGGCACCGAAAAAACTGGTGCACTGGAAGCTACCTCCCCCGAGGGCATTCAACTGGCCGAAGTGATAAAAGAGAAAAACAAGCAGAAAACGCTACCCGCTGTACTGATACCCTTTGTCGATATCCAGGAAGCCCGAGTAGTTATTTCCTTCAAGTAAAATAGTAAATTGCTGATTGTTAATTGTTGACTACTACTCTGCTGGTGCATATCAGCAGTAGCAAGCAGCCAGCCCCACCCAACAAGCAGCAACTCAACAATTCAACAATTAAATCAGATGAACAGCCACGTTCTGATTGAATCGTTTGCCGAGTTTGCCCGGAGCAAAAACATCGACCGCCCTACGATGATGAGCATCTTGGAGGACGTGTTCCGCACCATGATTCGCAAGAAGTACACGGATGACGCCAACTTCGACGTCATTCTGAACGTGGACAAAGGCGACTTGGAAATCTACCGTAACCGCGAAATTGTAGATGATAACTCGGAAGATATCTGGGACAACGACAAAATTCCGCTGGCGGAAGCGCAGAAAATCGAGCCTGACTTTGAAGTAGGTGAGCAAGTAACCGAAGAAATCAAACTGGAAGACTTCGGCCGCCGCGCCGTGCTGATGGCCCGTCAAACGCTGATTCAGCGTGTGAAAGACTTGGAGCGCGACAATCTCTATCAAGCTTACAAAGACCAAGTAGGCGAAATCATTAGCGGCGAGGTATATCAGGTTTGGAGCCGTGAGGCCCTCATCCTTGATAAGGAGGAAAACGAGTTGGTCCTTCCCAAAGCCGAGCAGATTCCGAAAGACCGGTACCGCAAAGGCGACTCCGTACGCGCTGTCGTGCACCGCGTCGAAATCATCAATGGCACGCCTAAAATCATCCTCTCACGCGCTGCCCCTGCTTTCTTGGAGCGTCTGTTCGAACAGGAAGTGCCCGAAATCTATGATGGTCTTATTACCATCAAGAATATTGTGCGCGAACCCGGCGAACGAGCTAAAGTAGCCGTAGAAAGCTACGACGACCGGATTGACCCGGTAGGCGCTTGCGTAGGCATGAAAGGCTCCCGTATTCACGCTGTTGTGCGCGAATTGGAAAACGAAAATATCGACGTCATCAACTACACCGACAACCTGGAGCTTTACATTGCTCGGGCTTTGTCGCCAGCGAAGTTGACTTCGATGAAAATAAACGAACAAACTGGTCGGGTTTCGGTGTTCTTGAAGCCAGACCAGGTTTCGTTGGCTATCGGTCGGGGTGGTGCTAATATCAAATTGGCAAGTCGCCTTGTAGGCATGGAAATCGACGTATTCCGGGATGCCGGCGACTACGACGAGGACATTGCACTCGATGAATTCTCGGATGAGATAGAATCTTGGATAATTGCCGAACTCAAGAAAATCGGTTTAGACACCGGTCGGGCTGTATTGGCAGTTAGCAAAGAGGACATTGTGCGTCGCACAGAGCTGGAAGAGGAACACGTAGACGACCTTTTCCGCGTCATCAAACAGGAATTCAACGAGGAGGAAGAAGAAAATAACGCAGCCCAATCTCCCACCGTCAGCGACGACGCGCAATGAGCGCGCGGGCTTCGGCCCGGCAAAGGCATTAAATCGGGCCAGCCGGCCGGATTTAACGTCGGCTGGCACCATTTAAAGTAGTACCTTTGCAATTAGATAAGAGTATCGTTCGCGAGCATAGAATGGCGGAAGCAGCAACCAAACGGCTTAGTCAGGCAGCCAAAGACCTGAACGTTGGGATGAACACCTTGGTGGAAACCCTAGCGAAAAAAGGATTTTCGGTAGAAAATAAGCCCACAACCAAGCTGACTTCGGATCAGGTTGCGCTGCTGGACAAGGAATTTGCGTCTTCAGCCCAAGACAAAGCCGAAGCTTCTAAACTCAGTCAGGCCAAGCGCCAGAGTGAGTTGGAGGCTGCGGCTTTGGCGCGTCCTGCTGAGCCAGTAGCGCCCAAAGCGCCAGTGGCTCCAGTTCCCGCCCCTAAGCCAGCTGAAGCGCCTAAACCTGCTCCTGCCCCGGTTGCAGCACCAGTTGTAACAGCCCCTGCTGCGGCCCCGGAGCCCACCCCTGCTCCAGTGGTAGAAGCTCCTAAAGTACCCGGCCTAAAGGTCTTGGGTAAAATTGAGCTTGATTCCAAAGGTCGGCCGGTGCCGCCCCGGCCAGCTGCTGCGCCAACTCCGCCACCAGCCCCTACCCCAGTAGCAGCGCCGCCAGTGGCCGTTACACCAGCACCGGTTGAAGCACCTAAGCCAGAGCCTGCTCCGGTAGCGCCAACTCCCGCTCCAGTGGCTGCTACTCCGGTAGCCCCACCAGCGCCTGTAGTATCGGCACCGGCAGCTCTTGCACCTGAACCTGTGGAAGCACCCAAGCCCGCAGCTCCTGCGCCAACTGAAACGAAAGCTCCCGAAAGCAAGCCAGCCCCGGCTCCTGCTCCGGTAGCTGCTACACCAGTTGCTCCTGCCGCCCCTGAAGCTTCAACTGAAGAAGCTGGTACTATCACGGCTCGTGCAGATCAGTTGAAGGGCTTGACCGTACTGGGAAAAATTGAGCTACCGCTCGATTCGTCGCGGCGTGGTGGAGCGGGTGGCCGTGGCCCACGGCCCGTAGCTTCGTCCGACGTGCGTAAGAGCGGCCTGAATGCTGCCGACGCGAAGAAGCGTCAGCGCCAGCGCATCCCAGGTCAGGCAGGCACCGCACAACCCGGCCAAGGCGGCCAGGGTCAAGGTGGTACCCAGCAAGGCCAGGGTGGCGGCTACCAAGGCAACCGACCAACAGGCACTGGCCCACGTGGCAACAACAGCGCCCAAGGCAACCGGCCGAATGCCGCTCCGCGGGTTACGGGCACTGGCCAGGCAGCCCAGCGCCAAGCCCCCGCCGTCCCGCTCACACCAGAGCAGAACGAAAAGCAGATTCAGGAACAAATCAAGGCTACGCTGGCTAAGCTCAGCGGCGGCCGTGGTGGCAACCAGAATAACCGCGCTAAGTACCGCCGCGACAAGCGGGCTGGTGTGGCCGAAGATCGTGAAGCACAGCGCGCTCAAAACGAACTGGATGCTAAAACACTGAAAGTAACCGAATTCATCTCGGCCAATGACTTGGCTTCACTGATGGATGTATCGGTGAACGAAGTGATTAAGATCTGCCTAAATATGGGCATGTTCGTATCCATCAACCAGCGCCTCGATGCCGAAGCCATTACAGTTATTGCCGACGAATTTGGCTACGACGTAGAGTTCTTGAGCGCCGAGGAAGAAGATACCACAATCGAAATTGAGGATAACGAAGAGGATTTGCAGCCTCGCGCTCCTATTGTGACCATCATGGGCCACGTCGACCACGGTAAGACTTCGTTGCTTGACTACATCCGGAATGCCAGCGTGGCCAAAGGCGAAGCCGGCGGTATTACGCAGCACATCGGTGCCTACGACGTACTAACCAAATCAGGCAAACGGGTTACTTTCCTTGACACGCCGGGTCACGAAGCGTTTACCGCTATGCGTGCCCGTGGTGCTAAGATTACCGACATTGCCATTATTGTGGTAGCTGCCGACGACTCGGTGATGCCGCAGACCAAGGAAGCCATCAACCACGCGCAAGCGGCTGGCGTACCGATTGTTATTGCCCTCAATAAAATCGATAAGCCGGGTGCTAACCCCGATAAAGTCCGTGAGGAACTGTCGGCTATCAACGTGCTGGTAGAAGAATGGGGTGGTAAATACCAGTCGCAAGAAGTATCGGCCAAAACTGGGCTTGGTATTGACGACCTACTGGAAAAGGTGTTGCTGGAAGCTGAGATATTGGAGCTGAAAGCCAACCCAGACCGCAGTGCCATTGGGGCAGTTATTGAAGCCTCGCTGGACAAAGGCCGTGGTTATGTAACTACTATCCTGGTGCAGACTGGTACCATGAAAGTGGGCGACGTGGTGCTGGCTGGTCCGCACTACGGCCGCGTGAAAGCCATGACCGACCACCGCGGCAAGAAGATGAAGCAGGCGGGTCCGGCAACTCCGGTACAGGTGCTCGGCTTGACCGGCGCTCCACAGGCCGGCGACAAAATTCAGGTGATGGAGACCGAACGCGAAGCCCGTGAACTGGCAACGCAACGGCAGCAGCTTTCCCGTGAGCAGACCATGCGCACCAAGAAGCACATCACGCTGGATGAAATTGGTCGTCGTCTGGCACTGGCTTCGTTTAAAGAGCTGAACATCATCGTGAAAGGTGACGTGGACGGTTCGGTGGAAGCACTGGCCGACTCCTTGCTGAAGCTGAGCACGCCGGAAGTTTCGGTGAATATCCTCAGCAAAGGCGTGGGTGCTATTTCGGAGTCTGATGTACTGCTGGCTTCGGCTTCCGATGCCATCATCATTGGCTTCCAGGTGCGGCCTTCGCAGAGCGCCCGGAAATTGGCTGAGCAGGAGCAGATTGACATCCGCCTCTACTCTATCATCTATAATGCCATCAATGAGGTGAAGGATGCCATGGAAGGCATGCTGGCCCCAACGGTGCAGGAAGTGGTAGTAGCCAATGCCGAAATCCGGCAGGTGTTCAACATCACCAAAGTGGGCTCCATCGGTGGCTGTATGGTGACGGAAGGCACTTTCACTCGCAAAACCAAAGTACGGCTCGTACGCAATGGCATTGTGGTGTACTCAGGCGAAATTCAGGACCTCAAGCGCTACAAAGACGATGTGTCGGAAGTACGCCAAGGCTACGAGTGCGGTATCTCGCTGAAAGGGTTCAACGACCTGCAAGAGGGAGACAACATCGAAGGCTTCGAAGAAAAAGAAGTGAAGCGGACTTTGTAAGCAACCTTCGGTTTGCAGCAAAATACCATAGAAACACAACGCCCCGGTTGCTCAGCAGCCGGGGCGTTGTGCGTATATAACGAACCTTAAATGGCCCAATTATACCTAATTCGCGACTTGAAAGCGTTGTCACATCATCATGTTATTGACAGCGGCTGGGAGTACGGGTATTTTTGTATCTCTCAACGATTAAGTTACATCATTCCCCGATCCACATGAAGTCAGCATTTGCTCTTGTATTGCTAAGCGCCGGATTAACAGCAACTTCAGCTATAGCCCAAACCAAAACGGCCACTAAGCCAGCTGCAGCTAAAACCTCAGCAGCTAAAGTATCTTCTAAAACCAGCACTGCTACTAAGCCAGCTGCCACGCGCACTACCACTACAGCTCGGCCAGCTGCTAAGCCCGTTGCAAAGCCAGCTGCCCAACCAGCAGCTAAACCAGCCCCTACTACACCAGCACCAGCCACACCGCCGCCTGCTTCTTCTCCTAAACTTGAGATTCCGGGTGTGGCGCCGCAGCAAGCACCCTCCTTCGCCAAGGGCACCATAGGTGTGAACCTGGGGTTAGGACTGGGAAATGGATACGGATACGGCTACAGCGGTTTAGGAGGCAGTTTGCACTCGTCGCCAGCTATTAGTCTCTCTGTTGAAAAAGGCATTCTGGAAGGTATTGGCCCTGGCGTAATCAGCGTGGGGGGCTTGGTTGGCTATAAATCAGATAGCTACACGTGGGACATTTTAGGCAATGACTACAAATCTACTTGGAGCAATATTTATATAGCTGCCCGTGGGGCTTATCATTACAATTTCACCGATAACCCTAAGGTGGACACGTATGCTGGCGTGAGTTTGGCCGCTCGTATTACAAGGTATTCCACTAATTACTCTGACAACTCTATTGGGGATTATGCCAATAAAACCCGTCTCGAGGGCGGTATCTTCCTAGGTGGCCGTTACCTGTTCACGGATAAGCTCGGAGCATTTGCCGAGTTAGGCTACGATATGAGCTATTTGAAACTAGGGCTTACCAGCAAGTTCTAGCCAACTGCATCTTTCGGATGCTGGCCCTATCAGTGTGTTTCTGCTTGTAATTTTATCGATTTTATTCTATTTGAAGCATGGTAGTATAAAGGCAGTATGTACGCTTTTAAAACCAGCTTATGATATGAAGCTCTTCGCTATGCGTGCGTGTCGCCTTTCTTCCACGATGAACCCATTGCCTATAGTTGCTTTCGTTTCTTCTGCCACCGATAACCAAGCACACCATCTGGACTACACACCTATAACGATATAATCATCTGCTGTGGTACGACAGTTCTTTCAGCGTTGCCGAGTCTCAACAGAGATGCTCCTAGATATTAACTGTCGTAGTGGTGGCAGCAGTTTTAAAGTTTGTGTAACCAACCGGTTACAAGTGCCTTCTTTAGTTAAACCGGGGGCGAACGGTGGCCCCGATTCCACTAAAGATGAAAAAAGCCCTAGTGCTATGCACCGGGGCTTTTTCCTTTATCGTCTATTGTAGATCTGCTAGAGTAACTACCTATCGGTTAGAAGAACAGGAAATGCTTTTTCTTCTTGTGCTTCAATGGTTTGCCTTTGGGGTCGATGCCCATGGCGGGGCGGCTCTGCCCGCGCTTCATCATGGCGTTGCGGGCGTGCTTGCTGGCTTTGAACTTGCGCACCGTGAAACCGCCGTTGCCTTTTTCGTACTGCCGGGCTGGGCCTGCGGCGCGGCCGAAGCTAGTGTTGCCACCACCAGCGCGGGCTTGCAATACCTCCAACTGCTGGTCGCGCTTGGCTTCCTCCGGGTTCATGTTCATGCGCCGCTGCATGTTGGCAATATCCACGGAGCTAGCTTTGCGCTTGCGAGGAGTCTGCTCTTGGCGGGCAGTTGGTCCATCGGAAGGAAGAGTAGGAGCTTGGGCATAGGCGGTGCGGTTTAGCAAGCCTGCGAAAATCAACACCAAGACAGCTAACAGTTGTTTCATGCGCGAAAATGGGTAAAATAGGCGGGTGGGACCGGCGGAAATCAGCGGGCAAAAAGGGGCAGTATTTCTAGCGCGGCAACGGGCAGTATGCTAAGATAGTTCAATTTCTTTAAAACTTGTAAGTCAGCCCGATACCTAGCGTTTCTTTGAACTGAATCCGTCGGCCGCGGGCCGTGCCTTCGGCATTTTGCTGGTCGGCGTTTAGCGGCACCAGAATGTCGTCGTCGTAGATCAATGTGGTAGCAACGCTGGCGCTAAAGAATTTATTGATTTTGAAATCAATCAAGTTTTCCCAGTTCACATCAATGTTCTGCGGGTTGTGGAAATAGTTGCTGAACAGTTCCAGCCGTGTTTGATAGGTGATGTTGGTCATGAGGGGCCGGCGGTAGCGGGCGTTGAGGTACGCGCCCAGTTCCTCGCGCAGCCGCTCACCGGTGTTGCGCACTGGCAAGCCGTCGGGGCCCAGCCGGGCGGCTTTCACGCCAAACGAGCCGGCATCAGCCAGCGCCCGGTCGGCTACTACAGTGAATTTACCGGTGACAGGCGACAGAAATAACGAGAAATTTTCGTCTGGCTTATACTCGAAACCTAAGGAGGCCAGGATATAAGCGGGTGCGAAGAATTTAGACAGCAGAGAATCGGTTTTCGAGGCGTCGTAGGTGGGTGTAAGCTGAGTTTTCAGGTTTAGCTGCGTGGCATACGACCATTTGGGGGCGAAGTTGCGGGCGTAGCGGCCGTTCACTTCCAGCCGGTCGTCGTTTTTGCGCACCTTGGCTTTGCCGGCTTTCAGCAAGCCATACACGAGGTTGCCCGCCAAATCGAAGGAGTGCTTTTCGCCGCGGTAATGCGCGTAGCTATTACCCAGCCCCAGCAACGACAGGGAGCTTTGCCCGCCCGGGGCCCAGTTACTAAGGCTCACCTGACTGAAATTGAGCGTACCGGCTCCCCCATGCCGCCAACCCCGCGCCGTATCTACCTCGGCGGATATTCTGAACGTTTCCTGCGGAACCGGAGCCCGGTTTGGAATTGCCTGCGCCAGGGTAGCCACCGGTAAGGCTAGTAACAGGCTGCATACTGCGTAGTATCGTCGAATAAGGGCAGCTATTCTCATAGGAACTAGAAAATGAAGTGAAAATCCGGGGACAAAGAAAGCCGGCTTCCTCCCTAGCAGCGCAAGAGAGGAAGCCGGCTTTCACCAGAAACTACGACAGCAGGAGCTTAGCTGCGGTTGCGCAGGGCGTCCCGAATTTCCATGAGCAGCACTTGGTCTTTGGTAGGGCCAGGGTCGGCTACTACCACTTCCTGTGGCTTTTTGAAACGATTAGCCAGCTTCACAATCCAGAAAATAGCAAACGCCATTAGTAGAAAGGTAATAACAGCATTCAGAAACAAGCCATAATTGACAGTGGCAGCGCCAGCTTTCTTGGCTTCTTCCAGCGTTTTGTACGAGGTACCATCCAGCGCCAGAAACCAATCTTTGAAGTCCATTCCGCCTGTAAGCAGACTTAACACTGGCATCAGAATATCATCCGTTAACGACTTGACGATATTGCCAAATGCGCCGCCAATGATGACACCAACTGCTAAATCGAGCACATTTCCTTTGGAAATAAACTCCTTGAATTCGGAAACAAATCCCATACGCTTAAATGGTTACGGTGATGAATGAACAAAATACACAAGCCAATATAATATTTATTTAATACCTCAACAGGTATCCACCACAGAACATAATCTAGCGGGCCAAGTCCTCACTATCTTCTGCCATACATTTCTAGCAGTTGAAGTCAGCTTGCGGTGCGCTACAGGTCGGTAGCTGGCTTCCGATTTCGGCTATCTTTGCCGGCATCTGCTACCGCCTGTTTCCTTTTCCGCTCTATGGCTTCTTTCGAAAATCTTCTCTACGACCTGGATACCACTTCCGGCATCCTGACGCTCACCCTGAACCGTCCCACCAAGCTCAACGCCCTGAACGGCGCCACCATCAGCGAGATTGGCAAAGCCATGCAGCAGGCCCTCGACGACCAGCAGGTGCGCGGCATCATCTTGACTGGCAGCGGCGACAAAGCCTTCGTGGCCGGCGCGGATATTGCCGAGCTGGCGGCGCTGAGTGAGCCATTGGCCCGGCGCGCTTCCGAGCAGGGCCAGGAAGTATTCTGCATGATTGAGGAAAGCCCCAAGCCCGTAGTAGCGGCCGTCAATGGCTTTGCGCTGGGCGGTGGCTGCGAGCTGGCTATGGCCTGCCACCTGCGCATAGCCGCCGAAAATGCCCGCTTCGGGCAGCCCGAAGTGAACCTGGGGTTGATACCAGGCTACGGCGGCACCCAGCGCCTGACCCAGCTGATTGGCAAAGGCAAAGCGCTGGAACTGATGCTGACGGCCGACATGGTGAAAGCCGACGAAGCCCTGCGGCTGGGCCTGGTAAACCACGTAGTACCCGCCGCCGAGCTGCTAACCTTCACGCGCGAGTTGCTGAGCCGCATCCTGAGCAAGGCCCCGCTGGCCGTGGGTTTGGTGATTGACAGCGTGAATGCCTACTTCGCCGATGAGCGGCACGGCTACCAAACCGAGGCCAACGCCTTTGCTCGCTGCTTTGCCTCCGATGATTTCAAGGAAGGCACCCAGGCTTTTTTAGAGAAGCGCCCCGCGGCGTTTACGGGCAAGTAGCTTGAATTAAAAGTTGGTAATTAAAAATTAAAAGCGGCCCCGGTTTGCTACTTCTTGCTCCTGCTTCAGGCACGGCGGCCTTTTTCCAATTTTTAATTTTTAATTCATAATTTTTAATTGAGTACATGAGTGTAGCGAAAAAGCTGGCTTCTCAGACAGCCATCTATGGCGTGAGCAGCATTGTTGGCCGTGTGCTGACGTATTTGCTCGTGCCAGTATATACGGCTCGGTTTGAAGCCGCCGAGTACGGCATTGTAACGGCGCTGTACGCCTGCGTTTCCTTTCTGAACGTGCTATTTACCTACGGGCTGGAAACCACGTTTTTCCGCTTTGCCAACCGGCCCGGCACCGACCGGCAGCTACTATATAACCGGGTGCTGAGCTTGCTGCTGGTAAGCAGCGTACTGTTTTCGGCGGTGCTGGCGTGGCAGGCGGGCACTTTGCTGCGGCTGCTGAGCTTGCCCTCGGGCCAGGAACGATACGCAGTGTGGCTGGCCCTGATTCTGGGGTTGGACGCCGTAGCGGCCATTCCGTTTGCCCGGCTGCGGCTGGAAAACAAGGCCCGCAAGTTTGCCACCATTCGCATGGCCAACATTGTGCTGAACGTGGCACTCAACCTGTTCTTCATCATCGTATGCCCCGACATCATGGCGGGCGAGTACCTGAGCGTGCTGCAACCAGTCATAGCCAGCATCTACGACCCTAGCATCGGGGTAGGCTATGTGTTTCTCTCCAACCTGGCGGCCAGTGCCCTCACGCTGTTGCTACTAGCCCGCGAGTTTGCCGGCTTCCGTTTCCGGCTGGATTTTGCGGCCTTGCAGCCGCTGCTGGTCTACGCCTACCCGATTATGCTGATGGGCTTGGCCGGCATGGTGAATGAAACGCTGGACCGGATTCTGCTGCCAGCCTGGCTACCCAAAGGCTTTTACCCAGGCAAGAGCAGTGAGACGGTGGCCGGTATTTATGGGGCGTGCTACAAGCTCAGCATCTTCATGAGCCTGGTAATTCAGGCGTTCCGCTATTCCGCCGAGCCGTTCTTCTTCGCCCAAAGCACCGAGAAAAACTCGCCGGCTACGTTTGCGCTGGTGCTGAAGTGGTTCACGCTCTGCTGCGCGTTCATCTTCGTGTTTATCAGTATCAATATCGAAGACTTTGCCCAGGCATTTCTGCGCCGCGCCGAGTACCGTGAAGGGGTGGCGGTGGTACCCGTCTTGCTGATGGCCAACCTGTTTCTGGGGGTGTATTGGAACCTGTCGGTGTGGTTCAAGCTCACCGATAAGACCTACTATGGCACCTACATTGGCGGCGCCGGTGCCGTGCTGACCGTTGCGCTCAACCTGCTGCTTATTCCGGTACTGGGCTACATGGGCTGCGCGCTGGCTACGCTGGCCTGCTACTTCATGATGGCCGCTATTTGCTGGTGGCTGGGCGAGCGGCATTTTCCGGTGCCCTACCCGGTGGGCCGCCTGCTGGCGTGGCTGCTGGTGGCCTCCGGGGTGGTGGCGCTGGGCTGGTTCATCACCCCAGCTGATTATTGGGTACGCCACGCTTGGCACCTGGGGCTGTGCGCCGTATTTGTGGCCCTGATTGTAGTAGTGGAAAAGCCCCGGCGCGCGCTGGCCCGTTAGTTTTCGCTGCTTTTCGCGGGTTAAACTGGAGTGCTTTTTCAGTAAGTGAAGAGGCTAGTTTAAAATACTATTATCGACAGCAAGCAACGTCAAACGAGCCCTACCTTTGCTTGATGCAGATTCCCGTTATCAACCGCTCCCACCATCCGCTCCCGGAGTACCAGACTGCCCACGCCGCCGGCCTCGATGTGCGAGCCAACCTCACGGAGCCCGTTACGTTGAAGCCCTTGCAACGTGCTCTTATTCCTACAGGGCTGTTTCTGGAAATTCCGGTGGGCTACGAAATGCAGGTGCGCCCCCGTAGCGGTTTGGCCTATAAGCACGGTATCGGCATTGTGAATAGCCCAGGCACCATCGACGCCGATTACCGTGGCGAGTTGAAAGTGCTGCTGGTCAACCTCTCCGATACCGATTTTGTGGTGCAGGATGGGGAGCGAATTGCACAGTTGGTAGTGGCCCGCCACGAAACCATTAGCTGGCAGCCTACCGAAAAGCTCAGCGAAACGGCGCGCGGTGCCGGTGGCTATGGCAGCACGGGGGTCAGCTAACCGCATTGCAGCCTGCATGACGGCCGACTATTCCAAATAATCTTCTATTTCGTTAGAAGTTCAGCCCCTGAATAAGTAAATAGATTAACCTTACCAACATTTCAACTCCCCAACCACATGAGAATTATTGTCCCGATGGCCGGCATGGGCAAGCGGATGCGCCCCCACACGCTCACAGTTCCAAAACCACTTATTCCAATTGCGGGCAAACCCATCGTGCAACGTCTGGTTGAAGACATTGCCAAAGTGTGCGGCGAACCGGTAACGGAGGTGGCCTTCATCATCGGCCGCTTCGGGGCGGAAGTAGAGAAAAGCCTGGTGAAAATTGCTGAGTCGGTAGGCGCCGAGGGCACCATTCACTACCAGGACGAGCCACTGGGCACGGCCCACGCTATCCTGTGCGCGCAGTCGGCGCTGAAAGGCCCGGTAGTGGTAGCTTTTGCCGATACCCTCTTCAAGGCCGATTTCACGCTTGATTCCAGCGTGCCTGGCACTATTTGGGTGCAGAAAGTGGAAGACCCCAAGCCGTTTGGCGTAGTGAAGCTGAACGAGCAAGGTCAGATTACCGACTTCGTAGAGAAGCCCGAAACGTTTGTTTCCGACCTGGCCATCATCGGCATCTACTACTTCCAGGACGGCGAGTACCTGCGCCAGGAGCTGCAATACCTGCTCGACAACGACATCAAGGACAAAGGCGAGTTCCAGCTCACCAACGCCCTGGAAAACATGAAAAACAAAGGCACGACCTTCGTGCCGGGCCGCGTAACTGAGTGGCTGGACTGCGGCAACAAAGACGCTACCGTGTACACCAACCAGCGCTACCTGGAGTACTTGCTGGAGCGCGGCGAAAACTTAGTGGCCGAATCGGCTAAAGTGACGAACTCGGTGCTGATTCCGCCGGTTTACATCGGTGAAGGTGCCATCATCACCGATTCGGTGGTAGGTCCGCACGTATCCGTCGGCGACAAAAGCAACATTCGCGGCTCGGTGGTGTCTAATTCCATTGTGCAGCAGTCGGCTACGGTAGCACATGCCAACGTAACCAGCTCCATGATTGGCAACTTTGCCACCGTGGCCAGCACCCCGAACGACCTCAGCCTCGGCGACTACAACACCCTGAAAGTGTGAGGGTTTATTGATTGCTGAATTGATCAATTGTGAAATGGTTGATTGCGGAGTTGCTGATGGGCTGTTATGTTGAACAGCTTCAGCAATTCAACAATCAACCATTTCACAATTAATCAATTCAGCAATTAACAATCAGCCAACGCGTTACGCAGAGGTGCGGGGCTGGCTCCGTTGTTTTGGGTATCTTCACCTCGTTCTGTATTCTCTGACCGGCGGCCTGCTCCGCACTCCTGCTTTCATGCGTAGCGTTTTTCTTTCTTTTTCCCTGGTGCTGGGGTTGCTCCTGACGGTTGAATCCGGCTGGGCGCAGCAACGGCCTGCCACGCCCGCTCCCGCCGACAAGGTAGCGGAACCCAAGCCCGCCAAACCGGGCAAGCTCAGCCGCAAAGAGCGGAAGGAGCTGGCCAAGCGGGCCGAGCTGGAAGCCGTTAGCCAGCAGCGCCAGCTTTCGGAGCGCGACAAAAACATGAGCGAGTCGTTCTTCGTGGACGGCGTGAAGTTTGTGCTGCTCGAAGACTACAACAAGGCGCTGGAACGGTTGCTGAAGGCCTACGCCCTCAACCCTACCAACGCGGCCATCAGCTACAAAATAGCGGAAACCAACCTGCTCAGCGGTAACCTCAAGGACGCCACCAACTTCGCGCAGGCCGCTGTCAAGCTCGACCCTAAGAACTCGTACTACTACTTGCTGCTGGCCCAGATTTACGCCTCGCAGAAGCAGTACGACCAAGCCACGAAGGTGTACGCCCAGCTGATTCAGGACGTGCCCGATTCCGGCTACTACCTGTTCAACCTGGCCGATTTGTACCTGGCGCAAGGCAAGCTGCCCGAAGCCCTGACCACGCTAGAGCGGGCCGAAAAGCAGTTTGGCGCCCTTGATGAAGTATCGTTCAAGAAGCAGCAGATCTACCTCAAGCAGAATAACCTCGATAAGGCGCTGCAAGAAGGAGAAGCCTTGATTAAGGCTAACCCCGACGAAATCCGGTACGTGCTGGCCCAAGCCGAAATGTACGCCGCCAACAACCGCCTGCCCGACGCCCTGCGAGTAGCCCAGCAAGCCCTCCGCACCGACCCCGACAACGCGCAGGCTCACATGATTATGGCCGACGTGTACCGGCAGCAAGGCAACACCGCCGAGTCGGAAAAGCAGATCAAGCTGGCCTTCGAGAGCCCCGGCCTCGACATTGATAACAAGGTGCGCGTGCTGGTGGATTATATCAAGCAGCTCCCGAACCCCAAACTAGAGCAAACCGCTCTGGATTTGGCCGCCATTACCGTGCGGGTACACCCCAAGGATGCAAAAGCCTACTCCGTGGCCGGCGACATCCAGACCCTCACCAACCGCAAAAAAGAAGCGCGCGACACGTATTTGCAAGCCATCAAGCTCGACAACAGCCGCTACCAGATCTGGCAGCAAGTGGTACTAATTGATGCCGAGCTTAACCAAACCGACTCGTTGCTGCGGCACTCCGAGCGGGCGCTGGAGCTGTTCCCAAACCAGGCGCCGCTGTGGTTTTACAACGGCGTGGGCTACATGCTGAAAAAGCAACCAGCTAAAGGCGTGAAGTCGTTGGAATACGGCCGCAAGCTGGCCACCGACAACCCTGAGCTACTGGCCCAGTTCGACAGTCAGCTTGGTGATGCTTACCACGAAGTGAAAGACTACAAGAAGTCGGATGCGGCGTATGAGGCTGCTTTGGCGTTTGATGCCAACAACGCGCAGGCGCTCAACAACTACAGCTACTTTCTCTCGATCAGGGGCGAGAAGCTGGACCGGGCCAAGGAAATGGCGGGCAAGCTGGTGAAGCAGTTTCCCGACAACGACACCTACCTCGACACGTATGCCTGGGTGCTGTACAAACAAAAGGACTACGCCGGGGCCCGCCAAAGCCTGGAAAAAGCCCTGCAAACCACCAAAGACGGCACCGTCATCGAACATTACGGCGACGTATTGTATCAACTCGGCGAGAAAGACAAGGCCCACGCGGAATGGCTACGGGCCAAGAAAAACGGCGGCACTTCCGAGCTGATTGACCGCAAGATCAAAGACAAAAAACTGTATGAGTAAACGCATTGCCCTGGGCTTGCTACTGGCGGCCACCGTGTTGGGAAGCTGCAACCGCAAAATCTTCCCAACCACCGCCAAGCCGACTGCGGCGCGGCCCGTACCCGAAGCCGTACGAGCCACCAACCTGGATTTCCGTTTTCTGTCGGCTAAAGGCAAAGCGCAGTATGAACAGCAAGGCGGCAACCTCAACATCCGCATTCGTAAAGACAGTGTTATCTGGATTTCGGCTTCGTTGATTGGGTTCGAGGGCTTCCGGGCTTATATCACCCAAGACTCGGTGCAGGTGCTCGACAAGCTGCACCGCGAATATTACGCCGGCGACTATGCCTACCTAAGCAAGCGCCTGAACGTACCCGTCACGTTCGATATGCTGCAAGCCCTACTGCTTGGCAATTACTTAGCTCCTGTAAGTGAGGCTACTGTGCCGAAAGTAAGTACGGAAAGCGCCGTGCAGAAAGTGAATTATCAGCAGGCTGGGTTGCTGGTGCAACAGCTTATTGAACTTGGCAAAGGCCGGGTGCAGCAGCTAACCGTCCGCGACTCGGTTACGCAGAATAAGGTGACCGTGAATTACTCGGATTTTCAGGCGTTGGAGCGCAACCCCAGCCCGTTTGCCCACACCACCACGGTGCAGCTACAGCAGGGTCAGTCGGCGCCGGCTACGCTCACCATTACCTACCGCAACGTAGACGTGGACAAGGAACGGCTGTTGTTTCCTTTCTCCATTCCCAAAGGCTATGCCCGCAAAAAGTAAGCGCTGGCTGCTGCTCTTGATGCTAGCCGTTTGGGTAGGTATACTCGTGCCCGACAGTGCTGCTCAGGCGCAGCAAAAACGCCGCACCACTACCACTCGCAAGCGTACTACCACCACTACCCGGCGGCGCACCGCAGCCCCCAAATCGAAGGCGCAGCTGGAGCGGGAACGGCGCGCCACGTTGCAGCGCATTCAGGAAACCAGCCGCATTCTGGAGCAGACGCAGCGCCAAAAGGAAGCGTCTTTGGGCCAGCTGAATGCACTCAAGGAAAAGCTGACGGTGCAGCAAGGCGTGATTCGCAATATCTCCTCGGAGCTGAAATACATTGAAACCGATGTGCAGCAAACCGAGCAGCAGGTGCAGCAAACCCGCCAGAGCCTCGACCAGCTGAAAGCCGAATACGGCCGCCTGATTTATTCAGCCTCCAAAACGGCGAACAGCTACAACCGCATCATGTTCTTGTTTGCGGCCGAGTCGTTCAACCAGTTTATGCTGCGGTTGCGCTACATCCGGCAGTACTCGGAAGTCCGTAAGGCCCAGGCCGCCCAGATTACTGGCACTCAACAGCGCCTCACTCAGCAGCTTACTGGCTTAAAAGTCAAGAAGGAAGAGAAAGGCACGCTGCTGACCACGCAGGTAGCCGAGAAAAACAACCTGCTGACCATGAAAACCCAGCAGGACCAAGTGGTAACCAAACTCAGCCAGCAAGAGCAAGGCCTACGGCAGGAGCTAGCCGACCGCCAGAAAGCTATTAGCCGCCTCGATAACCTGATTGCGGAGCGCGTACGGGAGGAAATTGCCCGTGCTGCCCGGGTAGCAGCCGCTAAAGCCGCTGCCCGGGAACGGGCCCAGCGCGCTGCCGCCAACCGGAGTTCTGGGGCTGGCGGAGGCACCTACGACGCCCCTGCCGAAGCCGCCCCCACCCGTACCGACCGGGTTACGCTCACACCCGAAACAGCAGTGCTGTCATCGTCTTTTGCCGATAACCGGGGCCGCCTGTTGTGGCCGGTGGCCAAGGGGTTTATTTCGCAGCGTTTCGGGCGGCACAACCACCCCGTGCTGAAAAACGTGGTGGTGGAAAACCGCGGCATCGACATCCAAACCAGTGCCGGGGAACCGGTACGTGCCATTTTCGATGGTAAAGTGCTGACGGTAGCCAACGTACCTGGCATGAACAACATCGTTATGATTCAGCACGGCGAGTACTTCACGGTGTATGCCAAGCTCCGGGGTGTAAGCGTGAGCGAAGGCGAAACCGTGAAAATGCGGCAACCCATTGGCACTGTATATACCAACTCGGAAGGCACTTCGGAATTGCAGTTTCAGGTATGGCGCAACAGTGCCAACCTAAACCCCGAAAACTGGATTGGCCGCCGATAAAGCCTTAAGTTGACTATTACTGCAGGAGGGGTGGTTTTTGTCTGATTTCAAGACAGAAATCACCCCTCCTGTAATTGATACTGGGTGCCAGAATAGCGGCTGGTCGTTGGAAAACCGCAGTAAGGAAGACAGATTCAGAGTAAAAAAAAACACCATGCAAGGCATGGTGTCTTTCTGAGCTATGAAAACAAACTTAGCTATCAGTGCCTTTCCAGTTGACTTGTAAATCAATAATGATAACCCTTCAACTAGTACAACCCCGATAACATGACGAAAGATAGAAGCTTGTAATTTTACAAGTGACATCATTTCGCCGAAGCCCACCTTTTTCCCGGCGAATGGCACTATTTACCACCTTTACGCCTGGGTTACTGCTTTGAGCCTCAAATCAGATTTAATCTGTTCAATAACGCGGCTTTGTAAGAATTACCGATTGGAACAGTAGTTGGATTGGCTTGGCGGTCAGTACCGCGGCCGGTATCTACAGCAATAGTATCTCCTTCAATAGCCGTAATCCGGTCGAGGCAGACAATGTACTTGCGGTGAATACGCGCAAACTCCCGAGCTGGCAGCTTAGCCTCTAGCTCCTTCATGGTGCTATACACAGTGTACCGTTCCCGCGAAGTATAAATATTCACATAATCACCTAACGCCTCAACGTAGCGAATATCCTCGGTATGTACGCGCACCAACTTGTGGTCCTGCTTCACGAAAATTTCGTTGCGGCTGCCCACAAACATCGATTCGGCTGCGTTATTGGCCATGCGTAGTAAGCCTTCGAGTTTCTGTTGCTCCATCTCTAGCTGGAGCCGCGCCCGGCGCAGCTCCAGGTGTGCTACCACTTCGCGGGCCAAGATGCGGAGGGCGTCGCGCTGCTGCTCCGTAAGCGTCCGGGGTTCGGTATCAAGAGCGCAAATGGTGCCCAACGGCATACCTTCCGGCGAAATCAGTGCCGCTCCCGCATAAAACCGGATGTTTGGATCGGCTATCACCATGGGATTTTGCCGAAACAAAGGGTCCTGAGTGGCGTCGGCTACTTCAAACACGTCGTTGGAGAGCATGGCGTATTGGCAGAAAGCGGCGTCGCGGTGGGTTTCCTGGTATTGCGTCAGCCCAACGTTGGCTTTAAACCACTGCCGCTCCGCATCAATCAACGAAACCAACGACACGGACGTACCGCAAATGTAAGCCGCCAGCCGCACCAAATCATCGAAGGCCTTTTCCGGAGGGGTATCCAGAATTTGGTAATTGCGTAGCACTTCCAGCCGCTCAGCTTCATTAGGCTGCTGCAACGCGGATACTGGCGGGCGAGTAATTTTGGCGGCTGGACTCATTTCTGCAGGTAGGCACTGAGGTGGGCGGGACGGGTAGCGGAAATAGATTTATCTGTACTATCTCATAGTAACAAACTGCAAAGAGAAGCTTAAAACGGTGAACATGCAATTCTGCCCTATCAATACGCTATTCGCCACGATAAACTTGCTATAAATCAGGATGGAGCAGGCTTCATCTACGCATCATCTTCCGGCTTTAGATTGCCCCCTTATCCCATTTACTTGGAAGCGGGTCGGCCAACCATTTTAAAATTATGGGGTATCTTTACCAATCCTGACTTGCATCCGTATGCGTATCTCAGGCTTTCCATTCCAAACCGGCTTAACCAGCCCTCTTCTATGCAGCTTTCCTCGCTTTTTCTGATCGGCAACTTTGGCACGACCGAAATCTTGCTGATTGTATTCGCTATTATTCTGTTGTTTGGTGCCAAGCGTATTCCGGAGTTGTTCCGTGGAATGGGCCAAGGCATCCGCGAGTTCAAGGACGCTTCCAAGGAGGATAAGCCAGAGTACCGCGACCAAAACCCTCCCCGCAACCCCAACGACCCTAACCAGCCTCGCTACTAATTACTCTGACCCATGCAGACGCCACTTTTGTTTCTCGGCGACATTGGGGGCAGCGAAATGCTGCTCATCATGGTTGCCATCCTCGTGTTTTTTGGGGCTAACAAGATTCCGGAATTAGCTCGGGGCCTAGGCAAAGGCATTCGGGAGTTTAAGGACGCTTCGCGCGAGATTCGCAGCGAGTTCGAGAATGCCGGTCAACAGCCTCAGCAACCGTATCAGCAGCAGTTCAACCAGAACTATATTGCGCCTACTCCGCCGGTTTCGAGCCCAACGCCAGGCCCAGCCCCGGAGCAACTGCCCGATGATGCGTACGTGCAAACCGAGCCTACCTATTCGTCGCCGGGCACTACGTACACCCCACCCGTAGCCCAACCTACCAGCGCTGAACCCGCTGCCCCGACGACGGCCGAACGGCCCCGTCTTGATCAAATGTCCTAACTATTTCCTTTGATTTGAGACTCTTTCATTCTCTCACGGAAGTTCGTAACGAGCTGACGGCAGGCAACACGACCTGTCGTCAGCTCGTGGAGTATTACCTAGATAACATCGAGCGGCGGAACGGCCGCTTGAATGCTTTTCTGGAAGTATGGCCCGAAGAAGCACGCGCCCAAGCCGATGCCGTAGATGCCAAGCTGGCCGCCGGCACGGCGGGTAAGCTGGCCGGTATGGTTATCGGGCTGAAAGATGTGTTGGCCTACAAAGACCACGCGCTCCAAAGCAGCAGCCACATTCTCGACGGCTTCAAATCGTTGTTCACGGCTACGGCCGTGCAACGTTTGCTGGACGAGGATGCCATTTTTATTGGCCGGCAGAACTGCGACGAGTTTGCCATGGGAGCTTCCAATGAGTCGTCGTACTTCGGACCGGTGCGCAATGCCATTGACGAAGAACGAGTATCGGGCGGCTCGTCGGGTGGCTCGGCGGTGGCAGTACAGGCCGATATGTGCCTAGCATCGATTGGCTCGGATACGGGCGGCTCGGTGCGGCAGCCAGCGGCTTTTTGCGGGGTGGTAGGGTTCAAGCCTACATATTCGCGCATTTCGCGCTACGGCTTGGTGGCGTACGCTTCGTCGTTCGACCAGATTGGTACCCTTACCCGCTCAGTGGACGATGCGGCGCTGCTACTGGAAGTAATGGCCGGGGCCGACAATTTCGACAGCACAGCCAGCCAGCGTGAGGTGCCCGCCTACAGCCAGCTGCTGGAAGCCGCTCCGCACTACCGCATCGGCTACATCCGCGACGCCGTGGAACGGCCGGGTTTGCATCCGGAAATCAAGAAAGCCTTGGAAACCAGCTTGGAAGGGCTGCACAACCAGGGCCACGTAGTAGACGCGGTGGATTTTCCTTACCTCGACTACATGGTGCCGACCTACTACATCCTGACCACTGCCGAAGCCAGCTCCAACCTGAGCCGGTTTGACGGGGTGAAATACGGCTACCGCGCCCCCGATGCCACCGACCTGGAATCGTTGTATAAGAAAACCCGCTCGCAGGGCTTCGGCTCGGAAGTGCAGCGGCGGATTCTGCTGGGTACGTTCGTGCTGTCAGCTGATTATTACGACGCCTACTATACTAAGGCCCAGCAGGTTCGGCGTTTGATCAAGGAAAAGACCGACGAATTGCTGCGCCAGTACGATTTCCTGATTCTGCCTACGGCTCCTACCACGGCGTTCCGCATTGGCGAGAACACCAAGGATGCACTGGCTATGTATTTGGCGGATATCTTCACGGTACAGGCGTCGCTGGCTGGTTTACCGGCCTTGTCGGTACCTGCGGGTGAAGACTCCGCGGGCTTGCCTATTGGCTTGCAGGTGATAAGCGGCGCTTTCCGCGAAGAGCACTTGCTGGCCTTTGCCAAGTCACTGACAGAAACTCTCACTCCGGCTCTGCCCTAATTTTTGGTGGATCAATGAAAAAGTTGTTGCTGCCGGTTCGTGTTGCCTCTACCCTCCTGCTGTTAACTGCGCTGGTCCGTCCTTCGGTGGGCCAAACGCTACCCGCACGGACGCCGGAAGTACCTCGAACCGGCAGCCCCGACGATTCAACCCAAGTGCTGGAGTTGCCGCTGCTGCTACCCGATTCGTTGGTGGCCGCGCCTACCCCCGTCGATTCGGCGCGGCTGGTATGGCTGCAAACCCCGCCCGAATTGCGCGACTTGGTGGGGGACCGGATAGCCTGCTTTGAAACGGATGCGCCGCACGCGTTTAATCCGTCGGTTATGTCGTTCGTGACGTTGTTCACGGAGCGCAACCGCAAGTACATGCAGCGGGTGCTGGAGCGCGAGAATGTGTATTTCCCGCTGTTCGAGAAGTACTTGGCCAAGTACAACCTACCCGTTGACTTGAAATACCTGGCGGTAGTGGAATCGGCTCTGATACCAACGGCCAAGTCGCATGTGGGTGCTACTGGTTTGTGGCAGTTCATGGGTCCTACGGCGGGTGACTTGCGGCTCCGGCGCGATGAGTGGGTGGACGAGCGGATGAACCCCGAGAAATCGACGGAAGCCGCCTGTAAGCATTTGCGCTATCTATACGGCGTCTTTCATGATTGGGAACTGGTGCTGGCGGCCTACAACTGGGGCGCGGGCAGCATGCAGCGCGTGATGCGGCGCACCGGCAAAAAGAACTTCTGGGACCTGTACCCCAATCTGCCGAGGGAAACGCGCAACTACGTGCCGACTTTCACGGCCATCATGTACTCGATGAAGTACGCGCAGGCGCATCAGCTTCATTCGCCGGAGCTGAAATACCGCTACGCCGAAGCCACTGATACCTTGCAACTTAATGGCCGGGCCCTGGATTTGCGGCGCCTGAGCCAAGCCTGCGGCTTTGATGATTCGCTGGCGTTGCACCACTACAACCCGGAGCTACGGCATCCGTGGCTGCCGGCTGGCTACCGCTCGTACGCGGTGCAGTTACCGGCTACAGCCCGGCCTCAGCTGGCGCAGGTTGACCGCGCCACGCTGTTCGACTACTGCCAGCCCCGTACCGATCAGCCACAGTTGCTAGCTCCAATAATGCCCCGCTTGTCTGGCACTGAGCTTTTTCCGTCGCGCTCTATGCTAGCGG
The DNA here is from genome assembly GCF_017313265.1 of Hymenobacter telluris. Classification (GTDB taxonomy): domain Bacteria; phylum Bacteroidota; class Bacteroidia; order Cytophagales; family Hymenobacteraceae; genus Hymenobacter; species Hymenobacter telluris. The sequence continues at coordinate 272,148 of NZ_JAFLQZ010000002.1, read as the reverse complement.
AAGGCGCACCACGCGAACAGACTGAAGCACCCGCTCCACGTTTCCGGCGGGTACAGCACAAGGTACGGCGGGGCGAAACAGTGGCAGCCGTAGCCAGCCGCTATGAGGTAACCACCGCCCAAGTAAACCGCTGGAATGGCTTGCGCAAAGGCCGGGCACTGGCGCCAGGCCGGCAGCTAGTTGTGTTTGTGCCGGTAGCTGCACCAGCTACGCGCCCAGCGCCAACAGCAGCAGCGTTGGCGGCAAACAGCAAGCTCAGAGCACCTGCTCACCTCACTTCGCCGGTAGCCAAACCCACCAAAGGAACGGTTGCCAGCGTTGCAGCAGCTTCGGAACCCGAACCAACGGACGCAGTGGCTGCCGCTAAAGAGTCTGCTCAGGTAGCTCGTACTTCGGTTGCCAATACGGTTGTGCCGGCCTTGGAAGCAGTTGAAACTACCGTGGCCGACGAAAGTGTTTCCGCTGAATACGTGGTACGCAAAGGGGACTACCTAAGCCGCATAGCCGAAATCCGGGGGTTGAGCGTGAAGCAGGTAATGGAATGGAACAAGCTTAAATCCAGCACGGTAGCACCCGGTCAGAAGCTGGTATTTGCAGACCCGGCCGAGCAAGAAACCGAGAAAGAAGAAGCCCCGGCACCCACTCCGGCGTCACCGAAACCCAGCCGGACCGCACAGGTAGCCGCCACGCCCCAACCTGCTGCGCAACCTACCATCAAGAAGGTGCACTTGGTGCAGGTAGGTGACACGCTCTACAACATTTCGCGCCGCTACCAAGGCGTGACGGTAGAGCAGCTCAAGCAGCTTAACCATCTCACTTCCGATGAAGTGAAGCCGGGGCAAAAGCTGATAGTAGCCCGCTAATTTTCAGCGCAAGCCAGCAGGATACAGCCCACCGGAAACCTTTCGGGGGCGGTGAGGCTTTCACAGTACCATTTCACTGCCAGCCGGTAACGTAGGTGTTCCGGTTGCTAGTTGTAGCTTTGGGATTCTGTTTACTTCTCGTCATTACGCTCCCGATGTCTTCTACAGCTAGTACTTTTGTTCTGGTCGATACACCAGAACCACACCGGGTGCGTACCCGCCAGATTGTAAAAGCTCATCCGGAAGTGAAGGAGCTAATGACCCGCACTCCCGCTACTGCCCTCATTGGCGTGGCGTGCGTAGCGGCGCAGGTGGTACTGGCAGTGTTTCTGCGCAACGAGCCGTGGTACATTGTGGCACTGGCGGCTTATTTCGTGGGTGCGTTTTTCTCGCACACCTTATTTGTAGTCATCCACGAGGCGGCCCACAATCTGATTTTTCGGAAGGTGTGGCAGAACGTAGCGGTGGGTATTGTGGCCAATTTTGCTTCCGTAATTCCTACAGCTATTTCGTTCAAGAATTTCCACATCAAGCACCACGTATTTCAGGGCGTGCACGAGCTGGACGCCGACCTGCCCGACTGGTACGAGGCCAAGCTGATTAAGAATTACTCGCTGGGCAAAGCGGTATGGCTGTTCTTTTTCCCGCTGTTTCAGGTTATCCGTACGATTCGCTGCCGCGAGGTAGCAGTGTTCGACCGGTTTGTGGTGGCCAACATTGTGGCGCAGCTGGCTTTTGATGCTGCCATTGTGTATTTCTTCGGCTGGATGGCGCTGGGCTACTTGTTTCTGAGCTTCTGGTTTTCGGTGGGCCTGCACCCGCTGGGCGCCCGTTGGATTCAGGAGCACTACCTCACCCTCGATGACCGGCAGGAAACGTATAGCTATTACGGCCCACTGAACGGTATCAACCTGAACGTAGGCTACCACAACGAGCACCACGACATGCCCTCGATTCCGTGGAACAAGCTGCCGCGCCTCAAGGCCGTAGCGCCCGAGTTCTACGAGCCCCTGCTGCATCACCGCTCCTACACCAAGCTGTTTTTCACGTTCCTTTTCGATCAGGAAATCAGCCTTTTCTCCCGTATCACGCGTCGGAGCCGTGGCCACGCCACGCTTCAGGACAGCTCCATTCCTGACAAGCAACTGGTGGAAGGCGTTTCGGCCTAGTATTTCGCTCACCAGCAGCCTACCTGTTCGCCCTCAGCCTGTCCGCTGGGGGCGTTTTGTTTTCCGGCAAAACTTTTCGAGCAGGTTTTCACTTATAGACGCCATATTCCGAATCCTTTGCTCATGAAAAAGATACAAGTCGAAATCTGGTCTGATATTCTGTGCCCCTTCTGCTACCTGGGCAAGCGGCGGCTGGAAAAAGCCTTGGCCAAGTTCCCGCACGCCAATGAGGTGGAAGTGAAATGGCGCAGCTTCGAGCTGGACCCCAATGCCAACCCCGAGCCCGGCGTCAGCCAGTACGCGCTGCTGGCCAGCAAGTATGGCAAGCCCGAAGAATGGGCCCGGCAGATGAGCGCCAACATGGCCCAATCGGCCGCAGAAGAGGGCCTGACCTTCGACTTCGACCGGGCTGTACCGGCCAACTCGTTGCGGGCGCACCGCCTAGTGCACTTGGCCGAGCAGCACGGCCGCCAAGATGCCGCCAAGGAGCGGCTATTCAAAGCCTATCTGGAACAAGGCCTCGACATCAACGACGTGCCCACGCTGGCCCGCATCGGTAATGAACTGGAATTACCGACGGCCGAGGTTGAGCAGTTGCTGACTTCCAACGCCTTCGAGCAAGAAGTGCGGCACGATGAGTACCAGGCGCGCCAGATTGGAGTGCGTGGCGTACCCTATTTCGTGTTCGACGACAAGTACGCCGTGTCTGGCGCGCAGCCCACCGAACTGTTTCAGGAAGTGCTGGAGAAAGTGTGGGAAGAAGCCCGTCCGCAACCCATACAACTAGCTGGTTCCGATGGGGCGTCCTGCGACATCAACGGCAACTGCTAGCTTACCTGCCAGCCACTCAACAAAAACGGCTGCCTCTTGCGGGGCAGCCGTTTTTGTTGTGCTGGTGCTTGCTTCTAAAACGATGTATTAAGCCGTTTGCTCATGCATCTGCTCTAGCCGCTCAGTAATGAAATCCACCTCGTGGGTTACCAACTCAAAGTCGATGGCGCGGGCGTTTTGGATGGCCTGCTCGGCGTTGCGGGCTCCCACCAACACCACCGATACACCGGGCTGGGCCAGCGTCCAACGGAGCACCAGCTGGCCCAGCGTGGCATTCTTGCTTTCCGCCAGCGGCCGGATTTTTTCCAGAAACTCATTCACACGGGTTACGCTCTCCGGCGTGAACAGGCGGTTGGTGGCGCGCAGGTCACTGTCGTCGAAATGCTGGCCGGGCTTGATTTTGCCGGTTAGCAGGCCCAGCTGCATAGGGCTGTACGCCAGAATGGATTTGTTGTGCCGCAGGCTATACGGCAGCACATCCTGCTCGATGTCGCGGCGCAGCATGCTGTAGGGCACCTGGTTGGACACGATGTGCAGCGTTTTTTCCGCTTCTTCCATCTGAGCCACCGAGTAGTTGCTGACCCCGGCGGCGCGCACCTTGCCTTGTTCAATCAACCGGCTCACGGCTTCCATCGTCTCATCGATGGGGGTAGTCACGTCGGGCCAGTGCTGCTGATACAGGTCGATGTAGTCGGTGCCGAGGCGGCGCAGGCTGTCTTCGCACTCCTTGATGATACTGTCGCGCCCGGCGTACTTATACACGTCGATGTCCTGGCCGTCGTTGTTCTTGGTTTTCATGGCGAAGTCGCCTTTGGCCAGGTCCCAGCGCATTCCAAACTTGGTCAGGATCTGCACTTTGTCGCGGGGCAGGGTTTTGATGGCCTCGCCCACAATTTCTTCGCTCAGCCCCATGCCGTAGATAGGGGCCGTGTCGATGCTGGTTACGCCCAGGTCGTAGGATGCGTGAATGGCCCCCACGGCATCGTTCTGCTCGGTGCCGCCCCACATCCAGCCGCCGGCGGCCCAGCTACCAAACGTGATGCGCGAAACCTCAACTTCTGAGTCTCCTAACTTTCTGTATTCCATTGGTTTGTTGTTCTATTTTAGAGCGGCCAGCATTTTTAGCGGCCGCAGGGTGTTAGCAGCAGTAGATACCCCAATGACCGGGCCAAGGTTACGGCGCCGCTTACCACAAAGCGTGGGCTGCTACCCGTTTGGCCCCTGTGGCACCCACCCGAAAAGCGCGGTTACCTCCGGGCGTCTTTCCCGGCGAAATTGCCGTAGAACCAGCGGATACTGCGGGCTTTATGGTTGCAGTATCCACCTGCACCTTGCCACCGTAGCCAGCGCCTTTTACCCTCCCTTCTATTTCCGGTTATGCGACGTCACCTTATCATCTGTGTGCTTTTGGGCTTGGGTTTGCTGCTGGCAGCTTTTCAGGGGCCACCCGATACGTTTATCCAGCAGGTAATGCGGCAACTGACCCGGTTCTATGCCAGCACCTACCCCGAAAAAACCTACGTTCAGTTTGATAAGGACACGTATGCAGTGGGCGAAATCATGTGGTTTAAGGCCTACGTGGTGGAAGCCGATGCCCATCGGCCCGACACGCTTAGCCGGGTGCTGTACGTCGACCTGCTTGCGCCCAACCAGAAAGTGGTGCAGCAACGAATGCTGGAACTGAAAAACGGCACCGCCCCCGGCGACTTTCAGCTGTCTGACACGCTTACCCAGGGCACTTACACCGTGCGGGCCTACACCAGCTGGATGCGCAATTCCAGCCCCAACTACTTCTTTAGCCGCTCGGTCACGGTATGGGCCAACACCGATGCGCTGCCAAATAAACCCCGGCGGCGCGCCGCTACCACACCCGTAGCGCAGCCCGAATCCAAGTGGCTGGACGTACAGTTTTTTCCTGAGGGCGGGCAGTTTGTGGCCGGGCTAGCCAGCATTGTAGGCTTTAAAGCCACCGATATGTACGGCGCGGGCGCCAACATACAAGGCATTGTGCAAGATGAAACTGGCAAGCAGGTGGCGCAGTTCAGCAGTGAGCACCTAGGCATGGGGCGGTTTCAGTTGCAGCCTGAGGCAGGCAAGCGGTACACGGCCATCGTGCGCCAACCCGACGGCCAACGCATCCGGCACGAGCTACCCACTGCACAATCCACGGGCTTTACTATGCGCGTGTTGCAGTTGGGTTCCAGCTACCAGGTAGCCATACAGTGCAAGCTGCCGCCCAACGCTCCGGCCGAGCGTGTTACGCTGGTGGGCCACGTTCGGGGCCAGGTGGTGTATGCCGGGCAGGGCGAGGTTACAGGCGGCGGTACGTTCTCCACCAACATTCCGAAAGAACGGTTTCCGGGCGGGGTAGTGCATTTCACATTGTTTGACGGGCAACAGGTGGCCCGGTGCGAGCGGCTGGCTTTCACCAACACCAACCCCGGCCTGCGCATCAGCCTGCAACCCGACAAGCCCACCTACGGCTCCCGCGAGAAAGTAACGCTCCGGGTGGGGGTAACCGATGAAGCCGGCCAGCCGGCCGCCGGGCAGTTTGCGCTGGCCGTCAACAGCACTGCGCTGGTGCCCCTCGATTCCGGCGCTACCGATATTCGTACGTATTTACTGCTGACTTCCGACCTGCACGGCCGCGTAGAGCAGCCCGGTTTCTACTTCCGCAACCAGTTGCCCGAAACCCGACAGGCGCTTGATAACCTGCTGCTTACGCAGGGATGGCGCCGCTTTGCGTGGAAGCCGTTACTGGCAGGCAAGTTCGGCGACTATCCGTATCCGCTGGAGCAACTGCTGAGCTTGAGCGGACAGGTGTTCAACAACAAACAGGTACCCGCTGCCGGCGCCACGGTGTCGTTGTTCCGGTTTGGGTCTGGTTCGGATATCACCGAAGCCACCACCGATTCGGCGGGGCGCTTTCTGTTTGCCGGTTTCTCGGGGCGCGACAGTGCCCGGATGCTGGTGCAGGTGAGAGGAAGAAAAGGGTTGCGAAACCCCACCATCAAGCTCGACCGGCGCCTAGTGGAAACCAGCAAAACGCCGGTCCGCCCCCTACCCGACACCGCGCCTACCAAAGCGCCTTACCTGGCCAGCAGCCGGCGCCAACAGGTGGTGGAGCGCCAGTACAGCCCCAACGCCAAAACCATTATGCTGGGCAACGTAACCGTAAAAGGCCGCGCCCTGCAGCCCGACTCGCGCCGGATTTATGGCCAGGCCGATGTAGTAGTCAAAACCAAGGATATTCCGGCCGCCAGCAGCTACGTCAACGTGCTGCAACTCTTGCAAGGCCGAGTGGCGGGCCTCACAGTTACCGGTAACCCGTTTGACATGCAGGTGCAGATTCGGGGCCAGGGCACGCCGCTGTTCGTGGTAGACGGTATTCCGATGTCGGATGCCAGCATTGTGAACAGCATTCCGGTGACGGATGTGGAAAGCGTGGAGGTGCTGAAAGGCACATCGGCGGCTATTTATGGTTCTCGGGGCGGTGGGGGCGTCATTGCCATCTTCACCAAGCGCGGCAACCCCGACTACGACTATTCCAACGACCCGCCCTCGCCCAACATGCAAACCTACCTGATGCCGCGCTACTACCAGGTGCGTGAGTTTTACGCACCGGCCTACGCCACCAACCGCAACGCCAACGTGCCCGATTTCCGGAGCGCTACGCTGTACTGGAACCCCAACATCCGCACCGATGCCAGCGGCCAAGCCACCGTATCGTTCTACACCTCCGACGAAGCCGGCACCTACCGCCTCACCCTCGAAGGCGTATCGGCCGCAGGCTCACCGGGGCATGGCACCACACAGTTTCAAAGCCGCTAAGTGCGTAGTAGCAGCTATTTGCGGCTGTACGGGAAGTTGGGCAACGCGGCCCGTACCAGGTTTTCAGCCAGGCGCTCGGGCTTGAGGGCATTGTTGCCGGTGCGCTGAAAGTCGAGCCGCCACGCCAGTTGGTTTTCGCGGCAGTCGTAGAGGGTGAGGCTGGTAGTGGCTTCGCTAGCTGGGATGATGGACTGATTACCAAGCAGCGGCTCGTTGAGCAGGATGCGCGCTGCCAGCCCCACCCCGTTGGGCAATGGCTGAAACAGCAGGGTTTCGCCCGACAGGATGGCATCGACGCCCAGCGCTTGCCGTACTTCCTCTAGGCTTTTGTCGGGTAGGTTTTCGTAGGTGATGCCGGCTTGCTGCAACAGCCGGTTGGTTTCGCGCACCTCCTGAAACTGCACCGTGTAGCCGCGGGTGGGCTTTTGGGCCTGAAGCTGGTCGTAGAACAGTTCCTGCAACCGATAGGCTACGTGCCGGCCTTCCCATTGCTGCTTGGCGGTCCACTCCTGTCGGATGCGCTGCTGGGCGGTGAGGGTAGTATCGGCGCCCGGAAACCGAATATCACTAAGTTGGATACGGTTCTGCTCCACATCGAAGGGCAGAATGGCGACGGTTCGGTGCGCAGTTAGGGCGGCTGGGCGCAGGGTGCTGGTAGTGAAGCGGCCGGGGGCGCAGCAGGTCAGCGCAGCGGCCAGAAAGAGTAGAAAAACGCGTTGCATGTGGTAAAGAGGAAACCAAGCCTTAAGTGGTTGTATGCGTTAAGTATTCAACATGCAAAATTTATGGCTTTTGGCTCTAACCAGCTGTTTAGCCAGCTTATTGGAACGGCACTGGCTGTAACTTACCAGTGAAATCCGGGGTATAGCAGAGGGTACATCATCCACTCCTGACCACTACTATGAAAACCATTTTGCAGGCAGCGCTTGTGCTGCTGGTTGGCCTGCTGAGCGCCTGCTCGCCGGCCGTTACCGTTCAACAGAAACCCGGCGTCGATTTCAGCCAGTACCGCACCTACGACTGGGCCAAGACCGAGGTGAAATCGGCCGACTCCAAAAACCCCATTTACAAGAGCACCCTGAACGACGAAATCATCCAGAATGCCATTAGTTCGGAGTTGGCTAAGCGTGGTATTCGGCAGGCGCAAGGCCGTACCAAGCCGGATTTCTACCTCACCTACCACCTCTATATTGAGGAGGCCGAACGCACCGTAGCCAACCCGCCGGCCACCGGCTTCGCGTATCCATACGCCATGTCGTACCGCGGCCGGTTTCTGCCCATCAACTACGGCTACTTCTATTCGTCGCCGTTCTACAACACCGGCTACCGCACCGAGACGTACCAGGAAGGCACCATGATTCTGGACTTCGTGGATGCGCGCACCAACAACCTGGTATGGCGCGGTTCCGTGGCCGACCCAGTGGGCAACCCCGCCAATATCGGCTCTGAGTTTGCCAAATCGGCCAAGGATATTCTCGACAAGTTTCCGGTGGCTGAAAAGAGCTAACCGGCTTCCAGGCTTTTCTACCAATCAACCGCCCCCGTTCAGGTTCTGAGCGGGGGCGGTTGTTTACCGCTACCTTTGAGGGTGCAAAATTCATCCCCCGATTTTCTGGCCGGCGCCCCAAGCTGGCTGAGTGTATCCCGCGTATCGTTGCAGGAAAAAGGCGCTTTTGCCTTGCACGAAGTCAGTTTCACGCAGCGGCAGTTTCAGAAGCTGGCCATTGCCGGTGAAACTGGCGCGGGCAAAAGCACCCTACTGCAAATCATAGCGGGCCTGATTCAGCGTAGTAGCGGCGAGGTGCGGTTTGAGGGTAATAGGGTGAAAGGGCCTACCGAACAGCTCATGCCCGGCCACGACGGCATTGCGTATTTGTCGCAGCATTTCGAGCTACCCAAGTTTTTGCGGGTGGAACAGGTGCTGCGCTACGCCAACCGGTTCGGGGCCTTGGATGTGCCGACGCTGTTCGAGGTGTGCCGCATCAGCCATTTGGCTACCCGCCAAACCAATCAATTGTCGGGGGGCGAAAAACAACGCATTGCCCTGGCCCGCCTGCTGCTCACGGCCCCCAAGCTTCTGCTGCTCGACGAGCCGTTTTCCAACCTCGACCGGGTACACAAGGCCATTCTGAAGGCCGTTATCCAGGACATTGGTGATAAGCTGGGCATCACCTGCCTGCTCATCTCGCACGACCCCACCGATACGCTTTCCTGGGCCGAGGAAATCATGGTGCTCAAAGCCGGCCACCTCATTCAGCAAGGCCCGCCCAGCCAGATTTACCATCAACCCGTTGACGAATACACCGCCGGCCTCTTCGGCGACTACAACCTGCTGGACGGACCGGCGGCCAAAGCCTTTGCTAAGCTCAGCGGTACCAAAGCCAGCCGCCCAGCCGGCAAACGCCTACTCATTCGCCCCGAAAAGCTGAGGCTGAGTGCTACTGACAACGGCGGCCTGCCTGGCACAGTGGCAGCTACCCGGTTTTTCGGCAGCTACTCGGAAGTGGACGTACGGGTGCTTGGTACGCAAGTTTTGGTACGGACAACAGAAGCCGATTTTGCAGTTGGCGCGCCAGTGTACGTATCGGTGGCAGCGGCGGGCGCGTGGGTTGTGTAAGGCACCAAGTAGGCAACTATGCCCGCGCTTAACCCACTACGCAGCGGCGGGCTGAAATAGCCGTTGGTATAGCCACCGCGCCAACCTGATGCCGGGCAAATCGACCAGGCGGTACATTGCCCAAGCCAGCAACAACAATACGGGCACCGTGGCTAGCACGCTCAACAACACGCCGGTATGGTAGCTCAGTTGTGGGGGCAGTGCTAAAAATACCGTGCTGGTGAACGTGGCAATAACCAGAAAGTGCAGCAGATACAAGGAAAACGAAATACCCCCTAACCACCGTAGCCACTTAGCACCCAGGGCGCGCCGGAGCGTGGGCGAGGCCATAACTGCCGCAATGAAAGCTGCTGCCCCTAGTATGTGTGCCACTTGCATAGCTCGGTCGTGCGTGAACCAGGAGGGCTGCAAAAACCGGTAGGCAGTGGCTTCCACCTCTACAAACCCAGCTTGCGGAAACGAGCCTAACAACGCCGCCACTAGCAGCAACAGCCCTGCTGCCACCCGCCGGTTGCGCCGCAGCCCCACAGGCCAAGCGGCATGATGCCGGGCATCATTGAGCGCAACGCCCACCGTAAAAGCGGCCAGATAGAAGCTGAGGTTGGCGAACTGTAGCACCACCAGCATGAATACGTAGAGCAAGCCGCGCCGCCGAAAATTGCCGAACAGCGCCAGCAAGGCAAACACAAAGTAGGAGCCAATGAGCTCGGTATTGAGCGTCCAGTGCACGGGGTTGTACTTGGCTTCGCCGTTCAGCGGCACACGTATCAGCGCATCGAGCACCAACTCCCAGCCCGCACCCAGCGGCTCCTGCCAGAAACCGGCCAGCCAAGTGTTGCCGAGCTGGCGGCTTAGCTCAACGTGCCGAAACGCCCCCGCCCAGTGCAGCCCAGCCGCCAGCAGCACCGAAAACCCCACCGGCACCACCAGCCGCACGTAGCGCCGCGCCGCCTGCGACTGTACTGCCGCCAGCTGGCCGGTGCGAAAGTATTGCTCGCTCAGCACCACTCCGCTCAGCACAAAAAACAAACACACCGCCAAATGCCCACCCAGCACAACATTGAGCGGACTGCCTGCTATTACCAGTTCCCAGCCACCCAGGCGAATAGCCTGCGGATCGGCCGTAATCAGGGCGGGGTAGAATACACTAGCCAAGTGATGCGCCACCACCACTACTGCGGCCAAGCCACGAATGCCGTCGAGGTAGTGTAGGGTGTGCGGCGGGAGGGCAGGAGTAGCGGAGGCAGGCACCGTGAACAGAGGCTAGCTAGATAGTACGATGCAGTAAAGTAAGTGCCGGTGGACACAAGGCACACCAAGGGCACATCCGCTCACTGCTCAACTAACAGCACACAGAGAGTACGCTGCTTCTGGAGTGCGTGTGAGCTAACCGACAAGCGGTGCGCTGCCAGCAGTGCGGCTACTGTGCGGCTTTGCCGCCGCGCGGAAACCGGGGGTCTTCGGAGGCACGTAGCGTGGAATCTGGCACCTGCACAAACCGGCTGTCGATGAAGCCTTTAGCGCTGTGCTTCGGAAACAGCTCCCCGCCGGGCTTGGGCGCTACGGTGTACAAACCATTCACCGCGGCCGATTTTAGGTCGAGGGTGTCGCCGCGCTTGACCACCAGAATACGGGTGTAGGCAGACGTATCGGGCTGCATGTAAATGGCCGCCGTTTCGGCCGTTACGACCACCGGATACCGGAATTTATCGGCTTTACCACAGGCTGCCAAAGCCAGTACGGATAGTACTACAAGTTGCTTCATGACCGCCAAGCTACTGCAAACTACCGGATTTCCTGCGCCCAGTGGGGTTCATTCAGCCAGTACAGATCAAGCAGCCAACGACAGCCGAAAAGCAGTTAGGAGAACGTACTCAAAAGGATGGCATCAAGTTGACGACCTTAACGCTAAGCCTTTTGGATTGGGCGCTAACTCATTGCTTGTGTGGTGATGCAATAAATCAACTTCTTCAAAACAACGAGTATTTAACTGCCCACCCCTGGCCTACTTACGGATTTACGCTGCGCACATACATACAAACTGCCGTGCCCTTCGTATTTATGAAGGCTTATACCCCTGTTACGACGTGTATGAATACCAGCTTACAGCTCGTACAAGACGAGCAACGGTTTCGCTCGCTATTTGAAAATAATCCGGACCTGGTGCTATTCCAGAACGCTACAGGGACTATTCTGGACGCCAACCAGGCGTTTCTTGCTCATATCAACAAACCCAAGGAGCAAGTGCTACACCGGCCGTTGTCGGACTTTTTACCGCCCGATAAGCGCCCGTTGTTTCAGCAGAAGCTACTTGAGGCATTTCGGGGCAAGAAGGTGCGCTTTGAGACCGATGTGAAATTTGATGGCTTGGAGCCGCGGCGTTTCGACATCACCAAGGTGCCGCTGATGGACGACGGCCAGATAACGGGAATACACGCCGTGTTCCGCGACATTACCGCAGTAGCCGCCGCGCAGCTGATGGTGCAGAAGCAGGCCCAAAAGCTTCATACTGTATTTGAAAGCATTACCGATGCGTTTTTTCTGGTCGACCACAACTGGCACTTCACGTACCTGAACAGTGAAGTGGAGCGGCTTTTGAACGTGCAGCGCGACGATATACTGGGCCTAAGCGTGTGGGACGTGTTTCCGGAGGAAGCCAACGGCGTGTTCTATCAGCACTACACGCAGGCAATCAGCACTGGGCAGGCGGTGCATTTCGAGGGCTTCTTCGAGCGGTTACAGATGTGGTTTGATGTAAAGGCCTTTCCATCGGAAGAAGGGCTGTCGGTGTATTTTTCCGACGTTACCGACCGGGTGAAGGCCCACGAGGAGCTATACCGGCAAAACAATGATTTGCAGCAGTTCACCTACATCGTGTCGCACAATTTGCGGGGTCCGCTGGCCAACATCATGGGCTTAGTGGACCTGCTGTCCTCCGCCCAACCAGCTTCCTACGACTTCGAGCAAATCCGCCAGCACCTGCAACTCAATACCCATCAGCTGGATGCCGTGTTGCAGGATATGAACACCATCCTTACCATCCGCGACAACCGCAACGTGGTAGCCCCCGAGCAGGTGCTGCTGCTGGACGTAATTGAGCAGGCCCGCCGCACGCTGGAAGTGCCGCTGGCGCAGTGCGGCGGCAGCATTCGGCTGGCAGTGCCCCCCAATGTGCGGGTGCACGGCAACCGGGCCTACCTTTACAGCATTTTCTTCAACTTGCTCTCCAACTCCATCAAGTACCGCGCCGATGCGCGGCCGCTGCAAGTGGAAATTGAGAGTACCGTAAGCCCCGAGCACGACATCGTAATTACCTTCGCCGACAACGGTTCGGGCTTTGATTTGCAGAAAGCCGGCTCCGATGTTTTTAAGCTCTACAAACGGTTTCACTCCCAGCACGTTGGCCGCGGCATGGGCCTGTACTTAGTCAAAACCCACGTGGAGGCTATGGGCGGGCACATTGCGGTTAGCAGCCACGAGGGAGTAGGCACCCGTTTTACTATCCACCTACGCTAAGCACCACATGGATATTTTATTGATTGACGACAACTCGACCAGTGTGTTTCTGACGGAGATGCTACTGAAGCGCGAGGGGTTCTCGGATAATATCCGTTCTTTCTTGGCAGCCCAAGACGCGCTACACTACATTGAGCAACACCTCCCCGACCGGGCTCCCGCCGTCATTTTCCTGGATTTGAACATGCCCGTAATGGACGGCTGGGAGTTTCTGGACGCCCTAAAGCCCCACGAACAGGAACTGGCTCAGCGGTGCCACATCTACGTTCTTACATCGTCGTTGGCCGCCTCCGACGCCCAGCGGGCCAAAGAGTACACCCTGGTATCGGGCCTGATTCATAAACCCGTTGACAGCCAGATGATCAAGCTCATTCGCACCGAAATAAGTGAGCAAAGCAAGTAAGCCCCATTTCAGCGCGAACAAGTTTGAAACAGTATGTGGGTGGTACAGCCCGGTTGTGTATGGTGTTATGATATAATAATCTCCACCCGGCGGTTTTGCTGGCGGCCTGCGGGGTTGTCGGTACCGTCAGGGTTGGTGTTGGGGGCAATGGGCTTGGTTTCGCCGAAGCCATGCACCTAGGAAACCTGTAGGATAGCTGTTTAGCTGGCGCGCACGTACTACCACCTCAGCCACTTGCTGCCGCCCGACTGGCAGCAGCTCCCCCCGAGCACAGGCAACCACTTCATCCTCTATCCTACCCCTCTTATGCACCTGCACCACACCCGCCACGGCGCCGGCAAACCGCTCCTGCTTATTCACGGCATTGGCGGCAGCAGCCACTCTTGGAACCCCATCCTCGACGAGCTGGCCGCCCACCGCGAAGTAATAACCATCGATTTGCCCGGCCACGGCCAGACGCCCCCGCTCCCCGGCCCCAACACCTTCTACGCCCTCACCGACGCCGTAGCCGCCTGGCTGCACGCTCACCACCTCACCGGCATCGACTGCGTGGGCTCTTCGATGGGTGCGCGCATGGTACTGGAACTGGCCCGGCGCGGCGCGGTGGGTGCCGTGGTGGCCCTCGACCCCGGCGGGTTCTGGCAGGGCTGGCAGATACCATTCTTCTACTACTCGGTGGCGGGCTCGGTGCGCTTGCTGCGGGCGGTGGAGCCGGCGCTGCCCACTCTCACGGGCAGTACTGTGGGGCGGACGCTGCTGCTGGCGCAGTTTTCGGCGCGGCCGTGGCGGGTGCCCGCCGCGGTAGCGCTGACGGAGCTGCGCAGCTTTGTACACACTCCCATCTTCGATGAGCTGCTGCGCGACCTGGCCTACGGCAAAAAGCAGGAAGGTGCCCCACGCGGCAGCATCCGGCACCCCTTGGTAATTGGGTGGGGCCGGCAAGACCGGGTGTGCTTCCCCAGCCAAGCCCGCCGCGCCGCCGCCGCCTTCCCCGATGCTTCCCTGTATTGGTTCGACCACTGCGGCCACTTCCCGCACTGGGACCAGCCCACCGAAACCGTGCAACTGATTCTGTCGGTAACCGGCCGGGAAACCGCCGCCTCGGCCGCCAGCGCCCCCGCCCACCAAGCCGCCGAGTAGCCGCCGCTTCTGGCAGTAGTTAAACGCAACGCCCCCGCCGTGTGGTTGGGGGCGTTGCTGTGAAAGAGCCCTTGGCACACGATATAAACTGTTGAGCTAACAGGTAAAGTGAGAGGATTTACTGTAGCGTGTCTTTATGCTGCTAAGCCACTTTAAGATTGTGTAGTCAACAATAATTGTCATATGATATAGCCTAGTAAAAGTGTTACTATTGTATGAAACCCATATATTTTTGGTGACATTTCTCCTGCCAAAACAGATAGGATATTTATTAATTTAAAATAAACAACGATGGACAGAAAATTTTCAGACCATGTCAAACAGTGTATAAGCCTTGCGAGAGAAGAAGCAATCAGAGTAAAAAATCAATTTATAGGGCCTGAACACTTCATTTTAGCAATAATAAAACAAGGAAACAATAGCGCTTTAGATATACTACATGAATTAAATATTAATATAAATGAGTTAAAGGAAAATATTGACCGAATTATATCATTAAACACTGAACATTTAACGGATATAAACATCACCGGTTCTATTCCTTTAACAAAAATCAGTGAAAAAATATTAAAAATAACATACTTAGAAGCAACTATATATAAATCTGAAATAATAAGAACAGCTCACATGCTTTCCAGTATAATTCGTGAAGAAGAAAATATTGTTTCAAAACTTCTAGCAAAACAAAATATAAATTATGAATCTTTAAAAAATGTTTTAAATAAATATTCTAAAACAATTAATGAAAATGAAACTTCAACTATAAATATACAGCAAGATCAAGACACGTTATCAGACCCTGAAAATTTATCACAGTTAAAAAGTATACTAGAAAGATCATTAATTAGTATACAAGATCACATAGAACCAGCAATTGGAATAAAAGATATTGCCGTAGAAATAGCCGATTTGATAATTAATCTCAAGGCTACTGACAAAGGCAAAATGATAGGAATATTTGGCAATTGGGGAAGAGGCAAGACTTTCTTAATGAATTTGGTTTGGGAAGATATAAATTTAAAAAATAATACATATAAGAAAGTCGACTTTCACGCGTGGAAATATCAAGACACTCCTGCTGTATGGGCATACTTGTATGAATCTATGTCTGAAGCCTATTATAAAAGTGAATATAAATGGAGATTCTCAAGATTAGTTGATAGGCTATACAAAGTATTTAAATTAAATATCATACGAAATGGATACTACAATATTGCTTCCTCTTCTATCATATTACTAGGAATAGTAATCATAACTTATTCATTATACACATATAAACCTTTGATCTTTTCTGAAGGTGGAGAAAAGTTCAAGGGATTACTTGTAGCTGGTTTTCTGATACCTGTTTCCATAGCTGGAATAAAACTATTAAAGTCGATAGTAAAATCCACCTATCTATCTGCGAATACCTTATTCAAGCAATACAGCGATAAAAAATCGTTTTTTTTCCTTACTAGGAATTCAAGCAGAAGTACAAAAGGAAATAAGAGCGCTAGTTAAAGCATGGCTGAAAGGAAATAATGAAAAAATTTTATTAATAGTTGATGATATAGACAGATGTAACGAAGATAAAATAATTCAAATAATAGATTCTTTAAGAATTATGCTTGAAGACAATGAGATATCGAATAAGATGGTTGTACTAACTGCAATTGACGAACGATTATTAAAATTAGCAGTTAAGCGAAAATATTTTGATTTTATAGACAAAGATCTATCCTTAAAAAACAAGCAAATTGAGGCCGAGAAATTATCTAATAAAATGGTTAGAGAATACCTAGACAAACTATTTATTGCAGGAATAAAACTCGGTAGACTTTCCTTAGGCGATAAAATAGAATTATTTAAGGCTTTCACAAGAGGACAGGTTGATACAATTAAAGATACTTCACAAAAAACGGACAACGTGCAAACAACTGCATCTGTAACTAAACCCATTTATCACGAATCGCAAAGTATTAACGTTGATCTATACGAACAAGAGGAAATAGAAATTTCTCAAAATTCATCGAAGCCCTTTGCACTTAGTGCAAAAGAATTTGAATTTATATCAAATATCATTGGAAATCTAGACACAGAGATAACACCAAGACAAATAAGAATTTATTACTACAGATATTTATTAGCAAGAAATCTATTGTTCAAGAAGTATTTAAATTTTTCATCACAACTGCAAATTGAACAGGTAAGACATTTGCTTGCAGGAATGCTAATACTCAAATGCTTCGAGTTAGATGGAATTCAAGAAACTAATAAAGTGAGCACAAATAACAATTTGCATACAATAACCATCTTAGGTATACAGTACAAAATGAACAGAGATTTAATCATGGAAATTTCGTCAGTAGTTGAAATGGTTGTAGGATATTAGACTAGTATCTACACCCCTACCTTCTCCTCACTCCCTAACTCGCTGAGGATGCGCTTGGCGACTTGCACGGTTTTCACTTCCTCGATGCTGACGATGAGCTGCTCTTTGCGCTCCTTCATGCTGGCCGTGCGGGTGTGGGTTTGCACGTAGCTGAGGATGTTGCCGAAGGTGTCGCTCTGGAAGTAGGGCTCGTTGTTGGTGGCCGAGATGTAGCCTTTGAGCAGGTTCTTCTTCAGCGTCAGCTTCTCGAAGCCCACCTGGCAAGCCTGCCAGCGCAGCCGCACGATGTCGGCCAGTTGCTCCACTTCCGCCGGCAGCGGTCCAAACCGGTCCACTATGCCGGCCACCAGCTTGCGCAGCTCCTCGGGGCTTTTCACCCTATCGAGCTTGCTATACAGCTGCAAGCGCTCCGACACGCTGCTCACGTAGGAGTCGGGAATCAGGATTTGCAGGTCCGTTTCGATGTTGCACTCCTTGGGGCCGCTGTCCTTGATGGCGGCTTGCAGGCGCTCGGTCGGGTCGCCGAGGAACAGGTCGCGGAACTCGGTTTCCTTGAGCTCCTGCACCGCCTCGTCCAGAATCTGGTGGTAGGTTTCAAAGCCCAGGTCGTTGATGAAGCCCGACTGCTCGCCGCCCAGCAGGTTGCCCGCCCCCCGGATATCCAGGTCGCGCATGGCCACCTTGAACCCGTCGCCGAGGTCCGAGAATTCTTCGAGCGTGCTCAGGCGCTTGCGGGCATCACTGGGCAAACCGGCCACCGGCGGCGTGAGCAGGTAGCAGTACGCCTTCTTGTTGGAGCGGCCCACGCGCCCGCGCATCTGGTGCAGGTCACTGAGGCCGTGCATGTGGGCGCGGTTGATGATGATGGTGTTGGCGTTCGGAATATCCAGGCCCGACTCAATCAGGTTGGTGCTCACCAGCACGTCGTAGTCACCGTCCACGAACTTCATCATGCGCTTTTCCAGCAGGTCGCCTTCCATCTGGCCGTGGATGGTGGTTACGCGGGCATCGGGCACCAGGCGCAGCACCATGTTGGCCAGCTCGTCGATGTCTTTCACGCGGTTGTGCACGAAAAACACCTGCCCGCCCCGCTTGATTTCGCGGGCCACCGCGTCGCGCACCAGCAGTTCATCAAACACGTGCAGCTCGGTTTGCACCGGCTGGCGGTTCGGGGGCGGCGTGGCAATCACGCTCAGGTCGCGGGCGCCCATCAGCGAGAAGTGCAGGGTACGCGGTATCGGCGTCGCCGACAGCGTGAGCGTATCCACGTTTACCTTCAGCTCCTTGAGCTTGTCCTTGGTTTTCACCCCGAACTTCTGCTCTTCGTCGATGATGAGCAAGCCCAGATCCTTGAACTTGATGTCTTTGTTGGTGAGGCGGTGTGTGCCAATCAGGATGTCGGTTTTGCCCTCGGCCACCCGGCCCAGCGTCTCCTTGATCTGCTTGGTGCTCTTGAAGCGGTTCACGTACTCCACCGTCACGGGCAGGGCCGCCAGCCGCTCCCGGAACGTTTTGTAGTGCTGCATAGCCAGGATGGTGGTGGGCACCAGCACGGCCACCTGCTTGCCATCGGCCACCGACTTAAACGCCGCCCGAATAGCCACTTCCGTCTTGCCGAAGCCCACGTCGCCGCACACCAGCCGGTCCATGGGGTGGGGCACTTCCATGTCGCGCTTCACGTCTTCGGTGGCCTTGGCCTGGTCGGGGGTGTCTTCGTAGATGAAGCTCGATTCCAGCTCGGCCTGCATAAACGAGTCCATGGCGAAGGCGTGGCCGGGCGCGGTTTTGCGCTTGGCGTACAGCCGAATCAGCTCGGCCGCAATGTCCTTCACCTTTTTCTTCACCGACTTCTTCTTGTTCTCCCACTCCGGCGAGCCCAGCTTGCTCATGTTCGGCGGCGTGCCCTCGGCGCCCGAGTACTTGGCAATCTTGTGCAGGGCGTGGATGCTCACCGTCAGCACGTCGTCGTCACGGTACACCAGCCGGATGGCCTCTTGCACCCGGTCGTTGATTTCCACCTGCGTCAAGCCCGCGAAACGCGCAATGCCGTAGTCCTGGTGCACCACGTAGTCGCCGGGGCTCAAGGTGCGCAGCTCCTTCAGGGTCAGGGCTTTCTTCTTCGAGAACTTACGCCCTTCCTGCGCCCGGTAGAACCGCTCGAACAGTTGGTGGTCGGTGTACACCACCAGTTTCAGCGTCTCGTCCACGTAGCCCTCGCGCAGTCCCAGCAGCAAGTGCTGAAACTGTACGTTGTTATCGAGTTCGTCGAAGATGGTCCGCAGCCGGTCCGCCTGTCGCACCGATTCGGCCGCAATGATATTGGTGTAGCCTTTCTCCTGGTTTTCGTGCAGGTTCTTCACCAGCCGGTTGAAGTCCTTGTTGAAGCTCGGCTGCGGCTTGGCCGTGAACTGAAACTCCTCGGCCCCCGCCTTGTAGTGGAACCGTTTGCCGAACTCCACCACTGCAAAGCCTTCCAGCAGCTTCTTAAACGACTTCCCCGTCTCAAACAGGTCCTCGGGCTTGCTCACGATTTGAGTGCCGCCCGCCGTCAGCAGCAGCTCCTGGAAGCCCGCCTCGGCCTTGTCGAACGATTCTTCTACCACGTCCAGGGTTTGGCGCATGTCCTTGGCCCACACCGTGGTGTTCTTCGGAATGAAGTCCAGGAACGCCTCCCGCGTTTCTTGCAGCAGCTTGGTTTGCACGTTCGGGATGATGCTCACCTGCTCCCGCTTCTCCACCGACAACTGGCTTTCCGGGTCGAACGTCCGGATGGTTTCCACCTCGTCGCCGAACAGCTCTATCCGGTACGGTAGCTCGTTGGCATACGAGAAGATGTCCACGATGCCGCCGCGCACCGCAAACTGCCCCGCCTCATATACAAAGTCGGTCCGCTCGAAGTCGTACTCGGCCAGCATCTCGCTGATGAAGTTCACGTCCAGCTTGTCGCCGTTCTTCACAATGAACGTGTTGGCTACCAAGCTTTTCTTGTTGATTACCTTCTCGAACAGCGCCTCCGGGTAGGTGATGATGATGGCGCCGGCCGTGTCTTTCACGCTGGCCCGCGCCCCCTTTTTGGTCTTGGGCTTGGCGGCGTCTTCCGCGTCTTCGGTGGCTTGCTCAGCGGCGGTTTTGGGGCCGCGGTGCGAGTTCAGCTTGTTCAGCACCTCGGCCCGCATCAGCACATTGGCGTTTTCTGTCTCGTCGAAAGCGTAGGGCCGTTTGTAGGAACTCGGGAACAGCAACGGCTCCTCATTAGGCAGCAAGTGCTGCAAGTCGGCCAGGAAGTACGCGGCTTCCTCCCGGTCGTGCAGAATGAACAGGTGATGCTGGTCGGGAAATGCTGTATGCATAGCCGCGGCCAACACTGCATCCTGGCTCCCAACAAGGCCGCGCAGGTGCAGCCGTGGGTGCGCCACGGCCTCAGCCGGCGCAACCCCGCGGAGCGAGTTGCGCGTAGCCGGGTTCAGGCGGGCTCCCACCGTCATAACGGTAGGGTCGAGAGAGTATAGCTGGAGAAAATCAGAAACCTTCAAAGCGGCGGATAGTCTAGGAGAGGAAGCAAAGGTAGAAGCCCGGCCGGACGAACATCCGGTCGGGCGACACTATAAAACGGTGCGCCACGGCACACGCTATCCAATACCACCGCCTGCCCCCGAAAGTTTCCGCAACATTTTCGTGGTGTGCGTTGTACCTTCCAACTTCACGCGCTTAACCCGGCTCTGCTACCCTCTTCATGACAGAACCAACTCACGAGCCCGCCGGTCAGGATTGGGACCAGCTCCTCGACCACCTGCGCCAGCTTCGCCAGCAAGTCCAGGAGCACGGCCCCCTCGCCCCCGAAGAGCAGGAAGAAGCCGCCAATGCCTTCCGGCAAGGCATTGCCCTGCTCGAAAACCAAGTGGACGATATCCGCACCAGCAGCAACCTCAAGGGCAGTTCGGGCCAATGGTAAGCCGCATTGCCGGCTTTGCTGTTCAGGTTCGGCAATGGTTTTAGCCAGCGTGCTGTAAATAGTTGGCAGTTGAAAATCAGCCCTTCATAGAAGGAATAAGCCAATCTGACGAAATCATTATTGTGCTGCTGATACAATCTTTACTATTGTACTCTCGCTGGCTGCAATGTAACCAGTGGCTTGCTATAGTCTATTTATCCTGTAATTGCTCTTGCGCGGTTCTTCTCACCTGGCCATTGGCCTTATTACCGGCGTTGCCATTGGCGGCTTAGTAGCTGGGGTAAAGTTTTCGCCGGCCGGTATTGCGCTGGCTGGTTTTTCGGCCCTGGCGCCCGACCTCGACCATCCTGAATCCCGGCTCAGCAAACGGCTGGGCTTCGCGCAGAACTACGTGCGGTGGGCCTTCGTGCTGGTAGCAGCGGGCTTGGCGCTCTACACGCACTTTCTGGAGCCGCCCGGCCCGGATAGGCGCATGGGCTTTACGGCGGCGTTGGCGTTTGGGCTGCTAGGAGCGGCCATGCAGGGTGGCTCGGCCCGCAAGCTGGCGCTGCTGTTCACGGGCCTGAGCACGGTTATGGCGGGGCTCTACACTGGCTACGTTTGGCTGAGCATGGTGGGCTTGTTTGTGGCCGTGGCCCCGTTTACCGCGCACCGCTCCTGGACCCACACCATCTGGGCGGCCGGCCTCTGGACCTACATCGGCCACTTAGCCAACCAGAGTTTGGGCTGGCACGGCGTAGCGCTATTCGCCGGCGGGGGCTATGCATCTCACTTACTGGCCGATACGCTTACCAAGGCCGGCGTGAAGTGGTTTATGCCCCTTACTGATACCTGCCTGAAAATCCCCCTTATCCGAACCGGTTCGCCGAGTGGTAACTTACTGGAAGTGAGCATCTGTACTGGCTATGGACTGCTGGTACTCGGCCTGGTAATCGGAAAGATGAATTTTTAAAGTTGGACGACCATTTATTTAGAATTGCGTTATCCAAGGATTTTTTTAACACTTCGTCAAATGGCTTATGCAACCAAGAATGCGCAAATCGTGTTATTCAAGCACTTGTGTATCAACACAGAAAGAAAGTAGTAGCGTAATCGTGCTACCCTGGCCTGAATAAAAGTGGCTCTATTCCACTTGAAGTCAGACCTTCAAGATTACGGCATTATTTGTGGCGTACGTTTAACTGCAATAAATTAGCGCTGAAGCTGAACCGTAGCACGGGATAGAAGAGGAGAGACTTCAACTGATTTTCAATCTGCACCATATAAAATATATATTTCCTAATATTACATTAATACCAGGCGTAGCAGCTTTCCTACACAGCACATTCCTGGCTGGCCATTGGGATTATCAGTGGAAAAGAGAAACTTGCTTCCTCATATCTTCTTCATCCTAACAGCCGTTTCTTATTGCCTGCGACTAATTTGTGCGTAGGCACTCACTTGATCCGCCTTTGTAAAGAAGTGGTTATCACGCACTACTACTTTTCCAACTTCGACGTCAAAACTCCAAGCTTTGTACCTTTGCTCAGGTAGGTAACCCTCCTGAGTTTTACCGCCTCCGATTACCCGCTCCCTTATATCACACACACCTCTTGCTTACCTCCAACCCTTTTTTTCAGTATGAACCAGATAAATAGCCCTCTGATTAGGATCGGCGTCTTCTACGACGGCAATTATTTCCTTAAGATCAGTGATTACTACTACTTCCAGCATGACCGTAAGGCTCGTATCAGCCTGGAAGGCCTACACGAATTTATTCGCCACCAAGTGGCAGAGGAAGAAGACGTTGATTTGCGTCTGAGCCGAGTTATTGATTCCCATTTCTTCCGGGGCCGTCTTTCGGCTACGGAAGCTCGCGATAAAGACCGCCTGTTCCACGACCGGCTGCTCGACGATATCCTCATGAACATGGGTATTGCCACGCACTACATGCCCCTCAAGACCCGCGACGGTCGTTTGCAGGAAAAAGGCATCGACGTGTGGCTGTCGTTGGAGGCCTTGGAGCTGACGCTGCATAAGAGCTACGACGTAGTAGTGCTGATTGCCGGCGACTCCGACTACGCACCGCTCATCAAGAAGCTCAACACCATCGGCACGCGCGTCATGCTGCTGAACTGGGACTTCAAGTACGTTGACTTCAAAGGTGAAGCCCGCGTAACCCGCGCCTCGCAGCACCTGTTGGAGCAAGCTACCTACCCCGTGCAGATGCACGAAATCATCGACCAGGGCCTCACCGATGGGGACGAGCTGATTGAAAGCATGTTTGTGAACACGCCAGAGCCCGTGGCTTTCCCAGCCCCAGCCAAGCCCGTTCGGCCCACCGGCCCTACGGCTGCCGGTCCGGTTGGCACGGTAGGTATCAGCACCATCAAGAACCTGAAAAACGGTTTCGGTTTCGTGGTGATGCCGCCCAACAACCTGTTCTTCAGCTACGCCGACATGTCGGAAGGCGACTTCAACGAGCTGCGCGAAGGCGACTGGGTGGAGTTCACCGTAGGCCGCAACCACCGCGACGAAGACTGTGCCCGCAACGTGCGCAAAGTAGAGGCCCCTCAGATGGAGGAAGGCGACGAGTATGACGAGGAGCACACCGAAACTGAGTCGGCCGACTCATCGGAGCGCCTGTAGTTTTCGTAGTAGCGTATCATTTGCTTATTGAAAAGCCGCCGGTATTCCGGCGGCTTTTTGCTTTTCTACTAGTGGCAAAATCAGGCTAGGTGCAGCTTACTTCACTTCGCCTAGTCCGGCATCAGGAAATAACAGCTGATGGAAATTACGCTTGTCGGCGGGGTAGCGGTTGAACGTGCCCATACCGCGGGCTACCACCAGCTGGTTACGGGCAGGGCAGCTGATAACGGCACTGCTTACTACCAGCGTTTTGCCGCTGTGCTCCACGGTGCCGCGTGCCACCAGGTTGTCGTGCAGATGCACCGGGTGCAGGTAGTTGATTTTAAATTCCACTGTGGATACCAGTTCCCCAGCGGTGAAGGCTAAGGAAAGAGCCGCCGCGCCCAACGCCGCATCCATCAGGCCCGCCAGCACGCCCCCGTGGCAAGTGCCCGGCGACGACAGATGCTCGTCGCGGATGGTCATGGTGTACTGCACTACGCCGGGTTGCTGCACAGTCAGGTCCATGCCATTCACGCGGCCGTAAGTATTTATTTGGTTGTAGATGGCCACCAGCGTGGCTACATCGGGGAGTTGTTCCATGAGAGAAAAATCGGGGAATTGAGTGAGCGTAGCAGACGTTTTTGCCGGGCAAGCTACCCGAAGGTACCGGTTGACTACTGCGCCAACTCCTTGCTCATCAGAAAATGCGGAATGCTACCAAACAGCGTGTGCGACGGCGCCACAATAGCATAGCCTAGCCGCACATAAAACGGTACCGCGGCTTGGCGGGCGTGCAGCACTATTTCGGCGTACCCCAGCTGCGTGGCTACCTCCTCCAGATACCCCAGCAGCTCGCGGCCGATGCCGTGGCCCTGCCAGGCGGGCGCTACGGCCATAAACCGAATCTGCCCCCGCCCCTGCCCTGCCGACTGGAGCATCCCGACGCCGGCTACTGCATCCGTTGGCATCAGGCACAGCGCGTGCACAGTGGCGGGGTCTTCGTCTTCGGGTACCCGCTCCGACCCAACCGGCTGCTGCCAGGGTTGGCGGAGCACTTCGTAACGCAACTGGTAGTAAGCCGACCACTCAGCCGAGGTTTGGGGGGAACGAACAGCCATAACGAACCTGATTGTAGCAACGAGGAAAGAAAGCTAAAACGGAATAACAAGGCTATAAGGTAAAGCAGCCCCTGATGTTTTTACGGCGCAATTTTCCTGCTTCGTTGCCAGGTACGTACTTCACTGTTTTCCGCAAATATTCGTACACCAACTTCCTACCTTTGCCCTCCGCTTAACCTAAAGGCGGCAGGCTTGCCTGCTTCCTGTTTCTTTTAACCTTCTCCTTCTCATGGCCTCTTTTGATATTGTAAGCAAAGTGGACCCGCAAACCCTCGAAAATGCGGTAAACACAGCCAAAAAAGAACTTCAAACCCGCTACGACCTGCGCGACACCAAAGGCGGGATGGACCTGGATAAGAAAGCCAACACCATCTTGCTAAGCTCGGAAAACTCGATGCGCGTGAAGGCGCTGGAAGATATTTTGCTGGCGCGGGTGGTAAAGCAAGGTATTGATGGCACCGCCCTCGATTTCACGGCCGAAGAGCAGCCCAGTGGCAACCTGGTGAAGAAAACCATCAAGGTGCGGGCCGGGGTAGATAAAGAGGCGGGCCGCAAAATCGTGAAGGCCATCAAAGACGCCAAGCTGAAAGTGGAAGCCCAAATGCAGGACGACCAGGTGCGCGTTACGGCCAAAAAAATCGACGAGCTACAAGCTGTTATTGCCCTGCTGCGCCGCACCGACATTGGCCAGCCGCTGCAATTTGTGAATATGAAAAGCTGATTGCTGGATGCTGATTGTTGAATTGTTGGGCATCTAACGTCCAATCTTGCAATAATCAACCGCTTCGCAATTCAACAATCAACAATTCAACAACCAACCAATGCACTTCGACTTTTCGGTATTCTCCGACCCGCAGACCTGGGTGAGTTTGCTCACGCTGACCTTCATGGAAATCGTGTTGGGTATCGACAACATCATTTTTATCTCCATCATTGTCAATCGGTTGCCGCATGAGCAGCAGGCCCGGGGCCGTACCATCGGGTTGCTGCTGGCGCTGCTGTTCCGGATTGGGCTGCTGCTGAGTATTTCCTGGATTGTGGGGCTGAAGTCGGCGCTGTTCACTTTGAATCTGCCGTGGATGAATGAGCCGTTTGGCGTAACCGGCCGCGACCTGATTCTGCTGGGCGGCGGCTTGTTCCTGATTGGCAAGAGCACCACCGAAATTCACACCAAGCTCCAAGGTGAAGAAGACGAAAGCACGGCTAACGGTAAAGGTGGCGCGTCAATGGGTAGCATCATTTTCCAAATCATCCTCATCGACATCGTTTTCAGCTTCGACTCCATCCTGACGGCCGTCGGGCTGGTTGATAACGTGCTGATTATGATTGCGGCTGTTATCCTGTCGATGGGTGTAATGCTGGCCTTCTCGGGTGTGGTAGCCGACTTTGTGAACCGCAACCCAACCATCAAAATGCTGGCTCTCTCTTTCCTGATTATGATTGGGGTGATGCTGGTAATGGAGTCGTTCCACAAGGAAATAGAGAAGGGCTACATCTATTTTGCCATGGCTTTCTCGCTGGTAGTGGAAATCCTGAATATGCGCTTGCGTAAGAAAACTTCCCCCGTGCATCTGCGTGAGTCGCAATACGATTAGCGCAACCGGTAGCCCGGTTAGTGACTTTGTAAAAAAAGGCCCGCAACTCTAGTTGCGGGCCTTTTTTATAGCTACTGCCTGTACCTCAACGGGGGCATATTGCTCACACAAAAAACAGATACACCACCATAAAAAAGGCGGCCAGCGAGTTGGCAAACCCCAGGTTGAAAGCCCGATCAGGCCGTACATCCAGAAAAATCACCAGCACGGCGCTGCCTGCTACCAGCACCGCCAACGACCAGAGCAAATCAAAATTGCTGATTTGCAGCGTATTGCCTTGCATTTTACCGGAGTTGATGGTCACGTTTTTCACCTTCCCGAACCACGGCGTCTGCTCTACCATCACCTGGTCGCCTTTAGCTAGGTCAATGGTACTGTTCACTTTGAAACTGGTGTTTTCGGTGAAGATGCGGAAGTAGTACCAGTCGCCCCTTTTGGTTCTGCTGGATACCCGTTCGGTTTCCTGCACCGTTTCATCAGGCAAGATTTCCGTGCGGTTGAAGTCTACGGCAACTAGCAGCACGCACAGCAAACTGGCGTAGGCGGCCATCCGAAAGCGGGGCAACGCCCGTTGAATTTCGGCAGCGTAGCGGATATGCAGCGGAATGTGCTTGGGGTCCTGGTTTTGCAAAAAGGGTATCCGGAAGCCTCGGCGCGGCGCAGTTGGAGCGGATTGCGGTTTGGGCGCCACCTCATCTAAGGTGAATACAGGAGGAAGTGGCTGCCGCTGCCGGGCCAGATGAGCATCGTAGCGGAGGCGGCGCCCCCGGTCGCCCAGCGTTTCGTAGGCTTCGTTCACGGCCAGGTACCGGCGGTGCTGGGTGGGGTCAGTGGTACGGTCGGGGTGCGTCAGCAGCACCAAACGGCGGTAGGCCCGGCGAATGTCGTCGGGACTTGCGCGTTCGTCGAGCTCCAGAATAGCGTAATATGTTTTCATACGGCCAATAATTTCACTACCTCCTCAGCCTGATCCTGCACTCGCCGCACGGCCAACTCTAATAGTCGACGGTTTAACTCGGGGCGGTGCTGGCGGTAGTACGCTAGCTCGTCGCTAGTAAAAAGGCCACTCACTATTCCTATTACTGTGTAACGCAGCTTCACGTTGCGAGTAAGCAGTTCAGTGAGTAGCCGTTGCTGGTCGGAAACGGAAGCGGTGGCTAGCGGCACGTGGTGGTCGCGCACGAAATCGGCTACTACGGCCAGTAGCAGCTCGTTCTGCATTTTGAGCACTGGCCGTAGGGTGTGGTGTAGAAAGTCGCCGGCGGTGGCGTCGCCGGTAGCGGGTGCTACTGCAAGAGCGGGGCGTAGCGCCAACAGCGCGGCATCAGAACGAAAGGACATTGGCACAGGCAATTAAGCTGCAAATAAACGCACTACATGCCCTACATACTAAAAACCCGCCTGGCTTGGTTGCCAGACGGGTTCCGATACTTGAAAAGAAAGAGACTGGAGAGCTTAGTGCTGCACCACCACTTTCTTGGTGATAGTACCTTCTGAAGTCGTCAGGCGTACTACATACACACCGGCGCTCAGGTCGGCAGTCTGTAGCTTCACACCTTCCTGCTGCACCGTGTGGGCCGCCACCGACGACGAGCGTACCACCTGGCCCATCAGGTTTACCAGCTCCACTCCTACCGACGCCTTGCTGTTCACTTGCGTGCGCACCAGAATCTGGCTGTTAGCCGGGTTCGGGTACACTTCCAGCAGCTGTTCGTTGAGGCGCTTGGCTACGCTGAGCGTAGGTGGCAGCGAATAGCCAGCCGTTTGATCGGTAATAACAGCGCTGGAACCCTGCACGGCGTTGAAGCCCATACCCCGGCGGGCAAATACCTGCCAGATAAGCGCCGAGTTGGCGGCATTGTTCAGGGCAGAATCCGCCTTGAGGATGCCGTTGCGGCCATCGAGGAAACCGGGGCGGCAGCCTTGCAGCTTCAGGCCTTCAATTACCAGGCGCAGGGCCACGTTGTTGCCGCCAGTCAGGGCTTTGAGGTCGTTGTTGTAGCCGTAGCGGCCAATCAGGGCCCAGTTCAAATCCCAGAGCGTAGCCGCCCAGATTTCGCCTATTGCGTGTACGGCCGTGTAGGGGCTTGCTCCCAGGTCAGCATACGTTAGGTCGTTGAGGGCCATATTGGTGCTGTACATCTGCGTCCGGATACCGAAGCCAGTAGTGGGCTCGTAGGAAGCATACGTTCCGATACCACGGGGCGTAGTACCCAGGTCGCCGGGCTTGGTGGTCATCCACAAAGCAAAAAAGTCGCTCCAGCCTTCGCCCATTTGCTCGGCGTTGTTGAGGCAGGTAGCGTTGGCGGCACCGCCGGTCAGACGACCAGAAATACCGTGGCCGTATTCGTGCGCCACAATGCCGTTGTCGAAGTCGCCGTCGCGGCGCGGTGCGGAGCCAGCCGTAATCGTCACCGTCTGGCCGGCATCAAGCGCCGTTTTCAGCCGAATACCATCGTTGTAGGAAATGAACACCGACGGAATGCGAATACCAACCGAATCGGGAGCGGTGCCGGCCATGGTTACCAGCGCGGCAGCGTTCGGAATACTGTCCATCATGACAACCATGCGGGCGCCAGCGTCTTGGGCAATTTTAATCTTTGCCGAGAAGTTGCATTTGCCCCGCCGAATCAGTGCAATATTGCCGTTCACAGCGGCGGCGTTTACCAGCGGGGTGTTGCAGCCACGGGTCGGCTGAGCCGAGCCATCGTTTACGGCCACCAAATTGCCAGTGATAGGGCCTACGGCATTAAGCGTCCGGCCATTGTTCCCTTCTGCTACATTCAGTGGGCCAGCCAGGGCAGTAGGTGCCGTAACGCTCACCGAGGTCAGCCCCGACCACTCATACATTTGCATGCGTGGAGGCTGCCCATCGGCCGTTATTGTAAAGTTGGCATTGTTCAGGTTGGGAGTTGCCAAACCGGCTCCATCCTGGGCTTCGGCACGCACAGGGTCGTTGCCAATACCCGTATTGGAGTAGTTTTTCACCTGGAAGTTGCCGGCGGCTTCCGTAAAGCCTTTCGAGGCCATTACGTCGTGCATCAGGTTGTTCCAGTAGAACAGGTTGGTTACCGCCGCATCCGAGTTGGTGGTAGGCTGCGCGGCGGCAGCAAACGGGAAGTCGAATACCTGAGTGGCCCCGCCATCAGGGCTGGCTCCTTTGCGGAAGGTATTGAGTCCGTTCCGGTCTAGGTACGCATACACGTTGTTGCCCTTGGTATTGGTGGAGTCAGCACCAGCCACCCCGTTTACATCGTGCCAGCCGAAGGGCGAGTACATAGCGTCGGCCGGATTCACCACCAATTGGCTGGCCCCATGGTTTGGGCTTTCGATGGTGAGCGGGAATACGCTATAGGAGTTGGGTACGGTTACGCGGTTGCCGGTGGTAGGCTGCGAGGTTACCTGAGGCCAGGTTTGGGTAGCCAAGCTGCGCTGGGTAAGCTCAGCAAATGACACCGGCTCTGAAATCGTGTAGTCGGCTTGGTCGAGTAGTGCGCCGGTGCTGGCGTCTACGCGCACATTCCAGTAGTGCTGCGCGTCGAGCGTCGAGATGGTAACGTCCCAGGCCAGCGCCAGTTCCCCACTCGGCAAGGGCTGATACATCAGCTTTACCAGAATGTCATCCAGTGAAATACCGCCTTTGCTGAACACCAGGCCGGCAGTGGGCTGGCCATCTTTCACCACGCTTAGCGCGCGCGGGGCTGGCAGGCTCAGCGCACGAGCGGCAGCGGCTACACCTTGTGCCGCCGTTAGGCTGGGGCTGCTGGTACGGGCTTGGGCGGCTACGTTGGGCAGGAAACTGTGGCGCAAAGCCACCAGCTTGCCGTTGGCGGCTACGGTGGCGTTTGCAACGGCACCGTACACTTCAATGCCTTGGTGGCGCTGGCGCAGATAGATGTGCGTCAGGCCAGTGCTGGCATCGGTGTGCTGGCTGGTAACAACGGGGTTCAGCAAATCCTGTTCGCTCAGTCCTTGCCGGGTGGCCTGCGCAGTGAGAGCCGCCAGGGCGCGGGACAAGGGTTGTTGCTGTGCAGTTGCCAGGGTGGGCAGGCCTAGCACGGCCGCAAAGGCCAGTACCCGGCAGCCCGACATAGTAGAAGTTAATTTCATCCAGTGAAAGTGATAGGAAGGAGATGGAAAAGAAAAGCGCAAAGTGGCAACCGCCCCGCACCTGGCAGGGCTAAGTTTCAAATCTAAACAGAATCTGATGAAATACAGTCTACTGTTCAGCCCGCAGGCCATCTTGCGTTACCGACGTACCAGACCCGGATAGCTAATTGACTATCAGGTTATAGCTCGCGGCCGGTGGTGAAGCCCAGCTTGCTCAGGAAGTCCCAGAGTACCACGCCCGCCGCCACGCTCACGTTGAGGGAATGCTTGGTACCAAACTGCGGAATCTCCACGGCGGCGTCGCAAAAAGCCAGCACTTCGTCTTCCACCCCAAATACCTCGTTGCCCATTACCAGCGCGTGGGGCCGGGTTGGGTCGGGCTGAAAAGCCGGCAGCTGCTGGCTGCCGGTGGTTTGCTCCACGGCTACCAGCACGTAGCCGGCCGCCCGGAGCTGCTGCAAGGCGTCCAGCGTAGTAGCGGCGTATTCCCACACCACCGACTCGGTAGAGCCCAAGGCAGTTTTGGTGATTTCGCGCTGCGGGGGCCGGCCAGTAATGCCACAGAGCCAGATTTTTTCAATGGCAAAGGCATCGGCGGTGCGGAAGGCGGCGCCCACGTTGTGCAGGCTGCGCACGTTGTCGAGCACTAGGGTGAGGGGGAATTTTCGCGTATTTTTGAAGTCTGCCACCGTCAGCCGGTTCAGCTCTTCCATCGAGAGTTTGCGCATAATTGCAAAGGTAGGAACACGCCCGTAGGTGGCTGCTGTTAGCTTGCCGAACCGCCTGCACCGCCAAGCTCCAGCTTGGTGAATCGTTGCACCACTACCGTTGCCACGATGCCTACGTTGCGTACCAACGCCTCACCAAGCTGGAGCTTGGTGTTACATTCTGCCCTAGTGAAAACAAGCACCGCCGCCCCCGACAAGAAACCCATCCGCATGCACGGCTCCCTTGGCCCCGCTCCCGTGGTCGATACGCCGCTCATGAAGCAGTACTACCAGCTTAAGCAGGCCCACCCCGGCGCGGTACTGCTGTTCCGGGTCGGCGACTTCTACGAAACCTTCGGGGAGGATGCCGTGACGGCCTCGCGCATTCTGGATATTACACTCACCAAGCGCGGCGCGGGCACGGCCTCGGAAACACCGCTGGCCGGCTTCCCTCACCACGCCCTCGACAATTACCTGCCCAAGCTGGTGCGGGCCGGGCAGCGCGTAGCCATCTGCGACCAGCTCGAAGACCCCAAACAAGCCAAGGGACTAGTAAAGCGCGGCATCACGGAGCTGGTTACGCCTGGCCTGAGCTTGCACGACAACGTGCTGGAGCGGCGCTCCAACAACTACCTCTGCGCCGTGCATTTCGGCAAGCAGGAAGCCGGCATCAGTTTCCTGGACATCAGCACCGGCGAGTTTCTGGTGGCGCAGGGCACGGTGGAATACCTCGGCAAGCTGCTCCAGAATTTCCAGCCGGCCGAAGTGCTGTTCTGCAAAAAAAGCCGCCAAGAGTTTGAAGGCCATTTCGGCCCCGATTATTGCCATTACGCGCTGGACGAATGGGTTTTCGGTTACGACTACGGCCACGATACCCTCACGCGCCATTTCAACACCACGTCGCTCAAAGGCTACGGCATTGATGGGCTGCGCGAAGGCATTACGGCCGCCGGCTGCATTCTGCACTACCTCGCCGAAACCAAGCACACCGACGTCGGCCACATCGGCAGCATCGGGCGCTTGGAGGAGGATAAGTACGTGTGGCTCGACCGATTCACGGTGCGCAACCTGGAGCTGGTGCACGCCCAGCACCCCGGCGGCGTGCCCCTCATTGATATTCTCGACCAGACCGTGACGCCGATGGGGGCCCGGCTGCTGCGCAAGTGGGTGGTGCTGCCCCTGAAAGAACCCGCCCAGATTCAGCGCCGCCTCGACACCGTGGAGGCCTTGCTGCAAACCCCCGAGTTGCTGGAAAGCCTGTTGCAGCACCTGCGCCAAATCAACGACCTGGAGCGGCTGATTTCCAAAGTGGCCGTGCGCCGCATCAATCCGCGCGAGCTGCTCCAACTGGCCCGCGCCCTCGAAGCCATTGCGCCCATGCGCGAGCAGTTGGCGGCATCCGGCATCCGGGCGCTGCAAAAGATGGCCGACCAGCTCAACGCCTGCGCTGCGTTGCGGGAGGAAATCCAGCAGAAAATCCGGCCCGATGCACCCATCCTCACCAACCAAGGCGGCGTGCTTAATGATGGCGTAGACAAAGAGCTGGACGAGCTGCGCGGCATTGCGTTTTCGGGCAAGGACTTCCTGTTTCAGTTGCAGCAGCGGGCCGTGCAGGAAACCGGTATTTCGTCGTTGAAAGTGGCATATAACAAGGTTTTTGGTTACTACCTCGAAGTCACCAACGCCCACAAAGACAAAGTGCCCGCCACCTGGATTCGGAAGCAGACGCTGGTGAATGCCGAGCGCTACATCACCGAGGAACTGAAGGTGTACGAGGAGAAAATCTTGCACGCCGAAGATCGGCTGTTCGTCATCGAGCAGAACATCTACAACGATTTGGTGCTGTCGGCGGCCGAGTACATCACCCAGATTCAGCAGAACGCCCGCGCCATTGGTGTAACTGACTGCCTGGCTTCGTTTGCAGCCACGGCCCGGCAATACCACTACGTGAAGCCTACCGTTGACGACAGCACCGTATTGAATATTAAGGCCGGGCGGCACCCGGTTATCGAGCGGCAATTACCGCCCGGCGAGCAGTACATTCCCAACGACATTCACCTCGACCAGGAAGACCAGCAGATTGTGGTGATAACCGGCCCCAACATGGCCGGCAAGTCGGCGCTGCTGCGCCAAACCGCCCTGATTGTGCTGCTGGCCCAAATCGGTTCGTTCGTGCCCGCTGAAGCGGCTACCATCGGCATCATCGACAAGATTTTCACCCGCGTAGGCGCTTCCGACAACCTAAGCAAGGGCGAAAGCACCTTCATGGTGGAGATGACCGAAACCGCCAGCATCCTCAACAACTTGTCGGATCGGAGCTTGGTGCTGATGGACGAAATCGGGCGCGGCACCAGCACCTACGACGGTATTAGCATTGCCTGGGCGTTGGTGGAGCACCTGCACAACAACCCCAAAGCCCGCGCTAAAACGCTGTTTGCCACCCACTACCACGAGCTCAACCAGCTAGCCGATGACTGCCCGCGGGTGCGCAACTACAACGTGGCCGTGCGCGAAGCCGATGGCCGCATTCTGTTTCTGCGCAAGCTCCAGGAAGGCGGCTCCGAGCACAGCTTCGGCATCCATGTGGCCCGCATGGCCGGCATGCCCACCTCGGTGGTCCTACGAGCCAACGAAATCATGCACCACTTGGAGCAGGAGCGCGCCAGCGCCGGCCTCGATACCGAAGCTCCCACCGAGTTTGATGAAGTATTGGCCGGCCTCGATGAAAACTTGGGTGGTGGCAAAGTGGTACCGCTTAACGGCGCAGAACCTGCACGCGGCCCCAAAGCCCAGCCCGTTGCAGCGGTACACAATGCCCCCCGTCCTAGCTTGCAGCTCAGCATGTTCGAGCCCGCCGACCCAGCCTTAGGACGGGTGCGGGAGCTGCTTCAGACGCTGGATGTTAATACCATGAGCCCGATTGAAGCCCTTTTGAAACTAAACGAGCTGAAGTTGGCAGTAGGCGGAAAATAACAAAAGCAACAGCCAAATGAGGTGGCTTAGCCTGCACAGGCCACCTCATTTGCTACTGCCATCCCCCTTGGCAAAGGGGTTATGTTCGTACTGCTTACTCGCATGGGCAAAACCCTTTCGAAATTTTTCTCCCTGACAATCAGCAAAAACCGCTTAAACAGCAGTGGGAAACAGACTTTTTTTAGGGCTCACCCTTGACAACTTGATTTCCTGTAGTACCTTTGTCACACCAAAACGCCACTACGGTGGCTGACTCAAGCGAGAGTAGCTCAGTTGGTAGAGCGCGACCTTGCCAAGGTCGAGGTCGCGAGTTCGAACCTCGTCTCCCGCTCCAAGAGGATGTTGCCACCGCGACATCCTCTTTTTGTTTTGGGTTCCTTTCAGGAAACAAAGGATGAGAAGCCGGTTGAGCGATGAACAGTTTTTGGCGATAGTAGCGCAGAGCTTTTCTATTGCGCAAGTCCTTGCCCGACTCGGTCTGGTGGCTGCTGGAGGAAATTATAAAACAGTCCAGGCACGCATTGCCCGTCTGGAAATAAGTACAGATCATTTCACCGGAAAAGGCTGGAATACCGGACATCGATTTCAACCTTTTGGGCGACGCTGTCACTGGGCGGAAATACTTATTGAAAACTCCTCATATACTTCAAGTAACCGCTTGAAAAAGCGCCTGTTGGCATCAGGTTATAAACAGCCTATATGTGAACAATGCCACTTGAGAGACTGGTTGGGACAACCAATACCGCTGGAGCTACACCATATAAATGGCATAAATAATGACCACAGAATTGAGAATTTACAGTTATTGTGCCCAAATTGCCACGCTTTAACTTCAACCTATCGGGGGAAGAATCAAGCAAGAGCCGGAGTGGTGGAATAGGTAGACACGCGGCACTTAAAATGCCGTTTCCGTAAGGAAGTACGGGTTCGATTCCCGTCTCTGGTACAAAAAAAGCCCCTTTGCAGTTTGCGAAGGGGCTTCTTGCGTTATTGAGGTACAGCCTGGGCCTCTACCGTTAGCTTGCAGCAGGTACACTCACAGGTGGTATAGCTCTGGGGCGTTTACGACGTGCTTGTTTTGCTGGCGCTGCTTGTGTAGTGTCGGTAGCAACAGTGTCGGTGAAGGCTGGTTTCTGCGTTTGCTTGCTGCGCAGCTTGGTGAGTTTGGCTGCCAATTCTTCTGCGGTTTCAGTGATGACCTTGTTTTCCTGCTCGGCTAGTACGTCTTCGGCAAAATGCGCATCGAGAACGGCTACTAATTCATCGGTGAGCTTTTGGCGCAGTTCCTTGGGTTTGGGGCTACCGGCTTTAGAGGCTTGCTTGTTGCGGACGCGCACTAGCTGTTCGGCGAGCTGACGCACGGTTTTTAGCAGCGGCTTGGGCGTTTTGTGGCCTGCTGGTACTACCAAGCTTAGCTGTGGCGCCAAGGCTTCTAGGAGGGTAGCAACCAGTTCTTGCTTTTTGGCTTTCATAGGGGTGGGGCAATAGAAAAAGCAGTGCGTACACTGCGGCGAGCGGAAGCTAACACACTGCTATAGCAGTGGTATAATGTCGGAAAGAGGTAGTTGGCCGGCTACGTACCGGGCTAGCAGGATATGACTGGCGGCAGTGAGCGTCGGTTGCCCACTAAGCTGCAAAGCAATCCGGATGCTTAGGAGCCGCCGCACCGTAGTGGGCTCTGGTTTTGTTGGCAACGAGCTGCTTACTGTGGGCGCCGGGCATGATTCAAAGGTGTTAGCGGGCATAAAGCGCAGGCTACTTCAGGTGTTGCGAGTTGTGCAACCGAAGGCCCGGCAAAATTCGGGCGGCAGTGTCACCTCAATGTGTAGTGTTTGTAATGATTTGATGAAGGCTGCCTACTATCGATTAAAAGATATATAGTGCGGTACAAGCAACTAAACTGCTTACTCCCTACTCCTTCCTATACATTATGTTCCTCCCCATTTTACTGCTGATTCAACGTATGAGAACTTCCTTACCATTACTCACAGGCCTGCTGCTTGCCGCTACCACTGTGCAAGCGCAATGGGTGACGCAGCCCATCGGCTTTACCAACCCCGTGGCGGCGCCCTTCCTCATTAAAGCCGTTGATGCAACTACGGTGTGGACGATAGGGTACGACTTGAATGGCGACGACACCAACCAAGTAGCCCGGAGTACGGATGGTGGTATTACCTGGACTACGGGAATCGTGACCGGGGTGCTGACTGCCGACGAGTTTGTGAGTTGCCTCACGGCAGTTGATGCGAATACCGCCTGGGTTGGGGTCGTAGGGAATAGAGCCAATAGCCGCATTCTGAAAACGACAAACGGTGGCCAAACCTGGGTGCGGCAAACCACACCGCAGCAGTTTGGCAGCACCAATAGCTACCCCACTGCGGTGCATTTTTTCAGCGCCACAGAAGGCGTTTGCGTGGGTGATCCGCCGGTTGCGAGTGGGCCACTGGAAATTTACCGAACCATTGATGGAGGAGTCACCTGGACCACCGTTGCGAATACACCGGCTTCGACTCTGCGTGAAAATGCCGCCGATAACGTATATGCCGTATCAGGCAATACTATTTGGGTTGGAACACTGGAAGGCCGCGTGTTCCGCAGCACCGACAAAGGTGCTACCTGGACTGTAGCTGCTACGGGACTTGTAGATGGGATACAAAACCTAGCCTTCCGGGATGCGCAGAACGGACTGGCTTCTTTCTTGGACCAGGACACGGGCACCCGCCTGTTGGAGCGTACCACCGATGGCGGCCTGACTTGGACGCGGGTTACATTCACGGGCAATTTCCCGGCGTGGGGGCTTGATAACGTACCTGGTACCAGCCAGTACATCAGCACCGGCCCTGATCTGGGTGACGGCATCAGGGGCACGGCCTACTCGCGTGACAACGGCCAAACCTGGGTGACGCTGGAAAACACGCTGAACAATCTGTTTGTGGATGCGGTGAGCTCTACGGCAGCCTGGACTGGCGGCGTAAATCCACTAACTGGTGCTGGCACTGGGATGCGCCGACTCACCAGCACTACGCTTTCGGCCCGGGCGGCAGCACCCGAGCAATTCGGCTTCCAGGTGTACCCAAACCCCAGCACCGACGGGCGCTTTACAATTACCTCCCAGCACATGAGGACGAGCGTAGAGTTAAAGATTGCCGATGCACTGGGCCGACAAGTAGCGCGTCGTACCTGGCAAGGCGGTCCAGCTACGCCGTTCACCCTCGACCTGAGTGCGTATAAAGCCGGGGTATACACGCTGGAAATTGCCTCTGAAGCGGGTATTAGCCGCCAGAAACTAGTGGTCCAGTAAGCCCCCCTCTACTTATAGATAAGGCCCAGCGCGCACATGCACGCTGGGCCTTATCATTGAATTGCCAACCGCATCTACCTTATTCTTCCTCGCTGGCGTTTTTGAGCTTGCCCAGCAGCGAGTAGGCGCCTTCTACCACGTAGCGGGCGGTAGTATCTCCGGCGGAACTTGCGGGCAGTAGCACTTCGGCGTAGCCATCGGCTTGCTCACCGCGGCGGACCTGTACCATGCGAAACACCTGCTTGCCGCGGGCGGCGGGCTCCTGCCGGAAAACGTACTGCCGGCCTTCGTAATCGACTACGGCTTTGTCGGGGAGGGCGGTGGTACGGCGCGAGGTGGTTTCGATGACGGCCCGCACAAACATGCCGGGTAGCAAGGCGGGGTCATTTTCCCGGTCGAGGTGGCCGTGGACGCGGACTGTGCGCTGCTGCTCATCGACGGTACGCCCCACTAGGTATACGGTGGCCAGGCGCTCGGTGCTGCTGTCGTTGGGTACCGTGAAGCGGATGCGCTGGCCTTTGCGTAGCTGCGGCACGTCTTTCTCGAATACGGTCAGTTCTACGTGCAGGTGGTCGGGGTCAACCAGTTCGAACAGGGCATCGGTGGGGGTGATACTTTGGCCGACGCTCACGTTTACGGTTTTCACGAAAGCATCTTTAGGGGCTCGCAATGCTGCCGTAGTAGCCAGCGGCCGGGTGCCCACCGGCAGCCCCGCCAGCCGGAGCCGGGCCAGTTGGCCGGCAGCCTGAGCCTGTAAGGCCCCGTACTCGGCCTGGGCGCGTTGCAGGTTTTTCAGAGGAGAAACTTCCTCGCGCACCAACTCTCGCTGCCGGTCTAGCTCGGCACGCGCAAATTGCAGCTGGCTTTTAGTTTCCAGGTAGCTCTGTTGCAGCTGAATGAACTCGGGGTTGCGGATAACGGCCAGCACCTGCCCTTTGCGCACATGCGTGCCCTGCAACAACGCTGTGCTTTCAACGATGCCGCCCAGCGGAGCCGTAACCGACATCAACTGGTCGGGCGGAACATCCAGCACCCCGTTCACTTTCAGCCCCGCCCCTAGCACTCGTTGCATCATAGGCCCCGTGCGGATGCCAGCCAACTCCTGCTCATCGGGCGAAAGGGTTACCTGGTCGGGGGGAGTGTCATCGGGGGCTATGGTGGCAGGGACTTTGGCGGTTTCAGCGGCGGGCTCGTCGGAGTTGTGGCAGGCGGTGCTTAGCAGCAGGAACAGAAGCGCTATTCGATAAAAGGCAGTGGACATGAGGTTCATTTTCAGCTAGAAGAAACGGCTAGGCTACTCGCCGGTGCCCAACAGATAATCTAGCTCGATGACGGTTTGGTTGTGCTGGAGCAGCGCGTCGAGGTAGTCGGTACGCAGGCGCAGGGCGCGGTCCAGGTTGAGCAGGTACTCGGTGTAGTTGGTTTCGCCAGCCTTAAAGCCTTTGGTAGCCACGCGAATGATGACCGAGGCTTGCGGCAACCCGGTTTGCTGGTAGAATTGCAGGCGCTGCTGCTGCTCGGCGCGCTGCAACAGCAGCTCTTCCACCCTACTCGTCAGCTCAATCTGGTAGCGGGCGTAGCTGGTGGCGGCCACTTTTTCCTGTAGACGCGCCGCTTGCACCCGCGCGCGTTGCGGCCCAGTTACCAGAGCCACGGCCACCGTTGCCTGCACACCCTGAAACCGGTCGGTGGCGGTGTAGGTGCGTGGTACGCCATCCACCGTCTGCGGCCCGATGAGCGACTGGTTGAAGTACCCTACGCTCAGTCCTGGCTTACCTTGCGCCTGCGTCACGCGGGTTTCGGCCTGGGCTACGGCTAGTTGCTGGCGTAGCACCTGGGCCAGCAAACTGCGGCTGAGCGCCACGGTATCGGTAACCGGCACGTTGCGTTGCGGGCTCAGGGGTTGCAGCACACTGTCGGCTATGGTTACGGGTTGCGGCCGTTGCAACAAAGCCTGCAGCTGCCGGGCGGCTACTTGGTAGTCGGTGCGGGCTTGGGTGAGGCGGGTGTGGGTTTCGCCTTGCTGCACTTGCGCCGTAGCTACTTCCAGCCGAGCGGTTTCGCCGGTGCGGAAGCGGACTTCGGCAGCCCGCGCAAACTCGGTGTACACACTATCCTGGGTGCGCAGGGTGCGCAGGCGGTGCCGGGCGTGCACGGCGGCTTCGTATTGGAGCCGCACCTGCCGCCGCAATTCGGCGCGGGCCACGGCCAGCTGCTGTTCTTTGGTGGCTACCTGCGCCTTGGCCAGCGCCGTGAGGGTACCGTAGTAGCCCGGCCACGCCAACGGCTGCGTGATGCTCACCTGATTGTCGTTGTGCACCGAGTTGTACTGCCCGTAGCTGGCCTGCACGGTGGTACGGCCCCATTCGCGCACGCCGCGCACGGCAGCTTGCTGGGCGGCTAGCTGCTGCTCGGCCCCGCGCACCGTGCCGCTGCCCAGCAGGGCGGCATCCACGGCCTGGCTGGCGTTCAGGGGGCCGCCTTCCGGCGTGCCGGGAGTTTGGGCCTGTGCGGCGCCTGACCAGCTTATCAGCGTCAAGAAGAACAGGCTCGTTATAACTGGCTTATTTACAGCACCACTAGCTTTGGCAACTCGGCGGGTGGTCCAGGTTTCTTCCAGATAGTAGAGCACGGGCAACACCAGCAGGGTAAGCAAGGTAGCCGTTACAAGGCCGCCAATTACCACCGTCGCCAAGGGTTTCTGCACTTCGCCCCCGGCCGAGCTTGATAGGGCCATGGGCAGAAAACCCAACGACGCTACAGTGGCCGTCATGAGCACGGGCCGCAGCCGAACGTGGGTGCCTTCCAGGATGCGGGTGCGCAGGTCGGTTACGCCTTCGGCCTTGAGCTGGTTGAAGTAGCCGATAAGCACGATGCCATTGAGCACAGCCACCCCAAACAGCGCAATGAAGCCCACCCCCGCCGAAATGCTGAACGGCATGCCCCGCAGCCACAGCGCCAGCACGCCCCCAATGGCTGAAAGCGGAATAGCCGTAAAAATCATAACCGACTGGCTAACTGAGTTAAACGTAGCATAGAGCAGCAGAAAGATGAGCAGCAGCGCCATTGGCACCGCAATCAGCAGCCGCTCACGCGCCGACTGTAGATTCTGGAATTGGCCGCCGTAGGTGACGTAATAGCCAGGCGCAAATTTCACTTGCCGCTCCAGGCGCTGCTGCACTTGTTTCACCAGCGTTTCCACGTCGTGGCCCCGCACGTTGAAGCCCACTGTAATACGGCGCTTGGCATCGTCGCGCTGAATCTGGCTGGGGCCGGGCACCAGTTCCACTTGCGCTACTTGTTCCAGCGGAATCTGGCGGCCGTCGGGGGTGGCAATGAACAACTGGCGCAGGTTACGAATGTCTTGGCGGTAGCTTTCCTGGAGGCGTATCACCAAATCGAAACGGCGCTCCTGCTCGAACACCTGGCCCGCCACTTGGCCGGCAAAAGCCGCCTGCACCGTGCGGTTCACGGCCGCCACCGACAAGCCGTACTGCGCCATCCGGTCCCGGTCGAGGCGCGCGACAATCTGGGCTTGGCCGGTGCTACGCTCCACATACAAATCGGTGGCACCGGGCAGGTCTTTCACCAGGTTGCCTACTTGCTGGGCGTAATAGTCGAGCTGTTGCAGGTCTTCCCCAAAAATCTTCAGCACCACATCCTGCTTTGCGCCTGAAATCAGCTCGTTGAAACGCATCTGGATGGGCTGCTGAAACCCGAACGTAACGCCCGGAATCCGAGTGAGTTTCGCCGACATTTTCTCGACCAACTCTTCGCGGTTGCTGGCCGACGTCCAGTCCTGGCGGTCCTTGAGCACCACAATCAAGTCACAGGCTTCGGCGGGCATGGGGTCGGTGGGGATTTCCGAGGAGCCGATTTTGGCCACTACCTCCTTGACCTCGGGAAAATTTCGGAGCAAAATTCCGGCGGCTTGCTGGGCTTTTTCGGCGGTGTAGGTAATGGACGAGCCGGGCAGCACGCGGGTTTCCACGGCGAAGTCGCCTTCTTCCAGCGTCGGGATGAACTCGCCGCCCAAGGTTCTAAATAACAGAATACCTCCAACCAGCAGCGCCAGTGCGGCACTCAGTATCAGAGCTTTGGCACCCAAGGCCCACTCCACCACCCGCTGGTAGCGGGCCGCCAAACTGTTCAGCACCCGGTCCGACCAAGTTGGGGCGGCGTGCGTCCGGCGGCTCAGCACCAGCGCCGATACCATAGGCACGTAGGTCAAGGACAAGATGAACGCGCCGAGAATGGCGAAGCCCACGGTTTGGGCCATCGGCCGGAACATCTTGCCCTCAATGCCACCCAGCGCCAGCAACGGCAGGTACACAATCAGGATGATGATTTCGCCGAAGGCGGCCGATGAGCGGATTTTGCTGGCCGCCTGGTACACTTCCTCGTCCATTTCGGCGGGCTGTAGGTCGGCAGTTCCGGCGGGGCGCGTCAGGCCGGCCAGCCGGTGCACAATGGCTTCCACAATAATAACGGCACCGTCCACAATCAGCCCGAAGTCGATGGCGCCCAGGCTGAGCAGGTTGCCCGACACCCCGAACAGGCGCATCAGGCCAATGGCGAAAAACATAGCCAGCGGAATAACCGAGGCCACCACCAGCCCCGCCCGCCAATTACCAAGGAACAACACCAGCACGAAAATCACAATCAGGGCGCCTTCCGCCAAGTTTTTGGTGACGGTGCTGATGGCCTGGTTTACCAGCTTGGTACGGTCCAGAAACGGCTCAATTACTACGCCGGCCGGTAGGGTTTTCTGGATGGTGGCCATGCGTGCTTTCACCGCCTTGATAACCGCCGACGAGTTAGCGCCTTTCAGCATGAGCACCAGCCCGCCTACCACTTCGCCTTCCTGGTTGCGGGTGAGCATGCCGTAGCGCATGGCGTGGCCGAAGCGCACCGTGGCTACGTCGCGCACCAGCACGGGTACGCCCGTGGCCGTGGTAGCGGGCCGCACCACCATGCGGCGCACGTCGTCGAGGGAGCCAGCTAATCCTTCGGTTCGGATGGCATAGGCTACCGGGTTTCGGTCGATGTAGGCGCCGCCGGTGTTTTGGTTGTTTTGCTCTAGCGCGGCAAATACATCGGCTACCGTCACGTTGAGGCTCCGCAGCCGCTCGGGGTCTAGGCCCACTTCATACTGCTTCACGTAGCCCCCGAAGCTGCTGACGTCGGCTACGCCGGACGTGCCCAGCAGTTGGCGACGCACCAGCCAGTCTTGCATGGTGCGCAGCTCGGTGGCCGAATACTTCCGCTCGTAGCCCTTGGCCGGGTGCAACACATACTGGTAGATTTCGCCTAGGCCGGTGGTGAGCGGCGCCAGCTCGGGCGTGCCGGTACCGGGCGGTATCTGCCGCTCGGCCTCCTTGAGCCGCTCACTCACCTGGGTACGCGCCCAGTACACGTCGGTGCTTTCATCGAAAACGATGGTAACCACGGAGAGGCCAAACCGCGAAAAGGAGCGCACTTCCTGCACTTCCGGAATGGTGGCAATGGCTTGTTCCACCGGAAACGTCACCAGCCGCTCCACATCAGGAGCCCCGAGGGAAGGCGTTTGGGTGATGACCTGCACTTGGTTGTTGGTGATGTCGGGTACGGCATCAATGGGCAAGTGCGCCACCGAGTAGCTGCCCCACACCACAAGCGCCAGCGTGAACAACCCCACGAGCAGCTTGTGGTGGATGGAAAACTGAATAATACGATCAAGCATAAGCTGCCTAACGGGAAAGAAAAACTATGAAACCACTGCAAACAGTACGCAAAAGGTCCGCGCTGGGCACGACATAGCCGTTCCAGCGCGGACCCTAAACAGATTCGGCAGGTTAAATAGTTAACGACCCCAGAAATACCCTTAAATCCGGAATTTTGGGTTTCAGGTAGTCGGGCGGCACCAGCACCACGGCGCGCTGCCGGTCCCAGGCCTGATATGCCTGATACCGGTAGCTCTGCACGGGCGGCATGGCCAGCAGTCCCGGCGCGGCCAGCTCGCCCAGCAGCTTCGCCAACGGCTTAAGAGCTGCCAGGGGCGGCTCGTCGTCGTTGGTGCAGGTTTGGCAGGAATGATGCTTTTTGACCGGGCCCGCTTTCAGATGCAGTTGGAGCTGCTTTTCACTTTCGTGGTGGTGATGAGCCTGCGGCAGGCCCGGCAGATGCAGGTGGTCGTCGGCTGCCTGAGGGCGCAGCGCATCGGCCAGCACCAAGGCCGGCCCCAGCAGCGCGCTCAGGAACACGACCAGCAAAGTCGCGGCAATCAAGCGAATGGTATGGCGCGGAAACCGGAGCATAAGTGGGGCAAAGATAAATCCTGGCTGGCACTTCTGCTTGATTTGAGGGTGCTAGCTCCGGCAAGGCTCAGTTCTCAGCGGCCAGGACTGACCCAGCTACCAGCAAAGGATACGTCCGGTGTTATCAACAACAAGAGGCGGCCGGTGTTCGTGGGAACAACACCAGCCGCCTCTTGGCAACAGTTTTCATAACTCCGGTTACTCAGTTCATTGGGTGGGCTTGGAGGCAGGCTGGTTGTTTGAATACCACCGCAGCAGGGGCACTAGCACTATAACGGGCACCAGCGAAACAATAAAATGCAGCAACTGATTAGCCAGCACAGCCAGCACGGCCATATGGCTGAGCCGGCTCAGGACCAGCAGCAGCAGAAAAACCGTACCTGCTATGCCATAGAACCCCAGCACTAAGCGCCGCTGCCGGGCATGGGGCAGCATCAGGAACAGCAGGCCCAAGCAAGCCAGCACGTACAACGCCCCGTACGAAAGCACCGCCGGCAGATTGCGGGGCCGATTCAGCACGGCACCAACCGAAGTGCCTGCCTCAG
Source organism: Hymenobacter telluris (assembly GCF_017313265.1). Taxonomy (GTDB): domain Bacteria; phylum Bacteroidota; class Bacteroidia; order Cytophagales; family Hymenobacteraceae; genus Hymenobacter; species Hymenobacter telluris. The sequence goes on along the minus strand of NZ_JAFLQZ010000002.1, from coordinate 228,200 downwards.
GCAAGGCCGCCGCCGGCCCAATTCCCAGCAGTTCAAACACATGCGCCCAGAAATTGCCAAGCACACTGTAGGCATACTCATTGGATAAGGTAGCTACTAGCAACAAAGCAAATAAGGCAACAGCCCCTACCCCGCGCAAAAGCCAGTTGCTATTGGCTGGAATTGCTTGTTCCATTGGCACCAGGGCCGGCTGATAATCACGCGTGAGCATGTTGCACGGGGCTGGCTGCGTTGCGAGTAGCTAAGCGGGTAGCCCACCAAATCCACAGCAGGAAAATAAACCCGTACACAATGAAGGTAAAGGTGTAATGGTGGTTGAAATCAACCGTTTGGTGCGAATACTGGTGATTCAGGCACAGGGCCACAATCCGGAGGATATTAACACTGTAAATCAGAAGCACCCCCAACGGTATAAACCACAGTTTGTGCCAGCCGCCGCCCGGAAAAGCCAGCACAAAGCCACTGAATAGCGCGTACAGCACCATCCCGTCGCAGTAGGCTCCAATAAAAACGGTGGGCTGGTTGGCCAGCAAAATCAGGTTGGCCTGGGCAGGCGATACGGCGGCTGGAAAACCCAGCAGACGAAGAATGGCTGCGCTTACTGCTGCAATATTGTGAGTCAGAACGGCATCCAACCGACCATCTAGGGCCAGATAGTGCTCGTAGCCGAAAAACCACACTAAATAAAGGACAACAGAAATAAGTGCAAACCGCAGCAGAGGATGCAAGGTGAGCATAAGATAAACCGCAAAAGGTGAGCGAGCAGACCACAAGGGCCTGCTCCACCCCTACCTATTCAGCTACGGAAGCCTGCTTGTTGCCCTTCCGGATACGGCGCACGGCATATGCCGCTCCGCCGGCCAACAACAGCGAAACGCCACCATCAATAGGAGCGCCAGTAGGTGTGGGCGTAGGCGAAGGATCACCACCACCGATGGTGCAGCCAGGTTTGCAATTAGGGCCGTGAATGTGGATGTTGATAATCGGGTTCAGGGCGTGTGCGGGCACGTTGAACTGCGTTACAAACAGCAGAGCAGCCCCTAATCGGGCTAGGGTGGAAAATAATTTCATGAATGGGGGAGGTAAGGATTAAGAAAGGAAAACAGGTGTGAGCAGACTGCGAGCAGAATATGCCTGGGCTGATACTAGTATAATTTCTAGAATACTGGGTTTGTCCAGCTTTAGAAAGTGTGCTCGTCGGGCTTGATAACCTGCCATATCGTGAGCAACACGATTTTAAGATCCAGCAGAAACGACCAATTGCGCAGGTAGCGGATATCAGCGCGCACCCGGTCGACCATGGCCCGTACTTCTTTGGTTTCGCCCCGGTAGCCTGATACTTGAGCTAGGCCCGTAATGCCCGGCATAATCAGGTGCCGGTCCATGAAATTGTCGATAACCTGCGCATAGTCTTCGGTATGGCGCAACATATGTGGCCGAGGGCCCACTACCGACATTTCACCTTTGAGCACATTGAAGAACTGCGGCAGTTCATCAAGGCTAGTTTTACGCAGAAATGCTCCTAGCCGTGTGATGCGGCTGTCGTGGCGGCTGGCTTGTGTGCGGTCAGCATCGGCGCTGGTGCGCATGCTACGGAACTTGAGGCAGTAGAAGGGCTTACCGTGTTTGCCGGTGCGCAGCTGCCGAAAGAACACCGGGCCGCGTGAGTCCAGTTTGATGCATAAAGCAATCAACGGAACCAGCCAACTGAGCAGCAAAATGGCTACTAAGCCAGCAAATACTACATCGAATATGCGCTTACGTAAAAAAGCCCCCAGAACAACGGGAGATTGTCTTGAATAATATAAATCCTCAGCACTATCAATCTCTCCTAACCGCAGCATGGAATCCCATACAAACAACATGACACTCGGCTTTTGAATTAAATAAAGATTATATTTTGTTGAAACAATATTAATGGAACTCCCCTATATATCAAAGGCTTTAATACAAGTTTTTTTAAGAATATTAATATAATATAAAAAAACACAAAATAATAATATAATATATAAATAGTCTAGTAAATCATTTGCCTGCTCCCGGTCGGTATTGCACGCCATGTTCTACAATTCTTCGCGTTGCATACCCACAAAACAAGCTAACCGGAGCCACTAGCTAGCCTATGCTTAGCTGGTGGCTCCGGTTAGCTCGGGGTTAGTTTGCGTTTACGTGTTGAACGCCAAATTCAAACCTGGTCTGCCCTCACAGCAGAATGAAATATGCCCTTATAGAATACCCTGCAAGCTGATAAATCTGCTAAGCTGTACAGACGGCAACCTGCAAACCAGCTGCTGCTCCACATTCTTACCCACCTCACTATGGGTGCAACTTGTCCTGTTGCTTTCGTAGAAAGCAATTCAACCTAGCCCAACAGTTACTGCTGGCCTGTGGCCCGATTACATAAGCAGAGAGCTTCCTTTTAAAATCAGGCAACTCCCTTCTTATGCCCCAAACACTACGCGTTAGCTAAGGCCCGGTCGAGGTGCACGTACCCCCCATCCACATGGATAATTTGGCCGGTGGTATGGCTGCTGCACGCCGACAGCAGAAACGCCGTGGTATTGGCTATTTCCTCGGCGGTGGTCATGCGGTTTTCCAGCGGAATCTTGCTGGTAATTTCGCGCAGCTTTTCCTCTGGATCAGCCAGCGTGGCAATCCAGGTTTCGTAGGCGGGGGTCCAGCATTCGGCTACCATTACGGCATTCACCCGGATGCTGTATTTAAGCAATTCCACGGCCCACTCGCGGGTGAGGGCGTTACGCCCGCCGTTGGCCGCAGCGTAGGCCGAGGTGTTGCCCTGCCCGGTTTCAGCCGTTTTAGAGGTGATGTTTACAATAGCGCCCCTCGATTTTTTCAACTCCGGCAGGGCATGGTGCGCCATCAGGTAATAATGCACCACGTTGCGGTGCAAGCTGGTTATAAAGCGCTGATAGTCGCCGCTTTCCAGGCCTACTCCGTCGTTTACGCCCGCATTGTTCACTAGGCCCTCAATCCGCCCAAATTTCGCCACCACTTCCTGCACGGCCCGCTCACAAGCGGCCGGGTCGGAGAGTTCGGCTGTAACGGCCGCCGCCTGCCCTCCGGCAGCGGTAATCGAAGCTACCAAGGCGTCATTATCGGTGGCATTGCGGCCTATTATTACGGGAATAGCGCCTTCCGCCGCCAGCACCCGCGCAATACCTTCCCCAATGCCCTTAGCCCCACCAGTTACGATAACCACCTTGTTGTGTAGCTGCAAATTCATACCAAAAACCAGTAAACGCGTGACGAGAGTTGAACAGAAGGAATAATGAGAACAACACAACCATCCTTTTTCGCTACGCAGCCGACCGACAAGTTAGCGGCCACGTAGCGAGAAGGATATACCTGAAACTACTGTTTGGTGTAAGCGCGCAGCTCCTGGCGCGACGTGCCTAAGCCGTCAATGCCCAGTTCTACTACGTCGCCGGGCTTCAGGTACACGGGCGGGTTGAAGCCCAGCCCCACCCCGGCCGGCGTGCCAGTGGAAATAATGTCGCCGGGCAGCAAGGTCATAAACTGGCTGATGTAGGAAATCAGGAACGGAATCCGGAAAATCAGGTTGGCGGTGGTGCCATCCTGCATTTTCTGGCCGTTCACGCTCAACCACAGGCGCAGGTTGTCCACGTCGGCTACTTCGTCGGGGGTGGCCAGAAACGGCCCGATGGGCGCGAAGGTGTCGCAGCCTTTGCCTTTGTCCCAGGTGCCGCTGCGCTCCAGCTGAAACTCCCGTTCCGACACGTCGTTGTGCAGCGCGTACCCCGCAATGTACTCGTGCGCGTCGGCTTCTTCCACGTACGACGCCTGCTTGCCAATTACCACGGCCAGTTCCACTTCCCAGTCGGTTTTGGTGGAATTTTTCGGGATGACAATGTCGTCGTTGGGCCCTATCAGCGCCGTAGTGGACTTGAAGAACAGCACCGGCTCGGGCGGGGGCGTGGCACCGGTTTCGCGGGCGTGGTCGGCGTAGTTCAGGCCCACACACACAATTTTGGAGGGCCGAGCCACCGGGGCCCCTAGCCGCTCATTGGCCGCAACTGCGGGCAACTTACCCGTATTGGCACGCACAAACTCAGTTAGCCGGGTCAGCCCATCGGTAGCGAAAAACGCTTCGTTGTAATCCTCGCCAAAAGCGGATACGTCCAGTTGCTGGTCGTTTAGTATCACACCGGGCTTCTCGTGGCCGGGCTGGCCGTAGCGAATTAATTTCATGGATGTGGGTTGAGGTTTAAATTGTTGAATTACCGAATTGTTAAATAGCTGAATTGCTGTTTGTTGTACTATTGAATGGCTCTTAGGTAGTTAAAAAATCAACCATTAAACAGTGCAACAATCAGTGATTCACTAATTATTCAGCTTCGTGAAGCCGCCGTCCAGCGGGTAGTCGCAGCCGGTTACAAAGCCGGCTTCATCGGAGCAGAGGTATAGGGCCAGGGCCGCCACTTCGTCGGGGGTGCCCATGCGGCCGATGGGCTGGCTGCGCGAGAGTTTATCGAAGATTTCCTGCTCCTGCCCCGCGTAGTTTTTGGCAATGAAGCCATCCACAAACGGCGTATGCACCCGCGCCGGCGAAATGCTGTTGCACCGAATGTTGTGGGCCAGGTAGTCGCGCGCCACCGACAGCGTCATGGCGAAGATGGCGCCTTTGCTCATGGAGTACGCAAACCGGTCGGTGAGGCCCACCAGCGCCGCAATGGAGGCTAGGTTCACAATAACGCCGCCGCCGCGGGCTTTCATCTGCGGCAGCGTGGCGTGCAGGCAGTTATAGGCCCCCTTCACGTTTACGTTGTACACCCGGTCGAAATCGGCTTCGGAAGTCGTCTCGGCGGTGCCAACGTGCGCAATGCCAGCATTGTTGATTAGAATATCGAGCGGACCAATCTGGTTGACGACGGCCACCACCTGGGCTTGCTGGCTGATGTCGGCGCCGTGCGCGGCCGCTTGGCCGCCCGCCGCCCGAATTTCTGCCACCACTTGCTCGCCCGCTTCGGCATTCAACTCCAGAATGTGCACCTCGGCCCCCTGCCGGGCAAACGTGAGGGCCATGGCTTTGCCGATGCCGCTGCCACCGCCCGTAATAACTGCTTTCTTCCCAGCTAAACTGAACATAAAGGTTGCTTTCTGCTATAATGCGTGGATGTGTAAGCTGGCTTTGCCAAGCTTGTTACTGCCGGCGGCCAAACTCGCAACTGAATGCACTGCCAGTAAAATGTAGTGTCGGGGGTGCAAGGTATAAGGACTGCAAGGAACTCTGCTGGCCTCGGACACTAGTTTTCAATTCAACCGTGTGTGAATAACTGGTCATTGGTCACCGCAAACCTTTACGGTTGCCAGTAGTCCAGCTTTATAGCCAAAGTTTTGCACCAGCCGGTTGTAAGCGGCGCTTTTGCTGGTGCCGCTTGCATTCTGCACGGCTACTCAGGCGCAGCTAGCCTGCTGACAGGGAAGGTTTTTACGGGCTTATCCAGTAGCCTCAGCTTTGATTCCGGCTGATTTCGCCCCAACTTGCCTAACCCGCGCCGCACGAGCGGCATCTCACCCCGGAACTTTTCCCATGCTTAAAATCAATAAACAGGACGCGCTAGATTACCATTCCCAAAACCCCGCCGGCAAAATTGAGGTGGTACCCACCAAGCCTGTCAGCACCCAGCTCGACCTGGCGCTGGCTTACTCGCCGGGTGTTGCGGAGCCCTGCCTGGCCATTGCCAATAACAAAGACGACGTGTATAAATACACGGCCAAAGGCAATCTGGTAGCGGTTATCAGCAACGGAACGGCCGTGCTGGGGTTGGGCAACATCGGCCCCGAAGCCAGCAAGCCGGTGATGGAAGGTAAGGGCGTATTGTTCAAGAAGTTTGCGGGCATCGACTGCTTCGACATCGAAATTGACGCCACCGACCCCGACGAGTTTATCCGGATTGTGAAGGCGCTGGAGCCCACGTTCGGCGGCATCAACCTCGAAGACATTAAAGCCCCCGAGTGTTTCCGCATCGAGACGGCCCTGCGTGAGCAGATGAACATTCCGCTCATGCACGACGACCAGCACGGCACGGCCATCATTACGTCGGCGGCGTTGCTGAACGCGCTGGAAGTGGTGGGCAAGAAAATCGATGAAATCAAGCTGGTAGTAAGTGGTGCGGGCGCAGCGGCGGTGTCGTGCTTGCGGCTGTACCTGGCCTTGGGCTTGAAGCTGGAAAACGTGGTGGTGTTCGACAAGGACGGCGTCATCAACGAGAAGCGCACCGACCTGGCCCCCTTGCAGATGCAGTTTGCCACCAAGCGCACCGTGAGCACCGTGGCCGAGGCCATGCAGGGCGCCGACGTGTTCCTGGGCTTGTCGGCGGCCAACGTGCTGCCCGCCGAGCTACTGCTGACCATGGCCGACAACCCAATTGTGTTTGCCTTGGCCAACCCGAATCCGGAAATTGCCTATGATTTGGCCATGTCCACCCGGCCCGACATCATTATGGCCACCGGCCGCTCCGACCATCCCAACCAGGTGAACAACGTGCTGGGATTCCCCTACATTTTCCGGGGTGCGCTGGACGTTCGGGCCACTGAAATCAACGAGGAAATGAAGCTGGCCGCCGTGAAGGCGCTGGCTGAGCTAGCCAAAGAGCCGGTGCCCGATATGGTGAACCGCGCGTACGGCGACAACACGCTGGCCTTTGGGCGCACCTACCTGATTCCGAAGCCCCTGGACCCGCGCCTGATTACGGCCGTTAGCCCGGCCGTAGCATTGGCCGCCATGGAAAGCGGTGTGGCCCGTGTGCAGATTACCGATTGGACGGCCTACGAAGACGAATTGCGCGGCCGCCTGGGCGTGAACCAGAAGCTGATGAACCGCATTACCTCGGCAGCGCGCTCCAACCCCAAGCGCATTGTGTTTCCCGAGGCCGATACCTACAAGATTCTCAAGGCGGCCACCATCCTGCACGACGAAGGCATTGCCAAGCCCATCCTGCTGGGCCCACTCGACCGAATCCAGACCATTGCCGACGCCAACAACCTGGACTTGACGGGTTGCGAGATTATCAACATCCTGAACGAGGACAAGCAGCGCAACGAGTACGCCGAAATGCTGTTCCGAAAGCGGCAGCGCCGGGGCCTCACGCTTTACGAGTCGCAGCGCCTGCTGCGTGAGCGGAACTATTACGGCTCGATGATGCTGGAAACCGGTGCCGCCGATGCCGTTATTACGGGCCTCACCAAAGACTACAGCAAAAGCATTGTGCCGTCGTTGCAGGTAATTGGGGTGGAAGACGGTGTGAAGCGCGTAGCCTCTATGTACATCATCCAGCACAAGAAAGGCCCGTTCTTCTTCGCCGATACCACCGTAAACATCGACCCCACGGCCGAGGAAATGGTGGACATTATTGGCCTCACCGCCCAAGCCGTACGCTTCTTCGACACCGAGCCGCGGGTGGCGGTTATCAGCTACTCCAACTTCGGCTCCAACCCCGGCACCCTGCCCGACAAAGCCCGCCGGGCCACCGAGCTAGCCAAAGCCCGCTACCCCGAGTTGATTCTGGATGGCGAAATGCAGGCCAACACAGCCCTCAACCCGCAGCTGTTGCAAGAGCAGTACCCGTTTTCGGTGCTGGCCGAGAAAGGAGGGGCCAACACGCTCATTTTCCCGAACGTGATTAGCGGCAACATTGCCTACAAAGTGCTTCAGGAAATTGGTGGGGCTGAGGTAATTGGGCCCGTGCTGATGGGCATGCGCAAGCCCGTGCACATTTTGCAGCTAGGTGCTTCAGTACGTGAAATAGTGAACATGGCGGCCATTGCTGTGGTGGATGCACAGCAAGCCGGCTAAATGTAGCCGGCCGCTTTTATCCAATTTATTTAGCCGAGAATGCCAGTATTTTTGGGATAGAAAACGCCTGCAAAGGCGTTTTCACTGGCACCCTATTACCTCTACTTTTTCCCATGATTGCGTACATCGAAGGAAAGCTCGCCTATAAAGACCCCGCCCAAGCCATTCTCGACGTGAACGGCATAGGCTACGAAATCAAGATTTCGCTGGCTACCTACGGCAAGCTACCGGCCGAGGGCGACAAGGCGAAGCTCTACACGTTTCAGCACATCAAGGAGGACGCCCACACGCTCTATGGCTTTCTCGACCCTAACGAGCGGGCACTGTTTCTGCACCTTATTTCCGTATCGGGCATTGGGCCGGGCACGGGCATTGTGATGGTGAGCAGCATGAGCGTGGGCGAAATCCGGCACGCCATCATCAACGAGGATGTGCGGGCTATTCAGAGCATTAAAGGGGTGGGGCCGAAAACGGCGCAACGCGTTATCATCGACCTGCGGGACCGGCTGCGCAAAGATGAATTGCTGGCCAAGGCCGGGGTTGACACGGTTCCGCTGGCGCGGGCACACAATACCAATCGGAGTGAAGCGTTGTCGGCTTTAGTAACGCTGGGATTTGCCCGGTCGGCTGCCGAGAAAACGCTGGATCAGATTCAGAATAAGCACGGTAACGACCTGAGCGTAGAGGAATTGATTAAGTTTGCTCTTAAGTCGAATTGAGTATCAGGATATAAGTAGTAAGTATTAAGACTGAGGACATTGCTTTCATTATTGGAGCCATTGCCCTCCATCCCAACTACCTAGTACTTATGTCTCGCTACTACGTGCCACCCGTATCTTTTTTCATTTGTAGCACTTGAACTCCGGTAAGAAGTCCCTCACCGCCTCTCTGGTTGTGGTTGCGTCGCTGTTGGCTTGGTGGTCGCAGGCTGAATCGTTGGGAAGTTCCGCTTTTGCTTTGCAGCAGCTGTGGAGTTCCTGGCTTCCTGGCAAGAGCGCCCAAGGCCGGATGCCCTGGCTGATGCCCGCGCCCGACACACCCCGGGTAGTATTGCCCGACACCAGCCGCTACCGTTCCAGTCGCCGGCCCAAAGTGGCGCCCGCCGACCGAGCCGGCACGCCCTTGTCGCCGCAGCGCCGCCGGTCCCCCCTTATCCTGGGGTTGCCGTCGAACATCACGCAGCAGGTTTCGCCCGATGACAGCCTAGAGTATTTCGATATTCAGGAGCGGATTGGGCAGGAGCTTGACTTCCGGGACCCTAGCCGCATGAGCTTTCGGGAATACTCTGAATGGCAGCAACGTCAGGCTATACGAGACTACTTTCGAAATCGTTCGGCTGGCGGCGTAACCGGTGATGAGAATACGGCGGCAACCCGCCGGATCATCCCCAAAATCTACCTGGGCCCCATGGCCGACCGGATTTTCGGCGGTAGCTACGTGGATATTCGGCCTGCCGGGGCGGTTACGCTCCGGGCCGGCGCCCGGTTCAGCCGCAACGATAACCCGACGCTCACGCTCCGCCAGCAGCGCATCGGCGACTTCCAGTACGACCAGAACCTGAACCTGAACCTGACCGGGCAGATTGGGGAGAAGGTGCGCCTCACCTTCAACTACGACACCAAAGCCGCCTTCGACTTCGAAAACAACATGAAGCTCGACTACACGGGCTTCGACACTGATATTATCCGGAAGATTGACCTCGGCAACGTGAGCTTGCCGCTCAACAACTCCCTGATTCAGGGCGGCCAAAACCTGTTCGGGGTGAAAACCCAGCTGCAATTCGGGCGCATGGCCGTAACGGCGGTAGCCAGCACCCTGCGCGGCCAAGCCGATGAAGTGCGGGTGCAGAACGGCGCCCAAGGCCGGCAGTTTGAAATCAAGGCCAGCCAGTACGAGCGGGACCGGCACTTCTTTCTGAGCCAGTTCTTCCGCGACCGGTACAACCAGGCCCTGCGCAACCTGCCCACCGTGCAAAGCGGCGTGGAAATCCGGCGCCTGGAGGTATACATCACCAACGACAACCGCCAGAGCGACAACCTGCGCAACGTGGTAGCCCTCATGGACTTAGGCGAGCCCCGGCGGGTGTATCGGCGGGCGCTTTTAGGGTCTGGCACGAACAGCACGGCTTCCAACGCCAGCAACCAGGAGTTTCAGGCCATTCTGAACGGTGGCGCCGCAGCCCGCGGCGAGCTAACGGTAGACAACTACCTGAACACGCTGCCGCTGCAAAACCTGAGCAAGAACGTGGACTATGAGCACGTGCGGGCCCGCAAGCTCGATGCGCGCGAATACACGTTCAATGCGCAGCTCGGCTACCTCTCGCTCAATACCTCGCTGCTACCCGAGCAGGTGCTGAGCGTGAGCTACGAGTACATCTACAACGGCCGCACTTATAAAGTAGGGGAGCTGGTGGATGATTACGGCACCGTGGGGCAGGACCAGGTTATCTTCATGAAGATGCTGAAGGCCACCAACCCGGCGGTGGGCTTGGTGAACCTCAACGACCCCACCATCAATACGCCGCAGAACAACCCCAACGCGGCCACCAACAACCCCAACCTGCTGACGGGCAACCTGCCCACCTGGGATTTGATGATGAAGAACGTGTACCCGTTGAATGCCTCGCAGCTCAACCGGGACAACTTCCAGCTTCAAATCATTTACAAGGACGACGAAACCGGGGTTGACCAGATTTCGCTGAAGGAAGGCAGCCAGATAATCAACCGGCCGCTGGTGGAAGTGCTCAACCTCGACAACGTAAACCCCAACAACGACCAGAACCCCGACGGTAACTTCGACTTCTTTCCCGGCATTACCATCGACCCGGAACTAGGCAAGATTATCTTTCCGGTGGTGGAGCCGTTTGGCGACTTCCTGCGCACCCGGTTTGTGGCAGGAGCTGAAGATGCCCTGATCAACAAGTACGTGTACCAGGAGCTGTACACCCAGGTGCAGAGCGACGCGCAACAGCGCACCGAGAAAGACAAGTTTGTGCTGCGGGGACGGTTTCAGGCCACGGCCACCAACGAAATCAGCTTGCCCGGCCTGGGTATTGCCCAAGGGTCGGTGCGCGTGCGGGCGGGCTCGGTGCTGCTGGAAGAAGGCCGCGACTACCAGGTGTTCTACGACCAAGCCATTGTGAAAATCCTGAACCCCGCCTACCTCAACTCGGCCAACGAGCTGCGGGTGGAGTTCGAGAAAAACGCCTTGGTGCAGGTGCAGCCGCGCAAGCTGCTTGGCATGCGCATGGACTACCGCCTCAACCCCGACATCAACTTTGGCGCGACGGTATTGCACCTGCGCGAAAACCAAGCCCCCGGCATCAACCGCGTCAACATCGGCGACGAGCCCGGCAACAACACCATCTACGGCTTCGACGTGAACATGCGCCGCGACTCGCGCGCCCTCACCAAGTACCTGGATATGCTGCCGTTTATCAACACCAAGGAGCCGTCGTCGGTGGCCTTTAGCGGCGAGTTTGCGCAGTTGCTTCCCGGTAAGTCGCAGTTGGGCAACGGGGAAAACGGCGTATCGTATCTGGATGACTTCGAGAATGCGCGCACGCCCTACACGCTGGGCGGCCTAAACTCGGCGGTGGCCTGGCGGCTGGGCTCCACGCCCCGCTCCTTCCCTAACTTCAACAGCAACGACAGTACCGCTGCGTTTCGCCGGGCCAAGCTGGCGTGGTATTCTATCGACCAGACGTATTATACCAACGGTACCAACAAGCCCGCCAACATCGGCGAAGTACGCAACCACTACATCCGAGGCATAGAGCGGAATGAAATTTTCCCGAACCGCGACGTGGGCACCTCCGGCAACGGCTTCGAGTATTCATTTGACTTGGCGTACTACCCGGCCGAGCGGGGCCAATACAACTACAACCCCATAGCCGCCAGCGGCCGTTTCCCTGGCCAAGAAGCAATTCGCAACTACGGAGCAGTTTCGCGCGAAATCACCTTCGACACCGACTTCGACAACGCCAACGTGGAGTACCTGGAGTTCTGGATGCTGGACCCGTTTATCAATGGCAACAATGGCCAGATAGACGACAGCGTGAACCCGCCCACCAACAACACAACGGGTGGCAAGCTGCTCATCAACCTGGGCTCGATATCGGAAGACGTCCTGAGTGACAACAATCAGTACGAGTTTGAGAATGGCCTGCCTACCGACCCTGCTGACCCAGATAATATCACGCGCCGCACGCCGTGGGGGCGCGTCACGCGCCAGCAGTTCCTGACTGATGCCTTCAACAGTTCGGGCCGGACCCGGCAGGATATTGGTTTGGATGGTTTGGATGACACCGAAGAGCAGGCCTTCTTTTCTTCGGCCTTCGGCGACGACCCGTCGGGTGACAACTTCCGTCACCACCTCGACCCGTTTTACGACCAGAACAACGTGAACATTCTGGGCCGCTACAAGAGCTACAACGGCATGGAGGGTAACTCCCGCGAAAATAGCCAGCTCAGCTCCACGTCTTTCCCCGACAAGGAGGACCTAAACCGGGACAACGTTATTTCCGAAACCGAACGGTATTTTGAATATGAGCTGAATCTGAAAAAAGATCAGCTTGCCGTTGGCAACAACTACGTGGTAGACAAAGTGACGCGTAGCATCCGCGGCGAACAGGTATCGTGGTACCAGTTCCGGATTCCTATCCGCACGCCCACCCGCGTGCAGAGTCCCGATGGTTCGCCGCCCAGCTTCAAGTCGATTCGGTTTTTGCGCATGGTGCTCACCGAGTGGCAGCAGCCAGTGGTACTGCGGCTGGTGCAGCCCCAATTTGTTGCCAACCAGTGGCGCCGCTACCTCGGCCCGATTTCCGACCCTAACATTCCGTGCGTGAACTGCGGCGACGCTGCTGCTGCCTTCAACATCAGCACCGTAGGGGTGGAAGAAAACGGGGGCAGCAACACGGCTGGTGCCGTACCCTACGTGGTACCGCCAGGCATTCAGCGCGACAAAGAGTACGGCTCCAGCACCGTAAACCGCCAGCAGAACGAGCAAAGCTTGAGGCTGTGCGTGGAAGACCTGCGCGACGGATTTGGGCAGGCAGCTTACAAAAACCTTAGCCTGAACCTGGTGCGCTATAAAAAGCTGCGCCTATTCCTGCACGCTCAGACCGAAGACGAAACCATACGCGACGGTCAAATGCAGGCCTTCATCCGCCTCGGTACCGACTACAACCAGAACTACTACGAGTATCGCCTGCCACTGGTAATTACCCGCGCCACGGGCGGGGGAGGCAACATCACGGCCGAGGAAGTGTGGCCACTGGCTAACCGCGTAGATGTTGAGCTTCAGCGCTTTATTGATGCCAAAGCCGAGCGTAACCAGTTGAGCGTATCGTATCAGGTTCCCTTCGTGAAGACCTTCCCCGACGGCTCCAGCATCACGGTGCTTGGCAACCCCGACATCAGTGCGGTGCAGGGCGCAATGATTGGCTTGTTCAACCCGGCCAACGATTTGCAGTCCAAGTCGATGTGCTTGTGGGCTGATGAGTTGCGGGTGTTCGACTTCGACAAGGAAAATGGCTGGGCCGCCACGGCCCGCTTCAATACCAAACTGGCCGACGTGGCCAACATTACGGCTACCGGCAGTTTCACATCGGTAGGGTTCGGGGGCTTGCAGGATAAACTTTCCCAACGCTCCCTCGACGACATCAAGCGCGGCGACGTAAATGCCACGGTGGCCGTGGAAAAGTTCTTCCCCGAGAAGCTGGGCCTGCGCGTACCGGTGCTGATTCAGGCCGGCCACGAAAGCCGCTCGCCCAAGTATGATCCGCTCGACCCCGATACCGAGCTAAATCAGTCGTTGCGGAAGTTTGAGAATGATGCCGAACGAGCAGAGTACCGCAAGGAGGTCATCGACCAAACCAACAGCCGCAGTATCAGTGTGCTGAACGTGCGCAAGGAACGCACCAACACCGAGCGAAAACCCAAGCCCTACGACATCGAGAACCTGGCGCTCAGCTACTCCTACACTGAGCGCACCCACACTGATATCAACACCGACCGGGACTACACCCGCACCTACACCGGGGCCGTGGCCTACGTGTACCAGACCACGCCCAAGAACTACACCCCACTGGCCCGGGTGAAGGCGCTGGATTCGCCGTACCTGAAGTTTTTGCAGGAAGTGAACTTCACGCCGCTTCCGTCGCGCTTCTCGTTCCGGGCCGATATCGACCGGCGCTACAACGAGCGGTTCTTGCAGCGGGTACTGGAGCCGGGCACGGTGCCGTCCACGCTGGGCATTCCGGGGGTGTTCCAGAAGTCGTTCTATTTCAACCGTATTTATGACATGCAGTGGGCCCTCACCAAGGCCCTCACGTTCGACTACACGGCCAATAACCGCTCGGTAATTGACGAAGGCATCGGCAGCACCATCGACGATTCGCCGGAGGCCCGCGCCAACCGGGAGCAGCTGCGCAACAACCTGCTGCGCGGCGGCCGGACCACCAACTTCAACCAAACCGTAGCCCTCACTTACCGCCTGCCCCTCGACAAGTTCCCGCTCACCGATTGGCTGTCGGCGGATGCGCGCTACGCCGCTAACTACACCTGGCAGGCGGCCTCCACGGCTTTGCGGGCCCCCATCTATCCTTCGGAGCCCGACAGCACCGCTACCGAGGAAGTGAAGCTGGGCAACACCATTCAGAACAATGGCGAGTTGAGTGCCAACGGCAAAATTGACTTGGTGAAGCTCTACAACAAAGTGCGCTTCCTCAACATCATCAACAATGCCCCGCCACCCGGCAAAGGCCCCAACAAAGGCACCGCCGCCCCAGCCCTGGGCCGCGTTAGCCCAGATGGTAAAGACCAAGCCGCTGCGCCCGACACCGCCAAAGGCCCGGAGCTACGCGCGCTGAAAGCCGTGCTTCGGTCCCTGATGACGGCTCGCTCCCTAAACTTCACGTACACGCGCAGCAACGGTACGCTGCTGCCTGGCTACCTGCCCGGCACCCGATTCTTCGGCCTCAACTCCGATTGGGATGCCCCCGGCGTGCCATTCCTGCTGGGCCGGCAGTACGACCTGAACAGCCTGTACGCACGGGCTAACCGCAACGGCTGGTACACCCAGCGCAGCGACCTGTTGAACACGCCCCTCAGTGCCCTGCTCACCGAAAACCTGACGCTTCGCACCACCCTGGAACCCTTCCGCGACTTCAACATTCAGGTGGAAAGCCGGCGGCAACTGGTGCGCAACCGGGAAATATTTTACCGCACGATAGTAGATGAAACCACGCTGCTGCCATTGCCGGGAGCAGTGCCTACAGCTAGCAATCCGTTGGGGTCGGGGTCGTTCAGCACTTCGGTTGTCACCATTCAAACCCTGTTCGGCGACTTATCCTCAAGCGGTACTTTCTCGAAGGCCTTCGACCGGTTCAGGAAAAACCGTGAGTTTGTGCAGCAGCGGCTTCAGGCAACCGTTCCAACGTCAGCCGGTCCCACCACGGTACCGCTGGGCTACTATGGTTACAACTCGCAGGACGTTCTGATACCCGCTTTCCTGGATGCCTACAAAGGCAAATCGTCGGATGGCTACGAGGCCAAGAAGTTCAAGCCCTTTGCGCAACTGCCCATTCCTAACTGGAATATTCAGTACAACGGATTGGCTGAGTTGCCTTTCGTGAAAAAGTATTTCCGCTCTATTGCTCTTACGCATGCGTATTCCTCGGTGTACAATGTGGCCAGCTACACCACGTCCTCGGTTTACACGGCCGAGCCCGCGCAGCTAAGCACCATCACCAACGCTACGGGCCAGTACATTCCGTACTACGTATTGGGGCAGGTAAGCATTGCCGAGCGCCTTACCCCGCTTATCGGGGTGCGGTTCCAGACGCTGGAGAAGATTACCGGCAACCTGGAAATCCGGACGGAGCGGGCCGTAGCGCTTAACACCACCAACGCGCAAGTGACCGAGCTGCACACGCAGGAGCTGGTTATCGGGTTTGGTTACGCTACCAACCGGCTCAAGCTGCCGTTCCGCATTGGCGGTGAGCAAAAGATTCTGAAAAACGAGTTAACTGCCCGCCTCGACTTAAGCATCCGCGACAACGTGACCATTCAGCGCACGATTGAAGACGTGGTAGACCCGCAGAACGCCACGGCCGCCCTGCCTGCATCTATTGGCCGCCCAACTGGTATTGCCACCAACGGTACCAAACAGGTCCAGCTCCGGCCTACTGTCGATTATGTATTGAACCAGCGCCTAAATCTGCAATTCTTCTTCACCCAAACCATTACCGAACCACGCGTAGAGAATTCCTACCGCAACTCCACCACGGAAGGCGGTATTCAGCTCCGCTACAGTTTGTCGCAGTAAAGGTGAAATAGTGGGCTAGCGAAAAGGTGCGGTTCAGGTTCTGATTGCGTAATTAGAACCTGAACCGCACCTTTTCGCTAGCCCACTATTTCACCTCTTCATTACTTCCGCGTACTTTTGGTCTCCCGCGCCCGTGCGGTCATCCCTCCTTTTCAAAACAGCTTTCCATGAATCTGCCCGCAAACCTCAAATACACCAAAGAGCACGAATGGGTCCGCGTTGAAGGTGACGTTGCCTACGTTGGCATCACCGACCACGCCCAAAAAGAACTCGGCGACATCGTGTATGTGGATATCGACACGCTCGACAAAGAAATTGCGCAGGATGAGGTGTTCGGCACCGTGGAAGCAGTAAAAACTGTATCCGACCTGTTCAGCCCAATTTCAGGTACGGTATTGGAAATCAACAGCCACCTCGACGGCACTCCCGAAGCCGTAAACTCCGACCCTTACGGTGACGGTTGGATGGTGAAAATCTCCATTGCTAATCCTGCCGAGTTGGAAGGCTTACTGTCGGCTGAAGCCTATGGCGAGTTGGTAGGCGCATAAGTATTCCGCTGTGGCTTCTATGCTAGCAACTGCCCCGCCCACGCCCCGGCGCCGGCCCCTGATGGGGCTGCCGCTGGCGTGGGCGGCCGTGGTTTTAGTGCTGACCTTAACCCCGGCGCAGGAAATGCCGGAGCTACCTCCGTGGGAGTTAATCTCCTTCGACACGGCGGCTCATGCCTTTGTGTTTGTGGTACTGGCTGTACTCACCATTTTCTCGGTTCGCCGGCAGCAGGCTTGGCCGCAATTACGGCGGTGGGGCTACCTGGTAGTGTTACTAGGCGGTACTGCATTCGGCTTGCTGATTGAAGTACTCCAAATGACCATGAACCTCGGCCGGCACGGCGAATGGTCTGATGGCATCAGCGACGCTTTGGGTGTAGTAGTTGGCTTGCTGCTAGGCTATGCCACGCGCCGTTGGTGGGAGTAACCAGCTATTCCAATACAGTAGCCATGCCCGGGGCCGTGAAGAAGTGGTTATGGATAGCACCTGTTTACTTCCTGACTACCACTCCGGGTGTTACTCAAGATATGCCGCGGGTCCGGCAAACCATTCAGGACCTCACTGCTCCCGCCATGCACGGGCGAGGCTACGTACAGCAAGGTGAACAGCGGGCCGCCTCGTATTTGCGCCAACGTTTTCAGAAGCTTGGACTACAGCCATTAGCCCCAAAATACACCCAGGCTTTTTCGCTCGACGTCAATACTTTTCCGGGGCAACTACAGTTTCAGGCCAGCGCTGGCAGTTCACACAAGTCTGCTCGGCGCTTTGTGCCTGGCGTTGATTTCATTGCCGAACCCAACTCCGGGGGCGGCCACGTAGCCAGTCGCGCCATTATCTTTGATTCGCTGGTGTTCACCGATGCCGCCGCTCGTCGTCGGTGGTTAGCGCACAGGCTGGCTGGCCAAGCCGTGGTGATACCTGCTCGTCAGCTGGCCCGGCTAGAGGCCCCCAATTTTCCCGACGATAGTCTGCGCAACTCCTTAAATGGCGCAGCTGCTCGTATTACGCTGGTAGCGCGGAAACTTACTGCTTCCTTAAGTGCTGAGCAAAGCCCCCAGATACGCCTGCAACTCCTCTCCGACCGTTGGCAGAATGCGCTACCGTGGCTTACCATCGGAGTGGAAGCCAACTTACGGCACCAGTACCCCACCCAGAATATTGTTGGCTATATCCCCGGCCGGATCCAACCCGATTCGTTTCTGGTAGTTACTGCCCACTACGACCATCTGGGTCAAATGGGCAACGAAGCGTATTTTCCAGGAGCTAATGATAACGCCAGTGGCACCGCCATGTTGCTGGAATTGGCCGCGCACTATACCCGGCCTGAAAACCGGCCAGCCTACTCTGTGGTTTTCCTAGCATTTGGCGCCGAAGAGGCTGGCTTGATTGGCTCACGGTACTTTGTGGAACATCCGTTGATACCGTTGAACCGCATCCGTTTCCTGATAAACCTTGACTTGCTAGGCACTGGCGACGAAGGGGCCACCGTAGTGAATGGCCGAGAGTTTCCTGCGCAGTTCCAACTGCTGCAACACCTCAACGAGTCGCAACACGCGTTGAAAAGTGTAGCCGCTCGAGGCAAAGCTGCCAACTCCGACCACTTCCCTTTCTCAGAGCGAGGTGTACCGGCTTTCTTCTTATACACCCGTGGTGGCATAGCAGCCTACCACGATGTGCAGGACCGGCCGGAAACATTGCCGCTTACTGCTTTCGCCAACGTCTTTACATTAATCCGCAGTTTTCTTGATGCGCTCCAAACGCAACCGGAGACCAAGTGAAGTAGCTTAGGAGCTATCCAGGGCTCAATAAAAACCCTTGCGGGAATCCGAATGCCATTGGCAGCATTCAGATCCCCGCAAGGGTTTTTCCTGTTAAGGAAGGATATTAAGCTTGGTGCTTATTCATTGGTTTTAACTGAGGCCATAATTTGCTTGGCTACAGTTTCCCACTCCGGCTTCTGACGGTCGGCGCAGGTGAAAGTGCACATCAGGAGCTTGCCTTCTACGTCAGTGAAGAAAATCAACTGATATACCTCGTGCCCAAGTTCAGGCTTCATTAGCTCAAGATAACCCACCTTACGGCCGCTGATTTCCTTCACTCCATTCCCAAACCATTTAGCCTCTTTAAACTGCTTGGAGTAGGTTTTGTAGAAGTTGTTGGCGTAGATGTCGATCATATCCTGATCGGCAGTGTTGTCCGTGTACGTGAAGGCTAGGCTAGCTTCTTTGCTGTTGGTATAGATTACGCTGGGCCGGCTTTGCGCCCGTGCGTAGTTGAAGTCCATTTGCTGTTCGCTCATCACTTCAAATCCTTTGGGGATAAGAATCTCAACCCGCTCACTCAGAACGCGCTTTTTGATGAGCTCAACTTCAGCGTAAGGCCGGAATGCCGCCAGCAAAAGCATGAGGCAGAAAGACAGAGGAAAAAGTACTACTTTTTTCATAATAAGTGACTGAAAAAAGGTGGATATCAACTTAAGTTTATCTCCAAGCATCACAGTGATACTCTGTTTGGATAACACAATTTACGAACTAAAATTCCATCTGCAAGAAATATCCAAAAAATAAATATCGCACATTCATCGCAGGTCGTTAAAAACGCCTTTTTTAAAGCATTCTGAGGCATAATCTTATTTTATAAATTTATCAATGAAACTGAATCATGAGTAATAGACTAAAATCAACAGGAGGCAAAGCGCAATATCAATTATACTGTCACATTGAAAAGTTATATTCAATGTGACACCGCATTTAATTGCACTTAAAGAATATTATTGATTTGTTCTTTTATTTTCTCTAGCTCCTCTTTCATACCGACTACTAGGTGCTGTACAATAGAGTCGTTGGCTTTAGAACCGATTGTGTTGATTTCTCGTCCGATTTCCTGCGAAATAAACGCTAATTTCTTTCCCGTGGGCTCTGGGATATATACAGTTTCGGTGAAATAGTGCAAATGGCTGACCAACCGTACTTTTTCCTCGGCGATATCTAGCTTCTCTATGTAGTAGATCAACTCCTGCTCAAACCGATTCTGGTTGAATTGCTCGCTACTGGCCAAGTCGGCTAGATGGGTGCGCAGCCGCTCCCGTACCTGCTCTACCCGGCTTGGGTCGTGGCGTTCTATTTCAGCTAGCTGAATCCGGATGTTGTCGAGGTAACTTAAGATTTCAGTGGTCAGCGCTTGGCCTTCCGTACGCCGAAATTCATTTACGCGGTCCAGTGCTTCTTGCACTAGCGGCAACAGCTCCTCCCATCCTATTATAGTATCGTCTTCCTGCTCGGGCTGGACGGCACTTTCCGTTGGCAAACGCAGGCTGCCAGGCAACGCTTTGGCAATAGCCGTCAGTTGCTCCAGCGAAGCACCGGTGCGCGCGCTCAACTCAGTTAGTTCCTGATAAGCAGCCGCTACAGCTGCTTGGTTTACAATAGTGCCTTGCGCACCGGTAGCGCGCACCCGGGCAAAATCGAAATTCAGGTTCACTTTCCCGCGCACCAAGCTCTTAGCCACAAGGTTGCGAATCTCCAATTCTTTGTCCTGCAAAAAGCGTGGTAGCCGAAGAGTGAGGTCTAGAGTTTTCGAATTCAGAGACTTAACCTCAACGTTGGCGGAATAGAGGGTAGTGTCGCGGTGCGCAACGCCGTACCCGGTCATCGATTGGAGCATATAGGGAAGTGAAAGGGATATAAGGCAAAGGTAGCTACCACGCCACGGTCAGTAGCGCAACAGGTGAACCAGAACTGGCCTGAACACAAAGAAGCCGGAACATATGTTCCGGCTTCTTTTGCAAGAGAGCAGTATTATGCAGCTACGAACTAGTAGGCCGTGTTCTGTGGGTCGAAATTGGCCCAGCCCTGAGTCCAGTTGTCGGAGCCGTTGAAAGCGCCCCGGTACGAGCCGTTGGTAAAGAATGAGTCGGCGGTTTTGCCAACGAAGATAGCGCCCGTCAGCAGCGGCGAGCTACTCTGAAGCGTGAAAGCCGGGCCATTGAGGTTGAACGAGTTGGCATTCAGGCCCAGGGCCATCAGACCAGTGCTAGCCACTACCTGGTTGTTTTTGCCGGAGCCGTTAAACCACGTCTGCACATCCGCATCGGTGAAAGCACCAGTACCAGTGTTATTGGTAGCCCGCAGTGGCGTGTTGCAGTTTGCAACAGTGATACCACGTAGGTCTAGCTGCGCGTTATTATTGCCTTGAACGTTCGACCAGGTTGAAATGCCGTCAAGGCGCAATCCTTCAGGATACCCTGCGAATACAGAGTTATAGATACTGATAGCCGTATTGCGGCGCAGGTGCATAGCCGACTGGTATACCCCACTACCCGACGCTTGAGTGGTGGGAGGCGCACCGGCCGTCACGAACACGCTCATGTTGCTAAACACAGGTGCCGTTAGCGGGAGGCCAGCATTGTCGCCGGTGGCAGGAGTGCCGGGGTTGAAGTTGTCTGACTCAAAGGCATTGGAACCGGACTGGTCGGCGAATTGCGGGTCACGCAGGGAAAGGCCGTACTGTATTTTGCCGGTGAAGCCAAAATCGGTGTCGAAGTCGTCGTCGAAGCCGCGGTAAGCTACCAAGTGCTTGGCATTTACGGTGCCGCCAAACCACTCGAAGGAATCGTCGCCGGAATACGACACCTGCACGTAGTCGATTTGGGTGCCCGAGCCTACGCCGTACATCGTCAGGCCGTTGATTTCGCTGTTTGCGGTGGTCGAGAGCGGAATACCAGCAAACTCGATGCGCACATATTTTAGACTGCCTGAATTATCGGCTACGCTGGTGCCCCCGAAATTGCCACGAATACCGCCTTCCATCTCCGTGCTGAGTGAGCGGTTGATGGGCGCGCTACCCACCAGTACCAGCCCGCCCCAGTCGCCGTAGTTGCGGGTGCCGGGCGCTTTGGCGGAAGTGAAAACGATGGGGTTCGACTGGGTGCCTTCGGCAATAATTTTGGCGCCACGCTCAATAATCAGCGCCCCTTTGGTGGTCTGGTCGCCGAAGATTTTAGTACCGGGCTCGATAGTTAGGGTGGTACCGCTCGTGACGTACACAAAGCCTTTCAGCAGATATTTCTCGTTGGCGCGCAACGTGCGGTTTGCGCTAATCTCGCCCTCCAGAATCACACGACCGGCGCTATCGGTTGGGCCGCTGGGATCTTGCGTGGAAGGAGCGTTATCGTTGTTGTCCTCACAGCTGCTGAGCGACGAAGCACTGGCTAAGGCCAGCATAGCCAACAGCAACATTTTCGGAAAGCGTTTCATAAAAGGGGTTTGGGTGAATGAAACAATAGAGGAGCCAACGGCTGCTATTACCAATTGAAATTCAGACCCAGCGTGGTGCTGGAGCCCCGGCGGAACGAACGGTAGGCACCATCGTTGTTTGAGTACTTGTTGTTGCGGTCCAAGTCTTGCACCAACTGCACGGGCTGGTTGAAGATGTCTTGCCAGGCGGCGCGCAATTCCCAGTGTTTGGCCAGACGCTTGGTCAGGACCAGGTCCAGCACGTTACGGGGCACTTCAAACAGAGTGGGGTTGTCGACGTTGCCTACTGCGAAAATGCGCGGGCCTACCACGTTGTAGAGCAAGCTCAGTTGTGTACCACGCTCGTCGTCGTTGTAATAAGCACCTAGGTTGATGAGGTAAGGAGACTGGCCCTGCAAAGGGCGGCGCTGCGTTTGCGTATCACCTACATAGGTCGACTTCACTTGGCCGCTGGCATCCGGAATCATTACGTACTCCCCTAGTTCTACTCGGCTGTAGATGTAGGAGAAGTTACCAACAA
Source organism: Hymenobacter telluris (assembly GCF_017313265.1). GTDB lineage: Bacteria > Bacteroidota > Bacteroidia > Cytophagales > Hymenobacteraceae > Hymenobacter > Hymenobacter telluris. Next base: position 205,708 of record NZ_JAFLQZ010000002.1, on the reverse strand, counting down.
ACGACAGGCGCTCCAGCCACCGCGAGGCAGATATACCGGCCAGCGACTTCCGTACTTCGGCTTCCACTCCATAGCTGGTAGCCGACTGCGTGTTCACGCTGGAATAACCCAACACGTTGGCCCCACCCACCGAACTGTTCATGAACGTTTCAATAGGGTCGTTGAAGTGCTTGTAGAAGCCGCCCAGTGTGATTTGCTCGCCCGTAGAAGGATACATTTCCCAGCGCAAATCAAGGTTTTGAACCTTAGCCGTTTTCAGGGAGGCGTTACCTTGCACGTCGGCATTCAGGTTGAAGTCGTAAAAGCGGAAAGTGGAAAGCTCCCGGAACTCAGGCCGGTTGATGGTTGAGGCATAAGCCGCACGCATCAGCATCTTATCGGTTAGGTTGTACGACAGGTTTAGAGAAGGCAAGGGACTGAACAGGCGCTGCCCACCTTTCACAGTGCCGCCACCGCGGAACTGGTTGTTCACCACTTGGTCGTTGTATTCGCCTCGGAAGCCTGCTACCCCCGTAAACTTGCCGAGTGGCAGAGTAAGGCTGGCATAGCCGGCCGCCAGGGTGTTGCTAGCATCGTACACGTCGTTGGGGTCAGTACCTTCCTGTAAGGCAAAGCCGCCGTTCTGGCCGGTCAGGTTCTGGTTGCTGAACACCTGGTCGACGGGTTGCAAGCGGGTACCGCTGCCAGTAGCACCGGTATTGCCCACGTTGGTATAGCCGAACCAGCGGGCCGAAAAGTCACGGTCTTTGCGCTCAGCATAAAGCCCGGCCTTCAACTTGATGCCACCTTCTTTATTGGTGGAATCTGTTGTGAATTGATGCACTACATTGAGTGCCGCTGATTCCACTCGCTCGTTGAGCTTAGAGAAATAGCGCGAAGCATCCGTCAATACAGGCTGAGCACCGGTTGCTACCCCAAAAGGCGCAGGTGAACCGTCGGTGTCAAGTCCGCCTAGGGGGCGCAGGTATCGTACCCGGCGCCAGTCGGGCTCGGTGCGGTGGGTATAAGCAAAGCCACCTACCCAGTTGACGGTTGTTTTGTCGTTGGGTAACTCATGGTTGCCAATCAGCTGGCCCGAATAGATACTACGGCTCTCAAACCGCTCGGAATACGAGCGAGATTCGTTGGAAGCTACCTTATCTTCACCTTCTCGTACTACCGTTTCGGCGGCACCGAGCTGGTTGAACAGGTTCTTGAACTCCAGGGTGCTGTGGCTATTTAAACGCAACCAGAAGTTTTGCACCACGCCCAAACGCACTTCATTGTTGTAAGCCTGGTCTTGGTATTCGGCGTTGGTAGCTTTGGGGTCGTCACCCAAAGTATAGAAGGTCAGATTAGGCGTGGTGGCTACGTGGTAATTGCCGTAGTTGAGGCTGGTGAGCGTACCTACTTGCTTTTCGCCTAGCTCGAAACGACGACCCATGCTGAAAGAAAGCCGCAAATCGGGAGCGGCCTGCGCCGAGCGCACTGCCCAGTTGTTGGGCAACTGACGACCATAAGCAGCCTGTAGCGTGAGGGGAAGGTCACGGCTGATTTTGCCGGGCCAGTTGTCGGGGATGGTGCGTTTGCCGCTGTCGAAGCCCAGCCAATCGTATTTGCCGCCTTCGTATTTCTGCACGTCTTTGAACGTGGTGCCATTGCGGTAGCCGCCTTGCACGCTGAACGAGGTGAAGTTCTCTTCGGGGGCGCGCTTGGTGTATACCTTAATTACACCACCGGCAAAGTCGCCGGGCAGTTCAGCCGAGCCCGACTTGAAAATCATCATCCGGTCGATAACGCTGCTCGGAATCATATCGAAGGCAAACGCCCGCGTATCCACTTCCGAGCTAGGCGTCATCACATCATTGAGCATCACGGCGTTGTAGCGCTGCACCAAGCCGCGTACCAGCACGAAACGGTTGTCCTGAATACTTACGCCCGGCACGCGGCGCGCAATCTGGGCGGCGTCGCGGTCCTGCGACTTCACAATCTGCTCGCTCGATACGCCCACGGCTACTAACTGCGCGTTGCGTACTTCCGAAATAACGGCTACCTCGGTATTGGTGCGGCGTTGCGCCGTTACTACCACTTCGCCGAGGGCGGCCGAGGAGCTGTTCAGCTGGGTATTCACTACCACTACCTTGCCCGATTCCACTTGCAGCCCCGGAATGGTTTTGGTGGAATAAGATACCGAGTTGATAACCAACGAATAAGTAGCTACTGGCACTTTGTTCAGGGTGAAGTTGCCGTCGAGGTCGGTGGCGGCCCCAATGGAAGTGCCTGGCACGCCTACGCTAGCCCCAATAATAGGCTCCTGCGTAGTGGCATCTTTTACGGTGCCTTTAATGGTGCCGGTCTGGGCCCAAATGGCGGAGCTGCTAGCAAGTAAGAACAGCAGCAAAGTCAGAAAACGGGTAAGAATCAGGTTCATGGGCTTGAATTATGCCGCAAAGCTCCTGCTTCAGCGTTACCTCAGTGTATCCTCAATATTACCAAATCGTAAAGGCCCTTTTCCAGCATCTAATGCGGGATTCCTACATGGCAAAACCAGAATATAATTAGCTTTTACCTAGTAACCACCTGTAACAAACCACCAACCAGGCACAACCTTGGCCAACAAAGCCGTCGATGCGCCGAGGCAAGCTGAGCGTAGCTTCTAACCCACCCGAGGGTACCACCAAGCTGACATTCGGGCTGCAAAAGGCTGGCGCTGCAACAGGGCGCGGGCTGGACATTACCGGCCGTACCGTAGCCACGGTACGCAACGCCCAGAAACTGGCTGCTGGTGCGCACACTATTGAGCGGCCAGCTCTGTGGCAGGCTGGGTTATATGTGGTTTCGGTGGCGACTGGTAAATCCGCGCAGGCGGTGCGCTTCGTAGTTACCCAATAGATTTCCCCATACAATGGTTGAAAAGCCTGCCCTGCTTCGGGGCAGGCTTTTTTTATGTTGCAAAGTGGCTATTTCGGCGGCAAACTATTGCGCCGACGGGAAGTAGTACATTGTGCCGGCTTGCGGCCATTCCCTTTCCCCTACCCTCTCTTTAATGAAGCCCCGCGTTCTGCACCTGCCCAAGTGGTATCCCAACCGCTACGACGACCAGGACGGCGACTTTATAGCTCGGCACGTAGCCGCTATTGCCCCGCACGCCGAAACGGCGGTGCTTTTTGCCGCCGTAGCGCGTGGCCCCTTGCCCCGCCTGATAGACTGCGAAGCGGATTTGCATGCAAGCGTGCCTACCCTACGCTACTACTACCGTGCCCGGCCCACGGGCTTTGGGCTGCTGGATAAGCCGCTAAAGCTTGTTCTCTACTTCTGGTGCCTGGGACTAGGCTACCGGCGGCTGCGGCGGCAGTGGGGCCACCCACCGCAGTTGATACATGTGCACGTGCTGCTACGGACGGGGCTGTTTGCGTGGTTTCTGAAACTTGTGCAGGGTATTCCGTACGTAGTGACTGAGCACTGGACGCTGTACCTTCCTCAGAACGCACACCATATAGGAGGGCGGCGGCAGTGGTTGACGCAACGGGTGGTACGGGCGGCGGCGGGCCTGCATACCGTATCCAGGAACCTGTGCGAGGCATTAAGTGAGTTGGGAATACGCAACGCCCGGACGGTAATAATTTCGAACGTAGTGGACACGCAGCTTTTCCATCCGCCCCTTGAGCCAGGGCAGCGGCACGGGTTGTTGCATGTAGCCGCTTTCAATGAACAAGCCAAAAACCTGAGTGGCTTGCTGCGCGTGGTAGCTCGGTTGCGGCTTATCCACCCTGAGGTGCGGCTACGCATTGCTGGCTACGGGCGGGCCGAGGCGCAGCTGCAACAACTAGCAGCCGACTTACACCTGACCCAGGAGGGTACCGTTACGTTTCTGGGTAAGCTTCCGGCAGCAGAGGTAGCTGTTGAAATGCGGCGGAGTGCCTGCTTTGTATTGTTCAGCAACTATGAGAATCTGCCTTGCGTGTTGGTAGAGGCCCAGGCCAGCGGCCTGCCTGCCGTAGCTACCCACGTAGGCGGGGTGCCCGAGCTGTTACCGGCCGACAACACCCGCGGCTATCTGGTACCGCCCCGCGACGAAAACGCATTAGCGGCAGCCTTGCTCCGGGTGCTAGATCATCCCGAGCAATTCGACGCGCAGCACCTGTGGCAATACGCCGATTCTCATTTCAGCTACCCAGCTATTGGGCAATCATTTGCGGCTTTCTACAAAGACGTTTTAGGAGTACACTAACGGCTACCCACACCATTTCACTTTCTCTTTTTCTGGGTACTATTCACTTACAAGCATGGTCCGCCGCATCCTTGGTAATTTCGTCACCCGCTTAGCTACGGCCCTGCTCAGTTTTGCGGTGGTGTGGCTGACGGCGCGCTACCTGGGGGCGGCGGGGCGCGGCGCGGTGAGCTTGTTTGTTACGGATTGTGCGGCGCTGCTTCTATTTATTGGATTGCTAGGAGGCTCCTCGCTCATCTACCTAGCGCCCCGCCGGAACTTGTGGCACCTGCTGCTGCCTGCTTACGGCTGGGCTACAGCGGTTTGTTTGGCAGGCACTGCCGTGGTGGCTTCGGTGCGCAACGTGTCGCTCGGCTACCTCGGCCACTTGCTGGCGCTGGCCTTATTGCAGGCGTTTCTGTCAATAAATACGTCGTTGCTGCTCGGGCGGCGGCAGGAAGCGGCCTACAACCGCTTGGTAGCCGGACAAGTAGCCTTGCTGGCGGGTGGTTTGTTGCTGGCATTTATGGTCCTCAACCAGCGCGTAGTGCCCGTATACTACTACGCCAGCTACTTGGCTTACAGCGTACCGCTACTGCTGAGCTTGCGCCCATTGTGGCAGCAGCCCGACCGTAGGCGGCGCGGTGGCCGCCGCCTGCGGGCTACCGTTCGGGAGTTGGCCCGCCACAGCCGAGGAGCGCACTTCTCCAATATTCTGGCCTTCGCCAATTACCGCCTCAGCTACTATTTCGTGGCGCATTTTGCCGATGCCCGTGCCGTGGGCATCCTCTCGGTAGGCGTAGCCCTGACCGAGGCCATCTGGCTGATTCCGCGCAGCACGGCGCTGGTGCAGTATGTCGATTTAATACATGCCGATAAAGTAGCCGCTCCCATAGCACCGGCTATGCGCGTGTCGCGGCTCACAGTGCTGAGCACGATGGGGGCCGTTGGCGTGCTGGCGCTATTGCCTCCGGCAGTGCTGGCAGCAGTGTTCGGGCCGGAATTTAGCGCCGCCCGACCGGTTATTCTGCTGCTGGCTCCCGGCTGCATCATTATGGCCCTCCAGATTTTGTGTAGCAGCTATTTTGCCGGGCTGGCGCAGTACCGCATCAACAACACCGCTTCCGTGCTGGGCCTATTAATGACGTTGGCGGCCTGCACGTTCCTGATTCCGCGCTTCGGCATTCGCGGCGCGGCGTTGGCTAGCACGCTGTCGTACATGGTGTCCGCTGCTTTCTTGCTTCACCACTTTCACCGGGCTACGGGTGCGGCGCCGTGGTCTTTCCTGCCGGGGCCGTCCGATGCCACTTACGCGTGGTCGTTGGTGCGGCAGCGCCTGGGCAGCTAGGGTTTTACCTGCAACGTAAGCTCGAAATACGGCACCGGGTCGGCGAGCAGGTTGGGCGTATGCGTGGGCAAAGCCGCCGGCGAATACAGCGCGCACAACGTATTGGCAACCTGCACTAACTGTCCCGGCGCTGAAGCCGGCAACCCATCCAGAATCCCGGCCAGCACTTCCCAGCGCGGCTGTGCGGGCTGGCGGCTGGCATCGTGCCACACCACCACCGTATTCGGCCCTACCAAGTGTTCGAACACGCGGCGCGTATCAGTTTGCACGGCTTCGTACCGGTGGTCACCGTCAATAAACACCACGTCGAACTGCCCCAGACCAGCCAAATCATACGTGGCAGAGTTGCCGTGCAGGTGCACCACGTTGGGCAATGGCCGCGAAAAAAAACCGTGTAGCTCTATGTACCGCTCACTTAGCTTCAGCTGGCGCATTTCGTCGGCCGACAAGTTGAGCGTATGCACCGAAGCCGCCACTTCCGCCACGTTGGCGGCACTTTCGCCGCGCCACGTCCCAATCTCGAAGTAGCGGCATGCTGGCACCAGCCCCACTATAGCGCGGAGCAGCAGCAAATCGGTTGGCAAAGAACCGCCATCCCGGAAAGCAAACGGCCGCACCGTATGCGTACCGGCAGAGAGGAAATGGGTGAGTGGCACTGCCGGCAGTCCCTGCGCCGTTACTCCCCGCCCGGAATGGCGGGCGGCCCGCTGTTGCCACGCCGTTTCGTCGGTGGCCAGCACATTGTTGAGCAGCCACGGATTACGAACCAGACTAGCCAGACCGCGCAGAGTTTTGGAAATACGTGACAATGTGCAGCATCTATAGAGGACCGCGCAAAGCTAAGCGTGTGTTCGGGATTTTACCTTTCGAGGCCGCTTGAGCTTACCAAAAACAGCGTTATTAGTAAGAATAAAACACAGCCGATAGTGGAGTAGCCCTCTCGTTTTAGTGTCCGATAAATAAAAATCTGTCCCCGCTAGCAGCCTTTTAGCGTCGCCGCTTGTCTGCCTAGTGCAACCCACTTCGGGGGGTGAAACTACCTTGCATGCCGGCCTCTTCCGAACTCGACGCTCTGCTTGCCCGTTGCGCCCGCCGCGAACCAGCCGCTCAACGGGCGTTGTACGCTCGTTATGCCGGCCGGATGCTGGGGGTGGCGCGGCGGTACGCCCGTACGCTCCCGGAAGCCGAAGACATTTTGCAAGATGCCTTCGTGAAAGTTTTCACTCACCTAACCGAGTTTCGGGCTGAGGGCACGCTTGAAGGCTGGATTCGACGCATTGTCGTGACAACGGCCATCAACCACTGGCAAAGCGGCCGGCTCCGCCGCCAAACCCAAGGCGCTACCCTCGATGACATACCCGACCCACCCGCCACCGATTCCTCGGCCTTCGACCGGCTGAACGTGGCGGAAGTGCTGGCCCTCATGGAAAAGCTGCCCGATGGCTGCCGGCTCGTTCTCATGCTGTACGCCGTAGACGGCTACTCTCACCGCGAAATAAGTGAATTATTGAATATACAGGAAAGCACCTCAAAAGCTCAGCTCAGCAAAGCCCGCAAGCAATTGCAACATCTTTATCTACAACAGAATAACTACATCCGACTATGATGGAGGAACCCGAAGACGACCGGTTGGACCAGTCGTTGCGTGACACATTCAGTGACTTTGACTTACCGCCTTCCGGCCATATCTGGAGTGGTATTGAAGGTCATTTGTCGGCAATGCCGGGCCCGCCCCGAAAAGTGCCGCTACTTCTGCTGTTGCCAGCAGTTGGGCTGGTGGGCGTAGCGGTGGGCTGGCTGTTACCGCATCCTACTGAGCCAACGCCAAACTCGCAGCCAGCCGTAACTACGCAGGCACCTGCCCGGCCCGACCCGCAGCCAACCAAAGAGTTGACTGCCTACAAGGCACCACAGCTTCCGCCAGCCAGCCAGCCAATACACGCTGTGCCAGTTGTAAGCGCCAGCCCCGTGGCTAAGCGCGTGCGGCCGGTCTTGGCTGCATCTGTTGACCGTAAAGCCAGCGCAACAGCCATTCCCGAGCCTATCGACTCTGCTACAGGTATAGCTGCTACGCAGCCGGTTGTTGCCGAAGTACCCGTAGTGTACACTGCCCCAGTTGCTACGGAGCCCTCGCCGGCCCAGGTAGTACCCAGCAGTCAGCTTGAAAATAGCGCGCTAGTAACCCCGCCGACGGAGGCCACCAACCTGCGCTTGCGGGATACCGCCGGCTCAGCGCATTCCAAATACGCCGCGGAGCTTCCGAAGCAAAGCTTTAAAAACGAGAGCCTGCGCGAATGGCGCCCCGAATACCGGGTGCCAAAGCACCGGCTGGAAGAGCGCGGAGGCCGGCTGCGGCGCATTCGCAACTCTATTACCAAGCACTGGCAGCACCTGTTTGGGCCACGCCGGGCCGGCCAGCCAGCCTCCTAGCAATAGTTGGCACCAGTTATAGTTTTAAGTAAAAAAACAGGAATCTAAACTTTCCTTCAACCCTCTATTCATCAGCAGCATACCCTTCTTCTAGTTGCTGTCGAACTTTAATTATTCACTTTACGAGCAACACGCAGCAGCCTTTTGGCCAGTCGTCCTGTCTGGGCAAGAGCGCGCTTGAATCTGAGAGCCAAGTCACGTTTTACCTGCTAACTACCCGTGCTGAAGGGCCCTTATAGTACTGCTATGTCTGTTTTACTACACGCTTCTACCCAACCGTCCTTACCTGCTCATAATCAGACCGTTTCGGCTGACCGTACCCGCTCTATTGAGCTATGGCTGCTCACGGCTTTCCTGTTTTCCCTTCTGATAGTAGGTCGATTGACGAGCCGTACTGCCGCCAGCGCCCAACTTAGCCAATTACCTACCCACTCTAGTTTGCTGCGCAACATCACCCCTATCCGCCCCGGCACTCCTAACGGCCCGGTACCCTTTTTTGAGCCTACTGCTTTTTATCTGCCAGCCCTGACCACCACTATTCAGTAGGCGCCGCGCTTCGGCGCAGTTTATTTAGCTGATAGGCACTTTACCCAGAATAGCTTCAATCAAATCCTGAGTCCGGATTCCGTCGGCTTCGGCTTCGTAGGTGAGCAGAATGCGGTGGTTGAGCACATCGGCGGCAACGTCCTTAATGTCTTCGGGTAGCACGTAGTCCCGCTCATCGAAATAGGCTACGGCTTTGGCGGCCCGGTGCAGCGCAATGCTGGCCCGGGGGCTCACGCCAAACTGCACATACTGCTGAAACTGCGCCAGGTCGTAGTCGGCTGGTTTACGGGTGGCGAATACCAGCTCGATAATGTACTTTTCCAGCGTTTCGGAAATCTGTACTTGGTTGATTTGCTGCCGGATTCCAAAAATATCCTCTTTGGTCAGGATGGGGTTTACCTCGCCTACATAGCTCATATTGGCCATGCGGCGCATTACCTCCAGCTCATCGGTTTTCTTGAGGTAATCGACAAACACCTTCATCATAAACCGGTCGACCTGGGCCTCGGGCAGCGGGTAGGTGCCTTCTTGCTCCACAGGGTTCTGGGTGGCCAGCACCAAAAACGGCAAATCCAGCGGATACGTGGTTTCGCCGATGGTTACTTGCTTTTCCTGCATGGCTTCCAGCAAGGCACTCTGCACTTTGGCCGGGGAACGGTTGATTTCATCGGCCAGCACCAGATTGGCGAAGATGGGCCCTTTCTTCACTTCGAATACCGACTGATTCTGGTTGTAAATCATGGTGCCCACCAAGTCGGACGGCAGCAAATCGGGCGTGAACTGCACCCGCTGAAAATCCAGGTGCAATACCTTCGACAAGGTGCTGATAGTAAGCGTTTTAGCCAAGCCTGGCACCCCTTCCAGCAACACGTGGCCGCCTGTAAACAAGCCAATCAATAGCCGGCCAACCATGTACTGCTGCCCCACTACCACTTTGCCTACTTCGGCGAAAACTTGCTTGATTTTCTGCTGATAATCGGGGGTGGAATCGGAAGTAGGCGAAAGCATACGCAGTAGGCAAAGAAAGGAAGTGGCACTAAGGTAAAGAATCAGGCGGCTTCGTGGGCATTAAGAACCTGGCACGCTGTACAACGCAGTTCCTACCCGCTTCTGTTGTCCAGCAAAGTAATTCAACCCCAAAGCCCAATTCAATCCTTCTAATAAGCCTTTAAATGAGAAACACACTAATTGTACTTAACAGAGGAAATTGCAATTCATAAGGCAATTGCTATAGTTACTGACCGAGTGAGTTGGGGTACTTGGCGGCTAGGTTGTATAGTTCAGCTAGGTGAGCTGGCTTGCGAAAGGGCTAACCGTACCTTAGTGAGGCTAGAAACCGCGTAGAGCCTGTTATACTATATGAAATCAGTTGCTTCTCCCACCCCGCTCTTCACCAGCCAGCCAGCGCAGTCCGCGGCCGAGTTGCAGGTGGCCGAGCTACGGCGGGAACTAGCAGCTGCCCGCCAGCGCGAACAGCAACTCCAGGCGCGCAACCAGCAGCCCGACGCTACCGCCGACGTACGGCAAGCTCTGATCCGGCAGATTACGGACACCAGCCCCCACGTTATGTACGTCCGCGACGCCCAGGGCCAACTGGTTTTTCGGAACCGCGCCTTCGATGAACTGGCTGAGCGCAGCCACTACGCCGTTACGCCGCTACACCTCGACCTAACCGAAAACCTAAGTCTGCCGGCCTGGGAAGTTGCGCACTGCGCCGTGCTGAGCCAGCAGAAGCCTGTGTCACAGGAGAGTTCTTATACCCTGGCCGACGGACAGATACTGTGGTTTAAGCTGGATAAGCTGCCGTTGCCCCAGCCCGATGGCACCGTGTACGTGCTAACCATTGCCACCGACATTACAGAGGTAAAAGCGGCCCGCGACACGCTGGAACAAAGTGAAAAGCGCTACCGCGACCTGCTGGCACATACCCAGGCCCTTATTGGCACCCACGACTTGCAGGGCCGCATGCTGTCGGTGAACCCAGCGGTGGAGGAGCTGATGGGGCTGCCAGCTTCGGTTATTGTAGGGGCACACCTCACCCAGGCCGTACCCCATGCCTTGCAAAGCGAAGTGCAGCAATATCTTACCGAAATCAGCACCAGCAAGCATCGCCAAGGGGTAATGAAAATTGTCAATCAACAAAACGAGCGTCATTACGTGCTGTTCAATAATTTCCGAGTAGATGAACCGGGCCAAGAGCCTTACGTGGTAGCCTACGGGCAAGACATAACTGAACGCGTGCAGGCGGAGCGCGAGCTGCTGCGTGCCAAACGCGAAGCGGAGGCCAACGCCTTGGCCAAGGAAAACTTTCTGGCCAATATGAGCCACGAAATCCGGACGCCCATGAACGGCGTATTGGGTATGGCCGGTTTGCTGGCCAAAACCCCACTCGACGCCCAGCAGCGCCAATACCTAGACACCATTCTGGCATCAGGCCGTAATTTGCTGGCTGTGCTCAATGATGTATTAGATATGGCGAAGATTTCGGCCGGCAAGCTTGAACTGGAACACATTGCTTTCGACCTCAGTAAATCTGTTCGGACGGCCGCCCAAACGCTGGCCTACCGGGCCGCGGAAAAAGGCCTGATTTTCGATATTCAGCCGCTGGTTCTCACCGAACCAGTGGTGATGAGTGACCCGTACCGGCTGAACCAGGTACTGCTCAACTTACTCAGCAACGCCATCAAGTTTACGGAGCGTGGCAGCGTTACGCTGGGAGCCGACGTGCTTAGCGAGACGCCGGAGGCTGTTACCATTCGCTTTTGGGTGCGCGACACGGGCATTGGTATTCCGGCTGAAAAGCAGCAGCAGATTTTCGAGAATTTCACCCAGGCTTATACCGATACGGCGCGGCGCTTTGGTGGTACCGGGCTCGGTCTCACTATCAGCCGCAGCTTGGTGGAACAGTTGGGCGGAAAGCTGGAGCTTTCCAGCACGCCGGGGCAGGGCTCTTGGTTTATGTTTACGCTCACGCTGCCCAAGGCCGCCGACCAGCAGGTGGCTCCCACGCCGCCCGTGCCCGATTACCAGCGCCTGCAAGGAGCCCGGGTACTGCTGGCCGAAGACAGCGCCGTGAACCGGCAGCTTACCACGCTCATTCTCAAGAACTGGGGTATTGCCGTAGATAGCGCCGTGAATGGCCCCAACGCCCTGGCCTTGTTCCAGGCCCGCACCTACGATGCCGTGCTGATGGACATTCAGATGCCGGGTATGAGCGGGCTGGAAGTAACCGAGGCCATCCGGCAAAGCACCGACCCAGCGCGGGCCAGCGTGCCCATTATTGCTCTCACCGCCAACGCCTTCCGCGCCGACCGGGAGCGGTACTTACAAGCCGGCATGAACGACTGCCTAACCAAGCCCTTCGAGGAAACCGACCTGTATCAGAAACTGGTAAGCCAGCTGTTTCCCGTCACGGCGCCTTTGCCTGCGCCCGCGCCGACGGTTGCTGCCAGTGCTTCGGCGGAACCAGTGCAGCCGGTTGGGCCGCTCTTCGACCTGAGCCAACTGGAGCGCAACGCCCACGGCAACCAGGAGTTTATGCGCCGCATGATAGACGTATTCCTGCTGGAGGTGCCCGTGGCCGCCACCGACTTGCAGGCGGCCGCTACCGACAAGGATTGGCTGGCGCTAACCACGCTGGCGCACAAGCTGAAATCCACCCTGAAGTTGTTTCAGATTACCGCTGCTTTCGATTACCTATCGGTTCTCGAAGACCTGAACGCCGTACCTGAAGCACGCCAATCGGCTGCCCAGAGCTTGAGCGGCTTGTTGGAACGAGTGTGCGCCTCACTGCAGCAAACGGTGGGCTGAATCATCCTGGAGCCTGAACCTGACAGGTTTTGCTATTATGAGATGTAGCGCGGAACAGATTTCCTGTGGCTTCCGCGCTACATTTTGTACGGCCTTTCAGTAAGTAGCTTTTCGGCAATACGCTTTGTTGTAAAGCCTAAAAACGGTTCAGGTTGCGGAAAAAAGCTTCCTGATACGATACGCCAATGGGTATCTGGTGGCCGCCAGGCAAGCGGGCGGTGTTGTCTTCTATAGACTCCACCTGCTTCATATTCAGGATGTAGGAGCGGTGCACGCGCACGAAATGGTCGAAGGACAAGCGGGCCGCAAACGACTTAAGCGTGGTATAGACGATGTGCTTCTGCTTCGGCGTGACGATGGTCACGTAGTCCGACAGGGCCTCAATGTACAGCACCTCGTCGAAGTTGAGGCGCACCATGCGGTTGTTCACCTTCACGAACAGGTCGGAGGAAGGCGGGGGAGCCGGGGCGCTGGGCGGTGCGGGCTGAATGGTGGATGTTGGGCGGCGCTCCAACACGCGCTGCACTGCCTGGCTGAACCGGGCGTAATCGAAAGGCTTTACCAGATAGTCGGTTACGCGCAAGGCAAAAGCATCGACGGCAAAATGCTCATACGACGTAGCCAGGATTACCTCGGGCGGGTCGGTGAGGACGCGCAGCAGCTCCAGCCCGCTGAGGTTGGGCATCTCGACATCCAGAAACAGTAAGTCTACTTTATTGCCCGCCCGGAAGAAGTTTAGCCCCTGGGCGCCGTCGCTCAGCGAAGCCACTAGCTGCAACGATTCTGTTAGGCCGATGTAGTGCTCCAGCGTGAGCCGGTTCATCGTGTCATCGTCGATGACCAAGCATGTGAGTGCGCCCGGATTGGACATAGAATAGCAGAATGTGAGAAAAGGCCGAAATATGTAGCTTATTTAGCGAAATATAAGAGTTGTTTGCGGGAGTAGCCGTTTTACTGAAAATGCTGAAGCTGCCTGGCTTCGCTTCGGGGCCGCTAATTTCAGTTGCGCTTCACTCATGACCCTAGCTTACTTTCAAGTATGGCTGATTATCAAACCTTTCAGGCGCTGCTGGAACCGGGTGGTCCTAGCTTTATGCCAACCCAAATTGTGGTGGTGCCGCCGCTAGTGGTAGAGGCCCTGGGAGGCAAGGCTGCCAAGCGCATGGTAGGCACCGTAAACAGCTTTCCGGTGCGGCTGGGGCTGCTGCCGCTACCCGGTGGCGGGCGCTATCTGATGCTGAATAAAGACCTGTGCCGCGCGGCCGACGTGCAGCTGGGGCAGCACGTAACGGTTAGCCTCATGCCCGACCCGCAGCCAGACGTGGTGGACTTACCCGAAGAGCTGGCCGAAGCCCTGGCCGCCTGGCCCGAAGCCGAAACCGGGTTTCATCACTATTCGGCCAGCCACCGGCGTGCTATGGCGCAGCTCGTTGCCTCGGCCAAGCTGCCGGAAACCCGAGCGCGCCGGGCAGTGGAGCTAGCCGAACGGCTGGCGCTGGGTCGGCATCCTTTCCGGAAATCATAGCCACCAAATCGGTAACGGGCAGGCGCTGCCACCCCTGAAAATCAGGGCGGCTAGCCGGTGTAGTAACGGCAGTGGTATAGTCTTCTGCCTGTTTGGCCGATTGTGCTGTGCTGCCTGCGGTACCTACGGCTACCTTTGAAACCAATCATTCGTTTCTGTGCACTATGCCCCTTCTCACGTCCCGCCAAGCTCAGCCTTTCCTGCTGCACGCCGTTATCTGGCTATTGGTAGGTTTTCTGGTGGCGGTGCAGCCCGGCAGCCAGCTGCCCGAGGTGCCGTTCTACTTGCTGCAAGGCAGTTTGTTTGTGGCGTCGTTGGGAGTGTTTTATTTGAATGCGGAATGGGCTGTGCCGCGCCTGTTGTATAAGCGGCGCTGGGTGAGCTACGCGCTATTTCTGTTAGGGCTAGTGCTGGCCGTGGCAATACCGCATCGGCAGGCACAACGGGCTTTGGAGAAGCACTACGGCGTAGGACCGCCGTTTTTTCGGCCGCAGTTCCAACGTTCGGGGGCGCCCTTCAACCAGCGCCCACCTTCCGGCAGGCAGCCGGCCCGCCGGATGCGCCAGCAGCACAATGAGTGGGTGAATCCGGCGGTGATGTTCTCGACCCTATTGGTGCTAGGCTTGAGTACCAGTGTGGCAGCCGTACAGCGCGGCCAGCGCGATGCGCAAATCAGGCAAGCGCTAGAGCAGGAAAAGCTGACGACGGAGCTGGCGTGGCTGAAGGCCCAAATCAACCCGCACTTCTTCTTCAACACGCTCAACAACATCTATTCCCTCACGCTGCTCGACGGCGACGAAGCCCGGGAAGCCATTCTGCGCCTCTCGCGCATGATGCGCTACGTGCTTTACGACACCCAGGCCGGTACCGCCCCGCTTAGCCAGGAGTTGCTGTTCATCCGCGACTACATCGACCTGATGCAGCTGCGCCTCACCGACAACGTGCAGGTGCGATACGACACGCCCGCCAACCTCCACGACGCGCCCATTGCGCCAATGCTGTTGCTGACCTTTGTGGAAAACGCCTTCAAGCACGGAGTTAGTGCGCTGGCGCCCAGCCACATTCACATCACAGTGCGGCAGCCCACCCTCCACACCCTGGACGTGGAGGTGCGCAATTCCGTTTTTGCCGAACGGCCAGTGGCCTTGGATGAAAACCACGGTATCGGACTAACCAATACCCGGCGGCGGCTGGCATTGTTGTATCCTGAACGCCACACGCTCACTGTAACCAAAAACGACCCGGCGCACGAATACTACGTGCACCTCACCCTAACTCTGCAAGCATGACGCTCAACTGTATTGCCGTCGATGATGAACCGCTGGCCCTGAAACTGGTGGGGCGCTTCATCGAGCAGACTCCGTTTCTGCGGCTGGTGGCCAGCTACGGCAGCGCCGTAGCAGCACTACGCGGGTTGCAGCAGCAAACCGGCCCTATTGATTTGATTTTTCTGGACATTCAAATGCCCGACCTCAACGGGCTGGAACTAGCTAAGCTGTTGGACCGGGGCCCCGGCGGTGGCGGTCCGCGGGTGGTGTTCACCACTGCCTTCAACCAGTACGCGCTGGACGGCTACAAGGTAGATGCCCTCGATTATCTGCTGAAGCCGTTTTCCTACGACGATTTTTTGCGCGTGGCTAACAAAGCTAAATCCTACGCCGAGCTAACCCAACAACCCACGCCGACTGTTTTGCCCGCTGCGCCCACTCCCAGTGAGCCCACCGAGGATTACTTGTATCTGAAAGTGGAGTACCAACTCGTGCGGGTGCCTTTCAACGATATTCTGTACGTGGAAGGGCTTAAAGACTACGTGAAAGTGTACCGCCGTAGCGAAACCAAGCCGCTACTCTCGCTCACCAGCCTGAAGGCGCTGGAAGAGAAGCTACCGGCGCGGCAGTTCATGCGCATTCATCGCTCCTACATTGTGGGGCTGGGCCACATTGCGGCCATCGGGCGAGGCACGGTGCACATCGGCACCGAAACCATCCCCGTCAGCGACAGTTACCGCGAAGCCTTCGACCAGTTTGTAAGCCGCTGGAAATAAGAATTCACGTAACCACCAAAACGGTGTAGAGACGCGACACTTCGCGTCTCGGCGTTGCTAAGCCTGTTTAGTTGGACCAATCAAACAGCGCGGACGCCGAGACGCGAAGTGTCGCGTCTCTACACCGTTCTTTTTTTACTTACGATTTCAGTTCTAGCACCAGCAGCAAGGCATTATTGCTTAGGGCTTCCAGTTCTATTTCATCGGTTTCCCACAAAGCTAGGCTGTCTTTCTCGTGCAGCAACCGGCCTTCTGCTTCAAAGGCCCCGGCCAGCACGTAAGCGAAGAACGACGACTTCCGTGGCAGTTGATACACCACTTCCTGGCGGCCCGCAAACCGGCCTAAATACACCGAGAAAGGCACGGGCATTGACGCCTGTTGAGGAGCAGCCGCTTCCGCAAGCTGTCCGCCGGAGCTAGATAGCCCAAACACGTATTGCTGGCTGCTGATGGTTGTCACTGGTGCATTGGTCTGTACCCAGAGGTGCAGAAAGGTCACCAACTCGCTGGCGTACGGGTTGCGCAACCTAATAGTGCTGCCGGCCGGTACAGTTAGCAAGTGCATAGTCTCCACTTCCACTACTGCGTTTTCCTGAGTGGGTAAGCTTACCAGCAACTCACCCGTTACCGGAATCAACAAGACGTGCGTGTCTCGGTCGGCTCTAAATTCCAAGTGTTGGCCGCCGCCCAAGGTTTCTTCATTCACTGCGTGCAGCCTTCCGAAAGGCGCCTTGTGCTCGTGCGCATAGCCACCGAAATTGAACGTGCTGTACCGCCGAAACCGGCTGGTTTCCGTCAGGCCCCGCTGGTCGGCCAGAAATATCTTGCCGGGTGTTTGCTTGATCATGATAGTAAGCAGTAGGTGTTCAGTAATAAGTACTAAGACGCGGGTAGCAAGCCGCGACTAGTACGCTGCTGATGTAGCAGCGTACTAGTCGCGGCTTGCTACTCAATACTCTAAACCGCCACGTTCAGCGTAATGGCCAGCTCGAACCCGGCCGAGGTGCTGCCCGTGACGGTAGCCAGTTCCTGCGTTACTCCGTCGCTGAACACGTTGTCGGAGGCGTTGTAGGTGTAGCCGTTCATGCCTTTGGCGTAGCCATTCACGGCGGCCACCGCCGAGCCGGTGCCTTCGGGGAAGGCTATCTGGGTGACTTTGAGCGAGGTGCCGCTGGCCGAGTAGATGTGCACATGAATGTGGGTGGCGCGGCCCGAATACCAACCGGGGAAAATGCTGGTAAACGTCACGAGGCCGTTGGCATCGGTGATTTGGCGGCCGCGCAGAAAGTGTACGCTCTGGTAGTTGGTGGCCTGCATGCCGGTGCCGCCGTACTCGGAGTAGTTGCCTTCGGCATCACAATGCCAGATATCTACCAGTGCCCCCGACAGCACGGCGCAGCTGTTATTGGCGTTTTTGATGGTGATTTTCACCGTCATCGGGTGGCCGGTTTTGCCATCCACGATGTTGCTGCGCACGTAGCTGGCCGGCACTTTGGTGGGGAAGGGCCCTTCCGTTTCGGTGGGGGCTACGGTGCAGCTGCCGGAGCTGGTAGAGTCGGTGCTGGGGGCTACGGTTTCGTCGTCTTTGCCGCAGGCGGCCAGCAAGGCCGGGGCCGACATGGCGCCTACCAACAGGCTTTTGAGGAAGTGCTTTCTTTCCATGGGAACAGGTGGGCTAGTGGGGTTGCTAATTCAATACCTGAATTTCGCCCCCTCTTCCAGCTTCTTTCCAGCCCAATCGACAACCACGGATTTTACATCGACAGATTCCTTATCTGCTTTGAAAATCCAGAGGTGCTGCTTCTGCGTGGGCGTACTTCAGCACGCGCTACAGCCGGATACTGAACGCCAGCGGCTCGATTACCAGCTGCTGGGTGTAGGTATCGAGCACCACACGCACGCCGGCTTCCAGAGGGGTGCGCAGGCGCAGCACATTGAACAGCACCGACGTATCGAGGCCCACGTTGCGGTAGTCGCGCGCGCCGGATACGCCCACGCTCCGGCCCTGCGCTACATCCAGGAAGCCGTTGGCCCGCAGGCGCTGCACGTACAGCCAGCGCCCAATGCTCCAGTGGGTATAGGCCAGCGGCAGGTAGTAATCCACGGAAGCCGCCCGCAGCCTGTCGAAGCTCACGTAGCCTTCGCCCCTCGGAAACGACACGGCCGCCGCAAACTGGTACTGGCGCTGCTGCTGCCACTGGTAGCCGGCCCGCAGCCGCAGGGCGTGGTGCTTGCCTATGCCCGGCAGAAACGCGCTGCCCTGCCCCGCCCACTGCCGGGCTTGCAGGTTGGTACCGAAGGGGGTGAGGCGCGAGGTAAGCAGCAACGAGCCACCCCAGCGCGGCGCCACGTCGCGGGCACTCAGGCGCAGCTGCCGCACGTAGCTGAGCGTGGTTTGCAGGGCGTGTACGGGCAGGTTGGGGCCGGGCTCGGAACGGAAGCGCACCGGCAAATCGTAGTCGTACACCCGCTCGTGCAGGTAGTAGCTGCTCAGCGTCAGGGCTTCCAGATATTTCGAGCGGGTGAGCGTGAGCGGCAGCCGCAAACCGGCCGTGAGGCGGGCGTAGCGCCACTGGTCGCGCCGTAGGCTGTCGAGGGCCTGGTTCCGCAGTCGGTCGATGTAGCGGGCGGCGTTGCGGCCGCCGTAGGTGAGGTCGGCATCAAACACCGGATACTGGCCCTGGTAGCTGAAGCCGCCAAACGCCGCCGCCGTGCGCTCCGCCTGGTCGTAGCTGACCCCGGCAATGGCTTGCGTGGTACTCAGCACATCCTGCGACCTAACACCCACACTCACGCTGTTGCCGGCTGGGCTCTGCACCACCCCCCAACTGAATACATTGAAAGCGTTGCGCAACACCGAATATGGCTGCGTAGGGTAGCGGCGCGTGGTATCGGGGGCAGTAGCGGCGGCTAGCACCGGCACTGTGCAGGCGGCACCAGGCTCCTGCGCGGCCAGCGCCTCGGCATACGGCCCCGAAACGGCGCTGGTAGCCGGTGGCACGGGCCGCCAAGTAGTGGGTTCGAGCGGCATTTCCACTACCCGCGCCCCGGTAGCCCGGTACTCGTGGAACACCAGCCGCCTCCCGTCCGGCGACGGTGCTGCGTGGTATGCTCCCAACGGCCGCGACGTGACCTGGTAGGTCTGGCCGGTGCCGGTGTGCACGGCGTACACGTTGTCGATACCCGACTGCGGCGAGTTGTAAAGTACGTACTCGCCCCAGGGCTGCGGGTTGGAGAGGTTGACGTTGGCAACGGGCAGCAGGGCGCGCACGGCCCCAGTTGCGGGGTTGAGCAGCTCGATGGTTTTGCCGGCCGGCTTCAGCGCCACCGCCACTAGCTGTTGCCCGTCAGGCATCCAGCGGGGCTGCGCGTAGAAGGTATTTGGGGGGTTGGGCAAGGTGGTGAGCACGGCGCCGGTGCCGGCATCGAGCACCGACAGGGCGTGGTGGTAGCTGGAATCGGTTTCGAAGGCCACCACCCGGCTGCCATCCGGCGACAAGCTGGCCGCCGTGTAGCGGTGGCGCTGGCCCAGGCGCGCCACTTCGCCGGTGCGCGGGTCCAGCACCTTTAGCTCGCTGTACACCCGCTGCCGCCAGCGCGCGTCAAACCGGTACTCGGGCCACAGCAGCTTGCCACCACCCACGGCCAGCATTTCCGGCAAATTCAACGGGCCGGGCACGTACAGCTTCCGCTCCCGGCCAGTGGCTGTGGATAGCACCACAAACTGCGCAATGTCGCCGAGGCCGGACTTGAGGGCTACTACGGTGGTATCGGTAAGGTACTGGGGGTATTGGTACTCGGTGAACACCCGACCCTGGTACTGCCCGAGTAGCTCCCGCGCCGCGGTGGGTTGCAGTTCCCGCTGCTGCACCTGCCACGTCGAGTCCAGGTCGGCCATGGTGCGGGCGTAGAGCTGTTCCACGCGCAAACCAGTGGTGCGGCGCAGGTGGTCGGAAAACGAAAACGGGTAGAACGGAAACCGGTTGTAGCCAGTCAGGGCCCGGTCCCACACGTCGGGGCCGTAGTGGGTTTTGGCGTAGGACGTCAGGTAGTAGCCCAGCACGTACCAGTTGGGCACATAGTCGCGCAAGGAGCCGTTGTTGGCTTTCTGGTAGTTGAAGCGCAAGCCCGCCAGCCGGTTGGCGCGCATGCCCACCCCAAACGACGGAATCCGGCCCCGGCCACTGCGGGTAAGGGCCGTTTCGGTACCCACGGCGTCGCCCTCGAAAAACCACTGCGGTATGCCCACGGCTGCCACGCCCAGCGCCCCATCGCCCAGCAACGGCCCCAGCAACCGCCCAATACCGTACCGCCCCTTCTCGAACTGCCCAACGTGCCGGTACTCGTGCACCACCAGTTGGTTGAGCCAATCCACCGTACCAAGGCCCATGCCTTGCTCGGGCGTGGCGAAAAACTCGGCGTGCCGGGGCAGAAACGTGACAAACCCGTTGCTGACACTGGTGCGGGTCTGGAGCACCACCGCAATTGGGCGGGGCCGCACGCCTAGCGTAGCCGCGCCCGGCCCGTGCACTTGCTCTAGCTGCTGCGCGGTGCGCTGAGCGGCGGCCTCGAACCCCGCCGGGTACAGCACCCGAAAGTGCGGGGTGTGCACCTGCTGCCAGCGCAACGAAGGCGGGTTTTGGTCGAGAACCGGGAGAGTTTGGGCCTGGCCTGCCCCCAACGAGAGAGCCGCCGTGGCAGTCAGCAGAAACTTGCGCATAGAAGAACAGACAGCCTGCAAGAAACCGAAAACCCCGCCCAAAATAAAGCCCGCCCCACGTGGCGCGGGGCGGGCTTGCTGTTCTAACGGATAGCGTTACTTTTTCAGCACGATGTTGACCACCTTGCCGGGGCCATTCACCACGAATTTGCAGTCGTTGAAATCGGGGGCGGCTAGCGTGGGGCGCACGTTGTTGGAAAAAGCGTACGGCTCGGTCGGGATGCCCACGAAATTCTTGTCCAGCTTGTCGTTATTGTTGGTGTCCTGCGTAATAGCCACGGCCCACTCGCCGTTAGGCAGCGTGATGGGCAGCGTAATCTGCTGCTGCCCGCCCGGCTGAATGGCCCGCATGAACGCATAGCCGCCGTGCTGCAAAAACTTGTCGCGCACGTTGTAGAAATACAGCTTCACCACTGAACTCGTGGAAACCAGCGCCGATACTACCACGGTAACCGAAGAAGTGCCCGTTGGATTGTCGCCGGCGGCCAGGGCCGGGACGGCTAGTAGCGCGCTACCAGCGGCCATCAGAAAAGTGCGCTGTAGTGTGTTCATAAACGGAATTCGGTGCTGGTTCGAAAGAAGTAAGAGCTTAACTGCGCTTCGGCGGTAAAAGTGCCGACACGATGAAAAGCCAATATAGCCTTATTGCCGGAATCCTGCATTCATTGGAGGGCGCTTTTTCAGTTGCTGCCTAAACGGTAGGCATTGCGCTTTCATTATTATATATAGTTTTTATTGTTTTTAAGACCGAGAATGAGTTGGTTAAGGAGCCTTTTCGAGCGTTTCACTAACTGTTCCGTATGCAAATCCGACGCACAGCCGGCCGCTTGGCCCGTGGGTGGTACTACTGCCGTAAGTAGCGCCACCTTCTTTTGTGCAATACCTCTTCCGCCCTGTTTCACAGGACGCCAGGACTCGTCTCCCTTATACAATCTGCATTACAACTGGTGGCACGTGTGTTTCAAGCATCACACTGCGCTTTATACCATACTACTCACTATCGGGGTCTTCCAACTGGGCCGTGTGGCAGATTTCATCAACCAGCATTTCGATGTGGTGCGCATCGGTGGTTGGGTTGAGTATCCAGTTGTTTAGGGCCTGGCAATATACCCGCAGCATTTCGGCGCTGCCTGTTGCTGCCACCTGTTCCCGGTGGAAATCTTTCATCCAGGTAGCTACCTTCTCGCGCACCCGAGGGTCGGCGAGGGAGGTATCCGGTGAGAGTGGAAGCGGCCTAAACTTTGACATAACCAATAATAAGTAGAATTATATAGTAATTACGATAAAATATATAAAAGAGTTAATGGTAATATTACGATACGTTCAAGTGCAGCGCTTATACCCGTCACATTTGCTTTAGCCACGCAGCAGCAGTATCGAGGCTGTCAAAGGTGAGAATGAGAGGCCGATTGGTGTGCTGAAGCGTAAGGTCGGTGGAGAGGCGGCTATACACGTTAGGCGAATACACCCAAGCAAAATACTCTAAGCCGGCATCGGCCATGGCCGGAAACCACACGTGTCCGCCCCACTCTGCCGCGTCCGACCACATCGTCATTACGCGGCGGTTGTCGTTAAGCACTTTGTGGCACCGCTCGTCGCGCAGGCATTCCAGCATTTGCAGGCAGCCGGTTTGCACGGTTTCCATATCCTGCTCACTGGCCCAATCCACATAGAGCCATTCGTTTATGTAATCGTAGGTAATAGTAAGGTGTGGAGTTTGCACAAGTATGCGTTGGGCCATGAGGTGGGTTGCAGCAAGCGGATGACAGATGGACGAGGTGTAAGTAAGCGAGAAATACAACCTACTTACTCAGATACAATTTCTTGACAAGGAACGAGACTACCTGGTCAGATTGTTACATAGCACGTCCGATACCCGTCAAGTTTCGTACATCAACCGTCGTTTTTCTTTACGCACTCTTCATTTTCCCATGTCGTTTTTGAAATTGAAATCTTACCTAATGGGCTTGCTGCTACTCACCATGGCGTGCAGCCAGCAGCGCCCCGCCGATGCCCAAACTCTTTCGCGCTCCACGGCGGGCGGCATGCCCACGGCTGCGCAGGCGCAAGGCCTGGCGGTAGCCACGTTTGCGGGTGGCTGCTTTTGGTGCACCGAGGAAATATTTGAGGAACTGAAGGGGGTGAAATACGTGGTATCGGGCTACTCGGGCGGCAAAGAGGCCAATCCCACCTACGAGCAGGTGGGTAGCGGCCAAACTAGCCACGCCGAAAGCTTTGAAGTGTACTACGATGCCAAGCAAATCAGCTACCAGCAGTTGCTCGACGTGTTTTTCCTGGCCGGCCACGACCCAACTACCCTCAACCGCCAAGGCCCTGATGCCGGCCCGCAGTATCGCTCCATTGCGTTTTACCGCACCCCACAAGAAAAGCAGTTGATTGAGGCCACCATCAAGCGCGTCAACGCGTCCAAGCACTACCCGAACCCCATCGTGACGCAGGTGCTGCCGTTCAGCAAGTTCTGGCCCGCCGAAAACTACCACCAGGGCTACTACCGCATCCACCCCGAAAACCCGTATATCCAGTCGGTATCCACCCCCAAGATTGCCAAGTTTCGGAAGGCGTATCCGCAGCTGCTCAAGAACCCGCTGTAGCCTTGCTACCGCCAGCACCTGCGCTGGTTTGCTCTTTTATAAAAGGGCCCGGCGGGCGTCGATTCTTAACGGAGTTGGCGCCCACTGGGCTCTTGGCTTTTCTGAATCTCAACAGTAGAAAATACCGGCATTTAATCTCTAGCTGAACTAGTTAGTGAAGTTCCGGCCAGGCTCTTACCTTGGGGGTAAAAGCCGGGAGCACATGCTGCTCTGCGCGCACTGCGTCCATGACCGATTTGCCTGACTTCCAGCTACTTTTTGATGCCTTGCCGGCTCCTTGTTTGGCGCTATTGCCGCACAACCAAACGGTAGTGGCAGTTAATGCAGCGGCGCAGGCCTTGGTGGGTTGCTCCGGCCCATTGCTGGGCCGGGCGGCCATCGAGCTATTCGGGGTTGAGGGTGGGCCTCTTGCCTGGGACGCCGCCGTGGCCGCCGTGCAAAATACCAAGCAGCCCAGTCAGCTACCGGTATATCTACGCTTGCCCGCCGAGCTTGGCCAAGTGGCCCCGCGGGTGATGCACCTTACCCTCACTCCGGTTTGGGCTGGCTCGGAGCTAGGTGCGCCGTTGCGGTACTTGCTCTGCCAGCTTCAGGAGTACCAGCCAACCGCCTCAGTGGTAGCTGCCGCCCGCCCTATGCTGGAGCAAGAGCAATTTCTGTTTCTGGCCGATTTGATTCCGCAGCTGGTGTGGATAGCCAACGCCGCCGGCCGCTACCAGTACTTCAGTGCCCGCTGGATGGCCTACACCGGCCAGTCGTTGGCTAACGCCGATATTCCGGGCTTGTGGCGGTCCATGACTCACCCCGACGACCAGCCGCGGGTGCGGGCCCGGTGGCGCCATTCGCTGAGCACCGGGGAGCCCTATGAAATGGAGCACCGCTTTCGGGCCCAGGATGGCTCGTTCCGGTGGTTTCTGAGCCAGGCCCTGCCCCAGCGCGATGCTACCGGCCAGATTGTGCGCTGGTTTGGCACCAGCACCGACATCGACGACCAGAAGCGCACCCGCCAGCTACTCGAAGAAAAAGACCAGCAGCTGCAAGAAATTCTGAGCCAGGTACCCGCCTACATTGCCACGCTCATTGGCCCCAACCACGTGTACCACTACGTAAACGAGCGGGCTCAGCAGCTGTTTCGGGGGCAGGCACGCGTGGGGTTGCCCGCTGCCCAGGCCGCGCCCGAGCTGGTGGAACAAGGCTTCATTGACCTTATTGATGAAGTGTACCGCACCGGGGAGCCGATTGTGCTGCATGAGGTGCCGTTTCAGTCGCCTGCTCCGGAAGCCGCGCGGCAGCAGTGGTTTTTCAACGGCGTATTTCAGCCCCTGCTCAACGAGCAAAACCACACCAAGGGAATTCTGGTCTTCGGCATTGATGTAACCGAACAAGTGCAGGCCAAGCAGCAGGCCGCCGAGCTGCTGGAAGAAATCCGGCAGCAGGACCAAGAGTTTCGGCAGGCGCTGGAAGGGCTGCCCACCATGGCCTGGGTATCGAGGCCCGATGGCGGCGTGACGTACTACAACCAACGCTGGTACGATTTCACGGGCGGCACGTTCGAGGAGCTGCAGGAATGGGGCTGGGAGCAGTTCATTCACCCCCACGACCTGCCCAACACCCTGCACCGCTGGCAGCTTGCTTTGGAGCAGGGTACCCGTTTCGAGGCCGAGCACCGCTGGCGCGACCAGCACGGGCAGTACCGCTGGTTTCTGGCCCGCGCCGAAGCCATCCGCCGCCCCGATGGCCGCATTCTGCGCTGGCTGGGCACCAATACCGATGTACACGAGGAACGCGAATTGCGCGAGCAGCTGCAAGCCCAGAATGCCGAGCTGCTGCGCAGCAACCAGAGCCTCGATAACTTTGTGTACACCACCTCACACGATTTGCGCCAGCCCCTGAACAACATGACGGGCATCTTCGAAGAGCTGCGGCACACCACCCAGTTCCGCGACCCGCAGTCTGCCCAGCTGGTTGGCATGTTCGAGCGCACACTCCAGCAACTGTACGCCACCATCAACGGCTTATCGGAGTTGGTGCAGGTGCAAAAGCAGCGCGAATACGTGGCTACGGAACTGGTGGCACTGGCCGACCTGACGGCGGAAGTGCTGCTTAGCATTCAGGAGCAATTGGTTGCTTCCGGCGCCACAGTCACTACCGATTTTGAGGCAGCTCCGGTAGTGCTGTTTGTACGGCCCAGCTTGCACAGCATCCTTTATAATCTGCTCAGCAATGCCCTCAAGTACGCCGCCCCCAACCGCCCCCCTCGCATCCGGGTAAGCAGCGCATTGCTTGCCGGTAATCTGGTGCTTACAATACAAGACAACGGCCTTGGCATCGACCTAGCGCGGTTTGGCACCCAGCTGTTTCAGCTGTTCCGCCGCTTCCACAGCCATGTAGAAGGCTCCGGCATGGGGCTCTACATCGTCAACCGCATTGCGCAGGGCCACGGCGGCCGCGTGGAAGTGGACAGCATCGTGGGCGAAGGCAGCACGTTCCGGGTGTACCTGCCGGAGGCAGCGGAGACGGTGGCTGGGTAGCCAGGCAGGCTAGATAATTCCAATGCTTCTCTTGCAGCCACAGTTTCAGGCTGTAGCATTAAGCTCAATCAATTCTCGATATTACTTGGGACGTTCATATACTTCTTCCTCAATTCTATATCCGGCTCGCTAATCCTGCTACCCCGCCTGAATAACCTCTGGCTCAGTTGAGGCAAGAGCTTTTTCGAAATACGTATCGTTTCAATTCTTGCCTTATTCAGTATGCGTCCTATACTTTATCCTTCTATACTGCTGGCTGCTTTGCTTGGCCTAAGCCAGTGCAAGCAAGACGCCCCCAGCCCGCTCAGCCAGTTGCCGCCTGCTACCCAGACTGGGGCCAATACCTTCGGCTGCTTGGTTAACGGCAAGCCGTGGACCCCACAGGGCTATAGTGGCGCCGCCAACTATAGCGTGTCTTATGACCGGGTTTCAACCGGCGGCGTCCTCGATGTGCGTGCTTACCGCATCTATGGAAGTACCACCACTGAATCTCAATACATTGTTTTGTTCGGCGCATAGCAGGGTTGGGTAGCTATTCTCTCCGCAACCCACAGGACACCAAGGCTAGTTATGACGATGTAAAATCCAACTGTTATTGGAGTACAAACGACAGTGCCACCACCTACCGCCGGGGCACACTTACCATCACGCGCCTAGACCTGACAGCGGGTATCATCTCCGGCACGTTCGATTTCACGCTCTACAAGCCCGGCTGCAACTCCATCCGCGTCACGGATGGGCGTTTCGACTACCAACTGTAAACCTTAAGGCCGGAAGCCAATAGCAGTAGTGGCGGCGGAAACATTTCGGCGGGGCGGTGTATTTTGGGCGTCTGTTCCACTGCCCCCCGACTTTCCGTATGGCTCTGCCCACTATAGTTTCCAAGCTGCCCGACGTGGGCACCAGCATTTTCTCGGTGATGACGCAGCTGGCCCAGGAGTGCGGCGCCATCAATCTGGCCCAGGGCTTCCCTGATTATGACCCGCCGCTGGCGCTGCAAGAGGCCCTGACCCGCCACGCCCGCACCGCCGGCCACCACCAATACGCGCCCATGCCCGGCCTGCCTCGTTTGCGCGAGGCCATTGCCGCCAAAACCGCCCGCGTGTACGGTGTGCCCGCCCCCGATCCGGCCACCGAAATAACCGTTACCTGCGGCGCCACCGAGGCCCTGTATGCTGTGCTGGCCGCCGTAGTCCACCCCGGTGATGAGGTGCTGGTGCTGGAGCCAGCCTACGACCTGTACGGCCCGGCCATCCGGCTGCAAGGCGGCGTGCCCGTGTACGTGCCGCTCACTTCGCCCACCTTCCGCCCCGACTGGGACCGGGTACGTGCCGCTCTCACGCCCCGCACCCGCCTGATCATGCTCAACTCGCCGCACAACCCGAGCGGCGCGGTCCTCTCCGCTGCCGACCTCGATACGCTAGCTGACATCCTGGCCGACACCAACATCTTGGTGCTCAGCGACGAAGTGTACGAGCACATGGTATTTGATGGGCAGCCGCATGGCAGCGTGCTGCAACAACCGGCGCTGCGGGAGCGGGCTTTCGTGCTGTCGTCGTTCGGTAAAACCTACCACGCCACCGGCTGGAAGGTGGGCTACTGCGTGGCCCCGCCGGCCCTGACGGCCGAGGTGCGCCGGGTGCATCAGTTCCTCACCTTTGCCGTGAGCACACCTACCCAGCACGCCCTTGCCGACGTGCTGGCCGCCGACCCCACCCACGACCAGCAGCTACCCGCTTTCTACCAGCCCAAGCGCGACCTGTTTCGGGAGTTGCTGGCTGAGTCGCGCTTCGAGTTGCTGCCGGTACCCGGCGGCTACTTTCAGCTGGCCCGCTACGCCCGCATTTCCACGGAGCCCGACGTGGCCTTTGCCCAGCGCCTAACCCGTGAGGCAGGCGTGGCCGTGGTGCCCGTGTCGGCGTTCTACCACAACGGCCACGACGAAGGCCTGATCCGGTTTTGTTTTGCCAAGCAGGATACCACGCTACGGGCCGCCGCCGAGCGGCTGCGCCTCCTTTAAGAACACTCCGCACGCGTGCGTATCAAGCCCTTAGCAATACCGCCTTTCTGGCAAGCTGAAGGTTGATTTCTGATGTTCTGCTGACGACAATCTGTTGCCTGCCGCACCGGAAATTATTTTAGGCTAGCATAACTCTTTTCTGCTGTCAACCGTCTTATATTTCTTAATAGAAATACCGCGCTTCTCCTACCTTCCTATTGCCCTACCATTGTGTCTGACTTAACTGTATCCTTCGTGCAGGCTTCTCTGCAGTGGCACGATCCCACCGCCAACCGCGCTGAGCTACAGCGGCATATCGACGAAATTTCTTTATCTCCCGACCTGATTGTATTGCCCGAAATGTTCACCACGGGCTTCAGCATGGAAGCTACCAAGCTAGCCGAACCCATGGATGGCCCCACGGTAGCATGGCTGCAAGAGTTGGCGGCGGCTCGCAAAGCCGTAATCACTGGCAGCATCATCATCAAGGAGGAAGGCCATTACTACAACCGTCTGCTCTGGGTGCGGCCTGATGGCAGCCTAAGCTACTACAACAAGCGCCACCTGTTCACGATGGCCAACGAGCAGCACACCTACACCGCCGGCACCGAACGGTTGATTGAAGAATGGCGCGGCTGGCGCATCTGCCCGCTGGTGTGCTACGATTTGCGCTTTCCGGTATGGAGCCGCAACTCTGCCACCCAACCCTACGATTTGCTGCTGTACGTAGCCAACTGGCCCGCTGCCCGCCGCACCGCCTGGATGACGCTGCTGCGCGCCCGCGCCATTGAAAACGTGGCGTACACGATGGGCGTAAACTGTGTGGGTATTGATGGCAACAGCCTCGCCTACTCCGGCGACTCGGCGCTGCTGGATATGCGCGGCGAGTACTTGGTAGAAGTAGGCAACCAGGAAACCGGCATCACCCGCTCCTTACGCCACGCCGACCTCGTGGCGTTCCGGGAGCGGTTTCCGGCCCTGCACGATGCCGACCCCTTCGAGCTAACGCAGTTGGTGAAATAGTGAGGTGGTGAACTGGTGAGTTTGATGTTCAACCCGCACATACTACGCATTTGGCGCAAGCGGAACATCAAACTCACCAGTTCACCACCTCACTATTTCACCTCTAAGCGCTGCACGCCTAGCTGGCCATCATTGGTTTCGCAGCGCACAATGTAGAGGCCAGCCGCCAAGCCGCGCAAATCCAGCTGATGCTGGCGAGCGGGCGTTGCTACGGTGCGCACTACACGGCCGGTGAGGTCGAAGAGAGTGAGGCGCACTGGGCGCGGTGCTTCCACGGTGGTAGTGGTTGTGGCCGGGTTAGGATACAGCGAGAGGGCCAGGTTTTGAGAAGCCCCACGGGTGCTCAGCACCCGGTTGCGGGTGGCCGCGGCCAGTACGCCCCCGCTTTCCATGCCAATGAACAGTTCTGGTGCGCCATCCCCATTCACGTCGGCCGCGGCCAGCGTGATGTGGTTCTGGTCCCGAATGCCTAACTGACCATCATTATAGGTGGCAAGCAGCGTGTTGTAGAACAGGCTGGTGCGGTCCAGGAAGATACCGCTCTGCGCCCGAATGTTACCGAACATACGAATCTGGCCGCTGACATCCACGGTGAGCAGGTCGGGGGCGCCGTCTCCGTCAAAATCGGCTACCACGGGGCACAGATTAATCGGGCGGGTGTTGGTAGCGGTCCGAATCTGGCCGTAATCAGAGTTGGTTATCACGAAGGCTGTTTCCAGGGTGCTGCTGCCGTTGTTGCGGTAGTAGCGCAGGCTTTGGCCGGCGGGCAGGTCAGTGCGGTTGGTGTTGGTGCCGTAGAGCAAGTCCACGAACCCGTCGTTATCCACATCGAAGAAAGCAGCCGTATCAAACTGGCTGTTGGGCAAGTTGCTGATGGAGCGCAGCGTGGTGGTATTGAAACTGGCCGGCATCCCAGGTGCCGCCTGGTTGAGCGTAAACCGCAGAAACCCATCCCGACCGTAGGTTTCGTAGCCAGTAAACGCCAGATCCATGGCGCCGTCGCGGTTCAGATCCACTGCTACTGGTTGCAGGCGGGCATACTTCTTGGCGGCCAGGTTCAGGTAATCGTTGGTGACGAGCTTGTAGATGGGGCGGCTAGCCGTACCAACGTTGCGGTAGTGCGCCAACGACGCCGTGAACAAGGTGCCTACGTCGTGGCGAGTACCGGCCACCAGCATGTCTTTTAGCCCGTCGCCATCCACGTCCAGAAACGTGGTGCTGGCCAGCGAGCTGGTTTCAATCATGTCGCGCTGCAAGAAATCGTTCTGCCGGAACTGGAAATTGGTTGCGGCACCCGTGCCCGCATTTTCGTAGTACCACACCGAGCGGCGGGTTTCAATGGTGTCGAGGTTGTCATACACGGCGGGCGCTACCAGCAGGTCGCGGCGGCCGTCGAAGTTGACATCCACGTGGTAACCGGTAGCAAAGTTGGGGACGCGGGCGGGCGTGGTTCCGAACGGAAAGGCGTTGCTGATATTGGCATCCGTAAACGCCTCTTGGGCGCTGGTTCCTTGGTTGGTGAACGAGGTCAGCTGGGTGCAGAAATCACGCCCTACCAGCAAATCCTTGTCGCCGTCGCCGTCGAAGTCCAGCACCGTTACGTTGCTGCCCGAGCTGTGCTGCGTACCCGTTGGTCGGCAAAGCGAGCCATTGAAAATATTATAGGAGCCGCAGGTACTCAGGCAGGATTGAATGTTTCCCCACGCCGTAGACGCCACCCGAAACTGCAAGCCCCCGCACGTTGGACTTACGTTGCGGTAATAGGTGATGTACTTAAGCGTAGACCAATCATAAATCAGAATATCCACCTTACCGTCGCCATCAATATCCTCAATAGCAGGCAGATGGTTACCCGTATCAATGTTTACCTGGTTGGCACCGATAAGCGCCGTTACTACAGCAGTAACCCGCTGAAATGTAGGCAGCCCGTTGGCACCGGCCACGTTGCGGTACACCTGAATATCCACTTCACTGTCGCCATTGGTGAACAGGTCGGGGCGGCCGTCGCAGTCGTAGTCGCGCAATAGGGCCCAGCCGTGCATGCCCGTCGGGAACAGCACCTCGTAGTCGGGGGCGTATTGCCACTGGCGGCCCCCGGCCGGGTTGGCCACGTTCAGGTAGGTCTGCACGCGCCGCAGCCGCCGGTCATAAATAAACAAGTCCTGCTGCCCGTCGGCATTCAGGTCGATGTTGGAAAACTGCGGCGAGTCGAGGCCACCGGCCCAGGCATGGCGCAGGGTATCGGTACCTTGCACTACTTTTGCCACCGACCGAAGCTCGAAGCCGAATGCCGTAGACTGTGCCACAGCCGAGTGCGTGCCTATGTAACTGCCCAGTAAAGCGCAAGTGAACAGGAAACGTGAAATCATAGAAGGCATCGTTGCTTTTCGGTAGAACACAAGAATTTACGTCTAAGTTACTACAAACATCATGCAAGATATAGCGGCCCTCTACGAGCAGTTTCGTGCCAGTGCCTCCGTCAGCACCGATTCGCGGCAGCCGCAGATGGACACTCTGTTTTTTGCCCTCAACGGTCCTTCGTTTCGCGGAGCCGACTTTGCCGCTCAGGCCCTGGCCCAGGGCGCCCGCCACGCCGTAGTCGACGATGCCGCCCTGGCCGCCACCGCCCCTGCCCGCTACACCTACGTGCCTGACCCGCTGCTGGCGCTGCAAGAGCTGGCCCGCTACCACCGCCGGCAACTTACTATGCCGGTGCTGGCTGTTACCGGCTCGAACGGCAAGACCACCACCAAAGAACTGATTAACAGCGTACTGAGCCGGCGCTTTCGGGTGCAGTACACCCGCGGCAACCTCAACAACCACATTGGGGTGCCCCTCACGTTGCTTGGTATCCGCCCCGATGAGCACGAGCTGGCCATTGTGGAAATGGGCGCCAACCACCAAGGCGAAATTGCGCTGCTCAGCAGTATTGCCGAGCCCACCCACGGTTTGATTACCAACATCGGCAAGGCGCACCTCGAAGGCTTTGGCGGCCAGGAGGGCATTGCCAAAGGCAAAGCCGAGTTGTTTCAGTTTCTGGCCACAGCGGGCGGCACGGCCTTCGTGAACACGCTGGATGCGCGGCTGCCGGGCCTGGCGGAAGTGGTGCCGCAGCGCGTCAGCTACCCCGCCCCTACCGATACGTACCCCGCCACTTTCGTAGGAGCCACCCCCAACATCACGTTGCGCCTGGCAGATAATACACTGGTGGAGGCTCAGATTACCGGCGACTACAACTTCCCGAACCTGGCCGCCGCCGCCGCCGTGGGGCAGCATTTTGGGGTACATACCGCCGATATTGCGGCCGCGCTGGCCGAATACGCGCCCACCAACAACCGCTCCCAGCTGGTGCAAACCGGCCGCAACGAGGTTATTCTGGATGCTTATAACGCCAACCCCAGTAGCATGGCAGCGGCGTTGCGCAGCTTCGCGGCCCGCCCCGGCACCAGCAACGATAACAAAGTGGTGATACTAGGCGACATGTTCGAGCTGGGCGACGAAAGCGCCGGTGAACATGCGGAACTAGGTCATCTGCTAGCCGATTTGCCATTTGGCACGGTAGTACTGATTGGCCCGGAAATGCGCCTGGCTCATGCAGCTTTCGGTGGGGCAGCTCACTATTTCGCCACCAAGGCCGAAGTCGCCGACTGGCTGCAAGCCCAGGCGCTACAAGGCCGCCAGATTCTCATCAAAGGCTCCCGCGGCATGGGCCTGGAAACGCTGCTAACCCTCGTCTGAACCGCGGATTTTGCAGATTAATCGGATTACACGAATTTTGCGGACGATTATTAAGCTGTAAACCAGGCACATGATACGCCAGGCGTATAAAACGTGTAAAACAAAAGAAGGCTACCACTTGGCAGCCTTCTTTCGTTTTCAATCGTCACCGCAATCTGTTCAATCCGATTAATCTGCAAAATCCGCGGTTTAGAAAGGACTCTCGAAGCCTTGCAGGACGGGCAGGATTTGGTCTTTGTCGGACACTTTGGGGTCGTCGATGCCCCAGTTGATGCGGAGGCTGGGGTCTTTCCAGAGGATGCCGCCCTCGGCGCTGGGCTGGTAATAGCCGGAGCATTTGTAGAGAAACAGCGTGTCGTCTTCCAGGGCCACAAAGCCGTGCGCGAAGCCGACGGGCACGTACAGCATGTTGTAGCGCTGCGCATCCAGTTCCACCTGTAGGTGCTGGCCATAGGTGGCCGAGCCGCGGCGCAAATCCACGATGACGTCGAGGGCGCGGCCCTGGGCTACGCGCACCAGCTTGGCTTGCGCGTGGGGTGGCCGCTGAAAGTGCAGACCGCGCAATACCCCCTTATCGGAACGCGACTGGTTGTCCTGCACCCAGTTTTCCCGCACGCCTGCTTCCTCCATCACCCGGGCACTAAACGACTCGAAAAACGCCCCGCGGGCATCGCCAAAAACGCGGGGAATAAACTCCACGACGCCAGCTAAGGCATGTTGCTTGATTTCCATGCGGAAAGTGTATTGCTAGGTTGAGGTTGGCTTTTCGGGTGGCAAGTTAAGGCCTTTAGGCCATCCGCCTAATTACCTTTCTGCACGGCAGCCACTTCGCGCAGATACTTATCGAGCACGATTTGCTCGTCGAATTTGGTTTCGGCTAGCTGGCGGCCGGCCTGGCCCATGGCTTGCAGCTCGGGGCTGGAAAGCCCCAGGATGCGCAGCATTTTGTTGGCTAAGTCAGGGGCATTGCGCACTTCGCAGAGGTAGCCGTTCTGGCCATCCACCACGGTTTCGCGGCAGCCGGGTACATCGGTTGTTACAATGGGCTTGCCCATGGCGGCGGCTTCGAGCAGGGTCTTGGGCGTGCCTTCGCGGTAGGAAGGCAGCACCACGCAGTCGGCTTCGCGGATGTAGGCGGCCACGTCGTCGGTGGTACCCAAGTATTCGATGTGGCCGGCGGTGAGCCATTGCTCGAACACGGCCCGCTTCACACCCACGCCGCCGCTTTCATCAATGCCGCCCAGCAGCTGCACCCGTGTACCGGGCACGGCTTCGCGCACCAGGCGGGCCGCCTCGAAATATTCTTCCACGCCCTTCTCGTAGAGCACCCGCGCAATCATGAGGAACACAAACGGCTCCTGGCGCCGAAACGCGGCGGCGGGTTGGAACCGGCGCACATCTACCCCGGAGCCGGGCAGCACGTCGGTAATTTGGGCGCGCACCAGGCCGTGCTCCAGAAACAGCGCCCGGTCGTCGGCGTTCTGGAAAAACACTTTACGCGGGAAACGGAAGGCGTAGCGGTAGAGCTGCAACGCCACCCGGCTCACGAAGTTCTTCACAATGAACACCGTGCCTAGGCCCGACACGTTGTTGACGCTGGGGATACCTGCCAGCCGGGCCGCCAGCGCCCCATAAATGTTGGGCTTGATGGTGTAGTGCAGCACCACATCAGGTTGCTCGCGCCGGTAGATGGTATAGAAACGGCGGGTCAGCTGGGCGTCTTTGATGGGGTTGGTGCCCTTGTTTTCCATCAGGATGGGCACGTAGCGGCAGCCCAGCTCGGTTTGCAGCCGCTCGGAATACGCATCGGGGGGCGCAATAGCCAGTACCTCGTGGCCGGCGGCCTGCAAGGCAGTTACCAGGCTGCGCCGAAAATTCCAGATATTCCAGGAGGTGTTGATGACAATGGCAACGCGCACGGGCAGAAGGTGAAATGGTGAAGTGGTGAACTGGTGAGTTGCTGTTTCGGGGGCAAAGATAGGCAGGCAAACAGGCCCCGCCCGGTTATGTGCGGCAGCGGGTAGCGGGTGGCCCTAGTTGAAAAGTTGCTGGGTGAGGGCCTGTCAAGACAGAATATTTCCGTGCGCCGCCCGTTTTTTCCGGCCTTACCTTTGTTCACTGAAACGCGAATCTACTTTTCACCTCTTCACTTCTGCCCCTTTGCTTCTCCGCTTGCATGTGCTGGTTATACTGGCCTTTCTGCTGTTTTTCGCCGTTAAAGCTGCATTGTTGTTCCTGGGCCGTCAGGAAGCCCTGCGCCATCTGCGGGCCCGGACCCGCGTAGTCGATTCTTTATTGGGGTTCCTGATTCTGGCCACGGGTGGTTGGCTGCTGGCTACGTATCCTGGCAACATACCCGGCTGGCTCTGGACGAAGCTGGGTTTGGTGCTGGTACTGCTGCCGCTGGCTATTGCCGCCATGCGCCGCCAGTACAAGCCGGGCGTGGCCCTCACGCTGCTAGGATTTCTGTACGTGTATGGTGTAGCCGAAACCGGTAGCCTGACACTCCGGCGCCCAACCCGGCCCCTTGCCAGCCTGGCTGCCCCCGGCCTGCCCGAAGCCGTTGCCACGCCCGATGCCGCCCCACCCGTTGATACCCTCACCACCGACCCGGCCGGAATTTCCGAGGCGGAGGCTGCCGCCATATCCGCGGCTTCGGCCAGTGCCGCGCAGGCTTCGCCCCCGGCCGAGCCCGAGGTAGATGTGGCCCTGACCGAAGGCAAAGTGCTGTTCACTAAAAACTGCGCCGTATGCCATGGCTCCGACGGCAAGCTGGGGTTAAATGGTGCCCACGACCTCAGTAAAAGCAACCTCAATACCACTGGCCGCGTGTACATGGTGACGCAGGGCCTGGGCAAGATGCCGGGCTTCAAAGACCAACTCACGCCCGAGCAGATTCAGGCGGTAGTGGCGTATTCCCTGACGCTCAAGTAGCCTGTTGGCAATAGTCAGGCTATCCGAACCTTATTATATAGAAAACTGTTTTTATTCGTTATTCTCTCCCTTCCCAACCCACTCTTTTCCTTTACATGGCCAAGAAATCCAACGCTGGCGGCCGCCAGCATACCAATAGTACCCGCCACCCCGGCGCCACCGACAACATCCCCGGCCGGGTGGGCCGCCTGCTGGCCAAAGGCAACAAAGACGCCACGTATGATACCGCCGTGCAGCGCGAAACCGCCGTGCTGGTAGCCGTACCCGACAAACGCCAGGCCGACGCCCGCACCCAGGAATACCTTGACGAGCTGGCGTTTCTGGCCGAAACCGCCGGGGTAGATGTGCAGCACCGCTTCGTGCAGCGCCTCGACAAGCCCGACATCCGCACGTTTGTGGGGGAAGGCAAGCTAGCCGAAATCAAGGCCTACGTGATGCACAAGGGCATCAGCATGGTTATTTTCGACGATGACCTTTCCCCCTCGCAGCTGCGCAACCTGGAAGCCGAGCTGACGGTGAAAATAGTGGACCGCTCCCTGCTCATCATCGACATCTTTGCCACGCGGGCCAAGTCGGCTACGGCGCGGGCGCAGGTGGAGCTGGCGCAGTACCAGTACCTGCTGCCGCGCCTCACCGGCCTCTGGAGCCACTTAGACAAGCAGCGCGGTGGGGGCGTGAGCCAGCGCGGACCGGGGGAAACGGAAATCGAGACCGACCGGCGCGTAGTGCGCGACCGGATAGCCTTGCTGAAAGACAAGCTCAAGGATTTCGACAAGCAGAGCCACACCCAGCGCAAGTCGCGCGGCGGTATTGTGCGGGTGGCGCTGGTGGGCTACACCAACGTGGGCAAAAGCACCATCATGAACCTGCTGAGCCGCTCCGACGTGTTTGCCGAAAACAAGCTCTTCGCCACCGTTGACTCCACGGTGCGCAAGATTTCGTTCGACAACGTACCGTTTCTGCTGTCCGATACCGTAGGGTTTATCCGCAAGCTGCCCACCCGCCTCATCGAGAGCTTCAAAAGCACGCTCGACGAAATCAGGGAGGCCGATTTGCTGGTGCACGTGGTGGACATTTCGCACCCCGGCTTCGAGGAGCAGATTGCAGTGGTAAACGAAACGCTCAAGGACATTGAGGCCGCCGACAAACCCATGCTGCTCGTCTTCAACAAGATAGACCAGTACCGCCACGACACGGAAATGGAAAAGCAAGCCGGCTTCGAGGGCATGAACGAGGACGAAGACGCGCCGCAGCGGCCCACCCTGGCGCAGCTGCAAGCCACCTATATGGCCAAGCTGCACGACCCGGTACTGTTCATTTCGGCGCAGGAGCGTGAAAACATTGATGAGCTACGGGCCCTGCTGACGCGGCACGTGGCCAAGCTCCACTATCAGCGCTACCCCAACTCGCTGGGCGACTTTAGCGTGGAAAGCGTGGAGGAATAAGCACGGACGCTTACAACTTGGAAGCCCTGGCAATGTGCCAGGGCTTTTTTCATGGCCTTACCCGACCAAAAACGCGGCTGATGGTGCGCATCCTGTATATATACAAAATCATATTATATAAGTATCTTAATTATGCACGCAGTTTATTAACATATTATCAATATATTCAGCTTTCCGCTCCACTTCCACCATCCAAAACCAAATCAACCGTACTCATGAAAGGAAAATTCTACGCTCTGGTCCTCTCTTTATTAGGCTTGGCCTCTGCCACCTCGGCCCAGGAGTTCCGCCTAGCTCCCGACAAAGCCCTCACGCCGCCTGGCCGCCAGTGTGCTACCATGGAAGTGCTGCAAGCCCAGTTAGCCGCCGACCCCTCATTGGCGCAACGCATGGCCTCGGTGGAAGCTCAAACCCGTACGTTTCAGGGCAACGCTGCCAGCATGGCCAGCCGGGCCACGGCCGGCGTGGTTACCATTCCGGTGGTAGTGCACGTGGTGTACAAAACCGCTGCCGAAAACGTATCAACTGCGCAGGTGCAGGCGCAGCTTGACGTGCTCAATAAGGATTTTGCCAAGCTGAACGCCGATGCCAACTTGGTACCGGCAGCTTTTGCCGGCTTGGCCGCCAATACCAACATCCAGTTTGTACTAGCCCAGCGCGACCCTAGCGGCAACCCTACCAGCGGCATTGTGCGCACGCTCACCAAAACCACGTCGTGGAGCAGCAACGACGCCGTGAAGAATGCCAAGCGCGGTGGTTCCAACGCCTGGCCGGCCAGTTCATACCTGAATTTGTGGGTGTGCAACCTGGGCCAGGGCTTGCTCGGCTACGCGCAGTTTCCGGGTGGCGCCGCCAGCACCGACGGCGTAGTGGTGCTGTACTCGTCGTTGCCGGGCGGCTCGGCGGCTCCTTACAACAAAGGGCGCACCGCCACCCACGAAGTAGGCCACTGGCTGAATCTGCGCCACATTTGGGGTGATGCCAGCTGCGGCAACGACCTAGTGAGCGACACGCCCACCCAGCAAACGGCCAACTACGGCTGCCCCAGCTACCCCCACGTGACGTGCAGCAACCAAGGCGACATGAGCATGAACTACATGGACTACACCGACGACGCCTGCATGTACATGTTCTCGACCGGCCAAAGCACCCGCATGAACGCCTTATTTGCTGCTGGTGGCGCCCGCGCGTCGTTGGCAAATTCGCTGGGGGGCACGGCTCCGCGCCAGCTTGCTACTACCAGCACCCTGAGCACCAGCGCCGTTCAGCTGTTCCCGAACCCTGCTACCCAAACCCTGAACGTAACGCTGCCCGCCGAAAAAGCCACCGCCTGGACCGTGAAAGTATACGATTTGCTCGGGTATGAAATGAAGCAGGCCCGCTACAATGGCCAGTCGCAGGTGGCCGTTTCGGGTTTGCCGCAGGGCCTGTATCAGGTGGTTATTTCCGACGGCCAGCAGACAATTCGGCAGCGTTTCCAGAAAGAATAGTTTACTTACGAAAAAATCGGCGCGTGTTGCAGCACCGTCGGCTCTACGTAACCAATCTATTGTACCACTCACCAGTTGAAAAGCCTGCCGCTCCGGCAGGCTTTTCTAGCTTCCGGCCTTTTGTTTATCTGTTCATAATCAGCAGAATACGCTGCACGCCTACTACTTTGCGGAGTTACCCGAGGCATTATTTTCCTGTTGTGCTTCTGTCTGGCAATAACCATTTTGCGGGCCGCGTAGTAAAGAGGCGTGCTTCCGAGTTGTTGTAACCCATCCTGCCCGCATGAAAACTTTATACCTGATGCGCCACGCTAAATCCAGCTGGAGCTTCGACGACCTCACCGACGAGCAGCGCCCCCTCAACGACCGGGGCCGCGACGATGCGCCTCGCATGGGCCAGGCCTTAGCTAAGCGCAACATCAAACTGGACTTGATAATCTCGTCGGGGGCGGTGCGGGCCATGACCACGGCCGCGCTGGTAGCCAAGGAACTGGACTACCCGCACGAGCGAATTGAGGTGCGCCCCGAAATCTACCACGCCGAGGTGCCCACGCTGCTGGAAGTGGTACGCTCCTGCCCCGACACCGCACAATCGGTGCTGATGGTGGGCCACAACAGCACCATCTCGGAGTTTGTGCAGCTGCTCTCGCCGGATGCCATCAACGAGGAGTTGCCCACTGCCGGTATTGTGTGCTTGCACTTTCACACCGAAACCTGGGCTGGCGTAGACCAAGCCAATTCCGAATTCTACTTCTTCGACCGCCCCAAAGACAACCACTAGTCAATTAAGAATTATGAATTAAAAATTAAGAATTCTCCTTTTGCCTGTCCACTCGGCAGCAAACCAGGAGGACGGGATTTTTTCATTCATAATTTTTAATTTTTAATTCCCGCCTGACCCGCCCACCGTCTCATGGAAAAAACCGA
The DNA here is from genome assembly GCF_017313265.1 of Hymenobacter telluris. Classification (GTDB taxonomy): domain Bacteria; phylum Bacteroidota; class Bacteroidia; order Cytophagales; family Hymenobacteraceae; genus Hymenobacter; species Hymenobacter telluris. The sequence goes on along the minus strand of NZ_JAFLQZ010000002.1, from coordinate 166,397 downwards.
AAAAAAAGTGGCTACCAAGCCGGTACTCCTGAACCGGGAGCTGAGTTGGCTGGCCTTCAACCGCCGCGTGTTGCAGGAAGCCCAGAACCCCGAGGTGCCACTGCTGGAGCGCCTGAAGTTCATGGCCATTTTTTCCAGCAACCTCGACGAATACTTCAAGGTGCGAGTGGCCACGCTGCGGCGGTTGGTGAAGCTGAAAAAGAAAACCCGCGCCAAGCTCGGCGAAGACCCCACCCAGCAGCTCAGCCACTTGCTGGAAGAGGTACACCGCCAGCAGCAGGAATTCGGCGAAACGTTTCGGAATAGCCTGCTGCCCGCTCTGCGCGAAAACCATATTCATCTGGTATCAGAGCACGACCTCACCGACGAGCAGCGGCAGTGGGTGCAGCAGTATTTCGAGCAGCACGTGCAGGATTTACTGTCGCCGGTGATTCTGGACGAGAACCTGCACCACCTGTTTCTGAAAGACCAGACGGTGTACCTGACCTTCTACCTGACCGAGCCCACCGAAACGCCCAAGAAGAAAAAGCACGCGCACGATACCGAGCGGATGCTGGTGATGGAGCTACCCGTAAAGCGCCACGGGGGCCGCTTTGTGCAGCTGCCGGCGCAAGGCGAGGAACAGTATGTGATGTTCCTCGACGACGTAATCCGGTGCTGCGCGCACACGCTGTTTCCGAAGTTTGGCAAGATTCAGGTGCAGGCTATCAAGCTCTCCCGCGACGCCGAATTGGACATTCAGGAAGAGGTGTCGGGCAACCTGATGGCCAAGATTAAGAGCAGCCTGCAAAAGCGCGAAACCGGCTACCCCGCCCGCCTGCTCTACGACCCCGCCATGCCCAAAGAGGCCATGAAGGCGCTGATGCAGAAAACCGGCATTGGCAAAGAGGAGCTGGTAGAAGGCAGCCGCTACCACAACTTCCGCGACTTTTTCGGCTTCCCCACCTTCGGGCTGACCGATTTGGTGTACGAGGCCCACCCACCCCTGCCCCACCCCACGCTGCCCCGCACCGGCGCCATGCTGCCCGCCATTGCCGAGCGCGACCATCTGCTGAACCTGCCGTATCAGTCGTTCGACTACGTGACGCGCTTTCTGCTGGAAGCCGCCAACGACCCGCTGGTAAGCGCCATCAGCATCACGCTGTACCGGGTTTCCAGTAAGAGCGAAGTGGCCAAGGCGCTGCTCAAAGCCGTGAAGCACGGCAAGCAGGTAACGGTGGTAGTGGAGCTGAAAGCCCGCTTCGATGAGGAAAGCAATATGTACTGGGCCGAGAAGCTGCAAAAGGCTGGCGCCAACGTTATTTATGGCATTCCGGAACTGAAAGTGCACAGCAAGCTGGCCTTGGTTACGCGCGCCGAAGAAGGCCACAACCGCCTGTACGCTTACCTGAGCACCGGCAACTTCAACGAAAATACCAGCAAGATTTACGCCGACCACGGCCTGTTCACCACCGACCCGCGCCTGACCAGCGAAGTGGCCGAGGTGTTCCGCTACTTCTCCGACCGGCAAGACAAAACCGGCAGCTTCCAGCACTTGCTGGTGGCACCGTTCGAGCTACGGGAAAAGCTCAACGCCCTCATCGACCAGGAAATCAAGCTGGCCAAGCAAGGCAAAGACGCGTACATCATCCTGAAGCTAAACGCCTTGCAGGACGACCGGATGATTCTGAAGCTCTATGAGGCCAGTGAGGCCGGCGTGCGGGTGGAGCTGCTGATTCGGGGGATTTCCTGCCTGATACCGGGCGTGAAAGGCCAGAGCAGCAACATCAGCCAGCGCGGTATCGTGGACCGGTACCTGGAACACGCCCGCATCTACGTGTTCGGTAACGGCGGCGAGGAAAAGATTTACGTGGCTTCCTCCGACTGGATGGCCCGCAACCTGGACCGCCGGGTAGAAGTGGCCTTCCCGATTCTGCAAGACGACCTGCGCAAAGAAGTCCGCCACCTGCTCGACCTGCAACGCCACGACAACGTGAAGTCCCGCGACTGGCAGAACAACTTCCTGGGGCCTGACTCGCCGGATTCGCCCCGCGTCCGGGCCCAGTCCGACACGTATGCGTACCTGAAAAAGCTTGGCCGCCAGCGCCCGAAAAAGGCGGTTGAAAAAGAGTAACGCAGTTTTTACGTAACCACAACGCCCGCTTTGGTTTCTGTACCAGAGCGGGCGTTGTGGTTGTATAGAGGCTAGCCTCAATAAGTCGTTCTACCGGCCCATGCCGAAGAGACCTAGCAAGCCCTTCGTGGGCACGATGAAGATTTCCAGGCTGGCGTAGGGGGCCCAATCGAACTGGCTGTCGATGATTTTCTGGCGGTCGTCGTTGGTGCGGTCGAAGGCGTCGAAAGCGTAGTTGTAGCGGTAGCCGGCTTCGGCACCCAGCCAGATGAAATCGTATAGCTCCCGCTCCCAACGCCCCCGGAATTTCACTTCGGTTTCGCGTAGCTCCAGCGTGCGCAGGGGGTTGATGTTGGGCTCAGGGTCGCCGTTAGGTAGCCGGCGCGTGAGCGGCGAGTTTAGCTTCACGATGTAGTTGAAACCGTCAACCGAATAGCCAGCCGTGAAGATGGACTTCGGCGACACGTTGTAGCGGGCCGATACGCGGGCCGGGAACAGGGCCTCCAAGCCCCAGCGCGAGTTGAACGTGCGGTTGTAAAGCACCGCCGGATAGATACTCTGCCGCCCGAAGGTGTAACCCAGCTGCGCCCCAATCCCCCACGAGAACGTAGGGCTGCGCTTCCAGCCGTAAATAAACTCCGACGATACCCGCAGATAGTCGCTCACGTTCAGCTCGTTGGAAGTGTAGTCGCCGCTCAGCTCGCCTTTAATGCGGAAGATGTACCAGTTCACGGTATTCACCGGCCGGATAACCGCGAGCTGCGCACCCAGCGTTTTCAACCCCTTATTTTCGATGTTGTCGTAGAGCTCGTAGTTGGTGGGGGCGCGCTTAAACTCGAATTCTTCCCGCTCATAGTTCACACCCAAAATCAGCTTCAGGTGCGGGTGGTTGAGCATCGGAATGTAGCCCTTGATAACGAGCCGGGCGTTTTTCTCGGCGTCGGCTGAGTAGTTGGGCAAATTGGCCACCTGCGCCGTAGACCGCACCCCAAACGTGGGCATCCGCTCATAGTGGAAAATAATGCCCTTGGTTGGCCCCTGGTTGACGACAGAAGGAGTAGCAAACTCCTGGTCCTGGCCCACCTGGTCGGTGGCTAGCGTATCGCCGCGGGGAGGGGCCGGAGCCGGAAATACCGGCGTTGGCGAGGCCGGAGTTACCTGCGCCATGGCTGATGCAGCCAGCAGCAGGCCTCCCACGCCCAGCACCGTTTTGCGCACCGCGCGCGCCCACATGCAACTAGAAACCAGCATACGCTTCAAAGTCAGAATTTGGTAATCGTTGAATTATTTGGTCTTAACGGGCCCGTCGGTAAAAAGGCTGAGCTGACTGCTCGCTTTTTTTGCACTTCAGCTTGTCTTCAGAATGCCTCCTCAAACAAAGAGCCGGCCCGGAATGGCCAGCTCCCTGCTTGGGGTACTCAGGCGGTTGCTTGCTTACAGCTAACGGCCTGCATCAGATGCCAGCCGGCTGCTTAAAACAGGAAGTCGAAGCCCAGGAATACCAGGTTTTCTTCACCCTGCGAATACGTGACGTTGATAACGGCCTGCTTGAGAATATCCACCCATACGCCTCCGCCATAAGCGGTGTGGTAGGCCTTGAGGCCGGTTTTCACATCGTACTGCGAAAACACGCGGGCGGCATCGGCCAGGCCCATGATACCGAACTTGCCGGGCAGCAGATACGCGTTGAACTCGAAGAGCTGAATGCGTACCTCGGCGTTGGCAAAGGCGCTGGAACGGCCCGCGTAGCGTGTGCGGCGGTAGCCGCGCAGGTTGGTGGTACCGCCCAAGGTATTAGCCTGGTAGAATCGGTAGTCGCCGAGGTTGCGGGCCGCCCCAATGCGGCCGGCCCAGGTGAGCTGGAACGGGAAGTTGGGGCTGATGTAGAAGCGGAATTCCGACGCCAGCCGGCCGTATTGCAGCTTCTCGGCGTTGAGCTGGTGGTTGTACTCCACCGAGTTGTACCAGCGCAGGCCAATCCGGGGATTCTTCGGCGACGAAGCCGCATCAATGTTCAGGTAGGCCCGGCCACCCAGGTAGCGGTTCAGCTGGAAGTCAGATGAGCGAATACCCAGGCCCGCCCCGCTTACGCCGTTGCCATTGGCATCCAGCCCGTTGCGGATTTCGCTCCCGATTTGGCTGGCATCCACCCGGAACTGGTCGTACTGCGGGCCGATGCCCACTTTCAGGAAGCTGAACACGTCGCGCTCCAATACCGGCGAGATGTACAGGCGCGAGAACCGCACCCGGTAGGTGTCGTTGATGTCGCGGGGGCGCGCGTCTTCGTCGTCGGCCAGAATGTTGCGGGTATCGTTGCCGGAGCCGAAGTAGTTGTAGAGCAGCTGCGGACCGTACAGCTGGGCCGTTACGCGCAAATCAGTCTTGCCAAACACATCCACAAAGTGCCCCAGGTAGCGCACGTTGTAGGCGCTCTGCGAAGGCGAATAGTTGGCAGCCAGGCTTTGCTCGGTAGCGTACGGCTCTTTGCGGAAGCCATAGGTGCGGTACACCGCGCCGCCGCCCACAAACACCCGGTCGTCAATGTTGTAGCCAAAGTAGGCCGTGGGGCCGAAGTAGTTGAGGGTGTAGTCTTTGCGGTCGGAGCGGTTGTGTACGTCGTAGCGGCTCACATCGATGCCCGGCTCGGTACGCAGGCGAGTGTCGCGGCCCGGCGTGATGACGTTGCCGGTGTCGGCATCATAAATGTGCGTGTAGTGGCGGAAGCCCGCTACGTTGGACCGGTCGGTGATGGAGTCTTTGTCGGTGCCGGCAATGATGCGGACTTTGGCGCCGCGCTTCACGTCGCCTTTCACGTCGTACACGTCGTTGCCCTCGAACCCGTAGAGGCGCAGCTCCTTGGTTACCTTGTTGTCGAAGGTGCGGTCGAAGAGGGTTTTGCCCAAGGCGCCTTCCTTGGTGATTTTGCGCACCGTCACGCGGGTTTTATCGTCGGGTAGGCGCTCCACCACAAACTTTTCGCGCTTGCTGGAGCCTTTCACCTCGGTCACTTTGCTCACCACCTCATAATAATCGGCGGCCAGCTGGGGCAGCAGGTCGCGGCGGCTTTTCAGCTTGGCAATGATTTCGGGACCGTGCAGGTCGTAAATCTGCTTGGGCCAGCGCTGCTTGAACGCCTGCTCAATTACGTCGTCGGTGAGCGACGCCTTCATGTCCTCGGCCTGCTTCACCCATTGCTCTTTGGTCACGGAGGCCAGGTACACCCGGTCGTTGCTGAGCGCCGTCAGGTTGAGGCCCTTCCAGTCGGCGTAGTCCTTCCCGAAGTTCTGGAAGTTGCGGATGGCCCACTTGCGCGAGGCTAAGTACGGGAAGATACCGTCGCCTTTAAAGAACGCCACGTCCCGGTCTTCGGGCACGGCCGTAAATTTCCGGTCACCGTCCTTGTCTTTCTTCTCCGCCCAGCGCCACTGGTCTTCGTGCCGGTCCCAGTCGCCAATCCACATATCGAAGAGGCGCGAGCGGGCAAAGGCTTTTTCGTCTACGCGGTTGTCGTTGTCGTCTACCAGCCGCTCAAACACCTTGTCGGTGCCCACCAGGTTCTTGGCATTGCCCAACGAGGCCACGTTGCTTTGGTCTTCGTTGGCGTCTTCCTCAATAGCGGCGGGCGTGTTCGAGAACCGGTTCAGGTACTGGCCCAGCAAGGGGTCCTGCGGCACAAAGCGCAGCTCGGGGTTGGTATGCAGGATGCCCGCAGCCGTCGCCAGCGGCGGAATGGCCAGCGAAGCGTACGGGTGCTGGGCCGAAATCTGGTCTTGCAAAATATCGGCGGCGGCGCCGGAGCGCAATGCTTCCGGCAATACGGCCGAGGGGTCTTTGTTGAGGCTGCGGATGGTGAAGAGGCGCCCTTCCTCGTTGCGTACTTTCAAGGAAGCCGTTTGCTTGCCGCCCCCAATCTTATACGGCGTCAAGCCACCTTTTTCGGTGGCGAGGTCCAGCACCGGAAACTTCACGGGCGTGGCCCACTCCTGCCGGTAGTGCTTACCGAAAAACGCCCGGTGAATACCGCTCCGGTCGGCGTAGCGCGGGTTTACGGCCAGCGTTACGGTGCTGTCTTTGAAGTTGGGGCGCGGCCCCGCTGCCACAGCCGGGCGGTCTTCGGTGGCCACTACCGGCTGGGCATACAGCGGGGTGCGGAACACCAGCCGGGCGGTTTCGCCCCGGTCGTTCGGAATGTAGTACTCCACCCAGGCCTGGCCGTCGTCGTAGTAATTCACGCGGGCAATGCCTTTCTCTTTGTCGGAGAACATGGCGTTGGCCCCACTGCCCGAGCGGGTGTGCTGGGTTTTGCAGCCCGAGCCGCTCACAATCTGGTGGTAGGTGGGCGTTTTAAAGTATTGCAGGTTGTGCTCGTGGCCCGAGGCGTACACAATGTTCGGGTGCTTGGCGAAGATGTCCTCCAGCCCTTTCTTATACGCCTGGTACAGCGGGTGCGGAATGTCCTGCGAGATGCCGCCGTACTTGCGGGCAAACGGGTACACCGAGCCAATCACCGGCAGCGGCAGGAAGGCATACTTGTACACGATGGACAGCGGGAAAATATGGTCGCCCAGCGTGAAGTAGCCCCCGTGAATGCCGTCGGACTGAATGGGGTGGTGCGCCACCACCATGATGTTCTTGTCCTTGTTGCGCTCGATAATGTCTTCGAGCTGCGTGAAGAAGTCGGTTTCGTTGGCTACCCCGCAGCCGCTGTTGGCGCCGTAGGGCCGCTCGGCCTCACCCTGCAAAAACCACTGCGAGTTGATGGCAATCAGCACCAGATTATCCTGCAAGCGCACCTCAAACGGGCCGGGGCAAGCATCGCGCGGAATGAAAAAGTCGCCGGTGTAGGAAAACGCCGCCGAGTCGTTGGTCATGTAATTTTCCACGAACCGTTGCTGGCGGTTCACCTGGTCTACGCCGCCGGTGTGGCCCTGTTTCCAGTCGTGGTTGCCCGGAATCATGTATTTCTCGCCGGCGTAGCTGCGCAGCACATCTAGCTGATCCACAATGCGGCGCTCCGATTCCTTGCGGTCGGGGGCGCCTTCTTCGGGCATACCATACTCGTATATATTGTCGCCGAGGTAGATGGTGGTACTCTTCGAGCCGGCCGCCATAATCTGCTTGCGCAGGAAATTCAAGGACGGCTCCCCCCCTTTATCGGCCGCAATGGGCTTGCCTACGTCGCCAATCAGGAACACGGTGTACCGGATGCGGGAGCTGTCGGGCGGGGTTTTAGACTCCCAGTTTTCACCGCCGTGGTTGTAATTCGGGCGGATGGGGTGTGGGGTCTGGGTGGCTTTCTGCGCCCACGCCGGGGCTACCCCCAGCGTCCAAAGCAAACCACAATACAAGGAAAGACGCTTCATAGAGAGGCAATAGAGAGAAAATGCAAGCAAGTTGATGGTTGCTGAACCGCCGACCTGTGGCCGTAGTTATCGGAAAATACGAGTAACTTACTGAAACGGGTGCTTCCCACCGGGCTCTGGTAGGCCATAGTGCCTGCCGTACGCAAACCTACGGCTAACGGTTCAGCCAAAAGGTAAAAAACCTCAGCGTTTGATTCGCGTTCAAAGTCGGTTGGGGACGCCGCCCCGCTCCCGTCGCTCATCCCCAGTAATTCGAATGGAACCCACGGAAACGCTTGAACCAGCCAAAGCTGGCAAATCAGAAATCCTGAAGCAGGCGAAAGCCTACGTAACGCAGCTGCTGGAAGAAAAACTTCCGCCGCAACTGGTGTATCACTCTCTCAAGCACACTGTTACGGTGGTGAAGGAAGCTCGCAACCTTGGTGAGGATGCGGGCCTGGAAGCCGCCGACCAGGAGGCGCTGCTGCTGGCCGCCTGGTTTCACGACACCGGCTATATTGAAGTAAACGACGGGCACGAGTACCGCAGCATGGCCATTGCCGAGCAGTGGCTGCGGCAGCAAGGCTACCCCGAGCCCCGCATCAAGGTGGTAACCGACACCATCCGGTGCACCCACCGCGACGAGCCTTCCGAAAACGAACTGCAACAGCTGCTCCAGGATGCCGACATGAGCGGGATGGGCCGGGAGGATTTTTTCGCCAATGCCGAGCTGCTGCGCGCCGAGTGGGAAACCACCCTGGGCAAAACTTACTCCAACGTGGAGTGGGCCGAGTCGCAGCTGGATTTTCTGCTGTCGGCCAAGTTCCACACCCGCGAAGCTAAAGCCCGCTACGGCGAGCAGTTCAAAGCCAACCTGAAAGAGCAGCGCGACCTGCTGAAGAAAACCGAGAAAAAGAAAAAGAAGAAGGAAGAAAAAGCTACCGGCACCTTCGCCGAGCCCAAACGTGGTATCGAAACGATGTTTCGAACCATGTACAGCAACCACATGAAGCTCTCGGACATGGCCGACAAAAAGGCCAACATGATGATTAGCCTCAACGCGGTGCTACTATCGGTTATCATCACCTATCTGGGCGCCAAGGCCGGTACCAAATCGGGGGTGCTTAGCCCTACCATCGTCAACAACCCCGTGCTGACCATCCCCATTGGCTTGCTGCTGGCTACGGCGCTGGGCTCGGTGGTAACAGCCATCCTGTGCGCCCAGCCCGACGTAACCAGTTTTAAGTGGCTGAAGAAAAGCCCACAGATTGCCACCAACCGCCGCGTGAACCTGCTGTTCTTCGGTAACTTCAGCAAGCTCACACTCGACGATTTTCACGCTGGCATGAACCAGATAATGGGCGAGAAAGAGGCGCTTTACACCAATATGGTTACCGACATCTACTACCTCGGCGACGTGCTGACCCGCAAATACCGGCTGCTGCGCATCAGCTACACCATTTTCATGGTGGGCCTGATTCTGACGTCGCTGTCGTTCGGCATTGCGCTGTTGTACAAGATGTAAAGTAGACGCAGAGTAAAAGCAGAAAGGAGGTAAAGCCCGTTATGTACGGTTTTGACCTCCTTTCTGCTTTTATCCCTCATCTACAATCCCCTACCTTTGTGCTCTCCGTTACTGGCCCCGTAGTTCAACGGATAGAATAAGGGTTTCCTAAACTTTAGATGTGAGTTCGATTCTCGCCGGGGCTACTGCAACCCTCTCTGCCATTGGCAGAGAGGGTTTTTCTTTTAAGGGCTATAGCAAATAGCAGGGGCTTGTTTTCTCAGTTCTACAAAAGCCCTGCGGACAACAAAGCCACACCATCTCCTGCGGCTATCCGCTGGTAGCCGCTATCACCACACCCGTTACGCGAAGCTTCGCTAACGCCTCACGTAAGCGACAAGGGCAGATTTGCTGCATTGCTGCATCCTTCCGGTAACTGAACATACTTCATCGACTATACGAAAGGGTTGGCACTCCTATATACAGGGGTTGATATACTAATCCGGAAATAAACTATTACGTTGTTGTTGCACATTATTTATAGTTACAACTTTGCAAAATACAGTTTAATCTAAATAATTCTAAATCATCTACTGTAGCTAGCCCCCAAAAGAGCCTGGTTATATCATTGATTAACAAACTATTACTCATCCGTTCCGGGTGAGACGCCTTCCTTTCCGCCCTTCCTAACCTGTTATGCCCTGTCCGTTGGTGGAACTGGGGTAGTAGCGTGCGTCTATCTTTCTTTTATCGAAGAAGCAACTACAGGTTGAGGATACTACCAATCCGCCTAGTGCATACCAACTTGAAGTTCAATCAAGTACACATTCTTCGAGCAGTAGCTTGCTTAGGAGTTGTACTGAATCATGCCAAAGAAACTCTATGGGCTGGGCATGATGTGTTTGTATCCTACCACCCAATAGCCCAATGGACTCTGCCAGATTATATAGGATATAACCTGACTAAAATCCTGACGGTGCATGAGCAACGGGTCTTCTTTTTCTTCACCCTGTCTGGGTTCTTCTTGCAGCATTCGGTGCGCAACTCGTTCAATCTGAGCGAGTACGCCCGCAAGCGTTTTTTGCGCCTTTATCCGGCCTACTTGCTCTCACTTGTATTGTCGGGCGTAGTGCTGTTTATCAGCTTCAACTTATTGGGCGAAGCTCACCTAGCAAGTACGCCAACAAAATTTGCGGGCTCCCTCCTGAATCAGTACCCCCACCTGACAAACCATAATTTCGTTTTGACCGGCCTTTTCTTGGCCACAGACAACCTTTTCGGGGGTGGCTATCAACTATGGTCGATGCCGCACGAAATTATTTTCTGCCTGCTGTTTCCGCTTTACTACCAACTCAAAAGGCGAAACCGGATAGCCTTACTAGCCCTGCTGGTAGTGGCATTTTGCATCACCCACAACCGCTATGTGCACGCTCAAATATTTTTCCTGGCTGGGATGCTTTACTACAACATTCTTGCAAAAGGCTTCACCCTACCGTTTAAGCTACCCTCAGCGTGCTACTATGTCGCCTTCGGAGTCCTTTACATAGGCATACACTACTTCTCCGACCCGGCTCACAGCCATGAGCGCCTTGCAAGTATCCTTACGCTTACCATCTCCTTTATTGGGTTGTACTTCTTTCTTCACCGCGAAGGAACACTGCCTAGGCCAATGAAGTGGCTCAGTGAAATCAGCTACTCAGTCTATTTGAATCACGTTTGGGTATTGATGCTTTACTATAGCGTGCTGAGCTATTTTAGCTCTCCTCTTATTTTCAATGGCTATGGGCCGCTTGTGTCAGGGGCCGCCCTCAGTATTGGTATATCGGCCGTGTTTTATGCGCAAGTTGAAAAGCGTATACAAGCGTACTCTAAGCAAACTACGCCCGCAGGCACCTATGCTGCCACGCCTGCATAATCGTTTTTGCAAATAAGTTTTCAGTAAGATATTCAGCGCGCCGCCTGCCCTAAATAGGGCAGGCGGCTTTGTTTAAGCGGTTTTGCTGACTGTCAGGTACTATAAGCAAACAACAAATACAGGGACTTTTTTTGCCATTTATTTAAATAAATCTCTAATTTTTTGAATAATCCGGATATTATATAGATTTTGGCATAAGTAAATCCGGTTGTTTACGAATTCCGTAGATGGCCGCACGCCCTGAGTACCCGCACTACCATACCTCTTGCAACTTTAGTTTACTTTAATGGAGTCCCTGTTCCTTTCCCCGGCGCCGCAAGGCCGTCGGGTGTACCTGTATGCCGTGCCCGACGGGGTGCCGCTTTACTTCAAACACAGTGAGCTAACGCCGCAGCCCGGCTACCGTACGCTCTGGCGTGGTAACCCCAGTTCTATTCAAGAACAGGAAGCAGCTCAGCTGATAGCCCGCCTGGATTCTGGCCCGGCCACCACGTACCGCAACTACCACCTCCCACCTACCGAAACCACTAAAGGCTTCACCACTGCCAAAGAATCGTTTCAGTCGGCAGTGGAGCAGCTGGCACAGCAGTTGGAATACGCTGATGGCACGTATCCGACCGAAGTATTGGTAGGAGAGGTTCCGGGCTAAGTAACCCCGACGCTTTACTCGTTGAGCAAGCCGTTGGAAACGGCATATTTGATAAGCGCAGCCGTATTTTTGGCCTGGGTCTTCTCAATTATGTTCTGCCGGTGCGTTTCAATAGTCCGCTTGCTGGTAAACAGCTTGTCGGCTATTTCGGCATTGGTCATGCCTTCGGAAATCAGCCGTAGCACTTCCAGTTCCCGCTTCGACAACTCGCCTGTTTTCGGGCGGGTTGCATCGGTGGGCAGCGCGGTGGTGCGCACTATTTTGTAGAGCATATCCAACCCAATTTCCGTGCACAGGAAAGGCCGGCCTGCCGCTACCGTTCGGATGGCGTGGGTAATTTCGGTGATGTCGGCATTCTTGAGCACGTAGCCAGTGGCACCGGCTTCGAGCATGCGGTGCACATAATTCTCGTGGTTGAGCATCGACAGGACCAGCACGCGCACATCGGGGTATTGCTCCCGCAGGTGCTCAATGGTGGCAAAACCATCCATTACGGGCATGTTGATATCCATGAGCACCACGTCGGTAGGCGTATCCACTAGTAGTTCCAGCAATTCTTGGCCATTGCCTGCTTCTCCTACTACCTCTAGGTCTGGCTGTTGGCTGAGTAGGGCCCGAATACCGTCGCGCAGAATGGTATGGTCGTCGGTTAGCAGTACTCGAATCATAGCCAGAGAGAAGAAATGGGTTAGTAGCCACTACGGTGTAGCAAGGGATACGGCTACATCATAGCCGCTTTGCGAGAGGCGCCAGATAAAAACAATACGTACGACAACGCAAGGTAGATTGGCCTTTAGCAGCTGCTTATCCAGCGTTGCTTTGTTGCAACGAAGCTAGTGCGAATAAAAATGCAGGCAAATACTCGGGCTGATGCTATAGGAAAACCAGTATCAGCTTGTAAAAGCGCAACGTAACGAGTTGCTTTTTAGTGACAACAAGCCAACACATTCTAGCTCATTGTCTTGAAAATCAGTATTTTTCCTTGCCTACAATAGGTATTTACCGCTAGCTGCACATTATATTTTATATAGCATCTTTATAGTATTGCTATTGATAAGGGCAGGCCGTGTTTGCAGGGATTAACTACAACTTCATAAATACGATTAACGTATTTATTCCCAGCAGTTTACTTCACTAAACCTGTTGCACGATTTCGTGGCTTTATACCTGACGCTACAGTAACACTTCGGCTTTTCAGTTTTGCCAAAATGCACGTGTATCGCGAAATTCTACCGGAAAGCTACCTGCTGATCCTAACGGGCAGCTACTTCACGGAAGCGCAAACGCTACAACGCGCGCTACGCCGGGCCGGCGGCAGCGGCAAACCCAATATTTGGCTGGATTGCAGTGAATTGCATCATCCTCCGACGGCCGTTATTGAGCTGCTCGGTCAGTTCTGCGTGCAGATGCAGCGGCGCGGTATCCAACTGATATTGTGCCACCTCGAAGAAGATTTTCAACAAGCGGTGCAGCAGCTACCTACTGCTTCGCAGCCGCTTATGCTCGGTACTCTGCTCGATGCTGCGTTGTACTGCCGCAACCTGCACCCCAGGCCTTTGCACTCAGTGGCTTAGTGAACCATAGCTCTGGCACACACCTCGTTGCAGGCTTGTAGGCTCATAATATTGCGGCCAAACCACCAATAGTGAGTGCCAGTACCACGGTGTTGAAACCGAATGAAAGCAAACCGTGCAGCAAGGCATAGCGCCGGAGCTGCGGCCCAGCAATGCTGATGTCGGCGGTTTGGGCCGTCATGCCGATAACGAACGAGAAGTAGGCAAAATCCAGATAATCGGGACTTTTCTCACCGCCGGGGAAGTCTAGCCCGCCTTCCGCCTGCCCGGCTTCAGGGTTATAGAACAAGTGGGCATAACGCAGCGTGAACAGCGTATGTACCAGCAGCCAGCTAGTTGCCACGCCGGTTATGGCCAGCCCCACATGCAGATTGCGCAACTGCCCACCCGCAGTATGCAACGACGAAAGCAGAAACACCACCGCTAGCAGGCTGGCACTGGCCGCCAGCAGCGCAAACACAAACGATAAGTGCCGGCCAGGGTCGTTGCGGGTGGCTACGCGCCGAATGTGGTTGACTTCGGCCGTAATGATGATGCCCCAAGTTAACGCCAGCGTGGCCAGCGCAAAAACGTCCCAGGCGGCCATGAGGCGCGTAAGAAGCTGCCAAGCTGCCGGCGCCGCCAGGTACACCACTCCCGCAGGCACTAAGCCCAACGACAGCCGCAACCAGCTAGGCAGCAAGCTAATTTGGTGCATCAGGCTGGGAGCAGGCGGTTGGGGCATCAGAGGGAAAACAGTTGGGCGAAAAAGGCGGTGTAAGCTACAGGATTTCGCAGGCACCAGTGGTATACGCCAGCTGGTTGGGCGGCAGTTCGGCGGCGCAATTTGCAGCGGAACCGTACCTTGGGGCGTTCCTTCGTTATGCTCGTCTATGAACCCAGCCCCTCTGTCCGGCCTTTACGCGCCCTCGCTTAGTCTCGTCACCGACCTGTATCAGCTCACTATGGCCTACGGCTACTGGCAGCAGGGCATGCAGGACCGAGAAGCAGTATTTCACCTGTACTTCCGCAAAGCCCCGTTTCAGGGCGGCTATGCCGTGGCGGCCGGGCTGGCACTAGCCGTGGATTGGATGGAGAACTTCAGCTTCTCGGAAGAGGACCTGAAATACCTCGGCAGCTTGCGCGGCAGCAAAGGCGCAGCGCTGTTTCCGGCGGAGTTTCTGCACTACCTGCGCGAGCTGAAGTTCACTTGCAACGTGGAAGCCATACCCGAAGGCACGGTGGTGTTCGGCAACGAGCCGCTGCTGCGGGTGCAGGGGCCGCTGTTGCAGGCGCAGCTGCTGGAAACGGCTCTGCTCACCATCGTGAACTTCCAGACGCTGATTGCCACCAAAGCGGCCCGCATCCGGGAAGCCGCCGGCCCCCAGGACCAGATTCTGGAGTTTGGCTTACGGCGGGCGCAAGGCTTCGATGGGGGCCTGGGCGCCAGCCGCGCCGCATACCTGGGCGGGGTTGATGCTACCAGCAACGTACTGGCAGGCCAGCGCTACGGTATTCCGGTACGGGGCACGCACGCGCACAGCTGGGTAATGGCCTTCGAGGATGAACCCACCGCCTTTGCCGCTTACGCTAAGGCCTTCCCCGACGATTCGGTGTTTCTGGTGGACACCTACGACACGCTGGAAGGGGTACGCCACGCCATCAAAATAGCCCGCGAGATGCGCGCCAACGGCCACGAGCTGGGCGGCATCCGCCTCGACTCGGGTGACCTGGCCTACCTCAGCCGAGAGGCTCGTGCTTTGCTTGACGAGGCCGGTTTTCCCAAAACGCGCATCGTGGCCAGCAACGACCTCGAAGAAAACCTGATTACCAGCCTGAAATTGCAAGGTGCCCGCATTGATACCTGGGGCATTGGCACGCAGCTCGTAACGGCCTACAACCAAGCGGCGCTAGGAGGCGTGTACAAGTTGGCTGCCCTGCGCAAAGCCGACGATTCGGGCTGGGACTTCACGCTCAAGCTTTCCGAGCAGCTCATCAAAACCAGCATCCCCGGCATTTTGCAGGTGCGGCGCTACACCAATGAGAAAGGCCAGCCCCGCGCCGATATGCTCTATAACACCGCCGAGCCGTTACCTGAACAGCTCACTTTGGTTGACCCCTTCGACCCCACGCGGCGGCGCCCGGTGCGCTCCGAGGCCAGCTTTAAAGAGCTGCTGGAGCCAGTATTCCGGGCCGGTAAGCGGGTACTGGAGTTGCCCACCCTGGCCGAAAGCCGCGCCCACGCCCAGCGCGAGGTGCAAAGCCTCGACCCTAGTATTCGCCGCTTCCTGAACCCGCACGTGTACCCGGTGGGCTTGGAGGAAAGCCTCAACACCTTCCGCACCAACCTGATTCTGGAGAAACGCCCGCAACGGCCAGCGTAAGGGGCTGCCCTACAGCTTTTCGTTGTTCGTCATGCTGAGCGCAGTCGAAGCATCTCGCGTGCTGATGTCGGATTACTAAACCAACGGCCCCGCGAGATGCTTCGACTGCGCTCAGCATGACGTTCTTATGGATGTTCTACAGCACCTCGCTCATCACGCCCCAAACTTCTTCCAGAGTTTGGGCAGCATCTTTGGCAGTTGGTTTTCGGTCCAGTCGTCGCCTTTGGTTTCCGAGCCAAAGTCGTAATCAAGGCCGCGGCTGTGGGCTATACCGCGCGGGAAGGAATCCTCCTCATTTTCTTCCTTTTTGCCTGTGTGCTTTTCGTAAGCTTTCGTGGCGACGTAGAGCAACGCCTCGAATTCCGAGTACGGTTCTTCCGCAACCTTGGCCAGGGTATCAGCGTCGCGCAAGGCTTCAAGAAACACCTTTTCGCCTTGGCCAATCAGCCAGCAGCGGAAGTACAGGTAGGAGTCGTCGGTTACGTAGCCATTCAGGATTTTCTGAGCAGCCATAATATTGAAGTGGTCGGCCTCCAGCAGGTATTCGCGCAGGATACACTCGAATTCAATTATCTGCTCGGGGCTGTGCTGCGCCAGGCTGTTGATTAGCGCCTGCTCTTGCAGGGTCTGGCTGCCTTTTGCTTTGTCTTTAGCGGCTTCGAGTAGCTGCCAGAATTCCTTTTTATCCATTGCTGCGGCGGGTATTGCGAGGTACGTATTGGCAACGAAGTACACCAAAACTCTGTACTTCAGCAACCGCAGGATATACCCACTGCCCTTTTCAACGCCGCTACTTTTGCTGCGTATTGCTTGTTACAGCAACCTACCAGCCAGCAGCCGCTTTTCTGGCGGCAGCGGCCTAATTCTTTGCATCCTATGTCAACTCTGAAATTCAAAACCAGCATCAACTGCGCTAATTGCCTGCGCGCCGTCACGCCTTTTCTCGACGCCGAAGCCAGCATCGACAAGTGGCAAGTGGACACCAACGACCCGGCCAAAACGCTAACGGTGGAAGGCGAAAATCCCATTCCCGAGCTTATCATGAAAGCCGTGTCACAAGCTGGTTTCGACATCGAGCCGATGGCCTAACGGGTTACTGGCACCAAACGGAAAGCGGGCCGGCGGCTACTTTGGTAGCTGCCGGCCCGCTTTTTGTGCGCTATACGCATGCCGTGGGTTTGATAGAAATCCGTGGGTTTAACACCTTTGTCACCCCCTCAGACGTATACCCCTAATCCCCATCCGTGTCACCCAGCACGTCACCCTCGTTCCCTCCGCCCATGAAAACGCTCCTGTTTTCTCTGTTTTTATTGTTTGAAACGCCTAGTAGCGCCCAGCATACGCCGTACGCTTTTTCCCTGCTTCCCCTCGATGCCACTACCAACCGAGTGGTGTACCGGGAGGAAATACCGGCGGCAGGCCTTTCAGAAGAGCAGCTGCTTGCGCGGGTGCAGGACCTGTCGGCTCGGCTGCCGCGGGGGTATCGCGCCACCGGCTACCGCACTAACCCGGAGACTGGTGCTGCCAGCGCGCAGGTTACGGTGAAGGATGGGCAGGAATCCTACAATTTTCTGCTCTCCCTGAACGTGGCCGATGGCTCCTACACCTACCAGCTCCACAACCTGACCTACACCCGCTCCGACAATGCCCGTGCCGGCAAATACAGCACCGGTCCTTTCACCACCGGCATCGAAACCATCGTGTACACGCGCCCCAGCAAGTACCGCGCAAAGAAACTAGCCCAGGTCGATACCCATATGCGCCGTTTTATTGGCGTCCTGAATGATACTATGCTGCGTGAATCAGCTGAAGTAGCTACGCAGCAATAAGGTTCGTGGTGAATTATACCTCGTGTCACTCCGAGCGGCGTGAGTAGTTTCGTACCGCTCGGAGTGTCAGTTGAATGCATGGGGCTTGCTTACTTCGCTTGGTAAGGACTAAACCAGTTCTTTGCGGTAGGTCTTCTCGAATTCCTCGTCTACGTGGTAGATGGATTCTTCGTGCTGGCTCAAATCGAGGCCCAGTTCCTCATCGGCTTCTTTCACCCGCAGGCCAAACAGGGCATCCGTCACTTTCAGCAGCACCCACGATACAATAGCGGTGTAGCCGATTACGATAGCCAGCCCAAGCACGTGGTAGCCAAACACGGTGGCCGTGCCATTTACCAAGCCCACGTTGGCCGCAAACACGCCGGTAAGCAGCATACCCACAATACCCCCCAAACCGTGGCACGGAAACACATCCAGCGTGTCGTCGATGCCCGTACGGCTATTTTTCCAGTGCACACCCATGAAGCTGATGCTGGAGGCTACCACGCCAATCAGCACGCTCTGCCCGTAATCCACGTAGCCGGCGGCGGGTGTAATGGCCACCAGCCCCACTACCGCCCCAATGCAAGCGCCCATAGCCGTTGGTTTGCCGCCGCGGGCTACTTCAATCAGCATCCAGGCGACCAGCGCCGCCGCCGAGGCCAGGTTGGTGTTCACAAAGGACAGTGAAGCCATTTCGTTGGCCCCCAGCGCCGAACCGGCGTTGAAGCCGAACCAGCCAAACCACAACAAACCCGTACCCAGCAGCACGAACGGCACGTTTGGCGTGGAAAACGACTGGCCGCGGTGCGTTTTGCGCGGACCCAATACCAGGGCGCCTACCAAAGCCGCCACACCCGCCGAAATGTGCACTACCGTACCACCTGCAAAGTCAAGCACGCCCCACTTGCGCAGGAAGCCTTCGGGGTGCCAGGTCCAGTGGGCCAGCGGGCAGTAGATGAACAAACAGAACAGGATGATGAATGCTAAGTAGCCTTTGAAGCGCACCCGCTCAGCAAACGAACCGGTAATCAGGGCCGGCGTGATGATGGCAAACTTCAGCTGGAACGCAAAAAACAGCACCAGTGGAATAGTAGGCGACAAGGTGGGGTGAGTGGCCGTACCCACGTCTTTCAGCAGGAAAAACGTGCGCGGGTCGCCAATAAGGCCCCCGATGGAGTTGCCGTAAGACAGCGAGAAGCCCACGAAGTACCACACCAACGAAATCACGCCCAACGCCACAAAACTTTGCAGCATGGTGGAAATCAGGTTCTTGGGCCGCACCATGCCGCCGTAGAAAAACGACAAGCCCGGCGTCATGAGCAGTACGAAGGCTGAGGCCGTCAGCATCCAGGCCACATCGGCGCCATTGATGGTGTTGGGCGTTGCGGCAGGGTGGTTCACTTTCACGAATCCGGCTACCGCGCTCAGCACAAAGAGCACCAGCAGCGCCATTGTGCCGTAGTTAAGTTTAGATTTCGAATGTACTGTCTGGTCCATGAGGCAGTTAATTGGTATGTACGTTGTGGTTTTCAGCTTCCGGAGTAGGGCCGCGGCGTAGTCTTTCCTCTGTGTTCAAGCCCGCGCTAGAACTTATATACAGCAGCCAGTAAGGCACTTACGGTGCTGTTTTTCGCGGCCCCCGACTTGTTGGCGAACAGCGAGAAATCGGTGTCGCCGCTGTCCAGGCGCATTTCCGGGATGATGGTCAGGTTGTCGATGCGGAAGTTGCCCGACAGCGTGGTTTCGATAACCGAGCCGCTGAAACCGAGCACCGATTTGGTGTCGCCCAGGTACTCCCCGCGTAGCGTCAGGCCGAACCAGGGGGCCGGGTCGAGGTTGGCATACAGGGCGCTGCCCCACCACGCGTGGTAGTCGCCCCAGCCGGTTTCGCCGCGGTATTGCCGGTACTGCGCGGTGCCGTTGTAAGAGAAGCTCAGCAGGCTGGACGGCGCAAAAGTCAGCACTACGTCCCCCTGCTGCACCCGCAACGAGTCGTGCTGGGCCCCGCCCTGGTAGTTGAAATAGGCTTTCACTTTGCCGTCGGCCGAGCCGGTGGCCACTTGCGCAACAAACGTTTTGGGCATGCCGCTGGCACTTTTCAGGTCGGTGGGGTTGGCAACGCCGGCCATCAGGGTGGTTTTCTCGCTCAGCACGTACTCAGCTTTCACGCCGGTATGGAAAAACGGGCCATACGAGAACATATAGCTCATACTGTAATTCCGATTCAAATACGGGTCCACCGACTCGTACCCGATGTGGGTGGCCCAGCTACCGGCTGTCAGCTTGATTTTCTCTGAGGGTGAATACGTTACGTACAGCTGCTTGATGGCAAACCGGGTGTTGGCGTCGTTGTAGGAAAACTCTTCGGCCCGCCGCCCAAAGCCCAAATCGGCCACCAGACCCACCTTGCCAATGGTGTGCTCGGCCTTCACCGACACCATCCCTAACTCAAACGACTGGTGGCTGTTGGTGAAGCTTGTCAGGTTGTTATAAGGAGCGTCGCCGGGGTTGTGGAGGTTATAGCGGTAATAGCCGTCGGCGTAGCCGGAAATCTTGAAGGGTGAGGTTTTAACGGAGTCACCCGGCTCCGTGGTTAGCGGCGCGCACAAGGCAAGGGCAGCGGTAAAAAGCAGCATACTGGTTAGGGTTATGAGTGATTATTGGTAAAGCATAGCGCGAATGGGCATACCGGCATAGGCCACTCATGCGTGCGAGTTACTTTCCTTCTTACTCCCCGAAAAACAGCCCGAAGCGTAGCTACTGAATGCGCTACCCCCTCTTGCCCCCATCAAGAAGCACACCTACTACTATCCTTGAAAATGCTTTTTTAGCTGACCTGCCGGGGGGTGGCAAGTCGGTCGAAGGCTGCCGGTCTGAGTGGCCAGCCAGGTTGTCCGGGACTACAGTGCTATAGCTATTGGCGAGCTATGGCACGTAGCAGACAAAACGATGGTCTAAAGCAGGTATTTCTGAAAACCCCTACTTATTGTAAGGCCAATATATACAAACGCTTTATAAAAAGCAGAATACACCTATTAAATTTTATGCCTTTTGGGTTATTTATTGAAATAAAATCTGAAAATGACCCTAAATATTGAACACCCTATTTCACTACGCGTTATGGCTGCGTGTTTCCCTCATCGAATACACCACCTACATGCATTTATGGAGTCCGCCTTGATTCTTGACGAAACAAAAAGCCCAGTCTCCGCAGAGACTGGGCTTTTTGTTTTGGTGTCTGAATGGTTTTGTCTGAATGGTTTCACTAAGCCACTATTCATAGCTTAACTCACCTGCGCCCACCTTCAGCCGGACCCCTGGCTCGGCGGTGATGCGGCCGGCCACTTGCGCTTGGTAGCCCTTTGCTTGCAACTCAGCCACCACCGCTTCGGCCTGCGCTTCCTCTGTCACGAGCAACATGCCGTTGCCCATGTTCCAATACAGGTAGGCTTCAGTAGGCGTGATACCAGCCAGCTCGGCCAGTTGCTGCATGGCGGGTAGTGGCTCGAACAGGTTGGTCAGCTCAGCACCCACGCCGTTTTTGAGTACGCGCTTGAAGTTGTCAGCAATGCCGCCGCCGGTGATGTGCGCGGCGGCGTGCAACGGCAGGCCGGCATCCAACACCGCCCCTACACCGGGCGAAAAAATCAGTGAAGGCGCCAGCATAACGTCTCCCCAGGTGCTACCCATTTCGGCGGCGTCGGAGCCGGTGTAAGGAGCCGTGTGCCAGGCCTCACCGAAAGCTTTGGTGAGGGCACGGCGGGCCAGGGAATAGCCATTGGAGCGGAACGAAGGCGAGCGAAGCGCCACCACCGCCTGACCGGCGCGCACGTTGGCACCGCTTAGGGGGCGCTCCAGGCTGGGGTGTAACACGCCCACCGCCGTCGAGCACCAGTTGAAGTTCATGCGGGCACCGGGGTAGCCACCAATGCGGTTGCCCAACTCGGCAATTTCGCCGCCCGTTACGGCAATCTCACTGAACTGCGCCGCGTCGTGCAGGCCGCGCATCAGCTCGTCTACCACCTCGTAATTGAGCGTATTCACGTCGATGATGTTCGACAGGTTGGTGGGGATGAAACCGGCCACCACCAAGTCGTCGGCCACCATGGCAATCAGGTCGTAGCCCAGCGTGTCGTAGCGGTTGGTGCGCTCCGCCACTTCAATCTTGGTCCCGATACCATCGGAGCCGATACCCAGCCGCTCAGCACCAAACCGGATTTCGTTGGAGAAGCCGCCGGCCAAGTCCTGAGCCGGCTCGCCGGGCTTGCCAGCACGGGTGCTGAAGGTTTTCTGCGCCCAGTTGTAGGCATTCTTGGAAGCGGCATTGCCTTCTTCAATGGAGTAGCCGGCGGTTTCTTTGATGGTGGAGGACATATGGAGAGCTATTTAAAGCTAGAAAACTAGTTCCCCTCCTCAGATGAGGAGGGGTTAGGGGTGGTTGAAGAACTAGAGTCAGAAACTAGAGCTAGCAATTGTTCAACGATCAATCAACCACCCCTAGCCCCTCCTCATCTGAGGAGGGGAACTAGTTTTCTAGCTTACAACTCTAGCGTCGTTGAACATATTAATGCTCAGTTGGCTCCGGGGCTTTGGCGCTTACTGAGGTTAGCGCTTCGGCAGGCTCTTTCTTGCGGTGGCTCTGGCGCTCTTCCTGGATGTGGCGCAGGTACTTGGTGACGTCGCCAGTGGGGTAGTTGCCGGTGAAGCACGCGAAGCAGCTGCCGCCGTGGCCTTTCTCTTCCGAAAACAGCTCCTTCAAATCGTCCAGCGACTGGTAAATCACCTTATCGGCTTCAATGTAGCGGCAGATTTCTTCCTCGGTGTAGTTGGCGGCAATCAGCTCGGTGCTCATGGCCATGTCAATCCCGTAGATGCACGGCGACACAATGGGCGGCGCGCTGGAAATGAAGTACACCTCCTTGGCTCCCGCCTCGCGCAGAATCCGCACAATGCGGCGGGAAGTAGTACCGCGCACAATGCTGTCATCGACTACGGCCACCTTCTTGCCTTCCACAAACTCGCGGATGGGGTTCAGCTTTTTCTTCACCACATCCTCGCGGCCGGCCTGGCTACTCACAATGAAGGAACGCCCCATGTGGTTGTTCTTCACCAACGCCCGCCGGTACGGCACCCCAATAGCCTCCGCCAACCCCGAGGCTGCAAAGTAGCCCGACGACGGCACGTCAATCACCATATCCGGCTGAATGCCCGACTCGATTACCTTACGGGCCAGTATCTTGCCCAAGCGCACCCGCTCCCGGGCCACCAGGCGGCCATGAATCGTGGAGTCTTCGCGGGCGAAGTAGATGTGCTCGAAAACGCAGAAGTTCTTGGGCTGCTGGTATGGGTTCTTGTAGTGAACTTTGAAGTCGCTATCAATGAATATGGCCTGCCCCGGCCCTACGTTCTTAATGAAGTCGAAGCCCAGGTAATCGAAGCAGGTGCTCTCGGAGGCAAAGGCATACACTGGGCCGCGGGGAGTGTCGCGGCGGCCCATTACCAGCGGCCGAATGCCCAGCGGGTCGTTGAAGGCCAGCAGGCCGTGCCCGGCAATGATGGTGATGGTAGCGTAAGCGCCCTTCACCAGTTCCTGGGTGGTTTCCACGGCATCAAAAATATCCACCACCGACAGGGCATCGAGGTTTTTCAACCGCAGCTCCGACGCGAAGGTGTACATGATGAGCTCCAGGTCGTTGCTGGTTTTGGGCAGCACGTGGTACTTCTGGTGCATCAGCTTAGCCACCTGCCGGAAGTTGATAACGTTGCCGTTGTGCACCATACTCAGCCCGAACGGGTAGCTGGTGGTAAACGGCTGCGCCAGCTCGGTATCATTGGAGCCCTGGGTGGTGTAGCGCGCGTGCCCAATGCCGATGTTGCCTTTCAGCTTCTTGAGCTGCTTGGGTTTGAACACGTCATTGATCAGGCCGTTGCCTTTGTGCAGGTGAAAATTGTCGTCGAAGGTGGCAATGCCCGCGGCGTCCTGGCCCCGGTGTTGCAAGGCCGTGAGGCCAATTACGATGTCCTGCACAACATCATCGGGGCCGTAAAAACCTACAATTCCGCACATGGCGTTTTCAATTAAAAAGTAAGAATTAAAAATTAAAAATTGAGCAACTAAAAAAGGCCAAACCATTGCTGATCAGCCGCTTTTAATTTTTAATTCTCAACTTTTAATTCACTGCGAAGCAAGCGGGCCAGGGTATCGGCGTAGATAAAGTGCTCTACGGCCAAGCCGCGGCGCTCTACTTCGTGTAAGGTGTTGGCCCCACGCAAATCTACGGGCGCTTGGGCCAGAATCGGACCGGTATCGAGGCCCTCGTCAACCACGTGCACCGTTATTTTGGTTTCCGGCAACTGGTTTTCGAAGGCCCATTCGTAGGCGTGTAGCCCTTGGTGCTGGTGGGTGTCGGCGGGGTGAATGTTGAGGATGCGCCCCGCAAACGCCCGAATGAACGTGGGCGACAGAATGCGCATGTAGCCGGCCAGCACCAAGTAGTCGGGCGCGTACTGGTTGAGCAGGTCCACTACTTCGGCGTCAAACTCATCCCGCTTGCGGCCTTGGCTGCTTAGGCTGGCCGTAGGGCAACCCAGCGCGGCAGCCGTTTCCAGGCCGGGTGCATCGGGCTTGTTGCTGAACACCACGGCCACTTCGGCCAAGCCATTGAGCACGCCGCCTTGCACGGCGTTTACCAGGGCTACCATATTGGAGCCCCGGCCCGACAGCAAAATGGCCAGGCGCTGCTTGCGGGCGCTATGGTTACCAGCGGCCTTCAAGAACGGGAGTTGGCCGCTGGCCGATATCAGTGCGGATGTATGCATCCTTAAATTTAACCTTTTCTACTTCCGTGTACACCTGCGCTACCGCCTCTTCCAGCTCCTGCCCGTGGCCAACCAGCACCATCACCCGGCCGCCACTGGTTACCAGCTCACCGTCTTGTTGGCGGGTAGCCCCGTGAAACGCGTGGATGTTGTCGGGCAGTTTATCAAGGCCGGTGATAGGGAAACCCGTCGGGAACTTGGCCGCCGGATAGCCACCCGAAGCCAGCACCACGCCCACGTAGTAGCCGGGCCGCTGCCACACGGTGGTTTGGGCCAGGTTGCCATCGAGGGTGGCTTCAATGAGTTCCAGCAGGCTGCTTTCCAAAGCGGGCAGCAGCACTTCTGCTTCCGGGTCGCCGAGGCGGACGTTGTATTCCAGCAGCTTCGGCCCCTGCGGCGAAAGCATCACCCCGAAATACAGGAAGCCGTTGAAATCGAACTGCTCGTTTTGCAAACCCAGCAGCGTGGGGTCCACAATGTCGGTCCGGATGGCGGCCAGCACGTTGTCGTCGGCGAAAGGCACGGGGCAGTAAGCGCCCATGCCGCCGGTGTTCGGGCCTTTGTCGCCGGCTAGCAGCTGCTTGTGGTCTTGGGAAGGCGCCAGCAGCCGGATCCGGTTGCCATCGGTGATACCGATGATGCTGATTTCGGGACCCGTCAGTTTTTCTTCCAGCAGGAAGCTGAACCACCCGGTGTGCTCGGCCTGTAAATCGGTGAGGGCCTGCTCGGCTTCCGCCAGGGATGAGCACACGTATACGCCTTTGCCTGCCGCCAGACCGTCGTACTTCACTACCACCTGCCCATCCAGTTCGGTGGCTTTGGCGCGGGCTTCGTCCAGCTGGTCGCTCCGGTATTGCCACGACTGTGCCGTAGCTACCCCGTGCCGCCGCATGAAGTCTTTGCTCCACACCTTGGAGCTTTCCAGCACCGCCCCGGCCCGACTCGGCCCGAACACCCGAATATCGGAACCGGCAAAGTAATCGACCACGCCCGCCGCCAGCGGCGCCTCGGGGCCCACTACAATCAGCTTGACGCCATGCGCTTCGCAGAAGCTTTGCACCGCCGGAAAATCGGTGGCGCTGATTTCGGGGTGGCTGTTCGGGATGCCGCCGTTACCGGGCAGTACGTGCACGGTAGCCCCGTCTTGGGTCAGCTTCCACGCCATGGCGTGTTCACGGGCCCCGCCGCCGAGGAGTACTATATTCTTATTGCTGGTGCTCAAGGTTGTGTGGTTGATAAGTCAGGGGTAGCAAGCGGTGTTAATCGTAGAAGGAAAAGGCTTCTGCATCTCCACCTATTTCCACTATCTGCCAGTTGCGAAATTGTATACCAAAGCCATGCTCTTCTTCCCACTCACATCCGAACCCTATTCCAAATCGTCCTAATTCAGGCTCTTCTGGTAAGTAAATTGTGTAGGGATGGTAGTAAGGAAGCAATGCAATGGCGTCTGTAACCACGGGCATATCAAGTGGACGTCCGTAGATGGTTTTGAATCCTTCAGCAACACGTTGGTAATGTTCGAAAGCTGTATCTACAATAAGCCTTTCCAAACTTGGCAGCCGTTGCAACAACGCATCCAAGGCGGCTTCAGTTAGAGGCGTTAGTTCTGTTACACCTTCAAAAAGCACAGGCACTGAGGCATGCTTCTCAAAAAGATCTACTGACACTTCTGCCATTAAATCTTCATGCTCAATATGCAACGTGTCTTTCCAGTCGCTCATTTCGGTTAGCTAATGTCCTCGATGGAAAGAATCTTGCCGCCTTCCAACTGGAAGACCGACTTGCCCTGCATCTGCAAGGTGTCGCCGGGTTTCAAGCCGTTCGGGAATGCTATGGCTGCTACGCCGGTGTAGTCAATCAAAACTTCCACTTGGTTGTCGGCTACTTGCCAATCGGTGACGCGCTGCTCCCGCTGAGAGAAATATTGCTTGGCCTGCTCGGCCTGCTGCCGGAAGCTTTCCTTGCCGGTCGTGGTCAGGTTCACTTCGCCGTTAGCAATGTCTTTGAACACTACCTCGTCGTGCAGGTTGGCCACCATGCCGTCTACGTCAAAGCGGTTGTACGCTTCGATGTAGGCTAGCACGAGTTGCTTTGGAGTGGCGGTTTCCATGACGGCTAAAGAAGTGGACTATTGCACCCGCAGTTCAGCGTTTGAGGGCATACTCATTGACGAGTTCAGGCATCTTTCATGATACCAGCACGCACCAGGTTGCCTACTAGGCGGGCCTGTACGTCGCCCTCGGTGGTGGTTTCGTTGTTGGTTTGTAGTGGAGCCCCCGTGATACGCTCGTAGATATCGAGGTAGCGGCGGGTGGCTTCGGCCGATACTTCGGGCGTGAGGGCGCGGGGGTACTGGCCGTCCTGCTTGTTGGCAATCAGCCACTGGCGCACGTACTCCTTGTCCATCTGCTCGGCCGTTTCCGGGTTCTTGGCGTAGTCTTCGGCGCTCCAGAACCGCGACGAATCCGGCGTGTGGATTTCGTCGATCAGAATCAGCTCCCCGTTCAGCAACCCGAACTCGTACTTGGTGTCTACCAGGATGATGCCGCGCTCCGCCATCCACTGCGAAGCGAAGTTGAACAGCTCCAGCGCTTTCACGCGCATCTTCTCGTACAGCTCAGCCGACACCCACCCCTCTGATACCAAATTCTCGGGCGTGATTTCGCGGTCCGATTCCTCTTTGGTGGTCGGCGTTACAATCGGCTCGGGGAACTGCTGGTGCTTGGTCAAGCCATCCGGTACGGTTACGCCCGAAAATGTGCGCTGGCCTTGCAGGTAGCCGCGCAGCATGGAACCCGTGAGGTAGTTGCGCACCACCATTTCCACCCGAATCGGCTCGGCTTCCTTGGCCAACGTCACGTTGGGGTCGAGCAGGCTGATAACGTGGTTGGGAATGATGTGCTGCGTCTTTTCGAACCAGAAAGCGGCCAGCCCGTTTAGCACCGCGCCTTTGTGCGCAATCGGCGTTTCCAGCACCGAATCGAAGGCCGACAACCGGTCGGTAACGACGATGAGCCGCTCGCCCGAGGGGGCCCGGTACGAATCACGGACTTTGCCACGGTGCAGGAGTTCGAGCTGAGGGGTATCGAAATGGTTGAGGGTGTCCATAGGTAAAGTGTCAGCCGGTCCGGAAGGCCGATGAACTGCGAGGGTGTCTTAAGATGAAAACTGGCTGGCTTCCTGCGGCGAAACGGCGGTTTGGCGCTGGCTCTGCACGTGCTCCACAATGTTGAGGAACAAGCGTAGCCCGTCGCCTTCCTCACTCAAACCGGGGTTGAGGCGCTTGCGCCGGGCCCAATCGGGATGGTTATACAAGGAGAGGAACGCCTCCGGGTGCGGCATCAGCCCGAACACCTGACCGGTAGTGTCGGTCAGGCCGGCGCAGTTGAGGTCGGCGCCGTTGGGGTTGTGCGGGTACACGTCGGTCGGTGAGCCGTCGAAATCGGTGTAGGACAGACAGTTGAGTGCCTGCTCTTCGATATGGGCCAGCGTGTCGGTACCCGAGATGATGAGGCGGCCTTCGCCGTGGCGCACAGGCACTTCCATGGTGTCGAGGCCCTTGAGGAAAGGCGAATTCGACTTTGGGTTGACTTTCAGGCGCACCCACCGGTCTTCGTAGCGGCCCGAGGCATTGTGCGTGAGCGTTACTTCGGGCGTTACGTTGCCGCTTAGGTTGGGGAGCAGCCCGAGCTTCACGAGTACCTGGAAGCCGTTGCAGATGCCCATCACGAACTTGCCGTTGGCCACGAACTCCTTGATGTCGTCGAGCAGCGTGCGGCCTTCGGCGTTTTTGCGGTAGCGCAGCTTGTTGGCCAGCACCACGCCGGAGCCCAAATCATCACCGAAGGAAAAGCCGCCGGGGAAGTTCAGGATGTCGTAGTTGTGGATGCTGACGTGGCCGTGCAGCACTTGGTTGAGGTGCACGATGGTGGCTTCGGCGCCCGCCAAGCGGTAGGCCGCGGCGTATTCTTCTTCGCAGTTGATGCCGAAACCCGTGAGAATCAGGGCCTGGACTTTCTGGCTGGTATCGTTCATGTGTTGGTCGTTCATCGGGCGGCCTCCTCTCCTGCTGGCTGGCCGAAGCCAATGATGCGGTTCACCGGGCCGTTGGTCCACTCGTGGCGCAGCACAGCCGTGCTAGCCGCAATGACCGGCTGCCCGTTGTGGCGCACCGTGAGCTGGCTGTCCGGTGTAACTACCCCGAGGCGCGTGGCGCGGCTACCGAAATGCTGCTCGAAAGCCACTACATCTTCGGGCGCTACCGTGGCCACAAACCGGGAGTGCGACTCCGAAAACAGTTGCACCTGCACCGGCAAGCCTTCGGGCAAATCGACCGTGGCGCCGTAGCCGTGGCCAAAGGTGGCTTCCGCCAGCGCCACCGCCAAGCCGCCATCCGACAGGTCGTGGCAGGACTGGATGAGGTGCTGGTCGTTGGCCTGGCCCATGAGGGTGTAGAGTTCCTTGGCCTTGTCGAAACGCACTTGCGGCACGTTGGCGCCTAGTTCGCCGAACAGCTGGTAGAACTCCGAGCCACCGAGCTCGTCGTAGGTTTCCCCTAGTAGATAGACAATGTCGTCAGCCTGCTTGAAGTCGGAGGTGATGGTGTAGCGGACGTCTTCAATCTTGGCCGTCATCGAATACAGAACGGTGGGCGGTACGGAGATTTTCACGCCGTCGGCCTTGAAGTCGTTCTTCATCGAGTCCTTGCCGCTGGTGAGCGGGATGCAGTAGGCGGCCGTGGCGTCGCGCAGAGCTTCGCACATCCGTACCAGCTTGGCTAGCTTAAGCTTACCATCGGGGTTGGTGGTGGCGTCGTACACCGAATCGGGTACGCAGAAGTTGTCGTTGACGGACCAGAAGTTGCCGTCGCCGTAGCTCAGGTTAGGCAGCTTGCCGCCCACGGCCACAATCTGACGCACCGCTTCATCAAAAGCACCAGCCGACATATGGTAGGCGTCTAGGTCACCGAAGCGGGGCAAGATGCCATTGCTCACGGCCACGCCTTCCCAACTCTCGAAGTTGAAGCGCACTACGGCAGCATCCTGCGGGGCTTGGCCCGTGGCACCCATCAACGGCTTGATGATGGTACGGCCCTTCACCTCGTGGTCGTACTGCCGAATCACCGACTCGCGGGAGCAGATGTTGAGGCTGCCGAGCAGGCGGGTCAGCACATCAGTTGTAGAGACGCATACTTGCGTCTGGTCGTTGCTGAGGTTGTTAGCCCCAACGGCGCGGTTTTGGTCGCTCAATGGGGAGACGCAAATATGCGTCTCTACACCGTCCTGACGAATTTCAATCGTTGGCTCCGCGGCTTGGGGTTTGCTCCACTCAGCTTCCAGCACTTTGCGCGGCACGCCGTTGTGCAGAAACTCCATGTTCAGGCGGGCTACTGAGTCGCCATCGAAACGCACATCCAGGTAGCCGTCGGCGGTGAAGTAACCGATGTCGGTCAGCTCCACTTCCATTTCGCGGCCCAAGGCCAGCAGCTCGTCCATTTTAGCGGGCTCCACGGCCAGCGAGAAACGCTCCTGCGACTCACTCACGAAAATCTCCCACGGCCGCAGCCCCGGATATTTCAGCGGTACTTTCTCCAGCTCCACCACGGCCCCGCCGCTGATGGTGGCCAGCTCGCCAATGCTGGACGACAAGCCGCCCGCGCCATTGTCGGTGCTGCACTTAATAAGGCCGCGGCGCGTCGCCAGCACCAGGAAATCCATGGCCAGCTTCTGCGTAATCGGCGAGCCGATTTGCACGGCCGTAGCCGGCGAAGTTTCGTCTAGCTCGATAGAAGAGAAGGTCGCGCCGTGGATACCGTCTTTGCCCACCCGGCCACCGGCCATGATGATGCGGTCCTGCGCGTCAATCTTCTTCTCCCACGAATCCAGCCCGGCCAACTGCATCGGCATGACAGCACCGGTGCCGCAGTACACCAGCGGCTTGCCGGCATACCGGTCGTCGAACACGATGGCGCCATTCACCGTCGGTACGCCCGACTTGTTGCCGCCGTCCTCGATGCCCTTGCGCACGCCTTCAAAAATGCGGCGCGGGTGCAGCTGGTTGCTGAGCAGCGTACCGTTGAACTCGGGGTTACCGAAGCACAGCACGTTGGTATTGAACAGCAGCCGTGCGCCCCCGATGCCAGTAGCCAGCGGGTCGCGGTTGTTGCCCAAGATGCCCGTAATGGCCCCGCCGTACGGGTCGATGGCCGAAGGCGAATTGTGCGTTTCCACCTTCCATACAAACAACGACTCGGGGTTGATGCGCACCGCGCCGGCGTTGTCACTGAAAACCTTAATCAGCCAGTCGTTGCCGTTGGCCCGCAGCTGGCGGTCCACTTCGGCGGTGGCATTCTTGATATAGGTTTTGAACAGGCCGTCTATTTCGTGCTCCTCGCCGGTGTCCGCATCCTTATACTTGATAACGGCGCTGAACTCCTTGTGCTTGCAGTGCTCCGACCACGTTTGGGCAATGATTTCCAGCTCGCAGTCGGTGGGGTCAGCGGGCAGGCCGGCGGCTTGGCGCTCGGGGGCAATGGCCACATAATGGTCGCGAACGGCCCGCATTTCCTCTAGGTTGAGGGCGTAGAGGTTGTCTTTGGAGAGCTGCACCAACTCGCTGTCCGTCAGGTTGGTGAGCGGCACGAGGTTGGTAATAGATTCGGCCCCACCACCGGGCCGCGGCGTGTAGTCGCGGATGTCGGTTATGGGGCCGGATTCGAAGCGGTTGATGAGCTTGTTACCGAGCAGCTCTTCGGCCAGGCGGCGCAGGTCGGCGGCAGGCAGCTCGTGCTCCAGAAAGTACAGCCGCTTGCTGAAGATGTGCTGCGTGTGCGTGTCGAGGGGCTGGTTCAGGAAGTCGCCGAGGGCGTTCTGCGCCGATATGCCTTCGTCGTCGGTCACGCCGGGCAGCTTGGCCACCAGGATGTAACTCTTGTACGTAGGCTCGTGGCGAAACTCGTCGAGGGCCACGTCGTGCAGCACCGGGTCTTGCAGGCAGTGGGTCGCGAAGTCGCGCAGCTGCTCGTCGGTTACGGGATAGCGCACCGTGTAGAGGGCGGTGCTTTGCACCCGGCCAGTCGTGAGGCCAAGGTGGCGTTGGGCAGCTTCTGCCACACGTTGGCCCTCGCCATCATGTTGGCCGGGCTTGAGCAGAAGCTGAATGGTTCTTTGGGTAGATTCCAAAAGGGAAGTGGGTTATCTATTTTTCGGTTTCCCACGCGCCGCAACTGGCAGCCGTGAGGAAGCATACCCGCGCAGAGTACGCCGAAAATGCCTTGCTCCTGCGCCGGTTGCGCCGAAGTAGGTTTAAGAAAACGCTTTTTCCGGCCGACTGCCGGGCTTCACCACCGGAATACCTGCCCGACACAGCGGGCAATCATCGGGTGCGTAGGTGGCCGCCGTTACCGGCAGCAGTGCAAAGTTCGGAAAAGTTAGCTCAGCTTTCCCACCCGTGCGGTCAATTAAACTTACTACGGCCAAAACTTTCGCGCCCAACCTTTCCAACACGCGCGCTACTTCGTTGGTGCTCTTGCCGGTAGTTACCACGTCTTCGGCAATAACAATTGTCTGGCCGGGCTCCACCGTGAAGCCCCGGCGCAAGGTCATCTGCCCGGAATCGTCACGCTCCGTGAAGATGCCCGGCACGCCCAGCTGGCGGGCCAGCTCGTAGCCAATTACTACGCCACCCATAGCCGGGCCTACCACCAAGTCGGGTTGCAAGCCAGCAGCCCGCAACTGTTCGGCTAGCTCAGCCGCCGCTGGACCGGCCAAATCGGGACGCCGCAGAAAGCGGGCGCACTGCACATAGGTATCGGAATGCAAGCCGGAGGAAAGCCGGAAGTGGCCGCGCAACAGGGCATCTTCCTGCACCAATTGTTGCTCTAGGGCTTCGGGAGTGAAGGTGGTAGTCAAGAGGTGGTTAAGTAGAACTTAGATGTGAGAATTCAGAAGTTAGACTGGCAAGGCCCAGCGTTCCAGATGAGGCTACACGCCTACCGGCCGCAGCTGGTTGATTTGAGCGGTCAGTTCTTTGGCTGCTGCCGCGGCATCCGAGGCCTGCCAGATTGCGCGTGAAGCGTTGATTAGAAGTCCCTGTCCGTCGGCACGCAGGCCGGCATTCAGGGTAGCTTCCAGGTCGCCGCCTTGCGCGCCGATGCCGGGTACCAGGAACCACTGTTGGGCGCTGATGCTCCGGATACGGGCTACGGCTTCGGCATTGGTGGCACCTACTACCAACCCGATGTTGTGGTGCTGCTCGTTGAGCTCCTGCGCCACGCCGGTGGTGTAGTCGGCGAGGGTGCCGCCCTGGGTGAGGGCTACATCTTGCAGGGAATGAGCGGGCTTGTTGGACGTTTTGGCCAGCACGAACACCATCTTGCCTTCGCGGGCGAAGGGCACAATGGAATCGTCGCCCATGTAGGGGTTCACCGTCACCGAATCGGCCCCGATTACGTCGTAGGCGAAGCGGGCATAGTGGTCGGCAGTGTTGGCAATGTCGCCGAACTTCCCGTCCAGAATCACCAGCACCTCCGACGGAATCCGGCGTACGGT
Source organism: Hymenobacter telluris (assembly GCF_017313265.1). Lineage (GTDB taxonomy): Bacteria > Bacteroidota > Bacteroidia > Cytophagales > Hymenobacteraceae > Hymenobacter > Hymenobacter telluris. The sequence continues at coordinate 133,758 of NZ_JAFLQZ010000002.1, read as the reverse complement.
GCGCTGCAACAGCTCCACCCCACCCGGCCGGCTCAGGAAAAAGGCCAGGTTAGGCTTGAAAGCCGCCGCGTATTCGGCCGTCTGCTCGATGATTTCAACCAAGCGGCTTTCCACTTGCGCATCGTCGCCGATGGGGTCGAGCCCCACGCAAAGCAGGGAGTTAACTTGCTGAACGCGGGCAGTGAGTTTGTTCATGGGGGTGTGAATGAAGATCTAATTGTAGCGCGGAAGCCACAGGAAATCCGTTCCGCGCTACACCTTAGCGGTTTACTGTATTCGAATTGGGTGCTACGTGGGCACACTCATGCGCCAAGCGGGCCGAGAGGCCGGGCTCCAGCCATTCGCCGCTGGCTATCTGCACGGCCGAAGCACCGCACCGCAGATAGTCCGTGACGTGCGCGGCCGTAAACACCCCGCCGGTGCCGAAGATGGGCAGCGTAATCCGCTCATCGTGGGCCAGTTCCCACACGCACCGCAAGGCTACGGCCCGCAAGGCCTCGCCCGACAACCCACCAACCAGGGGCTCGGCCGTGGCATCATCGGGTAAGTGAAGCGCTTTCAAGATGTTGGTAGCAGCCAGTGCGGTAGCGCCGCCCTCCTGGGCTCCCACCGCGAGGCTCCGAATGTGCTCGGGCCACGGGGGCAGCTTCACTACTACGGCGGCGTCGGGGCCTAGCTCGTTGCGCACGGCCTGGGTGGCTTCGCGCACAAACTTGGCGGTCAGGTCTTGGCCGTTGGCCGTATCGGGAGAAGATATATATACTTCCACCCCGGCTATCTGGTCGCCTACTTCGCGGGCCAGATACCGGGCAATCTTGCGGAAGCCCGGTATGCCTGGTGCCGTGATGCTTACGAACACGGGCACGCCAAACCGGCGCAAATGAGGCAGATGCTCATGGGCCAGAATTTCGGCGCTTTCGGTGCGCATATTGGTGGCATTGAGCAGGGTTTGCTCGGCTACCTGCCAGACACCTTCCTCATACAGCCCAGGCTTGGGCTCCATGGTGACGGTTCGGGTGAAGATGCCGCCTAACCGCTCGTAACCAAGTCCGTCGGGCAACTGCCAATTAGCAGCGGCCAAACAAACGGGATTTTGCAAAATGAGGGAACCGAGTTGCATAGCGTAGAAACTAAAAAGCCCGTCGGGCTACGAAGGACTTTATTTCAAATATTGTCGGAATGAAAATCCACTAGGCTCCAGCCTAGAACGTTCCGACGGCACAACTTGCGTTGAGTCACTTTCAGCAAACCACTCTGCCTTACTACCGGTGTAGTGAGGATATTAAGCAGGTCGGCAACAGCCCCTAAATCACTACCATCGGCTTAAGACAGATACTTGAGTGGCGGTTGCTGGCATACACCGATGCGAGGGTATTGGTGTCCATCAGGAATTGACTGACAGGTGGAAGTAATGGGTGGAAAAAGCAGCGTTGGTCGGTGAATCACCCGAATTGGCGGAACACAAAAAAACCGCTTCGGAAACCAGAGCGGTGAACGGGCTAAAAACCAGAAAAACAAAAGAGCCAATGGCGAAAACGACCTTCCGGTTGTCTCGCAGGACAGCTTCCAAGCAAGTCCCACGCTTCATCAAGGAGTTTTGATTGGAGTGAAGCACGAAGCAAAAGTACCAAATGATTTCACTGTTACCAAGCAACCACAGAAAAAACCGCGCGCCTGAAGAAAGTTTATTCCTGAGCCAATTTTAGAAATCGAGCATTACCAGACAAAATATCATACATTTTATTGATCTGAAATTCAATATTTTACATTATACATCGACAATATTTTACAGCCCACGCACCTTGTTGTTTCAGATAACCTATCCAATAAACTCTGTTTGTAAAATCCGCTTCAGCAGAATTCATCAACTTAAAATAATACAAATAATGATTTATTCTTCTACTTATATAGTATAGAGTGGTCACAACAGGCAGCTATGGTGCAACTCTACCAAACAAAGTAGCATTTTCACTTACTTTAATTGTATTAATAAAATTATATTAAACCTTTATAAGTACAATAAGATTGGTGCATGGTATCTTTACCCCACCTGAACTAGCCTCTATCTTTTCCTATGAAACATCTATTGCGCGGGTTGTTAGTAGCTGGCTTTTTGGCTTTTACGCCAGCAGCCTACGCCCAGGATTTTGTTGCCGCCCCCATCGAATATAGTGAGCGGGTACCCGACGAAAATGCGGAAGCTAGCGTGCTTTACCAGCGCACTCTCGATTGGACCGAGAACCGTTTCACCTACAAGCCCAAAGAAGTTATCCGGACTGATGCCACCAAGGGAGAAATCCGGGTATCCGGAACGGTGAAGGTGAAGACGGCTTCCAATTCGGGGCAGATGCAGGAACGGCCTGTTGTTTTCGAATTTGTATTCCGCACTTTGCCAACGGGTTATGAATATAGCGTAGGGTATTTCCGCGTTATTCCTGACGCTAAAAACCCAACCACTACGGTGCCGTTTGAAGAATTTGTGTCGCAGTTGGCGAAGGAGCGCAATAATGAGCGCACCCACAACGACCGGCGCGTAACGGCGCAGGCAACTTCCTTGGCCAGCGAAATAGCTATGTCGTTTCGCTCGTACATGAATAGCCGCCCGGCTGCCGGCGCTATAGAATAGCTTGTGCAAGTGAGGCCTAAGCTGGCTGCACCGGATTATATGCATCCGCTGTAGCCAGCTTATTTATTTTCTACCCATACGATGCATCCGCGCAGGTAGCGTACGAGCGTCAAGCAGCAGAAAGCCATCCAGGCAATTGCTGAAGTTGGGGTCGAGGTTGAAGCCGAGTAGCCGGGCGTTTTGCTTTAGGTACTGGCGTAGTAGCACCGGCACGCCAGCACCTCCGGGCTCTAAGCCACAAATTAGTTGTTGCAACTCTTGCAAGCTGGTGAGGCCAGTTTGGAGTAGCACCGCAGCGTTGTTGCCATCGAGCGGCTTATATTGAAACTGCTTGCGCGGGCGCACGTGGGCAGCTAGCTGCGCATCAAAAAAATGACGCGTAAGGTATTCGACCATCACCGCCTTGGAAACCGACGAAAACTGATTGCTGATGCTTACGGGGCCCATGAGGTAGCGGTATTCTGGATGTGCCAGCATGTATTCGGCAATTCCTTCCCAGAGTAGCGCCAGTGGTAGTGGCTGCCGCTGGTACTCCGGGCGGATGAAGGAACGCCCCAGCTCTAACGACTGGCGCAGCACCGGAGTCAGCTCTCGGCTGAGTTTGAATAGGGAGTGGAGGTAAAACCCGCGCCGCCCATACTGGCGCAAAATCGCGCGACCCAGCCCTAGCCGGTAGGCTCCTACTAAGCGCTGGTTTTCCCGGTCGTATAGAAACAAATGCCGGTAATAGTCGTCGTATTTGTCGAGGTCGGTAGGCTGCTGGGTGCCTTCGCCTACCCGCCGGAAGGTTAGCTCCCGCAGCCGCCCTATTTCGCGTAGTACGTTCGGTATTTCGGCGCGCTTGGCTACATATACTTCCCAGCGGCCATTTACCAGCAAGCAGCGGCTGGCCCGCAATGCCGCAATGTCGGCTTCAATAAGAGCTGGAGCCGTTTCGGTGGTAACGGGTGGCGTGGGCAGTGGGGGCAGCAATGCAGCTTCGTCGCGCTCGGCAGCGGTACCCAATGCATACACCCGGGCGCGGAGGTAGGCCAACCGGTCGGGGGCAGGCAGTCGGTCGAGCACAGTCGGCCCGACTGGCTGCCCAATGCGCACCTGTATTGTTTGGCCGCGTTTGTTGAACAGCTCAGCCGGCAAACGCGCCGTGCGCAGCAATGGGTGCATAAAGCCCAGCAAGCTGAAGCCCGGACTATTCTGACCACTCAACCACACAGGCACTACGGGTACCCGCGCCGCTTGTAGCAGCCGCCCAGCCGTTGGGTTCCATTCCGAATCGGTGGCAGTCCGGAAAGGGTTGGTACTATGTGCCACTTCCCCGGCCGGAAAAAGCAACAGCGGTACATCATTGTGCAGGTGGCGCAGCAAGCGCCGCACCCCCGGCACATTGCGGCCAGCCGCCGCTCGTTCCGGGCTAACCAGAATGAGCTGGGAGGCCAGTTGCGGCAGTAAAGGCGCCAGCAAATCGTTGGCTACGGCCCGCAAGTCAGGCCGGGCTTTGCCCAGTACATGCAGCAGTACGATGCCATCGAGCAGACCGCACGGATGGTTGGCTACCACCACAAAAGCACCTGCGGGCAGCCGTTGCAGTTCGGCGGCATTGTAGCGAACGGTGATGCGCAGATGCAGCAGCAATTGCTCAATGAAGGCAAGCCCCTGCTGATGCTGGCATTTCTCGTAGAGCTGCTGTAAATCACGCAGATGCGCGAATTGCTCCCACATCGGACGCAAAAAATCGCGCGACCAACGCAAGGTATCCTGTACCGACAAACCACGAGAAGGCAGTAACTCCATAAAAGACAACTAAAATAGTCCGATTAAACAGTAGCTAGGGTAATTACCCAAACTTCGGAAATTCAGATTAGCGCCTTGTTATGAACTGGTTATCTAACCATTAAGCTTCGCTATTGGCTATTATGCTGGGCTATAACGTGCAAAGAGCCGCGTTGCAGCGCGGCTCTTTACTTTCTTCATTAACCCAATGTACTTCACTCACCACAAAAGTACGAGGCGTCGGGACGATAAGTTAGGATAAAAAATTGAATAACAAAACGTTAATATTCTTCCTTGTTTTCATTTTCTCAGGTATTTCCTTTCTGTTTTCCAAGCAATTAATTCGCTGTTAGAAATCCAGAGCGTGTTTCATTAAGTCTTACCCAACACTATTTCAATTACTTACAAAGTTGAGTTAAAGCACTGCATTTATAATATATTCTTTATACCTAATACCAGCACCCCTCCCCTGTGCCATGTTTGCCACTTTAATTAGCTGGCAGAGCGCAGCCTAATAACACACGCTACCTAGCTTTAAAACAGCCATGCAGCAGCTGTGATGTTCATATATATGCTGGCACCATTATTATCGGATTGCGTGGCATACCTGGCTATTACTAGGGCAGCTATCTATTGCTCTTCCTGTCCTGTAACGCCACTTCCTGGATTGAAGAAATCTGGAGTCCATGGTAAGCACAACCAAGATTTTATATAATCAAGAATATATATGTAGCATAATTGTTGCTAGTTTGCCTTTCATCATTCACTTCCAATCATTTACCACATATGCTTAAATCATTACGTATTTCTCATCTGTTGCTGCTCCTGCTGCTATTGCTAGGTATGCATGCCAGCCAGGCGTCGCACTTCTTAGGTGGTCAGCTCACCTATACTGCCGTGGCGGGTGTGCCTAACCGCTATAAATTCACGTTGCGCGTGTACCGCGACTGTAGTGGAGCAGCTTTGTATACTACGGCTACATTCAAGTTCCGTAGTGGTGGGTGCGTTGCTGCCTCCGGTGACCCGGCCGATATTGTAGCACCCCTAGTTGGCGGCTCTACCATTGGCAGCGACTACTGCGCAACGGCCGTTGGGGGCGCTAGTCCCTGCGGCGTTGGCTTACCAACTAATTATGAAACCGGCCGCTACGAAGTAGAAATAACCTTGCCTCCCCGTGCCGAATGGCGCATTAGTGCCACGGACAATGCCCGCCCCGAAACAGCTAACATAGTAGGGCAAGACAATATCTATTACGAGGCCGTTCTTCGCAATAGCCTTGCTGGACAAGTCATTACAAATAACTCGGCCTCTTTTGCTACTATTCAAACGCAGTTTGTAGGCTATAACCTGAATACCACTTTCAGCCATTTGGCTGTAGATGCTGATGGCGACTCGCTGGTCTATTCGCTGGTTCAGCCATTGGGTAACTGTAATGACCCCTTGGCTTACAAGAATATTGGAATCGGAACCCAAGGATACATTGATATATCGGCCGGTGGGCCTCCTTGCTTAGCCAGCCTGACTGGTGGCAACGTGTACACTCCCACGTTCCCGCTGGCTTCTTACAACTTCACGGGAAGCTGTCCTGTAAAAACAGCTGTGCCTTACTTCCTTTTCGATTCGGCTATGGGGTCTATGTCCTTCAAGCCGATATTGTATAATCCTGGCAACACAACTGCCGACCAAGCTACCAACAAGTATGTGGTAGTGGTAAAGGTTGATGAGTACCGCCGCTTGAATGGTACTTACACCCTGGTGGGCAGCACCCGGCGCGACATGATGTTCATTGTGGTGGATTGCGGTACCAACCAAAACCCTACACTTGCTCCACTGCGCATTAATAACAGTTCCGCTACAACGCCTATCAATACGGTTATACCCGTAACGGCGGGGCAACTGGTGAACTTGCAACTGGCAGGTACCGATGCCAATAATACCCAGATAGTAACCATGACCAGCAATGCTGAGCAGGTGTTGCCCAATGCCGACTTTGTGGCCTCCGGCCCTAGTGCGCAGCCTACGGCCGTCCTCAACTGGCTACCGCCAGCTAACCTGCGCCCAGGGTTGTACTACTGCACCGTCACGACCACCGACAATGCTTGCCCCATCAAAGGCACCACGCAGCAGACGCTCACGTTCCGCGTGACCAACACTACGCTGGCTACTAAAAATGCCCGCAATGCTACGCCGCTGGCGGCTGTACCCACGCCGTTCCGGGGACACGTAAGCTTTACGCTTGCCCAGCCTGGCGTACAGACGGTGCAAATCTTTGACCGCCTGGGCCGGCAAGTAGCTGAGCTCAAAAGCCGCCCCACCGGAGAAGTAGTTTGGCAGCCTGGCACCGAGGTAGCCGCAGGCCTGTATCTGGCCCGCTCCAGCGACGGCCGTCAGGTAGCACGCCTACTCCGTACCGATGCAGAGTAAATACTTCCTATAAACGATAACGGCCCCACCAAGAAAAATTGGTGGGGCCGTTATCGTTTATAGGAAGCGGGGCGTAGCGCTAAGCTTATTGTGTGGCGCTCGGATGCCAGAACGAAGAAGAATCTTTCTTACTGATGTCCATATATTCCTTTTTGAGGAGCTTGATATCAGCCACTATCGTTTGGAGCCTAGCCTTTATTTCTTCGGCCGAGCGATTGTAAGGGCTGCGCTTTCCAGTCCAGGTTATGAACTGTTTGATTTCCTCTTCGGCAAAACGTGCCATACTTGCAGCGTTGTGCAGAAACTCTTCTTCTACTTCCATAATCTTGACTTGCTGTTTCCAGTGGCGTTAAGTTGATGACGGTGTAGCAATAGATGAGGCAATCAGAGCGGCTACCTGACATTCGATACTCGAGTGCTAGTAAGCCCCCAACGTAATCATATCCAACCAGGTTACTAGTTTCCCGATATAATTAAGCGCTGAGCACTCAGGCGTTGGCCTTTCGCACCAACTAATATAACGTTGTAAATGCCGGAAGTCAAATGTAGAGCACTAATTTTCAGAGAGTTGCTTACGCCATCAAGTTTATGCAGCAAGGTTCCGCGCGTATCGTAAATAAGTAGGGTGCTGGCTGCTGTAGCTTCTGAAGCGGCAATGCGCACCTGCACATCCGCTGCTGATGCTGCCGGATTTGGGTACAGTTCCAGCAGCTCCAACTGCTTGGCTATGGCTACCGTGGCTACCGGTGAGAAGTTTTCCTGGCCGTTGGCATCTACCTGCCGCAACCGATAATAGAGCGTGGATTTGCCTAGTACAGCGGCGCTTTCGTCTCGGAAGCTGTAAGCGCGGCTACTGGCGTTGGTGCCGGCTCCTTTCACTGTGCCTATTGCCACAAAGCCACTAGCAGCTCCCGAAGCTCGCTCTACTACAAAATGGCTGTTGCTCTGCTCCGAAGCCGTTTGCCAGGTTACTGCCACGTCGTTGCCAATTGCCGTTGCCTGAAAAGCGCGTAGCTCCACTGGCAGGGGGGCCGCCGCCGGAACAATGGTAGTAGGGAAACCCATAGGACGGTCTTGCGCAAAAGCGTAGTAGATGCGGGTTTGGTCGAGCAGAGCCACTGCGTTGCTTACTTCCACTTCCACCCGCTGAAAACTCTGGGTGGTCCGGAAAAATACTTCCACCCGGCCATCGGGCAGCAAACCCTGCTGAAGCAGGCTGCTGCCGCCAGCCGTTTCTAGCAGTTGGTCGCCATTAGTGCCACCGTACGTGCGCAGGGTAATGCCGTTTAGGAGTTGTGTATTCAGTAGGCCGGCCCCTTGGTTGAGTGCCACCCCGGCGGCGTTGCCAGCCACGCCCGTGCCATTGAGGTTCAGGCGCAATGCCGACGAAGTAACTGCGCCAGCCAAGCCAGTCCGCATAACTGCATAGTCGTTGGGATTCAAGTTGTTGTCGGCAGCCCGTTCGGGGTTCAGCACGTTCACGTTGGCACACAACACGCACAACACACCGTTGGAAGCTACGTCGAACTGGTTGGCACCACTGGAAAAATTGGATAGCACCGGCGTCTGGTCACGGAATACGCTTGGCTCCAACCCGAAGCCGTAGTAAACAGCCAAATTGTCGAGTACGCCAACGGCGCTGGCTCTGGTGAGCTGCACCTCGTCGAAGCTCAGCGTACTAGGAAAGCTTAGTTGCTGTCTTCCGTTCGCCAATACAGCTACGTTCAGCAATTGAATACCCGTGGCGGTTTCCTGAACTACTCCGTTTTTGTAGGTGGTCAGCCGGAGCCCCGCCAACGCATTCAGATCCAGCACGCCCTGTTGCCCAACCACAAAGCCAGCCTGGTAGCCGGCAGGAGCTGTGGCTTCCAGCTTCACCCGTAGCGTGTTCGGGCAGCTCACGCCTATAAAGGTCCCGAACGTGGCATAGTTGTTTAAGTTTTGGTCAACGGCCTGTTCGGGATTAAGCACGTTGGAATTGACGCACACCTGCACGTTGTTGTTATCGACGCCAGCCGTGCTGTAGTTGACGCCAGCTGCTGGCGCCAAAAAGCGGGATACCACCCCGCGCGCAGTTTCTACTACGTTGGCATCCACCCCGTAGGCATAATACACGCGTACATCGTAGCTCACGTTGAGCAACGAATTCACTTCTATTTCTATCTGGTCGAAAGACTGAGTGGCCAGAAATTCCACCCGCCCAGGAGTAGCACTACCCAGCGCCACTAAGGCCAACGCAGTTACGTCCAGGGTTTGCTTCGGGGCGGGGTCGCCGGTGAGATAGGTACGGAGCGTAACCGTGCCAATGGCCGACAAACCAGTAGCTGCCCCTATTACCACACCAGCCCGGTGGTTTTTGGGCACTGCTGCGTCCATATGCATCCGTAGCGCAACCGGAGAAAGGCCTAGCGTTAGGGTGGCAGGTCGGAGGGTAGCGTAGCTGTTGAAGTCGGCATCTACTGCCCGGGCTTCATTTGTAATATTTCCACAAGTGATGCCAAGCAAACACGCCCGGCTAAAGCTGGAACGGCCGCTAGTAGAATAGTAAGCCGGCCCGGTTTGGTTTTGAGCCCAAGTTGGGACAAGCGTAAACAGGCACAAACTCAAAACACTGATAATCTGGGAATAGAACGTACGTTTCATGGGAACGAGCTCTGAAAAGTGGGAGACTGTTAGGCGTGTCTTCCTTTAATACAATCAAATTGCCAAGTTTATGTTTAGCTGCAATAGCACTGATAAACAGGCATTTGAATAAATTATAAAAAAACTATATTGTCCTTATCTTGGATTCCCATTCCTAATTCGGGAAAAGATGGTAAAGCCCATATTTCCCTATTATACTCGCGTCCTTCCCCCACACTCCACCTCCGTTGCGCTAGCAGAACACCCACCATCGCACCGGCATTTCTGCTTCCACCAGCATTCATGCTTGCCCGATTTCTCCGCAATAGCCAGTCCAGTATCCTATTTGCTTATGTCTGTTTCATCCCCGCTTAACATCTTCGTAGTCGAGGACAACGCCTGGTATGGCGAGTTGCTTGAATATAAACTTGCCCAGAATCCCGACAACCAGATTCAGCGCTTCACCACTGCTCAAGCCTGCCTTGCTCACTTACACGAACAGCCCGATCTTATTACGCTGGACTACAACCTGCCCGATGGGAAAGGCGACGAAGTACTCCGCCAGATAAAGGAGCGCCTGCCCGAAGTAGCGGTAATTGTTATTTCGGGGCAGGAAGACGTGCGTACCGCCATTGGCCTGCTCCGGCAAGGTGCCTATGATTATCTGCTGAAAGACGAGGAAACCGCCGACCGACTCTGGAATATGGTAGGCAACGTGCGCAAGCAGTTGCAGCTACGCCGTGAAAACGACCGACTACGAGAGCAGATTGGACAGAAATACGACCCAGGGCGGGCCATACTGGGCGAAAGCCCGCAGATGCAGCACCTGGCTTCTCTGATTGAAAAAGCGGCTCGGACCAATATTACCGTATCTGTAAGCGGCGAAACCGGTACCGGCAAGGAATTGGTAGCCAAGGCCATCCACTACAAGTCGGCGCGCCGCAACCGTGCTTTCGTGGCCGTAAACGTGGCCGCTATTCCGCACGAATTGCTGGAGAGCGAGCTGTTTGGGCACGAGAAAGGAGCTTTTACCGGAGCTATCAGCCGCCGCATTGGCCGGTTTGAGGAGGCACACCAAGGCACGCTGTTTCTCGACGAAATCGGGGAACTGTCGCTGGATTTGCAGGCCAAGCTGCTGCGAGTGCTACAGGAACGCGAAGTGCAGCGGGTAGGCGGCGGCCAGCCGATACCATTCGACGCCCGCCTCATGGTAGCCACCCACCGCGACATTGCCGAAGAGGTAAAGCAAGGCCGTTTCCGCGAAGACCTGTACTACCGCCTGTTGGGTTTGCCTATTGTGCTGCCGCCGCTACGTGAACGAGGAGATGATATTTTGCTGCTGGCGGATGCCTTTTTGCGAGACTTCTGCAACCAGAACAAAATGGCGCCTTGCTCACTTTCGCCGGAAGCTCAGGACATGATGCTGCAATACCCTTTTCCGGGCAACGTGCGCGAGTTGAAGGCGGTAGTTGAGTTGGCCGCTGTGCTGGCCGAAGACGAAACCATCCGTCCGCAGGACCTATCGTTGCGGGTGCAGGGCAATGCCACCAACAACCTGAACACAATAACCCCCATTGGCAATGAGTCGTTGCGGGTGCAAGTGGCCAACATTGTGCAGCGCTACCTCGATGCCTACCAAGGCAACATTTTGCAGGTGGCGGCAAAGTTGCAGATCGGCAAATCAACCATTTATCGTATGGCCCAAAACAATGAGGTACGCCTGCGGTAACTGATACCATACGCTTGCAGCAAACCGCTTTTCAGCGTGCGAACCAGCTACTGCTGGGTTAGCACGCTGAAAAGCGGTTTCTTGTTGGTGCGTTTTAGTGGCTCACTCTATATTTCAGGCATTTTCCGGCTTCCCAACTCCAAACCGGCTTCTATATCGTAGTTGTATATAATACGCTTTTCTTCTAGTATCTCCTATGACCTCTATTGCGTACCGCCAGCAGCAACGCCAACTGCGACAGGCGCGTAGTACCCAACGAACCGCTCAGCTACAGCTTCAGGAACTGCGTGAACAGCTCCGGCAGCAACGGGAATCGGCGGCGGGCCAACTTCAGGCGCTGCTTCAAACGATGAGTGCGGGCATACTGGCCCAAGACGAGCACCTGCGGACCATGCTCGTAAACCAGCGCTTTTGCGAGTTGCTAGGCTTACAGGAACCAGCTGGTAAGTACGTCGGCACCAAGTCTGCGGAGCTTCTCTCGCAGGCAATACCGTTTGCTAAGCCTGCTGAAACGCGGCAGCAGATTGAAGATGCTAGGGCCACGCAAACACGCCAAACTCATCTGGTTGCGTTAGCCAACAACAAGATCCTGCAATGCGAATACCTGCCTATGGTGCAGGAGGGACGTACTGTGCTGCACTTGTGGAGCTATGAGGACGTAACGCAGCAGCAGCGCATTCTGTCCCGTGTCCGGGAGCTTTCCCAACTAGCAGAGTCCAGCCCGGAACCCATCATCTGCTTCAGCAAAGACGGTCAGGCCCGCTACGCCAACCCCGCCGCCGGGCCGGTGCTGCACACCTTGGCCCAGCCTCAGTGGCAAGCCGAGCAGGAATTTCTGCGGCGAGAGGTAGCATATGCCCTTGCCGCAGCCACTACCAGAACGGTGGAGCGCGGCCTCAACGGCCACCACTACCTCTGGACGGTGGTTCCGTTACCGGATGAGGATGCCGCCAACGTGTATCTCACAGACATTACGGCCCGGCGACAGGCAGAGAAAGAGCTTCACCATAGCCAGCTATTTGCGGCCCGCATCAACGACACCATCCCGGCCATCGTGTTTCTGTTTGATGTGCAGGAAATGCGCATTGTGTATGCCAATCAGCAGGTGGAGCGCATCATGGGCTACACCGAGCAGCAGCTTCTTGCCTTCGGTAGCAATATCGTTCCGCAGCTCCTTGATGAGGCAGGGCAACAGCAGTTGGAAGGTCTGACGGAACGATTGGTATTCCTCACCGATGAGCAGAATATTGAGTACGAATTGCGTATTCGCCACCAACATGGTGGCTGGCGGTGGCTGAAAATTCAGGGCTCGGTATTTATGCGCGACGCCGACGGGACCATCAGGCAGATGGTGGGCAGTGCCGAGGACATCACCGAGCGCAAAGCCACCGAAGATTCGCTGCGCCAGATTCGGATGTTGCAAGACCGGGTGGCGAATACGGTGCCCAACCTCATCTACATCTACGATTACGAGAAGCAGCGCAACGTATACTGCAACCGCTACATCGAAACCATTACGGGTTACAGCCGCCACGAAATTCTGGCAATGGGAGCGGAAGCACTCCTTTCGCTGATGCCCGAGAGCGAGGCCGAGAAATTGCGGCAGCACGTACTGCAGATGAAAGAAGCTGCTGATGGCGAAATCGTGACGATGGAGTATCACCTTACCCACGTCAACGGGTCGGTGCGGTGGCTGCGTATCACTACCACGCCCTTCGAGCGGGACAGTGAAGGCCGAGTACGGCAGATAGTGGGCACCGCGGAAGACATTACCCGCTGGAAAGTAGCCGATGAGCAACGCCGCACTGCCAACCGCCGACTGGCCGAGCAGAACCGCCTGTTCCGCCAAGTAATTGACACTACGCCACATCTTATTTACCTGAAAGACAGCCAGGACCACTATCTGCTAGCCAACCGGGCCACTGCCGAATTGTACGGCATGACCCCGGCCCAGATTGTAAACACCCAGCTGGGTCAGCGGCCGGTAAGCCTAGCCGACAGCCAGCGCTACCGCCTTCAAGACGAGCAGGTTATCCGAACCGGGCAGGAAATGGCCCAGGAAGAAACGTTCACTCGTCCCGATGGCACGATATTGTGGTTTCACAGCATCAAGCGGCCGTTTGTATTGGCTGATGGCAGCGTGCAGGTGCTTGGCATCGACAGCAACATCACCGAGCTGAAACGTACTCAACTGGACTTGCGGGCCGCCAAAGAAGCGGCCGAGGAAAATGCCCAGGCCAAGCAGAACTTTCTGGCCAATATGAGCCACGAAATTCGGACCCCTCTCAACGGGATTCTGGGTATTGCCGGACTGCTAGCCAAAACGCCACTCGACGACCAGCAAAGCCAGTACCTGGACCATATTCGCCACTCCGCCGACCACTTGCTGGTGGTTATCAACGATGTGCTGGCCATGAGCCAACTGAGCGCCGGCAAAGTTCGCACCGAAACCATTGCCTTCGACCTGCGCGACGTATTACAGGCCAGCCGGGAGTCGTTGCTACCACGGGCCCAAGAGAAAGGCATTAGTCTCACACTCACGCTTCCCTCACCCAACGTATCCACCACCGTGCTGGGCGACCCATACCGGTTGCGCCAGATCCTGCTGAACCTGCTTTCCAACGCCGTTAAGTTTACGGAGCGGGGCCAGGTACTGCTGGCCTGCCAGCCCTTGAGCAACTCCCCCGACGAGCAGCAACTATTTCAGTTTACGGTGCGGGATACTGGTCCGGGCATTCCGGCCCACCAGATTCAGGAGATGTTCGAGCCGTTCACGCAAGCCTCGGCCAGCACGGCCCGCGAGTATGGCGGCTCGGGGCTGGGCCTGAGTATTTCCCGAAACTTAGTGGAGCTGATGGGCGGCACCATGAGCGCCGAAAGCCAGCTCAACGAAGGCAGCACTTTCAGCTTCACGCTGCCGTTCAAGCTAACCACCCCGGCTACCCGCCCTGAGCTGCCTGCTCAACCCATTGATTACCGCGCTTTGGGGCCGCGGCGGGTGCTGCTGGCCGAAGACAACGCCATCAACCAGTTTCTGGTTGAATCGTTGGTGCGCAACTGGGGCTGGACCGTCGACACGGCCGGTACCGGCCCGAAAGCACTGGCTTTGTTTGGGCAACAAACCTACGATGTGGTGCTGATGGACATTCAGATGCCCGGCATGGACGGCATAACCGCTACTCGGCTCCTGCGGCAGCATCCAGACGCGGCGCGCGCCGCTACGCCCATTTTGGCCCTCACCGCTCACGCCTTGCGCGGCGAAGAAGAACAGTACCTAGAAGCCGGCTTTTCGGGTTACTTATCGAAGCCTTTCCGGGAAGAAGAACTATTTCAGGCTATTGGCAACATCCTGGGCCAGCGCACAACGGTACAGGCTGGCAGTGCTGGGCCGGCAGTAACTGAGGAAGACGCAGTAGTCAGTTCGCCTCTTTACAGCTTGAGCGGTATTCGCCGGCTCGCGCACGGCAACGAGGAATTTGTTCGGCGGCTGGCTCAGCTGTTCATCCAAACCGCTCCACCGGCAGTGCAGGACCTGGAGCAATACACTGCCACCGGCGACTATCAACAGTTGGCTACTTCGGCTCACAGCCTAAAAAGCTCCCTCGATGGCTTGCACATCCGCCAGCTACACACCCCCATTCGCCGGCTCGAGGCTTGCCGCGACACGCCCCTGCCCCTCCCCGAAATCGAGGAGCTTGTTGCCTTGGTTCGTGCGGTAACCGCCCAGGTAATAGCTGGGCTGCGGCAAGACTTCCCAGGGCTATAAACCAGTGCACAGCTCAACTATGCAGACCAAGCAGGTAGACACCCTCGTTATCGGAGCGGGACAAGCGGGGCTGGCGGCGGCGTATTATCTGCAACAGCACCGTGTAAAGTTTGTGCTGCTGGATGAGCGGCCGGCCGTAGGCGACGTTTGGGCCAGCCGCTTCGGAGCGTTGCGGCTGTTTTCGCCGGCTTGGGCGAGTGGGCTGCCGGGCTTTCCCTGGCCGGGGCCGGCGCTGCATTATCCTACCAAAGACGAAGCTGCCGCTTATCTACAAGCCTATGCCAACCATTTCCGGTTTCCGGTGCAACTAGGAGAGCGGGCCGTACAAGTGACGGCCACTAATGACGCCTCCGGTAGTTACCGCGTTGAAACAGCCGCTGGCACTGTGTATCAGGCCCGCCGCGTTGTTGTTAGCACTGGCGCTTATTCCACTCCCAAGCAGCCGGCCTTTGCTTCTGCGCTACCGCCGCAAGTGCAGCAGTTCCACAGCAGCCACTACCACCAGCCTAGCCAAATTTCCGGTGCCGGCCCGGTGGCAGTGGTAGGCAGCGGCAACTCCGCGCTACAAATTGCTGCCGACCTGGCCACTACCGGCCGGCCGGTTTTCGTAGCCTTCGATGACAAAACCGGGGCTTTCCCGAACAACCAGCTGACGTGGGTGCTCCTCAAGAAAAGTGGGTTTCTACGTATTCCGCGCGCCACCCGCCTGGGCCGCCACATTATGCACCAGTCCGAACCCGTTGTACGCGGCGACTTACAACGGCTGAAGCAATTCTCGAATGTGCAGCTTATAGGCCGGGCCACCGGGGCTACTACCGCCGGAGCGTTGCAGGGGCGCCGCCAGAACACACCGCCCTTGGAAGCAGTGGTATGGGCTACCGGTTTCAAACCGGATTTCCAGTGGATAAAGCTACCTATTTTCGAGCCCGATGGTACGCCCCGCCATCAGCGCGGACTTACTGCTGCACCAGGGGTAGCATTTCTGGGGTTGCCTTGGCTGAGCACTCGCAGCTCGGCGCTTATGGGCGGCGTGGGTGCTGATGCGTGCTACGTGGTGGACCACTTGCTGAAAAGCACATAATTATACTGCAACTAGTTACCCCGTTTTGGGGTTAGCTTTACAAGTACCAACAACGCGTGCTGTCCGATATACTATTGGGTTGGTTGTTGCGTTTCTTTTGTATCTCTTAACTCACTTCGCATGTCACTTCTCATTTTCTTGGGTATTGCTCTGGCTACCGCCCTACTTGCGCTCAACACCTTCGACCAGTTGAAAGCCGCCCTGAAGCCTGTACCCGTGCGCGCCAACAACCGTCGATAAGCCTAAGTACTGGCCACCTGTAATTGGTAGCCAACAAAAAGCCCCGCCTGCATGCAGACGGGGCTTTTTGTTGGAGTGCAGAAAGCAAACTAGCGAATCACAAGCTTGCGCATCTGGCTGGCATTGTCACCATCGAGCTTCACGTAATACAGGCCGCTGGCAAACTTGCTTAAGTCGAGTGTTTTGGTGAACCGGTCGTTGAGTTCCGTAATAGCTTCGCGGTAGATAACAGAACCAATAACGTTTAGCACACGCAGTTCCACTTTACGGCCTTCAAAGCCATTAATGGAAATATGAACAATACCAGTACTTGGATTCGGATATACCAACAGGCTGCGCTCCTCGGCTGGCTTGGCAGCCGCCTGGGAATGCACACCCGGCTTGGCCGCATCAGCCGACAGGCTACCACAAAGTAGGCCAAGAGCTAGCAACAGCGTTGAAAAAGAAGAAGGTAAGCGTTTCATCATAGGGGGAATTAGAGCAGAAATAGCAGCGCGCTCGGACAGTTCTATAAAACGTTAGCTGTCCAATTTGGTTTGCAAAGATACCGGTTGAATCTTAATTACGAAGTTAAAATATAACACTTCTCCTAATAAACGGTCATTTCTTCCTTGATTTTCATTGTTTTACTGGACAAAATAAGTTGGATGTTCTTGTTATCGGTGGTGGCTTAGGCGGTCTTACGGCTGCTCTCGACTTAACGGCCCGCGGCTACCGGGTGTTGGTGGTCGAGAAAAAGCAGTACCCTTTTCATCGGGTATGTGGCGAGTACATATCCAATGAGGTGCTGCCGTACCTGCGCCGCCTGCACGCCGACCCGGCCGTGCTCAACCCGGCCCGGATTACGCAGTTCATGGTGTCGTCGCCGGCAGGGCGCACGTTGTCGGTGCCGCTGGATATGGGCGGTTTCGGGGTGAGCCGCTTCACCCTGGACCACCACCTGTTTCAGCTGGCCGAAGCGCGGGGTGTAACGGTGCTTCAGCAGGCCACCGTGGCCGCCGTAGCCTATGATGCCGCCACCGACCTGCACACCACTACCCTCGCCGATGGCCGCACCTTTACTACGCGGGTGGTGCTGGGCGCGTACGGCAAACGCAGTGCCCTCGACCGGCAGCGCCCATTTTTCCGGGCCCGCTCGCCCTACCTGGGGGTGAAGTACCATTTGCGCCTCGATTTCCCAACTAACCTGATTGCGCTGCACAACTTCCCCGATGGCTACGCGGGCATTTCGGCAGTGGAAGACGGGCGCTACTGCTTCTGCTACCTCACCACCCGCCACAACCTGAAACAGCACGGCACTATTGCGGCCATGGAGCAGAACGTACTGGCTACCAACCCCCTGCTACGCCGCATCCTGACCGAAGCCGAAGTGCTGTACCCGCAGCCCGAAGTCATCAACGAAATATCCTTCGCCCCGAAAAGCTGCGTGGAAGACCACGTGCTGCTATGCGGCGACGCGGCGGGCCTGATTACGCCGCTGTGTGGCAACGGCATGGCTATGGCGCTGCACGGAGCCCAACTGGCCAGCGCCCACCTCCACGACTTCCTGCAACACCGCATCAGCCGCGCCACTTTGGAGGCGCGCTACCGCCACAGCTGGCACACGCAGTTTGGGCGGCGCCTGCAAGTCGGGCGCTTGATTCAGGGCTTGTTTGGCCGGCCCCTGATGAGCGAAGCCGTGGTGGGCGGCCTGCGCCACTGGCCCGGCGGCGTGCGAGCCCTGATGCGCCGCACCCACGGGAAGGCGAATTGGTGAGGTGGTGAACTGGTGAGGTGACTGTTCGACATGCGCCACCTGCGCAGATTCGCCTGTTATAACCTCAAACTCACTATTTCACCACTTCACCATCTCACCACGTCACTATTCCCGTATACTGCCTTCAATGATTAGCTACCTCAGTGCCATTGGCACGGCCAACCCTTCCCACCGTCTTCCGCAAGCTCAAATTGGCGAGTTCATGGCCCAGGCCCTGCAATTCGATGAAGCGGCTACGCGCAAGCTGCGGGCTCTGTACCGCATGTCGGGCATCGAGCACCGCTACACCGTACTGCCGGATTACGGCCGTCCCAACGGCGACTTCACATTCTTCCCGAATACTCCTGATTTAGAGCCGTTTCCGTCGGTAGGCGCGCGCATGCAGGCGTACCGGCGCGAGGCGCTGCCGCTGGCAGCCGAGGCGGCTGAAAGCTGTTTGAGCCAAACCCCCGAAATTCCGGCCAGCTCACTTACCCACCTGATTTCGGTGAGCTGTACGGGCATGTACGCGCCGGGGCTAGACATTGAGCTGGTACACCGGCTGGGGCTGCCCTCCAACGTGCAGCGTACCTGCGTGAATTTCATGGGCTGCTACGCGGCTTTCAACGCCCTCAAACTGGCCGATGCCATCTGCCGGGCCGATACCGATGCGCGGGTACTGGTGGTGTGCACCGAGCTGTGTACGCTGCACTTTCAGAAGCACCACGAAGAAGACCATCTGGTTTCTAATGCGCTATTCGGGGATGGGGCGGCGGCGGCACTGGTGCTGGGCCGCCCCTCGGGCACGCGGCCTCATTTGGCTTTGGAGGCATTTCACTGCGGTCTAGAGCCCGACGGCCACGCCGATATGGCCTGGCACGTCAACGACTTCGGGTTTGAAATGACCTTGTCGTCGTACGTACCGAAGCTGATTCAGAGGGGCATCCGGCAGCTCACCGACGACCTGCTGCGCCGCCTACCCGTTAAGCTCCCCAACATCAAGCATTTCGCCATTCACCCCGGCGGGCGGCGCATCCTCGAAACCATTGAGCAAGAGCTAAACCTAACCCGTGCCGACAACGCGCCGGCCTACAAAGTGTTGCGCGAGTACGGCAACATGTCGTCGGCGACGGTGCTGTACGTGCTGCGCGAATTGCTCAGTGGCTTCACCGCCGCCGATGCCGGCGCGCCCGTGCTCAGTTTTGCTTTCGGCCCCGGCCTTACGCTGGAGGCTATGCTGCTGCGGGTGGTGAGTTGATGGATTTGCTAAATTGTTAAATAGTTGAATTGTTGAAAAATACTGCTCTGCATCTCAGCACACCAACAATCATCGAATACCAACCAACCATTTAGAGCGGTTTTGGCGGTAGGGGCGGCCCCCGCCCGTCGTCGAACGGAATCGGTGAAACGGCGCCGGCACAAGGGCGGGGGCCAGCCCCGCCCCTACCGCGTGCAGCCTATACTCCGGCCCGGAAACTGCTTTAGCACGCAACAACTCAGCAAGTAACGTAATGCCTGACTTTACGCGCCGTGCGACGGAAGAAGAGTTGATGGACAACCACTCGCTGGCCAACGACGCGTTACGCCAGAACCTGGACGAGTTGGAAACCATCAACACGTGGCTGGGTGGCTACGCACCGGTGCTTGATGCGCTGGAACGGCTGCGGCCACAGTTCCCGGTGGGCCGCCCGCTGCGCCTCGCCGACCTGGGCAGCGGCGGCGGCGACACGTTACGGCAGGTGGCCCGCTGGGCCCGGCAGCGCCAGATTCCGGTGGAGCTGATTGGCATTGATGCCAGCCCGTTTATGCTGGAATACGCAGCCGCCAAAGCTCAGAGCTTCCCGGAAATCAGCTTCCAACAGCACGACATCTTTTCGCCGGAATTTCAGCAACAGTCGTTCGACATCATCACGTGCAGCCTGTTCTGCCACCACTTCCCCGACGACGTTCTGGCGCCACTGCTAGCGCAGTGCCAAGCCCAAGTCAGTACGGCCGTCATCATCAACGACTTGCACCGCCACCCACTGGCGTACTACAGCATCAAGTGGCTGACCCGCCTGTTCCGCGGCTCATACCTAGTGCAGAACGACGCTCCACTGTCGGTAGCCCGCTCTTTCAGCCGCCAGGACTGGCAGCGCTTGTTGCGGCAGGCGGGCATCAAACACTATACTCTGCGGTGGCGCTGGGCTTTCCGCTGGCAAATAGTGACAGGTGAGGTGGTGAAATGGTGAAGTGGTGAGATAGTGAAGTGGTGAGTTTGGCGCTACTTGCGCAGCCGAAACGTCAAACTCACCACCTCACCATTTCACTATCTCACCACAGAGCGGCCGCGGCGCGGAAGGTGTTGGCGTGGGCCTCAATGATGTCGGCAATGCGGGGGGAGTAGCCGCCGCCCATGCACACGACGACGGGCAGGTGGTGGCGGTGGCAGAGGCCCAGCACAAATTCGTCGCGCTGGCGGCAACCTTCCCGGCTGAGGGCGAGGTGACCGAGCTTGTCGGTGGCCAGCACATCAACACCGCTGAGGTAGAACACGAAATCGGGCTGTACCTCGTCGAGCAGGCGCGGGAGGGTGCTGCGGAGCAGCGCGAGGTAGCTGGCGTCGTCGGTGTTGTCGGGCAGGGGCAAATCGAGGTCGGAGTGCTCTTTGCGGTGCGGGTAGTTACGGGCGCCGTGCATGGAGAAGGTAAACACGCGCGGCTCATCCTGAAAAATGCGGGCTGTGCCGTTGCCCTGGTGCACATCTAAGTCCACAATCAGCACCTTACGTACCCCTAGTTCCGGGTGCGCGAGCAGGTAATCGGCGGCGGCGGCTTGGTCGTTGAGCAGGCAGAACCCCTCGCCCCGGTCGCGGAAGGCGTGATGCGTGCCGCCTGCAATATTGAGCGCAATACCGCTTTGCAGGGCGCGGCGGACACATTCCAGCGTACCACCCAGTATGGTTACTTCACGCTCGATGAGCTGCACACTCCACGGGAAGCCGGTGGCGCGCTCCTCCTGGCGGGTGAGGCCGCCGGTGCAGAGCCGCTGGTAGTAGTCGGCGTCGTGGGTGCGCAAAATATCGGGGGCGGGTGGCGCAACGGGCGCGAAAAAGGCACTTTCCGGCACCGTTCCTTCGCGGAGCAGCTGCTCGGGTAGCAACTCGTACTTCAGCATCGGAAAGCGGTGATTGTCGGGCAACGGGTGCGCGTAGAGGGGTGCCCAGGCAATGGAGAGCATTTTAGGTGGAGCTTAGAACTGAGATAAAAGAGCTTAGCTACCCCAAGTTGCGAAATGCTTAGCGAGCCTCGTTTATCAACTCCCTTTTCAGCGGGCTGACGGATGAGCCGGATGCTGCCGTTGGTGTCCGCTGCCAGTTCGCCACACGGTGCTGACAACGGCCGTTCAACTGGCAACTGCTCCGCAACTTGCATCAGCTAGACGGCGGCCTTTACTTGGTGGCAAAGAGCTACTCATCAAGTCTAAACTCTCTGCTCTACTTCCATTAGAAACGATAATAACCGCCTTTGCAGACGGTTATTTCGGATTCGGGTGATTTGCGTGGGGCGTACTGGGCTCGAACCAGTGACCCCTACCTTGTCGAGGTAATGCTCTGAACCAACTGAGCTAACGCCCCGCAAATCGTCTGGCGGCGGCCGTAAAGAGCCAAAGATAGTAACTGTTGGCAGAGATACTAGCTTCTGGCCGAGATTATTTGCGCAACGAATATTCGTGCAGTGCAACTTTCCGGCCCAAGCAAAGTATAGGGGCTTAGAACCCACTAGCCAGCCCTTATGTGGCTTCCTGGGTTTCGCCCCACCTCTCCTCCCCTATTCCCATGAAAAAACTACTTCTCTTACTTGCAGCTTGCGGCGTTGGCTTTGCAGCGTCGGCCCAGCAAAGCGTTGACGGGGTGCGCTCTTCCACCGATTACGCGCCTTCCACCAGCGACTCGCGCAACAACGGCTTCGGCATCAAAGGCGGCTTCAACCTGGCCGATATCCGGGGTGGCAACCGCGACACGTACGAAGATGTGCTGTTGAACCTGAAAACCTACCACGCTGGCGTATATGCCCAATTCGGTTTGAACGACAAGGTGTCTATTCAGCCGGAAATCCTGTTCAGCCGCAAAGGCTACGATGATAAAATGGCACCTCCCGGCGGCACGGCCACCACGCGCGAAACCCGGCTGGACTACATTCAGGTGCCCGTGCTTTTCGTGTACAACTTCCTCGACAACGTGAGTGTACATGTCGGGCCGCAGGCATCGTTGCTGGTGCGGGTGAAAGATGCCGGAGACGAGAAAAGCATATCCAGCGCTGGCCTGCACAGCCTCGACTACGGCGTGGTTGGTGGTTTAGAAGCGCGCATAGGGCCGGCCCGCGTGGGTGCCCGATACGACTTGGGTTTGGCTGACATCTACAAAGATTCTGCTACTGCCACCCGAGTGTATAAAGACGTGAAAAACGGTGTTTTTCAGGTGTACGTTGGGGTGGGCTTCACCAACTAAATTCTTCATTGCGAGTTTATAACACCAGAAAGGGAGGCCTAGCGGCTTCCCTTTCTGGTGTTATAGTTGTTCAGTTAGCTTCTACTTCATGGCTTACCTCCTACTCGATTCTCTGCCCGTTATCAACCAAACCCGGGAGCTGCTGGCCGAACGGGGCATGGCGGTGCTGGGGGCGTGGGCGCTGCTGAACCTGCTGATAAGCGGCTACCAAGTGAACCGCTCCGGCGTACGCACCGAGGCCGTGTATTTCCACCAGATGAACCTGGGCTGGAACTTCGTGAACGTGGCGCTGGCGGTGTGGGGCATGCTCCGGGCCCAACCCAACCACGTAGGCGGCCTCACGCTGCCCGACAGCCTCACGGCGCAATTCACTTTCGAGAAGATTCTGCTGTTCAATGCAGGCCTCGATGTGGCGTATGTGTGCATCGGGAGCTGGCTACGGGCACGGGCGGCCTCGGCCGACAGGCTACCAGAGCGTCTGCTAGGCTTCGGCCGCTCGTTGTGGCTGCAAGGTGGTTTCCTGTTCGTGTTTGACGTGAGCTTTTACCTGGTGTATCACCAGCAGGCTAGCCGGTTGCTGAATTTGCTTTACTAGAGCGGCTTTAGAACCGGCATATCCGGCCCGACAGCCGAAAAGCCGCCGGGCCGGAGCACCTGTGCCAAGGCACGAAACGCAAAGGCCCCACCGGAGAACCGGCGGGGCCTTTGCTATAAAGCCTAACAGCTTAGCTACGCGGAGCGTGGGCGCCTTCCAGAATTTCTTCTACAATCTTCTTGTTGAAGGCCGGAATGTCGTTGGGGTTGCGGCTGGTGATGAGGCCTTTATCCACTACCACTTCCGAGTCTTCCCAGTGGGCACCGGCGTTTTTGAGGTCGGTTTTGATGCTGGGGTAGCTGGTCATTTTCTTGCCGTGCACGAGGCCGGTTTCGATGAGCGTCCAGGGGCCGTGGCAAATGGCAGCTACCACTTTGCCGGAGCGCATAAACTCACCCACGAAGTTTACCACGTCCTGCTCGACGCGCAGCTTGTCGGGGTTGATTTGGCCGCCGGGCAGCACCAGGGCATCGTAATCGGCTACGCGGGCGTCGGTTATTACTTTGTCCACGTCCACTTTGTCGCCCCAGTCGGTTTCGTCCCAGCCTTTGATGGAGCCGCTTTTCAGGGAAATGACATGCACTTCGGCGCCTTCATTTTCCAGGTATTTCTTGGGCTCGGTGAGTTCCACTTGTTCGAAACCGTCGGTGGCAACAATGGCTATTTTTTTTCCTTTGAGTTTGTCGCTGCTGAAGATGCTCATGATAATCTGATGGTAAAAAGAAAGAGGGCGGCGGGTGTGTCCCGGCCTCTTTCTCAGTACGCCCAGCCTCGGCAGCGGGTTCTGGTTTTCCGGCTTTCGGCCCAAGTTATGCACACGCCAGCGGCGCTACTCCTTTCGCAGCTGCTTGAGTTGTTTGCGCAGGTGCTTTACCCGCTCGTCAAACCCGTCGGCGTCGTATTGCACTTCTTCTACGTCCAGTTCCTCCAGCATGTCCATCAGGGCATCGGAATGCTCGGAGCGGGTGGCAGATTTCACGCTTACAAATGCCATTTCCGACCACAGCAACGCTTTGAGGCGCTGGCCGTCTTCGCTGAGCATCTGCATTTCCACCACCAGGTTGGAGTTGTCGAAATGAATGAGCTGAGTCCGAATCAGCACCACTTCGGCGTGCACGGCGGGGCGCAAGTAGCTGATATGGTGCTTGGTAATCACCCAGGCCGCGCCCTGCTCGCGCGACAATTCGCCGAGGTTGAGGGCGTAGTGCCGGGTGGTGTGCTCTTCGCGGGCGTTGAGGAAGTAGTCGAGGTAGCGGGCATTGTTGAGGTGGCCCAGCATGTCGCAATCCTGGAAATGGACGCGGTGAGTGGTTTCGGGAGTGCGCAGTAACGCCATAAAAGGGGCAATAGGTAGGCACTTCCATACCCCAAACCCTAGCTGTTTGTTTTGGTACGCTCGCCGCCAGGGTTCGTTCGGACGTCAGATTTTGTACACGTCGGCGGTTACTTGGTGGGGGGCGGGTTTGCGGGCGTTTGTCGGGCTGTCGAACACGATAAGCACGTGCTGGTCGTCGAGCAGGGCCATGCCTTCGGCTTTGTCCTGGCCGGCAGTGGCCCCAAACCCGTGCGGCACATCGAAAAGGCGCTGTAGCTTATCGGGGCCAATCAGGCTGTCTTGTTCGCAACGCAGGGCATCGGGCCAGCAATACACGGCAATGGTACCATCGAGGTCCATGGTGGGGCCGGCGAGCAGCAGCAGGTCGGAGCCGCGCTGGCGCAGTTCCCGCACGCCCATGCCGCCCAAGTCGAGGAAGTGTTTTTTGTAAAACTTCTGCGTGGCACCCGGCAGCTTATCGAGGCGGAGGCGGCCGTGCTTGTCTTCGCAAGGCAACAGCTCCAGCACGATGGCCCAACCGCGCAGCACTGGCCCGCGCAAACCCACAAACAACCGCCCATCGGGAGCAATAGCCAGCCCTTCAATATCGAACCCGTTGTCTTTGCCCGGAATCTGCATGAAGGGCTTTAGGTGCGGGTCTTCGGCCAGCAGGTCCAGCAGGTCGTTGGTGGTGTCGGTGCCGCGGAGCTGGGCGGCGCACAGGGTTTTGGTGGGGTCGGTGGGGTGGGGTGCCTCGCGGTGCAGCTCATAGTCGCCGGTGGTGGGGTTGAGTTGCAGCGGAATCCGGGCCAGCAGGTAGCGGCTGGGCTCTTCTTTCACCTCAGCCAGCCGGGCAATCTGGTGGGCCACATCATCCTCGTCGGGCTTGGGCTGTTTGCGCTTGCGGCTATGCGAGCCAATCACCCACAGGTAGTGCTCGGCCTCGGCCATGCCTTCGATGTCGATTTCCACTTCCGCGTCGTCGCCCAGGTCGAGCAGCTCCGCCAACTCGTAGCGGCAATGGGCACCTAGCTCGTGCGTACCCGTCAGGCGCAGCCGCTCGATGCTGGTGCGCTCATCACAGCTCATCCACACGTTGTTGCCGGTACGCAATACCGTAGAAAGCCCGTCGCGGACGTGCTTGCCGGCCGAGTTCAAACTCAGCTTGGGGTTGAAGTGCAGCAGATAGGACTGGTGGCGCATGCGGGAGAGGAATAGGGTTGGCTCGGGTACGCCAACGGCCATGCCCCTCGAAATGTTATGGGTGCTGCCTACTGGCTACAGCTTTGCCGCAGCTTGTTCAGGCGCCCTACCAGATTCTTCACCACGGCCTCATCAGTGGTATATAACTGAAGTTCAGAACTATTGGTGCTGTTTTTCTTCTGCCGCTTGATTTGAATCTCATACAATGCTTTCGGGTTTTTGTCATCGGAGCGGGCATAGCTCACGGCCGTTACATCCGCCCACTCGAAATCCATTTTCAACTCGAAAAACCCGTTGCTGGTGCTCACCGCCCACCCCGACTTGCCGCTGGCAAAGCTCACGGCCAACGGATTATCCAGGTTCACGTCCGCGTCCCGGTCGCGGATGATTTGCTGAACGTGGCAGCCATCAAGAACAATCAGCACGTCCTGCTTGGGCTTGGCCGGGTCGCGCATCAATTGGTTGAGCTGCCGGGCTAGCGCCGCTTGGCTGGAAGCGGCGGACTTGGTTTGGGCCGGGGCCGTGTAGCCTAGCAGCAGGGCAGCACTCAGCAAGAAGAAGCTTCTTTTCATGACGCAGGGGAATAAGGCGAATACCAACTAAACTCTGTTTGATGCGGCAGATGTAGTTGCCGCCCAAAGAGTTGCCTGCGTCCGGAGGTTTCTATGAATCAGCTGCCTTTGCGGCTTTGCATCTGGGCCTGCATCTGGCGCTGCTTGGTTTTGAGCTGCTGATACTGCGTGGGCGTCAGCACTTGCTGCATTTGTTTGTCGGATGAGGCGTTAATGCGCTTCAGCTCGGTCAGGAGAGCGGGGCGGTTGCCGGCGTACTGCTTCTGGGCCGCATTGGCTTGCTCGGCAGTACTACTTAGGATGGCCCGTACTTTCTGCTGCTGATCGGGGCGCAGCTTCAGTTCGTCGGTCATTACGTCGGCCAGGTCGCGGGCGGCGGTGGGGGCTACCGTGGGGGCCGGCGCCGGCGCAACCGTTACTGATTTAGCTTCGGGAATGTTTTTGTTGCGGCGGGCGCAGCTGAACGTAGTGGCCGTCAGCAGGGACAGGGCGAGCAAAGAGTGTGAGAGGCGCATAAGGCAAAAGTAAGAGGAACGTGCACCCCCATACGCGAAAACCGCGCCGCTCGTCTATATCCGTCGTTTTTGCCTCTATAAAGACTGCCGCTATCGATGCCAAAGTGGACACGGAAGCAACTATCTGATTAGAACGGTTTCAGGGTCGGGGTACAGATTGAACGAGGTAGGGATAGGGCTGGCCCCTGCGCCAACGCCTCTTCACCGATTCCGTTCGACGACGGGCGGGGGCTAGCCCCGCCCCCACCGCCAAAACTGCTCTAGGCAATTCATGAAATCAGCCAAAGTTGCCACTATAACAAACAGAAAAAGATCATATTAGCTCGTCATTACACCCATTATTGAAGCAACGTGACTATCGTGCAAACTACCCTCACTAAGCTGCGGTTTTTAGTAAGCCTTGTTCTATTGCTTTCGAGCACAGCCTGCCACAAAGAACGGCCCGAGCCGGAGGCCGTACCCCTGCCGGCCGAGCTAAAGTCGTACACGCTATTCCAGCCCGGCACTCACTGGATATACCAGGATTCAGCTACTCGGCAGCTTGACAGCGTGTGGGTCGTGTCCGCGGAGCAAACGGTTCACCGGCTGGGTAACGGCTCCAAGAATAAAACCTACCCTACCCTGAAATACGAAGACTTTCGCCTGCGCACCCGTTCGGGTCGGGGTGGCCCGGATCGGCTTTATAGCATAGATAGGACCTGCACCTTACCCAATCGGGAAGATCAGGCCAGTCAGCTACCCTGCTGGTCCGTTAGACGAAGTCAGGATTTACCCAATAGTACAGCTGATGAAGAAGGCACGGATGTGTTTCCCTATTTGATTGACCGGGACAAAGCCTCCTTTCTTAATATTTACAATGCCGTGCTATATTATTACTGGAACTCCCAAGTGCAACGTATCGGGGGAGTACCATATGACGAACTTCTGCAGGTCAAGCTAACGGCCGACGCGTCAGAAAACGGCTGGCCGGTCCACTACTATTGGGTTTCCGGCAAAGGGATTGTCCGACAACGGATTCGGCGTAATAACGTCGTTCAAACGTGGACGCTTGTGCGTAGCACCATCGTGCAGTAGGCTGACAAGCTGTAGAAGTAACATATCTACTACCTTATGGCAGAGCTTTTTGCCTTGAGTTTAAGTACGCCGCAGCACCCTTAGTAAGCTACCACCTGCGTTGTAGTGCCCCCAACCGAACTTGCCGGCCCAGCCACACCGCTTGTTTTCAGGTGCTGCGCCGTATGGTGAGCCAGGGCCATGATAGTGAGCATGGGGTTGGCGCCGCTGCAAGCCGGAAACGCTGAAGCATCGGCCACGAATAAGTTGCGCACCTCGTAGGTTTCGCCGGTGGGGCTGGTGGGGTGCGTGCCAGCGTTGCCGCCCATGCGGCAGGAACTCATTTGGTGGGCGCTGTAGAGGCCGTACTGGTTGGGCTTCCAGCTCAGGTGCGGCAATTGGTCGAGCACGGTAGGGTTCTGAATCTGGCCGTGTTGGGCATGGAGAGTGGGCAGCGTGCCGTGGGGCAGGAAGATGGTATGGGCCCCAGCCGCCGCATGGATTTCGGCAGCGGCCCGTACGCCCGTCAGCATACTGGCGCGGTCATGCTCGCTCAACGCGTAATCAATCAAAGCCTGCCCGTGCCGGTCGATGCTGACGCGGCCCCCGTCCCGGTCCCGGGTCAGGACGATGAATGAGCCCAAGTGCGCCGCCTGTTGCATCAGCTGCTTGTGTTGCACCCCCGACAGCCACGGCAGCACCATGCCCATCAGACCAGTGTGGGCGGGAGGGGTTTCCAGCTTCACGCCGTAGTTGGTGCCATTAAGGCGGGTGAAACTATCGTTGACCACCGACATGCTCGGCCCGAACCACGGCCGCATGGCCTGCTCGTACAGCGCCGATACCACTACTGTAGGGTGCAGGTTGAGATGACGGCCCAAGTGCGGATGTTTCAGGCCACTGCGCAGCAGCAAAGCCGGAGTCTGAATGGCCCCGCCCGCTACTACTACACGCTGCGCCCGCACCGTCACGCGTATCAACTGGCCAGCGGCGGTGGTGTGCACGGCTTCGGCCCCAGTGGCCTGGCCAGTGGCTACGGTTACGCGCTCTACCCGAGTATCGGCTAGCAGGCGGGCACCGTGCTCGAAGGCTTGCAGCAAATACGTGTTCAGGGTGCCTTGCTTGATGCCGTACGCATCGCCGAGGCTGCTGTAGCCGAGGGCTTGGAAATGGTTTTCTGAGTCGGTAAGGCCTTTTTCATTGCGCGGAATCAGCTTCACCTCCTGCCCCAGCTTGCGCGACCCATCCCAAAGCGCCTGATTTTGGCCGTTGTGGCGCGGATAATCGGTGTTTACGCTCAGCGCACGGCTCACGGCATCAAGGCTCTGCTGAAAAGCCGCCGACGTGAAATGCGGCACTTGGTGCTCTCGTGCCCATTCTTCCAATACGTAATCGGGGGTGCGGAAGGCGCCGGCCCAGTTGACGGTAGTGCCGCCGCCCAAGCAGGAGCCCGCCAAAATTCCGATGCTGCCATCTTGGGTGCTGAGGGTGCCTTTGCCGTCATAGAGTTTGCCGAGCATGTCTACTTCGCGCTGGGTGAAGTCGCAGCCGTGGCAGTAGGGGCCCTTTTCCAGCACCAGTACGTCGTGGCCAGCGGCGGCTAGCTCGCCAGCTACTACACCGCCACCCGCGCCGCTGCCAATCACCAGCACGTCGCAGTGGTAGGTGACATCCTGGGTGGGGCGCAGGGTCCGGATGGGTTTGGGGACGTCCACTACCGCATCGGCAGGCAGCGGGCCAGCGTAGCCGATGCTTTCCCACACCGGGTTGCCAGCCTCAGCCGTGGAGCCGCCGTAATACAGAAACGTGAACAGCTTACGCAGCGCCTGGAAGCCTTTGCGCAGTTGCGGTACGTTGCTTTGCGCCCAGCTTTGCAGCAGTTTCTCGCGCTGGGTGGGCTGCAACCGGTCAAACGGCCGCAACGGCCCGAACCAGGTGAGGCCCAGCGTGGGCGTATCCAGCAAGCCCAGCAGCTTCATGAACTCCGCCCGCGCGGCGGCTGGCTGCTCGTTTAGCACCTCTCCTATTTGGTCGAGGTTCACACCTTCGGAGCCCCGGCGCTGCCAGTACGCAGCGTGTTCGGCGGGACTGTCCAAGCTGGGGATGAAGGTATCGGCAAGCGCACGGAGCGTTTCGCGCTGGGCTTCGGTAAACGTCATGACTACTTGAAAGATGCGGGTGGGAACAGGGCGGCTTACTTAGGCCGCTTCACCTGGAAAATATCGGAATTATTCCCCGAATTTACTCGGCTTGCATACGAAATGGTGAGATTGTGAAGTGGTGAAATGGTGAGTTTCTCGTTCTTACAAGGCAAAGCGCGCTACTTGCACAAGTCGAACATCAAACTCACCACCTCACCACTTCACCATGTCACCGATGCCAACCGACCTGCAACGCTTTGAAGCCGCTATCCGCAAGTTCGACGAAGCCAACAGCACCGACCCGAACGTGGAGGTGGCCGACGGTATTGCTTACCCCAAAGAAGTGCTGTATGCTCAACGGATGAGCGCCTGCTTGCAGGAAGTGGCTCCGCAGGCCAGTGAGGCGCTGCAACTGGCCGTGCGGTGCCAGCACATCTGGCGCTGGGCTATTCCGCGCCACGATTTTGCTATGGACCGGCCGGGCTACCACAAATGGCGCAACCGCCTCAAGCACTACCACGCCGAGCTGGCCGGCCAGCTGTTGCAGGAAGTGGGCTACGAGCCCGCGCTAATTGCCCGAGTGCAAGCCTTGGTGCAGAAACAGCAGCTCCAGCACGACCCCGAGGTGCAGCTACTGGAAGACGTCATCTGCCTGGTGTTTCTGCGCTACTACTTCCCCAACTTCGCGGCCCAACACCCCGAGGAAAAGGTTGTCGACATCATACAGAAAACCTGGCGCAAAATGACCCCGCATGGCCACG
Organism: Hymenobacter telluris; assembly: GCF_017313265.1. Lineage (GTDB taxonomy): Bacteria > Bacteroidota > Bacteroidia > Cytophagales > Hymenobacteraceae > Hymenobacter > Hymenobacter telluris. Next base: position 103,121 of record NZ_JAFLQZ010000002.1, on the reverse strand, counting down.
AGCTGGCCTTGCAACTCGACCTGCCGCCCGCCACCCAAGCCCTGGTAGCCAAGGCATTGGCCGGCAATTAACTTAACGCAACCAGTATGCGGTTGGCCCAACGTATAAGTATGCGCTACAGATACTTCAGCAGCCAGTTCACCATGCGCTGCACTTTGGGCGTGTAAGGCGGGTAGAAGCTCTTGATACCGGTGCGGCCGGTGCGCTGCTTGAGCACAGCTTTTTCGTTGCTGAAAGCCAGGAAACCCGCGTAGCCGTGGGCCCGCCCGATGCCGCTGTTGCCGGCCCCACCAAACGGCAAATCGGGGTGGGCCAGTTGCAGGATGGTTTCGTTGACGGCGGCCCCGCCGGCCGGGATGTTGCGCAGCAGGTAACGCTGGTTTTCCTTGCTTTGGGTGAAAACGTAGAGCGCCAGCGGCCGGGGCCGGGCATTTACCTCGTCGGTGGCTTCCATGAGGGTGCGGAAGGTGCGCACCGGCAGCAGCGGCCCGAATATTTCTTCCTGCATCACGCGGCTGTCGGGGGGCGCGTTCAGCAGGATAGTCGGCTCGATGAAGCGTTGGCGGCCGTCTACGTGGCCGCCGGCGGCTACGGTAGCCCCGCGCTGCTGGGCATCTTCCAGCAAACCCGCCACCCGCTCGAAATGGTGCTGATTGACGATGCGCGCAAACGATTCGGAAGCTACCACGCCTTGCCCGCCGGGGTTGTAGAAGCGTTGCATTACGGCCCGCATTTCCGCTAGCAGCGGCTCCTGCACAGCTTCGTGCACCAGCACGTAATCGGGGGCCACGCAGGTTTGGCCGGCATTGATGCCCTTGCCCCACACGATTTTCTCGGCCGCGTCGCGCAGGTTGGCGGTGTCGTCTACAATGGCCGGGCTCTTGCCGCCCAGCTCCAGCGTCACGCTGGTAAGGTGCTCGGCGGCGGCGCGCATCACCACCTTGCCCACCTGCGGACTGCCCGTGAAAAAGATATGGTCGAAGGGCAGCTTGAGCAGCTCGGTGGCTACATCTTTGTCGCCTTCTACCACCACTACTTCTGCCGGGTCGAACACCTCCTGGGCCAGGCGGCTTAGCAGGGCGGCCACGGCGGGCGTCATTTCCGAGGGCTTGATAATGACGCAGTTGCCAGCCGCCAGCGCCGAAATCAAGGGGTCGATAGCCAGGTAAAACGGATAGTTCCAGGGGGCAATAACCAGGCAGACACCTTTGGGCTCGGCCTGCATCCAGCCGCGCGCACCCATCAGGGCCAGCGGCGTGTCAACGGGCTGCGGCGCGGTCCAGCGCTTGAGGTGCCGCAGCGTGTGCTTGAGCTCGGTTTGGGAGGGCCAGATTTCGGTTACGTCGGTTTCAAGCGCGGGCTTGCGAAAATCGGCGTGAAGGGCCTGCTGAATGGCGGTGCGGTTGGTGGCTATCCATTGGCCCAGCTTGCGCAGGCGCGCCGCACGGGGCGCGGCCTCTTCGCGGCGCAGTGCCTCCGAGCGGGCCTTTTGCCGCTGGAAAAGTGCCGTTAGGTCGGTGGTTTCGAGCAAAGCAGAAGCGGGAACGGAAGCCATAAGCAGTTGAAAAGACGAAGACGATAAACGGAACGTACCAGGATAGGCCTGATACGTAAGGTCGGCAGCTTTTCGCTGGCTTTCAACACTGTCTGCCCGCGCCTGTGGGCAGCACCAGGCTGGTTACGAACGAGTAGGCCGGACGGGGTATCGGGGCAGGTATAGCCGTTCAACAAACGGGATACGTGCCGGACCGGCAGAAGCCCGCCGCTACACCGTTCGTGAAACCGCTATAAGCACGGAAGGCACTATTCCACCGGCCGAGACGTTAGGGCAGCTTGTCTTTCAATTTTCGAATGCCCGCTTTCTTTTTTCGCTTGCCCGTGCGGCCCCGGCTACGTTTGGTGGCTCTGCTGTTTTTCTTACCTACCTGGCTGCTTGCCAACCCAGTAGCTGGCACCAAGCCTACCGCCTTGCACCTGCGGGTACGGCCCGTAGCACCGGGGGTGTTTGTGCATACGTCCTACCACCGCTACCCTGGCAATCCTACCCCGATTCCGTCTAACGGCCTCATCATCAGCACCAAAACCGGGGCCTTGGTAGTTGATACCGCCTGGGACCCCGACCAAACCATGGAACTGCTCCACTGGGTGGCCGACAGCCTGCACCAGCACGTCCGGCTGGTAATCGTGACGCATGCCCACGAAGACCGGCTGGGCGGGCTGGCCGTTGTGCAGGCCAACCACATCAAGGTCTACAGCACGCCCCTCACGGCCAAGCGCGCGGCGCGGCTGCCGTTTGGTGTGCCCACGCCGGCCATCAAGCCTTTCACCGTTATTCGGGCGGGCCGTACGCGGCTGGAGCTGTTTTACCCCGGCCCCGGCCACGCCCCCGACAACCTGGTGGCCTGGCTGCCGCAGCAACGGGTGCTATTTGGCGGCTGCCTGGTGAAAGGGGCTGATGCCACTACCCTTGGCAACATCGACGACGCCGACCTGAAGCAGTGGCCGGTAGCAGTACGCACCGTGGCGGCCCGCTACCCCAAAGCCGCGGTGGTAGTGCCCGGCCACGGAACATGGGGTGGCACCGAGTTACTGGAGCATACCCTAAACTTGCTGCAAGTGCCCGGCCGCAAGCCCCAAACTGCCTTGAACGGGCAGCCCTAGCCTAGCTATTGGCTACAACACTGGTTATACCGCACCAAAAAGCCCTACGCATACAAGCAAAAGGCCCCGCCGGAAGATACTGGCGGGGCCTTTTGCTTGTATGCGTAGGGCTCTGGCTACGGCCGTACGATGCGGCGCGTGTCGGTGCCGCCTTCAGTGGTGGCGCGCAACACATATATACCAGATGGTAAGGCTCTTAGATCGAGGGGTTGCTGGCGCTGGCCGGCTGCCACTGGCTGGCGCTGCACTACTGCACCCAGCGCGTTAAGCACGGTCAGCTCGGTGGTGTGCCGGTAGCCGGTTAGCTCCACGGTCAGCTGGCCGTCCAGGGTGGGGTTAGGAAACACGTTCAGGGAAGTACCGGCCAGCGGCTGGTTTGCCGATGCCACCGTCAGGTTTTCGCCCTTGAACAGCACGTCTTTCAGGAAGGCATAGCGCCCCGAATTGTTGGAGCCAGCTCCAAAGTACAACCGGACCGTTAGGGTTTGGCCGGCGGCCAGCGTGATGCCGCCGGCCGTTCCCGACAGCGCAAAACGGTACACGCTGGCGGGCCCGGCCGTTTGGTTGTTGAGTACCACGGGGGCGTTGAAGGCGCCGTTGCCGGTGGTGGGCAACGTGGTGCCGCCTATGGTGCCACCCGCCGGTATGTTGGTGGAATCGGCAGTGGTGAAGCCCGACAGCGAATACACGATGGCCAAGCGGCCATTGGCCGTATTATAGAAGGCCGTATTCATCAACAGCGAATCAACGCGCACAATGCGGCCGGGCGCCGCCGTAATGGTGAACTGCTCGTAGTAGCGGCGGTTGAGGCTGGAACCCACCGCCACCGGGGCGGGCGGCGTGGCCGACGTCGACCAAGAACCTGCCGCTATAGGAGCCAGTGCCTGCCCAAACTGCGTGGAGTAGCCGCGGATAAACGTTACCGTGGAAGCATCCGACACGGCCATGCGCCGGAGTGTGGCCGTGCTGGCCGTTACGCTACTGGAGCGCACCGCCGCGCTGTCCTGCGCCGACACCCGCATCGACCACCATTGTAGCGGCGTGGAAATGGTTTGGGCGTTGTTGGTTTTGATGCCCGTTACGGCTACCGTTACCGGCGTGGCTCCAGCGCTGGCGTGCGTGATGTTGCCGGCGTAGGCTCCCGCAGTTGTGGCATTCAGCCGCACACTGATGGTGGCCGCCAGGGCATTGTTGGTGGGCGTGAGGACTAGCGGCGTGGTGGCCGTGTACCAGTTGGTGCCGCCATTAGCCGATACCTCGTAGCCGGCCGGTGGCGTCACGGTAACGGTAGCCGTCAGGTTCACGCCCGAAACGGAATACGTCTGGACTGCCGAGGTGCCGCTTTGGAACTGCACAAACGTGCCCAGGCTGGCTGGGGCCGTAAGCGTAGCCACACTCGATACGCGTATGGTGTCGGTGATGTGCGTGGCCGAGCCGGTTTTGGAAGCCCGCACATAATAGGAGTACGCCGTGCCGGCCGCGGGCAGTGGGTCGGTGGCCTGGAAGTTGATCAGCGAATCGGTGGCGGCCGTTACCTCGTAAATCTTGCTGAACGTGGTGTTATCGGCGGAGCGAAACAGCTCGTACTTGATTTGGCTCATGGCCCAGCTGATGTTCCAGTTCAGCGTGGTTTGGGTAGTGCCTTTCGCGGCCCGGAAGTTGGAAATGGCAATATCGGCGGGGGTGGTGCTGGTGCACAGGCCGGTAGCCACGGTGCACGGGTCCCAGGTACCGAACATGGCGCTGCGGTTGTAGGCGGCCGTATCGGCGGGGGCAAGCTGCTGCGACCAGGCGGCGCGCTGGGTGGTGGGCAGCAGGTTGCTGGCGTAGAAACGGCTCCGGAATTCGGCGTAGGTAATCAGGCTGGTATTGGTGCCCGCGTCCCAGGTGGTCCAGCCGGCCGGCTGAATCAGGCCCGCGCCCATCGTGCTGTTGATAAACACGGTTTTGTTGTTGGCCAGCGGTGAGCTGCCGGTGGAGTTCTGCCACGGCCGGCCCAGGAAATACAGCGTACCGCCAGTGTTGGCGGGCAGCTTGGTTTTCTTGAACACGTAGCCGTAGGCTTGGCCGGGCGGCGTATTGGCGGCCGTAATAAACGAGCTACCAGCGGTGGTGCGGGCCTTGGCGTACACCACGCAGTTTTCAAACAACGCCACCGAGCTACCGAAGATAAAGTCCACGTTACCATCAATGTAACAGTCGCGGAAGTAGTGGCGGGGAGTGCCGCTGCCCTTGGTGTAGAGCGTATCCTGGTTGCCAAGGAAGCGGCAGTTCTTGAAAGCGGCCCGGTCGGCGTTCAGCAGCACGGCTACCGCCTGCGTACCGTCGCCGTACGAGTTGACGAAGGTGATGTTGAGGGCCGAAAAGTCGGGCGCATTCACCGTGAAGCTGGCCGAGTTCTGGGTGCCCACGGTACCGCCGCCGGGCAGCGGGTCACTGGCGCCGTCGCCGTAGGTGAGAATGGTATTGGCTACACTCTCCCCTACAAGCTGCAAAAAAGGCTTGTTGCTGGGCACCGTTATTTTCTCGCGGTACTTGCCATTCTTGATGAAGATGGTGTAGAGCGCCGTGCGGCCCGTAGGCGCGGCATTGATGGCGGCCTGCACAGTGGTGTAGTTGCCGGTACCATCTTTGGCAACTACCACATCGTAGGCCAAAGCCCGGCTACCAAATACGCTGAGCAGCACAACGCAACACGTTGCCAGCCAGCTCCTAACTGAGAAGAAGTGGGACATAGAAGGAATTTTGAAGGGTTGTCAGTTGCGAGTTGTCAGTTGCCGGTTGTCAGTTGCGAGTTGTCAGTTGCCGGTTGCCGGCCATCAGTCATGCTTTGCGCAAGACTCGAATAACCGGCAACTGGCAACCGACAACTGGCAACTGACTACTCCCGCGCGAAGCGGGTGGTCAGCTGCGTGGCGGCGTCGGAGTAGCGCACCAGGTAGGTGCCGGGCGCGAGGCGGGTTACGGGCAGGCGGGTTTCCAGCGAGCCGGGCGTTACGGCTACCGTGGTCAGCAATTGGCCCAGCAGGCTATAGAGCTGTACTTTGGCGCCGCGGCCGGCTACCGGGTGCGCTACCGTAAGCTGGCTTTGGGTGGGATTAGGATAGGCCTGAATGGCGGCCACCGGGGCATCCACAGCAGCAGACCTGGCCAGCACGGTGGCGGTCAGGCCGTTGAGGTAGTTTTCCAGCATGGTGTAGCCGCTGGTGCCGCGGGTGTTGCGGTCGGCGGCGTTGGTGGGGTTCAAACCCATGCTGATTTCCCAGGCGTCGGGCATGCCGTCCTGGTCGGTATCGAGGGGGGCGGGCAGGGAATTGAGCACCGGCCACGCCGACTGCGAAACACTGTACGGCGTGCCGTGCGCGTAGCCACCCTGCACATCAATCAGGCGGCCCGTGCGGTTGATTACGTTGTTGACGATGCGCTGATCCAGCGTGTCGCGGGTGGGGAGCACGCAGCCGGCTTTTTGCAGCACGGCCGCGTAGGCTGCCAGGGCGCTCTGCGGGGCAATGGCGGGCACGGTGGTAAAAGGCGTCAGCACCTTGGAAAGCGTGGTATCGGCGCGGGTGCCGCCGTTCATTACGGCGCCCAGCCAGTTGTTGGCCGTTACGTTGGGGTAGCTGTCCACGTAGTTGCCGCTCATGTAGTAGCGGCCGTAGGGCAACGAGGTTTGCTTGTACGGGTTCAGCACCTCACTCCGGATGGGCACCCCGCCCGACGAGCTGGCCGGCGTATTCGGCCCGTACTTGTAGTAGTTATTTACGATGTTGTAGTTGCCGCCTTCCCCGCCGTTCACGTTGTAGCTGGCCCAGTTGTAGATGACGTTGTTGCGGAAATCCACGTTTTCCTGGCCGGCGGTGTTGGGCGGCAGGTTGCGGCTGCCATCAAAGCGGGGCATGCGGCCCCGCATGTGCGCCAGCAGGTTATGATGGAACGAGGCATTGCGCCCGCCCCAGATGCCGCCGTAGCCGTGCCGCTCGAAATCAGTATCCCCGGTTTCAAAGTGGTAGGAATAATCCAGCGGCTCACTCATGATGTTCCACTGCATGGTGGTGCTGTCGCCACGGTACACGGTGCAGGCCTCATCCGCCGACCAGCTCATGGTGCAGTGGTCAATCATCAGGTTTTTGCGGCTCAAGGCCCCGAAAGCGTCGTCGTCGCCGCTGCCGTTCACCATGCCCTGGTTCTGGTTTTTGTCGCCGAGGCGGAAGCGGATGAACCGGATAATGACGTTGTCGTTGCTGACGCTCACCGGATAATCGGCAATGCAGATACCGTCGCCGGGGGCGGTTTGGCCGGCAATGGTGGTGTTGGCCCGCGAAATCCGCAGGTCGGAGAGCAGGTGAATAGTGCCCGACACCCGGAAAACTACCGTGCGGTGCGTGGCCGCGGCCGTTACGGCGTAGCGCAAACTACCGGGCAGGTTATCGTCGTTGAGGTTGGTGACTTCAAACACCGTAGTGGGCACCGCTACGGTACCCCGCCCGCCGGAAGTGAACTTGCCGGCCCCCTCGGCCCCCGGAAACGACGGCAATTGCGCCTGCGCCGTGGGTACCAAGCCGGTTAGCGCGGCGGCCAGCGCCAGCCACCGGCCGCGCTTAACTAATACATTTTCAAGAACAGAAGAAGTAGAGGTTGAACGCATGGATAGGAATTAACTAGTGGAGTTCGGGTGCGGGATGCGGCCCCTGCTGCCAAACAGACAATTGCATCTGCGAACTATACTACTCCATTCCGCTGCCAAGCGTAGGCGCAAACGATTGATTTATTTATGCAATCGTTGCCGGCAACGTTGCCAACACCCTTCCCTTGCTATTTCAACTTGTCGTTTGGGTTTCTCACGCAGTAGCTGGCAGCACACGGCTACCATACAAAAGCCTCCACATCAAGCAGATGCGGAGGCTTTAGAAAGGCAATAAAACGCCGGAACTAGTTTTTCACTTTTACTTGTCCGTCATCGGCGTCGCGCTTCACTTTGGTACCGTTGGGGTACTCCACCTTGGTGTCGCCATCCTTATCAATTTTCACGGTTTTGCCGTTGGCGTATTTGATTTTGGTTTCGCCGTTGGCTTTCTTTTCGTACTTCTCAATGGCCGGGCCGCGGCGGCGGGCCGGTGCAGCAGCCGATGCCGAAGCCGCCGGGGCTACCACAATGGCCGTGTAGGGCGTGCCATCATAATACGTACCGCGGTTGGCGGCGTAGGTGTCGTACTGGTCGGGCACGATGGCCTTCACCTGCTGGTCGGTTTCGTCGTTGATGGTGCGCAGGGCGGCGTAGCGGCCGGTGGTGTCGGCGGTGTAGCGGGCGTTGGCTTCGTTGAGGCGGCGGCCCCGGGTGTAGTAGGTTTTCGAGATGCGCGTTACGACTACGGTATCCGTCAGTTTGAGGTCTTCGGCCACGCGGGCGGCCAGGGCATCGGCGTCGGTGCGGTAGGCGGCGGTGTCGGCAGGCGCTTCGTTTACTACCACAGCCGTATCGGCGGCGGGCGTAGTGGCGGCGTCCACGGCGGCGGACTTGTCCTGGGTGCAGGAGGTAGCGGCGAGTGCGGCCGCGGCTACCGACAGAAAGAGCAGGTTCTTGTTCATAAAAGGAAACGTCAGGGAGAACAGCATATAGCCGGCTGGCTATAATGAGGGCTGATACGAGGCGACCTACGGTGGGGTTGTCGTGAGTGGCGGCAGCGGCCAAGGCCAAGCGTACTGTTTAGCTACGGCGCCATACACCCAACTAATTCCGGCGCGCGGCGGCGGTGGCCTACACGCCCGGCGTACCTTTGCCACTCAGGTAGCAGCGTTTGTATGGTAACGACGGAAGTTCTCGAAGACGCCACCGCCCGGCGGGCGCGGGTGGCTATTGCCTTGTTTTTCTTTGTATCAGGCTTCGGGTTTTCCACCTGGGCCTCCCGGATTCCCACCATCCAACACCAGTTGGGGCTCGATGAGGCCGAGCTGGGCGGGGTGTTGCTGGCCCTGCCGACTGGCCTCATGCTCACGCTCCCCGTTACGGGCTGGCTGCATCAGCGCTTCAGCAGCCGGCAGGTGATGATGGCGGGCGCGGTGCTGTACAATGTGGCGCTGGCACTGCTGGGCTTCGCGCAGCAAACCTGGCAATTGGTGGCGCTGCTGTTTTGCTTTGGCTCGTCCCGGAACCTGCTCAACATCTCCGTTAATGCGCAGTCGGTGAGCGTGCAGAAGCTGTATTCGCGCTCCATTATTGCCAGCTTTCATGGGGTGTGGAGCGTGGCGGGCTTTGCGGCAGCGGCTGTAAGCGCCGCCCTGGTGCCAGCCGGTGTCATGCCCACCTATCACTTTCTGGCCGTAGCGGTGGTGCTGACCGGCGTAGCCATGTACTTCTTCCCCACCACGCTGGACGTGGCACCCGTTGCCACCGAGCGGCGCGCCGGTTTCGCCCTGCCCGATAAAGCGTTGCTGAAATTCGGGGTTATTGCGTTTGCCTGCATGGCCTGCGAAGGCACCATGTACGACTGGAGCGGCATCTATTTTCAGAAGGCCGTGCACGTGCCCAAGGAAACGGCCACCATCGGCTATGCCGTGTACATGGTGGCCATGACTGTTGCCCGCTTCACCGGCGACTCGCTGGCCAACCGCTTCGGCGTGAAACCCATTCTGCACTACAGCGGCCTGCTCATGACGGTGGGGCTGGGTTTGGCGGCGCTGTTTCCGGTGCCGCTGGTAGCGGGCCTGGGGTTTGTGCTGGTGGGCCTGGGTGTGTCGTGCGTGGTGCCGATGGTATTTGCCATGGCGGGCCGCACCTCGGCGCTTAGCTCCGGCACTGCCATTGCCTCGGTTTCCACGGTGGGCTATTTCGGGTTTCTGCTGGTACCGCCGCTGGTGGGCTTCGTAGCCGAAGCGGCCAGTTTGCGCTGGTCGTTTGGGCTGGTAGCACTGCTAGGAGCCGTAGTGGTAGTGCTGGTACGGCGGGTGAATGGGTGAGTGAGTGATTGGATGAGAGGGTGAAGGGATGATTGGATGGCAAACGGCCCAGCGTATAGTGGCCAATTCACTCACCCAATCATCCCTTCATCCAATCACCCTCTCACCCAATCCCCCAATCCCCCACTCCCGAGGCAACGGTTTTATCTTGTGCGGCATCTGAGGAAGTTGTAGCCTTTCACTTTCCAAACGCAGCCTTATGAAATCCTTCGCTCTTCTTTCGGTTCTGGCCACTACCGCGCTGGTTGGCTTATCTGCCTGTTCTTCCGTAGCCCAGCAGCAGCGGTCGGTTGGTTCTTTTCAGATGGTGAAAGCCAGCGGCGCCATCAACCTGTACGTGCGCCAGGGCCCCACCACCAAAGTGGAAGTTGATGCCGACGAAGACGTGCTGGAGTCGGTGAAAACCGAGGTACGCGGCAACACGCTCACCATCTACCGCGACAAGAACTTCTCGCTCACTGGAATGCTGCGCAGCAAAACCGTGAAAGTGTACATCACCACGCCGCAGCTGGCCGGCATTGAGGTGAGCGGCGCTTCCGACGTGAAAGGCGAAACCCCTATTTCCGCCGATGATTTCCGCATTCAGGCCAGCGGCGCTTCCGACGTAACGCTCACGCTCAACGCCAAATCGTTGACTACCAACGCCAGCGGTGCCTCCGACATCCGCCTCGATGGCCGCGTGGAGCGCCAGCAGGTAGACATCAGCGGCAGCAGCGACTACCGCGCCTCCGACCTGCGCAGCCGCAAAGCCAGCGTGCAAGCTTCCGGCGCCTCCGATGCCTACGTGTACGTAGACGACGAGCTACAAGCCCGCAGCTCCGGCGCCAGCGACGTGCACAACAAAGGCCGCGCCCGCGTCAGCCGTTAGGCTCCGGCACTCCTCAAATCGAATGCAGAAAGTGCTAGCTTGATGGCGGCCTTTCTGCTTTTTCGTTTTGTAGCCTTATGTCCTCTACTACTTATTCCCTCGACTGCGGCAAACTTCAGATATTGGATTTGGATGCCAATGAATATGGCAGCTTCATTGCGCTGATGAGCAATATGGAAGTCTGGACGAACAGACTCCAACTGGCGTTACCGCACCAGTTTCGCTATGGTTTTATCCGAAAGTTAGATAATAAGCGGTTCCTGCTAATCGGAGAACAAGTAGGCAGCACATCAGACACCGGCCATATTTTCGACTATACCGGCCGCCAGCTTCTATCCTTTGATGCCGGTAGATACATTGCTGACGTATTGGTGCAAGCCAACCGGATTGTGGTTTCCTACTTCGATCAAGCGGCAGGTCAACTACCACCTAGTAATTACGGGCTTACTGTATTCGATTTCGGCGGGCGGCAAGTTTTCGGCCATAACTCTGATGTAAATGGCTTTATCTTGGACTGCTATTGCATGTGCAAACTGGGTAACGATTCTATTTTAGCGTACACCTACACTGACTTCCCCCTTCGCGAGCTTCGCCTTACCGATTACCAGCTAAAGCAACAATCCACTCCTACTGACTTTAAGGGAGCACACGCTTTAACTTCTGACCGGGGCAACGTCGTTTTCTACTCTTCCTACGAGGATAAAACGAGCTTCTTTTGGTGGAACAGAAAAGACAAGGTGCAACGCTTCGGGCATTACATACAAATTGGCCCGATTCGAGGCATTGGCAACGGTAAGTTCCTGACGTATAACGCCAATAGCTTCAGCATCCTAGATGCCATGGAAATTATGCGTGAGGAGAGCCAAAACAAACACAATTAATTGTATTATAGCATCTTAACCTATATCTACACAAAAGAACCCTCCGGTTAGCCCATCCACCGCCGCAAGTGTATGAAGCCAGATTTCTACGCCGTGCACCCGGCCTTACGGCCCTTTGTGAGCCACATAATGGTGGTGCAAGTGCAGCTGGCTGGCCCGGCTTACAGCCGGGTGGCGCCATTTCCGCCCACACCGCAGCACAGCCTCAACTTCTACCCCGCCGACGCCACCAAAAGCCGCCAGGGCAAGCAGCCGTTTGCTGAGCTGCCCGCCTGCACTATCGTGGGGCCGCAAACCACCAAGGTGGAGCTGGCTATGGGCCCGCAGCACCGGTTTGTGACGGTGGCGTTTCATCCGGGCGGGCTGTTTCAGCTGCTGCGGGTGCCTATGCACGAGCTGCTCGATGTGCCCCTGAATGCAGCCGACATCCTGGGCCGGGACATCAGCGAGGTGAGTGAGCAACTGAAAGCGGCCAGCCATTCGCTGGAAATGAAGGGCATTGTGGAAGCCTACTTACTGCGCAAAATGAAGCCCGCGGCCAGCAGCCCGTTTGTGCAAGCGGCCCGCCTGATGATGAGTGGCAGCACGCTCTCCACCATAGACCAGGCGGCGGCCTTTGCCTGCCTGAGCACCAGGCAGTTCGAACGCAAAGCCAAAGAAGTGCTGGGCTATTCGCCCCGGCTTTTTGCCAGAATTATCCGGTTCTCGAAGGCGTACCGCTTAAAGCTAAACCAGCCGGACACCACCTGGACTGCCATTAGCTACCAGTGCGGCTACTACGACCAGATGCATCTGATTCGGGACTTCAAGGAATTCACCGCTACCACTCCCACAATAGTAGCGCAGGAAATGCGGCATTCGCCCCTCAAGGTGCAGGACGATTTGCGCATGTAGGATGTCGGGTTCGTACTATTATTGGGTGGCGGCAGCTTTTACCTTCGCCGGGTACCAACACCACTCCCGACGATGAAAACCCTACTGGCAACCAGCTTGCTTTTGTTAGCCGCCACTGCGGCTTCGGCCCAGCTAGATACCGTGAGCTACCCCCAGGAGCGGCAGGCAATCCGGGCTATGCTGCACGGCCCCGGCGGCCCCGAAAGAGTGTCATGCCCCAATGATATAGTAGCCGTGGGCGCGAAAGGCGACATTTCCTATTCGGTGCAGCAATGGAAAGGGGTGCAGACCAAGGAAAAGCTGGTTTTTAAAAGCGTGAAGCCCGTGCCCGGCACCGAAATCATTCGGATATACGGCGGCACCTCGGCCGTAGTGAACTGGCTGGCCGATGTGCAGCTGAACGTAAACGGGCGCGACGTGGCCCTGAAAGTGCGCCGGCTAGAGGTGTTCATCAAGAAGGACACGGGGTGGTGCCGGGTGGCAGGCCAGGGCACAGAGGTAGACGAAAAAATGCACCCCATCAGCCACTAGGCAGTTTGTTACAGCGCCCGTTACGGGCGTTGTGCACACCGGTAGCTACTCCCAATCACCAAGCAGGCGGCGCAGCAAAATGATCTGACCGGTGTGGTAAGCGTTGTGGTCGGCAATGAGCAGGGCTTCGCGCAGCAGGGTTTGGCCGGTGCCGTGCGCAAACGGCACCAGCAACTCCTTGGATTCGTCGTGCAATAGCGCCACAAACTTTGCTTGGTCGTGGCGGATGGCGGCTAGCGTGGCCTGCCAGCCGGCTTCGTCCACGGTAGCATCCGGGGCGGGCCAGTATCCCGCGGGCCACTCCGGCGACTCGTGCGCGGGGTTGCAACTGAACTCCAGAATATCGAGCTGGGCAATGCGCAGGTGCTCGGCTAGCTGCCAGATGGTGTAGGGCAAGCCGGGGGCCTTTTCATTCAGCAAGGCAACGGGCACGTCGGCGCAGGCCTGCTTGAACGTGACGTGGGCATTGGCTTCGGTCAGCAGGCTGACGAGTTCCTTGACTAGTGCGGCGCGGGTTTTCTGGTCCATGGCGAAAGTAAGCAAGTGCGTTTAGCTGAGTACGGACTGGCTTGCCAAAAGGCCGTACCCGAACAAGCCTTCGTACCTTTGCACTCTTTGTTGCAGCCCGGCGGCGGGCCGCTGTTGTTTACTTGGCCGGTTGGCTTCGCGCATGCTCCATCGTCACTTTCTCGTGCATAAACCCTACGGCTACCTCAGCCAGTTTATGAGTAATAACCCCAGCGAAGCCCGCAAAAAGCGTTTTCTGGGCGAGTTGCACGACTTTCCGGAAGGCACGATGTCGGTGGGGCGGCTCGACGAGGAAAGTGAAGGCCTACTGCTGCTCACCACCGATGGCCGCGTGAGCGAGTTAATCCGCCGCAAAGACGTGGAGAAGGAATATTACGCGCAGGTAGACGGCCTCATCACCGACGAAGCCGTGGCGCAGTTGCAGCAAGGCGTGGAAATCGGGTTGCCCGAGGGCAAGTACCAGACGCTACCCTGTACCGCCTACCGCCTGCCCACCGCTCCTACCCTGCCGCCCCGCGCCCGCCGCATCCGCTCCGATAGGCATGGCCCCACCAGTTGGGTGAGCATTACCGTTACGGAAGGCAAATTCCGGCAGGTGCGCAAGATGACGGCCGCCGTGGGCTTCCCCACCTTACGGCTGGTGCGCGTGCGTATCGGCAGCCTTCACCTCCACGACTTAGAATCCGGCGAGGTGCGGGAAGTAGACGGTTTTAGTGCCTAGTTGGTTTTTAGTGCTTGGTTGTTGGTTTTTAGTGCTTCGTGCATAGAGAGTCGCGCCTGATAAGGTTTCGTTTGGAGTACAGCAGAACAACCTAAGCACCAACAACCTAAGCACCAAGCACCAACAACCAAACACTAAAAACCAACTAGGCACTAAAAACCAACCAAGCTATTCAGGTATACTTCCAGCATAGTGTAGCCGCTGGCGTTGGTTTTGGCGCGGTCGGCGGGGTCTTTGGGGTTGAGGCGCTGCCGGGTCTCCCAGGCGTCGGGCATACCGTCGTGGTCGGTATCAGCAGGCGCTGCGGTTGACTTCAGCACCGGCCACGCCTTCCGCGACACCTCATAGGGCGTGCCGTGCGGGTAGCCGCCTTGCACATCAATAAAGCCTCCGGTACGGTTGACCACGTTGCGGATGATGCGCTGGTCGAGGGTGTCGCGCTTGGGCAGGCTGGCGCCTACGTGCTGGAGCACCGCCTTGTACGCCTCGGCGGCGGTTTGGGTAGCTACGGGCGCTATGTTGAATGCACTGTTGGCTTGGGCTTGCACGGTATCGGCGGCGGTGCCGCCCTGCATGGTTACGCCGCGCCAGTTGTGGCGGGTCACGTCGGCGCTGGCATCCACGTAGTTACCGCTCAGGTAGAACTTGCCGTAGGGCAGCGGGTTGGAGCCTTTTTCCAGCTTATAGGGGTTCAGCACCCGCGTCTTCACGCTTTCCTTGGTGTTCGGGCCGTGCTTGTAGTAGTTGCCCACGATGTTGTAGTTGCCGCCTTCCCCGGCATACACGTTGTTTTCGCCCCAGTTGTAGATGACGTTGTTGCGGAAATCCACGTTCTCAAACCCGGCCGGGTGCGTGTAGCGGCTGCCGTTGAAGCGGGGCGTGCGGCTGTTGCAGTGGGCAAACAAATTGTGGTGCATAGTAGCGCGCTGCCCGCCCCAAATACCACCGTAGCCGTGCCGCTCGAAGTCTTTGTCGCCGGTTTCGAAGTGGTAGGAATAGTTGAGCGGCTCACTCATCATGTTCCACTGCAAAGTGGTACTGTCGCCCTCATACACCGAAAAGCACTCGTCCGTCGACCAACTCATGGTGCAATGGTCGATAATGAGGCTATTGTTGCGCGTGCCACCAAAGGCATCGTCGCCCCCGCCGCCATCCACCTGGCCTTTGTTCTGGTTTTTGTCGCCCATCCGGAAGCGTACAAACCGGATGATGACATTGGAGGCCTTCACGCTCACCGGGTAATCAGCCAGGCAAATACCATCACCAGGGGCGGTTTGCCCGGCAATGGTGGTGTTGCTTTTGCTGATGGTCAGCGGCGAAGACAGGTGAATAGTACCCGACACCCGAAACACCACCGTTCGCGCCGGGGCGGTTTTGGTGAGGGCGTAGCGCAAACTGCCGGGCTGGTTGTCGTCGGTGAGGTTGGTGACTTCGAACACCGTAGTGGGCACCGCGGCAGTACCACGCCCGCCGCTCGTGAAGCGCCCCGCCCCTTCGGCCCCCGGAAACGCCAGTGGCGGCACGGCTGCTGGTCTGGCCCCCATTACAGCTAAGGCGCCCACACAGGCGAACAGCACGGTGGCGTAAGTGGCGCGGCCCAGACCACTAGGCGGAAATAGTAAGCGCATAAGACGAAAAGCGAAACGAGCTGAACAAGAGAAGCCAAGGCCAAGGCACTGCCCAACCCGACCACAACAGACCGATATTACCGAAACGCCCGAGCCAGGATGCACCCCCACCTATATTTCTTTGTGCAATCGTTGCCGGTAACGTTGCCAGCCAGCCGCCACCGCCGAATTTTAGTTGCGCCAGCAACCTTATTCGCTGTTAACTGGTCCTCCCAACGGTGGAGCTAGCAAGCAACCACGGCTGGCACCTTTAGCAATGCTCCGGCTACTCGTATTCGGCCACTTATGTGTGCCAGTATTTCACTTACCTTTCAGGATTATAGCGGAAGCCTAGGGGCTGAAAGCCAGATATTTTAGCTTATTCGATGAAGTATTTTCTTTTTTCCTGCTTATTGATTGTATCTCACCTGGCAATGGCCCGCGTGCCGATGGAACCACTGCAAATTGCCCGGCAATTTGTGGATACCGACGGCTGGCCCCAAATGAAGGAATATCTGTGCTGCGAGGCGCAGCAGCAAGCCAAAAACCAGACCCTCGGCCAACAGATACCACACAACCTGCAACGTAGCTGCGAGCTGCTTCAGCAAGGCGACAGCACGGCCGTAGTAGCCGTAGAGCTGCGCGACTCCGTGAGCCGCAACGACTTTTATCTGCATTTCGCTAAGGAAGCCGACGCGTGGAAGCTACAAGCCATCCGGAGCCTGGCCATGACCCAACTCGGCCCGCCCATGCTGAAGTTGCTGACGGCCATGCCCGAAACCGAAATAGCCCAGTACAACCAGAAGCATCCCGACGCCGACCACGCCTTCACCGTGGGCAACCTCCGCCTCTGGATTGGTTCCGACGCCGACGTAATCAACCACTTCACCAGCCATCAGGCCGGTTTCCAAAAGGTGGTACGGCTTGTGCAGACCCGGCAGTATTTCACGGCCACCGACAGCATTGCCGGCGAGCAAGCCGCCAACACCGACCCAGAGGTAAAGAATTTACTGCGTAAGCTTTACATCGGCCGCATCACCCAGCACGAAACCAACTGCGACTCCTGCATTGAATTCATTATCGGGGGGCGGGTTGACAACACCGTGGGGTTGTTGTATCAGCCCAAACCGGCAGAAGTACCCGCCATGGACCCCGACCGGCTGATAGTAGTGCGGCCCATTACCAAAGGCTGGTATCTATACAAAACCACCCGTGGCAATCTTTAGCTAGTAGCTGATAGCTATTGGCTGATGGTTTTCCCTGGGTTCCTCGAAAAAAGCTAACAGTTAGTAGCTTAGGGCGGTTTCAGGGTCGGTGCACAGGTTGCTCCCGCCCCTATGCCGGCGCTTTTTCACCGAGTCCGTTCGACGACGGGCGGGGGCCAGCCCCTACCTTCAAAACCGCTCTAGTAACTGGCTGCCGTCTTTGAGTTGCACACCCGAGAGCTTGCGGCGCAGGCTCTCATGGAGCAGAAAAAATAGGCGCTCGGCGGCTAAGTCGTAGTTCAGGCCCTCAGGGCGGATGTTGGACACGCAGTTGCGAGCTTCGTCGGTGAGGCCGGGCCGGGGGCCGTAGGTGAAATAGGCCCCCAGGCTGCGCGGCGAGCTAAGGCCGGGCCGCTCCCCAATCAAAACCAGACTCAGTTGGGCTCCCAGCGCCTCTCCTACTTCGTCGCCGATGGCTACGCGGGCTTGGGTGGCTACCACCAAGGGCGCAAGTTGCAGCCCTGCCTCGTGCAGCTTAGGCAGCAGCCGCTGCAACAGCGGCACCGCGTGCTCGTTTACCGCCGCCGCCGACAATCCATCTGCCAGAATAACAGCCAAGTCAACCTCTCGAAGCAACTGATTTTTCAGCAGCGCACTACTTTCCTCGTGCAGGAGCCGGCCCAAATCAGGGCGCTGCAAATACTCCTGCCGGTCGTGGGCCTGGCTTTTCACCTCACACACGGGCACGTTTAGGCGCGCTACTTCTGGCAGCAGCTTTTCCGTTTCTAGCACCGAATACACGGCGTCGCGGGCGTGGGCATGGGCCAACCGGAATGCCAGTGCTTCTCGTAGCGGCACACTAGTACCGGTGCGGCCCAGGGCAATACGGGCAGCGGTGTGCGCCTTCAGTGTTGCCCACGGGTCGGGGGCGGGGCGCTCAGGTGGGGTTGAGGAAGGTAAGTCGGCCATGACTGAGGCTTATCCGGTAGTGAATGGCAGTAGGGCTGCTAGTTACTTTCTTGTGGCCGTTTATTCAACAAGTTCAGTAACACACCATTGGTCCACCCGAAGCCGTCTTGCAGCGGATACTCGCCGCCCCCGGCCGGCAGGTGCGTATCCATGACGTTGTATTTCTCCAGCAGCTTGCCGGTTTGCTGAAACACGCGGGAATTGAGCCGTACCCACCGCGCCGCAATGGTATCGGCGAGGGGCTGCTGGCGGTAACGGTTCAGGCCTTGCACAGCCAGGTACTGCAAAGGCGCCCAGGCATTGGGTGCGTCCCATTGCTGGCCGCTGTTTTTGAGCGTGGTCAGCAGACCGCCGTCTTTCAGAAAATCAGCTTTGAGGCCTTTGGCTACCCGGCTGGCTTGGGTGGGAGTAGCTACGCCGAAAGCCAGCGGAAACACGCCGGCCAGCGTCCGGATGGCGGCGGGCCGGCGCTGGGTGAGGTCGTAGTCGGTGTACCAGCTGGCCGCTTCGTTCCAGCAATAGCGCTGAATGGCTTTGCTGCGTTTTTCCACCTTTTGCTGCCAGGCAGCCGCTTCGGCACGTTGGCCCTGGGTGCTGTACGAGCGGGCAATGGTTTGTTCCAAGGTCAGAAGCAGGCAATTCAAATCGACGGGGGCCAGCTCGGTGGTACGGATGGAGGCCAGCGTACCGGCCGGCCCAAACCAACGAGTGCTGAAGTCCCAGCCGGACGCGGCGGCGGCCCGAATGTCGCGGTAGAGTTGGGCGGCACGTTTGCTGCCGCGCGCTGCCTCCACATCCTTGATGTACGACTCTTCGCGGGGCAGCGTGCTGTCGTCCCAGTAGCGGTTGAGCAGTTCGCCCCCGGCCAGGCGCGCCACCCGGCGCGTGGCAGTACCGGGCTTCAATGAGTCGGCGCCGGCCATCCAGTAGGCGTACTCGCGTAGCAAGTACGGCTGGTAGCGCTGCAACACCGTGTCGCCCTGTTCTTCGGCCAGCAACTGCACCATCAAGGCAAAGAACGGCGGCTGCGAGCGGGTGAGGTAGTAGGTCCGGTTGCCGTTCGGGATAAAGCCGTAGCGGCCAATGAGGTAAGCAAAGTTGTCGGTCATGCTGCGCACTAAGTCGAGACGTTTAGCTTCGCGCAGGCCGAGCATCGTGAAGTACGAATCCCAGTAGTACACCTCCCGAAACCGCCCACCCGGCACCAGATACGGCCGAGGCAGCGGCAGCAACGACGAATACCGGCTCACCGAATCCTGGGGCTGGCGCCGCAACACCGTCCAGAGCGTATCGAGGTGGGCGCGCAGGCCGGCGCGCACGTTGCTGCGGTACGTGGCCGTGTCGGTGGTAGGTAGCCGAAACCGGGTTTGCACGAACTGCGTGAGGTTGAAACCAGGCTGAGCGCGCTGTTGCTGGTAGTCGGCCACAATCTGGGCCGGCGACTCGCGCGGGTTGCGCGGCACCATGTCCACAAACGTCTTGTTATCCGGAAAAACCTGGCCCGTTTGCACGGCTTCAAACAAGCCTGGGTATAGTTGCCGGGGCGTAGGTGGCAGTTGGGCAGCTACTGGCAGGCAGCAGCAACACAGAAAAAGCAGGAATACGTTTCGCACGGCGCAAAAGAATAGGTGGTGTACCCATGCGTACGAAACCCGGCCCTGCTGTGGCCAATTCCGCCACCGCCCCGTTCCGCTTACCCCCGACTAGTAACTGCAAACCAGCCTGACGCTACAGTTCCCGCTGCTGCTTGTGCAGCCATTCAAAAGCAGTAGCCACGTCTGAAAAGGTAACTACCAACGGCTTCCGAAAAGGCCGGGCGCTCAGGTCGGTGGTTTGTAGCTTGGGCGCGTTGCGCGGCAGCACCCAGGCCATGTACTGGAGCCCGGCGCCTTCCATATCGCGCAGCCACAGCTTGCCCCACTCCGGAAGCTCGGCCGTAGTATAGGTGATGTTGGAATTATCGTTGAGAATCTTGCTGCACGGCTGCATCCGCAGTGCTTCCACCATCAGCAAGCAAGTGGCGTACGACGTTTCGGGAGTGTGCTCGCCCTGCCAATCAACATACAGCCAATCATTGGTATCATCGTAAGAGATAGAAACGTTTTCATTAACAATAAGATAGCGTAACTGCATAAAACACGGTACTAGCTACCACCCAACGGGGCGGCAATTGAACTGCGGTAAAGATAAAGCGCTAGTTGATGTATATACACGATTAGGCATCATGTTTCTTCGCTGTTGATCTGCCAGAGCTGTTGTAAATATACCATAAACAGTATAATGCTTCTTCATTGGCTGCTTTGGCTTAAGCTGAACTGTAGTTTTTCTTGTGCTGCCATTCCACCAACTCAATAACTATTATGCCGTGCTTTAAGTAAGCAGGTACTGTATTTCAAAGCGCAGCTTCGATGGAAGAACAAGAACTAGCCAAGATAGAACACACTGGTAAGCAGCGGGTCGTGATTGTGGGCGGTGGTTTCGGGGGGCTGGAACTGGCCAAATCCCTGCGTAACGTTGACGTGCAAGTGGTGCTGGTAGACAAGCAGAACTACCACACCTTTCAGCCGCTGATGTACCAGGTTGCCACGGCAGGCCTGGAGGCCGCCGACATTGTGTCGCCGTTTCGGAAGATTCTGGAAGGGCAAGACAACTTGAGCTTCCGCATGGCCGAGGTGGTGTGCGTAAACACCGAAACGCAGGTAGTGGAAACTTCCATCGGCCTGATTCCCTACGATTTTCTGGTTGTTGCCACCGGCGCCACCACCAACTACTTCGGCGACGAGCAGATGGCCCGCCACGCCATTGCCATCAAGAGCGTGGAAGACGCCGTGGCACTGCGCAATACGGTGCTGTCGAACTTCGAGAAGGCCCTGCAAATCGGCGACGACGAACAGCTCAACAGCCTGCTCGACTTTGTGATTGTGGGCGGCGGACCCACCGGCGTAGAAGTGGCCGGCGCGCTGAGCGAGTTGCGCAAGCACGTTTTCCCGAAAGACTACCGCGAAATCGACTTCCGCCAGATGGACATTCACCTGATTCAGAGCGGCGACGTGCTACTGAAGGGCATGTCGGCGGAAGCGTCGCAGAAGGCCCTGGAATACTTGCAGAAGTTTGGGGTGAACGTGATGCTGGAACGCCGGGTGAAGTCGTACGACGGCTACACCGTGACGCTGAACACCGGCGAGAAGCTAATTACCCGCACGCTCATTTGGGCGGCCGGGGTGGCGGGTGCTCCTATTGATGGCATCCGGCCGGAGAGTTTGCGCAAGGGCGGCCGCTACGAAGTGAATGCCCACAACCAAGTGGCCGGCTACTCCAACATCTTCGCTGTTGGCGACATTGCCGCCATGCTCAGTCCTGAGTACCCCGAGGGGCACCCCATGGTAGCGCAACCTGCCATTCAGCAAGGCCGGCTACTGGCCAGTAACCTGGAGCGCCTCATCCGGAAACAGCCCCTCCAGCCATTCCACTACGACGACAAAGGCGCTATGGCCACCATCGGCCGCAACCACGCCGTAGCCGACGTGAAACTACTGGGCAAGGAGTGGAAAACACAGGGCTTTTTTGCCTGGGTGATGTGGGCCCTCGTGCACGTAATTGCCTTGGTGGAATTCCGTAACCGCCTCACCGTCTTTGCCAACTGGATGTGGAACTACTTCAGCCAGAATACGGGCCTGCGCTACATCATGGGCGGCCGGCGCGAGCCAATACCCACACCCAAGGCAAGTGAACCGGCCAGTTGAGCCCCAGGCCTCAGGGCGCAAGCAGCCATGTAACTAGCTCAGTGGCTGATCGTGGGGTTGCTTCTGCTGCACAAAAGAGGGCTGCACAAACAGGTGCCGGATATCCGGGTACCGTTCCCGGATGGTAGCATCGAGTTGGCTGATGGCTTCGGTGAGTTCGGTGGCTGATAATTTCGGCTGAAACTCCACGCGCAGCACCAGCAGAATTTCGTGCGGGCTCAGGTACGATGATAGAGGCGCGGCCACGGCTACTACGGCGGCATCGGCGGTTACCAAGGCTTCCACTTCCTGCAAGAGGCCGGCTTCGGCGGGCTCCCCAAGCAGCAGGCTTTTGTTTTCGCGTAGCAGCAAGCCCGCCACTACCAGCAGAATAAGGCCAATAGCCAGTGACGCCACGCCATCGAGGGCCGGGTTCTGCAATTGATGGCTCAGAAACACCCCCAAGAATGCCACAATCAGCCCCATCAAATCGGCGGCATCTTCGAAGAGCACCACGAAAATAGAAGGGTCTTTGCTGCCTCGGAAAGCGGCCCAAAAGCTGCGTCCGTTGCGCTGGGCATTAAACGTGCGGCGCGCCACCAGAAACGAAGCCCCGTCGAAGAGGAAAGCCAGCCCCAGCACCACGTAATTCCAAGTGGGGTTTTCCAGCGGCGTGGGGTGCCGCAGGTGTTCAATGCCTTCGTAGATGGAAATGCCGCCGCCAATGGCAAAGATGCAAACGGCCACAATAAACGACCAGAAATACAGCTCTTTACCGTACCCGAACGGCCGCCCGGCGTGGGCCGGCTGCTGGCTTTTGCGCAAGCCCAGCAGCAACAGAAACTCGTTGGCTGTATCCACCACCGAGTGAATACCCTCGGCCAGCATGGCCGAGCTGCCCGTGAAACCCGCCGCCACAAACTTGATAACGGCAATGGCCAGATTGGCTGCCAGCGCCGCTATAATGGCAACTTTGGAAGCCGGTGGCTCGGCGGCAGGAACAGGAGCGTTGGACACAGAACAGAGAAAATACAGAAAACGAAAAGCCGGAAACGGTTGACCCGCTTCCGGCTAGTACGGCTTTCCTCGGCAGAAGGCTGCTAAGGCGCTGCTTGCTGCTCCCACACCGGGCCTGCCCTACACGGCACGGGCTAATAGCTGCCCCGCACGGCGGGCGGCCCGACTAGCGCCCGAAGTCGTCCTGCACGCGCACAATATCGTCTTCGTCCGATGGGTTGGTGGCGTCGGTGTGCTGCCAGATTTCGGCCAGCACGCCCCAGGTAGCCAAGCCCACCAGGCGGTGCCGCTCCCCCTGCTTGAGGGTTACCAACTCGCCGGGCTCATACACCCGCACTTCGCCTTCGTCGTCGGTGGTGCTGGTTACCACGCCTACCGGCCCTTGCAGCACTTTCCAGACCTCGGCCCGGCGGTGGTGGTACTGCCACGACAGCCGCTTTTGAGGTGCTACAATCAGGATTTTGGGGCTCAGCTTGCCGGCCAGCCGCAGGTCGTCTACGGCCAGGCCTTCGAAATACGTGTCGGCAAAAGCGGGTGCCTGCGTTTCGTCAATCACGAAAAACCCACCCCACGGCCGGGTTTGGTCCTGCTTATCAATAGAGAACCCCAGTTGGGTTAGGCGCTGCTCCATGTCTTTAAACAGCTTTTGCTTTTGATCTTCGCTACTCATACGCTGGTTGATGATGTGATGAAGGCACTACTGCACGTGGCGTGTCTCACCTTGCCAGTGCCAAAAGTACGTATCCTGCCTGAATGAACAGTTCAGCTCGCCTACAGAACCCCGCGGTTAAGCGCATTTCTTACCATTGAGGTGGGCACACCAAGTGTCTGCGTGGCTGCTTGTTACGCCTGGGCCTCCAGCAGTGGCAGCTCAATAAAGAAAGTGGTGCCTTGTTTTTCGGCGCTTTTACATCGGATGCGCCCGCCGTGCAATTCCACGATGGTATGGATGATGGACATGCCCAGGCCGGTGCTTTTTTCGCCGCGTAGGCCGGGGCGGCGGGCCTTCGTGAATTTGTCGAACAGGCCTTCCTGCAATTCTTCCGGAATGCCTATGCCGTCGTCGGCTACCGTCACCAGAATGTGGCCCGGCTGCTCGCTTAGCCCTACCCGGATGTGCCCGCCGGCCGGCGTAAATTTTATAGCATTGCCCACCAAGTTGTTGAGCACCTGCATGAACTTGTTTTCGTCGATGCTGGCGTAGATGGCCGGCGCCGAGGTTTCGAGGGTGAACACCTGCTCTAGGCGTGTTTGCGTCCGCCGGTAGTTATCTACCATAATACCCACGCGCTCCACCATGTTCACCCGCTCGCGCTTCAGCTCCACATTCGACGATTCGAGAAACTCGTTGTCCACGAAATCATGAATCAAATCGGTGCTTTCGCGGCACGTGGTGGTGATAATCCGAATCAGTTCGTGCAGCCGTGGGTCGGGGTAGGTTTGGAGCTGTTCTCGTAGCTGCTCGGTTAGGGTTTGCATTAGGCGCAGCGGCCCGGCCAGGTCGTGCGAGAGGATTTCGAGGATGGAATTCTTCTTGGTATTGAATTTGGCAGCGTTCTGGTGGGTAGCCTTTTCGGCGGTAATGTCGTCGATGAAGCCGGTGATGGTGCGGGTGCCATCGGGGGCCTGGTACCGTACCGCGCGCACGCACAGCCACTGCACCAACCCAGCATCGGAAACCAGCCGCACTTGAATGTCTTCGCGCAATAGCCCTGCTTCCAGCCGCTCAAGGCAGTCGGCGGCGTAGTCTTGGTCATCGGGGTGCAGGCGTGCCAGCAGGCCCGGCAGCTCGTCGTTTACCTGGCCGGAGTTGCCCCCAAATACTTTCTCGTAAGCGGCATTCACATACGTAACGGAGCGGAGGGCTACGTTGTAAACGAAGAAAACAGAAGGTATTTCTTCAATCAGATGCTGAAAATCAACAACGGGAGCAGGCATCGCCAATGAAAGAAGGAGAAGAAAGTAGAAACAGTATGTGCCACTAAAGTAGAGCTTGCGAGTGTGGCAAGAACGGCACCGGCAGCAGTGAAGTTACTATAGTATAGTATTAAATCTGATGGTCACTAAACAGGTAAGCATTCTGCAAACTCAACACGGATAGCTACCAAGCAACCAGCCACCACGCAACAAGTTGCACGAGGCTACTATTTCGTTAGCCCCAGCGGTTGTCCGGTTGCTGTTTTACCGATGTTATTATACTTAAACAAGTTTCAGTTACAATATACCTACAAATAGGTATTGACATAGCCTTACCTATATATTACTTTCGGTTGTACGCCATGCCTTATCATTCAAGGAATTAGGCGTGCATCAGCTCCTTTTCTTACACACCTATTGCTACCCTTGTTGTCCGTTGATGCTTCTTCTTTAGTGCATCCAGCATCCTTATACCCCACTTAATTATGAACTCTGCCAGCTGTTTTGGTAACGCGTCGGTGCTGGTGGCGGCACCGCCTTCTTTGCATCGTCAGGGGTTGTTGGCCACCCTGCACGACCAATGGCCCAGCCTTACCTTTAGTGTTACCGCCGACGCTAGCATGCTAGAGCCGCTGCTTCGGCAACAGCCTTACGCCCTGCTGGTGCTGGATAGTACCTTGGCTGGGCCGTCGTTGGTTGCCTTGTTTCAGCGCCTGCGGAGCGTCCGGAGTTGTCAGCCCATTTTGGTTATTGCCAGCCAGCGCCTCTCACCAGCCCTAAAGCAGTACCTACTCCAGCCTGACACCAACGCCCTGCTGCCGTACAACGCCACTCCGACTACGGTGGTTACTACGGTTATGGCGCTGCTCAGCGGCGCAGCTGGTGGTACTCTCACCCATCCGGCTGCTCGCCGAAGCTTTTCTCCTCCCACCCCCTTCAGCCAACGCGAGGTGGAAGTGCTACGCCTGATAGTGTCCGACCTCTGCAACCAGGAAATAGCCGACCATTTATGCTTGAGCGTGCGCACTGTGGAAAGCCACCGGCGGGCTCTGTTGCAGAAAGCGGGTGCCAAAACCTTGGTGGGACTGGTAGTGCAAGCCGTGCGCGAAGGCTGGGTAGGAGTGGCTTGAGAAGTTCGGCAAAGGCTTGCCTGTAGTCTTATCGTACTGCCCATAAAACCAACGGCCCCGTTTTGGCAATTGCCAAACGGGGCCGTTTCTGGTACGTGTAGGCTAAGCCGGGGCTTAGTACTTAATCTTACCGGTTGAGGTGGTTTTTTTGATGCGGCCGTCGCGCTTGAAGATGGTGCCTGGCACCAGCCGGAGCGACACATCGGTAGGCTTGCAGCTGTTGAGAGCAAACTCCTGGGTTTCGTAGCCAGCCGCGCTGACCTTCATGCGGGTTGGGAAAGGTATCGTGCGCTTGTTGAGCACAATGATATAACGCCCTTCGGAATTGGTGCTGAAGGCATCATTAATGCCTTGCAGCTGTAACGTTGCGCCAGTCAAAGGCTTATAGTTTTCATCGGTTATGAGGCCCGTCAGCGACTCGCAGCTGCTGGGTTGGCTGGGCTGCTCAACGGAATCGGGCGTAGTGGTTTGCTGGGCCAGTAATTTACCAGGCAATGCTGCCAGGGTGAAGCCGATAATCAAAGTCAGAAAACGGTACATAAGCGGGTAGAATACAGTAAGCATTTCTTGAAGACCGACACGCCCCATTACGCGTATCTTCTTGGTTTGAAATTAAATATAATTGTATTGACTACGGCAAAAAACTTGAAAAAACATCTTTTAGATCAACATCAAATAAAATTATTCCCATAATCACTCTTTTCATCTTTCTCGCCGGACAGGGGTTGTGCATTGCCGATAACCCGCAGAACTTCCTTTCCTATTATACACAAGCTCATTGCGCTAGGCACTACCACTGCTTATGGGCGCAGCCCCCGGCAGCCAGGGCACCTATCGGGCAAGTAGTGTCAGCCTTTCCACTCGGAATTTCGTTTAGCCGGTGTTTCACTCCGAGCGTATCGGTGCTGGCAACCAGCCCGCGCCACGTTGGAACCTGTTTTGCTTGCCTATGAATCGTTCTCTTCTTAAGGTAGTACTGGCCGGCGGTATGGTAGCTGTTGGAGCCGGAATTGTAGCGGCGTATGCCCAAACCCAACCAACCAGCAACATCTTGGCGGGGTCGGCTACGCCGCGGCTGGTGGCGCGGCAGTTCAAGTTCACGGAAGGCCCGGCAGTGGATAAAGCGGGCAACGTGTTCTTCACCGACCAGCCCAACAACAAAATCTGGAAGTACGATACCAGCGGCAAGCTCAGTGTGTTTCTGGATAACGCCGGCCGGGCCAACGGCCTGTATTTCGACAAGCAAGGCAACCTGCTGGCCTGCGCCGACGAGCAAAACCAGCTGTGGTCGATAGCACCTACTGGCCAGGTGACCGTGCTGCTGGAAGAGGTGCAGGGCCACCGCCTCAACGGCCCCAACGACCTGTGGGTGCATCCCGCCAGCGGCGGCATCTACTTCACCGACCCGTACTACCAGCGCGACTACTGGGCCCGCACCGCCCCCGACCCCAACCTGGGTGGCCAGAAGCTCTATTACCTGCCCAAGGGCCAGAAGCAACCCGTAATTGTTGATGGCAAGCTGCAAAAGCCCAACGGCATCATTGGCACCCCCGATGGCCGGCAGTTGTACGTGGCCGACATTGAAGCCAACAAAACCTACCGCTACCAAATTGCGCCCAACGGCCAGCTCACCAACCGGCAGCTGTTTGTGGAGCAGGGCTCGGATGGCATGACCCTCGACAACCAGGGCAATGTGTACCTCACCGGCAAAGGCGTAACAGTGTACAGTGCCGCGGGCCAAAAAATCCAGCACATAGCCGTGCCGGAAGAATGGACGGGTAACGTGTGCTTTGGCGGCAAAGACCGGAAGACGCTGTTTATCACGGCTTCGGCGGCATTATTCGTGCTACCGATGCAAGTGAAGGGCGTGCAGTAAGCGGCGGGCAACTACGGGCGTTGCGGCAGGGGCGGTATCTTTGGGCATGATGCGTATCTTCTCTGCCCGCTGGCGTTTCCTGTTGCCCGTAGTTCTGCTGGCCTTTGTTGCCGGTTGCGACGATTCCGACCCTACGCCCGAGGACCTGAACCTGGCGCTGGGCAACCCCAGCGGCGCCACTTCCGACCCTAATCAGCCCAACAACTACCTGCTTACGCGGCCTGAATACGCCCTGAGTTACCACCGCAGCCGGGGCATTCCGAACTGGGTGAGCTGGCACCTGGCGGCCAAGGATTTGGGCACTGCTCCCCGGCAAGACAACTTCCGCGCCGACAATGCCCTGCCAGCCGGCTGGTACCAGGTAACGGCCAGTAGCTACACCGGCTCGGGCTTCGACAGGGGCCACCACTGCCCCTCCGCCGACCGCACGGCCAGCACCGCCAGCAACTCGGCTACGTTTCTGATGACCAACATGCTACCTCAGGCGCCCAACCTCAACCAGCGCACCTGGGCCGACCTGGAGGAGTACTGCCGCACCCTGGTGCGCGGTGGCAACGAACTATACATCATCATGGGCAGCTACGGCACCGGCGGCACCGGCTCCCAGGGCCCCGACAACACCATTGACCAAGGCCGCGTGACGGTACCGGCCCGCTGCTGGAAAGTAGTAGTGGTGCTACCCGCCGGTCAGCACAGCCCCGACGACGTAGACGCTGGCACCCGCGTCATTGCCGTCAACGCCCCCAATCAGAATTCGGTAGGGGCCGCCTGGGGCAATTACCGCACCACCGTTGATGCCCTGGAAGCCGCCACCGGCCTGGATTTGCTGTCGGCGGTGGCGCCTGCCGTGCAGGCCACCTTGGAGGCACGCGTAGATACGGGGCCGACGCAATAGCGCAAGGTTGAGCAGTGAAATGGGTAGATGCAGGTGCAAAGTTCAGTAGTAGCACGGAAGAAAAGCGGGGCAGACTAGCGCACTTTTAACGAGCAATAAGATGCTCTACTGCCATGTTCGACAGCCCGCTCCTTGACACGGCCATTGCTTTGATTACCTTGTATTTGCTGTTCAGCCAGCTGACGCTTTCATTGGTGGAGCTGCCGGCTGGGTTTCTGAATACGCGCGGCAACTACCTATACAACCACCTGGCACTGGCGCTGGGCCCGGTGGCACACCAGGCATTTTATGCCGCCCCTGCTATTCAGGCCCTGATGCTTCCCCAGAGTCAGAAAAGCCTAGTGGTTCGCTCGTTTGTGCATGGCTGGCCGGCCTACATCAGTGAAACCTTATTTGCCCAAACCATTATTGGGTGGGTAAGTGGCCTGGCACCTGCTGCTACGCCCCCCCTACCGAGCATCAAGCAGTTTGAAGCGGGACTAGCCCTTATGGCTCCTTCTACCTTCAAGGGGCTGCTGGAAATGCTGTACCTGAATGCCACGGCCACGTCGGCGGCCATTTCTCCCACTGGTTCGCTCACGCCCGAAGAACAGAGCAAAGCCCTGCAAACCAACTTAGAGGGCTGGTTTCATGACTTTGGTGAGCGAATGACGGGCTGGTACAAGCGCGACAACCGCAAATACCTGTTCATGGCCGGCCTAGTGGTGGCCCTGCTGGCCGACGTGGATACAGTCCGGTTGAGCCGCTTCCTTGCCGACTCCAACCACGCCGAAGCGCGGGCCGAGCTAGTGACGGCCGGAGTAGCCGCCACCCACGGTACGGCGCCGCCCGACATAATCTACAAT
Source organism: Hymenobacter telluris (assembly GCF_017313265.1). Lineage (GTDB taxonomy): Bacteria > Bacteroidota > Bacteroidia > Cytophagales > Hymenobacteraceae > Hymenobacter > Hymenobacter telluris. The sequence goes on along the minus strand of NZ_JAFLQZ010000002.1, from coordinate 73,900 downwards.
CCCACCGACTCAATAAAGGCACAACAATATCAACAGCAACGGCAGAAAACGTGGGATACGCTGCTACTGGCCGCCAATACGGAACTCCGCAACACGCTGGCCGCAGTACCTAAAGTAGGCTTGCCGCTGGGCTTGCTTCGCTGGACCGACCACACTATTGATACCGTGTACAAAGCGGCAGCCAGAGATACCACTACGATGAAAACCGCCGTAACCGTAAATGGCCAGCCCACTTACCGCAGGGTCGCGGCCCGGGCTCCAGCGCAGGATTCGGTGGCTACTTACCAATGGGCTGCCAGCGCCGATGATTATGGCATGCCCAAGTATGCCCAGCGGTGGACCCTCGACCCGATAACCGGCAAAGTCGGGCACCCCGTCAACTGGTCGTGGCTGCTACCGATTGGAGGCTGGCTGCTCACGGCGTTTGCCATGATGCTGGGCGCCCCGTTCTGGTTCGAGACGCTGATTAAGTTCATCAACGTGCGCAACGTGGGCATTAAGCCAGCCAAGGCCGACGAGAAATAGCCGGCAGTTTAGCTCCAGTTCTTACCCATAAGCGGAACACGACGGCGCGAAGTTCAGTGCTGATACGGATGCAGCTTACCACAGCAGCCGCCAACTTGGCTGGTGATTTTCGAGCACCCTGCGCAGATATAGTCGGCGGAATAGGCTAGGTCGGGCTTGCGTACTTTTTTTCTTCTTCCTCCATATCACTTTGCACTATGACTCCTCCCGGAAACATCGTAATTGCCTGGAACAACATTTATCTGGATGTGGTACGCCGCATCGGAGGTGCTCCAGGCCCCCTTTCGCACATGGGAGCCGTCATGCACCTGGCTATGTACGAGGCCGTGAACCAACTCACCGGTAACACCTACCCCAACGTAGTGGCCCCGGTAGCGAAATCGGGCACTCCCGACCCGGCCATCAGCGCGGCTTACGCGGCTTGCTACGCCCTCACCGATGCGCTGGATTTCTATATCCGGCTGTCGAAGGGCATGCAGGGCGGCACCATCAATCCGTTTGACCCATACCAAATTAAAGCGGGCGCGGAGTTGCACGCCAAGGAGCTTATCAACTCTGGCCCCACCCCTATCGACCAGGATTCCGATACGTTTGGCAAGGCTATAGCAAAGGCTGTCATCGACAAATTCCCCATCAAAAAAGCTGCCTCTCCCGCCTACGACGGGCTGGACATGAATGAAAAGCCGCCACTTAACCCCAACGGCCTGGCGGGCGAATGGCGCGATACCGGCTCCGGCCCCGCCCTCACCCCGCATTGGGGCAAGGTACCACTGTTCCTGCTCGACCCCGCCACGCTGCCTACGAGCCACTACGAGCCCAAGGATATTCCATTCGCCCTGTTCGACTACAGCAAACTTCTGAAGTCGGAACTGTATGCGGCGCAGGTGCGGGAAGTGAAGCGGCTGGGCGGGATGCACTCTACGGACCGCACCCCGGAGCAAACCGAAATTGCCATCTTCTGGGCCAACGACCTCAACGGCACCTCCAAGCCGCCCGGTCAGCTGTACACCATCACCCAAACCATAGCCAAGCAGCAGGGCACCCTGAAAGACCACTTGGCTAATGGTGGCACGCCGGCCAAAAAGGGCCTGCTTGAAACGGCACGCTTATTTGCCATGGTAGGCACGGCTATGGTGAATGCCTCGGTGGTGGCCTGGCACGCTAAATATTTCCTGCCGAACGGCAACAAGCCCATGCGCCTGTGGCGGCCCGAAACGGCCATACAACGGGCCGCTACGGATGGCAACGACGGCACCACCCCCGACCCGGACTGGCAGCCACTTTCGGCCATGACCTCTGGCACGCGCTTCTCGCCCAACTTCCCAGCCTACGTATCGGGGCATTCTACGTTCGGGGCGGCCCACGCCGCCGCCATGCGCACCTTCTACGGCACCGACAATATTGCCTTCACCGCCACTACCGAAGACCCGCATGCCCTGCGCGACGCTAACGGCATCCGTCGCACCCGGCACTTCACTTCTTTCACGCAGGCGGCCCTCGAAAACGGCCGCAGCCGCGTGTATCTGGGGGTTCACTACCAGTTCGACGCGAATGGCGGCTACGAGATAGGGACTCGGGTGGGTGAGGATACGGCAGCTCTATTCAAGTAGCGTGTTGCGCTACAGCCGTGATGGTGGATCTATTAACCTGATCAACAGCATTACAAAACCAAGCTATAGCTTCCTTCGCCCGGTCCGTAATGCTAAAGGCCGGGGCGTATTTCTACGCCCTAGCGGTGAGTCGGCTGCCGCACCCTGGTGCGCGGTGGCAACGAACTATACATCATCATGGGCAGCTACGGCACCGGCGGCACCGGCTCCCAGGGCCCCGACAACACCATCGACCAAGGCCGCGTGACGGTACCAGCCCGCTGCTGGAAAGTAGTAGTGGTGCTACCCGCCGGCCAGCACAGCCCCGACGACGTAGACGCTGGCACCCGCGTTATTGCCGTCAACGCCCCCAATCAGAATTCGGTAGGGGCCGCCTGGGGCAACTACCGCACCACCGTTGATGCCCTGGAAGCCGCCACCGGCCTGGATTTGCTGTCGGCGGTGGCGCCTGCCGTGCAGGCCACCTTGGAAGCCCGGGTAGATACGGGGCCGACGCAGTAGGGCAAGGTTGAGCACCTGCTTCGGTAGGCTTCCACTACGCTCAAGTCACCACTATTCTTCCGCCTCCTATTGGTTCTATTCGCGCCCATAAACTGCCCGCTTCTATCTGGTAGAAGTGGGCAGTTTTATGATTAGCTGCGCTCCATCACGCATATGTACTGTGGCATATTCTAGGCTGGTGGGGCTTGAAGGCGTACATTTAGAGCGACTTCCACATTCAACCCTTTCCACTTGAAACAAAACTACTATACCAGGACCCGACGCCTGCTAGGCAGTCTGGCGCTGTTGTTTTCGCTGTCCACTGCCTCGGCGCAGCAACCCGGCGCTACTTTACTGCGGGATGAAGCGGGTGAAGCCACACCGCTAGCCGCGGCTCTGGACCGGAGCCGCGCCCTGACCCTCGATGTGGCCACGGCCCGGACGGTACTGGCGCTTGCTCCTGTTGAAAACCAGCCCGGTGCCTCCCCCTTGGTGCTGGCATTGCCCCTACCCGATGGCCGTACGAGCCGCTTTGCCGTGTGGCAAACCAGCGTAATGGCACCGGCACTGGCTGCTCGGTACCCCAATATAAAAACCTACACCGGCCGCGGCCTCGATGATGCCACGGCTACTGTGCGCCTCGACCTGACGCCCGCCGGCTTCCACGCCCAGATTCTGTCGGCCACGACGGGCACGGTGTACATTGAGCCTAGCCGGCGCGGCGACGTGCGGCACTACCTAAGCTTTTTCCGGCGCGACATTCGCCCAACGGCCACCGAAACTATGGCTTGCGACTTCCGGCCAGCTAAGCCGGAGCGCACCAGTGCGGCCCGGCCCCAAACCACGCCGGGCACCAGCAGCGCCGCCGCTATTGGCAGCGGCAGCTTGCTGCGCACCTACCGCGTGGCCGTAGCTACTACCGGCGAGTATTCCACCTTCCACGGCGGTACCCGGCCTCTGGTGCAGGCAGCCATTGTAACGAGCGTGAACCGCGTGGTGGGCGTGTACGAAAAGGAACTAGCCGTGCGCCTGATTCTGGTGCCCAACAACGATTCCCTGATTTACCTCAACGCTACCACCGACCCCTACACCAACACCAACGGTAGCACAATGCTGGGCCAAAACCAAACCACCATTGACACCCGCATTGGCAACGCCAACTACGACATCGGGCACGTGTTTAGCACAGGCGGCGGGGGCGTGGCCGGCTATGCGGTAGTATGCGCAACGGGCAACAAGGCGCGGGGCGTAACGGGCAGCAGCTCGCCAGTGGCCGATGCGTTTGACATTGATTATGTGGCCCACGAAATGGGCCACCAGTTCAGCGGTAGCCACCCTTTCAACGGCAGCACCGGCAGTTGTGCGGGCGGCAACCGCAGCGCCGATACGGCCTGGGAACCAGGTTCGGGCAGCACGATTATGGCCTACGCCGGTATTTGCGGCGCGCAAAACATTCAGCGCAACTCCGATGCTTTTTTCCACGTGGGCAACTTCGAGGAGATGCGCGGCTTCATCACCACCACTACCTGCCCCGTTACCACGCCTACCGGCAATACGCTGCCTATCGTGCGGATTCCGGCCAACAACCTAACGCTGCCCATCGGCACGCCCTTCAAGCTGACGGCCTTCGGGGTGGATGCGGATTCCGACACCCTCACCTACAATTGGGAGGAAATAGATTTGGGCTCAGCCGGCGCTCCTACTGCCACACAAGTAGCCAACAACAACGTGCCGCTGTTCCGCTCGTTTGTACCTACGGCCTCGCCTACGCGCTACTTCCCACAGCTGCGCAGCATCGTGCGCGACTCGGTGGTTATTGGGGAGCGGCTGCCCACCGTTACGCGGCGGATGACCTTTAAGTGCACCGTGCGCGACCAGCACCGTAGCACTGTGGGCGTTATTGGCGGCGTCACGAGTAGCGACTCGCTGAAGCTGCGCGTAACCAGCGCTGCCGGGCCCTTCCTGGTTACCAGCCCCGATACGGCGGCGGTGGCCTGGGTGGGCGGTACCACCCAAACCGTAACCTGGAACGTGGCCGGCACCACTGCCAATGGCGTGAACTGTGCCACCGTGAACATCCGCCTCAGCACCGATGGCGGCTACACCTACCCAACGGCCCTGGCCCTGAACGTAGCCAACAACGGTACGGCCACCGTGCGGGTGCCGAACGTGGCCACTACCACGGCGCGGGTGATGGTGGAAGCGGTGGGCAACTACTTCTTCGACATCTCCAACCGCAACTTCACCATCAGCAGCCCCACGGTGTGCGCGCCGCCTACGGCAGTGGCCGTAAATGGCATCACCAATACCAGCGCCAGTGTAGCCTTCACGGCCAGCGCGGGCGCCGTACAATATGTGGTAACAACCACGCCTGCTACCACCACCCAAACCGTCACGACCTCGCCGGTAACGCTGACCGGCCTGACGCCTGGCACCGCGTACACCGTGCATATTGTTACGGCGTGCAGCACCTTCGGCACCTCGGTAGCCGCTACGGCCAGCTTCACGACTACGGCTCCGCCGCTGTGCAGCGCGCCTTCCGAGTTGGTGGTAACCAACCGCACGCTGACTTCGGCTACTATCAGCTTTGTAGGGGCTCCTTCCAACCTCAGCTACACCATCACAACGCTGCCAGCCACGACTACGCAAACCGTAACCGCCTCTACGGCTACGCTCACTGGCTTGCAGCCCGCTACCAACTATGTGGTGCGCGTGGTGGGCAACTGCGCAAATGGTGCCACCGCCGACCCGGCCGCGCTACCGTTCCGCACCCTCTCGCCACCGCCGGTTAATGACCTGTGCTCGGCGGCCCTGCCCCTGACTTGCGGCGTACGCGTGACGGGTACCACCGAAGGCGTTACCACCACCGGCGACCCAACCGGCAACTGCACTACCAGCGTAGATGGCGGCGGTTCGTTTTACACCTTGGTGGGCACCGGTGGCCGTATCACGGTGAGCACCTGCGACGCTTTCACCGATTACGACTCGAAGCTATTTGTGTACAGCGGTACCTGCGGCGCTTACGTGTGCATAGCCGGCAACGACGATGGTGCGGGCTGCGGTGTGGCGTCCAGCGTGGCCTTCAACTCGGTGGCCGGCACCACCTACCGGATATTTGTGTCGGGTTGGGAAGGAGAAACCGGCAACTTTGCGCTGCTGGCTACTTGTGCCCCGCTGGCTAATAAGAGCGCCAATGAGGCCGCCTTCCGCGTGTGGCCGAACCCGGCGGGCACCAATGCTGCCTTCAACGTATCCTTGTCCGCTGCGGCTCCTGCCGCTACCGTAACCCTGCACAATGTGCTGGGCCAGCGCGTAGCCACCCGCAGCTTCAGCGGCACCACTACTGAGCTGCCCACTACTGGTCTGGCGGCAGGCACTTACATTCTTACGGTACAAGTGGCGGGCCAGGCTCCCGCCGTGCGCCGAGTAGTGGTAGAGTAGCACAAGCCACCCGTACCTCCTTCTTCTTCTAGAAAAGGCCGATGCTGATTGTAGCATCGGCCTTTTTTTGATGGTAAGCAGCCCTAGAAAGGCGGTAGTTGGGTTGCTTCCTTGGCGGGCTGTAGTACGCAGGCAAGCTGCAACGCACCACACTCCGTAATGCCAACTTTCATGGTGAAGCACTACCTTCCGCCGACCGTTTGCCGGGCTTCATCCTTACGCTGCTACCGATGCACGAAAAAATACTGCTGGTTCTGGGGTTGCTGTTTGCTATGCTGCTGCTCGTGATGCTAGGGCAAAAGCTGCGCATCTCCTATCCTATTTTCCTGGTGCTGGGCGGCTTGGCACTGAGTTTCATTCCTGGCTTGCCCCATATCATTATCGACCCCGACCTGATTTTCCTGATATTCCTGCCGCCGCTGCTCTACGAAGCCGCCTGGTACACTTCGTGGCGCGAATTCTGGCGCTGGAAACGACCCATTGGGCTCCTGGCGTTCGGGCTGGTGTTTTTCACTTCCACCATCGTGGCCTACGTATCACGGGCAGTTATTCCGGGGTTTACGCTGGCGCTGGGGTTTCTGCTGGGGGGCATCATTTCGCCGCCCGATGCCGTGGCCGCCACGTCGGTGCTGAAGGGTATTAAGGTACCGCGCCGCGTCACGGCTATTCTGGAAGGCGAGAGCCTCATCAACGACGCTAGTAGCTTGATTGTGTTCCGGTTTGCACTGGCGGCGGTGGTATCGGGCACGTTTGCGTGGCAGCAGGCGGCCACCACGTTTCTGCTGGTGAGCGGTATGGGCATTGTGGTGGGGCTGGCGGTGGCGCACGGCTTCTACCTAATTCACCGCTACCTACCTACCACGCCCAGCATCAACACAGTGCTTACGTTTCTGGCGCCCTATGCTATGTACCTGCTGGCCGAGGAATTCCACTTTTCGGGGGTATTGGCGGTGGTGAGCGGTGGTTTGCTGATGTCGTTTCACTCGCACCGCGTGTTTGATGCCAATACCCGCCTTCAAACCAGCAATGTGTGGGCCAGCGTGGGCTTTGTGCTGAACGGGCTGGTGTTCATTCTGATTGGGTTGCAGCTGCCCATGGCTATGGAAGGATTGGGCAGCTACTCGCTCCAGCAAGCTATTACCTACGGCCTGCTCATCAGCGGTATTATTATCGTGATTCGGCTGCTGTGGATGTATCCGGCGGCTTTCGTACCGCGCTGGTGGAGCTACAATATCCGCAGCACGGAGCCCAGCCCAGGCTGGCAGGCTCCTTTGGTTATGGGCTGGGCGGGTATGCGGGGTGTGGTGTCGTTGGCGTCGGCGCTGTCGGTGCCGTTGCTGCTAGCCAACGGGCAGGCGTTTCCGCAGCGCAACCTGATTTTGTTTATCACCTTCGTGGTTATCCTCGTGACGCTGGTTTTTCAGGGCCTTACGCTGCCGCTGCTTATCCGCCTCACCGGTATTTCCAACACCGACGAACAGATGCCTGCCGAAGAGCAGGAAGCGGGCATCCGGCTACGGCTCCGCCAAGCCGCCCTGGCCCACCTCGACCAGCGGTATTCCACCGACCTGGAACAGAACGAGTTGATCCGGGCCTTACAACAACGCATGCAGGCCGAAGCCCAGCGCACCGGCAATCTGCTCGAAGCCCTCGACTACGACGAATCCAAGCGCCAGGCCCTGCAACGCTACCACCACGTGTTGCTCGACGTGCTCCAAGTACAGCGCGAAGAGTTGGCTGTACTGCGCCGCCAAGACGTATTCGAGGACCACATGCTCCGCCACCAGGAAGCCCAGCTGGATTTGGATGAGGCGAAGATTAGCCATATGCCGCACTAAGGAGGTCCCCCGTAGCGCGAACTTTGCAGTTCGCGCCCCCGCGCCAGCTAGTCGTTCTGTGGTGCGAACTACATAATTCGTGCTATAAGTTAGTTGCTAGGCGGCGCGTTAGGCCGGCGTAGGCACGGCGGCCTCAATTCGGCAAACAGCACCCAAAGCGAGCCTGCTCGGTGGCATCTGTAACGCCGAGCGGCGACAGTGCCGCTTGCAGCTGAGCCAGCCCCCACGCCCGCCGTTGCCCCACTACCGCGCCCTTGCCGGCCTTATGCAGCTCCAGCCGCAGCCGCGCCGCCTGCGCCCGCACCTGCAACAGCCGCCGCCGCGGCGGCGCCACCGCCAACTTCCCGTCCATCTCAGGCAGCTCGGGCAACGCCACCGGAGCCGGCACCTCGGGCACCACAAAGCGGGGCGCAACCGGCCCCGCCCCGGTAGGCGGCGGCAGCAGCGCCAGATATCCCAGCCGCCGACTACCAGCTGCCGTGGGCAACCGACGGCCGGCCTCCAGGTGCGCCACCAGCCCCCGCGTGACGCCGAGGTAGCGGGCCAGCTCGTCCTGGCTCAGCCCGAAATGCTCCCGCACGGCGGCTTCGAGGGTGTCGGAGGGGTTGGAATGGGTGAGCGGGCGAGCCATCGGGTGAGTTTGTAGCGAATCGACGAAAAAATAATCGATTCGCTACAACGAAATCAAGCGCCTGACACGGAGGTCATGCCCCAAAAATTCAGTGCTGGCACGGTAGTAAAGGCTTCCGCAAAGCGAATAGGTTTGCCCCGTCGGAGTATAATGTAGTTGCCAACCTTCTCAATACTGACAGTATGAAGCATCTTTTATCCATAGCAGTATTACTGATAGTAGCACCAGCCTTTGGTCAAGTCCGTACCGCTAACGAACAACGCCTCGATGCCGTCCGTGCTATGACAGGCCCTACCCCTGCTCTCTATCGGGTTGTGACGGAGAACTTATACCGCGACAGTGTTCGCCTCAAAGATTTACAGTTGATGAGTGGTACGCTGGTTGCGCAAAGCAAATTACCTGGCGTAAGCGCTGCTATAACGGATAAGAGCTTCACACTGAACATGGGTACCAACCTGTTTAGACTACGGAGCGTGCGGCGTTTCTCGGTGCAGGCAGTACTAACGGGCCAGTCGGAAGAAGGCTTTACCAACATATTCGACGACGATAGGTATCAACGTACCGTTGGAGCTGGGCTGGCCTTCAACGTGTTTCGCTTCGGCCCCAATACCACCACAACCTATTATTGGCCCGATTCAACCAACCGGGCCAAGCTGCATCGGCAGCTGCGCCAGGAACTAGCCCGATACGATGCTGCACGAGGCCAATCAGCCACGCATAATACTATGCTGCAAGCCGGCGACACGCTTTGCCGGCTCAATGAACAAGGGGTGTTGGAACGTGCTATTGTGATTACCCGTGACTACGATGCATTGCTTGAACCTGCCGATGATCCTTTATCACCTGCCGGCCTGCGGCGCATGGCTTTGCGCCAAACCTACTGGAAGGCCATTGATGCGTTGCGTCCACTCTTACCGAAAAAATGGGCTGGTATGTCGTCGTCGGAGGCAGTTGCGTGGATACGCTCGCACGTCTGTGTACCCGATACCCTTACACAGCTCGCCTACGACTGGCACGACAAACGCACAGCTGACCGGCTTGATAGTATTCAGCTGAAAGATGTAGAATGGAAGCAGCGGGCCTTGGTATGGACTTCGGGCAAAATTTTGTTTAACAATGAAAAGCAGCCCATTTACCAAGCCAGCGAGACTTCCTTGATGAAGGAGAAACGTTTTCCCTTCGTGGACATGCGACTAGGCCTAAACAAGGGCTGGATACGACGCAAGACGCGGTACTTCGGGGCCGTAGGCATCGGCTATAACAACCAGCGCACATTCAACCCGAAGCGGCAGGTAACGTACCAGCGCGTGCTACCGCAGCAATTGGACCCTAGCACGCCACCTGTAAATACGGTAGCGGAATCCAAGTTTTACCCGACGGAACCAGCCGAGCTACACCGCGCCGTGGGCGATGCTCAATACAGCTTTTTCTGGAACCGCTGGCGCTTGGGCTTCGATGCTACCTACCGAATCCGTCAGGATGTGCGTTTTGATGCTCGAACCGACCATCGGGCTACCTTTGGCTTGTTTGTGCCGGCTTTAGTCGGCGAGTCAGCTATTAACTTTATGTTGCAGGGCAAATGGGATAATGATGAGAAATGGCGTTTGGGCTTCAATGTATCGGCTTCGTTACCCGGCTTCCTGACCAAGAAATAGGTTCACTATAAATACGGCCCGGCCGCTGGCTCTCCTCTAGTGGAGCAAACCAGCGGCCGGGCCGTTGTATGCAGCTTTAGATTCTACTCCGCCGGGTTGAATAGGTTGCCGAACTCACCAGAGTGGACCGTTAAGGCTAGTTTTGAGTTTGTGAGTTGAGTACAACTCAGTACTCATGCCCGGAAAATAGTCGTATTGTGATACTCTAGGAAATTAACATTTGGCCTGTTATCAACCGCCGTAGGCAATATCAGCAGTTCCTTTCCGTGGTACTGGTAATACTCGCGCCCGTTCTCGAACTCTTCCCGAATACGTTGGCTGACTTCGATTTTATAGTTGGGGGCAACCGTGATATAGCCGTCATCAAAGAGCTTGTGCATATCTGAGCGAAGCAACAGTCCGTTTGTCACGGTATTCGGTCCGGCTTCGGCGTATGGCCGGATATGCGCTGCTTCCAGCACGGGCAACGTTTTTTCGCCGGTGATGGCGCACCGTTTGGCGTATGCGTCGGTGACCGACAAGCGAAAAGCACCCTGCCCGATACGCACCTTCCGCAACACCGGCGCGCCATACAGCGGAGCAGGCTCGGTTACTACCAATGCTCCATCTTGCCCGGTATAGTCGCTGCTTTGATAGCGCGCCAGCACTGCCTGTACCTGTTGCCAAAGCGCTGCATCAACGGAGTCTTTATTCGTATCGTAGCCTTTGCCTACTACAATACTGTTGCTCCAGTTGACCGGCAAGGGTATCCAATCCTGTCGGCGAAAGAAGATGGGGTTCGTTAGGGCGATGCAGCCAATAGTCGGATTACGGTCCTTATCACCACGAATTTGTTGGATGGCTGCCCGAAACTGTTCCAGCGTTTCAAAGCCGTTCCGCTGACCAAAAGTATCCCAAGCCACCGATAGAGGCACTTGGCTCTGAGCCGCGAAAAAACCTATGCCGCCAATAGCATTATAGGGGCTTTTCAACTTAAACAAGAAAGGTCCGCCCGGTTCAAGTGCTCGAAACGCTGTCCGGCCGCCCGGCTGCCAGAAGTTTACATCTTCAGGAGAATTCTGACCTAAGTAATTATACCACCGCCAATCTGTAACCCCTAGATAGTATTTCATCTGTTGCTCGTCGAATCATCTATGGATTGGCTAAGATGCAGATAGCCGTTGGAAGTTCGCTCCAACGGCTATCGGTTAATCTTCAAAATCTAAGATTACCCCAAGCTCCGGTACCGCACCCGCTTGGGCTCTACGTCGCCGAGGCGCTTTTTCTTGGCTTCCTCGTAGTCGGAGAAGTTGCCCTCGAACCACACCACCTGCGAGTCGCCCTCGAAGGCCAGGATGTGGGTGGCGAGGCGGTCCAGGAACCACCGGTCGTGGCTGATGATAACGGCGCACCCGGCGAAGTTTTCAAGCGCGTCTTCCAGGGCCCGGATGGCGTTTACGTCCAGGTCATTGGTGGGCTCGTCAAGCAGCAGCAGGTTGGCGCCTTGCTTGAGCGTAGTGGCCAGGTGCACCCGGTTCCGCTCGCCGCCCGAGAGGCTGCCCACTTTCTTTTCCTGGTCGCCGCCGCGGAAGTTGAAGTTGCTCACGAAAGCGCGGGAGTTCACCTGCCGGCCGGCCAGCAGCATGGTTTCGGTGCCGCCCGAAATGGTTTCGAATACCGACTTGCTGGCATCCAGCGTGTCGTGTTGCTGGTCTACGTAGGCGGTCTGCACGGTAGGGCCCACCACGAACGTGCCGGCATCGGGCTGGAGCTGGTCGGTTATCAGGCGGAACAGCGTGGTTTTGCCGGCGCCGTTCGGCCCGATGATGCCCACAATACCGCCCTGGGGCAGCTGAAAGCTCAGGTTTTCGAACAACAGCTTGTCGCCGAATGCTTTGCGCAATCCTTCGGCCTCAATTACCTGGGCACCCAGGCGCGGACCATCAGGAATGAACAGCTCCAGTTTCTGCTCCTTCTCCTTGGAGTCCTCGTTCACCATCTTGTCGTAGCCGGCCAGGCGGGCTTTGCTCTTGGCTTGGCGGGCTTTCGGGGCCATGCGTACCCATTCCAGCTCGCGCTGCAAGGTTTTCTGGCGCTTGCTTTCGGTTTTCTCTTCCTGAGCTAAGCGGTTGGACTTCTGCTCCAGCCAGCTGCTGTAGTTGCCTTTCCACGGAATACCCTCGCCGCGGTCCAGCTCCAGAATCCAGCCGGCCACGTTGTCGAGGAAGTACCGGTCGTGGGTGACGGCTATAACGGTGCCTTTGTACTGCTGCAAGTGCTGCTCCAGCCACAGCACGCTTTCGGCGTCCAGGTGGTTGGTTGGTTCGTCGAGCAGCAGCACGTCGGGCTCTTGCAACAGTAGGCGGCACAGCGCCACGCGGCGCTTCTCGCCACCGGAGAGGTTGCCGATAATGGCTTCCTCGGGGGGCGTGCGCAGGGCGTCCATGGCGCGCTCCAGCTTGTTGTCGAGGTTCCAGGCGTCGAGCTGGTCGAGGCGCTCCTGCACGGTGCCCTGGCGCTCCAGCAGCTTGTCGAAGTCGGCATCTTCGGCCCCGAAGGCTTCGTTGATTTCGTCGAACTCCTTGAGCAAAGCAACGGTTTCGGCCACGCCTTCTTCAATTACCTGGCGCACGGTTTTGGTGGCATCCAGCTGGGGCTCCTGCTCCAGGTAGCCCACCGAGTAGCCCGGCGACCATACCACGTCGCCCTGAATCTGCTTGTCTTGGCCGGCAATAATTTTCAGCAACGACGACTTACCCGAGCCGTTGAGACCGAGCACACCGATTTTAGCGCCGTAAAAAAACGAGAGGTAAATGTTTTTGAGAACCTGTTTTTGTGGGGGGTAAATCTTGCTTACCCCCGCCATCGAAAAGATAATGGTGGGCTGGTCGCTCATGCGGAAAGGAAAAGGAGTAAGATGGTGACTGGCGCGTTAGGAGGGCTAAAAACAGGCCTCTCCACACGCATAAAATGAAAAAGTAAGTGGAAGCAGGGTACTAACAGAGGTATCTGCCGTTTGAATTCACTATTTTTAGGAGCCGAGCCCTTGGTTTGGAAGGGCACCCAACCTTCCAAACCGGCCTTACGTTCGGTTAAAAGCAATTTACTGCGAGTTGGGCACCGCCAAAGGTAACCAGCCCTTACGTGGTTTGCCACCCTCCCCGGAATGCAGCATATATTGCAACAAGCCGTAAACTTGCATGTCTTTCCAATTTAGGTACTACTACCGCTCCCTTCATCCCACCACCCCCGATTCGCCTACGCGTTATTGAGTTTATGGAACAACAAGACCACCTGCTGGCAGAAGCCCGCCGCTACGGCTACATTGAGGGCGACGAGGTGTGGCTCAAACCCTTTATGGATCTGCCGGCCCGCAAAGTGGGGCAAGTGAAAGAATCAGCCGATGCTTCGCTGGTATATTTTGCCAACCGCTTCGAGCTTTTCCGCAGCAAAGTGGAGGGCTTACTCCAGAAGATAGAAGAATCTGAAAACAAGGGCTCTTTCCTGATGAAGGCCCTGCATTTGAAAGAACAGGTAGCGTCTTACGATGCCCTCGGCGACTTCGAGAGCCTATTTCACCGCCTCACCGAAGCCGAGGATGCCGTGAAGGTGACCGTGGCCCGCAACCGCGAGAAAAACCTGGCCACCAAAATCAGCCTCATTCAGCAGGTGCAGGCCCTGCACAATGCCCTGGACTGGACCACCGCCGGCGACGAGCTACAGGAGCTGCGCCAAGCCTGGATCAAGACGGGCCCCGTAGACAAGCAGCATACCGACGAGCTGGAAAACCAGTTTCGGGTGGCTACCGACGAGTTTTTTGTGCGGCGCAAGGCCTTCCAGAACGAGAAGAAGGCCATGACCAACCGGGCCGCCGACCAGTTCAAGTCCCTGATTCGGCAGTCGGAGGCGTTGCAGGATTCCACGGAGTTCGAAGAAACCACCGCCAAGCTCAAGAAGCTCCAGCAGGACTGGAAGGAAGTGGGCGGCTCCTTGCCCCGCAAGCAGGCCAACGACCTCTGGACCCAGTTCCGGGCGGCGCACAACCACTTTTTCGAGCGCCTGAAGGTGCACATTGAAAGCAAACGCCACGAGTCCAAGGACAGCACCACCGACGACAACCTGACCCGCAAGCGCGCCTTGGTGGCCGAAGCCGTAGAGCTGCTGAACCGGCCCATGTCGGAAGCCGTGGCGCGGGCCAAGGAGCTGCAAGCTGCCTGGAAAAAGGTGGGCCCCGTCCGAGGCCCCGAATCAGACCGGGTGTGGGAGCAGTTCATTCTGGCCTGCGACCGGGTGTTTGAGCTGAGTGCCTTGGAGCACTACATCCGCAAGCGCCCTGACAGTGCCACCGCCAAGCCCGAAGAGCAGGTAACGATGCGCGTGCAGGCTCTGCGCGACTTCATCAAATACGACCAGCAAGAGCAGCTAACCTTGGAAGAAAACCTGGGCAAGCTCAGCTCGGCGCCGGCCAACGACGCGTTCCGGCAAATGCTGCAAGGAAAAATCCGGGCGTTCGAGCGAAAAATTCGCACGAAAAACGACCTGATTGAGATGTTGCGCCAACGTTTGGTTGCGTAACCCAACCTTCGCGGCTATCTTACGTTGCTGCCAACTACAATAGGCTTTCCACGGTCACGTTGTCAGCTATATTGCGCCGGCCAGATTTTTGATGGCTGGAATTTCCTTTCTTTTGACCACCCTTTTACGTACCCACACACGCTTATGTACTGGACGCTGGAACTTGCTTCGTACCTGGAAGATGCTCCCTGGCCCGCCACCAAGGATGAACTTATTGACTACTCTATCCGCTCGGGTGCTCCAATGGAAGTGGTAGAAAACCTGCAAGCCCTGGAGGACGACGGCCAGCCCTACGAAAGCATTGAGGAAGTATGGCCGGACTACCCGACCAAAGAAGACTTCATGTTCAACGAAGACGAGTATTAGTGCTTTGTGCTTAGTTGGTAGTGCCTGGAACAACGATTCTAGCACGCTCCTTTTTGTTTGAACAGCTAAGCACTATGCATTACGCACTACGCACCGAAAATCTGGTTGCGGGGTATGGCCAACGGGTCTTGCTCCGCAACCTTTTTTTAACGGTACCAGCGCCGGCCTTTGTAGCCATAGTAGGGCACAACGGCTGCGGCAAAACCACTCTTTTCCGGGCTCTGACGGGCCACCTCCCCTACCAGGGAAATATTATGCTGGGGGAGCGGGAGCTGCGGCAAGTACGCCGGCCAGCGGCGGAGGGACTGCTAGCCTACCTCCCCCAGCGCACGGTTATCGGCTTTCCCATCCGGGTGCGGGAGTTGGTGGTCATGGGGCGCTACCGAAGGCACGGGCTGTTTAGTGCGTATTCCGCCACGGATTACCAGTTGGCCGATGCTGCCCTACAGAAAGTAGGAGCAGCGCACCTGGTTGAGCAGGATTTTACGCTGCTGTCGGGAGGGGAGCAGCAGCTGGTATGGCTGGCGCAGCTTAGCTTGCAGGAGGCCCCGCTGTACCTCCTCGACGAGCCTACTCAGCAGCTCGACGTGTATTACCGCCGCCGCGTATTTGACCTGATGCAGGCGTGGGTGCTGGAACAAGGCAAAACGGTCCTGTGCATCACCCACGACCTCGACAATCTGCCTGGCCTGACCGGTTATCTGCTGAACCTCTCGCACCCCACCCCGCAGCTAGAGCCGCTGACGGCAACTACCGTTCGGGCGGCCAAGGAGTTTCTGGAGGCCTCACCAGTGTAGTTGTGCCTGAGCTATTGTGCAAGAAGTTGATTGAAAAATCCACTACCCGGTAGCTTATCGTATTCCTTAGAGCAGGAGCGTGACAGCACAGCGGACGCATGGTTTAGTGTAGGAGGCGCTTACCACACCACAGGCACGTTCAAAACCAAGTAATCAATTTTAATGCTGAGCTTTGCAAGGAAAGTGGTACTTCTATAAATTTCCATCGAGTTTCCACTCCTGCTTCCGCATGCCCATACAACGTGACTGAGCAGTAAGCTCGACCGTTGATTTTCTTTGGTATGATTCACATCATCTACATCAGCCGTGCCGTACGTCCTCTTTCCGACCAGGATTTGCAGAGCTTACTAGCCCAGTGCCGCCGCGACAATGAGCGGCACAACGTAACGGGTGTGCTTTTCTACAGCCACGGCAATATTGCGCAACTCATTGAGGGCGAACAAGAAATACTCGACCCACTGTTCGAGCGAATAGCCCAGGACGGACGGCATTCCAACGTGAATAAGCTGATTAGTAAGCCCATCAACGCGCGCAGCTTTCCCGATTGGTCGATGGCGTTTCACCCATTGGAAAACAGTGGCTTCGAGACCCTTCAAGGATTTCTGCTACCAGCGCACATTATGCCGCCGCCTAGCTCGCTCACCATTGCCGACGCCATGCTTCTGGACTTGGTGAAGCTGGCCGTATTTGGGGCCGAGCCTGTTGCCACTGAACCCACACAGCAGTAAATGTGGTTGTTTTAACCGTACTCGTTCATCTTCACCGTGTCTGGCTGGGAGTAAGGTGGCATATTACCTCTTTACTTTTCGATTATGCGTGAGCAGCAATTGCAGGACATTCTACGGCACATGCCGGCAGGAGTAGCCACCTTGCAAGGTCCGGAGCTTCGGTATGGTTTTGTGAATGAAGCCATGCAGTCGGTGCTCGGCAGCCCAATTACGGAAGGGCAGTCGGTGATGGAACAGCCCGGCATCATTCCGGCCGACCTGCTAGAGGTGATGCAACAGGTGTACCAGCGGGGGCAGCCCTACGTAGCCAAGGCCTACTGCTTGCCGATAACAACCGCCCCCGATACGCCCGCCACCCAGCGCTATTATGATGTTGCGCTAGAGCCGGTTCGGGAAGGCGGTGGCCCCGTGAGTGGCTTGCTGCTGTTTGCCATGGACGTAACGGGCCAGGAAGAAGCCCGCCAACGCACCCACGAGCTAGCCATTGAAACCCGCCGCCTCGATACGCGCCTGCGGGTACTCACCGAAACAGTGCCGCAAATCACGTTTACGGTAGATGCTGAGGGCACTTACGAATACGTCAGCCCTCAGTGGTACTATTTCACGGGCCAGCCGCCCATGACCGATCTGAACGCCATTTGGCCTCTGCTCATCCACCCCGATGACCGGTTGCGGGTGCTCTATCAAACCGAAGCCGCCCGGTCGGCGGGGGTGGGCTGGAGCTACGAGTACCGCCTCCGTCGGCACGACGGGCAGTACCGCTGGATGCTAAGCCGGGCCTTGCCTGAGCTACACGCTCCCGATAAACCCGTTTTCTGGCACGGTGCCCTCACCGAAATTCATGACCAGCGCGAATTATCGGAGGCATTGCGCCGGGGTGAGGCCGAATTACGGTTTCTGGCCGACAGTATTCCGGAGCTTATCTGGACTGCCACCGCCGAGGGTTTCATCGACTATTACAACAAGTATTCGGGAGAATACTCGGGGCTGACCGGCGAAGAACTGGGGCCGGCCGGCTGGATCAGCTTACTGGCTCCCACCGAGCAAGCTGGTGCCGCGCGGCGTTGGATTCATAGCATTGCTACCGGCGAGTCGTACGAAGGCCTGTACCGGATGCGCCGCCACGACGGGCGTTACCGTTGGCACATCATCCGGGCCCGGCAGCTTACCGATGCCCGCGGCCTCCGCTGGTTTGGCGCCTGCACCGACGTAGACGACCAGCACCGGCTCCGCCAGGTATTGCAAACCCAGTACGACGAGTTGGCCCGCACCAACCGCGACCTGGACACCTTCGTGTACACGGCCTCTCACGATTTGAAACAGCCGCTGCTCAACCTGCGGGGCCTGTTTGATGAGTTGCGCCGCTCGGCTTCGTTCGATGACCCCCAGGAAGCAGAGATAATAACCATGGTGGACGATGCGCTGCATCAGCTTGAACTGACGCTTCAGGACTTGGCCGCTACCGTACAGGACCAGCGCGGCCTTTCGGCCCCGGCCGAACCGCTGGATTTGCGCAGCGTGACCGAGGAAGTGCTACTGGGTTTACGGACGCAGGTACAAGAGTCGGGCGCCGTACTTGAGCTGGATTTCGAGCAAGCCCCTACCCTCACCTACGGCCGCGCCAATCTGCGCTCCATTCTGCACAACCTGCTCAGCAACGCCCTCAAGTTTGCGCACCCCGAGCGTGTTCCGCACGTGCTGTTGCGCAGTATCCCCGCCGATTCGGGCAACCCTCTTCTTATTGTGCAGGACAACGGCCGCGGCATGGTTCTACCCGAAGAGCCGGCACTCGTTTTCCAGCCTTTCACCCGTCAGCATCCGCAGATTGGCGGCGCCGGCGTAGGCATGTACTTGGTGCAGCGCATCATCAGCAGCCGGGGCGGGCATCTGGAGGTAGCCAGCGTTGTAGACGAAGGCACCACCTTCACGATTCACTGGTTTGACGCTTTAACTGCTTAAGCCATAATACTTCGCCCTGGCAAGAGCTTTACACACCCTCTTTGCGTTGGCCGGGGCGCCCGCGCAGTACATGCCAGATGGAGCGCAGGAAAGGCCACGGCGTCACGGAGTTCATTACCTGAAAGTTCTCCTTCCAGGAAGTTTTCTCATCCAGAAAGTCGAACATCCGTTCCGGGGAGTTCCGCTGAAACATCTCCGTAAAAATCTCACGGGTCTGCTGCCCTTGGCGCTGCATAATATCAAGCAGCAAGGTGTCGAAGAGGTGAAACTGCCACCGGTCACCGGTGGGGTTGGTGGGTGGCCGGCCCGTGGCAGCCAAGGCCTGCACCAAGCGCGCCGAGTGGGCCTGAATACGCTTAAACGCGTAACCAGTGCTAGGCTTGGCCCGGCCAGCTCTGGTGCCTAGATTGATGATATGCACCCCACCTGTAGCAGGCAGCGGGTGGTCAGTCATCGGAATGGCCCCCACTTCTTCGGCTTCTATCCGAAAGTCGGTCACCCCCAAACCGGCCAGATAGTCGCGCATGGCTTGCTCATACTCTGCTTTCGGCAGCACTTCCGCCGAGAACAGGGTGTATTCCACCAACGCTCGTCGTTCACTGAATGGCAGCACGTACATGAACCGCGCCTCGTGCTGCTGCTCGCCCCGGAAATCCATGAACTCCACCGTGCCGGGGTCGAAAGCGGGCTGCGTGGTTTCCACTTCCCATCCCACAAAGTGCTGCAACAAGTATCGGTGCTTGTCGGGGCGCTGGCTCATCTGGGGCGGGCGGCTGTCGAAGGCATATTGCGCCGTGAAAGTCCCGGCACTGGTTTCGGCAGCCACCCCGGCCGCGGCAGCTTGCAGCTTCGACACCGAACCTCGCAGGCAGGTGAACTGGGGCGCGGCAGCCAGCGCCGTGCGTACAAACTGGTAGTAGTCCAGCCCCCTAATCATTTTGTAGCGGTGCCGGGTCAGCGGGAATACCCGCTCGAAGCCAGGGCTGCGAAAGGCAATCTTGCTCCACTCATGCGCTACAATTCCATCGAATAGCATGGGCTCGTCGGCCCAAAACGACCAGGTACGGTCGTTCTGGTCTTTGGCTTCGGGCTCAATCAGGAGCACCCGCTTGGTAGCCAGCCGGGGTTCCTGGCTGATGTGGTAGGCCAAGCTAAGGCCGGCCGCGCCGCCGCCCACTATCAGGTAATCGTAGTTGGAAGGTATAGTCACGCACACACAACCGCTCGAACACAACGGCAGTTGCAAGGTAGAGTGAATTCAGAAACCATAAAGCGGGGCCGCAACCAAACTTCGGTTGCGGCCCCGCTTTGCATTGTGCTGGCTGGTGCTGTTAGCTCAGTACCGGCGCAGTCATGGCCCCGGCCAGGTCGCGCACGGCATCCCGCACGTCGAAATCCAGCTGGGCACTGAAGTGCTGCCGGCCGGGCAAGATGCTAACCTGGGAATGCAACCGTTCCACCCACAGCTGCTCGTTGTTTTGGTAGCCGGAAGTGTACGGGTCGTCATCGGACAGCAACACAATCAGTTTGTCTTGCGGAATGAGCCGGCGCGCTGCTTCGTAGTCGATGGGGGCGTGCATCCAATCCAGCACTTCCTGCCACGGACTATCCACCGAAAACCAGCCGGCTACGCACAGCACACCGCCAATTTGGGGGGCGTTGGGGGTGGCCTTAGCAATAGTAGCCAGGTAGTGCAGAATAGCCAGGCAGCCTACGCTATGCCCTACCAAATACACGTTGGAATTCAGCTTGTGCGCCGGCAATACTTCTTGCAAGTAGCCCACTGCCCGCTCGATAACTGGTAAATCCCAGGCGGGCATTGGCAGCGTACGTACTTGATAATCAAAGCCATCTTCGGTGGCCACTGCCTGCAACTGCTCGCCAAGCCACGAATACCAATCGTCGTGCGGCGCACCAGCCCAGCGTGGCACAATGAACACTTCTTTTTTTTGCGTTTGAGTTGGAGCTGACATCATAAGATAGGGAATTTTGAAACACGTCTTCCATATACTGCGGTTTTTGGAAGACTGGATTTTACACTTCAAAAATTCTAATAATCTTTAAAATATACAATCCCGGCCAAACAATAAAAAAGTCAGCTTCTCATCAGAGGAGCTGACTTTATACAGGAAGCTAAGCCTACTAGAAGTTCGGCGAAAGCAGATACTTGGAATAGAAGTCGTCGATGATTTTCACGGCCGACTCGGCGTCATCCACCAGCTGCACTAGGTGCATGTCTTCGGGCGAAATGTTGTGCTCTTCGTGCAGCATCACCTGCTCAATCCACTCGAACATGCCTTTCCAGTACGCCGTACCCACCAGCACGATGGGGAAGCGGCCAATTTTCTTGGTCTGAATCAGGGTAATGGCCTCAAACAGCTCATCGAGGGTGCCGAAGCCACCGGGCATACCGATGAAGCCCTGCGCATACTTCACGAACATCACCTTCCGCACAAAGAAGTAGTCGAAGTTGATGATTTTGTCGGGGTCGATGTAGATGTTGTTGAACTGCTCGAAGGGCAGCTCGATGTTCAAGCCCACCGAACGGCCGCCTTCCGAGTGCGCGCCTTTGTTGCCGGCCTCCATAATACCGGGGCCGCCGCCCGTAATCACGCCGTAGCCGTGGCGCACCAGCTTGGCCGCAATTTCCTCGGCCATCTTGTAGTACGGATTATCGGGCTTGGTGCGGGCCGAACCGAAAATGCTCACGCACGGACCGATTTTCGACATCTTCTCGAAGCCTTCCACAAACTCGGCCATCACCTTGAAGATCTGCCAGGAGTCGGCAATCTTGATTTCGTTCCAGTCTTTATCAACGAAGGCTTTGCGGATGCGCTGCTCGTCGTCGAGCTGCACGGTGCGCTGGCCGTGGGTTTGCTCCCGAATGTCACTAATGGTTTTCACCTTGTTATCATTCACGTCGGGCTGCCGGATAGTTTGGCCGCTGCCGGCGTTCATCACCTCATCGGAGGCCTTGGTGCGGCTGGTTTTTTTGAGCTTAGACATAGGTTCTGGGGTAACTACAGGCAAAAACCAGCCGAGCTGGATTGCCGGAAAAATGGGGAATTGTGGGAAAAGAAAAAGCCGCCCCACGCAATTAGAGCGGCTAAAAGAACAGGCGTGCAAATTACAGGATGCTTGTGAATAGTTGCTCGGTTAGGTTATTGAATTGTTGATTGCTGAATCGTTAAGTGGCTTCGGCCCGACGGCCCAAAAACCGTCGGACCGGGTACCCCAGCTCTACAAGTGCATTAACTAATTGGCAGTGAATTACAACTCGCTGAAGTTCACCATCAATAAGTAACTATTTGACGCCTTACTTGCTCCGAATAGCAATAACCGGGTCGAGGTTGGCAGCCAGTACGGCCGGGATAATCCCCGCCAGTACCCCAATCACCACCGATACGGTAAGGCCCAGGGTGATATTGGCCGCCGACAGGGTGAGCGGCATGGCGTCCTGCGGCACCAGCGTAATGAGCCATACCAGAAAGATGCCGGCGGCTCCACCAATCAAGCACAGGAAAATGGCTTCAAACAGAAACTGGAACAAGATGAAGTAGTTCTTGGCTCCCAACGACTTCTGAATACCGATGATGTTGGTGCGCTCCTTCACCGACACGAACATGATATTGGCAATACCGAAACCGCCTACCAGCATAGCAAACGAGCCAATAACGGCCCCCGCAATACCAATAACCGAGAACAGCTTACCTACCATGTTGGTCAGCATTTCGGGGCGGTTGAGGGCGAAGTTGTCTTCCTCACGGGGTTTGAGGGTGCGGATGTTGCGAATCAGGCCCTTCATTTCGTATTCCAGGTCGAGCAGCCCTACGTCCTCGTCGCGGCCTTTCACGGCAATGGTGGGCGTTACGCCAGTCAGGCCGTTGGTGCTCAGCGCGAATATCTTGCTGAACGCCCCGAACGGAATAACGCAGTTGGTATCGTTGCTGGGGGTATCCAGAATTTTCTTGCCTTCTTTCTTTACGATGCCAATGATGGTGAACGTCAGGCCGCGGGCCTTGAACTGCTGCCCCAGCGCCGAGCCGTTCGGGAATAGCGTGCTGGCAATATCGGCGCCCACAATGGCCACGTTGCGCGCTGCTTCCACTTCCTGGGTGGTGAAGTAGCGGCCTTCCTCAATGGGCAGGTCGGCCACGTTGCGGTAATCGTAGGAAACGCCCATGAGTGCGCAGCCTTGTAGGCTATTGGAACCCACCCGCAGGGTATTGCCGCCGGTAGCCGCATAAATAGCAACGCCCCGCTGGTTATCGGACAGGCTGCGCTGCAACAGCTGATACTCGCGCACCGTGGGGGCCGGCCGCTGAAAATAGCGCCACCACGGGTAGTCGGGCTGGTCGAAGGTCCACGGCATTTTCATCACGTAAATCACCTTGTCGCCCACAAAGCTCATGCTCTGGCGCACGTTGGCCTCCAGCGAATCGACGACGGTGAAGACCGATATGATGGCGAAAATGCCCACCGTAACGCCCAACAACGAAAGAATGGTCCGCAACAAATTTGATTTTAGGGCTTGCCACGCAAAGCGGAAGCTTTCTAAAGTCAGACGCAGAGCTTTCATAAAGTGAAATTGTGAATTTGTGAGGTGGTGAGTTTGATGTTCGGCTGGCCTACATGCCGCTGTTTCCAACGACAGGCTCACCACCTCACAAATTCACAATTTCACCTTTCCGCCCGAAAAGTAACGATAAATCAAGCGAGGTTGCGTACTTTTGCCCACCCAAATTTTCTTTAGCTTCCCCAGCTATTGCCTTTGCCTTTCCTGCCTATATGAAGCTCTCCGAGTTCAAGTTTGACCTGCCCGAGGCCCTGGTGGCCCAACACCCAGCCAAAAACCGCGACGAATCCCGCCTCATGGTGCTGCACCGTGACAGCGGCAAGATAGAGCACCGGACTTTCAAAGACATCATTGAATACTTCGGCGAAGGCGACGTATTTGTGGTTAATGATACTAAGGTATTTCCGGCCCGCCTTTATGGCAACAAAGAAAAAACCGGCGCCAAGATTGAGGTGTTCCTGCTGCGTGAGCTGAACAAGGAAATTCACCTCTGGGACGTGCTGGTTGACCCGGCTCGTAAAATCCGGGTGGGCAACAAGCTGTATTTCGACGATGAAGGTGAAGTGGTAGCCGAGGTTATCGACAACACCACGTCGCGCGGCCGCACCATCAAGTTCCTGTTCGACGGCTCCGACGAGGAGTTCTACAAAGCGCTGCACAACCTGGGCGAAACGCCACTACCGCGCGAGTCCATCACCCGCGACGCCGAGCCAGCCGACAAGGAGCGTTACCAGACTATCTACGCCAAGCACACGGGTGCGGTAGCGGCCCCATCGGCGGGCCTGCACTTCACCCGTGAGGTAATGAAGCGCCTGGAAATCAGAGGTGTGGAAGTGGTACCGGTTACGCTGCACGTAGGCCTGGGCACGTTCCGCACCGTGGACGTGGAAGACCTGACCAAGCACAAGATGGATTCCGAGAATTTCATTGTGCCCGCGGCTTCGGCTGTAGTGGTGAACAAGGCGCTGGATGCCAAGAAGCGAGTGTGCGCAGTGGGCACTACTTCGATGCGCGCCATGGAATCGTCGGTTTCGGCTAATTCCCGCCTGAAGGCCAATGAAGGCTGGACCGACCGGTTCATCTTCCCGCCCTACGATTTCAAAATTGCCAATACGCTGCTCACCAACTTCCATACGCCGGAAAGCACGCTCATGATGATGGCCTCAGCCTTTGCCGGCCACGAGTTCCTGATTGAGGCGTACCAGACGGCAATTAAAGAGAAGTACAAGTTCTTCAGCTACGGCGACGCCATGCTGATCTTGTAAGCAAGCAGCAACTGGTTGCTGCTACCACAGCGTTTGATTCTTGCAAAGGCCTAGCCCCTGAAAACGGCTGGGCCTTTACTTTTGCTACCATTCCCACGTTCTTACCTCACCCCCTACTATGGCTTCGTCGTCTGGCACTTTAGCTTCTGCTTCTTCAAACAGATACGCCATTATAGTGGCCGGTGGCAGCGGTACGCGCATGGGGGCCGACCGGCCCAAGCAGTTTCTGGAGTTGGCCGGGGAGCCAGTGCTACTGCATACACTCCGCCGGTTTGCTGATCCGGTGCTGAGCGTAGTGGCCATTGTGCTGGTGCTGCCTGCCGACCAGTTTGAAACCTGGGCGCAGCTGTGTGCCACTTACCACATTCAGTTGCCGCATACGGTGGTAGCAGGTGGGGCCTCACGGTGGGCCTCGGTGCGCAACGGGCTGGCAGAATTGGCCAGCTACCCAACGGGCGTAGTGGCTGTGCATGATGGAGTACGCCCCCTGACGCCAGTGACCGTTATTGAGAATACTTACGCCGCTGCCGCCACCCACGGGGCAGCTATAGCCGCTGTGCCTCCCAAAGATTCGGTGCGCGGATTAAGCCAGCAGGGTTCCTATGCTTTAGACCGTAGCCGCTTGCGGTTGGTGCAAACGCCTCAGTGCTTTGAAATCAACTTGCTACGGCGGGCCTACCAGTTACCTGAGCTAGCCACGTTCACCGACGATGCCAGCGTAGTGGAAGACATGCACCCCATTCACTTGGTAGCCGGTGACTACTGCAACTTGAAAATCACAACTCCCGATGATTTGCTGCTAGCGGAAGCACTGCTACGGCAGCAGAGTGCTTTATAGTGGCAATTAAAGGCCCGCTCCAGTCAATTTCAGTGGGGTTTGCTGGCACTCAACTAAGAGCGCCGTACGGCCATACGCCGCCGGAAATAAACGGAAGCGGCAAGTATGCCTATCAGCCCGGCGGTAATAGCGGCAATGCCAGCACTCAGGATACGTGGCTGCACTAGTAGCACCCATTGTATTTCCAGCACTACCCCTATCACAACCGCCAGGCCCCAATAGTGCAGCACGCTGGCAGTAGCGGGCACAGCTTTGAGTTGCCGCGCAGGCATGAGCCAGACAGCCAGCGCAATGATGGCCCCACCAACTGCGGAACTCACAAAGGCCACCACGTGAAATATGGGTACGGTGCGGCTGCCCACCCACATGATACCACGCAGGCCGGGTAGCATTTCCGCTGTCAGGGTATGGTTGTGCGTGAAACTATCCCAGAACAGATGCAGCGCAGCGCCTACTATGGCGCTCAACAGCACACCCCAGTAGTAGCGCCGGAAGTAGTTTAACCAGTCAAAGCTCATGTATTTTTCCAGGCGCCGATACAGCACTCCCGGCAAGTGCGCCAGGAGTGGGCGCCGCACCAGCAGGTGGAAAATAAAAGCCACCGCCAACGTAACCGGGCAGCTGAAATAAAAGATGCTGGCTACCGTGTGGCTGTGCGCGCTAGCCAGCTTAAGCCGGATAAATTTCTCGCAGTCGGGCGCCATGCTACCCACTATCAGCCCAGTAGCGGATATCCACTGGTACTTACGCCGGGCGTATAACAACGGGACAACCAGTGCCGGATGCGAAAAAGTGAATGGCATATAATATAAAGTAGCGGCCAGCGCCGAGCAGCCGAGCTAGTAAGGCGTAGCAAAGGTAGGACTTACCCCGTTAGGCGACTTTACAGGCCCTGTCTATTAGCCAGCGCCTGTCTACCATTGCACCATCCTGTGTGACTCTTCCAGTAAAGTCCGGTATCTTTCCGAGGATAATGTGCCGCGCACCGAATTACTCATTTAGCCGTTTCGCTAAATGAGTAATTCGGTGGGGCGGCCCCTGTCTGGTGCAGCATACTTTTCCCTGCTTATGAGTCTGAAGGTCACCCTAGCCCTCGAACGCCAAAGGCGGAAAGAAGCCGAAGCCGAAGTAGCCCGGCTTAGAACCCTGCTGGAAACAGTGGATACCGCTTCTACCACCCTGGTATCGTCGCCGGAGGCGGCGCACAACTTAGCCAGGGTAGTTAGCCAGCTCAAACAAACCGAGCAGCAGCTGGAAGACCAGCAGGGCCTAGTGCGCTTGGTGATTGATAACAGCCCGAACCTGGTGTATGTAGAAGACCAGGCCGGCCGATGCATCTTAGCCAACAAGCGCTACATTGAGTTGCTTGAGCAGCAAATCAGCCCGGCTTCGGTGGAAGAAGAAAGCCCTGCCAGCCCGGACACTGACCCAACAGAAGCAATAAGCCGCCCGATAGTTACCACGTCATTCGAGGAATGCTACCACCTTAAGGATGGGCAAACGGTGTGGTATTACACCACCAAAAGCCCGTTGGCGCAGGCAGATGGCTCGGACTACATTCTTACGTTTTCGTCGGACATTACCGACCTGAAACGGGCCCACCAGGTGGCCGAAGAATCGGTGCAAGCCCGGCAGCTGTTTATGGCCAATATGAGCCACGAAATCCGGACGCCTTTGCACGGAATTATGGGCTTGGCGGACTTGCTGAAGAAGGAGCCCCTCTCCACGGAGCAAACCGATTACGTGGATATGATTAAGTCCAGCACCGAGAACTTGCTGGTAGTTATCAACGACATCCTGGATTTTGCCAAAATCGAGTCCGGCAAGATTAGCTTGGAGAATATCCCATTCGATGTGCTATCTACGGTTCAGAATGCGGCTCGCTCGTTGAGTTTCAAATCCGACGAGAAAGGCTTGCTACTGCGCATTGTGAGTCCGGAAGCCCCCCTACCACTTGCCACAGGCGACCCTTTCCGGCTGCATCAGGTGCTAGTCAACCTAATCAGCAACGCCATCAAGTTCACGCGCCAAGGCGCCATTACCATCACCATTGATGCCAGCCAGTGCCAAGGCAGCAGTTTGCCCATCACCTTCAGTGTAGCCGACACGGGTATTGGCATCAGCCCTGAGAACATCAGCCAGATATTCAACAGCTTCCGGCAGGCCGACAGCAGCATTCCACGCTTGTACGGTGGCACGGGCCTTGGGCTGACTATCTGCAAGAACCTGATTGAGCTACAGGGTGGCTCCATTGAGGTGGAAAGTGAGCTAGGCCGCGGAAGCTGCTTCCGGTTCACTATTCCGTACGCAGTGAGCGAAGCCCCTTTAACGGAAAATGCAGCGGTTATCAAAGACCCCAATCTGCTGCAAGGCCTCACGGTGCTGCTGGCCGAAGACAACGCCGTCAACCAACTGATTGGCGTTTCGATGCTGGGGCAGTGGAAAGTGCGGGTGGAAATGGCGCAGAACGGAGAGGAAGCCTTGCTTAAATCGTCGCAAAGCAAGTACGACCTGATTCTGATGGATGTGCAGATGCCTATGCTCGATGGCATAGAAGCTACGGCCCGCCTCCGCGCTGCACCCGGCCCGAACCAGCATGTACCCATTATTGCGTTGTCGGCGGATGCAATTCGCATCAATGCGGGTTCCTACCAGTCGTTGGGCTTCACGCATTACCTCACCAAGCCCTACACCGATGTGGCCTTGTATAATCTGCTTGCTCAAGTGAGCAAGCGGGCTCCTGGTGGTGGCCTACCGCTACCGGAAGAACCAGCGGCGCCGGCAGAGCTGGGTTTGCATTATGATTTCAATCTGCTCGGCAAGTTGGGCAACGACCCCGTGTTCATTTACAAGATTCTGGAGCTATTCGTGGAGAGAGTGCCCCAGCAGGTTCGGTCTTTGCAGGATGCCATTGAGCGAAACGACTGGCCGACGGTGGCCCAGGAGGCCCACAGCCTGAAAACCACCTTCGGCAGCCTCAACATCCAGCCAGAAACAAACCATCTTAAGAAGCTTGAGGCGTTGGCAGAAACCACTCCTATTCCGTCTAAGAGCGAATTTTATACGTTAGCCACTGCCATTTCCAAGGCCACTCCACTGTTTATTGATCTTTTTTCAAAAAATATGGCCAAAATTTTTTAACCCACGTATTAGGCACCTTAACCGGTTCCTGTATATGACTTACTCATGTTCAAAGTACATTTCAAAGAATGGGCACTGGCTGATTGAATGAGGGCCAACTAGGCTAGATTTATTATATACAATCCTTAATTTTTAATTAGTTATTTTCGTTCTGGCTTTGTTTCACTTAGAAGAATGAAGTTTTATACTGTATGTTTCCTATAAGTCAAGGAAGCTTTTTGCAGTAGCTCATAGGTTTCAGAATGGCACATTAGCTGTGTAGCTCGTCCTTGTGAAGATTACCAAATCATTGCATAAAATCGATAGAGTTTTGTTATTCCCATACAGACACCTATATTTGTAACTCAAATCATAACAAATTGACTTATTTTCACAGGGAGAGCCTATCCCCCTGCGTAGAACACGAAATTTCTTTCCACCTCATCACCTCCTGATATTGGTTATGAAAAAAACCTTACTAGTAGTCGATGATGAGCCGTCGATTCGCCTGATCCTAGAACATTACTTCACCTCTGATTTCGATGTAGTGTTGAAATCAAACGGGTTGGAGGCCATCCAATGGCTGGAAAAGGGCAATAACGCCGATGCCATCATAGCCGATTACGCCATGCCAGTTATGGATGGCTTGGACTTCATCAAACGCTTGCGCGCTAACATCCTGCACCACAGCACTCCGCTATTGATGCTTTCGGGCAAGGATGAAACCAGCAACAAAATCAAATGCCTCAAACAAGGTGCCGACGACTACGTGGTCAAGCCATTCAATCCGGAGGAGTTAGATCTGCGGGTTAGAAAGCTTTTAGATAAAGTGAAAGTATAAGCATCCTCGCCCCGTTTACTACCCTATTACTACCCGCCCTGTTGTCCTAATGCGCACGTTGCGCAACACCACACACTCACGTTGTTATGAATGCAAGTATCACAAATCCCATGTTCCAAGGGACAGGTAAGGAAAGGGTAGGTCCGCACCTGAACAAGTTTCCCAGTTACAATCCGGCAGCTGCTCCTGAAGCAGCCAGCAACCCATATTCTCTGCACTTTCCCATCAGCAAACGGATTTTCGATACTCTCTTTGCTGCTTTCATCCTGCTTTGCTTATCCCCTCTCTTTCTGATAGTTGGCTTACTTATCAAGCTGGAATCGAAGGGGCCAATCTTTTACTACTCTTACCGGGTTGGAACGGGCTACCGGGTGTTTAAATTCTGGAAATTCCGCTCGATGCGGCAGGATGCTGACCAGATGCTCTCCTCTATGAAGGGCCTCAATCAGTACCAAGCAGAAGCCGAGCAAGAGCAGGTTTCGGTATCGGCGTTGTGCCCTCAGTGCCTGGCCGGCGATACACCTTGCCAAGCTCAATTGATTGACGATAAAGGCCAAGTGATTTGCGAGAGCCAGCACCAGCTACTCAAGAAAGCACAAGCCGGCGCCGCCTTCGTTAAAATTGCGAATGACCCCCGCGTAACTTTCATTGGCAAAATCATTCGTAACACCAGCATCGATGAATTGCCCCAGCTCTACAACGTGCTGCGAGGTGATATGTCGATTGTCGGCAACCGGCCGCTGCCGCTGTACGAAGCCGAAAAGATTACCACCGACCAATTTGCGGCACGCTTTATTGCCCCGGCTGGCATTACTGGCCTGTGGCAGGTAACCAAGCGCGGCAAAGGCGGCGACATGTCGGAGGAGGAGCGCAAAATGCTGGACGTGGAGTACGCTAAAAACTACTCGCTGAAGAAAGACATCGAAATCGTGTTGAAGACGATACCAGCATTATTCCAAAAGGAAAGCGTTTAATGAGAAAGTTATTGGGCAGCCTGATCCTGGCGTTCTACACCACTGTAGCGCTAGGACAGGCGAAGACTGCGCCTGCCAGCACCTGGCAAACTGTCTTTTTTGATTCTCCGACTATTGCCTTGCCACGGCTCACGGCTGCTGCCATCCAGCACTCGGCTCAGTTGCAGTCGATGGAAGTAGGGAAGTCTATCAATGAGCAGGACATAAAAATCGCCAAGCGCCAGATACTCGGTGGTGTAGGCGTAATAGGCAACTACACTTACGGTAACCAAGGTACCATTGGCGCCATCAACCCAGGTGTGCCAGGTTACGACAGAGGACGTAATGCGGGCCTGTATGCGGCTGGTGTTTCAGTGGCGTTACCGCTCTTGCAGGTACTTTCCCGCAACACCCTGATCAAAAAGGAACAGCTGAATTACCAGCGCAATGAACTCACGCGCAAAGAACAGGAAAACCAATTGCGCCAACAGGTAATTCAACTGTATCAGAACGTGGTGCTGGCCAAAAAGCTACTGACGCTGCAACAAGAGTCTTACGTGACGGTGCAAACCAACTACCGGTTAGCAGAAAAGCAGTTTCGGCAGGGCCAGCTCACGCTAACGGAACTTTCTGAGGCGACCAATCAGCTGAATCAATCGGCCATGTCGCAGGAAACCGCTCGTAATCAATACGATACATCATTCATGATATTGGAAGAAGTGGTAGGAACCACTATTTCTTCTTTAATGCAGACCCCATGAGCTTATCTGACGTACTCCGGTTGCTGGCGCGAAAATGGCTTCTGCTGGTACTGGTACCCGTGGTGCTCGGCGTTTCAACCTATTTTTTCGCTCGGCATCTTCCTAAAGTTTATAGCTCCGATACCACCATTTACACGGGTATTGCTTCGGGTTATTCGCTCACTGGCAATGCGCAGACCGACTACGCGTCTACAGCCAACGCCTTCGATAACCTTATCAACCTGATTAAGGCTCGTTCTACCAAGGAAGAAGTTGTTTACCAGCTGTTGGCCAGCCACTTGTGGCAGAGTAGCAAGCAACCGGCGTTGCTTGGCAGCGGTGGCCCCTACGAGGAGCTACAAGAAGTACTCCCTGAGCGTTTACGCCAGCAGCTAACCGGCCCAACGCTTGAGGCCACAGCGGAAAACGTACGGCGCTACGCCAAGGCCAACAACACCAACTTGCTTTATCAGCTGCTGAACTCTGGCAGCCCCACCTATTCTTTGGCGGCGCTCAACAACCTGATAGGAACGCGCATTGGCACTAGTGACTTAGTACGGCTGGAGTTTGAGAGCTACGACCCGGAGTTATGCCGCGCCACGTTGGCCTTGGCTACTCAGGTATTTATGAACCAGTCGAGAAACCTGCGTGAAGGCCAGACTGAGTCGGTTATCGAGTACTACGAAAACGAGCTAACGAAGGCAAAGGCCCGTTTGGCGAAAGCTGAAAACGAGAACCTAGCCTTCAACCGCGACAACAACATCATCAACTACGATGAGCAGTCGAGCACGGTAGCCAACGAGAGAGAAGCTCTGGCCAGCCAACTGGCCCAAATGAACCAAGACTATGCGGGAGCTCAGGCTGCTTTGCAAGCCATAAACCGGAAGCTTGGTGGTAAGCAAGGAGCTTTACTGAGTAGCAGAAAAGTAATTGAACAGAAGGAAAAACTGAGTCGACTGAACGCAGCCATTGCAGATCAGCAGCTGTACAGCCAGCAAAAAGAAGCTGGCTCGGCTGACAAAGCTCGTCAGCTGCAAGCGGAAGCCAACAGAACTATTCAGAATCTGCAAAACAATGTGGATGAGGTAGTTGCCAATAGCAACTCCACCGAAGGTATTGCCAATAAGGATCTGCTTTCGCAATGGATGCAGGACATGATACAGGTGGAAACCAGCAAGGCCAAGCTGGGGGTTATGAATCGGCGCCTACAGGAGTTTGAGCAGGAATACCAGCGCATGGCGCCACTTGGTGCCACTAAAAAACGGATTGAGCGGGAAATAGAGCTGGCGGAGAAAGAGTATCTGGGCATATTAGCCAGCCTGAACGCCAGCCGTTCGTCGCAGCAGAACTCACAGCTTACTGCCACGCACCTCAAAATCGTTGATGCGCCAAATCTGCCAACCTCACCTAAAACCAGCAAGCTGCTGCTGTTGGTACTGCTGAGCAGTGTCGGTGGCTTTGTGTTCACTACGGGTCTGGTATTGGGCTTAGGCTTGCTCGACCGTTCGTTGAAGAACCCTCAAATTGCTGCCCGCCGTATTGGCCTGCCAGTGGCCGGCATCATGCTGGACAAGCAGGTAACTCCTACCAAACAACTGCAAGCCTCCCAGCAGCGCAGCCTCGACCAGTTGGTACGCCACATCCTGTTGAAAGCCAACTCTTCGCAAACACCATCTCCCTTTGTGGTGGGCGTGTTTAGCGTGCAGCGGGAAGAAGGAAAAACCACCTTGTGCCAAGCCTTGGCCCAGCGCTGCCACGAAATGGGAGTGCAAACTCTAGCCCTGTACCCCGACCACAACGACGTAGACGACACGTTTGAGGCACCGTCGTTGTTCTATCCATCGGAAGCAGCGGCTGTACAAGGCTGGCCCCTTGATCAGTTGATTCAGCATGCCGTACCGAAGCGCATGTCGGAAATTAGCTCGCCCAATGTGCAAGTGGTGCTGGTTGAATTCCCGGCGCTTCGCGAGGAAGCAGTGCCAGTGGGTATTCTGCGGCAGCTGAATCTGGTGTTTCTAACGGTACCGGCCACGCGCACCTGGCGCCCCACCGATCAGCAAACTGTTGATTATCTTCGCACTGCAACAACAGCCCCCGTTGAGGTTGTTTTGTCAGGCGTATCGCCGCAACACGGCGAAGAAGTGTTAAGTTAAGTTTGGCGCGGTCTGCCGCGCCGCCAGCGTATGAAGCTTACCCCGCCATTTTCTGAAACCCTTCTCAACTCCCGCTGGCTACTACCGGTGGCGTTGTTAGTAGCATTGGGGCTGGGGTGGTCGGCTGGGCAGGTTGGCACCTTAGTGCCTGGTTTGTTGCTGGGCATTACGCTGTTGGTATTCTTCCTGGTCCTGATTTTTCTTAACCCCCGGGCTGGGTTCATCTCCTACATTGTCTACTGCTTTGTACTGGGCTACATCGGGCGGCACGTTACGGGAATACCCTTTGGGCTCGGTATGGATGGGCTGCTGGTGCTTACTTGGCTGGGGGTCATCTTTCACCGTTCCGAGCAAATTACCTGGACCCGTGCGAAAAATGACTTGTCGTTGCTAGGGGTGATATGGTTTGGCATTACCGTGCTGGAAATTGCTAATCCTTCGCGCCCTAGCGTTGCGGGCTGGTTTTATGAGATGCGTAACATCTCGCTGTATTGGCTGCTTACCGTGCCCCTGGGGTTTGTGCTGTTCAATAAGCGCCGCGACTTACGGCTGTTTTTGCTGCTCATCATCGGGTTTTCGTTGCTGGCCAGCTTCTACGGCATCAAGCAAAAAGTGCTCGGGGTGGACGCCATGGAACAGCTATGGCTGGATGCCGGAGCTGCCGAAACCCACCTTATTTGGGGCAAGCTCCGCATTTTCGGCTTCTATAGTGAGGCTGCCCAGTTTGGTTCTTCCCAGGCACATATCAGCCTCATCTGCCTTATTCTGGCACTGGGCCCATTTGCTTGGTGGAAGCGGATTTCCTTTGGCTTGGCCAGTTTTATCTTATTGTATGGTATGCTTATTTCCGGTACGCGCGGCGCTATGTTTGTGCTGGCAGCCGGTATTTTTGTGTACCTGCTGTTAAGTAAGCAAACCAAAGTGTTGATTATTGGCTGCGTATTGGCAGTAGGAGCTCTAGGAGTGCTGAAGTATACCAACATTGGTAACGGCAACCCTGACGTCTTCCGCTTCCGCTCGTCCTTGGACCCCAACGACCCCTCGTTGCAGTTGCGCCTCACCAATCAGGCCACTCTGCGTGCCTACCTGGCTACTAAGCCGTTCGGCGAAGGAGTTGGCACCATAGGTACGTGGGGGCACGAGTTCAACAAAGACAAGTTTATATCCACCATTGAGCCCGACAGCTACTACGTTAAGATTTGGGCAGAATACGGCATCGTGGGTTTCACTATCTGGTTTGGCATGATGCTCTATATTCTGGGCAAATGCTGTGGCATTGTCTGGCGTATCCGCAACCCGCAGCTCCGACAACAACTGTTGGCGCTTACGGCCGGCTTCAGCGGCATTCTGTTCTGTAGCTACGGCAACGAAATCATGAACCAGGTGCCCACGGCCATGATTGTGTATATCTCCTGGGTGTTTGTTTTCCTTGGTCCGGAACTCGATAAAGCTTCTCCTACTACCTGATTTACTTATGGATAAGCCGCTCGTTTCCATCATTTCCATCAACTACAAGCAAGCCAGCGTTACCTGTGAAATGCTGGCTTCGCTCCGGCAGATAACGTATCCTAACTACGAGGTAATTGTAGTTGACAATGCGTCGCCGGAAGCGGAAATACAGCCTATTGCCGACCAATTCCCAGAGGTTCACCTTATTCGGTCCCCTGAAAACCTGGGCTTTGCCGGGGGCAATAACTTAGGCATTGCCGTTGCAAAGGGTAAATACCTGCTGTTTCTTAACAACGACACTGAAGTAGACCCCGGCTTTCTAGAGCCGCTGGTCGAGTTGTTTGAGGCAAATCCTAAAGCGGGTATCGCCTCGCCCAAAATCATATTCCACGGCACCGACAACCTGATTCAGTACGCTGGGTGTGGAGGCATCAATCCTTGGACCGGCCGTAGCGTGACGTTTGGGCTGATGGAAAAGGATGAAGGCCAACACAACGTCTCCTCCCCCACCCCGCTCATCCACGGTGCCGCCATGATGGTACCGATGGAAGTAATCCGGAAGGTAGGTCTGATGCCCGAGCTTTATTTCCTTTACTACGAGGAACTGGACTGGTGCGAAATGATTAAACGCGGGGGCTATGAAAGCCACTACGTGGCCCAAGGCACCGTCTACCACAAAGAGTCGGTTTCGGTGGGGCAAGGCTCGGTGATGCGCACGTATTACATGTACCGCAACCGCCTATTGTATATCCGGCGCAATTCGTCGGGCGTGCGGTTTTGGAGTGGCATGCTTTTCTTTCTATTTGTAGCTGTGCCCAAGCAAGGGCTGGTGTATGGGCTCCATCTAGAGCAAAAATATTTAGACGCGTTGTGGCGGGGGCTCAAGTGGCACCTTCACCCCCATAATGTGCACCAAAACCATTTTCTTTCATGAGCATCGTACTGACCATCATTTCCCTACTCTTCTATGCGTTGGGAATATTCTTGTTGCTCAACGTGCTGTACCTGCTGCTTTTTGCAATAGCCGGACACCGTAAACCTGCCCCCATTCCTAAAGCACCCGCAGGCACAGCCTATCGGCGGATGTGCGTACTTATTCCTGCCTACCATTCTGACGCCGTAATTCTGGAAACTGCTCCGGCCGCTCTCCGCCAGGCCTACCCAGGCCAGATGGACGTCCACGTTATTGCTGATGGGTTGCAGCCAGCCACCGTACAGGCGCTGCGCCGCCAGCAAATTGGCGTTATCGAGGTATTCTTCGAGAAGAGCACCAAGGGCAAGGCGCTATTAACGGCGTTGCAATCCTTGCCAAATGATGCCTACGATGTGGCCGTAGTGCTAGACGTGGACAACATCATGGATGCTGGCTTCCTGACTCAGGTAAATGATGCCTTTGCGGCCGGTTATCGGGTAGTACAGGGCCACCGTACCGCCAAGAACCTGGATTCGGCCTTTGCCGTTCTCGACGCCTGCAACGAGGAGATTAACAACCACATCTTCCGCCAGGGCCACGCCAGCTTGGGTATGTCGGCGGCTCTCATCGGCTCAGGTATGGCTTTCGAGTTCCAGTACCTGCGGAAGCTGATGCAAGACATTGGCGAAACGCCCGGCGAGGATAAGGAAATGGATTTCCGCACGGTGAAAGACGAAATCAAAATCGGGTACCTGCCTAACGCCTACGTTTACGACGAGAAAATCCCTAACTCTCAGGCTTTTACCACTCAAAGAACCCGTTGGATAGCTGCCCAGGTGGAATTTCTTCAGAAGTACTTCTGGGAAGGCCCGGTGCAGTTGTTTCGTGGTAATGTTGAGTTCTTCGATAAAGTGCTGCAAACCCTGCTGGTGCCGCGCATTCTGCTATTAGGCTTGTTGGGAGTGCTATTTCTCTTGTCTCTGCTTCGGCTACCCGTAGGACCTTCTCCATTGTTTTGGGCCGGATTGCTACTCGGCACGGGGGGGGCACTGCTCCTTTCCTTGCCGGCCCGGTTATACAATCGTCAGGTAGCGCAGGCTATTCTGCACTTGCCGCTGGCTTTGGTTTCAATGGTACTGGCACTGCTGCAAATCAAGAAAGCCAAGTCTTCCTTCATGCCTACTCCGCATGCTACCAGTTCTGGCATGGATACTCCCCAGCACTAACTATCTGTTTTATGCCTTGGGAAATAGTCTTCCTGCCTGCTCTCGCCTGCCTTGTATTAGGAATAAAGTACGGTTTACGGGCAGCCTCTGAGAAATGACTGGGCTATATAGTATGGCTTAGAGCTAACTATAGCCTAATATTGCAAAAACAAGCATAACTAGGTAACACACCTTACTTCAATTAAGAAGCAGGAACCTTATTTCACTTGCTCGCTTGGCAAGCGTATCACCGTGCGTCTTGTTACACAATCCTGTGCATATACCACGGTTCCAAGCCTCCACCACGTGTAGTCGCAACGCAAAATGAGTAATAAAGAAAAGGCAATCAATGGTGGAAAGTGGGTAACCGTCGCAACTGTTATTTCAACCTGTTTTCAATTTGCGCAGGTTGCTATCCTCGCTCGGCTACTACCGCCAGCTGCTTTTGGCATTGTTAGCGTAAGCGCGTTGATAATAAACTTCTTTAACATATTTGGCAATCTTGGATTTTCCAATTCAATAATTTACAAGCAGGAAGACGACAGAAAAGTATTATCCACCTTATACATATTAAACATACTGCTTGGAGCATCTATGGCAGTTATAATTTATTTCTGCACTCCATTAGTTATTAGTTACTACAAAGAACCCAAATTAGAAAATGTAATCAAGCTATCATCCCTATATTTTCTGGTAGCGTATTTCGGTCAAATATATTCCTTCCTACTGCAAAAAAATTTAAAATTCAAATCAACGGCTATTATTGATATAATTGGAGCTGTTTTTGGAACGGCAACTACTATAATATTAGCTTATCTTAAATTCGAAGAATTATCCCTGATATTCGGGCAGTTAGTAATGGCTGTAACCAGATCAGTATTGCAGATAATATTCGGACGTAAATATTTTATTCCCATGCTGAATTTTGATCTTTCTATTACGAAAGAGCACCTCAGATTTGGCATCTACAACGTGGGAGAAGGATTTATTTCTTTTGTACAGAATAATTCTGACAATATTGCAATTGGCGGAATATTGGGTGTAAAAGCGCTGGGCTTCTACACAATTGCTTCACAATTGACAATATTTCCTGTTAGCAAGCTAAACCCAATTATTCTACAGGTAGCCTATCCTATTCTTGCTAAAATGAAGGAAGATCCTCTTAGCCTTAAAAGGTCTTACTTAAAGATCTTGGACTTAGTAAGCTACCTTAACTTTCCGCTGTTGGCTGGCCTGTACATAACTGCGGATAGTGTAGTACCATTGATGTACGGTCCTGGCTGGGAGCAGACAATTGAGTTGATAAAAATCTTTGTCTTCGTAAGTATATTCACTTGCTTGGCACATCCGCTTTTCACTTTAGTATACTCGAAGGGTAAACCCGAATTTCTATTATACCTTAATTTGATTACCCTAATCGTAAAAATCCCTCTGCTATACCTTTTCGGCAAAGAGTGGGGTGTAATTGGTATAGCCTATGCCTATCTAACTGCAACCTTGGTAAATCTAGTATTAAACTTTTTCATCGTTCAATATTTAGTTGGAGACTTTATGCGCGAATTCGTATTGAATGTGTTGAAAACTACCTTATTCTGCTTGCTAATGATTGGAGCAATCTACATCTATAAAATTACAGTTGGCTATGTTGGCCTCACCAATACTATAGTACAGGTGTGTATTGGGGGATCCATCTACGCAGTATTAACCCTGCTGTACAAAGTTTCGCTAACAGATATAAGATCATCAGCAAAAGCTTTATAGGTACTATCACCCATAACCACCTTGCTTTCGGCTCAATGAAGAGTATCATACTTAAAGTCTTGTCAGCTATAACCTTTATTCAATATCCAAAAATGGATAAAGGCATTCGCTATTATATTCGCGACAATTACTTTAGCAGGTTAAATCAGATAAGATTCTTCACTGACGATTATATTGTTAAGAAAAAATACAAAGAGATAAATTATTCGGGAGAATTTCAAACAGAAATTTGCCATATACTACCGTTTGCCTATTGGCATCACTTAAATGGAACATTAGCCAAAACCATATCTTGCAAAGGCACTAAAGAATTTTATTTCTTTAGTGAGAACCATGAAGAGAGATATGATTTTAGGAATGCTCGATTTGCTTACGAGAACTTTGACACTCCTAATACCACCCATAGCATTTCTAAAAGTTATCAAAAATGGGCACCTGTGCCGTTAAAAGAGCATTACAAGAACGATATCTTCGTTTTTGAAAAGCCTATCATGGTCATTGCCAATAAATACAACGTTGAGTGGGATGGGCCACCATTAAATTTTTTAAGTATTGAAGTCTTAAACGAAATCATATCCAAATACAAAAGCAAATACCAAATAATATACAACAGACCTTTACCAGCCCATATTGTTGAAGACAATAGTGAAATACTTGATTTAGGCGAGCATAAATGGCTAAACGAATTTCACCCTGAAGTTATATTATTGGATGATCTATACAGAAAGCATCAAGCCTCAGTAAATAATTTTAATCATCTACAGTTGATGGTTTATGCAAATTGCCAACGCTTTGTTTCAGTGCATGGGGGCACAGCAACGCTGGCAAGTTATTTTGGAGGAGTCAATATTATACTATCGAAGGGCAACGATAACCCAGCCACGGGAGGGGGATTGGAAATAATGTTCAATGAGTTTGCCAATTTCTTTCCTTTGCTTTCTGGAGCGCAGATTCTGCATGCCAAAAATGATAATGATATAATCAATTTTTTATCTACTCATTATTGAAAGGCACAGTATGAAACTTACTACTCCTGCTACTAACATGAGAAACGACTGCGACATTGTTATCATTTCAACTTCCAGGTGGGACAATCCTTACTCGTCAGTAGGATTTAGCTTTGCTAAAGAATTTGCGAAGAACAACAGGGTCTTTTATATAGATCATCCTTTTTCTCTGAATGAAGTTGCTTCACAGTATTCCAACAAGGATATGGTGAAGTCGAGGATACCTGCTTTGTTTTTGGGGAAGAGTATTTACCGTAAAATAGACGGGTTACCCGATAACTTAACTATTGTAACACCAAAGGTTACTTTACCTATCAACTGGCTTGAGGAAGGAACTCTGTACAATACACTCTGGAAATTCAATGACCGTATTGTGCAGAATGCCTTGAAGAAGACAATTAAAGATTTCAATATTAAGAAGTACGTATTCTTTAATTCCTTTGACCCCTTTTATTTTAGGTCGATTGAGGCGGACATCCAGCCAGTGGTAAAGGTGTACCAGACGATTGACGACATCACGCAGGAAACCTATATTGCTAGGCATGGGGTGCGCTTAGAGAAAGAAGTGATTCTCAACTCCGATGTGAGTATGGGTACTTCCAAACAACTAACGCATCTGATTTCTCGCTATACACCGGCGGCTTTCTGCATGCCCAATGCGGCTGACTTTAGTTTGTTCCAGAAAGCAGCAACTGAGCAGCTTGCGCGGCCTAAAGAATTAGTTGGTATCGATAAAAAGATTATTTGCTACACGGGTAATATTGGCAGCCGTATCAATTACAGCCTGCTAAAGAAGGTGGCGCAAACCCACACCGATAAAATACTGCTGATGGTAGGTCCTGTTAGCAATGAAGACCATAAAGAGTTTGACTTAGACAAACTGCCCAACGTCATCTTCACCGGTTCCCGCGACATAAAAGACCTACCCTCCTACCTTCAGCACAGCGACTGCCTGCTCATTCCGTTCGAGTACAGTGTTCTGACGAAGAGCATTTACCCGCTGAAGATAAATGAGTACCTGACGGCTGGTAAGCCGGTTATTGCCACTGCCTTCTCCGAAGACATTCAGGACTTCGGTGATGTGGCTTACATTGCCCAGACGGAAGAAGAATTTGTGGCGAAGATTAATCAGGCAATTCAGGAGGATAGCGCTGAGAGAAAACAGGCTCGCATAGCCAAGGCAGCCCTCAATACCTGGCAGGCCCGAGTGGCTTACTTCTGGGATATAGTTGAGTCAGCATCGGCTAAGAAGCAACCTGCCTAATAGTTGGACCTGTTTTACACAGTTTCTTCGCAATAAAGAAAGGCTTATTCCTGCTTGCTGAATTGGTCGTCAGAAGCCCGCCTATCAGCCCTAGTACCATTAATTGATTGGAGCGTTGCAACGCTACCCTGCCTTCACTTGGTTTCCTTTCTATGTCAGTAGTCGACAGCATCAAAAACAACCCAAAACTGAAAAAGCTGGTGCTGTACTTGCTGGTCGTTCCGCAGGAGGCACGCCCCCGGCTATGGGTACGCTGGCTGGTTAACCCATTCAAGCATCGTTACGGCCGCGGCTCCTTGGTGCGCTGGAAAACCCGCCTAGATGTGTTGCCTTTCAACCCATTCGAGGTTGGCGCCAAGGCAATTATCGAGGATTATGTTACCATCAATAATGGCATGGGCGGCGTATTCATCGGCGACCGTTCCCTCATTGGTATTTCCAGCGTTCTGATTGGCCCAATTCGGTTGGGTAATGACGTAATTATTGCTCAGCATGTAGTTTTCTCCGGGCTGAATCATGGCTATCAGGACATTACGATGCCCATAAACGACCAGCCATGCTCGACGGCAGCCATTGTAGTGGACGATGAGGCCTGGATTGGGGCCAATGCTGTTATCACCGCAGGAGTGCACATTGGTAAGCATGCAGTGGTTGCGGCTGGCAGCGTAGTTACCAAAGACGTGCCGGCTTATGCGGTAGTTGGTGGCAACCCGGCCCGAGTAATTAAACAGTACAATGCCTCTTCCGGCACTTGGGACAGAGTGCGTTAAGCACTTATTATCTGCGCTTTAAATTTCACTTCACCTATATATTTCTGTACTTTTCGCTTTAAATTCACTTTACAATACGACCCTCCGCTTATCTGTTTATTACCCTCCTATTTAGCATGCAAGAATACTGCACTACTTACGAACACGTCTGCCCGCCTCATTGCACACCCCTATGCTACATCGTTTATGACTGCACAGGAAACCATAACCCTCGTTGTAGTCTGCAATAATCATTTTGCGGTTTTACTTGCAGCGCTGCTCAAATCACTGGATGTAACTCATAAGTCAGCGGAAACCATCACCCTGTATATTGTTGACGATGGGTTAAGCGCTACAAACCGAGCCAAGCTGACTAGATGCATTGATTCACCCCAGATATCTTTGGTGTGGATCAAGATGCAGGATGCCATTCCCAGGAATATGGTTATTCCTATGGATAATTCGTCTTTTCCAATCAGCGCCTACATTCGCCTGTTTGCTCCTTACTTCGTTGACAGCAAGGTGAAGAAAATCATTTACTTGGATGCTGACATGATTTTGCTGGAAGACATTTCCGTGCTGTGGAATGTCGATTTGCAAGGGCACGTGCTGGCGGCGGCAGTTGACCGGACGGAGAAGGTGAGCAACCCCTGGGGCGGAATCAAAAACTACAAAGAGCTTGGACTCAATCCTGAAGCCAAGTATTTCAACTCTGGCCTTTTGGTAATTGATATGCCATTGTGGCGCGAAATGAACCTAACCAATAAGGTGCTTGCGTGCATCAACAACAACAAGGCGTATGCTGGCTTCCCTGACCAATACGGGCTTAATGTGGTGCTGGCGGAGCAGTGGCTGGAGCTTGACCCGCTGTGGAACTGCGTACCCATGTCCACGGTAGAGAAGCCCTTTCTGATTCATTTTATTGGTCGCAAACCAATATTCAAAATGTATGAGCACAACCCGGCTTATAAAGACCTGTTTTTTCACTACCTCAACCAAACCGAATGGCGCGGCTACCGTCCCCGGCTGGAGTCGAGCCGGATGCTCCGAAAAGCCTACAACCTTTTAAATAAGAAAGCCACCTCTTTTCTTCGATTTATCAGGGTGCGCGACTGAAACCTTCATTGGCCCTACCCGTTCAGCACACATCTTTGTACCGCCGCTCTGCACACCGCCCACCAACCGCCTGTAAGCAGGCGACTTGGCAGGCCTTAAATCACGCCTATCGTTGTTAGCCAACTCCTACTTGCTACTGAGTTACGTAGCAGACTAACACGCAATTGAAAACATACTATCACCAGGAAGTGAGCGGCTTATCAGCTGGCTTGCCTCATTTCTTTTCTTGCTTTGCTCATGCTTGTATTGCTATTCTGGGTGTCTCTGGGAGTCATCTTTTACACCTACGTAGGCTACGGACTGCTGGTAGGTGTGTGGGCTAAACTAACCCGCTCCTCGCACACCGCATCAACGGCAGATTTCGAGCCTGAAGTCACGCTGATTGTTCCGGCCTATAATGAGGCTTCTATCCTGGCCGCCAAGGTCAACAACTGCCTGGCGCTCGACTATCCGGCTAGCAAGCTGAAGCTGCTGTTTATCACCGATGGTTCCACGGATGAGTCGGGCAAGGTGTTGGCCGCTTTTCCTACGGTGCAGCACCTGCACGTGCCGGAGCGCGGCGGCAAATCAATGGCCGAGAACCGCTCGATGCAGTACGTGCACACGCCCTACGTAATCTTCACGGATTGCAACACCATGCTGAATCCGGAAGCGGTGCGCGCCATGATTCGCCACTACCAAGATCCGAAAGTGGGCGCAGTTTCCGGCGAAAAAGTTGTGCTCAACGACGGCAGTGCGTCGGGTTCGGGCGAGGGCCTGTATTGGAAATACGAATCGTTTCTGAAGCGTTGTGACTCCAAAATATGCAGTTTGATGGGCGCGGCCGGCGAGTTGGTTTCGTTCCGTACGGAGTTGTTCAAACCGCTCGAGCACGACACCATTCTCGACGACTTCGTGCAGTCTATGCGCATTGTGGGAGCGGGTTACCGGGTGGTATATGAGCCCAAAGCCTATGCCATGGAGCCGCCATCCACTTCTTTGCCCGAGGAAATGGGCCGTAAGGTGCGTATCTGTGCCGGCGGCTGGCAGTCAATGGCTCGCCTGACTTTTCTGCTCAACCCATTTCGGCAGCCTGTAGTAACGTTCCTGTACGTTTCGCACCGGGTATTGCGCTGGAGCCTGACTCCCGCCTTGCTGGCCTTGCTGCTGCCACTGAATGCCTACCTGGCCTATACTCAGCAAGGTATCTACACGCTGCTGTTTGTGCTGCAAGTGCTGTTCTACCTGAGCAGCGCCGTGGGCTGGTGGCTGGCTACCCGCAACCGCAAAGCGGGGGCGGCGCTGGTGCCGCTCTATTTTACCATGATGAACGTAGCAGCCTTCCGGGGCTTTGGCCGCTTCGTGC
Organism: Hymenobacter telluris; assembly: GCF_017313265.1. Lineage (GTDB taxonomy): Bacteria > Bacteroidota > Bacteroidia > Cytophagales > Hymenobacteraceae > Hymenobacter > Hymenobacter telluris. The sequence goes on along the minus strand of NZ_JAFLQZ010000002.1, from coordinate 30,021 downwards.
GGAATTCGCAACCGGCGGCCTGGGAGAAGGCGCACCGCCCATCGGTGGCCTAGTTGCCTGAGGCGTGGTGTGCGGCCCCCTATCTGTAAGCTAAGCCTAAGCGCTATTATTAAACCCTTCGATTGATGTCAACGGCAAATTTTCCTACCGTCACCTTACTGGTCACCCACTATAACCGCAGTAAGTCGCTGGAGCGGCTCCTCGATTCTTTTGCCGAACTCAACGTGACGTTTGGAGATATTGTCGTGTCGGACGATGGGAGCAAACCCGAGCATGTGCAGGCGCTCAAGGAACTCCAGCAGAAGCGCAAATTCAATCTGGTGACTACGCCCGTTAACAAAGGCTTAGGCAACAACCTGAACAAAGGGCAAGACGCCGTCAAGACGCCTTACACGCTTTACGTGCAGGAAGATTTCGTGCCTACCGACCAGTTTCTGCCTCACTTCCTTGATGCTTTTGCCATGATGGAAGAAGCGCCCGACATTGATATTGCCCGCTTCTACGCCTATTACGCTTATCCTTACCTGAAGCCCTACCGCAAAGGATTTGCGGAAATGCTGTACAAGCCGTGGTTCACGCACACCGGCAAAATCTACAACTACAGCGACCATCCGCACCTGCGGCGCAGCAACTTCTTCGAACGGTTTGGGCGCTACAAAGAGGGTATCAAATCGGACCGCACCGAGTACCTGATGTGCATCTCCTTTATCCAGAACAAAGGCCGGGCCTTGTTCTACACCAAGTTCAAGGAGTTGTTTTTGCAGGAAAACTCATCGGAAGAGCCAAGCACGGTTGCCCGTAGCGACTGGCGCTCCAGCAACAACTTGCTTATTGCCGGTGTTCGGCTAGTTTTCAGACAAGTGAAATACAACTACGATATTCACTTCGGCAAACGCTTAGTGCCTTAAGCTGTAGCTGTTTACGCATCGGCTCAGCCAGCCGCCTACCCCGCACAACTCGTTCTGCCCTCAATAATCAGCTACCTTTCCTTCACTTCAGTACCTCTCTCCCGTAGCTATGCGACACATCGGCCTTCCTGCCTACATAACTAAACACAACCAGCCCAAAGAGGTGCTTAGAGGTAGAGCAGAAACAGTACGCAAGCAAATTCAGAACCTGTATTCTCCCACCCCCGATATATCCATTGTTATACCGGCTTACAACGAAGCGGAGAATATTTTAAAAACCTTATCATCGTTAGCTGATACCACCACTACTAAGAAAATAGAAATCATAGTAGTGAATAATAATTCCAAAGACGAAACCGAAGAGTTGGTTCGTCTTGCGGGCGCAACGTGTATACTGGAAACCAAACAAGGAATTACACATGCCCGAAACGCAGGATTAAGCCAGGCGAAAGGCGAATATATTTTAAATGCCGACGCCGATACTATTTATCCGCCCGAGTGGATAGACCAGATGGTTTCGCCCTTATATAAGCAGGATGTGGCCATGGTGTATGGCAACTTTGCTTTTATTCCAACCGAAGGAACCCCGCGCCCGGTGTTTCTGGTGTACGAATATGCCTCCGACGTTTCTAAATGGATAAACAAGAAATTCCGTGAAGAAGCTGTTAATATTTACGGTTTCAATTCCGCCTTCAGAAGAGCCGAGGGCCTGCAAGTAGACAGCTTCAACCACCCGGTAGGCAGCAACGAAGATGGCTGGCTAGGGCTGAAGCTGCGCAACACGTTCAACAAGAAGTTTCATTACGTAGGCAGTTCCAAAGCAACTGTCTGGACCACCGACCGGCGCATTCAAATAGACGGCGGCTTGGTAAAGGGCACTATTATGCGCCTCAAGCGGCATCTGCATTTAAAGTAGCCGGTAACTACTGCTATACTTTGGGGCTGCTTGCTAGGCTATTCTGGCAAGCACGCCCTCCCCCCATTCAAAGCGAGCTATTTTATTGGATTAGCTGCTACCCTATCTCCTTTATCACGTAACAAATCTGTTTTACTTATGCTATAATCTGCCACTCCGCCAACCCAATGCGCCGTCATGGACCCAACCACTTCACACAACTTAACTATTTACATAGTAGGCCATTACAGAGCCGGCGCCGCCGATGGCCTAGCTGAATTCAACTACAGAATCACCCAATTATTAAAAGAACAATTCAGCATTCAGTTTATTGAGTTTGACGGCACCAAAAACAGCGACTGGCACGGCACCGAAACCAAAGAGAATGTTCTCATTCACTTGTTCGGGGCCAAAAGCAGAAGCAAATTCCAACTGCCAACCGCTTTCCAGAACTGGCTCGAGCAGCTTGATAATACCAACTGCGTATTTCACCTGAGCCATATTTATAATATCGATAATTATTTGGTGTGCCGCCAATTAAAACGGCTTTCCATTCCGTTTATTATCACCCCTCACGATTCCTTCGTGTATGACCCCGCTTATACTCAAGCGCGGCCATTTCTAAAAAGATGGTACAGAAATGTATTTGTTTCTGTATTCGATAAATACGTGCTCGATAATGCCACGGTAGTTCATGGTATATCGGAAATGTGCGCTACTTATTTAAGCAACGTCACTAAAACTCCTGTTTCGGTGGTAACCAATCAGGTGAATGACATGCGCATTCCGTTCGATGTAGCGTCGTTAAAAGAGCAGGTATGCTTTATTGGCCGCTTCGATATTTTTCGAAAAGGCATTGACATAGCCCTCACGGCCTTTCACTTATTCAAGGAGCAGAGCCAGGATGCAGCTGATGTAACGTATGTTCTTATTGGTCCTGCCGATGCGCACGCAACACAGGAGCGGGAGTTTATCTGCCAGAAACTCGGCTTGCGTATTGGCCAGGACGTAATATTCACGAATAAGATACCGGAGCCCGAACGCAACAGCCTACTTGCTCAGTCGAAGGCGTATATGCAGTTGTCGCGCACGGAGGGCTTTGGGTTAAGCATTGCTCAGGCACTTTCGTGCTACAAGCCAGTAGTTGTGTCCACGCAAGTGCCCATTCATGGCAAAATTGTGGCGCACAAAGCAGGTTTTGCCGTGAACAACGCCGAGGAAGCAGCGCAGGCTCTCACCAAGATATTCGCCCTCACCCCTACCGAGTACTCGGCTATGGCGCATAATGCCCGCCAGTGCTACGAGCAGGAATTTCACCCCGATATTATCAAGCCGCAGTTGGTTGGAATGTATGAAAAAGCCGCAGCGGGCTTACGCAAGTTGAGCGCCGCCGTTCATCAGCTATAAAAAGACAAGCTCTGCAACAAAAAGGGGACTCTGCTGAGCAGAGTCCCCTTTTCGTTGCAGAGCTTGTACAAAAGCTACTCCGCAGTATCCTCCCGCGCAGCACACAGGTGTACTGCGCGGGAAGACCCTATTATTTGGTTAGTATCACCCGCTGGTGCACCACCTCGGTATCGGTGGTGAGGCGAATGGTGTAAATACCGGCAGGCAACTCTTCTGCTTTAAACTGCACTTCCTGCACTTGCAACGCTTTCAGGCTACCAGAAAACAGCTTCCGTACCTGGCGGCCCTGCATGTCGTACACAACCACTGTAGCCTTGCCAGCAGCAGCCATCTTGAACCGCACGTAGCTATCCTGGCTGAAAGGATTCGGAGCAGCCGTTAGTTCGGCGGTTTTGCCTGTTCCGGCGGCAGTAGTAGCAAGAGCGGTGCCGGCCACAGCAGTTGTGCTGGAAGTAGCAGCCGAGCGGTTTGCGCCTTCTACGTAAGGAGAAAGCCGATTACCAAGAATTGGGCCTTCCATAACGCTGTTCGGCATGCGCCAGGCTACGCTCACTACGTCGCCGCCGGCATCTTCCTTGTGCAACACTTCAACGTAGTAGCGGCCACCGGCAACCAGGTTTACCTGCGCCGACTGCTGAGACGGATACTTATACCATTCGCGGGCATTAGTCCAGGCGCCATTGCCCTCTACACTGGCAATCTTGACTCTGTTGTCCGGATTGTCATCCGTACTCAGCCACAGCTCACAGTTGTCGTCGCCGGAAATCCAGAAGGTATAGGCCCCGGTCTGGGGTGCGCAAATGTACCCCCGGATACGGGCGCCGTATGAGCTGCCGATGTTAGCATTGCTTTCCAGCTGAGTGAGTTGGCTGGTGCTGCTTGGCATGGTTTTCAGCGGAATATCACTCACTGCCCAGCCGTTCACGTTGTTCCACTGCTCGCGCAAAATCGTACCGGTTGCCGAGCAAGCAGTGGGTACTGGCGGCGCAATGGTTGTAGTAGTGCCAGCTGGCAGCACGAAGAGCGGAGTTTCCGTCACGTTAAGCTGAATCTGGCCATTGGTAACGCTCACGCGCTGTACGCTCATGCTGATGCTGTTAGCTTGCGGGCGATACACATCGGCGTAAGCTATGTTTCCTACTTGCAAAGTATAGGAGGCCGTACGCCCGCGCTCATCAGGCACGACGAGCATGTAGGCGCTTTGGCCGTTGAGGCTGTAGCGGTCCACGAGCGGGTCGGCGTTCAGGGTCTGCTCGAAGCGGTAGCGGCCGAGCAGGCGCTGGGTCTGCTGCAAGTACTGCGCGGCCAGGCGCGGGGTGCGGTTGCTGTTCAGCAGGCCCATCGAGCCGAACTGGATGCTGCTGGTCGGGTTGTCGTCGTAGGCCTGGTAGTGAAACACGCGCTCGATGCCCCAGCGCGCATAGCTCAGGCTCGAGCGCAGGATCCAGTCGGCCTGGGTCTGCTCCACCGAGCGGCCGCCGACGGCAATGGCCTTGAGCGGGCTGCCCTGGTGGTGGTCGTAGCCGGTCTCGGTGATCCACACGGGCATGTCGCCGGCGTACTCGTGGGCCATGCGCAGGAAGGCGGCGGCCCGCTCGCCGGCGTCGGAGACTTCCGGGGCGCTGCCGCGGGTGGGGTTGCCGCCCTGCGAGGAGCCGGCGTCGTTGGCGTAGTGGTGGTAGTTGATGATGTCCCAGCACAGGTTGACCGAGCCGTCGGGCTTGTAGCCGCGGTGCTGGCGGCACCACTCGACCATGCCCTTGACGTAGTCGGGGTTGGGCGAGGCCAGCCCGCCCATGACCACTTGCATGGTGGGGTCGGCGTTTTTGACGCCCACGCCGGGGCCGAGGGTATTTTTGTGGCCGTCGTAGAAGGCGGAGAGGTTGGCGGCGTACTCGAAGGCGGTCTGGTAGCCCAGGCGGCCTTTCCACCACTTGTCGCGCTCGTTGTCGCACTCGATGTAGGTAATCAGGTCCAGGCCGACGCGGACCTGGTTGACGGGGTCGTTGGTCCAGCGGGGGGGGGCCTGGCTCACGCGCAGCAGGCTGCGGTCGACGCTGGGGTTGCGGCCGTAGCGGGCGGCGAACTGGAAGGCGAGCTGGGCTTGTTCGCGGTAGGAGGCCGGGGCGGCGAAGTCGGCCCCGTAGCGCACCGGCACGTTCTCGGCATCTCGCTCTCCAGCAGGATACGTATTCAACATCCAGCCCGGCATCGTTTTAAGACAAGCCAGCACTTCAACTCCTTCTGTTTTGAGGCTCTGGTACATGGCATCATAGTTCCAGCTGCCCATGTGGGAGGGGTTGAAGGTGTAGGCGCCCTGCACCGACTCCAGTTTGTCCCAATCCAGGTAGTGGCGGATTCCGTTGAAGTTCTTTATGGCCGCCACTCGTGCTGGGTCCACTACTAGCGGGTTAGCCCCATCAATAACATCCCACTCGAAAGCGTTAACACCACAAGCCTGACGGAGTTCTACGTGCTTTTGGCTAGCCAACCCCGCAGCGGTAGGCACGGGCGTGGCCGAAGGGGTGGGCAGCGTGTAGGAGCCATACAATTCCATTTCGGTGGGGTAGGCCCACGACGAGGTCAGGACGATGTAGCGGGCGTTGGTGATGACGTTGTCGAGGGTGAAGGTGGTGGGCCGGTTCGGGTACGGCCCAATCCACTGCTGGTCGTTTACGCCGTTGAAAGAGCCAACATGCACGCGCTGCCAGGTATCGGTGATGACGGAAATGGTCATCGGGGCCGAGGGGTTCTGGCCCCAGCCGTCGAAAAGGCGGATGCTTTCAATACGGAACGTTTCGCCCGGCTTGAGCGGGTAGAACGAGTCGAAGGTGCCAATCACCCGCCCGTAGCCGTTGGGCACGTTCACGCTGGTGACGCCATCGGTGAGGGCGCGCAAATCGTCGGGGGAATTGGTAATCTGGAACCAGCGGCTGCCATCAATCGGAATTTTACCGGCGAGGGATGTTCCGCTGGATACTACCTGCACCGTTACAGTTTGGGTTGCATTAACAGCGGCCAGGTAGGCCGTGTTGCCAGCTTGTGACGCTGTGATGGTAGCCGTGCCCGGCGTACCAACCAAGGCCTGCCAACGGCCGCCTGAGTTGGAAACAGTTAGCACCGCCGGGTTGGAGGACACGAACGTAATGGGCGTGGCCGTGTTGTTGCTCGTGGCTACCAAATCAAACGCAGCAGCCCCGGTTGTTTTGTTGGGAATAGCCGGGAAGTTGATAACTGACTGCACCTGCGTAGGGGCCGGCGCCTGCACCACCAAGGTTTGCGCTACGTTGGCCGCCGCCAAATACGCCGAATTGCCAGCTTGCGAAGCCGTAATAGTAGCTGTACCCGCAGCACCCACCGTGGCCTGCCAGCGCCCGCTCGAGTTCGAAACCGATACGACCGATGAGTTGGAAGACGAGAACGTAATGGGGGTAGCCGTGTTGTTGCTGCTTGCTACCAGGTCAAAAGGAGCCGTTCCTGCCGTTCTGGTGGCTAAGGCTCCAAAGCTGATAACCGACTGTACCTGAGCCGGAGTAGTGCTGATGGGGTTACCGAAAATCTTCAGCTTAACCGGGATGTTGTTGCCATACTTATGAATAACAATGGCATTGGCCGTAATAGGCGTAGCAGCCACCATGTCCACCCAGTTCATATAGGTCTGCCCCGTAAACGTTCCTAGCAAGGTGCGTTGGGTACCGTTTAGGGCGTAGATGGTAGCCGGCCGGTTCGTGAAAACCCCCTGATAATCATAGAGTGAGAGCCGAGTAATGTTGGTCTGGCTGGCCAGCGTGAGCGTAACGTCGATGTACTGCTGGTTGATGGGTGCCCAGTGGTCGGCCACCAGGTCGTTCATGTTATCGTTCAACCAGGGGTTGTAGTTCTGCCCTGTGTTGATGCTTGGCGTAATGGCCGTGATGCCAATTCGGGAGCCTGTATTCTGGCCGTAGGCAGAGAAAATGAGCAGGTAGCTAATTAGGTAAGCTACCAGCATGCTGGCTTTGTTGGTGTTCCCCATTGAAAAAAGAGTAGGTAAAAGGCGCGGTTGTGGTTGGTATGGTAAGGGCATACAGCATCAGCCAGACCCCTTGGTATCTGTTTTGATGAACTGTTCGGACAGCGTACTATAAGTGCCTTGTGGCGACACAAGGCCTGCTTTCAGTTAGCTCGTTGTGTAGGCAGCCACTTTCCCTAACTCCTATCTGAGCTGAAAGATGGTTGCTAAGAGCTGGTGCTCTGGCGGTTACTATACACTCATCGAAGTGAAATGAGTGTATGATATAGGTACCTATTCACTTCTGTACCTACTAGCGGCGGCAATAGCGTCAAAGTATTGCACTTTTTCGACCCGAGTTAGATTATATGTATCTACAAGACTCGCTCGTTATTCGCTTATAAATACAGCGAATATCCATTCGTCTACTTTGACGGTTGTAAATCTAAATACAAATTTTTTATCTGTTGAAAATTATCTGCTCTATCTAGTAAAATTGTAATTCTTTCTACAATTATGACAGTATCAACTTGTTTATAGACCCTGACCTCAATTTGGTATACCAGAAACACCTACTTGCATAGAAACCAATGTATGCAGCTGCCCATATATAAAGAGGATAATAGCAATCGATTGCATAATATTTTTGAGCTTAAGTGCAATCCGTTGTGCATTGCCAAGTCTTTTCAAATTCCATAGTTTCACCTTAAAGTACTACTATATAGTAACTGCCTTTTTAGTCGGTTTCCTGAGCAGTTTAGGACTATCACAATCTCAGCTGTCGGCAACACATTAAAAGCTGAACATATACTGGAAAGCCTGCATTCATATGCAAATAATTGATTATCAACATTTAATAGGTCAAACAAAAATTGTCAGCCGTGTCCGTTTTAATGTACAGATGTCTTCACCACCGAACTCAGCTTGTATCCGTGCAGCTTCCAGCCTATGGTAACTCACATAACTACCTTTTGCCTGAGGCGGCACCTCAGCACTAGGCAGGCTTCCTGTTATTGCTGATGCCGGGGCTGCTTCACAAAAAAAACGGGGTGGAGAAGCCTAGCTTCCCCACCCCGTTGGTGTATGCAATGTAACGTATTCGTCTATTTGGCAATCAGTAAGCGGGTGGTATACACGTGGCCGGCCGTGCGCACCCGGCACGTATATACTCCGCCAGCCAGTGCCTCACTTTGCAGCGTGAATCGGTATTCACGGCCGGCCTGCACCGCGCCGTTGTAAAGCAGTGCAACCTGCTGGCCCAGGCTATTGTATACCGCCAATTGTGCCGCGCCAGATTTTTCGGCAATGAATGCCAATGTAGCGGCGCTAGTAGCCGGATTCGGATACACTTGCAGCCGCTGAGGAGCGGTAGCCGCCGTAGTACCCGACAGCGGCAGGCAAGTAGCATCAGCTTGTACAATCACAGTTACTATAGCAGAAGCCGTGTTGCCCGCATTGTCGGTGGCGGTGAAGGTGACGTTGTTGGACCCCACGTTGGCGCAGCTGAACGTGCTGGGGCTAATGCGGATAGAAGCCAAGCCGCTGCACGTATCGAAGCTGCCGTAATCCACGTCGTCGGCCAGGATGGTAGCCGCTCCATTAACCAACGTAACTTCGAAACCAGCCGCCCGGAGCACCGGCGGGGTGGTGTCGGGGATGGACGCAATGGTAGCGGTAGTAGTGGCCGAGCATTGGGTGGCGTTATCGGTGACAGTAACGGCATAGGTACCGGCCGCCAAGCTGCTCAAGTCTTCGGTGCTGGCTCTGAAACCGCTCGGACCGGTCCAGGCATAGGTGTAAGAGCCCGTGCCGCCGCTTACCCCCAGGTTAACGGCGCCCAGCGTTCCGCATTCTGCGTTGGTCACTGCTGTTGTCAGCTGCAATGCGCAGGTGGATTGAGCAAAGCTCTGTTTGGCAGTGCCACAGAGCAACACCGCTGGCAACAATAAGGAGTGCACGAGCCGGGTACGCAGTGAGGAGCTGAATGTACGAGCAAAGCGGGCAGTGGCAGGCGGTGGCAGGAAGTACTGGTGGGAATTAGGAAGGCAATCAGAGTTAATGTGTTGCATGAGGTGGTAACCGGAACAGGTAATAAATAGGTGAAAAATTGAAATCAAGCTTTTATCAAGCTGTATTTCACGCTTTGAAATGCCAAAACAGCCTGAAAGACTTTGGAAAGGAGTTATTACGTCCCCTATAGAGAGGATAGGCTGCTCATCAGCCCGCTAACGTACGTATTGAAACATAGTTTCACTATTGACAGATAATTGACCTATAACAAGTATAAATGTAACTGATAAAATTCATTCCATCCTATTATTCATTACCTACTAGCAATGCAAACGAATGCAAGCAGCCCCCCCCAGATATACCTAAACACCAACGGGGTGAAGGAGCTTGGCTCCCCCACCCCGTTGGTGTATTTGAATGCGGCCTTGCGGCTTATGCTTACTTCACGATAAGCAGGCGCGTGGTTTTAGCAGCGGCTCCGGCCGTACGCACCTGGCACGAATACAAACCGGCGGGCAGGTCCTGGCTTTTGAGGGTGAAGCTGTAGCGCTGCCCGGCTTGCACCGGCCCTTGGTACAGGGTGGCCACTACCCGGCCTAACTGATTGTACACCAGCACTTGAGCCGCTTCCGTCCGCTCGGCTGCGAAGCTAAGCGTAGCCTGTGCCCCGGCCGGGTTCGGATACACTTGCAACTCCTGCACCGAACCGGCGGCCACGCTGGTGTTGCTGTCAGCTGGCCGCACTGCTGGTGGTGGGCAGGTACCATCGGCTAGGATGATAACCGTCACCGTCTGCGTAGACACGTTGCCGGAGTTGTCGGTGGCCGTGAACGTCACTTGGTTCGGACCTACGTTAGCGCAGGTGAAAGTGCTCGGGCTAATCGTTGTGGAGGCCAGGGTACCGCAGTTGTCGAAGCTGCCGTAGTCAATATCCACGGGGAAGATGGTGCGGGTTCCATTCTGCAACTGCGTCTGGAAGCCAGCCACCCGCAACACCGGCGCCGAATTGTCGAGTAGGATAACCGTTACCGTTTCGCTAGCAGAGTTACCGGCGTTGTCGGTTACGGTGAGCGTCACTTGGTTGGGGCCCACGTTGGCGCAGGTGAAGGTGCTCGGGCTAATCGTCATGGTGGCAATGCCGCTGCATGCGTCAGTGCTGCCCCAATCTACGTCGGCGGCCTCAATGGTGCGGGTGCCGTTGCTTTCGAGAGCTGTGATGAAGCCTGCGGCCCGCAGTACGGGTGGAGTGGTGTCGGTACCCGTGCTCGTTACAGTGGCCGAAGTAGTGGCGGTGCACTGCGTGGTATTATCGGTAACCGTAACCGAATACGTACCCGCCGCAAGCCCGCTGATATCCTCGGTAGTGGCCGTGAAGCCGCCAGGGCCAGTCCAGGCATAGGTATAAGGGCCGGTGCCGCCGGCCACGCTCAGGTTGATGGCACCCAGTGCGCCGCACCCGGCGTTGGTTACGGCCGTTGTCAGCTGCAAGGCGCAAGTTGAGGTCCAGGTAACTTGCACGGTACGGCTCAGGGCGCCAAGGCTGGCTACAATGTTATCAGTACCGGCATTGGTGCCAATGTAGCAGAAAGGTGCTACGCCGTTGGCATCGGTATTGGCAAAGCCAGACGTGCTGTTGGCGCCACTAACGGCAAAATCCACCCGCACGCCTACCACCGGATTGTTGAATTGGTCGCGCACCGTTGCCGACACGCAGTACTGGCTACCGGTTTGGGCATTGCCCGTAGCCGGGGTCAGCGCGAGGCTGGTGACGGTAGCTACCGGCGCAAACGACTGCCCGCCCGGATAACCATACGAATCATAGGAATCGAAGCCGTACACGAAAGCCCCAATTGGATAGATGCCGCCCGTTACTTGGTGAGTGCCTAAGCTCACGGTAAGCTGCGCGCCCGAAAAGCCGCTGCTGCCAATGGCACTGAAGCTTGACGCCGGAATTACCACTCCATCCAGCCGAACCGTACCCACTGCTGCCGCGGGGGCTACCACGTTGATGTAGTTGCCGGAGAAACCGGTGGCAGGCGTAGTAACCGTATAGCTACCCAAGAACTGCTCGAACGGCGGAATCAGCATCATGAAGGGGTCGGAAGTTACCCCGTCAAACGACGACCCGTTGGAATATTGAGCTACCAGAATAGGCTCGGTAGCAACAATTTGAGCCGATCCGGCAATAACACGCTCGTGAAACTGACCGCGGTTGAGAGTGGCCACCAAAGTGCCATTAACCCGAACCTGAGTATTATTAGTGGAAGCCAAGAATCGGAAGGTGTCGCCGTTGAGCCGGGTCTTGAGTGGCACTGATACGAACTGCTTGCCCCAGGCAGTAGTAGGAGGCAGTTGCTCAACTAAATGGTCACAGGCAGAGTGGTTATGTGGCACGTTGGCGCACTTATGCCCACCAAAGACAGCAATAGGTGCGGTTGAGGAGATGATGCTGCCGGAAAGGTCCACGGTGTTGCTAAGGGCTGTGCTTCTTAGCAGATAGGTTTGCCCTTGGTTCAGGGTAACATTGTAAGGGACGCCTGCCGGATGACTGTCAGCCGCTACCGAAGGCGTAATAGTTACTACGGTACCATTAACAGTACCCACAACAGCTAATTGCGTACCATCTAATCCTGAAGTGTTTGAATAAGCCAGGTTAATGTACTGGGTACCGAGTACATCAGTAGGCAGCGCCAAATACGCGTCAGTGGTAAATTGCTGACGGTTCAGGCCGTATATAGTCACTTCCTGTGCAGATGTAACGTGGATGCCATTGTTGCCGACAGTGCTGGAAGCAAAAAGCTCCGCTCCTGCCGGAATGATTATCGACGTAACAGCACCAGGCGTAACGCTGAAGTTACTGCTGAAGCTCAAGCCAGGGATACTGACGTTGCCCGTAGTGGCAACGTCGCCCGCAATAAATAAAGTGAGCGTCGAGCCGCTGACATAGTTGCCTGGGAAAGTTAGCCAGAAGTCGGTGCCCTTGCTGTCGGCGGCGGCAAAGCTGCGGGTGCTCATGCTGCATAGTAGCAAGCACAAAAACAGGACAAGCTTGGCCTTCCAAGCGCGGGCGGTACGGGTGTAGTCGGGCACCGAGAGGGGGCCGTCGGCTGTTAGCAGCCGCAAATCTGATGGGTCGACGTTTTTCATCGGTTGGAAAGGAATTGGGGTGAAAAAAGAAATAAGAGCGGAGAGTGTTCCGCTTGCTGTAGGGCAGGTTGACTGTTAGCTTCTAATGGCAACGGGTAGTTTGCAGTCCGTCGCTTTCCTGCACATCCTGTCCTCATTAGTGAGGCAAGAGTGGCAGTTCTCACGAGCAGATTTATGGTGGTGATGTAGCACCTGGCGGTGCTGCGCTTCTATTTGGCGCACCAAGCAGCAGCCAAGCTGCACAGGTAGTGTCCGCTACTGTTAAGCTGTAACTATTCATATAAACAGTAGTAAAAAATAATGATAGGCAAATATGTATATAATATTCAGAATAGTAAATGCTATTGCTATTTGTTGATCTCCGCTTAATGAGGAGCATTAGTTATTCCACTTGGCTATTCATTTCACAAGCAACTGTATATCAATCACATACACCAACCATTGGCAACTAGCCGCAACTCACTGCCTCACATGTTCATGTGAGGCAGCAGAGGCCATGTTTCTTACGCCAATGCGCAGTACGAGCTGTTTTGAAGCCAGAAAGCCCCCGAGCGGCGGCTCGGGGGCTTTCTGGCTTGAGGGTGCAAATGTTTGCCTGCCTGTTGGGCTATTGTGCGCTGGTTGCAGGCCGCACGAAAATGGGGGTTTCGGTTACAGGTAGCTTTAGTGCGCCGCTCGCACCAGTGGCTACTCGCGCCGTCATAGCATCAGCGCCGATTTTGGGAGTGTACACTTGCGCCGTTCCCGCTTTGCCTAAGTTGAGCGTGTAACTACCCGTTTTTCCATCTTCGGTTGGCATCACCAAGGAGTAGATGGATTGGCCATTGAGCTCGTACCGGTCTACCAGCGGGTTCTGGCTGATGGTTTCCTTGTACACGTAGTTGCCCATCAGCTTTTGAGCTTGGTACAGATAATCGGCGGCGGGCTTACGGCGGTGGGTGCTGGCATTCAGCAGGCCCGACGATGCAAACTGCTCACCGCTGGTGAGGCTCAAATCATACGTTTGATAAAGAAAGAGCCGGTTTACGCCGTGCCGCGCGTAAAGCAGCGCCGTGCGCAGAATCCAGTCGGCCTGTACTTGCTCGGGCGTTTTGCTGCCGATAGCAGGGGCGCGCAACGGGCTGGTAGCGTTAACGTCGTAGCCAGCCTCCGTCACCCAAACCTCTTTGTTGTATTCGCGGCCTAGCGCCACAAAGTCGTCGGCGTAGCGGCCAATGCCCGTCACTTCGGGGGCCGCGCCGCGGGCCGAGGTATTGCTCTGCGACACGCCCGAAGCGTTGGAATAGCAGTGGTAGTTGATAACATCAAAGCACAAATCCACGGTGCCATCGGCTTTGTAGCCCCGGTGCTCCTTGCACCAATCGATAATGCCGCGGAGGTAATCGGTGGTGGGGGAAGCGGTGCCACCCATCACCACTTGCATGGTGGGGTCGGCGTTTTTGACGCCCACACCGGGGCCCATCGTGTTCTTGTGGCCATCGTAAAAGGCGGAGAGGTTGGCCGCGTATTCGCGGGCGGTTTGGTAGGCTTTGCGGCCCTTCCACCACTTATCCCGCTCGTTTTCACACTCGATGTACCTGATGTAGCCCAGCCCTACCTCCCGCGTCCGGACACCGGCTTCCGGAGCCGTAGCATACACCGGCCCGGTCATTACCCCGCTCAACAAGCTGGGGTTTACCTTGGTGTTGCTCCCGTACCGAGCAGCAAACTGGAACGCAAATTTGGCTTGCTGCTGGTAAGATGCCGGCGCCAGCAAGTCGGCTTTGAAGGCAGCTGGTATATTCTCGGCATCTCGCTGGTCGGCAGGGTAGTTGCTTTCCAGAAACCAGTTTGGCACCGTTTTCAAGCAAGCAAGCACCTCTTTGCCTTCCGCCTTCAGCCGCTTATACTGCAAGTCGTAGTTCCAGCCCCCCGATACGGTGGGGTTGAATGCGAATTTGCCGGGGGCATCTTCTATTTTTCCCCAGTCCACATAATCCCGAAATTGAGTGAAGGCCTGCATCAAGGCCATATTCGGCTCGTATACCCGGTCGCGGATGTTGGGGTCCTCGTTGTTTTGCAAAAATTCCCACACAAAGGAGTTGACCCCCAGCTCGTTGGCAAGCTTTACCGGCTTTTTAGGTTGCAGCGCCACGGCCGGGCGCTTCTTATAGGTTCCGAACAGCTGCATTTCCGTTGGGAAACCCCACCACGCATTCACTACTAAGTACTGCGCTGGCACGGGCTTCGGCAGGCTCACTTCTATCCATTGGCCATAGGCATCACCGGTAAAGGTGGCCAGCAACACAGGCTCGGTAGTGGCCGAGGCTTTGGCGTACAGCTTGAAGGGCTGCTTGGCAAAGGAATTCTGCCCATCGAAAAACCTGATTTTGGTTATTGAAACGTCCGACAGGTCCTTGAACTCATAGTATGACTCATAGTTAGGCAGGAGCTTGCCCCAGCCCATGAACACCTCTTTATCGGTGACGCCGTCCGTCAGTTGTTGCAAGCCGGTACTATCCGTCGTCTGGTCGCCCGTATTGTTGAGCTGATACCAGTATTTACTGCTGATAGGAATTGTGTTGGGGTCGGCGCTTCCCGCATCCGAAGGCTGGCTACAGGAGCTACACGCTATGGAGTACAAGAGCAGGAATAACACTGCCGCCAGCTTCGTTGAAAATCGGGTGCCGTACGAACATACCTGCTCTGTCATCTTTCGGGGGTTATAAGTACATGGAGTTTTGCCCAATAGCATCAGCAGGAGCCCTGCCCGCACTGGCAAATACTGCGCCCTAAGCTACCAGAATGGCGCGTAGCATCAGTGTTGCGGTTTTTATAAGCCGCCGCAACTGTTGGGATGCCACTTACTTGCTGAGCAGCCGTGTAGTTACCCCCCCGTGGCGTTGCTGGCTTTGGCAAGCGTGGCAGCATCACTCAAGGCATTGGCTGCCAAAGGCGTATAGCCTGCATCAGGAGAATTGGTAGTACTCTGCACAACCATGAACTTCTTCTTGAGCTTTAAAAAAGGTGTTTCGAGGAAGCGGTAGGAAAGCTGAGCCAAGATAATCACCAATACCTGGCTCAAAAGATGGAAGGCTATATTATAGGGCATGGTAAAAGATAAAGCATTAGCTTTTTTGAACAGCACCATTACAATGCCAATTGCTAAATACTGATACATATAAATGGAATAAGAAATATTCCCTAAGAAAGTCCACACTTTACCCTCTAAACGAAAGAACGACTTACTACCACAGGAAACATTAATTATAAAAATTAAAAAGCAGAATGAATATACAGTATGCTGAATATCACCAAGCTTCGTAGACGTTGCAATAAGCACTAAGGGTATAATCAAGGAAGCTAGCTCAGCTTTGTAGTTGATAAAATACGCCCGAAACCAGGAAAAATCTCGAAACACCATATAGGCTCCAACACCACCTACTGCCATACAATCAATGCGGGTTAAATCGAGTATTTTGTACAGCATGCTCAACTCCACCTGCCGTTCGGGCCAGTGTGCCAGTGCATAGCTACAGCACACGCGCATCAGCACAAAGGCTACAATCACAGATATAATAACGGGCAGAGGCTTTTTTACATATTTAAATATCCAGGGCCAAAACAAATAAAATTGCTCCTCCACTCCCACCGACCATAAGTGTGAAGCGTAGGGCACATAATATTTTAAGCCCGCCGCAATATTGGGCAAGAACAATGCATACAATGCTATATTGGTTGGATATGCTGGTATCACCTTAGCGGAAAACTCCGGTATTGCCAACGAACTGATATGCGGAATTACTAGTAATCCTAGTGCGCCAATCAGATAATATAACGGCCAAATCCGCAATGCCCGTCGGATATAGAAATTCTTTATCCGAACGGTATTGATTTTTTCTTTCTCAACAAGCAGCAAATAAGTAATCAGGAAACCACTCAACACAAAAAAGAATGTCACTGCCAGAGTGCCTAACCCGTAAACAGTAGCGTACCAATTGGTATACAGACTGATTCCTTTCATTTCCTCCACGTGGCACACTACTACAGCAGCCGCAGCAAAATATCGTAAGGCATTAAGGCCAGGAAAGTAAATAGCGTTCCTGTCTTTACCCTGTTCAGAAGAAGTGGTAGTCACCATAGGTAGTGCGGTAATGCCAGCGGGCTTGCATATGAAATGCAACGTTGTTTTCTCACTAACAACCCAGCGCGCTATTGTTGGTAAAATGGCTTTGTCAGACGGAATAGATCCGGCATCCAACAATTCTGCCCTATTCAGATTATGCTCGTGAATTAGAGAGCAAAACAACTAGGATCATTGCTTGCTACTAATACAATCCTCATTGACAAGCATTTATCTCTACTACTGAAGCTACAAATATAGCTCAACAGCCCAACAACTCAAATATTTTATAGTTTATTAAACAATTATCCTACAATTATCCTTACTTAAGTTGCTTTTTCCGTGCTTTATAATCAAATAATGCAAATATGAATTTTCTGATACCGCTATCAACCAGCAATGATCCGTTTATCAGGCATGTAGCAGAACCACCCCTATTCCCTGAATCTTTTGCTAGTAATATCAACTAGCTCACAGAGAATTATTGGAATTCAATTATTCACATATAACTAATTATAATTCAGCCGCTTAATCATCAAACACAAATACATAAAACAGAAACAACTGGGCTCCTGTTCAGGCAATTAACTCACCTATGCTCAACGGTACTCTTGTGCATGCCTAAGAGAAATGTTGAATCATACTAGGAAATATACCATCTTAGCGCATAATTTTCATAGTTGATATTCTGCTTACTGCGGTCTGATTGCATTTTATGGATAGGATTCCTTTAGCACCGCCAATCATTCCACCACTTCCCGGCTATGAGGTACGGCCTCTGTGGTCGGTCATGATTCCTGTATATAATTGCAGTCAGTTTCTGCCAGAAGCCTTGGAGAGTGTATTGGTACAGGCTCTAACAGCAGCAGATATGCAAATTGAGGTGGTGGATGATGCCAGCACCGATACCGATGTTGAGGCGTTAGTGCAGCGCGTCGGCAAAGGCCGAATACATTACTTCCGCCAAGCACATAACGTTGGCAGCCTACGCAACTTTGAAACCTGTATCAACCGCTCACGGGGGCGCCTAGTCCACCTGCTACACGGCGACGACAGAATACGGCCAGGATTTTATGAGGAGCTTGGCCATTTGCTGAATCAATACCCTGAAGCAGGAGCAGGCTTCTGCCGCTTTGGTTACATGAATGAAAGCGGCCAAAGATTGTATGATCACCCAATTGAAGCGCCGCAACCGGGACTTTTGCCCGACTGGCTTCTCAAAATCAGCCAGAACAACAGAATTCAGTACGCGGCCATAGCTGTTAAGCGAGAAGTATACGAGCAATTAGGTTCGTTTTATGGCATAACCTACGGGGAGGATTGGGAAATGTGGGTACGCATTGCACGTAACTATCCTATAGCCTATACGCCCCACATTCTAGCGGACTACCGCAGACACTCCAATTCGATATCTGGCAACAAGCACGCGTATGGGGAGTATTTTCTGGACCTGGAGCTTGCCATGTCATACATCCAGCAACACATACCTGTTCATCAAAGACAGGAGCTATTAAAAAAATCCAGAGCTTATCACAGCCATTATGGCATGTATACAGCTGAAGAGGTATGGCATACGGCTCACAACCGTAAAATGACTCTAAGCTTTATAAAACAGCTTTTACATATGCACAAAGACTATAAACTATATGGAAAAGTAGCAAAGCTTTTAGTTAAAATGGCTATTAATTATTATTAATATTCACTTAAAATAATAAGCAATTATTATTTTATAAGAACACTTATCGACTTTTTAAACAAACCTAGTTTTGCAGCAAGAAGCGCAGCTTTCAGTTTTGGCAGGTGGTCTATATAATAGTGAGCAATAAATAATTTTTTGTAAAAAGCACCTTCTACTACGTCTTCTTTATCAAGATTAGGGTTTTCTTTTTCCAGAATGCAGGACGATATAAAATCCAACTTACGCAAGCATTCCAGTACGCTACTTACGCTTTGTTCATCCAGCAACGGCTGGAAGTTATGCTGCAAACACTCTACGTGGTTGGCAGAAATATAATACTCTGGACCAGCGTAATAGCGAATATTGCGTAATATCTGGTCTTGCTGAGCTTGCGTGTATTCTTGCCTTTTCTGCACTTGATGCAAGCTCTGGCTGGTAACGCGGTAATCAAGTAAAACTTCGGGCAGTGTAGTAATTACGAAGAGGCGCGAAAGCTGCCACCACAAGTCAAAATCTTCGGCGTAAGGCACTGAATACATGCCCACTTGCTGCACTGCCTGCTTGCGGTACACTACCGTTGGGTGATAAATCCAGCAGGAGAATGTTAGATTATAGTAATACAGCTTGCTTTTAAAATCATCTATTCTGATTACTTCCTTTTCTTCCGTTATCATTCTGGCAAACGAAGAAACCATAGCACAGTCGGGATGTGCCAGCAAATAATCATACTGTAGTTGCAACCGCTGCGGATAGCTAATATCATCGGCGTCCATCCGCGCAATTAGGTCGGTGGCGGCTAATTCTATTCCTCTATTAAGCGTGTAGGAAATACCTGAATTACTGGCATTACGATACAATCGAATTCGGGTATCCTGATACGATTCAACAATAGCTACACTCGAATCAGTTGAGCAATCATCAATAACAATAAACTCGAAATCAGTAAAGGTTTGCTGTAAAATACTATCAATGGCCTCAGCCAAAAATTTCTCTGCATTATACACCGGCATCAAAACGGATAAACGAGGCATAAATATGTTCGGTTACTTATTCAACACTTTCTTCAACGACAATTTTCCTTTAGCATACAGGCCCGATACTTTATTTAACATAATAGACTTGGCAAGCAACTTCGTTAGCTTCGAATCTGCAATATTCCGTTCGCGCAAATACGCTTCAAACCAGTTTAGGAAGAACCTTCGGGCTTCATGGTACTGGCCTGCCTCATTCACTGACTGCACGCACGAACCGTCTCGTTGGCGGTACCGGTTGTTGCAAGCCGCCGAGATGTACACCCGCTCAGCTAGATAGATCTTACACAAAAACGCCTGATCCTCATACAGTTGATACTTCTTGGTGAAAGACTCCTCGAAGCCGCCGGCATTCAGAATGGCTTGCTTGGTGAGCATCAGGCCCGATGGGCAGGGTGCCGGCGTGGGCACCAACGGATACAGCAGATACAGTAGCTCGGTAGGCTGGTATGCGCGGCCGCCGGGGGCTCCTACCAGCACAACGGTGTCTTCTTTGGTGGCATCTTCCCAGGAGTACCAGTATTCGGAAGCTTCTGCCACCATCCCGATGCCGGGGTACTGCTGAAAAAGCGCAACCTGTTCGGCTAGCTTAGTGGGCAGCCATACATCGTCGGCATCCAGTATGCAAATCAGCTCACCCTTAGCTAGTTGCACGCCATAGTTGCGGCTAGCCGTTACTCCACGGTTGCGGTGGCCCTCATGCTCACAGTAGATAATCCGCCCCTCCGACCGGGCGGCGTAATGCTTGGCAATAGCAGTACTTTGATCGGTGGAACCATCATCAACCAGCAGCAATTCCCAGTGCGGATAGGTTTGGTGCAGTACGCTTTCAATAGTTTCGGCCAGAAACCGCTCTTCATTGAGAAAGCCGACCACTACGGAAACAAGGGGGAAACGAGAATCGACCATAAGAAGCGGATTAGCCTGATTGCCACTTGCGTAGCTGCTGAGCGAAAGAAGATAAGGGGCTGTTCAGCACTTGAAACCGCCCCAGCCGAAATTTGTCTGCGTCGCGGTTCACTGGTTTTACTTCGGTGGTGAAACAGGCCTGTAGTTTCAACTCGGCTGCTACGGCTATGGTTTCCTGATTGTGGTTGCCGTAAGGATACGCTAAGATGGTTGGTTGCCGGCCGGTTTCTTGCTCCAGGAAGGACTGGTTGCTTTGGATTTCGTGCTGTTGCACTTTGGCGGCATGAAATGCCAACGCCGGATGCGTGTGCGTGTGCAACCCAATAGTGTGCAGCTCACTGGCTCCTAACTCTCGCAATTCTGCCAACGACAGGGCCCGATAGTCGGGCCGCTGGCTGGGCAGTACGCCTGCCCACTCCCGAATAGTGCGCAGATACTGTTGCTGCTCGGTGTACGGCAGAAGCCGCAACTTCCGCCATACTTCCAGAAATAAGCCGGCCCGGCGCGAAGGAGCAGGCTCGTCGCAGGCATCCCAGCGCTGTAGCTGCTGCCGCAAGGCGGCGCTTAGGTGCGCTTCCTGTTCCAAGGAGCCAACTACCACTTCGCCGGCAATAGTCAGAGAAAAAGTGGTGGGGAGCTGCGGCGTAAACAGCAGGATGTTTTCCAGCTCGTCCCACCAGAATTCCTCTGCTGTGTCGATGGTTTGAGAGGCCACGAAGAAAGTAGCCGGCACTCCATAGTGGTCGAGAATGGGTTTCGCCACCAGAAAGTTGTCGGCGTAGCCATCATCGAAGGTGAGGGCTACCGTATTGCTTCGAACCTGCTTTTTGCTGAGGGCCTCTACCAGTTCCGGCACCGACAAAACGGTGCTTTTCTTGGCCAGGAACTGGATTTGCTGCTCGAAGTTGGCCGGCTCAACGGCAATTTTCCAGATATCTGCTTCCGGGCTGGCAATGCGGTGGTACATCAGTACGCACGCCTGATGCGGCAACGCCAAACCCAGAACGGAACGTAAACGCTTAAGCAAGAGGATAAGCTTTTACGGCTTTCACCGCATTAATCACCTGAAATTGTGGATCATACACATCCAACTGCGCTGGGGTTACCTCCTGCAAGCCCAAACCGTAGAGAAAGGCCGTAGCAATAAATACGTTGCCGTACGAAGTGATGGTCAGGCTATCGGAGGGAAAGGTTTCAGCCATCAGCCGATGCAAAGCACTATCCGTAAACGACCAGTACCAGGTTTTCTTCCATTCGCCGTGGTCGATGGGCGTAATGCCGGGCACAGTAAGCAGCAGCACGCCGCCAGGTTTCAGAATCCGGTGGCAAGTGGCCAGCGCCTGCTTGTACTCGTAAATGAGGTGCAGCGTTTGGGTGAGCACCACGCAGTCAAACGTATTATCCGGAATATGCGGGGCGTTGCTTAGGTCGCCGATGAAGGTAGCATGCGGATTGCTGGCATCCACGTGCAGAATGTCGCTGTGCAACACCTGCGTTTTGCCAAACCGTAGCGTGTACTCATTGTCGCCTATCTCTAGGATTCGGCCTTTGATAGATGGGGCTTCCTGCGTAAGGAATTTTTCGATGTAGTAGCGGTCCACGGGGCCGCCCCGGTCGTAGCCAAACTCGGTGCTAAAGGGCGTGGTGCGCGCAAAGTCTCCCAAGTCTACTTTGCCAATAGCAGGCATGTACTGGTTGTAAGCTCCCACTTTATGCAGCAGACGCAACCCAGAATTGGGAGTAATCTTCTTGATGGTTTTCTTGATCATAGGGGTCTGGTGCTGGAGGATGTAACGCAGTACGAAGCGTGGTTTCAGAGAGAGCAAAGTAGTTAACTCAGCCAGAGTAGCCGGTTTTGCACCAGCCATTATTTTGTAATAAATTTCTTCACTATAATACTTTTTCCACACGAATTGGCCGTGTGCGTACGCTTGCTTTTCTGCATCGGTGCGCAATAGAGGCTGCTGCCGCGCTTGCACGGCCAGCACTGTGCGTAGCATCATCGGGATATTGCCCGACATATTGGTGTCGTGTAGGCGGTAGGCGGCAATCCGGTGCGTATGATGGGCAACCGGGTGAGTGCGGGCAATGCGCAAGTACACGTCGTAATCCTCGCAGGCCCGGAGGGTAGGATCGTAGCGCACCGCATCGAACACCCAGCGCTGGTACATAACGGTGGCGTGCATACCGATATAATTGCCTTGCAGCATGTGCAGATAATGGTCGGTGGTAACTTCCTGCGCCTCCTGCTTGATGCGCCCTAGAGCCGTAAACACCTTGTCGTGCCCTCCCGACACAAACGCCAGCGCCGGATTTTGAATCAGATACCCGGCATTGATTTTTAGCGCGTCGGGCAGCAACCAGTCATCGGCATCAAGAAACACCAGATATTGCCCGGTACTATGGTCGATGCCAGTGTTGCGCGCCGCAGATAGTCCCTGGTTTTCCTGATAAACATACTTCACCCGCGGGTCGGTGGCGGTTACGGCCCGGGTGGTATCAGTTGAGCCATCATCTACTACCACCACTTCCACTGCCGGATAGTCTTGCTGCCAAACGCTGGCAAAGGCTTCCGGTAGATACCGCCCATGGTTGTAGCACGGAATAATAACTGAAACCAATGGATACGCAGGCGTGGGAGCGGCCATGACTAAGAGGGTAAGTTGGAAGCCCGCTTCCGGTTCCGATAATAAAAGAGCACTCCTGAAGCCAGGCCTTTTACCTCTGTCCACAGCGTCCGGCTCCGGAAACGAAAAAAAGGAAAGCCGATTCTTATCAGAAGAGCATAATACTTGGGCATGCTCCAATACAGATAGTTGGTGTACCCCGCCTGCGGGCATTGCTCCTGCTGAATGAGGGCAGCGGCAGCGTGCCCCCTCATGTAAGCAAAAATCTGTTTTTGCAGCTCGTGCAGGTGTTGGCGGTGCGCGTGGTATACCACGGCGCGCGGGTTGTAATGGATGGTGTGGCCGTGCGTTAGAATCCGAAACCACATTTCAGAATCTTCGCTACAGCCCGATGCGCCGGCACCCAACCGCTCATCGAACAGCCCCACTTCCTCGAACACTGCTTTGCGAAAGGCATTGTTGGCGCCGGCCCCAATGTGCCACACTGGTGGCCCGGTGGGCAACACCCGCTGCAAGTACGCCGGGTCGTAATAAATGTCCTGGTAGCCGCGGTTGAAGCTCCAGTGCTTCTCGAATATCTGCTGGGCCTCCGTTTGTAGTTCCGACACCAATACCAGTCCGGTCATGGCAAAAACCGTTTGGTCCTGGAAGGTTTGCCACACCTGATACACCCAGTCAGGATGTAGCACCACATCATCATCGGTGAAAGCCAGAATACTGCAAGAAGCCTGAGCCACCCCCGTATTGCGAGCGTGCGACAAACCAGGGCGGGGCTCCACGCAATACCGAACGCCGGGGTAAGCGGCTACTACTTGCTGGGTGCTGTCATCAGTAGGTGCATTATCTACCACCACAATTTCTTCGGGCTGACAGGCAAGGCCCCTCAACGACTCCAGACAAAGCCGCAGAATAGCGGCTCGGTTGCGGGTGCAAATCACCACTGATACGGGCACCCGTGGCGGCAAGGCAGCATGCTGGTATGGCGCAAACACCGTTTGCATCCAGCTAATCCACCGCGCAAATTCCTGCTGACTATACCAAGCGGACCAATGGTTGGGGGGGTGGCCGGTTTTGGCGGCGTAATGCTGCACGGCAGGCGTAATAGCCTTTAGCACAATAGCCCGGTATGCTTCTTCATCAGGCACTTGGTCGGCTTCCAGGTACACATCGCCCAACGCAATCTGCTCCCACCAGAATACCAAATAGTTACCCTGCCCGTTTTGGGCAAGCTGCGGCATACCCGGCTGGGCATGCAACTGCACATGGGTGATATGGTAAGGCGGGTAAGAACTCATGTTGGGGGCCCTGCTGAAGACTGCTCTCTGATTATTCAAGCGAAAAAGGCAATCCAAGGTAGGCTGAATTTCACTGCAACCGATCCTGGCGGCTCCGGGTCGGGCTCATCCTCCAGCTAGTTCTCTACTGTGGCCACCGCGCTGGGAGCGGCTTGCTTTTCTAGAAGATGCCACTTCCCAAGGGTTTTTATTTGGCTGAAAGTACCCAATGAGTCCAGAATGCGCTGATGATCAGGACTAGGCACTCCCCTCACCAAAAGGTAATCGGCTCTTTTCATCAACTCACGAGGGCCGGCGCCCCGGTAGATGTCACCTTGAGTAGGTAGGCCGCCGCTTTCCTTGCGCCGAATCATTCCAAACCGAAAATCAATGATTTTGCTGGTGGCAATACCTTGTTTGCGCACAATGAAGTAGTTCTGAAACTGGTCGTACACCATGCGGCCCCGAAAAGCCGGGTCGTAATTCAGATACGACAGCACTTTGGTTTTGTCTTGTGGCAGCAATTCCGCAAAATTCTGGTTTTCCCGGTCGAATTGCTGAAAATATTGCCCCCATAATGCCAAGTGCACTATGGCTACCAAAACGGCGGCACCAGCAAATATCCGGTTATTCTCCTGAAATATTCTGCACCCAATAAAGAGAATAGACAACAACAATATTGTGCAGAACCGTTCATACAGCGGCTCCTGCCCTGGAATTCGTTTGGGCAGCAGAAAAAAGCAAACAGCAGCTACTACAAATAAAATAAGAATATAAACAAACTTATTGTCCTGCAAAGCAGGAACCACTTCTAGATACTTCTTTTTACCAAAAAATAATTTATAAACAATATAAAAAATAGGTGAAATCAGAATAAATGAAAGCAAAACACCTGTAAGGTAGCCAGCATTTCCTGCAAACAACTGGTAGTTATCAGCAAACAAAAACATGAGTCGCCACTTATAAGTTTGCAGAAACTCGGAGGCGTAGTACCCCTTCATCGACTGCAAAGTGGACACGTCTTCGTTGCGGTAGCCCGTGGTGCTTTCGGCTGAGTGTTGCAGGAAAAACCACCAGTATACTATCAGGAGCCCTAGCGGTACCAGCACAAATGAGTGGGCTACCAAGCCCGGAAAGTTGGTCCGGTAGCGGTACAGGATGAAGGCAAAAACCATCAGCAGGCAGAACAGAGCCATCATGGCATGCAGGAAATACACGGCAACCAGCAGGGCCGCAATACCTAGCATGGCTGCTGTGTGGTTCCTGTGCTGATCCACGCTCCGCAGCCACAGCCACAGAATCAGCAACACTACATTGTTAGCCAACGCATTATCGGTGAAGCCAAACGTTAGGTTGAAGCCGTACACCAGAATAAAGGAAGCAACCGCAAACCATTTGTTGCCTTTCAGCTCCGTTATAACCAATAAAACCAGCAGTGGCAGGCTAGTGATGATAAGCAGATGAAATATCTTATTGGCTATTTCTACATTACTAAATATTGGCAGCGAAAAAAAGAATAAATGAAATGTATTAGGATACATGAAATAATTCAGCTCGTAATACTTATCAAAATCATTGAAAGTGCTAGCATAATATTTATATACAGTTGCCTCGGCTAAGTGGTTAGGTACATCAGCAAAAGGAAAATAGTTGATGGAAAGCAGTATACAACTGTGTATTACAAGTAACAATCCAAACAGAATCCAGAAGGAATACTTCTTTGCCATACTTATATAAAACGCTATAGCAGTTGAAAAAAGAAAATAAAGACGGTTTCGAGCTTAGCTGCCAGCAACAACGCAATGCTATGCGCTACTTTAAAGCAACCAGACTGTGTTTTCGAGTGGGGTGTTTACCGATAACCTTTATCACGCAAACCAAAGCCAAAGACAGGATCCGCCTGGGAGCCCGGTCTTTGGCTTATAGGTAGCTAGCGTTGGTGGCGGATTAGCGCTGGTTTAAGTTGTAATGGTCGGCCAGCAGGTTGCTCAGAAGCGGAATGTCAACGAACATCAGCGTGACCAGCAGGCAGCAGAACAGCACTACGTACAGCATAAACCATTTGCGAGTGTAGAGCTTTTCGGAACCTTGCACCGGCGAGTTTTCCAACAGCCCAATCCGCAGATACCAGGCGAACAGGAGCGCGAAGAACGGGAAGCTTACCAGCAGTTCGATGCGGTTTTTCACCAAGAATATCCCGAGGAAGAAAGCCGAAGTCAGCGCATAAAAGAACATGGATATCAGCAGGCTGTGCTCGGTGTAGAACTTGAACGACCGACGATACAGGCCAGCCAACTCGGGGTCCTTAATCAGCCGATATTCAGCGAAACGCTTGGTAGCCATCAGATAAGCACCACCCATCCAGTAAGCAACAATGATACTGGAAGGGGGCAAGCTGTTGAAAAACGCAATGCCATCGAACTCGCTAAAGGTGAGAGCGGGCGCTACAATAAACCACCCCAGCGCAAACCGAATGGGGTTGTTGACCGACTCCGACAGCACATCCAGGTACACCCGCTCTTTGGTGCGGAAGGGCCGTACGTTGTACATCACCCCCATAAACAGCAGGAAGGCCGATACCAGCAGGAACTGTAGGCTAATCTGATACGCCAGCGCAAAGCCTACCAAAGCCAAGCCTGCCCACTCTGAGTACACTAGCACCGGATTCACCACCCGCACAACCGAAGTACGCTTCTTCTTCAGGGGATGAAACTTGTCGAATTCGGCGTCGAGGTACTCGTTGATTACGTAGTTGGCCGATGCTACCAGACAGGTACTGGCTACGCCCATGACCAGCTTAATCAGGAAAGCAGCGTCGAGAGGGGCTCGGTAAATGATGAGGGCAAACAGCACCCCAGGCATCATAAATACGTTTTTCGCCCAGTTATCGGGGCGGGCAATAGCAATATAGTCCTTCAGTCCCGCCGGGACCAAAGACACTTCAGGCTCGCTTGCCAGGGCGGCAGAAGAAATAGTATTCTGACTCATAATGTAGTAGATGCTAGTGTGGTGTGGAGACGTTGTTCGAGGTCTTGGTAGAAAGTGAAGCTGCTAAAAGGCTGTTTATCAACAATAAGATAAGGCATACCGGCGCGCTCGGCACAAAGCCCATCCAGTTCTTGCCGGTCCCCGATAAACAGGCATTCCCCGGGAGCCAGGTTCAGCGCTTCGGCAATGTAAAGCAGCCCGGCCGGAGCCGGTTTCAACTGGTCTATTTCTTGGTCAGTGGAGCTGACCACAATATCGGCCGCCAGTTTCATGGCCGCCAGTTTATCATGCGCTTTATAATCAGAGTAGATGCCAATCTTGATGCCTTGCTGGCGGATAGCATCGAAAAAAGAGTGCGTACCCGGATAGACGCAGTTCAGCAAGTATTGGTTGGGGTGCGTGAACATCCACCGGTCTACTACCTGCCTGACTTTTTGGATGGGAAAGCGCCCTTTGTCGGCACACCAAGCGTATTGGGCATTTTCCAGGTCGGGGCCGGAGGCACCGGGGCGCTTTTCCCGCTCCGAGCGGAAACGTTGGAGAATACGCATTTCTTGTAGCCGCCAGGGCCGCAAAGCGTAGTAAGCCAGCAAATCAACCAGCATTTTTGAGCGAAGCCGCGACTGTTCGTATAAAGTGCCGTCGACATCAAAAATGACAGCTTTTACATTACGCATATCAACAACCGACTTCGAAGGCATTACACTAAAAATTTGGGCGGATTTAAGTCAGTTTGTGAGTAGCTCACGGAATTGACGGAGCCCAATCTGCTACGTGGCGGCAACAGACACTACCTAAAACCACATTATATAATACTTAAATGCTAAACTACTTTGTAATTTTGTGAAATTCAAATACGAGTATGAAATATTTGAAAAATCACTGTCCTATATCATGCACTCGCTAATCCTTCTTTCTATCACTGATGGCCTTCGGCACTTATTAAAGCCCTGGTACTGGCGCATTGTAGTGTAAGTAACAGAGAGTAAGGCTTCTTTGATTTAGCAGCAAGAACTAGCCAGTAACCAGTGATGCTCTGGCACCAAAACGTGCAACAGTTCCTTCTGCCAGGTATCGAACAGCAGGCGTATTCCTCATAACCGTTCTACTCCTGCCAGCTTTCAGGGCAAGCAGAGCTTAGCTCTACTTTTCACATTACCAACGGCAGGTAAGCGAAAAAACCACGTTGGCACTGTGCTAACAGCCATCGAGACAAGTCTTCACACCCGTGGTAATGCGGCTAGCCACATGCCAAATGCAGCGCTGCTAGCACCGCATTCTAGTCTGCTGGGCTTTCAGCTTTTCATCAGTAAGGAATAACGCCAACGCCGCCGTTTATGGAGGCACTGCTGCCGTCATAGGCTGGCCAAGAACAACTCATACCTAGCAGTGCATTGCTCCGCGCTACCCTAGGAGGCAGCCGGCAGCTACCAGAAACTAAGTGACTGCTACTACTGGGGTTTCAGCGCAAATAGCTGGCTGACGGACAACGACCTAATGAGTCGAGTCGCTCAATGCTTCTGTTCTCTGCCACACTCGCCAATTGCGCCTTGCAGAGGCGAAGTGATACCCTTGGAAATACACCCAACCCAAGCACATAAATATAATTCTAGTATCGCTCAGGCTGCTACCAAGGCAACTACAAGCAACAAACAAGTATAAAAAATATGCAACTACTTAATTTAATTATATTTTATTAAACATCAATAATAGATAATTACTAAAATCAACTTTAACTTTTTTTATAAACAACAACTATAAAAAGAACAAAATCGCCTCTATTATGAGGTTTATACATAATATATTATACTATTATTAGAAAATAAACAGTCCTGCTTTACTAGGGTGTTATACGCCCCTAACTTGGTATCAAGCAAAATTATAAAAGTCACCAACGAATAAATCAGGCATTCTGACGCCTTTTAAGAAACTTTCGCTTACTGATTTTAATACAAAATTCTCCTTGATAAAAGGGCCAAAATAGTTAGTCCTCCTCTACGCACTACTCTTCAGGCTATGGCTTGGTTCATAGCGTCTGATCAATCCTCGAAAACATAACTAACTCTTTTCTATGAGACACTTCTATAAAGGAATCTCACTGCTGGGTTTTCTGGCAAGTCACTTCTTGGTATCAACTGCTCATGGGCAGCAAATAACAACCGGTAAAATTCCGATTGATGGCAGCCGCTGGTTTCAGGTTACTAACTCGCCGGATGGCATAGCCGCTCTCACCGACGGCATTACCAGTGCCAATGTACCTAACGGCTACGGGCGGGTGATTGGCACCTTCGACTCGTTTTACCCACTCAAGCCGGGTGAGAACTTCACTATTGAAAGCATCCGCCTCTTCGACGGCTGGGGTCAGAACCCCTCGGCTCCGATGACCATTTCCATCATCACCGACACCTGGCAGCGTATCCCGATTGGGGCCTTTCATGGCGTGAACGACCAGCAGTGGATCGGGCCGTACCCGAACCGGCCCACCACCTTCACCCTCGACAACGTCATCACCAACGCCCGCTACATCGTCCTGACCTCGTCGTGGGCCTACCCCACCGAGATGGAATTGTATGGCTCCTACACGCTGCCCACCCCTTCGGCCACACCCGTGCCTACTGCTGCCCAATTGGCTCAACAGAAGCACGTAATGTTGCAGAAAACTTTCGGTGTTAATGCTTTTGAGTGGGATCTGGAAGACGGTAATGACCCGTTAGTTATAGATTCCACCCGGATGAGAGCCATGCGCAACTTCCGGGGCATGCGCCACTACCTGGACTGGGACAAACTGGAGTCGGTGCAGGGCGCCTACACCTTCAACCCCTCCCACATGGGCAGCTGGAACTATGATGCGCTTTACACTGGCTTGAAGGCGGAAGGCATTGAGGTATTAGCGTGCCTCAAGACCATGCCGGGCTGGATGGCCAACACCTACCCCGCCGCCGAGCGAGATGCCGAGAACGTGCCGGTGCGCTATGGCGCCGACTTCGCCGCCCCGGCCTCCTACCGCGAACAAGCCCAGCTCGCCTTCCAGTTCGCCGCCCGCTACGGCCGCAA
>NZ_JAFLQZ010000029.1 GCF_017313265.1 Hymenobacter telluris | reverse complement strand
CCCTACTGATTACTACTATACTGACTGGCAACTGCTTGTGTACGCGCTTGGGCTCGGGTTTCTGATCAATTTGCTGGTCGTTCCTATAACACGTATGTGCTTGCGTAAAGCCTCGAAAAAGCAGGGGATATACATCGCTTGTTTATGGATCTTACTGTCCGGGCACTTCGCGTTTGCTCTGATAACGCCCGTGTATGCACTTAATATCCTGCTTGGGCCTGCTGTTCCTCTTGGACCAACTGATCGTCGATTTGGGGACTGAGGTAGCTGTTTGCGATGATCGAGTACAGATGGACACCATAGGGACTGCTCTTTTCAAAGTATTAAAAGACAGAACAGCCGGTGATTGCGCAACTGGACGGGCGGTCTTTGTTTTGTCTGCCTTCCATAGCCCCTGCATAAATCAAAAAAGCTAGTACTTTTAATACACAATACTCCTTGAATTATTCTGTTTTAAATCCTCTTCGGTGATGCGCGTTCTTCTACTGCTTTTTTATGGGTTGCTTTTCCTCACCCAAAGTGGTCAGGCGCAAGTTAGGTCCCGGTTTGTGCTCGCGCCGCTACCAACGGTTAATAGCGCAAGCGAGATCTTTGGCATCACGCATGCGGCCGCAGCAGCTGACGGCACTACTTACTTGGGGGTGCGTACGTTGGACACGCTGCTAGTCGGCTCCACCCGGTTGGTGGCTCCAGCTCGTTTGCGGGCCAACAGCAACAATCAGCGCGTCGCGTCCTGGTTGATCACCCTCTCGCCTCAGGGGCGGATACGTCGCGTTTTTGAGCCGCAACAGCACAGTGGTCTGGTAACCCTCCACCCGACAGTGGACCCAGCCGGTAATGTTATCGTAGCGGGCCTGTTTTACGGCACGGTGGTCATTGGGCGCGATACGCTCCGCACCGTTGGCGCTAGTAACGTGCCTGATACGTTTCTCTATAAAGCCGATACGGCGGGCACTATCTTGTGGGCCCGTCGTATCGGCCCGGCCACGAGCACCCAAGGCACCGGCATTCAGGACTTCTCCGAAATCAAAACCGATGGCCAGGGCAATACCTACTTGGCTGGCACCTATAGCGGTACTATTGGGATTGGTCCCACGCAGCTAAGTAGTCAAGGCAATAGTGATGTGTACTTGGTAAAATTCTCGCCCACTGGCCAGCAAGTATGGGCGCGCTCCTATGGCGGACGCAACACGGATGTGCTCCGGCAATTCGACGTGAGTCCGAATGGGGACGTCGTTTTGAGTTGTTCCTTCCTAGTCTATTTCAACGTAGGGCCGTTCACCTTCTCTACGAATTCGCCTTTGCTTTACCCTGATGTCTGCTTGGCGTATATCAATGCCGATGGGTCGCCCCGTTGGGCAAAGGCTCTGGGGACTAACGTAACGGATCAAATTGCACTGCTAAACTTTCTGCCCTCGGGGGATGTGCTCACCTTGGCCAATAGCGCCGCTAATACGGTATTTGGCCTGAGCATGCCGGCGGGGCAATCGTTGCTACGTCTCCACGCAGCAACCGGCATCGCCCGGTGGGTGCGCCCGTGGGTACCCACGTCGGGAAATTTCCACTCAGTGGTGGACGGGGTCGGCAACCTCTATGTGGCACAAACAAATCGCAACGGCGTCACGCTTGGCAACGGGATAACGTTGCCGGCCGGCAACGGGGGCCAAGTGCCCGTGTTGGCCATGTATTCAGAAGAAGGCTTATGTCAATGGGCCGTTGCTGGAGTGACTTATGGGGCTACTCCCGTTGCGATCCTCAACGAAGGCTTCACCTCTCTGCAGATAACCGCCTCGGGCGAGATGGCGGTGGTCAGTACCAGTACGCGGGGGGGCTACACGCTGGGCACCGATACGATAGCGTCTCACTACACTAATTCGTCTAGCAGGCCATACACGTACAATTATTTATGGCGGCTGCGGCCGGTGCTGCACACAATGGGCACAAATGAGCCGCCCCTGTGGGCGTGTCCAGGCAGCCAGTTGTCCATTCCCTTTACCACCGCCGCTACCTTTGCCCCGACCACCCAGTTCACGGCCCAGCTCTCCGACTCGCTCGGCTCGTTCCTGACGCCCCTTTCCGTCGGTAGCGTCACGGGTACCAGCACAACGAGTATCCCGGTCACCATACCCGCCTCCGTGCCCAACGGGCGCTACTACCGCATCCGGGTGGTGGCCTCCGGTACGCCCGCGTTACCCGCTTCCGGCGAAGGCCGCGCCCTGGTGATTCGCTCGACCACGCAGGCCGGTATCCTGACAGCCACCGGCACGGTTACCGTCTGCGCCGGGACTGCGCTGCCGCCGCTACGGGGGCAGGCCACGCTGGGTACCACCGTCCAATGGCTGTTGAACGGGCAACCGATCGCTGGCGCAACTACCCTCACTTACCAGCCTACGCAAGCTGGTAGCTATAGCCTGCGAGCCGTCGGTTCGTGCGGCACCACCACCTCAGCACCGGTAACCTACACCAGCCAACCGCTGCCCGTTGTCACGCTAGCCCCCTTCGCGCCAATGGCTCTGACGCAGGCCCCCTTTCCGCTCACGGGCGGCACGCCGGCCGGGGGTACTTATAGCGGACCGGGTGTCACGCTCAACACGTTCAATCCGCAAGTGGCGGGTGTGGGCCAACACACGATCACCTACACTTACGCCGACCCAAACGGCTGCACGGCCACCACAACAGCCGTGCTGGAAGTGCGTACCATCCTTTCCCGCCTTGCTGCCCGCAACGCCGCCTTGTTGAGTGTGTATCCGAACCCCGCTAGCGGTCTAGTGCAGCTAGGTTGGTCGGGGGCGTCCTCCGTACCGGCAACTGTGGTCGTAACCAATGCTTTGGGCCAGGTGGTGCGCAC
The DNA here is from genome assembly GCF_017313265.1 of Hymenobacter telluris. GTDB lineage: Bacteria > Bacteroidota > Bacteroidia > Cytophagales > Hymenobacteraceae > Hymenobacter > Hymenobacter telluris. The sequence goes on along the minus strand of NZ_JAFLQZ010000029.1, from coordinate 28,942 downwards.
CGAAGCGGTTCGGCTCTCGGCCACCGCACCTGCCCAGCTGGACGTACGCCAGCTGCCAGCCGGCGCCTACGTCGTTCGTGTGCAGCTGCCGCAGAACGCAATCACCCGCACCCTACTCGTGCAACACTAATACCAGCGTTGTTAGGTTATACCCTAGACTATGCCCGATTACTATAAGTCGGGCACTCCTCTTGGCTTCCTCGTTCCAATAACTACCCGCTTTCGCTTGGTAGCCCACCAACAAAGAAGCAGGAGTGAGCTACTCACTCATTACGGGGTGGCAGGATGGCCGAGGCCTTCTTACGGCGTATCGAATACTAGCATCTGCTAATCATTTCTCTCTTTGCTTTTGAGCTTGCCCGTACTGCTGGGCATTAGCTGATAGTATCTTTCTTCTTGCCCTCTTCCTATGCGCACACTTCTATCTGCTCTCTTCTTCACGGCCGGTTGCCTGCTCAGCGCCGCGCCTCAGGCCACGGCTCAAGTCCCTGCACCCGTTAAACAATGGGATAAACGCTTTGGCGGCAGCGGCAATGAGGAACTCAAGTTCGTGGAGCCAACCAGCGATGGGGGCTACATCCTGGGGGGCTTCTCTGACTCGCCTATGGACGGCGACAAAACCCAGGCCAGCCGAGGCGGCTATGATTACTGGCTGGTCAAGATCGATGCCGCGGGCACCAAGCAATGGGACAAGCGTTTTGGCGGTAGTGCCGCTGACCAGTTTGCTTCCCTGCATCAAACCAGCGATGGGGGCTACATTCTGGGAGGCGACTCTTTCTCCGGTATCAGTGGCGACAAAACCGAGGCCAGCCGGGGTATTAATGACTATTGGGTGGTCAAGCTGGATGCCAGCGGCAATAAGCAGTGGGATAAACGCTTCGGATCATTCGATAATGACATTCTCAGCAGCGTGCGGCAGACCAGTGATGGAGGCTATATCCTAGGTGGCTCCTCGAATTCCTTTTCAGGTGGCGATGTAACGCAAGGCAATCCAGTATACCGCTTTACGTATCACTACTGGGTAGTTAAACTTGATGCTACTGGTACCAAACAGTGGGACAGATCATTCGGCAACGATAGACAGAGTCCCCTGGAAGACTTGCAGCAAACCACCGATGGAGGATATATTCTAGGAGGCTCCTCGTCTGCTGGCATTAGCGGGGACAAAACGCAGGTTTCTCAAGGACTCGACGACTACTGGTTGGTTAAACTTGATGCTAGCGGGGTCAAACAATGGGATAAAACCTATGGCGGCGCTGATGGAGAGGCGCTGTACGATCTGCAGCAGACCAGTGACGGGGGCTATGTGCTAGGCGGAATTTCCAGATCCGGTATTAGCGGCGACAAAACCGAGGCTGGCCGAGGTGACTATGATTACTGGGTGGTGAAAGTGGATGCTGCTGGCATCAAGCAATGGGATAAAACGCTAGGGGGAAGTGACGGTGATTTTTTCAGGGAACTGCAACAAACTCGTGATGGAGGCTACATTGTAGGCGGTGTGTCTGATTCTGGCAGTAGTGGTGATAAAGCGCAAGCTAATCAGGGTGTCCAGGATTACTGGATCGTCAAGCTCAGTGCTACCGGTACCAAACAATGGGAGAAGACTTTGGGCGGAAGTCTAGTGGATGGCATGGCCTCTGTAACGCAAACCATCGATGGGGGCTACCTGCTTGGTGGATACTCCTACTCCGGCATCAGCGGCGACAGAAGTCAAGCTAATTACGGCTATGGCGATTATTGGGTAGTCAAGCTGGCCGCTGACCCGCTCAGCACTACGTCGGCTTCCACCCAGCTTGCTCTCACCGCTTTCCCTAATCCAGCTCGCACCCAGTTCACGTTGCGCGGCCCGCTGGGCACGCCCTACCAGCTGCTCAACCAGCTCGGCCAGGTCGTGCGCGCTGGTCAGCTCTCCGCTCAGCCCCTGGATGTGCAGGCCCTACCCGCCGGCCTCTACTTGCTGCGCGACCGGACCACGGGCCGCACCACCAAACTCGTGAAAGAGTAATTCATTGTTGGTTTAGCAAGCAAACTTGGCCAGTATACGGAAGTAAAACGTTGGGGGCAGCGGTCTGTTGGGACAAAACCCACCACTATTTCAAGGGTTATCTGAGAGGCAATCTTATGTGTGGAATTTCCGCGAAAGGAGCCCACTCGCAATGGGCCGTTTTCCCTTTCCTGTCCAAGTAGAGTGCCCTCGCTAGTTGCAAGCAATATGTTACTATTATGCTTGCCTGTTTCTACCTACATTCATCAGCTAAAAGTATGGGACGTCTCATCGTCTACCTAACTCGCCATTTGATAGGCATAGCCATCGGGATTGCTCGCAGTATGGGTTTCCCGAATACGTAGCCAGAATTCCACTGCCACATGAGAAGTGGCAGAACAGGGTCTTGTTTAAGCGGGCTCAGCCGCGCGTTGGGCCAGGCGCTGGACTTGTTTGTGGGTGAAGCGGCAGCCCCGGCGGGTGCGAAAACCCAATTCCTCCAGCTCCTGCGCAATCTGGTTGTACCCCAGCCCCTGTGCTCGTCGAGCCAGGATCAAGGCGGTAGCCTGGCGGTTAGCCTCGTGCGTACGCGCATTCTGTTGCCGGACCGCTAAGCCCTGGGCCTGGACCTGCTGCGTCAGGTTGGCCGGCGTACCGAGCTGCTTGCCCTGCGTTTTGAGCACCTGTAAGGCGCGGCGGGTGCGCTCGCTGATCATATCGCGCTCCTGCTCGGCCAGGGCAGCAAAGATGTGCAGGGTGAACTTGTTGGCCTGGGGCTGATCACAGGCCACGAACTCCACCCCCGACTCCATCAGCGAGGCAATGAAGGCCACGTTGCGCGAAAGCCGATCTAGCTTGGCAATCACGAGAACCGCCCCCTGGCGCTGGGCCAGCTGTACGGCCGCTCGTAGCTGCGGGCGTGTGGTCTTCTTCCCACTCTCGACTTCGACGAATTCCCCAAGTACATTTTCTTCTTTCACGAAGGCCTTCACCAGCTGCTGCTGGGCGGCCAGTCCGAGCCCACTCTTCCCTTGCTGCAAGGTGCTGACACGGTAGTAGGCGACGTAGGGCATGTATGAGGGCAGTTGGAGAAGGAACAATTACCCCTAAAGGTAGGGAGGTTGGACATTTTACAAACGACCGTTTATAAAATGTCCAAGGGCCCTTTATAATATCTTGCTCACAGCATCGGTGAAATTTCAAATAAACCACATTAGATATTATATATAATATCTAATGTGGTTTTCGTTTAGGATGTGAAAAGGACTTTGGTTAGAGCTAAACTTACTTTACTTGCTACCCAATCTGCGAAGTCACGAGCTTTACCGAATAGTGGACTAATAGCTAGAAACACTAATACAGCAAATGGCAATAGTGAGAGCCATTGAGTAGGTGTCGTAGTTTGAAACTCGGTAGAATTACTGAAGTGAACAGGGAAATAGTTTTGTAAACGATAGCTCCATGTTACCCAGCCAAAAACCAGCAAAGTGCTATAAAAGACAAACCAAGTTACTATTTTGGATATCCTGTCAATTTTAGCTTTCAAGTGAGCCGTTTGCCTATTACTGGCATCAACTTTTTGGGAAAGTGCAGCTATCTCTCCTGATAATCCTACCACTTCTTGCTCCTTCTGAGCAACTCGATGTTGTTCTTCGATCAATAGTTCGGAGTTTTTATTCAATCTACTTTCTAACTCAGCTTTGGCTTCAAGTTCTGTTGCAACCTTGTTCTCTAGCTCATAATTGCTGCGCGCGAATCCCTTAGAACCTGCTCAACAGTCCCTTCTGCATAAGTTTCCGAATCATTCAGAGTAAGTTTGGTCAAAGCGCTCAGTGCTTCTGGATCACAACGCAGATACGTTATATCCTCTTCTCTAATATCTCCTTTCGCACGTAAAGCACTTATCTCAGCCAAGTATAGTTGCCATAAGTCTGGTGTTGGTTTCAATGCAGCCATTGCATCAGCAATAATTTGCTTGCGGGGTAGGCTAGTAAGAGTCACCGGATTTTTAAGGAATAGCCGTGTAACCAAAGCATCATGTTGCATGCACCATGATACTTCACCCGAAGCTCGGTAAGTCTGCTCCCTCATTACTTGGTCGGCAGCCTGAACTACGCGTGAATTAGTTGTAACGAACAACGCAACACAACGCTCAATTTGTTGGGGATGACGTCCTAGTCTGAGTCGATGTATAGATAGAACAGCAGCAACGTCATGCTCCTTAGCTGATTCACGCTTATAGTTCAATTTTGATTGAAATACTTCTTCAGCCTTAAGTTGGTCAAGCACCAAATGTGGCAAGTGCGGTGGTTCATCTTCTACTTCAATTCCAAGCTTGTTAAGTCTATCCTCCAAGCTGGCAGACAAAAGCTGGATATCAACAGGCTTATAACTAGTGGCCAATAGTTCCTCCCCTAACTCTTCGAAGCTTTGAAGTATTTTTTGACCACTTTGTAACCTAGTCTTTATAGAGTTCAATACACCTTGAATTTCCTCAAGCGTGCGAGAAAAGCACTTAATATTTACTCCTTCAGCTATCAGTGTCCTAACAAGTTCGATATAAGGCGCTTGTATGACAGAGCCGTATAATTCGAGAGTCCGCAAAATGAACGGAGTATCAAGGTATATGGACGTATTCTGCCACGGCAATTTTATTTTACTCTGGTCTTCATAATGTAGCATAGAAGACATCATACTGCCTTGGACTGCCGAAAGGAGGTAGTCGAAACCTACTGGATCTTTAGCGTCTAAGTATTTAATAAATTCACCAGCCAAGTAGCTATCAGAATCCTCGGCACTATGGCTATGACGTGAAGGGACTAAAGTATCACTCCCATACTCGCGAATGAAGTCATATAGTATTTGCTCTCCTTTTTCTGTGCTTATACTATGCTTCAATTCGGACTGAACGAAATCAGCAAATTTTTGAAGCAGCGCATCTAATTTTCGCTTTGCTTCAGCACGGTCATGCTCAATTGTTAGATTAGCAACACTACCGTTCAATCGTTGGTAAACTTTATTAGTCTTCTTAAGATAGCCTGCAGCTACGCCTCTTTCTAATAGAACTCTAACTACCCCTTGAGGCACATTTAGACCGAACGTGCTCATAAAAAGTCCCCTAATTTCTGCTAAAGTCACCGTATCGTTACTGCATTTACGAATGCATTCCGCTAAGAATGGCACAAAGTTCTGCAGATAGTCTTGACCATTGCCATTTTGTACTCGAAGGATAGCTAGGCTTGATAAAATATCTGAATAAGATGAAGATGTTGTTTTTGATTCCATGATAATTCTAAGTTTAAATTCTGAAATTCAGAACAGTAATAAATTATTTAGAGGCGTCTGTATCTACTGTTGGAGTAGCCGTTAACAGTAGCGGTTCCAATTCCTGCAGGCGGGCTTCCCAATGTTGCCAATCGGGTAGAAGACGGGTCTGGAGGTCGTAGAAAGGACGGTCGTGGCGGGGCTGGCGGAGGTGGGTCAGCTCGTGGATGATGATGTATTTAATGCAGGCGCGAGGGGTCTTGATTAAGGCCGGGTTGAGCTGAATGGTGTTGGTGCGAGCCACGTAGCTACCCCAGCGGCGGGGCATATGCAGCAAGCGCATAGTGGGGTGCTCTGCCACAGGAAACAGCAATGGAGGAAGCTGAGCCAGGATGCGGGCAAATACCTCTTCCAAGACTTGCTGTGCCTGCTCGCGGTACCAGCGCTCGACGAGGCGGCCGACGGCGGGACCATTGCGCGGGTCGCGAGTGGTGACTACTAGTTGGGGCGGATCCAGGCTAACGGCGCCCGGGAAGCCGGGCAGCACACGCAGGCGGTACTGACGGCCCAAGTGGTAGAGGGATTCGCCACTGCAATACTGGGGGGCCATAGCGGGAGTAGGAGTAGCGTTGGCGCGCTCTTGCTGCGTGAGTACCCAGGCAGCCCGCTTATGCACCAGCTCCGCAATTTCCTGGGCGGTGGCGGCCTGGGGGGCAACAACAGTCAGGCGGCCGTCGGGATGGACAGAGAGGGCCAGTGAACGGCGGGTACGTCGCTCCACGGTGTAAGGAATGAGGGCGGAGCCGAACTGCACCTGCCCCTGCTCGGACGTTGTTTTCATCAGTTGGCTTTGTAGTGGGCAATGGTGACTGACTCGAGCTGGCGCTCCAGGTCATCGAGGGTAGATTCAGCGAGCGTATTATCAAGGCGACGAAGCTCCCAGAGCTGGTCGCCGAGGGCCTGGCGGAGCTTGCGCAGGATGGCGCTGCCGGGTTTCTGCCAGTCGACGTAACGGGTGCCGTGGGCGTCGTGGACGGTGTCGAACATAACGGCTTCGGCCTGAGTGGCCCAGGTGGCCAGGTCGTCGGGGGCGACGTTGGACAAAGAGGGCGTAAGCAGGTCGAAGACGGCCGAAGCCACGGCGCGGCCGTGCAGGTGAGCTGGGCGGGTAGCGGGTGCGTGGTCGTGGAACTCCTCCCGAACCGCCATTATATGTTTCAGCAGCTCAGCGGCATCTAGGCGGTCCTGACGGTACTCAGCAATGGCGGCTTTGATGCGGTCGATAAACTCCTGGTAGCGGGCAGGATTCTCGTTAAGCTTCTCGGTGAGGGTACGGGTGAGCTGGGTGCCGATTTCGTAGGCTACCCCCTCCTCGCTATGCTCCTGCTCGACCCGCTCCACCACCAAGGCTGGGAAATCGGCGCTGAAGATGTTGATGCGCTCGATGACGGGTAGCATTTCGGTAGCAGAAACGTGGGTATCGAGCAGTTTCTGGATCTGAGGCTCAACGTGGCTGAAGTCGGGGGAGACGTCGTAGCGGCGCAGGACCAACGTGCGCAGGTTCTGGAAGAAGGTGAGGTCGTGCAGGTAGCTATCCACGGTTTCGGGCAGGGTGGACTGCAGATACTCGGCAGAGGACATGGCCCGGTGCAGCAGACGCTGGAAGGTGCGCAGGCGCTCGAAGAACAGGGGCCGCAGGGCCTCATCGGCAAGGAAGGACGTGTAAGCGGCCAAATCAGGCGTACCAAGCAGGGTCTGGAAAATTTCCTGCAGGTGGGCGCGGGCCTGGGGAAGCTGGTCTTTCACGGCTGCCCCAAGGGAAGCCAGCCGGATAGCCTCGTTCAGGTCGGTCTGCTCGTAGACCTCAAAATCGGGGTTGCCGAAGATTTTAAGGGCCAACTGGAGCTCTTCGGTGACGCCCTCGTAGTCGATAACGTAGCCAAACTCCTTGTTGGGGGCACAGCGGTTTACGCGGGCCACGGCCTGGAACAAGGTGTGCTCGCGCAAGCGCCGGCACAGGTAGAGTACCACGTTGATGGGGTTATCGAAGCCGGTGAGCAGCTTATCGACGGTGATGATGATATCGGGGGAGCCGGACGGCGCACGCCAGCCGTCTTTGAGGGTTTTTTCGTAGTTGGCCTCGGTGCCGAAGCGGTCCATCATGCGGCGCCAGAATACCTGCACCTCATCGGTGCTGGCGTCGTGCACGTCGTCGTTGCCTTCGCGGTCGTCGGGGCGGGAAATAAGCACTTCGGAGGTAACCAGGCCGATATCATCGAGGAAACCTTTGAAGCGGATGGCGGCCAGCTTGCTGGGGGCAGCCAACTGGCCTTTGAAGCCACTGCCCTTCCAGGTATCATCAAAGTGCAGGGATATATCGTAGGCCTTGGCGTAGAGCACCTGAGCGGCGTGGCTGAGGCGACTCTGCTGGCTGTACTTCTCGCGCAGGGTGGTTTGCTGCTCTTCGGGCAGGTGGGCAACTAAGCGTTTGAAGTAGTTATTCAGGGGGCCATCGTTGGTGCTGAAATCAGGCATGCGGCCTTCGTAGAGAATGGGCAGCACGGTACCGTCCTTTTCGGCATCGGTAATGGTGTAGCGATGAATCAGGCCGCCGAACTCGCGGGCAGTGTGCTTCTCGGCTTTGGTAAGGGGCGTGCCGGTGAAGCCCACGAACGCGGCCGTGGGCAGTGCCTGCTTCATGCGGGCATGGAGTCGGCCGTACTGGGAGCGGTGGCCCTCATCGACGAGCACAAACACGTTGGGACGGTTGAGGGGCGTGTTTTCGCGCTCCAGCACCTTGACGGCGGCCGTAAATTTGTGGATAAGCGTGGCCACGATGTCGGTGGAGTGCTCGTCCTGCAGCAGTCGGGCAAGCGTGGTGCCGGTACTGGCCGCCACCACCTCGCGGCCGCAGCGTTGGAAAGTGGCGTAAATCTGGTCGTCGAGCTCAACGCGGTCAGTCACCAGAATGATTTTGGCAGTGGGGATACGAACAGCCAGCAGCTGAGCGAGCATAACCATGGTAAGCGACTTACCGGAACCCTGGCTATGCCAGAGTACGCCGCCCTGGCCCTGCAAGGCCCGGTGCACGGTTTCGTGCACGCCGTAGAACTGCTGGTAGCGGGCCACGATTTTCTGGCCGCCGTCGAATACAATGAAGTTGCGAATGAGGTCGAGCAGGCGGGCGGGTTGGCAGACGGCGCTCAGCAGCATATCCTGCACGGTGAGGGTCCATTCGGCGGCGACGGTTGGCAGCAGCAGGGCGCGGCGCTCGGGGTTCTGACGCAGGGCTTGGTAGCCGGCGGGCAGGTTGAGGCTGTCGTTTTTGAGCTGCTGCCAGTGGGCTCGGCGGTCGGCGGCGTGGCGGGGGTCGTCTTCGGCACGGTCGCGCCAGGCGGCCCACAGCTCGGCGGGGGTGGCGGTGGTGCCGTAGCGGGGGGCGTGGCGGCCTTCTTCCTGGTCGGAATCGGAATCGCCGGCGACGGCCAGCAGCAGCTGAGCATAGAGGTAGAGTGGGCGGATACCGCCGGGCTGCTGCTGACGCAGGTGCTGGGAAATGGCCTGCTGGATGGGGTTTTTGAGGGTAGGCGCCTTACACTCGATAACGACCAGGGGAATGCCGTTGACGTACAGCACCACATCGGGGCGGTAGGTAGTGCCATCGTCCTCGCTCTCCTCCTCGTCGGCTTCAGCGCGGGTGGTACGCTGCACACTCAGCTCCTCGGTCACGCAGAAGTCGTTGCGGTCGACTTCGCGGGGGTTCCAGTTGAGGTAGTGGATGGTGTAGCTTTTCTTGTCGCCCTGAATGGTTTGTTCGACGGTGAAGCCCAGGGTGAGGCGGTCGTAGATTTCCTGGCTGGTGGCCACGTACCCTTTCTCAAGCGACGGGCGGCGCAGGGCCTCGATGGCAGCGCTGATGGCATCATCGGAAAACTCGTATTGCTGGCCGCGGTAGGTAAAGCGGTTGTGGGCTTTGAGCCAGGCGCGCAGGCGCTCGGGCAGCAGCACTTCGGCCAAGCGGTGGCCTCGCTCTTCCAGTACCTGCTGAGGCGTGAGGTAGGTGTAGCCCAGTTGCTGGAGCAGCAGCAGTGCGGGCAGCTGGCTGGCGGCGTCTTCGAGAGTGGAAGGAAGTATAGACATACGGGAGAGCGGGTTAGCGAATGAAAATGGGAAACTTCAGGTGCTGCGTGGGCACACTACCATGCTGGCTGGTGATTTTGCACTCCATGTAGTGATGCCCCACGTAGCTAGTACTGGTGGTTTTGTGCGCATACACTTTACCACCTAGTACATACTGCTGGCCTGTCGCCTTAGCGGCAGTAGCCTCCTTGCCCCGGTTGACAATACGCCACTCCACTACTTCCCAGGGCTGAGGCTCGTACCAACGCCCACCGCGGAACAGCTTGTAGGTGAGCGACCAGCTTTTAGGCATGGCCAGCGAGTTGGGACGGTAATGCATCAAATTCCCATGGTCGTTGGCCTCACAGCGCAGGTGGGAACGGTTCGGGTCGATATTGACGTCAATGGTCTTGCCATCAGTACCCAGTTTGGCGAAGTCGTAGGACAACAGAAATTTGCGCCAGTCGAAGATGTACTGATTGTAGATGGTGCCGTTGTAATTGAAGATGTAGCGGTCCGGCATTCCATCAGGTTTCAGGGCGTAGCGCCAGAATTCATCCGGCAGGTCCAGGGTTTCGCGCACGTTGCCACCAATCCGGATTTCATTGGTGCCCGCTGCCTGCTGGAGCTTCGCGGCCAGATCGGTGTGAAAACTGGTGGTGGTAAGCTCGGAGCGGCCAGGCAGACCGTAATGGCTCCAGATAACATCCTCGTCGGTGCCGTAGTCGATGCCGATGCGGATGGAAAGGGGCTTGATGCCATTGGCCTCGAATACCTCAGCCAACGTCTGAGAAACGAAGAGGGCCAGAACACTGGCCGCGTTCAGGGAATTGATGATGGAATCGGAGGGATTGTGGTTGGCCCGCACAAACTGTATAAAGGCAGCATCACCCTGCAGGCGGTGGACGTGGCCACCAAAGAAGCCCGCAATGTGAATACAGGCCGTCAGCAGCGTATCTTTAATCTGACGGACCTCGAGCGGAGAATACCTGGTGCTAAGGCGCGTAGAGCCTTTGATATCCACGAACATGGATACACAGTGATGGTAGCAGAATTCCTCATGGCCGACACTAGTGAAATCAGGATGGGCACCGATGCTGGGCTCAGCAAATGCCATCGGGTTCAGCCCGAACAGCTCTTCCAGCTGAGAGGTCTTGAAGTTTACCAGCGTTTTATCGCCCTGCAGGGGCTGTTGAAAGGCGGTAATACTCCGACGGCCTACACTACGACCTGTGTCGCTGAACGTGCGCGACTCTGTAAGCAACTTTCCGCCTGGGTGTGATTTGCTGAGGGCTATACCACCCTGATCGGTTGGCTCCTTGCGGAGAATGGTATTCAATTGAGCGGAATACTGCGACAAAAACTGACTCATATAAATAGGCTTAAAGGGTTAAAAATCAAGCGAAGTAGAAGCCCAGGAAGAGGATGGCCAGCAGAAACAGCTGGGCAAACAGCACCCGGCCGGCCCGACGCAGCCGGCGGTATTTTGCGGCCAGACCAGAACTCAAGTCATGAACCTGGTCGCAGTAGTCGCGGTGCAGCATATCGGGAGTGCACTGGGTAATATCCAAGTGAAATGCATCGCGCTGGCGGTGGGCAACGTGCTCAAAGTAGAGCAGCGACAACGGAGCAGCAGACGGCTGATTGTTAGCGGTAGCAGCTGTTGCTGCTTTGGGCCGGAACCACCGAACCCAGCGGCGGGGCTTTTTGGGCAGTGGTGAGAACGGGAAGGAGGCCCAGAGGATCAGCGCGATGCTGACGAGGCTTAGGGCAACGTACAGCCCGATGCCCATATCGAGCCACCAGGCAACCGATGGCACCGGTAGCGTGGATTGCAGGGGCTGTACAAAGTCTTTGTAGGCGACGACGGCAGCGCCCAGCACGAAGCTGTCGAAGGCCAGCCAGAAGTTTGCCTTGTTGTTGATAGCGTCGAAGTAACCATCGTAGCGGCCAATGTTGAACTGGAATAATTCCAGCTGGTCTTTGCTCGGCAAGCAGGCCGGCGGGTTAGCGGATTGGGGAGACGGGGTATTGCTCATACAGGAATAGGGAAATGGTGATAGGGAAAGGCTGTCGGCCGGGCAAAGCAGTGGCAGGCACCGGCCGACAAGCCGGATTAAATATCGGTTTTACAAAGGGTTAGGAAAGCCGCAGCTGGCCGGTCAGGAGCTGATGCAACAGGCCCCGCTTCTGCTCGCGCAGGGCGGCCAGCTTGTCTTCTTCAAGGCGTATTTCCTTAGTAGCCGTGTTCAGGACTTCGGCAATGGCCCGGCGTTCATCGGCTTCCGGAATTCTTACATCAAGCTCCATAAAGTCGCGGGCGCTTACATTCAATAAGCCGTGGTTGCGGGCTCCCTCCTGCGCGATGCGGGAAATACCACGGTTCAATATTCCTATTTCAAAGAAATGCTCGAAGAAGCCTCCGTCGTTGGTAATTGGCCTCATACAGATATAGAGAGGCGAAACGATGCCCTGGTCGTACTGCGTCAACGGCTTAATTACGCCCATTGGGTAACCTGCTGAGTAGCTTTTGTTGTAGGCAAAATCTCCCCGGTTAAGCAGATAGTAGGTGCTTACCTCCTCGCTGGCTATTGACTTATTAAAGTACCGCGTCTGGCTCACCAACCCTTGTTGAGCCGAGATAGTAAGCACATTGGTATTGCCTACAGCATTGCGAGTGGTCAGGCGAGCGAAGAATTCTGAAAGAATGGCGTTACGCCATTCCCCGGTAAAGCCTTCTAGCCTTTTAGTACCCGACATAAGCCTAAAGGCCACTTCCTTCTTCCGCTTGCGCAGCTGCTGCAGCTTGCGCGCCTGGAGTTTCAGGGCGTCATCCCAGGTAGTTATAGCTCCATTGATGAGCCGCTGCTGCTCAACCGGTGGCGTTGGTATCGGAAATGATTTAATCTGCTCAAAGTTCAGTCCCTGCCTACCGCCACCTGCTTGGTAACTGTCAATGAGCCTTTGTCCATAGCTGGAGCACAAGACCAAATTCAGATACTGAGGAGTGATTATTGCAGTCGGACGAATGATGCATACATGCTGATTCACATTGGCTTCACCAATTCCATGAGGCGCAACGCAGGAACGACCTATTGAAGCGCCGGTGATATTCAACAGTACATCACCGGCATACACCGCACTGGACGACATTTGCCGATGCTGTTTTTCTGAAATGAAAGCCACTTCTTTGATATCCAGCACTCCATCAAGCACATTCTGGCTTCTAATTAGCGGTATTCCACTAGCTTGATAAGACTCTTTTCCTCCTTTAGGAGTGACACCACTGCCAACTTTTGTAACAGCGTCGCGCAACTGAATCAGCTGCCAGCCTTCCGGCAAATCTTTCATTTGCATGCTATTACTTGCTGATGTTACCTAAAAACTCCTGCATGCGGCGACGCACGCCGGCCAACTCAGTTTCGATGGCATCCAGCTCTTCTTGCACGGCCGTCAGGTTTACTTCGGCCTGGGCCTCGAAGGTGTCGACATAGCGGGCGATGTTGAGGTTAAAGCCGTTCTGCTCGATTTCCTGCATGGTGGCGCGGTAGGCAAACTTGGCCTCCACTACCCCGGCTTCGGCTTTGGGCTGGTTGCGGAAGGCCACGACGGTGGCAGCAATACGCTCGATGTGTTCGGGCGTTATTACATTCTGGTTGCGGGTTTCCTGGTAGCACTGCGACGCGTCGATGAAGAGCACATCTGAAGTAGCACGCTGGCGGCGGAACATGAGAATGGCGGTAGGGATGGTGGTGCCATAGAACATGTTGCCGGGCAGGCCGATGATGGCTTCGAGGAGGCCTTCTTCGAGCAGCTGACGGCGGATGTGGCCTTCGGCGCTACCCCGGAACAAGACGCCGTGGGGTAGAATTACCCCTCCCCGACCGACGTCGGGCAACGAGGTCTGAATCATGTGCGAGAAGAAGGCGAAGTCGCCCTTGGACGTAGGCGGCACGCCGCGCCAGAAGCGCTTGTACCGGTCGCCGGCAGCGTTTTCCGCCCCCCACTTAGCGAGCGAAAATGGCGGGTTCGCCACGCAGACGTTGAAGCGCATGAGGGCATCGTTTTCGAGCAGCTGGGGGTCGTTGATGGTATCGCCCCACTTGATGTTGGCACCGTCGAAGCCATGCAGCATCATGTTCATGCGAGCCAGCGAGAAAGTACCGCCGTTGAGCTCCTGGCCGTAGAGCGAGAAGTTATCGGTGTTGTGGCGGTTCTTTACCTCTTGGCCGACGCGCATGAGCAGGGAGGCTGAACCGCAGGTAGGGTCGCAGATCCGGTCGCCGGGCTGAGGGTCGACGAGGCGAGCCAGCAGGCGCGAGACGGGTGCCGGCGTGTAGAATTCGCCCGCCTTCTTGCCGGCGTCGGAGGCGAAGTAGGCAATCAGGTATTCGTAGACGTCGCCGATAATGTCATCGGAGGCCAGGTGCGAAGGCGTGAGGTCAATGCCCTGGAAATCTTCAATGAGGCTTTTGAGGCGGCGTTTGCGCTCCTTCTCCTTGCCCATGATGGCTTCGGAGTTGAAGTCGATGCTGCGGAATACGCCGTCGAGGGCGGTACCATTGGCATCTTCGAGGGCCTGCAGGGCCACGTTGATGGTCTGGCCGATGTTGGGCTGGTCGTCGTTGCGGTGCTCGAACAGATACTCGTAGGTGGATTCTTCGGGCACCTGGAACCGCTCGTTACGCAGGGCGCGGCGGACGCGGGTGGCGGCGTCGGGGTCGGTAGCGTAGAGGGCCTCGTAGTGCTGGGTGCGCTCCTTCCAAAGGTCGGAGAGGTACTTGACGAAGAGGAAAGTCAGGATATAATCCTTGTAGAAACCCGGGTCGATGACGCCGCGGAACGAGTCGCAGGCGCGCCACACAGCGTTGAGGATTTTCTGTTTGTCGGAGCCTACGGCGGCGGTGTCGGGGGCGTCGCTGATCAGGGCAGCTGCTTCCTGGGCCTCGGCGGCGGCTTCGGGGTTGTGCTCGGTGAACAGGTCGGGGGCGGCGGCAGGCGCGGCGGTTTTCTTGGGGCGGGCCATATAGAAGGTTCGTTGAAAAGCAGGGAAAGAATGGTGGCCGAAGGCTAGGCCGTGATAAAGCGGGTGAGGGTGCCGAAAACCAGTTGCTCGCGGTGGGTGAGGTAGCTGATGGTAAGGGCCTTTTCGCGGAGCCAGAGGCGATGAAACTCTACGGCGCGGTGCTGCAGCGCCAAGGGCGGCAGCTCGGGCAGCTCGAGGGTGAGCAGACTCCGGCGGCTGAGGGTGGGAATGGTGGTGGTGGTAAACAGCGCCCAGAAGGTTTCGCGCATGGCGGGCATATTCAGTAGCAAGGTCAGGTACTCAGGAAGAAGCCGGGAATCCTCCACCGTCAGCACGAAGAAGCTGGTGGAAGCCAGAGCCGGCAGCCAGTCGGACTGCACGCAGGCGGCGAAGAGGCGGGCGCCCTTGGCCGTCAGCAGCACCTGGCCCGGGCGAAGTAGGTGTTTATCGGCGGCAGGCGGCAGGCTGGTGAGCTGGTTGCGGAAAGGCGGTAGCGGCACACCATCGTCGGAGAAGTCGGAAAGCTGGAGCAGTTGCACGGGCTTAGGCACCGGTAGATAGTCGGCGTCGGGAAGGGTGCTGACCTGGAGACCCGAGGCAATGTTGACGAGTTGGCTTAGCTGCATATTCCATGATTCGTGGCGGTATGTTCCCGAATCTGTAGCAAATATACAGTCATATTCTCTATTTTGTTTATTATTAAATTGAATTTATTTTCTGTAAAATATATTTTATGATCATGTAGAAACATATTTCTACATATCAGCATGCAACAAAAAGGCCTTTTCTGCAATAGAAAGGGCCTTTTTGCTTTCAGACTCCATTAGCTACCGGATGACCTGCCGCTTTAGAAGTTTCTTTACTTCCAGGAGCTTGGTATCGGAATCGTTACCCTTAAGACCGGATTGGCTGCCGAGAGTAGCTTCCAGGATGGGGCTCTCATACTGTTGCACCAAAGTGGACAGGGCAACCGAATCAAATTGCTCTTTGAGCAAAGCCAAGCTGCCGCGCCGTGGCAACTGCGGTTTGTCAAAAACCGCAGTTGCCACCGTGGGCTCAGCCGGTGTAGTACGCACCTTGCGTTGACGGGCGCGCTCCAGCCACCTGGCTACCCGCTCCTGGGCTGCCTGACTAGGGTTTTCATCCGGGAAATATCCGCCACCGTAATCTGCCCGGTAGTACCCCAATGCATCATACGAAGCCTTTGCATTGTAGCTAGTGTTGTATTCCGTCATCTCCTCTCCTAGTTCAGAAAAGATTAAAGCAGAGTCTTCTTTATCAGCCTTCCAATCGGCTTTAGCAGGTATAGTGGCATCTTCGAACTGGATTTTCTCGTGTATCTCGTCGCCGATTCGGACCGAAACCCAATACCCAAATCGGCGCAGAGCTCCGGTGGTATGCTCTTCACTCAAGGCTGCAATAAGTGGTAGGCGGGTTCCTATCCTAGAGACTAACCGACGTTCACCAAAGGCAATTTCGTAGGTGGCGGGGTCGGTGGGGGAAATAATGCCCTGATTATGAATAGTAGCTGTGAACCGACGTACGGGGCCACCATCCAAGTCGAGGGCCTGAATAGCCAACT
This sequence comes from Hymenobacter telluris, assembly GCF_017313265.1. Classification (GTDB taxonomy): domain Bacteria; phylum Bacteroidota; class Bacteroidia; order Cytophagales; family Hymenobacteraceae; genus Hymenobacter; species Hymenobacter telluris. Next base: position 12,967 of record NZ_JAFLQZ010000029.1, on the reverse strand, counting down.
GGGCATTGTCGTTGCTCAGGGCGCTGCTGAGTGCGGCAAACTGAGCATACTCCTTGGGATCATTGCCAGCCAGAAGAATAACCTGCTGGGCTAGGTCGGTGAGCTCCTGGGAATGCCATGACACTGGTAGCACGTACACACTGCCTTCAGTTTCGTCGGGAGGAAGTTCCTGCAGACGCTTATAATTATTAATCTGCGAAGGGTCGAATCGACGGCTGTTGGAGTCAGCCCGAATGCTTTGCAAGTAATCCAGAGCTTGGGTATAGATGGCATCACCCTGTTGGCAGGGAATGACCAGAGATGCTTCGCGGTTGATGCCTTTCAGGGCCTGCTTGGTAAAGTTGTGGCTACCCACCCACAGTTCAGCATCTCCTCCAGGCAGGTCGAAGAGCAGCATTTTTGTGTGGAGCAGATGGCGCTCCAGGTAGGCATCGGGACGTTTAGGGCGCAGTTCCTTGAAGAAAAGAAACATATTAGCCCCTGCCTGATGGAAAAGGTTCAGGTTGTCGATATTAGTGGGCAAGTGGATATCGGCCACGCAAAACGACTCTCTTTTACTCAGAAGACCGCTCAGACTAGGAAGGAGGTTGGGGCCGATACTCCAGAAACAGACAGAGCTATACAGCGCTTCCGCGCGACGGATAGTATCTTCTAGTTCGGCCAGCACGGACCGTTTGTAAGGGTCAGAAGGCAATAAAGTTGGATGCACAGTAACACAATTGATTGTGGCTGCCAAACTTCTGCTTTTGTTGGCATATCTGCATCACTCTTGAAAGTTTCTCCGTCAAAACAAATGCCTTTATGGCATTCTAGGAACAGGTGTTCCTAGAACGCCACACGCTGACATTGCAAACTGTTATCCTATCTGAAGAGGCAGTCTCACATTTCGCGGTCGTTGCTCCGTGGCCTGTCCTGTTCTATCTGCCACCGCTGGTTGTTGGCTTTCATCTGTTTATTTAGGAGCACTCTGAATTCCTGATTGTTTGGCTTTATTTCCAAACTGCTGAATTTGTGTTCGCTACCAGCCAGCTGGAATATTAATTCGCCTTCTTTCGGGTATTGAACACTGATTCCTTTCCGCTTGACTGCTTCTATGAAGTGGTGTACCTGGTAAATGTTAGGGTTCTGACTTAACAGTTGTTCCACTACCTGTTCCACTCGACGCCGTTCCCTTTCCTGATTGTTAGCCTTAGTTTCGCGTTCTAATACTTCCTGCTGGATCTTATCAGCCGCTTGCTGAGCCGCTGCCCGAGTCCGTTCTTCCTGAGCTTGCTGCTCAGCTAGGCGAGCTTGTTCTGCCAGAGCCTGTTGCTCCACTATACGGGCTAGACGGGCCTGTTCAGCCTGTGCCGCAATCTGTCTTGCCTGCTCTTCTTGCGCAGCGGCCTGACGGGCTTTTTCCGCCGTTTGTCGAGCCTGCTCTGCATCGAGCTGAGCCAGTCGTTCCGCTCCGCCTGCGAAAGCACGCAGCCGATTCTCCAGTTCCTCGTTTTGAGCTGCTTGTTTCGGTATCACGTCGTAGCGAAGCGTAGCTACCCGCCCATAATCGCCCTTTTTCTCGGCTTGATCGGATTCTTCACCTAATTTGACCAGTTGCTCCCGGCTAGCCTTCACCTGCTGCATGTCTTGGTCAAGAAGCTTATTGCCGCGTTCAACTAAATCCGATGGGGCCGGTTCCCCGCCAGCCAGTTGCTTAGCTAGAATATCAAACTTGGCCTCCAGTGACTCCGCCCGATCAGCGTGTGCCTGTTTCAGCGCCTCAGACGTGTGTAACTGCTTTTGCAAGCCTCGCACCTGGCCTTTAGCCGCTGCATTCTCCTGGGCCTGTTTTAGCACCTCCTCGGCCCGTTGATTAGCGGCCTCTCGTGCCTTCTCAGCTGCCTCTGTCCTTTGGTTCGCCGCTTCCACTTGCGGGCGAGCCTCTTCGTTGACTCGCTGACTTTGCTCCTGCGCCCATTTGGCCGGGTCCAGCTGTACTCGACCTGGTGTCTCCACCGTAATCGGCTTGTACACAACAGGCCCTGAGTTTAGTCCGACAATGGCTTGCCCAGCCTCTTGTCCAGTCTGTACCTGTTGCCCATACATACTCTTCATGTCCTTGCGCTGAGCTTTGCTATTCTTGACGCCTCGCTCCATCCCATGTACTTCCATCGCCTCGGCGTAGGCGGTCTGGTATCCTCGCAAGGTGACGGGGTTAAATAGATCCTTTGCTGATAGGCGCCCATCCGGTGTAATGGGCACGATGATCGCATGAAAGTGAGGGGTCTTTTCGTCCTGGTGTAGGTTACACGACACCACGTTCTTTTCCCCAAACGTCTTCTTGAGAAAATCCACAACATCGTGTGCCCATGGACTATTTGAGTAATCTTCGGCCCGATCATTTTTGTCTCGACGAAACGCCTCTGGGCTCCCCGTCAAGATGACTTCCATTCCGAGCACAGCATCTGGTTTCACCTTCCGCGTAACGGCTTCTGCAATCCGCTCATGGATTAGCTCACTATACCCACGTCCACCTGTTTCAATGAATTCCCGGTTCGGATGTGGAGCTTCCTTATCTGCGTTCTCTACTTGGTGCTGACGGTAATTATGGCCAGTGGCTAGGTTGATTTGCTTGGAAGTTTTGAGCTTCTCCCAGCGCATGATTGCGTAGGCCATAGAACAAGGATAAGGGGCGGTTAGGATAAGGGAAGTCTAGTCTACCCCGAAGGGCGCACGGCCAATTTTACACCAAGCTGGCTTGGTGTAAAATTGGTATCGTGTGTGATACCAAAAGAACGATTTGGTAGAACGACCCGCGACTGACTACTCAGGCCAAGCTACGACGTTTTCTGAACCGCCCCAAACTACTCTCTACTTTCTCCACTGCCCTTCGCTGGAACACCTTGGAAATCCAGCGCCTAACCAAGTGTTTCCTCTTGCTGGATATTGAGCATTGTGATGGCTTACACTTTATAAGCTCAGCTTGTGTAACCACTCTCACCAATGATTTTATCTAGGCGAAACAAGCTGGAACTATGGCTCCAAACTGATAGCTAGATTACTTATGATACTGTGAGCAAAGACAGTTCAGAATCGAATTTTAGAATAAGACGTGGCTTAAGTGAGAATAAACAATTTAGTAGCAAGGCAACTTGGCACAATGAATAGCTTTTTGCAGATGTGATTGAATAGTTCGTTTATCACTCACTTCAAACTGTACAATTTCATTAAGCATTAACAAGTGTGAAAATTAGCTCATAGTTGGCTCCTTACTGCGTTGAACTGGAAAAACGGACTGGACAAAATTGCCCACTTAAATGCAGTAAAGAGCGATTGATGGTAGCTCTTCACTTACATGATTTCACTTCATTGACCTGTCACTTGGGAAGACAGATATTTCACTGATGCCTTAACCAGGGCTTCACTGTTATTGGGCTTTGCCCTTCCGGATTTTATCCTTCCGCTTTTCCTCGAGTTGTCGAATATGAGCAGGCCGGGGAGTTAGACTAATCCCAGCAAACAGCATATCGAGTGCATCATGTAAGGCTTGCTTCTGAGTGTAGTCGTACTCTCCAGTGATCCGGCGAGTATGTACGTAGTCCTTCAGTTGATCTAGGTATCGGTCACTGATAATAAATGTTTGACGGACATCCACTTCATTCATCACTGCCCCTGTAACATCCGCCACGTTATTCCTTTCAACAACATCAATATCAGTAACACTAGCATTATTTATATTACTAGTGTTACTTATGTTCTTATTGTTACTCGTGGAGGCCTTTGGGAAATTAGATTCACCAGAATCTATCGTTGTTAAATGGTCCTCTTCCAGGAAGTCTAGAAAATCTCTTTCAGAAGCAGGTTTTGGGTCTTCAACTGATTGTTTAGGCACTGATTGTTTAAATGACTTAGCCATGAGGAATCGAGTCTTTTGTTGTTAGAATTTCTTGCACCAACGCTTTATAATCAGCAGCTCCGGCACTGGTTGGGGCATAGCTAAAAATGTCTTTCCCTAAATGAGGAGCTTCACCTAAGCCGATAGTCTCACGGATTCTACTTGTTAGCACTAAGTCAGGATACTTCTCTCGGATGGTCTCAGCAGTTTCTCGCAGTAGTATTTTACGAGTATCAAACCGAGTAAAAAATATCCCTCCCACTGTGAGTGAAGGATTCACTCGGCGCTTCACTCGGCCCACCATCTCCAATACTTTCTCTAGCCCATCTGTCGCATACAATTGGGCCTCCAGAGGAATGTAGATCAAATCAGCACAGGCATAGGCGTTAAGTGTAATCAGGCCTAGAGCAGGTGGGCAGTCCAGCAGAATGTAATCGCAACGTTCCTTTAATTTTTCTAACAGGTCTTTGAGAAGAAACTCTCGATCCAGTTCGTCTCCCTTCACCTTTTCGAAACTGGAGATTGTAGGAGAGCCAGCTACCAAGCCTAAATTGTGGAGTAAAGGGTAAACCTTAAGTGGATACTCTTTCAGCAAAGCACCATAGACATTCAGCTTAAGATCGCGTTGTCCCAGCCCGTGCGTGAGATTACACTGTGGATCCAAATCGACTAAGACAACCCGATGGCCTTCTTGAGCCAAGCCGGCACCAATATTAACGGTGGATGTAGTTTTACCTACTCCTCCTTTTTGGTTGGTAAATGCGATAATCTTGCCCATGAGGCAAATATATAAGATTATGTGTAACACTTGTATTCATTGTATTACTGATATTGTTAATGTTACTAGTGTTACTAGTGTTACTCAAAGAAATATGACTAGCACATATTATTCGTTCATCTGAGTGTAGATGATTCAGTTTAGTTAGTGTGTACGATATGTATCTGCATCAGTCAACAGTGAAGCTCTCACTATGCATAGGACCTACAGATTTGCCATCCAAAAAGCATGTCTGCTACGCTGATGTTTCTTTCGTGAAATAATTCAGTGGTAACACTGGTGCGTTCACTCCACTGCGCAGGCTTCTTTAGTCCCTGCTTCCAACAGTCTGCCTGATGGTGTGTGCTTTTCTTACTTCACCAATCAATTCCTGGCGCTCCTTGACCGTAGCTCCGCAGGGACCTCTGCTACGGGGCACATACCTAGCTCCTCACTGCTCTCCCATGAAGCGATACAAGAAGACACCCCCAATAACAGTTGAGAAGCAGGAAAGCTTCTTAGACAAGCATTTCAGCTCGGTGGTGGTACTGACCTTGGGCCTGTTAACGACCCTGGCAGGACAATTCTCCGGCCTCTTTGACGTCAAGAAGAAGGAACTGGAAGTGGAAAAAGCCTCTCTGGAACTGAAAAACGAGAGGCTAGCCTTGGAAATAAACCGGTTTGAAGATCAAAAAAGACTGATTCAAACCCAACTAGTCCAGAAAAGAGATTCCCTTATCAGAACCACGAAATCAATAACGCAGCTATCCACGAAACTAGCGTCCATCACGAGCCAGTACCGCAAGACCCAAGGCGACTACCTAAAAGTCCAACGGCAATACACCACCACCAACCAAGCTTTCACTAAGCTTAAAAAGGAATACGATACCCCGATCATCACCATCACCGGTGAATACATCCCAAACGAACGAGGCGCTATAGGCATCACGCTTAAAAATCAAGGCACGGGCCCCATATTAATTGACGAATACATCGTGTACACCGCCACCAGCAGCATGGTGGTTAACGATCGGCAAAAAGGCTCAGACATGGTATACATGCTGTTTGGCGAGTACAGCGACCATTTCACATACTACTACTGCGCAGACTATTGCCCCATGTCTCCCGGTGACAAAAAGATATTAGTCGGCATCAACCCGACCGTTTACACCATCGACGACCAACGCAAGCTGACGAACGTCCAGCGGACGGCGTGTCTAGGAAGTGTTAACAATCGCGCAACCAGAGGACAGTTGCTGCGAGGTGAATAAACGCCAGAAAATGCCTGTCTAACTTGTCGTAGCGCGTGGCTACGCGGCGAAACTGCTTGAGGCGGCTGAACAGCCGTTCGACCAGGTGCCGCTGGGCGTAACGGGCCGCGTCGTAGGCCCGCGGGTGGCGGCGCTTGCGCCGGGGCGGAATCACGGCGCAGGTGCCGCGGCCGGCGAGGGCGGCCACCAGGTACGCCGGGGCCAGTCCCTCGAGCAACGGCAAGGCCTGCGGCGCGTCGTGGCGGTGGCCGGCGCTCAGGCGGCAGCGCACGGGCCGGCCGCGGGCATCGGCGGCCACGTGCAGCTTGCACGTCAGCCCGCCGCGGCTGCGGCCGAGGGCCTGCGGTCCGTTTTTTTGCGCGCGCCGCTCGCGTGCTGGTGCACCCGCACCGTAGTGGAATCAACCAAGAGCGTATGCAGGGCGGCTTCGTCCTGCACGGCGTCGAACACGCGTTGCCACACGCCCGAGGCGGCCCAGCGCTGGAAGCGGGTGTACGTCGTGTGCCAGTTGCCCCGCTCCTGGGGCAGGGCCCGCCACCGCGCCCCGTTGCGGGCCAGCCAGAGCACCGCTTCCACGAACTGGCGGTTGTCGCGCCCGCGCCCACCGCTCGTGCCCGGCCGCCCCGGCAACAGTGGCGCAATCCGCGCCCATTGTGCATCGGTGAGCATCGTTTCCATGCCCCAAATTAATACCCACTGTTAACAAGTCCTAGTTATCAAGTATCACAGTCCATCTGGCAAAGCTGGAAAACCGGTGTACTTCGGCAACACGTCCTTGATTCGGTAGCCCCATCCCTGCCCAACGCTCATACGCCTTCCACATGGCTCAGTAGCTGCCGTTAGTGTAACAGGAAGGCACCTACCCGGCTTGACCGTAGTACTCAACCATTTGCTTGGCGGCGTACACGCACCTTTAGTGTGCAGTACCTCCACGAGTAAAAGCCTTACATCCGCCTCGGCGACTTGATGTACCGCCCCTGTCCATGCTGTTGTGTGGTCCTTATTGTTCCTTCATTCAACTAATCTTACTACATATGAAAAACTTCTATCCCTCTGTAGTATTGTGGGTGGCGGCCTTAATTATGCCCTCCTGCAAAGCATTCCGATAGTACCACGACATCGCGTGTACATATGCTTGGGATGCCTTCTACGATGTGATTAGATGACTTATGAAAAGTGGTTTTTCACTTATACTTGTGACAAGGCGCGCCATAGAATAATAGTTTAATTTTTAATTAGAATAGTGCAATCACATTATGTATTTAGGGTCATCTTGTTGTGTTTTTTGTTTGTTTTTTGGACGTAACAACGAATAAGTATGTGAATAGGCAGAAAAATGAAAAACCACGTTTTATAAGCTCAATCAGTCCTTAAAAGCTTTTTTTAGAGGTACTTCACAAATTTGTGGAAACTTACTTATATTATACTATTTGCAGCATGGCATAAATCGTTAGCAATCAATAGTTTATAAAGGTTAAAAACCACGTTTTATAAGTTAAAAACCACGTTTTATAAGTTAAAAACCACGTTTTATAAGTTAAAAACCACGTTTTATAAGTTAAAAAACCACGTTTTATAAGTTAAAAACCACGTTTATAATTAACAGTGGTTTTTACGCCGTATTATTACTATCTTTGGTTGCATTCTTAGCCTATTCCGATGAAGTCAGAACAAATCACCTTAAGTCCTTCAATCCGGCAACATAATATTATCACTACGGCTCGCTATGACTATACAGCTTGTCAACTGGATATTCTTTTCTATGTGTTGGCACAACTAAAAAAGAAGGATAAACCGAATACTCTTTACTCTATCCAAGTCAAAGAGATAGAGGATAAGACAGGTCGTATGTGGAATTATCAGCAGCTGCGGGATGCAACTGCTGATATGGGTTCCCGGATGTTCGAAGTAGAAAGCGAACAGAGCTACAAGCAGATCTGGATGTTTCAGAAGGTAGAATACATAAAGGGCAAAGGATCTATTGAAGTTGAGCTTTCGAATCACATCCGTCCGTTTCTATACGAATTGAAGGAAAACTTCACTTCATATCAGCTACAATCAGCTCTCAAGCTTACCAGCAAGTATGCTAAGCGTATTTATCAGTTAGCTAGCCAATGGAAGGATATTGGGGAAACGAAATTCTATGGCATAGATGAGTTTAAATACATGCTCATGCTGAAGGACCCTATAGGAAAGGAGCCAGAGCAGTTCCAGAACATCAGTCAATTAAAAGCTCGTGTACTGGATTTGGCAGTAAGCCAAATCAATGAGCACACAGACTTACATATCAGTTACGAGCTCTACAAGACGGGACGTGCTTTCTCAGATCTTCGTTTTTTTGTCCGCAAACAAACCTCTAAACAACTTGCAGTCCCTTTTTTCATCAAATCAGATGAGACGAATGAGCAAGATTCCAATAAGCTAACGATAGCCCGACAGCACTTAGCAACACTGGGTATAACTCAACCATCTCTCGTCGAACAAATCCTGAAAGAGAAGCTTGACGAACTGTTTAATTTCATGTACAAGCTAAAGACTGATAAAGTGAAAGCAGACCGCAATCCAGGGGGATTGTTCTTGAAAATTCAAGGTTTAATTTGAAGTGGACTGCCTATAAACTAATAAATTCTAGTATTACCCATGCTACAGGTGTTACTTGTGTTATTGATATCATAGGTGTTACTGCTGTCAATTATGTAATGTTGAAGTTAATGAGGTCGCGTAGATCGATCTCTAAACCTTCAGCTAGGCACACTAGCATATCTAGGGTAGGGGAGGCTTGCGCAGTTTCAATCCGGTACACGGTCTTCTTCGTGACGTTTGCTCGGTCAGCCAGTTCTTGCTGGCTCCAGCCCCGCTGCTCACGCAGTACACGCAGATGCAGCCCAAATACCTGGCTGTGGATGGGTTTTTTCACCCATGCAAGCTCAAAGCAGATTATGGCCGATCTGTGGACGTATAAGTCTACAGAACACGAGAAAGTAGGTATGTTTGACGACAAGTTTGTCTTATACCTGCTTGTTTTCTCATGGCTACCTCAAACTCTGATAATTCGCTATACCAGGACGTATCATACGCACAAGCCTCTCAAGCGCAACATACTCAAGCACTACGTACGTTGGTAAATCATTGGCGAGAGAGCTTTCCTCAAGTTTCTGAGCTGCACTGGTGGCAAGCGTATCATCACTGTCAACCGGGTTTGTGGATTATAGATGGCGAGTTAGCGCCTGAACCCGATATGACCACCCAGATTATCGCGTGGATAACGCTCTTGCATGGTCCCGCAACAGATGAGCAGGACCGATACGCTCCAGCTAGTATTCACTTGGCCCGCCAACTAAATAACCTCCCTAGACTAGTCGAACAGGTCCTGACTACTCACAAGGAAGGCACTACGCCCCAAGCCGCAGAAGCGTATCTACAGGTATTGCGCCGCTTACTTTGCCAAGACCTCATTGCCGCACACTTGCGGACAGGAGGAACGTTTCCAGAACCAGGGTGGCAACAAGACACTCAACCCATATCTTCTTCTCAACAGGAAGTATTCGCTTGGTTACCAGACCGAACAGAAGAACTTGTGGCTCTGCAGTGGGAATCGTTACGCGACTGGCTTAACCAGAAACAGAATCCATTGCGGTCATGGCATATCGGCAGCTTTAGTCATCACCTGAGATGGACTTCTGCTTTAATACAGCAAATCTTCTATGGTCCCAAAGAGCCGGCACAGCATCCTGAGCTTTTTACACTTGAACGTTTGACTCGCTTGCAGGCAGTACTGCTACACCACCGTTTTTCTCTTCCCCAACTGCCTTTATAACGCTTGGCAACCATTAATTATATGAGTGGAACGAAAGGGTGGTGATGCCACTACCATATCACCAGAACCGCAAAAAGGGTCTAGATAGTATTGATTGCTCTTCACATGCTGACTTCTAGCCGCCGACTTACTCTACCTCTTCACGAGTCCAGGTAATAGAGTACACTACTTTCTTCGGCCTGGTCGGAGCCGGTGCAGTCGTCGTTGGTGGTTGATGTTCTAACCGATACTTCGTTTCCTCCGCCATGGAGGGAGCGTAGTAGGTGGCTCCGGCTAGCGCAAGGCCACAGAGCAAGGTAACAATCAAGCCAAGGAGGAGGAACAGGTGCTTTCGCTTCATAGAAATAAGAGGAGCTTACACGCCGTAATAGACACAAAAAAAATTGCATCAAGAGGCGAGGCATTGAATAGTGGTATACCCACTGGGTAACCATAGTTGGGTCATCGAGGTAATAACCTCGGCTCATGCAGCACCTCGCTACTTCTTCCGGCTGACCACGATTTCCCTACTCCAGGAGAGCGTGTGCACCACCTTCTGAGGAGTCGGCTTCACAGGAAGAGTCGATGTACTCGCGGGGTTGAATGTTCGGTAAATCCGGACGCAGGTGTAGAGAATACCTGCGCAGGCCGAGATGATGCCGAGGAGTTGAAGCAGTAAAGCGTAATCCATGGTGCTGAATGAGTTTTGAATTGGCAAAGTCAGTAACCCCGATGCTAGGCGGGCGTTAGTTGGTGTTGATCAATAAAAGCTGCTTGAGCAAGGCGGAAGACGAGACGATAAACTTCATATCAGGGTTGGGTTGTGGTGCTTCGTGGGGGTACTACTAAGTTACCTCTCTGTCGAATGTGATTGTCTGCTGAAGCTCTGAGAACCCAGGGGAGCATTTGTCTGATCAACGACAGCTCTTTGTCCTGAAAGAGAAACTGTTTGGCGTTTTACTTCTTAAGGGGCATAAAGACAAGAGGTCAGTCGAGTGAACTAGTATACCCATAAGGCAAACCCGTTCGTCTTGCGCCACTTTTCTAAGAACTACCTACCTGTATTCGACCTGACCAGGTAAGCGGTGGGCTCTAGGTTCATGCCCCTTAGAGCCACACACTTTAGAAAAGGGAGAAGGCTGGTTTTGTGACAGATTTATTTAAGAAAAGAGCCTCACTACCACATGGTAGTGAGGCTCTTTTTATGAAAAAGCAGCTTGTGATAGCTATTCTATTTCAGTACCTTGAAAGTAAGAAGCCCTTCTTTTTCAAGGCTTTGACAATACGTTTTATCCTTACCAACTACTTGTTATCATGGGTATCAAACCTGGTCCAAAACCTAAAAAAGAAGATGGCACTCCGGACAGAAGAAGACGGGTTACGGAGGAAAACCGGCCAAAACACCCCAGTTTAAAGCCACACAAGCATACGCAAGGCGATTGACCATTAAATGGCAATCATACTCCGTCCATTACGCAAGAACCCGCGCATCAACTTCTGAAAGTTGGTGCGCGGGTTCTTGACTTTTACTGATCAGCATAAGCTGACTCACTTGCCAATGTCACTGCTATACCTCGGCTTTTATTTTCCCCAACTGCCCCTTTAATGAATAGAATGGTATTAGTAACGACAGTAGCTGATTAGTACTCCTAAAAACAGTTGTACTATGGTGCACGACAGCCGGTAGTGAGCAATTCTACAACCCTGATAAAAAGAGCGGGCTGCTTTCTTCGAGCGGTGTTCTTTACTCTTAGTAGTATGCAGGATATCCTTCTTTTTCTTGGCTTATGCGGCGGGGCCCTCGTCCTCTACATTTTACTGATAACGCTACTGCCGCGCTACCTGCCCGCTACGGTGGTAGAGCGTCCGCTACAATGGGCGTACCAGGCAAGCGGAGCCTTGATCCTGCTGGCTATGCTCGGGAGTTGGAGCCCGTGGGAGTTGCGCATTCGCTACCCTGCAGCGTTCTCTCTGCTCATCGTCGGTTGCGGTCTGCTGGGGGGAATGTGGGCCCAGCTGGCCGTCGGTTCGGGAAGGGCTTGGGCCCAGGCCCACGCCTGGCTCACCCCCTTCCTGGTCCCTTTTCTGATCGGGTGGCTAACCCTGCGCGACAACGAGAACGAGGTCGTCTATCAGGACGAGCGGGTCCGCATTGAGTTGGAGACGTGGACCGGCATGCTCAGCGAAACCACCAACACCCGACTTACCCTGTATCAAACCCGTGCGTTACTTTTTGAGCAGCGCATGGGTAACTTACACGCAGGCCTTTTGGGGCCAGGCGCCAACAGAAACGTGGACCTCTCTACCAAGCAGGGGTGGGCGATGATTCACCGGGTGAAAGTTAATACCGATTCCCTGCGAGGGGTAGCGCAGACGCAAACGGGAGAGTACCCGTTTGTAATTACCAACCCTAAGAGCGGGGAGCGTTTACCACCAGCACCGGCGGCTGCACCTATCAAGGCCCTGCCGCCGCCGGTAGACGATAACTACGTCTACAACTTCGTGGAAGAAATGCCGCACCTGCCGGGTAGCCACGGGAAAATGCCCATTGAACAGGCGATTCTCTCCCGGCTGGTGTTGCCCCGCGATGGTAAGGAAGGGCGGGTATTTCTACGGCTGGAGGTGGATACAGTAGGTAACGTACGGAACCTGCACATTGACAGAGGACTGAACGCGAATACAGATTCGGCCGTGCTGGCGGCGGCCAGGCACCTACCGCGTCTGATTCCGGGCCGGCAACATGGCCGGCCGGTGATTGTCCGGCTGATTTTAGGGGATCTACTAGTAACCAAGCCCAAAGTCAGACGAGACAAAACAAGGAGGCCATAGCAAATTAATCCCACCGTCACAGGTAGAGCTTGCTGTTATACAACTGCACACTGTCTTATTTACTTAATTCCCAATAGTGTAAAACTCTAAAGTAACGGCCTGTGCGTAGCGCTATGCCTCTCTGGCACTATTCTTTACTAATGTCTTTACTTAATCTATGAACGGCCAGCATTTAAGGGGGGTGTTGACACGTAAGAACCTAGGCAATACGATAATCATTGTTGTAGCTGTGCTCTTAAATCTGGGCTGCTGGTATGTGCCATGGAAAATCCCTGGTCTGCGACGGCTGTATGAGTATGAACCTGAAAATGTTTCCCGTCTGATGCTCTCTATCAAACCCTGGGTGGTGAGTTGGCTGAAAAACCCTACTGATTACTACTATACTGACTGGCAACTGCTTGTGTACGCGCTTGGGCTCGGGTTTCTGATCAATTTGCTGG
>NZ_JAFLQZ010000028.1 GCF_017313265.1 Hymenobacter telluris | reverse complement strand
CGGCGCTAACCGCGCCCACTGCGCGTCCGTCAACATCTGTTCCATGCCGCAAAATAACCACTGTTAACACTTCCTAGCAATGCCAGAGTAGGCGTGGTAGCTTCAGTAGGTGAAAATGGCGCCGTTGATTGACTTCGACAAACCTTGGTCTGCGGCGCTCCTTTATATTCGCCGGTTGATGTACTTTTCTGCTATGCGCCGCTACTCCTCCCTCCTTTTTCCGGTTCTGTTTCTTAGCCTCAGCACGCTGGGCTGCTCCCACAATCCGCCCGAAACCAGCCGCCCGCCCCTGCCCACCGGGCCACCGGCCATTCCGGTGGAATCGGCGGATGGCGCTGCGCAGACGGGTGCGGGCAGTTTGCTGGAAACCTTCGAGGCAGGTAGCAAAGGCGCTTATGCCGGAGCCGATGAAGCACTGAGTACGGGCCCCTGGCGTTTCGAGGAAGCCCTGATTGGCACCTCCGACCAAGACCACAAAAACGGGCAGCACGCCGCCCGCCTCCGCCCCAAAGGCCGCCTGCGTATGAACTTCGACGCCCGCAGTGGGGTGCGCGCCATTCGTATCAGCAGCGCCGCGTATGGTTCCGATGCAGCCAGCACTTGGGAACTGTGGGGCAGCACCGACGGTGGCCGGAACTTCCGCCGCATTGGGCAGCCGGTCCGCACTCAAGGGCCGCGCCTGACGGTCAGCACGTTTCAGGGGGGCACCACGGGGCCGCTACGGCTGGAAATCAGGAAGGTGGATGCGGGCAGCGGCCGCCTCAATATTGATGACGTAACGCTGGAAACTGGTTCTGGTGTGCCTGTTACGGGTGGTGGCTCAACGCCCACTCCCGCCGTTCCCCAAGCTCCTAAGCCCTCCAAACCCCAGGACCCCAACACAGCGGTGGTCGTCAGCCGCGACAATAACATGGCGCTTGGCAACCCCAGCGGCGCCACAGCCAGCCCTAGCACGCCCAATAACTACCTGCTGGTGAAGCCGCAATTCGCCATCGGCTACAATGCCCAGCGCGGCACGCCCACCTGGGTGAGCTGGCACCTGAACCGCGCCTGGATGGGCTCGGCCCCGCGCCAGGATGATTTCCGCCCCGACCCAGCGCTGCCCAGTGGCATCTACGCCGTATCGCGCAACAGCTATTCCGGCTCGGGTTTCGATAAAGGCCACAACTGCCCCAGCGCCGACCGCACCACCGACCTCGACGACAACTCGGCCACGTTCCTGATGACCAACATGATTCCGCAGGCCGCCAACAACAACCAGCGGACCTGGGGCAACCTGGAAGAATGGACCCGCGCCCAAGTGCAGCGCGGCCAGGAAGTGTACGTGGTAATGGGCTGCTACGGCAAAGGCGGCACCGGCCTCAACGGCCTGAAAACCACCATCGACAACGGCCGCGTGACGGTGCCGGCCCGGGTATGGAAGGTACTGGTAATTCTGCCCGAAGGCACCAACGACCTCCAGCGCATTGCCGCCGGCCAGGCCCGCATTCTGGCCGTGGATACCCCCAACGACCAGTCCGTCAGCCCCGACTGGAGCCGTTACCGCGTGAGCATTGATGCGCTGGAAGCCGCTACCGGCCTCGACTTGCTGAGCGCCCTACCCCCGGCCGTCCAGACTCGCCTGCAAGCACAAGCGGATACCGGCCCAACGCGGTAGGAATCAACAACTCCTTATCCGGTAGGGCTAACTTTCATGGATAGCAACCAAATCGTCTGTCATGCTGAGCGGAGCCGAAGCATCTCGCGTGCTGACTCAGGATTACTAACCCAACCTCAGCACGCGAGATGCTTCGGCTCCGCTCAGCATGACGGTCTATGAACCTTGTATGCCTTATCAGAGCATCGGGGGGAATTGACTAGCTGCGGCCACCTCTCTTTCCTGTTTTAGTAAGGCCAGCGCATTTTTCCAATACCTTTGTTAAGGCCGTACCGCTGGTGCGGCTGTTGTGCTGCTCCTTCTGCCCCGCCCATTTTGCCTTTTCGTTGGAGGCATTGTGGGCTTTTTCGTGGCCGCTTCCGCCTCCGTTCAGGGGCTTTTAGTATTACCATTTTCTTCCTGCTTACTGCCCATGACCACCAACACGCTTCCTACTTCCGCCACTCCTTCGCGCCTGGTGCACCGGGTGGCGGTGGGGGCTTCGTTCTTTTTGCAGGGCTTGTGCTTTTCCACCTGGGCGGCGCGCATTTCTACGGTGCAGCAGCGCCTGGGCCTTTCCGATACCGAGCTGGGCGGGGTACTACTGGCGGTGCCGGTGGGGCTGTTGCTGTCGTTGCCGCTGTCGGGGTGGCTGGTGGCCCGGTATGGCAGCAAGCTACTGGTGGTGCTGGGGCTGCTACTGTATGCCACGGTGCTGCCGCTACTGGGGCTGGCGGCTACCACGGTGCAGCTAATGGGCGGGCTGGTATTTTTCGGGCTGGCCGCCAACATGGCCAATATCAGCGTGAATACCCAGGCCGTGGGCGTGGAGGCGCTGTATGGTAAGTCGATTATGGCTTCGTTTCACGGCATCTGGAGCTTAGCGGGCTTTACGGGCGCGGCCATTGGTACGCTCATGCTGGCTGGCCACGTAGAGCCTCTCACCCACTTCGGCTTCATTACGGCTGCCGTGGTGCTGGGCGTGCTGCTGATGCGGCCCTACCTATTGCCCCAGGACACCGGCCACGATGCCAGCCAGCCCATTTTCGTGCTGCCCGACAAGTCGTTGCTGGTGCTGGGGGCGCTGGCGTTCTGCTCGATGCTGGGCGAGGGTACCATGTTCGATTGGAGCGGGGTGTATTTCCGCAAGGTGGTGCAGGCACCTACCACGTGGGTGGGCGTGGGCTTCACCGCCTTCATGAGCACCATGGCCGCCGGCCGGTTCGTGGCCGACTGGTTCACCGACCGGTTTGGGCGGCAGCGGACCTTGCAGCTAAGCGGCCTGTTTATGGCGGCGGGGCTGCTGCTGGCCGTGGCGCTGCCTACGCTGGTGCCCGCTACCGTGGGGTTTATGCTGGTGGGCGTGGGGGTGTCGTCGGTGGTGCCGCTGGTGTATGGCGCGGCGGGCCGGTCGTCGGTAATGTCGGCGGGCATGGCGCTGGCGGCCGTTTCCACGGTGGGCTTCGCGGGGTTTCTGCTGGGGCCGCCCCTGATTGGGCTGGTGGCTGGCGTTAGCAGTTTGCGGGTGTCGTTTGCGCTTATTGCGCTGGTGGGCTTGTGCATGACGGTGCTGGCCAGCCGGGCGCGGGTCTGAAAAACGAAGTGTTCCGTATACAGAGGGTTGCTCTGCCCAATAGGCCGACACGCATTCTGTAACCCTCTGACTTGCTTATCGTCATGGCCAACAACATCTATTCGCCCCGCCAGCAGTACGTGCTGCTCATTACGTGTTTGTTGGTGCTGGCCGGCCTTATTCTGTTCGGGCTAGGCAGCTACATCACCGGGTTCCTAGGGGCGGGCATCCTGTTCGTGGTGTTTCGGCCGTGGTATAAGGCGCTGGTGCACCGGCGCAACTGGAACCGTTACGTCGTGACGGTGGGCATTCTGGTGTTTGCGCTGGTGGTTATCATTCTGCCCTTCACGGCGCTTATTCTGATGATTGTCAACCGCATCAGCTACTACGCTCAGGATACCAGCCAGATTATGAGCGTGCTGCACACCATTGAGCACAAAACCGGCTTCACGTTCACCAACGAGCAAACGGTTCGGTCGTTGTTGCAGCAGGGCGTGGCCTGGCTAAGCCAGCGGCTGCCTTCGTTGGCCAGCAGCGTGTTGCATTTCGTGGTGGTTATCGGGCTGATGCTGTTCACGCTGTACTTCATGTTCACGCAGGAAGGCAGCTTCCTGAAAGGCTTGCGCCGCTACCTGCCTTTCCGGGATGGTACGCTGGAAGAGCTGGGCGAATCGTTGAAAAACAACGTGAATGCCAACGTGCTGGGGCAGGCGCTTATTTCGTTGGTGCAAGCCGTGCTGACGGGCCTGGCCCTCTTGCTGTTCAAGGTGCCCGATGCGCTGTTTTGGGGCACGGTGTCGTTTTTTCTGGCTTTCGTGCCGGTGCTGGGCACGCCGCTGGTGTGGGGGCCGGCCGCCGTGCTCAAGCTTACACAGGGCGCTACTGGCCAGGGCGTGGGCATTCTGCTGGTCGGGCTTGTCGTCATCATGAACATTGATAACCTGCTGCGCATTGTGCTGGCCCGCCGCATTGGAGATATTCACCCGCTTATTACGCTGGCGGGCGTGGTGCTGGGCGTGAATATTTTCGGGATTCTGGGGCTGGTGCTGGGGCCGTTGCTGCTCTCGTATTTCATTGTGCTGATGCGGGTATTTGAGCGCGAAAACCTGCACCGTCCGGCCCCGGTTGTGGAAATTCAGACTCCGCCCACCAACGAGGCGCACCCGCAGCCCTAGCTACCGGCTACTTCGCAAACCGCTCCCCAAAGAAATTACCGGCGTTCCAGGTAGGGCGCTGCGGTTCGTTGGCTATCAGGTAGCCAATCAGGAAGTTGAGTTGGGCGTACTGGCGGCCCGCCTCGAAGTCGAAGATGCCATTCAGGTCGTCCTGGGGTTTGTGGTAGTAGCGGGCGCGCCACTGCTGCACCTGCTCACTGAGGTTGTGGCGGCCGTCGGCGGTTTTGTTGCCGTATTTGATGTGCAAAGCCGGGATACCCTGCGTAACGAAGCTGTACTGGTCGGAGCGGATGAAACGGTTTTGCGCGGGTTCGGGGTCCACTTCCACGCTCAAACTCATCATGCGGGTGGCTTCGGCCACCGGCGTTGCCAACGACGAGTTTTCGGCCCCCAACGCCACCACCGACAGCAGCGGCGCAATAATGGTGGGCATGTCGGTGTTGATGTTGGCCACCAACTGGTTTTTGGGCACCGTAGGATTACGGGCAAAATAGGCCGAGCCCATAAGCCCCATTTCCTCCCCCGTTACCATAGTCAGCAACACCGAGCGGCGCGGCTTTTCCTTGAGGCGGCTATACACGCCCGCAATTTCCAACAAGCTAGCTACGCCGGTGGCATTGTCGTGGGCACCATTGTATAGCGAGTCGCCTTCAATGGGCGCGCCCACGCCCAGGTGGTCGAGGTGGGCGGTGTGCACCACGTACTCGTCGCGCAGCTGCGGGTCGGCGCCGGGTACCTTACCCACCACGTTGTAGCTCTCTACATCCTGGTAGCGGCTGCGTTGGGTGGCGGCTAGGCGCGGCAGCAAAGCTACCGAAGCGGGCTTGCCGGCCCGTAGGGCGGCCAAGGCGCGGGTGGTATCGGTGGCGGCTCCACTGAACAGCTGCTGCAAGGCGGCGGCACTTATTGAGCCCACTATCCGCAGCGGCGCGCCACTGTAGGTGCGCGACACCTCTACTTTGCCGCCCGCATTCAGCACACTTACCAGGCCCTTTATTGGTTCCGGGGGCTTCACGTTGGGTTTCACAGCGGCCAGCAGTACGCCCACCGCGCCGTGCCGGGCAGCGGTTTGCAATACCGTCAGCAGGTCGGTGTTGTAGAGGCGCACGGCATCCGGAAACTGCCGGGGTTCCTGCCGGGTAACGACTACAATCTTGCCGGTAGCATCGAGGCCGGCGTAGTCATCATATCCTAATTCGGGCGCGCTGATACCGAACCCCGCAAATACCAGCGGGGCGGTTACCGTAGTGCTGGTTTCCGCCGGGTTGGGGTAAAACGTGAAATCCTGCCCGTAGGTGAGTGGCCGCGCCGGCCCTTGTACGGGTTGGATTTGCAGCGTGGCCCCAGGCTCGGTAAAGGCCCGGCGCAGGCGCACCGTTTGCAGGTAGGTACCGTTTTCGCCGGCGGGCAGCACCCCGTATTTCTGGTACTGGCTTATCACGTAATCCACTGCCAATTGGTAGCCCGCCGTACCCGGCAGCCGCCCCCGTAGCTTGTCGTCGGCCAGGTACTGCACGTGCGCCCGGTAGCCGGCGGCACTTACTTTGCTGAGCGGCTTGCGCAGCGCTTTTGGCGGTGCGGTGGGCTGCGCAACTGCCTGATACGCTGTCCAACAGCTTAGCAGTAGGAAGGCCGTACGTACAGTCCGCATTGGGCTTGATAAGCGCATGTATTACTGATTATTTGATAAGGTCGTTCGGGGCAGGTTTCCACCCTTCGGGCAATGGTTGGCGGCCTTTTGTATCACGTGCCAAAAATTGACGCACCGTACGGCCATCCTTACGAGCGTAATAGTGCTGCACGTAGAGGGTATCAGCCGGAATTTGCCGGCCGAATTGAACCGTTAGGGTGTGATTGACAGAATCCCCATTCAGGGTTTCCGGCAGGCCATACATCACAAAATCAAGTGAGCCATCAGGTCGGTATTGCTTCCAGATGCCTTTATATGTCACCCTGTCGGCAGGGGTCGTATAGATGTTTTCTGCCTGCAGCTGCCCGTGGCGTGAAAGACGGTGCCACGTTCCGTGCGGCGTAAATTGGTATCGGCCGTCTGCCCATTTCACTTGCAATGGCCCTTCATCATAGTAGGAGTGCCAAATGTCACCGTACACTTTATGCGTTTTCTCTACGGTTTCTCCGCGTTGCGCAACGGCTATTTCCTCTTTTGTAAGGTGCCTGCTGTATTCTCGGTAGTTGATGCGCTGCCAGCCAGCATCTGAAATTGGCTTGCCCAAAAAGTAAATCCCCGTGCCCAGCACAATGCCAATCGGTAGAAACAACTGCCACATAGAGGTACTATTCTCGAATTTATATAGGTTCAGTACGCGGTGAATATACCCAGATACAGCAGAAGCACTTCTCCAGCGCCGTTCTGATTCGCGCTGAAGAAGTGCTTCCAACTATTGATTCGTCACTCAGTCAGATTAGGTTTCCGTGAGTACGGTTTTGAAGCCGGCTAGCTTACCGTCCTCGGTCTTGCCCAGCGCGTACACCTTCACTTGGGGACCGGTGCCAATGCGGTACACCTTGGTTTCCTGCAAATCCTGCTTCATAAACATCTGCAAGGCCTTGAACCGGTTGGCTTGCGCCGGGTCGCCGAGCACGCCTTGGTCGGCGGTGTGGTTGCGCAGGAAGAGGGTCAGTTCCTTGGTTTCCACTTTGGCATCGGCGGGCTCCCCAAGCAGCTTTAGCACGGCAGCATCGGTTAGCTCACCAGCTGGGGCGGCGTAGCTCACCGGCTCCAGCGGCGCCTCCGATTCACTCATGAACACCAGGCCTTTGGTGAGCTGTTGCAGCTGCGCAGCAGGTCCGTCGGCCGTGGGAGCAGCAGCCGGCTCATTCGCTTCGGTGGTTTCGCGGCTGCCCTTCGATTCGAGCGGAGCCGGCGGCGTACTGCCGCTGGCAGCACCCGGCACCTTGGCGGCAATGGCAGCGGCCAGTTCCTTCATCCGGTCTTCGGCCACTTTGATTTTGGGGTTGGCGAAATTCATATCGGCCACCTTGTTCATCGGAATCAGGTGGATGTGGGCGTGCGGTACTTCCAGCCCGATAACCGCCACCCCAATGCGCCGGCACGGCACGGCCGCCGCTACGCCCTTGGCCACGCGCTGCGCAAACAGGTGCAGCGCCGCCAGCTCTTCGGCCGGCATATCAAAAATGTAATCCACTTCGCGCTTGGGAATTACCAGCGTGTGGCCTTCTACCAAAGGCGTAATATCAAGAAACGCCAGATGCTGGTCGTCTTCAGCGACCTTGTATGCTGGCAGCTCGCCAGACACAATACGGGAGAAAATGGAAGGCATGCGGTGAGATAGTGAACTAGTGAAATGGTGAGTTTGACGTTCAGTAGCGGTAGTAAAGCCCCAAGAATGGCGCTATGAGCTGTGACAAAGTACGTGGCAAAACGCAAAAGGGCGAAGCCAGTGGCTTCGCCCTTTTGAAAATGGCAAATATTAAAACTCACCATTTCACTAGTTCACTACTCACCGCTACCGGCTGATTTCCAGAATCTGAAACTGAAGCTTGCCGGCCGGAACGGTTATTTCGGCGGTGTCGCCGGCCGATTTGCCCAGCAGGCCTTTGCCGATGGGCGACTTCACGGAGATTTTACCGGCCGCCAGGTTAGCTTCTTCCTCGGCTACCAGCGTGTAGTCGAGCACCATATTGTTCTTGAGGTTCTTTAGCTTCACCTTGCTCATAATGAGCACCTTGGTTAGGTCCAGGTTCGACTCGTCGAGGAGGCGGGCGTTGCCTACCACTTCCTCCAGCTTGGCTATTTTCAATTCCAGCAGACCCTGCGCGTCCTTGGCCGCGTCGTACTCGGCGTTTTCACTTAGGTCTCCCTTGTCACGCGCTTCGCGTAGGTCGTCGGCCGCTTTGGCCCGGCCCCGGATTTTGAGGTCTTGCAATTCGTCTTTCAGTTTCTGAAGACCCTCGGGCGTATAGTAGTTGATGGTAGACATGATGGGATGATAGTAAGCGCAAAAAACAAGGAGAACG
This sequence comes from Hymenobacter telluris, assembly GCF_017313265.1. Classification (GTDB taxonomy): domain Bacteria; phylum Bacteroidota; class Bacteroidia; order Cytophagales; family Hymenobacteraceae; genus Hymenobacter; species Hymenobacter telluris. The sequence continues at coordinate 40,254 of NZ_JAFLQZ010000028.1, read as the reverse complement.
GTCAGCGGCGCCGACCGTTCTCCCAAACCTGGTTTAGGCAAATATACATAGTTTCTGGAATGAAGATTCATTCGCCGGCCACTTGCTTGCGCCCGGCCGCCGCCGCCAGCCAGTAACTAGCAGCCAGTCAACCTGCAACCCCGCCGGGCAGCTTACACTCCCAGAAATTCTTTGATCTTGCCAGCCAACACTTCGTTGATGCGCCGGTACGATTGGAACGTCCAGCCCCCCACGTGCGGCGACAACAGCACGTTTGGCGCGCTGGTCAGAAAGTTGAAACGGGCTTGCTGCTCGGGGGTGAGCGTGCCCAATTTCTCGTTTTCCAGCACATCCAGCGCCGCACCGCGTACTTGGCCGCTTTGCAGGCTTTGCACCAGTGCCGCGTGGTCGAGCACTTCGCCGCGGGCCGTGTTCAGCAACCAAATCGGAGCTTGAAAACCTTGCAGCAACTCTTGGTTTACAACATGATGATTGGCCGCTGAGTACGGAATGTGCACACTCAACACGTCGGCGCGCGCCTGTAGCTCCGCCAAACTCACCAGCGTGGCGTACTCGTCGGCCGGCACAGCCGGGTCGTGGTCGTGAGCCAGCACCGTGCAGCCGAATGCCGACAGGCGGCGCGCAAACGCCCGGCCCATGTGCCCGTAGCCCAGCAGCCCGATGGTTTTGCCCCCTATCTCCTCACCCCGGTTGGCTTCCCGGCGCCACTGGCCGGTGCGCACTTCCTGGTCGGCGCGCACAATGTTGCGGAACAAGGCCAGCAGCAGCCCCACGGCGTACTCCCCCACCGCGTCGCGGTTGCCTTCGGGCGCGTTCAGCAGGGTCACGCCAGCAGCAGCCATTGCCGCTTCGTCGATGTTATCGACGCCGGCGCCGGCCCGCGCTACGTAGCGCAGGTGCGGGGCTTGGGATAGTAGCTCGGAGGTCACGCGCAGTTTCGAGCGCACCATCAGGCCATCATACGGCTGCGCAGCCAGCGCGGCAGGCACTTCGGCAGCTGTTAGCTCAGGGCGGTAGTGCAGCGTTACGCCCAGCGGCGCCAGATACTCCGGCAGGCTGGGGTGCATTTCGTCTATGACGAGGCAGAGGGAGGTATTCAATTAAAAATTGAGAATTAAAAATTAAAAGAGCTGAGAAGTTTCTAGTGTTTACTCTTGCGTGCTACCTGCTTCATCATCAGGCCACCTTGTGCTCCTGAACGTGCTGGGTCAGCTTTACAAATTCGGCTACGCCTAACTGCTCGGCGCGCTTATCGAAAACGGGGTCAGTGGTGGCTTCCGGGGGCATACCAAACGGTTTGAGGGCGTTGCGCAGGGTTTTGCGGCGCGTGGAAAACGCCTGCTTCACCACCTTGAAGAACAACACTTCGTCACAGTCCAGCTTTTCGGTGGTGTTGCGCGTGAGGCGGATAACGGCCGACTGCACCTTGGGCGGCGGATTGAACACGTGCGGCGGCACCATGAACAAGTAGTCGATGGTGTAATACGCCTGTAGCAGCACGCTCAGAATACCGTAGGTTTTCGAGCCCGGCCCCTCGGCCAGTCGGTCGGCCACTTCCTTCTGAATCATGCCCACCACCTCGCGCACCTGCTGCCGATGGGCCAGCACCTGAAAGTAAATCTGGCTGCTGATGTTGTAGGGAAAGTTACCGATGATGCTGATGGGCTGGTTGTTATAGAGCTTACCCAAGTCCATCTTCAGGAAATCCTGCCCGTAAATCCGCTCGGTGAGGTCCGGAAAATGCTGTTGCAGATACGCCACCGAGTCCCGGTCGATTTCCACTACTGAGGTGCGGTAGTTGGGGGTTGCAAGCAGCGTACCGGTCAGCACGCCCATGCCGGGGCCAATTTCCAGCACTTCCGTTACGCCATCGGGTAGCCGGAGCGCCTCCACTATTTTGCGGGCAATATTGGAGTCGGCCAGAAAGTGCTGGCCCAGGTGTTTCTTGGCTTTAACGGAATCCATTATTCAGAAGTGAGATACAAGTCAGTAGAAGGGAGAACCGCAAACTTTCACTTCCTCGCTGAACAACCCAGGTGGAGGTATTGCTTGGTGAAAGTCTCGGTTCCGGGTTCGAGGTACCAATCAGAAAAAAATCAGCAGACAACCAAAAGAACAGAAGTCTAACTTCTCACTTCTATTATCTCACTTCTCTAAAAGGCCTACCTTCACGCCCAAAGGTACGCCTGTGCCGCCGAAACCAACAGCCACGGGCTCCACTCTGCATTTCACTGCCTTTCTATTGCCTGCTATGTCTCTCGCTCTCACCTACGCCGCCGACTTTCCGGCCATTGCCGACACCGTGTTTATTCTGCCGGCCGGCACCACCGACTTGCCCGTAACCGCCGCCGCCGACTTGTCTGAAGCCGCCCGCACCTACGTGGCCGAGCAGCTCGCCGCCGATGCCAAACTGATTCGCATCAACCAGTATTCGCACCGTCATTACTACGTGGTAGCGCCTGCGGTGGAGGGCAAAACCACCGCGCACCTCGCCGCTGAATCCTTGCGCAAAAGCGGCTTCCAGCTGCACGCCCACCTCAAGTCCGACAAGGTACAGACCCTCTACATCAACGACCTGACCGACACCGATTCGGGCGCGCTGCCCCTGGCCGAAGGTGTGGCTCTAACGGCGTATCAGTTTGAAGGCTACAAAACCGACGACAAAGCGAAGAAGGCGCCCGTGCTGGAAAAGCTGGTGCTGGTTAGTGCCGGTATCACCGCCGAGCAGGTGCAGGAGTTAGCAGGCGTACTGGAAGGCGTTTTTCTGGCCCGCAACCTCGTCAATGCGCCGCTCAACAAGCTCAATGCCATACAGTTCGCCGAGCAGATGGCCGAAGCAGGTGAAAAAGTGGGTTTTCACACCGAAATTCTGGATTTGGTACGCATTGAGGCTCTTCGGATGGGCGGTCTGCTGGCCGTCAACCAGGGCAGCCCCGAGCCGCCCACGTTCACCATCATGGAGTACAAGCCCGAGGGCGCCACCAATGCCAAGCCCTACGTGCTGGTGGGCAAGGGCGTGGTGTTCGATACCGGCGGCCTCAGCCTCAAGCCCACGCCCAATAGCATGGACATGATGAAGTGCGACATGGCGGGCGGCGCGGCCGTTACCGGCGTGCTCTACGCCCTGGCCAAAAACCGGGTGCCGCTACACGTTATCGGCCTGGTACCCGCCACCGACAACCGCCCCGGCGGCGTGGCCTTCGTGCCCGGCGACGTGATAACCATGTACAGCGGCCTGACTGTGGAGGTGATGAACACCGATGCCGAAGGCCGTTTGCTGCTCGCCGATGCGCTGGCCTTCGCCAAGAAATACAATCCCGAGTTGGTGCTTGATTTCGCCACACTGACGGGTGCCGCCGCCCGCGCCGTGGGCAAGGAAGGCATTGTGTGCATGGGCACCGCCGATAATGAGCAGATGCTGGCACTGAAGCAGGCCGGCCACCGCACCCACGAGCGGCTGGTAGAGTTTCCGCTCTGGGACGAGTACGCCGACCACATCAAATCCGATATTGCCGACATCAACAACATCGGCAAAGGCGAAGCCGGCGCTATTTCGGCGGGTAAGTTCCTGGAGCGTTTCACCGAAGGCTACCCCTGGGTGCACTTCGACATTGCCGGCCCCGCCTTCCTCACCGCCCCCGATTCTTACCGCGGCAAAGGCGGCACCGGCACCGCCGTCCGCCTCACTTACGATTTTTTAGTGCGTCGAGCTTAGTGCTTGGTGCTTAGAATTCTACGCAAAAACTGTTCGATTATCAAACACCTTTAGATGGAGGGCAGGTCTTATACTGATTTATTGATTTGGCAGCGGAGTCGTCAATTAGCCAATGCTGTCTATCAATCCACACAAGATTTCCCACAGAAGGAGGTATTTGGTTTAACAAGTCAGATTCGACGGAGTGCTGTTTCTATTCCGTCCAATATTGCGGAGGGGTGCGGACGCCAACACGCCAAGGATGCTATCAGCTTCTTTTACATTGCCCGAGGTTCATTGTACGAGTTGGAAACTCAGCTTTACCTTAGTTTCGACCAAAGATTCTTGTCTGAGGAAACTCTCAATACCCTTCTTCAACAAATCACTGATTGTAAGAAGCTACTTCACGGCTTCATCAATCATTACAAATCAAAGCTTGGTGCTTCTTAGTGCTTAGTGCCTGGTGCTTAGGTCGTTCTAACTTATTGGACGAGAATAACCTAAGCACTAAGCACCAAGCACCAAGCACTAAGCACTAAGCACTAAGCACTAAACAACATGCTCCCACGCATTGGCATATCCGTCGGCGACCTGGCCGGCATCGGACCGGAAATCATCTATAAAACTTTCCTCGACGCGCGGCTGCTCAAGTTCTGCACGCCCGTCGTCTATGGCACCGCCACTGTCTTGTTCGACGATTTTCCGGTAGCGCAGGGTGCCGAGCCCCTCACGTTCCGGCAGGTGCGCGAAGCCGCCGACATTGCCCCCGGCAAGCACAATGCCGTGACGTGCTGGGAAGACGATTTTACCCTCACGCCCGGCCAGCCGAGCACTGCCAGCGGCACCGCGGCCCGCCAAAGCCTGCTGGCCGCCTCCCGCGACCTGAAAGCCGGCTTGCTCGATGCGTTAGTTACGGCGCCCATCAGCAAGGAAAACACCCAGGCCGACGACTTCCGCTACCCCGGCCACACCGAGTTTCTGACCAACTTCTTTGGGGCGTCAGAAAGCCTGATGCTGCTTGCCAGCGAAGAGTTGCGGGTAGCCACGGCCACAGGCCACATTCCGCTGAAAGACGTATCCAGCCGCGTTACCAAAGAACTGTTGCTCAATAAGCTACGTATCTTGCTGAAGTCGTTGAAAAAGGATTTCGGCATCGAAAAGCCGCGGGTAGCCGTGCTAGGCATGAACCCACACGCCGGGGAAAATGGGCTGCTGGGCACCGAAGAGCAGGACGTGGTAATACCCGTAGTGCAGCAGTTACTCCAGGAAGGCCATCTGGTATTCGGCCCCTACCCCGCCGACGGTTACTTTGGCACCCGCCAGTACCGCCAGTTTGATGCCACCCTCTCGCTTTACCACGACCAGGGCCTGATTCCGTTCAAAAGCATTGCCTTCGAGCGAGGCGTCAACTTCACGGCGGGCCTGTCCGTTATTCGTACCTCCCCGGACCACGGCACGGCGTACGGCATAGCCGGCCAGTACAAAGCCGATGAAACCTCGTTCCGCGAAGCTCTTTACTTAGCTTGTGAACTGGTACGGCAGCGGGCCGCCGAAGCCGCCATCAAGCCCCTGATTCCGGGAGTTGCTCCGCGCGGCGGACGCCACGAATAGATTTCCAACTACCCCATCAATGAAAAGGCCACTGTATTAGGTACAGTGGCCTTTTCATTGATGAGTAGGCTTGTGCGGAAAAACGCTCTAAATCGAAACAATCTTTTCAAAAACGAAATATTATTTGTGATTTCAGAACTATGCTGGTAGCTTTGCAACCGCTAAGCTCCAATCGGCTTGCTTTTCTGCTGTTATGCTGCTTCAAACTCCCGCTGATTACCGCACCGCTTTGCGCCGCATGGACGCATTAGCTGCCGCTGGTTTCGAAGGAAATGCCGCGCTGGAAGCAGAGTTTCGGGAGTTGATTGTGGCGCTTGACACGTACGAGGACAAGCTAGGTTTGCTGCCCATTCCCAATCTACCTACCTCCTTGGCGGATATGATTGAACTGAAGCGGCAGCAGATGCGCTTGAAACAGAAGGATTTGGCACAACTACTGGAGGTTCCGGCCGGGCGCCTTTCCCAAATTCTCAGTGGTAAGCGCCGCGTAACGCTCGACCTGGCAAAAAGGCTGTATGAGCGACTGGGAATTCCGCCCGAGTTCATTCTCAAAAACGCCTGACCCAGCCGCCTACCTCAGATGCCACTTTCATAAAGCGGCGAAATCTTGCTACTTTTGCCCCCTGCTATAAATTAAGTTGTGAAGAAGAACGTAGAATACGACTTGGCAATTGCCAAACTAGCCGATAAAACGCATCATTTTGCGTACGAGCTAGACCGTGCGTTTTTCGAGCAGTTCGATCAACAGCTCATTCCCGACGGCAAGTTGCACGCCGACGTCGAGCTGATTAAAACGGACCGCCTGCTTACGCTGAACTTCGACATCAAAGGCACCGTGCGCCTCATCTGCGACCGGAGCCTCGATGAATACGACCAGGATATCAACGTACACGAACAGCTGCTGGTGCGCTACGGCGACCGGGAACTGGAACTGGACGACAACGTGCTGCAAATCACGCCCGATACCCAAACGCTGCCCCTGGCGCAACACCTGTTCGACTACATTGGACTAGCGCTGCCCATGAAGAAGTTGCACCCCCGTTTCCAGAACGAGCCCGACGAAAACCCGGAATCGGAAACCAAGCTCATCTTCACCACCCGCCAGCCCGGCGACGATGACGACGATGACGAAGGCACCGACCCCCGCTGGAACGCGCTACGCAATTTAAACTAAGCGCCTGAGTCGCTTTTCACTCAATCTTCATACTTTACTTTCAACATTTCCTGACTCATGGCACATCCTAAGAGACGCCAGTCCTCGACCCGCCGCGACAAGCGTCGCACCCACGACAAATTGACTCCAAAAGCGGTTACGCTTTGCCAGAACACCGGCGAGCTGCACCTTCGTCATAAAGCTTACGTAGTAGATGGCGACCTGTATCTGCACGGTAAAGTAGCCATCAAAGGCTATGCACCAGTAGCTGCTCCCGCCGCTGCCGCCGATACCGACGAAGAATAGTAGCCTAGCTGCTTTTTCCCTTACTTCTCTTCCAGCTGCGTTCCTGATACTTGGGAGGTAGCCGGAAGATGAAGCGAGGTTCCTCTCCCAGACTCCTCCTTGACACCTCGTACATGAAGATAGCCCTGGACGCTATGGGGGGCGATTTTGCGCCCCAGGCCGCCGTCGATGGTGCGGTACTGGCCGCGCAAGAACTGGCCGGCAAGGCGCAAATTGTGCTTATTGGTCAGGAATCCGCCGTACGCCCGCTCCTAGAGCAGCACGGCGATGCGGCCGCTACGCTGGAACTGGTACCTGCCTCCCAAATCATTGAGATGGGTGAGCATCCAGCCAAGGCGTATCAGCAAAAGCAGGATTCCAGTATTGCCGTTGGCTACCGCATGCTGCATGCTGGCGAGGTCGAAGCGTTTTGTTCGGCTGGCAACACGGGCGCTATGCTTGTGGGTGCAATGTTTAGCGTGAAGCCGGTGCCGGGTGTATTGCGGCCGGCTATTGCCAACTTTGTACCCAAGCTGCACGGTGGCATGGGCATCTTGTTGGATGTGGGCGCCAACGCCGAGTGCAAACCCGAAATGCTGGAGCAATTCGGTGAGTTGGGTTCTTTGTACGCTCAGTATGTGCTAGGCATCAGCAACCCCAAGGTGGGTTTGATGAACCTGGGCGAAGAGGAAGGCAAAGGCACTACTCTCACCCAAGCTGTTCACCAGTTGCTGAAGGTTAACCCGCACGTCAACTTCATCGGCAACATTGAAGGCCGTGACCTGTTCAATGAAAAAGCCGACGTTATTGTGTGCGACGGGTACACTGGCAACGTGATGTTGAAGATGGCTGAATCCGTGTATGATATCATGGCGGAAAAACAAATTCGGGACCCATTCTTCGACAAATTCAACTATGAGGCCGTGGGTGGTTCGCCTATTCTAGGCATCAACGACAACGCCATCATCGGGCATGGAGTAAGCACGCCAGTTGCCATCTGCAACATGTTGCTGCAAGGCTACCAAATGGCCCAATCTGGTATTTCCGACCAGATAAAAAACACCTTCAAGTCTTAGCGACTAAGTCCGGCCCCGGCCGGATTTTTTCTTGCCGCGTTTTCCGTTTTTCTTCAATGAAAATTACCGCTGCTATTACCGGAGTGGGCTCCTATGTGCCCGACTACGTGCTCACCAATCAGGAACTCGAAAAAATGGTGGACACCACCGACGAGTGGATTACGACACGAACGGGTATCAAGGAACGCCGCATTCTGAAAGGCGAAAACCAGGGCACTTCGGTAATGGGGGTGCAGGCGGTGCAGCAACTACTAGCCAAAACCGGTACGCGGGCCGAAGATATTGACCTGCTGATCTGCTCGACTACCACCCCCGACTTGGTGTTCCCGGCTACGGCCAATATTATTTCGGCGGCGGTAGGTGCCACGCAAGCGTTCAGCTTCGATATGCAAGCCGCCTGCTCGGGTTTTCTGTTCGCCTTAGCCACGGGTGCCCAGTACATCCAAACCGGCACGTACAAAAAAGTAGTAGTAGTAGGAGCCGATAAAATGTCGGCCATTATCGACTATACTGACCGCGCCAACTGCATCATTTTTGGTGATGGCGCGGGGGCGGTCCTGCTGGAACCCAGCACCGAAGGCTACGGCCTGCTCGACCAAGTGCTGCGGTCTGATGGCACTGGGGAGCAATACCTCTACCAGAAAGCCGGTGGCAGCCGCCGCCCGCCGTCTGCCGAAACAGTGGCCAACCGGGAGCATTATGTGTACCAGGAAGGCGCCACCGTGTTCAAGTTTGCCGTGACCAACATGGCCAACGTAGCGGCGCAGGTGATGGAACGCAACCACCTCACCAACGACGACGTGGCGTGGCTGGTACCACACCAAGCCAACAAACGCATTATTGATGCCACTGCCAACCGCATGGGTGTAGGGCCAGAAAAGGTAATGCTCAACATTCACCGCTATGGTAACACCACCAACGCTACCATTCCCCTTTGCCTCGCCGATTATGAGGCGCAGCTGCGTAAGGGCGACAATCTGGTGCTGGCGGCTTTCGGGGGCGGATTCACCTGGGGTTCCATCTACCTGAAATGGGCCTACGACCCGAAATCAGACCCGGCCACCGTCTGAACCTGACGGTGCGGATGCGGAAAACTTCTATACTTGCACTCCCAACGTGCCGCCCCGCCACATTCACGGGACGGCACTCCCTTTTTTAATTAAAAATTAAGAATTAAAAATTGGCTTCATGTGCTGCGTAAGCGGATTTCAGCCAATCAACAATTCTTAATTTTTAATTCTTAATTCTTAATTCAACTCATGGCTACCACCGCAGATTTCCGCAACGGCCTCGTGCTGAACTACAACGGCGAGTTGCACGTCATCACCGAGTTTCAGCACGTGAAACCGGGTAAAGGTCCTGCTTTCGTTCGGACCAAGCTCCGCAACATCAAAACCGGCAAAGTGCTCGACAACACTTTCAATGCCGGGGTGAAAGTGGAAACTGCCCGCGTAGAACAGCGCCCGCACCAGTACTTATTTAAGGATGATTACGGCTTCACTTTTATGGATAATGCTACTTTCGAGCAAGTGGTACTGCCAGAAGCCATGGTACCTTTTGCCGACCTCATGAAGGAAGGCCAGGAAGCTACCATCCTGTTCCATGCCGAAACCGAGCAGCCACTCACCGCTGAACTGCCAACTACCGTGGAGCTGATGGTGACCTACACCGAGCCCGGCCTGAAAGGCGACACGGCTACCAACACGCTCAAGCCAGCCATCGTTGAGACCGGGGCGCGGATTCAGGTGCCGCTGTTCATCGACACTGATACTAAAATTCGCGTCAAGACCAGCGACTATTCCTATGTCGAAAGAGTCAAGTAAGCATCCCAGCAAGCCCACCGCCGCCATGAAAGCCAAGGAACTCCAGGAACTAATCGACTTCATTGCGAAGTCAGGCCTCAACAAAGTCAACATCGAAACCGAGGAGTTTAAAATCTCCGTGCAGCGTGAGCCCAGCTACAAGCCGGCCGTCACGCTGTCGGCCGCTCCCGCCGCTTCATCGGCCCCCGCTCCGGCCGCAGCACCAGCACCAACGGCTCCGGCCGCTGCCCCAGTGGCCCCAGCTGCCGCTCCCGCCGCTGCCCCCGCCGCTGACAACTATGTGCCGCTGAAGTCGCCGATGATTGGCACGTTCTACCGTAGCAGCAGCCCCGAAACGCCCGCTTTCGTGCAGGTAGGCGACCTGGTGGAAAAAGGCCAGGTGATTTGTATCATCGAAGCCATGAAGCTGTTCAACGAAATCGAGGCCGAGCAGTCGGGCCGGATTGTGAAATCCATGGTGGAGAATGCCTCGCCAGTGGAGTACGACCAGCCGCTGTTCCTGATTGAGCCCATGTAGGTCAATTAAAAATTAGGAATTAAAGATTAAAAATGGGCCGTTCCTTATCGGTACACATAGCCCGTTTCCGGTTTTTAATTCTTCATTTTTAATTTTTAATTGAAAAGCTGTGTTCAAGAAAATACTGATTGCCAACCGGGGAGAAATTGCGCTGCGCATCATCCGGACCTGCAAGGAAATGGGCATCAAAACGGTGGCCGTGTACTCGACTGCCGATAAGGAGAGCCTGCACGTACGCTTCGCCGACGAAGCCGTGTGCATCGGGCCGCCCCCATCGTCGCAATCCTACCTCAGCATCCCCACGCTGATTGCGGCCGCCGAAATAACCAATGCCGACGCTATTCATCCGGGCTACGGGTTTCTGAGCGAAAACGCGGAATTTTCGCGGGTGTGCCAGGAAAACGGCATCAAGTTCATCGGGGCCTCGCCCGAGATGATCAACCAGATGGGCGACAAAGCTTCGGCCAAAGCCACCATGATTAAAGCCGGCGTACCCTGTATTCCCGGCTCGGTTGGCTTGCTCGATTCGGTGGAGCAGGGCAAGAAAGTAGCCGCCAAAATCAAGTATCCAGTTATTCTGAAGGCTACGGCTGGTGGCGGTGGCCGCGGCATGCGCATCATCCCTACCGAAGAAGACTTCGAGAAAGCCTGGAACGACGCCCGCACCGAAGCCAAAGCCGCTTTTGGCAATGACGGCGTGTACCTGGAGAAGTTTGTGGAGGAGCCGCGCCACATCGAAATTCAGGTGTGCGGCGACCAGTTCGGGCGGGTGTGCCACCTCTCGGAGCGGGACTGCTCGATTCAGCGCCGCCACCAGAAGCTGGTGGAGGAAGCTCCCTCGCCGTTTATGACCGACGAGCTGCGGGAGCGGATGGGCAAAGCGGCTGTAGCCGGGGCTTCGGCTATCGGCTACGAGGGCGTGGGTACCATCGAGTTTCTGGTGGACAAAAACCGCGACTTCTACTTCATGGAGATGAACACCCGCATTCAGGTGGAGCACCCCGTGACCGAGGAAATCGTGAACTACGACCTCATCAAGGAGCAGATTAAGGTAGCGGCGGGCATCCCGATTTCCGGCGACAACTACTACCCCAAGATGCACGCCATGGAGTGCCGCATCAATGCCGAAGACCCCACCAAGGACTTCCGCCCCTCGCCCGGCAAAATCACCACGCTGCACATCCCCGGCGGCCACGGCGTGCGGGTAGATACGCACGTGTACGCCGGCTACACCATCCCGTCGAACTACGACTCGATGATTGCCAAGCTCATCACCGTGGCCCAAACCCGGCAGGAATGCATCGTAAAGATGAAGCGCGCCCTGAGCGAGTTCGTGGTGGAAGGCGTGAAAACCACCATCCCGTTCCACTTGGCGCTGATGGACAACAAGAACTTTCAGGAAGGTGACTTCACTACCAAGTTCCTGGAAACGTCGTTCGACTTCTCGGAACTGTAGGAACATTATATAAGTATAAAAGCAAAACGCCCCGCACAATTTCAGCGGGGCGTTTTGCTTTTATACTTATCTATATCACACGTTTAACAGATTGCCTACTCCGTCGAAGTGTAGAACTGGCAGCTCGTAAGGATGGAGAATCTTCACAACTCCTTTGTTCCCATCTTCGCTATCAAATTCAACCTGAGAGTCGTCGGCTAAGAAGCTAATACCATCAATAAAAACTATATCATAAAAAGGATCTAAAGGCTGTTTTGGATGTGTGAATGGCACCAGCGTGCGCAAGTGAAATTTTGCTGATAGAGTTTTGGCAATAAGTTGCTCCCGCTCATCAGCATGAGCAGATTGATTCATAAAAAACCAGATTTTCAGGTTGAACTCAGTCGAATCATTGGAAACTGATGTAGCAAAAAACACATGCTTCGGATTACTTGAATCAAACCCTTCTGGCTCGGCGTCTCCATCAAATAAATTCCATTGGAAAGGAGACAAACTTGAAAAGAGTCCAGTAATTGTTTCCTTTATTTCTTCAGCAGTCACTACTCCGTCTACATAAACCGCCTCCATATCTTTCATTTAGGGTTTAATTCAATCTTAAGAATATATACTCACTTAACCTCATCCCACCCGCTTCCTTCCTGCTCATCTGGCTCCCATGAAAATTCTGTTAGTTGAAGACCATCCGGAGTTAGCCAAGAGCATTGCCAGTTACCTCACGCAGGAGCATTATATCTGCGAGGTAGCGGCCACGTTTGATGAGGCGCGGGAAAAGCTGATTCTGTTCACCTATGATGTGGTGCTGCTGGACATTATGCTGCCCGATGGTAACGGCATCAACTTGTTGAAGCTGCTGCGTAAGGATGGCGTGGAAAGCAGCGTGATTATCATTTCGGCCCAGAATGCGCTGGATTTCAAGCTAACCGGCCTCAGCGAAGGTGCCGACGACTACATCACCAAGCCGTTTCCGCTGCCCGAGCTGCACGCCCGCATCAAGGCCATTATGCGCCGGCGGAGCCCCCACAAAAACAACGTGCTGACGTTTCAGGACCTCACGGCCGATTTAGAATCGATGGAGTGCCGGGTGAAGGGTAAGCTGCTGAACCTTACCCGCAAGGAAACCAACTTGCTGCTCTACTTCATCAACAACAAGGGCCGCATGCTCACGCGTCAGGCCATTGCCGCCCACCTCTGGGGCGACTACACCGACAACCTCGACAGCGTGGATTTTGTGTATCAGCACGTGAAAAACCTGCGCAAGAAAATCACCGATGCCGGCGGCAAAGACTACATCAGCACCGTGTACGGCCTGGGCTACAAGCTAAACGCCGGCGACTAGTGAAACTCAATTACCGCTACACCATCGCCTACGCGGTTATCAGCTTTTGCGTGCTGTTGATTGGCTTTGCCATTGTGTACGCGGCCTTGTCCAGGAGCGTCACGCAGGCCACTATCGGCAAGCTGAAGCACCTGAACGAGGTGGTAGCCGCGCAGCTCCGCAGTGGCCGCAACTACTCGCAGCATCCGGCGCGGGCGCACGTGCTGGTGCGCCGGGCCGCACCTACCGATACGGCCCGGCACGCGCAACTGGTACAGGTGCGCGACGAGTGGGACGCCAGCCTGCAATCCACGGTGAGCGTGGTGCGCCTGACGACGTATCCGGTGGTGCGGGGGCAGCGGTTCTGGATTACCAGTAAAGCCGTGGTAGTAGAGCCCAGCGACGTGTATCTGACGGGTTTAATGCTGGTATTTGCCTGGACGTTTGTGTTTTTGCTGGCGCTGGTGGTTATCCTGAGTGAGGTAATTTCCTGGCGCATTCTCAAGCCGTTCAACGCTATTCTGCGTGGCATTCAGCGGTTCCAGCTCGGCCAGCCTACCACCTTGGAATTGCAGCCCAGCCGCACCGCCGAGTTCAACGTCCTCAGCGACTTTCTGGTGACCATGACAACGCGCGCCCAGAGTGACTATCAGGGCTTGAAAGAGTTTTCGGAAAACGCTTCGCACGAGTTACAAACGCCCATTGCCAGCATCAAGGCCAAGATTGAGCTGCTTATGGACTCTGAGTTGTCGGAAAAGCAGCTGCTCATGCTCACGGCCATGCACGACGAGCTGGAGCGGCTAACCAAAATCAACCAGTCCCTGACGCTGCTGGCGAAGCTAGAGAATTTTGAATCGCAGCCGGCTACGCTCACCGATATGAGCGACTTGGTGCAAGCCACCGAAGCCGCCTTTGCCGACTTGGCGGAAATGAAAGGCTTGCGCACCACGCTGCAACTGGTGCCTGAAGTACGTGTGCCGCTGGATGTGGCCCTGGCTCAACTGCTACTCAACAACCTGTTCAGCAACGCCATCCGGCACAACGTACCAGGCGGCGAGATTCACGCGTTGCTCTCCCCCACCGAATTTACGTTGCGCAATACCGGCCATGCCCCGTCGGTACCAGTGGGTGAGCTGTTCGGGCGCTTCAAGAAGGGAAATGCCGCGCTGGATTCCATCGGCATTGGGCTGGCAATTGTGAAGCGGATTGGCGAGCTATACGGGCATCAGGTAGACTACTCCTACGCGGAGGGCTGGCACACCATCCGGGTGGTATTTGCGGCGCCGGCCGTGTAATACCAAAGCCGGACGTAGCCAACTATTTCGTGGCTAAAGGCAAAACTTCATGCCCACGTTAATTTTTCTTTGAAATTCCTTCAAAATCGGGTTATTCATTTGTAGAGCACCACCGAGTAAGTAACTACTCACTTGTAGCATCCGCAGAAACCTCCTGTTTTCTTAATCAATGGCTTCAATCGTTTCCACAGCGCCCACTGCCTCCTCCGCCTCGCCGGAGCAGGTGGGCGGCGTGGAAAAGGTTTCTCGGCGGCGGCTCAAAGCCATCTTCAGTGGCTTGGTAGGCAACTTAGTGGAGTGGTACGACTGGTACGTTTTCTCGGCGTTTTCTTTGTACTTCTCGGCCTCGTTCTTCCCCTCTGATGATACCACGGCGCAGCTGCTGCAAACGGCCGGCATCTTCGCGCTGGGTTTTCTGATGCGCCCCATTGGCGGCTGGATGTTCGGCCGCATTGCCGATAAGGTGGGCCGCAAGCAGTCCATGACCTTGTCTGTGCTGCTGATGTCGTTGGGCTCGTTGCTGATTGCTCTCACCCCCACTTATCAGACCGTGGGCATTGTGGCCCCGGTGATGCTACTCACCGCCCGGCTGTTGCAAGGCCTGAGCGTGGGCGGCGAATACGGCGTATCGACCACTTACTTAAGTGAAATGGCCACCACCGGGCGGCGCGGCTTCTATTCCAGCCTGATGTACCTGACCTTGATTGGGGGGCAACTACTGGCCCTGGGCATTCTGCTAGCATTGCAGCACCTGCTCACGGCTGCCGAATTGCTGGAATGGGGCTGGCGTCTGCCCTTCGTGATAGGGGCAGCCTTATCGGTGGTGGCGCTGCTGCTGCGCGCCAACCTTACTGAAACCGATGCCTTTGATGCCCAGCGCGACAACGAAGAGGGCCGCGGCAGCTTGCGTTTGCTGCTCCAGCATCCGCAGGCGGTGGCCATCGTGGTGGGCCTGACAATGGGCGGGACGCTGGCCTTTTACACGTTTACCACATACATGCTGAAGTTTTTGGTAAACACGGCGCACCTGCCCCGCGAGCAGGCCACCTTGGCCAGTTTTGCGTCGTTGGTTGCTTTTGCCGTGATGCAACCCGTGTTTGGCAGCCTGGCCGACCGTTTTGGGCGACGGCCGATGCTGCTGGCGTTTGGGGTGCTGGGTACCTTGGGCACCGTGCCGCTGCTGCTGGCTTTAAGCCATGCCCGCAGCGTGGGCAGCAGCATACTGCTGCTACTGCCGGCGCTGGCCATTGTGAGTTGCTACAGCGGCATCAATGCGGTGGTAAAAGCCGGCTTGTTTCCCACCCAGATTCGGGCGCTGGGCATTGGGCTGCCGCATGCGCTGACGGTGGCCGTTTTCGGGGGCACTGCCGAATATATTGCCCTCTGGTGCAAGGATATCGGCCACGAGTCCTACTTCTACTGGTACGTGGCGGGGTGCATTTTTGTGAGCCTGCTGGTGGTGATGCGCCTGTTTCACGTCCGGCAGCACTCGTACCTGTAGGATTTTCTCCGCTGCTTTTCGCCTGCTTCCTGCCCAACCGGTACCCGCCTGCTCGTGCGGTTGGCTTGACCGTTGCTTCTTTTCTACGTCAACTCCCACTTCCCACCTGCCATGTCCTCAACACTATACCCTCCCTCCGCTCCCAAAACCACTGGGTCGCGGCTGCGCTCCATCATCAGCGGTTCCATTGGCAACTTGGTGGAGTGGTACGATTGGTACGTGTACTCAGCTTTTGCTTTGTACTTCGCCCCGGTATTTTTTCCCACCACCGACCCTACGGCCCAGCTGCTGAGCTCGGCGGCCATTTTCGCGGTGGGTTTTCTGATGCGGCCGCTGGGTGGGTGGCTGATGGGCCTGTACGCCGACCGGGCCGGGCGCAAGGCGGCGCTACTGGCTTCGGTGCTGCTTATGTGTGGAGGCTCCTTGCTAATTGCCATTACGCCCGGCTACGACCGTATTGGGGTGCTGGCCCCGGCGCTGCTGGTGGTGGCGCGCTTGCTACAAGGGCTGAGCGTGGGCGGTGAGTACGGCACTTCGGCCACCTACTTAAGCGAAATGGCCGATGCACGGCACCGGGGCTTCTATTCCAGCTTTCAGTACGTAACGCTGCTAGCCGGGCAGCTGCTGGCGCTGCTGGTGCAGCTTGGCCTGCAGCAGTTTCTCACGCCAGCCGAAATGCAGAGCTGGGGCTGGCGCGTGCCGTTTGTCATTGGGGCGGTGGCTGCGGTAGTGGCCCTGTACTTGCGCCGGCAGATGGAAGAAACGCAAGAATTCGTGAAACACGCCAACGCCGCTGATGCCCCTCAGGAAAGCCGACTCCGGACGCTGCTGCGCCACCCGCGCGAAGTACTAACCGTGGTGGGCATGACCCTAGGCGGCACCCTGGCTTTCTACACATTTACCACCTATGCCCAGAAGTTTCTGGTGAATACGGCGCACTTCAGCCGCGAGCAGTCCACGCTTGTTTCGTTTGGGGCGCTTGCCGTAGCCTTGGTACTACAGCCCCTGATGGGTGCCCTGTCTGACCGGGTAGGGCGGCGGCCGGTGCTGCTTTTCTTTGGCGTGGGGGCCACCCTAGGCACCGTACCGCTGCTCACGGCCCTAAGTCACACCAGTAGCACCTGGGCAGCTTTTGGGCTGCTGGTATTAGCAATGGTGGTGCTGAGTGGCTATACCTCCATCAACGCGGTGGTGAAGGCGGAACTGTTTCCCACCCACATCCGCGCCCTGGGAGTGGGCCTGCCCTACGCCCTCACGCTGGCTATCTTCGGCGGCTCGGCCGAATATGTGGCCCTACAAGTCAAAAGCTTGGGAATGGAATCGGCCTACTACTGGTATGTGACGCTGTGCGCGGCCATTTCTCTGCTGGTATATTGGCGCATGGCCGACACGAAGCACACCTCCCGTATCGGCAAAGACTAGCGCCACCCGCTTTTTTCTGGCCCTGCTTTCCCAACCCTTTTCCAGCCGTGGCTTCACCTTTCGCCGACTAGCGCAGTAGCGCCTACCTACCTTGTTTCCACCATTTCATCTGTAGTTTCCCATGAAAAAAGCGTTTTCCAACCTGACAGTACAGGTTCTGACGGCCATTGCCCTGGGCGTGGCGGTTGGTGCGCTGTTTCCGGCCTTCGGGGCGGCGCTCAAGCCCATTGCCGATACGTTTATCAGCCTCATCAAAATGCTGATTACGCCCATCATCTTCCTGACCGTGGTGCTGGGCATTGCCGGCATGGGCAGCATGAAGAAAGTGGGCCGGGTGGGCGGCAAAGCCCTGCTGTATTTTGAAGTGGTAACCACGCTGGCCCTGGCAATTGGCATCATCGTGGCCAACCTGACCCAGCCCGGTGCCGGCGTGCAGGACACCGCCCAAGCCGTTATGCAGGACTCCAAGAAGGCCGAGGAAGCCGCTAAGTTCACGTCGCAGGCCGGCGAAATGAACTGGGTGGAATTCTTCACCCACATCGTGCCCGACAACGTGGTGGGTGCGTTTGCCAAAGGCGACATCCTGCAAGTACTGTTGTTCTCGGTACTGTTCGGGCTGGCCCTCAATCGTATGGGCGAAACGGCTCAGCCACTCGTAAAGACGTTCGACCGGTTGTCGCACGCCATGTTTGGGGTGCTGGCTATGGTGATGAAGCTGGCGCCGCTGGGCGCGTTTGGGGGCATGGCTTTCACTATTGGCAAGTACGGCATTGCCACGCTACTGCCGCTGGGCAAGCTGATGCTGGTGGTGTATGCCACCATGTTCCTGTTCGTTTTCGTGATTCTGAACCTGATTCTGCGCTACTACAAGCTGCGCCTGGGTCCGTACCTGCGCTTTATCAAAGAGGAAATTTTGCTGGTACTGGGCACATCCTCGTCGGAATCGGCATTGCCGCGCATGATCGACAAGATGGAGCGCTACGGCTGCTCCCGCTCGGTGGCGGGCCTCGTGATTCCGACGGGCTACTCGTTCAACCTGGATGGTACGAGCATCTACCTGTCCATTGCGGTTATTTTCCTGGCCCAGGCCTTCAACATTCCGCTTTCCCTCACCCAGCAGCTCAGCCTCATTGCCATTCTTATTGTGACCAGCAAAGGTGCCGCCGGTGTTACGGGGTCGGGCTTTATCGTGCTGGCTTCTACGCTGGCCGCCACCAATGTTATTCCGGTGGAAAGCGTGGCTT
The DNA here is from genome assembly GCF_017313265.1 of Hymenobacter telluris. Classification (GTDB taxonomy): domain Bacteria; phylum Bacteroidota; class Bacteroidia; order Cytophagales; family Hymenobacteraceae; genus Hymenobacter; species Hymenobacter telluris. Next base: position 21,862 of record NZ_JAFLQZ010000028.1, on the reverse strand, counting down.
TGCTACTCGGCGTCGACCGGTTTATGAGTGAGGCGCGGGCCATTACTAACGTCATCGGCAACGGTGTAGCCACGCTGGTAATAGCCAAAAGTGAAGGCGAATTCGACGAAAACCGCCATCAGTTGGCTTTAGCTGGCAAATCGGTACCCGAAGAACTGGCGCCCGAGCCCGTGTCAATGTTGCCGCGCGTAGAAGCGCCCGACCACTCCCGCCAGGAAGTGCAAATGGTGGCCGTTGAGCCTTAACGCGCCTATTCGGCCAAGCCCTGTCATTCCGACGCGGGAGGAATCTGAATAAAATCTTTTGATTTCACCCAGATTCCTCCCGCGTTGGAATGGCGAAGAGTATGCGGTACGTACTCCTGCCGCCCACTTATTTTCTGCTGCATCCCCTATTGCTTTCCGGCTCCGCCGGGATTATGGGCGCAGCCTTGCCCTCTGCCAAAACTCCCACTTCCTCGCTCCTTTCCTGATGACTAACTTGTTACGCAGCCTACTGGCGTCAAGTACGCTGCTAGCCGTTGCCACTGCCCAAGCCCAGGTGGTAGTACCGCCCACCACCGGCCGGGCCCCCGATCCGGCTCCTACCAGCCTGCCCCAGGCCAAACCAGCCCCTACCAAATCCACGCCCTACGCGGGCGGCATGAAAATCAATATTTCGCCCGACGGCTCGAAGTACGTGCGCATCATGACCGCCCATCAGCTGTGGGTACGCTACAATGAGAACAACACCGGCACCGTGTCGGCCACCGAGGAAGCCACTCCCGACCAGGTTGATTTTGGCTTGCGCCGTTCCCGGGTGCTGCTGGTTTCGCAGCTCAACCCGCGCTTTCTGGTGATTACGCAGTTGGGCATCAACGGGCAAAGCACCATTTCGGGTGGCGCGCCCGGCGAGCCTACTGGTCCCGGCAAAAAACCTCAGTTCTACCTCCACGACGCGCTGGTGGAGTATAAGGTGAACAAGTACATGAGTGCCGGCGGCGGCCTGCACTATTACAACGGCATCTCGCGCCAAACCAGCTTTGCGGCCTGCTCGCTGATAACGCTGGACGTGCCCGGCACCCAGTCGCCGGTTATCGATGCCATCGACCAAACCGGCCGGGGCCTGGGCGTTTACACCAGGGGCCGGGTTGGTAGCTTTGATTACCGCTTGGCGGTGAACGACGCGTTTCGCAACAACGTAACCAGCTCGCCAGCCACGCTGGCTACCAACGTGGCTCAGTTCAACCCGCGCAGCCGCGGCAAGGTGCTGCACGGCTACTTCGATTGGGAGTTTCTGGATAAAGAGCTAAACCTCGTGCCTTTTGCAGTGGGCAACTACCTGGGGGCGCGGCGAGTGTTCAACCTCGGCACCGGCTTCCTGTACTACGCCAACGGCATGTATTCCCGTTCCCAGGCGGCTCCCACGCCCCTGCCCACCACCACGGCGGGCGCCTGGGACATTCCGTATACCAAGCACGATTTGAGCGTGTTATCGGCCGACTTGTTTTTCGATACGCCCGTGGATACCACCTCCCGCAACCAAACCGCCTTTACGGTGTATGCCGCCGCCTACAAGTACAACATGGGCCCGAACTTTGTGCGCTACGGCGGCACCCTGAACCCCGGCTCCGGCTCGGCGGCCTTGCGCGGCAACGCCGTGCCCGTGGTGGGCACCGGCACCGCCCAAACGGTGCAAAGTGGGTTTCTGCTACCGCGCCACCTGCTTGGCCCCAAGGTGCGCTTGCAGCCGTACGTGTCGTACATCCACGGCCGCTACGAGGGGCTCCGCCGCGAAACCGGTGACATTCAGGATGTGCATATCATGGACGGCGGGGTGAACGTGCTGCTCGACGGCCACCAGGCCAAAGTGACCCTCAACTACCGCGCCCGCCCCGATTTCAACGACGTAAACAACGTCAACTACCGCCCCGAAGTCACGATGCAGCTGCAAGTGATTCTGTAAAGCAAAATCGGGCCGCCAGTAGTGGCGGCCCGACTCCGTTTCCCATCCCCGAAGCTCAGCGGCCAGCAGAGTTGTTGTGCGCGCTGGGCTTCTTTGGGTAGTGGGTAATGGATAGTAGGTAAAGGCTAAATACCGTATAGTCGGCATTTCAACTGGCAGCATCCTACTTCCTGATACCTACTACTCACTACCTATTTAGCTGGAGGGATTCTCGATTTCCCGCACCAGCTCGCCGTACCAGTCCTCACCGTATTTGCGGATAAGCGGGTCTTTCAGGAATTGATAGATCCGCACGCCCAGGTTGGCACCGTGGGCGCAGGCGGGGTTGCAGATACCCCACCGGTCGTAGTTCAGCGCTTCGAAGCCCTCGTATTTGGTGATGCGAATCGGGTACAGATGGCAGCTAATCGGCTTTTTGAAGCTGGTAGCACCCGCCAGATAGGCTTGTTCAATGCCGCACTTCAGGATGCCCCGCTCGTCGTAGAGGGCGTAGGCGCACTCTCGGTCGTTGATGGTGGTGGTGCTGTAGTCGCCTTCCCAGTCCTTGATGTAGAGGCCCTGCTGCTCGATGGCCTGCTGACCGATTTCGGTGAGGAAAGGCTTGATATTTTGGTACTCGGCTTCCAGGATTTTCAGCTCTGCTTCTTCCAGCGGCGCGCCCAGGTCGCCTTCCACGCAGCAGGCTCCTTTGCAGGCTTCGAGGTTGCAAACGAAGAAGTTGTCTTTTATATCGTCGGAAATGACGGTGTCTTGGATGATAATCATGTAGTGTTTCCCGCTGAGGTCCGCAGAGGTTCGCGCAGAGGTTCGCGGAGGTCGTTGTTCTACGAACCTCTGCGCCCACCTCTGCGGACCTCTGCGAGAAAAGTTAACTGCAAAGATACCCTCAACCCAGCTGAAACAGCACACGTTCCGTCAGTTCACACTGCCGGTGGTGCGAGTACGTGGCCAACGCCTCGGCCTGCGCCTGCTGGCCCAACTGCTGCGCCAGTGCTGGCTGTTGCATCAAACGGCCAATTGCCGCCTCAAACGCTGCGGCATCGTGCAACGGAAACAACAGCCCAGTGCGGCCGTCGTCTACAATTTCCAGGGTGCCGCCGGTGGCGGTGGCTACCACCGGCAAACCTGCAGCCATGGCCTCAATCGTGACCATGCCGTAGGTTTCGTTGGTGGAACCCGTCACGGAAATAGCAAGGGCGCGGTAGGCTATTTCGGGTTGGGGCGTAAACTCCCGGACGTGCACCACTTCCTGCAAACCCAACTCCCGCACCCGGCGCAGCACCGCCTCCCGGTAGGCGTTGCCCTCGTTGCGCGTCGATTCGCCGACCAGCAGCAGGTGCAGATTTGGGTACTGCCGACGCAATACGGCCAGTTCTTCCACCAGAAAATCCTGGCCTTTACCATCATCAAAGCGGCCGATAAGTCCCAGCAGCACGGCGTTAGGAGGCAGAGCTAACCCAAGCTTTTGCCGGGCAACGGCGCGGGTGAGGGCAGGGTCGGCAAACTTCTCCAGCTCGATGCCTAACGGTACAATGTGCAGCTTGTGGGGTGCCAAACGGGTTTTTTCGAGTACCTGCCGCCCCAGCCCCGGCAGCGGCGAGAGCCACGCATCCAGCGCCTGATAGCGCAACGTGTGCACCAAGCCGCGCTTGGCCAACCCGAGCTGCATGTGCTGCTGGTACACCAGTTTCAGAGTTGGCAGCCGCAGCTTTTTGCAAAGCACCGCCAAGCCTAAGTCGCCGTTGCGGGTAACGATGAGGGCCTGAGTGTTGAAAGCGCGCAAGGCACTGGCTAACCGGCCGGCGGCGGGAACGTCCAGGGCTTTCCAAGGGTTAGTGAGTGAAACAACCGGCAGCCCTAGCGCCATAGCCTGGGCAGCAATGGGCGAGTCGGGCAGCGTGACTATCTGAACCGGCCAGCCTCGGCGGTGCATCCAGCTGGCAAAGCGCACGGTGTTCAGCTCCAGCCCGCCCCAGCTGGCCGACAAACACAGGAGCGACAAGGGAAACGTAGTGTTGGTGGTAGTGGCAACAGGATTCACGACGCGAAGATACGGCTGGGTGCTTGCTGGTTATCTGCTGTTGGCTTCATGCAACCGGATTTGAGTGTGCATACCGGAATTTGCACTTCCGCACCCGGCTGCAAAGCCGTACCTTTGCTAATAAGCCAAAACGCTTAGCTTTTCTGAATGGCACTGGATTATCTTTCTCTCCTAAATCCCTCGCAGGCGGCTGCCGTGATGCAAATCGACGGCCCTTGCATGATTATAGCCGGCGCGGGCTCGGGCAAAACCCGGGTGCTCACCTACCGCATTGCCAACCTGCTCGAACAGGGCGTTGACCCGTTCAATATCCTCGCCCTCACCTTTACCAACAAGGCCGCCAAGGAAATGCGCGCCCGGATTGAAAAGGTAGTCGGCGGCGCAGCAGCCAAAAACCTGTGGATGGGCACGTTCCACAGCATCTTCGCCCGCATCCTGCGCTCCGAGGCCGATAAAATCGGTTTCCCCCGCTCCTTTACCATCTACGACACGCAGGACAGCAAAACGCTGGTCGGCCAGATTCTGAAAGAGCTGGAACTCGACGACAAGCTCTACAAGCCGGGCATGGTGCTGGGTCGGATTTCGGCGGCTAAGAACAAGCTGATTTCAGTGCAGCAGTACCTCAACGACCCGGTGATTCGGCAGGACGACGAGGCGGCGTTGCGGCCTAAAATCGGCGTGATTTACCAGCAGTACGCCGCCCGGTGCTTCAAAGCTGGCGCCATGGACTTCGACGACCTGCTCTACCAGACCAACGTCCTGTTCAAAGACCACCCCGACGTGCTGAACAAGTACCAGAACTTGTTCCGGTTTGTGATGGTGGACGAGTACCAGGACACCAACTACTCGCAGTACCTGATTGCGCGCAAGCTGGCGGCCAAGGAGCGGAATATTTGCGTGGTGGGGGATGATGCGCAAAGCATCTACGCCTTCCGGGGCGCTGATATTCAGAACATTCTGAACTTCGAGAAGGACTACCCGGAGCTGCAGGTGTTCAAGCTGGAGCAAAACTACCGCTCCACCAAAACCATTGTAAAAGCGGCCAACTCGGTTATCAAAAACAACCAGGCTCAGTTGCGCAAAGACGTGTTTTCCGACAACGAGGAAGGCCCGCTGATTGAGGTGCTGAAAGCCGCATCCGACAACGAGGAAGGCAAGTTGGTGGCCAATTCCATCTTCGAGGACAAGATGAGCCATCATCTTTCCTACGACGATTTTGCCATCCTGTACCGCACCAACGCCCAGAGCCGGGCCATGGAAGAATCGTTGCGCAAGCTCAACATCCGCTACAAGATTGTGGGCGGCTTGAGCTTCTATCAGCGCAAGGAAATCAAGGATTTGGTGGCGTATCTGCGCCTTACGGTGAATCCCAACGACGAGCAGGCCCTACGCCGCGTCATCAACTACCCTAAGCGCGGCATCGGCGACACCACCATTGCCAAGCTCATTACGGCCGCCGAGGAAAGCAACCACACCATTTGGGAAGTGGTAGCCAACGCCGACCAGTTCCTGCCTACCCGCACGGCCAACCCGATTGTGGACTTCGCCGAAAAAATCAAGGCCTACACCGTCGTAGCGGCCAAGGAAGATGCTTTCGAGGCGGCCAAGTTCATTGCCAAGAACTCGGGCATGATTGAGGAGCTGTATGCCGATAAGAGTATTGAGGGCCTTTCGCGCTACGAGAACATCCAGGAACTGCTGAACGGCGTGAAGGCCTACACCGAGGACCCGGAGCGCGAAGACAAAACCCTTGGCGCGTTCCTGCAAGACATTGCCCTGGTAACCGACGCCGACACCAAAGACGCCCAACAGGAAGGCGAGGCCGTGACCATGATGACGATTCACTCGGCTAAAGGCCTGGAGTTTCGCAACGTGTACATCGTGGGCATGGAGGAAAACCTGTTTCCGAGCCAGATGATGATTACCTCCCGCGCCGACCTGGAAGAGGAACGCCGGCTGTTTTACGTGGCCATCACGCGGGCCGAGAAGAAGCTGACCCTGAGCTACGCTACCTCCCGTTATCAGTGGGGCAACCTGCGCAGCTGCGAGAAAAGCCGGTTTCTGGACGAAATTGACCCGCAGTTCGTGGACTTCAAGTTTGCGGCCACGCCTAGCGCCGGACCGGGCGAGTCGCCGTTCGGGCACGTATTTGAGCGGCGCAGCAACCTGTTGCCCACCCCGCCGCGTAAGACGGTAGCCAAAGGCTACACCCCACCCGCCGATTTCCAGCCGTCGGACACCAGCAACCTGCAAACCGGGCAGCGGGTGGAGCATCCCAAGTTTGGTTTCGGCCACGTAACCAAACTGGAAACCGTTTCGGGCTCCACCAAAGCCATTATTCAGTTCGAAGAAGTCGGCGAGAAGACGTTATTGCTGAGTTTTGCGAAATTGCGGGTGCTTGGTTGAGTGAATCCCTATCGGATGCCTAGTTTTGGCAACGATACTTTACCAATAGCGCCAAGAGTTTCACCGCTATTCTGCTTACAAACACGGCAGCCGCTACGGCTACTGTGTTTTAATCCCACAGGATTTCCCTTTTCTAAATGCCCCTACCTTCCTTACATAAACACGAGCTTCTGCAGCGCGAATACGGCCAAAGCACCTACCAACTGGTGCAGGGCCTGCGCGAGGTAGAAGACAAAACCGAGCGTACGCGCCGCGCCACCCAAATTGTGCAGCTCATTTTCCGGCTGCAACCCTCCCTGCGCGACCAGCCCGATGCCCAGCAGCGCGTCTGGAACCACCTCTACGAGATGGCCGACGAAGACTTGGACATTGACGCGCCGTTCGAGCTGAAAGGCCTGAGCCAGCTCAACCAGCAGCCCAAGCCCCTTCCCTACCCCAAGCTGAGCCCGAAGCTGAAAGCCTACGGCCGCAGCGTGGAGCTGATGGTGGAAAAGGCCCTGACGCTGGAAGACCCCACGGAGCGTGAGCAAGCCACCGTGACCATCGGGCGGACCATGAAGTTCTTGTACCGCTCCCACAACAAGGAAAACGCCAAGGACGTCACTATTCTCAAGCACCTCAAAGACCTGTCGGGTGGGCAGCTGACGCTGGACCCCGCCCAGGTGGAAGCACAAGGCCTGTTCGAGTTTGCTACGGGCCCCGCTGCCGCTACAACGGGCGGCTCGGGCCGGGCGGCATTCATTGTACCGCAGCCCCGCCAGGAGCGTGACCGTGACGGGCGCCGTGGCAACAACGGCGGCGGTGGTAACCGGCGCGACAAGCAGCGCCGCGGCGGCAAAAAAGGCCGCCAGGAGCCCCAGCAGCCTCCCCAGTAATATCTTTACAGAAGTTAGGAGCTAGGAGCCAGTAGTTAGAATTGTTCTTTAATCAATATTCTAACTACTGGTTCCTAACTCCTAACTCCTAACTTCTCATACATGGCCTCATTTGAAGTAATTGGCGGCAATCCGCTGAAAGGAGAAATCATACCCCAAGGTGCCAAGAACGAAGCACTCCAGATTCTGTGCGCGGTGCTGCTCACCTCAGAGCCCGTTACCATCTCCAACATCCCCGACATCCGCGACGTCAATAAGCTCATCGAGCTGCTGCGCGATATGGGCGTGAAAGTCGGCAAGCTGGCCACTGATACCTACCGTTTCCAGGCCGATGACGTGCATTTGGATTACCTTGATATGCCCGAGTTTGTGGCGCAGGGTCGGGCGTTGCGCGGCTCGGTGATGATTCTGGGGCCAATGCTGGCCCGCTTCGGTAAGTGCCAGCTGCCCAAGCCCGGCGGCGACAAAATTGGTCGGCGGCCGCTGGATACGCACTTTGTGGGGCTGGAAAAACTGGGCGGTAAGCTCACGCTGGAAGGCACTGATTTCTACCGGATTCATGCCGATGGTAAATTGAAGGGCACCTACATGATGCTGGACGAAGCCTCGGTAACGGGGACGGCCAACATTGTAATGGCAGCCGTATTGGCCGAGGGCACTACCACCATTTATAACGCAGCGTGCGAGCCGTATTTGCAACAGCTTTGCAAGATGCTGGTGCGCATGGGGGCTAAAATCAACGGCATTGGCTCCAACCTGCTCACTATTGAGGGCGTGGATAGCCTCGGCGGCACCGAGCACCGCATGCTCCCCGACATGATTGAAATCGGCTCGTTCATTGGCCTCGCCGCCATGACGGGCTCGGAAATTACCATCAAAGACTGCCAGATTCCGGAGTTGGGCATCATCCCCGACACGTTCCGCAAGCTGGGCATCCAACTGGAATTCCGTGGCGACGACATTCACATTCCGGCGCAGGACCACTACGAAATTGCCACCTACCTCGACGGCAGCATCCTGACCGTATCGGACCACACGTGGCCGGGCTTCACCCCTGACCTGCTCAGCATTGTGCTGGTGGTGGCTACGCAGGCCAAAGGCACGGTGCTGATTCACCAGAAAATGTTTGAGAGCCGCCTGTTCTTCGTGGACAAGCTCATCGATATGGGCGCCCAGATTATCCTCTGCGACCCGCACCGCGCCACCGTTATCGGCCTCGACAAACGCACCCAACTGCACGGCATCACCATGACCTCGCCCGATATCCGGGCTGGGGTAGCGCTGCTGATTGCGGCACTTTCCGCTGATGGCCGCAGCGTGATTGAGAACGTGGAGCAAATTGACCGTGGCTACCAATACATCGACAAGCGCCTGAACGCCTTGGGCGCCCAGATTCGCCGGCTGTAAGTAGCTCTGGCTCTATTGATTGAGCTTAGCAGACAGAGCCCCAGGCTTAGAAACGTTTCTAAGCCTGGGGCTCTGTCTGTTTCTCCGGAATTTCCACGCTGCTGATATACTCCCGAATGAGGGGCAGAAACCGGGGGAGCATGGCTTCTATCCAGGCACGCTCCTGCGGAGTCCAGTAGCGCGGGCGGCCGAACGTGCAGGGTTGCAGAATGCCCCAAAGCTGGCCGTTTTCGGTGATGTGAGCGTGAATCAGGGCCCGGTGGCCGAAGGTTTGGTGCTCGAAGTCCCGGTTGAGTACGTCGGGCGAGGCGGTTTCCACGTCTTCCACGAACACCGACGGCCGGCAAGCCAGCGCCGCCCGAAATAAGGGATCTTCCTCCGGTAAGTCGCTGGTATCCAGTTGCCAATCGTGGATGGGGTTAGGCACCACGTCGTTTTTGCGCCAACAGAACGCAATCCGGCCTTTACCAACCGCCGGGTCGCGAACGTAGAGGAAGCACCGGTCTACCTGTAAATGAGTTCCGACTTGTTCGAGCAACTGGTTGATAATAGCCGAGGCGTGGTTGGTGGTAGACATATACTTACTGTAAATGCGTTTCGGTGTCAGACGCAGTACGCAGACGACTTGAATTTGAATGTAGCTGAGCACACATTTTACTGCGCCTGTTTTGTTTTTGGAGCCTCAGCATGCAATTCAATGACCAGTGAAATACCTGGTAGTAACGCCAGAAATTATGCACTGAGCTACAACTAAAAGACTGTTGGCACAGTTATATTTTTAATTTAATTTTAATTCTTGCCCTCTCCTTTTTCCAGCCATGCGTGTACTCACTTTGTGCCTCTTTGCGCTACTGCTTGTGCTTAAAGCCAACGCTCAGGCGCCGGCTCTCACCTGGAACACTGACTTAAGTAGTGCCCTGCAACAAGCCAAGGCCGTTAATAAACCAGTTCTGGCTGTGTTTTCGGGGTCGGATTGGTGCAAGCCCTGCATCATGCTTAAGCAGGAGGTATTCGACCAGCCTGAGTTTGCGCAGTATGCGCAGGGCAAGCTGGTACTGGCCCGCTTCGATTTTCCGCGCAGCAAGAAGAACAAGCTCCCGGCCGACCAAAACAAGCGCAATGAGCAAGCCGCCGCTCAGCTTAACAAGGAAGGGGCCTTTCCGCTGGTGGTTTTGCTTTCGCCGGACGGTAAGGTGCTGGCCAAAACCGGCTACCGCCCCGGTGGCCCGGCCGCGTACGATGCCTACCTCACCCAGCTGCTAGCCAAGCAATAATTCTGTGTGTTACTCCCCGTTATCCGCTGCTGCCCGCTGCCGAATGGTAGCAGTACTGCTAGGTTGGCTGCTGGCTGGCACCCTCACCACCCAGGCCGGCAACCAGCTCCCCACGGCCGCCAAGCCCCGTAACTTCACCCGCAGTGCCCACCTCATGGGCTCCCACTTCACATTTACAGCGGTTTCCAGTGATGATTCACTGGCGTGGCGGGCCATCCGGACGGGTATCCGGGAAGCGCAGCGCATCGACCGGCTGTGTTCCTACTGGGATTCCTCTTCGCAGATTACTCAGGTGAACCGTGCGGCCGGTTTGCGGCCAGTGGTAGTCGACCAGGAAGTGTACGAGCTGATTGCGCGCACGCTCAAACTGTCCAGACTCAGCAACGGCGCCTTCGACATCACCTTTGCCGGCGGCGAAAAAATCTACAAGTTCGACCGGCAGGAACACGCCGCCTTGCCCGCGCCGGAAGTGGTACGGGCATCGGTGGCCCGCATCAACTACGAGAAGGTGCTGCTCGACCCGGCTACGCATTCGGTGATGCTCCAGGACAAGGGTATGCGCATGAATCTGGCGGGCATTCTGCAAGGCTACGGCGTGCGGCGCGCCCAGGCCCTGATGCGGCAGATGGGGATTCAGGGCGGCCTTATCAACGGGTCCGGCGACGTGTCGTGCTGGGGCAAGCAGGCCGACGGCTCCGGCTGGCGCATTGCCATCGGCGACCCGGCGTTTCCGCAGTCGGTTTCCTCGTGGCTGACGGTATCGGATATGGCCGTGGTGACGGCCGGCAACTACGAGCAGTATTTCACGGTGCGCGGGCAGTACTACGGGCACATCATCAACCCACATACCGGCTACCCGGCCACCGGGTTGCGCTCCGTCACCATTATCTGCCCCGATGTGGAGCTGGCCGATGGCCTGGACGAGGTGGTATTTGTGCTGGGTCCGGAAGCTGGGCTGGCCTTTATCAATAGCCTGAAGGGCGTCGACTGCACGCTCATCACCAACGACGGCCGTACCCTCGCCTCGAAAAATATGCAGGTCAACTACTATTCCGCGCCCGGCCAGCCGGCTCCGGCCACTTCTTCCCTGAAACCATGAAATCATCCAGAATACTCCGGCTGGCGTTGGGCGGCGGCCTTTTGCTGGGCGCCAACGCCCTGAGTGGCTGCGTATCGGTGGCGGCCTACCAGAAAGTGTACCTCAACGACGAGGACATGAAGCTGGCCAACAAGCGCATTGAGGTGTACGAAACCAACTTCCAGAGCTACCGCGAAGGAGCCGGCGGGGCCAATGGCGGCAAAGTAGGCGGCGGCTGCGGCTGCAATTGAGTAGCAAGTAGTGGGTATTTAGATCCAAGACCTGATTACTTACTATTCACTACTTAATGCTTACTACCTAATAATCAGTACAATTCTTCATTTATGCGCCCTCTTTCACCCGCCGTTCTTACTTCTGCTCTGCTTTTGCTGCCCGCCTTGGGTTGGGCCCAGGCCACGCCCACACCCAACCGGGTGGATGGCTACGGCGCCCCGGCCACCACAGTACCCAGCCCCGCCAACCCCAGCAACCACGGCGAAACCGAAGTGAACATCCTGACCAGCTACTACGAGCAGGACGGCAACCACAGCGCCGTGGAGGGCGGCCAGGGCACCCAGCACCTCACCGACCTCACGCCCACCATCATCCTGAACGTCCCCCTTGATTCGGTGACGCGCGTGTCGGCCAATTTCGGCATGGACTACTACGCCTCGGCTTCCACTGACCGAATCGACCAGGTACTGTCCTCCCCATCTTCCAGCGACACCCGTTTTCATTTGGACTTGGGACTTTCACGCCAGCTGGCCGACAAGCGCACCATCGTGGGCGTGGGCGGCGGCTTTTCCAAGGAATACGACTACAGCTCCGTTAACGTAACCGCCTCGTGGGCCCACGCTTCCAAGGATGGCAACCGGGAGCTGAGCATAGCCGGGCAGGCGTTTTTCGACCGGGCCACCCTGATTTTGCCGGTGGAGCTGCGCCTCGGTGGTGGGCAGGAGCACGGCTCGGGTTTTGACACGCGCCAGAGCTACAACCTGAATATTGTGTACGCCCAGGTGCTTTCCCAGCGGCTGCAAGCGGCCGTCAGTACTGAGCTGGTGGCCCAGCGCGGATTACTAAGCACGCCGTTTCAGCGGGTGTATTTCCGGGAAACCGGCGGCGCGTTCGGCACAGCCAAGGCCGAGGTACTACCGCGCCAGCGCTACAAGTTCCCGGTGGGGTTGCGCCTGACTTACTACGCCACCGACCTAGTGCAGGTGCGCGGCTACTACCGGTTCTACAACGATAATTTCGGCATTTCGGCCCACACGTTTGAATTGGAAACCCCAGTGAAAGTGACGCCGTTTTTCGTGCTCTACCCCTTCTACCGCTACCATACCCAAACGGCCGCCGATTACTTCGCACCCTATTTGCAACACTCTATTACGGATACCTATTTCACCTCCGATTACGATTTAGCTGCCTTCTCAGCGCACAAAATGGGCTTGGGGTTGCGGTACTCGCCGGTATACGGCATTGGGCGCTTCAAAACGCCGTTTAAGGGGCGTGTGGCGCAGTTTAAGGCGCTGGATTTGCGCTACGCCTACTACCGCCAGGATACCGGCCTGACGGCCAGCCTCATCAGCGCCGACTTATCGTTCACCATGCCCTAACATCCGCAGCTCTGGCATAAGCACAAACGGCCCCGCTACCTGAAATAGCGGGGCCGTTTGTGCTTATGCTAAAATGACAAGCTTAGTCTACTACTGCGTCGATTATCGAGGTAACCACCGAAAGCACCACGCTGAATAGCAATGCGTAAAGAAAGCCGTCAACTGCGAAACCCGACAACAGCGCGTCAGCAATCATAACGATGGCCGCGTTGATGACCAGCAGAAACAAGCCTAGTGTTAGAATGGTAATTGGCAGGCCGAGCAGCTTCAGAATGGGCTTAAGCACGGCGTTGAGTACGGCCAGCACCAGCACCAGCAAAATAGCGTCGCCGAAGCCACCAATGTGTGAGCCGGGCAGAAACGCGGCCAGCACGTAGGTGATAACTGCCGTGAGCAGAAATTTCAGGATGAATCCCATAAGTGTGGAGAGAGTTAGGTTGGGGACAAAGTTGAATCATGTACGCAGGCAGCCCGAAAAGGATAGCCTAGCGTCTATGTTTCGTGCTTTTCCCCTAATTAGCCTCTATTTTTCTCCGCCTCTTTCGGCAAGGCGCCCCTGCGAAACGCCCATCCAGTTGGCCATGCTATAAAGCAGGCGTGCGCCTACTATGGCGTTCCACTCGGTGTCGCCGGGAGCTACTTCGTTCAGGTCGCAGCCGATGATGGTACGGCCCGAGCGCACCACTTCCCGGATCAGATAAAGGGCTTCCTCGAACTCCAGGCCGCCAGGCACGGGGGTGCCGGTACCGGGGCATAGTTTGGGGTCCAAGCCATCAATGTCGAAGCTGAGGTACACCTTCGAGGGCAGTTGCGCAATGATTTTGCCACACACCTTCTTCCACGATTTCTTGGCAAACCGCTCGTTGCTCAGGAAACGATTATGAAACATGGCAATGCGGCCCTGGCTGTGCTCCACCATTTCGGCTTCCTGCTGGCACAGGTCACGGATGCCCACCTGCACTAGTTTTTTCACCTGGGGCAGCTTGAGGGCGTTGTACATGATGGAGGCGTGCGAATACTCGAAGCCCTCGTAGGCCGGCCGCAGGTCGCAATGGGCATCAATTTGCAAGATGCCGAACTCCTCGTGGCGCTCGGCCAGCGCGTGCAGGTAGCCGAGTGGGGTGCTATGGTCGCCGCCGAGCAGCACTACGCCTTTGCCGGCATCCAGGTAAGCACCGGTTTTCTGCTTGAGGTAGTTCAGCAACTCCAGGCCCTGCTTGGTAATAGCCGGCAACGCTGCGGCATGCTGGGCACTGTTAGCCGTAGGCTGGCCTTCTTCCAGCCACCCGATGTAGGCAGCAGCCTGGGGTCGTAGCTCCTGGCTTAGCCTAGCTACTTTTTCGTCGTTGTCTTCCATGGCTAGGCCCATCCGCCAGGCGTCGGGCAGGTCCGGGTCGTAGAGGTCCACTTGCAGCGAGGCGTCCCGAATGGCCTCGGGGCCGTCGGCGGTGCCAGCCCGGTACGAAACGGTTACTTCCCAGGGCACCGGCACAATTACCACCTGGGCTTCTTCAACGGTGAAAGGCAGGCCGTACACCCCGCCCTGCGAGTCGCCGAGGGCATTGGGGTCGAAGTCAGCTAATTTTTTATCGAGGGCTGTAGGCATAAAGATGGTGAGTTGGTGAGATAGTGAAATGGTGAGTTTGATGTTCGACTTACGCAACTTGCGCAGACTAAACATCAAATTCACCATTTCACTATCTCACCAACTCACTGTTAGGAGGGTTGTCCGTTCAGGAAATCGTAGGTGCGGATGATTTCGAGGATTTTCTCGAAAGTGAGGCGGTCGAAGAACAGCATCAAGGGCAATTCCACCGAATTGTTTTTGTCGGAAAACTGCGTGATAACCGAGAAGATAAGTGGCTGCACCAATGGCTGCTCGGTGAGCAGGTTGTGTAGCGAAGAGGCTATGTCGCCGTGAGGGGCGATGGGGGGAGCGCCGTAAATCTGGGCTTTCAGAATGTTAGCCAGTTGCGTGACTAAGGCTCCCGTGATGATGTTGCTGATTTCCAGCAGCAACGACTCCTGCATCTCATCGATTTGCGTGGATGCGGGCGTGTTCATGCGCAAACACACCTTGGATAAGCGCTGAATATGCTGCCCGGAGAAGAACATGAGCGTGGTTCCGTTGAACTCGCCCCGAATATCGGACTGCACCGGAACATGGTTTTCCTGAATGGCGTGCACCCGGTCCAGAATTCCGGTACCAGGCACCAAATCGAGGCTAGGCACTTCAAGAAGCACCTTTTCTTGGGCAATCACCGCGAATGAATCGGCGGCGCGGGCCAGTCCTATGTTCAGAATCTCGCGGACTACGTCGCGCTCCAGTTCCGTCATGTGCAAGTCCATATACTTTGTTCTATTAATCGACCAGCACGGTAAAATGACTATGCTGGCTTGGGCAGTACGTAAATTTAGGGTCGCCGGGCAAGAAACAGTCGAGTTAAGGCGGGCACATCGAGCACCAGGCACACCTGGCCGCTGCCAAGCAACGTCACGCCCCCAAACAATTCAATGGTATCCAGCGGCTTACTCATGGGTTTGATAACAATATCCTGCTGACGCAGGAAACGGTCGACAATCAGCCCGAGTTTGCGGTTGTTGTAGTCGATGATGATAATATCGTGGCGGCCCTGCACCTGAGCACGCACTACCGGCTGCATGGGACCTTCGCCGTGTAACAGGTGTTTCAGGCTGACTACCGGCACATTTTCGCCCTGAATGCCGGCCATCAGCATGCCACCCACGATGTGCAACTGCTCCGACATGAGCGACACCACCGAATCGGTGTGCATCAGCGGGATGGCGTAACTCCGGTCGTCTAGCTCGAAAAGCAAGGCTCCTTTTACGGCAATAGAAGTTGGGAGTACCAGCGTAAACGTGGTGCCTTCACCAAGTTTGGAATCGACGCGCAACTGACCACCCAACGAGTCGATGGCCAGCTTCACTACGTCGAGCCCGACACCCCGGCCCGATATTTCGGTTACTTCCTTGGCCATCGAGAAGCCAGGCTCGAACAGGAAAGCCCGCACCGCGTCTTCGTCGAGGGTTTTGGCCACCTGCTTGCTTACCAACCCCCGCTCCACAGCCTTGCGGCGCACTTGCTCCACATTGATGCCTTTGCCATCATCGGTTACTTGGATCAGCACGTCGTCGCGCTCAGTCTGGGCCGAGAGCCGCAGCTGGCCCTCCGCGGGCTTGCCGGCCTTCACCCGTTCGTCAGGCGTTTCAATGCCGTGGGCCACGGCGTTGCGCACCAAATGCAGCAGCGCATCGGTAATGATTTGCAGAATGTTACGGTCAATTTGGATATCCTGGCCGCTCAGTGTCAACTCCACCTGCTTGTGCTCGGCCGTGGCTACGTCGCGCACCACGCGCGGAAACTTGTTGAGCAGAGACCCCACGTTCACAAGGCGCGCGTCCATCACGGAGTACTGCAACTCGTCGGTGATGCGGAACAAATGAGCCGCCGTGTTTTGCAGCGCCGTGTTGCCAATCTCCTTGCTAAGCGTCAGAATCCGGTCCCGGTCGATAATTAATTCACCAACCAGATTGAGTAGGTGGTCCAGCTTTTTAATCTGGATGTACACCAAATCCGACAATTCCAGCTTGCGGTTGGCATCCTCGTCCGATAAATCATCATCGGCCAGTTCGGGTTCTTCGCCCCGCACCAGCTTATCGAGGTTGTCGAGCAGCATTGTGACGTCGGGCAGGGGCTTTTCCTCCCCTATTGCCCGAATCATCGTGCCCAGCGTATCGACCCCGGAAAACAAGACCTTGGCCAAGCTACCCGAAAAGTCGCGCTGCTTGTCCCGAATCAGGCCGAAGATGGTTTCCATGTGGTGCGCCACTTCGCCAATCTCCGTAAAGCCCATGGCCCGCGAGTTGGACTTGAGGTTGTGCATCAGCCGAAACAGCTCGTTCAGGGACGGCTGATCCTGCGGATTGCGCTCCAGCTCACTGATGTGCTGGCTCATGGCGTCGTAGTATTCGAGCGCCTCCGACATGAATATTTCCCGGTATTCCTGCTCGCGTGATTTCATAGTCAGACGGGGCGGGAAACAAGGGTTGCAGCGGGGCGCACACTCACGCGCCGGAAATGGCCGGCATGGCGCACAATGGCAGCCGGCAGCTCATCAAGGGGCAGCACGGCGTGGGCCCAACCGGCCTGAATAACCGATTTTGGCATTGAAAACACCGCCGAAGAGGCTTCATCCTGCACTAACACTGTGCCTCCGTGTTGCCGAATGACCTGCGCGCCCAACGTACCATCACGGCCCAAGCCAGTAAGTATCACCCCCAACACGTTGCGCCCAGCGGTGCGGGCGGCTGAGCGCATCAGAATGTCGATGGAAGGCTCGTCGCCGGACGGGCTGTATTCTGAAGAAAAATCGGTCTGCCAAGACTGCCAAGGGCTATTCAGCGCCGGCCGGATTTCCAGGTTGTGCCCTCCGGGTGCCACAATAATGCGCCCTGGCTCCAGCTGCGTACCAGGCCAGCCCGCTACCACTGGCAAAGCCGATACCCGCGCCAGCCGCTTTACAAACGAATCCAGAAAGGAACCTGGCAGATGCACAGCTACCACCACTGCACAAGCCAAGGTGGCCGGCAGGCTTCGCACCAACTGCTCAACTGCCGCCGTACCGCCCGTAGAGCCACCCACAATAATTACTCCGCCCGGCAAGCCCGGTACTTCGGGCAACCGGGCCGGTGCGGGAAGCGGAACAACTGCTTGGGGCAGATACTGCCTGATTTTACGTAGCACATCCCCAGCCCAATCAGCACAGCCACCGGAAGCCAGAATATAATCGACTACTCCCCAGCGTCTGGTTTCACGCAACGTACCTGCCAGCGGCACAGCTTCGCAGTAGAGCACTACCGGCACGGCCAAGTAATGGGTTAGCAGCTCGAGCGTGCGTACCTGCACCTCACTAACAATCAGCAAGGCCGGGCGCAACCGCCGAGCCATACCTACCAATTCGGCCGGCTTGTCACTGACATTCACCACACGTATGCCTGCCTGCGTCTCCAATAGCCGCGTCAGGGTCAGCCGGCCGGTAGTAGGCAGGTGGCCAAGCAATACAGTAATAGATGGGGAAGATTCAGGCACGAGCAAGAGAAACCAAAACGACAAGCAGGCTAGCCACGCCAACAGGCACAGCGCGAAGTGACTACAGCAGCTTATTCGGCCGCTAAGGCGCCGCCTACAATTTCCAGCACCTTCTCTTCCGAGAAAGGCTTCACGATGTAGGCCGAGGCACCACTTTCCAGTGCTTCGTTCACAATTACCTCTTGCCCTACGGCGCTGCACATCACCACTTTCACATCGGGGTCATTCTCGCGGATGCCTTTGAGCACGTCGAGCCCGGTGTTGTCGGGCAGAATTACATCGAGGGTGATTAGGTCGGGTTTAGTGGAGGCGGCCATTTCAATGGCTTGCTGGCCGTTGGCAGCCTCGCCCACTACTTCGTACCCAGCATCAGTAAGCACATTCTTGAGCATCGTACGCATGTAGAAAGAGTCGTCGACGATGAGGATGCGGTTTTTCATAAAAGGAATTTCAAAATCCAAAAGGAGGCCAAAGAAGGGTAAAAGCTGGCTCGTTGTACGGTGGCTGCCGAGCAAAGATGCTTAGTTGCTTTGCAACTGCATTATCTCGGAAGGGGTGAGCAGTTTCAACATGTCGAGCACGATAATGATTCGGTTGTTTACCTTGGCAATGCCCTCGATGTATTTGTCGTTGATGTTGATGTCTTGGATAAAATCCGGTGCTTTTTCAATGATAGACACCGGAATCGACAAAGGCTGAGGCACTTCACGCACCACAATGCCAATGGTGTAGTCCTTGGCTTCGATGGCCAGCGTGTACGAGGTAGCCGGCAACTCTTGCCCGGCCGGCCGCAAGCCAAACCGCTCTTCCAAATCCACAATGGCAATGATGTCGCCCCGCAGGTTGGCAATGCCTTTGATGAAAGGAGGCGTTTTGGGCATCCGCGCAATTTCCGGCGTGATGGTCACCTCCTTCACCTGCTCGATGCGCAAACCATATTCCTCGTCGCCCAGCTGAAATACAATCAGTTGAATGATGGCATCGGCCTTCACGTTCTTTTTGTCGCTTGCTTGTTCTGAGTCAGGCATTTACTGGGATAAACCAAAAAGTGAGAGCTGGAAAGACCAACGGCACAGGGCGCTATGCTAAGGCAGCCCTGGCCCTTGTCTTAGGAGAGTTACTTCGCTTTTGCTTTCGAGCGGGCTTTGGCAGGCTTGTCAGCTGAACCGATTGGGGTTGCTGGCGCCTCGGCAGTTGGGGCAGCCTTCTCTTCATGCGCGGTCCGGCGGCGAGCCTTACGAGTGCGCTGCGCCTCGCTTTGTTCGGCGTTGGTGTGCTTGCGCACTGGGGCCGGGGCTTCGGCTGTGGGGCGCACGTCGCCGCGGCGGGTAGCTACCAGCGGCCGGCTGGCTACGGCTTGCGCATGCGCGGCATCGGTGGCGGCATTTGCGCGGCGGATAGTAGCCCGGTCACGCTCCGGCGTAGCCGAAACGACTGGCTGCGGCGTAGCGGCACGGCGCATAGCGCGGCGCGGACGTACAGGTTCTGGCTCGGGCTCCGGCTCGATTTCCTCCAGCAGCTGGAAGTTGGACAAGCCCAGTTGCAGGTCGTCGGCAATGTCGGTGAGGCGCTGGCTGGATACGGTTAGCTCGTGCATCGAACCCGAAAGCTGCTTGGCAGTGCCGGCCACCTGCTGGGTACCCGTAGCGGTTTGCTCGGCAATAGCTACCACTTCCTCCACGTACTTCACCACGTCGCCAATCGAGGTTTTCTGAATCTCGGTAGCCGTGAGAATGTCGCGGGAGGTACGCAGGGTTTCGCCGGAGCTGGTAGCAATGTTCTTGAAGGCCGAGCTGGCCTCGAAGGTGGCGTTCTTACCTTTCAGCACTCGGCCTTCCATGGTGGAAATTGCCGTAGCGGCGCTGGTGGTGTCCTTTTTCACGTCGTCAACCAGCGTCCCGATTTCCGAGGCCGAGCGGCGTGAGCCTTCGGCCAGCTTCCGGATTTCCTCGGCTACCACCGCAAAGCCGCGGCCTGCTTCGCCGGCCCGGGCCGCTTCAATAGCCGCATTCAGGGCCAGCAGGTTGGTTTGCGAGGCAATATCGGTGATAACAGCCAGGGTTTTGCTGATGTCCTGGGAGCGGTTGGAAAGCACTTCGATGGTACGGGCCGTTTGGGCCGCCGCCGCCGAAATTTCTTCCATGTTCTTCACCACTTCAGCCACTGTTTTCAAGCCGAGCTGCGAGGTTTGCTCCCCCAAAATAGCCGCCTTAATGCCCACATCGGCTTTGCCAGCCGTTTCCTTGGTGGCCTGCATGATTTCTTCAATCAGCTTGAAGGCTTGGTCGGTTTTAAGCGCCTGGTTCTGTGCACCTTCGGCCATCTGCTGCATGGCCAAGGCCACGTCAACCGTTACCCGGCTCATCTCCTGCCCTTTCGCAGCCATTTCCTCCGACGACGTACCCACCACCTGCGACGACTCGTTGATTTCGGCCAGCAGGTCGTTGAGGTTATCGACGGCTATGTTAAGGGCATCGGCCATGGCCTGAATGTCGCCGGCCGTTTGGATTTCCACTTGCTGCGTCAGGTCGCCTTCGGATATGGCTCGCACCACGCGGCTCACTTCCAGCACCGGCGAGGCAATGGATTCGAGCAAGTCGTTGAGGGTATCCACAATCTCCTTCCACGAGCCGCTTACGCCGCCCACGCTGGCGCGTTCGGTTAGCTTGCCTTCCACCCCGGCTACTTTGGCCACGCGGCTCACTTCCTGCGCCAGGCGGTTCAGGTCGTCCACCATGCGGTTGATGGTGTCGGCGAGGTCGGCCACTTCGCCTTTGGCGTCCAGGGTCAGCTTCTGGGTCAGGTCGCCTTGCGACACGCCGGTTACTACCTTGCCGATGCCGCGTACCTGGGTGGTGAGGTTGGCCGCCAGCGTGTTTACGTTGTCGGTCAGGTCTTTCCACACGCCGGTTACGTTCGGCACGTCGGCTTGGCCGCCGAGCTTGCCTTCGGTGCCCACTTCCTGCGCCACGCGGGTTACCTCGCCGGCAAAAATGTTGAGCGAGTCCACCATCCGGTTGATGTTGTCCTTGAGGTCGAGCAGCTCGCCTTTCACGTCCACCGACACCTTCTGGCTTAGGTCGCCGCGGGCTACGGCGGTGGTTACGTTGGCAATGTCGCGCACCTGGCTGGTGAGCGAGGCGGCCATGGTGTTTACGTTGTCGGTGAGGTCTTTCCAGGTACCACGCACATTCGGTACATCGGCTTGGCCACCCAGTTTACCTTCGGTACCTACTTCGCGGGCCACGCGGGTTACTTCGTCGCCGAACGTGTTCAGCGAGTCCACCATCTGGTTGAGGTTTTCTTTGAGCTGCAACAGCTCGCCGCGCACGTTCACGGTTACTTTCTGGCTCAGGTCGCCTTTTGCTACGGCCGTAGCTACGTTGGCAATATCGCGCACCTGACTCGTCAGGTTCGAGGCCATCGTATTCACGTTGTCGGTCAGGTCTTTCCAGGTGCCGCTAACGTTGGGCACGGAGGCCTGGCCACCTAGGATGCCTTCGGTACCTACTTCACGCGCCACGCGGGTTACTTCGCCAGCAAAGATGTTGAGCGAGTCCACCATCTGGTTCAGGATGTTCTTGAGGTCGAATATTTCGCCTTTCACATCCACGGTCATCTTCTGGGTCAGGTCGCCTTTGGCTACGGCGCTGGCTACGTTGGCAATGTCGCGCACCTGACTGGTCAGGTTCGAAGCCATGAAGTTCACGTTGTCGGTCAGGTCTTTCCAGGTGCCCGACACCCGCGGTACGGAGGCCTGGCCACCGAGTTTGCCTTCAGTGCCCACTTCACGGGCTACGCGGGTTACTTCGTCGCCGAAGATGTTGAGCGAGTCCACCATCTGATTGAGGATGTTCTTCAGCTCCAGAATCTCGCCCTTCACGTCTACGGTCATCTTCTGGCTCAGGTCACCGCGGGCTACGGCCGTGGCCACGTTGGCAATGTCGCGCACCTGAGAGGTCAGGTTCGAGGCCATAAAGTTTACGTTGTCGGTCAGGTCCTTCCATACGCCGGCCACGTTGGGTACCAGCGCCTGGCCACCCAACTTACCTTCGGTACCTACCTCCAGGGCCACGCGGGTTACTTCGCCAGCAAACAGGTTCAGCGAGTCCAC
>NZ_JAFLQZ010000027.1 GCF_017313265.1 Hymenobacter telluris | reverse complement strand
CCGCTTGGCTGCTAGTTGCTAACTTAACTCTGTCCCTCCGACGAGCTACTTGTGCGTAATTCCCAAACACGTTCTTAACTATTAGCGAATTAGAGCAGCACAATCCGGCGGGTGATGGTAGCGCCGGTGGCCGTACGAGCACGCAGCATGTACACCCCAGCCCGTAGCCCGTTGGTATCGAAGTCGTTGATGGTTCCCTCCACAGTGGTTTCGCGCACTAACCGCCCGAGGCTGTCGAAGAGGTGCAAATGCAGCGGCACTCCTGGCTCCCCAACTACGCGCAGCGGCTCCCCTACCACTACCGGCACCGGGAATACCAGCAGGTCGTTGGGGCGGACCAGGTAGGCGGCTTCTGTTTGGCTGTAGAAAACGCGGCCGTTGGTATCCTGTAGCCGCACCCGATACTCGTTGCGGCCGGTAGCAGCGGTAAGGTCTGTGAATGTGGTACTAAGCGTGAAGGCCGAGCGGATGGTTTGAATGGGTTGAAATTCGCCCTGCTCCCGGCGCTGCAACTCCACCGATTGTAGCCGGAACGTACTACCCAGTTCTAGTTGCAGCTGCACCGTATCGGCAACTACTTGGCGCGGCACAAACGACCGGATATAGCAATTAAGGCCCGTGTTGGCCAAATCGAGCGTGATGCTGCGCGTACCGCGTACTGGCCCCAACACGGGTTCTACCGCGTACTGGCTGGCTATGTCTTGCTGCGCTTTGGAAAGTACCAGCGTGGTATCGGTGGTGATTTGGAACGGTTGCAAATGCGTGGCGCCCAGCCGGTACACTTGGTAGGCGGTGGCTCCCGGCACCCGGTTCCAGTACAGCAGCCCCTCTTCGGCACAAGCATATCCAACTTGCAGTTCCAAAGCCCGCGTAACCGCTACGGTATCGGACACATAGGTGGTATCAGCCGTGACTAAGCGCAACTGCACCGGCGCGGCTATATCGGGTACCTGCCACGCGTAACTGCCTTGGCTAAGGTCGAGGCTGGGGGTGATGAGCTGCCAGCTGGTGGCACTAAGCGGCTTGTATTCCAGGCGGGCAGTGGTAGCTGGCCCGGCCCATTGCCAGCGTATCTGCTCGGTGGCGCCCGCCTGAAAGCTGCGCGTAGTCAGCGGAGCCAGCCATTCAAACTCCTGCTCGAACTCATACGCCACACTGAACGCCTGCGGCCCAGCCGTTACGTTGAAGCCACGCACGATTACCATATAGTAGACAGAATCCTCAGTTGCTACAGTCACCTGCTCAACGTTGTTGATATGGTCAGCGCGCCGACGAGCTGGCAACCTCAACGAATCCAGGTTTGGATAGGCACTTAGCGTCCAAGGCAAATAGCGGACCGTACGAATGCTACGGTAGTCTACCATGAACACTTCCAAGTCTAAATCATTAACCAGAGCCTGAGAAGCGTTAGCAGCAGCTTCAGGATCGGTCCAAACGAGAGTTACTTTAAGCTTTCGAGCATCTAAGGGCGGCATTATCTGAAACCGCTCCCGTTGCCCCTGCCCTACTGTACCAGTTTGGTAGCGTCCATCCAGAATAGTTCGCACGGTGCCCAGCGCATCCACCTGCCCGAAGCCTGATTCAAAATTCACTTCGGGGCGGCCCGTATCGTCGGCGCTGTTGAGCAGAGCGGCTTTTACCAACGAGCTGGGAGGTAGCGCGCCACCATTCAGGTTGCGGTAGGCTTGCTGAGCCAGCAGGCTGATACCCGACACCAGCGCTGCGGCATCGGAAGAACCATCGTCGCCGAAAGCCACCAGTTCGGGCTTCACGCGGCCATCGTAGGCGGGCCCCCGGGAGCTTAAAAGCGCTACTACACCTTGCGCATCAGTAGCACCCACGCTCAGCGTGTTCTTCGACATCTTGAACTGCCCCGTTAGGTTGGCCACTGCGCTCAGACCCTCGTACCGTCCGGTGTCAGGAGCCAGGTTGCCGGAGTTGCCCGAGGAAAACACGTGCAGCAGTGCTGGGTTCTGCCGCGCCTGGGCATCGTAGGCGCGGGATTCGAGGCCGTAATAATTTTCGAGGCCAGTGCCGTAGGAGTGGTTTTGCACACTTACGCCGCGCCGGTTCAGGTCGGTCAGGTTATCGGGCAGCAGGTTGGCATAGTCGGCCGGGGTGAGGCGGGCTTGCCAGGCAGCCCCCTTGCCGCTAGGGGCCGAGTTGCCGCCCCCTGCAATAAGTGAAGCCATTACGGAGGCGTGCTCCGACACTGGCGCCGAGGAAGCTGTTACGTCAACTATCCGGCCTTTAAAATCAATATCGGTAGGGTCGAACAGGTTTTCCTTCACCGAAACCGTGAGGCCCTGCCCCGTAAGCGCCGGATACTGCCGGTGCACCGCTGCCACCCCATTCACCACCGGATTGGCTCGGTCTAGGCGCCGCTCTTCGTGAGCGGGGCGGTTGGGCGCATCCACAAACTGCACCAAGGGCGAGGCGAGCAGCACCTCTAGTTGCGCCTTGGTTAGTCCGGCCACCAACACCAAATCTGGCTGACTAGGCTCATCCTGTACTCGGGTACCCGGCAACGTCTGGCGCGCCCACTCCCTGAATGCGGCCCGGTTTACAACGCTCACCCGCACGGTTTGCTTGCCGGAACCCGTTGCTCGAACTGTGGGCGCTAGTTTGCTGACCTCAGGAGTCAGTTTGTGCTGAGCTGCCAACGGGCCGGTGCCAGCCATAACCCATACACTAAGCGGGAGACAGACCCGAAGCCAGCCCCGGATAGCATTGAGTAACATAGACGATAGTAAATCGGCGCATCCCGCCGGGCAATATCTTACGGCGCGGCTTCTTTCAAAGTTAACAAAAACCCTCACTTATGCACGGCGCGGCAAAAACCACCCTGCACACAGCAGTTTTGGAGGTAGGGGCGGGGCTTGCCCCCCGCACCTCGTCGAACGAAATCGTTGAAAAGGCGCCGGCGTAAGGGCGGGGGCAAGCCCCGCCCCTACCTCCAAAACCGCTTTAAGTTAAACATATAGCGCCTTCGTAAGCCGCTTTAAAATGCAAAAAGAGCCTGCTAGCAGCAGGCTCTTTCTACGCTGTAATAAAGACGAGCAAACCGTACTATGGCTTCAGCACCACTTTCAGGCAGTTGTCTTTCTTGTTGCGGAAGATGTCGTAGCCGTGGGCGGCTTCGGCCAGCGGCAGGCGGTGCGAAATAATATCGTCAAGCACCACTTTGCCGTCGATGACGTATTGTAGCAGCTTGTCGATATGCTTGTGCGCCGGGGCTTGTCCCCCCATTAGCTTGATGCCTTTGTCGAAAAGCTGCCCCACCGGGAAGTTGTCGAACGGTGTGCCGTACACGCCCAGAATCGTGACGGTACCGCCGCGGCGCACGGCACTCATGCAGGCTTCCAGCACTTTCGGCGAGCCTTTCTCCAGGTTGATAACGGCCTTAGCCCGGTCGAGCAGGTCCCGGTCGGGCTCGAACCCTACGGCTTCCACGCACACGTCGGCCCCACGTCCTTCGCTCATGGCCCGGATTTGCTCTACCACATCTTTGGCGTTTTCCCACAGAATGGTTTCCACATTAGCCGACGCCTTGGCTTTGTCGAGGCGGTATTGCTGGGTGTCTACGATAATCACGCGGGCCGCCCCGCGCAGCCATGCCGATTTGGCCGCCATAATACCCACCGGCCCCGACCCGAAAATGGCAATGATTTCACCGCCTTTCACGTCGGCCCAGTCGATGCCAGAGTAGCCAGTTGGGAAAATATCGGTCAGGAACAGTGCCTGCTCGTCGGTCAGCGAATCAGGAATGACGCGCGGGCCGAAGTCGGCGTAGGGTACACGCACGTACTCGGCCTGGCCGCCGTTGTAGCCGCCGTACAAATCGGTGTAGCCAAAGAGGGCGCCGCCTTTTTCGGTCAGCAAGCCGCCTTCGGGGCCGTAGTGTTCGGGGTTGGAGTTTTCGCAGTGGCCGGGCAGCTCGTGGTTGCAGAAGTAGCAAGTGCCGCAGGCCACCGGAAACGGCACCACCACCCGGTCGCCGACCTTGAGCTTGCCCCCGACGCCTTTACCTACTTCCTCTACAATGCCCATGAACTCGTGCCCAAGTACCATGGGCCGGGGCTGCGGAATACTGCCATTGTAGATGTGCAAATCGGAACCGCAAATGGCGGTACTGGTCACCCGGATAATGGCGTCGCGCGCGTCTTCGATTTTCGGATCATCAACGGTATCGACGCGCACGTCTTTCATACCGTGGTACACTAGTGCCTTCATAGCAAGGTAAGGTTTTGGAAGTAGATAAGGAGCAGGCCGGTTGCAACCGGTACAAGGCTAACGGCTGGTCTTACACCGGGGTTATTGCCCAGCTTGCTCGCACTCAGGCTCCTAGCCTCCCTCGAAAACTTGGTATGGGTAATGGAAGGCTAAGCAACTGTAGGCTACGGCGTGAGGCGGAGCTTTGTGCTACAGCTTGTACACTTGCACGCCTGCCGCCGTAAAAACGTAGGCGTACCCTTCACCCAGCAGAATCTGCCGCACCTCAGCAGCCGGGACGGGCAGTGGCAGAGCCCGTTGGGTAAGGTTGTAAAGGTGGAACAGCTGCACAGCACCATCGGCCAGAAAGTACAGCTCGTCGCCCCGGAAGCCGATGGTCGTCAGGTTGGCGAAGGGCAGTTTTTTGCGGTAGTTGCCCAGGTTATCGAACACGTAAATCCCGTTCACCCTATCCACCAGATACAGGTTGTTCTGATACTCGCGCAGAAAGCGAAAATCGGGCTTGGAACGCCCAATCAGCAGGTCGAGCGGGGTATTGCGGGTGTTGCGGGGTTGCGCCGGATCGAACTGGCGCAGGGTCAGGTCTGATTCGTTGAGCAGCCACAGCCGGTCGTCGGGGGCTAGGGTGGTGGCGCGGGCGGTACCATCCAGCAAATCCAACAGATTGAACTGGCTGATGGGCGCGGCAAACCGGTCGAGGAGCAGTAATTCCTGCCGGTCGTCGTAGAAAACCAGAATCTTGGTGGTGTTCCAAGCCTCAATCTGCGCAATGTGCCCCGGCAGCGGGGGCGAGTAGGTGTTCAGCAACTGCCCATCGGCTCCGTATTGCCGCACGTTGTTTTGCGCATCGGCTACGTACAGCGTGCCACGCCTGTCAAGCGAGGCCACGCCCGACCGGGGCAGCGCAATGGTGCGCACCAGCGTCCAGGCGGAAGCAGTGGGTGCGTCTGGCTTGGCAACGGCCGGAGCTGCCTGCGCCGGAGTGGGCTGCTGGCTGGGTGGCAACACCGAAGCCGGCGTGGGCACGTTGATTTGGGCGTAGCACGGAACCAAAAAGCAAGAGCTAAGAACTAAAAGCAGCCCGAGCCCAAACCACCTCTTAATAGCTGTTGGCCCTATGCTCTCGGTTCTCACTTCTAAGCTCTTACTTCTCGAAATGCTGCAACACCAAGTCATTACCATCATACACGCCGTAGGAGCAATAATTGACCCATTCGCCTAAATTCAAATAACGACTGCCGGGAGCTACTGGTACGTCGAGGGGCAGGTGGCGGTGCCCGAACACGTAGTAATCATGATGGAATAGTTTTTCCAGCTCCCGGCAGTACACCAGCAGCCATTCTTCTTCCCCGAAATACTTCTCGTCTTCCTTGGTGTTCTGCACCCGGCTGCGGCGGCTCCAGCCATTGGCAATGCCAATGCCTAAGTTGGGGTGAAGGCGCGCAAACAGCCACTGCGCCACCGGCGAGGCAAACACCCGCTTCAGTACTTTATAGGTGTAATCCTTGGGCCCCAGGCCGTCGCCGTGCCCGATGTGGAACTCGCGCCCTCCAATCAGCTGGCTAACCGGGTGCCGCAGAATTGGGATGCCAAGCTCTTGAGTGAAATAATCGAACATCCACATGTCGTGGTTGCCGGTAAAGAACGTAACCGGCAGGCCCGCGTCGGTCAGCTCAGCCAGCTTGCCTTGCAGCCGGATGAAGCCGCGCGGAATGGCGTGCTTGTACTCAAACCAGAAGTCGAAAATGTCGCCGAGCAGATAAATGGCGGCGGCGTCTTGGGCCACAGTATCCAGCCAACGCACAATGCGCCGCTCCCGCGCCAATGAGCTGGCCGCATCCGGAACGCCAAGATGAAAATCGGAAGCAAAGTAAACGCGCTTTCCGGAGGGCAATGCCAGATCAGGCAGCCGAGGGGGTGGTTTCGTCATCCAGCAAAAACAAAACAAGGCTGCGCGGACCGTGGGCACCGAGCACAAGAGTTTTTTCAATATCGGCCGTGCGGCTGGGGCCGGTGGTAAGCGAAATCATGGAGGGCAGATGCTCCGGACCGTATTTCAACTCCAGGTTGCGCAGGGCGTCCCCAATATCGGCCACTACCTGCGAGGTACGGGCCAGCACCAAGTGCTGATCGGGGTACACGCTCAGGCGACGCCCGCTGCTCGTAGCCGCCGAAACCAGCAGGCTGCCGGTGCGGGCAATCAGGGCCTCGCAGGTTGTCAGGCCAGCGTCGGCATGCGCCACAAACTTCGTCTCGTCTTGGTTGAAGACCAGCCCGCCGGCGTGCAGAATCTTTTTCAGCTCCGGCTCCCATACATACAGGTGTTCCAGGGCTTTTTCCTTTTTGTAGGCAAATAGCTGGTCGTAGAAATGCTCCTCCGACTCGCAGAAGTATAGCTGCCCGCCTACTCGCACGAAACTTTCAGCAAATGCCACGGCCAAGTCGCCGGTGGCACGCGGGTGCAGCGGCGCAGTGAAATCGGGAGCAGGCTTGGCCAGCGTGGGCTGCCGGAGCGATTCGCGGATACGGCGCAGAATAATGTCGCGGGACGATTCGGGCATATCCCAAAGGTAACAAGCCCATGCGTAGAAAGCAGATAATCGGGCCCGCTAACCGCGCTAGGCATCCGACCTCATACAGCCTGTGCGCAAACTTCACATCCTACTCCCATATTTAAATAGTATTAATTTTAGTTGCAGCAATAATTTACCTTAACTTATTATAATACAGCAATCTTGTTTTTCATCATAGTTACTAATATCCTATATTTATCAATCCAAACACAGCATATAATCGTTAATAATAGGCTAATTTTACACTTCAAAGGATTGAGCCATGAAGAAAAAATACTATCCTATACAAATAACGTCTACAAATATCAAAAAACAGGCGGCGATGCTAGCAGGATATATTTTGCTAGCTTTCTTCATACTGCCCACTACCTGCTTTGCTCAGTTGCCGGATTCAACGCTGGTGAATGGCATGCGCAACATTGCGCTGGAAAACGTGGACATATCGCCTGACGTAGTGGACATGAAAAACTGGCTGCTCCTTAACAAGGATATCCAGACGGAGCTAGACGGCGCCGTACACAACATCTACAATTCCAAGCACGACCAAGCCGAGAAGCAGTTTCGCTCGTTGCGCCGCCGCTACCCCCAGCACCCCATGCCCTATTTCCTGATGGGGCTGAGCACTTGGTGGAAAATCATGCCCAGCAACGTTACCAATACCATCTACGACAAAACGTTTTTCGCCTACATGGATACCGCCATTACCAAAGGTGAGCGGCTCTATGATATCGACAATAAAAATTACGAAGCCTGTTTTTTCCTGGCGGCTGCTTACGGCTTTGATGCCCGCCTGCACGCTGAGCGCCACGACCTGCGCAAGGCCACTATCAGCAGCAAGCGCGCCCTCGATTACCTCGACAAAAGCAAAGAAGCCAACGGCCTGAGCCCCGAATTTTTACTGGGTCAGGGCTTGTTCAATTACTACGCTGCCTGGATTTCCGAAGAGCATCCGTGGTTGCGCCCCATCCTGCTGCTTTTCCCGAAAGGCAATCGTCAGTTGGGCTTACAGCAAATTAAAAGCGTGGCTGATAACGGCTTCTATGCCGGTCCCGAAGCCAAGTTTTTTCTGATGAAAATACTGGGCAGTGAGCGGGAAAACAACTCGGCCGCCGCCTTGCAAGTAGCCCGCAAGCTAGCCACCGAATACCCCGACAATGGCTATTTCGAGCGGTATTACGCCATGCTGTGCTTCAACAACGGAGAGCACCGCAAATGCGAGCAGGTCAGCCTCGATATTCTGGATAAGCTAAACCGCGGTATGCCCGGCTACGAAGGGTTCAGCGGCCGGTACGCCACGTACTATTTAGGCTGGCTTAACCAGAACAAGTACAAGGACTCAGCGAAAGCCAAAGACTACTTCCAGCGTTGCGTGGTGTTTTCGGAGGCTACCGGGCAAACTGGCGTAGGATATTATGTGCATGCCAACTACAACCTGGCCAAAATTGCGGAGGAAGAGAACAACGTGAGCGTGGCCCGGCGCTACTTCCAAGTGGTGCTGGAGAAAGCCGAGCGCAAATCCGATATCTACAACGAGGCCAAAGACTACTTGAAGAACCGTAAGCTGATGAAGGCCAGTTCCCATCAGTCCAACGCCATTTACTCTTCCGACTACCCAGCCAAAAAGCTTAGCGCTAAAGCGCGCCTATCGGCCCTGGACGTGAGAGCAGCCAAATAGTGTATTTGAAACGATAGCAGCGCAAAGGGCCGGCCTTGCGCATCGTTGCTGACGCTGCACGTTTATCGTTGGTACGAGGGTACCAGTCATACAACGAAGCGCAAAGTCGGAGCTTTGCGTTGCTATTTTCCGGCAAACAAAAAGGCCAGCCTCTAAAGGCTGGCCTTTCCGCATTACTAAGGTGTCTTGATTACATCGGTGTTACCACACTGCCACCTGAGCCAGCCGATGAGTTGCTGCTGTTCGGCAGGTCTGCATCAATGCCAGGGAGGTTCAGGTCGGGGAGGTCGTCGCTCAGTGGAACACCGGGGTGCTCCTGCTTCCGCTCACTGAGGGTTTCGCTCCGGTCGGTACCAGCCATGTGCGCTTGGTAATTGGTTTGCACGCCGTGTGGGCGCTTACCTACCAACCGCTCTAAGTCGTCTTGCAGCAGCACTTCTTTATCGAGCAGTTCCTTGGCCACCACTTCCAACTCGTGCCGCCGTTCGGTCAGCAGGTCTTTAGTGCGGATATACGCGTTTTCGATGATGTTGCGCACTTCCTCGTCAATCATTTGCGAAGTGGACTCCGAGTAAGGCTTCGAGAAACCGTACTCATTTTGCCCTTTCGAGTCGTAGTATGATACGTTGCCGAGTTTGGCGTTCATGCCGTACATCGTCACGATGGAGTAAGCCATCTTGGTGATGCGCTCCAAGTCCGACAAAGCACCCGTCGAAATTTTGCCAAACACGATTTCTTCGGCGGCCCGTCCACCCAAGGTCATGCACATTTCGTCGGTGAGTTGCTCGGTGTTATATAGGAATTGCTCCCGCGGCAAGTATTGAGCGTAGCCCAGCGCGGCTACGCCACGAGGTACAATGCTCACCTTCACCAGCGGATCGGCGTGCTCTAGGAACCAGCCGGCAATGGCGTGGCCAGCTTCGTGGTAGGCTACAATGCGCTTCTCATCAGGGCTGATGATCTTGTTCTTCTTCTCCAAACCACCAATAACCCGGTCAACAGCATCAGTGAAATCCTGCATGCTGATAAATTTCTTGTCGCGGCGCGCGGCAATGAGGGCGGCTTCGTTGCAGACGTTGGCAATTTCAGCACCCGCGAAACCTGGGGTTTGAGCGGCCAAACGACGGGCCTCTACATCAGGGCCCAGCGTAAGAGGCTTTAAGTGCACCTGGAAAATCTCAGTGCGGCCGTTGATGTCTGGCTTATCAATGCTAATCTGCCGGTCGAAGCGGCCGGGGCGCAGCAAGGCGGAGTCGAGCGTATCGGGGCGGTTGGTAGCAGCCAAGATAATTACGCCCGAATCGGTGCCGAAACCGTCCATTTCCACCAGCAATGAGTTCAGCGTGTTTTCACGCTCATCATTGCCACCGGGCATGTTGCCGCGCGAACGGCTACGGCCTACGGCGTCAATTTCATCGATGAAGATGATGCAGGGCGCTTTCGATTTGGCTTGCTTGAACAGGTCGCGCACACGGGCGGCACCTACCCCTACAAACATTTCCACGAAGTCGGACCCCGAGAGCGAGAAGAAAGGCACATCGGCTTCGCCAGCTACTGCTTTGGCCAGCAACGTTTTACCGGTACCAGGAGGACCAACTAGCAAGGCACCCTTCGGGATTTTACCGCCTAGGATGGTGAACTTGGAAGGGTTCTTCAGGAACTCTACAATTTCCTGGACTTCCTCCTTCGCCTCTTCCAGACCAGCTACGTCTTTAAAGGTGATTTTCACTTTGTCGCCGCCTTCAAACAGAGCTGCACGACTCTTACCAATGTTGAAAATCTGACCACCGGCACCCGCGCCACCACTCATGCGGCGCATCAGGAACCAGAAACCAACGAACAACAGAATGGTGAGGCCCCAGGTGGTAACTAAGTCGCCGTAGCCATTGCGGGTATCGAACGTAATGCCGATGCGCTGGTCAACTGGCACGTTAGCTTGCAGCTTCTCGAAATCCTCCTTGAAGGTTTTGCCATCGACTACCCGGAAACCGAACTGAGGGCTGGCATCGAAAGCAAGCGGGCCACGACGGGAAAGTAACTCCCGATATTTGCCGGAGCGCACTGCCTCGTTTTTCAACGACACTTCCACCTCCGAGCGGTCGGTGAGCAAGCGCACGTCGCGCACATCACCGGCGGCGTACATCTGCTCGAATTTTTGCTGGTTTATTTCCACTTTGCTGCCGCTCTGGTTAAAGAACAGCCAAGCGCACAGAAACAGAACCAGCCCAGCGAGCAGCCAGAGTTGCATACCCGGCTTTGGCGTCGGGTTGGGCAGCATGGGCTTTTTCTTTTTGGGCGTGTTATCTGACATGTATAGATTGGGCTAAGGCAAAAAACAAAGGCGGAACACCCCGCCAGTGCGTTTGTTCCCGCTACTAGACGAAAACGGACGCACTTTACTTTATGGTACTATCGGGCCGGAACAGTTTCCTCTTCGATGTAGGTGATTTCAGCATCGCCCCACAACTCTTCCAACGCGTAGAACTGCCGACGGTCGCGCAGGAAAATGTGCACTACTACATCTACGTAGTCGAGCAGCACCCATTCGCGGTTCATGCGGCCTTCCGTTTGCCAAGGGTTCTGGCCGGTTAGCTTTTCCACTTCTTCCTCCACCGAACGCGCAATGGCGTCGAGTTGGGTATCTGACGAAGCCGAGCAGACGATAAAATAATCTGACACGGCATTTTTGAGCTCCTTGAGGTTCATCACCACGATATCCAGGCCTTTCTTTTCCTGCATGCCGCGTACTACTACATCTGCCAACTTGTCCGAATCCTGCCGAACCGGGGTACTTTTCATAGGGTATTGTTAGGTTTGATCATCACAAAGTACGAAAAACACGTGGAGGCACTTTCCCCCCAAACGTTATTCACGGGCCGCCAAGTGGTTTCGCTGCCCGAATGTGCTTCTACCAACAGCGAAGCACAAGATCTTATTCACAGAAACCGCGCCACCGACGGCTGCGTGGTAATAACCGACAAACAGACCGCCGGCCGAGGCCAGCGCGGTAATCGGTGGGAAGCTGCGCCCGGCGAAAACCTGACGCTGTCGGTGGTGTGGCGGCCGTCGTTTCTGCCCGCTCCCGACCAGTTTCTGCTGAGCCAAGCGGTAGCGCTGGCCGTGCACGACTGGCTGGTGACGCTGCTTGGCCCCGACCCCGCGCTTCGGGTGAAGTGGCCAAACGACATTTTCTTTGGAAACCGAAAGCTAGGGGGTATCCTGATTGAAAACACGCTCAGTGGCACAATGATTCAGCATAGCGTGGTTGGAATTGGGATAAATATCAATCAGCAGGAGTTTGGCACAGCTACCGCGGCTTCGTTGGCGTCGCTTACCGGCCGCGCTTACTCGCTGGAGCTACTGGCGAGCCGCTTACTCGAACACCTGGAACGGCGCTATTTGCAACTTCGCGCTGGCCGCCTTGCCGCCATCCGCCACGACTACCGGCAGGTGCTTTACCGGTATCGGCAACCGCATGCCTATGAGGTAGATGGACGGCAGATAACCGGCGAGATTATAGATGTAGATGAGGCAGGCCGCTTGGCCGTACTGACAAGCGGACAGGTGCGTTATTTCGACCTTAAAGAAATCCGCTACATCATCTGAAGTAGCCGATTAGTCGGTAAACAGGAGCTTTTTACCTATTTCCTTTTTCTCGCTGGCAGGAGCAGGCAACCTTTGAGCATCGTTTTACGAGTTACAGAGAAATAGCCGAGCACTTTAAGCTCAACGCAACCTTTTTGGCCCTTGCTTCATCTATGGTTCAGGTTACGGCTTGTAATTAGGCACGGTGCTTGTCTAGCTAAACTTGGAATGTAGCGGCTGTTATTTCAAACAGTTGCTATGTCAAAATAACTAAAAAACCCTATATTTAGAAGTTCCTTGCTTTGGAACCTCTTTACCGAAGCTGCTCACTCATGAAAATTTCTACTCGTTTGGTTGGAATTCTGGGCCTGATATTAGGCTCGCTTTCCTCGTATGCTGCTACAGTGGTAGTGGAAGTAGGCGACAATTTTTACCGTCCGGCTACTGTTACTATCCGCCCCGGTGACCAAGTGCGCTTCCTGAACGTAGGCACTAGCTCCCACCCTACCGTGTCGGACTCCAATCCGGCGTTGTGGCAGACGTTTGTCATTAGCACTTCCAATACCTCGTTTACCACTACTCCGCTTTCCACGGCCGGCACTTTCGCCTACCACTGCTCGGCCCACGCAGGTATGAATGGCAGCATCGTGGTTGACCCCAACGCTCCATTGGCTACCCTCGATGCCAAAGCGGCCAGCACCATGCTGAACGTATACCCGAACCCCAGCAAAGGCTTGGTGGTAGTGACGGTAAATCAAAAAGTGAATTCAGCTTACAAACTGCGCCTCACTAACATTCTGGGACGGGAGATTCGCAGCTTCATGCTCCAACCGGAGGCGGCCAGTGCCGGCATACCGCTCAACTTGTCGGATTTGCCAGCAGGCATGTATTTCTATAGCTTGGTGATGAACGACAAGGTAGTTTCTACGAAAAGATTCGTACTACAGAACTAATCGACTTCTTTTTATTTTGTCTTTTGAAAAAGCGGCCGCTACTTGGCCGCTTTTTTTATATCCACTAGCTGGCACTGGTTCACCCAGGCGTTGCATAAGCTACCATGCGGCCGGATTTATTCTCTACTTTTGAACTGTAACTCCTCTTCCTTGACCACAAGTCCGCGTCAGGCGACGACGGCCGGGGCCTGCCCCTCTACTATTTTACCGTATGCGCTCATACAAAAGCCTGAATAACCTGGTCGGCTGGCTGGTGTTTGCCATTGCCACCGTCGTTTACCTCATCACTCTGGAGCCTACGGCTTCGTTCTGGGACTGCGGCGAGTTTATCGCCTGTTCGTACAAGCTGCTGGTGCCTCACCCTCCAGGCGCCCCGCTGTTTCTGCTGCTGGGCCGGCTGTTTTCGCTGTTTTCCTTCGGCGACGTCACCAAGGTATCGGTGCTGGTGAATGCGCTGTCGGCGCTGAGCAGCTCGTTCACGGTGCTGTTTTTGTTCTGGACGATTACCATGCTGGCCAAGAAGCTGGTCCTGCATCAGCCCGGCGCGCTGGGCCACTCCGTGCCAAACGCACCAGAACCCACCTTCGGGCAGAGCCTGCTGATTCTGGGTGCTGGCGTGGTAGGCGCCTTGTCGTTTGCCTTCTCTGATTCGTTCTGGTTTAATGCCGAGGAAGGCGAGGTATACGCCATGTCGTCGCTGTTTACGGCGGCGGTGGTCTGGATTATGCTGAAGTGGGAAAACCGCGCCCACGAAGCTGATTCCGACAAGTGGTTGGTGCTCATTGCTTACGTCGTAGGCCTCAGTATTGGGGTCCACTTGCTGAACCTGCTGGCGTTGCCGGCGCTGGCTTTCATTTACTACTACCGTCGTACCCAGAACCCTACTACCTGGGGTGGCATCGTTACGCTGGTTATCAGTTTGGTAGTAGTGGGCCTGATTCTGGTGGGTATCATTCCGGGCTTGCCTTCATTGGCGGGTGGCTTCGAGGTGTTTTTCGTGAACAGCGTAGGGCTGCCCTTCAACTCGGGCATCATTATTTTCCTGGTGCTGTTTGTGGCGCTGCTGGTAGTTGGTTTCCGCTATTCCATCCATAAGCGCAACCGCCTGCTGAACACGGCCATGCTGAGCCTGGTGTTTATTCTGATTGGCTATTCCAGCTACCTCATCATCCCCATCCGGAGCAGCTACCACCCCACCATCAACGAAAACAACCCCGAGGACGTGCTCAGCTTTGTGAGCTACCTCAAGCGTGAGCAGTACGGCGACCGGCCCCTGCTGTACGGCCCGCAGTTCAACGCCCGCCCGATTCGCTATGAAGAAGGGGCCCCGCGCTACGTGCGTGAAGGCGACAAGTACGTGGTAGCTGAAAAGCGCCAGGTGGTAGTGTACGACGATGCCGACAAAATGCTGCTGCCGCGCATCTACAGCCCGCAGCCCGAGCACCTCTACAACTACCAGAAATGGGTGGATATCCGGGAAGGCGTGAAGCCGACGATGGGCCAGAACCTGTCGTTTTTGTTCCGCTACCAGATGGGCCACCAGTTCTGGCGCTACTTCCTCTGGAACTACGTGGGCCGCGAAAGTGACATCCAGCAGTCGGGTGGGCTGTGGCCCTGGAATGCCAGCAACGCCGGCGTGCCGGAGCGCATGGCCGACAGCAAAGCCCGCAATAATTTCTACGCTATTCCGCTGATTCTGGGCTTGATTGGCTTGTTTTACCAGTCGCGCCGCGACTCGCGCAACGCCTTCATTGTGGGCTTGTTGTTCGTGTTTACGGGCCTCGCCATTGTGGTCTACCTCAACCAGCCGCCCATCGAGCCGCGTGAGCGGGACTACACCTTCACCGGCGCGACTTATGCTTATGCCATCTGGATTGGCTTGAGCGTGTTGGGCCTGGCCGAGCTGCTTCGCTCGGTGCTGAAAGCTGATTCGGGCCGGGCCATTGCGGCTACCGCGCTGGGCTTGTTGGCACCGGTACTGCTGATTGCGCAAGGCTGGGACGACCACGACCGGTCGGACCGTTACAATTCCGTGGATTCGGCCAAGAACCTGCTGAACTCGTTGCAGCCCAACGCCATCCTGTTCACCAACGGCGACAACGACACCTTCCCGCTCTGGTACGCCCAGGAAGTGGAAGGCGTGCGCACCGACGTACGCGTGGCCGTATTGAGCTACCTGAATACCGACTGGTACATTCAGCAGATGAAGCGCCGCGCGTATGAGTCGCAGCCGCTGCCCATCTCCATGCCCAACGACCGGTACAAGCAAGGCACTAATGATTACCTGCCGTTCGCCGAAAACCCGTCGGTGAAGCAAATCAACCTGAAGGAATTTATTCAGTTGGTAACGCAGAACAGCGACCTGCTGAAGGTGTCGTACGACGAATCGG
Source organism: Hymenobacter telluris (assembly GCF_017313265.1). GTDB lineage: Bacteria > Bacteroidota > Bacteroidia > Cytophagales > Hymenobacteraceae > Hymenobacter > Hymenobacter telluris. The sequence goes on along the minus strand of NZ_JAFLQZ010000027.1, from coordinate 34,987 downwards.
GGCCGGCTATGATGTCGTTCCCGAGCCCGAACTTCTTCCTCGACGTGGATACTACGGCTGTGGAAAAGCTGGGTATTGTGCCCAAGGACCGGCGCAAGCAGCTCGTGACCCGCATGGAGTGGAACATGGGCAAAGGCGCCATCGAGAAAAAAAACCTGGTGATTCTGGATATGCTGGCTACCAACAACTGGAAGCGGCCCATCTACTTCTCCAGCACCGTAGCCGGCGGCGACTTCATGAACCTCCAGCCTTATTTCCAGCTGGAAGGCATGGCCTACCGCATTCTGCCCCTGAAGGACCCGAACTACGAACCGCGCGGCGACGAAGGCTACGTGGCCACCGACCTGATGTATGAGAGCCTGATGAAGAAGTTCTCGTACCGCAACCTCGATAAGCCAGGTGTATTCTACGACGAAAACAACCTGCGCTTCCCGGCTAATTACCGCGACAAGTTCTCGCGCCTAGTTAATACTTATTTGGCGGAAGGCAACAAGGCGAAAGCCAAGGAAGTGCTAGACAAGTGCTTCACGGCCATGCCCGACAATACTATTCCGTACGACTACTACGCGCCGCAATTTGTGCCGGCCTTGGTGGAAGTAGGTGAGCGGGCCCGCGCCAACGACATCATGGACAAGATGATTAGCCGGGCCCAAGTGGCATTGCCGTACTACCAGACGCACAATCCGGCGCTGTTCGATATGGAAAACCAGACGTATCTGCTGAGCATGCAGAGCGTGTACCGCGCCGCCGAGCAGATTGGCGACAAGGCCCGGGCCACAAAAGCGCTGGAACTGCTGAACCAATACTATCCGCGCCAATAGTCGGAAATAGTACCGGAGCGTAATGCAAAGTTCCGTTTCGCGGCCCATGGACGAAAGCGCCGAGCTATTCGTTCTGATGGTCGCGAAACGGAACTTCGCGTTATAAGGGTGTACGCTACTCGTCTATGAAATACTTTTTGCTGTTGCTGGTAGCATTTGCCTCCCAAGCTGCCCTGGCCCAAAAGCGCGACTTTTCCGACCAGTACCGCGCCGACCGACGCATTCAGGTGGATACCCGCCGGGAGGGTGACAGCCTGCGTATTTATCTGCGCTTCCCTGACGGCAACGTGTTCCGGCAAGGCAACCCGCTACGCGTTACCGCGTGGCCTTCTTATGACTCCCGCCGACTGATTTGGACCGACACGGTGCGGCACCTCGCCCGGCGCGTCCGGCCCGATGAGCGGGGTGCACGGGTGGAGTTCTGCCTGCCTGTTGCGCAGCTGACCAGCGGCACGGTGCTTAGCCTGGCCTGCGCCCCGCCCGCCGAATCGGCCAACGGCGACGCGGCCTGGCTGCCTATTACCGCCGCACGCCTGGCTCGCCCTTACCTGCTGACCGATACTTTGGGCACTCCGCTGCTGCGCCGCTCAGTACGAGCCGGCGAGGCTTTTTTCGTGGACCGCTATGGGCCGGAGCAGCCGGTGCAGGTGCGCCGTTATGGTGCCTCGTTTGTACCGGCGCTACCTCCCCACGCCGACCCCGCCCGCCAGTCCACGGCCTCTCCCACTCTCTCAGTCACCGATTCGCTGTTTTTCCGCGCGGGCTTACCGGTGCAATTGCCCGAGGCTGGCCTTTACACACTTCGGCTAGTGGGCGAGAAGTCGTTGCTAGGGCTACTCGTAACGGACACCGACTACCCGGAACTCACCACTGCCGACGAACTGATTCAGCCATTGGTGTACCTGACCACCTCAGCCGAGCGCAAAAAGCTGTATGATGCGCCTAATCCTAAGCGGGCCGTGGATCAGTTTTGGTTGAATGCCGCCGCCAGCCAGCAGGTTATTGCCCGGCAAGCTATTCGCACGTACTACGGCCGCACTCGGTCAGCCAACGAGCTGTTTGTAGCCCACAAGGCTGGCTGGATGACCGACCGGGGTATGCTCTACATTGCCGTGGGGCCGCCCGACGCCGTGTACCGCACTGCTTCCGATGAGCGGTGGGTGTACCATGCTACCGATAATGGCGCGTCCAGTTCCTACACGTTCCGGCTTAAACCCAGTACCTTTGCCCCCGAACACTATGAACTGGTGCGCCGCCCCGAGTACGAACGTCTCTGGTATGCCGCCGTGGAGCAATGGAGAAAAGCAACGACGACCGCCCAAGGCCGCTAAAAGAGCGCCGCACTTATTACGACGCCGAAAACCGGCCGGTGCCGCGCGCCCCGCGCCCCGGCACCAACCGCCCCAGCCGCTCCGGCTCTGATGGCGAAACGCCCGCCGGCTACCGTCGCCCCGAAAGTAGGCCGGATGGCTTTGTTGATGCGCGCCCGGATGGTCCGCGTGGCAACTCCGAGCGTCGCTCGTATGACAAGCCCAAGCCGTTCTACGCCAACAAGCCAGCTGCTGACCGTAGCATTGATATGCTGTTTGGCTTGCGCCCCATTATGGAAGCTTTAAGCGCCGGTCGGACGCTGGAGAAGATTTTCCTACTGCGTGGCACCAAGAACAGCCTCACTCAGGAAATCAACGAAATGGCCCGGCAGCAGGGCATTCCGGTGTCGTCGGTGCCGGTGGAAAAGCTCGACAACCTGACCCGTAAAAATCACCAGGGTGCCGTAGCCTTTGTATCACCCATCGACTACATGCCGCTCGACAGCATTTTGTCGGGGCTGTATGAAGAAGGCAAAGTACCGTTTCTGCTGATTCTGGACCGGGTGACGGACGTGCGCAATTTCGGCGCCATTGCCCGCAATGCTGAGTGTATGGGTGTGCACGCCATTGTGGTGCCCAGCCAAGGCGCAGCCCAAATCAATGGCGACGCCGTGAAAACCTCGGCCGGGGCGCTCAACCTCATTCCGGTGTGCCGCGAGGCCAACCTGAAGAACACCCTGACGTATCTGCGCGAATCCGGCGTGCAAATCATAGCCTGTACCGAAAAGGCCGACGCCGGCCTGGAAACCGGCAGCGTGGACATGACCGGCCCCGTGGCCGTACTTATGGGCAGCGAGGAAGACGGCATTTCACCCGAGTACCTCCGCCTCTCCGACCACCGCCTCCGCATCCCGATGACCGGCCAGATTGGCTCCCTCAACGTATCCGTGGCCAGTGGCATCATGCTGTTCGAGGTACTGCGTCAGCGGCTTTTATCAATTAAAAATTGAGAATTAAAAATTAAAAGTCGGCCGTTCAACGGGTCTTTGCAGATTCGTTGAACGGCCGACTTTTAATTTTTAATTCTCAATTTTTAATTATACCCGATGCCCTTCTTGGCCTTCACATCAGCTACGAACTCCTTCACGCGCTGCTCCTCGGTGCGCTTGCAGATTAGGAGCACGTTGTCGTATTCGGCAATGATGTAGCCTTCGAGGCCTTGAACTACGACCAGACGCTCCGATGGGGTTTTGATAACGCACTCGGTGGTGTCATACAGGATAGCGTCGCCGTCGATGACGTTATTGTTTTCGTCGCGGCGGCCCATGCGATGCAGGGAATCCCAGGTGCCCAAGTCGCTCCACCCGAAATCGGCGGGCAGCACAAACACGTTGTCGGCTTTTTCCATGATGCCGTAGTCGATGCTGATGTTGCGGCAGCGGGAGTAGGCTTCGGTGATAAACGCCTCTTCCTGCGCGGTACCCAACTGCGCCTGACCATCGTCAAACACCTCGGCAATATCACTGAGGTAGTTGTGGAAGGCCTGCACGATTACGTCGGCGCGCCACACAAACAAACCAGAGTTCCAGAGGAAGTCGCCGCTTTGCAGGAACATCTCGGCTAGCTCCAGATTCGGCTTTTCCGTGAAGGTTTTCACCTTTTTCAGGCCGTTCGGCAGGCTGCTAGCTTCTTCGTCGATGTATTGAATGTAGCCGTAGCCAGTATCGGGGCGCGAGGGCTGAATGCCGAGCGTGATGAGAACCTCATGCGTACGGGCCACATCAACGGCCTGGCTGATAACGTGCCGGAACTCTTCTTCGCGTTGTACTGCGTGGTCGGCCGGTGATACTACGATTACGGCTTTGGGGTCGCGCTTGGCAATGCAGTAGCTGGCGTAGGCAATGCAGGGAGCCGTGTTACGGCCGATGGGCTCGCCCAGAATCTGGTCGGCTGGCAGGTTGGGCAGATGCTGCTGTACAAGCTCCCGATAGTCGCGGTTGGTTACTACAAACACGTTTTCGGGCGGGCAGATGCCGGCAAATCGGTCTACGGTCAGTTGCAACATCGAGCGGCCCACGCCGAGCACATCATGAAACTGCTTGGGGTGGTTGGTGCGGCTGAAGGGCCAGAAGCGGCTACCAATGCCGCCCGCCATTACAACGAGATAAGTATGTTGCATAATAAGGTGAAACTGCCGCAGCTAGAATGGTTGAAGTACTGCAAATATCTGATTTTAACGGGAACCTTTCTCTACTTGGCAAAGCCGGGAGAGAAATACTTAATCTTTCCCTAATACAACGGCGCTTAAATTATACCAATCCTTCGCGCAACAGATCATGCAAGTGAATAAAGCCGCTGAACTGTCCTTGCTCCGTGACAATAAGCTGCGTGATATTGCGCTGCTGCATCCGGGCTAAGGCCTCTACGGCAAAATCATCCACGTCAATTTCCACGGGGTTAGGCGTGAGAATATCCTGGGCCCGCACGTCTTCCAGGCGGCCAGCAAACGTGCTGAGCATGCGGCGCAAGTCGCCATCAGTAATGATGCCGCGCAGTTGGCCGGTGGCATCCAGCACGGCCGTAGCCCCGAGGCGCTTGCCTGATATTTCCAGAATAATGTCCTTGAGCGGCGCATCGCTCAGTACTTGGGGCTGCTGATTCTGGCGGCTTAAGTCGCCCACTTTCAAGTAAAGCTGCTTGCCGAGCGTACCGCCGGGGTGCAGGCGCGCAAAATCCTGGCGGGTGAAGTCACGGCTTTCCAGCAAACACACGGCCAGCGCATCACCCAAGGCCAGTGCGGCGGTGGTGCTGGTAGTGGGTGCCAGGTTATGCGGGCAGGCTTCGCGCGTTACAGGCGCGTGCAGCACGTAGTCGGCTTCGCGGGCCAGGTAGGAATCGGCGTTGCTGACCAGGGCGGCCATTGGTACGCCTTTGCGCTTGAGCAGCGGCACCAGCACCTTTATTTCGGGGGTGTCGCCGCTCTTGCTGATGGCTATTACAAAATCTTCGGGCTGAATCATGCCCAGGTCGCCGTGAATGGCATCGGCGGCGTGCATGAACAAGGCGGGTGTGCCGGTGGAGTTTAAAGTGGCCACCATTTTACCGGCAATATGGGCGCTTTTTCCGATGCCCGTCACCACTACTCGGCCTCGCAATGAGAGGATTACCTCTACACATAATGCAAAATCCGGTGTCTGCTCAATGGCCTCGGCTACGCCCCGAATAGCGTCCGCTTCATTTAGCAGCACTTTTTTTGCAATGGAATGAAGTTCTTTTTGCGGTTTCAATCTAAATTTGATTAGGTTTTGAGTATCGGGGAAGTGAGATAGAGCGGTTTTGTCTTACTCCCTGTTGTCTCATGCCGAATACTTCAAAATTCCCTAGATTGAGATAGGCAAGCCGCTACGTGTGGTGAAGCTCTATCTGAATCTTCCAACCCAGCAAGTGAGGATGTCAATGCCAGCTGTGAATAATGTAGTTAGCCAGGCGGCTGATTTGAAAGGCAAGTTAAAGGAAGTTTTTGGGTACGGTCAGTTCCGCGGTACGCAGGAAGCCATTATCCAGAACGTTATCGAGGGGCGCAACACGTTTGTGATTATGCCCACCGGAGCGGGTAAAAGCCTTTGCTACCAGCTACCAGCCTTAGTGCTGCCCGGCACAGCCATCGTTATTTCGCCGCTCATTGCCCTGATGAAAAATCAGGTGGACCAGCTCAATGCCTTCGGCGTGAATGCCCAGTTTCTGAACTCGACGCTCACCAAAGCCGAGATGAACCGGGTAAAGAAAGACGTTATCAGCGGCGAAGTAAAGCTGCTCTATGTGGCCCCGGAGTCCTTGACTAAGGATGAAACCATCGACTTCCTGCAAAAGGCTACCATTTCGTTTGTAGCCATTGACGAGGCGCACTGCATTTCAGAGTGGGGCCACGACTTCCGGCCCGAGTACCGCCGCATTCGGGGCATCATCGACAACATTGGGCAGGTGCCGGTTATTGCCCTCACGGCCACGGCCACGCCCAAAGTGCAGCTCGATATCCAGAAGAACCTGCAAATGGACGACGCCTCGGTGTTCAAAACGTCGTTCAACCGCACCAACCTCTACTACGAAGTTCGGCCCAAGCACAACACCAAAAAGCAGCTGATTCAGTACGTAAAGCAGCGCAAAGGCTTGGGGGGCATTATTTATTGCCTGAGCCGCAAGAAGGTAGAGGAAATTGCCGAGCTGCTGAAGGTCAACGACGTGCGGGCCCTGCCCTACCACGCCGGCCTCGACCCGCACGTGCGTATGGCCAACCAGGATGCCTTCCTGAACGAAGACTGCGACGTAATTGTGGCCACCATTGCCTTCGGCATGGGTATCGACAAGCCCGACGTGCGCTTTGTGATTCACTACGACACACCCAAGAGCATTGAGGGTTACTACCAGGAAACCGGCCGCGGTGGCCGCGACGGCCTCGACGGGGACTGCCTGATGTTCTACAGCTACGACGACATTGTGAAGCTGGAGAAGTTCAACAAGGACAAGCCGGTAACGGAGCGCGACAACAGCAAGCTGCTGCTTCAGGAAATGGCCAACTACGCCGATTCGGCGGTGTGCCGGCGCAAGCAGCTGCTGCACTACTTCGGGGAGCATTTCGAGAAAGACTGCGGCTTCTGCGACAACTGCAAGCACCCCAAAGAGAAGTTTGAAGCGAAAGAGGAAGTATTGCTGGCCTTGAAAGCGGTGGTGCAAACCGAGCAGCGCTTCGGCCTCGACCACATCGGCACCGTGCTCATGGGCATGAACAACGCCCACGTGGAAAGCTACGGCCACAACGGCCTCCCGATTTACGGGCAGGGCAAAGACCACGACGCGCAGTACTGGCATTCGTTGTTGCGCCAGTGCCTGATTTTTGGTTTCTTAGAGAAGGATATCGACAATTTCGGCGTTGTAAAAATTACGGATAAGGGTATGGACTTCATCGAAAATCCCCAATCAGTTAAGCTCACCAAAGACCACGACTACGACGAGGAGGTGAAGGAGGAGCAGGAGCAGGAAGAAGTGCAGCAAGCCGCCGGCCACGACGAAGCCTTGTTCGAGATGCTCAAGGCGCTCCGTAAAAAGATGGCCAAGGAGAAAGACCTGCCGCCGTACGTGCTGTTCCAGGACCCGTCGCTCAAGGAAATGGCCACCACCTTCCCCACCAGGATGGATGAGCTGGCCCACGTGGGCGGCGTTGGGCAAGGCAAGGCGCAGAAATTCGGCCCGCCGTTCCTGGCGCTCATCAAGAAGTACGTGGAAGACAACGACATCATGACGGCTTCGGACGTGGTGGTGAAGTCGGCCGTCAACAAGTCGAAAATCAAGATTTACATCATCCAGCAAATCGACAAAAAGATGGACCTGGAGGAAATTGCTTCCTCTAAAGGCATCGACATGCGCGAGTTGATGGAGGAAATCGAGCACATCTGCTACTCCGGCACCAAGCTCAACCTCGACTACTACATCAACGGACTGCTGGACGAGGAACGTCAGGAGGAAATCTACGACTACTTCATGTCGGCCAGCACCGACAACATTGCGGTGGCCTTGAAAGAGCTGGGTACTGATGACTACACCGAGGAAGACCTGCGCCTGATGCGCATCAAGTTCCTAAGCGAAGTGGCCAACTAGGAACGCGGATTTTGCAGATTTTTCGGATTGGTCGGATTTTGTAGACGACACGCCGCCGCTATACTGCGTTGATTTCACTTAAAAGCCGTTGCCTTAGGGGAACGGCTTTTTCGTTGTGCTTGGGTTTGTGGCGTTCCGCTTTCGATATAGATCAGATGTAGGCTACTGCGCACGGGATAATCCGGCAAATCGGCTACCTTCAAAGCCTTGCTTTTCAACTCTCCTTTTCCATGTCCATTCATACTTCTTTTGCTCCCGTGCGGGCAGGCCTAACACTGGTAGTTAGCTCCTTGACGGTGCTAAGCGTGTCGGCGGCTAACCCATTGATGCCGGCATTCAACCAGCCTATTGCGTTCAGCAAAGTCACGAAGGCCGATGTGCAACAGGCAACGGCCACGGTTATAGCGGGCACCAAAACGTCGTTGAACGCCATTTACAGCGTACCGACCGGCAAGCGCACCTTCACCAATACCATGGTGGCGCTCGACAACCTGAGCGACGACATCGACCGAGTGGCTGGGCCCATCAGCATCCTGTTCAATGCCAGCCCCGATTCCACTATTCGCAACCAAGCCCAGAAAAGCCTGGCGCAAATCAGCAAGTATGGCAACGAGCTGGCCCTCGACGAAAAGCTGTACCGCGCCATCAAGGACTACTCGAAATCTAAAGAGGCGCTGGCACTAACCGGGGCACGCAAGAAATTTGTAACCGAAACCATCGAGGAATATGAGCGCAACGGCTTTGCTCTCACGCCCGAAAAGCGCAAGGAGCTGCAAAAGCTAAACGACAAAATCGGGGACCTGAGCATTGCCTTTGGGGCCAACATTGCCAAAGACCAGAGCTTCCTGATGGTGAGCGAGGCCGACATGAAAGGCCTGCCCGAGGACTTCAAAAAGAGCCGCACCAAAGCTGGCGACGCCTACCGCATTACGGTGGACGGCCCCACGTACAGCACGTTCATGAAATACGCCGAGTCGGAGCCGATGCGCAAGCAGCTCTACACGCTGTATAACAACCGCGCCGCCGATACCAACCTGGAAGTGCTGAAACAACTGCTGATTGAGCGGCAGAAGAAGGCCCAGCTGCTGGGCTACAAAACCTACGCCGCTTACCAGACCAGCAGCCGTATGGCCAAAACGCCCGAAACGGTGTGGGCTTTCGAAACCAAGCTGGTGGACCGAGTGAAGCAGAAAAGCCAGCAAGACCTAGAGGAGTTGCTGGTAGTGAAGCGCGCCTACCTCAAAGACCCCAGCGTGAAAACCATTGCGCCCTGGGAAAGCAGCTTCTACAGCAACCTGCTGATGAAAGACAAATACCAGCTCGATGCCGAGAAAGTAAAGGAGTACTTCGAGGTGAACCACGTGGTAGATGGCCTGTTCCAAACCACGCAGCAGCTGTTCGGGCTGAAATTCAACGAGGTGAAGGATGCTTCGGTATGGCACAAGGATGCGCGCATGTTTGAGGTGCAGCGCGACGGAAAGCTCATCGGCCGCTTCTACCTCGACCTGTTTCCGCGCGACAACAAGTACACCCACGCCGCCTGCTTCGGCATTGAATCGGGCAAAGCCACAGCTAAAGGCTACCAGTTGCCCACGGCGGCCTTGCTCTGCAATTTCAACGCGCCTACCCCCGGCAAGCCGGCCCTGATGAGCCACAGCCAAGTAGTGACGTTTTTCCACGAGTTCGGCCACGTGATGCACAACCTGGTGACGACGGTCGAGCTTTCCAGCCAGTCGGGTACCAGCGTGAAGCGCGACTTTGTGGAGGCGCCTTCGCAAATTCTGGAGAACTGGGCCTGGAACTACGACGCCCTCAAAACCTTTGCCAAGCACTACCAGACCGGCGAGGTGCTGCCCAAGCCGCTGTATGACAAGATGTGGGCCGCACGCAACGTAGGCTCCGGCATTGGCGCCTCGCAGCAGATCCTATACGGCACCCTTGACATGACCTTGCACGACAAGTTCGACCCGAACGGCACCGAAACGACTACCGAGGTACTGAAGAAGCTACAAAACCAGATTACCCCTTTCGCCTACCTCGACGGCACCAACATGCAAGCTGCGTTCGGCCACCTCACCGGCTATGGCGCGGGCTACTACGGCTATATGTGGTCGAAAGTGTACGCCGAAGACATGTTCTCGGTGTTCGAGAAAAACGGCGTGATGGACCAGAAAACCGGCCTCCGCTACCGCGACTTAATTCTGGCCAAAGGCGGCACCGATGACGAGTATCAGCTGGTAAAAAACTTCCTTGGCCGCGAGCCCAACCAAGAAGCTTTCTTCAAGTCGTTAGGCCTGTAGTGATTTGTCCGTTTTCTCTGGAAACTGATAAGGGATATATAAAAAGGGCTTGGAGCATCTGCTCCAAGCCCTTTTTATGTCAATCGGCTACAAAATCTGTGTAATCCGAAAAATCTGCAAAATCCGCGTTCTAGCAGTACTCTTCGAAAGCGCCTTGCAGGTTATTAACGATGCGCATCAGGTCGTTGCCTTCGATGTGGTAACGCTCAATCATGTGCACCAGCTCGCCGTCTTTGAAGAGGGCAATGGCGGGGCTGCTGGGCGGATAGGGCAGCAGGTGCTCACGCACTTTGGCTACAGCTTCGGTTTCCATGCCGGCAAATACCGTCACGAGTTTGGTCGGCTTCTTTTCGGAGCTAGCCACGGCCATTTTCAGGGCCGGGCGGGCTTTGCCAGCGGCGCAGCCACACACCGAGTTAACAGCCACCAGTACGGTGCCGCTCTGCTCGCCAAGAACAGACTCTACTTCTTCGGGGGTCATGAGCTGCTCGAAGCCAGCCTCTACGAGGTCTTGGCGGATGGGGGCAACCATGTATTCTGGGTACGTAGCCATAGGTAAAAGCTAGGCGTTGGGGTGAGAGGTGAAAAAACCACGCGCCGCAGTGGCACGTTGGGGTTACAAAAATACGCAAACATCAGTGCCCCGCCGGAAGTTTGATTTATAGTTACTGCGCGGGGTGCTTGCTAAGACGCAAATGGAGGTCGTACCAACTCCACCTGTTGCTCTTAGGCTGTAAACCGCTCACTTTCCTCGTAACCCTACTCCACCATGACGTACGCCGAATTCGACGCTTCCCTCACCCAGCACACCCCTCCAGCCGGCCTTTCACCGCTCCTGCTGGCGCTTTGGCACACTGGCCGCGACGAGTGGGCTGAGGCACACGACATTGCCCAAGACCACGAGGGCGAGCCGGCCTATGACTGGCTGCACGCCCTGCTGCACCGCCAGGAAGGCGACACCACCAATGCCGCCTATTGGTACCGCCGCGCCGGCCGCCCCGCTTTCGACGGCTCCACCCGCCATGAGTGGCAAACATTGGTGAAGTCGCAGCTCAAGGAGCAAACGAAGTAGGCAAGCTGCTACTTCATCTTAAAATAGTTTTATAAAACAATAAAAATAACAAGCTATTGACGCCTATTCAGCAATAAAAATTATATTTATCCAGTAAAACCAATTGACTGGATGTGATGCGGAACATACTACTCTTAACTGCTGCCCTCGGCCTAACCGGCTTAGCTGCGCAAGCGCAGGTAGATTCGGTGCGGGCCTCTACCCTACCGCCGGCCCAGCAAGCCGAAAAGCTCTATAACAGCGGCGTAGCCAAGTTCAACCAGAAAAGCTACCGCGCTGCATTACAGGACTTTGACCGGGCACTGGCGTTGCGGCCCGATTTTGCCAAGGCATTCTACAACCGCGCCACCACCCGCTACGAGCTGAAAGACTATCAGCCTGCCGTGCAGGACTATGACGAGGCCCTGAAGCTGGAGCCCGCCAGTGGCACCGCTTACTTTGGGCGGGCCCAGGCCCGGGAGGCGCTGAAACAGCCTGCGGAAGCCGAGCAGGATTACTCGAAAGCCGTGGAAGCCAACGCCGCTTACGCTCCTGCCTGGTACTACCGCGGGGCGTTGCGTTTCGAAAAAGCTGATTACGCTGCCGCCAAAGCCGATTTCGACCAAGCCATCAAGGCCGACCCCGGCTACGCCTACGCCTGGCACGACCGGGGCAGCGCCCAGCGCCAGCTCAACAACTACCCCGCTGCCATTCAGGATTATACCAAGGCCCTGGCCCTGCAACCCGAGCTGCTGCCGGCCCTCCTGAACCGCGCCGGCACCAAGCGCCGCGCCGGCGACCTGAAAGGTGCCCTCCAAGACTACGCCGACTACCTCCAGAAAAAGCAGGACAACCCCGTAGCCTACACCAACCGCGGCGCCACTCGCTACGAAGCCGGCGACTACAAGGGCGCGGCCGAGGATTTCGGGCGCGCGGTGGCCCTGGATGCCACCTACGCCTTTGCCTGGAACAACCGCGCGGCTGCTTACCTCAAGCTCGAAGACTACCAGAAAGCGGAAGCCGATGCCAGCAAAGCCCTGGCCCTCAACCCGCAATACGGCGAAGCCTACCTCAACCGGGGCCACGCCCGCGAAATGCTGCGCAACCCCACGGGCGCCTGTCAGGATTGGCGCAAAGCCGCCGAGCTGGGCCTGGAAATTGGGACGAATTATGCCGCCAACTCTGGCTGCGGCGAAGGCAACTAAGTTAAGTAGGCCCGTCAGGCTGAGCGCAGCCGAAGCATCTCTACCGCCAAACTAGATTCTGACGTGAGGACGAACGAAGCAATAGAGATGCTTCGCCTGCGCTCAGCATGACGGTCAAATAATAAAACTATGTACAAGTATCTACTCGCCCTGCTTCTGCTGTCCACGGCCGCCCAGGCCCAAAGCGTGGAGTTTAGCAAGGAACGATTCGGCAGCAATAAGGACGGCTTGAAAGCGGCCCTCAAGGATATTAAGCTAGGGGATGAATGGTACGCCAACGACCCGCCCCGCTACGAGCAGGCCCTGCCGCACTACCTGGAAGCTCAGAAGTTCAACCCCGAAAACGCGGAGCTGAATTTAAAAATCGGGGAATGTTACCTGCATTCCGGCTTCAAGCCCCGGGCTTTGGCCTACTTGCAAAAGGCCTATCAGCTGAACTCCGGCGTTGATCCGCGCATTCATTACCTGTTGGGCCGCGGCCTGCACCTGAACGGCAAGTGGCCGGAAGCCATAGCCGAATACAAGCAAGCCACGCCCGCCACCGGCACCAAGAACTCGGCCGGTTTCACCCAAGACATTCAAAAGAAAATAGCCGAGTGCGAAAACGGCCGCAAGCTGGCCGCCAAGCCCACTCGCGTGTTTATCGATAATGCCGGACCGGGCGTGAACTCGCCGTACCCGGAGTATGGGCCGGTTATTTCAGCCGACGAATCGGTGATTCTGTTTACGTCGCGGCGGCAGGGCTCGACGGGGGGCGAGAAAGACCCGGAATCAGGAGGCTTTTTCGAGGATGTGTACCAGAGCAACCGCGAAGGCGACACCTGGGGACCGGCGCGCAACCTGGGCGAAACGGTAAACAGCTCCGGCCACGATGCCACCGTGGGCCTTGCGCCCGACGCGCAGCGCATGTTGGTGTACGTGGAAGACAACGGCGGCGACCTGAACGAAGCCAGCCTACGCGGCGCCACCTGGCTGAAGCCCCAGCGCCTTGGCAACCGCATCAACAGCAAAGCCCACGAGTCGTCGGCGGCGTACACGCCCGATGGCAAGAGCCTGCTGCTGGTGAGCGACAAGCCCGGCGGCCTGGGTGGGCGCGACATTTACAAGGTGGAAATTGAAGGCCGTGGCCCAGCCGTAAACCTCGGACCGACCATCAATACCCCATATGGCGAAGAAGGCGTTTTCCTGCACCCCGATGGCAAAACGATGTACTTCTCATCGGAAGGGCACAGCTCGATGGGCGGCTACGACATCTTTAAATCCACGTACGAAAACGGCAAGTGGAGCACGCCCGAAAACCTGGGCTGGCCCATCAATACCCCCGACGACGACGTGTTTTTTGTGGTATCGGCCTCGGGCCGGCATGGCTACTATTCGTCGTTCCGCGACGACGGGTTGGGCTCCAAGGACATCTACCAGATTACGTTTTTGGGTCCGGAAAAGCCACCGGTGCTCAGTCAGGAAGACCAATTGCTAGCCTCGCGCGCCCAACCGGTGAAAGAAACCCTGCTGGCGCCGCCCGTGCCCGTAGCTACCACCCAGGTGACTATTCTGAAAGGCACCATTACCGACGATGCCAGCAAGCAGCCGGTGGAAGCCACTATTGATGTGGTGGACAACAGCTTAAACCGCATTATTGCCTCGTTCCGAGCCAATGTGCAGTCGGGGCGCTATCTGGTGTCGTTGCCATCGGGGGTGAACTATGGTATTGTGGTGCGGCAGGAAGGCTACCTGTTCCATTCTGAAAACTTCGATTTGCCGGCGGGTACGGCCTATTCGGAAGTGGTGAAGGATGTGCAGCTCAAGAAGCTGGATGTGGGCGTGAAAGTGGTGCTCAACAACATCTTCTTCGATACTGGCAAAGCCACGCTGCGTAAGGAAAGCACCGCTGAACTAGAGCGCCTGCAAAAGCTACTAGTGGAAACGCCGGCGTTGCGCCTGGAAATATCGGGCCATACCGATAACGTGGGTACTGCCGCTACCAACCGAGAGCTAAGCCAACGCCGCGCCAAAACGGTAGTGGACTACCTCACCCAAAAAGGCATAGCCCAAGACCGCCTGACGTCGGCTGGCTACGGCGACACGCAGCCGGTAGTCCCCAACACCACCAAAGCCAACCGCCAGCTTAACCGCCGCACCGAGTTCAAGGTAACCGGCAAGTAGGTTCCTTCGGCCGCAGACCTGAGCATCGATACCGCATAGCGCTATAGTCCCAACAACACACAACAACTGGATAAACGTTTTTCACAGGCAGTTCATCGGGCCGCAGAGGCGGTTCCCCGTTGGTGGAGGGAGCTGGCGCACTTCAGCTAGTATCTTGCTGAACGTTCTGTTGTTGTCTTTTCTGCTTTGCGGCCTGTGCCTGTATTTCGCGTTTCTCTTGTGCTGTTTCGTTGCCTGCTGGCGTTGCTGTTTCTGCTGCCTGCTGGGAGCGGCCAGGCCCAAACGGTACCTGCCCGGCAATTTTTGAAGCAGTTTGGGCCAGCCGAAGGCTTGGCGGCACCGTTCATCTATGCGCTGGCCCAAGATCAGCAGGGCTACCTCTGGATTGGGACGGCCGAGGGACTCGTGCGTTACGATGGCGCCGAATTTCGCAGCTATACCACCAAAGAAGGACTGGCCGAAGACTTCGTAACAGGCTTGCAGCTTGATTCCGCCACCGGCCAACTGCTGGTGCAGCACTACCAAGGCGGCCGCTCCAGGCAGCATGGCACGGCATTTCGCAAACTACCTCCTACTCCCAAGCCATACCCCTCGCCCACCGATACGGCCGCTACTGCCTGGCAGACCCGATTGGCGGCGCAGCTACCAGCCGGCGCAGTGGTGCAGTGCACCTTGCTGGATACGGAAGGCAACCGGTGGCTGGGCACCGCCGGCCAGGGCTTGTGGCGCCTGACGGATGGGCACCTAACTTTTTTTCCGGTTTCGCCCCGCCCTACTGTTGTCTTTGGCGCAGCCGATTTGCTGCAATTAGGCACCACCCAAGGTGTACAGCAAGTTATTCCGGGTCCGGCTAGCGTGCGGCTAACTCCTACTGCGCCTGGGTTCCGGCAGGAAATTACCGCGCTGGATGGCACCAAGGCCGGCACGCTGCTGGGCACTGCCGGGCAGGGCCTGTGGCTGCAAGTGCGCGGCAGTTTCCTTACCAATAACCCTAAGTTTCGCTCATCATCCCAGCCAGTACGTCTCGCCCGGCTACCCGCCGACTTACGCATTACGGCACTGGCCCCAGATCAGCAGCAAGGGCTATGGGTTGGCACGATTGGCGAAGGAGTCTGGCACTTAACTGCCGATGGCAGAACAGAGCACTACACTACTGCCAACGGGCTGCTACACAATGATATTTACACGTTACTCATTGACCGCCGAGGACGCGTATGGTTTGGCACCCACGGTACGGGGGTAGCTATGCGCCAACCCAATGGGCGTTTTGTGGTGTACCGCCTGCTGCCCGGTGGCGAAGACATAGCCGCTCTGCACGAAGATGCCGCCGGCCGAATTTGGGTAGGTACCGAGGGCGACGGAGTATACTGCTTCGAGCAGGGCCACTTCCGCCAATATACCACCCGTCAGGGTCTGCCGACCAACTACTGCTACGGGTTCCTCAACCAGCCCAACGGCAACCTCTTGCTGCTTCACCGAAACGCACTAAGCTGTTTCGACCACCGTACCCGGACGTTCCAACTTCTCACTTCGCCCGAAAACCCCTTGGTGCGCGACCTACTGCCTAATTCTTTGGTAGCAGATGCGACGAATGCAACGTGGCTGGCCAGCCGCACCGGACTGCTTCGCCTTTCTAACCCGTTGCATCCCGCCAACGCTACTCCTAAACTCAGCATTCCGGTTGTGGAAGTGGACGGCGAGCCGCGCCGTGCCCCAGATTTTGCCGGTCGCACCTTGGCAGAACTGCCCGCCAAGCAGCATCGGGTGGCTTTCCGGTTTCGGGCGGCTAGTTTAGCTCCGGCTGGTACCTGGCAGTACCAGCACCGCCTGCGCGGCTACGTGGAAGACTGGAGCCCGCCAGCCACCCAAAACGAAACCCAGTTTCCGCGTCTCGACGCTGGCAGCTACGTGTTTGAGGTGCGCGCCCGGCGGGGAGAGCAGGGAGCTTGGAGCCAACCGGCAGCCGTTTCGTTCGGTATTGCCACCCCATTTTGGCGGACGTGGTGGTTTGCGGCGCTGAGTGCAGTGGCAGTAATGGCGGGCATTTGGGCGTTTGTACGGGGCCGTGAAGCAGTGCTGCGGCAGCAAAAGTTTCAGCTGGAAACCACCGTGCGCGAACGAACCCAGGAACTGCGTCAGCAGAAGGCGCACATCGAAGAGATGAATGCCGAACTGACCGTAGCCCGCGACGTAGCAGAAGCCTCCCGCAAGGCGAAAGCGCAGTTTTTGGCCAATATGAGCCACGAAATCCGGACGCCGATGAACGCCGTGATTGGCCTCTCGCATCTGCTGCGCCAGACGCCCCTCAACGCCGAGCAAAGCGACTATTTGGAAGCCGTGCAGTCGTCGTCGCAGAACTTGCTGGTCATCATCAACGACATTCTGGATTCCTCTAAAATTGAGGCCGGCAAGATGACGTTGGAGCGCACCGCGTTTCGGCTGCCGGAGTTACTGCGGCGCGTAGCCAGTATGTTCCGCTTCGCTACCGAAAGCAAACACCTCTATTTCCGGCTTGACATTGCCCCACAAGTGCCGGCAGCTGTCCTCGGCGACCCAGTGCGGCTGAACCAGGTGCTCGTCAACCTCATCGGCAATGCCATCAAGTTCACGACCACCGGCGGCGTCACGGTGCGCGTATCAGTGGTAGCGGCTACCGATACGGAACTGCCCACAGTGCGTTTTGCGGTGCACGATACCGGTATTGGCATTCCCGCCAACAAGCTTGACGCCATTTTCGAAGACTTCTCCCAAGCCAACACCAGCACCACCCGGCAGTTCGGTGGTACGGGCCTCGGCCTGAGCATTGCCCGTAATCTAGTGGAGCTGCACGGCGGCCGGCTGTGGGTGGAAAGCGAAGATGGGATAGGCTCAGTGTTCAGCTTCGATATTCCATATCCGGCGGCCGACCCTGCTACGATTCCGGCCGAGGCCAGCTTGGCGGTAGGCCGCTTCGAGCCAGCCCTGCGTGTGCTGGTGGCCGAGGACAATGAGATGAACCAGCTAGTAGCCCGCAAAACGCTGGAAGCCTGGAATGTGCACGTTAGCATTGCAGCCAACGGCCGTCTGGCCGTGCAGGCAGCCGAAGTTGAAACGTTTGATGCCGTGCTGATGGACGTGCAAATGCCGGAAATGGACGGCTACGAAGCTTCCCGGCAGTTACGCGCCTTATTCCCTGATGCCAAGCAGCTTCCCATTATCGGCCTCACCGCCTCTGCCTTGCCCGAAGACCGAGCCCTGGCGCTGGAAGCCGGCATGAACGACACGCTAGCCAAGCCTTTCGACCCGGCTCTGCTATTCTCCCGGCTGGCATATTACACTGACCGCACCACCGTTCCGGCAGCTCCATCAGTTGCTTCCGCACCACCCGAAACTTTACCTTCCGCTACCGTCGATTGGACGTTGCTCGAAGAACTGGCCGGAGGCAACGAAACCTTCATCCAACAGATTGTCAAGACCTTTCTAACGCAGGCTCCGATTCTGGAACAGCAACTAACTACTGCGGTTTCAGCCTCCGACAATAGCGCCTTGGCTCGGGCGGCGCACAAGCTAAAAGGCCAAACTGCTTATTTTGGCGTCGAATATCTGCAAACAACCCTCGAGCAACTAGAGCAGCACGCTCAGCAAGATGCACTAGCTGACGTAATTAATACCTTAGTAAACCAGGTGCAGGAGCAATTAGCACTACTTTACCCAGAGTTGGAAGCCCGGCTGGCCAGCTGATTTAAGCGCTTATTTTAATATGAAGTGGATAGTTTACCTTTGAAAATATGCCGACTTCTGTTTCCCCCCTGCGTTGCCTCGTCGTTGACGACGACCCGCTTTCCATACAAGTGGTTGAAAACTGTATTGCCAGTACGCCTTTCCTAACTAGCGTAGGCAACTGCGAAAGTGCTGTAGCCGCTGCGGAAGTACTGCGCCAACAGGAGGTGGACTTGCTGTTCTTGGACGTGGAAATGCCGCTCATGTCAGGCATCGACCTGCTTAGCACGCTCCAGAATCCGCCCTTAGTTGTGCTTATCACCAGCAGCAAGCAATATGCGGTTGAGGCCTTTGAGTACGACGTTGTTGACTACTTGGTGAAACCGGTCAGCTACGCCCGGTTTCTGAAGGCCGCTCAACGGGCCCTGGAACTGTCGCAGGCTCACCCAAGCACCGAGCCCACGGTACCAGCCGATGCCGATTTCACTTTCATGAAGGTAGACACCAAGCTGGTGAAGGTGCTGTTCGACGAAGTACGTTACGTGGAAGCCCTCGGCGACTATGTGCACATTGTTACGGGCCAAAGCAAGCTCATCGTGTATAGTACGATGAAGGCCGTGGAAGAAAAATTTCCTGACACCTTATTTGTGCGCGTCCACCGCTCCTTTATCGTCAATCTCAAGCGGGTGCAGGCCATCGAAGACAACACCATTATTATCGACAACAAACACATTCCCATCGGCCAGACCTATATGCGGGAGGTGTTTCAACGCCTTAATAAGTTTTGATTGTTGGCTCACGTTCTTTTCCACGTCTTGAAGTGAAACAAGGCCGCAAAACTCTAGCAAAGTATTTACGGCTGGTTTTGCTGATACAGTTGGCTATGGTTTTCAGCCAAACCGCCTGGGCGCAGCGCGACGGCGACACGACCAGCGTAGCCTGTCCGCCGCCGCGGGTGGTGGAGCTTTGCGTAGATCTGGATGCTAGTGCCTCTGTAGATCCGGCGGCGGGGCCGCTTACCTACCGTTGGCAGATGGGCGACGGCACGACACTCACGGGCCCCATTGTGTCGCACTGCTATACGGCTCGGCGTGCCTACACTGTGCAGCTCGACGTAGTGGACAATAAAACCGGTGAGGTACGCAAGGCCGAAAAGATTATCCCCGTCGATTTCACCAAGGAAATCGTCCTCAATTTCACGGCCACACCGGATACCATTCGGGCTGGCCAATCCGTTGCCTTTGATGCCGTTGATTCGCAATTGCCACTCTGCGAAAACGTGGTAATACTCTGGGATTTCCGGGATGGCGTGGTAAGCAACGGGCGCCGCGTGCAACACACCTTCCGGCGCCCCGGCCAGTACGCCGTTCGCATGGCATTGCGCGGCAACGGCCCCGACAGTTGCCCCGACAGCCATTGTGTAAGCCGGGTTATTACGGTGCTACCCGCCACCACTCCGAAGTAGAACCCTAAGTATCCCTACATAGCCCTAGCTAATCACTCGCCGTTCAGTGAGAGTTTGGCGTTTTAGCAGACAACCCAACAAGCGGCGCACTGTAACAGAGGTTCTATTACAGTACGCCGCCCTACACCAGATGCCGGCTTTCTTCGGTCACTTGTGCGGCGGTTACTTTCAGAATTTCCAGCGCCAGCGCCCATAAATCCTCGTAAGGCACAATCTCGATTTCCGAGAAAGCCTCACCGGGTGGCGGAGCAGCTTGCATCTTTTTCAGTAATGGTTCGCCTAGCTGCTGGCTAAGTGCCGGGTCGAAATCAGACTTCACGGTAATGGCCAGCAACCGAAAAAACAATTGACTACGCAGGGCTCCAGCGTCGCGCAAGTGGCGCTGCTGATACTTCCGCAAGCCTTCCAGTCTTACCAATAGCCCTTCTAGGTCGCGCTGCCGCAGGTAGTACAGAAACTGTAGAATCAGCACGGCCACGTTGTAGCCCTGCTTGTCGCGGCTGTGGCTGGGAACGGTCTGCACAAAGGCGTTGAAACTGCGCATGCGCAATGGTGAGCCTTCCGGGCGCACAAATTGCAGATAGGCTTCATATAAGTCCCAGCGCTGTTGTGCTGCTTGGCGCTGCTTGGCGTAATACATGCTCTTCCGAGCCGATTGCAACAGATCCTGCGCCTGGCCATACTGCCCGGCATGGATAGCCAGCAACAGGTAGGTTTCCAGAAAATACAGCCAGTTAGCCGCCGAATAATGGAAATCTTTTGCGTAGTCTTCCGCCAGTTTCAATCCCTCCACCGGCTGCTGATTGCGCAAGTGCGCATATACGCTCATGTAGTTATTGTAGCGCTTATCGAAACGCTTGCGGTTTATGGTACCCTTTTCCCAGCTACGAGTGGTTGCGGTGGTTAGCCGAATAATTTCCTTGTAATTGCCTACCAGTTCCTCTTGGGCAAGCCGCGTCCGATAATGAAAGATAAAGGTAGTGAAGGTATTAGCTACCTGATGCAGCTCCTCTAGCCGGTTGGCATAAGCACTGATTTTCTCTAGCACTAATCTTCTTGACCGCACTGTATGTGCCAGCATTGACTTGGCCTCCCAGTAAACTTGCGCGGCTTCCTCTTCCAGCGCCAGTAGCTTCTGGTTGGCAGCCAGTTTCTTGTTGTTGCTCTTGAAGTTGCTGGGCCTTTGCAAATCAACATACATGCTGCGTAGCAATTGTCCGCACAACACTGCATATTGGGTGAACTCAAGGGTTTCAGCCAACCGCAATGCCTTGCGAGCTAAGCGTTCAGCAATGGCGTATTCCCCTTCCTGATGGAGTGTGCTAATCTGATAATATAAGCTCAGACATTGTTGCTCATACCGGCGGGAAATAGGGTGCCTGGGGTCCGATTCGTCTAGAAAGAAGAGATGGTTCAGCAACTTCTGCTGCACTCTGGATTTAAGTTTCCGGAAGGCTGTGTGGCTTGCTGTGTCGCTTTTGCCATATAGCTCCCTTATGGTCTGCTGTTGCGTGCGGCTCTGATTGTCCACCAGCATATTCACAAGGGTCATCTCCTTGTTAGCGCCACTTTTGGCGTTGAAATCAAGGAGTGGCAGCACTTTCAGACGCCTGTCTGTCACAATCTGCGCCAAATTGATCAACTCTTCCATCCTATAAACACTTGTCTACACGCTGAACAGCATTTTCAATACCACCATGGTTGCTGAAACTACGTCACAAAATAACCAGGTTTTTCCTTTACAGTCCCTTCCTATTGAATGAACCTTTGTAACTAGGAAAATACACCTTTTTTATTGGCTAAATGTCACAAATCAGTCCCTTTTATGCAGCTAAGCTAGGCCTGTATGGTAGTGTGCAAAGGAGAATAATGTTAATTATATTTCAAAATTACCATAACTAATTTAAATAATGCAAATCACTTTTGCGAGTAGTCTTTCCTTTTCATGAGCTGAGTTTGCCTACACCTTTGTGTCAATCAATCACTTGAACGACACAAACAAATAATATCATGCTGAATTTCCTCGCTCTCGCCCTATTCCAAATCAGCAGCTTCACTGTTAGCCCAGAAGCAAATGCTCTACCTTCCGGCCCAGGCCCTGTAGTAGTAAGCGTAGTGGACCACGGCAACGGCGGCTGGACGGGTATCGACCAAGACCACGGCAATGGCGGCTGGACCGGCATCAACGACCACGGTAACGGCGGCTGGACCGGTATCGACCAAGACCACGGCAATGGCGGCTGGACCGGCATCAACGACCACGGCAACGGCGGCTGGACGGGTGTTGATCAGGAGCACGGCAATGGTGGCTGGACCGGCATTGATGAAGACCACGGCAACGGCGGCTGGACCGGCAAATAGTACACAGAAGTCTGGGCGGATGTGAATGGCTCAGATTTCTTGGTTAACTTGCCCGGCACCCATTGCTGAGCTGTTTCCAGCCAATGAAGTCTTTCTCGTTCGGCTTATTAGCCCTGCTCTTAGGTTGTATTGGACTCACGGCTTGCACCTCGCAGCCTGATGCCCCCGAGTCTGTGCGCATCCGTTGGGCTACCGACCCGCAAACGCTGGATCCGTTGCTAGCTACTGCGCCCCAGGCAATCGAGGTTATCAACCTACTGCATGGCAGCCTGTTAGTCGGCGATTATCAAAGTCAGCGCTATGTTCCTTGGCTGGCGCAGTCGTTGCCCGTTGTTAGCCGCCGCGACAGTCTCACGCTGCTTACATATACGCTTAGGCCAGAAGCAACCTGGGACAATGGCCAGCCAGTAGTAGCGCGGGACGTGGCCTTTACCCTTAAAGTATTGAATTGCCCTGGCCTGCCAACCGAGTACATGCGTGCCCAATACGGCTTTGTACTGGATATTGAGTTGGATGCCAGCAATGCCCGCCGGTTTACACTGGTCTGCCAAAGCGCTTCTCAAGATATTATTGGCTCTTCAGGCGACTATTTAATTCTGCCCGAATACAGCCTCGATCCACAGGGAACCTTACGCCCTGTGCCCCTGCCCTTACTACGGACTGATACACTTGCCGCAGTGCAGCGCTATCCGGCACTGCGGGCCCTTGCTCACCGGTACCGTACTTCACCGCCGAATAAGTTGCCAGGGTGTGGGCCCTACACCTTAACAGCCTGGGCTAAAAACCGTTATTTACGCCTACAACGCAAATCCAAGTGGTGGGCCCGCAACGTCCGGAATGCTCCGCGGTGGCTACAGGCTAACGCTCCCCAGCTCGATTTTCGTATCATTCCGGATGATGCTACGGCACTCCTGGCGCTTCGGCGCGGTAGTATCGATTTATACCCCATGCCTACAGCACGGGAGTTCAACCGTCTTCGGCACTCTGCCGATACGGCGAACCTATTTTTCCGGGTTGCCGACTCTTACGACATGACGGTAGTGGGTTTCAACACCCAGCGCCCGGCTCTGCAAAATGCGCTTACCCGCCGAGCGTTAAGCATGCTCTTTGACATTCCGGGGCTGGTACAAGCTACCCAGCAGGGACTAGCTTACCGTAGTGTCAGCCTGATAAACCCACACGACAAATTAGCTTACAACGACAGCCTGCCGCTACCTGCTTTCAACCCCAAAGCCGCCGCCGGACTGTTGCAACAAGCAGGATGGCGCCGACAGCCCAATGGCACTTGGTGGCAAGACGGAAAGCAGCTTGCCCTTGGCGTTAGTTACAAAGCTGAAGATTCAGGCCATGAGATTATCGCCTTGCAGTTTCAGGCAGCGGCTAAAAAGCTAGGCATTCTTGTTAAGGCTCAGCCCCGAAACAGTGAGCTATTGAAAAAGCGGTTGAGGAAAGGCGAAATAGACATGTATGTGCGCACCATGCATGGCAATCCGTTTTCCTATAATTTCAAACCAATTCTACACTCCAAAGGCATTGGTATTCTCAACTATACGCATTTCCAGAATGCCGAAGGCGACCGTCTGATAGACGCCATTTCAGTTGAGCAGAATACTATGCGCAAAGCCAAATTACTCCGGCGTTTTCAGACCCTGTTGCAGCAGGAGTCGCCGCTGGTTGTTCTTTACTTTGCGCGCCACCGCCTGATAGCCTCCCGGCGGCTTAGCCCTACGGTGCAGGCCACTAGTATTCAGCCTGGTTATGATGCCTTGCAGTTGAAGCCGAATTCTTCGTCTAGGCGTTAAGTAGGTATGGTGCGGAGGGTATTGGGTCGTTTCTTGCAGTTGCTGCTTACCGGGTGGGGGCTTATCACGGTGTTATTCGTGCTGGTCCATTCCCTGCCTGTCAATGATGCGCAGGCAACGGAACGCCTAGCGGACCGCCTGGAAACTGAAACGTCCGCAGAAAAAATACAGCAGGCCCAGCAAGCGGCTCGCCTTCGGTTAGGCTTAACAAAGCCTGTTTTCTACATTTCGTACGCTCCCGTTAGTCAGCACCAAATGCGGCCCGCGGCCCGCTGGCGTTGGAACGGCACCCATAACCAGTATCACCAGTGGTTGAATGGGTTGCTGCACGGCAACCTTGGGCGCTCCTATCGAACAGAAGAACCGGTTAGTACCTTGCTGGCCAGCGCCTTACTCGTTACGCTACCTCTCACTGGCCTTGCAGCGTTGCTGACCATTGGGCTTTCGGTGGTGCTAGGTCTGTGGCTGGCATCTCGGCCCGGTCTGCGCTGGCTCCTTACTGGATTGTATGCGCTTGATTCGCTCCCCATTTTTGTGGTTGCGCTTTTGCTGCTGCTGCTGCTGGCTAACCCTGATTTTTTGGCGTTGTTCCCGACCTATGGCCTTGGCATGCAAGATGACGAAACCAGTAGCATCGTGTATTTGCTCAGCCAGCCAGCTTTTCTGGTTCTTCCGCTCGCCAGCTTAGTTATTACGGCACTCACCGAGCCTACTTTGCAACTGGTCAGTGCTCTTCGGCACGAGGCGGGACTACCCTACACCCAAACGGCCCGCGCCAAAGGGCTGCTGGAGAAGCAGGTTTTACGTAGGCACGCACTACGCAATGCGCTGCTTCCAATTTTCACTCTCTTCACTGAGTTGGTTCCCAATTTACTGGCTGGCGCGGTGGTGGTGGAGCTAATCTTTGCTTTGCCAGGCCTGGGCCGGCTGCTGGCCGATGCCGCTGCCACCCACGACTACCCTGTGGTTTTGGGTGGTATCCTGGTTGTGCTTGCGGCGCGGCTGCTCACTCTGGCCCTAGCCGACTGGCTGTATCAGCTGGCCGATCCTCGCTTACGCATTGGTATCCAATGAGGCGCTTGGCGTGGAGTGAGAAAATAAGCTGGCAACACGGAGCGGCAATAGGATGGCTGCTTCTTTTGGTGTTTGCGGCTATTGGGTCTTTGTTTCTGCCCGAATCTTCCCTTACGCCAGACCTACGCAGCACGAGCGTTCCACCTCTTACTTTTCAGCACTGGCTGGGCACCGATCCGCTAGGTCAGGATGTAGGGACTATGCTGCTATACGGCGCACGCACTACGTTGCTTGTTAGCCTGCCGGCAGCAGCGCTTGCTACCGCTCTAGGTACCACCTTGGGGCTCATAGCAGGCTATTACGGCAATACCCGGCTTCGTTTTCCCTGTGCCTATTGGCTGGCAGCAGTGCTACTTGCTGGCAGCCTGTTTCTGTTCCGATTACCCCAAGCAGGTATTGCCAGAGTATGGTACCCGTTGCTACTTGGCGGAACGGCACTTTTGCTGGGCAAGCAGCTACAACGATTTTCCCTTTTTCGCCGGCCGCTGGCTTTTCCAGTTGATCAGCTGGTATTGGCCGCTGTAACGCTGTTGGCTGCCATTCCCCGTCTGTTATTGGTATTGGCCATAGCCGCTGCCTTCGAACCAACTATCCCAGGACTGGTGCTACTCCTTGCCCTCACCTCCTGGACCCAGTCGGCCCGGCTGACACGTGCCGAAGTGCGCCGGTTACTTGAGTTGCCTTACCTGGAAGCTGCTCATTCTATTGGCCTGCCTGCTTGGCGCATCATACGGCACCATCTTTTGCCTAATGCGTGGAGGCCAATTGCTACCACTTTCCCTCTGAGCATTGCAGTATTTATTGCGCTTGAAACCACACTGTCTTTTTTGGGAATTGGCCTGCCTCCTGAAACGCCTAGCTGGGGAAAACTACTAGCGCTCAGCCGCTTATCACCCTCATCTTGGTGGCTATTGCTCTTTCCGGGTATCTGCTTACTGGCGACTACCCTGTCTTTAAGAAAGCTGCTGACATTAGGTAAAATAAAAAGCACTTTCTGATTCCATGTCACAAACAGGACAACATGCATCAAGACATAATACAAAACTATATAATTACAACTATTTGAATATCACACGAATAAAATTATTGATTTTGCTATTTTCATTTTCACACGTTAATAATCAGCACTTAGTCACGCTAAAAGACTAGTCACAAATAGCAGACTTTTTTCCTTTACATCCCTTGGCCATACCCCTAGTTTTGTAATGTGCTAAAGGATAAAGCACCGAAAAAGTCACCTTCTCTCGCTGTTTGCTTCGGCTAACAATGGCGTCACTACTTCTCAAGCGTCGGCAGGGACACGCATTGCGTTACTTGCTTCTGGAAATGGCAGCTCATCAACGTGTTGCTGCCGCCATGTCTGGTTTCCAGACGATTGATGGAGAATTAGTGCCCTTTGTAACCGGTGAACTCGCCCTCCGCTCTGGAACGGCAATGCTGATTGGAGGCCTCTTGGTTGGAACAGTTCTATCGGAATCTACATAAAAGTGTTAATTATTACGGCCTTCTCTACTAAGGGAGTATGAAGGCTAGTGAACAATGTTGCAATAGGTGTGTGAAAACCCCGCTGGTTCTGCCTGCGGGGTTTTTGCGTAATTGCACCAGTCTGTTCGGGCGGCTGCGTAGCTAAAACGCTTCAACTGCCCGATAAAGTATGTGTGCTTATTTACAGAGCCTCTGTTTGGCGAGCCAGAACCGCAATACCGCTTTGGAAGTCGTGGGGCTGGTAGCCCAGTTCCCGCTGCGCCTTATCGATGATGAAGCCTGTGCGCGGCGGACGCTTGGCTGGCTGCGAGAATGTGCTGCCATCAACCCGCGTGATAAGCGCTTTGTCTAGCTGAAAGTAGTCTGCTACTTGCAGCGCCATTTGGTAAGGAGTGAGGACCTCACTGCTACTGATGTGGTAGATACCCGTGGCGTTCTTTTGAGCGACCAGCCAACACCCCTGGGCCAAATCTTCGGCCAAAGTTGGCGTCCGGTATTGGTCGTCTACTACCTTAATGGCCTTGCCAGCCCGCAGGGAGTCGCGCACCCACAGCACAATATTGGTCCGGCCGTAGTCGTGGGCGGTACCATACACCAGCACCGTGCGGACAATAGCCCACGTTCCCTTGCTGGCTTGCACGAGTTGTTCGGCTGCTAACTTGCTTTGTCCGTAGAAATTTATGGGAGCCGGTACGGCATCTTCCGCCAAAGGCCCTTTTTCACCGCTGAAAACAAAATCGGTACTGACGTGGATAAGATGCACTTTGTACTTAGTACAGGCTGCTACTAAGTGCTCTACCGCCGTCACGTTGCTTGCCCAACATGCTTCCTGGTTTAGCTCGCACTCGTCTACGTTGGTCATGGCCGCCGTGTGGATGAGGTGCGTGGGTTGCTCTCGGGCCAGCACGGCCTGTACTTCCTGCTGGTTGGCCACATCGAGCGGCACAAACCGCAGGTCGGCATACATGCCGGCCAGTTTGTTGGCGCCGCGGGAAGTGGCAATCAGCTCCACGCCGGGCTGTTGCCGCAACAGCTCAACCAGCTTTTGCCCCAGCAATCCATTGGAACCAGTTATCAGAATGCGCATAAGGCGAAGCTGCTGAGGTGTTGAACGACTGTATTAGTACTGATAGCCGTAGAGTTCGGTGATTTTCTTTTTCTTGAGCTTTTCCACTTTCACAGTCATTTTGATGTCGGTGGTAGGCCGGTCCCGGTCGTCTTTGGGCTGAGTGGCAATTTTATCTAACACCTCAAGGCCGCTGATTACCTGCCCATACACCGTATACTGCCCATCGAGGTGGGGTACGCCGCGGTGGTTCTGCACAAGATAGAACTGCGAAGAGCTGCTGGCCCGCGTCGGGTTCACAAAGTCGCCTTGGCGGGCGGCAGCTACGGCACCGAATTTATGCTTGAACTCAGGCCGGATTTCGGCTGGAATCGTTGGCGCGTCGGGCTGGCCGGCCCCGTCATTGCTGGGGTCGGCATCCTTGGAATTAGCGTCGCCGCCCTGAATCATAAAATCGGGAATGATGCGGTGGAATGTGGTGCCGTTGTAAAACCCACTTTCGGCCAGTTTCAGGAAGTTGGCTTTATGCTTAGGGGTGGCATCAAAAAGCACCAGTTTGATATCACCGAGCGAAGTACTGATGGTAACGAGCTGATCTTTCTTACTGAGCTTTGGCCGTTTAGCTGCTTGCAGCCCTGAGGTGGTGAAGAGCAACAAGACAGCGCACCACAGCGCTGCGAAACGAAAATTCAGATTCATAGGGCGGCAACACAAGAAGTTTGTGTGGCGAAAGTAAGCTGTTTCGCTCGGCAACGCCACCAATTCTGCCATCTTCTAGGTGGCTGATAGCACCAGCGTTTCTTTTTTCTTGGAAAGTATTGGCTCAACTGCCGACAAAACATCGGCAATACCGTATGGTCTGCCAATCTTACTGCTCACCTTCCTAGCTGTACATGAACAACAACGCTACCCTTTCGGCCTTCCCGAAGCCCCACTGGTTTCCGAAGCTGCTACTCGCCATTTACGTAATTGAATTTGTTGTGCTGGGCCTGCACCCGGCGGAGCGTGGTACGTGGTGGGCCGAGAATGTGCCAATTTTCTTGATTGTGGTGGCGCTGGTAGTGCTGTATCTGCGGGGCGTCCGGTTCTCGAACCTGGCATATCTGCTGATGAGCGTATTGATCTTTATGCACACCGTGGGCGGCCATTACACCTTTGAAAAAGTACCCTTCGACTGGTTCAACAACCTGTTTGGGTTCAAGCGCAATATGTATGACCGGGTGGCGCATTTCTCGGTGGGGTTCTATGCCTACGCCATCATTGAGCTAACCGATCGGTATGGTACTATTCGCAACCGAGTTATCAGTTACTTGTTCCCGCTTTGCGTTATCGGGACGGTAGCCATGACCTACGAGCTAATCGAGTGGGTGTATGCCGAGGTGGCCGGAGGCAACGCAGGTGCCGCCTTCCTAGGCAGCCAGGGCGACATCTGGGATGCGCAAAAAGATATGCTGGCCGATACTAGCGGGGCTGTTTTCGCTTTGTTGCTATACGCCCTCTTCGGCGGCCGCCGGACCCGCTAGATTTCATTGTAACAACAAGCCCCCGCTGATTTCGGATCAGCGGGGGCTTGTTGTTACAATGAAATCCGATAGAACTACGCACGGGCTTGCCGGATGCTGGCCAGGATTTCCTGCCCACCACGAGCCAGAATTTGCTCGGCCACGCGCACCCCTAGAGCATCGGCTTCGGTGGTAGCTGCCGATTGAATTTCTTCCAGCAATTGCTCTCCATCGAGACTAATAAGGCCTCCGTGCAGCTGCACCGTGCCAGCCGAAGTAAGCGTAGCTAGCGCAAACGAAGGAATACTGCACCCCCCTTCCATAGTGCGCAGAAACGCCCGCTCGGCGGCCAGGCAAATGTGCGTGGGGCCGTGGTCGAGGATGCGCTGCAACTCTTGCTTCAACTCGGGTTCCAGGCTGCGGGCGCACTCAATAGCTACGCTGCCTTGGCCGGTGGCCGGCACAAACTGCGTTTCGGGCAGCATGTGGCGGATGAGGGCATCGTACTCCATGCGGTGCACGCCGGCGTAGGCCAGCACCAGCGCATCATACTGGCCTTCTTCTAGCTTGCGCAAGCGAGTTTGCAGGTTGCCACGGGCTTCGGCGGTGGTAGCATTGGGCAAAAACCGCTTCAGCATGGCCTTGCGGCGGGTGCTGCTGGTGCCCAGTACCAGGCCAGGCTGGTGCAGGTCGAGGTTGGGTTGGAAGCTGACCACCACATCGTTTACTTGCTCGCGCTCCATGAAAGCCAGCAGCTCCAGATCCGCTGGAATGGAGCTTTGCACGTCTTTGGCGCTGTGCACGGCAATATCTACGTGTCCGGTGCGCAGGCCTACTTCCAGCTCTTCGGTGAATACGCCTTTCGAGCCGATTTTATCGAGTGACCGGTCCAGCACTACGTCGCCAGTAGTGGTGATGATGACAATTTCAGTGCTCAAGCCCGCTAATTCCAGGCAGGCAGCTACGTGGTGCGCTTGCCACAGCGCTAGTCTGCTGCCGCGGGTGCCGATGCGGATATTCTTTTTCAAGCAATTCAGGATTAAAAATGTCAGCTTGCAGCACCACCGAACCGAGTGGCTACAGCGGCCGACAAGTGGCCGGATACGTTGGCGCAAAGGTACTGCCTCCAGCACCGATGTTACCGGCTATAGCTTAGTTAACACCTGCTATAGCAAGTTAGCAAGCTGTATTTTCTGCGTTTACAGCGCCTACGCAGCATTTTTCAGCAGCTCAGCCACCCGCAACGACACGTCCACGAACACCATGCGAGGGTTGGCATTTCGTTCGATGTGGTAGTGCGCGTCGTTCAGTTCCCGGGTAAGTGGGTCGGCGTTGCGGGGCGTAACAAAGCGGCTGAAACCACTAATGAACTGCTGTTCGGCGGCAGGAAGATGAGGTACCAGCTTGGGGTCGAGGCCGTAGAGCAGCACCTTGCGCAAAATACCCAGCGCAAACTGCATAAACTCTTTCTGATTTTCGCGGCCCAGCTTCTGAAAATCGTCGCTCGTCGTTAGCATGTCGCCCACATTGTTGCTGTAGCAAAGACGCATCCATTTCACGAACAAGGTGAAATAATCGTGATCGGCGGTGATATGCTGGGCGGCTAGGGCGGCGCCGGGGTTGCCCTCAGCCAGCTGTGCCAGCTGGCGCGCCTTCGCCTCCGGAACGTGGTGAGCTGTGTGCAGCCAGTTGGTCAGTTCGTTTTCCTGAAGCGGGCGTACCACCACGGGCTGTACCCGGCTGATGATGGTAGGCAGTAGTTGTTCGGGCGCGTAGCTCACCAGCAAAAACACCGTGGCCGGCGGCGGCTCCTCCAGCAATTTCAGCACAGCGTTGGCGGCGGCTGGGTGCATTAACTCGGGCAGCCAAATCACTACTAATTTAAACTGCGCCTCGAACGCCTTCAGCGAAACCAGCTTTAGTAGTTGCAAGCTTTCATCCTTGGAAATGCTGCCCTGCTTGTTTTCGGCGCCAATGTGCTGCATCCAGTCATTGAGGCCCTGGTACGGATTGTCGAGCACAAAACTGCGCCACTCCGCCATAAACTTGCTGCTGGTGGCGTCCTTGGCCACGGTTTTGGTGGTCGTGACCGGCACAATGAAGTTGAGGTCGGGGTGTACCAGCTTGTCGATTTTCTGGCAGCTTGGGCAGTGCCCGCACGAGTCCTCATCGGTAGCGGCGCGTTGCTCGCAGTTCAGAAAAGCAGCGTAGGCCAGCGCCAAGGCCAGTGCCGCCGAGCCCTCCGCCCCCCGAAACAGCTGCGCGTGCGCCACATGGTTGCGCTGCACACTCTGCACGAGTAGCTGCTTGACCTGTTGCTGACCGGGTATTTCTGAAAACCGCATTGCTTTATTCTTCTTGTAGAATTAACGCTGGCTAAGGTCGCGGGCAGTGAGGCGAAAATGCTTGCGCCGCAGCTTACGCCGGATATCAGCTGGAATAGACCAGCCCTCCTGGTAGCTTTTGACGATGGCGGCCTCTCGCTCGGAACTGAAGCGCATCGTCTGTAAAACACCTGCCAGCATCGGTACGCCCCCATTTATTGCCGCCGCTGTCATGTTTTCTGATTTTGACCGGATGGCGCGCCATCCTACGCTTTCGTCGTAAGCTACTCCTGCGCCGGTGGCTGCCCAGCCCTCACCGTTGCCGCGCTTTTGCGCAAACAGCTTATGCACAGCCAGCACTGTGTCGCGGCCCTGGCCGAAGCTTGGCAATCCGAAAATCAGAAATAGGCTAATAAGCCCATAGTATCTCATAACAAATGCAAATCTGCTCTATTTACTAAGCCATTAAGCAACTAAAATAGTTGATAAGAACCTGTTGTGGCGGTTGGCAGTGCAAGTAGCCTGTTGCTCTACATATTCGCGTCGGGCACAGCTACTGGCTAGTTTTCTCCCAAACTCGCTCCTTGGCTGTGGCCTCGAAGATGTGCTGCATAATGGCTTGCTCAGTGGCGTCGTAAGGCAAAAACCGACGGGACATTACGCGCTCCGCTACTTCTGCTACTTTCGGCAGCTTAAAGGTTTCGAAGCCCGCGGCCCCCCCCCAGCTAAAGCTCGGAATAAACGTGCGCGGAAATCCGGCCCCGAAAATATTGGCCGCTACTCCCACCACTGTGCCGGTATTAAACATGGTGTTGATACCGCACTTGCTATGGTCGCCCATCATGAGGCCGCAGAACTGCTGGCCAGTATTCACAAAGCGGCCCGCCGCGTGGCTCCAGATTTTGACGGGTGCGTAGTTGTTCTTCAGGTTGGACGTATTGGTGTCGGCGCCTAGGTTGCACCACTCGCCGATAACGGAGTTGCCCAGGTAACCGTCGTGGCCCTTGTTGCTATAGCCGAAGAAGACGCTGTTCCCAACCTCCCCTCCTACTTTGCAGTATGGCCCCACGGTGTTGTCGCCGCGCATTTTAGCGCCAGGGTTGATGGTTGAGCCTTCGCCTAGTGCCAGGGCCCCTTTGATAATTGCCCCCTCACTGACGTGCGAGTTCTTGCCTAAATAAATAGGTCCGTTTTCGGCATTGAGAATAGCCGCCCGAATTTTCACGCCGGGCTCAATGAAGATATTTTCCGGGGCGTACACAATGGTATGCACGTCGCCGACGGGCTCCGACTGCCGCCCGGCGGTCAGGAGCTTGAAGTCGCGGCGGATTTCGGCGCCGTTGTGCAGGAATAGGTGCCATACTTCCCTGATTACGGTGACAGGCTCCGTTACTTCACGGGTTTTCTGGAAACCATCCTGAATCAGTTCGGCTACCAATGAGGCGTCAGCTAAATGCGCGGCTACCAGCAGGCCCTCGTAAAATAGCGCTTCGCCGGGTTCCAGGGCCTGCACCTGCCGGGCCAGTAAATCGTCGGCGCAAACGGCTCCATTGATAACCAATGCAGGCCCTTGCGTTGGGCCAGCCGGGAACTTCGCCTGCAAATGCGGCTGGGTGAGATACCCCACAGGCTGCTGTAGGCGCTGCTGCCACTTTTCGGCCAGGGTCAGGATACCGCAACGAAGCGCCGCCACCGGCCGCGTGAACGTGAATGGCAACAACTGCGGCCAAATAGCCGGATCATCGAAAAGCAGAACGTGCATTGGATAAGGATTTCTGATTGCGGGTAGCTGATAAGTGGGTTGCCGCCGCAGCTAGGCAGGCACTTCTGAGGTGCAAATAAAAAACTCCTGCCAGACAAAGCCGGCAGGAGTTTTTCTGTGCTGCATTCTGGAAGCTTGAAATCAAGCCGTTAGAGCGAGCAACTATTTTTTCTGGTAGCGGTTGCGGAATTTCTCCACGCGGCCAGCCGTGTCAAGCAACACGTTTTTGCCGGTGTAGAAAGGGTGCGACTCGCTGCTCACCTCCACCTTGATGACGGGGTAGGTCTTACCGTCTTCCATCGTGACGGTTTCGTTGGAGTTCATCGTCGAGCGAGTGATGAATTTAAATCCGCTCGAGGTGTCCTGAAACACGACTTCGCGATACTCGGGGTGAATGTTCTTTTTCATGGTCGAATGCCGTTTGTACCTAATTGCCTGCCGATTTTGCGGAAGGGACTGCAAAAGTACACGTTACGTTCAACTTTCAAAAGCGCCGAGCTGCTTTTCTGCATTTCCTTGGCTATACGGCACGGGCTATTAGAAAATGTTTATTTTTGGAACTCCCCCTCAACCCTGTTGCCTATCGATTACCATAATCCTTTGCCATGCTTCTTAAGGTTAGTTTTCCACTATTGCTGCTACTATTGCTAAGCATTTCTTTGGCTTTTGGAGCTACCATCACGCTATTCCAGGCCAGCTACGACAATTCCAACGTACAGATTGTGTGGGAAGTAGCCAACGAAGCCGGCGTTCAGAATTATGAATTGTACCGCAAAGCCAACAACGAGCCGGCATTTACCAAGCTCACTACAATTTCTCCTTCCGGCCAGTCTCGCTACCAGTATCTTGACACCGATGTGTACCGGGGAACTGCGGGCGGCACAGGCACCATGGGCGGGCCTTTCACTTACCGCTTAACGGTGCGCACCACGACCACTGACCAGAGCTACACCAGCACCCTCGGCCAAACCCCCAGCGCCGTACAACGCTCCTGGGGCAGCATCAAGTCGATGTTCCGGTAATGAATTGTTTTCCTATTTCCTTTACAAACCGGCTTGTCCGGTTTTTTTGTGCTTGTTTTCTATTCATTTCAATAGCCAATAGGCAGCCATTAGCCTAGTACTATTTCAACCAATTCCCGCATGCGCCTCTGTTTTGCTTCTAATAATGCCCACAAGCTCGACGAAATTCGGCCACTGCTGCCCGCCGGCACCGAGCTGCTAAGCCTAGCTGATATTGGCTGCCATGAAGAACTGCCCGAAACGCAGAACACGCTGTCTGGCAATGCCCGCCAGAAAGCGTTGTATGTATGGGAGCATTACGGCGTGTCTTGCTTCGCAGATGATACTGGGCTAGAAGTAACTGCGCTGAACGGTGAGCCAGGCGTGTACTCGGCGCGCTACGCGGGCCCGCAGCGCCAAGCCGCCGACAATGTAGCCAAGCTGCTCCGGGAACTACAGCCCCACTCCGACCGGTCGGCGCAGTTTAGAACGGTGGTGGCGCTGGTAGAGCCCACTGGTGAGGTACATGAGTTTGCGGGCGTAGTAGAAGGCCTCATCACGGCAACACCCAGCGGCGCGGGCGGCTTCGGCTACGACCCAGTATTTCAGCCCCAGGAAGGCGACGGCCGCACCTTTGCGGAAATGACCACCGACGAGAAAAACAAGATCAGCCACCGGGCGCGGGCCGTGGCCGGGCTGGTAGCCTTTCTAGCTGAATCTGCATAGCCGTGCACCAAACGGCCGGGTACTACCCAGCTGGTAGCGGCGGCGTAAGAAGCCCCACCGAAAGGTTGAGCTCAGTATTTCGCCGCTAAGTCATTACTTTTGCAGGGTTGGCCCCACCGGTACGGGTCACTTATTCGCCTCGGCAGTGGTAATATAAGGGGTGATTCGTAACTTGAGTGTATGCTTCAAACCCCGTTCACGTGTGGCAAGTGCGGCAG
>NZ_JAFLQZ010000026.1 GCF_017313265.1 Hymenobacter telluris | reverse complement strand
GCAGCCCGCTCAAGGCCATTGCCGTCGGCGGCCGCTCGGTGGAGCAGACCCAGGCCGACTGGATCCTGCGCTCGAGCTTGAGCTATGCGCGCTGGGGCATTGAGCGCGTGTTCCACTACCAGGCCTACGACGACAACCCGACCAGCAGCATCCAGTTCGGCTCGATGGGCCTGTTGAACAGCAACCGCACCCCGCGCCTGGCCGCGCAGTACCTGCGCCAGGTGCAGACCCTGCTCGGCCGCTACCGCTTCGAGCAGACCCTGAACGCCGACCCGCTCGTGGACCGCTACAGCCTCAACGGCCAAAACGCCTACATGCTTGTCATTCCCGACGAAACCGGCCGCACGGCGTCGTATTCGCTGAACTTAGGCACGGCTACCCAGGCTGATGTGTACCGCCCACAGGCAGGCAGTGCTATGAGCGTACAGCGGGTGAGCGTGCCAGCGGGTGGGTTGCTTTCCTTGCAGGTTTCTGAAACTCCCCTCTTCGTGATACCAGTAGCAGCGGGTGGTCCGTTGGCCACTACTTCTACCACCACCCAGAAAGCGGTTGAACTGGTGGCTTATCCGAACCCCTTCACCAACGAGAGCCAAGTGCAGTTCAAAGTAGCCGACAACGGCCAAGCTACGCTAGCAGTTTACGACCTGCAAGGCCGCCTGGTACGCAAGCTGTTCGCAGGCACCATGCAGGCCCAGCAACCCCGGACAGTGGTGTTCTCGGGTGCTGATTTACCGGCCGGCTTGTACACGCTCCGCCTCACTACTGACACGCAAGTGGTACACCAGCGAGTGGTGCTGACCAAGTAAAGCGCAGTATATCCTCTAAACACCAAACGGCTCTGCCTCCTTTGTGAGAGTAGAGCCGTTTTGGCGTTTGGGCAGCAACGGAATTCCATTACTTAAATACCCGAATAGCAACCAGTTACGTGCTAGCGTCCGAGGCGAATAGTGCGGCTGCGGCCGTTTACGGTAACGGATGCCATGTTGTCGCAGGCCTGGGTATTGGTGGGGTCGTAGTTAAGGAGTAGCGTGTTGTTGCCATTGCTGATGCTGACGGTGCCAGCGGTGAAGAACCGGGCGCAGCCGGGCGTAAACACCTTGAGCAGGGGCTGCTGAATGGTAGCCGTGTACGCGGTGCCGCGCCGATTGGTACCGGTAGCTGAGCCGGTTACGGAATACTGGTCGTCGAGGAGGGTGCGGGTGCTTTGGCCAGCAATGCGGGTGTAGGTGCGCTGAGAGGTCCAGGAGTGGGTGCCGTTGGTGGTTACAATGCTGGCGTTCTGAACGCTGAGCGTATAGGAACCGTCGCCGGCATTGGTGATGATGCGGGTGCCGGTGTGCTGGTTGTCGTTGCGGAAGTAGTTGACCAGGGTGATGGTTACGGAGGAACCCGGCAATTTGGGGCGGCCATTAAACACCGCCCCAATCTGGCCACGGTGCGTCACACCATTTAAACCAGTGCAATTTGTGGTACCGAAATCCAGCGTGAGTGTGCGGGTGTTTGGGTCGTAGGTGCGCGTGGCACAGGCCGGCAGCATACGGGCCAGGTCGGCGGGCTCGGCAACGGCGCCATTTGCCACGGCTATATCAGCTGGCGTGGCCGCTTCCACGAAGTCGTTGAGGCTGGCGTTTTCATCGTCGGCCATGCCCGAATCCTCGGCGGAAACAAGGTTTTCGGGTTCTGCTTGTTCTTTGTTGGTGTTGCAGGCAGCAGTGCCGAGCAGTAGCAGGCTACTGGCTAGCGCGGCGAATCGAACGGAGCGGAAAAGTGGGGTTTGCATACGAAAGAGGGAGTTAGTAAAAGAAAAGAAAGAGAGTTGTTGCGCGTAGCGGTTTCACTGGCTTGGAGCTGAACCAGCAAACATAGTTTAATACAACTATAAACTTTTTTTAAAGTTGGAGGCGTACTTCCATCCCAACCGCTACTCTAACCTACCGTATAGGTGTACACACACTTTTCTCGCTTTCATTCTCTTCTGAAATCATGCGCGCCTCCCAACTCACTGCTCTGCTTGTTTTGCCTCTGTTCACTGCTTGCTCGGGAGGTGAAAGCAACAAGGACCCGGTAGCGGAAGCGAAGTTTCAGAATGAAAAGCGCATCGGCAACGAAGACATCACGGCAAAACAGGAGCGCGACGCCGAATTTATGGTAACGGCCGCCAACCGTGGGTTGTTTGACTTAGAAATCAGCCAGATAGCCAAACGCAAAGCCACCTCCCCCGACGTGAAGTACGTGGCCGAAGCTGTAGCCAGCCAGCATGGGCCGATGCAAGCAGAGCTGAAATCGTTGGCCGAGAAAAAGAGCATTGTGCTACCCGCCAGCCTGGGCGGCGACCAAGCCAAACTGGTAGGTGAGCTAACGGCGCTAAATGGCACCGCCTTCGACCGGAAGTATCTCGAACTGCTGGAGGAAACGCACAAGAAAGGCGTCGATGAATTCGACGATATGAGCGAAGACGCCTACGATGGCGACATCCGAGCCCTTGCTGCCAAGTACCTGCCCACCCTGAAAAGCCACCGGGAGGCCGCCGACCAAGCCGCCGATAAACTGCCCAAGTAACGTACGGTTTTCAGTGGCAAAACTCTGCTACATCTCATTCTTACATTCATTTCACTACATCCAACACTCCTATGAAAATGCGCTTTCTCTCCCTGCTGGCCCTGGCCGCTGTTCTTTCTTTTTCTAGCTGCGGCGACTCCGCCAAACGCACCGACGGCACTGCTGGCGAAGCGGTAAGTGATATTGATAAGGCTGCAGCCGAAGGCGGCGTAGAAGCTGATGCCACGGTTATTGATAATGATGCGGGACCAACAGTAACGGCTGATGCCGATTCGGCTACGGCAACCGACTCAACCGGCGGAGCTCGGCCATAACCAAAGTATTCTATAGGTAGTAAGTTGTTTATCCATCACTCCACAACAACTCCTATGAAACGCATTCTTTTTAGTGCTGCCTGTGTAAGCTTACTTTCATTAGGCGCCTGCAACAGTTCCGACACCACTTCTACTGCGGCCGATACGGCTGATACGGCCGTGGGCAGCGCGCCCACCGACAACAACGCTGGCGCAATGGACTCTACCGCGGGTGGCAGCATGACCGACACTGCCGCTGCTGGCACTGGTGCCATGGCCGACCCGAACGGCCCCACCGCTCCGCATACCGACGACCCAACCTTTATGAAGTCGGCGGCCCATAGCGACCAAAACGAAATTCAGTTGAGCAAGCTTGTATTGGAGAAAGGGGCTACGGGTATGGCCAAAACCCACGCCGACATGATGATTACCGACCACACCAAGTCGACGGCGGACTTGAAGGCTATTGCCGCCAAGAAAAACGTAACGTTGCCCACCGACATGGACGCCGAGCACAAAGCCATTGCCGAGCAGATGCGCAAGCTCTCCGGTAAGGAGCTGGAAAAGAAGTTCATGGAGCAAATGGTAACCGACCACCAGAAGACGCTTAACACCATGGCCGCTCACAAAGCCATGACCCAAGATGCCGATTTGCAGGGCTTCATCACGAAAACCGCCCCGGTAGTCGAGAAGCACCTCACCATGTCGAAAGAGCATAACGGCATGATGTAAGCTGGCTACTGGCCACACGTATTCGAGAGTCTGTCTTCGTTTGAGGGCAGACTCTTCGGCTTTACACCTGTTTGTTTCTTCCTTTTTTCTTCAGATTTTTTTCAGCTATGAATCGTACTTCCCTTTACATCAGCTGCTGTGCGATAGTGCTAGCAGTTGCGTCCTGCACTTCCAACAACGACTCGGTGAAGCAGGCGCAGGAACAGAACGAAACCAAAAATGATGCGGCTACCGCCAACACCGAAACCGGCGAGTTGCAGCAAGACAAAAACGATTTCGACGCCGAGTTTATGGCCAAGGCGGCCAGCGGCGGCATGTTGGAAGTGGAGCTTGGCAAAGCGGTGGCCGCCAAAGCTACCAGCGCGGAAGCCAAGCAATTCGCCAACGACATGGTGAAGGACCACACCACGGCAAACGCGGAACTGAAGGCCATTGCCGCTAAAAAGAACATCACGCTGCCCACTGCTCTCGGCGACGACCACCAGAAAGTGTACCGCGACGTAACCGAGGAAGCCGGGGTAAAAATGGACCAGGAGTACCTGAAGGAAATGGTGAAAGACCACGAAGAAGACGTGAAGGAATTCACGGAAGCTTCGGTAAAAGCCTCCGACGCCGAAATCAAGGCCTTCGCCACCAAGCAGGTACCCATCCTGAAGCACCACCTCGAAATGGCGCAGAATATGAGTGCGGCCTTAGCCAACCGCAAGTAGCCGCTGGAACTACTTGCTTGTTGTTGAGTATAAGGCTTAGCTGGCCCCCACTGGTGCCCGCTTTATCTTCTTGCCTCGATACAACCAATGAAAAAGCAGTTGCAACAAGTTGCGGGCCTACTACTGTTTGCCGCTACACTGGGTATTGCCGCCCCAACACAAGCCCAGAGCCCAACCAGAAAGGCCGAAAAACCCAATAAGAAGCGCGCCAAAGCGCTGGCAGCCGGCTCCGCCTACACCAAAGACCAGCTGAAATACGATTCGGAGTTTGCCGTAGCCGCCGCCAGTGCCAACATGCTGGAAGTGTCGTTGGGTAAGCTGGCGCAGCAGAAAGCCATTGTGCAGGAAGTGAAGGACTGGGGCAAAACCATGGAGCAGGAGCACGACGCCGCTGAGCAGAAGCTGGAAGCCATTACTGTGAAGAACAGCATGGCGCTGCCCACCATGATGAGCACCGAAGACCGCGCCATCTACGACGACATCGACGACCGAAAGTATTTGGGCTTCGACAAGAAATACCTGCGCGACCTGAAAGAACTGCACGAGCGCACCGTAAAGCGCTACGCTGAGGCCGCCACCAAGCTTGCCAACCCCGAACTATTGGCTTACGTGACGGAGATGCTCCCCAAACTCCGCGCCCACGAAAGCCAGACAGCCATTCTGTTCGAGCGCGCTAATGCACTGAAATAGAACTTCTTGCTGACACCATAATAAAAAAGCAGCCTGCCGTAAGTCAGGCTGCTTTTTTATGCTGGCAGCGTATGGTGCCGTAAGATAGTATGCCTAGCTTGTGGGCATGAAAAAACTGTACTATACCCTATTTTTTGTGGGCTTTACCAACGTGGCGGCGCATGCGCAATTCAACGTAGCCTATCATCAATCCAACCTGCCCTTCGTGGCGGCCTCCTACGATTTTGGCCGTTTCCACCCTGACTTTCGGGTGAACGTGGATGCGTTTACGTCCGACCTAAGCCCGGAGCTTACGCTGAATTACAAGTTCGTGAACAAGGAAGACTACTACGTGTACGCCGGCATTGGCGGGCGCACCAACGCCCTGGCAGGCGGTGTGGTGCCGGTAGGCGCGGTGGTATTCCCGTTTGCGAAAAAACGGCTGGGCTTTCATTCTGAGTTAGCGGTTATCGGCATCGGCGAAAACGGCACGGTGCTGCGTGGAAGCTGGGGTATCAAGTTCCGCTTCGGCCGCTCCGAAGAAGGGCCGGGGCTATAGTAACTACTTGCCTGTGTAATCAAAAACGCCTACCCTCAAGCATGAGAGTAGGCGTTTTATTTTATCGGTTATCAGCAGATACTGCTATGCTTCCGCGTATTTGCTGGTGCGCAGTTCCTCGGCCAGAAAACGGCTGGTGTGGCCCTTGCCCGACTTGGCCACCTGCTCGGGGGTGCCCTGCGCCACAATAGTACCGCCGCCCGCACCGCCTTCCGGCCCGATGTCGATGACGTGGTCGGCCACTTTAATCAGGTCGAGATTGTGCTCGATGATGAGGACGGTGTTGCCTTTGTCGGCCAGCTTTTGGAGTACGTCGGCCAGGTGGTTGATATCCTCGAAGTGTAGGCCGGTGGTCGGCTCGTCGAGGATGTAGAACGTTTTGCCGGTGTCCTTCTTGCTGAGTTCCGTGGCCAGCTTCACTCGTTGCGCTTCGCCACCCGATAAGGTGGTGGCTTGCTGGCCCAACGTGAGGTAACCAAGGCCTACTTCGTTCAGGGTCTGAATCTTGCGCAGGATGCGCGGCTGAAACTCGAAGAAGTCCACAGCCTTTTCCACGGTCATATCCAGCACGTCGGTGATGGACTTGCCTTTGAAGCGCACTTCCAGCGTTTCGCGGTTGTAGCGGCGGCCTTTGCAAGTTTCGCAGGGCACGTGCACGTCGGGCAGGAAGTTCATTTCGATGGTGCGGATACCAGCTCCCTCGCAGGTTTCGCAGCGCCCGCCTTTCACGTTGAACGAGAAACGGCCCGGCCCATACCCCCGAATCTTGGCTTCCGGCAACGACGAAAACAGCTGCCGAATTTCGGTGAACACGCCGGTATAGGTAGCCGGATTCGAGCGGGGCGTGCGGCCAATCGGCGACTGGTCTACCTCAATCACCTTGTCAAT
Organism: Hymenobacter telluris; assembly: GCF_017313265.1. GTDB lineage: Bacteria > Bacteroidota > Bacteroidia > Cytophagales > Hymenobacteraceae > Hymenobacter > Hymenobacter telluris. Next base: position 48,616 of record NZ_JAFLQZ010000026.1, on the reverse strand, counting down.
CAGCTCCAAACCCTCGATGCTACCGTATTGCAGCGGCTCGCGCTTAGCGTTGAAGAAGTGCTGGTTGAGGATGGGGTACAGCGTGTCGTGGATGAGCGACGACTTGCCCGAACCCGACACACCCGTTACGGCAATCAGCTTGCCCAGCGGAAACTTGGCCGTTACGTTCTTCAGGTTGTGGCCTTTGGCACCTTTCAGCACCAGTTCTTTGCCTTCACCGGTGCGCTTTTTCTTGCGCAGCTCGATGTGCTTCTGCCCGCTGAGGTACTGCGAGGTCAGGCTACCGGAGTTGAAAATCTCCTGCGGCGTACCCGACGCCACAATGTGCCCGCCGTGAATACCCGCACCGGGGCCAATATCCAGCACGTAGTCGGCGTGCAGAATCATGTCTTTGTCGTGCTCCACCACAATCACCGAGTTACCGATGTCGCGCAGGTGTTGCAAGGCCTTGATTAGCCGCTCGTTGTCGCGCTGGTGCAAGCCGATGCTGGGCTCATCCATGATGTAGAGCACGCCTACCAGCTGGGTACCAATCTGGGTGGCGAGGCGAATCCGCTGGCTTTCCCCCCCTGACAGCGTGCGCACGGAACGGTGCAGGTTAAGGTAGTCGAGGCCCACTTCCAGCAAAAAGCCGATGCGCTTACGAATTTCCTTGAGCAGTTCCCGCGCAATCAGGTTCTGCCGGTCGGTCAGGCGCGTTTCCAGGCCTTCAAACCAGGTAGCCAGCTCGTTCAAGTCCATCACCGACAACTCGCCGATGTGCTTGTCGTCCATCTTGAAGTGCAGGCTCTCCTTTTTGAGACGGTAGCCGTGGCACTCGGGGCACTCCTTGGCCTGCGTGTACTGCTGAATCCACTCCCGGATGTTCTCGGAGTCCGACTCCATCTGCCGACGCAGAAACGGAATAATGCCCTCGAACGGCTCGGCGTAGTTGGCCTTTTTGGGGTCGGCGTCCTCGTCCTCGGGTACGCCGTAGAGCAGCCGCTCGATTAAGTCGGCAGGGAGCTTTTCCAGCGAAGTGCTGAGGCTGAGCTTGTGCTTTTTGAGGATGACACTGAGTTGCTGGAAAATCCAAATGTCGCGGTACTCGCCCAGCGGCGCAATACCGCCCCGGCTGATACTCAGCTTCTTATCCGGCATTACCGATTCTTCGGTAATCTCCTGCACCTCGCCCAAGCCATTGCACACCGGGCACGCACCGTACGGCGAGTTGAAACTGAACGTGTTCGGGGCTGGGTCGTCGTAGGCAATGCCGGTGACGGGGTCCATGAGGAAGCGCGAGAAGAACTGGGTTTGCTTGTCCACTTTCTTTTCGTCGGGGTCGAGCACTAGCATAGTGCCTTTGCCGTGGGTCAGCGCGTTCTGCACCGAGCCCGACAGCCGGAACCGGTCTTCCTCCTTCACCACCAGCCGGTCAATCACAATTTCGATGTCGTGAATCTTGTAGCGGTCCACTTGCATCTTGGCCGTGATGTCGAGCAGTTCGCCATCCACCCGCACTTTGGTGAAGCCGAGCTTGGCAATCTGCTGAAACAGCTCGCGGTAGTGCCCTTTGCGGCCTTTCACTACGGGCGCCAGCACCACCAGCTTCTTGCCATCAAACTGTTGCAGGATGTAGTTGATAATCTGGTCGTCGCTCTGCCGGATCATCTTGACGCCGGTAGCGTAGCTAAACGCCTCGGCGGTGCGGGCGTAGAGCAGGCGCAGGAAGTCGTAGATTTCGGTGATGGTGCCTACCGTGGAGCGCGGGTTGCGCGAGGTGGTTTTCTGCTCGATGCTGATTACCGGCGACAGGCCTTCAATCTTGTCCACATCGGGCCGCTCCAGGCCACCCATGAAGCTGCGGGCATACGCCGAAAATGTCTCCATGTAGCGGCGCTGGCCCTCGGCGTAAATCGTGTCGAAAGCCAACGACGACTTGCCCGAGCCGGAGATGCCCGTGAATACCACCAGCCGCCCGCGCGGAATCTGGATAGAAACGTTTTTGAGATTGTGCTCCCGCGCCCCGTACACCTCAATGAACGGCGCTTCGGTATCGGCGGCGTGGCCGTTGAGCTGGCCCTGCACCAGCGTTGGCAGCGTAACAGATGGTAAAGAAACCGAGGCTACCTCAGGGGCCGCAGCCACTTTCGGAGCCTTGGGTGCTTTAGGTGCTTTGGGAGAAGTAGCAGCGGGAGCAGCAGTTGATTTTTTGGCCATGCACTAGCGAAGCGAATAAGTCTGCAAAGGTACGCAATACGCGCCCCAATGGCTACCCCGAATAGCTTATTTGCCAAGCATTTTGGCCAACTTACTTGGGGCAGTCCGCCCAAAAACTGGCGCGGACAGACAGCCTGTAACAACACAAGCGCCCTAAACGTCCCAGTGGATTGGAAGTTCTGTTACGAGGCCACGAGTTCGACGCATTTTCCAACTCAGAATCAGATAAATGGCGCTGTTCTTGCGTTATAGGTTTCATTGTTCATTTCTCTTTTTCAACCATGAAACTGACACTTAGATTGAGCTTGCTACTGATGCTGGGCTTGCTGCTGCAACGCGGCGTAGCGCAGGCCCAGGTGCGGGTCAACGTGAATGTGGGGCCGCCTGCCTGGGGCCCGGCCGTAGGCCCTGGCGCGCAGTATTACTACATCCCGGAAATTGACGGCTATTACGACCTCTACACGCAGCAATACGTGTACCTCGACCCCTATGGCTACTGGGTAAGCACCCCATATTTGCCCACCTACTACGCCAGCTACGACCCGCGCTTCTTCCACCCCATCGTTATCAACTATGTGGGGCGGCAGCCGTGGGGCTACATTCACGACCATCGGGTGTATTGCGGCCAGCGCGGCTGGCAGCCGGGCTACTACCGCGGCAACCGGGGCTATGGCTACAACCGAGGCGGCTATGGCGGCCACAACTCCGGCTATGGCTACCGCACCCCGCAGCCTAACTACCGCCCCGCCCCTGGCAGCTACGGCAACAACCCCTATACCAACCGGGGTTACGCCCGCTCCAACGACTACGACCGGAACAACCGCGGCAACTACCGCCCCGATAGCCGGTACAACGGCTCCGACAATCGTGGCTACCAGCTCACTACGCGCGACTATCAGCCCGGTCCCGGCCGCAACGACCGAGGCCCGCAAGGTGGTCGTGAAATACAAAACGGCGGTTCCGATGGAGGTAGGGAACGGGGCCGCGGCCGGTAAACCATAGTATGCTTCTCATAAAAAAGCGGCTCTACGTAGAGCCGCTTTTTTATGATTAAAATCAGCGTATTTGCACATCGTCAGGTTGGCAGTTTGCGTAGGAAGCAGAACAGTACAAGCAGTCTGGCCTCTTTCTTGCAACTACCAGCTGTATCCGTCTGAACTCTCTCAACCACTCCCCATCCATGAACCTATTTCCCAAGCTCACTTTCGCCTTTCTGCTGACTGGTATGTCATTGGCCGCTGAGGCTCAGGTCAATATCAACATTACGCCGCCTTCGTGGGGGCCGGCCGTACCAGCGGGCAAGCAATACTACTACATTCCGGAGGCCAGCAGCTACTATGACTTGGGCGCGCAGCGCTACATCGTGCAGCAAAACGGCAAATGGGTGCGCACTGCCAACCTAACGGGGTACTCAACATCTTCTTTCCACCCCGTAGTTATCGATTACGTAGGCGCCCAGCCTTGGTCACAGTACAGCCGCCACCGCACGTTGTACCCAGTTAGCCTGCCGCCCGGCCAGGTGAAGCGCCTGCAAAACGGCAAGGGCCTGCCGCCGGGCCAGGCCAAAAAGCTAGGAGCCGTGCAGCCGGGTGGCGTGTACGTGGTAGAAGGCAAGAACAAAGGCAACAAGGGCCATGGCAAAGGCCACGGCAAGCACTAGCTCGCTTCCCTCTGTACCTGCCATTAGCATAAGCCGGACTCTCTTCTGAGAGTCCGGCTTTTTTTGCCGCTCAACAACTGGTAATCCTGTATTTTCGGGCAGACATGAGGTCCGTTTGCTCTGCACTATATGGTATTTAGTAGTACGCTGTTTCTGTTTTATTTTCTGCCGGCTTTCCTGCTGCTCTACTTCCTGACCCCCACCCGGCTCAAGAACACGGTGGCCCTGATAGCCAGTATCGGCTTCTACGCCTGGGGCGGCCTCAACTTCCTGGCTTTGTTCGTGGCCTCGGTGGTGGTCAACTTCATCCTGATCCGCTTCATGGACAAGGCCGAGGGCTGGCAAAAGCGCATCTACCTCACGATGAGCATAGTCATTAACGTGGCCATGCTTTTCTACTTCAAGTATGCCAACTTCTTTCTGGAGAATATTGGGGCGGTACAAACGGCGCTGGGCGGCTCAGCCCTGACCTGGGAGCGGGTGGTGCTGCCCATTGGCATTTCCTTTTTCACCTTCGAAAAGCTGACTTACACCATCGACGTGTACCGGGGCGTGAACAAGCCGTTGCGCAGCTTCTGGGACTTCATGCTCTACATCATGCTGTTTCCGAAGATGATTGCCGGCCCCATCGTGCGCTTCCACGAAATAGCCGGCCAACTCACTGACCGCCGCGCTTTTGATACGGTGGACCAGAAGCTGGCGGGCTTGTTTCGGTTTGGTGTAGGATTGGGCAAGAAAGTGCTCATTGCCAACGTACTGGGCCTAGAAGCTGATAAGATATTCGCTATGAACCCAGCCGACGTATCGGCACCGCTGGCGTGGCTGGGGGCGGTGGCCTACACGTTTCAGATTTACTTCGACTTCTCGGGCTACTCCGACATGGCCATTGGGCTGGGCCGGCTGATGGGCTTCCAGTTTCCTGAAAATTTCAACAACCCCTACGTCTCACGCTCTATCACCGAGTTCTGGCAGCGCTGGCACATCACGCTGGGCCGCTGGATGCGCGACTACCTCTACATCCCGCTTGGGGGCAACCGGGTAAGCACTGGTCGGCTCTACGCCAACCTCTGGACCGTGTTCATCCTCTCCGGATTCTGGCACGGCGCCGCCTGGAACTTCATTGCCTGGGGTGCCTTTCACGGCCTGTTTCTGATTCTGGACCGGCTGTTTCTACTGCGCATCGCCAAGCGGCTGGGTGTGCTCAGTATCATCCCCACATTCATTGTTACTGTGGTTGGCTGGGTACTGTTCCGCGCCGAAAGCCTCGCCGGGGCGCTGGCCTACCTCAAGCGAATGGCAAGTGGCGGCCTGGGGCAGCTGCCCTATTTCAACAACGAGTTCTGGGTTACTTTGGCATCGGCCGCCCTGTTTTCCTTCATGGCGGCGCTGCCCCGAGTGGAGCGTTGGGAAGTGGGCCTGCTGTTCGGTGAAAAACTCAGCTTACCGAGGGCGGCGGGCCTCACATTGGCCGCCGCAGTACTGCTTATCCTGAGCGCGGGAGCCATTATTGGTAGCTCGTTCAATCCGTTTATCTATTTCCGGTTTTAGCACGTGACACTCCTTTCCAACATACTGAAGCGGTTGTTTCTGGCAGTGCTGCTGGTTGTTCTCCTGTTGCCAGCTGTCCAGACGCGGTTTCCCATCTTCAAGATGGGTACGCTCGGGGGATATTCTGAACAAGCTCCACACCCCGACTTTAGCTGGTCTGGCATATTCGATAATAGCTACCAACCCGCACTGGAAAAATATGTAGAAGACCGGATTGGTTTCCGTGAGGTGCTTATCCGGCTACGCAACCAACTGGCTTATTCGGTTTTTGGAGTAGCCAAGGCTAATGCAGTATTAGTCGGTAAAAACGAAGTGCTACTTGATGAAGTAGCTATTCGGTCTTACCTGGGCCAGGATTTCAAGGGCGACACCGTTATTCAGACTAATGTGCGTCGATTCAAGTCGGTGCAAGACACCTTAGCGCGCCGCGGAATTTTTCTGGCCTATGTTGTCGCACCGGACAAGGCTAATTTTTATCCTGAGTATTATCCGTCCTACTTCCACACACTGCCTCGTGCCGAATCCAACTACACGGCTTACGTGCGGCAAATGAAGAATACGGGCGTCAATGTGCTTGATTTAGCTCAGGCATTCCGGCAATGGAAAGACACGGCTTCTTACCCGCTATTCCCGCGCGGCGGTATTCATTGGAGCGGCTACGGTGTTACGCTGGCCGCCGACTCGCTGTTCCGCTATATCGAGCAACACACCCACCTCGATTTACCAGATTTTGCCGCAACCAGCCGAGTGATTACCACTGAGCCCCGCGACACAGATAACGATATAGCCAAATCCCTGAACCTGCTTAAGGAGCCGGCGGCGTTTGAAATGGCTTACCCAACCGTTGAATTTAGCCCGCCCAAGCCCAACCAGCAGAAGCCCAACGTTCTGATAGTTGGCGACAGTTATGTGTACAGTTTGATTGGCTTCTATCCCTACATCCAGAATCTACTCAGTGATAAAACGCAGTTCTGGTACTACAACCACCAAGTTCAGCTAGGGGCCCGAGACGATATGTCGCCGAACAAAGATGTGTTTCAGTTGAACCGCAAAGCTGAAATACTAAATCAAAAAATAGTTCTCGTTCTGTTCGCACAGCACAGCTTGGGCAACTTCGACAGAGGATTTAGTGCCGATGCCTTCAAGTCATTTAACCCCTACACGGCTATAGACGAAAAGCGCGTTCAGGCGATAGAGGACAAGCTAAGGAAGTCTCCCGCCATACAGGATTCCCTCTGGAAGCAAGCGCATAACACTGGCCAGGACTATAACTATTTGTTCTACAACATGGCTGCCGCGCAGTACGATTTGACCAGATACTGATTAGGTCCCGACTGGGTGTGCCTGCTCCAGCAGCCGTGCCCAGTTCTGCTTGCGCCGGGCGGCCGTGGGGGTGGGCATCTGGCCCAAGGCCATGAGGGCTTCGATGCAGATCATGTCCTGGTCGCGGTTCATGGCGGCGGCGGCTACCAGGCGGTTTTGGTGGGCGTAGAGGGCCATAAAATCCTGGCGGCGCACGTCGCCGTGGAAGATAATTTCGTCCCAGGTTTCGGCATGGCCCACGTAGCGCAGGCTTTTGCCGTACTGCTGAGTCCAGAAGAACGGCACGGCGCTGAACGGCTGCTGCTGGCCCAGCATGTTACGGGCAGCGCAGGCCCCGTGCTGCTGCGCCACCCGCCAGTGCTCGATGCGGTGTTGGCCCAGGCCGGCGGCTAGCGGGAAGCGGGCAATATCACCGGCGGCGTATACGTGCTCGGCGGCTTGCAAGTGGGCGTCTACCCGCAGGCCGCCGTCTTTTTCCAGGGCAAAGGTGTGTTGCAGGAAGTCGGTGGCGGGCTTTACGCCTACTCCCAGCACTACCACATTGGCGGGCAGGCGCTGGCCCGATTGCAGCCGCACAGCTGTTACTGTTCCATTCTCGCCTTCCAGCTCAGCCACAACGGCTTCCGGTCTGAACCGCACGCCGTTGCGCTTGTGCAGGTTACGAAACATAGCCCCGATTTTTGGCCCTAGCACTCGCTCGAACGGTTCTTTTTCCTGCGCTATTACCGTCACCCGTCGGCCATCGGCTACCAGGCTGGCGGCGGCTTCCATGCCAATAAAACCCGCCCCGATGATTACCACGTGCGCGGCCTCACTAGCAGCTTGCCGAATGGCCTCGGCATCGGTGGGGTTGCGTAGCGGCAGCACACCGGCTAGCTGGTGGCCCGGCAAGGCCGCCAGCAGATTGGGGACGCCGCCGGGAGCCAGCAGCAACTTGTCGTAGCGCAACGGGACCCGGCCACTCACGTGCAGTTCCTTAGTGGGCAGGTTGAGGCCGATGGCGCGAGTGTCAGTCAGCAACTCGATGCGGTGCTGCTTGTAAAAGCTAGTGTCGCGCAGCGGCAGGGCCTGCTTTTCGGCCTTGCCGGCCAGGTAGGCTTTGCTAAGCTTGGTCCGGTCGTAGGGCGGTTCAGGTTCGGTGGTCAGCATCACAATTCGGCCGCCGAAACCCTCTTGACGCAGCGTTTGGGCGGCAAACTGGCTGGCGGCTCCGGCCCCTACCAGCACAAACGTGCGGGCATCGGGGGCGGCGGCGTTGGCCGCGGGCGTTTCGCCACCCACCAACGCCGTAGGAGTAGCATCGGGGCTGGCCGTGGAAGCTGGTGGATTCTTTGGGACCTGCACCCACACCCGGCCATCGGCCACGCGCACCGGAAACGAGGGCAGGGCATCCAAGGACGGCGGCTCGCACAGGGCACCATCCGTCACGCGGAAACAGGCATGGTGCCACGGACATACCAGCTTGTCACCGACCAGCTTACCTTTTTCCAGCGGCGCCCCGTAGTGCGGACAATGAGCGGCCAGCGCGTGGTACTGCCCTTGTTGGCGCAGCAGCAACACCTCTGTGTCGTGGGCTTTATAGATGCGCATTTCGCCGTCCTGCAAGGCAGTGGCGGGAGCCAGGTTGGTTTCAGTTAGTTCAGACACAGCAGTTGCGAAAAGACGTTCTTTCTGCAAAACGCGGTTCCCCCGGCTGAGGTTGGCTTCGAGCGCAAAGTGCCGCGTACCAGTGGTGGGTACGCGGCACTTTGCGCTCAGGCGCTACTCGTGCACCACCCGAAAGGTTTGCTGCCACTTTTCGTTTCTTACCGTCAGGAAATAGATTCCGGGTACCAGGTGGGCCGGGGTCTGCAAGGTGCGGACGGCGCCGAGCGAGGTGCGCCGCTGCTGCAAGGTGCGGCCCAGCGCATCGGTAAGTATCGTTTCCAGAGCTTGCCCTTGGCTATTCGCGCCCACCGCCAGCTGTAGCTCGCCGGCAAACGGGTTGGGGGCCACCTGCACCCACCCGGCCGGGGCCTGCTGGTGCGTGGCGCTGACTACGGCCAGCTGCAATTGCACGTTGGGCCGGTTGGCGGCCCACCGCACAGTAGGAATGAGGGCACTATTCACCTGCGTAGCATGTGCGCCGCCCGTGGCCGAAACGGCAGTGTACTGCCACGTAATATCCGCCGTTGGGGTGCTGTTCCGAAACCAGTCTACCAGCACTTCTATATTGTCGGTGCCGTTCCAGGCAAAGGGGGCCGAGAAAACAAAGTCTTTCCAGCCCGTGCCGGCAGGCAAGCTGAGCGCGGAGTTGGTGTACACTGGAGTTGCGCCTACCACCTCCGTGGCCCACACCACTGGATTGGCCGACAGGGCCGTGGCCGTGGTACGCTTCAGGTAGATGCTTAGCTGGGCATCGTTGGCCGGGTACTCACCCGCTCCGCCTTTAAACCAGGCAATCCGCGTAAAGGAGCCCGCCTGTGCCCCGGCGGCCAGCAGCTCCGCCGCTGAGTAAATTGAGACGGTGCGCGCGTACTTGTTGGTGGTAGTGCTGGTACTAAGCAGCGCGTTGGTGGAAGCCGCGCTGGTACCAGCACCAACAGTTACGGTGATAAGCGACTGAGCTTGCGCGGCAGCGGCAAACCCCAGCAGTGTTAGGCCAAGCACTGCGCGGGAGCAGAAAGTGAGTAGCGTATTCATCATGGAAAGGAATTTGGTAGTGATGGATAGTGTAAGATAACCCTCTGCTCTCACACTCGTTGATATTGTACAAGTACTTCTGTCCAACTTGAAAATTCCCCGCTCCATGCCTGCTCCAACCTACCAACCCATCAGCTGCAGCTTCTACGACGAGCTGGAAGCCCGCGCCACCACCGGTCAGCCGTGCACGCTCACCTACCGCACCGAGCCCGACACGCCGCCCAGCACCTACACCGGCACCATCCAAGACCTTTATATCAAAGACAAAGTGGAATACCTGCGCCTGGCCGATGGATTTGAGCTACGCCTGGATGCGCTAGTGGCCGTAGACGATAAGGAGTTGCGCAATTACTGCTAGGCGAGTGGGTGGTGACAAGAAACCAACCCACAATCAATCTTACGACCAACTACCTACTACTTACCCCTCAGTATAGCTCCATCAAACTCACGTGGGCATCACTCATCGTGTTGCTGTTGCCATCAGCGGGGTTGAAGCCCTCCAGCCGTTTGCCGATGCTCATCAGATGCTGCCGGAAACGCTGCACCCCGTCGTTGTGCTGGTAGTACCAGGCCGGGTCCCCCACGTAGTTGCCGACTGGTGTATCGGTATTGCTCCAGATAACCCACACACGTTTGGTGTTAGGCAGGGCGTGCAGCTCGGCATCCATTCGGGCGAAATACTCGGGAAAGTTGCCGACGGCGTGCCGGTAGTCGTTGCCCTGCACGGCAGTGAACCGGAGCGGCGTGATGGTGCGGTACAGGTTGTAGGCGGGCTTCTCGTTCCAATGAATGTACACCGCGTCGCCGGGGCGGTAGTTGGCGTTGATGTACTGGATGGCCTCGCGGTGGTAGGACTTCTTGAACTCGCCGAATAAGTACGGAGTAACTACCTGGGCCACTGAGTTTTTAAGCGGCCCGAACACCAGCAGCAAGGCCAGCGCGTAGCCAGCTTGCGTTAGTAGGCTGCGTTTAGCAACCAGATAGTCGCAGCCGCCGGCCAGCAGCAGTATTACCAGCGGCGCCAGATACACCGTCAGGCGGTCGATGAACGGATACGCTTTCAGCGCAGAAGCCGCCACCGCCAATAGCAACACCGCCGCCAGTAGTAACAGGTACTGTTTGCTGTGCTTGTAGAAATACAGTACGCCCGCGCCAATCAATACCACCGGCACCAACGACATTCGCTGAAGCACTTGCTCACTGGCTTTCAGCATGCTGTTGTTGGACCAGCTCAAGCCCAATGGGTAGTGAAAAAACAGGAACACCCGCTGCCCCAGCCACACCACTGCTTCCCTGGCCGAAGTGAGTGGCAAATAGCTGTTGCACTTGTAGAAGAAATAAACCAGCCAGCCACTCCCGGCGCTTTGCCTGCCAAACAGCCAGTACACTACCCCGAAGCTCACCGCTCCCATCCCCGCCGGAACCAGTAAGCGCAGCAGCACGGGCCATTGCTTGCTATGTAGGTACGCGGCCCCAACTGCCACCGCCAGTCCCGCCAGCACAAACACCGACGAATAGGCAAACCACACCAGCACGCTGCTCCATATTCCCCACCGCAGCATAGCTCGCAGGTTGTTCTGGCCTTTGTAGCGCACATACAGCCACATAATCAGTATCGTCACGAACAGCTCGGGGCCGTACGGCTTGGCTTCCACCGCGTGGTACACTAGTGGCGGCGCAAACGCCAGCAACGCCAGCGCTACTGTGGTGCCCAGCGGCCTGAGGAAATAGCGGGCCACCGGCACAAACAAAAACAGCGCCGCCACGCCGGTAACCAGTGAGTATAGCCGTAGGGCCTGCTCGTTCTTACCGAACAGCACTACAAACGAGTGAGCTATCAGCAGATAGCCGGGCGGGGCGCTTTGCAAGTGCGGCAGTGGCTTCGTGAGCAGTTCCCGCAAGCTCATTTCCACGATGCCGGTTGAGAGGTACACTTCATCTTCCCACAACGAGCGGTTATAGAAGAAGTGAAACAGCCGGAACAGAACACCCAGGGAAATAATGGCAAGTACCGCCACCCGGTAAGAGCTGAGGGATTTTCCCGTGGCAACTACCGCAGGCCTATAACCAGGCTGAGCACGCATAACAGTACCAGATTAGACGGTGAATGATAACAGCCAACTGCTTTCCTGGCAGCTGCTGCTACAAAGGCATCGGTAATCATGGGAATTCTGTATTAGCCGTTTCCGGGCACAGGAAAAGCAGCCGCGGCTTTCAACTAATACAGGATATTCGGGCGGAACTCAGGGCAGGTTTTGGCGGGGTAAAGCAGGCGTGCATACGCCACTTTCAAAGTGAAGAGCTTGTTCAGGGCGGCTCGAAGGTTGATTCGAAACGCCCCGAACAAGCTCTTCAATGAAAGCAAGTATACGGGTTGCACGGTAGGTTTACAACTCTACCGTGCCATAGTACAATTCTAAAACTCGGCGCTCTTGGGGAAGCGGGGGAAGGGAATGACGTCGCGGATGTTGGTCATGCCGGTGACGAACAGAATCAGGCGCTCGAAACCCAGGCCGAAGCCGGCGTGCGGCGCCGTGCCGAAGCGGCGGGTATCGAGGTACCACCACAGGTCCTCTTCGGGCACGTGCATTTCCTGCATGCGGGTGCTGAGCTTCTGCAAGTCCTCTTCGCGCTGCGAGCCGCCAATGATTTCGCCGATGCCGGGGAACAGCACGTCCATGGCGCGCACGGTGCGGCCATCGTCATCCAGCTTCATGTAGAAGGCCTTGATTTCCTTGGGGTAGTTGGTGAGGATAACCGGCTTTTTGAAGTGCTTCTCCACCAGGTACCGCTCGTGCTCCGACTGCAAATCGGTGCCCCAATCCACCGGGAATTCAAACTTCTGCCTGGCCGTTTTCAGAATCTCCACCGCCTCGGTGTAGGTCAGGCGCTGGAACTCGTTGTCGGTCACGAACTTCAGGCGGTTGAGCAGCTCCTTGTCGTACTGGTCGTTGAGGAATTGCAGGTCGTCGGCGCAGTGCTCCAGGGCGTAGCGCACCAGGCTGCGGAGGAAATCCTCGGCCAGGTCCATGTTGTCCTGCAAGTCGTTGAAGGCCACTTCGGGCTCCACCATCCAGAACTCGGCTAAGTGGCGGGCCGTGTTGGAATTCTCGGCCCGGAACGTAGGCCCGAACGTGTACACCTTGCCCAGCGCCATAGCCGCCAGCTCGCCTTCCAGCTGCCCCGATACGGTGAGGTTGGTGGGCTTGCCAAAGAAATCCTGCTTGTAATCCACGTGGCCGGCGTCGTTGAGCGGCGGGTTCACGTCGGGCAGCGTGGTTACGCGGAACATCTGGCCGGCACCCTCGGCATCGGAGCCGGTGATGATGGGCGTGTGCACGTAGAAGTAGCCGTTGGCGTTGAAGTACTGGTGAATAGCAAACGACATGGCGTGCCGAATGCGCAGCACCGCTCCAAACGTGTTGGTGCGGGGCCGCATGTGCGCAATCTTGCGCAGCTCTTCCAACGAAATGCCTTTCTGGTCGGAGCCGCGCTTTTGCAGCGGGTAGGTTTCGGGGTCGGAGGCGCCGTACACTTCAATTTCGGCGGCCTGCACTTCCACGGCCTGGCCTTTGCCCTGCGAGGCCACCAGCTTGCCGCGCACCGCCACGCTCGAACCGGTAGTAATTTCCTTGAGGCTCTCGTCCGAAAACTTCTCGGCATCGGCCACCACCTGAATATTATGGATGGTAGAGCCGTCGTTGACGCTAATGAACTGCACGTATTTGTTGCCGCGGCGGGTGCGTACCCAGCCTTTCAGGAGCACTTCGCGGTCCAGGTCGGTGCTGCGGAGCAACTCCTGCACGCTGGTTTTTCTAAGGTCAGACATCGGGCTTTCGGTTCTCGAATTGAATAGATAGAACAGCAAAGGTAGAAGATTTGGTAGCGCGTAAGAACACCTTTCTTATCTCACGCTGGCGGACCGTTGCCAAGGAAGCGCAACGATGGGCGGGGCTAACCCCCGCCCATCGTTGCTTTGTTTTAAGGCAGGCCGCCCAACGCCGGGCGGGAGCTAGCCCCGTACCCTACGCTCAGAACCGCACCCAATAAGCGCAGTGCAACAGTCGGCCACCTTGAAAGGCGGGTGCAACGCCAACATTTTCCGCCTAACCCAAGTACAGAAAGGCCTATATTTGACTGAACCACCCCCCGTTTTTCACCTAGACGGAGCGCCTGAGTTTTTAGCGTATGCAACGACTGGATATGAAGCAGCTTCTCTCGCAGAAGCTGTCACCCCAACAAATACAATTCATTAAACTGCTGCAAATCCCGACGGCAGAGCTGGAAGCGCGCATCAAGGAGGAGCTAGAGGCTAACCCCGCATTGGAAGAAGGCGACGACGCGGACGACGACTTCGAGGAGCAGGAGCGCGACGATTCCGATGATTCGGACGACGATTTCGACGACCCTGATGCCGAGTTCGACAACCCCGATAATACGCTGGACGAGGACTTCGACAGCAACGACCAAGGCGAAGAACAGCCGGAAATAGAGCTACCCACCAAAGACGAGCCGCTGGAGGTGAAGGAATCGGAAAGCGCCGACGACCTCGACCTGAGCGACTACCTTAACGACGACGAAATAGCCGGCTACAAAATGCAGGGCGACGGCCCCGGCGAAGAGGAAGACGACCGGGAAATGCCCCTGGCCGATACCGGCGGCTCCCTTATCGACAGTTTGCTCGACCAGCTGGGCTTTGCCGACCTCGACGAAAAGCAGGAAGCCATTGGCCGCCAGCTCATCGGCTCCATTGATAACGACGGCTACATCCGCCGCGACCTGTCGGCCATTGCCAACGACCTGGCTTTTGCGCAGAACATTGAAGCCACCGTACCCGAAATTGAGGCCGTGCTGCGTTTGGTGCAAAGCCTGGACCCGGCAGGCATTGCCGCCCGCGACTTGCAGGAGTGTCTGCTGCTGCAACTGGAGCGCCGCCACCAGGACGAAAACACCGAGCACGCCGAGCGGATTCTGAGCGAGACGTTCGATGAGTTTACCAAGAAGCACTACCAGCGCATTCAGCAGCGCCTAGACCTGGAAGACGACGAGCTGAAAGAGGCTATTGCGCTGATTTTGAAGCTCAACCCCAAGCCCGGCGGTAGTGGCCCGGTGGGCAGCGGCAAGGTGCAGTACATCATCCCCGACTTCATTCTGACCAACGACAACGGCGTGCTCAACCTCACGCTCAACTCGCGCAACGCCCCCGACCTGCGCGTGAGCCCCGCCTACACCGACATGTTCCGGGCCTACGACAAAGGCTCGAAGAAGGACAAGAAGCTAAAGGAGGCCGTGACGTTCGTGAAGCAGAAGCTGGACTCGGCCAAGTGGTTTATCGACGCCATCCGGCAGCGCCAGAACACGCTGCTGCGCACCATGGATGCCATTGTGCGCTACCAGCGCGAGTTCTTCCAGGACGGCGACGAAAGCAAGCTGCGCCCCATGATTCTCAAGGACATAGCCCAGGAAATCGGGATGGACATCAGTACCATCAGCCGGGTGGCCAACTCGAAATCGGTGCAGACGGAGTTCGGCATCTACCCGCTCAAATACTTCTTCTCGGAAGGCATTGCCACTGATTCGGGCGAGGACGCCAGCAGCCGCGAAGTGAAGCACATCCTCAAGGAAATCATTGAGGGCGAGAAGAAAGACCGGCCGCTGAGCGACGACAAGCTGGAAAAGATGCTCAACGCCCGCGGCTACAACATTGCCCGCCGCACCGTGGCCAAGTACCGCGAGCAGCTCAACATCCCGGTAGCCCGCCTGCGCAAGGAGCTGTAATACTTCGGCGCTCAGCTTTCATAATAAAGCATTTAATACAGAAGAAAGGCCCGAAGCAAGTTGCTTCGGGCCTTTCTTCTGTATTAAATCAGTATTCTCTACTGCTTCACTACGCGGCGGGTGGCGATTTGGCCGTTGCCTTTCACTTGCAGGATGTAGGCGCCAGATGCCAGGTTGGATGGCGGCTGTACAGCCTGCTCACGGGCGTTGCCACGGGCGGTGGCGCGGTGCACCACCCGTCCCTGCATATCGGTGAGGGTGAAGGTGGTACCAGCGGCAGCGGGCCGGTCAAGCTCCACGTTCAGTTGCTCCCGGAAGGGGTTGGGGTAGGCGTTGCGCACGTAGCCGTTGGTGGCGGCGGCCTTGCCTTTGTTGGTACTCAGTACGCGCAGGGCGTCGGTGGTGTAGAGGCCGCGGCCGTGCGTGGCGGCGGCCACTTGCTTGTCGGAGGTGCGCATGCGCAGCATGTCTACCCGCACGTTGGCCAGGCCGTTGTTAACCGGTATCCAGCTGACGGTACCAGCCGACAGGTTATCCGTGCCCCACACGCCCAGCTCGGTGGCCAGCAGTACGCGGGTACCATCAGTAGGGTCGAACAGCGCCCAGCGGATGGGCATGTCGGGCAGGTTGCCTTCCACGTTGCGCCAGGCGGTGCCGCCGTTGGTGGTTTCCCACACGCTCACTACGCCATAGTTGGAATACGTAACCACCAGGTGCTGCTCGTTGGTTTTATCTACAGCTACCGAGGAAACCGAGCCCGAGAAAGTGCCCTTGATTTCGGTGATAACCGGGGTACGCGGTGCTACATTCCGGGCGGAGTCAATGCGCAGCACTTTGCCCGAGTTGGTGCCCACGTATACTCGATCAAGCACGCCTGGCGACACGGTTACGTGCGTAACCGTACCAGCACCGGGTAGCGCAACGCTCGTAGCAGTGGTGCCGGCCGTGGTGGTGGCATCAAGCCAGCGGAACATGGCATTGGCACCATAGCCGCCAAACATAGCATTGGAGCGGCTGTCGTAGTCGGTGGGGTTGATGAACGAGCCCAATGAAGAGCTGATATTTTGGTTCGCAAAGCTGGTACCGTTGTTGGTGGACCGCCGATACTGAGCGTACACGTAGCTGGTAAACTGGTACTGCGGCTCGTCTTCGTCAATAAAGCAGAAAGCACCGTCGCCGCCCGTGGCCACCGTGGTACTCACCGTTCCGGCTCCGTTGTAGCGTTGCGTACCATTATCCTGCGTTCCTCCCAGAAAATAATTCACGTTGGTAGGATGCACGGCGCAGGCGTATAGCTGCGTTACATTGTAGTTGTTGACACGGGTGCTGAAGATGGGAGTAGCCGGCGTGGCCACCGCCGCATTTTGCGTAACGGATACGCCGCCGTCGTTGCCGAAGTAGCAAATATCCGGCGTAGCGAAAACAATGGCGTGGTGGTCGGCATGCAGGTAACCGGGCGAAGTTGTAGCGGCTGTCCAGTTCGATACTTTCGTCCAGATAACCGGATCATCACCGGCCGTAGCCGACCGCCACATATCCAAGCCACCAGCATAGATCAGGTCGGGGTTGGTGGGCGACACGGTTGCTATAAGGTCGTACCAGGCTTGGCTGCTAGCGAGTGTAGAGGCCGTACCGCCCGGAAAGGTCATGGTTACCCAGGTGTCGCCGCCATCATCGGAGCGGTAGAGGCCCAGCACTTGGCTGTTAGCCGAGTTCTGCATAATGGCGTACACTCGTTGCGCCCGGCTCGGCGCGCAGGCCAGCTCGATGCGGTAGTAACCTGTAGTTGGCAGGCCCGAGTTAGCCAGCGTGTTGAGCTTGGTCCAGGAACTAGCGTTGCCAGTAGAAGAGCGGTAGATACCATCGGTTGCCCTCAACCCTGTGCCAACATACAAGGTACCATCGGCCGCTATTTCAATATCCGCTATCTGGTCGGATACAGCCCCCACGCCGGAGCCCAGCACTTTCACCCAAGTGGTGCCGCCATTAGAGCTACGGAATAAGCCGTTGCGCGTACCGGCGTATAAGTCACCATTGGTGGGATGCACCAACAGCTTCTGCACGTACTGAAAATCAACACCGTTGGTGCTGGGCAGTTGCGCCCAAGTAACTCCGTGGTTGGTGGACTTCCAGATGCCCTGCCCCCGAACGGCATCGGCATTAAAAAACCCTTCGCCCGTGCCAAAGTACATGGTGTTGGCATTGCGCGGGTCGGCAACAAGAGCCGTGATGGCCAGGTTGGCGAAAAAGTTGTCAATGCTTTGCCAGGTAGTGGCTGTGGCTCCTGCCAGGCCGTTGGTGGTTTTCCAAAGCCCCCCGCCTACTGAGCCAGCCCACACCGTATTGCCAGTGGGGTCAGCAGCATCCACGAGCAGGGCACGGGTGCGGCCGCCCACGTTTGCTGGGCCCCGTTCGAACCACTGCGTGAGGGCAATGCTACCTGCCGTAGGGCGCATATTGGCTCGCTGGGCCAAGAGCTGCTGGGCATATTGCTGGGCCGGCACCAGTCGCTCGCTCGGCACCCTGCCTAAGGCGGGGTCCATTGTCCGGGCTATGTCCTGCTCTAAGGCTAGGTCAGGACGGTCAGGGCGGTCTTCGTCCTCTTCTTCCTCGCCTTCGTGCTCTTCCCGCATTTCATAGGCTACTTCCGATTTTTCGGCCTGATGCTGCCACCACCAGGCGCCTCCGCCCACGGTGCCGGCCGTTGCCAAGCCAAGTAATAATTGCCGCGCCCGGACACCGAGTATTGTACGCTTCATGCTATAATAGTAAGATGTAAAGTGAGCCTGCTCAACAGACACATATCTCCTTTGGCAGGTTTCCTAAAGATAGGAAAGTGCGAGCGAAACCGCAGGAGCTTTAGTAGTTTTGCTTGTCTTATCTGTGGGCCCTGGTCCTATTGTTTCCTTGAACCGCCCTATTGCCCTGTTTTTTTCGGCGGTTTGCCACCCTCTGCTGCTGCCCAGCTACCTCTATTATGTGGTCTGCTACCAACTGCCGGCACTGGTGCAATACCCTCCGTTGCCTGACCGCTGGCGCTTGGTTGCGCTGGTGGTGCTATTCACGTTTGGGCTCCCTACGCTGGGTACGGCCCTGTTAATCTGGACCGGCGCGATAAATGGCACCCTGGAGCTGCGGGAGCGGCAACAACGCCCTCTGCCACTGTTGCTAGCCACAGTTAGCTTCGGAATAGGGGCTGTATTGCTGGATACTGCCACGGAAGCCCTCGACCCGTTGCTGCGCTACATGATGCTAGGCATGACCCTGACGGTGCTGCTGACGCTGGTGGTTTCGTTGCGCTGGAAAATCTCGGCGCACGGCGCGGGGGCTGGTGGTACGGTGGGCTTGTTTGCCCTGCTGTGCATAAGCGCCCCACAAGCCGTTCCTGTACTATGGTGGCTGCTGGGCAGCTTGGCTATGGCAGGCGCAGTCCTGAAAGCCCGCCTTACGCTACGGGCCCATACGCCAGCGCAGGCGTGGGCAGGGTTTGCGCTGGGAGTAAGCCTGGTTATCGGATTTGGAGCGGGGTTAGCGCTGAAGTAAGCTGGAGCGTCATGTTCGTTTCAGGCCTGTGCAATTACGCTCTTGCTTGAACTGACTGTTTCAACGACAAGAAACGGTGCTTTATCCAGTGAAATCCAAACTTCATCCAATAGTACCAATCAATAGAATCCACGGTGACGAGGCTGGGCGTAGGTTGGCTACACACCTACTACTCCCCTATGCACCTGTTCCGTACTCTGATTTGCTTTTTTGTTTCCGCCGGTTTTCTGGGCTTGCTGTTGCTGTCGGCGGTTGGCCCGATGGCACCGGCTACCTTACGGGCCAGCATCCGGGCACAACACTCAACCATTCTGCCAGCCACCCCCACGACGGCACAGCCTGTCATGCAAGCAGTGAAACAGGTTACTGCCTACCGCGCCGAGGTTCGCCCAACTAGCATCTAGCCTCGTGGCACCTGCCCGTAAGCACCGGCACTCTACGCTTGGTGCATTTGCTCGCGCAACATTTCCTGCACCTGTGGCTGGTCGTAGTCGGCTTCGGTGTGGATGTGGGGCATCAGGCGGCGCATAATGCGCTCCTGCCGCTGGCCGTTGGCAAGAGCTTCGGCGTAGGGCGTGTGCGAAAACGTAACCTGCGAGTACAGCGGCAACCACTGCCCCGGGTACTGCGCAGAAATCTTGCTTTCGATTTTCTTTTGCAGCAGAAACCGAGGGTCGGCCACCCGGTCGCGCATTTCCTCGAAATTATAGATGGCCAGGTCAGCCATGGCGTCGGCGTTGGGCTTGCGCTGGGTTTGGAACTCCTTGAAAATGGTGTGCCAGTCGGAGCCGTACTGGTCGAGGAGCGAGTTGAGCACCGAGCAGTCCTCGAAGCCGGCATTCATCCCTTGCCCGTAAAAGGGCACAATGGCGTGTGAGGCGTCGCCAATCAACAGCACGTCATCGTCGAAAGCCCAAGGGTAGCAGCGTACCGTCACCAACGAGCCGGTGGGGTTTTCGAAGAAATCCTGGGTGAGTTCCGGCATCAGCGGCACGGCATCGGCAAACACTTCCTCGAAGAAAGCCTGCACCTGCGCCGGGGTTTGCAGCGTGGCAAAGGAATGCGGCCCTTCGTAGGGGAAAAACAGGGTGCAAGTGAATGAGCCGTCGAGGTTGGGCAGCGCAATCATCATGTACTGGCCGCGGGGCCAGATGTGCAGGGCGTGCTTCTCTAGCTGCCAGGTGCCGCCGGGGCCGGGCGCAATATTCAACTCCTTATAGCCGTAGTCGAGGTAGCTCTGCGAGTAGTTGTACCGGTCGGTTTTCTGCATGGCGCTACGCACAGCCGAGTACGCCCCATCGGTACCGAACAGGCGCCGGAACGGCTGCACTTTTTCCTGGCCCGTGCTGGCGTCGCGTAGGTGCAGGGTTTGCTCGCGCAGGTCTACGTGCAGGCACTGTTGGTTGAAATGCAGCTTCACGCCGGGTTCGGCTTCCACCAGGTTCAGCAGGGTACGGTTCAGCCCAGCCCGCGACACCGAGTAGATGGCCTGCCCCTCCTGCCCGTACGGCTGGTTGGTAAGGCTGCCGTGCTGGTCGTGCATGACGCGGCCGTACATCGGGATGCCCACCCGCCGAATTTCGTCGCCGATGCCTACGCCTTCGAGAGCACGCCAGCCTCGGTCGGACAGGGCCAGGTTGATAGAGCGGCCTTCCAGCGGCCCCGCCAAGCGGGGGTCGGCGCGCCGCTCAAATACTTCTACACTGTGGCCGTGCCGGGCCAAATACAGCGCCAGCAAGGAGCCCACTAGCCCCGCGCCCATTAGCGTAAGCTGTTCAGAACGGTTGGTGGATGCAGAAGGAGAGGCCGCGTCGGACATAGAAGGCTTGTTGGGTGGGTGGTAACAGCGAAGCTAAGTATTCAGCCTGAATATAGACCATGCGGCGGGAGCAGTTCATCGGACAAACACACAAGTTCAACTTGTTTTCGTCCTAGGTTCATCGTAAACCTCAATTTACCTATCGTGCATGCCCGTAGATTTGAATTATAAAACGAAGCAATTGAACAGGCGGCTGGCTTGAAACTTCTGCTTCTTGGTTAAGCTCAACACTAAGTCTTCCACTGTTTCTCGTTTCTTGTGGCCGACGCTTCTCTCCCACCCCGACTGCTCCTTATCATGCCACTCACTCCCTTCGACCCGCTGGACCAAATTCGTATTGCCGAAATGATGCTGGAAGCCACCCAAAACGCCTTGAATGACGTTTTCAGAATTGGTGATTTTCTGGTAGGTGGCGGTGACTCCTCCAACCTCGGCGGCCACCCTGATATTCGCTACTAAGCGCCACGGACGGGCATTAACGGTTAGTTACGGCCCTGTTACCAGCCGGAAGGTAAGATTGAGGCGCGGCTCAGTAGGACGGGCGGTTTTGGGCACTGCATGCAGCCAATGCTGCTGCGTGGTGCCGCGCATGAGCAGCAAGCTACCGGTAGGCAAATCCAACGAAACAGGAGCATGCGGAATAAGCTGCGGGTTGCGCGGCCGCAAACGAAACCGGCGGGTGGCCCCCAAGCTAACCGACGCAATAACCGGAGCCGGCCCTAGTTCCGGCTCGTCGTCGGCGTGCCAGCCCATGCTGTCTTGGCCGGTGCGGTAGAGGTTGAGCAACACACTATTGAAGTGCGTTTGCGCGGCAGCCTCCACTTGCTGCCGCAGGTGCAGCAGTGCGGGCGTCCAGGGTTGCGGGTCGAGGGCCAGGCCGGAGTAGGCGTAGCGCGCAGTTGGGTCGCCGTGCCAGGAGGTAAGCCGGGGCTGTAGCACTTCCTTGCCGAACAGCTTAATCGGCTCGTGCCGCCACGGAATTGTAGTTGTCAGTTCGGCCAGGAGTTCGGCCGCTCTTTCCGGTGAAAGAAATGTTGGGTCGAGCAGTACCTCGGCCTGCGGCAACGGAACGGGCGTGAGCGACACAGCGGGAGTTGAACAGGACCGGAGAATACGGGTAGCGGCTATTTAGGTAGCGCCACGCCGGCTGACATCAGCAGGTAGTACATCCCACCGATAATCAGCAAACAGATAAACATAGCCGGCAGCCATTGCCGGCTTACGTACGGCCGGGCGCCCACGTAGCGCGGCCAGAAGTACAGCAGATACGCAAAAATGGCCACCAACTGCACTACCACACTGATTATCATCTGGGTTTGGTTGGGAATAGCCGCCCAATGCACGTAGTAGTAGCAGCCCAGCATTACGGCCACAAACAGCATAATGCGCAAAGCCTTGCCGACCTCCTTCAGCTTGAACATGTTGATGGTCATGAGGATACCACCAACGAAGAAGGAAAACAGCACAATAGTGCCCGGCGAATAGAGAGCTGGCCCCTCTTCGGTTGCTGCTGCTTGGCCGGGTAGTATATCCGCTACCGGGCTAGCGTTTACGAGCTTAGCTTGCTCCTGGCGTTGCTGCTCAACTATAGGCAAGAGCTCGGCCCGGATGGCCGCGGCTTCAGCTGGCTGTTCGCCGCGCCGCTCTAGTTCATTGAGCGCAGCCAACACGGCATCCTCGCGGTATTCAGCGCGGTTTAGCACGTAGAGTTGCAGCTCAGACAAGGATTTGCGGGACATTTTCTCCGCGTATTCATCAGCCATGGTTCTGTAGATCAATAAAAAGACTACCGAATCTTGGTAGTTGAAACGTAAAACACCGATACGTGGTGAATGATGCCCGAAATGTTACACAAGAGAGTAACTGAGTAGCGGAGCAACTGAGTAAGCTGTTTTAGATACTCAACCGCATTATCTAAACAACTTACTCAGCTATTCCACTATTCTCAATTACTCTCGGCCCACTCGGCCAGTACTACGCCCACGCGCTGCACATCCCGGAACGAGTTGTAGAGCGGCACCGGGGCCAGCCGGATTACGTTGGGTTCGCGCCAGTCGCCGATGATGCCCGCGGCGGCCAGGTGCTCGAACAAGTCGCGGCCGTTGTGGTGTACCAGCAACGAGAGCTGGCAGCCGCGCTGGGCGGGGTCGGTAGGGGTAATAATTTCGAGCTGCGTTTTGGGCAGGTTCAGGCGCGTAATCAGGAACTCCAGGTAAGCGGTTAGCTGCTCGCTTTTGCGGCGTAGCGCGGCCATGCCCCCGGCGGCTTCGTGTACGGCCAGAGCGGCTTCGTGCACCGCCATGGTCAGGATGGCGCTGTTGGAAAGCTGCCAGCCAGCAGCGCCGCGCATTGGCCGGAAACCCTTCTGCATCTTGAAGCGCACTTTTTCGTCGTGACCCCACCAGCCGGCTAGGCGCAGCAGCTCGGGCTGGTCGGCAAACCGCTCGTGCACAAACGCCCCAGCCACGCCGCCAGGCCCGGAATTCAGGTATTTATAAGTGCACCAGCAGGCGAAATCCACGTCCCAGTCGTGCAACTGAAGCGGGATATTACCGGCGGCATGGGCCAGGTCGAAACCCACTTTTGCGCCCACGGCGTGGCCGGCGGCGGTAATGGCTGCCATGTCGTATACTTGGCCGGTGTAGTAGTTGATACCGCCCATGATGACGGTAGCCAACGTACCGCCCAGCTCCTCTATTTTCGCCAGAATATCCTCGGTGCGCAACGTATGCTCACCGGGCCGGGGCACCAGCTCCACAATGGCATCATCGGGGCTGAGGCCGTGCATGCGCACCTGGGTTTCCAGGGCGTATTGGTCGGAAGGAAAAGCGCCGCCTTCCATCAGCACTTTGTAGCGCGCAATGGTGGGCCGGTAAAACGACACCAACAGCAGGTGCAGGTTGGTGGTCAGGTTGTTCATCACCACCACTTCCACGGGCCTGGCACCTACTATACGGGCAGTGGCATCGGTGAGGCGCTCATGAAAATTCATCCACGGCGTATCGCCCAGAAAGTGACCTTCCACCGCCAGCTGCTCCCAGTTGGTGAACTGGCGTTCCACGGCGGCACGAGCCGTACGGGGCTGCACCCCCAAAGAGTTGCCGCACATATACACGCTGTCTTGCCCATCGGGGCCGGGCGGAATGTGGAACTGGTGGCGGAATTCGCGCAGCGGGTCCTGCGCATCAAGCTGAGCGGCGAAGTCGGGAGTCGGTTCGAAGGAAGTCATTGGGGCAAAGATAGGCGGCTGCCCGACTACCGCCCCGCCAGAATTCCGGCTACTTGTGCCTCGGGTAGCCCCAGCCAGTCCAGGGCGTTCTGGCCCAGCATGCGGGCTTTCATTTCGTCAGGGAAGGGCATGGCCTGAATCAGCTCCCCCGGTGTCAGCTCGCCCAGCGGAAACGGGTAGTCGGTACCCAGCACAATCTTGTCGGGGCCCAGGGTTTTGGTGAGGTAGTCGAGCATGAGCGGGTCATGCACCAAGGAGTCCACCCAGAAGCGGCCCAGATACTCCCGCGGATTCACGTTGTTGTCGATGGCGCACAAGTCGGGGCGCACCTTGAAGCCGTGTTCGATGCGGCCGATGGTGCTGGCAAACGTGCCGCCGCCGTGGGCCACCGCCACCCGCAGCTTGGGCAGCCGCTCCAGCACTCCCCCAAACACCAACGAGCACAACGCCAGGGTGCTTTCGGCGGGCATGCCCACCAGCCAGGGCAGCCAGTATTTCGGCATTTTCTGCTGCGCCATCATGTCCCAGGGATGCACGAACACGCACGCGCCCAGCTCTTCCGCCGCCGCAAACACCTCGAACAGCTCCGGCGCATCCAGGTTCCAGTCATTCACGTGCGAGCCAATCTGGATGCCGGCCATACCCATCTTCATGCACCGCTCCAGCTCGCGCACGGCCAGGTCGGGGGCCTGCATAGGCACGGTGCCGAGGCCCACAAAACGGGTGGGGTAACGGTGCACCACGTCGGCAATATGGTCGTTGAGCAGCTGGCTGAGGTCCAGCGCATCGAGCGGCTTGGCCCAGTAGCTGAACATCACCGGCACCGTACTGAGCACCTGCACCTGCACCCCAAACTGGTCGTACTCTCGCATGCGCACGGCGGGGTCCCAGCAGTTGTCCTGAATTTCGCGGAAGAACTTGTCGTCCTGCATCATGCGGGCACAGCAGGGCTTGTGGTGCTCCAGCCGAATGAAGCCGCCGTAGCCGTACCGCTCGCGCAAATCGGGCCAGCGTTCCGGTAAAATATGGGTGTGAATATCGATGTGAAGCACGGGGCCGGGGTGGGGCGGTGAGCAACGAATTAGCAGATGAGTGGTGCCGTAGCCTAGCTTGGGTGAAGCTGCAACGCTACTCGGCGGGAGCTGCCACCGGCGCTGGCGGGGCCATTACGGTGCCGCACACCTGGCAGGTACGCTTGTGCTCATCCAGCCAAAACCGGTTCATAATGGGCGGGAGCTGACTCACGATGTCAGTAATTTCGGCGTACTCCTCGTAGAGCTTGTTGCCGCAGTTTTCGCAGTACCACTGAAAGCCATCCAACTCGCCCGCCGTGCGGTAGCGCTCCAGCACCACCCCCACCGAACCGGCCGGCCGCCGCGGCGAGTGGGGCACCCCGGGCGGCAGCAGGAACATTTCCCCGGCTTTGATTTCAATATCCACCGGTTTACCGTCCTCGATGATCTTCACCACAATGTCGCCTTCCATTTGCAGGAATAGCTCCTCACCTTCATCCACGTGGTAGTCTTTGCGGGCGTTGGGGCCTCCTACTACCATCACAATAAAGTCTTTGTTGTCTTTGAACACTTGCTGATTGCCAACGGGGGGCTTCAGCAAATGGCGGTGTTCATCTATCCACTTTTGCAGGTTGAATGGGCGAGCTACAGGCATGGTGTCAGAGAAAAGAAGGTGAAATAAGCAGTAGAAAGGTAAGTGGTACGCCGAACTTAATGCAGAGCTGTGTCCGTTCACTCAAGATTCGGCCGACAATGCTGCCCCGCCAGCGCCCCCAGCCGACTGAGTTGGTAGCAGCAGTAGTATGGGCCACGCAAGGGCTACGCCCACCAGCGTCAGATAGATGTAGGGCACCTGCACAAAGGCGTAAAATGTAGCCAGATACACTTTCAAGGCAAGCAGCGCAAACACGCGGTAGTCGAGGCGAGGCCGCTGCCGGAACCAGTAAGTGGCGGCGGCTACCACTACAGCTACGCACGCACAGGCGTGCACCAACCGAACCAGTTGAACCTGTTGCGCCAAGGGGCCGGGCGTAAACCGGTGAAAGAAAATAGCCAGCCCCACCCCCCGGTACAAATGCTCGGGCTGGCCGAAGGTTAACTGCTCCCACTCGCCGATGGCAGCATTTGTATACGCTAGCTGCGCCCGCGCAAACGCGCCCCAATCGTGGCTTAGGAAAGGCACAACGTAAATAGCGAGTATTAACGCTGCTGTTAGGCCCGCCACGCGCAATGCTACCCCGCGGCCCGCTTGCTGCCATAGCAACGCCAGCCACAACGGCACCCAAAACACCAATGAAAAGCGCGACAACAAGCAGCAGGTAAGCGCCAAAGCCTGTGCCCACCACGGCCCGCGCCATACGCTGTACGCTAGTAGCAGGTAGAAGCCTACAATGAGCAGTTCTACGGTATTAGTCAGGGTGCTAGGATTGGTTTGCAGCAAGCCCTGTAGCAGTAGCAACGGCACAGCCAGCAGCCCCAACGCAGCTGGCAGCGGCAAGCGGCGGCGTAGCAATAAGCTGGCTCCTACTAGTATTCCTATCCCAAAACCACCGAAAGCTATCCAGCGGTAATCAAACGCCAGAAGCTCGGCGGGCACAAAAGGCAGCCAGGTAAGCGGCAGGTAGGTGGGATACAGCAGGTAGCCAAAGTCGTGAATAGGGACGTACACCGGTTCACTGGCCAGCCAGCGCCGCACAACCACCTGAATCAAAGGAATGACGTCTGACTGCGCCGGATCAATGGGCATCCGCTGCAACATTTTGGCTATCCGGGTGCCGAACAAGACCAGCGCTGCTAGCGGTAGCAGCAATCCCACCTGCCGCTGCTTAAACGAATTCAGAGCGGGCAACGGCTGGCTCCGGAATGCCCACAGGCCGCTTACTCCTACTCCTACCCCCGCCAACCACAACACTACCGGGCTGATAAATGGCCCAAACAGATTACGCAGAAAAGTAAATAGCAGGAACTCAACTACGACGGCCGTTAGCAGCAACCAACTAGCAAGCGACATATAATCTAGATAAAAGCGGGCCGCGTCCGACATTCTTACAACGGCCAGCGAACTTACGGAAAAGCTGGTTTTGCCTTAGCTTATCAGTAGGCCAGTTGGTATTTTATGTAGTTTTAAGCTCACTTTTCCCAGCTTCTTCTCGTGGACAACAACTTTACTTCCCAACGCGCGCTGGTAGGCGGCAGTACCCAAGGCATTGGCCGAGCCGTAGCGGAGGAACTGGCCCAGCGCGGCGCTACCATCACCTTATTGGCCCGCGACGAAGTGAAACTGCGTGAAGTAGCCGCCGCCCTACCTACCCCCGCTGGCCAGCACCACACTTACCTTGTAGCGGATTTCACGGCCCCTGAAACACTTAGCCAGCGGCTGCACGAGTACTTAACAACGCAGCCAGAAGGCTTCCATATCTTAGTGAACAACACGGGCGGCCCAGCAGGTGGCCCGATTCTAGAGGCTTCTGTTGATGCATTTCGGGCGGCGTTTGAGCAGCACTTGGTGTGCAACCACTTGTTGGTGCAGGCAGTGGTGCCAGCCATGCAGGCCCGGCAGCACGGGCGCATCATCAACATTATTAGTACTTCGGTTAAGCAGCCGCTGCCAGGCTTGGGCGTCAGCAATACCATTCGCGGCGCGGTGGCCAACTGGGCCAAAACCCTGGCCACGGAGCTTGGCCCTCATGGTATTACCGTGAACAATGTGCTGCCCGGCGCTACCGTCACGCAACGGCACACTTCCCTGATTGAAAAGAAAGTAGCGCAAACCGGGCAAACAGTGGAAGAAATAGAAGCTGCTATGCTCAAGACTATTCCAGCGCATCGGTTCGGGCAGGCCACTGAAGTGGCGGCCGCCGTGGCGTTTCTGGCTTCGGAAGCCGCCGGCTACATCAACGGCATCAACGTACCCGTAGACGGCGGCCGCACTGGCAACCTGTAAGGCACAGTGGTTGATGACTGAGTGTTAAACTGTTGGATTGCAACTACGCGCCGCACAAGACTCCCGTCGGTAAGCAAACAATTCAGCAATTAACCTCCAACAAATCCCCCTTTCGCTCTACTTTTGCTTAGTTTCCGCTTATTCTCTTCCTGCTTTGCTAGCCTTCCACAAGCTCTCCATCGTCATTCCGGTTTATAACGAAGGCCGCACTATCCATCAGATTCTAGATTTGCTGCGGGAGCTGAAGCTGGTCAACGGGATTCAGAAAGAGATTATTCTGGTCAATGACTGCTCGACCGACAACTCCTCGGAAACCATTCAGGCCTATGCGGCACGCTACCCCGAAATGGGTTTACGGCTGCTGCAACATGCCGTAAACCAGGGCAAAGGCGCGGCTTTGCACACAGGCATCCGGGAGGCTACCGGCGACTACGTCATCATTCAGGATGCCGACCTGGAATACGACCCCGAAGAATATAATCTGTTGCTGAAGCCCATTTTGAAAGGCTTTGCCGATGTGGTATATGGCTCCCGCTTTATGGGTGGCAATCCGCACCGGATTCTGTTCTTCTGGCACAGCATCGGCAATGCCGTCCTGACTTTCCTCTCGAACATGTTCACCGACCTGAATCTGACCGACATGGAAACCTGCTACAAGTTGTTCCGCCGCGACATTATTCAGGGCTTGACGCTGGAAGAAAAACGCTTCGGGTTCGAGCCGGAAGTAACGGCCAAGGTGTCCCGCGTCCCCAATGTGCGCATCTACGAAGTTGGCATCAGCTACTATGGCCGCACCTACGCTGAGGGCAAGAAAATAGGCTGGCGTGATGGGTTCCGGGCTATTTATTGCATTATAAAATACGGGTTATTCGGGTAATCCTTCGAGCTCAACGGCCACAGCTGAATCTTAGACTGTGGTAGTTTCAGCATACGAGCACACTATTTCCTTACTATACTCCTCGAATTAGTGTGAAGATGCAAGCAGGTGCTTCTATGCTTGCCAGTAGGTTTCACAGGAGCATAACCTGCATAACTTATAGTTTACTACGATTCATTTTTCACTGTCACCTGAAGGCGCTTAGTTCTGCATCTTCCACACTTACCGCATGCTACTTTCCAAACAATACGCGACGCGTAAACTACTGTATCTGGGACTGGGCACTCTACTCGTCTTGCTGATATTCGCTTGGCGTTTTTATCAGGAGCGGATATGCTACATAGACTCGGCTTTCTTTGTACACTACCTCCTGCGAGACAAAACTGTATTTTTCCAGCATCATCGTTTTATAGCAGTCATTGCTCAGCTACCACTTCTATTGGTCATCAAAGCTGAAGCGCCATTGTACCTCGTCGAGATATTTTATTCGATGGTGTTCGTGCTGTACTATCTGACCATCTTTCTGCTATGTGCCTTTTGGTTCCGCAATCAGCAAATAGCCTTAGTAGTTGCGTTTCTGTGTGTGCTGTTAGCAGCGCGCACGTTTTACTGGATAGAGTCGGAGTTGCCGCAGGCGCTGGCGCTGTTACTGCTTTTTTACGCGGGCATTTCCCGGCAAGCGCCTCTGCAACGCCGCTTTAGCACCCTGGCCCTGGCTGCGTTGATACCCGTCTATATTTTCGGGCATCCGCTTATAATTCTCCCTTTTGTATTTATCTGGACCTACGACTGGCTGCTGAACCGACGGTTTAAGGACTGGATCTACTACGGGTTGCTGATTATAGGCATCGGCTCATACAAGATGCGCGACATGTTGATCGAACCGGGTTCCTACGAGGCCAATAAGATGACCTTCGTGCCCAATCTGATTGCGCATTTTCCTAACTACCTGGCTTTGCAAAGCTTCCAGGATTTCTGGAAGCTTTGCGGCCACAATTTCATTGCCGTTCCTATTCTACTGTTTGCGTTGTCTGTTTTTTATATCCGCCAGCGCACCTTACAAGCTTGGCTCCGCTTGCTGTTAGTGTGGGCCTTTGCGTTTGGCTATGTACTCGTAATCAATGTTTCTTATCCTGAAGGCACTGACGCTACTTATATAGAAAACCTGCTGCTGCCACTCACCCTTATTATCACCATCCCGTTTGCTATGGAGCTGCTGCCCGCCTTGGAAGGCCGCACTATATTCAAACTCCGGGGTACCGTGTTCGTGACCGGTGTTCTGGCCATTACGTTCATTATCAGACTAGTAGTAATATGGAAGAACCATACCCCAACTACGGCTTATCAGCAATGGATTGGCCAGATGCTGGCTTATACCCGCCAGTTTCCGGAGCATAAGTTTATTCTGGCCCCGGAAAACGTGAATGCAGAACGCCAGGCAGCCGGTCAGCCAACCTGGGGCATCACCATCGAATCCATGCTGCGTAGTGCCACCTACTCCCCCGACTCGGCCCAAACCATCTATGCGGGCACAGAAAACTACCTGCTTGTTGAAGCCAGAGCCAAAGGCGACTTATTTATTGGTCCTTTTGAAAAGTGGACCATCTATGATCTACCGGAAAATTACTTTCGCCTTCCCGAAAAGACCTACCGCACGCTCAACACCCCGCCACCGCCGGAGGATACCACTGCGCTACGCACCTACATTGATGCCCGCCGGGCAGTTCGGCTAACTCTGGCCGATTCTTTACCGGCTGTTCTGCGGTCGGACCGCAACCAGCAGGTGCAAGTGCTGGTAACCGTGCCTAACGAAGCACAGCCGCTGCATTCCAGTCTCAACAGCTCACACCCTACCTTGCTACGGGCGTCTTTCTACCAGTCTCCTAATTGGCCTTCCGATGTTCCTCCTTCCGAAACGCCCTTGGAGGTAGACGTTTGGCACCCTTGGAGCCAGCTTATTACAGTGCACACGCCCACTACTCCTGGCCAATACACACTTGAAATAACGCTGTTCAGTAAAGGCTATCGGGACTGGCCCGTGCGGCTTCTACGAACGGTTGAAGTGAAGTAAGGCTGGGGTAAAACAGCAAAGGCAAGGGCCACTTTCTGTATCTACTAACAACGCGTAACAGACACAGAAGGTGGCCCTTGCGTATTGATTAGCGGCCTGCTACTTCGGCTGAGGCCATTCCAGCCAGAAGAAACGCTCACGGTACATTTGCCAAGTGGTATCGCAGCAATTAAGGATGCCGCGGTAATATTGCCAAGTTTGAGTGAGGTTGAGCACGATGCATACCAGCAATAGGAAAGCGGCACTGTACAGCAGCCAGTTGGAGCGGCGGCTGCGGTCAAAGAAGCTGGCCAGCGGCAGAGCAAGCAACGGATAGAAGCTGATGAGCGGCCGCTGGCTGAAGCTGCCGCCGTACGCCCAGTCCCACCACGACCAGGTAACATACAAGGCCAGTGGCAACAGCACTATAAACACGGGTAGCGCAGCGCGTACCTGCTGCCGCAGCCAGAAGATACTAACCAAGGCTACCGCCATGATAGGCGTGTAGACAAGCCACCCCTTGCGAAAGCTGAAAAAGCCATTCAGAAAATGAGGGTGCCGTAAGTCGAATTTCTCGGTGGGGTAAGAGTCAATAAACCAGGCGCCCCCTACGCTGTGCCAGAACCAAGGCTGCAACGCTAGCACAGCTACTGCCACTAATGCAGCCAGCAGTACTTGACCACGATGCTGCCAGAGTTGCTGCCCTCGCTCCCGCGCTGCTGCCCAAGAGGTAAGTCCCCACAGGGCCGGTACCAGCACCATCCAAAGTTCAGTAGGTCGTACTAGCCCCATCAATCCTAGCGTCAGGCCCAGCAGCAGCGCATGACGCTGCCGGAAAGCAGCCAGCCACTTCACTGTGAGCAGCAGCAGCCCTGCATTAAGCAAAAACAGCGTGCCATGCGCCATCGGCGACTCGTAGGTGGCATAGTTGAAGAAATTGGTAGCCAAACCAATAGCCAACAGCGTGAGTGCTACAGTAGTATCCTCGAAGAAGCGGCGTAGCACGGTCCTCAATAGCCACAGCCCTAGCATGGCGTATGCCAGGCATACCAACACTAATAGTTTCTGGTATACTGAAGCGTATCCATCGGCAGGAGTGCCACGTAGCGTAGCTATGCTGTGGGCAGTGAAGAAGGCAGGAGAATAAAACAGTGACATGCCCAGCGGGTATTTCATTACCGTCTGGCCATTGGGAGCCGGCGCCAGCCCATACTTACTATCTAAGTCAGCACGGTATTGGCCCCGGACGCCGGCAGTATACGACCCGTCGCCTATGTCATCGTAAATAAAGTAGCTGGACAGATATTGGTAATACCCCGCTACATCCCATACAAACACATCATTATTGCGCCACTTACCAGCCTGAAATACAGTAATCAGAGCTAGCGTGACAATAAACACGTAACAGGCAAGTGACTTCATATAAGTGTCCCTGTAGTGCCCACAAACTGTTGATCTTCAGGAAGCCGATGAAGCTCTCTGTACGACCGTATTCGCGTGCAATACCAGCAAAGGCCCAGGTTGGTGAATTATGAACGGGTTGTGATGACAGGACAAATTAGAGCAACTCATCCATCGTGCGGAGCGGCTCATGGCTAATAAGTAAAATAGAAGCTCAAGGCAGGCAGGTAGTAAGCGCCACCACGACAATTGTATTCAGTGCAAGCAACTGTCCGCTGCAATTAGCAGCTTACACTTAGGCCGAAAATTAGCTTACCTCTCGCACGCAGAAATAACATCCAATCCGGCAGCGTGCACTTAGGCTACTCCACTTTTTCGATGGCTAAATCATCCAGAAAGGTTGCTCCCGATGAATTAGCACGCCATAGATATACTGCCAGCCTGTTGGTGTAGTTGATTGTAGCAGGTAATGCAATATCTAGGCTCACCTCCACCCATTTGTTATACGTAGTTACTTTTTCGCCTAGCCTCAACCCTTCCCACAGGAGGGTTTTCGTTGGATTGGCCGGGTCTACTATCTGTGCCACCAGGATAGCCTGAGAATTTTTATCGGGTATATTCACCCAAGCGTGCAACCTGATTTTTTTTAGCTTGCTGGCGCTGAGCTTGCCAAGCGTATTGTTATAGCCAATACTGTACTCGTTGCTGGCATCCACTTTTATGGAATAACGGCCAGAATGGGCTTTATCTCTTACCAAGGAGGCGGGCACTGGCTCTGGCATCCACCCCTCAACCGTTTCAAAATCACTGGACGTCAAATAGTTATTAGGATTACCTGTTGGCTTGTCTCCACAGCCAGCCAGACCCAGGGCAATTGTTGCGTAAAGCAGTTTTTTCATAAAAGCAAAAAGTGAGTCCTTCTGATTCCAAAACTAGCAGGAAATCAACTCCCTACCACTTTAGGCACTAACTGTTCCCGATGGACCAACTACATAGTATCCTAGCTATTCAGCATCAGTTACAAAGCTTTTTAGAATCAGGAGTGGGTAGCTAATTAGGTATAAAATCAAAAAGTACAGCTCTCAAGGATAGCTTCGCGCCTATTCTTGAGAGCCGTACCTCTGTGAGAACCAAATTTCTACTCTGCTTTTTCGATAATCACATCGTCCATAAATGCGGGTCCTTGCGCTGCTGTACGCCACAAGTACACCCCCAACTTCTGGGTATAGCTTATATTGTCAGGCAGGGTAATTTCCTTTTCTACCTCGGTCCATTTGCTATCTGCTTTCACTTGGTCGGCCAGCTTAAAACCATCCCATAGTACCGGCTTGCTTGGATCGGCTGGGTCAACTACGCTGGTAACTAACATTGCATCAGTAGTGCCTTTAGGGAGGTAAACCCAGGCTTTTATTTTAATCTTCCGCAGCTTACTAGCGCTAAGCTTGCCCAGTAGGTTGCTATACCCCATGCTGTATTCAATAGCAGGATCTACTTTGATAGAATAGCGTCCTGAATGCGCATTCTCCTTTGTTAAAGATGCTGGCGTGTTGTCTCCTACCCAGCCTTCAATCGACTCGAAGTCGTTGCCGGCCAATTGGTTGGCTGGAATGGTGGCGGCTTTGTCACCGCAGGCGGCCAAGCATAAAGTCAAAGATGCGTAAAGCAATTTTTTCATTGCCGGAATTGAAATGTTAGTTGTGGCTTCAAAACTAACTGAAATTTAGTGCTCCTCCCATACTCAGCGAATAAGCTTTTCTGCATTGCCTAGGTCATAACACGCGCCGGCAGGAAGCCTGGCTAGCAGCTAGTTGCCGCCGGAGAAACCAGTTGGCGTTTAGATTGCCTCACCACCTTGCAGTTGGGATACAAGTTGCGGGCTCCTACTTTTACCTGCCGCATTGGCAACAAGGAGCTTTTAGTGCTTTGTTGCTCTTACACAACGGCCTTTCCTACCAAGCTATGGCAACACGAAGCAACACATATGTTAAGGTTTATTTCCTGCTTGTCTTCCTGTTAGGCGTATTCATATTCAAGGATTACGGCGTTTCCTGGGACGAATCAATTGACCGCATCAATGGCATGGTCAATGCCAAATACATCATGGCTACTTTGGCCCCCGAGTGGACGGAGCACCAGTTGGTTTTCACCAATGTGCCTGATTTTGCCGCTCACCTGGAAAACGACCACGGAGCTTTGTTTCATTTGCCGCTCGCATTTATGGAGGTAGTGTGGCCAGGCCTTGATTCGCGCACGTACTACTTAGTCCGGCATTTTTGCATATTCCTGACCTTTCTACTGGCCCTCTGGTCGGTTTACAAAATAGCGCTTGTCCGGTTCAAGAGTCAGTTGCTAGGCTTGCTGACCAGCGCGTTACTGCTATTGTCTCCACGCATATTTGCCGACGGATTTTACAACGGTAAAGACCTGGTTTTCTTGTCGTTCTTCACTTTCGGAATTTATACCCTTATCCGCCTCTTAGAGCGCCCCACTCTAGCCCGCGCTGCCTTGCATGGCTTTGCCACGGCTATTGCCACCGATGTGCGCATCCTAGGTTGCTTGCTGTTTGCGCTTTCCATCGGCATGTTTATGATAGAGGCTATCTGGGGGGAGAAACCCAAAGCCGAACGTAGGCAGCTTGGCAAAGCCATCAGCCTTTATTGCGTGGTTGCCATTAGCCTCACGGTGGTTGGATGGCCTTATCTGTGGGAAGATCCGGCGGGTAAATTCCTGGAGGCTTTCGACAAAATGAAGCGGTTCCGTTGGGAAGGCGACGTTTACTACCTGGGCCAGGTAGTAAAAGGCATCGAATTGCCGTGGCATTACGCGCCGGTCTGGATTGCAATTACCACACCAGTAGCATATTCGCTGGCATTTTTGGCAGGGGCAGTCATTTGGCTTTACACCGTTGTTCGTTACCGTTTTGCGGTGCTGCGCGCTTTAGAGGGGCGAATAGACGTGTTGCTGGCGGGCTGGTTTAGTATTCCTCTTCTGATGGTTATTCTGCTCCACTCCGTGATATACGACGGGTGGCGGCATTTATATTTTATTTATCCGGCATTTTTAGTGGTGGCCGTGCGTGGGGCCTACGCGGTTTGGCAAGCCAGCAAAAATAGCCTCGTGCTGAAGCGAGCAACCTTAGTTCTAGCGGTGTTGGCTGGCGCCGAAGCCGTGTACACGGCAGTGCGCATGGTAGCGGCTCATCCTAACCAGCAGGTCTTCTTTTCCTTTTTGTCACCGGAACAAGTGGAGCAGCTTTTTGACCGTGATTATTGGGGCGTTGCGTACCGCCAGGGACTGGAATGGATTTCAACTCACGATACGGCTGCTCAGCTCACCATTAATGCCCCTGTTTCTATCGTGCTGGAAAACAACCTCGCCATTCTGAAACCAGCGGACCGGGCTCGTTTCAAAATAAACGGAACCGATAAAGAGCGCTACTACCTGACAGCCTACCGCATGCACCCAGAAGCCTACCCCGATACCATCGGCAATGAAGTGTATACTCTGAAAACCAACGGAATAAAGATTCTATCGGTTTTTTATCGTTGGTAGAGCTGAGTTCAACTTGCCGTCATAAGCACTGCCTTTCGCAACCCAAGAAGCACTACCTTATTCCTGGCCCTTTGTGCGGCCTCGTCACGCTGGCTTATGTGATACATGCACCAAGAGCTAAGTATAGCCATGCATTCCGTTTCGGCATTAGATTTCCTATATAAGGACTGAGATACATGCTAAGTAGCGACCTATGCCGATGTTGCTTACTTTTGAAGAACTATGGATATCGAATACGAAGTAAAATACCATCAGCTCGAAGAGAAATACTGGTGGTTTCAGGCCCGTCGTGATATGGTATTCCGGCTTATAGAGGATCTGAAACTACCCTCCGAAGCCCCTGTTCTGGAAATCGGCTGCTCGGGTGGCCCCCTCCTCCAGCGCCTGCGCGGTGCCGGCTATTCCAACCTGACGGGTATTGATGTGAGCGAAGCTGGTATTGCCGTAGCGCAGCAGCGTGGCATCCCGAATGTGTCGTGCATGGATGGCGCCAACCTGACTTTTGCGGACAATTCGTTTGATTTGGTGGTGGCATCTGATGTACTGGAGCACATTCAGGATGAAGCCCAGGCTTTACGGGAGTGGACCAGAGTGCTGCGGCCTGGTGGCAAACTGCTGGTGTTTGTGCCAGCATTTCAGTTTCTGTGGGGCAAGCACGATGAAGCCAACCATCATTTTCGGCGCTACACGACGGCACAGCTGGCAGCTAGCCTCCGGAAAGCTGGTTTGCAGGTAAACCGCCGTTCTTACTGGAACGTGAGCCTGTTCTTTCCAACTGCCGCCGTCCGGCTGCTGAAGAAGGTACTGCCCGCCGACAACAAGCCAGCGGAAGACGACTTCTTTGCCGCGCCTCCGCTGGTTAACAAGCTGCTGACCAGCGTTATTACCACCGAAAACCGACTGCTCCAGGCCCTGAATGCGCCAGTGGGCGTGAGCGTATTTGCGCTGGCCTCAAAATCTCCGACTGTCTGACTCCTGTTTTCCCTATTCCGTGGATCTCTCCATTATCGTTCCCATCTACAACGAAGAAATCAACCTTCCGGTCCTGTATGCTCGGCTAGCGGCCATGCTCGATGCATTATTACTTGAGACAGAGGTCATTTTTGTGAATGATGGCTCCCGTGACCGGTCGTTGGAACTGATGCAGGGGTTTGCCGCCCGCGACCCGCGGATGCACTACATCACCTTCAGCCGCAACTTCGGGCATCAGGTTGCCATCACGGCGGGCCTGGACTTGTCGCGGGGTGCTGCCGTTGTGGTTATGGATGGCGACTTGCAGGACCCGCCCGAGTTGATTCCGGAACTGTACGCTAAACTGCACGAAGGCTACGAAGTGGTGTACGCCAAGCGCCGCTCCCGCCAGGGAGAAAGCGCCATCAAGCTGTTCACGGCCAAGATGTTTTACCGGATACTGGCTCGGATAACGTCGGTGAATATTCCTATTGATACCGGCGACTTCCGCATTGTAAGCCGCAAGGTAGTGGAGGCGTTAAAGCTCATGCCTGAGCAGAACAAATTTATCCGGGGGCAGATTTCTTGGATTGGCTACAAGCAAACCTTCCTGGAATTCGACCGTTCCGAACGAGCGGGTGGTGAACCAGGCTACACGTACAGCAAGCTTATCAAGCTGGCGCTGGATGGTATTACCTCGTTTTCAGATTTACCGCTCCGAATAGCCTCAATAGGTGGTTTTGTAGTATCCGGCGTGGCTTTCCTTGTGATGTTGTACGCCGTATATGCCCGGTTTTTTCTGAAAAATTACGGAATAGGCTGGCCTTCGCTTATGGTAAGCGTCCTGTTCTTAGGGGGTATTCAATTGATGGCCATTGGGATAATTGGAGAATACGTGGCACGCCTCGGGGCCAACACGCGCCAACGCCCGCTCTACATCATCGACGAAACTGATTTGCCACTCAAGAAGCCGAACTGTTAAGCTCCGCGCTTCATTCTGATGGGGATTCTGGTCGGTTACTCCAAGCGCATGTATGCTTCGGATGACCGACCAGCTAGTTTAAGCAAGGCCCGGTTTTCGCGCCATAGAGAAATTACTGTGGCCCGCTCGGCGCGGCAAATACTACGTAGCCAGCTACCATTTTCTCTTGGAAATGGTAAGGCTTGAGCAACTTGCGCAGGTATAGATACACGGGACTGTTGTAATAAGCGGGCGTCACTACAAAAGCAGCGGGCTTATAAACGCGCAGAAAGTTTTGGACCTGTTGAGGCGTAAGGGGAGCAGGAGGCACCGTATCCGGCTTGGCTTGAAGATACAGCAACGTATGCAGCACCGGCTCTTGGTCTATAGACTTAAATAACTGAGGATTTACCACCGAAAGACATCCACCAGGCATTTTTTTGCGATGCACGGTCTGGTAGAACATATGTTCGGGCAGCATCTTCCCTACCTGCTGTTGGCCATCGAAAATACCCAATGGAATAAGCACCAGGGTGTTTCCGGGTAGCTTGGCTACTTGCTGGAACACAGCGGGAGCAGTAGCCTGCGAAGCCCGCTGGTAAGGCTGAGGCCAGAACTCAAGTAGAATAGCTACCGCCAACAGCACACTACCCCCGGTCCGGAGAGCAAACGACTGCCACCGGGTTGGCCAGCTAGCTTCCAGCGCGCTAAACGCTACAATCGGTAGCAACAAACCGACCATCATAATCCAGCGGGTAGGGCAGCGTATATTGTTGATAAAGGGGATAAAGTGCACTAAAGCCGTAGGCAAATTCAGTCGGTCGTGCCCGTAAATGCGGAGCGCAGGCACTGTGAGCAGCACAAAAACAAGTAGCACCCATGCCAGTGGCCGGCCACGCTTATCCTGATAGCAGGCTGGGGCCGAATGCCGACGAGCCAGATATACTATTCCTACTACCAGTGTCAAAAGTGGCAGTGTATAGCCAATAAATAATGTGTTTTCGTGAGAACCAGGAGTGTTGAACACGTTTGCGTTGTGGTAGAGCCGCGCAGCCCAATCCCAGTATAAAAAACGGCTAGTGGGTGGCGGCATGAAATAAGCCACCAAGTCGCCGCCCCACCAGAAGCCCCCGTTGTCTTTGACATGCTTGACGCGCAACAGCCGAATAAACAAGTGGCTGCTGACCAGGATACCAAGCAACCAAAACCAGGTACGCCGCTCACGCCAGCGAATTTGCCCAATACGAAACCAGAACCATGCTGCGTAGGCCAGCGAAAAATACAGTAGCCCAAACAAAACGTAGTAGTCGCTGAGCAGCGTGATAATACCAAGCCCAAAACAGCCGGCTACTGCTCTCCAGCTCCGCACCAGCGGCAACCAGCGGCCTTCTCGAAACTCCAGCGCTTGTAGAAACAGGAGAATGTAGAACGGAACAGTAGCTGTCAGCACCAAATTGTAGTGCTCGGGCAGCCGCTGCAACTTATAAGGCGAATAAGCAAAAACGAATCCCGCCAGCAGCCCTAACAACGGGCTTCGCACCCAGCGGCGCGCCAGTAGATACGCCCCCGTGCCTGACAAAGCGTAGCTCAATAGCAAGGCTGTATTTACGGCCAATATTTCGTGGCCCAGCAATAAATTCAATAGCCCTAAAATGGGGGTGTAAGCGTGCATTATCAACCACGACCCGTGCGGATAAAACATCCAGTTGGTGTGGTAAGGGTTATGGCCGCTAAGCACTTGCTCCCGAAAGTGCCAAGTGTTCCAGATAAAGCCATAGGTGTCGTGCCCTGGCGCAAGCACGGCTGGGAAAGTAGAGGTGAAGGAAGTAGCCAACGGCCAGGTGAATACCACGAATACCGCAGCGTAAAAAGCCAGCACCAGCAGTAAACTAACCCAATTTTTCATACGGAATAAGTGGCGCGTAGCAAGTAGCGCCAACACTGGGCAAAAGTAGGTATTCAAATCGGCTAGCTTTACCTTACCACTCACTCTCCTGCTGCCTCTATGCTGCACTTCCAGAACTACCTCAACGGCCGCCTGGTGCCGCCCACCGCAGGCCGCTACCTACCCAACGTAGAGCCAGCCACCGGGCAGGTGTACGCCCACATTCCGGATTCCGACGCTGCTGATGTTGCGCGGGCGGTAGCGGCTGCCGAAGCTGCGCTGCCAGCATGGCGCGCTTTGCCCGCCGAAGAGCGAGGCCGCCTACTAGTGCGTATTGCCGAGCTGATTGAGCGTGACCTGGAAGCATTAGCCCAAGCTGAAAGCCAGGATAATGGGAAGCCAGTGAGTTTGGCCCGGACCGTGGATATTCCGCGGGCGGCCAGCAACTTTGCCTTCTTTGGTACGGCGGCGCAGCATTTTGCCTCGGAAACCCACTTTCAGGAAGGCGTAGCGCTCAACTATACCGTGCGGCATCCGCTAGGCGTGGTAGGCTGCATTTCGCCCTGGAACTTACCGCTGTATTTGTTTACCTGGAAGATTGCGCCGGCGCTGGCCGCCGGGTGCTGCGTGGTAGCCAAGCCTTCGGAAATTACGCCCTACACCGCCTTCCTGCTGAGCGCATTGTGCATAGAAGCCGGCCTGCCGGCCGGCGTACTCAATATCGTACACGGCACCGGCCCAGGGGTTGGCCAAGCCATTGTAGAGCACCCGGCCATTAAAGCCATCAGCTTCACGGGCGGCACCAAAACCGGTGAGCATATTGCCCGCACGGCGGCCCCCATGTTCAAGAAACTGTCGTTGGAGCTAGGCGGCAAAAACCCCAACATCATCTTTGCCGACTGTGACCTACCCGAAGCCGTGCGTACCAGCTTGCGCAGCAGCTTCGCCAACCAGGGCCAGATTTGCCTGTGTGGGTCGCGCATTTTTGTGGAGCGGCCAATTTATGAGCAGTTCAAGGCCGAATTTCTGGTTGGCGTAGCTGCTCTAACCATCGGGGACCCGCAGTTGGCTGGCAGCCAACAGGGGGCGTTGGTGAGCGAGGCGCATTTGCAGAAAGTGCTTGGCTACATTGCGTTGGCTCACGAAGAAGGGGGCACCCTGCTCGCTGGTGGACAACGGGTGCAGCTGGAAGGCCGGTGCGCAGGTGGCTATTTTCTTGCTCCTACTGTGTTCGAAGGGTTGGCACCGGATTGCCGGGTGAACCAGGAGGAAATCTTCGGGCCGGTTGTCACGCTTACTCCTTTCGACACGGAAGAGGAGGTACTAGCTTGGGCCAATGGCACTCAATACGGCCTGGCCGCCACCATCTGGACCCGCAACCTGAACCGGGCGCACCGCGTGGCCCACGCGTTACACAGTGGCATTGTATGGGTGAACACCTGGCTACACCGCGACTTGCGCACCCCTTTCGGCGGCATGAAAAACTCCGGCGTTGGGCGCGAAGGCGGCCTGGAGGTGTTGCGCTTTTTCACCGAGCCGCAGAGCATTACCGTGAAGCTGTAGTCAGACTGCTACTTCAGCTCTAGCCTACAATTCTACTGCAAAACTCTATAAATTAGACACTTGCAGCTCTGACTACAACCGTTCCAATCGGCGCTCCAACTCTTCCAGCGTGGTTTCCTCGAACTCCAACGGGGCCAGGGCTTCCTGACCGGTGGTAACTTCCTGCCACGCCAGGTACGGCACGCCTCCTACGTAGCGCAGCCCCACCACCACTCCCCGCCGACCGGCCGGGATACTACTGAACTGATAGCCGTTTTCCAGTGCGTCGGCCGCTACCACAGTTGGGGTAGCGCCGGGCAGTACCAGGCGTACAGTAGTAGCATCATCGGGGGCAGTAGCCGCCAACAACGAAACGGTACCCGCACTTACCGGCCGGTCTACGTTCAACCAGCCCAGCTGCGCGCAGTTGAACACGTATCGGTCGGTGGGTGCGGCTTCTGCGGGTTCCTCCGAAGGGGCGGCAGCTATTTCGGCTGGTTCGGCATCGGTTAGTGGGCGGCGGCTGGTATCGGTGCTGAGCTGGCCGGGTTGGAACGAAAACCGGATGGGCAGCACCATTTTCACTTTCACAAACTCGCCGTTGCGCTGCCCCGGCATCCAGTGGCCGGAAGTTTGCCGCAATACCCGCAGTACTTCCTCGTCGCAGCCGTGCCCGATGCCACGCAGGATGTGCGGCTGTTGTACTCGCCCGCTTTCATCCACCACAAACGATGCAAACACCACGCCCTGTATCTGGCTGACCAAGGCTTCACGCGGGTAGCGAATCAGCCGGTTGATATCGGCGGGGCCGTTGCCGTAGGCGGGCATGGGGCGGGCTTCGGTGTACACGGTTTCGAGAACCGGGGGGGCCGTGGTTGCGGGAGCAGCCACCCAGCGAACCGGCGTAGTTGCTTGGCCATAGTAAAGTTGCATACCCGGCAATGGATGGCCTTTGGCGGCCGGTATTTCCAGGCGCATGGTGCGGCCTTCGGCCACCTGGAGCGGGCGCCCGGCTGCCGTGGCTTTTACCAACACCATCCCGCCAGTTTGCAATAATTGGTTATCGGTGGTGAGGGTTGTGAGGTTGGTGAGCACCATTTCCGCGGGCGTGTAACATTCCTTCAGCTCCACCCATACCGGCCCGGTTGCGGCGCGTTGTGCGGCATCAACTAAGGTGCCGGCTGCTAACCGCACTACGGTACCGGACCGGCCACGCACTTCCGCAGCCTTGGTGGGGTCAATCTGAAAATATTCGCTGGCTTTGCGCCCAATATCAAACAGGGTAGCTTCGCCGGGAGCAGGGCTGGCGGCCAATCCCGCTGGCGGCCGACGAACACTCCGGTACACTACCAGTGGCGCATTGCGGCTAGTAGGCTTGGCAAGGCGGTGCCAGTTGCGCCGTGCGGCGGCCGTATCGGTGGCTCCCATGGGGTTGGCCGTCGAGTCCAGGGTAAGTGTATCGGCTAAAGCAGGAACGGCCTGCTCAGTGCGGGTTGGTTTGTCGGGCTGGCAGCTAGCTACCAGCAGCAACCCCAAGTATAGGAAAGCGGAGCGAAAAGTCCGGAAAGTGGGCATACCGCGAACTACGGCAAAATTTGCCGAGGGCTGCGTACCCTCTTGCATATATCTTATGCTTGCCTACCAAAAAAGCGGCTGCCTATCTTACTTCACCTTCGATTGATCCTGCCTACTTCGTCATCAGATTGTAGAAGCATGACCAAAAATGTGCTGCTGGGCTTCAAGCAACATATTTCCTGGCTGGAGAAATGAAATGCGCATCAGTTTTTGCCGTTATAGCAGGTACTGCCTGGGTGAGTGCTACTTACTCACTTGCTCCCCGACTTTGTTTGCAAACCGTTGCCGGGCAATAACGGCAAATCCCGACCTTTACCGAACCTATGCGTCTTTACCTACTTTCATTTTTACTGGCCTCCGCACTACTGGCTTCCTGCAACCCCGAGCCCTCGGCTGGTCCTCGCGTGGCGCTGGTGGGCAGTTCCCGTTTCCTGTCGGCTAGCCGGAGCAGCACCGTCCCCGGCGACACCTTCTCGACGCGCGTTTTTGCCGATAAGTACGACCCTAACGATGCTGATCTGAGCCGGTTGCTTATCACCGTGGAATACATTCGCAGCCGCAACCCTTACGTGTACCCTAGCACCGGCTTCGAAGCGAATGACGTTCCGAATGATGCTGGCCAGTTGATTTTTCTAGATTCTGTGCTGACGGGGGAACAGCAACAGTCGGTAGCCGTTCAGTTTCAGGCTGGTACACGCACCACATCGGGCAGGGAAATATGGCGCTTCAAGGCCGATGATGTTGATGGCGAATCCAATGAAGGTGGTTTT
This sequence comes from Hymenobacter telluris, assembly GCF_017313265.1. GTDB lineage: Bacteria > Bacteroidota > Bacteroidia > Cytophagales > Hymenobacteraceae > Hymenobacter > Hymenobacter telluris. Next base: position 5,314 of record NZ_JAFLQZ010000026.1, on the reverse strand, counting down.
ACGCTTCGGCTCCGCAATGCCGATTCCCTGCTGACGTATCACCGCTACACGACCATTCTGCCGGCTCCCATCAGCTACCAGTCGCGCAGTTACATTTCGCTGTTATCGGGGCTGGCCTTGCCCTCCTTCAGCTTGCGCCAACATCCTGAAAACCAAAGCCTGATTGACTTGGTGTATCTCCCGCTGCCTAATGGCGGCCGGGCCTTGGCCACCCCCCAAGATCCTACCTTCACAAACCGTAGCACCTTCTGGACAAACCGCCGCGCTACCAAGCTCCGCGCCACCGCCCTCGATTCGGCAGCTTTCACGGCGGCTACTACTCCGGCCCAACTAGAAGCTGCTTTTGCGGCCCCAAATGGCACTCTAATTACTTCAACCGGAGCCTTGCCTTCAAGAGGTGCCGGGCGGGTCTTCGCTTTCCAAACAGCTGACTCACCGGCTAAAACCGGTCTTGTTTTCGTGCAGTCCATCATCACTGTGCCAACCCCAGCCATCAGAATGCAGGTGCGCATCACCAAATAACAGCCTGCCGTCCACTCCTGCCAAACAAAACGCCCGCCTCCAATACGGAAGCGGGCGTTTTGCATAGTAAGCTGAAGGCAAGGCCGTAGTTTTAGAAAAGGAAACCGGCCGTGATGGTAGTAGTGAAGCGGTTGCTATCTACCACTACTTCGGGCGTATCAGCAGCATCGGGTAGCACATAAGGGTTGTAGTAGCGCTTGGTAGTGCCGTACACACCAGCCAGGTCCAGGTAGAAATTCTTCTGGCGCAAGCCTACACCGCCGGTGTAGTAGTTCTGCGTCCGGTCGCGGCTGCTATCCTTGTAGGGGTCGCCGTAGCGGGCAAAACCCGCCCGTAGCCGGAAGATGTCGAGGCGCAGTTCTCCACCTACTCGCACGTTTACAGCGGATTGATACAGGCTCTGGATGGCGTTGTTATTGTTGCTGAAGCTATAGCCATCGTCGTCGCTATTCAAACGGGCTTGGCCGTAGTTCACGTATTCTACGTCGCCACTCAAGAACCCATTCTTACCCACCACTACTGCTGCACCACCCGAGGCCCGGAACGGCGAAGTCAAGCGGTAGTCAAACGTACCAGGGTCCACTACGGCATTGCCCGAGGTGTACGTTTTGCCTTCCACCGTAATGGGCTTGTCATATACCGCATTCAGCGAAGCGCCGTACGTTTCCGAGAAGCTGGTAACCGTTGGGGTTTGCACCGAAGCGCCCAACCGCACGGCATCCGTTACCCGGTAAATGGCTCCAATGCGGGCATTGATACCTGTGCCCCGGGTTTCCAGTGTTTCGCGGTAGTTCAGGCTCCCAAACGAGGTACCTTCCTGGGTGCTTGGGGGCGTAGGATCAACGGCGCTGAGCGTGCTGGTAGACTTGAAACGGGTGCTAACAATGCCGATACCGCCCCCGATGTATAACCGGTCTTTGTAATTAGCACCGTAACCCATATCGAATTGAGTTTGCGAGCCGGTGGTTAGTACGGTTTCTCGCTGGTCGAGTGGGCCGGTATTGTCGTAATCGGATGGAATGTAAGTTCCCTGGTTGTCACGCTCCGTCACGAAGGCCTCGTAAGCTAAATCGTCTAAATCGGTAGCGGTAAGATCAGCGTTAGAGCGGCCTAGGTACGAAAGAATATCACTCTTGATACTAGGCGTACCGCCGTAGCTGAAGCTCTGATTGAAATCGTTGACGCGGTTGAGGCCAAAAGCCAACGTTCCACCCCGCCACGGGTTGCCATCCCCGTCCGGACGGCGGTTAGTGAAAGCCGCTCCAAAACTAGCCACATGCAGGCTGTTGCGGTTATCAGTGGTAGTGGTGCCAAAGGCCTGGCTACTGGTATTGCCCACCCCAAACCCAGGTGAAAAGCTTATTTCTGAGCGTTGATACAGTCCCAAACCAGCCGGGTTGGTAACCAGATTACCTAAGTCGGCACCCACCGCCACGTTGGCCCCTGCTACGCCCAATGAGCGGGCTGTTCCAGAAGGTTGGGTCTGGGAAAAGCGGAGCGCATCCACTTGGTATTGGGCAAAGCTGTAGCTAGCCGGGCTCAGCAGAGCCACAGCAAGCCAGTATTTCAGGTTTTTCATGTTGAGGGAAGAGAAGTCGGCCACCGAAGGCCCGTCACAAATCAGGTTCCGGACAAGGAATAATTAATTGCGCCCACGGCCACGGCCGCCGCCACCGTCGCCGCCCCCACCCGCCGGGGCCGAGCTGCGCGAAGGAGCTTCGTACGAGCGTGATGGCGCCTCATAGCTACGCGTAGGTGCTTCGTACGTCCGCTGTGGTGCCTGATAAGTGCGCTGCGGCGTTTCGTAACTCTGCTGCGGAGCTTGGTACACACGCTGCCGACGAGTTGGCTGCGCTGCATCCTGGCTTTGGCCGCTGCTTTGGCTTGGGTTGGTATTCAACTCGCTGAAGCGGCTGCGGCGAGGCTGCGAATACTGCGGAGCCGCCGCATCGGTGCCAGTACCACCCGTTACTTCCGCCATACGCCGGCGGCCACGGCTTTCGTACACATTTCCCGGCTGATTTACACTGCTTCCGCTGTTGATCTGGTCGATCATCTTATCGGTATTCTGCCCTACGGTTGCATTGTTGTCTCGGCTACGAGTTACTCTACCCGTCTGTATCTGGTCGTTGGTCATAACGGCTGGCGCTACACCAGCGGCAGTGCCAGCTTCGGTGGTACGCGTACGGCCCCGGCCGTTTGGCTGAACGCTACCGTTACCAACCAACCCATCAGAAGCAGCGCGGCCACCTGTTGGATCAGCAACACCGCCAGTAGCGCGGCTCCGTGACCCAATAGCATTACCCGTACCAGGGCTGGTACGTCCAGCAGTACCAGCTTCGGCACTGCGGCTGGTACGTGGGCCATAACGCACGTTGGGTGCCGTTCCTATGACCCCGCCACCGTAGTTGCCGCCTCCATAGTAGTTGTTGATGTAGTAGTTGTTGTAGCCACCGAAGCCGCCGTAGCCATACCCGCCGTAGCCACCATATCCGTAGCCGTAGCCATCGTAGAGCCCGCCGTAGCCGAAGCCGCGGCCGTAGCGCCATGGGTTGTAGCCCCAGCCCCAGGGGCTGCCAAAGCCGATATTGATGTTTACGAAGCTGCCACCGTAGCCGTAGCCTGGCCCCCAGAAGGGGTCATAGAAAGCACTGCCGTAGTAAGGCGAGCCGCCGTACCAGTAGGGGTCGGCGTACACGAAATCGTTGTAGCCGTATCCAAAGCCACGGTAGTAAGGCTGGTGAAACCGCCGGATGCGGGAAGAATAAGCATAGTCGTCGTCGTAATACTCCGTCGACTCGGTAACCGTAGAGGAACGCTGGCCCTCCGCGGCATAATCCGGATTGGAAATATCACCGTCTGACTGCAACTCTTCGGCGGGAGTAGTACCCGCCGCCGACGCCGTTGCGTTCTGCACAGTGCGGTCTTTGGAAGAATAATATACGCCGTCATTCTCCGTAGTGGAGAGGGCGCTGGTACCCGCGCAACCACCCAACGTAAGCAGGGCCAAGGCTGGTAATAGATGTGAGAGGGAATTTTTCATGGCTGCTTGCGTAAAGAGTAGTCTGGCGAGAGAAAGAGCTAACGAGTTGCCAAATGGTTGTTTGGAAACCCAAACATTTTATAAAGGCAAGCTCCGGTTTATTTAATAACGTAATTTGGCGTCGAAACGGTGCCGGTTTGTCTATGACAAATTCTAGGCCAAACTGGAACTTTTTCACTTGACCAAAGATACCCTAAAACATGAGCAAAGGTTTGCCCAAACGGAGTGAAGATTATTCACTGTGGTACAATGAGTTAGTAAAACGCGCGGGGCTTGCCGAAAATTCGGCCGTGCGGGGCTGTATGGTCATCAAACCCTATGGGTATGCCATTTGGGAAAAGATGCAGCGCACCCTTGATGATATGTTCAAGCGTACGGGCCATCAGAACGCTTACTTCCCGCTTTTTGTGCCCAAAAGCCTGTTTGAAGCCGAAGAAAAAAACGCCGAAGGTTTCGCCAAGGAATGCGCCGTAGTAACCCACTACCGCCTCCAGACCGACCCCGACAACCCCGGCAAGCTGCGCGTTGACCCCAACGCCAAACTGGAAGAAGAATTAGTAGTACGCCCTACTTCGGAGGCAATCATCTGGAGCACCTACAAAAACTGGATTCAGAGCTACCGCGACCTGCCGCTGCTCATCAATCAGTGGGCCAACGTGGTGCGCTGGGAAATGCGGACCCGCTTGTTTCTGCGCACCGCCGAGTTTCTGTGGCAGGAAGGCCACACCGCCCACGCCACTGCCGAGGAAGCCGTAGCCGAAACCCGCCAGATGCTGGAGGTGTACGCCCAGTTTGCCGAGGAGTGGATGGCGCTGCCCGTAGTGAAAGGCGTAAAAACCGAGAATGAGCGGTTTGCCGGCGCCGAGGACACCTATTGCATCGAAGGCTTGATGCAGGATGGCAAGGCGTTGCAGGCAGGCACTTCGCACTTCCTGGGGCAGAACTTTGCTAAGGCGTTTGATGTGCAGTTTGCCAACAAAGAAGGCGGCCTGGAACACGTGTGGGGTACCAGCTGGGGCGTGAGCACGCGCCTGATGGGCGCCCTCGTCATGGCGCACTCCGACGATGAAGGCCTAGTATTGCCGCCCAAGCTGGCGCCTATCCAGGTAGTGATTGTGCCCATCTACAAAACCGGCCAGCTCGATGAGCTGCTGGAGCGCATCCGGCCCATGCAAATGGGCTTGATTGAGCGCGGCATCTCCGTGAAGATTGACGACCGGGACACCGAACGCCCCGGCTTCAAGTTTGCCGAGTGGGAATTGAAGGGCGTACCCGTACGCCTCGCCGTGGGCATGCGCGACCTGGACGCCGGTACCGTGGAAGTGGCCCGCCGCGACACCAAGGAGAAAATGAACCTGCCGCTGGCCGACATCGTGAATAGCGTAGCCGCGTTGCTCGACGATATTCAAGCCAATATCTACGGCCGGGCGCTCAAGTTCCGTGAAACCCACACCCACCGCGTAGATACCTACGAAGAGTTCAAGCAGGCGCTGGAAGGCGAAGGCGGCTTCGTGGTAGCGCACTGGGATGGCACCTCCGAAACCGAGGAGCGCATCAAGGAAGAAACCAAAGCCACCATCCGCTGCATGGCCCTCGCTGAGCCCGACGAGGACGGTACCTGCATCCTGACCGGCAAGCCTAGCAAACGCCGCGTGTACTTCGCGCGGGCTTACTAGGCTGTGTGGACAGCTAGCGCATCCAATCTAACGCAGCCAGCAAATGGGCGACGGCTAAAAAGGAGGTGGCTGT
>NZ_JAFLQZ010000025.1 GCF_017313265.1 Hymenobacter telluris | reverse complement strand
GCTCGCCCCATCAATTTGAAGCTGACCTGTTCCAACACCTACCTTAGCTCCCTGTCCGTTTCCACTAGACCACCCCAAGGATTGAACTATGGCTTCGGAGGTAATCAGCCCAAGCATCATGTATCTCAATTGCACCGTTTGTAAGTCGGTATGGAGCGCGGGCACTTGTGGCAGCTAATTCAGCTATTCGGCCGTTGACCTTATGCTCAGGCAGTCCTCGCGTCTCTGAAGCAAAGAAAGGGCGAATGAATCGGTAAGGTACCCACCGGAGCAACTCTCCCACTTGCTTGTAAAGCATTTCTAACTCCGTGGATGAAAGTGATAGCTTGAGTTGAGCCAAAAGGCTTGGTGCAGTAGGCCGGTTATCAACGGTTAAATAACTTGAGATGGTATCGGCTATAGGCTTAAATCCGTCCTGCTTACCGAAGGAGAGTTTGAAATAATCGAGTGGATACCACACACCTGCCATCATTAGGAGAGACAGCTCACGCAAAGTGACGCGGTTATTAGAGCTGATTTCTAAGCTCTCAAGTATGGCAAGCAACCAGTAAAACTTATATGAGTTAGTAGTATCCCCGAAAACAGCGGTGAGTTTCGCTATGTCTAATCGGGCATCTTCAGGTAGCGGTATGTCAAACATCTTATTTGTCCAAGTTCGGTTTCAGCCTACCTTTAGCTAGTTTAAGTAAGCCTGAAAGCAAAAGGTATAGCTTAACATACACATCTACGACGCAATCAGAAAGGGTATTACTACCCTAAGCTGCTCTTCTGCAGCAGACTCGTTACCCTTGCCATCTATATATGAGCCTGAAAAGTCTACTTGATACCCTTCGTATTTCATCAAAAGACGCCATAGTAAACGGCGATAGTGCCACTACCGGGGCTTTGAAAAACTACTTGCACGTCAAACGTAGCGTGGAAGAGCGGCTGAGTTCAATTATATCCCTAGGAAGTGCCCAAAGCAAGCCTAGGTTAATATTCGTCATCGGCAATGTTGGTGATGGCAAGTCACACCTCATGTCTAAAATGTGGGAAGCCCATGCTGCGGAACTTGGCAGGTACACCTTGCACAATGATGCCACAGAGAGCAATGACATTAACAAGACCTATATCGAAACGCTTTCTGAGGTCCTGGCTCCTTTCAACGACGCACAGCTCGCGGATACCTCAAATACCTCAAAGACGATAGTCGCGATAAACCTAGGCACCTTAGCTAACTTCCTGGCTGCAAAAGGAGATCTTTTCACCATACTGGGCGAGTATATCGAGAAGAATAATATTATGGAGGAGGGTGGGGCGGTAGCAGAAATAGAAAGTGACTATTTCAGTTTTATAAACCTTGCTGATTACCATATTTTCTCCTTAACTAAAGAAGGAGCCAAGGCTGACATCTTATTGGAATTACTGGAGAAGATAACAAAACCAAGCAAAAATAATCCATTTTACAATGCTTACCAGGAAACGTATGCCGAAAACCAGAATCTTGATAACTGCCCAATTAAATACAATTACGATTTAATTTCTGATAAGAAAGTTCAAGAATCACTTTCGAAGTTAATAATATTCATCCTTGTAAAGGATAAAGTTATCATCTCAATCAGGCAACTGTTGAATTGGATTTATGATATTCTCGTCGCGCCCAGATTTGCTAATCTTCCTTATGACAAAGTAATCGACTTATTAGATGATGGCACTGGAAAACACCAGTTCCATTACGACATATTACCATCCCTCCTTTTCGACAACGCTGGCACTTCAAATATACTAAAGCTTATAAGCAAGTACGACCCGATAAAAGAGGGAAATGAAGAGCTTGATAAATTAATAACCACGTTAGGAAAGACCCGGGCTCCGCTCAAGCACTTTATCAATGAAGGCTTAGTTCAAGGGCATTCACAATTATCCGCTTCGATAGAGACTGTTGATGTACAAGAGCGTGTCAAGCTATTTGTCCGGCTCAACTACCTATTGCAAAGCAATACAGACTTGATTGACAAGAATGAGAGTTTCACAGAATACACTCGAATACTATTCAGCTACCATTCTGGAGATAAAGCAGGTCTTAAGCCGCTTTACAACAACATGATGAATGCTATTTACCGTTGGAATGGGACAACCAAGGATAGTGGCAAGTCAGTGAATATTGGCGTGGGTAAAGACCAAACGGCCTATAAGATTACTCACGAGCTCGTTTTGGAGTTCAGCCCTGCTGTTCAAAGTCAAAACAGCACACCATCAATATACCGATTCGTAAAATTTGCCCCTATTTCGTTTAAAATAAAAAATGATTCTACGGTTTTCGATACAACAGTAGACTATAACCTTTATAAGCTTGCCGTGGATATGAACAAGGGCTACCGTGTCAACTTAGTAGACAAACGAGAACATCTTGATTTTTCAACCTTTGTGGACCGTATTAGCAATCATCAATCTTCGACTAAGGACTTAACCATACAGGTTTACCAGGGACAAATACAAGAAACGCACACTCTGAAATACGATGCAGGCTTTGATACCTTCCAATTCGAATAATATGTCAAGTATCTCATTCGACCTGGAAGGGGTCAAGAAAAATATGCTCGCGAAAGAGGGCACATTCAAGCACAATACCGGCAAACGAGCAAAGCTTTTTCCATTTGCTGCCAATGACGCCAAAGTCTTTAAAATGGAATATGACTTAGTAGACTTTGGAGGAATAGCAGCTGCTTGCTACCGCGAATGCGCTGCGCTTTCGCATAAAACCAATTTCAACAAAGCTGAGTTTATTCAGCAGGCTTGTTTAAAGGCTAGTGCCTCGAACCCTGCGGCCTTGACCGACATAATAGAAAAAGTCGCATTTGATGACAGTGGCCGACTGTATGCATATGACACCGAAGTGTATGCTTATTTGAATTTTGCATACCCAATCGAGGCACTTACAAATATAGCAAGGTACATCACCTCTCTGCTATTTGACGATGAGCTGAAGGCAGCGTTTCGAACCATGGCGAAAGGCGAGCCTCAGAACCTGCTTTACAAACTGCTTTCCACATCCTTCCCTCCTACAGTCCAGGAATTGAAAGAAGATGAGCATTTTTACATGCCCTCGGAAACTATCAAAGCAAAATTTAAGGATGATTTTAATTTTTTAATAGCTAACAACCATAAATATAAATTTGTCGAGTATTTTCCGACGTTGATAAAATTTTATTTTTTTCGATCTGTAACAGATTTAAGTTTAGAGCTAAATTCTTTTATCGCTCAAGCTAAAAAGCCAATAATATTTTTCTCGCTGGATTGGGAGAAGCTTCAGGCTTCTCGTCCTGCCTCTAATAATGGCTGGAAGTTGTTTGACGCCATGTTGGACTCAATGTTTATACATGCCAACACCTTTGAGCTTCTCAGTTACATCAACCTACCAATTGCACGTACCGGCTATAATGAAATAGAGTCATTTGTGAAACAGTCAGCCGATGCTGATCATCGGCAGCTGGCTAATACCATCGACCAAGTTACTGTATTCTATAAAGAGAAGAACCCCCAGGTGGAGTGGGCTAATCTACCGCTGAGTCATAATGATGCTGAGAGGATGCCAGTTCAAAGGGCAATCAATACCCTTTGGAAATCCATCGAGTATCAGTTCACAACGACAAAGAAACGCCAGCTGAGGGCTTATAAACACCTGTTCGTTCAGTTTGCCAAATTCAATTTCGGCAAGAAAAGAGGACCAAATGGTTATTCCTTAAGCCTCAAGCACGCAGACGTACTCTTCCTCACTACCCTGAGCATTGGGGCCCAGGACAAAGTTCGCTTGAAAGACCTCCGAAAGGAGTTTGAAGACCGGGGCATATTTCTGGACGGCATATCCTGGACCCATTTGATTGACTATTACGAAAAGGTGAACATGCTAGAAAAGAAGAGTGACAGCGGCGATGGGCAATATGTTAAACACCTGAACTAGTGTACCCATGCACAACGCAAGTTTTTTTGAATATACAGCTGGGGTTATACTAGACTTCTTCGCAAACTCGGATTTCCTGGCAGGAGACCATTACCAAGTATCCTTTGAACATCGTGATGATGTTCTCGGTCAGCAGGCTGGCTTACAGGCAAAAGCTATTGATTACGAGGGGGTTGAGGTTGGAAAATTCTCCTATAAGAATTATGAGACGCTGAAACTTGTCTATAAGGGCTGCGACCTAATTATTGCAACCAGTAACAATGTAGAAGGAGACTTCCTAACGGCGCTCCGAAACAGGGTTGTGGAGCAAAGCACCCCGGAGTTCAAAGGTGCAGCGGTGTTATTCATACATAACACCTCGCTGGACAGCATTATCGGAGGTTGTAAAAACCTTATGGATGCCGGCATGCCCTTGAACTACCAGTCGCTTCGACAGAACATCACCGAAGATGCGGCAAAATCAACGAGCTTAAAGAAATACGAAAAGGTTATTTTATCTGAATCGCTGAATCGGCTTGGAGTAGAAGCCGACGAGAGCTACAACCTCTTTGACTTCGAGGCCTACTTCTCCATTTTGGAGCAAGGCACTATTACCTTAAAGGACTATGCAGCTTTGAGTATATTCCCTGATCAGGACCTTGCCAATACTACCAAGGAGGCCGAGATAAAGAAGAGGCTGCAGAAAAATGAAGAATGGTATACTGAGATAAATAACGGCTTCCAGTATGGAGGCGTTGAGAATGTTCTAGATAAGCACTTTAGCACCGCTGGTGTAAGTAAAATAATCAAGAACGAGGACCATTGGAAGGAGACCGACTTCGTTGACCTGGTGAAGTGGAACGATGACAAAAATAAGGTCACCATTCCTTTCATCCTTGAAGACAAGGGGGAAACAGAAGATAAGCTCATCTGCTGGAGTAAGGTTGAGGGTGACACGGCAACCCAAAAGAAACGGCGTCACATCATCATTTTTAATCCTGATGGTAAAGAGGTCATATCCCACTCCATCGATTTCAATGCAAAACTGAAAGATGGAACGCCCAAATCGACCTGTTTAAATAGTAGTACAACAATACAAATAGTCCACAAGTCTATACTCTTCGATATTAAGCTCCAAAATCCTAATGAATTAGCGTATTCTAAAATTACTTATAAGCACAAGAACTACACTTTCGTCTTTTTCATTCTCATCCTACCTATTGAGCACACTTTGATTGAAGGGCTTAAACCCCACTACCTAGTTAAGGAGGCTAAGAAAAGTATTCACTTGGCTCTTGACACCGAAGTGCTCAATTTGAGGCAGGGATGGCCTCCGTTGTTGGTGCAGGACTTAGAACTGGGTACCGAGTATCCTTTTTCCACTGAGCCTGATGCTTTTGTTGAAGTCAAGGAAAGCTCCTACGAATTTGACCAAGAGCTCAAAGAGATCAATCTGGTGTTTGAGGGAGTGGTACTTCCCGCACGCATCACAACCCATGCGAATCGGGCGAAAGAGATATCAGGCCTGGATGTGTGGAATCTGAAGCGGGTACATTCAGAGTCTTTCAGAACTTATGTGTCGGAGTCTAATGCGGGCTACGAAACCATAATTCTCACCCAGGGTACCCATAAGTATTATCCAGTTGCTGCCTTCAGAAATAATCTCAAGCTTGAAGAGCAACTAATCCGCTCATCGGCTCTGGCACACTACCAGTTACTTGATGGGACGTTGGAAGTGCGGGACTCTATACCGAATGAAGACCCCATCTACCAAACTTACCAGAGCATTATCAACTACTTCGTCCGCAAGGGCTTGTTACCGAGCCTGGCGTTTATTGATGATGAGCTCGCCAACCTGTATGCTTCCTATGTAGAAACCTTTATTGACCGACTCCAACGGCTAGAAGATAACAGCGCCGTGAGCAAGAGTGATAAGAAGCTACTCTACATTGGGACGGTGCAAGAGCTGGTGGCAGAGCGAATGCTCATATGCACACCGCTTCATCCTCTAAATGTTGCTTATCAGCTAGCGATAAGAAACGAGGTACAACATCACTCCTTGCCGAAATACTTGTTGAGCAAGTTTTCTCCGGCCAATCTTCTTCCCTTCATCAAAGTGGATGTTAAGGGTCGGAATTCAAATTATCTGTATTATCAGACCCTTAGCCAGAGCCATTCGCCTGAGTGGCAATACTACTATTCCGACGAAATAAGTAAGCATTCGACTCGTGACTTCATTCCGAGGCTGGTACTTGAGAAGATTGAGCAATTTATCACTCACTTCTCGGTGTTGTTCGTTGACAACAAGCCTGCACTAAAAATCAACGTTATTAACCAGGGGGATTGCCAGGAAGTGCTGCAGGGCATACTGGATTATTATGCCAAATTCTTAAGCAAGAGCGCTAAGAATGGCGTTGAACACGCCTTAGCGATAAGAGTCAATATCTATGGTTCGACCGATTATTCTACGAAGTTTGAGGAGATAACATTATGGAATAATCCCAACTTCGTCGAAAAAGAGATTGGCGTAAAACTTAATGTGGCTCCCGATACGGTTACAGATTTGTTAGAAGCCTTCAATACCAAGGTGTCGTTTTTCAAGCTAGAGGATGAACAGTACGCCTACTCTCATCTTTCCTTCTATGAATTTGACCCTAGCGAGGTAAAAAAGTCACATTACAGCTCTGATAATATTCCAACGGGAATTAGTCTGAATGGCTTGCTTTCGGACGTTCCCTCCGTTCACGAAGCGGACTCTTACCGTACGGGGTTTGGCACAAAGCATATATCATCCAAGCGAGGCTTGTTAACGTCATTAGCCTCCTTGTATAATGCTTATGCTACGGTTGCAGTTACTGAAGACCCATTTTCGCAGGGCGTAACCAACGCTTTAGTAGTAAGCAAAAACTCGCGCAGCACCTTTGAAAAGGTAGCCTATTCTTCGTTATGGGTCACCTTTATCAACCCACGGGTTGACCTAAGCTTTTTCAAGAACTTTAAAGATGTAGTAATCATACACTACAGTGACCAGTACAATAATGCTAGTGGGTATGATGCTATAACCATAACAAGCAAGTGGGAGCCCTATCGGGCAACCATTTTGGAGTCTCTTCAAGCAGAAGGCGTTGACGCGACCCGGCTAGATATCGTTCACATCATTAACATGTTTAATGCCGTGAATGGGAACTGGTTACTTCACATGCATGATGCTACCGTTACAGGTGACCACTCTAAACTCGAAAAGCTTAGCTTGCTAAGTGCGGTTAAAACCGCTTTGGCCGTTTTCCATCACGAGAACATCACCTGGATACCAATATCGCTAGAAGAAATCCTGCGCATTTCGCGTCCAATTGGATTAACGCAAGCAGAGGGTCTGTTTTCGGTAAAAAACCTGGAGGGGCAGGGTAAATTCACCGATGACATCCTCCTAATTGGCTTAGAGCAAAGGGATCATCAATTGCTGATGACCCTGTATCCACTGGAAGTTAAAATCGGGAAAAATGATGCCAGCGTTGAGCGTAAAGCATTAGAGCAGGGACGTAAGACCCTGGAGCTACTGAACAGCTATCTTATCGAGGACAAAAGCTTCACAGCGAAAATTTACCGCAATTTTTTTGCAAAGCTTGCCCTGATAGGTGCAGAGAAATACGCGCTATATGAAGTATGGCCAGCATATCAGGAAAAGTGGCTGAAAGTAGCGGAGTGGCGCAAGGAACTGCTCAACGACCAATTTATAGTCAGCAGCCATCTACAAGAATACATTGGTGAATACGCAGTTCTTAAGTACACGTGGACTGATGAGTTTATGGTTCGCTCGTTGCGGTACGAGGACGACGCATGCATTATAGAATTACTCAAGCAGGATGCCCTTGATTACATCACCGAAAGCATTGATGATTTGAAGGTGCGGTTTCATGAAAGCAAAGTGCACACTATAGAAGCACGGCAGCTTTTGTTTAGCAAGTATCACCCTCACAAAGTCACTCACCACGAAATCCGTCCACAGGCTACGCCTCAGGTGGTTGCTATTGAGGTGGAGGCTTCCCTCCTTCCTAGGGTTGAACATAAGGCAGTGGTGGCCACTAACAACAAGCTGGTATTTGATAAGATTGATAAACAAGAAATTTTATCCATATATGAAGCAGTTTATAGTAAACTGACGGCGATTAATGTTGCCATTAAAAAGGACATAGCTTCGGAAATCAACTTTCTGGAGGGGCCGGCATTTTATAAACTCGAGGTGCGTCCGCAGCCTAGCACGACCTTTAAAAAGATAGTAAATGCAGGCCAGGAGTTGAACATTGCCCTCAAACTGAATGCTGGCCAGCAGGTGCGGGTTTTTCAAGACAAAGGCAAGGTGTGGGTTGAAGTACCGAAGCAGGATAACCAAAAGGTGGTTGTTACGACAGCCCATATATGGGGAAGCTTCACAAAGTCGGATGACTTTGAAATTCCGTTTGGGATGGATGTAGACGGTAATGTGGTAAACCTCAACTTCTCTTCCTCGAACTCTCCTCACCTCTTGCTAGCGGGAACTACGGGTTCGGGTAAGTCTGTGGTGCTTGATACGCTTATACGGGGGGCAGCCCAACTCTATGAGTCGACCGAGCTGAACATGTTTTTGGTTGACCCCAAAGGCAATGAGCTCATCGATTTTGAAAGTTTGCCCCACGTTCCGCAACCGAACGGTACAACTTCAGCTGACGCCATTGCTTTGCTAGAGGGCTGTGTTCAGGAGATGGAGTCTCGATACCAAGCTTTTGTGGGGAAAGAGTTGCGCGCAGCCCATAATAAGGCGGCGAAGGACATTGTGCAGTACAACCAAATGGTCGCTGAGCCGGGCAAGAAGATACCCCGCTGGTTGGTGGTGCTTGACGAGTACTCCGACTTATTGGACGAAGACCCGGGCAATAAGCCCATCATTGAAACGCTACTGCGTCGATTAGCGCAAAAAGCGAGGGCAGCTGGCATTCACGTAATTCTAGCCACTCAAAAGCCTCTGGCTACTATCGTGAGTTCTGTGATCAGAGCTAATCTACCAGCAGTCATAGCACTGAAGGTGAGGACAGCGGGAGACAGCCGCGTTATACTTGATGACAGTGGAGCCGAAACGCTTGCCGGCCGAGGCGATTCACTCTTCAAAAACGGCGCAGGCGACCTAATCAGAGTTCAATGTGCTATTCATAAGTAACCTGATTATGGTTTGACATACCGTCCAGGTGCACTAGATCATTTACCGGGCTCCAATCATTTGATTGGAGCCCTTTGTTATGTATTCCTATCGAAAGCAAGTTTCAAGCAAACATGATCGTCAAGTGAAGGCAACCCCAACAGGGAAGTTCTACTGACAAGAGCAGCAGAGCAGGACATTTCATGAAAAGGAGGTCAGTTTGTTATACCTACAAGACATCCTTGGGTACCTTTGCCGAATAGCTCAGCCGCCATGATTTACCTCGATAACAACGCCACAACCCGTCTTGATCCGCGTGTATTGGAAGCTATGATGCCCTTCTTGACGGAAGAATACGCTAACGCAGCTTCAACCCACCCATTCGGGGTGCGGGCCCATGAGGCAGTGAAGCTAGCCCGACAACAGGTGGCCCAGCTGCTGGGATGTGAACCAACTGAATTGATCTTTACCTCGGGTGCGACGGAGGCCATTAACCTAGCCATTAAGGGAGTAGCAGATAGTTACGCTAGCCGGGGTAAGCACATTGTAACTGTGCAAACGGAGCACACCGCCGTACTAGATGTATGCCGCTACCTGGAGGGCCGCGGCTACGAAGTGACCTACCTGCCGGTGCAGCCGGACGGATTGTTGGACCTGGCTACTGTGCAACAAGCCATCCGGCCGGACACTATCCTGGTTTCGGTCATGGCGGTGAATAACGAGACTGGGGTAATTCAGCCGATTCAGCAAATAGCAGAGCTGGCCCACGCGGCGGGGGCACTGTTTATGACGGATGCCACCCAGGCGGTGGGCAAAATGCCGCTGGACGTAGAGCAGCTGGGGGTAGACCTATTGATGTTTTCAGGCCACAAACTGTATGGGCCCAAAGGCGTGGGCGGGCTTTACGTGCGCCACCGCAAACCGCGCCGCGTGAAAATGGATGCGCTGTTACACGGCGGCGGGCATGAGCGGGGGATGAGGAGCGGTACGCTCAATGTGCCAGGTATTGTGGGCCTAGGGCAAGCCGCCGAGCTGTGCCGCCAGACCATGAAAGAGGAGACAGTACGGATAGAAGCCCTGCGGGATGAGTTGGAAGCTGGCTTACTCGCTATACCTGGCACCCGAGTGAATGGGAACCGTGCGCATCGGCTCTACAATACCACCAACATTCTCTTTGAGGGCTGCGATTCTGACGCCATGATTATGGGGCTGGAGGGTATTGCTGTTTCAAATGGGTCGGCTTGCACTGCCGCGTCTGTGGATCCTTCACATGTGTTGTTAGCTATGGGGCTAAACGAAACGGAAGCATTTTCATGCCTCCGTTTTAGTTTGGGAAGGTTTTGCTCAGAAACTGATATTAATATATGTGAAAGTTTGTTGGGTGAAGTTGTTGGTCGCCTCAGGAGTTATGCTTTATAGTTTTTTACTCACTAAATACCAAGTTGATCAAATCCTCGCTAAGCTTGGTTTTACCTACGCTACTGTAAGCGTAAAGACTCTCGTTATTGTTGTTTAGCAAGGTTATATTTTTAGCTCTAGAAAGATGGTTTTCAAAAAAACTAGTTGAAATATTTTTATTCTCAAGACTGGCTGGAAATATTTTTACAAGTAAGTCAATAAGAGCTAAGTATCCTATTGTTCTTTGAAGTGGATTGTCAGGTGTTTCCGATGGCTCCCACCAACTTTTCCCATTTTTGTCTTTGAATACTCGCTTAACTGCGGTGAAATAATTTAACAATGTCAAATAAATTAAATTGTCTTTGTTGGTTGCGTAGAAAGATCTGAAAATAGTTCTGCCACTGCCGCCATTTGTAAAATAGCTTCGCTCATAGTTCCTTTCCTCTTCTGATAATTTAATATTAGGTGAAATTAATGTGAGAATTGATTTTATAAACATTCCTTGCGATATTGGGCTAAAGTCCCCTTTGTCCTTTTTGGCTAACAGCCTTATTCTTTTATAAAATGGAGCAATTTCAGCGGATTTAGAATCTGTATATTTTAGACCATTTAATTGTAGGGCAATTGCTAATGAAGTTTTTTGCGGTGAATCTTTTTGGGTTAAACCAAATAAATCAAATACCAAATCTTGCGAAACTTTAACTGGTGTTCTATTGATAGTAGAGAATATCATTGCTTGATATTCTATCGGAGCATCTATAAAAAAAGATACTACGAATTCAAAGTTGTTTAATTTTTCTAATGTTTCTGTATCACCGTTATTAAAGGATTCTTTTATAGCCTCTTGCATTCCTTTGAATCTGTGTTGCCCATCAAATATCTGCAAATATACAGGCGCTTCCTCCGAAGAAATATTTACCTTAGATAGGTCAATGTTTAAAGAAATGTTATTGCCGTCTTCAATTTCGTTTAAGATTAGTGCAGATGGAACTGATACAAGGATATTACTGGGGAAGCAAGCGTATTCATCTTTAAGCAAGTACTCTTTGATAGAATCAACTCTAATAGGACTTGGTTTTCTTTGAATCTGTTTGTTGTATAAAGGCATCCCATTATTGTCATAATCGACAATTATTCTATGATTGACCGTTGATAGGTTTAAAAGCAAAGATGCCTTTATTTTGCCAATGACAAAGTCAACATTATTCTGATGAACTCGTTGGCAGTCAATAGTCAGGATTGAATTACTCTGTTGTGAAGCCATCGGTATTATCTCTGTCGTTCAAGTTCTTTCTATCCTGGTCAAGCTTCTCTCTGTAGCTTAAAATATAACTCTTCTGTAGTAAAAACATTTTCTTACCACATGATATAGAATACCCTAAAGTTAAAGTCGATATGATTAGAGAAATCCATAAATGGGAATAGTTAAAGTTGCTTAGAAAGTTAGATTGAAATATGTATAATATAGTAGATGTTATCAGTATTATAAAGCCGATGGTTAGAATAGTAGATTTGAGTGTATCATATGAGTCAACTTCTTCTGGTTTTAAATCGCTAGGAATATTTTCTTGAAGATAGAATAGATTAGTCGCAACAATACTCATGCAAAGTATTGGCAATGAGCCGTTGTTGAGAAAGCAAAGAATATTACTGTTGTTGATAATTGCTTCAACTATAGCAGCTAGTATGAAAGGAAATATATTGATGACAACAGAAGTCAAAAACCATTTCTTTGACTTGCTCCTATGTCTACTCTTTAAACCATCGATAACTTTAACCTGATCCTGATCAGGAAAAAACAACCAGTTCCAAACCCAAAAGGAAAATTTATTAAGAGCAGTCATTTGCATATAAGCTATTTCCGGGACTATTCAATTTCAAACAATTCACCACGCTTAAACTCCTTCACGTTAGTTACGGCCAACCCCTTCTTAATCTTGCTCACGCTCTGTCCTAACAGGCGGGTTTCGGCTTCGCTGAAGCCTAGGAAGCGCGACATAGATTTCAGATTCAAGCGGTCTTTGATTTCGAGCAGCACGGCGTTTTCGCACATGCTGGAGAAGTCGAAGGCGGGTTGGTTGAACTCTTCGATGCCTTGGGAGAGCAGCACCACGGCCACGCCCTTCGAGCAGATTTCACGCAGCATGCGTTCCAGCAGGTCCTGGGACTTCTTGTCCTTGAACAGCACGTGGGCCTCGTCAATCAACAATACGTAGCGCATGGCCTGCACCCCGTCGTTGATGGGGGCATTCTCCATGTTCATAAAGGTGTTGTAGATGTAGTAAATGGTCAGGAACGTGGCCGTGAAGCGGATGGTCTTGTCCAAGTCGCCGGAGAGGCTGAAGTAGTAGTTCTGGTTGAGGAAGCTACCCTTAGAATCGGCCTTGCTGGCGAACAGCTTGTAGTCGCTCAGGCTGCGCATGATTTCGGTAAGCGTGTCGGGCTTGCTTCCGGTAATCTCCAAAAGGCAGTCGCTAATGTCGCTTAGAGACGGATAGTTGCCACCCTTCTTGCGGGCAAAAGCCTCTTTGGTGGCATCCTTGAGCTGCTGGGTTTGAGTGGCACCCGTCCGCTGAGTGTACGTAGTGATGATGTCTACGAATTTGCTAATCCCAGTGAGCCGATTCTTCTCATTCACATTGTCTATGAACATGAGCGGGTTAAGCGGGATGGGTTTCTGCGGAACGTCGATGAACGTAGTCTTGGTTCGGTCAAAGAACGGCTGCAAGGCTTTCACATCCTCGTTCTTCAGTTCTTTGAAATCGAGAAAGAGGTAATTGAGGCTACCGTTTGAGATTTCAACAACCTGCTGCAGCAGGTTCAACGCAAACTCTGTCTTACCGCTATCAGAATCACCCACTACGGCCAAGTGTGCATTGTTACGCACGTTGGTATCGTTGAGCACCACGCGAATGGGGGTGCGGGCTTTATCTAGCGAATGACCGAACTGCAGCGTAAGCGGGCCAGCGAAGTGACCTTTGCTCGGTGTTGGGTTCTTATCGTTGATGATGGCGCCCGCGGTTACGTCCTCGAGTGCCTCGGAACCCCGTTCGATGTGCTCAATCAGGAAGTCGAGGCCAGTGTAGCTTTTGCTCTCCGTGAAGAGCTTATTTAGCTTTTCCAAGCCATCATCGACGTGCATTTTTAGGTAACGAGGCAGGTTAAGGTCTTCCTTGTGGATACCATAATGCTGGCAAACGAGGGCTACGTAATAGGGCTTGTTCGCACCGAATAGGGTTTCCTCCTTGTACTCCTTACCCTTGCTGTCGCGAATGTCTTCCAAATGGAGGCGGGTGCCTCGGGAAATGGAATAGGCTAAAGCAATGCGCGAAATGACATTCTCTGACTGACCCTGCGGGAACATCCGCCGGGTGAGTTCCGATATGATGGTCTTATTGGCCTCGGAAGTTCTAATGTGTAATACCACGGGTATTATGCGGCTTAGGAGTGGTAGAGGGCAGAATACCGCTCGAAAAGTTGATCTGGTACTACTTCTTCGAAGCCCGACTCATCCGAATCCTTGTTGATGATCAGGTAGGACTTAGCCACCCGGGGCAGCAGCAAGTCGTATTCACGGGCCGAGAGTTCCTTGTTGATGAGCGGAAACAGAATGACTTGATCGGCAATGCTGGGGTAGAAATGCTTGACGATATTCTCGGCGTGTTGGTCATCGAATTTCTGCATGGGAGAGTCGATGAAAACCGGGAAATCGAAGTCGGATTCTTCTACCAGGCCGTAGAGCAGGGCGGTAGCATACAGCTGCTGCTCCCCTTTGGACAGACCTTCCTTCAGAATTACCTCACCGCGCTTGTTGTAGAGCTCAATTTCGATCAGGTCGCCCATGATGCGAACTTCTACATTTTTGACGAAGCCCTTCTTGTGCATGAGCATGCCCAAGCCCTTCAAGATTTGCTGTTCGAGTGACTTTTTCTTGCGCTCTTTATAGAGCACGATGTAGTCGCGCAGGCGTTGGGACAAGGCTTCCGTCAGCAAGTCTTTCTCTTTGTCCTGCTCGGAAGCTTTAAGCTTTTTGCGCAAGCCTTCCAGCTGTTTTTCTCTTTGAACGATACTATTTTGGTGCCCTTCGTTGGCTTGGTTCAGCCGGCCAATTTGTTCAGCGAGGCTTTCGATTTGTTCGTCCAGCTCCCGCTTGCGCTGACGATCAGCCTTTACTACGGCATCCTCAGACAGCGATTCGGACTCAACAATGCGACGATTGATCTGAATGAGCTCGTTGCGGGTTTGGTTGTATTCAAAGTGCAACCGTTTGAACTGTTCGCGGAACGACAGTTTTAGGTTAGTCACCATCGTCAGCAGCTGGGCTCTTTCCGATTCCGTTAGGTCATGCAGCAAGCGAAAGTCCGCCGGAAAATCCGGAGCGTCGGAAATTAGATGCTCTTTGATCAGCTTGCGGAAGGTGGTGTTGTAGAAGTCGCGGAGGCTATCGTCGGTACTGATACCGGAACGGTGGATTTCTTCTGAAAGACCGTTCAAGATCTTCTCTTCAATGACCGAAGCGTTGCCTTGCTTGTAATGGACCTCTTTGTATTCGGCTTCCAGATTTACCTGCTCTACTACCTCCCCAAGTTTGCTCGCAGCAATAGCGAAGGGCACCAAATCGTAGGACTTGGCTAGCTCAGCCTGAACTTCTGAGAGGCGGGTTTCTAATGTTTGACCAGTAGAACGTAATACTTCGAGTTCTTCTAAGGTAATGAGGTTGTTGAAGCGAATCAGCTTCTTCTGAATTTCATCGGATTCAAAGCGGAGCGCCGTTCGCTCGTTTTTCAGATCTTCAATCTTCCGGGTATTGCTGTCGATAGAGTCGCGGAATCCAGTGATTTCTGCATCGAGCGTATCGATGATTCCCCGTTCCCGCGCATTAGCCGTGCGGGCGCGAAGACGCAGCTGGGTTTCCTCGATTTCGGTTTTGGTGTCCTCGTATTTCTTGATGCCGAGAATCTCCGAGTAAGCGCGGCTCAGCTTTTTACGCTGCTCGTTGGTGTTGACTTCGGCCAAGCTTACAATCTTCTCGGCGTCGAAAAAGAAGAACTTGGCTATTTCGATGGGCAGCAGGTAGTCGCGGATAAAGTGCTCCTCGCCGCGGGCCTTTTCATCACTAAGGCCCTGAATCAGCTCGTTTTCGAAACCATCGATTAAGATTTCTAGATCCTCGCTGGCTGTGCGCGTGTTGTAAGTACGCTTGATGGTGATTTCACTGCACGTCAGCGCCGGAATGATGGCATCGGTCAGCGTAAGCTTTACGGAGAAGGAAGTATCCTCCTCCGCCTTGGCCTGACGGTTAAGACTCGTAACGATGTACTTAGCGTAACCACCCTTCTCATCTATTTCCCGCTTGTAAAGGTCATCCACTTCGTGCATCTGCCGCCCGTAGAGGCACCAGACCAACGACATGAGGAAAGTGGTTTTACCGAATCCGTTCTTACCGCTAATGACATAGATGTTTTGGCCATCCTTTGGAGAGAGGTCCACCACATTATGTCCGCGGTAAATGCGGAAGTTGTTAAGCTCAATACTTTTGATAATCATGCTACTACGCGATTAACGCGCCATCAAGAATGACGCGTTGACTGGCAAAAAGGAATGAAACGGCGATTAAACCGTTGCGGAAACCGATAGCGAGTCACTGGAATCGGCGAGGTTCATGGCGTCGAGCTCTTTGCCTTCGAGCTGCTGGGCTTTGATATACTCATCCAACAAGTTTTCAATATCATTCTGCAGACCCCGTTTGCGCTGCATAAGCGACTTGGTCTTGATGATTTTGACGGCATTCTGGATGAGGTCGAAATGATCGAGGTTGTCTTTGCATACTTCCCGCATCCACTTTTCCTCTTCCCGGATCTTGTTGGTATACTTACTCATATCGAGGTGGGTATTGAACACAGCGTTATAAATATCCGCTACGTTATAGTTAAAAATACCGTCTCGATACCAAGTAACTTGTATAGCCACTAGTTCTTGGTGGGTAATAAAAGTCATCGTTGGATCGTATTCGTCGCGAATGACCTTTTGTGCCTCCAGTAGGCGCTTCAGAATTTCGGCCCGCGTTTCGGGTAAATATGGCCCCCAAAAGCCTTCTCGGATGCTGCCGTTGCGCAAGTGCTTCTGGCGGTACTGCTCGGGGTTATCACGGGCTTCGATAAGAAAGTCGCGGAGCTCTGACAGAGGCTCCATCCATCCTTCGCCATTCATGATAAGCCCGTCCATGGACTTATCCTTAACGACGACGGTGCAGACCCAGCAGCCAAAACGGCTTTTACCGCATGAAGGCGTCTCATCATCGATTACCAGTGGGCAGTCGGCTTCCGTGCTGGCATTTCGGTACAGCGTGATCAATTCTTTGTGTGTTCCACCCCATGGTGGTGGCACCTGGCTCAGGTACTGCCACAGCTCGTTGGTTTCAATGTCCTTGATGGGAGCGTACACATATGCATTCGGCAGCACGTGCTTACGCAGTCGGTGGCCGTGGACGGCGTGCTTGGCCATGGACCGGGAACGACGGGAGCTTTCTGCTGACCGAGTACCTAGGAGGATGATTACCTCACCCGCGTCACTGATCTTAGTGCGAATGAATTGGGTAGTTGGGTTAATCTTTAGGCGCTCGGTGCACCAACGGAAGGTGCTAGAGGGTGCTGGGTAGCCTTTGCCTAATAGATTGGTCCAGAAGGAATCTTCGAGGCGCGGAATGGTGCGCTGCACCAAGAAGGGCATGCTTTGAGCCGTAGCAGCACCTTCAATGCGGTGCAGGGTATCTTCAATGAACCGAACGATGCGCGGGTTTTCCACCATGGTGTCGTTGCACACAACGTACACGGGACGGTGGCGAAGCTCTTCAGGTAGTTTCTGCACGGCTTTCCAAACCAGTTGGAGAAGCATCGTGGAGTCCTTCCCGCCGCTGAAACCCACAATCCAAGGCCGGTTGTTGTCTTCGGCCAGGTATTGGTCTTGGATTTCTGATTCTATAAAGGGGAGGATTAAAGCCATTTCTTTGGAGTAGGTCCATTGCTGTTCTGCCACTAGACAGAATTCATGCAACATTTTCAAAGGTACCTAAAGTAGCTCGCCAAACTAAACAAACTAGCTGTCGACTTAGGCCCTAGCTGTGCATCTCTTTACAAACCAAGAGGATGCTATACTTATTTAAACTAAATGAAATTGCTATACTGAATAGTGAAAGAAGGAATCTAACGCTCGCTTAAATTGTGACAGTCGCCATCATTCGTTGATTGGTTTCTGGTTAAGCCCGTGAGCGCGGGAACCGAGTTTTTTCATAAAGAGGTATTCGCGCTTGATGACTTCGGGCCGGGTCATGGTTTTGGGCAGGGTCATCAGAACCGTGAATTGGAAATGTCGGCCGTGCTGCGCGTCGACCGCCAAAAGTTTTATTAGTTCCGCGTTGCCCCCGTGGCCACGCGTGGCCACGTAGTCCTTCCACCGGCCCCAAATACCTTCCGTGCCCGAAGCAGAGCCAATGTATTGCTTCCCGCTGGACTGGTCCAGAATCAAATACACGCCGGCCGTTGCCGAGAGCATCCGGCACCACTCGTCGCGGGGGGACTGGCTGGAGACTAGCTGCGCCAGTTCCGCGAAGGAGAGTGTGAAGTCCAGATAGTCGGTGAAAGGCTGGCTGAACGGCTTGGCCTGAATCTCCAGCACGGTTCTGCCTGTTTCCGGGCGTAGCCATTGATGCCAGCTGAGCGCGGCACGGCCCCAATCGAAGATGACCCGCTCTTTCAGGTCGTCAAAGCCGGGTACTTCAACTAGGTTGTAGTACAGATGCTCTTCCGTTCTCCGCTCAATACCCAGCACTTGGAAAACGCCCACGAAACGGGACCGCCTACCTGACTCACCCAGGCAGGCCACAACGAATTCGCATTTGTCAAAAACAGGATTTCCCTGCTGGCGCTGGTAATCAAGGAAGGCGGGGCGGTGGTTGCGGTACAGGTCGTGCAGGTCCAGCCCACCACTGGCATCCCGGTGCCGGACGAGCTTCACCATCTTGTCCTGGCGGGGCAGGCCGCGAGCATACAGTAGCTCCTGCAGGGTGATGGGGTTGCCGGACGTGCCTGCTTGCAGGGTATCATTATACCGATAGGCGCAGCCATTCAGAACCCCTTGGTCTAGGCCAGGGTGACTGAAGACAATCTCCCGGCCATCGGCATTCCGTAGAATGGCGCACAACTGCTCCGGGCCAAAGCCCATCATATACGAGGCGGGGCTTTCAGCTTTCGGATACCGCTGGTGGTAATCATTGAGCAAAGCAGCCAGTTCGCTTTCGGAAGCTACAGAGGATTGGTCGGTCATCGAATTAGGGCATTCTAGTTAGTAGTCCGGCCTAATAAGGGGTAAAGAATGCGTCAATGCAAATCGAATATATTCCGAATATTTAGCTCGTAAACGGCCTATAATTTCAAGCGGAATGAGAACGACATGTTTTGTCGCTGTGGGCTTGCAACTTCGTGAGAAATTAGCCCAGCTCCTCATGCAAGCTCACCCTATTCTGCCTCATCCTGAGATTCCAACCCAAGCAGAGGCGCTATTGGCGTATTGGAAGCAGGAGAGAGTTGGCCTGCCCGCCGTGCAGGAGCTGACGCCCGCCACAGAAAACAGTCTGCTGACAGTCCTGTAGCATATTCTGACGGATACCGGCGAAATCAACGTGGACCACCAAGACGTGTGGGAAGTTATGAGCGACGCAACTTCTCTGCAATTTGGTTTGGCAACTGGGGAAGGCCACAGCCGCGCTGAGGTAGCGGGCCAGCAGTTGTGGACTAGTTCCACGGCGCTGGGCGATGGCTCCCTGTCAGCCCACCGAATGTTGCTGGCCATCCAAAGTGGGGGCTCTGCTGAGTTGGAAATGGATGAGCTTACGCAGATTCTGGAGTATCTGATGGACCAGACTGGCCGCCAAGCCGAAGTCGTGTTTGGGCATGGGCTTGAGCCTGCGCTCGGCCAACGTATCCGGCTGCTGCTACTCGTAAGCCGGCGAATCATCCTGACTTAGCTACAGCCCATGCTACATGCTATTTGAATCAAAAAGCCTAGTACCGAGGCGCACAAGATACCTGCAGCCAGTTCTGCCGTTCCCGCTGCGGTAGCGCTCTACGTGGCTTCCGTGGCCAGTCGATATCAGAATCAAGGGCTTAGCCTAGCTGAACTGGTAGCAGCCGGTGAAGAAGGATGGCAGCAGGCACAGCGGCATTACGGGGCTGCCTCTGAGCAGTTTGAACGATGGGGCGCAGGTGGGTAATGGAAAGGACTCTGCAGGTGCTGGAAACCATGAGACTTTGTAGAGACAGTACTATATAAATGCCTGTTTGTGGTTCATTGCCAATCCTTATCTTGCACTTTGCCTAATACAGATTTACGGCTTTCTGATAACGCTATGCTATTCTTTAATCTGTCAGTTACGCCAAACGAATAGTCTGCTTACTTCATCTATCGCACGGTAGCTCCTATCCTTTTCGTGACCACCCACGCCCACTTTCTTCGCCAGCTACTGCTGGTACTGCGTCTGCAGAGCCTTCGCCGTGCTGTTCCTTTTGAGGAACTACGCGACTACTTGTTGGAGCAGACTTCGCTGCGGGACTTGGCCGCTAATTATTCGCAGCGCACCTTCCAACGGGATTTGCCCAAAATCGCGGAGCGCTTCGGCGTTACCATTGCGCATGACAGGCGAGCAGGCGACTACGTGATTGCCTCAGCGGACCCATTGCCGGAAGGCTACCAGCGGCTGCTCGATGCATTTGAGCTACAGGAATTTCTGAGGCTCCCAACGGCACTGAACCCATTTGTGCAGTGGGAATCCCGGCGGCCACTGGGCACGGAATGGCTGCAGCCACTGCTGCGCGCCGTGCAGCAGCGGCGTCAGGTAGCTTTTCAGTACCACAAGTTCTGGGACGATGAGCCCTCGACCCGGACCGTCTCCCCGCTGTTGCTCAAAGAATTTAAAGGCCGATGGTATCTGCTGGCCCACGACCAAGCTCGGGATGTCCTTCGGTGCTTCGGACTAGACCGCATCCAGGCGTTGGAATCGACAACTCATTCATTTGAGCCTCCTGCGGACTTTCAGCCCGAGGCGTACTACGCTCACAGCTTCGGCATTATTCGGCCCGACCATGAGCCCCCGGCCGAGATAGTCTTGGCATTGGAGCCGACCCAGGGGCAGTACCTTAAATCGTACCCGCTTCACACTTCCCAATGCGTGTTGGTAGATACAGAAGAGGAGCTACTGATTCAACTCACCGTGTACAATACGCACGACCTGTTGATGGAGCTGCTCTCGCTCGGTGACCAGGTGCAGGTACTAGCCCCGGCTTCGCTACGGGCGCATGTCAAGCAAATCCATGCTGCTGCGGTAGCGCACAACTAAGAGTAGCCTAATAGTTGGTTTTTCACTGCCTCTCTTACCCTCATTTCCTGCATTCATTCTCATGACAGAACTAGTATTCAGTATCAAGGATATTTTTGATGATAGTGGTCAAGACGGTTGTTTGACGCAATACCAGAGCAAAGCCTACCACATCCCGGCTTATCAGCGGGGGTATAAGTGGGGGGCTGAGCCCAGCGGGGCCGTCACCATCCTACTGCAGGACCTCTGGCACGCCTTCAAAGCATTTAAGCATCAGGGGAAGAAGGAATACTACCTGCAGTACATCACGGTTAAGAAAGGTACCATGGTGGTTAAGGGCAGCCCGCAGGACTGCTTGGAAGTGATTGATGGCCAACAACGCCTGACTACGCTATCCATTATTATCTCCATGCTCTCTGCGCTTCTTGGCAAACCCAACCTGAGTGCCGGCAAGCTGCACTATGCCATTCGGCAAGACTTCTTTTCGGATTACATCTACCGAAGTGATGACTTAAAAGCCTTTGTAGGTAAGGAATGGCAGGAGTTGGAGGCCGACCCGGACATGAACAAACAGGATATCCATTACCTGCATGCCGCAGCGCGCAGAGCCGGTGCCTTCTTCCGGGAGCGTCAGGCAGACGACTTGCTGGCCTTCGAGCAGTACCTGTTGCGGTATGTAAAGCTGATTGTCAACTCCGTTGAGGCGCATATTCAAAGTGAAACTGTATTTAAAAACTTGAACAGCAACAAGGTTCCGCTCAGCGAAACCGAGCTTATCAAAGCGCTGGTGATAACCAAGGTTGGTCGGGCCGGGGCAACAGCGGAGCGGAAGGGGTTTAAGGAGGTGATGGAGTCTCGGCTTAACCTGGGACGGCTGTGGGATGAGATGAGCAGGTGGGCGAACAAGCCGGAAATCAACACCTTCTATTTTAAAGGCCGGGCAGATGGCATGTACCAGCTCCTGCTGCTTACCGCCCTTTGCCTGGGCGGCAAGGAGAGCGAGTTTGAGGCCTCCAAGCACAGCACTGGCCTCTTGCTCTTCAATTTTTACAATCAGTACGCGGATATCGGCCAGGTATATACCACCATTAAGGATGTGCAGGCAGCGCTCACGAACTGGTATGCCGACGTCCATACGTACAACCTCATCGGCTATTGCCGATTTGTTAAAGGCAGTGGCAACAACAACCTGACGTTTCTAAAGAATTGCCTGAATTGCCGAACCAAGCCAGCATTGCAACTCTTTTTGGGCGAATCAAAGGCAAACCTGTTGCCGACGCAGGACCTTTCGGCGTTGCGCTACGGGCAGGACGATAACCACATCCACG
This sequence comes from Hymenobacter telluris, assembly GCF_017313265.1. Taxonomy (GTDB): domain Bacteria; phylum Bacteroidota; class Bacteroidia; order Cytophagales; family Hymenobacteraceae; genus Hymenobacter; species Hymenobacter telluris. Next base: position 33,707 of record NZ_JAFLQZ010000025.1, on the reverse strand, counting down.
CGGTGTTGCTGCACCTGAGTGTGTTTGTGAAAGGCAAGCCCATCCGGTTCAACTTTCACGAATTCATTACCGAAAAGTGGTCCTTGGAGCACATTTTCCCCCAAAGCCCCGAGGGGAAAGAAGCGGTGCTGGATAGTGACCAGAAGACGGCCGTCAAGGAGATGCTGGGGGCCAGCTTGGATGATACCCTCGTTCAAATTCTGGACAAGGCGAAACGGAACGATGACGAGAAGCAGCTTTACTACCGGGCCCTGCAAAATGAGAGCCGGCTCAACTCCATTGGCAACATGTGTTTGCTGACCAGTGGGGATAATAGCTCCAATGGCTGCATGTTTTTCAAGGAAAAGAGGCGCAACGTGCTGCGGCTCCTGCAACAAGGCAGCTTTGTGCCCCAGCACACCTTTGATGTCTTCAGCAAGATGATGCGCCAGCTCCAGAGTGACGACCTGAGCAGCTGGACCGCAGCGGACATCGACCACCACCGCGAGCACATTACCCAACTCATCAGCAATTAACGACCGGACAATATGAAGACTGGCAAGTATACCATCAAGGATTTCTTTGTGAACCGCTACCTGAAACAAGTCATTGTTCCGGAGATTCAGCGCGATTATGTCTGGCAGGAAGAGCAGCTGATGGGGTTGCTGAACTCGCTGCTCGCGGACTTCTTCAAGTTCTCCACCTACGAGACCATCAACTTCGATTCCGCGCTGCGACCGGAAGACAGGGAGTTGGCGGAATCTTTCAATTCCTACCGCAAGCGGCTGACGTGTGCCTCCAATATTGGGTTTATCTATGCCTACAACGACGAAGAATTTGCCGGTCGGTATTTCCTCATCGACGGGCAGCAACGCATAACCTCCGCGTTTCTGATACTGCTGACGCTGGCGCACCGCAACCCGGGGTTAACGGAACGATTCCGGAGTACCTACTTTGAAGAAGGAACCCTGAAGTTCGACTACAAAGTGCGGGATGCCTCGCATGATTTTCTCTTCAAGCTGGTACCCTATCTGCTGGATACGCCGGAGGAAAAGGTAGACGAGCAGATGTGGATGTATTCTAATCCGGATGCTACCGTCCAGAACCTGTTTAACAACTTCCGCTCTTTACAGCGCTTCTTTTCAAGCCCTTCTTTCCAGCAATCCCTCCTGAAGCGTAACGTTACCGAAGAAGCCCTCTACGGCTACCTGGAGGAGTACACGGAATTCTACTACTTCGACACAAACATCAGTGAGCAAGGAGAGGACCTGTACATCTACATGAACGCCCGGGGGGAACAGGTGCAAAGCAACGAGAACGTAAAGGCAGACCTGCTCAGCCGGTTAAGCACGTTAGAGGAAAAGAACGAGTACGGGAAAAAATGGGAGTCCTGGCAGGACTTTTTCTGGCAACACAGGGGCACAAACAAGAATGCGGACGCCGGTTTCAACGAATTCCTGGCCTGTATCGCGGGCTTAACGAATCTGGCAAGCGGTAACACTAGTGGTTTTTACAGCCCGGACGAGTACAAGGCTAACGGTGGAATTAAGACCAGCCAGATTCTCTCCGCTTTGGACCTAGCCACCATTGAAAAGTACGTTGAGTGCCTGATGTTTCTGCAGGAGAACAAAGACACATTCAAGAGCCGCTACACCAACTGCGGGTGGGTTGATACTTGTCTGGACACGATGTGGAACATCTTCAATAGCAGTAAAGAGAAGACTAACTGGTACGCGGACTACAACAACGATAACCGAGGGACGGAGCGCAACCGGATGGCCTTTATCTGGCCTGTCCTGCGCTTTATAGTAAGACGCAGCGAGGTTGTGCTGCCCATCAACGAAGCTTTCCGGGTGCTTAGGATTCATTACCTGCACTTCACCAACTATGACCGCTCTGTTGCTCAGATTGAGAAGGAAGTAGAGGACCTGTGCAATTTAGGCCCCTTCGTTGCCTTCGGAAACGCGGAGGAGAACCTCAAGCATGCGCTGTACACCTCAGTCGACCCCAGCTTGGTCAAGCAATATGAAGAACTCATTTGGGAAATTGAGGACCATAAATTTAACCTGAACGGCAGGGACGTTGGTGGCATCAACATCAGCCATTTAGTTGACCTGAATCCCGTTCCCTCGCTGGCCGACCTGCAAAAAGTGAGAAACCGTTTTTACGAGTTGTTCCCACTTGACAAGCAGCGCTACAAGACGCTACAGAACGCATTGCTGTACTATGGGCCATATCAGCACCGAGAAAATCCCGGGTATTACTTCAATTACAACTTTGGTGATTGGAGGCGTACCATTCGCGGCAAAGGCAGTGAAGAGTCAAATAGGCCTGAAAAAGCCTTTAAAGGTTTTTTCGCCGATTTTCTCAGGTTTGAAGGCACGTTGAATGACTTTCTACGAACAATGAGAGCAACCGTACTTCGCAAGGAGGACGCTCAGGAACACTATCAAAAGGTGCTCTGGTACAGTCAGTATTTGGAAAATCGGACGTGGAGTAAAGGGGATTATATTGCCTTCTCTAATGATTGGGACGGTCAAGACATGCATTTTCCTGACTGTCGCATCATTTACAATACCCGAGGTGATTTTAGGGGCTATTTTAACTGTAAACTTCAGGACTTGCTGCCCGTAGACACCACAGAACAGGTAACGGCACTTGAGTTGCCAGCTCTGCTGGACAGCAACACATTAGACTAAAGGGGCTGAATGGCATCACGAGTGACCATGTGCTCGGTCTAGCTAAATGTCGGGTAGTGGGTGCTAATCAATACAGCCCACTACCCGACATGCTTATTTTCTGTGAGTAACTCGTAGAAAGCCCGTTAATTCAACGTGCTCCTTTGAAAGCATTTTGCTTTCGGGTCAGTAACTGCAGGTTCTCGAAGGTGGTTAGGCCCCCGTTGCTTATCGCTGTGATGTGGTCCAACTGAAAGTCAAGCTTGTTTTTGCTTCGGTAATCGCCTTCCGCGCTGTGGTAATACCCTTCGGCATCGCGGTGTTTCTCGTACACTTGGTCACTGAGCCATTTCCAGTACGTCGGGTTCTGCTCCCGGATTTCACCCATCGGCAGTTCCTCTAGCCGGCGTAGCTCCTTCCGGTCGGTGGGAATGATGGTAGGGCGCTGGTATAGGTCCGGGTTGCTGATGCGGCGAATGGCCAAATCGACTTCATGCAGGAAGTAGCGCTTGTCGTGGCCAAAGAATGTTTTCCACTGCGATTCATGCTTGTCCCACAGCTGGCTTTTGTAAGCTTCTTCCTGCGAGCGGCTGTAGTCGCCCGCCAGAATATCCTTGGCCACGTTGGTTATATCGAACTTAGCCCGGTCCTGCAACTCGATGTAACTCGGTAGCGATTCGCTTTGGTAATAGAACTGCACGATGTCCTTGACGTCTTGCCGGCTGTAACCCGGATACAAGTCGTGACCGAAGAAAATCTGGTTCTCGATGACCGCGCTCAGTTCTTGCAACTGTGCGTCTGAGAGGTAATCCGCCACCGGAGCTTTCAGCCCTGCTAAAAGGGTGGGGAGCGCATGCATCAAATCGGCATAAGGCTGCTTGAGATTGCTGTACACGAGGACCTCGCAGTTCTTCTCCCGGGCTTCCTCCTCGAACTGACTTAATAGGGAGAAGTGATAGATGCCGAGCGGCAAACGCTCAATGAATGGCATGTTTTCCAGCTTCTCTTTGTCGGCTTTATCGAGGTGGTCGTTCACCAACACCGCAAATTCTTCAATTTTGCTGATGGAGATGAGCCGGACGAGCTGCTTCTGGGTATTCTTATGTGTGTCGTTGAAGTCCGTGTTTTCTTCAATAATCAGCCGCTCGGGGTTGACCCAGGCAACCTTGTCCTCCCAGTTATCAATGAAGCTGACAATATAGGCTTCCTTGGTGCCACCGGCCTTTTCGCCGCGCAGCCCCCGCCCAATCATCTGCGTCATCAGCGTCGGCGAGATGGTCGGCCGGGCTAGGAAAACGGTCTGAACGTTGGGCAAATCAGTGCCTTCCGTCAGGATGTTGACGTTTATCAACACGTCCAGATCCCCGGCCCGAAAGCGCTGAATTATCTCTTTATTGCCCTTGCTGGAAATGGTAACGCCGGTGGTCTGGTCCCGAATAGAAGAGAGCACGTACTCGCAGCGGACGTCCTTGAGCTGAAACAGCTTTTTCAGGGCAATGGCGTTGTCCTGGTTGAGGGCGAACACGATGGTCTGCTTGTACTTGGCTTTGTTCTCGCAGTAGCGGTTGACAATGCACCAGTTGCGATGGTCGTTTTGGGCGATAGTCTTGGCCGTCCCCTCGCCAATGCTACCAATGTCGAAGTAGTTCAGCTTGTCCAGTTCCTGCTGGTTGAAGAGACTCAAGACGTTAAAGTCGGTTTCGACACTCTCAAAGACGGGTTCGGACAGGATGCCGCGGGTAATGAGCTTCCGTAAGTCAATCTTATAGATGATGTCGTCGGGAAAAACCTTGGCCAGCAGCCCTTGCTCTTCTTCCACGGTACGGAAGGGAGTCGCGGTCAGCCCAATCATCCGAAACTGCTTGACGCTGCCGCGGATGCTCTCGATGAGCTTCCGATAAGTGCGGGCTGTTGCGTGGTGCGCCTCGTCAATGATGAGGAACACTTCTTCCTGGTTGACCAGCCACTTATCCAGCAGGTATTTGAATCCGGCATTCAGGCTATCCTTGCTGGCAATGATAAGGTCATCCGTGGGCCGGATGTGCACCGGCTTGTCGTGAATGCCCGAGATGATGCGGTAGTTGAACGAGGGCTTGTTGCGCAGAATGTCCTGAAAAGCCAGCCGTTCGTGGAACGTCGTCTTAGCTTGGTCTAGGAGTTCGTGCCGGTGGGCAATCCAGAGAATTTTCTTGTTCTGGTTGAGCAGGTTCGTGCACAGCCAATGAGCTGCCGTCAGGGTCTTCCCGCCGCCGGTCGGCAAGACGAGCAAGCCGGCAAAGGGTACCTTGCCGGACTTGGTGATTTTATCGTTCAACTGCTGCAGGGCCTCCTTCTGGTGGGGATAGAGCGTAATGCCGCTGTCCTGTTTGGCGACCTCGATGGTGCCGGCATTGTCGTAGCTTATCTGGTCCTGGCCGTTCTGCATGTTTTTGGCTGCCCCTTCTAGGCGGAAAGTAATTCGGTCTGTGGTGCGACGGTCAAAATGGGCAATAGAGCTTTGCAACTCGCGCTTACACCAAACGGTAATGTTGTTGGCTTGTAAAAAGGTGTCAATGATAGCCATCCGCTCAATGTTGCGGCGGAAGCCCATCCCGAACCAATTCAGAAAATTTATATACTTCAGCACCAGTAGCTTGCGGTGACGCTCCTTTATTAACCCTAAGAGATGTTCACAAATGGCAATTACTTCAGCCTCTTCCATAAGAATAAGATGCAGGTGCTAGGAAAGAGCACAAGATAGAAGTAGCATTTTCATGAAGGGCTTTAGTGCACATCCGGCTCCGTCAACATTTCAGGTCGATGCAATTCACAGAGTGGCCATGCAGGCAGCTTAAGTAGAAAAACCCTCCTACATAAGCAGACTTAAATTGATAGCCGATTTGGTGCATCCCCCTTAGAAAAAGTAACTTTATCCACTTTGTGACCGAACTCATATCAAAGTATCTATACCCTCCACCTCCCGACAGACAAGTAGCATTTTATGGATTTCATTAACCCCGTGGAGGTGCTGTCGTTGGGCACTGGCAACAATGCGGCGATTGACACCTCAGCGCTGAAGAAAGCAAAACGGAGAGTTCAGGCCGAAATTGAGTTGTCCGATGATGGCCATTTGGACTACAGGGGCAGAAAGATTACGCTGTCCGACTGCGAACCCTTCTTCAAAGAGATAGAGCAAAACAACCTATTTACGTTCTATTGCTTTCTGGCCGAGACGCAGGACCTGAACGACTTTCTGGCAACCGGAAGCCCACGCATCTTCTCTTCCTTCCGTCAAGAGTCCATCTATAAGGATACGGATTTTGTCAGTTTTATCAGTCCATATTTTGCTGCCCAGTATGATAAGGCTCTACTCCGTGCCTTTGCTGATAAAAATGCGGAGGAAGTCGCTGCTGTTGCCAGTCTAACGCCGCTTGTTAGCCTGTCTTATCTGGATGCATGCTATAAGTCGGTCTTCTTCCAACTGAAGAACCATACCACCCAGCTAGAGGAGGCCACAATGAAGTTAAAAGCGGATGTGTACGCCCCGGCTTCCGCTCCGATTGCTGCCCTGTTGGCAAACTCCCAAGCTGAATTTTCACCCGTTCTGGTCAATAAGCTGCCTGGCTACTTCCAGAATTCGCTTAATACGCTTGCCCAAGCCTTACGTAATCTAGGGGTTCACCTTTTTAATAAAGGCGACGAAACAACAACTTCTCTCCAGTACTTAGAACTGGCTGTAGCTGTGCGTGCTGATGAAGTCGTTCATGAGGATATCGACAAGGTTTATAAGCAAATCACGGCTATCCGTGACAAGCGAGTAGAGCAGGAGAAGTATCGGCCATTGATTGAGCGATTCAACAATGTGCGCAAATCGCTCAATGACATAAACACGAAGCTGAATACAAATGCAGGCTCAACCACGGAGTTGCTGGCCAGGCTGGATTCACTTTTTAGTATTGAAGAGTTGAATGCGCTGCCAGAATCATTGATTGATGTTCGTGACCAAATAGCCATTACTCTGCGTAATCTGTCGATTTCTGCTTGGAACAACGACAACGACATATTATGGTCTGCCAAGCTGATTAATCAAGCGCTGACTATCCATGTCAGCAGTGATATGCGCGCTACCCTGCAAAAGGAGAAGGGGGAGATAGCCGCGTTGGAAGTAAAGTATAAAGATATTTTGTCCTGCTGGTTCTGTGAAGACAGTATGCTGGATAAGGATGCGACCTACAAAAAGGAAGTATACAAAGTGACGCATCGGTCCTATAGCGGCAGAACCCGAAAGGTCAGTTATGCGATAAAAGAACTCTCTTTTCCGCGTTGCAAGCATTGCAAGCGCACCCACTTCAAAGGGACGATGCGCTACTGGCTCTCATTCATAGGAAGTGGCTTGCTGGCCCTAGTGATTGGAGTTGGCTTGGCACAACTCATTTGGGGTGGTAGTTCAGACGTGGAGGGAGCTGTATGGGGAGCATTTGCACTAGCGGTTGTGGCCGGTCACCTGATTGGTCGACTCATGGAGAAGAAGCTTCTCGCTTCGTTAGGAGTGAAAAGCAAGTACACAAAGACCTTGTCCACGCATTCAATGATGGAAAGCCTTAGAAAAGATGAGTGGAGTTGGTCTAAGCCGGCTGCTTGAGAAGGTCTGCTCTATATGTGTAAAAGCAGAAAAGGGCCGCCATCTTTAAGATGGCGGCCCTTTTCTGCTTTGGTCAGAACCGTTCAGCAAACCGTCTAGAAACCGATTTTTTTGCTCACGGTTTGCTGAATCTCACGTGGTAACAGGTTCATAAGCTCTTGGTTGACGCTACGCAGTTGCCCCCAGTCCTGTGCTTGTATATACTTGCGTCCACCCTGAATTAGAATAGCTGCTTGGTCCTGATTATTCATTCTAGTGGACTGCTGTTCCAGGTTGCTAAACAGGCGGGTGAGGTAGGCAGGAAGGCGCCACAGAATACCTATCCGAATGCTCAGGAGGCGGTCGGTCAACTCCTGAATGCGGGTAGCATTATCCGAGCCGAGCAGCGCTGGCTCCTGCATTTCTACATCCCGTAAGTATTTGCGTTCTTGGTCGTTACCATGTTCTTCAACCAAGCTGTGGCACAATTCTTTCTCTTCTTGATACTCGGCACGGATTTCGGCGATACGGCGTTCCCGCGTCGCATCGTGAAGTTGTTGGGCGAGTCGCCGTTTGCGGTCCTCCAACTGATACTTTTTATCGGTTACGTCATCGCCGGTTAGTTCCCCTGCCTCAGTGCCCAGGTCGCCGGCCTCCTTGCGGAGTTTCTTCAGGACGCCGGCTGTCTCATAGTCTTCCCGTTCTTCAGCGGCTTCAATTTCACTGCCAATCTTTTGATTGAGGTACTTTGCTTCGCGTTGCACAAGGGCTACGGAAGTGGCCCGGACTTTTGGCGTAAAGACCTGCTTAAACTCCTGATCAATCATCGTCAGGTAGGCTGTAATGGCCAAGTCCCGGGATTCAGTCATTTCCAGCGTTATTTCGATTTCTGAGCCGCGTTGCACATCGCGTCGTAGGTTCGAGCTTAGGATGCCCATATGCCCAATAAGCTTATTGGCCTCCGCCAACGAGGTTTGCGGACCTTCCAATACGTTAATCAGGATGCCCTCGCCATCAGCGCCTTTGATGATGGTTTTATTTAACGGAAACGACAGGGTGCGTCGAGCTGGCAACGGCGTCATTCGCTGAAATACACAGAGCAGACGGGTATTACCCGGATGGTCTTCGTCATCTACTTCCAAGCAGATATCCTCCGGGAGAGGTTGGCCACTGATGCTGAATCCGGAATTGATGGCTATTTCTTCCGCATCGTTGGCGACGAGATTGTTCTGCGCATCATAGATGGCGAGCCGGAACATGTTGTATGTATCGGCAACCAGGGGCAAATCCTCATTGATGCGCTCTGACAACGCTTTTATGCCCGTATCAAAACCACCGTCTCCGCGGGTGATGCGATAGGAAAGTCCGGTAACATCGCCCGTGATGCGGGCAGAAAACAACTCGTCTGGTTCGCGGGATGTCTTTTGGTACGTGGTTTTGATGCTCAAACGTGAGGCCCCTTGAGCATTAGCCTCGGGCTGTGGTTTTTCGCGGCGCTTGCCGGAAGCATAGTATGCCGCTCCAACGGCTACCGCTGTGGTGGGGTCTATGTCGCAGTTAACAGGTGTGCCCAGTGATTCTTCTACCCGCTGCCGAACAAACGGGATATAGGTAGTGCCTCCTACCATTAGCGTGAACAGTAGGTCGCTTGCCTGAAAGCTGTTTCGGGTAAGGATGGTCTTCACCATCGAGACGGTACTGTCTACAGCTGGCTTTATCAATTCATTGAATTCGGAACGGGTTACGACCAACTCCACATCGATTTCATTGTCGTCGTCATCCGTCATCCCGTCTACGACAACTTCCGCGCTGGTCTTCGTTGACAGCTGAATCTTAGCCTCTTCAGCTCGACGGAGCATGACGTGGTATTGTGCGTTGAAGCGGCCTTTCTCGCTTTTAAGCTGGTCTTCCAAGTCAGTAAAGTTGAATTGAGCATTGAGCTTTGGGATAAGAATTTGCTCGACAATTAAGCGGTCAAAATCGGTGCCACCCAAGAAATTATCTCCTTCATGGTCCAGTACCCGCATTTCACCTTGATGGATTCGCACCAGCGCTACGTCGAAAGTCCCACCCCCAAAGTCATATACCAGCCACTGTCCATCAGGCAGCTCACGCTCCTTCTTCATATTAGCGTAAGCCAGGCTTGCTGCAATCGGCTCCTGCAGCAACACTACCTGCTCCAACCCTGCAAGCCGTCCTGCTTCTTTCGTTGCGTTGGATTGCAGCGTATCAAAGGATGCCGGAATTGTGATTACCGCCGCACTCAGCGTTTCCCCTACTGGTAGAAAGGTTTTCAACTCTTTCAGAACCATTGCCGATAAGTCGACAGGAGTCATGGATTGTCCCGTGGCTTTGATTTTGTAGCTCTCACTGGTCCCCATCCGCCGCTTAAAAGCGCCAACCACGCTACGTGGGTCCCGCTCCATTATTTCTTTGGCTTTGGTGCCAACTATAATCTTATCTTTTTTAAAGCCCACTACAGAGGGGAGTGTACTTCTTCCATAATCCGAAGGGTTGTTGAAAATTTGCACCTCACCCTTAATAAAGCGGGCCAGTGCAGAGTTGGTAGTACCCAAGTCGATACCGTAATTGATGTTAATGTCCATGTTAGGAGATGTGAGGAGGCTTGGTATATGGATTAATTGAATGCGGAATCAATGCGTGTTTCCGCTACAACTACCGCTTTCTGGACCAATGCTTTGGGGCCGCCGCCAATGGCCAACCACACAATCGGTTTGATGACTTCCGTAATCCACAGATTTTCCGTGCCAGCCCCAGCGATGCTGGCATCGCAATCTGTCCGGGTGTCATCGTAGCGCTCTCCAATAGGATTATGATAGGTAAAACTTACTCCTGTGTTTTGCTGAAAGAAGGAACCTGGTACCTCATTTTCAAACAGGTTGCGGAGTCGGTTAACGTTCCGTTGGATTGAGTTAGACTCCTTTAAGTCGGCCGCCTTTTTCTCAATTTCAAAGGCCTGATTGACTAAATCTAGCAGAAAACGGTATTCGCGGGGAGTATGACCTGTACTATGCATGAAGTGGTTTATAGCTGGGAAAGGCAGCATTGAGATATGAACCTTTATGCCGTGGTGCAATTAATGCATTACCCGATAAACAGAAGCAAAATGCCCAGCCAAATTTTGGCCGGGCATATAGGTCGACTAAAAGATTCATCCCTTCTTTATCTGTTTTGCTAATGATACAGCGCAGAGCACCTGTTAAAAGGTTATGTGATGTTCCCAAACACATATACCGCACTATCCTGCTTCCTTCTGGAGATTTTTGCCATCCAGTAGTATAGCACAAGTGATTCCTAAGACCGCCTTAATTCCATCGATACTAGTTAGGGCGGTCAGGTTGTCGCTCCGCTACATAGTGCAATTATACTTGTGTCCTACCGGCAGCATCCTGTTGTTGAACAGTAGGTTTCGATAATGAAAGGTTATCGGAACCTACTGTGGTTGTAATCTATAACTTCGGCAACCTTGTACTAAAGAGTACGCTTGTACTTTTAAATAGTGGATGTGCTTCATCATTCGTTGATGCCTGCAAACTTTTCGGTTTGGCAAAGATTAGCTGAAACTATGCATTGCTACTAGATACCAAGCATGCCAGCTTGATTAAGCAAATCGAGGTTAAGCTACCTTCCAAAGTTTATAATGTCCTATGGTGTTCATTTCGTGCGAATCGACTTCGCGGCTCATCATGCAGGCAATTTATCTTTGACCAACGCGAAAAATACAGGATTAACTATTCTGGCAGTGGTAAAATAAGGGGTGATTCTTAATTTCGGTGTATGCTTCAAACCACGTTCACGTGTGGTAAGTGCGGCAGCACGGCCTTGCGCAAGAATGGCAGCCGCAACGGCCAGCCCAAGTACCAGTGCACAGCCTGCCGCTATCAGGCTCTGTTTGTTCCGGCTGCGGTCGGCAAAGCCGTTCAGTATGCGCAGGTCGAGTTGCTGCTATTGGAGCGGGTTTCGCAACACGCACTTGTGCGCTTGACGGGTGTCTCGCGCCCCACTATTGTCAAACTGGCAAAAAAGCGCAGACCACGCCGCAGTTGCGGCCCAAACCGAGCAGGCTACTGGGTACTCAAACTGGATGAGATGTGGACATTTGTTGGCCGCAAAAAGCGCAAAGTCTGGCTCTGGTTGGCCACTGAACGGCACAGCCGCCGGATTGTGGCTTGGGTGCTGGGCTGCCGGGGCGCGGCCACCCTGCGCCGTCTGTGGGCCACCTTGCCTGAAGACTATCAAACCGGTACCTGGTACTTTACGGACGAGTGGGAGGCCTACGGCCAAGTGCTGCCACCGCGAGCGCATCGGCCCAGCCCCAAAGGCAGTGGCCTGACCAGCATCGTGGAAGCCATCAACTGCTCTTTACGGCAGAAGTGCGCGGTGCTTGTGCGAAAACCTGCTCCTTTAGCCGCTGCTTAGCTATGCATCACATGCGTATTCAACTCGTCATTGATGAGCATAACCGCCGGCTAACCACAACTTAAAATCACCTCCCGTTTTACCACCGCCACTATTCTATAGATGTAAGTAAAACTATTAACTGAAATGATTTAATATGTTTATTTAGGGTGTCGATTTATGATGACCAATGGGAAGAATAGCTGAGTTAAAGCGTGAATTTTCAAAGCTTTTAGATGATTTAGACTTTGATCGCGTAAGTCTTGAATTACAGAAACCCAATATCTTTCATATTCTGGGGATAACCCGGACCGAAATTCGTCATTCTAATTTTTTGGCTTGGCTACTAGATCCTAACGCCAATCATGGTTTAGGGAACCAAATAGTAAGTCGGTTTCTGCGGTCAGTGCTGGCCGACCAACGGGTGGAAGGCATTGACGAATCGGATATTGAAGGGTTAGAGTACAGCACGATGCGTGTATTCCGTGAGTGGCACCACATCGACATTCTGTTGGAGTTTTCCGACCTCATTGTATGCATTGAGAATAAGGTAGATTCTGGGGAACACTCCTATCAACTAACCCGCTATCGGCAATTAGTGGGAGAGCGTTTTCCCGGAAAGCGTTTTGCATTTGTTTATCTAACGCCTACCGGTGCAGCCTCGGTGCAGGAATCGAACTTCTACGTGGAGTACTCTTACCAGCAACTGATTGATGTGTTGGATAGAATCCTGGCGATTTACAAACTCCGTCTGAGTCCATTAGTCATCAGCTATTTGGAGGGTTACACTACAACTATCAAACGCGAAATCTTGGAAAACGACGAATTGAACCTATTAGCTGCTAAGCTATACCGTAACCACCAAAATATACTTGATTTTCTATTTCTGCACCGTCCTGATCGCGCTAGCGAGATAGGTGGGCATTTGTACAAGATGTTGAGTAACGAGGGTATGGTGCGGGCGTCGCCTAATAAAGGGTATGCTCGATTTCTGCCGCAAGAACTAGATAAGATTATCCCACGCACTGGAACAGGTTACCCTAACAAGGAAGCTTTTATGTTTGAATTAGATTTCTTCTGGCCTAACCAAGACAAACAGAAAAAATTGACTTTTCGGACGATTATTGCTCCTGGTAATGAGGAAGTCCGCACGGTATTAAAAGAGTGTCTAGTAGGGGTGCCGAAAGCCAAGAAGCCAGCTGGACAGAAATTTGTAGTTCACTTTTTGGACAGTTACCCTTTCAACCTTGAAGAGATACAGCAACAGAGCGTTGAGGAACTGACCTTGACTATGGGAAAGGTTTGGCAGCACATCAAGGCCACGGTAGAGTCCGTAACCAAAGCAATTCTTGAGCGTGAACATGACCTGCTGGCTTTGCGTAATCAGTTAGAGAAGCCGGAGCCAAGTTCCGGAGCCAGCCTTATAAATCCTTTGTTATAACCTATTGAATCTCAAATCCTATTAAATAAAGTCATGGGTGTTCATTTGTATAATGGTCATGAAGCCAACTTATCATGGTGCTAGGCTGAGCGAATGACAGTAGCAATACCTTGGAGTGCATATAGCAACCAAACTAAGTCAGGTATACCGTAGGATTCAATAGCGAGTTAAAGCGGTTCGTAGTCGATCTTGCAAACGAGTTCTTAAGACGGCAGGGGCCAATACTTCTACATCCTCGCCAAAGGCAAGCAGCTGGGTTTCCAACTCCCGATTTAGGCGGAGGCGTAAACACAGATCTAATACCTGCCCGTCGTGGTGTAAAATCTGCTGGCTGGCGTGTAGGGGCTTCGTGCGGACGTACTGCCCCCGGTCGTTATGGAAACGCAGGTGAATTTCCTGCACTGGCTCCGCTTCGTTGAACGATACCCCGATAATTTCCGCAAAGCGGGCGGGCAGGTTGGTTTCCGGCGGAAGAAAGGTTGTTGTTGCATTGGGCTCCGTAGCCAGGATACGGTCAAGGGCGAAATTGCTAATGCCGGCCCGGCCGGAAGCCAGCCCAATCAGAAACCAGCGGTTGTTGTACTGTTTCAGCAGGTACGGATGCACGGTTTCCTGCCAGCTGTGTGCGGCGTCGAATGACTGATAGGTAAGCTGCAGAACTTGGCGGCTGCGGATGGCCCGGTGCAGTACCTGCAACTTGGGGGTGCCAGTGTAAGCGGGCACCTGCTCAAACTCAATGGCCGTTGGCGCATCAGCAGTGCGGTTGTCGCGCAGGTTTTTCTCGATGCGGCGTACCAGCGTGTCGAGCCGTTCACTCAGGCCCAGGCCCTGAAACTGCTGCAAAACCAGCAGCACCTGCTGCAGAACTTCGGCGTCCTCGGCCGTGAGGGGGCTCAGGAAGTATTTGAAATGCGGGTCTTCGTAATAGTAGTTACCCTCGGCGTCGCACAGGATAGGGGCCGGGCCCTCCCCGCCGATACCCTTGCGCATATTGCTGATATCCGTATCCAACGTGCGCTGGCTTACACCATCGGAATAATCAGACTGTTCGCGCAGGGCGTGGCTTAGTGCATCAAGCAGCTCTTTTTTCGACCAGCGCCGGTAAGGGCGTTGAAAGCACGCATCCAGCACCCGGTAACGGATAAGTGGGTTCTTGATAAGGGGCATAAAAAAAGTGAAAGTTTTTTCACCAATGCAGAAAGACTGCATTGGCGGGGCTGAAGTTTGTCGCAACGATACACAAAACCCCGTGCCGATGCCGCAAAATCAACCATTAGTAGCAGCCCCGAGCCTGTCATCTGTCCGTAGCATTACCTGCCCGCGCTGCCAGGGACGAGGCCGTTTGCCGAAGTACCGCCACGTGGAAGCTGGTGTGCTTCCGGTGCCGCGGGGCTCGGGTGATTTTGACCCAGGGTTAAAATTTTTTCCGGCAATGCAGAAAGACTGCATTGGGCCTGACGTGCTTTGTTCCACTCTTCCACCAATTGGCTGACGACTATGCGTTTCTATACTCTCGATACCGTGTTCACCTTCGGCCGTCATCAGGGGCAGACGGTGAGCCAGGTGCTGGTGGAAAATCCCGGCTACCTCAACTTCTGCCTGCAGGTGCTCGACCACTTTGCTTTGCGACGGGAAGACATAGAGGCTTGGCAGCAGCAGTATCCACGGCTACAGGAGCAAATGACCGATGCCGCCTGGCAAAAGCTGGACGAGAAGGAAAGCCATCTACAGGCTGAGCTAGAGCGACAGCAGGCAGCTGACGATGATAATGATGACTACGATTCCGGCGACTACTATAGCCGGGACGATGCTGACCGGGACACGTTCGACGCGCTGACGGACGGGCAGTATGGCGACTACGACGACTTCAATGGCGACTTTGATTCGTTGCGCGACGCGATGGGATATTAGTTTTTTCCTCCCGCACTAACGTATTTGCGGCGTTAGGCTACTATTTCAACTTTGGCCTGCCCGATAGGGGCGGCCGTTACGCTCTTTGAAAATACCTGCGACAGGGTTTTTTACCTCGTGCGGCGCTGTGCCGTGCTCGTAACCCACTGCTTCGGCAGTGGGCCCAATGGCAGTCATAACCGACTCGTTAATTGATTTCATTGATTAATCGATTGGAGTTGATTATTGATTTATGCTATTGATTGTCTGCTTCTTACTAGGAGCTCTTGTCTGATCTTGTTGTATCAGGCTTAGAAGAACACCGGCAGGTATTTTCATTGGGCATTATATTGTTTGCTCTCTATTTCCATGGCCGAAACGCCTGACCAACTCCCTACTCCGCCCCACGACAACGAGCCCGCCGCCGGTGGCCCAGCTGACCATCCGGGTAACCCGCTGGCTGGCTTCGTTATCAAAAATGGGTGGCTGCAGCAGGTGAAGCCCGGCTACCAGCCGGCGCTGCCTGCGGCGGAGGAGTTGGCGGAACTAGCGGAGCATTTCCGGGCAGTTACCGATGCCATTTCGTTGGCGCGGGTGCTGAATGCTGCGCTGGAGCTACACCGTAAGCAACACCCCAAGGGCAGCCCCAAGACTGTTTCGCCGGGTTTGCTGCTGTACTACGCGCACCATAAGAAGGAACGGTATCAGACGTTTCAGGTGCCCAAGCGCACCCGCGGGCAGTTCCGCGACATCAAGGCACCTGAGCACGGCCTGCGCCGCATTCAGCGGCTGCTGCTGCTGTGCCTCACGGCCGCTTTCACTACCTGCGACGAGGCAGCGCACGGCTTCGTGCCCGGCCGAAGCGTGCTGACCAATGCACAGACCCACGCCGGCCGCCGCTTTGTGCTGAACCTGGACCTGAAAGACTTTTTCCCGAGTACGCGGGTAGGACGGGTGTTGAAAGTGCTGCAACTGGAACCCTTCGACCTGCCGAAGGAAGCAGCCCACCTGATAGCCAACCTGTGTTGCGACCAGGGCAGCCTGCCGCAGGGGGCGCCTACCTCGCCCCTGCTTACGAACGTGGTATGCGTGTGGCTAGACCGGAAGCTACGGGCGTTGGCTAAGCGCCACCGTTGCCACTATACCCGCTACGCCGATGACATTACCTTTTCGAGTCAGCGGCCGGCTTTCACGGCGGCCTTCCAGGCCGAGCTGAACGCGGTGTTGGTGGATGAGGGCTACGAGCAGAACCCGGCCAAACAGCGCCTGCAGACGCCTGAAACCCGCCAGGAGGTTACCGGGGTGGTGGTGAACGAACGGCCGAACGTGCCGCGTGAGTTCGTGCAGGATATTCGCTTTCTGCTGCACGTGTGGCAGAAACACGGCTATGCGGCGGCTTCGAAAGCTATGGGCCAGAATTATGGCGGCAGCAAAGCACATGCTCGATACAGAGGCAATATTCCTAAGTTGGAGAAGGTGCTAGCCGGGAAAATTGCTTATTTGGGGATGGTAAGAGGAAAGAAGGGCATTGTCTATGCTTCTTTGTATGAACAACTTCAGGATTTGAATGGCGTCACTGCACTTCATATATTGGAAGAATTGACAATAATTGGATTGCAAGTAGAATTCGACAAGAATCAAAATTTGTAAGCACAAGCTCTAAGCTTAATTCTTGCACTAAATAGCTTAATGACTTATGGCCAAACCTATCATTTTGCCTGAAGTTCTTAGAGAGAAAATATTGCGCTTAAAGAAAAGAGGTCAATTTGACCAGATAGAAGATTTAAAAAGAAGATTACCGGCACAATTGCATTGTTTGCTGGATAATGCTGCTATAATTAATACAGATCAATTAGATGATAAATCAATACATATACACATTGAAAATAATGAATT
The DNA here is from genome assembly GCF_017313265.1 of Hymenobacter telluris. Lineage (GTDB taxonomy): Bacteria > Bacteroidota > Bacteroidia > Cytophagales > Hymenobacteraceae > Hymenobacter > Hymenobacter telluris. The sequence goes on along the minus strand of NZ_JAFLQZ010000025.1, from coordinate 16,804 downwards.
TCATAGAAATGACAACAAAAACAAGAAAGGCATTATAGAAGATCCAAAAAATAACATTAACTATCAAACATTGATTAACGATATTACAGAAATCAAACGAATTGCTTTATCGATACAAGGAAGTATTGGATTAAAAGTTGGTCCTTCAATTTCCTATGAAGGGATTCAAGAGCAAGTGAAAAAGCAACTTTTGATCGATAATATAAGAATGGAAAATTCTTTACTTGACATAAGCACTTATGAAAGGTACGGAGAAGAATTGGCTTTTAGACGTTTTTGCGTATTTGCATTTTATCAAGTGGAAGAGTTGCTAAACTTATACTATGACACGAAATACAATAATAACATATTTACAATGCGTACTGATTTTCGAAGACTTGGTATATCTATAAACGAGGAATGTACTTCATTAACTGCAATACCTATTGGAACTAAGATTTATGCTTATTGCCTCTCAACAAGCGAAGGAAATACTATGCACTCATTGCGCCATGTGCGAAACATGGAAGAACATAGATGTACAACAGTTTTACGCAAATATGCAAGTGACATTAGGAAACTTCAAGTTCAATACGATGCATTAAATTTAAAAAATAAGATAAACGAAGCAAAGAAAAATGGCAAAATATACAATAAAACATCAGAAGAAAAGGAAATTGAAAGTCGCTTAGAAGCTATTAAATTTTTAGTAGAGCCAGGATCTAATTCCGTTATAGTAAGAGGGTTATTAAAAAGGCTTTATAATGCCGTTATGTTATTGAAAAAATAGATAAAGTATTAACATGAATCTCACCCGAGCCCAACAAGCCGCCCTCACATTCTTCCGCCAATTTCTGCACAACCCCAATGAACCGGTATTCCTGTTGCGAGGCTACGCGGGTACAGGAAAGACCTTTCTACTGAAGACCCTGCTGGCGGAGCTGCAGCAGCCGGCGGTACTGCTGGCGCCAACGGGCCGGGCAGCGGGCGTGCTGCGGCAGCAAACCCAACTGGAGGCCAGCACCATTCACCGGGGTATTTACGACTTCTCGCACCTGAAGCCGCTGCAAACCGGTAAGGACGATGCGGACAAGTCGTTTAAGTTCTTCTTTGGCCTGGCCAACAACGGTTATCCCGTTGGGACGGTGTTCGTGGTGGACGAGGCCTCGATGGTGGGCGACGCGTTCAGCGAGTCGGAGTTTTTCCGGCTGGGGACAGGGCATCTGCTGGCAGACCTGTTGCGCTACGTGCGGCCTACGGCTCAGAATGGCTACAAGCTGCTACTGGTGGGCGACCGGGCCCAACTGCCGCCCGTGGGTGACCGGGACTCGTGGGCATTGGACGCGGCCGAGTTGAGCCAGCGCCTGGGCGGCGCGGCCGGTGTGCCAGTGCGCGAGGTGGAGCTGACCGACGTGGTGCGTCAGCAAACCGACAGCGGCATTCTGGCCAATGCTACCATGGTGCGCGACGCCCTGCGGCGCGGGTACTTTGCCGGGCTGCGGCTGAACCGAACGGCTGATGTGCAGGATGTGGCCCCAGGGCAGCTGCTGCCGGCCTATCTGGCGGCGGGCGGTGGCCCCGATGCCGCAGACCGGGCTATTATCATCACCTACTCCAACAACCTGGCCCGGCAGTACAACGAGTTGGTGCGGGGGCATTTCTTCCCCGGACGCGCTGACGTAGCCGACAATGACCGGCTGATCATCACGCAGAACAACTACCTGAACGACGAAGAACCGATCTATAATGGGGATTTTGCTACGGTGCTGTCGGCCGGGATGCCCTACACCCGGCAGGTGCGAATCCATGTGAACAAGACGCCGGTGTACGTGCCGCTCACCTGGCGGCCGGTGCGTCTACGCTTCACCTGCCCCAATGGCAGCACCTATGCGGAAGAGCGTCTGTTGTTGGACGCCTTTCTGACCAGCCCTGACCGAGCCCTGAGTGCCAATGAGGTGAAGGCACTCTATATCGACGCCGTGCGGCGCTGCCGCGAAAAGCACAGCTTTGATGACCGGCATCCTGAGTTCAGCAATTTTCTGCGCCAGGACGCGCATTTTCACGCCCTGCGGGCCAAGTACGGCTATGCCATTACCTGCCACAAAGCCCAGGGAGGGACCTGGCACACGGCCTTTATTGATTTTGCGGGCTTCAGCGGCCGGCGCCACGCTCACTATTTTCGGTGGGTGTACACGGCGCTGACGCGGGCGAGCCGACAGGTGTACCTGCTTAATGACCAGAATTTCACGCCGTGGGAGGCCATGCGGCTGTTCGACCCGCAGGCCAAGCCGCCGCTGTCAGTTCCTGTACCGTTGTTTGCAGAGGTAGTGCGGGAGCAAACCGCGCAGTTTGACGAGCTGACCGAGCTGGAAGCCCGGCTTGGCATCCGAAGCCTGCCGAACACGCAGCTGCAGCAGGTGCGCCGGGTAGCTGCCCAGCTCACCGAAGCTGGCGCCGAGGTAGAGCAGATTGCGCCAGTGCAGTACGGCTTGCGCTACCTGCTGCGGCGTGGCAAACAGCGCGGTCAGGTGACGGTGTACTACAAGGATTCGGTGCCCTTCAGCTCGGTGCAGCCCGCCGGCCCGGCTACCGAGCTTACCCAGGAGGCGGTACAGCGGCTGCGGGAGCCCCTGCCAGCCGCCGCGTCAGCAGTGCCCGTGCATTTTGACGCCGCCACCTCACCTACTCTGGCCGCTTACCACGAGTTGTTTGCCGAAGCGGCGTCGGCGGCTGGTATCAGCATTCTGTGCGTGCGCCACAAGCCTTACGCGGAGCATTACCAACTGCAGCACGAGGCAGGCCGGGCCAACCTCATCTTCGACTACGGTAAGAAGGACTGCATCACCGGGGTGCGAGTAGACCAGCACGATTCGCCGGAGCTGCTGGGAAAACTACACTCCATCCTGCAGGCGCTGAATTAGCCTCAATCCATCACCATGCCGTCCGTTTCCGAACTCTGCCGCACCGGGCAGCTCAAAGCCGCTTTTGCTCAAGCTGAAGCTTATCTGACCGAGTACCCGACTAGTGCCATTGCTCACGCGGAAATGCACCGGGTGATGCTGGCATACTTAAAAAAAGCCACGGCGAAGGTAGATACTTCGGCGGCTATCCGGTGCCTGAGCAAGCTGGCAGATTTGGCCCTGCCGGCGCACCCCAGTCGCGACGAGCAGTTGTTTTGGGAAGTGCGGGCCTTGGTTGCCGCGCTGAGCAAGAAGCAGCCGGTGCCGGGTGAGGCAATCAGTGAGCTATTGACAGTGCTGGCTACAGTGCCCGTCGGGGCAGAACCGTCGAAGGGCCGCTCGGTGCTGCTGCAGGCGTCGTTGAAGTGCAAAGAGCACCTCCCTTTTACCTGGTGGGCGTGGTGGAATCTGGATTTGCTGCGGCCGGAGGATTTTGAGCAGGAATCGTTTACTCCACACGGAGCAAGTAAACCGGTGCACCTCCCGGCGGTGGCCGAAACTGCGTATGGCACCTACGCCGCGCAACTCATCAGCCGACTGCAGATGGGGCGGCAGCCTGGTGCACCGGCATGGCTGCAGACTACGGGCCAAGCCGTGGCCGCACAGACGCGGGCGAGTGTGGATGCACTGCTGCCGCGGTTGGAGCAGCTGGCGGCCACGTATCCGCAGTATGGCTGGTTGGATTACCGCCGGGCCAAGTTGTTGGCGGCTCTGGGCGAAGATCTGCCGACCACGCTGGCGGTGCTGCTGCCCGTGGTCCGAAGAAAAAGCAGTGAATTCTGGGCTTGGCGGCTACTGGCAGAAACCCTGGATGCAACTGACGCCGCTACCGCCACGGCCTGCTACTACCGGGCTACCACGTGCGGGGCCGAGGAAAAATTTCTGCGGGGGCTGCGGCTGACCCTGGCGAATCGACTGCAGAGAGATTTTCCAAGCGAAGCCCGCTGGCAGCTGCAGAAAGCCGAGAAAACCACGAAAGCCGAGGGCTGGCCTGTACGCGGTGAAATGCTCAGCCTGCTGGCACAGTTGGCACAGCATCCGTCAGCGCCGGCAGCGGATGCCCGCCGCCGATGGTTGGAAACCGCTGAGGCTGCCGTATATGGGGACCTACCGTGGCAGTCAGTGGTGCTGTCGTCGGTGCGGGCAGATGCACCGGATAAACCCGGCGCCATTTATCTGTTGCCACCCAGCACTGATGGATTGCCACGGTCCCTCTCGGTACCTCTGCGTCGGTTCAAGTGGGTAGCCAAGCTGCCGTTGGGTACGCCGTTGCAGGTACGCAGTGAGCTGGTGAATGGGAAACCCAGGGTACTGCAGGTACAGCAGCGCCCGGCGGGACAGGCCTGGGACTCATTGCCGCCGCTGTTGGGGGTGGTGACGGGGTGCACGCCAGATCGGGCCCGGGCCTTTGTTACGGTAAGGCCCGGGTTGCGCCTCTCGTTTGCTACCGCTGATTTCGGATTGGCAGAGCTGGGGGCTGGTGATGCCGTGCGGCTGTGGCTGCAGTCACGAATAAAAGACGGCAACACATTATATTCGGCAGTGGCCGCTGAAAAAACGACTGAGCAGCCTGAGGCAACTATTTATCGGGAATTTGCCGGGCCGCTTCAGCTGCACGCCAAGGGCTTTGGATTCGTAGATAACATTTTCCTGCCTCCGCATCTGATTACCCGGCAAGGCTGGCAGGATGGGGAGCAAATAAGTGGGCGGGCAGTGTTGAGCTATAACAAGCACAAAGAGAAGGAAGAGTGGAATGTGCTCGTATCCTCAGATAGAATTGCTAAATGACTAATACTTCTTTAAAGAAATATTAGCAGCATGGCTAAGAAACTATCTTTATGATAAATTTTTCAATGCTTAATAAGGAACGATAAGTAAACCTTATCAGTCCTTATGATTTTCACCCTGCATAGGTAATTGTACTCCGCAAGTGAGGATGGTTGCATCACCTATGTTAAGAGACCCCTCGTTTGTTTTACATAGGTCAAGATCATATGTAAAGAAAAATCAAGTTTCTTTACATAGCTAGCTTGCATCCCTTCCTGGCTATTTCTTATTCTGCGCGCAAACAAACTGGCAACCTCAAGTTACTACGTAAATCAGCCGCTGTTTGAACTTCTCTCACGATTAGGTTAAGGTCTAGAATCTTAGTTGAGCTAACTAAGAGAGAGCAGGCTGACGTAAAACTTAGCAAGCTTGCTGCTGCAAGAACCACTGGGATTAAGTAGGTTCCGATAAGGAAACGTTATCGAAACCTATGCTGCCACGCTAGTGTACAGTCGGAAACGGCCGCGCAACCTTTCGGGTGTAATCGCGCGCTACTGCGTCTTACTCCAGCGGCGCCAACCGGTAACCCGTACTACGGCCGCCCGCGCTTTCTTTCAGCAGGATGCCTTTGCTGATCAGGTCGGCAATATCGCGGCCGGCCGTATCCTGAGAGCACTTGGCCATGCGGGCCCACTTGCTGGTGGTAAGCTTGCCTTCAAAGCCATTCAGTAAGCGCTGCACCAGCAGCCGTTGCCTCTCGGTCAACGGCGTCAAGCGATGCCGCTCCCAGAACCGAGCCTTGACCATCACTTGCCCTAATGTGTGCTCTGCCCGAGTCAACGCCCGGCCCAGGCATTGCAGAAACCAGGTAAGCCACGGCGTTATATCCAGGGTACCCCGCTGACTTGTTTCCAGCAGGTCGTAATACGTCTGGCGTTCGGCCTGAATCTGCGCCGACATACTGTACCCGCGCGGGGCCATACCATCTGCCCGCGTCAATTGCAGATCGGCAATGGCGCGGGCGATGCGTCCGTTGCCGTCGTCGAAGGGGTGAATGGTGACAAACCAGAAGTGGGCCACGGCGGCTTTCAGCACAGGGTCTAAGTCTGCCGGCGCGTTAAACCATTCAAGGAACCGGTGCATCTCGGCGTCCAGCTCCTCTGCGGCCGGGGCTTCAAAGTGTACCCACTCACGGCCTAAGGGACCGGACACGACCTGCATGGGTCCGGTGCGCCACGCTCCTACGCGCACCGCGTACATACCACTGTACCCAGTGGGGAACAACGCGTGGTGCCAGCCAAATAAGCGTTCGGCCGTTAACGGTGCTTGCGCCCGTTGCGTCGCATCTAGCATCATTGCGACAACACCTTCCACCCTTCGGTCTATCGGAGGTAACCCCGCTTGGTTCAAGCCCAAACGGTATGCCAAGGAAGAGCGCACGGACTCAGGTGGGAGCACTTCCCCTTCAATTTCGCTGGACTTGAGCACATCCAGCGCCAGCGACTCCAAGGTAGCTTCGGCGCGTAGCTCAAGACCAAGCGCTTCCAAGCGACCAAGCAGGTGCCCTTGTTGGTGGCGCACTGTGCCCAGGGTTGATTCCAGCGTAGCATGGTCCCAATGAAAGTGAGGCCAGCTTGGGAGTTGATGAATAAATAAGCTGATTCTCCGCATAATGTGCGGTGAATATACAGGTTATTCTCCGCTCAGATTCATACCCCGCGCGACTTTGTGCAAGCATTTTGCTGTCGTGAATGATACTCATGCTTATTGTACAGTTACCCAAAGCATGAGGAGCGGTCAACAGCAACTAAAGAATGATAATTGAGCATTATCAGCCCTTATGCTAAGCATTAAACATATCGCTGTGCTGACACCAAGGTTTGGTTGTTCAAACGAGTCAAGGCCCCAGCGGCTATTACAAATACCTCTGGTCCCCAGGCGCGGCCTATAGAACTCGCGCAGCAGATGTAGGCCCTACATGAGGCTGTGCAGCAAGCCGGACAGTAAATGGATTTGGAGCAAGTAGCAGCATACTTCCGTCGAACCCGCCCCGAGAAGGTCTGGCCTCTATTCGATACTCTCACGGCCTTATCCTTACTGTGCTTGACGGATAACGGCTATACTTTCTAACTAGCACAGAACAGCTGGGTGCCCCAATACTTGCTTGTGATACTATCGCTTACGCAAGCAGCTGGTGGGCACCCAGCATGTTTTTGGCCCGACAGGGCCACTTTCTTTAAGTACTTCTAGGTCAGAAAAATATCTCTTTATGAGGTCGGCTGCGCGTCCAGGCCGGAGCGGTGGCTGATGACGGGGTCGGGATAGAGGTGGCTAAGTAGTGGCAGCCAGTGTCGGCGCACGAGCAGGGCTGGATCCGTAGTTAAGTCGGAGGTATACACCCGCGGCAGGAGTTCTCGCAACTCCCCGGCCCGGCGGGCCTGTTGAATGCGGCGGCTGGTGGCTTTATTCGAGGTGTCAAAGACCAGCAGCAGCCAGGGGCTCCTTTTTCCATTACGGTCGCCATGCTGGCAAAACATGGAATATATTTTCTAATAAGGAGTTAAAACTGACGAATAATTTCCATTAATGCTCTTAACAGTTCGGTCCATGTTCGAATCGAAGGGATGTTGAGTAATAGATAGCAGCCCCTCATCGTAATAACGATTCTGATGCGGCTCCGCTAACCAGTATACAGTATCTGGTACTGCTGCCTCCGCCACTGTATTTCAATAATGGTGGAGGAAGTGGGAAGCTATTTGAGCGGACAGTAAAGCTCCGCGTAACTTATAGACTTCCGTATAGTGGGCTATTGATACCCTGTTCACTTTGGTCACGAGTTGGCCTATTGCCAGTATTAAAGCGGCTAGAGGTTGATGACCGGGTACGACCCAATACTGGCCAGGGCCTGTATTCTGCTGTTCACTACTGTGAAGATCAAGTCGGAATTCTTAAACGCATCGTCGTCTCAACGCCATCTACCGAATGACGGCCTGTTGGATTTGCTAGCCACACCAGAAGGAAGTGCTGCATAATGTCTACTTAAAAGGGAAAGCAATTCTTCTTCTCTTTCGAGTTGCAAGCAATTGGCAAAGCCGTTGCGGGACTGTCAGTGCTAAGTATTTTCATTCGTTCTATTCAGATTATACCCAGCCGTCGAGCTTCATCCTTAATGAGTAGTCGAACTAGGGCAGAGAAACCCAGACCGCGCTCTTTCGCTACTTTCTCAGCCAACTCCTTCTCTTCAACAGTTACCTCTAAGCCTACTTGCTTTTTACCCGTACGCTCGGTCTTCTCCTTTTTCATTGGGTAAAGATAAAATCTCTAACGAGCCAGTATCAATACATTTTAGGTGTTTTAGTATAAATAAGCTTGTTGTACCATAAAAGTATTGATACTTTTATGGTACTCAGATTGAGTAACCAACTTGTAGTAAGCAAAAAGAGGCCAGTCGCTTGGAACGACTGACCTCCGATATAGCACCTGTTACTAGCAGGCACTACAAGTTGGGTCATTGCAAACCCTACGTACCCCAAAATTACATGGAAAATCATGTAACCGGGCACTGTGTGCTTGGCGAACTCCGTCATGCCCTGTCAGCCGTCCTTTTCGGCAACCCGCTCCTTTTGCCCCAGGAGCAACTGCTCGCCAACCACCGCATCCATGAATGCGAGGATGCCGGGCAACTTACCCGCTGGCTGACCAACATTCCGACGGCCCTCGCTGGTCGCCAACTGGCCAGTTCCCCTATAACCATTTTGCAAGTTGGCCATGTGGTATAGCAAGCAGCTGCGGCAGGTGCGCCGCGCCCGCAAAGCCGTCCGGGCGCAGCAGCAGCAACTCCTGGCCATGGAACTGGAGGGAATCGTGGCCCTCACTCTGCACTCCGTTACCCAGTCGCTGACTGTGGCTACGGAACGGGAAGCGGGCGTGCAGGTCATCGACCTGCTCGGCCAAGCCCTGCGCGAGCGCCGCCAGCTTCTGCAGAAGGAAGCCCGGCAGTTGCGGCAGGATTGGCAGGAAAGCGAACGGCTACGGGCCCCCAAAGGGCAGCCCCTCCCCGACCAGCCCCCGGCCAGCGAAACCCCCGCGCCCTAGCGCCTTCCGCCGCCCGTTTCGTCCCGTGCCTTCCGCACCTCCAAGGGCTGCGCATTGCGCCCGCTTGCCCTTTTCGATAGCTATTCCCTCCCGTTCGCTCTTCCCGCGTCCCCTCCTTGCTATGGCTGATTGTTCCCCTTTTTCTGCCCCACCGCCCGGCGTGTGCCTCCCCTACCACCAAGCCACAGCCACCCAGCGGGCCTTGGCCTTGGCCTACCTGCGTGACCGCCTCGGGCAGCACTTCCCCACCCTATGGTCCAGCACCTGGTCCCAGGCCCTGGCCGAATTCCAACCCGACCTGTGGCTCACCGGCGCAGCAGTCGTACTCGCTTATCAGGACCTGACGCAACTCGCCCAGCATCTGGCCGCGGCCCCGGAGCTTCCCATGCTGGACCCACCCGTCTATGGGCTGCCGGCCCTGCAGCTGGCCCAACACCGCCTGCAGATTAGCGAGCTGGCGGCGTGGGTAGTGCCCGAAGTAGCCGCCACCGCCACCTGCGGTCCCCGGCTCTATGCGTTGCTCCGCCACGTAACGCGCCCCAGCCCACTCGCTGAGCAGGTGGTGCAGGCCTGGTGCTGGAACTTGGCCAGTGCGCCTGCCTTGCTCCCGGGCATTCCCGGGGGCGGGTCCGTGCCGGGGACTGCCGAGGTCGAGCAGTTGCTGGGTCGTCTCCGGCCTTCCGAAAAACCTCATGCCGGCGAAGCCCCGGCGGATGCTTGTTAGCTCCCAGTCATTCCCGTTTTGTCCGGCGACCGGCCGGTCGCCGGACAAAACCGTCGGATTAGTTGTGTCGCTGACTGGTAGTTACTCCGCGGCGGAACGCGGTGGCATCGAAAACTCAGCAGCCCGCTGAGCGTCAGTTCCAGCCCCTGCGCCAGTGAGGTCAGCACGTCCAGCTTCACTGGGTAGCAGGCCGTCTCCAAGCGGTAAAAGGTCGGCTTGGATACGTCAGCCAGCGCCTTTGGCCAGACCCGCGCCTCGCGTACCCGGCGTAGGGGCTGGCCAAAGCCTTGCAAAACCAACTTGTTTTCCCCCCGGCAAGCTGAAATCAAAGCGCACCCACCGGCCTGCGACCCCGCAGTCTACCAAGTAGTGTGGACCTGACGCTGGTCCGGGTCGGGCCGTTAGCAGCGGCCACCCCCTATACGGCACGTGCGGTGGTCGCCTAGTAACCGCCCCCTGCTGGTCACCCGGGCCGGGAAATGCCTTTTCTTTCCTGTTCACCCCTTTTTCTCCTCTTTCCAGCTCATGCCCCGCTCTTTTCGTTGCGTCCTCCCTCCTCCCCCACCGCGCTCATAGTCCTCCCCAGCGAGCTGCTGGCCGAGTATTCGTCGCCGAGTTCGGCCACTACGACGGACCCGCCCAGTCCCCCATTAGTTGCCTCTGCGCTGGCGGCCAAAGTTGATTCGCTCAACGGTATCCCCGGCCACCTGTTTAAAGAGCCGCTGAGTGCCTTCCCTGGCCTAGCGTTGAGCCCCAACTAAGGGCCGAGCCCCGGACGTATCCCTACTTATCGGCATACCTACTCGTTACCACGTCCCGATCCAGGCGGCGGATTACTAGCGCTGCTGCCTAGTGTTTTCCGAAACCCTCGGCCAAACCATAGGCTGTTATGTGTTTTTAAATCAAGATGTTAACTCTTAATACGCAATAGCATACTAACGTTTATACGTATAAACGTTAGTATGCTATTGCGTGATTATGCTTGTATGTTTTAATGCTATTACATACAAGCGTTATCACGTATAAATGTGTATACGTGATAATGTAACAGCAGTTAAATGTTGCTACGCACGAACGTCAGTATATAAAAACGTATTAACGCCCCAATGTTGTTACGTATAAACGTAAGTATATAAAAACTTATTAGCGTTTCAATGCCTATACATATCAACGTAGTTACAGTTAAACGTAAAAGTGCTTACTTGCGCTCGTTCACCTTTTGGTACCAATACATGCAAACACTATGCTTTTCCAATAACAAGGGGGGGGTAGGCAAAACTACTTCAGCCCTGAACGTAGGTTTAGCTTTAGCCCGCCGGGGACACCGGGTGTTGTTCTGTGACTGTGATCCGCAGCGCAGCCTGACCATCTCATTTGAGGGAGCTGACATTCCTGAACACGTGGGGATGCTGCTTATGCGCAAAGGAGAGTTTAGTCTGGACGATATCCATGCTGTTATTCGCCCGGTAGGTGAAAACATGGACTTATTGCCTGCCAGTGGAGAAATGGAAGCCAATGAAGCGCAGCTACCTGGATGGGATGCTGAGCATTCCACCCGGCTGGCCGACATACTCGAGATGGTAGCTCCGGAATATGATTACTGCGTTATTGATACGAAAGGCAGTATTGGCACCTTGACCTGGATTGCTCTTTCGGCCAGCAATCTGCTTTATATTCCCGTTGATCCGGAATTCTACGGGTTCGAAGGATTAACCAACCTTATCAATACCTGCACTCGACTAAGACGTCGGATTAACCCTAATCTGCGTATTGGGGGAATTTTCTTTACGAAGTATTCTCCCACTTACCGCTCCCGGCTCCGCCACGACGTGGTAGACCTTATCAAAGAACACTACGGTAAGGACGTACCGGTATTCGAGACGACTATCCGCCAGAGTACGGCTATCCCCAATTCCCAGATGGCAGGTACTGGTCTTTTTGACTATGCCCCGGATTCCACTGGCGCCGAAGATTACGAAGCTTTAACCACCGAAATCCTACATCATCTGTCGCATGGCCACTAACTCTCCAAAGATTCCGTCACGGCCGGCGCTGGCTCGCTACAAAGACAAGCCGCGTCCAACCCTCTCTGAGAATCCGGCGGGCACACCGCCACCAGTGCCCGTAATTGAAGGTATTATCGATGTAGAGCCTACTGCTGCTATACCCAAAGCACACTCAGAAAAAGCGTTGCCGGAAGGGGTAGGAGGGAAGCCAAAAGCGGACGATGCTGCTCTTGCGCCAGAAGTCCCGGAGCAAGTGCCATTCAACTCGCAAATTCGCTTCCAAACGTATTTACGCATCAAACAGGCCCAGTTTTATGACCGAGTGAAGATCAAGGACCTGACGGACGAAGCGCTTAATTATTACCTCGACCAATTTGAAGGAGCTAACACGCCACTACCGCCGAAGGTGCTACAAGAGGTTCTTAACCAGGGAAAAATCAAGGGCTACAAGAAGCGAGGCTAACCTGGTTGCCCATGTAGCAACGCTTTCTACGGGCCTGGGATTATGCCGACGAGCAGTTTGACATCTTCCCCGAGCTAGAATACGAGGCATACAAGCAGGGGTGCTTGGCAACGTATGCGGTGCCGGGCTAGCGTTAGCTGCCTGTGGCCCTCGTGCATACAAGCGGCCGGTGGGCTATCCACCTAAGCTACAGTCTAAGCTACTGTGCCGCCTCGAAGGCGCCCGCCATCAACTCCTGCTCGGTGCGCGAGAGCTGGTACCGGCTGGCCACGTCCGGCCATTGCCGCACTGCGGCCACGACCTGCGCGAGCACCGTCTCAGCCTGTGCGGCCGACAGGCGGAAGTAGGGCGCGACCTCCCGGGCCAAGTCGAGGTTCAGCGCATTGTCGGTTTCAGAGATGTTGAGCTTGAGGCCCTGCCCGTAGCGGATGGGATTCAGGTCGAACGCCGGCGAGAGGCGCCAGCCTTGGTGCGTGAGCAGAAAGCCGTGGTTGCGCAGGTGGTCGTCGGTGTTCGAGACGCAGATGTTGAACACGATGCGCCGCCAGAGCTCGGTCAGGTCTTCGGCCACCTGGGCGCCCTGCTGGATGAGCAGGCCCGCCAGCTCCAGGTAGCTGGCCCCGTCCTGGTGGTCCGTGCCGTCCTGATAGCCCAGCAGGGTCATGGCTGAGGCGAAGTGCCGCCGCTCGCCGGTGGCCGTGCGGTCAAAGCGCTGGGAGAGGAAGGTGTGGTGGCGGCTGTTGAAGCGCTGGGCCCGGCCGGTGGCCACCTGTAGGCCGGCGGCCTGGGCCAACTCGTTCACCACAGCTTCCCACGCGCCGACGTCGTGCTCGTCCTGCCCGCTGGGAAACTTGGCAATCCAGAGCTGCCCGTGCTCGTCCACCACGCTGGCCTTAGGGCGCGCACCGCCCAGCGAGGAGCCGGGGGCGACCAGCATAAACAGCCACTTGAGGTAGTCCGGGTCCTGGGGCGCGTCCATCCGCTCCAACTGCAGGCTGGCGTATTCCAACTCCCGCAGCGACGTCCACGGCGGGGCGGCCATGGCCCGGTTGTCGTTGAGGAACGAGCCCGTCGGGTCGGTTTTGAAGCGCAGCCCGCCCATGCGGTGGCCATCGAAGACCCCCAGCAGGTAGTCCGACTCGAGCAGTGGCCGCTCACGGCGCTCCTCCTGCCGGGCCAGGGCGGCCTCGCGCCGGCGCATGAGCAGCCGCCCCCAGCGGTCGGGCGAAGAATCCAGAAAGAGGCCGAAGTTGGATTGGTCTTCCGGCAGGTACTGCGGGCCGGCAAACAACTGCAGCGCGGGGTCCAGCACCTGGGCCTGCGGCAGGGCCAGCCACTGCGCGTCATAAGAGAAGGAAAAAATCTCCTTGCCCCGCACCGGCACGGCCGAGAGGGTGCCCATCAGCCGTGGCCCATCGGCCAGGCCCTGCCAGTCGGCGTACACGTAGAGCTGGCGGCGTGCAGCGGTTTTGGCCATGGAACTACTCGCCAGAAGAATGTTTCGGGGCCCGGGCGCTAACCACCAGCTCGGCATCCTGCAGCTTGCGGCCCAGCACGTCGTCAGCCGCCAGCTGGAGCAGCGTTTTTTCCAAGCCCAGCACAAACAGCACCTGCAGGTACGCGCCCATGCTCACCGTGGAAGCGCCCTGCTCGATGGCGTGCAGGGTGTTGCGGCTGATGGCCGCGCGCTCCGCCACGCGGGCCGCGCTGAGCTTGCGGCGCAGGCGGGCCAGGCGGATATTTTCCCCCATTTGCGTCAGCAACTGTTGCAAACGCGGTAAAAGGACGACTGGGTCTTTGGGCATAGTGCGCAATATAATGAGCAATTATACGCTTCTTTGCCCAATTTATTGCGCATTATACCGCAAGAAGGTTGGCTGTGATTATTCATGGGTTGGATTCTAGCACAGACTTTAGCCTTAGCTTTGACCGCTGAGTGCCCCTTTCATTAACCTTTAACTTCCTTTTTTAGTGGAATAACTGACCAAGTACAACGGTGCGGTCTTTTTTGTGGACCTGCTAGGAATGGGAGCGTTAACAAAGGATGTAGTGCAATAAGAACCCCTTTATTGGAGCCGTTTAACGAAGCGGTAGAGATGCTTCGGCAAGCTCAGCATGACGGTCTAATAGTAACTCAAACAACTTCTTAGCTATTGAGAATGCCAAGTAAAAGCCATCAAGCACGTCTATGTGTTTGGTGGCTTTCGTATTAAGAACAATAGCAAATCGTTGATACTCTCAATAAGGCTGGCTACCGCACCTGAGTGGAGCTCAGCCGTCTTTAAGGTATTGTGCCTAATTCAAGAGAAGAAAAACCAACCCACTGTACGTCAAGCAAGGCCAGTCCGGCCTGGGCCTCGAAGTTCAGTGGGCGGCCGTACACGCCCTTGCGCTCCAGCTAGGCCAGCTGCTGGCTAAGTTTGTAGAAGTGGAGAGCGGCAAAAACAACCGACGACCTTAGTTGCTAGCCGCCATCGTTGCCGGGCGTCAGCTCCAAGCAACTCTGCTCATCGCCAAACCCGAGCAACTCATTCGCAATGCGGGCTTTATTCCTGCGCTTCGGGACCGTGGGGTGGATTTCGTCTGCTGTGACATGCCAGGTACCAACACGCTGACCGTCGGCATTTTTGCCCTCATCGTCCAGCATGCGCGTGAAACCATCTCCCAACGTACCAAGGCGGCGCTCGCTGTCAAGAGGGTCCGAGAGGAACTGAGTGGAGCCCATGCGAAACTGACGCCGAACCTTATTGCCAAGAGCTTGCAGGTACGTCAAGCTAATGCCGACAACCACCCATAGAATCGACAGGCTGACCGATTGGTGGTCTCATCACACAAACAGGGGCTTTCCTTGCAGCGAATGCCATGGAACTTAGTGAAGCCAGTTTTCGCACCCGCCGCTGACAAGCCTAGCTTAAAACGTCCGTGCTGCGACTACAACGTTGGGCAAAAGGCTGACTTGGAAGTCGCAGCAGTAGTAGAAAATGGGATGCCTTTAGCTAACGTAAAATGCAGGCTTCGACTCCAGGTCCTGTAGCTGATAGCAGGGATGGGAAAATTTATAAAATCTATTGAATATCATGGCTTTATACTCAAAATCCAGACCTGTTTTTATTGATAATATTAATACAGTGGGGTTAAATAGCCTGTTAGCCATAAACACTAATAAGCGTGAAAAAGCCCATAATCACAGTCTTTAAAACTGCCTTATAGCAAGTCCACGAGTCAATCTGTAGGTATTGAAAAGGTCTTACTCAACAGGTAAGTAACTAAAGCGAGCGATGCGAATGGCTGGAGTCTACCACGTAAGAAAAGGCCTTTTTAGTCGCTACAATGAACGATCAGTCTTTGAGTGGCTATAGGTGCCCGTTTCAATGCACATCGTTCAACAGAGAGGCTGAAGCCGCAGCAATAAGGCGTTAAACAACCAAGTCTTTCCTATCTGCTCCGGAACAGTCCGCATACTTGGCAGGCAGCCGCAAAATGTCAGCGGTCCCAGCTGGCATTTTACGTCTGTCTTGCAGAGCAGGTAAGATTCGCTAGGTGCCCCTTTCTTAGCTTGAAGTTAAGACAAGTCACAAGGGCTTGTAGAGCCCCCATCCTTGATCGATTCGCGTCAGGTGAACGTCTGGGTGTGCATACGTTCCGTACGCGTGGGTCTCCTGACTACGAAAGAGTATGCAGCCGTAACTCCTTGCTGGGACGTCAAGAGGCGTATGCTATTTTGCACGAAGCGGCCTTACTCATTACCAGGGTGGTTCTATCATGTTGGGGTAGAATCGTCACGAGAGCAGCTGTACTTGCCAAAGCCAAGCGTGGTTGAAGTAATTAACAACCAACAGACCACAGGTAGTTGAGAAGATAATAAAGCGGCTGAAGTTGCAGCAGTGCAGCAGTCAGAGGTCGCGCGCGCAGGAGCGCGCACCCATACACGGGGGCGGACACGTACGCACGCAAGGCACTACCAGAAAAGATTGTTTGCCCTAGGTTGCGGGCAGTCGTGGTAAGGGCAGCAAATGAATTTCCTCTGTCCCTACGGCACCTGATGAAGCGGCTGAGCCATTGTTGGAGACGCGAGTTGGCGCAGACATTATCGAGTCCGGTTTTGTGTGCTGGTTGGCTGGCAGCATCGACTCGTATGCGGAAGGGCACGAGTAGGCTGGCCGGCATGGGAATGCGCTGTGGGCCGGTAGGCCAGTAGCAAGCATGTCGGCGTACATCTGTTTCTGTTGTGGCTGGTCATCCGACGAAAGCTGGCAAGGCTGGCTAGGGTGGAGGGTAGCGAGAAGGGGAGCCAGCTTCACTGGTAGAAGGGGGTTAGGGTAAGTAGGGCATGCGAGCAAGGGCGCTCAGGCGCCTGCACGTATGCATGTGCGCGCAGGCACGCTCGCCTACGTACATGCGCGTGGGAGCGGGCGTGAGGGGTGAGTAGCCAGGAGAGGGGGAATGATAAACACTGCTTTGCCCCTAAATGGCCAGGCGGGGCGAAATCAACGATTGGGCATTGAAGGCATTACGGGCAAGCACACACCGGCGCAGACACACGTACACCGGGGCATACGCGCAGACAGGAGGCAGACCAGGAAAGGGACAGTCGTGATCCAGCTCGCAGGTAACTAGGTTCCGGGTCTACTGGGGCAATCAGGGACCCGCACGAAACAGCAGCAACTGTAGCCGCCACAGAAACTTAGCGCTCTGAAGAATCTGTGGAAATCACAGAAACCCAGATGACGGACTGAGGTGGTCTAGCCGAAACGGACAGCGAGAAGTCTTAACTTCCGCTGCTCATGACCGACAAAAAACTAGTTGACGG
>NZ_JAFLQZ010000024.1 GCF_017313265.1 Hymenobacter telluris | reverse complement strand
TGAGGTGGTCTAGCTAAGCCGCACAGAGTTGGGACGCAGTTTGAAAGTTGGTTTCGAAGTGATTGGGGGCGAGATAGCCGAGGGCGGAATGCCGCCGTTCGGCATTATAATAGGCGATGTAGTGGCTGATTTCCAGCCGGGCTTCGCTCAGGTTGCGGAAGCGGCCGCCGTCGAGTAATTCGGTTTTGAGTCGGCTCCAAAAGGATTCGGCGTGGGCGTTGTCGTAACAGTTGCCCCGCCGGCTCATGCTCTGCACGGCCTCGTGACGAGCGACTAAGGCCTTAAAATTAGTAGCCGAGTATTGGCTACCCTGATCGGAATGGATGAGGAGTCCGGCGGGCGGTTGACGTACGGCTAAGGCCCGGCGCAGGGCCTCGCTGACCAAGTCTTCGGGCATGGACTCGCGCACGTCCCACCCCACCACTTTACGCGAGTAGCGGTCGAGCCAGGTGGCCAGGTAGAGCCAGCCCCCACCTTGTTTGGGCAGGTAGGTGATGTCGCCCACCCAGACTTGGTTAGGCGCCGTGGGCGCGGGTTGGCCCAGCAACCGGTTGGGCGCGGCGCGCACGTTCGGGTCGGAGTCGGTGGTGCGGGGCACAAACGAACGGGGCTGTTGGGCCCGCAGTCCGGCGGTTGCCAACGTGCGCCGGATGCGCCAGCGGCCCACTATATGGCCTTGGGCGTGCAACTCCGCCCGCAAGCGGCGGGTGCCGTAGCGCGCCGAATGCCAGCTAAACTCCTTGCGCACGGCTACTTGCCAGGCGGGCTCGGAGGCCGGCACCTGGCTCCGTTGCCACGCATAGTACGCGCTCGGCCCTACGCGCAACACCTGGCAGAGCTGCCGCACCGGCACCTGGGCCCGCCGTTGGGCAATGTACTGATAGGTGCTCACCGGGTCGGCTGGCTGAAGATGACCAAGGCTTTTTTTAAAATATCCAACTCCTGCTCGGCCCGCTTGAGCTGGGCGCGCAGCTGCCGTACTTCCGGGTCACGGGCCACCTCGACGCTGCCCACTTCGGCCACGAGTTGGGCCTGCTGCCAGCGATAAAGTAGCTTGGGGCTGATGCCCAACTGCTGGGCGGCGGCCTGCGTGCTCCGACTTTCTGACGCCAGGCGCAGGGCCTCGGCTTTGAAAGCGTCGTCGTATTTGCGCCGTCTATCCGGCGTGGACTTGCTGCTTTTTGTGCTCATGACTCAGGAAATATACGTCCTGTTTCTGTGCGGCTTAACTAGACCACCTCAATAAGAGCCAATAGTTTCTAGAATCACTACTCGTTACCACTGTATGACGGGCAGTAGACAGGCGAGCTACGTACCACTGCTCTCATACGGACGCAGGCTCATCTCCTGGGTATTGTAGTTACTGGACTGCACGTCAAAAGTCAACTCCACATTAACTCGGTTCTGCTGCGTAATATCATTGAGTTGATACTACTGGCACTAGTCAAGAAGTCTACAAAACAATCAAGAGGTAACTACCCTGAGAGGGTGTTGTTAAACAAATAGGGGAAAACCTTCGACTCGGCAGCGAATCAGCTTAGAGGCTATTGATAAGACACAAATGCGCCGTAAAAGCAGCGAAAACCGATTCTTTTCGACTCAGAGGGTTTGTCCTATTTGTTTAACAACACCCTATTTGACTCCTGCAGCTTATCCCTGAAGGGAATAGAAACTTGCATCCGCTCGGCAAATCGTTCGACTAGCGAGCCAGTCTATGAAACTGTTCTTGCTGTGCCTCGACAAGTTGGTTAATCTGGGCGCGGGCCGCTGCCAGAGACTTGGGCGCCTCCAAGTCATCTGACGTGTGAGTAACGTGGATAAAGGTTTGGTCGGTGACGCCAATCAAGCTCATAACCGTCCGTAGGTACGGGTCCTCAAAGTTGTAGGCTGCGCGGGATTCACCCACTCCATAGCCGCCGCCACCTCGTGCGGTAACAATGATGGCCTTTTTATCCTTCAACTGGCCTTCCCAGTTGGAGGTCACCGTGAGGCCAATGCGCACAATCAGGTCGATATAGGCTTTAAAGACGGCAGGTACGCTGAAATTGTACATCGGGATGCCAAAGACGTACAGGTTGGCAGCCTGCAGTTCGTCGACCAACTCGTCCGAGAGTTTCAGCAGTTCGCGTTGGGCAGACGTCCGGTGCTCGGCGGGCATATAGAACGCGCCGATGAGCTCTTCGGTGAGATGGGGAATATCCTGACGGCCAATGTCGCGAACCGTTACCGTGTCGCCGGGATGCGCCTGAAGCCAGGCTTGGACAAATTCGCTGGAAATCTGCCGGGAGTGTGAAGCCGCGCCGCGCGGGCTGGCGGTGAGATGGAGAATGTTAGCCATAAGCGTTATTTTGTGAGACGGCTTGGAAACGCAACGCCTGTTGTCGTTTCACCTCACAAAATTGCCGCGCGGCCGAACGCGTGGCGAGGGCTTATGCTCGGCAGTATTCGGCAAAAAGTCGGAAAACAACGGAGCACCGGCTTAGAGCTGCTGCCGGTAGGCACTGGGCGAGAGGCCAACCGTATGGCGGAAGTAGCGCCCGAAAGCGGATTGGTCAGCAAAACTCAGTTGATCGGCCACCTGCGCCACAGTCAGGGCGGGGTTATGCAGCAGCAGCCGTGCTTCCAACGTCACCGCCTCGGCAATCAACGACGCGGCACCTCGCCCAGTGACCACCCGAACGGTTTCAGTCAGGTGTTTGGGCGTGATGCACAACTGGCTAGCGTAGAAGGCCAAGTGACGCTCAACGCGACAGTGGGTGTGCACTAGTTGTTTAAATTGCCTAGCAATCACTTGGGCCCGAGGTAGGCCAGTTGTCGCGGCGTCTACGGAAGTAGTGTAGGCTGCATCCGTTTCGTAGAGCAGGACCTGCAGTTTGCTCTGCAACAATCCTGTGCGGTGTCGGTGCGGCTCTTGATAGCTGCGGTACAATTGCTCGAACGCCACCTGTAAGCGGTCGTACAGCCCGGACTGTAACGGAAGCAGGTGCGGACCCGTACTGTTGAAGTAGGCGAACGGAACGGGTTGCCACCCACCTGCGGGGGGTAGAAAATCGGCAGTGAATAGGACGTCCAGCGACGCAAAGTCCGCCGACCTACAGCGCCACTGCTTGATGCAGTGCGCGGGCACTACCAGCAGAGAGCCTGGTTCTACTCGGTACGTTTCAAGATTTACCTGAAGTTCTGCACAGCCCTGTAGGCATAGTCCGAGCGTGTAATAACTGCTGCGGAAAGGCTGAAAACAAGGCACTGGCAGCGTAGCCGGCTCTCGCGCCAGTAGTAGGACCCCGGCGGGCGTGGCGGCGTAGGCCGCCAGTACGCTTAGCGGAAACGTGGGAATTGTCGTGGACATGCCTCTGTGCTAACGGCTGGTGCATTGGGCGTTATGCCTGGTTGGCAAAAGTATTAAGCAATCAAATGCTAGATATAACAGCGTGAGCGATGGCCTAAACGTTCTTTTTCGATGGCTTTAAGGGGCGTGTAAAAATATTATCCTTTGTTACTCTTACGATGCTTTTGAACCTTATCAATAGCATCTAAGCTAATTCGCTGCCGAGTCGGAGGTTTTCCCCTATTTGTTTAACAACACCCCACTAGGCTTTACGGTATTCTCGGTAGCAAGTACCAACTCTTCATCCTGGCTCTACGTCATCATCCGTAGGAGTTGCACAGCCAGTTGCTGATAAGCACCGATGTGTTGGCGCAGGTACGGCTAGTGCTGGAATTGATAGTCGGTATCCCTACTGTTCGCCCGCTACCCAAAGGTTAATTTTTACTTGATGCGAGCAGTGAGTTGTTGCCTCAAGATCCAGAGGTGTGTGCTTTAGTCGATGAGAGCCAATAGTTCCTATAATCACACCTCGCCCATTTACTGCATGACGGGCAGTAAATGGGCGAGGTGTATATCTCTGCTCTCCTACGGTACGGGCGCAGGCTTACCTTATGGATAGTGTAGTTACCAGCCTACGCGTCAAAAGTCAACTCCACATTAACTTGGTACTACTGCGTAATATCATTGAGTTGACACTACTGGCGCTAGTCGAGAAGCTTGCCAAAGAATCAGGAGATAACTGCCTTGACAGGATTCCACCAGGCAGTGTTATGCTGTAAGTTGCTGGCGCTGCTGCTCTAGCTGTGCAATATGCTTCTGCACTTCCCTTAGTGCAGTGATTCGGGTTTCATCCGTGTAGATAACGGCTGTTTGCACAAAGTTTAGACTATTGTGAGCATCTTCCAGTTCGCTGTTGAGCCTTCTGAGCTGGGTAGCCACGGCAGGGGTATTCTTGGGCTTTGGCTTAGACTTTGCCTGGAGTGAATTATGACGCTGCTGCTCTTTATGGTAGGCCGATAGTAAGTAGCCATCAATTAAGGCCTTGAATACGGCCCCACCTTCGCGCTTAACCTTTCCGGCTTGGACCTGGCTTTTCACCGTATCCAGTACGTAGCGCACGTAACCCAAATCATAATCGCCGGCGGCTAGCCGACTCTTAATCTGGGGTAGGCTACTTAGGGTTATCCCCGTGGCCAGCACGGCCTCTTCCCACTCCACCAGCGGTGGCGCGTCGGTATCAACCTCCAAGCGATGCTGAAATCGAAATTCAATAGCGATAACTTCGCGGCCGCTTTTAATAGTTTTGTAGGTAAAGGCGGTGTCCGTATCTGCTAGTTCTTTCTGCGCTCGGTCTAGGACTCGAACCCGGAAGTTGTTGAAACGGTCATATTCCTCCACTAGACCAAGAATAGCCTTTAGTTCTTCCAGGGGTACAGTGCGTTTGCCAAAGGAAGCGTACTCGCGTAACAGCCAGTAAATGCGAAAAGAGCTAGGGCTTTTTAGCTTGATTAAATCAGCTAGCTGCGCTTTGGTAAAGTTATCCCGCAGTTCAAGCAGGTAGGGGAGGAGTTGCCTGTTGAACCGCGCCTCAACCAAGCCTCCCCCTTCGCGGTACTCTGCATACTCTACCAGCGGAATAACGGTGAACGTACGCTTTTGGCGGCGGCGGCCATCAGGGCTTAGCTTCTCGATTCGCAGCTTACACCCACCAAAATTATCTAGCATCTTCCGCACATGCGCATAATTGTTGCTAGTGGGCTCCACGATGTCATGTATATCTACTTGGCACTTTGCAAACTCTGTGTCTTGGGGAGAAATACGCGCTAGCATTGCCAGAAACAGCCGCGATTCGGTCGTGCTCAAGCTGAATTGTGCATTGACCAAAGCATTGTGCTGCACTACTAATGGATGCACAGGCGATGTAGTGAGAACAGACATAACAAAGTGATTGGCGACTGAATTTACCAAATATAGCAGTAGCCGCCTTATATGCCTACATGATATTGCAGCAGTAGGCATATGACCCCAATTCAGTAGGCACATTTTGCCATTTTTCTCCCAATTCAGTAGGCATATGGCCCCAATTCAGTAGGCATATGGCCCCAATTCAGTAGGCATATGGCCCCAATTCAGTAGGCATATGACACCGTAACTAACTGTAATACAATATATTATAGAGGGTGTAAACTACTATAAACTTCTTTAAAGAAAGTAAACTACTAGTTTGAAGCAGTTTTTTCTAAAAAATTAACAATTCTCAACAGGTTTGCAAACGATAAGTAATCCACTAACGCCGGAATGCCCCCAATTTTGTAGGCATATGGAGAGAAAAGTGCTGAAAAGTGCTTTTTCAAGTTAGTTACAGCAATTTTCAGAGAAAAGAATACAGTTGATATGCCTACAAAATTGGGGCATGTGCCCCGCCTTTATTCTGTTCACAAGCTGATAAAGCCCTTTTTCCCATACTTGATTAATTCCCCTTTTTAACTTAAAATGCTGATAATGAATTGCTTAATTCAAAAGTGCTGATATGCCTACAAAATTGGGGTGGGAATTGAGTGTAGAAGCGCATGAAGTTCACTTGTGTTGCCTGCCAGTGGCTAGATATGTAGGTGCTGAGCTGAGTGAGAATATAACGGCGGCAACAATGGTAATACTAAACAGTACCTTTCCAGCGATCTGGGTAGAGGGTTAAATGCTTGGTTATCAGCCAGTACATAATAGTATTCCGCCTGTATCAGGGACCCTTTGTGCTATTATAAACCAGTAAGAATCGCGGATTTTTACTGTAACATCCTTGTTTTGTACTACTGGTTGAGAGATGAGTATCCACTCGTTCCCAACCAGTAGCTACCTTCTCATCAGATCAGCCGGTTGATAAGCTTTACCAATGATGTGCTGGCGCTGGTGTATCCTTAAGACATGTAGTCTTCCAAGAAGAGTACCTTCTTTCTGCTGGTCTTATCAGGGAACATCACTCTAAAGCGCTCACTCAATTGCTTTTCTTGGTACTGCTCGTAGACAAAGGGGAGAGCAGTCGGTTGCACTTCCTCCAGCGTTTGCTGAAGCTTCGTATGCTGCTTGGGCTGCGCACGCTTGAGTAGCCTTGCAAGTTGGTCTAGGTCAATCTTGGGGTGGCTGAAGTGGCCAAACTCCTGCAGCAATTCAAAGAGAGGCTGGGCGTCGGTAGGACCTAATCGGAGCAGCTCATCCAGATCAGCTAAGGGGTAGTTACCCCCTTGGTGCAGCTGCAACAGATACGGCATTATATCCTTCGTGAACTTGACTAGCACGCCGCCTAGCCCGCCGTCGAAGGCGGCAACACTTATCAGATTCATGTAGGTGACTACAGGCTTGACCTTGCGCCGCCGCTGGCCGCGTACATCCCTAAACGTTTCAACGTGCAACTTAATGCCGATGACGTCCCGGCACATCTGGTCAAGGGCTCGGGCAGAGCTATCGCCGTGGACAATGTCCTCGCTTTGGCCCGGAAGCAACAGGGCAGTAGGAACAAAAAACTGATTCCGCTCTAAGTTGTCATAGTCGATTTGGGCCAGCAAGAAGACAAACAGCCGTATGTGCAGCGGCAAAAATGAATAGCCGTCGTTGAGCAAAGCCTTGTTTTGGAGTGCGAGAAGGCTCGTCTCGTCGGCGGTAGGGTCCGGGATCATGGCAGTTGCGTTAGGTGGATTCGTCATTTTTGTAGCACTTGGCCAGGCGCCAATTCAGCCTTTATGTAGCGCTTACTTGCCATTCTCGTACTGTCCTTGGTAGCAAATAGAGCTAGGTTAGGAAAGTAGAGTCAGTAAGTTCGTTTAATTAGAAGCGAGCCAAAACCAAACGAGGTGCACATTCACCAGCTTGATTTTGAAATGTAGGCCTCGACTTTACTAAAAGGGAACCCACTGGCCCTGTACAGCAAACATAAGGGGTTACGTTAGTAAAATGTATCGTATACGATACGAATACTCGGGGCCGGTCCGCTGTCCTTCGGGTTAGTGAAAAATCCGGCCACTATCCGCGCCTTTGGCGTGCACTTACGCGCTTTGCGGTTGCAGAAGGGGCTGAGCCAACAAGCGCTGGCCGACGAAGCTGATTTGAGCCGACCCACGATTCAACGGGTGGAGACCGCCCACTTATGTGCTAGCTTGGATGTGTTGACGAGCATTGCGCGTGCGCTACAGGTGCCGCTACGAGAACTGCTAGATTTCCCCGAGGCGGATGCGCAGTCGTAGTACAAAATGCATTGTTCCAGCAAGTGCGGGTTGCGGACTATTTTCATCGCCAGCTAAGCTCGAATCCATGCAAAAGCTATAGGCTTCAATTCGACAGTTAGCGCGAGCGCATCAGTCGTCTCTTATTAGAGTACAGAGGAGCAGCGGAAAGAATACGTGTTCCTTATGGTCCCGAAAGGAACCATCCAGTCAGCTTGAGATATAAGTTATGATAACCTTTACTTATCATAACTTATATTTGCCCAACCAGAACGAGCGGTTTTCGGCTAAACCCGACACTTGTATATAAGGTGGGGGCTATAATCAGGGTAGCTTCCTGAGTCTCTCGTTCAAGTAGTACCCAAACCTTTCTATGAACGAAGACCTCTCTCTTGTCCTGGCGGCCAACGCTAACCAATCGGTCAGTGCACAACTGGCGCGGGCGTCGGCCAAGGTCGCAGGTTTCTTGGAAGTCGGCCTGCAGGGCGCCGCGAATACGGAGCGGGCCTATACCTCTGACTTGAAAGGCTACGTGGCCTTCTGCGAGCAGCACGGCTTGCAAGCCATGCCCGCCGACGTGGACACGCTCACAGAGTACGTGGCGTACCTGGCCTCTGAGAAACCCGAGTCCGCACCCAGAGAGGGTAGGCGGAAGAAGGGCCAGCAACCGCTCACCGGGCCGCACGCCCTGGCCACCATCAAGCGCCACCTCGCCGCTATCCGCAAAGCGCACCAACTCGCCGGCTACCGGTTGCCGGCTACCCTGGACGCGCTCAACCTCGTGATGGAAGGCATTACCCGCACCCTGGGCAAGCGGCAAGTCCAGGCGCAAGCTTTCACGGTCGAGGAACTCAAGCAGGCCATTCGCCGCATCGACCTGGACACGTCCGCCGGCATCCGGGACCGGGCCCTGCTGCTGCTGGGCTTCGCGGGGGCCTTTCGGCGTTCGGAACTGGTGGAGTTGAACATCGAGCAGCTGGAGTTCACCGAGCGCGCCTTGCTGGTGCACCTGGCCAAAAGCAAAACCAACCAGTATGGCGCCGTCGAGGACAAAGCCATTTTCTACGCGCCGACGCTGGATTTCTGCCCTGTCCGCTGCCTGCGGGCCTGGCTGAACTTACTGGGCCGCACGACGGGGCCGCTGTTCGTCAAAATTCCGCGTACCACGCCGGGGCAACTGGCCGTTCCCTCTACGAAGCGACTCTCCGATATCTCGATTAACAAGCTGGTGCAAAAGCGGCTGGGACCCGCGTACTCGGCCCACTCGTTACGGGTTTCGTTCGTGACCACGGCCGTGCTCAACGGCCAATCGCACAAGGCCATTAAGAACCAGACCAAGCAAAAGACCGATGCCATGATTGAGCGCTATACCCAGCTTAACAACGTGGTGTCCTACAATGCTGCCCAAAGCCTAGGCCTCTAAAACCTGGGGCCGCAGCGCCTTTTAACAAAAGTCTAAGTCTATCTTCCATAAGTTGATCACTTCATCTTTAAGTAGATATTGCAATAAGAAGAAATAAAAAAGCATGTTATATCCTCCAAGACAGTCCGCTCCACTCAACTACCCTAAAAACAAGACAATGGCATTTACCCAGCAAGACCGAACTGATTTCTTGAACGAATTGGAAAAAGCTTCTCAAAACTTAAGCTCTAACCAAGCTGAATTTTATCATGCCGTATTGCATCAACTGATATTAATTGCAACAGAGTCGACAATCGACCAATTGATTGAGGCTGTGAATCGTGCTAAGAATGTGACAGAACTTTAAGCAACTCTCATCATCGGATAAGAATAAATTCCGTCATTGTTATCTTCTTGGACTGAACCACACAATCACTATCTTCGTTGCCTACGTATCACCTCATCTAGAATTATATGGCACGGAAGAAACTAGCAGAGCTTACCTCTACAGGCTTGAAACGTGTTCTAAAAAATGCATCAGGTCGGGTTGCGATAGAGAATTTGCAACGAGGTGTTGCTATAACGGTACTTGACAAAGGTCAAATTATTCAAATACGTCCGGATAACACCCGAAGGGTAGTCCGCAAACAGTTGGCAAACCAACCTGTGCGCATTACCGAAACTGAGTTGCTCCTTGATTGAACATATTCCACGGCTTCGCATGCTTGCCGGACCCAATGGGTCCGGCAAGTCTTTTTTAGTACCTTCTCTACAAGAGGAAGTCAACCTTGGTGTTCTCGTTAATGCGGATGAGATTGAGGCTCGTCTTAAAGCTCAGTTTCGGCACCGCAATCTACGATTGCTAAATCTTCATGACTGGAGCCTACAGCTTACGCAAGCAGATCTGGAAGCTTTTTGGTATACAGAAGATAAGCAAGCAGCTATAAAGCCTGGTCAACGCGAAACACGTCACTTGCGCATTGAACAAAACGTGCTGCTCTTCAGCCGTGCTAAAGTTGATTCATACTTAGCGGCTCGAGTTGCTGATTTCCTGCGTCACGCCTTGTTGAATACGCAGCAGACCTTCACCTTTGAAACGGTAATGTCCCACTCTTCGAAAGTGGACTTTTTGCGAGATGCGCAAGCTGCTGGTTTCCGTACCTATCTGTATTTTGTTGCTACTGAAGACCCTGAGATAAATGTAGGTCGTGTTCGAGCCCGGGTTCAGAAAAAGGGGCATGATGTGGCTCGCGACAAAATAATTTCCCGTTACAGCCGCTCATTAGACTTACTATTCGACGCAGTGCGTTTGGTCAACAGAGCTTTTATCTTTGACAACTCGTCTGTGGCCCCACAGCTAATAGCTGAAATAGAAGAAGGTCGTAAGGTTACATTCAAGACGGATATTCTCCCAGCTTGGGTGGATAAGTATTTTAGACAGAAAGCTCTTCAAAAATAGTATTGTGGCTACCTATTGCCATGACCTTGTTTGTGCGATTATCTTAGAAATGTCACTAAACTCACTACTAATTCAAATGGAGGATGGCATAGCTCCTAATGGTAGAACTGACGTAGTTTGAATTACTTTATTTAATAAAGTTATGCTACTGGAGCTATCAAGGGACTTTTTAGCTCCACCTCCAGTTGATTATATTGTACTCGCAAGCGCGGATTGAGTTGGCTAAGCCGCCTAGACGCTGAAATAGCTTCGGGGCGTGTCATATGGCGTCTTGCAACAAGTTGCTTGACTAACCAAGACATATTATAAAGTTGCACTGGTGGTACGTAACAGCGGCGACATAAACTATTGCAGAGTGCTAACATGGGCCAGTTATTAGCATGAGCTAACTGGTACACTGAGCATTCCGCCAGGGTTAAACCATCAGCCTGCGCCTCTAATACTGCTGCTCGAAGTTGGTCTTGATGACTGAGTTGAACTATTTCTAAGCGACCGGCAACACGATATGGCTCTATTGCACACTGAGACGGCCCATCTAACCCTTCCCATAGCAGGCAGGTAGTAGAATAAGTAAATGGCAATTGGAACACTGGGTCGAGTAAATCAGCCGCCTCCAATTCTATGAATAACTCGGCGTCTTGGATGGCAAATTGGTCGTATCGCATTCTTCAATTGATAAATATTCATTGCGAAAAGCACTCAAACTCGTGCCAACCAGCGCTGCTGCTTTACTAACTGACACAACGTCTTCTGCGATGAGGCGATGTACCAGTTGCCGGAAACGTTGTGGTCGAGCAGCCTCACCAGCATAACTTCCATAACCCGTCTCTAACTTATTCTTCGCCATTCTAATGCAGAAATATTTATAGTGACCAGCTGTAATGATCTCCAAGTCCGATAAGCGGCGCATTATAGCCTGCACAGAGATCCCATACTGCTCTTTAACTGCTTTCAACTCATAATGCGATATTCGGGTGCGAGTTGCGCCGAATTTCCACGTAGTTACCTTTCTAGGTAATAATAAAGCACTAGCGAAACGGTGGCAAAATGTCTCTATTAGCTTAGGTTCCAGCCCCTCAAAGGATAAGACAAGATGTCCGAGTTCGTGCAAGGCCGTAAACCGGCGACGTTCTGGGGTATCATGTTCATTCAATACTACTACTGGCAAACCATTCGGAAAAGTGGCTAGGCCATTGAAAGCAGACGACGTGGGTACGCTAAATACGCATACACCTTTATCTTCTAGCGTATCTATAATGCTTGTTATGGGGTTCATTCCTAGCTCCCATGCCTCTTGGATGTGTACTACTGCCTGCTCCACATCATCCGCAGTAGTGACAGGCCAGCGCTTAGGTGAGTTAGTTTGCGAACACCAGCCAAAAGGAGCCTGAAAATGGTGTGAGATACGAAGCAATTCTTCGACTTCTAGGTAACGCTCGACGTAGTCACGGATGTGTTCTTTAATACTGGCGGCTTCCTTCGCACTGAGCTTAACCTTCTTTCGAAAGTCGACTTGACCAAGACTCACACGCTTAGACCGGAAAAAATAGCCTGGTTCTACCCCAAGGACTTTGGTGAGCAGTGACAGTATCTCACCTTCCGGTTCCATTAAACCTTGTTCGTACTTATGGAGTGCCTGTCTGCTAACACTCCCAATTTGGTCAGCCAGTTCTTGTAGGCTCCACCCTTTCATCGTGCGGGCTGCCCGTAAATTTTCTGCAAAGGCTGTCATGCTGAATACCTCATTAAACAAGATATAGCTAAGATGCTTTTAGTCAATGTGTAAGCTGAATTGAACGCTGTTTTAACGAGGGTTTTGTTTACAAACATGTAAGTAATATTTGTTTTGTCTACCCTATAGAGGCAACTAAGCAAGATTGAACTTAGTATATTTGCTAAATGATAGACTAGTTAAGCTCATGTAAGTTGCTTACAAGGGCCAACTAATTCTTCAGCATTTATCTCATTTCACTTGTCATTGATGCTTCCACCATAAAAAAACCAGCCGCCATCAGACGCGGCGACTGGCTCCATTACTAACAACAGAGAAAGCAATTACGGGGTCCAATCGTTTGTTGCTTTCTTCTACACGTGTTAACGGCCTAGCCAGCTGAAGGCGCGGCGCACGGTAATTATGACCGCAAAGATAGATTGCGTTTATCAATTTACGCATTATCATTGCTTCTTGTTGTACCGTGGATTGGCTCAGCGTGTCCACTGATTGGACACTTTCCACCGACTACCCTTGTAGGTTATTATTTCCTCGGGCCATAGCCTTGAGTCGTTTGGCGCATTTCGGTATACCTCTTGGTAGCCGAGTGCTGGCACTTCACTTGGGATAGTCACTTCCGGTATTTTGTACATGGCTACTGCCACCATTAAGTATTATCCGGTTTGCAACGGAGACTGCTCGTTGCTCACCTTAACCGACAACACCACCATCATGGTGGATTGTAACATCCGCGAGTCCTCAAAGGGTGACAGCGACGAAACCCAGTTTGACGTAAAAGCCGATCTGCTGCAATCTATTCAGCGTCGTGAGAGTAAGCCGTTCGTGGACGTGTTCGTGCTGACTCACGGCGATAAAGATCATTGCCTCGGCTATACGAAAAACTTCTACCAAGGCGATCCGCTAAAGTACGATAAGACCAATCTAGAAGCCCAGGAGATTATCATGGATGAAATATGGTTTTCGCCCATGATCCAGGAAATTCATAGTAACGACGAAGAGGACAATGTGCAGCAGGAAGTAATGCGACGCGTGGCTCTTCACCTCAAAGGCGACCCTAATAGCAATAAGCCAGGCAACCGCATCTTGATTATCGGGTATGACGGCAATGATAGCTTCCAGAAGCTGAATCATCTGCGTAAGATCCCAGGAAACATCATCACAAGCTTCAACCAAAAAGAGCAAACCCTTTTTTCGGTTTTCCTGCATGCTCCCTTTAAGGAGCAACTGTATGATGAGGAAAAGACTAAGAACTCCGCCAGCATCGTCTTTCAGGCTCGCTTCAAGCAGTCACCCGCTGACACGAACTTCTCGTGCCTAGCAATGTTTGGCGGAGATGCGGACCATTACTCTTGGTGTATCATCCAAACCAAAACGGAGCAGAGCAACAATCATATCAACCAGCAAGCACTGAATTGGGACCTATTTTTAGCTCCTCATCACTGTTCTTGGACGTACTTCAACGACTGCCCACAAAAGGACAATCCAACTCCAAAAGATAGCTCTCTGGCCATTCTAGATTACAAGCGTCTGAATGCAAAGGTTATTGCTTCTAGTAAAGCTATCCTTGATAATGACGACAATCCACCTCACCACCAAGCCAAGAAGCAGTATGTAAATAAGGTAGGCAGCGTCAAATTTCTGAACACTGAAACGCACATTGTAAAAAAGAAGACCCCCCAGCCCATTGTCTTTGAGGTGACAGCACAGGGGCCAGTGCCGCCCAAAATAACGGAAGGCAGTGCCATCGGAGCTGGAGCGGCCGGTTTGGGAGCCATCAACAAGGTTTCAGGTTATGGCGCTCGCTAAGTTTAGCTCCTCATTAAGTTCTTACGAAGGTCAGTTAGCGAATCCTGCACTGCAGGATTCGCTAACTGACCTTCAACAATTTTTGGGCGGGGCGCCATTGCCTCTGCTGGTGTGGTCCGACACTCAGGTAGTGCTACCACTAGATGTAGAGGTTGAGTTGCCGCCGCTGGGCAACTATGAAGACCTCGATATTCGAGCTATAGAACCAGTTTTTATAGCTTTCTCGCTAGCCCAATATCCGACTCTACCACCAACAGTATACACGGACCGGTTGGATTTTCCCAAAGATCGGCTGGCTCACCTCTACATTGCCCAACTTGGGCTGCCACCCGCTTTTTGTCTAGTGCGTGGCAGCATTAAAGAATGGTATGCCAATAAGCGACTGCGCGATGTTGTTACACGTACTGGTAACTGGCTCCGCGATGCGGCCGTAGGAAATTTAACGCTGGACAGTGGTCAGTATGACCCTCTACGATTAGAGGGATATACGGGTACTATCATTTACCCGTATGATCAATTTGCTGCCATCATTGAAGCTAAAGACTCCTGGAAGCCTAACCAGAACTTTGCCATGGTTCTGTTTGAGAATATGGCCAAGGAAGAGGAAAAGCCGGCCTTTCGGTTTGTGAAGCTAATAACTCCAGAAACATACCATGCTACGCTTTTAGATTATATTAAGGCAACCAAGGAGTTACTGGCTGATAAAACCTTTAAGGTCAAAAAATACCACATAGGGTATCTACTGTGGAGTAGCACATCCGATAGCTACGCACACTACTCCGTTAATCTGCCGCAAAGCTGGGAGGAATTTCAGACCTTCTGCACTTCGTATGGCCTGAATGTGGGCGCACTAACGCAATTCATTACGCAGGGCGATGAGCATTACAACTTTTTTCCCGAGTTGCCTATTGTCTGCGGGTTGCGTCGACCTAAGCCTGTTATTGGTTTCTCGGCGGACCTTGAGTTTGTTAATTTTTTTGTGGACTTACCTTCATCTGCTATCCAGGAAGGGCAGATCACTACTAACCCTGCGGTTCGATTTCAGGCGCATAACGAGCCGCTAACTTTGCGCAAAGCTCGCAGCATATCAGGCAGCTATCCGCTCTTGCCGGTCATCACATTTGCTGTGGGTTGCGGTGCGTTGGGTTCCAAAATAATCATGCACCTAGCCCGCAACGGAGCAGGCAATCTTGTCTTAGTGGACTCGGATAAGGTGTCACCGCATAATCTGGTTCGCTACGCACTGCACGCCGAGGCGGAGGGAAACAATAAAGCCTTGGCTCTAGCTAGCACTATCAAGAACCTGTACCGACACGAACCCGAACTTGTTGCCTTTGGCCTGCCGCAAACAGGCGAATCTATCTGGATTGGCAAGAGCGCTGAACAGTTAAATGGAATAAAGTACATTTTAGATTTTACGGCTTCTGAGGCTTTCTTTACGTCGCTGGTAGTCCAGCCCCATTTGTCACATGCCGCCATCAACCGTGCAGTTATTTCCGACCAAGGCAATCTGGGTATTTTAAGCTTGGAAGGCACCGAGCGTAATCCACGGTTAGACGATTTGCAGGTGGCCTTATATGCACAAGGCAAACGCAGACCGGCCGTATCGGCGTGGCTACAACGCGAGCAGGCCACATCTACCGGCGAAAGTACACTCGTCACAGTGGGAGTCGGGTGTAATTCTGAAACAACCATTCTTGCCGATGAAGTTATCAGCACCCATGCCGCCTACGTGGCCCAAGTTCTGAAAGCTGAGACTAAACGAGCTGAACGGACGGCGCAGGGACAGGTTTTTCTTAGTAAGGTAACCTGTTTCGACGGGTATCCGGTGCTGAATACCGAGCGGATACTAGTGCCTAAACGTGAGGTACTCACGGCACTGAATGATTCGAGTTGGCAGATACGCCTGTGTCCTAAGGCAACTAAGGCAGTACGGCTGGCCCTACGTAAAGCGTACCCCAATGAAACGGGCGGCGTCTTCATCGGGCAGGTTAACTATAAAACCAAGGTCATTCATGTAGTGGACGCGGTGTTAGCCCCACCAGATAGCCGGGCTACACCTGTATGTTTTTTCCGGGGCGTAGAAGGTTTACCGGAGGCAATCGGTCGGGCAGTTGAGCAGTCAGGCGGGCAGTTAGGGTACGTGGGGGAATGGCATACCCATCCGCTGGGCCCTAGCGCCATGAGTGCAACAGACCATGCAACTGTGCGCCGCTTTAAGCAGGAGTTTGAAGAGCTACCCAATCCGCTTCCAGTATTCCTGCTTATTGCTACACACCAGGAGTTATTACCATTCATCTACTAGCCAGCTCTCAGCCTTGCTTAGGCTTGTTGCACTTTGTCAACTAGTTGGTTTCGCGCCCTCCAATGATGTTTGAATACGTTTCTCGGTCTTAACGCTACTGCTCTGTGAATCCACCCTATTTCCGCCAACTGCGAGCTTATAGCTTTGATCCTTCTTTATCACTGCGTCTCGACACCGCAGCCATTAACCACCTCACTTATAAGATCGAATGGGAGCCTGTGGCTTCGGGGCCCGTTGGAGAGTATGTAGAAGTAATTGACTACGATCCGACCGTGCGCCGATTCTACTTGCCAGTTGACTTAAACGACCGCTACCTGCTGGCGCAAAACGGTTTGGAGCCGAGCGAGAGCAACCCGCAGTTTCATCAGCAGATGGTGTACGCGGTGACGATGACCACGATCAAAAATTTCGAACAAGCATTAGGCCGCAAAATTCAGTGGGCCCAGCGGCGCACGCTCGATGGCCCGAATTACGAAGAGTATGTCCCTCGATTGCGTCTTTATCCGCATGCCATGCGCGACGCTAATGCGTACTACAGCCCGTTGAAGAAGGCCGTACTGTTTGGTTATTTCTCCTCTACCCCTGCTGACGATACCCAACTCATGCCTGACTCGTTGGTGTTTACTTGCCTGAGCCACGATATTATCGCTCATGAGGTGACGCATGCTATTCTTGATGGTATCTATGAGCATTACAGCGAGCCAACCAATCCTGATGTACTCGCCTTCCACGAGGCATTTGCTGATATAGTAGCCTTATTTCAACGATTCACATTTCCGGAAGTGCTACGTCATCAAATTGCGCGCACCCGGGGCGATCTGACCTCCCAAAACCTACTGGGTGAACTAGCACAGCAGTTTGGAACGGCTATAGGTGGCTATGGTGGCTTACGCGACGCTATTGGCCGTCGTGATCCTAACACAGGACAGTGGCAGCCTAAAGAACCAAATGGCGATGAATATCGGCAACAGACCGAACCGCATGCACGTGGCAGTATTTTAGTAGCCGCTGTGTTTGAGGCGTTCCTATCTATATACAAGGTGCGGATTGCGGATCTCTTGCGTATCGCCTCCGGAGGCAGTGGCATTTTGGCCCAGGGGGAATTACACCCGGACTTGGTAAATCGCTTGGCTGCCGAAGCGGCTAAGGCAGCAAATCACGTACTCACGATGTGCATTAGAGCATTAGACTACTGCCCGCCGCTTGATATTACATTTGGCGATTTCCTGCGAGCGTTGATCACGGCTGACGTAGATTCGGTGCGCGATGATCGATATCATTACCGGCTGGCTTTCATTGACGCATTTCGGCGGCGAGGGATTTATCCCCGAGGCATTAAAACGCTGAGCGTCGAGAGCCTGCGATTATCCGTTATTGGTACCAGCGAAGAATATACCCGCTCCGTAGCTTCTCAGGAAGTATTCGCCGAACTCAACAGCATGCTGCGGGAGTATGCTGTAAGTATAAAATACCAGAGCGACCGGGCTATTATAAATGCAATAACCCGGCACTTTATTCAAAAGTTAGATACGGGAGTTGATGGAGATACACCTGGCTTGCACCAGTACATAGGCTACCACTTTGCTGCCTCTACCGAATTTGCCAGCCTGACTGGGCTAGCATTCATTGACAACCCCAAACGGGTGGGTGTGCACACGGTTTCTTATGGCCCGGGTCCCTCTTTCCAATTGCTGAATCTGCGGCTCGTTAGCCGGGTGGGCCCTGATGGACTTCAAATCAACCATGTCGTATTCTATTTGGTGCAGCGTAGCGGCGTTTGTTTACGAAATGATAAGGTGGCCGGCTGTTTCAACCTGCAAGACAAGAAAGAGGAAGGAGGCGACGAGGAGACGCAACGCATGCAATTTCGCGGCGGCTGTACCCTTATTCTAGACTTGGATACCATGACTCTCAAGTATGTCGTGCGCAAGCCATTGCTCGATTTGGAAATCTGGACTAAGTCGCGAGGAGAACAAGCACAGGTAGACGCAGCGCGTGCTGAACGGCAGTACCTCTATATGCAAAAGGGCCAGCACCAGCATCACAACGCCTATACCCAGTACTTTGGAGAACATGTACAGCAGATGAGCGAGCCTTTCGCCTTTTTACATCAACACTAAGTCACTAATTATGACTACAGCTTCTTCAATCGCAACACCGACTACTAAACCAGATGCCGTAGATACTACGCGGGTGGAGATTCGCATGTATTGCCTAGGCACCGGCGATTGCTTAGTGCTTAAGTTTTTTGCATCTAACAGATGTCAATTTACAATGCTCATCGACTGTGGTAGTTGCGTAGGCGACCGTACTGAGTTTTTGCCTTATGTGCAGAACTTAATAAGCTATGTGGAGGGCAAACTTGACCTGCTCGTAATTACGCATGAGCACCAAGACCACATAAATGGGTTTGCTAAATGTGAGGCTGAATTTGAGCAGTTAGAAATCGGAGAGGCTTGGTTTGCATGGACGGAAGATCCCAACGACCCGGATCAGCGTGCGCTAGACTTATTGAGTAAACGTCAGAAGGCTCGCTTAGGCTTGCGTAATGCGCTGGATAAGCTCCATACTAACCGGGCGCAGATCCGAGCCGAACAGGTAAACTTGAAAGCTAACAAGCAAGCCCTAGTGGCCCTTGATGCCTTTTTAGATGGTATGGATACGCTGGGTGGTATTAATTTAGATGAGTCACCTAAAGTTAAGAAATCGCTGGCAGGCATGCGAGCCGTGAAAGAACTGCTCGTTCGCAAACAAGTACCTATCCGTTACCTGAAACCCGGCTCATCGCTGGCATTATCAACACTGCCTGGCGTGTGCTTTCACGCACTTGGCCCTTCGCTGGACCGGCGTTTCATTTATGCGGAAGGCAAGGAAGGCCAAGACACCTACCGACGGCACGAGGTGATGGGTGAGGGTGTACTGGCCATGAACAGTTTAGCTACGCTCGGGCAGGAGCCGACGGAGGCCGACTTGCCGTTCGCTTCTTCTTATGTAGTAGGAGCTACCGGTTTTACAATGCCCGTGCCTCCTCACCAAGAGCAGGCCCAAGAGCTGTTTGACCAGTACTTAGGACCTGACCAAGCATGGCGCAATATTGAGAATGAATGGTTGTACACGGCGGGAACGTTAGCCATTCGTCTGGATTCACATATCAACAACACGAGTTTGGCCTTGGCCGTTGAGTTGGGCAAAGGTGGCCCGGTACTGCTTCTGCCTGGTGACGCTGAATATGCCAACTGGGCTGGCTGGCACGCCGTTGAGAAGTGGAAAGGGCTGGGTCCTAATGGAACCCATTTTGTAGAGGACTTACTCAACCGTACAGTATTTTATAAGGTCTCGCACCACCTGAGCTTCAATGGCACACCACTCGATAAAGGACTACGTCTAATGAACAGTCCTGACCTCGCAGTGATGGTAACGCTGGATAGAACGCGTATCTCGTCGCGTTGGCGAACAACAATGCCGAATAAGCGATTATTGCAGGAACTAACTGAGCGCTCACAGGGCCGATGCATTCTCATGAATGAGTCCGACTTAGCTTGTACATCAACTACCACGTTTGACTTAGACTCTTTGGGTGAGGCACGCTACCAAACTGTAAAGCATGCTAATCGTATTCTGGCTAAACAGTACACGGTATATATGACTTGAGTCCAGTCGTTCAAATAAATGCAGAGAATTTATTTCTATCTGTGCAGCTAATTCAGGCGTTATTAAGTTAGTAGAGCAAAGCTGGTCCACTTAGACCAATTATTAACTAATCCCTCACGACTCGCTATACTTAGTCCAAGTGTTAGTTGTCGCTAGCGCATGTAAAGTTCAAAGCACTTGAATTGGCACTTTAAGGAAATAACTATTTTGTCAAGCGAAGACTTAATCCTGAATTGAATTCAGGATATATACTAGGTACTCGATGATAACATACAGGGTAGTGTCTGATAAGTAGCCGAGCTTGTTTTGAGTCATATTGCTGCACTTATATAAACTTTAAGGAAGGTTTGATAGAAACCACATCCTTAACTCAGTATACTTCTACCTGACGCCTCCTGAAGGGTAAGATGAAAATAGACTGCTCTACCTTGAAGAGCATGTAAAGGGACTCTATATCATTCAAATTTTCGAAGTGCCGCATAAATTATATTTTAAACATGCCGTTAAACGGCAGTTGCTTTTCTATGAGCAAACGACTAATTGTGCTATGCGACGGCACGTGGAATAAGGCCGAGAATGTAGACCGGCGCAAACGCAAGCCAACTAACGTGATGAAGATGGTAAGAGCCATCCAACCCGTGGCTTCAGATGGCACCGTGCAAGTTACGTATTACGATGAAGGGGTGGGTAACAACCCAGGCCTAGATCGTTGGCTAGGCGGAGGAATTGGAGCAGGCCTAGACCGCAACATCAGAGAGGCCTACCGCTTTTTGCTTTACAATTATGCACCAGGTGATTCAGTATTCTTTTTTGGCTTTAGCCGCGGAGCTTACAGCGTCCGAAGCCTAGCCGGATTTATCCAGCACTTAGGTCTGCTGCCGAAAACACATGATTTCTTTGTGCCGGAAGCATACGCGTTGTACCGCCAGCGGCCCCCTGCTAAAAACAACCAAACTGCTTGGCAGCAACAAGTGAAGACCTTCCGAGAAGCCCACTATTCTCATACCATTGCCATCGAATTTGTGGGCGTGTGGGACACGGTAGGAGCGTTGGGGCTTCCCTTAAATGTGTTTACGCTGTTAAATCGCCGCCGCTATGAATTTCATGATACCCGTCTCAGCCCAATTATCCGTCACGCGTATCATGCCTTAGCTATCGATGAACAGCGCCGCACGTTTCAGCCTACTCTCTGGGAAAATCTTAGTTCCGATCAGGTGTTAGAGCAGCGCTGGTTTGCAGGTGTGCATACCAACGTCGGGGGTGGCTACGAGCACGACGGTTTAGCTAACTGCTCGCTGCACTGGATGAAGGAAAAAGCAGTTGCCTTAGGGTTGGGTGTTGACGAGGAGTTCCTGCGTTTCTACAAACCTTGGTTTGGCGATGAAATGCGTGCTTCAATGACGTGGTTTTATCGCGTACTGGGTCGACAGTTAAGATCTATTGGGGTCGCCAATAACAGCTATGAGGTTGTAGATGAGAGCGTTGATAAGCGCAGAAAGCATACTCCAGCCGCGTATGTTCCTATGAATCTACCGTCTTGATTTGTTCACGACTATTTTTCCCTCAGCAATTGCTCCCCTGACAGCCTGTGAAGTTTGACAACTTTGTAACTAGCTTATTCTATTCATGGGCAGCATGTTCTTCTACCTGTGAAAAAACTTAGTGTCTTACCTGCTATTTACAGCTTTAGACAGTCTGCATATGATCGAATTTGACGATTTACTTTCCGCCCGGCCTGAGTAGTGGTGGAGATACCCCACAAGAAGCAGCCAAAGCGCAAATTTATTTTCTAGCAGAAGCTCTCTAATAAATTACATAGTCATTGAAAACACAAACAGCGGTATAAAATGCCTGCGCATGATCTCAGTGACAATGCGAGTGAGTGCGCGACACTTCCATAGACGTGGCGTGTGCCTTGCACAACTTGCGCGTCACTAGCTACATCATGCTTTTCAAGGGCAGCCGCTTATGATCTACCAAAGTGATTCAGATAAGCTTTAGCGTTTGTCAGCAGAAACGTAACAGTTTAGTATAAACGTTTTGTACGCCGTGGTAGCCGACGTTTGCACCCCAGCTATCAATAGGCATGACTAGAGCGATTGTGTGTTGCAGTGTAGAAAATTGCAGAATAGGCAGTACTTATAATGAAACTATCAGAGGTTGGCCGGTTGGCGCGACCTCTATCTGGTAATGATATTGGGTCTGCCAGTCAGCACGGGCAAATTGGCGCATGGTGGGCGTTTCGTAGTTGCAGCCGAGGCGGCGTATTTGACCAGTACGGGATATAGGCCGGGTTACAACCCAGGCGATGGTAGCTGCGTCGGGGTGCCCATGCCGACCGTTGGTAGAGAATAAGTAACAGTCTGAATCGGTGGCTTGTAACAGGTCTGGACTGTTGTTAGCAAAGCTACCATGGTGAGAGAGCTTTATGCAATCAAACCACCATGGGCGCGGCTCGTTGGCATAATGACATTCCAATTCGTGCATGACCACCGAGGGATGCGAGTCGCCAAGCAGCAGTACCCGCCGTCCATCGGCTTCCAGTACCAAAGCAATGGAACTGCCATTGGCAGACGAAGTATCTTCTCGAAATTGAGTATTCAAATGAGCCGTCAGCGAGGAAGGGGCACCAATAAGCCGGGGTAAAGCAGATAGATCCGATTTCTCTGTAAGTAGCCACCATTCATAGGCGTCGTCGAAGGGTGCGCCGCTGTGCAACTGGCTGGAGAAGCCCATTGCCCTGAGAGTCCTTCGCCAACGCCTCTCCAGGTTTTGCAGGCCAGTCAAACTAGGCGAAAGCACCTTAAGCACTATTCCTGGGGCTACTTCAGCTACCAATGGCACCTTTATAGCTTCCTGCCCGGCGTCGGTATTCCAAGCGTAGCCATGCCGCAATAATAATGTCCCGAGCATTGTCCCTTGTCGGGCGCTGATGGGGTGCGCTTCAAGAGCCGGGCCGCTGGCCAGTGTTATTTTTCCGCGGGCGATGATTTGCTGTAATACAGTTTGGTCGGCGACCGACAGAGTGTCAACCATTGATTCCAGCGTGGAGAACAGGTGACGATAACTGTTGTGCCATACCTGCTGGATAGGAATTAGGCGTGGGCTATTGGCATCACCGTTTTCCGCAAACAACCCATTCACCGCTCCTGTGATATGGTCGGCATCAATGTGGGTGATGATGCAGCAGTTTAGCGGCTGCCTATTCGTAGCCTGGGTCAGCAACAGTGGTCGCAGGTACCCGGTGTAAGTAGAGCTGCGGCCGGCATCTATCAATATGTGAGCTTCAGTACCTAAACTTAATAGTAGGCAGTCGCCATCCTCCGCTGGCAATAGAGTAATAATTAAAGGTTGCGTCATAATATTGGACAGGTAGTCCTAACGATATTTATGTTTGAGAGATACAAGCATTCTCACTAGTTACTGATTGCAATACGCTGAACCCGAATTATTCAAACTTTATCTTAAACCTCAATCATTTGATAGGCACTGTTTCAGTGATAGCTTGGCCAGTAATTGGAGCAACTTATTTGTTTTTAAAATAATGACGATTATGTACATCACTTCCTTACGCCATTCATCTGTGCCTAGAATAGTAAGGTTCGGCTTTTAATTAAGACATACAAGAGGAGAATAGGCCGACTAGACGGTGCTTATTACTTTCGTAGTAAATGTCGTCTATCCCTCCTTTTACGCAACTTCAAACCACCGTAGCTCGGATTGTTGCTGGCGGAAATCATGGTACGGGCTTTCTTATTGCCCCAGACATGCTGCTAACGGCTAACCACGTTGTTCATGATGTGACGGATTTGACTGTTACATTTCTGCTACCTACTGGTGAATATACAACATCGGCTACCGTAGAGCTTTTAGGTTCAGCAGCGCTTGACCTAGCTATACTGCGTTTGCCCCAGCCATTTGCTGACTCAACCCCTTTACCTTTAAGCTCTGCAAAGCCTCCACAGCAGGCAGTTTGGGAAACATTTGGATTCCCTTCCCTTCACCTACTATCAGGACGCGTTTACAGAGGCCAGGTACTCCAGTACAATGCGCTAGCCCCTTGGCCACTGACACTTGAAGTGAATGGCGTCAGTCCTGAGTATAATCTTGAGGGGTTATCGGGTAGTCCGCTGGTTGTAGATGCAAAGGTGTGTGGGGTTCTGCGCTATCAGCAAGGAGAGGATGTAGGTGTCATGCTTTTAGGCCAAGTAGTGGAAGAATTGGTTGCCCTCGGTATAGTTGTGGATGGGCCTTCTATTACCACTATTACCCCCACGTTTAATAAGGAGAGGTTTCGACAATTATTCACGCCTGAATACACTACAGACTACGAGCCCTTTTATGTAGCCCGTGAGGTGGACGAAGTTTTTCTACGTTGCCTACTTTCACCAAAGAACATCTGGTTGCATGGAGCCTCTGGTACGGGTAAAACGTGCCTAGCTAACCGTAACTTGCAACAACAGACAATCCAGCATATTTACTGCTATTTGACTGCTTTACCAAACCCACGTAATGCAACGGCTATCCTACAAATGATAGCGGAAGATATTACGGAGAAATATCCTACTCAGTTGCGCACTTTCACTTATAAAAGCACTAGTGACATTAAACAATTAGCACACCTGCTAGCACACTTATTTCCTACCGACAACTTTATCATTTGCATTGACGAAGTACATATAAAGGATTCAGCTGTGTTTGAAGAGTTTGTAAACAGTATGACCGCCGTCTGCGCCGAGTACCGAAACTGCCGAGCGAGCTCTAAAGTTCTGAAATTTATCATCTCAACTATTCAACAACCAGCAATTTACCATTACAACATCGCCAAGTTCAATGAGCAGTTCTCTTTTATTGAATTAACCCATTGGAATGACCAAGAAATAGAACAACTACTGGGCAGAATGAATACAATTGGACATTTACTGGCTAGAGAAGAGCAGAGTATAGTGGTTCAGGCCTCCCAGTCTCCTAGAATAGCAAAAGATATTGTACATCAATACGCTTTAAATTATAAGCAACAGACTCTAGAGCAAGTCATTGAATACGTTGTCGCCAGAAGCTAACAGACATGGAAAAGGTAATAAAATCATCAGTTAGTGTTCCTATAGAACTCTACGTCACCCGTGATGCTGACGCCCAACTGGCTACTGTCATTACTGAAATGTCGCGTCCAGGCTATATTTCGGTTGCCCGGCAAATGGGGAAAACTAGCTTGTTACAACATGCTAAACAGCAGTTGCAAGGAGAAAACCGGACCATCATCTATTTTGATTTGTCTGCAGCTGTTTACGAAAGTTCAAGCCAATACTTCCAACACATTATTGATACAATATTGGAGGTGGAAGAAGATAAATTATCTCAGGCTAAACATGCAATTATGCAACGTAGACGTGAGTCCTTTACTACTGTTTCGGCCTCTAGCGAATATGATAAAGAGTTACGCTTGATTTTACGGGAATTACCAGGTACGCTCGTCCTCATCTTAGACGAAGTGGACGCACTTGCTAAAGCAACTTTCTCCGACGAAGTATTTGCCCAGATTCGTAGCGTATACTTTATGCGCAACACTCACAATGTTTTACACAATATAACATATATCCTATCAGGTGTAATTGAGCCGGCAAAGTTGATTAAAAACAAAGATAATTCTCCATTCAATATTGCAACACAGATATTCTTAGACGACTTTACTTTTGAAGAACATTGCGTCTTTGTAGAGAAAGCAAAATTAGCAATCAGCCACGAAGTAAAGGCCAGGGTATATGAATGGACCTCTGGTAATCCGCGTATAACTTATGAATTATGCTCGGCATTAGAAGATAAATTATTGACTGGGAATCGCATTGATACTGATACAGTAAATGATATAGTTCAGGAAATGTACTTATTGCAATACAACAAGGCACCAGTTGATCATATTCGGGATGTGGTGTTGAAAAATTCACTCATTCGTAATGCAGTAAAGTCTGTTAAAAAAGGCGATAATATTTCGGATGAAAGTGCCGGCCAACTCTATTTATATGGAATAACTGCCTCTAAATTCAAATCGCAAGTTCCAAAAATTAAGAATAAGATTCTAGAAGCGGCATTGTCGGATAATTGGCTACGAGAAGCTGAAATGCAACAGAAAGATCTTTACACTTTTGGCCTCGAACAACTGTCAGTTGGAGAAATCACTGAGGGCATTGCTTCAATCAATCTATATTTAGAAAATACAAATTTAGACAATTTCAATCGTAACAAAGCCTTATTTTCAATAGCTAATGCATACCATAAGCTAGAAAACTATATTCAATCTAATGAATACCTAGACAAGTATAATGTTGCCCGTGAGGAAAATCCTGATGATTATTATTTTGCACAGTTTCTTCGAGCATTAAATCTAAATTTTTTAAACTATGTAACCGAAGGTATTGAGCTTATGCAAAATATTATTGACCATGGTGTGAAAAATCAAATATATTATAGTGCTATAATCAACCAAGCCAATTTTAAATTAACCAATAGTTTTGATAAGAACTATTCTACCGCAATAGAAGCTCTTCAAAGCGCTATTGCACAAGTTACGCAGTCAGAATGGCCTGATAATTATAAAAATTCTATAGTCAGTTCGGCCAATTTCAGGCTCGCACTCATTAACATGCGGTTGGGAAGTGAAGCGGAATCTCGTGTTTATTTTGAACGAGCTTTACCTGGTGCGGTATCCGAAATGCAACCGTCAATTTTGGTTGGCCTGATTTTATCTAGCTCTGTTGAAGAAAAAATTTTATATGCCAACCGCTTACGTAAATTAATTACTGACAAATCCTTGTCGCTACTCCCTAAAATAGAGAGCGATATTGATTTTACTGAAAAATCATTACGCCAATCACTAGGCGTTCTATACAACTTCTATCAACATGACTATTATGCCTTAATAGAGGAATGTGCTATACACTATTATAATGGCGCAAAGCCTATTTATGCAATATTATATGAAGTTGGGATAGAGAAGATCGAAAGTCTTTCATCAGGGGTAGAAGGAATTTTTACTTTAGCATTAAAGTGTTCTAATATTACAGAAAATTATACGGCAAAATGTCTCCAAGGAATTGCTCTATGCATTGATAAAAATGACGAAACATTCGCTAAACGAGCTATTGTCGCACTTGAATCTATGTTAGGTTCACCTGATTACGGGCTTCTAAATTATCGTGATTTAGAGTTTGTAATAAGAGGAGCTGTTACCTATCAGGCAATGAATATTTTCTCTACAGCATTACGTTTCATCAGCTACCTGACTGAGCGACTTGATGCCGAAGATGAGTCATCATTACCCGGTGATTGCATTGCAATTTATTACTTAGCAGGTGGTATTCATGCGCAAACAGGAAACATAGCCAAGCAGACTACTTTCTATGAACGGGCATTGAGCTTGGTGCCAAAGTGGCGTGTCAGCAAACAAAAACCTCCAGTACTCATGGATAGTGAAACGGTTGATGCAGTTATTACTGATATGAATCGGGCAGTTATTACTAGAAAATTACAAGGAGCAGCTGTATTGGCGAATATCACTAAATATGACGGAGATAAAATTCCACGCAATACAATTTTAACTGTTCGCTATAAGAATGGGCAAATAGTAACAGGAAAAGCTAAAAAGTTAGCGGCCGACTTAAACTCAGGTAAATGCACTGTGATGTAGAAGAGTGTTTGGTATCAGCAACGAAATTTTAAAATGCGAGTACCAAAAAAGCGGCTCATCTGTCAAATGTCCCATTATTTGCTTGCATGGCTGTTTGGCTTAGTACAAAAGCCCATCGCTTGCCTATCAAATCTATCCACACGCCCCGCAATACTGGCCTTAGCGGTGATGTTAGG
Source organism: Hymenobacter telluris (assembly GCF_017313265.1). Lineage (GTDB taxonomy): Bacteria > Bacteroidota > Bacteroidia > Cytophagales > Hymenobacteraceae > Hymenobacter > Hymenobacter telluris. The sequence continues at coordinate 37,280 of NZ_JAFLQZ010000024.1, read as the reverse complement.
CACTACGTGCCATCTTGGCAAGAGAGGTGAGGATACTCGTGGTTTAGCTATAATACAAGGTTACCTCATTGCCTTAGTAGCATATTCGTAAGTACCGGCTAGCACAGCATTACTGCTGCCATTAGTGCAGGACGCATTATACCCTAGCTATTTATCCTCAGGGAAAAGAATTAGGCTGTCTTACTAAAGGCCACTGTTTAGTAAAACATTTATTCCATCGTACAACCTAGATGAGAAGTTCTTCTAGTTACCTTACAAGGCTGTTTTTACTACTTGCTAACAAACTATTATTTGGCTAAGACAGAAGCAAGTAATATCGGTTCAAAAAGTTAGGATCATAAAGACAACCGCCATTTTCTTTCTGGCCCCACTTCTTAGCCCTACTTTTTAGAGTGTATGTTGCGGAATCGATAAGGAAAGGGATAGGGCGAGAAACCTATGGTGGCTATTGCAGAACTGCCAACGGCTAGGTGCCTTCATGACATCGAGCCGTTTGGTTGTCAGTAGCCCTTATTTCCTCGTGGAGAGGGCGGGCTGTAGGCGGCGCAGGAGGTTTGGGTAGGGCGAAGGCGAGCCCTAGTTGCTGTTGAGGACGATACTGGAGCAGCTTCTTCAGATTGTAAGCCATGGTAGCCAGTAGCATTGTCTCATGGGCGCTGACCCGGCCGCACATGTTGACCTGACGCAGGCCGTAGTGCTGTAGCAGGCCTCCCAATACGGGCTTCACCGTGCTTTGGCGCACGAGCCGCATCCGGTGCCCTTGCCGGCTCTACTGCCAGGCAAGCGCCCATCGGTAGTGCGGGTCAGGCCGTGCGTGTCACCTTACGTTTGTTGGTTTTCGGGGCGCATATCGCTTTGCGTGGGCAAAGTCGGCAATCGCAGGTGGAGGCTCAGTAGGTCTTAAACAGGCCGCTGTCCAGACTCGTCTCGTAACTGCGAAAGGACAACAACTTGCCCACCGGACAGGTGAAGGAATCCTATCCAGATCGTAGGCAAACTCTTTCACGGCGGGCTTGTATTTGCCAAACACGGGGATCCAGAGCGTGATGCCCTGTTGCTCGAGTAAGGCGTAATTCACACTGGTCGAGTAACTCGTATCCGCCACCAGATCTTGCAGGGGCACGCCTTGAGCGAGCAAGCGCTGCTGCAAGTGGTTGACGAGTTGGGGCAAGTGCACATGTCGCGAGAGTCCGCCAAGTCGGCCTGGACGTGGCTGATCACGCCGTGGGACTTGTCCACGGCTAGGCTACAGTGGTAATTCAATGCCCGGGCTTTGCCGAGCTTAATGAAGATGCGCGCTTCGGGATCCGTGGGGCTGTAATGGGTTTTATTGCTCACCAAACGGGTACGGGGGCGCTCAGACCCAAAGTGCCCGGTCCGGTGTCGGGCTTGTCGATTAGCCACGCGGCTTAATACGTGCGTTGAGGTGTCTAAGATGGCCGCCACAGACTGGGACGCAGCTTTCTGATCCGGCTTCCCCGCCAGCTGCATCCGCGGGACGATTGCTTCCAGAGGTTGCTTCTCGCAGAGCTATAGAGCGATCCGTTGGCTTTGACCGGGGCCGAGTCCACCGCTTGGGTGCTGTCGGCGACCAGATCCTGAACGACGCATTGGGCGAAGACGTGGTCGAATAGACGCTTAAGGACTTCCAGTGGATACAGCTGCCGGGTGCGGCTGATGGTGAAATGCCAGGGCAAGTATTCATTAACTTCGTAGCCCAGGAAATAGAGAATATCAAGCCGTAGGGCACAGGGTTCTACGAGGGGCCGGTCGCTGACCCGATTCTCCAACCGCCTTACGAGCAAGAGCTTAAAGAACACGACGGGGACAAGCGAGGGCTAGCCGGTGTGGCTGTAGATCGTTTGCGTCTCTTTGTAAAGAAATCGCCAGTCAACCAGCTCAGCTAATCGGCGATGAACAATGTGCAGCGGTACGTGCTCAGAGGCGAAAGCGCGTGACCTTTTGGTCGGTAAACTGCTTCTGACCTTGCATGCTCCGGCTACAAGCGCAATAGCAAACCGGATAGCACATTCTGCAACAGTCACGATGATATTTTGACCTCGTTACTGATTAGTCTATACTGAAGAGATATAACGGACGCAAGAACATGTAGTCTGGTTTCTATTAACTTTTACTGAAAACTAAATCGTGATATGCTTACTGCCTAGATACAGGTTATGTTTTAAAGCGGAATGTGGGCGCTAAGTAATAGCCAACTCTCAACAAGCTGACATGATTGGATTCAAAGCTTACTGCTTCCCTACTCAGTTATTAGTAGGGTCAAACACGGCAACAGCGTATCCAACACTAAGCTTTAGGGCCTATGGTTGAGAGAAGGACGATGGTATTTATCAGATTATGCTGGTCAACCCGATTCTGTACTGGGTGGACGTCCCACACATCTGGCACGGCAACACAATGATCGGGCAAGAACAGAACGGCAGTCTGATCGCGCAGTCCCCCGGCGCAGTGCGAGATTATACTCAGCAAACCGCCGTTTGGGGTAAAGACAGAAGGCGCGGAAGCACAGAACCGATATGCCTACAAGATCAGCCCTATACTGATGTTGTTCGTGCAGCATACACTGGACAGCCTAGCTGCTAATGGCTTATGCGGAATACTGCTAGATGAATGGGTGCTATTTCGAACTAGTGATGTTGCTTTCGTATAGGTCAAGCGTCATTTGCTGGACTTATGTGACCTATGGTATATCGTGAGTTTGCCGGGGCCTCCTACAGTCTAGTACAGACTACTTGGTAATCAATGGGCTACAGGTATAATCAGAATTTTATATATATTTTATTGTCGCAACTTCAAAAGGAGGGAAAGAATTGAATACTGTTTATATATTGCATAATTAATATTATTTCTTCTATTCTCATTATGGCGGCTATCCAGCATCCCCCCATACCCCACACCGGACCATTAGCTTCCTACTGGAGCCGGCAGGTTCAGGAATTAGTTTTGCTACCAGTCACCGAATTTGAAGCCGGTCAGCGTGAGCGCCACCAGCTTTACAGCCTGCTAACGATGGCCCTGGTCGCCTGCTACTGGAATGGCAATAAATATGGGCAGCAGGGCAACTACCCGTGGCGCGCTAAGCAACGTCAGCCCAACCAGTCAGGATATGTTGGTGGCGATTATCTAGGTCATAATATTGCGTCTATTGCCGTAGATGGGCAAGGAGAGGTTATCGATTTCGATTTCAATCACAATGAGATTCTGGCTAGCTCGGTAGAGCATGCAGAGTCGCGCCTGATTCGCCGCGTTTTTAGCCTGACTCAACTATTCGACGATTGGGATACGGCCGACTCAGGCAGCCAGACCGGCACGGTTGGGGAGCCATTCACTCCTGCCAGAACGCCTTACAGCACGCTTTTAAACCGGGTTACGATCTATACGTCGTTGGAGTCGTGTTCTCAGTGCTCGGGCATTATGGCTCTGGGGTCGGTGAAAGCAGTGGTATTTCTGCACCGCGACCCCGGTCAGAACAGTATCGGCAATATTCTCTACAACCTGCGACCCCAAGGTGAGCGCTACCTGCCCCCATTACCTATTCCGGCCGATACTTTCGGCTTGTCCTATTTTGGGGAGCTGAACGCTGGCTACGAGCAGTTTGCTGCCGAGTTAAAAAACAATCCGGAGTCCTGCGTTTTCCTGCCCGATGATCCAAGTAAAAAGAGGGAACGCAGCCCCAGTGTGACTTCGTTTCTGTGTACCGACCTAGCTCACGACGTGTTTAATCGTGCTCTGCAGGAATTTACGCAGTTAAAGGAAGTGCAATACCCTGATTTTGCGCCACCACAAGAGGAAGGCCAGCCGAAACCTCATAATAATGCCTGGGTGCTACAGCATCTACAACGCTTTCTGAGCTATGCCATCCGAAAAGGGCAACGTGGTACACCGCATAAGCTATAAGCCCAGGTAGTATCGGCGCCAGCGTTACCAGCCATTTTACTTGTGGCCGCTTCATTACCAGCTAGCAGGTTTTTCCTTCCGGAATACTCCCATCACATTACCATTTTTTTATGAATGAGAATGTTGCGTTTTTTCTCAACGGCAACGCTGTAACCGTTGAGCGCCCCGCGGCCGACCTGCTGCTCATTGACTACCTGCGCTCACCGGAGGTGCACTTAGCCGGCCCCAAGAAGCCCTGCGGCCAGGGCGGTTGCGGCGGCTGCACAGTTATCGTATCGCACTGGGAGGACGGGCAGATTCAACATACGGCAATCAATTCCTGCCTGCGCCCGGTAGCTGCCCTCAATGGCTTGCTGGTGACCACCGTGGAGGGCACGGGTGCTTACCGCGTGCCCAACCCGAAGTATCTCACCCAGCAGGCCACCTCGGGTAGCCGGGCTGGTGCCCCGGCTGATGCACCGGCCTCGCCCATACTGGTGCAGGCACTGGCCCAGACCCAAGCCAAACGGACGCAGGTGCTCGCCGATGCCGACGACGCACGCCAGCAATTGCAGCAGGATGCACCCGGCCTGCAACTCGATGACGAGGCCGCTGGATTTCCGTCGGAGGTGACGCATGCTGGAGTGAATCCGGTGGCACATCGCTTAGCCATTAACAACGGTTCGCAGTGTGGTTACTGCACCGTGGGTTTTGTCATGAATATGTCAGAATTTCTGCTCAATAACCCGAAGCCGACCAAGCGCGAAATCGAGGAAATCTTTGACGGTAATATCTGCCGCTGCACCGGTTACCGGCCCATTCTGGCAGGCATGGAAACGTTTGCCAGCGACTGGAGCCCAGCCGACGAGGCGAACCTGATGCCGTGCCTGGGCGACTCGGACTTTATGGCGCAGCGTCCTGCTACCCACGTTCACATTCCCGTTCCGTTAGCGGCCCGTAAGCCTCCTGAGCGCGTTTCTCTGGCTCTGGGCGGCGATGGCCAGGGGGCCAGCAGCTGGCTGGCTCCTGACAACCTAGCCGAGCTGCTGAAGCTCCTGCGCGAGCACTATCAGGCGCGTCCTTATCTATTGCACGCTAACACAGGCTTCGGTATTTATCCCGCCGAATATCGGCACGCCAAAGTGCTGCTCGACTTGCGCTTCGTGAGGGAACTACAGGTATACTCCTGTACTCAGGATGGGCTAACGCTGGGCGCAGGCACTACCTACACGACCCTGCTCAAGCGGTTGCGGCAACGCCAAGATGACCAACTGCCTCCGGCAGCAGCCGACGCGGACAGCACTCGACTGGGAGCTATTCACTACATGGCACGGCGCACAGCCGGTCGCCTAGTACGCAATGCGGCTACGCTGGGCGGCAACCTAGGTTTGCTCTTAAAACACATGGTGACTAGTACCGAAGCTCCTTTCCCATCGGACCTAGCGACAGCATTAGTGGGTATCGATGCTAAAGTGAGTTACGCTGACCCGCTGGCCGGCGATGAGCCGTCCGCTTTCTTACCGTTGGAAGAACTAATTGCCCGCGCTGCCCACGACCCTGACGTAGCCCAGCGGCTGGTGCTGGTAGCTCTGCACCTGCCGGCTGGTGCGCCCACCGACGTGGCGCTGGCCCAGAAAGTGGCTCTGCGTGATGTAAATGCCCACAGCATTGTGAATGCCACTACTCTGCTGACGCTGCAAGCCGACGAAACCGTAGATGACGCCCGCTTGGTATTCGGCGGCTTGGCCCCCTATCCGTGGCGGGCCACAAAAACAGAGGCGGTGCTACGCGGCCGCTCCCTTACTGCTGAAGCTCTGCCCGGGCTGGTGCAAGAACTGCTGGCCACTCTACAGGCCGAATTGCGTGAGCACTGGCAGGGATGGCAGGTCCGCTACCTAGAGGTACCCGACGAGGGCTTCACGCCAGAGTACCGGCAAGCGCTGGCGGTGGCCTTCCTGTATAAGGCGATCATCAATGCCTGTGTAGTGCGGGGAGTGCCACTGCAGGCCGACCTGCGCTCGGCTGGCATCAGTACCTGGGGGCAGTGGCCAGTGAGCACAGGATCCCAGTCTTACAAAGTGCAGGATTTTAAGCGTCCGGTGTCGCAGCCGTTCATTAAAGCTACGGCCCTACAGCAGGCGTCCGGGCAGGTACGTTACACGCAGGAACTACTGCTGCCGCCCGGCACTGTGCAAGGTGCGCTGGTGCAAAGCCGGCGGGCCTGGGCCAGTTTCTATCTACGGGAGCCGGGTGCGGACGAAAAGCCCCAAAGCCTGACGTCGTTGCGCCGCCACTTAGCCGAGCGCTTTCCCACCGGGTTTGTGGACCTGATTACCTGCGAAGCCTTCAAGCACGGACGGCTCAACATGCAAGGTATGTGTCTCGATCAGCCTATCCTGGCCATCGACGCGGTAAGCTATGTAGGCCAGACGCTGGCCCTGGTAGCGGCCCGCACCGAGCGGCAGGCTCAGGCTATTGCCGACTATGTCGCCACCAACTGCGTACAGTACGGACCCGCCCTGGTGCCGGCTGGCGCACCCGCCTGGTGGAACCAGCCCGTGCTAACCTTAGCGCAGGCCATCGAGCAGAACAGCATCTTCCCCGACTACCCCCAAACCGCTCCCTACTTTAACCACATCTGGCGTATTACCCGCCCCGGCAGCGACGAGAAGTGGATAAACGACTGGGCCGAGTGGCAAGCCGCCGACCGGCCGCAGCCCCGACACCTGACCGACCCGCAGCAGTCCAGCCACATGCTCGACGACCACCTGTGCTGCGTGGTGGAGTCAGGTCAACAGGTGGGCGGGCAGGCCCATTTCTATCTAGAAACGCAAGCCGTGCTGGCCGTGCCCGCCGACGACGGCCGCATGATAGTACACGCCTCGACCCAGAGTCCCCAGGAAATGCATTGGACGGCCGCCAAGGCGCTCGGCTCTACCTTTCACAGCGTCGACGTACGGGTGCCATCGGTGGGCGGAGCCTTCGGAGGCAAAACAGAGCAGACGCGCTTCGTAGTAGGGGCAGCTGTCATCGCGGCACAGGCTATGAAGCAGCCCATACGCCTGGCCCTCTCGCGCGAACAGGATACGGCCCTCATCGGCAAGCGCCACGCCTACTACGGCCGTTGCCGGGTAGCTATCGATACCGGCCAGGTCGGCAGTACTGACCAAGTCGATGAAGCCAAGCGGGGCCTGCTGCGCGGGCTGTCGGCCCAGCTCTGGGGCGACGGTGGGGCATTCTACGACTGCTCGTTTATTGTGGCCAACTGCATCATGGCCCGGGCCGATAACGCCTACCTGATTCCACACTTCCAGGTTCAACTCGACGTTTGCCGCACCAATACGGCCCCGAGCACCGCCTTTCGGGCCTTTGGCGACATCCAAGGCAAGCTGATGCTGGAAAATGCCCTCGACGACGCGGCCTGCGCCATCGGCCTGACGGCCGAGCAGGTACGCGAGAAAAACCTGTACCGGCGTGGCGACGTGACGCCCTTCGGCCAAGCCCTGTCGTACTGCTACATGCGCGACGTGTGGCAGTACCTCAAAGAGCAGTGCCGCTATGAAGCCAAACTAGCCGAGGTGGCCGCTTTTAACAAGGCTAACCGCTGGCGCAAGCGGGGCTTGAGCATGATGCCCGTAAAGTACGGCTCGGGTTACAACCTGGTAATGCTTGAGCAGGCCGCCGCCGTGGTAGCCGTGTACCAAGCCGACGGCAGCGTTATCATTCACCAGGGCGGCGTAGAGATGGGCCAGGGGCTGCTGACGCAGGTGCGGCAGGTGGCCACCTACATTCTCAACATCCCCATGTCGCTGATTCGGGTGGAAGGTCCCGCCACCAGCGTCATTCCTAACCCCACCAGTTCGGGAGCCTCCACGGGCACCTCCTACAATGCGGAGGTGGTGCGGCGCACCTGCGAGCAACTACGCTCGCGGCTGCTGGATTTCGGTTACCAACTGCTCAAGGACAAGGGCAACGAGTGGTGCCAGCAACAGGGTATCGATTTCTGGAACTACGGCGAGAAGGGCTGGCGCACTAAACTCGAGGTGAACGGAAAAGAGCAGCTGATCTGGCAGTCGCTGGTGACGCTGGCCTATCAGAACCGCGTGAACTTGGTGTGTAGCTTCACCGTGCCGATGAGTGGTGGGGAAACCCCCGTCCCCAACGTAACCTACAAGGAGCCAAAAGACCAGCCGGTCATTCCCGGTTACCAAAGCACGCCGATACCGAATTTCCAGCCGCAGTTTGACTCGTTTCCCGGCTTCACTTACTCGGCGGCCTGCTCGGTGGTGGAGATTGACGTGCTGACCGGTGAAACCAAGATTCTTAGTGCCGACTTGGTGTATGATCTGGGCTGGAGCCTGAACCCGGCTCTGGACGTGGGCCAGATAGAAGGTGCCTTCGTACAAGGTATCGGGTACGTACTGTCTGAAAAGCTGGTGTTTGAACCCGGCGGCTCCGATGCCGAACCCGCACCGGATGCCGGCCGTCTCAATACCTTGAACACCTGGACCTACAAGCCACCAGCTACCACCAGCATCCCGCTCGAGTTCAACGTGCGGCTGTTTCCGCGCGATCTGGCCGGCAATGTGCCGGAGAACTCCTCGGAAGTGTTGTCGTCCAAGGAGGTAGGCGAGCCGCCCCTCGTGCTAGCCGCCACCGTGTTCTTTGCCGTTAAGGCCGCCGTACGCGCCTCCCGCAAGCAGCGAGGCCTCAATGAGTTGTTTGCCCTCGAAGCCCCAGCCACCGTGCAGGAAATTCAGCGGGCCTGCGCCGTTGAGTTTGCTCAGTAAAAATCAGCTACGTAAAAAATTCGCACTAAGTAGACAGGGTAAAATCCCCGCCTCGATCCTGTGCAGGGTCAGGTCGGAGGATTTACCCTGTTTGTTTAATAATACTCCAGGAAGTATAAATACCAAGGCTCACTTAATGACTTGACGCACTATACCCATTTCAGGACTCAGTAGCCTGATATACCGCACATGACGACTACCGCTTACCGAGGTGGTATAACTAGACCGCACAGAGTTGAGACGTAGTTTGAAATTGAATTTCAAAGTGATTAGGGGCTAAATAGCCGAGAGCGGAATGCCGGCGTTCGGTGTTGTAGTAGGCGAGATAATGACTGATTTGCAGCCGGGCTTCGGTAAGGTTGGCAAAGCTACCGCCATCCAATAATTCCGTTTTGAGCTCACTCCAAAACGATTTGGCGTGGGCATTGTCTGAGGTGGTCTAGGGCGTGTGAACAGTTAAATTAGGGGGATGAAAACTCAATATGTGTTGAGCGAAGCCCAATGGGCTGTGCTGGCGCCGCTTTTGCCAGGTCGTCGGGGTCCCGCCGGGCAAGACAACCGACGCTTTGTCGAAGCCGTGCTGTGGCTAGCGCGCAGCGGGGCGCACTGGCGGGCATTGCCGCCGGTCTGGGGCAACTGGCACACAACGTACACACGCTTTGCTCGCTGGTCCAAAAGCGGGGCCTGGGGTCGGTTGCTGGCCGCCGTGCAGGCCCACGGCGCCAGTCTGGGCACGCTGTTACTGGATTCGACCACGATTCGGGCCCACCAGCACGCAGCCGGCGCTCGAAAAAAAACGGCTCGGCCAACGCGCTCGGGCGCAGCCGCGGGGGCTTGAGTACGAAGTTGCACCTGCTCACCGATGCGCTCGGCCGCCCCGTGCGTGCCCTACTCACGGCCGGACAGGTCCACGACCGGGCCCCTGCTGAGGCGTTGCTGGCTGACTTGCGCCCCGCCTGCCTGGTCGCCGACCGCGGCTATGACTCCCGAGCTTGGCGCGCTCATTTGGCCGCTCGCGGCACGTTAGCCATGATTCCCGCCCAGCGAAAGCCCGGCGACACAGCCTACACCCCGGCCCGATACGGCCACGACTGCACCCGCTACCGTCAACGAAACGTCATCGAACGCACCTTTGCCAAGCTCAAGCAGTTCCGCCGTTTTGCCACTCGCTACGACAAACGAGCCGACTGTTTCTTTGCTTGGTTTCAAGTGGCCGCTACCTTAATCTGGCTGAAAACTGTTCACACACCCTAGTCTAGGTGTACAGAAACAGGACATATATTTCAAGCATCATAACAGCAAGTCCACGCCAGATGGACGGCGCGAATACAATGACGTCTTCGAAGTCGAAACCTAGTACCTAACTTTGAAAAGCTGCTGTACATTGGTCGTCGTGCAGCAACTGGACGTTAGCTCTAAGCTGCTTTACCGCTGGCTGTAGAACCAACTCGTTGCCAAGGTAAGCAGCGTGAATAATGTGTGGAGGTATGCAATTTGAGAACCCAGCTTACGAGAGCCGAATAAGATATACCAGCGCTGACTACCACGGCCGCATCAAGGCAGTCGGGACTGTACTCGGCTCTAGCCAGCTAGGTACTCCATACGACAATGGGCAAGCTGAAACTGACTGGCAGTATACTTGAAACCGAATTATTACCCAGTAGCGGGTTCTTTTCCTCGCTGAAGAGGCCCGCTGGGAAGTCGCCTATTACCTCGACACCTACTTCAATATCGGCCACCAGTTGGTCCTGAAAGATTACTCGTCGCAACCAGTTGAACACAATTTCTAAATCAACCTACCTTAGCTAACTAGCTGTTTTCACTGGATCAACACAACCGTCACTATAACTACTTATGCATTTAAATGTTGCCACTACTATTCAGAAAAGACCCATCAATTATAATTTGGAGTTTCTTCGGGGCTTGGCCGCGCTGATAGTTGTTTATCATCACGTTATTGAGCATAGCCACTTGTTGGATCCAGGCTATGCACCGAAGGGCGTATGGTCTTTTAATCCACCCGGCCACTTGAGCGTACTTATCTTCTTCATCCTCTCTGGCTACGTCATCGGCCTGACTAACCCAATACCTTTACGGGGAAAAACTATTCTTACGTACCTGAAGAAGCGTTTCTGGAGAATATATCCGATTTACGCGGTAAGCGTCCTATTCACAGGGCTCATTTCTTATCCCAATCACAGTGGACTTGAGTTAGTCCAAACTCTATTATTCCTGCAAATTGCGGATATAGGCGACACCTTAGCAGAAAATAATCCCTTGTGGAGTCTCGATATGGAGATACTATTTTACATGGCCTTCATTCCTGTTTCCGCTTTCAGAATCAATAGCCGACTATTGACAATAATAGCCTTCGTACTGCCATTGACGTTGATATTCCTGTTCACCAATGTAACGGTTGGTTTGCTGATTGCACATACTACCGCTTTCTGTTTCTGGTTACTGGGTATCGTCTTTTCTGAGAAGTACATGCTTGTTGAACCCAAAAAACTTAACTACTCATTACTGTTGAGCAGTGTATTGGCCTTTGCCTCTTTAAACTACTTCAACGCTGTGCTTACTCTACTCAACCGGGTGTTAGCCATCTTCAGGCCGTATTCTTCCCTAGACGAATCCAATTGGAATGCCAACATTAGCCTGATCAAAGATTTCGCGTCCTTGCCACTTTGCGCTATTGTTATTCTACTGTTTGTGGGAGCTAGTGGTAAACTCGTACGCTATTCCTATTATGCCTTGCTGGCCCTGAACCTGTCAACATTCTACTATCTCTTCCAACATTGGCACGAAGCCCAAATTACTTCTTTTGCTATTCCCGGCTTGCTGTTTCTATTCAGCATAGGCTTGCTACTATTCCAAGACAATTCAGTCCTCAACCAGAAGCTGGAATCCTTTATGCGTTGGGGTGCGCAACTTGGTAGCATTTCCTATGGAATCTATGTCATTCATTTCCCTATCCTTTACAGCTTTAGCCTTTTTCCACATTTTAGCGGTAGTGCGGTTTCTTTTGCGGGACGGTTTATCCTATTTATGGCTTTTACACTTACAGCAGCGTTTCTACTAGAAAAGAAGTGGCAGCCTTGGATTATGAACAGATTTGCCGCTACAAAGCCTACATCCGTGAGTGAGGCAGCATTAAAGTCTGTATGAGAAGATGGCTATGCTGAGAGTTCATAAAGTGGCGCATAAAGGGAACCCAGTTGTTAATACTAAGTCTGAACTTAGCTAGGCAAAAGGACTGATTAGTACTGCTTGTGAGTGTTGTTGTGTGACGGTGGGGCTACCAGTCAAACCTTTGTCATAGCTAACTATCATCCTCGCGGCTATTTAACTATGATTGTTGTAGAGCTAACAACTGCTCGTTGCATCAACCTAGAGCTGTTCCAATAATAATAGTCCGTTGACCTTCCTTGAAAAATTACCTCGAAGGCGGTGACGATGACTTAGACACACTTATTACTAAACCTTGCGGTAAAAACCAACACTTATGCGGCTTTGGATTATTTAAGGGCCCTTAAGGCTTAGGTATCTCGCTTACAATCATTTCATACAATTTTAACGTGAATAAAGTAAGCAGCAGACAATCAGCACCATACTTTACAGAGGACTGTCAAAATGCTGCTTATACCATAGCCTGATATACTCTGGATTAAAATTATTTTAGCTGACTTAGTTGCGAAGATCCATATTAGTTATTTAATATTACATTGGAAAAGATCAAAAATAAGGCCCAATCTGATTGGTACATATGATTGTGATAACACAGAATATGAAAGTCTATTTATATGACTTTTTAGGAGTTAGCCTTTTGATTAAATCAATAAGCTAATTAAAAATAGAACATTCTAAGCAACGTCATTAAACCAGCAGCTTCGTACTCTTATTATCCTATTAATTTATCTTTTATGACAATTCTTCGTTTTAAACACGCATTAATTTTATCTGCTGCGCTGCTCACGATAAGTAGTAAAGTTGCCGCCCAGAACAACTCTAGCCTTAGTGCAATGGCTGTTCCGAGCCTGAATGTAACCATGAATAGCTCTGGCCAAGCAATAGTCACAGCTGCCGCTATAAACAGTGGCAGCAGCACTGCTACTAGCTGTGGGTCTGTTACCCTAAGCTTACTGAAAGATGGAGCACCGGCTGATACCGTATCGATTATCGGCAACGAATATTATAATGGTGACATCAACACGTTAGATGGGCCTACCCTAACGGCGCCCGCCAACTCAGTTTTTATCCAAGTCAATTTTGCTAGTTATGGTATTCCCCTTGCCAGTAGCAATGGGTACACTATTAATCCTGGCTGCCATGCCGCTAATAGCCAATCGTATGTGGAATCACGGCTGTTAGGACGCAATACGGCTTCCTTTGCTGATATTGATGTGTATGAAGTATTTGGTGACCCCTGCGGGGGGCAAAGGAAGCAGTTGATTGTTACTGCTTCGTCCGCCATGAGTGAGGTCGTATTCACCACAACTGGCCCGCATACTGTTACTTTAATCGCAACCGATGCGTGCGGTAACATCAGCACTGCCGCTACTACGAGTATTAACGTATTACCAGCTGATAGCAATCCAAGCCTCAGCCTCGACGATCAGCTGCGTCTCGAACCCAGCGCGGACGCGAGTGGCCGCATTTATTCTTTAGTTAGCAAAACCCGGCCTTCCGGCTTTGAAGTCGACGAGGATGGGGTAGCCCGTACTGGCACCTACAGGCATGGCGACGGCACAACCTTCGAGTTAGTCAGGAACCAGCTTATCATTCGGGGCTCCCGCGCTCCGCATGCGGTCAAAATACTGCATTGACCTGTATCCATTAGATTTCTTATGACAGTGATACATTAAACCTAACACGGACTAAAGACAAAGTCTTTTTTGCACAGATGGAGTCTACGGAGAATTGAATCATTCCGTAACCCATAGCAGGTATACAGTATCCGGGTGAGGTGAGTCTGATTAGGAGTGGAGATCACCAGGAATTTGTGATGTTACTTTCATATATAGTCAGAGCCAAAACAATAGCTGATGCCGTAGCGCACCAGCAGACGGCACAAGACCAAGCACATGAACTGCGCAAGCCTAACCTACAGGTTTAAAGAAAGTTGGTAAATACCAGTGCTAGTGAAACGCGACAGCACTGGTATTTTCTTGATCCTACATAGCAAAAAAGGCTTTACTGCGTCCGTCTAAACTAGCTGAACACAGTGAAGCCGTATGCCTTAAAACACCTCGCTGTGCTCACTTGCTAGCTAACCGGTGAATCACCCGCCCCTGCTGCTGGAACCGCACCTTAATGGAATCCTGACCGATTGTTTCCACCCGTAACCCGTTCTGCTCGCTTTTCTCTTTCAGTAAGTACTGCCCCCCATTGATGACTACCATAGCCACCCGGGTGTTCTTTCGCTGATTCTCAATAGCGCCGAGGTATTCCACCCGCGGCCAAATTATTTCCGACGCAATAGATTGCGGTGGAGGAGAGGTTACAGGATGAAGGACTTTGAAGGCGATGGGAGTATGCACTACTGCCCGGCCAGAAGAAATAGACACCTGCTCCGCTGACGGATTGACAGTGGTTTGATAGCCACCTGCCAGGAAGGGGTCCGGATAATTCAATTGCAGTTTTGGAGTGGAAGCTCCCTCCCTGGGACGTACCGGAAGCGTAGCGCTACTCTGGCTGGGCTGCGGGCTAGCGGCTTCCTGATCGAGGGAAGACCACACTCGGAAAAAAATACTACCCCAGATAACCACTGTTACCGGCAGCAGCACGTAAGCAAGCCGTTTGTTTTTCACTGGACGATGAACGAACGTTTCCCGGTCCGAGGACCAGCGTTACCAGCCCGGTCCACGGAGCGTACGGCCCAGAAGTAGGTACCCGGTACCAGCAGGGTACTGGCAGCCGGAAACGTAAAGCCGGCCGTTGCTGCCGCTCGGGGGAAAGAAGATACGAAAGTGGTCTGATCTGCCCCGTAAACAAACAAGCTGTCGGCTGCTACATCCGTTCCGCCCCGGCTCCAGGACAAGGTGAGGGGTAGGTTGGAAAAGAGTTCGCCATTCAGTGGGGTCGCTAACGAGGGCATCCCCGGGGCCGTCACATCCACTTCAAAGCTTTGCGTAGCCGATTCCCGCAAACTGGTGGCATTCAACGCTGTTAGCTTCCAGCGGTATATCTGACTGCGGCCAGGGAGGCGCAGTTGCACCGAGGCACGCGCGGCACCCGTCAGCAGCGTATCCAGCGAGCCTGTAGCCGTGCGGGGATTCGGTTGCAGCGTAAGAAGGTAGCGTTCGGCGACTGCCAGGGGCACCCAGGCCAGCGTAACGAGCGTGCGGTTTGTTACGCTGCTGTTGGCCGGCTGGAGCAGGGAGATGCCCTGATTGGAGAGGCTGCCGGTGGTGTCAACCCGAAAGCTGCGGGTGGTAAACAGCGTCTCATACGCTGAATTCAGCGCCTGCACCCTCCAGTGATAGCTCCCTGGTACCAGCGAAGTAGCGAAAGAAGGACGGCTGGTCAGTGAATCCAGGAAGAAGGTGGTCGGCCTTTCGAAAGAAGGAGCGGCAATTTGAATCCGGTACTGACGGGCCCCGGCTACCGGTTCCCAGCGAAAGGTCTGTAGCGCACTGGGAGAGGTACTGCTATCGGTCGGCGTAAGCAGGACCACTGGCCGAGTGGAAAGCTCAGGTTCGATGATATCATCACAGCCGGTCAGGAAGACCCCACTCCCCAAAAAAACTATCAATAGACTAGTGCTTCGCATCTTGTAAGGAAGAGATGTTCTGTACATACAAATAGGCATAGAGAAAACTGCGCCGCTGCTTGCGATCTTCTTCCAGGGCGAACCGCACTGATGACAAGCGTCCCACCGGACGCCGGTACTCCAGCTCGTGCACCACCTGTTCAAGTCCGCGAAAATCACCCCGCAGCTTGGCAATTCGGGTTTCGAGCAGGTAGCCATTAGAACTGGTTTGCTCGCCCGAGGATAAGGAAGCCAGGGTGACCCGGTGCTGGCGGCAGGCCCTAGTCAGCTGATCCAACGCGTACCCTTCCTGACGGGCCGAATCATTGCTTATACTACGCATCAGCCAGGTAAAGTGAGCCGCTTGCCCTTGCAGTTGCCTAGTAAGTTGGGGCGCTTGCTGCAATTGCCGGGAGTCGGACAGTTGCTGCCGGTTAAGCTGGAGCAGGTCGAGTGTGGGACGTAGGGCAACGCCATAGGCCACGGCTGCTCCTACACATACCCCCAACATTAGCAGCCGGTTGCGCTGCCGATAAGTAAGCATTCGTCCGTATTTCATGGTTGCCGGGGTGGCTCGTCCGCCGTGTGAATAGTGAACGTGAAGAGCCCCGTACCGGAACTATAGTCGTAGGTGAAATTCTGGTCGCGCACGGCCTGGACCCAAGGCAGCGCGCTTACTTGCTGTAGCCAGCCGTTGAGGACCTGAGCCTCCCGGCATTGCCCTTTCACACGCACGGTACCGGTATCGAAAACCGGCCGCTGCTGCTGGCTGGTTTGTACTGGATTTAACGGTTCGGAGTCGATGGTGAGCAGGCGTAAGCCCGCCGGAACAGTGGCGCCCAATTGATCGGCCCGGGTGCTGTGGCGCGTCGACTGCAGCCAGCCGGCGCCCGCCAGAAACTCTTGTTTGCGTGTCACCGAACGCTGTAGGTCGTTGAGCGTAGAGAGGGTGCGGCGGTTCACTTGCCCCTGACTAAGTAACGCCTGGTTTTGAGAAGTCAAATAGCTAAAGGCCACGAAATTTAGCAGCAGCACTAACAGGAACCCCGCCAGGGCCGCTATTCCTCCCAGCCGAAATAGTTGCTTCTGTTCCCACTCCTCCCGGGCCTGGGTGATAGAAGATGCCGAAAAAGTGGCAGGGGCTGAACCGGTTAGGGTTGCCAAAGCCGCCGCGTAAGGCAGCAACAGCGCCGTTGCGATGGTTTCATCACCTAGTTGTATCCCGGGAGCATACGCTTCGTCTAGTGGCTGGGCTTGCACAGCCGTAACCTGCTGGTTAAGTGTCGCAAGAGTATAGCCCGTCACCTGGTATGAAGCCTCGTGCTCATCGGCCAAGTAAGGCAACAGGACCTCGAACGCGAAGGGTCCCAGGCTGGCTGCGATAACATATCGGCCCTGCTGCTGTAGCGCTCCCACCAGCGCCTCCAGCGTGCTACGCCGCACCAGGGCTAGGTGCTGGTAGTCTGATCCGGTGCTTTGCTGTATGTGGAAGTCTGTTGCCAGCGCCCCAGGTAGCAGGGCCGCCAACACCGCAGAATCTTCCGTTGCCACGTGCGCATGAGGAGCGAAGGTTTTATGCACGATTCCCCGCCCCAGAATCACCAGAGCTACGGGAATATTTTCCGCGATATCCAGCGCCGCTAGATCATCCAGGGAGGAAAGGCCCGCATGCTGTTGTTCAGGTACCACCCGGTCGCCCTGACGCCGCAGCACGCACACGTCTACTTGCTGCCGGGCTTCCGGCAGCAGCGTCACGGCTACCCCGACGACACGCCGGGGACGGGTTAGCGAAGAATGAATCCGGTGCATCATAGCCCTTAGTACATGATGGTCGGCCGGATGAAAACGACCAGCCGGTTGGTTTGCTTGCCTTCCTGGCGCGTACTGAACAGCCACTTCAGCACCGGGATGCGGGAGAGAAGGGGCACTCCCGTACCACCGCTGTTTTTGCGGATTTCTTCCAGGCCGCCCAACACGATCATCTCTTCGTTTTTCACCCGGATCATGGACGTAAACTGCCGAGTGGCCGTGCCAGGAGGGGCCCGCTGAATGGTCGGCTCGATAAAGTCCGAGAATTCGGCCGACACGTCCAGCGTAATGTCTTCGTTACCGGAAACCATCGGGTTGATCTTGATGGATAAGTCGGCGGACACCTGCTTGAATTGCTGGGTCTTGGTGATGACCGGATTCACGCCGCCAGTGACGTTTTGATTCTCCTCGACGTAATACACCGACTGCCCGATTTTCAGGTTAGCCTCGTGGCCGTTGAGGGTGGAGAGCTTCGGGGTGGAGCGCAAATTTAGGTAGCTGTTTTGCTCAAGGGCCTGCAGCGTCAAATAGAAATTGGGGGTCACCCGCCCCAGGTTAACCAGGCCTTTCGAGCCGAGCCGGCTAAGCAAGGAATTGATACTTTTCGAGCCGATGGTCATGTCCAGGCCGGGAAACAGCTCGCCCCCCGTCCGCACCGTAGAATCCCCTAGAAACGCCCGGATACCGGTTTTAGTGGAATGCCCCCGCCGCAATTCCACCACGATCACTTCGATCAGGACATTGACGACGGGTTTGTCCACGGCTTTGAGAAACTCCGTGATTTCCGCAATCTGTGGGGCGCCCCCGCTCAGGATCATGCTGTTAAGTTCTTTGAACAAGCGAATCTCCACCCCCTTCTTCAGCTCGGCCGGGATAAATTCGTCGAGCTTGTCAACGGGTCGAAACTGCATTTTCACCACGGCGGTATGGCGGAAGCCCTCCAGGGCCCGGTTGCCGATGGTGTAGAGGCCTTCGCTTTGCTGGTAGGTGTGGGTCGTGCCTTGCAGCAGGATCCGCAGGAAGTCGTCGTAGGTAACCTGCTTGACGTGCATGGTCGTGTTGCCGGTCAGTTCCGAAAACAGCACGTAGTTGATGTTGAGTTCCTGCGAGACGTCGGTCAGCAGCTTGCCCATCGCCACGTTTTCCGCTTCGATGCGCAGGTAGCGCCGCCCATCAGCACCGGTTGCCACCCCGATGTCGGCCCCACTGCTGCTTTCCTGCCCCGGATTGGAAATGCTGCCCGTAGCGCCTAGAACTGCTCGCCGGGAACGACTGGCAGGCGCAGACGCTGTTGCGTCCGTGGCTTCCAGCACGTAGGAAGCATTATCGGGGTGTAGTAACCGCAACGAATTGGTATACGCCAGCTTGTCGAGCGCCTGGCTTAAAGGCATCCCTTCCACGTAGCCACTCACCAAGCGCGTACCCAGGCCTGGGGCCAGCACGACGTTACGTTTGGTAAGTTGCGTAACCTGTTTGGCGAAGGTCGTCAAACTGTCATTCTGCAAATCCGAGGTAAAAATATCGTGGGCCGGATCATAGCTGAGCCGCAGCTTTTTGCCGGGAGGCAACCGCTTGATTTCCGGCGGGGGCACAAACTTGTAGACCCGGATGATGTTGCCAATGACCTGGATGTCAAGGTTATATTCCCGGGCCAGGAACACGATCAAGTCGATTACCTTGACCTCCGTGAAGCTGTTGGTGATGCGCAGATCCAGGGTTGGATCGATGCTCACGTTCAGGTTGTGGGTGAGCGCCAGCCCACGGACGAATTCCTGGATCGGCGCGTTGGAAACCGATAAGTTGGCGGTTTCCTGCAGGCCTTTAGCGGTGGAGTCACCCAGCACGCGCAGTTGCTGCTGCAGGGCCAGGAAACGGTCCGCCGGGGCACCAGCAACCACGGGCAACTGCTGGGCTTGCAGGGCATTAACAGGAAGCAGAATGCCAAATAGCAAGCCCCAAAAAAGGCTTTTAGAGATCAAATAAGAGCGGATACACCTCATCCAGAGTGGTGTCACCCTGTTCAAATAGCGAGAAGGCATTTTCAGCCAAAGAGGTAATGCCGCGTTCCCGCAATAAATCGGATACATTCAGATTTTGATTTTTTAAATAATCAGCTAACTCGGAATCCAGAGAAATAACTTCATAAACGGCTTTACGGCCGCGGTATCCGGTATAATAACACGCTGGGCAGCCAACGGATAAATAGTGTTTTGTTACGAGACGGAAGGGTCTGAACCGGCGGGGGTAAAGGTCGGGATTAAACGCTTCGGCCCGTCTGCATTCCGGGCAGAGTAGCCGCAGCAGGCGCTGGGCCACGCTGGTGTTGAGCGTATTGGCCACCATATAGGCGGGGATGCCCATGTCGATGAGCCGAGAAACCGTGCCCCAGGCCGAGTTCGTGTGGATCGTAGATAAGACCAGGTGGCCGGTCAGGGCCGCCCGGATCGCCATGCTGGCCGTTTCCGGATCTCGGATTTCGCCGACCATGATGATGTCCGGGTCCTGGCGCAGAAAGGTGCGGAGCGCGGCCGCGAAATTTAAACCGATGTTCTCGCGCAGCTGCACCTGGTTGATGCCCTCAAGTGTATACTCGATCGGGTCTTCGATGGTCAGGATGTTGCGGCTTTCCTTGTTCAGCAGCTTGAGCGTGGCGTAAAGGGTAGTGGTTTTTCCCGAACCGGTGGGGCCGCTGATCAGGATCAGACCAGTGGGCCGGCGTACTCCTTCCAGGTAGCTGCGCAAATCAGCGGGCCGCAGCCCCATCGTGTTCAGGTCGATATTGGTAGCGTCGTTGCTTAACAGACGGAGCACCACCTTTTCCCCGTGCAGGGTGGGCACAACCGATACCCGGATGTCAATTTTTTGCTGCCCATTCGCAAAGAAGATCCGGCCGTCTTGTGGCAGCCGTTTCTCGGCAATATCGAGCCCGGCCATGATTTTCACCCGGTTAATTAAGGCCGGGTACTCGGTCCGCGGCAGATGGTAGCGTTCCAGCAGCAGACCATCAACGCGGATGCGTACCCGGGCCTTTTCGGCGTAGCTCTCAATGTGAATGTCACTGCTGCGCAGTTCCCGGGCTTCCTGGATCAGCCGAAACAGGAAATCCTCGGACGAAGAACCCGGACCCGTAACCAGTTTGGCCTGCTCGGGCGTGGTGGGCCGCGCTGCTTGGCGTAGGAAATACTTGTTGAGCGTACGCTCGATGCGCTGCGAATCGGCCGGCTCCAGTTGCACCCCCTGGCCTAATGCCACTTCTAATTCGTCAACCAAACTGGTCGTCTCGATTGCTGCGTCCACGTAAAAGTGCAGGGCTGTGGGCGTACTAGCCTGGGGAACAATGCGGTAATGCCAGGCCTGCTCGGCGCTGATGAGTTGCATCAGGCTCGCCTCAATGGGGATGTATGCGAGTAGAGCTTCCATCAGCTTATATAGTCGAGCAGCCACTGGTCACCGACCGGCAGCTTGGTAGGTGATAGCCACGAAACCAGTAGCAGCAGTGCCAAATACCCGGCTTGTAAGCCGGCAAGGGGAATCCGCGCATCGATTGGCTTACTTACTACCCGGCGCACTATCAAGAATGTAAGTAATGCTACTACTAGGCTGCTGAGGTAGTATAGGATGAAGACAACGGGAGAGAAAAAGACCGCTACAGCTAACCAGTACAAGATGTCTCCTAACCCGAGGTATGCTTGCAGGGATGCGGCAAAACGTAACCGCACGTACAGGCTCAAAACAAGCATCTGTAAAACGACAAAAGCAACGTTAACGGCGGAGTCGGCCAGTACCGTTTCTAAAGGCTGCTGGTCGAGGCGGAGTCCGAAAAATAAGACAGCCAGTAAAGGAAAGAAATACCAGTATACTCCCCGCCAGCGCCAATCCTGCACTAGCATGCTGATAAGCATGCTGAAGGCCAGTACTTCAGCGCTGTAGTGGATGATTGTGAAAGTGGTCATAGTGCCGTGAGGATCGCAACTAATCTTTCGTTACTTCAGTCAGTTTTTGATCCTGGTCCACTTCCCACACGTTGTAGGTGCCGTCCCCATCAAAATCTACTACCGAGGTGGCGCGAGCCTGAAACGTAGTAGGGCCAGCGTTGATTATCTCGATCCGGTAATTGGCCTTTCCATCTTCCGTAGTTAGCTTCTCCTGCTCAAACCCTGCTTCGTCGAGGCTAGCTGCATAGCGGGAGTGCTCGTAGAAATAGGTTTTTTCCAGCGTCTGTAAGTGGGTCAGCATTTGTTTGGCTTCCACGCTACGAGTCCGGCTGATAAGAGGCATGAGTACGGGCAATGCCATTAAAATAAGGATTCCAATGATAACAAGTACAATTAACAGCTCTGTCAAGGTATAAGCTGCCAGCCGACCTTTATAGCTTAATGAACGCATCATGATAGTATATAGAATATTCGGTGGTAAAGAATGACACAATAAGAAAACATGGGGCAAGATAGCTAAATTTTTCATTACCAATATGTAATATTATCTACATTTTTGGTTTCACATTCATACAGAATACAGTTACATAGTCCATAAAACGACTATACCTTGTTGATTTTTTTATCCTTCAAAAGCCGTTAAAGACACTATTCACTGACTTTAATGGGAAGGAATATGTAGATATCAACTACAATTGTTCCTATTTTGTTATTATTTGTTTTTTGGCTTATTCAAATACATTGCTTTTACTTCACAACTTTTTGATGAAGTAGATTATGTGTAGTTTCGCAGAATAATTTATTCATCTCGTATTATGGTTGTCACTCGTCAATCCTTATTCAACACCGTATTTGCCATTGGGCTATTTTTTATTGGAATTATACAATTTATGGCCTCCCCCCCTAAGTTGGCGTATGTAGAGAACTCCAAAGTGCTGGAAAGCTACAAAGTGATGCAGGATGCCCGAGTCAAATACAAGCAGGAGGCTGAAAGCTGGCAAGCGAACTTGGATACATTACAACATACTGTACAGCAGGAGCTAGATGTTTACAATCGGACTCGAGCTTCCTTGCCCGCAACGGAGCGGCGCGCGCGGGAAGAGCAACTTGCGCAACGGCAGCAGCAGTATTTCACTTATAAGAAAGCTGTGACCGATAAGGCAGCAGCAGAGGAAGCACGACTGACGCAGGAAGTGATCAGCAAAGCAGATGCGTTTATGCGCCAGTATGGAGAGGCACATGGGTACGACATTGTATTTGCTGCCACTGAAGCTGGTACTGTAGTTTATGGTAAAGAAGGAGTTAACATTACACAGGAAGTAATACAAGCGTTGAACAAGTAATTGCAAGAGTATACTGATTCTTGAGGTATAAATTGGTTTAGTCAGGGCAACTGATAAGAAGTCTTAACTTCCTATAAATTGGCAAATACACTCTGATGTTCAATTCGTTACTCGCAAAAATATACACCTGTTTTCGATGAGGTGATCTAGGCTGTGTGGACAGCTAGCGCATCCAATCGAGTGCGACCAGCAGATGAATGACGGCTAAAAAAGACGTGGCCGTTTTCTCATAGCGAGTGGCAACGCCTCGCACTTCTTTGAGTCGACCGAAAAAACGTTCGATCTTGTTGCGGTCGGCGTAGAGGTTTTCATCGTAGTCGCGCTGGTTCAGCCGGTTAGCTTTGGGCGGAATGACAACTTCGGCCGCGTGCTGGGCGACGATGTAGAGTGCCTTTTCGGTGTCGTAGGCTTTGTCAGCCACCACCGCCCCGGGTGGTTCGGGCAAGGCCGCCAGTAAAGCGGGTAGTTGGGGGCTGTCAGCCGCTTCGCCCGGGGTGAGGACCAGATGTAGGCAGTTGCCCAGTGCGTCCACCACGGCATGCACCTTGGTGCAAAAGCCGCCACGAGAACGGCCTAGGGCTTCGGCTGCAGGTGTACTTTTTTTTGACCAGCTGCCGCTTTGTGCGCTTTGGCCGTTGTCGAGTCGATTAGTACCCAGGCATAGTCAGGCTCTTGTACCGCGTGGAAGAGCGCTTCCCACACGCCCGCCTGCGCCCAGCGGCGAAAACGTCGCGCCACCGTGTTCCACGGCCCGAACCGTTCAGGTAAGTCACGCCAGGCTACGCCCGTGCGCACGCGGTAGAGCACGGCATTGACAAACAAGCGGTTGTCACGCCCGGTACCCAGCCGGCCAAGGACGTGCGCTTCGACCACGTTCCATTCGCGTTCAGTTAATTCATGACGGCGCAGGGCGTAAAACTACTATCCTTGCTGTCCACACACCCTAGTTGAAACAGACAGCGCGAAGTCTTGACTTCTGTTGCCCATGACCGAGAAACTGAATCTAGGCGGATTGCCCCCCACCCGCCAGAAATATACGTCCGCCTTCAAAGTCGAGTGCGTCCGGCAAGTAGCGCCCGGTGCCTAGCAAACCGACGTAGCCCGCGCCCGAGGCATTTCGCCAGTACTGGTGGGCCGCTGGTAGCGCCAGGCCCTGTAAGCCGCGGTGCTTGGCGTGGCGAAATCAAGCGCCTGCATGTCGAGATTAAACTCGTGGAAATGAAGCGCAACATTTTAAAAAAGTCGTGACTATCTTCTCTCAGCCCTCTTAGTCATGAGCCGCTACCAATTCATCGGGCATTGCCCAGAAGCGTGGCCCGTGTACTACTCCCGAAAACTGGACAGCTTAAACGGAGGTAGTTAAGCAAATTGGCAGAGTGTTGAAGGGAGGCGTTTGGCAGTAGATTGAAGCCAGTGTTTGCCCTTTCAGGGCTTGGTGGGGCGGTGGTGGGTGAAGTAAGTATGCAGCTGTTCATAGTGGCAACCGTTGGTGGCGAGGTTCCAATACACGCACTCCACCCCCATTTGACGGAGCGCCAGAGACGCTCGACAAAGGTGTTGTCCGTGGTGCGCCCCCACCCGTCGCTACTGATGCGGCAGTTGGCCTGCAGCAATTCCTGCTCGAAGGCCGCGCTGGTGAACTAGCTGCCTTGATCGTAGTTAAAGACGAACGGTGCTGGTTGCTGGCGCAACGCGCAGCCCAGGGCCGAGAGGCCAAAGCCCACATCTAGCGTGTTGGAGAGCTCCCAGCTAAGCACGTAGCACGAGTGCCAGTCCAGCATGGCCATCAGATACAAAAAGTCGCGGGCCATAGGGATGTAGATGATGTCCGTGCTCTAGACTTCGTTCGGGGCCGTGATGCTTCGTTCGCGTAGCAGGTAAGGGTAAGGCGTGATGCCTTGGCCCAGCACAGACAAACGCGGTCTGGGGTAGACGGCCTTCAGATCAACGAGAAGCGTAGCAGCTGGCGCACGCGCTTCTCGTTGATCTGATAACCCTGCAAGCGTAGGTAACCGTTCAGGACCAACACGCCCTTGAAGCTGTGGCGGATGTACTCCTCATCTAGCAGGCACATGAGCTGCAGATTCAGCGCCGTTTCACCTTACGGCCGGTAATACTAGTTGCTGCGCGAGAGCTCTAGGGCTTGGCACACTGCCGTTAGTACCGGCTTGCACCAGCGCCCGTTGTTAAGAGATGATCATGGCGGATGCATTTTTTTTAGCAGCTGGTTCTCCACCTACAGCTTGACGATGTCCGCGTAAAGGGGCTCCAGATTGGAAGCCGCAGGCACAGCGATTCCTGCCTATTCGGAAGGCCTGCACCCTGCTCGCGCAGCAGCAGCTTCTAACGGCTAATTTGCGCAACAATTAACTGGTAGCGCGTAGCCAACTAAGCCAGCGGCTGCCGCTCGGTCAAAGTGGCTAAGGCTAACTCGACTTTTAACTAAGCTGTAAAGCGGCGACGGATGCGTTTTGGTGTCATGACGTTGACCAAGATAGACCGCCTCAACTGTCCAAAATTTGGGGGAGTACTACAATCAATGCACTGCCTGCCGCCATCACGCCCTCTTCTCTTCGTGCCGACCTTCATCGGTAAAGCTCAGGCCACTCCACAATTGCGGCCTAAGCCCAGCCAGCCACGGGTGTTTGAATAGGATGAGATGTGAACCTTCATAGGCCTCAAAGAGCGCATATCCTAGGTCTGACTGGCCTTGGAGCCGTACGCCAGTGCATTGTGGCCTAGGCGCTGTGCAGTTGGGGCGCGGCCATATTGCGCCGGTTGAGGCAGGCCTTACCTAAACAGTATGGCACTGGCACATGGCACATGGCACTTTACCGACGAATGGGAGGCTTGCGGCCACGCCTGAGCCTACGTATCGGTTCATCCCCTAAGGCTACAGGCACACCAGCACCGTGGAATCCATTAAATGCTCCTTGCACTAAAAATTTACCGTCTTCGTGCGCAGAATCTGATTGTTCAGTATTTCTTTAGCTATGCACCACGTCCGAATTCAACCCATAATGAATAAGCATAATCGGCGGTTGCCCTCAACTGATATTCCTCTCATTCTACTGCTTCTCCTTTTTTTTATATTCAAACAAATACATTAGACCTCCTACAATTATTACTGCGAAAGTGACCAGAGAAAGCACCTCATACCAATTGACCTCTACTGTTACAGTGCGTATCATCAATTCATGTATTTTATAATTATTTGAACATCTCTATGTTCTATACTCGTCTTTAGAAACATGCTAAACAAAGTTATTTCTTCTTTCAACTCACTCTTCTGAACAAAGTTTAGCATGCTTAGCTCAACGAGTAGCATACTAGATGTGTTAGGATCTAATACCTTGTATTCATATATATATTGTTCTTGATATATAAAATCTAAGTCACTAAGATAATTTCTATTAAAAAACACATTCCTAAATACATTAGAACGATCTAATAATATTGAAAACAAATCATGACTAATAAAGACTTCAGGATTTGACATCCATAATTCTCTATTATACGCCAAAGATTTTAGCATCAAAAACATATTCCTATAATGCCCATCATCCAACAGCGAAACTGAGGTTTCTAATTTTTTTTCGAGTAAAGCACTTTCAATTTGCTTATTTGAATAATTAGGTTTGACATCACTTTTTAATGCATTTAGCATTACATCAATATTATCTGAAAGGGATTCAGATTCATACTCGTATAACGCATCAAAGCAGGATGTGATATTCAAAGAAAGAAATGAAATGTCAGTATAATACTTTATCATTTTACTTTTTCCTTTAGCTTATCCCCTAATCCATGAAGTGCTCTACTACTTTCTCGGTAAAACCCCTCTTCCAATTGTAAGAAATTCCCGCTACCGGTTAATCTTTTATAATCTTCGGCCAATTGGGGCCCATATACAGGATCATTCATTACATTATTCCATGACTGAGCATCAGTTATTAATACTCCAATATTATGATCTCCTTCACCCCTGTCTATAACTTGATTTATACCAGTTGAAAGGTAACCATAATTTGTTTTTGCACTGTTGTTAGGGTTGATAGTTTTTACCTCAGCAAGTACATTCCATGTTTGTTTTCTTCTGCTAATACCAAATACCTCTATTCCTAAGAATACTCCAGTCGCAGAATACTTTCTTATACCAAGTGTATGATTAAGGGCAACTCCACCGACTTCTACACGACCTGTCTCTTGAGTTTGCATAATGTCAATTTGGAGATTATTATGATACCCACCAAAAAATCTTTCGGATTTTAACATATAAAAAGGAGCTAAACCATCATCCCTTTTTACTATTCTCTCATAAGCTATAGCCTCACCTACTGCCCCTAAAATTTTACCCTCCTCACGTGGAGCTCTTCCATTTGCCCATTCATATGCTCCGTGAACAGATGTGTTATTAGCATGGAATAGAGCGTCAAAGATAATAGGATTATAAAGTAGAGCTTTCACCGTAGCTATAAATCCAGGTAATCTAGGCCCATTACCATTGTCATCAATGAGGCTTATTGGATTGTTAGCTGAAACAACGAAAGGTGATTGATTAGGAAACTTCTTTTCTAAAGGGTCAGTACTCAAAAACTGTCCTAATGCTGGATTATAGATTCGTGCGCCAAAATCATAGATAGTAAGTCCTAGCTCTCTATTATTATCCTGTTCTTTACCGTTGAAACCATAACGGTAGCCACCGCTACCCGTGGCTGTATTTGGGGCCGTGCGCCCCGGCTGCATTTGGCCGAAGGGGTAGTAGTTGTAGTAAGCCAACAAATCGGGCTTGTAGGTGCTGGCCACCGCATCATCAGGCCGCTTGGTATCGCCTACCAGCGCCCGTACGTTACCTAGATGATCGACCAACTCGTATTGCTTCTGCCCCACGAGCCGATCAAAGTACTCGTTTGATACTGGAGGCAAGCTTTGACCTGTAGTCAGTTTACGCAGGCCTAAGCGGCTGCTACCGTAAATTGGCTGCTCTATGAGACTTACGGTAGTAATGGCCGATAGCCCACCACTGGATTGCTGCCGCTGTTGTTGATAGACAGCTAATACGTTACCCTGCGCATCGCGTACATAGAAGGTATGCTCGAGTTGGGCACCGTTGTTGGTGGAAATAGTCTTGCGCACGCGGTTGCCCTGAGCGTCGTAGCCGTAGAGGATAGCCCGCCCGTTGGCCTGCGTCACATGCTCGATCTTGCCGTACACGTTCCACGTGATGTTGCTCACCCCGCTCGTGGCGTCGCTGGTTAGGTTCCCGATCTCATCGTAACCGTACTGGGCACTTGTGCCGTTAGTCTGGGCGATGGCATCGGCGTAGTAGCTCTGGTTGGGCGTCGGATCGTTGACGCGCAGCAGGCGGTTATCGCGCCCATTCTGCGTGTCGTACTGGTAACTGAGTTGGTCCATAGCCAACTGGCCGAAGCGGCTGGCCCCGTTGCGGGTCAGTGAAGTCAGGTTACCGTTCGGGTCGTAGCTGTAGCTGGTAGCATAGTCGGCCGTGGGACTGAAAGTACCCGTCGTGGCAACGTGGTAGGCTGTCTCGCTGCTCTTGAGCCGGTTGAGCTGGTCGTACCGGTACTGCTCACCCACGGCTCCCTCAAACTGGGAAGGTTGGATGCTACCTACTGCACCCGTCAGGTCATTGCGCGTCTTGGTAGTCCAGGAGGCAATGTTACCATTAAAGAGGCTGTGCTGTGGTTGCAGGACACTCCCGGCGCCAGCCACCCACGCGGTATTGTCGGATATATAATCTCCATCGAAGTAGCCCAAACTCATCCCGAAGGCATCTTTGGCGGAGGCCGTCAAGCGCGTGCCTGTCCCATCTTGGCCCGGGTCCTGGCCCGGATGGTTGACGCCCTTGGGCCAGCCTTGCAGCGTGTAGGTGTAATCGATGCCCTGCACATGGTCCTCGCCCAACTCTAACCGCTTGAGGGGGCCATGGGCAAAGTACGTATAGCGCGCATCCTGGTCCCAGACTACTCCGTCCGTAGAAGTCTGCACCTGCGTGAGGCGGTTGTCACCGTCGTAGCTGTAGCGATGGTAAAATTGGTCGGGCTCACCTTCTTGGTAGTGCACCTGCGTGACCTTGTTGCTGATCAGATCGTACTCGTAACGCACAAATTTGCGCCCCAATCCCGCCTGCTCCTGGCCCAGCCACTCCACGTTGCCGTGGGGGTCGTAGCTATAATACGTATAGCTGTTGTCGGCCACGCTGCCGGGGTTGCCGTCCACGTCGTAGTACGAGTACGCCACCCTGTTGGTGAGATAGCGCTGCGTTTGTCCCCGATAGGCCATAGTAAAGCCCTGGTCCCCATATCCCGTGCGCGTTACCTGCCGCACCTCATCCACCGGCGGAAAGTTCATGTTCTCCAACTCCGACACTACTTGCGGTAACTCGACGCCAACAGCATTGGGCGCAGTGGCATTAGTAGAGCTTTCTCCTACTTCCGTCACCCGGCCCAGTAAATCATAGCGGGTATACGAGTACGAAGGCAGCTGCGCGTTGCGCTGCCGGGCGTTCTGTGAGAAGCGGAGCTGTCCTTTGCGGTTGTAAAAGAAATGCGTTTCGCCCCCGTCGGGGCTGCTTTGCTTCTCAAGCTGGTGCAGGCTGTTGTAGGTATACGTTGTCGCGAGCCGGTGCTGGGGCAACGGCCAGTTGCTACGGGCCACTGTGAGTAGCGTCGCTACCTGCGGGCTGGTCAGGCTAAGGCGCGATACGCCCGCTGGGGGCACTGTTTTGGTTAGATTACCTGCCCGATCGTAGTAATAGAGTGTGAAGTGATGGTAGCCCAGGTTATACCCAATTGTAAAGGTTTCCTGTAAGGAAGCCAGTGCCACGCATTGCTGCTGGAAATGGTTGGTGAAGGCGGTCAGTTGGGTTTGAATCCAGCTGTTTTGCTGCTGCTGATAGGCTTCTAGTAGGCGCCGAGCAGCAACCACGTTGCAGGCCTCGGCTACCGGTTCGAAGACAGGGAAGTCGTCGGAGGGCGGCGTGATAGTGGTTGGCTCCCCCCATTTGTAGCACAGTTGCCGCGTGCTTGTGGCCGACGGGCAAGTGGACTCGTTGAACTTCCAAGCAACCACTCCATCTCCATTTGAAACCGGATACGGATCGTTCTCGTTCACTACTTCAATTGCTGCCTCTACCAGGTGCTGGCGCCCGCTGGTAAGGTCTTGAATCATCAGACGCACATAAATACCGTTGCTGGTATCATCCGTGCGAGAAGAAGCAAACTGGGCCCCAGGCGCAAAGTAGGGCTCCGAAATCGTTCGGATCTGGGCCTTTTCGTAAGCTTGTCTCGTCGATGGGTTTACAAATCGAATAAAGTAATGATGCTTAAATGTCTCGATAGCATCCGCCAAGAAATTGGCGCAGCCAGTTGGCAACGCCGCCGCCGTGGGTGTAGGGAGGCAGGCTCCATTTACGTTGGGACTCCGCTTAGTAATCAATATATAATCCGTCCTGAAGGCAAAGGCAGAAGTCCTTCCGTCAGGGAATTGTCCTTCTGCCGGACGAGTAGCCCGGGCGTCAAGCAACGATCCATAAACGGGTTCCCCAACGACAGAACATCCCTGACTTGATGGAAAACCCCAATCAGCGAAGCTGGTCGCTAACGAGAAGATGTTTAGTGACTTCTCGTTGAGTTCATTCAACCGGCCCGTGCAACCTATCAATGGAGGACGAGTGGCCTGGGTGGTAATGCGATTGGCACCTTCCGTGAGGGTGCGGATAGCGGCCAGAATTTCATTTGTCGTTGTAGTAATCCCATAGCGAGTTCCACTTGAGCTTACCTTTGGAACCGGTTGCCAGCCTACAGCATTTGGGCAGTTATCAGTGGAGGTGTTTTTCACATACACGCTCAGTTGCCCGAACATCGCCTGCTGCAACTTCTTTTGTTCATCTAAGTTGCCGATTGCAATAACTCGTCCGTTGCTATCTCTAACTGGAGTAAGCACACACTCTGCTTTACACTGCTCCACCATATCCTGCACCAGACTTTCCACCTCGCAGGTGGGCAGCAGAACCGTCCCGGCAGCCAGCGGCGTTTGGGTAATGGTCGGCACGCCCCCCTCTCCAGAAGCCGGCGTCCACGCGTAGACGTCTCCTTCGATGTACTGGCCTTGTTGACGTAGCTGCAAGGTGATGACGCGGCGAAATTCACTGCGACGGTCCTCACACGCCTGCCGGGCCTGCTGAATCAGCGTGGCAGTCTGTTCTTCCACCTCCGCTTGGGTAAGGGCAGGGGCCGTCGATGTAGTACCCGTGAAATTTTGCAGGCAGGTATATACCTGATTCCGTTTTTCCTTATCGTAAGAAGAAGAAAAATTAGCTACTACGGTAGTATAGGAAGGAGGGGATTGATTCGCACTTGGATCCTCGCTCGTTACCGCGATAGCACTGAAACAACTCTGATGCGCCGGATTATTCGGATCGTACACAAACTCTTCGAATGCCCGGGTAGGGGACACCGTTCCTGGCGCTGCGATGGGCCGGGTCATATTTATACCCGTGCACTGCAAGAACTCCCGCACGATGTTGAACTGGTAGCCGGCAGGCAGTCCCGTCCCCTGATACACCATAGCTTCCAGACTAGCCAATAGACCACCCCAGCATTTCTGCAACTCCTCGCCTGGGAAGGATAAGCGTAGCTGCCCCGTTATGGGGTCCCGCTCCGTTGAGCCCGCCATATTCGTGACCAGCTGATCAACTTGCCCGGCAGTGTAACCGGAAACAGTCAGAAGTTCGGTAATCGTGTGAGGGGTGGCTGCATAGTCCGGGCGCAGATTCAATTCCGCCAACGCCGCTTGCAATTCGGCTTCAAAGCCTGGAGCAGTCGGATTGAAGGGTGGCGGACAGTAGTTGGCCAAGATGGGAAAATAGATGAATTCGTCGGCGCATCCGGCAATCGGAATCTTATAACAGGGTTGTCCTTCGCGGACTTCCTGCGCCAAGTTCTGGTCTGCCAGATAGCGGTACAGCTCGTCCACATCATTGAGAAAACTCCCCCGCGCTTCCGGATCCAGATAGGAGCTGATCTTCGACCATCGCGCATCGTTGGTGAATTTTTTGTCCAACTCTACCCGTAGCTTGTCTAGGTGCTGGGCTAGCGAACGGGTTTCAGTAGACGGACCAACAATAGGCATGGTAGCCGTCACCGGATATTGCTCGGCCGGCACCACCTCCCGCTCGATGCGGTAAGTGCCGGCGGGTAAATTGATGTCTGTTATGCTCGGCAGGCCAATAGACCCCACACTGCACCGGTCAGCCGCCCGTACCAGCACCGGCGCGAAGGTCGATACTTCATCTGCTCCCGGCTCACCATTTACGTCCACTACGCGGACGCGGACCTGATAGTCACAGCTAGAGCAGTAATTGATGCACCCGGCCGCCAACTGGGCGGGCGTAATGGAATAATTAATGCTAAGCGTCTGGGGCTCGGTCAGCGTCAAGGTTTTGCTGATGAGCTGGCCTTGTCCCGTAATGGATTCGACGATGCGGGTCGTACTGCCGGCGCCACTCGGCAAATCCTGCAACGCGGCATTCGCGGCGCCAACGCCAGCCAGGGCCGTAGCAATGGTCTTGCCTTCCTTGGTCTGATACGTAACCGAACTTACGTTATTAGGATCGGTGGTAATTACCTTGTACAACCCCTCCACCTGCGGGCTCTCCCGCCCGAACAGGTTGAATACTTCCACTGGGGCAACGCTGTTGTAGCTGGTGCGAACAGTATGCGCGTCGCTGGCCCGTACGCGCAACTTGTCGCCGACCCCTCCCTGTTCCACCACCCGGTTGGTCCCGTCGTTGCTAAAGAGAGTACGGGAAAAGGGGTACCCTTCCGCATCCGCCACGCGGTCATTGCTGCGACTGTAATAGCCTTGCTCCTGGGCAGTTTGCGGACTGCGCACCGTAGCATTCGCATCGAAATGGGCAGCTTCGTAGGGAATGCCCGGCGTACGGGCCAGCAATGCCGGCTTAAAGCCCAAGGCCCCGGCACCAGTGCCCTGCAATGGTATGGGCAGACTAGTTACGGCGTCCCGTCCGGCAAAATCCTGGACGGTTTGCACCGCCACTACCTGCTCTCCCAATTGGGTATCACTTTGCGTTGGCGTGGCCAATCGAGTCTGCGTCTGCCGAACCTGTTGCAAACCCGTAGCGAAAGTCAACTTTTCGGCTACATGGCCGTTTTCACTAAACGAGCGGGAATAAATCCAGTTGCTGGCCGCATCCGGTGCCGTTACGGCAAACTTCACGTCTTGGAGAGACCAAGGTCCCCAGTTGACGGGATTGGTCGCCCCGCCTGATTGGTTACCGAGGGCGCGTACCCGCCAATGATAGACGCCTTCGCCTTCCGCCAGCGTCAGCTTGTAAAACAAATTGGCACTACCCGTTTCTAGCAGCAACCCGCTCCGGTTCCACTCTGCTTCACTCGGCTGCGCGTTCGGATCGTAGCTGGCTATGGTGGACGATAGCTGGCCCGCAGCCCGTGCTACTTTAACAGGGCGGTGCAACAGCTGGAGTTGGTAGGAGGTAACCAGCGGGCAACTGCTAGTCCAGCGCAACGTTTGCTCATACCCGGCTACCGGTGTCGGCGCCGTGGGTACAACGGTAAAAGAGGCGGCCGCGTACGTCTCGTACTCGGGCACGCACCGCAGGCTGATGCGCGAGGTGGTCGGCGGGGTACCCGTCGTCGATGGCGAAGAAGGAACGGCCACACGGATAATGATATCGTTGGCCGCACTGTTGCTCCCTAAAAACTGACTTACATCCAGCAGGCGCCAGTGCTCAGCCTTCGCTTGGGTGATAGCAAGTGTCGTTTGAACGGAGGAAGGAGTGAGCGTTCCGCCCGAGGAACTGATCGTAACCACGACCTGCTGCGAGCAGGTGAAGGAGGCATTCGGGGCAGCGGCATGATCCGGCCCCGTATCCAGGTGCACCTCGACGCGCAGCTTCTTGAGATTTCCGCAATCCTGGCGGGGGAATAGCACGGCGTACTGGTCCGCTCGTCCCCACTGGGCCCGCGGAATAACGACGCTCGAAGCGCCACTGGGCTCGATGGAATAGTTAACCTGGGCCTGGCTCGTTGTTGGGCCCAGCAGAAACAGGAGCCAAAGCAGTACCCAGCTAGATAGGGTAGGCATTGCCGGCTTAGTCCAACGAATAGATAGCTTGATAAGGCACGTAAAGGAAGGCAGCATAAGAGCGCGGTTAGCGGCGAAAAATCTGGATAGAAAGTTCTAGACCTAGTGGGCAGGTCCTATCTGGTTGACTAAGCGGTACCCTTGATAGGCAGGCAAAAGCGCGCCCTGGGAATTCAGCACCTGGGTGCGGGCATCAACCGGTAGTTTGGAGGAAGCAGTTAAGCGTTCCTGCAACTGGAAGTCGAGCGTCACCCGGCGGATCGTCGCAGTGGGCGCATACTGGATGCTCATCTTTCGCAGGGTATTCTGAGGACCCAGCCAGAAGTCCAACGCCTTCAGCTGCAACCGGGAAGCCAGGACCCCGCTGTAACCCAGTTGAACATGCTGTTGCTGCTGCTGGCCAACCAACTCGCGCTGGCACTGCTGGAGCGTACCCAGTTGAATCACCGAGTCGCGCAGCATGAAGAGGCGCGTGGGATTCATGCCCGACTGGGCGGGCGTCGCCCGGGTGAGCAGGATGGTGCGCTGGGTGTGCAGCACGGCTGCCACATACCGGCCATCTTGCCAGACGCTCATCTCCTTGGATGTAAAGTAGCCTCTATTACCCTGGGTATAGATCTCACCGTGCACTACAGCTGCCTTTTCGGTGCGCTGGCCGGGTGGCACAGAGTAAGTGGTACTGGTGAACTGCAAGTGCGCTATCGTTTTGGCGCTATTCTGCGTGTCCGTCAGCTTATGATAAGCCGTTAATAACTGCTGCTTGCAATCTGAGGGAGCTACTGGCGTGAAGCCACACAGGCCCATGCTCGCCACCAGCAGCAGGTGTAGATGTACCCTGCATCTGCTGAGGAAAAAGGAGTTAATCATTGACCAGGTCGGTAGAGGGAGTATGGTACTGGGTTTCCTGCAGGGTTTTAAGTCCCTTTTCCGTTTCCACCTGTTTGCGAATTAGTTTGCCCTCCGCGTTATATTGGTAGCGCAAGGCAAAGTGCTGGTCATCGAAGCTGGCCAGCAGGCGCAAGCTGATGGGATCATATACGTAAGCCGTCATCTGCGCCTCGCGCGGCTGTACGCGCACGTCATCCACCCACACGTTTGGAGCACCGTTGTTACTAAAATGCAACACGGGAGTAAGCAGGTCACCGAGTCGAGCACCGTTTGGGCTGTTCATCGGCACACGGGCTTCAAACAACAGCCATTCCCCCGTTCGCACGCTCGAGGTAAGCGGAAAGCGAAAACCCGTGTTTGCCCCGGCCGGAACCAATTCCACAGTTGAATTGGCATATGTATCTACCAGTTGGGCATCCGTATAACCGGCTAGGCGTACCCAGGCTTTAACCAGTAGCCCGCTGGCGTTAAGCTGCGGGGTTAGCGGCACGGGTTGTAGCGTGAGTTGACGGCTGGCTTGCAGCAAAGCTGACTGGCTACCGGTATGGGCTTGGTCGGCGACAATCTGCAACTCACTATTGCGCAACAGAAGGCCGTCTTCTCCGGTGCCGCTGTATTGGTTTTCAAAGCTCTCGAAGAGCACCGCCTCGTACTCGGCATTATGCGCTTGTAGGTAAGGAAGCGCCTGGGCGCTCGTGCCGTACCCGGTTTTACCGTAGCCGAACTTGGCCGTGCTGGGCACGCCCAGCGGATCACGCTCCTGCAATACCTCGCCGTTGGGAGAGGTACGCTCTGTAACTGCGGCCGTTAGCCAAGCGGACGGGCGGTTGCGCAGACTACCCTCCCAGTCAAAGGCTCGTAAGTTGAAGGTACCAGCGGAATAGTTATGGGGGTCGGGAGTAAGGCTAGTACGAAAACTGTAACTGGCTTGGGGGCTGGTCTGCCACTGGCCCTGTAAGTAAGGATTCGCAGCGGGCGTACCAACAGATGGCGCAGGGCTGGGAGCCGCCACGAGTTGATTCGTAAAAGCTGTAGCCGAAGCGGCAATGACATGCGGGATTGTTACTATTTCGCTCAAGCATTCAAATGATACCGGAGGCACACAGTTAGTATTTGGAGTAACGTAGCTGATTGCCCCGGAACGGGTGTTAAGTTGGAACTGCCCGCCGCTCAGCACTTGGGTCTCACATAAGGGAGTAATAATTTCTAGCCCAGGTAAGGTGTAAGTAGCGGAGCAACTACCGCCTGCCACATCGAAATAATCTCTGGTGACGACGAGTGTAATTTGAAAGAGTCCCTGTTGTGCAAACGTATGAGTGGCCTCGAAGCCGGAGCCTGAGGACACAATCAAGTCTGGTGTGCCATCGCCCCATTGCCAACGGTAGTTACTATTGCCCGGCGCTGCTACGAAGCGTACTTGGTATCCCTTTAAATATGGGGCTGGTCCACTGAATCCCCCATCTACAGTAAATACTGCAGAGGGAGTTCGAATCGTTACCATGACTTGCCTAGGACTAGAGGCGCAACCAGATGTACCAGACGGCCGGGCCCGCACATAGTAGTACGTAGTCGGATTATTGACGGTGACGGTAGCGCGCGCTCCAGTAGTAAAGGGTATAGTAGCTGTGGCGCTCTCATACCAGTCATATACCATACCTGGTTGTGCAGAACTTACAATTAACTCGGCTGATTCTCCTGGCGCACATACGCTCGCGTTTGCGACGACTGGTATGGGCGTTGTATTACTCACCGTTACTGTGACGGCTTTCAACCCTGATGAACAACCTAACTTGCCATCTCCCTCTGCTGATACATAATAGGTAGTAGTAGCGGTAACAGTTCGTGTAATATTTGGTCCATATCCAATGGGGATAGTGGCCGCAGGACTATCATACCAAGTGTAATCTACATCTGGTTCTATCGGATCCACATTGAGCTGTACAGACCCTGGTTCACAAATGGAAACGTTGGCCACAGCTGGTAATCCTAAAGCGCTCGGGAACACATTACTACGGAAGGTGATATTATCAAGAGTGTAATATCCTACGGAGGACACTTGTACAGGGCCCCCATCAGCTCGCATCCCGATATACTGGCTCGTTGTTAGGAACAGATGAAGCTGACCGCTTGGCCACTGTGCCCCACTTCCGTTCGAATTGGCATCAGGAACGGTAAATATCAAGTGATCCACTCCATTCGCAG
Source organism: Hymenobacter telluris (assembly GCF_017313265.1). Lineage (GTDB taxonomy): Bacteria > Bacteroidota > Bacteroidia > Cytophagales > Hymenobacteraceae > Hymenobacter > Hymenobacter telluris. Next base: position 520 of record NZ_JAFLQZ010000024.1, on the reverse strand, counting down.
GATCTGCTTGCCTAGTTGGCGTTAAAGGGTAAGATCCACTTATATAAGCAGCCCTCAAATCTGAGTGCCTGCCGGAGGGAACGTCTACTGTAAAACGTCCACCAGTATTAGGTGGTACTTGCAGTGTCTTTTGCCATATCGTGACCCCCACACTACCGCCTAAGCTGCTATGGGTTCCAGCAATGGACTGTGGTTTTACTATCAGCCAATTAGTAGCTAGGCCTGATACCGGCCTAACGGAGAAGGCCGGGTTACCATTATTGGGATTGTAGGCAGGCAAAGGTTGCGTTGCAGGAACCCACCCGTTGGAGGCAAATTCCCCAGGATAGCTGTTGGTATATCGAGAATAGCAATCACCTGTTAAGATGGGATTACCTGATGCGTCCACTTGTGGCTGACAGGATGAAAATGGCACATCAAACGGCTCTAGGAAATCGGGCGCGTTACTACGGAAGGTGATATTATCAAGAGTGTAATATCCTACGGAGGACACTTGTACAGGGCCCCCATCAGCTCGCAT
>NZ_JAFLQZ010000023.1 GCF_017313265.1 Hymenobacter telluris | reverse complement strand
AAGGAGGGGAACTAGCTTTTAGAGTCAATTTCAACAATAACCTTCATGCAGCACCTTCACCAAGCCGCCGACTACCTGCGCCAACGCCTTTCTGATTTCACGCCTGAGTTCGGCATCATCCTCGGGACGGGGCTGGGGGCGCTGGTAAAGGACCTGACCGTTCATCACACGTTTCCGTACGCTGAGATTCCCAACTTTCCGGTTTCGACGGTGGAAAGCCACTCCGGCAACCTGCTGGCCGCCGAGCTGGCCGGCCGCAAGGTGCTGGTGATGCAAGGGCGCTTCCACTACTACGAGGGCTACACCATGGAGCAGGTGGTGCTGCCGGTGCGCGTGATGAAGCTGCTTGGCATTCAGAAGCTATTCGTGAGCAACGCCGCCGGCGGCCTCAACCCCGACTACGAATACTCAGACTTGATGCTGCTCGAAGACCACATCAACCTGCAACCCACCAACCCGTTGGTAGGCAAGAACCTCGATGAGCTGGGTCCGCGCTTCCCTGATATGCTGGAGCCCTACGATACCACCCTGCTTCGGCAGGCCGAAGAAGCGGCCCGCAGCCTCGGTTTTGCCGATAAGGTGCGGCGCGGGGTGTACGCCAGCCTGCCCGGCCCCATGCTGGAAACGCCCGCCGAATACCGCTACCTGCGCACCATTGGGGCCGACGCGGTGGGCATGAGCACCGTGCCAGAGGTTATTGCCGCCGTGCACATGGGTTTGCCCGTGCTGGCCATCAGCGTCATCACCGACCTGTGCTCACCCGGCAAGCTCAAGCGCGTGGCCATTGCCGATATCCTGCGCGTAGCCGCCGACGCCGAGCCCCGCCTCACGGCGCTGCTTCGGGCCGTGATAGAAAAGCAGTAGCTCTATTTACTACTCAACAAAAAAGGCCACTGCTTCTTGCAGTGGCCTTTTTTGTTGTTGTGTGTAGCTTGTTATGGTTGGGCTGAGAAGACAAATTCTTCTACAACATTGTCTCTGTTTACCCAGCTGTAACGCAGTTCAGTAGCCGTTAGGCTAGTTAGTGTGTATTGGTGGTCGTCGCCTTTGTGGTCGGTGAAATGCAGTATAGTGTTGCTGCCCATCAGCATCCACGAGCCGTCAAACGTCTCCCCATCTTCCAGAAAGGTTTGTGTGTACGTGCCATCGGGGCGGAAAGTGAAACTATGCCGGTCTTTGATATCCGTGCCGGTACTAACGGTCTGGCTGGCTTCCCGAATGGCATCAAGCCGCCACGAGCCAACGGTTAAGTACTGACTGCTGACAGCAGGGGTAGGGTCGTCATCGTCGGTCTGGCAACTGCTGAGCGCTAGCCCGAGGAAGGCGAATACAAGTAGAAAAAGGGGGAATCGGGCACGTAGCGTAACCATGAACAACAGAATAAAAGTGAAAAGTATAGAACAGAGACGCTGCCCGGATAGAACGTTGCAGGCACGTGCCTAATAGCTACGGAATAATAAGCCGCTTCCGGTCGTAGCTGAGAATGGTAAACACCCCGATACCGCCTTCCACTGTGCTTTTAATGGCGGAAGGCTGCGAAAACGGGTTGCCATTGGCGTTGCGCGCATCATTCACCGATTGCCGGAACAGGTAATAAGGCCGGTCGATGTGGTAGAGCGTTACCAGAAGCGTGTCGCCGGGGTCGAACTGGTAGCTGGTGCCCAGAGAGAGGCTTTGGCCGTCGGTTAGTCGGTCGTCCACGTCGTAGTCGATTTCCGGGTCGGGGCCGATACTGTCGCGGTGAATTTGGAAGCGGTAGTAGTCGCCGAGGCCGGGCGGGTCTTTGTAATTGGTTAGCACGTAGGCTTCTGGCGGCCCGGCGGGCGGGTTATTGAACTCGTACTCCAACGAGTCAATCGGGACGCGGCCGGGCATGGTGGCGGTGCCGGTTACGCGGCGGCCTTTGGTATCCGTAACCTCTAGCTTGAACGTGTCGCCGGGCCGGGCCACTATGCGCCGTATTCCGATGTGGGTGAAGCCTTTGCCGGTGGTTGGGTCGATGGCCGGGAAATAGGGGAGGGTCTGTACCCGGCCGTCGGGGAGCGTAAGCCGCACGGTTACGTCGGTGGGCACTACGGGCTCGGGAGTGGCCAGGTAAGGCACGGTTTCCGTGACGGTGAGTTGCGGTAATTGGCCGTTTTCGAGGTAGCACTCCACCACCAATTGTGCTGGCAGCACCGGAATATCCACGTCAATATCCTGCTGCAAGTCGCAGGCTCCCAACGGCGCCAACGCCAGCAACCAAGCAAAACGCAAGGCAAGCAACCAGTTTTTCAATGAATCAAGCATAGAATCAAGTACCAAAAAACAACAAGCCGGAACCCCGAAATCCGTGCAATCCGACTAATCTGCAAAATGCGCGTTCAAAATTTGAAGTTGTAGGTGACGGCCGGAATAACCGGGAACAACGACACCTGCCGAGCACGGAAGCCCGTCACGGGCGCATCGTCGTCGGCCCGCACCTGGTCGAAGTACACGAAATAGGGGTTGCGGCGGTTGTAGGCGTTGTACACGCTAAACGTCAAATCCGACTCATCGAACCAACGATTGGGCTTCAGTTTCCAAACCAGCCCTAAATCCAGGCGGTTGTAGGACGCCATGCGGTAGGAGTTTCGGTCGGGGTAAATGGGCACCGCCTCCACCTCGCCCCCGAAAATATCCTGCACCGCAAAGCGGCCCGCGGGCAGGGTGGTAGGGTTGCCCGACGTGTACACGAACGAACCGGTCAGGTTCAGGCGCTCGGTGAGCTGGTGCAGCACTACCACCGTCAGGTTGTGGCGTCGGTCGTAGTTGGGGTAGAACTCGGCGCCGTTGTTGATGCCGGTGGTGCCGCGCTGCGGCAGGAACTGGCGCTTGCTCCACGACAGGGTGTAGCCAATCCAGCCGGTGGTGCGGCCGGTTTTCTTTTCCAGGTAGATTTCGTTGCCGTACGCCCAGCCTTTGCCGAAGAGAAACTCCGAATCCAAATCGGGGTTCACAAACAGCTGCGCACCGTCCTTGAAATCCACTTGGTTGTGGCTCCATTTGTAGTACACCTCGTTGCTGAGCAGGTATTTGCCGTCGCCGAGCAGGAAGCTGACGCCGGTGGCTACCTGCTGCGAGCGTTGCGGCTTCACCGACAGCCGGGAAGGGTACCAGATGTCGGTGGGCAAGGTAGCGCCGGAGTTTGTCACGAGGTGCACGTACTGATACATCAGGGCGTAGCTGGCCTTGAGCGAGGTTTTGGGCGTGAGCGAATAGCGCGCCGCCCCCCGCGGCTCAATGCCGCCATAAGCATCAGAGCCGCTCTGGAAGCCGGTTAGGCGCAAGCCGTATTCCAGTTGCCATTTGTCGGAAGGCTTGAAGTTGTCGGAGGCGTACACGGCGCCTTCTTGGCCCCGGTAGGCCACATCCGAGCCGATGCTGAAACGGCCATCGGAAGCACCGGCTTGCAAGCGACCCACCCCGAAGCGGTGCGTGGTGGCTTGTACGCCAAACTTGAGTGCGTGCTTGGTATTGGGCGTATAATCGAGGTCGGTGCGGACGGAATAGTCGCGGATGTTGGAGCCGAGGCTGAAGCTGAACTGGTCGAGCTTGTTGGTTACCGCGTACTGGTAATCGGTGGCCGATACGGTGGTATTGAGGAACAGCCGCTTGTTGAACACGTGGCTCCAGCGGGCTGCCCCCACCGTGTTGCCCCAGGTGAAGCTGAAATCGAAGCCGCCCTGCGAACCGAATTTAAAGGCGTCGCGCCCGTAGTACCCACTCAGAAACACCTGGTCTTTGGGGCCGAGGGTGTAGTTGGCCTTGGCGTTGAAATCGTAGAAATAATAGTCCGGAATCGGGTTATAGTCGGGGTCGTCGTCGTTGAGCTTGTTGATCTGGCGCGTAAACACGTCGAAATACGTGCGCCGGCCCGACAGAATAAACGAGCCCTTATCCTTCACAATCGGGCCTTCCACCGTCAGGCGCGACGAAATCAGCCCCAGCCCGCCACTTACGCCAATCTTCTCCTTGCTGCCCTCGCGCAGCTTCACGTCAATCACCGACGACAACCGCCCGCCGTACTGCGCCGGAAAGCCACCCTTGTACAGGTCCACGCTTTGCACGGCATCGGGGTTGAACACCGAAAACAGCCCGAACAAGTGGCTGGGGTTATACACCAGGGCATCGTCTACCAGCACCAGGTTCTGATCGGAGGAACCGCCGCGCACAAACAAGCCGCTGGTGCCTTCGCCGCCGTTTTGCACGCCGGGCTTGAGTTGCAACGTTTTTAGAATATCCACCTCGCCAAACAAAGCCGGCAGCAGCTTAGCTTCTTTGGCCGTGAGGCGCTCCACGCTCATTTGCGGGGTTTGCAGCTTTTGCTCTAATGTACCCGCGCCTTCCACCACCACCTCGCCCAGCGTGTTAGAGGATTCTGCCAGCGCAAACGACACTTTCTGGTCGCGCGCCAAGTTCAACTCCCGCGTCTGGTTCAGGTAACCGATAAACGAAACCACCACCTGGTACTTGCCAGCCGGTAAATCCAAGGAGTAGAAGCCCGCTGCATCCGTTGTGACGCCGGTGCCCAGCGCTGGCACCGTAACCGATGCGCCGGGCAGCACTTCCCGGCTGTTGGCGGCCCGCACGTAGCCACTGAGCGTGTATTTTACGGCCGACTGCGCCGCAGCGGGTAAGCCAGATAGAACCAGGAAAAAGCTGAAAACAAGCAGTAGAAACGTGTTGCGCATTCGGAGGGGGTAAGTGCCGATGGTAGCAAAGGTAGGCTACGCGCATCCTAACGCCGGGCTTTGCCGGATTAGTTTGCAAGCACCCAACCTTCCTGAAGTGAGCAGCTTACCCCAAAAAAGGTTGTACGGCTTGCGTGAGTTGCGTCCCCGGTACCACCCCCGACTGCCGCCACACAGGCTGGCCTTTATGAAACAAAATAAGGGTAGGAATGCCCTGCACGCGGAATTGCTGGGCCACGGCCTGGTTGCGGTCCACGTCAATCTTAATGACTTTGAGCTTACCCTGATGCTGCGCCGCAACCTGCTCCAGAATGGGCGCCATGGTTTTGCAAGGGCCGCACCAATCAGCGTAAAAATCAACCAGCACGGGCATACCAGGGCTGTTAATGAGTTCGGAAAAGGATTTCTTAGGCATCGGAAGAAAAGTTGAGGTAGGGAAATACAACGGGCAGCTACCACTAAGGCAATACCGCCGGCCTAGATGATACGAAATTGCCCGTTCGGCGTTTGTTGAGCACAAAAAAGCCTGGTACGTGAGCACCAGGCTTTTCGAGAGGAAAGTACACAGTAGCTACTTTTTATCCACCACGGTTACATCGTTGGCCGTTTCAGCAAACGTGAAACGGCCGCCTACCGCTTTCTTGCCGTTCACCTGGCACTCCCAGGTGTAGGCACCGGGCTGGGCACGGGCCGCTTCGCCGGTTTCACTTTTAAAGTAGTCGGGCTCCGACGGTTCCGACGGGAAAATTACATCGACGCCGTTCTGGCCAGTGGGCACCTCTTTCACCAGGAAGTAGGTTTTGCTGGTGCGCGTGTTGGTCACTACAAAGCGGGCTTTGTAGGTGCCCAGGGTGCCATACTTATCCATCACCCCCAGCTTCATGTAAGCGTCGGTGGAAACCATCCAGGTTTGGGCCTGCGAAGCTACCGGAGCCAGCAGGAGCAGGGCCAGCGCCAGCCCAAGCGGCCGGAGAATAGAGAGGATACGGGTAGAAAAAACAGGCGTAGAAATTCCCATGAGTGAGGTAATAAAGTGAGAAGGCAACAAAAGGACGGAAAAGTTAAAAAAACAAGGTAAATGGCTGCTATATCGTTTTAAACCAACCCAATATAGGAGTATTTGCCCCTGGCTTTATGCCAGTGGTCTATATTTTTTTGTTGCTGGAAGGCGAACCTCTGGCTTGGTACCGGGGTTTTTCAAGAGACTATTCCGTATTCGCCTATGGCCCGCCGCCGCCGGTTTTCACCTGACCCGAGCCCCACTTTGGAAGCAGCCGCTGCAACCGAAACTTGCTGTGCTTTGTGTGAGCGGGAAGTGCAGCAGACCTCGCGCCACCACCTGATACCGCGCGAGGAAGGCGGCCGGCACGGTCCCACCGCCGACCTGTGCCAACCCTGCCACAGCAGCATTCATCTGCTGCTCGACAACAAAGAGCTGGCCCGCCAGTACCACACCATTGAAGCCCTGCGCAACGCCGAGAAACTGCAAAAATACCTGCACTGGATTCGGCGCAGCCGCGTGGAGCGCATCAGCAACCGGCGCGGTAGGGAGTGAGCTTGTGAGGTGGTGAAACAGGGAATTTGACGTTCTATTGGCCGCTTTAGCGCAACTTGCGCCGACGGCGCCGGCATAGTAAGCTCACCACTTCACTGTTTCACTTTTGAGATACTTCGTTCCGTTTCAGCAGTTGCGGCAGCAACCCACTATTGTGGTAGACAGCGTGGGCCTGGGCGCGGCGCTAACGTTGGCCCACTGGCGCGGGGCCGCCACGCCCGAGCTGCTGCGTGACGATACCAGCGCCGGCTCGGTGCTCCGGGCCCTGCACCGCCCCGAAACGCCCGGCCTGGATGCCGCCGCTGTTACGGCCAACCACTTCGATGTAGATGGTTTTGTGGGGGTGTGGAGCTTGCTGAATCCGGCCCTGGCGCTTCGCCACGAGCACCTGCTCCGCCTCACCGCCACCCTCGGTGACTTCCGGGAACTGGATTTCCGCGACCCACTGGCCGACCATGCGCTGCGGCTGGTATGTTGGCTGAATGCCCGCGAGAAAGAGCTGTTCTACGAGCCGTTTGGGGCGCCCGCCCTGCGCCGCCGCGAAGACGAAGCTTCCGCCGAAAAGTTCGAGTGGTTTCTGCCGCGCTTTCAGCAGCTCCTGGAAGACCCCGAAACCGACCGCGCCGCGTGGCAGCCGGAGTATGAGCGGGTGCAGCAAGCCGTGGCAACCATGCAAACCGCCGCCACCCGTACCACTTACCCCGAAATAGGCTTGGCCGTGATACGCGCCCCCGAGCCGCTGCCGTACTACGCGCTGTTTGGCAGTACCGCCGGCCTGGATATGGTGCTCAGTATCTACAGTGGCCAGCGCTACGAGTTCGAGTACAAATACACCACCTGGATAGACCTGGAAAGCCGCCCCACGCTGCCACGCCTGCCCCTCAACAACCTGGCCGCCCAACTCAACGCCTTAGAGCAGGCCCCCCACCGCTGGACTTTCGACGGCGTTACCGATACCGGCCCGCTACTGCGCCTGGCGGGCAAAACCCTCCGCAAAGCCCAGCGCTACGCCGACCCCGACCAACGCCCCATTCATGCGTCAAGCATTTCGCCGGAAGAAATGGAACAGGTAATTGTTAGCTATTTCCGAGAGACATACGCTGGCATAGCCCCGAAACGCTACTGGACGTGGGCGGAAATCAAAGCCGCAGGGGCGGAGAACATCAGTATCTAGCCGCTATACTGAACTGTAACAACAGTGAGTAGTAGAGGCCGTCATGCTGAGCTTGTCGAAGCATCTCTCCCGTGCTAGTATATGATTTACTTTGGCAGTAGAGATGCTTCGGCAAGCTTAGCATGACGGGCGGAATACATGCGGTGGTGACCGGAAAAAGCTGACAGCCAGCAGCTAACAGCTCCAACCATCATACTTCCACGCCGAAGCCAATAACCTGCAAGGAGCTGACGCCCCCTGCGCCCTTGCGGACGTTGATTTGGGTGGTGACTCGCTCTTTCAGGGCTTCGACGTGGGAGATGATACCGATGGTTTTGCCGGTGCCTTGCAGCATTTCCAGCGCCGAAAGGGCCACATCCAGCGTGTCGGGGTCGAGGGTGCCGAAGCCTTCGTCGATAAAGAGCGTGTCAATCTGGGTGCGGCGGCTGGCCAGCTCCGACAAGCCCAGCGCCAGCGCCAAACTCACCAGGAAACTCTCACCGCCCGACAACGAATTCATGCTGCGGGTGCTGCCGCCCTGGTACTCATCCACGATGAGCAGGTCGAGGTGCTCGTCGGGGTTGCGGAGGATGCGGTACCGGTCGGTGAGGCGGTGCAGGTGGCGGTTGGCGAGGTCGGTGAGGCGGGCCAGGGTGAGGCCCTGGGCAAATTCGCTGAACTTCTTGCCATCGGCCGAGCCAATAACATCGGCCAACTGACGCCAGCGCCGGGCTTCCTGCTGCTGTGCCACCAGCTGCTCGGCTAGGGCGGCGTGGCGTTCCTGCCCGCTGCGGTGGTCGTGGAGGCGCTGCTGCCGCTGGCCGAGCTGTTGGTTGAGGCTGGCCAGTTGCTGCTTGTTAACTTCCAGCTGCTGATTTATCGACTCGCTGGGCTCCTGGGTGAGGGCGCGCGCCTGTTCCTGCTGCAACTGCTGGGCTACGTCGGTGAGCGTCTGTTGCGTGACGGCCAGGGCCTGCTCGTGCCGCTGAAGTTGGTCGGCGAGGCGGCGGACTTCCGGGTCGGGGAGGAGCAGGGCGGTGAGGGCCGTAGGGTCGGGGGCGAGACCCGCCGCGCGGAGGGCGGCCGTGAGGGTTGTGTACTGCTGTTCCCGAAGCTGTTGCTGTAGTGCCACTTCCTGCTCACGCTGCGCTAATTGGGTGCCGGCCAGCACCAAGGCAGTTTCGTGCTGCTGAAGCGCTTGCTCGGTTTGCTGGCGCTGGGTTTCCGCGCGGCGAATGGCGTCTTCTAATTGCTGCCGGGCTTGCGCTACATCGGGGCCGCTGAACAGTTGCTGCCGGTGGTGTTTCTGGGTTTGAATGGCGGCGTGCTGGTCGAGGAGCTTCTGCTTACGGGCGCGCAGCCAGGTGTCAAGCTCCGCTTTCTGGCGCTCGGCTTCGTCGGCGGTTACACTACTGCCGCTTAGCTCATGGGTGGCTTTTTCGCGCTCCTGCTGCTTGGCAGTGAATTCCAGAATGCGCTGGCGGGCCTGCTCCATCAGGGCGCGGCCGTTTTCTTCGGTGAACACCAGCCCGAAGTTTTCCAGCTGACTTTGAATCATCTGGCGGGCGGCGGGGCCGCGCTCCTCGGCATCGGCCATCTCTTGTTCCAGCGCCGCCACCATCTGGGCGTACTCCTGCTGCTGCCGGGCGGCGGCTTCCTGCTGGCTGGTGGCCTGCGTGAGGTGTTGCTGGGCCAAGGCGTGTTGGTCGCGCAGGTCTTTAAGCTGCTGTACCAAGGCCCGCACTTCTTCGGCCGCCGCTTTTTCGCTGGTTTCGGATAGCAGCTGAATGGTGTCGGAATAAGGCTCAACGGATTCCGTGCCGGCTTCTTCCAGCATCGTCACGTAGGTATTCAGGCGGTTGAAGCGGGTGCCCAGCGCCCGAACCTTCTGGCTCAGGTCTTCCTCGCGCTGCCGGTCGTGCTGCAACGAGTCTTCGCTCACTCCCAATACGCCTGCCATGTACGGGTGCTCAGTGGCCCCGCACACCGGGCAGGGCTGGCCGGCTTCCAGCAGCTGCCGCGTATCGGTGTGCGACAAAATCAGCTGCTGCATCTGGAGGCTGCGGCGCAAATCGTCCCAGTGCTGCTGCTGCGTTTCCTGCTCGCGCACCAAACCGGCCACATGGTAGCGCAGCCGTTGCAGCCAGCCGGTGCGTTCTTCCGAAGCCGCTGCCTGCCGGGTGGCCAGCACCTGAAGCTGCCGACTAGCCTCGGCGGCCACTTGCTGCTGGCGGGTGGTGGCGTCGGTGGCATGCTGCTGCCGCTGGCGCGCTTCGTGCAGGCGCTGGCGTAACTGGCCCAGCTCGGCCTTCAGGTGTTCCCAGTGTTGCAGGTTGGCCGAGAGGTCGGGCAGGGTTTCGCTTAGCTCACTTACGTTGGCGTTCAGCTCCAGCCACTTCGTTAGGTCGCGCACTTGTTCGCGCAGGGTGCGGGTGCGGCTGGTGGCTTGCTCGGCCTTCGCTTTCAAGGCTTTGCAAAGCTCGTTTTTCTCTTCGTATTCTTCCTTGGCGGCTTGCAGCAGCTTTTCCACTTCGCGCACTTGGCTGTCCAGCTGCTCGGCTTCGCGTAGTTTGGGTTCCTGCTCCTGGCGGGTGGCGGTGGCAGTTTCGTGGGTTTGCTGAGCGGTAGTACGAGCGGTGGCGGCCGCGTCGCGGAGCTGCTGCAAACGAGGCAGCTGCTGCCGAAACTGGCTTGCTTCCTGATGCAGGCGGCTGATGTGCTGGTCCACTTGCCGGAGTAAGGCCCAATCCGTAGCGAAAGGTGCCGCCTGGGTGTGCAGGTCGAGGCGCTGCCGGAGAGGGGTGAGGGTGTGGGTTTGGGCCGCCAACTGCGCTTGCCGGGCCTGGCTTTCCTGGTGGCGCGTGCGCAGCTCCTGGAGGCGCCGCAGCCACGTTTGCATTTCCTGGAGCTTCTGCTGGGTGGTGTTGGCGTCCGCCAACTGCTGCTGCAAGCCCTGTACTTCGGCTTCCAGAAAAGCCACCTCTTCCGGCGAAAGCAGCACGACGCCGGCCAGGCCCGTGCGCAACGTGTCTACCTGCTGCGCTTCCAGCTTGGCTTTCTCGAAGGCCGCCCGCGAGATGTCGGAGTACTTTTTGGTGTCGGTAATCTTTTCCAGCAGCTGGGCCCGCTCACCGGCCGTCGATTTCAGAAAGCGGGTAAACTCGCCCTGGGCCAGCAGCACCGAGCGCAAAAACTGCCGGTATTCCAGCCCGCTCAACTCGGCCACCCGCAGCGGCACCTTCGACTTATAGGTTTCCAGAAACGGCCAGGTTTCGGCGCCGTCGTCGGCCACTTTCCGCTCGCTCAGCTCCATGCGCGGGTCTTGCAGCTTGCCATCGGGGCGCTTGCGGGCGCGGTACTGGCCCCATTTCGAACGGTATTGCTGGCCGTTCACTTCAAACTCCACTTCGGCCCAGCTTTCGCCGGTGCCGTGGCTCATTACCTGCTCGGGGCTGGTGGTTTCGTGGCGCGGCACCTGCCCATAGAGGGCCAGGGTAATGGCGTCGAGGATGGTGGTTTTGCCCGCCCCGGTGGCGCCCGTAATGGCAAATAGGCCCGCATCCGAAAGCGGCGTCAAGCTGAAATCCACGCTATGCTCGCCACGCAGGGAGTTAAGGTTAAAGAAACGGACGCGGAGGATTTTCATGCGTGCAAATCGGCGGAAAGGATAACGCAAAGGTAAAACGCTTAGCGGGAGCTTGGGCTACTAAGGCATGTAGCACAGAAGCCACAGGAAATCCGTTCCGCGACGAGCAACGCGAATTCCTACGCGCATGGTGCAATACCGAATACTCGCGGTGCTCGTCGCGGAACAGATTTCCGCGCTACACGATCCGAATTTTCGCTTTACTTGCATCTGCTTCTCTTCCAACCACCCTCGTATGTCCCGACTGCTTCTTGCCCTCCTGACGCTGCTGTCTTTCTCCGCCACTGCCCAGGCCCCGCGTGACCTGGCCGCTTTGGTGAACCCGCTGATGGGTACCGATTCCAAGCCCAGCCTGTCCAACGGCAACACCTACCCGGCCATTGCGCGGCCCTGGGGCATGAACTTCTGGCTGCCGCAAACCGGCAAAATGGGCAGCGGCTGGGCCTATCAATACTCGGCCGACAAGCTCAAGGGCTTCAAGCAAACCCACCAACCCTCGCCCTGGATGAACGACTACGGGCAGTTCAGCGTCATGCCCATCACCGGCAAGCTGCGCTTCGAGGAAGACGACCGGGCCAGCTGGTTTTCGCACAAAGCCGAGGAGGTTACGCCCTACTACTACCGCGTGTACCTCGCCGACCACAACATCACCACCGAGCTGACGCCCACTGAGCGCGCCGCCCGTTTCCGCTTCACGTTCCCGCAAACCGACAGCGCCTACGTGGTGCTCGATGCCCTCGACAAAGGCTCGCACGTGCAAGTGCTACCCAAGCAGCGGCGCATCATCGGGTACACTACCCGCAACAGCGGCGGCGTGCCGCAGAACTTCAAGAACTACTTTATCCTGGAGTTCGACCACGACTTCCTGAGCACCACCATCTACCAGGACAAGGTGCTGGACAGTAAGCTGCTGGAAGCCACCGCCAACCACACGGGCGCCGTGGTAGGTTTCAAAACCCGCAAGGGCGAGCAGGTGCAGGTGCGGGTGGCCTCGTCGTTTATCAGCCCCGAGCAGGCCGAGCGGAACCTGGGCGAAATCGGGCAGGACAATTTCGATACGGTGAAAGAGAAGGGCCGCGCCGCCTGGAACGAGCAGCTGGGCCGCGTGCAGGTGGAAGGCGGCACCGACGCCCAGCAGCGTACGTTTTATTCGTGTTTGTACCGCTCGTTGCTGTTTCCGCGCAAGTTTTACGAGCTGGATGCCCAGGGCCAGCCGGTGCACTATTCGCCCTACAACGGGCAGGTGCTGCCCGGTTTCCTTTACACCGATACCGGGTTCTGGGACACGTTCCGCTGCCTGTTTCCGTTCCTGAACCTGGTGTACCCCGACGTGAACAGCCAGATGCAGGCCGGCCTGGTGAATACTTATAAGGAAGGCGGCTGGCTGCCGGAGTGGGCCAGCCCCGGCTACCGCGACGTAATGGTGGGCAACAACTCGGCCTCGGTGGTGGCCGATGCTTACCTGAAAGGCCTGCGCGGCTACGACATCAACGTGCTGTATGAAGCCATGCTGAAAGGTGCCAACGCCCAAGGCCCGCTGGAAGCCGTAGGCCGCGCCGGGGCCAGCTACTACAACAAGCTCGGCTACGTGCCTTATGATGTTAAAATCAACGAAAACGCCGCTCGCACCCTGGAATACGCCTACGACGACTTCGCCATTGCCCAGCTCGGGCAGGCGCTGGGCCGGCCCAAAAAGGAAGTGGCGCTCTACTACAAGCGCAGCCAGAACTACCGCAACCTCTTTGACAGGCAAACCAACCTGATGCGCGGCCGCAACCAGAACGGCACGTTCCAGACACCCTTCAACCCCTTCAAGTGGGGCGACGCCTTCACCGAGGGCAACAGCTGGCACTACACCTGGTCGGTATTTCATGATGTGCACGGGCTGATGACGCTCATGGGCGGCCCCAAACCCTTCGTGGCGGCCCTGGACACGGTGTTTACCTTGGCCCCGGTGTTCGATGCTTCGTATTACGGCTCGGTGATTCACGAAATCCGGGAGATGCAGATTGCCGATATGGGCAACTACGCCCACGGCAACCAGCCCATTCAGCACATGGTGTACCTCTACGCCTACGCCGGCCAGCCCTGGAAAACGCAGTACTGGGCCCGCGAAGTGCTGAACCGCCTCTACCTACCCACTCCCGACGGCTACTGCGGCGACGAAGACAACGGCCAGACCTCGGCCTGGTACGTCTTCTCGGCCTTGGGTTTCTACCCCGTATGCCCTGCCACCGACCAGTACGTGCTAGGCGCGCCGCTCTTCCCCAAAACCACGCTGCGCCTGCCCAACGGCAAAACCATCACCCTCAACGCCCCCGCCAACAGCGCCACCAACCGCTACGTGCAAGCCGTGCGCCTCAACGGCCAGCCCTATACCCGCAACTACCTCAGCCACGCCGCCTTGCAGCAAGGCGCCACCGTGGATTTTGAAATGGCCGACCAGCCGAACACAAGCCGCGGTATTGGCGCTGATGATGCGCCGTATTCGTTTTCGCGGGGGAAGCGGTAGTGAAAGTCGAATAGATAAAGCCGATAGTTATGAGTGCGTCTAGCTCTTACGTCTATTTCGCATTAAAAAGGAGACGACTTTGACCCTACTGAAATAACTCGCACTTTAGGTATTGAACCAACTAATGCTTGGCGAATAGGGGATAAAGGCAAGTATGTCCCTGGAATGAAGTTTTCTTGCTGGGAGTGGTCAACGGAGAAAGGCAAAGAGCATGTTCTTATTGATGATCTGGTTGATGAAGTGCTATCTAAGCTAGAAGGCAAGGAGGAGCTTATTGTCGCGCTGAAACAGCAATTGGGGCTGGAATCAGTTCTGGAAATTGTTCTGGATATTGATATAAATGAAGAGAAAACCACGCCGGCGTTAGGCCATGATTTACGGACAATCAATTTTCTGTATCGTACTCAAACCTATACCGACGTTGACATTTATCGTTATGATTCCCGCGAGAAAGAATAATGTTAGAACGAGGTTGGACTGCTTCAGAAAATTGTAAATAGGGTTTGTAATGGGTGTTTTAAACAGGTTGTTCTTCGTTGAAGACGAAAATGATAAGATTCCATTCGCTGAATCTCAACTTACGAGTGTGCAGTTCACGAATAAGACAAATAAGCTTAAACGGCTCTGGTTTGAGCCAACTTGCGTCGAAGTTGAGTTGGACGCCGAAACTGAGTATATGCTCGTTTCAAAAGATAATACTTATGCTATAGATTTTGAAAACGATGTAGTTGTTGTCTTTCAGCAGTACACTTTTGCTATGCAACTGTATAAACGCGCAATAAGTGAAAGGAGAAACGAGGCCAAAGACTGGGTGCTCGACGTTGATTATTCTTGATGTAAACAGTTGATTCCTGCCTTGCCAGCTTCAACGCCACCCTCCGGAGCTGATAAAGCCAATGGCCGCTCTACCACGCTTCCTGGTGCTAGCGGCTCACCAAATCAAACACTTCCCCATTCACAAGCTCATACCGAATCAGGCCGTCCTGCTTATCCCAGAAAAAAGCCTGTAGCTGCCCGCCACCGTAGATGATGGCGTTCCGGCCTTGCCGGAAAACGTAGGCGGCCGGGTAGGTTTTGCCGGTGGTACTCAGGGTGCAGGCCTGCTGCTGTAGTTTGGAAAGAATCTCCCCCTCTTTGGAAGCGGTAAGACACTCCAGGCCGGCTACGCTGAAGGACAGGTCGGCAGGACGCTCGGGGTTGTTTTTGCGCAGATTCACCACAAAGTCCTGGTTCTTCTCGTTGTAAATGGAGCTGGAGCGCAGCACAATCTGGGAGAAGATAGGCTGAAACTTGCCTGATTCCATCCAGTTGCAATCAGTGTTGGTGTGCCACTCCTGTGGCTTCAGCACTGTGGCCGTATTGGTATTGCCCCGGTTGCTATGGAAAACCACCTGCTGGCCTTCGATATAAGAGCCAAGCCAGGCCCGTTCCTCGGGTAGCAGCGCCACTTCCTGGCAGGTAATGCATCCCGTAAGCAGAAGAGTGAGGGAGGAAAGCAGCTTTTTCATAAGTAGCATAGGCTGATGACAACCCTATATACGCATCACGCCTATGGATGGGCTTGTCGTGGGTTGATAGCATAGGCAAAGCTGCTTATGAATTACTGTTTCGGAAGAACCTTGGAAGCTCTACCTTGCCAGCTTCCACGCCACCCAGATTGAAGCTGATGAAACTACTGCCACCTACTGTAGCTCATATAAACTAACTCATGAAAATTCTGCTTGATATAGATGGAGTTTTGGTGACAACACCAATTTGGCGAACATCAGAATTATTAGTCGACGGCTTTTTGAAGTTCAATGAAAGAGCAGTAAACAATCTGGTGTATATTATTTCTGAAACAGGCGCATCTGTTATATTAACAACTACACATAGGATTAAATTTCCCTTGGAGAAGTGGTATTCATTATTCGAAAGAAGAGGTATAGTGATAAAAGATATTTCAAAAATTAATGAAAAAGAATCTATTGATTCGCTAGGGAAAAGAAGTGATGAAATTCAAGTATGGGTAAACCAGTTCGGTGAAACCGAGAATTATGTGATTATAGACGATGATTTGTCAATAAATAGTTTGCCTGAATTAATCAAAAGCAGATGGGTAATGACTAAGCCGATGATTGGGCTAGATAAAGAAGCAGCTGACAAGGCGTTAAATATTTTACAAAGACAGAGCAAGTAGAATTGTCTATTCTAGCGTCCTATCACATAGTTAGTATTCCTGTACCTTCCTACCACGCCCCTTCCTGAAGCTGATGAAACTACTGCCGCTTGCTGCGCTGCTCCTTGCCACCGTCCCAACCTTCGCCCAGAAAGCCAAAACCACCGAAAACCTCGTGCAATACGCCAAGCCACTGGTGGGCACGGCCCGGATGGGGCACACGTACCCCGGCGCCACGGTGCCCTTCGGCATGGTGCAGCTCTCGCCCGATACCGACACGCTGAGCTATGAGCTGAACGGTAAGTACAACCCCCGCATGTACGAGTACTGCGCCGGCTACCAGTACGCCGATAAAACCATCGTCGGCTTCTCGCACACCCATTTCAGCGGCACCGGCCACTCCGATTTGGGCGACTTTCTGGTGATGCCCACCACCGGCCCGCTCCAGCTCAACCCCGGCACCGCCGACCAGCCCGAGCGAGGCTTCCGCTCCCGGTTTTCGCACCAGAACGAGGTAGCCGAGCCCGCCTACTACCGCGTCAGGCTCGATGACCACGACATCCTGGCCGAGCTGACGGCCTCCAACCGGGTGGGCATGCACCAGTACACGTTTCCGCAGTCGGAGCAGGCGCACATCATTCTCGACCTCACGGCTGGCATCTACAACTACCCTGATAAGAACGTCTGGACCTTTGTGCGGGTGGAAAACGACACGCTCGTGACCGGCTACCGCCAAACCCACGGCTGGGCGCGCACCCGCACCGAGTATTTCGCCATGTCGTTCTCGAAGCCGTTCGTGAGCTACGGCAGCCGCAACCTGTCCAAAAAGCAGGTGTACCGCGGCTTCTGGGGCCGCTTCGACCAGTCCAAGAACTTCCCCGAGCTGGCCGGCGAGCAGCTGCGGCTGTTCTTCGATTTCAAGACCACGGCCGGGGAGAAGGTGAAAGTGAAAATGGCCTTGTCGGGCGTGAGCACCGAGGGGGCGCTGCGCAACATGCGGGCCGAAGTGCCGGGCTGGGACTTCGAGGCGGTGAAGCGGGCCGGACAGGCGCTGTGGCAGCAGGAACTAGGCAAAGTGGTAATTGAGTCGCCGAAACGGGCGGACAAGGAGAACTTCTACACGGCCATGTACCACGCCGCCCTCAGTCCCACCACCTACATGGACGTGGACGGCCAGTACCGCGGCCTCGACCAGAACATTCACCGGGCGGAGGGCTTCACCAACTACACGTCGTTTTCGCTCTGGGACACCTACCGCGCCCTGCACCCGCTCTATAACCTGCTGCAACCCCAGCGCAATGCCGACATGGTGCAGTCGATGCTGGCCCACTTCGACCAAAGCACGATGCACATGCTGCCCATCTGGAGCCACTACGCCAACGAAAACTGGTGCATGATTGGCTACCACTCGGTGCCCGTGGTGGTGGATGCCGTGCTGAAAGGCGTGGTGCCCGCCGACCAGGCCCAGCGCGTCCTCGATGCCTGCGTGGCCACCGCCCACCAGCCGCGCTTCGACGGTATCAGCTACTACGAGCAGCTGGGCTACGTGCCCGAGGACAAAAGCGGCTCCTCGGTATCCAAAACGCTGGAATACGCCTACGACGACTGGTGCATTGCGCAACTGGCTAAAAAGCTAGGCCGGACGGACATCGAAGCAGAGTTCAGCAAGCGGGCCCAAAACTGGCAGAATGTGTACGACAGCCGTATTAACTTCATGCGCCCCCGCCTCGCCGACGGTAGCTTCCGCCCGCGCTTCGACGTGCTGAGCACCCACGACCAAGGCTTCATCGAAGGCAACGCCTGGAACTACAGCCTCTACGTGCCCCAAGACCCCGCCGCCCTCATTGCCAAAATGGGCGGCGAGAAGAAGTTTCTGCCCCACCTGGATTCCCTGTTCACCATGCACCTGCCGGATAAGTTCTTCGCCGAAACCGAGGACATCACCCGCGACGGTATCATCGGCAACTACGTGCACGGCAACGAGCCCGCCCACCACGTGGCCTACCTTTACAACTGGACCAGCCAGCCCCACAAAACCCAGGCCCGCGTGCGGATGATTCTGCCCAAGATGTACCGCCCCACCCCTGACGGCCTCGGCGGCAACGACGACTGCGGGCAGATGTCGGCCTGGTACATCTTCTCGTCTCTGGGCTTCTATCCCGTAGCGCCCGGCTCGCCGGAGTACGCCCTCGGCAGCCCTGCCATCCACGGCGCCACCATCAATCTGGAAAACGGCAACACCTTCCGCATCACCGTCAAAAACCAGAGCGACAAAAACGTCTACGTGAAGGAAGCCCGCCTCAACGGCCAGAAAATCACGCGGCCGTTTTTGCAGTATGCCGATGTGGTGAAGGGCGGGGAGCTAGTGTTTACAATGGCGGGAAAGCCGTGAGGATGTAACAAAGCATACAGAAAATATGTCAAGCTTAGAACTTCCAAAAACAACCCGATTCGCTGAAAAAAGTGAGGTGCCGCGCGCCTATTGGGAGAAAATAGCAGCACGCCAGGAAGTACACTTTATAGAAGGATACGTGCTGACAGATGTGAAAGACTCTGAGCAATTGTTTCGCTTCTACGCTGAGGTGAATGTCAATAATTCGCGCTTATGGGAACTGCTGCTGAACTTAACAAGCATGTTGCCGGATGTATGTGCTTGTCTTTTCTGCCCGTATGAAGGCGACGTAACCTACGGCGAGTATCAGGATAAAAAACTTATACTAACTGTGTTGGGGTCTTTGCAAAAAGAGCTAACCGCAGACTGCCGTTTGGAATTTGGCCTTATCTACAACGACGATGATACTTTAGTGGAAGTGTACGTTGCCGAATCGAAGTTTATCAAAGTCTGGGGTATAGATCAGCCGCACTTCGAGCAGATTATGAAGCAGTATGGCATTCCAAGATTTGAGGAAATGCGTTTTGTAGATGAATTTCCTAAAGTGGTAGTTCCTTTAACTACGCTTGACGCAGAAGCCAAGACAACTGAAGAAGTACTCGATTTGCTGGGGGAAACATTTTCCGAATAGCTTATAAACTATCAGTCCTCAAGTCAAAGCATAGAAAAATGGAGGAGTCAAAAGATCAAACACCTAATAGTCCATCCGCCACCAACCCCATCACCCCCAAAGTGACAGGTATCGGCGGTATCTTCTTCTTCTCCGATAATCCAAAGGAAACGCGAGAATGGTACGCCAACAATCTGGGGTTGGAAGTCAACGACTGGGGTTCCACGTTTGAGTCGCGTAGCGTGGACAAGCCGGAGCAGGTAAACTCGCTGCAATGGAGCCCGTTCCAAACCGGCAGCGACTATTTCGCGCCGTCCACCAAAGGCTTTATGATCAACTACCGGGTGCAGAACATCGAAGGGCTGGTGGATAAGCTCAAAGCCAGCGGTGTCGTGGTTCTGGATGATATTGCGAGCTATGACTATGGCAAGTTCGTGCACATTATGGATGCGGACGGCAACAAGATTGAGCTGTGGGAACCAGCAAGCTAGGCTGCGCTCAGCATGACCGTTTGAGAATCTTCGGACACAGTACAGGTAAACAAAAAACTGCCCGCCTTACGCCAAAACGGGCGTGGGGCGGGCAGCTTGGTACTTCAACGAATGCGCTATTCGTTACCGGTGAAGCTGGGGGGGCTGACGCTTCTGTTCTTGTTGCGGTTGTAGAGGTAGGCCGCGCCGGCGGCTAGCAAGGCACCGCCCATCAGCTTGCGGTTGAACCCGCCGGAACGAGGAGCAGAGCCGTAGGACTCAGACGAGGTATCCACGGATTTTCTACCCCCAAATAAACCTGAAATCAAGCCGCCCAACGTGCCGCTGGGGCTATCTGAACCGAATATACCCATGAGTGACAAAGAAAAATGGTGATGCCTTTTTAACGCAGTTCAGCTTCGTAAGGTTGAGGGCGTGTTGTCTGAGTGGCTTGCAACTTTCCGGGTAGAGGCCTCTGGTGCCGCAAGCTTCCTCAGTAGCAGGCGTAGCCCGTCAATGAATGGATAAGCTGCTACCGCAGTACCGTAGCAGGAGTTGGTTGCCAGCCGTCTGCACCCGGCGCGCCCAGTTGCTGCCAGGCCTTAGCCGAGTGGGGGAGGGGTTAGTGCCAGGCCACGTTCTGCCTGATAATTCGGGCGGGAACCCCACCGGCCAGGCAGCCGGCCGGAACGTCTCGGGTAACCACGGCCCCGGCGGCTACAATGGCGCCGTCGCCAATGGTTACGCCCTTCAAAATAGTAACATTCATGCCGATCCAGACGTGGTTGCCGATTTTGATGGGACTGGTTTTTACATGGGGCGAAGAAAGGATGTCGTGGTCATCGGAGTCTCGTATCGTGACGTTATCTGCAATGGCCACATCCTGCCCGATTTCTATTCGGTGCAAGCAGGTGATACTTGCATTATGGTTGATGTAGCCGCTACCCAAAACCAGAGTGGCACCCTTATTAACGTAGATTCTTGCGCCGGAATAGATAGTAAAATTCCCGGGCACCTCCAGCGTAGCCTGCTCAGCCAGGGCCAGCAGAGCCGAAGCATACTCTTGCGGCACCCAATAGCCATTCATGGTGAAGTGGGCCGCAACCGCCAGCGTACTGCTTGCTGCCATGTGCAGGGCGGTGTTCCGGTTGATGTAAATAAAGCCCTTGTCTTTGTTCAGGGAATTGGCCTTCAAGGTATTGAAGATTCCTAATTGCCGGCGCTTTTCCCAAATGCAGTTAAGTAGATATAGCTTATGCTCGGTAGGCATGGGTACAGGATTGGGGATAAAATAATAGAAGCAGCGCGGTGTACCGGCGGCTAGATACTATTGTCGGATTATTGGTAGGGAATAGAACGGAAGGAAAGCAGGAGAAGCGGGAAGGAGTGGGCCACTTCTATTTTGCTCGCCTCATCTCACTGGCTCTTGAAAACCTTGTTCAGAAACTTCACCGTGTAGTTTAGCGTGGGCTCGAACCACGGGTTGAACAGCGGGAACGTGTGCGGCGAGTCCGGAAATGTATGGGTTTCGTGGTAAATGTGGAAAGCATCAAGCTGCTTGATCATGTCTTCGCGGCCCGCGTGCATGCGGTCTACCGCGCTGTTGATGAACATGATAGGTGGGGTTTGGCTGGTTACGTGGTTGAGCGCCCCCGCCTGGTGCCACAGCTCGGGCTTCTCGGTTTTGGACGCCCCGAACCAGTAAGTAGCGGCCGAAGGGCCTTTGCTGTCGTTGCCTTCGCCCGACTCGGGGTGGATGAAAGCCAGTGTGCCATCCACATCTACTATGGCCTGCACGCTGCTGGAATGGCTGGTATGGCAGCTGGCGCCTTCCAATGTCGGGTCGTGGCTGGTGGTGCCCACTAGGGAAGCCAACTGCCCCCCGGCCGAAAAGCCCCAAACTGCAATTTTGGTGGTGTCCAGGTTGTAGGTTTTGGCGTTAGCCCGCAGCCACCGAATGGCACCCTTCAAATCGTGCACTGCGGCGGGGTACAAGGCTTCGGTGGAAAGCCGGTAGTCGGCCGTAACGGTTACGTAGCCCTGCGCCGCCACTTGCTGCGCTATGGGCATGTGGTGTGACCGGTCGCCGGAACGCCAGCCACCCCCGAATACGAACAAGACTGCCGGATAGCCCTGCTTGCGCCGGGCTTTCGGTTGAAACACGTCGAGCTGCAAACTGCGGTTACCAATGGTGCAGTACGTGATGTTGGTTTGAGTCCGGATAGTGGTGGGTACGGCTGGCCGCGCAATACTGATTGCTGGATAGTTTTTCTTCGCCTTAGTAAAAGCGCTGTGCACCGTAAAGGAAGTGTCGGGCGGAGCGAGTACCTGCGCCGATACGGGTTGGATACCAACAAGCAGCAGGTAACCAGGCAGGAACCACGCGGGCAGCAGTGAAATAGGGCGAAGGCTGTGCATGCGTTGCAGTTAGTTGTCTTGGTTGATTAGGTTGACTACCAGCGTTACCATGGTATCCTTGTCTTCGGGCTTGCTTTCGGCAATGAGCAGGGTAAGGGCTACCAGGGCGTTATCGGCGAGGCGCCGGGAGCCATCGGGCTTGTATAGGCACTGGTTCCGGTCGAGAAACCACACGAACAAGAAGGCCGCGATGCGCTTGTTGCCATCAGAAAACGAGTGGTTCTTCACTACAAAGTAGAGCAGATTGGCCGCTTTTTCCTCCACGCTGGGGTACAGGTCTTCGCCGCCGAAGCTTTGGTAGATGCTGCGTACCGAACTCTGAAACGACGCATCTTTTTCCCGGCCAAACAGTACGCTTCCACCAAACTGCTCCCGCAGACTGTCCACAGCCTCCAACCCGGCTTCGTAGGTTAGTTCAAACGGCTCTTCGGTGGCGGTGCCTTGCACGCGCAGGCGCTGGTGGTCGTACTGGTCGAGCACGTCGAGGGCGTGGGCGTAGTCGCCGAGTACCCGCAGCAGCGCATCCGACTGGCCGGCGGTAAGCTCCTGCTTGGTGGCTATTTCTGCCTGAAGCTTTACCAGCCGTTTCAGGTCGTTTAGCTGCCGGGTGCTTTCGCGCAGGCGCCGCTCATTCAGCGCGTAGCCCTCCACTAAGTACTGCCGCAGAATACTGGTGGCCCACTTGCGAAACTGGGTGCCTTTAATGGAATTGACTCGGTACCCAACCGAGATGATGGCGTCAAGATTATAATAGCTTACAGGCCGGCCGCCAGAAGTTTTATGCATTTTTTGCATAGAACTAGTAGCAACGCCCTCTGCAATTGACAAAGGAGTGACTTGCAGCTTTTGCGTACTGCTTTCCTCTTCCAACTCACCACTGATAAATATATTTTTCAGGTGGCGGCTGATAACGCCTTGGTCACGGCCAAACAACCCCGCCATCTGCGCTTGAGTCAGCCAGACGGTTTCGTTTTGGAGGTGTACTTCCAGCTGGGTTTGCCCGTTGGGCGACTGGTAAAGCAGGATGTCGGGAGAAGAGGACATAAACGACTAGGCAAGTGGCGGCAGCAAGCTACTGCAAATACGTTTCTATCCTGCCCGATTATGCCCTGCTACATCCGCTCCAGCAGCTCATCAAACGTGCGCAGCAGCTCCGTCCGGATGGCTTCGGGCTCTGCTTCCAGGCGCTGCTCGAATACTTCGCGCTCCGTGAAGTCGTGGAGGCTGCGGGTGAGGGGTTCCTCGGAATCATCGGCATCAGTTCCAAGGGCGCGGAGTTTCACCAGCCGGAAGTGGCGGCGGGCCAGTACTTCCAGCTGCTTGCGGTCCAGGGCCTGAATCACTTTAAGCAGGGCTTCGGCCACTTCCAGTTGCGTCAATTCAGAATGAATTTGCACGTCCACCCAGGCGGGCAGCAAGTAGCCGGTGTTATCGTAGGAGGTGAGGCCCTGGGTTACTTCATCGAGGGTGCCGTGGAAGCGGACCAGCCGCCGCGCGCCGGGTACGGGCAGGGCTTCCAGCGTGTGCAGCTTGCCGCCGTTGAACTCCAGCAGCAGCACTTCCTTGGGGTGGTCGATTTCCGAAAACGACAGCGCAATAGGAGAGCCGGAGTAGCGGATATGCTCCCGGCCGCCCACCCGCTGCGGCCGGTGCAGATGCCCCAGCGCCACGTAATCGAAGATTTCGGGGAAATGGTCGGCCGTAATCTGGCCCAGGTTGCCTACGTGAATGGTGCGCTCAGAATCGGAAGGGGCGGCACCGGCGGCGTAGAGGTGGCCGGTAGCCAGCACGGGTAGCCCCAGGTCTTTCAATTGCCACACTTGTTCCACTTCGGCTATACGGCTGTAGTGGTCGGCGAGGCCTTGCTTGATGCGGGCTTCGCGCTCCTCGGCCGTTTCGCCGGGTACTGATAGGCGCACGTCCCGGTCGCGCAGAAAGGGCACGGCGCACACCACCAAACCGGGCTTACCAGCGGCATCATCGAGCACCAGCACCTGCTCTTCAAAACAATCCGGTACGCAGCCCACCACGTGCACGCGCAAGTGGCGCAGCAACCGGGCGGGAGCGTTGAGAGTGGCCGGCGAATCGTGGTTGCCGCCTACCACCACAATGTCGCGGCAGCCGGTGCCGCGCATGTTCAGCAGAAACGAGTAGTAGAGCTCCAGGGCCTGGTTGGAGGGCGAACCGGTATCGAAAATGTCGCCGGCTATTACCAGCACTTCCACTCGTTGCTCCCGCACCGTGGCTACCAGCCAGTCCAGAAAGTGGCGGTGCTCCTCGGTTCGTTCGTGGCCGCTGATAAAGCGCTGGCCCAGGTGCCAGTCGGCGGTGTGCAGAACTTTCATACCGGAAATCGTGATGATGTAAAAGCCAAAATTAACCTTTGCCGCGCCGATTTTCTCTGCAATTTGGCGCAGCTCGCTCACAACAGTATCTGCAAGCAGATAAGTTTGCCAGCGGCAGTTCGTTCAGTTTCGTGAGGGGTAGCTCGCCTTCGTAGTTTCAAGTACCGCCCAGAAAAACCCGCAACAACTATGGCTGATTCCGTTCCCGCTATTTCTGTCCCGCTGATTTCCTTGCGCGTCGGGCTTCCGCAGGCACTAGGAGCGCCCAATGCAACCGAGGTGCTAAACCGCCCCTGGACTTCGGCCATATACAAGCAGGCGGTAGCAGAGCCGGTGTGGCTGGATGCACTCAACCTCGCCGGCGATGCGCAAGCCGACCAGCGCAACCACGGCGGCCCCGACCAAGCGCTATGCGCCTACCCCGCCGTGCATTACACCTACTGGGCTGAGCGCCTGGGCTTGCCACTGGCAGCCGGTAGCTTCGGCGAAAACCTGACCATCGGCGGAAACTGTACCGAAGCCGACGTGTGCATTGGCGACGTGTTTGCGTTTGGGGAGGCGGTAGTGCAAATCTCGCAGCCCCGCTCGCCGTGCTGGAAAATTGCGCGGCGGTGGCAACTGCCGTTGTTTTCGCAATGGCTCCAGGAAACCGGCTTCACCGGCTGGTATCTGCGGGTGCTACAGCCCGGCCTGGTAAGCCCAACCGACGTGCTGCACCTATTGGAAAGGCCTCATCCCGAGTGGACAGTAGCGCGGGCCAACTCGGCCAAATACGAGCAGCGCCACGACCGGGAACTGATAGCGCAACTAGCGGCTTGCCCGGCGCTAGGCGAGCATTGGCGCCGCAAAATGCAGGGCCGCACCGATGGCTCTCTGCCCCTCAACGATGACGCTAACCGATTGGTAGGGCCGAATGCCGGCCAGTAATTCAGTAAGTGTCCTTGGGAATAGCCTGGAAAACAGAAAGCCCCAACCAGTACTGGATTGGGGCTTTCTGTTTTTTCTGATGATACTATGTTAATGCACCGGCTGCTTCTGGAACGTGGTAATGGCCTCGCCCAAATCATGCACGGGCACGTGGTCGGGCAGGGCGGCATCCAGGATGCTGGCCCCGGCCGCGGAGCGGTAGCCACCGGCGCAATGCACTAGCACGGGCTTGTCGGTGGGTACTTCGTGGGCCCGCTCGCGCAGCTCCGGCAGCGGAATGTTCAGTGCGTTTTCAAAAACCGGCTGCTGGGCTTCGGTGCGGTTGCGGATGTCCACGATGGTGAAATCCTCGGGCCGGGTGCGCACGTGGGCTACGTCGGTTTCGGGGCTGGTAACCGGGAGCTGCTGCGGCGTAATCAGGGCGCCCTTGATGTTGACCTCGTAGCCGATTTTGGCGGCTTTGCGCATCACCGTGTCCAGGGCAATCTGCGAATCGGCTAGCAGGTAGAACTGCTCTTTCGGGCCAACTACCGAGCCTAGCCAGGTTTCAAACTTGCCGCCGTCCATCAGGTTGATGGCGCCGGGCAAGTGGCCGGCCCGGAACTGCGCGGCGGGCCGGGTATCAATAATCAGGGCGTTGGGGTCGAGGGGGGCGTCGGGTTGCAGGCGCGGTATCCGCCGGAGGCTTTCTTCGAACGGTAGCGCACCTTGCTTGTTCAGCACCACATCATGCCCGAAATACTTGGGCACAAACGGCTGGTCTTCCAGCAGCACCTTCACAAAATCGTCCTGCGACATGGGCTGCAAGGCGTAGTTGGTTTGCACTTCCTTGCCGATGGTGCTGTCGAGGTCGGTGCTGGTGGTTTTGCCGCACAAACTGCCGGGGCCGTGGGCCGGGTACACCTTGGTGCTCGGCGGCAGCGTCATCAGCTTCTGGCGGGTGCTGTTATACAGGTCAACGGCCAGGTCTTCGCGGGTGTGGCCCCCCACGGCGCTGTCTTCGCGTAGGTCGGGCCGGCCCACGTCGCCCACAAACAGCGTGTCGCCGGTGAATACGGCGCGGGTATGCGCAAACTCGTCCATGAGCAGCACACAAATGCTGTCGGGCGAGTGGCCGGGGGTGTTGATGGCGTGCAGCTCCATGTTGCCCAGCGTTATCCGGTCGCCATCATCAAACGGGTGGTGCGGGTAGGTTGCCTTAACCAGTTTGCTGCAATAGATAGTGGCGCCGGTTTCCTCGGCTATTTCGAGGTGGCTGCTCACGAAGTCGGCGTGCGGGTGCGTCTCGATAACGGCAATAATGCGCGCGTCGTGCTCGTCGGCAAAATCGTAGTAGGGTTGGGGGTCGCGGGCCGGGTCGATGATGGCTACCTGGCGGCCACTGCGGATGGCGTAGCTCGCGTGGGCCAGGCCTTTATCGTAAAACTGCTGAATTTGTACCGACGCGGTACTACTGGGCAGAGGACTCATGGGGTGATGGATGTGGTGGATGCGCAGCCGGCCGGGGGAGGTGACACCGGGCGCATATTCTCAAATATAAGCAAGTGCAATGCTACCTAAACCGAAAACCAAGGAAAAGTATTCTTGGCAGGATGCCAGGCAATGGATGGCGGATGAGCTAGCCAGGGTGGCAGTCAGGTAGTTCTTGGTAGCCGCCAACAGAATGGTAGCCCACAAAAAAGCCCCAACCATATTGGCTGAGGCTTTTTCAAAGAATTGATGAGCAAGTAGCTTAGGCTTTCACTTTTTGCTTCATGCCGCCGGCTTTCATTTTGTCGCGGCGGTTGTCTGTCCGCTCGTCGCGCAGCTGGTCGTACTTGGTGAGCTGCTCGGGCGTCAGCACGGCTTTGAGCTGGGTTTCGTATTTGTCGCGCAAGGCTTTCATTTCCTGGCCGGCTCCCTGGCGCGAGTCGGCAGCGGCGTATTTGCCGCGCAGGGTGGCCAGCTCCTGGTTTTCGGCCAGCGCAATGGCCTGAACCTTTGTGGTTTGGTCGGCGGTCAGGCCTAGCTGTGTGGTGAGGCGTTTGGTTTGCATTTCGGCCCGCTGCTCAGGCGTGAGGTTGCCGCGGCCCTGGCCCATGCGGTTGCCCCGGCCCATGGGGGCTGCGTCGGTGGATTGGGCGTTGGCTGCGCCAACGGCGGTCAGAAGGCAAGCGGCTAGTACTACAAGCGTCTTTTTCATGAGAAGGTGTGTCTGTGGGGTTGATTCTGGCCGGTTAGAGCAACGTGGGGCTGCAAGGTTTAATCAGGTTTGCCTCTGCGTAGGACAATCACCCACTAGAAGCGGACGAATCCAATAAACGCCTATATTCGGGGCCGGACAGCCACTTTCGCGTTGCGCCTTCCTGCTACATCATCAACTCAATCCTCTCTCCATCTTACTAATTCGTATGGCAAGTATTTTCGCCAAAAAGCCCTTAGCTCAGCTGCTGGGTGAAGCTAATTCTTCCGGGCATGGCACCCTGAAACGGACGCTGGGCGCGGGCAACCTCGTGGCGCTGGGTGTTGGGGCCATCATTGGGGCCGGTTTGTTTGTGCGCACCGCCGCGGCCGCCGCGCAGGCTTCCGGGCCGGGCGTAACGTTGGCCTTCATTGTGGCCGCCATCGGCTGCGTGTTTGCCGGCTTGTGCTACGCCGAGTTTGCCGCCATGATTCCCATTGCCGGCTCGGCCTACACCTACGCCTACACCACCATGGGCGAATTTGTGGCCTGGGTGATTGGCTGGGCCCTGATTATGGAATACGCGCTGGGCGCGGCCACCGTGTCCATTGCCTGGAGCGAGTACCTCAACAAGCTGCTGGAAGTCTTTGGCACCAGCGTCCCGTACAATTTAAGCCACTCGCCCTTCGAAAGTGCGGTAGTGAACGGGGTTACGGAGCACGGCCTCATCAACCTGCCGGCCCTGCTGGTGATTGTGGCCCTGTCGTTGCTGCTCATCAAGGGTACGCAGGAGTCGGCTATGTTCAACGCCATTGTGGTGGTACTGAAAGTGGCCATCGTGCTGGTATTCATTGCTGTAGGCTGGCAGTTCATCAACCCGGCCAACCACACGCCCTATCTGATTCCGGAAAATGCCGAGCCCGTGAAAAACGCGGCGGGTACCATCGTGCGCGAATACACGGCCTGGAACAAGCATGGCTGGGGTGGCGTACTTGGCGGCGCGGCCATTGTGTTTTTTGCCTTCATCGGGTTTGATGCCGTGAGTACTGCCGCACAGGAAGCCAAAAATCCCAAGCGCGACATGCCCTCGGTATTCTCGGCTCGTTGGCTGTGTGCACCGTGCTTTACATCCTGTTCGGCCACGTGCTGACGGGGGTAGCCAACTGGCGCGAATTTGCCGACCCCGCCAAGGGCGGCGAGGCCTCGGTAACGTACGCCATCAAGGCGCACATGCCCGGCTATGAGTGGCTGAGCACGGCCGTAACGTTGGCTATCCTGCTGGGTTTCTCGTCGGTAATTCTGGTGATGCTCATGGGCCAGAGCCGCGTGTTCTTCTCGATGGCTAAAGATGGCCTGATGCCAAAAGCGTTTTCCGAGCTTCACCCCAAATTCAACACGCCTTACAAATCCAACCTGGTGCTGTTGGTGTTTGTGGGCGCGTTTGCTGCTTTCGTACCCGGCTCACTGGCCGGCGACCTTACCTCGTTTGGTACCCTGCTGGCCTTCGTGCTGGTAAGCCTGGGCGTGTGGATTATGCGCCGCTCCGACCCCGACCAGCACCGGCCTTTCCGTTCCCCGCTCTCGTCGGCCAGCTTCCCGCTGGTACCCATTCTGGGCGCGGCTATCTGCTTGCTCATGATTGCCGCCCTCGACGCCAACACGCTGAAGCTGGCGTTGGGTTGGATGCTGCTGGGCTTCGTGGTGTACTTCCTCTACGGCAAGCGCAACTCCATGCTGCAACGCGGCATTGTGGTGGTGCCCACCGAAATGGAGGAGCAAGCCTTCATCGAGCCCGACGCTAAGAACCGCTAAGTAGTACGCGCAGTACAGCAATAAAAAACTCCCCGCCGGCAGCCGCTGGCGGGGAGTTTTTGCGTTTGAAAAGGAGCTGCTGTTACTTTTTGGTAGCTTCTTTCACTTCACTTTGCAGCTTGATTACTCGGTCGCCGTTTTCCTGCACGATAACGAAAGCCGGATTGTCGGGGGTACCGTTGCGGGTAATTTCCGAGCCTTTGAGCGTTCGGGTAATAGATTCCTTGTGGGTTTCTTCGATTTTGCCGGTGGCGGTGCCAGTGCCGTACTTCCAGCTAACGGTAGTGCCTTTGCGCATGGTGGGAAATTAATAACAGTGGAAAATCAGATGATGGAGGCGGTATGCACTCTAATCTTTTTACTGGCTAATAGCAGGTTAGGTTCAAAGGCAGTGCTTGCTTATGTTGCACCGCGCCACTAGCTCAGGTCTATGAACATAGTTATTATTCCGACGAAGTGTAACTGTAACAAGACGAATGCAGTATTACTATGAAAAAAACTAGACGATAGAAAGAAGCAAGGAGTATCGAGTATAACCTATTTTATTTTTTTTGTGAAAAAATATACATTAGGATCATTCTATCAAATAGAAACATCGTTACATTTGAGTTAATAACGGCACTTTTAGTGCTCGAAACCAGTTTTGTTTCCTGATCTGCTTTGGTTTTTCCATTGCTCCGCTTCCCACTTCTGTTTACCTAAACGAAAACAAACAATGCCCTCTAAAATTCTCTCCTTCATTGTACACGTGCCGGGCACAACTCCCGGTTCTTATCCGGCGGTTCCCATGGCTACTACCAAAGCTGAGCGCAAGCAGCAAGAAGTGAAAACCCAGAGCAGCGGCCATTTCACTGCCATCTACGAAAACGACCGTTTCGTTCGTTTCAAGTACATTCACAACCCTCAGTAGACGGTTCCGAACTTGCTTTTTTGATGCTATGCGCCGCGTTTCTCATTGAGAGGCGCGGCGCTTCGCTTAGCAGGCCGCTGTGGTTTCAGCTAACTTGCAGGTCAACCTCTGCGTTTAGTTGCCCATGTTGCCATTCCGTTTTCGAGTTTCCCTGCTTTCCCTGTTGTTATTGCTTGCCACCGCGCCCCTGTGGGCACAACCGTCGGCGCCCACGCCCGATGCCAATGGCTGGTACGGCATTATAGCCCGCAGCAGTGGCCGCTCCCTCGATGTGCGGGGTGGCTCGCAGGAAGCCGGAGCGGCCATCGTGCAGTGGGAGTTTACGCACCCGGCCAGCCAGCAGTGGCGCTTCGTGCCGGTAGTGCCCGGCGGCGAGTATTACCGCATTGAGGCCCGGCACAGCGGCAAATGCCTGACCGTAGATAAGCCCGACGAAAACGCTCCGCTGGTGCAGCGGCCGTGGTCGGGTAGCTTTTATCAGCAGTGGAAGCTGGTGCCAAGCGGCCCGGTAGGTAGCGTGCAGCTGGTAGTACGCGGCAACGAAAAGTGCCTCAGCGTAGCCAATTCCGATAAGTTCAACGGTACGGCGGCCGTACTCCAGAATCCGCAGAACCGGGCTACGCAGCAGTGGCGGCTGTTTCAGCTGCGCCTCAACGTAGATGCTACGCTGCCGGGTTATGGAGTGCCTACTCCCATGGCCAGCCTCAACACCGGCGGCAACGAGCTACACCCCGTGCTAACCCCCGATGGCACCACGCTCTACCTCACGCGCACCCGCTTTGCCGGTAACACCGAAGGCAACACCGAATCGGGCGACGCCTGGGTGAGCACATCCAAAGACCAGGGCCAGACCTGGGAGCCCCCTACGCGCTTCGATGCTCTCAATACCCCCCAGCACAACGGCGTAATGGCCGTAGTAGGCCCGCAGGGCAGCAAGCTGCTGGTGCGCGGCACCTACGAGCGAGACGGCAGCTTCCGCGACGAAGGCGTATCGGAGGTGGCGCGTACGGCCAGCAAAGGTCCGCGGCCGGTACCCATGACTATCAAAAGCTACTATTCTTCGGGGCCGGCTACCACGTTTTTCATGACGCCCGACGAAAAAGTGCTGCTGCTTTCCCTGGAACGCAGCGACACCGAAGGCGGCAACGACCTCTACGTGAGCACGCCCGCGCCCGATGGTAGCTGGAGCGAGCCGCGCAGCCTGGGCAGCGTGGTCAACTCGCCGGGCTTCGATTTTGCGCCCTGGCTGGCTCCCGATGGCAAAACGCTGTACTTCAGCTCCTATGGTCACGCCGGCTACGGCAGCGTGGATATTTTCACCAGCACCCGCCTCGATGAATCCTGGACGCATTGGAGCGTGCCGCGCAACCTCGGGCCGTCCATCAACGGGCCTGGTTTTGATGCTTATTTCACCCTCTCGCCCGATGGCAAGCAGGCCTATTATTCGTCGTCGCGCACTGCCAACGGTCCGGCCGACATCTACCGCACGGCTACCAACGTGCTGCCTGCCGCCCCCGATTCGGCAGCCCCGGTAGCGGCCGTGGCGTCTCCGGCCACGCTGCCGCGCATGCTGCTCACGGGCCGGGTGCTTAACGCCAAAACCAAGCAGCCGCTGGCCGCCGAGGTAAAGGTGATGCGCCTGGATAACGATTTGGTGTTTAACGCCACCGCCCGCAGCTTGCCGGGCACGGGCTCCTACCAGTTCACGCTGCCGCCGGGCCGCTACCGGGTCATGGGCAGCAATGCCACCTTCCTCACCGCCACCGACACCGTGAATATGGCCGGCTCCCGCACCCTCGATTTGGTGCTGGTGCCCGCCGCCGTGGGGTCGAGCCTGGAGCTGCCCACGCTGATTTTTGCGCAGGGTAAGTTCACGCTGCTGCCCGCTTCGTACGCCGAGCTGAACCGGCTGGCCCGCACGCTCACCGACAACCCCACCGTCAATATTCAGCTGGAAGGCCACACCGATAACCAGGGCAACGCCGACCTCAACCAGAAGCTCTCCGAAGACCGGGTAGGGGAGGTGCGCCGCTACCTCATCACCCGCGGCGTACCCGAAAGCCGCATCAGTGTAGTCGGTTACGGCGGAACCCGCCCCCGCGCCAGCAACGACAAAGAGGAAACCCGCCGCCTCAACCGCCGCGTAGAATTCACGATTGTGAAGTAGGTTAATTGTTGACTTGCTGATTGTTGAATTGTTGACGGAACTGTCATCCTGAGCTTGCGAAGGACCTTATGAGATGAGAACAGGCCGTTGCTGCTACATCAATTATCAATTGTTCTATCGTGACACGGTCCTTCGCAAGCTCAGGATGACAGATAGAAGATGACAGCCTCGTTGGCAATTCAACTATTCAGCACTTCAACTATTCAACAATCAAACCCCATGCACGCCACTATCCTTCGCCAGCTTGATTTGCCTAATCTGCCGTCGGCTTCGGGGGTGGAAATTGTGGGCGACACGGTGTACATCATCGGCGACGATTCGCCGTACCTGTACCGTTTCAGCGCTGCCGACCTGAAGCCGGGGGAGCCGCTTACGCTGTTTGAAACGGCCCATTTCAGCTCCGGGCGCATTGAAAAAGCCATCAAAGCCGACCTGGAAAGCATGACTGTGCTCACCACAGCCACCGGCGAAACGGGCTTGCTGGTGCTGGGTTCGGGGGCTACGGCGGCGCGTGAAAACGGTTTTTGGGTGCCTGTTTCAACCAGTAACCACAGCGCCGCTACAGTGTATCCTATTGCGTTGAGCGGCCTGTATGCCCATCTGCGGAAGTCGTTGCCAACGGGCGTGACGCTGAACCTGGAAGCCGTGGCGGCTACGGCTACGGAACTGCTGCTATTCCAGCGTACGGTAGGCTCTACGGCCGGTAACCTCGTGTTTCAGCTGCCCCTTGCCGCCACCCTCGACTATTTGCAGCACCGTACTACCACGTTGCCCACCGTACAACCGATTCGGTTTCAGCTGCCGACCATCAATGGCAAGCCCTCCGGCTTTTCGGGGGCCTGCGTGTACGAAAAGGAGCTATTTGTAACGGCTTCCGTGGAAGACACCACCGATGCCGTGCTGGATGGCGAAGTGCTGGGCAGCTTCGTGGGTCTGCTGGATTTAAAACAGGCCGATAAGCCCGTGTCTTTCGCGCAGCTCCAACTGCCTGACAACCAGCCTTACCACGGCAAAGTGGAAAGCGTGGCTGTCCGCCGCCGCATTGCCGCCAACCGCTACGAGCTGCTACTCGTCACCGACGACGACCAGGGCGGTTCCACGGCAGTGCTGGTAGAGGTGGCAGTGTAAGCTGCCCTATCTGAGTTACTTATAATGAACCCACCTGCTTCACAAGCAGATCTACTCCTTAGTTTATGCCCTTCCTACCTCTTGCCCGGCTAGTTGCCACTGGCTGCCTAAGCGCTTTGCTGCTGCTGCTGACCAACTCCGCCGTGGCCCAGCGCAGCCCTTTCACCGGCGACAAACGTACTGCCATCAACGAAGCGGACCTGAAACGTGACTTGTTCGCCATTGGTGGTGACCATTTCCGGGGGCGCGAGGGCGGTACGCTCGACGAGCTGCGGGCTTCCGTGTGGATTGCCGAGCAGCTTCGCGCCAGCGGCCTGCAACCCGCCGGCGACGATGGTACCTACTTCCAGTTCTTCCATATCCAGCGTACTCGCCTGACCCCGGCCAGCACCTTGCGCATTGGCACGCACCAGTTGCGTGTAAATCAGGATGCCGTATTAGTAGCGCCCACCAATGCCAGCGTGGCGGCGCCGCTGGTGTATGTGGGTACGGCCACGCCTGCCGAGGTTGCCAAAGTAGACATCAAAGGCAAAGCCGTGGCCTTGCAGATTTCGGGCGCCCCTACCGACGGTATCAGCTACCGGCGCTACCTGTTTGCCAAGCTCCGCGACCAGGCCGCTGACCTGCTAAAAGCCGGTGCCGTGGCCGTGGTGTTTATTTCGGATGCTAAAGCGCAGGCCATCTACGAGCATTGGAGCCATATTTTCGAGCGGGGCCGCTACGGGCTGCCGGGTGATGCCAACGTAAAGATTCCGGCCAGCCAAGGGCCGGTGGTGTGGCTGCCGGCTACCGATGCCAGTTGGGCGCAGCAAGCCGGCCAGCAGTTCACGGCCAACCTTGCGGTTGAGACGTTTGCTTACCCCTCGGTGAACATCGTGGCCAAACTGCCGGGCACCGATGCGCAGCTGAAAAACGAATACGTGCTCTTCAGCACCCACCAAGACCACGACGGCGTGCGCGCCCCCGTAGCCGGCGACTCCATCTACAACGGCGCCGACGATAACGCCACCGGCTGCGCGGCGCTGCTGGCCGTAGGGCGGGCCTTTGTGCAGAAACCAGGGCGAAGGTCGGTGCTGTTTGTGTACCACGGGGCCGAGGAGCGGGGTTTGCTGGGTTCCCGCTACTACGCCGCCACGCCCACGGTACCCAAACAGGCTATTGTGGCGGTGCTGAACGCCGAAATGCTGGGCCGCAACGCCCCCGACAGCGCGGCACTGCTCGGCTCCCAAGTGCCGCACCGTAACTCGCCCGACTTAGTGAATATTGCCCTGGCCGCCAACCAGGCCAGCCCCAAGTTCAAGCTGGACACCGAGTGGGACAAGCCCACGCACCCCGAAGGCTGGTACTTCCGCTCCGACCACCTCTCGTACGCCCGCGTCGGTATCCCGGCCATCTGCTACACCACGCTGCTGCACCAGGACTACCACACGCCCAAAGACGAGCCGGAACGTATCAACATCGCCAAGCTAGCCAACGTCACCCGCTGGATTTACCTGACTGGCTGGGCCGTTGCCAACCAACCCCAGCGCCCCGCCCTAGACCCCAGCTTCAAGCTAGAGCGGTAAGGAAGTAATAGGTATTGGGTAGTAGGTAGTAGGATGAAATGTCTCATTACCAACTACCTACTACTCACTACTCATTTCCCCTTCGCCACCGACTGCGTTTCGCGAATCATGCGCAGCATTTCCATGGTCATCATTTGCAGGTGTTCGGTGTTGTTGGTCATGAAGCCCACCATCTCAATGAGGCGGTCCTGCACTTCGCGGTTGTTGGCCGGAATCTGGGAGGTGAGGATGCCGCGCACCAGCCAGATTTCCTTGATGTCCTCGGCCCGGACGCGGTGCACTTGGTAGTGGGAGTTGTCGGAGTGCAGTTCCACGGTGTCGTTGGCGTGCAGGATGGGGGCGTTGATGCGCTTCACCATAATCATGTTTTCGAGCACCACCACGTAGGGGTAGCCGGGGGCCAGGCTGGTCCATTTATCTACGTAGCTGCACAGCACCATGTCTTTGTGCCGGATGATGGGCATCATACTGTCGCTTTCCACCTCGAAAGCCCGCCCGCCCTGGATAGGGAAGCCGGGGATGGTAAATTTCACGAGGTCTTCAACAAATGATGGGTCGCTGAACTGCCGGCTGTAGCCCGCCTGCGCCGGAATAGGCACCAACGACATGTTTTCCTTGCCAGTGGTATCGGTGGTTACTACCAATGTGCGGCCATTGTCGGTGCGCAAGGGCAGGTGGGTGGTGGTTTCTACGGTTACCGCAGTATCTGTTGTAATAGGGGTGGTGTACATCGGGCCCTGGCCCCTGATCAGCCATTCGGCGCTGAGTTCGGGGTAGCGGGTAAGCAGCGTCAGGAGGGTTTCGTAGCTGGGTTTGTTGCGCTGCCGAAGAATGGAATACAACTTTTCCGGCCGGTCATAATCCAGTTCCTTGGCTAGTTGGTTAACGGTAATGGCTTTGTCGGCTAAAAAGGCAGCAAATCGTTCGTGCAATTCCATCGGTGTGTTTTGTTGTAAGCAGAGTATGGAAGATAAGGAGGCGTAGCCGTAAGCAAGTACAACATTTGTACTTACAAGCAAGGGAAAAGTTGAAGCGAGTTGGCAAAAACAGCCGAAGTAACAAGCTAAGGAGCCAACAGAAGCAAGTAGAAGTACGCCAATACAAGCAAAGATGGAACTCGTTACTCTGTGGCTGCGGGGCCTGATAGTTGCTGTTGGGCAGTAGATCGGGTAGCGGGTGGGGGAGGCGTACCCATTTCCGGTTCCACCGCCACCGAAGAAATAGCCGCTGCTACGGAGCCCGCCAAAATCAGGTAGCTGCCAATAGTGATGATAATGGCCGGCAAGGGCACCTGCGTGGTTGTAAGCACCATGCCCAGGGCTCCTAAGGCGGCCCCAATGGCGCGCACCCGGCGGAAGAAGCGGGGCGTCGGCATTTTCAGCCGGTCCCAGACGGTTAATTTCTGGCTTTGTTCCATGATTAATAAGCTGGTTGGAATATGGAAAAACAGGCAAAGCAGCACCTCAAGGGCATCAAGCAGCTTCGCTTACACGCAAAAGGACAGGGAGTTACTCCTCGTTTAGCCGCGCATTCGGCCACGACCACAGCAGCTTCTCCATTCGCTCGTTGCGTTGGTCTTGCCGCCTGGTAGAATCCAGCAACTGGTTCTGGCGCTCCACCGAAACCGTCAGCTGTTTGTCTAGTGCTTCTAGCCGCTCATGGAGCCGGTTGGTAGCTGTTTTGCTTTCCCGGCGCAGTAGGGCCACTTCCCGCGCTACATCGGCGCGGTGTTCTTGTAGCTTCATCTCGAAAGCTTGCCGGTACTGCATTTCCTGTTCGGTGGCCGCCCGCTGGCAACGGTCTACTTTTTCGAGCAGCACAGCTAGCTGATTATCTTGTAGCCGCCGCTGTTCTTTCAGGGCCTCCACGTCGCGCCAGTTTTTCACGAAATACACCACTGCCGCCGAACCGGCCGTTAGCAATGAAACCAGAATGCCCCAGTAGCTGGTAAAATCATCCATAGCCGTAATCAAATAAAGAGCGAACAGCCCAGTACAACAAAACACAACCCCAACTCCCGCGTATGAACCAGCGCCACACAGCCAACGGGCTGTTTTTACAAGTAATTACGATTAAATGTATAATAATGTTGTAGAAATAACAACTGTATTGACAAAATAATTTGTATTGATGAATCTTTTGCTGCAAAAACAGTGTCAGATAGCAGAGTGTAAGCTGCGTCACTGTGCTGGCAAATGCTGCATATAAGCCTGCGTAACGACATACAGAGCCAGAATACCACAGTATTTACCCCAATGTAGCTAGCGAATAAAAGCAACGGGGTGTACGTTGTTCTATCAACAATATATGTAAAAGGAGGAGTGGCTGGTAGTTAGAGAAAAAAGCCAGCTTAGTAATGGATTCCGCTGGCTATTTCAGCAAGCGTCCGGCTTACCACCCGATTCACCGAGCGACACTTTTAGTTGGTCTCGATAGGCGCGCCACTCCGGCATGAATTGGTCCATTAAGCCCCAAAACCGAGCATTGTGTAGCCGTTCGTGCAGGTGCACCAGCTCGTGGACAACCACGTATTCCAGGCAGTGCGGGGCGCGTTTTATAAGGTCTAAATTCAGCCAGATTCGCTTTGCGCGGATGTTGCAGGTACCCCAACGGGTTTTCATTTGCTTCACGCCCCACTCCTGTACCTGCACCCCTACCACTTGCTGCCACTGCGCTATCAAAGTGGGGAGTTGCTGCTTTAGCTGCGCCCGGTACCAGGTGGTTAGCACCTTTTCGCGCTGCTGCACTGAGTCGGTGGGGCGCACATATAGGTGTAATGTGCGGTCGGGCGCACATACCACCCGCGGTACCCCATCAAGAGTATGCACTTGCAATACATGTTGTATGCCTTGGTAGTAGTGCGTTTCGCCCGAAACGTACTGCAACTCTGCCGGCCGCACCCGTGCCTGAAAGTTGGCCTGGTGCTTGAGAATCCAGGCGCGCCGTGCCTTCACGAATTGCTCGATGTCGGCGTGGGAAGTGCGGGTAGGTACGGCCACGCGGATGCGGCTGTCGGCGGCGTACACAGTGAGGCGTAGGCTGCGGATGTTCTTGCGCACCACTTCCACATGCAAATCACCTATCTGTACTTCAGGCATATACACTTTAGAGCAAGAAACACGGCCCCCAGAACCGGACAAGGCTACCTGAGGTGCGCAATTATCAAACAGCTTCTCCCTTCCACTTCAGGAACAGCAAAAATAGTATCTGCCCACCATCCAGTTCAACTAAGCCAGGCGCGCCAGGTTGCACCGCCTGAGCAGCGCAACCACTCATACGGCAAGCAGCACTTGCCCCGGCTTTCGTACTTTGCAGCCATGAAAAAGACGCTTTTCTCGTTGCTGGTAGTGGTAAGTGCTTCTACTTTAGCTGGTTGCCAACAGACCCAGCCCGCCGCTTCCAGTTCGGCCGCAGAGGGTGTGGCTCCTACGGTTCCAACTGGCGCCCCCACCGAAACGGCAGCGCGCACCGCTGTGGCCGCGTATGTACAGCAACAACCCAATGCCGCCCTTTTTCAGCTCGATTCGGCCCGTTTCATGGACCTGGATACCCACTGGCAGGTGATGGTGCCGCGCACCGATTGGGCGAAGCGCATGCCTAACGCCGCTGCTTTCGAGGTAGACAAGCAAACGGGCCGGGTCACTGCCCTGATGGTGAAATAGGTAGGCAAAAGCCCTTTACATCAAATAATACTCCTTAGGCGCAACGGGAGCAGGTATATCCTGTTCTTGCAGCAACTGCTTGAGGTTGATTTCGATAGTGCGGCTGATGGCCGTAACGGGGGTATCGGTGGGCTTGTTGGTGAACGGGTCCTGTAGGTAGCGGGCCGTCCGCTCAAGCAGAAAGTACGTGGACGCAATAATCATCAGCACCGGAATTTCCCAGAGGCCAATAGTTTCTACCAGGCCCAAAGACAAAGTTCCTAAGAACAGATAAATAAAGAAGTGAATCATGAGCCGGTAGCTCGAGGGGAATACCGTGTTTTTGATTCGCTCGGCCGCGCCCATCGAGTCGCAGAGGCGTACGAGTGTGGAGTTGAGCTGCACCTCCTGAAACGAGTTGATGGCCTGTTGTTGAAACAAGCCTTTTATCTGCTCGGTGTGCAGGGCCAGCAACGCCAGCGGCTTGTTGGTGTGGCCTTGCACAAATGCCAACTCCTGTGCCGAGAGGTAGGGCTGCATGCTAGGCAGCGGGTCATGGCTACGTAGGGCTTCGCCCAAGCCGTAACACCAGGCTATCTGCCGATAAACGAACGTTTTGAATGGTGAGTCGGCCGTACCACGCCGCAGAAAACGCTCGTCAACAAACCCACTGACTTGCACCGCCAATGAGCGGGAATCGTTGACGATGGCGCCCCAAATCTTGCGGGCCTCCCACCACCGGTCGTACGACTGGCTGATGTTGAAGGCCAGCAGCAACGAAATAGAGCTACCCAAGATGGTTGGCAGCTGCAACGGAATGGCGGGCAGATAGTCAGAAAACGTCATTTTCAGCACCTGGAAAACAACCGAAATCAGCAGCACCCGCAGAATATCGGGCCAGATACGCTTGACGATGTAACTAACCGGCAGCTTGGTGTCGAGCAGCATAAGGAAAGAAAAAGAAGTAGGCTACCTGGGGCCGGAGTGGGAGGGTTGAGCAAGCAGGTTGCTTTCTGCTCACTTTCTATGCTATACGCACAAGCCAATGTTCCTGTTTGTGCACACTTACAGCGCCAAGCAGAGTTCATCAATAAAGCCGAGGGCAAGGTGGCCTTATGCTACTAACTGAACCGTAAAGGCGTTTCTACCTTCTGCGTTGCTACACTATTTCAATATCGTATCACTTAAATTATATAAATAATATAATACCATAGCGCGCAAAGTTGTAATAAGCATCGGTTGTATAAATAAAATGCAAGTCATTTATTGATGGTTTTCTTCCTTTTCGACGCTTAGCACCGCGTATATATTTGTTTCATTCGCCGGTCGAAATAGTGCATGTTTCACCTCTAACCACACTTTATGGAATCTACTTCTACACCTTTTACCACTTCCGTACTTACGACTGGCGTAGAGCGAAACGTTGGTTTCAATACCATTGACGGCCACTTTGTTTCCTGTGAGGAAGGCGAGGATGCCTTGCGGAGTGGCCGCGCCGTTTTGGTTGGCGGTTTGCTTGTCGGTCTGTTCGCCATTTAAAGCTTGCCGTTTCAGCAACCACAGATTTCGCTACCAATTCATCACCAGTACGTCAATCCAGCCCGGCTACTCTTACCAGTGGTCGGGCTTTTTCGTGTGGCACATAGCGGAACCTTGAAACGAGTAGTCGGCTCTTGCTGATAGTCGGGCAGAGTGAAGCGTTTTCAAACCTGCGGAAGCTTTCGGAGTAGTAGTACTAGTTTACTGCGAACAGCTGCTTAAACAGAGCGCAACGAGGAACACACGAATAAGCTGCCTGGAGCCTAATTTGGCGTTGTGGATGTATATTCATGTGGTACCCGGCGAAATATCTGATTGCTGTAATGCGTTTACTGCCGGTATCCTACCTTGTATCTATGATGAGCCCAAAAATTCTACGCTGCCTTCCTTTCCTGTTATTAAGCCTGGGGCCGCTCACTGGGCACGCCCAAGTGGTAGGTCCGCTCACCACCGACCCTGCGCGTGACTTGCTGCCCGCGCCGCAGCCATCTGCTGCGCAACGTGGGCAGGCACTGGCCTTGCCGTTTTTTGATGATTTCACTTCCCCGCAAGAAGGAGCCCCAAAAGCGGCGAACTGGGAAGCCAATGGCGGAGTGCTAGTGAACAACCGACTGGCGTTTGAGCCCCCAACCCGTGGGGTTGCTACGTTTGATGGGCTGCGCAAGAATGGGTTGCCTTACGGGAGCAGTGGCTACGGCAGCCTCGATACGCTCACTTCTCAGCCGATTGACTTAAGCGGCCGCACCGCCGCCGACCAACTGTACTTAGGCTTCTTCTGGCAGCTAGGCAACATCAACCAGTTACAGTCGCCGAGCTCCAATAGTGGCACCCGAACGGTGAATTTGCTGCTGGAATTTAAAGACAACGCCGGCGTATGGCAGCAGGTATGGATTGCGCCCAGCAATGGCGTCCGGAGCCCATTTCGCCGCAAAATCATCAACATCACGCAGGCCCAATTCCTGCACAGCGGGTTTCAATTCCGCTTTCGGGCCAACGGCAACGTGGTGGCTAATACCGATAATTGGAGCCTCGACTATGTGCGGCTAGCGCCCTTGCAACCCCCGCCGCCCCGCGTGGTGATTGATACGCTGTACCAGGATGTGGCAATCAGCAAGCCACTGAGTAGTTTGCTGGCCCGTGGTACAGCAATGCCCGTTTGGCAATACAATGCGGCGGCCGCACCTTCCAGCCAGCTTAATGCTGCAACCGGTACCACCGTCAACAACCTGGATAAAAGCGGTATTCCAACGCCGCTGCTAGCCACCGGAGCCGTACAGGAGCGCCCGGCCGGGCCACTGGCAGCATTCCCGGTCACGGCTCCGGTTACTATCTTAAGTAATCAGCAGCAGGTAGCCGTAACGGGCAACCTAACTTCCTTTACCATACCGGCCACCGCCAACCAAAAGACCATTCGGCACCGCATTGCTTTGAATACCAGCGAAGTGGATCCGCTTACGCTGCCCAACGACACCATTTCGCGCGACACCCAGCTTGCCGACTACTACGCTTATGATGATGGTACGGCGGAGGCTACGTACGCCATTGCCCCCTTCGACCAGCCAGGCGTCCGGTACCAGGCCCTGCGTTTCGAGGTGAACCGTGCCGACCAGGTTCGCAGTATACGGCTGAAGCTTGCAGCCGTTTATCCGTTGGCAGCCAGCCGGCAGTTCACCGTTAATATCTGGGATGCCAACCCGGCGGCCAACGGGCAGCCCATGACTACCCCCAAAGCCAGCCAGAGTTACGTTATTCCAACTGTATTGCCCGCTGGGCAGGATTTCATTGAAATAACCTTTGCCAACCCGGTTGCTGTAAGCGGAACGTTTTATGCTGGCTTCGGGCACGGTTCTACTGGCGCCTTAACTACCAACCCCATCCAGTTTGGCTACGACCTGAACAATCCGGTGCCGGCCGATGGCTTTTGGCAATTCATTGGCGCTTGGTCGCAACCTAGCGGCCTGTTTTATCCAACGGGGGCCCTTATGCTGCGCCCAGTGCTCAACAACAACATACTGGCTACAGCCCCGGCGTCGGTGGCGGCCACGTATGCGCTCTACCCGAACCCCAGCGCCGATGGCCAAGTGCAGGTGCAAGGCCGGTATGCGCAGGCGGCAGTGCT
This sequence comes from Hymenobacter telluris, assembly GCF_017313265.1. Lineage (GTDB taxonomy): Bacteria > Bacteroidota > Bacteroidia > Cytophagales > Hymenobacteraceae > Hymenobacter > Hymenobacter telluris. Next base: position 26,574 of record NZ_JAFLQZ010000023.1, on the reverse strand, counting down.
GGACGCCCTGGGCCGGGTGGTGTGGCAGCAGCCAGCCGTACAAGCCGGCAGTAGTACGCTGGATTTAAGCGCTTTACCGCCCGGTATGTACCTTGTGCAACTAACTCTGGCCGACCGGCTGACCGTAACCAAACGACTAGTGCTAACCAGGTAAGCGGGAGTGGAACTGAGCCGCGAAGTGAAAGATTTGCTGGGTTTTCAGCACCTTTGTGCTTACGAAGCTTCCTCAATCCAATCCCTTACTACCACAACCAATGCCTGATATTACTCCTGCTGAGCTAAAGCAGCGCCAAGCTGCCGGCGAACATCCTTTTATCATTGATGTGCGCGAAACCTGGGAAAACGAAGAGGCCCGCATTGAAGGCAGCCAGAATATCCCACTGGGTACATTGCCGCAAAAGCTCGATGAACTAGAGGATCATAAAGAGCAAGAAATTATAGTGCACTGCAAAGGAGGCGGCCGCTCGGCTTCCGCCAAAGCCTACCTCACGCAGCAGGGCTTCACTAAAGTTCGCAATCTGGTAGGTGGGTTTCAGGCATACCAGCAAGCTTAAAGTGTAATCAGCCATTTTTACTAGATGCGCCGGCCTCCTCTCAGTAGAGGGCCGGCGCTTTCTTTTTGCAGCAGCGGGATGTCAGTTAGAAATAACTGTGCTCCTGAAAAATTTAGTTGTGTGCAATTAAACATTGTGCAATCAAATCCGTTTACTACTTATACATGATGGCTGCTTCTCTCAACTCCACTCCGGAAAACAACATGCTGAAGCTGGACAACCAGCTTTGCTTTCCGCTTTATGCTGTTTCACGGATGCTAACCAAGGCGTATCAGCCGTACCTGCTGGCGCTGGACCTCACGTATCCGCAGTACTTGGTGTTTCTGCTGCTTTGGGAGCAGGAATCCCTCACGGTGAAGCAGATAGGCGAGAAGCTTCTGCTCGATTCGGGTACGCTCACGCCGTTGCTCAAGCGCATGGAGCAAAAGCAGTGGGTAAGCCGCCAGCGCGACCCGCACGATGAGCGGTCCGTTGTTATTGGGCTGCTACCGGCTGGCCGGGCCTTGCAGGCGCAGGCCTGCCAGATTCCCGAGCAAATCCTGACCAAGCTACACATGTCGCCAACCGAATTCACTGCCTTGCGCACCCAACTCAACCAGTTACTTTCTCAGCTGACGTAAGCAGTTGAGCTTTTTTCTCTCTTTTCCCTTCTTTCTTTCCTTTATGAAAATCGAAAAAGTTTTCACTGCTCAGGCAAAAGCAAAAGGTGGCCGCGACGGCCGTATCTCATCTGAAGACCAAGTGCTGGATCTGGGTTTGAGCACGCCAAAAGAAATGGGTGGTCCTGGTAAGCCTGGCACTACCAACCCCGAGCAGCTGTTTGCTGCGGCCTATGCATCGTGCTTTGAAGGGGCACTGGGGGTTGCCGCTCGTCAGGCTAGCGTGAAGCTGGAAGGCGTGACCGTGGAGGCGCTTATCGGTTTTGGGAAAGCAGAAGATGGTGGCTACGGCATCTCCGCCGACTTGCACATCAATATTCCCGGCATCGAGCAGGGCCAGGCCGAACAGCTGGTGGAAGCCGCTCACGGCATTTGCCCCTACTCACGGGCCACGCGTGGCAACATCGAGGTAAACCTTACCACGACCACCAACGCGTAAGCCTGCTTACTAACAGGTAGTCATTCGGAGCGGGACGGAAACTTATTCGCTCCGCTCCGAATGTTTTTTTTCACTGATTACCAATGCTATGAACACACAAACCATCTTACTGGCCAGCCGTCCGCAGGGCACGCCTACCGCCGAGCAGTTCCGTTTCGAAACCCGCGAAGTACCCGCGCCCACCGCTGGGCAGGTGCTACTCAAAACGCGTTACGTGTCTGTTGACCCCTACATGCGGGGGCGGATGAGTGCCGCCAAATCATACGTGGCGCCTTTCGAGGTGGGGGCGCCTATTGTGGGCGGCATCGTGGCCGAAGTGGTGGAAAGCCATAGCGACAAGCTGCCGGTAGGCAGCGTGGTAGTTGGCAGCCTGCCTTGGCAGGAATACAACGTGACCGATGCGCAAGCGGTAAACCAAGTGCCCGCCGATAAAGCACCGGCCAGCTATTTTCTGGGGCTGCTGGGCATGCCCGGCCTAACGGCCTACTTCGGTTTGCTCGATATCTGCCAGCCTAAAGCCGGCGAAACGGTTGTGGTGTCGGGGGCGGCGGGTGCCGTGGGCATGATTGTGGGCCAGTTAGCCAAAATCCACGGCGCCCGCGTGATTGGAACGGCCGGCTCCGACGAGAAGGTGGCGTACCTGAAAGAGCTAGGTTTCGACGAGGCCATCAACTACAAAACCACGCCCGATATAGCCAAAGCCCTTGCCGCCGCTGCCCCCAACGGCATCGACTGCTACTTCGACAATGTGGGCGGCGCCATCACCGATGCCGTGTACGACCAGCTCAACAAGCACGCCCGTATTGCGCTTTGCGGCCAGATTTCCACTTACAACGCCACCGAAGCCCCGGTTGGCCCGCGCCCGGAAGGGAAGCTGCTCAAAACCAGCACCAAGCTGCAAGGCTTCATCGTGAGCGACTACCTCGACCGGTGGCCCGAAGGCGTAAAGCAGCTCACCGAATGGTACGCGCAAGGCAAGCTGAAGGGCGAGGAAACCGTCACGGAAGGCTTCGACCAGATTCCGGCGGCTTTCCTGGGGCTGTTCAAAGGCGAAAACACCGGCAAAGCCGTGGTAAAAGTGGCCTAGCGCTTTGCTAGCCGAATTAGCACCTCTTTTTCCTTCGTGTCATGACCGATTCCAGTGCCATTATTTGCGTGTCCGCCGAATGGCGCACGCGGCCCGAACACGCTGAAACTGTCCGTAGCCTGATGGTGCAAGCCGCGGCGGCAGTGCGCGAGCAGGAGCCGGGCAATCTGCTCTACATAGGTCATCAGGACCCCAAAGACCCAACCCATTTTCTGTTCTATGAACAGTACGCCAACCAGGCAGCGCTGGAAGCGCATGTAGCTTCCAGCCATTACCAGCAGCTGGTTGCCGGCCAGCTAGTGCCCCTGCTTACCGAGCGCACCGTAACGCTGTATAAGCTACTGGCTTAAGTGGCAGGTTCCTCCCTTTTCTTCACCCTATTACAACAACTCCCATGAATATTCTGATGGTTTTGACTTCCCACGATCAGCTGGGTGATACAGGCAAGAAAACCGGCTTTTGGCTGGAAGAATTTGCCGCGCCCTACTACGTGTTTCAGGATGCCGGGGCTACGCTCACGCTGGCGTCCCCGAAGGGCGGACAGCCCCCGCTCGACCCCAAAAGCGACGACCCCAGCGCCCAAACCGAAGCCACTGAGCGTTTCAAGCAAGACGCCGCCGCCCAGCAGGCCCTGGCCAATACAGTGAAATTATCTGCCGTTTCGGTGGCCGACTACGACGCCATTTTCTACCCCGGCGGCCACGGCCCGCTGTGGGATTTAACCGAGGATGCCACCTCCATTGCCCTGCTTGAAGCCGCTTATGCTGCCGGTAAGCCACTAGCAGCCGTATGCCACGCACCCGGTGTTCTGCGCCACGTAAAAGCCGCCGACGGCTCTTTGCTGGTGAAAGGCAAGGCGGTGGCAGGCTTCACCAATACCGAGGAAGATGCCGTGCAGCTAACCGGCATTGTGCCGTTTCTGGTGGAAGACATGCTGAAAGAAAACGGCGGCAATTACTCGAAAGGGCCCGATTGGCAGCCGTACGTGGTAACGGACGGCCACCTGATTACCGGCCAGAATCCGGCATCCTCAGAGCCCGCCGCCCAGGAGCTGCTGAAGCTGTTGAAGAAGTAGCCAAAAGCGTAAACAAGATAAAAACCCGCCCCCGCACTGCTTTGCAGGAATGCGGGGGCGGGTTTTTTGTGATAGTAAAGGTTGGCTCCTATACCTCTAAGCGCCCGTCGGGGGCGTAGTGCAGCTCTCCCAGCTCCACCAGCTCGCGCAGCTGCGCGGTTACCGTAACGGCCTGGCCGGGAGTGAAATTGCCCAGCACCTCGCGCGGCGTTTGGGGGGTGGTGCGCAGCAGGGTCAATAGCTGCTCCCGCAGGGCCGGGGAGGGGAGAGCTGTCTGCTTGGCCTTCTTCTTCGCCAGGCAAAAGTCGCAGACCTGGCAGGGAGCGGCGTCGGTTTCGCCGAAGTACTCCAGCAGCAGCCGCTGCCGGCAGCGCCCTCCCGCCGCATACCCAATCACCGATTCGGTTTTCAGGCGCGCTTGCTCCCGGGTGTCGTTGAGCTGCTTCTGGTTGAGAGGCAGCTTGTCGGCGTCGAAGCGGGGCGTGGTGAACAGGGCTTGGGGCGAGTCGTGGCGCGGTTGGTATTGAATGATGCTGGAGCGGTGCAGGAATAGCAGCATCCTGCGCACCTCCACCACGCTTAGCTTCAGGTGCTGGGCCAGGCTGTTCTCGGAAATCCGCTGAAACCCGGCAAACAACTCGCCCCCATGAAACCGCAGCAGGCTTTTGATAAGCTGGTCGTGCTGGGCGTTGGCTACCTGAAAGCGGTACAGGTCGGTGTGGTTGATGGGGATGAACACGCGCGCCGGGTCGTTGGCGGCCTCGTTCATCTGCACGTATCCTTCGCGGGCCAGAATCCGGAGGCTGTTGTGCGCGTCGAGGGCCTTGATGCGGTAGGTTTCGGCAAACTGCTGCATGTCGAAATCAAACGCCACCAACTCGCCACCGCCTACCGCCGTGCGCGAGAAATTGGCTAAGGCCTGATACACCCGGCGTACCGTATCGAGCGGCGGATGCGCCTGCTGAGTGCGGCGGCGCAGCTCGTCGGCATCGTTGGGGCCATCGAGCAGCACGGCAAAGGCGTATTTCTCGTCGCGGCCGGCGCGGCCCGCCTCTTGGTAATACGCCTCCAGGTTATCGGGTGCATCCAAGTGCACTACTAGGCGCACGTCGGGCTTATCAATGCCCATCCCGAAGGCGTTGGTAGCTACCATGCAGTGCGTTTTGTTTTGCATCCAGTCTTGCTGGGTGCGGGTGCGCTGCTCGGTGGGCAGGCCGGCGTGGTAGGCCGCGGCGCGTAGCCCGTGCTGTTGCAGATAGGCCGCCGTTTCCTCGGTTTGGCGGCGGGTGCGGGCATACACAATGCTGGTTTTGCCTACTCCCACGCCGCGTACCACTTCCAGTAAGCGGCGCAGCTTGTCCTCGGTAGCCAGCACCGAATACGACAGGTTGGGCCGCGCAAAGCTCTGCTGAAATACCTGGTAATTCGGGCTGAATTGCAGCCGTTCCACTATTTCCTCTCGTACCCGCTCGGTGGCCGTGGCCGTGAGAGCCATGCAGGGTACTCCCGGCAGCAACGCCCGTAACTCGGCAATGCGCAAATACGGCGGTCGGAAATCGTGGCCCCACTGTGAGAGGCAGTGCGCCTCATCCACGGCCAATAGATTCACCCGCATCTTGCCCACCCGTGCCCGAAACATATCCGTCAGCAGCCGCTCAGGGCTCACGTAGAGGAACTTCACCGGGCCATACACGCAGTTGTCGAGGGTCTGGTCGATTTCCTGGTGGCTCATGCCCGCGTACACCGCTTCAGCCTTGATGCCACGCTTGCGCAGGTTTTCCACTTGGTCCTTCATCAGGGCAATCAGCGGCGACACCACCAGACAAAGCCCGTCGCGGGCTAGCGCCGGCACCTGGAAGCAAATGCTTTTGCCGCCACCCGTAGGTAACAAGGCCAGCACATCCTGCCCCGCCAGTACCGCCCGAATGATGTCTTCCTGCAATGGCCGGAAAGTGGAATGCCCCCACGTTTGGCGCAGTACGTGCAGAATATCGTCAGTGGGCGCTGGCAAAATAAGAGTCTGGTTAAGAGCAACACGAAGGTACAACCAGCCCTTGGGAAAAGGAAAGCACCGTGCAATCTAAGAGCACCTCCACCTTCGTAAATGCTTTCAGATAATTGTACTTATCGGCGCAATAGGCTATGGCCACCTGGATTTTCTTATCACGAAAAATTTCACGAATAAAGATAGTTATTCATTTTCAGGTACATAAGAATCGAACAAAAAAATAGTTGTAAAAACGGTGTCTATAAAACGTCCTATAAAGCAAATATAATTACATTTACAATCGTAAATAAGTACCTATACGGTCAGCATATGCGCTCTATGCCTTCTAAATAGTGCTTACTCGTCCTACTTTCTTTTCTCCTTTGCAGCCATTGTAAAATAATTTAAGTGCAATTAATATGAATATAGATCTACTAGCTGAAACTACAAATTTGTTGATTTCATACGACCGGTTGAATCAGTGGTTATACCTGGATTGGTGCGGCGACCTTACCCTACGCTCGGTACAACAGGGTTGCTTGCTAGTGGCTGAGTGCTTCTTAGCCCAAAATTGCACCCGCATCCTCAACGACAATACCAACGTTACCAGTATCACCCCCGACGTAGGCATCTGGTTGGCTACCGAATATTTGCCGCACATTGAGGCGGCAGGTGTTGAGTACATGGCGTGGGTGCATTCCTCCAACATTGATACGCAGGCCTGCACCGATGTTGCCCTATATGATCTGATGACGCCAGTGGTGGCACTATTCAACGACTTGGCCTCGGCCTATAGCTGGCTGCGCGCCGTTAAGTTCAAGGCTCCCGTTTTTGCTGTACCCTCCACAAAGAACTCGGTTTATCAAGACCTCTTTAGTTACAGCCTAGCACCTAGCCCAGTGTACCTGCGCTGAACAGTAAGTGGTAGGTAGTGTCAATACAAAAAAAGCGCCTGGCTCCAATCGGAGTCAGGCGCTTTGTGGTAGAAGGCTGCGCGGTTAAGCTGCGGCCGACTGCCCGTTCTCACGGTCGTCGATGGCTTTTTTCAGCTTGGCAATAGCTTGCGTAGCACGCTCATCGTCCAAGCGGTTGATGTTGAGCAACATCTTGGTCTTCTCCTGGCGCGTGATAACCGGATGGTTGAGCAAGCGAATGATTTCCTCTTTCTGAGCAGCCGAAGCATAGGTTACAACGGCAGGGGCCTCAACTGCCGGCTCGGCGGCTACTGCCTTCATGGGCGCAGCAACTTCAGCGGCAGGAGTAGGAGCTGCGGCAGTTGGTACCACCGTCATGGCAGGTTGAGTGGTAGCAGGCATGTTGCCGCCGTACTCCATTTCCTCGGCAGGAGTAGGCTCATAACCAGCCGCCCGAATAATCCAGGCCAGGATGTTACGATACGCCTTACCGATGGCGCGGGTCTGCGCCATGCTCATGATGGCAAACTCTTGGTAGAACTTCTTGCCTTGCTCTTTGCTGGAGCAAATGGCAAAGCCCGCGCCTACCGTGTGGCCAGAACGCATGTCGAACAGCGTCACCTTAGCCTGATACTTCAGTTCTTGGTCGTTTGATACGTTGATGACGTGGTCGACGATGGGCACAATGCCTAGGCGCGAGCCAGCGTACTGCCAGCCTTCCACGTTCACAAACTCTTTGCCTTGCACCGTGGTGGTCAGCTTGTTTTCCTTGATGAACTTGGCCAGATCAGTAGCCAAGTGCAGTGTCTCGTCGGAGCGCGAGATGTCGTAGCTCTCCACTTTGGTCTTGCGTACCGGCTCTTTGGTGGTCTTGGTTGCTTCGCTCATGGCGTCTGTTCTTTAATGTCCTGTAATACCGTGTTTGTGTTCTGATATGTAAACCACCGCCAGTTGGAAAAGGTGCAAAAATGAATATATTTTTTGTCGAATTTTATGCCTGTATATCAAGTGTTTACAAGCGTGATTGAAATATTTTTTAGTCAACTAATTTTTTTAGCTATCTGCTGCTTGGTTACGGGCTGAATCAGGCGCCAATCCGGAGCTATTGCTTACCCGCGGCGCATAAGAAAACCCGCTCCTTCGTTTCCGGAAAACGAGGGAGCGGGTTGCACAGCATGGTCCGGGGCGGACGGACGCATGACCTGGGTCGTAAAAGCAAAAGGCATCCGAGAACGAGCCTCGGATGCCTTCTTATACGTTTTAGCTAGACGGCAGGTTCCCTATACGGTGCCGCCTTCCCAAATCAGCCCGTCTTTCATCGTAATCTTGCGGTCCGCCATTTCAGCCAATTGGTCGTTGTGCGTCACAATTACAAAGGTCTGGCCTAGCTCCTTGCGCAGCAGGAAAAAAATTTGGTGCAGCTCCTGCGCGTTCTGCGAGTCGAGGTTGCCGCTGGGCTCGTCGGCGAAGATGATTTCCGGCGAGTTGATGAGGGCGCGGGCCACGGCCGTACGCTGTTGCTCCCCGCCGCTCATTTCGCTGGGTTTGTGGTCGGCGCGGCGCTCCAGGTTCAGCATGCCCAGCAATTCGCGGGCCCGTACGCGGGTTTCGGTTTCCGAGCGGCCCGCTAGGTACGCCGGCAAGCACACGTTTTCGAGGGCCGTAAACTCGGGCAGTAGGTTATGAAACTGGAAAATAAAGCCGATGTGCCGGTTGCGGAACCGCGCCAGTTCTGAGCGTTTCAGCGTGCTCACCGATTCGCCATCGAAAAGCACTTCCCCGGAGTCCGGGTTGTCGAGGGTACCCAGGATGTGGAGCAGCGTGCTTTTGCCCGCGCCCGAAGAGCCCACAATCGATACGATTTCCGATTTTTCAATCGTCAGGTCAATGCCCTTGAGGACTTCCAGCGTGTTGTATTTCTTACGAACGTTGATGGCTTGCAGCAAAACGGAACCAGGTAAAATGAGCCGACGATAGAGGTAACAAAGCTACGGTTTGCCCCGCAGATTATGCGGTACGGGGCGCAACCGCAACGGCCAGCTGGTAGCAGCAGCCGGCCTGGCAAGTATACGTACGGTTAGCGTTGGTTTTCTGCTACCTAAAGGTTTCGTTTCTTAGCAGAACCATGCCCACTATGCCTGTTTCCGGCCGCCGCCCACTCTGGCCGCCGCTTTTGCTGTTGCCGGTGTTGCTGCTGCTCGGTTGGTGGCAGTGGGGCCGGATGCCGCCATTGCCTCCAACTGCCGCGCCCAGCCCCCACGGGGCCACCACACCCGCAACATTGCCCGACAAGCGCCTGCGGGGCGTAAACTGGGTGGCCGCCGACTCTGCTTCCAGTGCCAACATAGAGCCCCTGGTGCGCGCTGGCGTAACCTGGATTGCCCAAACCCCTTTTGGCTGGCAAGCGGGAGCCGCCATACCGGAAGTGCGCCTGCATACGGGCGCGGGCAACCGGGGCTACTGGGGCGAGAGTGACCGAGGGCTGCTTGCCACCACGCAACTGGCCCGGCGGCGCGGCATCCGTACGATGCTCAAGCCCCACATCTGGGTACGGGGCGGTAGTGGCGCCTGGCCCGGCGACATCAACATGACCACCGATGCCGATTGGCAGGCCTGGTTTGCCAGTTACTCGGTGTTTCTGCTGCACTACGCCCAGCTAGCCGAAACCAGCAAGATGGATGCCCTCTGCATTGGTACGGAGTTGCAGCACGCCAGCGCCGGCCACGAAACCGAATGGCGCACATTGATTAAGCAAGTGCGCGAAGTGTACCACGGCCCCCTGACCTACGCAGCCAACTGGAGCGGGGAGTTCGAGGAAATTCGCTTCTGGGATGCGCTGGACTACATTGGTATCCAGGCGTATTTCCCGCTCAGTACCACCGTGCATCCTGCCAAAGAAACCCTGCTAGCTGCTTGGAAACAGCCTTTGCGGCGCATTGAAGCGGTGCAGAAGCGCTACAAAAAACCGGTGCTCTTCACCGAAATCGGCTACAAAACCACCCCTGATGCCGCCATTCAACCTTGGGCCTGGCCCGACCGCATGGCCGTAGTTACTGAAACCGACCAGCAAACCCAGCGCCTCTGCTACGAAGCCATGTTCGAGACGTTCTGGCGGCGGCCCTGGTTTCAAGGCACCTTCATCTGGAAATGGTACCCCGGCCTGCAAGCCGATGGGTCGGCCCGTCGCCATCTGGACTTTACGCCCCAGCACAAACCCGCCGAGCAGGTAATGGCCCACTGGTACGGCCGGTGATAGGCTGATTATTGATGTGCTGATTGTTGATTGATAGTTGTCATGGCAGCGCAGCAACTCAGCAATTAGTTTATCATCAATCCACACATCAGTAGTCAGCACATCAACAATCCCCCCGTTTCTGCCTACTTTCGTGCACTTATCGAACCACTCCATAACTGACCTCCATGAACATTCACGAGTATCAGGGCAAAGACATTCTGAAGCGCTACGGTGTACGCGTGCAGGAAGGCATCGTGGCCGACACCGCCGACCAGGCCGTGGAAGCTGCCAAAAAGCTGAACGCTGAAACCGGCACCAGCTGGTACGTAATCAAAGCCCAGATTCATGCTGGCGGACGCGGCAAAGGGGGCGGCGTAAAGCTGGCCAAAAACCTGGACCAAGTGAAAGAAATTTCCGACCAGATTATTGGCATGCAGCTCGTAACCAAGCAAACCGGTGCCGAGGGCCGCAAAGTGCATAAAGTGCTGGTGGCGCAGGATGTGTACTACCCCGGCGAGTCGGAAACCAAGGAGTACTACATGAGCGTGCTGCTGGACCGTGGCACCGGCAAAAACGTTATCATCTACACCACTGAAGGTGGTATGGACATCGAGGAGGTAGCCGAGGCGCACCCCGAGAAAATCCACCGCGAGCATGTAGACCCCCGCGTGGGTCTGCGTCCGTTCCAGGCGGCTAAAATTGCCTTCAACCTCGGCCTGACCGGCCCGGCTCAGAAGGAGATGGTAAAGTTCGTGACGGCTCTCTACAAAGCCTACGACGACACCGATTCGGCGATGTTCGAAATCAACCCGGTGCTGAAAACTTCGGACAATAAAATCCTAGCCGTTGACGCCAAGGTGACTCTGGACGAAAACGCCCTCTACCGTCACCCCGATTTTGCCGCCCTGCGCGACACCAACGAGGAAGACCCCTTGGAAGTGGAAGCTTCAGCCTCGAACCTGAACTATGTAAAGCTCGACGGTAACGTAGGCTGCATGGTGAACGGTGCCGGCCTGGCTATGGCTACCATGGACATCATCAAGCTGAGCGGCGGTGAGCCGGCCAACTTCCTCGACGTAGGGGGTGGAGCCAATGCCCAAACCGTAGAAGCCGGTTTCCGCATCATCCTGAAAGACCCGAACGTAAAGGCCATCCTCATCAACATCTTCGGTGGCATCGTGCGTTGCGACCGGGTGGCCAATGGCGTGGTAGAAGCCTACAAGAACATCGGCGACATCAAAGTGCCTATCATCGTGCGTCTGCAAGGTACCAACGCCGAAGAAGGTGCCCGCATCATCGACGAGTCGGGCCTGAAGGTGTACTCGGCTGTATTGCTGAAAGACGCCGCTGAGCGCGTGAAGGAAGTACTAGCGACGCAGGGCGTCAATTAAAAAAGTAAGAGTTAAAAATTAAAAATGGCCGTTCGACATCTCTATTAGGAGGTGTCAGACGGCCATTTTTAATTTTTAACTCTTACTTTTTAATTCCCTTTCTCGGCAACGCCGGCATTTTCTTCGGCGGCTACCGGAATAGCCTCGCCCTGCACGCGCAGCTCCACTTCCATGTTGCCGCGAGTACCCACCGAATAGGGGCAGATTTTATGGGCCTGACGCACCATTTCTACGGTTTTGTCACGGCCGAATTTCTTGAGGTCCACGTCGAGTACAGCACTCAAGCCATAGCCTTCCCCTTCCTGAAACAACGACACCGAACAAGCTACCGTGGTATCGGCGTCGAGCTTGTCGCCGGCGCGCTGTGCTATTACCAGCAGCGCCTGTTGAAAGCAGGATGCGTAGCCAGCGGCGAATAGCTCTTCGGGATTGGTGGCGCCTTTCTTGCCGCCCAAGCCTTCCGGCACCGACATATCCAAATCGATGATACCAGTGGCGGAGCGAACGTGGCCGCTACGGCCACCAACAGCTGAGGCATCAGCCGTATAGAGGGTTTTCTTTTCAGTGGTTGCCATAATAGAAGTAGGTTGATCGGGTTCTAAGAATAGCTAACTGAATTAACGTCTGGAAGGTTATGGTGCGCAGCTACAGCATTTTAGATAAAATGCTGTCTTGGGTTTGGCTACACCGCTATTTCTGGCTAGTTTTGCCCCTCCTAACCGGGTCACGTCGTACAACGGATAGTATAAGAGTTTCCGAAGCTCTTGATCTAGGTTCGATTCCTAGCGTGACCACTAAAAACCCCCTCAGTATCAAACTGAGGGGGTTTTTATTTTTTATGTGGCAGATTGTGTGTCACAATTAGCCGTTACGGCCTATTTCGCGGCTTCTGTTCGGCCTCTACTGGCCGCTTGTGCCGTTCTTTTTTTCGCTGTTTTTCTTCCTGCAGGATCTGCCGGCATTGCAACTGGTACTTGCGGTGGCTCTCCCTTTGCAGGCCGCGGGTGTCGCGGCGGTTCTGGCGCCGGTAGTAGCGCCGCACCCGGTTGTACTTGCGCTCCACCCGGCGGGCGTTACGATAGTCGTAGCGCGGTGGGCTCACCTCCGCCCGCAGCATCGAGGGAGTGGTAGGCACTGTCAAATCAACGGTGTCGAGGCTAGTGCTCAGCGTGAGCAGGTGCTCCCACTTATCGTGGCCAGGCGTCACCCTTTCTATCGAAAGGGTAGGAGGGGCCTGCGCTAGTAGCTGGGTCTGGAGGAAGAAAGCAGACGCCAGGCAGGCACCTACTAAATACAGTTTCATACGAAGGACAATGAGGTGAACAGTGAGTTGAAGAACTCAAAGCTCACCTCACGACCGAGGGCCGAAAAGGACACAAAACAGCCGGCGGCTGCGTAGTTACTGACGAGGCGTTATTAATCTCGTTTTAATTTCCGTATTTATCGCTCCGCGTAGCACCGTATGTATAGGATGATAAAAAATCTCTATACGTCGCTATTCTTTACGCTAGGCTACGACGAACTTTTTCAATGGCTGCAAGCCGAGTGGCAGGGCACCCACAACGCCGCTTCTTCTTTGGAGAGCTGTGCCATCCTCCTGCGCCATGCGCAACAGCTAGATTGCAGTCGCTTGCTCTGTGACAGCAGTATGGCCTACGATGGCTGGGACGAACTCGAGCAGTGGGTGAGTACGGATTACTTACCGCAACTTGCCCAGGCGGGTATTACACACGTTGCTTGGGTGGTAGCTCGGGATTGGTCCGCTAGTCGTACCCTGCTTGACATCATCCAGCACGCTACGGTCCCGTACATTTCCGTGTTTACGGAGGGGCTGGATGCCTACGACTGGCTGGCCCGCCAACCGATTAGGCGGTAACTCCTACCTTGCCTCTTCTGCCACCACGGGCTTGACCAAGTACTTGTGCAAGGTGCCGACCGCTACCCCCGTAGCCGCGCTAATCTTGCGCACACTCAGCCCATCTTGCTGCAGGGCCCGAATTTCCTCCACCACGGCCGGCGCCAGCGCCCGGCGGCCGTGCACGTATGCTTCGCCCTTCAACGCGGCCTGGGCCTTCTTGCGGTGTAGCCCCTGCTTCACGTTCTCACTAAGCCGCTCACTGTAGTAGCCGGCGGCCCAGCTGAGCACGGCCTTCATGAAGTCCTTCATCGGGCCGGCCGTGTTGAGCATGGGCTCCGAGTAGCTCCAGAAGCTCACGCCGCACTGCTCCAAAACAGACGTGTGCTCAAACACCTTCTCAATCCCCTCGCGGCTGAAGCGGCTCAAGTCCCACACCCGCACCATGTCGAAGCGACGCTTGCCGGCATCGGAGAGCAGTTGCTGGAAGGCTTTGCGGCTGGACTTACGGCCTGAATCCTCGTCGACGTATTCTTTATACACCACGTCGCCAGCACGCTCAGCCTCCCGGCGCAGTACCTGCAACTGATTTTCCGGGTCCTGATCCTTGTCGGCCGTTGATACGCGGGCGTAAAGTGCTACTCGCATAATGACAATGTAGTAGTAAAAGTGAGGCTATGTTCTATAACAGCAGTATCCAGCACTATTGTTACCACCATGATAAGTCGATACTATCCTGTAGTTATCATCAAATAATCTCTATATCTTTCTATTCAATAGAAAGATACTACTTGCTTCATTCCCTTTCCTTATCTGTACCACTATGCGTAATTTTTACTGGGCAAGTTTGCTGCTGCTGCCCCTACCCGTATTCAGCCAGACGCAGCCGGAAAAAGGATATTTTGTCGGTCTTGAGGTAGGCCACAGTGGTGCGTACCGCTCGGACTTTGGGTGGGCTGGACAGGGTTTTGCGCCAATTATAACAGCAGGTAAGCTTCTCAAGCCGGGCCTAACGCTGCAACTGGGGTTGAGTGCTTCCCAAAGCCGCTTTGAGCACCGGGAACGCTGGGTGATTCGAGCGAATTATCCCCAGCCGTTTCCTATTAATGTGTATTCTCAAACCCGCCAACGTACCCTATTGCTACCTATTCTTCTGCGTATTGATCTGGGTAAACCCGCTCAACGGCGACTTCAGCTACAGGCGATAGCAGGAGCTACGGTAATGGCTTACATGCACTATGACAAGCAGACCCAGGCGGACAGCACGAACGCCGTATTTTTTACCAATACGAACCGGTCCACCAGCTTTGATCTAGGACTAACTGGCGGCGGCGGTTTACTCTATAAGGCGAGTCCGCACATGGACCTGACCGCAACTGCTTTGTTGAATCTTCCGCTACGCCCGTTAGCCTATATCATCTATGGCAGTGCAGGCGTAACGAGCACGGTATCCATTGGTACGCGCTACTATCTGAAAGCGCGCCCTTAATCCTGACCATAATGTGCTTTTCAGTATCCAAGCTGCTAGCAAGAAAATGTAGAGCCTGTTCGAAATAGAGTTCTTTTTCGAACACGTGTAGCACCCACGAAAATGCCCCCGAAAACGCGGTTTTTCGGGGGCATTTTTTGACAGGTAATTCGAACACCCTTTTTAGCCGGAAATACCGTTCTGGTTGTTCACCTTTTTAAAGGTGCCGTAGTCCTGGTCGAAGTCGTGCAGCTGGTTGACCACTTTGAACTCGCGGACCCAGGTGCTCATCTCCTCCCGAGTTTGGCGCTGCTCGGCAATCAACTGCTGCAACAGCGTGGCTACTTCGCCGGAGCCGGACACTTCGTCCACCGGGGCTAGGCTGCCGCCGTCGCTGGTGGCGCCGCCCTGAGCATAGCCGCGCAGCCGCTTCTCCTCCAACCACGACTCCACCTGCACCACCTTCGGGTCGGTGCGCATCCACTCGGGAATTACGTACTCGTTCTCGTGCACCAGGCCCGCGACGGCAAAGCCATCCTGATCAAGCAGCTTGCCGTTGGGCGCTACCTGCAACCGGTTCAAGTCCAGGGTGCCGTTGCCGGCACTGGTACTGCCCCCTTCCCGGAAGCCCGCCACCTTGGCCGTGGCCACGCCCGCCCGCACCACCGACAGAGCATTGGTGGCCAGCAGGTAGATGCCGTTGAACGGCGGCGGGAAGGCGGCCGCGTTTTTCGAGTTGCTTGATAGCTCCGATACCAGGTTCAGCCCAATCTCGGCGATGGCCGTCGCTTTCTGCGCCGCCACGAAGGCTTTGTAGAGCCCCGATTTTTTGCCGAACAACTCCCCCACAAAAGCCAGCTCCTCATTACCCAGGGCCTTTTTTACCGCGCCCAGCGCCCGCTCGTATTTGGTGAGGTCCTCCTCGAGCTTCTTTTTCTTCGTAATGTGGTCGGCCTCGGCGGCTAGCTTATCGGCCACGGCCTTCTTATATTCTGCGGACTCGGCACCCTTCTGCTCTTTGAGCAACGCCAGCTCCCGGTCGGCCGCCGCTTTTTTCACGGCGTAAATGGCATCCTCGTACGTTTGCTCGTTGAGCACGCCGTTGGCCAGCTTCACTTCCAATTCGGCCAGGGCGATTTCCTCGTCGGCCTGGTTTTGGGCCCGCTTGGCCTCGAGCTTTTCCTGCCGGGCCTTTTTGTCTTCAGCCTCGAACTTGGTTTGCAGCTCGCGCAGGGCCAGGCCCCGCGCTTCCACGATGGCTTTTACCTGCTCGGTGTAGTCAATTTCCTTGCCGGTGAGTTTTTCCACCTGGGCATCGGCATCGTCGAAGAGCTTCTGGCGCTGCTGGGCGCGCAGGGCTTCCTCATCGGAGAGGGCCCGCTGGCCCAGCTGGTTGCGCAACGCGTCCTGCGCCACCAGCAAGCCGCCTTCCTCTTTGTAGCGCAGTTTGATGGCATCCAGATGTTCCTGGTCGGCTTTGTCGCGGGCCGCTTTGGCTTTGGCCCGCGCAGTTTCCGCATCCTTGGCCGCCTTTTCCCGGTCCTTTTCGGTGGTCCCATCCCCGCCCGCGGCCCGTTTTGGCGCCTCCGGATCGTCGGCCTTCGCGGGGGTGCTGGCGGCCGGCGCCGGCTTCTTGGCCATGGCCTGAGCAAAAGCATCCGCATACGCATCCCCGGCCTTTTTACCGATGCCCTTGAACTCATCGGCCGCGCCACCGAAGTCCCGGTTCTTAATTCGTTGCCAGGCCCGGCCGATGGTGCCGAAGCTGCTCTCGGCCGCGGCCGAGAAGCCGGCGAAGTACGCGGGCCCGTTCATGAGTAGCTCATAGAGCCCGCGCAGGGGCGCAGCCATGACGGTTAGCGCAGCACGGGCCGTTTCCGAGCCCTTCGCCCATTCTACCAACGACTTGGCACCCTCGGCCAGCGCGCCCCAGAGCAGGCGCGTGGGCGTGAACAGCGCCCGGATCACGTTGCCCAGCGCTTGGCCCACACTCACGGCCGAGGTGCCCCCCTGCGAGAAGATGCCCACGGCCTGACCCAGCTCCATAAACGAGTTCCAGATATCCTGGATGGGCTGGAAGAGCTCCTTAAAGGTGACAATCAGCGAAGTGAGCAGCGTGTAGAGCAGCGCCAGGCCGTTGTTGCCCAGCATTTCCAGACTGGTGCCGGTGCCTTCGAACTCCTTGGCCAGGTCGTTCTGGGTGGCGGCCAGCGCCTTGTTGGAATCGAGCAGGGCCTGCTGGCGCTGCACGTACGGGTTGGTCTTGTCGATCAGCGAGTCGATACCCCCGCCCACGTTGCGCAGCGACTGCAAATACTCCAGCCCGGCGTCCTCGCCCGGCCCGCCGAACACGTCGGCAATGACGGTTTGCAGCTGAGCGGCCGGAATCTGGGTGTCGTTCATCTGCTGCGAAATGCGCTGCAGCGCCTGCACCGACGTGAGGCTGCCGTTGTTGACGCCGTCCAGGATTTCCTTGGTAAACTCCGGGCCAAACGCAGCGTACAGCGCGTCCTTGGTGGCGCTGGTTTGCTCCCGGATCCGGAGGCCGAACTCCTTGACCACGTCGACACCCTTGTCGGAAAACACGCCATCCGTCTGCGACTGGCTCAGCACGCCGATGAACTCGGAGGCCGAGAGACCCGCCTGCTTGAACTGGGCCGGGTACTCCTTCACCTGGTCGAGAAACTCGCCGTTGACATCGGCGCCGGCCACGAAGCCTTTCTCCAGTAAGGTGAGGGCCTCCTGCTGGGAAATGCCCATCTGCTTGGCCAGCGCGTTGCTGGCCACCAGCACCTCGTCGTATTCCTTGCCGAAGGTCTTGGCCAGGCCCGCCACGCCGGTGGTGAGCTGGTCGAGCTCCTCCCCAGTGGCGCCGGTTAGGCCGTTGATGGAGCTGCGCAGCTTCTCGAACTCCTGCACGGTCTGCACAACTTCGGCCCCCATTTCCTTTACAACGTCCACAGCCGCTTCCAGGCCTACACCCACGCCGGCAAAGGCCAGCGCATCTTTCATGGTCAGACCTTTTTCGGTGGTTTCGCCCATTTCCTTCTTCACGCCGTCAATGCGCTCCTGCAGGGCCTGGTAGTCGGCCAGCATCTTCTTGCGCCCCGGATCGTCGGCCGACAACGCGTGCAACTGCTGCTCGAGCAAGTCGGCCGAAGCCTTCATGTCGTTGAAGGAGGCCGTCACTTTTTGTCCGTTCAGAATGACTTCCTGGTTTTGCTGCGCTAGCTGGGCCTGCTCCCGCGCCAGCTCCTCGGTGGACTTGACGTAGGTGCGCTGGGCCAGGGCGGCTTCCTGGATCCGTTCGCGTAATTGCGCGTGGTCGTTGATGAGTTGCGCCCGGCGCGGATCATCCTGGGCCATCTTATCCAGCTGGCTCTTCATGATGGCGGCGCCGGCCCCCATTTCCTTGATGCTGGCGTTGGCCTGCTGCGCATCGAGCAGGATCTTGACTTTCCGTTCTTCGCTATTTTCGGCCATAACGGCTTCGCTTAAAAGATAATGGTGACGTCCTGCGCAGGCAGGGCATCGGAAACACTGGAGATAAGAACGGTGCCGTGCAGCTCGCTCATGAGTTCAGCCAGGCGCTTGGTCTGGTAAGCCATTTCGCGGCTGTACCACTTGCGGGCCTTGCGCTCTTTGCGCCGCAGGCGGCCGCGGCTGGTGCGAATCCGGTCGTAGCCGTCATCGCCGCGGCGCACGCCCTGGCCCATGCCGCGGCCCACGCCCATGTCGATGAACTTGCCATACAGCGCGTAGCTGAGCTGCAACTGCAGGCGCCCCTCGGCCGAGCCGATGACCTGTTTTTTAAAGCTGGCCATCAAGGTGCCGGTGTCCTGGATGCGCAGCTTGCGCATGTTCTCGACGAAGCTTTCAATGGTGAAGTCCAGCCACTTGTTGGCGAGGTCTAGTTCCTGGCTCATAGACGAATGGGGCGATAGGTGAAGCGGGCCGTTTCCAGCCGCTTGGTGGTGCTCACGCTCAGCGAGACTTTTTCCCAGAGGTACTTGCGCGGGCCGACCAGCTCCTTGCGGGCCGGATCCAGGCTCAGCAAGTCGCCCACCCGGAAGGGCACCAGGCGCTCTTCGCGGCCGGCCCGGTCCAGGAACGAAAGCCAGGCCTGGTGGCCCTGCGCGTAGAGCCCGTTGGCCCCGGCCCACTGCAAGGCCAGCGCACTGCCGGCCTCGCGGCCGTTGGTGAGTTGCGCGTTCCCCCGGTCAAAGAGCAGGCGCAGCCCGCACTGCGACGCGGCGTTGAGATTCTGGGTCACTCCTGCCCCTTTCCCTTCAAGGGCTGGCAGTAGCTGGCCGTTCTCTTCCACGCAGTGCAGCGTGCCCGCTTCGGCCTTCAGCGGCGTTTTGCCGGCCCCTACTACCAGCTTAGTCCAGCTGGTATCGAGCGTTTTACTCAACTCGTCGCCGGCCTCCAGCCCTAATTCCAGCGTGTAGCCTTCGGCCAGCGGCGGGGTGGCACGGGTCAGCTGCCCTGGGTCGCGGACCAGGTATTCGGGGTTGGTGGCCACGTCGCGCAGACGCGTGATGCGGATTTCGCGCCGGGTAGGATGGAAGTCGTAGCCCAGCCCGAAGAGCTTCTGCAACTCCACCAGGAGCTGGCCCGGACTCAGCTCCTGGGGCACGTGCCACTCGAGCAGAAACTGCGTGGCCACCAGCTGCACGTAGTCGTCGGCAATGCGGTCGGAATACAGCACCAACTGCGTGATCAGTGGATCGGTGAGCCACTCCCCGCTGAGCGTATAGCCCACCTGGGCGAAGACGCGCCGCAGCAGCGGGACCAACCGAGGCTGGGGCGCCACAAACTCCGGATAGGCCCCGTTCGCGTAATAGTTCAGGTAGCCGGTCCAGACCATCGGTTGGTCGCCGAAAAACCCGCGGTTGCGAATCGTACCCAGCGCGTAGTCGGGCTCGTTCGGGCTCAACACCAGGGGCCGCACGCCGCCCAGGTTCATCGTGCCCAGCTTCAGCCCTTCGATCAGGGTTTGCAAATCGCCCGCGGCGGCCACGAACTGGTACTGCAGCATGCGCTTGTCGGGCTGGTAGTCCTGGTAGACCAGGCTGCCCAGCCGCCAGAGCAGCCCGTCCAGGTAGAACTCCACCGGCACGGCCGGGACCAGCTCGCCCTGGGCGGCCACTACGTGCGGGAAGTTCAAGTCGCGCAGGTTTTTCGGGCTCATGGGCAGCCCGAAGGGGTAGGTGCTCACGCCCGGCACGGCATCGAAGCGGAAGTAGGGGTTGCTGATTTCGATGCCGATGGTGCCGGGCAGCAGGTCCAGCCAGCCCGCTTGGGTTTTTAGCGCAATCATGGCAGCAGCCGATCTTGGCGCGTGACGGCCGCAGCCCCCAGGCGCGGGGTGTAGTGCTGCTCCCGCGGCAGTTGAAAGTCGATTTCCAGCGTCTGGTGCCACTCGCCTTCTTTGAGAATCGTGCTGGTTTTGGCCTTGACCACGCCCGGTAGCCAGCGCGGTCCGCTCAAGAGCAGCACCCGCCGGCTCAGCAGCAGTTCCTGCAGCCAGGCCAGCCACTCGCGTGAGTCGGCGCGCAGGCCGCTGGCCAGCTTGAGCACCGGGCGCAGCGTGCGCTCCAAGACCAACTGGTCGCCCAGCAGCGCGTCGTAGCGCGGGCCGGGGCTGCGCTCCAGCTCCTCGCCCGTGACTTCGGCGTCGAGTTGCGCCTCACCCCACACGCAAATCGTATCCATGCCCCCGAGCGAGTTAGCAAACAGCAAGTAGCGGCGCTGGGGCTTGGGCTCCCGGTCGAGCACGTAGGTGCGCGTTTCGGAGTACACGCCCTCGTAGTCGTCGCCCACCCACACGCTCCAGCGCACGACGTGGCGACCGGCCTCGTCCTGCAGGCCCAACTGCTGAAAGCCCACCGGGCAGCAGTACGCCTCGTAGCGCCGCACGTCGGGCGTGAGCGGCCCGAGCGGCAACAGCCGGCTACTGCCGTCGCTGAAGAACACGCGGCAGCGCAGGGCGATGTCGGTGCGGCCCACCTGGTTGGAATGGTAGTAGAGAAACTCGGGCTGGTCGGCAAAGACCACTTTGTTGTGGGGCTGCCAGGTCAGAAACGGCTTGATCGTAGGCCGGTAGACGTCCAGGTAGGTGCGCGTTTCCGCCTCGTAGCGGCTGAGCCCGCCCCGGAGCAGGTAGTGCTGGGTGAGCGTGGTGGCCGGCGCCGGTACCGGTGGCTCGCCGTACACCTCGGCGTGCTGCAAGTAAAAGCGCCGGAACAGCGGGCCGGCCACACTCAGGGCGGTTTGCCCCACGGCCGGCACGTGGTAGTCGAGGAACACGTCGAGCAGTTCCTGCACGTCAAACGTGGTGCGGCCGTCGCGGTCGGCCGGCTGTTCGAGGCGCACGCCCACTTGCACGAAGTCCCCACTCAGGTACTCGGGTTCGATGAACACGTCGCAGAGAAACGTCAGACCCGGCTTGGTGCTGGGGTCGGCGCGGTAGGCGGCGCCGGCATCGAGGGCGAGCAGGATCGGGTTGCGCGAGAAGAAGAACGTAAACTCGTCGAGCGACACCTCGATGGTTTCGGCCGCGCAGTTGGCCGCGTCGGTGACTACGCAGTAGTAGGTGCCGGAGGAGAGCCCGGTGCGCGTGGCGGTGGTGGCGCCATCGTCCCAGAGGTAGGTGTAGGGCGCCGTGCCACCCGTCACGTCCAGCGTGACGTCGCGGTCCACTTTGCGCACGAGTACGTTCAGACGCGGGTTTTCCAGCACGCGGTGCTGCACCATTACCTGTGCGCCGCTGGGGATATCGGTGATGGTGCAGGCATAGATGCCGACCCCCAGTCCGGTGCGGTTCTGGGTGGTCACGCCGTCGTTCCACGCGTAGGTGAACGGGCCGGCCAGGCCGCCCGGCGTCACGTTCAGGGTGGCGTTGCGAGCCCCGAAGCAGTTGAAGCCACCCGGTGTGAAGTCGGCGGTGAGCGTCACCGGGTCCTCAAACACGCCCCCGGCGCCGTCGTGAAAGAAGCCCGTGCGGGTAGGGCCCTGCACGTACACAAAGAACTCCTCATCAGAGGAGCGGCTGTAGTCCTGCGGCCCTGGGTCGAAGCTGCCCTCGCCGCGGTACCAGTCGTAGTAGTTGGCGCCGGGATTAGATCCGAAGTCGGTGAAGACCACCTGACGAGTCAGCGAGTTAAACTCCCAACGTTCAGCGTGGTAGATGTCGCCGTAAATGCGCGAGTCGTTAGGATCTTGGTAGGAACTGAAATAGCGCCAAGTGGTCAGAAGCGGATACAGCATCGATTAAGGCAGAAAAGCGTCGGGGTGGTAGCGCAAGGCGCCACTGGCCGGGGTGGTAAAATCGAAATCGAAGCGGGTGCCGAACCAGGTGCTGTTAGCCAGTGGGCCGATGCTCTCGGCCCCGAGGCTGCCGGCCAGCACGCGCACCTTCACCTGGGTAGCCAGCTGGTGCTCCAGCGCGCCGAAGAGTTCCTCGCCGGTTTGCTCGGTGGCATCCAGCGCCGCTTCGACAGCGTTGTGGTCGGTGGCCGAGGGCACCTGGGTGAGCACCATGTAGGCGGCGTGGCGCAGGCGGGTGCGGTTGTCACCTAGGTTGTCCTGGTAGTCGGTCACGCAGGACTCGACCACGAGCACCTGCTGGCCGGGGCCGGCCTTGAGCGTGCGGCCGATGATGGTAGTCAACTCGTGCATATCTACCTGGCGCTGGAACGGGTCCTGCGACACCAGGATCCGGGCGAAGCGCGGGGCGGCGGGGGTGTGCTGAATCTGTTTGTGGCGGGTAGCCAGCTCTCGGAGCAGGCCCACGTATTGGGAATGGCGAAGCATCATTTTTTGAGGGAGGTATAGTGGCGGGCGCGGTCCTGCATTTCGGCCAGCAGGGTGCGCGTGTGTTGGCGGGCGGTTTGCTCCAGGGGGCCGAAAGCGCCGCCGGAGAGCTTGCGTAGCACCTGTCCCCAGTCGCCGGGCTTGCCCTGCCGGACCTCGTCGGGCCCGTCGAACACTTCCGGGAATTCCAGCTCGAGCTGGGTGCGGCAGCCGCGGTACCAAGTGGTGATGGCCAGTTTCTGGGCGTCGGGCAGGTGAGCCAGGCGCTGGGCCAGGTACTCGGTGCGGTGCTCGTTGAACTCCTCGCGCCGGTCGCCGCGCCAGCGTGGGTCGCCGGGGCCCAGGCCCGGCACGGCCGGCCGGTAGAGCGTGGCCAGGAACAAGTCCAAGGCTTCAGCCGAGCGGTGGGTGGCCCAGGCCCGGAAGTAGGTGTCGGCAAAAATAAACTCGCCGAAGAGCAGGTTGCGAAAGCTGGAACGCGGCCCGACAAAGCGCGTGCGGCCCACCTTCACCTCGGGCAGCAGCTGCTCGGTGAGCCGGTGCTCCTCGCTGGCCACAAAATCGGTAAGCGGGTAGAGCTGCACCACCACGATTTCGGGCAGGGTCAGTAGCTCAGCAAGGGGCGCACCGCTGAGCACGCTCAGCAGCCGCAACCGCGCCGGCAGTTTGGTTTCCGGGCCGTAGAGCACGCCCATCACGCCCAGCAGCTGGGCGCGGGTCAGCTCGTTCCACGTCGAGGGCACGCGGTAGCGCGTGCGGCCGATTTGCAGATCTTCCATGCGGCAAAACTGCCGCAAGCTGCCTCGGTGAAAAAGGACATGAAATGACCACTACCAATTAATATATTAATTTAAATATATTACAGTGCCTTGCGCATGTTGGAAGGTTCTATTGCTGATGAAATTCCTACGTAGTTAGCATTGCATTTATGCCTGTTTCTCGCTCGCTTAGCTATTATTACCTTGTCCTGTTGCCTTTTGTGGGGGCCCTGTTGGGCTTCACAGTGGCCCCCGTCCGCTCTACTGTCTACGTTCCGCTCTGGGGGCTCAATGTGCTCCTGATGGCTGGGGCTGCGTGGTCGCTGGGGGTGCACAGGTTTGGCCGAGGAACGGACTTGCAACGGGCAACGGGGGTGGCAGCCGTACTCTTGGCCGCCCCATGGCTGCTACTCTCGCTCCTATTTGGTATGGGTCCTCCCCCGTCCACAGCCGCCGGGTACGCGGCCGCCGCCGTCGAGCAGCAACTTCGGTACGCCCTGCTAATAGTGAGTGGCCTGCTGCTGCTCGGGGGCTTTGCCCTACTGCGCGAGCAACTAAAAGCGAGCAAAGAAAATTTGTACTCGCTGTTAGGCCAGACAATGCTCTCCGTGGCCCTCCCCTTGTTCATCCTCAACATGCTCTACTGGCACAGCTATCTGGTAGAAGCCTTCCAAGGATTCGGCCCCACCGACAGCCGGCCGGCGTGGTACGGGCCCCTACGCAGCCTCTTCAGGGCCATCAGCGCGGTCGAAGTGGCCTTACTTTACCTGGCCACAGTAGCCTTTGCCATTTCCTTGCGGGTGGTGGGATGGCTTTCTCCCGCCTCTAGCTGGTTGTACGGTTTCTTTGGCCTACTAGGCACGGTGCTGGCCGTACTGCCAGCGTCGATGCCAGAGCCTATAGTCACCGCCAGTTTTGTGGTGTCTGTACCCGCCATTCCATTAATAATGCCGTATCTAATCGGAATTCAACTGCTGCGCCATCTAGGAAACGACAAGTAATGTCTGTAGCCTACTTTTCCCGCCAGCGTCAGCAGGAAAAGGCCGATACAGTAGAACGTCTGCCGGATCAAGTAATCGGGATGGCTATTCCAATTCTGTTATCCGCTGCTCCAGGCCCGCCACCACCTGTACCAGCTGCTGCTCCAGGTTGCTGAGCGGAGTCAGCGGAAATAGGTCGTAGGCAGCTAGAATTTCCAGGCTTTCGCTGGTGCCGACGTAGACCGGGGCCGCTTTGGGCTGGCGCGCCGGAGCGGCTGGCTTCTGCTCTTCCTCATCTCCATGGCCAGTCAGGTACGACTCCTCGGCTTCCCGAGGCATGGGCTTTGGCTTGGTAAAGCCGATTGGATTATTGTTCTTCGCCATAGCAGCAGCGGCGCAAGCCGGGGAAATTGCTGCGAACACTACTGGCTCCTAGAAGCCCTTTCGTATACGGGTCATGCTCCCGCTCTACTCCCCGGCCGTATGTCACGGCCCAGAGCTTCCAGGTAATGGTATTCCAGTAATGTTCGCAGGGCGAAGGTAACAAAGCAAAACGCCCCGGCCAGCAGGCCAGGGCGTAATTATTTCCAGGGTTTAAGCCAGCACAGCAGGCCCATGACGCTCAGCAGCACGGCCACCAGCGTGAGTTGCGCACTGGTGATACCGTGCTGCACGGTAGTAGTTGTATCGGTATCCGTATTACCTACATTCTTGAGCTTGACCTTCCCTACAGGGGCGCCGACGTTGCCAAGCAGCTTCACCTGCGACTCGCGCTAGGCCGCAACCTGTTTCACGCTAGCCTGCGCGGGCGGCGGCACTAAGTAGGCCGGCAGTTGCGCCACCCGCTCCAGCGAGTCCAGGTTCGGTGGACGCAGCAGCGGCGGCACGGGCCGGCTGGTGGCGCAGCCAGCCAAGGCGAGTAGCAGCGCGCCATAGAGCCGCCTCATGCTTTCCCACCCGGAATACCCAGGGCTTTAGCGGCCACCAAAAAGCGGTTCAGGCGGTCGGCGTAGCCGTTGGTGCCGCCGTTGATGCGCTTGGTGATGGTGTCGAAGAAGTTGGCGTCGGCCATGTCGTTGAGGCTACGGCTGTTCCAGTACCAGCCGGCCGATAGCGCCGCGTACAGGGGCTGCTCGAGCAGCAGCGGCTCGGCCACGAAGTCCACCTGGAAGGCGCGGCTCAAAGCGTAGTAGTTGGCCCGGCCGGTGATCTGAATCAGGCCCCGGCCCCGGAAGCGCACCCCGTCGCCCTTCTGGATATTGCCCAGGTCTTTGCGGCCCTCGTAGGCGGCACCGCTGGCATATTCGCGCACGGCATCCAACCCGCAGGACTCGTGGCCAATCTGGGCCAGAAAGTGCGCCACCCGGAGCGGGGTGTTGATCTGGTAGCGCTCCAACGTGGCGTTGATCGGCTTCAAAAACTTGTCGGCCTCGGCCGAGGTGGTGCCCACCAGGGCGGCCACCAATTGTGGTTTGGTTAACTGCATAATTAATTGAGTATGACACCCTCAGCGGGTGTCGGTGAGGAAATTTCTACAATGCCAGGGCTCACCACTTCCGGCTCGGGAGTAGGCGCGGGCTTCAGCTCACGTAGGGCAGCCTCGGGGTCTTCGCTGAAGAGGGCCAGGCGCTTGAGCAGCACCTTGGGCACCAGCTCCGGCGCCACGCTGGCTAGATTTTCCAGCACGCTCAGGGCCTCACGGGCCATCATGGCGCAGTAGATGAAGGTGTCGAACCACTGAAACATCACGTTCACCTCGCCCTTAATCGTGAAGCTGGTCATCACATGGGCCAGAATCAGCAGCAGCAGGTAGACCAGACACTTGATGAAAATGCGGCTGAAGGCGCGGCTGCTCACCTGCCGCTTCTGCCAACTGCGCAGCACGCCGGTGATGGTATCAACCAGAATCAGGGTGAAGAGAAAGCCGGCAAACTGCCAGTCGGCAAACAGGTACTGGCGCACCAGCAAGGCCCAGGGCGAAGCCCCCAGGGCTGTGTTGAGCACGAACACGGTGCGCGGCTCAGTTACCAGCAGCACCAGAGGTTGTAGCAAGGCACGCATCAGAGGAAGCGGTAGACGCGGGATTCCGCTGTGTTGAGGGGCACCACCGGCGTGCTGGGCGCCCGGTAGGGGCCAGTAGTGAAGTAGGTGGCGTAGCGGGTCGCGGAGGCCGTGCGGTTGAGGAACAGGCGCATTTTTTCCAGCAGGATATCGGCCGTGCGTTGCGAGTCGAAGGCGCGGGCCTGCAGCAGCTGGTCGAGCCCGGCATCGGCCTCCTTGCTGTTGTCGGCGTCGACGCGGCTAATCATGAGCTCGATGCCGTCGCCAGTCAGGCGCAGGCCCAACTCGGGCAC
>NZ_JAFLQZ010000022.1 GCF_017313265.1 Hymenobacter telluris | reverse complement strand
GCTCGCCCCATCAATTTGAAGCTGACCTGTTCCAACACCTACCTTAGCTCCCTGTCCGTTTCCACTAGACCACCCCAGACTTTTGCCTAAATCGTCAGTTAGTCTAATCTGAATTCTACCCTCTTGCTGGTCGCCTACTTTCCCCAGATTGGCGAAATAGCTAGGTGAGGCGAATTGTAGGAAAGTACCAGACCTGTGAAAACAGCCCAAGGGTAAGGTTTAGTTTGTGGTCGGCATGTAACGAAGTCAGAAATCCACAACAAGCCGGCATAAGGTAGAATCAGATAAAACAGCTCACAATCGTATTTCTGGAAAGTAACCAGAAGAGAAGAAAGCTAGGGTTGTGTGAATGCATGCTTAGGATGAAGCGAGCCATCACAGCAACAATACCAAAGTAGCGCATTGTAGCCGTTTCAGTAAAAAGTGAATGAGGCTATAAAATTGACTTAACCCGATTTCTTTAGAAAGTCAGGATTAGGCCAGCTGGAAGCATCGATGGATTTGCTCCCAAACGTGCTAAGTCAGGAGTTGCAACAATCAGGTTGCTATTGAACATCCTGCGTTCTGCTAATTGAGCGTCAGTAGAGAATGGCGGGAAGTGCTTTCTTATTCGTTGGGGAAATAATCAGCGGCTACAGGAAGGTGATGCAGGCTAGCGCTGATAACAACAGATCTTTACAAACATCAGATTAAGCAATAGGCTCAACATACTGATAGCGCAACTTTCAGGATTTGCATGAAAAGTGAGTAGGACGCTTTTGTCAGGATGTAGTTAGCTGGCCAAGTAGCACTAGAGCCAATAAGAAGTGACGTGGGCATCGCTAGACGGATAAGGTGAATAGAGTCTAACAACGTAAAAACCCGCTGACCACGAACGGCTAAAAACAGGGTTGAAGCCGGTTTGCCTAATTCACTATTTGAAATAGCGCTTTCTAATGTTTATGCGAAAACGGTGAGAGTTGCGATTGTGCCTTTTTCGGGATTTCTGAAAAAGCGGGAATGTGGTAAAAGAGGAAAAGATAGCGTTGTGCCTTTTTCGAGTAAATCTGAAAAGACGGGAATGTACTAGGTCGTGGTAGGTTGGCAGCGTAAGGGCAATAGTGAGATGTTCAGGGAAAGTGCGAGAAGTGGGGCAGTGATCGAACTGGTCAATTATGGTCACCCGTGCAGTAGCAGCAAAAGCCCCTTAGCCGCTCCCAACTTCATCAGCATTTCCCACAAAAGTCTGAAGACGGGGCAGTGATGAAATCCCGGAAAACACGCGAAGTGGATGCCGGCACGAGTTGGGCAGTTTGCGCAAAGTCGGCCAGGAGTGCAGTTCTGTGAATCCAGGCAAAGTGGCCCCGCGAACACCAGTAGATGGCAGTAGCTCTAGCTCGGGAATAGCTGGCTAACTGGTTACTTAATTCTATTTAGTTCTATTTAGCAAGAAGGGCACCACAGGCTCCACGCTAAAGCGGTGGTAGCCAGTAGTTTAGTGCGAAAACTAGAGATTTTATGTATAAAATAGTTTTTAACTAGTTGATAGTTAATAGCAAAATGTATAAAACACCACGTATGCAGGTGCTCGCATTTCTTCACAAACAAGCCTTTTGGCGTATAGTGTATATATTTTACCTTAACTTATTGATTTTCAGGAATATTATGTATATTTAAAGCATAAAACGTTACCTCATTTCAGCTTCCTTTAGGCCTATGTCCAACTCCTCCAAACCCCCAAAGAAAAGCACTAAATCGGCCAGTACCGGCGAGCGTACGACCATAGCCGTAGAGCCAGGCGTGCGCAAGTTGCTGGCCACAGCGGCCAAGGAAACCAAGCATACGCATATGGAATATGCCTCTGCTGCCATCCGGTATTTTGCCGAACGTGGGCTGGACCCAGTGGTGAATAACGAGCGCGAAGGGGCCGTAATCCAGAAGCGGATAGGTGACGTGGAGCAACTGGTAGTGAGCTTAGGCAACCGCCTGTTTGGGTGGTTGACCCAGCACGAAAAGAACCTGAACAAGGATTTGTTCGGCTTTCTGCGAAGCCATGAGAAGGCGCTGTTTGACTACCTGCAAGTGCAGGAACAAAACGTGCACGAACACCTCAACGATCAGGAACAATACCTGCTGCATCCCATTATCCGGGAGTTGATGCTAACCAATGTGGAGGCCCTGTATGGCCGGCGGTTGGGGGAGCAAATTATTCTCAAAGTGTTAGGCCGGGAGCAGACGGAGTACCCAGCCAAGCACAAGGAGTTCAACGAACGCCGCGATAATGACGCCCGAAACAAGCAGGATAGGTTCTTTGATGCGCTGTTCAAAACGGGTACTCCGTTATCCACAATTCCTCAGCCCACGCCCTTGCCTGTGAAGGCGCATCCAGCCCCGAATATGCCGCCGCCCGCCGCAACGGACGAGCCGTAACTTACCTTTTAAGCGGCCATGTATATCTTAATTATCGACCCGGCCTGGCACGGGAAGAAGGCCTACACCAACAAGGGAAGTGCCCGCTGCGCCACGAATTACCTGGAGGGGGAAGCGAAGAAGCAGGGAGATACCGCCGTGTTTTTCAACTCGGAGCGTGGGAATATGAGGCGGTAGAATTGATTGATACCAACCGCAAGGGCTTGCGGAAAGACGATGCTAATATTCTACTCGCTGGTCGTCAGCCCAAGTGCGCAGGAGCTGGAGCATATCGGCAATGATCCGCAGAAATTGCAGCAGTACACGGCCCGCGTGATGCAGGAGTACGCTGCTGCTTTCGTCACCAAATCCGGCCAGCCGTTGGGGAAAAAGACTTGGTATGGGTGGCAACTCAGCACGATGAGCGCAAGCACCGGGGCCATGATGGTGCCCCCAGTAGCCAGCCCAAGGAGGGGCCACAGACCCACATTCACATCATGGTTTCCGCTCGTGATAAGGAGCAAAAGATTACCCTCAACCCCTTAGGCGCCGCTACTCGCTTCAACCGGGTAAGCTTTATGGCGAAGGGAAATGCCGCCTTTGAGGAGGAGTTTGGCCCTATGAAAACAACGTACCGAGCGAGCCGAAACGCCGCGCAGGAAGCCGGCAAATCAGCACCCACCGGGTCACGTCGGACGACCAAGACCGCCGAGGAAATAGCCGATTCAATCCGTCGTCGAGCCGCTACTAACGCCGGGCGGGAGCCCCGTACTACCAAGTCTTTTGTTAACTGGCAATTCTATGAAGCGCCCGACCAGAAGCGCGATAAGCAGCTATTCACTGAAGTAGACAAGCTCAATAAAAAGCTTTCTCTGGAGCAACAGTTGCTGCATAACAAGGTACTGGAAGTGGCCCGCGCCCAGGATTACAGCAAGACGTTTTACGGCCGACTGGGGCAGCTGAGAAGAGAAATTAAGGACGGCAAAACGACCGAGTACCCGTACGAGTTTCTGAAAACCGGCAAGAAAAAGGAGCCGTCGAAGCAAGCAGCAGCGAACGAGAAACAAGAGAAACGCCTGTTCGATCAGGTGGACCGCATCAACAAAAAGCTGCCTACAAGCAGTTGGAGCACAATATTGTATTGCAGATTGCCCGCGAACAGGACTTTTGCAAGGCCTTTTATGGGCGTATTGGACGCATCAACCAGGAAGCCAATAACCAACAATATAAAGGGGAGCCGTACGTATTTTTGCGTACTGGCAGGCTGCATAAACGCGATGTAAGCGTAGAAGAATCGCTGAGAAAAGACTTGTCTAAAGCAGGCCAGCGCGACCCGAATAAGTGGGATTCGACAGGTCCTGCACCAGCAAAGCCTCCCAGAGCGGGAGCCCGAATTGCCCGCACCTACCAGCCCGCTACTACCACTAAAGTTGCGAGTATTGGGCAAGATTTAGGCCGGACGCTGAGCATTCAGGGTTATACCCAGGATATTCGCGGCGACGAGGAACGCGACTAAACTGGATGGCGCAACTAGTAGCTAACTCTCTTTTTTTGAAAATGCGCTGAAGCCGGAAGTGTTTAGGCTAGTCAAGGCACAAAATACTATTGCACACTATACACTTATTAAATTATGTCAGCTTGACAGGCATTCAAATAGCTTCTGCAGTTGGGGTTACAAGTTAAGGAAGAACGTTGTAGGTTCGATTCCTGCGTGAGGACGAAAAAGCCCTGATCTAGTTGGACCAGGGCTTCGGTTCTTAAGAATGCTTGGGGACCAATTTGATGGGTCGGTCCTCGTCGTCGGGTTCTGGCTCGCGGGCCTGGACCTTGCCACTAGTGATCTGGTTGACCACGTGCTGGACCGTTGCATCATACTCAGCCTGATCGTGAAAAATGCCAGCGGTAAATAAGGCGGGATCCACGTAGCCGGGAACCCGAGCAGGGACAGGTATGGCCACATGACGTACCGGCGCGCCCTGCGGGTCGCGGGCCGACAGCGTCGGCTCGGGAACGGGAGCAATGCGCTGGCCAGGCTGCGGCACCCGAGGCTGACTACCACCGGGATACTCGGACGAGTCGGGACGTTTGTTAGCAGCCATGTTAAGCAGGAATTTCAGTGGA
The DNA here is from genome assembly GCF_017313265.1 of Hymenobacter telluris. GTDB lineage: Bacteria > Bacteroidota > Bacteroidia > Cytophagales > Hymenobacteraceae > Hymenobacter > Hymenobacter telluris. Next base: position 69,491 of record NZ_JAFLQZ010000022.1, on the reverse strand, counting down.
AAATAACGCCCGGTATTCCGGACGGGTACTCTTGTAACAGGTAATGACTACACAACGTGCGGGCCAGCCGTCTAGTTCAGGCACTAGGTGGACGTACGTCTCATAGACGGTGCCTTGGTAGACCGTTAAGCAAACGTGCACGTAGGGCTTACGCACCCCACGACCCGACTTAGCAACAATATACCGCGCCCGTTTGAGAATACGTGAAATCGTCGTGTGATCTACCCCGTGGCCCGGGTCAGTGTAATTCTCCAGTACATGTTGGGCCCACTGGCTGGTCCAATAAATCGAATACGCTTTTCCTTCGTGGGTGATATAACTGTTGAGGTGCATGTACAGGTGGGAGGCTCAGGCGGCAGCTGTCGTGGCCTCGAAGGTACGCGTAAGGAGCGCGTCCTTCCTACATGCATCGTGCATCCCCTATTTCCAGTCCGGTAATGTGGCATTGCTAAACAAGCGGGTGCGCAGCAGCCCCGACAAGCTGACGGTCCACACTTCCGGCGGGCTTAAATTGTCGTTGACGGCATTGACAAAAATGACTCGGCTGCCATCCGGTGACAGGCGCGGATACAGATCATTCGTACCAAGCGGTTTGCCGGCAATAGTACCGACAGTTGAAATCGACAAGTCCACCAGGCCCGTGCCATCCAGGTTTTGCACGAACAGGTGCGCATTGAGCTGCCGGCCCGTAGCATTCTCGAAGCCATCGACGTCGCGGCTGTAGTAGATCTGCTGCCCCGTGATGCTGAAGCTGGGTGAGTCCAGGCGCCCGGGCAGATTGGCCAGCACCAAGGTGCGGTTGGTGCCATCGGCATTCAGCAGGTATACTTCCGCCTCGTACACGTTCGCCCCAACCGTCTGCACTAGGATCCGGTTGCCCTGCGCCGTCCAGTCACACTCGCGGAAGTGCCGGCCGGCCGGCGCGGTGGCCAGCAACGTCAGGCCCGTACCGTCGCGGTTGATACGGTAGAGCTGGTCATAGTGCGCGTAGATCAACTGCGCGCCGTCCGGCGACCAGCGGTAGCCCAGCCCGGCGTTGGCATAGCCTTCCACGGCCAGCATCGTGATGCGCCGGGAATCGCTGCCGTCACGGTTCATAGTGTAGAGCTGGTACTGACCAGTGGCATTGGAGGTATAGGCGATCCGGTCCCGGTTGGGGCTCAGCTGCGGAGCCGTCTCGACAAACGGAGAAGAAGTCAGCCGTTGGGCGGCCCCGGCCGTATCGGCGGCGTAAATATCGGTGTTGCCGTTGACTTCGCGCACGTACAGGTACCGGTTGTCGGGCAGGGGCCGGGTCTGGAAACTCCACACGTTCCCCCGCACCACGGCCCCTGTCTTGTCGCGCACGGTGACCTGCCAGAAGTACACCGTGTTGAATTTGAGGTTGGTCACGCGCACCGTGGTGTCGCGGGAATTGGTCAACAATTGCTGCTGGCTGGTCGAGGCACTCTCGTAGAGGAGCACATCGCTGCGGAGCGAATCGCTTTTGCCGTCTGGGTCGCTGAGGCGCCAGCGCAACGTCAGGGCGGTGGCGGCCTGCCCGGTGGCCTGGTCAACCGGACTGGGACTAAAGGGAAGAGCAGGGGGGCGGTTGGTACCCGCTGCACGCTCCAACACCAGGGTCACAGTAGTCGGCGCGCCTTCTGTGATGGTGAGGGCCACTTCCTGCGGGGTGTAGTCGGCCTTTCGCACGCTGAGGGTATAGCGGCCCGTCGCCAGTTGCGGCAGCGTGAAGCGGCCCTGCGCGTCGGTCAGAAAGGAGGAGGTTGCCGGCGTGGTGGTGATGGTCACGTTGGCCAGGGGAGTATTATTCCGGCTTTCGACGACGAGGCCTGCCAAGGACCCGTACTGGGCGGGATCAATGGTGGTTTCCTCGCAGCCGGCCAGCAACTGACTGATGATTAGCACGAGTAACCAACTAGCTACCGTACGCAGGGAAGTAAACATGCAGAACTAAACAATAATCAAATACAAAAAATAGCCGATTGGGAAGTCAGTTGGTGATCGTATGGATGACCTGTAGAACCCACTGGCTACGGTGATCTCGTCCCAGCCGTCGTTTCCACCCGAAAGCTACGCAGCAATCTGCCCACTCTCCGTCGGCAAAACCGGCGAAGCAGTGGGCAGAGAGGTAACAAGCTGCAAGCAGAGGAATTAAGGGGGTAGTGAGCACGTAAGCGGCGGAGGCCCGCTCTACTTGGGGTTGGAAAGAACGGAAGCGCTTGAAACCCTAGTAAGGCTGGGCTATCCAGCGCTTAGGCCATCATGGCCGGTAGGTGCTCTGTCCCTGTTGGATGGTCATGTTGATACCCTGGCCCACCATCTTCACCTCGTAGCCCGCGGGCGCTGTGGTCCCGCTTTCAACTTGCCGCAGTTGGTTGTTGAGGCCTTGCTGAAGCACTGTATACCGCCGTTGGTCCACCGAAAGCTGCTGTTCAACCACATTGTGGGCTCCCGTTTGAGTGATGTCGGAGCGGGTTCCAGTACCGGTAATCGTGCTTGAGGCTACGTTGCTGGTGCCCACTTGCGTGATGCTGGTGACGTTGCCGGAACCCACCTGCGTGATGTGCGCGGCATTTAACGAGCCTTGCTGGGTGAGTTGCGTGAGGTTGAGTAGGCTGCCGCCAGTAGTTGCCGGCAGCGTAGGTACACTCCGTGTTCCGCTGAGTTGCTCCAGCAATTGCTGCTCAACTCCAGCCGCTGAGGTAGTGCTCTGCGCGTGCCCAGCATGGGCGCTTAATAGTAATGCACCTACGGCCAGAACGGTACATACCCTTTGTTTCATATTGATATCCATATCCAACACGCTGCCTGTTTCATCTGCTAAGCCAGCACCAGGCTAGCGGTTCTGTCGGATGATCACCGTGTTGTTGGCGCCGGTTTGGATCGAATTGCTGCTGTTGCCATATTGGCCTTGATAGGTGCTAACCGAATTATTGGTACCGCTTTGCTGCTGCCGGGCATAGTTATCGCCGCCGTATTGCTCAATAAGCGCCGTATGGTTGCCATCCTGAATCTGGATGGCCTCGTGGCCGGAACCGTACTGCTGGATGGTCACACGAGGGGTGCTGCTACCATCACCACCCGTCTGGGTTTGAATAGCTATGTTGCGGTCACCCATTTGCTCAATCAGCGCCCGGCTGTCATTGCTCTGAGTCTGACTGGCGGTATTCCGGTTACCCGTTTGGTTGCTAATAGCGGACGAAAAGGTAGCGGACTGGCTTTGAGTAGTCTGATTGCTGGAACCGATCTGCTGAATCGTCGCGGTGCTGATATAACTCGTTTGTGCTTGCGAAGTAGCGTTATCACTACCGTTAATGGTAGCAGTCATTGTATTGCCCCCTCGGCCAGCCTGTTCCTGCGTGGACGTGTTCCGGTTGCCGGTCTGCGTAAGGGTTGCCGTATTGCCGAACGATGTCTGCGACTGGGTCCCTCGATTACTATTGCCGGACTGCGTAGCAGTAGCCATGGCAATGGTACTCTGTTGCGATTGAATTTGGATGACCGTATTGCTGTTACCGGTCTGCGTAGCCAATGCATTCCCGCCTAATCCTCGTTGGCTTTGCGTAACTAGGTTGTCACTGCCATTTTGAGTAGCCATTGCTCTGGAGGCATCCACTTGATCCTGGGTGGCCTGGTTGCGATTGCCTATTTGCGTAATAGTCCCATCATTTGAACCCAAGCGAATGCTGCCTATTTGCTGCTGACGGGCGCTGTTGCTACTACCCGTTTGGCTGATGGTAGCAGTGTTTGCTCCACTCTGGGCCTGACTCGCCGAATTTGCATTGCCTCCGGCTTGGTAAATCGTAGCAGTAGGGCCCTCGAAGGTTCCGGATTGGGACTGACCAGCCGAGTGGTTGTTGCCAAGTTGGGTAATGGTAGCGCGTGAGGCCACTAAATTAGAGGACTGCTGTTGGCCAGCACCGTTACCTATACCGGTTTGCGAAATGTTAGCTGAACCAGCGTTCATGGTCCCGGTCTGTTGCTGAGTCGCCCGATTGCTGGTACCATTCTGCGAAATAGAATAGGTACTAAAAAAGGTACTCGCTTGCTGCTGATTCGCGGTATTGTTGGAGCCCACCTGATTGATAAGGACAGGTGAGCCAGCCCCTATTGGATTAGCAACGGAATTAGTAGTCTGAGTAGCCTCATTGTTGTTGCCGGATTGCCCTATCGTTGCCGTCGTTTGAGGACCTGTTAAATTTTGGGTGGCACTATTAGCAGAGCCCGTTTGCGTATTCGTAATCTTATTAAGATTGCCATTAATTGTAGCCCGGGAAGCATTGTAGCTCCCATTCTGCACGATGGAAACGGCATTGTCCGTCCCGGAGGTAGCTACTTGTTGCGTGTTACTTTGAGCGGTGGCGGTACCGGCAACCAGTAGCGAGGCGGCCAGGAAAGTAGAAGTCTTCATAAATGGAAAGGGATAAGAGAAAAACGATGGCCCCAAGGTACGAGGCCACTCCAATAAAACTCTGATTTAATAAAACTATATTCGTATTATTTTGCACAATGTGGGGTTATTTCTTGTGTGTATGCAGTTCTGATGGTTCTGCAGATCTGCTGCGGAATGGGTAATAAGTAGCGCGTTGCCTTCTATCGGGTGCCAGGCAACAGGTAATAGGTGAGACCTGCACGGGCACTCCAATAGAAGTCGTTGTAACGGCCTAGCCGCACCCCATCCAAGGCATCCGATAGCGAGTAACGATAATCCCCCCCAACACTCAGCCCCAGCCGGTGCGTGGCCAATACTTCCAGCCCGGCCCCGGCTATGATATGGGGCAAAACGGCATTTCGATTAGTACTTGCCGAGCGGAGGGTAACGCCGCCGCCGGCCAGCAGGTAGGGGGTCACCCGTTCGCGCGGAAACAGCCGGTACTGCCCTACCAGCTCGGCATAATTGAACCGTTCGCGGTATCGCTCGCCCGCCGCTAGTTCCAAACGGCCTAGCTGCAGCGCGGCTGACCACCGCCCGGCTGCCGTACCCTGATAGTATAGGGCTAGTTGTCCACCGCTCCGTACCCGGGGATTGCGCAAATCGCCTGTGTAACGGACCGCCGCGCCACTCAAGCCAATACCCAACGTACCCCGCCGGTCCTGTTGAACCCGGCCCAGCACATCCAGCTGCTGGTTCTCGTCTTTTTCGGCGAAGTACTCGGTGATGCCTGGTCCGGTCCCGTCGGCCGGCGTGCGAGGACTCCAGAGCCCGGCGCGGATGCCTTCGTAGACCAAGGCTTGCACCGACTTCTCCAACGCATCCTTGACGGCAATTTCCGTCGGCTCATTGTAGGTAAAGCCTGTTTCGGCTTCCAGCAGCCGCTGGAACTTAACGAACTTAAATAGGCTGGCTCCCACCTGTTGCGAGAGAATCGTGCGGGTGGTGTAGACCGTCTTTAAGATTTCGCCGGTGCTGGTGCTGATGGCCCGCAGATATACCGTCACCCGGTCCTGGCGATACTGGCCTGAGGCCCCGGCCCCGAAGTAGCGCAGGCCCGCGCCTCCGGTCAAGACGTTGGCATCGTAGGAGACAATGCCGCCTTCCAAAATGACGCCGGCAAACAGCAGGGAGGGCAGTACCTGCTGGGGCTGCCCCGTCAGCTGCGAGTACTCGGCGCGACTGGAGCGAATGATCTTGCGCTCGTTGAGCAGGTTACTCAGGTTCTCGCGCTCAATGACATTGAACCACTTCGACTCTTCCAGGGCCCGTAGCAAGATGCTAGTAGCGCCCTGCGTAACGGCGGTCGAAAAGCTGGTGCCGTTCTCCGTGGGCTTGTATTGCCCCGTCTGATCCCGGAACTTATAGACGGCTACGACGATGCGCTCTTTCGGCTCCGGTAACTGTCGTAACAGGCGGTTGCCTTCGACCTCGGCCCCGAGCCGGGCCCGCTCTTCCCGTAGGGGCTGGTGAAAGTAGGCCGCGCAGCCATTCAGGCCGGCCAGCAGCAGGGCTGCCGCCAGACGGCGCCCGATACATTTGATTTCGTTCATCAGGCCCGCGGCTTACAGGCCTGGAATGGTAATGGTCGTTTGGTTGCCTGTACTTCTATCCAGGATATTGATGGAGAAGCCCGTGCCACTGGGCACGACGCCAATCTGGTAGGTGCCCACTAGGTAGTTACCCGGCTTGAGCGCATCCGAGCCCGTCCCGAACTGATTGCCCACCAAGCGCTGAGCCAGCTGCCCCAGAATCTGCTGGTTCAGGCTCTGCTGAAACTGTTGCAGTTGGTCCAGTTGCGCGGGCGCTTTTGGGGCGTCAGGGTCTTTCGTGGAATTCTGCGCCTGCGCCGAACTCAGCAGCCATTGGTAATTGAACGTGTCGCCCCCGAAGGCGGGATTAATTGGTTTGTAGACCAAATCTTGGGCGGCGGCTTCATGTGAACCCAATAACGCACCGAATACGACAAGTAGGCAGAGTAGTACGCGTGATTTCATAGGAGCAATAGCGGGATAGGAGAACGAGGGGTCAATATACCTCCTTGCCGGGATCATCCGCAGTTTTTTCTAGCTGTTGCCCGACCGTGCGGGCATTGATCAAATAGTCAGTCGCAGCATTCAGACCATACGCCACGGCTTCCTCCAGCGCCTCGTAATTAGGCGACAGGGGTAGCTCGACCAGTAGGTTCTCGTTCACCTCCAGTGCAATCAGCGTGCTGGGTGGCCGGCCCGGCTTTTCCCGGATTAACACAGTGAATTCACCTAGGTTTGGAGGTGGGTCCCACTGGGCGTAGAACAAGGCATAGAAGTCATGCCCAATCTTGGTCAGGGTCTGATCGATGAGCAAGCCACTGATTTCCGTTTCCGGCAGGCGGCGGAGCGCGGCTTGGGCGGAATCCGGCGCAGTGGCTTTCAGCAGCAGGCGCAAAGCCTCTTCCACTTGGCCGGCGGAAAGCGTGCCGGGCTTCTGCGATTGTTGGGCTGATTTTGGTGCCTGCTTTTTGGCCGGTACCGGCGCGCCTGACCGAGTTTGAGCATACCCGTTAGTAACCAATACACACAAGATGCCTCCTACCAACCACCGCAGTAGGATTCTAGTAAGAACTAGGCTCGTTGGTGGTGCAATAATTGGCTCTCGCTTGCTCGCCTTCGGTACCTCGTTAGAGATCGTATACATACGATTATTAGAAAGCATAGCTAGGAAATAAAACAAAGGGCAAGGTAGGCGCTAACGAACAAAGGGATATCGCGAAATGTAATTGCTACACTCGTAATACTTCCCAGTCTAAATAAGGCCAAACAGCTTTGGGGCGTGAATTGCTGATGCGCTTTATGAAGTCAAGCTAGTATATAACAGAGGTCGCAAAGTTGAAGCGGCTGGACATCTTGCGATAGGAGGTTTGCGTTAAGTTAGCGTCGCTTGTAAATGCTTGCGATAACGCTTGACACTAGAAAGGCTAATCCCTGTCAAGTTCACTGTATCTGCGACCGACAGGCCTTTATCCAACGCCTTCTTTACTTTGGCAAGATTCTCTGGATCCAAGCCCTTTGGCCGACCAATGTGCTTGCCTTGCGCGGCCGCTAGCTGCTGGCCGGCTCTCGTTTTCTCCAGAATACTCTCCCGGTCGTACTCCGCGAGTGAGGCGAAAATGGAGAGCATGAACTTGCCTGCTGGCGTAGTCGTGTCGATTCCCAAGTCCAAGGCCTTGAAATGAATACCGCGCTGGTGGAACGAGTTCACTAAGTGAATGACGTGGTCGCGGCTGCGTCCCAAGCGGAAGAAGCGTGCTACCAAAACCGTATCTCCTTCTCGTAATAAGCCGAGCATCTCATCAAGTGCTGGTCGCTGCAAACTCATGCCGGTAATCTTATCCTGGAAGATCTGGTGGCACCCGGCCTTGGTCAGAATATCGAGTTGGGTGTCCATGTTTTGGTCGACAGTGGAAACACGAGCGTAGCCGAAGATCTTGTTCATGGCGTCAAAAAGCTAGGGTCATAAAAATAAACGTCGTTTTCTTTTTGGTCCTACTTTTTAGCCTCAGTTTTTAAAGCGTTTGTGGCGTAATCAACAAGGGAGGGGAGGGGGCCTGAAACCGATGACAATTTGAGCTGTCACGATGTTATCACCTGTCCCGCTTAACTAGACCACCTCTGAGTGAGATGGTCTAAAGAAGTGAGACAGAAAAGGGCGTTATCTTCCTTCTGTCATGAGTTCGAAACCAACCAACAGTTCGCCGCGCAAGCGTCGTCGCTACGATGAGGCCTTCCGAGCGGAAGCCTTGCGCCTGGCCGGTGAAAGCCGGAGCACGCAAGCCGCCGCTCGGCAACTGGGCATCAGCCCTAAACTGCTCTACAAGTGGCAAAAAGCCCTGCAACCTGTGCTGGAAGTGGGCCGTGGGGAAAAAGAAAGTGCCGCGATGCGTCAATTGCGCGCTGAGAACCGCCGCTTGCAGCAGGAGCGCGACATCTTAAAAAAAGCCTTGGCCAGTTGCCTGCTCTAGACGCAGGCTCATGCCGCCGACCTCATGAGCCGCTATCGCTTTGTCCGAGCGCAAACCCGGCACTATTCCGTGCGTCAACTCTGTCAGGTACTCGGGGTGGGGGTGGCCAGTTACTACCGGTGGCGGCAAAAAGTAGCGGTGCGCTTCTCCGTGCCAGCCTGGGAAAAGGAGCTGTGCCACGTGTTTTTTCAGCATAAGCGGCGGTATGGCACCCGTCGCTTACAGGCCGAACTGCGCGCGCAAGGATACCGGGTGGGCCGTCATCGTATCCGCCATGCCCTGCGTCGGCGCGAGCTCGTGGCCGTGCAACCGCGGGCGTTTGTCCCCCGCACGACGCAGAGCGAGCACGGGCCGCGGGTGGCGGCGAATCACCTGCTAAACCGGTCCGCCCCCACAGAAGCCGACCAGGTGTGGGTGGGTGATATTACCTATTTACCGCTGCAAAACGGCTGTTGGGCGTATCTGGCTGCGTTTCAGGATGTGCACACCAAACGCGTCGTGGGCTGGCAAGTACGGAGCAGCATGCCCGAGGAATTGGTGGTCACGGCCTTGCGTCGGGCGCTGCTGAGCCGACAGCCGGCAGCGGGGCTCATTGTCCATTCGGACCGGGGTGGTCAGTACTGCGGCAACGTCTACAGGCGCCTGCTCACGGACCGGCAGTTGGTGCGCAGCAGGAGCCGCCGAGGTGAGTGCTATGACAACGCCCAAGCCGAGAGTCTCTGGTCCCGCGTGAAAACCGAAGTGTTGCTGGACCGCGCGGCGTTTGCTTCCGTCGCGGAGGCGCAAGCCGAGCTGACGACGTATTTTGACTATTACAATCACCAGCGGCGCCACTCGGCACTCGGCTATGAGTGCCCGCATCACTTTGAAAATCAGGCTTTTTTAACTAAGACCCAACTCTGTCTCACCTAAGCCGACCACCTCAGTGGTAGCCCCGAGCCGGTGCAGATTTCCTCCATTATCATGAGCAAGAAAACTCTGTGTTGACGCAGCCGCTAGTATATATAATGCCCGTGAGGGATGCATCCTATCCACCTCGCTTGGTACTACGCCCAGAGGCGAGCAAATCCTGCCGTACCTGCTGCAAAGCCTTGGCGTTGCTACGGAACATATGCCGTTCCGCTGACTCCTCTTGCAGCGCGTGTTGCTCTTGACCCGGGCCGAGAATGCGCGCCAGCGTGGCCTTCACCGTTAGCTCGTCATCATCGAAGTCGCCGTGATGCCGGCTGCCGGACTGCTGGGTGACGGGCAGCCGACCATCGATATTAGGGGCCAAGACCAGCTCTAGGTGTTGATTTTTAATCAGTTTCACCACGTCGGGATCCGCAAACGCGCTATCAGCCAGCACAAACTTGGCCATGCCCACGAGCGGCGTAGCGCGGTCATGCCGGAAGGGCTGGCGCACAGCCGGCTCTTCGAAGGCATTCGATACGAGATAGAGCAGGGACTTGTGATACACATGAGCGCAGTGGTCGTCCTGCTCGACGGTGTCATGCAAAGCAAACAGGGTGGCCCGCTCGATGCTCGCGGCCCGGATGGCCGGCGCGTAAGTTTGTAGGAACAGTTCGGTGGTGATGGCCGGGGCCCACAGTGTGCAGCTCGTTATTTGGCGGCCAAAACCTCGCTGGCCAGCCATGGGGCCGCTCGGCACGCGCCCCACCGTGGTAAGCAGTTGGGTAAATGGGGCCAGCACAATGGAGCCGGCACTGTGGCCGATCAGGTGTAGCTCGACGTCCTCCCCGACTTGGTGCAACAAGTCCATCAAGTAGCCTAGTACCAGCCGCAGGCCGCCCTGCGGGCTTTCAGTAGCCTGCCGCGCGTTTTCTTTCATTTCCTGCCACAGCACCCGGCCCCCCGCATGACGGGCGACGGGCTCCAAAAAGTCGTCGAGCCGGTCGAGCACGAAATCCAGCGCGCCGTCAAGCATGCCCTCGGGCCGCCGCCGCCGCTGGGCGTCCTGCAACACGTTGGTAATCGTTGTCCAAAAGTCGCTGCGCCAGATGATGGCCAGCGGGTAAACTTCGTGCTTGAGCAACTCAGCCCGGTACTCGGCCACCCGCTGCAGGGCTTCATCTTCGCCGACCAAGCCCCCGTGGGCATAAATCAGAAGCCGCTTGCGCTTCCAGGTTTTCGTGATTTTTGGGAATTCCTCCAGCAGCAGCTGGCGCACGTCTTCCTCGTCGTTGCCAAAGGTGCCGGTCGGGCGCAGCGCCCCGTCATTGCCGATACTCAACACGTGGGGACGCAGGTCAGCAAAGCTATAGGCATTGGCTTTGACGGACCCACTGCCGCCCCAGCGGGCCGCGGCGATGCCCTGCGAGGTGCGCAACTGCACGGGCACACCTAGGCGTACCACCCACACGTCGGTGCCATGGGCTAGCCAGTCATCGTAGGAGAGGTGAGCAAAGCCGTGGTGGCCCCAGTCCGCGCCCCAGGAATTCTGCAACCAGAAGCCCTGCTCGTCGTAGCCGACCAGGGCGAACGCGTGGCCACCAAGCCGTGTATCGCCCATCTTGATGCGGCCCTCGGCATCTACCCGCTGCCACCCGTCGTGCACGATGCTCGTGGCATAGAGCACCCCGACTTCGGCCAGCGCGTTGTGCATGCTCACCAAGTCTTTATGATTGACTCGGAAATAGGCCCCTAGGGGGCAGCGGCCCGCGGCTTGGGCCAAGTCGCCGGTCAGGCGGTGGACATTGGGCCCCTGGCTGGGCCACTCCTGTTCGGCACACACGCCGTGCTTGTGCCAGCCTTTGATCGCGCCGCGGGCGCTGGACCCTTCATAGGCGTCGCCTTCCCACTCGTCGTAGCGACGCGCCATGTCATAGAGCATGCGCGCCGAGACGGGTTGGCAGGGCTGCACCCGCTGTCCGAGCAAGTAATTGGCGACCGTAGCCAGGGCAAAGCCGGTGCAGGCCCCTTCCTTGCCCTGATCCAGCACGGGCACGCCGTATTTCTTGGCCAGCTTTTGGTAGTCTGCCAACGGCCGGGTGGCGGGAACCTCCCGCAGAGTCGGCACGAACAGCGTATCGCGAAAATCCAGTGTATCCGGGCGTGCGTCCAACACATACGTTTTGCCACTCGCTTTGCCTCGTCTCGTTGCGGCAACCTCAATGCGGTCCACCGCGCGCACGGTGTCCAGGGTGGTGCCCTCGGTGTCCAAGGCAAACAACTGATCCGTGGGTGCGGGGGCTGTAGCCATGGCCGGCGTACGATCCGAATCGGCCGGCACCGACGGCGTATCGGTGGGAAGGCCTACGGTGGCGGGCAGCGTGGCTAATTCCGCTTTCACGAGGGCTAGAAAGCCCTTGATCGTTCCTTGGGCATCGAGCAGTAAATGCGGGCATTTTTTGCCGGACCAGTGCTGGTGCGGCACGACGTGAGACACGTTAAGGTTGAGACGGCGCAGCAACGCGGCCGTGAGCAGCGCCGCGCGTTGATTGGCCGCGGGTTGATCGATGCCCACGTTTTCACATATTTCGATGCCAATGCTCTGGGTATTGCCTAAGGAGGTGCCGGCGTGCATGCCGCACTCGTGCAGCGGCAGATGCTGCATGCACTGGCTATCATCTACCGTGAAATGCCACGACACCAAGCGCTGCTGGGCTTCACTGCCTTTCAAATAGCGGGCATGCATCAGCGCATTGGCCCCTCTGCTGGCGTTGGCCGTGTTGTGAATGGTGATAAAAGTGGGCGTAATCGGCCGGCCGGATCGGTTGCGGGCACCAGTAGCAATGAAGTCAGTCTTGAGGTTCAGCCGTTCGGAGAGGGCAGAAGTAGAATAAGCGGACGCATGTGATGACATATGTTCTGTGGATATCTTGGCAGCATGCACAATTGCATCTGCTATTCTTGTCCATGGAATGCCTAAAGCAAGAGCTACAGCTTCACCAATAGAATGACTTACAGTCGATTCCCTGTGCTGCTCCTTCTGTTGCAAAGCCTCTCGAAGCTTTTTGGCACGATCTAGATCAAACTGAAGCCAATTGAGAATTCGAGCTTCTACATCAGACCACACAGAAGAAATAATTTCAAATGAGCTTCCATTATTTCGATAACCGCTCTTGCCACTTGGTGTAGAAATTGCCTTTATTAATATATCTAGGAACCCAGCGAGGTTTTTCAAGTCTGACTCGAGTGCTCTCAAGGGTATCAAACCGGTTTCATCATATGCGTCATTTAATGTTTTTTCCTTTTGAAAGCTCTCAGTTACTAATTTATTGAATACAAGTATCGGATAAGAAAGGGTAGTATATGGAGCAAACTGATCAAGTATTGATTGATCACCAACTATGTGCGGCTGATGAAAGCTAAAACGCAAGAGTTCTTCCCAGCTATAAGCAAGCAAGGGTGGAAATGTGACAGGGCCGAGCTTCTGTACTATTGCAAGATCTCCTTCTGCTTGTGTCCTAGTGGCAATTGCAGCAGCAATTGCCACTACATCTGGAAATGAGCCAAGCTGTTCTCGAAGATTATTTAATACCCTTCTGACCAAGGGGAAATTGTTTGTTTGATCGCGCAGGTGCAGATGTGCTAGATAAATCCCAAACATGGGATATTCTGGAAATTCGAAAGCATACCTTTCATAAAGCTTATCAGATATTACTTTACCGCTTTCCAGAGCGCGCAAAGCAGCTTCTGTGTAAATGGTTGCTTTATTGGTAGGATCAAAACCAGTGCCTCGTTGTACCAGGTGAATCGATGCACGTGCTAAGTCCAACCTCAGCATAGTAATGGGTGATTGTTTATTACTAGCAGGCTGAGATAATGAACGGTGACTAAAAAATACTTGAGTTTGCCATTGCGCAGGTAGATATAAGCCTATTTCAAAGACATCGGCATCTTCTGTTCGAATTCGATAATATCCTGGTGCAAGAGCCAGATGAATACCAGCTTGACGATTTACTAGATCATTGTTGGCTGCTTCCTCAAGGTTAAGTAATAACTCTCCTGTTACACTAAGAAGCGATACTTTAGCAAAGAGAGTCTCTATCTGGATTCCTGTTTCCGGTAGTTCACGAACATACAGTAACAACTGAGCATCGCTAGCTGTATTAAATAAGCTTTTCGGTTTAGAAAAACTGAGTGCTTTGACAAATTCAGCATGCTTGTCATTGTATTTAAAAGTATGCGCCACTGGCGCTATGGCAGTAAACTTTACTGGATCAAGCAGGTATAGATCTTGAGTTGCGCCTGGCTCAAAAACAGAAACAAGTTTCTGTTCAACCACGTCACCTACAACAAAATGAACTGCATATACCCCAATAGGAACTTTGTATTCAGCTATATCTGGTTCAATGTTATGTGCAGGTGCTTGACGTTCGAAGCGAGCGTTGAATACTTGTACACTTGTAAAGGGGCTTGGCAAGTGAATATGAAGTGTAGCATATGCTACTGAAGCATCCTCTGGTAAAGGGGGGAGAGCCTTGTTCATAATCGCTACTTTGAATTGAAAAAATCATCATCGATAAGTCGAGTAGTATCATTTATAATTAGATGCTTTGGATTTTGAAGGTATTTCGCATAAGCTGGCTTATTAGTAGGAGCGTAGCCAATCAGGTAAAGATTTCCCTCAGAAACGGGAAAAACCATAAAGGAGTCTTTTTCTTCTTTAGGCAGAACTAGATGATTAATATCATTTCCTGCAAACAGCCAAACCTGTTGAGCTGGATTGGAGCGTTTAACAACTAATTCGCTTTCCTGTGCAGGCTTACTTGCCACCAAGATGATGTTTTCGTCTCCGACTGTGTCAACCTGCTGGGGAGCTTGCCCACTCAGGCCGCTAACCATCGCCACCATTCTGTCTACGTACTCTTTTAGAGATCTGCCTGTGACATTACCCTCACCATCCGTAGCTTTTCCTTCAAGTCCTTCTATGAGATATTGGCTAAAAATACCGCGCCATTTGCCGTTGATTTCGTATTCACGAGAACGCTGCCCTGCTCCTGTAGCAAATGCATAATAGTGATGGACTCTTGCCTCCGCGTTCAGATAGGGTACGAAAACCCAATAAGGCATCAGGTTGAAATTGAGATGATCCCGGCAGCAGTCCATAAACAGGACCACTTCTTTAAACACTCCGCTTTCTCTGAAATGATCGGCGCATCTAATACCTGGGTATTGTTGTGCTTGTATATTGCCATCTTTTGGCATTGCCAGTAGCACTTCTCTGCTTCCCGAAAAAGGCCCAAAGGTCTTGGCCGATAAGCCATGCCCTGCCATAAATAGATAGAGTCGTGTGCCAACTCGTCGAGAATAATTTCTAGATTTCTCAAGCAGTTGAATTACTGCTTCGTCAATAAGTTGAACAGTGGGTCCTGTTAGTCCTTTATCTGATACAATCGTTTTTACATTACCATGCGGCAGATTTCCTCCTGAAGCTTTCTCGAGCCACTCAGCAAAATCGTTGGCATCGTTGCATGCTCCTTGCAAGCAGTCATATCGCTGATAATGGTCAATCCCTACAACAATTGCATAGTGATCCTCCTTCTGATTCATAGAGTTGCATGATTAGGAACATTGCCAATCTGTACTAAGCAAATATTTTAAGGATTCCTGTGTTCGCGGGTCGTCATCGAAAGCACCATGTGTTTGGGCTTCCGAGCACGCACCAGGAATACCGGCAGCAGCGGGCAAATGTGGTAAAATACGGTTCACCCAAATTGGCTTGCCAAAACTTTCCAATTGGGTAATCACATTAGAAAACGGCGAGGCTTCGTATGGCTGTTCACGAGTATGATACCTAGCCATCCCAAGGATGGGTACGTCACAAGTTGAAGGGTCAAAGGGTACAGAAGGAGTCCGTTCAAATAACGACGAGACCATGTACAATAAGGAGCCACGGTAAACTAGAGGTACCTCCCAGTAGCCCAACTCAGCTTCATCGCTAAGAGCAAATAGGCGAAAACGGCGCACTCGGCGTTTAATTATATCTGCTTGCTTATGCCAAAACTCAAAGGTTGCTGCTGGCGCGAGTAACACCACATCAAACTGAGCTTCGGCAGGTAATTCACGATCTGCTCTTTCCAAGAATGAGCCTATGAATATAGACCCAGCGCTATGTCCTACAAGCATTACACATGGTTTATGCGCGGTTTCATCATTCCATAATGATTGTAGATGCTGCAGAAAGATGGTACCGCCGCCGCCTGCTCTGAATGCGTCTGTGGTATCCTCCTTCATTGTTTTCCAGAAGTGTCCCCCAATTCGATCAATATAGAGTTGAGCTAGTATCTCCTCGACAATGGTGGTGTAAAGGGAGTGGTGTCTGTTCTCACGATAACGTGCTAGAACGTGCCGTAGCACCTTGGTAGCGTGCCTGATAATTACCATCATTGCTGTTGATGCAATGCTTACCGCCCTCGTATCTGCATTTCCATCGGAAACCAACTCCTTCTCAGTAGCCAGCATCTCGCCCGTGATGTGGTTGCTTAACATAATGGGTCGTGGACTCTCAAGGCGTCTTACAGTTCGGGTGTTGGGTGCATCAAAACCTTCCAGTTGAACCACTGTGTCATATACCGCATCAACCAGATTGTTATCGCTTAAAAGATCATCTCTAAACGCTGCCTCCTCTTCATCAGTCAAACCCCATGAATCTTTGAGGCCATCACCTCCTTGCCTTCCTCTAAAGTCCCTAATAACAGTCTTGGGTTGTAGCTCTGCTTGATCTAGAAATTCCGCTAACTGTGCAGCATCTTTTTCATTAAGATCCATCATATCTACAGTAAACTGCACAGGGTTTGGGTTGAACGCCCGCTCCATTTCAGACGGACGTTTAGCTAGTACAAACCTTGCCACACGACGCAGAACCTGGTTAAAAATGTCGTCTGAGCCAATCTTTTGAATATCCTGTTTGAGAACATCCCAAATACCAGTCTGCCAAACAAAGAACAAAGGAATAGCACCTGCACTGTGATAAACAGGGTACAAAGAATCAACTATCTCTAGCGCGCTTTTTTTTGATACAAGGCCGCCGTGAAAATGGACAACTAGACGAGTAGAGACATCTCCTTTCAACTTATTTAGCGTGCGTTGAAGTCGATAGACGCCTTCGACTGATTCCAATTTTCCATCAAAGAGTTCAATGATCGAATCCATATCTAAACTGGCCATCTGTTGCACTAGTTAAGATGAAATAAGAAATGTATATGTAGTATATAAATTTTTTACGATATTTTTACATGTGCTTAAGCCGAAATTCGGGTGATTTAGTAGAGTCGTACAGGGCGAAGTCTTACCTTCCACTGTTTGTGACTGAAAAATGAAATTTCAGCGGGTTGCCCCGCAAGAAATATATGAGGACTTCAAAGCCAAGTGCGTGCGGTAAGTAGCGGGCGGAGCCCGGCAAAGGCCTTGGGCGCGAGGAAATCGAGCAACTGTGTGTCGAACTCAAGCGCGTAAAATGGAGCACGATATTTTAAAAAAGTCGTAAGCATCTTTGCGCAACCGCCTCAATCATAAGCCGTTAGCAGTTCATCGAGGAGTGCAGGAAGGCGTGGCCGGTGCTCTGCCGCTTGCTAGCTGTGAGCGAGCCGGCTATTACCAGTGGCGGCAGCGGCCCGCTACGGCCCCAGTACCCTGACACACAGCAGCTCAGCAGGCGTTTAAGCGCTATGTTGGCTGCTACAGCACGCGCCGGTTACGCGGGCAGAATTGAACGCCGAAGGCCACGCCATCGGCCGCTACGCCCTGCGCATTTGGTTGTACCGCCACGCTACCGGGCCCTGGGCACCCACCCGCAACGCCCGCGCACAACCGTGGCCGAAAACCGGCTGCTCGGCCAGCCGGCCCCCACCCCCCAACCAGATCTGGGTCGGCGACATCACCTACTTGCCCCTGCTGGGCGGGCGCTGGTGCTACCCGGTCATGTGGCGCGGCGCCTGCTCCCGGCGCGTGGTGGGCTGGCACCTGGCCACGCAGATGCCCACCGAACTCGTGCTACTGGCCCTGGAACAAGCCCTGACGCTGCGCCAACCCGCGCCGGGCCTGATTGTCCACGCCGACCACGGTAGCCAACACACCAGCGCTGCCTGCCACGCCCGCATCGAAGCGGCCGGGGCCGTGTCTAGCTTCAGTCGGCCGGGCAACCCGTACGACAACACCCAGGCCGAAGCCGGCTGGAGCACCCTTAAAACTGAGTTGCTGTCCAGCGGTATCGTGTTTGCCTCGCTCGAAGAAGCCCGCCTGAAAGTGACGCACTACCTCGATACGTACTTCAATCTGGGCCGCCGCCACTCAGCCCTCAACTACCGCTCGCCGCTCCAATTTGAATACGCCCTAAAACTCAACCTACCTAATCTCACTGTCCGCTTTCACTAGATCACCCCTGTTTAGCAGGACGTCAAGCAGTGCTAAAATAGAACGCTCATTCACTTACAATCTAGATCCTACTTCTGTATTGCTGAACTAGACCAGCTCACTTGGTGCTGTCCGGTCGTTCCAGCAGGAAGTGTCCCAAGTAATACTCCTTGCCTGCGGGCTGCTCCCGCAAGTCCAACAGTAGCTGGTCAAGCTGCTTATCTGCTCAAGCGTAGGCCCGCTGGTACTGGGGAATTTCGTAAGTCGCGTCATCACTCGCGAGTAAGTCCTCGAATTTGGTCAGATTCAACATCAGCTAGCGGAGCTCCTGGGTGAGATAATGAGTAGGGCACAAGGTAGCGAGCCAGCGGTTTTTCAGCGGCCACCGGGAACCTAATTATCGTTGAGGTTGTGGATTCTCCAGCCTTTTTCTCCGCGCTTATGTCATTAATACCCAAAAACCCCGGCGGCACACCCGCCGAGCAGTACCTCGCCCAACTGGGCGAACGGTCTTTTCTGACGCTGTGGAGCTACGCCAGCCCTTTTCGCGACCAGAGTGCCAGCGCCAAAATCAGCGAGGGTAAAGAGCTATGCGATATGCTGGTCGTATTTGATGAGCACGTTATCATCTTTTCCAGCAAGCACTGCGAGTATCCCACCACGGACGACCCGGTGCTGAACTGGACTCGATGGTACAAGCGGGCGGTGGCGGCGGGGGCCGACCAGCTCTACGGGGCCGAGCGGTGGCTGAAGCAGTACCCCGACCGGGTGTACCTAGACAAGGAGTGCCAGCATCCGTTTCCGGTGCCTTTACCAATGGCCGCCGATATGAAGGTGCACCGCATCGTAGTGGCGCACGGTGCCTCGGCGCCGTGCCAAGCCGAGTACGGCGGCACGGGCAGCCTGATGATTGATAACCAGGTGGTCGGTGCCGCCCACTACGACACCCATCGGTTTAAGCCTGAGCCATTCACGTTGGGTTTGGTGGACCCGCTTAAAGAGTACGTGCACGTATTTGACGATGCATCGCTGGCCGCCGTGATGCGCATGCTGGATACCATTTCCGATTTTGTGGCGTATCTGGAAAAGAAGGAGGCACTGCTCTCCAAGCGCGGCCTGAAGGTGTGGTCTGCAGGGGAGGATGATTTGCTGGCCTACTACCTGCGAAACACCAACCACGATGAAAACAGCCCTACCTTTGGCCGCCACATCTTCCCAGTGTCGCCGGGTTATGAAGGCCTGCACATTGAAGAAGGATTTTGGGACGGCTTCATTCATAGCGAACAGTTCCGTGCCCGGATTGCAGCTGACCAGGTGAGCTACGTCTGGGACAGCCTGATTAAGTACATCTACGAGAATACCGGGGAGGACAAAGCCTACCCTATGGCCAATAGCTCTTCCTTTGCTGACCGGGAAGCGGCCCTGCGCATCATGGCGCGTGAGCCCCGGCTCAGCCGCCGAATGCTGGCCCGCGCATTCCGGGAGATGATAGCGCAGTCAGAACCAGACCAGTACCGGGTGCGGCATACCGGAGCTCTGGAAGACAGCGGGGTGCAGTACATTTTTCTGCTGTTGCCCCGGCGCAATGACCAAACCAAGGCAGAATATCGAGCTGAACGGTTCGAGATGTTACAAGCCTACGGGCTGGCGGTGAAGTTTCGGAATTTCGGCAATACCAAGAAGTTTGTCGGCATTGCCACCGAGGCAGGTGGGTTTGATGCGCTGGAAAGCTATGACCTGATGTATCTGGAGGGCAATGTATGGGACCACCAGGAGCGAGCGCTGGCCGAGCAGGCCAATCTGCTGTTCTTCCGCAATGCCGTTGCTTCCACGGCGCATGAGGACGAGTACCCAGAAACTGACGAAAATGAGCAGGCGAAGGCGTAATCAAGAATTGCCGTAAACCGTCAAATTATGCAAATCAGCGGCGGTATTTAGCACCAATTTCCTTGGCGGGTGGCCGTTCCTTTATAGGGTGATTGTGGGCCTTGCCTGGTAGGATAGCGGACCCATCAATTACGTAGTAACCTACTAGTTATGGAACCAACTACCAAGACCGAAACCCTGGACCTCGAAGGCATAACCCGCCCCCGATTACCCCGCTATCCGCACCAGCTTGCAGGAGGCCGGCTTCGAGCTGCTGGAAGACCTCCGCGCCCAGCTCGTGGACCGCATTAAAACGCTGCTGGTGGCCCTGATTCATTACCCGCCGCCCGGCCCGCGCTTGCTCAACTACTCCCCCTACCCAGTCAAGCACCTGGGCAAGGACTACCACTATCTTTTCCAATTGTTCTCCGCTTTCGAGGGCCTCACCATCAAGAAGTTCATCATTCGGCAAAAGGTGGAACGAGCCAAGGAGCTCATCAGCTACGGAGAGTTGAGCATGGGCGAAGTGGCCCAGCAGCTGGGCTATAGCAGCCCGGCGCACCTCTCGCGGCAGTTTCGGCAAGTAGCGGGCCTCACGCCTACCGAGTTCCAGAAGCTGGGGCTGGCCTCGCACGCCCGGCGCAGCCTAGATTCACTAATCTAGGCAAACTCAGCGGCTGTCATGTCGAATATGGCCCACACTACTTCGCGTAATTGCGCTTGATCTTGTTCGGGAAAAATAAAAGCATCCGTAATGCCTAACTCAGGTAGACGCTGCCGAAGGTGCGGAAGCAAGGACTTGTGAATATTAAAACAGTAGGAATAGCAGTGGTTAGCGTCGGGATTGTCTTTTAGCACCTGCTGGTGTACTATATATTCCATCGGCTCAGTAGGCGAACTGTTCCAAGTGAAGACACCCTGCTGGTTGATAACGTTAGCATTGTTTTCCAATCCCATTCGCACAAAATCGTCGCCTCGGTCCGAGAAATACGTGTTAGGGATTGGCTTGAGGTGCTCGATACGGCAGAAATAATTGGTGAGTCCACCGCCAGGAAATGAGGCCCGCGCCCAGCGAAGGGCGGCGGCATCATCGTTGGCAAATTTGTCCATGTTTTCATCTGAAAACGTGGGCGAGAAGCTGGCCATAATGCCTCGGCGCTGTTTTAGGGCTTCCACATTGGCTTGGAATACCTGCTTTATAAGGGGCAAATTGCCTTCGATGCTCATGGACACCATTTCCCGCAGTCCCGCTTGCGCAAAGCCTTCTTCCTGGATGTAGTATACGCTCACATAGTTGTCTATTTCGCGAGCGGATTGGGGCTGAACTTCCGTTGCTCCCAGGGCAGCGAAATAAAGGGCTACCGGAAAGCTATAAGTCCAGTCAAGGATGGGGGTAGGGCAGCTGTAATGTTGTAAGATGCTTAGTACGCTTACATCGTTGCCAGAGTCGCCCCCATTGGCTTCGATGTACTTGGTCAGAAGTCCACCACAATACACGCGGGCATTGTCCATTAGCCGCTCTAAGAATGCCTGATGGTCAGTCGGCTTTGTTTCGCGTCTGTTTACTATCCAATTACGCTGTAAAGAGCTATATAGCATAAACTTAGCTTCGTTTATACCTCGGTACAGGTGGTCTGTTCGAGATGCGTGTTCCGTGATAAGGGCTTCCAATTCCGGCACCGTGTCAATGCGCTTTTGGTCGAAGTAATTATCCTTCTGCACGAACGACTGGTACATGGACAGGTGCTCAGGATGCAGCAGGGGAGGTAACAGCTGGCTGCCATACTCAGCATTAGCTAAAGCGCGTACCCGTGAGGTCAGCGTGCTAGGGTCAACGCGGCCGCTGCCATCGGGCATTGCTCGCACCTGAGTGAGTTCCCGTACTAACTGTACATTGCGTAGGGTGGACCAGCCGCCACTTTGGCCCCATTCCCACAAAAGCTTCATTTTCAGGTCTAGCAGGGGTTCGGCGTCGGTAGGTTCCATATAGTAGTTTTGCGGAAATAACGAAGATAGCCAGTCGGGTGATGCCTATAGGCTATTAACCACAGGCATTGCTCTGGTACACCGGGAACGGGCATGGTCGATTTAGACATTGTCATCAGCGAGCAGAAGCAGGTGTTTCAGGGCGCCGCCCACCCCTTCTACTGGAAACCCAAGCTGCGCATCCCCGACATCTACGAGCACGAGGATAACAAGCGGGCCTTCGGCTATTTTCTGGAAAGCTGCCTAGCCGCCACCACCGAGCAGCAGATTTCCCGGGTCCGTGATTTCGAAGTCGGCGTAGTCGGGGTTTTCGGCCTGCAGCCACCAGTTGCCCGCGCGGCAGACCAGCCGCTTGACGGTACACTCGCCCTCGAGTACGGCGACGACAATGTGGTTGTGGTCGGCTTCCATACGCTTGTCGACGGCGAGCAGATCGCCTGGGTGAATTTCCGCGTTCTTCATGCTCTCGCCGGCCACGCGGATCAGGTGCGTGGCCTCGGGGTGGCGGAAGAGCAGGCGGTTCAGGTCGAAGAGTTCTTCCAGGTCATCGGAGGCTGGGGAGGTAAAGCCACACGGGACCAGGGATGCAAACAGGGGCAGGTAGAGCGAGGTGGTAAGCGTGCCTACGTGAATTAATTCAATGGTCGTTATGCGGCACTAAAAAAGAGCGAAGGCAACAAGTATACTAATGAAGTTATTGTAGTGGTTGCCCAAGAGCCGGACATTAGCAGTAAGAAAAACAAGACAGGAGAGGAGAAATAGCCTTAATAAGCAAAAATAGGCCATTTATAGCAATTTGCAATTGGTTTATATATGCTAATGATAATAGCAAAATTGCAGTATAGGGGCGCTGACCTGTACCGAATATAGCGGCCAGGAATACCGCTCACAGTAGCTGGCGTGCCTACCGCCCGACAGGCAGGCGCGGGCCCGTTCACCGAGCGAAGAGGCGGTTGAGGACACCCGCCCGGCCGTTCAACGAAAGGATTTGGCCGCTTGCCCGGCTCGGCGTAGGTTGTAGGACCCACTACTTCCCGCTTGCTTGTGTATGCCCGCTCCCACGCTCCACTTATCCTTCCCGCTGGACCAGCCCCTGGAACAGCAGCTTCGGCGCTTTCTGGCCGTCAACTGCTTCGTGCAGCAACTCTCGAGCCTAGTGCGCGACTTACGCCACTTGGTGCGGCAGCAGCTTTGGTTCGAGGACCTGGGCCCCGTACTGCTAGTCTACTCCCGCGAGGGGGAGCACATCGGCTATATC
This sequence comes from Hymenobacter telluris, assembly GCF_017313265.1. Taxonomy (GTDB): domain Bacteria; phylum Bacteroidota; class Bacteroidia; order Cytophagales; family Hymenobacteraceae; genus Hymenobacter; species Hymenobacter telluris. Next base: position 46,646 of record NZ_JAFLQZ010000022.1, on the reverse strand, counting down.
GTGGTGGAATAGCGCTTACGCCTTCTCCCACCCCCCAGCTACCAGGACTCTTCTCGCTAGGTTGCCAGCACAAAGCGAGCGCTACTGGCCGGGCGCTCGAGTAGTTTGGCAACAGCCGCGTCCGATCAGTAGGTATCCGCACCCCGGTTGCCTGCCGCGCAGTAGTCTTTTCCCTTCTCAAACCCCTCGGCTACCCCTCTCTCCAAAAGGGGTGACTGCGAGCCTGCGACCCACTTCGGGCCAGGGTGGCTATTGCGGGACCAGCACCAGCAACATCGTCGGGTGATCAGCTTTTTCTCCCCACTGCCCCGGGTATGCGGCGGCATCGGTGGCCCGCCCCGTTCTCTGCCTCAGATCGGCCACGTGTACACCGGCTAGCGGCAGGCCCATGGTGGCATCGACAACGACGGCCTGATAAGGTATCGTGGCCAGCCCAGGCAGAGCAGCGGCGTAACGAGGGCGTTCATGCCGTGATCAGGTAGGGCTGCGGGGAAGAGATAAGAGTTGGCGTAGTCCTGGCAACTGCCTTCCACGTGGCGGTGCCAAACCTGCGAACTAGTTGAACTTCAAGTCGAACCTGCCCTCACTTATGCGGACAGTTGGGGCATTCGCCCGCTCCGCCGTGAATTCGAAGGTCCCCGCTACGATGCGGGCCACGGTATCAAAGCGCGTGACTATCAGCCTGCCGGTCGCCGTAGGACCAGTCCGGTACAACTGAGTCGGACGCGGCCTGTTAAAGGAGAAGCTGGCGTAGGCCGGGTCGGGATTGGACAAGGCGGGATTGATCGTCTGATTCAACTCGAAGGTGCCCGTGGAGCGAATGTCGGGCACATACAGACTGATGCTGGTCTGGGCATGCATTTCGCACTCATCATCCACAATGTGGCTGAGATGAATGCTAAGTGGAGCCCGCAGGGAAAACGGCAGTTTTTGCCAGTAGACGTAGATTGCCTTGCCTCCGAATGGATCAGAGCTGGTGGCCAGCCAGATTTTGCCATCGACCCGGCAGCCGGCTTTATTAAAGCCGGTCTGAGCGAAGACAGACGGTAGGCGTGAATGGCGAGTAGCAGAAACGAACTGCCTTGCAGCATGTAGTACACCCCGATCAGGCCTGTAGCGTTGTATCGAGTACTAACTGGGAGGGAATATAGCCCCCGACCAAGAAGTGAAGAAAGGCTGCCAGCAACAGGATAGCACGCCACCGCCTCTATTGGACTTGAGAGGAAGGGTAGGCACTAATTGACACATGCGTCTAACATAACTCCGCAGCTGGAAAGTCTCATACAGGGAACAAGTATAGCAGTTATGCCCCTCTTATGTTGTTGTGGGATATAGCAGTAACATCCTATCCTTTTATAGAGCTGATCAAGTGGTGGGAGAGGGTGGTTAGGGAAAAGGAAGGCGATGGTGGAGCAGTAGCACCTGCAAGCGAGTCAAGCGCTCAAGCGTAAAGATCTCGGGGTGTTGCGCCGGCTCTTGGGGGCCGTAGAAGAGTTGCTGCACCAAGAGAGAGGGCCACCCCAGATACTCACTGAACCTAGCTATATTCCATGATTGTAACGAATTCTGCTCCTTGCTAATCCATTCGCGTAAGGATTGCCATTGCAGGGCCACCAACTCTTCTGTTCGCTCGGGTAGCCAAGCTAATACATCCTGCAGGGAGGAGGATGCGGGGTGGGGAGTCGCTGTCTGCTGCCACTCAGGCTCCGGGAAACTGCCTATCGTCTGCAAGTGGCGAGCAATGAGATCTTGGGGAAGCAAGCGGTGTAATAGGGCCAAATACGCTGCGGCTGCTTGGGGCGTGGTTTTTCCCTGATAGGTAGCGAGTACCCTCTCGAAGGCGCTGGTGAAGCTGTTAATCTGATCGGCTAAGTAAATACTAGCAGGCGCATACCAATCTGTTTCGTCTACGGCCGGGCCATGAAGCAGAGTAACCCAAGCGATAAGCTGCGTGACAGGATGGGGTTCAATAGCCATCGTGTCAGTCACGATATACACGTCCAGTTGGCAATGATGATAGGCTTGCCACCAATGTAATTCCGATACTTGTGGGAAAAGCGCCCCGAACCGGTCTACTATGGTGTGTAGCGCCTGAGCATGCTGTGCGTGGGATGCTTGTGTGTACAATACCTGTTGAGCTATCGGCTCATCAGTGTTCGAAGTAGCCATAGGGAGGCAAGCAGGTAGGAATAAACGGGTTACCAAACATACTAACTTTTACTCGAATTGTAGACGTATATGTCTACAAGTGGACGATAATCCACTTTAAGCTTGCATGGGTGAAAAAACCCGTCCATAGCCAAGCATTTGGCCTCCATCTGCGGGGGTTACGCGAGCAGCGGGGCTGGAGTCAGCAGGAGCTGGCTGACCGGGCCAACGTTACGAAGAAGACCGTGTACCGGATTGAAACCGCGCAAGCTTCTCCCACGCTGGATATGCTGGTGTGCCTAGCGGAAGGTTTAGAGCTGGATTTGCGCGACCTCGTCAGCTTTAGAATTGCGTAATTAACCATCATCGGCATATCATGGTGCCATCGGTAGTCTTTGCACCAAAGATGGAAGCTGTGTAGATGCCAGTTCTTACAGCCCATCACTACCAGGTAGATATGATGCAATCCGGCCAGGGGCGTATTGCCCCACGCCAGTACGCGCCGGCTGATTTACGCGCTAATTTTGAAAGCTTCTGCTGACAAGCTTTCAGCGATTTGCAAAACCTATTCGGTTGCTTCGTTAACTACTCTGCTTCCCAAGCTTCATGCTTTATTTCGTGCTGGGGAAACGCACTCACTGTTCGTATGAAAAGAACTGTTGGTCGGCATACTGACTATTAATTGTACCAAAACTCTAATCAAAGGCACAACTTTTGGTAAACCTTAGCTATTTAAAGCGGGATAACCATCTGATTGTAAAGTATTAAAAGGTATAAAATCATATTCTGGATGTACTTTTTAATACTTTGTTCTTGAGCTTCGTCCTCACTCTTTTGTACCAAGCATTATTAGTTTTTGGCGGCTTGCACCTGGGGCTTACGCAGACCCACCATGGTTAGAAATAAGCCACCAGGGTTGGAAGAGGCCTTGACTTTGCCGGTTTTCAGCTTATAGCAAAACGAGAACAGTTCATCTACCATGCGCCCTTCGCTCAGAATCTGCTCGGTAAGCCGTGGGTCGCGAATATCAAGTTCGGCGAGTCGCTGCCGGGCCATCTGCAGCCGCGAGTCATCCAACGGCTGCTCAAAGGGCAGGGGCAATTGTTGGGGCTCCTGCTGTTTAATTTGAAAGCGGATGCTTTCAAAGGAGCGCCCCTTCTTAATGAGTTCGTAGCCGATGTGCAAATCGGTGTTCTGATTGATCTGGGTGACGGCCACATCGAGCACGTACTTCTGAAACATCGACACCTTGGTGTATTGCTCGGATTCCACCCCCTTAGGATCTTTCAGGGACAGCATCACCTTCAAATCATGGAGGGTGAACGTACGCGTCTCGGACTTGTCCTTCCACTGCGAAGCAATCTGGTAGATCCGCTTGGCATACTTGCTGGTCAAGCTGAACGCTGCCTGTAGGCGGAAAGAAGTGAAATTACGCTTCAAATCAATCAGGTAAGGGCGAATCTTCTCCGAGATTTCCAACTCGATGACCCCTTCCCCCTTGATATATTCAGCTGAAGCGAGCAGACCTACCTGCAGGATGCGCTTGTTATCCTCGATCACGTACTCCCGGGTGCGTAGAGCAGACGTGGCTTCCAGAAACTGCTGGTAGTTCCACTGCCGGCCGGTCAAATGCTGCAGATCCATCACCTTCACCCGGTAGAACGTACCGATGCGGTCTTCTTTCTTAAGCAGCGAGAGCAGATAAAACACGATATCCATCTCACAAGCCGTCATCTCGTAACGAGCCGTAGTAATAGCATTGTGCTGGCGAATTTCCAGCCCCGTAGAATTACTCATAACAATCGCTTCATCAAGGCTTTGCATAGGTCATCATAGTAGTGATAAAAACAAAAGTAACCCATATCGGCGTAAAAGAAAGAACAAAAGAAAGTATTTTCCCTTACTACTTTCCTTTCGCTTATAAAACCTTTCCTTCCCGCTTATAAAACCTTTCCTTTCGCTTATAAAACCTTTCCTTCCCGCTTATAAAACCTTTCCTTTCGCTTATAAAACCTTTCCTTGATCACTTCCTAGCCCCTAAGGATCAGGCACTTATAAGCCTTACAAATAGTAACAAATAACTAACAAAGTTCACAAACTTGTGATGTAGCCAAAAAAACAGCTTTTAGGGTGTGTTAAGCTCAACTTCAGTGAGAACAAAGCAAAACAACAGACGACAGTATGCTACTCCTATATTAAACTGTGATTGTACTTTTACAATAATTATTAGTACTTATAAATTATTAACTGCGACTATCACATTCCTGAGCTTACCAAACCACACTCAACTACATCAAGATCAGCACGCAGTAGCCAATTCAAACCTCGAAAGGAAAGGTTTTATAAGTCAGCTATCGATCTTAACGCACTACACCCTTGATTGTCCAGCGAGAGCAGCACCGCTGGAACGAGGGTCTTACAACTGAAAGGAAAGGTTTTATAAGTAATTTGAGCAGTCTATACGAGTTGTGTAGCACCTAAAAGAAAGGTTTTATAAGTCACCTAAGAACCTTACCCCAACACTGTACTAGTTAAAGGAAAGGTTTTATAAGCATAAAAGATGGCTAAAACGGTGGAATCAGCGAAAAACCCGCATGATACCAGTCCCCTGCTTTCCTTCAATCAGGAAGGCCTATGCGCCGGCTACCGGATGAGGTACGGCAACTCATAACCCGTGCCGCTGCACTTCACTATTCAACGCAACTGCCTTTAATCACCAACCGACTGGAGAACCTCCTACCAAAATTAACCCAACTTCCGGCCACCGTCCGCCCCCAACGGCCATGAATAGCCACCCCCCACAACTACTGTTTAGTTCTCAATTGCCTGCCCGGCCAATTAAGCAACCCAATCCCGACATGTAGCACATGGAACCTCAATGAGGCCTGTAGACTAGTTCCTACGTGATCGGAGTGACGCCAGTTCTGGCAATTAACTCCTACAACACGTGAGCCTGGTTCCTAATAGCGAAGCAGCAGTTGAAAGGGGAGAGGGCATTCAACAAGCGGCACTGAGAGTTTCCAGGCATGCAAAGCTCATGCTACACGCAGTTGCCCTGGCGCAGGGCGGACAGAAACTGGTGAAATTGGCCCAGCCGGTTCAGCCCGACGTCCCGTCGGAAAGTAAGCCAATCTAAGCAAAAGCCCCAAGCCCTGAAACGGCGCGAGCCTAAGTTGTAAGATTAAGAGAAACTCATCCTACCAGCAGTAAATCTTCCAAGCGGGTCGTATTCTGGCCTTGATTAAAAGTTTGGTATAAAGGTTAAACGAACTATTAAGTGTCGGTCACTAAGTGCTACCTAGTTCACGCTCGCGGCCACGAATAGATGAATAACGAGCTCCCCTAGCCCCGAGCACACGGTTACCCTGAGTCTACGGTCACGGTATGAACGAAACCCTTCGCCGAACCGAACTTGGCCTGATGGTGGATAGCGTGATCCTGGCCAGAAAGCAGACCTAGGGTAAGTAGCCTGGTGAGGCCGAAACAAAAGCACCCCAACCAGCTGACCGGGGCACTTTCACTTTAGAATAGGGACGTGGTAGCCGATACGGGCTACTCCAACGGCTTCAACTACACCTTATTAAGGCCGCAAGAGATTATGCCCTGGATTCCCGTGTTTAGCGCCTACAAATCCGTTATTGAAGGGGTCCTTACCGGGAACAAGCCGATGAATTTAGTGTCAGGCTGACAAACTGCCGACGTTTCGCAAGTACAGCACCACGGCCGACGGGAATTTGACGAAACACGATCGAGCCTTCTACCTTGATTGCCAGCACTACGACTTTAATACCAGTTGCGTACCATATGCGGATCACAAGCAGTTGAATACGCTCGGCCCCCTTCCAACACCCCCTTTAGGACACCTTTTCTAGCTGCGGACAAGACGAAAGCTCGCCGAAATAGAGAGCAGGTAGCCGCAACTTATTAACGCATCAAGAGTTCTGCAACAGCCACGGTCTACTATAAGATGGATGCCACAAGGCGTTCTGCTCGGTGGCTTCCTACCAGCAAAGCCACCGAGCAGAACGCCTTGTGCCGCAGGCCTGTCCCTTTTTACCGGTGTAGAGCATCAATACCTGTTTCTACCGCACCCAAGAACAGTTTCGCCAAGCGATGCTAGGCTTCATCTCTCGGTTCGACGAGTTTGGGTAAGAGCTTATGTCGCTGCTTACCCTGAACTCACACATCTTTGAGTCGCAGACCACTATGTGATGAATTTAATTTATAAAAATTTATTGGTATAATGCACTTGTTATCTACGTCAAGTAACTGGCCCTTTTGGTCCCGAGGCTAGGCGTGCGTATTCTCGACATGATTTTAAAAGTCCTGGTCTTTATTCCTACGATCGATGTTTAGGAACTTTTAACCCCTTTCGCTTCGAGAAGCGCTTCCTTAGGTAGTCTTCACAGGCTAAAGTTGCTTTGTGATTATATCTCTAACAGTCTGTTAAATAGATTCATATAAAGTTTTCTTGTCTTTAAATACATTTATTTTTTATTAAAAAGCCCATGCGAATCAGTACGTTTTTGCTCGTCTTTTTAATATTAGTCAGTAGCCGGTCAGCCTTTAGCCAAGAGACCGCATCTGAGTGGGAGAACTACCTATTGCAAATGGGAACGGGGAAATCCAGCGGTCAGATAAGCAAAGAAAAGAGCCAGGGTATTAGCCCCAAACCTACGCAGTGGGTGCAGCTGGATCAGCGCGAAACCATGGGCCAGAAATGCGGCTCGGGCATGATATTTACGTTTGTTAAAATGCCCCAAAAAGTGGTGCAGCAGAAAGTGTGTGTAGACAGCACTTGGGTAGCGTCGCAGCATACCTGGCGGGTGCAGGTAATAGCGGGCAAAGAACCTGAATTGATATTTGACAATAAAACAGCGTATTTCCTGCGAATTGTACCAAAAAATGGATCTCCGCACCTCCGCTTCACCAAGCCCGGAAAAAACCCCGGCGACTCCACCATCCACTACTATTTCCAACTCCAATAACCCGCGACGCTGGGAGCCCAAACGCCCGGAGCCTTCCTCATTTAATTGGAGCGAACAGCTGGGCAAGCTCGCGGCACCAGCGTTGACGGCTGCGGGCCTATTAATTGGAGTCTGGCAGTATCAGGATCAACAGGCCTACAACGAGGCGCTCGAATTTAAGCGCACCATGTGGAGCAAGCGACTCGCTGCCTACGAGGAAATCAGCATGGTTGCCGCTCAACTCGTAACCGCTTTTCCGTCGGAAGTGCCTCTAGTAGCAGGCATACCGCCCACCGCGCAGCCGCGAGAGAACACACAATTTGATTCGCTAAGCCGGCGCTTTTACGTGTTGTATTGGGGCAAGCTCCCCTTAGTAGACGATTCCAAGGTTTCGAGTGCCCTCAAACAATTCAACGACGAATTGAAATCGGTTGAATTGGGAGAATCAAACGAAATTATTTTGAAGCAGAAAGGCTACTTTTTAGTTAAAACCTGTCAAAATTCTCTACAGGAATCGTGGTATGAAGACATGGTACATCCGTTGGCTGCTGATACTGCTGGGGCTAAGTAACTGGCAAGTGAGTGCCCAGCCGGGGGCCAGCCTCTACGTACTCAGCATCGGAAGTGCCGACTACGAAACAAATTTCACTCAATACGAGGCAGGTTTTGCAGGGTGGCCACAACTGCCAGCGGCTGCTACCAGCGCCCGGCAGATGGTAAAATTACTGGGCTCTTCGCGAGTGGCCTACCTAGATTCTCTTATCTCACGGCCAAACTCCCTCGTAACACGAGCCGCCGTACTGACGGCCGTGCGCAAGCTTAGCACCCGCGCGCTACGAGAGCACCGCCCCAACCCGTTACTGATTTTTTACTTTGCAGGTCATGGCGTGTCTGAAGGGTTTGGATGGAATTTATTTATGATGCCAGGCAATTTTACGGCAACTATCACAGGCCGCAACGCAGTCAGCATGGGCGAGCTTGCTGTGTATGCAGGTGATGTATATGATGCGCTGGCCGAGACGAAACTGCCTTTTGTCATGCTGCTGGATTGCTGTTACGAAGGCCAGGACGAGAAAGCTACCCTCAGAGCGCTAGCCAACCAACAGACCTTTCAGCAAGTAGCCGCCCTTGCACAGGCAAGCATGGCAATCGTACGTAAGATGAACGAATTCGCGGAGCCCAACCCCGTGGTATTTTCGGCAGTGCCCGGGCAACTAGCTGAGGCAGTGCCACTACCCGGCGGAAAGCCAGGAAAGCGAGTAGGGCCAGTGTGCCGGCGAGCTATGCTGGCAAGTGCCCAGGCCGCCGAACAGCCACTCACGCTCGATAGGTTACTATTAGCGTTGACTTCTCCCGTTCTGGATACTGCACCTAAGTCCGTCGCAATAAGTAATTGGGACCGCGCTGCCTGCTCTTTCAAGAACTACCGATTGCGATAGTCCGGTGTACAGGTTTGTTGCTACGTGAGGACCGGCTACCGGCTAGAAGCTACCGGTAGTTCCGTAGCTATGCTTACAGAAAGCAAAATGTACGGCACCTAGCCACTGGGAGTTCTGCAGCAGCCACCATAGCTTCCTGGCTTATCCTACTTACCTACAGTTTACACAACAAAGCGTCTAAAAACCGGAGCTAAGAAGTAGAGTAGGAAATAAAGCAGGCTTCATCTTATTGGGCTGACTTCCACCTGTTTGTGTCAAGAAAGTAAGGCGCCATTTGTGCACGGCGCTACTGTTTTACACGTGTTCGTGCCTACGTAACTACCCTAAGCCGAACTCCCTGCCGGGATGCGCTGGGATCTGACAGATAAGAACAGGCTGTTGACTAAAAGGATCAACTAGCCTAGTCGACGGCATGTGAGCTGACTTTGCTAAGTAGCTTTTCAAAGTACCAAACCCTCTTACACCCTTCCATTCAGTGGTGGCACTGATGTGATGAAGGGGAGGGGTAAATAGACTTGCGTTGCCGCAGAAGCATTTCCTTCATTGCCCTCACGGAACAAACCAAGCCATAACAGCTTCACAAAACAGGTAAAAACCAACATCATGGCAAAAAAGGACACAGCCGCCAAAGAGACTATTGCCCTAGACACGCTTTACTTAGTAGGGGATACCGACCAATCAATAGCGTTAGAAGTGATAACCGGTGGAATTAATCAGACCAGCACTATCAATGTAGAAATTATCGGTAGCCAAATAATTGCTAAAGGCATACAAGGAAATTTGCCTCAGACTACTATTGGTAGCAACAAAGAGTTGCAAGGGAAGATTTTATCTGTTACCTGCTCGATTGCTGATACTTCCCGAGATACTAATTATACGGAACTCAGAATACGATTAAACGGAGGAATCTTATTTATGGAATACCCGCTGTTCGCTACCGTGGCAGAGGAAGGTGACTCAGTCAACTACGTCTGCGTTGTACGCTTCTTCAAGCCTTAGTCATGAAAATAACGACTCTCCTGACCGTAGCTCTTTGCAGCGTTACGGTTACTGCGCTGGCCCAGAATGAAGAAGGAATAAAACTGGACGTACTACGAGCACCGGTTTCGCCGGCTTCCAACCTGCTGGGTATAGCGACTACCGATATTGACAAGCCCACGGATGTTTCGGCCTTCATGCTGTCCTTGCAATCGGCCAGCAGTTCCTTTGCGAAACTGCCATCCAATTATGCAGTAGATATTTCTCCGTATTACTTATTCACCAAAAAGCGAGGAGATTTCACTACCAATGGATTGCAATCCACGAAGTACGAAGATATTTTCAAACAAACATTTATTATTTCAGCGGCCATTCGCAATCCAGACGAAGCAGAAACAAATTTAAATGTCAACAATACTTACGCGGGGTTAGGACTAAAATTCTCGATTCTGCGAGGGGAATACGATGATACCACAAAAACAAAGCTTGATAAGATTATTGGCTTGCAAAAGAAAATGACCGATGACTTAGCCAAGACTGTTCGAGAATGGATTACCAGAAATGATCCTGAATACGCCGCCTTGGTTGTGCAAAGGCAACAATTGTTCACTAACAGGACAGGACTTACCCCTCAACAAGTCATAAACAGCGACCAGTATAAAAGCTTAGAAAGACAGATCAGTGAAAAATTACAAAACTTCACTGATCAGCAGACGGCACAGGTAAGGCAAGAGATATTTGCCGAAATCAAGCAAACAGCCGCAACGTTTCAAACCAGCAGAGTAGGTTTATCATGGGACATAAACGGTGGGGTTAGCGGCGAGTTTATTGACAAAAGATTCAACAGATCACGAGTTTACAATGCCGGCGTTTGGACTAACTTCGGGTATACCACTAAGGACGGTATTGCTCTCTTGGCATTAGCGCGCTATCTGCACAACCCCAACCAAATCTTTGCACTTGACAATCAACCCAATAAGATAGGTAACATCAATACCCTGGACGGCGGCCTCCGTCTGGCTTACTCCAGACCTCAATCGAAATTCAGCGCCAGTGCAGAAGGCATTTATCGTAGTGTCCTTTCCAGCAACACAATTGATCCTTCCTGGCGAATGGTATTTAATGCAGATTACGCTATTTTCCAGAACCAAAAACTTACGTTTTCCTTCGGCCGGAACTTTGACGGCACGGTATCGAAAGATGGTAACCTTATAGCCGCTTTAACCTTTCTAGCTGGATTCGGCAACAATAGATAAGCCAACAACCACGGCCAGACACCTTCGACTTACCTGGGAATGCTTTTCTTTCAAATATAGAATTCAAACTTAGGAGGTGGGTGACAGTTCGCGACACAGAGAACGACGAGCCAGTAAGGGGCGACCACAAGACTGTGCCGGCAGCTCGTGCCGGCACAGTCTTTCCAATTCTATCTAAGGTGAGGGAAGCGGAAGGCTGAATGCAAAACTATTACAAACACCGTGTCCCAGTTGGGTCTAGCTTAGCTAGACCCAACTGGGACACGGTGTTTGCTACCTTGCTGAGCTCTTGATTCAGTTACTGTTGCAATGCCTCAGGAAGCTATCTTGGGATTAAACAGCTATAAAATTAACTGTATACCAGTGCCAAAATCAGTGTTAGCACTGAAGCGCTGTGGCGTAGCAAAAAGCAGCTTTAGTGGTTCAATGCTGTTGACTGCCAATGTCCTTAACGCCGGTTTTAGAAGTCGCTATTTCCCTTTCCTTGCTGTACTTGTTCTTCAGCCAGGTTGTCTCTTCTATTTTTGAGTGGTTTGCTGGCCAGCTGAATCTGCGAGGCAATTACCTGCGCCGGAGCCTGAATAAAGCACTTAACAGCGGCCAAGATAAAAATTGGGCCGAGTTGGTTTATCGCCACCCCAGCGTGGATATGCTGGCGCAAAAGTCAAACCGACCACCGACATACATTCCATCCAGCGTCTTTGTCAAGGCTATCATCGACTTGGTCACTGATGAAGCCCGTACCCATCAGTTTCTGCCTCGCCTGGACGCCAACAGCCAGCCCACCGGCGATAGTGAGTACCAAGTTATGCCTCCTATGGCTGGCGGCTTGCCACTTAGCCCGTTGCAACAGTTTAAGGAAGGGCTAAACCGCGTATCGGAAGGTGACTTCAAGGCCTTGATGCGCACCCAACTCTTCAATGCCGAAGGTTGTGATAAGCCAATGGATGAAACGGCTGTATTCAACCAATTAATACACGGTACGGCTGTGTGGTACGATAATTACATGGAGCGCGTAGCGGGCTGGTACAAGCGTGCTATTCGCAAGTATTTGTTGCTGACCGGCCTATTGGTAGCAGCCTTGTTTAACCTCGACTCCTTGCGCGTGAGCAGCTACCTCTGGACGCACACGGCTGCCCGGCAGCGAATTATAGCCTATGCCGAAGAAGTAGCGCGCGACACGACAGCCCGCACCGTCATGCGACTCACCCCAATTGCCCCACCAGCGGATGTGCAGGCGGCGCGTACTACCTTACGACACTACCAACATCGGGTGGATTCGTTAACGAGCGCTCTGCAGGAGTTAAGCTTTCCCATAGGCTGGTCCCTGCAACTGCCTCTCGACAGCACTACGCTGCCTCCAGTTTTTCTCGTAAAACAAGCGGCACGTACAGTAATGCTACCGCAGCTAGCTAAGGCAACCAGTAGCACAAAGCCAACGGCAATTCAACCAGCCGCCGATGCTGCGCTGCCTGCCCCTGGCGCCACAGCACAGCCTACTACACAACCAGGTAATCCAAATGTTACAAATGCCGCCGCTGGGGTCGCAACAGCGGCCACAACCGGAGCAGCGTCTCAGCTTGTACCGACGCTCACGACACCAGCAGCAGAGCGGCCTTCCGCGTTGGGGACTACGATCAACACTGCTAGCACCCAGGCTGTCCCTAAGTCAGTCAGCTGGCAGCAGCCGGAGCATTATGTGCGCTACCAACGCGTTAGTCGTGATACTACCGTCAATGGACTCATGCTTACCCGAGTGTTCTGGCAGAAAAGCAAGCTGCCAATTGACAGCGTAGCGAATGCTCCGCAACTGCAAAAGCTAGTCCAGACAGCTCCGCGCAACTGGTGGAATTCACTTAAGGATGGTGCCCAGCACTTATATCAGCAGTTCGACCGCTGGACCTTGCTTGGCTGGCTCTTAACTGCGGTAGCGTTGTCTTTTGGTGCTCCCTTCTGGTTCGAGCTTCTCAATCGCTTCGTGAACATGCGTAGCGTGGGCCTGCGCCCGCCTACTGCCACTCCCACCCCCGATAAAGAACCTAGCTAGCCGTCATGCACATTTACAACTGTCACACTCACGTATTTAACCTTGACTGTGCTCCTGATCGGTTTCTCAACGGCATCGGTAGGGGCTGGTTTGGCAAAGCCGGTGCCCGATTACTTCAACTGATTCTGGCCTTTCCTCTGGCCAAGAACTGGACCCTGCGTCTGGCTAATCGCTTTCCCTTTGCACGCAAGTACGCAGCCTTCCTCAACATCGGCTCAGATCTCTCGCCACTGATCATTTTTGAAAAGCACCTACTACCTGCCTATCCGGCGGGCACTCGCTTCGTCGTGCTGCCCATCAACTTTGATCTGATGGGCGCAGGCACGGCTACTCTCAATCAAGAAAGCCAACTCTGGCAACTGCTTGATCTACGGCGGCGCTACCCCAATACCTGCCTGCCCTTTGTGAGCATCGACCCGCGCCGCGGCAGCGCAGCCGAAAACCTTGCTTTTCTACTGCGCTGGGTTGAGCGTGGCTTCGTTGGCATCAAACTCTACCCTGGCTTAGGCTTTTATCCTTTCGACGAGCGCCTTGACTTAGTGTATCAATACGCTGAGGCTCATGGCCTGCCTATCATGACGCACTGTACGCGGGGCGGTATCTTCTACCGAGGACCTATTACAGATGACCTGCGCAGCCCCGCTCGCCCCGATGGCCTTCGGGAACTATATGGTTTACCTTACCCGCTGCGTATTACCACAGTGAAGGAAACTAATGACAATTTCTGCGACTTCTTTCTTGACCCGCGCGCGTATGAGCTGGTACTCGCGCGTTTTCCCAATCTTAAAATCTGCTTGGCGCACTACGGCGGCAGTAGCGAGATTGACCAGAGCACGGCTGCCAACTTACCCACTACTGCTCCCGAAAACTGGTATGAGAGCATCCGATGGCTGATGATGCGGTACCCGCATGTGTACACCGACGTGTCGTTCACGCTGGCCGAAAAGCGATTGTTTACGCGCTTGGCTGCCGACTTGGCTGCGGATAGCCCCTTCCGAGAACGTATTCTCTTTGGCACCGACTTTTTCATGACCACGCAGGTCAAGAACGAAGCAAAGCTAGCAGTGGAATTAATGGAACACCTAGTGAGCGAGATCAACGCTCCTGACGCTTGGTGGCAGTTGGCCAACAGCAATCCCGTGCGTTACCTGCAATCGAGCGTATACACTCCTATAGAGCTATTTGGGCAATTGAATCCATACCAGCCTTCAGGATCGCTGCAAATGGGGACCGCTTAACCACATAGGTTTCTGCTCTAATGCTCTAAGAGATTAAACAGTACCGCTGCAATGAGGTGATCAAGTGGCAGTAAACAATTAGAGGACTTAGGGAAGGCTCAACATACCATGGTTGCTTCTCCTGGGCGATTAAACCAGCCGCCACGGTTCTTATTATAATCATAAAAGATTAACGCCCCCTCTGATCTTTCCTCTACCCGCCATATATTGGTCAACTCCTTCTTCGTCCAAAAATCGAGCGTCCCCCGTACTGAACTTCTGCATTATCGAGTAATTCCTCCGCCTTAGCTGATTCCGTAGGTGGTGGGTAACGTTCGCGCAGTAGGTCATCCAGGAAATAGTCTGGCGCATGAAAGCTGACGTCAAGACCAATGGTTTCCTCGAAGCGGGCGCGCGCTCGTAGTTGGTGCTGATACGCGTTGAAATAGCCTGGCTTTAGGTATACAAGCACAACGTAGCGCCCGTCGGTGAAATCGTGCGTGATGCTCTGCACATAGAACATAGACTCTCCCGTGACGGCCCGCAAGAAATCCAACTGCAACTGTTCGCCCACTCGGGGCGTGATAGGTAGGCGGCAGCTAAAGGTCTGTGAGGCTCGACGGCCAGTCAGGATGAGTTGGTGCTCGACTTGCTTGAAGACTACGGTATCGGCATCCGATTCCAGTAGGTGCAGGTAAGCAGCATATAGTGCGTCAAGCCAGCGTCGGTATTTGGAAGGAGAAATGCCTAAGTCCTGCTGTAGTTTCTTACCTGTGGGAACTCCCGCGTCGCCATCAACGGCGAGCAGGACTTTCGCTAGAGGCTGCCACTCGGCATTCTGCTCGGCAAGGCGACGCAGCACTTCAGGCACTGTTACCAAGTCACGCGTCATATCCTCCGACTTCATTAGGGACATTTCTTCTGATTGATAGGATTTAGGCATAGGAAAGCGGAGTTAGGATTGGAAGGATTAACAAATCACAGGCTAACTCCGGCTGCCTTACTCTTTGTAGTAGCCAGCGAAATCAACCAGATAGATATGCCCTCGGGTAACAGCATTCTGCCGCCAGTTCTTCAGCGTGTAATCGGTGTTGTGTTTCTCATCATACTGTTGCGAATCCTGGTAGGTATAATAGCTAATGCCGGAGACTGCCAACCCCAGCAGCTGATCTACCCGCGGCTCCTGCTTGAATGCCCCCGTTCGTAATTGTCCTACCTGCCAACCGTTGCACCATAGCTGCCATTCCACCCAGGATTTCCCGTTGAAAGCCTTCTGAACCTTTACTAGCTTCACGGGGTCGCCAATCTTGATCTTGTGACGGATGAACTCATACGTTCGATCCTCCCGAGCCCCCCAAGAGATAAACAGCTTATCTAAGCCGGGCTTGACAATCCGGCCCAGGCGCTGCTCCTTATTGGCCAGTTGATAAGCCCGCCCTTCCTGTACGGCTGCTTCCCGGTCGTATTGGATGACGGCCAGCCGATACCGGGCCCGAGTATAGGCTACGTACACTAGCCGCCGCTCTTCCTCCGCTACCTGGCGCAGGTTGGTTACTGGCCTACCGTCCCAATCGGCAGCGAAATCAGCAAAGGATGGGGGGATGAGCACGGCATCGAACTCCAGTCCTTTCACCTTGTGCATGGTCGTGAGCACTACTTCCCGCCGTGAGTGGCCCGGCACCAGTTCTGGCATGTGCTTCTCGTAGAGCTTCATGAAATGGCCATCATCGCGACGGGCCATGTCATCAATGAAGTCCAGCAGGTCCTGATTAGTAGCGTCGTCTTCCTGCTCAACTCTGAACTCCCGCACCAGGCAATGCACCAAATGAATTAGATACTCATCCCACGCGCCGGCAAAGCTCTGCAGCGTCTGCTGTTTAGCGCGAGCAAACTCCTGCAGGTAGTTAGGGCTAAGGAGCGCTTCCGGATTTTGCTGGTAGGGCTGCAGCAAATGCTGAAATTCGCGCGAGGTTACCGGCGAGTTGGAAGCCCCTTGAATGCGCAGGGCCACATCGGGCGGAAGGGTTCGGGACTGCAGCTCGTTGAAAGCGCGGAACACCTCATCATTGGAGCGCAGCATGACGGCAACCTGCTGGTAGCGCTTGCCCGGCTCGTATTCGGTTTCTGTTAGCAGCTCATCGAGCTTCACCTTCCAGTCAGTCTTGGTTTCCCGGAAGGACAGCAGCTCGCAATAGCCCATATTTCGCGCGGGCTTTCGAACGGGCTGCAGGGGTGGAATTGAAAACCGGTCCGGGTTATTGGCCAGCAGCCGGGCCGCTGCCTGCAAAATGCCGGGGTAGGAGCGGTAGTTGTTGCTTAGGTAATGCTTTTGGGGCTGATACAACTCCTCAAACTCCGCATAATAGGGATATGGGTCAACCTCACCTCCCTCTGCTACGCGCTCATACCCATAAATGCTCTGATTAGGATCGCCAATAACGCAGAGCTTGGCCGAGTCAACGGGAGCAATGGTTTTGAGCATGGCTAGGCGCTCACCCGTTATGTCCTGAAACTCGTCCACGAACACGTATTCAACTGGCCCCAACTGCTGGCGAATCAGCCGCGGATTATGGGCCAGCGCCCGGGCCAGCTGCGGTACCCACTGGCTGAACTCTACACCCTCCAACTCTCCTTGCAGGCAGCGGCGGCATAAGCCATGGAAGGTATACACGTGCAGGCGCTTGATGAGCTGCCCGTAACCCAAGGCCCGAAACAGCGTGCTCAACCGGTCCTTGAGCTCAACTACCACGGCCCGGTTGTACGCCAGTACCAGGATCTGGTCTGGTGGAATATTATTCTTCTGGATCAGGCGAGCGACGCGTAGCGTCAGGGTGTGCGTCTTACCGCTGCCGGGCCCGGCAATCACCTGCAGGTTATCGCTTAGCGGCGCATCATAGACTTGTCGCTGCTCCGCACTGAGCTTTTCCTCGGCATCCTTGAGCGCCTCCTGCCGAAAGGCCCGCAGCATGGCATGGTCAGCGCCCAGGTGATCTGCCAGCAAGCCCACCAGGTCAGCGCTACCCTCACAGGCAAAGTACTGCTTGATAAAGGCGTCCTGTTTTTGGTGGGGCATCGCGGCCAGGCATTCCAGAGCCAGCAGCCGAAGCTTTTTAAGCTCGGCTCCTTCTAAAAACTGCTGATGGGTCTGGTAATCCCGCGAAGACTGGTCCTCGTAGTCCGGGACGGTTTGATCCAGCAGGAACAGCTCAATGCCCATGGGCATAAAGCTGCCGCCCCCTTTGATGTAGCCTAGCGCCCGCGCCAGAAACAGCAGGTTATCTAAATAATCTACCCCCGCTTCTTCCAGTTCCAGCGCCACCACCATGTCGGCATAGTTGAAGGTGTACTCTCCCGTGAGCGTCTGAGCAGTCACATACTGTAGCAACGCCAGGAGCCGTTTTTTTAATTCGGCCAGGGGCTTGCGCCAGAGAGAGTCGTGGCGGTTACCGTTATAAATCAGCTGCGTTACGCCCGGCTCACTGCGGTCGCGCACGTTCATGACGGATTGCAGCCGCGTGTTAGGCAGCAGCCGTACCAGCTTCAGGGCGAATTTAGCCCGCTTCTCCCGCCAGTCCGCTGCCAGATCCTTAGCGGTTGTCTTCTTGTCAACCGGCTTCCCTTTTTTGAGCGGTGTCCAATAGATGTGGTCCGGCTGAAGATGTTCAGCCGCCACTTCCCCTACCAGCCGGTCCAGCTCATTGCCGTCCAAGCTGCGCTGCGTCTGGGGAGCTATTGGGGCCAGGAGATGCTCCGCCAGCAAAAACACCGACTCCACCAGCGGCAAGTCCCGTTTGTTCCCGCGGGATTCCTGCCAGGCTTTGAGTTCTGCTTCCCGCAGCTGCGTCAGCTCCAGATGCAGTTTCCGGTCAATGGATATGGCCTTGATCTTCTGGGCCAGAAACAGAAACCGGAACAGCTCGGCGTGTCGGCTTTTACCCGATAGCGCTTTGAGCTCTTCCATCGGCATGCTCACAGCGGTGGCTTCGCGATACTTCGATGCATGCAGCTGGGCAATAAATTGCTGCATCTGCGCCCGCTCCGTATCGTCTTTGATTTTCAGATAGCTGGGCTTCTCCAGTAGCAGCAGAGGTAGAAACGAGGGGGTAAATAGCCCGAGGCGAATACGACCCAGCAGTTCCAGCCAGTGCAGCGCTAGGCGGAACCGGACATCGTCCTCTTCTTTCTCATCGGCATCCCGCTGCCACAAATCCAGCGGCAGTGCCAAGGGCTCATGCACCAGTGTATCCAGCTCCCGGTACTTCTGCGCATACTGGTGAATCAGCTGTTGCGTCTTCAGCACGTACTCCCAGCTCAGAGCGGATTTGTGCTGCAGGTCGCGCAGCACTTGAAAATCCCGGCTGGCCATTACACAAACGGCCTGGATAGGATGGGCTTCAGAGAATCCGGCTGCCTCCAGTGCAGCCCGGTTACGGCCGGCCCGGCCTACCTCCTGCAGGAAATCCTCAAAGGCGGAAGAGGGCCCCAGGTGATAGACGTAATGGATGTTTTTAATATCCATTCCCATGCCGAAGGCCTTGGTTGCCACCAAGACAACTGTTTCACCCGTCTGATACGCGGCGTACTTGCGCTCCCGGTCAAAGCCATCCAGCCCGGCATGGAAGTAGTCAATCTGCTCGGCCCAGGGCAGCCCCGCTTCGGCGGCCAGCTCACTAAGCTGTTGAACTGCTTCTTCGGCCCGGCGGCGGGTCCGCACGAAAATAAGTACCCGGCTCACGCTTGCATCGAAGGTCTTCTCCTGCAGGTTCCGCACGACGGTTTCCGCCTGCTGGGCTTCTTCCTTGACCCGCTCAAAGCTCATGCGGATGTGCTCCCGCACCGGATTATAAGCTAACTCTCCTATGCGCTCCATTACACGAATAGCTGCGTAAACTCCTGATAGATCTTTTCCGAGACGGTGGCCGAAAATAGGAGCACCGGGAATCGGCGGGGGCTTCCTTCCCGGAAGCGCTGAACGGCCTTCCCGGAATACAGGTAGTCGGGCCGGAACTCATGCCCCCATTGCGAAATGCAGTGTGCTTCATCGTACACCGCGTACTCCAAGCCTTGGTCGTTATTGAAGCGCTGCAGGAAGGCCTTGGTAAAGGCTCCGCTCCGAAAGCGCTCCGGGGTTATGAATAACAGGGAAATCTCCCCACCCGCCAGCCGGCGGTAAATCTGCGGCAGCTCATCCCGCTTATCCTGGTTGATGTATTCCACGCTGCTGTAAAAGCCAAGCTTCCACAGGGCACTTACCTGGTCTTCCATCAAGGCCTTGAGGGGCGTGACGACAATGGTCAAGCGGTTGGTAAAGGCGCTGCGATACAGGGCCGGGGCCTGGAACAGCAGGGACTTGCCCCCGCCCGTGGGCAGCGAGACCAGTAAGTCTGTCTGGGCGGGAAGGATCTTGTTGAGGTAGGGCTGCTGGTGATCGTACCAGGGATGGCCCTCCAGAAAGACTTTGCTCAGCAAGGTCTTGGCTTCCTCCAGGTCCAGCGTAAACTCCTGTTCCGGCCGGGCACTCAGCAGCACCTGGTCGATCGTATGCGCGGCAGTGAGGTATTCCTCCTCGGTGGCCCAGGGAGCATCCGTGAAGTACTTCTGCATCTGCCAGGACTGCTCCAGGGCGGGAAAGTCACCCAGGCGGGGGTCCAGCAGCCAAAGATGGTTGTCATCGTGGTTGTCCAGTAGCCGGGAGCGCAGCTGCTGCACCAGTGGCTGCTGCAGCTTCAGCAGGAAGAACAGGTCACGCTCGAGCACGTCCTCCACGCTGCTGCCCTCAACAGAACTATACTCTGGAGAACCAGCTGATTCGCTTGCCTCCACGTCCCGGGACTGTAGCCGTGCCCGATCGAATAGCTGGGAGCCCCGGGCCAGAAAGTAGTTTTCAAGCAGGTTGAAGCTTTCCAGCACAAACTGAACCGGTCCCAGGTAATTAGCTTCCACCACGGCCGTTGCCTGACTGATCGGCACAATCAGGAGCCGCCGGCCCGAGCCGTACTGGTGCAATAGCTCCAAGCGACGACCCAGCGCGGCCTCCCGCCGCGGTATGAAGAATCCCTGACCTCGGAAATAGGCCTCCAAGGGCTCTATTTCCTCCAACCGCTGCAGGAGCAGTACCAGGGGGGAGAAGCTGCTGCGCTCCAGGACTTCCTTAACCAGAATGGCTTGGAGCAGCCAATAGCGGGAACGGTAGATGGTTTCCGGGTTGAAGGGCGTAATGCCCAGCCGTCGCTGCAGCGGCAACTGGGCCAATCCCAGCCACGTTACCTGCTGACGAGGAAATGGGCGCTCCGCTCCACTCACTACGTGCACTCGCGACGGCGCCAGGGAGGTAAGGAGTGCCTCCCAGTCAAAGCTGCCCCAGATGCGAAACTGTCCGTACAGATGCTTTTCCAACCACAGATTGGTATAGGCGGCAGGAACCTGTGCCCCAAGCTCCGCCGCCTGATCACGGCGGAGTGCTACGAAGCTCTGGCCACCAGAAAATTTGATCCATGCGGGCCGGGTGGCCGGGCTCGCCAGCACATCAGCGGTGGCCAGCTCCCGCAACAGCAGCTTGCGGCCTAACGTGATGAGGTCAGGCTCCAGGACGATCACTTCCAGGTCTGTCTGGCCCTGTAGCCGTGGTAGGTGCGCCAGCATCTGCTCCGCACTCAGGCAGATTCGTAGGCCATCCTGCCACAATGGTGGTGTCGTCGGGACGTGATGACACTTGCTAAAGTCCACGATTGCCTGCAGGCGGTGCCGGAAAGCCGGAGCCATATTGGCCGGCACGGTGGCAATCTGGGCTTGCCGGCAATATCGGAAGTAGCGTCCCGCGATAACGCGCTCAGCCGGGTGGTCTACCAATTGTTCCAATACCGGCTCCTGGAGCACCTGCCGATAAGGAGCTGGCGTGTTGTCTGAATCCCAGAAGCTCATGAAGGACTCGGTTCGCAACTCGTTCCATAGCTCGGTGGGAGCCAGCACGAGTGTGCGCGGGGAGGTGCTCTGCTGCAGCTGCTCCCGCAGCAACCGCTGTCGCGAGGAGGGCTGCGGCTGCGGCCGCAGGTAACCAGCAGCTTCGTGTCGCAAATCGGCTGCGGTTAGCCATGCTTCCTGCTGCTGCGTCCGCAACCGGGTCAAGGTGTCCACCACTGCCGCCCCAAACAGGGGTGATAGCTCTTCCCACTCCGCCGGGGAAAGTAAAAGCACCCGTCTTACCTGGGTCAGGAAAAGCCTTAGTGCAATCTCAGCATCCGCCTGCGCTTGGTGGGCAGTGCGCAGAGCCAGCACCTGCCAGTCCACGCTTAGTGCCATCTCAACCGTGAGCGTGTCCCATAGGCAGTCCGCTTGCAGCTCCACGTCATGCTCCGCCAGTACCGGTGCGTCGAAATCGGTTAGGTTATGTCCCACCAGCAGGTAGGGAGCGCTGTCGGCCACTCGGAACCGAAGCTGCTGCACCCGCTCCTCCACGGCGGTATCACCCTGGCCCGTATTCCACGCGCCCGGCCGGCCCCAGGCAATTTCGTGGATGACTTCCCGGTCGCTCTCCAGATCGAGGCCTATAGCAGAAAAAGCAGTAAGGAACTGCTGATCCCGGCCGGCCCGCACCCTGTCTAGCAGCAGAGGGCTGTTAGCCGGCGTTAACCACTGACTCACCGCAAGCAGCTCTTCATCTGTCAGCTGCGCCGCTACTTTATCCTGAGCCGTTGGTAGTAGGACGTTGAACTGGGCAAGTGCCGCCTCCCGCGGAAATGCATGGGGCTGCTCCTCTTCCAACCAGACTTCCAAGTGTGCGGAGGCGGGAAGTGCTTCAAAAAGCTGTTGCTCGAGCTCCTGCGCGGCATCCGCAATGGCCATTCGGGCAATGCGGCGGCGCTGACGGAAAACCTCGACCTCAGTGGTAGTGCCGGCCTGTTGCAGCCACAGCGCGACAACCTCGTTGTATACCTCGGGGTGCATCTTGGCCAGAAGTCCCTTAAGCTTGGCCAGATCTGTGTGCAGCTGTTCACCGTCCTGCTGGGGCAGGCAGGCCAGGCATAGCCCGGACAAGGTATGGTGCGGCGTACTAGTCCACCACGTCACAGCGGCTTCGGACGCGGCCAGCAGATGAGCTAGTGGAGTCGCTACGGCTAGGTGGCCAGCCAGGGGCGACTGGTAGTACAGCCATAGCTGCCAGGCATAAAATGGTGTCGATCGATTGAGAACCGTTTGCACCGACTCGGCAAGCAAAGCCGGCAGATGCTGGCTGATCTCTGTCAGCGCCTGTATAGCCGGACTCCACGACTCGGTGTCCGTTACCGGGCGGATGCGGCTTAGTAGTTCCAGGGCGGTTTCGGCCCGTGCTTCTTCGGGTAGTACGCGTAGCAGAGTCAGGAGGGTGTCCACGTCCACGTGCTGCTGCACCCGGTGAAGCAACGCCAGGTTCTGGCTGAGGGGACGCGCCCAACGAACCTCCAGGGTGCCCGGCTTCTTTCTGCTGGGGCCTTCGGCAAACAGCACCCAGTCCTTTAACTCGGGCAAGGTTCCAAAGGCGGAAAAATGCCAGAACAGCTTTTCACTCGCCCCTCTTTTCAGCAGAAAGCCAAAACCCCGTTCTCCAATTACGTCGACTACCTGCCCCAGATACAACTCATCATCCCCGGGTTGCTTTGCCGCTGCATTCTTAGGTCTGGCAGCGCGATTTTGACCTCCCGCTTTGGGCTGCTGGGCGGCTTGGGCTGCCGGCGAAGGCTCTTTTTCGTCTGCAGCCGGTGTTGTACTTAACAGGCTTTGCGTCTCCGCAAGCAGCTCCAGGTTAATAGTGTGATTGTTGAGGGGAGGCTGGGGCTCATCAGAGGTCAGCTCCGTAAATGAAGCATTCTCCAGAGGGGCGATGTTCTCCGGATGAGGAATGCCTAGCTCATCACTCAATATAGTCAGCCAGGCAGGCGGTGCCGTCTTTACGAACTTCAGCTGCGCTTTTATCCCATGCTTACCCAGAATATTTTCCAGCTGCTTAGGACTGATATTATAATATTGATAAATTTTTGCAAGCTGCATAACAAGATTGACCGGGTAGCAATGCACCAAACGTCAAAGAGAGCTAAGGTAGGTTTTTTAAGTCCAGTTTCAGACAGGGTGGAAAGTTATAGTACAGGCATAAAGGTCTTCAGCCTAGCGTCATACTCCCGGACTGATTTCAGGTTTATAGGCTGAGCTGACGGCAGATCCAGATAACGCGAATCAATTGTAGACTTAGCTGTGCTTTCGCGCCCGACGGGCAGGCACATCCGGAACCGGTGGAGACGCTTTGGTAACCCCGTAGGCGGTCAGCAGCCAGGCTCGCAGTTGCTCTTCATCCAGCTGCCGCTCCAGGGAATGGGTCAGTTTCTTCTCAAAGCGCGCCCGGGCCAGTAGCAGCTGGTAGTAGGGATCATACCGGCCCGCCGCCAGCTGCAGGTACACGGTGGTTTTCCCTTCCCGGTATTCCGAAGAGATGCTCTCCACAAAGTAGGAGTCCCGCCCGGTTAAAGCCCAGAGAAAATCCAGCTCAATGTTCTCGCCTACTTGCGGGACGCGGACCAGTTGGCACCAGACGAGCTGGTTCTGATGCTGGCCCGGGATAATGAAGCAGTGCGCAACCAGCGGGCAACTAATGACGACTTCCTCGGCGGCGAGGGCATTGAGGAAGGCTTGGTAGAGCGATTCCAAAATCAGCCGGAACCGGGCCGGCTTGATGCAGGCGCGTGCTGCAGGACCGTAATGGTAGGAAGCTGATCTGGCTTCTCCCAGGCGAGTAGCGCGGCCAGCAGCGAGTCATAGGGTTGTTGCCGGCCCCTGAGGCGGGCCAAAGCTAGCGGGGAGCGCAGCAGGTCCCCCAACAGATTGAGGGTCGGCAGGGACTCTATCTCCTGCTGATCGTAGTACTTTGGCATAAGATACGAGTTTAGAATAGCCATTCAATATCGCCCAAAGCTGCTATGATCTACCCAGGTTTGTTACAGTCCACCACCCAGGAGGGCTTTTCCTTACCACGCGGCACGCTGGCGCTTCCTAAAGCGGAGTTGGTAAAGAATACAGGTCCGAGCTGCGTGACGCGCATAACCGGCCCGGTGCTACCGCGGAGGCAATTCGATATGCTGTTAACCACTACGATGCGCAATAGGCTTTTCTGGCTACAACCTGATTCTAATTCAACCACCTTTCGTCACTTCTTCATTTTCCTATGGCCACCATTCGCCGCGTTCACCACAGTAGCATTGCCAACTTATTTGTCCGCAGCTTACTTGCTGATGTGGGCGAAATGCACGGCGGTTTTACCAAAGAGCACTGGCAAGCGACACTTGATTTTTTTGGAAATCGTTGTGCTTATACTGGCAAGGCATTGGCTCCGGCCGATATTGACCGGGACCACGCCATTCCACTAAACCGGGCAAGTGGGGGCCTGCACCGGTTCGGTAACCTGCTGCCAGCCTGCCGTCAGGCGAATAATGAGAAAGGTTCGCTCACCTACGTGGAGTTTTTACGCAGCACTCCCGGCCGCTTCGCCAGCCTCAGCCACCTGACTACCCAGGATAGAGAAACGGCTATTGCCAGAATAGAATCCTTTATGGAAGAAACCGGGTACCGGCAGGCCACTTCTTCAGCGGTCCTTTCACCTGAATATTTAGAGGAAAAGTATCAGCAGGTAAAAGACCTGTGTGCTTTGATTAGGGCGGAGGTGCAAAGCATGGCCCCGCCAGAATTGATGAGCAGCATGCTCGACAGCGAAAAGGATGAAGAGGAAGAGTTAGATGATGAAGAGACGGGCCGTGAAGAAGACCTGACCGACCGGTTGCCTGCTGCCTACCGCGAATTGCTGGCCGCGCACAAAAAGCACCGTATTGGCCGGCTGGCTCAGGCGCTTTTCGCCCAACTCTTTGCTGATGGGCGAGTTGCTCCTTTTGTACAGCGTCTGCAGGAAAAGCAATACAGTGCCCGGCAACTAGGCTTGTATGTGCCAGTACTGGCTACGGAGCGCCTCATCATTGCCGGCCAACCGCGCTACTATACCGAGCCCTATGTGCTGGATGGTATAACCTATTACCTCGGCAGCCAGTGGAACAATGGCCGCCGGGATATGCTGGAAGACTGGCTGGTAGATGAAGTATTCAGGACCGAAGCTGGAATTGCGGATGCTTCAGAGGCACTGATGCCGGTAGCCGCCATGTCTGCAACCGCAACACAGCTGGATTCAATGATTGACTCAACTGTGCAAGCTGCCGTGCAGGCTATCTGGAATCAGGTGAAAGAAACAGACAACAAGCAACTTGGTCATATCAAAATTGGGCAAGGGATTCAGCATGTGTTTCACGTGCTGGACGAAGAGCCCGCCGCGCTGGCAGCAGTTGAGCATATACTAGCAGAGGGGACGCGTTTGAGCATGGCACGTGAGCTACAGGTATTAAGACCATACGATGACAGTTCCGACCTAAATGCCTTGAGATTGGATTCAAAAGGACGCCCACGCTATTATAAACCACTACTAACGCGGCATAAGTATCTGCTTTGCAAAGAATGGAATTACGCCAAGCACTACGTTGAATGGACCCGGATTTTCAAAGCAGCTGGCCTGCTTTAGAAGGTAATGGCCAGACCGTCTTTCTATAATGATGACTACTAACGACCCCGACGAAATACAACTGCCTGAGACGTCGGCTGAAAATCAAGCTGCCCTGCAGCGCCTGCTACAGTTGTGCCCTGGTACACTGCCAGAGGCGGTCCTGATGGAGCTGACTTGCAGCCACGCTGTATCCGTGATTTAGCGTGGCTGCAAGTCAGCTGCCGAGCTTCATTCCCGGGCCACGGTGCTCAGCGAAGACTTCGACTTTGCGCTAACCGCAGAGCAGATGACTACCGTTTTGCTCAGTCTGTTGTTTGCCCGGGTGCCGGTCTCGCCGGACGAGCAGGAGCGTCTCACCGCGCGGCTAGTAGCCGAGTCAGGCGGGCCGGTGGGCTACGATGCAGACGAAATTCCCGGTGGCACCGGCCCTTTTGGCCGCGTAGCTTCCAACCCAGTACCCATGGCCGGTATCGTGTCCGCCGAATTGTACTTTCGCCGGCTGAGCCCACCCGACGGCCGGTTGCTGGACTGGCAGCGCACCGGCTCGCGCTCTGCCGCTAGAATCGATAACCCAGTGGATTGCTACCATCTGACTGATTACAGCAGCAAGGAGTTAGGGGAGGTTTATATATCTCCATACCACCAGCGCATTTCCAACCGGGCTCCGGAAGGCTTTGTGCTTGATGGTGTTGATTAAGACCAACCGTAACGTATAACACTGCAATCTTTGAAAGCGGAATTCAGGCACCTGCTACTTGTAGCCAACTGACGTAACTCACTAAATGCTTGGTAGCAAAATTTAAGGGACTCAATCCATCTAGGTGTCTGTTCTTGACTCCTTGGCAAAAAAGCTGTGCGGTATCCAGATAACGCGGAATCTCTTGTTCTGTTACTACAAAGCCGTTGAGTAGGAACGTATCCAATGCTTCACCGAACGTAGTTAACATGTTCCAGGCATCGTGATCCTGGAGCATAATTTCCAATCCGACATAGACGTATTCAGCGACGTTGATGGTTTCTCCTTCGCAAATTCGCTCTTCCAGTGCCCAAAAACTACGGCAGATCGCTTCGGTATTGTGCAAGGCACAGGTTAAGCGTACGAAGTCTTTTTGCGCGTCGTCCTCGGGGTCAATCGAACAGTGCAGCATCGTGTGCAAGCAGTGGAAGAGACTGAAGCCGACCTGGCATGCTTGCAAACCAGGAGATTGTGGCTGTGAAGTCGGCATCTTCAACTTGAGTCAATGAATGTGCGGCGAATATGCGCTCGTAGCTAACGGATGTGATGATTAAACTTATTGAGGCCGCTTCGCACGCAGGTGCTGTGTTTGCCGGTACTCATCGGCGGCAGCTTCGTGCACAAAGCGTATTTCCCCGTGATTGGCCTGAACGGCAGCTGCAATTTCGTGCAGGGAAACCTGAAAGAACTCCTTGCGTTCGTTTGCCATATTCACCCGGCGGTGCTGAAACAGGTGGTGAAGACGTTTTTCCAACATCGGCGCATTGTCGCAGGAAATGATGGCATGCACATCGAAGGGAAAGGGAACTGATGCGTTGCTTAGCTCATCGATTCGGTCTTGCGGATCCAAGCGGCGTGTCATCCCAATTTTGTACACGTTGTCTCCAAAGGAGCCTATGTTGGAGATCACGTACACGTGCCCAGCAGTGGTGAGCTGGGCCTGAGCCGTTGCCCTACGTTTCATCTCCTGTGCTTGAGCCAACGATTGCCTTAACTGCTCAATTTGTTGCGTGTAGCGTTGGCGCTCAGTTCCAAAGGAATGCTGGGCCTGCTCCCTGGCGCGCCGCAACGCCTCTGCATAAAAGTCCTCGTCCCGTTGGGCCTTAGCTCGCGCTTCGTCCAGTTTCTTGGCTTCGCGTAGCGCCTCTCGGAATCTCGTTTGAGCTTCCCTCTGTGCTTCTTTATCGGTCTTCAGCCTGCGACGGTAAGCTTCGGTAAGGAATAACTCTTCTAATCGTACCGCTAAATAGGAATCTGTAATTAAGCATTTCTGCGCGGCACCCAGGTTATTTACTGCGGCGAATGCCTTACGAATGCGTTTCTCCGCGATTTCAAGTTTATAAGGCTGCACTTGTGCAATCACTGCTTCGCATTCGCCGTTGAATGCACTTAGCATTAGGTTCATTACCTGCTCCTGGCGGCGTTTGCCCTCGGCTTCGTTACCCGCGACTCTCAATCGTTCTTCGGCCCGGGCCGCGTTGCCTTCTACTATCATCTGTGCTTGCCGGCCTTTTATGGTTTTGAAGCGCTGCTCAAAAGCCGGAACTTCAAGCACAAACCGGTCCTTCGCGTAGCCCGTAGCTGCAACCCGCATTGCTTTGTGATGCGCCTCAAGATCCGCTTTTACCTCGACAATAGTATTGCCCAACTGTCGAACGGTGTTGGTCAGCTGCACCTGCTGTTGCTGCAGCGCTTGGTTCTGGCGCGTAAGGTGCTGATGAGCAGTTTCAATTTCAGCTAAACTTTTGTACCGACTACCCATGACCGCGTTCTGCCGCTGTAGCTTTTGAATTGTAGCGTCGCGCTCAAGCAAACGGGCGTAGAGAAAGTATAATGCTGCTGCAAGCGCGCAGACCAGCAGAAATAAAAGTGAGGACATACGAGTTCAAAAGGTCACGATAGCGCCACTGATAGGCACGGAAGTGTTTTCATATGGGGGCACCCGAGTAGAGATGAGTTACCAAGGTGCATTCATATTATTCGCCTTCTATCAGATATCTATCAATAAACAGGATGGGGAAAACGGGATTGTCCTCTTCCAGTACCAGATCTTTGTATTGAGTGTCATCAATAAATTGAGTAAAAGCACTAAGCAATCGGCCGGGAGCGGCAGTGTTGATATAACGCTTAGGACGGTTTTTCTTCTGGCATATATCAACCATGGCTTTTATGAGCTCGTCCCAATCATTTTGGGGGCTGACCTCATTAAATACAAAGCCAGCATTTCTTTTCGTTATATTTTCGATTACCTCCCCAAGGGATAGATTACAAGGAGCTTTATTTACTGCTTGACCGCAGAACCATTTTTTGTTATTAAATCCTGAGAAACAGGATTGTTGTGGATTAAAGGGAATGTTTAGATTTTTTATAATGTGGGTTTTTGATCTAGAGGCTAAGTAAAGATCAAATGAAGGCCAAGAGCTTAACAGTGCCAGCTCCTTGAGAGTTGGGGTAATGCCTGACGGAGGGATATGACCGATTGGAGAAGTTGGATTTTGTTGGTCGGACAGCTTAGCCTGCACTATTAATGCCCTTTGATTTTTACAATATCTAATAGTGTCATCCGGGTTGCGCTGCAGATGGTTCTCAGATAGAATTATCATAAAGTCCCCTACCTCCACCCGTTGGGTAATGGTCGCGCCGTTAACGCCAATTGCTGGTGGGTTGAATTCAGCTAATGGAATCTTGTCAATCCAGCCGATTCGAATATTGTACCGGCTTTTTATGTTGGGCCTATGCCAAGGATTGTGGTTTAAAATGGATTTAAGCCCGGTTAAGAAGGCTCGGCTAAATAGCATAGAGACGGCCTCAAGCTCACCATAGTGCTTGTTTGCATACTGACTGGCAATTAGGGTATCAATTTGGACATTCATAGCAAGAGTTGTCATTGTGAAAAATATGTGTCGTTATGCACAGTGTGTTGTTGTTGCGTGATTATCCTTATTGCTGAAAACTGAAGAGTTACTAGTGCTCGTGCTGATTTGACTTGTTAGGTGTTTGGATTGGCTGTTGTGGTTGCTCTTCGTGAATTTTCAGCAGCTGCAGCTGGGCCTGGAACCCTCCGCGCTCTTGGCGACGGGCGGCCTGAAGTTGTTGTATTTCTTCCATGCGTAAACCTTATGCTGTGGCCAGGGCAGCAATGACTTCCAGTACATCAGCAAGTTCAATGGCCAATTCCGCCAAAGGAGCAGATTTCGCCTCTAGGGCTTCCTCAACCAGCTTTTCGCGTAGTGCATCCTGGTACGCCTGCTCCTCCAGCACGCGCGTTGCACAACGCCGCTTTGACGCGGCAATAATGTCAGGAATGAAGTCGCGGACTAGTTTACAGTATTCCATGCATGGTTAAAAACGCATGACGTAACGGGCTGCCGCGACGCCATTACTAAACTCCACTGCTTGCTGCCCTAGAGCCGCTGCGAAATCAGGCTGGTGTTGAATTGCCGAGAAACGCAAAGCGGCATCTTCCTGCACGGCTTGCCTCAACGAACAGGACCGATCATAGCCCCGGTAGGCCTCTGCTAGCCAAGGTTCCGCTTCCCGCAAGCGCTGATCAAATGGTACCCGGTCTCTTTTGATTCGCTGGTTGAACTCACGGTCTACCGGAACCAGGTTCCACAATTCATTGACGGGATACACAGCTAATGGTAGCAAATGATCGAGGTCGTAGTCACTGGACTGGCGAATGCTTTTGCGTGTCCAAGGACAAGTAGAGGCAGTTAAAAATAGGCTGACCAGCCTTTGCCAAAGTCCAGTTGTTGGTACTACTGGTTACAGTGGCTCAGTGGTTAGAAAAAGTGAAGCTACTCCGTTCGCTCAGATGCTACGGCCGACTTAAATAGCTGTCCAATTTCCGCTACGATTTTATCTTGCTGCATATAGAGAGTTCTAATGGGTTTAACCTCAGAGACTGCTTTTTTTCAATGGGTTATGCTGTTCGAGGTTGAAGTAAACCAAGAAGCACGTAATCAAATTATCTATCTGGGTATTGCTGTTTGTTCTTGTTGCTGTTGTACTCGCATAAGTTCTTAGGGTATAGCGGTTGCACAATTTCTCACGATTCCAGCACAAATAGTTATTGTTCTGAGGGAACAGTAATCTTGCCCCGTAGTAGGCACCAGTAGCAAGTGCCGCAGCCATGGCTAAAATCACGCGCCCGGATGGCCGCATCGACTGCTGTGATTTGGGCGAGCACAGCAGCTTCATCTTCCGATTGCACATTGACTTCGTAAGGCTCATAGCGCTGGCCCGGAGCCTTGTCTTCCCGAGGGGGCACATATTGAAAGCGAACGCTGAGAGGCTTGAATGCTTGGGTTACGTCATGCTTTAGCAGCAGGTGGTAGAATACCGCCTGACGCCAATAATCACCTCCACGTACTTTCGAGTCTTGCAGCCACTCAGCCAGCGTGGTATCGGAGGCCGCCGGTTTGAGTGCAGCAGTGGCATTATCCGGTTTGCCGGTTTTGTAATCGACGACTTGATGGCCTCCCTGAGGGTGCGGGTCGAGCCGGTCGAGCACGCCGGTAAGCTCAATGCCGTTGGGTAATAGTGCCGTCACTGGGTGCTCAGTTAGGGCATGGGGCCGCCAGATAGCCTGAAAGTGCGCGTGAAAGTCGAAGAGCCAGCGCCGTCCGGCAGCTTGTCGGCGCTGGTAGGCTACCGGAGATAAAGTGGCCCGGTAGTACCAGAAAGCCTTTTCAAAAGCATCAACAAGTTCCTCCGCTGGGCCAAATTCCTGCCGTTCGTCATCCCGGGCAGCGCTAAAGTATTTCTCCAGTGCTCGGTGAACAGCTTTACCAAATGCCTGGGACTCATTTTCGGCATAGGGTACCTCCAGTACCTGCTCGTAGTAGCACCCTATGGGACACCGCAGGTAAGCATTGAGTATGGTGATGCTGAGGGTGAAATCAGCCAGTCGCGCGTCTAGTGCGGCAGAGTCGGGCAGCGGGGCCGCAGCTACGACAGGGGCATGCAACTGAGCTTGGGCCAGCACCACCGATTCATCGGGTATCCCAGTTTCATCGGCGACTAATCCATCCTGGGCCAACTCCGTAATGAACCGGCACTCTTCCGTTTCACCAGCCAGAAAATCCTGGCTGGCGTAGCTGATAGTCAGGTGTTCCTGCGACCGGGTGAGGGCCACGAAAAATACGCGCCTAGATTCCTCCTCACTGCTGCCCGTGGAGCGGGTGGCCAACGCAGGCGGCAGCACGTAGTGGCGTGGCGATGACTTGCGGTGCCACACATTTTGCTGACAGCCCAGCAGCCATACGCGCTCAAATTCCAGCCCCTTGGCCGTGTGCGCGGTCAGCAAGTGCAGGTGCGCCGCCTCGCTGCCCGTGGTTCTTTCCAGGGGCAGGCCCGACGTGGTGGCGGCCGTGATGTCCCAGGCAATCAGCAGCCCCTCATAAGTAAGGCGAGACTGGCGGGTTTCTTCGTCCCGCAGGAAGCTGCGCAACGTGCGGGCTACCGCGTGCTGGTGTGCCGGGTGCGGGTAATGGGTAACCTGCCATGGCAGCAAGGTATTCCGCACTACCAGTTCGGCCACTTCGGCGACGGGCAGGCTAGCGGCGGCCCGTACCCAGTGGTCGAGTTGCGCCAAAGCGGCTGCCAGCAAGGGGCGACCAGCGGCCGAGAGCCGCAAGTCATCAGCTGTTTCCGGGTCTTCGGCGGCAGCAGCCAGCCACTCGCGCCACGGCCAGGCCGCGCTGCCGCGTGGGAAGCGCTGCTGGTAGCTGGCCGCCAGACGCACAAGGTCAGCATGCGGCACGCCGAAACACTCTAAGTGCAGTACCGCAAATAGCGCCGGTTCGGCTAGGGCAGTCACCGGCCGTAAAGCCTCGGCCAAGTAGGTGAGCACCCGGTGCAAGTTGGTGGCCAGCGCTTCCTCCTTCAGTACGTTCACCTGCCGTTTGCGGAAGAAGGGGATACCCCGCGCAGCTAGCAGCTGCGCCAGCACGTCGAGCTGGTTTCGGTCGTGTGCCAGCACGGCACAGCGGCACGTCGGACCAGCATCGCTGTATAAGGAGGCCAGCTCGGCGGTTACGTGCGTTGCCTCGTGCCAGGCCGATTGGTAGCGCCGCACGACCGGCGCAACGGCCGACGCTTTGAACTGCGGATGGCAGGCCACCAACTGTTTGCTAATCTTGGGCAGCTTGTGGCACAGACGTTCCCGGTTGCGAGTAATCAATCGGCTGGCGGCCTCCAGCACCCGGGCCGACGAGCGGTAATTATTCGTCAGTACCACTACAGCAGCAGCCGGGTAACGGTCGGTAAAGGCTTCTAAGTTAGCTAGACACGCCCCCTGAAAACGGAAGATGCTTTGGTCATCATCGCCCACCACCAGCACATTGGCGTCGGGCTCTGGGCCGGCTACTAGCCAGAGTAGTTGGTTCTGCGCCCCGTTAGTGTCCTGATATTCATCGACCAGCACGTGTCGAAACTGCTCTTGATACCGCTCGCGGAGCGTGGGATGCGCCTGGAGCAGGCCAATAGCCCACCCCAGCATATCATAGTAGTCGTAGCGTTTGGCTTGTTGCCACCGCTCTTGAAATGGCTCAAAAAGTGCCGCTGCCGCTTGGCTCAATTCAATGCGCTTAGTTTCCTTTTTGATGTTTTCCAGGTGGGGGTCGCCTTTTTTGATGTTGCGCGTCTTATTGGCGCTCTGGTACTGGTAGGCCTCCAAGGTGGGCAGCTGCTGGCGGTAAGCTTCGAGTGCTTCTACCCACTGAGGACCCGTCCAGCCCTCCTTTTTCATGATGCTAAACGTGAGCTCAAGGCGTTGGGCTTCGTAGTAGATGTCGCCCGTTTCCCGCCGCAGCGGGTGTCCTAGAGGCAGCTCGTCAATCAAATTGGTATAAAACTGCCGGGTTTCGGTTTCGGAGGCCAGTGCTAGATCGTGTCGGCCCAGCAATTCCTCGTTGTCCCGGATGATAAGTCGGCCGAAACTGTGGAAGGTATGCACCTCTACCTCGTGGGCAATGGGCCCGAGTAGCTGGCGCAGGCGATGCCGCATGTTATTGGCCGCCATATCGGTGTAGGTCAAACACAGAATTTCGCTGGGGCGGGGACCGCCGGGCTGGGCTAATACCCAGGCCACGCGGGCAGCCAGTACCTGCGTCTTTCCCGTGCCGGGCCCCGCTACCACCAGCACAGGGCCGGCAGGATGCGTCACGGCCTCGTGCTGCTGGGCATTCAGGCTATCGAGTAGTTCCGCCAGGGGCGAAGCCCCGGGTCTAGGCTCCGGGGTAGGGGTAGAAATTTGCTGCATAGCAGAACCAGCCTTATTGTGGAAAATATGCGAGCGCAACCACCTGCTGGATAGGTGGCTGCGCCGCTAATGGTTGGCGTAGAACAGTTATTCTTTCTCCTCTTTGGCTTCTTCCTTCGCCGCGGCCTCTTCCTCCGCCAACACGTAATCGGGTACGTACTCTTTAAGTACTGAGGCAAAGTGCAGCGGGCCAGGCAAAGTGGTCCAGCCGCCAAAGTGGTCGTAGGAAGAGCGCAGGGTTTCCACCAGAAAAGCCAGCTCATCGGGCTGAAAGCGTGCCGGCTGGTCGGGGTCTTGCAGCACCGTTATTTCCAGCGGGTTTGGCGTGGCCCAGGTTTTCGTGAAAGGAGCGGTGGGGGGTTCCTTGTCTCCTTTCACGCTGCGCGTAGGCCGGTAACTGCTGGCGCTTCGCACCGGCTGGAACATGCGCGAGCCATAGGATAGGTAGGTGGGCAAACCCACGCTCGGGTCGGTGAGGCGGTAGAGCTTCGCATCGGCCCAGCGGGCCGACAGGCGGGGCTCCGAACGGGTGCCGTCGGGTTGGTCGAAAGAAACTTTAACGTGCTCGGTGGGCAGCAGCGCCTTGGGCGAATGGTTGTGGCGCAGGCGCACAAACGTCACGTTGGGCAGGGCTTTCTGGAACTCGGTGAGGCCGTGCAACCGCACATCCGCCGGGTTCACCTGCGCGTCGGCCAACCAGCGCCAGATGCCATTTAGGGTTGAAGTGTCGGCCAGCAACACTATTTCCCGGCCCTGGTGGTGCTTGGAGCGGCTCAGCAGCACGTCGTGCAAAAAAGCTTCGGTCAGCTGCTGGCGCTCGACCAGTACTTTCTGAGGGCTGCTGTGCTCGGCCAGGTAGCTGGGACCGTGAGTGGCCAGCGCCAGCACGGCCTGCTTGAGCGGCCGCATCGAGACGGGCTGTACGGGCTGTTTGCTGCCCGCCGCCCGCAGCAGCAACGTGGCCTGGCACTCGCCCGAGACGGGGTCCAGCTCGATTACGTAAGGAATAAAGCTGGTTTTGTTTTTGCGCTCACGCGTTTTGTTTACCCGCACGATGCCGGCCCCTAATATCACGGGCGGCTGGTTGCCCTGCTGTACAAAGGGCATTCGTTTAGCCAGGCGGCTGGGCACAATAGGCATTCGCCCAACGCTTTTCAGGGCTAGGTCGCGCCAGCCGTTCAGCACGCGCATCTGAAATTTGCTTAGCTGTGCGGCGCTGGGCGTAACGCCCGCCGAGGCCGAAGGCAGCAAGTACTGCACGTTGGCTCCCGCAAAACCCTTTATCAGCGCAACCCGCCCCACCTGCTTGCTGATGGCATCGTCGTACTGGCCCGCACCGTAGTTGCGGCGCGCCAGTACAATAATGCCGTGCGGCAAGTCCTGCTTCTTAGTGGTCAGCTGCTTGACCTGCTCCGCTATCCAGGGTGTCCAGATGGCTGCTTTTGCCTTGCCCCGCTCCTCGGGTGGGGCGGGCTTCTCGCCTTCGGGGCCCCAGGCCCGGGGGCCGTGCACGTGGTCTGGCAAGAGCACGCGCGTCACCACCACGCCTTTGGTACCTAATACTTTAGTGAGTGTGGCTTCCACGCGGGCGGCATCGTCGTGCAGGCCGGTTTGGTAGGCTACCAGAATGCGGTGCGTGCCATCGTAGAACTGGTTGAGCCCGGTGTGCAGCTCGCGCGTCCATTCCTGCAGCACCTGGTCTTTGGCCTTTTCCTCATCCGTTCCGGTGTGGTGGGCAACATCCCACTTGCCTATCAGCCCATTCAGCGTTTTGGCCCCGGTTTCGATGCGTTGCAGATACCCGCCCCACGGGGTGAACCCCTGGGGAGCCAGTAGCTCGGTCAGGCGCTCGAAAGCCAGCTGCCGGTCGAGGTCAGTAACACCCCGGCCAGCCACCTTTTCTACCGAGCGGCCTGGCGCGGCGGCCACCACGACGCGGTTGCCGGGATAGTTTCCGCCTGCTCGCACCAAGTCGCCGGCCGTGAGTTGGTCGCCGGCCGGCAGGTCGGGGTAGCCTGCCGCAATAGCGCGGTAGTCATCGTCCAGGGTTAGCCGGTGGGAGTCGATGCTGAACTTAAAAGCCCGGTCTTCGCCCACCGGCAGGACAAACCCGCCCAGGTCATTGCCAAAAAAACGGCCTTTAGGGCCTGTGGTCCATACCCGCTTGCCCATGTTTATCAGAATCACAGGCAGGGGTCGGGCGGGGTATGTGGCTACTGTGATGGTAAGCCCCAGACTGATGCTGCACGGCGCTTCGGCACCCATCGGAACTACTTCCGGGTCAGTTAGCAAGCGGGCGTAACCCTTGTCCAGCGTGCTGCCGATTTCGCGCCGTAGCGGGCCTGCCGCCGGGAAAATCACCTTGCCCACGAGCTGGGCAGCCACGTAGTCGGCCAGATCAGCAAAGCCGGTGGCAGTCTGCGGCAGCGCGGCATTAGTGGCTTCAGTGGTCGCCCACTGAAAGACTTTTACCTTATCGGCCTGTGTCACAATAGCCTGCTGATTCACGGCCAGGGTGCGGAGGCCCTGCGCGATGCGGGCATCCATGGGCTTGAGGCCACGAATCTTCTTCACCGCCTCATCCACCCAATGAGCCACGGCCCGGTTGGCGTGCTCGCTCGCCTCGGCCGGCGCCGAAGTGGTGAACAACATGTTCACGGCATCTCCTTCGGCCAGCGGATGGCCGATGCCGAGCCGGGCGTTCACTCGCACCACGCCGGGATCATACACCTGGGTGCGCAATCGGAGGTCTTTGATGGGCAGCTCCTTGGGCTTATCGTAAGCCGGCGAGCGCAGAGCCTCGCGCAGGCCCGCCACTATCTGGTAGGCTTCTGGCGACCAGGCTACGCGGGTGACGCGGTAGGTGGCGGGGGTGAGGGACTCAAAGCTAAAGGCCAACAGGGTGGGCGGGGCGGACTTGGCCAGGGATGAAGGAGTGCTTTTCGAAGCCATTAGGCGGAAAGGGGAAAATGTAAAGAGTGATGACGGGTGGGAGACTGACTTAATCGGCGCGGTGCGCCGCCGCATTACGTTTGGTTATCAGTCCGTCGATGGCGTGAAAAGCAGGTCCGAAAGGTTCGTAGAGGGCCCGGAGCACGGGCGGGCAGTCGGCGGGCCGACTGTTAGGGCCGAGGTAGGCCCGCAGCAGCTTTTGCATGGTAACCAGCACGCTGGTCTGGCTGGAGTCGGGCTTCTGCTCGGCGCTGTTGGGTGCCCAGGCTGCGTCGATGAAATATACATCGGCCGGACTGCCGCCCCGGATGGCCCGCCCAATGGTTTGCAGGATGGGAATGAGCAGATTAGCCGCGAAGGCTTTGCGGAATTCTTTAGGTAGGCGCTGGGCACTCTGGGGTCGGCCTAGCAACCGCATAATCCGCGTGTACAGGTGCTGTCTGCTTTCATCGTAGCGCTGCTGCACTTCGGCCAAGCTGGCGGTGGCAAAATTGGCTTGATCAAACTGCTCGGTGTGCTGGGCTACTGTAGCCAGCATCAGCGTCAGGTCATCGGCAGTGGGGTGGGGCCGTGTGAGAAAATACACGCTGCCAATGGCGGCCGTGCGATTGTCTATATCCTGGGCATCGTCGGGGTTGTTGAAAATCAGGTTAATGCCTCTGCCCAGCGCCGTGAAAGGCAGCACCACTACCTGCACATTTTCCTCAACGACCAGCTGCCCCAGGCTCTCAACCTGGCCTTTCAGCAGGTAACGCTCCAGGGTTGGCTCGGCCGGAAGCTCGCGGAGTATGCCCCGGGTTTGTGCCGCGAGCGTGGGGTTAACCTGCGCGATGGCTACCACCACTTGGCGAACCTGCTCGTAGGAATTGACCACGAGCGCGCACAGGCGCCGGTGTCGGCCGCTGGGCGAGCGCCGCGCCGCCCGTTCCAGCTGCGAGCCCGTGCCACTGTGCGCCTGGCCTGCCGGGGCTGCCAGTTTGGCCACCATGTGCCGTAGGTTGTCGTGGCGAAACCCACCGGCCCCGCTGAAGCGCAGAAACTCGCCCGCCCGGTGGGGATGTGGCAAGGGCAGGTAGTGCAGCTTTACCACCACTGGGTCGGGTCGGCGGGTGCGCAACACGTAGGCCGGTTCCACGCCCACGTGGTAGGCCGGGCT
This sequence comes from Hymenobacter telluris, assembly GCF_017313265.1. Classification (GTDB taxonomy): domain Bacteria; phylum Bacteroidota; class Bacteroidia; order Cytophagales; family Hymenobacteraceae; genus Hymenobacter; species Hymenobacter telluris. The sequence continues at coordinate 8,917 of NZ_JAFLQZ010000022.1, read as the reverse complement.
ATCGGGCAGCCATGAGGTGGCACTGGCGAGCAACACATGTGCCCCCCGCTGGTGCAGTCGGTGCAGCAGCAGGCGTGGGGTTGTGTCCAGCAGCAAATAGTCAATGGACAAGCCCCGGTGCCGGTTTTCCTGGTAGCGAAACCGCACACTGCTGAACGCCCCGAGCAGATTAAGCGGCACCGCGTTGCGCAGCGCCTCGCTGGTTTTGGTGCCGGCAATCCAGTCGGGCAACAGGTTGTACTGCACCAGCGGCTGCGAAACGCGGGCAAGCTTCTGGTAAGCCGCTACCCCAAACCCGGCCACTATCAGCAAGCGGGCCGCAGGGGCCAGCAGGTCAGCCTTAGTCGGGTCGGCAAGGCTCGCTACCTGCGCCACCAGTATCTCAACGGCGGCTTCTACATCATCGTCGTGGTATAGGGCGTAGAGGTACGTGTTGAACGCCTCGACCAATTCGCGCCACCGCTCCTGAGCGGCACTCTCCGAAGCAAAGCCTAGTTGCCGCACCCACTGCGTAACGCCCGACTGCATCTGCTCTCCATCGCGAAAAAACGAAGCGTAAAGGGCCGACTCCCAAAACGAGCGAATGCCGGCCCGGTGCTCAGCCGGCAGCTCCAGTCGGGCGTGCCGGAGAGCGAAGCGGATAAGGTAATTGGTGGTGAGGAGCTGGTTTTCCAGCTGCTTGCCCAGTTCCGGGTCGAGGCTTTGCACCTCGTCATAAAAGCGAATCAGGTGGCGCTCAAACGTATTGGCGGCGTAGTGGTGAGGCAGCAGTAGCTGCCGGTCACGGGGTGCCATGGCCCCAGTCATGGCTCGGTCCGTTACGCGCTGGGCTTGGTAGTGAATGCTTTCGCTGGTACCGCCCAGCTCAAGCGTCAGAGCCCCCAATTGGTCGAGTTGCGCCTGGGTTTCGTCGGCCTCATCAAAAATCAGCAGGTCGAACGTATCCGCCAGCAGCTCGAAATACTGAAGCTTTTCCGCGCTGGTGTGCGCCGGAACGGCCGTGTCGGCCCCGCGTACGTGGCCTAACCATACGCTGGCCTCCACCAACTCTCGTTGGTTGCGCACCCGGCCACAGCCGCCCCATAAGGGGCACAGCAGCGGTTGCGGCCGGTCCTGGCGTATCGAATCGGGTAGGTAGAAGTTTTCGCATGGGGCCTCTGTAGGCTGCCACTCGCGCCAAGCCGACGCTTCATCCACGGCAAAGGCGGGCAACGGGCAGGTCTGGGCCAGCAGTTCAGCCCCCGGCCGGGTGTAGCCGAAGCCTCCATGTCCTTGCAAGGCAATCAGTTGTGCCAAGCGATCGGCATGGCGGGCATGGGTGGCCGGGCTGCGGCCCACGAGCAGCGCCGAGTTGACATCGTAGCGTCGAAGCCGCTCCAGATAGTCGCGTGCGGTTTCGATGCTGGTAAAAAACACCGCCACGCGCTTGCCCTGCTCCGCTAGCAGTGCGCAGAGCAAGAGTATCAGCGTGGTCTTGCCCGAGCCCGGCAAGCCGATGAGGTGGCGCAACCCACTCAAGTCCAGTGTATCGGTTTCGGTTAGCTTGCCGTCCCGCCAAGCTTCCACCAGGATGTCGTTCAGACGGCTAGCCCAGTGCTCAACGGCATGGCCATGTACCGCCTGGTCAATTGCATCGAGACGCACCGCAGTTGCCATCAGGTCGGCTAACGGTACCCGCAACGGTGGTCGCGGCCCGCTGCTGAGCACGTACTGCGGCGGGGGCGGGGGAGTGATGTTGGTCAGGCGTACCGATATGGATACCGGCAGCGTGTCTTCGCGTAAACGCACGGTCAAATCGCCAGTAGTTGGGGCCAGGGTCCGACGGGTTTGCCGGCGGGGCGGGGGCTGGGCCAATTGACGGCGGGCCTGCTCAATCAGGGCCTCATGCCCGGCCTCCCGCTCGAACGCCAAGGTGTGCTCGTTGATGCGGTAGCTCGCCGTAAACTCCCGTGCTCTAGCGGCGGCTAGTAGCTCGCGCACTGCTTTTTGCACGGCCCGCCGCGTTGGCAATGGTCCTACCCGCTGGCGTATATGGAAAAAGGCAGCCCCGTGGTCGGCGGCTTGATAGCTGGTCTGGCATGCCCGTAAGCCACTCAGAAGTAGAGGCAGCCGGTCGAGTGAGCTTTCGCCTAACTGTTCTAGCAAGACGCAGGCCCATAAAATACGGCGTTGGCGGTGCCAGGCCACTGCTTCCGGCATGTCGGAGTCGGTACTGGCAGGACCTGATTTTTTCTTACGAAAGCTGGCCATCATGACGGAGGGTTTCTAAAATATCATCCACTGAAAGTACGCGGAGCGAGCGCCTGAGCGCCGTTTGCAGGTGCTCGCGCACTTGTGGCAAGTATTGTGGCCGGTTTACTACTTGGCGCTCGGCCACAGCCACGACCATTGTGTCATAGAGCCGCAGCCCCCCCACGCCCCGGTTCAGCTTGCGTGCCAGCAGCACTGGGTCTGTGTAATCTTTCACATCGAAGCCAAGGCGCGTGCCCACAGCCACGTCGCACAAATCCTGATAAGGATACAATTGCACCTCTTCCTCCGGAAATAAAGCCGTCAATTCCCGAAACAGGCGCAACTCATCGAGGGATGGATTGCACCAGTAGCGTAGCACTTCTGGCCGGGCTACTAGGGCATCAGCTAATGCCAGGGGTTCGCCTGTAGCAGCTGGGTGGGGATGGGTGGCCCGGCAAGCCGATAGCACACACGAGAGCGGCTTTCGGTCCTGGCTTACCAGCGGAGCGTGGCAATGCGCGCATTGAGCTACTAGGCCCTGGCGGTTGGCCAAGGCGGCGTGCGCCGGCTCATACACGAAGCGCAACCACTCGCGCACGGCCGGATTGAGCCGTGGGCTGGCCCAGAGCTTGCGCCACGCTTGCCCCGTGCGGGATACCATGGGGTGCTCTGCTACGAAGCGCCGCACTAAGGTGTACGTCACGTCGCGTTCCGACTCGTCTAATTGGTCAAGGGCCTGCCGCAGGCCCCGATAAATCTGATTTTCTACGAGGTCAGCCAAATGCCCGCCTTCCTCGCCAAAATCCTCGCAAGCTGGGCTAGGGACTCGGTACTCGGCATCAATGAGTACCACATCGGCGTAATGCGGGTGTTGGGCCAGCGCCAGAGGGGCCCACTCGTTTAAGGGCTTAGTGCAGCGCCACAGTAGCTCGTGCACACTAGCACACTCATCTACCTGTCCACCTTCAAATGCCAACCGCGCTAGTTGCGCTTGGGCTTGCCGAAGCGGCAACGGAATAACGGCCTCGGTAGCGGCGGTGGTATCTCCTAACCCGACACCCACCGCTCGTCCTGCTTGCACAGCCTGAAACTGCTTCAACACGCCGTGCGCCAGCAGGGTCATAAGTTGTGTCAGTCGCCGGTCGTCAGCATATGCTGGGGTAGTGGCTTCAGTAGCCGAGGCTACTTGCGTGTGTAGCTGGGGCAATTCTAAAGTCTGCAATTGCGAGGCAATAGCAATCAGCGTGGCTCCTTCCCGTCGTTGCCAAGCTGTATACACAGCTTCGAGCACATTGCGTCCGGTGAACCGTCGTCCGGTGCGGCTGATTACTTCCTCCTGACGCCACTTGCGCAGTACCCGCTCGGTAGGAGGCATTACACCAGGGTGATGAACCAGCAAGAGTGCTGCTACTTCTTGCGTTGCCTCCTTAGGGCTGCCCTGCCAAGTTTCGTAATCGGGAATTGCCACAAGCTTAGATTTGATTTGCCACTTTGTTTTGCAAATGTGGCAAATCAAATCTGTTTTCTGTGGTTAAGCCTACAAAATATTATTGTATATTACTTAACGCGTTGGTTTTCAATAACATTGCTTTAAAAATGGGTTAAGTAAAAATAGCTTAAAAAGCGACTTTCGCTGGCAATTGACTTTAGCCAAGGCAGCTTTGATGCCGATAAGTCGGCGCACCAGCTACCAACCGACTGCCGTTCTGTTACTTGATTTTTACATCCGCTTAGTATACAGCGACTGTCGAGAGATAGAAAATCTATCTGCCACCACGCTGCCCATCATCGCGACAGACTACATTTCGGTGGTAGATGCATCGCGGGCGAAGTCCTCGCTTCGGAGTGTACCGGGCTTTTTTAGTTGAACGGGATCATCATGCTGCACACGTTACTCGTCACCGCAACCGACCTCGAACGCTGGGCTGACCTGCTGGAAGGCAAGTCCACTTTTCCTGAATTACTGCGACGGCTCATTGAGGTAAGCCCCGGGCATTGGGAGCGCACCATCCTCAACCAGTCGCCGTGGTTTATCGGCCGCCACGACGCGCTGGCCGTACTGGGCAGCCAGCTCGCCTACTCCGCGTAGGCCCGCCAGCGCCACACCGAGGGCAAGGTTTAGGTTACCTTCGCCGTCGATACACTGGGTCGGGTATCAGACCACAGGATTCTCAAGGGCCTGGGCAACGGCTGTAACGAAGAAGCCCTGCGCGTGGCCCGCACCATTCCCGACACGTGGACGCCGGCCCGGCTGAGCACGAAGGCCGTGGCGGCCCGGCAAACCATTATGTTCGCTTTTAAGCTCCAATAGGCCGCCCAGCCGCTTACTGGAAAACAAAAGGCCCGGCCATACCGAAGTAGCCGGGCCTTTTCGTGACCAATCATTTGGGTAGGGTTAGGTCCGTGGCAGAAACTTCCGGTATTCTTCTACGTCCTCAAGGGGTTCTTGAAGCAGGTACTTCACCCAGGCAATGGCCACCCGGACCTCGGCAATCAGGGTGTCGTTGGTTGGTTTTACGCCGGGGTGGGTGGTCGTTTTGTTGGCGCTCTCGTGAACGTCCAGCTCGCGGTAAAGCCCTTTTAGCAAGTCGCGTAATACTGTTTCGGAGGGAGTGTTCGTTGGCATAATGAAGGAAAATGGGAAGCACTTACAACGCAGCCATTGCCCGACTTGTTTTACCTAGGTTTCCCCATTGTATCGTCTGGTGAGCTGTCGCATGTCAGCTTTTCCTCTGCTGAGGGGATACAACTCGGTGGCTGGGACGGCCTCAGCACTGCTGGTCAACCAATGCCGTTCGTGCCAAGTGGAACGAGTGGTTGGGAATTGGGTACTAACCAAGATCGCAAGGGGAAAGCAGACAGCGATTACGAGAAGCGTACCTGCATCGGGATAGGTTGCTGGATGCGCTCTGCATCGGCGGCAGCATGCGTACCCTGCTGGACAGGGCTAAAGTATACCAGGACCTCTGGTTCGAGGTGACTGGCTTGTTGGGGGCGGACAGCACCTACTTCTACTAACTGATAGTTTGTAGTTGCCGTGCCCAGGGAAACTGATGAAGGCGAATCTGCAAAGAATCCGCTTTCATCCATATCAAGGGATCACTAATCCTATTAGACTGATGAAGGTGTTTGAATATCTAATGTAATGTATATTAGTAATTATTCATGCTCATCTTCTTCTTCTATAATTTACATATCCCAAGACTTAAGTCGAATGCTAAAGGGCATCAGCTGTACTTAGTACCGATAATGCTCAATTATCGGTACTAAGTTATTTTATACTATTTTAGGGGTGAAAACTCATCGCTACTCCTTATATAGGCGCATGGAAAATTCGTCTTCGCTGACCGTCGTTGTTCCGACTCGTAACAACTCTTTGGTTGAGCTGCCATCCTCGGTTGCTAAGTACGTCGAGGCTGGTCTGCACGGTGCCGAGAATACCAAGCGTGGGTACTCGGCGGATTTACGCAGCTTTCAGGATTACTGCGAGCATCATCAGGTCGCGCATTTGCCGGCGGAGGTCACCACGGTCGCCGGCTATGTGTCGCAAATGGCGGACCGCGGTATGAAGCTCGCGACTATTCGTCGGCACGTGGCCGCCATTGCCAAGCTGCACCAACTCGCTGGTCAGCCGTCGCCCACTGGTCACGAGGCTTTGCAAGTTGTGCTTGATGGCATTGCCCGGGTCGTGGGCAAGCGGCAACGGCAGGCTCCGGCTTTTACCGTGGCGGAACTGAAGCAGGCCATTCGGGGGATGGACGTGACCACGCCCACCGGGCTACGGGATCGGGCCATACTGTTGCTGGGCTTTGCGGGAGCGTTTCGCCGCTCGGAGTTGGTGGCGCTGAACGTAGAAGATGTGGAGCTTACCCGCCAAGCGCTGGTGATTCATCTGCGGCAGAGCAAGACCAACCAATATGGCTTAGAGGAAGATAAAGCCGTTTTCTATTCGCCTAGCGCGGATTTCTGTCCGGTGCGGGCCGTGCAGGAATGGATTGAATCCTTAGGTAGAACGAGTGGTCCTTTGTTCACCCGCATGAGTCGCGGCACGAAGGATCGTCCAGCTCAGCCTAGCAAACACCGCTTAACGGATCAGAGTGTAAATGACTTAGTGCAGCGGCATCTAGGATTTATGTATTCTGCTCACTCCTTGCGCGCATCCTTCGTCACAATTGCAGTTGAAGCGGGACAATCTAATAAAGCTATTAAGAATCAAACTAAGCAGAAAACCGATGCCATGATTGAGCGCTATGCGCGATTAGATGATGTAAAGCGGTTTAATGCTGCGCAATATTTAGGAATCTGAACCGAAGCGTAAATCAGATTTAAAAGTCAGATACACCAAAAGTATTTGCACATATTTAAAAGATATAATCAAAAAAATGATTGTGAAAATACGTATTGATCTTCTTGAGCAACGCTACAGCCGTTTTGAAGAATTCATTAAAAAAATGGATAAATGTCCATTTTTATCTTTTAAAGATTCTGTGTTCATAAATATGAGTGAAAACTATAAATACTCAGTGTATGAAGAGGCGAGAAATGCGCTGGGCAGTAAGTGGTGGAAGCAAGACCAGATCGGTAGCGGAATTATTAAAGAGAGTGTAACAAATGCAATCCATGCAAATGTAGTGCATTCTGGAAAGAGGATAAATAATAATCTTGTCAATTGGCGGCAAAAGAATGATTTGCTAAACCAAAGTAAAAACAAAAACCTGGAGGAAATATTTTTTAATCTATACAAAAGCAAGGCTTCTGAGGTTACGATATTCGAGCGGTTGATTAATGAAAAAATAAGCTATCAATTTATTGCATATCTCTTCTTTATTAAGGATAGGAACAGGTTTCTTCCAATATCGCAGGAAAAATTTGATCATATATTCGAGTTGATTGGACTATCAGAGTTTAAAACCTCTCGGAACGTCTCTTGGGAAAACTATAAGACGTTCATTGACATCATCCAGCAGGTACAAAGCTTTCTTCGAACAAAGGATAGTGCGGCGACGCTGTTAGACGCTCACTCGTTTCTCTGGATACTAGGTAACCAGATGAAGGGTCCTGTGATAGAAGAAGGATCTGCTAAAACTAAGTCGAAGCACGTAAGAGCCACTGAATCAGTAATATATTCAGTGGAAGATGTGCAACCTGCTCAACAAGCTATTGCCGAGGAAGATGATGTCTTGTATTTCCCAGAGGGTAAAGAAGTGTTTGCATTACACAGATCGAAAGAGCGTAACAAGGCACTAATTCGGTTGGCTAAGCAGCAACGCTTAGCTGAGGACCCCAAGCTATGCTGTCAGATATGTGGCTTTTCCTTCGTTGAAAAGTATGGCGAGCTGGGAGCCGGTTTTATTGAAGCTCACCACGTGCTTCCGCTATCACAATTGAGGGAAGAAATGCTGACAAAACCGGAGGACCTGGCTTTTGTGTGCTCAAACTGCCACCGTATGCTACACCGCAAAAGACCTTGGGTGACCATGAGTGACTTGAAAATTATTACTCAGCAAGCCCACACAGAGCAACTAGAAAGCTAAATGATAGTGGTGCAGCTAGTAAGTCATTATCTAGCTCAACCTACTGGGTCAAACTAGGCCACTAGCTTGTCCTTACTATGCAGCGATCTAGATCCCAGCTCTTTCAGGTAGCATTGACTGTTAGTTTCAGTTGACGTTGTCAGAGAGTAGTTTATAGATAACAGCACTGACGTTTACTCCTCAATTAAATCAAGTTGCAGTCGACCTTCAAACCCTCCTCGATCCTGCCGCTTCTGTAGCTGAAGTTGGCGAGCTTGATCCATAGTGAACTGGTTAGCCACAAATAGTGCGTCTAGGACTTCAAGTACGTCAGCAAGTTCAGACAACAACTCTTCTGAGGAAGCGAGCTCTGCTTCCTTGGCTTCCTCAACTAGCTTCGCCAGTAGAGCAACACGATATGCTGGCTCAGCCAGTATTGTGGTGCGACAATGACGCCCTGACTTACGAATTATAGTCGGTATGTAGTCGCGCACTAATTTGGGATATTCCATTACTAGCTTTTGAATCTAGGGTTATTAGACATTGGGTACTGGGAGCTTATACTCGAATGGATAGGAGAAGCCTAGATTTTGTGCAGTTTGGAGCTGCGGTACTATCTGGCGTTCTAACCGCTCGCGAAACCAGTCAAAAGTTTGCCCTTGTAAAAAATTTAGGTCCTGAGAGAAAAGAATATGGTAGTCTTCTAAGAGTGTGTCATTACCTCGTGAAGCATGGTATTGAAAGCCATTAAATTGCAGTTGTGCGTAGGCATCAAAATACAGCCCGAAGGAAGGCAACCAGTCACTTTTGGCGGAGTTTACCTTTTTAGGAGTCGGTATAATATTCCACAGTTGATCATGCGCGACATAAGACCATGGTAGGAAATGGTCAAGGCTCATGTTCGCTAAGGTTAGGAGCTCGCCAGAATAGATACAAGTTTGGCTTGGCTCGGCAGAGAGATATTCCTTCCAGAACTTTCCCGCCTTGCTTAAAACTCGAGCTGTCGGCTTCAATAACTTTTCGCTTAGCCCGATTACGTTCGGGTTATGCTTCTGAAGAAAGCGTACTAAATGCCAGTAGGTAAAGCCTCGTAGGTGAGGTGGTCTAGCCGAAACGGACAGCGAGAAGTCTTAACTTCCGCTGCTCATGACCGACAAAAAACTAGTTGACGG
>NZ_JAFLQZ010000021.1 GCF_017313265.1 Hymenobacter telluris | reverse complement strand
TTGCTGTTGTCGGCGTCGACGCGGCTAATCATGAGCTCGATGCCGTCGCCAGTCAGGCGCAGGCCCAACTCGGGCACCGCCCTGGCCAGCGTGCTGCTGGCCAGGGCCGGCCGGATGAACAGGGCGAGCAACTCCTCGTTCTCGGCCGTCACGGTGCGGGTGCGCACCTGCTCGCGCAACTCCTGCAGGAAGTCGTAGCCCAGCTGCGGCTCCAGCACGAACAACTCCTGCCGGCTGATCAGCGGCTTGAGGGCCTCAAATACCGGCCACGAGGCGCCGATGTTCTCGAACCGGCTGAACTCGTCGGCTGAGGTGAGCAGCTGGCGGCGGTGGTGCTGGCCGGCGCCGGTGGCCCACTGCTGCAGGGGCCCGGCCTCGGCATCCGGGTGGTGCTCCTCAAGCCAGCGCAGCAGCACGACCATATCCGAATAACCCTTGCGTAGCAGCGTCTTGCTCAGGCTGCTAATCTGCCACTGGAACGCCGTTTTGTGCGAGGTGGTACCGGCCATGATGTGGATGCCAGTGTTGCTGATGCTGATCTGCAACTCGTCCAGGCAGCCGCCCACGCTCAGCCGGGCCAGCGGCGCCTGCACCCGGCGTAGCAGCTCACCGGCCGGCGTGTCGTCGGCGGCCGTCAGCCCCCCGGCGTACTGCTCGTCCAGCCAGTGCAGCAGTTCGGCCCCGAGCACGGGCAGCAGCAGCGCGCCGCGCAGGCGCTCTTCTTCCCGGTACACGGCCTCGGGCACGTCGTTGACGTCGATAGTCACGTAGCGGCGCAGTTCGTCGGGGGTTCTAAGCAGGGTCTGCAGCATCGTTCTGACCGCCCGCGGCGGTGTTTTTGTTGGCGTTGGACAAGTCGGCCGTTTGCGACAACGGGTTGAGGAAGCGGAATTCGAGGTCGGCCGGCCAGCCGTTGTAGTCGCGCACCAGATACAGGGGCTCGAGAATCAAATCCTGGTGGAAGCGGTGGGTGCTGATGAAGTTGTTGAAGGCCACGCGCTTGTCGGAGCCGCTGCCGGCGCCCATGCCCTTGCCGGGGCTGATGCCCACCAGCGTCGGGTCCACCGAGAGGGCGGTGTAGATGTGGCTGCTGGCTTCCTGTGAGTCCTCGATGTGCAGGCCCGACTTAAGTTTGTCGTCGATGGCCGTCACGTTGAAGGCCTTGATTTGCTCGCCGGTGCGCGGGTCGGTAATGGTCAGCGACATGATGGACTTGCCGGCGCCCTGGGTGCCGGTCATCGTGGCCTCGAAGGCGGCCAGCTCGTCGGCAATAAGCTGCCGGCGCACCTCGGTGAGCTTGGTATCCCAGTCCGGATACTTCCACTTCCAGTAGCCCTCGTGCGTCTCAATCAGGTACTTGACGCTGATTTGATTTTTGAACAGGGCGGCCTTGAACTCGGGAATGGCTTGCGCCACCTCCAGCCAGCCCGAGCGGCGGATGCTGTTCCACGAGGCTAGCTGGTAGAGCGACTTGCCGGGCGAGGGCAAGGCCAGCGGGTAGATGTGCTTGAAGCCCCGCGTATCGGCCCGGAGCGCCTCCACCGGGTCGTAGTAGGGGTCGAGCACCGGCACGCTGGTCGTGTACTCGTCGCCGGGCTTGGCGTCGGGCCAGTTCGCGGAAATGTGGCACCAGTCCGGTACCGGCTGGCTGGCCCTAGGCACCGAATAGCGGCAGAAGGCCGTGTCCTGGGTGGTGAGGGTGGTAATCTTGCTCTTGTTGAGGCTCTGAATCAGTTCCGGGTAGCTCTGCGCAAACCAGAACAGGTTTTGCAGGCCCTCAAACGCGTACCGCTTGATGTTGCTGCGCCGGAAAAAGGCCTCCACGTCGGGCAATCTTTCGCGCTGAAACTGCTCGTTGCCGTCTTGGTCGTAGCCCGTGACGCGCCCGTACACCGGCCCGCCGCCGTACACGGCGCGGGTTTTCCAGTCCAGCACCGAAGGGATGATGGTGCTCTTTTCGGCCTGGGCAATGACCTGCTGCGGGAAGTCGTTGTTGGGCCCCCACAGGGCCACGTCGCCGGTTTCGCCCTTGAGTACCGGCGAGCTGGGCGCGGCGCCATCTTTAGTGGCTGCGCTGCCGCCACTGGCGCCCGCGGCCGCCATGGCGCCGCCGAGGCTGAACACCGAGCCATTCAGATAGGCCACGTTGCCGGCCGAGTTGAATAGAATCTTTTTCATTAGATGATGACTTTGCGGCCGGCCACGGCCACGAGCAGGTAGATGTGCACCTTGACCAGGTTGCCGGTGGTGGTGTCCACCAGGTTGCGGGTAGCGTTGGCGAAATGAGCGGGCGACTTGGTCAGGCGGGCGGGCGTTTTCTCCCCGGTCGGCAGCGGCGCTAACTTCTCAGCGGCCTGGCGCTTGCCTGAGCCGAGCCGGGCGGCCTTCAGTTCGCGGAACTCGCCGCCCGTGTGGCGGCGCCGGTCGCAGGTGACGAAGCGCACCGACACCGGGGCGCCGCCTTCCAGCAGAGCCAGCGCATCTTTTAAGCGAATAGGGGCGGGGGTTTCCATGCCGCAAAACTGCCGCGCATAGCTACCCGCAAAAAGGACACAAAACTGCCCGCACGGCCCCCAAATGGCACAAAAAGCCAATCTCACTGCGTTTTGCCCTCCCGCGCTGCAAACCGCGTTTTTTGGCTGTCTGAGGGTTTCACAGTCTCACCCGTCTAGCTGTGTGCCCCGGCTTGCACTGTCGCCGGCCGGCAGCTGCCGGGGGCTGCCTCGGTGATATCTGTGGGGCGGGTGGGCGGGGGACGTGTCGATAAAAGGACTCGGAATCAACACGTCGACGCGACGTGTCGACGACGTGTACACTTGAAACTACCGCGGGCTGCCTCGGTGGTCTTATGTAATCGTTATGTGATTGAATGCAATAAAAAGCCCCAATGCATGCTGCATTGGGGCTTTGCTTATGTAATCGTTATGTAACCGACATCAATGTCGGTCAGTGGGTCAGTATGGTGACAGCGTCATGTCACTACAATGTCACTACACGACAATTAGTTGACTGAAGTCGGGCTGGGTCATCACCACGTCGGTACCCATGTAGAGCATGTGCAGGTCCACGGTATCGGTGAAGTGGGTGGCGTGCTCCTGGGGGAAGCTCTCGTTGTGCTCACTATTCTTGATCTTACTGATGTTGCCCTTGGTGTCCTGTCCCACCGGGGCCAGCAGCATGGCCTGCACCACATCCTTGGTGTTGACCTTGTTGAAGCGCATCTTCCACTGCCGCGGGTCCTTCTCGGCCAGGATCTCCTGCCCTACAACGTAACGGGTCGGGTGCCCTGGTACACGCCCCAGGTTGGCCTTGGTCACGCGCCAGCCCCGACTCTGGAGCACCTTGATGAAGGTCTCATTTAGGGTCCAGGGGCTGTTGGGGTTGCGGTTGTTGCCCCACTCGGCATCCTCCAGGAAGATGAGTTCCTTGCGCAGATGGTGCTGATAGTAATCACAGAACGCGTTAGCCAGGTCACTGACCAGCTTGGGATGCTTGACGTACATGCCCTTCAGCATCCGATACTCGCGCACGTCGGCGTGCTTCTGGCCCAGCGTGAGCACCGATATCTTGCCGCCCCAGTCCACGGCCCCGACCAGGGGCAAGTGGCTACGGCAGTCGCTATCCATGCGGCTGTCGGGGTTATCGTGTAGGGCCGTCAGCTTCTTGACGTTATACTCCAGCCCCAGCACAAAATCGTCATTATCGGCCGCGACGACGTGGCGGGCCTGATTGAGCTGCGGGTAAAACCCGCCCTCTACCGTCGTGGGCCGCCGATTCATCATCTCCACCATAAAGGTGAAGTCGGTCATGAAGCGGCGCTGGTCAATCAGGTACTGCAGGCCCAGGTTCTGGATATTGTCAAACGCGTTAGCCTCCGAGTAGAACGTGCCCTTATTAGCCGAGGATGGATAATAGCGAATCTCCAGCATCAGCTTGACCACTTCCTCCCGCCAGATGTGCAGGCGCTCCTCGTCGGTTTCGGCGTCGATGAAGCGCACCTGGGCCGCAATCAGCGCGTTTTGCCGCTCGGTGAGGTCAATCCCACTGTTTTCGTAGTATTTCGACTTCTCCAGCAGCCAGCGGCCCTGGTCGCCCCAGGGCATACTGGAAAACAGGAACACGCCGTGGTGCTTGGGGTTTTTGCCGAAATACTGGCCGTTGCCGCGGTTGGTGGCCGATAAGTCGGCATCGAGCTTCTCCTTGTTGAAGAGCAAGGCCTCGTCGCCGATAAAGCCGTCCACGTTCAGGCCACGGCTTGCCGAACCACCCGCATCGAGCGACACCAGGTGAAACCCGGTGCCGTTCTTGAAAATGATGAAGTGGTCATACTTGAGCGGGCCCTGGATGGGGCGCTCGAACAGTTTAGACGGTGGCGGGGTGCGGCCGACGTAGAAGTCGCGGTTCAACTTGTAGCCCAGCGCCTCCAGGCCCGCAATCGTCGAGGGCAGCGTGCGGGTGAGCACCTGCTTATAGGTCGAGCCGACAATGACCCAGCAGCTGCGGGGCATCGTCTTCACGATTTCGTGAATATCCCAGGAGATGACCGTGGACTTGCCCGTGCCGCGGCCCCAGATGCTGACGCCCTCCTTCTTGCCCTTGGCCGTGATGTAGCGCAGCTGCGGCTGGTTGAACTTGAGCTTGATCTGATCAACTATTACCACTGCCCGCGCCCTCCTCGCGCCGCTCCAGCAGCATGGCCTGCATCTGGTCACCGCCAAACACGCTCTGCTGCACGGCCTCCTGGATTAACTCGTAATCGGCGTCCTGCACGTCGTTGAGGTTGCTCAAATCAATGGTGCGCGGCTTGCGGCCCTCCACCGTCAGGTTGATGACGTAGGAGGTGTTGCCCGAGCCGACGCCCGCTTCTTCCTCGCCCGAATCGGCCCGCATGAGGCCGGCGATGTTGGCCTCGAACTTCATCGCGGCCAGCGCCTTGCCCAGGTCCGGTGGGCGCTGGGTGAGGGCCAGTTGCAGAATCTTGCGGGCAAACTCCAGCAGGATGGCTTTGCGGCCTTCCTTGCGCACTTTTTTCAAGTCGCCCATCAGGTTCTGGGCATCGGCCAGGCGTCGGTAGCACGTCGCGCGACTGATACCAAACTGCTTGGCCAGCAACGGCCAGGCCTGGTCGAAGGTGTGGTAGTTGCTCAGCAGGGCGTAGGCCGACTCCAGCTGCTGGTTGAACAGCTGGTCGGCGTCCGATAGCCCCTTCACGCCTGGGCCTTCGCCGTTGGCCTCCGCGATGCTGGCCGCGTAGATGCGCTCGACGGCCGTGGACTTGTGCAGCACCACGTCCGAGGCGCCGGGCAGGTCTTTAGGCTGCAGCTGCGTGGACATACGCGTCGAGTTGCGCTTCGGTAAGTTCCTCGCCGTTGCGGGTGATGGTGAAGCGGCGCTGGTTGTCGCGCATGAACTTGATGTAGCGCCGCACGTCCACATCGACATAAGCTGGATCCAGCTCTACCACATGCGCCTCCCGATCCAGCTTCTCGCAGGCAATGAGCAGCGACCCAGAGCCGCTGAAGCCATCGAACACCACGTCGCCGGGCTTGCTGGAGCACTCCAATTGGTATTCGAGAATATCCAGCGGCTTCATGGTCGGGTGCTCGGCATTGCGCTGGGGGCGGTCAAATTTGAGCACGGTGCTTTGGCTGCGGTCGGAATACCACTTGTGGGCCGCACCTTCCTTCCAGCCGTACAAAATGGGCTCATGCTGCCAGTGAAAGTCCTGGCGGCCCATCACGAACTGCTGCTTCACCCACACCAAACATTGGGAAAGTTTAAGTCCAGCATCCTGAAGTGCTACGCGAAAATTGGCACCCTCACTATCAGCATGGAACACGTAGATGGGCGCGCCCGGCTTCATGAAGGTGAAGCAGTTAGTGTAGTAGTCGTAGAGAAACTGCCGAAACGAAGCATCGTCCATGCTGTCGTTTTGGATCTTGAGGGCATCCTTGGTTTTGCCCTGGTAGTTGACGTTGTAGGGCGGGTCGGTATTCACCAGGTCGATGAGCTTGCCGGCCAGGGCGGTGGCCACGACGTCGGAATCCGTGGACGAGCCGCACACGAGCACGTGCTGCAGGCCGCGGGCATCGCTGCTCAACTCGTACACGTCGCCCAGCACCGAAATGGGCGTGGCAGGCGGCGCCGGGTCGAATTCCTCTTCTTCAGCCGGCTGTAACGGCAGGGCCGACAACTCGGCCAGCGTATCGAGCATGGGCGCGTCCAGGATGCTGCCCAGATCGAGGTGGGCGAAGTTTTCGAGCAGGCTCTCATAGTCCCAGGTGCCGGCACCGACGTTGCTGGTGACGTTGTATTCGTCGAGTTCATCCTTGGTGAGCTGCCGGTTGGGCACGCGCACGTCGATGAGTTCCTCGCCGCGGCCCAGATCCACGAGCACAGCCAGGCGCTGGTGGCCGGCCAGCACGACGTTATCGAGGTTGATGGCCGGAATTTCGGCCAAGTTGAACTTCTGGATACTACGCGTCAGGCGGGCCCGGCCCTCCTCGGTCAGCGTGCGGGGGTTGTAGCTCAGGGGCACCAGTTCGCGCACTTGGCGCTGTTGGGTGGTCCAGGATAAGGGCAGTAATTTTTCAGACACGGGGTACAGGCGTTAATTTTTCTCGGATTAAATGGATATCGGCCTCCAGGCCCGGTAGCTCCGCAGCCCGCTCCGGGCGACGGCGCACCTTGGCGCGCAGGCTGATGAGGTTGTCGAGGCGGCGGCGCAACTCGCCGGCCTCCTCCACGTCGGCCAGGGCCAGTGGGCCGGGCAGGCGGCCGTGCGTGAGCACGTGGGCCTCGGCCGAGAGCAGCTGCACCACCTGGTCGGTGAGCAGGCAGATGCGCAGGGCCATCTTGCCCCGGTCTTTCTGGCTGAGGCGTGGGGCCGACAACTGCGCATGCAGCAAGCTCCGCTCGTCACGGCAGGCCTTCAGCTGCTCACGCAGGGGCAGCAGCAAGGGCGAGGCCGTGTGGGTTGGCACCAGAGCAGCGGGAGGGGTTGGCACTGTTTCCTGCACAATAGCCGTTTCCAAGGCTATAGCCGGCATTGCGGTTGGTACTATGGTTAGCGCCTTCAGCTCACGCGCCAGCACTTGGCGGCTGTAGCTGGTCTCACCCAGGGCAAACAACTGCTGGTACACGTCGCTGCCCCCTAACTGCTTGTGCAGGGCCACGCCAGCCGCGAAAGAAGTCGGCAGGCTCATGCGGGCTTGATTAGGGTTTTCATGCCCCAAAACTGCCAAGGCCTACCTCGGTGAAAAAGGACGCAAAAAAGGCCCGAACCACTCGGGTTCGGGCCTTTTTCTCCTGGTTCACCAGTTCTACTCTTCGGTTGTTTTCTGCGCGGCTGGGGCCCAGCGCTTGCGCTTGGCCACCAGGTAGGTGAACTTCGGATCCTGCACCAGCACATCGGCCTCCTCAAGCGTAAGCGTGCGAAGGTCAATGGTGCGGCCCAGGCGCTGGATCTCGATACGCGTGGGGGTTATAGTGGCCCGGTATTTCTCTGCCACTTCGGGCCGCAGCCGGTGCATTTCCTGCTTGGCCATGGTTAGGCGGCAGGTTTTTCTAGCACGTCGCCCTCGTAGAGCTTGATGCCGATGGCGTAGCACTCGCCCTTGAGGGTGATGCCGCGGCGGCCACCCGAGAGCTTGCCCGAGCCGTACGACACGGCCAGCTCTACCGGCAGGCCCTGTGCGCCCACCTGGATGTATTTGCCATCGGCATCGGGCACGAGCATGATGCCGTCCACGTTCTTGACGATGTTGGCCATCTCCAGAGCCTCGGCCTTGTTGCCGGGGTGAAAGCCGTCGAACGTGAGTTTCTGGCCGCGGCCGTCCCGCTCGCCTACCACTTCGCCCTTCAGCTCATTCGAGTCGAGGGTGATATAGAAGCGCAGGAAGCCTTTGCCGGGCTTGAACGCGTGATTATCAGCAATAACAGCTGAAGCACCCGCAGCACCCGTACCGTCGTACTTGGGGGCCTTGGCAATGGTGGTGAACCAGGATGTTGGCGCCCACAGGATGTAGCCAAGCAGGCCGGGCGTATTGTCGGCACCTTCCAGGCCACCGAGGTGAGTTAAACTCGACAAATCCATTGGATAGGGTCGTTATAGAGTGACTAGATTGATTGACTACTGGAGGCTTAAGCCTGCGCTTCGGCGGAGGCTTCTTCCTTGGTGATGAGTTGCAGCACGCCGCTTTCCGACTCCACCAAATACTTGATGACGTCCGCTTGCTCCTTCAACTCGGTGCCCTTAATGGTCACCCCTTTGTAGTCGAACTGCTTGGCCAGCACGCGGTAGTGCTTACTGTCGTGGGTCACCACCGGGCGGCCTTCCGCGGCGCCGGCTTCAGCGGCCTGCAGCTGCTCGGCCTGGCCGACGATGATGGTGTCTTTGGCAGCAATTTCAGCCTCCAGACGGGCTATTTTCTGCTCGGGGGTTTCGTTTGCTGGCGCCGCAGTGGCGGCAGGCGTGGGGGTAGTGGCGGGCGTGGTAGCCGCGTTTTGCTTAGCCATGGCTAGTAAATCTTGCTATTGAAATGGAGGAGGTAAGCGAAACCCGCTCCGGTCTTCGGAGCGGGTTGGCTTGTTACAGGCTAGACTAGACCAAGTCTTTGTCGTTGGTAAACACGGCCTCGGGCAGCAGGAAGCCCACGCCTTTCCAGAAGTCGGTGTAGAGCTTCACCTTGCGGTCCACGTTCTCGATCTGGAACTGGGTCATGTTCTGGCTCTTCTTGGCCAGGCGCTTGGCGTTGGCTGGGGGAGTCATCCAGATCTTCTCCGAGTTGCCCATCGACGGCAGGCCCACCACTTGCTGCTTGGCGTGCTGGATCGGAATAGCCGTCAGCGTGCCCCCCGTCAGGTCGGGCGTAATCGGGGCCTCAATGGCCTGCGTGTGCAACGAGTACTTCTTGGCGCGGCCGATGGCATAGCGCAGGGCGAAGTCCTCGTTCATGGCTAGGTTCATGAACACACTGCGATAACGCTTGTTGGTGGCGTACACGAAAGCCTCCACGTACTCGCAGAAGGCCACCGGGTCGGTCGGGATGGCGCCCAACACTTGCGGGGTGATGCGGCCGGCCGAGGTGTGGTCGTTCAGGATCTTGCGGATACCATCCATGGCGGTACCAGCAGGACCAGCCACGTCTTTCGTTGGCTCTACACGCACGCCCATGTAGATTTCGTTCAGTTCGTAATCCTCCTCCACTTGCGGGATGAGGTGCACTTCCATGAACCAACGCACGAAGGGCCACTCAGTGCGCTTGAGGCTGGCGTCGGCCAGGAAGCCCAACCAGGTGGCTTCCAGGTCGTCGGGAGTTTCCTCCACGTCGGCCTTCATTTTGAACTGCTTGATGGTGATGGGCGTGGCCGTGAAGGCGCCCTTCGGGGTCCAGCCTTTCTGGAAGGGCTGCAAAATGGTGCCCAGCACCGTCTTAGCGGCTTGGTACACGGTGTCGTCCGTCACCAGGGACGAGAACAACTGCTCGGTTACGCCGCGGCGGAACAACAACTGCACCAGGCGCGTGGCGTTCTGGCCGTTGTTGAGGTAATAGGCACCGAACTCAGCAATGATGGCTGCGATAGTCATCGGATGGGGATATAAAAAAATGGAAAAATGAAGGCTATAGAGGCGCCGGGCGCCGCGGCGGCCTAGTTGAAAAGCGGGTTGTTGTCGAGGGCCTTGTTGTGCGGCAAGTCGGCCAGGATCTGGGCCGTCGACTTAGTGTCGCCCTCTTCCTCCACGTCGTTTTTCTCGGCCGACTTGCGGGCGAACGTGGGGGTGGCACCGGAGAGGTTGCCCAGGCGCGTGGCTTCCGCCTCCGCGTCCTCTGCGCGCTTAGTGGCGGCCTCTAAGTCCTTGGTGAGCTGCTCGTTGCTGGCTTTAGAGTCCGAGGCCTCCTGGCGTACCGTGGCCAACTCGTCGGTGGCGGTTTTGGTGGCCGCCTTGGCGTCGGTGGCTTCTTTTTCGGCGGCATCAACGCGGGCTCCCTTGGCCTCCAGATCGGTGAAGGCGGCCTCGGTGATGAGTTTGGCGCCGGTGATGTTGGCAGCCTCCAGCTCGGTGTTAGCGGCGGCGGCTTCCTCAGCCGACACGGTTTGTTTGGCAACGAGGGCCACCATGGCGGCGCCCAGCGTCAGCGTTTTCTTGTTGAAAAGCGACATGGTATTGGTAGAATTAGAGGATGTGGTGGCGTTTTTAGCAGCACTGCCGCCAGAAGTGGCAGCTTCTTCGGCCAGCTGCTGGGCCAGGGCCACGGCGTCCTCGAAGGAGCCCATCTGGTCGGCCAGGCCGTTGCTCACGTTGGCCTCCCCGATGTAGACCATGCCCGAGAGTAGCTCTTTCTCCTGCTGGGCATCGAGCTTGCCGGCGCGGTTTTCGCGCACCGTGCTCAGGAATACCTCGTTCAGCGGGTCGAGCAGCTGCGCCCGGATCGGCTTGTAGTTGCCCTTCTGGGCCTCGGAGAAGGCCGCATTCTTGTTGGTGGAGGCCGTGGCGTTGATGACGTGGTCCTCGATGCCGAGCCGGGCGTTGGCCTTGCTGTAGTCGCGGAAGCTGACCATGGTACCGATGCTGCCAATCATGGCTGTGCGGCCGTTCACAACGATGGCATTGGCGCCCGAGCCGGCCCAATAGCCGGCCGAGCACATCTGCGTGGCGTGGCTCACAAACGGCTTCTGAGTACCGGCGATGATGCCGGCGAAGCTCTCCAGGCCCATGGTTGAGCCACCGGGCGTGTTAAATCGGCCCACGTGGGCGATAATGTTCTCGTGGGCGTCGGCCTCCCGGATGAGCTGGCCGAGCGAGGCCGTGCCCAAACTCCAGCACGTGTCGGCCTCCATCATCACGCCCTCGATGGTGTACACGGCAATGGAGCCCGCCGGCACCTCGTCCAGGCCCTCGTAGCTGAGCACGCCGGATTCGGCGAACGGCGTGATGGCCAGGAACGACTTGGTCGGTGGGGCCACCTCTAGTTCCACGCCAGCGGCCATCCAGTCGGCGGCCCGGAACTTGCCCTCGCGCATCTGCTCGGCCAGGGGCAGGTAGTTTTGAATGGCACTGGCTTCCAGCAGGAAGTAGCCATTGAGCACCGCAAAGAGTAAGGCGTTGACGCGCATCAGTTCTGGTAAGAAGTGATGCAAAGCTGCCGGCGCCGCGGCCCGGCAAAAAGGACAAAAAAAACCCCCTCCTTGGGTAAGGAGGGGGGGGCTGCTTGCTTCAGTGCTAGTAGTTACAGGGTGTTCCAAATAGCATCTGCTATAGCCTGCATATCTACGTCATTCGGATGCGAGGCCACCGCGCTGCTCTGGAATTGACCGACCGCAGTATTCTGAACCCTATCGGTTTAGGCATTGCGGAAGGCAAAACTATCCATGACCACATATTCTGGCGTGTCGTCTCGTTTCTGAATAATCAGGTCATAATCCCCGACGGCTAAGACATCTGTGATGAACGTCGGGCGGTCCAATGAGGCGGCTAACATCGGGCCATTCTGCGAAAACTCGAATAGGTACTTGACGACTCCCGATTGCAGAAAATCTATCCGCGTCCACCCCAAGCCGGTGTTTTGGTTGGCGAAGACATGCAGCCGCTGGGGGCTGGTAATGCGCACCTTTTTCGTTGCCCACTGCCCAAACAGGTTAGAGAAGTGCACATATCCGTTGAGGGCATCCGGGTCGGCGGTACGCGACCAGGCCGGGGCGTTGCCGTTGGCCAGATGGTCGAGGCTATCGTGGTTGAATTCCAGCGGCGCGACAAACCCGGCAAAGGAAGTGAGGGTGAAGCCCGCTTTGCTGGCCGTACCGTTGTCAGTGGTGACATACACTGTGGCAGTGGCCGGCGTTCCGACGGGCACCTTTACCCGTATTTCAATATCCGATAGCACGGACACTTCAGGGGCCGCTACGCTGTTGAAGCGCACGGTCGAATTGGCCTTGAAGTTGGTGCCGAGCAAGGTAATGTAGGAACCGATGCCACCACTACCAGGGCTAAGCGTGGTCAGCGTGGGCGCTAGTCCTGCCTTCAGGGCGTTATAGATGCGCGGGCCGCGTAGCAGCGTTTCATCCTGGGTGAAGTGCGTGCCATCGAAAATGAAGTCTGGGTTAGGACGCACCAGGATAGCCCGGTTATCACCCAGCACGTACTTGATCTGCTCCCCGGCTATGACAGTATCCTGGGGCCGCACTTTCAGTTCGACTACTTTGATCGGTGTCTGCGGCGCGAAAAGCTGCTGCTCCGCCTTGCCCCAACTCGTGCGGTAATCAGCAAGGAAATTCAGGTTGCCATCGTTGGAGTCCTGCTCACCAATCTCTGAGAAAGCGACTCGGATGGTGTACGTGCAGTCATTGGCCGCTGCCCAGGTCTTATAGCCGTTCCACTGCTCCAGCAGCTGGTCGAACAGGCCCCCCGCTTTGTTCCAGTTGAACAGGTTAGCGCCGTCGGAGTTGGCAACGCCCTCCACAAAAATCTTGATGATGTGTAGTTCCTTGCCTTCATTGGCTGGGTCCGCCAGCCAGGCAGGCACAAACGACATATCGGGGCCGAACGCAACCAAGGGGTAGCGCGCATCCCCGCCCATCAGCGCCCGCGTCAGTGCCTGATTGTGCCCACTGTTGTAGGGCACCAGGGCACCGCTGGGGTGGTAGTAAATGCCGACCCGCTCGTTCTGTGCCGTCAGATTAGCCGGCAATCCCACCGACTCGGAAGCCCCGCTGCCGTTGCTTTGGTTGAACACCAGCGCGTACACATCCGCGACGCGTGCGCCACCCGACGCAACAGGGGTTACCGTCACCGGATTCGAGGGCGCCCCCGTACCCGCACTGTTAGTAGCCGCCACCGTCAGTTCGTAGGCGGTATTGTTGGCCAGCCCGGATACAATAGCCGTCAGGTTGCCCGTGGTGCCAAACACCGAGTACGTGGTGGCACCAACGGGCCGGTAGCGCACCGTATAGCTGGTAATGGCCGCGCCATTGCTGGCTGGCACCACCCAGGTAAGCGTAACTGCGCCCGACCCTGCTTGCCCGGTAGGGGTGGCCACTTGCGCCGGGGCCGTGACCGGGCTGCCCGCCGTGGCCACGACGTGGCGCGAGGTGGAAATCTTGACGGTGCCCGCAGCATCCGTCACCGTATCGACCAGGTCGTACTCGCCGGCCGGCACGCTCTGCCACACGCCGCTGTACTGCGCCCCTACGGCCGCGCCGATGCCTACTACCACGCCGGTGCCACCGTTGGTGGCACTCACCTCGTGCGAGTAGGGCGCCACGCCGCCACTGGCCGCGGCCGAGAAGCTCAGGTTCTGGCCAGCCGTGACGGTGTTGCCACCAGGCAGCGTAAAAGCCACGGCCAACGGCGTGGGGGTGGGCGGCGTCACCACCGAGCCCATGGTGAAGGGCTGCGAGTACGCCGGCAGACTCTGCACCCGGTTCTGCTCCGGATTCGCTACCACGTACACCTCCACCTGGCCGGCCACGTTGCCCACGCTGATCAGCCCATCCGAGGAGACCAGCAGGCCGGTCTGTCCGTTGAAGTTGTAGCGCAGGTCGACGTAGGAGTAGTTGGGGTGGTAGACGCCCACGGTGTTGGCTACGTCGTCGAAGTTGGTCAGGCGCGGCGCGCTGGGCTGCACCTGGGGCGTGAGGGTAACGCTGGTAAAGACCGGCGAATAGGCCTTGTCGCTCTGCAAGCGGCCACCCGCGGCGCGCACGTAGCCCACGAGCTGGCCGGCAATATTGCCGGGCCGGATGACGCCGTCCGCCGGCACCTTCAGGCCCGTGCCGGCGCCGTTGGGCAAATCGTAGCGCAGGTCGACGGAGGAGTACTGCGGGTGCGAGAGCACGACCGTGTTGGCCGCATCGTCGAACAGACTGAACTCCGGCGCCTCCGGGGCGGCCACCACTTGCTTGGCCGTGAGCAGCTGCAGCACGAAGGCGTTCAGGGGCGCCTGGGCGCTGAACTCGGGATGCTTGCCGTACTGGTTTTCGAAGATGTGCTCGAACACCGCCCGCGGATCATCCGCGCCGAAGGTGTCGGCAATATCCTGGGCAAACTCGCGCAGGGCCGCCTCGTCAATAAGGAATAAATCGTTGTCTCGGAAGCGCAGGCGCCACTTCTCAACGAAGGCACTGTCAGTCATGGGATTGAACTTTTCACCGTGAAAAGCCCAAAGCTGACCTGCCCGTCTCCCTGCTAAAAGGACGAAAAAGGCCCACTCCAAGGGAGCAGGCCTGTTCGTCCACCGGTTTTCTTACCTCAGGAAATATAGTAGTTGAGCTTGAAGCCGGCGCGCAGCACCACGCTCTTGCCGGCCGGCACGATGGCCAGCAGGCGCCCGTCGTGGGTGCGCAGCTCCACGGTGCCCCCGGCGCCGGGCGTCAGGTCCAGGGCGCCTTCCAGCCCGCGGCCACTCACCGACCAGGTGCCAAGGTAGGGCCGGGCGCGGCGCACGGTCTCGCCCAGCAGCTGCCAGTCGTAGTTGTTGCGGGCGGTTTGGCTGCCGGCCGAGTAGGTGTCGGTCCAGGTCAGCGGCTCGGTGGGCGTGCCCACCAGCTGCACCTGCCCGTTCAGGTCGCGGTACAACGCCACGAAGCGCCCGCCCGCCATCGTCTCGATGCCGGCGGCCAGCGCCGCGGTGTGGCGGGCCAGTACGCCCTTGAGCTTCTGGGCAAACAAGTCGCCGTGGCGGCCCATCGGCTTGGGGGGCTGGTCGTAGCTCAAGGTGCCGCGGGTGCTCACCAGCTGGTACCACACCGCGCCCGGTGCCAGGTCGAGTTTACTGATGGTGAGCTCGCCCACGTGGGGCCAGGAGTTGAAGTTGCTTACGGGGGTGTACCACACCGCCTCCAGACCACCCAGGTTGTCGAGGGCTTCTTCGCGCTGCAGGTTGCGCAACCCGTACGGGTCGTAGCCGGCGACTGCTACTTGCTCGTTTCCAGTGGCCATTGCTTATACCTCTTCTTTCTTAAGTTGCTGACGCAGAGCGCGTATCTCGCTGTAGCGGGACAAATCAGCCGTTTTTTGGGACAAATCAGCTGATTTACGAGACAAATCAGCCGTTTTTTGGGACATTTTACCTACCGATTTAGGACCCTTTTTTTTCAGCACTGCTAGGTCCACATTGCGCTGGACGGCCTTGCGCAAGGTCTCGTACTGGATGTCTTCCTCGCGCAAATCGTAGCCGGCCATAAAATCGGTGATGACCTGCTTGATGGTGGTGCGTCGGTTCACAAATTGCCGCACCCAGGTGTACAGCTCTTCCTTGAGCCACTCGTCGCAGTAGTCGTTGAACTGGAAGATGGTGTAGTCGGTGAGTTCGGTCAACCCGTACTGGTGCACCGGGAAGTTGCGCAGGTCCAGCGCCAGCGCGCTGGTGCAGTCCTCACGGGAGCCGGCGTGGTGCAATTTGCCTTTCACCTGCCGGCGCATCAAATGAAACAGCATGCGGCCGAAGCGGCCACTGTTGCTGAGCACGTAGGCCTCAGTACCCAGGTGGACGTTTAAGTACTTCCGAACGTGCGGCTTAACGGGGAAATCAATGGTTTTCAGCATGCGGCCTGACGATGGAATAACGTGCCCATAACTCCGTCATGCTCCCGCGCCACGAGCGGCGCAGGCACTAGGTAAAGTTGCTTCATAGAATCGCGGAAAAAGGATAGTGTTCGCCCTGGCAATATCCACAATTTGCAACTTTGCTGCAAATGTTCAATTATGGCGAAACGCGCTTAAATCTGTGTTTTTCTCTGATTCTGCCCTTGGTTTTACACCTTTCGGCGGCGGGCTGCTAACTTTCCCGCTATCTGAGTTCAGTGTAATCGCGCTGGGCTAGTTCCTGCAGCGCGGCCGGCAGCACGGCAAGAGTGGTGCTGCGGGCCGTGAGCTAGTGGCGGCTCAGGTAGAAGGCCAGGGCCGGCGCCGTCCGGATGCAGGGGTTCACTTGGCGGCCGTCCTCGATGAGAGCCCAGCCTTCCTGCTCGCTCAGGTGCTCGAGCAGCAGGGGCCCGGCCGAAGCCGGGCCTTTAGGTTGCGGTGGGCGCGCGCCCAGGGGGCGGGGCGCTGCCATCAGTGGCTGAATAATTCGAGTTTCAGCGCCTCGATTTCAATTTCACTAATGGACTCTGGCCCATCCAGCAGCACGTGGAACACCTGCTGCGCGTGGTAGCTCTCGAACTTGCGCAGGGCCAAGCTCTGCTGTAGCGCATCCGGGCAGGGGATATCCATCTCCACCTGGGTGTCGACGTTATTGCGAAAAACGTGCGTGGTGATGCGCAGCACGGGTATTTTGATATCATTCTTGCAACTCTTGCACATGCAGGGCAGGCTGCCGGTTGCAGCCGTCACAAGTATCTGATGATTCATCACGTCGAATAGGCGGGCAAATGGGAGCATGCGGAAGGCGTTTAGTATAGTTGGAAATGGGTGGTTAGATTGTGAGCCTTCTTATTCACCTTTCCCAGGATGGAATAAAGAGGGTATTTTAGTGCATCCGGGGCTGTTAGCTCGTCTGCCACGAACAGCGCATTGAGTTGCAGGAGTTCATCCATTTCAAGGCGCCATTTACGGCCCTTCAGCCGGCGGTCTTTGGTGCGGGGCCACGGGCCTGCGAGCAGCCGGGTGAGGCGCTCGAGCACGCGCTGGGTCGGGCGGATGCTCATCACTTCGGGCAGGTGGAGCGGCCGGAAGCTACTGGCCCACACCAGGTGCTGGTGATAGATCCGGATGGAGTGGCAGAGTGCATTCGCTTCGTCCTGGTGCAGCTCTACCAGCTGGTCGTGCCGGCGCAAGTCCATCTTACTTGGTCCACTGGTGGTTTTCCTTGCGGCAGTACTCGCCGCCCAGCTCCCGGTCGTAGATGATGCAGCGGGCTACCTTCACGCCCAGCTTATCTACTAGCTTCTTCAGGCCGCGGACGCCGTACTCCTTGGGGCTCTCGACGGCGTACCGGCCGCTGGTGTCGAAGCTGAAAAAGTCCATGTACTCCGCGCCGGTGGGGCTGGCCCAATACACGCGGGCTTTGGTGAGGGATTTGCCGGCCAGCGGGGAGTGGCTGCCCTGCGGTGGAAGTGGGGTAGTAATCATGCGGGAATAGAAAAGGGGGAAGGGGATTAGCTGAATAAAGCGTTGACTTTCAAGAGGAATTTGCGGACTGCGTCTTTACCGCCGAGCCGCTGGATGTTCTTCTCGTGCTGGCGGAAGAGGGCCAGCAGCGTGGTATTTTCGATGTAGGCGGGCACCTTCTTGCGCCGGCCGACGAACTTGGGGGCTTCGCCGCGGTCGAGCAGGCGCCGCAGCTTCAGCTCGCCGTAGGCCTTGCCGATGGCCACGTTGATGCGTTCCTGGTCTTTGGCCTTCAGGTCATTGCGCAGCCAGTCGTAGGTACCGCGGAAGCCCTTGACGTTTTCCCAGTCGAAATAGCCGCGGCCGGGTATCATTTCCGCCCAGGGCAGCGGCGCCCAGGCTTTCTCGCCCCGCAGCTGCTTGCCCACAAAGTGCTCCTGCACCAGCTCGATGCGTCGTAGTACCCCCGCGTGGAAGGTTTCCCACTCCCCGAAATCAGCCGGGAATCCGCCATATACCCCAGTCCAGATGGCCCGCTTGGCGAGGCGTTCCTGCTCAGGTGAGAACCGCTGATTGGTATAAATCAGGGCTTTGGCGTACTGCCACGTTTGCTCGACGAAGGCCGCGTTGTAGGCCGTTCGGGCGGCCGTGGCGGCATCCTGGGCCGGGGAGGTGTCTGGGGCGGCCGGCGCCGCGCCGCGCCCCCCCGGTGCCCTTTTCGACGCCTGGCCGGCGTCGGCCCCTTCCGGGTTGTCGCCCTCCGTTTCCTGAGAGGGGTTTCCTGAAAAACCGTCTGCGTGGTATTTATCCACATCGCCGATTGGTTCTTTCTTAAGCAGAACATCAGTTTCAAGAACCTCAGTATGCGGAAATTTATTACCATTTGGGGATAAGGGCCGGGCGGCTGGTTGCGTGAGAGAATCCACCGTGGTATGTATTTCCACCGCGTTTTGGGCCGTTTCCCAGACAAAGGCGGGGTTTATCCACAGCTCAAAACTGGCGTTGCTGCCGTGGCCCTTTTTGCGGGTAATCAGGCCCACCTTTTCCAGCTGCTTGAGGTGGGTGCGCATGGTGCGCTCGGTCAGGGTGCGCTTCTCGTTCAGCTCCTTGGCGTTGACCAGGATGCTGGGCATCTGCACGCCGGTATCCGTCACGAGCACGCCGTAGAGCAGCCCGGAGTTGAGCAGGCGCTGCACCACCTTGCGGGCGCGCTTGATCAAAAATTCGCCGGTCCACTTGGCCCCGTCGCTGACCAGGCGCTGGCCCCGGCGGCTGATGACCTTCTGGGTGCCGTCGGCCATCTGGCGGATGTGGGTACTACGTGGGGTACACTGCCACAAAGAATCGACGCGCAGGTGCCAGCGCAGCAGCGACGTGTCGACGGTCAGCAGCACGGGCGCGGTGGTCGGGGACGGGGTAGACATAGAACGAGAATCAGAGTATAGTAATTTGCCAATATCAATTGGCATCTAAAAAAGACGGTGGGCTGCCAGGCGGGCGGGTGTTCCCGGCCTGGGCCACCGTCGATGCTGGGCAGAGTTGCCGCACCTCCGCTCCCCGTCCGATGCCGCCATCGGGCCACCCACCTGCCGCGATTCCCGGCGCGTAGGAGGGGGGCTGCTCTATCCATCGAGCAACGGGGAGTATAGTTAGTAGCGTATCGCCTGCTCACGAGGGCTTGAGGACCGGACCAGCTTGTGTGTTCACAAGCGGTCCGGCAGCGCCCGAACGGGGGAATGGCAGGCAGACAGGGGGCGGGGAGCGGCCGGGCAGCATGGCTAGCGCGTCGGGGGGCTACTTGGCGCGGGGCCGGCGGGCGCCGTGAGCAGGTGCTCGATGCAGGCGAGGCGCTGCTCGTACCGCTCGCGCATGTGGTGCAGCGTGGCCAGGTCCTGGAGGTAGTCGTGCGGCAAGTGGGGGGCGTCTTCCACCAGGCGAATGTTCTCGTTCAGGCTGGTGAGCATGGGCTGCAGGGCGGCCCGCTCCGCGCGCAGCTGCTGCCTGGTGGGGCGCTGGAGGTCGGGGGCGGGCAGCTCGGCGTAGGGATGCACCAGCACGGGGCGGTGCAGCCGGGCGCTGGTTTCGCGGGCAAAGGCGTGCAGCTGCGAATCGGGCGCGGCGGCGGTGTAGAAGTGAATCGGCGACTCCATCAGGCAGCGGCGGCAACGCGGGTGGGCAACAGCGCCAGCTGCTCGGCCAGGGCGGCCACGTGCAGCTTGCGCAGGGTCAGGCAGCGGCTGAGCTCGTCCTGCATGATGTCGCGGGCATCCGCGCGGCCCGGCAGCTGGAGCCGGTTTTCCAGCAGCGTGATCTGCTGCCCGTAGTGGTGCAGGGCCAGGGAATGATCGGCCGGCGTGAGGGCCGTGAATTCGTCGATGGTAACGTGACTGATCGGGTGCATAAACAAGAAGGGATAAGGGGAGGAGAGTAGGCAGTAGGTAGGCGCGGGGCTAGGAGGCCACGCGCAGGGGCGGCACAGACCGCAGATCGGCAATGGTGAAGCCCAGGCCCTGGCCGTAGGCAAGCAGGGCGGCGCGGGGCACGCGCAGGTAGCCGGGCGAAAACTCCACGGCCAGCAGCTTGATGATGCGGCCCTTTTGGTCGGGCTTGCCCTCGGTGACCCACTTCTTGACCGTGCGCACGCTCACCCGGGTGGCCTGGGCCACTTCTTCCAGGGGCAGGTACTCCTCGGGCGGGGTGGGGGCCGGCAGGGCGGGGCGCAGTTGCTCGAGCAGGCGCAGGGCCAGGGCTTCCAAATCGCCCTTGGTGGCTAGGTGGTTGGCATCGACGGACATGGCGGAACGCAAGAAAAAGTGAGAACTAGGGGAAGGGAAGTGGCAACCCTGCCGGGTAACTCGACCGTATGCAGGGGCTCACCTATGTCCCCACATGGAAAATCTATACCCTCGCCTGCAGCAACTGCGGGCGGAACTAGAAGAGAGTGCCACCTCCCCGGAAAACGGCCTCTCCGTGCTCTATGCCATCCGGCGCGAACTGCTGCGGCACTACCACAACCTGCCGTTTGGCCAGCTTCAGCAGTGCCCGTTCGACCTGCGGGAGCTGTTTTACCGCAACCAGCAGGGGCTGCAACAGCCGCTGTCTTTTCCCTCGCCCAGCTTCCGGGCGCAGTACGTCGGCATCGAGCAGGCCCTCGACGTGCTGGAGCAAGTACTCGGCTGTAACAGGGAGCCGGGGCAGCGGCGGCAGCTTTCAGTCGCATAAGGCAGGCGGGGTCGGGGTAGCAGTGGCCGCGGCCAGCAGGTAGGCGGCGCGGGCCTGGGCCAGGCGGTGGTTGCCGAGCAGCAGCAGGCGCACTTCGCGCAGGCGGCGCACCTGGGTGCTGGCAAAGCACACCGTAGGGGCCTGCGTGCCCGGCCAGAGCGCGCCCATGTTGCAGGCGGCCCAGGCCAGCGGGCCGGCGGCCGGGTGGTGGTGGGCGTACTGGAAGCTGAACTGCTCGCCGGTCAGGCCAGTCCAGGAGCCGGTAACGAGCGTGAGGCTGGCCGTGGCCTGCTCCCAGACCGTGAAACCAAGCTGCCGCAGCAGCGTGGCCACCTGCGAACCTAAGTCGCGGGGGCCGGGCAAACGGGGCGTATCCATTGTTTAGGCAGCTTTTGGTAAGAGCACGCCGAACTCGCGGCGGCAGTCGGTGAGGTCGATTTCGCGGATACCGGCCGGCAGCTCCGCCACCAGCAGCACTTCCTGGGCGGTACTGCCCTCCTGCTGGGCCGTGCGCAGGGCCGGGGGCATGGTGCCGCTGACGTACACGGTTAGGTGGCCCTGCTGGTAGCAGTAGCCCAGAATGGGCTGGGGCGTGGGCACCAAAGCGGCCCCGGCGGGCAGGGCCTGCACGCGCAGGCGCTTGCCAGTGCGGGCGTCGGTGAGCGAGAGGGGCGGGAAAAACAGCTGTTTACTCATGGCGGCAGCTAGTTGGTCCCGTTGATGAAAGCCCGCACCTTATCCGGCGTGTTCAGGCCGCCGCTCAAGGCCTCGAGGGCGTAGAGCAGGTGCACGGTGCCGGGCTTGATGGCCGGGTGTTTGCTCAGGTCCGAAAGAAAGGAAGCGCCGGCGCTGGCTAAATCGCCGGCGTCCACATAGGCCAGGGCGCGGTCTTTGGCCCATTGCAGGTGCTCGGCGCGGCTCATGGGCTCAGGCATAGGACGAGGGCGTTACGGCGTGGGCACTGGGTTCCAGGCTCCCGCTCACCTGGAGCTGCCCGCTCAGGCGCTGGCGGCGCTTTTCCTCAAAGGAGAGCACCAATGGGGTTTCCTCGCAGAAGTGCGGGTGCGTGAGGTTGATTTCCTGGCAGCGGCGCCGTAGCTCCGATAAGGAGGTGAGCATGACCAGCGCCGGGGGCAGCAGCGTAGTGGTAAGGGCGGCCAAATCGCGCAAACTGGGCCGGCGCGGCGCCTGCTCGGGCAGGCAGGGCGTGGTGTCGAGGTTCATTTCCGGGAAAAATGAAGGGGTGAAAGGATGGAATTAGAGGCCGAGCGCCAGGGGCGCGCCGACCGGGGCCGGGGCAGCCGGCAAAAGGTCTTCGGGAATCGAGTAGTTGGGCAGGCCGTAGCCGATGAGCGCCACCAGGTGCTCCAGGTTCATCACCCGGGCGATGCGCACGTTGGCCAGCATGGAGGTGGGGGCCGGATAGCCGGCGCGCACGGCGGTATCGACGGCGCTGGTGGGCAGGTCTTCGATGACGAAAGACAGCAACCGCAGGAATTTCTGACGCTCAGTCATGGCTGTGTTTGGCACAATTCACCGGGCAATTGCTTTCTTGCAACTGCTGGGTACTGTACACCCCACAAACATACGCAAACACCTTACAATTGAAAGCTTACGATTGTAAGTTTTAGACTAAAAAGATTACAAAGTGCAGCAACACCCTATAAATCAGCGGATAAGTTTTCTGCTACAATCCTTCAAATTAAGCGCTCGGGCATTTAGCGAAGCCATTGGAGAGAAGCCTACTATCACGCAGAACTACGTTGGCACTCGCAACTCAATGCCAGGGGCTGATTATATAGAGAAGGTATTGAAGCATTTTGAAAGCATCAACCCTGCCTGGTTTCTTACAGGTGCAGGGGAACCCTTTATTGGCGATGCTCAAGCCAGCCCAGTGACAATCAGCTCCAAGAAAAATAAAGGAGGTGTACAGGCTAATAACATTGGTCAGAACACCATCAATAACATCAGCCTAGAAGATTGTAAACGCAGCTTGGAAAGCTCTCAACAGGAAATCGAGCAACTCAAAGCGCAGTTAGCCAGCAAGGATGCGCTGCTAGGTGCCAAGGACGACTTGATTGCCGCTAAGGAGGAAATGCTGTCGTTGCTGCGGGCCGGGCATAACCGGCCGAATTGATATGGCCGTTACAATTCCTGCCAATGACCATCGAGCCGTCTGGTGGTTTCTTGCCAGTATGGTCATCCCTTTCCTCGCCCCGCTGCTCTTTCCTGAGCCGCAACATCCTATCCACTTCACATCTGACTTTATAAATATTGGGGGGCTTATTTATTTCCTTCTACTAAGCTTCATGTGCTGGGCTGTATGGCATGGGCGCTTATGGGCCAAAATGCTGCTGATTCCTGCATTAGTGTTCGGGATTATCTTTCCTCTTAATCCGCTGTTGCAGCATAAATCCATAGAAATTACCCCTCGGACAGCATTGATCTATATGGCAGCATTGGCTCGACTAATCGCACTGTTCATCCTCACCCGCGACCTACTCACCCGCCGCAGCTCAGCCGCTCCCGAGGCCGGCGTTGCGGAGGGTGGGGCGTAATCTGTTATAGTCAACTTAATATTGCAGCAACTATGCATGTGAATGATGTATTTACCCCAGGATCTTTACCCAGTGTCACTTATTATGAACGTTCCAGTCTCGCCTTGGAACAGAAATTATCGAATGCATTAACTACCCCAGGGTTCATTAGTGTAATTAGTGGTCCATCTAAGTGCGGAAAAACAGTACTCTGCGAAAAAGTAATTGGGGTGGAAAATATGTTACTCATCACAGGTGCTGGCATTACAACCATCGATGTTTTTTGGAGTAAGCTCCGGCAAGAACTATCTACTGAGCGCTCATCTTCTAGCGCAGTTGCAACAACTCTAGGAGGCACTATAACGGGCACAGTTACAGCCACTGGCAGTATTCCTCTTTTAGCAAAGGCAAGCGGATCTGTAGCAGCAAATACCACCGCTACTCGCCAACAAACGTTAAATAGAATATTCGACGATAGGAATTCAAAGGCTTTATTTAAGTTGTTGAGGGATGAGAATTTAACTCTTGTGGTTGATGATTTTCATTATGCAGATGCAGCTTTACAAAAAATATTAGCACAAGAATTTAAGGAAGCTGCTAGAGAAGGAACCCGCATTGTATTAGTTTCGGTGCCACACAGAGCAGATCAAGCTATCCGAGCTAATAGAGACCTTCGAGGCCGGCTACGCTTACTCAATATCACTTATTGGAGTGAGCAGGAATTAATAGAAATACCTAAAAGAGGATTTCGACAACTAGGAATCATACTTGATGAAGCCACGCTTAGTTTTCTAGTTAAAGAAAGCTTATCCTCTCCCCAATTAATGCAGACTTTGTGTCTTGACTTATGTTATAATAATGGATATTTCGGGGAGCAGATACCACCTATTAGGAAATCACTCAGAGCTGAGGAGTTAAAGGAACTGCTTGTAAGCTCTTCTTCTAATACAGACTGTTCAACAGCATATACAATCCTGAAAACAGGGCCAAAGCCTAGAGGTTCTCAGCGAAATACATACATGTACTCTGGTGGACAAACTGGTGATATTTATGCTATAGTATTGGCAGCTATAGCTAGTGGTGAAGCAGCGCTGGCTTTTTCTTATGAAGATTTGAAGGGGCGAATAGAATCACTAATTGATGCTGGATACTCAGAGCCACGTGGTAGCGATATAACTAGTACATTAATACAGATGGATACTTCTATCAGAACCAGAGCAGAAGAGGATAGGGTGATTGAATATGATAAGGAGAAGGAAACTTTAAATATTCTTGACCCTTACTTTCTCTATTATCTACGATGGGCAACGAAATAGCCTATGTTCCTTTCTAATCAAGATTCATTAACCTAGTCGATGTTATACTTTCCCTTTCTCCGAGTCAAAAAAGGCGAAATTAATGCACTAAGCACCTTAAAACCCAAATCTAAATACTCAGTCAGACCTATTCTTCAAATAGCTCCGCCTGATTTAGATGAGAATGGAAAAAAGGTAAAACCTTCTGCTGAATACATTACTAAAATAGCAAATACGCTTCAAGCTGTCTTAAATCCCTCTAGCAACCTAGCTTGCTTTTTAGATCCTAAGCCTTCAGGTATTTCTTCTTCGTTACTCAGGAATCTACTTTTTTCCATTACAACAAATGGAGGAAAGTTTTATCCAGTGTACAGCTTGACAGGGTCTGAGGATTACGTTAAATTATATAACTCACTATTAGGGGAAGGAAAACCCTATATTCTACGTATCCCTATTAATGAACTTACGGGAAAAGCCTTACAAAAAATAAAAGATGCAATAAATGCTTATGAGCTTAAGGCTACTAACGCTTTCATATTGTTAGATGCAGGCGATATTAGTTCGCCTACAACTGCATTAGGTATATACGAAGTAGCTATTCAGGGATATATGCATCAACTAAGTAGTTTGCACCCAGCAGGTCTTATCCTGTCGTCTACCTCGCTACCTAGCATTATGCCAGAGTCTGAAAAGTGGGTGCCGGTTCAGTTTTCAAGAAAAGAGTTAGAGTTCTTCTCTAACGTAAAAGACGGAATTGAGGAAACTATTCATTTTGGGGACTATGCTACAGGAACAGTTTCTATAGAGCCTAGTCCTAGTCGCATCGGAGTGCCTAAAGTTCGCTACACATTTCCTGCATATTACGAGGTGACAAGAGGGCAAAAAGTTGGTCCCTCACCTTTCACGATGAGCGAACAATTTCATAGACTGAGTATGATTTTGGCCAGGAATGCTGATTTCAGCGGTCAAGATTTTAGCTGGGGAGATGAGTTCATTTATAATGCTAGCCAGCCGGGCTCGCAACCGCGTGGTAATGCTACAACTTGGGTTGCCGTTAATACATCTCATCACTTAGAACTTGTCGTTTCTATGCTTCCCTCCATGCGGTACGCGCCTTGAGTATAGTGCGTACATGATGAGAAACCTGGTCTATAGGTAAATTTTCAGCGATACGCTCCCAAAGTTCCCAGCGACGCAAACGGCTCAATCCCTTACTAAGGCCTAATTCAACAAGTAACGATTTGGCTTCCTCATGCCAGAGCAAACTAGCAATCATATACGCTGTCCTGTTGGGATTTTGGGAAGACTCTCGAATTGTTACTAGTTCCCACTTGCCATCCAGGTTTTTAGTAACCATCAAGCCGATGTATTCCGGCAGATACTCTTCTAGCTTCCCTAAATGCTTCGGACCGCAGACTACAGTAATACGATCGAAAATTTGATTATATACTTCCAGTTGTCCTGGCAAACGGTTCAGTGTATCTCTGTCACTCTTAATCTCATAACCAACTAACTCACCGTTAATAACGCCAATATCTATACGTGCTGCGTGTGCTGAGAGCCCCATCTCCTCTACCACACACGAAATGCCGTCGTTCTTGTAACGTCGGAGATATGTTTCGTGCAAGTAGCTACGGATGTCTCTATCTAGCATTGCGGAAATACTTCAACAACAACTTCTTAATTTACAAATTTTCAAGCTATTTTTCTGCAAGCTACCTTGTTTCAGCGGTATGTACAGTACGTACATACGCTGGTCATGACTAAAAAACTTAGCTATAGCTGGTTAGTTTTCGAATACTACACATTCCTTCTCTATTACTTCCACCACTCCGATAACGCCATGTTCCACCTAGCCTTGGGCGGCTGGGTGCTGGCGTGGCGGCTACCGCTGGGGTAGAGCAGGTTTGCAGCGTTAATCCTTCTCCCTGTATGGCCGAGTACCACGTAACCGCCGACGACACCCGCTGCTTCCGCCTGCGTGAAGGCGCCCGCCTCGTGGGGCAGCTCACCTACCCGAGCTGGTTCTCCTTTGAGGCCACGCTCACGCTCGCCACCGAGCCCACGCCGTTTGCCGTCCAGCCCAAAGGCTTCTGGGGTACCACCATCGAGCTGCGCCAGCACGACACCACGCTGCTGCGCTTCAAGATGGGCTGGAACGGCAACATCATCCTGCAGAGCACCTTCCCCGGCCACGCGCCGCAGGATTTCGTGTTCCGCCAGAAAGGCCTCTTCAAAAGCCACTACCTGCTCACCGATGCGGAAGGGCAGGAACTGCTCGTGGTGCAGCCCGATTTTAAGTGGAGCAAGTTCACCTATGAATTCGCCCTCACCTCCACCGCGGCCCTGGAAACGCACCCTTCTAAAGACGTGCTGCTGCTGCTGGCCGTGCACTGCGCCAACTACTACATTACCATGATGTCGGCCGCGGCCTAGGTGCCGTGCCTCGTTCACTCGTTTTACTCCTACCCCTTATGCGCCCTGCCTATCTGCTCCTGCCGCTTGCGCTCTACTTCGGTGCGGCCCTGCCCGCCGCCCAGGCCCAGCAGTCACCCGCCGCCGCGCCCGCCAAACCGATGTACGGGTCGGCGCGCATTTGGGTGCTGCTCTCGTACTGCCAGCTCTCCTTATCGGATGGCGTGAACCCAGCCGGCCCGTTTGACTACGTGCGCGAAAACGGCAAACCGCGCCGCTTCGCCGACCAGGCCGCCGCCTTGAACTACCTCTACGCCCTGGGCTGGGACGTGCAGCCCCAGGGCTTTGAAGAAAGCCGCTTCTACTACCTGCTCAAGCGCCGCACGCCGTAGTACCTCCAGTTGCCGCTGCGCCGGGCCGGCCGCGTGGTGCGATTATTGCGCGAGAAGAACTCAATCCTATTACCTCCTCTATTCCTTCAGTATGAACCGATTACTACCCACTCTGTTGCTTACTGCTGCCGGCTTACTAGGCAGTTCCTATCACGCCACTGCCCAAGCCCCGACGAAACTCTGGGACAAGACGCTGGGCGGCTCAATTACCGACCGCTCGCAGGCCATCCAGCCCACCAGCGACGGGGGGTATATTGTCGGCGGCTATTCCAATTCGCCCCTGAGCGGCGACAAGAGCCAGGGCGGGCGCGGGGACTTCGACTACTGGGTGCTCAAGCTCGATGCCAGCGGCAGCAAGCAGTGGGACAAGACCTTCGGCGGCATCAATGCCGACAACCTGCGCACCGTACTGCAAACCGCTGATGGCGGCTACCTGCTGGGCGGCACGTCCAGCTCCCCCATCGGCGGCGACAAAACCGAATCGCCGCAGAGCAGTGACTACTGGCTCGTCAAGCTCGATGCCAGTGGCACCAAAGTTTGGGACCGCACCTACGGCGGCTCGGCAGTAGACGAGTTAACCACGCTGCAGCCCACCAGCGACGGCGGCTTCCTGCTAGGAGGCTATTCCAACTCGCCCATCAGCGGGGCGAAAACGCAGGCCAATCTGGGCAGCAACGACTACTGGGTGGTCAAAATCGACGCCACCGGCACCAAGCTCTGGGATAAGACCTTTGGCGGCTCTTCCGCTGACTACTTGTATAGCCTGCAGCAAACCACCGACGGCGGGTACGTGCTCGGCGGGTATTCCAGTTCGCCCATCAGCGGCGACAAAACCCAGGCCAGCTGGGGCAACAATGATTACTGGGTGCTCAAACTCGATGCCAGCGGCACCAAGCAGTGGGACCGCACCGTAGGAAGCTTCGATAGCGACGTACTCTACAAAGTAG
The DNA here is from genome assembly GCF_017313265.1 of Hymenobacter telluris. Taxonomy (GTDB): domain Bacteria; phylum Bacteroidota; class Bacteroidia; order Cytophagales; family Hymenobacteraceae; genus Hymenobacter; species Hymenobacter telluris. Next base: position 56,782 of record NZ_JAFLQZ010000021.1, on the reverse strand, counting down.
CCCAAACCACGGATGGGGGCTACATTCTAGGGGGACACTCTAATTCCGGGCTGTTTGGCGACAAGACGCAGAACAGCCAGGGGGGCGTCGACTACTGGGTGGTCAAACTCAACGCCAGCGGCACCGTCCTCTGGGACAAAACGCTGGGCGGCTGGGGCTCTGAATTTTTTGCTGATGTGCAGCAAACCAGCGACGGCGGCTTTCTGATCGGCGGTGTGTCCGACTCCAACGCCACGGGCGATAAAACGCGCGTCAGCCAGGGCGACGGGGACTGCTGGCTGATTAAGCTCAGCGCCAGCGGCGTTACGCAATGGGACAAGTCGCTGGGTGGCAACCGGGTGGACGATTTGGCTATGCTCCGGCAAACCGCGGATGGGGGCTATATTCTGGCCTGTGGCACCGCGTCGGATGCCAGCAGCGACAAAACGCAGGCCAGTCAGGGCGGCCAGGATTTCTGGGTGATCAAACTGGCCGCCGACCCGCTCAGCACCAAAACTGCGACTGCTCGCCCGGCTCTCACCGCTTATCCCAACCCCACCCGTGACCAGTTCACCTTGCGCGGCCCGCTGGGCACGCCCTACCAGCTGCTCAACCAGCTCGGCCAGGTCGTGCGTGCCGGCCAGCTTTCCGCCCAGCCCCTGGACGTGCAGGCCCTGCCCGCCGGCCTCTACCTGCTGCGCGACCAGACCAGTGGCCATACCACTAAGCTTATAAAAGAGTAGCGTTTACGGTAGGTAGCGCGATGCTAGGCAGGGCGCTACTAATGCGTACTTTCTATATATTGGCAGCCGTATTCTGTTACAGCTACTCACCAACGGCTCCTTCCCGCGCCGCCATCGGGGTTGGGCACGCGCTGTCATGCCGCCTACTCCGCTTATCCTTGCGCAACTCAAGCGCCTGTTTCGGCAAGTTCGTCGCCTGCCCGTAGGCCAGTATCCCATCCCCGTCCAGCACCGGCTGCGGCACCTGCTCACGGCCACGATTGAAGCCCTGTACGAACTCTATGCCAGCTCGCTGTGTTCTCCCGACGCCTTTCGGTATCAGCTCCTGCTCAACCAGATGCACTTGGTCCAGCAGACCTTCTTGCTGACCCCTACCCTCAATTATTCGTTGCTGCTAACGGAGCCACCCCCCCGCGCAGTGGCAGCAAACCCACGAGCTGCTGCTGCGCGTGCTCGAAACCACCCTGGCCACGGCGCTGCTCGAGTAATTTATTGCTTTATCACGCGTTTATAGGATGCCTGCTTTACTTATTGCCCGCCTGCACCAGGACCGGGCGTATTTACGCCTAATTGGGGAGCGGAACCGGGTGCTTACCGAAGAGGAGCGAGTGCCCTTGCAAGCGTTTTTCACGGTGCTCGTCGAGGAGCTGCACCAGCTCTACCCCGCGCACGTGCCCGAGGGGCGGCGCTACCTCTTTTTGCAGCACCTGGCCATGCTCGACACGGAAGTGCAAACCTTCGTCACTACGCCCAACTACTTGCAGGCGGCCCTTAACCGGCACCAGCTCGTGCAGGTGGCCCTGGCGGCCCTCAATTTCACCCTGGCCTTGTATCCGTCCCTGACCTGAGCACCCGGCTGGGCGCGGCGGCTTCCTCCTAGTAACTTCGTGAAAGAGTAAACTCGGCGGGCAGGTGCTAGTTTTACGGCATGGACATCACGCGTCAATTGCGCCGCAGCGCCTTGAACAAGCGCGGCTTGGCTCCCATTCAGATGACTATCTGCTGGGCCGGCCACCGCCTGCGCATTGGCAGCGGCGAAGTGGTGCGCCCCGAGCACTGGGACGAGGAAAACCACAAGGTAAAAGCCGTTAAAGGTTCCTACTACCACCAGATCAACCCCAAGCTGGCCGCCATCGAGCAGGCCGCCGAGGAGGCCCTGTATGCGGCCGAGCAGGCGGGGGTGCTGCTCAGCGAGGCCGCGCTGCGCGCCGCGCTGGAGCCGGCACTCAAGCCCGGCAAAACGCTCAACCCCTCGGTGGTGCCCGCTACGGCCGGGGAGGGGGCGGCCCCGCGCACGTTTTTGCAGCTCATGGACGCGTGGGTGCAGGAGTCGGCCCGTAAGCTGCACCCGACCACCTACCGCCCGATGGCCAAAACCACGCTCGACGGGCTCAAGGCCACCCGGCAGCGCTTTGCGCTCTTCAGCCAGGCCAAGCAGGTGCCACTCACGCTCGAGGGCATGGACAACGCGTTTTACTACGCGTTCCGCGAGTACGTCATGGACGAGCTGGGCCAGGAGGCCAACACCTTCGGCAAGCACATCACTCGCCTGCGCACCTTCCTGGCCTGGTGCGAAGACCAGGACTTGCCCGTCAACCGCCGCTACCGCAAGTTCACCGCCCCCAAAGTCTACGTGGGCGTGGATGCGCTGACCGAGCAGGAGCTGCGCCGCATTCAAAAGCTGGACTTCCACTCCGAGCAAGTGCAGCAGCAGTTGCTGGAGCTGCACCGCGCCACCCATTCCAAGGCCAACGCGCCCGAGATGCATAATTACCAGGCCTGGGCGGCGCACGTGGCGCTGGCCCGCGACAAGTTCTTGGAGTGCTGCTACACCGGCCTGCGCATCAGCGACGCCGAGAAGCTGGGCTGGCAGCACGTCAAGGGCCAGATGATTCACATCAAAGCCGGCAAGACCGGCGGCGAGTGCTACATTCCCTTCTACGACGACAACCTATTCCGCCTGGTGGAGCTGGCCACCGCCTACGAGCACCGCGCCCCGGACGGGCTGCTGCTGCCGACGTGTTACCGGGTCAACGAGTTTTTAAAGATTGTCGCGCAGCTCGCCGGCATCACCCGCCTGACGCTCAGCAGCAAGGTGGGCCGCAAAACCTTCGTTACGCTCAAGCTCTACCAGGGCGTGCCCACCCGCATGGTCATGCAGGCCACCGGCCACACCACCGAGGCCAGCTTCAACCGCTACGTGGGCGTGGACACCATCAAGCTGCTGCAGGAGTTCATGCGCCGCTCCTCGAACGCGGCCTAAAAGTGTGCGGCAGATTTATGTGGCAGATTTCAGGTAATTCCCTTCCAGTCGTTGGCAGTGCTTACCGCGCAACCCGCGTTTTTGCCTACCTTACGGCGCTTTTAGTGGAAAGCGCTGGAAACGAAAAACACGTTTTTAGTCCTAGCGTGACCACTAAAAAGCCCCATCGTGCTGCGCCGAGGGGCTTTTTTCTTTTGTGATGTTTGGTGCGTGATGAGCAGCGGGTTTGGGAGCCGAGAAATCTTGGTATGCTCTTCTGTTGCGCTGGCCTTGCCAAAGTTTCTGTAGGTCCTGCGCTTTAATAGCCTTGCTATCGTAGCTCTGCTTCCTGATAGTGTGCAGTTGCGGCCGGGTACCTTACGGTGGCTTGGCAAGAGGCCATCGGTTTTGGTGTTGCAACCATTTACGTAATGCTACTTAATCTACTCTATTAGCCTCCAGTTCTATGCCGACCGAATTACATGATGCCCTTGGGCGGGTATACCTTATACTCGATTACGACGCCGAAAATCAGTGGGTTTCCTCCACGTGGGTAGGTGACCAGAGCTATGCCAGCGTGCTCACTGGCTGCAATGCAGGGCTTCTCTTGTTGCAGGAAAAGGCGTGTTGCTGTCTGCTCAATGATAATCGTCAAATCAGTGGTTTTTGGAGTGAAGACGCGGTGGAATGGATAGTAGCGAATTGGGTGCCGCGCGCCGTGCAAGCAGGCTTAACGCATATGGCCACCGTTGTGCAGCCTGGGTCGTTGGCAGCCGTTTATGCCGAGGCCGTGCAGTTAGGTGCGGTTAGCAACCTCCATAACCGGCACTTCTTTTTCCTGGCATCAGCTCAAGAGTGGCTGCGGGAAGCACAGAAAGGAGCCACAGAATAGCTTTTTACACAGACCAGAAGCAGAAGTAGAACAGCGTGCTGGCTGGGAAATAAAAAAAGGTCCTCATCAGCATAATGAGGACCTTTTTTTATGATGTTCTATGCAACAAAGCCGCAACGACTATACGACCGTGTTCTACCAGTTACTATCGCGCTTAGTAGAAGGAACGGCGGCTTCTCTAACTGCTTGCGCGGGTTTTCTGCTTTTGGTTGAAGTCTTCTTGCGCGAAGTTTTTACAGCTGAGCGTTTTTTCGCTGGAGCGAGCTTGGGCTTGGCGGGGGGAGCAACTGAGAGAAGGGTTGGGGCAGAGCCGTACTTCTGTTGAGCGGCATTTAACTCCCCGGTAAGGAATAGGTCAAATTCCACCCGCCGGTTACGAATTCGCCCGGCTTCGGTGGCATTATCAGCAAGAGGATGGCTTGAGCCGTAACCGCGCAGTTCCACGCGGGTATCGGCGCTGCCTTTGCTAAGCAGGTAGCGCCGGGCGGCAGCGGCCCGTTCCTGTGAAAGCCGTAGGTTATATGCTGCTGATCCTTGGCTATCAGTGTGGCCGGCAATACTAAGCGAGTAATTAGGGTATTGCGTCAGGATTTGGGCAATAGTATCCAGCGTGGCATAGGAGGAGGGTAGTAGCGTGGCTTGGTTGCGCTCAAAGCCAATAAATAAGGTAGCCTGCCGTAACCGCTGACGGTCTCGCGCCTTGATTTCGGGGCAGCCGTGGTTGGTAGCTGGTCCTGCGTCGTTAGGGCAACGGTCGGTGGCGTTGGGGGTACCGTCGCCGTCAGTATCCGTAGCAGTTGCTGTGGTTTGGGCAGAGTCGGGGTTGGCCTGGGTGGTAGCAGTTGCCACCGAGCACCCGTTGGCATCAACAGCTGCGCCAGCAGGTGTATCCAAGCAATTATCGTTGGCGTCTGTTACTCCGTCGTTGTCGGTATCAGGGCAGCCGTGCAGTTCAGGTTTGCCGGGTGTATCAGGGCAAACGTCATCTACATCATCTATACCATCTTTATCGGTATCAGGGCAGCCCCGCATTTCGGCGGTTCCTGGGTCATTGGGGCATTGATCCTGATAGTTCGGCACGCCGTCATGGTCATCGTCTAGGGGGCAGCCATGGGCATCTACTTCAATGTCGGCAGGGGTTTTAGGACACTGATCCAGCCGGTCGGGTACACCATCCTCGTCAATATCTCGGGCTTGGCCCATATTAAACGTCAGGCCCACAGTATGCTGCAAAAAACGGTCGGCCCACCGAGGGTTGTTGAGCGCCGGCACCCCATCCAGGTTGGCATGTAAAGGCAAATGCTGGCTGCTTTGCACAAAAAAGCTAACCCCTCGGCCCAAACGAAGACTAATGCCAGCTCCGCCCATTACATCTATATAGCCTTTATCTTCGTCGATACGGTTGCCATCTGTCAGCCCCACCCGGCTGGCGTACGTCCAGCCCCCACCGGCTAGCAGATAGGGCTGCACGCGAGCTTCCTCCTTGAGCGCCCAGCCATTGTTGAGCTTGAATTTCAAGCCGAGAGTGCTGTTGAGCAGCGTGGTATTGAAATAAGAAGCAGCACTGCGTTGGCCTGTTAGCTGCCCATAAAAGAATTGAGTGTTTAGATCCAGCCCCCGAAACAGATATAGATTAACGGCTACGCCTGGGGCGTATTGACTGCTATTGAATTTCCAATAATCTGAGCCGAAGTCGCCTTGGTATTGTAGGGTGCTTGCGTTGATGCCAATGCTGGTGCGCCGCTCCCTTGTCTGGGCGGAAGCTGTTGGTAGCTTAGCGGCCAGGGCTGCCAGCAACAGTAAAGCAGATAATTGGAAACGGGAAAGGAAGTGCATCATGGAAGGGAAGTATGCGCAGACTATAAAAGCCATTTACTCCAACTGAAATGAATTTGCCCGGTAACCGCCCGTGGAGTAGCAGCTTTCCGGGGAGAGTACTTCATGCTGCTGCCTGCAATGCTGGTGCTTCTTGATCTAAAAGGAAAAACAAAAAGAAGAATAGTTCAAACAGCATCGTGGCAAACGAGCTAACAGGGGAACAACTTCGAATTTACTGCAATTCCGCACGCGCAAGAGCAGCATTTCGACCAACAGCTTTACTTAGTGGGTAAAGAAGCACATGTGCGGGCTGGCTGCCCCGCGCCGAAATCCAGAAACAGCCTATCAACCTAGGCTAGTTGCACCAACTCTCTATTCGGAGCGGTCCGCAACTATTCTGTGTTACTGGTTAGTACAGGGCAGGCAGTGATTGTACTGGGGGGAGTACACACAATTGGTATAAAGCCACTGCGTATTCTGCTAATTCCACTACTGCTATTGCTGTGGCGGTCAAATAAATATTTGATAGAAGGAAGCTCCTGTGTAGGTGACTTCGAGTATAGTTGAACTATCGGGTGTAGTTTATCTGAAACCAGGTTTTTTGCTCAGAATTAGGGATATACCGTAGTAAGCACTGTAGTCTCAGCGACGAGCGTATGCCCTATCGGGCTCTTGCGCCACTGCATATACGCGTAGCAGGGCTTATGATGGGTCTTGAATAGGCAAACGCCGCGCTAAGGTTTGGAATCAATCCGCAAACCAATTGCTGCCAATAGCAAACCAGCAAGGTGGTTCAATATATGAATACCTGAAGCTGCACCAAGTAGACAAATGGGGTGTGCCGTAATGCCAAAAGCGGCCCCTCCAATTGCTTGGAAAGGCCGCTTTTACGACTAATTCAGCACTTCTAGTGCCTACGGGTACCCAGAGCCGGAGTCGAACCGGCACACCTTGCGGTATTGGTGTTTGAGACCAACGCGTCTACCGGTTCCGCCATCTGGGCTTCACTCATTCCTGCTGATCAGGAACGGGCTGCAAACTTAGTTAGACTTTCGCGAATGCGCAACAGGTACCGCTTTTTTAGGTAATACGTTTGTATTTGGTGTAGTGCTTGGGGACGCGCTTCAACGGGGAGACCCGGGTAACCAGCCAGCACTGGTTCGATGCCCGCATCTAGTGTGTCAGCCAGTGCGTTAACCTCGGATTCCACCTGTGCAGCTACCTCCGGATTCGGGTCGAATTCTAGCTCCATTATTTGTTCGTTTAGCTCCATTACCTCCATTAAAAAATCTGGTGGCATCGACTGTTTTCCTTCTTCCAAGAGTCCGTGGCGGCTTAAAATGTAGGCCATGCGGAGGTCGGCGTCGGAAAGAGTGCGGTAGGCGTTGGTGTTAAGCGTCGATAGGCGTAAGACCTCCTGCTGCCGCTCGGCGCTTTCCGTAGCGTGAAAGTCGGGGTGATATTCGCGACTTAGGGCATAATAGCGGCGTTTCAAAGCCGCGTCATCAAGCTGAAAGGCTTCGGGCAGGTCGTAGAACTCGAAATAATTGGTTTCCATAGCTAGCAATACCGGTTTCACCACTTAAGGTTAACAAGCTGGAGTGATATTGGTGCGTTGATGCTGCTGGTGCCTGCTGAATTACAGTGACTCTAAAGGGCTGCTAACGGAACTTGCTGCACCGAAAACGCCTGCGCAGGGGCCGCAAACAGCCCCTTGGTTGCTGGCCACACTTGGCCAAATAGTGCAGAGCGACGGTAGGCGTTCAATGCATCCGCTGAATCCCAATGGCTGTGAGTGCAATACACATTGGGTTGGTCGGCATCCTGCCACAGCTCAAGAAACTGGCACCCTGGCATCTGTCGGATCTGCTCCTGAGAATTGCGGAAAATTTCCAAGAAGGCTGGTACTGCTTCCGGTAAAAACGTCATCCGCACGATTCGGATTAGCATAACAGGGAGGGGGATATGGTTACTTTGCTCTTACAAATAAAGCGCAGCGCTTGGGAGTTCTTAATTTAACTGATATGTCTGTTTAACATAATATTAAAACAAATGCTGAAAATGCCTTCACTGCGCCGTGGCTAGGATTTTACTTGGCGGGCCGTGTAACTTTCTGAAGCTACGGGCGCAACTGGCACTCCTTCGTTTGGGAAACGTAAGTCTACCTGCGAGTCGAAGTGGAGGCCCAGCAACTCCGATGCATTGCCTTGGTTGATGCCGATGCAAAGCTGGTCTTGGCTGTTGAAAATGCAGACGGCTTCGCCGGGGTCGGCGGCTTGAAAGTGCGCCGCAATTTCACGTACTGTTTCGCGGGCGAAATGCACGGTGTAGGGGCGGTTGCGGCCAATGACCTCCACTGCCTGCCGCGTGATGTTGGTAATCAGGTTGCCGTAGTGGTCGACGTGCACCACGTGGCCGGTGATGCGGTTATCCTGGAGGCGCACTTGGCGGTTGAGCAGTTGAAAGAACTGCGTGACAGTGGGGCCAAGGTCGGTGAGGTGGCCGCCTTGCGCTAGATGTACTGCCGCAGGAGCCAGCAGGTCGCGGGTGGGGGAGGAGGTGAGGGTACTGGCCGCGCCCAAGCTAACCAGCTCCTCCGGCTGGCCGTCGCAGAGCAAGGCAAGCAGGCCATTATCGGCGCTTACGAAATAATGACCCTGAAAGCTGGCCGCGTGCCAGGCGGCGCGAGGGCCACCCAAATCATTGACGCCAACCAGGTGTACGGTGCCCGCCGGAAAGTCACGAAATACCGCATTTAGAACGTGAACGGCGTGCGCGATGTTGAAGGGTTCAACAGCGTGCGAAATGTCGAGAACCGGCACGGAAGGCGCTAATTGTAGAATCCGCGCCTTCACCGCCGCCACGTAATGGTCGCGGTAGCCGAAGTCAGACAGAAACGTAATCAACCCCATTGCCGGAAATCCTGAGTTCTTCGTACTATTGTTTTGGTGCCCTTCAAGGGCGGCAAAAATAGGCTATTTGCCCGAACCGATATGCTTCGGGTGGCTTCATTTCACTCAACTCCCTAGTCCTTACCACCCCTTAATTTGGTAGAGAAAGTCATCACGCTCGAAAACGTGTCCCTGATTGATTTCCTGGGGCCCGATAACCAGAACATCCGCCAGCTAGCGGCGGCTTTTCCAGGTAGCAAAATTATTTCCCGCGGCAACGAGATTAAAATACAGGGCCAAACGCCCGTCATCAGCCGTATCAACGACATCCTGTCGGCCTTGCTGGAGCACTATCACCAGTACGGACAAATCACCGACAAAACAGTAAGCCAGTACCTTTCCTCGGCCGATGAAGACCAGCAGGACCGTTTGTTGGAAGCCTCGCCCGATGTCATTCTGTTTGGGGCCAAGGGCGGCGTTATCAAAGCCAAAACGGCCAACCAGCAACGCCTCGTTGATGCCGTAATGCGCCACGATTTGGTGTTTGCGCTGGGGCCTGCTGGCACCGGCAAAACCTACATTTCGGTGGCGCTGGCGGTACGGGCCCTCAAAAACAAGGAGGTTAAGAAGATCATTATTTCGCGCCCCGTGGTGGAAGCCGGTGAAAGCCTGGGTTTCCTGCCCGGTGACTTGAAAGACAAGATCGACCCGTATCTGCGGCCCATTTATGATGCGCTGGAGGACATGCTGCCGCCCGAGAAGTTCAAGTTCTACATGGAGAACAAGACCATCGAAATTGCGCCGCTGGCCTACATGCGCGGCCGCACGCTCAACAACGCTTTTGTGTTGCTCGATGAGGCTCAGAACACTACACCTTCGCAGCTGAAGATGTTTCTGACTCGCATGGGGCCAACGGCTAAAGTGATGGTGAACGGCGACCGAAGCCAGATTGACTTGCCTACCAAGCAGAAATCGGGGCTGATTCAGGCGTTGGATATTCTGAAGGACGTGAACGGCATTGGGTTCGTGGAAATGAGCTCCGAAGATGTGGTGCGGCACCGGTTGGTGAAGTCGATTGTGATGGCCTACGACAAGTACGACGTAGCCGCGCAGCACGAACAAGCCAACTCCATCAACCGGCCCATTCGGGAGGCGCAACCCTACCGTCGGCCAAACAACCCCGGTTCTGCCGCTTCCGACCCCGGCCGGCACCCCGATGCCCGTCGCGAAGACGATGGCACCCAGGAACTGCCCGTGAACCAGGAGCAACAGCTCTAACTTCAGGCCGGAATCAACGTAACAGCATCAACTATTCTCGAAAAGCTGCTTCTCTAGGGAAGCAGCTTTTTTCGTTTTGTTTCTACTTTCGCCGACCAACCAGTGGTGAAACTTTTCCGCAGAACTCGATTAACCCGCTTAAATCAGTGCATTATGGAAGCTCAACGCATTACGGCCCCACACGACCTGGAAGCAGCCTTTGCCATCCGGCACAACGTGTTTGTGGAAGGGCAGAATGTGCCCGCAGAAGCCGAACATGACGCCTACGATGCCGATGGCGCTACGCATTACTTGGCCCGGACCGCCGATGGGACGCCCTGCGGAGCGGCCCGCTGGCGCAAAACCGACGGCGGTGTGAAGCTGGAGCGTTTTGCAGTGCTAACCGAATATCGTAACCAGCAGGCCGGCGCGGCGCTTCTCAAGCAAGTACTCGAAGACGTAGATGCCACCTGGCCCGGCGCAGTAGTGTACCTGAATGCGCAACTACCGGCTGTGCGTTTCTATGAAAGGCACGGCTTTGAGAAGGTCGGTGAGATGTTCGAGGAGTGCGACATTCAGCACTACAAAATGGTGCGGCGCACAAGCAATTAGCAGCAGTACCCAGCAAAAAGCCAGAGCCCTTTCGTGCGTTACGGAAGGGCTTTTTTGTGCCTTCACTGCTTGGTGTAGTACAACGTGGCTGGCTTTTGATATATTACCTAATCCGTTACGTGGCTATCCGGTTCGGAAGCAAGATTATCATATACTAAGTGCTACTTCTGTTATGAAGAATACCATTACCTGGGCCTCTTATGCCTTTGTGCGCCTGACGTTGGCGTTGATGGCCGGTATCCTGACTTACCTGTATTTCGGAGAGATGCTGCCGCCTCTGGCAGGAGGGGTAGTAGGAGCAGTGTTGCTGTTTGGGGCGGCGCAGTGGTGGGCCGGTCGGCAACGGCGCCCCGAAGCCACGGACCTGGCTGGTATGCTGGCGGTGCTGGCGGTATACGTGGCCGGGGCCGCGCTAACGCAGCAAGCCACCGAATCCAGAGCTGCAAATCACCTGTATCGGTTTGGAGGTGAAATCGAGTTTTATCGCGCTGTGGTGGACGATTATACGGTGGTACGGCCCGCCACCTATGCTACCACGGTGCGCGTGTCGGCAGTGCGGGTGGCAGGGCAGTGGCAAGCGGCGGTGGGCGGTATTCGGGTGTCCATTCCGCGCGACGCGGGCGTGATGGCGCCAGTTTACGGCAACGTGTGGCTGGTACGCGGGGCGCCTGCACCCAGCAAAGCGCCGCTCAACCCCGGCGAGTTCGACTACCGCCGCTACCTGGAGTACCACCAGGTGTATCATCAACAGTTCATTCACCCCGACCAATACCGCGCTATAGCCACCGCGCCGCCTAGCTACCTGCGGGCCGTGGCCATGCGCACCGCCCGAGTGCTTGATGGCGTATTCCGGCAATACGTGCACAATAAGCGCGAATACGCCTTGGCCTCGGCCCTGGTACTGGGCATCAAAGACGACGTGGATCAGCAAACCAAGCAAGCCTACGCCAACACCGGTACCACGCACATCATGGCCGTATCGGGGTTGCAGGTGGGCTTGCTGTTTGGGGCCGTAACGTGGCTGCTCAGTCGGATTCCGGGGCGGCGCGGGGCCACGTTTCGGCTGGTGTCGGCGCTGCTGGGGCTAGCTGGCATCTGGAGCTATGCGTTCCTGACGGGCCTGTCGGCCTCGGTACTACGGGCGGCCGTGATGTTCACGTTCATTATTGTGGCACGCGCCAGCGGCCGGCAAACCAATATGTTCAACACGCTGGCCGTAGCGGCTTTCTGTTTGCTTTGCTACGACCCCTATCTGCTCTGCGACGTTGGCTTTCAGCTGTCTTTTCTGGCGGTTATCAGCATCGTGTATTTGCAGCCGCGTATTGTGGCCTGGCTGGATGTGCGCGGCTATTTCCTGAACAAGCAACGGCCCTGGCAATCCAAACAATTACAGTGGCTTTGGCAGAAAACCAGTTGGCTGCTGGATAACATCTGGCAGGCTACGGCGCTGTCGTTGGCGGCGCAGGTGGCTACGTTTCCGCTGGGGCTCTACTATTTCCATCAGTTCCCGCTGAGCTTCTTGCTCTCCAACCTGGTGGCGGTGCCTATTTCCTCTATGGCCGTGTACGTAGGGCTGGGGCTGCTTCTGCTGAAAGGCGTTGTGGCCTTCATCGGCTTATTTTCAACCGGCTTAGCGAGTGTGCTCGACTTCCTGCCGAAAATAGTAGGGGTGGTGTTTGAACAAATGATTTGGCTGTTCAATCAGTACATCTTCTGGATTGGGAACTTCATGCCGGGCGCCCTCATTTCCGGCATCCACGTTACGGCTCCGCAGGCCTGGCTGATTTTCGCCATTATTCTAGTGTTGCTGGCGTTTGTGGCGCGGCGGCATCTGGCGTGGCTAGGCATGGCGTGTGTGCTGATGGGCTTGTTTGCGGGCAGCAGCATGTGGGCCGCCCGCCGCCTCGCACCCGATGAGCAACTGATTTTCTACAGTATTCCGCGCCGTTCGGTGGTGGGGTTCTGGCAGGGCGCGGCCGCCCACATTGTTACCGTTGATTCGTTGCCGCTCACCGAAACCGAACGTACTTACCGCATTGTGCCGGGCATCATTCAGCGCGAAGCCCGGCAGGTAAGCTACCACGCCGGCTGGCGCGGTAGCCAAGTGCCCGTGCACCGCCCCGACAGCAGTGGGCTGGTGCTAGCGGTGTGGCGTGGGGTGCGGGTGGCTTTCGTGTCGGGGCGGCTGGATGGCGCACGGCAGCCCTGCCCGGTGGATGTGGTGGTGCTGCGCCGCAACGCCCGCGTCTGGCCCGAAACGTTGGAAGCCGTATTCGGGCGGCAGCCCACAATTATTTTCGATTCTTCGTGTAAATCTTGGTACGTTGCTTCACTGCAACCAAAGCTGCAAGTAGCTGGCTGGCAGACGCATGACCTCACGCAGCAAGGGGCATACACCCGGCAGCCGGTAGCGGCTCCGGCCGGAAACTAGCGCCCTACGAAACCGCCGCGCCTGCTTACTCGCTATATAGTTTTTATAGCGCATCATTTTTGCTAGGTTTGGTTGGTACCGACCTTATTTCGCGTCGCTCGGCCGTTTGGCGTTGCCAGACCAGCTTCCCGTCGTTTACCTCGTTGCTTTTAACCAGGAAACCTATGGACAACATGCCCACCCAAGAGCTGGAAGCCCTACGCTTCATTCGCTACGAGGCGCAAGACGCCATCGGCTATATCACGCTCAACCGCCCCGAGAAGCGCAATGCCCTCAGTGCCGATATGGTAACGGAACTGAAGCAGGCTTTCGAATTTGCGGAAGACGACGAAGCGTGCAAGGTAATTGTGCTGCGGGCCGAGGGCGGAGCCTTCTGTGCCGGTGCCGACCTGGCCTATATTCAGGAGCTGCAAGGCTTCGGCTACACCGATAATCTGGCCGATTCTACGCACCTGATGCAGCTCTTTCATCAGATTTACACCCTCAAAAAAGTGGTGATTGCGCAGGTGCAAGGCCATGCCCTGGCTGGCGGCTGCGGCCTGGCGGCCCTCTGCGACTTTGCTTTTGCTGTTCCCGAAGCAAAATTCGGCTTCACGGAAGTGAAAATTGGGTTTCTGCCGGCCATCGTGAGCGTGTTTCTGATTCGTAAAATCGGGGAGGCGCGCACCAAGCAGTTGCTGCTAACCGGTGACATCATTTCGGCGCAAAAGGCCCTGGACATACATTTGGTGAACGAAGTAGTACCTGCCGAAACGCTGGCTGCGCACGTGTATGCTTTTGCGCGGCGGCTGTGCGTCGAGAATTCCGCGCAGAGCATGGAAGTAACCAAGGAAATGCTGGCCCGCCTGCCCGAAATGCCTTTGGAGGACAGCCTCCGGTACGCGGCGCAGCTAAATGCCGAAGCCCGCGGTACGCTGGATTGCCGCCGGGGCATTGCCGCGTTCCTGGCGAAAGAAAAAATCAGCTGGGAAAACTAAGGCGCAGCTTGTTTTGTAAAAGATACTGCGGCGAGCATGCGCTGGCATATCACCAAACATCTGCTCTATACGCTGGTTAGGCTTTTACTATGACGACGACGGCAGCCGTAGCCACTACCGCGGCTACTTTTCTGGGGATGGAATTTATTGCGTGGTTCATGCACAAATTTGTGCTGCATGGCCCGCTGTGGTTTTTGCACCGCTCACACCACGTGCGACACCCGCACCACTTCGAGCGCAACGACTTCTTTTTCCTGTTCTACGGCTCCTTGTCGATGCTGCTCATTATGTATGGCGCCGAAACCAAAGACTTTCGGTTTTGGATGGGAATAGGCATTGCCACCTATGGTAGTGTGTACTTCTTCGTGCACGATGTGCTGATTCACGGGCGGCTGCGGTTCTGGCGGAAGTCGCGCAGCACGTATTTGCGGGCGTTGAACATGGCCCACAAGATGCACCACAAAGCCACCACTCGCGACAATTCCGAGGAATTTGGGCTGTTGTGGGTGTCGCCGCGCTACTTCACGCTGGCTATGCGCAAGCCGGCACCTACGCGCATTTTGCGGCAACCTACTGCCCGTGCAGAGCGCTCAGTGGAAAAGAATAGCTAGCCGTGGGACATTTTTCAATTAGTGATTTAGAGCAGCTTTCGGGCATTAAGGCGCATACCATTCGTATTTGGGAGCAGCGCTACGGCATTCTGCGGCCAGTGCGCACCGCCACCAACATCCGAACGTATTGCGACAGTGACCTGCGGCGCCTGCTAAACGTGGCCACGCTGTGCAGTCGTGGCTACCGGATTTCCAAAATAGCGCAGCTCACCGAGCAGGAGATATGCCAAGCGGTTATTTCTTGCCACGAAGACACCAACAACTACTGCCAACGGGTAAATGGCTTGCTGGCGTCTATGCTGGCCATGGACGAGCCCCAACTCAACGACATCCTCAACCAGAGCATTTATCAGCTAGGCTTTGAAGCTGCCATGCTCCATGTGATATACCCGTTTCTGCAGCGCATAGGGGTGATGTGGCAGGCGGGTACCGTTAATCCGGCGCAGGAGCACTTGGTTACCAACTTGATACGCCAGAAAATGATGGCCGCCATTGATGCGCTATGCCCCGTGCAGCCCTGTGCCGCTCACCGCTGGGTGCTGTTTCTGCCGGAAGGCGAAATGCACGAGTTGGCGCTGCTGTTCATGAGTTACGCCCTGCGTTTCCGGGGGCACCATGTGCTGTACTTAGGACAGAACTTGCCAATTGCCGAGCTAAAGGCTGTATGCGAATCCTATCAGCCCTATGCCCTGTGCACCGTGCTGACGGCTGTGCCGGAGCGCGACCGGGTGCAAGATTTTGTTGATCAGCTAGCCGACCTATGCCCGAGCAAAGAGGTAAATTTATACGGGCCGCTAGCTCACGTGGAAGGCTTGCAACTGCCCGCCAACGCAATGCGCTACCGGCTGATGACCGATTTTTTAAAAAAAATTGATCAGCTAGAACACGCTCAAGCGCCCGCGTAACAAAAAAATAACCCGGATATACTGGGTTAAACAGCTTGCGTTTTACCCGGTAAAATGCGGGTTTTGTCGGGAGCTAAGCTAGGTTTGTCGAGCATTTTGGCGGGAGGTGAAGAGATAGTGAAACACAATTAGAACAGAATCTTGTACGAGGTTTTTCTGGCTGATTATCAGGTGCTTCGTACTTTAACATGTGCTCGGTAAGAGGGTAGGCAGCAGGCGGAAAAATACTTGCTTCGGCGTTGCCCGACTTTCAAATTGCCTCGTATATTTGTTTAACCTTTTGCCACGAAAAGCTAAACAGTATGACCTCTTTGGAATTCACCTCTCAAGTACAGAAGATTTCCTACTCTCTAAAGCCCGTGGCCATGAACCTGACCCGCGACGCTGATGATGCGAAGGATCTAGTGCAAGAGACGTTGCTGAAAGCGTTGCTGAATAAAGACAAGTTCAAAGCTGGTACCAACCTGAAAGCCTGGTTGTATACCATCATGCGCAACACGTTTATCAACAACTACAATAAGATAACGAAGCGCAACAGCAACATTGACAGCACGGAATACTTCCAGTATTTCAACACCGACGAAAACTACATTACGCACAACGGAGCCACCTCCGACTTCGTAGTAACGGATATCAACCAGGCCATTGCCGGTCTGTCGGCCGACTACCGGACGCCGTTCATGATGTACTACATTGGGTATAAGTATCTGGAAATTGCGGAGAAGCTGCAAATCCCGATTGGCACCGTCAAAAACCGCATCCACATTGCCCGCAAGGAGCTGAAAGATGCGCTGAAGACATACGCCCCCGGCGAGTAGGGAATAGGGAGAGAGTATACCCCGCCCCGGGCGTATCACGGGCCGCGAACGACGCTGATTTGGCGCTGTTCGCGGCCCGGTTTGTTTATAGCCACTCAAGATGCGCTGTCCGCTGATTTCACGAATTCAGCGCCTTTGCGGAAACCTCTGCCGAGCTTGGCGGTATGCATAAGGGGCATCAGATGGTGCGGGCTGCTTGTTGGACGTAAAATTCCATCTTTGCACCTGTTCGCCACCGTGAAACCGGCCCTCAACCTGCGTAATCTGTGATTTGTGAGTAGCAACGTACTAGTTATTGGCTCTGGTTTCGCGGGTTTGGCCGCCGCTACTTCTTTGGCTCAGCGCGGTTACCGCGTTACCGTTCTGGAAAAAAATGAAGGCCCCGGTGGCCGGGCGCGGGTGTTTCAGGCTGAGGGCTTCACCTTCGATATGGGCCCAAGCTGGTACTGGATGCCCGACATCTTCGAGCAGTACTTCGCCCGCTTCGGCAAGAAAGTGGCTGATTACTACGAGTTGGTCCGGCTCGACCCTTCCTACCAGGTGATTTTTAAGGGCGCTGAAGCCGTGGATATTCCGGCCGCCATGAGTGAGCTGCGCGCGTTGTTCGAGCGGTACGAGTCCGGCAGCGGTGCCCGCCTCGACGAGTTTCTGCGGCAGGCCGCTTATAAGTACAAAGTCGGCATCGGTAAGTTCGTGCACATGCCCGGCCGCTCTTTGCTGGAATTTGCCGACCCGCGGCTGGTAGTAGACGCCGTGCGGCTGGACTTGCTGCAAAGCATGCACAAGCACGTGCGCAAATTCTTCAAAGACTCGAGGCTGCTGGAACTGGTGGAATTCCCGATTCTCTTCCTGGGTGCCACCTCCGAAAACACGCCGGCCCTGTACTCGCTCATGAACTACGCCGATCTGGCGCTGGGCACCTGGTACCCCCTGGGCGGCATGCACCAGATTGTGGAAGGCATGGTGAAGCTGGCCCAGGAGCAAGGTGTGACGCTGGAATACAACCAGGAAGTGCAGCAGATAGTAGTGGAAAACGGCCGCACCACCGGCGTGCAAACCGCCGCCGGTTTCCGCCCCGCCGACGTGGTAGTGGCCGGCGCCGACTACCACCACGCCGAGCAGCACCTGTTGGCCCCCGAGTGGCGCACCTACGACGAAGCGTATTGGGATAAGCGTACCATGGCGCCGTCGTCGTTGCTGTTTTATCTGGGCGTAAATAAAAAGTTAGATAAGCTCCGGCACCACAACCTGTTCTTTGACGAGGACTTCGCCTTGCACGCCGAGGAAATCTATGAGCAGCCGAAATGGCCCAGCCGCCCGTTGTTCTATGCCTGTGTGCCCAGCATCACCGACTCTACAGTGGCCCCGGCCGGCTCCGAAAACCTGTTTCTGCTGATACCGGTAGCGCCCAACCTGCCCGACCCCGAAGCAACCCGGGAGCATTACTACCACCTTATCATGGACCGGTTGGAGCGGCACTGCGGCCACAGCATCCGCGACGCGGTGGTGTACAAGCGCAGCTACGCCCACCAGGATTTCCAGCAGGATTACCACAGCTACAAGGGCAACGCCTATGGTTTGGCCAATACGCTGCGCCAAACGGCTATTCTCAAGCCGTCGTTGAAAAGCAAGAAGGTTGGTAATTTGTACTTTACAGGCCAGCTAACGGTGCCGGGCCCTGGAGTGCCGCCCTCGCTCATATCGGGCCAGGTAGTGGCCAAAGAAGTGGAGAAGGAGTTTCCAGTTAAAAATTAAGAAGTAAAAGTTAAAAATTGCACGTATTGAGAGTTGCTGTGAAAATTGGCTGGTCAAGAAAAAACACCGCGCATCAAGAGCAGCCAATTCTTAGTTTTTAATTCTCAATTTTTAATTGACACAAAGTGGACCACGTTGCTTTATTCACCGAAACCAGCCGCGCGTGCAGCAAGCTCATCACGCAGCGGTACAGCACGTCGTTTACGCTGGGTATTCGTACGCTCGATGCGCGGTTTCACTTGCCGGTGTACGCCGTGTATGGCTTCGTGCGCTGGGCCGATGAAATAGTAGACACCTTCCACGACCACAACAAAGCCGCGCTGTTCGCCGATTTCAAGCGGCAGACGGATGAGGCACTGGCCATTGGCCTGAGCTTAAACCCGGTGCTACACGCGTTTCAGGACGTGGTGCGGGCCTATGGCATCGACCGGGAATTCATTGATGCCTTTCTGTACAGTATGGAAATGGACCTCGACGACCGGAGCTACAACCAGTCGTTGTACGAGAAATACATTTACGGCTCGGCCGAAGTGGTGGGGCTAATGTGCTTGCGCATCTTCTGTGAAGGTAACGACGCCATGTTTCAGCAACTGCGGGAGCCGGCGCGGCGGCTGGGCTCAGCGTTTCAGAAAGTGAATTTCCTGCGCGACATTCGCTCCGACTACGACGACCGGGGCCGGGTCTACTTCCCTGGTGTAAGCTACGAGCGGTTCGACGACACGGTGAAACGCGAGATAGAAGCCGATATCCGCGCCGATTTTGATGCCGCTTACGTCGGCATTATGCAGCTGCCACGTTCGGCCAAGCTGGGAGTGTATTTGGCGTATGTGTATTATCTCAAGCTGTTTCATAAGATCAGGCAGCTGCCTGCGGCACGGATTTTGGGTGAGCGTGTGCGCGTACCCGATAACACCAAGCTGCTTTTGCTGATGGGTTCGTACTTTCGTTACCGCCTGCGGGCTATTTGAATCGTTGGCTCGCCTTATGCAGCGTAAGGGCAAGCCGATGTATTCGCTCACGAATTCCTTGCCTAGTGAAGCTGTATCTCCGTCGTTATGTAGTTGCTTTTGCTTGCGTAGCGGGCTTTTCAGAGTTAAAAATTACGCCGGTTCCAGCGCGGCCCTTTTTAATTCTTACTTCTCAATTCATAATTGACAAAATGCCCTATTCTGTTTCCAACCTGCGCCGCCAGTATCAGGAGGCCGCCGCCAGCAAAGAAGCCGGCGAAAAGTTCTACCAACTGATGGCTGCTTACCGCGACCAGGATGCCGTAGTGCTGGCCTATAAAGCTGCCGCCGAAGCCATCCGGGCCCGCGACGCCTCCATGTTCAACAAGCTGACCTACGTGCAGAACGCCGCTAAGCAGTTCGATCAGGCCGTGAAACTCGATTCCGACAACGCGGAAATCCGGTTTCTGCGGTTGAGTGTGGAAAGCAACCTGCCTTCGTTTCTAGGACTAAGCCAGCACGTTGACGAGGACCGGCAGTTTCTGCTGAACACGCTGCTTCAGCACCCCAAGTCGGGCATGGATGCCCAGTCGTTTGGGTTGGTACGCAGCTTTATGGTAGACAGGGGGCACGTGTCGGAGGCCGATGCCCAGAAGCTCACTCGGTTGTAGTACCAGTTTGGTTACTTGCATTGAAAAAGCTCCTGCTCGGGAGCTTTTTCGTTTTATTGATCATGTTTTCCAATGAGAATCTGCGGTACGGTTGGGGTTTTATTACTGAGCATGCAGGCGGCAGCGGCTCAAAACAGCACCCTAACCGGCCGGGTGATAGATGAACGCAACCGCCCAGTGCCGTATGCCAGCGTGGGTATAAAGGATAGCCAGCAGGGCACCGCCACCAACGAAGTAGGCGAGTTCAGCTTGCGCGTAGCCTCGTTGCCGCAGCAGCTGGAGGTGCTTTGCATCGGGTACGGCGCCACTACGTTGCTCGTTTCCAGCCTCGCCCAGCCGCTCACCATCCGGCTGCCCACCAGCGCCGTGGCCTTGCCCGAAGTACGGGTGCGCAACCCCGAGGCCGAAGCGCGGGAACTAGTGCAACGGGCTTCAGCCAAGCTGCTGCGGCACGCCGCCGAAACCTTCTACGGCAAAGCCTTCTACCGCCAGAAAACCCGCAACAACGGCACGTACTGCGAGTTTTTCGATGCCTTCTACGATGTCAAGTTCAACAACCGCCAGATTGAAGGCTGGGACTTAGGTGAGAGCCGCTATGCGGTGCAGCCCGGCGGCTTCACGTTCACCAATTTTTCGGCTTTGATTCGGGTGGTGCTGCCTACCTTCAGCCGGCAACCCAAGCGTGAAAAGCTGCTAGTTCCGCTTGGCCCGAAGGCTCTAGCGCAGTTCGACTTCACGCTCAAGGAAATTCAAACCAGCCAGGGGCGGGAACTGGCTGTTATTCAGTTCGAGCCCAAACCCGATGTGCGACAAGCTGCGCCGAGCGGCCTGCTGTACATCGACCGACAAACGGCTGCCCTTTTTCGCCGGGAAATGACGTTTTCGGCGGGTCAGCTGCTGAGCTTGAACGGCGTGCCTGATATGCAGATTGAAGCCGACGAGTTTCGAGTGGTGTCGGATTATTTGCCGCTTTCCGATTCGCTCACCCGCTTGGCCAGCACCCGGGCTCAGTGCCACCTAGTAATGCGGCAGGCTAGCGGCAAACTAGACAGCACGCACGTGGCCGCCAATTTCTTTTTCTATCAGTACACGCCCCGGCTACCGGGCCACGCTTACGCCGATGTGCCCCGCAAAAGCAAGGATTTGCAGCAGGTAATGGCCCGGCCTTACAACCCGGCTTTCTGGCTCGATAATGCGGTATTGAAAGATAGTCCGCTCGATGAAAAGCTGATTCGGGACCTGGAAGGGCAGCGCGTATTTCGGCGAATGTGAGTTGAACAGGCGTTGAAATATCAGAATTTGTCGTTAACTCTTTACTTTATGTTGTCAGCTGAACAACAACCTCGCAACCTTCCGACCCTATCTGCGGTTATTCTTGCGTTATGCCGCACCACCTGAGCGTCCGTATAGACCCCAATTCCGGCTTTTGCTTCGGCGTGATTTATGCCATTCAGATGGCCGAAGACCTACTCGATGAGCAAGGCTATTTATATTGCCTCGGCGACATTGTGCACAACGATGAAGAAGTGCAGCGGCTGGAGAAGCGCGGTCTGCGCATCATCGGCTACGAGCAATTCGAGCAGCTGCGCAACGAAGCCGTACTGATTCGGGCGCACGGAGAGCCGCCGAGCACCTATCAAATGGCGCTGGAAAACAACCTGACGCTGATTGATGCCTCGTGCCCGGTGGTACTGAAGCTGCAAAACCGCATCAAAACCAGCTACGACAAGCAGGAGAAAATATTCATCTACGGCAAGCACGGCCACGCCGAGGTGCGTGGGCTGCTAGGCCAGACCAGCGGCAACGCCGTGGTGTTTGAAAGCCTGGATGAGCTGTTGCGCCACGAGTTGCCGCCCAACATCACGCTCTACAGCCAGACCACCAAAAGCACCGATTCGTTTTACCGCATCAAAGGCGAATTGGAAGAGCGGGGCTACCAGATCAATGCCAACGACACCATCTGCCGGCAGGTAAGCAACCGCGACAAAGACCTGCGCCGCTTTGCCGGACAGTACGACCAAGTGGTATTCGTGTCGGGCACAAAAAGCTCCAATGGCAAGGTGCTCTACCAGGTCTGTAAGGACACGAATCCGGCCACGCACTTCATTTCCAAAGTAGAGGAAATCTGTGCCACTTGGTTTCAACCAGGGCAATCGGTGGGAATCTGCGGCGCCACCAGTACGCCTATGTGGCTGATGGAGCAGGTGCGTGATGCGTTGCTGGCGCTATAAAGCCCCTAAACGTAGACCATTGCCCCCTGAAGCCTGATTTTCGTAGCTACACCTTATGACGCCTGCCACTCAGTCACTCAGTTATTCCGTTTCTCCTAAGCGGGTGAAGCCTGCGCCGCTGGGGTCCAAGGGGGTGGTGGTGGCAGTGGTGATTATGGGCGCATGGGCTGGGCTGCTGACATTTCTGCTGGCCTGGTATCAGCCCGATTGGGCCACGCCCTGGCCGTATCTGCTGGTGTTGCTGCAAACGCACCTCTATACGGGCTTGTTCATTACGGCTCATGATGCCATGCACGGGGTAGTGAGTGCCAACAAAAACCTGAATAATTTTCTGGGTACCCTGGCGGCGGGGCTGTTTGCCTATAACTGGTTTCCACGGATGCTGCCCAAGCATCATCAGCACCACCGCCACGTAGCCACCGACGACGACCCCGATTTTCATGACGGCCACCACGCCGGGTTTCTGCCGTGGTTTGCCCGCTTCGCCTGGAACTACGTGACGGTGTGGCAAGTGCTGCTAATGGCGGCCACCTATAATGTGCTAAAGCTGTACTTCCCGCAAGGCAATGTTATTGCGTTCTGGATGGTGCCGGCAGTGCTGGCTACGTTGCAGCTGTTCTTTTTCGGAACCTACCTGCCGCACCGCGGTGAGCACGCCCCCGACAACGTGCATAAGTCGCGTAGCCAATTGCGCCACCACGTGTGGGCTTTTGTGAGTTGCTACTTCTTCGGTTACCACTACGAGCACCACGACCAGCCGTATTTGCCCTGGTGGCGCCTCTGGCAAACCAAATGAGCATCCTGCGAGATACGAAATACAAGAACCCGGAGCCTAAATCTCCGGGTTCTTGTATTTCGTATCTTTGTATTTATGAAGTAACAAGTGCTGAAGAAAAGTACGGGGGCCGGAAGAAAAGCACTTCCTATTGTTAAAATAAGGGTGTTCTATATAGAATTTCACACTCGTTTCGTTTTATAATTTTTTCAGCCTGGTCTCTTTGTGAAATACAGAGAGAAAGGCTTTCGTAGATAGAGGCATGCAGGATTTGCTACTACATAAGCTGCGTTGGAGATGCCACTTGGTGGCATGCTTCCTGCTGCTGCATAGTGTGGTAGTAAAGGCTCAATCTTCGGCTACCACTACGCCAAGCTCGCAGCTTATAGCGCAACTGCTGCTGCACAGCGAGCAGCAACTTCCTTTGAATCCGGCGGCGGCGTTGGCAGAAGGGAAACGGGCCTTACAAATAGCTACTGACACCAAGCGCCCCACCGACGTAGCTGCTGCGCACATGGCCATTGGTGCCGCCCTGGAGGCTCAGCGCCAATACGAAGAAGCCTTGCGTCATTTTCGGCAAGCCAGCCAGATGTACCGCACCACCGGCAACCAGATGGCGCGGACCCTGGCTTTGCGCCACATCGGGCATGCTCAGTACGTGGAAGGCGACACGGGCCAGGCCCACAACACCGCTCTGCAAGCACTACAGCTAGCGCAGAAGCTGAATAATCCCACCGAAATAGCGCAAAGCTATGCGCAGCTCGGTACCATGTACGGGCAGCAAGGACTGTGGGCAAGGGCTCTGGCTAGCCACGAGCGGGCCTATTCGGAGTGGCAGCAGGCCGCTAACCCCAATGGCCAAGCCGCCGCCCTCAACGACATTGGCCTGACGCATTTTCAACTGCGCCATTTCAGCCGGTCGTTGTACTACCTGAACCGGGCCCTTACCGAAGCCCGCCAGCTTTCCGACAGCACCCGGATTGGCGAAGCATTGGCCAGCACTGGCCGGGTGTACGACGCGCTGGGTAATTACGAAGTAGCTCAGGGTTTCTACGGGCAGGCGCTCAGCCAGTTGCCCCGCGCTACCTCGCCCGCCCGGCGCGCCGAAGGGCTGCGGGCACTGGCCGTTGCCTATGATTCGATAGGCAACCAGCCCGCGGCCATTGACGCGTTGCGCCGAGCGTTGCCCTTGGCCCGGCAGGGAGGTTCGGCGGTCCAGCTCAGTGGCTTGTATCAGCTTCTGACTTCTATTTACCGCCGCACTGGCGACTACCAGAGCGCGCTACGGTCCCAAACTCAGTACACCAACTTACAGGACAGCGCTTTTGTGGAACAGCGGACGGCGCAGGTAGCCGAACTGCAAACCCGCTACGAAACCGAGAAAAAGGAGCGCGAAATTCAGTTGCTTACCAAAGACCGGCAGCTGCAGCAGGTGCGGCTGCAACGGCAGCTCTTGGTACGCAACGTGCTGGCAGTGGGCGCGTTGGTGCTCTTGATGGTGGTGTTTGCCTTGTACCGAGGCCGGCGCCGGCAACTCCACAACAACCAAGTGCTGCAACAAAAAAACCAAGCTATTGAGCAGCAAAAAGAAGAGCTGGGGCGCCTCAACCGCACCAAAGACACGCTGTTCTCTATCATCTCACACGACCTGCGTAGCCCGCTTAGCTCGCTGTACTCGCTGTTTTCTTTGATGAATATGGGTACGCTGCCTCCCGAGCGGCTAGCTACCCATTCGCAGCGCCTCACGCGCACCCTCGACGTAACGCTACGCCTGCTTGATAATCTGCTGAACTGGTCGGCGGCGCAGATGCAAGGCGACAAGGTGCGCCCCGAAAAAGTCCGGCTCCAACCCATCGTTGAAGAGGCCACGGGCTTGCTGGCCGGGGATGCCGAACGCAAGGCTATTGCCTTGTTCAGTGATATTCCTGCGCTGAGCACGGTGCGCGCCGATTTAGACATGCTCCGCCTGGTTGTGCGTAACCTGCTCGGCAACGCCATTAAGTTCACGCCCTCGAACGGCCAGGTACGAATCAGCGCCCGTCAATTAGAAGGGCAGGGGCTCTGGGAAATTGCTGTGGAAGACAACGGCGTGGGCATTGCCGCTGACGACCTACCAAAAATCTTCGGCGAAACCGGCCTCCACAGCACTTTAGGCACCGCGCTGGAAAAAGGCGCCGGCCTCGGCTTGCGGCTTTGCAAAGAATTTGTGGAGCGCAACGGTGGCAGCATCACCTGTGAAAGTGAGCTTGGTAGAGGCACTACACTCCGTTTCACCTTGCCTATGGCAGCGCCGGAAATCCGCCCGCTAGCCCCGGCCGAGTCAGCTACGGCTGTTGCCGTCTGATAAGGGTACGGTTCACAATCCGCTCGGTAACCCGTTCCCGGTAGGTTTGGCCCAGCGGCAGCGCATAGCCGCCCACCCGCACTTCCAAGTTGCTCACCGATTCTATCAGTTGCACATTGATTAGGTAGGAGCGGTGCGTGCGTACAAACAGGTCTTTTGGTAGCTGCTCCTCCAGGTTTTTCAGGTTCACCAGTGTCAAATGCGTCCGGCCGTCGGCGGTATTTATTTTGGTGAAATCCTTGAGGGCCTCAATGTAGAGCACATCGCGGTAGTGCAGGCGCACAAAATGCGAATCGGTGCGGATGAAAAATGAACCCAGGTCTGATGCCGCATTCTGAACTGCGCCGGCCTCCTTGGGGTGCAATCGGATAAGGTTGGATATTTTGTTGACTGACTTCAGAAACCGGTCGAGCGTGATGGGTTTCAGCAGAAAGTCAATCACATCCAGATTGAACGCCTCCATAGCGTACTGGGAGTGCGCCGTCATGAGCACCACCAAGGGCGGCTGTTGCAGGGCCCGCACCAAATCGAGGCCGCTGAGGTGCGGCATGGTTACATCGGAAAACAGAACTTGTATCTCGTTGTCAAGCAGATACTTGTGAGCATCCAGCGGATCAGAGAAGGTTGCTTTGATATCAAGCACGTCCGTCATGGCCGCGTAAGCTTGCAACAAATCCAGCACTAGCGGATCATCATCAAGGAGTATGCAGGTAATCTTCATGCGTAGAATAGAGCAATATGGGTAGGGCAGAGGCAGTGAATATAGACAGGCCGAGGCAGAAAATTTTGATTTTCTGCCCTGGTCCACCACATGGAGCGAGGCGTAGACTCTTAGAAACGGTATCTGCTCACTGCTAGCATCTGCTTCGGTAGATAGCCAGGGCAGTGCCTGCATTGAGCACGAAGATACTGCTAGGCGTCAGGTGGGCATAAACAAAAACAGCCTCTTCACGCGGAAAAGGCTGTTTTACATAGGCTGTTGTGGCTGTCAGTTGTTTACTCACCGCCAGTGTGTACGGCGTTGGTTTTCTTGCAGCACTCGGGCAAACGGCTATACGCACGGGCATCGGCTGGCTGGGCGTCGGCGTCGTAGCCGGTTTTTTGCACGGCGGCACGCAAGGCATCGGGCGAAGTCTTGTCGGGGCGGTACGTAACGGTCAGCACCTGAGTGGGCACATCGAGTACGGCAGCTTGTACGCCCTTTTCATAAGCCAACGACTTCTCGAGGCGGGCCTTACACATGTCGCACACCGCCGACGTTTTCAGCTTCACTTGCTCGGTGCCAGCTGCTTTGTCTTTCGATTTAGCCACGGTTTGGGCCTGGGTGGCCTGCACAGTTACTACAGCAAACAAGGTCAGCAAGAAGGTTTTGACGAGTTTCATAATGGAATGGTTGAGCGCCGAAGCACTACTGGAAAACAAGTTGAAATCAAGAGACGAAAATTGTGCCGCTTTCAGTTGTTCAGCTTAAAATTCACTACTCCAACGAAAGCGGCGGTGCATTGCGTTCCGCAGCAGGAATTGGTTACTCGATGCGGAAGCGCAGCCCGGCATAGGTCAGGCGACCATAGGTGGGCCCATATACCATAGCAGCATCAAAGTTCGGGCTAAACGGCGCGGCGGCACTCTGGATGGGGTTGTCCTGGCGGTAGTTGGTCAGGTTCTCCACCCCCACATACACCTCAAACCGCTTGAAAGCGCGCGTCACCTGGGTGTTGAGCAAGGCAAAGCGTGGCGAATACGGCAGCGCCATTTCGTTGGTGCCGTGCTGATGGCCCATCTCGCCGGGGTGCGGCGCCAGCGGCCGTTGGCCATAGGCCTGCACCGTCAGGTCGGCACGCCACTTATCGAAAGCGGTGGCGTAGCCCACGTTGAAAAACACGCGGTGCGGCACCGTCATGGGCCGGCGCAGCAGCTGGCCGTCGTAGGTGCTTTTCACGTCCAGGTACTTGTAGGCTACTTTGGCGGTCAGGCCTTTCACCGGCTCGGTTTGCAGCTCCGCCTGAAAGCTGCGCGAGAAAGACCGGCCACCGGGTTCCAGATTGCCAATCAGCAGCAAACTCGGGGCGGTGTACATATCGGCTACCATCTGGTTTTGAAACGCAGTGTGGTAGTAGTCCGCTACAAACGTAGCGGTGCGGCCGGCCAGCTGGAAGTACTGCGTGATGCTGCCGCCCACGTTCCAGGCTTTTTCGGGCCGCAGGTTGGGCGCAATTACAAATTCGCGGGCACTCAGCAACGAGCCAATATTGTCGGCAATGGGGTTGGCCACCCGGAAGCCGGTACCCGCCGCCAACCGTAGCACCGAGTTTTTGGTGGCGTCGTACTTCAGATTGAAGCGGGGCGTAAGCTGCCAGCCGTACAGGTTGTGCCGGTCGAGGCGCAGGCCGCCCACCAGAATCAGGTTGCGTGAGTTTTGGTAGGTATATTCGGCAAATGCGCCGGGCACGTTTTCGAGGCGGTTGCGGTGCTCCCGGGCGTAGCGGGCGGCGGGCGTTTCGTTGGCGTACGTGAAGCCGTTGCTGAACAGCTCCTGGTAGTTGTCGTAGAGGTAGCTTAGGCCAGTGCGGTAGGTGTGGGCCGTGGTGCCCAGCACGCTCTGAAACAGCAAGGTGGCCTGTGCCGTGCGCTGGGTGCCATCATAGCGCCGCGGCTCGAACGGGGCCGGCTTATAGGAATACGAGGAAGTGAAATCGTGGTGGGTACCGCTCAGTAGCAGCCCCAAACTCTGGTAAGGCCGGCCGGGCCAGGTGTACGACGTTTTGGCGAAGCCCGTGTACCGGTCGGTGCGGTTGGTGAAGCCGTAGTTGCGGGTGTAGGCATCCGTTTCGTTGGCGCGGAAACTGGTCTGGCCGCCCTCCCGCGTTTCACGCAACGCACCCAACCCAATTTCACTCACTATGCCCTTGCCCGACAGGTACTTCCACTTATTGAACACGTTGTACTGCGTGGCCAGTGGCAGGTCCATAAACCCGTCTTTGTTGCGGTCAACGCGGCGGCCCAGGTGGTCGGAGTGCAGCAGCAGCGCCGTGGACACTTTCTTGCCAACCGGCGCGGATACGTTCAGGTTCAGGTCGAATTTGCCAAGGTCGTTGCCGTAAGCGTTGAACAGCAGCCGCTCGGTTTTGTCGGGCTCTTTGAGGCGCACGTTCACCTGCCCGGCAATGCTTTCGTAGCCGTTCACCACCGAGCCCATGCCTTTGATGATGTCGATGCTCTCAATCCAGGTGCCCGACAAATAATTGAGGCGGTACGGGGTGGACAACCCCCGCAACGCCGGCAGGTTGTCGATGGTCAGCAGCGAATAGGCGCCATCCAGTCCCAGCAGTTGAATCTGCTTGGCCCCCGATACGGCATCGGTGGTAGAAACCTCCACGGCGGCGTTGGTTTCGAAGCTTTCGGCCAGGTTGCAGCACGCCGATTTGGTTAGGTCGCGGCTGGTAATGACCTGGCTGTTGGTGGGGGTGAGCGACGAGTAGGAAGGGGCCCGGCCTTCCACTTTTACCTCGCCCAGCTCAGCGCCAGCCCGCAATGCTACTCGCACGTATGGGGTGCCGGTGGTGGCTACGGCAATGGTATCGGCCTTATAGCCGAGGGCATTGATAACCAGGCGGCTGGCTTCGGCGCGAGCGGGCCGGGGCAGCGCAAACGTGCCGGCATTATCGGTGGTGGCGGCATCGGTGGTACCCAGCCAGCGCACCACGGCGCCCGGTAGCGGCTTGGCCGCCGCGGCGTCGGTTACCTGGCCCCGAACCGGCGCCAATAAATCAGCGGAAGACTGGGCACTGGCGGCAACCGAAGCACTCAGCCCAAGACCAAGTGCCGCGACCCAACGCGGCCCGAAAAAAGAAGACATAGTGATGGTAAGTTAGCATTCATTCCAAAGAAAATAAGCTAATGCCTATATAGCACAGCTTTTCTTGCCAGCCTGCTAGGCTAGTGGAAACGAATGCTAAATCACTAGCACTCCGATAAATGTAAGAAGCGTCCGGCCCGCTCGTAAAGGCGGCGAGCTGTCGGCGGCATGCCAGGCCTCAGCTTGCGCAATCAACAGAACGGGCGGGAGTGTGGGCCACGAGAAAGTTGGCTCGCACACCGCCACGAAGGGTGTAGGCAGGAGTTTCGCCCACGTTAGCTCCGGGGTAGGAGCGTCCAGCTTGTGCAGGTGCGCGCTAAACTCGCAGCACGCACCTTTCAGCTTGGCATGCCTGGAAGGGGTATGCTGTTCCGAGGCTGGCTTGGGCGCTGGGCAGCGGTGCTGGGGCGTAGTGAAAACCACCGAAGCCGTCCGGCTGCCACTCTCCCGGCACACGTGCTGCTGCACCGTCATGCCCACCGAGGCGGTGAGCACAAGCAGAGCCAGCCACACGCTGAACAACCGATGAGAGAGAGGACGCTTCACAGTCACAAAGATACAAACCACGAACTTAACCGGAAGGTGCGGAATCCGGCCGCTGCAAGTACACGATTCCGCACACTGCGCAAGGTTGGGAGGAGTACAACAACAAATCCTGTAGGGTATTAATCATAGAAATTATAAGACTGCCATTTTGGCAAGCAAGCAAGTAGTAAGCGGTTTGCAAAGGCAATATGAGAGCGGAGTGCTTAAAATATAGGCTCTATTGCTTGGAAACGACCTTTCGTGGAAGTGGTAGAAAATGGTAAATCGTGGTTGCCTTTTCTGAGGCATTACGTACTTTTGCTAGCATCCCTCCCTACTGCCTTTCCCCAACCCATGAACCTGCTCTCCGGCGAATATGAATGCAAGCTGGACCCGAAAGGGAGGCTGGTGCTGCCGGCCAAGGTGAAAGGCAACCTGCCGGAAGCCTCCGGCAACCAGTTGGTATTGGTGCGCGGATTCGAGCCTTGCCTGGTACTGTACCCCCGCGAATCGTGGCGCATCATTCACGACAAGGTGATGGCGCTGGATGAGTTCAACGAGGAATACCGGCAGTTTCAGCGCAACTTCTTCCGGGGCATGACTGAAGTAGAGCTGGACACCATTGGGCGGTTTATGCTGCCCCGCACCATGGTGCGCTACTCCGGCATCGAGAAGGAGGCCATCATTGTGGGGCTGGGCAACCGATGCGAAATATGGGACCCCACGCGTTACGACGAGTACCTAATCAAGGACCAGCAGAGCTTCTCGAAGCTGGCCCAGAAATTCCTTACCACCGAAACTGGCCCAAGCGGCCCTTTGGCCGCATGAGCAACCCCACCGACTACCTCAACGATACCGCCTACCACCGCCCGGTGATGCTGCGCGAGTGCCTGGAGGCCTTGCAGCTTCAGCCCGGCGGCCGCTACGTGGACGTAACCTTCGGGGGTGGCGGCCACTCGGCCCGCATTCTGGAGCACCTCACCACCGGCCACCTCTACAGCTTCGACCAGGATGCGGATGCCGAGCGCGAAGCCGCCAAGCTGGCCCGCCCGCAGTTCACCTTCATTCGGGCCAATTTCCGCGACCTGCACGCCGAGTTGCAGGCGGCCGGCGCCTTGCCCGTTGATGGCCTGCTGGCCGATTTGGGCGTGTCGTCGCACCAGTTTGATACCCCGGAGCGTGGCTTCAGCACCCGCTTCGATGGGCCGCTGGATATGCGCATGAACGCCGAGGATGGTGCTACGGCGGCCGATATTATCAACGAATACCCGGAAGCGGATTTGCACCGCATTTTTGGGATGTACGGCGAGGTGACCAACGCCCGCACGCTGGCCCAAACGGTGGCCTCGGCGCGGCGTGGCCAAACCATCAGCACCATTGCCGAGCTGAAAAAGGCCATTGCCAGCTGTACGCCACGCGGCAAGGAAAACAAATATCTGGCGCAGGTATTTCAGGCGTTGCGCATCGAAGCCAACGACGAAATGAAGGTCTTACAAGATATGTTGTCGGATACGGCCAAGGTACTAAGGCCCGGTGGCCGGCTGGTGGTGATGAGCTACCACTCCCTGGAAGACCGGCTGGTGAAGAACTTTATGGCCAAGGGTAAATTCTTCGGCGAAGCCGATAAAGACCTGTTCGGCAATACCAACCAGCCCTTCGACGTACTAACCCGCAAGCCGGTGGAAGCTTCCGCCGACGAAGTGGCTACCAACAGCCGCGCCCGAAGTGCGAAGCTGCGCATCGCAATTAAGAATTAAGTCATGGCTACCAATACAATAAAACCCGTAGCAAAGCAGCCCCGCACCAATGCGCCCCGCGCCGTGGTGCCGGAGTTTGTGGGGGCCCCAGAGCCAGTAGCGCCACCCGCGCCCCGGCTGGAGCCCGCGCCGCGTCCCAAGCCGGAACAGAAGGCCTCACAGGCTGCACCACAGCCAGCAGCCCCGCGTAGTTCCTGGAGCGTATTCACGCTGCTCGATCGGGTTACGCGCATGGATGGCCTGTTTCGGGAGGGGTTGCCGGTGCGGTACCTGCCGCACGTGCTGTTCGTGATGTTCCTGATTCTGCTCTACATCGGCAACACGCACTATGCCACCCGCATGAACCGCGCGATTCAGAAGCTGAAGCTGGAAAATGAGGACTTGCGCGCCGACTACACCACGTTGAAATCCGACTACATGGAGGCCAGCAAGCAAAGCGAAGTGGCCCGCAAGGTGGCCGCCTACGGTTTGGTGGAAAGCTCCTCGCCGCCCTTCCGCATCGAAGTGCCCTCGGGCCGCCTCGATGAAGCTTCTCTGGACCTAGTGCCCATCCTGACAGCCGACTCGTTGGCTGCCCGCGCCCTGCGTGACTCGCTCCGGCACGCCGTGCCCGTTGCGCCTATCGACTCGATGAACATTGAAGTAGGAGCGCCGCCCGTGCCTATCGGTACCGATGCCACTGGCGAGCCTGCTGCTGAACACTCCACCGCTACGCCTCGTCGCAATGAAAGGAAGCGTTAAAAAATCCATTGTCACGCGGGTGCGGTTGGCGTTTCTGGGCGTCTGCCTGTTCTCGGCGGCTATTGTCTGGAAGATATCCAACATCCAGTTCAAAGAAGGAGAGAAGTGGCGTGCGCTAGAACAGGAGCGCCGCGTGGTGTACCAGCCGGTATTTGCCACCCGCGGCTCTATTGTGGCCGATGATGGCAAGAGCATCATGGCGACTTCGCTGCCCTTTTTCCGGGTGGCCTGGGACCCAAGCGTAGTGGATAAACAGCTATTTACCAGCAAAGTGGACTCGCTGGCTGGGCTGCTCTCACGCTTTTTCAGCGACCGAAGTAAGCAGGAATACAAGCGCAAGCTCCAGAATGCGTACAACTCACATGCACGGTACCTGCGGCTAAACTCGCGGCAGATCAACTTCCAGGAAAAGAAAGAGCTAGCCGCTTGGCCGATTTTCCGGGCCGGCAAAAACAAGGGCGGAGTCATCTTCGAGAAAGTGGACAAGCGTTTCCGGCCATTTGGCGGGCTGGCGCAACGCACCATTGGCTTCGTGAATGAAGACAAGAACGGCGCAGGACTAGAATTCACCTTCAACCGCCACCTAGCCGGCAAAGACGGCGAGGCCCTGTTCGAGCGGCTGCCCGGCGGCAACAAACCCATCTACGATGGCACCGAAATCAAGCCAATTGATGGCTATGATGTCCAAACCACGCTCGACATCAACCTGCAGGACGTTGCCGAAAACGCCCTTTACAAGTCGTTGGTAGACAACAATGCCCAATACGGCTGCGTGATTCTGATGGAAGTGCAAACCGGCGCCATCAAGGCCGTGGCTAACCTGGGCAAAGTAGATGAGGGCATCTACCGCGAAGATTACAACTACGCCATTGCCGACCAGGGCCGTACCGAGCCGGGCTCCACCTTCAAGCTGGCCTCGATGATGGCCATTCTGGAGGACAACCCCGAAATGACGCTCGACGACATGGTGGATACCGGCCCCGGCCGCAAATACATTGGCGGCGCCGTGAAAACCGACTCGCACGGCTACGGCAAAATCACCGTGAAGCAGGTGTTCGAGAAGTCCAGCAACATTGGCGTAGCTATGCTCGTGGACGCGCAGTTCAGCAAGAACCCCAGCAAGTACACCGATTATCTGAAGCGGTTTGGCTTGCACAAGCCGCTGGGCTTCCAGATGGCCGGCGAGGCGCGGCCCTACGTGAAAGACCCCCAGGACCGGTCGTGGAGCCGTACTTCGCTCACTACCATGAGCATCGGGTATGAACTGAAGCTGGCGCCGCTGCAAACCCTGGCCTTCTACAATGCCGTGGCCAATGGCGGCGTGAAAATGCAGCCCATGATTGTCAAGGAAATCAAGCAGGTGGATAAGGTGCTGGAGCACTTCGAGCCCGTGGTGCTCAACCCCAAAATCTGTTCCGACGAAACCCTGGCCAAGGTGAAAGCCATGATGGAAGGCGTGGTAACGGAAGGTACCGCCCGCAGCATCCGCTCCCCCGACTTCAGCATTGCCGGCAAAACCGGTACCGCCTGGAAGTTCAAGAACGGCGCCTACACCCGCACCTATTCCACCAGCTTCTGCGGTTACTTCCCCGCCGACAAGCCCAAGTATTCGTGCATTGTGGTGGTCGATTCGCCCAAGAAAGGCCGCATCTACGGCGCCGACGTGGCCGCACCCGTATTCCGCGAAGTGGCCGACAAAGCCATGGCGCGTGATGCTGCCAGCCAGCGCCCGGTGCTGGCCCGTACCACGTTCAACCGCGTGAAAACGCCGGTAGTGCAAGCTGGTATGCAGGATGAGTTGCGGCTGGTATTCGAGAAGATTGGGGTGCGGAACGAAACCGTTGCGCCCGATGAAGACTGGGTACGGGTGCCCGTTACCACTGCCAATGACACCGCTGCACTGGCGCTTCAGCCGCTGGCCGTGCGCCCTGGCCGCGTGCCCGATGTGCACGGCTTAACGTTGCGCGACGCGCTGTTTCTGCTGGAAAACCGAGGGCTGCGGGTTCGCGCGCTGGGTACGGGCCGCGTGAAAGCGCAGTCGGTGGCGGCGGGGGCGGCCGTGCGGCGCGGTACGGTAGTGACTTTGGCGCTGGAACCCATTGGGCAGCGCAGCACCGTGGCCCCAATGCCGCTGGTCGCGCCGGCTCCCAGCCAGCTGGTTGAAAACAAGCTGCTGACGCCGGTTGACACCGACCTGGAGGCTAAGACCCGCGAGCTGGCGGCCAAAGCCAAAATCAGAATGGCCGCTGCTAAGGGCACGAATGCTTCAACGCAGCCTAAGAAAGCCGCCAAGAAACCCGAGCCGCGCAAACCGGAAAGCAAACCCGCAACTCCTGCCAAACCCAAGCCTGCGGACGCTAAACCCACCAAAAGACCAACCCAGATAACGCAGCAAACAACGAACGGTAAGCCCAAAAAAGCCTAACGCACAACTCTGCGCCTTCTGCGGAAACTTCAGCGCCCTTTGCGGGCCAAAACCAACTGAACAGCCTTGTCAACCGATAAAGAAATAACGCTCCCCCTGTTTGCCTTGCTGGCCGATGTTACGGTAACATCCCAGCACGGCCCCACCGACGTGCCCGTGCAGGCCCTCACGCTCGACTCGCGGCAGGCGGCGCCCGGCTTCGTGTTTTTTGCCTTGCGCGGCGCGGCTACCGATGGCCACTTGTTCGTGCCGAAAGCGGTGGAGCAGGGCGCATCGGTGATTATCTGCGAAGACCTGCCGGCCGAGTTGCAGTCCGGTACGGCTTACGTGCAGGTACCCGATTCGGGGGAGGCTATGGCCCACATGGCGGCGGCGTTTTACGGGCATCCGTCAAGGAACTTGCAACTCATTGGCGTGACGGGTACCAACGGCAAAACCACCTGCGCCACGCTGCTGCACAAGCTGCTGCGGGAGTTGGGCTACCACACCGGCCTGCTGAGCACGGTGCAAAATCAGATTGACGAGCAAGTAATTCCGGCCACCCACACCACGCCCGACGCCATCCGGCTGAACGAGCTGCTGGCCCGCATGGTGGAAGCCGGTTGCACCCACGCCTGCATGGAAGTCAGCAGCCACGCCGTGGTGCAGCACCGCGTAACGGCGTTGCGCTTCGTGGGCGGCATCTTCACCAACCTCACCCACGACCACCTCGACTACCACGGCACGTTCGATAATTATCTGAAAGCCAAAAAGGGCTTCTTCGACAGGCTGCCGAAGTCGGCCTTTGCTCTCACCAACGCCGACGACAAGCGCGGTATCGTGATGCTGCAAAACACCGCCGCCCGCCGCGAAACTTACTCGTTGCGAAGCGCGGCTACCTTCCGGGGCAAGCTGCTCGAAAATGCGGTGCACGGCCTGCATCTGGAAGTGGATGGGCAAGAAGTGCAGTTCCGGCTGATTGGGGTGTTCAATGCCTACAACCTGCTGGCTGTGTATGGCGCGGCCGTGTTGCTAGGCGAGGAGCCGCAGGAAGTCCTTACGATTCTGTCGGGGCTGCTGTCAGCGCCGGGCCGCTTCGAGCCGGTGTTGTCGGCGCATACCCACGTCACGGGCATCATCGACTATGCCCACACGCCCGACGCGCTGGAAAACGTACTCAATACCATTGCCGATATTCGCCAGCCCAGCCAGCAGGTGATTACGGTGGTGGGCTGCGGCGGTAACCGCGACGGGGGCAAGCGGCCCATCATGGCCAACCTCGCCTGCCAGGGGTCCGACCAGGTGGTGCTAACTTCCGATAACCCCCGCTTCGAAGACCCGTTGGAAATTCTCCGCCAGATGCAGGCCGGCGTGAAAGCCCAGGACCTGCCCCGAGTGGAAACCATACCCGACCGGCGCGAAGCCATCCGGCGGGCGGTGGAGCTGGCCGGCCCCAACGACATTGTGCTGGTAGCTGGCAAGGGCCACGAAACCTACCAGGAAGTGCAAGGTGTTCGGGCTGAGTTTGATGATAAGCAAGTGCTCCGGGAGATGTTCGAGCTACTGGAAAAATGACCATCGTACACCAAAATCTGCAAAAACACAACGCTTGCTGAGCCTTAAAAAACTGGAACCTTTGCAGCTTGCTTGATTTCCTGACTGCAACCTGCTGACCTCGCGCCATGCTCTATTACCTCTTCAACTACCTCTATAAAGTACATCACGTACCCGGCACCGGGGTGTTTCAGTACACCACGTTCCGGGCTGCGCTGGCGGTAGTTACCTCGCTCATTATTGCCCAGTTCTTTGGCAAACCCTTAATTCGGGTGTTGCAACGGGCCCAGATTGGCGAAACGGTGCGCGACCTGGGGTTGCAGGGACAGCTGGAGAAAAAGGGCACCCCCACCATGGGCGGCCTGATTATTCTGCTGGCCATTCTGGTGCCTACGCTGCTCTTCGCCAAGCTCGACAATATCTACATCGTGCTCATGCTGCTGAGCACCGTGTGGCTGGGGCTGATTGGCTTTGTGGATGATTATATTAAAGTAGTAAAGAAGGACAAAGAGGGCCTGGCGGGCCGGTTCAAGATTCTGGGCCAGGTGGGCCTGGGCCTCACGGTGGGCTGGGTGCTGTTCTTCTCCAACGAGGTGACCGTGCGCCAGTACCTGCTGCCCAACGGCCAGCTTTCGGCCGTAGACGCCAGCGGCGTATATCAGGATGTGAAGCTGATGATTACCACGGTGCCGTTCCTGAAAAACAACGAGCTGAACTACGGTGACCTGTTTGCCACGGCCGGCGACTTTTTCAACGAGTACTACGCCTTCTTCTACATCCCCATCGTCATCCTCATCATCACGGCCGTCAGCAACGGCGCCAACCTCACCGACGGCCTCGACGGGCTGGCGGCCGGTACTTCGGCCATCATCGGGACTACGCTGGCGGTGTTCTGCTTCGTAAGTGGTAATGCGCTGCTGGCCGACTACCTCGATATTATGTTCATTCCGAACGCCGGGGAATTGGTTATCTTCTGTACCGCGTTTGTGGGGGCCTGCGTGGGGTTCCTGTGGTACAATTCGTTTCCGGCGCAGGTGTTTATGGGCGACACGGGTTCGTTGGCCATTGGCGGCATCATTGCCGTGCTGGCGCTCATTGTGCGCAAAGAGCTGCTGATTCCGGTGCTGTGCGGCGTGTTTCTGGTGGAAAGCTTATCGGTGATGCTGCAGGTGAGCTACTTCAAGTACACCCGCAAAAAATACGGCGAAGGCAAGCGCCTGCTGCGCATGTCGCCGCTGCACCACCACTACCAGAAGCTCGGCTACCACGAGTCGAAAATCGTGTCGCGCTTCTGGATTGTGGCCATCATGCTGGCCGTGTTGACGCTGGTTACTTTGAAATTGAGATAGATGAATAACGCAGGCGTTGGTTCCCGCAGAGGGCGCAGAAGGATGCGCAGAGGACGCTGAACGTTCTGCGACTTCTGCGTATCCTTCTGCGCCCTCTGCGGGCTAAAACTTACCTGAACAACCATGCATACCGTCGTATTAGGAGCTGCTGAAAGTGGAGTAGGGGCCGCGCTGCTGGCGCAGGCGAAAGGTCACTCCGTGTTCGTATCGGATAAGAGCCCGATTCAGGAGCGGTACAAGCAGAAGCTGACGCAGGCCGGTATTCGCTTCGAGGAAAACCAGCACACGCTGGAAGAAGTGCTGAAGGCCGACGAGGTTATCAAAAGCCCCGGCATTCCGGAAAAAGCGCCCGTTATCCAGGCGCTGCGCGAGAAAGGCACGCCGGTTGTATCGGAAATCGAGTTTGCGGGCCGTTATACCAAGGCTAAGTGCCTCTGCATTACGGGTACCAACGGCAAAACCACCACCACGCTGCTCACTTACCATCTGCTGAAGTCGGCCGGCTACAATGTGGGCTTGGCCGGAAATGTGGGCTACAGCCTGGCCGAGCAACTGATTGAGGATAAGTTCGATTACTACGTGGTAGAGCTGAGCAGCTTCCAGCTCGACGATACCTACGAGTTTCAGCCCTGGGTATCGGTATTGCTCAACATCACCCCCGACCACCTCGACCGGTACGGCTACTCGATGCAGAACTACGCCCTGGCCAAGCTGCGCATCATGCGCAACCAGGACAGCTCGGGCTGGTTTGTGTTCAATGCCGACGACGAGAACATCCAGCGTTACTTCCAGTCGGCGCTGCGGCCCGTTAGCCAGCTGCCGTTCAGCTTGCACCACCGCCCCGACTATCATTTGGCGGCGTACTATACCAGTGAAGACTGCCTCTGCACCAATCTGAGACCTGGGATTAGCCAAGATGGGGAAGAGGTAAACATCAGCGCCTCGCCGCTCATTGGGCAGCACAACCGCCAGAACACCTTGGCGGCCGTGCTGTGCGCTCGGGTGGCCGGCCTTTCCACCGAGCAGATTGAAACCGGCCTGAGCACCTTCCGCAACGCCGACCACCGCCTGCAACCCGTGGGCGAAATCAACGGCGTCCGGTTCATCAACGACTCGAAAGCCACCAACGTGGAAGCCGCCTGGTACGCCCTCGACGGCATCCGGCAGCCCATTGTGTGGATTGCCGGCGGCACCGACAAAGGCAATGACTACACCACGCTGATACCCTTGGCGCAGGAGCGGGCCAAGTCGTTGATTTGCCTCGGCGTTGACAACGAAAAGCTGAAAACGAGCTTCGGTAGTGTGGTGCCGCACTTGGAGGAAACGCAGAGCGTGGAAACCGCCGTGCGCCGCGCCCTGGAGCTGGCCGAACCCGGCGACGTAGTACTTCTCTCGCCGGCCTGCGCCTCCTTCGACTTGTTTAGAAACTACGAAGACCGAGGCTGCCAATTTATTGCGGCCGTGGAGAAACTGATGGAAGAAACCGAGCTGCAAGGCTCCTGAGGTTTCGCTAGTACTTGAAAATCACCCTTCCACCCTCTCACTAGTTCCCAGATGAACGTTATCAAAAACTGGCTGCGGCAGAACCTGAAAGGTGACCCAGTGCTGTGGGGCATCGTGATTCTGTTCTCGCTCATTAGTATTGCCGTAGTGTATTCGGCTACGGGTACGCTGGCTTATAAGCAGAAAGCTGGTAACACCGAGTACTTTTTGCTCAAGCACACCGGCCTGATCTTCGTGGGGCTGGCCTTCATGTGGCTCGCTCACCGCATCGATTACCGCTACTATTCGCGGCTGTCGTTGTACGCGCTGCTGGTGTCGGTGCCGTTGCTGCTGTTCACTTTCTTCATGGGGTCGAACATCAACGAGGCCTCGCGCTGGCTGACCATTCCGGTTATCAACCAAACCTTCCAGCCTTCCGACTTAGCCAAGCTGGCCCTCATTGCGCACGTAGCCTCCATGCTCAGCCGCCGCCAGCAGCACGTGCAGGACTTCAAAACCACGCTGCTGCCCGTAATGCTGTGGGTGGGCTTGATTTGCGGCATTATCATTTTGAGTAACGCCTCCACGGCATTGCTGCTGTTCGGTACTTGCTTGCTGCTGATGTTTATTGGCCGCGTACCGCTCAAGCAGATGGCCGTTATGGTGGCCATTGGCGCCGTAGTGGGAGGCGTGGGTTTGGCAACGGGGCAGCGCATGAAAACGGTAATATCCCGTATCGAAAACTTCACGGATAAGAGCAAGCCGGTGCCGTTTCAGCTGGAACACAGCTACATAGCCATTGCTACGGGCGGCGTCACGGGCAAGGGCCCCGGCAACAGCACCGAGCGTAACATCCTGCCGCACCCGTATTCCGACTTTATTTTTGCCATCATCATCGAGGAGTATGGCCTGGCGGGAGGGGCCTTCGTGCTGTTCCTTTACCTGGCCTTTCTGTATCGAGGGCTGCTGACAGTAGTGAATAGTTACGGCGCTTTTGGGGGGTTGCTGGCGGCCGGCCTCACGTTCAGTCTGGTGCTGCAAGCCATGGTGAATATGGGCGTAGCCGTGGGGCTGGGGCCAATTACCGGTCTGCCGTTGCCGCTGCTAAGCATGGGTGGTACTTCGCTCATCTTCACCGGTATCAGCATCGGTATCATCTTGGCCGTAAGCCGCGGCGAACGGGAAATCCGCCCAATGGTGGGGGAACCCGCCGACACGGCCCGTATTCCCAAAGTATCAGCCTACGCCTAGGTCGTTTTTTGTTGTCTCGGGCCGAGTGAAACCGAAGCCAACAACGAAAAACCAACAACGAAAAACGAAATGAAAATCATCATCAGCGGCGGCGGTACGGGTGGGCACATTTTCCCGGCGGTGGCAATTGCCAACGAGCTGCGCCGCCAGCAGCCGGATGCGGAAATCCTGTTTGTGGGCGCCAACGGCCGCATGGAAATGACGCGTGTACCCGAAGCCGGCTACCAAATAGTGGGCCTCGACATTACCGGGTTACAGCGCAGCCTGACGCCGCAGAACCTGCTGTTCCCGATTCGGGTGATGCGGGCGGTACGCAAGGCCGGCAAGCTGATTGAGAAGTTTCGGCCCGATGCGGTGGTGGGAGTAGGGGGGTACGCGTCGGCGCCCGTGTTGCTGGCGGCTACTTCGCGCGGTATTCCCAGCCTCATTCAGGAGCAGAATTCCTACGCGGGCTTAGTGAATAAGCTGCTGAGCCGCCGCGTCGATAAAATTTGTGTGGCGTACGAGGGCATGGAGAAATTCTTTCCTTCGGAAAAGCTGGTGCTTACCGGCAACCCCGTCCGTACCGAAATTGCCAGCGGCAGCCGCGCGGAAGCCTTCCAATTCTTCGGCTTGAACCCTGATAAGCCTGTGCTGCTGGTTATTGGGGGCAGCCTGGGGGCCCGCACGCTCAACCAAGCTACAGCCGCTGCCTTGTCACGCCTGAAGGCTGCTGGGGTACAGTTGCTCTGGCAAACAGGCAAGCTCTACTCCCCCGAAGCCGCTCAGCAAGCCGCGCCCTTCGCCTCTGACAACCTGAAAGCCTTGGAGTTCATCCAGCGCATGGATTTAGCGTATGCTGCTGCCGATGTGGTAGTAAGCCGGGCCGGGGCGCTGTCGGTGTCGGAGCTGTGCCTCACGGGCAAGCCTAGCATTTTGGTGCCCTCGCCCAACGTAGCCGAAGACCACCAAACCAAGAATGCCATGGCGCTGGTAAGCAAAGATGCCGCGCTGTTCGTGTCGGATGCCGAGGCCCCGGCCAAGCTCTATGACACCGCCTTGGCGCTGCTCCAGAACTCCGCGCAGCAGCAGCAGCTAACCACCAACGTGCAGCAATTGGCACGCCCGGCCGCCACCACCACCATCGTTGACGAACTCCTGAAATTAGTGCGCAGTGCATAGGTTCATAGCCCGCCGAACGTCCAATTCTTAATTTTTAATTCTTAATTTTTAATTGAAACAGTTCGTCTACTTCCTTGGTATCGGAGGCATTGGAATGTCGGCGCTGGCGCGCTGGTTTCAAGCCAACGGGCACACCGTGTCGGGCTACGACAAAACCAGCACGCCCCTGACCGAGGCGCTGGCCGCGGAAGGCATTGCCGTGCACTACGACGACGCCGTGACCAGCATTCCGGCGGCCGTGCGCGAAAACCGCGACCAAACGCTGGTGGTACTCACGCCCGCCATTCCGAAAGATCATCAGGAGTGGGCGTGGCTGCGCGAAAACGGGTACGATATCCGCAAGCGGAGCCAGGTACTGGGCGTACTCACCCAAGGCCACCGCACGATTGCCGTAGCCGGTACCCACGGCAAGACAACCACCAGCAGTATGGTAGCGCACCTGCTCCACCACGCAGGCGTGCCCTGTGCGGCCTTTTTAGGCGGTATTTCCGTGAACCTGGGCTCGAATCTGCTGTTGCCGCCGAAGGAAATTAAAAATGAAAAACTAAGAAGTAAGAATTCTGCGGCATATTCCAGCAGAGCGGAGCCAACAACCAGCAACCAAGAACCAACAACTAGTTCGGTGCCGATTGTAGTGGAAGCCGACGAATACGACCGGAGCTTCCTGACGCTGCATCCCACCGTGGCCATCGTCACGAGCACCGACGCCGACCACCTCGACATCTACGGCAACAAAGAAGCCTTGGTAGAGTCGTTTCGGCAGTTTGTGGGCCAGATCCAGCCCGGTGGTACGCTCATCATCAACCACACCGCCGATGCCAGCGTGGCGGCCGCTGTGCCGGCTGGGGTGCGGGTTATCCGCTACGGCCTCACCGCCGAGCAGGGCCCCGACTTGTTTGCTACCGACATTACGGCGCAAGGCCACCAGTTTCATTTCAACCTGCACGGCCCCCAGGGTATCGTGGCTGACCTGCAACTGGCCGTACCGGGCTACCACAACGTGGAAAACATGCTGGCTGCGGCCTGCGTGGCGCAGCTTGAAGCAGTGGCCCCCGAGCAGCTGCAAGCGGCCGTAGCAGCCTACCAAGGCGTGAAACGCCGCTTCGAGTTTATCGTGACGGCTGGCACCACCGAGCAGCCCAAAGTATATGTGGATGATTACGCCCACCATCCACGCGAAATCGAAGCCTTTTTGCGTTCTGTGCGGGCGCTATATCCAAACCAATACCTGCGGGTGGTATTTCAGCCGCACTTGTTCACCCGTACCCGCGACTTTGCCCCCGGATTTGCTGAGAGCCTGAGTGTTGCCGATGAGGTGGTGCTGATGGATATTTATCCGGCGCGGGAATTGCCGCTGCCCGGCGTAACCTCGGAATTGATTTTGTCCCAAATAACGGCCCCGAAAAAGTCGTTGCAGAGCCGGGCAGAAATCCTGGCAAATGCCGCTGCTGTTTCCAGCTACGACATCTTGGCTACCGTAGGAGCTGGGGATATCGATAAGTTAGTACCTGATTTAA
This sequence comes from Hymenobacter telluris, assembly GCF_017313265.1. Classification (GTDB taxonomy): domain Bacteria; phylum Bacteroidota; class Bacteroidia; order Cytophagales; family Hymenobacteraceae; genus Hymenobacter; species Hymenobacter telluris. The sequence goes on along the minus strand of NZ_JAFLQZ010000021.1, from coordinate 14,286 downwards.
GGAATATTTTAGATATTCACTGGCATGAAGCTTAAGCGTAAAATTCATAACGTGGTATTTGCTACCGGCACCTTGCTGCTGCTGGGGGGCTTGGCCGTGTTTGCCGGGGTGAAACAAGCTAACCGCCCCGTGGGACAGGTAATTGTTACCATCAACAATGAATTCAACAATTACTTCATCAGTGAGCAGGAAGTAACCAACCTACTCACGCGCGGTGGCGAACGGCGCCTGGAAGGTACCCCTCCCGACGAGCTGGACCTGCCCGCGCTGGAAGCCCGCCTGAAAGCTCACTCGTTTGTGAAAGACGCCCAAGTTTACCGCGACCTGTCGGGTAATATTCACGCGGAGGTGCGCCAGAATCGTCCCATAGCCCGCCTAACCCACTCGGATACCCGCCTCGACAGCTACCTGGATGCCGACGGCCACAAGCTGCCGCTGTCGTCATTGTTTACGGCGCGGGTAGTGCCCGTGGCCCGGCAGGGAGGCATCCCGCTTGCTGCGTCCTTTTTTCAAGACTCCACCGGCCAACGTTACCTCGAACTATTGCGTTACATCGACGAAAAGCCTTTCTGGCGTGCCCAAATTGCCGAGGTGTTTATTGGCAGTAATGGCAAGGTTTCGTTCACGCAGCAGGTAGGCGACCAACGCGTGGAATTTGGCTTTCCGGAGAATATTTCGGAAAAATTCGCGAAACTGATGGTATTTTACCGTCAAATACCGCCGGCCCTCGGCTGGAATACGTACCACCGCGTCAACGTGGAGTTCAAAGACCAAATCATTTGTGAGTAGATTTTTCTGCTCCTGAGGCCTGAAAAGCCTATTTTTGCCCGTTAACACCGCACTTAACTGCTAGTTCCCCGCCAGCTTTACCCGACCCTTCCCCATGCAACACGATAAGATTGTCGTCGGCCTCGACATAGGAACCACCAAAATCTGTGCCCTTGTGGGCCGCAAAAACGAGTTTGGCAAACTCGAAATACTGGGCATGGGCAAGGCTGTGTCGGAAGGCGTAGTGCGTGGCATTGTGTCCAACATCGACAAAACCGTTGATGCCATCAAGCGTGCCATTCGGCAGGCCGAAGAAATGTCGGGCATCAACATTGGCGTGGTGAACGTGGGTATTGCCGGGCAGCACATCAAGAGCCTGCAACACAACGGCAGCATCACCCGCGCCTCCGCCGACAATGAAATCACGCAGGAAGACGTGGAGCGCCTCACCGGCGACATGTACCGCCTCGTGACCCCGCCCGGCTCCCAGATCATTCACGTAATGCCCCAAGACTACAAGGTGGATTACGAGGAAGGCATCATGGACCCTGTGGGCATGTCGGGCGTGCGGTTGGAGGGCAACTTCCACATCATTACGGCGCAGAGCACCGCCATCAACAACATCAACAAGTGTGTTACGAAGGCCGGCCTGGAAATCGATAATCTGATTCTGGAGCCGCTGTCGTCGTCGATGTCGGTGCTGTCGGATGAGGAGAAAGAAGCAGGAGTGGCGCTGATTGACATTGGGGGCGGCACTACCGACTTAGCCATTTTCAAAGACGGTATCATCCGCCACGCGGCGGTGCTGCCATTCGGGGGCAACATCGTGACGTCCGACATCAAGCTGGGCTGCCAGGTGATGCAAAACCAGGCCGAGCAACTGAAGGTGAAGTTCGGGAAGGCCATTGCTGAGGAAGCTTCCGACTACGAAATCGTGAGCATCCCTGGCCTGCGCGACCGGGCACCCAAGGAAATTTCCCTCAAAAACCTGGCCTACATTATTGAGGCCCGAATGGAGGAAATCATCGAGCTGGTGTACGCCGAAATCCAGCGCACCGGCCACGCCGACAAGCTGGCTGCCGGTATCGTGCTGACGGGTGGCGGCTCGCAACTCCAGAATCTGGTGCAGCTCACCGAGTATGTAACCGGCCTCGACACGCGCATTGGCTACCCCAATGAGCACTTGGGCAAGAGCAAGATTGAAGCGGTGAAGTCGCCGATGTATGCTACTACGGTAGGATTGGTACTGTCGGGGTACCGCTCACTGGACGAGCGCCTGAACCGGGGGTACGAGCAGGAGCAGCAGTATCAGGCGCCGCCTACGCCCTACTATCAGGCTCCAACGCCGCCTCCGGCGCCGGTGCCAACTCCGGTTGCCAAGCCTGTGGCACAGAAGCCAGCTGAACCTAAAGAGCCTAAAAAGCCTTCTGGAGCTGGTAAGTTTTTCCAAGACATCATCAGCCGCACTAAAGGCCTGCTGATTGATGATTTTGACGACACCAAATATTAATGTCAATTGAAGATTGAGAATTAAAAATTAAAAAATAGGTTGATAAGTGGTTGATGGCTACGGTTCACTGAATATTTAATTCTCAATTTTTAATTTTTAATTGACTTCTCTCATGGATTATAAATTCGACATCCCGGCGCAATCCAAGTCCATCATCAAGGTGATTGGCGTGGGTGGGGGCGGCTCCAATGCCGTAAACCACATGTTTGGCCAGGGCATTAAGGACGTGGAATTCGTCATTTGCAATACCGACAAGCAGGCGTTGGCATCTTCTACGGTACCCAACCGCCTGCAAATCGGGATGGACCTGACCGAAGGCCTTGGAGCTGGCGCCAACCCCGAACGGGGTAAGCAAGCGGCTATTGAGAGCCGGGAGCAAATTCGGGAACTGCTTAGCAATGGCACCAAAATGGTGTTCATTACGGCCGGCATGGGCGGCGGCACCGGTACCGGTGCCGCGCCGGTTATTGCCAAAGTAGCCAAAGAGCTAGGCATCCTCACGGTGGGCATCGTAACGGCGCCGTTCATGTTCGAGGGTAAAAAGAAACGCCAGCAAGCCGAGCACGGCATCAAAGAACTCAGCGAAAACTGCGACACCGTACTGGTAATTCTCAACGACAAGCTCCGCGAGATTTACGGCAACCTGCCCATTCGCTCGGCTTTTGCTAAGGCCGATAACGTGTTGAGTACGGCCGCCAAGTCCATTGCCGAAATCATCACGGTAACGGCTGATGTGAACGTGGACTTCGAAGACGTGAAAACGGTGATGAAGGACAGCGGCGCCGCCGTAATGGGTAGCAGCATTACGGAAGGAGAGAACCGTGCCAAGCGGGCGGCGGAAGAGGCCCTGGCTTCGCCGCTGCTCAACAACACCGATATTCACGGAGCGCAGCGCATCCTGCTCAGCATCATGTCCGGCGACCAGGCCGAGCTGGAAATGGATGAGCTGACGGAAATTACCGAGTGCATTCAGGACAAAGCCGGGCAGAACGCCGAGGTTATCTTCGGCCACGGTATCGACTCTACGCTGGGTCAGAGCATCCGCGTGACGGTTATTGCTACGGGTTTCGCTCGTGAGGCGCACACCATTACGGTTACGCCTTTTAGCAGCAGCCGGGAGTTGGAGCAGGAAGCAACCCAGCCCGATCCGCAGATCAATATTTTTGATAAGGACCGGCAGGAGGCTACTAATGCTCCTGTAGTGCCTTCTTTCACGAGTACGCCACCACCGCCGCCTGCCCCTGAGCCGCAGCCGGTGAAGTTCGACCTGGAGACCTCGCCTTACACTGGGCCAGTGCCACCAGTGGCCGCCCCGTCTACGCCGGCACCCGACCCCGTGGTGTATCACGCGCCGCAGCCCGCTACTCCGTTGCCCGGCCGCCCCGCACTCGATACTCGGGCCGAAGAGCGCCGCCGTCGTTTGCAGGAGTTGAGCAATGGTTTGTCGAATGAAGCCATCAAGGACCAGTTGGAAACGCCGGCTTACTTGCGGCGGCAGGTGAAGCTGGAAAATGTTACGCCCTCATCGGAGCGCAACATCAGCCGCTTCAACCTCTCCGACGACAATGAACTGCTAGGGGACAACCGTTTCCTGCACGACAACGTGGATTAGCAAGCTAATCAAGCACCAACAAAAAAGCCCTTCAGACTATCTGAAGGGCTTTTTTGTTGAATTCAACTAATGATAACGCAAAGAATCTGGCGGGGGAGAAACAGAATCGGAGAGGAGTAGGCCGTGGGGAACGGCCGGCTCCCGGTCGGGGCTCAGTTGGCGCGTAGACGACATGGAGGAGCAAGCCGTGAGGGAAGCCGCTAGTACTAACAGGAAAACCCACGTTGAGAAAGGACGCATAAAGCCGCAAAGAATGGAGCCAATAACTGGGTCGGCAAGTATGCTGAACAGTATTAGAAAGGGTTTGAGAAACGCGGGTCTTTGATGAAAGTGGAATCGGTGAGCGTACGCAGGAACGCAACAAGCTGCCGCTTTTCAGTGGCCGTAAGTTTTATTAGGCCCAGGCTGCCGTTGATGGTGGGGTTGCTCACCAGCAAAATAGGGTCGGCCGTGTTAATGTCGATATGCTCGTTGTAATGGTCTACTACTTCTTCTAAAGTCTGGAAGCGGCCATCGTGCATGTAAGGAGCCGTAAGCGCAATGTTGCGCAACGTCGGTACCCGAAACTTACCACGGTCGGCGGCAACTCTCGTAACTCCAAAGCGGCCTAAATCAGCAGATAGGGCCAAACCGTTGTTGAAATACTGCGTGGTTCCGCCCGGGGTGGTGAAATTGGTAGAGGTAAACAAGTAGTTGTTGCCACTGTGGCAATGGTCGCAGGAGCCACCGCGCGCATTCGAGTTGCCACTCTCGCCTGGGTGATTAAAGAAAAGAATCTTGCCTTTCTGCTCGTCCAGAGTTAGGGCAGGGCCGCCGGGAACCAGCGACTTTTCATAGCGCGAGTTCGAGGAAATAAGCGTCCGCTCGAATTGGGCTAATGCTTTCAGTACGTTATCCTCGGTGATAGTGGAAGACCCAAAAGCCGCCGCAAATAGTGGAGGGTATAAGCTGGTTTGTTGAAGTTTGCTTACCCCATCAGTCAGCCGCTGATGCATTTCAATAGGGTTTTCCAACGGTACACGAGCCTGGGTTTCAAGGCTGGTGGCGGCGCCATCCCAGTTCAGGTTAGGCTCCCACAGCAGATTCACCAACGACATGGCGTTGCGCTGGTGGGCAATGCCATCAACGCCAATGGCTTTCACCCGGCCATCAGTGAAGGCTTTGCTTTGCTGATGGCAACTCCCGCACGACATCGTGTTGTTGCTGGAAAGCTTTACTTCATAGAACAGCTTGCGGCCTAGCTCTACCCCTTCCACCGTCATTGGGTTGTTGGTGGGCAGAATTACAGCCTGTGGAAGCTGCGTTGGTAACACCAAGTTGTATGGCGTAGCGGCAGGAGCAGCTGGTTGCGGCGTCTTTTTCTCGCAGCTAGCTATTGTTAGCATGATCAGCGCCGAAACCAGCAACTTGGCATTTCTACGGGTATTGCTTGCAAGCATAAGGAAAGCAGTAAAAGCGTAGGTTCTAAGATACTGATTCATTGGAACAACAATCACTCCACAATATTCAGTTCTATCTTTCTTACATCCAATGGTAAACTTTCTGCTTATCGTTCTGCTTTACTTCAGCAAGTAGCGGCTTTGTTTGAAGCTATAGCCCACAGCTATTACCAAGCGCCCGGCGCTGGCAGGGTGGTCGGTGGTAGCGGTGTACACCGGAAACTGCACGCTGGTATTCAACGACAAGTTTTTGTAGTAGATATCTAGGCCCGGTCCTAGCAGGGCGTTGTCCATGGCGTGCTCCCCGGTCAGCCTGCCCTCGAACTGTTCGCCCTTGGTTTTCTCGTAGAAAAACTGTGCTGATGGGTATAGCTGCCAGTTTTGGTTGAGAGGAAGCCGGTAAAACAGGTTTGTAAATGCCGTGACTCCGGGAGCCAGGCTTTCCTCGAATCTGTTGGCCGCGCCGCGTCGGTAGCTGCCGTTTACGCTCAGCCCTAACCCTTGGTAACTGCCAATATAATTGGCGTATACAAATCCATCGGTGGTGCCGGTGCCAGGTTGGTTGAGCACCGGATAGCGCCGTCCGGGAGCTTCACCCCGCCGAAAGTCGCCGGTAGGCAGCTTAAGCCCACCGCCCACAATCAGTCGGCTTTGCACCCCCGCCGTTTCAATGGCCCGAATCAGATGATAGCCTGCAAACACCGTCACGTCGCCTAGGCCGCTTAGGTTGAGTTGCCGGCCATTGATCTGGGAGGTGTTCATTACGTAGGGTACGAAGGCATTTAACTCCAAGCGTTTCGCCAGAAAATACTTGCCGCGCAACTCCATTACCCGAAAGGCCTCGAAGTCGGTAGGGTCGCCTTTGTGTGAGTGAGAATACCCAGGACTATCGCCGTTGGCAGTAGCTGGGAAGAAGGGTTTGGCCCCCGCTGGAAAGAAGCTGGCTTGCTGGTTGTACTGCTGATAGCCGTTGAAAATACGGTAACGGTGCATCAAGGAAACGCCGCTTTGGTTGTCGTAGGGCGTAATGCCCATGAAACAGCCGCAAATGTCGCATGCGCGGCCAGGTACTATACCAAGCCATACTAAGCCTATCAGTAAAGCTAGTTTTCTCATGAAAGTCGATTAAAAAGAAAGGGCACAGCTAGTAAGCCCGCCTATTTGAGCGGCTACCAAACAGCACTAGCGCCGCCGTTACGCCCAGGGCGGCTACTGTTCGGCTAGCTGTGGGTTGCGCAAAAATTGCTCGTCGGTGAGCGTGTGCAGAAAAGCCAGCAAATCCTGGCGCTCCTGAGGATTCAGCGCAATTCCCGGCTCCAGGCCAGAGCGCCGCAACTGTGGATCAAGCGTGGCCGACTCCACCATGCCGTGGTCGTAATGGTCGAGCACGGCTTCCAGGGTTGTGAAGCGGCCGTCGTGCATGTAGGGGCCGGTGAGGGCCACATTGCGTAAGCTCGGAACCTTAAAGCGCCCAACGTCGCGCAGGCCGCCGGTGATATGCGCCCGGCCCGAGTCCAGCGGAAACCGGCGGTCCAGTCCGTTGTTGCGGAACGATTCGTCGGTAAACAACTCGCCTGCGTGGCAGCTACCGCATTTCTGGCGCAGTACTGTTAGCCCACGCAGTTCGCTGGTCGTGAGCGTACCACCCGATTCCTGGCGGGCGTACTTATCGTAGCGGGAATTGCTGGAGGTGAGAGCCGCCGTGAACTGCGCCAAGGCCCGCAGAAACTGATACGAATTGATGGGGCCATTGCCGCCAAATACCTGCTTGAAGCGGCGCTGGTAACTGGCATCGGCATTGAGCTTACGCAGCACATTGTCCAGCGTCTCGTCCATTTCCAACGGGTTGGTAATGGGGGCCAACGGCATCGTTTCGATGTTGCTAGGCCCACCATCCCAAAAGAAGTTCGGTTTCCAGCGCAGATTTTGTAGTGCGGGGGTGTTGCGAGTGCCAAGCCGGTCGTTTACTCCGTGGCTTAACTGATGCCCCGCGTGGGCGAAAGCCACGAATTGCTGATGGCAACTGCCACACGACACCTCGCCCGTACGGGAAAGACGAGGATCGTAAAACAGGGAGCGGCCCAACTCGAAGGCGGCACGGGTAGGCGGATTTTTTTCAGCCCCATACACTGGCTCAGGGAAGTTGCCGGGCACCACAGTGCCCGGCACGTCCTCTGTTGCTACCACATCGGCGTCCGGCTTACACCCCGAAACCACCAATCCCAGCAGGATGGGTAGCATCCAGGAAAGCAGATAAGAAAGCCGCGCTTTCATAAGCGAGGCCTACCTAATTACCGTGGATGTGGTCGAGGGTGAACATACCCGCCGCTTGGTTATTAGCAACTTTCACGGCGTCCGGTCCTCCCATTATGTTATTGCTGGCCGCGAAGCGGATGGTATTAGGACCCGTAAACATTTTCAACACGTCGGCTTTGAAATGCACTTCAGGCGTCCGGCCTTCTCGCACCTGAATCATGTTGTTGTTCATGGCCGGCGACACCGTTCGGATGGTGTTATTCGGCGACTTGAAGCCTCCAATGTGGAAGATAATACCACCATTGAGATTAGAGGACTGGGGGGAGCGGCCTTCGAGCTTCGTGTAGATATAGCCACTGTTCCAAGTCCAGAACATGTCGCCAGGTGACAGGGCACCGGTTTGAGCCCCCGAAACATTGCGTACACTATCAACCCCAACGGTAAACGTAATGCCGCTGTAGTCCCCGATGGGAACATTAGGAATCGAGAACTTCCGTGAGCTTTCTATTCCTTGATCAATCAGATAGTAGCTATCTGGCTGCACGAATTCGGTGCCATCAGCTCGCTTGAGCTTGATGTTGGAAATATAATAGCGCAGCGTAGTGATGGTGAACTGGTCGCCAGCCGCTGTCGTGTATGGTGTAGTACTGTTGAGCTGTATAGCAGTGCTACCGGCTACATTTTCAAACTCCATATCAATTGCACCCAAGCTAGGGCTGTCATCGTCATCACAGGAGGTAACGGCTGCTGATAAGGTAAGGAGCGAAAGAAAGAGGGTGGTATACTTTAGAAACTTCATGTTCTCGGTTTTCAAATGAATAACTCAACTGCGCGCGCAACCGCACGCGCCGGCTAGGCGCGGAACTACCGCCACCTGCCAGTGCAGCCTCGCCATACAGTAGCGAAGCAGCCTGAAGCTAAATTTGAAAAACGGGAGGACGAAAAACGCTGTGCTCTGCTGTAAAAGCGTAGTGCGTTGGCAACGGCCGCGCAAAGCGCAAAGCAGTAGGCGTAATGCTAGCAGGAGTTTGCAAGTAAAACGTAACCGGCACTACTACGTCATATTTCACTTTGGCAAAGCCGGCTGCGGGTACCTTGCTTTCCGAGTCGGAAGCTTTGCGCAGTTGCTTTGCTAGGTGGCACTTGCCGTTGCAGTGCAAGGCCGGCTTATCCTTGTTCACGCAGAACAGTTCCGTGATACGCTCCTTGTGTACCTGGTAGTCGAGCACCACCAGCTCCCGACTGAACGTCTGGAGCAGGAGTAACCCAACCAAGAAGAAGGACAGAAAGCGCGCCACGGTGAGTGAAGAGAGGTGCCTATTGCAAATATAGGCTGCCCATCCTGAAAAGATTCAACTCAAGCTGCATTATGTACTTTTGACTGCCAGTGCATGCACACGCAGTTGCTAGAACACAAGAAGTTGCTGGGCCTGCTCTTGTAGCAATTGTTGATAGAGTGGGTGCGTTAGTTCGCCCGCTTCGCTTAAGTGTTTATCAATGAAAGGCAGCCGCACCCGCGCTGGCATTACGGTAGTACCTAGGTACATCAATACATCAGAAAGATGACTGAGAGCCAACAGGCCGCCTTGTCCGCCTGAGGAAAGCCCAATCAGGGCTGCTTTTTTACCACGGATGCCGCCAGGGTAGGGCAGCCCATCAATAAATGTTTTAAGGACGCCCGGATACGAGCAATTATACTCTGGCACTACCAGCACCAGCTTATCGGCGGCAGCAGCTAAGGCAGCTAAAGTGTTGAATTCACTGTCCTGACCAGTGTTATGATAGAGGGCCGATACACTGACGGTTGCTGGTAACAGGGCCAAATCGAGCAATTGACACTCGGCACCCTGAGCGCGCAGCAGGTCTATATACAAATCAGCAATGCGCCGGGCGCGCGAATTGATACGGTTGGTACCAACAATGACGGTTATCATACTCAAGTAGGGTAGGTCAGAACGGGATATTTACAGCATCCAGCCGATTAACAAACAAAAAAGCGAAACGGCAGGCCGTTTCGCTTTTTTAAGCTTTCAACTAGCTGAAAAATTAAGCCAAGTTGTTGGAAGTGGCTTTGGCCGTCAGGAATTCGCGGTTCAGGATGGCAATGTTTTCCAAGGAGATGCCAACTGGGCATTCTGCAGCGCAGGAGCCAATGTTGGTACAGGCTCCGAAGCCTTCTTTGTCCATTTGCGCCACCATGTTTTCCACGCGGGTTTTGCGCTCTACATTGCCCTGCGGCAGCAAAGCCAATTGGCTTACTTTGGCACTTACAAACAGCATGGCTGATGCATTTTTGCACGAAGCCACGCAGGCACCGCAGCCAATGCAGGTGGCAGCTTCAAAAGCGCGGTCAGCAATTTCCTTAGGCACAGGAATTTCGTTGCCGTCAGGAGCACCACCGGTATTTACGCTCACATAGCCACCAGCCTGGATAATCCGGTCGAAGGCTGAACGGTCTACACTTAGGTCCTTATTGACTGGGAAGGCATTGGCGCGCCAAGGTTCGATGGTAATAGTATCGCCATCAGAAAACTTGCGCATATGGAGCTGGCAGGTAGTAGTGCCCGCCTCAGGTCCGTGGGCTCGGCCATTGATGAACAGGTTGCACGAGCCGCAAATGCCCTCGCGGCAGTCGTGGTCAAACGCAACGGGTTCGTCGCCCTTGCGGAGCAGATCTTCATTGAGAACGTCAAGCATCTCCAGAAACGACATATCAGGAGAGATGTCGCGCACTTGGTAGTCTACTATCTGGCCGGTCGTGTTGCGGTTTTTCTGCCGCCACACTTTCAGCGTAAGGTTCATTGGTTTGGCGTTAGGGTTACTTCCGGCCATTGTATTTGCTGAATTATGAATTATGAATTAAAAATTATGAATTGAAATCATGGATGCTGAGTGTGAGCTATGTGGGGCTGCCGTGCTTAGAATCCATGCTTTCTAATTCATAATTCAGTTTTACTTGTAGCTGCGCTGCGTGAGCTTTACGTTTTCAAACGTCAATTCCTCTTTGTTCAGAATCTCGGGCTGATCTTCGCCGTTGAATTGCCAAGCTGCTACGTAAGCATAGTTTTCGTCGTCGCGCAAAGCTTCACCTTCCGGTGTCTGATACTCCTCGCGGAAGTGGCCACCGCAGCTTTCGTTGCGGTTGTAGGCATCATCAATCATCAATTCTCCCAACTCCAAGAAGTCGGCCACACGGCCGGCCTTCTCAAGAGCTTGGTTCATCTCGGTTTCAGTGCCGGTTAGCTTCAAATCACTCCAGAACTCGCGACGAAGCTTCTGAATTTCGGCCTTAGCGTGCCGCAAACCTTCGGCGTTGCGAGCCATACCGCAGTACTCCCACATGATGTGCCCGAGGTGCTTATGGAAGTCGTCGGGGGTGCGGGTACCGTTGATGCTCATTAGCTTGTTGATCCGAGCCCGTACCTGAGCCTCAGCCTCAGCAAAAGCTGGGTGCTGAGTGGTAACCGGAGTGGGAGGCGTTTGGGCTAATTGGTCACCAATAGTATAGGGCAGCACGAAATAACCATCGGCCAAGCCCTGCATCAGAGCGGAGGCCCCGAGGCGGTTAGCGCCGTGGTCGGAGAAGTTACACTCACCAGTAGCGTACAAGCCAGGTACCGTAGTTTGCAGGTTATAATCAACCCACAAGCCTCCCATGGTATAGTGTACCGCTGGGTAGATGCGCATTGGCTGCTTGTACGGGTCTTCGCCAGTGATTTTCTCGTACATGGCGAATAGGTTGCCATACTTCTGGCTCACTGCATCGGCGCCGGTACGCTTGATGATTTCGGCAAAGTCCAGGTAAACTGCCAAGCCTGATGAGCCTACGCCGCGGCCTTCGTCGCACATCTGCTTGGCATTGCGCGAAGCCACGTCGCGTGGTACTAGGTTACCGAAAGCAGGGTACTTGCGCTCCAGGAAGTAGTCACGGTCGTCTTCAGAAATATCACTGACCTTCACTTCGCCTTTGCGCAGGCGCTCGGCCATTTCCACCGTCTTCGGCACCCACACGCGGCCATCGTTACGCAACGACTCCGACATCAGCGTCAGCTTCGATTGATAATCACCGGATACGGGAATGCAAGTAGGGTGAATCTGGGTGAAGCAAGGGTTGGCGAAGTAAGCTCCTTTCTTGTGTGCCCGCCAAGCAGCGGTAGCATTGCAATATTTGGCGTTGGTGCTCAAATAGAACACATTGCCGTAGCCGCCGGTAGCCAGCACTACAGCATGCGCCGCGTGTTGCTCGATTTCGCCGTTGATGAGGTTGCGAGTGATAATGCCACGGGCTTTGCCATCAACAATTACCAAGTCCAGCATTTCGGACCGAGTGTACATTTTCACCTTACCGTAAGCAATCTGGCGCGACAGGGCCGAATAGGCACCCAACAGCAGCTGCTGTCCGGTTTGGCCGCGGGCATAGAACGTACGGCTTACCTGAGCGCCCCCGAACGAACGGTTAGCCAACAGCCCTCCGTATTCACGAGCGAAAGGTACGCCCTGGGCTACGCACTGGTCGATGATATTTACTGATACCTGCGCCAAGCGGTACACGTTGGCTTCGCGGGCACGGTAGTCACCCCCTTTAATCGTATCGTAGAATAAACGGAACACGGAGTCACCGTCATTCTGGTAGTTTTTGGCGGCATTGATACCACCTTGCGCGGCAATCGAGTGCGCCCGACGCGGCGAATCGTGGTACGTGAAGGCCTTTACGTTGTAGCCTAGCTCTGCCAGCGAAGCTGCTGCTGCACCTCCCGCCAAGCCAGTACCTACCACAATAATGTCGTATTTACGCTTGTTGGCAGGGTTAACCAGTTTTACGTTGAACTTATGCTTCTCCCACTTTTCGGTTAGTGGGCCTTCGGGAATTTTAGAATCCTGAAACATCAGCTGGGCAGATTAGGACTTGAAGATGAAGAAGTAAAGTGGCATAGCAGCGAATCCAGCACACACAATGATGGAGAAGCCATAGCCAACCGCCTTAATAACCGGCGTGTACTTGCGGTGGTTCAGACCAAGAGTCTGAAATCCGCTGGCAAAGCCGTGGAGCAAATGGTAGCACAGCGCCACCTGCGCCAGAACGTAGAGGGCCACATACCACCAGGTTTGGAAAGAAGTCATTACCACCGCATACAAGTTCTTGTTGTTCTGCGAGTCGAAAGGCAGGGGCTCGTAGTGGTAGCGGTAGTAGAAGTTGTAGAGATGCACAATCAGAAACACCAGAATCACGGAACCCAGTACGCCCATGTTTCTTGATTTCCAGTCGCTGTTCTGCCCGATGTGGTCAACCACATATTTTTGATTGCCCCGCGCCGATTGGTTGCGCCGCGTTAAAACAAGCGCCTCGTAAATGTGGAAACCAAAGCCAGCTACCAGAATAATTTCAGCTACCCGAATCATCGGGTTGGTACTCATGAAGTGCGAATAGGTGTTGAATGCTAAGCCCCCGTCACCTTTGAACAATTGTAAGTTGCCAATCAAGTGCACGACAAGGAAAGAGCAAAGAAAAAGACCAGTAATGGCCATTATAATCTTGCGGCCAATGCTACTGGACAGCGTGTTGTTAATCCAACTCATAGAAGCGCGAATGGGAGTTTAATGGGTCATTTGACGCAGCCAAAGGTACATGCCGGTCTACTAGGAAACAATCCAAATAAAGTTGGGGGTTCTGTCGTTGATTCTCATGAATCAATCTTCCGGCTACACCGTTAGAGATACACTAGATTCTCTTCATGATGCTAACCCGCGGGCTTGATTATTGTTAGCTTGATATCGGGTTTTGCTGGCTGCTCCTAATCTCTCCTTCTTTTCGCTGCTCGTATGTTGCGTTCATTACTTCTTCCTTTGGTCCGGCGGGGGCCATTATTATTGTTTTTGGTGGGGCTATTAAGCCTAACATTCCAAGCCCAGGCCACTCACCTGCGGGCCGGTGACATTCAGTCGAGAGTTGATGAAAACAACCCTCGGCGGGTGTACTTCCGGATGATATTGTATGCCCGTGACCCAGCCACCTGCGGGGGCTGCCCTGGTCAGGACCAAGTCAATATCTACTTCGGGGATGGCACCTGTACGGTAGAAGGCATCGACGCCAACGTATTGTACGCTCCTGATATCCGGCGCTACACCTACGATTTCGAGCACACCTATAATGCCAATGGGCGGTATCTGGTAAGCTTTATTGGGGAGAACCGCAATCAGGCTGTGCGCAACATGATTGACCCCGCCAACCAGTCGTTTTATATTGCTACCAGTATCGTCATCGACCCTGGCCAAGGCGTAAACCGCTCGCCCATTCTGACCCGGCCGGCCGTTGACAATGCCGCCGTTGCAGAAGTATTCCAGCACAACCCTGGCGCCTACGACCCCGACGGTGACTCGTTGGTGTTTGTGCTGGCTCCTAGCCGGCAGGCCGGCACAATTGGAGGAGTTGTAAACTGCACTCCGGCTCCGGCTCCGGTGCCTGGGTACCGTCTTCCAAATAATTTAGCATCTGGCACAAATGGTACGCAAGTGCCTTTTTCTGGGCCGCCGGTCGGCATTCCGGGTAATCCATCCATATTCGAGATAAACCGGCGTACGGGCCAGATTGTGTGGAACTCGCCGGGACAGGTGGGCGAGTACAATTTTGCCTTTGTGGTGCGCTCGTACCGGCGCACGGCGTTTGGCTACCGGCTCAACGACTCGGTGATTCGCGACATGCA
>NZ_JAFLQZ010000020.1 GCF_017313265.1 Hymenobacter telluris | reverse complement strand
GTTTGGTCCATTCAGGTAAACAACATCAGCAACGCCGAGACGCGAAGGGTCGCGTCTCTACACCGTTCAACGAAGCCAAGCGGGACACTTCAACTGCGTTTCTGCATGACGTTTTGAAGTGTCAAAACGAAATGGCAATGCTTGAGGTGATGTTGCCGTAGTTGTCGGTGGTTTGGTTGTTGCGGTCGGTTAGGAAGGGTTGGGGGGAGCGGAAGCCACGGCCTTCGATGCGCACTACCACGTTGCTGGCAGGTGCGTAATCGAGGTTGAGGGAAGCAGCGTGTACCTTGAAATCAGCATCGTTGGCCGCTGGCGAAATCGAGCTGATCAGCACGCCCCGGTCGGCGTTGTAATACTCGCCGCGCAGAGTGGTGCTCCACTTGTCGGTGAGCTTGTAGCGCACGAAGGCGGCGCCGGTGTGCCAGGTGTCGTCTTTGCCGCCCCGTTCGGCGCGTTCCTGCTTGCCCACGTCGAACACCACAGCCAAGCTCAGCCGGTCGGTGGCGGCGTAGGTGGCGTAGAAATCGTGAAAGTAGCGGCGGCGGCGGGCCAGGTCCTGGGGTTGCTCGTTGCCGTAGAACGTGCTGCTGTTGACAAGCAGCTTATCGGTAGGCTTCCACTGAATTTGGGTGCCAATGGCCTTTTTTTGGTTGTTTTCGCGGATGTTCTGCCAGCCGTTCAGTACCAGTCCGGTCAGGGTCAGCTTGGGGTCTACCTCGTAGGTGAAGCGCACCCCGGCTTCGTAGTACGGCGAGTTTTCGGCCATTAGGGAGCGGGTCAGGGTCCAGTTGTCTTTGCTGATGGCCGACTCGAACCCGATGTGCGAGGTGAAAATACCGGCGTCCAGCCACGCCTTCTCGAACGGCCGGAAACCGGCGTAGGCTTCGTAGAGGTGCTTGAACACCTGGTCTTCAGCGGCGTAGTTGGCCGTCACGTAGGAGCCGGCATGCAGCCCGAGCGCCCCGCGCACCTGCCCGTTGTCGTAGCGCATCCCGAGGATGGCATTGTTGACGGTAAACTCGTTTTGCCGGTCGTGCGAGTACAGGAAGCCGGGGCGGTCCTGGGTGGCGGCGTGCTTGAAATCGTAGCCGTAGTAGCCATCCACAAAGCCGTAGAAAGTCAGTGGGTTCGGCGTGGTTTCGGCGGGCGCAACTTGCGGCGTTACAACCTGCGCGGTATCCGTTGCCGAAGTGGTCTGCGCCAGCGTATTGGTGGTGACAGTAGCGGCAGTGAGGGCGAGGCCCAAGGTCAATTGGTAGTTCATGCAGGAGCGCCTACGGGTACAAGGCGGATAGAGGCTGAAGTTGCTGCCGATAAGCAGGCAAACTAGCTGTTTAGGTGATGCTGTGGGAAGAATGAAATGTGCCGGGCACCTGCACCGTTATTTGCGGACAGGCGCCAGCTCGTCCAGGGCCAGGTTCAGGCGCAGTACGTTCACAGTGGCCGGACCGAAGAACACGATGATGGGCTCGTCGATGTGGCTTTTCACCAGCTCCCGAACCTGCTCCACCGGCAAGCCACGCAGACGAGCAATCCGCTCCACTTGCGCATACGCCCCGGCCGGCGACAAGTGCGGGTCGAGGCCCGAACCGCTGGCCGTGACTAGCTCGGCTGGTACTTGGTTGCGCGGCACCGTGGGGTTTTGCTGCAAGAAAGCGCCGGCCCGGGTCTGCACTTCTTTCAGGTAGTCGGGGTTGCTCGGGCCTTTGTTGGAGCCGGCCGAGCCGCTGGCGTTGTAGTCCACGGCGGAAGGGCGGGTATTGAAATACTCGGGCCGGTCGAACTTCTGACCTACGTTGGCGAAGCCCACCACACGGCCTTTATGGCTCACTTGGACACCCTCCCCCTTGCCCGGCGAGAGTTGCGCCGCGCCCCACACAATGGCCGGGTACACCACGCAGCACAGCACGAGCATGACCAAGGAAAGACGAAAAGCAGGAAGCAGGTTATTTTTCATGAGAAGATTAGGAGTTAGAAGCTAGAATCGGTTAGCTCTATGAGCTAAGACTAGAAGCTAGTTCCCCTCCTTGTTGAAAGGAGGGGTGCCCGGAGGGCGGGGTGGTAAAGCCGCCTGAACGACTTGCGCGTGAATCG
This sequence comes from Hymenobacter telluris, assembly GCF_017313265.1. Lineage (GTDB taxonomy): Bacteria > Bacteroidota > Bacteroidia > Cytophagales > Hymenobacteraceae > Hymenobacter > Hymenobacter telluris. The sequence continues at coordinate 93,009 of NZ_JAFLQZ010000020.1, read as the reverse complement.
GCGGAAAGTTGAGTTGATGTTTCATTTGGCGGTTGAATCGCGCTGCCAGGTCGTCCATTACAAACAACATCAGCAACGAGGTCAACCACCCCTGCGGCAGCTTCGCTACCGCGTCCCCTCCTCATCTGAGGAGGGGAATTATCGTTCTGTTATCAGTTACACTTACAAAAAGGCCCCTACTACCAAGTCAATTAGCTTGATGCCGATGAAGGGGACAATAACGCCACCGAGGCCGTAGATGAGCAGGTTGCGGCGCAGCAAAGCGGAGGCCCCGATGGGTTTGTAAGCCACGCCGCGCAGGGCCAGCGGCACCAAGGCCGGGATGATGATGGCGTTGAAAATCACGGCGCTCAGGATGGCCGACTGCGGCGACTTCAGCCCCATAATATTCAAGGCGCCAAGGGCCGGAATGGCCACCATAAACAAGGCCGGCACGATAGCGAAGTACTTGGCCACGTCGTTGGCGATGCTGAAGGTGGTGAGCGTGCCGCGGGTCATGAGCAGCTGCTTGCCGATTTCCACTACCTCGATGAGCTTGGTGGGGTCGTTGTCGAGGTCGACCATGTTGCCGGCTTCTTTGGCGGCTTGGGTACCCGAGTTCATGGCCACTCCCACGTCGGCTTGGGCCAGGGCGGGGGCGTCGTTGGTGCCGTCGCCCATCATGGCTACCAGTTTGCCTTGCTGCTGCTCGTTGCGGATATAGGTCATTTTATCCTCAGGCTTGGCTTCGGCAATGAAGTCGTCAACCCCCGATTTTTCGGCAATGAACTTGGCCGTGAGCGGGTTGTCGCCGGTGACCATCACAGTTTTGATGCCCATTTTGCGCAGCCGCTCGAACCGCTCCTGAATGCCGGGCTTGATGATGTCTTGCAGCTCCACCACGCCCAGCACCCGGTCGTTTTCACTGACGACCAGCGGCGTGCCGCCGTTGCTGGCTACGGCGTCGGTGCGCTGCGTGACTTCCTGCGGGAAGGGCTGGTTGGCTTTTACGGCCAGCTGGCGGATGGCATCGGACGCGCCCTTGCGGATGCGGGTGCCGTTGGCGAGCGTCACGCCGCTGCTACGGGTTTCGGCCGTGAACTTGATGAGTTCGGCCCCATCCAGGCGGCTACGCAGGGCTTGCGGGTCCACTTGCTTTTCGCGGGCCAGCTCCACAATGCTCTTGCCTTCGGGCGTTTCGTCGGTGAGCGACGAGACGGTAGCAAACTCGATGAACTGCCGCTCATCGACGCCGGGGGCGGGCCAGAAGTGGGTGGCTTTGCGGTTGCCGATGGTGATGGTGCCCGTTTTGTCGAGCAGCAGCACGTCGATGTCGCCGGCCGTTTCCACAGCTTTGCCGCTCTTGGTAATGACGTTGGCGCGCAACGCCCGGTCCATGCCCGCAATACCGATGGCCGAGAGCAAACCGCCAATGGTAGTCGGAATCAAGCACACGAACAAGGCAATGAATGCGGAAATGGCAATGGGCGTTTTCGAGTAATCGGCAAACGGCGCCAAGGTCACGCACACAATCACGAACACCAGCGTGAAGCCCGCCAGCAGAATGGTGAGGGCAATTTCGTTGGGCGTTTTCTGCCGCGAAGCGCCTTCCACCAGCGCAATCATCTTGTCCAAGAACGATTCGCCGGGCGCCGTCGTCACCACCACCCGAATCCGGTCCGACAGCACCTTGGTACCGCCCGTTACGCTGGATTTGTCGCCACCTGCTTCCCGAATCACCGGGGCCGATTCGCCGGTAATGGCCGACTCGTCGATAGTGGCCAGGCCTTCGATAATCTCGCCGTCGGTGGGAATGATTTCGCCGGCTTCCACCAGGAAAATCTGGCCTTTCTGAAGCTGGGAGGAGGAAACCGCCGACTCGCGGCCATCAGCATCAATAACGCGGGCGGGGGTTTCCTCGCGGGTTTTGCGCAGGCTTTCGGCCTGCGCTTTGCCGCGCGCTTCGGCAATGGCCTCGGCGAAATTGGCGAACAGCAACGTCAGGAACAGCACCAGAAACACGGTGAAATTGTAGCCGAAGCTGCCCTGCGCGGCATCCGGCTGCACCAGCAGCCCCAGCGTCACGAGCAGCATCACCACCGTCCCGACTTCCACGGTGAACATCACCGGATTGCGGAACATGATGCGCGGGTCGAGTTTCACGAACGCCTGTTTCACGGCTTCGGCTAGCAGCTCGGGTTGAAATAAGGATTGAGATTTGGAGGCCATTTTTTTAAGCAGGAAGTGTAGTTCCCCTCCTTTTTTCAAGGAGGGGTGCCCGAAGGGCGGGGTGGTCCAATCGTTGCTGACGTTGTTGAATGGAGTTGCTTCCTTGTTCAGCTAAACAACATCAGCAACGAGGTCAACCACCCCAGCGTCGGCTGCGCCGCCGCATCCCCTCCTCATCTGAGGAGGGGAGTTTTCGTTCTGGTTAGTACAGCGAGAAATGCTCGGCCAGCGGGCCCAGGGCCAGGGCCGGGAAGAAAGCCAGGGCGGCAATGATGACGATGACGGCCAGCACCATTACCCCGAAGGTGGCCGTGTCGGCGGGGAGGGTGCCGGCACCTTCGGGGGTGTATTTCTTGCGAGCCAGCAGGCCGGCAATGGCTACCGGCCCGATGATGGGCAGGAAGCGCGACAACAGCAGCACCACGCCGGTGCTGATGTTCCAGAACGGGGTGTTGTCGCCGAGGCCCTCGAAGCCCGAGCCATTGTTGGCAGCCGAGGACGTGAATTCGTAGAGCATTTCCGAGAAGCCGTGGAAGCCGGGGTTAGCCAGCCAGCCGGCGTATTCGGTGGGGTTGCCCGCGTAGGTGTGCGCGGCCAGGGCCGTACCCGCCAGAATCAGCAGCGGGTGCAGCAGCGTCACGATGACGGCAATTTTCATTTCGCGGGCCTCAATCTTCTTGCCCAGAAACTCGGGCGTGCGGCCCACCATCAGCCCGGCCACAAACACGGCAATGATGAGGTAGGCAAAGAAGTTGAGCAAACCCACGCCGCAGCCGCCGTAAAAGGCGTTGGTCATCATGCCCAGCAGCTGGCTCAGCCCCGAAATCGGCATGAACGAGTCGTGCATGGAGTTGACGGAGCCGCAGCTGATAATGGTGTTGGTGATAGACCAGTAGGCCGAAGCCGCCGCCCCGAAGCGCATTTCCTTGCCTTCCAGCGCGCCCAGGCTTTGGTCGATGCCCAGGTGGCGGAGGGCGGGGTTGCCGTGCAGCTCGTAGTACACCGTAGGGGCCAGCAGCGCCAGGAAACCGATGGTCATGACCCCGAAAATCATCAGTGACAAGCGGCGGCGCTTCAGGTAGAAGCCCAGCGCGAAAATCATGGCCATCGGAATGATAGTCAGGGCAATGTTTTCGGTGGCGTTGGTGAGGTAGTTGGGGTTTTCGAGGGGGTGCGCCGAGTTGGCCCCGAAGAAGCCGCCGCCGTTGGTACCCAGCTCCTTAATGGCCACCATAGCCGCCACCGGCCCGCGCGACACGGCCACCGAATCGCCCTGCACGGTGATGAGCTGCTGCTTGCCCAGTAGGGTCATGGGGGTGCCGTTGAACACCAGTAGCAGCGCCACCACCAGGGAGCCGGGCAGCAGCAGCCGCGTGACACTCTTCACGAAGTAGTGGTAGAAGTTGCCCAGCTTGTCGGTGGTGCGGGTTTGCAAGGCGTTGATGACCACCACGGCCGCGGCAATACCCGTAGCCGCCGACACGAATTGCAGGAAGGTGATAACCACAATCTGCGAGAGGTAGCTCAACCCCGATTCGCCGGAGTAGTGCTGGAGGTTGCAGTTCACCAGAAACGAAATGGCCGTATTGAATGCCAGATCAGGCGTCATAGATGGGTTGCCGTCGGGGTTGAGCGGTAAGGCGCCCTGCGTGCAGAGCACCACCATGGCCAGTAGGAACCACACCAAGTTGATGGTCAGCAGCGCCACCATGTGCTGCTGCCAGGTCATGTCGCGCTTGGCATCAATGCGGGAAAGGCGAAACACGCCCCGTTCGAGAGGAGCCAAAAAATCCAGGGCGTTCTTTTCGCCTTTGAACACACGCGCCAGATAACCACCCAGCGGAATGGCTAGCACCAGCGTCAGTAAGTAGGTGCCGATGATGCCCAGTAGTTCAGAATTCATATCAGTTGAAAATGCGGGGCTGGTTGCCGGTTTCCATGAGGCGGTAGCGGCCAGGGCGCTTCCTCGATGAAGCCAGCAACCCAAAAAGTTAGAATCGTTCGGGCTTGAGCAGCACGTACATCAGGTAGCCAAACACGGCCAGCGACAAGACAAAGAGGGCAATCATCATGGGGAAGGCCGGGGCTAGATGTGGTCGAAGAACTCGACGGATTTAAAGAAGAGCCAGAAGCCAGCGCAGCCGGCCGCGGTAAGCAATGGAATCATAAGAGCAGGTGCCATAAGTGCCAGATTGTTGACGTGCGCATTCCCATTTGCCAATCCCGACCCGATTTGCTTCTCACCGCACCCAATCCATCATATCACCCTGATTATCAGCAGATACATTTCCAACACAGCGACTACAGAACTATGCAGACATAAAAAAACCGGGTCATTCTGACCCGGTGCGTCGGTCAGAATAACCCGGTTTGAACGGTGTAGAGACGCCATACTTGGCGTCTCGGCATTGCTGAGGTTGTTATTGCCAGGCCCGGTGTAGAGACGCATACTTGCGTCTCGGCGTTGAACGACCGGACCCGCACGATTATAACAACCTCAGCAACGACGAGACGCAAGTATGCGTCTCTACATCGACCGTTCGCCCAAATAATATCAGCAACGATGAGACGCCAAGTGTGGCGTCTCTACAGGCCGTACTCCTGAATTTTGCGGTAGAGGGTTTTGGTGCCGATGCCGAGCTGGCGGGCGGCTTCCATCTTGTTGCCGCCGGTTTCTTGCAGCACCACCCGAATCTGGCGCTTTTCCAGGGTGCGCAGGGTTTTGTCGGAGGCTTCATCGGAGGCTGGCTCCGCCGTGAAATACTGGAATTCGGTGGGCAGGTCGTCCACGGTCAGCGTGTCGGTGTCGGCGAGGATGGCGGCGCGTTCCAGCACGTTTTTCAGCTCCCGCACGTTGCCGCGCCAGTCGTGGCGCTGAAGCTGCGTTAGAGCTTCCGGCTCCAGGCCGCGCAGGCGCTTGCGCAGCTTGGCGGCGTAGAAGTGCAGGAAGTAGGTGGCCAAGGGCTCTATGTCGTCGCGCCGGGCGTTGAGGGGCGGTACGGCCACCGTAAACACGGCCAGCCGGTAGTACAGGTCGGGGCGGAAATGGCCTTCGTCGGCTTCCTGGCGCAGGTTGCGGTTAGTGGCGGCCACAATGCGCACGTTCACCGATATAGGCTTGGTGTCCCCGATTTTGGTGAAGCTTTGGGTTTCGAGCACCCGCAGCAGCTTGGCTTGCAGCTCCAGCGGCAACTCCCCTATTTCATCCAGAAACAGCGTGCCGCCGTTGGCTTCTTCCATCAGCCCGCGCTTATCCGCCAGCGCCCCGGTAAAAGCCCCTTTGCGGTAGCCCAGCAGCTCGGATTCCAGCAAATCCTTGGGAAAGGCGCTGCAATTGACGGCCACGAACGGTTTGCTGCGGCGCGGACTGGCGGCATGAATGGCTTGCGCAAACAGTTCCTTGCCCGAGCCCGTGGGGCCTTCCAGCAGCACGGTGCTGTCGGTGGGGGCCACGCGCAGGGCCAGGGCTTTGGCCTGGGTAAGCGGCACCGAGTGCCCAATCATGGAGTCGAAGGTGAACTGCGGGGCCAACTGCTTTTCCAGCTCGGCTACGCGGCGTTGCAGGCGCGCTTTTTCGGCGGCCCGTTCCACTACCACGAGCAGCTGGTCGTCGGAGTCGCCTTTGGTGAGGTAGTCGAAGGCGCCCGATTTCATGGCCTGCACCCCGTCGGCAATGGTACCGTAGGCCGTCATCAGGATTACTTCAGCTAGCGGCGCTACGGCTTTATAGCGCGGCAGCAAGCTCAGGCCGTGGCCGTCGGGCAGCTTCACATCCGACAGCACCACCAGCACTTCCTCGGCGTGCTGGCGCAGGACTTCCAGGCCGCGCTGGGCGTTGGCCGCCATCAGCACCGTGTAGCCTTCCAGCTCCAGCACCCGGCCCACCACTTGGCGCAGGCTATTTTCGTCGTCGATGAGCAGGATGGTATTGGACTGGGGCATGAGTAACCGGCAAGACAAGGCGCAAGAGTACACAAAACCTGCCTACCACCCAAAGCACCTACCTTCGCTGTGTTGGTAGACAAGCACTTCACGCCAAAGAGGTTTTCTTCGTCATCAAGTACTATTTCCGCGTAGAGACGCAGTGCCTGTCACGCACTTTTCAATCATCTGGTATGGCCGTTGCTCAACTTATTCGTCCGCTGGTGCGGCCGTTTGCTGAATTCTTTCGTCGAGAAGCAGCTGGCGGTATTGTTTTGATGGCCAGCGCCTTGCTGGCATTGCTACTGGCTAATACCAACTGGGGGGTGGCCCAGTATTTCCCCACTATCTGGGAAGAGCACCTGCGCATTGCCTTCAACGGCTTTGTGCTGGACAAAAGCCTCTTGCACTGGATCAACGACGGCCTGATGACTGTGTTTTTCCTGATTGTGGGGCTGGAAATCAAGCGGGAAGTGCTGGAGGGCGAGCTGGCTTCGGTACGGCAAGCCGCCCTGCCTATTGCGGGGGCCGTTGGCGGTATGCTGCTGCCGGCACTGCTGTTCACAGTATTCAACCACGGCACGCCTACGGCGGGCGGCTGGGGCATTCCAATGGCCACCGATATTGCGTTTGCGCTGGCCGTACTGCAGTTGCTGGGTTCCCGGGTGCCGCTGGGCCTGAAAGTGTTCCTCACGGCCCTGGCCATCGTTGACGATTTGGGCGCCGTGCTGGTTATTGCGGGCTTCTACACGGCCGAGCTGCACCTGAACTACCTGTACCTGGCGCTGGGTACCTGGGCTACGCTTATTGCGCTTAACCTACTCGGGTTCCGCAACTTATGGCTCTACGTAACCCTAGGCATTGTGCTGTGGTACTTCACGCTGGAGTCCGGTATTCATGCCACTATAGCGGGGGTGTTGCTGGCGCTGGCCGTCCCCTCCCGCATTGGCCACGAACGGGCCGCGCTGCTGCGCCTGCTGGATGAGCGGCTACGCTTTATCAACCACGAGGTGCACGGCGCCGATGCCGACCCGCGCACCATCAGCGAAGAGTTGGAGCACTTGTCGGACACCATTAGCTCGCCGGCTCAGAAACTGGAACAGCGCCTGCATTCCATCGTTGCGTTTGGCATTATGCCCCTGTTCGCCTTCGCCAACACCAGCCTGGTAATCGATGCCTCGGTGTTCGAAGAACTGCTTTCGCCACTGGCTTTGGGCATCATGGCGGGGCTGATAGTAGGCAAGCCGTTGGGCGTAGGTTTTTTTTCCTGGATTACCGTGCGGCTGGGCTGGGCCGCGCTGCCCACCGGCGTCACGTGGCGGCACCTGTGGGGCGCGGGCATTCTGGCCGGCATCGGCTTCACTATGGCCTTATTTGTAACGCTACTGGCGCTGGGCGAGCATTCCGAAGGCGAAGCCGTGGCCAAATTGGCTATTCTGCTGGCCTCGCTTACTTCGGGTACCGTGGGCTACTTGCTGTTGCGCTCTACTCCCAAGGCCGTTACACCCTAATGCCGCTGCCGCTTAGCAACCGTAGCGGACCATTACCCCTAGCCAGTCGGCTATGTAGCAAGTGCTTACCTGGCGCTCAACCACGAAGTTGTTCACAATTTCTTAACACAGTTCGCTACCGGCTGCCGAGTTGCGTAGAAGCATATTTCACTGCGTGATTTTTGTTTTTACTTCTTCGGAATGCGCTCCTTTCTACTAGCCCATACCACGGCTTTACTGCTACTAGCAGGGTCGTTTCTGCCCGCCTACGCCCAGGTTCCCGCTGCCACCCCGCCGCCCGCCGCTGACACGGATACGCTGCGCAAATATGAAAACCCCAACGGCGTTTCTCAGCCAGTGGCAAAGCCCTGGTACAAAGGCAAGCTGGTGAAAGCCACCATTGTGCCGGCCCTCATGATTGGCTACGGCATCAGCACCATCAACAACAACGGCTTCTACAGCAGCTACGACGCCCGGCGCGACATCCAGAAGCAGTTTCCCAACTTCCGCACCCGCGTGGATGACATCCTGATTGTGGCCCCGTACTTCGAGCTGGCGGCCGTCTCGCTGGCCGGGGTGGAGTCGCGCAACGACCGGATCAACACGCTGTTGCTCATCGGCAAGGCCGAGGCCCTCATGCTCAGCAGCGTGTTCCTGACCAAGCGCCTGACCAACGTGGCCCGCCCCGACGCCTCCGACCGGCTTTCCTTTCCCTCGGGCCACACGGCGCAGGCGTTTCTGGCTGCCAGCATCGTGCACGCCGAGCTGCGCGACAAAAGCCAGTGGTACGGGGTGGGGGCCTACGGTATTGCCACCAGCGTGGCGGCGCTGCGCATGCTCAACAACAAGCACTGGCAGAGCGACGTGGTGGCTGGCGCGGGCTTCGGCATCTTGTCGGCGCACCTGGCGTATCTGTCGCACCGCAACCGTTGGGGCCGCAAGCCCCGCTTGCTGGAAGGCACCAGCTTCTCGCCCCTGTACTACCAAGGCGCCACCGGCCTCACCTTCACCTGGCGCCCCACTAAGTGAGTTGCCGGTTGCCAGTTGCCAGTTGCCAGTTGCCAGTTGCCAGTTGCCAAGGAAGAACGAACTGACAACTGGTAACCGGCAACTCGCAACTGATAACCAACTTTTTCCAACGGACGCAGTATCTACTGGTATTGCTCCACGCTGAAGCAGACTCTCTCTTCCTTTCCTCATCCACACTGCCATGACCACTTACCGTCCCATACTCGCGTTTTGCCTGCTCGCGCTGATGTTTTCCGTCAGCAGCTGCGACGCCATTGCTACCATCTTCAAAGCCGGCGCCTGGACGGGCCTCATCGGGGTTTTCCTGGTGGTACTGCTCCTGTGGTTTATCGTCACCAAGATGCGCAGCCGCTAACGGCTGTCAGTATACAGAATACAAAAAGGCGGCTTCCTGCGCAGGAAGCCGCCTTTTTGCATATGGTACCTTCACCGGCCGGAAGCTGGCTATTCTTTCACTACCCGCAACGAAACGGGGCCTTGCTCGGTGCGCAGATGCAGCACATACACCCCGGCCGGTTGGTTGTGCAGATCGAGGGCCGTGACACCGGTCAGGTGCAGGCGGGCGGCGCCATGCACAGTGTACAGCGTGCCGAACAGCGGAATAGCCGCCCCATTGGACGCCAGCACACGCACGTAGCCGGTGCCGGGGTTTGGCACAACGGCCAACGTAGCCTGAAGTGGCTCGCAGGTAGAGCAGCCTTGCACGACCACCACCGGCGAATAGGTAGCGGTGCCGTCAAAATCAACCTGCCGCAGGCGGTAATAGAGGGTGCTGTTAGGGGCCTGGGCATCATACAGGCTATAGCTATGGCTACCAGCCGACGACCCTGCGCCAGTCACTTTACCCACCTTTTCAAACTGCTGGCCATTGCGGCTGCGTTCCACATCAAAGTGGCTGTTGTTTTTTTCAGAAGCCGTTTTCCAGCTGCATTCTACCCCTTGGCCTTTCCGCTCGGCCCCGAAAGCAACCAGCTCCACGGGCAGCGGCGCCGCCGCGTTAGACGACACTGCGTAGGGCGAAAACGTGGTCAACCCCGCGCGGGTGAGCTTGTAGCTATTGGCCACGGTGCCCGCCACAGCTGCCTTGGGAGCCGACTTGTCGAAGTAGGGCTTAGCGCCGGTGCTGATGTAGTGGCTGATGTAGCTCTTGCTCCGGTCGAAGGTGGTGCCCTCGGCCCCGCCTGCCATCTGGTCGGCATTGTTCCACTGCAACGTCATGGTTACGTTGGAGTTGCCCACCACTTCCTCGTCTACGAGCCAGGTTTTCTTCACGTTTTGGTTCAGCACTTCCACCGTGCCATTCTCCTCGGCATCGTAGTTGGTGTACATCTTATCAAGCACCCGCACTGAAAATACGTCCTCGTTGCGGGCGGTGGTGCTGCTGGGCTGTTGCAGCCAAATTGGCGTGTAGCTGCTGCCCGAGCTGCCCACCGGAAACAGCACATCGACCCCGGTGTTGGCTACCGACTGCCTGAGCGTGCCTTTGCCGTCGGTTACCACAAACGCAGTGGAGGTGTAGCCCTGAATCTGGCTGCCCCGCTGCAAGGTCAGGTTGTGGCCGCCCAACACTAGGTCGGGGGCCGCCGACCCGTTGATGCTAGCAAAAATCAGATTGCCGTTTACCAGCGTATTGCCTATCAACAGCTTATCCGAAGCCCCGGAAACCTTAAGATTGCCGTAGGCTACCGGCGCAATGTTCATGGAGTTGCCAGTGGTAATGTATTCCACGGTACTGGCCGGGTCAAGCTCCCCGAACGTGAAGGCGTAGGCGGGTTGCTGTATGGATAGCGTGGCGTTGGCTTCCACTTCCACCCGCCCCGCAATGAAGTCGTTGTTGGCAAGGTAGAGCCGGCTGGGGGTGGCGGTAGTAGCCCCCGGTAAGCCTACTACAATCTTGGAGTTGGCCCCGTTTACTGTCCAGGTGGAATTGGCAGAGACACTTCCAATGCGACTGGCACTGTTATTTGAGTTTGTGGTGTTGCCCTGCACGTAGTACGTAGCGTTGGGCAGCGAGAAGCTGAAGTTGCCGGGCCGTGCGCCCGTACCGTCGGCGGTTGTACTCCAGGTGCTGGCGTCGTCCAGGTTGGTGTTGAGGGTCGAACTCGAATAAAAAACGTTGGTAAACGCCGATATGGTTACATCGTCAATCGACAACCCGTTGCCGTTGGTGGTGTTGTTGAGCACGTAAGTCCACCGAATCATGATTTCCTGGTTCGGCAGCAAATCGATACCACTCAGCGTGGTTTGCCGCACCCGGCGGTTGGTGGGCGAGTTACCGTCGCGGCTGGCAATAACGGTGGCCGTGGAAGGGGCATCTACGCCCAGGTCGGCAATGCTGGTCCAGGTGCCGGAGCTATTAAACAAACTCGTCACCGTGCCCCCTACTGCCGACTTCCGGTACGACACATCTACGCGGGCCCGGTCCTGCTTGCCGGAGTTGTACCAGTGCTCCATGGCGTACACAACATCCAGGTTGCGGATGGTGGTAGTGGTGCCATTTTTCAGCCGGATGCCTACATGCCCCACCCCGTCGCCGGTGGTAGTGGCGGCAATGCCCCCAAACGAGCGGTCGGTGCTGGTGGGCCCTGTAGCATCCCCAAAGTGGTAGTAGTTGGCGTTGGTGTTGGAGCCGTCGTTGGCGGTAAATGCGGGCGGCGAATACGTGAAGGCCGGAAATTCGGCCTCCGCGTACACACCGCGCAGGTTAGCCGTGGTATTGTTGGCGAAGCTGGCCGTACCCGTCAGGCTGTTGAAGTTTTGGGTGTACGGAACCAAGTTGGTGGCATCCGTCCAGGTGTGTTGGGCCGCAACGGGCATACTGCTAAGTCCGACGCCTAAAAGCGCGGTGCATAAGCTGTAGATTTTTTTCATATAATAAGAAGTAGTTTTCAGGAAATACAAGTGGTAAAGCACAAGCTCAACGGCATCCTATTAATTTCCGAAATCTACGGATAGTATAACTTCACTTCAACTTAAAATGCCTTTAAACAGCCATTTAGACCTATTTTCAGAAATCTATTTTATTATTTAGTGAAATATTTAAAAACAATCAGAACATATATTCAAACTGTTAAATACAAAAAAAGACCTGCCAATGATTGACAGGTCTTTTTATCATTAATTTAACTGGCAGCTGAAATAAGGCTACTTCTTGGCCTTGCTGGGCATGGTACCGATAATATGGTCCCAGAGGGTGCTGCTCACGCCAAACGCAATTTCGTCTTGCCGATAATGGTGCTGGGCGTGGTGCGTCCACCATACTTTCAGGAAGTTCTTTGGTGGCGCGTACATGTGAATGGCGTAGTGCACAAACAGGTATAATGCATAGCCGAACACGAAGCCAGCCAGTACGCCAAATGCGGCGCTACCAAAAATGAAGCGGAACAAGAAGAACAGCAACGACGCCACAAATACGGTTACAATAGGCGGCATAGCCAGCCGGGTTTTGTCTTTAGGGTATTCGTGGTGCACACCGTGCATGGTGTACTGAAACTTGATGCGGCCGGGCGTGGTAGCCGGAATGTGGTAGAGGTAGCGGTGCATGGCGTATTCCACAAACGTGAACAGGAACCAGCCCCCCAAAAACTGCCCAAAAGCCGCCAGCCCGGTGGTGAAGCCCTGCGTGATGCCATAGTACAGGCTCACGCCGGCCGTGATAATGAAAATCGAAGTCGGGAGGGCAATGTGCGTGTGCGAAAGACGCTCCAGCACCGGATTCTTGAACAGCTGCGCCGAGCCCTTATGTTTAGGCTTCACATTCTCAGGCGCTTTGGCCACCGTGGGAGTCGGTGTAGGGGAAGTCGCAGTTTCTAGTGACATCGTAGATACTATGCTTATTTTCTGGGGACAAAAGTACGCAACGCAGCACAAAGGTTCGAGACGATACCCGTAATCAGGCCGAAGCCTGGTACTGCGCCACCAACTGACGCACGGCATGCACCGTGCAACTAGCCGCTTGGCAGCACAGCGGCGCGCGGCTATAAAACTGCTTCCGGAAGCGTAAGGTTTCAGTTAGCTGCGTAGTCAGCGCGGCCGTATCGGGGGCGGCGGCCAGCAACGGGCGGCTGTTGCGCACGGCTAGTATGCGGTTCACCAGCTTCTCAACCGGCACTTCCAGGTACAGCGTCAGGCCGGTTTCGAGTAGCACCTCCAAACTGTTGTGGAAACAGGGCGTGCCGCCGCCGGTAGCCAGCACCATTCGCTCGTGGCGGGTTATCACCTCGCGCAGCACCGCCGCCTCGCGCTGGCGGAAATAAGCCTCGCCTTCGGCAGCAAAAATCTCCGGGATGCTTCGGTTTTCCTGGCGCACTATTTCCTCGTCGAGGTCCACGAACGGCACCTCGTAGGCCACGGCCAGCCCTCGGCCCAGGGTGGTTTTGCCGGCTCCCGGCATGCCAATCAGGTAAAGGCGCATTTTTTGATTTGCTGATTGATGATGTGTTGATTATTGATGTGCTGATGTGCTGATTAGTACTTGTTGATTGGCAAGTGGGCATTTTCGGTTGAAATATCTATCAACAACCAACAAGTACCAATCAGCACATCAGCACATCAACAAATTAGCATATCAACTCAGGCGTACCCGCGGGTCGAGCACGGCGTAGAGCACATCCACGGCAATATTGACGAGCACGAACAGGGCGGCAATAAAGATGGTAGAACCCATTACCACCGGAAAATCCAGGTTCTCCACCGCGCGGAGCGTGACCGTACCCAGGCCCTTCCAGTTGAAGATGTACTCGATGAAAAACGCCCCCGCCATCAGGGAGGCCAGCCAGCCCGATACGGCCGTTACCACCGGGTTCAAGGCGTTTTTGAGGGCGTGCCCCACCACCGTCCGGTACCCCGACAGGCCTTTGGCCCGCGCCGTGCGGATGTAGTCCTGGCTGAGCACATCGAGCATGGAGGAACGGGTGAGCTGCGTGATAACCGCCAGCGGCCGGATGCCCAGCGCAAAAGCCGGCAGTAGCAGGTTGCGCAGCACCAAGTGGCGGCCCGTAAACGGGTCGGTTTCGTAGAGTTGGCCGGTGAGGTTGAGGCCGGTCCAGTGGCTCCAGTAGAACCCGAACGTAATGGCAATCAGGATACCCGCCACAAACGACGGCACCGAAATACCCAGCACCGACGTGGTAATCAAAGTTCTATCCAGCCAGGAATGCGGCCGGAGAGCGGCCACCACCCCGAAGGCAATGCCCAGCACCGCCGCCAACAGCATAGCCGCTAGGGCCAGCCAGAGCGTACCCGTGAAGTGGTCGAGCAGGATGCTGAGCACGGCTTTGTTGCTTTGAAACGAGCGGCGCAGATACGGTTCTTTCAGTACCACGGCCTTCTCGCCTAGTGGCAGCAGCGTTACGCCGCCGTACTTGGCCACGCCCGCCGAGTCGCGCGGGTGCACGCCCAGCGGCGAGATGTCGTTGAGGTAGCCGCCGAGCTGCACGGGCATGCTTTCGTTGAGGCCCAGGTCGGCGGCAATGGCGGCGCGGGTGGCGGCATCGGAACGTTGGCCGGCCAGCAGCGCCACCGGGTCGCCGGGCAGCACCTGAAACAGAAAAAACACCGTGCACGCTACGCCCGCTAATATCAGCAGGCCCTGCCCCAGACGACGAAAAACGAAGGAAACCAAGTTGTCAGTTGTGAGTTGCCGGTTGCCGGTTGTGAGTTATCTGTTGCGGATCATTGCGCGAACTGACAACCGGCAACTCATAACTAGCAACCGAATTACAATTTCTTCTCCACGTCGCCGATGGCCGGAATGTCGTGGTAGTGGTACTTGCCTTTCACGGTGCCGTTTTGCAGCAGAATCAGGCCGGGGTTCGAGCGAATCATGGATTTAAGCACGGTAGCATCGGCGTAGTAAAACGGCGCGGCCAGGTTTACGTCGTGCCGGAAGGCGTCGAAGGCGGCGGGGCTGCTGCTGGTGAGTACCAGCACCGAAATCCGCTTGCGCGACTTTTGCGCCGCCGCAAACAGCTGGTTGATTAGCTTGAACCGGTCCCGGTCGGCCTTTTCGGTGCCCTGCACAATCAGAATCAGCCGGTTGCCTTGCAGCAGCTCCTGCGTGAAGTCGCCGTCGTCGTTCCACACCCGGAAATCGGTGATTTTCGGGCTGGCTTCGGGGTTGAGCGCCACCATTTCCTTGTATTTCCAGGTGGAATCGGTGGGGTACTCAGTAAACTCCTTGGTTTCGCCGTTGCGCTCCATCATGTACTTGTAGCGAATAGGCGCCGAGGGCTTCATCAGCTGCCCGATGTTGTTGCCAACCTTGTAAGGCAGGAAGTCGAAGTACGGCAAGTGCCCCAGCGCGCGCACCCCAATACCAATGGCCACCGCCGAGGCAATGGTGATGTACATCACGCCCAGTTGGCCTTTGGCAAATACCCGGCGCAAGTACCGCTGGTTCAGGAACACCACGGCCCACAGCCCCAGCAAGAACAAGTCTTTAAAGAACGAAGTCCAGGGCGTGAGCTTGATAAAGTCGCCGAAGCAGCCGCAGTCCGTTACCTTATTGAAGGCCGCCGAATAGAACGTGAGGAACCCGAAAAACACCAGCAGCGCCAGCAGCACCCACAGCGTTTTGCGCAGCATCCAGCGCAGCAGCAGGGCCACGCCCAGTATCACTTCCAGGGAGCTGAGCACGATGCTGAACGTGCGGGAGTAGGGCTTGAACGCCAGGAAGAACCGGCCGAAATCTTCGGCAAACACCTCGAAGTATTCTTCCAGCTTCAGGGCCGTGCCCACGGGGTCATTCAGCTTAATCAGCCCCGAGAAGATAAATATCACGCCCAGCAGCAGCCAGCAGATTCGGGTAATTTGTTTCATGTAGGTAGTGCGTAGTGCTTGGTGCCTGGTGCTTAGCGTCGATTCCGGAACGTGGATTGTGGCTACGTGATGCTAGGCTGTGCAAGTTACTCAACGAAACAGCACATTTCGATGCCGCCTAAGCACTACGCCCCAAGCACTAGGCACTAAACCCTTTTTTAATCAACACAAACACCGCGTAGTTGAGCATGTCGCGGTAGTTGGCTTCCACGCCTTCCGATACCTGCGTGCGGCCCGCCAGGTCTTCAATCTGCTTGGTGCGGTGCAGCTTCATCAGAATGATGTCGGTGATGCTCTCGATGCGCATCTGCCGCCAGGCTTCACCGTAGTCGTGGTTTTTGGCGAACAGCAGGCGGCGGTTTTCAGCGGTTTCCTGGTCGTAAGCTTCGGCCACGGCAGCAGGGTCCAGGTCGAGGGGCGCGTCAGCAGATAAGCGCAGCTGCATCAGGGCAATGACGCAGTAGTTGATGATGGCCACAAACTCGCCGTCCACGTCGTCGGCTACTAGTTGGGTGCCTTTCTCCTGGATGCTGCGGATGCGCTGGGCCTTGATGTAAATCTGGTCGGTGATGCTGGGCAGGCGCATGATGCGCCACGCGGTACCGTAGTCGTGGGCTTTCGCCAGAAACAGCGTCCGGCACTGCTTGATTATCTGGTCGTATTCGAGTTGGGTTTGATTCTCCAAGTTTTTACGCCTATTTTGTTGGGTGACGTTTGGCACGTTGCTTACCGCCTACCAGCTCGTCATGCTGAGCTTGTCGAAGCATCTCTCCCGCCTTATCAGAACTATCCTACGAAGACAGTAGAGATGCTTCGGCAAGCGCAGCATGACGGTCTCTTACCTTGAAAACAACATGCTCCAGGCCCTGCAAGATACGTGTTTTCCGGCCGCGCAAACCCTGCGCTGCCCGCATGGGCGGGTGCTCGACATCAGCCAGCCACGGGTGATGGGCATCCTCAACCTCACGCCCGACTCGTTTTTTGCCGACAGCCGCGTGCAGTCCCCCGACGACCTGCTGCCGCGCGCCGAGGCCATGCTGCGGGCCGGCGCCACCATCCTCGATTTGGGCGGCTACTCCTCACGGCCCGGCGCCGAGCACATCAGCGCCGACGAGGAAAAGCGCCGCCTGCTGCCCGCCGTAGCCGCCATCAAGCGCGCGTTTCCGGAGGCCTTTGTTTCGGTGGATACCTTCCGGGCCGGGGTAGCCGCCGAGGCCGTAGCCGCCGGCGCCGACATTCTCAACGACATCAGCGGCGGCACCCTCGATGCCGACATGCTGCCCACCGCTGGCCAGTTGGGCGTGCCCTATATTCTGATGCACATGCGCGGCACGCCCCAAACCATGACCCAGCACACCCAGTACGAAGGCGACATTGTGCTGGAACTGGTGCGCTACTTCCGCGACAAACTAACCGAGCTGCGCCGCCACGGCGTGACCGACGTGGTGCTGGACCCCGGCTTCGGGTTTGCCAAAACGCCTGCGCAAAGCCACGAGGTGCTGCGCCGCCTACCCGAGCTGGCGGTGCTGGGACTACCCATTCTGGCGGGCCTTTCCCGCAAAAGCATGGTGCATAAGCCGCTTGGCCTCACCCCCGATGCAGCCCTCACCGGTACTATTGCCGTCAATGCCCTGGCCTTGCTCAACGGCGCCCGGCTGCTGCGCGTACACGACGTGGCCGAGGCCGTACAAACCATTCAGCTCCTTTCTCCCACCTTCCCGCCCGCTTCCCCGTGATTGGCTCCTTTGGCATCGGCTTCCTGCGCATCGGCTGGATAGACGTCATCGACGTGCTGCTGGTCACGGTGCTGTTTTATCAGCTCTACAAGCTGCTAACGGGGAGTGTTGCGCTGAAGATTTTCCTGGGCTTCATGTCCATCTACCTGTTTTACCTGGTAGTGAAGGCAGCGGGTATGGAGCTGCTAACCAGCATTTTGGGGCAGTTTATGAGCGTGGGCGTGCTGGCCGGCATCATCTTGTTTCAGCAGGAAATCAGGCGGTTTCTGCTGAACATTGGCAAGGCCACGGCTTTTGAGAAGATGCGCAACTTTGCCTGGCGCCGCGACTCGGCCGCTTCGGCGGAGCGCATGAACATTACGCCCTTTGTGGAAGCCGCCAAAAGCCTGGCCGGCAAAAACACCGGCGCCCTCATTGCCTTCAACCTCGCCTCCGACCTGACGGCCTTCGCCAACTCCGGCGACTTGATTGATGCCACCGTAAGCAAACGGTTGCTTATGAGCATTTTCAACAAAACCAGCCCCCTGCACGACGGCGCCGTTATCATCAGCCGGGGCCGGATTCAGGCGGCGCGCTGCATTCTGCCGGTAAGCGAAAACCCCGACGTGCCGGCCGCTCTGGGCTTGCGCCACCGCGCCGCCATTGGCCTGAGCGAAGTAACTGATGCCGTGGTGCTGGTAGTAAGCGAGGAAACCGGCCAGATTTCGTTGGTCCGCGGCGGGGAAGTGTTTCGCAACCTGGCCCCCGCCGACCTGCGCGCCCGCCTCAACGAGTTCCTGTTCGATATTGCCCCCAAGCCCAGAGCCGCCACCGGCACTACCCCCGCCGAGGTAGCCGCATAGCTCGTTGGCAGCAGGTTTGCAAAGCTGCAGGGGCATACTCGCAGATGCGCCACAAATCGGGTCGTTTCGTTCCTGTATTCTTATTCTTGAGCATGCGGACAACAGCAACAAGCAGCACGAAACACTCGGGGAGCTGCCTCTAGTTATGTTTTCATCACAACTATTGATATAACATCTTATTTCTCCTATTTTCACTTCCAGCATTCCTGAATTACGCTGGCAGTTGCGGCTGACTGGCATTTTCCGGAGGTGCTTCGCGCTGGGCAGCACGGCTGCCATTCTCTAACCCGGCTTTCTGGCTGGCACCATCGTTTTGCTACTGTAAGCCCACCCGGCCCGCTTTGCGTGGGTTGGGCGCAGCTTGTTGTTTGTACTGCCCAGCTCAAACAGCTGGGTCTTATTCGCTATTTCATATGCCGTCTACCCAACCAGTTGCCCTTACCCCGCAGGATTTCAAGAGCTACGTGCATGCTGATATGCACGAGCTGCACCAGCACCTGGCCCAAAAGCCCAAGTGGCACATTTCCGACGTAACCGACCAGTTGCCACCCGATGCCCGCGGCTACCGCCACCAATACGTAGACCTGGTGATGGAAGGCGGCGGCATGCTGGGCATTGCGCTAGTCGGCTACGTGTACGCGCTGGAGCAGGTGGGCATCCGGTTTTTGCAGCTGGGCGGTACCTCGGCGGGCTCCATCAACGCCTTGCTGATGGCCGCCGCCGCCCCGCGCCACGAAACCTCGTCGGAGTGGCTTCTGCAACAGCTGGCCAACAAGAACTTCTACGACTTTGTGGATGGCGACCGAAACGCACGCGGCTTCACCGAAGAATTGCTCGAACCCGAAATTACCGACTCCGGCGTAATAGGCTGGCTGAAGCGCAGGCTCGACACCGCCGAAGATGCGGCCTCGGCATTGTCGGTGCGGAAACACATCAGCAAAGACTTTGGTCTGCATCCTGGCAAAAAATTCACGGTTTGGCTGGAAGAATTGCTTCAGGAACGAGGCGTCAACAGCATTGAGGAGCTGCTGAAACGACGGGCCGAAGTGCCAACCGGCAAGCTGCGGCGGCGGGCCTCCCGAATCAGCGGGGTGCGCGAGGAAACCGACTACGAATCGGCCTCCTTGAGCCGGCTGGCCATCATCACCGCCGACATTACCACCCAAACCAAGGTGGTGTTTCCGGAAATGGCGCCGCTGTATTGGCAGGACTGGCGCAGCATCAGCCCGGCGCTGCTGGTGCGCGCCTCCATGTCGATACCGTTGTTTTTCCACCCCTACCGCTGCACCAACGTACCCGGCCACGACTCGGAGGAGCAGCACACCGAGTACCGCAAGGCCTGGGATGCCATGGGCTACCTCGGCCCCATTCCGAAAGAGGCGCTGTTTGTGGATGGCGGCATCATTTCCAACTTCCCCATCAACGTGTTTCACGACAATACGCAGGTGCCGGCCGCGCCCACGTTCGGTGTGAAGCTGGGCATCGATAGGGCCACCTACCAGTCCACCGATTCGGTGCTGCAATACCTGGGGGCCATCTTCGACGCGGCCCGCTCGCAGTACGATGCCGACTTCATACGCCGCAATTCCGACTACCGCCACTTGGTGCATTGCCTGAACGTGGACGGCTTCAACTGGCTGGCCTTCAACATGCCCGACAAGCAGAAGCTGGAGTTGTTTCGGGTGGGCGTGCGGGGCGCGGTGGCGTTTCTGAAGGAGTTCGACTGGGAAAACTATCAGAAGCTGCGCAAAGCCAAAGTGGAGGTAGTGAAACGCTCGGCTCGCATGATGGCACCCCTCACCTTCGCCCCCGACCCAAACGCCATAAACCTGGAGTGGCCCGGCGGCATGCTGCCCCCCGCCATGCAGGAAACCTGAGGGATGAGGACAGCACCATCCAACACAAAGCCCGGCATTACAGCCGGGCTTTGTGTTTCTATTTCATACTTGTCAACTTCCCTACGGCGTGTTGGTTACTACCTGGCCGGCTTCGGGTTGGGCGGCGGCGCGGTCCTTGAGGGTGCCGAGCTCCTGGCCTACTTCAATGAAGGCGGCAATGGCCTTGTCCAGATGTTCGCGGGTATGCGCGGCCGAGAGCTGCACCCGGATGCGAGCCTGGCCTTTGGGCACTACCGGGAAGTAAAACCCTACCACGTAGATGCCTTTTTCCAGCATTTTGGCCGCGAAATCCTGGCTCAGTTTGGCATCATAGAGCATAACGGGCACAATGGGGTGCTCACCGGGCTTGATGTCGAAGCCGGCCTCCGTCATTTTGTGGCGGAAGTACTTGGTGTTTTCTTCGAGCTGGTCGCGGAGCTGAGTGCTTTCGGTGAGCAGTTCCAGCACGCGCAGGCTGGCGCCCACAATGGCTGGGGCCAGCGTATTGCTGAACAGGTACGGGCGGCTGCGCTGACGTAGCATCTCAATCACCTCTTTGCGGCCACTCGTGAAACCGCCCATAGCGCCACCCAGCGCCTTGCCCAATGTACCCGTAATGATGTCCACGCGGCCCAGCACGTTGCGGTACTCGTGGGTGCCGCGGCCGGTTTTGCCCAGGAAGCCCATCGAGTGGCACTCGTCTATCATCACCAAGGCCTCGTACTGGTCGGCTAGGTCACAGATTTTGTCGAGCTGCGCGATGGTGCCGTCCATGCTGAACGAGCCGTCCGTGACGATGATGCGGTGGCGGGTGCCTTTCTCCTTGGCGTCCTGCAGCTGCTTTTCCAGGTCGGCCATGTCGTTGTGGGCGTAGCGGTAGCGCTGGGCCTTGCACAAACGCACGCCATCAATAATGCTGGCGTGGTTGAGGGCATCAGAAATAATGGCGTCCTGCTCGTTGAACAGCGGCTCAAACACGCCCCCGTTGGCATCGAAAGCGGCGGCGTACAGGATGGTGTCTTCGGTGCCTAGGAACTCGGCCAGCTTGGCTTCCAGCTGCTTATGAATATCCTGAGTACCGCAGATGAAGCGCACCGAGCTCATGCCGTAGCCATGCGTGTCGATGGCCTCTTTGGCGGCCTTCACCACCTCGGGGTGCGACGACAAGCCCAAGTAGTTATTGGCGCAGAAGTTCAGCACTTCGCCCGCCTCCTGGGTGGCAATTTCGGCACCTTGGGGCGAGGTGATAATGCGTTCCTTCTTGTAAAGACCGGCGTCTTTGATTTCCTGGAGCTGCTGTTCGAGGTCGGGCTGAAGCGTAGTATACATGGGCGGTGGAAAAGTGAGTGAATACGGAAAGTAGGCGCAGGGCAAAGGTACGGCTACCCCTCAAGATACGTAGCCAACGGGCAGTTGCTTGCCTACCATACCTATACGTTTGGAAAAGGGTGGCCAACCCAATGGCAATACTGCGCAGGCCGTATTATTAATGCAACTTATAGTCCTGCTCCTGCTGTACTAATTTGCAGGAGCCGATTTTCACCGCTCCTGTTTCTTCTACCGGGCGCTCCACCGTAGGGCCGGCCCGGCTTTCCTTTTCGCATGAACGAACACCTGCAACAAATCATAAATAACCCGCTGGCGGCCCTGGCCGTGGTGGGCAACCTGGTTATCATTGAAAGCCTGCTGTCGGTGGATAACGCGGCGGTGCTGGCCACCATGGTTGGCGACTTGCCCAAGGAGCAGCGCCAGAAAGCTCTGCGCTACGGCATCATCGGGGCCTACGTGTTTCGGGGGCTGTGCATTCTGTTTGCCTCGTTCCTGATTGAGTTCTGGTTTCTCAAACCCCTCGGCGGCCTCTATTTGCTGTACCTGGCCTACGACCATTTCAAGCCGAAAGGCCGCCCCGCTTCCGACCACGAAGACAGCCCCGACAAGCAGAAGAGCTGGCTGTACCGCCGCACGCTGGGGTTGTTCGGGCCGTTCTGGGCCACCGTGGCCCTGATTGAGCTAATGGATTTGGCCTTCTCCATCGATAACGTGTTTGCCGTGGTGGCCTTCACCGATAACCTGCTGCTGATTTGCTTGGGCGTGTTTATTGGCATTCTGGCCATGCGGCTGGTGGCGCAGGGCTTTGTGCTGCTTATGGCCCGCTACCCGTTTCTGGAAACGGCGGCGTTTCTGGTAATTGGGTTGCTGGGCCTGAAGCTGCTGCTTTCATTGGTGGAGCATTACCAGCCCACTTCAGCCTTCAGCCAGTTTCTGGGCAGCCACACCGCCGAAGTCGGCCTGACGGTGCTGACGGTGGCTATGTTCCTGGTTCCGGTGCTAACCTCTTTGCTCTTCAACAAACCCCAGCGCCGCCAGCCGGTACCGTAAGGTTTTTGCGCTCGGCTGTATGAGTTTTGAATCTGCCTGCGGTGATAGTTACTATAGGCAAATAGGTGGATTCAGATTCAGCTATTTACATGGCTATTTCGTTTATTAGCCTATCGACCAACCTTTTGCAGTTGGCTGTCCTCCTTTATTCGCACTATCTATTCTCCGGCTTATGAGTACTGCTCTACTATTCCG
Organism: Hymenobacter telluris; assembly: GCF_017313265.1. Classification (GTDB taxonomy): domain Bacteria; phylum Bacteroidota; class Bacteroidia; order Cytophagales; family Hymenobacteraceae; genus Hymenobacter; species Hymenobacter telluris. The sequence goes on along the minus strand of NZ_JAFLQZ010000020.1, from coordinate 70,513 downwards.
CTTCTTGTTTTTTGCGTTGCTCTGCCTCGGCGGCCTGCAACAGGCAACAGCCACTCATATTTTGGGCGGCGACATTTCCTACGCCTATATCCCCGGCTCAGCCTCGCGGTACCACATTACCGTTCGGATGTATGCCCGCGACCCGGTCGGTTGCGGAGGAGGATGTCCTGATCAGGCTCAGATTGACTTGGTATTTCTGCGCAACGGCTGTTCTCCTACGCAGTCCGGTAGCTTCTTTCTTACCGTTGCGCGTAACCAGAGCACGCCTAGAACACTAGGCTGCCCAGGTAGTGTTGCTGCGTATCTGGTAAACACTTACGAAACCGACGTAACGCTACCACCGGGCCAATGGACAATAAGTGCAATCAGTGAAAACCGGGCTAGTGGTATTCGCAACCTACTCAACTCAGGTTCCAGCGGTTCGCAGATAAGCGCCTTTCTGGACAACTCCAGCGGCCTGACCAACTCTTCCCCGCGCTTCACTTCGTTTACCCTGCCTTACGTATGTGGTGCCCAGCCTTACCGGTATAGCTTCAGCACATTTGAGGTAGACGGTGATTCCCTGGTGTATGAGTCGGCGCAGCCAGTAGCGGGCCTAGTTGGTTCTCCCGACTGCGGAACTCCTATAGTCTACGCGGGCTATCCGGCCGGTCAGTTTCAGGACCCAGTGAATGGGCAAACCGCATCGTATCTGGCGGGGCAGTTTACCGCTGGTTTTCCTCTGCCTTCATTCCGGGCCGTGAATGGCGTAGCGGTTCCTCAGTTTGAGTTGAATGCCGCCAACGGCGACCTGCTTACTACGCCTATCATGCAGGTTGGCTATTACACGGTGGCCGTGCGGGTAGATGAGTACCGCCGCCTAAGTGGCACCTGGGTCAAGATTGGCAGCGTCACGCGGGATGTTATCTATCTGCTGCTCAATGGGGGCGGCAACCGCAACCCTAGTTTTACCAGCCTTACCGTTGCTGGTGCGCCGGCTTCCCAACCCATCGAGCAGGCTATTGCGGTAGCGCCCGGCCAAACCGTTTCGCTCACCCTCACGGCCACCGACCCCGATGCGGGCCAAACCCTACAACTCAGCAGCGACGTAGCCACGGTTGTGCCAGGGGCGTCTTTCCAAACGCAGGGTTCCAACCAGGGCGTACTTACCTGGCAAGTGCCAGCCACCCTTCCGCCAGGCCGCTACAGCCTCACAGTAACCGCCGCCGACAACAGCTGCCCTATCATTGGTTCGGAAGTACGTACTATCAACTTTGTAGTAGCAGGCCAAGCCCTGAGCACCCGCGCCTCCAGCACCAAAGAGCTAACGGCGTATCCAATGCCCTTCCACGACCAAGTGCAGTTCAAGCTGCTTACTGCTGCCGTGCAAACCGTAGTCGTTACCGATAAACTAGGCCGTGTGGTGGATACCATTACCAGCCGCTCTGATGGTGGCGTGCAGTGGCAGCCCTCTTCTTCTGTAGCACCAGGCATTTACTTTGCCCGGCCCATTAGCGGCGGTTACGTCTGCCGGTTGTTGCGCCAGTAGCAGCTAACAGAACACCACAGCGTCATCCAAGCAAAAAAGGCCGGCCCAGTCAGGGGTTGGCCTTTTTGCGTAATCACCACTCATTGTATTATCCCACGCAATACGCCTGCCACCAGTTGCCTGGCAATGGACCTTCGGCAACCGTGACCCGCTGGCCGGGTGCAGGCAGCAGCAACGGCACCTCCGGGCCGGCGGCGGCTAGCAGCCGGTCGGCGGGCTCGTGCCAGCTATGAAAAGCCAGGTTGAAGGTGGCCCAGTGCAGCGGCAGCAGCGCCCCGCCGCCCAAGGCCCGGTGTGCAGCCAAGGCGTGGTCGGGGCCCATGTGAATTTCCGCCCATTGTTCGTCGTAGGCGCCTATTTCCAGCATCACCAAATCGAAGGGACCATACGCCGCGCCTATTTCACGGAAGCCCTGCTCGAACGGCCCCGAATCCCCGCCGAAAAACGCGCGGTGCGTAGGGCCCAGAATACACCAGGAAGCCCAGAGCGTATTGTCGCGGGTGAGGCGGCGGCCGGAGAAGTGCCGGGCCGGGGTGGCGGCCAGCGTGTGGGTGCTGCTTACGGCTATTTCCTGCCACCAATCCAGTTCCTTGACCTGAGCAGCGGCCACGCCCCAGCGGCGCAGGTGCCCCCCCACGCCCAGCGGACAAAAAAACGGCACGCCCGTACGCGCCAGCTGCCGGATGGCGTCCTTATCGAGGTGGTCGTAGTGGTCGTGCGAAAGGAGTACCCCATCCAACGGCGGCAGCTCGGCGAGTGGCAGCGGGGGCGCGAAAAACCGTTTTGGGCCCAGGGCTACCGGCGAGGCCCGCAGCCGCCACACCGGGTCGGTCAGGAACCGTTTGCCGTCGATTTCCAGCAATGTACTAGAGTGCCCAAACCACGTCACGCGCAAGGCGCTGGCCGGTACCGGTTCGGCCAGCGCTGCCGCATCGGCCCGGAACGGACCCAGCGGCCGGCGCGGTACCCGTTCCTCCTTGCCAAATAGCTGCCGCCGCAGCATCAGGCCATAATCCCCGGCAATACTGGTGGGCATTACGTTGAGGTACTTTTTGCCGGTAAACTGAGAAGGGGTTTTCATGCGCGAAAAAGGCAACAAATTGTTTTGGTGCCGACGCAGACGCAGTGCCGTTGGATTTACTTTAAGTAGTAGCTGACAAGCGCCTGGCGGAAGGCTAAGCATCACATACCTGGCATTTTAGTAAGTATTATCCTACTACTAACTTCCTATCACCTACTACCTATTTAAATGCGAAAAAGCCGCCCAACGCCTTGCGGCATCGAGCGGCTTTTCTTGCTTCATAGCAAAATGCGCAGCGCGTTGCGCGCCTTAGCCTATAGCCTGCCGCAAATCCTCCAGCAGGTCATCAATGTCTTCAATGCCCACGCTCAACCGAATCAGTGAGTCGGAGAGGCCGGCTTTGCGGCGCTCCTCGGCCGGAATGCTGGCGTGGGTCATGGTGGCGGGGTGGCCGGAGAGGCTTTCCACGCCGCCCAGGCTTTCGGCCAGCGTGAACAGCTCCAGCTTTTCCAGCACCGCCACGGCGTCTTCCTGCTTGTCGCCTTTGAGCACGAAGGAAATCATGCCCCCGAAGTCGCGCATCTGGCGGGCGGCTACTTCGTGGTTGGGATGGTCGGAGAAACCGGGCCAGAACACCTTCTCTACTTTGGGGTGGGCTTTCAGGTACTCGGCTACGGCGCGGCCGTTTTCGCAGTGGCGCTGCATGCGGATGTGCAGGGTTTTGAGGCCGCGCAGCACCAGGAAGCAGTCCTGGGGGCCGGGGGTGCCCCCGCAGGCATTTTGCAGGAAGCGCAGCCGCTCGTGCAGCTCGTCGTCTTGCACTACAATGGCACCCATCACCACGTCGGAGTGGCCGCCCATGTATTTGGTGAGGGAGTGCATTACCATATCGGCACCCAGATCCAACGGGGTTTGCAGGTAAGGCGTCGAGAAGGTATTGTCCACCACGAGCAGCGCGCCGGCTTTTTTGGCTACAGCCGAAGCGGCCGCAATATCAATAACGTTGAGCAGCGGATTGGTAGGCGTTTCCACCCAAATCAGGCGGGTTTTCTCGGTTACGGCGGCTTCCACGGCGGCCATGTCGTGCATGGGCACGAAGTGGAACTTGATGCCGTAGTTGGCAAATACCTTGGTGAAGATGCGGTACGAGCCGCCGTACAAATCGTTGGTGCTGATAACCTCGTCGCCGGGCTGAAGCAGCTTGATGATGACATCAATGGCGGCCATACCCGAGGCAAACGCCAAGCCGTGCTTACCGTTTTCCAGCGCCGCTACAGCGTTTTGGAGCTGGGTACGAGTGGGATTGTGGGTGCGCGAGTACTCGTAGCCTTTATGGTCGCCGGGGGAGCGTTGCACGTAGGTCGACGTCTGGTAGATAGGCGTCATGATGGCCCCGGTTTCGGGGTCAGGGTGCACGCCGGCATGGATGGCTTTGGTTCCGAATTTCATTCGTGAAAACTTAGGGGTATGAACCTGAGGATGGGTGCGCAAAGGTAGAACTCTAGGCGTTTCTGCGCGCCGACTAGCTACAACACACTTACGACGCTAAATGGTAGGCTACCGCACTATTTATTTTTTCAGAATCCGCTAAGCAGTACCATAGGGCCTGCTTATCTTGTCAGTGAAATTAACGCCTCTTTAACTGCTATTCTGCTTGAAAAAACTTCTATTCCTACTGGCCTTGGTCAGCTCCCATTTTGTCGGTTTCGCCGCCCCTACCGCGCCTGACTCCGTGGACCGCGAGCAGGCTTACATCGACTCGGTGCACACGCTGCTGCACTACGAAACCGGCCACATTGTTTTCCCCGACAGCCTGGGTTCTATTGATGTGCCCAAGGGCTTCCGCTACCTCAATGCCCGCCAAAGCAACTATGTGCTCACTACACTCTGGGGCAACCCCAGTAGCGAGTCGCTGGGCATGCTGCTTCCCGCCGACCGGGGCCCGCTCGATGATAATAACTGGGCCTTCCTGATTGAATATGACCCTTCCGGCTACGTGTCGGACAAGGATGTAGCGGAAATCGACTACGACGACCTGCTGAAGGAAATGCAGGACGATACCGAAGCTGGCAATGCCGAGCGGGTGGCCGCCGGCTACGGGCGGATTTTACTGCTCGGCTGGGCTGCCAAGCCTTTTTATGATGCCAAGCTCAATGTGCTGCACTGGGCCAAGGAGTTGCGCTTCAGCGGTACTCCGGCTACCACTCTCAACTATAACGTGCGGGTGCTAGGCCGCCGGGGCGTACTCAATCTGCAAGCCATCGGCGACATGTCGCAACTACCCGAAATCCGCAATAGTATCCCGGCCGTCATCAAAAGTGTGGCTTTCGCCAAAGGCCAGCAGTACGCCGATTTCAATGCCAGCATTGACGAGGTAGCAGCCTATGGTATTGGCGGTTTGGTTGCGGGCAAGGTACTAGCCAAAGCTGGCGCTCTAGCGCTATTCGCTAAGTTCTGGAAAATTATTCTGGCTGTAGTTGCCAGTAGTTGGGCTGCAATTCGCCGGTTTTTCGGTGGTAAAGACCGGTAAAATCAGGAGTAGCAGAACCGGAAGCTTAGCCTTACGCGTCATTTTTACGTTCATACCTTCGGGCCGGCCAGACAAAGCCGGCCCGTTTGTTTTTACCGCTGCCAATGAGTTTTATCCGCGAGCTTTTTCAGAAGAATGCTTCCACGCTGCTCTCGATGCTGTTTTTATCGGGCATGCCGCTGCTGGGCGTTTCGCTGGTGAGCTATGTTCTGTACAAAAACCCCACCTTACTGATTGACCTCACGCCGGGGCAAAGTGTGCTTTACTTTGCGGCGCTGTCGTTTCTGATGACGTTTGCCCTGATGCCGACTACGGTAGCAGTTTTAGTTACAGGCTTTTATTTCGGCTGGCTTGGGCTACCCGGTATGCTGGCCGCTTACGCACTAGCTGCTCTTATCGGGTACCAGGTGGCTTCGTCCCTGGACCACGGCAAGATGATTCGGTTTCTGCACCACTTCCCCAAGGCCGATGCCGTAATGGAGGAACTGAAAAACGATAGTTGGCAGCTTATCCTGCTCACGCGCATCTCTCCAGTCACGCCTTTTGCCCTCATGACCTTTGTGCTGGCTGTAATGGGCGTCGACAGGAAGCGTTTTTTGGTAGCTTCGGTGGTAGGCATGCTACCGCGCAGCTTGTTCTTTTACTGGCTAGGTACTAAGGGTCAGGATATTTTCGCTTTGCTTAAGAACCCCGATACCGGTACGGCAGGCAAGCTGCTGTTTCTGGCACTGATAGCGGTGTCGTTGTTTGGACTCTACTTTCTCTTCAACCGCGCCATTAAGCGGGTTTTAAGCAAGAAACTCCCTAACGAACAGTAAAAAAATCAAGTTGAGTTTCAGCAGCTTGCGACCTTTCGGAGCTGATTTACTCACAAAATGCGTGAATCTTCTTGCTGAACTAAATTTTTAGCTGCTATCTTTGTGCTCCGCAAAGGAAAAGGGTTGTGTAGCTCAATTGGATAGAGCATCTGACTACGAATCAGAAGGTTTAAGGTTCGACTCCTTACACGACCACAAGACTACCTAAAACGCCCTGTGAGCCAAGCGCTTACAGGGCGTTTTTGTTTGCATACACAGCGAATAACAATTCAAAAAAGAAAGGGCGGCATCATACTAGGCTGGCTGGCTGGCGCAACGCTTCAAGCACCTTGTTCGGGGTAATTGGCAAGGAACGCAGCCGCCGGCCGGTAGCGTGGAATACGGCGTTGGCTACGGCGGCCGTCACGCCCACAATGGAAATCTCGCCGATGCCTTTCACGCCCATGGCGTTAACGTAAGGGTCGTGCTCTTCAATGAACTCCACCCGCATATCCGGAATGTCGGCATTGACGGGCACGTGATAACCCGCCAAGTCGGCGTTGGTGTAGCGGGCTAAATGCGGGTCACGGACGGTTTGCTCCATCAACGCCGCGCCAATGCCAAAAATACTGCCGCCAATTACCTGGGAACGAGCTGTTTTAGGGTTGAGGATGCGGCCCGCTGCCATTACGCTCACCCAGCGTGTTACCCGCACGGTACCCAGTTCGGGGTCCACTTGCACTTCGCAGAAATGGGTGCCGAAGGCGTGCATCGAATGCGGGGCGGCTTCCTCCTTTTTGTTCATGTTGGCATTGACTGTAGCCTGCGGGGCCTCGTAGCCCGCGCCGTAACGACCCAGCGCACTCCCTTCCACGTCGCTCATGTTGGCACGCTTCATCACCTCGCCGAAAGCCTCGCCTTTGCCTGGGTCGGCTTTCAGGTATAGATGGCCTTTCTCCACCGCTACGTCGGCGGGCTTGGCTCCGTACAGCGGCGAACGTTTGTCCATGGCCGCCACTTTGATAAGCTTCTGCCACACCTCCTGCGCGGCCAGATACACCGACGACGATACCCGACCAGCGGCCGTGGAACCACCCGACCATTGCGTGGTTGGCAATACCGTGTCGCCCAACTCAAAGCGCACTTGCTCTGGTGATAAGCCCAGCGCATCGGCGGCCACCTGGGTGATGATAGTGTAGGTACCCGTGCCCAGGTCGGTGGCCCCGGCCTGGACTACGGCGCGGCCGTCGCTGTAGAGACGCACGCGGGCGTTGCCTTGGGAGCTGTGCACCGGGTAGCTGGCCGTGGCCATCCCCCAACCCACCAAGTACTTGCCGTCGCGGGTTTGGCCATTTTTGGGGTTGCGCTTGCTCCAGCCGAACAGCTCAGCCCCGCGCTGGTAACATTCCTTTAGGCTCTTGCTGCTCCATGGGTGCCCGTTGGTGGGGTCTTTTTCGGCGTAGTTGAGTAGCCGGACCTGAATTGGGTCGAGGTTGAGCTGGTAGGCCAGATCGACCATGGCGCACTCGATGGCAAATGAGCCGGGCATGTCGCCTGGGGCACGGGTTGACGTTGGCGTCATCACATTGGCCCGGCCCAGGCGGTACGTACCCTCGAAGGTTGAGCAAGCGTAAATCATGTTGATGATGCGGCCGTTGGTTTCGGCCCAGTCCTCCCAAGGAGAAGTAGTTGATGTTTTTTCGTGCACCAAGGCCAGCAGTTTGCCTTCCTTGGTGGCCCCAACCCGCAGGGTCTGCTCCTGCTCTTCGCGGAGCCCCATTCCGGTGAACTGTTGCGGGCGCGTGAGCACCAGCTTCACCGGCCGGCCTACGGCTTTGGCGGCCAGCGGGGCCAACACCACGTGGGGCCATACCCAGGCCTTGCAGCCGAAGCCCCCACCCAGATACTTGTTGACCACCCGCACTTGCTCGGTTGAGAGGCCCAGCATGGCTGCCAGCGTTTTTTGCGTTTCAGATACTCCCTGGGTGGTGTCGTAGACGATCAGACGGTCTGGGGCCTCCCAATGGGCAATGGTGGCGCCCGGCTCCATGGGGTTGTGATGGGTGGTGGCGTGGGAGTAAGTGGCCGTCAGTTGCACTGGAGCGCCAGCAAACGCCGCCTGGGCGTCGCCACGCCTGGTGACACCGGGCTGGTAGCCCCGGATGGTTTTCGGGACGTAGAGTTCGGCTTTGGGGTCCAGGTAGGAAGCCACGGGCGCTTCCGAAGCAATGGTCACTTTCAGTAGAGCCGCGGCGTACTGGGCGTGCTCCAGCGTATCGGCCACCACCACGGCTACGGGCTGCCCGGCGTAGTGCACCTGGTCGGAAGCCATTGGGAAAAAGCTCATCGGCGAGGAGGCAAAAGCCTTTCGGTCCTCGGGCGAGTTTGGCGTTTTAGTGAGTTGCGGCAGGTTCTGATGCGTCAGGATGGCCAGTACCCCCGGCTGCTTCTGGGCTAAGCTGGTGTCAAAGCCGGTGACCCGGCCTTTCGCCACGTCGCTGGTTTTGAGCACAGCGTGCACCAGGCCAGGCAGGCGGTTGTACTCGGCTGAGTAGTTGGCTTGGCCAGTCACTTTCGCCCAGCCGTCCACGCGGCTCATGGGCTGGCCTACCACGCCCGGCACGGCGTTGGTTTCGAAAAATTGCGGTTCAGTATCCATCGGGAGCGTAGTGCTTGGAAGAAGAACGATAGAATTACGCCGTGACCTGCTGCAAGGCACGCACGAGGGTGTTTTGTGCCAGCTCCACTTTATAGCGGTTGTGCTCACGGGGCTGCGCGCCCTGCAAGGCGGCAGCAGCGGCCACCCGGAAAGTAGTTTCCGTAGCCGGCTGGCCAGTCAGCGCCTTTTCTGCTTCCCTGCTGCGCCAAGGCTGGGCCCCTACCCCACCTAGCGCCACCCGGGCCGAACGGATGGTGCCACTCTGCACGTCCAGCCCCACCGCAGCGGAGGCCAGGGCGTAGGCGTAGCTGCTACGCTCACACACTTTCAAGTAAGTGGAGCGCTGGGCGTGCGCGGCAGTGGGAATGGTAACGGCCACAATCAACTCACCGGGTTCGAGCACCGTTTCCCTGTGGGGCGTACTGCCAGGGAGCAGGTAGAAATCGGTGAGAGGTACCTGCCGCTGCTTGCCCTTCCCCTTTTCAAGCGTAAGCACCGCATCAAAGGCAGCCAAAGCCACCGACAAGTCGCCGGGGTAGGAATTGGCAATGCAGCTGTCGCTCACCCCGAGAATAGCCAGGTTGTGATTGTCGCCTTTCAAGGCAGGGCAGCCGGAGCCAGGGACCCGCTTGTTGCAGGCAAAGGCTGCGTCGCGGAAAGCATGGCTTGGTCGGGGCTCTCCACCGGAAACAGCCGTTCCAGCAGCTCCAAAAACAGGGCGGTAATGCGCGACGAAGCGTTTTTGTGCTGCACGAAGCTCTCGGTGGGCTGCATGCGAAGCGCCTCGTGGATAAGCAATTGCAGGTACGTACGAATCAAGTCGCCCTTGTAGAGATACTCGGTATTCTGCTCGGTCAGAATCTTCTGGAAGATACTCTTGGCATAAGCAGCCTGCTCCGCGCTCAGATGAAAGATGGGCGTACCGCCGACTTTGAACAGCGGCGACTGTTGCAGACTTTCCGACCGGTCGTTTTCTTTCATAAATGCCTCCGTGAACAAGCACGCGTATCCTGTCAGCCGCGGGTCGTGCAACTCCACGGAGTAAGGAATGTGTGGGTTGGCAAACATGAGGCTGGGGCCACTAATGCCAATGCTACGGTCTGCATAATGGACGGTGCAAGGACTGGTGACAAGCGCCACCTTGTAAAAGTCGCGGCGGCGGTACGCATGGCTCGGGCCGGCGGCCGTATCAACCTGATACGCCTTAACCCCCTTTAGCTTCAGCTCCTGAGGATTCAGGTCGTCGTGGCTGGTCATGGGCTGCGTGGTGAGGGCTACTCCGAGGGCCATAATGGTTAAGCGGTAAAAGCTCTCTTCTGCGGGTGCTGCGTCAGGAAAGATACTTCTTTGCACCCAATGCGCCTCACTAGTCCAAGGCGCTAGCAAGTACGGGGCGCAGCTGCTGGCACCTTGGGTTCAGCTGATTGGCGGTTAATCGTGAATTTTCCGCTCGCTAATCCACTTGACCATGTTTGGGTCGCGGTGGTCGAAGAAAAGGCTGGCCTTGGTGTCGAGCGTGGCAATAGCCTGCATATCCTCTGAGCTCAACTCGAAGTCGAAGATGTTGAAGTTCTCAGCCATCCGCTCGGGGCGCACGGACTTTGGAATGGCAACCACCCCGCGCTGGATAAGCCAGCGCAAGACCACCTGGGCCACCGATTTCTGATACTTGCCGGCAATGGAGCCCAGCAGCTCGTTGCGGAACAGGTTGTTCTTGCCCTCGGCAAATGGCCCCCACGACTCAATCTGCACCTTATTCTCGGCCATGAACTGCTGCTCCTCTACCTGCTGATGAAAGGGGTGTGTTTCCACCTGGTTCACGGCGGGCACCACCGCATGCTGCACGATAAAGTCCATCAGCCGGTCGGGCGCAAAGTTGCTGACGCCAATGGCCTTGATGCGGCCTGCCTGATAAAGTTCTTCCATTGCCCGCCAGGCCCCGTGCACGTCACCGTAGGGCTGGTGAATGAGGTACAAGTCCAGGTAGTCGAGCCCGAGCTTCCGCCTGGATATTTCAAACGCCTGCTTGGCGCCTTCGTAGCTGGCATCCTGCACCCAAAGCTTGGTGGTGATAAATAATTCCTCGCGTGGTACGCCACTACGCTGGATAGCCCGGCCCACGGCTTCCTCGTTCATATAGGCCGCCGCGGTGTCAATGAGCCGGTAGCCGGCCTTTATGGCTTCGTACACGCTGTTTTCACACTCGGTGGGGTCAGGAACCTGGAACACGCCGAAGCCTAGCAGGGGCATTCTGACGCCGTTGTTTAACGCTACTGTCTGCATGGTGTACCCGAATAAGTTGATTGTAAAGACGCACGCTGACGCCACGCCTTTTGTCACGGCGGCACTCATTCCCGCTTGCGGAACGGCCCTCGCTGCTACTGATTTGCCCTGCAAAGGTCCGGCAGTTTAGCGCGGCCGGAAAAAGCGAACCAAACCAAAGAGTATACAATTCAAACAATTTCCGGCGCGGAGTTTCGTGGGCTGATGCCTCACCGACACGCCCGTAGTTGGTTTGCCCTTTGGTATTGCGGGGCAGTTGCTGGCGGCTGCCACCTGGCCCCACCCTTCTTGGTGTGGGGCACAAGTGCCACGTGGGTCATGGGCTGCTTCAAGAGAGGGCCGGGCCAATGCTTGCCCCCCTGGTGGGGCCTAGCATGCTGTTACCCTGGCGTAGCCGCCGCTTGGGCCGGCCCTTCCGCTAGCAATATTATACTTTATTGGCTATGAGCTTATTACCTGCGTTTATTAGTTCGAGGACTGGCTTTGCGGGTGCAGCTTATGGTGTAATAGCCGTGCAGCCTCCTCAAGCAAAGGCAAATCGGTGGTGCGCTCCTGGCAGCGCTGCAAATCGTAGTGGCAGAGCGTACCATACGCTCTGCCCTGAGCGTCGCGGATCAGCACGCCGCAGTAGGAAATAACAGGCGTTTCCACCCCGGCCGCTTGCGGATCTGTTAGCGCGTCGAGAATCTGGAGTGGGGCCTGCTGGCGGCCCACCAGTGCACAATACGTTACGGCAAGGGGTACATCCTCGCCCTGCCGAACCGCGGGCTGATAACGGTCAAAGAGTGCTTCATTGCGTAGCATCTCCCCATCGAAGCGAAATACGCCAGTGTAACGGTGCGGGGTGCGGCTGTTGAGGTATTCCAGCGCCTGATGCGTCCCCTGCTGTAGGCAAGCCGTAAACGCATTAATCTCGGGCTGCATGGAAATATCAGCGCTTGAAGCAGATGTACTCATAGAGAAAAGTAGCGAAATCCCGCCGCAATTAGCTGGGTGGTAGAGGTTAATAGGAGCTGCCTTCCTCGGCTGCAAGAGAGGCTACACAAGCAAAAAACCAATCAGGCGCGTCCTTGTGCCTGGCGTAGCCATTCCTGAGCCTCCTCAATAGTCGAGAACAAGCGCATCTGTAGTTGGTCGCCGATGCCTACGTGCATCGCCTCGCCAGAAAGAGCGGCCAGTGCTTCGGGGCTGACAACCTGCGCAAAATGCGTCAGGCCTTGCGCGCTGGCTCTAGGGGCCCAGTCCTTGGCAATCCATTCTACGGCGTGGTCCCAGGGGCCCAGCACATGGCGGTTGTCGTTGAGCAGGTAGGCACATTGATGCTCGCGTAGCGGGTGCAGGCAGGCATCGGCACCGGCAATAATACCAATATATGTCTGGTAACCAAGCCAGTTATTATACACCCACTGATTGGCCGCATCATACTCAATGGTGAGATATACGTGACCGAATCCGTTAACTAATTCGAGGGGCATGCGTGAGAAAGGAATCGATAAACAAGAGGCACTGGCGGGTGCAGAATGAAATGCGAAAAGCCGAACTATAAGCGCGTTACAAAAGCAGTAATACGCAAAGCAACCGATTTGGATTACACCCCTGCTCTCGAAACCCGGAACCCATTCTGAGAACAAGCCGAAGTTGTAAAGTATCCGGCTGGATAAAGTTGTCTTTTATGACGAAAGAAAGATTAAACTTTATTATGTTCGGGTTTCATCAATTGCCTTACCTGGCGGCATCTGCGTGAAACCTGTTTTGTTGGGTTTGTTCGGCGTCTTTGCTTTTGGTGATGGTAAAGGCTATGCACTTGGCTGCCAGCTGCTAAAGCGCCATATCCTGTATTACTTGTTTTCTTTCCGAGCAGTAGCCGCAACCCGCATCCGGGTTACCTTGTCATTCGGGGCAGCGTGCTACAATAGCTTCTCTTCTCATTTCTGCCTATGAAAACACTGTTTCTTTCCGCCACGTTATTACTTGTTGCTGTTGTGTCTGAGGGCCAGGATTTTAAGTATCAAACTCCGCCTAAAGCGCTTCAGGATCTGCTGCTGGCACCGCCCACGCCCCGCGTCAGCCTTGCCTCAAATGGCCGCACGCTGGCTTTGCTGCAAGTGCAGGACTTTCCGACCGTAGCCGAACTGGCGCAACCCGAGCTGCGCTTGGCGGGCTTGCGCATCAACCCGCGTACCAACGGCCAGAGCCGGGTGAGCTACGCGGTGGGCATCAAGCTGAAAACCTTGCCCAACGGTACCGAAATCGAGGTAAAAGGCCTACCGGCTCAGGCCCGTATCAGCGACGTGAGCTGGTCGCCTGACAACAAAACCATTGCCTTCGCCCTGACCACGCCCGGCTCCGGCACCGACGGCCGCGTGGAACTTTGGGTGGCTGATGTGGCCGGGGCCACGGCCCGCCGCCTACTGTCCACGCCCCTCAACGATGCGTTTGGCAATTCCTTTGATTGGGTTTCCGATAGCAAAACGATTTTGGCCTGCATCGTGCCGGCTGGCCGGGGTGCCGCGCCTTCGGCCGACACTGCGCCTACCGGCCCGGCGGTACAGGAAAGCGGTGGCGGCATCAAAACGGCAGCCCGCACTTACCAGGATCTGCTGAAAAACCCCGCCGATGAGCGGCTGTTTGACTATTACGCCACTTCCCAGCTGGTGAAGGTGAACGTTGCCGATGGCACGGCGCAGCCTCTGGGTCAGCCCGGCCTGATTCAAACGGCCTCGCCCTCACCCGATGGCAAATACGTAATGCTGCGCACCCGCCACCGGCCGTATTCTTATACGCTGCCCATCAGCCGGTTCCCGCAGCGCATCGATGTGCTGGATTTGGCTACCGGAGCCTCGGTGAAATCGGTGGTTGATTTGCCTTTGGCCGACGCCGTGCCCATTGGCAACGATGCAGCCCCCACTGGCCCGCGTAACCATGGCTGGCGTGCCGATGCGCCCGCCACGCTCTACTACGTGGAGGCCCAGGACGGCGGCAACCCCAAAACGAAAGCCAACATTCGCGACAAAATATTCACCCTGGAAGCGCCATTTACGAGTGCGCCGCAAGAGCTGGCTGCTTTGCCCTTGCGCTTTGGCGGCCTCAGCTGGGGCACCAGCCAACTGGCTTTGGTGGGTGGCTACCGTTGGGCCGACCGCCACGAAACCACCTGGCAACTGAACCCGAGCAAGCCCAGCGCACCGCTTGCCGTGTTGTTCGAGGGGTCGTCGGAGGATAAGTACAAGGACCCCGGCACGCCGTACGAGCACCGCAATGCTCAGGGCAAATCGGTGCTGCTCACGGGTGGGCCTACGGGCCAAAGCGTGTACTTGCTAGGCGCGGGGGCTTCGCCCGAAGGCGACCGGCCTTTCGTGGATGAGCTGGACTTAACCAGCAAGAAAACCACCCGCTGGTGGCGGTCAGCAGCCCCCGTGTACGAGGTGCCAGTGGCCATTCTGGATGCCAGCGGCAAGAACCGGCAGTTGCTCACCCGCCGCGAGTCGCTCACTCAGTCGCCGAACTACTACCTGCGCGACGCCACTAAAAAGGACAAGCTCACGGCCGTAACCAAATTCCCGAATCCGTATGCGGCGTTTGGCGGCAGCTTCCCGAAGCAGGTGCTGAAATACAAGCGCGCTGATGGCGTGGATTTGACGGCCAACCTCTACCTGCCCCCGAACTACAAGAAAAGCGACGGCCCGCTGCCCACGCTTATGTCGGCTTATCCTCTGGAATTCAAGGACAAAAACACTGCCGGGCAGGTTAGCGGCTCACCCTACACCTTCACGCGCCTGGGGGGCGGCTCGCCGGTATTCTGGGTTACGCAGGGCTACGCCGTGCTAGAAAACGCCAGCGTGCCGATAGTGGGCGAGGGCAGCAAAGACCCCAACGACACCTACATCGAGCAGCTGGTGAGCAGCGCCAAGGCGGCCATTGATGAAGGAGCCCGCCTGGGCGTAGTGGACGCCGACCGGGTGGGCGTGATGGGCCACAGCTACGGCGCCTTCATGACGGCCAATCTGTTGTCGCACTCCAACTTGTTTAAAGCGGGTATTGCCCGTAGCGGCGCCTACAACCGCACCCTCACGCCTTACGGTTTCCAGGGCGAAGAGCGCAGCTACTGGCAGGTGCCCGAAGTGTACAACACCATGTCGCCGTTCAACTACGCCGACAAAATGAAAACGCCCATCCTGCTGATTCACGGCGAGGCCGACAACAACCAGGGCACTTTCCCCATTCAGAGTGAGCGGTACTTTTCCGCTCTCAAAGGGCAAGGCGCTACCGCGCGCTACATAGTGCTGCCGGCTGAGGCTCATGGCTATGCCGCCCGCGAAAACATGCTCCACGTATTGTGGGAGACAAATGCGTGGCTGGAGAAATACGTGAAGCCACTTAAGCCAGCAAATTAGTGCACTAAAAAAAGCGTCCATTAAAAGCGAAAAGCCTGAACTACCACTTGGTAATTCAGGCTTTTTCATGTGCATCTATCCCTATGGCCGGTTCTCTTTTCCGGAACAGCCGCTACTCAGGTTTTTCTAACCCTGTATCAGGTGAACGATGCTTTCCTTTTTGCTAGTGTCTGCATTAAAAAACATGTAGAGACAATGTTTACTTGAAAAAGTACAGAAATACACCTTTAAACTTGCAATTTATATTACTTCTACAAGATAACCTATTAAGAAATCGATTGCAATATTCGTAATATCAGGGCTTATTTATAAATAAAAATGCTACCCTGATTATGCAATTGTTAATATTATGTTTTTAATTAGCACTTATAACTGGAAGTAGCTCAACTTATAACACCACTTGCATGGGAAGACATTACACTCATTGCTGTTTGCGAGGCCGACATCAAAAAAGGGCCATTTGTGGACAAGAGAGTAGAATGTTACCGGTAAAATAGTAAATGTAGCAGGGTCGGTACGCTCAAGTACACCAGCCATTGTTCAGGCTCCTTTTCTGGCTTATACCCATCATTGTGAGTACGTTGGTGCGCTCCACTCAGGAGTAGCAACAGGAATATAGCTGCCGGAAACTGCCCGCCACTGAGGTGCTCCTAGCACCGTTTCTTGCTGCTTTTGGAGCGTGCATACAGGTCATTCGTGGGGTAGCTACTGAGGTAGTTAGAGCTAGGCCTTTCAACTGCCTGAGATAGAATAGCAAGTGTAGGGCAAGCGGCAAACCGGGAAGGGGCAGGGAAACAGTAGAACAGGGCAATCAACACTCGTTCATTCAACAAATCATAATCCATATGAAGAAAGCTTTACTTTCCAGCTTTGTTTTGATGTCGGCCCTCCCCATGCAGGCGTGGGCGCAAAGCAAGGCGGTGACAGGGCGAGTAACGGATGCCATTACCGGCGAAGGAATGCCTGGGGTAACCGTTCATTTGAAAGAGACTTCCACGGCGGCACCAACTGATGAAAAGGGCAACTACAGCATCAGTGTACCGGCCGGCGGAGGTACGCTGGTGTTTACCTTCATTGGCTACCTCAACAAAGAGGTGACCGTTGGCAGCCAGTCCACAATCAACGTGAGTTTGGCCAGCGACTCCAAAAGCCTCAACGAGGTAGTGGTAGTAGCATATGGCACCGCCGACCCGGCTACGTACACCGGCTCCGTGGCGCAGATTGGGGCCGAGAAGCTGGCGCAACGGCCAGTAACCAACATTACCAACGCCATTGCGGGCCAAGCTCCCGGGGTGCAGGTTTCGGCGGGTTCCGGGCAGCCGGGTGCCGGCCCGGATATCCGCATCCGCGGGTTCAGCTCGGTGAACTACGCCAACGACCCGCTGTACGTAGTGGACGGCGTACCGTACACGGCCGGTTTGTCGAACCTGAACACGGAGGATATTGCGAGCATCTCGGTGCTGAAGGATGCCGCCTCCACCGCCCTCTACGGCTCCCGGGCCACCAACGGAGTGGTGATGATTACCACCAAGAAGGGCAAGAAAGACCGGGTACAAGTGAATCTGAGAGCGTTGCAGGGCGTTTCCTCGCGGGCGGTGCCTGAGTATGAGCGGGTAAACGCGCAGGAGTATTACCCCTTGATGTGGGAAGCCTACCGGAATAGCCTGGTTAGCAACACCGTTACCATTGCGCAGGCCAGCCAGCGGGCCACCAATGACATCAAGGGCCTGTTGGGCTACAACCCGTTCAATGTGCCGAACAACCAGATTGTTCTGCCCGACGGCACCCTGAACCCGGATGCGCAGTTGCTGTGGGGCGACGACCTGGACTGGGAAAAAGCCCTGACCCGGGACGGTTCCCGCTCCGACTATACCGTGAGCTTCAACGGCGGGTCTGAGAAGAGCGACTACTACGTTTCGCTGGGCTACCTGAACGAGAAAGGGTATGTAATTAAGTCGGACTTCCAGCGGTTCGCGGGCCGGCTGAACGTCAACAGCAACCTAACCAAGTGGTTTAAGGCGGGCGTGAACCTGAACTACACCCTCACCAACTCCAACCAGGCCAATACGGGCAGCTCCACGGGCTTCGTAAACCCCTTCTTCTTCAGCCGCGGCGTGGGGCCTATCTACCCCATCTATCAGCACGACCCGACTACCGGAGAATACGTGCTCGATGCGAATGGCCAACGGATATATGATTTGGGCGGCTCCTCGCCCACTATGACCCGCCCCGTGTACCCCGGCCGGCACATTGTGGCCGAAACCGAATGGAACAACTACCTCTACCGGCGCAATGTGCTGGGTGGCCGAACCTACGGGGAAATCACCTTCCTGAAAGACTTCAAGTTCACGGCCAACTTCGCGGCGGATATCACCAACTACGAAGAGCAGACCTACGAGAACACCGTGGTAGGGGATGGGGCGCCGGCCGGCCGGGCGGGCCGCGTGCTCTACAACCTGACGAGCTACACCGCCAACCAGCTGCTCAACTACACCCGCACGCTGGCGGACGTGCACACGGTGGATTTCTTGGTAGGCCACGAGAACTACAACCGGAGCCGGGACTACCTGAGCGGCACCAAGTCGGGAGAGGTAATTGCCGACAACACCGAGCTGCAGAACTTCAGCACCATCAACAGCTTCAACACCTACCTGCAGGAACACCGGATAGAGTCGTACTTCGGGCGGGCAAACTACACGTACAACGACAAGTACACCGTGTCGGCCTCGTATCGGCGCGACGGGTCTTCCCGGTTCTACAAGGACGTGCGCTGGGGTAGCTTCTGGTCGGTGGGGGGCTCTTGGCGCTTGGATCAGGAAACCTTCTTCACCAAGCCCAACTGGGTTGACATGGTGAAGCTCCGGTCGTCGTACGGCCAGGTGGGCAACGAAAACCTGGAAAATGCCGACGGCAACCAATACTACGCGTGGCAGGCGCTCTACACGCTGGGCCAGAACAATGCCGCCGAGCCGGGCTTCTCGCAAGCAAGCTTAGGCAACCGGGGCCTGGTGTGGGAAAAGAACAACAGCTTCGATGCGGGGTTGGAATTCTCCTTGTTCAAAAACCGCCTGAACGGTTCGGCGGAGTATTTCAAGCGGACCTCCAAGGACCTGTTGTTTGAGGTGCAGCTGCCGCTGTCGAGCGGGGTAGCCAACCGGATTGAAAACGTGGGCACGATGTACAACCAGGGGGTCGAGCTGCGGCTGGCCGGTGACATCATCAAAACCGACGCCTTCAACTGGAACCTGGATGTCAACTGGACCACTTTCAAAAACGAGATAACCAAGCTGCCTTACCCCGAGCTGGTATCCGGCACCAAGAAGCTGAAAGTAGGCGAGGATTTGCAGTCGTTCTGGCTGCGCGAGTACTACGGCGTTGACCCCGATAACGGCAATGCCCTCTACCGCGCCAACACCTACATTGAGGCCAACAGCAAGATCATCGGCGCCGATACCGTGACTTCGAATGCCAACAACGCCCGGTTCCATTACGCCGGCACGGCCATTCCGAAGTTCTCGGGCGGCATTACCAATACCTTCTCTTACAAGGGCTTCACCCTGTCGGCACTGCTTACCTACTCGGTAGGGGGCAAGTTCTACGACAGCCAGTATGCCACCCTGATGAACCACGGCACCTACGGCGGTGCCATGCACAAAGACATGCTGGACCGGTGGCAAAACCCCGGTGATATCACCGACGTGCCGAAAATGCAAGCCGGCAATACGGCCAACTTAGCCGCCGCTTCCGACCGGTGGCTGATTGACGCCTCGTACCTGAACTTCCGTTCGATGAGCTTGAGCTACAACATTCCGGCTCCTCTCACCACCCGCCTCAAGCTGCGCAACGTGAACATCTTCGCTACGGGTGAAAACCTGGCGCTGGTTTCCAAGCGCAAAGGCATGAACGTGGCCCAGACTTTCTCGGGTACCACGTCGGCGGTATATGTGCCTGCCCGGGTGCTTTCGCTGGGGTTGAATCTTTCTTTGTAGCAACTGATTGGACTGATTGGTCATGAAAAAGACGATATACAGCGCGTTGCTAGCCAGCGCCATGATTTTTTCCTCCTGCGACAAGGAGTACCTGGAAACCGCCCCCACCACGGCCGTAACGGAGGGCGACGTGCTATCCAGCACCAAAAACGGCATGGCCGCGCTGAACGGTATCCACCGGATACTATACTTACAGCACAACGGCAGCCAGAACCAAGGTGGCGAAGGCTCAAACAAGATTATGATGGATGCCCTGGGAGAAGACTGGGTGCAGACAATAGGAACCAGCTGGTGGTCTGGGGAGCACAACTGGATTGCCCACCGGAATGCCACCTCCACCACCACGTACAACCACGCCTGGTATTATTTCTACTACCGCGTTATCGCCAATGCCAACGTGCTCATCAATGGGTTAGGCAACGCCACCGGCCCGGAAGCGGAAAAGCAGATGATAATTGGCGAAGCGCTGGTATACCGCGCCTGGGCTCATTTTCAGTTGGTACAAGTATTTGGCGAGCGGTACGACGCCAATAAAACCAACAGCCAGCTAGGCGTACCCCTAATGACGACCAACACGACGGTAGGCCAGCCGCGCGCTACCGTGGAGGAGGTGTACACCCAAATCAATACGGATTTGGATGCGGCCATTGGCATGCTGACCGGCGCGGCCAACCGCCCGGCCAAATCCCACTTCAATGCGGCCGTAGCTAAGGGCATCAAAGCCCGGGTGGCCCTCACCATGCAAAACTGGCCCGTGGCCGCGCGCTTGGCGCAGGAAGCCATTCAGCAGAGTGGCGCTACCCTCATGAGCCGGACGCAATACACGAGTGGGTTCAACAGCATCGACAACCCGGAATGGCTATGGGGCAGCAAAATGCAAGCCGACCAAACCAGCTACTTCTATTCCTTCTTCGCCTATATGTCGGCCAACTTTAGCTCGACCGTTATCCGGCAGAATCCGAAGAAGATCAACTCGGTACTTTACAACCAAATTCCGGCCACCGACATCCGCAAGGCGCTTTGGGACCCTACCGGCGCCAGCATTCCGGCCCCGGCTACGGGCGTGAAGGCGCCGTACGGGCATAAGAAGTTTCTGGTGGCCGACCCCAACCTAAGCATCGGGGACGTGCCGCACATGCGCTTAGCCGAGCTGTATTTGATTCAGGCCGAAGCCCAAGCCCGGCAAGGGCTGGCTGCCGCTGCTGGCACGCTGTTTACGTTGGTGAGTGCGCGCGACCCGCAGTATGTGCGGTCCACCTTCACCGGGCAGGCCTTGGTAGACGAAATCCTGTTCCAGCGCCGCATAGAGTTGTGGGGGGAAGGGTTCCGGTTCCTGGACTTGAAGCGCACCAACAGCGCGTTGGATAGAACGGGCAAAAACCACATCACGCAATGGGCCTGGATTCTTACCGGCAGCAACTTCCGGGTTGAGCCTGGGGCCAAGGAGTGGCAATTCGTATTCCCGCAGGCGGAGCTCAATGTCAACAAAGCCATTGTGCAGAACCCGCTGTAGCAATGCGTTGTCTGGGGCTGAATATCCTGAAGTAGTGTATTCACGCTCCCAGTGGACATGAAAAGAGCCGCTCCAAGGAGCGGCTCTTTTCATGTCCACTGATACTTCTAGCGCTACTTTATCGGCTTGCCCGTAGCGTCCAGCAAGGTCACTCTGCCGGGAGCAAACTTCTTTACCTCTTCGTACTGCGTGGCTTTGTCGCCTACTACCACGTACACCAGCTCGTTTTCCGGCATATACTTGCCAATGGTAGCTTGGAAATCGGCCACGCTCATCTGCATCAGCTGCTGCTGGTCGTCCTCCAGAAACTTCGGCGACTTGTTGAACTTACTGATGCGGCGCAGGATGCCCAGCTTGGCGCCCTGGCTTTCGTAAACCAAGGTGTTGCTCTTCATGATTTTGCTTTTGGCAGTTTCTGCGTCCACTGCACTGAAGGTAGGGCCGTAGTTGGTTAGTAGCTCCCGAATGAGCTGCAACGAGGCGCCGGTGGCGTTGGCCCGCACGCTCGTTGAAACCACAAACGGGGCCATTTCCTTTTGTTCCTGCACCGTTGAATACGCCCCGTACGTGTAGCCTTTCTGGATGCGCAGCAGCTGGGTCAGGCGCCCGCTAGAGCCGGCCCCGAGCAAGGTATTGGCAAACGTGGCTTTGCTCAGGTCGGGGTCGGTGCCGCTCAGCGCCAGCTTGCCAATGTACAGCACGGACTGCTTGGCGTCGGGCACATCAATGAAATACACGTTGCCGCCGAGGGTTTGGCTTGGAATGGTTTGCTTGGGCATAGCCACGGTTTTGGCGGCCCACTTGGTTTCCAAGGGCTTTAGCGCCGCCGCCACCGTGTTCTGGTCGATGGCGCCTACCACGTGCACGGCCGCCCCGGAAGGCGAGATGTTGGTGTTGTAGTAGGTTTTCAAATCGTCCAGCGTGATGCCGGCCGTGGTTTCCAGCGTGCCACTACCTGGGGTGCCGAGGATGTGGTTGGGGCCGTACAGCAGCTTGAGAAAGTTCTGGTTGGCTACGTACGCTGCGTTGGCTTCCTGCCCTTTCAGGTTGGTGGCCAACGAGCTTTTCAGGCGCGCAAACTCAGCGGCGTCCCAGCGGGGCTGTAGCAGCATTTCCTGCACCAGCGCCAGGGTGGGCGCAAAATTGCGGGCCAGGCAGCGGGCCTGCACCCGGATTTCTTCGTTGGTGCTGTTCACCGAAATGGTAGCTCCCAGCAAGTCAATGGCTTCTTCCAGCTGGGCGGGGGTTTTACTGGCGGTACCCTGCGTAAGCATCTGCGCCATCAAAGAAGCGGTACCCGCCTTGGCCAGTGGGTCCAGGTAATGACCACCCGGAATCGTTACATCAAACGAGACGAGCGGAATTTCGCGGTTATCGATGCCGTACACTTTCAGGCCGTTGGCCAGCGAGGTATTCCAAATGGCCGGCACCTTGAATAGTGGCGTTGCTAGGAAGGGCGGCTCGGAACGGTCGTATTTGGTGACGGTTTTTTCAAACACGGCCTCCTTGCCCTGTCCTACATCCTCGTTCTGCACCCCGGCAACCACTTTTTCCTGGTACACCGAAGCCAACTGCGCGCCCTGCACTATCAGGTTTTGCTGGCCCTTGGGCACCACGCTGGTCATCACATAGGGTTTGCCTTTCAGGTACTGGTTGTACACCCGCATCACGTCGGCCCGCGTCACGGCCTGGGCCAGCTTTGCGGCTTTGGTGATGTAGGCCGGGTCGTTGCCAAACTCGTTGTCGCGGCCCATTTGTAGGGCTTTGCTCAGCACCGATTCCACGCCGGAGTACAAGTCGGTTTCAATTTTGGCCCGGATGCGGGCTAGTTCGGTATCGGAAAAGCCCTGGGTTTCAAACCGCTTGAGGCCTTCCTGGATGGCACTGTGCACCTGCTGCAAACTGGTATTGGGGTTGGCGCGCACCTGAAGAATGAACTCGCCCGCCAGCTCGCTGCTGTATTGATACGCCCCCACGTTGGGGGCCAGCTTTTGCTCTTCCACAATCACCTTGTACAGCGGCGACGTACGGTTGCCGGCCAGCAGCTGGCTCAGCACCTCCAAGGCGTAAGTGTCGCGGTGGTATTCCTGAATGCTGGGAAACACCAGCTGCAACTGCGGCAGGCGGGCAAAGTTGTCTTCCAGGTACAGCGACTTGGTTTGGGTGAGGCCGGCCGGCCGGGGCGCGAGCGGCTTAACGGCCGGCCCTTTCTTAATCTCCCCGAACCAACGCTGCACTTTGGCCTTGGTTTCGGCAATGTTGATGTCGCCGGCAATTACCAGCGTGGCGTTGTTGGGGCCGTAGTACTGGTGGTAGAACTCCTGCACGTCGGCCAGGGTAGCGGCCTGCAAATCCGGCAGCGAGCCAATTACCGTCCAGTTGTAGGGGTGGTCGGCGGGGTAGAGGTTTTTGCGCAGCACTTCGTTAGTGAAGCCGTAGGCCACGTTGTCGTAGTTCTGGCGCTTCTCGTTTTTCACCACCTGAATCTCGCGGGCCAAGGCTTCGGCCGTCACGGTTTTAATCATGTAGCCGAGCCGGTCGGAGTCGATCCACATGATTTTGTCGAAGGCATCCTTGGGTACCACTTCGTAGTACTGCGTGCCATCGTTCCAGGTGCTGCCGTTGCGCTGCCCGCCCCACTCCTCAATGAGCTTGCGGTTGGCGCCCACCGGGGCATTCTCCGAGTCGTTGAACGACATGTGCTCGAAGAAATGGGCAAAGCCGGTTTTGCCTGGTTTTTCGCGGTTGGAACCCACGTGCATGACGGTGGCAAAAGCCACAATCGGGTCGGAGTGGTCTTCGTGCAGCACCACCTCCAAGCCATTTTCCAGCGTAAACTTTTCGTACGGCAAGGCAAACGAGTTGGCCTTGGTTGCCGCAGCAGGCTTCTTGGTGGTTTGGCCGTAAGCTGATGTAAATGAAGCAGCTGCAAGTAACAAAGCTGCAAGCTTAGTGGTCTGACGCATCGTTGAGGGAAAGTGGGTGCTAAGACAAGAAAAGCAATAGTAGTTGTTTTATTGCAACGGGTAATAAGCCGCTGGCAGGTTCCATTGGCATTGTTTTCCGGGGCTGGTGCAAGCGGCCAACAAAAGGCCCGAACAGGTGGCCAGAGAACCTATCCGGCGCTCAAGGTTTAGCACAAAGGCTAGCTGCTGCAACACTGATGGCTATCTGGCTCACCTTACTCCTTCTTATTGCCTTTATTGATAAAGCGTTTCCCCACGGCGCCGGCTGTACGGCCCTTGTTTCATGCATTGCGGGCGGCCGATTGATGCAATAGAAGGCCACCTGAAAGGCCAAAGCCGTATAAGAAGCCCCAAGTATTTTCTCTGGACAATCTGGGTTTGTTCTCGTTCCGGCCTTAGCACTGTTCGCGGGCTGTTCTATTCTCTTTCCGCTTGCTTACTTGCCGTTATGAAGCACACCACGCACACGTTTAAGACAGTTGCCACCAAAGGCGGGAAACAATACGTGGAGGTGAAAGACCGCCTCCTTTATCTGGCCCACCATTTCGAAGGCGAATACAGCATCGAAACCGATTACCGCTACTTTGCCTCGCGCAAGATGTGGGTGGTGAAGGCCACGCTCACGCTCACCCAAAACGGTGCCACCAACACCTATACCGGCTTGGCGCAGGAGCTGGAGAGTGAGAAATATGGAGCCGTCAACAACACCAGTGCCTTGGAAAACGCCGAAACCAGCGCCGTGGGGCGCGCGCTGGCAATGGCGGGCATCGGCATTGAGTCGGGTATTGCCAGCGCCGATGAAGTACGCAAAGCCGAAAGCCGCGCCGAACGCAATAAAGCTGCAAAGCCCGAAGGTGAGGTAGCACCGCAAGTTGCAGCCCGCCCCGAAGCTGCCGCCGCCGCAACAGGTAGCCAGCAAGCAGAAATAACCCGCCTGCTGGCCCATGATGCCTTCACCGAAAAACAACGGGTAGCCGCCCTAGCCGCACTACCTACCATGTCGGAAACGGCCGCCGCGCAGGCTATCCTCACCATGCAAGGCCGCATCACCGAGCACGAGGGCAAGGCTGTCAGTTAATGGCTGAGCATTCTAGCAAATAAGACATGCCTCAGCCGCAGCGCTAATACTGCATCTGAGAGGTGGTAAGGCCGCACATTCAGCTGCCAGTGCCCGTTGACCAGCGCTGCTACCAGCCGCAACCTGTGGGCGCTGCTGCTAGAACATCTTCATCGACGGAGCGTTGCCTATTGCTGAGCCAGCAACCAATCGATGGCTACGTCCTCCCGGTCGAAGTGCTGGTACACCAAAGTGGATTGCCGCATGGCCTGCTGGCTGATGCTGTGCAGGGCTAAGCGCGCAAATAAGTGGTTGGCACTCACCAAGGCTCCGTACCGGTAGCCTTGCTCTGCGGCGCGGGGCAACCAATCAAGCACGTACCACGCCGTGTCTTCGTTGGAGGGAGGAACCATCTGGCGTTGGTCGCTGAGCACTTTGCTGTAGCCGAGGGCGTGCAGCGCGTGTAAGATGTACTCAAATACTGCGCGCGTAGCAGCACCCGAGGCTGATCCTGGCAACCAAGTCAGGTGAAGAAAGCCAGCAGGATGAATTGAAAGATGAGCCGCTTCGTTTTTAAAGGAGCCCACCGGAATTGCCACGGACGTAACCATCAAGACGAGGAAAATAAGAATGGCGGCAGCAGACGGACAGCGGACTGCTGCCGCGCTACATCAACTCTACCTGCTTGTACGAAAGCGGGCTATAAACTGCTATCATTCCTCCTTCAGGGCCACTCACGGCTGCTCCATTCCCCAGGCTTTAGCAGCTGCTTCCTACTCGCGGCAGTGGTAAACGCAGCCACGGCATCGTAGGCCCGCTCACTTGTAGCCCCCAATGCCATTGGGGGGCCAGCTTGTGAGGTACCACCCGCGCCCGGAGCGCAACATCACCCACCCCCAGGCACACGTTGCAACTACCGCCGACCAGCCGCTCAGTTGCTGCATTACCCCCGGTCTGCCTGCCGGAACTGCCGGGGCGATAAGCCCATCAGCTTCGTGAACACGCGGGAAAAGTAGTACACGTCGTCGAAGCCTAGTTGGCCGGCTACTTCCTTGATGCGCAACTTGCTGTAGGCGAGCTGCTGACAGGCTTCCTGCATTTTCAGGAAATTGAAAAACACGATGGGCGAACGGCCCGTCTGCGCCCTGAACACGGCCGAATAATACGAGGCCGACAACCCCGCTTGCGCCGCCAGCTCCGCCACGGTGAAACTGCGGGCCAGGTGCTCACGCATGAACCGAATGGAGTGGGCAATGCTATGCGCCGCGGGCGAAAGTTGTGCCGGGTGGGTGGCCGAGGGCAATAGCGCCAGCAGAAAGTGAGGCAAGCGGGCACTGGCCTGCACCACGCCGGCCAGGGTAGCCGATAAAGTGAGCTGCGAAAAGAGTTCCTCGAACAGTTGGAACCGCTCGTCGGTGGGTAGCACAGTGGCGGGCCCTGCGGGAGTATGCTCCATTAGGTAGGTGTAGAGGGCCGCGGCCTGGGTACCGGTGAAGTGCAGCCAGTAGATAGTCCAGGGTGTGGTTTCGTCGGCGGCATACTTGTGAGGTACGTGCGCCGGCAGAATAATCCATTGGCCCGCCCGCAAGGTGTATTTTTCAGCTTGGTTGAGTTGGTACCAGCCGCTGCCTTGCACGCAGTACAGCAGAATGTATTGTGCACTGCCCGTCCGCCGGGTGCGCTTATGAGCCTTGGCTACCGGATAAAAGCCGATATCGGTGAGGTGCAGGCCCTGGCACAGAGGGTGAGCCGCCGCTTCGTGCAGCAAGGGTACCGGCAGGCGGTAGCTACGCTGGCCGTGGAATCCGTCTTTCATAAGTGCGAAAGGTAGCGCGCCTGCTTACAAGTTGTATCGTCCATCTTTTCGTTGGAAAAGCCATTTTCAACCGATTGATAGCTGCTCATCTTTGTAGAGGATGCTTTGCAATTGCTTGTCGGTTGCGCCCCCCCCTCCTGTACTGCGCCGGGCCGCGGTGGAACGCTCCTGCTTTCTGCTAGCAGCCCTTTCACCACCTACTCCCACCCGCGCCCATGGCTTCCCGCCCACCTGAGTTTGCCGCTTCCCCCGTAGTTGTTCAATCCACTTACATCGTTGGTATTGCCTTCATTGCGGCGCTGGGAGGCTACCTGTTTGGGTTCGATTTTGCGGTAATTTCCGGGGCCTTGCCTTTTCTGCGCCAGCAATTCGGGCTTACCGCGTGGTGGGAAGGCTTTCTTACTGGCTCGTTGGCGCTGGGCTGCATGGCGGGCTGCTTGGTAGCCGGCCAGCTTGCAGACCGCTACGGGCGGCGGCCGGGGCTGCTGCTGGCGGCGGGCATCTTTCTGGTTTCGTCGGTGGGCATGGCGGTAGCGCCAGGCCTGGGGTTGTTTGTGGTGGCGCGTTTTGCCGCCGGCATCGGGGTCGGAATGGCTTCCATGCTGAGCCCGCTCTACATTGCCGAAGTATCGCCGGCGGCGGTGCGGGGCCGCAACGTGGCCATCAACCAGCTCACCATCGTCATCGGCATTCTGGTAACCAACCTCGTGAACTACTTCCTGGCTGATACCGGCCCCGATGCTTGGCGCTGGATGTTTGGGCTGGGGGCAGTACCGGCCGGGCTGTTTCTGCTGGGGGTGATGTGGCTGCCCGAAAGCCCCCGCTGGCTGGCGCAAGCTGGGCGGTTGCCCCAGGCAGAGGCCGTACTGCGCAAGATTGGCAACGCAGCCTTTGTTGAGACGACGCTGGTGGGCTTGAGCGCCCCGGTAGACAAGGAGCCCCGGGCCCGGTTTCGGGATGTGCTGAGCATGGATGTGCGGCCGGCGGTGGTGGTGGGCGTGGCGCTGGCCGTGTTTCAGCAGTTCTGCGGCATCAACGTGGTGTTCAATTACACCTCCACCATCTTCGCGGCGGTGGGCGCCGACCTCAACCGGCAGCTACTCGAAACCATTGGCATCGGGGTGGTCAACCTGGGATTTACGCTGGTGGCCATGTTTTTGGTGGATAGGCTGGGGCGGCGGCCGTTGCTGCTGTTTGGCTCTCTGGGGCTGGCGGTGCTGTACCTGGTGTTGGCGTTTTTGCTGCAACGCCACGCCGCGCCGGGGCTGGTATCGGGGGTGGTGCTGGCCGCTATTGGCACCTACGGGCTGTCGTTGGCCCCGGTGACGTGGGTGGTGATTTCCGAGATTTTCCCGACCCGCATCCGGGGCGTGGCCTCTTCAGTAGCCACGGTGGCCTTGTGGGGGGCCTATTTTGTGCTGGTGTTCACGTTTCCTGTGCTGGCTCAGGCCATTGGCACCTACGGGCCCTTTTACCTCTACGCGGGCATTTGCCTGCTGGGCTTCTTCTTCGTGCGGGCCAACGTGCAGGAAACCAAGGGCCAGACCCTGGAACAATTGGAAGGCTCCTTCGCCCGGCACTAATTCTTACTTCTGAACCGCTAACCAGCAACGAGCCTCTATGCGCACTCCAACGGTATCTGTGTGGCAGGAAACGGTGAGCATTCCCACCTACGCAGTAGGGAAGCCCGATAAAAACCCGATGTTCTTCGAGAAGCGGGTGTACCAGGGCAGCAGCGGCGCCGTGTACCCGCACCCGGTCATCGACAAGATTTACGACGAGAAGCAGGACCGTAACTACATCGGCCTGTTTCTGGAAAACAAGTACCTGAAAATCATGATTCTGCCCGAACTGGGCGGGCGGGTACAGATGGCCTACGACAAGCTCAGGCAACGCCATTTCGTGTACTACAACCAGGTGATTAAGCCCGCGCTGGTCGGCCTGACCGGGCCCTGGATTTCGGGCGGCATCGAGTTCAACTGGCCCCAGCACCACCGCCCCAGCACGTTTGACCCCGTGGATTTCCGGTTGGAAGAACACGCCGACGGCAGCTGTACGGTGTGGGTGAACGAGGTGGAGCGCATGTTTGGCACCAAGGGCCTGACCGGCTTCACGCTGCACCCCGACCGGGCGTACCTGGAAATCAAGGCCCAGCTCTACAACCGCACGCCCTTGCCCCAGACGTTTTTGTGGTGGGCCAATCCGGCCGTGCGCGTCAACGACGACTACCAATCGGTGTTTCCGCCCGACGTAAACGCGGTATTCGACCACGGCAAGCGCGACGTATCGACCTTCCCCATTGCCACCGGCACCTATTACAAGGTCGATTATGCACCGGGCACCGACATTTCGCGCTACCGCAATATTCCGGTGCCCACCTCGTACATGGCTATCCACTCCGACTACGATTTTGTGGGCGGCTACGAGCACGACACGCAAGCCGGGCTGCTGCACGTGGCCAACCACCACGTGTCGCCGGGCAAAAAGCAGTGGACCTGGGGCCACGGCGACTTCGGGCAGGCCTGGGACCGAAACCTGACCGACGAGGACGGCCCCTACATCGAGCTGATGACGGGCATGTTCACGGATAACCAGCCGGATTTCACTTGGCTGATGCCCTACGAGGAAAAGTCGTTTACGCAGTACTTTTTGCCTTACCAAGCGCTGGGCGTGGTGAAAAATGCCACCAAAGACGTGCTGGTGAACGTGGAAGCCGTTGGCGCCACCGAAGTGGAGGTGAAGGTGTTCGTAACGTCGGCCCAGCCCGGCTGCCGGGTGCAGCTGCTGCTAGCTGGCCAGGCAGTACTCGACGAAACCCACGACCTGGCACCCGAGCAAAGTTTTGCGCACCGTGTAACCTTACCCGCGGGCACCACCGAGCAGGACTGGCTACTGCTGATTCAGGACACCCACGGGGTTGAGCTGCTGCGCTACGCCCCGGCCGCCAACAAGCAAAACGAGGTACCTCAGCCCGCCAAGCCGGCTCTGGAGCCTGCGGCGGTGGAAAACAACGAGCAGCTTTTCCTGACCGGCCAGCACCTGGAGCAATACCGACACGCCACCTACAGCCCCGTGCCCTACTACGAGGAAGCCTTGCGCCGCGACCCGCAGGATGCGCGCAACAACAACGCGCTGGGGGGGTGGTATTTACGCCGGGGTCAGTTTGCGAAAAGTGAGTTGTACTTCCGGCAAGCCATTGCCACCCTCACCCAGCGCAACCCCAACCCCTACGATGGAGAAGCCTACTACAACCTGGGGCTTAGCCTGAAGTACCAAAACCGGGTTGACGAAGCGTACAATGCCTTTTTCAAAGCCACCTGGAGCAGCGCCTGGCAGGATGCGGCCTACTTTGCCGTGGCACAACTCGATATGGCCCGCGGCCACTACGCGCTGGCGCTGGAGCACATCAATTGGGCCCTGGACCGCAATGCCCGCAGCAGCAAGGCGTACGTGGTGAAGGCCGCCGCTCTGCGCTTGCTAGGCCGCACCTCGGAAGCCTTGGCCACCGGTACCGAAGCCCTGCGCCGGGACGGGTTCAACCTGGGGGCACTACTGGAACAGGCACTAACGTATCGGTTGAGTAACGATGCGGCGGCGCAAACGTGCATCAGCCAAGTGCAAACGTTGGCCCGCGGCAATGCCCATACACTCATTGAATACGCCCTCGACCACGGGGCCATGGGACGCTACGATGAGGCAGTGCAGCTACTCACCATTGCCCGGTATTTTGCGGCTTCTGACCCACTTGCAGCTTACCATTTGGCCCGTTTCCGGCAGCTGCAAGGCGACGCCAGCCAGGCCCTGGTAGCGGCTCGGCAAGGCGCCGCCACGCCAGCCAGCCGGTATTTCCCCAATCGGCTGGAAGATATTGCGGCCTTGCAGCTGGCCACCAGCCTCAACCCCACCGATGCCCAAGCGCCTTATTTGCTCGGCAACCTCTGGTACGACAAGCGGCAGTACGACGAGGCCATTGCCGCCTGGGAGCTGGCCACTGTCCGGGCCCCGGCTTTCCCTACCGCCTGGCGCAACTTGGGCATTGCCTATTTCAACAAACGCAACCAGCCCGAGCAGGCCTTGGCCTGCTTTGAAAAAGCCTTTGCGCTGGACCCAACCGACGCCCGCGTGCTCATGGAGCTGGCCCAGCTCTACCGCCGCCTGAACCGAACACTACCCGAGCAGCTGGCTTTACTGGAAACCCACCTACCCCAGGTCGAATTCCGCGACGACCTGTACCTGGAGCGCGTTGCTTTATACAACCAACTCAACCAGCCGGAGCGCGCGTATCAGCTCCTGATGAGTCGTCAGTTCCACCCTTGGGAAGGCGGCGAGGGCAAGGTATCGGGCGAGTACCTGCGGAGCCTGACCGAACTGGCTAAAGCCGACCTGCACGCGGGCCGGCCCGCCAATGCCGTGGCCCGCCTCACCCAGGCCCTGGCCCCTAGCTACCCCCGTAATCTGGGCGAAGGGAAGCTGCCCGGTGCTCCCGAAAACGAGCTGCACTACTGGCTTGGCTGCGCTTACGAAGCGTTGGGCCAGCCGGAGGCGGCCAGGGCCGCCTGGCAGCACGCTACCACCGGCAACAGCAAGCCCGCGGCCGCCCTGTTCTACAACGACGCCCAGCCCGACCAGATTTTCTACCAGGGCTTGGCTTGGGAGCAATTAGGCAACATGGAGCAAGGGCAAATCATTTTTAACGGCTTGCTTCACTACGGCCAGCAACATCTGGAGGACGACGTGAAACTCGACTACTTTGCCGTGTCGCTGCCTGACTTATTGATATTCGAGGACAACCTAAGCCAGCGCAATGCCCTGCATTGCCGTTACCTCATTGGGCTGGGTTACCTGGGTTTGCACCACTTGCCCGAGGCCGAAGCTGCCTTAACCACCGTGCTAACTCAGGACCAACGCCATGCCGGCGCCCACACGCATTTGCAGCTGCTGCGCCGGCCTTTCCCTGCCTTTCTTTCCACGTAATGCCGTGAAGCTATCCTCTTTCCTTGTAGTTATACTGGCCTTAGCAGGCAGCCACCAGGGGCTTGCCCAACCAGCGGCGGGCCCGTTGGTGGTGGATGCTACCGTACCTGCCCCACCCCCCGAAACCGGCTACCTGCGCCTGGGCACCAGCACCGCGCCCAATGGCCACACGCTGGGCGTGAACAGCCAGTACCTCACCCGCGACGGGCAGCCCTGGCTACCCGTCATGGGCGAATTTCACTTCTCCCGCTTTCCCAAAGCCCGCTGGGAAGAGCAGCTGCTGAAGATGAAAGCCAACGGCGTGCAAATCGTGGCGTCCTACCTGTTCTGGATTTTTCACGAGGAAGAGCAAGGCAAATTCAACTTCTCTGGCGACCGGGACTTCCGCGCCTTTGTGCAGCTCTGCGCCAAGCACCACCTATTGGTGCTGGCCCGCATTGGCCCTTGGAACCACGCGGAGTTGCGCAATGGCGGGTTTCCTGATTGGCTGGTGAAGCAGGTGCCAGCGGAGGCACTGCGCAGCAATGCCCCCGCCTACCTGGCCGCCGTGCGCCCCTATTGGCAGCAGTTACGCGCGCAAAGCAACGGCTTGCTGTGGAAAGACGGCGGCCCCATCATCGGCATTCAGCTCGAAAACGAGTACAACCGCGGCAAAACCGGCCAGGGCGCGGTGCACATTCAGCAGCTCAAAGAAATGGCCTTGGCCGAAGGCTTCGACGTGCCCTTCTACACCGTAACCGGCTGGCAGGGGGCGCGCTACCCCGAGCAGGAGGTGCTGCCGGTATTCGGCGGCTACCCCGACGAGCCCTGGGGGCGCGGCCCCGCCAAGATGGCGCCGGTGGAGGTGTACAACTTCCGCTTCAAAAGCCGCGAGGGCGGCAACTTGGGCATCCAGGGCGGCGAAACGGCCCCGCGCAACAACCCCGCGCAGCTGGCGCACTATCCTTTTCTGGGGGCCGAGTTTGGGGGCGGCGTACCGGTGATGTACCGCCGCCGGCCACTGCTCGCCCCCGCCGATGTGGCCGCCATGCTGCCCGTGCAATTGGGCTCGGGGGTGAATCTGTACGGCTACTACATGTTTCACGGGGGCCGCAACCCGCCGGGCAAGCTGTCCTGGTTACAGGAATCGAGCCGCACCAGCAGCTACAACGATTTGCCCCGCATCGGCTACGATTTTCAGGCCCCACTCGGCGAAACCGGGGCCGAAAGCCCCCTCTTCGCCCAGCTCAAGCTGGTGCATTATTTTCTGAACGAGTTTGGCCCCCAGTTGGCCCCGATGGCGCCGCACGCGCCTGCCGTGCAGCCCACCAACGCCAGCGACCTAGCCGTGCCGCGCTGGTCGGTTCGTACGCAGGGCCAAAGCGGCTTCCTGTTCCTGAACAACTACGTGCGCAACTACCCGATGCCCGCCCGGCCCGGCGTGCAGTTCGCGGTGCAACTACCCGGCGAAACGCTCACGTTCCCCCAAACGCCCGTTACGGTCCCAGCGGGCAGCTACTTTATCTGGCCCTTCAACCTCGACCTTGGCGGAGCAAAGCTGAAATACGCTACTGCCCAGCTATTTACCAAGCTCACCGTCGGCCCCGAGCCCTACTACGTTTTTTTCGCGCAGCCCGGCATTCCGGCTGAGCTGGTGTTCGATGCGGCCACGGTGCAAGCCGTAAGCACTCCGGCCGGGCCCGTGGCGGCCACCAACGGCCAAGTGCGCGTAGCGGATGTGCAGCCCGGCCCCGGCGTGGCCCTCACGGTGCAGCCGCGTACCGGCCCGCCCGTGCAGGTACTGCTCCTCAGCGAAGAACAAGCCCGCCAAACGTGGAAAGCGCCGCTGGCCGGGGCCGAGCGCCTGGTGATGACACCCCAGGAAATCTACTTCCAGGGCAACCAAATTCACTTACAGGCGGAGGGGCAGCCCGCGTTTCAACTCGGCCTGTTCCCGGCCCTGCCCGCCGCGCCTACGGGTAGCCTGACCCTCAAAAAAGGCTCCGTCAATGGCTTGTTCCAGACGTACACGGCTACCGCTCCTACCCGTACCATCAGCGCTAAAACGGCCTTGCTCAAGCCGGCCGGTACGGTGCCGCCCATCCGGTTCGGCGGGCCGGCCAAGGGTGCTGTGGAACCCAGCGACTCCACCTACCAGCAGGCGGCCCGCTGGCAACTCACGCTCTCCAACGCCAAGCTCAACGGCCTGGACGATATTATTCTGCGCTTCACGTATGCCGGGGATGCCATTCGCCTGGCCGCCGGCTCCCGGCTCCTCACCGATGATTTCTACAACGGGGCCCCGTGGCGCGTCAGCTACCGCAACCTGGTGGCCGACAACCTGCACAACCCCTTGACGATAAGCGTGTTGCCGCTGCGCCAGGATACTCCTATCTACCTCGAAGATGGCCGGCGGCCCACGTTTCCGGCTAGTGGCCAGGTAAGCGCGCTACAGCAAGTAGAAGCCATTCCGCGCTACCGCCTCGCGGTAAAAACCATCAACTAGCTCTTTCCCTCCCCCCCATGCGTCTTGTCGTTCGACTTCGTTTCTTTTTCTGGCTCGTTCTGCTGGCCAGCCCGCTACGGGCCGCGGACGTCCTGCCGCTGGCCGGGGAGTGGCGCTGCCGGCTCGACCCGCACGACGCGGGAGTGGCCGCGCGTTGGTTTGGCGCCCCCCTGCCTGATAAAGTGCGCCTGCCCGGCTCTCTGGCCGAAAGTAACTTAGGCGCCCCGATTTCCTTGCAAACCAAGTGGACGGCCACCATCTACGACAGCTCGTGGTTTTTCAACCCGCGCCTGGCCAAGTATCGCCAGCCCAACAACTTCAAGATTCCGTTCTGGCTGACGCCGGCCACCTACTACGTGGGCCCGGCCTGGTACCAGAAAACGGTGGACATTCCCGCGGCCTGGCGCGGCCGGCGGCTGGTGCTGTTTCTGGAGCGGGCCCACTTCACCACCCGCTTGTGGGTTGACAACCAGGAGATTGGGCAGCAGATTTCTTTGGTAGCCCCGCACGAATACAACTTAACTGCTGCGCTTACGCCTGGCCCGCATACGCTCACGGTGCGCGTGGATAACCGGCTGGAAACGATGAACGTGGGCCCCGACTCGCACAGCGTGTCCGACCACATTCAGGGCAACTGGAACGGGCTGATTGGCCGTTTGGAGCTACAGGCCGGGCCACCCGTTTTCCTGCAAAGCGTGCAGGTGTACCCCGATGTGACGCGCCAGCTGGCGCAGGTGAAACTGGTGGTGAAGAACACGTCCGCGAAAACGGTAGCGGGCAACGTGCAGCTCCAAGCGCAGGCGTTCAATACCGACACGCCGCACCAGGTAGCGCCGGCTACTGCACCATTCACCGCCAAACCCGGCGAAACCACGGTTGAGCTAACGCTACCGATGAGCGCGGCTGTGCAGCTCTGGGACGAATTTCATCCGGCGCTTTACCGCCTCTCGGCCATGCTGCAACCCAAGAAAGGCGTGGCCGACCAGCAGCAAGTGACGTTCGGGATGCGCGAAATGAAAGTGCAGGGCAACCGGCTGCTGGTTAATGGGCGGCCGGTGTTTCTGCGTGGCAACCTGCACAACGGCGAGTTCCCGCTGACGGGCTACCCCGCCACCGACGTACCCGCCTGGACGCGGGTGCTGACCGTGCTCAAGGAGTATGGTTTCAACCATGTGCGCTTCCATTCGTGGTGTCCGCCCGAGGCAGCCTT
This sequence comes from Hymenobacter telluris, assembly GCF_017313265.1. Classification (GTDB taxonomy): domain Bacteria; phylum Bacteroidota; class Bacteroidia; order Cytophagales; family Hymenobacteraceae; genus Hymenobacter; species Hymenobacter telluris. Next base: position 35,291 of record NZ_JAFLQZ010000020.1, on the reverse strand, counting down.
CGTGGCAGCCGACCAGCTCGGTTTCTACCTGCAACCCGAAGGCCCGAGCTGGCCCAACCACGGCACCTCGCTGGGCGACGGCAAACCCATCGACCAGTTCATCTACGACGAAACCACCCGCATGGCCACCGCCTACGGCAACCACGCTTCGTACTGCCTGCTGGCGGCCGGCAACGAGCCAGCGGGCCGCAACCAGGCCAAGTACCTGGCCGACTTCGTTAAGTTCTGGCAAACCCGCGACCCGCGCCGCCTCTACACGGGCGCCTCAGTGGCCATGAGCTGGCCGCTGGTGCCGGAAAATGAGTACATGATAAAATCGGGGGCGCGGGGCCTGCCCTGGGCGAAAGAGCGGCCCACCAGCACCTTCGATTATCGGGCGGCCATCGAGAAATTTCCCATGCCCTACGTGACGCACGAAATGGGCCAGTGGTGCGTATTCCCCGATTTCAAGGAAATCGACCAGTACACCGGCGTGTATAAGGCCCGTAACCTGGAGCTGTTCCGTGAGGACCTGGCCGACCACGGCATGGCTGACCAGGCGGAAGCATTTCTCCAGGCTTCGGGCAAGCTGCAACTGCTGTGCTACAAAAACGAAATTGAGGCCACGCTGCGCACGCCCGGCCTGGCCGGGTTTCAGTTGCTGGGGTTGCAGGATTTTCCGGGCCAGGGGACGGCGCTGGTGGGGGTGCTGAACCCGTTTTTCCGCGCCAAAGACTACGTGACGGCGGCGCAGTACCGGCGCTTTTGCCAGCCCACGGTGCCGCTGGCGCGCCTGCCGAAGTTTGTATTCACCAACAACGAAACCTTGGAGGCGGCGGCCGAGCTGTATCACTACGGCGCCGCGGCCTTGCCTTCAACGGCCCTCACCTGGACCATCAAGACCACCGCGGGCACCTTGGTAGCGCAAGGCAGCTTTGCTCCTACTGCTATTCCAACCGGTACCAACACCCCCCTGGGCACGGTGCGCCTGCCGCTGGCCTCCCTCACGCAAGCCACGCACCTGACGCTGGAAATTGCCGTGCCCGGCACGGCCATTGCCAACGACTGGAGTTTCTGGGTGTATCCGGCCCAACTGCCCGCCCTGCCCAAGTCAGACGTGTACGTGTGCACCCGCCTGGATGCGCAGGCCCGGCAGGTGCTGGCGCGGGGCGGCCGCGTTTTCCTGAATGCCGCCGGGCAGGTGGTGAAAGGCAAGGAAGTAGCCATGACGTTCACGCCGGTGTTCTGGAACACGTCGTGGTTTAAGATGCGGCCGCCGCACGTCACGGGCTTCGTTGTTGACCCTGCGCACCCGGCCCTTACCGATTTCCCCACCGATGCCCACAGCGACCTGCAATGGTGGGAAATCGTAAACCGGGCACAAGTGATGCACCTGGAGGACTTTCCGGCCGGCTTCCGCCCCATTGTGCAGCCCATCGACACCTGGTTTCTGAACCGCCGCCTGGCTTTGGTGCTGGAAGCGCGCGTGGGGCCGGGCCGCCTGCTGGTGTCCAGCGCCAACCTCTCGCCAACGGAAGACGCCCAGCGCCCGGCCGCCCGGCAGCTTTACTACAGCTTGTTGCGCTACGCCCAATCGGCGCAGTTCCAGCCCAAAGATGCCGTTGATTTCAACGTAGTGAAGGACCTGTTTGAAACGCCTTCCCGGGAGCAGTTCAGCACCTATACTAAGAACAGTCCGGATGAGCTGAAGCCCAAGCAAATCAATAATAAGTAACCCAGGCTGCGGGCTAGCAGCCTTACCCTTGGTGGGGCGGCACAGCGGCAGGCAGGGTCAAACAGTCCGCTTCTCGCGCTAGCTAAATAGCTGTCATTCCAATATCTTTAACAACTAACCTTGCTTCTGTACCATCTGAATCTGCCCTTTTCAGCGTGTATACTCCCGCCCCTTCCTACAACGAACAGCGCTACAACGAAGACCTGGCGCTGTGGCAGGCCTTTCGGGCGGGGCAGCAGCAGGCATTGGCCACCCTTTTCGACCGTTACGCGCAGCAGCTCTACTCCTACGGTCACCACATTATCGGCGACGAGGAAGTGGTGAAAGACGGCATCCAGACGGTATTTGTGAACCTGTGGGCCAGGCGAGAAAACCTGGCGCTGGAAGTATCGGTGAAGTTCTACCTCTACGGCAGCTTACGGCGGGAACTGCTTAAGTCGCGCAAGGAAACGCGCATGTGGGTGCATGGTCCGGCGCACCACGAGAATGAGCCCTCGATAGAGCAGCAGCTGGTAGCTTCCGAGGATGAGCACCAGCGGATTATCAAGCTGAGTGCTTCGCTGGGCTTACTGTCGGGCCGAGAAAAGGAAATCATCAACCTGAAGTACTTCAACAACTTCAAAATCAGGGAAATAGCCGGCTTATTGCAGCTCAATGAGCAAACCGTGTCCAACTTGCTGTACCGCGCCCTCCAAAAGCTGCGCCGCTCCTTCACTATCAGTTTGGCCCTGCTGCTTTTGCTGCCGGGCGTTTGAGCAGCGCCCGGCCGCTGCTTTGCAACCCGCACAGTGAGCCGCACAACACCCGATTAACTTATTGCGCAGGGCGGCTACGTGGCCCGAAAAGAGGGCTGCCTTGGCGGAAAAGCCGATTCATGGAAAAAAGTGAAAAAAATATGGGTGGCGCGTGGTAGAAAAACCAGGTGCCCCGCTCTTAGCTAGCAAAGGCCTCTAGTCCGGCATTACTTCTTCCGGATGATGGCCGCTACCTGATGCCCGGCCCCGACGATTACCTACATTTTTCTGCTGAAGAATTTGCCCAAGACGAGCACTTTGTTCGGTGGGTGCTCACGCCCGATGCAGCCACCGAAGCCTTTTGGCAGCAGTGGCTCACCACGTATCCATTTCAGCGCGACGAGGTGGAGCTGGCCCGCCACATGCTGCTGGCTTTGCACCAGCTACCTCAGGTGCGGCTGACAACCGACGAAAAGCAGGACCTGAAGCAGCGCATCTTCACTGAAATTGAGGCGCAACAGCTTCCTGCCCTTCCAGTAACTCAGCAGCGCCGCCGTGGCCTCTGGTATTGGGGTGCGGCGGCCGCACTTGTTTTTGCGCTGCTGGGGGGCTGGCAGCTGTGGCAGACGCGGCAGGCCGGGGCTGCCTCGTACGAAAGCCTGCTGGCGGCGGCGCAGCAGGTGCAGGCCCTGAAGGAAGTAACCAATACCAGCGCCACCCTGCACCTAGTGAACTTACCCGATGGCAGCTCGGTGCTGTTGCGCCCGCACAGCCGGCTGGCGTTTCCGGCCCAGTTTACGGGGCGCAACCGGACGGTGTATTTGAAAGGCGACGCGTTTTTTGAAGTGGCCAAAAATCCGGAACGCCCCTTCTTTGTCACTACGGCGCACGTGGTAACCAAAGTCCTCGGGACCAGCTTCGAGGTGCAGGCCCAACCTGAGGCGCCCAACGTGGTAGTAACCGTGAAAACCGGCCGCGTATCGGTGTACCCCCGCGAAAGTGAGCAGGCGCAACTAGCAACCCAGACGCGCAAGCTGGAAGGCTTTGTGCTGGCACCCAACCAGCAAGCTACTTATCGCCTCAAAGACCAAAAGCTTCTCCGCTCCCTGGTACCGCAGCCCGCTTTGCAGCCGGGCACTCCGCGGGCAGTAGCCTTCGACTACGTGGACACTCCCATCCGCAAGGTGTTTGCGGACATCGAACAGGCTTACAACGTGGACATTGTGTACGATGAAGCCACGCTGAGCAACTGCCCGATTACGGCTTCCCTCAACGATGAACCGCTGTTCGAGAAACTGAACCTGCTGTGCAAGGCAGTGCGGGCCAACTACGAAGTGCTGGACACGCAAATTGTTGTGACTGGCTCCGGCTGCCAGTAACCCCTTTTTTCTCTGTGTTGCTATGACCTGACTCTCCTCGTTTTCGCGCAAAAAAGGCCGGTGAAGTTCGTACCTCCCTCGGCCTCTGCACGCCGCCGCATCCGGCCAGATGGCGACGCCTATTCTCCCCAAAAATCCCCCAAAAATATGGCTAATACTTTACCCTCCCGGGTTCGGCTGGGGCTATCCGCCCCATTCTTATGCCTGACTTGGTCGTTGCTGCCACTTCAGGCAGGTGGTGCCAGCTTGCTTCCGCAGCAGCAGGAAATTCTTTCCCGAACTATCAGCCTAGAAATCAACAACCTGGAGCTGAAAACCGCACTGGCGCGCATCAGCCAGCAGGCCGATGTGAAGTTTGTGTACAGCTCCCGGATAGTGGACGCGCACCGAAAAGTGACCCTGCAAGTGCAGCAGCAGCAGCTGGCCACGGTGCTTACGCAGCTATTTGCCCCGCTCAACCTGGCGTATGAAGTTCTGAAAGGGCAGGTGGTTATCAGCCGCGCTGCCGCAACGGGAGCCACCACGCCGGGGGCCGGCACTTCTGCCGACGTGAGCGTAACCGGGCGGGTAGTGGATGAAAAAGGAGCGGGCCTGCCGGGCGTGACGGTGGTAGTGAAAGGCACTACGCAAGGCACTTCTACGGATGGCAACGGCAATTTCACGCTGGCAGTACCCAGCGGCAGCACCTTGATTTTCAGCTCGATTGGGTTTGTAGCCCAGGAAGTACCCGTGACGGGGGCCACGCTGAACGTGGTGCTGGTGGAAAACACAAAAGCCCTCGACGAGGTAGTGGTCATCGGGTACGGCACCGTGAAAAAGCGCGACCTGACCGGCGCGGTGTACTCGGTGAAGTCCGACGACATTGTGAAAACGCCGACGCACAACGCGGTGGAAGCATTGCAGGGCCGCGTGCCGGGCGCCGACATCACCCGCACGTCGGGGGCCGCGGGGTCGGGTACCAACATCGTGATTCGCGGCAACCGGTCGATTGACAACCAGGGCACCGGCCAGGTGGGCCTCAATAAGAACGGACCGCTGGTGGTGATTGATGGGTACCAGGGCGGCGACATCAGTGACCTGAACCCCAACGACATTGAGAGTATAGAGGTGCTGAAAGATGCCTCCTCAACGGCTATTTACGGGGCGCTGGGCGCCAACGGGGTGCTTATTGTAACCACTAAGCGCGGCGCCGCCGGCAAGGTGCAAGTGGACTACAGCGGCTACTACGGCGTGAACGACTACCAGTTTCCGGCCTCGCGCATCGGGGCCGACTACGTGGCCCTGCGCCGCGAAGCTTGGCGCACCACCGGTGACTGGAACAGCCCGGCCGATGACGCCCGCATTTTTCCTGACCCCGGCGAGTACGATGCCGTGCAGAACGGGCAGTTTGTGGACTGGGTGGACCTGGTGAAGCGCCGCGGCAGCCAGCAAAGCCACGCCGTATCGTTGCGCGGCGGCTCCGACAAAACCAAGGTGTTCAGCTCGTTGGGCTACTTTCGGGAGGAGGGCATGCTGCGCAACAACGACTACAACCGCTACAACGCCCGCCTGAACGTCGACCAGACCATCAGCAAAATAGTGAAGGTGGGGCTGATGAGCCAGGTGAATTACTACAAGCAAGACAACCGGCAGAATCCGCTGGGGCAAGCCACGCAGCTTAGCCCGCTGGGCTTGGCCTACAACGAGGCCGGCGAAATCAACCAGTACCCTATTGCCGCCGACCAAACGCGGGTGAGCCCACTAGCCGACGAGCGGGGGCCGTACGTGGCCCGCGACAACACCATTCGCACCAATGTTATTGCCAACGGCTACCTCGAAGTAACGCCGCTTAAAGGCTTGAGCTTCCGCTCGAACTTTGGTACCAACCTCGACTTCCGGCGGCGCGGCATTTACAACGACCGTACTTCGCTGTTTTCGGCCAACAACCGCACAGCCGTGGCCTCGACGGAAAACGTTTTCAGTCGGTTCATGAACTGGGATAATATCCTGACTTACAGCCGCGAAATAGGCAAGCATTCGGTGGCGCTGACCGGCATTACCAGCTACATCCGCAGCGACGTGGACAACTCCTACGCCAGCGGCACCAACCAGCTGCTGGCCTCCCAGCTGTTCTACGACCTGAACTCGACCAGCACGGCCGTTACGCGTACCCTTCGCTCACCCAACGGCGCGCCGTACACGGGCTCGGAAAACATGGCGTACGCGGCACGCCTCAACTACAGCTTTGCCGGCAAATACCTGTTTACGGTGAGTGGCCGCTACGATGGGGCCTCGCGCCTCGCGCCCGGCAACAAGTGGGACTTTTTTCCCTCGGTGGCCGTAGGCTGGAATGTGTCGGATGAGGCGTTTCTGCACGATGCCAGCTGGCTTTCCCAACTGAAGCTGCGGGCCAGCTACGGGGTGTCGGGCAACTACTCCATTTCGCCCTACGGCACCCAGAGCGTGCTGGCGGCCAGCTCGCGCATGAGCTTTGGCGAGGTACCCGCGCAGTTCTACCAGTTTCAGCCCACCGTGGGCAACCCTGATTTGGGCTGGGAAAAATCGGCAAACCTGAACCTGGGCCTCGACCTGGGCTTGTTTGATAACCGCCTGACGGCCACGATAGACGGCTACAACACCAACACCTCGGATATTCTGCTGCTGCGGCCACTGCCTATTTCTTCGGGTGTAACGCAGGTGTACCAGAACATTGGGGCCACCCAAAACCGGGGCATCGAGCTGGCCATTACCTCGCAGAACATTGTTACTGAAAAGCTGAAATGGTCTAGCACGCTCACCTTCAGTCGCAACCGCGAGAAAATCACCAAGCTCATCGACGGCCGCGACATTATCGGTACCAGCAACCCGGAAGTCACTTCGCTGCTGCTGGGCCGGCCCATCAACTCGTTTTATTCGTACCAGAAGCTGGGCATCTGGCAAACCAACGAGGCCGATGTGGCAGCGCAATACAAGATTGGCAACTACACCTTTCAGCCCGGCGACATCAAGCTCGCGGACCTGAACGGCGACCTGACCTTCAACGCCAGCGACCAGGCCTACATCGGCTCGACGGTGCCCAAGTGGGTGGCCGGCCTGCAAAACACCATCAGCTACCGCGGCTTCGACCTGAGCATGCTGGCTTTGGCCCGCTACGGGCAGTTCATCAACGCGCAGTTTCTGGGGCGCTACAACCCTTCGGGCAGCGGCAACGGCCCGTCTATTATCAACTACTGGACGCCCGAAAACCCCACCAACGACTTTCCGCGCCCGCGCCGGGGTACCACCCTCAGCTCGTACCAGGGCTACACGGGCTACCAGGCGCTGAACTTTGTGGATGGCTCATTCTTCAAAATCCGGACGCTGACGCTGGGCTATAACCTACCCAAAACCATTGCCAACAAGGCCCTACTGGCGAATGCCCGCGTGTATGTCACGGGGTCCAACCTGCTGCTTATCACCAAGAGCGACTTGATAAAAGACTACGACCCCGAGCGCGGCGGCGACGAATCGACGCCGCTGAGCCGACAGATTGTGGTGGGCCTGAATCTGGGTTTTTAACGACTTCTTTCCAATCCGACGATGAAATTTTCACTAACAAAGCGCATCGGGCTGGTAATAGCCGCCGGTACCCTAGGCCTGACCGCCTGCAACGACCTGGAAGAATACAACCCCTCCAATGCCACCGCCGACACCGTGTGGAGTACGCCGGAAGGCTTTGTTACGGTGGTGAACGGGGCCTACTCGGAGCAGCGCTCCTGGTACGGCAAGGAAGACGGCGAGTTCATGGCCGAATCGGGCACCGATTTGTGGTTCAACCGCGACAAAAACACCTACGCCGGCCAGCTCACCCAGTATGCCGGCCTGACGCCCTTGCAAGGCAACCCCAACCGCGCCGCCTGGGTGCTGCTCTGGAAATCCATTAACCTGTGCAACGCGGGCATCAACCGCATTGGGGAGGCTGGCTTCACCAACACCGAGGAGCGCAACCGCCGCGAAGGCGAACTGCGCTTTCTGCGGGCCTTTTACTACTGGCACCTGGTGGAAACCTACGGCGGAGTAATGCTGCGCACCGAGGAAACCAAAGAGCCCGTACTAACGGCCACGCGCAGCTCGGTACCGGAGTTTTACAACCTGATAATCAGTGACCTGGAATTTGCGGCGGCCAACCTGCCCGTGAGTTGGGGCAACGAGTACAGCCGGGCCTCGCGCAAATCGGCGCTGGGTTTTCTGGCCCGGGCCTGCCTGTCACGGGCGTACTACAGCACCGGCAACGAGGCGCAGCAGTATTTCACGAGGGCGCGCGACGCGGCCAACGACGTGATTAACCGCAAGAGCGAGCTGCGCGTGGACCTGCGCCCCAACTATGCCGACCTCTGGAACCCGGCCAACAACAAAACGCTGGGCCGCGACGGGGGCGAGGCGCTGTACGTGGTCAGCAATTCGGTGAACATCGGGCTGAACTACGACGACAACGGCAACCGCCTGTTCCACGTCTTCCAGACCCAGTACAGCAACAAGCCCGGCCTGGAAGCTACCCTGAACTACGGCTACGAAAACAACCGCCGCCTGATGCCCACGCTCACGCTGCTCGACCTCTACGACGAAGTGCGCGACAGCCGCTACGACGGCTCGTTTCAGGAGGTGTGGCTGGCCACCCGGGCTTACACCTGGACTGCCGCCGACGCCAACACCTATTCCAAAGACCCCTCGGTGGTGGGCCGCCAGATTCGGGTGGGCGACACGGCCATGGTCATTACCAAGCGCGCCATTCCCGGCAAGCGCACCAAAAACTACGTGGTGTACGACCGGGACGATGTGTACCTGCCGAACCGCACCATCCGCAACGGCATGAACTTCGTGACGCTCCGCAAGTTTCAGGACCCCGACCGCGCCGCTGCCAACGTGCAGGCCGGCACCAAAGACGTGGTGGTGATGCGCCTGGCCGAGATGTACCTGATTTCGGCGGAGGCTGAAAACCGGCTGGGAAATAACGCCGCCGCGGCCGCCATGGTGAACGTGCTGCGCACCCGCGCCGCCAAGAAAACGCCCGTAAACTACACCGCCGCCCTCCAAGTAACGGCCGCCGACATTACGCCGGACTTCATTCTCAACGAGCGGGCCCGCGAGTTTGCGGGCGAAAACATCCGCTGGTTTGATGTGAAGCGCATGAAAGACGGCCCGAGCTTCGTGAGCTACATCAAGCAGCGCAACCCCGACATTACGCAGGTGCAGGACTTCCACCGGTTGCGGCCCATCCGGCAGGAAGAGTTGAACTCCTTGCTGAACGGAACCGAGTTTGGGCAGAACCCAGGCTATTAATTTGTTGCCTGCAAAGCGCAAGGCATTGCACAGAATTGCCGTTTTACTTTTTCCTTTATGCCGCCTGTTTTGCTGGCCACCGACGCGCCCCAGATTTTGGCCTGCTGGCCCGTGCTGCACCTATTGCGGCCACAATTACAACACCATACTTTCCTGGCCCAAATCCAGCGGATGCAGCAGAGCGGCTACCACCTGGCCTACATCGAGTCCGATGGCGTAGTGGTAGCCACCATGGGCTTCCGCTACCTCGAGCAACTGAACGCCAGCACCCTCTATATCGACGACCTGGCAACGCTGCCAGCGGCACAGAACAACGGCTACGCCAGCCACCTGCTCGACTACGCCACCGAACTAGCCCGGACGCTCCGGCTGGAAGGCGTGGCCCTTGCCTCGGGGTTTTCTCAGGCAGTGGCCCAGCGGCTGTATCTGCGCAAGGGGTTTCGGCCACTGGCTTTTCATTATTATCATCCCCTCAATGATTTGCAATAAGTACCTGGCTTGTGCGGCTTTGTGCCGAAACAGGCCGGGGCGCGTACAGCACCTGCTGGGCTTGTGTAGCAGATAAATTTCAGCCAACCGACAACAAGGCCCGGCCGGAGCATTTCCGGCTGGGCCTTGCTGGTTTACGGCGGCCACTACTTGGCGTCAGTTCGTAGGCAAAAGCTGACTATCCGGCCTAAAGCACCAGGCAGCTCACCCTGCCTTAGGCGCTGCTGATGCGCCCGTTTAGCCTTAAAATACCCTAAATCTGCTACTCTTGCGGCGGGCACGACACATTGCCCAACAGTTCCCGTATGACTAGGTAGCACCTGCTTTTGCCTCCTGTTATGCCCGATGAATTACAGCCGCTGCTCCCCACGGGAGCAACTGTGCCCAACTGTGAACTACCCGATGGCACGCGCCTGCATGAGTTGCGCGGCCAGCCGGTTGTGCTGGCTTTTGCTTCCATTGACTGGAACCCGGCCCAGGTGTACCAGAGCGAAATTTTCACGCGCCTGCTGCAAGAATTTGATGCCGGCATTTCTTCCCTCGAAGCCCGCACTACCACGTGGCACTCCCTCGACTGGCACAGTGAAGCAGCCACGCAGCTCGGAGTAACGGGCCAGCGGGCATTGTTGCTGCTTGATGAACAAGGGGTACTGCGCTGGCAAACAACGGTAACTCCAGGCCAGGAAATACGCCCCGGCCAGGTATTGGCGGCCCTGGAAGCCTTGCGCCCGCCCATGTCAGTAACAGGTGAGGCCCCGGCAGCTGCCGGTGGCGTATCGCGCCGCACCTTCCTAACGGCCACGCTGGCGGCATCGGCTTTGCTATTGCTGGTGGGAGCCAGCACCGCGGCCGAGCCGGTTGCGGCCACCAAAAACCACCCGCCCATGCTGCCGACCCCGCCCGCCGATACCGTACCGATTACCCTGACCATCAACGGCAAAACGCACCGCCTGGAAGTGGAGCCGCGCGTGGCGTTGCTGGATGCCCTGCGCGAAAACCTCCACCTGACCGGCACCAAAAAAGGCTGCGACCATGGCCAGTGCGGAGCCTGCACCGTGCATCTTGATGGGCAAAGTGCCTTGTCGTGCCTGACGCTGGCGGTGATGGGTGAAGGCCGGCAAATTACTACCATCGAAGGGCTGGCCCAGGGCGACGACCTCCACCCGGTGCAGGCTGCGTTTGTGAAGCACGATGCGTTCCAGTGCGGCTACTGCACGCCGGGCCAGATTATGGCCGCCGCCGCGCTGGTGCAAGACAAACAGAAACGCTCGGCCGCCGAAATCCGGGAGGCCATGAGCGGCAACCTCTGCCGATGCGCGGCCTACCCCAATATTATTGCCGCCATTCAGGAAACCCAAACCGCCTAGCGCCCGCCCATGTACCCTTTCCAATACCAACGTGCTACCACCCCTGAGCAGGCTGTTGCGGCCGTAGCCAAGGTTTCGGGCGCCGCTTTTGTGGCCGGCGGCACTTCCCAACTCGATTTGATGAAGGAAGACGTGCTGCGCCCTAGCTTACTGGTAGATGTGTCGCCGCTGCCGCTGAAAACCATCAGTGCCTTCGAAGGCGGGCTGCGGCTGGGTGCGGGCGTATCGAATACCGCGGCGGCTATTCACCCCGAGGTGCAGGCCCGCTACCCCGCCGTGAGTGAGGCACTGTTGGCCGGCGCTTCCACCCAGATCCGTAACATGGCCAGCATGGGCGGCAACCCCTTACAACGCACCCGCTGCCCCTACTTCCGCGACCCGGCCCAACCCTGCAACAAGCGGGAGCCCGGCACCGGCTGCGCGGCGCTCAAAGGTCTCAACCGCGTGCACGCCATCTTCGGGGCTTCCACTGCCTGCGTAGCCACCCACCCCAGCGACCTGGCCGTAGCTCTTGCCGCGCTGGATGCCCAAGTGCAGGTAACCGGCCCCGGTGGCACCCGCACTATTGCCTTCCCCGACCTGCACCGCCTGCCCGGTGACACGCCGCAGCAGGATACCACTCTGGTTCCCGGTGAGCTAATTACCAGCATCGATTTACCGTCATTCACGGGCCGCTCGCACTACCTGAAAGTGCGCGAGCGGGCGAGTTATGCCTTTGCCCTGGTGTCGTGCGCGGTGGCGCTGGAAATGGATGGCAAGAAAATCAGGCGGGCACGGGTGGCGCTGGGTGGTGTGGCGCACAAGCCCTGGCGCGTGCCAGCCGCCGAAGCCCTGTTGGCCGGCAAAAAGCCCTCCGAGAAGCTCTTTCGGGCCGCTACTGAAGTGGCTTTTGCCGATGCCAAACCACTCGAGCACAACGCTTATAAACTGACGATGGGCCGCAACCTCATGCTGCGGGCTCTACTGGAAACCAGCGGCTTACAGCCTTTGCAAGGCCCCGCGGGCACGGCCTTCGCCGCCAGCGTGGGCGGAGTAGGCGGCGAATAATTGGTGGCTAGTAGCTGATGGCTGTCGGCTGTTGGCTTTTATGCACAAGCAGCCAGAAAATAGACCTGAACGAAAAGCTAACAGCCAACTGCTACTAGCGAACAGCTTATAAAAAATGGTAGAAGCAACCGGAACCCCCCTCGACCGAGTAGATGGTCGCTTGAAAGTAACCGGCGCGGCGCGCTACAGTGCCGAGTGGGACGTGCCAGGGCTCACCTACGGCGCCATCGTGACTAGCACCGTAGCCCACGGTACCGTGCGCGCTATTGATAGCACGGCGGCCTTGCGCGCACCGGGCGTGCTAACTGTACTCACCCACGAAAACGCCCCGCGTCTCCAACCTTTCCCCGAAAAAGTGAACGGCTCCCTGTTTCGGGGGGAAGGCGGCATAACGGAAACCCGCCAACCCTTGCAGGATGCCAACGTGGAATACGCCGGGCAGCCCCTGGCCGTAGTGGTAGCCGACACCTTGGAACGAGCCCGCCACGCCGCCAGCTTAGTGCGCGTTACCTACGAGCAACGCCCCCCCGAACTGAATATAACCGCTTCCAGCCGCCGCACACTCCCCGAAACCTTCACCGGCAACAAGGAAGAGAAGCTACAAGTAACCGTAGGCGACCCTAAAGTAGCCCTGGCCGCGGCCCCCGTGAAGCTAGAGCAAGTCTACGAGTCGGCCATTACCCACCACAACCCCATCGAGCAGCTAGCCAGCATTGCCCGCTGGGAAACGCGCAACGGAAGCGAGTTTCTGACCCTTTACGACACCACCCGCGGCGTGGAGAACATGCAGGAAGTGGTGTCGAATTCGTTGAGCGTGCCCAAGGAGAACGTGCACGTTATCTGCCCGTTTATTGGGGGAGCATTTGGCTCGAAAGGCTGGTTGTTTGCCCCACCCCTGCTCACGGCTATGGCAGCACGGGTAGCCAAACGCCCCGTGAAAATCGAGTGGCGGCGGCAGGATATGTTTGCCGTGGCCGGCCAGCGCGCTGCCACCCGCCAGACCCTCAGCCTGGGGGCCACCCGCGACGGAAAGCTCACGGCTTTGCAACACGACACGCAAACGCATTCTTCGCAGTCGAGTGGTTACACCGAGCCCTGTGCCCGGGTTTCGCGGATGATGTATGCGGTGCCCAACCTTGGCTTCGCGCACCAGCTCAGCCACTTGCACTTGCCCTCGCCCTGCCCCATGCGTGGCCCCGGCGAAACCGTGGGCGGCTGGGCCCTGGAATGCGCCATGGACGAGCTGGCCGCTGAGCTGAACCTGGACCCCGTAGAGCTGCGCCTGCGCAACTACGCCGAGACAAACCCGGAAACCGGTAAGCCCTGGAGCAGCAAGCACCTGCGCGAGTGCTACGCCCGCGGCCAGGAGCTAATTGGCTGGAGCAAGCGCAACCCCAAGCCGCGCTCCATGCGCGAGGGCAACACCCTCATTGGCTATGGCATGGCTACTACTATGTACCCCGCCGCCCGCCGCCCCGCCGAAGCCAAAGCCACCCTGTTTGCCGACGGCCGCGCCTTGGTGCAGAGTGCCACCCACGAGCTGGGCAACGGCGCCTACACCATCTTCCGCCAAATCAGTGCCGACGGGTTGGCCCTACCGGTGGAGCGGGTGCGCTTCGAGCTGGGCGACTCGGCCTTACCAAACGCGCCCACCAGCGGCGGCTCGGCCACTACTGCCACCATCGGGCCGGCCGCCCTGGCCGCTTGCCGCAACGTGCTGGGCGCCCTCAAGCGCCTCGCCATTCGGGATGCGCAGTCGCCGCTGTATGGGGCCACGGAGGATGCGCTGGAGGCCCGCGACGGGCGGCTGGTCCGCAAAGCAGCTCCTACGCAGGGCGAAGAGTACGGCACGATTCTGCGCCGCGCCAAATTGCCTTCGCTGGAAGCCAGTGGCGAAGCCAAGCCCGGCGACGAGCGAGAAAAATATTCGTTTTACTCGTTCGGGGCGGTGTTTGTGAAGGTGCGCGTAGATGAGCTGACTGGCACCATCCGACTGGCCCAACTATGCGCGGTGTACGACGTGGGCCGGCTGATGAACCCCAAAACGGCGCACTCGCAAATCATCGGGGGCGTGTCTATGGGCCTGGGTGCTACCCTGATGGAGGAAACCCACTACGACCAGCAGAACGGCCGCGCCGTGGTGCGCAACCTCGCCGACTACCACGTGCCCAGCATGGCCGACACCCCCAATATTCAGGTGGAGTGGCTCAACATCCCCGACCCGCACATCAGTGAACTGGGTGCGCGTGGCATCGGCGAAATAGGCTGCGTGGGTACGCCGGCGGCCATTACCAATGCGGTGTATCACGCCACTGGCCGGCGTTTCCGCTCCTTGCCCCTCACCCCCGACAAAGTGCTACCAACCTAATTGCAAGGCTGGTAGGGTTATACGTCAGGCAGTTGTTACTATTCTTCTATCCAGCAGATCCAGAATGGTAGCGTCCGTTTCGGCGTCAAACTTTCGGGCAAATAGCTTGTCCTCCGGCTGGTTCAGCAGTTCCTTGAGGTCGTTCCTATCGAAAGTAACGGGCAGCGTCACGCCGGGCCTTTCCCAGTTGATGTACGTCACAGTAGGCTGCACCAGTTCGTTACCGTCTGCATGAAGCAACTGCCGGATGATGCTTTGCAGCGCAATTTCGTCTGGCAAGAGTGTGTACCGATGATAGAGCAAATAGTCGGTATGCTGTTCCAGAAAAGTCAAAACCTGTGCTGCCGTTTCCACCGGAATTGCCCACCACTGACTGCCTCCAACTGGCCGGATGTAGTGGGGGAAACTCCTTTTCTTCAGCAGTACTTTAATGTTGATCCTACGTTGCAGGAGCTTTTTAATGTTGTAAACATGATAAATCCAGTTGCGCGAGAAATCCTTCGATAAAACAGGAGGCACCACTACGTAATCCTGCCGGCCTTCCGAAAGATTGAACTTGTAGTGTTCTATCCTATCCAAGCCGCCATGGTCCCAGTGCAGATTGGGCAAGGCAGAGGCATCCATAAAGCTGGCACCTTGGTTCTGGGTCAGGTACTGCGCTATGTGCTGGTTGGATTTCAGAGGGTAGTCCTGACCGCTCAGCAGAACGCAATAGCCACTGCGCTGGTCTGCTACAATTTGCCGCAACGCGTGAATGGTAGCTTGCACAATCCCAACGTCGCCCCAGGTGCCTTTTTCCCGGGTTTCTATAAACCGGCAATTCTTAACAGCCTGCAACCGCCTTTCGAAGGGTTCCTGCTCGGTGTTCTTATCTATGTGAATGTAGAAGGTAGTGCCTTCCGTACTCAAGGTATGTACCAGCCGCTCTACCTGCGCAGGATTTTTGTGCGCCAATATGATGTAGTTGATGTCCATGCGTTGTTCGAAGCAGTAAGCCCGTAAGCTTTGCTAAGATATAACTTGCCTCAAACATAGAAAATATATAATTATAACCTATTCCTGTTCAGCTAGCGCCTGCATCTGATTTTACCAGCACGCCCTCTACTGCCGTACTGCCCAACTGCCACTAACAGAACACAGCCACGCAACCGACGCAACCTTGTCACTACAACCCTGTTACTTTCGGCGGGCCGCCGCGAAGAACGCCTGCACGCCGCTCCGGCCGCTGTCCATGAGCTGCTGCTTTTGGGCATCGGAAACGCGCTTAATTTTAGGATTGAAGCCCAGTGTGCTGATGCTCACCGTGCGGGCCCAATCTTCGGGGTGCGGGGCGTTCAGGGTTTCGATGGCCACGGTGTAGAGCGCGCCCATGTAGGAGCCAAAATCCTGAATCTGGTAGGGTGCCAGCTGCCGCCGGCCGCCGGGCTGGGTGTCGTAGGCAATCTGCTCGGCCCTATCCAGGCGCAAGCCCAGGGTTTCGGGGTTGAGTACGGGGCCAGCCGCTGGCCGCATACCAGCGGCTGTTGCACTCAGGTAGCGGACATCATCGAACAGGTTGATGGGGTAATTGGCCAGTAGGCCGCCATCTACCAGCACCTCCACTTCCTGGCCTTTGGCGGGTTGGCGCACTACGTGGCCCTGCCTATCGAGCAGCACGGCCCGGAAATACAGCGGAATACTCATGCTGATGCGCACGGCGTCGGCCACGCGCATGTCGGGGTGGGTTTCGTAGCTGAACACCTGCACGCGCTGGGTGGTGAGGTTGGTGCCGGTGGTGTACAGGTCGCGGTAGCGGGTGGGCTGGGTTTCAGTTAGGGCGTGCAGCTGGCCGAGCGTGAGGTTGGGGTTCTGGGTTTTGCGCTGCACCAGCTCGCCGAGGTACTTCGTGAACTGGTCGCCGCGGTACCAGCCGTACTGCTTCACCAGCCGGGTACTGCCCCCAAAGAAAATCAGGCGGCCATCGTTAAGGCGCTGCACGGGCGTGTGGTTCACCACGTCGATAATCTCCTGCGGCGAGTAGCCCACCGCCAGCAGGGCTGCCTGAATGGCCCCCGCCGACGTGCCCCCCACCCGCCGGATGCCCGCCAGCACCCCCTGCTTTTCCAGCTCGGCCAGCGCCCCGCCGTAGGCAATACCCCGGATGCCGCCGCCTTCCATCACCAGGTTGCGGTACACCACTGCCGGTTTAGGAGAAGCAACCTGCGCCGGTAAACCTAGGGGCAACAGACAGAACATCAGGCACACTGCAAGGTGCCGAAGCAGTGAAATAGGCATAAGCGCAGAAAGAATAGCAAGACACAGGGAAGGTACTATTTCCGTAGAAGAGGTTGCAGCCTACCCCACTACGAAACCGTTTGGTCCCGTTATCTTTGCGGCCCCCATCTTCACCCAACCCCCGTTCCTATGGAAACCAGCCCCACCGCAGCCACCTCTGACACTGTTCTTGTTATCGGGGCCGGGGGCCAATTGGGCCTAGAGCTAACCCAGGAGCTGCGGCAGCTGTACGGTGCCAGCAACGTGGTAGCCGCCGACGTGCGGGCCCCCAAAGATGTGGAAGTGCAGCAGGCGGGCCCCTTCGAGCTGCTGGACGTGCTCGACAAGGCTCGGCTGGAAGACGTGATGCGCCAGTACAAACCTAAACAGGTGTACCATCTGGCGGCTTTGCTGTCGGCTACGGCCGAGAAGAACCCGAAGTTTGGCTGGCAGCTGAATATGGACGGCCTGTTCAACGTGCTGGATGCCGCCGTGGATTTGGGCGTGCAGCAGGTGTACTGGCCCAGCAGCATTGCCGTATTCGGGCCCGATACCCCGCGCCAAAACACGCCCCAGCTCACCATCATGAACCCCAACACGGTGTACGGCATCAGCAAGCTGGCCGGGGAGCAGTGGTGCGAGTGGTACTTCCGCAAGCACGGCCTGGATGTGCGCAGCCTACGCTACCCTGGCCTCATCGGCTACAAGAGCCTGCCCGGCGGCGGCACCACCGACTACGCTGTGGACATCTACCACAAAGCCGTGGCCGGCCAGCCCTACGAGTGCTTCCTGCAAGAGGATACCTACCTGCCCATGATGTACATGCCCGACGCCCTGAAGGCCACGCTGGATTTGATGCACGCCCCCGCCGACACCATTTCGGTGCGCAGCAGCTACAACCTGGGTGCCATGAGCTTCTCGCCGGCCGAAATTACCGCCAGCATTCAGCGCCACTACCCCGAGTTCCAGACCACCTACCAGCCCGATTCGCGCCAGCAGATTGCCGACTCCTGGCCCGCCAGCATCGACGACAGCCAAGCCCGCCAGGATTGGGGCTGGCAGCCGCAGTTCACCCTGGATACAATGACCGACGACATGCTGCTGCACCTGAAAGAAGCCGTGGTATTCCAGTAGTAGCAATGGTTCTAAGTGTAGGCAGTACATTATTAGCCATAGTTGGCTTACTGGTGCAGGCAGGAATAGTGTACCTGCTTTTCTTAGCTGTCCGAGTTGCATTACGCCGAGGAAGCATACGTCTACCAAATCCCCTTCAACCGGGCTGGAAGCATCTATATGAAGAATATGGTAGTATGGAGAACATACATGCTGTTGAGTCGGTGTCAGGCTGGATAGGTGGTGGAAACCACGAGTTGAAAATCAGATTTGATAGTCAAGACATTCTTATCCGTAATCTGGCAAGCTCTAAGGTGCTAGTTCGGATTCCTTATGATGCCATAGAAGTGGTAGAAGCTCCAACCACCTTTCAGGTTTCAAAATTGAGCGAACGAGAATACTCTCCTGGAAAATTCCAGGTAGGTGATGTAAGAATTGAGCTGCCTGCCTATTGGGCCGACCAATTGCTGCAACATATGGCCGCTGCTCCCCCTCCTATTACTTCCTGATATACAAGTAGTATAGGTAGTCGCACGCCCCACCAGTCCGGAGGGGCGTTTTTGTTTACAGCTACCGGAAAACCTGCGTGACATTGGCGCGTTCCTCTAAAAAACCTTTGTTATTACGCACCGCATGATAGTAAACTACACCGCCGACGGCTGGCAAATCATCTACCAGCAAGCCCACGGGCAGTTGGCCGCGCAGTTGGCGTGGCACTGGCAGCCGTTCGGGCCTTCCGACCGGTGGGTGGGGCTGCTGTCGGCTATTGCGCAGCACGACGACGAGCAGCGCAGCTGGGACGGGCACTACGGCCTTACGCCCGCCGGGGCGCCGGCCAACTTCACCATGAAGGAGTTTTCGTTGGAGCAGGCAGAAAGTCTGATGCGCGCGGCGCGGTTCCAGGGTCGCTGGCGCAGCCTGCTCACCAGTATGCACCTGAGTACGCTCTACGAAAGCCTGCGCGGCACCAGCAAAACCACCGACGCCTTCCTCAACGAGCAGCAAACCCACCAAACCCAGTGGCGCAAGCAACTGAAAGTCAACAAGCAGGAAGCACAGCAAGCCTACGACCTGATGCACTGGTGCGACCGGCTCAGCTTGATTTTGTGCCGTCACGAGCTGCCCGAAATGAGCCGCGCCCTCGAAATCTATACCGGCCAGGACAGCCAGCGCTACGACGTGGTGCGCCCCTCCGAAGATGGCCCCGTAACCGTCACGCCGTGGCCGTTCCGGGATGCCAGCTTCATGGTGAGCGTGGAGGCCAGCATGCTGCGCCAGTTGCAATTCCGGGACGATACCGAGCTAGCCACCGCCCTGCGCGAAGCCCCCATCGAAACGCTGACCTGGAACTTTCAGAAGTAATTGTCATTGCGAGTGAAGCGAGGAATCTGAGTGTTCTGGTTGTAATCTATTCAACCCAAACACTCAGATTCCTCGCTTCACTCGCAATGACAATACTACAGTTTCTGCACGGGCACTTTGCTGTCCATGATGCCCGCAGGCACGGTGGTACTCACGCTCACGTGGTCGAGGCGGCGGCCGTCTTTGCCGTCGGTGCGGTCGGTGGCGAGCTTGAGCGGGCCGTACTGCTTGTACTCGGCCCAGCGGCGGCGGAAAGCGGGCTTTTCGTCGGTGGCTTTCGGGAAGTAGGCCCACTCCTCCACCAGGTTGGTTTTGGGGTTGACCAGCACTTCGTACTTGTTGTCGGGTGTCACGCCCACGTTCTTGAAGGTCATGTTCAGCACCTCGGCCGGGGTGCTGCCGTCCATGAGGGTGCCCGCGCCTTTGTAGGTGAGCGTCACGCCCGAATCCTTTAGCTTAAACGGCATGAGCAGCCACCACGAGTTGTTCACCCAAATAGGGTACATGCGGGTGAGGAGCTTCTTGCCTTCTTCGGTTTCGGAAATATCCTTGCCGCCGCGGTAGGCGTGGCCCTGCTTGGTGGTGAGGTTGTAGTTGGCCACCAGACTGTCTTTCTGCCAGTGAAAGTCGCCGGTTTGCTTGTCCCAGAGTTGGTACGAGTTATCCAGAAAATCCCACCCCAGTAGCCGGGCCTGCTGCCACGCTTGGTAGCCGCCCATCTGGCGCATCACTTGGTCGGCTAGTTCTTGGGCACGGGCGTCGGAGCCGGCTTTGTCGAAGCCTTCCGCTGGCGGATACGACGAAATACTGTCGGCCCGCGGGGTGGTTCCGATGCCGGCGGCGGGCTTATCGGTGGTAGAGGTGCACGCGACCAAGCCACTCAGTAGCAGAGCAGGCCAGAGTCCGGTGAACTGGCGCATAAGAGGGGGAATTTGCATATAGCTAAACAAAGAAAAAATGTGCTCCAATCCTAACAAGTGTCGGGCTTGCTCTACGCGGCCGAGCGGGTTTTGGCCATTCATTTCCAACGCATAGGCTATAAGGCCGTATTACCTATAACGCATTTCCTTGATTTTCTCCGAACTATGGCTACGCATTACCGCTTCTCCGACGTCCTTAACACGTTGAAAACCACGGCCACCGAGTTTATGTCCAACAACTCGTTGCGCCACTCGGCGGCCTTGTCGTACTACACTATTTTCTCGCTGCCGCCGCTGCTCATCATCGTCATTACGGCCGCCAGCTCCATCTATGGGGCCGAAGCCGTAACCGGACAAGTATATGGGCAGATGAAAGGCTTTCTAGGCGCCGACTCCGCCAAATTCTTGCAGGACTCCATTGCCGAATTCACCAAGCAGCAAAAGAGCGGCTTGGCAGCTGTGATTGGGGTAGGCACGCTGATTTTTGCGGCCACCACGTTTTTCGTCACGCTTCAGGAAAGCATCAACGACATCTGGAACCTGAAAGTGAAGCCGCGCAACGGCATCTGGCAGTTTGTGCGCGACCGGCTCTTGTCGTTTGGCCTGATTCTGAGCGTGGCGCTGTTGCTGCTTATTTCCTTTGTCATCAGCACGGTACTGAGCGTATTCACCGATTACTTGCAACGGCTACTGCCGGAAGTCACGCTGATTCTGATTCGCTTGGTTGATTTCAGCTTGTCGCTCTTTATCACGTCGTTGCTGTTTGCCCTCATCTACCGGTTCCTGCCCGACGCCATCATCCGGTGGCGCGACGTGGGCGTGGGGGCGTTTATTACGGCTTTGCTGTTTCTGCTAGGCAAGTACCTGATTTCCTTCTACATCGCGCAGTCCAACCCCGGCTCAGCCTTTGGGGCAGCAGGTTCGGCCATTGTGCTGCTGCTGTGGGTGAACTACTCGTCGCTGATTATCTTCTTCGGGGCCGAATTCACGCAGGAATTTGCCGATGCTTTCGGGCAGAAAGTGCAGCCCAAAGCCCACGCCGTACGCATTGAAACCCGCGAAGTGCCCGAGGGAGAGTCGAAAGAGGAAATTACCACTGGCCGGCCCCGCTCGGAGGGCCGCTGGAAAGGCTAAGCTCCGTTTCGGGTAGTTGTTGCCGCATCCCCCCTGCTTCAGCAAAGGCTGAGGCAGGGGGGATTTTTATAGCCTTAAACGGCTGGATAGGAACGGTCCGGCTTGGGTGACCACATGTTGTTGAGAAGGCCTGCTTGAACCAAGAATTTCTCTGGGCGCTATATAGTATTGAGCAACGAAATGCTAGGTTTGAACAACCCTTCCTATTGTTGCTGCTACCATGTTCCGAATCCTAGTTACCAGCGGCTTGGTGCTGCTTATCACTTTAGTATCCAACCACATAAGCGCTCAGCAAACCACTCCTGCTACTAAGCCGTTCATCGTAAGCCCAGTGGTGGGCGACGTCATCGACCAGCAGGAAAAAGCGACGTATAGCCTGTTTCCGTATTATTCGGCCAACAACTTTGTGGAGGCCCGCTTTGTGCGGCTTCTGACGCCCGACAGCACCGTGCAGCTACGCACTCTGCTCCGCGACGGCCGCACGGTGCTGCGGCCATTTACCGCCGCCGAGTTGGCCGCAGTACGCACCAGCATTAGCACTCGGCAACAAGAACTGGCGCGACTGTCTTCCAGCACTCCCGCCGCCGATTCGGTGGGCCGCCGCTTCCGGGTTTTTCTGCGTACCGGCACCGTTTTCGATGGCGAGCTAACCGCCACCCAACCAACCCTCCTGGAATTCCTGACCTCCGACCTGGGCGTGGTGCAGGTAAGCCGCCGCAACATCATTCGCCTCGAAGAGCTAACTTCTCAAACGTCATGGCGGCAGCCCGACCGGTTTGATATTGGCAACGGCAACCGCATGTTCTTTCAGCCTACCGCCCGCAACCTACGCCGCAACGAAGGCTCGGTGCAGTATATCAGCGTGTTTGTGGTAGGGCTGAACTACGGCCTCACCAACAACCTGTCGATGGGTGCCTATGCCTCCCTAATTCCTGGCTTGGGCCTAGATGAGCAGCTTTTTGCCCTCACGCCCAAAGTATCGGCCAAGGTTTCCGATAAATTCTACGCGGGCGGGGGCCTGCTGTACCTGCGGGGGTTTGGGGGGAGTGCCGGCGTCTTCTACGGCAATACCACATTCGGCTCGGCCGACAACAACTTCACCGCTGGCCTGGGCTACGGCTTTAGCGACGGCGACGTAAACCGCTCGCCTGTTATTCAGCTGGGCGGGCAAACTCGCATTTCCCGCCGGGTGTCGCTCATCAGCGAAAACTACATCCTAACCAACCGCAATTCCGGGGCCTTTGGTTTGTATGGTGCCAAAATCAACTGGGAGCGTACCTCATTGGGGTTGGGCGCTTTCTATCTATTCTTATACAGGGAAGAAGACGATTTTTTCGACACCCGCTCAAGGGTGTACAGCTCCTATATTTTCCCGCTGTACATCGACTTCACGTTCCGGTTTGGCAAGGGTAGCCGCTAGCCTTTACAACCAAATTTCATTAGGCGCTGTGGCCAGTAAACGGCTTACCACACACCACACAGTTTAAGGCGGGCAATTCGTTATTCTCTATACTTCTAAGGTTCGGCATCCGCCTCCGAAACCTACTGTTCTGCATCAGAGCACCGCCCGCATAATTTGTGGGAAGCCAACGTTAGTGATTTGATTTTCCGCTTCTATTTCCTGCCGGCAGATGCTATAACCGACAGGAAGCTACTCTACTATGTTGTTTATATGCAGCGCCTTATAGCAATTTGGCTGTTTTCATGCCTGACGGCTAGCCAACTACACGCCCAGCAGCCGGCAGTTCGCTTGCTTACTGTTAGCCCGATAGTAGGGCCAGTTATCGATCAAAAGGAGAAGGCGACGTACGGCCTGTTTCCGTATTACTCTGCCGATAATTTTGTGGAGGCCCGCTTCGAGCAGCACCTGTCGCCGGATAGCACCATCCAGCTCCGGGCGTTGCTCCGCGACGGCCGCACGGTGGAGCGCACTTTTACGCCGGCGGCGTTTGCCACGGTGCGCACCACCATTGAAGCCCGGCAGCAGGAGCTGGCTGGCTTGCCGCCACCGCCCGCACCCAAAACCCGAATGCCGCCGTTTCTTACTTCGCGCTGGCTGCGGGCGGAACTCCGCTCTGGTGTCATTGTGGAAGGCGAGTTGCTGGCCCGCTACCGTACTCAACTAGAGCTACTCCCCCTCGATTCGGGCTTAGTGGTGGTGGAACGCGCCGATATTGTACGCCTTGAACCCGCCCCCCGGCCGCAACACCGTGCTACCACTCATTTCGATGTTGGCAATGGTCACCGCCTGTTTCTGCTACCCACCGCCCGCAACCTGCGCCGTGGGGAAGGCTATTTCCAACAGACCGACGGGGGACTCTATGGTGCCAGCTACGGCTTCACCAACAATTTTTCGGTGGGCGTGCTGGTTTCCGTCCTGCCTTTTTTGCCGCTCCGCAACCAAGTGCTGTTGGTCACGCCTAAGTTGTCGACTAAGCTGAGCGAGAAATGGCACGTTGGTGGGGGCGTGCTGTACACGCGCCTCCCCAAGCTAGACCCCGAGTTTAAGCCTGTTCGCACGGGTATTGGCTACGGCATAGTCACGTACGGCTCGGCCGACAACAATGTGAGTGTGGGCCTGGGCTACGCCATCAATAAAACCGGTATCGATAAGACGCCCGTGCTGCACTACGGCGGTCAGAGGCGCATCAGTCGGGGCTGGTCGGTGGTGAGCGAGAATTTCCTGCTCATCAATGACGAGCCCGGCACCTTAGGCTTGTTCGGTGCCCGGCACGCGGGCCGCCGTTTCAGTTTGGGCTTGGGTGGTATTTACTTATTGCCATTCACCAACTTTAAAGAAGATGCTTTCGTGGGCTTCCCTATCTACGTAGACGTGGTTTACCGTTTCGGTAAGGGTAGCCGATAAGCGCAATGCGCTTCTTATTGCTTTCCCTGCAAAACCGATAAGTTGCCTGGTAAGCCATTAACAAAGCGCAAAACCCACTATTAAATAAAGCCTTGATTATCAATAAATAACACAATTAAAACAAGACAGTAAGAGAGGCTTGGCGGCTGCGTTACATTCTGTACCTTTAGCGGTATCTGTGTACTTCATATAGTTTTGAGCTTTATGCTTCGTTCTATCTTTTTTGCCGCTGCCTTGGCGTTGCCACTGCATTGCTCTTTTGCTCAAACTACGCCTGACAACCCAGCCGCCGCTAAGTTTGAAAATGAAATAACCGCTACTGTCTGCCGGGAAATGGAAAAGGAGGACCAGAAAACTCCTTTTGCTCAGCTAGATAAGGCCGCCGCCCAAACTGTATTTCAGCAGGTTGTAACTCGCGCGTTTGAGCCCCGCCAGAAAGAGGCCGAAAAGCTCTACAAAAGCAATTCTATTGATTATTCGCAGGTGATGCGTAGTGTTGGGCAGCGCGTAGCTGGCCGCCTGGCCGGCGAATGCCCCGTGGCAGTGAAGCTTTTCATGCGCATGGCCAATCAGCCGGCCAATGCCAGCATGACCGATACTAAAATTACAGAAGCAGAAAAGCCGCTGCTCACCAAAATTGCGTCGGAAACCTGCACCGAGCTAACAAAGAGCAATAGCCAGAAACCACTAGCCCAGATTCCCAAAGCCGAGCGCCAGGCCCTCATGCAACAAGCCATGCAGCAGACGATGAAGGCACACGCCACTGAAATCACCAACCAATACGGCTCCGAAATCTTCTTTGATGCAGACCGTTTGCGGGGTTTCGGCATGAAAGTAGGTCTGCTGATGGCCAGCGAATGCCTACAGGAAATATCCGCCGTCGGAGCCGAATAAGTTAATGGGGGTTGCCTGAAACAAGCAGCGCCGCCAACTACCTCATGCACAGAGGCTGTTGGCGGCGCTGCGCACGTAAACCGAATAGTGTATCTGGTGGCCTACGCGCCCACCGCCTATGCCGCTTGCGGCTTTTCCTTCACGGCTAGCTGCCCGCAGGCGGCGTCAATGTCTTTGCCGCGGCTGCGGCGCAGGTTAGTTTGCACACCCCGGTCGGCGAGGTACTTCAGAAACGCCAGCAGCTTTTCTTCGCCGGTGTTGCGGTAGTCGGCGTTTTCGATGGGGTTGTACTCGATGAGGTTCACCTTACAGGGCAGCCACTTGGAAATCTGGAGCAATTCTTCGGCGTCCTGGAGCGTGTCGTTGAAGTTCTCGAATACGATGTACTCGTAGGTGACTTTGCGGCCGGTTTTCTGGTGGTAGTATTGCAGGGCTTCCTTCAGCGCGGCCAGGGAGTTGGCTTCGTTGATGGGCATGATTTCGTTGCGCTTGGCATCGTTGGGCGCGTGCAGGCTCAGGGCCAGGTTGGCCTTCACTTCGTCGTCGGCCAGTTTCTTAATCATTTTGGCAATGCCGGCGGTGCTCACCGTAATGCGGCGCGGGGCCATGTTCAGGCCATCGGGCGCCGTAATACGCTCAATACTTTTCACCACGTTGGCGTAGTTGAGCAGCGGCTCGCCCATGCCCATGTACACGATGTTGGTGAGCGGCGTGCCATACTCGGCTTCGCACTGCTCCTTGATGCGCACTACCTGGTCGTAGATTTCGGCGGCATCGAGGTTGCGCTTGCGGTCCATGTAGCCGGTGGCGCAGAACTTGCACGTGAGCGAGCAGCCCACCTGTGAGCTGATGCAGGCTGTCATGCGCGTATCGTGCGGGATGAGTACGCCCTCCACCACGTTGCCGTCGTAGAGCTTGAACGCCGACTTGATGGTACCGTCGTTGGAGAGCTGCTTGTTCTGCACCGTCACGCCGTTTATCACGAAGTGCTGCGCCAGGAGCTGCCGGGTAGCCAGCGAGATATTGTTCATCTCCTCGAACGAAGAGGCCGTATTTTTCCACAGCCACTCGCTTACCTGCTTGGCCCGGAACGGCTTTTCGCCGTGCTCCACCATAAAGGTTTTCAGCTCGTCGGGGGTGAGTTTGCGGATGTCGCGCTTGGAAACTACGGGCAGGTCAATCATCATAGCCGCAAAGATACAACGAGTGAGGCAGTTGGGTTCCAAAACGCGGATTTTGCAGATTAATCGGATTGGTCGGATTTCGGTGACGATTTTGTTTTTGCAGAAAAAACAGAACGCCTCGTTGATTAGCAACTTCTCACCAGCAGTATAATGCACTATGATTCAACTCGTTGAGCCGTCACCAAAATCCGACCAATCCGACTAATCTGCAAAATCCGCGGTTCAGAAGAAGCTATTCGCCGCGCAGCCGCCGGGCGTACTCTTCAGCAAGCGGCAGCAGCTTGCGTGTGTTGTAGTCGAAGGTAAGCATGCCGGTTTTGGCGCGGGCAATGTCGCGGCCCTCCTGGTTGCGCACCCGATACACCAGGTCGAAGCCGTACTTGGACAGGTCGTTGGCCGCCATGTCGATGTGCAATACGTCGCCGTAAAAGGCTTCACTCTTGTACTCAATAGCCACATCAGCCATGATATGCCCTCTGCCCGTAGCCCGGTCAACTTCCATGCTACCAATATGTTGCAGGAACTGCACCCGCGCTTCGTGCAGAATACCAAGCAGCGAGTCATTGCCAAGGTGGGCCCCATAATTAAGGTCGGTGATGCGCAGATGAATTTCCGTAGAGAACAGAAAATTTTCGGGTAGATTTACCTTGATGCGAGGCATAGCGGAAGCTTAGTTGCAGCGGATTGATTGAGACTCGAAACAGCGTACGCGCCCTTCGGCAAATAGGCTATCCGTGCTCGGTTTTACGCTGCTTGCATCACTTTCCCACCCTACCATTCCCACATTTCATGGCCACCCCCAAAGTAGAAGTGCGCACCACCGCCGATGGCTCTAGCACACTGTATGTTCCTGAGCTTGACGAGCATTACCACAGCACCAACGGTGCCATACAAGAAGCCCAGCACGTGTACCTGGGTGCCGGGCTGGAACCGGTGCTGGCTGCCGCTACGGGTATGGTGTGGGTGCTGGAAGTCGGGTTCGGGACGGGCCTGAATGCATTGCTTACCTTGCAGCACAGCCTGACTAGCCCGCACCCTATCTTCTACGACACTATTGAGAAACACCCGCTACCGCCCGCAGTCATTGATACGCTGGGCGTAGAGCGCTACGTGCTGAATCCGGAGTTGCTTGACTACCATCAGCAGCTACACGCGGCCGGCTGGGGTGCGCCTGTGGCCCTCACGCCGCAGTTTGCGCTCTATAAAATTGCCGGTACCCTCCAAGCCACGCTCCTTTCCGAAGACACCTACCACGTTATCTACTTCGATGCCTTTGCCCCGGAAAAGCAACCGGAAATGTGGACCGATGCGGTGTTCCAGCAGCTTTATGATGCCACTGCCCCCGGCGGCGTACTGGTGAGCTACTGCGCCAAAGGCAGCTTCCGCCGCAGCCTGAAAGCCGCCGGCTGGTTAGTTGAGAAGATTCCGGGTCCGGCCGGTAAGCGCGAAATGACACGGGCCCGGAAGGCGGGATAACCGTGAATTCTGACTTTAAAACAGAAAGATGTTTTACTAAGTTAAACTATCTTTTTATATGGGATTTGGATTCAATTTATTCTTCATTTTCATATTACTCCCATTAACACTTATTTTAGTTGTTGCCTTTTTTATTACTTGGCTTTCTACAGGAAAAACAATATTTGGAAAAATTCTTGGGATATTGTGGCTTTTCGTATTGAGTCTAGTTATTCTAAGTATGATTGCTCGTGCATCACTGTCTACAGATATTGAACGAGATGATATATACGGTGAATACGTAATTGACAGAACGAAATTCCCAGGTAAGCAAGCTGACTGGCAATACAATCATTTTAGATTTGAAATAACAGAACGCAATAAATTATTTTTTCATGTAACAGAAGGAATAAATGTAACCAGAACATACTCTAGTGAGGTATCATTCACAACATCCAGCAGAAATCCACATATTATTCTTTATCCTACTATTCCAACGCATCATATTATCAGCGACAATCCAACACTCTACACAAATACCAGCGAGTTTTATTATGTATTTCACTCGCCCAAATTTGGCAATGTATTTTTCAAGAAAGGCGAATGGGAACCGATAGAGGATTAGCGGGAGGATACATACGCCGCTTCCCATCATCCTGTGTAAGTTGCGGTAGCTATGAGTCGGAAACTACTGGAAACGGACGGGGCAGAGTGGGTGAGGAAGGGCATCATCAGCGCCGAGCAACAGGCGCAGTTGCTGGAGCTGTACCCGCCCGAAAAACCTACCATCGGGCTGCTGCCTTTGCTGGGCAGCCTGCTAATTGCCCTGAGTGCCCTAAGTCTGGTGGCTGCCAACTGGCAGGACCTGCCGGAGCTGGTGCGGCTGGGGCTGCTGCTGGGCTCCTTAACCAGTGCCTACGTGGCCGCCGAATATTTCCTGCGCCGGCAGTACGAGTCGCTAGGGCTGGGGCTGGTGGGGCTGGGGCTGCTGCTATTTGGGGCCAGTATCATCCTCACCAGCCAGATGTACCAGCTCATCGGCTACGACCTCACCGGGCTGCTGGCCTGGGCGGTGGTGGGCATCCTGCTGACGTGGCTGTATAGCAGCCGGTTTCTGTTCTTGCTCACCGTCATTATCGGCGGGATTGTGCAGGGCTACAACACCGGGCAATTGGGCGTGTTCAGTTACTTCACGGCGGCTCTCACGGCGGGCGGGCTGGGCTACTACTGGTGGCGCCGCCCCGATTCGGTGCTGGGGGGCGTGCTAGCCACTGGCTTGCTCTGGCAGACTGCTTTGCTGATCAACCACTTGCACGTCAAAATCACCTGGTTTTTTATTCCTGCCATGCTCGTTTATACGGCCGGCGACTGGCAGGCTGACCGGCCGGCGGCGCGGGCGTTGCAGGGGCCGCCGTTGGTAGCCGCATTTCTGTTCACGCTGGGGCTGGCGCTATTCGGCGAGGCCGATGCGTATGCCGACCGGCTTCGGCCGCCGTTGCTGGCCTATCTGGCGGCGCTGGGGGCAGTGCTGGCGCTGTCGTTGTGGGGCAAGAAGCTGCGGGGCCGCCTGAGCGGTGCTACCGATTGGCTGCTGCTATTGCCGGGCTTCTATTTGCCGGGCGGGCTGCCACTGACCGTGGGTACGGTGGTAGTGCTGTATGCGTATTCGGGGGCGGTGCTGGCCCGTGCCCACCAGGAGCAAAACCAGGACCGGGTTACGCTGGGCACGGTGCTGTTCATTTTGACTACCGCCGTGGCTTATTTCAAGCTGACGTGGGGCTTCATGGACAAGTCGTTGTTTTTCCTGCTCGGCGGTATTCTGCTGTTTGGGCTGAGTTGGCTGTTACGCCGCCGAGCCACCCAGACCTTCGCTGCCAAAAATGCCAACCAGGCTTTCTAAGCTTCGTTCTCAAATGCTTTCCCAATGTCTTCGGCTCCCCTTTCTCCGGCAGTAGAACCCGCTCCGCAGGCTGCATCAGCGCCGCTGCATGCATTGCCCGAAGCGCGGCGGCGAGTAGGCGTGTGGTGGCTGCTGGCCGCGCAGGTGCTGTTTGTGCTGGCCGTAGCGGCGGCGGGCTACGCTACCGGCGCCCTCGGCGAAACCGTCACGCTGCACACCACCCCCATCGACCCGCGCGACCTGAACTACGGCGACCATCTGAACCTGAACTACAGCATCAGCCAGATTCCGGGTAGTTTATGGAAGGATGGCACCATGCCCCGCCGCAAACAGGCCGTGTACGTGGTGCTGGAACCCCGCCAAGACCGATACGAGGCCGTGGCTGTTTACTCATTGGAGCCTACGGTACCAGCCGGCCAAGTGGTGCTGCGCGGTTGGGTGCAGGATATTTGGCGCCGCAGCATGCGCCTGCGCTACGGCTTCGAGAAGTACTACGTGCCCGCCGATGTCGGCCGGAAGCTGAAGCCCAAGCAGTTGCTGCGGGTGCAGGTTAGCATTGCGCCCTGGGGCCAAGCCCGCATCAAGCAGGTGGATATTCTGCCGTCTCCCAAGCAAGCTAAAGCCCCTCTTTAATGCTAACCAAGCGGTTGTGGCCTGTTGGCTACTCGTATCGGGAGGCATAACGATTTTGCTAGCCGGTATGCTGGTCGGCTTCGAGGCGCTGCAACAACAAGCACTCGATATTCAGATGCACAATACGTATTTTGTATTGTCGCGCTCGTCGTTCATCAGCTGGCTGTTTATACCCACAGCCTTGGTTGTGGGTATTGTTATGCTGCTCCTGCGTCGGCGCTCCGTCCTGAATCATCTGCTCCTGGCCACAGTCAGCGCAGTGTTGGTGTGCATGAGTCACTATCTGACTATCGTTCTGAGAGCCAGCAGTCCGACAATTTATCCACCATTATACATTGAGCCAACTCCGTCTGCGTCACCATTCGACCCATACCTGTCGTTGCTTTTTAGCGCTTTCGGCCTGCAATTTCTGGCGCTGCTTTTCTTTGGCTACAACTGTTACCAGGCAGGCAAACTACGCGCCGCCCGCAAACTTGCAAATGCCCGCGGCGCGTAGTATTCAGCTAGTTACAACGAGTTCTTTTCCAGCAATTCCCGGTCGGCGGCCGTCAAATCGACCAGGGCGTATTTCTGCTGGTCGGTGATGGTCATTTCGTCCAGCGCATCTACCAGGTCGCGGTACTTGGCATCTTGGCCGGCCTTGATGAGTACGGTAGGAGCCGGCAACTGGCGCTGCCGTTCCAGCAATACCTTCCGCAAGCCATCGGAACCGAAAGTGGTAGTGTATAGCTTGGCTGGATTTTCTGCGCTATTTAAGCCGAAGAAGTAATGCACCTGGCTGTCTTTGCCTAGTATCAGCGTTAAGGCTTGCTTAGCACCCAAGTCAGATGGCTCTCCTTTCTTGTCAGGCATTGTTAGCGCCATGACCGTGGGTTTGTTGAACGAAGCCGTCAGGATAAAGAAAGTCAACAGCAGAAATGCCAAATCGACCATGGGCGTCATGTCGATGCGGGTGGAGAGCTTTTTGCGGCGGGGCTTGGGGCCGCGGCCAGCGGGGGCGGACGATGCAATTTCAGCCATGAGCGGATTCCTATATAGTGAATGGATACCCATCCAACGGCTCGCTTAATAAGCTTATTGTTTACTCCGTAGCTTACTATAGCCTATATGCCAAGCTTTTCCGCTACCGCCCAAACTGCCATACGCCGCTGGGCGTAACACATGCGCTTAAAGGCACATCGCCAGACCAGGCATCTGTAATTTTAGGTACTGGCGGTTCCAGGCTCAACCCAATCCGCAGTACATCGGGCCGGCATTCCAGTAGAAACCGATCATAGAAGCCTTTGCCGTAGCCAACCCGGTGCCCATTTTCATCGAAAGCCAACAGCGGAATCAACACCGCATCCAGTTGCGCTGGCTCAACCTCACCGGCCCCCACCGGCTCCGGAATGCCCCAGCGGTTGTTGACTAATGCAGTGCCAGGAGTAAGGTGATAATGCCGTAAGCTCACGCCATCCGCTTGCACCACGGGCACGGCTAGTTGCACCGGCAATTCACGCTCCCAAACCCACCGGATAATCTGCCAGGTGTCCGGCTCGTGCTGCTGCGGAATCGGTAGAAACACGTGCAGCCACTTCCATCTGGCTACCTCGAAATGCGAGAATAGCTGCTCCCGCAATTGGCGGCTACGCTGCGCTACTTCGCTTTCCGGCAAGGCTTGTCGCCGGGACAAGGCAGTGCGGCGCAGTTCGGCTTTCAGCATTGTACTAGCTGTTTCTTTAAGCAACGAAAAACGAGGTCTACTCCTCTTCCAATACCGTGAATTCCAGCGCCAGCGGGTCGAAGGCGTCGAGGAGTTGCTTGATAAACTGCGGGTTGTTGATGAGGATGCTGAGTACGTTGTCTTCGCGCTCCTGCAAGTGGCCGTTGGGCATCAGCTTGTCTTTGAGGGCCGTGAGCTGGCTGTACGCCGTTTCGTGCTTGGCTTCGGCAGCTTTGCTGAGGCGCTTTTCCAACCCAGCTAGGCTACTGGCAGCTTTTTGCTGCTCGGCGGCTACGGTGCGTACCAGCGTGGGGTCGAGGCGCTGCGCTAGGTCGGATACTTCCTTGAACACCGCCGCCAGCGCCTGCTGCTGCGCACTAAGGCTGATTTCTTCCTGCCCCAGTGCGGCGCCTACTTGCTTTTTCAGCTCCGGCAGCGGCCGGAAAATATCCGTTGAGGTCAGCCCCAGTTTGCGCAGCTTGCCCAGGTTGGCCTTGCCAATGTACTGCGCCGAGTTGCGAAGCAACAGAATCGGGTAGGGTACCTGGTTGTCGGCGAATACCTGCTTGAGCTGAAACCAGTACGCTACTTCCGCGCCGCCGCCAATGTAGCACAGGTTGGGCAGCAAAATTTCCTGGTACAGCGGCCGCAGTACCACGTTGGGGCTGAACTGCTCGGGGTGCTGGCGCGCCAAATCGAGTAACTCTTCCTGGCTATGACATCGGTTGGTGTTGCGTACGGTTATCTGCACGCAGTCGGCGGCGGCATCGTATTCCAGCCGCTCCCGCTTGCCGGTATCAGTCAGAAAAAACAGGTTGAGCGGGCGCGAATACACCTGCGGCTTGAAACCGGCTGCTTCCAGCTGCGCATTCGACGCCTGCACGGCGTTGTTGGAGGCCTGCTCCAGAATTTCGCGCTCCAACACGGGCACCAAAGCCTGCTTCAACGCCGGCGCATCACCATCCAGACTCACCAAGCCATACTCGCCAAACAAACTGTGCGTAAGGCGGCGGGTGGCCTCGGCCAGCGTGCCAGCTTCCTGGTAGGCCTCCCGGAAAGCGGCGGGCACATCGGCGGGCAGTTGGTCGAGTAATTCCTCCTGCAAACCATCTAGCTTCAACCGGCCCACCGGCCCACCCTGGTCGGCGGCGTTCCATTCGTATTTCTTACCGAACAGCTGCAAATGGTTGATTTCGGCGAAGTCGTGGTCTTCGGTGGCCATCCAGTACAACGGCACGAAATCGTACTGCGGGTACTGCGCTTTCAACTGGCGGCTGAGCTTGATGGCCGTTACAATCTTGTAGATGAAATATAGCGGCCCGGTCAGTAAATTGAGCTGGTGCCCCGTAGTGATGGTGAAGGTGGTTTCCTTTTCCAGCAGCGCCAGGTTGGCTTGCACCTGTGGGTGTACTTCGGGCAACGTGGCGTATTGCTCGCGCAGGGCCGCCACCAGCCGTTGCCGGGCTTCGGGCGTGTAGTGCGCTTTCTTTTCCTCTATCTGCGCCTGAAATTCTTCGAGGGCCGGGAAGCGGTGATAAAACGGGGTCAGGGCTTCGTGCCGGTCCAGGTAGGCGGTAAGCAGCGGGGAAAACGCGCCGGTGTCGGCGTAGCGCAGGGTCGTGACGGACATACAGAGGAGAATAATTCGGCTATAACCGGCCAGCCGCCACAAAGTAACTGGGTATTTTCTGTTGCCGGTTGCCGGTTACCAGTTACCAGTATTCATCAACCGCCCAACCTATTGAAATACAACGACTCCCGCAGTGAATCACTACGGGAGTCGTTGTTTGAAGTCATATTAATTTCGAGAGCTATTTACTGCCAGCGCTGCATCCCTACTTGGCAACCCACAACTGATAACCGGCAACTGAACTCTATACCAGCGTGCCGTACAAATCGAAGTCGGAGGCTTCGTGAATCTTCACCTGGGCAAAGTCGCCGAGGCGTACGAACGTGTCTTTGGTGGCGGGCACCAGCACTTCATTGTCCACTTCCGGCGAGTCGAACTCGGTGCGGCCCACGAAGTAGCCGCTTTCCTTCCGGTCGAACAGCACTTTATAGGTCTGCCCCACTTTCTGCTCGTTCAGGTCCATCGAAATGCCCTGCTGCAACTCCATAATCTGGTCGGCGCGGTCCTGTTTCACCTCGGCCGGCACGTCGTCGGGCATCGTGTAGGAATGCGTGTTGTCTTCGTGCGAGTAGGTGAAGATGCCCAGCCGGTCGAAGCGGGTTTCCTCCACAAAGTTGTAGAGGTCCTCGAAATCCTGCTGCGTTTCGCCGGGGTGACCGGCAATGAGCGTGGTGCGCAACGCAATGCCCGGTACGCGCTGCCGGATGCTATCCACCAGCTCCACCGTCCGCCGCCGACTGATGCCGCGCCGCATGGTTTTCAGCATGTTATCGGAAACGTGCTGCAAGGGCATATCCAGGTACTTGCAGATGTTGCTCCGCTCGTTCATCACGTCCAAGGCATCCATCGGGAACTGCGACGGATAAGCGTACTGCATCCGAATCCAGTCGATGCCTTCCACGTCGGAGAGGTGGCGCAGCAAGTCGGCCAGTTTCCGCTCCCCGTAGGCTTGCAGCCCGTAGTACGTGAGGTCCTGGGCAATCAGAATCAGCTCTTTGGTGCCTTGCGAAGCGAGGCGCTTGGCGTCGCGCACCAGGTCTTCAATCGGCCGGTCTACGTGCTTGCCGCGCATCAGCGGGATGGCGCAGAACGAGCAGGGCCGGTTGCAGCCTTCCGCAATTTTGAAGTAAGCATAGTGCTGGGGCGTGGTCAGCAGCCGCTCCCCCACCAGCTCGTGCTTGTAGTCGGCTTCCAGCGTCTTCATCAGTTGCGGCAGCTCCAGCGTCCCGAAATAGGCATCCACCTGCGGAATTTCCGCTTCCAGGTCGTCTTTGTAGCGCTGCGAGAGGCAGCCCGTCACGTACAGCTTTTGCAGCTTGCCAGCTTCCTTCTCGTCGGCGTAGCGCAAAATCGTGTCGATACTTTCCTGCTTGGCGTTATCAATAAAGCCGCAGGTGTTGATAATGACGATGTTGGCGTCGCTGGTTTCGGCTTCGTGCGTCACGTCGAACTGGTTGGCCCGGAGCTGCCCCATCAGCACCTCCGAATCCACAATGTTCTTGGAGCACCCGAGGGTAATGACGTTGACTTTATTGGCCAGTTGGCTTCTTACTTTCATGCTGATTGGATAGGCAGGCGGCCGGGCAAGGCTTTCTACCTGAGAAAGTTGCCCGCTACGGCCCGCGGCGAAAATCGGACCGCAAAGGTACGAACCCGGCAACGCCTTTTCCTAGGCTGAACGTTCCTTTCACGAAAGGAAGCTTACGGCTGGGTCTGTACCAAAGAACGTCATGCTGAGCTGGCCGAAGCATCTCGCGTGCTGATGCTGGATTACTAGGAAGTGTTAACAGTGGTTATTTTGCGGCATGGAACAGATGTTGACGGACGCGCAGTGGGCGCGGTTAGCGCC
>NZ_JAFLQZ010000001.1 GCF_017313265.1 Hymenobacter telluris | reverse complement strand
CCACCCAACTTACCTTCGGTACCTACCTCCAGGGCCACGCGGGTTACTTCGCCAGCAAACAGGTTCAGCGAGTCCACCATCTGGTTCAGGTTCTGCTTCAAGTCCAGCAGTTCCCCTTTCAACTCCACCGTCACTTTCTGGCTTAAGTCGCCTTTAGCTACGGCGGTAGCCACGTTGGCAATGTCGCGCACCTGCAACGTGAGGCTGGACGCCATGAAGTTCACGTTGTCGGTCAGGTCCTTCCACACGCCGGCCACATTCGGCACAGACGCCTGACCACCCAACTTACCTTCGGTACCTACCTCCAGGGCCACGCGGGTTACTTCGCCAGCAAACAGGTTCAGCGAGTCCACCATCTGGTTCAGGTTCTGCTTCAAGTCCAGCAACTCGCCGCGTACGTCCACGGTCATCTTCTGGGTCAGGTCGCCTTTAGCTACGGCGTTGGCTACGTTGGCAATGTCGCGCACCTGACTGGTCAGGTTCGACGCCATGTAGTTCACGTTGTCGGTCAGGTCTTTCCAAGTGCCGCGCACGTTGGGCACGGAGGCCTGGCCCCCGAGTTTGCCTTCGGTGCCTACTTCCAAAGCCACACGGGTTACTTCGTCGCCGAAGATGTTGAGCGAGTCCACCATCTGATTGAGGATGTTCTTCAGCTCCAGCACCTCGCCCTTCACGTCCACGGTCATCTTCTGGCTCAGGTCGCCTTTGGCTACGGCGGTAGCCACGTTGGCAATGTCACGCACCTGCGAGGTCAGGTTCGAGGCCATGGTATTCACGTTGTCGGTCAGGTCTTTCCACACCCCGCCGACGTTCGGTACCGACGCCTGGCCGCCCAATTTGCCTTCGGTACCTACTTCCTGCGCCACGCGGGTTACTTCGCCGGCAAACAGGTTGAGGTTGTCGATGGTCTTGTTGATAGTTTCGGCCATCACCTTGAAGTCGCCAGAAACCGGAATCTGGAAGGTTTCGTCGAGGTTGCCTTTGCTGATGTTCTTGAGCACCTTGCCCACTTCCAGCACCGGCACAGCAATGCTGTCCACGAGGCCATTGATATTATTAATCATGTCGCGCCAGAAACCGGCGGCGTTGTCGGCCGAGGCCCGGGCTTTCAGGTTGCCTTCCACCCCGGCCACTTTCGAAATGCGCGACACTTCGCCCCCTACCCCGCCTATCATCTCCACCATCGAGTTGTAGGCTTCGGCTATTTCGGCGAAAATATCGTCGGTTTGCTTGGTGAGCCGCACCGACACGTCGCCTTTTTTGAAGGCATCCAACGCAAACAGCACCCGGTTGAGTTGGTCGTTTACATAGGCCGGGTTTTGCACAGCCTCGTTGCGGCGGCTGCTCCGGCTAGCGGCGCTTTTGCGGCTACTTTCTCCGTTGGGTGCAGTTGTGGTAACCTGGTCAGGCTCAGCAGCAGCGGTGGAAGTATCTGCGGGTGTGGCGCGACGGGCGGATGGGGTGGTGGTCTTACCTGATGCCAGAAAGTAGGAGTAGCGAGGCCCGTGGAAAGTGGGCAAAGCAAACAAGAGCGGGCCAAAAAGGGGCTTACCCTTACTTGGCAAAGGTAACGAATACGGTTGTTTCGCCGCACAGGATTATGGCCTTGGTGAAGCAGGAAGAAAAGATTTATGTGAACCTCTTCACTTTAATCCGTTGTTGCCATCGAACCGTATTACTAAGGAGATGTGGCAGAGTTATTGTGCGCCAGAGAATGGGACACCAGATTATTCCATCATCTTTGCGGCAAAATTCAACTTCCCACTCGCCGAATCGTTTTCTAATTAAGTTTTCTCTTAGTTAGCTGTCTACTGCTGCCACTACTACCGCCCAATGGTTAAAAATTTAGTCATCGTCGAATCACCCGCCAAAGCCAAAACCATTGAAGGGTATTTGGGTAAGGACTATATCGTAAAAAGCTCTTTCGGCCACGTACGTGACCTTCCGAAAGACAATAATGCCATTGATATTGCCAACGGCTTCAAGCCTACCTATGTAGTATCGGCGGATAAGCGCGAAATAATTGCGCAGCTGAAAAAGCTGTCGAAGGAAGCGGAAACGGTATGGTTGGCAAGTGACGATGACCGGGAAGGAGAAGCCATTTCGTGGCACTTGGCGGAAACGCTCAACCTAAGTGGCAGCGACAAAACCCGCCGCATCGTGTTCCGGGAAATCACCAAAAGCGCCATCCTCACGGCCATCGACAACCCGCGCGAAATCGACCTGAACCTGGTAAATGCCCAGCAGGCCCGCCGCGTCCTCGACCGGTTGGTGGGTTTCGAGCTGAGCCCGGTGCTCTGGAAGAAAGTGAAAGCCGGCCTCTCGGCGGGCCGGGTGCAAAGCGTAGCGGTGCGGATTGTGGTGGAGCGGGAGCGGGAAATCAACCAGTTTAAAGTTTCGTCGGCGTACCGCATTACCGCTCGTTTCGATGCCGGCCGCGGGGCGGTGCTGGAAGCGGAGCTGCCGAAGCGCTTCACGGCGCGGGAAGATGCCGAGGCATTTCTGACGCGGTGCGTAGGCGCGGAGTACCGGATTGAGAACCTCGAAAAGAAACCCGGTAAGCGCAGCCCTGCGCCGCCATTCACTACCTCTACGCTGCAACAGGAAGCGTCGCGCAAGTTGGGCTTCTCGGTGGCGCAGACCATGAGCGTGGCGCAGAAGCTTTACGAAGCCGGTAAAATCAGCTACATGCGGACCGACTCGGTGAACCTGTCGCAGGATGCCTTGGCCGCTGCCAAAGACGAAATCAGCCGGGCTTATGGCCCCGAGTACGCTCAAACCCGGGTGTACAAAACCAAATCGGCCTCGGCGCAGGAGGCGCACGAAGCCATTCGGCCTACCGATTTCGCGCTGGTGAAAGCCGGCTCCGACTCGCAGGAGCAGCGCCTCTACGACCTGATTCGGAAGCGGGCTATGGGCTCTCAGATGGCCGACGCGGTAATTGAGCGCACGGTAGCTACTATTGGCATCAGCACCCAGCCCGGCGTCACGCTGACGGCTACGGGGGAGGTCATTACCTTCGAAGGCTTTCTAAAGGCGTATGCCGAGAGCAAAGACGAGGAAGAGCAGGACGAAGCAACCAACGCGGATTCGTCGTTTTCGCGGGGGCTGCCGCCGCTTACAGTGGGCCAGCAGTTGCCGTTGCAGCTGTTGCGCGCCCTGGAGCGGTTTGCGTCGCCGCCGGCGCGCTACACGGAGGCTTCGTTGGTGAAGAAACTGGAAGAAATGGGCATCGGCCGGCCTTCCACTTACGCCCCTACCATCAGCACTATTCAGAAGCGCGGCTACGTGGAAAAAGACTCTCGCGAAGGCAAGGAACGCAAGTTTCATGTGCTGACGCTGGAGGGCAGCGAGGTGAAAACGGAAGTGAAAACCGAAACCTACGGGGCCGACAAAGCCAAGCTCTTCCCAACGGATACTGCTATGGTAGTCAACGACTTCCTGGTGGAGCACTTCCCGGTTATCGTGGATTTCCAGTTCACGGCCAAAGTGGAAGACGAATTCGACCAGATTGCCAACGGCCACGAACAGTGGACCGATATGCTGGCGGGCTTCTACGGCACTTTCCACGAAACCGTGGAGCGCGGCCAGGACATCGAGCGGAGTACGCTCAGTAGCACCCGCGTGATTGGGGTGCATCCGGAAACCGGCCAGAAACTAACGGCCCGCTTGGGCCGCTATGGCCCGTACGTGCAGATCGAGCCGAAAGAAGGGGCGCCCGAAGACGAAAAAGCGGTGTACGCCAGCTTGCGCAAAGGCCAGTTCATCGAGAATATCACGCTGGAAGAAGCCCTCGACCTGTTCAAGCTGCCGCGTATTGTCGGTGAGTTCGAGGACAAGTCGATGACGGCGGCGCTGGGTCGTTTCGGGCCGTACATCCGCCACGACAGCAAGTTCTATTCGCTCACTAAGGAGCAGGACCCGCACACCATTACGGCTCAGGAAGCCATTGACCTGATTGAGAACAAGCGCAAAACCGATGCCGAGCGCCTCATTAAGGAGTTCCCGGAAAACCCGGATGTTCAGGTACTGAATGGTCGGTTTGGGCCCTACATTGTGGCCGGCAAAAAGAACGTGAAGATTCCGAAAGGTGAAGAACCCGCCGGCCTCACGCTGGAACGCTGCCTGGAACTAGCCGCCGCCACCCCCGACAAGCCTGCTAAAGGCGGCCGTTTCGCCAAGAAAGCCGCTCCGGCAGCCGACGCAGAAGCAACGGCTGATAAGCCCGCTAAGAAAAAACCGGCCGCAACTACCAAGAAGCCGGCAGCTAAAAAGCCAGCGGCCAAGAAGGCTGCCGGCACCACTGCCACTAAAAAGGCAACCGCCAAGGCGAAATAACCTTTCTGCACATCCTTACAATAAGCCAAGCGGCCCACCGGACATACTCGGTGGGCCGCTTGCTTTTAAGTGAGGCCGTAGCTGGAATTTGCGCTGGGGCATGGTGTAGCAACACAAAATCAGTGGGCTTTTGCGCTACTGCTTGCATACTGAGGGCGGCGCATACAGCGTTAATGAATTTCTAGCCGCCGCTGTATATGCTAACTTGTTTTCCGCTTGCTGTAGCGGCCTTGCTGTCTGCTTTTCACTGCACGCCCCCTGTTGCTACAACCCAGAAGCCTGCCAATAACCAGCAAGGAACCCCTGCTCCGTCGGGCCCAAACCGCTACGCTTGGCTACCGGCTGGCTCCTATAAAACTCAACACAGCTTGGCCGCACGGTTTGCGCCGCCGCCGGGTTGCCGCCGGGTAGCACTTACTCCGGGCTCTTTCGGGCACTGGCTGCGTTATTTGCCGCTGCTGCCGGCTGGCACGGCAGTCCATCTGTTTAATGGCCGGCTGAAAGACCCGCAAAACGTACATGCGGCCGTGCTGAACATTGACGTGGGCAGCCGGGATTTGCAGCAGTGTGCCGACGCCGTAATTCGGTTACGCGGCGAGTACGAGTATTCCCGCCAGCCCAATCAAGTGCATTTCCACCTGACCAGTGGCGACGATATTCGGTTTGCTGACTGGTACCGCGGCCGAGGGTTCCAGGTGCGCGACAACGCAGTAGTTGCCGCCCCCAAAGCCGTGGAACAGCCCACCCACACCGTATTCCGCCGCTACCTCGACCAGATTTTCACGTACGCTGGCACCTTGTCATTGGCCCGTGAGCTGACCCCGACCCCGTTGGCCAGCGTGCAGCCCGGCGACGTATTCATCCGGGGCGGCTCGCCGGGCCACGCGGTGTTGGTGCTGGATGTAGCCGAACTGCCGGCTACGGGCCAGCGCTACGTGCTGCTGGCCCAAAGCTATATGCCGGCCCAGCAAATACACGTGCTACGGGATGCGGCGGCAGCAAGAGGCGTATGGTTTGCCGTGAATCCGAACAATGCGCGGTTTGATACGCCGGAATGGACGTTTGGTAGGGAGGAACTGCGGCGGTTCGATTAATGCGTAACCAAGGCAACTTGCGCGTTATTTCGCCGGTTACCCCATTGTGAATCTGTGGTTTCAGCAGCAGCTTTGCGTGAGTTATTGCACCCTATCGACCGTACTATCATGACTAATAAAAAGAAACTAGTAGCCCTCACCGGGGCGGGCATCAGCGCCGAAAGTGGCTTGGCAACCTTTCGGGGCTCCGATGGACTGTGGGAAGGACACCGGGTGGAAGACGTAGCCTCGCCGGAAGGCTGGGCCCGCAACCCCGAGCTAGTGCTGGATTTCTACAACCAACGGCGTACGGCGGCGCGGGCCGCGCAGCCCAATGCAGGCCATCTGGCTTTGGCGGCGCTGGAGCAGGATTTCGACGTGGTTATCGTAACGCAGAACGTGGATGATTTGCACGAGCGGGCAGGCTCCACAAACGTCATGCACCTGCACGGCAAGCTGTTTGAGTCGCGCAGCTCGTTGCATGAGGAACTGGTATACCCCATGGATTCAGACCGGATTGAACTGGGCGAACTGTGCGAAAAAGGCCACCAACTCCGCCCGAACATTGTGTGGTTTGGGGAGCAGGTGCCCTTGATGGAACTGGCCATGGATGAAGCTGCCACGGCCGATATTTTTCTGGTTGTGGGCACGTCGTTGCAAGTGTACCCGGCTGCTAATCTGGTGCATTACGCCCCTGGCGCCTGCCCCATTTACGTCATCGACCCGCAGCAACCCCCGCTCCTACGCCGGCCGAACTTGCACTTCATCACCGAGCCTGCCAGCACGGGCGTACCGCGGGTGGCAGCCGAGCTTATCAGAGCGTTGTAGCGAATCGTATAGCGGCTTAGAACTAGAACTTTCGGCCTACCTATGGCTTCTGTATTCGGACACACGTTGCTAGGGGCCACGATAGGCGCCGTGATACTGCCAGAGCGACGGTATTGGCGCTGGTGGTTGCTAGCGGCGGCGTGTGCCTTTCTGCCCGATGCCGATGTTATCGGCTTCAAATTTCATGTGTCATACGCCAGCCTCTGGGGTCACCGGGGTCTTACCCATTCGATACTAGCGGCGGCCGTAGTGGCCACGGCGCTTGTTGGTGTGGCCAGGCTACTGCGCTCTGGCCACCGGCCGCCACTGGCGCGGCTATGGCTGTTGTTATTCCTGGCTACAACCTCGCATGGTGTGCTTGATGCCATGACTACGGGCGGGCTGGGCGTAGCATTTTTCAGCCCCTTCAACCAGCACCGCTACTTTTTTTCGTTCCGCCCAATTCAGGTTTCCCCCATCGGAATCCGAAATTTTATAGGGGTAAGAGGCTTGCGCGTACTCGGCAGTGAGGCCTTGTGGGTAGGGTTGCCGTGCCTCTGCGTTTGGTTGACACACCGGGCACTGCGTCGTCGCTCCTATTGACTAGGGCGCATCGGAACGTAGGAACAATAACAAGATTAATTTTAATTTAATCTTGTTATTCAATACTGCGTAAGCAGGTACCTAGCTCGTATTATATGCCCTCACCTTTCCGCAGCCTGTTGCTAGCCACACTTGGCCTAGCTACTTCTCCCCTTCTGGCTCAGACCACTTCCTCCCCAGCCACCCACACGGTTTACCTGCTCGGCAACACCGCCACCGCCGACTTACCCACTGCGCACCTAAAAGCCTTGCGCAAGAGCCTGGAAGCGCAGCCCGGCACGTTCACGGTAGTACACTTAGGTGATATTGTAGGTCCGCAGGGCCTGGGCACCAAAAACGACTCAACCAGGGGCAACGAAACGGCCCGCGTGGATGCTCTGCTGGCGCTGGTGCAGGGCCTGCCCAATGGCAAAATCTACTTTGTGCCCGGCGACCGGGACTGGGCTAACTCCGGCCGGGACGGGCTCAAGCGCGTGCGGCGGCTGGAAGACTATATCGAGAAGCGTCTGCCGGGCCAGAATGCGTTTGTGCCCACCGGCGGCTGCCCCGGCCCCGAAGTGGTGGACGTAGCACCCAACGTGCGCCTGGTCGCCCTTAACTCGCCGTGGTTTACGCACCCCTTCCGCCGCCCCGAGGCCCCCGACACCGACTGCAAAACCCTGACGCAGCAGGAGTTCCGGGAGCAGCTGCAAGACCTGCTCGACGATACCAAAGACAAGAACGTGCTGCTACTGGGGCATCAGCCGGTTATCAGCAACGGCGTGTACGGCGGCAAGCAGCCCCTGAGCCGCCACCTGCTGCCGCCGGTGTTCGGCACGATATACGCCGCCTACCGCCAGAACGTGGGCACCCCGCGCGACCTGGCCAATCCGGCGTATCAGGAGTTCAGCAAGGAGTTGCTCAACACCCTGCGCGACCATCCCGGCGCCGTGTACGCCGCCGCCCACGACTACAGCCTGCAACTCAACCGCCGCGACGACAACTACCACCTTATTGCCGGCTCCTTCGCTGAAAAGCAGCACGTAGGCGCGGGCGGCAAGGCGTTGTACAACAAGTCGGAAGAAGGCTTTTCCAAGCTCGAATACTTTGCCGACGGCACCGTAAAGGCCCATTTCTACACGTTCGATGCGGCCGGCACCACGGCGCAGGAGTCGTACGCGGGCACTCTGTTTCAGTCGGCGTGCCAGCAGCCGCGGCTGCCGGG
This sequence comes from Hymenobacter telluris, assembly GCF_017313265.1. GTDB lineage: Bacteria > Bacteroidota > Bacteroidia > Cytophagales > Hymenobacteraceae > Hymenobacter > Hymenobacter telluris. The sequence continues at coordinate 655,295 of NZ_JAFLQZ010000001.1, read as the reverse complement.
CGTACCCGTCAACAGCTTCATTCCCGAGTGTCCTTCGGCGCCGAAAGGCGTGGCTGAGTTCAAGCCCGATGCGCCTTTTCAGGCCACCCAAACGGTAGCGGCCGGGCCGCAGTATGGCGGCTCAGCTTCTTCGCGGTTTTTTCTGGGGCCGGTGTACCGCACCTCCTGGACCCAGCCGGTGCGGGTGCGCACGCTCAACCTCGCCACCGAGAAAGGCGGGCTCCGGCCGTTTGGGCGCGGCGGCGGCCGCCAAACCACTTCACTCAAGGTTATTGCCGCCGACTCGTCGGAGTACGTGTTTCGCTCGGTTGACAAAGACGTAACCAAGATTCTGCCGCCGGAGCTGCAAAAGTCGGTGGCGGCCGACGTGCTGCGCGGTATTACGCCCACGGCGCACCCATATTCGGCGTTGGTTATCAGCTCAATGCTCGACAAAACCGACATTCTGCACGCCCGGCCGCGCCTGTTTGCGCTGCCCGACAACAACCAGCTAGGCGCCTACCGCGCCGATTATTCCGGCATGCTGGGCACCCTCGAAGACAGCCCCAAAGACCCTAAACCCAACCTGCCCGGTTTTGGAGGGGCCGATGAGGTGCGCCGCTCGTTCAGCTTTTTCCGCCAGCTCTACAAGGATAACGACAACCGCATTGATGCCGAGGCCTTTGGGCGGGCCCGCGCCTTTGATATGCTGGTGGCCGACTTCGGCAAGCACGAAGACAACTGGAAATGGGCCGGCTACAAGCAAGGCAAGAAAACCATCTACAAACCCATTCCGCGCGACCGGGACCAGGCCTTCACGCTTTGGAACGGCCTGCTGACTTACCTGGCCAACCGCGAATGGGCGGTGGGCAGCATCGAGGACTTTCAAACGGAATTTCACGACCTCAAAAGCCTGAACTGGCCCGCCAAAGACCTGGACCGGTTTCTGCTGCAAAGCCTGACGCGGGAGCAGTGGCAGGAAATTGGGCGCTACCTCCAGCAGCGCATCACGCCGGCCGCCATTGATGAAGCCACGGCCCAGCTTCCGCCCGAGCTGATGCCGCTGTCAGGCAACGAACTGAACCGCAAGCTCAAAGCCCGCATTCAGGAGCTGCCCAAAGTGCTGGACGAGTACTACCTCATGCTGGCGAAGCGCGTGGACGTGGTGGGCTCCAACAAGAACGAGGTGTTTGAAGTGACCCGCCTGGCCGACGGTAACGTGCGGGTGCAGCTATTCAAGAAAGACAAGGAAGACGGTACTGCCAAAGGGGAACCGCTGTTTGAGCGCACGTTCAAGCGCGACGAAACTGAGGAAATCTGCCTGTATGGGCTCGACGGCAAAGACGTGTTCAACGTAACGGGCACGGCCGGCAAGAGCGTGCTGGTGCGCATTATCGGGGGCGAGGGCAAAGACCAGATAACCGACAACTCCCGCGCCGGGGGCTTGCGGGCCCTCACCAAAATCTACGACGTGCCGGATACCCAGCTCCAGCTCGGCCCCGAAAGTGACAACCGCACGTCTCTGCGCCCCGATGTAAACCGCTACGAACGGGAATCCTTTCAGTACAACGGCTACACCCCAAGCGCCACCTTAATCTACAACCGCAACGACGGTTTTGGAGCGGGCGTAGGCATCAACTTCAACCGCCAGGGCTTCCGCAAACCGGGCTACCGCAACCTCTACACGTTCAATCTGCGCGGCTCCACGGGCGGCAATTTTCAGGTAGGGCTGGCCTCTCGGTACCGGTATGCCTTTGGGCGCTGGGACGTGGGCGCGGCCATAGACTACGGCGCCTATTTCCCGTTTTACAACTTCTTCGGCCTCGGCAACGACACCCAGAAAGACGAAGCCCGCTTCGACAACAACTATTACCGCGCCCGCTACAAAGGCTACACCATAAACGTGTTTACCGAGCGGGTTTTCCTGCGGCGCAGCGTGTTGCGCGTGGGTCCGTCGTTCGAGCAGTACACGTCGGACTTTGCGGGCAACAGCTACCTGGGAGAACTGCTAAACGGCCAGCTACCCGGCACCGACGACCGGCGCCCCAACACCAGCAAGCAGCAGTTGCTAGGCTTAAACGGATTATTCGACCTCGATTTGCGCGACCGGCAGAACTTTGCGCGGCGCGGCGTGCGCCTAGTGGCTCGCCACAACACGTATTATCAGCTCAACCAGGGCCAAGAGTTGTTTGGGCTCACCCAGGGCTTCGCAGAGTACTACGGCACGGCCCGCCTGGGCATTCCGGTTACGCTGGTGGTGAAAGGTGGCGGCGGCAAAAACTACGGCCCCGACGACGAAATACCGTTCTACAAATTCACCAGCCTGGGCCTCAACGAAAACCTGCGCGGCTACTACCGCAACCGCTTCACCGGCGACGCCAGCCTCTACCTGAACACGGAGCTGCGCCTGGCGCTGGGCCGGGTACAAAAGGCATTTCTGCCCTTTTCCTACGGCGTATTCGGGTTCTACGACCGGGGCCGGGTGTACTATAAAGGCTCGTCGCCGGGCGGCTGGCACGAGGGCTATGGCGCGGGCTTCTACCTGGCCCCGGTTTCCGACCAGTACGCCTTGTCTTTCTCCTACCAACAGTCGCCGGAAAACGGCCTGATTCGGTTTGGCGTGGGCTTCCGGATTGACAACTAACCTGCTCTCTTCGACTCTGCCAGCCAAGTGAAGTTGACGACTTTGCTTGGCTGGCTGGCAGTAGTACGTGGGTGGTTTCTTACTAAAAGCTAGTCCAGTCTGCGCAAACGGCTATCTTTGGCCGAAATCTCAACTTTACCTGCCTTCCTGATGGAGTATCCGCTACTGAAACTGGCCGCTATTGATATAGGCTCTAACGCCGTCCGTTGCCAGATTTCAGCAGTGCTCCACTACGGCGACCGGTACCGCCTCAAGCGGGTGGAATATGTGCGCTACCCCTTGCGGCTGGGCGAAGATGTGTTTGCCACCGGCACCATTTCCGACAAAAAGCAGGAGAAGTTCATCAAGTTTCTGCACGCCCTCAAGCTGCTGATGGAAGTGCATGATGTGGCCCCCAACCACTATTTGGTTTGCGCCACCTCGGCGATGCGCACTGCCGCTAATGGCGCCGAAGTAGCGGCCCGTATTGAACGGGAGCTGGGCATGAAGGTGCTGGTAATTGATGGCCAGGATGAAGCCGCCTACATCAACCGCGTAATCGAGCATTTGCTGGAAGACAAAAAGCACTACCTGCACATTGATGTAGGCGGCGGCAGCACCGAGTTCAACATCTACCACGACCGGCGCAAAGTAGCTTCACAGTCGTTTGAAATCGGCTCGATTCGGCGGATGCAGCAAGAAGAAAGCGGCCTGGCATCTACTGCGGCCCAGAACGACCTGTGGCAGCGCATGGAGGAATGGGTGAAAGAAAACGCCCGTCGCTACCACGTGACGCGCGCCATTGGCACCGGCGGCAACATCAACAAGCTCTACAGCATTGCGCAGCCGCAGCAACTCGATAAGTCGGTGACGCGCCGCCGCATTGCCACCGTGCTGCACAACCTCACCAGCATGAGCATGGATGAGCGGGTGAACGTGGCCATGCTCAACCCCGACCGCGCCGACGTCATTGTGCCGGCTGGCCACATCTACCTATCAGCTATGGAATGGGCCAACGTGCACCAGATGATTGTGCCCGATATCGGCCTGAAAGACGGCATGCTCCAAACGCTGTTCGAGGAACATTTCGATGAAATCCGGGCCCGCGAAGACCATTCGCTTACGGTACCCTTCCCCACCCCGCAAAGCCGCCCAACGGAAGTAGAATAGCAGTACACCTGAAAAACAAAGTAGGGAGTAAGGACCAGATAGTCTGGTTCTTACTCCCCACTTTGTTTACCTGCTTTTCCAGTGGTCAGCTGGCTTTTTACACGTTAGGCAAGCTGGCTTCGCCTTCGTATTTCTCTATAACTGCGGCCGGATAAGCAAACTGTTCTTCCCCTTCGGCTGCTTCGCTACCCGTGGCATCCGCTTCACTGCCGAGCACTTCACCTTCCAGTTCCGCGCTACCTGGCTCATCGTCAACCACTGGCACGTCGGATACTTCGCTCCGAGAGGTTTGCTTGCTTAGCAGTGCCAGTAGCTTCTCGGGCGTAGCCGCCGCCAGGCGCTCTTCGTCGCGGCGGTAGAAGTCCCGGTGCACGTTTACGATGGGTTCGTCGGGCGTGGGCTGCCGCCGGATGTAGGCGCCATCTTCACGCATGATGTAGGCGTTCTGGTTGTCCAGCAGGTTAAGCATCAGAATGCTGATGGCCTCCCGCTTCAGCTGCGGATTCACAATCAGGAACAGCGCCTCAATACGCCGGTCGAAGGAGCGCACCATTACGTCGGCCGAGCCGGCGTACACTTTGGGCTGGCCGGCTTGGTGGAAATAGAACAGCCGGGAGTGTTCCAGCAGGTCGCCCACGATGCTGCGCACCTCGATGTTCTCGCTCAGCCCTGGCCGGCCCGGCCGCAGGCAGCAAATGCCGCGCACAATAAAGCGGATGGGCACGCCGGCCTTGGAAGCCCGGTACATCTCGTCAATCATCTCCTTGTCTTCCAAGGAGTTCATTTTCATGATGATGCCACTTGGCAAGCCTTTTTTGGCATTGCGCACTTCCTCCCGAATCAGGTGGATCAGCTGCTGGCGCATGTCTTTGGGCGCCGTAATCAAATACTCGTAGTCGTCGGGCTGCGAGTGGCCGGTGATGACGTTGAAGAATTCCGACACGTCGTGGCCGTACACGTCGTTGGTGGTGAGCATGCTCACGTCGGTGTAGAGCTTGCTGGTTTGCTCGTTGTAGTTGCCCGAGCCGATGTGCACGTAGCGCGTTACCTTTTCGCCTTCCTTGCGGATAATCATTAGCATCTTGGTGTGTGTCTTGTACTTGCTCACCCCATAGATGACAAAGCAGCCGGCCTTTTCCAGCCGCGCCCCCTCCCGAATATTGCGCTCCTCATCGAAACGGGCCTTGATTTCAAACAGCACCGATACGTGCTTGCCGTTTTCCGCCGCCTTCAGCAACGCCGCCGACACCCGCGAATCTTCGGCCAGGCGGTAGATGGTTTGCTTGATCCCCAGCACCTGCGGGTCCTCGGCGGCCTGTTCCAGCAGGCGCACCATGGGCTCGATGCTGTTGTAGGGGTGGTGCAGCAGCACGTCGTGGTGCTTGAGGTACTCGAACAGGTTTTCGTCGGCCCCTTCCGGCAAGCTTAGCGGCGCCACCGGCGAAGGCAGCTTCGACCCCCTACCCCGGAAATTCGGGTGTTTCAGAATTTGCAGCAGCCCTTTCAAATCCACCAACGAGCTGATAACAAACACATTGCCGTTATCAATCTTCCACCGCTCTTTCAGCACCGCCATGAGCAGCGGCGAGGCATCGGGCTCCACTTCCAGCCGCACCACCCGGCCCCGCTTACGGGTTTTAAGGCCCTGCTGAAGCTCCTTAATAAAGTCGGTATCAATATCTTCCGACTCTTCCAGCGTGAAGTCACCGTTGCGGGTGATGCGGAACAGGTTGGCCGATTCGATGCTGACGTTGCGGAACAGCTTCGGCAGGTTTTCGCGCACAATGTCCTCAATGGGCACGAACATTACCTTGTCTTTGCGGCTTAGCTCAAAGAAGCGCGACAGGTTCTGCGGAATCTGCACGAACGTAATGCGCTCCTGCCCTTTCTCGGTTTCCAGGTCGCCGCTACCAGTGCGCGTCACCACGCCCAGCACCAGCATCTGGTTGACCATCAGTGGGAAACCGTGGTACGAATCGTACACCATGGGCGTGAGCAGCGGGAAGATGGTGTTCTTGAAATAGCCATCCACCTTCTTCAGCTCCACTTCCGTCAAATCACTCACCTTCAATATATTGAAGCCGTTCTTCTCGAACAGGGGCTTCAGTTCGTTGAGGTAGGTCATCGACTGGTCATTCACGAAGCGGTGCGCGAAGTCGAGCAGTTTGCGCCGGAAGGGCATCTCCCGCAACCCCGAGTAGTCCACCCGCTCCTTGCCGTAGTCGAGGTAGTTGTATAACGACCCCACCCGAATCATGAAGAACTCGTCGAGGTTGGACGAGGTAATGCTCAGGAACCGCATCCGGTCAAACAGCGTCCGGCCGGGGTCTTTGGCTTGGTCGAGGACGCGGTAATTGAAGCGCAGCCAGCTTAAGTCGCGGCTGATGTACTTGCTTTTACGGATGAGGTCGGCAGATTTGAAGAGTTTCATAGGGCAAGGCAGCAAAGCGCGGATACGCCGGCTTACGCTGATTTAGGCAACGGGTGGCAGTAGACGGGCAAGATAGTGGCTTAACGCGGTTCAGTGAGAATTACCTAGTAAAAGATAACGCCCTTGTAACGCAGAAATGATACGTTTTACCGCGCAAGACGGACCGTTATGTCAGCAATTCATACAACAAAAAAGCCCGCATGCAGCGGGCTTTTTTGTTGTGGTAGGAAACGGAGCTAAACGTCCAGCTTAGCGTACTTAGCGTTTTTCTCGATAAAGTCGCGGCGAGGCGGTACTTCGTCACCCATCAGCATCGAGAACAGGTGGTCGGCTTCGGCGGCCGATTCCACGTCTACGCGCTTGAGGGAGCGGGTCATGGGTTGCATGGTAGTGGTCCAGAGCTGCTCGGCGTTCATCTCGCCCAGTCCTTTGTAGCGCTGCACATTCACGGTTTCCGGCTTGCCGCGGCCCATTTCGTCCTGGGCCTGCTGGCGTTCGGCTTCGGTCCAGCAGTAGCGCTCCTCTTTGCCACGCTTCACGAGGTAGAGCGGTGGCAAGGCAATGTAGATGTAGCCTTTGTCCACCAAATCCCGCATGTAGCGGAAGAAGAACGTCAAAATCAGGGTCCGGATGTGCGAGCCGTCGATGTCGGCGTCGGTCATGATGATGATTTTGTGGTAGCGGAGCTTGTCCAGATTCAGGAACCGGCTGCTGCTGCCGTCTTCGTCGTCGGTGCGGGTTTCGAAGCTCACGCCGAGGGCCGTAATCATGTTCCGGATTTCCTCGTTCTCGTAGATGCGGTGCTCCTGCGCCTTCTCCACGTTCAGAATCTTACCCCGCAGCGGCAGAATGGCCTGGAACGCGCGGTTACGGCCTTGCTTGGCCGTTCCGCCCGCCGAGTCACCTTCCACCAGGTACAGCTCACAGATGGAGGGGTCTGATTCCGAGCAGTCGGCCAGCTTACCGGGCAACGAGTTGGACCCCAGCACCGACTTGCGCTGCACCATTTCGCGGGCTTTGCGGGCGGCTACCCGGGCTTTGGCCGCCAGAATCACCTTATCAACGATGACGCGGGCCTCCTTGGGGTTTTCCTCCAGGTATTGGTTCAGGATTTCGCCTACCACCTGGTTTACAGCGCCGCTTACTTCGGAGTTACCGAGCTTGCCTTTGGTCTGGCCTTCAAACTTGGGCTCAGCCACTTTCACCGAAATAATGGCGGTGAGGCCTTCCCGGAAGTCGTCGCCCTGGATTTCCACCTTGGCTTTGGCCACTTCCCCCGACTTTTCGGCGTAGGCTTTCAGCACCCGCGTAATAGCCGAGCGGAAACCGGCTACGTGCGTGCCGCCCTCGTGGGTGTTGATGTTGTTGACGTAGGAGAAAATGTGCTCCTGATACGAATCGTTGTACTGGAAGGCCACTTCCACCGGAATACCGCGCTCCGTAGCCACGTACACGGGCGTAGTCATCAATACGGTACGGCTGTTGTCGAGGTACTGCACGTATTCGGCCAGACCGCCTTGCGAGTAAAACTCTTCCCGGGTAGCGCCTTCGCCATTCTCATCGGCTTCGCGCAAATCGGTGAGGACAATGCGCACACCGCGGTTCAGGTAGGACAGCTCGCGCAGACGCGTAGCAATCCGCTCGAAGGAATACTCGGTGGTTTCGTCGAAAATGGTGGCGTCGGGCTGGAACCACACGCGGGTGCCCCGCTCGGTGGTGTCGCCCACCTGGCGCACGTCGTACTGCGGCACCCCGATGGTGTACTCCTGCTCGTAGATGTGGCCGTCGCGCTTGACGGTTACGTGGGTGTGGGTGCTAAGCGCATTCACGCAGGACACGCCCACGCCGTGCAGACCACCGGAGGTTTTGTAGCTGTTTTTATCGAATTTGCCGCCCGCGTGAAGCATGGTCAGGGCAATTTCGAGGGCTGATTTGCCGAATTTCTGGTTGATGCCCACGGGGATTCCGCGGCCGTTGTCTTGTACGGATATGGCGTTGCCGGGATGGATGTAGACCTCAATATGGTCGCACTGCCCGGCAAGGGCTTCGTCAATGGAATTGTCCACTACTTCCCACACCAAGTGGTGCAGGCCTTTTACACCGGTGTCGCCGATGTACATGGAAGGGCGCTTGCGCACAGCTTCCAATCCTTCCAGTACCTGAATGCTATCGGCAGAGTACTGTTCTTCGGCGGCTATTTTCTCTTTCGTTTCGCTCATGTTTCGGGCGTAGATTTAGCGGTTGTGCTATCCTACAAAAGTACCGATTTTTCTGCGTTTTTGCCAGCTTTCACCTAAATCATCCTAGGCAAGTGCCCATTAAAATCGCACATTTTTCCGGGCCCGAAAAAGCCCTCTTTTCACACTGAAAAGAGGGCTTTTTTACAAGTTTTTCCGCTTGATTTTCGGCGACTTACTGTACTACCAGTTTCTGGCGGGCTGGGCCTTCCGTGGTGCTTAGTTCCAGCACGTATATTTCCGCTGGCCGGCCATGCAAATCTACCTGTAGCGGGGATGCTGCCGGGCTTGGCCACCCCTGTTGCAGCACTGTCCTTTTGCCAGGGTTACATCCACTCAGTAGCACGATCTTGCGCTACATAGCCTTTTGCTATTCAATCAGTTACCCGCTACGCCGTCCAGGATGGCAGTATGCAAAAAAAGCCCTCATCTTTCCAGATGAGGGCTTTTTTAATTACAAAACAAACTATTCTACAACCAGCTTCTGCTGTGCCACACCAGCTTCGGTGCGCAGTTCCAAGGTGTAGATACCAGCCTTCTCTTTGCTCAGGTCGATGGTTGTTGACTTGGCGGCAAGAGCTGTGGCGTTCAGTTGCTGCGACGCAACCTGACGGCCTACTACGTCAACTACCCGCACCGTAGCCCCTGATTTCAGGCCCGAAGCCAGCTGCACCGTGAAGACACCGTTGCTGCTTGGGTTAGGATATACGGCCAGTGTTTTTTGCAACTCAGCGTTGCGGTTAGACAGGATGTTAGCCCCCGTGTACTTGCCGATACCGCCGCCGCCAGCCGTGCCAGAGAAGCCCCCAGCCCAGCCTACTGTACCCGAAGCAAAGCTAACCGACAGGTATTGCGCACGGTTATCGATGGTCGTCCAGGTAGCGCCATAGTCGCGGCTGATAGAAGTTCCGATGTCGGCAGCAGTTGGAGAAGCTACCCGAGCATCCAAACCAACAGCTACGTACGTGTTGCCGCCAGGTATAGACGTTACATCAGAATCACGGAAAGGCGTGGTGTACGACTGGGTGGCCCAGGAGGTACCGCCGTTGGTGGTAACGCTGACGTTCTCGGCGTTCCAGAGCAAGCCGTTGTTAGCGTTGGCAAATACAATGCCCGACACTCGGTTAGGTATGTTGCTGGCCGAGTTGGTCCAGGTCAGGCCACGGTCAGTGGATTTGAATACGCGCGCCGACGACAGGATGGTTTCCGGGTCATACAGAGTGGAAAACCAGATGGTATTACCCACCACATGATATTGGTTGGTTACACCGTATTCGTTGCCGTTGCTAATCAAACCAGAAGTACGCGGGGTGCGCGTCCAGGTGGTACCACCATTGGTGGTAGTATAAATCTCAAAGAACGATACCGAACTGGTTGAGGTCCGGTTTGGGTCGCCCATGCAAACGCCATTGTTGGCATCCCAGAAATACACCCAGTTAGCGAAGCCAGCAGGCGCTGCAAACTGGTAAGCGCCCGTTGTGGAAGGATCGGTTTGTGCCGTCCAGGTAGAACCACCGTTGGTGGTTTTAACAATAATACCATTGCTGGCACCAGCACTGAACATAGCAGCCCAGGCTGTGGTAGCATTCAATGCAAACAGGTTGCCGGCTACGTAGCCTGTGAAGCCCGAAGGCGCAATAATGCCGTTGGTCCAGGTAGTGCCGCCATTGGTAGTGCGCAGGTAAGTGTTGGCGTCAATACTTGTGCCCGCCGCATTCAGCGTACCCGACAGCCCCCAGGCCGTGTTAGCATCAATAGCCTGAATACCAACAATACGATAGTCAGGAGCCAGAGAATTAGTTTGGGCCGTAAAGGAAGTAATGGCAGGTGTACCCTGACTATATCCTTGTAAACCAAGACCCATTAAAAAAGAAAGAGCGAGTAAGCTTTTTTTCATGTGGAAAGCACTTAGAAGTTTGGGTGACGGGTGACAAAACTGGGTTTTCAGACGCCAATGTAATATTTTTCCTACGTTTCCGGCAAGTGTAGCCAAAAAAAGTCCTGTTTAGCCTTTTATTGTACAAGCCAACGTAGCTAAGTATTACATGCTGCTACAGCATTAGCTGCCTTGCGAAAGGCCTGTATCCTGCATTGCAGAGTGCCCACTTACCATAGCAAGGGGTGTGCGTTTTCTCTGCCGCTCGTTTCTACTCAACAGGGCCCGTTTCGGTTACGCTATCCAACTGATTTATCTGGCAGTTACGCAAAGCATTACCACCGCTGTCGGCGCTGGCTTATTAGAAGCACTGTAATAAAGAGCAGTAGCAATAACCAAAAAGCGCCAACAAGCAGGTACAGCATAACCCAAGTAGTAAAAGATTAACTTCTAACTACATAGACAGGCGCTTATCTGAAAAGGCTTCTTCAAGGCAGTAGCCTCATTGCGTATTTCCAGGCAATCTGCGCACAGCCAGTTCTTGCCCGCGCCTTTTTTACGCCCTTATCCTTTTGCCCGCGCCTTGTTTTGGCTGGTGGCGCAGCCATTTACAATGGTGTCCATAATTTAATTATGTTAATTTTTAGCCTCATCTATCAAGAATACAGCAATTTTTTCCTTAAAAAGTAACCTTTTTGTGAGGACTCTTGTCTGGCGTTCTGGATACTGCAAGCCAGTTTTTCTGCTGGTGTAAGTATCATCTGTTCTGCTCCCCGCTCCTGCCCACCTCCGTCAATTCCCATGTTGCTTACGTACTCACAGTTCCAAAAGCTGGCCTATAGTCAGCAAGACCAGTTTGTGCGCATATATGGCCAACTAGTGGCCCAACGCTGGCACGAAAACTATAGCATCGAATTATATGATTTAGGCGTATTCTATTGCGAGCTATGGTTGGAACAAGAGTGCTTGCAATGGCCTTGCTACTACGCCTTTGCCACCAATGCTTGCCTGGAGCAATACACCACGCAAGCACAACCAGCTCATTATTAACCAACTGATTCAACCTCTCTGAGTTTGCTCAGCCTAAAGCAAGACAAAACGTTGCTTTTGTTAAAGCAAATTCGCCCAACCAATCAGATAGGTTGTTACCGGCTAATTTTTACTCCCATGACGGAAACCGAAAAACAAGAAATCCTGCGCAGTTTCAGCGTAGTAATCGACTACCTAACTCAGCAGCGCGACACTGAAGAAACCGACGCTATTCAAAATACTTTACTGTATAATCTTACCTCAGCCTCGGCCGATGGCTTTAGTATGCCGGTGATGCCCTTTCCCTATGTAGCACCTTCTACTATTGCAGAGCGGGAAACTCAACTCACCCACCTTACGCAAACGGCTGAATACGTTAGCAATACGGAGGCATCTGCGTTGACGGACGAAAGTATCCGCAGTTTCGCTCAGGCCTTGCAGTAGGTTGTTAAGCACCTACTTGTTTCTTTTTGTCAGCGCTATAGCAGCCTTGTATTAAAGAAGTCTTTGCTTGATTTGCTACTTATATAACGCCTTGTGCGCTATATCCTATTAGCCTATATAATCCTTGAAAACCGGATGAGTAGGATAAGCTTATGGCTGGGCCCACCTTATGCTTGGCGTGGGTACCAGCTGCTACCTGCATACTCTTACAGTATGCTTTCTTATTAGTTATTTGTAAGCTGCCTCTGTTCGATGCCCGGCGCCCACTTTGCAGTGATACTCTAGAAGGGCCGGCGTTTTATTTTACCGGTTTGCCCTGCGAATATCGGCTCCGTACTAACAAACATTTTCACTCTGTAGCAGGTTGCCGTGGCTTTGAATTCTACAAGCAACGCTGCCATGACCACCACCACGCTGACTGACCTTTATCAAGAGCTAGCTCCCTGCACCGGGCTCGATCTGAGTGCGTTGCTTCCGGTGGGCATCCAGCGCGAAGTCGGCCATTTCAACGTGTTTGACTTAACTGACCTTTGGGATTCCACCCAGCTGCAACCTGCTACGCCTTACCCCTGCCGTTCCTTCTACAAAATCAGCTTGTTGCGCAGCCGCAGCCGCACCGAATACGCCCGCCAAACTATTGCTATTGAACCCGATGCTCTGGTGTTTTCGACGCCCAAGGTGCCGTTTCAGTGGTTGCCCGACGAGCCACAGCGGGGGTACTTTTGTCTTTTCACGGCCGAGTTTCTGCTGCCGGTTCTCGGCGGCCTTACCCCCGACGAGCTGCCCCTGTTTCAGGCCGATGGCTACCCTGTTTTCCAACTGACTCCTGCTGAAGCCGCGCAGGCGGAAACTATTTTCGCCAAGATGCACGGGGAACTACCCTCCGACTACGCCCATAAGTACGACCTACTGCGGGCTTACGTGTTGGAGCTGTTGCACCTGGGCCAGAAGCGGCAGCCAACCACCACCCTCCACCCCGCCCATTCGGCAGCGGCCCGGCTTTCGTCGCGCTTCGTAGAGCTGCTGGAACGGCAGTTTCCGCTCACCACGCCCCAGCAGCGCGTGCCGTTGCGCACGGCCAAGGCCTTTGCCGACCACCTAGCCGTGCACGTCAACCATCTCAACAAAGTGCTTAAGGACAGCACCGGCCGCACCACTACCGACCTTATTGGGGGGCGGCTGGCGCAGGAGGCCAAGGTGCTGCTGCGCCAGACCGACTGGACCCTTTGGGAAATTGCCGACAGCCTGGGCTTCGTGGATGTGGCCCATTTCTCGCACTTCTTCCGGCGCTACGCTCCTATCAGCCCCGGCGCGTTCCGCACCCTGGACACGGTACCGGTTTGATTTCTACAACAAGTGGATTGGCGGCTACAACACCGCGGCCAGCCAGCCGAAGGACCTTTGTCGTGTTCAATTAACACACAAACGCACTTCGTATGAGTACTTCCAAAATAGCCCTGGTCACTGGCGGCAGCCGGGGCCTGGGCAAAGACATGGCTCTCAAACTAGCCCAGCAAGGCCTCGACGTTATCCTGACCTACCGCAGCCAGCAAACCGAAGCCGCCGCCGTAGTAGCTGAAATTGAAGCCCTGGGGCGCCGGGCCGTGGCCCTGCCGCTCAATGCCGCTGACCTGAGCACGTTCGACACGTTCTTCGACCAGGTAATAACAGCGCTGCACGATACCTTCAGCACCGACCGTTTCGAGTTTTTGGTTAACAACGCTGGCACCAGCCTGAATGCGTCCATTGCCGAAACCACCGAGGCGCAGTTTGATGAAATGCTCAACATCCATTTCAAAGGCGTGTATTTCCTCACCCAGAAAGCGCTGCCCCTACTGCGCGACGGGGGCCGCATCATCAACGTTTCCTCGGCTACCACGCGCAGTTCGTTTGCGGGCGCATCAGCTTATGCCACCATGAAAGGTGCGGTGGAAGTATTCACGCGCTATTTGGCCCTGGAGCTAGGCCCGAGGGGTATTGCGGCCAACGTGGTGGCGCCCGGTGCCGTGTTTGGCGGTGGCGCCATGACCGACTCACCCGAAATCCGGACCTGGGTGGCCCAGATGACGGCCCTGGGCCGCGTGGCGGAGCCCGACGACATCGGCGGCATTGTGGCCTTCCTCTGCACCGACGCCGCCCGCTGGCTCAATGGCCAGCGCATTGAGGCAACTGGCGGCATGGGTTTATAAGAATACTGACAAGCACTTTAGCCTATTTACGCGCAGGAAGCCCGGCCAGTAGCCGGGCTTCTTTTTTTTGGTGTGGTACAGCGTAGTCAAGAGTAAGTATACTTCAGGAACGACGGCCCCGCCCGCTACTGCGGCGCCGAAACGAACGAGCAATGGCTGGTGCCCGGCTCCAAGCCTCGCCTTGGCACCATTACCGTCGAAACCTGGTAGGCCAATCAGCCCCAGCCCGCTTAGGCAAGCCACTTTACGTACAAAAGCACTTCATCAAATCCGGCAAGCAAACCGTCGTATGAACGGTGCCTACCCAACCCGCCAAAGTTGGTTTCGACCCGCGCAATCTGTTAATCGACTGGAAGCTTACTGGTAATCACAAAGCGTGAAGCCAGAAGAGTAAGCCATTTAGTCTGGAATACTTAGTTACTGCTATGCTCCTTCGACAGGTCAGTTATCAGCACACTATCAACTAACTGTCACGACCTAAATTAGATTATCCAAATTTCTAAGCCGCCTTCCATTCAATTAGCGGAAGGTACAAGAACAAAGTCTCCACATACAGAAAACATATAAGTTTTTTGACGATAAATCATATAACAATCGTTTGTGCAAACGATTACGATACTATTTCTTCTTTCTATCACAATACTTGTGCTTGCTCTGTTTTAAGACGCTGTTATATTCAAAATAAAGGCTTTCTGACGCGAACAATCGTATGCGTGAAAAAATAAAGGTGCATTTGCAGTTGGCAAGCTTACGATTGAACTATTCTTATAATTCACTCTGGCCATAACATCATGCATCAATGCCAGTTACGTGGCTTTGTAAATGCTAGGGTCAGCAATATTCTAGCTACTCCACTGGCACTTTACGCCGTCTGGGTAGGCTGTTCTTCACACAACCGCTGACTCTACAAACGGCCGGATAATCGGCAGCTAGCCTGTATGCTACCACAACTGGTTTGCCTGGCTTTGCCCATACTTGATTTCAGTTCTTTTCCGCTTATCTACCAAACCCACTTGTAAGCCTATGAAAAACAGTAGACTCATCCTTTTAGGACTGGGGCTGGGGCTCTGCAGCTTCACGCTGCAAGCCCAGGACCTACCCATTCCGCAACAGGCCGAAACGGGCACCATAGGTGCCGATTGGAACACGCTCGACGACACGGGCGTGCGCTACGTTTCGATTAAGCCAACCAGCACCATCAACTCGCAGAACCCGGGCACGCCGGCGCGGATTATCACCTACTCCATTACATTTCCTGCGGCGGGTAGCTACAGCCTCTACGCTCGGGTGCGGGTAGGGCCGGCTGGCGCCAACGACGACAGTTTCTATTATGGTAACGGCTTCGGGACAAAATCACCCACCAACGACAACGACTGGATTACAGTTAATGGCCTCAACGTGGCGGGCTTCACGGCGCCCACTGACGTAGTAACCGGAGCCGGAACAGCCACAACCGGGGTCTGGAAGTGGATCAACCTTTCGCGGCTCAACTTAGTGAACAGTGGCAGCGAATCACCCATCCGGTTTACAGTAAACGCCAATGCCCTCACGCAGACCATCCAGATTGGTGCCCGTGAGGACGGCCTCGACATCGATCAGCTTGCTTTTGGCACTTCAAACACCACGTTTACCGTTGAGAACCTAAACCTAGGGCAAGCCGGCATTACGCCGCCCCCACCCCCGCCCTACACGCCCACCGGGCCACCGCTGGCTACTGGCAAGTCCAAGTATTTTGGGGGTATCTGGAGCCCGGCGCAACTCACCAACTTCACAAACTACTGGAACATGGTGGTGCCGAGCAACGTGGGCAAGTGGGGCTCAGTGGAAGGCACCCGCGACGTATTCAACTGGACCAGCTTGGATGCGGCGTATCGGTTGGCCAAGGACAACGGCTTCCCTTTCCGCCTGCACGTGCTGATTTGGGGCAACCAGCAGCCGACCTGGATTGAAACCTTGCCTCCGGCCGAGCAGCTGGAGGAAATCAAAGAATGGTTTGCGGCCGTGGCGCAGCGCTATCCGGACATCGACATGCTGGAAGTGGTGAACGAGCCGCTGCATGACCCACCCGGAACCCCCGGCAACGGCGGCGGCAACTACGTTAACGCCCTGGGTGGCAATGGCGTAACTGGCTGGGATTGGGTGATCAATGCCTTCAAGCTAGCGCGGGAGTATTTCCCCAATACTCGGCTTATGCTCAACGATTACAGCGTGGAAAACTCGGTGGCCAATGCCACCAGCTACCGCAACATCATCACGCTGCTGCAACAGCGGCAGCTCATTGATGCCATCGGCATTCAGGGGCACTCGTTTTCCACCCGCCCTACTTCTTCGGCAGTGCTGAGAAGCAGCCTGGACGTGCTAGCCGCCACTGGCCTGCCGCTTTACATCACGGAGCTCGACGTGAATGGCACGGAGGATGACACGCAACTATCGGAGTACCAGCGGATTTTCCCCATCTTCTGGGAGCACCCCGCCGTGAAGGGTGTATCGCACTTTGGTTGGCTGCCGGGCGCTGATGCCGAAGCCTATCTGGCTTATTCCAACGGGGCCGAGCGGCCGGCGTTGGTGTGGCTGAAAAACTACGTGCGCAACACGGTACTGCCCTGCAACGTGAGCACCACCGCCCGCATTACCAACTCGCTGGCATGTAAGGGCAATGACGGCGTTATCAACCTGACGGCGCAGGGCGGCGGCACGGCCACCTACACCTATAGCTGGACCGGCCCGAATAATTTCACAGCCACGACGGAAGACCTGGTAGGCGTGGCTCCCGGCACCTACACGGTAACGGTAACGGCCCCGAGCAGCAGTTGCAGCACCACAAGCTCGTACACCGTTGGCAGCGAAGCCGATACGCAGGCTCCTAGCATCTTGGCGGCGGGCTTTATTGTTGGTTTGGAAGCCAATGGCACGCGCACCATCGAGGCCGCCGACATCGACTACGGCAGCACCGATAACTGCGGTATTGCCTCCATGACCATTAGCCCGCGCACGTTTACCTGCGCCAACATCGGCCCTAATCAAGTGACTATCACCGTAACTGATAATGCCGGCAACGTAGCCACCCAAACTGTAACCGTGCTGGTAGTGGATAACACCGCGCCGATGGTAATGGCGGCAGGCTTTGCCGTCACTCTAAACAACGGCACGCGCACGATTGAGGCCAACGACGTGGACTACGGCAGCACCGACAATTGCGGCATTGCCTCCATGACCATCAGCCCGCGTACGTTTACCTGCGCCAACATCGGCCCGAACCCCGTAACGCTCACCGTGCGCGACAACGCGGGCAACGTGACCACGCAAACCGTAACGGTAGTAGTGTCTGGCGACGCCAGCTGCACCACGGCGCGTAGCGCCAGCAACAACCGCGCAGGCAGCGCCCAGGTAGCAGAGCTGCAAGCCTACCCAAACCCAGCCACCGATCAGGCTACGCTGAACTTCCGAACGGCCGCCGCCGGCTTGGCGCAAGTGCGGGTATATAACTCGCTCGGCCGCCTGGTAGCCACCATCTATGATGGGCCGGTTATGGCCGGCGGGCAGTACCAAGCCACCCTCGACAGCCACAAGCTGGTGGCCGGCGTGTACACCTGCCAGCTGCTCGCTCCCGGCACGGCCGTTACTACGCGGCTCATCATCACCAAGTAAGCGGTAAAATGCTGATTGTCTGTTAAAAAGGAGCCCCCGCCTGGTGCCAGGCGGGGGCTCCTTTTTTGCAAGGTAGCTGAAGGACTCGCCTTGGTCAACTACCTCACGGCTTCTTGCTCTTTCGATAGTCGGAAGGCAAGATATTGAACTTGGCTTTGAAGGACTTGGTGAAATAGTGCGGAGTGGCAAAGCCAGCCTGGTAGGCCACTTCCGAGATGGTCAGGTCACTTTCCTGCAAGAGCACGGCGGCCCGGTCTAGCTTGAGGGAACGGATGAATTCCACGGGCGGCATGCCCGTCAGCTCCAGGATCTTGTTGTACATCGACCCCCGGCTCATTCCAAATTGCTCGCTCAGTTCCTCCACCGAGAAGTTGGTGTTTTTGAGGTTCCGCTCGATGTAGAGTACCACGTTGTTGAGAAACTTCTCACTGCTCGACTCGATTTCCACCGGGCTCGGCACCACCTGTAGCTGCTTGGTGTAGGTTGTTTTCAGGGTGCGGTTCAGCTCCAGCAGGTTCTTGATCCTGACGTGCAGAATATCGAAGTTGAAGGGTTTGGAGAGGTAGTCGTTGGCCCCGGATTCCAGCCCTTTCAGGTGCTCTTCCTCGCGGGTCAGGCCCGTGAGCAGGATGATGGGGATGTGGCTGGTGCGCTTGTCGGATTTCAGCTTGCGGCTGAGCGCAATACCATCCATGTAGGGCATGGTGATGTCACTAACAATCAGGTCGGGGTGGCAGGAAAGGGCTTTGTACCAGCCGTCTTTGCCGTTGAGCACATCCGTAATTTTGTAGTGGTCCTTGAGGTTGTCTTTCAGGTAGTAGCGGAAATCGTCATCGTCTTCCACAATCAGCAAGTGCGGCAACTCTCCGGCTTTCGGCTTTTTCGGCGGCTTCGGCGGCTTTTTGCGGTCCTGAACTGTCGGCCGCGTTTCAGAATCGTCGGTGCTGCCGTTTTCGGTGAGTGGTGCATACAACTCCAGCGGCAGCAGCACCGTGAACCTTGCCCCCTTGCCCAGCTCACTTTCCACCGCAATGGAGCCGCCGTGCAACTCCACAAATTCCTTGGTGATGGACAGCCCGATGCCGTTACTCTGGTTGAGCACGGAAGAGAGTTCGTGGCCCTGGAAGAACCGCTCGAAAATGAGTTCCTGCTGGCTAGCCTCAATTCCGCTGCCGGTATCAGCAATGCGGAGGCGGATTATTTTTTCCGGCGCATCAGGCACGGCGGAATGAGCGGAGAGTTCCACGCTGACTTTCCCGCCTTCGGGAGTGAATTTGAAGGCGTTGGACAACAGGTTGACCATGATGCGCTCCACCTTGTCGTAGTCGAAACGCACGTACAGCTTCTCGGGCGCGAGCTGGATGGACAGGTCGATTTTCTTGATTTCCGCTAAATCCTGAAAAGAAGAGGCCACTTCCTGCACGAAGCCGGTCAGCTCGCCCGCCGACAATTGCAGGTGCAGTTCGTGCTCCTCCATTTTCCGCGAATCCAGCAGCTGATTAACCAAGTGCAGCAGCCGGTGCGCATTGCGCCGAATCACCCGCAACTGCCCCGCGCTCTGCGGATCTTTCTGCTGGGCGAGCAGCTTGGCCGTCGGGGCCAGAATCAGGGAAATAGGCGTGCGGAATTCGTGACTAAGGTTGGTCAAGAACTTGATTTTCAGCAAATCCAACTTGCGGATTCGCTCGGCTTCCTCGCGCTCCTGCTGCTGCTCGAACTCCTCTTTCAGCTTCCTGATGCCACGGTAGCGACTGTAGAACAGCGCGGCACCCACCACGCCCGCGTACAGGACATAGGCGTAGATAGTTTTCCAGAACGGCGGCTGAATGATAATCCGGACGCGGGTGCCGGTGGTGTTCCAGATACCATCGTTGTTGCTGGCTTTCACCACAAAGTCGTACTCCCCAGGGTCGAGGTTGGTGTAGTACGCGCTGGTGGCGGTGCCCACGTAGTTCCAATCCTTATCGAAGCCCACCAGCTTGTAGGCATAGTGGTTTTTCTGGGGAAGCGTGTAGTTCAGCGCGGCATACGACAACGCGAAGTTCTGCTTGTAATTCAGATGGATTTCCTTGGCAACAGTTATGTGCTGCCGCAACGGCGACTGTTCGCCTAGCACCACGGGCTTGTTGTCCACCCGCAGGTCGGTAAGCACAACCGGGGGCACGTTACGGTTGATTTTCAGGCGCGACGGTGAGAAGTAGTTGAAGCCTTCAATCCCCCCAAAAAACAGGGTTCCGTCGGCGGCTTTAATGCCCGAGTTGTTCAGAAAAGCCTTGTTCTGGAGCCCGTTTTCCTGCGAGTAATTCGTGAATTTTCCTTGCTTGGTATCCAGGCGGCTGATGCCCCGGTTGGTGCTTATCCAGATAGCGCCGGTGTTGTCTTCCAGAATCTTATGGATGTAGCCATCCGGCAGTTTTTCCCGGCTCGATAACGTGGCGAATTTCTTGGTGCGCGCATCGAATTGGTACAAGCCATTCCCGATGGTTCCCATCCACATCGTGCCCCGCCGGTCCTTGGCAATGGTGGTGATATGGTCGAGGTTCAGCCCGGTTTTCGCAAAATTATAAACGGTGAATTGCTTGCTGCCAGGGTGGTAAACCGCAATTCCGCCGCCAACGGACCCAATCCAGATATTGCCGGCCGCGTCTTCTTCGAGGCCCCGGATGTAGTTGTTGATTGGCAATTTCTTGTCCGCAGAATCTTTCGGCGCATCAGTAAACTTGGTAATTACGCCGGTCTTGGGGTCGTACATATTCACTCCGCCCCCGTTGGTACCAATCCAGATGTGGCCGGCGCGGTCTTCTTTCAGGCAATAGATTTGGTTGTTATTCAGCTGTCGTTTGCCCGGCCCCCGAAGCCGCTGCTCGTAGGCGCCCGTTTTGGTGTCAAGCACGAAAAGTCCGTGGTCGAAGGTGCCCATCCATAGCTGCTCGTGCCGGTCCAGCAGCAAACTCTGGATGGGCAGCCCGGCCAGATTGACGCGCTTCTTGCTCTTGATGTCGAGGTGGCTGAACAAGCCCGTTTTCACGTGATACACGTTCAGGCCGCCCCCGTCCGTACCTACGTACAGGTCGCCGTTGCGCTTTTCGGCGAAGGATGTTACCAAGGGTGAGTTGAGCCCCAACGGGTCCAGCTCGTTGTTGCGCCGACTGTCGAACAAGGTCAGGTTCTGGTCGTGCTTGCTGACGCCGCCCTTGTACGTTCCTATCCAGTTGATGCCCTGCGGGTCGAGCAGGATACTACGCACCGACTTGCTGTTCAGGCTGTATGCGTCGCGACTGTTGTGCGCGTAGCGCGTAGCCTGCCCCGATTGCACATTGATAATGTCGAGGCCGCCTTCCGTGCCCACCCACACCGTGCCATCGCGCCCCGCAGCCAGCGTAAAGATGAAATTGCTGCCAATGGTGTGCGGGTCGTTGTACTTGAATTTGAAGGTATCGAAGCCGCGTTCATCGGTTGCCAGCCGGCTCAGGCCATTGGTGGTGCCTACCCACAGCTGGCCGTTTCGGTCCTGGGTTATGGCATTGATGGTGTCGCCGGCCAGGCCCTGCGGACCCGCTTTTCCCGGCGCAAACGGCTCCAGCATGCGCGTAGCCGGGTTATAGCGGAATAAGCCACTATTTGTACCCAGCCAGGTGCGCTGTTTCTTGTCGGTGTAGATGCACTGCGGAGCTATCGAGCGCGCCGGGCCGCCCGCTTGCGCAAAGGGCACGGGCGTAACGCGGGCCGTCTTGGGGTTTATGCGCCTGACTTCACCCGCAGCCACTGTCCAGATGTTACCCAGCGCATCGCTGCTTACCTGCTTGATGAATCTGTTGTCCTGCATGCCCGCCGCGAGGCGTCCATCATACGCCACGAAGGTATCGAGGGCCCGGTTGTAGAGGTGGAGTCCCCGGCCCATTGTGCCTACCCACAGCCGGCCGGCCTGGTCTTCGTGCAGGGATGAAATATCAACGGCCTGGAAATTCGAGGTTTTACGAGGCCCTAAATGGTACAAGCTGAACCGGTAGCCGTCGTACTTCCGCAATCCTTCATCCGAAGCAATCCAGAGCAGCCCATACCGGTCTTTGAGAATAGCATAAACGGTGTTGGAAGCTAGGCCATCTTTGGAAGCCAAAGCGGTGAACTTGACATCCGATGGTTGCGCCGCGGCTGATTTGCCTACTATCAGCAAGCCGCAAAGCAGCAGCACAACAGCCACGCCCCGGTTAATAACCGCGTACCTAGTGAGCTGGCCCGCACTGCGCAGGGCAACAATCAGGCTGTACATGGCCTTCTGCTTCGGGCATGGTTACCATCAAATTGTTTTGTACTGAACAAGTAGCCCAGCCGTGGGGTGCTTGCATCAGGCCATGTATGTGGCGGCAAATACTGTGCGGTAGTCATATTGCAATCTGGAAAGTTTGGGTGGGAGGCGGAGCAGTTGCGGTTATAGGTACTAGGAACTACTCAGCGAGCATTGGTTCCAAAGGAAGTCGAGGGTTCGGCAGTATAGCGAAAAGTCAGGCCACTTAGAAGAGCAGTCGCGCATGCAATTCAGGCGCAGCCTTCTACAATGCCGCCATTCTCACCATAAAAAGTAGCCCCCATTGTAACCTCACAAATCTGAAACGTTTGCGATACATCAATATCGTTCGCACAAATGATTCTGCAAGTTTTTCTCACGATATGTGGTACAATATCCATGATGGAATAGATAATTCAACGCCATTATAGACTTCAACCGAAAGCCAACTTATGTGCAATACAGTACAACTAATGTATGCAAATAATGCCATTAAAGCCATTTACAATCAGTTTCTAGCAATGCAAACCCCGTCCGTGCCCTTGACATCTGTTGTAATAATATGCGCATTCCTGCGCTTCACATCCCAATACCTTTGGATTATCAGCATTACTAGGTTTGGCTGGTAGTTGGGCCTGTATACACAAACGATTAAGTGGTTAGACAGCCTGACTTAAAGCAACCTGTCTCATCGATTATTCCTGTCCAATTACTGCTCCCATATCTCTGCTATCGGCCTTACCGCAACAGCAAAATCAAGAGGCACTTGTATTCTATGTGCAGGCAACAAAAAGCAAGCAGGTATACAAGCAATGATGAAGCAGAACAGCGGTTCTAGCATTTCACCCGTTCCCACGCAAGCCAGTCAACTTGCATTAATCAATGATTAGTACAATGACTCTTGCCTTGGGCATCACGATTTTTCAGAGTACGCATTCATACCCATTCAAATTCCTACACTCTATGAACACACCACTACGCAAAACGGCCTTGGGCCTGAGCTTGCCGCTGTTTGCGGCAGTAGGGCTGCCCAGCGCCAGCCTGTTCTTACCAACCACACAAGCGCTGGCGCAAGCTGCGCAAACGATTTCCGGTCGGGTTGTCAGCGCAGAAGGCAACGAGGGTCTGCCGGGCGTCACGGTGCTCGTAAAAGGCACCACCAACGGGGTTTCAACCAACGGTGACGGCGGATTTACGTTGTCGGCCCCGGTGGGGAGCACGCTGGTATTCAGCGCTATTGGCTTCGTTAGCCAAGAGGTAGTTGTTTCTGGCACTGCGGTAAACGTCAGGCTGGCTACCAACACCAAGGCCCTGGATGAGGTAGTGGTGGTGGGCTACGGCACGCAGCGGGCCGAAGCGGTGACGGGTTCGGTAGCTTCTATTAGTGGCGAGACTTTGCGCGAAGTACCTACGGCGAACATCTCGCAGGCCCTGCAAGGCCGGTTGCCGGGGGTACAAATTTCCCAAACCTCCTCCCAGCCTGGTGCCACCACCCAAATCCGCATCCGCGGCACCCGCTCTCTTAACGCCTCCAACGACCCCCTAATCGTGCTGGACGGGATTCCCTTCCCAGGTTCCATCGGCGACATCAACCCCAACGATATCCAGAGCGTCGACATCCTGAAAGATGCCTCGGCTACGGCCATCTACGGGTCGCGGGGAGCCAATGGAGTGGTGCTGGTAACCACCAAAGGGGGTAAGAAAGGGCAAAAGGCCCAACTGACCTACGATGGGTTTGTGGGCGCGAAAACCCTTTTCGCCCCCTACCCCATGATGAACGGGCCAGAGTTTGCGGCGCTTCGCAAAGCAACGGGCTTATATAATAATGGGCAGCCCTTGTACAGTAACACTCTAGACGAATCCGATGACGTCGATACCGATTGGCAGAAGCAATTGTACCGAACCGGCATTCAATCCAACCACAACGTAGGGGTAACTGGTGGTACGGAGAACGGGCGGTACAATTTCAACGCGGGGTATTATCAGGAAGAGGGCGTAATTCCTACCCAGCAGTACACCCGCTATTCGGTTCGTGGCTCGCTTGACCAGGGCGTTGGTAAATATGTCCGCTTGGGCTTCACAACCAACAACACCTATAGCCTAACGGAAGGCTCCAACGTGGGGGTGTATGGTGCCTTAACTTCCTCACCACTCGCCAGCCCGTACAATGCGGATGGGACGCTGAGAAGAACCATCAGAATGCCCTTGGATGAGCAGTGGGTAGCTACCAAGGCTGTGGTAGAAGATAATGCAGACAGATGGCTGAGTCAATCGAGAAACTTTGCCAGCTACAACTCGCTCTTCGGTGAATTCAGTATGCCCGGAGTCGAGGGGTTGAAATACCGCCTCAACCTGGGGGTAAATTATCGGCAGGGCCAGGGTGGTAGCTACACGGGAGAGGGCATCAACTCGGCTCTCGCTACTAATCCTTCTACGGCCTCCACCAGCAACTCGCTGACCACGGACTACACCGTTGAAAACATCTTGTCCTACGACCGTACCTTAGGCGGGAAGCACAATATCAATGCGTTAGCCTTGTATTCTGCCTCCAGCAACACGTTCAATCGGTCGCAGATTAATGCCCGGGATATTCCGGCCGACGCCTTCCAGTTCTATAATCTGGGCCGGGCAGCCGGCGAAATCATCGTAAACCCCAACGACCAGCAGTATACAAAAACCGGGCTGTTGTCGTACATGGGCCGGTTGATGTACTCCTACGATGACCGGTACCTGCTCTCCGCTACGGTCCGTTCGGACGGCTCCTCCCGGCTGGCCCCCGGCTACCAATGGAATACCTACCCGGCCGTTTCGGTCGGCTGGAATATCGCCAAAGAATCATTCATGCAGAGTGTTTCGGCCGTAAACATGATGAAGCTGCGGGTTGGCTACGGTATAACGTCAAACCAAGCCGTTGCCCCCTATTCTACCCTGGGCCGCCTGGACGCCCGACCCTACAATTTCGGCCCTACCGGCTACCAGACGGGCTTATTTGTGAGTGTGGCGCCCAACCCTACCCTGGGCTGGGAATTCTCTAAAACCTGGAACTACGCGTTGGATTTCGCGGTCCTGAAAAACCGTCTTTCGGGTACCGTGGAGTATTACGTCACCAACACCGAAGACCTGCTGCTGGGCGTGGCCTTGCCTCCCACTACCGGGGTGGGTAGCTTCACCAACAACATTGGCTCTACGCAAAACAAAGGCATAGAGCTTTCTTTGAACGGGTTGATTTTGGACAATGTCAACGGCTGGACCTGGGAAGCGGGCTTCAACTTGTATGCCAACCGCAACAAGATTACGTCACTGGCAGGGGAGCAAGACCGGGACGAAGGAAGCTGGTGGTTTGTGGGCAAACCGATCAATGTAGTCTTCGATTACGAAAGAATAGGGCTGTGGCAAGAAGAAGACCCCTACAGAGCCATTCTGGAGCCATCTACCAACCCTAATTCCACCATTGGGATGATTAAGGTGAAATACACCGGTACGTACAACGATGATGGTACCCCCACCCGCCCCATTGGCGTGCAGGACCGTCAGATTCTGGACGTAAACCCCGACTTCCTAGGCGGTTTGAACACCCGGGTGGCCTACAAAGGCTTTGACCTGTCCGTCGTAGGAGCCTTCCAAAGCGGTGGCCTGCTCAACAGTACGATTTACGGTTCGGGCGGTTACCTCAACTTGCTGAATGGCCGTCGGGGGAACGTAAAAGTGGATTACTGGACGCCGGAAAACACGGATGCCAAATACCCCCGGCCAGGTTCCCTGGCGAGCGGCGACAACCCAAAGTACGCCTCTACACTGGGCTATTTCGATGCTTCCTACCTGAAGGTTCGCTCCATTTCGCTAGGCTATAATTTCAACAATATGGCGTGGTTGAAGAATGTCGGCGTTAACCGCCTGCGGCTGTACGCAACGGCACAAAACCCCTTTGTCTTTTTCTCGCCTTACAAAAAGGAATCGGGCATGGACCCGGAGACTAACTCGTTTGGCGACCAAAACGCGGCTGTGCCCCTGTCCGGCAGCCTTAGTCGCATCCTGACGCTGGGCACCAACGCCCCGGCAACCCGCGCCTTCATCGCAGGGCTC
Source organism: Hymenobacter telluris (assembly GCF_017313265.1). Lineage (GTDB taxonomy): Bacteria > Bacteroidota > Bacteroidia > Cytophagales > Hymenobacteraceae > Hymenobacter > Hymenobacter telluris. The sequence continues at coordinate 629,301 of NZ_JAFLQZ010000001.1, read as the reverse complement.
AACCTTACCTTCTAAGAAAAGATCAACATGAAAGCCTTTAACATAAAATTCTTTATTGGAGCGGCCGTCATCTCTATGTCTGCCGCGGGGTGCACGGATCTTTTAGAGGAAGAACCCCGAGGCCTTTACACACCCAGCTACTTTCAAACCGAAAGAGGGGTTGCTGGGGGGTTAACCTCGATGTATGCGCACTTGCGCAACATCTACGGCAACGCGTACTACTATAATGCGACGCTGACCGGAACCGACGAGGCAACCTACGGCCGGGATGCCGATGAGAACTTTCTGGCCATGGACCTCTCCGGCCGAGCGCCGCTCAACGCCAATAACAGCCGGGCCGATGCGCTGTGGGGAGCGGCTTTTCCGAATATCAACACGGCCAGTGGTATTATCGAGAATGCCACCGCCGTCGGCACCATTTCGCCGGCGTTGATTGCCGAGGCGAGATTCTTCCGCGCCTTCGATTACTTCATGCTGGTCCAAACGTTTGGCGGAGTGCCCCTGGATTTGGGCTCGGGAGAGTTGAAGTTCAACATCAATGCTATCAGAACCTCGGTCCGCAACACGGTGCCTGAGGTGTATACCAAAGCCGTTTTTCCTGATCTGCTGCAAGCCATTACGGATTTGCCGGCTCAACCACGGGTGGTCGGAGGTGCTACCAAAACGCTGGCCCGCCTGTATCTGGCCAAAGCGTACCTGACCTACGCCTGGTGGCTGGAGAACCCCAATAACATTCCCACCTATCCGGCGGCGCAAAGAACAGACCCGGCCGGCCGTACCGCTCAGTATTATTATCAGCAGGCCTACGATGTGGCCACGGCCGGTATTGATAGCCCAGGTCCGTTCCGTTTGCAGCCCACGTACTACGATGTAAACGTAGGCACGAATGACCGCAACTCGGAAATGCTGATGTTCGCGGACCACACTGAATCCAGCGAATTATACAATGGCGGCAGCATCAGCTTTGGTAGTGGTGGTGCCCCTGACAACTTTGCCGGCTGGATGATGACGTGGAACTATACCAACATCCGAAGCTACACCAATGCGAATGGCACAGGGGGCGTAAATTCAGTGCAGCGGGAAGCCGTTCAGGCGTTGGGCCGTCCTTGGAACCGGATGGCTCCGACCATTGGGGCCGTTGAGAACACCTTTGCCGACAAAACCAATGATTCGCGCTACGATGGCACTTTTACCACTACGTACCGTGGCAACTGGCCTAAGGCAGGAGTCACTAACGCCACCTTATACAACGCCAACAACCTGCCGGTGACCCCAGGTGGTGCCATTCTGACGTTCCTGGATACAGAACCTGCGACTGCCATTACGTACCCCGCCGGAGTTGGCGCGAGCAACGTAGGAGCAGGTACATTGCCCGGCAGAGCGGACTATGTGATTTCGCCGCGCGGGATAAGCCGGATTGTGTATCCGGGCCTGTGGAAGCTTGGTCCTTACCGGACGGATAACGGTACGGGCTTAGGCCAGCCGAATGCCGGCAGCACGCGGCCATTCAACGTGGCCAAGTTCTCGGAGCTGTACTTCGTGGCGGCTGAAGCCGCCGTAAAAGGAGCCACTACTAAATCTGGTCAGAGTGCCCGGGAATTAATTAATGTCATTCGGGCCCGGGCCGGTAAGTGGCGTTTCGACCAGAACGGCAATGTGGCCAAAGTGCAGGATAACAGCGCGGCCATGGTTGCGGCCACGCCGACCACTATTGACATCAACTACATTCTGGCCGAACGTTCGCGCGAATACTACGCGGAAGGGTATCGTTGGTTTGACTTGGTGCGCACTCAAAAATGGAACGAGTTAGCCGCTACCTATCGTATCGGGGGCACTAACTACGGAGACCATACTCCGCTAACCGTTACGCGCACCATCCAACCGTACCACTACCTGCGTCCTATCCCGCAGTTCCAGCTCGAGCGTTTGGATGTGTCCGCGGATGTGAAAGCCACTTATCAGAACCCCGGCTACCAATAGGCTAATAAGAAAGGACCAAGAGAGTGGCGGTGTAGTACGAGCAGCCACTCTCGCTCCGCTTTTTCACACAATTCACGGAACTCAGTATCCTTATTTGAACAGTAAACAACCAACCCGGCTGGTCTTTACAGGGCGTAGGAACCCTCGGAATGAGACCAGCTGGGAAGGTTTTGCTGCGTAAAAACAAGTGGAAAATTATACACCAGACGAGACGCTTAATCGAGCAATAAAACCGACCCAGCTGGCCTGAGCAAGGTGTGGGAACCTAATGGGGAGGGCCAGTTGGGAAGGTTTTATTGCTCGATTAAATTATTGTCCGGCACGCCCTTTTGCAGCAGGTACGTATTCTGCTAGCCTTGTGAAAAGCCGGAAAGCAAGCCTGCTTCTGACGCCTGCCCCCACCTACTCCTCTCCCGTCTCCTTTTCTGAACTAATCCTCTTCTTTTGAAAATTCAAACTAAAAAAGCACTGCTCTACCTCGCTTTGGCTAGCGTGGTGGCTGGCTTCGGGCAGAAAGCTGAGCCCACGCTGAAGGCTACATTCAAGAGGGATTTTTACGTTGGAGCAGCCCTCAATTACCAACAAAGCAGTGGCCAGGATGCAAAATCAACTGCTCTTATCACGCAGCAGTTCAATACCATCAGCCCCGAAAATCTGCTGAAGTGGGGACCGGTACACCCACGTCCGGACGCCTACAACTTCAAACCCGCCGACGAATACGTGGCCTTCGGGCAGCAGCACAAGATGTTTATTATAGGGCACACGCTGCTCTGGCACCAGCAAACGCCCAAGTGGGTGTTTGAGGATGCCGCCGGCCAGCCGGTTAGCCGTGAGGTGTTGCTCAAGCGCCTGCAAGACCATATCAACACGGTAGTAGGCCGCTACAAAGGCAAAATTGGCGGTTGGGACGTGGTGAATGAAGCCATTGACGACCAGCAGGGCGACCTGCGCAAAACCAAGTGGCTGGAGATTCTGGGGGAAGACTTTGCGGCCAAAGCCTTCGAATACGCCCACCAGGCCGACCCCCAAGCCGAGCTTTATTACAACGACTACAGCCTCTACCGCCCCGAGAAGCGCGAAGGAGTGATTAAGCTCGTGAAAAGCTTGCAGGCCAAGGGCATTAACGTAACGGCCGTGGGCATGCAGGGCCACTACGGTCTTACCAAGCCGAGTCTGGCAGAAGTGGAAGCCAGTATCGTGGCGTTTTCCAAGCTGGGCGTACACGTCAACTTCACGGAACTTGATATCGACGTGCTGCCCAACCCCAGCCGCCGCCAGGGCGCCGACATTGCCGAAACGTTCGGCGCCGATGCCAAATACAATATCTACAAGGCCGGCCTACCCGACTCGGTGCAGCAAAAGCTGGCCAAGCGTTACGCCGACTTGTTTGCCCTGTTTCATAAGCACCGCGACGTTATCGACCGGGTAACCCTGTGGGGCGTCACCGACGCCGACTCCTGGCTCAACAACTGGCCCATCAGAGGCCGCACGAGCTACCCGCTACTCTTCGGCCGCGACTACCAGCCGAAGCCCGCTTTCCGGGCCGTAGTACAAGCCGCGAAGTGAAGGCCATAACGAAGGGCAGAAAAACGCCTGATGGACGGTGGTTATCTTGGTGGCGGCCCGCTCGGGGTCCCGCAGCCAGGATTTTCCCGTGTTGATGGTTCCCGTTTCCGGCTGGTGTATTGAAGACCTCCATTTATTTCGATTTGCATGAAAGTAACACGCGTAAGCTCAACCCTCGTCCTCTTCACCACCTTGTTGCTGCAACACACAACCGGGCTATTTGCGCAATCAATTGAGCTGGTCAACCCCATCATGACCGGCTTCTACCCCGACCCCAGCATTGTGAAAGTGGGGCCGGACTATTACCTGGTCAATTCCACGTTTTCCTACTTCCCCGGCATCCCGGTGATGCACAGCCGGGACCTGAAAAACTGGAAGCAGGTAGGCAATGTCATCAGCCGGCCTTCGCAAATGACTTTCATGGGCGACCGGATGACTCGGGGCTTGTTTGCGCCCGCCATTGAGTACCACAACGGCACGTATTACGTCACGTGCACGCTCATCGACCACAAAGGCAACTTCGTGGTGACGGCCAAAAACCCCGCCGGCCCCTGGAGCGACCCCACGTTCCTGCCCCAGGTGCGCGGCATCGACCCTTCGCTGTACTTCGAGGGCGACAAGGCCTACGTCATCTACAACAGCGACCCGCCCGACAACAAGCCGCTTTACGATGGCCACCGCTCCATCAAGATGATTGAGCTGAACCCGCAAACGCTGCAAACCGTGGGTGAAGCCAAAATTGTGGTGAATGGCGGCGTGGACCTCAGCAAGAAGCCAGTCTGGATTGAGGGCCCGCACCTGATGAAGCGCAACGACTGGTACTACCTCTACGCGGCCGAAGGTGGCACATCGGTCAACCATACGGAGGTGGTGTTCCGCAGCAAGGAGCCGCTGGGGCCGTTTGTGCCCTACGAGAAAAACCCCATTCTCTCGCAGCGCGAACTGCCCAAAGACCGCAAAGATCCCATCACCTCGGCGGGGCACGCGCAGTTTGTGGAAGGCCCCGATGGCAAGACCTACGCTATTTTCCTGGCGGTGCGGCCCTACGAGGGCAACTTCTACAACACCGGCCGCGAGACGTTCATCGTGCCCGTAACCTGGAAAGACGAGTGGCCGGTGATGGAGCCGGGGCCCAACGGAGTGCAGTACAGCTACAAGGCCAATTTCCCGGAGGTGAAGCAGCCCGGCGCCCGGCCCCAAAGCGGCAACTTCAGCTACACCCTCACCTTCGAGAAGCAGCTCGACCCTGCACTGCTATTTCTGCGCACCGTGGATAGCAGCAACTTCTCGCTCAGCAAAGCCAAGGGCCTCACCCTGAAGCTGAAGCCCGAAACGGTGGCGGAAACCGGCAACCCGGCTTTCATTGGCAAGCGCCAGCAGCACATGTACTGCACCACCGAAACCGAGCTGACCTTCGCGCCGAAAACGGCCAACGAGAAGGCGGGCTTAGTTATTTTCCAGGACGAGAAGCACTTCTACTACCTCTGCAAGTCCGTGGAAAACGGCAAGCCGCTGCTCCAACTCTTCAAGAGCACTGCCGATGTAAAGCAGCCGGAACTGCTAGCCCAAGCGCCGCTTAAGTTGGCAACGGCCAGCGTGCAGCTGCGCATTCAGGCCCAAGGCGACACCTACAGCTTCCACTTCTCGGAGAACGGCAAAACCTGGACGGTGCTCAAGGACAAAGTGGATGGCAAGTTCCTGAGCACGCAGGTGGCCGGGGGTTTCATCGGCTGTTTGTTCGGCATGTATGCCACATCCTCGGGCCAGCCCACTACCAACACGGCCGCTTTCAAGTGGCTGAAATACGAGGGCAACGACCCCATGTATAAGAAATAAAGCGCCGCTCGGCATTCCGGCTCTCCATTGCCCTGCTGCTGGCACAGTCACGCGTCGCCACCCCGACTATCCTGCCAGCTGTGTTGCCCGCCCCCTCACGCATGCGTCATTGTCTCGTTAGATTTTGCTTATTCCTGCTCTGCTGGCCGAGCACCGTGGCCAGTTATGGTGCTGATAAACCCAAGCCTACGCCCCTGCGGCTGTGGTATGACCGCCCCGCAACTAATTGGAACGAGGCGCTGCCCCTCGGCAACGGCCGCCTGGGGGTTATGGTGTTTGGCGCGCCAGAACGGGAGCGGCTTCAGCTAAATGAAGAAACCATTTGGGCCGGCGGCCCCAATAACAACGTGAAGCCCAACGCCCTGCCGGTGGTGCAACAGTTGCGCACGCAGCTGTTGGCCGGCCAGTTGGTAGAAGCCCAGGCCCTGGCACAAACCCAGATGCAGCCCGCCGGCAACAGCGGCATGCCCTACCAGATGGCGGCCAACGTGTACCTGCGCTTTCCCGGCCACGAGCAGGCCACCAACTACCAGCGCGACCTGGACATCAGCCGCGCCGTGGCCTCGGTCAGCTACCAGCTTGGGGGCGTGCGCTACCTGCGCGAGGTGTTCAGCTCCCTGACCGACCAAGTAATTATTGTGCGCCTCACGGCCAGCCAGCCCGGCCGGATCAGCTGCCAGCTCAGCCAGGAAAGTTTGATGCAGCACACCCAGCGCACCGAAAACAACCAGCTGGTGCTCGATGGCCGCGGCAGTGAGCACGAAGGCCAACCCGGCCAGATTCGCTTTCAGCTGCGGGGCCAGGCTGTAACCGACGGCGGCACCGTGCAAACTACCGCCGCGGGCATCCGGATTGAAAAGGCCAACAGCGCCACGCTCTACTTTTCGATTGGCACCAACTTCGTTAACTACCACGACGTGAGTGGTAACGCTGCGGCGCGGGCCATGGCCTATCTAAACCAGGCCGTGGGGAAGAAGTACGAAACAGCTCGGGCGGGTCACACGACGGCTTACCAGCGCTACTTCAACCGCGTGACCCTGAACCTAGGCGTGACGCCTGCCGCTGAGTTGCCCACCAATAAGCGCCTCGAAAACTTTGCCAACGGCCACGACCCGGCCCTGGCGGCCTTGTATTTCCAGTACGGGCGCTACCTGCTCATTTCCTGCTCGCAGCCGGGTGGGCAGCCGGCCAACCTGCAAGGCATCTGGAACGAGCACCTCAAGGGCCCCTGGGACAGCAAGTACACGGTGAACATCAACACCGAAATGAACTACTGGCCGGCCGAAGTCACCAACCTGACCGAGTTGCACGAACCGTTGTTCGGGATGATAAAGGACCTGAGCGTAACCGGGCAGCAAAGCGCCCGCCAGCTATACGGCGCCCGCGGCTGGATGCTGCACCACAACACCGACATCTGGCGCATTACGGGGCAGGTTGATCCGCCGCAGTACGGGCTCTGGCCCATGGGCGGCGCCTGGCTCGCGCAGCACCTCTGGGACCATTACCAGTTCACCGGCGACCAGCAGTTTCTGCGCGAGTATTACCCGGTGCTGAAAGGCGCGGCTACTTACCTTGTAGATGCCTTAGAGGAAGAGCCTACCCATCAGTGGTTGGTGGTAGCGCCCTCCGTGTCGCCCGAAAACACCTATTCGCTTCAGGGTAAAAACATTGCCATCGTGGCCGGCACTACGATGGATAATCAGCTGGTGTTCGACCTGTTCTCGAAAACCATCCGGGCTGCCGAGCTTCTTCAGCTTGATAAGCCCTTTGCGGATAGCCTGCGCACCCTGCGTGAGCGGCTCCCCCCCATGCAGATTGGCCAGTATGGGCAGTTGCAGGAGTGGCTGCAAGACGTAGACAACCCCACAGACCAGCACCGCCACATCTCGCACCTCTACGGACTGTACCCGAGCGGCCAGATTTCACCGTACCGCACGCCGGCTTTGTTCGAGGCTGCCCGTACCACCCTCACCCAGCGCGGCGACGTGTCCACGGGCTGGTCGATGGGCTGGAAGGTGAACTTCTGGGCCCGCATGCAGGACGGCAACCACGCCTACCAGCTACTCACCGAGCAATTGCACCTCCGCTCCGGCGCGGGCGGCAACTCAGGTGAAGGCGGCGGTACCTACCCCAACCTGCTGGATGCACACCCCCCGTTTCAGATTGACGGCAACTTTGGCTGCACAGCGGGTTTGGCCGAACTGCTTGTGCAGAGCTATGATGGTGCCATTGACCTGCTGCCGGCCCTACCCGACGCCTGGCCAACGGGCGAGGTAACCGGCCTGGTGGCCCGCGGCGGCTACGTGGTGGACCTAGCCTGGAAGCAAGGCAACATCACGCGCGTGCGTATTACCTCGCGGCTCGGGGGCAACTGCCGGGTGCGGGTACACAGCCCCATGGTGGCCGCCGGCCGCCTCAGGTTGCGCCCGGCCCAGGGCAACAATAGTAACCCGTTCTTTGAAACCCCGGTGGTGCCGCCGCCGCTGGTGTCTGCCCAAGCAGCCGCTAAGCAGCCCACGCTGGCTCCATCGGTGGTCTATGACTTCCCGACCACAGCCGGTAAGACTTACGAATTGAAAGCGCAGTAATTTCTGTGCTTCCCCGCTCCTGCTTCTATCTGCCAAGATCAACTACATGAAAAACAGCTTTTTCACCCTGCTCGTAGCGCTGGCCGCCTGGGGAACTGACACCGACTTGCGGGCTCAGAACCCGATTATCAAGGATGTATTCACGGCTGACCCGGCGCCCCTGGTGTACCGCGACACGCTGTTTCTCTACACCGGGCACGACACGGCTTCGGTGCAGGAAACCAACTACAAAATGCCCGACTGGCGCATCTATTCCACCACCGATATGGTGCACTGGAAAGACTACGGCACCCGCCTCTCCCCCAAAACCTTTGCATGGGCCACCGGGGATGCCTACGCGGCGCAGTGCGTCTACCACAAAGGCAAGTTCTACTGGTTTGTGTCCACGTTTCACAAGAAAAACGACCAGAGCCAGGGCGGCGCGGCCATTGGCGTGGCCGTGTCGGATAGGCCTACCGGGCCGTTCAGGGATGCTATTGGCAAGGCGCTCATCGTCAACGAAATGACCAAAGACAAGCCGCACGCCTGGGACGACATCGACCCGACAGTTTTCGTGGACGACGACAAGCAGGTGTACCTGTACTGGGGCAACTTAAGCTGCCGCTACGTAAAGCTCAAAGACAACCTGACCGAGCTGGCTGGCCCCATCACGGTGCTGAATATCAAAAACTACATTGAAGGCCCCTGGGTGTACAAGCGCAAAAAGCTGTACTACTTGGTGTACGCCAGCGCCGGTACCAAGCCTGAAATGATAGAGTACTGCACCGCGCCCAGCGCCGCCGGGCCGTGGACCTACCGCGGCATCATTCAGGAAAACGTGCCCAACAGCTTCACCACCCACCCCGGCATCATCGACTACAAGGGCAAGAGCTACTTCTTCTACCACAACGGCGCCTTGCCCACTGGCGGCAGCTACCGGCGCTCCATCTGCGTGGACGAGATGTACTACAATCCCGACGGCACCATCAAACCTATCGTGCAGACCACCAAGGGTGTCGCTCCGGTGAAGTAACCGCTGAGGTGCCTATCAGCCAAAATATCCCACCCATCCCACCCATGAAGCAACTTCTCATCCCGATATTTTTCCTGAGCACAAGTTTGGGGCTGCGCGCCGAAGACGGCCACCAGCTCTGGTTGCGGCCGCACGCCGCGGTGCCGGTTACGGTGGTGGCGCCTGCCAAAAATTCGGTTCTGCTCGCTACGGCCAAGCAGGAATTGCAGCAGGGCTGGCAGGGCACCGCCGGGGCCACCGTTACGCTGACGCTCAAAAAGAACAAGGCCATCAAGTACGACGGGTTTCAACTGAGTGCACAAGGAGTGCAAGCATCTACTGAGCGAGGCATCTTGTACGGAGTGTTCGAGCTGTTGCGGCGCCAGCAAACCGGCCAACCGACAACCAATGAAGTTTCCAATCCCTCGTACGAGCTTCGCTTGCTCAACCACTGGGACAATCCCGATGGGTCGGTGGAGCGCGGATACGCCGGCAAATCCATCTTCTGGCGCAAAGACAGCGCCTTGGTGGTGACCAGCCGCGACAAGCAGCTGTGGCAGGAATATGCCCGGGCTAATGCGTCTATCGGCATCAACAGCAGCGTGCTCAACAACGTGAATGCCTCACCGATGATACTCTCCACTGAGTACCTGGGCCGGGTGAAAGCCATTGCCGACGTGCTGCGGCCTTATGGGGTAAAGACCTACCTCTCGGTGAAGTTTTCCTCGCCGGTGCTGCTGGGTGGCCTCAAAACCGCCGACCCACTGGACCCGGCCGTGGTGAAATGGTGGCGCGGCAAGGTGCAGGAAATCTACCGGCAGGTGCCGGACTTTGGCGGCTTTTTGGTGAAAGCCAGCAGCGAAGGGCAGCCCGGCCCGCAGGACTACGGCCGCACCCACGCCGACGGGGCCAATATGCTGGCCGATGCCCTTAAGCCCTACGGCGGCCTGGTGATGTGGCGCGCCTTCGTGTACAGCCCCAACGATAAGGACCGCGCCAAGCAAGCCTACAACGAGTTTGTGCCGCTCGACGGCAAATTCCGCAACAACGTCATCATTCAGGTGAAAAACGGGCCGGTTGACTTTCAGCCCCGGGAGCCGTTTAGCCCGCTGTTTGGGGCGCTGAAAAAGACGGCCGTCATGCCTGAGTTTCAGATAACCCAGGAGTACCTCGGGCACAACATCGACCTGGCGTATCTGGCGCCGATGTGGGAAGAGTGCCTGCAAAGTGACACCTACCAGGCCGGCCCTGGCAGCACCGTGGCCCGCTGCACCAACGGCAGCGTGTACCGCCAGGCGCACTCGGCCATGGCCGGCGTCTCCAACGTGGGCCTCGATACCAACTGGACCGGCCACGACTTTGCGCAAGCCAACTGGTACGCCTTCGGGCGGCTGGCCTGGAACAGCAGCGCCAAAAGCGCCCAGCTGGCCGATGAGTGGCTGAAATTGACTTTCCAGAACGCCGCCGGTGGCGCCACGCAACCAGCCGCCGCAGCCGATTGGAACGCCAAGTTTCTGGCCCCGGTAACGCAATTGATGCTGGCCAGCCGCGAGGCTATTGTTGATTACTCCATGCCCTTAGGCTTGCACCACATTATGTCGGCCACGCACGACCACTACGGCCCCGGCCCGTGGTGGGCACCGCCCAAAATGCGCGCCGACTGGACCCCGCCTTACTACCACCAAGCCGCGGCCAACGGTGTAGGCTTCGACCGCACAAAAACGGGCAGCGACGCCGTGAGCCAGTACAACGAGCCGCTGGCTTCGCAGCTCAACAACCCCGCCACCTGCCCCGACGAGTACCTCCTGTGGTTTCATCACCTGCCCTGGACTTTCCAGATGAAAAGCGGCCGCACCCTCTGGGACGAGCTGGCTTTGCACTACGACCAGGGCGTGCAGCAAGTGCGGCAGTTTCAGCGCACCTGGGACCAGGCCCGGCCCTACGTGGACGCCGAGCGGTTTGGGGCCGTGCAAAACAAGCTGCGCACCCAAAGCGGCAACGCGGTGCTCTGGAAAGACGCCTGCCTGCTGTACTTCCAGCAGTTCAGCCACCTGCCCATTCCGGCCGCCGTGGAGCCGCCCATGCACACGCTGGAGGCCATCATTACATACGACACGCCGCCGCGGCCGCCGCGTGCACCCCGGCAGCCTTAGGTGCTTTTGCTTACCTGGGCGGCCATTCAAGGCTGCTTGCTTTATCGTTTTTCACCTTGCATGTATGCGTAAGTCCTTTCTCCGCGTGTTCCTATTCTCGGCAGCACTTGGGCTAACCGCCACCGCATTGCCTAGCTATGGCCAGCGCCCTAGTCCCTCGAAGAAGCCAACAAGCACCGCGGCTTTTTACACCAACAAGTACCCCAACCTGCTGCGGGAAGCCGGCTACCGCCAGGCCGACATCGACCGGAAAGTAGCCCAGGCGTACCACGACGTGTTTGAGGGCCCCAGCAAGGTGTACTTCGCGGTAGGCGACTCGATGGCCTACGTGTCGGATGTGAAAAACGAGGATGCCCGCACCGAAGGCATGTCCTACGGCATGATGGTGGCCGTGCAGCTCAACAAAAAGGAGGTGTTTGACCGGCTGTGGCGCTGGTCGAAGAAGTACTTGCAGCACCAAAGCGGCCCGCTGGAAGGCTATTTCGCCTGGAGCATCAACACGGCCACCATGAAGCGCAACTCGGAAGGGCCGGCCTCGGATGGCGAGCTGTACTTCGTGACCAGCCTGCTGTTTGCCTCGAACCGCTGGGGCAACACCGCCGGCATCAACTACTACCAGGAAGCGCGCCGCATTCTGGATGCCTCCTGGAAAAAAGACGGTACCGGCGGCGTGCATAACCTTTTCAACACCCAGCACAAGCAGATAAGCTTCGTGCCGACCGGCGACATGTACACCTGGACCGACCCTTCGTACCACGTGCCGGCGTTTCTGGAGGTGTGGGCCGAGTACGCCAAGGACGGGCACGAGCAGTTCTACCGCGCCTGCGCCGATACCTCGCGCGTGTTTCTGCGCCGCGCCTGCGCCGCCCCCACCGGCCTCAACTACGACTACACCGAGTTCAGCGGCCAGCCCCACGCCACCCGCTGGGCGCCCGCCGCGTTTCGCTACGACTCCTGGCGCGTGCCCATGAACCTGGCCATGGACTACGTGTGGTTCGGCAAGGACCGGGCCTGGCAGCAGCAGTACGCCCAGCGCTTCCAGGGCTTTCTGCGCAGCAAAGGCCTGAATACCTTCGAAGACCAGTTCAACGTGGATGGCTCACGGCCCGACTTTATTCTGCCGGCCGGCAAGGTGAAGAAGCTGCGCCACTCGCTGGGCTTGGTGGCTACGTCGGCGGCGGCCTCGCTCATGCGCCCGGCCCCGCCGCAGCTGGATTTCGTGCACGCCCTCTGGAATGCCAAGCTGGCGCCCTACGACGACGGTTATTTCGACCCGTACTATGACGGCCTGCTGTACCTGTTTAGCTTGATGCACCTGAGCGGCAAGTACCAGGCCATCAAGCCCCAAACCCACTAAGCGCCAAGGCTATCCTATGAAAACGTATTTATTGCTGCTGCTAACCGGGCTGAGTGTGTTGGGGCTGCGGCCGGCAGCTCGGGCCCAGGCCCGCAACCCCGTAGTGCATGCCGATGTGCCCGACCTGTCCATGATTCGGGTGGGCAAAACCTACTACATGAGCAGCACCACCATGCACATGAGCCCCGGCGTGCCCATCATGAAATCGACGGATTTGGTGAACTGGCAGCTGGTAAGCTACGCCTACGACACCCTGGCCAGCAACGACGCCATGACGCTTGCCAACGGCAAAAGCACCTACGGGCGCGGCTCCTGGGCCAGCAGCTTGCGCTACCACCAGGGCACGTACTACGTCAGCACGTTTGCCCAAACTACCGGCAAAACTCACGTCTACTCCACCAAGAACATCGAGAAAGGCCCTTGGAAAGCGGTGTCCTTCCGGCCGAGCCTGCACGACCACTCGTTGTTTTTCGACGACGATGGCCGGGTGTACATGCTGTACGGGGCGGGCAAAATCCAGCTGGTGGAACTCACGGCCGACGTGTCGGGCCTGAAGCCCGGTACCGCGCCGCAAACCATCATCGAAAATGCCAGCGCCCCCGCCGGCCCGCCCAGCGCCATCAACCTGGTGGCCGAAGGCTCGCAGTTGTTCAAGGTGAAGGGCAAATATTACCTGTTCAACATCACCTGGCCCAAGGGCGGCATGCGCACCGTGGTGGTGCACCGCGCCGACAAAATAACCGGCCCCTACGAAGGCCGGGTGGCCCTGCAAGACCTGGGCGTGGCTCAGGGCGGCCTCATCGACACGCCCGACGGCCAGTGGTACGCCTACCTGTTCCGCGACTATGGCGCGGTGGGCCGCATTCCGTACCTGGTGCCGGTGCAGTGGGCCGACGGCTGGCCGGTGCTGGGCAGCCCGGCGGGTAAGGTACCCGAAACGCTGCCCCTGCCCGCCAACAAAAGCCTGATTCCAAGCCTGGTGGCGTCCGACGAGTTTACGCGCCGCAAGGGCGAGCCGGCCCTGCCGCTGGTGTGGCAGTGGAACCACAACCCCGACAACAAGCTGTGGTCGGTGAGTGAGCGTCCCGGCTACCTGCGCCTCACCACCGGCCGGGTCGATACGTCGTTTCTGCTGGCCCGCAACACCCTCACGCAGCGCACCATCGGGCCGGTGTGCGCCGGTACCACGGCCCTGGACGTGTCGCATTTGAAAACGGGTGATTTTGCCGGGCTTGGAGTATTGCAGCGGCGCTACGGGCTGGTGGGCGTGCAGGCCACCGCGGGCGGCAAAGCCATTGTGATGGTCAGCGCCGAATCGGAGAAACCGGTGGAATTGCAGCGCCTGCCCCTGGCGCAGGACAAGGTGTACTTTAAAATCGAGTGCAACTTCCAGGACCGCAAGGACGTGGCCACCTTCTTCTATAGCCTCGATGGCAACACCTGGCAGCCCGTAGGCAAGCCCCTCAAAATGGCCTATACCCTGCCACACTTCATGGGCTACCGGTTTAGCCTGTTCAACTACGCCACCCAAACCGCGGGCGGCTACGCCGATTTCGACTACTTCCGCATCACCGACAAGCCAACTAAGTAGCTTTTCAACGAGGCGCCTCCCCCCCGGCCCCTCTCCGAAAAGGAGAGGGGAGCCAGTCGACAAATAGTGCCCACAGCTATTCGTCTCCCCCTCTCCCCTAGGAGAGGGGGCCGGGGGGTGAGGCCCCACCAGCACGAATACCATTGCCCATCCTATGATACAGAACCTGAAACCCTGGCTACCAGCAGCACTTCTCCTCGTTGGCCTTGCGCCCGCTCACGCCCAAAACCCCTTCATTACTAATCAGTTCACCGCCGACCCCACGGCCCGCGTGTTCAACAACCGGGTGTACGTGTACCCCTCGCACGATATTCCGGCTGCCCCAGGGCGCGGGCGGGCCGGCTGGTTTGTGATGGAAGACTATCACGTTTTCTCCTCCGCCAACCTCACCGACTGGACCGACCACGGCGTCATCGTCACCCAAAACAAGGTGCCCTGGGTGAAGCCCAACAGCTACAGCATGTGGGCGCCCGACTGCGTTGAGCGCAACGGCAAGTACTACTTCTACTTCCCCACCACCCCCAAAGACACAACCGTTAGCAAGGGCTTCACCATCGGGGTGGCCGTGGCCGACAAACCCACCGGTCCGTTTGTGCCGCAACCACTGCCCATCAAGGGCGTACGCGGCATCGACCCCAACGTGCTCCTCGACAAAGACGGGCAGGCTTACCTCTATTGGTCGCAGGGCAACATCTACGGGGCCAAGCTGAAAAGCAACCTGCTGGAGCTAGCCGAAGAGCCCAAAACCCTCGGCGAGCTGCCTACCAAAGGCCTGAAGGAAGGCCCGTACGTGTTTGAGCGCAAGGGCATTTATTACCTCACGTATCCGCACGTCGAGAACAAGACCGAGCGCCTCGAATACGCCACCAGCACCAGCCCGCTCGGGCCGTTTACCGTGAAGGGCGTGATTATGGACGAGTCGCCGACCGGCTGCTGGACCAACCACCACTCCCTGCTGCAACTCAACAACCAGTGGTACCTATTCTACCACCACAACGATTTGTCGCCGAAGTTCGACAAGAACCGCTCCGTCCGAATCGACAGCTTATCGTTTGCCGCCGACGGGTCCATCAACAAAGTGAAACCTACCCTGCGCGGCGTGGGCCTGACCGATGCCCGGCAGAAAATCCAGCTGGACCGCTACAGCCACCTGAGCAAGCAGGGCGCGGCCATTGCCTTCCTGGACACGGCCAACACGTTCCAGGGCTGGAAAACCGTTTTCACAAGCGGCGCGGGTTGGGTGCAATACAACGGGGTAGCTTTCGGGAAGCAAAAGCCGAAATCCGTTACGCTCCGCGGAACATCTACTGCGGGGGCCACGGTGCAAATTCGGCTCGATAACGCTACGGGGCCAGTGGTGGCGGAAGTTGCCGTGCCGAAAGGCTCCGCCTGGCAGGACGTGAAAGCCCCGGTTCTGGCCTTCAAACCCGGCACGCACGCGCTGTATGTCATGCCAAAGTCTTCTGCGGCGGCCGTAGAAGTGGACTGGGTGCGCTTCGAATAACGATGTAGCGGCGGGGCTTGTCCCCGCCCGGACGCTGGCGCCGTCCCAACGATTCCGTTCAACGACGGGCAGGGGCAAGCCCTGCCCCTACATCGCTCAGATGTAATTACAACTTCACTTTGCCAATATATTATGAAGCTTGCTACTGCTTTACTAGGTCTGCTCTTACTTACCAGCGGGGCGCAGCCGGCGGCCACCACCTCGGCTCCGGTTGCAGAATTCCCCTTCCAGAATCCCGACCTGCCCATCGACCAGCGGGTCAATGACTTGGTGGGCCGCCTGACTTTGCCCGAGAAGGTGTCGCAGATGCTCAACGCCTCCCCGGCCATCGACCGGCTGGGTATTCCGGCCTACAACTGGTGGAACGAGGCCCTGCACGGCGTGGCCCGCACCAGCCTGAAAACCACGGTGTTTCCGCAGGCCATCGGCATGGCCGCCACCTTCAACACCGACGCCATGCTGCAAATGGCCACCATCACCTCCGACGAGGCGCGGGCGGTGCACCAGGAGTTTGTGCGGCGCGGCGAGCGGGGCATCTACCAGGGCCTCACGTTCTGGACGCCCAACATCAACATCTTCCGTGACCCGCGCTGGGGCCGCGGCCAGGAAACCTACGGCGAAGACCCCTACCTGACCGGCCAGTTGGGCGCGGCGCTGGTAAAAGGCTTCCAGGGCGACGACCCGAAATACCTGAAAATCACGGCCTGCGCCAAGCACTTCGCCGTGCACAGCGGCCCCGAGTCGTCGCGCCACGAGTTCAACGCCCAAATCAGCGACTACGACCTCTGGGACACCTACTTACCCGCTTTTCGCGACCTGATTGTGGATGCTAAAGTGGCCGGGGTGATGTGCGCCTACAACGCCTACGCCGGCCAGCCCTGCTGTGGTAGTGACAAGCTGATGAACGAGATTCTCTACGACAAGTGGAAGTTCAAAGGCTACGTCACCTCCGACTGCGACGGCATCAACGACTTCTGGCAGCACCACAAAACCGACCCCGACGCCGCCACCGCCGCCGCCAACGCCGTGCTGCACGGCACCGATATCGAGTGCGCCACTGGCAAGCTCTTCACCTATAACTCACTGCTGGAATCGGTGCAGAAAAAGCTGATTACCGAGCAGCAGCTTGATGTATCGGTGAAGCGGCTGTATAAAATCCGCTTCCAGCTGGGCATGTTCGACCCGGTGGAGCGCGTGAAATACGCCCGGATTCCGCTGAGCGTGGTGGAAAGCGCCCCGCATAAAGCCCACGCCCTACGCATGGCCCGCGAGTCGGTGGTGCTGCTCAAAAACGAGAAGAACACCTTGCCGCTGCGCAAAAACCTGAAGAAGATTGTGGTGCTCGGCCCCAACGCCGACAACGAAAGCGTGCAGCTCGGCAACTACAACGGCTTCCCCACCGACATCGTGACGCCGCTCGAAGGCATCCGGGCCAAGGTGGGCCAAGGCACCGAGGTGGTGTACATGCAGGGCGTGGACTACGCCAGCAACACTGTGTACGAGCCACTCGATATCAACAAGCAGCTGGCCTACAATGGCAAGCCGGGCTTCCAGGCCGAATATTTCAAGGGCACCAACCTGGAGGGCGCGCCCGTAGTTACCCGCCAGGAAGAGGGGCTGGACCGCTACCTGGCCAACGTGAAAATGGAGGTGGCCCCCGGCCTGCCCGCCGAGAACTTCTCGGCCCGCTACCAGGCCACGTTCACGCCCACCAAAACCGAAGAGCTGGCCCTGCAAATCAACGGCGACGACGGCTACCGGCTGTTTGTCGACGACAAGCTGGTGCTGGACGCCTGGGCCGGGCGCGGCTTCTCCACCAAGCAGCACGTGCTGAACGTAACGGCGGGCCAGCCGCTAAAGCTGCGCCTGGAATACCTGCAAACCGACCGCCGCACCATCCTCAAATTCACCGGCGCGAAAGTGGTGCCCATGAACGCCGCCAACATCTTGGCCAAGGTGAAGGACGCCGACGCCATTGTGTTTGTGGGCGGCATTTCGCCCAAGCTGGAAGGCGAGGAAATGAACGTGAAAGTGCCCGGCTTCAGCGGCGGCGACCGGACCACCATTGGTCTGCCCCAGGTGCAAACCGAGTTGCTGAAGGTGCTGCACAGCTCCGGCAAGCCGGTGGTCTTTACCATGATGTCGGGCAGCGCGCTAGCTACTCCGTGGGAAGCCGCCAACCTACCGGCCCTGCTCACCACCTGGTACGGCGGCCAATCGGCCGGCACCGCCCTGGCCGACGTGCTCTTTGGCGACTACAACCCCGCCGGCCGCCTGCCCGTGACGTTCTACAAGTCGGAAACCCAGCTGCCCGCCTTCGACGACTACAGCATGGCCGGCCGCACCTACCGCTACTTCACCGGCGAGCCGCTGTATCCGTTCGGCCACGGCCTGAGCTACACCACCTTCCAGTACAGCAACGCCAAGGTGCTGTCGAAACCCGTTACCGGGCAGCCCATCAGCGTGAGCGTGCAGGTGCAGAACACCGGCCAGCGCCCCGGCGACGAAGTGGTGCAGCTGTATGTGCGCCACCCCGGCGCCTCGGGCCGCGTGGCGCAGCACGCCCTGGAAGGCTTCCGACGCGTAAATCTGAAAGCCGGTGAGAAGAAAACGGTGACGTTCACCCTGACGCCACGGCAACTCTCGCGCCTCGATGCGCAAGCCCGCCGCGTAGAGCAAGCCGGCAAAGTGCAGGTGTTTGTGGGCGGCGGCCAGCCCCTGGCGGCGGCGGTGAAAGCCGGCCGCGTGCAGCAAACCGACCTTGTGCTGACCGGCGCCACCAAAACGATTGACTAGCCTTGTGTGTGCGCTGATGTGCTGACACTTAGACGGTCATGCTGAGCGCAGTCGAAGCATGACCGTTCTTTTCTACTTCAACGATTACAAACCCACCCATTCTCGACTTATGAGAAAAATATTCCCTTTGCTGACCAGCCTCGTGCTGCTGGCCACTGCTACTTTGCAGGCCCAGCCCACGGTGAAGGAAGCTCCCAAAGGATTCGACCAGCCCAAAGCGGGCATTGCCACCGGCCGGCTCGACAGCATCAGCTACCCCTCCGCCACCGTGGGCACAACCCGGAAGGCGCTGGTATACACCCCGCCGGGCTACTCTAAAGGCAAAAAGTACCCGGTGCTGTACTTGCTGCACGGCATTGGCGGCGACGAAAAAGAGTGGCTGAAGGGCGGCCGGCCGCAAGTAATTCTGGATAACCTCTACGCCGAGGGCAAACTCAAACCCATGCTGGTGGTGATGCCCAACGGCCGGGCCCTGAAAGACGACCGGGCGGTGGGCAACATCTACAGCCCCGAGAAAGTGGCCGGCTTTGCCAACTTCGAAAAAGACTTGCTGACCGACCTGATTCCCTTCATCGAGAAGAAATACAAGGTGCTGAAAGACCGGGACAACCGGGCCATTGCGGGCCTCTCGATGGGCGGCGGCCAGTCGTTGAACTTCGGGCTGGGCAACCTGGACAAGTTTGCCTGGGTGGGCGGGTTTTCCTCGGCGCCCAACACCAAAAAGCCTGAAGAGCTGGTGCCCGACCCCGCCAAAGCCACCAGGCAGCTCAAGCTACTCTGGATTTCGTGCGGCGACGCCGACGGCCTGCTCTCCGTCAGTCAGCGCACCCACGATTACCTGTACCAGCAGGGCGTACCGCACATCTACTACCTCGAAGCGGGCGGCCACGACTTCAAGGTCTGGAAGAATGGGCTGTATATGTTCTCGCAGTTCCTGTTCAAGCCCGTCAATACAGCCTCGTTCCCGACGTACACCGTGCTCGGCACGCCGGCCACTACCAACGTGCGCAACGCCAAATACCCCCAGATTCTGCCCGACAACCGGGTGGTGTTCCGCCTGAAAGCCCCCGCCGCCCAGCAAGTACAGGTGGACCTGGGCCGCAAATACGACCTGCAGAAAGACAGCAGCGGCACCTGGACCGTCACGACGGATACCATTAGCCGGGGCATCCACTACTACTCCCTGCTCCTCGACGGGCTGCCCGTGGCCGACCCCGCCAGCGACACCTTCTACGGCATGGGCCGCATGGCCAGCGGTATCGAAATCCCCAACCGCAACGGTGGCTTTTACGCCATGAAGAACGTACCTCACGGCGACATCCGGCTGAAGCGCTACTACTCCAACGTCACCAACACCTGGCGGCAGGCCTACATCTACGCGCCGCCCGGCTACGACGCCGCCAACTCCACCGAGAAGTACCCGGTGCTGTACCTGCTGCACGGCGGCGGCGAAGACGAAAGCGGCTGGGCCAAGCAAGGCAAAACCGATTTGATACTGGATAATCTGCTGGCTGAAAAGAAGATAAAACCCATGCTGGTGGTGATGCTGGACGGCAACATGGGCGGCCCCGGCGGTATAGCCGGCTTCTCGGAGAATACCTTGCAAACCTTCGAGCGGGAGCTAAAGCAAACGGTTATTCCATTCGTGGAAAGCAATTTTCGGGTGGCCCCCGGTGCCAACAACCGCGCGTTGGCGGGCCTCTCGATGGGCGGGCTGCAAACGCTGTATGCCGGCGTCCGCAACACCGATATGTTTTCGTCTTTGGGGGTGTTCAGCTCAGGCTTTTTCGCCAACAACGCCAAGCTGTCGGACCCGCAGTATAGCTACATGCAGCAGAACGCCGGTACCATCAACCAGAACCTGAAACACCTATGGCTATCCATGGGCGGGCCGGAAGACATTGCCCACGCCAACAACAAAATCATGCGCGCCAAATTCGACGAGTTGGGCATCAAGTACGCCTACAGCGAATACCCCGGCGGCCACACCTGGCCCGTATGGCGGCACGACCTGTATCTGTTTGCGCCGCTGTTGTTCCGGTAATGAGGTAGCGCGTGTCCATAAGAAGCTGTTTCCTTACGCCCGCAACTGCTCTGCTATGTCCGTAAGCTCACCAGTGGTAATTGATGCGGAACAGCTGGCAGTGCTCGATAATGCCGCCGCAGTAGATGCCTGGCTTCCGGTCGGCTGGCCAGGTAGTATTCCGCTTGAAAGCTGAAGCCTATAGTTGCCGAGATGTTGACAAGATGACCAGCCAACCACTCCGCACGGTGGCCTGAGTGCTGAACAGGATGCGTAACCAACTGCAACAGATGCTGCGGCCGCTGCTGGAGATGTGAGACTAACGCAAAAGGCCCGCTCTTATCAGACGGATAAGGGTAGGCCTTTATCATTCCTGGGCAAGCTGGCCGCCACTCTGGGGTGGCAAATCCAAGTAAAAAAACAGCCCGCAGAGAAGAGCAAGCAACTAGTTGTTAGCCCCGAACATAAAAAAACCACTTAGCAATTACGCTAAGTGGTTGATTCTGAGAGTGGCCCCGATGTGATTCGAACACATGACCGGCTGCTTAGAAGGCAGCTGCTCTATCCAGCTGAGCTACGGGGTCTGAAGCCATGGGCTCCGGCCCGGCGGCTGGGGTTACTTATGTCGGGGTGGCAAGATTCGAACTTGCGGCCTCCTGCTCCCAAAGCAGGCGCGATACCGGGCTACGCTACACCCCGAAAAAATAAATTTCAAATGTTGAAGGCTAGGTGATGGTCAGGTAACCTTCAACACTTGAAATTCAACAGACTGAAAAAGTAGAGAGAGGGGGATTCGAACCCCCGGTAACCTTTAGAGCTACGGCAGTTTAGCAAACTACTGGTTTAAGCCACTCACCCATCTCTCTTTTTCTGCTCCCTTCCGGCTGAAGAGTGTGCAAATATACAAGTCAATTCTACATACAACCGCTTTTTAGTAAAAATTTATTGGTTGGCGGCCTGTCAGAAGCCGTATGCCACCGCCGGGCCAGACCGTATATTTGTCGCCTGCCGACGACTGCCAAATCCGTTTCTATATGATTCTCATTTCGTTGCCTTATCTGATTCTATGCTGAACTGGGCTTATCCCGTAGCCTGGCCCGAGCTATTGGCACTGAGTTTTTTTTTCGTGCTGTACGTGGGATTCGCGCTGCGGACCCGCCGACTGGCCGCGCCGCTGGGCCAGCGGGGCTGGCGCTTGGGCTGGAAGCTGGCCTTGCGCCTGCTGTATTTCGGCTTGCTGGGTGTGGCGCTGCTTGGACCGGCGTACGGCGTGACGCAACGCCCGGTCCGGACTACGGGCAAGGATGTGTGGTTGCTAGTGGATGTGTCGCGCTCCATGGATGCGCCTGATGTGGCTCCTACGCGGCTGCAAAAAGCCAAAGCTGAGTTGGCTACTCTTATCAACCGGTTTCAGGCCGACCGAATTGGGTTGATTGTATTCGGGGCCGACGCTTACGTACAGTGCCCGCTCACCTATGACCAAGGCGCGCTTCAGCTTTTCCTGAGCACTTTGCAAACCAGCTTACTGCCGCCGGGAGCTACCGATTTTGCGCCGCCTTTGGAAATTGCCCTCGACCGGCTGGCGAAGCTCCCTCCTACGGCTACGCCGCGCGCCACGGCGCTGGTAGTGGTGAGCGACGGAGAAGATTTTGGCGAAAACCTGGAGCCGACTTTGCGGATACTGGCGCGGTCGGGGGTGCGGCTATTTGCGCTGGGCGTTGGCACGCTGGAAGGCAGCCGCTTACCGAAACCCAGAGGCGGCTACCTGCGCGACGCCCGGGGCCGCGACGCCGTGACCCGCCTCACTCCCGCTCCGCTTCAGCGGCTGGCAGAGCAAACCGGCGGGCAGTATTTCGAGTTATCGGAGCGGCGCGACGAATTTGCTTTGCTGGTAAACGCCCTGAACCGTTTGGAGGGACAAACCGAGCAAGTTCGGTCGGTATCAGTGGCTGATAACCGCTACCGATACCCGCTGGCGCTGGCACTGGCGCTATTGGTGTTCGACATTATTGTTACGGTACGAGTAATCAAACCATGAAAACGGGCTTCTTACTTATTTTCCTGGCTTTTTGGGGCGGCTGGCACGGCTTGAGTGGCATTCATGACCGGAATGAGTCTATCCGGAAAGCCCAAGCGGCGTATCAGCAGGGCAATTACCTGGTAGCAGCTACTTATTACAAGGAGGCTGTAGAAAAGCTGGGCGCTACCGATGAAGCCGTGCTGCTAAACTGGGGCCATGCCAGTGTACGGGCAGGCCAGCCAGGCACCGCCCGTACCGCTTATGGCCGGCTGCTGACCAGCCGCCAACCACAGATGCGCAGCGTAGCCCGGCAGCAATTGGGAGTATTGGCAGCAAGCAAAGGCGAGTATGCCCAAGCTTTACGCTTGCTGAAGCAGGCGCTGGTAGCCAATCCGGCGAATGCCGTAGCCCGCTACGACTATGAGCTGATTAGTGACTATTTAAGGCGGCGGCGCGACGACCCGAGCGTGCCACCCCCAGTACCGGCCGGGGCACCACCCACCCCGGAAAACCGCAAAGACCAGCAGCAGGACCCCGCCAGCCAGCCCCCACCCCGTCCTGGCCAGGATAAAGAAGGCGAGCTAAACGACCCAAAGCAGCCCGACAACCCGCAGAACCCGCCGCAAAACCGCCCCGACCAGAACGGTCAGCGTGACCCAAACCGCCCGTCGGGGACGCCGGGCAGTACGGCCAACGGTAGCCTGCAACCGGGCCAAGGGCAGGAACGCAATATGGCGCAGGGCTCAGAACCAGGCACCACACACGGGCTGAGCAACGACGAAACTGGTACGGAGGCAAGCACTGGAACTAGTAAACGGGCGGGCACCGAAACCGCTGCGCTAGACGAAACCCAGATGCAAACCCAACGGGCCCGGCTGCAACAAATGAACCTGAGCACCGGACAGGCCAAGCAGGTATTGCAGGCGCTGGATGCCGCCGAGCAACAATACTTGCAGCAGCTACCACGCAAGAGCACCCGCAAACCTGACTCCGGTAAGCCAACTTGGTAGCTT
This sequence comes from Hymenobacter telluris, assembly GCF_017313265.1. Classification (GTDB taxonomy): domain Bacteria; phylum Bacteroidota; class Bacteroidia; order Cytophagales; family Hymenobacteraceae; genus Hymenobacter; species Hymenobacter telluris. The sequence continues at coordinate 605,883 of NZ_JAFLQZ010000001.1, read as the reverse complement.
CTTAGCCCTCGGTCCACTCTCAGCCTAGCCAGCCGCCAAGCTGCCCTGGCAACAACCGGCGGCAGTTCACAACTTCACCCGTTACCTTTACCTCACAAATTCCACCACATTCCCACCCCTGCATTTATGCAAATCAAAGAAGTAGTAATAGTAGCCGCCGTTCGTACTCCTATCGGCTCGTTTGGCGGCAGTTTGGCCTCGTTGTCGGCCACGGAACTGGGAGCCATTGCTTTGAAAGGCGCGCTGGAAAAAGCGGGCGTTGCTCCTGAAGAAGTGGACCAGGTAATTATGGGCAACGTTATTTCAGCCAACTTGGGCCAGGCCCCGGCCCGGCAAGCGGCTAAGAAAGCGGGCCTGCCCGACACCGTGGAGTGTACCACCGTCAACAAAGTATGCGCCTCGGGTACCAAGGCCATTATGTTCGGGGCCCAGGCCATCATGCTTGGGCAAGCCGAGGTGATTTTGGCTGGTGGCATGGAAAGCATGAGCAATGTGCCCTATTACCTCGACAAAGCCCGTTTCGGCGCGAAATACGGCCACGGCCAGATGATTGACGGTCTGGTGCGCGACGGCCTCTGGGACCCTTACCACGACTACGCCATGGGCAACGCGGCCGAGAATACGGCCAAGGAAATGGGCATCACTCGCGAGCAGCAGGATGCTTTTGCCATTGAATCATACACCCGGAGTGCTGCCGCTGCCAAGGCGGGCAAGAAGAAAGATGAAATAGTGCCCGTAACCATCGAAAGCCGCGGCAAAGTGACGGTGATTGAAGACGACGAAGAATATCTGAAGGTGGATTTCGCCAAAGTGCCGGGCCTCAAGCCGGCCTTCCTGAAAGATGGCGGCACCGTAACGGCGGCCAACGCCTCTACCCTCAACGATGGCGCCGCCGCCGTGCTGCTGATGAGCCGCGAAAAAGCCGATGCGTTGGGCATCAAGCCGCTGGCGCTTATCCGGGGCTTTGCCGATGCCGAGCAGGCGCCCGAGTGGTTCACGACTTCGCCGGCCCTGGCCATTCCGAAGGCGTTGAAACATGCCGGTCTGGAAGCCAAGGATGTGGATTTCTACGAAATCAATGAGGCGTTTTCGGTGGTATCGTTGGCAAACAACAAGCTGCTAAGCCTGGAGGGTACCAAGGTAAACGTGTACGGCGGCGCCGTATCGTTGGGGCACCCGCTGGGCGCTTCGGGCGCGCGCATCATCACTACGCTGGTGAACGTGCTGCACAACGAAGGCGGCAAAATTGGGGTAGCCGGCATCTGCAATGGGGGTGGCGGCGCCAGCAGCATTGTGGTAGAAAAGCTGTAGGACAGTTTTTAGAAATAATTTTGAGCGCAGCTTTTTCAGAAGACGAAAAGCCGTTTTAAAGCACGTAGGCGCGCTTTTCTCCTTTCAGCAGCAGAAGTTAGAAATAACGAGTGAAGCTCCGGTCCTTTTTTGGGCCGGAGCTTTTTATTTGATATTACAACCTCTGCCCAATTGGTATTGCCACTGCCTATACCGTTGGCTTGGCCTCTCTACTGACCATCGTGCTACGCGCCGTTGGTTCTCACTCTCTTCGCTATGGACATGTTAACTTCCGGTCAACCCGTGGGCCTCTACCGCCCCGAGTTCGAGCACGACTCCTGCGGCACGGGCTTCGTCACCAGCATCCACGGCCGCCGCTCGCATCAAACCATTCCTGATGCGCTGACTATTCTGGAAAATATGGAACACCGCGGCGCCTGCGGCTGCGACGCCGACTCCGGCGACGGTGCGGGCATTCTGTTCCAGATTCCGCACGAATTCTTCATGGAGGAATGCCTGACCCTGGAAACGCACCTGCCCGAACCCGGCTACTACGGTGTGGGCATGGCCTTCCTGCCCAAGCGCATTGCCGCCAAAGCCGCCTGCCACACGCTCATCAATAAAGCTGCCGAGCAGCTGGGGCTGCGCGTGCTGGGGTACCGCCGCGTGCCCGTCAACCAAACGGGTATTGGGGCTACGGCGCTGGCTGGCGAGCCGGACATCGAGCAGGTGTTTGTGGCCAAGCCGGCGGGCATGGCCGTGGGCGAAGACTTTGAGCGCAAGCTGTTTGTGCTGCGCCGGCTCATCACTAAAACCGCCAAGGAAACCCTCAAAGACGAAGGACAGGAGTTCTACTTCGCCTCGCTTTCCAGCCGCGTTATCGTGTACAAGGGCCAGCTCACCTCGATGCAGGTGCGCGGCTACTTCCCCGATTTAAGCGACGAACGGGTGAAATCGGCCTTTGGCATGGTGCACTCGCGCTTTTCCACCAACACGTTTCCGAGCTGGAAGCTGGCCCAGCCGTTTCGGATGCTGGCGCACAACGGTGAAATCAACACCCTGACCGGCAACCTGAACTGGTTTTACTCGGGCCTCCGCTCCTACGCTTCGCCGTATTTCACGGCCGAGGAAATGGAAATGTTGCTGCCCGTTATCGACGATGGGCAGTCGGATTCGGCGTGCCTCGACAACATCATTGAGGTGCTGGTGCATTCGGGCCGCTCGTTGCCGCACGTGATGATGATGCTGGTACCCGAAGCCTGGGACGGCAACGAGCAGATGGATCCGCTCAAAAAGGCGTTCTACGAGTTCCATGCCACGTTCATGGCACCCTGGGACGGCCCCGCGGCCCTCACTTTCACCGATGGCCGCATCATTGGGGCCATGCTGGACCGTAACGGACTGCGGCCCCTGCGCTACGTCATCACCGACGACGGGCGCGTGATTATGGCCTCCGAGGCGGGCGTGCTGGCCATTCCCGAGAAAACCGTATTGCAGAAAGGCCGCTTGCAACCCGGCAAGATGTTCTTGGTGGACACCGTGGCCGGCCAAATCATCACCGACGAGGAAATCAAGGCCGATTTGGCGGGCCGGCAACCATATGGGCAGTGGCTGGAAAACTACAAGATTCGGCTGGAGGAGCTGCCCGAGCCGCGGCAGGTATTCACCGACCTCGCCGCCGATTCGGTGTTCAAGTACCAGCAGGTATTCGGCTACTCCCGCGAAGACATCGAAACCATTCTGAAGCCGATGGCGCTGGAAGGCAAGGAGCCAGTGGGCTCGATGGGTACCGACGTGCCCCTGGCCGTGCTGTCCGACCAGCCGCAGCACCTGAGCAGCTACTTCAAGCAGTTCTTCGCGCAAGTCACCAACCCGCCCATCGACCCGATTCGGGAGCGGCTGGTGATGAGCCTGGCCACGTTTATCGGCAACAGCGGCAACACCTTCGACGAAAACAAGATGCACTGCCACTGCGTGGCGCTGCGCCAGCCGGTGCTTACCAACCACGAGCTGGAAAAGCTTCGTAGCATCGATACGGGCCTGTTTCACGCCAAAACTCTGCAAACTTATTTCAAGGCCGATGGGCAGCCGGGCTCGTTGCAGAACGGCCTGGAGCGCCTGTGCCGCTACGCCGAAGATGCGGTGTACGACAAGTTCGAGGTGCTGATTCTGTCGGACCGCGCCATTGATTCCGAGCACGCCCCGATTCCGTCGTTGCTGGCCGCTTCGGCGGTGCATCACCACCTGGTGAAGAAGGGGTTGCGAGGCGAAGTAGGGCTGGTGGTAGAAGCCGGCGACGTGTGGGAAGTGCACCATTTTGCGTGCTTACTGGCATTTGGGGCCACGGCCATCAACCCGTATCTGGCGCTGGCCAGCTTGCGCACCATGCACGAAGCCGGCAAGATGGAAACCCACCTGGACTACGCGGCCCTCACCAAAAACTACCTGAAAGCGGTGTGCGACGGGCTGCTGAAGATCTTCTCGAAGATGGGCATTTCCACGTTGCAGTCGTACCACGGGGCGCAGGTGTTCGAGATACTGGGCATCAACCAAAGCGTGGTGAGCCGCTACTTCACTGGCGCCGTGACGCGCATTGGCGGGCTGGGCCTCGATGAAATTGCCCGCGAAACACTCTACAAGCACTTCAAAGGCTTCGGCAGCACCAAAAACGACGCGCCGCTGCTGCCCGAGGGCGGCGTGTATCAGTGGAAGCGGCGGGGCGAGGCGCACTTGTTCAACCCTGAAACGGTGCATTTGCTGCAACTGGCTACCCGCACCAGCAACTACGCCACCTACCAGCGCTACGCCCGCCTCGTAAACGAGCAGGCCGATAAGCTGTTCACCATCCGGGGGCTGCTCACGTTTGCCCGCCACCGCGAAGCCGTGCCGCTGGAAGAAGTGGAGCCGGCCAGCAGCATCATGAAGCGGTTTGCCACCGGCGCTATGTCGTTTGGCTCGATTTCGCACGAGGCGCACAGCACCCTGGCCATTGCCATGAACCGCATCGGGGGCAAGAGCAACACCGGCGAAGGCGGCGAAGACCCGTTGCGCTACGAGAAAATGGCCAACGGCGACTCCATGCGCTCGGCCATCAAACAGGTAGCTTCCGCCCGCTTCGGCGTAACAGCCAATTACTTAACCAACGCCGACGAGCTGCAAATCAAGATGGCGCAGGGTGCCAAGCCGGGTGAAGGCGGGCAGCTGCCAGGCCACAAAGTGGACGAGTGGATTGCGAAAGTGCGCCACGCCACGCCCGGCGTCGGTCTTATTTCGCCCCCACCCCACCACGACATCTACTCGATTGAAGACCTCGCGCAGCTGATTTTCGACCTAAAAAACGCCAACCGCACCGCCCGCATCAACGTGAAGCTGGTGAGCAAGGCTGGCGTGGGCACCATTGCAGCCGGGGTAGCCAAAGCCCACGCCGACGTGATTCTGGTGGCGGGCTTCGATGGTGGCACCGGCGCGTCGCCGCTCAGCTCCATCAAGCACGCGGGGTTGCCCTGGGAGTTGGGCTTGGCCGAAGCGCACCAGACGCTGGTGCGCAACGGCCTGCGTAGCCGCGTGATTCTGCAAACCGATGGGCAAATGAAAACCGGCAAGGACCTGGCCGTAGCGGCCTTGCTGGGGGCCGAAGAATGGGGCGTAGCCACGGCGGCCCTCATTGCGGGCGGCTGCATTATGATGCGCAAATGCCACCTCAACACCTGCCCCGTGGGCGTGGCCACCCAAGACCCCGAGCTGCGCAAGCTGTTCAGCGGGCAGCCCGAGCACATTGTGGCGCTGTTCCAGTTCATGGCCGAAGACCTGCGCGAAATCATGGCGCAGCTGGGTTTCCGGACTGTAAATGAAATGATTGGCAAGGCCCAGTTCCTGAAGGTGCGCGAAGACGTGCAGCACTGGAAAGCCAGCCACGTTGACCTAAGCGGCATGCTGCACCCTGCGCCTATTGCGGCCGGCACTACGGCCTACAACAGCGAGGAGCAGGACCACGGCCTAAGCAACGTGCTGGACTGGCAGCTGCTGGCCGCCGCCCAACCGGCCTTGGAAGAAGCCACCACGGTTTCCGGGCGCTTCGAGGTGCAAAACACCGACCGTAGCATTGGCGCGCTGCTGTCCAACGAAATCTGCAAGAAGTACGGCGCGCCCGGCCTGCCCGACAACACCATCAACTACCACTTCCGCGGCTCGGCGGGCCAGAGCTTCGGCGCGTTCTGCGCCAACGGCCTGACCTTTAGCCTGGAAGGTGAGGCCAACGACTACGTGGGCAAAGGCCTGTCGGGGGCGAAGCTGGTTATTTTTCCGGCCGCTGAAAGCCGCTACGAGCCCGACCAGAACATCATCATCGGCAACGTGGCCTTATACGGGGCTACCTCCGGCGAGCTGTTTGTGCGGGGGCAGGCCGGCGAACGGTTTGCGGTGCGCAATTCCGGGGCTACGGCCGTGGTAGAAGGCATCGGCGACCATGGCTGCGAGTACATGACCGGCGGCCGCACCCTGATTTTGGGCGAAACGGGCCGCAACTTCGCGGCTGGTATGAGCGGCGGCCTGGCCTGGGTGTACGACCCGCACGGCACGTTCCCAATGAATTGCAACCAGGAAATGGTGGAGTTGGAAGGGCTGGAGGAAGAGGATGAAACCGTTATCCGGCAGCTGCTGCACCGTCACGCGCAGCTTACGCAAAGCCGCCGGGCCAGCTTCCTGCTCGACAACTGGGCCACCGAAGCCGGCAAGTTCGTCAAGGTTTTCCCCATTGAATACAAGCGGGTGCTGCAAGCCGCGCAGAAGGTGGCCGTGCAGTAACGATGCCGCCAACTATGTAGAGACGCGACACTTCGCGTCTCGCGGCGGGGCGACCAATACCGCGCAGTCATAACAACATCAGCAACGCGGAGACGCGAAGTATCGCGTCTCTACAGTAATAGCACTTTCAAGTCATGGCCCACATAACTGGATTCAAACAATTCGAGCGGGAGCTGCCGGCCAAGGCGGATCCGCAGGAGCGCGTAACCCACAACCACGAGTTTGTGCAGATGTACGGCGAGGAGCAGCTGCAAAAACAGGCCGCCCGGTGTATGGACTGCGGCATCCCGTTCTGTCATTCGGGCTGCCCGCTGGGCAACATCATCCCCGAGTTCAACGACGCGGTGTATGCGCAGCAGTGGGAGGAAGCCTATCATATCCTGAGTTCAACCAACAATTTCCCGGAGTTTACCGGCCGGATTTGCCCCGCCCCCTGCGAGTCGGCGTGCGTGCTCAGCATCCATAGCTCGCCGGTGGCCATCGAGGAAATCGAGAAGCACATCATTGAAATTGCCTTCAGCAAGGGCTACGTACAGCCCGCGGCTCCGCTGTTAAAATCGGGTAAAACGGTGGCAGTGGTGGGCTCGGGGCCGGCGGGGCTGGCGGCGGCAGCCCAGCTGGCCAAGGCCGGGCACGCCGTTACGGTGTTTGAGCGCGACGACCGGCCCGGCGGCCTGCTTCGCTACGGCATTCCTGATTTCAAGCTCGATAAGTGGGTAATCGACCGGCGCCTCAAGCTGCTGGAAGAAGACGGGATTGTGTTCCGCTGCAACGTGGAAGTGGGCAAAGACATTCCGGCCCAGGAGCTAACCGCTTCGTTTGATGCGGTGGTACTGGCCGGCGGCGCCACCGTACCGCGCGACCTGCCCATTCCGGGCCGGGACCTGCCAGGCATCCATTTCGCCATGGATTACCTCACCCAGCACAACCGCCGGGTGAGCGAGCTGCCCATTCCGGATGATGCCATTTGGGTGGCCGGCGAAGACGTGGTAGTAATCGGGGGCGGCGACACCGGTTCCGACTGCGTGGGCACGGCCAACCGCCAGCAGGCTCGGTCCGTTACGCAGTTTGCCCTCATGCATCAGCCTTCGGCCGAGCGGCCCGCCTACGCCCCCTGGCCCCACTACCCCACCGTGTTCCGGACCAGCACCTCGCACGAAGAAGGCTGCCACCGCTACTGGGGCATTAATACCAAGGAGTTTCTGGCCGATGAGAACGGCCAGTTGCGCGCCCTGCTCGTAACCGACGTAACCTGGGAAACCGACGTGCTGGGTCGCCGCATCAAGTTCGAGGAGGTGCCGGATTCTGCCCGCGAAATTCCGTGCCAGCGGGTGATGCTGGCGTTGGGCTTCACCTCGCCTCAGTACGAAGGCCTGCTCAAGCAGCTGGGCGTAGCGCTGGATGAGCGCGGCAACGTGCGCGCCACCGACCACGCCTATCAAACCACGGTGCCCAACGTTTTCGTGGCCGGCGACATGCGCCGCGGGCAGTCGTTGGTGGTGTGGGCCATTTCGGAAGGCCGGGAAGCCGCCCGCAAAGTGGACCTGCTGCTGTCGGGCAAAACCGCTCTTCCTAGTAAAGACGCCGAAAAGATGTTTGTGTAAGTGTGGGGTGACACGCAGTTGTAGAGCGAAGCCTTTGCTTCGCGTATGGTTGAACGACTGGCGCATGCTGCGGCCATCAGCAACGAGACGCGAAGCAAAGGCTTCACGCTACAGCGAGCGTATCAATCCGAAGACGGTTCTATCATAGATGACATAGGCTGCTTGCACTATCCGGCGGTTTCCTGCGTTCTTGCCGTCATGAAACGAATTACGCTTGCCCTGCTCCTGCTTTCCACCGCTACGCATGCCCAAAAGCTGCGGCGCTTCACCACCTACTTCGACTCCACCAACACGCACAAGCGCGAAATATATTCGGCGGTGGTAGCGGGTGATACCGTGATGGAAGGCCCGTACAAGCGGTTTTACTACTCCGGCAAGCTGGAAGCTCAAACCCGCTACGCGGCCGGTAAGCGCGACTCGCTGTACGTGGAGTTCCACCCCAACGGCGGGCGGCGGCTGGAAGTGACCTACAACCAGGGCGTGCGCCAGGGCCCGTTCAAAACCTACTACGACACCGGCAAACCCGCCCAAGAAGGCACCTACGAAAACGACCAGCCCACCGGCACCCTGCGTTATTTCCACCCCGATGGCAAGGTGAAGCTGGAAACGACGCTTACCAACGGCCAACCCGTAGGCGCCGTGCGGGAAGTGTACCCATCGGGCAAAACCAAGGCGGAAATCACCTACCTGAATGGCCAAGCCAACGGTCCGGTGAAGACCTTCTACGAAAACGGCCAGGTGCAAAGTGAGGCCACCTTTGCCAAGGGCCTGCTGGCCGGCCCCTACAAAACCTACTACGACAACGGCCAGGTGGAAACCGAGGTACTGGCCGACAAAACCGGCAAAGGCAGCTACCGCAGCTACTACCGCTCCGGCAAGCTGCGCACCGAAGGCACCTACGTGGCGGCCAATTTCACGGGCCGCGCCGTGAAAAACCCGCTCGGCGACGACCTTACCAAGCAGGCCCGCAACCTCACCGGCGGCAGCTCCAACCTTGAAGGCCCCGCCAAAGCCTACTACGAAAGCGGCGCCCTGAAAAGCAAGATGAACTACCGCCAGGGCGTACTAACGGGCACCCAGGAGGATTTCTACGAATCAGGGAAGCCAGAGCAGAAAACCGAGTACGCCAACCAGGCCCGCGACCGGAAAGTGACCAGCTACTTCGAGGACGGCCTAGTGCGCGAAGAACAGCAGTTCAAGAACAACCAGCCGACGGGCGTGTGGCGCAAGTTTCACGCGGGCAGCAAGCAGCCCGCCAGCCAGGAAACCTACGTAAATGGCCGCCTGGCCGGCGAGAAACTGACCTACTCCCCCACCGGCACGGTACTCAGCAAGGTGCTCTACGAGAACGGCAAACCCACCGGCCTCGGCCAGGACTTCTACCCCTCAGGCAAGCTAAAAGCGGAAACCACCTACGTCAAAGGCCTGAAAACCGGCACCTTCCGGCAGCTTCACGAAGACGGCACGCCCGAAGTCACCGGATTCTTCCGTAACGGCAAGGAGTCGGGCGTGTGGACCTACTTCGAGGCCGATGGCAAGACCGTAAAGGAGAAAAAGACCTTCCGCAACGGCCAAGTAGTAGCGGAAGGCGCCGCTGCCCCCGCCAGCAAACCCGCCCCGGTCCGCAAGCCACCGGTGAAGAAGTAGTAGGTACTGCTAAAAAAGCTAAAAACTAGTTCCCCTCCTTTTTAAGGAGGGGTTAGGGGTGGTTAACTAGAGCTAGTTATCGTTCTGCCAGTTTTACCACCCCTAGCCCCTCTTTAAAAAAGGAGGGGAACTAGTTTTTAGCTTTTTTTAGCTTTCTAACTAAAACCGGATAGTAAACGCGGTGCGGCCGTTTTCCTGGGTGGCTAGGCTGAACGTGAAATGGTGTTGCAGCAGAATGTCGCGGATGAGGGTGAGGCCGATGCCTTGGCCGTCGCGCTTGGTGCTGAAGAAAGGCGTGAACAGGCGGCGCTGCACGTCGGGGGCAATGGCCGGGCCGTCGTTTTCAATAACGAGCTGCGGCGGATTCTGGCTGGTGCGCACCCAGATGTTGCCGTTTTCGCCAATGGCTTCGAGGGCGTTTTTGCAGATGTTGAGCAGGGCTTGTTCCAGTTGTTGCGCGTCCAGATCTATCAGCAAAGTACCGGGCGCAAGTTCCTGATGCCACTGAATCTGGCGGCGGGTGGCCTGCACGTGTAATAGCCGCTCGGTGGTGCGCAGCAGTTCGTGCACGTCGGTGGGCTGGCGCGCGGGGGCTGGCAGGCGCACCAGATTGGCGAAGTTGGCAATGAAGTTGGCCAAATGAGTGTTGCGGCCGATGGATACGTCGAGAGCTTCGGTGAAGTCGGGCTGGTCGTCGGGGGTGAGTTGGGGGGCGTAGTAGTGGAAGCTTTGCAGGATGGAGTTGATGGCACCGATGGAGTTGTTGATTTCGTGCGACATCATGCGGATCAGCTTCTCGTAGGCCTGCTTTTCCTGCCGAATGAGGTCCTGCGTCAATTCTTCCAGCACAATAAAATGGCGCGTGAAGCCCCGGTCTACGAAGTGTGAGCAATGCGCCCGATACGTTTGGATGCCGGAGAGGCGCACCACCTGCGGCTCCTGCTTGGAAAGGTTGCTAAGCGTCAGGCCCCAGTCGCCGGGCAAATCCAGGGGTTTGGTGCCCAATAGTTGCCCCGAAGTCAGCCCCAGCATCCGTTCGGCGGCGGGGTTCACACCTTCAATATGGCCCTCAAACGAAAGCAGCAGCACCCCGGCCGGCGACGCCTGAATCAGGCTTTCCAGCAGGTAGCTTTTCTCGTGCTGTGTAACTCGCTCCTTGCGTAGCTCGTCAATCATGTGGTTGTACACGTCAATCAGCTGGTCCATTTCGCGCTGCCCCACCGGCACAAACTTCATAGAGAAGTCCTTGGCCCGAATGGCCTCAGTGCCCGCCGCAATGAGGTGAAACGGCCGTACGAAGCCCTTGTAGAGCTGCACCGTAAGAACAACACTCACCAGCAACAGCCCTTCCAGCCCTACAAACAACGGCGCGTTGGTGCGCACCACCTGCGCCGCCAGCACTATTAGCACGGCGTGGATGATGACCACAAACAGAATAAACTTGACGCGCAGGGACATGCAGAAGAGGTAGTGAATTAGCGTCTAAGCTAAAACTAGAAACTAAAAGCTCCCCTCCTTTTTTCAAGGAGGGGTGGCCGCAGGCCGGGGTGGTTTACTAGAACTAGAGAACTAAAGCTAGTTATCGTTCTGACGGTTTTACCACCCCTAGCCCCTCCTTGAAAAGAGGGGAGTTAATTTTTTAGCTTCTAGCCCCTCTTCTACTCGGCATCAAACGGAATGGCGTATTTCTCCAGGCGGCGGTAGAGGGCGCCGCGGCTGAGGCCCAGAGCTTTAGCCACGCGGCTAATGTTGCCGTTGTAGTGCTCCAAGGTGCGCCGGATCATTTGGGCTTCCAGCTCGTCGAGGGTCATGGTGCCGGGCTCGGGCAGTTCGCCGGTTTCGGCGGGGCGCGGGGGTAGGCGCTGGGACTGGGCCTGGAAGTCCTCGGGGCCTAGCTCGTCTTTGCCCGATACCAGCACGGCCCGCTCCACCAGGTTTTTCAGCTCCCGGATGTTGCCCGGCAGCAATTGCTCCTGTAGCCAATGTTGGGCGCGGGTACCCACTTTCAAAGCGGGGCGGTTGTAGGTGGTGCGCAGGCCATCCACGAAGTGCTGCACCAGCAGCGGAATATCCTGGGGCCGCTCGCGCAGGGCGGGCAGGCGCACGGTAATCAGGTTGATGCGGTAAAACAAATCCTCCCGGAAGCGGCCCTGCTGCACCATCTCGGCCAGGTTGCGGTTGGTGGCGCAAATCACCCGGATGTCGAGGCGGCGCGGCTTACTGTCGCCGAGCACCTCGTAGGTACGGTCTTGCAGCACGCGGAGTAGTTTCACCTGGCTGCCGAGGTCCAGCTCCCCAATTTCGTCGAGGAAGATGGTGCCGCCGTTGGCCAGCTCGAAGCGGCCGACCCGGTCGGTTTTGGCGTCGGTGAAGGAGCCGCGGCGGTGCCCGAACATCTCACTCTCGAACAACGACGTGGACACGCCCCCCAGGTTCACCTTCACGAAGGGCTGGCGGCGGCGGTGGCTGTTCTGGTGCACGGCTTCGGCAATCAGCTCCTTGCCGGTGCCGCTTTCGCCCTCAATCAGCACCGAGGCATCGGTAGCAGCCACTTGGCCCACGTTGCGCAGCACGTGCAGCAGGCGCGCATCCTGGCCCACTATGCCCTGGAAGTTGTACTGCTTATCGAGCTGGCGGCGGGTGAGCGTACCAGCTTCCGCCTCGGGTTCCGGCTCCTGCAAGCTGAGGATGGTGCGTACCGTTTGCAGCAGGGCGTCGTTGTTCCAGGGCTTGGTCACGAACTCCGCGGCGCCGGCTTTCATGCCTTCCACCGCCAGCGTGATGGAGCCCCAGCCGGTAATCAGGATGACGGGCACTTGCGGGGCCATCTGCTTCACCTGGCCCAGCAGGCGCAGCCCATCCTGCCCGGACGTGTCCAGCGAATAGTTCATGTCCATCAGCAGCAGGCGTGGCGGGGTTTCCTGCACAATGCGCAAGGCGTCTTCGGGCGTGGCTACGCTTTTGGTGGGGTAGCCGGCCTGTTTCAGCAGCAGCCCCAGCGATGTGCGCACGGCTATATCGTCGTCAATAATGAGAATCATAGGGAATAGAAACAACGAAGGTAAGCGGGTTCTGCCGGGAGACCTCACCCCCTAACCCCCTCTCCAAAAGAGAGGGGGAACTAGTTCTAGCTGCCAAACTTCTAAAGTTGTTCGATGAGCTAGTTCTAAAATCTAAAAACTAGTCCCCCCTCTCTTTCGGAAAGGGGCTAGGGGGTGAGGTCCCCCGTATACCTACTCCTCCCGCAGGGCCACGGCGGGCCGGACGCTGGCGGCCAACTGACTGGGATACAGGGCGCAAATGGCAGTCAGCACGTAAATCAGTACGGTGGCCAGGCCCATGCTAGCCAGATATACCGGCAGCCGGATGCCCATCACGCCCAGCAGCGGGAACTGTGCCGCCACCAGCAGCCCGAAGGCCAGCCCGAACGTGGTAACCACCATTACTTCGCCCAGAAACTGCGCGCTGATGCGGCTGCCGGTGGCGCCAATGGCCCGGCGCAACCCAATTTCGGCGCGGCGCTGGCTGATGTTGTACCACAGCACCCCGAACAGCCCAAGGGCTACGTTGAAAATCAGGAAGCCGCACACCAGCGCCATGCCGCCCATAGGCGCCAGCGCAAATTTCATGCGGGTGGTGCGCTGCTCGGGCAGGGTGGTAACGGTGGTTTTCCAGCCGCCCGTCACGGCTGCAATTTCCTTGGTCATCCGCTGTTCCAGCTCGGCGGTGGCGGTAGGCTGCACCCGAATCAGCAGCCGGGGCCGGTCGAAGTTGGCGGAATCCTTGGGGTCTACCAGGCTTTCACTGCGCTGAAAAATGGCGGGTTCAAGCTCCTGAAATTCGCCCCGGCCCCGGTAAGACGACGCCAGCACGCCGACTATCTGGAATTCCTTGTCGTCCATGGTCCGCACGATTTTACCCACGGCTGGCCCATCGGCAAATAAGGCCTGGCGGGCCTCCTGCGAGATAACCAGCGGGGGCCGCGCAGCCGCTTCGTCGTGCCGGTTGAACCAGCGGCCTTCCGCCAGCTCCAGGCTCAGCACGTCCTGCATGTCGTCGCCGGCGCTGTAAATGTCGCTGCCGGTTGATTTGCTGCCGGCTTTAAATTCTGTGCTACTGTCGCTGAAGGAGAAGGGCGTATTGGAGCGGGTGGAAGCCACGCTACGCACGCCGGGCACGGATTTGAGGTGCTGAATCAGGCGCTCAAACGTGGCATCCTGCCGGCTGATGGGCTGGCCATTGGGGTCCATATCTACCTGCCACACATACTCGTAGCTGTAGCCCAGCGGGGCAGTGTATTTACGGTAGCTGTCAACCAGCAAGCTGCCCAGCACGAACAGCACCACGAAGGCAAAGAATATTTCGGCAACCAGCAGAAAGTTAGCCCGCTTGCGGTTCCAGATCAGGGTAAACAGATGGCGTATCATAAGGTTGAGGCAGCAGCGCGAAGCCTTTGCCTCGCGGGTTGATGGTAGTTAGTGGTGTGGGCGCGAAGCAAAGGCTTCGCGCTACCTGAGTTTGGCAGGCCGGTGCTCTAATTACGGCCGCCTTTCAAGGCCTGCACGGCCTGAAGCTTCGACATTTTGTAGGCCGGATACACGCCCGACAGCACCCCGAACAGCAAGCTCAGCAGCAGCCCACCCGCGAAAATGCGGGGGTTGAGCGTGAGCGTAGTATAGGGAATGAAGCCGCTGCTATCAATAATATGCAGCACCACGCTAGCCAGCACCAGCCCCAGCACCCCGCCCAGTAAGGTCAGAAACACATTCTCCACCAGAAACTGCCGGATAAGTGTGCCCGAGGTGGCACCAAACGCCTTCCGCACCCCGATTTCCGAAGAGCGCTCCAGAATGCGGCTCACGTTCACATTAATAAGATTGAGGGCCGGCAGCAGCATAAACAGCAGGGTTACGAGGGCCACTTTGCCCATGAGGGCAGCCACGCCGTCGTCGGGTTTGCTGTTGTTGTTGAACCAGCGCACCGTGGAGGACAGCAGGGTGCCGGCGTACACGTGTACTTTCGCGTGCTTTTTGGGGTCGGGCACGGGCACTTGGTCCACTACCCGGCTGAACTCGGCCTGCACGGCAGGTAGATCAGCGGGGGTGCGAGCCTGTATAATGGCCATACAGTCGCCGAAGTAGCCGGGGTCTTTGGCGTCCTGGGTGCTGGTGCTGATGGGCACCCACATATCGGCGTAGGAGTTGAAGCGCATACCGGGCACGTCCTTCACCACCCCTATCACTTGGTAGCGCACCCGGTCGGTTTCGATGGTTTTGCCGAGCACGCCGCTGGTGGCACCAAAATAGGCGCGGCAGGTTCGCTCGTTGAGTACGGCTACGTGGGCGCCGCTTTGCACCTCGCTCAGGGTGTAGGGCCGGCCTTCCACGAAGTCGAAATCCAGCACTTGCCAGAACTGGCCGTCGGTGTATTTCAGGTCCACATCCAGCTTCTGGTTGCCCACGTAGGCCGCAGTGGAGCTGAAATACGTGCTGATGGAAATTTTTTCGGGGGTGCGCAAGGGCCGCACATAGCGCTCCAGGAAACTGTAGCTGATGGTGCCGTTGTTGCTGCCATTGCCCTCTTTATAGGATACGGTGGCGCGGTTGACGAACAGCAGCCGATCCACCTTTTTCTCGGGCGTGTGCGGCCCCACGGTGTGGTCGTAGAAGGCATACACCACCAGCAGAATCATCAGGGTGAAGCTGATGCCGAACAGGCTGATGAAGGTGAAGAACTTGCGGCGCAGCAGGACTTTCCAGGCAATTTTGAGGTAGCTAAGCAACATGAGCGTGGGCGTAGGAAGACGATGAATAAGAAGAATGCAGGGCTATTACCTGCCGCTGCAATACGGCGCGGGCCTTGCTGAGCTGCGACTTGCTGGTTCCTTCCGATATGCCCAGCAGCCCGGCCACCTCAGGGTGCGAATAGCCTTCCAGCGCGCACAGGTTGAACACGGCCCGGTAGCCCGCCGGCAAGTCCTGCACCAGCCGGAGCAAATCGGCGGCTTGCAGCTCCACGTCGGCGGCGGGCAGGTCGGCGGCCAGGTGGCCGGTGTAGCAGTCCTCGATGCTGAGCGTGAGTGATTCCCGGCGGCGCAGCACACTCAGGGACTCATGCACCATGATGCGGCGCACCCACCCTTCCAGGCTGCCCTTGCCCTCGAACTGATGCAGGCAGCGGAACACCTTCACGAAGCCACGAGCCAGGGCATCCTCGGCGTCGAACTCGTGGCGCATATAGCGCAAACACAAGGCCAGCATCTTGGGGGCAAAGCGGCTATACAGTTGCTCCTGGGCAGCAGCGTTGCCTTGGCGGCAGGCGGCAACTAAAGCAGCATCAGTGGTTTTAGTGCTTGGTGCATAGTGCTTGGTGCTTA
This sequence comes from Hymenobacter telluris, assembly GCF_017313265.1. GTDB lineage: Bacteria > Bacteroidota > Bacteroidia > Cytophagales > Hymenobacteraceae > Hymenobacter > Hymenobacter telluris. Next base: position 590,163 of record NZ_JAFLQZ010000001.1, on the reverse strand, counting down.
GTAGGTAAGGCATAGGGTTTCGAGCAATTGATAAATGAGCGTAACAGGATGCGAGTATTAGGTAACTAGGCCCTATGCACTAAGCACTGTGCACTGTGCACTAAGCACCAAGCACTAACTAACCTGGCTGCCATCGAAGAAGCGGATGAGGCGCTGCGTTTTCAGGGCCTGCTGCTCGTCGTGCGTGACCATTACAATGGTGGTTCCCTCCTGCCGGTTGAGGCCCAGCAGCAAGTCCATAATTTCCTCTCCCATCACCGAGTCGAGGTTGCCGGTGGGCTCATCGGCCAGAATGATTTCGGGGCGGCCGGCCAGGGCGCGGGCAATAGCTACGCGCTGGCGCTGCCCGCCGGAAAGCTGACTGGGGAAGTGGTTGGTGCGGGCCCCGAGTCCTACTTTTTCGAGGGCGGCATAGGCCCGCTCGCGCCGCTCTTTGCCCCCTACGCCGGGCCGGTAAAGTAGCGGCAGCTCCACGTTGTCGAGCACCGAGAGGTCGTTGATGAGGTGGTAGCTCTGGAAAACGAACCCGATTTTGTGGTTGCGCAACGAAGCCAGCTCCTTATCGGAGTACGACTGCACCGGCCGGCCATCCAGCGCTATCGTGCCGCCCGTGGGCTCGTCGAGCAGCCCCATGATGCTGAGCAGCGTGGACTTCCCGCAGCCCGAAGGCCCCATAATCGACACGAACTCGCCCTTGTTGATGGTCAGGTTCACGCGGTTCAGGGCTACGGTTTCGATGGTTTTGGTTTGGTACACCTTCTCGATGTCGCGCAGCTGAATAACGGGCTGGCTGGCGGCGGCGCGTGCTGCTTCGGTGGTTGCCTGGGGCCGGGCGGTAGTTTGGGTGAGGATGTTTTCCATGAGAAGTTGAAAGCAGAATAGGAAGGATGACGAAGGAAGTGTCCGGTTTCAAGCAGTCCGGCGCTGGGTTCCTGGCAGTATAGCCAAGCGCCGTGCCATATTCATATCAATTTGAAAAACAGATACTTATCAAACAAAACCGGTTTACACCAGCTATAAATCCTGTCCGAAAACGGACAGTGTGTTCGGTAATAAATGATGAATGGACACGTTAGTATTTAGAGTAGTATTCGCAGCAACTGATGCTATCTTGCTTTGCATCTACCAGCCAGGCATCTATGCCAATGAAATTAATTCTGCTACTGTGGCTGCTATGCCCGTTTCCGCTGCTGGCCGACTCCTGGCCCCTACCCCGTACAAAACGGTACTACTCTCCTGACAGCACCTACTTCGCGGAGATAGTGCCACTAAAAATCCCAACGAAATACGCTGCCTGGAGAGACGCTAAACCGAAGAGAAAACACAAGTTCTCGGCCGCCGATACAACCCTGGTCCCATGCCACGCCATTATGTTCCGGATTATCAATCAGGATACCATCAAGGTTTGGGAAGCCCCGCTTAGCAACTGGACGGCCCCCACAACTGCTGTGGTTACTAATGGCGGCAGCTATCTGGTTACCCTCGATAATTGGGCGAGCCTGGGCTACGGCGACAACGTTTTCGTTGTGTATAGCCAGCAAGGACACTTGCTCAAGCAGTATGCGCTAGCTGATTTTTCGCCGTTTCCAATCGACGCCTACCGCCGAAGCATCTCGTCCTTGTGGTGGTGCTGTGGCATTAAACCAACCACTTCGCAGCAAATCCAGCTCTGTTTCTACGACGAAGAGAAGAATCAGAAGACCGGACGCTACAATCTAAGCACGTTGCAATTTGAATTCTAGGGTCGTTGCTACTTTGCTGCCAGCGGCGTCTGGCGCTCGAAGTCGTAGAGTGTGAGGGCGCGCAGGCGGTAATGGGCCACCCAGGCGGCGCGCAAGGCCAGAATATAGGCGCGGCGGGCCTGGTCTTTTTCGGCTACGGCAATGGTGAGGTCGGTGAGGCTGATGCGGCCGACTTTGTAGGTGGCCTGCGCAATGGCATAGCGCTGCTGGGCCAGAGAGTCGCCTAGCGCTGCTAATGACAGTTGCTCGGCGAGGGTGCTGAGTTGGCCGGCTTGTACCTGTACGGTTTGCTCGAAGGTTACTTCTTCCTGGCTGACATCTACTTGCACTTGGCGGCGGGTTAGCTCGGCGGTTTTCACAATGGCCTTCTGGCGGCCCCAGTCCACGAGGGGCAGCGCAAACGTAAGCTGCACCTGCTGCTGGTTTTGCAAGGCCGCGTAGGTGTCCCAGAGGTTGGGGGCCTGGTTTACGTAGCCCAGGTTGGCCGAAAGCGTAGCCTGGAAGCCAGTGGTCCCGCGCGCCTTGGCCACCACTTGCTCGGCCTCCAACAGGCGGCGGCTGAATGCCAGCACCGCGCTGCGGTTTTGCCGGGCTTCTGCCAGAGCCTGCCCCGCTGGCACCACGAGGCGCGGCGCGGCGGCCGGCACGGTCAGGCGGAGCGTTTGGGGGCGCACGCCGGTGTAGCTCTGCAAGCTGACCGCCGCATTCTGGGCATCGAGCTGGCCTTGGGCCAATGCTTGGCGGGCGTTGAGCAGGTTCAGCTCCAGCCGCAGCAAGTCGCTCTGGGAAAGCTGGCCGAGTTGGTACCGCTCCTTGCCGAGGCGTAGCAGCTCCTGGTTGGCTTGCACGTTCTGGTTGGCTACTTCGGCGTTTACCTGCTGCTGCAACACATCAAAATACAGCTCCGTGATGCGTTGGGCAATGGTTTCGCGTTCTTCTACGTACAGCCGCTGGCTTTCCTGATAGCGCAACGGCTCTATGCGCCGCGCCCAGCGTAACGCGTTGAACCGGCCAATCGGCTGGGTGAGGCCAATGGCCACGGGCTGGTTGTTGTAGCGCTTCAAGCTGCGGTTGAAATCATCGAAGCGCTGCACTTCGGAGGCAATGAATACCTGCCCGCCCGTCAGGCCGATGTTCTGGCTGGCAGTCAGGGCCAGGTTGGAGTTGTTGATGCGCACGGCCCGGAAATCGGTGGTACCGTCGGGCTGCACAACCGGCGTTACGGCCCGGCTGAAACCGGGCACCACCCCTTGCAAACCCAGTTGCGGCTTGTAGTCGGCTTGGTAGCTGCGCCACTGCCAGTAGCTTTGGTCGCGGCTGGTTTGGGTTTGCCGGGCCACCGCCGACTGCGCCAAGGCCAGCTCAATTACTTGGTTCAGGGTCAGGCTGCTGGTTTGGGTTTGTGCCACGGCGGGGCCGCCGGCCAGCAACAGCAGGAAGGAAAATATCCGTTTCATGGGCTTGGCGGCTAGTTGTTGAGGGTGAGTTCGGGCGTTTCGAGGTGCTCCTTCATATCCGACACCACTACCTCTTCGCCGGGGCGCAGGCCCCCAATGATTTCCACGAAATCCAGGTTACTGTCGCCGAACTGCACCACGCGCCGCATGGCCTTGCCGCCCTGCACCACAAACACCGGCTGCTCTTTACCGCCCTGGTAGAACGGCCCGTTCTTCACGCGCACCACGTTATGATGCGCTTTCGTCACCACAAACACATCGGCCCGCAGGTTGGAGCGCAGGGCCGGGTGGTGGTCCTCGGCCAAAGTAGCGTAGAAGGTTACCACGCCTTTATCCACGGCGGGGCTGATGGTGCTCACGGTGCCGCGCAAATCGGTGTCGTTGATGCGGATTACCACCGGGTCGCCGAGGTGCAGGGCGTCGGCGTAAGCGTCGGAAATGGTGGCCCGCACCCGGAAGCGGCTCAGGTCGGCTACGCGGGCCAGCGGGTCGCCGGCCTGCACGGTGGAGCCGAGGTCCTCGTTCACCCAGGTAAGCACGCCGGGCTGCTGGCTGCTGATGTTGGCCTGGGCCAGCTTGCCGGCCAGCTCGGTAATGTTGCGGTCCTGAATCTGCATGGTGAAGCCTAGCTCCCGCACGTCGGCGCCGTTGGCGGCGCGCTGGTTCCGGATTTGCTCGCCCAAGCGTTTCAATTCCAGCTGCGCAATTTTCAGGTTAAGCTCGGCCTGGCGCACACTTTCCGCGGTGCCGCCCCCAATCTTCAGCAAATACTGCTCGTCGCGTAGCGCCGACTGCAAGCTGCGCACCCGCACCAGCTGTACCTGCTCCTGCGAGCGAAGGTCGTTCAGGGCTTTTTCCAGGCTGAGCTGGAGCTGGCTGTTTTTGTTGCGGTTCTGCTGCTGCTCGTCTTGCAGCTTGGCCAGCGCCGAGGTGGTTTGTTCTTTGTCGAGTTCCAGAATGGTCTGGCCCGGCAGCACCTTGCTACCCACGGCCACCGTCACCTGCCGGATAGTGCTTTGGATGGGGCTGGTAATGACTGCCTCGTGCGCCGGAATCACCACTCCGGCCGCAGTGAGGGAGGCTTCCACGTCGCCCGTTTCCACTTTGGCAGTCAGGATGGCGTTGCGCTCCAACGTAGGCTTGAGCATGTTGCGGAATGCAAACAAGCAAGCGGCTAGCAGCAAAAGCGCCCCCGCACTCAGCAGCCACATGCGGCGCTGGCGGCGGTTCTGGGTGGATGTTGAAATAGCTCTGTCCATTTTCGTACAGCAAGGAATAGTAGGTCCCTACTGTCAGCCAATGGCCGTGCCACATTCATAAACTACTATCAATCATAAACTTACACCGAACACGCACCAGTTATCATAGAACTAATATGTCCACAAATGGACAACGTGTTCGGCTGTGAAAAGCAAAGAGCCCGGCAACATGTGTTGCCGGGCTCTTTACTGCTCTATAATGCCCTGATAATAATACGCCCTTGCCTACCAGTACGCCACCTATATCCTAACCTAATTACTCTTTTGAAACTCGTCGTTAGCGGTGGTTGCGAATGGTGAAGTGGTTGAAAGCCACCGTTGAAGTAGCGGGTCCCTGGGCCAGCAGCCCCACCCGGATGCCCCGGTCCCAAGGCGGCAGGTAGGTGCCGTTGAGCGCGAAGCTGTCGAGCACAACCGGCTGCCAGGTGCTGCCATCCACGTTATAAGTGAAGCGGAAACGCTGCCCGCCCCAGGCCTCGAGGCGCAGATGCAGGGTTTTGCCGGCTGGCAACTCCACCTTGGTGATGCACTCATGCTGCCCACCCTTCACCGACCATACCTGCACGGTACCGTCGCCGGCTACCAGGGCCAGGGCGTTGTTGGGGTCGCCAATGGCCGAAAGGCCGGCGAAAGTGGCGGGCGGCAACGAGTTCAACTCCACTGCGGTAGTTACCTTGTAAGTAGCTGTGAAGGTGCGCTGCGCTACCAACGAGCCTACGCCGTCGGGGCTGGCGGTGAGCAGCAGCTGCCCGTCGCTTACGCCCACCCGCGGCTGGCGGCCAATGGGCCATTGCCAGGTACCAGCCAGGCAGTTACCCTCGAAATTGTCGGCTACGTTTAGGATGCTTACATCGTGCAGCGCGGCAGCCTGGGGGCTTTTGCCTTCAAATTCCGGCCAGCCTTCCTCGTTCCAGGTGAACTCGCTCAGCATGCCTTGCCGACCCACAAACTCGTGGCTTTGCACATGGTAGGCGTGGTGTAGCAGGAACCAGCGGCCTTCAAACTCAGCTACGGTGCCGTGGCCGGGGCATTTCCAGGTGGTGTTTTTCTTGAGGATCGGGTTTTCCGGGCATTTCTCCCAAGGGCCCAGCAAACTCTTGGCGCGGGCTACGCCGGTGGCGTAGGTGCAGCACTTGCCGCAACAGCCGTTGCCGGCATAAAACATATAGAAGTAGCTGTTGTGCCGCACAATGGCCGAGCCTTCCACCAGGCAGCCTTCCCAAGGGGCATCGTTGCGGAACAGCTCCACTTGCTCCCCAAGCAGCGCGGTATGCGTGTCGTTGATGCGCTGGGCCCAAATGGGCGTCGGGGCCTGAAAAGCATTGCCGTCTTCCTTCCACACCAGATACAGGTCGCCGTGCTCGTCGCGCATTGGGAAGCCGTCGATGGAGCCGTGGGGCTGCGCTACCAGCGGGCCGTGGTCGGTGTAGGGGCCGGCGGGGTTGTCGGCGGAGGCTACGCCGATGGCCAGCGGGCCGCCTTTCTTACGCGCCGTGTAGTAAATGTAGGTTGTGCCGTTTTCGTGGAAAATCTCGGGGGCCCAGAAATTGGCTTCCGTCCATTCCGGCAGCGAATCATTAGTAGGGAAAACGTGGCTCACCAGCTGCCAATCCACCAGGTTAGTGGACTTAAACAACGGGAAAACCGGGCCCCACTCGGCCGAAGTAGCGCTGGCCCAGTACGTATCCCCGATTTTGGCAATCGTAGGGTCGGGAAAGTCGCCGGGCAGTACGACGTTGGCATAGGAGGTAACAGGAGCCGTGGCTACGGCCGGAGCCGCGCTGATTGCGGTATTGGTAGCGGAAGCCGGCGCGCAATCCGAGGAAGAATCAGCCACAGGAGCTACCGTCTGACCTGATGTTTCTGATTGAAGAACCACAACAGAAAATGCAAAGGGTGAAAGGAAGAGAAGTAGTAGACAGCTTGTAAGGAAGCCACTTGTTTCGCAGCTATTTCCTTGCGCCGGAGCAAAGAGTGTAGGATTAGGCCCAGGCCATGGCGGGCGCCCACACCGTATCGAGTGTGGAGGTTAGCAGGAACACGCCATTGGGGCGGGCTACTACGAAGAACTTGTTCACGCAAGTGAAAGCGCTCCAATTGATTTCGATTTCTTCTGCAATTCTAACCACGGCCGTAAAGTAAAAGTTAGATTTTTCCTCAAAACACCACGCAACCATTCCGGTACTCAGCCCTCGTCTTCAACCGCCTCGTTACTGATAGTCAAAGGTAGAGAATTACCCAGAATACCCTAATCAGTGCCTGTAGCAGCGTATTTACTTGTCACGAGCACCATTCAGCCTAAGCCGAAGCAGCACCCGGTAATCAACTTATAAAAAATTGTACTATTACTTATAAAATCATCCGTATACAGCCTTACTGTTGAGCTAGCACCCGGCTTTCTGTTAGAAGGCGAGGCATGTGAGCGGCAAAGGCACTTACTGAATGCAGGGAAGTAGCAAGTGAGAAGCCATTTATTCTAGGTGAATGAATAGCCACTACTACCGTTTCGGGGCGGCTTATATACTGTGCGCGTTGCTCCTCAAGGCGAACTACCAGAAGCTACAGTGAGCCTGCGGGCTGCCACTACAAGGGCTTCACAACCTACTCCCGATTATTTGGGGTTGCCAGGCAACGGTTTATTGTCCGGCTTCATCTGCCAGATAGGCCCGCAAAGGAACTCAACGCACCTGTTGTTGAAAGTCTATATAGAAAATTTCAATTCTGTTGCGAGGCACGAGTGCAATTTGCGGACTGTGAAAAACGGAATAAGGTGGCTTCTCAAACCAAAAAGTTCAATCAGTAGACTTCGCTAGCTTAGAAGGGATAAATATTTATCGAAGGTACCTTGCGTTACATAGTACCTTCTGTTACCTTTGGAACATCAACTAGAGAAACTCTCTGCCGCGCCGCTGCTCCCAACCGGGGAGTTGCCCCGGCCGACGCCAGACACCACCGCGCCAGCCGGGCCGGTTGCCGGGCAGCCCAGCACGAAACCAAGGTTTCGGCTTGCTGCTCACCGTGTTATGGCCGCTTGATGCGCTACTTTTAGGGTAGCGTCATCCGTGTTTTCTATGCCTGAATTTCTAGCAAACAGCCACCCAGCGGAACCGCGGCCGCCTGGAACGGCACCTCTTTGCCTGATTTGTTGATCTAACTCTCCTATCCCGATGACTTCCTTTCCAACCACTCAGGCCCTCCGGTGCCTGGGGCTCCTTGCCGCGTCTACACTTTCTTTGTCTGCCCTGGACTTACAGGCCCAGAACGCACTACCCCAAAGCGCAGCCAAAAGCATAGCCGCCGGCAGCATTTCCGGCACTTTACTGGACAGCAAAACCGGCCAGCCGCTTTCCTTTGCCAGTGTGGTGCTGCTCCGGGCCAATGCCGACAGCAGCTTTGTGGCCGGCGCTCAAACCGCCGAAAATGGTGCGTTTGAGCTGACGAAAGTAGCGGCCGGGCAGTATCTGCTGCGGGTTACGGTGCTGGGTTACAAACCTCTGCGGCAGGCCGTTACGCTTTCGGGTGCCGCTGGCACGGCGCGGCTAGGCGCTTTGCGGCTGACGCCTACTGCCACCCAGCTGGCTGGTGTAACGGTGCAGGGTGAGCGGGCGGCGGTGGAAGAAAGCCTTGATAAGAAGGTAATCAACGTGGAAAAGGACTTGAGCAGCGTGGGCGGTACGGCCGTAAACGTGCTGCAAAACGTGCCCTCCGTGGCGGTGTCGCCCGATGGCACGGTGAGCATGCGGGGCAGCAGCAACATCACCATTCTTATTGATGGCAAACCCAGCCAGGCGGCCAACAGCGGCGCCGGCGGCAACCGCCTGGAACAGATACCGGCCAGCGCTATTGAGAAGGTGGAAGTGGTAACCAACCCTTCGGCCCGCTACGATGCGGCTGGCAGCGGCGGGGTCATCAACATCATCCTGAAAAAGCAGAAAAAAGACGGCTGGAACGGGCAAGCCACCCTCAACCTGGGCACCCGCGACAAATACAACACCAGCCTGAGCTTGAACCGGCGCGCCGGCAAAATGAACTGGTTTGGCTCGTACGACTTCCGCGACGACCGGTACCGCAGCCGCATGAACACCCAGCAAACCACCCTGCTGGAAGGCCGGGAGCTGCGCCTTTTGCAGGACGGCACCAACCGGCGCCACAACGTTTCGCACTCGGCCCGCCTGGGCTTCGATTATACCATCTCGCCCGAGCAAAGCCTGACGGTGACCGTGGAACCCAACAAAAACAACGGTATCAATTCGGGTACGCAGCTGGCCACGCTCACGGCCCCCGACGGTACTACCCGCATTGGCAGCACGTTTCAGGTGCGCGAGAATGTGATGAACACCGAAGGCTCGGTGGATTACCGCCGCACCTGGGAAGCCCACAAAGGCCGTGAGTGGACTACCAGCGTGGCCTACACCAACCTGGACGCCAACGTGGTGATTGGGCAGCGCAACACCGAAGGCACCACCGACCTGCGCGAGTGGAAACAGGACCTGCACGTGGACTTGAACGCCGCCTCCTACCAAACCGACTACGTGCATCCGCTGGGTGAGAAAAGCCGCCTGGAAACGGGGCTGAAGGGCCAGCTGATGCTGAACGACGGCACCGACGACTTCCTCCGCCAAAACGCCGACGGCCCCAACTTCGAGCGCCAGGCCGACCGGTCGTTTGCCTACAACTTCCGCGAGTACACCCAGGCCGGCTACGCCACCGCCCAGCACGAGCTAGGCAAGTGGCGCGTGCAAGGCGGCCTCCGGGCCGAGTACACCAACACCAGCGGCCAGGTAGACGGCGGCACCGGCAAGTTCAAGCTCAGCTACCTGAACCTGTTTCCCTCGGCTACTGTCGTGAAAACGCTGCCTACTGCCGACCAGCGCGTGCAACTCAGCTACTCGCGCCGCCTCAACCGGCCGGGATTCATGCAGCTGCTGGCTTTCCCGCTCTACCAGGATCAGCGCAGCTACCGCATCGGCGACCCGACGCTGCGGCCCGAGTATATCAATGCCTTCGAGCTGGGCCACCAGGTAACGGTAGGTAAGGCCACCGTCAGCTCCACGTTGTTCTACCGCCAAACCACCAACGCCATTCAGCGGCTGGTGCGGGTAGATACCACCGCCACCCGCCTCTACGGCAACGGCGCCGTGGTGACGGCCACCTACGCCGACAACTTCGGGCAAGCTACCAGCCTCGGGGCCGAAGTATCCTTGAACCAGCAGCTTGCCAACTGGTGGCGGGTTGCGGCCAGCGGCTCGTTGTTCCAGAGCAGCGTAACGGCCGCCACCGGCAACGAATCCAGCCGGACTACGGTGTCGGGCACGGCGCGGCTGATGAACAGCTTCACGCCCACCCCCAAGCTGGATGTGCAGCTGACCGGCAACTACCGCGCCGCGGCCCTCACCACGCAGGGCCGGCTGGCCCCGGTGGGCTCGGTGGATGTGGCCTTGCGCCAGCGCCTCTTCAACGACCGGGCGGCCCTCACGCTCCGCGTCAGTGACTTGTTTAACACCCAGCGCAACCTCACCAACGTGTACACCACCGATGCCGCCGGCAACAACTTCCAGGCCCGCTACTACAATAAGTGGGAATCACGGGTGGGCTACCTGGGCTTCTCGTGGTACCTGGGCTCCAACAAGCCACCCAAGAAGCTCGACAGCCAGCCTCAGGGCGGCGGCGGGGGCTTCGGAGGCTAAGGAAATCAGGCACTTACCTGCAACCGAAAATAAATCCCCTGGTCTTTGTAACGTCTCCCCGGTAAGGCGGTATTCACTTCCGAAACCAGCCTTCTTGTTCACCTGCTGAGGCAGGAAACCACCGCAGCGCCCCCGAAATTATTGTTTCGTTATGCCTGCTGCCCTGCCTCCCGCCGCTCTGCACTATCCACTAGTTTTGCCCCCGCAAAGAAGCTAGCACTTTGCTTTCCGCTCCTGCTTCGCTAGGCGGCGACTTCCACTCGGGAAGTCAGGCCACCCGCCCACCGAAGATTCTTCGCCCAGCCGGGGCGGAGCGTTGTATCCGCCGCCCGGCGCGGCCTTTCGCCTCTCCTTTTCTGAATCCTGCTTTTTCCGGTAGCCCTTTGGCTTGCCTGCTGGCTACTGCCTTGTCTTCTCTTTCCGTCTTTTCCTTTCCATTCTTCTGTTTCTCACCTTCTTACTTATAACGCGTCATGAAATCTTCCCTGCTTTCCCGCCTCAGTGTTGCCTGCCTGTTCGTAGTTGCTTCCGTTACCGGGGCTATGGCTCAGAAAGAAGTGTACAGCGAGCAGCCCGTGGTGGCTACTTCCGGCTATTGGACCCTGGAAACCGATAAAAGCGTCCGCGACTATACCGTGGTAAGCTTCTACAACGACCAGCACGAACTGCTGTATCAGGAACGCCTAAACGGGGTTTGCCTTGCTCCTTGCAAAAGCGCCGCCTCCCACCGGCGCATGGCCCGCATGCTGGGCACCACGTTGCAGCAAGTGCAGCGGCTGCAAGCCAACTCCCTGGTATCAACCCGGCTGATGGCCTCGAACCGCGTGGTACAGCGTGCTTACGCCGCCCGATAACTACTCAAGGCCTAAGGCTTTACCTACTATCAATCCACGGGCTTAACTAAGCCGTTTCAGACTTCTCCGCTCTTAAACCCAAGAGGACGCACAAGCCACCGTAGGCTATGCGTCCTCTTGCGTTTTGTAGTGCAACTCATAGTCTACAGCCTGGCGTTTGAACAATCTCGGCAGCAGGAGATAAGCAATAAATAATATCCTATTTCTAATACGCTGAAAATTAAAATTGATTTGTGACGACAAAAAGTATAAATCCTATCAGAACCTTGCTGTATCAGACAACCTAACGCCTTCATACCCGGTAAAGTCCTTGCCGTAGCTTACAGCAACGGCAGTCAGCTGAAAACCCAGTTTCCCGGCTGATTCAATAAGCTGATTTTGCGTGGTCCTTACCGTAAGTCCTGTCTGCCCAGTTTATGCTCGATGTATACAGAGAAATATTGCCTGATGGGTTCTTATTAATTCTCTCTTCTGATATTGCCGATTTGAATGGCGAAGTGAACCTTTCCCGCGCCTTGCACCGAGCCAGCCGCAGCGAAAAACGAGCGGTACTGATTGATTGCAGCCTAGTGGAAAGCCTCTCCGACGAAGCCGTGGAGCTACTCCTGGCCTACTCCTTCATCTTGCGGGCCCAAAGCCGCCGGTTGGTACTCTGCCACGTTCCCAGCGCGGTGCGCTACCACTTTCTCGACCTCGACCCCGCCTCACAGCCTCTACTGGTATCGTCGTTGCTGGAAGCCGTTGACGAAATCAAAATTTCATATTAGAGTAGGTAGCGCGGGAATGATGCTTGCGCCGCACTTAATTGCTTGACACAACTTACCCTGTACTTTAAGTTGTAGCAGCGGCGTACGGGCGGGCCGTTGTACCTTCGCGGCATCATTCTGCATTGTTTCCGATGAGCGCCCAAAAACCCAGCATCCCGCAAGGCACCCGCGACTTTGGCCCGGCCGTAGTGGCTCGCCGCAACTATATCTTCGGCGTTATCCGCCGCACCTTCGAGAAATTCGGTTATGCCCCGCTCGAAACGCCGACTCTGGAGAACCTGTCGGTATTGACTGGCAAATACGGCGAAGAAGGCGACCAGCTACTGTTTAAAGTGTTGAACTCGGGTAACTTCCTGAAAAAACAGAAGGGCGAGGTTGTCAAGGACGAAGTAACGCCCGACGACCTGCAAGCGGGCCCGCGCGCCGTACTGCCTAAGATTGCCGAGAAAGGCTTGCGCTACGACCTGACCGTGCCGTTTGCGCGCTACGTAGTGATGAACCGCGGCACGCTCACCTTCCCGTTCAAACGCTACCAGATTCAGCCGGTATGGCGCGCCGACCGGCCCCAGCGCGGCCGGTACCGCGAGTTCTACCAGTGCGACGCCGACGTGGTAGGCACCGATTCGTTGCTGTGCGAGGCCGAAATCGTGCTGATGATGTGCGAGGTGCTCAACGGCATCGGCCTCACTGACTTCACCATCAAAATCAACCACCGCCGCGTATTGGGCGCCATTTACCAGGCCCTGGGCGGCGAGGGTACCGAAATGGATTTGTTCACCGCCATCGACAAGCTCGACAAGATTGGGCGCGACGGGGTGGAAAAGGAGCTGGCTGAACGGGGCTTCTCCCCCGATGCCACCGACAGGCTGTTTGCCCTGCTGGGCGTGGAAGGCAGCTTCGAGGAAAAGCTGGAGCGCCTGCTGGCCGGTTTCGTAACGGCCGGCGTGGACGCCGACAACGCCACCGCCGACGGCTACAAAGGCCTGCAAGACCTGCGCCGGGTGTACGAGTACCTCCAGGAATTCGGTTTCGCGCAGTTCGACCACCTCGATTTCGACGTGACGCTGGCCCGCGGCCTAAGCTACTACACCGGCTGCATCTTCGAAATCAAAATCAACAACGTGAACATGGGCAGCGTGAGCGGCGGTGGCCGCTACGACAACCTCACCGGCGCGTTCGGGCTGCCGGGCGTGTCGGGCGTGGGCTTCTCGTTCGGCGTGGACCGGCTCTACGACTGCCTGGAAGAGCTGAATTTGTTTCCGGCGGCCGTGGCCACCACCACCCGCTGCCTGGTGGCCAATTTCGATGCTGATGCCGAGCGGGCCGTGCTGCCGGTACTGCGCCAGCTGCGCGAAGCCGGGGTGGCCAGTGAGCTGTACCCGGAACCCGGCAAGCTGGCCCGGCAGTTCAAGTACGCCGACGCCAAGGGCATTCCGTTTGTGCTGCTGCAAGGCTCCGAAGAACGCGCCGCCGGTCAGTTCAAGCTGAAAACCCTGAGCACCGGCGAGGAACGGGTACTGTCGTTGGAGCAGGTACTGGCCGAGCTAGCGTAGTAGCCCCTTGTTGCTTGAAACAAAAAGACCATTATGCTTCCGCGTGATGGTCTTTTTGTTTCAAGCGGAAAAGTCTCACTTTTGGCGCTTCACCCCGGCCCCACCCGCCGCTTTGCCACCCTCCCATGTCCGACGATTTCGCCCTTACCCCGTCCATTCCGCTGAGCCTGACCACCCTGCGGAAACTGCTGCACCACAGCCCCCGCGTGGTACTCAGCCCCGAAGCCCGCCAGCGCATTGAGCACTGCCACCAGTACCTGCACGAGCGGCTCACCCACTCCGACGCGCCAGTGTACGGCATCAACACCGGCTTTGGGGCGCTCTGTGATACCAGCATTTCGCCCCAGGACCGGGGCCAGTTGCAAACCAACCTGATGATGTCGCACGCCTGCGGGACGGGCGCGGAGGTGCCGCCGGAGCTGGTGCGGCTGATGTTGCTGCTGAAGGCCCAAAGCTTAAGCTACGGCCACAGCGGCGTGCAACCGGCCACCGTGCAGCGCCTGCTGGATATGTTCAACCGCGACATGCTGCCCGTGGTGTACCAGCAGGGCTCATTGGGGGCCAGCGGCGACCTGGCCCCACTGGCGCACTTATGCTTGCCGCTGCTGGGGCTAGGCGAGGTGAACTACCAGGGCTACCGCCTGGCCGCCGCCGATGCCCTGAGCTTGTTTAGCTGGGCGCCCCTCACGCTGCAAGCCAAAGAAGGACTGGCGCTGCTCAACGGCACCCAGTTTATGCTGGCCTATGGGGTGCATTGCCTGTTGCGCGTACAGCAGCTCCTCGATGCGGCCGACGTCATCGGGGCGCTGTCGTTGGAGGCGTTTGACGGGCGTACCGAGCCGTTTGATGAGCGGCTGCACCGCATCCGGCCCCACGCCGGGCAGTTGTGGGTGGCGGCGCGTTTGCGCACCTTGCTGGCGGGCAGCGAGTTGCAGCAGCAACCCAAAACCGCCGTGCAGGACCCTTACTCGTTCCGCTGCATGCCCCAGGTGCACGGGGCCTCCCGCGACGCCGTGGCGTACGTGACCCAAACCGTGGAAATTGAGTGCAACGCCGTAACCGACAACCCCAACATCTTCCCCGACGACGACCTGATTCTGAGCGGCGGCAACTTCCACGGGCAGCCGTTGGCGCTGGCGCTGGATATGCTGGCTGTTGCCACCGCCGAAATTGGCAGCATCTCGCAGCAGCGTACCACCCAGCTCATTGGCGGTCAGCGCGGATTGCCGCCGTTTCTGGTGGCCGAGCCGGGGCTGAATTCCGGCTTTATGATTCCGCAATACACCGCCGCCGGCATCGTCAGCCAAAACAAGCAGCTCTGTACGCCAGCTTCGGTGGATAGCATTGTGAGCAGCAACGGGCAGGAAGACCACGTGAGCATGGGGGCCAACGCCGCTACCAAGGCGTTGCGGGTAGTGGAGAACGTAGAGCAGATTTTGGGCATCGAGCTGCTGAATGCGGTGCAGGCGCTGGCATTCCGGCGGCCCGCCCAAACCTCGCCGCAGCTAGAGCAAGTGGTAGCTGCTTTCCGTGAGAAAGTGAACTTCGTAAGCCGGGACCGGGTGCTCTACCCCGACCTGCACGCGGCAGCCGCTTTTGTACGCAGCTACGATTGGATGTAACTTGGCAGTTGAACGCAACAGCGGTAACCATCCGCTGATGTGCGATTTGCCTGCATTGCTTCGTTAAGACAACGTGACTTTGCTGCGTTGCTGCGCACCTTTTCGTATCCGCTTGCCACTACCTACATGCCTGCAAAAACGTTACTCTCCTGGTTGCTGCTGATTTTTGGGATGTTGCTGGCGAGCAATGGGCAGGCACAGGCTCAGCCCTGCCCCGTTACGCCCAACGCACCAGCCTGCACCTTCCGGGCTATTGATGTAGCAACCGGTACCCCTTCCGCCAAGCTCTGCGTTGGCCGGGCGGTACGTTTTGAATACTGTTCTAACCGCGACCCTGCCTTAACCTATACATACCTGGTAAACAATGGCAGCGGCGTGCTTCCGAATCCGTGTGGCCCCTTTCTACCAGCTACCACTACCTACACCCCTACCGCCGCCGGCTTTGTCACGGTAACTGAAAACGCAAGTTCTTCCAGACCTGGAGTTCTTCCTACCATCTATTTCATCACGTTTCAGGTGTACGACAGCCCAGCGCCGGCATTCACGCTGGCGGCTTGTGCGCCGGGTTCCGTGCAGGTGACCTTGCCCAGCGCCCCCTACGACAGCTACACCGTGCAGATTGGTACGGGGGCACCGGTTGCCGCGGCTTCCGGCCAGGTAGTAACGTACCCGGTACCCACGGGGGCTACCTCCGTAACGGTAGTTGGGCGCTACAACGACAACTCTTTATGCACTAATTCGGCCACGCAGCCACTGGCACAGCTGGCGCCACTTGGTCCGCTGGCTATTCAGCGCGTTGCTCTTAGCGGTACTACTACGCAACTGGATGTGGCACCACTGACTACCGGCTACCGCTACACCGTGGAGCGGGCCGATGCCAGCAACGTATACCAAACCGTACCAGCCGCCGTCCAAACCAGCACCACCTCGTTTACGGTCCCCAGCACAACGCCTAGCCGCTACCGCCTCCGGGCCACCGACGTGTGCGGCAACTCGTTCCCGCCTTCGGCGGCCGTGTCAACGCTCAGCCTTGCCGCCACGCCTGCCGAGCGGCGCAACGAGCTTTCCTGGCAGTTGTTCGACAACCCGGTTTCCTACGAGCTAACCCGCGACAATACTCCCTTGGCCGCACCGCTGGCCCCGTCGGCCCGCACCTACACCGATACATCGGTAGCGTGTGGGGTGCAGTACACCTACCGGCTCACGGCGCGTTATGCGGGCGGGGTTTCATCGGTTTCCGATGTGGTATCGGTGCGCGCTACGGCCACCCAGCCCCCCGCTACGCCACGCTTGTTTGCCACCTTCGATTTGCGCAACCGTGTGCAGCTAACGGCCAGCGTGGCCCGGTTTCCGGCCACCGGCCAGCTTACCTACCTCACCGGAGGCCGCATTCTGGCTGCCACCACCAGCCGCACCCTCACCGATTCAACTACCACCCGTTTCGTGCCGGGCACGGGGCCGTGCTACCAGGCCCGTTTCGTGGACGACTGCGCCAACCGCTCCGCCGATAGTGCGCCCTTCTGCCCCGCCGTACTGGCCGCCGAGCTGGCCGACAGCCGGGGCTCGTCGGTGCGCCTGACGTGGTCGGGCCTGCGCGGGGCGCCCACCACCGACACGCTCAGTTACCGCCTGCTGGTGCTCGATGCCGGCAATGCCGTACTGCGCAGCGTATCGGTGAGCAAGCAGACCACTTACCTCGACCTCACGCCCCCCGACACCCAGCAGCAGGTGCGCTACCGCCTAGAAGTGCGCGGCGGGGGCCTGCCGGGTTCCAGCTACTCCAATATTGCCACCGCTACCCGCCGCCTCGAAGCCTACGTACCCACTGCCTTCACCCCCAACGGCGACGGCCTGAATGATGTACTGGAAGTGAAGGGCCGTTTCCTGAAAACCTTTCGCTTCGTGATTGTGGACCGCAACGGCCAGGAAGTGTTCCGGGGCACCAACCGTAGCCAGACCTGGGACGGCCGCGTCCGGAACGAGCCACCGGTGCCCGGCGCTTTTGTCTGGCGCTTTGAGGCCGTGGATGATGCCGGCCAAACCGTAGTGCAGCACGGTACGGTTACCATCCTGAAGTAGGCCGGCTAAAAACCCGACACCGCTACTGCGCCGGCCACGCATCAGGTTCTTATAGCTTATAGTTTAGCTCAAGCAGAGCGGAGCCCGAAGCTTTTCAGCTGGGGCCCGCTCTGTTTGCTTAATCCCGATTATTATCTTGTTACTTCAACATTGAAAAGCTACCTCCCACACCGCGTAGGCTCCTGCCGGTGCCAGGGCTGCCTACCGTACCCCGGCAGCCAGTTGCTTTATGGTATATGACCTGCCAGCCGGGTGGTCCTGCTCGTCGGAAAATCCTTCGGTAGCCAATTCCTTTATAGTACATGAACCCGTTTGCGCTACATGCCTATCGATGATTTCCCACTCTTTTCGGAAGAGGCCGCCCGCCGTGCCGTAAGCGAAGCCCAGGCTGCGTTGGCGGCTGCCCAGGCGCGTGTTGCGGCGCTGGAGATGCAGCTAGCCGACCAGCATGCCTACGAAAGTTCAATTCGCGCCCTGGCTCTGATTCCGCAGCAAAACCCCAATGCCATTGTGCGGCTATCGGCGGCAGGCGAGGTACTGTATGCAAACCCAGCGGCGGCGGACATCCTGCGGGTTCTGGAAACCAATACCCCTGAGGCTACTGGCGGCTTCCGGGCTCAGTTGCTTGCGTTAGTACCCAAGGCGCTGCACACCAAGGAGCAACACCAGCAGGCCGTAACTGTGGCTGAACACCACTACCTGCTTACGGTTGTAGCCCAACCCGAAGAAGCCTACGCCACGCTGTACCTGACCAACATCACTGCGCGCCAGCAGGCCGAGCAGAAGCTCGCCGAGCAACGGCTTTTCTACGAAGACATCCTGGACCAGGTACCGATGGGCGTGGTAGTGCTCGATACCAACGCCCGCTATTTATTTGTGAACCCTGAATCAGAGCCCGACCCCACAGCCCGGACCTGGATGATAGGCAAGAACAATGCGGAAGCCGGGTTTCACCGCCAGATTCCGGCCGACGTAGTAGAGCGCCGAAAGCAGTTTTTCGATGAGGCACTCCGTGAGCAGCGGGAAGTAAGCTGGGAAGAGGCTACAACCAAAGACGGCCAGCAGCAATTCACTCTGTATCAGCTGCGGCCCATCATCGAGCCTGACGGCCAGATTCGGCGCCTCGTGGGGTCCCGCACCGACCTAACCGCCCGCAAGCAGGCCGAGGAGCGCCAGCGCCAAAGCGAGGCCCTGGTGCAGGAGCGCGACAACTTTATCCGCCTCATTGTAGATGCGCTGCCCAACGTAGTGTACGTAGCCGACGCCCACGACGTGGTATTGTTCCGGAACGCAGCATTTGAAGCCTTGGCGGCCCGCAGTGAGCACATGTATTCTGTACACAAAAGCCAAGCGGTGCAGGACCAGCTGCGTCAAATCAAAGCCTGGCGCCGACAAGTGCTGGCTACGGGCGCCCCTCTGACTGTGGAGCTGCCCCTAACCATGCACGCCAACGAAACCTGCCACTTGCACGTGCACATGCGCCCGTTGCGCCGGGCCAGCGGCCAGGTTGACGTGCTAATAGTGAGTACCGACATCACCGCTCTCAAGCAAGCACAGCAGCAGGCCGAAGAGAATGCACGCGCCAAAGAGGCATTCCTTTCCCGCATGAGCCATGAAATCCGCACGCCCCTCAACGGGGTACTGGGCCTGGCGCACCTCTTGGGAAAGACGCCGCTTGTTCCTTTGCAGCAAGAGTACTTGGCGGCTATGCAGCAGGCAGGCCAGCACTTGCTAGCCTTGGTAAACGATGTGCTCGATCTGGCCAAAATAACCACGCAGCCCCTCCAGCTCACCTGCGCGGCCTTCGACCTGAATTGCGCATTGCAGGAAGCTGGCAAAACAGTTGCCGCGCTGGCCACCCAGAAAGGGCTGCTGCTGACCATAGAACCGGCCACTACCTCTTTGCCGGTGTTAGGCGACGCCCACCGGCTGCATCAGGTACTGCTGAACCTGTTGGGTAACGCCCTCAAATTCACCGAATGTGGCTCCGTTCAGCTAGGCGTTGCTGTTGTACACCAAACTACCACCGATGTTACGCTCCGGTTCTGGGTGCAGGATACCGGCCCAGGTATTGCGGCGGCAGAGCAAGAGCGCATATTTGAGGCTTTCACCCAAGTTACCACCGATACCAATTCCTCGTTTGTTGGAACGGGCTTAGGCTTATCTATCAGTGAGCAGCTTGTTAGCCGTATGGGCGGGGTGCTGCGCGTGTGCAGCGAAGTTGGTCAGGGCACCACTTTCTCGTTCACTATAACGCTACCCTTAGCCCCCGACGCGCTAACGCCCGCGCCTAATACCCCCTCTGCGCTAACTGAGCTGAACTATGAAGAACTGCGGGGGTTGCGGGTGCTCCTTGCCGAAGACAACGCTGTAAATCAGTGGATTGCCACAGTGGTACTGCAACACTGGAACGTGGTAGTAGAGGCCGTGAGCAATGGCACCGACGCCTTAGCTGCCCTCACCACTACCACCTACGATGCTGCGCTGCTCGATATCAGAATGCCAGGTCTCAGTGGCGTGGAAGTTACGCGGGCCCTGCGCCAGCACCCTGACCCAAGCCGCGCGCAGCTGCCGGTTATTGCCTTAACTGCCAACGCTTTCGAGGCCGACCAAATCAGCTACCTGGCTGCCGGCCTGGATGCCTGCGTCAATAAACCGTTCGAGGAGGTGGACCTCTGCCGGACAATACTCCAGGTCATCCGCCGCAAGAACGGCACCCCGTAAGGCCTTCCATTTCCGCTACTACCTCAGCAGGTTAGCGTAGAACAGCAGGAAACAAACGCAAAAAGCCCCGTCCCTGAATCAGGGACGGGGCTTTTTTACGCTGGCTGAAACCTAGCAGACTATTTGCCTAGCTTGGCTTTCAGGTTTTCGTCCAGCGCTTCCAGGAACTCCTCGGTGTAGAGGTAGTCGCGGCCGTGCTCCACTTTGTTGCCGTGAATGCAAACGGCCAAATCTTTGGTCATTTTGCCGCTTTCTACGGTTTCCACGCACACTTCTTCCAAGGCTTTGCAGAAGTTGATAAGCTCCTGGTTGCCGTCGAGGATGCCGCGGAACTCCAGGCCGCGCGTCCACGCAAAGATGGAGGCAATGGGGTTGGTGCTCGTCGGCTTGCCTTTCTGATGGTCGCGGTAGTGGCGCGTTACGGTGCCGTGGGCGGCTTCGGCTTCCATCGTCTTGCCGTCGGGCGTTACCAGCGTAGAGGTCATCAAACCCAGCGAGCCGAAACCTTGGGCTACCGTGTCGCTCTGCACGTCGCCGTCGTAGTTTTTGCAGGCCCACACGAAGTTACCGTTCCACTTCAGCGCCGAGGCCACCATGTCGTCAATCAGACGGTGCTCGTAGGTGATGCCGGCGGCTTTGAACTTCTCAACGTAATCCTGCTCGTAAATCTCCTGGAAGATGTCCTTGAACCGGCCATCGTACTTCTTCAGGATGGTGTTTTTGGTGCTCAAATACAGCGGCCAGCCTTTCATCAGGGCCTGGTTGAAGCAGGCGTGCGCAAACCCCCGAATCGACTCGTCGGTGTTGTACATGGCCAGCGCCACCCCGTCGCTCTTGAAGTTGAACACCTCAAACGACTGCTCTTCGCCGCCGTCTTCGGGGGTGAAGGTAATTTTGAGCTTGCCTTTGCCTTTAGTTACGAAGTCGGTAGCGCGGTACTGGTCGCCGAAAGCGTGACGGCCGATGCAGATGGGGGCCGTCCAGTTGGGCACGAGGCGCGGCACGTTGCTGGTCACAATCGGCTCACGGAACACGGTGCCATCCAGGATGTTACGGATAGTGCCGTTCGGCGACTTCCACATTTGCTTGAGGTTGAACTCCTTCACGCGTTCCTCGTCGGGCGTGATGGTAGCGCACTTGATACCCACGCCGTACTGCTTGATGGCATTGGCGGCATCAATCGTTACCTGGTCGTTGGTTTCGTCGCGGTACTCGATGCCCAAGTCGTAATACTTGATGTCGAGTTCCAGGTACGGCGTGATGAGCTTGTCTTTGATGAATTTCCAGATGATGCGCGTCATTTCGTCGCCATCCAGCTCTACTACGGGGTTTGCTACTTTAATTTTTGCCATTACTGCTTGGGGGTTAGAGCGGTTGTGTGCATCAGACCCGGCACGCGCAGCCGCGTGCGGTGGGTTTGCGGACAACAGGCCGGGGCCGTTTCCGGCGCCAATGTTAAGCGAGTTTTGTTGATTTACGGCACTTTTTCCGCAGGATTGTACTACGTGCCCTAATTTTGCTCTTTGCGCAGCCCTGCCAGCGCGAACAATGAAGCCGCCGGCAGCTTTACGTAAGGGAGGTTGGCCGGCGCACCAATTCACAGGAATGCCAATGCCTCTACCGGCCGGCACCACCCAATTTTACACCTTGTTTAAACGCTCTCAGAGCACGTTTGGCTTATGTTCGATATGATGGGAATGATGGGCAAGATGAAGGAACTGCAAGAGAAAATGCAGAAAGCCCAGCAGGAAATGCAGTTTGTAACGGCCACCGGCGAAGCCGGCGGCGGCTTGGTGCGGGCTACGGCCAACGGCCAGCACCGCCTCGTAAAGCTGGAAATCGACGAGTCGCTGCTCTCGGACCAGGAGATGCTGTCGGACTTAGTGGTGGCCGCCGTGAACAAGGCCCTCACCGAAGCCGGCGAAAAGGCCAAGGAGGAGCTGAAAAGCAAAACCAGCGGCCTGATTCCCAACATTCCCGGCC
Source organism: Hymenobacter telluris (assembly GCF_017313265.1). Taxonomy (GTDB): domain Bacteria; phylum Bacteroidota; class Bacteroidia; order Cytophagales; family Hymenobacteraceae; genus Hymenobacter; species Hymenobacter telluris. Next base: position 568,436 of record NZ_JAFLQZ010000001.1, on the reverse strand, counting down.
TCGACCTCGGCGGTTTTGGCCTTTGATTTTAACGCCCCCCCTCTTAACGCCTGCGCCGATGTGGCGGTGGTTATTTTGAACTGGAACGGGGCGCTGTTTCTGCGGCAGTTTCTGCCCGCTGTGCTGGCCCACTCCACCGGCGCGCACGTGGTAGTGGTGGATAATGCGTCCTTCGACGATTCGGTGGCTGTAGTGGCCGCCGAATTTCCGACGGTGGAAATCATCCGGCACGCCACCAATCTTGGCTTCTGCGAGGGTTACAACCAAGCCCTGCGGCAGCTATCAGCTCGGTTTCGCTACTACGTGCTACTGAACTCCGATGTGGAAGTGACGCCGGGCTGGCTGCTACCGCTACGGCAACTGCTGGAGGAACGCTCTGAGGTGGCCGCTGTGCAGCCCAAAATCCGCCAATACAGCTCCGACCCGGCGCAGCGGCAGCTGTTTGAGTATGCCGGGGCCGGTGGCGGCTACCTCGACCGGCTGGGCTACCCCTTCTGCCGCGGCCGCCTATTCGACACCATCGAAGCAGACCACGGCCAGTACGACGACCCGCGGCCCGTGGCCTGGGCAACTGGCGCCTGCCTACTGGTGCGCGCCGAAGCCTGGCACGCTCTGGGCGGACTGGAAACGCGCTTTTTCGCCCACATGGAGGAAATAGACTTGTGCTGGCGGCTCTGGAACCACGGCCACGAAGTCTGGTACCACGGCGGCAGCACAGTGTTCCACGTAGGCGGCGGCACGCTGCACAAGTCCAACCCGCGCAAAACCTACCTTAACTTCCGCAACGGCTTGGCTTTGGTCTATAAAAACACCGCCGCGCCGGAACTGATGGGCGTACTTGGTACCCGCCTATTACTTGATTGGGTGGCGGCCCTGCGCCTGCTGCTGCAAGGCGAAACTGCTGATACCAAGGCCATTCTGCGGGCCCACCTGCACTTCTACCAGGAACTAGCTCATTGGAAGCAGGTGCGGCGGCAACACCCGCCCCGCCTGCTAGCGGCCCAGCGGCCCGGCGTGTACCAAGGCAGCCTCGTGTGGGCGTATTTCGCGAAAGGCCAGCGCAAGTTCTCGGAGTTAAAGGCTACTCTTCTACGTTAGCCCACTGCGAACCTCTGCGCTTTTCCTCTGCGGACCTCTGCGAGAAATACCGCATAAAAAAAGCCTGCCCTAAAAAGAGCAGGCGCTAAAGCATACAAAGCGTATTCTTACAAGTCCCAAACGGTACTGCGCTGCCGGCGCATGGCCCGCCGCACGTTCATCCAGAAAGCCAACGCGAAGTAAAGTACAATGGGTGAGCCAAACGTGAAAAACGAAGCGTACACGAAAGACAACCGGACACTGCCCGAAGAAAACCCCAGCCGATTGCCCACAGCATTGCAGACGCCGAAGCTCTGCTTTTCGATATAGTCGGTTAGTTTTTTCATAGCTATTTCCCGTTTCAATCTGTGGCTAACTCGGTACAAAATAACAAGATACAGTTGCGGAAGCAAGCCCAACCAGTACAAATCCCATCCAAGATACGTCGGTGGCGGCTGGTTTTTCGTTTGCTTGCTGAAATTCCCCCGCCCCTATTGCCTATGAGAAGCTCGCTGCCCCTGATTTCGTTTGCGTTGCTGGTTGCCGGAACCAGCGTATTATCCGGTTGTACGTTGCCCCGGATGCTGAAGGTTGCGCAGGCCGGCCAACAAATAAGCGTGCAGCCCTCGGTGCTGGAAACCAACGGCGAAAACGTGCTTTTCGAAGTAACGGCCCGTGTGCCCGCCAAGCACCTGAAAAAAGGCGCCGCCTTCAGCTTGAACATGCGCTACCGCTACGACAACGAGCTGCGCGAAGACACGCTGGGCCGCCTCTCGTTCCAGTCGGGCGAGTACACCTACGACGAAAACCAGAAAGATCAGCTGGTGATTACCAAGCAACTATCGTTTCCGTACGCGCCCAACAAGAGCCCCGGCGAGCTGCTGGCCCAGGCCGAAGTGCGCCAGCTAAAGCCCAACGGTAAGCGCCTGAAAGGCCAGGAAACCCGCGTGGCGCGCGGCATCGTGAGCACCGGCCAACTGGTGGTCCGTCAGGATTCCACTATTGCCCTGCTTCCCGAGGTGGCCGACAACAACATGAGCGGTACCCGCGTGTTGCCCTTCTACTTCGACAACGGCAAAGCCGAAATCCGCAATTTCCTGGGCACCAACGTAGCGGCGCTGGAAGATTTCATTGAGGCCAACCAGCACACCACCAAGGTGATGATAGTAGCCGGCCACTCCCCCGACTCCATCGACTCGCGCGACACCCGCCTGGCCAATAAGCGGGTGCAGGCGCTGCTCAAGTACTACAAAAAGCGCGTCGACACGGATTCTTACCTCAACAAAGTCAGCGCCATCGACTTCGAGACGGAAACCTACGTCCGCCGCTGGGACCTGTTTCTGAGCAAAGTACAGCAGTCGGCGCTGAAGCCCGCGCAGATTGATTCGGTGCTGCTGCTCGTCAACGACACACCGGGCAGCTACGCCCAAAAGGAAAAGAGCCTGCACCGGCTTTCGTATTTCGACTACCTGGAGCAGTACATCTACCCGGTGATGCGCTTCGGCACGGTGGCCGTGCAGTACACGGCCCCCAAGCGCTACGATTCCGAGATTTATCTGCTTTCGAAAAAGATAGTGGACAAGCAGCTGGAAACCGATGCCCTCACGCCCGAGGAGCTGCGCTACTCCGCCACGCTCACCCCACTACTGGCCGAAAAACAGCGCATCTACGAAACGGCCGTGGCGGCTACCGGCAACTGGGAGGCCTACCACAACCTGGCCGTAGTGCTGCTGCAACGCTCCGAGAAAGAAGTGAGCGACAAAGTGCGCCGGGCCTATCTGCGGCGCGCGGCCGTCAACTTCACGCTGGCGGCGCACCGCAACCCCACGGCCACCCTGTTTTACCGCGTGGCCACTGCCTACCACCGCGCCGGCGACAAGCTCGAAGCCCTTCAGAGCTACGATTACGCCATCAAGCTCGGTGGCCCGCGCCCGGTCCTCGACAAGGTATTTGCCGACAAAGCCGCCCTGGAAATCGAAGTCGGCCAGCTTGATGATGCGTTGAGCAGCCTCAGCTACAGCTCGAAAAGCTACCAGAACACCATGAACCGGGCCCTGATTTACCTGCTGAAAAGCAATTACGACGGAGCCGCCGGCATCTACCAGGAGGCCCTCACCCTCCAGCCCAACGACCCGCTGGCCTACTACTGCCTGGCCGTAGTGGCCGCCCGCCAGAAAGATGAAGCCCGCATGGGCGAAAACCTGCGCCGCGCCGTGCAGCTGGACCGCAAGTTCGCCCAACGTGCCGTTGAGGACCTGGAGTTCATGGACATGGCCCGCACCAAGACGTTTGTAGAAGTGCTGCGATAAGCCTGATTAACATATTAAAGCACACTGCCTTGGCACTGAAAAGGATTTGCCCCACGTGGGCCGGCCGCCTCGAAGATGGGCTGGCAGACAATCTACGAAGGCACCTAGCCGCTGGGAGTTCTACAACATCGACCATGATATGCTGGGCCTCTATCATGTCCTCAAACTGTGCGTTATTGTAGACCAACTCTATTCACTTTTGCATGAAAATTCTGCTCGTCGAGGATGATCCGCATGTGGCGTCTTTTGTCAGGAAAGGGTTCGAGCACGAAGGGTACGAGCTAACCATTGCCTACGATGGCCGCTCGGGCTGGTCACTGTACCAGCAACAACCCTACGACATGGTGATCCTCGACGTGAACCTGCCCTACCTCAACGGCGTGGAGCTGTGCCACCGCATCCGTGGGGCCGGGCCCCGTGTGCCCGTGCTGCTGCTCACCGCCCTCGACAGCCTCGCCGACAAGGAAATAGGCTTCGAGGCTGGGGCCGACGACTACCTGGTGAAGCCTTTTGCGTTTCGGGAACTGCTGCTGCGGGTGCGGGCCCTAACCAAGCGCTACGCAGAAACCAGCACCCCGCAGCTGCTGCAACTTGCCGACTTGCAGCTAAACCTGGACTCCAAGATTGTGACGCGCGCTGGCCAACGCATCGACTTAACCAGCCGGGAGTATTCGCTACTCGAACACCTGCTGCTTAATCAGGGCCGTATCGTCTCGCGGGTGGACATTGCCGAGCGGGTCTGGGAAGTGGATTTCGATACCACCACCAACATCATTGACGTGTACGTGGGCTACTTGCGCAAGAAAATAGACCGGGACTACTCGCCTAAGCTAATTCACACGGTGGTTGGAATGGGCTACGTGATGCGGGCCGAGTGAGTACCTTGCCTGGCTTCTAAAGTATTGCAAGCCCACAAAGCAGTGCCTAACCAGTTGATATATACATGCTGATTCGCAACAAGCTGACGCTTCGCTTTACGCTGCTGGTGCTTGGCATTCAACTCGGCTTCTCCGCGTTTATCTATTATTTCAGCGCCCACACCCGGGCCCAACGCTTCGAGTTTCGGCTGGCCAATAGCGGTACGGTGGCGGGGCGGGTGCTGATGCGTACCCATAAACTGGAGGCGGGCATGCTCGGCAGCTTGCGCCGCAGCGACCTACTAACGCTGCCCCGCGAGCAAATCAGCATCTACGGGCCCGACAACACGCTCCGCTACAGCTCGGCCGACAGCATCAACCAGATGGCAAACCGGGCACGGCTACGCAAGCTGGTGCCGGGTCGGCTGGTGTCCTTTCCTCGGGAAGGCCAGCGCGAAACCGTGGGACTGGTATTTTCGGAGCCCACCAGCCCCGACCAGTACCGCATTCTGGTGTCGGCGGAGGATCGGGCGGGCTGGGCGCAGTTGCGGCAGTTAGGGCTGCTGCTGGCGCTGAGCAATGTGGGGGCACTGGCCGTCACGGTGCTGGCGGGATGGTTGTTCGCGGGCTCGGCTTTGCGGCCCGTAGCGCGCATTAGCCGGCAAGCGGGGCGCATTTCGGCAACCAATCTGGGGCGGCGGCTGTCCGAGAGCAATGGGCGCGATGAACTCGCTCAGCTTGCCCAGGTCATCAATACCATGCTGGCCGGGCTAGAGCAGGCCTTTGAGGCGCAGAAAAGCTTTCTTTCGCACGCCTCCCACGAGCTACGCACGCCCCTTACCACGCTAACCGGCACCCTGGAAACGGCCCTCGCCTACGATACTACCTTACCTGAAGCCCGACAGAGCATTACCCAGAGTCTGGAGGCGGCCCGCCGCCTGACTGATCTTACCAACAGCTTGTTGAACCTGGCCAAGGTAGATGGGGCACTGCCCGCCTTTGTGCCCGTGCGCCTTGATGAGTGCGTAAACGAGGCCTTAATCCTGATGCGAAGCCGATACCCCGGCCGGGAGTGGCGCTTGGCATTTAAAGAAATACCCACCGATACCGAGGCCGACTTGTTTATGCTGGCTGGCAATGCCGATTTGCTGACCACCGCCTTACTCAACCTGCTCGACAACGCCGGCAAGTATTCCACGGGGCCAGTGCGCACGGAAATAACGTACGCGGCCAGCAACTGGCTGCAAATAAGCATCACCGACGCGGGGCCTGGCCTTTCGCCCGAGGAGCTGCACCAGATTTACGAGCCTTTGTACCGGGCGGCGGGAGCTATGGGCCGGCCAGGCTACGGCCTGGGGTTGCCGCTCACCCGGCGCATTGTGCTGCGCCATGGAGGCCGGCTGGAAATCACCTCGGCCCCTGGCCAGGGCACTACGGCCACGGTATTGCTGCCTGCCGCTCCTCTGTAGCACGCTTGCTTGAAACAAGATGAGAGGGCCGGTTACTGCTGTTTGCACGCGGTAATCGGCCCTCTCATCTGTTTTCATTCTATTCTCATCTCATTCTTAAGTCGGCGCAAGTCCTTTGTTGGACTTTCCACCTAGCTCCCGCTACCCCGACTTCCATGCGCTGGCATTCCCGTTCACCCTCCCTGCTCATGCTGCTGCTCGCCGTCGGCCTGGCGCTTTCGCTGGGGCTCAACGGGCTGCTGCTGACGTCCCGGCTGGAGTTCTTTCCGGCCGAGCACATCGAGGAGCTAGCCGAGGCAACGGCCGATTTGCACCTCACGCAGCAGCAGCTAGCCCATTGTCAGATCCAACAGCAGCAGCAAGATAGCCTGCTGCTGATCCTACGCCACCAAGAACGCAGCCAGGTGCTGGCTGACCGCTAATTCACCCCCTGTCCATGAGCCTATCATTTTTCAAGCCGCTCCCTAGGCTTCCATTCGTTTTTTCCCAAGGGGTACTGGGTGGCCCTTTGCGCCGGGCGTTGCTCGCCGCAACTTGCGTGGCAGGCGTCAGCGGCTGTTCGGTTGATGGCAAGGAACGGGGCCGTGTTGCCGCCCCGGACGTGCGGCCCGTAGTAGCGCTGAAACCCGTGGAGCAAGACCTGTTTCATGATTACGTAGCCGACGTGCAAGCCGTGCGCAACGTGGAAGTGCGGGCCCAGGTAGCGGGGTTTCTGGAGCGCATTTATGTGGATGAGGGCCGTCCGGTGAAGAAAGGCCAGCCGTTGTTTCAACTCAATGCCAGCGTCTACCGCAACCAACTCAGCCAGGCCCAGGCGGCCCTGGCCAGCGCGCAAGCCCAAGCCGGCGCGGCCGACGTGGAGCGTGAGCGGGTGCAATTGCTGGCCGACAAAAACATCGTGGCCAAAACCGAACTGACGCTGGCCGCCAACAAGGTGAAGGATGCCCGGGCCCAGATAGCCCAGGCGCAAGCCGGAGTGGCCGCGGCCCGCCTCAACTTAAGCTACACGCTGGTGCGGGCCCCCTTCGACGGCGTCATTGACCGTATCCCGCTGAAGATGGGCAGCCTGGTGGAAGAAGGCACCTTGCTGACCACCGTTTCCGATTTGCACGAAGTGTACGCCTACTTCAACGTGGGCGAGGGAGAATACTTGCAGTACCTGAAGGCCCGGCAGCAGTATCCCGACCGGCACTCCGATTCGGTGCAGCTGACGCTGGCCGACAACTCGTTGTACCCGCAGGCGGGCCACATCGAAACCACCGAAAGCGAGTTCAATCCCAACACTGGCTCGCTGGCGTTCCGGGCGCGGTTTGCCAACCCGCAGCGGACACTCAAGCACGGTGCCTCGGGCCGGATTCGCCTGACGACCACCCTGCCGGCGGCGCTGCTGCTGCCGCAAAGAGCGGTGTTTGAAATTCAGGACAAAAACTACGTGTACGTGGTGGACCAAGCCAATGCCGTGCACATGCGCAACTTCGTGCCCCAAACCCGAACCGGGGATTTTTACGTGGTGAAAGAAGGCTTGAAGCCCGGTGAGCGAATCGTGTACGAAGGCGCGAACAGCCTCAAGAACGGCCAGCAGATCAAGCCCCGCCCCGTTTCCCTCGACTCGCTGCTGGCGGCGCGCTAACGTCCCCGTTCGGTATGGGCTGGGAGGCTGCCAGCCGGCTTTTGCTGGTGCTGACCGCCCCGCCCGCCTACTCCTTTCCACCTATTTGCAGACCGCCTGGCGCGTCGGCTCGCTGCCTTATGTTCGATATCTTCATTCGCCGGCCCATCCTGTCGCTGGTTATTTCGGTGTTTCTGGTGCTGCTGGGCTTGCTGGCCCTCTTTACGCTGCCCATCACCCAATTTCCCGACATCGTGCCGCCCTCCGTAACCGTGACGGCCAAGTACACCGGCGCCAACGCCGAAGTGTGCGCTAAGGCCGTGGCCACGCCCCTGGAGCGCGCCATCAACGGCGTGCCGGGCATGACCTACATGAACTCGGTAAGCTCCAACAACGGCGTCACGCTGATTACCGTGTTTTTCCAGGTGGGCACCGACCCCGACCTGGCCGCCGTGGGCGTGCAGAACCGGGTAACCACCATTCTCGACGAGCTGCCGGAAGAAGTTATCAAGGCCGGCGTAACCACCGAGAAAGAGGTAAACTCGATGCTGCTTTACCTCAACATCACCAGCGACGACAAGGCGGCGGGCGAAAAGTTCATCTACAACTTCGCCGATATCAATGTATTGCAGGAGCTCAAACGCATTGATGGGGTGGGCTTCGCCGAAATCATGGGCTCCCGCGAGTACTCGATGCGGGTGTGGCTCAAGCCCGACCGCATGGCCGCCTACGAGGTAGGCACCGACGAAATTGTGGAGGCCATCCGCAGCCAGAACGTGGAGGCGGCCCCCGGCAAATCCGGCGAAAGCTCGGGCTCGAACACGCCCCACGCCATGCAGTACGTGCTGCGCTACTCCGGCAAGTTTTTCGAGCCCGAGCAGTACCGCAACCTGGTGGTGCGCGCCAACGCCGACGGCTCGGTGCTGCGCCTGCGCGAGGTGGCCGACGTGGAGTTTGGCTCGCTCACCTACAGCATGGCCTCGAAAACCGACGGCAAGCCCTCGGCGGCTATCATGCTCAAGCAGCGCCCCGGCTCCAACGCCTCCGAAGTAATTGCCAACGTGAAAACGCGCATGGCCGAGTTGCAGGAAACCAGCTTTCCGCCCGGCATGAAGTACAGCATCGCCTACGACGTGTCGCGCTTTCTCGACGCCAGTATCCACGAGGTGCTGCGCACTTTGGTGGAGGCTTTCCTGCTGGTATTCGTGATTGTGTACCTGTTTTTGCAGGACTGGCGCTCCACCCTTATTCCGGCCCTGGCCGTGCCCGTGGCGCTGATTGGCACGCTGTTTTTCATGCAGACTCTGGGCTTCAGCATCAACCTGCTCACGCTGTTTGCCTTGGTGCTGGCCATCGGCATTGTGGTCGATAACGCCATTGTGGTGGTGGAAGCCGTGCACGCCAAAATGCAGGAGAAGCACCTGCCGGCGCGAGCCGCCACGTTCGAGGCCATGGGCGAAATCAGCTCCTCGCTGATTGCCATTACCCTGGTGATGTCGGCGGTGTTCATCCCGGTTTCCTTCATGGACGGGCCAGTGGGCGTGTTTTACCGCCAGTTCTCCCTGACCCTGGCCATTGCCATTGTGATTTCGGGCGTAAATGCCGTGACGCTCACCCCGGCCTTGTGCGCGTTGCTGCTCAAGCACGATGCCAACGCTCCGCGCCAGGGGCTGCTGGGCCGCTTCTTCGCGGGCTTCAACCGCCGCTACGAGGCCCTGTCCGGCGGCTACCAACGCTTGCTTACGGTGGTGGCTGGGCGCCGCATGATTACGCTTTTGGTGTTGGCGGGCTTTTTCGCGGCCACCTGGGGCGTAAGCCGGGTGCTGCCCGCGGGCTTTATTCCAACCGAAGACCAGGGCATGGTGTACGTGAACGTCACAACCCCCGCCGGGGCCACCGTGGAGCGCACCGAAGCCGTGCTCGACGAAGTGCAGCGCATTGCCAGTGCCCTCAAACCCGTGGAATCGGTATCGACGCTGGCCGGCTATAGCCTCGTGAACGAGGTGGCGGGCGCTAGCTACGGCATGGGCATGATCAACCTCAAAGCCTGGGACGAACGAGAGCAGTCGGTGGCCAGCTTCATTGCCGAGCTGGAAGAGAAAACCAAGAACATCAGCGACGCCGACATTCAGTTTCTGCCGCCGCCTACGGTGCCCGGCTTCGGTAACTCCAGCGGCTTCGAGCTGCGCCTGCTCGACAAGTCGGGCACCGGCGACCTGCAAAAAACCGCCGAAGTGTCGCAAACCTTCCTGACGGCGCTGCGTGCGGATGCGGCCATTGGCGGGGCCTTCACCAGCTTCGACCCCAACTTCCCGCAGTACCTGATTCATGTGGACCAGGACATGGCGGCCAAGAAGGGCGTGACCATTGACAAGGCCATGAGCACGCTGCAAACCCTGATGGGCAGCTACTACGCCTCCAACTTCATCCGCTTCGGGCAGATGTACAAGGTGATGCTGCAAGCCGGCCCCGAGTACCGCGGGCGGCCCGAGGATTTGCTGGCCCTGCACGTGAAAAACGACCGGGGCGAGATGGTGCCTTTCTCCACCTTCGTGCGCCTGGAGCGGGTGTTCGGCCCCGACCAGCTGACCCGCTACAACATGTACACCTCAGCCATGCTCAACGGCGACTCGGCCCCCGGCTTCAGCTCCGGCGACGCCATTACGGCCATCGAGAAAGTGGCCGCCGAGGTGCTGCCCCGCGGCTACGACTACGAGTGGAGCGGCATGACCCGTGAGCAGATTCTGAGCGGTGACCAGGCCCTATACGTGTTCGGCGTGGTGCTGATTTTCGTGTACCTGTTGCTGGCCGCGCAGTATGAAAGTTTGCTGCTGCCGCTGCCCGTGCTGCTGAGTCTGCCCACCGGCATATTCGGCGCGTTTCTTAGTCTCAAGCTGCTGGGGCTGGAAAACAACATCTACGCGCAGGTGGCCCTGGTAATGTTGGTGGGCTTGCTGGGGAAGAACGCCATCCTGGTCATCGAGTTTGCTGAGCAGCGCCGCCGGGCCGGCGCTACGGTGCTGGCCGCCGCCGTGGAAGGCGCCGTCTCGCGTTTGCGCCCCATCCTGATGACCTCGTTTGCCTTCGTGGCGGGCTTGATTCCGCTGGTTGTGGCCAGTGGGGCCGGGGCGTTGGGCAACCGTTCCATCGGGACGGCGGCGGCGGGCGGTATGCTGGTGGGCACCTTGTTCGGCATGGTTCTGATTCCGGGCTTGTATGTGCTGTTCGCCTCGTTCGAGAAACCCAAAAACCTCGCGCCCGCGGAAAAACCAGTGCCTCCCAAGGCCAAGAAAGCGGAATTGGTGGCGCACTAGCGGCCCCTGATTCCGCCCGGTTTTCCCACGTCTTCATCTAACTTCTCCTCGCTTATGCGTTTGCTCTTGTATGTGCTGACTGGTACGCTGCTGCTGGCTACCAGCTGCCGCGTAGCCGCGCCCGACCAGCCCGCGGCCAGCCCGGCCCTGCCTTCTTCTTTCCATTCCTCCGCCAAGGTGAGTTCCCAACCCGCGCCCTCCGACACGCTCGACGCCGGGCGGCAGACCTGGCGGCAGTTCTTTCAGGACCCCGCCCTCACGGCGCTAATCGACACGGCCCTGCGGCAAAACCTGGATGTGCGGGTGGCGTTGCAACGGGTGGAAGTGGCACGCGCCCAGTACCTGGCCCGGCGCGGGGCGCTGCTGCCGGTTGTGTCGGGGGCGGCTTCGGCCGGAGTTGACCGGTTCGGCCGCTACACCCTCAACGGCGTGGGCAACTACGATACCAACCTCTCCCCCAACATCGAGGGCCGGCAGCGCATTCCGGGGCCCGTAACGCCGGACTTGTTTGTGGGTTTGCGCAGCTCCTGGGAGCTGGATATCTGGGGCAAGCTGCGCCAGCGCCGCCGGGCCGCGTACCTGCGGGTGCTCGGTTCCGAGCAGGGCCGTAACCTAGTGGCAACCACCGTGGTGGCCGAAGTAGCCCGCCTCTACTACGAACTCCTTACGGCCGACAACCAGCGGGCCGTGCTTGAGCGTAACCTGGCCTTGCAGCGCGAAGCCCTGGGGCTGATTCGGGTGCAGAAACAGGCCGGCCGGGCCACCGAGCTGGCCGTGCAGCAGTTTGCCGCGCAGCTGGAACGCACCGAAAGCCTTTCTTCCGAAGCCCGGCAGCGCGTAACGGAAGCAGAAACCAGCCTCAACCAGCTGCTCGGGCGCTACGCTCAACCCATTACCCGCGGGCGGGCCCTGCCGGCCCAAACGCTGCCTTCCCGGCTTGGGGCGGGCGTGCCGTCCACGGCCCTGCTGCGCCGCCCTGATGTGCGCGAAGCCGAGCTGACGCTGCAAGCCACCCGCGCCGACGTGGATGCCGCTCGGGCCGCCTTTCTGCCCTCGCTCACGCTCACGCCTTATGTTGGCTTTCACGCGTTCCGGCCCGAGGCGCTGTTCAACCCGGCCTCGCTGGCCTACGGGGCGCTGGCCGGCTTAACGGGGCCGCTGCTGAACCGGGCGCAATTCAAAGCCGAATACCGCCAAGCTGTAGCCGGTAATTACGAAGCGTACTACCGCTACCACCAAGCGTTGCAAACGGGTTTCCGCGAGGTAGTAACGGGCTTGCAGGGGCTGGAAAACTACCGCGCCGCCGCCGCCGCGCGCCAGCGGGAAGTGAATCTGCTGACGGGAGCCGTGGCTACTTCGCGGGAGTTGTTTGTGGCTGGCTACGCTACGTATTTGGAAGTAATTACCGCCCAACGCAGCGTGCTCGAGGCCGAGCTGAGTTTGGCCGAGGCCCGCCAGGCGCAGCTGCTGCAAAGCGTGGCGCTGTACCGCGCACTCGGCGGCGGCTGGCAGTAAGTTGAAACCAGCTGGCTCAGTTCCTGCCTGCGGCCTGCATTGGCAACGAAAACAGAAGCAGCGCCCTTGGTACCCCACGTGGACTGGACGGATTTAGCTGCGTCCGGTCCGCGTGGGGGCTTACGCCATTGCGGGTGTGCGGAAGGCAAGAACGGGCGCAGATGACTCGGGTAGTGGGACGCTCATCATTTCTCATTTCCTTCTCATCTCATTCTCATGCGCGGGTCGGTTCTTTACTAAACCCGAGCAGCATGGTGCTGCACGCCAGCGGAGTAGCAGCACGCTGCTTGCTTGATGCTGGTGCTCGGTTTCCGTTCCTTCCACCTTCTACCCCCTTTTGCCATGAACACGATTTGGGTAACCAACGCCGATTACGCCCGCTTGCACCTGCTGGTGCTTTCGCACCGCTTGCAGTTCGGCAATGGGCCGGTGGAAGCCTTAAACCACGAGCTGCGCCGGGCCGAACGGGTTGCCGCCACCGACATCCTGCCCGACGTGGTGACGATGAACTCCCGGGTGCGGCTGCGCGACTTGCACAGTGATGCCCAGCTGGAAATCACGCTGGTGTACCCGCAGTACGCCGACGTGAAGGCCGGCAAAATCTCGATTCTGGCTCCCGTAGCAACAGCTGTGCTCGGCTGCCGCGTCGGCGACAAGGTGACGTGGCCTCTACCCAAAGGAAAGGCCACGTACTGGCTAGAGGCCATCCTGTATCAGCCCGAAGCCATCGGCGACTTTTCCAGCTAACTACCAACACCTTATCGCCACCTACCACCGGTCTTAACGGGGGCAGCCGCGGCGCCCCCTTTTTAATTGCCGCGCTACGCCGGTTGCACTTGCTGCCGGCGCGCCAACTGTCTTTCACCTCTCCTCGTTTTCCCCATGTACGGTTTAGAAGCCTTTTCGCACGTCGACACCTGGGTTAGTCTGCTGACCCTGACGCTGATGGAAATCGTGTTGGGCATCGACAACATCATCTTCATCTCCATCATGGTCAACCGCCTGCCCGTGGCCGAGCAGAAACGGGGACGCACGATTGGGCTGCTGCTGGCCTTGGTGTTTCGTATTGGGTTGCTGCTGAGTATTTCCTGGATTGTAAGCCTGCGGGCCGCCCTGTTCACCCTGACGCTGCCGTGGCTGAGCGCCCCCTTCCCGGTCAGCGGCCGCGACTTGATTTTGCTGGCCGGCGGCCTATTCCTGATCTACAAGAGTACCACCGAGATTCACACCAAGCTGCAAGGCGAAGAGGAGCTGGCACAGATGGGGGGCAACGCCACCAAGGCCCTTTCGCAGGTGATTTTGCAAATCATCATCATCGATTTGGTGTTCAGCTTCGACTCCATTCTCACGGCCGTTGGTCTGGTGGATAACGTGCTGGTAATGATGATTGCCGTTGTGGTTTCGATGGGTATTATGCTGGCCTTCAGCGGCGTAGTGGCCGACTTCGTCAACCGCCACCCGACGGTTAAGATGCTGGCCCTCTCCTTTTTGATTATGATTGGGATGATGCTGGTGATGGAAGCGGCGCATCAGCACCTCGACAAAGGCTACCTCTACTTTGCCATGGCCTTTTCGCTGCTGGTCGAGATGCTCAACATCCGGCTGCGGCGCAAGGCCAAGGCCCCGCCGGTGCACGGGAGGTAGGTGGGGGTGGCCCCGTAGCGCAACGCTGTTTTTCGCTTGCCGCTGCTGCCCTCTTAATTGGCACTGGGTCCGGTAACCCGGCGTCGGCACCGTATTCCCCGGCCGACTATACTTACGGGGAGTGGCTGCGCCAAATAACTGACTACGCTTTCGGGGCCGGGCCGCCCGGTACCACCTCTGACATAGGTAAACAGAAAAGCCCGTACCAACTTGCCATGTTTACTGCGGCCCTCCCGTCCCTCGGTTTGCCCGCCAACTATTCTCCCAATTTACACTTCTGCACTCAATGACAACCGACGCTTCAGTTTCCAGGTTAAGCCTCTTGTACGGCATCCTTGCTTTCGCATGTATGTGCTTCTATTTCTTTCTAATCTACGCACTAGATTTACACAGAAGCCAGCTGGTGCGCTTTGGTAGTCATGCGTTTACGGTAGTGGTGGTTGTTCTGGCTGTGCGGGCTTTCAAAGCGCAAACAGATAACCCCATTTCCTATTTATCAGGGTTGAAGCTAGGTTTTTTGGTTTCCTTGGTTGGGTCGGTGCTCTTCGCGGCATTCATTTTCCTTTATGCCAGCTTTCTGCATCCAGCCTTTCACCGAGAGTTAAACAATGAAATTTATTTCAACCAACATCTCAGCCCCTTCGTGCTTGCCGGCTCGATTATCCTGCTCGGCACCATTATCGGCAGCCTGACCAGCGGCATCCTGATGATGTTGGATGGCACCGCTGGCAAGAGCCATAGTAGCCTGACCAGCAACAAGTAACCGCACTACTCACCATTGTCGCCTGCTTCAGGAAGAACGAGAATAACAAGGGGCTTAGGAAGTAAACCTAGCTAAAGGGGCTGTTGTCGGAGCAATTTAAGCAGGAGCTTGTAGAGGTTTTGGTGGCGGTGGTTGAAGCGAAATTCGCACTCTTTTAAGTGCAGTTCGACAGTGTATTTGGCCACGCCGCGGAAAGGCTGCAGACGAGCTTTGGCGAAGCGCCAAAAGGACTCGATGCCGTTGCTGTGGGACGCGCCCCGAACGAATTCATCCTGGCCGTGGCGCACGCGGAAGTGGCGGTCAACTCCCACATCCACCAGCCCGTTATACCCGCGCCAGCCATCGGTATTGACCATCGCTGCCACATCAGTTTTCCCCCGAATAATGGCCTGCAAGGTTTCTTTCTGGCAATTCAGGACGATTTCGGTGTAGACCTGGCCGTCCTGTTTGCCCAAGCCGAAGACGATGGTTTTGCCGCCCGCGCCACGGCCCCGCTTGCCGCGCACCCGGCCCGAAGTACAATTCATCTAACTCAGCGGCTCCCTGCAGGTCTGCTGGTGCGGGGCAGAGTTGCTGGAGCCAGCGGCGTAGGCGCAGGGACAAGCCGTTCAACCTCAAGTTTTAGACATCTTTGTTTGGCGGGACTCAGAGCTATGAAGTGCGAGTTGGCTCGCCATGGCACGTCACATGATATAGCAACTCAGTGCAGTTAATTGCCTTAATTGTTATATACTTGTCTTCCTGCCAAGCGCAGCTTAATCGTTTTGGCAATTCTGTATCCTCACCGTTACAGCGCAATCTGAAAACCTTGTATTAGCAGCACCCGCATAGTGCCAAATGATGCCGCAGTTTTGAGAGTGCCAGGCTTAACACTTAATCCGCACGTTGGCCGGAACGTTATCCGAACAGACCAGCCTCCACCAGTTGGAGGTAGTTTATACCAACTTCGGTATCGTAGATTGTTACTGTTTCTTCCGATTATCCTTCAACTAGCTCGTTTATGTCTTCGTCCAATGCCTCGCTGTGGGATGACTTCCGGGCAGGCAGTGAACAAGCATTCGAGCGCATTTTTCTGGCTTACTACGACGGCTTGTACAGCTACGGGATGCGGCTGAGCCGTGACGAGGAACTAACGAAAGACGCCATTCAAAACCTGTTTCAGCGCCTTTGGCAACGCCGGTCGCAGCTGGGGGCCGTAGCGGTACTGAAGCCCTACCTGTTTAAGGCGCTACGCCACCAGGTAACCGACGATCTGACGGCCGCGCAACGCCACAGCCAGCTGCCGGCCGACTACGAAGCCGAGTTCAAAATTCAGTATTCGCCCGAAGACTTCCTGGTTGCTCAACAGCTTTCGGGTGAGCGGCAGGAGCAGCTGATGACAGCCATTAGCCAACTCAACAACCGCCAGCGCGAAGCCTTGCACCTGAAGTTCTTCGATGGGTTTGCCTACGACCGGATTGCGGATATTATGGCCTTGCATCCGCAGTCGGTGCGCAACCTGATTCATCAGGCCATTACGCGGTTGCGGCAAGCCCTGCCCCCCTTGGCTGTAGTGGGGCTGGCAGGGCAGTGGGCATTTGCGCATAAGCTGGAAATACTAAAATTATTTCTCTGATAATCAGTTAATTACAAATAATTTTAAAAAAATCACAACTAAATACGAGTATAAAAAGGCCCGCCGGGAGTGGTTGAGATAAAGCAGACACTTTCTCCCCGAGGTTATGGATTTTATACGTTACGCTGTCGATGATTTCGTGCTCGATGAGTCGTTCCAAGAATTCGTGGCCGATGCTGACTCCGAAGCCGGAATCTTCTGGCAAGCCTGGCTAAAGGAGCACCCCCAGCAGCAAGAAGCTGCCCGCGAAGCCTACGCGCTGGTGAAGGGCCTGGGCCCGGCACAGCACAACCTGGTGCCGGCAGGTGTAAAGCAGCAGGAACTCATCCGGCTGCGCAAGCGCTTGCAGCATGCGCCAGTAGCGCGGCCCCGGTTGCGGAGCCAGCGGCGCGCTGGTTTGTTATGGCTCAGCACCCTGATGCTGGCCCTGCTTGCCGTAGTTGGGTGGTGGCAGTGGGTCGGGCCGGGCAAGGAAGCCGCCACAATGGTTCGCTACACAACCGCCAACGGACAGCGGCGCACCGTGGTGCTGCCCGACAATTCGGTTGTGACCCTCAACGCCAACTCCACCCTGACCACTACGGGCCAATGGACTGCCAGCACCCCGCGCGAAGTGTGGCTCACGGGCGAAGCCTATTTCCAGGTCACTCACCGGGCCGCGCAGCCGGTCAGCAACATTCAGGCGGCTCCGGCTCACGTCAAGTTTGTGGTACACGCCGGCGAGTTGGCAGTTTCGGTGGTAGGTACGCAGTTCGATGTAAACAGCCGGGCCGGGGCCACCAAAGTGGTGCTGCGGTCGGGCAAGGTGATAGTAGACCGGAAGGCGGGGCTGACCCGCGAAAATATGGCCATGCAGCCCGGCGACTTGGTTGAAACCAGCACGGCCCGCCCGGCCCTGACGCGACGCCGGGTGAAGCCCGACCTGTACTCAGCCTGGACCCAGGACCAGCTGCGGTTTCAGGATACGCCGGTTCGCGAAATCGTGCAGCTGCTGCGCCGCTCTTACCATTTGCAGGTAGAGGTCAGCGACCCTGCCATTCTGAACCAGGAAATCACGGGCGACGTGCCCGCCAACTCGCTTGATGTGCTATTGCCGGCGCTGGCGAAAGCGCTGGACATCCAAGTTACACGGACTGGAAACGTAGTGCGCTTTCGTTCAATAACGCGCTGATTAACAGAATTTTGCTGACAGACCTTACCTAAAATCCCACCTTCCTTTCTTTTATGGCAAACTTCACTCGTTATGTATGCCAAGCGTTGCTGCTAGGCGTTGTAACCGGCGGCGCAAGTCGAGCCCAGGGGGCCCTGGCCCTGGCTTCGCAAGACCCGGCCGGCCCCTCTCCCCGGGCCGTCAGGCACGCTAATATGGAAGCGCTGGACGATTTTTTGCAGGAGCTGAAAGCCACGTACAAAGTGACTTTCCTGTACCGCAGCCAGCTAACAGTTGGCAAAACGCTGCCCCGGTACGACCTAAGCGCGGCCCCGCTCGCTCGGGCGCTACGCCACGCTACCAAGCACAGCGGACTGCGCTTCGAGCAGCTCGAAGGGGGCGTTTACGTTATCGTTCCGGAAAGCGCAGCCAGTCAGGCCCTTGAGCCAGTACCGACGGCCGTCGCGGTTCCGCAATCGTTTCCGCAACCCACACTCCCGCGCCCAACCCGTGCCAATAGCTCGGCAGCGGCGGCCGACGTGCTAGTGTCTGGGCGGGTGACCAGCGACACGGGCGAAGGCCTGCCGGGCGTAACCATTGTTGTGAAGGGTACGAGCCAAGGGCAGAGCACCAACCCCGACGGCAGCTTCTCGCTGACGGTGCCGGAGGGCAGCGTGTTGGTATTCAGCTCGGTGGGCATGATTAACCGCGAAATAACCATCACGGGCCCGGTTGCGAATCTTGCCGTTCGCCTCGAAACCGATGCGAAAACCCTGAACGAGGTGGTGGTGGTGGCGTATGGCACGCAGCAGAAAGCCAACGTGACGGGCGCCATCAATACGGTATCGGCGGCGACGCTGGAAAACCGGCCGGTAACGACCGTGGCGCAGGCCTTGCAGGGCTCGGCCCCGAACCTGACCATTCAGCAGAGCAGTGCCGAGCCGGGGGCCGGGCTCAACATCAACATTAGGGGGGTCGGAACGTTGGGCAATGCCTCGCCACTCATCATTGTAGATGGCATTGCTGGGTCGCTCAATGCGCTCAACCCCAACGATATTGAGAGCATAACGGTCCTCAAGGATGCCTCGTCGGCTGCTATTTACGGCTCGCGCGGGGCCAACGGGGTGCTGCTGGTGACCACCAAGCAGGGTGCGCTGAACCAGAAGCCCGTGCTTAACTACAACACGCTCATCGGCGTGCAGGCGCCGAACTTCCAGCGCAAGCCGGTGAGCGGCCTGGAGTTTATGCAGCTCAAAAACGAGGCGCTGGTCAACTCCGGGCAGGCCCCACAGTTCTCGCCCCAGGCCATGCGCGACTTCGCTGAGCGCGGCGACTACGAGTGGCACCTGGACCGCGTGCTGCGGGAGGAAGCGTTGCAGCAAAACCACAACCTGAGCCTGAGCGGCAGTTCGGGCCAGACGCGCTACTTAATTTCGCTGGGCTACGTAGACCAAAACAGCCTGTTCTATGGTGACAACTACGGCTTCAAACGCCTCAACACCCGCCTCAACCTCACCACGCAGGTAACGGACCGGCTCAAGGTAGGCGGCATCTTCTCCTACGCCCACGTGGGAATCCGGGAACACGCCTACGATTCGCAGTGGATTATCAGCGACGCGGCCCGCATTCCGCGCATTTATCCGGTGCAGGACGAGAATGGCAACTTCGTGACGCCGGCTACCTCCACCAGCAACTCGGCCAACCGCCTGCTCAACGGCGGCCTGCGCACCAACTCCAACGACAACGGCTACGCCAACCTGAACGCCGAATTTGAGCTAGTGAAAGGCCTGAAGCTGCGCGGTTTGGCCGGGGGCGACCTGTGGAACTACCAGATGGACGAGTTCCGGCGCAGCCTGGAATACGTGACGCTCGACGGCTCGGCCACGGCCGGCGGCGACGGCAACAACGCCGTGCGCAACAACCACGAGCGCAC
Organism: Hymenobacter telluris; assembly: GCF_017313265.1. Taxonomy (GTDB): domain Bacteria; phylum Bacteroidota; class Bacteroidia; order Cytophagales; family Hymenobacteraceae; genus Hymenobacter; species Hymenobacter telluris. The sequence continues at coordinate 549,181 of NZ_JAFLQZ010000001.1, read as the reverse complement.
GCTGCTCACCAACTACCAGGCCACGCTGAACTACGACCTGAACCTGTTTGAAAAACACGCGGTGCAGGCGTTGGTGGGGTATTCTTCGGAAGATTTCACCGTGGCGCGCGCCGGCATCAGCGTGTTGAACGTGCCAGGCAACAACTTCGGGGTGGTGAGCAACGGCACCGCTTTTGCCGGCAACGGCGTGTACGGCAACAACGAAGAGTGGGCCCTGAACTCGGCATTCGGACGCCTCAATTACGCTTTCGACGAAAAGTATCTGGTGGAAGCCAGCTTCCGCTACGATGGCTCGTCGCGCTTCGCCAAGGAAAGCCGCTGGGGCTTTTTCCCGTCGGTTTCATTGGGTTGGCGCCCGCTGCAAGAGAAGTTTCTCGACTTCATTCAGCCCGTATTCTCCGACCTGAAGCTGCGCGCTTCCATCGGGCAGCTGGGCAACCAGAACATCGGCCTGTACCGCTACCTGAGCACCATCAGCCTTGCGCCCGGCATCTACTCTTTCAACGGGCAGCCCGTACCCGGCAACTTCTTCAACACCGCCAACCGCGACATCACCTGGGAAACGTCTACGATGGGTAACGCCGGTATCGACGCCAGTTTCCTGCAGAACGCGCTGACGGTGAGCGTAGATGCTTTCGATAAGCGCACCAACGACATTCTTATTGACCTGCCCGTGGCCGGCGTTTTCGGGGCCGGGGCCCCCACGCAGAATGCAGCCAGCGTGCGCAACCAGGGCTGGGAAGTGTCCGTGACCTACCGGCAGCGCACCGAGCGTGGCTACAACCACAGCCTGACCCTGAACGCGGCCGACAGCCGCAACACCGTAACCAACACCCGGGGCGTGGAAACCATCCGCGGCGGCGATGCCACCAACATCATCCGTGAGGGTTTCCCCATCAACTCGTACTTCGGGTTGCGCTCCGACGGCCTTTACCAGACGCCCGAGGAAGTGGCCGCAGGACCTGTGCCCGACTTTGTGGCGCCCGGCTCGGTGCGGCCCGGCGACATTCGCTACGTGGACCGCAACGGCGACGGCCGCATCAATCAGGACGACCGGTTTATCCTCGGCAACCCGTTTCCGCGCTACACTTTCGGGGCCACCTATTCCGCCGACTACAAGGGCTTCGACCTGCTGGTGTTCGTGCAGGGCGTGGGCAAGCGCAGCCTCTACATTCGCGGCGAGGGCGTGGAAGCCTTCCACAACAACTGGGAGAATGTGTACACCCAGCACCTGGACCGCTGGACGCCCACCAACGCCGACGCCTCGTACCCTCGCCTGACCATCGGCACGGCCTCCACCAACAACATCCAGGGCTCCGATTACTGGTTGCGCGACGCGGCCTATGCCCGCCTCAAGAACGTGCAGCTCGGCTACTCGCTGCCCACCACCCTGACCCGCAAAGTGGGCATTCAGCGGCTGCGAATCTTTGCCTCGGGCCAGGATTTGTTCACCATCAGCCACTTAAAGAAAATTGGGTTCGACCCTGAAGTTTCGGAGTTCAGTGAAAGCATTGGCTTCGGTGGCGGTGGCGGCAGCAGCAGCGGCCGGGTGTATCCGGCCGTGCGGGTTGTGTCTGCCGGCCTCGACGTTTCCTTCTAACTCTCCATCCTCCCCCCCCTTCCGATATGAACCGTGTATTTCGCTACTCGCTGTGGCTGGGCTTAGGGTTGGGCTTCGGCCTGTCGGCCTGCCAGGAGCTGGACATAGCCCCCACCGACCGGCCCACCGACGCCTCGTTCTGGACCCAGCCGGCCGACGCCACCAACGTGCTGGCCACCGCCTACGAGAACCTCTACAACAGCGAGTACTTCTTCTTCAACGAAGTGCTGTCTGATAACGCCTTCAACGTCAGTGACGTGAACGGCTCAAATTCGCGCAACATTGCCCAGGGCGCCTACGGCACCAACCAGCAGCGCGTCACCAACGAGTGGGGATACCACTACACCGGTATCCGCAAGTCCAACGTGTTGCTGGCCAACATCGACAAGATCAGCAGCCTCGACGCCGCCCTCAAGGCGCGCTACATTGGCGAGGCCCGCGCCCTGCGCGCTTTCCACTACTTCCAGCTTTTGACCTGGTACGGCGACGTGCCGCTGGTAACCACTGAAATCGGGGTCAATGAGTCGCAGCAGATTGGGCGCACGCCCCGGGCCCAGGTGCTGGATTTCGTGCTGCAAGAGCTGGACGAAGCCGCGGCCGCGCTGCCCGTCAACACCGCTTACGACGCCGCCGACCGGGGGCGCTTCACCAAGGGCGCGGCCCTGGCCCTGAAGGCCCGGGTGCTCCTTTACGAGGGGCGCTGGACCGATGTGGCAGCCGTAACCGAGCAGATTATGGGCGGCACGGTGGGCACGTATAGCCTGTTTCCCAGCTACGCGGGCGTGTTTTCACCCAGCAACGAGGGCAATAGCGAGGTGATGCTGGACTTGCAATACCTGGTTCCGACCCGCACGCACTCCGAGCAGCGCCTGTTTATTCCGCGCACGGAGGGCAAGCTCATCACCGCCATAGCGCCCACGCAGGAGCTGGTGAACAGCTACGTGACAACAAATGGCCAGGCCATTACGGAGGCGGGCTCCGGCTACAGCGAAGCCACCCCCTACACCGGCCGCGACCCCCGCTTCGCGGCGACCATCGTGTACGATGGCTACGCGTGGCGGCGGCCCGATGGCTCCACCTTCACCATTCGCACGCTGCCCGGCACCGGCGACAACTCCGTGACCCGCTCCGATGCCAGCCCAACCGGCTATTACTCGGCCAAGTACTTCGACCCCACTGCCGATGCCAACCTCAACTCCGGCCTGAACCTGATTTTGATTCGCTACGCCGACGTGCTGCTCATGCACGCCGAAGCCAAAACCGAGTTGAACCAGCTTACGACGGCAGAATGGGACCGCACCATCGGGGCGCTGCGGCGCCGGGCCGGCTTCACCAACACCGCGGCGCTGACGTTTCCGGGCGGCAGCCAGACGAGCCTGCGCACCATTGTGCGGCGTGAGCGGCGTACTGAGCTGGCCATGGAAGGGTTGCACATCTTCGATATCCGCCGCTGGCGCACCGCCGAAACCGTGCTCAACGGCTTTGCGCACGGCATCAAGGCCGGGGACCCAAGCGTGGACAACGGCTACCTGCGTGTAGACCAGCGCACCTTCGACCCGGCCCGGCACTACCTCTGGCCGATACCCCAGCGCGAGCGTGACATCAACGCCAACCTCAGTCAAAATCCGGGCTGGTAGGCTGGCCCTGATTCTTTTCCCATCTCTTTACTTGTCCGCTTCTTTCCCAATGAAAAAGCTATTCCACCCCTTGCTGTTCTTGTGTATACTGGTTGGCACTTTGCTTTCTGGCTGCGAGAATGACGATGACGCCCTGGACGGCACCATCACGCCAGTATCAAATTACATCTCGCCCAACGACAACGCCTTCGTTCGGCTCGACCCCGCCTCCAACGCCGCTATTACGTTTGAGTGGAGCCAGGCCCGCGCGGCCGACGGCACGCTGGTGCTCTACGAAGTGGTGTTCGATAAGGAAAGCGGCGACTTCTCCGCCCCAATCTACACCAGCGTTTCGGGCACCAATGGCCAGGAAACCAAGCTGGTGCTAACCCACGGCGACCTTAACCGCATTGCCAACCTGGCCGGCATCGTGCCGCAGAGCCGGGGCAAGCTGAAGTGGACCGTGAATGCGTCTAAAGGCACCAACGTACTGCCCGCAACGGCCGTGCGCACCCTGGAAGTGGAGCGGCCAGCCGGCTTCTCCACCATCCCAGGCAACCTGTTCATCACCGGCTCGGGCACGGAAGCGGGCACCGACATGAGCAGAGCAATACCCTTTAAGCGCATCTCGGCGGGCATATTCGAGTTGTATACCCGCCTCAGCCCCGGCGAGGTGAAGCTGATTGACCAGACCACCGGTACGCCCACGGCCTACTACATCGACGGCGCCAACCTGCGCGAAGGGGCGCAGGCCACCAGTCCGGCCGCCACGCCCACAGTGTACCGCATTCAGCTCGACTTCAACAATTCCTCGGCTACGCTGAGTGAAGTGGTGTCGGTTGGGCTGTGGGTGGCAGCCGAAAACAGCGTAAAAGTGACGCTGCCCTACATCGGCCGTGGCGTTTGGAAAATACAGAACACGCCAATTGAGTTCTTCCAGGAAAGCTGGGGCCGCGATGAGCGCTACAAGTTTCAGCTAACGGAGAAGAATATGGCGGGCGTAACCAGCAGGCGCTACATGGGCAGCGTGAACGTGGACAACCAGCGCCCCACCTCCAGCAGCCCGCCGGCTTACTTCTACCTGGTACCCACCACCGACAACCGCTACGACAATACCTTCAAGTTTCAGTCGGATGCCGACCGGCGAAACGTGGACATCACGGTTCTGCTTCAGCCCGAAGCCCCGTACACACACCAGGTAAGAATAATCTAAGGTGTAGCACGGAACTCCTTTTCGCGACGAGCACAGCCGGGGCCACGGCGCTAGTAGCAGACGCTACTGCCTGAAACTGGCGGCGCTCGTTGTGAAAGGGAGTTCCGGCGTTCATCCAGCCAACTGAAAAAAGCAACTACTAAGCCACCATTAGCCCTTTGCGGCACTATTTGGTTTCCATCATGATTCACTCGAAAATCTCCCACAGCATGGGTGCGCTGCTGAGCCTGCTGCTGCTGTGCTCCTGCAAAGAGCCGGTAGACGATGCTATTACCAAGCCCCCTACGCCGCCGGTGGTGGCTGCCCCCGCCAACTGGGCCGCCCGAGCCGACTCGGCGCAGGCGGCGCTACGGCAGGGCTTCTTCACCGCTAGCCAGTACTACAGCAAGAACAACGCCGGCGATAATAGCTTCAATTACTGGTGGCAGGCGCACGGCCTCGATGTGCTGCTCGACGGCTACAAGCGCACCAATCATGCCGACTACCTGCAACAGGCGAATCAGCTGCAAGTAGGGGCCAAAGCCCAGAATGGCAACACCTACCTGAACGAGTACTACGATGATATGGAGTGGCAGGCGCTGGCGTGCTTGCGCGCTTTCGAGCTGACCCGCGACCCGGCCTACAAAGCCACCGCCACGCTGCTCTGGACCGACATCAAGACCGGGTGGAACGAGCAGCAGGGAGGCGGTATTGCCTGGAAGAAAACCCAGCGCGACTACAAAAACACGCCTGCTAATGCCCCGGCCGCCATCCTGGCGGCCCGCCTGTACCTGCTTGACCGCAACCCCGATGATTTGCTTTGGGCCGAGAAGATCTACCGCTGGCAGAAAGCAACGCTAGTGGACCCGAACACCGGTCTGGTGTGGGACGGCATCAACCGCACCGGCGACGGGCAGGTAGATAGAAACTGGCGCTTCACGTATTGCCAGGGCGTGTACATCGGCGCGGGTCTGGCGCTGTACCAAGCCACGAATCGGCAGGAGTACCTGACTGACGCCACCCGCACGGCCAACTTTGTGCTCGGCGACGCGGACATGGCACCCGGCGGCATACTTAAAAACGAGAATGCTGGCGACGGCGGCCTATTCAAGGGCATTCTGGTGCGCTACCTGGGCCTGCTGGCCGTGGAGCCCAACGTGAGTGCTACCAACCGCACGAGCTACATCAACTTTCTGAAATTCAACGGCGAAGCGGCTTGGAAGCGCGGTGCCCGCCGCCCACCGGGCCTCTTCAATACCAACTGGACCAGCCTGCCCCAGGGCCCGGTGGAATCGTCGACCCAGATGAGCGGCGTGATGCTGCTGGAAGTGCTGGCTTCTCTGCAAGTGCGCAACCTGCTGTAAACACGTTGCTCCATACAACTCTTCAGGCCCCGCCCGGCCTGGAGGTGGGAAGCGGACTTTGTGGGAATAGTCCGCTTGTGGTGCCCCGGCTCCGGGGCCGGGGTACCATTCCCTGCCGATACTGTACCTCAGCCCCCTTCGGTGGCTGAGTGCCGAGCAACTCTTTACTGGGGCCACCAACGAGCTGCGGCCTTCTTACAGCCCCCCGCAGACTACCGGGCTATGGGCCTGAAACCGATGGCCTATGCCCGCACCAGCCTGTGCAAGACGCCGAGTGGCATTGTGCCGGATGCAGGACGAAGACGGCGTGTCGATGATGCGGAATCAGTACCGCTTCCGCCAGAGTATTCGCGCGCCCAACCCAGGCTGTTCGGTGGCTGCTTGCCCTTGACAATTTCACGTCAACTGACTGACAAACCGGCATTTATTTCTTTCTCGCTACTTTCTCGCATGCCCGCTACTGCTCCTGTTGTCTCAGCTGCCCGGCCCGCTTTCACCGAGCGGCGCTTTGTACTTACGTTCGTCTTTGTGGCCTTGCTGTTTCTGCTTTGGGGAGTGGCTATTACGATGGGCGACGTGCTCAACCGCCACTTCCAGAGCGTACTGCACGTAAGCAAAGCCGACTCCGGCCTGGTCCAGTTTTCCATCTTCGGGGCCTACGCGCTGATGGGGGTTCCGGCGGGGCTGTTCATGCAGCGGTTCGGGTACAAAAGCGGGGTGCTGCTGGGGCTGGCGCTGTACGCGGCGGGGGCGTTTCTGTTTATTCCGGCCGCTGATGCCGGCTCTTTCCTGTTTTTCCGGGGGGCGCTATTTGTGCTAGCCTGTGGGTTAGCTACCCTCGAAACCGTTGCGCACCCGTTCATTGCCGCCCTCGGCGACCAGCGCAGCAGCGACCAGCGCATCAACTTTGCCCAATCCTTCAATGGGTTGGGGGCCGTTATCGGGCCGCTTATCGGCGGCTACTTTATTCTGCGGGCCAGCCAGGGCGGCGCACAGGAAGGCTTGCAGGCCGTTAAAACCCTGTATTTCGTTATTGGAAGCGTTATTCTGGCAGTGGCCGTAGGCTTTGCGCTGGTGCGGGTGCCGCCCCTGCCTACCGACCCGCACGCCGCCGAGCTAGCCCCCGGCGAGCTACCAGCGTTGGCTGCCGATACGCCCTCGCTCTTCAGCCGGCGCCACTTTCGCTGGGCCGTGGCGGCGCAGTTTTTCAACGCCGCCGCCCAAGGTGGCACCTGGGCTTTCTTCATCAACTACGGGGTCGAGAAAATGGGCTTGAGCGCCGAGCGGGCCGCGTATTTCTTTGCCTTCAGCATGGTGCTGATGATGGTGGGCCGCTTTATCGGCACGGCGCTGATGCGCGTGATTGCGCCGGCCCGCCTGCTGGCCATTGCGGCGGCGGCCAACATTGTGCTCTGCCTCATCATTGCCCAGGGCTGGGGGGCGGTATCGTTCGGGGCGCTTTTGCTGCTCAATTTCTTTTTCAGCATCATGTTCCCGACGGTTTTCAGCCTGGGCCTTAAAGACCTGGGGCCGCGCACCCAGCAGGGCTCCTCTTTCATCATCACGGGGGTGGTGGGCGCGGCGGTTTTCCCCTACCTTATGGGCCAGGTGGCCAACCACAACATTGCGGCGGCCTACTACCTGCCCATTATCTGCTACGCCGTGATTCTATTGTTCGGGGCCAAGTACTACAAAGTGCAGCCCCGCTAACTACCAAGCACCTTACCGGCTCCGCCAGTAACCGGGGCTTGCTCTCATCTGCGGAAACTGGCCCGCCGCAGAAGCTTCCGTGCTACCCTCCAAAGGCCGCCCCAAAGTTTGCTGCTGTGCCGGGCGGCCTTGCTTTCACTACTTTTAATGAGCTACCACCCGACCATTGACGCCGCGCCGGCCCCCCTGGCCCGCAATTCCTCAACCGCTCGTCGCCGCCTGAAGCAGTTGGGATTCCTCTTGTCGTTGAGCCTGGGCTGGATGAGTCTGGGAATCAGTAGCTCTCAGGCGCAGACGCTACGGCCGCCGGCCTACCCACTCATCACCCACGACCCTTACTTCAGCGTCTGGTCGTTGCAGGATACGCTCAGCGCCGGCCCTACCCGGCACTGGACCGGTGAGGCGCAGCCGCTGGAAGGCGTAGTGCGCGTTGATGGCCGGTCGTATCAATTGCTGGGGCAGTCTGCCGCGCCGCTGCGGGCCCTTATTCCCGTTGCGGCGGAAACACCTTATTCGGCCCGCTACACCTTCGGGGCACCAGCCGCAGGCTGGGAGCAACCTGTTTTCGGGCCCGCAGCCAGCTGGCAGACCGGCTTGGCCCCGTTCACCAACAACCCCAGCCAGGCCGGCACGCAATGGACCAGCCGCGACGTGTGGGTGCGCCGCAGTGTGAAGCTGAGCGGGCCACTGCCCACCAGTAAGCTGGTGTTGCTGCTGCTGCACGACGACGATGCCGAAGTGTACCTCAACGGGGTGCTCCTGCTGAAACAAACCGGCGCCAACGGCAGCTACCAGCGGTTTGCCTTACCCGACGCGGCCCGCGCCGCGTTGCGCCCCGGCGACAACCTGCTGGCCATGCACTGTGCTAATCCCCAGGGCGGCGCCCACCTCGATGCCGGCCTTTACGAGGCCACCCCGGCCCCGGCCCCGCTGCCGGTTGCTTCCCAAACCGGCATCACGCTCACGGCCACTCAAACCACTTATGCCTTTGAGGCGGGTCCGGTACGATTGACGGCGCAGTTCCTCTCGCCGCTGCTGCTCAACGACTTGGAAACCCTGGCCCGCCCCATCAGCTACCTCACTTTCCGGGCGCAGAGCACCGACGGCAAACCCCATCAGGTGCAGGTGCAACTGACGGCCAGCAGCTCGTTGGCTACCAACACGCCCTATCAGCGCGTGACTACGCAAGCCGGCGGAGCTGGGGCGCTGGCCTGGCAGGCCGTGGGCACCACCACGCAGGCAGTGCTGGGCCAGGCCGGCGATAATGCGCGCATCGACTGGGGACAGGCGTATCTGACTGTGCCCAGGGGCTCGGCTCGGGTTGGCGCCGGTACGCCGCAGGTGCTGCAAACCGCTTTCACGGAAACCGGCGCATTGCCCGCTGCCGGCGCTGCCCCGTCCGCGGCGGGCACGCCGGCCCAAAACACCGCGCTGGCCGCAGTACTGGAGTTAGGTCCGGTCAATCAGCCAACCGAGCGGCACCTGCTGCTGGCCTACGACGCGCCCTACGCCGTGCAGTACTTCGGCCAGAACCTGCGCCCGTGGTGGCGCCGCGCCCCGGCCATGACCATGGCCAAAGCCCTGCAAGCCGCCGAAGCCGACTACCCCCGCGTGCGCCAGCAGTGCGCGGCCTTCGATAAGAAACTGTACGCCGATGCCCAAGCCGCAGGAGGCCGGGAGTACGCCGACCTCTGCCAGCTGGCGTACCGCCAGGCCGTGGCGGCGCACGCCATCGTGGCGGGGCCGAAAGGTGAGCTGCTGCTGCTTTCGAAAGAGAACTTCTCGGGCGGCTTCATCGGGACCGTGGACGTGACGTATCCGTCGGCACCGCTGTTTTTGCTCTACAACAACGAGTTGGCCAAGGGGCTGCTGCGCGGCATTTTCGACTACAGCGAATCGGGCCGCTGGCAAAAGGATTTCCCCGCTCACGACCTGGGCGTGTACCCCCTGGCCAACGGCCAGAAGTACGGCGAAGACATGCCGGTGGAAGAAGCCGGCAACATGCTGATTCTGACGGCCGCTGTGGTGAAACGGGACGGCAAGCCCGATTTCGCCCGCCAGCATTGGCCCACACTCACTAAGTGGGTGGAATTCCTCAAGCGCGACGGTTTCGACCCGACCAACCAGCTCTGCACCGACGACTTTGCCGGCCACCTGGCCCGCAACGCCAACCTCTCGGTGAAAGCCATTATGGGCATTGCCTGCTACGGCCAGCTCGCCCAGCAGCTCGGCGACCAGCAAACGGCCACCGAATACACCACCCTGGCCCGTAACCTGGCCCAGCGCTGGCAGCATATGGCCCAGGACGGCAACCACTATGCCCTGACCTTCGACAAAACGCCGGGCTCGTGGAGCCAGAAGTACAACCTGGTTTGGGACAAGCTGCTGGAGCTGAACATATTTCCCCGGAACGTTGCGCAGCAGGAGCTGGCTTATTACCTCACCCGGCAGCAGCGCTACGGCCTGCCCCTGGACAGCCGCAAAACCTACACCAAATCGGACTGGATTATGTGGACGGCCACCCTGGCCGAGCGCGACGCCGATTTTCAAGCGTTGGTACACCCCCTTTGGCTGTATGCCAACGAAACCCCGAGCCGGGTGCCCCTCGGCGACTGGCACGAAACCACCGATGCGCGGCAGGTCGGCTTCCAGGCCCGCTCGGTCGTGGGCGGCTACTTCATCAAGATGCTGCAAAAGCAGCTGGCTGCTTCTCCCCAACCAGCGCCTGAAGGCCGTTCCACGCAACCCAAATAAAGGCCTGTTGGGTTTCCAGCCGATTCTTAAGCTCACAGGCTTCGTTTACTTGGATGGCCGCGCAGTTGCCACAGTGAGGCTTTTGCTTGGCGCGACATACCCAGCTGCGGCCTTGCAAACCAGCCGCCTAGTCCGGTGCTTGACTGATAGTCAAGCGGGGGACGTATCCAAATGGTAGGTAACCAGGTCGTCGATGGGCGAGCAAATGATTTTGCCGACCGTCATGCCGTGGGCCGTGGCTACCTGCGTCAGCGCCTCGCGAAAGTTATACGCCACCGACCCTACGCAATTGAAGGTGTGAGCCTGATAGTCAGGGTATTTTACGATGATGTTTCGGAAGAACAGCTCGAAAGCCTCCGCTACCAGCTGCTGGCAATAGCGCGCACTGTTGTGGTCGTAGGCAAACTTGGCGAAGCTGGCGATGAAGCGGTTGGGAAACGGCTTGTTGTATAGCTGGTCGAAAATAGCTTCCCGCTCCAGGCCGTAAGTGCTGAGGAAGCTGGCTTCCACCGCAGCGGGCATCTGGCCGCGCAGGTAGTCGCGCAGTAGCGCCTTGCCGATGAAGGCCCCGCTGCCTTCGTCGCCCAAAAAGTACCCCAGCGAATCCACGTTGTGCGCAACCTGTTCGCCATCGTACACGCACGAATTGGTGCCCGTGCCCAGAATGGCCGCAAACCCTGGCCGCCGGCCCAGCAGCGCCCGCGCCGCCGCCAGCAAATCGTGGCCCACGAACACGCGGGCTTGCGAAAACACGGCCTGCATGGCATCGGCAACGGTGGCAACCTGCGGTGGCGAAACCACACTCGCCCCGTAATAATACACCTCCGTAATAGCCGCCGTAACCAGCGTGCGGGGCAGGCTTTGCAGGAGCGAGGCAATAATGCCCGCCGAGTTGATGAATTCGGGATTGTAGCCTTCCGTGTGGAAAAGCGAGCGGGTGGCTTGGGCATCAACCAGGCACCATGTGGTCTTGGTCGAGCCGCCGTCGGCTATTAGAATCATGAGGATGGGATGGAAAAAGAACGAGTGCTGGCGTAAGCCAAGCTCGCATCTGACCGAAATGCGTGCGGTAATCACCAGCAAAGTAAGCTGCCGACCTAGGAAATATAAAAATTATTTTGCTCGTTTAAGCACTAAACAATCATTTTAATGTCAATATTTACCAAGCGAACGGTAAAATAGCTCGTTGACGGCGGGAGCCAGTGGGTGGCAATTTGGCTTATTCAGCTGGCAAAATATTGGCTTTCAGTTTATTATCTTCTCAGCTACCCCCTATATGCGCGCTTCCAATTACGACAAGTTTCCTTTCGTGCCGGTGACAGCGGACAACGATGCTTGCCAGGTAGGGTGGTCGGCCATTGCCGGCGCGCTGCGGGCGGCGCTGGCCACCCGGCCGGCCGCCGCCGGCCGGCCGCGGGTGTTGGCGGTGGAATGTTATCCGGGTACCGACCTCCGGCAGCTGCAGCACGAGCTGACGCAGGCCTTGCAGCCAGCCCGGTGTCTGGTAGCGGATGACCTGTATTATTCGGCTACCGAAATCGACCGGCTGGTAGCCGGCCCCCTCACCGACGACCCGGTTTTTGGCCGGTTCAATGGGCTGACGGTGGCTGATTTTTTCAACCCACAACGCCTACAGGCCACCCAGGCAGCACTGGCCACGGACGCTGGCCGGTTGGTCATACTTATAGGTACCGGGGCCACGCTCGTGTGCCCCACCCCTACGCTGGTTGTCTACGCTGACCTGGCCCGTTGGGAAATTCAGTTGCGGCAGCGGCGCGGCGAAATTGCCAACCTGGGCACCAACAATTTCCGCGAAAAAGCCAGCCTCAAGTACAAGCGCGCGTTTTTTGTGGACTGGAGGGCGGCTGACCGGCTCAAGAAGCAGGTGCTGCCCCGCGCCGACTTTCTACTGGATACCAACGACCCGGCCACCCCCAAGCTGGTCAGCGGCACTGATTTGCGGGCCGGGCTGGCCGCGGCCGTGCGCCGGCCGTTTCGGGTGGTACCGTTTTTCGACCCTGGCCCTTGGGGTGGACAGTGGATGCGCGAGGTGTGCGACCTGCCCGACGGCCCGCCCAACTACGCCTGGTGCTTCGACTGCGTGCCGGAAGAGAATAGCCTGCTGCTGGGCTTTGGTGCGGCGCGGGTCGAGGTTCCCAGCCTCGACCTGGTATTTGCTCATCCCCGCGAATTGCTCGGGGAGGCCGTGCACGGGCGTTTCGGCACGGAATTTCCCATTCGCTTCGACTTTCTTGATACCATGGGCGGCGGCAACCTCTCGCTGCAAGTACACCCGCTCACCGAGTACGCGCAGGACAAGTTCGGCCTAACTTACACCCAGGACGAGAGCTACTACCTGCTGGCCGCCGAACCGGGCGCGGTGGTGTACCTGGGGCTACAGGAAAACGCTGATTTTCCGGCTATGCTGGCCGACTTACAGCGCGCGCAGCACGACCCGGCGGCCCCGTTTCCGGCGGACCGATACATCAACGCGTTTCCGGCCCGGGCGCACGACCATTTTCTGATTCCGGCGGGTACCATTCACTGTTCCGGAGCGGGCAGTATGGTGCTGGAAATTTCGGCAACCCCCTACATTTTCACTTTCAAGCTCTGGGATTGGGAACGGCTCGGCCTCGATGGCCAGCCCCGGCCCATTCATCTGGCGCACGGCGCGGCCAACATTCAGCCGGACCGCACCACCAGCTGGGTAACCGCGCAACTCGTCAACCAAGTAACGCCCGTGGCCAGCGGCCCCGACTGGCGCGAAGAGCGCACCGGCCTGCACGAGCGCGAATTCATTGAAACCCGCCGCCACTGGTTTACGGGCACCGTGCCGCACAACACCCACGGCGGCGTGAACGTGCTCAACCTGGTGCAGGGCACCGAGGCCGTTGTGGAGAGCCCGACCGGAGCATTCGAGCCATTTGTGGTGCACTACGCCGAAACGTTTATCGTGCCGGCGGCCGTGGGGGATTATACCATCCGGCCCCACGGCCCGGCGGTGGGCACCGAGTGCGCTACCCTAAAAGCATACGTGCGCACCCAGCCGTAGCGCAAACCGGCCCCGTTTGGCAGCCAACTTTGCCGCTGAAATCAATCTCTAAAATGACAGCCCATGACACCTGACTTAGTAACTCCCGACAACGCGGCGGCGGTCCGCGCCCAAACCATCGTTGAAAAGCTGCTGCACACCGGCACCGTGGCCGTCGATGAACTGGCCGCCCAGTTCGGCGTATCGGTGGCCACCGTGCGGCGCGACCTGGTGGACCTGGAGCAGCGCGGGCGGCTGCGGCGCACCTACGGCGGGGCTGTACCCGTCGAGCCGCTGCTCTACGAGCCGTTCCGCTACGATTCCAGCTTTCACGAGCAGATAGACCGCAACCTAGCCGAAAAGCGCCGCATTGGGCTGGCCGCCGCCGCCCTCATTCAGCCGGGCGAAACCATCTCGCTGACGGCCGGCACCACCACCACCCAGGTAACGCGCAGCCTGCGGCCGGGCGCCAACGTGACCGTCGTGACCAACACGGTGAACGTGGCCATGGAGCTGAGCCACCGCACCGACGTGCGGGTGTTCGTGACGGGCGGCTTCCTGACGGGCGGCTGGTTTTCGCTGGTAGGGCCCGCCACGGCGCAGGCGCTAAGCCAGTTTTTCGTTGACAAAGTATTCATTGGGGTCAACGGCATCGACGCCGAGCGGGGCCTGACCTCGCTGCACCCCGAGGAAGCCGCCGTCATTCAGCTGATGCTGCGGCAAGCCAAGCGCCGCATTGTGGTAGCCGACCACACCAAACTCGGCGTGGTGGCTACCTCGCTCATCTGCCCCAGCGCCGAAGTGCACCAGCTCATTACAGACACCGGCGCCTCCGAAGCGCAGCTAGCCCCCTTCCGGCAACTAGGCATCGAGGTGCTGCTGGCCTGAAAATCCGGATTTCTACCATCCCGGCCCAATACCCCAATCAACCCGCTGATTAAGCCGGCCAAGCGAAACGGAGGCAGCGGAGCCTGGTTGACTTTCGCTCTGCCGTCGTCGCAGCAGCAGCAGCAGTTCTCACTTCTAACACTCCCACCCGTAATGCCCCCTTTCCGCGCCCCTGCCCCGCTGTTTCGCGAACCTGCCGGCTCGCCTACCGCCACTACGGCCCTTGCCCCGGACGGCAGCACGAGCTACGTGTATCTGATTGCAACGGTGGCGGCGCTGGGAGGGCTGTTGTTCGGCTTCGATACGGCCATCATCAATGGCGCCCTGATTTTCCTGAAGAAAGACTTCCAGCTCAGCGACTCCGAAACCGAGTGGGCGGCGAGCAGCATCCTGTTTGGGGCGGTAATCGGGGCGGCGTTGGCCGGCTGGCTCACCGACCGTTACGGCCGGCGGCGGCTGCTATTCGCGGCGGCGGCGCTGTTTACCGCCTCGGCGCTGGCAGCGGCAGTGCCGCGCACGCTCACCGAGTTTGTGCTGGCCCGGCTGGCGGGTGGCTTAGCCATCGGCCTGGCCTCACTGCTGGTCCCGCTCTACATTGCCGAAATCGCGCCGGCCCGCATCCGCGGCCGGCTCGTAACGCTCAATCAGCTCGCCATTGTCACGGGCATTCTCCTGGCTTACGTGGCCAGCTATTTCCTGGCCGATTTGGGGCTGAACTCGTGGCGCTGGATGTTTGCCTCGGCGGCGCTGCCCTCCTTGTTGTTTATGCTGACGTTGCTGCTGGTACCCGAAAGCCCGCGCTGGCAGTTGGGCCAGGGCCGCGAGGCCGCGGCGCGGCGCACCCTCACCCGCCTCAACGGCCCGGTCGCGGCCGCTGCTGAAGCCGAGGAGATTCAGGGCGCGCTGGCGGCCGAGCGCGGCGAGGAGGCCCGCCTGCGCCAGCCGCGCCTGCGCCAGCCGCTGCGCATTGCCGTGGTGCTGGCCGTGTTGCAGCAAATCACCGGCATCAACACCATTCTCTACTACGGCTCCATCATTTTCACCGAGCACAGCGGGCAAAGCGCCGCGTCGGCCATCGGGGCCAACGCCCTAATTGGGGGCATCAACTTCGTCGGCACCGTGGTGGCGTTGTTCGTAATCGACCGGATAGGGCGCAAGCCGCTGCTGCTGCTGGCTTCGGGCGGCATGGCCCTGGCGCTGGGGGCGCTGGTGGTGGCTTTGCAGCTGCACGCATCGGGCCCCTGGCTGCTAGGCCTGATTATGCTGTACGTGGCCTGTTTTGCGGTGGGGCTGGGGCCGGGGGTGTGGGTGGTCATCACCGAAATATTTCCCAATGCCGTGCGCGGCCGGGCCGCTTCACTGGCCACGGTGGCCCTATGGATAGCGTGCACGCTCATCTCGTTTACGTTTCTGTCGCTGGTGAAGGCGGCGGGGCTAAGCGGGGCGTTCGGGCTCTACGCGGGGTTGTCAGCGCTTACGTTCGTGTTTGTGTGGCGGGCTGTGCCCGAAACCAAGGAGCGCACTCTGGAGGAAATTGAGCGCACCTGGCAATAGTTGGGCCGGGCAGCGCCTTGCCGCCGGCTCAACCTGGTTGGCTGCTTGCCAACCTTTACTACCTGTTACACTTCCCACCCTTGTTATTTCTTTCCCCACCCTATGCCCGAGCTCAGTGCCTCTGTTTGGGATGAGTTTCGGGCGGGAAGCGAACGGGCTTTCGAACGCATTTTCCTGACCTATTACGACCCGCTCTATGGCTATGGAATGCGCTTGGCCAACAACCAGGAACTAGTCAAAGACTGCCTACAGTCACTATTTCACCGCTTGTGGCAGCGCCGGGACAAGCTGGGGGCCGTTGAGGAGGTGCGGCCCTACCTGTTCAAAGCCCTGCGCAACGAGGTGGCTGCGGAGCTACAGGCCCAGCGGCGGCGCACCGAGCTGCATCAAAGCAGCTCCCTGGAGTTTACCGTGCAGTTTTCGGTGGAAGACTTCCTGGTTGCGCAGCAACTCACGACGGAACAGCACGCCCACCTTCTGGCGGGCCTGAGCCAGCTCAACAACCGCCAGCGCGAGGCGGTCCACCTGCGGTTTTTCAATGGCTTTGCCTACGAGCGGATTGCCGAGATTATGGAGCTACAGCCCCAGTCCGTACGCAACCTGCTGCATCAGAGCATCAAGCGCCTGCGCTCGGCCTGGCCCCTGCCGGCGTAACGATTGCTCTGCCAGAAACCGGTTTATCGGTTCGGGGACAACCGGCAAGCCCTCGAAATCAATTAGCCTGTTTGTCAGCAGCTTATAAAATAATATCACAAAAACGCCTTCCTAAACGAGTATAAATTTCACAATCGGGCCTGGTAAAGATGATACTCTCATCCTGGCCCGCGGCACTGGTTTGCCAGGTGCGCCCTGCTCATGGGCCCCGTGGCCGCGCAGACCTGGCCGCGCACCTGCCCGTTTTGATTAGTAGAGGACCAAAGCTAAGCTCCTGCCCTTTCCCTTTAATCCCCCGCTCATGTTTTCCCTGCTTTTTCTCCGGAACGGCGCCGCCCTGCTTGGCGGGCTGCTGCTATCAGCCTGCCAAGAGCCAACCGACGACGCAGTAGCGCCCCCCAAACCCACCCCGCCCGTGGTAGCAGTAGCCAACTGGGCCGCCCGGGCTGACTCGGCGCAAGCGGCCCTGCAACAATACTACTGGGCACCCACGGGCCAGTACTACTGGCAGAATAATCTTGGCCGGCCCGATTTCAACTACTGGTGGCAGGCGCACGGGCTGGATATTCTGCTTGATGGCTATCAGCGGACCAACAAGGCCGAATTTCTGACGCGCATCCAGAATTTGCAGCAGGGCACCAAGGCCCGAAATGGCAACACCTGGCTCAACAACTGGTACGATGACATGGCCTGGCACGCGGTGGCCAACCTGCGCGCCTTCCAGCTCACGCAGGACCCAGCCTACAAGGCCATTGCCCTACTGCTCTGGGCTGACCTCAAAACCGGCTGGAATGAGCTCCAAGGCGGGGGTATTGCCTGGAAAAAAGACCAGCTGTACTACAAAACCACGCCCTCGACGGCCCCCTCGATTATTCTGGCGGCCCGGCTGTACCAGCTCGACCGCAACCCCGACGATTTAACTTGGGCCCGGAGAATGTACGACTGGCAGAAAAACACGCTGGTGGAACCCAACGGCATGGTCTGGGACGGCATCAACGACGAGGGCACCGGCAACAAGAAATACCACTTCAGCTACTCACAGGGCGTCTTTATCGGGGCCGGCCTGGAGATGTACCGCGCCACCCGGCAAACCAGCTACCTCGACGACGCGAACCGCACGGCCAGCTACGTGCTCAACGACAGCCAGCTTTCCCCGGGCGGCGTCGTTGGCAACGAGGGCGGCGGCGACGGCGGCCTGTTCAAGGGCATCCTGGTGCGCTACCTGAGTTTGCTGGCCACCGAGCCCGCCGTGAGTGCCAGCACCCGCGCCAGCTACGTCAACTTCCTCCGCTTCAACGGCGAGAGCCTGTACCGGCGCGGGACCAGCCGCCCCCAGTACCTGTTCAATACCAACTGGACCAGCCCGCCCGGCGCTACCGTGGATGGCTCAACCCAGATGAGCGGCGTGATGATGTTCGAGGTAATGGCCGACTTGCAGGCTCGCAAGCTTTTTTAAAAGATTCTGCGGGGAAACCTGCAAGTGGGAAGCAGACGAGGTGAGACGAGTCCGCAGGTAGTGCCCCAGCTTTCCAGTCTGGGCACTATTCTCCACTAATTGAATGGCAGCACCCGGCCAGCAGCAGTTGATTGACTGAAAAAATCACGAATTTCTATGAGAATACCTTTTCCGACCGTTGGCTTGTTGCTGGCCGCGCTGTGGAGCAGCGGCATGGCACAAGCCCAGCATTCCCCTAAATCCAGCGCCGCCCCGGCTACCGCAACTTCGGACGTACTGCGCTACGTCAACCCCAACATCGGCACGGCCCATAGCCGCTGGTTTTTCTATACCCCGGCCGCCGTGCCCTACGGCATGGCCAAGTTGGCACCCTCCACCAACGGGCACTACGGCAACCCCTCAGGCTGGGAAGCAGTGGGCTACGACACCCGCCAGAACTCCATCGAAGGCTTCGTGCATTTCCACGAGTGGCAGGTGGGCGGCGTGAGCTTCATGCCCACCACCGGCGAGTTGCGCGTCAAGCCCGGCGAACTAGACGGGCCAGCCACCGGCTACCGCTCGCGCTTCGACCGGAAAAACCAGGTGGCCGAGCCGGGCTACTACCGGGTGCTGCTCGACGACTACAACATCAGGGCTGAGCTCACGGCCACCAAGCGGGTCGGGTTCCACCGCTACACCTTCCCGCAGAGCGAGCAAGCGCACATTTTGCTTGACATTGGCAACAAGCAGGGCGAGAGCAGCGACGTTACCGATGCCAGCATCCGGATGCTCGACGCCACCCACTTCGAGGGCTACGTGAGCACCTACCCCAAGTACGTACAGACCTACGACCCCACGGGCAAGGTAAACATGTACTTTGCTGGCGAAATCAGCCGGCCCCCGGCCAGCGTCGGCGCATTCACGGCAGCCGGGGTGCAGCTCAATACGCAGTCGGCCCAGGGCAAAGGTGCCGGGCTGGTGCTGAACTATAAAACTGCTGCGAACGAGAAGATTGAGCTGAAAGTGGGCCTCTCCTACACCTCAACCGCCAATGCCCTGGCCAACCTGCGGGCCGAGGCGGCCACCCTTTCCTTCGACCAGGCCCGCGCCCAGGCCCAGGCCACTTGGCGCCGCGAGCTGGGCAAGCTGGCCGTGGAAGGTCCCGACGAAGCCAGCAAAACCAAGTTCTATACCGGTCTGTTTCACGCGCTGCTCGGCCGCGGCGTTGCCAGCGACGTGAGCGGCGCCTACCCCCGCCACGGCGGCCAGGTAGGCCAGCTGCCCCAGCCGACAACCGGGCAAGCCAGGGCCGAATTCATCAACACCGACGCCATCTGGGGCGGCTACTGGAACCTGACCCAGCTCTGGGCCCTGAGCTACCCCGAGTGGTACGGCAGCTTCGTGAACACCCAATTGCAGGTGTACAAAGACAAAGGATGGTTTGGCGACGGCCTGGCCAACAGCGAGTACGTATCGGGCGTGGGCACCAACATGGTAGGCCTCGCCGTAGCCGCCGCCTACCAGGCCGGCATCCGCAACTACGATGTAAACCTGGCCTACGAGGCTGTGCGGGCCAACGAGCTGAACTGGCGGAACCGTGCGTTTGGCTCGGGCAAGATGGACACCAAAGCGTTTGTGGAGCGCGGCTATGTACCGTTCCGCGACGAGTATAAGCAATACAAGGGCGAGTGGTTCAAAACCGACTCCACAGGCTCCTATTTTGCTAATTCTCACACGCTCGAATACAGCTTTAGCGCCTTTGCCGCGGCCCAGATGGCCAAGGCGCTCAACAAGCCGGCCGACTACGCCCAGCTGCTGAAGCTTTCCAACGGTTGGAAGCTGATTTACAACCCGCAAACCAAGCTCATGCAGCCCAAGCTGGCTGATGGCATGTTTGCTCCGAATTTCAATCCGTCCGAGCCCTGGCGCGGCTTTCAGGAAGGCAACGCCCTGCAGTACACGTTTTTCGTACCCCAAAACCCAGCCGGGCTGGTGGCCGCCCTTGGCAAGGCGCGGTTCAACAGCCGGCTGGACAGCATCTTCACCGTTTCCGAAAAGAACGGCTTCGGCGGGGGCAAGGAAATTGACGCTTTTGCCGGCATCAAGTCGATTTACAACCACGGCAACCAGCCCAACCTGCACATCAGCTGGCTGTTCAACTTCTCGGGCCAGCCCTGGCTGACGCAGAAGTGGACCCGGCGCATCTGCGACGAGTTCTATGGCACCGAGCCTATTCACGGCTACGGCTACGGGCAGGACGAAGACCAAGGCCAGCTCGGCTCCTGGTACGTCATTACGGCGCTGGGTTTGTTCGATGTAAAGGGATTCACCGACGCCCGACCCATTGTGCAGCTGAGCAGCCCGATTTTCCGGCGCGCTACCATTGCCCTGGCGGGCCATAAAAAACTGGTGATTGAGGCGCCCGCAGCTTCCAAAACCAACTGCTACATCCAGTCGGCCCAGTTTAACGGGAAGCCGCTGGCCAACTGCTGGCTCTACCGCGACGAGCTGATGCAGGGCGGCAAATTGGTTTTTGTGATGGGCAGCCAGCCCAATAAAGCCTGGGGTACCCAGGTGCCGCCGCCCTCGGCCCAGTAGGTGCGGCGGCACGCTGCCCCAAATCGAGCGTCAGTCGGCAGGTAGAGAAAGGCGTACCTTTCACTACCTGCCGACTGACAAATGAAAAAGGGACGATTCAGCGAGGCTTAGATGGTGGCCATTCTCCAACAGCAACTACGACGGAGCCGCCGGCATCTACCAGGAGGCCCTCACCCTCCAGCCCAACGACCCGCTGGCCTACTACTGCCTGGCCGTAGTGGCCGCCCGCCAGAAAGATGAAGCCCGCATGGGCGAAAACCTGCGCCGCGCCGTGCAGCTGGACCGCAAGTTCGCCCAACGTGCCGTTGAGGACCTGGAGTTCATGGACATGGCCCGCACCAAGACGTTTGTAGAAGTGCTGAAGCAATAGATATGGAACTTGTCAACTTTGCAATTGGAGGCAATTACATCGATTTAGAGTGGCCTAATGGTGGCTATGCCGACTTGCATAACGACTACGATTTCAGCCAGCTTACTTATGTACCAGCAGAAGCCAGACTAATTCTTTCTTGGCAAAAATCGTCGGGCGAATGGGCAAAAAATGCCTCTGTGCAAGCTTTACACCTGCTATTTGAGGGAGTCAGCTACATGCAAGTAAAGGCGCGGGACCCAGACTATCCAACTAGTGAAGATGACTGCCTACGGGATATTTGCCGCACGCCACCTGAAGAACGAGCCGATTTTGACAATCTATGGGAGGACAGGAGCCCTCCAACAGATTACGATTTGCAGCTAGTGTTCCAGAGCGAATGGGGCATCAAAGTCAACGCCGATACTGTGCGGCTGCAACTTGAATAACGAACCAGCTTGCCCAACCCGGCTTGCCGTTGTAGCTTTACGCGCCGGCCCGAGCCGGTTTTTGCTGTTTTCACTTTTCGATTTTCTGCTAATCAACATCTATGCGGACCATTCAATTCCGGGAAGCCCTGCGTGAAGCGCTGTCCGAAGAAATGCGGCGCGACCCACGCGTGTTTCTGATGGGCGAAGAAGTAGCCGAGTACAACGGGGCCTACAAAGTAAGCCAGGGCATGCTCGACGAATTCGGCCCGGAGCGTGTGATTGACACCCCGATTGCCGAGCTGGGTTTTGCCGGTATCGGCGTGGGCGCGGCCATCAACGGCCTGATTCCGGTTATCGAGTTCATGACCTTCAACTTCTCGTTGGTGGCTATCGACCAGGTTATCAACTCGGCCGCCAAGATTTATTCGATGTCGGGCGGGCAGTACTCCTGCCCCATCGTGTTCCGCGGGCCAACCGGCAGCGCCGGTATGCTTTCCAGCCAGCACTCGCAGAACTTCGAGAACTGGTACGCCAACACGCCCGGCCTGAAAGTGGTGGTTCCAAGTAACCCGTATGATGCCAAAGGCTTGCTGAAAGCCGCCATCCGCGACCCAGACCCAGTGATTTTTATGGAGTCGGAGCAGATGTACGGCGACAAGGGCGAGGTGCCCGAGGAAGAGTACCTGCTGGAAATCGGCAAAGCCAACGTGGTGCGCGAAGGCAAGTCGGTAACGCTGGTGAGCTTCGGCAAGATGATGAAAGTGGCGTTGGCCGCCGCCGACGAGCTGGCCAAAGACGGTATCGAAGCCGAGGTTATCGACCTGCGCTCAGTACGCCCAATCGACTACGATACGCTGGTGGCTTCGGTGAAAAAAACCAACCGCATGGTGGTAGTAGAAGAAGCCTGGCCACTGGCCAGCATCAGCTCGGAGCTGGCCTACATCGTGCAGCGCCGCGCCTTCGACTACATGGATGCGCCCGTAGTGCGCGTGACCTGCATGGACGTGCCGCTGCCCTACGCTCCTACCCTCATCGAAGCCTCGCTGCCGAACGTTGCCCGCACCGTACAGGCCGTGAAGGAAGTAACCTATCAGAAAGCCTAAATCACGGATTCTATAGATCATCAAAACACCCCGTCGGCAGATGCCGGCGGGGTGTTTTTTGTGGGTTACTACGCCGCAGAGAACAGTCATGCTGAGCTTGTTGAGGCATGATTGTTCATATATGTTTTTAAGAGGAATACAGACGCACTACCACAAAGCGCGGGGCCCAAATTCCAATGTGGCTTGCGCCGCCGCCGAAGCATAGAAGCACAGCGCCACAAACACGAGGTATGCAGTGGCCACAATCAGCAGTTGGCGGCGGCTGATGTTTCTGGGGCGCCACTGAGTGGGCCAGCCGAAGCAAAGCGTGGCGTAGAGCAGCAGGTGTAGCGGCAGCAGAAAGCGGCATTCCATGCTCATGGGTAGCATGGGCAGGCAGGGCACCAGCAGCACGGCCAGCACCAGCCACTGCCGTAGCGGCCAGCGCCGGAACCGGGCGCGCCCCATTACCAGCAGGGCCCCGAACCACACCGTATAGTTCAGCCAGGCCAGCCCCAGCGTGGAAACATAGATTTGGCGGATATAAGGTGTGGGATACTGTACATCGAGGCCGTTGAAAAGGCGCTGGGCGTACATCTTGCTGAAAAGAAACGGGTGGCGCAGCACCAGCCGGAAATAGTCGGCGTAGGAATCAAACCAGGTGATGTGCTCGTCGCGGATCAGCTGCTCGCCGGCCACGTCGCGGAAGATCATCATCGGGTCGGAGTAGCTACGGTCGAGGGTGGTTTCCAGCTTCTGGTGCAGCAGGCCCCACTTCATTTTTTCGCGGTAGAGGTTATTGGTTTTCAACACCTTAATATACGACAATACCATAGGCGTATTCTGCCCGAACTGGCGGCGGTTGATGGCCCACTGTGGAGCCAGCACCAGCGCCACACCCAAGGCCAGCGCCGCCGCACCCATGAGCCGCTGCCGGGCGTTACTGTAGGAAGTCAGCAGCTGAACTCCCAGAAAAAACGGCGCGGCAATCAGGTAGCTGGGGCGGATGTTGTAGGCGGCGGCCATGCACATTCCGGCCACTACCGTCCAGCCCAGCCCCCGGAACCGATGCAGCAGCAGCACCCCCAACCCCAGCGCCCACAGCGCCGGGAAATCGGAAAGGGTGAAGTTGAAATAGTCGCGCCACAGGGCGAAACCCAGCGCCGCAAAAGCCAGCCGGCGCGGCCAGGCCAAGGGCTCAGAGCAACCCCTTACCACCTGCCAAAGCGCCGGGCCCAGCCAGCCGAACCCCAGCGCCGCCGACGCGGCCCCGAGTATGCGCCCGAATACGATGGGCGGCACGTCGGTGTAGAACTGGATAATGCGGAATGGGAACAGCAGTAACGGCAGCAGGTAGCCCCGCAGGCTGTTGTGGTAGTTCAGTAGGGAAATACTGCCCTTGTGGTGGAAGTAGATGGAAATAAACCAGTAATCCAGCGCGTCATAGTACATCTTGGCGTAGCCTGAAAATGGCAGGTACACGAGATACACCACCAGAATCAACAGCGTCATCGGCCAGTAGGCGCGCAGGGAGTGGCCAGCCAGGCGCGGTGAACTAGATTGAAGCAAGGAGAAAACGTTTTGATAGAAGCTGCACGGCTTGGTAAGCAAATGAAGGTAGTAGGACTATCGAGAGCTATAAACACAAGCTTTGTCATGCCGACCGGCGGGAGGAATCTGAGTGAAATTTATTACGCATTCCAACCCAGATTCCTCCCGCCGGTCGGCATGACACGTTCTTATTCTATGATCTGCTCAGCTAGTTTTCCTAGTCGTCAACCAGGGTCTTGCCTCGGTCGGGCTGTAAGGTGCGGGCAGTGGTGTTTGATAGCCAGAAGCAGCCGCTCAGCCACAGTCCGGCCACCGTTACAATAGCTAATCGTTGCCAGGGCAGGCGCCAACGCATCAGCGTCTGACGGGGGCTGAATCGGAAAGCAGCTCCGGCCAGCAGCAGCAAATGCAGCGGCAGCAGAAAGCGCGTTTCCATAGCCGTAGGAATGGCAATCAGGCAGGGCAATAGCAGCGCCAGCAGCACCCAGGCGCGTGGCCAACTCAGCCAGCGTGCCGGGCGTGCCAGCAGCAATACACTCAGGCCCACCCCTAACGCAGTGTAGTTGAGCAGTTGCACCCAGAACCGGGCCGGACTATATTCCTGTAGCGGGTACGGCGCGGGCTGCCACACGTCGAGGCCGTTGAAGAGGTGCCGCACGTACCGCCAGCCGTAGTTGAATGGGTGGTGCAGGGCAATGCGCAGGAACTGGCCGTATGAAGTGTATTCCCTGACTCCTTCCTGATGCAGGACTGCCAAGCCGGCTGAATCGGCGTAGATGAGGCGCTGGTGCAGGTTGGTATCATAGCGCAGCACGCGGGTACCCCACGTGAGCTGTTTGAGGTAGAGCGGCGTGGTTTGCTGGCTGGATACGCGCGCCAATACCAACGGGCTGTTGCTGTTGAAATGCAGGCGGTTGATGGCCAGCTGCGGAGCCAATGCCACCCCAACACCCAGCCCCACTGCCAGCCACCGCACCCAAGTTATTTCTCTATGCTGTTTGCTGTACCAACCAGCTAGCAGCAACGCAGGCAATACGGCCGCCAGATACATAGGGCGGCTGTTCAGGGAGGCGGCCAAACTTAGCCCGGCCACCAGCCACCAGCCTATACCGGCCCGGCTTACGGCCCACAACGCCAGTAGCAGCAGGGCCAGCGCGGGCATGTCGGTGGTGGTAAAGCTGAAAAAGTCGCGCCAGAAGCTGAAGGCCAGCAGCACCAGCAGCAGCCACCGGCCACCGCTCACTTGCCGGCCGCTTACACTGCGCCACAGCTCCGGAATCAGGAAGGCGAAAAGCAATGTGGCCCAGCCGGTACCCGCCACTTTGGCGG
Source organism: Hymenobacter telluris (assembly GCF_017313265.1). Taxonomy (GTDB): domain Bacteria; phylum Bacteroidota; class Bacteroidia; order Cytophagales; family Hymenobacteraceae; genus Hymenobacter; species Hymenobacter telluris. The sequence continues at coordinate 524,043 of NZ_JAFLQZ010000001.1, read as the reverse complement.
CGGTGGGCATCGAGCAATGGGTAAGGAAACGCACCACCAGGGCCGGAAACTGAAGCAACGCCGCCAGGTAGCCACGGGTAGGATCGTGGAAGTTGAGCAACGAAAACGACTGGTGCTGCCTCTGAAACCCCACGGCCAATTCCCAATAATGCCCGGCGTCATAAGGCATCCGCTCACCCTGCAAGCCGCCGCCCAGCAGAAAGTACCCGCCATATAACCCCAGCACCACCAAGGCCCGCATCCATACCGGCCACGGCCGGGCCAGGGTGCGCTGCCCCTGCGCCGAGCGAGCAACGGGCGGAGTCAGCTGAGGATGGGAAGTGGAATGATTGGGCATTCAGAGCGGCTTGTGAACCAAAGAACAAACTAGGCACCAGAACCCTACGTCAGGCTCCGGCCCTCAGCCCGACCATAGGCTGGTATTCTACGTACCTTTCACCCAAAGCTACGCCGCTTCTCTCCCACCGCCACTTCTCTCCATGAATCATCGTTTGCACCTCCGCTTCGAGCAGCTCGAACGGGCCACCAACCACTTGTTGCAGAGCGCTGAAGCGTTGGGCAACCGGGCGCATCAGTCACCGGGCGCGGGGCAGTGGTCGGCAGCCCAGGTGGTGCATCACCTGCTGATATCCGAAACGGGCATCAACCACTACATCGACAAAAAGCTGCGGAGCACCGAGGAATTGCAGAAAGCCGGCCTGCCTCACAAGCTGAAATCGATGCTGCTGCGGGTATTGCTACGGTTGCCGGGCATCAAATTCAAGGCTCCGCCCAAGCTCAAAGCCCTTACGCCCGAGCAGATGCCGCCGCTACCCGAGTTGCGGCACGAATGGGAATCGGTGCGCCGCAGCCTGGAGCAAATCCTCAACGAGTACCCCGGCAATTTGCTGAACCGCGCCATCTTCAAGCACCCCCGGTCCGGCATGCTCACCATCTATCAAACGCTGGATTTCATGCTCGACCACATCCTGCACCACCAGCGCCAACTCAACCGGATTGCAAAAACCCTACGAGGAGTAACTGAGTAGCGGAGTAACGGAGTAATTGTTCTAACAGTGCAGCTAGGCAACCAGAACGATTACTCCGTTACTCCGCTACTCAGTTACTCTTTCCGCTCCCGGATGATGTCGGCGTAGCTGGTGTGGCGCGTGATGTCGTTGAAGGCCGCCGTGAGTTCGGCGGGTGGGATGGTGAGTTTGCGCTTGCTCAAATCCAGCCAGGCACCGTCTACGGCTACCACGGCGGCTTCCTGCCCATCGGCTTTGTAGATGGTGTGGATAATGCGCCAACGGGAGCCGTCTTCGTTCACGCCACCCAGCTCGGCCGTCACGCGGATGGTTTCGCTCAGGCCAATTTCCTTGAGAAACCGGGTGTCTTCGCGGAACAGAATCGGGCCGATGTTGAGGCGGGCAAACTCCTGCATGGGGTAGCCCCGGTCGGCCAGAAACTCCAGGCGCACCTGCGCGGCGTAGTCGGTGTAGGCGGAGTGGCGCATGTGGCGGTTGGGGTCCATGTCGGCCCAGCGGGCGGTGAAGGTCTTTTCGTAGGCCATGTTAAATTATATGATGATTGTTGAATTGTTAATTGTTGAATGGCTGCATTGTTAAATAGTGGATGGCAGTACACGAGCCAACTATTAAGCAATGCAGCCATTCAACAATCAACCCTTAAATGTCAGCCGCACCAAGTACTGTTGCTGCTCGTCTTCGCCCAAGAACTCCACCTCGTAGCCGGCTTGCTCGGCGTAGTCCTGTAGGATGCTGGCGTCGGCAAACAGCCAGTGAAATACGTGGCCGGTTTGGGTGCCGTAGCTCATGGTGTATTCCACCTCGCCGTAGTACGGGCCGTTCAGGTCGAACACCAGGGCCCCGTCCTCGTCTTCGTAGAGGTAGCTGATGTCGGAGGAGGTAGCCAGAATCTGGCCGCCGGGGGCCAGCAGGGTTTTGGCGTACGCCAGAAATTTCTCTAGGCCTTCCAGCGTACCCACCAGCCCCAAGCCGTTCATGAGCATGAGCAGCGTGTCGTACTTGCCAGCCTCGGGCTTCACCTCGAAGATGTTGTGCAGGGCTACTTCCCGCACACCACGGGCCTGCATCACCCGCACCGCTCCTTCCGATACGTCGATGGACTTCACCTGGAAGCCCCGCTGCTGCAACTCCAGCGCGTGGCACCCGGCGCCACCGCCTAAGTCGAGCACGTAGCCGCGGCACTCTTCCAGGGCCTCGCGCTCCAGCTCGGGCATCTCCCACAAGCTGCGGAAAAAGTAGCTGGCCGGCAGCGGCTCTTCTTCGGCCACGTTGCTGGAAACGGTAATGGTGGCATCAAGCCGGCCCTGCTGGTAATCAAGCAAAGCATGACCCAAGGGGTCGGGGTGGGAAACTGACATAAGCGAAATACAAACGGAAAGGCCAACACCGCGTCGGCGGCGCAAGGTACGGACGGTGAAATGGTGAGGTGGTGAAGTGGTGAGTTTGATGTTCTGAAAGTGCAAGGCTGCGCAAGTGGCGCAACCGAAACGTCAAACTCACCATTTCACCACCTCACCATTTCACCGCATGTATCCTTCCACGGCTGGGCTGCGTTGTGGGTTACAGACCACATCCTTTTCGCTCTGCCCTTATGTCCAGCAACCTCGACTACCTCAACCCCAGCCTGCAACCGCTCGAAGACAAAATAGCGTCTTACCTCGCCGCTGAAAAGGAGCTGCAACGCGCCGAAGTGCAGGTTTCCAACTTACCCGTGCAGGAAGCCGACGAAAAAGCATCGGCCGATTCTTTCGAGCAGCGCCCACCCACCGGCAGCTTCGAGCAGCACCCCGATGAGGTGCACAACGAGCTGCTTAACCTGCGCGACGACCTGACGCTGCTGCGCCGCGAAATTATTGCAATGCTGCCCGTGCGCGACGAATGGGTGAAAGTGAACCTGGGCTACGGCCCCAGCCGCGTGGGCGCGTTCCGCACCGCCGATTCTTCTGAGGCAGAGCCGGAATACGAGCTGCGCATCGTGCATTAGCCTGCCGCTCAACTCCTGACTACTTACTGAGGCCGACCCTAGCGTATGGGGTCGGCCTCGGTGCGTTAGCAGGGCCCGGCGGCAGTATCTAACCTGCGTTGCAGACTACCATCTTGCACCAGCTTCTGTAAGATATTAGCATAAGCTCCTACGGAAGCGGCCAGTGCATGACGGCAGCTTGCGCAGCATTATGGCTGGGCGCTGCGAGTTGGTGGCGCGGGAAATGCAGCAACCCAATGCGCCGGAATTTCGGGGTACGCTAAAAGTGGTTGTGCAGGGGCCGGAAACTGGCTTTCCTTGCGGCAGGTGCGGGTTTCTCGGGTTTTGGCGGCTATGCTAACATCCTACAACAACATGCCAAAGAGAAGGACAGCCACGCTAACAGGAACTCTAAATTTGCAGATACCACTACTTACTTGCCTTATCGCTCTGCTATTCCTCAACTAGTTCCAGCTATTCGCCGCTTACTTACGCCCGCCAACTACCACTTCCCACCCACTCCCACGAAACGTAAAGCAATGCAAATCAGTTGTTTTCTACGTTTTAGCAAGAGCCTCGCAGTATCGATAGTTGCGGCTATACTCGCAACGCATTACCAGCCGGCCAACGCCCAACGGCTAGCGGTAACCAACCTGAAGTGCGCGTACCAAGCGCAGCCGCTGGGTGTCCAAACCCAGAAGCCCACGCTTAGCTGGCAGCTGACTTCTGAGCAGCGCAACACCACCCAAACGGCCTATCGTATTCTGGTAGCCGACAGCGAGAAGAGCCTCGCCAAGAACGTTGGCACCATCTGGGATTCGCAGAAAGTAACGTCCGGCGCTTCCATTCAGGTGCCCTACGCCGGCCCGACTTTGCAGGCCACCAAACCTTACTATTGGAAGGTGATGACCTGGGACAACCACGGCCACGCCTCCACGTGGAGCCAGCCGGCCCGCTGGCAGATGGGCTTGCTCTCGGCCGCTGATTGGCAGGGGGCGAAGTGGATAGCCTACGAGGAACTGCCCGCCGAGCGGGTGAACGTGCTGCCCGTGGACGGCAAAAAGGACGACTACCTCGGCAACAACGTGTTGCCCCTGTTGCGCAAGGATTTCACGGTGCCCAGGAAGCTACAACGCGCTACGGCGTATGTATGCGGGCTGGGCCAGTTTGAGCTGCACCTGAACGGGCAGAAAGTCGGCAACCACTTCCTCGACCCGGCCTGGACTAAGTTCGACAAACAGGCCCAGTACGTAACCTTCGACGTAACCGAGCAGCTGCGCAAGGGCACCAACACGGTAGGTGTACTGCTGGGCAACGGCTTCTACTACGTGCCGCCGGTGAAAAACCGCTTCCGCAAGCTCAAATCCTCTTTCGGCTACCCCAAGCTGCTGTGCCGCGTGGTGCTTGATTACCGGGACGGCACCTCGGAAAGTGTAGTGAGTGACGCCAGTTGGAAAACCACCGCGGGCCCGGTCACTTTCAGCAGTATTTACGGCGGCGAGGACTACAACGCCAGCCTGGAACAGCCCGGCTGGGATGCCCCGCGCTTCAACGATACCGCCTGGAAACCAGTAGTGCTGACGAGTGGCCCTACCGAGCTGAACGCGCAAATGTCCGAGCCGCTGAAGGTGCACGAAACCTTCGCCAGCCAGACAATCACGCCGGCTCAGCCCGGCAAGTGGGTGTACGACTTCGGGCAAAACGCCTCGGGCATCATCGAGCTGCAAGTGCAGGGCCGCGCCGGCGACACGGTGCGCATCACGCCGGCCGAGCTGCTGGCTCCCGATGGCACCGTGAACCAGAAGAACAGCGGCCGGCCTTACTACTTCACCTACGTGCTGCGCGGCAGCGGCGTGGAAACCTGGCGGCCCCGCTTCAGCTACTATGGTTTCCGGTACGCCCAGCTGGAAGGCGGCGTACCGCAGGGCCAGGCCAACCCCACCAATCGGCCGGTGGTACTCAATCTCACCAGCCTGCACACCCGCAACGCCGCACCGTTTGTGGGGGATTTTGCGTGTTCCAACGACCTGTTCAACCGCACCAACACCCTGATTGACTGGTCGATTAAGAGCAACCTGGCCAGCGTATTTACCGACTGTCCGCACCGCGAGAAGTTGGGCTGGCTGGAGGAAACCCACCTGATGGGCGCCTCCATCCGCTACCGCTACGATATTGCCACGCTCTGCCGCAAAACCATTGCCGACATGCAGGCCTCGCAGCTACCCAACGGGCTGGTACCGGAAATTGCGCCCGAGTACGTGAAGTTTGAATGGGGCGGCGACATGTTCCGCGATTCGCCAGAGTGGGGCAGCGCCAGCATCATCTTGCCCTGGTACGTGTACCAATGGTACGGCGACCAGCAGGTACTCGAAAGCAGTTACCCCATGATGCAGCGCTACGTCGCCTACCTCGGCACCAAGGCCCAGGGCCACATCCTCAGCCAGGGCCTCGGCGACTGGTACGACCTGGGCCCCAAGCCGCCGGGCACCTCGCAGCAGACGCCCATGGGCGTAACCGGCACCGCCACCTACTACTACGACCTCACCATTCTGAGTGAAGTAGCGCGCCTGCTCGGCAAGCCCCAAGAGGCCGCTGCGTATGAGCAGCTGGCGGCTGAAGTCCGGACGGCGTTCAACCAGAAATTCTTCAACCCCAGCACCAAGCAGTACGCCACCGGCAGCCAGGCCGCCAACGCCATGGCCGTGTACATGGGCCTCGTAGAGCCCGCCCACAAGGCCGCCGTAGTGGAGAACATTGTGCAGGATATCCGCAGCCGCAACAACGCCCTCACGGCCGGCGACATTGGGTACCGCTACCTGCTGCGCGTGCTGGAAGACGCCGGCCGCTCCGACGTTGTCTTCGCCATGAACAACCGCACCGACGTGCCCGGCTACGGCTACCAGCTAACCCAGGGCGCCACGGCCCTCACCGAATCGTGGGCGGCACTGCCCACGGTATCCAACAACCACTTGATGCTGGGCCACTTGCAGGAATGGTTTTATGGGGCACTGGCGGGTATTCGGCCCGCTAAGGAAGCCGTGGCGTTCAACAAGATTGACGTTCGACCCGAGCCGGTGGGAGACGTGGCCAGCGCCAAAGCCAGCCATACCTCGCCCTACGGCTTGATTGCCAGCGAGTGGAAAAAAACCGCTACTAGCTTCGAGCTGACGACCACCATCCCAGCCAACACCACGGCTACCATCTACCTACCGGCCACGGCTGCCTCAACCATTCTGGAAGGCAAGCAGCCGCTGGCACGCTACCCAGAGCTTAAGTTGCTGAGCATTGAAAACGGCAAAGCCCGCATCCAAACGGGTTCGGGGACTTATCATTTCACGGTTACTCAACAGCTAGAATAGAACGTCATGCTGAGCTTGTCGAAGCATCTCTACCACAATACTATATGATTTACTTTGGCGGTAGAGATGCTTCGACAAGCTCAGCATGACAACCTTATTTACCCGACTTCAATCTTGCTTTCACTTCTCGCATGAAACTAAAATCCGCCTGCTACTTGCTGCTTGCCTGCCTCAGCCAGACATACGCCCAGGCGCAATCCGGCAGGCCCAAAGAGGTGCCGGCCGCCGTGATGCAGAAGGTGTACGAGGAAGTGAAAACCCCGCACAAGTACGGGCTGGTGCTGGTGACGGACGACAACAAGAAGAAGATGGACTGCCCGAGCGTATTTCGCAAAAACGGGCAGTGGTGGATGACCTACATCATCTACGATGGGCGCGGCTACGAAACCTGGCTGGCGCAAAGCAAGGACCTGCTGAAGTGGGAAACCAGAGGCAAAATCATGGCCTTCACCGACACCACCGACTGGGACACCAACCAGAAAGCCGGCTACGTGGCCCTCCAGGACTATAAATGGGGCGGCAGCTACGAGTGGCAGCCCTACCAGGGCAAATACTGGATGTCGTATTTCGGGGGCAAGTCGCGGGGCTACGAGAAGGGGCTGCTCTCCATTGGCATGGCCTACACCGACCAGGACCCGACCACCGTGCACCAGTGGCAGCGCCTGCCCCAGCCCGTGCTGCGCCCCGACGACAAGGACGTGCGCTGGTGGGAAAACCACACCATCTACAAAAGCTCCGTCATCTGGGACAAGAGCAAGCGCACCGGCCACCCTTTCGTGATGTACTACAATGCCAACGGCGACTCGCTGGACACCAAGCGGGGCGCGGAGCGCATCGGCATGGCCGTGTCGGACGACATGAAGAACTGGAGCCGCTACCTGCGCAACCCGGTGCTCAACCACCACAAAGGCATCACCGGCGACGCCTACATCCAGCAATTGGACCAAGTGGACAAGGGCCTGTATATAATGTTCTATTTCGGCGCCTTCTACCCCGGCGTATCGGGCGCCGTGAACCGCTTCGCCTGCTCCTACGACCTGCAAACCTGGACCGACTGGACCGGCGCCAACCTCATAGAGCCCTCCGAACCATACGACGAGCTGTTCGCCCATAAGTCGTTCGTGGTGAAGCACAAAGGCGTGGTGTATCACTATTACTGCGCCGTAAACAAGCCCGATCAGCGCGGCATTGCCGTGGCCACTTCCAAGGACCTGGGCAAAAGCAAGCTCACGTTCATCGCTCCACCCGTGAAGAAACCGAAAGAAGCGAAGTAGCGCAGACGAGGGGCCTCACCCCCCGGCCCCCTCTCCTAGGGGAGAGGGGGAGCCTGACGATTAGAACGAAGATTTCAATTAAAAGCCAGTACCCGCGCCGCCGTGGCTCCCCCTCTCCCCTAGGAGAGGGGGCCGGGGGGTGAGGCCCACCGCAAGAACGACCACCATGCCCCGTTTCCTCCCCTTCCTTCTGCTGCTGTTATTGCTCGGTACCCGGCCAGCGGCCGACGCCAAGCCGCGGCCAGCCGGGCGGGTGGTAGCGGAGTTCAACAAGGGCTGGAAGTTCTTGCTCGGCGACGAGGCGCAGGCCAAAGAAGCGGCCTTCAACGATGCCAGCTGGCGGCAGCTGACCTTGCCGCACGATTGGAGCATCGAGGGCAAATTCGATGAGAAGAACCCCGCCAAGCCCGAAGGCGGCGGCCTGCCCACCGGTATCGGCTGGTACCGCAAAACGTTCACGCTGCCCGCTACCAAGGACAAGCGCGTCTACATCGAGTTTGATGGGGTGTACCAGCACAGCGACGTGTGGGTGAATGGCCACCTGCTGGGGCACCGCCCCAACGGCTATATTTCCTTCCGCTACGACCTGACGCCCCACCTGCGCCCCGCCGGGCAGCCCAACGTGCTGGCCGTGCGCGTCGATAACTCGGCGCAGCCAAACTCGCGCTGGTACTCCGGCTCGGGCATCTACCGCAACGTGCGGCTGGTCACTACCAACGCCGTAGCCGTAGACCACTGGGGCACCTTCGTGACGACGCCGCAGATTAGCGCCGCCGCTGCCACGGTGGCCGTGCAAACCCAATTGCGCAACACCACGGGCACAACCCAACAGGTGACTTTGGAGACAGTACTACTGGATGCGCAGGGTAAGGAAGTGACCCGCGACCTACCAACCACCGTGCAGCTGCATGATTCTGTTACTACTGTTCCGCAAAAGCTCCATCTGTCGAATCCGCATCTTTGGTCGGTGACGCAGCCCTACCTGTACCGGGTGAAAACCACCGTTCGGCGCGGCAAAAAAGTGGTGGACACTTACGAAACGCCGCTGGGCGTGCGTACGGCCGTATTCGGGCCGCAGGGCTTTTTGCTGAACGGGCAAGTGCTGCGCATTCAGGGTGTCAATCAGCACCACGATTTGGGGGCGCTGGGGGCGGCTTTCAACGTGCGGGCTGCCGAGCGGCAACTGGAAATCCTGCGGGCTATGGGCTGCAACGCCATCCGGATGTCGCACAACCCGCCCGCGCCCGAACTGCTCGACCTGTGCGACCGGATGGGCTTTCTGGTTATGGATGAGGCCTTTGACATGTGGCAGAAAAAGAAGAACGGCAAAGACTACCACCTCGACTTCCCGCAGTGGCACCGCCGCGACCTGGAAGACCTGGTGCTCCGCGACCGGAACCACCCGAGCATCTTTATCTGGAGCATCGGCAACGAAATCCGGGAGCAGTTCGACAGCACCGGCACGCGCCTAGCCAAGGAGCTGACGGGCATTGTGAAACGCCTCGACTCCACCCGCCCCGTCACGTCGGCCCTCACGGAGCAGGAGCCCGACAAGAACTTTATCAGTCAGGCCGGCGTGCTCGACGTGCTGAGCTTCAACTACAAGCACGCGGAATACCCCAAGCTGCCCCAGCGTTTTCCCGGCCAAATCTTCCTGGCCACCGAAACCGCCGCCGCCTTCGAAACCCGCGGGCACTACGACCTGCCCTCCGACAGTGTCCGCGTCTGGCCCCTGGATGGCAAAACCAAGCTCACCACCGGCAACCCCGACTTCACGGCTTCCAGCTACGACAACGCCCGGCCCTACTGGGGCGCCACCCACGAGGCCGCCTGGGGCGCCCTCAAGCAGAACCCGCACCTCACCGGCACCTTCGTGTGGAGCGGCTTCGACTACCTCGGCGAGCCGCTGCCCTACCCCTGGCCGGCCCGCAGCTCCTATTTCGGGGTTATCGACCTGGCTGGCTTCCCCAAGGACGCTTACTACCTCTACCAGAGCGAGTGGACCACCCAGCCTGTGCTGCACCTGCTGCCCCACTGGAACTGGCGCCCCGGCCAAACCGTGGACGTGTGGGCCTACTACAACCAAGCCGATGAAGTGGAGCTGTTCTTGAACGGTAAGTCGCTCGGCACCAAAGAGAAAGTCCCCAACGACCTGCACGTACTGTGGCGTGTGCCCTACGCCCCCGGCACGCTCCAAGCCGTGTCGCGCAAAGCCGGCCAAACCGTACTAACACGCACCATCAGCACCGCCGGCCCCGCCGCCAAAATCGAGCTGACCGCCGACCGCACCAAGCTGCAAGCCGATGGCAAAGACCTTTCCTTCCTGACGGTGCGGGTGCTGGATGCCGCCGGCAACCTGGTGCCCGACGCCGCCAACCTGGTAAAGTTCGCCGTCAGCGGCCCCGGCTCGGTGGCGGGCGTGGACAACGGCTATCAGGCCAGCCTCGAACCCTTCAAAGCCGACTCCCGCAAAGCCTACAACGGCATGTGCCTGGCCATCATCCAAACCACCGAAAAAGGCGGCACCATTACCATCCAAGCCACGGCGGAGGGGCTGGCACCGGCTACCGTGACCCTGACGAGCCGGTAGTAGGGCACCTCACCTCCCGGCCCCCTCTCCTCAGGGAGAGGGGGAGCCTAACGAATTCAGAATTGAAAAAGAAAAAATAGATGAGCTTTCCTATAGAAAATAATACCACTACCCCGCGCCGTCAGGCTCCCCCTCTCCCCGAGGAGAGGGGGCCGGGGGATGAGGTCCGCCACTGTGGCTCCCCCTCTTCGTTGAGGAGAGGGGGCCAGCCCCGGAGGGGTCCCGTGAGGCCCCTCGTCTGGGCGTTTCTGCTGCTGTTTCCCACGTTGCTCCACGCCCAGGAAGCCAGCGTGTACTTCTTTCCCGGCGTTTCCAACCCGCCCAAAATATACGCGGGCCCCGAGGGCGACGCCTGGGAAATTCCGCAAATCACGGAGCTGAACCGGGACCGGACGCGGGCTACGGCCTACTCCTTCCCCACCGAGAAAGACGCTTTGCTTGGTGACCGGACTAAGACGCCGCGCCTGCTGAATTTGAACGGCAACTGGGACTTCAGCTTCGCCATCAAACCCGCTGATGCGCCCAAGGACTTTTACAAAAGCCGCGTGAATGGCTGGAAGCAACTGGCCGTGCCTGCCAACTGGGAGATGAACGGCTACGATTTGCCGATTTACAAAAGCGCCAAGTACCCGTTTCGGCCCGTGAATCCGCCTTTCGTGCCGCAGGACTACAACGGCGTGGGCTCTTACCAGCGCACCTTCACGGTGCCCGCCGGCTGGCAAAATCAGAACGTGACCTTGCACTTTGGCGGCGTTAGCTCGGCGTTTAAGGTGTGGGTGAATGGCAAGTTTCTTGGCTACGGCGAAGACAGCTGTTTGCCCTCCGAGTTCAACGTGACGCCCTACCTGCAAGCCGGCGAAAACGTGGTGTCGGTGCAGGTAATTCGCTGGTCGGATGGCTCGTACCTGGAAGACCAGGACCACTGGCGCCTCAGCGGCATCTACCGGGAAGTGCTGCTACTAGCTGAGCCGAAAATGCGCCTGGCCGATTTCCATTGGCAAGCCAGGCTCGACAAACAGTACAAGGACGCGGTGCTGAGTATCCGGCCGCGCCTGGAAAACCTGACCGGCAACAACGACCTGAGCGGCTACCAGGTAGCGGCCCAGCTCTACGATAAAACTGGCAAGGCAGTATTAGAAAAACCCTTGCAGCGCACCGCCGAAAGCATCATCAACGAGCCCTACCCGCGCCTCGACAACGCCAAGTTCGGGTTGCTGGAAACCACCGTGCGCAACCCGTTGAAGTGGAGCGACGAGGCGCCCAACCTCTATACGCTGGTGCTCACGCTCACCGACAAAACCGGCGCGGTACTGGAAGCTAAGAGCTGCAAAGTGGGCTTCCGCAGCATCGAGTTTTCCAAGGACAACGGCAAGCTGTTGATTAACGGCAAGCAAACCTACCTCTACGGCGTCAACCGCCACGACCACCACCCCACTAAGGGCATGGCCGTGTCGCGAGAGGATATTCGGGACGATGTACGCACGCTGAAGCAGTTCAATTTCAACTGCATCCGCACCAGCCACTACCCCAACGACCCGTATTTCTACGACCTCTGCGACGAGTATGGCATCCTAGTAATCGATGAAGCCAACCTGGAAACGCACGGCTTGGGCTCTAAACTCAGCAACGACCCAGCCTGGACGGCCGCCTATCAGGAACGCAGCATGCGCATGGCCCTGCGCGACAAAAACCACCCCAGCATCATCTTCTGGAGCCTCGGCAACGAGTCGGGGCGCGGACCGAACCACGCGGCCATGGCGGCCTGGCTGCACGATTTCGACATCACCCGGCCCATCCACTACGAGCCCGCCATGGGCGACCCGCACGTGGAAGGCTACATCGACCCCAACGACCCCGCCTACCCCAAAAACCACGCCTACCGCATCCAAACGCCCCGCGACCAGGCCTACGTGGACATGGTGAGCCGCATGTACCCCGGCTTGTTCACGGGCGAACTGCTGGCCAACCAGCAAAACGGCGACAACCGGCCCATTTTCTTCTGCGAATACGCCCACTCAATGGGCAACGCCACCGGCAACATGAAGGAGTTCTGGGACGGCTGGCGGGCCACCAAGCGCGTGATTGGCGGCTGCATCTGGGAGTTCAAGGACCAAGGCTTGCAGAAGCGCGACTCCACCGGCACCACCTTCTACGCCTACGGCGGCGACTTTCAGGAGAAATACTACGACGACTTCACCATCAAGGGCATTGTGGCTTCGGATGGCAAGCCCCACGCCGCCATTTACGAGTGCAAGCGGGTGTATCAGCCCCTGGAATGCACGCTGACTGATGCCGGCAGAAGCTTGATGAAAGTCGAGAACCGGCACGCCATGAAGTCGGCCGTTGACTACGCGGCGGCGCTGGTGGTGCGTGAAGATGGCCGGGTGGTGAGCACCAAGCAGCTGCCCCGGCTGCGGCTGGCCGCCGGCCGCGACACTGTCCTCAACCTCAAGCCCTACCTGCCGAAGATGAAGGCCGGCGCCGAGTATCTGGCCACGATTTCCTTCACTTTGCCCGAGGCCACCAACTGGGCTCCGAAAGACCACGAGGTAGCCAGCAACCAGTTCGCCCTGAGCGGTTTGGCCCAGCCGCAAATCAAAATCGCCAAGTACCCAGTCGTAGCGGTGCGCGACGAAGCCGCCGCCTACACGTTGAGCGGCAAGGATTTCCAGGTGACCATCGACAAGACCACCGGCGCGCTGACCTCCTACCGCCACCGCGGCACCGAGCAGCTAGCCACCCCGCTGCTGCCCCACTTCACCCGCCCCCTCACCGACAACGACCGGCGCGGCTGGAAGGCCGACAAGAAGCTCAAGGAGTGGTTTGCCACGGAACCCAAGCTGCAAAACCTGACCCTCGATAAGTCGAACCCCAGCCAGCCGAGCCTCACCAGCACCTACTCGCTCATCGACGGCAAAACCACGATGCGCGTGGCGTACACCGTGAACGGCGACGGCACTTTGAAAGTAGATTACGCCCTCACGCCCGCCGCCGGTCTGCCCAACATTCCGCGGGTGGGCATGCAGGTCGGCATCAAGCGCGCCTACGACAACATCAGTTTCTACGGCCGTGGGCCCCTGGAAAACTACATCGACCGGCGCTACGGCTTCGACGCGGGCATCTACAGCCAGCCACTCAGCGAGTTTGCCGATTCCTACGTGGTGCCCATGGAGTACGCCAACCGCACCGACGTGCGCTGGATGCACCTCGCCGACAAGCAAAACACCGGCCTGCTGGTAGTGGCCGACAGCCTGCTGAGCATGAGCGCCTGGCCCCACACCGAGCAGAACATCCAGAAAGCCCGCCACACCAACAAGCTCCAGGACGCCGGTTTCGTCACCCTCAACATCGACCTGGCCCAAATGGGCGTCGGGGGCAACACCAGTTGGGACGCCCAAGCCGCCCCCATCGACAAGTACCAACTGCCTGCCAAGCCCTATAGCTACAGCTTCTACCTGCTGCCCACCGTCGGCAGGAAAGACGCCTCCGCGCTGGCCCGCACCATCCGATTCAACAGTCAAGCGAAACGCAATACTCAGTAAATCAGACCGTCAGACCTCACCCCTGGCCCCTCTTCTCGGGGAGAGGGGTGCGTTCTAACGAATCATTCGAATGTCGTCTGGCACCCCTCTCCCCGAGGAGAGGGGCCGGGGGTGAGGTCCCACGGCTGCGCTCTGCATGACACTTTCTAAATAGAAGTTTACTACCAATGCCAACTGAACCCATTCACTTAAAAGGAATTACCTGGAACCACAGCCGCGGCTTCGTGCCGATGGCGGCTACTGCGCAACGCTTTTCGGAGCTGAACCCGCACGTGAGCATCAGCTGGGAGAAACGCTCGTTACAGCAGTTTGCCGACGAGTCGATTCAGCAGCTGGCCGAGCGGTTTGACTTGCTGGTGATTGACCATCCGTGGGCCGGTTTCGCGGCCCGCACCGGCTCTATCCTGCCTTTGGATGAACACCTGCCAGCCGAATTTCTGGCCGACCAGCAAGCCAACACCGTGGGCCATTCCTTCGAAAGCTACAGTTTCAACGGCCATCAGTGGGCTTTGCCCATCGACGCGGCCACGCCCGTAGCCGCCAGCCGCCCCGACCTGATGGCCCAGCACGGCCTGGCCTTCCCCGAAACCTTCGCCGACCTGCTGGCCCTGGCCGACCGCGGCCTGGTGGCCTTCTCGCTCATCCCCATCGACACGCTGATGAGCTTCTACATGTTCTGCTGCTCGCTGGGCGAAGACCCCTGCCAGCGCGAAGACGAGGTAGTGAGCGAAGTGGTGGGCGTGCAGGCGCTCCAGCTGTTCCGCCAACTCGCCAGCAAGGTAGACCCGGCCTGCTTTCACCGCAACCCCATTCAGGTGTACGAGGCCATGACCCAGACCGACACGCTGGCCTACTGCCCCTTCGCCTACGGTTACTCCAACTACGCTCGCCGCGGCTACGCCCGCCGCCTGCTGCACTTCCACGATATGGTGGCTCTCACGCCCGGTGGCACCCGCCTGCGCAGCACGCTCGGCGGCACCGGCCTAGCTATTTCCGCCAAGTGCACCCAAGTGGAAACCGCCGTCCGCTACGCCGAATTCGTGGCCTCGCCCGCCTGCCAGCAAACCCTGTATTTCGACAACGGCGGCCAGCCCGGCCACCTCACCGCCTGGCAGGACGAGCACGTCAATCAACAGAGCAGCCACTACTTCGCGGCTACGCTACCCGCTTTGCAGCGCGCTTTCCTGCGCCCCCGCTACCACGGCCACATGTTCTTCCAGGACCACGCCGGCGAGCCAGTGCGCCAGTACCTGATGACCGGCGGCGACGAAAAGGCCTTATTGCAGGAATTGAACACCTTGTATTTGAAATCCAGAGCAATGGCCTAGCCTAACGGGGTGCCTCACCCCTAGCCCCTCTCCGGAAAGGAGAGGGGAACTAGACTTAGATTCTAGATTTAGAAACTAGAAAGCTAGTTCCCCCTCTCTTTCGGAGAGGGGGCTAGGGGGTGAGGTCCCCCGCCAGAACAAACCCTACCCACCATGTCCCTTCCTCTATCCGGTCTTTTAGTAATCGAGTTTTGTCAGTTTCTGGCGGGGCCGTCGGCGGGCTTGCGGCTGGCCGATTTAGGGGCGCGCGTCATCAAGATTGAGCGGCCGGGCTCGGGTGAAGCGGGCCGGCAGATTGCCATCAAGAACCTATTTGTTGATGGCAGCAGCCTGGTATTCCACACCATCAACCGCAACAAAGAATCCTACGCCGCCGACCTCAAGAACCCCGCCGACCTGGCGTGCGTGAAGCAACTCCTGGCCCAGGCCGACGTGATGACCCACAACTTCCGGCCGGGCATCATGGAGAAAATCGGGCTGGATTACGACGCGGTGCGCGCCCTGAACCCGCGCATTGTGTACGGCGTGGTAACCGGCTACGGCCCCACCGGCCCCTGGGCCGCCAAGCCGGGCCAGGACCTACTCATCCAGTCGCTCTCGGGTCTGACCTACCTCTCCGGCAACCGCGACGCTGGCCCGACGCCCTTCGGCATTGCCGTGGCCGACATCATCTGCGGCTCCCATTTCACGCAGGGTATTCTGGCGGCGCTGCTCAAGCGCAACCAAACCAAGCAAAGCGTGCTGGTAGAAGTGAGCCTGCTGGAATCGGTGCTCGACATGCAATTCGAGCTGCTGACCACCCACTTCAACGACGGCGGCCAGCTCCCCCAGCGCAGCACTGCCCGCGGCACCGCCCACGCCTACCTGAGCGCCCCCTACGGCGTTTACCAAACCCAGGACGGCTACCTGGCCCTGGCCATGGGCAACCTCGACAAACTCGACGCCACCCTGAACTGCGGCATCCTAGCCGATTACCCCACCGCTAGCTCCTGGTTTGAAGGCCGCGACGATATTGCCGCCCGCCTCGCCTTTGCCCTGCGCGAAAAGCCCACCGCCACCTGGCTAACCGAGTTGGAACCCCAGGGCATCTGGTGCGCCGAAGTGCTCAACTACCAGCAAGCCACTACCAGCCCCGGCTACCAAGCGCTGGGCATGCAGCAGTTTGTGGAGCTGCCCACCGGCCAGCAACTTCCCACCACTCGCTGCCCCATCCGCATTGACGGCGAGAAGCTGTACTCCACTAAAGCCGCCCCCCGCCCTGGCCAGCACACAAGCGCCATTGCGGAGGAGTTTCGGCTGGATGCGCAGGCGGGGACCTCACCCCCTAGCCCCCTCTCCGAAAGAGAGGGGGAACTAGACTTAGATTCTAGCTCTAAAAAGCTAAAAACTAGTCCCCCCTCTCTTTTGGAGAGGGGGTTAGGGGGTGAGGTCCCCCGTCCGCTAGAAAACTACTTGGTCGTTGATTTCAGCCAGTTCCTCTCCGGCCCTTCCGCGGCCTTACGACTTGCCGATTTGGGGGCGCGCGTTATCAAGATTGAACGGCCCGAAACCGGTGACATCTGCCGGCACCTGTACACGTCGAACGTTATTATGAATGGCGAGTCGTCGGTGTTTCACGCCATCAACCGCAACAAGGAAAGCTTCGCCGCCGACCTCAAAAACGAGCTAGACCGGGAACAGGTGCGCGAGTTGGTACGGCAAGCCGATGTGGTGATGCACAATTACCGTCCCGGCGTGATGGAGCGCCTCGGCTTCGACTACGCCAGCGTGAAAGCGCTGAACCCCAACGTGGTGTACGGCGAAATATCCGGCTACGGCCCCGAAGGCCCCTGGCGCGACAAGCCCGGCCAGGACCTGCTGCTGCAATCCGTTTCGGGCCTAACGTGGCTGAGCGGCAACGCCGACGCCGGCCCGGTACCGATGGGCTTATCCATTGTGGATATGCTGGCGGGCGCGCATTTGGCGCAGGGCCTGCTGGCCTGCCTGGTGCGGCGCAGCACCAGCGGCGAAGGTGGGCTGGTGCAGGTGAGCATGCTGGAATCGGCGTTTGACTTCCAGTTCGAAACCATCACCACCTTCTTCAACGACGGCGGCCAGCTGCCTGAGCGCACCCAGCACAACAACGCCCACGCCTACCTCGGCGCGCCCTACGGCATCTACCAGACCCAAAACGGCTACCTGGCCCTGGCTATGGGCTCGATTCCGGTGCTGGGCAAGCTACTGAGCTGCGAGGCACTGCTGGCCTACCCCGAGCCGGCCCAGGCCTTCGCACAACGCGACGAAATCAAGGCTACGCTGGCCAACCACCTGCGAACCGACACCACCGAAGCCTGGCTGGCTGTCCTGGAACCCGCCGACATCTGGTGCGCCAACGTGCTGAGCTGGGACAAGTTAATGGCGCACGAAGGCTTCAAAGCCCTCGACATGGTGCAGGACGTGCGCATGGTGGACGGCTACCAATACCAAACCACCCGCTGCCCCATCCGGCTCGATGGTGAGCTGCTGACCTCTTCGAAAGGTTCACCCAAGCTGGGACAAGACAACGAGGCCATACTTCAGGAAATAGCCAACATAACTGCCTTCCGCCATGGCGTCTAACCCATCCACTTTCCGCATTGCGGTCCGCAAGTTCGGCCCCTTCGAAAGTGCCTTGGCGAAGCTATGGGCCAGCTACTGCCAGCACTCCGGCTGCCAGCTGGCCGTGGAAATGGTGCCCATGGATTTGCACGAGCTACACGCCAGCTTACTGACCGACAAGGGCTTGCTGCACGGCAACTGGGACGTGGCGCACATCAACACCGACTGGCTGCTGGAAGCACACAGCAGCGGCGCGCTGGAAAACCTGACGCCGTACATCGAAGCCAACCCGCCGGCTGCTTTTCCGCACGGCTGGAGTCCGTCGTTGCGGACGATGCAGCAGTACGGCGACGCGGTGGTGGGCTTGCCGTTTCATGACGGGCCCGAGTGCCTGATTTACCGCAAAGACCTGTTCGACAGCCCCCAAGAGCAAGCCGCCTTCCAGCAACAGCACGGCCGCCCGTTGCGGGTGCCCGAAACCTGGGAGGAGTTGCAGACCGTGGCGCGCTTCTTCCACCGCCCCACCGACAACCTCTACGGCCTCGTGGCGGCCGGCTACCCCGACGGGCACAACACGGTGTTCGATTTCTGCCTGCACCTCTGGACCCGCGGCGGCCAGCTCGTGGATGAAGCGGGCCGCGTGACCATCAACTCCCAGGCGGCCATCGACGGCCTGATCTACTACCGCGCGCTGCTCAACGACACCACGGCCGTGCACCCCCAGTCCGGGAGCTACGAATCGGTGGCGGCGGGGCAGGCGTTTGCGCGGGGCGAGGCGGCCATGACCATCAACTGGTTCGGGTTTGCGGCCGTCTGCGACGTGGACGCTGCCTGCCCGGTGCGCGGCAAGGTGGATATCACCGCCATTCCGCGGGGCGCGGGCGGGCAGTCTACTTCCCTGAATGTGTACTGGCTGTACGCCATCGGGGCCGGCAGCCGCCACAAGGACGTAGCCTACGACTTCATCCGCTTCGCTGTCAGTGCCCCCAACGACAAGCTGCTGACGCTGGAAGGCGGAATCGGCTGCCGCATTTCTACGTGGCACGATGCGGAAATCAACGCCTTGGTGCCCTACTACCACAAGCTGGAAATGCTGCATCAGCAAGCCAACAGCTTGCCGCAGAAAGCGAATTGGGCCGCCATTGCCGCCATCCTTGATGAGGTGGTGCTGCGGGCCATCCATTCCGATACGCCCGTGGCGGAACTGCTTGCCGAGGGCCAACGCCAACTCACTCTACTCGACCATGTTTAAAATTCAGGACACGCCCATTCCCTACCTGCCGGTGCTGCCCCAGCAACCGTTGCCCATCATCATTGTGGGCGCGGGCGGCATTGTGGGCGATGCGCACTTGCCGGCCTACCGCAAGGCGGGTTTTGAGGTGGTGGGCATCACCAACCGCACCCGCGCCCGGGCCGAGAAGCTGGCCGCCACCTGGGGCATTCCGCACGTCTACGATTCGGTGGCCGACGCCGTGGCCCACGCGCCCGCCAACGCCGTCTACGACATCACCATCATGCCCGAGCAGTTTGTGGAAACGCTCAACCAGCTGCCTGATGGCTGCGGGGTGCTGATTCAGAAGCCGATGGGCGACTATTTCTGGCAGAGCCAGGAAATACTGGCGGTGTGCCGCCGCAAAAACCTGACGGCCGCCATCAATTGCCAGCTGCGGTTTGCCCCCTATGTAAGCGCCGCCCGCGAGATGATTCAACAGGGCCTCATTGGCGAGCTGTACGATATGGAAGTGCGCGTGACGCTGGAAACGCCGTGGGAGCTGTTTCCGCACGTAATGGTGCACCCGCGCCTGGAAATCCAGTACCACAGCATCCACTACATCGACCTGATTCGCAGCTTCCTCGGCGACCCGAACAGTGTGCTGGCCAAGACGCTGAAGCACCCGGCCAAGGCGCTGTCGTCGTCGCGCTCCACCATCCTGTTCGACTACGGCGACACGCTGCACGCCGTCATCAACACCAACCACGACCACGCCTTCGGCCCCGAAAACCAGGAGAGCTTCATCAAATGGGAAGGCACGAAAGGCGCCATCAAAGCCCGCATGGGCCTGCTGATGAACTACCCCCACGGCGTCCCCGACAAGTTCGAGTATTGCCTGCTGCGCGACGGGGAGCAACCCACCTGGCACACTGTGGACCTGGAAGGCTCCTGGTTCCCCGATGCGTTTATGGGCACAATGGGCACCCTGATGCAATACAAAAACGGCGAAATCAGCACCTTGCCTACTAGCGTGGAAGACGTTATCAACACCATGGCCGTAGTGGAAGCCGCCTACGCGTCGAGTGACGGGGCCTCACCCCCCGGCCCCCTCTCCTAGGGGAGAGGGGGAGCCAGACGAGGCGCCGCCGCCGCCGCTTCGGCTACCGCCTCCGCAACTGCTACCAAGAAGCAGTAGACAGCAGGACACCTCCCGAACCACAAACCAGTTTCTTGAACTATCAATAACTCCTCAACCACCACCCGGTAGCATTGACGAAGGCGGCAGCCGAAGTAGATGCGCCGCTGACGCCAGGCTCCCCCTCTCCCCTAGGAGAGGGGGCCGGGGGGTGAGGCTCACTCAGAACAACTCATGTATTTTAAATCCACCTTCTTCGAAGACTACACCCTTGGCGAAAAGCGCGTGACCCTTGGCCGCACCATCACCGAAACGGACTTCGTGGTGCACGCCGGGCACACCGGCGACTTTTTCCCGCATCACTTGGATGCCGAGTGGTGCAAAACCCAGCCCTTCGGCCAGCGGATTGCGCACGGCACCATGATTTTCAGCATCGGCATCGGCCTCACGGCTTCCGAAATCAACCCCGAGGCGTTTTCCAAGGGCTACGACCGGCTGCGGTTCGTGAAGCCCGTGTTCATCGGCAACACCATCCACTCGGAAGTCACGATTTCCAATAAAGAGGAAGGCAAGAAGCCCGGCTACGGTACCGTGACCGAACACGTGGAAGTTGTCAACGAGCACGGTGAAGTGGTGCTGGCCTGCGACCATCTGCTGGTGGTGAAGCTGCGCGGCACCAATGGCTAAACCGTCATGCTTATCTGTCGTCCGCTTGCCGAAGCATCTCTACCGCCAAACTAACTTTCTGATGTGAGAACGAACCAGTAGAGATGCTTCGGCAAGCTCAGCATGACCGTTCTTTACTATATTATCTCTAACAAATCCCGCCCATGGCCCTCCCCACCACTGCTGCCCCCGTTGCCGTCGCTACTGCCGACCAGAACCGGAATTACTTGTTCCCGTTCATCCTGGTGGTGGGCGTATTCTTTCTGTGGGGCATGGCGCACAGCCTGGATTCCATCCTGATTCCGCACCTCCAGAAAGCCTGCCAGCTCAACAACCGGCAGTCAACGTTGGTGGATACGGCCGTGTTCCTGGCCTACTTCCTGATGGCCATTCCGGCCGGAATCCTGCTGAAGCGGCTGGGCTATAAGGCAACCATCATTCTGGGCCTGCTGGCTTTTGCGGGCGGGGCCTTCCTGTTCGTACCCGCCGCTGATGCCCGCTCCTACGGTTTGTTCCTGACCGCGCTGTTCATCATCGGCTGCGGCCTGACCACGCTGGAAACCGCCGCCAACCCCTACGCCGCCGTGCTCGGCCCGCCCGAATCCTCCACGAGCCGGCTGAACCTGGCCGCTTCGTTCAACGGGCTGGCCGTGTTCGTGGCGCCCATCATTGGGGCCAACATGATTTTGTCGGGCAAGGAATACAGCAAGGAGCAGCTGGCGGCTATGACCGACGCGGTGCGCATCGCCTACCTCAACCACGAAGCCGCCGCCGTGAAGCTGCCGTACATCGTGCTGGGGAGCGTGTTGGTGGCCGTAGCGGTACTGTTCTTTTTCAGCAAGCTGCCCGAAGTGAAGGCCGCCGAAGCCGAGCCCTCGGAAGGTGGTGGCTTCTTCGCGGTGCTGAAGCATAAGCACCTGACCTGGGCCGTGGTGGCGCAGTTTTTCTACGTGGGGGCGCAGGTATGCGTAACCAGCTTCTTTATCCGGATGGCCAAGCAGGGCGCCGGTGTTGATGAGAAAACGGCCGGTTACTACCTGGCCGTGTACGGGCTATTGTTCATGGTGGGGCGCTTCATTGGCACTGCCTTGCTGAAGTACATTGCCTCGCAAAAGCTGCTCTCCATTTACGCCATCATTGCTATGGCCTTATGCGCGGTGGCCGTGTTCGGCGACGGGGCCTACGTCATCTACGCGCTGGGCGGGCTGGGCTTCTTCATGAGCATCATGTTCCCCACCATCTTCGCCCTGGGCATTGCCGGCCTCGGCGACGACACCAAACCCGGCTCATCGTGGCTGGTGATGTCGATTGTGGGCGGCGCCATCATGCCCTATCTAATGGGCTCCCTCATCGACCTGCGCGGCGACAATATCCAAGTCGGCTACCTTGTCCCGCTGGTTTGCTACCTGGTGGTGCTGCTGTTTGGGCTGTACGGCTACCGAATCAAAGGGCGGCTGGTGTAAACCTCACGTGGGGCCTCACCCCCCGGCCCCCTCTCCGAAAAGGAGAGGGGGAGTCAGCCGCTAGGAACACTACTGCCAAAGCATAATCAAGAGAGAATACTGAATACCCACCTATACCCGCGCCGCCGTGGCTCCCCCTCTCCTTTTCGGAGAGGGGGCCGGGGGGTGAGGCGAACCGTCAGAACAACATGAAAACCCGCTTGCTTCCTAAGGCCCTCCTATTGCTCGCGCTGCCGTTTTGTGGCGGATTGCCGGCTCCGGTGTGCGCCCAGCAAGCACCTGCGGTTGACCTGCAAGCGGCTTTTCAGAACCCTCCCGAGGCCGCCAAGCCGTGGGTGTTCTGGTACTGGATGAACGCCGCCGTAACGCCCGAGGGCATTACCGCCGACCTGGAAGCCATGCGCGAGGCCGGCATCGGCGGCGCCTACCTCATGCCGATTAAGGGCGTGGAAAATCCGCCGGCCATTACACCGCCGGCCGTGCAACTCTCGCCGCGCTGGTGGCAGATGGTGAAGCACGCCATGACCGAAGCCGACCGCCTCCACCTGAAGCTGGCCATGCACGTCAGCGACGGGTTTGCGCTGGCCGGCGGCCCCTGGATTACGCCGGAGCTTTCCATGCAGAAGGTGGTGTACACCCAAACCCAGGTGCAAGGCGGCCGGCGCATCAGCCAGATGCTGCCGCAAGCCACCACCGTGCAGAATTACTACCGCGACATTGCGGTGTACGCCTACCCTACCCCAACTGGGGCAACTACCAGCGCCAAGCCGCAGGTGACGAGCAGTATAGCCGGCACTAAGCCGGAGCTGCTGGCCGTGGCGGGCAACAAGGAAGGCTTCAAAACCAGTGAGCCGGGCTGGATTCAGTACGCCTACGCCCAGCCGTTTACCTGCCGCTCCATCCGCATCCGGTCAACGGGCTATAACTACCAGGCCAACCGCCTGCGGGTGGAAGCCAGCACTGACGGCCGCACCTTCCGGCCCATCCTGCAATTGACGCCGCCCCGCAGCGGCTGGCAGGATAGCAGCGCCGTGACGCACGCCCTGCCGGCCACTACAGCGCGGTTTTTCCGCTTCGTGTACGACCCCGCCGGCTCGGAACCGGGTGCCGAGGACCTCGACGCGGCCAAGTGGAAACAGTCGTTGAAAGTGACGGAAATCCGGTTGTCGGGCGAGGCGCGCATCAACCACTACGAAGGCAAAAACGGCGAAGTGTGGCGCGTGAGTCCGCGCACCACCGCCCAGCAACTCCCCGATTCGCTGTGCGTGCCACTCAACAAGGTCGTTAACCTGACCGGCAAGATGGACACCAACGGCCGCCTAACCTGGCAGGCCCCGCCCGGCAACTGGACGGTGCTGCGCGTCGGGCACGGCTCCACGGGCCAAATCAATACCACCGGCGGCGGGGCCCGCGGCCTGGAGTGCGACAAGTTCAACCCCGCGGCCGTGAAGCTGCAATTCGACAGCTGGTTTGGCGAGGCCATCCGGCAGGGCGGGCCGGAGTTGGCGGCGCGGGTGCTGAAGATGTTCCATGTAGACAGCTGGGAGTGTGGCTCGCAGAACTGGTCGACCAACTTTGCCACCGAGTTCCGTCAGCGCCGCGGCTACGATTTGCTGCCCTACCTGCCGGTGCTGGCCGGGGTGCCGCTGCAAAGCGCCGACGTGTCGGAGCGGGTGCTGTTTGACGTGCGCCAAACCATTGCCGAGCTGGTGAACGACAAGTTCTACGTGACGCTGAAAGAGCAGGCGCACGCCAAAGGCTGCACGTTTTCGGCCGAGGCCATTGCCCCTACGATGGTGAGCGACGGCCTGCTGCACTACCAGCACGCCGACGTGCCGATGGGCGAATTCTGGCTGCGCAGCCCCACCCACGACAAGCCCAACGACATGCTCGACGCCGTTTCGGGCGCGCATATCTACGGCAAAAGCATCGTGCAGGCCGAGGCCTTTACCGAGCTGAAACTGGCCTGGGACGAGCACCCCGGTATGCTGAAGGCCTTGCAGGACCGCAACTACGCGCTGGGCGTCAACCGGATGGTGTACCACGTGTTCGTGCACAACCCCTGGCTAGACCGCCAGCCGGGCATGACGCTGAGCGGCATTGGCCTGTTCTTCCAGCGCGACCAAACCTGGTGGAAGCCCGGCCGCGCCTGGGTGGACTACGCCCGCCGCTGCCAGGCCCTGCTGCAACTCGGCCATCCCGTAACCGACGTTGCAGTATTTACCGGCGAGGAAACCCCGCGCCGCGCCATTCTGCCCAACAAGCTGGTTTCCGACCTGCCGGGCATTTTCGGGCCGCAGGCAGTGGCCGCCGAACAGCAGCGCCTCGCCAATGTGGGTTTGCCCATGCGTGAGCAGCCGGAAAAAGTCTCGGCTTCGGCCAACATGGAAACTGCCGATATGCTGGTAGACCCATTGCACGGCTACCAATACGATTCGTTCAATAAAGACGCGCTGCTGCGTTTGGCAAAGGTTAGCTATGGGGATATCACATTGCCAGGCGGAGCAAGATACCAGGTGCTTGTGGTACCAGGCGTTCAAAAAATGAGTCCTGATAATAGCGCTATGTCTCCTGAAGTGGCGAAGAAACTACGGGAGTTGGTACAGGCTGGGGCTACTATTCTAATCAACCGCCAGCCTAATCATTCACCTAGCTTGAGCGACTTTCCTAACGCTGACAAAATTGTGCAGCATGAGTCATACCAAATATTGAAGCTAGCTGGCTTGCCGACAGATTCAATGGTGACTAACCAACCCGTAGAACTTGTTTCTACCAGCAGGCATAGGCTTGAACCTTTCGTCAATCCTAATAAGATTAGGGTGATGCACGGCCCTTTCACTGCCGATTCATTTCAGGCATTGGGCTTAGAACGTGACTTCACAGCTAGCACGGCCAGCGGCCAGCGTGCTAATGGTGTTGCATGGTGCCATCGTACCGGAGGCAACTTCAATATTTACTTCGTTTCCAACCAATTAGACTCCGCGCGCACTATCAATCTGAGCTTTCGTATAAATGGTCGCCAGCCGGAACTGTGGGATGCCGTTACAGGCGAAACTCGTCTGGCTACAGAATGGAGGATTGAAAATGGCCGCACTCTGCTGCCGTTATATTTAGACCGCAATGGCTCGGTGTTCGTGGTATTCCGGGAGCCAACCGCGCAAACCGCTGCTTCAGCCGGTTCCAACTGGACGACGGTGAAGCCGGTGCAAACCGTAGCGGGGCCGTGGCAGGTCAGCTTCGACAGCAAGCAGCGCGGCCCGGCGCAGCCCGTCACGTTCAACCAGCTCACCGACTGGAGCCAGCATTCCAACGACGCCATCCGCCACTATTCCGGCACCGCCGAATACACCCACACCTTCCGCTGGAAGGGCAAGAAACGGCCCCAGCAGCGCGTGTGGTTGGAACTAGGCCAGGTGGCCAACCTGGCCGAAGTGCAGCTCAACGGCAAGCCCGTCGGTACCGCTTGGACTGCTCCCTACCGACTCGACATCACCGACGCCGTGCGCAAAGGCGACAACCAGCTCCGCATCCTCGCAACCAACACCTGGGCCAACCGCCTCACCGGCGACCAGGCCCTCCCCGCCGACCAACGTCCCACCTGGACGCCCGCACCCTCCCCCTCCCCCGCCGCCACCAAGCCCCTGCTGCCCGCCGGCCTGCTAGGCCCGGTGACCATCGGCGTTTCCACTGAAAAATAACTTAGTATGAAAAGTCTGCTCAGCTACCTGGCCCCATTCACCTCACCCCCCGCCCCTCTCTCCTCGGGGAGAGGGGGAGCCAGTCGTAAATTAATGCAGGTAGACGTCAGCAGACGTTCGGCTCCCCCTCTCCCCGAGGAGAGGGGGCCGGGGGGTGAGGTCCGCCGCCTCCTGACTCTGCTCCTTTTAGCCACTGCCGCT
The DNA here is from genome assembly GCF_017313265.1 of Hymenobacter telluris. Lineage (GTDB taxonomy): Bacteria > Bacteroidota > Bacteroidia > Cytophagales > Hymenobacteraceae > Hymenobacter > Hymenobacter telluris. Next base: position 498,006 of record NZ_JAFLQZ010000001.1, on the reverse strand, counting down.
CCGGCAGTGGCTCAGCAAAAGGCCCTGACCAACACGTCCGCCAGCACCCATGCCAAGCTCAGCAGCGTGGACATGGGCGCCGCCACCTGGACCACCGGCTTCTGGGCCGAGCGGTTCGATGTGTGCCAGAAGTCCATGATTCCGACCATGTGGGAACTGTACCACTCCGACCGGAACCACGCGTACAAGAACTTTGAAATTGCGGCCGGCCTGGCGAAAGGCGAGCACAAAGGCCCACCCTTCCACGACGGCGACTTTTTCAAGCTGCTGGAAGCCCTAGCCGCTTCCTACGCCGTCACCCACGACCCCAAGCTCGATAAGCAGCTCGACGAGGCCATTGCATTGATTGCCAAGGTACAGCGGGCCGATGGGTACATCAGCACGCACAGCACCATTGCCGAGCTGAACAATCCAGGGCAGAAGGCGGCTTTCAAGGACCGGCTGAACTTCGAGACCTACAACCTGGGCCACCTGATGACGGCGGCCTGCGTGCACTACCGCGCCACCGGCAAGACCTCTATGCTGGACCTGGCGAAGAAGTCGACAGATTACCTCTACAACTTCTACAAAAGAGCCTCGCCGGAGCTGGCGCGCAATGCCATCTGCCCCGCGCACTACATGGGCGTGGTGGAAATGTACCGCACCACCCGCGACCCGCGCTACCTGGAACTGGCCCAGAGCCTGATTAATATCCGGGGCCTAGCGGCCGACATTGGCACCGATGACAACCAGGACCGGGTGCCGTTTCGGCAGATGCAGAAAGCCGGCGGCCACGCGGTACGGGCCAACTACCTCTTCGCGGGGGCGGCCGACGTGTACGCCGAAACCGGCGACAAAACCCTGCTCACTACCCTGGACCGGATGTGGGACGACGTGACCCAGCACAAACTATACGTCACCGGCGCCTGTGGAGCCCTTTACGACGGCGTATCGCCGGACGGCACGGCCTACAAGCCCGACACGGTGCAGAAAATCCACCAGGCTTACGGGCGCGACTACCAGTTGCCCAACCACACGGCCCACGGCGAAACCTGCGCTAACATCGGCAACGTGCTCTGGAACTGGCGGATGCTGCAAGTAACCGCCGACGCCAAGTACGCCGACGTGCTCGAAACGGCCCTCTACAACAGCGTGCTGTCGGGTATCAGTCTGGATGGGCAGCGGTTCCTGTACACCAACCCGCTGGCGTACTCGGCGGCGCTGCCGTTTTCGCAGCGGTGGTCGAAGGAGCGGGTGGACTACATCAGCCTCTCCAACTGCTGCCCGCCCAACGTGGTGCGCACCATTGCGGAGGTCAACAACTACCTCTACAGCGTGTCGGATAAAGGCTTGTGGCTGAACCTGTACGGCGGCAACAACCTCAACACCAAGCTCAAAGACGGTTCCCTCGTTAAGCTCACTGAGGAAACCAACTACCCCTGGGATGGCGCCGTGAAACTGACGCTAAGCGAGGCGCCGAAGAAACCGTTTTCGTTGTTCCTACGGGTACCGGGCTGGTGCGAAGGTGCTACGCTGCTCGTAAACGGCAAGCCGGAATCAGTAACGTTGAAGCCCAGCACTTACGCCGAAGTGAACCGCCGCTGGAAAGCCGGCGACAAGGTGGAGCTGAACCTTCCGATGCCCGCACAACTCGTTGAAACCAACCCGCTGGTAGAGGAAAACCGCAACCAGGTAGCCGTGAAGCGTGGCCCCGTGGTCTACTGCCTCGAAGCCAACGACCTGCCCGCTGGCAAACCCCTGAGCGGCCTGCTCATACCCGCCAACGCCACCCTCACCCCGCGCCACACAACAGTAGCCGGCTCCGATATCGTCTGGCTGGAAGGCCAGGGCGAGTTCGTGGACAACTCGGCTTGGAAAGGCCAGCTCTACCACCCCATTGCTAGAGAAAAGCCTGCCACCGTACCCTTCAAGCTGGTTCCCTACTACGCCTGGGGCAACCGCGGCTTAGGCGATATGCAGGTGTGGCTCCCGGTGAGCCGGTAGGGACCTCACCCCCCGGCCCCCTCTCCTCAGGGAGAGGGGGAGCCACAACGAACAAAATCTTTGAATTAAGAAAGAAATGACTCCATCTTCTATATATCTCAACACTACTTATCCAAATTATCAGGCTCCCCCTCTCCCTGAGGAGAGGGGGCCGGGGGGTGAGGTGTGCCGCCGTGTTACCCCCTCTCCTTTTCATGTCGCGCATCAAGCGAGTGTAGGGGGCCGGCCCCGGAGGGGTCCCGTGAGGCCTCTCGTCTGCACGATACTTCTTTTTCTCGCTCCGCTCCTGCTCTGGGCCGAAGTCAAGCTGCCTTCCCTTTTCACCGACAACATGGTGTTTCAGCAGCAGGCCGAATGCGCCGTGTGGGGCTGGGCCAAGGCGGGCAGCACCGTGACAGTGGCACCCAGTTGGGGCAAGCAGAAATACACTGCGAAGGTGGACGCGGCTGGTACGTGGCGGCTGAAGGTGAAGACCCCAACGGCTGGCGGGCCTTACGAGCTGACCGTTAGTGACGGTACGCCGGTGAAGCTGAAGAACGTGCTGGTAGGGGAAGTCTGGTTGTGCGGCGGGCAGTCGAACATGGAGATGCCTATGAAGGGCTTCAAGGGCCAGCCCATTCTGGGTTCCAACGAGGCCATTCTGCACTCGAAAAACGACCAGCTTCGCCTCTATACCGTGCCCCGCTCCTCGGTGACGGAGCCGCAGGAAAACAGCAAACCCTCGCCCTGGCGGCTGGCTGAGCCGGAGGCTGTATCCAATTTCAGCGCTACCGGCTACTACTTCGGGCGGCTGCTGCAGGAGCAGTTGCAGGTGCCAGTGGGTTTGATTCATTGCAGCTACAGCGGCTCCTACATTGAAGCCTGGATGGACGCCGAGAACCTGCGGCAGTTTGCGGGCGTGAAGATTCCAGCTAAAGGCGACACCATCAAGCAGGTCAGCCGCACGCCTACTACGCTCTACAACGGCATGTTGCACCCCATTGAAGGCTACGGCATTAAAGGCGCCATCTGGTACCAGGGCGAATCCAACTACGACCGGCCCGACGAGTACGCCAAGCTGTTTACGGCTATGGTGAAGCAGTGGCGCACCAAGTGGGGCATGGGTGACTTCCCGTTTTACTACGCCCAGATTGCGCCCTTCGACTACACCCGCACTTCCACCAACAAGGGCGGCAAGTACAACTCGGCTTTCATCCGGGATACGCAGCGCAAGTTGCAGGACCAGGTGCCCAACACCGCCATGGCCGTTCTGCTGGATATTGGCGAGGAAACCAGCATCCACCCGATGCGCAAAGAGCCCGGCGGCACCCGCCTGGCCTTGCTGGCCCTATCTCAAACCTATGGGCGAAAAGGCTTCGGTGCCCTAAGTCCAACCTACGAGTCGATGACGGTGAAGGACAATTCGGTAGCCGTCCGCTTCAAGAATTCGCCGAATGGCATGACTAGCTTCGGGCAGGAGCTAACCGGCTTTGAAGTAGCCGGCGACGACCAGAAGTTCTACCCCGCCAAAGCCACCATCAACGGCAGCAGCATCACCGTCTCATCCGACGCAGTGAAGGCACCCGTAGCCGTACGCTACGCCTTCCACGACTTCACCCGCGCCACGTTGTTCAGCACCGAGGGCCTGCCGGTTTCGTCGTTCCGCACCGACGATTGGGCGCAATGAGGATGTTCTACCGTGCGCCTCACGGGACCCCTCCGGGGCCGGCCCCCTCTCCCGTGGAGAGTGGGTGCCAGACGATTCAAAACCGCGCCGCCGTAGCTCCCCCTCTCCACGGGAGAGGGGGCCGGCCCCGGAGGGGTCCCGTGAGGCCCCTTGTCTGCACAATCCTGGCACTCCTCCCCTTCCTCACTACTGCCCAAAAGCCCACGGCTGAAAACCCCGAGCTAGCCACCAATAATATCATCTGGACCAGCCCGAGCAAACACAGCGGCGAATCGATGCCGTGCGGGGGCGGCGACATCGGGCTGAACGTGTGGAGCGAGGGCGGCGACGTGCTGTTTTACGTGGCCCGCAGTGGCACTTTCGATGAGAACAACAGCCTGCTGAAACTGGGCCGGGTGCGCTTGCGCCTGAGCCCAAATCCGTTCGAAGGCGGCCCCTTCAAGCAGCAGCTCAACCTGCAAACCGGCGACGTAACCCTAACCGGCACGGCCGGTAGCCGCTCGGCGCAGGTACACATTTGGGTGGATGTGTTTCGGCCGGTGGTGCACGTGGAAGTGAGCAGCACCGAGAAGCTGACGGCCACGGCCAGCTACGAAAGCTGGCGCTTTCAGGATCGGGTACTGAAAGGCAAGGAAAACAACCAGAACTCTTATAAGTGGGCGCCGCAGGGCGAGGTAAAAACCCGCCACGACAGCATCAGCTTCCGAAGCCAAACCGTCGAGTTTTTCCACCAGAACCGCCTGCAAACCGTCTTCGATGTAACGGTGCAGCAGCAGGGCTTAGCGGCGGTGAAAACGCAGCTGTTCAACCCGTTGCAAAACCTGATTTTTGGTGGGGCACTGCAAGGACCGAACATGGTGCCGGCCGGTACCACCGACGGCCAGTACCTGCGCACGCCCTACCGCAGCTGGGCGCTGAAAAGCCGCCAACCGGCCCGCTTTCACTCCCTCACACTGGCCCTGCACACCACCGTCGCCCCGGCGGTGGCGCAGTGGCAGCAGGAGCTACAGCAAACCCAGAAGGCAGCCCGGCAGAACCAGAAAGCGAACCGCACGCGCACCGTGGCGTGGTGGCGCGAGTTCTGGAGCCGCAGCTTCATCCACATTCAGCCCGAAAAAGCGGCGACCAACGCGCCCGAATGGCAGGCGGGCCGCAACTACCAGCTGATGCGCTACCTGCTGGGCTGCAACGCGTTTGGGCAGTATCCCACCAAGTTCAACGGCGGCCTGTTCACTTACGACCCCGCCCTGACCGACTCCACCCTCAAGTTCACGCCCGACTTCCGTAACTGGGGCGGCGGCACCCACACCGCCCAAAACCAGCGCCTCGTGTACTGGCCCCTGCTCAAAAGCGGCGACGCGGCCCTGCTGAAACCACAGTTCGATTTCTACCTCCGCCTCCTACGCAACGCTGAGCTGCGCACCCACACCTACTGGAACCACCCCGGCGCCTGCTTCACCGAGCAGCTCGAAAACTTCGGCCTACCCAACCCCGCCGAGTACAACTGGAAACGCCCTGCCGATTTCGATAAAGGCATGGAACACAACGCCTGGCTGGAATACGAATGGGACACCGTGCTGGAATTCTGTTTGATGATGCTCGACGCCGAGCAGTACGCCGGCCAGGATGCCACGCCGTATTTGCCCTTCATCGAAAGCTGCCTCACCTTCTTCGACCAGCACTACCAGTACCTCGCCCGCCAGCGCGGCGCCAAAGCCCTCGACGGGGAAGGCCACCTGGTGCTCTACCCCGGCTCGGGGGCCGAGACCTACAAGATGGCCTACAATTCCACCGCCACCATTGCCGGCCTGCGCACCATGCTAACCCGTCTGCTGGCCCTACCTAGCACATACGGTACGCCCGAGCAGCGCCAGCAATGGACTGCCATGCTGGGCCGGATTCCGGAAATCAGCCTGCGGACCGTGGAAGGCCACCAGCTGCTGGCCCCGGCCAAACTGTGGGAACGGGTCAACAACACGGAGAGTCCGCAGCTGTACCCGGTGTTTCCGTGGGGCATCTACGGCATCGGGAAGCCCGACCTGGCCACGGCCGTCAACACCTACCGCTACGACCCCGATGTGCAGAAATTCCGCAGCCACGTGGGCTGGAAGCAGCACAACATCTTCGCCGCCCGCCTCGGCCTCACCGAAGAAGCCGCCGAGCTGACGGTGAAGAAGCTGCAAGATTCCGGCCGCCGCTTCCCCGCGTTCTGGGGCCCCGGCTACGACTGGACGCCCGACCACAACTGGGGCGGCTCCGGCATGATTGGCTTGCAGGAAATGCTCCTGCAAACTGATGGTCGCCGCATCTTCCTGCTCCCCGCCTGGCCCCGCGACTGGGACGTGCATTTCAAGCTCCACGCCCCTTACCAAACCACTGTGGAAGCTGTGGTGAAAGATGGAAAAGTGCAGGTGCTGAAAGTAACGCCGGAGTCGCGGCGCAAGGATGTAGTGGTCGAGGAATAGATAATTTTCAAGCTCTTACAACCACACGTAGACAATAAGGATGCATCTATGTGTGACTGTAAGAGCTTTTGCTAGTTTGAATAGCTACCTTGAAAACTTGATTATGAACATTGACCTATCTAACGAATTCATTCAAGACGCTACGGGCTTTTTAGCTCTATTTACTCCAATAATTCTACTTGTAAGAAGCATTAATGCTGTTAGAGATAAGTCCCGTAGAACTCCCCATAAAGTACTCATCATTGGGCTGTTACTGATAGCTACGGTTATTATCTATACGATTGGACTTGAAATTCATCAGGCAATATTTCTAGGAATTATGTCTCTATTTATATTCGGTTTAGTGCTGATTATAGACTTGATTGATAAATAACAGTCGTTTCCTAATGCCCGTTGAACACGATGTACAGCCCAACCATCACCACGGCCAGCGCGGCCCACAGCAGGCGCACTCGCGGGGTGGGCTTGGCCAGCACGCCGTAGTCCACGGCTTGGCGGGCGGCCTGGCCGGCGGGGTCGGTGAGGGAAACCAGCACGGCGGCCACGAATAGTGCGGCGAAGACAAGGAACGACAGCACCAGATAATGCGGCCAGAAGCTGTACTCACTGGGTGGCAGCACCCACAAATACATCACGCCCACCCCCAGGCTAAACGCCGAGCCCACTGATAAAATCCCGTTCACGGCCCGCTGAGTGGTGCGCCGCCAGAACACCGTGAGCAAAAACACCACGGCCAGCGGCGGCGCAATAAACCCAAGCACCGCCTGAAATACATCGAACAGATTGAGGCCTTTCACCGAGTCGATAGCCAGGGCCACGAGCACGGCGAAGGCACAGCCCACCAGCACCGTCAGGCGGCCGACGCGCACCACGTCTTTCTCAGTGGCCTGGGGGTTGATGTTGCGGGCGTACACGTCCATGGCAAACACGGTGCTTAGCGCGTTCAATGACGAGCTGATGGTACCCACCAGCACCGCAATCAGCACCACGATAACCAAGCCTTTCATACCGGCCGGAAACAGGGTGGTGACCATGGTCATGTAGGCCTGGTCGGGGCTGGCGAGGTGGGGGAACAGCACGAAGCAGACAACGCCGGTGAGGATGAACAGCGGCAACGACAGGATTTTCAGCCAGCCGATGAAGTTCACGCCCAACTGCCCCTGCTCCAGGCTCTTGGCCCCCAGCACCGACTGCACCATGGCTTGGTCGGTGCAGAAAAACGCCACCGCCGACACCGGGTAGCCCAGCAGAATGGCGTACCACGGGTATTTCGGGTCGGAGGCGGGCTGCACGAGGTTCCAGTAGTGGCTCGGTACGCTGTGCCAGAGTGTGCTCAGGCCACCCACTTTCAGCACCCCAATAACGGTGAGCGTGAGCGAAACGCCGATAAGCAACAGCATCTGAAACACGTTCACCTTGGCAATGGCTTTCAGGCCGCCGGCAAACGTGAAGAAGCCCGCAAACAAGACCAGCACAATCACCGACTGCCACATGGGAATTCCCAGAATCTGGCGCACCAGCACCCCGCCTGAGAACAGGCCCAACGACAGCCACGAAATCAGAATCTTGATGAGGGCGTACCACGCTAAGATGTTTTGCGTGGAGTCGCCGAACTGCCGGCCCATAAAGCCGGGCATGGTACTGACGTTGGCAGCCAAATAGCGCGGCGCAAACACCACCGCCAGCAGAAACAAAAACACAAAAGCATACCACTCGAAATTCACCGCCACAATGCCCGTACTGTACCCAATACTGGCAAACGCCAGCAGCATCGACGGCCCCACATTCGTGCCCCACATATTGAACCCAATACTGGCCCACCCCAACGATTTATTCGCCAGAAACAACGATTCCTCGGTTTTCTCTTTCTTCGAGAAGCTAGCCCGGTAGCCAATGGCGAACAAAATAACGAGGTACGCCGCCACAATGGCGTAGTCCCAGATGGTAAGCCGGCCAAGTAGATTATTGCCCATATAAGTACGTTCTGACGTGTGCCTCACCCCCCGGCCCCCTCTCCTAGGGGAGAGGGGGAGCCAGACGATGCCGCGCAGCCGCTTTGGCTTGCGCCTGCATGACTGCTACCATGTTGTGAGAAATTGTGGTGGTTTTTGGAAGTATGCAGGCTGTTGAAAGTGGCTTTCATAGCCGCTCGGTAGCAGTTGCGGAGGCGCAAGCCAAAGCGGCTGCGCTACTTCGTCTGGCTCCCCCCCGCCCTTAGGAGAGGGGGCCGGGGGGTGAGGCCCTACAGCCCATTCTCAGCTAGAATATCCTGCACTTTCACGGGCTGGCCAGTGGTGAGGGCGCGGTCCATGGCTTGGAGCAGCGCCACGGTGCCGATGCCTTCGCGGATGTCGGGGTAGGCGGTGAAGTTCTGGTTGATGGAATCGGCGAAGTAGTCGAGGTAGTTTTGGTATTCGCCGGCGTGGTGGCTTTTGCCCTCGAAGCGGAAGTAGTGCTTCAACTTATGCTCCCAGGTGATGAGGCGCTCCTCCCCTGTTTTGTCGGTAATGGCGTAGCGCAGGTCCATGTAGTCGCCTTGGCTGGCGCCCTCGGTGCCGCGCAGGATGCAGCTCATTTCCGAGTCGCGCTGCACGGGCTGCACGGGGCCGGTGTAGCAGCCGCTCACGCGGGCCACGCGGCCGTCGGTGGCCTTGAAGATGAAGTGCATGGTGTCGGGGTTTTTGAGGCCGCCCTCCCGCCCGTTGGAGCTGAGCATGCCGTAGCCCATTACTTCCTCGATGTTGGGCAAGTACCAGCGGATAAAATCCACGGGGTGACTGAGGCCGCCGTAGAGCCATTTGAAGCTGTTTTCCAGGGACCAACCTTTGGCCAGAAACCAGCGGTGGTCGGCGTGGTAGTAGCTCTCGATGCTGATTAGCTCGCCAATCAGGCCCGCCTCGTAGTCGGCACGCTGGCGCTTCATCGGCTCGAAAAACCGGGAGCTTTGGCCGATAAATACCTTTTTGCCCGATTGCTCGGCCAGCGCCAACAGCTCGTTGGCCTTGGACAGGTCGTCGATAAACGGCTTGGTACAAACCACGTGCTTACCGGCGCGCAACGCCTGCGCCACGTGCTCGGCGTGCAGGTGGTCGGGCGTATAGATGGCCACGGCGTCGATTTCCGGGTCGTCGAGCATGTCTTGGTACTGCGCCGTGACCTGCCCCATAAACTGAAACTCGTCGACCCGCTGGCGGCACAATTCCTCGTTTCGGTCGCAAATCGTTTTGAGCGTCCAGTTGGGGCTGCTCAGCGCGGCCGACATGGTGCTACGGCCTTCGCCCAGGCCCAATATTCCTAGGTTCAACATCTATTTTTTGGTTTGTGGAATGGTCGTTTTGGTCCGGAGCTGCACGGCCGGCGCAACGGGCTGCAAGAATACCCAGGCCTCGCCGGGTTTGGTGCCGGGCAGGCCGGTTTGATATTGCTTCATCAGCGCGTTCCAGTCGTTGACCCGCGGGTTGTTCAGGGTCGTGCGGGGGTTCAACTCGTCGAGGCTCTGGCCTTTTGGGATGCTGATAACCAGCATCAGTTGCCGGCCCTGGCGGAACACAAGTAGCTGCTGGAATCTGGCATTGCAGAAGCCGGTGGCGACTTCCGGCCACTGCTCGAACTGGGTGGCGTGGTACTGCATGTACTCCTGCTGTTTGGCTTTGTCCTCCACCAGGTTGCAGGTCAGCAGGATGTTGTCCCACTGCTTGGCCGTGGCTTTGTTGGGGCAGCGGCTACGGTCGAATTTGTAGAACGGCGCGTCGTAGACCTTTATATTGGCGCTGGTGTAGGCTTTTTTCAGCACGGGCACCAACTGCCGGATTTGCGTCGTCGGGCCGTAGGCTACCAAGTGATTTTGCCAGCGGTATGCACCCACCCCGGCATAGGCTTTTTGCTGGCAGATGGCTTGCAGCTTGTTCGGCAACAGCTTCTGGCCCGTCAACTCCACTACCGAAGTGCTACCAGTTTGGGCTTTGACCGTAGTGCCCGCTAAGACAAGCAGCAACACCAGCAACGCCCGGTGTAGAGACGCATACTTGCGTCTCGTCGTCCGCGCCGCCTGGGCAAAATCGTTCAACGATGCGGATGACGAGACGCAAGTATGCGTCTCTACACCGTCCGAATAAATAAATACCGCCCCCATCACACTGCCTGATAAGTCACGACGTACTCACGGCCTTTTTCCAGCTGCAATTCGTACTGCCCGTTGCCTTTCGCCTGGATTTTTGCGCCTTTGCAGCTCGGCTTGGTCTTGCTGGCAAAACGCAGCGTACCGGTACCAACAGCGCCCTTCACTTTCAGCTGCTTGGGCGTGGCGCGCACCGAAATATCGCCCTGGGGCGTGGGTACGGCGCCTTCCATCCATTGCAGGCCGCCGAGGTTGGGCACCACTTCGTAGGTGGCATAGCCAGCCGACAGGGGCTTCACGCCGAGGTAGTATTTGCCCAGCAAATAAATCGGGCTGGCGCCCCAGGCGTGGCACAGGCTCTTGCCGAAGGGCCGGCCGTACATGCTCAGGTGCTCGGTGCCCTTCTTAGCGGGGTCGTATTCCTCCCAGAAAGACGTGGCGCCTTCATTCAGCATACCGCCCCAATAGCTCTTCATTTCCTTGAGCACGTAGGGCTGCTCGCCCAGCGCGCACAGGGCTTCCAGCTCATAAAAGCGCATGTAGGGCGTGGTGATTTTGGCCACCTGCGGGTTCAGCAGCACCGACTTCTTCACCTGCTGCTCCTGCTCGTTGTTGAGGTAGTCGAAGAAGATGGCGAACATGTTGGCGTAGCGCGTCACGTTGTCGGTGGGCTGGCCGTTCACGCAGCTGTGCACCAGCGCGCCTTTATTCTGGTTCCAGTAGGTAGCGAAGATTTTCGCCTTGAGGTCGGTGGCGAGCTGCTGGTACTTCTGGGCGCCGGCCTGGTCGTTTACCAGATTGGCGCACAGGGCCATGCTTTCCAAACTGCGGCACAGCAGCAACTGCTCGAAGCTTACTTCTCCCTTTTTGCTCAGGCCGTCGGCCCAGTCGATAAATACCCAGTCGCCGGCCAGGCCTTCCATCAGGCCGTCTTTGTTGCGGCGCGCGAGGCAGTAGTCCATCAGGCTTTGCATGCGCGGGTAGAGCTGGGTCACCACGGTTTTGTCGCCGGTGTACTGGTAGGCGTCGTAGATGCCGATAAACCAGTAGAAGGTGTAGTCCATGATGGTGTTGACGTGGCTGGTCACGGGGTCTTTGCCGCGCAGCGCGAAGGTGGTGCGGTTCACCGTGGGCGTATCGAAATACAGGTAGTAGTTCATCAGGTAGCTCTGGTAGGCGTCGCCCGACCATACCCACCGGTCCCGCTTGATGCCGTCGATGAAGAACTCCCGCGTGTTCAGGTGCATGGTGTAGGCCGCCACGTCCCAAATCTTGTTCAGCTGGTCATCGGAGCACCGAAACCGGCCCCGCTCCACCACCGGCGCGTACTCGTACAGCATCGACACCGAATCCAAGGTCACGCCCGCCTCCGGTTGGATGTTCACGAACCGAAACGCCTTCGACAGCGAAGTCAGCTTCTCGCCTTTCTGCGGCTGATTCACGTCCAGGCGCTCCAGCGTTTCGCAGCCCTCGGTGCTCAGTGCCTCCTCCTTGGATTCGCCGAAGTACAGCGTGGTTTGGCCCTTGCCTTGCAGCCCATGCAGGCGCACGTAGCCAAAGGTTTCGCGCCCGAAATCCACCAGCAGGCCGCCGCCCGCGGTGCGCGTGACGCTAGCCGCACGTTGCGGTTCGGTCCTGAGCTTGAAGGCGGAAGGCAACGCCTGCGCCTCATTGAAGTTCCAGCTACCAGCCGTCAGCCACGTCGTCCCCGACTGGTCCGACACCTTGCCCGACGCGTCAATCCACTCCTTGTCCTCATAGGTCACCAGCCAGCTGCCATCCGTGCCGATGGTTTTGCCGCGCACGAACACCGTCGGCACGTTGGCTTGGTTGTAGACCTTGATGTTGAGCCGGTGCTTGCCCGCCGGCACCGTCAGACGCGTAGGTGAGCCCGACAGCAGCTTGCCATCGAGTTTCACGTTGTACTGGCCCTCGGCGCGCAGCTCCACTTCCTCGGGCGCTTTCAGCTCGAAATCCTGGTGAAAATCGATAAGTGGATAATGGCTATCCAGCCGCCAGAACGGCGGGAAAAACGTGCCCCGCTCGGTGCGGCGGTTCTGCATCTGGTTGCTCAGCCAGATTTCGTAGTCGCCGGGATACCAAATCCAAGTGGCCTTGGCGGCTTGCTGGGCCTCGGCGGGGATGGTTAGAAGGAGCAGGAACGCCCAGACGAGGGGCCTCACCCCCCGGCCCCCTCTCCGAAAAGGAGAGGGGGTGCCAGGCGTATTTGTTACAGTATGGTTATTGTTTTCTTTCATAGAATCAAAGACTTACTTCTTTTTAGTCGTTTGGCTTCCCCTCTCCACGGGAGAGGGGGCCGGGGGGTGAGGCGCACGTCAGGGCTTCTCCCGCAACTCCCGATACTTTGGTTCCAGGCCGGCGGCTTGCTTGATGGCGTCGGACACCATCGGGCCGTTGTTTTTCCAGACGTTGCCGGGGCCGTTGGCATTGGCCAGGAACTTCTCGGCGGGGCACCAATTGTCTTGCACCGTAATGTTCGAGGAGCCCTCATCGAGGTAGAGGTAAAACCAATGGTCGGGGTCGTGGACGTAGGGCGCGTGGGCAATATCCTCCACCCGGTTTTCGGTGATGGTAGTGCCGGGCTGCGCCGAGAGGGTGTAGACGCCGGCCACGTCGTAGGTGTGCTGGGCGTAGTGGTGGATGTAGTTGGCCGTCACGCGGTTGTCGCGCATGGCGTTGGCCGTTTTGGTCCAGCCCCAGCCCACACTGATGCCGGTGTAGGGCACCTCACTTATTTCGTTGTGGCGGATGGTGGTCTGGCGCACGAAGCCGGCGGCAATGCCCACGGCACCCCAGTCCTCGTTGCCGCAGTCGGTAAGGAAGTTGTTTTCCAGCAATTCATTGGAGCAGATTTCCCGCTCGTCCTTGGGGTTGTAGGGCAGGTGCGTTTCCACGCTTTCATCGGAGAATTTGCCTATTTGAATACCATTCACGGCCACGTCGCGGAAGGTGCAACCGACTACCGCATCATCGTGGGTGCCGCTTTGGTAGTCCAGCGCCGTGGCGCCCATGTGCAGGAACTGGCACCGCTCGAAGCGGGTGTGGTGCGCGCCCTGCAGCTCCACCCCCGCCGGCGGCCGGCCAATCCAGGCCTGGTTTTCGAGGCCGGCTTTGTCGGGGGTGCCGGGTTTAGCCAGCGAATAGCCATCGAGCAGATACATACCGGCCTGCAACGGCACGTGGCCCTGCTGCGAGGGACGCAGCCAGGTGGTGTACGCGAAGGTCAGGCCCTTGAACTGCACGTGGCTCACGGGTTGGTCGAGGGTGCCTTCCACGCGCAGTACCGTTTCCAGTGCCGGCGCTACCACTTGGGCGGTGCTCAGGTTTTCGCCGGGGCGGGGCCAGTACAGCACCTGCCCGCGGGCGGCATCGTAGTACCACTCGCCGGGCTGGTCGAGTAGCTCGATGGCGTTGGTGAGGTAGAAGGCCGAGCTGCCGTTTTTGCCGTTGATGATGGGGCGCGGCCACGGGTGCTCGAACTGAATCCGGCTTTCGGGCTCCTGAAACGTCACGCGGACTTTGTCGGCTTGCACGGTCAGGGTTTTCACGCGCAGCACGTTCACGGCCCACATCTGGTGCAGCACCATTTCCAGCTGGCCGGGCTGCTTCACGCCGCTCAAAGCAGCGGCGGGTATCGTGGTTTCGCGCTTGTCGGTGTCCCAGGAAAGCAGGCGGGGCAGGTTGTCATTGTTGGGGGTGCGGGCGCGCACGGCTTTGCGGCCGTTCACCCACAGCTGGCGAAAATCCAGCTGCCGGCCACCTACCAGCGGCGCATCGGCCACCCATACCTGCCCCTGCGCCGCCCTGGGCAGCCCGGCCGGCGCGGCAGTCAGCTTGCGCCAGCCCTTCACCGACACGCCCCCACTCAGCACCGGCTGTTCGCCGGGCGCCGCCTCTACTATCGTCGGGCTTTCAGCCGTGCCGGAATCTTCGGGCCGAAAAAACCACGGTTCCGTTAGCCGGTACTCCCCCCCCCGCACCCAGATGTGCACGCCGTTATTCACCGAAGCATCGTGCAAGCGGCGCAGGTCACGGGCCTGCCGCAGGGCCATGTTCAGCGTGGCCAGCGGCTTGTCGGCGGTGCCGGGGTTGCGGTCCGAGCCATTGGGTGCCACCCAGATGTCAGCCGCCTGCGTGCTGGCCGCCAGCAGATTGAGCGCAAAGAGCAGAGCGTACGTACTTGATTTTCTCATCAACTGCTTTGAAGATTCTCGTCTTAGCTAGAAATCTAGTTTCCCTCCTTTTTTCAAGGAGGGGTGGCCGGAGGCCGGGGTGGTTAAGCTAGGGTTAGAAGACTAGAGCTAGTTGTCGTTCTGGCGGGTTTACCCCCCCGCCCTCCGGGCACCCCTCCTTGAAAAAGGAGGGGAACTAGAACTCTATAGTTTTTTAGCTCTAGTTTTTTGCTTCTCCTATAGGGGTGGCAGGTGCGGTTTTGTTGAATAGGGCCTGCAATTCCTCGAAGCTGTGCATGGCGTTGGCGGGCAGCAACTCGCCTTTGGCACCGAATACCTTTTGGGCTTCTTCCTTTTCGATAGTCACTTTCGATTCGTCCAGCTTGCCGGTGGCGTCTTCGGCGGCGGACAGGTTCAGGGCGAGGTGTTGGGCCAGGAATTTGTACATGGCTTGGCGCTTCGAGGGGCCGTAATCATGGCCTTCTTTCGGAAAATGGGCGTTTTGTACGAGGTCGGTTTTGCCGTAGTAGCCGTAGAGGTTTTGGAGGTAAGGATAGGCTACTTCAGGGGTTTGGGCGGTCCAGTCGCCGCCGTCGGTGATGGCTAGTTGGGGGCGCGGGGCGGCCATGGCGGCTAGTTCGGCGTTGTTGGTGCCGCCGCCGCAGAGGTGCACTGGCTGGCCACTTTCGCAGGGGCAGCCCCCGCTGTGGTAGGTGGAAAGCATCACCACTGGCACGCTCACTTTGATGCGGTCATCGAGGGCCGTGAGCAGCATGGTTTGGCTGCCGCCGCCCGAACCGCCGGTGATGGCCACGCGGGTTTTGTCGGCGTTTTTCAACGACAGCAAGTAGTCCAAAGCCCGCTCGCCGTTCAGGGCCTGCACCGTCATGGCGAGGCTGCGGCGGTGGTCCTCGCCCTTGAATTGCAGCAATGACTCGCCCCAGGCAAACAAATCGTAGCTGTACACCATGGCGCCCATGCGGGCCAGCGTGGCGCAGCGTTTCTGGGCATCGGCCCGGTAGCGCCCATCGCCAAAGTGCCCGTCGGGACTAATGATGACCGGCACTTTGCCTTTCGCTTTCAGCGGCTTGTACACCGAACCCGTCATATAGAGGCCGGGTAAGGTTTCCAGCGCCACGTTCTCCACGGTGTAGCCGTCATACTGCCGCTTGTTGGTGATGATGGGCTTGCTGGCGGGCTTAGCCGGCATGGGCGACAAGCGAAGCGCCTGCCACATGCAACTGCGCAATTCGGCTTTGCGCTTTTCCCAGGTGGCGGCGTCGTGGTACTGGCTGGCGAGGTAGGCTAGCTGCGCGGCACCTTCCTCGGGGGTTTTCAGGTGATATTGGAAAGTTTTGAGCTTGTAGGCTTTGTCGCCGGTTTTGGTGACTTGCAAATCGAACGGTGCCAGCACGTTTTTCAACGTCTCGTCCACATCCGGCCGGAAGCGCCACTCAGCATACGTCACCCACTTATCCTTCACCATGGCCGCGTCGGGCCTGATTTTCACGCCGTAGCGCTGCTGAATCTGGTCGAGCACCGTTTGCAGCGGCTCCCGGTACTGGTCGTCAGAGTTCTGCGCCCAGGCCGTGGTGGTTAGCAGCAGGAAAGCAAGAAGGATACGGAGGGTTCGGAGCATGGGTGGGTGGGTTTTCGTGCTGGTTGGGGGGACCTCACCCCCTAGCCCCCTCTCCTCAGGGAGAGGGGGAACTAGATTTAGACTTTAGCTTTCTAGAACTAGGAGCTAGTCTCCCCTCTCCCTGAGGAGAGGGGGCTAGGGGGTGAGGTTACGCCTTCTAATCCTGCGTAATCTCAGCCGTGGAGGATGGGGCTTTGTAGCCTTTTAGGGCGGGCCACTGGCCGTTTTCAATCTTCACCAGCTTCACCTTTTTCAGGTCTAGCACGGCGTGCTTGATACTCTTACGGCGCCAGGTGTACACGAAATGCACCTTGCCGTCCTTGGTTTGAATCACCGAGGGGTAGGAATACTGGCTGATGGGCGAGTCTTCCAGAATAGCCGCCGCGTACCACTCCTTGCCGTCCTTGGAAATCGAGACGTTCAGCGGGGTGCGCGGGCCTTTGGCCAGGGTGCCGGGCGGCAGCACGTGGTTGTAGACCAGCAGCTGGCGGCCGTCCTGTAAGGTCACGGCGTCGGTGCCGGAGTTGTTGCCGGGGAGGGTGGTTTTGGCCAGCGGCGTCCAGGTTTTGCCATGGTCCTCCGACCACGACTCCAGGATGGCCCGGTCGCGGCTGCGGCAGAGCAGTTGGAGCTTGCCGTCTTTGTGCTTCAGGATGCTGGGCTGAATGGCGCCTTTGGTGTCGCCGTTGGCAATTGGCCCGATCATGCTCCAGGTTTTGCCGAAGTCGGTGCTGGCTTCCAGATGCACGCGCCAGCCGTCGTTGCCCTCGGTGCTGGTGGGGCAGAGCAGGGTGCCGTTGGAAAGCAGCACCGGCTTGTTTTTTACCGGCCCAATGTAGCCCTCCGGCAAGGCCTGCGCTGCCGACCACGTCCGGCCATTGTCCGAGGAGCGGCGCATCCAGCCTTTCCAATCCGACGGCTTCGGCCCGATTTTATAGAACAGCAGCAGCTCACCGCCGGGCACCTGATACAGCACCGGGTTCCAGGTAGGATAGCGCAGGGTTTCGTTCACCACGCCGTTGGCCACTTCCACCGGCGCGGTCCACTTACCGTTTTCCTGCCGGCTCACCCAGATGCCCACGTCGGGGTTGCGTTCCTTGGTGCCGCCAAACCATGAGGCCACGAGGCCCGCGGGCGTTTCGGCCAGGGTAGCGGCGTGGCTTTCCGGGAAGGGCATCTTCTCCAAGATGAACTCGTTGGTAGTCACGGCACGCTGCCAGGGGTTGGGCTGAGGCTTGGCAGCCGGAGTTTGCGCTACTGAGCAGCCAGTAGTCAGGCAAGTGGCGAGTAAAAGGGCGAGGGTATGCTTCATATGCTTGAGGTGGTTCTCTGCTGTAGAGACGCGACACTTCGCGTCTCGTCGTTGCTGATGTTGTTTACTGCATATAGTTCGAGCGGCGCGGACGCTGAGACGCGAAGTGTCGCGTCTCTACATCGTTCTAGTAGTCTGACGTCAGCACGCGAGATGCTTCGGCTGCGCTCAGCATGACGTACTTTTTGATTCAGTTTCTATTTCACTTCAAAAGCATAGTCCCCGGAGCCGACCTCGAACACGGCTCGGTCGCCTTCCTGGCGCACGAAATTCACGCCGGTGGCGCTGCTGGCTTTCTTGCCGCTTTCCTGCACGTCTTTCGCATTTTTGGCGGGGATGTAGACGAGGGCCTTGGTGTTGCCGGGCACGGTGAGGTTCCAGGTGAAGCGCTTGGGCTCCTGTTTCCAGCTGCTTTTTACCAGGCCGCGCACCGAGCGGTACGACGCCTGCACCGAGGTGAGGCCGGGGGTGGGCGTGGGCTTCATTTCCAGGCGCTGGAAGCCGGGGGCGTCGGGGGCGGACTTGATGCCGGCCAGGTTTTCGTAGTACCACACCAGCAGGTCGCCGAGCAGCATCACGTGGTTTTGGGAGTTCATGGCGGGGTCGGCGGTGTTGCCGTTCCACAGCTCCCAGATAGTGGTAGCACCGTTGGCGGCCATGTAGCCCCAGCTTGGGTAGTCGCGGTTGGTGGCTAGGCGCAGAGCAATATCGGGGCGGCCGTGCTCGGTGAGGCCGCGCATCAGCCATTGCGTCCCGATGACGCCGGTGCTGATGTGGCCCTTGTTTTCCACCAGAATCTTGTCGGCAATGTTCTGGAACACCTTGCCCTGGTCTTCCTCGGGCACCATGCCGTAGGCCAGCGGCAGCAGGTTGGCCGTGACGGTGCCATTGCTGTACTGGCAGGTTTCCTTGTTCAGGAATTTCTGGTTGAAGGCGGTTTTCATCTCGGCAGCCAGCGCAGCAAACTCCTGCGCATCCTGCGGCTTATCGAGCACCTTGGCAAAGCCCTGCATCAAGCCCAGCAGGTGGTAGTAGGTGCTGCTGGCAATGAGGGCGCCGTCGGTATTGCGGGCGGGGTCTTTGGAGTGAATCAGTTCTTTCGACTCGGGTGGTACGCACCAGTCGCCGTACTTGTCTTTCGTGACAAGGCCGTTTTCCGAGTAGTTCTGGCGCATGTAGGTCAGCCAGCGCTTCATGGAGTCGTAGTGGCGGGTGAGCGGGGCGGCGTCGCCGTACTGCCGGTAGAGCATGTCGGCAATGGTGAGGTAAGTGCCGGGCCAGGTCACGTTGTCGCCGTAGTAGCGCCAGAACGCGGGAGCCACGTCGGGGATGCTGCCGTCCACTTTTTGGGCCTGCTCGATGTCGCGGAGCCACTTGGCGTAGAGGCGCGAATTGTCGAACACGAAACTTTCGCCGTAGGCCCCGGTGGTCCTATCCCCGAGCCAGGGCTGCCGCTCGTTGCGCTGCGGGCAGTCGATGGGCATGCCTTTGTAGTTGCCGCGGATGCCCCAGTAGGCGTTTTTGTACACCTGGTTGATGGTGGCGTCGGAGGTGGTGAATTCGCCGGTGGTGGCAATGTCGTCGTACACGATGCGGCCATCAAAATCGGCGACGGTGGGCGCGCTGCCGGGCCAGCCACTGATTTCCACGTAGCGGAAGCCGTGGAAAACGAAGGTTGGCTCCCAGGTTTCGCGCCCACCGCCTTTGAGCGTGTACACATCGGTTACGCGGGCGTCGCGCAGGTTGGCCACGTACAGCTCGCCGCTTTTCTGCAAGGTTTCGGCGAAGCGCAAGGTCACCTTCTGGCCTTTCGGGCCGCTGGTGCGCAGCCGCAGCCAGCCCACCATGTTCTGGCCCATGTCCAGGATGTACTTGCCGCCGGCCAGGGGCTTGATGGAAACCGGCTTGATGGTTTCCATCACCTTCATGTTTTCGTTCATCTGCGCCTCAAACGTGCCGCCGGGCTCCTGCACCATCTCGGCTTTCAACCACTTTTTGGCGTCGAAGCCGGCGGTGCTCCAACCGGGCATTTCCTTGGTGGCGTCGTATTCCTCGCCGTCGTACTCGTTGTTGGTGCGGATGGGGCCGTCGGCGGTGCCCTGCCAGGTTTCGTCGGTTTTGATGACGTCGCGGGTGCCGTCGGCGTAGGTTAATTCCAGTTGCATGAGCAGCTTGGGGTAGCCGAAGGTCTTGATTTTGTAGGGCTTGTAGTTCTGGCGCATGGCGTAGAACCGGCCGTTGCCGAGCACGGTGCCCAGCGCGTTGGGGCCCTGCTTGAGGAGCGGCGTCACGTCGTAGGTGTTGTACTTCACGCCCTTGGTATAGTCGGTGGGGCCGGGTGCCAGTACCTGCTCCCCTACCCGCTGCCCGTTCACGTACAGCTCGTACAGCCCCAGCCCGATGATGTAGGCCGTGGCTTGCTTGATGGGCTTTTCGGTTTTGAACTCCTTGCGGAAGTAGCGCGCCGACAGCCGGGCGTGGGTGGTCTCATCGTCCCAGGCAAAGGCCCGGTCGAAGCCAATCCAGCGGCCTTTCCAGTCGAGGTAGTTCAGCAAGCCCACGCTCCAGCGGGCCGGCGTGCTCCAGGCGGTTTCGCCCTGGTTGGTCCAGGTGCGTACTTTCCAATAGCACTGCGCCCGGCTCCGCAGCGGCGTGCCCGCATACGCCACGTGCACCGACTGCCCCGAATTCACCTTGCCCGAGTTCCACAGGTCGCCTTCGTCGGCGGCCAGCTTCTCCGGCGTGGAGGCCACCAGCACCTGGTAGGCGGTTTGTTCCAGGTTGCGCTCCGGGCTGCCAACCTCCCAGCTCAGCCGCGGCGCAGTTACGTCGATGCCTTCGGGGTTGGTGAGCAGCTCACAACGCAGGCGCTGAAGTTGCACGGCGGCGGGCCGGGGTTCCCGGAAGGCCGTGAGTAGCAAGATCGTACAAAGAAAGGCGAGCAGGCGGTTTGCGTTCATGGGGCAGGGCCTCACCCCCGGTTCCCGCCGTTTTCAGGAGCAGGAATGCCTACCGATTGGCAGGCGTGGGACGCGGGGTTGTGCAGAGTACTTTTGGCGTCCCATAGTTCACCAATTTTTCGGCCAGTTCATTCTACGATCTTAGCAAGATGCTTTAGGATTTGGGCATGGTGGGGAGTTTAAATAGAATTTGCTCCTTCTGCCCTCCGCTCAAGTTGACAAGCGTCACACTTTGAGCAACCAACTGGAAATATATTCGATATTAAAAATATAATCCTTTACTCGTAAGGATGCTGCCACTTAAGTAGCTCTGTCTTATTATAGATATTTAGCTTGTTATCAAATGAGTAATTATGGTAGTAAGTATATTCATCATTTTGGCGTAAAAGCACACCACTAACTCTTGTCATTACTTGCTCTGAAGAATAGTATAGAGCATTTTCAATTAGATGAGAAAAGCTTTTAATTGGCCCCACATGCTCAGTCGAAAGCCCGTACAGAGCTTGATATAGGTCGTCTTTTCTGAACCATGCATGAGTATCTATACAAATACAAACTATGTAAGGCAAGCCATACTTTTCGATAATAGAGGTGTATTTCTTAGCCTTATTTACTAAAGCGCTTTTTTCCGAACTCAGTCTTCGATAATCAAATTTTATAGCTCCTCCCTCCATGATTAGACAAGCATGACAGAGGTCCTCTTTAAGATAAACCAATACGATTTTTATGCTACCAAATAGAACGAGCACTCTATTTTCAACCGGATTATCTCTTAACCAATTTTCAATTAAAACTTTACAAGCATCAATATCAATATTATCTATATCAAGTAAATTCTTATCGTATTTAAAGTTTAAACAGCATCCGATTTCTATAGCTCTTATTTTACTTTCAAATTCATCACAGAAGTCAAGAAATCTTTGTTCCGCTACGGAAGGATTAAGTCTCAACACTTCTGCAATAATACTTTGACCGTTAAGCTCTATTGCCCAATCTGGCGTATAATTATCGTATATTTTCTCGTAACTTATTTGGCTATTCAAATTATCGAAAAAGAGTCCAAAATTGATTTCAGAAATCTTCGAAAGAAATTGGCTTTGGTTGTCTTCTTGAGAAAGTTGACTCAAAACTCTTAGCTGATGTTTGGCATCGAAGGCCTTGTATTGATTGTAAAGCTCAATCCTACCATCAAAAAACTTGTCAAAAAAAGTCATGTTACAGTTTATAATCTGATAGTAAGCACTACGAAATGCCAGCTTATCGCATTGACCTACAGTTAATCTATACCATCAATCTATTCACAGTAATAAGCTTTTCTCCTACCGCTGCAGGAGTTATCTGCTTACCAGTGAAATCGAAGTAGAGGGTGATTTCCTTGGCGTACGAGGGGTCTTTGCTGTAGTCGTAGTACATGTTGGTTTTGCCCATCGGGCCCATGTTCTCGGCTTTCTGCGACTTGGTGCCGATGGGCGTGATGCCGTATTCTTAAGTTTCGTCAGGTGTCCGCCTAGCCTTCAATTGGCTGATATCTACTACGTCCTTCGGCCTAGCGTTTGCTGCTTTATCAACGAGCAAATCATCGAAGCTGATGAACGGAATATCCACTTCGCTCAAAGCAATAGTTTCGCGGCTTCTAAAAGATGCACCAAACTTCAGTGGTGCTTTCAACTCCGGCAGAAGATCAAGCGTGAATTGCTCGAATTCGTATCTGAAGAAGGATTTTCTAGGATTTGGGGCCTGCTCTTCTTTGAACTTCGTGACATCTTGCCCCAACTCTTCTAATGCCTGTAGTAGTTTGAAGTAGTTAGTATAGGTCGGGTTATACCATATATCTAAATCGGGCTTATCCGCAATTGCGCCAGCTGCATTCATTGACTGTCTGTAGTAGCCGTGCAAAGCAACCGCAGTACCTCCAACAACGAGGTATTCAACACCGTGCTCGTTGAGAATGCAACAGACAGCGAGGATGCTACCCACCAGATTATCGTTCATCAGCAGATTGCACCTTCTTTTTGGCGGCTAGTTCACGTTGCAGAATCTTTACAAACTCCTCGAATTCCGCGTGTGCTTTGTCGCGCGCCGCTGGGGTTGCTTTAGCTTCCTCAGCATCCGACTTCAGCGCTTCGAAGCTTGTGAATCGTGTCAGCTTTGCCATGATATTATTTGCTTTCAATAGTTGGAAAGATAACAGCGGGGCTCACCAATTACTTTACACATGCTATCAGTACGTTAGCATGTGTAAAGGTGGTTCCCCTACCGCGGCATCTAGTTGTTGTTAGTCAAGAATGTCCTCTTACCACTCTCTGGTTGCTATCAACTCCTCCCCATCAGCTTCGAAGTCATAAGACTTTGCGATAAAATCAAAATCTGCTGCGATACATTCCCTAGCACCCGTTTCTATCTCACTTTCACCATCAAGAAATTCTTCCTGCAAGTCGTTGAACTTGTCGGTGGCGGCGTGCGTCAGTTCGTACAATTCATCTAACGATTCAGGCTGTTCCTGTTCGATTTTGAAGCACAAGTCTACCAAGATGGCTTTGCCCTTGTCTACCAGATTACTGGGGAAATACGAGTCTTCGTACATCTCTTTTAGGAAAGAATAGCTTCTAACCGATTCGTTTTTAAGGTCTTCTTGCTTTTTGGCCATCTTGATAGTTTTGAAATTTATAACTGTGTCCCAATAACGAGCTTCTACCCTCAGCACACAAACAGCGGGTAGCAAACCTCATTGGCTTACTACCCGCTGCTGCCTTCTAACGCTTCTCTCCTACCGCTTGCCTACCGCCGCAGGAGTAGCTTGCTGGCCGGTAAAATCGAAGTAGAGGGTGATTTCCTTGGCGTACGAGGGGTCTTTGCTGTAGTCATAGTACATGTTGGTTTTGCCCATCGGGCCCATGTTCTCGGCTTTCTGCGACTTGGTGCCGATGGGCGTGATGCCGTGCATGAAGGAGATGCTGCCATTCGGGAAAGCCGGGGCCGTGTTGTAGGGCGTGGCCGAGAAGCGCGGCGTGAACAGGCGCAGGTACACGTCTTCCTGGTCGCAGACTACCGTGAAGGGCTGGCCGGTGGTTTGGAGCGTGAGCCAGTAGAAGTTGGAGTAGTAGCCCTTGAACTCGGGGTACTCGGGGCCGCGGGTGCCTTCCATTTCGCCGGTGCTGGTGTTGTTGTAGGCCTTGGTCCAGACGCCGAGGTTGGTGCCCTTTATCCGGTCTTTCCACACGCGGTAGGGACCGTCGCCGCGCCACTGGGCGCCTTTTACCTCTTTTTCGGGGTAGGTGAAGCTCAGGCCGGCCAGCGCGAAATCGTAGTCTTTGGGGAAGTACTTGGCGCTCATGCGCACCCAGCCCGAGGGGTACACCGTCCACTGCAACGACTGGTAGCGGCTCTGCTTGGCGAACTTGGCTTCGATAACCACGTTCTGGCCGTCCTGGCGCTGGGTCAGGCCTTCAAACGCCGTTTCGCCCTCGGCCAGCACGGGGCCGTTGGTGAGCGGGATAACGCCTTTGGCGTTGCGCACGGTGCGCAACACGCCCGATTTACGGCCGAACGTCAGCTCCACACCGTTAGCGGCTACGGTGTACAGCGAGTCGGTTTCGGTGAGGCGGGCGGCGCTGGGGCCGTCCACTCGGATCAGCTGTTTCGCCACGGCGTCGGGGCGGGCAATGGGCCAGCTCCAGGTGTAGATTTCGCGGCCGGCGGGGTCCTGGGCGGTGATGTAGAGCACGTCGTGCTGCTGCCAGTCGGTGGGCAGATCGAGCTTGAGGGTGCCGTAGGTGCCGTTCGGTGTTACGGACGGAGCTGCCACGGGGCCGGTTTTAGTAACGGGTGCGGCTTTGCTGCCAGGGCCAGGCAGCTGCGCTAGCTTCCAGGTGAACTTACACTGGTTGAGGTTGGTGTAGTGGAAGCGGTTCTGCACCCGGAACGAGCCATCGAAGGCCGGCGTTATTTCGCGGCGCTCGAAGAATACGGGGCTCCACACTTCCTTGATGGTGAAGTAGCTGCCCTCCTTCTCGCGGTACGGCCCCAGGATGCCGTCGGCGCCGTGGTTGCCGTCGGTGTCGAGGATGCCGCCCTTGTCGGTGCGCACTACGCCGGCGTCGGAGAAGTCCCAGAGGAAACCGCCCGCCGAGCGGGGGTGCGCCCACATCTGCTCCCAGTAGTCTTCGAGGCCGGCGCCGTGGCCGCCGTCGTAGAGGCCGTGCAGAAACTCGGTGGGGAACACCACGTTGTGGCCCTGCAAGTGGGTGCCGTTGCCGTAGTCGTAGTTGATGTAGTGCTGGGTATCGGTGCCGCGGAACACCTGCCAGGCGTGAATGACGGGGCGCTTTTGCAGGTCCATCCGGTCGAGCACCGGGTCGAGGTCGAAGTTGTGGCCGCCTTCGTTGCCGTTCACCCACACCACAATGCTGGGGTGGGTTTCGTCTTTGCGTACCATTTCCTCGGTGAGCTTGGTGCCGGTGGGCGTGTCGTAGCTGCCGTGCCAGCCAGCCACTTCGTCGAGCACCATGAGGCCCAGGGAGTCGCAGGCGGCCAGGAAATGGTCGTCGGGCGGGTAGTGCGACATGCGCACGGCGTTCATGTTCATGTCCTTCATCAGGTTCACGTCCAGGATGCTGAGCGCCTTGCTGGTGGTGCGGCCCGAGGTCGGCCAGAACGAGTGCCGGTTGACGCCTTTGAACTTGATTTTGGCACCGTTGACGTAGATACCGTCCCGCTCGCGCAGCTCCACCGTCCGGAAACCAATGCGCTTGTCCACGGTATGTACCGGCTGCCCGCCCTTGCGCAACGTGAAAGCCACGCGGTACAGATTCGGGCTTTCGGGAGTCCAGAGCTTGGCCTGGCTGAGCGTGGTTTGCAGGCGCGTAGCCGCGCCGCCGGCCGCTACGGCGCTGCGGAATTCGGAGCCGGCTTTCTGCCCATCGAGGGTGTAGAGCTGGCCTACCACTTCATCGGCGGCGGTGCCCTGGGTGTACACATCGGCCTTGAAGCTGCCATCGGCTTTGGCGTCCACGGCTACGCGGTTGATGTGCGTGGTGGGCAGCGCCTCCAGAAACACCGGCCGGAAGATGCCGCCGAACAGCCAGAAGTCACCGCGCCGCTCGGCATCGTTGACGGATTCGTTGGCGGAATGCTTGGCTACGGTGGCTTCGAGCAGGTTGGTTTTGCCGGGCTTCAGCAGCCTGGTGATGTCGTACTTGAAGCGGTAGTAGGAGCCCTGGTGCATAGCCCCCGCCGACTGCCCGTTGATCTTCACCTCAGTATCCGACATCGAGCCGTCGAACACGATGTTCACCGTCTTGCCTTCCCAGTTCTTGGGCACTTTGAACTCGTACTTGTAGAGGCCCTTCTCCTTGCCGCGGTCCGGGTCTTTGTCGTGGCCGTAGTTGTACTTGCCGAAGCCTTGCAGCTCCCAGTTCGAGGGCACCGGAATGGTGGTCCACTTGCCGGAGTTGCGCCCGGCTGTGCAGTAGAACTTCCACTTCTTGGTGTGGTCTTTATCGGTGCCGGACAGGAATTGGGTTTCCGTTTGCTGGGCGTGAAGGCGGAGCGGAAGGAAGGCCAGAAGGGCGAGTAGGAGACGTTTAGGCATATTGTGCTGGCGGTAGACCTCACCCCCCGGCCCCCTCTCCTCAGGGAGAGGGGGAGCCACGGCGGCGCGGGCGCTATTGTGGTTGGAGTCGTGTAGTTGTGCTATCCTTTGGTTGGGAGGAGCGTATGTAGGTGCTTAGTAATGGTTTGTAGGACAGCTGATGTGCTGTGTAACACTTCTTCGTTGGTGAAGCGCAGAACCAGGAAACCGGCTTCCTGTAAATTATGGGTGCGCCCGCCGTCGTATTCCGCTTGGCTGGCGTCGGCATGGATGCTGCCATCTACCTCAATAATCAGCCATGCCTCCAGGCACACGAAATCCACAATAAACTGCTGAATGGCATGCTGGCGGCTGAATCGTACGCCCAGCCGATTATTGCGGAGTTCTTGCCACAGGTGATTTTCAGCTTCGGTAGGCTGCTTACGATTGGCACGAGCGTAGTCTTTCAGCGTCTTATTCCAGCGGGCTGCGTCGGTGGTGTACATGCGGTAGTCAACCTCACCCCCCGGCCCCCGCAAATGCTTGATGCGCATTACCTCAGGGAGAGGGGGAGCCTGACGATTCTCGTTTATTCCTTCTCCATCTGGATCAGGATGTGTATCAGTAGTATCAGTATTCACGAGAAGGAATAGTCAGCATCAGAACAATAGTGTATGCACCATGACGCGCCGCCGTGGCTCCCCCTCTCCCCGAGGTAATGCGCATCAAGCATTTGCGGGGGCCGGGGGGTGAGGTCCACCGTCAGGGCGTCACCACTCCCGGCACCGACGTTTTCAACGACTTCAGGTAGAACGTTGCCAGCGGCTCCGACTCGCCGGCTTTGGGCAGGTCGTAGGTCTGGTCGGCGGGGGTGTCGGGCGTGGGGAAGTGGCGGGCCGGGCCGGTGCGCAGCATGATCCGCTCGAAGGCGGCTACCGGGGCGTAGAAAATGAACGTGCTGGTTTTGCCGCCGTTTACTGCCACGGTGCAGGTGCGGTTGGGGGCGTCTAGGGTTACGCGCAGGTCGAGTTGCTGGCCGGCGGTGTACTTGGTGACGCCCTTGAAGCGGGCCCCGGCTTTGTAGCTGAGCGTGCCGGTAGAGTCGAAGGAAAGCTGCACGGCGGGTTGGCCTTTGGCATCCTGAAACTCGATTTGCAGCAGGCCGTGGTCGTTCTGGCCGGGTATCACCGACAGCTCGGCTACCAGCTGCTTGCTTTCGGGAATCACCCGCTCGGCCTTGCCGTAGTCGAACCGGTCGGAATCCTTGAACACGAGTCCTTTGGAGCCATCGGGCAGCTTACCGATTTCCACGGGGGCCTGCACCAAACTGTAGGTGTTCCACTGCTCTAGCTCCTGGCCGGCGGGGAGCTGGGCAAATACGTCGTTGGCGTGGCTGGCGGCGGTGGCGCGCACGGGCACGGGCACCGAGGCCACCCACAAATCCTCCTTGTTCACGCTGTAGCTCACCCACAGCTTTTTGTCGGGCGGCGTACCGTCACCTTCCTGGATGCCGCGCACGTACTGCGGACCGTAGCTCTTGTAGTTACCGCCGTAGCGCATGGGCGTAATTTCACCGTGCACCAGCCACAAATCGGTGTAGTCGAGGCCGTTCGGACTGGTGGAAATAGCCAGCGGCCAGCGGAATTCCGAGGGGTTATACACCGTGGCATAACGACCATCGGAGGTGCGCTGCCCCCAGATTTTGGCGTTACTGTTCACGAAGTGCGGCGCCCGAATCACGGGGTTGGGCCAGGTTTTGCCACCGTCGGGGCTGATGCTGGTAAGGGCGTGCTTCCAGAGGCCCACCACCCGATTACCATCAGGCAAGTGGTAGTAGCTGAAGGCCTTGTAGTCTTTCTTGATGGGAATCAACGGGTCGTTGCGGTCCTGCTCCTCCACCATTTGCTGCATCATCAGCGGCGAGGCCAGAATTTCCTCGCAGGCCGCCACGAAGCCTTTGTCTTTGCTGCTGGTATAAAACGGGTACGTGGACTTCGACTTATCCCACGTCGAGTTGTTCCGCAGAAAGTAAATCGGGCCGAATTTGCCGCCCGGCAGCACCTCCCGCACCACCCGGCCGATGCCCTGCCCGTCGTTGGGGTCGTCTTTGGCATCGAGGGCCACGCCGTAGTAGCCCAGGGTCAGCAGGCGGTTTTTCTTGGACACGTAGAAACCCACCCGCTGGTGCATCACGGCCTCCAGGTTCTTGGCCACCTTGCCGGGCTGGTCAGGCTTGGTGAAGCCGTCGGGCACCTTGTAAGGCGGGAAGATGACGGTGGGGTTGGTCCAGGTGTTGCCGTCCTTGCTGGTCAGCAGCAGCGTGCGGCCCGGCGGAATATGCTCGCCCGCCGGGTTGCTGAGGTACTGATAATAGAACTGACCGTTCCAGTAGGCCAGCATGGGCGCGTGGTTGTAGGTCCACCCCTCCCCGTTCGAGGCATCCGGATGCTCCCGGTTGGCCCGCAGCACCTGCCGCGCATGCGTCCCGATGGCCGGCCGCAGCTGCCCGTGGTGGTAGTCCACGTTGCTGAGCGTGGTGCCGGTGTAACGGATGGTTTCGGGAGTTGTTTGGGCGTGGGCTGCGAGGCTGAAGAGTAGGGCGGCGGCTATTGGCGTGAACGTGCGCCTCACCCCCCGGCCCCCTCTCCGAAAAGGAGAGGGGGTGCCAGACGTAAGAATTGTTGAACGCACCCCCTCTCCTTTTCGGAGAGGGGGCCGGGGGGTGAGGCCCTTCGTTGGCTTACTCATGAGTTCCGCTCGTTGAGGTTGCGGCAGTACCCGCCGGGGCGCTACGCAACAGGTTCTTCAATGTCTTGGCCGGCACCGTAAACACCGTGCCGTGCTTGTGCCCCTGCGGCACGCTGGTTTGCGCCGATACGTCGGTGAAGGTCTTGAAGTCCGAGGTTTTCATCACGCCGTAGCGCTTTTCCTTGTAGGCGTCGTAGTAAATCAGCCACTCCTTATGGGGCAGGGCCAGCACGCTCGGCCCCTCGGTGAAGTTGCCGGTAAACGGCTCCGACACGTTCGGGAACGGCCCTAGCGCCGTGGGCCCGAAGGCTACTTTGATGTTGCGGTTGGGCCGGGTGTTATCCTTCACCACCAGCACGTAATCCTGGGGCCCGCGCGGCACCACTACCGCGTCAATCGAGCTGAAACCGGGGTCGATGAACAGCTTGGCGGGCGTGAAGGTCTGAAAATCCTGGGTGGTGGTGTAGTACAACCGGTGGTTGTTGTCCTCATCTTCGATACCCCGCGCAAAGCGGAACGGGATGGTGCTGGCCCAGATGATGAGGTACTGCTTGGTGGGCGCATCGTAGAAGATTTCGGGGGCCCACACATTCACGGTGGTCGGTTCCTGGCTCATCACGTCGATGAAGCGCTGCGCCGACCAGTGCACCAAATCCTTGGAACTGGCGTAGCCGAAGCCCTTGTCGCCCTTCCAGCCGCAGGTCCAGACGAGGTGGTAGGTGCCATCCGGGCCGCGGGAAATGCTTGGGTCGCGCATCAGCTTGCTCGGCCCCACCTGCGGGGCCAGAAAGATGCGGTTCAGGTCCGTCCATTTGTAGCCGTCGTGGCTGTAGAGCAGCCGCAGCCCCTCGTTGGCCGGCTCATGAAACGACGTGAACATGTACACGTCCTTCGAGCACGAAGCCAGCAGCGCGGCACCAAGCAGCAGCGGCAAGAAGCGTATGGGTTTAGGTTTGAACATGAATTGAATGTTCTGGAACGTCATTCCGAGCTTGCGAGGAATCTCGCGTGCTGATGTTGCCAAGGTACATGTCATGCTGAGCGCAGCCGAAGCATCTCGCGTGCTGACTCAGGATTACTAACCCAACCTCAGCACGCGAGATGCTTCGGCTGCGCTCAGCATGACGTTCTTTTATTCTTATCTCTCGTTCATAAAGGGCTACACCGCATCCAGCACCAGCACCCAGTCGTTGCCGTCTTTCTGTTCGCCGGGTGGGTTGAAGTCTTGCGTGCCTTTGTTGGGGAAGGTGCCGATGGTGGTGGTTTTACCGTCGCGGGGGCTGAACCAGGCGGCTTTCACGTTGGCGCCGCTGATTTTGCCCATGTTCACCTTGATGTTGCGGCCGTTGTAGGTGTACACGAAAGCGTAGTTTTTGCCCCGCGTGCCGAACTGGCGGTTGTACTTCTCCCCCACTTCCCCGGCAATCAAACTCTGGTCCGGCACCCGCTCGAAAAACGGCCGGGAAAGCATCAGCTGCTTCAGATACTGCATCTGGGCCGCCCCCGGCGCATTAATGGCCGACGACCACAGCTCCGACGAACCATAGGCGCTGCCCTTGTCGAAGGAGCTGTGCATCTGCATCACCGAGTTCTGCCCGTAGGTGTAGCCAAACGCCCCCGCAAAAACCGACCAGTAGCCGTAGCGGCGCACGTCGGCATCGTTCCAGCGGGGCTGCGTAATGTCGTGCAAACCCTGCGGGATGCCTTCATAGGATGGCTCGCCATCTATTGAAGGCTTGGTGGGCGTCAGCTTGTTGTCTACCAGCTGGTAGCGCCAGTTGTCTTCGCCGTAGAGCTTCTTCTCGTTGCGCGAGGTATCCTGGGCGTAGCGCCGGTGTCCCGACTGATACATGTTGAAATCCAGCCACTTCGCTTGGTGAAACCAGTCGGAGGACTGCGTGCGGCCGCGCGGGTGGTACGTGACGAGGTGGTTGGGGTCAACGGCTTTGAGCGTGCTGCCAATCGTGTTCCACACCTTCAAGGAGTCGGAGCCGGCAATGTCGCCGCCGTTCAGCCAGATGATGTTTGGGCGGTTTTTGTAGCGCTCGGCCAGGAAGGTGGCGTAGGTTTTGGCTTGCTGATGGTTCACCTTGCCGGCCTTCACGTTGGTACCCCACACCGGCACCAGGCCCATGTAGAGGCCCTTTTTGGCCGCCAAGTCCACGATGTAGTCGACATGGTCCCAGAAGTCGTACTTGGCGGCGTCGGTGGGCGTGCTGCCGGGCGTGGTCAGGGGCCGGGCCACGTTGCCGCGCACCAGCGCCGAGTCGCCGTACACGTTAACGCTGGGCACTTGGTGCAGCACCATCACCTGAATGACGTTGAAGCCTTTTTTGCGCCGGTCTTCGAGGTAGGTTTCCGCTTCTTCGCGCTTCAACTTATTGAACAGCAGCCACCCGGTGTCGCCGAGCCAGAAGAACGGCTTGCCGCGCTCCGTCATCAGGTAGCGGCCATTATCCGACACCTTCAGCTTACCAGTAGGCTCCGCAGCCGGAGCCCAGGCCGCGAGTGACAGCAACAGAGGGAAAAGAAAATTCCGGGGCTTTATGAGCATTTAGTTAATAGTGTGTTTTGAAAAGAGCCTGCTTACGGAATGTGGCGTAGCAACCAAATCGTATGTCATGCTGAGCGGAGCCGAAGCATCTCGCGTGCTGACGCTGGATTAGTAACTCAACATCAGCACGCGAGATGCTTCGGCTCCGCTCAGCATGACGTTCCATTTGAGTGTTTATGCTGTGTGGCTCAGGACTTGCTTTTGCCAGCGGCGGGACGCACGTTTTGCAGCGGCACCACGCTGTTGAGGTATTCTTCGATGTTGGCATAGCCGTCTTTGTCCCGGTCCTGGGTGGCGTCGGCGGCGCTTTTGGGGTTCAGGCCGTGGGCTTTCTCCCAGGCATCGGGCATGCCGTCGTTGTCGGCGTCGGCGTAGGGCTTGCCGGCGTACACGGGGTAGCCTCCTACCTGCGCGGGGTCAGTGATGATGCCTTGCTTATAGGAATCGGCGGGCAGGCGGCGCTTGATGTAGGGGCTGGGCGGCGTCGGCTGGGCGTTTTTAGCGACGGTGATTTTACCGGTGCGCACGTCTCCTACGATGCGCGCATCCACGGCGTCGCGCTTGGGCAACGTACAGCCGGCGTTGGCAAGCACGTACTGAAAAGCCTCCTGGGCAGACAGCACCGTGCCCATGTTGGGCAGCGTGAACGGCTTGTCGGCTTTGATTCCGGCCACAATCTTATCGGCTTCGGGCACGTCTTCCACCTGCACGCCGCCGGCCCAGTTGTCCTGGGTTACTTTCTCGTTGCCGGCCACCACGTTGCCAGCCACATACGCCTTGCCGAATAGGTTTTTCGCGTCTTTGTCGCGGCCCGATTCGGGTTTCAGAATCCGGTAGCTGATGGGCTCCCCGACGGGCGTGATGGGGCCGGGCTTGTAGTAGTTGTTCACGAAGTTGTACTCCGACTTGTTGTCGCCGCCATCCGCCGAGCGGTTCCACCAGTTGAACACCACGTTGTTGGCGAAGTTGAAGTCGCCGTACATGCCCACCGAGGGGTTGCGGGCAATATTGTTGGCCCACAGGTTGCGCGTAAACAGGCTGTTGAGCCCGCCGATGGTGCTGCCAAACGCGTGGTTATAGGTGTCCAGCCCTTCCGAGAAAATCGAGTTCTGAATGGTCACGTTCACCGTCGGCAGCTTGTCGGCCTTGCCGGTTTCGGGGTTCTGGTACACGTGCCGGTAGATGGACATGTTCTCATCCAGCCCCCAGCTCGCCGACACGTGGTCGATGATGATGTTGCCCACCGGATTGCCGCCCAGGCCGTCGTCGCGGCGGGCTACGTCGGTGGCGCCGCGCCGGAAGCGCAGGTAGCGCACCACCACGTCATGGGTGTTAATCCAGATGGATTCACCGGCCACGCAGATACCGTCGCCGGGGGCCGTTTGGCCCGCAATAGTCACGTAGGGCGCCCGGATGATGATGGGGCTTTGCAGCTTGATGATGCCCGCCACGTTGAACACAATGATGCGGGCTCCTCCCTGCTCCAGCGCTTCCCGCAGGGTGCCGGGGCCGCTGTCGGCCAGACTCTTCACTACGTACACCTTGCCGCCCTGGCCCCCAAACACGTGCGCTCCGCCGCCTTCCGCACCCGGAAACGCCAGCCGGCTCGACTGCGGTAAATCCGAAGGCTTCGCCGCCCACGGCACGTAGGGCTTGCCGGCTTTGGCTTCGGCTTCGATGATGGGCAGGGCCTTTTTCCAGGCTTCGTCCGAACGTTTCTCGGCTTCGGCCAGCGCCGCATCGGCCTTGGCCTGCACTTCCGGCGGAATCTTGGGGTATTGCGCCAGCGCGGGCCGGGCGGCGGCAGAAGCAAGAACGGAAAGGAAAAGAAGGCGCTTGTTCATGTGTGCTTAGTGAAGGTTGTTCTGGCGTCGGGGCCTCACCCCCAGCCCCTCTCCGAAAAGGAGAGGGGTGCGTTCAATGATGCAGGCATCTGTTTTCCTGCAAATCATTAGGCTCCCCCTCTCCTTTTCGGAGAGGGGCCGGGGGTGAGGCCCCACACCAGAACTTAATACCCTGGATTCTGCGGGAAATCCGGCTTGTTGGTTACGGCGTCGATGTCGCTCTGCGGGATGGGGCGCAAGGCGTGGAAATCCTGGATGCTGGAGCGGGCGTCGGGGTTATAGAGGCGTACCCGCTCGGTGAGTTTACCAGTGCGCTTCAGGTCCAGCCAGCGCACTTGCTCGCCGGCCAGCTCGCGGGCCCGCTCATCCAGCACGAAGTCGAGGGTCATCTGGCTGGCCGTCACCTGCATGGCGGCAGTGCGGCCGGGCAGCGCGGCGCGGGTGCGCACCTGGTTCACGTAGTACGCCGCCGAATCGGGGCGGTTGAGGCGGACCTGGGCTTCGGCACCGATGAGCATAATGTCGCCGAGGCGCAGCATGAAGGCGTCGCGGGAGCTTTCCGTAACGGTAGCGGTGGCGCGGGTGGGGTCGTCGAACTTGCGCAACGAGGGGTAGTAGCGGCGCTCCCCTTTCAACGAACCATCGGCGTTGTAGAGGTCGTCGATGTCGTAGGTTTTGTAACGGTAGCGGCGGCTGTACTGCTGGTCGAAGTTCGGGATGCTGCGCTTGCTGGTGAATACGGCCGTGTCGCCAACCGCAAACTTAGGCTGGTTCAGGAACGGGGCCAACGCGGCATTCTGGGCTACTTCAGCAGCACTCCAGCGCGGAATGTTGGTGGCGCTATTGGCAATCCAGGCCTGCTTGAACGAGCCCAGGTAACGCGCGTCGTTCTGCTCGTTGTAGAGGTCGAGCAGGAAGCGGGTGGGCATGTAGCGCACACCGGGTAGGCCGTTGGCTACGTCGCGCACCATGCCGGGCTGGTCGTCGTACTTCATCAGAAACCACTGATGGCCGGTGTGGCTGCCCGCGTTGAAGGTCAGGTTGGTGGAGTAGTTCACCGCCCACAGCACCTCGGAGTTGCGCTGGTTGGCAATGTCCCAGAGACTGGCGTAGCTGGTCACCAGCCGGATGCCTTGCCCGGTGTACTGGGTGGTTACCTTACGGGCCAAGCTAGCCGCCCGCTGGTACTGCCCGCCCGACAAATACGCCTTGGCGGCAAAAGCCTCCGCCGCGGGCCGCGTGATGCGGCCGTAGTCGTTGGCTGTAACCGGGGCCGGATAGGTGGCCAGCGTTACCGGCAGGTTAGGCAAGGCGAAAGTCAGGTCGTCGAAAATCTGGGCGTACACTTCCTGCACCGGGGTGCGGGTAGAGGTGTTCACCACGCCTTCGGTGGGCTCCAGGCGCAGCGGCACCGGTCCGAAGCTTTCCACCAAGTGGTAGTAGTACCAAGCCCGCATGAAGCGCAGCTCGGCCTCGGCCGAAGCACGCCGCACCGACGACAGCCCGGCCGTATTGATGTATTTCAGGGCTTGGTTGATGAGGTTGATACCAGCGTAGCAGGGCGTCCAGAGGTTGTTTTTCACCCACACGTTGTCGGTGGTCAGGCCTTGGTAGTTCATCAATGGCGGCTGCGGAACCGTGTTACTGGCGGCCGTCTGACCGTTGCTCTGCGCGGCGGTCCAGATGTCGGTACCCATTTCCAGCAGCGCGTAGCCCGACTCCTTGCCGTAGATGGTGCGGTTGTAAGTGTAGGCGCCGTTGATGGCGGTTTCAAAGCCTTCGGGCGTGGTAAATACGGCTTCGGCGGTAGCGCCGCTGGGATTGTATTCTTCTAGGGTTTCCTCGCAGGCCGTGGCAGCTATGGTCAGCAGGGCCAGCGCAAGGGGACGAATGATTTTGTGCATGACGGTCTGGTCGAGTTAGAAGCCTACATTAATGCCTACCACGTAAGCACGGTTCAGCGGCCGGTCAATTACGCCCTCCCCCTCAGGGTCGAAGTCGTCGATGTTGCTGAGCGTGTAGAGGTTGCGGCCCGACACGTACACCCGCACGTTGTCGATTCTGGCCTTGCCCACCACGCTCTTCGGGATGGTGTAGCCCAGGGTCACGTTGCGGACTTTAGCCCACGAGGCCTCCCGCTCGGTAAGCGTGGTGATGTAGCTCAGTGCGCGGGTGGCATGGGGGCGTGGGTATTCGTTGGTGGGGTTTTCCGGCGTCCAGTAATCTACCACGGCGCCGTTGTTTTGGCCGGTGCGGGTGTACTTAGCGTAGTAGTCGGAGCTGATCCACTGGCCCACGCGGGCTACCAGCAACACGTTCAGGTCGAAGGCCTTGTAGCGCAGGTCGTTGCTGAGGCCACCCGTCCATTTCGGTACGCGTGAGCCGATAACCTGCCGGTCGGCGGCGGTGATGCGCCCATCAGGCACGCCATCGGGCCCCGAAATGTCAGCCACCTTGATGTCGCCGGGGATAAACTGGCCGGGCGTACCGTAGGAGGTGGCTTCGGCTTCCTCACCCAGCTGCCAAATTCCGATTTTCTTGTAGTCGTAGTACACCTGCGCCGGCTGGCCCACAATCAGCGAGTTGCGGTAGTCGTCGGCAATAACGTTGCCATTGGGCAGTTCCACAATGGTTTCCTTGTTACGAGCATACGTCAGCGTAGTCGACCACGTAAGGCTTTCCCCGCGCAGGTTCTGCGAGGTCAACGACACTTCCCAACCGCGGTTGCGGGTGCGCCCGATGTTGCGGTTCACGGTAGTTACCCCCGTAAAGGCCGGCAAGTTGTAGGGGAAGATCAGGTCGCTGGTTTTGGCATCGTAATAGTCCGCGGTGCCCGTCAGGCGGTTATCCAGCACCCCGAAATCCACGCCGAAGTCGGTGGTAGTGGTCCGCTCCCAGGTCAGGTTCTGGTTGCCAATAAGCGGCGACACGGTATAGGTTGGCGAGGCGTTGGTGTCGCCGTAGGAAAACTGAGTGGCCGTCAGCGAGTTCTGGGTAGCGTAGGGGTTGATGCCGTCGTTGCCCGATACGCCGTAGCTGCCACGTAGCTTCAACTCGGTCAGGAACTTCAGGTTTTGCATGAATGATTCCTCGATGATGCGCCAGCCCAAGCCGACCGAGGGGAATAAGCTCCATTTGTTGCCGGTGGCAAGCTTCGAAGAACCATCGTAGCGGCTGGTAGCCGTGAGCAGGTAGCGGCCTTTCCAACTGTAGTTGATGCGCCCGGCAAAGGACACCAGGTCGTTGCGTGAGTAGCCCGAGCCCAAGAAGATGTTTTGGTTGGCCGCGCCCAGGTTGTAGAACGACTGCGAAGGCAGTACCTGGTTCTGGCCGCCCGCAAAGCTGTTGGTATTCACGAACACCAAATGGCTGGCCACGCCGGTTACGGTCAACGAATGGTCACCAATATCCTTGCGGTACGTGAGCACATTTTCCCAGTTCAGGTTGCGGCTCTGGGTGTTGGTAATGGACGACTGGGAACGGTTGCCAGCCCCATCAATCGTGTTTATGCCGTAGAAGTTGCCGGCCTCGGCAGTGGCGTAGTTAGCCCCGAAGGTGGAGCGCAAGCTCAACCCATCGAGCGGCGTTATTTCCACGTAGGCGGCGGCACTGAGGCGGTTGGTTTTGGTGTTGCGGTCGTACACGCCGGGCTGCTCATCGGCCAGCGGGTTGATTTGGGTGCTGCCCAGCAACCGGAAGTTCAGCCGGCCCTCATCATCATACACGCGGCCCAGCGGTACGGCCTGAGAGGCCAGGTTGAATGGGTCGCGGCGGATATCGTTGTTGATGTACGCCAGCTGAGACTGCACGCCCACTTTCAGCC
Source organism: Hymenobacter telluris (assembly GCF_017313265.1). Taxonomy (GTDB): domain Bacteria; phylum Bacteroidota; class Bacteroidia; order Cytophagales; family Hymenobacteraceae; genus Hymenobacter; species Hymenobacter telluris. The sequence continues at coordinate 461,133 of NZ_JAFLQZ010000001.1, read as the reverse complement.
ACTTGTTCACCGTCTGGTCGATGTTGGCGCGGGTGGTGTAGCGCTTGAACCGGTCCAGCTTCATCAAGCCTTTCTCATCGTAGTAGCCCAGCGAGAAATACACCTTGGTGTTCTCCGAGCCACCTGAAAGGCCCACTTGGTAGTTTTGCTGCATCCCGGTGTGCAGCAGCTGGTCGGGCCAGTTCACGTACTCTTGGTTGGCAATGGCCTCCCGTTGCGCCGGGTTGAAGGCCACGGCATCATCGGCGGGCGAGTTCCAGGTACCCGCGGCCCGGAAGGCTTCGCGGCGGAAATCAATCCACTGCGGCCCGCTCATAAACTCGCCGTAGCCCGCCACTTTCGTGATGCCGGAGTAGGCGTTGAAGTTGATTTTGGGCTTACCCGTGCTGCCGCGCTTGGTGGTGATGATAATTACGCCGTTGGCGCCCCGCGAACCATAGATAGAAGTCGAGGAAGCATCTTTCAGCACCTCAATGCTCTGCACGTCGTTCGGGTCGATGTCGGCGGCATTCACGTTTTGCACCCCATCCACAATGTAGAGCACGTTGTTAGACGAGCCGGGGTTGGCAATGGAACGGTTGCCGCGGATACGGATGGAGGCGCCCTGCCCCGCGTAGCCGTTGGCCCGGCTGATATCCGCCCCCGGAATCTTGCCCTGCAAGGCCTCGGTGATGGTAGTAACCGGCAGCTTGGTTACCTCCTCCCCTTTCACCGACGTAACGGCCCCGGTCAGGTCGCGCTTGCGCACCGTACCGTAGCCAATCACCACCACGTCGTCTAGTTCGGCGCTGGCCGGAGCCAGCTTCACCTCCAAGCGTGTTTGGTCGGGCTTAACCAATAGTTCCTGGTTGGTGTAGCCGATGTAGGACAGCACCAGCGTAACGTCCTGCTTGTCGGGAATTTGCAGCGTGAAGCGGCCTTCCACATCGGTAGAAGCACCGTTGGTGGTGCCTTTCACCAGCACGGTTACACCCGGCAGCGCCTCGGCTTTGCCACTGTCAACCACCTGGCCCGTAATGGTGCGCGTTTGGGCTTGGGCAGCCCCCGCGCACAGCAGCGTGGCAGTGAGGATAGGTAAGTAGGGTTTCATAGAAGGTGTGGGATTAGAAGGAACGGAGAGCAACGGTCGGCCACCAAGCGAGGCTAGCCGGGTAGCACGGCCTGTTTCATTTGGCTATGCACCGCATCGGGCACGAGGCCTTTCACGTCGCCGCAGAAGTGCACTTCGATGCCCAGCTCGGCCAGCGCCGCCGCCTTGATGCGGCAGGCCTGGTGGGCTTTGGCTTCGTAGGGCGCGTACACCACCTGGATGTGGTTGGCTTTGTGGCGGGCCATCATCTGGTTGCGATTCACGCCGCGCAATACAGCGTGCATGATGGGCCACTCGGGAGTAGTTTCCTGCCAGCGGCGCTGGGTTTCGGCGGCGGGCAGCGCCACGGCTTCGCCCACACCTAAGTCGCAGTGCAGCTTGCCGTCCATTACGTACACCCGGCTCCACACCAGGCAGCCCGGCCGGCTCACGCCCTTAAGGCTGCCGCCGCCCAAGCGGAAATACATAGGAGGCTGCCGCTCACTGCTAGCACCTTCGTAGCCACCCACAAAGTGCGCCGGCGGGGCTGCCCCGGAAATCAGAAATACCCACACAAACTCCTCGCCGTCACCGGTGTCGAACAGCTGCCCCCAGCGCAAATCGTGCAGGGTGGTTTCGCCGGATAGGCCCAGCTCGTTCCAGAGGCGGTAGGTCAGCAACGCATCCAGGCCGGCACACTCGTCTACTTCGTTGAAGTGCGGCAGCGCCTGACCGGCGTACAGTTCCTCGCCGGTTTTCGAGTAGACCGGGGGCCGGTCGGTGTTGTTGAGCAGACCTTCCACCAGGTCACTAGCAACGGTCAAATCCTTGAGGCCCTGCTGGTACTGAATGCCGATGGTGTCGCAGCCGAAATCGGCCGAGATGCGCACGGCGGCAATGTACATCTTGCACTGCTCCAGCGTCTGGTTCCTGGTGAGCTGGGTGGCTTCGTTGGTGCCCCAGTTGAACTTCATGCCGCGAGCCAGCAGCCAGTCGAGCACTTGCTGGGCTTCGGCGTCGGTTACGTCGCGCATGGCGGCGTAGAGGCTGGCCTGGCTGAGGCGCTCCTTGAAGATACCGGTGGCGTGCAGCAGCTCGTCGGGCACAATGGCGTTGTACATGCCCATGCAGCCTTCGTCGAACACGCCCATGATGGCCTTATTCTGCTGGAAACGTTTGCCGAAAGCCCGACCCGTTTGTTCGTCGGCGGCGGGCAGCGTGGCGGCGCTGAAGCTCTTAACGTGGCTGTAGTCCTGGGTGACGCGGCCTTCAGTGAGCCACTGGTGCAGGCCGGCCTCAAAAAAAGCATCGGTGAAATCCTCGCTCCACAGCGTGCTGTAGGCCACGCCGGCTTTGGTGAGGCAGCCGTTCAGATTCAGCATGCCCACCAGGCCGGGCCACTGCCCACTCCAGTTGGCCACCGTCAGAATCGGGCCTTGGTGGGTGGTGAGGCCGGCCAGCACGTGGTGCGAGTATTGCCACACGCTTTCGGCCACGATGAGCGGCTGGTGCGGGTCGAGGGTGCGGAACACGTCGATGCCCATCTTCTGCGAATCGAGGAAGCCGTGCTGCTTTTCGGGGTCGTAGGGGTGGGCGCGCTTCACGCGCCAGCCCTGCCGGGCCAGGGCCGCGCCCAATTGCTCTTCCATGGCGTGCTGGGCTGGCCAGCAGTTTTGGTTGGCGGCGAGGCGCAAATCCCCGCTGGCGAGTAACAATACTTCTCTGGTGGTGTCGGTAGTCACTGCTTGCTGCTGGTTATGAGGTTCACGGAAAAGCAGGTCTGGGTTGCCTCCCTCCGGCTCGGTGAGCACCCGCTTGGGGCGGCCAGCACCCGAAGGCGTTCGGCAGATGGATGCCAGAGGATATTCCTAAAGCAAATATGCCAGCGGATTGAGCCGGGTATCTATTTGTTATTGCCTACTTAGTATAGGATGTTAGCATAGGCACCCGCAAAGCTTTGCGGGCCTCTAATTCGCCATGAGGCATTATTTTACTCCTTATATTCTAACCGGTCTTGGATTCGTCCGAAATTTCCAGCTCAACCAGTAGACTACAGGAGAGTGCAATCGATGGCACAATCTAAATTGCTAGTCATATCCGGAAGTACTCCTACCGGTTTTCGTTTTGCGACAACCAGCCGTTAGGATAAGATCATATAGTTACAGCGCATCTGCTCCTTCCTCCTACCCTGCACCAGACGGGCGCAGGCCGTCCATTCAGCCTGCTGATTACTGGAACAATCCGGTGGCAGCCTGCATGTAACTAAGGCACTTTTTTAGGTGGAAAATGGTATACTGGTAGATTCCATTCAACCGTTTTCCGGCAGTTGAATGGATTTTCGCCCCTGCCCTTTTCTAATTCCCACTCTCACTCCTTCCCACATGAAAGCCCAGTTTCACAAAGTCCCGGTAAGCACGCAAAGCTCGTTCAGCATTCGCCACGACCGTAAGCCCAACTTCGGAACTGTCTGGCACTATCACCCGGAGTTGGAGCTGCACTATGTGATTAAGGGCGAAGGCGTACGCCTGGTGGGCGACAACATCAACAACTTCTCGTCGGGCGAGATTATCCTGCTTGGCGCCAACCTACCCCACACCTGGCGCTGCAACGAGCAGTACTTCCAAAACGACCCCGATATGGAAGTGGAAGCCATTGTGATTCAGTTCCTGCCCGAGTGCCTGGGCCGTTATCTGCTGGGGTTGCCTGAGGCCTATCTGATTCCGAAGCTGTTCGAGAGAGCCAAAAGCGGCCTCATCATTGAGGGGGAAGCTAAAGCACGCCTGGCCCCGCTGATGCACGCCGCCGTGCACGCCACCGACCTGGACCGCATCATCATCTTCCTGTCCATTCTGAAAATCATTTCCGAAACGTCGGAAATTCAAACGATTGCTGCCGAGCACCACGCCTTCAAGCAGTCCAACGAGTCGGACGTGCAGCGCATCAATAAGGTGTGCAACTACACGCTGTCCAACTACAAAAAGGAAATCACGCTCGATGAAATTGCCTCTATCAGCAACCTGAGCGTTACGTCGTTCTGCCGCTATTTCAAGCTCATTACCAAGAAAACGTATTACGATTTCCTGATTGAAATCCGCATCAGTCAGGCCTGCCGACTGCTCATCGAGGACAAGCTCCCCACCGAGGTTATCTGCTTTGAGTGCGGCTTCAACAACGTATCCAATTTCTACCGGCACTTCAAGAAAATCACCAAAATGACGCCGCTGGAATACAAGCGCAAGTACCTGCACAGCTACAAAGAACTAGTTGCCGCGTAGGTTAGCTGGGAGGTATGATACAAGCAAAACAAGGGGAAAAACTATAGTTCTTCCCCTCGTTTTGCTTGTATCATACCTCCCAATATTGTCATTCCGACGCAGGAGGAATCTGGGTAAAGTCGTTCAACGGTTTCATCCAGATTCCTCCTGCGTCGAAATGACAACACTGGTCGGATAGGGACTAAGCTGGCACTATCTCCAGGTGGTGGCTCAGCTTGCTGTAGTCGCCGTAGAGAGCTTCTACACCTTGGCGCACAGTGCTGGTGAAGGTCCCTACTTTACGGCGCGTGAAGGTGGAAATGTCCATGCCGCGCTGTTTGAGTGAGTACTTGGCCACGATGGGGTACACGTTGTGCATTACGTCCATGTTCTGGATGAAGAACTGCTGCACCTGCTGTACTTCATTGGCTAACAGCGGGTTGTCGTAGTTTTCGCACAGCCACACAATCAGTTCGGGGAAGAAGTTGCCCTGAATGCAGGAGAGTCCGGCCGCCCCCGCCCGCAACGACTCCACGGCGTGGCCCATGTAGGCATCGTAAAGGCCGAAGGAATGGCCGTGCGCAGCGGCTATTTTGTCTTGCACCTGTTTGATATCCAGGCAGGTGTCTTTGTGATACGTGACGCGGTCGGTAGCCACAAACTGCCCCAGCTGCTCGGCCGACAGCAGCCGCTTGTACGGCACCGGGCACTCGTAGAAGCCCAGCGGAATACCCGGCGTCCAGTCGATGAGGCGCATCACCCGCTCGTTGAACACGGCATCCGACTCTTCCTCGGCAGCCAGCAAGCCCGTAATGACGATGACAGCCTCGGTGCCGGCATCGTACACTTTCTTCACGAAGTTGGCTTGCTCGGTGAGGTTGCCGGCGAAGGTACCCGTGGCTACCACCGGCACCGCACCGCCCACCACATCTACCACGTGTTGAATGGTTTGCAGCCGTTCCTCGGCGCTCAGCTCGAACATCTCGCTGGACAGGCAGTTGGCGAAGAGGCCGGCCGCGCCTGCCTTTAAGTACAATTCGGTGAGGCGCGTGAGGGCGGGATAATCAACTTGCCCATCGTTCTGAAAGGGCATGAGCATCACGGGGATAAATCCCTTGGGCGAATTTTTCATTGGGCTCGGCGAGGTAGTTGTGTGGTGGGGAGCTAGAAGCTAGAAGTTGGAAGCTAGAAGACAGTAGGTAGAAGCTGGGAGCTAAAAGGGAAACGATAGAAACAGAAATCTTACAAGTACAATCATCTTATTTTCAATGCACTATCATCCTAGCTCCTAACTTCTAACTCCTATCTTCTTTACTAAGCTGTTTGCTGGACCTCATTGTGAGTTGCGCCCACAGCCAGGCGGTTGCGGCGCAGCCTGGTGAGCAGCAAGCCCAGCAGGAAAATGGTGAGCGTGCCCACCACGATAATCATGCTCTTGTGCAGCGGGTTACGCAGCACAACCAGGTTGTCGGGGAGACTGGCAGAAAACGTCATCCAAAGAATGACCAGCACCCCGATGATGGTAGCGGTAAGGGCCTCGTGGTTGCTGGTTTGGCGGCTGATAACGGCCAGCAAAAACAAGCCCAGCATACCCGCGGCAAAGATGCCCGACAGCTCCCACCATACATCCAGCACGCTCTTGATACCAATCATGGCAATGCCGGTGCCCATGCCCAGCAGCCCGACTACCACCGTGCCCAGGTGCAGGGCACGCATCATCTGGCGGCCGGTGAGCTTGGTGTTCCAGTACCGCTCGTAGATGTCGGCGGTGAAGACGGTGGCCGAGGCGTTCATGCCCGAGCTAATTGTGCTCATGGCCGCGGAGAGGATGGCCGACACGATGAGCCCCACAAACCCCGTCGGGATTTTGGTCACCATGAAGTGGGGCATCACCTTGTCGCCGTAATCGGAAGGCAGGAGTTGGGAGGCGGTTTGACTGATTTGGGCGGCAGTGGCCGTGAGCGGCAGCCGCTCGGCAGCCACTTTCAGCTTCACGGCCTCAATCAGCTCAGGGTGCACCTGGTAGTAGGCAAACAGCGCCGAACCAATGACAAAGAACAGCAACGAGGCCGGCAGATACAGCCATACGCACAGCCAGATAGACTTGGCCGCCTGCTTGGCCGAGGTGGCCGTGTGGTAGCGCTGCACGTAGTTTTGGTCGACGCCGAAGTTGTTGAGGTTGATGAAGAAGCCGTAGAGCAGTACCACCCAAAACGTGGATTGCGTGAAGTCGGGCGCGAAACCGCCAAGGCTGAACTTGCCATTTTGCTGCCCGATTTCCACCACCTTCCCTACCCCGCCGGGCATGTTCTCGATAATCAGATAGAGAATCAGCAGCGCGCCAAACGTCTTAATAACGCCTTGCACCACTTCGGTCCAGATAACGGCTTCGATGCCGCCCAGCACCGTGTAGATGATGATGCACACGCCAGTCACCAGCATAATCATCTCCATCGAGAAGCCCGTAAGGGCCTGCAAGGTGAGGGCAATACCGAAGAAAATGGAACCGATGCGGGCCAGTTGCGTCAGCAGAAAGCACACCACCGCATAGGTGCGGGCCCAGCTTCCGAACCGCTTTTCGAGGTGCGTGTAGGCTGATATTTCGCCGGTGCTACGGTAAAATGGTACAAAGTAGCGGGCCGCCACCCACGCCGCCAGCGGCATGGAAATACTAAACACAAAGGCGTTCCAGTTGGTCCCGAAGGCCTTGCCGGGCACGCCCAGGAAGGTGTTGCTGCTCAGAAACGTGGCGTAGATAGACAGGCCAATGGCCCACCCTGGAATGGTGCCGGAAGCACTGGAATACTGCTCGGGATTCTTGTTTTTGCGGGCAAAGTACACGCCCACGGCAATCATGGCTACCAGGTAGAGGGCAATAATGGCAAGGTCGAGAAGTCGCAAATTGTTCATGGGACAAACTTCACTGAAATGCCGCGAATCTTCGCCTACACCGGTAAGTTGAGTATGTACAAATTTACCTTCAGCCGGCCCCGCGTCCGTGTATGATTTTCCCTTCCTATTGTAGCATCTTGGCTTACGTCAGATTTCGGCCGGTTGATTACAACACACTAACAACTAAACGGTCATGCTGAGCTTGCCGAAGCATCTCTACCGCTTCGTCCTTATAGCAGGATATACTATTGCGGTAGAGATGCTTCGGCAAGCTCAGCATGACAGGTAGTTTGGCAACGGCGGTACGCGAGATGCTTCAGCTGCGCCTTTGTATGACGTTTTTTGTCAAATCAGTCACGTTACTGCACCTCCAGACCCGACACGCTGAGGCCGGCGGCATCTAGGGCGGTGAGCTTGACGGTGTAGCTGCCGGCGTTAATCATGGAGCCGGTTGAGGACGCTAGGTAGTTCCACTTGCCGGGCTTGGAGGGCACTAGCTCCACGGTTTCCTCTTTGAGTACGGTACCATCGCCCAGGGCCACGCTGAGCTTGGCGGTCAGGGGTTTGGTGAGTTGGTTGGCGTAGCGCATGGTGAGCGAATAGGTATCAGCTACACCAACTTGGATGGTCCATTCCACCGCACTGCCGGTGGGCTCCTTGAACGTGATACTCTCCTTGGTATTAACGGTTTCGCGCACCAGGCCGGGGCCGGAAGTTCGGGCGGTGGCGGGCTTGTAGCCGGTTATGGCCTTGAGGTCGTAAGCCGGCTCGATGGAGCTGGCGCGGTTAACCGCTACGATGTAAGGCCGCGTATTGGGCGTGCTGCTATTCGGGCCCAGTTGTACGGTAGCACCGGCCGCGAACCGCTGGCGGTACACCCGGAAAATGCGGCCCCCAGCCTCGTTGGTTTCGAGCGTGGTTTTGGTGTCTTCGTACTGCTTGAGCCAAGCAGGAGGCGCGGCCTTAGCATCAAGCCCTATATACACATCAGCTACTGTACTCACTTGGAAGGTGGCACGAGGTGGGACCTCACGGGACCCCTCAGGGGCCGACTCCCTCTCCAAAAGAGAGGGGGAGCCAGCCGACTTTTGTTTAGGCAGTTGAGGGTTGTTGGATGGCATTCGCAACCACTCGGCCCCATACAGCGCAGAAGGCAGGCTACTGAATGCAAACGGCGAATCGGTGTAGGGTTGGTTGCCGGTATCGAGCCACGTTTCAATTGTCCACTGCCGGGCCGCGGCTGCTTCGGCAACTTGCAGCCCGCTAATAACGGGCTGGGGTGCTGGGGCGGACTTGGCAGCAGCGTCGGAAGTAGCAATGGCAATAGCCGAAATTAAGGCCTGGCCGGAGGCTACGCGGGGGAAGGACACCTCCAGTTGGCCGCCGGTTACGTGCGCCTTCACCGTCTTTTTCAGGGCTTGGTCGTGGCCCACTTCCTTCCAAATGTCAAGGTCTTTGAGCACAGTAGCACCGTTGATGGCTACGTCGAACAGGCGCCAGCCGGTGCAGTCGAGGCCACCGCCGGTACCCAGCCAGGGTTCCGTGAAGTACAGCTCCACTTGGTAGTCGCCATCGGGCACCGGGAAGGTGTAGCGTAGCTTCTCGCGGCCGTAGCGGAAACTCTGGAACAGCGGCCAATCGGTGGTGCCCTGGATGGGGTCGAAGGTGCGGCGCTGGCTGGCAAAGAACGGCGAGACACCCGGAAACTCCCGCGTCCACGACTCAGAACCCCAGGTTTCGGGGCTGGTGCGGGGCTGGTCGGGGAGCCACTGGCTGCCGTGACGGTCCGTATAGGCGGGGCCGCCGCAGTTCACGCGGTACAGGTAGTTGAGGCCCGGCTGCGGCGCGGTAACAGGCTGGGCGCCAGCCAGCAGCTTCTCGAAGCCGGGGGCTTTGGGCAGATGGTGGAGCACGATGTAGTCCTTGGCCACCGCCTTGCCGCCCACGTAGCCCACGGCGTAGAGCACGTTGTACTGGATGTTGGCTTTGTCCCACTGGAAATGGGTGCCGATGCCGGCGCGGGTTTTGCGGCCCAGGGAAGTGGCATTTACGTCGTTGAACAGCTCCACTTCGTCGCAGTTCGAATACACCGCAATGCTGTCTTTGAGGCCAGGTTTCAGCCACCGGTCGGGCCAGGTGTGCGAGGCCAGGTACACCATTGGCTCCTTGTCCTTAGGAGCGTAGTTGGCGCGGAACATATAGAAGGCGTCGGTGGGCTCCTCCCAGGGCGTGAGCAGGCCTTTGTAGTTGACGGGGCCAATCCGGTCCAACTCGCGCTGGCCTTCCCCGCCCTGCACCCGGCCGGGGTTGTCGTGGGAAGTTAGCAGCCAGAAGAAATGGCCGGCGGTTTTGTCTTTGGCCGATTCCGCCAGCTTCACTTTCAGCTCCATGAGCTGGGTGAACCGATCCTCGCTGAAGGGGCCGCTGTTGAATACGGGCGGGCCTTCGGAATGCAAATCGAGGGTGCGCCAGGCGCCGTACTCCCCGATGAGCACCTGCCGTTCCACGTCGGCGCCGTAGGTGTTGGGGTCGCCGCCGTAGGTGCCGGTCCAGTTCTGGGGCACGTCCCAGTCGGTGCCTTTGCCGCCGTTGCAGGTCGTGACCTTGCGCTGCCGCGAGGCCGTGGGGTCGAGCTGACGGATGAGGGCGGTGCATTCCTTGGCGAAGTCTTCGGGCAGGGTGCTTTCGTTTTCCAGCCCCCACAGCACCACCGACGGGCTATTGCGCCGCTCCTTGATCCAATCAACCAGCAGCGTTTTGAAGTTCTGGCGAAACTGGGGCGTGTCGTACCACACGTGGGCCGCCAGCTGGGGCCACCACAGCCAACCCAGCGAGTCCCAGTTAGCCTGGTAACGCAGGTTGTGCGGCTGGTGGGCGTCGCGGAAGGCGTTGAAGCCAGCCGCTTTCATCTGTTGCACCCGCGTTTGAATCTGCTCCGGCGTGAAGGCGTGGCTCTGGCCCAGCAGATGTTCGTATTCGGCAATACCGTTGATGAATACCGGCTTATCGTTCAGCAGAAACTGTTTCTGCCCCGCCGCGGCAGCTGTACCAATCGGCCAGCTGATCCACCGAATGCCGTAGGGTGTTTCCAGCTCATCGAGCAGCTTGCTACCGGCCTGCACGCGGGTTACGAGGCGGTACAAGTACGGGTCCTGAACGGACCACAAATGCGGCTGCTTGAGTTGTGGCAGCTGCTGGTGCAGCTCCACCGTTCCGCTGGCCGCCAGCTTGCGCTTCATCTTGGTTTCGGCCACCACTTTTCCCTGCCGGTCCAGCAGTTGGTTGAGCACCGTCAGGGTTTGCGCCTTACGACTGTAGTTCTTGATTTCCGTGGCTACGTGCAGTTGTGCGGCCTGCGCCGTGAGCGTGGAGTCGGCCCAGATGTGCACGCCGAAGGGCTGGATGCGCACCGGGTTGGTAATCACCAGCTGCACCGGCCGGAAGATGCCCAGCGGCTGCGAGCCTTCGGAAAAGCCTCGCTCTTCGGAGCAGCCCCCGCACACCCACAGCAAATCCTGAATGCCGGCCGGGTGGTCGGCGCGCACGGCCAGCACGTTGGCGCGGCCATCCAGGCGAATAGCGTCGGTGACGTCCAGCGTGAACGTGGTGCGGCCGCCGGCGTGCTGGCCCACGGGCTTGCCGTTCAGCCACACGGTAGCATAAGAGCCAACCCCTTCAAAGAACAGGAAGTACTGCTGGCCGCTTTTCGGAGGCGTCACCGTGAAGGTTTTGCGGTACCAGGCGTAGCCGTGCAGGTTGCCGTGGCGCTGGCGGCGGTAGCCTTCGTAGGCGTCCCAGTTGTGCGGTACGGCCACCGCTTTCCAGGTTCGGTCGTTGAAATCCGCCTGCTCGAAGCCGGGGTGCGCCTGCTGGTTTTTCTCGTCTACGGTGGTGCGCCAGTTGTTCAGCAGCGGTATTTCCGTGCGGGTTTGGGCACGGGCGCTCAGCAGCGGGACTAGGCAGAGAAGCAGAAGAAGGACGTTTCGCATGGTATCGTGCTGGCGGGGAACCTCACCCCCTAGCCCCCTCTCCTCGGGGAGAGGGGGGACTAGTTTCTAATTTTTAATTCTAAATGTGTATTTGCTGCCTTTTGCTTTAGAAAGCTAAAAGCTAGTTCCCCCTCTCCCCGAGGAGAGGGGGCTAGGGGGTGAGGTCCCCCGTTAGCTTATACACCTTCCCCTTCTTAGCATTGATTTTCAATTCCTTACTTCCATACTTCACCACGCACTCGCCATCGGTTTCCGACTGGATTTCCACTTGCTGCAACTTGCGTTGCTGCCACATCAGGTTGACTACGAAGCCGCCGCGGGCGCGCAGGCCGCGCACCGAGCCGGTGGCCCAGGCAGTGGGCAGAGCCGGCAGCAGGTCGAGGGAGCCAGCGTGGCTTTGCAGCAGCATTTCGGCCATGCCGGCCGCGCCGCCGAAGTTGCCATCAATCTGGAAGGGCGGGTGGGCGTCGAACAGGTTGTTATAGACGCCACCCCGCTCACTGCCCGAGGCGCCTTCGGCGGAAGAAAGCAGCTTTTCGAGGATGCGCAGGGCATGGTCACCGTCGCGGAAACGAGCCCACAGGTTCACCTTCCAAGCTAAGCTCCACCCGGTGCCGTCGTCGCCGCGCTGGAGTAGCGAGGTGCGGGCGGCTTGCGTGGTTTTCGGGTCACTCCAGGGGATATCGGTGCCGGGGAACACGCCCCACAAGTGCGACACGTGGCGGTGGGTATCGGCGGGGTCGTCTTTATCTTCCAGCCACTCCTGCAACTGCCCGTGCTTACCGATTTGGTTGGGGGCTAGTTGCTGCGCTTTGGCGGTGAGTTCCTGCCGTAACTCGGCATCGACGCCCAATACCTGCGCGGCGGCGCTGGTCGTGCGGAACAACTCCCGAATGATTTGGTGGTCCATAGTGGGGCCGGCAACCAGGCCGCCGTGCTCGGGTGAGTTGGAAGGCGTGCTGATCAGCCAGCCAGTGCGCGGTTCCTTTACTAGAAAATCAAGGAAAAACTCCGCCGCCTGCTTCATCATCGGGTACTCACGGCGCAGAAACTCCCGGTCCTGGGTGAACTGGTAATGCTCCCAGATGTGCTGACTCAGCCACGCGCCCCCCGTCACCCAGATGCCGTGGTTGGAGGCGTTGATGGGGGCCGTACCGCGCCACAGGTCGGTGTTGTGGTGCAACACCCAGCCGCGGGCGTTGTAGTGCTGCTTGGCCGTGGTTTTGCCGGCCTCGGCGGCTTCATCAAGCAGTTGAAAAAACGGGGCAGTGCAGGCCGAGAGGTTCAGCAACTCCGCCGGCCAGTAGTTCATTTGCAGGTTGATGTTGGTGGTGTACTTGCTGCCCCACGACGGCGTCAACGACTCGTTCCAGAGGCCCTGTAGGTTGGCTGCCGGCCCACCCTGCCGCGACGACGAAATCAGCAAATACCGGCCATATTGCTGGTACAGCACCAGCAGCGCCGGGTCGGCGGCGGGGCTGAACTGCTTGATTCGCTCGTCGGTGGGCAACCGTTCGTTCGGCGTGTGGCCCAAGTCAACGGAGTAGGTATTGAACAGCTGCTGGTAGTCGCGCACGTGCTCTTTTTCCAGCGCCTCATACGACTTGCCGCTGACGTTGCGCAACGCCTGCGCCGCCAGCTTCTCCGGGTCAGCCGATACGTCCTGGTAGTTCTTGAAATTGGTAGCGGCCGTCAGGTAGAGCGTCGCCTCGTCGGCTCCTATTATCTGGATTTGGTTGTCGGTGACGGTCACTTTGCCGCCTTTGGTTTTCACCCGCAGGTAGCTTACGCCCCGCAGCACTCCGTCACGCACCTGCACGGCTAAAGCCAGCGTATGGTCGTCGAGGCGGTAGATTTTCTGGTTTTTGTGGGGGCTTTGCAGGCGGGCATTCAGGCTGATACGCCCCCCCATACCAGCACTCAACCGGCATACTACAGCGTTACGCGGAGCACTAGCAAAATAATCGCGCATGTACACCACCCCGTTTTGCACGTAATTCGTGTGAGCAACAGCACGGCTAATGTCTAGTTTGCGCAGATAGTAGGTCGCGGCATTCGTTTGCGCGAAATCCAGCAGCACGTCTCCAAATGGCTGATACGATGCCTGGTAGCTCGGGAACAGCGGCGGCTGGTCGTTTTGCACCCAGTACTGCCACGCCGGGTTCAGCGGCACGCCGGTAGCGGGGTCGGCGCCCTCGGGGTACACTACAAATACCGGCTGCTTTTCCTTCACCCCAATCAGGCCGCCTTTGTCGTAGTAGTTTATAACCTGAATGGCCAGCTCGTTGCGGCCGGGGCGCAGCACGGCGGCCGGCACCGTGTAGCGGCGCTTCTTGCTGATGCCCTCGTCGGTACCTACCTGCTGGCCGTTCACGAAGGTTACGTCCGCGTCGCGGATGCGGCCCAGGCTGAGCGTGAGGGGTTTGCCGGCCCAGGCTGCAGGCAACTCGAACGTCGTTTTGAACCACACCACGCCATCCAGACCGTCCAGGCCCAGTCCGGCGCTTTCCCAGCCGTTGGGCATGTTCAGCGTGAGCGGCTTCCAGGAGTTGCTGGCTGCCGTGGCCTGGGCCACCGTGACGGCCTGCACCTGCCGGAGCCAGGCGGCTTGCTCCGCTTTGTAGGTTTCTTCGTGGTCTTGCTGGCCCATGAAGTGCTGCGCGGCCAACGCTTCGGCCTCGGCCTGCTTGCCGGCGGCTAGCAGCTGCCGAATCTGGGGTAGATACTGCGCCGCGCCGGGGCGGGCGTAGGGGCGCGGCCGGCCGGTCCAGAGCGTTGCTTCGTTGAACTGAATTCGCTCCTGCTCCACCCCACCAAACACCATAGCCCCCAGCCGCCCGTTACCCAGTGGCAGCGCATCAGTCCATTTCTCGGCAGGCTTGGTGTACCAGAGCCGCAAGGGTTGCTGCTGCCCCACGCAGGCGCCGGCTGTGAGCCAGCTTAGCAGAAGAAACAGGATGAAGCGTGGGTGGAGCATGGGCGAAATTTTAGAAGCTAGTTCCCCTCCTTTTTTCAAGGAGGGGTGCCCGGAGGGCGGGGTGGTTCAACTAGAGTTAGAAAACTAGAGCTAGATGCCGTTCAACGATTTTACCACCCCTAACCCCTCCTTAAAAAGGAGGGGAACTAGCTCTAGCTTTTACAATCTAGTTCACTATCACCTTTTCCTTCACTTCCGCTTCTTGGCTAACTGGCGCTTTCACGTACTTGAAGTTGTTGTTCTGGAGCACGATGTTGCGGGTTTTGGCGCCTTTCAGCTTCAGGAAGTTCTCGGTGCCGGCGGCGGGGAAGGTGTTGTAGATGAAGGCGTCTTCGGTGTTGGTTAGCTCCACGAGCGGCGTGGTGGCCGTGGGCATGGTGCTACGGAGGCCGTCGAGGCGGAGCTGCTGCACGTTTTCGGCGCGCACGGCGGGGCCGATTTGCGGGTTCACCTGCACGTTGTGGAAGGCAATGTTGCGCGCTTCCTTCACCGTGAAGCCCTGCTTGGCGTCGATGTTGAGGTTGCTGAAGGTCACGTTTTCGATGGGCATTTCGGCCAGGCCGTTGAGGTAGCCGGCCTGGTTGCCCTCGGCGGTGATGTTGCTGAAATGGATGTTGCGGAAGCGCGGCGTGCGCTCCGACACGGGCTCTTCCTTGCTTTTGGCGTATTGCATGTCCAGCACAATCACCTGCTCACGGATGTTCTTCATCACCACGTTGTCCACCCGAATATCCTCTACTACCCCACCCCGCCCGCGGGCGGTTTTGATGCGGATGCCCCGGTCGGTGCCATCGAAGATGCAGTTGGAAATCGTGATTTTCTTCACCCCGCCCGACATCTCGCTGCCAATCACCACGCCGCCGTGCCCGCTGAGCATGGTGCAGTTGGTGATGGTGTAGTTCTCGGCCGGCACGTTCATCTGGCGCCCCGCCCGGTCCTTGCCCGACTTAATGGTAATGCAGTCGTCGCCGACGCTGATGTGGCAGTTGCTGATGTGCACGTTGCGGCACGATTCGGGGTTGATGCCGTCGGTGTTCGGCGACTTGGGGTTGTTGATAGTGACGCCCATGACGGTCACGTTTTCGCAGAACTCGGGGTTCACCGTCCAGAACGGGGAGTTGCGAATGGTGATGCCTTCGATGCGGACGTTTTTGCAGTACATCGGCTGGATGAACGGCGGGCGCATGAAGCCGCGCTCAATCACGCCGGGCTCGTCGGGCTTAATGATGTCTTTGTTGAGGCGGAAGAACTCCTGCTGCCACTTGGAATCCTGACTGGCCCGCGACTTACCTTCCGCAAAATCCCACCACTTTTTGCCCTGCCCGTCAATAATACCGCGGCCCTTGATGGTAATGTTCTCGGCCTTGTAGGCATAAAACAGCGGCGAGAAGCTGGTAATGTCGATGCCCTCGTAGCGGCTGGGCACCATGGGCAGGTAGTCGTCGAAGTTGTCGCTGAAGTAGAGGATGGCACCGGCGTCGATGTCGATGGTGATGTTGCTTTTCAGGTGGATGGCGCCAGTGCGGTACTTGCCCGCCGGGAAGTACACTGTGCCCCCGCCCGCCTTGCTAGCCGCCGCAATAGCCTTTTTGATTGCCTCAGTGGAAAGCTTCGTGCTGTCGTTGCGGGCCCCGTATTTGAGCACGTTGTAGTACTGCTGGGCCTGGGTGGCGGTGCTGAGCAGGAGGAAAATTCCCAGGAAGAACATTAAAACCTTCATACTTATAGCGAATTACCAGCGGCGGCTTGTAGAGACGCATACTTGCGTCTCAATCGTTGCTGAGGTTATTTATTCTGCGTTTTACTTGGGTTGGTGGTTCGACGCACACCGGCCGGAGCCAGCCGTTCAACAACAAGACGCAAGTATGCGTCTCTACACCGTTCGCCCCCCTGTTACAGCTTCGCCGTTACGCGCTTCAGTTCGTCGGCGTGGCCGATTTCCTTGCCGTCGGCGAAGATGCGCAGGCCCTGGCCTTTGTTGTACTTGGTGCCGGTTTTGTCCCAGAGCACGGTGAGCAGGCGGCCGTGGTAGCGCACCTGGTCGAGGCAGAAGTAGTCCCACTTGCCGGCGGGCACAAGGGGGAATACTTCTACCACGTTATCGGGGCGGGGCTTGAGGCCGACCAGGCCGGTGATGATGAGGTCGGCGAAACCGGAGTGGTTGTAGTAGCTGCTGCGCGG
The DNA here is from genome assembly GCF_017313265.1 of Hymenobacter telluris. Lineage (GTDB taxonomy): Bacteria > Bacteroidota > Bacteroidia > Cytophagales > Hymenobacteraceae > Hymenobacter > Hymenobacter telluris. The sequence goes on along the minus strand of NZ_JAFLQZ010000001.1, from coordinate 444,771 downwards.
GTTGTCGCCTTTCAGCCACTCGCCGTTCTTTTCATCCTGGTACTCCCCGAGGTACGGCTCCCCGTTCTTCTGGTGCGAGGCGGCGTACTTGCGCAGCTCATCGTAGTAGATTTGAGCACTCATGCCATCCTGATTCCTGTACTCAGTGAGCAGGTTGGCGAGGCCTTTCAGGGTTTGGGTGGTGGCGTAGGGCCACACGGCACCATCCCACTCGCAGCCGTGGCCGGAGCCGTGCGTGCGGAAACCGGGGGCGCGCCGCTCGGCCGTGGTGATGCCCCAGGGCGCCTTGAAACCGGCTTCATCGGTGAGTTGAGTCCACTGGTTGGCGTACTTCGGCTCATCGGGGGGCAGCGAGAAGTACCACGGAATGTAGCCCAACTCCTCGCGCCACTCGCAGAGGCCGCCTTTCTCGTACTGCACTTTGTAGAAAGCGGCCTTGTTGTCCCAGAGCGTGGTGTTTACCAGCTGGCGGAGCTGCTCGGCTTTTTGGGCGTATTTGCGTTCCAGGGTGTCGTTTTTGGTGAGTTGGGCCATGGCTGCCAAAGCCTTGGCGTTGCCGTACATGTAGCTGTTGATGGTGGGGCGCACGTTCTTTTCCTTGCGCCCGCCGCTGATGGATTCCTCCATGGCGTCCTTCACATCATACTGCCAAAACATGCCGTTGGGTAGCATCCGCTCCTTTTCCCACAAGCGGTAGTCGGCGGTGAGGGCGGGCAGCACCTCCTGCACGAAGCCCTTGTCGGTCTGCACCTTGTACAGCTCATACACGGCGTCTTGCAGCCAGCTACTGAAGCCGTGCAGCTTGGGCGCGGTGCGTTTGGAGTCCACGTAGAGCCAGAATTTGGTGTACTGGTTCACGTACTGCGGGTCGTGGAGCCAGCGGCCTTCGTTGAGGTGGTGGCCGAGCGCGCTGCTGATGGTGTTGTGGGTGCCGGCGTGCTTCATCGGGGTGATAAACTCCGTAAACACATAGCCGTCAGGGGTTTGCTTGAGATGCTTGCGCATGGTCCACCACCGGTAGTAGTAGGTTTGCTGCAACACCGAATCAGGGCACTCAAACAGCGGTACTTGCGCGGCCATCCAGTCGGCCGTTTGGGCGTTGGGCACCAGGTTGATGACGTCTTCCTTATCCAGCGCGTTGAAACGGGCCACGCTGGCGCGGAGGCCATCGGTAGTTAAAACCGGACGGGCAGACGTGGTTTGGGTGGTTGGCTTCGTGGAGTTGCAGCCGCCCAGCAAGCCCAGCAGCACCAAAAAAGAAGGGATTCGCAGTTGCATAGTCAGTTGGATTTTGGAGGCACTTACGTCACGGCTGTTGTTCTAGCGGGGGGACCTCACCCCCTAGCCCCCTCTCCAAAAGAGAGGGGGAACTAGATTTAGACTTTAGTTTTCTTAAAGCTAGAAGCTAGTCTCCCCTCTCCCCGAGGAGAGGGGGCTAGGGGGTGAGGTCCCCCGCTAGAACAGCTTGGTTGTGTAGCATCTATTACTGAAACAGCCAGTCGATTTCCTTGGCTTGTTCGCCGCTGCTACCCAGGCCTGCGTTGTAGGCCGGCAACGGCTGGCTGGCGTCCACAAAGCCTAGAATCAGGCAGGCACCGCGGCTGAGGTTGAGGGTGTGCGTGCCGGCTTTAAAGGTATAGGCGTGCACATTCACGGGTGGCTGGCCGGCTACCACCAGGCCGTTGGCAATCTTCACGTCGGCCTGGCCGTAGTCGTTGGCGGTGGCGTCGATTTCCAGCTGCGGCGCGGGCAAGTAACGCGGACTTTTCTGGTTGAAATAGCCTACCAGTACCTGTACCGGCTTGGTGGTCGTGAAGCGTAGCTCCGTGCCGTTTTTGCGCTGCTGATTGGCACTCAGCCGCACACCCTTCAGGCCGGCCAGCTCCGGCGCGAGGGCCGTAATCTGCGCTGTGGTATCCGCGAAAACCGCCTGCCCGGCCACTACTGAGTAGGTGCCGGCTTTCGTGAGCAAGGTCACGGGGGCGTTGCGCAGCACTACCAACTTCTGCGAGGCGGGCAGCGCCTTCACGGCTTTCAAGGAGTCGATGCTGTGGCGCAGGTTGGTTAGCTCCCGCTGATACACGGGCAGCATCTCGGCCCAGGTGATGTAGGTGGCATCCACGCCACGCATCGGGATTTTGCGCTGGGCGGTTTGCATGCTGTTGGCGTAGAGGTAGGTGTCTTTGGTGAGGTCCACCATCTTCTGCCAGTGCTGCACGCTGCGTTCCAGCGCGGGCACGGCGGCTTCCAGGTCGGTTACGTTCTTGCTGTACTTGTAGCGCAGCACCTGCAAGGCGGCGCGCACTTTTTCGGCGTAGAAATCGGCCAGCACGGCCTGGCAGTACATGTCGTTTTTGACGCGCGCAAACTCCGCCTGGTTTTTGGTAACCGATGGGGCAGCGCGCTCAATGGCGGCCACAGCGGCTTTGCCGTGCGCCTGCACTTCGTCGGCCACTTGGGGCGGGGTTTCGCCGATGTGCTTCTGCCCTTTGGCTTCCTTTTCGGCATACTCGATAATCATCTCGCCCTCCGGCGCTTCCGACTCATAGAGCAGCGTGAACAGGCCGTAGCGCTTGGGGTTGATGAGCTGGCCCATGAGCATGCCCAAGGTCAGGGTTTGGCGGTTGCCGTCGGTGATGCCGTAGCGGCGCAGCAGTTTCGGCTCGATTTCGCCGGCTTGCTCGTAGGCTTCCAGCACTTGCTTGCCGGCGGCTTCATCGGTGCCGAACAGCTGGCCCAACTCCCGGCCCCAGTAGCTCACCTCGGCCGGCCGGGGGCGGTCGGCTTTCCAGGCGTAGCGCGACCAGGCCTTGTACCACATCCAGTCCCGGTCGATTTGCAGCAGGCGCTCCGGGGCTTTATCGGCCGTGTAGGGCCAGTCCCAGTACGAGGCTTGCGGGTACAAGTGCAGCCCATTGGCGCCGTAGATGCTGTGCATGGCCTGCACCGATTTCTGGATGAAATCGGCCGAACCGTAGCGGAACGGCTCCAGGTTGGCCAGAATGTGCACATTCTCGATGTGCACCGAGTTCATGCCGCTGAGCGTGCGGTGCAGCTCGGCCCAGGAGCCGCGCGGGGTGTAGGTGGTGAGGGCCTCGCCGTTGAACTTAGCTTCGGTGTAGAGGTTCTTATACAGCGGCAGCGCGGCGTTGATTACGCGGGGCGCGTCGGTGTCGTGGGCGCGCAGCACGATGGGCGGCAGCTCGGTTTGACCGGAAGCTTTCAGGCCGTCGAGCACGCCCGGAATGATGGTTTTGTTGAACCAGTCCACGTCATCCTGGCCCACGCCTTCCATGGCCTCGCCCAGCGCCACCATGAGGCCTACGTTGGGATATTTCTCCACGAAGGCGGCAATGGACTTGCGGGTGTAATCGGCAATGAGCGGCACGATGGGCCGGGCGCGGTCCTGGGTTTTGATGTTGTGGTGCTCGGCAAAGGGCTTGGACACGATGATGTTGTAGAACATCTGAATCACCCAGATACCGCGCTTATCGGCTTCCTCGGTCAGGAAGCGGTACATCTCCTCGTTCTTTTTGAAGGTGGCATCGTCCACTTCCACCGCGTAGGGGTAGTCCTTGAGGCGCACCAGGGAGGCAAACGGGTGGCCGTTCCAGAGGTAGAGCGAGTTCATGCGGTTGTCGGCCAGCATGTCGAGGTACTTCACCCACAGGGCTTTATCGTAGAGCCACGGGAACACCTCGGGCGTGTACGGGTACTCGTACACCGTGCGACCGGGCAGGTAATACGGCTTTTGAATGCCGATGCAGGCGCCGCGCATCACCATTTCGGGCTGCTCTTTCAAACTCAGCTTCTCCCCTATTTTGCCTTGGGCTTTCACTTGCTCGGCCAGCTCCAGGCAGCCGTAGAGCACGCCGGAATTATCGGTGCCGCTAATCAGCACGGTGTTTTTGTCGGCTGAGGTGATGGTGAAGCCTTCCTTGCCGGGTGCCTGGCCGGGCGTGGCGTGGTAGGCGGTGGCGGCCTGCGTCAGCAGCGCGTCGGTGGCGCGGCCGATGAGTATCTGGTTGCTTTTGCCGCTGGCTTTGTCCTGCTCGGTGATGCTCACTTTGTAGCCGGCCGCTTGCAGGGCCGCTTGCAGCCGCTCGGCGCCGTAGCGCAGGCGCACGTGGGCCATTTTGGGCAGCACGATGGTGCGCGCCTGGGCGGGCTTCGCGGGAGCGGCCGACGCGCCGAGGGCGGAAAGCAGCAGGCAGCCAAGTAAGAAACAACTAGTTGCAAGGCACTTCCACAGGCTCCAGCGCATCGGCAGATTTTTTCAGTGAAGAGAGTTTTTACCTCATCAAAGGTATACCGCCACCCCAGGCCGGCCTTATATCATCTTCTCTGCCTCTTATAGCATATTGCCACGGCCCCCGGCCCTCCCAAACCCGCTCCTGACGGCGCATTTCAAGCAATTCAGGGCGGCTCCGCAGCAATTTAGCGGTGGCATTACGAAGGCAGTTTCTTCCTTATATAGAAGACAGCCATGCGGCATGGCGCCCCAATAATATGCCGCTTGCAGAATATATTCGTGTAGCTGGGGGCTTGCTGTGCCCTGCAACTACCGCTAAAAAATTGGGTAAGTAGCACCAAACCGCGCCCGGTTTGCGAGCAGTTGCGCCGAATGATAACATCCTACACAGGGTCGAAAAAATGGTATAGGTAGCGCCGCCTTTTGTTTTGCTACTTGGCTGCCATTAAACTCCTTCCCACCTTATGAAAAAATACGCTCGTCCTCTTCTCGGTTTGGCCGTGTCTTTTGCCACGCAACAGGCCGCTCTGGCGCAGTATCCGCAGATTCCGGCTGATGTCCAGAAAGCCACCAACGACATGATGAAAGAGGCCCAGCGGCAATCCGATATTGCCTGGGCCAAGGCGCTGCCCATCATTGAGCGCGACAACAAGAACGGCAAGCCCTACATTCCGTGGGCTGCCCGCCCCATTGATTTGCCCCAGTCGCCGATACCGGCATTTCCGGGTGCGGAAGGTGGCGGGGCGTACTCGTTCGGGGGCCGTGGTGGCAAGGTGTACGTGGTAACCAGCCTGGCCGACAGCGGCCCCGGCTCGTTGCGCGAGGCTTGTGAGCAAGGCGGCGCCCGCATGGTAGTGTTCAACGTGGCGGGCATCATCCGGCTGAAAACGCCACTCATCATTCGGGCGCCCTACATCACCATTGCGGGCCAGACCGCGCCCGGCGACGGGGTGTGCGTGGCCGGCGAATCGGTGTGGCTGAACACCCACGACGTGGTGATTCGCTACATGCGCTTCCGCCGCGGCGAAACCAACGTGGGCCGCCGCGACGATGCCATCGGGGGCAACCCGGTCGGCAACATCATGATTGACCATGTATCGGCTAGCTGGGGCTTGGACGAGAACATGTCGATGTACCGCCACATGTACAACGACAGCACCGGCATTGCCGAGCAGAAGCTGGGCACCGTCAACATCACCATTCAGAACTCCATCTTCTCGGAGGCGCTGGACACCTGGAACCACGCCTTTGGCAGCACGCTGGGCGGCGAGAACTGCACGTTCATGCGCAACCTGTGGGCCGACAACGCCGGCCGGAACCCGTCTATTGGCTGGAACGGGGTGTTCAACTTCGCCAACAATGTGATGTTCAACTGGGTGCACCGCTCCACCGACGGCGGCGACTACCGGGCCATGTACAACATCATCAACAATTACTACAAGCCCGGTCCGCTCACGCCCAAAGATTCGCCGGTGGGCCACCGGATTCTGAAACCCGAATCGGGCCGCAGCAAATTGCCCTATCAGGTGTACGGCCGCGCCTACGTGAACGGCAACATCATGGAAGGCAACGAGAAGGTAACCAAAGACAACTGGAACGGCGGCGTGCAGGTAGAGGAAATGGCCGACGCTGGCAAGTACACCGCCGATATGAAGGTAAACTCGCCGCTGCCCATGCCGCAGATTACCATCATCCCCACCGAAAAAGCCTACAGCTACGTGCTGGAAAACGCCGGTGCCAACCTGCCCAAGCGTGACCCGGTGGACACCCGCATTCTAAAGCAGGTGCGCACCGGCAAAATCGAGTACCTGGAAGGCGTGAAGCTGCCCGACACCCAGTTCAAGCACCGCCGCCTGCCCATCGACTCCTACAAGCAGGGCATCATCACCGACATCAGCCAGGTGGGCGGCTACCCCACCTACGCCGGCCAGCCCTACCAGGACTCCGACAAGGACGGCATGCCCGACGCCTACGAAAAGAAAAACAAGCTGAACCCCAACGACGCCTCCGACGCCACCAAGGTAGCCGGCAAAGACGGCTACACCAACATCGAGGTGTACCTGAACAGCGTGGTACCCGTGAAGGAGGTGAAGCCGTCGTAAGGACTGTATTCGATTTTAGAACGTCATGCTGAGCTTGCCGAAGCATCTCTACCGCAGTGGTAATCAGATTTACTTTGGCGGTAGAGATGCTTCGGCAAGCTCAGCATGACGTTCTTATAGTTTTACTATGCGTGGGGCACCCCGTACAAAACCCCCACTCGTCTGGCTCCCCCTCTCCTTTTTCGGAGAGGGGGCCGGGGGGTGAGGCGCCCCACCAGAACAATATCACTCCCCCGTTGCCCATCGTGCCCACACCACGTTTCCTGCCTGCTCTTTTCATTGTACTAGCCGCCAGCGCTGCGCCAGCGCTGGCGCAAAGCAAGCCGCCCAAAAAGCCGGTGCCACCGCCACCCGTTGCGGCCGATAAAGACGGCAAGCTGGTGTACGCGCCCGACTCGCTGGGCAACCGGGTACCCGACTTTTCCTACTGCGGCTACCGGGCGGGCGAGCAGGCTATTCCAATGGTGAGCATTCGGGTGCTGGTACCTGTGCAGACTGGTGATGCCACCGCTCGCATTCAGGCGGCGTTGGATTACGTGGCCGGGTTACCGCTGGGCAAGGATGGATTTCGGGGGGCAGTGTTGCTGGGCAAAGGCAAGCACGAAGTAGCCGGCCGGCTGCTGATACGAGCCTCGGGTGTGGTGCTGCGCGGCAGCGGCATGGGCGACGATGGCACCACCCTCGTCGGCACCGGTTACTCGCGCGACAACCTGATTACCTTGGCCGGCCGCAACGACCGGAAGCTGGAAACCGCGCAGCCCGTTACCGACAATTACGTGCCCGTAAATGCCCGCACCGTGCGGGTAGCCAATACCACCGGGTTCAAAGTCGGGGACCGGGTGCGCATCCAGCGCCCTTCCACCGCGGCCTGGATTCAAACGCTCGGCACTCAGAGCTTCGGCGGGGGCGAATCGGCGCTGGGCTGGAAACCCGGCCAGCGCGACTTGTTCTGGGACCGGCAAGTGGTGGCTGTTGATGCCAACGGCCTCACCCTGGACGCGCCCATCACCACGGCCCTTGATAAAACCTACGGCGGGGGCGCCGTGGCCCGCTACACCTGGCCGGGCCTGCTCACGCAGGTTGGCGTGGAGAATCTGCGGCTAGAATCGACGGTGGACGCCGTGAATCCCAAGGACGAGGACCACCGCTGGATGGCCGTGGTCCTCGACAACGTGCAGGATGCCTGGGTGCGGCAGGTGGCGTTTCGGCACTTTGCGGGCTCGGCGGTGTTGGCCCACGAAACCGCCCGCCGCGTGACGGTGGAGGACTGCATTTCCACCGAGCCGGTATCGGAAATCGGCGGCGAGCGGCGCAACACCTTCCTGACCAAGGGCCAGCAAACCCTGTTCCAGCGGCTCTACGCGCAGTCGGGCTACCACGATTTTGCCGTGGGCTACTGCGCCGCCGGCCCCAATGCCTTTGTGCAATGCGAGGCCGAAGACGCCAACAGTTTCAGCGGCGCCATCGACAGCTGGGCTTCGGGCACCTTGTTCGACATCGTGAAAGAATACGGCCAGGCCCTGCGCTTCGGCAACCGGGAGCAGGATGGCCAAGGCGCCGGCTGGGCCGCGGCCAACAGCGTGTTCTGGCAGTGCACCGCCGCCCGCGTCGATTGTTACCAGCCCCCAACGGCCCAGAACTGGGCGTTTGGCACCTGGGCCCAATTTGCCGGCAACGGCCACTGGGAACAGTCCAACGAACATATCCGCCCCCGCAGCCTCTACTACGCGCAGCTCCAGGACCGCCTCGGGGCCTCGGTGGCCAGCCGCGCCGTGCTCCTGCCGATTTCCACCGAAGCCTCCAGCAGTCCGCCCGTATCGGTGGCGCAGGAGCTGACGAAACTATCGGTGGAGGCCGCCCCTACTGTGTTGGCGTTCATCCAGGCCGCCCCGAGCCGGCAGCTCATTGCCACCCAAACTACTGCGCCGAGCATCGACAAGCTGAAGGTGAAACCCGCCGCCAAGCCCACGTATGCTGCCCCGCTGCAAGTGACGCGCGGCGTACTAACCCGCGGCAATGCCCTCGTGACGGGCCGCCGGCTGGACGTGCCGTGGTGGAATGGCAGCGCCCGGCCCTACGGCTTGCGCAACCCCAAGCCCCACGTCACGCGCTTCGTGCCCGGTATGACGGGCGCCGGCCTCACCGACGAGCTGCCGGAGATGACGGACTCGATGCGGGTGCAAAACGTGGTGGCCCTCAGCCACAACTACGGCCTGTGGTACGACCGGCGCCGCGACGACCACGAGCGGGTGAAGCGCATGGATGGCGAAGTATGGCCGCCGTTCTACGAGCTGCCCTTTGCCCGCAGTGGCCAGGGCACCGCCTGGGACGGCCTCAGCCGCTACGACCTCACCAAGTACAACCACTGGTACTGGAACCGCCTGGCCGAATTTGCCGACCTCGCCGACCAAAAAGGCCTCGTACTACTCAACCAGCACTATTTCCAGCACAACATCATCGAGGCCGGCGCCCACTACGCCGATTTCCCCTGGCGCCCGGTCAACAACCTCAACAACACCGGTTTCCCTGAGCCTGCCCCCTACGCCGGCGACAAGCGCATCTTCATGGCCGAGCAGTTCTACGACGTGACGGACGCCACCCGCCGGCCGCTGCACCGGGCCTACATCCGGCAGTGCCTCAACAACTTCGTGGGCAAAACCGGCGTCATTCACTTGATTGGGGCCGAATTCACGGGTCCGCTGGCCTTCGTGCAGTTCTGGCTGGATACCATTAAGGAGTGGGAAACGGAAACCGGCCAGCAAGCCACCATTGCCCTCAGCACCACCAAAGACGTACAGGATGCCATTCTGGCTGACCCCGCCCGCGCCGCCGTGGTTGACGTCATCGACATCAACTACTGGCACTACCAGTTCGACGGCAGCACCTACGCCCCGGCTGGCGGCCAGAACCTGGCCCCGCGCCAGCACGCCCGGTTGCTGAAGCCCAAGCGCAGCTCGTTCGAGCAGGTGTACCGGGCCGTGCGCGAGTACCGCCAGCAGTTCCCCACCAAAGCCGTGCTCTACTCCGCCGACAACTACGACACTTTCGGGTGGGCCGTGCTGCTAGCCGGCGGCTCCTTGGCCAGCGTGCCGCGCGTAGAGGATGCGCGTTTTGCCGCTGCCGTAGCAGCCATGACGCCGGTGGCGCTACCCGGCAAGCCTGCCGGCCAGTGGGCCCTGAGTGACGGCAAAACAGGCTTTGTGGTCTACCGTGAGGGTACCGCGCCCGTGCAGCTGGATTTGTCGGCCCTGAAAGGCTCGTTCACCGTCCGCCACATCAACCCGAAAACGGGTCAGGTAATTGCCTCCAAGGAAACGGTGAAAGGCGGGCAGTCGGTGACGCTGAACAGCCCTGCTACCGGCGCTGATGTGGTGTGGCTCGTTAAGAAATAAGGAAATGCAGCTTCTACAACACCTTCGTACGCTATGTAGAGACGCGATACTTCGCGTCTCGTCGTTGAACGACTGTGACCATGCAGTTATAACAACATCAGCAACGCGGAGACGCGAGGTGTCGCGTCTCTACACCGTATCAATTACGGCGCTGCTAGGTTTGCTAGCCTCCGCCCCGGCCCAAGCCGACGTGGTGCTGCCCCGCATCCTCGGGCATAATATGGTATTGCAGCGCAACAAGCCGCTGCCCATTTGGGGCACGGCCACGCCGGGCGAAGCAGTGACGGTGCAGTTTGGCCGCCAGCAGCAGCGTACTACCACCGATGCAGCGGGTCATTGGCAAGTAACCTTACAGCCGCTAACGGCCTCAGCGAAGCCAGCGGAGCTGGTGATTACAGGGCGCAACACCATTCGGCTGCACGATATTCTGGTGGGGGAAGTGTGGCTGGCCTCGGGGCAGTCGAACATGGAGTACACCATGCGCAAAAACAGCAAGGTGACGATTCCGGCCACCGAGGATGCCAGCCCGCTCACGGAACTGGACCGCGCCCACAACCCGGCCATCCGGATTTTTCTGGTGAACCGCAAAGAGCTGGTGAAGCCTGAGCCCCAGCATAAGGGCTGGAGCATCGCGCAGGATTCGGCCTTACGGTCATTTTCGGCCCCGGCCTATTTCTTCGCCAAGGAGCTGTACGACCATCTGAAAGTGCCCATCGGGGTTATTTCCTCCGCTATTCCGGGCAGCCGCATCGAGCCCTGGATTGCCGAAGAAGCTTTTGCGCAGGACCCGTACTACGCCAGCCAGAAAGTGGACGGTGACCCTGGCAAATTCTACGAGCCGATGATCCGGCCACTGGCGCCGCTGGCCTTGCGCGGGTTCCTGTGGTACCAGGGCGAATCCAACTGCTTTCTGAGCGAAACAACCAGCTACACGCACAAGCTGAACACCTTAATCGGCAACTGGCGCACCGCCTGGCACGACCCAACGCTGCCCTTCTACTATGTACAACTGGCCCCGTTCAAGTACTCGGAATCCAAGGACACCAAGGTGCCGCTGAACCGTGAAACGCTACCCAGGTTCCGGGAGGCGCAGGAAGCCGTACTGCAAACGCCGCACACCGGCCTGATTGTCACGACGGACCTGGTAACCAAGCTCGACGATATTCACCCGCCGTACAAGTGGAAAATCGGCCGGAGGCTAGCCTGGCTGGCCCTCGCCGACACGTATAAGCAGAAAAGCGTAGCCGCCGCCGGCCCCGTATTCGACCAGCTACAAATGAAAGGAGCCACGGTGGTAATATCCTACAAGCCGCTGAAAAGCCGCCTCATCAGCAATGACGGGCAGCCGCTCACCGACTTCGAAGTAGCCGGGTCCGATGGCGTATTTCGGCCGGCCCAGGCCCGCATTAAGGGCAAGCGCGTGCTGGTTTCGGCGCCCGAGGTGCCGCAGCCGCTGGCCGTACGCTTCGGCTGGGACGAAGTGGCCAAGCCCAATCTGTTTTCCAAAGCCGGATTGCCCGCCCGGCCTTTTCGCACCAGCACCTCGGCTACAGGTACCACCACAGCCACTACAGAAGCGGGCAAGTAGCGCCCTGCCTGACAAAGGAACCCGCCTGGAACCGGCTCCTGCTTAGCCTCTAGAATAGTATCAGTAAGTATTTACTAACTGCTCCGCCATGCACCCAAACCCACTCAATCGTCGGGAATTTCTGAAAGCCGGCTCTTTGCTCACGGCTGGCTTGCTCTTGCCCTGGGCCACTTCTTCGGCTAGCAGCAAGAAGCTGACCTACAAAATTGCCGTGGTGGACCTGATGATTCTGAAGCGGCAGAAGTTGGGGGCCTTGCAGCTTACTAAGGACATCGGGGCCGACGGCGTGGAAATTGATATGGGTGGCTTAGGCCAGCGCGAAACCTTTGATAACCAGCTAGCCAAGCCGGAAATCAGGCAGCAGTTTCTTGATAAAGCTAAGGAACTGAACCTGGAAATCTGCTCGTTGGCCATGACGGGCTTCTACGCCCAGTCCTTCGCCACCCGCCCCACCTACCAGCGCATGGTGCAGGACTGCCTCGACACCATGAAGGCCATGAACGTGAAGGTGGCTTTCCTGCCGCTCGGCACCCAGGGCGACCTAGTGAAGAACCCGGAGCTGCGCCCCGCCATTGTGGAGCGCCTGAAAGTAGTAGGCAAGATGGCCCAGAAAGCCGGTGTGGTAGTCGGCATCGAAACCTCCCTGGATGCCAAAGGCGAGGTGGAGCTGCTGCGCGAAATAGGCTCCAGGCACATCCAAATCTATTTCAACTTCTCGAACCCGCTCAAGGAAGGCCGCGACCTGCATCAAGAACTCAAGATTCTGGGCCGCAAGCGTATCTGCCAGATGCACGCCACCGACGAAGACGGCGTGTGGCTGGAAAACAACACCCGCCTCGACATGCGCAAAGTCAAGCAGACATTAGCTGAAATGGGCTGGGAAGGTTGGCTGGTGATTGAACGCTCACGCGACGCCAACGACGCCCGCAACGTGAAAAGAAATTTCGGAGCCAATACGGCATATTTGAAGTCGATTTTTCAAGCCAGTTAGGAGGAAAAACAGCTCAATTCCGCTTGGAAATAGTAACTATATTGTATATACAATACAAACGATTGGCTGAGTCATCACTTACCAGCACAATTATGTGCTTGACCTCGAACTATTTCTCGTGAATTAGTGCTTTGGTAATCCTGAAAGCGGGTTTTTAGCCCGTACCGGAAGCCACATGATAATATCGTATAACAAGTTGCCTAAAAGGTGCATAGCTGCCTCTTGGGGAGGGTGTAACTTGCTGCTGTACTGAAGCCACTCCTCAATTATGCACCACACCTTTCGCAGCTATCTATTTGCCGGGGTTTTATCTGTTACCGCTGTGGTTTCAGCTGCCGCTCAAACCACCCCGCCAACGGAAACCAAAGAGGCAGCTTATACGCGCACCATCAACGAGCGAGCCGACAAGATTGTGGCAACGCTAGGTTCTTTGAACGCCAAAACCAGCGGTCAGGTTCGGGATATTATTGCCGGCCAGTACCGGGCGCTCAACGAGATTCACGAAAAGCAGAAAGCCCAGGTAACCGCTATCAAGGCAAAACCACAGGACGAAGCCACCAAGGCTGAGCTGGAGAAGTCGGAAGCGGCCACGAATGCCGCCCTCGATAAGCTTCACGCGCAATACCTCAAAAAATTGGAGCGCCACCTTACGGCCGCCCAGGTTGAGAAAGTGAAAGACGGCATGACTTACAGCGTGGCTCCCAACACGATGCGCGCTTACAATGATATGCTGCCCAACCTAACCGAGGCGCAGAAAGCACAGATGCTGGCCTGGTTGGTAGAAGCCCGGGAGCACGCCATGGATGCTAGCACCTCGGAAAAAAAGCACGCGTGGTTTGGCAAATACAAAGGCAAGATCAACAACTACCTCTCGGCGGCGGGTATCGACATGAACCAGGCCGGCAAGGACTGGCAGGCCCGCATAGCCGAGCGTAAGGCAGCCGAAGCCACTCAACCCGCAAAATAAAAATTCCCCCACACAGCATGTGTTTTCCCACAAATCAACTGCTATGACCCGTTTTGTACCCCTACTTCCTCCCCGCCCGCTTAGCACCAGCCAACAGGCTGCGTATGCCATGTTAGCCGGCTTTTTGCTTAGCGCTGGCGTAGCCAGCGCCGCTGTGGCCAGCCCGGCTGTAGGCTCTGCACCCACCGTGTCTTCCGCAGCCTTTATCAACCTGACCGGCACGGTGCGGGATGCCAAAGGCGAAGGCATACCAGGGGTTAGCGTGGTCATTAAAGGCACCACTACGGGCACCGCTACCGATGCCAAAGGTGTGTTCCGCCTCAACGTGCCCACCGGCAACGAAACGCTGGTTATCAGCTCCATTGGCTTCAAAAAGCAGGAAGTAGCCATTGGCGGCCGCTCCAGCCTTGATGTGGTGCTGGTTGATGATGCGGCTGCCTTGGATGAGGTAGTGGTAGTAGCCTACGGCACTCAGTCTAAAGTGAGCCTCACAGGAGCCGTAGCTACTGTGGATATGAAGGCCATTGAGGAGTTGCCAGTAGGCAGCCTCTCCACCGCCATTGCCGGCCAAAACCCCGGCGTGGGCGTGAGCGGCGGCACTGCCCGCCCCGGCGAGAAAGGCCAGATTACGGTTCGTAACCCGGTTGTTCTCTCCAAAGACGGCGGTACTACTCGCCCACTCTATGTAATTGACAATGTGGTGCGCACGGAGGAAGACTTCAACCTGCTCGACCAGTCGGAGGTAGAGGCTATATCGGTGCTTAAGGATGCGGCGGCGGCCATCTACGGGGCGCGCTCCAACCAGGGCGTAGTGGTGGTGGCCACCAAGCGCGGCAAAGCCGGCCCAGCCAAATTCTCCTATAGTGGCTCGGTGGGGATGTCAGATGCGCGCCTGCCTACCATGATGAGCGGTGTGGAACACGCCACTTACCTCAACGACCTGAACTTCTACCGGGGCCGTCCCGCTACGGACCCGCTGATTTACACGCCCGACGAGCTGGAGTACTTCGCCAACAACAGCACCAACTGGCTGGAGCAGGCCTGGAAGCCCTCGACCCTGACCCGTAACGCGCTGAACGTGAGCGGCGGCAGCGACAGGGCTACGTATTTCGCGGGTGTGTCGTACAACCGCCAGAATGGCAACTTCGACAATATCAATTCCGATAAGTGGACGTTCCGGGCCAGCACCGACGTAACGGTGGCTACCGGCCTGAAAGCGGGCCTCTCGCTGAGCGGCGACTTGTACAAGTCGCAGACGTATTACTTCAAGCAGGGCACCGAAAGCCCGGACAACGACATGAGGTCGTTGCTCTTTACGCCTAAGTTCGGGGCCTTCTACATTGACGGCAAGCCGGCGTACTCGGCGCCGGGTTTCGGCAATACCAACAGCGTGGATGCCACTCACTTCTTTGAAGTGCAAAAATCCAACAACTATACCTCGCAACGCAACACCGGCCTGAACCTGACGGCCAACATCGACTACGACATTCCGTTTCTGAAGGGCTTGAAGGCGCGGGTGCTCTACAGCCGTACCCTCGACAACAACTTCGGCAAGCAGTTTGGTACCAGCTACGTAGTAACCGAATACCGAGGCCTGGGCACGAACCGGCACATTCCGGGGGGCGACGTGGTGCAGCAGCGCACGCTACGCAACGGTGACATTGTGCGGGTGGTACCCAGCTACAACGACACCTACCAGTTCAACGGCTACCTGAACTACGAGCAGCAGTTCGGCCAGCACCACGTTTCGGCGCTGGCGTTCTTCGAGCAGGCCGAGACAAAATTCGACCAGACGGCTAGTTACAAGACCGGCATCGTACCGGGGGGCCTCGATAACATGCGCTTCGCTACGGGCGACATGGTAACCGAGGAAAGCACTTCGGAATCGGGCATCCTCTCCTACGCCGGCCGCATCAACTACAACTTCGCCAACAAGTACTTTGTGGAGCTGGCCATGCGCTACGACGGCTCCACCAACTTTGCGCCGGAGCATCGCTGGGGCCTGTTCCCTTCTTTGTCGGCGGGCTGGGTACTTTCCGAGGAAAGATTCTTCCCGAAAGGCAACGGCGTTAATTTCCTGAAAATCCGCGGCTCGGTGGGCTTGCTGGGCGGGGACGCCACCCGCGCCTACAACTGGCAGGAAAACTACCGCTTCGAGATTGGCAAAGGCGCGGTATTTGGCGGCAACGCCGACCGCACCCTCACCGTGTCGCCGAACAACGCGCTGGCCAACCGCAACGCGCAGTGGGATGAGAACCGGAAGTACAACGCTGGTATCGACGCTCGGTTCCTGAATAACCGCCTCTCCGTCAGCGCCGATGGCTTCCTCGACCAGCGCCGGAACATGCTTACGTCGATTACCTCTTCGGCCCCGCTGCTGATTGGCGCACCGCTGCCCTCAGAAAACTACGCGGCTATTGATGGGTTCGGCTACGAACTGTCGGTGGGCTACGGCGACAAAATCACCAACGATTTATCGTACCGGGTGAATACGTTCCTGTCGTGGAACGACGACAAGCAAATCAGAGTGGACGTGGAGCGAGGCAAACTTGGGCAGTTTGATGACCCAACCGGCCGCTCACGGGACCAGGGCGTACTTGGCTACAAGTATCTGGGCATGTTCCGGACCCAGGAAGACATTGATGCCTTCTTCCAGGCCAACCCGCAGCTCAACCCCACAACCTTCACTCAGTTCGGCGACAAGCCGGCGCCGGGGATGCTGTACTACGAAGACATCCGCGGCCCCAAAGACGCCTCTGGTAACTACACGGAGCGTGATGGTAAAATCACGGAGGACGACGTAACATTTCTGAACAGGAAGGCCAGCAACCACTACAGTATTGGTCTCAACCCCAGCGTGTCGTATAAGGGCCTCACCGTTCAGATAACTATGGGCATGTCGTTTGGGGGCCAGGCGCTGGTAGAAGGAGTTGCCCGCACCGTGGCCACGCCTACCGCCAACCGGCCGGAGTTCTGGGCCGACCACTGGGCACCCGACAATACGGATGCGAAGTACCCATCACCGGGCACCGCCAACACTTATAACCGCACTTCCGAGTTCTGGTACCGCAGCTCCCTGACGGCCAGCATGCGCAACGCCACTGTTTCTTATACCCTGCCTACCGCCTTCGTAAGTCGGGCCAATATCAGCAGCGTGAAAGTATTCTTTGTGGCAGTTAACCCTATCAACTTCTACAACCCCTACAGCTACAAAACCTACTCGGGTAGCTACGATGCCTACCCCACGCTCCGGTCGTTGTCGCTGGGTTTGAACGTTGGCTTCTAATTTTCTCTGCACTCATGAAATTCACTCGCATAGCTGCCCTTCTCGCTTTTTCGGCTTCCGCGCTGACCATTGCGGGCTGCAAAGACACGCTGGACAAGATTGACCTTTCCGCCGCCAGCGAAGAGCTGGTGTTCCAGAACGAAACCATTGCGTTTCTCAACCTGAGCTACATCTACGACCAGAACCTACCCACTTGGTTCGGCCAGACGGGTGTGGGGCTGGGCAGCCAGAACCCCAGCGGCCTGTCAGAAGAAGCGGCCTCCGACAACGACTACCTCCGCGGCGTGGTAACGCAGAACACTGTAACGGATTTTGGCACGGCGCTGGCGGCCAACAACAACTACGGTAAGATCCGGACCATCAACATGTTTATCCGGGGCCTCGAACGGTCGCCGATTCCAACCCAGCCGCGCAACCTGCTCAAAGGCGAGGCGCTGTTCTTCCGCGCGTACCGCTATTTCGACTTGGTACGCATATACGGCGGGGTACCCTTGGTGCTCACGCCACAGCAGGCAGTAGGTCCGGAAGCGCGTGATGCCGCCTACCTACCGCGCAATACCACCACTGAGTGCTTCAACCAGATTGTTGCCGACTTGGATTCTGCTATTGCCTACCTGCCGGGCAAGTGGACTGCCAGCGGCAGCTGGGGCCGCATCACGAGCGGTGCCGCTGCTGCCTTTAAAGCTCGCGCTCTGCTTTACGCCGCCAGCCCGCAGTTCAACCCTTCTGATGATGCCACCAAATGGCAGCGGGCCTTTGCCGCCAGCCAGCAGGCCCGGACGCTACTGAGTGCCAACGGCTTTGGCTTGCACGCCTCGTTCGACCAATTGTGGTTTCAGGAGGCAAACAACCCCGAGGCCGTGCTGGTAACGGGCTACAACACCACCGCCAACGGCACCCAGAACGCCAAGAACAACCAATACGACAATGCCACCCGGCCTTCGTACACGGGTACGGGCGGCGGCTCCAACCGGCCTACCTGGGATTTGGCCAAGGCCTTCCCGATGCTCGACGGCAAGAAGCCCGGCGAATCGACCAAATACGCTTACAGTACGCAGCTGTTCTACAAAAACCGGGACCCCCGGTTCGGCAAGACCATTGCCTACAACGGCGCCAACTGGCCTCTGAACGGCAACGCCAACTACAAGCTCTGGACGTATCTGCGGGGTACTACCAGCGTGGAGCCCTCCGGCGCTACCCCTACCAGCTTCTACCTGCGTAAAGCCATTAACCCTACGGTAGCAGCCAACACGGTAAACATCGTCGGAACCGACTGGATTGAGATTCGCTATGCCGAGGTGCTGCTGAACCTGGCCGAAGCTGCCTGCGGGGTGGGTAACCTCACGGAGGCCTACACCCAGCTCCGGGCCATTCGGGCGCGGGCCGGCATCGAAGCCGGCACCGGCGACTATGGTTTGCAAGCGGGCATGAGCCGGGCACAAATGTTCGACGCCATCCTGTATGAGCGGCAAATTGAGCTGGCTTTCGAAGGCAAGCGGTTCTGGGATTTGCGCCGCTGGAAAAAGTTTGAAACCACTCTCAACGGCAAGCGCCGTGAGGGCCTGATCATCACACTGAAAACCACTGGCGTACCCACCGATTTCGCCACCACTCGCGACAACCTCGACATCGACCAGGTGTATACCAACTACTTCACCATCACGACTCGGGTACTGGATGGGACGACAGCGGCAACCTACCCCGATGGCATCAAGTGGAAGCCGGAGTATTACTTCTTCGCGCTACCCCAGCAGTCCATCGACAACAACCCGCAGCTGATTCAGAACAACACCTGGGGCGGCGCTTTCGACCCGCTGCAATAGCCAGTAGTTGATTAGATCAGCTTACTACTACAACCAACCGCCCCCTGACTAGTTAGTTGGGGGGCGGTTGGCTTTAAAGGTAATTAGTAGCCATTGTGCGGCGCATTTACGTACAGGCCTCATCTTTGTGTCTAACCCAATCGTATGGCCACCTTTCGCCAGAAATTTCTGAAGCTGCTGTATCCACTCATTATGCGCTTGTCGGGCTCGGGCAGCCGGGGGCAGGTGCTGGAAAACAAGCAGGCTAAACCAGCTACTACTCCCTTTTATAACCTGACCGGGCAACTCAACAACGGCCAGGATTTACCGTTCGGGAACCTAAAAGGCAAAAAGGTGCTGCTGGTGAATACGGCCTCTAATTGCGGCTACACCAACCAGTACGAGGAACTCCAGCAGCTTTCCGAACAATATGCCGATCAACTGGTGGTGCTGGGCTTTCCGGCCAATGACTTTGCGGAGCAGGAAAAGGCCAACGACCATGCCATTCAGGAATTCTGCCAGGTGAACTTCGGGGTGTCGTTTCCGCTGATGAAGAAAAGCGTGGTAGTGAAAGCCAACGAACAAAACCCGGTGTACCGCTGGCTTTCTGAAACCAAGCAGAACGGCTGGAACGAGCAGGCACCGGTCTGGAACTTCGCCAAGTACCTCGTTGATGAAAACGGCCGCCTGACTCACTACTTCGGTCCGGCCGTTTCACCGCTCAGCGACGCCGTTACGCAACACATAGCGCGTCGTTAACCCACTTATTTGTTGGTTCTGGCGGCTGACCTGCTGGCTTATTTCGCTATGCTGAATACTTCGCTATTAGTCAACTTGTAGCAACTAAGGCTTGTTTGCTGGCTGCATTAGGCTGTCCGGAGTTGGCTGTTGCCGCAACGTCAGTCTACAAGATTTCTCGGCTAGATTCAAGTTGTGGTCCGCTAGAAGTTGTGTCCGGTCTATATAGCTTCAAGCTAACAGGCTGAGACGTAGCGCTGCGGCCGTGCCGGCTCCAGCTAGGGTGTTGAGCAAGTTCACAGTGTTATTCGACAATAAGCCCCGCCGCTCAAGAGTGGCACCGAGCAAAGAATCCACTAGGTTCCCGGCTGTGCCAGCCACCAGCAGCCACCAGAGCCACGGCCCCCACCCATAGCTCAGGCAGTAGGCCACCGCTATTACACCACTGCCAGCTACCCCCAGCAAGGTGCCTTCCACGCTTACAACTCCGTTTTCGCCTCGTTTATCTGGGCGGAAAGTGAGGATATTCACGTACCGGCTACCGTAAATATTGCCCAATTCCGAAGCCAGCGTATCGGCGGTGGCAGCTGCAAAACTGCCGGCCAGCATCAGGATAGCAAGAGGGGCAAAAGCCGGATACGGCCAGCTCAGCAGCGCCAAGCCCCCCGCTACCCCAGCGTTGGCCACCACCTGCCCGGCCGTACGGCGGCCCCGGTTTTCCTCGGCCAGCCCCAGCCGGCGCTTATCAGCCACGCGCCATGCCGAAGCCGCCGTGCCGAGCCCGAAAAACAGCCCCAGCAACCCCAGCCCCAGATACCCGGCTCCTAGAAAAATAAGCAACCCCAGGCCACCTCCCACCCACACCCCAGCCGGCGTGAGTTTGCGGGCCCGGCTGCTGTACCCCATTCCCACCCCAAGCAGCAACAACACCGGGGCCACATGCAAAACAAGTCTCATGGCAGGAAGATAAAGCCCGCCTTACTGGCGGCGAAGGTTTCACTGCCTCGGGCAGCAGGCATAGTCCCCTGATTACGAATATTTTAATACGTCACCTCCAATGGCGAAGCCAGCCGCTTAGCGTACGTAGCCAGATATTGGTCCCACTCAGCAGCCGTTTTGAACTGGTTGCTCTTGGTCCAGCCGAAGCCGGCGTAATACACCAGCTTGTTGGCCTGGGGCGTAGCTATTACCAACAGGTGGCTTTGCTCTTTGGCTTTGGTGCGGTGGTCTTTCCAGTTTTGCACCTGGCCGGGCGCTAGCACCACGCCGGTTCCCACAAAGGCATCGTCCATGGGCTCCCAGTAGCGGAACCAGCCTTGCTGCGGTTCGCCTTTCACTTCGCCCCGCACGCCCTTGGGCTCGGCGTGCAACGTGGTGCCAATAGTGACGTTGGGCAGCGGCTTGTCGGCGGAAATGTGCTCCTCGAAACGGGTTAGGTTGGAGCCCAGGTCGATGCTCAGGATTTTCTTTTCCGTAACGGTGCGGCCACCCGCTTGCCAAGGGGCGTAGCTCAGCTCGAACAGCGTGCGAATGGGGCCGTTGGCTAGCGTTTTAGTGCCAGTGAAGTTGCGCGAAACGTACAGCGAATCGTTTTCCCAGATACCAATACCCGCAAAGCCGCGGCTGTCGCCCACATGGTAAGGGTCGTAGCCTTCGCCACGGTCTTTGTGGTAGAAGCCGGCTTCCTTCACGTGGCCGGCGTACCATTTGTCGATGATGGGATAGGGTACGCGCTTCAGCCAGCAGTCCATGCCGCTGGTGAGCGTGCCGCCGGGCTGCTTGGCCACTACCAGGCGCTCGGCCTCGGGGCCGTAGGTACGAAATGCCACCCGGTCGTTTTCCCAGGTGTAGTCGTCGGTGCGCTCGGGCACGAGGCGGGCAAACGTGGTGTAAGGGCTTTTCGGTTGCTGAGCGGCAGCATTAGCCGCGCCGGTTATCGTAAACTTCTGGCTGGCATTGGCCTTGATGTCGGTTTGAAACAGCAGCTCGTCCACGGTACCGTCACCGTTGTTGTCTACGGCCTGGCTGACAATGGCCTTGCCGCTGGCATCCTTCACCAGCAGGTTTTTAGCGCCGTATTTTTTCACCAAAACAGCCAGGCGGCTGGCCGGAATACTGATGGTTTCCGCTGAGCGGTTGATGTTCAGCTTATTGCGGACCGTAACCGTTTGGGTATTGGGGGCTGGGGATACGGCGCCCAAAAGCGAGGCAGACAACAGCAACGCGGGTACGGCTCCGGGGTGGAAAGGAAAGCGCATGAGCAGAAAAATTGTAGCGTAGATGAGGCGCAAAGTAGAAGGTAACTTTCAACTAACCTTGCCTTCTCTGCCAATTGTTCAGCTTTCCTTATTTCAATCAAGCCGCCTTCGCACACCTTCGTTGAGCTACTTTTGCTTTGTATACGGGCTAGCCATTGAACTCTCGGTAGAGCTAAATACCAACAGAAACCCACGAACTGCTTCACAACAAAGTAGTGCCACACTATAGCGTGTTTGGGTTTCTTGCCGGCTAGCCACCCTATGCTTGGGCCAACGGTGGAACGCGCCGTAAGTAATGCTGCAAAAGTGCACTTGCGCTACACCATAAAAGCTATTTGAACCGCTCGAACGTGCTGCTGGCCTAGGCTGCCATAACCAGTAATTGAGAAGTTCAATGGAATTAAAATAATAATATGCTAGGAAAACTGAATTATTTCAAGCTAACTTTAGACTTCTCTTCTATCTGCGCTGGAGTTATCTGCTTCTGTTTCTCACCTGTTGCTATTTTATTTCGTGGCTGATTCTACTAACGTTTCGCTTACCGCCTCGTGGCGGCTGGGTTTGTTGTTGTTACTACTAGCAAACTCTCACCTGGGCTGGGGCCAAACTTCCTCTTCCGGTGCGGCTCCTGTTGTTGTAACGGCCCGGTACCGGCAGCTCCCGGCCACAACGGACGTCCACTTCGAGGACTTGAAGTACGGCAAGACAGCCGGCTTTATTTTCACCAAAGACGATGGGGAAGCCACGGATACCAGTGCTGTGATGCCCGTGCTCAACGGGGGTACCGCAGCCAATGGCATTACTTATCCAGGCGCTTATTACACCGATGGCGCCGGGCTGCCCGTGAAGTTTCACTACACTTTTGCCGTTAATACCGCCACCATCAATAATAATTGGCGCTCATACACCAAGGCGCTGGCCAAGGGGGATAACCTGGCGAACCACTCTCACTTGCACGATAACGCCTACAACGCGTGGCGGGCTATCAAAGACCCCGAACAGGCCGCTTACGATAAGCTGGGAGTTCGGATGCGGACCTTGGTTATCCCAGCCGACTTTGCCGGCTACACCGCCAACTCGCTTTATCTGGGCTACAAATTCATTGGGTCTACGTTTGCGCCCAATGCTATTGATGGCTACGCGTCCGACATTCAGTGGAACGACAAGCTGCGGATTGCAACTTTCAACCCGAACCGTATTCTGGCCAGCCGGGCCAACCTGGACGGCAAATGGATGGAAGCCGGGCAGCCAACCATCCGGTTTTTCATCGACGATTTGCTGGCCCAAAGCTCGAATGGCGTTAAGCTGATTGGCCATGCATTTTCCCACGGCCCCGGCAACTCGGAAATCGACGGCTTCAAACGCTTTGTTGATTACCTGCTAACGCACCCCAACAACAACGACCGAGTGTGGCTGGCCGGGCAGCAGGAAGTAATGGAGTACTACGAAGTCCGCGACTATTTCCTGACCAACCCCAGCCGGATAACGAAAGCCGTGGCCGGCAACGTAGTAACTTATACGTTCGATGCCTCGGGCTTGCCAGCCGAGGGACTACTGCGCGACTTTTGCCTGCGCCTGCCCGCTACCAACCTAACCAGCGTAACCGTCAGCGGTGCCGATACGGCTTCCTACAACCTAAGCACTGGGTTAGTGAACGTGTATCTGAAAAATGCGGCCGTCAAGGACCCTCGTACCGACACTGCCCCGCCCCAGATTCTTACTGCACTAGTCTCCCCTACCAACCCGAAAGTCATTGACTTGGTGTACAGTAAGAACGTAACCCAAACGGAGGCGGGCTTTTCGGTGGCGGGCAACACCTTGGTGCAGCTTACGGGCAGCGGCCAGCGGTGGCAGCTGCACCTGCTCAACGACTGGCTCCCCACCCAAACGGTGACGTACCTCTTGCAAACCGGCGACGCAACGGAAACCGGCAATGCTACGAATAAGGTGTGCAGCCACCTCAGCTATCTGGTATCGCGCGAGGAAATAGATGCAGATTCTACGGATAATACCCGGCCGCTGCATTTCCGAAATTACCTCTGGCAAAACCTGGATGGCACGTACACCAACCGGGGTACCGCTCCCTACCAGCAAACCATTGCCACTGAAACCATAGCCGCCGGGCAAGAAGCGCGCATATTCTGGCGCAAAACGGCAACCGACGGTATGGCGTTAGGCTTTGCTACCACCGATGCCGCGCACGAGGCCCTGGGCATGGCGGGCATTGAGGCGGGCATCATGTTCTCCAGCGACAACCTTCGCCTGATTAATCAAGGAGTTGATAGCTACAATGGCTCGCCCATTGCCGCTTACTACGGGCTGTTGCGCATGGCCGATGGCACCATTGTTCTGCAAAGCAGCCCAAACGGCGTAACCTGGACGAATGGCCCAGCTTTCTCCCTGGCTTCCACGGCCAAGCTCTACGTGATAACCACCATGCGGGGCAACCTAAGTGCCTCGCCCCTAACGCAGCCCAGAATCGAGTTGCTGGGGCCCATCGTGGCCATGCCGCTGCCCGTTACGCTCAGCAGCTTTACCGCCACACGACACGCAGATGGCGGTGTAGCCGTGCGCTGGAGCACAGCCACGGAAACCAACAATGCCTACTTCGAAGTTCAGCATGCGGCCGCTGAACAAGCTTTCCGGACGGTAGCCAAAGTGCCCGGCCAGGGCCAAAGCACCCGAACCCACACTTACGCCGTGCAACACCGACCGGCGGCCGGCCTGAATTACTACCGTCTTCGGCAGGTAGATGCCGATGGCACTGCTACGTTTTCTCCGGTGGTGGCCGTGGCGTCCGCTCAGGAGCTAAGCCTCTACCCTAATCCGGCCCATACGCAGCTAACCCTGGTGGCTCCAACCGGTGCTACCAGCTACCGGGTGCGCAACATGCTGGGCGAGGTGCTGTTACAAGGCACTATTTCGGCGGGCCCGGTGCTGCTGGAGGTGAGTCAGTTGCCGAATAGCATCTATCAAGTGGAGGTGCTTTCAGCCGCCGAACGTACCACTTGTAAGTTCGTCAAAGAATAACCCCCTATTTCGCCACCGAGGTAAGTCTGGGTCCCTTCTACCCTTCCTCACTGCTTAAGCGGAGTTGCACTTGCTGCCGATGCCGACCCGGCGCTACGTAGGTGTAGCGCAGTGGCAGGCCGCAGTTCGAGCAGATTTGTAGCACCAGCGCCAAACCCAAGCCAGCACTTTCGGCGGGGCTGTCGGTGGCTTTGTGAAAACGGCCGAAGAGGCCCGCGTCCTGTAAGGACTGCGCTTGGCCGGTATTTTCCACCGTCAGAGCTTCCGGCGTCAGGCGCACCACCAAGTCCCCTTGTGCCACGTTGTGGCGGATGGCATTAACCAGTAGGTTGCTGACCAGCACTTCCAGCAGGCCCCGGTGAATGCGCATGGGCACGCTACCCGCAATTTCCGTTTCCAGCCGGATACTGCGGGCTGCTAGTTGGTGTTGGAGCTGGGCAAGTTGGGTGCGCACAGTGGCCGCCACGTCCACGGTTTCGGCTGGGAAGTACAGGTGGTTGTCGAGCTGGGCCAGCAGCAGCAGGCTTTTGGTGAGGTGAGTGAGCCGCTGCGTTACGCCCATCAGGTTTTCAATGTAGCCGGCTTGCTCCTCGGTGAGGCCGGGCGCCTGCACCAGCAGGTCGAGGTGGGTGCGCATGATGGCCAGCGGCGTCTGGATTTCGTGAGCGGCATTTTCCGTGAATTCTTTCTGATACCGGTACACCCGCTGGTTTTGCCGCAGCAGCAACTGCACCGCCTCGTGCAGCTCCCGAAACTCCCGCACCGGCGTGGCAGGCAGCGTAATGGATTGGTTGCGGTTGAGCTTGTACTGCTGCAACTGCTCGAGCAGCGTGTAGAACGGCTGCCACAGCCGCCGGTTCAGCACCAGTTGCAACCCGAACATGCCCAGCCCCAGCACCCCGAAAAGGCCCGCTCCCGCCACCACAATGCGCAGCAGCAACGACTGCGTATCCAGCAACGACAACCGGATTTGCAGCTCATACGGCCGCTGCTGAAACACCACGGGCACCGCCAGTTGCCGGTAGGGCTGCTGCTGGCCGGTTAGCTCATTGAACATGGGGCGGATACTGAACTGGTCGGAGCGGCGGGCGGGCAACGCCCGGAGCGGCACAAATTCCACGTTGTGGTCGAGTTGGTGCCAGTACGCCAGGTCGGTGGGACTGTGCAGATACAGGCGCAATGCCTTCTGCACCCGCAGCTTGCGCCGGCTCAGCGTGCGGTCTACGTAGGCATAGTACAGCTTATGAATCAGCGAGTAATACACAAACGATCCTACGCCCGCTACTACGCTGGCGTACAGCAAAAAAATCAGCGTGGTGCGGGTCAGGAGTTTCATGGGAGCAAGGAAGCGCCGAGCTACGCCAGGTCGGCGTCGAAGCGGTAGCCCAGGCCGTACACCATCCGAATGTAGTTGGGCGCGCCAGCTTCGGTGAGCTTGCGCTTCAGGTTTTTGACGTGCGCGTACACCGTTTCGTAGGTATCAAACTGCTCGGCAGCATCGCCGGAGAGGTGCTCGGCAATGGCGCCCTTGCTGATTACCCGCCCCTGGTTGGCGAGCAGCAACAGCAGCAAATCCAGCTCAGTACGCGTGAGATTCAGCGGCTGGCCGCCCTGCGTAGCCACCCGCGCCGCTATGTCCACCGTCAGTTGGCCCACCTGCACCATATTGGCCCCGTTGTAGCGGCGGCGGCGCACAATAGCGGCCACGCGGGCACTGAGTTCCGGCAAGTGAAAGGGTTTGGGCAGGTAATCATCGGCCCCCAGCTGCAAACCCGCAATTCGGTCGTCCACGGCGTTGCGGGCCGACGTGATAATCACGCCCGCCTCGGGCCGCTGCTGCTTTAGCTCGCGTAGCAGCGCCAGGCCGTCGCCGCCGGGCAAGGTGAGGTCCAGCAGAATGCAGTCGTAGTCGTAGAGCAGCATTTTTTCCTGCGCCTGATCGAAGGTGGCAGCTAGCTCGCACACGAAATGCTGCCCGCGTAGGTAGCTGCCGAGGCCAGCCGCCAACTCGGGCTCATCTTCAACGATCAGTAGTTTCATGGAGGGAGGCAGAAAGGAGAAGGAACGGTAAAGGTAAAGCAGTTTCGAGTGCCACTGTAGCGCAAGCAAGCGGATTGCGCGGGTGCCTTGCCAGCCAAGGCAGGCAACTGAAGGAGCATGAGTGACTCATCACTTTTTATTGGCGTGAGGCGGGCATCTTCCAAATGTATTCTAAATCCACTGGTAGTATCGCCATACGTTTCGGCGTGCCGCTGCTCTTGTGCTTCTCTTTCCCCACCCCAATCCTCTGCTTATGCTTTCGCTGCTAGGTTTTCTGATGATCAGTACGTTTATGTACCTGATCATGTCCAAGCGCATGTTTGCCATGACGGCGCTGATCCTCATCCCGATTGTGTTTGCGCTGATTGGCGGATTTCGGGCCGAAATCGGCGACATGATGCTGGAAGGGGTCAAGAAGATTGCGCCTACCGGCGTGATGCTCATTTTCGCCATCATGTACTTCGGCATCATGACCGATGCGGGCTTGTTCGACCCCATTGTGGCCAAGATTCTGAAAGTAGTGGGCGGCGACCCGCTGAAAGTAGTTATCGGCACGGCTGTTCTGGCCTTGTCCGTTTCACTTGATGGCGACGGCACCACTACCTACATCATTGTGGTGGCGGCCATGCTGCCGCTATACCGTCGCCTCCGCATGAACCCGCTGGTGCTTACTGCCACTGCCTTTCTGTCGAGTGCCGTGATGAACATTCTGCCCTGGGGCGGCCCTACGGCCCGGGTGCTGTCGGCCCTGCACCTGGATAGCTCGCAGGTGTTTACGCCCCTGATTCCGGCCATGATTGTAGCGGCGGGGTGGGTGCTGTTCGTGGCCTACATTTTCGGTAAGCGCGAGCGGGCCCGGCTGGGCATCACCGTCATTACCGAAGGCGCTACGGCGCTGGTAGCCGAGGCCAACGACGAAGAGCTGAGCTTGCGCCGCCCCAAATTGCTGTGGCTGAACGCCCTGCTCACGCTGGCACTACTGGTAGGCCTGTTCATGGATATCGTGCCGCTGCCGGTGCTGTTCATGACGGCTTTTGCCCTCGGCATGCTCATCAACTATCCGCGCCTGGGCGAGCAGCGCAGCCGCCTGAACGCCCACGCTGGCAACGCCGTCATTGTGGCCGGGATGGTGTTTGCGGCCGGCATTTTCACTGGTATTCTGGCGGGTACCAAAATGGTAGATGCCATGTCCCTGACCATCGTGACGCTGATTCCGGACCTGCTGGGGCCACATTTGCCGGTGCTGACGGGTATCACCAGTGCGCCGTTCACCTTCTTCATGAGCAACGACGCCTACTACTTCGGCATTCTGCCGCTGGTTACGAAGGCGGCCACCCAGTTTGGGGTGAGCGTGGTGGATATGGGTCGGGCTTCGCTGCTCGGGCAATCGGTGCACTTGCTGAGCCCCCTGGTGCCTTCCACTTACCTGCTTGCTGGCCTGGCCGAAGTGGATTTTGGCGACCATCAGCGCTTCACGCTCAAATGGGCCTGCGGAACGGTCATCGTGATGCTCATTACCTGCTTGGTGCTGGGCGTGGTACCGCTGTAACAGGCTGACGGCTAGCCTAAAGCTGAGTCTGAAAGCTCCAATCCATTTACAACCCAACCTCCCACCCGCTGCCCTGCCCAGGTCGGCATTCTCATCGGCTATTCCATGAAAAAGACGTTTCTCTTTTTTGCCTTGCTCGTGCTGCTGGCTGCTGGGCCGGCGCTGGGCCAAAACCGCGGCAAGTACAACGGCTGGCTGCAATACACGGGCACGTACTCACTCAATCAGCGCTTCGACGTGAACCTGGGGGCGCAGTACCGGGCCTACAGCGGCCTCACCGACAAGCGCCTGCTGCTGGGCCTAGCCAATCTGCAATACAACCTCAAGAGCCTGCCCATGTCGGTGGCGGCGGGGTACATGTATTTGCAGCTGCAACCCTACTCCAACCCCGAGCAAACCGAAAAATTCGATAACCGCGAGAACCGGCTGTACCAGCAAGTTATTGTCAACAACAAGCTGGGGCGGGCGCGGCTGTTGCACCGCTACCGCATTGAGGAGCGCTGGACTCCCGGCGACTTCCGGCTCCGCTTTCGGTACCTGGCTTCGTTGCGCCTGCCGCTTGGGCCCCGTTCGTTGGAAAGCCCGAAGTGGTACGCCACCATCAAGGACGAAATCCGCCTCAGCGACCAGCTTAACCCCTTCGACAGCAACCGGGTATGGGGTGGCGTGGGCTACATTCTCAACAAACATCTGGGCGGCGAACTGCTCTGGATGACGCAGTTCAACGGTGGCCCCGACCGGTCTAATTACGTAGCCTTCATCCTGCGCCACGACTTCGGCTGGTCGGCCGACAAACCGGAACGCCGCCCACGCTTCCTGCCGCAGTAACTACCCTATTTCTTCCGCATGAACGAACACCTGCAACAAATCATAGACAATCCGCTGGCCGCACTGGCCATTGTGGGCAACCTAGTCATCATTGAAAGCCTGCTGTCGGTGGATAACGCGGCGGTGCTGGCCACCATGGTGGGCGACTTGCCCAAGGAGCAGCGCCAGAAAGCTCTGCGCTACGGCATCATCGGGGCCTACGTGTTTCGGGGGTTGTGCATTCTGTTCGCCTCGTTCCTGATTGAGTTCTGGTTTCTCAAACCCCTCGGCGGCCTCTATTTGCTGTACCTGGCCTACGACCATTTCAAGCCCAAAGGCGGCGGTTCCGAAACGGACGAGGAAGGCGTGGACAAGCAGCAAAGCTGGCTGTACCGCCGCACGCTGGGGCTGTTTGGTAAGTTTTGGGCTACCGTGGCCTTGATTGAGCTAATGGACCTGGCCTTCTCCATCGACAACGTGTTTGCCGTGGTGGCCTTCACCGACAACCTGATTCTGATTTGTTTGGGCGTGTTTATTGGTATTCTGGCTATGCGGCTGGTGGCGCAGGTTTTTGTGGTAATGATGGCCAAGTACCCGTTTCTGGAAACGGCGGCTTTCGTGGTGATTGGCATCCTGGGGCTGAAGCTCTTTCTGTCTTTGTTTGAGCACTACTTTCCCATGCACCCCGTCAGCCGCTTCCTTGGCAGTGAAGCCGCCGATGCCGGTCTTACCGTGCTGACCGTCGCCGTGTTTGCGGTACCCTTATTCGCGTCGTGGGTGCGGCAGCAAGTGGCTAGGTAGCACCTCCGCTGGCTTAACGCTTGGTTCTACGGGTTGGGGCGAAGATGGTAAGTACGCTTTTCAGCTAGCTTCTCCCCTTTCAGTTGCTTGCCAACTTACTATAACGCCCTGCCTTGGCTCCACTCTGGGTTAGCAGCTGAAGTAGCTGTAAAACGGACGTGCATACAGCAAGTCCAACAAAGCGTTGGCAGTTAACCGTAAGGATAACTACACAAAGCTTTGTGTTTTGGTGCGTGCTTTCACCTCAGCCATATGGTTTTATAGGCACTATCTAC
Organism: Hymenobacter telluris; assembly: GCF_017313265.1. Lineage (GTDB taxonomy): Bacteria > Bacteroidota > Bacteroidia > Cytophagales > Hymenobacteraceae > Hymenobacter > Hymenobacter telluris. The sequence goes on along the minus strand of NZ_JAFLQZ010000001.1, from coordinate 414,893 downwards.
TGGCTACTGAATTCAATTATATTATCAACTGAAAATCAACACCTAACTATATATAACAGGAAAATACCCGCTCTTACTTCTAACAGACAAGAAAGAGTCCTCCTCCACTCTGCTGGACTATGACCTGATAATATTTTGAATTATCAGGAAGGCCCTTGCAAGTTTACACAAACGTTTGTGTAAACTTGCAAGGGCCTTCCCTCTGGTTGAAGTTCTAATCTTAGCCGGGTTTGCCAGTTGCCACACACGCCCACCGGGTGCCCGCCTGACTATGTATTCACGGGCACATGCTGCTCACCTATTCATTGGCTCATGGCAACTACGGAACGCAGCCTGATTACCAGCACATCAACTTAGACTTCCGCTCCAGCCACCACCTCCCGCCTTGTTCTGCTGCCAACCCCGACACCTCGTTCCTGCCCTATGAAGTCGCGCTTCCGTTCACACTCCAATTTTGTACGCTTGCTGGCTTACGGCGGCCTGCTGCTAGTCCTGCCCGGCCAAGCGTTGGCCCAGACGCCCGCGGCCCCAGCCACGCCCGGCAACCCCGACCAGCCCGTGAACGTGACCGTACCCACGCCGCTGCCGGTGTACGGCAACCCCATTATCCGCGACAAATACACCGCCGACCCCGCCGCACTGGTGGTGGGCAACACGGTGTACCTCTATACCGGCCACGACAACCCGCCCCCCGGCAAGGAGTGGTACTTCATGAAGCAGTGGCTATGCTACTCTTCGCAGGATATGGTGCACTGGACCGAGCACCCCTCGCCGCTCAACGTGCAGGCCTTTGCCTGGGCCAAAGCCGACGCCTGGGCCTCTCAAGTTATTGCGCGCGACGGAAAATACTACTGGTACGCAGCCGTGGAGCACGGCAGCATCGGCGGCAAAGCCATCGGCGTGGCCGTGTCGGATAGCCCTACCGGCCCCTTCAAGGATGCGCGGGGTTCGGCACTCGTCACCAACGACATGACCACTGCCACCAAAATCAGCTGGGACGACATCGACCCTACCGCGTATATCGACGAGAAGGGCCAGGCCTACCTGTATTGGGGCAACACGGTGTGCTACTGGGCGAAACTCAAGCCCAACATGACCGAGCTGGACGGCCCCATCCACCCGATTACCACACTGCCGCGCTTCACGGAGGCGCCGTGGCTGCACAAGCGCAAAGACTGGTACTACCTAAGCTACGCCACCGAGTTTCCGGAGAAGATAGCCTACGCCATGAGCCGCAGCCTGGAAGGCCCCTGGGAATACAAAGGCATCCTCAATGAAGTGGCCGGCAACTCCAACACCAATCACCAGTCTATCATTGAGTTCAACAAGCAGTGGTACTTCATCTACCACAATGGCACGGTGAATACGCATGGCAGCAGCTTCCACCGCTCGGTGTGCATCGACCGGCTGTACTACAACAAGAACGGGACGCTCAAGCGGGTGCAAATGACCACCGAAGGCCTGGCACCGCAGCCGTAACAGGAAGCTGCCACCCGCCTAAAATCCGCCGCAACTCTCTACTCATCACCTACTTAGCGTCAATTACCAAGACGATACGCTCCCACCCACTCTCATGAAAAAGCGCTTTTTATTGCTTTGGTGCGCCTGCGTGCTGCCACTGGCTGGCTTCGGTCAGCAGGCTGCCTTGCAGAGCTTTCCCTTGTCGGCGGTACAGTTGCTCGACAGCCCTTTTCTGGTAGCTCAACAAACCGACAAAACCTACCTGCTGGCCCTCGACCCTGACCGGCTGCTGGCGCCGTACCTAGCCGAGGCGGGCCTGCCCACCAAGGCCGAGCGCTACGGCAACTGGGAGAATACCGGCCTCGACGGGCACATAGGCGGGCACTACCTCTCGGCCCTGGCGTATATGTACGCCGCTACCGGCGACGCGCAAGTGCAACAGCGGCTCACTTATTCGGTTGAGCAGCTTGCCCGCTGCCAGCAGCGCAGCGGCGACGGGTACGTGGGCGGTATTCCGGGTGGGCGCGCCATGTGGCAGCAAGTGAAAGCCGGGCAGCTTGAGGTGGGCGGCTTTTCGCTGAACAAGAAATGGGTGCCACTCTACAACCTGCACAAAACCTACGCCGGCCTGCGCGACGCCTACCTGTTTGCTGGCAACGAGCAGGCCCGCACGGTGCTCGTTAAACTGGCCGACTGGGCCGTGGACCTCACTGCCAACCTCACTGACGCGCAAGTTCAGCAACTACTTATCAGTGAGCATGGTGGCCTGAACGAAGTGTTTGCCGACGTGGCCCAGCTCACCCACGAACCCAAATACCTGCGCCTGGCCCAGCGCTTTTCGCAGCGTACCACCCTGGAGCCGCTGCTCGCGGGCAAGGACGTGCTAACCGGCCAGCACGCCAACACCCAGATACCGAAAGTCATTGGCTTTAAGCGCGTAGCGGAAGTAGGCGGGGATACGACTTGGGCACGAGCGGCGGCGTTTTTCTGGCAGACGGTGGTGCAGAACCGCACGGTTTCCATTGGCGGCAACAGCGTGAGTGAGCATTTCAACCCGGTCGGCAACTTCACCTCTATGCTGGAGGGGCGCGAAGGGCCGGAAACGTGCAACACCTACAACATGCTCAAGCTCACCAAGCAGCTTTACCTAACCAGTGCCGCTACCAGCTACCTCGACTACTACGAACGAGCCCTCTACAACCACATTCTGTCGTCGCAGCACCCCAACCAGGGCGGATTCGTGTATTTCACGCCCATTCGGCCGCGGCACTACCGCGTGTACTCGCAGCCGCAGGAAAGCTTCTGGTGCTGCGTGGGCTCGGGCCTGGAAAACCACGGCAAATACGGCGAGCTGGTATACGCGCACCAAGGCACCAACGAGCTGCTGGTCAACCTGTTTCTTCCCTCGCAGCTGTCGTGGCCGGAAGCCGGTCTGACTCTGCGCCAAACCACCCGCTTCCCCTACGAAGAAAAAACGGCCGTGCAGCTTACGTTGCGCAAGCCGCGCCAGATGGCCTTGAGCGTCCGGCGGCCGGTGTGGGTGCGGCCCGAGCAGTTTCAGCTAACCGTAAACGGGCGGGCCGTGCCCCAGAGTACCAGCCGCGCCGGCTACGTTACCATCCGCCGCAAGTGGCGCTCCGGCGACGTGGTAGCCGTAGCGCTGCCCATGCACACCCAAGCCGAATACCTGCCCGACCATTCGCCCTGGGTGTCGTTCGTGCACGGCCCCATTGTGCTGGCCGCCCGCACCGATACCACCGGCCTGGTAGGATTGCGGGCCGATGGCAGCCGCATGGGCCACGTGGCGCGCGGGCCGCTTTACTCCATTGAGGAAGCCCCAATACTAGTGGCCTCTTCGGCCGCCGAGCTACCCCAGGGCTTGCAACCCGTGCCCGGCAAGCCCCTTACCTTTTCGGCGGCGCGTTTGGTTGACAGCGAGGCATTCCGCAACGTGGAGCTGGTGCCGTTTTACCAGATTCATGATGCGCGCTACATGCTATACTGGCCGGTAGCCACGCCCCAGGAGCTTACAGCTCGCAAAGAGGCGTTGCGGCAGAAAGACGCCATCCGGCGGGCCCTGGCCGCCCGCACCATTGATCAGGTGGCGCCGGGCGAGCAGCAACCCGAATCCGACCACGGCTTTGAGGGCGAGAAAACGCAGGCCGGCACCTTTCGTGACCGGCACTGGCGCGATGCTGCTCACTGGTTCAGCTACAACCTGCAAAACCCCAAGCGCGAGGCCAAAACGTTGCGCATCACCTACTTCGGAGGCGACAAAAACCGCTATTTCTCTATCCTAGTCAATGGCAAGCAACTCACGCAGGTGAAGCTAGATGGCCGCCAAGGCGACGCCTTTTTCGAGGCCGATTACGAGCTGCCCGAGTCAGCCCGCACGGCCCTAACCCTGAACGTGAAGTTTGCGGCCGCGCCGGGCTCTACAGCCGGCGGCATCTACGACGTCTTGCTGCTGAAATAACAGCTCCCAGCGCACCAACCAAGCCCTGCTGTTTTTTGCCGCTCACCATCCACTCTGGCGTTAAGCAGCACCGTGGGCCGGTACCCTATTGGCGGGCACCGCGGGCTGCTTGCCGGCACCAGCCAAGCGGTACTGGCCGCTACTCTCGTGGGCTTTTCGGAACGTGCTAAGCGCCTTGCCTTGCAGCTAAAAATCATTGACAATCAATAAGCTAACTACTTATGAACGTAGCGTGTCTACTCAGAAAAATCTGCTGTGCTGGCTTGCTGCTGGCAACTGGGCTGCCTGCTGTTGCGCAGAAAAAAGCTCCCGGCTTTCTATCCGCTCCTACCTGGACGTCGGATAACGGCAACGGCACCTACACCAACCCGCTGTTCTACGACGAGTTTTCCGACCCCGACCTTATCCGCGTTGGCACCGACTATTACCTCACCGGCACCACCATGCACGCCATGCCCGGCCTGCCCGTGCTGCACTCCAAAGACCTGGTGAACTGGGAATTTCTGACTTACGCGGCGGGCACGCTCGACTTTGGCCCCGCTTACCGGCTGGAAGAGGGCAAGAGTGTTTATGGGCAGGGCATCTGGGCCCCGAGCTTCCGCTACCACAACGGTACGTTCTACATCTTCACCAACGTGAACGGGCGCAAAACCCAGCTTTACACCGCCACCAACCCCAAGGGCCCCTGGAAGCACACCGAGCTAAAACAGTCGTTTCACGACCTGTCGGTGCTGTTTGATGACGATGGCAAAGTGTACGTGGTGTGGGGCTACGAAGACTTGCACCTGGCCGAGCTGACCGCCGACCTCACCGATATCCGGCCCGGCTCAGAGCAGATTATCGTGACCAAGGGCAGCGGCGCGGGCGAGGGTTGCCACATCTACAAGATCAACGGCAAGTACTACATCACCAACACCCTCTACGACCCGCTCTGTTATCAGGTGTGTTTGCGGGCCGACAGCCCCCGCGGCCCGTACCAGGTGCAGGTGATAAGCGCCGAAGAAAACCTGGGCTTTGGCACTGGCTACATGCTGGCCGGCGGGAACCAGCCGCCGTTTAAGCTCACGCCGCCTGTGCCCAACTTGGTGCGCAGCATTACGCTGCACCAAGGCGGACTGGTGGAAACCCCATCGGGCGAGTGGTGGGGCTGGTCGATGATGGACCACAACTCGGTGGGCCGCCTGACTTGCCTCTCGCCCGTTACCTGGCAAAACGGTTGGCCCTATTTCGGCTTGCCCGGCAACCTTACCCGCACGCCAGGTACGTGGGTGAAGCCCAACACCGACGCCACCGTTACGCCCCACGCACCCTACCGCCGCAGCGACGACTTCGCGGCTGCCGCCCTGCAACCCGTGTGGCAGTGGAACCACGCCCCGGTGGCCGGTAAGTGGTCTTTGGCTGAGCGCAAAGGGCACCTGCGCCTGCATTCTTTGCCGTCTGCTGATTTCTGGCAGGCCCGCAACACGCTCACGCAGCGCGCCATCGGCCCCGAGTCGGTGGTGACGACGGAAGTGAACCTAAGCAAGCTGCAACCCGGCGATGTGGCGGGCTTGGCGTTGCTGAACTGGCCGTATTCGTGGCTGGGCGCGGCCCGTGAGGCCAACGGGCTGGAGCTACGCCAGTACGACCACGTAACCGGCCAAACCACCCGCCAGCCTCTGGCAGCTTCCCACCTGTGGCTACGCACCAGCTGCAACTTCGACACCGAAAAAGCCCGCTTCAGCTACAGCCTCGACGGGCGTACGTTTACTGAGCTAGGGCCGGAATGCACCATGGTATTTCAGCTGCGCACGTTTCAGGGGGTACGCTACGGACTGTTCAACTATAACACCTTGAACAAGGACGGCGGCTACGCCGATTTCAACACCTTCGAGGTGGCCGAGCCTCGCCCCCGGGGCCTCACGCGGCATATCCCCTACGGCCAGGAAATCAAGCTCACGAGCCTCGCCGACAGCGCCGTGCTGGTAAGCTGGAAGAACTTCGTGCGCCCGGTGGCGGCCCGCGACAAACTGGCCGCGGATGGCTCTACCAGCCGCTTCCGGGTGGTTGATAAAGGCCAGGGGCGCGTGGCGTTGCAGTCGGTGGCTACCGGCGGCTGGGTGACAGTACGCGGCCTGGGCGGCATGGCCGAAGTGCGGCTCGAAAAAGAACAGCAAGGCGACGCCTCACTTTTCCAGTGGCAGGACATGCAACGCGGCGACCTGATGCTACAGTCGCTGCTCACCCACCGTTATCTTTTCGCCGACCCCAAAGCTGGCAGCCTGTGCTCGGCCGATGCCCCCGGTACCCGCCCCGACCGCCGCGACGGTGCCTGCTTTGCCTGGACAGTTACGAACTGATGTTGCCTTCCTTGATTCATGCCTTCCTCTTCTGCTGCTACTTCACTTGACTTGCAAACGCCCCGTGCTAGGGCCCTGCTAGCCGATTTCAAGAATGACTGCTTTGGAATGGCTGCTCGAAGCTGGCTTTTCGGGCTACTGTTACTGCTGCCCGGTGCGCTGCGGGCCGCCGACCTGCGCATTGTCAATCTGCAAGTGGAGTACACCCAAACTCCGCTGGGTATGGATGTGGAGGCCCCCCGCTTTAGCTGGCAACTAGCTGCGGCGCCTAGTCAGCCACGCGGCTGCCGCCAGACGGCCTATCAGGTGCGCGTCAGCAACGAGGCGGGCGAGTTGGTCTGGGACTCCCGAAAGGTAGCCCGCAGTGCTTCGCTGAACATCTTGTACGCTGGCCAACCACTAGCCCCCACCACCCGCTACACCTGGGTGGTGGAGGTGTGGGACCAGCAAAACGAAAAGCACACGGCCGCGTCTTGGTTTGAAACCGGCTTGCTCAACCCTGACCCTCAGCTAACGGCTTGGAGCGGCGCCAAGTGGATTGGTGGCGGCGACGAGGATATGGTGTTGTACTCCCCTTACCTGCCGGTGTTCAAGCTAGGCTACACCGTGCAACTAGATGCCGCCTCCAAGAGCACCCGCGCCAGTTTCCTGTACGGAGCCAACGACCCGCGCCTGCTTGATAAGCATAAGAATCTCTACCATCTGCAAAACCAACTCGACGAGTCGTACCTGCGGCTGGAGCTGGATATTGCACCCTTAGCTAAACAAAGTAAGGCTCAATTACATATCTACCGGGCGGGGTATCATCCCACTGATAAGAAAGATACGCCGTTCAAGAGCTACGCTATTCCCACCGCACTCCTCAACCAGGCAACTAAGTACGCCAAGCATACCATTGAGTTAACCTCGGACCTGGGACTTACGCGCATTTACCTCGATGGCAATCAGCAGGAAAACCAGGTGGCCGAAGTCAACTTGAACCCACTGGGCCAGGGCGGCGACTTTATTGCTTTTCCGGTGGTAGCCGACATTGGCTTTGCCGTACCACCGGGCCAATCGGCCGCCTTTTCCAACGTGGAATTGCGCAACTTCCGCAGCCCCTCGAACGTGGTATTTAGCGAGCAACTCACGGCCCAACCTTACACTGGTATCTTTTCGGCTACCAGCACTGTGCGCGTCCGCAACGGGGCGTACCAGGTGCGCGGCGGGGCTACGGGCGCTTTGGTACTCGGCAACCCGAGCCGCAATGCCACCCCCATGCTACGCACCACTTTCGCGGCGGCCGCGGCCAAGATTGCTAAGGCCCGTCTCTACGTTACCGCCCGGGGCATCTACGACGTGTACCTGAACGGCCGCCGCCTCGACAGTGCCTACTTCAACCCCGGCCTGACGCAGTACCCCAAAACCCATCTCTACCAAACCTACGACGTCACGGCGCAGGTGCGCCCCGGCTCGAACGCGCTAGGCGCCATCCTGGCCGAGGGCTGGTGGAGCGGCGGGGCTACCTACATGGGCGGGTTCTGGAATTTCTTCGGCGACCGGCAATCCTTGCTGGCCAAGCTGGTCGTTACGTATGTGAATGGCAATCAAGACGTAATAGTGAGCAACCCGGCTACTTGGTCGTACTTCAACGGTGGCCCGACAGTGTACGGCAGCTTCTTCCAGGGCGAAGTATATGATGCCACCCAAGAGGCGCGGATAGCGCAGTGGAGCTTGCCCACCTACCCGGCTAGCGGCTGGAAACCAGTGCAGGAAGTGGGCCTAATGCAGCACGTGAGCCGCGACCGGGCCGAGTGGGCCAACATGCCCGCCGTAGACGATTACTCGCAGGCAAAGCTGGTTGGGCAATTTGGCCAGACTGTGCGCCCCATAGCCGAGCTAACGGCCAAGTCGGTGGAAGAGGTGCGCCCCGGGGTGTTCGTGTATGACATGGGCCAGAACATGGTGGGCGTGCCCCGCATCACGCTAACGGGCATGCGGGCGGGCCAACGAATTGTGCTGCGCTACGCCGAAGTGCAGTATCCTAACCTACCCGAATACAAAGGCCAGGAAGGGATGCTCATGCTGGAAAACATTCGCGCCGCCATGGCCCAGGACATCTATCTGGCCAAGGGGGGCACCGAAACCATTGCCCCGCGCTTCACTTACCACGGCTACCGCTTCGTGGAAATTACCGGCATCGAGCGGGCATTGCCCGTGGCGGCTGTGAAAGGCACCGTTCTTAGCTCACTCGATAAACTGGCCTCGCATTACGAATCATCGAACCCGCTGGTAAACAAGCTGTGGGAGAATATCACCTGGTCGATGCGGGGCAATTTTCTGTCTATCCCCACTGACTGCCCGCAACGCAATGAGCGCCTGGGCTGGAGTGGCGACATTTCGGTTTTCTCGCGCACAGCCACCTATTTAGGGTATGTGCCGCAGTTCCTGCGCCGCCATATGCAGGCCATGCGCGATGTACAGCGCCCCGACGGTCGTTTCTCGGACGTGGCCCCGCTGGGCGGTGGTTTTGGGGGTACCTTGTGGGGCAGCGCTGGTATCACCGTGGCCTGGGAAAGCTACCAGCAGTACGGCGACCAGCAACTGCTGGCTGAGCACTACGACGCCATGAAGAGCTACATCACCTACCTGCGCCACAAACTCGACCCGAAAACCGGGGTGCTAAACGACGGTCCGCTGGGCGACTGGCTGGGGCCTGAGCAGAACCGCAACGATAATACGCTGCTCTGGGAAGCCTACTTTCTTTTCGACCTGGATATCATGCAGAAAGTAGCCACGGCATTAGGTAAAACCGCCGACGCCCAAGAGTTTGCCACGCTTCATCAGCAACGCAAGCAATTCTTCAATGCCACGTATGTGGAGAAGCAAACCAAGCGCACCATACACTCGGGTTTCAAGCAGCACCACAACACCAACCCCACCTCCGGCGACTTGGTCGATACGCAGGCTTCCTATGTGCTGCCGCTGGCTTTGGGCGGGTACGCCCCGGAAAACCATGCTCAGGCCGTAGCCAACCTGCTGACCACCATTACGCGGCAAAACAAGCTCGATACTGGCGGCATGGCTCCCCCTTACTCGCTGCTGACCGGTTTTATTGGTACCGCCTGGATTTCCAGGGCCTTATCGGAAAACGGGCACGCTGACGTGGCGTACCGCTTGTTGCAGCAGACCACCTACCCCTCGTGGCTATATTCGGTTGAGCAGGGCGCCACCACTATTTGGGAGCGGCTGAACTCGTATACGCACACCGAAGGCTTCGGCGGCAACAACCGCATGAACTCCTTCAATCATTACTCGTTCGGGGCCGTGGGCGCGTGGCTCTATGATACGTCACTGGGCATTGCCCGCGACGAAAACTCGCCGGGTTTTCAGCATTTCATCCTGCAACCCACCCCCGACCCCACCGGCGCCATGACCTTTGCCAACGGCTACTACGACTCAATGTACGGCCGTATTGAAAGCAGCTGGCAGAAAACCGGGGCCACGTACCAGTATCGGTTGGTGGTGCCCGCCAACACGACGGCCACCCTGTATTTGCCAGCTCAGAAAGAGCGTGACGTAACCGAAGGTGGCCGGCGAGCAGCCAAAGCGGCGGGCGTACAGTTTTTGCGCCTGGAACACGGCAAAGCAGTGTACGAGGTGCGTTCTGGCAATTACTTATTCACAACCACCCAATAAAAACTGGCCAGGCTTCCTATTCTCTCTGCTAACCAACTACCTCTTCCACAACAGGTTTGGCGAAGGCTGGACTCATTATGCTGAATACTGATTAGCAGCGGAACCGGTAGTTTCTGAGCCCTACCGGCTAGCTCAAGCTGGGGCCAATAGCATCATATATCACGACTTTCTCCCAGTAACGGGCGTACTGGTTGCGGAACTCGTCGTGAATGGGATGTTGCTGATACTCTTCTTCTTGCTCGGCATTATCGAACAGGCAGAGCCAGGAATACGTGTAGGTGCGCTCTATTACGTCGCGGTTGGTTGGGGCGGGCGTACCGATGTGCGCCATTTTAATGGAAGGAATGCGCGCGAGCTTATGCAGCCCTTCCAAAAGAGTTTGCTTATCTGCCTCGCTGGCGCCGGCCGGGGTGTAAAACAAGACGTGGTGTACAAAAAGCGCGGGGACGGAGGATGTAGTCATAAGCCGTAAACGCATAAGCGAAAGAAACGATTAGAAGGCATCACTACCGCTTCAGTAGCTTCTGCACAACTCGGCCGGGCCCATGCGTGAGTATGTGGGGTGCCAATTGCCTCACTCGCTGGGCCTATTGCGCGCTAATTACAGCACGGCATTCACAAACCGGCGGTTGTCGCGCCCACGCCTCCACTTGTGCCTTCCCGGTCCGGCAGCAGCGGTGCGCATTGTTTCTGCCCCCAATCAATAACCTCTGTTACCAACTCCTAGTCCACTCTTATCAAAGCAAGAAGAGCGTATAAGTAGCTGGTCGTCAGCCATAAAAAAAGGCGACTCAACGAGCCGCCTCTTTTCCACAACCAAAACACCTAAAAAAGTATTCTTTCTACTAAAACGCGTACAACTACCGCGCCAAAAGCACTGGATACAATAGAACAAAGGAACTTTATTTGGAATACCCAGCTGGTTTAGGCAGCTGGGTATTCCGCTAGGCGTTGACTGGATTGCTACTCTTTCACTAATCGGCTTACCAGCCGAGAGCCTGCAATTTCTATTGTAACCAAATAAACGCCGGGCGCTACACCAGCTAAATCAAGCTGCGGCTGATTAGCTCCGGCTTTCACCGCCAATGGCCGTGTAACTACAGTACGGCCCACCAAATCAGCCACCTTAACAGAGGCGGTACCTGCTACCCGCGAATCAAAAGACAGGGTAACGGCATCGTGGAAGGGGTTTGGATAGTAGCCAAACGATTCGGCAACGAGTACCGCCGGCTGGGTACTGAGCACGATGGCCAGGTCGCGGGCACCGCGAAATACCTGGCCCCGGATTTCGCCGGCCGGATAAAGCGCGGTGTGAATATTGGCGTAGATACTGTCGCGGCGGAACTGGAGGGCGCGGCGAGCGGTAAACGGCGCGGCTGCATTGGGGGCTGCGTTGCCGGTAGGCTGCCAGAACCCTTCGGCCGAAATGGCGGTATTGCCAGCAGGCGTGTAAAATGGGCTAAGTTCAAACACCACTGGGCCGCCCTGGTTGCGCAGGCCCGTGTGGAAATGCCCGCCCGTAACCGGACCACTCAATCCTCCCCAGGCCAAGCTGAAGTGCACATTGCTCTGGTCACGGTCCATGCTCACAAAGCCGGACCCGTAGGCAGTGCTGGCATTGGGCGTGGGGCGCTCCTGGCTGCCATTCATGGAGAAGGTATACCCCTCACGCGCCAACCGGTACACCTGCCCCCGGATTTCGCCGTTGGGATTGGCTGCCGTGTTGAGCACGAAATTTACCCCGCCCGTCAGAAACAGATTAACCGCTGCCGACGATAAGCCGGTGAAGCTCACGCTGAAAGCAGCCGGGGCTCCTGTTAATGAAACAGTGCTAATCAAATCGGCAGCAGTGTTGGCCTGTCCTAGCTCTTTGGCAAAGACGGTGAGGCTAGTTGGGGAGGCACTGAGGCCGGTGTGGGCCAAGAACACCTGCAAGGTGTCGAAGGTGGCGTTGAGCCGCCCGAAGGCCACAGCTTTGGCAGTTGTGGTTACAGCGGGTACCATCTGCGCGCCATCCAGGCGCGCATCGTGGCCGAGGTGGCGCACTTGCCGCACCAGTTGGCCCCGGATTTCGCCGCCGGGATTAGCGGCCGTATGAATATTGATGTACACTTGGCCGCTGGCCAGCGCCGCCAGCACCGTTGCGTCAGGCGTCAGCTCACCTTCAATTACGTTGCCGCTTACGTACGTTAGGAGGCTTTGAATAACGCCGCCGGCTACGCCAGGCAGCCCCTGGTGAAAATGCGCGTCGGTAATGGCCCCACTAAGCCCGGTGGCCACCACCCGAAATTTCATCTTGTCCTGGGCTTGAGCCAAGCTGAATGTGCCAATACCCACGGCCGAAGTTGTAACGGGAGGTACCTCGTTGGCGCCCGAAAGTACCGCTATGTAGTGTTCGTCTTTTTCCAGCTCAATCTGCCCCCGGATTTCGCCGCTGGGGTTGGCCGCCGTGTGCACGTTCAGGTAGTAGCCACCGCGCAGGTAGCGGTCCAGCTTGCCCCGGTCGATGTCGGTGCCGGTGAGGAAGCCCTGAATGCGGTTGCCCCGGATGAAGCGGAATAAATCAGTTACCACCGGCCCCGATACTCCGCGGAATCCCAAGTGCGTATGCGCCATGGTAATGGGCCCACTCAAGCCACTGAAAGCCCCGGAAATAAATAGCGTGTCCCGCGTGGCATTCACGGTGAAGCTCACGGCACCGCGCGCTGCCGTCGTGACGGCCGGTACCTCTTGGCTGCCAGTAAGGGTGGCACCCAGCAGTAGGTGCGCCCGTAGATGGTCGGCTTGCGAAGGAAGGCTGAACAGCAGGATCAACAAGCCGGCCAGCAAATGCGTAAGTTTTTGATGCATACTACTATGAGGATGGGAGTTAGAAATACTGCCGGATTTTCGCCCAGCAGCTAAACAGTACCCTCTTACTACTCCTACTCCCTAAATATGTTCAGAGAAGTATATTTTCTTTTTGTCTCCACCCCAAAATCAATTACCGTGGCTGCCGGCTATGGGCTGTACCTTGCGGCTTTGTCCATACTGCCACTTGTTTCTCACCTCATTCCCTGATCAGCATGGAAGCACCCAACCCCGACTTCATGCGCGAAGCTATTCGCCTTTCCATTGAAAAAATGCAGGCCGGCCACGGCGGTCCGTTTGGAGCCGTTGTAGTGAAAGACGGCGTCATCATTGCCCGTGGCTTCAACCAAGTAACCAGCACCAACGACCCTACCTGCCACGCCGAGGTAGATGCCATCCGAAAGGCGTGCACTACGCTCGGCACGTTTCAGTTGGACGGCTGCGACCTATACACTTCCTGTGAGCCCTGCCCGATGTGCCTCGGCGCTATTTACTGGGCCCGGCCCCGCCGCGTGTTCTATGGCAACACCAAACAGGATGCCGCCGCCGCCGGCTTCGACGACCAGTTCATCTACGATGAGATTCAGAAGCCACTGGAGCAACGCAGAATCCGTATGATAGAATTATTACGAGACGAATCTAAACAAGGCTTTGAAGCCTGGGCAGCGCACGAAACTAAGACAAACTACTAAGCATAACACAATACATACAAATCCCCTGCTACTGTTCAGCTACTCGAACAGCAGCAGGGGATTTGTGTTTGCACATAGCTACAGTTATCATTTTTGGTTTATTTAAAACTTAATAGGACTTAACTATTGTCTTTTTTTGTTTTAGAATCTTTCTTACAGCGAATCAACAGATTTGATTTGAAATCATAAAGTACAATTTGCAAGCCAATGACAGGCTTCTATATTTGCCCTGAAGGTTAGTGTTGCTGCTGCTATTATGTAGATTAGAGGGGAAAGATAAAATTGAACAATTCTCCGCACAAAGAGCACACTAGCTCGAACTTCTATCCGCGTTACAAATCCAACCTACACTACAATGAAAACAATTCTCCCCTCTTTACGCCAGGCTGGCATTCGGCTAATAAAGCCCGTTCGATTACTGTTACCGGCAACACTTCTGTTTGGTGCTACCCAGCAGGCGTATGCGCAGTTTCCGCGAAACGAAACCTTCAAAAATGCCTCGGCCCCTAATTTTACTATCAGCGGAGCAGCCCGCCTGACCGGCACTGGCCAAACAGGCAATGATGCAGTTGGTCAAGGCTACCTACGGCTAACCAGCGCCGCCACCGACCAAGCGGGTTCCATCATCGATAATGTAGGCTTTGATGCACCGGATGGATTTACTATTTCCTTTGAATTTTTTGCCTACGGTGGTAGCGGAGCAGATGGCTTCAGTGTATTTCTGGTAGACGAAGCCGGTCAGCCAGCCAGCGGCTTCCGCATTGGCGCATCGGGCGGCTCGTTGGGCTACGCCCAGAAAACCAATGCCCCGGCGGCGCCAGGGGTTTCCCGCGGCTACATCGGTATTGGTATCGATGAGTTCGGCAACTTCGCCAACCCTACCGAAGGCCGCAACGGCGGACCCGGTTTCACCCCGGATGCTATTTCCATCCGGGGAGCTGGCGACGGGTCCAGCGCCACTGACTATCCTTACTTAACGGGCACGGCACTCAACCAACTCGGGTTCAGCCTGGATGTGCCCACCGCTCGTGCCCAAAGCGGCTCCGCTGACTATCGGCGGGCATTTATCGACGTGGTACCTACCGGCTCTGGCAGCACCCGCACCTACCGTATAACGGTACGCGTACAGCATGGCAGCGTAGTTACCACCACTGTTGATAACGTAACGGTTAGCACGCCGCCTGACCGGCTCCGGCTAGGCTTTTCGGGCTCGACGGGCAGTCTGACCAACGTGCACGAAATCCGCAACCTGAATATCGTGCAGGCCCCGTTTGCCAACGACGACCTAGCAGCCACGCGCTACGACCAGCCGGTTACGCTCAATGCCATCAGTAACGACATATTTCCGGGCACTGGTTTTCAGCCCAATTCTCTGGATTTGGATTTTGGCACTCCTGGTATTCAAAATACGCTCACAGTTCCGGGTAAGGGCACTTTTACTGTAGACCCAATGGGGCAAGTAACGTTTCAGCCTACTGGAAATTTCGCGGGTACCGTTACTATTCCATATACCGTCAACGACATCCTTAACCAAACAACTTCCACCTCTAGTCCGGCCAACATCACAATTATCGTGCAGGGCGCTGATGTGGCAACCAGCATTACGGGGCCTGCTACTGCCAATCCGGGGGCCCGCATTACTTACAACCTGAGCACCACTAATCTGGGCTCCGTTACGGCCCAGAACGTGACGGCTACGTTACAACTTGCGCCTCGGCTGCCAGCCGGCAGTGTCACGCCATCCAGCGGAAGTTATGACGCCGCTACCGGCTTGGTTACGTTTGCCCCCGTTGCCAGCCTAGCCAGCGGCGCGCCCCCCATTGCAAACTCTGTGAGTATTGTGGTACCAGCCAGCGGCACGATAACCGGCACCGCCGTTTCCGGCAATTCCATCCCCGACCCCGTTACGGCCAACAACACAGCAACTATTACTACCACAGTCAGTGGTATTGCCAACGTAAGCACGGCCTGCGCCACTCCCGGCAAAGATGGCCCGTTCACTGTCAGTGGCACCAATCAAATCCTAAACACCTACTATGCTGGCAACCAAACAGTAGCAGCAGGCAACAATACTATACGCGTAAGTACCGCCACGCGCGGTGCAACCAACGCTCTTGCTGTTGGCGATGTGGTGTTGATTATGCAAATGCAGGGAGCCGATCTGAATACGACTAACTCGGATGCCTACGGTGATGGAGTTGCCGGTGGGGAAGCCAGTGGAAACTTAACCACAAACTTCACCGCCGGGCATTACGAGTATGCTAGTGTTAAAAGCATTACCACTTCAGGCGGCAACCTAACTATTACTCTTAATAAAGGGCTAGCATACGGATACGAAACTGTTGATTATGCCAACATTTCGGGCACGCAAACGGGGCAGCGTCGTTTCCAGGTTATTCGGGTTCCTCAGTACGCAACCCTCACTTTCGCGGCTGGCAGCACCGTAACCGGTCCTGCCTGGGATGGTAGCACAGGTGGTGTATTAGTGCTGGATGTAGCAGGTAAAACCATTTTCAATGGCAGCGGCTCTTCTCTGTCTATGACGGCGAAAGGGTTCCGGGGCGGCGGCGCAAAAGGCTACGATGGTATGACCGCCGCCTCCGCCTTCCGTAATGTGGCAGCCACTACACGTGCGGGAGCACACGGCTCGAAGGGCGAAGGCACGGCCGGTACCCCTCGGTATGTGTATGAAGGCGGCACGACGATAGTAAACACAGGTAGCGAAGGCTATGTGAACGGTAGTACCGCGCAAGGAGCCCCCGGTAATGCAGGCGGCGGCTCCACTTCTTCCACTCCCACCAACAACAATGGTAACGCAGGCGGCGGCGGTGGTAGCAATGCTGGCAAAGGCGGAATTGGTGGCTGGGGAGCAAGCACTGGTACTGAAACAACTGGTAGTGGGGCCCGGGCATCGGGCGGCGTAGTCTTTTCTGGTAGCTCTGAGCGCCTCATAATGGGCGGCGGCGGTGGAGCCGGCTCTACCAATGCAACTTCGGCCAATGAGTACCTAAGCAGTGGGGGTACCGGAGGAGGCATCATTTTGTTGCGCACTGGATCTGTAACTGGTACTGCCACTGTAGAAGCAAGCGGCGGTGCGGCACCTAGCGCCGGCGCCTTACCCGAAGGCGGCGGCGGTGGTGGAGCAGGCGGCACTGTACTGCTGATGGCCTCGCCTCCGAGTGGAGTAGCGTCAGGCTTGAATGGGTTGACCGTGCGTGCTGACGGTGGCCGAGGCGGCGATGCACGAACTAATGCTACTGCTTCTGTAGGACCCGGCGGCGGCGGCGGCGGTGGCTTCATTTATGCTAGCTCGGCCTTAGCTTCTGCCTCTACAGCGGCTGGTGCCCGGGGTGGCACTAATACTGACAGCCGCGCTTTTGGCGCAGCGGCCGGCAACACTGGCAGCAGCAGCACTACTACAAGCACCGCTACTGCCAACACGATAGCCGGAGCAGGCGGTTGCCTACCAATGCTGACTGTTGCCTTGCGCACAGAAACTCCAAACCGCAACAGAGTAGGCGCGCCGGGCAGTGCCGTCTATCCGGCTATGTATACTCTCACCATTTCCAACACGGGAGGCGTGGCCGATGACTTAAACATCTTTGCAAGCCTTGCAAACAACGTTTTTAGCTTCGACGATTCCTTTACCCCCGAAGTAACACTGATTCTGGCCGATAATACATCAAGCACGCCTATCGACTTTGCAGTTAGCAGCGGCGGTAGCACTCCTTCGTTCAGCCTGGGCGCGCTTCCAGCAGGGGCATCGGTAAGCATCGTCTTCCGCGCGACTATTGCGGCCACGGCCAACGACAACGTTGCGTATCAGGCTAGTGCCGGCGTAAGCTACACCAATCCGTTACGTATTACAGCTGGTTCCACTATCCAGCCCGGCGGCAACTATTACTCAAACGACGCCAATTACGGAGCCGCTGGCGGCAGCAACTATACGGGCACTAACCCTGGCAATACCTACGAGGATGTAATGATTGCCCGACCATTACCGGTGGAGCTGAAAAGCTTCGAGGCTGCGGCTGTGAATCAAAATACTGTACTGAATTGGGTAACGGCCAGCGAACTGCAAAACGACCATTTCGACGTGGAGCGCAGCCTAGACGGCCGCAGCTTCGAGCAGATTGGCGCGGTGCAGGGCCAGGGCACTACCACCCGCGAAACCACTTACCGCTACATCGACCAAGGCGCAGCTCGCCTGTCGCTGAAGCCGATTTACTACCGCCTGCGGCAAGTGGACCGCGACGGCACCAGCAGCTACTCCCCGGTTCGGATGGTACGGTTCGTGCGCGACGCAAAAGCCGCCATTGCCCTCTACCCCAACCCGCACACCGGCAGCGCCACCCTCGACCTGACAGGCCTGCCTGTAGCCGACTACCACGTAGAGGTACTGGACCTGGCCGGGCGTCAGCTCGGAAAGTTTGAGCTAAAAGGCGGCCTTCAGCATCCGCTGGAATTGCACACGCTGCCACTCGGCTCTTATCTACTGCGAGTACGTGGTGCCGAAACAGTTATCACGCTGCCAATGATCCGCAACTAACGTTTGCTTCCTTAACTCCTTCATACAAAACGCTCCCGCAAGTAGTTGCGGGAGCGTTTTGTATTATATAGCAGTCATAGGTATGCCTTAAAAAGCAATCGGCCCGGACACTGTGGGAGCGTCCGGGCCGATTGCTTTTTCAGCGCAGGATAAGGGCTAGAACTTACCGCCGGCTTTGCCCATGCCGCCCATCATGCGGGCCATTTGCTGCATACCGCCTTTGGTCTGGCTCATCTTGTTCATGGTGCGCATCATTTTGCGCATGTCCTCGAACTGCTTCATCAGGTTGTTGACCTGCTGAATATCGGTGCCGGAGCCTTTGGCGAGGCGCTTGCGGCGGGAGCCATTGAGCACATCGGGGTTGGCGCGCTCGAAAGGGGTCATGCTCTTGATAATGCTTTCGATAGGCTTGAAGGCATCATCGTCGATTTCCACGTCTTTGATGGCCTTGCTCATGCCGGGAATCATGCCCACCAAGTCTTTCAGGTTGCCCATCTTCTTGATCTGCTCCAGCTGCGAGAGGAAGTCATCGAAGTTGAATTGGTTTTTGCGGATTTTCTGGTTGATGCGCTTGGCTTCGTCCTCATCAAACTGCTGCTGCGCGCGCTCTACCAGCGAAATTACGTCGCCCATGCCCAGGATCCGCTGCGCCATCCGGTCGGGATAGAACATGTCCAGCGCTTCCATCTTCTCACCGGTCGAGATGAACTTGATGGGCTTTTCCACCACGGCCCGGATGCTGAGCGCCGCACCGCCGCGGGCGTCACCATCAAGCTTGGTGAGTACTACGCCATCAAAGTTCAGCCGGTCGTTGAAGGTTTTGGCGGTATTTACGGCGTCCTGGCCGGTCATCGAGTCCACCACGAACAGCGTTTCGCTCGGGTTGATGGCCCGCTTCACCGCTTCAATTTCAGTCATCATCTGCTCGTCCACGGCCAGGCGGCCGGCGGTGTCGATGATAACCACCTTCTTGTTGTTTTTGCGGGCGTACTCAATGGCATTGCGCGAAATGTCCACCGGGTTTTTGTTTTCCACCTCGGCGTACACTTCCACCCCAATCTGCTCGCCCAGCACTTGCAGCTGGTTGATAGCCGCCGGACGGTACACGTCGCAGGCCACCAACAGCACGGTGCGGTTTTGCTTCTTGATAAAGGAAGCCAGCTTGCCGGCAAACGTGGTTTTGCCCGAGCCTTGCAGGCCCGAGAGCAGCACCACGGCCGGGTCACCTTTGATAACAATGTCCTTTTTGTCGCCGCCCATGAGCTGGGTTAGCTCATCATAGACGATTTTGGTCATGAGCTGGCCCGGCGACACGGTAGTTAGCACGTCGCGGCCCATGGCCTCGTCCTTAATTTTGTCGGTGACTTCCTTGGCCACCTTGTAGTTTACGTCGGCGTCAACGAGGGCGCGGCGGATTTCCTTGATGGTGGCCGCCACGTTGATTTCGGTGATGCTGCCCTGGCCTTTAAGGGTTTTAAAGGCTTTGTCGAGCTTGGTACTGAGGTTATCAAACATCGGTTGATGCGCTGCTTATGTAAAATGTTGCTGCGTTGTTTTCTGGCTCGCTAAGAAGCCTTATTCAACACTATATTTTCCAGAACTTCCAGCCGCCGAATCACGTCAACCACAGTGGGTTGAGTTACTTCCACGCGAGCCAGCCGCTGGTCTATTTGCTGCACGTCGTGGCGCAGCTCCGTAACTTCCTGCTTGACGCCGGCTACTTCGTCTTTCACCCCGGCCACTTCTTTTTTCAAGTCGGCTACCTCTTGCTTGACGCCGGCCACTTCGTCTTTTACGCCGTCAATTTTCTTTTCCATCCGGATGAAGCCGTCGGCTACGGCCGTGGCAAACCGGTCGAAGATGGCCTCGAAGCGGGCATTGGTTTCCTGGGCGGTTTGGCGCATTTCCGTGCGCAGCTCCCCAATGGCGCGGGTAGTGGTTTCCGTCTGCCGGTCAGTGGCGCGAAGCAGGTCGGCCAGGAGAGCCAAAATTTCGGAGTTGTCGGGAGCCATGCGAGGGTATACGAGCTGAAAACGGGTCCAGCCTTCAAAAGTAACCAGAAAACCCCGAAAGGCCGCATCTGCGTACCTTCGCACTTTCACGCCTCCTGTTCTGCTCCCGTGCCCGACCGTCCGCTCCGCCTGCTCGTCATTACGTATTACTGGCCGCCATCCGGAGGGGCGGGTGTGCAACGAAGCTTGAAATTTGTGAAGCACCTGCCCGCGCTGGGCGTTGAGCCCACGGTGATTACCGTGGACCCGGAGCGCGGCGCGTACCCAGTGCTCGACCATTCTTTAGCCGCCGAAATACCCGCCAGCGTCCGGGTGCTTCGGACGGGTACTTCCGAGCCCTTTGGGAGCTACAAGAAACTGACCGGACGGCAGCAAATACCCTACGGCGGCTTCGCCAACGAAAGCAAGACCAGCCTGGTGCAGCGGGCCTTCAAGTTTGTGCGGGGCAACCTGTTTATTCCGGATGCCCGGCGCGGCTGGAACGCTCACGCCTTGCAGGCCGTAGCCGACCTGGTGGCGCAAGGGGAGCAGTTTGACGCCGTGCTGACCAGCTCACCGCCGCACTCCTCGCAGCTGATTGGGCTGGAGCTGAAACGCCGCTACGGCTGGCGCTGGCTGGCCGACCTGCGCGACCCTTGGACCGACATTTACTACAAGGCCGAGCTAAACCAAACCGCGCCAGCCCGCTGGCTCGACGCCCGCTACGAGCGGCAGGTACTGGAGCAGGCCGACATTGTGCTGACGACCAGCGCCGATACCAAACGGCTGTTCCTGGGCAAATCGGGCAAGCTGCACGACAGTAAATTTCATGTACTGCCCAACGGCTACGACGAGAGTGACTTCCTGCTTCCCTCCTCCCCGCCCACCGATGCGCTGCTGATTACGCATACGGGCACCATTTCCGAAACTTACCATATCGAGCTGCTGCTGAGCGCCGTAGCGGAGTGCCGCCGCCGCCACCCCGAGGTGCCGCTCCGGCTGCGCTTCGTGGGCAAAGTAGCCGAGGGCGTGCAGCGCCAGCTTACTGCCGCCGGCCTCAACGACGCTACCGAGCTGCTGCCGTTCGTACCGCACGACGAATCGGTGGGGTTTCTGCTGCGCTCCACCGTGCTGCTGATGGCCATTCCGGATGTGGCCCACAACTTCGGTATCCTGCCGGGCAAAGTGTTCGAGTACCTGGCCGCCAACAAGCCCATCATCTGCGTGGGGCCCACCGGCTCCGATGCCGACAACCTGCTGCAAGAGTGCGGCGCCGGCCGCGCCTGGCCCTACGACGCCTACGAGGACATGCTGGAGTGCCTGGAAACGCTCGTGGCCCAGTGGCGCGTTAATCCCAACCTCGACCTACCGGCCCTAAGCCACGCCCGCTACTCCCGCCGCTCCCTTACCGAGCAGCTGGTGAAGCTGGTGAAGAGAAGCTAGGAGCTCGAAGTTAGGAGCAGGGAGTCAGGAGCCATATTTTCTCCTTCGTATCCCATCTTTCCGCACTACCCAAGTACCCTTACCTTTGCGCCTCCTCTCCTGTCTCCTACTAGCTCCTGGCTTCTAACTCCTGGCTTCTTTTTAATGGCTCTCGACCTCAATCATAAATCTATTCTGGTAACCGGCGGCACCGGTTCGTTCGGCAAACAGTTTGTGCAGACTGTGTTCGATAAGTTTCCGCAGGTGCGACGGCTGGTAGTGTACTCGCGCGACGAGTTGAAGCAGTACGAAATGTCGCAGACGTTTCCGCAGAGCAAGTATCCGGCTATCCGCTATTTTATTGGCGACGTGCGGGATGCGGACCGGCTGAAACGGGCTTGCGAAGGGGTAGACATTATTGTGCACGCTGCCGCCCTCAAGCAAGTGCCCGCCGCCGAGTATAACCCCATGGAGTGCATCAAAACCAACATCTTCGGGGCCGAAAACGTGATAAACGCCGCGCTGGACTGTGGCGTGAAAGAAGTGGTAGCGCTGAGCACTGATAAAGCTGCCGCCCCCATCAACCTGTACGGCGCCACCAAGCTCTGCTCCGATAAGCTGTTTGTGGCTGCCAACAATATGAAAGGCGCCCGTGACCTGCGCTTTTCGGTGGTGCGCTACGGCAACGTAATTGGCTCCCGCGGGTCGGTGGTGCCGTTTTTCCTGCAACAGCGCCACTCCGGCGTGTTGCCCATCACCCACCCCGACATGACACGCTTCAACATCTCCTTGGAAGAAGGCGTGGATTTAGTGCTGTATGCGCTGGAGCACAGCTGGGGCGGCGAGATTTTCGTACCAAAGATTCCGAGCTACAAAATCACGGAAGTAGCCGAAGCCATCGGCCCAAACTGCCGGCAGGAAATCGTGGGGATTCGCCCTGGCGAGAAGCTGCACGAGGAAATGATAACCGAAACCGACGCGCTAAGCACTATCGAGCTCGACAGGTATTACGTCATTCTGCCGTCTACGCCGCAATGGAGCGTAGATGAATTCATAGCGCATTTCGGTGGCAAACGCATGCCGCTGGGCTTCCATTACGATTCCGCTAACAACGACCATTGGCTGTCTGCCGAGCAGATCCGCGAGGAAATCCGGCTGCACGTAGACGCAGATTTTGAAGTGTAATACCACCACAATTAATAAGAAAAAGCCCACTGCATTCATTGAACGCAGTGGGCTTTTTCTTGATTGCAGGCCTATCCGTTTCTGTTAGCGTATCACTTCCACCCAGCCTTTGTAGTGCTGACCGGTCTGTGCATTGTGGAGCATGTAGTAGTATATACCCGCAGACTGCCCGGCCGCGTTCCAGGAGTTATCATAAGCAGCCGTTTGGTACACGCGGCGGCCCCAACGATTGTAAATTTCGATGCTCCAGTTTCGTGGATTCAATCCTTTCAGCGCGAAGGCATCGTTTTTAGTATCTCCGTTGGGCGTGATAATATTAGGAATCTTGAACGGGCACTGCGCGTCACGCACTACAATTTCGTCGCGCCCTGTGCAACCGCCTGACAACGTTACTTCCACTGCGTAAGTACCCGCAGCTTGCACCATAAATGTGCTGTTAGTTGAGTTGTCTTGCCACCGATAGGTAGCTCCCGCCGGCTGCGCATTAGCCCGTAATACCAAAGGCGCACTCAAGCAGGCGGTGGTATCGGCCCCAAGGCGCACTGTGGGCGCTGCCTGCAAAGAAATTGTGGTAGTTGCCTGAGCAGAGCAGCCTTGCGGCGACGTTACCGTTACTGAATAAATACCAGGCTGCGTGACCACCAAAGAAGTACCGGTAGAAGCATCCTGCCACCGGAACGTACTCCCTGTTGGCTGCGTACTGGTTGTGAGCACTAGCGTTTGGCCAGGGCAAATAGATTGTGCCGGCGCCCCTATTGAAACAACGGGCAGTTGATTGACAGTTACCGTCTGAGTGGTGATAATAGGACTAGCATTTCCTGGCAAGGTTGTCGTGACGGTAACCGTATAGGTACCAGCGGCTGCGTAGGTGTGGGTTGGAGTGGCACCAGTACCCGTATTAGCCGCCCCTGAACTCGGGTCACCAAAATTCCAAACGTGCGTAGCTACTGGCGTAACAGGCGACAGCGCAACGGAGAAAGAACTTGCTGCGCCCACGCAAACTGCTGGCGCCGAAACAGTAGCCGTTGTTATCTGCTGAGAAAAGCTATTAGGAAAGTTGGGCAAACCTACTTGACACAGGCCACCTGCTACCACAGAACCAGTTGTATAGCCGCAGGCTAGCCCAAGGGCATTAGGATTGGCAATTACCCCCATTGTAGGACTTTGAAGCAATGCCACATAAATACGGCCGTCGGGGCCAAGTTGTAAGGCACTAGTAGGATAGCCGAATAATGAGCCGATGTTTTGCCGCGTTGAAGCCGGAGTAGCGCTGCTCAAATTGTACTGATAGATTCCGTTTGCCAGGTCGGTAGTGTACAGCTTGGTGTTATCAGGAGAAAAGGCTACTCCATACGTTCTATCAAATGTACTACCCGTGTAGAGCTGGCGGGCATTGCTGACTTGCCCGGTGGAATTATTGAAATTAAACAGCTCTAGGCCGGCGTCGCGGGTTGCTACACCCAGCAGGCTCCCATCGGGAGACGCCTTCATGTACCCCACGGAATTAGCGTTGCCGAACGTGCCACCACCGCCTTGGTGCACCGTACCAACCCGGCTCACTACGGCGGTGCCAGCAATACCAGTTGGGCTTACCAAGAAGGCGAAAAAGCCATTGCCCTGCCACTCGTGCACCAACACCCACGTATCCCGGCCGTTAGCGTGTTGTATAGCTGTTAATTTTTCGGTGAGCCTACCGTTTGCTGATGGAGTAGGAACCGTTGTATTAAGAGGCAGCACTACTCCTCCTGCTCCATTCCGTAAGCTTACATCAACAAACGAGTAATGAAGGCCACCAACCAGTAGATTATCACAAGCATCTACGGTAAATACATAATAGCGCGTACTGCTGCCCGGCTCACGCACAATAAGAGCACCTTGAGTGGCAGACGTGTGCCCCATCAGGGTGGTGCTGCTCGGCATTAGCACATGGTTTTTATCCCAAATTGCTTCAGCATTAGTATAGAACAACAGATTTCCGCTGGCATCAGAAATTGAGGCACAAGCCTCGTAACTGCTCAACTGACCTGTAGTTAACGCAACAGGATTGCTTCCACCAAAGCGGAGGCCGCAATTTGAACCAAACAACCAATTTTGAGCTTCCCGTTGGCTATAGGCGGTAAGGCTGAGCAAGCAGCCAAGCAGAGTAAAAATTCTTTTCACGCTAAGTTGGATTATTAAACACTACAATATCCAGAATGACCTAAAAATCACGCTTAAATTGAACATTGCCGCCGCAAGTTATACAGATATCAGGTCAGGTTCAGCAAACCGCCATAGCAACTGCTCAGATATTTACCTTTGTCGAAACTCAATAATTGCATGCTCTTCTCCCCCACTCACCCCATTGCCTACGGCCGCCAGCACATCACCGAAGCCGACGTGCAAGCCGTGGTGGAAACCCTGCATTCCGACTACCTCACGCAAGGCCCGAAAGTGGGCGAATTTGAAGAGAAGTTTGCCGCCTATATTGGAGTAAAGTATGCCGTGGCGGTTAGCAACGGCACGGCGGCGCTGCATCTGTGCGCGCTGGCGCTGGGGGTGCAACCGGGCCAACGAGTTATTACTACGCCCATCACCTTTGCGGCATCGGCCAACTGTGTGCGTTACTGCGGTGGAGAGGTCTATTTCGCTGATATTGACCCAAATACAGCTTTAATTGACTTAAAGGCTGTACGCCAGTTGCTGGAAAGCCACCCGAAAGGCCACTTTCACGGCCTGATTCCGGTGGATTTTGCCGGATTGCCAGTGAATCTGGAAGAAGCGCGCAAGCTGGCCGACGAGTTCGGACTCTGGATTATCGAGGATGCTTGCCACGCGCCGGGCGGCTTCTTTACGGATTCTCAAGGGCAGGAGCAGCGGTGCGGCAACGGGCAGTTTGCCGATTTGGCCATCTTTAGCTTCCACCCCGTCAAGCACATTGCCACCGGCGAAGGCGGCATGATTACCACCAACCGCGAAGATCTGTACCAGGAACTGCTAAAGCTTCGCACGCACGGCATCACCAAAGACCCCGCCCAGATGCACCGCAACGAAGGTGGCTGGTACATGGAAATGCAGGAACTCGGCTACAATTACCGCATGCCCGACATGCTATGCGCCCTGGGTATCAGCCAACTCAACCGCGCCGAAGAGGGCCTGGCGCGCCGCCGTACGTTGGCCGCGCGCTACGACGCAGCTTTTGCCGGCCTGGCCTCCATCCGCCCCCTGGCAGGTGCCCCCGGCCACGCGTATCACTTGTACGTCATTCAGGTGGAAAACCGCAAAGGGCTCTATGATGCGTTGCGAGCTAAAAACATCTACGCGCAGGTGCACTACATTCCGGTGCATACCATGCCGTATTACCAGGGACTGGGCTGGCAGCCAGGCGACTTCCCATTGGCCGAGCAGTATTACGCACACTGCCTGAGTATTCCGCTTTTCCCTTCGCTCACCGATGCCGAGCAGGAATACGTTATTGCCTGCATCAAGGAGTTTTGCCATGCATAGTCCTCGTATTGGCATCATCACCCAGGCCCGGATGGGGAGCACGCGTCTACCCGGCAAAGTACTGCGCACCATCCGCGGCACTTCTATCTTGGAATACCATGTGCGCCGGCTTGAAACCAGTGGGCTGCCGGTCTATATTGCTACCACCACCCTCCCCGCCGACGACGCCATTGTGGAACTGGCGCGCCAACTGAACATACCCTGTTTTCGGGGCGAGGTAGATGACGTACTAAGCCGCTACT
This sequence comes from Hymenobacter telluris, assembly GCF_017313265.1. Lineage (GTDB taxonomy): Bacteria > Bacteroidota > Bacteroidia > Cytophagales > Hymenobacteraceae > Hymenobacter > Hymenobacter telluris. Next base: position 388,522 of record NZ_JAFLQZ010000001.1, on the reverse strand, counting down.
TTGCTACGGCAACGCACTTCGGACTGGATGTGGTGGTGCGCGTCACGTCGGACTGCCCTTTGTTGGATGGGCGCTTGATTGGTGCGGAAGTGCAGCGCTACGTAGCCGCCGCCGACTCACACCTTTACCTCTCCAACGGCTTAATCCGGACGTTTCCGCGCGGGCTCGATTTTGAAGTGTTCTCGTATGCGCTATTGGCTGAGGCGCAGCAGCACGCTACCAGCGCCTCCGACCGGGAGCATGTGACGCCCTACATTCACCAGAATCGGTCTGGCCAGGTCCATTTCGCGCACGCCGTACGGGAGCCCGATGCCAGTCGTTTCCGCGTAACGCTGGACACAGCCGAAGACTTCCAGTTGCTAGAGGTGCTATTAGCGCAATATCACGCCGATGCCCTGTCGGCGGATGAGTTGATTGCGCTGCTGGAAGCCCACCCGGAAGTGGCGGCCATCAATGCCCAAATCGAGCAGAAGAAATACGATTTTTCCTAAGCAGCGTTCTGATGCGTATTATTTTTCGGGCTGATGGCAATGCCCAGATTGGGCTGGGCCACGTGGTTCGGTCGTTGGCGTTGGCAGCAGTGGTAGAAGCAGTTGGCCCGTGCTATTTCGCGGTGCAGCAGCCAACGGCAGCGGTACGAAACCTGCTGGCGCAGGCGGGAGTAACGCTCATTGAATTACCCGAACAGCCGTGGCTTGCGGAGGCGCATTATCTGAGCAGTTCGGTGCTTCAAGCCTCCGACATTGTGGTACTGGACGGTTACCACTTCGACCGTGCGTATCAAGAAATCATCAAAAATGCGGGCTGCCGGTTGGTTTGCATTGATGACTTGCACGCTACCTCTTTTGTTGCCGACCTGATCATCAACCACTCCCCTGGCGTAACGCCCTGTAACTATTCGGCGCTGCCTGGCACGCGTTACTGCCTGGGGCCTGGCTTCTCTTTGCTTCGCCCGGCTTTTTTGCGGCACGCTTTGGCGCCTACGGCCGCCCCGGTTCCCATTAGCAACGTACTTTTATGCTTTGGCGGTGCTGACCCTCAGCAAGTTACCACCCGTATGCTCACGGCATTGCTAGCCTTGCCAGCTATTCAGCAGATTGGAGTAGTGCTGGGTGGCGCTTTCAATGAACAAGCTGCGCTAACTGAAATTCTAGCTCAACATACCACTGGCCGCATTGAAGTGCATCGGAATATTCCGGCCGAAGCTCTTGTAACCTTGCTGCTGCGCTACCAGGTGGTGGTTTGCCCCGCCAGCACAGTCCTGATTGAAAGCCTGATACTGGGCCGCGCTGCTCTGACGGGGTATTACGTGGAAAACCAGCGCCACCTAGCCGACTACGTACACGCGCATCAACAGGCCTTTTCGCTGGGCGACCTAACGCAACTCCCCAATGCCGCCTTGCCCGCTACCTTGCAGCAGGGCCTACATTTTCACGAAGCCACTTTGCGCGCGCCTTACGCTCTTGAACTTGCTCACTCTCAACTACAAGCCGAGTTTCGGCGGTTGGCTGGGCAGTAGTTCAACTTGGTTTTCAACCAGACAGCAGAAGTCCACCCGGTGCAACCGTCTCACAAATGAGTAGGTTGTCTTACTTTGCGTTGCTGTCTTTCTCACGTTTGTTGCTCATGTCCTCTGAAATTCTTCGCCCTTTACTTGCCGACGACTTGGAAATGGTTCGCACGTGGCGCAACTCCGAAGCCGTAGCGCGCTATATGTACAACGACGAGCCGATTACAGAGGCGCAGCAGCAGGCCTGGTTTGCCAGCGTGAGTCAGGACTCGTCCAAGCAATACTGGGTTATCACGCACCAGGGCCGCGCCATAGGAGTTGCCAACCTGTACGCCATTAACCGCACGTTCAACTCCTGCTATTGGGCCTTTTATATTGCCGACCAGGATGTACGTGGAGCAGGTATTGGGGCCAAGGTGGAATTCTCAGTACTTGAATACGTCTTCGAAACCCTGAAGCTCAACAAGTTACTCTGTGAGGTTTTTGTTGATAACGACAAGGTGATTACCATGCACGAGAAGTTTGGCTTCCGCCGAGAGTCCTATTTCCGGGAACATATCCGCAAAAACGGCGCCTACAAAGACGTGGTAGGGCTGGCCCTGCTCCGGCGCGAATGGAGCCAGCTCCGCGAGGGAATGCGCGCTAAAATCTACCGCTCTTAACGGCCTTCTGCTCATGCCCTTATCAGTAGGCGACACCGCCAGCCTGCGCAAATTTATGCTGGACGCCGATGTGCGCCTGTTCGCGCAATTGTCGCTTGATACCAACCCGGTTCACCTCAACGACGAGTTTGCCGCACAAACCCGTTTCGGGCAGCGCATCTGTCCGGGTATGCTCTACAGCTCCCTGATTAGCGCTGTTATTGGCACCCAACTGCCAGGGCCAGGCACTATCTATGTGAAACAGACCTTGCGCTTTTTGAAACCAGTCTATATCGGAGACGAGGTTACGGCGGTAGTCACGGTGGCGAAGCTGCTACCGGCTCGGCAAATGGCCATTCTCACCACCGAATGCTTCAACCAGCAGCAGGTTGCCGTTATCCGTGGCGAGGCCGTGGTACTCCTGCCCGCGTGACGCATCAACAGTTTTGCATGAGCCCATACTATACAGCCTGCCTGCTACAAAGATAGTGGCACATGCTGCGTAAGGGTTATATTTCAATATCCGTATCCTGTTGCAATTTCAGCTTCTCTCCTTTTTTATCCTTATATGCTGCGCAATAACGCTGACCGCGCCCGACAAGCTATTGTTACTTTTTACTCTATTGCGGGTGTTTCATTGGGCACAGCAGTGCTGGATTTGCTTTATATAAACCGCTTAAGCCACGCCGGTAGTGAGGCTTCCACACTTGATTCCCTGCTGGACATTAGCCAGGGCTTGGTGAGTCTGGTACAATTGGCACTGATTGTGGCGGGCTTTGTGGTGCTTATCCGCTGGTTACGCCGGGCATACGTCAACCTGCAATTGGCTGGGCAGAGTACCGACTACTCGGATGGCTGGGCCGCCGGGGCCTGGTTTGTCCCTTTTCTTAATCTGTTCCGGCCTTATTCCATTGTGCGGGAAGTATGGCGGGGAACTCAGTTGCAGGCTTTCAACCGCGTACAGCCCCACAAACTCCTTCGAGTATGGTGGGTGGTGCACATTCTGGACAGCTTTCTAGGCAATGCGGCTGGCCGGGTTGCTTTCAGGGCCGAAACGCTGCCAGAACTGGAAAACAGCACCTGGCTCAGCTTTTTTTCCAACCTGCTTGGTATTGTAGCAGCCATACTTACTGCGTTGGTCGTGCAGCGCATCGCGCACTTCGAGGAGCAAATGCAGCTACAGACTCAAGTACAGGAACTCGGCAAGCCCCAACCGGAAGCTACCGAGTTTCTGCCTACTGATTTGGCCGGAGAGCAGTACTTTTAGAGCACTTTTCGTGCCTTCCTCTTCTTCACTATGCAACTTGGCTCCCGCCTTATCGGCCCCGACCAACCGCCGCTTATTATTGCCGAGCTCAGCGGTAACCACAACCAGGACCTGAATCGGGGCTTGGCTATTGTAGATGCTATGGCCGCCGCCGGTGCCCACGCCATCAAGCTCCAAACCTACACCGCCGATACCATGACGCTGCCCGGCGCCCACCGCATCGACGACCCTAACTCGTTGTGGTACGGCCGGGAGCTGCACGAGCTGTATCAAGAAGCCCATACGCCCTGGGAGTGGCATCGGCCGCTGTTCGAGCGGGCCCGGCAGCACGGCATGCTGGCCTTCAGCTCGCCATTCGACGAGTCGGCCGTGGATTTTCTGGAAGCGCTCGATGTGCCGGCCTATAAAATTGCCTCGTTTGAGAATACCGACTGGCCGCTGCTGCGCCGGGTAGCGGCCACCGGCAAGCCCGTCATTATGAGTACCGGCGCCAGCCAACTGTCGGAAGTGGCGGAGGCCGTGCAGGTGCTGCGCGAAGCCGGCTGCCGCGACTTGGTGCTGCTGAAATGCACCAGCACCTACCCGGCTACGCCCCAAAACACCAATCTGCGTACAATTCCGCATTTCCAGCAGCTGTTCCCCGATTGTCTGGTGGGCCTTTCCGACCATACCGCTGGGGTTGGCGCCTCAGTAGCGGCCGTAGCCTTGGGTGCCTGCGTAATTGAAAAACACGTAACCCTGCGCCGCGCCGATGGGGGCGTGGATTCGGCGTTTTCCTTGGAGCCCGAAGAAGTAGCCAGTTTAGTGACGGAAACCGAGCGTGCCTGGCAGGCCCTGGGCGAAGTGCAGTACGGTGTGCAACGCGCCGAAGAAAAAAGCCGCCTCTACAAACGGTCAGTCTACGTGGCTCAGGATATCAAGGCGGGCGAAGTTTTCACTAAGGAAAACCTGCGCGTGGTACGTCCCGGCGACGGTTTGGCGCCCCGTTATTTCGACCAACTCCTAGGCAAGCCCGCCCGGCAGGACCTCGGTGCGGGCACTCCCCTCACCTGGCAGGCGCTGTAACGGCGGTATGGGTAAATCTGCTGTTCCAAGCACCGTTACCGCCCGTCTGCGCGACATACTGCAACTGCGGTTCACCGACCTGTTTGCCGCGTTGCCGGCGCGGGTACTAGAATCCATTTCCCCAGCCAATCCGCTCAAGCGGCTCGGGAAAATAGCAGGATACACGACGTTACGATTGGTTGGCAATATATTCCAGCCCATCCGCAACGCCGAGCCGCTACACGGCAAGGTGTGGCTGTACGTGGTTAGCCAGAACAATTACGACTCCTTGCACTTCCTGCGCGAAACTCGGTCTGATGCGGTGTTGGTGGCTGGGCAAAGCAAGCAGATTGGCCGGTACCAGGCGCAGGTAAATCGGCTTTCCCTACGGCGCAAGCTACTCTACTACTGGCAGTTTCCGTTGGCATTGCTTGGGTTACTGGGCACAGCAGGTCACCGGGCCTGGCGGTTTTTCGATTTGATTTTCAACGCCATTGGTTACTACGAGGTGTACCGCCGGGCCCTGCGCCACTACCAACCCAAAGCCGTGGTATTTGCCAACGACCACAACGACGATGCCCGCGCCCTGCTCTTGGCCTGCCGCGCCGAGGGTGTACCAACTGCCTACGTACAGCACGCCAGCGTAAGTGCCAACTTCCCGCCCTTGGGCTTTGACCTAAGCCTGCTGGAAGGCCAGGACGCCCTGGATAAATACCGCCAATGTGGCCCAGTACACGGCCACGTAGAACTGGTGGGTATGCCGAAAGCCGACGAGTTTCTGCGCCGGAAAAACCTAAGCCCAGTAGTGAGGCGTGTGGGTATTGCCTGCAATGTACTCGATGAAACTACTGCCCTAACCACTACCCTCTCCTACCTGCTCGCGCAGTTTCCGGCCCTCACGTTCACCTTCCGCCCCCACCCCGGCGATGCGCGCAACTTCCGGTTTCTGCAAGAGCAGCATCCGCAGTTGCTGTTCTCCGATGCCCGGCAGGAAAGCGTGTTCGAGTTTCTTACCAAACAGGATGCGCTGATTGCCGCTGACACCAGCACCCACCTCGAAGCCACGCTACTCAATATCGTGAGCCTCTATTACCGCTTCAATGCCCACGCCACCACCGACGACTACTACGGCTATGTGGCCCGGGGCTTGGCAGAAAGAGCCCGCACTTTGCCGGAACTGGGGACGCTGCTCACCCGATACACCCAGCATAAACCCACCGACCTATACCGCCGCGCGGTGTATTACAACGCCACGCTGGGCACTTCCGAAGAAGGCCACAGCCAAGAGCGCGCCGCCCGCCTGCTTGCTGAATGGCTGGAATCCGTAGCGTAAGCAGTAGCTTGGGTTTCTGTTGGTTTGAACTATGCTTCCTCCTTTACCTCTAACAGCCCCGGTTACTGCCGAAACCCGGCTAGCGTATGTGCTACACCATTTCCGGCAGGCGTATGAGGCAATGCCAGCCGTAACCATCGGCTACGCTGACCAACGGCCACAGGTGGAAATAGTGGATTGCGCCGGGAGCTTTTTCACAGAGCAACGCCCTTATCCAGCCGATCCAAACATGCGCGAGTGGCAGGGCCGACAACTACCGGTATTCTTTGATTCTCATCCGGAAAAACCGCTGTTGGAACTATCAGCCCCAGGGCGCGCGCGCATCAACGCCGACGTAGTTTCGGCGGCTTTCTATCTGTTGAGCGGCTGGCAGGAATTCTTCAGCAACGAGCGGGACCGGCACGGGCGCTTCCCCTTTTCGGCCAGTGTTCAGCACCGTTACGGTTTTGTGGCGGTGCCGGTAGTGAATTACTACTTCGATGTGCTGAAAACCGCCGTGGAACACGTAACCAGCCAAGTAATACAGCCACGCCGCTGGGTGAATGATGCACCGTTTGCCACCTTCGTCACCCACGACATCGACCAACTGTACAGCGCCTGGAAAGCACCAGCCAAGGCCGCCTTGCGCAATAGAAACCTGCTGCAATTTGGGCGGCAGCTGTGGCGCCACTTCACCCAGCCCGACGCTTGGGACAACCTGGAGCAGGTGCAGCAGACCGTAGCCAGTTACGGTGCCAAAAGCACGTTCTTCTTTCTGCCTGAACACCGCAAATCAGCCGACGGCACGCCAAACGCCGACTACAATATCCGGCAGAAATGGCTGAAATTAGCCGCTGCTATTGGTGAATCAGAAGTTGGACTACACGCTAGCTTGGGTACGGCTCTGCATGGCGGTCAGTTCAAGCAGGACGAACACCGCTTGCAGCACTTGCGCAATGGTGTGAAGGCCTACGGTATCCGTTTTCACTACTTGCAATGGGAGCCACGCATCACTCCTACTCTTCTTTGCACGCTACGGTACGAGTACGATTCCACTTTGGGGTTTGCCGAGCATTATGGCTTTCGAAACAGCTACTGCCTGCCCTTCCAGCTTTTCGATTTTACGACTGGCAAAAGCTACGATTTCCTGGAAATCCCGCTCAACGTAATGGACGCCACGCTGCATCACCCCAACTATCTGCAACTGGCTCCCCACGAAATCCTACCGGCGCTGCAACCCATGTTCCAGGAAATCGAGCGGTTCGGGGGCGTCTGCACGCTGCTCTGGCACAACGACCACTTCGACCCGGCCAACGAAACCACCGGCCCCCGCCAGTTCGCCGAGCTGATGCAGTACCTTCGCAGCCGCAACACGGCCTTCGTCAATGGCACAGACATTTGTGGTGAGATGGTGAAATGGTGAGTTTGACGTTCTACCGGCGCAGGCTATGCTGGTAGAACGTCAAACTCACCATTTCCTAGAACATCAAACTCACCATTTCACCATTTCACAAGTTCACCTATTTGGGCATCGTTCAGCGGCAGGGGCTGCGCAATACTATCATTTCGTACGCCGGGCTAGGGCTGGGCTTTGTGAATACAGTGCTGGTGCTGCCCAAAATTCTGGAGCCCCAGCAAATTGGCCTGACCGGCGTACTAGCGGCTATTGCCACCATGCTGGCCCAAATAGCCGCCTTCGGGTTCGGCAATATGGGCGTGCGGTTTTTCCCCTATTTCCGCAAGCCTGAAGCTGGTCATCAGGGTTTCCTGCCGTTTCTGCTGAGTGTGCCGCTGCTGGGATTTGCGCTGGTAGCCGTGCTCTACCTGGCCGGCAAGCCGCTGGTCATGAGCTGGTACGCCGACGAAGCCACGGACATGGTGCTCCTCGACCAGTACTATTTCTGGGGCTTGGTGCTGGCGCTGTTTGTTCTGCTCATCAACCTCTGGGACGCCTACTTAAAAGGCCTATACCACACGGCCTTTTCGTCGTTCACTCAGGAAATTGTGCTCCGGCTGCTTATCACGGGTGGGGCGCTACTGTTTGCCGCCGGCTACCTCGATTTTCACGGCTACGTGCTCTGGTACATTGGGGCGAGTAGCGGAGTGGCAGTCTTGCTGATTGCCTACACCGCCTTTGTGGGCGAATTGCACCTGCGGCCAGCTTCGGTAGCAAGCGTGCGGCCGTTGCGCGAGATGCTGAGTTTTGGAGCGTTTGCGCTGCTTGGCAACGTCTCGGGCGTAGTTATTTCCAGCATCGATTCCTTGATGGTGAGCTCTAAAGTGGACCTGGATGCCGCGGGTATCTATGGCACCGCCTTCTTTATCAGCACGGCGCTGGTGCTGCCGTTTCGGGCGCTCTACAAGATTGCCTTTCCACTGCTGGCCGACTATTGGAAAAGCAACGACCTGCCCCGCATGGCCGACTTCTACCAGCGCACCACTCGTCTCAACACCATGCTGGGCTGCTACTTAGCGTTGGGTATTGCCCTAAACCTGGATTTCATCTATGCCCAGATGAAGCCTGCCTACGCCGCCGGCTCAGCCACGGTACTTATCCTGCTGGCCGCCCGCCTCTTCGATGGTATTACCGGTGTCAACGGCCTCATCGTTGTAACCTCGCCCCGCTACCGCTACGACCTGATTTTCAATGCTTCACTGGCCTTGGCAACGGTGCTGCTAAACCTGCTGCTCATTCCGCACTTGGGCCTGACGGGCGCCGCCGTAGCGGCTGCTATTGCGCTGGTGTGCATCAACTTGGCCCGCACCTGGTTTGTCTGGTACAGCTTTGGGTTACAGCCTTTCGACCGACGTGTACCGCTCATTCTGCTGCTAGCCGCTGTGGCAGGCGGCGCGGCGTGGCTAGTGCCTTTTGTGCATTCGCTGCTGGTTACTATGCTGCTTCGCTCCACACTCCTGACCGTACTGTACGGCGGATTACTGCTGGCAACCAACGCCGAGCCGCAGGTGCGCGAAACGCTGCAAAAGCTGCTCCGCCGGAGCCGTTCAAGCCGCTAAATTCCACTGCTACTTTTATTGGTATACCGAAGCTGCACTCAAAATATCTGTGCGAATACAACTATTTGTTGAGTGGTGTGCAGCTTAATTCGCTACAATTTCTATTGCCATACCGACAAGGGATAATCCGCTCTAGAGTCAACTGAGGGTTGCATTGCACTGACGAGCACACTTATTTCTTACACTAAGAAAGGGCCTCAACGAACTTGTATTGAAAACACAATAGCTTGGTTATCTGTATTGGATGCTATAAATAAATTTGGAAGTGTAAAATTTCGCCCACTACCTTTGTAGCATCAATTCTTTACCCCCAAAAGGATTGTTTTTATACAGAGGCGTGGAGAGACAGGCTCGACGAAGCGCCGGCAACCCTCGGATAATCCGAAACGGTGCCAAGTCCTGACCATATAAAAACAACAGCACCGTGAAACTCTTCACCATCACCGCCGCCAATTCCGCTACCCTTTCTGCTGTACAGCATGGGTGTTGTGGCATGGCTAGCCCCGTCTGTATGACCGTGGCTTTTGGGTGCTGTTGCTAGAGGTTACGCTACTCCCCTTTTTTCCTGGTTCGTGCGCTGAGTTCAGCTTGCTGATGCGTTGTTACGCATAGCCCTACGGCATTTCCGCACGTCCCGATTTTCGCCCACGGCTGGTTTCTCGCGCTGTTGCGCCACGCCAACGGGGCTATCCTTCGGCCCGATGTTGCCTACGCGGCAGCGTCTCCCTCTCTCGCCTATGTCCGCAGTTTCTGCCGCCCCGGCCGTCCCCAATCTGGACGCCCTGCGCCTTCAGCTACCAGCCGTTTCCGCTTTGGAGCGGTTGCGCCTCGTAGCTACCCACTTCCCCGGAAAAGCCGTGTTTTCCACTTCTTTCGGCTTGGAAGACCAGATTATCAGCCACTTGATTTTCGAGCACGAACTGCCCATCAAGGTGTTCACCCTCGATACCGGCCGCAACTTCCAGGAAACTTACTCCACCTGGAACAAGACGCTGCTCAAGTACGGGCAGTTGATTGAGGTATTCCATCCGCAGCGGGAAAGCGTGGAAGAGTTGATGCGCGCCAAAGGCCCCAACAGCTTCTACGAAAGCATCGACAACCGCAAGGAGTGCTGCTACATCCGCAAAGTGGAACCCCTGAACCGCGCCCTGGCCGGCCAGGACGCTTGGGTGACCGGCATCCGGGCCGAACAGTCGCAGAACCGCCAAACCATGGACCCCGTGGAATGGGATGCGGCCCACCACCTCACCAAGATTCACCCCCTCTTCGACTGGACCTGGGAACAGGCCGTGGAGTTTGCCCAGGCCAACGGCATTCCGGTGAACCCGCTGCACCAGCAAGGCTTCGTGAGCATCGGGTGCGCCCCCTGCACCCGCGCCATCAAGCCCGGCGAGGATTTCCGGGCCGGCCGCTGGTGGTGGGAAGACCTGTCGGCCAAGGAGTGCGGCCTGCATTCCACCGCCCGCCACGACGGTCCCGACCCGGTGGTAGAGCCGGTTGGCACGCTGTAGAGACGCGTATTCGCGCCTCCCGCCAGAACGACCGAAACCGCGCCGACCAAACAACATCAGCACGCGCCCAGACGCGAATACGCGTCTCTACACCCGCCCCAACATCGAACTGACATTCAGATCAATATGAGCACCCCAAAATTCGATTACCTCGACCGACTGGAAGCCGAAGCCATTCATATTCTGCGCGAAGTAGCCGGGCAGTTTGAACGGCCTGCGCTGCTGTTTTCGGGCGGCAAAGATTCCATTGTGCTGACCCGGTTGGCAGAAAAAGCGTTTCGGCCCGGCCGCTTCCCGTTCCCGCTGGTGCACGTAGATACCGGCCACAACTTCCCGGAAGTGCTGGCCTACCGCGACCAGCTGGCGGCTGAGCTGGGCGAAAAACTGATCGTGCGCAGCGTGGTGGATACCATCAAGCGGCAGCGCCTGCGGGAGCCGGGCGGCAAATTCCCGAGCCGTAACCCGCTCCAGACCTACACTTTGCTGGAGGTAATCGAGGAATTCGAGTTTGACGCGTGTATTGGTGGAGCCCGCCGCGACGAGGAGAAGGCCCGCGCCAAGGAGCGCATCTTTTCGGTGCGCGACGAGTTCGGCCAGTGGGACCCCAAGCGCCAGCGCCCCGAGCTGTGGAACGTGTACAACGGCCGCATTCAAAAAGGCGAAAACGTGCGCGTGTTCCCCATTTCCAACTGGACCGAGCTGGACGTGTGGCGCTACATCCAGCGCGAAAACATCCAGCTGCCCGACATCTACTTCGGCCACGAGCGCACCTGCGTGGTGCTGCCCAGCGGCCAGTTGCTGGGGCTTTCCGAGCACTTGCAGCTCGATGAGGAAGATGAAATAGTGACCCGGCAGGTGCGCTACCGCACCGTAGGCGACTCCACCTGCACGGCCGCCGTGGAAAGCGACGCCAGCACCGTGGAAGACATCATCCAGGACCTGCTGCTGGCCAAAGTGAGCGAGCGGGGCGCCACCCGCCTCGACGACAACATCTCAGAAGCCGGCATGGAAGACCGCAAACGCAATGGCTATTTCTAAGTGGTGAAATAGTGAGATGGTGAACTGGTGAGTTAGAGGTTTCCTTGGCGCGAATAGCGCATTTGAAACGCCAACCCCAGCATTCAGCATCTCACGTGAACCTTAAACTCACCATCTCACCACTTCACAATTTCACCTCATGGACTTACTTCGTTTTATCACCTGCGGCAGCGTTGATGACGGCAAAAGCACGTTGATTGGCCGCCTGCTGTACGACTCTGATTCGGTGTCGCTGGACGTGCTGGCGGCCCTGGAAAACCGCCCGACGGTGCACGGCGCCGTGGATTTGGCGTTGCTGACTGACGGCTTGCGGGCCGAGCGTGAGCAGGGCATCACCATTGATGTTGCCTACAAATACTTCACCACGCCGCGCCGCAAATTCATCATTACCGATGCGCCGGGCCACGTGCAATACACCCGCAACATGGTAACCGGGGCCAGCAACGCCGATTTAGCCATTGTGCTGGTGGATGCGCGCCAGGGCGTGATTGAGCAAACCCGCCGCCACACGCTGATTGCCGCGCTGCTGGGCATCCGCCACTTTGTGCTGGCTGTGAACAAGCTGGATCTGGTGGGCTTCGACGAGAACATCTTCAACCAGATTGCCGCTGACTACGCTGCCCTCACCGACCACTTCCAGCTGCCCACCGCTACCGCCATTCCGCTCAGCGCCCTGCACGGCGACAACGTGGTAAGCCGATCCAACCGCATTGCCTGGTACACCGGCCCGAGCTTGCTGGAACACCTGGAAAGCGTACCGGCCGCCGTGGAAGCCGCCAATGCCGAACCTCGCTTCCAGGTGCAGTATGTGATTCGCCCTCAGACCGATGCGCTGCCTGATTACCGCGGCTACGCCGGCCAAATCCAGAGCGGGCAGTACCGCCGCGGCGACCGGGTGAAGGTGCTGCCGTCGGGGCTGGAATCGGTGATTGAAGCTATTGAAGTCAACCAGCAGGAAGTGGAATCGGCCGTGGCTCCGCAGGCCGTGGTGCTGCGCCTCACCGACGACGTGGACATCAGCCGCGGCGACTCCATTATCCCCGTGAGCCACGTGCCGACGCTCACACGCGAGCTGGAAGCCACGGTGTGCTGGATGAGCGAGCAGCCCCTGCTGCCCGGCCGCAAGCTGCTGTTGCAGCACCATTCAGCAGTGGTGAAAGCCGCCGTGCCCACCATTCTGCACAAAGTGAACGTGCAAACCTTCGACCGCGCCGACGCCGAATCGGCCCAGCTCAACGACATCGTGCGGATACGCATCAAAACCGCCGTGCCACTGGCCGTGGACAATTACCACGAAAACCGCGTGACGGGCGCCTTCATCCTGGTAGACGAGCAAAGCGGCGACACGCTGGCCGCCGGCCTGATTGGCGCCGCCAACGCCGACTACTTCACCGCCCCAGTTACGCCGCCGGTAGCCTTCTCTATTTAGAAATGAGATAGGAGAGCTTAGAACTTAGATTCTGTTTTCCATAGCCTAATGCATTTCTAAATTCTTCTATCTCACTTCTAAGCTCTAAAATATGTCACTCTCCAAAGCCCCTCGTCTTACCGTACTAGGTGCCGGCCCCGGCGACCCGGAGTTGCTGACGCTAAAAGGCGCGCGGGTATTGGGCGAGGCCGACGTCATTCTGTATGATGCGCTGGCCAACAACGACTTGCTCGCCCACGCCCGCCCCGATGCCGTGACGGTATTTGTGGGCAAGCGGCGCGGCTTGCGCAGCCACAGCCAGGACGAAATCAACGCCCTGATTGTGGACTACGCCCGCCAGTACGGCCACGTGGTGCGCCTGAAAGGCGGCGACCCATTCGTGTTTGGACGGGGCCGGGAGGAAATGCTCTACGCCGAAGAGCACGGCCTCCTAACCGATTATATCCCAGGCATTAGCAGCGCCGTTGCAGCGGCGGGCAGTGTGGGTATTCCGGTTACGCACCGCGGGGCCAGCGAGGGGTTTCGGGTGATAACTGCCACCACGGCCACCGGCGAGTTGTCGGGGAGTGTGAGTGAGGCGGCCAGCACGCGCACCACCACGGTTATTCTGATGGGCCTGGGCGAGTTGAAGCGTATTACGGCGCTGTATTGCCAGCACGGGCAAGCCAATACGCCGGCGGCCATTATCCAGAACGGCACCTTGCCCAATGCCCGGCTCGTGACCGGTACCGTGGCTGAGCTGCCGGCCCGCGCCGCTGCCGCCGGTATTGGCGCGCCCGCCATCATCGTTATCGGCGAAGTGGTGCGGCTGGCTACCAGTCCGGCCGAAGTAACCGATCTGCTGCCTGGCTTATCATTCCCGGCTTTCGCCGCCGCTTACGCCGAAGTAGCCTAGTTGAACTGTCATTCCGACATTCCACGCATCAAGTGGAGAAAGGAATCTGAGTTATCCTTCTGCCAATCTCCAGATTACTCCTGCGTCGGAACAACAGTTCCGACGCAGCCCACCGCTTCAACTTCGTTTCTGATGTCTATTTCTTCTTCTTCTGGGCTGCCGCTGGGGCTCGATGATCAGGCGCTCAACAACCTGACTTCCAACCTGAACAGCCAGCAATTGGTGTGGCTGAGCGGCTACCTCTACGGCCGTGCCGCCGATGCTACGCAAGGCAGCGCCGTGGCAGCTTTAACCCAGCAAGCAGCAGCCCCGGCACCAGCCGCCGCAACGCCGGCTGCTACCCCAGCGGCACCAGCACGCCTCACCATTCTTTACGGTTCTCAAACTGGCAACAGCAAGAAAGTGGCGCTGCAAACCGCCGAGGCGGCCCGCCAGCGCGGCCTCGAACCCACGGTGCGCGACATGAACGAGTACCCGACCCGTGCCCTGGCCTCGGAGCAGCAACTGTTGGTAATTACCAGCACCCAAGGCGAAGGCGAGCCCCCTATTGCGGCCGAAGACCTGCACAAGTTCCTGCTGGGCCCCCGGGCCCCCAAGCTCCCGGCGCTGCGCTACTCGGTGCTGGCCCTTGGCGACAAAAGCTACGTGCAATTCTGCCAGACCGGCATTGAGTTCGATGAGCGGCTGGCCGCTTTGGGCGCCCAGCGCCTAACCGAACGGGTGGACTGTGACGTGGCCTACCAGGAATCGGCGGCGCAGTGGGCGGAGCGGGTGCTGGACGTGTTGGCGCAGGAAGCGGAAACTGCCGCGCCGCAGACTGGCCCGAGCACCGGAGCTACGCTGGCGCAAGCCGCGGCTTCGGGCTCCAATGGTGGCAGCCAGGCCGATTTATCGGCGTTTCGGGTGGCGCCGGCGGCTACGCCCGCAGTGCAGCACGAGGAAACCCCGATTGAAGCCACGCTGCTGGAGAAAATCCAGCTTAACGGCCGCGGCTCAGCCAAGGAAACCTACCACCTCGAATTCTCGCTGGAAGGTTCCGGCCTGCACTACGAGCCCGGCGACGCGCTGATGGTGCAGCCCCACAACCGCCCCGAGCTGGTAGCCGATGTGCTGCAAGCCGGCCGCTTTGATTCTCTGACGCCAGTGCAATTCAAGGACGAAGAGCTGGACCTGAATACCGCCCTGACCGAGCGGCTGGAGCTGTCGGTGCTGACCCGCGACGTGCTGGAACGCTACGCCGCCCTCGCGCCCCAGCACCCAGCGCTGCACGAGGCCTTGGCCGGCACGCCCCAACTGCAAGCCTTCCTCTACGGCCGCGACGTGGTGGATTTGCTCACCCAGTTTCCCGCCGACGTATCGGCGCAGCAGCTGGCCACGGTATTGCGGCCGTTGCCGGCGCGGGCCTACTCCATTGCCAGCAGCCTGTCGACTTACCCCGATGAGGTGCACCTGACGGTTAGTGCGGTGCGCTACGAAACCAACGGCCGCCAGAAACACGGCGCCTGCTCGGTGTATCAGGCTGACCACCTGAACATTGGCGACACGGCGCGGGTGTGGGTGGACCGCAACGAATACTTCAAGCTGCCGCAAACCCCCGCTACCGACATTATTATGGTGGGGCCGGGTACCGGCGTGGCGCCATTCCGCGCCTTCGTGCAGGAACGGGCCGAAACGGGCGCAACGGGCCGCAACTGGCTGGTGTTCGGCAACCCCGAATTCACCACCGATTTCCTGTACCAAACCGAGTGGCAGCAGCACCTCAAGCAAGGCACCCTGCACCGCTTGGACTTGGCGTTTTCGCGCGACCAGGCCGAGAAAATCTACGTGCAGCACCGTTTGCTGGAGCAAGCCCCGCAGGTATTTAAGTGGCTGGAAGATGGAGCCCACTTCTACGTGTGCGGCGACAAAACCCGCATGGCCGCCGACGTGCGCAAAGCCCTGCTCACCATCATTCAGCAGCAAAGCGGCCAGGATTCTGAGTACGCCACTGAATACCTCAAGCAGCTCAAAAAACAGCGCCGCTACCTGGAGGACGTGTATTAGCAGAACTGTCATTCCGACCGAAGGGAGGAATCTGAGTGAAATCGGTGAACGACTGTACCCAGATTCCTCCCTTCGGTCGGAATGACAAGCACACTTACCAAACAGGCCGTTGTGCTTCTGTCATTCACGTGACAGCCTCTTGGTTGCGCCTCGGTTGAAACCTGCACTTCTTCCCAGCAATCGAGTTAAGTCTCTCCCTTCCAGATAAATAGAACTCTATTCCAATGAAAGCACGTTACGCTGCTTTAGCTATTGTTCCTGCCTTGGCGCTGGTAACTCCGGCACGGGCCCAAACCGAGCTGATTGCCATCAGCGGGGAGGTGCGCGAGAAAAGCACCAACGAGCCGCTGCCCGGCGTGAGCGTAAGCGTGAAGGGCGGCACCATCGGCACGCAAACCGATGCGGAAGGCAAATTTGAGTTGCAAGCCAAGCTGCAATACCCATTCGTGCTGGTGTTCAACGCCTTGGGCCACGACAAGCGCGAAATCGAAATTGCGCGCGGCAGCCGGCGCATTGCCGTGTCGCTGGACTCGCGCGAAATCATCACCAACGAGGTGGTGGTATCGGCCTCGCGGGTGGAAGAAAGCCGGTTGAAGTCGCCGGTGGCTATTGAGAAGCTGGATATCCGGGCCATCAAAGAAACGCCCGCGCCAAGCTTCTACGACGCGCTGGAAAACGTGAAGGGCGTGCAGATGACCACCAGCAGCCTCACGTTCAAAGTGCCCAACACCCGCGGCTTCAACATCCCGAACAATTTCCGCTTCATGCAACTCGTGGATGGCGTGGACATGCAGGCGGCTACCCTGGGCGTACCGCTCGGCAACGCCATCGGCCCCACCGAGCTGGACGTGGCCAGCGTGGAAATTACGCCGGGCGCGGCCTCGGCGCTGTATGGCATGAACGCCATCAACGGCATGGCCAACCTCACCACCAAAAGCCCCTTCACGTACCAAGGGCTGAGCGTGTACCAGAAGGTGGGCGTCAACCACGTGGATGGCATCGACCGGGACCCGAGCGTGCTGACGGAAACGGCCGTGCGGTACGCGCAGGCCTTCAACAACAAGTTTGCCTTCAAGGTGAACGGTAGTTTCATGCGCGGTACCGACTGGCTGGCCAACACCCAAATCGACCAGAACCCGCAGAACGCCAGCTCGGCCAACCCACGCTTCCCGGAACTGAGCGGCGCCGATAACCCCGCCGCCGACCTCTGGAACCGCTACGGCGACGACAACGCCGGCAACGTGGCCATCACCATCCCCTACAACGGCCGCAACGAAACCTTCAACGTGCGCCGCACCGGCTACTACGAGCGGGACCTCACCAACCCCATCGTGCGCAACATCAAGGCCGATGCCAGCCTGCACTACAAGCTCACCGACAAGCTGGAATTGAGCTACGGCTACCGGTTCGGGCTGATGGATGGCGTGTTTCAGCGCGGCAACAAGATTCAGCTGGACGGCGTGACCGTGCAGAACCACAAGGTGGAGCTGAAAAGCGACCAGCTGACGGTGCGCGGCTACATGCTGATTGAAGACACCGGCGACTCGTACAACCTCAACCCGCTGGCCCTCAACCTCGACCTGCAAAACGGCGCTACCGGCCTCACCGCCGCCGGCACCAGCTGGGGCGACAAGTTTCGGCGGGAGCTGCTGAGCCAGGTGAACGGTGGGGCTTCCCTGCCCGTGGCCATGCAGCAAGCCCGCGCCGCCGCCGATGCGGGCCGCGCCGTGCCCGGCACTGCCGCTTTCAACACGCTGAAAAACACCATCGTGCACACCAACAACTGGGACAGCGGCGTGAACGTGCCCGGCGCGCCCATTCCGGGCGGGGCGGCCCTCACCCAGCGTAGCCACACCTACCACGGCGAAACGCTCTGGAACGTGGGCCCGCGCATCACGTTTGCCGATGTGCTGCTGGGCGCCGATGCCCGCGTGTACGAGGTGATTCCGGATGGCAACAACTTCGTGGATTTCAGCCGGCCCTTGGGCGAACGGACGCAGCCCGGCGGCAACAATCAGTATTACAAGAAGTTCGGCGGCTTTGTGCAGGCCACGCGGCTCTTGCTGGCCGACCGGCTGAAGATTACCGCCTCCTTGCGCGCCGACTACAACCCCGAATTCGACCCCAAGCTGAACCCGCGGGTGGCGGCTGTCTATACCTTGGCCGAGAAGCACAACTTCCGGGCTTCGTACCAGAACGGCTGGCGCTTCCCGTCGTTGTTTGAGGCGCTGTCGTTTGTGAACAACGGCAACGTGCGCCGCGTGGGCGGTTTGGCCCGCGTAAACGAAGGCCTCAACTACCTCGACAACTCCTACACCCTGGCTTCGATTTCCACCTTCAACGCAGCGGTGAATGCCTACGTGGCGGCCAATGCCGGCACCACGGCTTCGCAGGCCGCCGTGCGGCCCGAAATCCGCAGCTTGCTGCAAGTGGGTAACCTGCCTACCGAGCAGCCCGAGCAAATCAACGCCTACGAGGTGGGCTACCGCAGCGTGCTGTTCGACAACCGCCTGTCGGTTGACGCCGACGCGTACTACAACATCTACTCCGGCTTCCTGGGCCAGGTGGAGGTGAGCGTGCCCAAAAACGCCGCCGGCCAGCAGGTGCCGGTTGGTTCCGATGATGCCGTACTGGCCGCGCTGGCCGCCAACCGCTCCGCCCGCCAAGACCGGTACCGGGTGTACACCAATGCCCTCAACAACTACCACAGCTACGGCTCCACGCTGGGTGTCACCTACAATTTCTTCCAGAAGTACACCATCGGCGGCAACGTCAACTACAACAACATTTCCGCCAACGACCAGTCCGACATCTTCGTGACGGGCTTCAACACCCCGAAATGGGCCACCAACCTGAGCTTCGGCAACCGCGAAGTGGCGCGCAACCTGGGCTTCAACGTGGTGTGGCGCCGCCAGAGCAGCTTCCTCTGGGAAAGCCCGCTGGCTAATGGCCGGGTGCCCGCCTACCAGACCGTGGATGCCCAAGTGAATTTGCGTGTGCCCACGTTGAAAACGACCATCAAGCTGGGCGGCGCGAACCTGTTCAACAACCGTTACATCCAGTACGCCGCCGGCCCCACCATCGGCGGCCTATACTACGTGGCTCTCACCTTCGATAACACGGTAATCCGCTGAGGTGTAGCGCGAAGCCTTTGCTTCGTGCATTGCAGAGGATTGTCCGCTTGTTTTCTGAAACACTCTTTTATTCCGATAACATTACGCGAAGCAAAGGCTTCGCGCTACTTCCTGCCCATCATGGCTGATACCCCTAAGCTTTCCGAAGTCGAACTCATCAAGACCGCCAGCAACTACCTGCGCGGTACCTTGGCCGATAGCCTCGCCAACCCGATTACGGGCGCCCTCCACCCCGACGACACCCAGCTCATCAAGTTCCACGGCTCCTACCAGCAAACCGACCGGGACCTGGACTCGGAGCGGAAACGCCAGAAGCTGGAGCCGCTGTACTCGCTGATGATTCGGGTGCGGGTGCCGGGCGGCATTGCCACGCCCACCCAATGGCTGCGCATGGATGAGCTGGCCGAGCAGTACGGCAACAACACGCTCAAGCTCACCACCCGCCAGACGTTTCAGCTGCACGGCGTGCTCAAGCGCAACCTCAAAAAAACCATCCACGGCTTCAATCAGGTGTTGATGGACAGCATTGCGGGCTGCGGCGACGTAAACCGCAACGTAATGTGCAACCCCAACCCCCACCAGTCGGAGGTGCACGAGCAGGTGTACGCGGCTTCCAGGCGCATCAGCTCGCACCTCACGCCGCGTACCTCGGCGTATTGGGAGCTGTGGCTGGATGGCGAGCAGCAGCACATCAGCGCCCCCGCCGAAGGGGTGGAAGACGACGAGCCGATTTATGGCCGCACCTACCTGCCGCGCAAGTTCAAGATTGCGCTGGCCATTCCGCCGCACAACGACACCGACATCTTTTCCAACGACTTAGGGCTGATTGCCATTGAGGAAGACGGCGTACTGCTGGGCTTCAACGTGGCCATCGGCGGCGGCATGGGCATGACGTTCGGCATGCCCGATACCTACCCGCGCCTGGCCGACGTCATCGGCTTTGTGCCCACCGACAAGGTGGTGGACCTCTGCGAGAAAGTGGTAACCATTCAGCGCGACTGGGGCAACCGCGAAAACCGCAAGTTCTCGCGCCTCAAGTACACCCTCGACCGGGTAGGCCTGAATACGTTTACTGCCGAGCTGAACCAGCGCCTGGGCTACGACCTGGAGCCCGCCCGCGCCTACGAGTTCAAGAGCAGCGGCGACGCTTTCGGGTGGACCACCGGCACCGATAACTCCCAGCACCTCACGCTGTTCATCGAAGGCGGCCGGGTAGCCGACCGGCCGGGCCACGCCCTCAAAACCGCTCTGCGCGAAATTGCCGCCTTCCACACCGGCGACTTCCGGCTCACCGGCAACCAGAACCTTATCATTGCCAACGTAGCCCCCGAGCACGTCCTTAGCGTGCAGGCCACCTTGGTGAAGCACGGCATCGAGGTAGCCGGCAGCAACCTCTCCGGCCTGCGGCGTGGGGCGCTGGCCTGCGTGGCCCTGAATACCTGCTCGTTAGCATTTGCCGAAGCCGAGCGCTATCTTCCCCAGCTTCTGACTAGATTGGAGGAAAGCCTGAAAACCTATAACTTAACTGAAGACGACATTGTGCTGCGCGTGACGGGTTGCCCTAACGGCTGCGCCCGGCCTTACCTCGGCGAGATTGGGCTGGTGGGGCGTTCGGTGGGGCGCTACAACCTGTACCTGGGGGCCAGCTTCAACGGCGACCGGCTCAACAAGCTCTACAAGGAAATGCTGGACGAAGACGGCCTAATCGAAACGCTGAACCCCATTTTTGCCGACTACGCCGAAAACCGGGAGCCTGGTGAGCGGTTTGGAGATTTCACCATCCGCAAGGGCTACGTGCAAGCCACCACCCACGGCCAGAACTTTCACGCATAGCTTTATTTTAGTGCTTAGTGCCTCGTGCTTGGTGCTTAGGTAGTTCATTCTGAATCATAATTAGAACGGCCTAAGCACCAAGCACGAGGCACTAAGCACTAATAACTAAGCACTAAGCACTAATTCATGTCTCTTTCCAATGACCCTGCGACGCAGCCCCGCCCCGAGCCGTTACCGTCTGGAGCGAACCGACTGTTTCCAGTTTTCCTGAAGCTAGAGCAACTACACGTGCTGCTGGTTGGGGGCGGAAACGTGGGCCTGGAGAAGCTGTCGGCCATTCTCAACAACAGCCCGGCTGCGGCCGTGACGGTGGTAGCCACGCGTTTTTTGCCGGAGCTACGCGAGTTGGCCGCCCGCCATCCGGCCGTGCAGCTGCGCGAAGGTCCCTACCAGATTACCGACCTAGTGGGCCACGACCTAGTGATTGTCGCCACCGACGACAAAGTCCTGAACCTGAGCATCAAGGCCGATTCGACGCGCCAACGCCTACTCTGCAACGTGGCCGACACGCCCGATGCCTGCGACTTTTACCTGGGCTCCATCGTGCAGAAAGGCGACCTGAAAATTGCCATCAGCACCAACGGCAAGTCGCCGACCGTGGCTAAGCGGATCCGGGAGATGCTCACCAGCGCCATCCCCGACGAGTTGAACGACGTGCTGCAACGCATGTCGAAAATCCGGGAGCTGGTAGGCGGCGACTTTGCCAACAAGGTAAAGTCGCTGAATGCCGTAACGGCCGAGCTGACCGGCGGCCCGGCCTATGAGTCGCCGGCGGCGGCTATGTGGCGGCGGCGCGCTACCATGGCGCTGCTGGCCTTTACGGGCCTGATTGCACTCAACATCCTGTCCTACTATATCACCTGGGACAAGGCGGTGCAAATAGCCACCAACGCCGATACGTTCTATATTTTCGTGGCTATCGGCTTCGGCGCGCAGCTTGTTGATGGACTGCTGGGCATGGGCTACGGTGTGGTAACGGCCATCAGTTTGATGAGTTTGAACATTGCCCCGGCGGCGGTCAGTGCCAGCATCCACACCGCCGAAATGTTTGCCAGCGGAGCTTCCGGCTACCATCATTACCGCTTCGGCAACGTGAACAAGAAGCTGTTTAAGGTGCTCTTGATTCCGGGGGTGCTGGGGGCCGTAACGGGAGCGTATCTGCTGGCAACGTTTGGCGAAGAGTACGCCAAGTACGTGAAGCCGTTTCTGGCGGTGTACCTGCTGCTGCTGGGTATCCGCATCATTTCCAAGGCTTTCACAAAACCCGGCCCGCGCAAAAAGCACAAGAAACTAGGGTTCTTGGCCGCAGCCGGCGGCTTCCTCGATTCGTTTGGCGGGGGCGGCTGGGGGCCTTTGGTGACTAGCACGCTCATTGCCGGGGGCCGCACGCCGCAGTACGTTATCGGCTCGGTGAGCGTGACGGAGTTCTTCGTCACGTTTGCTAGCGCCGTTACGTTTTTCGCCACGCTGGGCATTTCGCACTGGCAGATTATCCTGGGTTTGATTGTAGGCGGGGTGGCCGCGTCGCCCTTCGCCGCCCGCCTGGCCGGCCGCATTCCCACCCGCTGGATGTTCGTGGGCGTGGGCCTGATGGTCATCGTGTGGAGTTTGTGGGCGCTGCGGAAGGTGTTTATGTAGCGTAAGGCTTTAGCTGATTTATAGAAACACAAACGCCCCGACCAGTATTGGCCAGGGCGTTTACATTTGGTGTAATGCAATACTGTTCTAGTGGGCGCCTCACCCCCCGGCCCCCTCTCCGAAAAGGAGAGGGGGAGCCAGACGATTTGCAGATGTAAGCATCGTTGAACGCACCCCTCTCCTTTTCGGAGAGGGGCCGGGGGTGAGGCGCCTGGCAGCACAACTACTCTTGCTGCGCCTGCCGCAGCTTGCTGTGCTTTTTGCCGTAGCCGTAGTAGATAGCCAGGCCGATAGCCAGCCACACGCCCAAGCGCAGCCACGTTTCCCACGGCAACGACACCATCATTACGAGGCAAGTCAGGATACCGAGGATGGGCACCAAAGGTACCCAGGGCGTGCGGAAGCCGCGCGGCGCGTTGGGTTCTTTTTTGCGCATGATCAGGATGCCCAGGCACACCATCACGAAGGCCAGCAACGTACCGATGCTGGTCATTTCGCCCACCACCGAAATTGGGACGAAGCCGGCAAATACAGCAATGAACAAGCCCAGCAGCAAGTTGGACTGCATGGGCGTGCGGAACTTGGGGTGAATCTTGCCGAATACGGGCGGTAGCAGCCCGTCCTTGGCCATCGAGAAAAAAACCCGGCTCTGGCCCAGCAAATCCACCAGAATAACCGAGGTGTAGCCGATGATAATGGCCAGAATAACCGCCGCCGACAGCCACGCGTACGGCGTTTTCTCGATGGCAATGGCTACTGGCGCGGCGCTGTTCTTGAACTCGGTGTAGTTGGCCAAACCCGTCATGACGTGCCCGAACAGCACGAACAGCACGGTGCAGATCAGCAACGAGCCGATGATGCCAATGGGCATATTGCGCTGCGGATTCTTGGTTTCCTGGGCCATGGTGGCCACAATATCAAAGCCGATGAACACGAAGAAGATAACGCCCGCGCCCCGCAGAATGCCGCTTAGGCCAAACTCGCCAAATGTGCCGGTATTGGCCGGAATGTAGGGTTGGTAATTGGCCGGATCAATGTACTGCCAGCCCAGCGCAATAAACACCAGCACCACCGACACCTTCAGCGTGACTACCAGCGCGTTGAACCACGCCGAGCCCTCGGTGCCTCGCACAATAATGGCCGTAATAGCCAGCACAATCAGCATGGCCGGCACGTTCACGAAGCCGTGCACGGAGGTACCATCCGCCAGCTGGGAAACCTCAAAGGGCGAGGTGACCAGCTGCGCCGGAATATGCAGGTTGTACTTGGCCAGAAACTTCACCAGATACTGCGACCAACTGATGGCTACCGTGGCAGCCCCCACCGAATATTCCAGCACCAAATCCCAGCCAATTATCCAGGCAAACAACTCGCCCATGGTGGCATAGGCGTAGGTGTACGCCGAGCCCGAAACGGGTACCATGGAGGCAAACTCGGCGTAGCACAGCGCCGAAAACGCGCAGCCAATGGCGGCCACCACAAACGAGAGCGTAACGGCGGGGCCGGTATTATTAGCGGCGGCAATACCGGTGAGCGAGAACAGGCCCGCCCCAATAATTACCCCAATGCCAATGGTAATGAGGTTGAAGCCGTTCAGACTTCGTTTCAGCGTGTGCGAACCAGTTTCGGCGGCCTCCAGCCGCAGCAACTCCAAAGATTTTTTAAGCATACTAGCGTGTAGCGCAAAGCGGTGCTTTGCGGGGCGGTGAACAACATTCTGCCTTGCCAGCGTGCAGCGCCAACCCTGTTAGGCCTGGGTGCAGCAACTGGCGGCAGCGTTGGAAATAGAAAAAAGCGGGAAAGAGAAATGAGCTGCTGCTGCTTTACGTTGCCGTTGCTTTTTCAGCTCAGTGGTAAGCGCGGTGCGTTAGCAACAACAACAACCCACGCCCCAACAAATGGTGCAAACAGCAGAAAAAGCGGCAATAGGAAAGCAGGAATCAAGCAAACAGGCCACGGCAACTTGTTTTTATATGGTCAGGAGTTGGCACCGTTCCGCGGGATGCGGGGGTTGCCGGCGCTTCGTCGAGCCTGTCTCTCAGCGCCTCTGTATAAAAACAATCCTTCGTCGGTAAAGAATTGGTACGGCAAAGGTACGCCCGGCCTGCGCGCATTGCCAAATACGCCTCTACCTCACCGAAAGAAAAGCCGGCCACGCGTTTCCAATACACCAAGGCTACTTTGCGCACCCATAAGATGAATCGGCCACTGCCCCCGCCGGCGCTATCAATACGCCGGCGGGGGTAGTGGCCGATTGGTTTTGGAGTGGAAGCAGCGGCTATCAGGCGGGCCGGGGCGCCGGGGTGCTGGTGGTTGCCGCAAAATACCGCAGGCGGTAGCAGTTCATGGCCGTTTCGCCGAGCTGTTCCAGCAGCCGGTAGTTGGCAACGGCCCCTACGGCCGCGCCAATAACCGGGAGCAACTGCGCCAGCTTGGCCAGGTCAATATAGTCGCGGTACTCTTGCTGGAACGTGCGCCAGTCGAAGGTATTGACATTGGTGGGCAAGGTTTGCCGGTAATTTTCCCAGTCGGCTAGGCGGCGGTAAATGTCGTTGCGCGTGTGCTGACTGCTAAACGTGAGCTGGAAAATGTAGAGCAGATACAGTCGCTCGGAATAGTCTTTCACATCGTGGCCGTAGAGGGCGGCTACATCGAAGAGGAGCTTGAGCTTGATGCCAAGCAGCAACGGAAAGTCGGCGAGGCCCAGAAAAAAGCCGCCGGCTCCGGTTACAGCTCCTTCGGCCGTGGCGGCATTGCGGTAGTGCCGGATGCGGGTTTGCACCGCCGCTTCTCGCTCAGCCAGCGGCATGTCGGCCACGGGCTGGCGCGTAGTGTACACCGAGCCGAAGAGCACGGCCTGCACCATCTGTTTGATGGTAGCGGTAATGGCGACGTGCACCTTTTCGGGCAGCAAAGCATTGAGGCGGGCCTGCACCCGGCGGGCCACCCGGTTCAGCAAGGAAGGGCGCTGCTGCATCCGCCGCTGCCAGTGTAGGAGTTGCGCGTATGCCTGTTCTTCCTCGGGAGTCATACTTGAAAGCTAGCCAGCGTTAAGAATTTCACCTTACAAATCAACTTTTTATGTAGTGCTGCGCTTTGCTCGTACGCCGAGCCAAAGCGCAGCGCTACATAAAACGTTCATCACCTCATTTAATGAATGGGCACATCAATGTAGGGCCGGCCGGCGAGCCTACAACTTATACACGGTCTTTATTCCCTCCGCGAGAGAAACCGGTTGCCGGCCCAAAGCAGTTGCCAGGTCTGAGCTTACTTCGGCTTCCTGGCCGTGGCTGATATCGGTCATGAACCCGATGGTGCGCTCAATGGCTACTGCTGGCACTCCGCGCTGTTGCATATTGGCGGCAAAAGCAGCGGGCTCCGCAGCGGTATAGCGCACTTCCTTGCCGGTTAGGCTCGTCAGGGCGGCCGCTACGTCATCGAACGAATACGCTTCAGAACCGGTGAAGTGGTAGGTGCGGTTCACGCAATCCGCCTGCAAGAGCACGTTGGCCATGGCTTCCCCCATTTCACTACGCAGGGCGTAGGCCACTTTCCCCTGCCCTGCCGGTAGCCGGATGCCCGTTTCCAGCACGTTCGGGCCCGTAAACAACGGCAGCGTATCCAGGTACAGAATATTACGGAAGAAAATGTAGGCCAGCCCGCTCGCTTGAATGTAGTCTTCGGTTTGGAAGTGGCGGACCATCAGTTGGTTGGCGAGGGCACTGGGGTCTTTGAGGGCCCGGCTGGTGTACGCCAGGCATTGTACACCCGCTCGTTTGGCCGCATCCACTACGTTGTAATGCTGTTGCAGCGCGTCGTCTTCGCCCCCGCCCGAAATCAGCAGCACTTTATTGATGCCCTGCATGGCTCGGTCCAGTGAAGCCAGGTCGTTGTAGCTGCCGAGGCGCAGGCTTACGCCCTGCGCTTGCAGGTCGGCGGCTTTGTGCTCGTCGCGCACCAGGGCGGCCAACTGCGAGGCGCTGGTTTTCTGCAAAAGGGTTTGCAGGACGGCGGTTCCTAAGTGGCCGGTGGCCCCCGTTATCAGAATCATAAAATGGCATTTTGCGTGAGAAATCAACCGGCTTCAGATGGCGCGAATCCTGCCCTGGATTCTCTGAAGCAACGGCTGCAAAATTCCGCGCTACGGCGCGGCCACGGAATGGCCGGATGGCGGCAGCTTGTGGCCGAAAGGCGGTAGCTGCGCTTAACCAGCCTGCCGGTATGCCGTGGGCGAAAGCCCCGTGCTTTTCTTGAAAAACCGACTGAATGCAAACTGGTCGGTGAACTGGAGGCTGGCGGCCACCTCCTGCACGGGCAGGGCGTGGTTTTGCAGCAAGGCTTTGGCTTCGAGCACCACGGCCTCGGCTATCCAGTCGCTGGCGGTGCGGCCGGTGGCGGCTTTCACCAGCTCCGTGAGGTATTTGGGGGTGATGCACAGCGTAGCGGCGTAGAACTGCACGCTTCGCATGGAAATGCAATGCGTTTGTACCAGTTGCCGGAAGGCATCGGTTAGCAATTGGCTTCTGGTGGTAGTAGCCACCGCCGGAAGTGTAGGAGGCTGCTGGTCGTAGAGAGCCCCTATTTCGTAGAGCAGACTCGCAATGATATTCTTTAAAATATTGGTGCGCTGGGTGTTAGGCGTGCCGTATTTCTGTTGCAGAAACCGAAAGGAAGCGGCAATACTGGCCGCCTCCGTAGCGGAAAGCGGCAGCACATGCACTGGCGGCGCCACAAAAAAGCGCAGCTTTCCCGTGGTGGCATTATTAGCTGTAATGAAGTCTTTGGTGAAAAAGACCGACAACGTTTCGTAGTCCTCGGCAACGTACAGCCACTGTTTGATTACCTCCGGCGTTGCCAGAATCAGGCAGCCTGGCGTGACAACGTACGTTTCCAGATTCACTTTCAGCTCGGCTTTACCCCGCAGGCAGATACTGATTTTGTAGTAGTCGCCCCGGTACGAAAGGTTGAGCGGAATCTTCGGTTTTGAGCCCGCGTAGTCAGGGAAGTACACCTCTGAGCGGGTGCTTTCGTCTCCGGAAAACGCCTGCAGTTGATAGGTTGGAATATGCTCGCTCATAGAAAAGGCAGCCATACTTGCTAGCCATAGCCAAACTACCACGCGCTACGTTCAGCCCCCCCGCAACAACCACCTTTTCAGTGAAAGAGTTGGCGCGCCAGCTTAGCTGGCAGCAGGCCACCGGTACAAGCTACAGCTCGGCTACCACCAGCACCTGTATCTCGCGGATATCTTTCAGGCCTTTGTCGTTGGTCAGAAATACGTCGCAGCCGGAGTTGACGGCAGTGGCCACCTGCATGGCGTCCACCCCTTTCAGGCCCGAGTAGCGCGCTTGCAACTGATACGCCAAGGTGGCGGTAGCCAGGTTGATTTCGCGCATCTGAAAGTCGAAATCCCGCAGCAAATCGTCGAAATCAAGTAGCAAATCGGGGCGGCCTAGCTGTTCGGGCTTGGCGCAGAACTCGGTGTAAGTCAGCACACTGGTTTCCAGCAGGGCGTTATCGGTCAATGACTGAGTTAAGTAGTCAGCCACTTTCTGGTAATAGCTCGAGTGGTTTTCAACCAAATAAATGAACGGCGCGGTGTCAAAGAAGATTTTAGCCACGCGTATCCTGGCGCAATTGCTTCACATAGTCCTGAGCATCCATCGACCAAATGCCGCGGCCTTTGCCCCGGTATTTGGCCAGCAGCTTGGTGGCGCGGCTGATGTTGCTCATGCGCCGGGCTACTTCCTGGTAAATCACCTCCAGCTCGGTGGGAGGGAGTAAATCAATTTCCTGAATGATTTGCTCTGTTAAGCTCATAAACTTCCGTGAAAGTGGTTTTCCTGTACCGAATGGGTGGTTGATGCAGGTTGTCCTATCGGCAAGATACACATCTTTCCAATATCCTGTTCATTCATTGGTTACTGCAAAAAATAAATAAAAGGATATAAATCCTCTACGTAACACAATTATTACGCGGCTTCATGACCTACTGTTGTGCTTACCACCAGTTTATACTTGGTTTACTAAGAGAACAGCACCACAGCAAGTTCTACTAATCAACCGGTTATCTTTTTCCGCTTCCCCTGCACCACTCTCACTCTGCGTTTTTCAGGGCTTCTACCCTACGGCAAAGCCCTCTGCACTCTATAACGAGGCAGCCACTTATTTTGGTATGCTTCAGCTTATTTTAAGCTGTAAATACGCTCGATAATTTCCACCACTTTCAGGCCTTCCAGAGCATTGGTAGTGGCAAAGCTGCGTTTCTGTACCGTATCCACCACGTTTTCGATTACCTGCACGTGGTTGGCGGCACTGCCTTGATAGGGGCCATAATCGTTGGCGGGGTTGGTGGGCGGCAGTTGCGGCATGGTGTAGTCGCGCAGATGGCAGTACTCCACTTTATCCATGTACTGGCCGCCGAGGCGCAAGCTGCCGTGTTCGGCTACCACCGTAAGGCTGCTTTCCAGGTTTCGGTCCCACACGGCGGTGCTGTATTGCAAGGTGCCGCTGCCGCCGCGCACCAAATCAAACGTCACTAAGCCGCTGTCCTCGAAATCGGTGAGGCCAGCGTGATTGAAGTTGCGGAAGCGGGCGGCCACGTTGGTGATGTCGCCGAACACCCAATAGAGCAGGTCGATGAAGTGGCTGAACTGGGTGAAGAGCGTGCCGCCGTCCTGTGCCTGGGTGCCTTTCCAGTTGCCCGGCTTGTAATAGCGCGCGTCGCGGTTCCAGAAGCAATTGAACTGCACCAGATAAATTTCGCCCAATCGGCCTTCCTCATACACCTGCTTCAGCCAAGCGGCTGGCGGCGAGTAGCGGTTTTGCATCACCCCAAACACCAAGCGCCCCGTCTGCAATGCGGTGTGCACCACGGCTTCGGCATCGGTCTTACGCAGGGCAACGGGCTTCTCGATAACTACGTGCAAACCATGCTGTAAACCAACTATAGCTTGAGGCGCGTGCTGGTAATTTGGTGTAGCTATTGTGAGCACATCGGCCGTAGAGGCACTTTTTACGTATTCTTCGAGCGAAGAAAAGAACGGAACCCCTGGATGTTCCACGGCTAGCTCGGCCGCCAATTCAGTTCGAATATCGATGAGGGCAACCAGCTGAGCGCCGGGGTGCCGGGACACCAGCGAGGCGTGGCGGCGACCGATGTGGCCCACGCCGCAGATAGCAAAACGAACAGGAGAAAGAGAATCAGCCAACGGCGTAAAGGTGCAGAGCCAGGAAAGAGCGGCAAGCTGCGAAAAAACCGGCTTGTTTCATCTATCCACCTTTGCCCTTGGCGCAAACAAAAACAGCGTCCCGGCGCATGGAAGAACTTTCCACGCGCCGGGACGCTGTTTCAATCTGGTAGCTTACGCCTACAGAATCCGCTTCAGCTCTTCGAAGTTTTTGTTGCTGACGGTGCGGCCAGTGCATCCCAGCTGCTGCGCGCTTTTTTGGATGTTGGTAACGCGGGAGCCTGGGTTGGGGTGCGTACTCAGGAACTCAGGGGTGCCGCCCCCTCCTTGCTTTTCGGCTTTGATGAAGAAGCCCGCCGCCCCGTCGCAGGCGTAGTAGCGGGTGCCGTTGAGGTAGATGGTGGAGTATTTGTCGGCCTCGACTTCGTAGGTCCGGCTGAATTTCAACTGCCCGATGCCGGAAGCCAGCTGCACCAATTGGTTGGGGTTGTTGCCGAGCACAATGCTGGTGAGCAGGCCAATACCGTATTGCTTTTGCATCAGCTGCGAGCTGTGGCGCCGGTCGGCGTGGGCAATTTCGTGGCCCAGCACCCCAGCCAGCTGGTTTTCGTTATCAAGAAATTTAATCAGGCCCGAAAACACGTAGATGTGGCCGCCGGGCGTGGCAAAGGCGTTTTGGGTGGCATCGTCCTTGATAATCTGCACGTCCCACGGAAACTGGGTGCGGTACTTCAGGTTGCCATTATCAAGCACGCGCTTCACTACACCATCGAGCAGCTGATAGGCTCGGGCGTTGCTGGAACGAGCCAGCAGCTGGCCCTTGGCCCGGTACAGCGAATCGGTTTGGCGGGCCACCTGCGCCCCCAGGTCAATGTCCTGCTGCACGGAGAAGAGAATGAAGCCTTGGTTGGGTTTGGTAACGGCGGCAGTGGTGAGGACAGCTACAGCCGCAAGGGGCAGCAACAGCTTAAGAAACGGACGGCGCATAGGAAAATATAGAGCTTGAAAAAGGTGTCATACGGCGGAAAAGAAAAAACAGTGCCAATCCGGCATCGTTGCATTTCAAAGTGCCCGCCCCGTGAGGTTGCAGCACGTTGCATTCACGTAAGCTCGGGCACACCTACGCTATTCACTTAACCAACCATTCCGCTACGCACGGTTTCTGCCACGTAGGCTACCTGCTCGTCATCCAGCGTAGGATGGATGGGGATGGACAGCACGGTGCGGCACAGCTGCTCGGCCACCGGAAACTGCCCCGGCTGATAGCCTAAATACTGATAAGCGGGTTGCAGGTGGTTGGGCAGCGGATAATATACCATGCTGGGCACCCCACGCTGCTGCAAGTACTGCCGCAACGCCTCCCGCCGCCCCGGCTCGTCGGCCACCGTGAGGGTGTACTGGTGGAATACGTGCGTGCTCCGCGGGTCCCGGGCCGGCACAGTCAGCCCCGGAATATTGGTTAGGGCCGCATCATAACCGGCCGCAACACGCTGGCGGGCCGCAGTCCACTGCGGTAGGTGGCGCAGCTTCACGCGCAATAAGGCCGCCTGAAGGGTATCGAGGCGGGAGTTGAGGCCGATGTGCGCGTGGTGGTATTTCTGAGTCTGGCCGTGGTTGGCGAGCTGGCGCAGGTAAGTAGCGCGGGCTGGATCTTGGGTGAACAGGGCGCCCCCGTCGCCCATGGCCCCCAGGTTTTTGCTGGGAAAGAACGACGTGGTGCCCACCTCCCCCACCGTACCCGCTACCCAGGTTGCGTCGGAACTGGCGGTGAAAGTGGCCCCAATGGCCTGCGCGTTGTCTTCAATCAGCGCCACGCCGTGCCGGGCAGTTACTTGGCGTAGCGCCTCCAAATCGGCACATTGCCCGAACAAGTGCACCACCACCACCGCACCAGTGCGGGGCGTGAGGGCCGCTTCCACGGCGGCGGGGTCGAGGTTGAAGGTATCGGGGCGGACATCGGCGGGTACGGGTACCAAGCCGAGCACGGCAGCCGCTTCCAGCGTGGCCACGTACGTGAAGGCCGGTACAATTACCTCCGTCCCGATGGGCAGCTTCAAACTCATCAGGGCCAGTTGCAGGGCGTCGGTACCGTTGGCGCAGGGCACCACGTGCGGGCCACCCAGGTAGGCGCTCAGCTCGGCGGCAAACTGCCCCACGGCCGGCCCCTGAATGAAGGCTGCTTCCTGCACGCTGTGCTGCCAGGCGGCGTCCAGCTCCTGGTGAATGGCAGCGTGCTGAGCGCGCAGGTCCAGCAGATGAATAGGCGCACAAGGAAGAGGCAAATCAGGCACAGGCAACAGCGGAAAAAGGCAAGTCTCAAAGATAGAAACCAACCCGACACTCCGGCCGGTAAGCGCAACCCGAAGTGAAACCATTCCGTTAGCGACCCAATAGGCACCTGCTGATGTTTAGCTGCCTCCCGGTTTGTTCTCTCCCTCAATATACCATTGCCATGTTCAGAAAAACACTCACTATCAACGCGCTGTCGGCTATTATGCTGATGGGGGGCGTTGCCTTCACGCAAACCAGCTGTTCGCAGGCTGACAAGAAAGAGGTAGCCGGTGAAAGCGACCAGGCCTACCAGGATTTCCAGACGTTTGTTTCGGACACCGAAGCCAAAGCTGATGCTGTTGCCAGCGAAACCGAAGCCGACTACGAGCGGGAAACCGCACAACTGAAAGCCGACTTCGACGCCAAAGTAGCGGCCGTTGATAAGTATGCCGACCAGTACGACGATGCCCGCCGCCAGGAAGTAGAAGCCCTGCGCACGCGCTACACCTCCGCCTACGACAAGCGCGAAGCCGCCTGGAACAGCCGTTCGGCCACTGCCAGCACCGCTACCGGCACCGACGCTACTGGTATGGCCACCAGTACGGCGGCCACGAAACCCGGCAAATATTACAAGCCCATGACCCCGGCGGCCCAGCTGACTGCTGCTAATGCCCGCACAACCTACGAGAAGTTCGTGCAGAACATCAAGCAGAACGAGGACCGCTACGACATCGACGATTGGCGCTACATCAACACCGAATGGCGCGCCTTGGATGAAGCCTACGATAAAGTAAAAGGCGACATTCCAGCAAAAGACCTAGCTGAAATCCAGAAGGAAAAGCTGAAGTACGCTGCCTTTAAATCCTTCGATAAGGCCGAAGCCCGCGCTGCCCAAGGTGCTGATGCCGTAAGCGGCGAAGCCAAAGAAGTATCGGCCGAGACGGCCGACGAGCGTAGCAAGGTGGCTCGTGCCGCCAGCAACACCGCTTCCGATGTAAAGGAAGCAGGTAAGGACGTTGGCCAAGGTGCAGCCAAAGTCGGCAAGAAAGTCGGCGGTGCGGTAAAAGACGTATTCGACGGCAAAGACGACAAGAAGAACTAGGTTTTCCCCACCCGGACTACCGAGCCGGCTCCTGACGCCCTGCGTTGGAGCCGGCTTTTTATTTGCTGCGCGTAGCCGATGATGGTTTGAAACTAGCCAGTTCCGTTAGTATCCAGTACAGCTTCAGCGCATCAAGTTGGCGCAAACTAGGGCGCTTGGAAAGCAGATTGCGACGGACCTGGGCCTGCCGCAGCCGGAAAGCTGCGCGCACCGCCTCGGCCAACCCCCAGCGGCGTAGCTGCAAGGCAGCTTTTAGCAGCTTGGTATCACTGCCTAAGCCTTCGGCCCGGTAGAGCAGTGCTAGGTTGCGCACAGCTTCGTGGCTTTTGTGCAGAAACTGAGTAGCTGGCTCTAAGCCGTCGTGCAGGACGGGGTTGTCGAGGTGGCAGACTGCAATACCGGCTTGGCGCAACAGCCACCCGAATTTGGTGTCCTCGTGGCCGTAGCGCGTGAGTTGCTCGTCTAGCCCAAAGCGGCGGAACACCTTGGCTTGCACCAGCATATTGTTGAGGGTGAGCTGGCCGTGTGGAGCGTGTTGCCGCACCGCCGCCGGCCTAGCCTCCCGCTGCCGTCCATACAACCAACGCAAATAGAGCTCAGGTAAAGCGGGTGCTGTGTGCTCATACGTGGTGCCGCCCACTAGCACCGGCGCCTGCGCACGGGCCGCCGCGTAACGCGCCAAAAAATGAGAATCGGGCAGCAAACTGTCGTTGTCGAGCAGCAGTAGCCACTCGTGGCGGGCGGCGTGGGCCAGGCGGTTACGAATAGCGGCCCGGCCTACGTTGTGCGGCAATTCCTGGTAGGAAACCCCCGGCAAAGCGGCCAGTGGCCGGTTGGGCACTTGAAACTCTTCCCGGCTCCCATCGTCCAGACACAGAATTTCCACCGGCCCGTCCCAGTCGGCAGCTTGCGCCTGCAACGCTAGCACCAGCGGCGTCACGTTGCGGTTGAACACCGGAATCAGAATGGAGAGTCCGGACATTTATAACACAGGAATTAGGAAGTAACTAACTGCAAGCCAGGCACCAGAGAAATCAGTCTTTCAGCTGAAACGGCGTAGTGGCCGAATCAACCAGCTGGCCTTGCTCACACTTCAGTACCCGATTAGGATATTGCCTGATGATCTGGTAGTTGTGCGTAGCCATCAGCACGGCCGTACCCGAGTTGTTGATTTCCACGAACAAGCGCATAATACTGTCCGCTACGTCGGGGTCGAGGTTGCCAGTGGGCTCGTCGGCGAGCAGGAGCAGCGGCTCGTTGAGCAGGGCCCGCGCAATTACCACGCGCTGCTGCTCGCCACCCGAAAGTTGGTGCGGCATTTTGCCGGCTACGTTGGCCAGCCCTACCCGCATTAGCACTTCGGAAATGCGCTGCTGCTTGCGGGCCTTCCCGCTCCAACCCGTAGCATTAAGCACAAACAACAGGTTTTCCGCCACCGTCCGGTCGAAGAGCAGCTGAAAATCCTGGAAAATGATACCCAGCTTGCGGCGCAAATAGGGCACTTTGCCGCTGTTCCCAATCTTGGGCAGGTTGAAGCCAGCCACCGTTCCCGTTCCGGAACCCAGGTCGAGGTCGGCGTACAGGGTTTTCAGCAACGAGCTTTTTCCGGAGCCCGTTCGGCCCACCAAATACACAAACTCGCCTTTTTCCAGCGTAAACGTGACCTTCTGCAAGATGGTATTCACATCCTGCATGATATACGCGTCGTGCAGCTCAATAACGGCCATGTTTTTTAGTGCTTGGTGCTTGGTGCTTAGTAGTTAAGAGCCAGAGTGCCAATTGCTTTTTTTAAAGACAACCAAACACTTCAAGCACTCAGCACTATGCACCATGCATTAAACTAGATTTCCAGTTTCTGCAGCTTGCCAAAAGCAAGGCCTTCAATAACGGCTGCCAGAGCAGTTTCCTTGTTTTCGAGGCCGTAGCGGTGCAAATCCTTCAAAGGCCGGTCGGCGCGGAAATACGCAATCAGCACGAAGTTTTCGTCCCGCAGTTGAATGTAGTCCGGAATCTTGGCCTTGCCTTTTACTTTGATGATGTACATCTCTTCGAGTTATGAGATATGAGTTAAAAGTTAGGAGTTATGAGTTGGGATTATGAGCGGAGTAGCAATCGGCCAAGAACTCATAACTCCTAACTTTTAACTCATAACTCAATTACGAATTAACCTTCTTGTGGTCGGCCAGGAAGGTGGCGAGGCCTTTGTCGGTGAGGGGGTGGTTGAGCAGGCCGGTAATAACGTTGAGCGGGCAGGTAACCACATCAGCCCCCAGTTCGGCGCACTGAATTAAGTGCGGAATGTGGCGCACTGAGGCGGCCAGTACCTGCGTGGGGTATCCGTAATTCGAGAAGATATCCACGATTTGCTGAATCAGCTGCATGCCGTCGGCTCCAATATCATCAAGCCGGCCCACAAACGGCGACACGTAGGTAGCGCCGGCTTTGGCAGCTAGCAGCGCCTGCCCAGCCGAAAAAATCAGGGTGCAGTTGGTTTTAATGCCTTTATCGGTGAAGTAGCGAATGGCTTTCACCCCGTCCCGAATCATGGGCACTTTCACTACAATATTGGGGTGCAATTCGGCCAACGCCTCCCCTTCCCGAATGATGCCTTCGTAATCGGTGGCAATTACCTCGGCCGATACGTCACCGTCTACCAGTTCGCAAATTTGCTTGTAATGCGCCATCACCGCATCAGTGCCCTTAATGCCTTCTTTGGCCATCAAGGAAGGATTGGTGGTAACGCCGTCGAGCACACCCAGCTCCACGGCTTCCTGAATGTCTTTCAGGTTGGCGGTATCAATGAAAAATTTCATGCGGCAGCAACATCAAGTAAAAACAACAATGCCCAAAGCTACTCACTGATTCAGCGGATTCTTCGGATTGCACAGATTTTGTACTTCCAACTACAAGTCCGGCAGGAAGTATCACCCTTTAAGAATGCGAAAAGCGGCTGATAGAGCCGCTTTTGTTTGGAAACAGGGGGCTTCGCGGAGCCCTGAAATCTGTAAACCCGTTGGGGTATGGGCAAAAAAAAGCGAGCCAAAATCGCACCGCTCAACCGTTTACCCTTGCTACCTTCCGGTCCTGGGGGAGTTCAACAGGAGCTGGTCGTTCTGACTCGCCGGGTGCAAAGATACACACGTTTTGCGCGGCTGGTACTGATGTGCCTGCTTTTTTTGCGTTTGCAGCATCTACACGCAGATAATCAGGCGCTTTTATTTCGCTTACCGGTTGCGCTGGCTTGTAGTAGTCCCGCAGTACACATGAAAGTGCCGCGTTATGTCTCCACACTTGGGGCTGAATAACGCGGCACTTCAGTAGATAATTAGCTTGCTACTTAGTTGCGCCAGGCTTTTTCGGCCGTTTTGGTTTGCTTTTTCAGCTTCCGCTCGTAGTTATCGATAAACTCCATCTGGAACGTTATGGGGTGGCCGTACACCGCTTTCTGCTGAATGTCGTTGCAGCCAGCGTAGGTTACCAGCAACACCGGTGATGTGCTTGTAGATGTAATAACGTACTCTCCCTCGGCATTGGTAGTGGTGGTGGTGCTGAACTGGTTGTTCCCAGCAATTACCGATACCACCGCGCCGGCAAGCGGCTCTCCCAACTCGTCAACAACAGTTCCTTTGAAATCTTTAGCTTCCAGAACTTCGGCTTTTGCGTCCAGGCTTGGGGCCGTCCGCGTATTCATAGCAAGTGTATTCTTCGGCAAGGCTTTGCCCGAAGACAGGGAAGCGGTTTGCTGGGCCATAGCCGCAGTCGACAAGAAAAGGCTGGTCGCGCCTAGAGTAAGGAGTAGAGAGAGTTGCATGCAAGTAGGAGTGTAAGGTAAGAGGGCGGCCCAACTTGGTGGTACTGAAACTTGTTTCGGTTATCAACCAGTAGTTAGTGTTACAAATATATATGGCATAATTATATAATCAATGTATAAGACAATTATTTTTTAAACTAATCCAATGCGCTTGAACATTTTTTATATTATTTAAAGGACAGGTTGGGAAATGGCATTGTAACACGGCGGTTATTTTGTGCTCCTGCCGCTCGTGCTTACCTTTGCCTATGCCTCAACAGATTCTGATTCTCGATTTTGGGTCGCAGTACACGCAGTTAATTGCCCGGCGCATTCGGGAATTGAATGTGTACTGCGAAATTCACCCTTATACGCACGCCCCGGCCCTCACTGAGGATATCCGGGGCGTTGTGCTTTCCGGTTCGCCCTGCTCCGTGCGCGACGCCGAATCGCCCAACCCCGACCTTTCCAACTACTTAGGCCAGGTGCCGGTGCTGGGGGTGTGCTACGGCGCGCAGCTGCTGGCGCACCAGCAAGGCGGCGAGGTGCTGCCCGCTACCATCCGCGAGTATGGCCGGGCCCGGCTGGCCCACGTGAACCACGAGAGCCCCCTGTTGCACGGCGTACCCACCGAGTCGCAGGTGTGGATGTCGCATGGTGATACCATCAAGCACCTGCCCGCGGGCTTCGACATTATTGCCAGCACTCCGGAAGTAGACGTAGCCGCATTCAAGATTGAGGGGCAGCCGACCTACGGCATTCAGTTCCACCCCGAGGTAACGCACAGCACCGACGGCAAAACCCTGCTCCAGAACTTTGTGGTAAACATCTGCGGCCTCGACCAAAGCTGGACCCCGGAGCACTTCGTGGACAGCATGGTGGCTACGCTGCAACGCACCATCGGCGAGCAGGACCAGGTGATACTGGGCTTGTCGGGTGGGGTGGATTCTTCGGTGGCGGCGCTGCTGCTGCACAAGGCCGTTGGCACGCGGCTGCACGGCATTTTCGTGAACAACGGGCTGCTGCGCAAAGACGAGTACGAAGATGTGCTGCACTCCTACAAGGACCTGGGTTTGAACGTGCGCGGCGTGGATGCCTCGCAGGAGTTCTATACTGCCTTGGCTGGCCTCACCGACCCCGAACTGAAGCGCAAAGCCATTGGCCGCACCTTTATTGAGGTGTTTGATAGAGAAGCGCAGAAAGTAGACGGCGCCCGCTGGCTGGCCCAGGGCACCATTTACCCCGATGTAATTGAGTCGGTGTCGGTGAAGGGCCCGGCCGTAACCATCAAGAGCCACCACAACGTGGGCGGGCTGCCCGAGAAAATGAACCTGCGGATTGTGGAGCCGCTGCGGGCTTTGTTCAAGGATGAGGTGCGCGAAGTAGGCCACACGCTGGGCTTGCCCACCAACATCCTACACCGCCACCCCTTCCCCGGCCCCGGCCTGGGCATCCGCATCCTCGGCGACATCACGCCCGCCAAAGTGGATTTGCTTCAGCGTGCCGACGCCATCTTCATCAACGGCCTGAAAGCCCACAACCTCTACGACAAAACCTGGCAGGCCGGCGTAATGCTGCTCCCCATCCAGAGCGTGGGCGTAATGGGCGACGAGCGCACCTACGAGCAGGTGGTAGCTCTGCGCGCCGTAACCAGCGTGGACGGCATGACCGCCGACTGGGCCCACCTCCCTTACGAGTTCCTGGCCGAAATCAGCAACAAAATCATCAACCAAGTGCGCGGCATCAACCGCGTGGTGTACGACATCAGCTCCAAGCCCCCGGCAACTATCGAGTGGGAATAGAGAGTAACTGAGTAGCTGAGTGAAAAGGGCCGCTGGCATTACGCTGGCGGCCCTTTATGCTTTAGCTGGTTTATTTAGGTTGCGGGTGAAGTTCAAGCAGCGCGTTTCCTTCAAAACTGTAGAATATCGTATCGTGTTCCTCTCGGCGGGTTAACTCACGCAGGTACACTTGCAGCGTAGCTCCAGGAATAGCGGTTCGTAGCGTCAGCCTTTCTGTTGGCAATTCTACAACATCTTCCGGGTCGCGGCCGTGCTTGCGTATTAGTGAATCGGCTATTGTACCGGGGGATACGCTCAGCTGGCGTTGCCACGTGCTGTCGGCACGCAGTTGTTCCAACCAGATGTCGTACCCGTGGTTAGCCGCGCGTAGCCGGAACGTGCCTTCTTGGGCGGAAACCTCTGTAAGTACATTAGCAATAGTATCATATCGGTACAAATCAACTCCTGGCAACCAGTACCGGCCGCCGCCCAGCGCCTCATATTTCAAGCGAGGAGTTTGAAAGGTGGCTGCTACTTCGTTTTCCTCTCCTGAATCGTACCGGTTCCAGCGCGGAATGCCACTTACCTCGTACAATCGGTCATCCATCCAACTTCGCTGTTCCCACTCCTTCTTAGTACGCATTGAATCAGGCTTTGCCAGGCTGGCCGCGAAAAACGGCTGCAACCGTTGCATGGCGTCACGCTCGGCGAAGAATCCAAACACTGAAGCCACCCGCTGCTTCACTCGTTTAGAAAGTTTCGGCAGCCGTTTGCCCACGCCGTCGAGCTTGCCGTTTTGCAGCAGGTTGTACTGCGCGGCCAGTTCGCGCAGTTGGTTGAGCTGGCTCCGTTCGGCCACGGCAAAGGCACTCCACGGGCCAGCCGCCGCCAGAAAGGCTATAAGTGCCAGGGAAGCCGGAATCCAGATGATGCCCCGGCCCTGCCGCAGCAAGAAGTAGGTGGCCATAATGGCCAGCCACGCCGCCAGCACCAGCACAAAATACCGCTCCTCGGTGATGCCGTACGCCCGGATGCGGGTGCCAATAGCCACAGCCAGCAGCCCCAGCAACGGAAACAGCGCCCGGTAAAACCAGCGCGCAAACGTGCGAATCCAGGTGTTGTCGGCATCGTCGCGGACGGGGTGGATGAGCAGCAGCGCGAAGATACCCGCCACCGACAACGCCAACACCAGCAACGACACCCAACCTTTGGGTAGGGTTTGCAGCACCAGAATGCGGGTCAGGTAGGCGTACAGAATAGCTAAGTACAGCACCACCAGCGGCAGCAGCACAAACTGCGTGAACAGCTTCAGCGCCTTGGGGTACGGCGCGTCCTGCTCCAACGCCTTGAAATCGTGCGGCACACCGGCCAGGAAAAACCAGGTATTAAATACCGTAGCCAGCACCACAAACAGGTAGCCGTACAGATGATTGTCCAGCTTTACATCGAATAGATTGTTGATGGCCGTTAAGGCCAACGCACATCCCACATACAGCACCCCGGAATAGATTCCGGCCGTGAGGATGCGCAGAAACAGCGTTTCGTTGTAGCGCCAGAAACCGGACGTATCGGCGCGGCGGCGCAATTCGGGTAGGTAGGGCACCACGGCTACCAGCAGGTGCAAGCCCAGCAGCAGTAACACCAGGCGCAAGCCCCAGGTTTGGTTTGGTTCAAGTGGGCACAGCCAATACCAGACGCCCACTAGTGCCACTGCCCCTACCTGCACTAACAAGCGCACCCACCTCGGCCACTGGTACCGTTCGCCCGCCAATGCCACACTCAAAGTAAGGGTAAGCCCTAGCCCCCCAGCCGACAACAGTGGAAACAGCCAGTCGTAGGCGTCTTTTTCGTTGCGAATAGCGTGGATACCCGTCACGCACAGCACCAGCGCGCACAACAGGGTGAGTGGGAACCGGCGAACTACGCGGGCGGCTTCAACCGCTACACGGCTCAGGGAAGGAAGTTGCATAGAAACAGCGGATAGGAGTAGCAG
Organism: Hymenobacter telluris; assembly: GCF_017313265.1. GTDB lineage: Bacteria > Bacteroidota > Bacteroidia > Cytophagales > Hymenobacteraceae > Hymenobacter > Hymenobacter telluris. Next base: position 348,085 of record NZ_JAFLQZ010000001.1, on the reverse strand, counting down.
CCTTCAAGGAAGGCAAAAAACGCTGCTTCACCTAAAGCCCGACGGTTGCTGAATGCGGGCGGCTATTTTCAGAAGTTCTGCTAGATTATGTGGACACTCAACAACTAACAAGGCCTATAACCGAAAGGCTGTCATTGCTCAACTGCGCTTGGAATGCCGGCGCCTTTTATGGGGTTGCGTTTATACAGCCTGGTTTTCGGCTAATCGGTTTGTGGGGTCAGTAATTGCTCTACTTCCAGCAACAATGCCGTGTTTTCCAGAATGTCGCTGAGTTGGGTGAGTTCTACCAGCGAGAAAACCAGCGCCAGGTGCGGAGCCGGCGTGCGCAAGGCAATGCAGCGAGCCTCTGGGTCGTGGGTGCGCAGGCAATGATACTGCCACGTATCCGTAACAATGCGGCGGAACTCGGCAAACTCAGTGGGCGTGGCAGCTAGAGCAACGTTGCCAAAGCAAACGTGCAAATGGCAAGTACGCGGACAACGGGCGCAGTACCCGAAGTCGTTGTGGTGAAAGAATTGCGCCATGGCAAGAAGTAGCTCAAGAGGTGGAAGGATGCCAAAAGTAAAACTATTTAGAATTTGTCTAAATATATTTTATCGTCAAATAAGCTCGCCCTTAGGATTCCCAGATTCTAATAGCGTACGGCGCGTACCACAACAGTAGTTTTTGCGTAAAAACTGCATCCGCCTCTTACTTACTACGTTGCCTACGCCCTACTTCACCGCATGAAACGCCCTTCTATTCGTCAGCTGCTGGGCTTTTCGTTGCTAGGAGTGGTGGTTATTGCGCTGGGAGCGTTGCTTTTACTGAGTTCCGGCTGGGGCCGCCAACGAGTAGCGCACCTGATTCGGGAACGGCTGGCCCGCAACTCTGACCTAGTGCTGGCGCCGTTTGAGGTGGATTTCTCGCCCTTCCGCGACTTTCCGGATTTCACTGTTTCGCTGCGGCATTTCTACCTCACCGATACCACCGCCCGCGGCAATGTGCCCGTGTTGCGCATTGAGCGTGCCGATGCCCGCCTTCAGCTTAGTGAGCTGCTGTACGGCCGGGTGAAAGTGAACCACCTCACGCTACACAACACCGAGTTCCGGCAGCTTACCGACTCCACCGGCCAGGACTGGGGCCTGCACGGCAAGGGGCCCCGGCGTAGTTCCGCCAGCTCCCCGCCCGATTTCGACCTCGACTCCCTTACCCTAATAAACTTCCGCGTAACCGACCGCAACGACTTTCAGCGCAGTGGTTTCGAGGCGTTTGTATACCGGGCGCGGTTGCGGGCACGGGGGCGGGCGGGCATTGCGCAAGTCCGCGGCCTACTCGATGGGCAGCTGGTATTTTTGCGCAGTGGGCGGGGCAATTTGTTTGAGCGGGAGCCGGTACGGGCGCAGGTCAGCTACCAGTACGATTTCAAGCAGCGCAAAGGCACCTTCCTGCGCACCCGCGCCACCCTCAACGGCGACACGGTAGTTATCAGAGGAACCCATCAGGCACCACCGCCCGGCCAGCCGCGCGGCACCCGGCTCGACTTGCGCATGGTGGGGGCGCAGCCTCTGCTGGAGGTGCTCCACGTAGCGTTGCCGCCGGGGTTGCATCAATACCTGGAAGGAGCCCGTAGCCCCAGCCACGCCCGCATCTGGTACACTATCAAAGGGTTCAGCGGGCCATCGGCTCGGCCGCGCACCATCTTGAAATTTCAACTGCGAAACGCTCAAATTCAATGGGCCGACTCCACCCGGCGCATTCGCCGCTGGGATGCCCGTGGCACCTTCGACAACGGCCCCGAACACGATTCGCGTACTACTTCACTCACCTTCACCCAGTGCCGGCTGTACTCCACGGCCGGCGAACTTGATGCGGCCCTCACAGCGCGTAACTTTCTGCGGCCAATACTCACTGGGCGAGTACGTGGCCGCACTGAGCTGCAAACCCTGGCCGCTGTGGTAGCGCCGGGCCTCTGGCAGGCCCGGCAAGGCATTGCCACCCTCAACATCCGGTTCAATGGCCCCCTACCAGAAATTCCGGCGCGGGCTACCCGGCGGGCACTACGCGCCAGCAACACCGAACTGCCTCCTTTGGCAGTGCGCGGTACTATCACGCTAGAAAACGCTTCGTTTCGGGTGCCCAGCCGCGGCGCCGATATGTCGGGGCTGAACGTGAAGCTGGGCTTGCGCGACAGTTTGTGGCAGCTGGAAAACCTCACGGGCCGCCTCAACGGCATGCAGGTGAAGGCCAATGCCAGCACCACGTATCTGCTGTCATACTTCAACGGGCAGCACCCGGTTACGATGGTCAGGGGCACATTTGCCGTGGATGAGCTACGGCTGGACCGGCTGCGGCAGTTGCTGGCCCCGCCCGCCGGCCAGCCGCACCGGGCACCCCGGCCGCGCAAACCCGGCCGCACCCGTAACCAGGAATTGGCAGCTCGGGCAATGAACCTCTTACCGGCGGGTTTACGGCTGAACATCCGGCTTGCGTGCGGGCGGCTGGTACTGCCCGCCGATACCTTATACCAACTGGCAGCCACCGTGCAGCACAATGGCCGCTACGTGCAGCTCACCAACCTGCAAACCCGCGTGTGGGGGGGCCAGGCCAGCGGCGCCGTAAGCTGGCCCACCGATACACTGCATCTGCAGCCAGTGGCTATGCGGCTGGCGTTACGCTTCAACACCATTGAGTACCGCCGCCTGCTGGCCCTTCTCGACCGGGAACCGCGCCGTACCGCCGCAACGCCCACCGACCCAAGCCTGCGCGAAGTGGTGCTGGCGGCCAACGGCCAGATAGTGGCCACCGTGCAAACACTTACCCTGCCAGCCGGTGAAAACCTAACCAACGTACGCCTGCGGCTCGACAAGAATGGCCCCGCTTTTCGGCTGCCTTATCTGAACTTTGAAACCAGCGCCGGGGGCTTTGGGCGCGTAAGCGCCACAGCTCAACTTCGCAAAGGCAAGCTGGCGGCGGCTACCGCCAACATCAATTTGCGCTATGCTCTCCTTGATGTGCAGCGGCTCCTGCAACTTTTGGCCGCGTTGAGCCCCCCTCCTTCCGAAAACAAGTTCGCCTCGGCTGGCAAGCTGCGGCCCGTTACATCGCCGCTTATCGATGGCACCGTGACGGCCCAGGTGCGCGTTGCGGCCGACCAGGTGCGCTACGGCCTGCTACGGGGCCGCAATTTCCGCCTTGTCAGCCACTTAGAACCCGGCGGTGCCCGGCTGGAAAACTGTTCGTTGCAGGCATTTGGCGGCTCTATTTCGTTGCAGGGCCGCATGCAAACCGATGCCGGCCCCGACCACCACCCATTACGGGCCCAGATGCGGCTCCAACATATCGAGCTACCGACATTGTTTCAACTGGCGGAGGCCTTGCAGTTTGAGGTGCTGCGGGCCGACAACGTGCGAGGCACCATGCAGTGCGAGGCCGATGTGCACACCGACCTCGATGCCACCTTCCTACCAAACCTCAACCGGACGCACGCTTACTTGAAAACCGATTTGCGTGACTTGGAACTGCTGGATGTGGATGCCTTGGCCCAGGCTCTAAAGTTTCTGAACGACAAGAAAACCAGCCATTTGTATTTCGAGCCCGTTAGCCCACGCTTTATTCTGGACGGCAACCGAGTGCTGGTACCCAGCCTGCACATGAACAGCAACCTAACCGACCTAGCAGTAAGCGGTGAGTATTACCTAAACGGACAAGCCAACCTGTATGTGGGCCTCAGTCCTATGCAGGCATTGTTTGGCAACAATGAAAAACGGGTAGAGCGTATCCAGAGCGGCGAGGCCACCCGCCGCCCCAGCCGGGGCCTTGTGTATGTGCATTTGAGCCGCGCGCCCGGCACCAAATACAAGGTGCGGCTTTTTAAAAAGCAGGAGCAGCGCCAGCAACAAGAACGCCTGCGCCAACAGTACCGGGCCTTGCTGCGCACCCAGCGGCTAGACACTACGCTACGGCTACTTCGCTAAGCCCTCAATCTTTGTATATGAACAATTAAAGAAATAATATATCCTTACAAAGAACTGTCATTTAGGTGTTTGATCTTGCCTTATTATACAGCAAATTGCTTAGCGTATTAGGTTCTTATCCAGTTAATTTAATATAAATGTCACATCGTATGGCTTCAGCTGCTCAACTACTGATACCAGCCGACGAAGTCCAGCGCCTGGGCTCCATACGGCATTATGATGTGGCTCAATCGTTGCAGGAGCCTATTTTCAGCGAGTTTGTATCGTTGACGGCTCGCATCTTCAGCTTGCCTATCTCGCTGATTGCTCTTGTTGAAGAAGAGCAGGTGCATTATATGGCCAATTTCGGGTTGCCAAACGTAAAATTGCAGCCTCGTGTAGAAGCCTTGTGCTCCACGGCTATTCTGAACAATAAGGCGGTGATTTACTCTGATTTAGCCAGTGATACCTCCCCGCTCATTACTCCCGAAGCCGCTCACGCCGCCCACAACAAAGGCCTACGCTTTTATGCTGCGGCTCCCCTGTGCATGCCCAACGAGCGCCGCTTTGGCTCACTGTGCGTCATAGACCGGCAACCCCGTTCTTTCAGCCCCGACGAACAGGCACTTTTAGAACGCATAGCCAACCTGATTAGCCAGATGATTACCGTTCGGTATTGCTGCCTAGCCACTCCTGGCTTAGGGCTGGCGCAGTGGCAGCTCATGCGCGAACAGATTCAGGAAGAAATACAGGGTCTGGCGGCCCTGGTCCGCTACCTCATCACGCGGCACGGCACCCAGATTCCGGTTTCGCAAGACATGCTGACTCTGATTACTCGGCGCCTCGAAGATATAAGCGCCGTACTGGACCAGTACGAAATCTAGGTTTCCAGTTGCCTGTTAGCTCGGGGCGGCTGCGGCGCTAATCAGGCCGGCAGCAGGATGGTGAATTCGGTGAACTTGCCGGCCTTGGTTTCCACCTGAATAGTACCGCCGTGGCCCTTGGTAATGGTATCGTGCGCCAACGACAACCCGAGGCCTGTTCCTTTCCCAAGCGGCTTGGTAGTGAAAAACGGCTGAAAAATCTGCTGCTTGGTTTCTTCCGCCATACCCGTGCCATTATCGTGAATCCGGATGGCTACCTGCCCGTTGATTCGCTCGGTGCTTACTCGTAGAACCGGCTGATAATTTGCCTCGGCTTGGCTGTAGCGGGTTTCCAGTGCGTGCAGCGCATTAGTGAACAAATTGAGCAGCCCCCGCCCTATTTCCGCTGGCACTACGGTCACTTGTCCTGCCGCCGCATCAAAGGTGGTATGAACCGTGGCCTGAAACGGCGGCTCCTTACTCAAGGCAATCTGCTGAGCTAGTTGCAGGTTCTCTTCTACCAAAACATTGATATATATTGACTCGCGTTGGGCGCTGCCGGTCCGAGCGTGCGCCAGCATATCGGCAATGATGGAGGAAGCACGCTGCCCGTGCTGGCTGATTTCCTGAAGGTTCTGCTTGAGACCCGCCACAATTTCCTGCTGCAACTCCGCCGATGCCGTGTCGGAGGGGGGCGCCGTATGGCTGTCGTGGTCGAGGAGGGCGACGCTCACTTCGGCGAATTTCTTCATGAAGTGGAGCGGGTTTTGCAGCTCGTGCGCAATACCAGCCGATACTTCCCCCACAAACGCCCATTTTTCGGCCGCCACCAGTTGCTTTTGAGTGGCCAGCAACTCGGTCTGCTGCTTTTCCAGTAAGGCGTACGCCCGCTGTTTTTGGGTGTTGCTGCGCCACAATATCACGCTTAGTGCTCCTACCAGCAACAGCCCCGCCAACGAAACTAGCAGCAACCATTGCTGCTGCCGGTTTTTCTGCTGAATTAGCTGCTGGGTGCGGGTGAGCTGCTTGATGCGGGCCTGCTTACGGTCTAGCTCGTAGCCGTACTGCAAGGCCGCAATGCGCCGGATAAGGTCGCGGCTGCTAAGGCTGTCCTGATAGATGGTGAACAGGCGCTGGTAGCGGTACGCCGCTGCCATGTTGCCGGTTGTGGCGCTGGCTTGAGTGAGCACCTCACTCACGTCGCGGATATTTTCTTTGGTTCCGCTTCGCAGGCTGGCTTGCAGACTGGCTTTCCCATAATACAGGGCACTATCGGGGCGGTTGGTGTGGAGGTGGGCGCGCGCCAGTACCAAGTGCGTCCAGGGCAGGTAACCCACTACATCGAGTTGCCGCAGCTGCCGCAGCACTTGGTAGCAATAGGTGAATACCTCGCGGTAATGGCCTTGGTGTTCGGCCATATCGGCCACGTTCATTTCCTCTACCGAGGCTCCTGGTTTATCCCCGAGGCGGCGCGCCAGCAGCATGTCCTGTTCGTAGTAGCGGCGCGCAATTGTCCATTTCTCTTGGGTGCGGTACAGGTCGCCGAGGCCGCGCAGACCTTGCGAAACGCCGGATTGGTTGTGGTGCTGGCGGGCCAGCCGCAGGCATTGCTCCAGGTACAGGCGCGCCTTGCTGTATTCTCCTACTTCGGTACTGATAATACCCAGCTGGGCATTCATCAGCACCAGCCAATGCGGATCATTCAGCTTTTCGGCCAGCTGCAACCCCTGCTGCGAGTAATCCAAGGCCTGCGTGTAGTTGCCTTGCCCGAAGTAGATATAGGCGAGGTTGTAGGTGCAGGCTAGTAGGTTACGTTGGTCGGGCAGGCGCTCGAACAGCACACGGGCCTGCTCGGTATGCAGTTGGGCCGGGCTGTACTCGTTGCGCTTGCGGTAGTAAAAGCCCAGCCCCAGTAGCGCTTTGGCAGTGCCCAGAGAGTAATTGAGTTGCCGAGCCAGTGCCAGCGCCTCTTCAAAACTGGCCCGTGAAGCGCGCGGAACCGTAGAGCGTTGCTCGAAAGCCAACGCATTCAGCAAGTTAACCCGCGCTGTATCGGCTTGTGGATGCGCCTGTACCTGAGCCTGTAACCGATCTACTGCCGGCGAGTTTGCCCACGCTGCCGAACTCAGCAACAGGAGTAATAGCAATAACCAAGGTTTCAAGGCGAATGGCAGAGGCAAAAGCAGGACAGAATTGCACAAAGCTAACCATATTTCGCACCGGCTTGTTGCCCCCAGCAACAGTTATTCGCTAGAATACTTTAGGCAAACTCACGCCCCGGATAGTGCGGAATAAGTTGGAGGCGTTTTGGTCGGTAAGGCCACCCAAGTAGTCGGTTAGCAAGATGATTTGCTCGTAAGCCGACAGGCCTTCCTGCGGTCCAACGGCCCGGAACTGGGTTGGCAGCAGCTGCTGCAACTTGCGCGACTGAGTGCTGCCGTACGGGTCGAAGGTGGCGTGCAGAAAAGCATCGAGCAGGCCCGCCATTACTTCAAAGCCAGCGGCTTCAATTTCCAGCACCGGCCGGCTTTGGTAGAGGTGCTCCACGGTCAGGGCATTCATATGCTGTAGCTGCTCCCAGCAGTCGAGGTGCTGCACCAGGGGCTCGTCGGCGCGGCCGTGCAGGAAGGCGGCGGCACGGTCAGCAAAAAGGCGGGCGGTTTGCTGCACCAGCCGGTTGATGAGGCGGGCGCGCAGGTAACCTAGCTCCTCGCGCCAGTCGCGCCACTCCACCGAGCCACGCCGGTCGGGCGCATCGCCCAGGATGTCGCGCATCAACCCCAAGCCGGCTTCGCAGGGAATTAAGCCTAGCTTGAGGCCGTCTTCGAAGTCGATGATACGGTAGCAGATGTCGTCGGCAGCTTCTACGAGGAAGGCCAGCGGGTGCCGGTGGTAGAAGCCCGCTGCGGCACCGGGTGGCTTGGCCAGCAAGCCCAGTTCCTGCGCCACCTCCTGAAAACGAGCGGCTTCTGTTTGAAAATAGCCGTGCTTTTTCTCGCTGGTGCCGTGGGTGCCGCCGGTTTCATCGAACACCGAAGGGCGCGGGTACTTCGTGAAGGCGCCTAGTGTGGCGTACGTCAGCCCTAGCCCGGCCGAGCCGCTGCTGTGGGCCGCGTAAGTGTGGGTGAGCACCCGAAACCCAGCCGCATTGCCTTCAAAGCGTTGCAAGTCGGCGCGCTGGGCGGCATCCAGCACCCGCACGAACGGCTCGGCAGCGGCACTCCGGAAATAAGTGGAAATGGCGTCTTCGCCGGAGTGCCCGAAGGGCGGATTGCCGATGTCGTGGGCCAAGCAGGCGGCCGCTACAATGTCGCCGAAGTCGGAATCCAGATGCGGCAGAGTTTGCACCAAGCCTTCGGTTTCTTCGAGCAGCAGCCGGCCACCCAGCCGGCCCAAGGAGCGGCCAACGGAAGCAGTTTCCAGGGAGTGGGTGAGGCGGGTGTGCACGAAGTCGGTTTCGGGCTGCGGCATCACCTGCGTTTTGCGCTGCAACCGCCGAAACGCCGAGCTGAACACCACCCGGTCGTAGTCGGCAATGAAGGCGCCGCGCACGGGCGGGGCATCCGTCACAACGTGCAGTTGCGGTTGGGCGGGGTAGCGGCGGCGGCTGAGCAGCCGCTCCCAGGTCATGGCGGGCGTATCGGTGGGCGTCAGGTGCATCATGGGCCGGCAAGGTAAAACGAAGGCATGGAACTACCTGCCTTCCGCTCACTACGAGGCCTCGCGCCTGCTCTTTTGGTGCGTTACCAGCGTTCTGCTCTTGCGCCCGTTGTTACTGGCTATTCTTCTGCTTCCTGCATGCGGCCCAGCAACCGCACGGTGACGTAGCCCAGCAGCAGAAACACACCGTAGAGCAGCGTCACGCCCCAGGTAGCGGGGTGGGCAAACGGGTGCAGCAAGCGGGTGATGATGTCGAAGAACAGCGTGAGCGGGTTGGTGATGATGTCCCAGGAGTTGAAGCGCAGGTAGCGGCCCAGGTACACGCCAAACGAACTGAGTAGCAGGGACACCGTCACGAAGCCCCAGCTGGCCAGCCAACCCAGCCGGCGGGCTACCAGGGCCTGCATGTCGGTGAGGGAAGCGTAGGCCAGCATCAGACCGTTCCAGGCGCAGCTCAGAATAAGGGCCAGGTCATACCAGTAGGGCACTCCGATGCGCGGTTCGAGGTGAAACAAGTCGGTGAGGATGTAGGGGGCATTGGGAAAAAACAGCAGCCACACCAGCCCCACCGGCAGCAGCACCCGCGCCTGCAAGCGCCCGGCCGAGAGACTCAGCATAGTGCTCAACCCGAACGGAATAAGCGCCAGAAACAGATTCCAGAGCAGGAAGACGAACGTAAATTGGTGCGTAAAAAACACCCGTAGCGTAATCAATACAACGCTCAATACAAGCGAGGCGCCCAACACCAACACCAGGTTGAGGCGCTGGCGCAGTTGAGGTAGGGCGAGCGTAGCAGCAGACATGGGCATAAACACAAGTTCGGAAATTTCAGGCTCGCAAACGATAGAACCCCGGCTATATTGTAACGACCGGCACCAGAATTCCAAGCACTGCGAACTGCTACCCACTGGAAAGCAGCCCGCAGCGCTATTCAATTACTTGCTGTAGAACCAGGAATACGCCAGCCACAGCACCGCTATGATGGCCATAATATACCAGCCCCATTTGCCGGGGTCGCGCGGATTTTCGTCGCTGTAGGTTCGGGGTCTGCGTTTTAAGCCGGGTACCAACGCCATAAAATCAAGAAGTTAGCTTACGAATAAAATAGTAGCCTGAAAGTAGCAATACGCTATCCGCTGGTTTTGGTGCTGGGTGCCATCGGCTGGCTGCGTTACACCACCAGTGCTACTGCGCTACTACTCTATGAAACTATAGAAGCGGAATAAAGATTTCCTGCGTTGCAGGCCGTAACCAGCGGCTACGTGGCGCAGAATGGCCGGCAAATTGCGGGGTGGCATCTTCCCCACGGTTCCTACGTACTTTTGCAGGGCCGCCCGGTTTGGCATCGTCAGGCTGGGCTTGCGCCTGCACTCACTCTTCGTCTTCTCTCCGCTGCCCGTTATGAGGCATTTCTCTGCCCAACGATTTCCCGCCTTTTGCTTGCTGTTTGGCTGGCTGCTGGCTGCTCCCGTAGTGGCGCAGCAACCGGCTACTCCGCGCCCTACTACCCCAGCCACCACGCCCACCCGCAAACCAGCCGCCACGGCCCCAGCAAAAGCAACCAAACCGGCCCCCCTAGCGCCGGCTACTTCCACAACCGGCAAGCCCACGCCCACCACTTCTGCCAGGCCTGGCACAGCTCCTACTAAAGCTACTCCTGCCGCCACCGGCACCAAGCCCGCCGCTACCGGCACCACAACCAAGCCGGCGGCACCTGCCACAGCTAAACCCGCCGCTACTGCCCCGCCCAAGCCCACTGGCCCGCCCCTGCCCGCCAACCTCAACTCCACCGATTTCACTACCCGCTACAAAAACGGCAAAACGCTCATCACCCAGACGCGCTACGACTTGGCAATGACCGAGCTGGAACCGCTGACCGCACCCGCCAACAAATTCGCGCAGGCTCCTGAAGCCGCATACTTATATGCCGTGGCCGCCAGCCGGGCCAAGAAGTGGGCCGAAGCCGAGCAGATGCTGAACCTGTTGCGCAACGAGTATGCCCAATGGCTCAGCATGCCCGAAGCCCTGTTTCTGCAAGGCCAGATATCATTCGAGCAAAACGACTTCGACAATGCCCTGCGGGTGCTGGCTCAGCTGCCGGCCGGTCAGTTGCAGCAAGAGCGGGAGAACATGAAGGCCACGTATCTGCCGCGCATCAAAGACAAAGCCACCTTCCAGAACCTGCTGAAAACGTATCCGCAGGAGCTGACGCTGGCCCGCGCCTACGCCGATAAGCTGGCCAACGGCGGCTGGTACACCGACGCCGACAAAGGCCAGCTCGACCAGCTTATTACCCAGTTTGCCCTGGACCGCACCCGCTACACGCCCCGCCCGCGTGCCGTCAGGAAAAGCACCTACAACATCGGCGTGCTGCTGCCTTTCGAGTTCAACGACCCCAGTTGGGAGACGCGCCGCAAAAACCAGTTCGTGACGGACCTGTACGCAGGCCTGCGGATTGCCCAGGATTCGTTGCAGCGCGAAGGCCGGCCGGTGCAGCTTTTCGCCTACGATACCGGCGCCGATACGCTCCAGCTCAAGCAGGTGCTGGCGCTGCCGGAGCTGGCCGGTATGGACCTGATTATCGGGCCGGTGTATAAGTCGGGCAGCAAGATTCTGGCCCGTTACGGGCAGCAAAAGCAGATTGTGTGCGTGAATCCCCTCTCGCAGGACGGCGACCTGGTGCTTGACAATCCTTGGCATTACCTGTACCAGTCGAGCACGGCCACGCAGGCCCAGCAGGCGGCGCAGTTTGCGTACTCCCGCCTGGGGGGCGCGCGCACGGCGGTGGTGCTCTACGAGGACACCAAGGACGAAGCCGCTTTCGGAGTGGCGTATAAGCAGGCCTACGAGGCCCTGGGCGGCCGGGTGGTGCAGCTACGGCGCATCGACTCCGACGTAGACGAATCGTTGAGCGCCGGATTCGGAGGCTTCGACCTGAAGAGCATCGGGCACTTGGTGGTAGCTTCGGAGTCCAAGAAAATCGGGCCGTACACGTTTAGCGCGCTGAAAGCCCAGGATGCCCGCCTGCCCCTGATTACCTACTCTTCCTGGCTCGACAACAACCGCATCGGCTTGTACCAGCTGGACGCCCGCGACGTGTACTTCCTGCACCCCAAGTACCTGGACCGCAACAACTTTGGTGTGCGCCGTTTCCGCCAGCTGTACATGCAGCGCCAGAACCAGCCGCCTTCGGTTTTCGCTTTCACTGGCTTCGAGCTGCTGTACTTCTTTGCCTCGCAGCTGCACCAGAATGGCCCGGCGTTTCAGCAGCAGCTTAGCACCGCCGGCCCCATATCGGGCTCGGTGTTCCAAGGCATCGGCTACCCCGGCGGCGCCCACGACAACCAGTATGTGCCCATCACTAAGTTGGAGCGCTTGGAAGTGGAAGTACTGAACCCGGTGGGCATTCGGTAGGTTGTATTTAGTAGTGAGTAATGGGTATTGAGTAGTGAGATACTCACCCTTCCATGTCGCTATTCTACTTTTCATTTCACTGCACGTCTTCCTCAGCTTTCCTTTCATGTCCCAATACCAACTACCAACTACCAACTACCTTCTAACCACCAGCGAAACGCTGTTTGAGCGCGCTAAAAACCACATTCCGGGCGGTGTAAACTCGCCGGTGCGGGCTTTCCGGGCCGTGGGCGGGCACCCGGTGTTCATGCAGTCGGCTAAAGGCGCCTGGCTGACCGATGTGGACGGTAATAAGTACCTGGATTTCATCAACTCCTGGGGCCCAATGATTCTGGGGCACGCGCCGGAAATCGTGCTCGACGCCGTGCAGGCTGCTATTCCGGCCTCATTGTCGTTTGGGGCTCCCACGCGCCGCGAGGTGGAAATGGCCGAGCTCATCAAGCAAATGGTGCCCAGCATCGAGAAAGTGCGGCTGGTAAACTCGGGCACTGAGGCCACGATGTCGGCTATCCGGGTGGCACGGGGCTACACGGGGCGCAACAAAATCATCAAGTTCGAGGGCTGCTACCACGGCCACGGCGACTCGTTTCTGATTGCGGCCGGCTCGGGCGCCCTCACCCTCGGCACCCCCGATTCGCCGGGTGTAACCGAAGGCGTGGCGCAGGACACCCTCACGGTGCCCTATAACGACTTGGCGGCCGTGCAGCAGATTATCGAGGTAAACGAAGGCCAGGTGGCGGCGCTGATTCTGGAGCCGGTGGTTGGCAACATGGGCCTGGTGGCGCCCGAGGAAGGCTACCTGCAAGGCCTGCGCGACATGTGCACTCAGCACGGCATCGTGCTCATTTTTGATGAGGTAATGACCGGGTTCCGGCTGGCCCGCGGCGGCGCGCAGGAGCTGTACGGCATCACGCCCGACATGACCACGCTCGGTAAAATCATTGGGGGCGGTATGCCGGTTGGGGCCTACGGCGGCCGCCAGGATATCATGGACAACGTGGCCCCGGCTGGCAAGGTCTACCAGGCGGGCACGCTCTCCGGCAACCCCATTGCCACCGCCGCCGGCATTGCCCAGCTCACTTACCTGCAAGAGCACCCCGAGCTGTACGACGAGCTAAACCGCATCACCACCCGCCTCGCCGACGGCACCCGCCAGATTGCCGCCGAGCTGGGCTTGAACTACACCGTCAACCAGGTCGGCTCGATGTTCAGCGTGTTCTTCACCGACCAGCCCGTGCGCAACCTCGCCGACGCCAAGCACTCCGACACCGAAGCCTTCGGCCGCTATTTCCGGGCCATGCTGCACCGCGGTGTCTACCTGGCACCGGCGCAGTACGAGGCCCTGTTCGTGAGCACGGCCATTACCGATGAGTTGGTGGACGTGTACCTCACGGCCTGCCGCGAAGCTATGCGCGAAGCGCACGGCTTGTAGCAGCCAGGAATATTCAACTGGAAGCCATTAAAAAAGGCGGGCCGTGTGGCCCGCCTTTTTTGTGCGTGGTGGTTGCGGGTTTATTGCCGCACCAGCTTCAGCTGCTGCACCGTGCTACCGGTGGTCAGGCGGGCCATATACACCCCAGGGCGTACGTCCGTAGCCTGCCATTCCACCTGCACCACTTGTCCGGCCTGCGCATTGCCAGCCTTCAGGCGCTGCACCAATCGGCCGTTCATATCAAAGATATCCAGCTGATACTCCGACGACTGCGCTGCGGTGAAGGTAATGGTAGTGCTACCGGTGAACGGGTTCGGGTAGCTGGTAGCAGCGGCCTTGCTGGGAGCCTCGGTGGCCGCAGGCGTAGACGACGGGGTTGCCGCTACACCGCGGGCCGCCGTAGCGGCACCGGCTGGCTCCTGCCCGTACACCAGTTGTCCCTGCACATAGGCGGTGATGTTCGGGTTGGCCGCCAACGCGGAGGCGGCAACCTGGTACGAGAAGTCGTTGGCCTGATTGAAGTTCGACCAGTTGGACTTGGCCAAACGATACTGCACGTTGCCGGTGCTGCTGAGCGGCGAGAAGGTGCCCAGCGCGGCCGCAAACCGCAGTTCCGCATACGTTTCGGTGCCGGCCTGCCCAAAGCTGATGTTCACGTTATTGGTGCCCAGCTGCGCGTAATCCACAAACGCGTTGAGAGGCTGCGGGCCGTCGGGGCTGAACCAGTAGCGCACTGTCAGGTCTTGGTAAGCCACGGGCGTATTGCCGTCGTTGCGCACTTGCAGGTAGGTGCTGATGGTGTTGGAAACCGGCTTGTTGGCGCGGTTTTGCGACAACACTGTGAAGCGCGGCACCGCAGCTACCGGCGCGGGCTCCGTTCCGCCCACCAGCACACCGTTGCGGTAGATGGTGATGCGGCCGTTCTGCTGGTACGTATTGTTGGTAGCGTATGAGTAGTCGTCGGCTTCGTTGAAGTTGGTATAGGTCTGCTTGTTGATGCGCGACTGAATCGGGCCGGAGTTGGCACCAGCCGACAAGCTGCCCGCAGCGGCCGTAAACGAGTATTCCACGTAGCCAAAAGCCCCCTGCACCGGCTGCGTGAGGGCCACGTACCGCGCCCGCACGGCGTTGGTGCCCAGTTGCGCCCAGTCGATGGTAGCTACAGTGGCGGCAAAGTCTTCCACCGTCAGCCAGTAGCGCACCGTGAGCTGCTGGTACGGAATGGCGGCGGCACTCAGGTTCACGAGTTGCAGATTGGGCTTGATGGCATTGTTGGTAGGCGAGTTATCAGCATTCTGATGCAGCACTGCCAGGCTGGCCACGGTAGCCTGCACCGTCACCGGGAAAGTCTCGGTCACGGTGCCGCAGTCGTTAATCGCCGTAGCCGTTACGGTAGTAGTACCCACCGCGAAGTTGTATGGTGAGGTAATTGGGGTTACCACTCCATTGCGCACCACCGAATACGTTACCGCAGGAGCTGGCGTACCAGTGGCCGTTGCCTCGAAGCTCACCGACGCCGTCGTCTGTCCGTAGGCTGCCGTAGCAGTTGGCACGGTAGGCACCGTAACCACGGGCGGCGTATTCACCGTTACCGTGGCCGTACCCGTCAGGGCCGTTGCCGTGCAGTTGGCATCCGTTACACTCACCAGGCTGTAGATAGTGGTGGCGGTGGGGCTTACCGACAGGCTGTAGTTGCCGTCAGCTGTCAACTCGGCGGCTGTTACGGGCAGTGCCACAGCAGTAGCGCCGCCGTCAGTGGAGTAGCGCACCTGCCAGGGGGCTTCCCCGGTCAGGTGCAGCGTGAGGGCCGTGCTGGTACCGGTGCAGATGGTGGCCGTACCGCTGAGTGTGGCCGTAGGCAGCGCCCGTACCGTTACCGGCCGGCTGTAGGTGGTTGTGCAGGTGCCTTGCGCAATGGTGAGGGTGGCGGTGTAGGTTCCGGCGGCGGTGTACGTATGGCTGAAACCACCTTTGGTGGTGTAGTCCACCGTGCCATTACCGTCCACGTCCCAGGCGTAGCGGGCGTTGGCCTCCACTACCGCCGACGAATCAACAAAGACGGTGGGCGTACCGGCGCAGACGGGGGCGGCGGCAAAGGCCGGCGCAGGCTCCAGGCAAGTCAGGCCGGTGCGCACCACGCGGTACGTGGTACCCACCCGAATGCCGTCCAGCACCAGGTTGGGGGTGCTGCTGCCCTGGCGGAGTGCCACCGTACCAATGCTGGTTGGCGCGCCCGTGGTTTCAAGGCTGGTAGCGGCGGCCACGGTCGGCTCCACGTCCACCGGCGGATTCACGAACAGCTGGCTGGTGCTACCCGTTTCATCGAACGTGTATTTCAGCACCAGCAGGTAGGTTTCGCCCACGTTGTACTCCTGGTTGGTGTCGTAGATGATGCTGGTAGCCATACCGTTGCCGCTGATGCCAAACTGCACCTTACTGGCCGTGCTGCCCCGGCGGGCATACACCCGGTTCTTGAAGGTGGAGCCAATGGTAGCCGGACCCAAATGGAAGAAGTAGTCGGCCGTGCCGGCGCTGGCTACTCTCACCAGCAACGACACGTACACCGGCGTGCGGGCATACACCGGCGCAAATGCCCGGTTCACGTCCTGGCCCGTGGTAGTGAGGGCCGCGGCATTACCCGTGGCGGCGCTGTAGCCCGAGAAACTCAACCCAGGGATTACCACTTTCACCGGATTCGTAGTACCGCTGTGCGCCGCCCAACCATTGGCCGTCAGGTCATCGCCAGCAGTATACGCAAAGTTTTCTTCCAGCAGCAACGTAGCCGGCAAAGCCTGCGTGGTGCTGGTTAAGAGGCCCGGCGCGGTGGTCAGGTAGTTTTCTGCGAAGAGCGTATTGTTGTCGTTGTAATCGAAAACGGCAAACGAGTACGTGCTATTCGGGCGCAGGCCCGTTACCCGCACCGTATCGGCGGTGCCGGCATACAGCACGTAGCTGCTTGCCAGGCGGGCACCCAAGCCAAACGCCGTACTGTCGCGGTAGGTGGTGGCATCTACGGGCAGGCCATCCACAGTGCTGCCACTTTGCACCAACACCAAACGCTTGGCACCATTGCCGCCACCCAGGGTCAGCAGCAACGACGTGCCGGTAATCTGGCTGGCCGCAGGTGTAGCCGATTGAGTAGGCTCGGCAGCCAGCGGCACTACTTCAGTGGTCAGCGTCAGCTCGTCGCCGTAGGTGGTGCCCACGCCGTTGGTGGCGTAGGCCCGCACGTAATACGTAGTGCCGGGCGTCAGGCCCGTGATGGTGCTGCTGAATGTGCCGGTACTATCGGCATCAGCAGTTTGCTGCGCACCCAGCACGGGGTTGGGCGTGCTGCCCCATACCACGCCTTGGGCAATAACCGCGCTGCCGCCGGTGGTGATAATAGTGCCGCCGGTGGTGGCGCTGGTTGGGGTGATGTTGGTGAGGGCCGCGGTGCTCAACGTAGCCGGGTACACTGGCGCCACGCTGGTACCACTCACGGCTACAGACTGCGCCGCCAACCCGGTACTACTCACCGGAATAGTGGCCTGATACGCCTGCACCGCCGTAGGCGCAAAGCGCACCTCAATAGTCGTGGTGCCAATGGTTCCGCCGTTGGGCTGCAACTCAATCACGCAGCAGGAAAACGGCTGCGTACCCGTCCGGATTTCAAAGCCAGCCGGGGGCGTAATCAATAGCGGCGCTGTCAGGCCACTGCCGCTCACCGTGAAGCTTTTGGCCGCCGAAGCCGCGTCGGTTGTCAAGCTCCCAAAATCGGGAACAACCGCCTGGGAAACCACTACCTGCGGAGTTGGAGCCGTGATGGTAACAGCCACCGGCGCACTCTGCCCCGTAACCGGGTTGCAAGCGCCAATGCTGGTCGCCTGGGCCACCACGTAATAGGTACCCGCCCCACCGAAATCAACGGCACGGGGCTGATACGTAGCAGCAGTGGCTCCTGCAATGCCTGTTAAAAACGGACCAGTACTGCTGGTGCTATACTGCCAGGTGTAAGTGGAAGTCGTAGTGGCCGTGGCTGTAATGGTGGTGCCGCTGCCGGTAACGGCAAACGTCTGCGGGGCAGTTGGGCTTACCGTCACGGGGTTGCTGGCCGGGGCCAGATTCACGGTGAGGCTGGTACCGTTGTTGGAGCCGTAAGTAACCGGCGCATCATTCAGCACCCGTACCCGGTAACCGGTGCCGCTGGGTGTACCCGCCGGAATGCTGGCGCTGATAGGCGAAGCGCTGCCGCTGCCAATAATGTTGTCGGTGGTGTTGGTCGGGAAAGCTCCCATTGCATCAGACAGCTGCACTTTGAAGGTCCCCGTGAAACTGCCCGTGGTGGTGTATGCCACATCGAACGGGGCGCTACCCGCGGCAGCCGTTACGCAATACGGACTGTTGAAAGTGGAAGCCGTGGTGGCAATGGTGGCAGTTGGCGTGGGAGTACCGGTGCCGAGCGTGGGCGTCAGCACCACGTCGTCAAGTCCTAAGCCCTGGCCGCCAACCGGGCCGCCGATGTGGCTCCAGCGCAGATAGAAAACCCCACCCGCTGCCAGGTTGATATTGGCAATAGTGACGGTTTCGGAGGTAACAGTTGCCGGATTTACTACCGCAATAGCAGTGCTAGCGGGGAATGTCTGGTCGCCATCCGTTTGCGCAACCCAGGTAGCATCGTCGCTGCTGCTGTAAAACTTCCAGTCGAAAGCGGCGGTGCCCGTCCGGTATTTCTCAATCGAGAAGTCAACCTTCAGGTCTTTGATAACCGCACCCGTTGTATTCTCGATTTTCAGGAGAATGTGCCGTGGCGAAGTGGCCGCGGCGTTGCTGCTGGTAAGGAAGCCAAGGGCCCGGTCGGTGGAGGTAGCCGTTACCCCGTCAGCAAAGTTGTAGTCGCCGCCACCTGAGTTGCCAGACAGCGCGCCTGTACCCGACGTGCCACCTGCCCGAACAGTAGCCGACGTGTTGGCTGGGTTGCCGTACGCAATGCCAGTGGTACCAGTGGCCAGCCGAAAACCGGCTGGCACGGCAGCCGTAGCGCTGGATCCCATACCATTGAAATTTTCGGTTTTGGGAGTGGCGCTGGTTAATACCAATTGGGCCTGGGCCCCGAGCGGCGCCAACCAGGCGCACGACAAAAAGGCTATCAGCTGCTTAACGGACCGCAGGGGCCGCGAAGAGCACAATAGATTAGAAGTTTGATTCATATAGGAGATGATGACAGCAACGCTGTGAAAACCAATAAGAAAGAAGCAGGAATTACTGAGTCGGGCCGTTATCCACCTGGGCCTCTAGCACATCCTGCACCGCCACTGGCAGGTTCGACAGAATATCGTAGCCGGTAGCCGCTTCAATGGCATCCACCGAGGTGCGGAACGTGCTCCAGTCGGTGCTGATTCCCTGCTGGTTGGGCGTATTAATGGCAATAACGCGGGTGCTGGCGTTGATGCGCGACACGTCGTTGTTGCCCACCGGCAGCACCACAATCACCTTCCAGCAGTAGGCCGGCACCGTAACGCGGCCCTGGTCGATGGTGTTGGTCACGCCGCCGTTGCTGCCAGTGCCACCCACGCCGTAGCTGCCGCAAATCACATACACCTCATTATTGGGCAGGAAGGTGCGGGTGTAGTTTTCCAGGCTGGCCCAGGCTTGCTGGTTGTTGTTGGGGGCCTGGGGCATCATGTTGGTCATCAGGAAGGTAGCCGAGTTGTCTTCCCTCGTGGCAGTCCGGTCGGCGCTGGGGCAGTTGTGGCCCCTGTCAAATCCGGAGCCGCTGTAGCTAGTCGACTGCACCTGGTACCAGCCGGCGGGCAAAGCGGTATCGTTACGAAAGTCGTCCTGGCGGCCAGCGGAGCCTGTGTCGGCAGCGTCGAGGTGCCAGCTCACCCAGTTGGGCTTGCCCTGGTCACGATTATAGCCGATAGTGAATTGCGGCTTCGGCAGCAGATAGTTGTTGGGGCTGCTCACATCGGCCACGGCGCCGCTGGGGTTGCCCAGCGCCAAGTGGTCGTTGTCGATGGATGGCTGCGTGGTGCCATACTCGGTTACGGTGAAATCGTCGAGGTTGAGTTGCGCCGCGCCACCCGACACTTTGCGAATCTCGAACTTCACCGGGCCCGGAATATTCACGGTGAAAGCCGCCGCCTGCAACGTGGCCGAAGTAGTAAGCACCGTGGCCCCCACTTTCGTCCATTTGGTGCAGTTGCATGCCTGGGGTTGCGCGTATAGCTCCCAGCTGCTGCTGGCATCGGTGCCATACACGGCGTGCTGCACCGTCACGGTACCGGCTCCCGCTGGCAGGAAGAAGCTCATGGTCAGCTTGCCATTCTGCTGCAAGCGTACGGCTTGGTTGCCATTTTTGTGGTCGGCGGCCGTGTTGCCCAGCACACCATCGTTGAGCACCCAAGTACCACTGCTCAGCGCCACCGAATCGGTAGGATAGGTGGCCTTTGTACCGGTTTCGAAAGCTTCCTGTGTGTTGGCAGCGAAAGGTGCCAGCCAAGCCAGGGGGCTATCCACACTCGTTGGGTAGAAGGCCATACAGGGCAGCAACAACAGCAAACTGGTGCTATACCTTAGTAATTTTCTGTTCATTTAAACGTAAAATCTACTACAAGTGAGTTGAAAATGGGGTGACATGAAAAAGCCGGTGTTTTACCAACTACAAAATTACAGACAGAGTATTCTGGGGCACTAAGCCTGATGTTAAGTTTATAGTTCAATATAAAATTTACATTCACGATTATATCAAATAATTCAATCATAATAATAAAATACAATTATTATTCATCACCATTTCTAATCCAATATGATACTGGACACCATCTAACGCATCAATCTTTGGTTCATATTTATAAATTACTGATAAACAGCATTATAACTTCATTATATAAGTTGATTTACAACGCAAAACCTAATAGCGTACTGCCTTAAATATTTATAAATAATACCTTAATCTGTGGACATTGCAGGCACACAACTATATAGCAGAATGCGCCATATCATGGCAGCTACTTCCTTGTTTAACTATCCTTGCGTATTCATTCAAGTCATTTATCTATCAGATCAGAAAATTCAATTTCGCAAATGATAAATTATCGGATTTATACCACTTCTCACGCTCTGTTTACCTTTCAGCAAAGACTTCTGTTAGCAGAATTCAACTACATATTCCCTTCGAAGTAAGGGTGTGAGTAGATTCCGGATTAAAGAGCGGTTACCTTTGCGCAGAAACCGCTCTGCTGTTATGCCTCGACTTTTATTATCGATATGCTTGGTTCTCGGGCTTCTGCTGCCCGTTGCCGGTTCGGCCCAAGGCCCGGCGGCGGCCAACAAGCGCCTTTTCGACCGGACTGTAGAAGAGTTGAACTTCCGCACCATGGAAACCGTGTACGACAAATCGTTTACGCGGCGCAAATTCCCGGTCTCGCTACGCACCGCCAAGGCCCGCAAGGATTTCAACGACTTCGACGGCCGCGCCGATTTGCAGAAGCTATTTCAGAACTACAATGGCGTGTCGGAGCGCTACAAAAACCGCTTCGGGCAGGGCCGCACCGATCTGGCGCAATTCGAGAAGCAGCTGCGTAGCATCTTGGTTGATAAGAACTTCGAGTTTTTTATTCGGGTGCTGCCCCGCGACGAGCGGGTATCCCTGATCCGGGGCTTGGAGCGTTACATTCAGCAAAGCGCGGCGCAGTTTAATGCGTCGGAGGACGCCGCTCCCGAAGAGCTAGCCGCCGATGGCGCGGCCGTGCCTCCCGCCGACGTAGACGCGCCCCTCACCAGTTCGCCACCTGAAGAAAGCCCCTCACTGACTGCTGCTGCCACTACTCCCACCGCTCCCTTGCGCAGCATCGATACGGCCGTGCAGCACGATTGGGTTGATTACCTAACCCTGCTGCTGTCGGGTGCCTCCACCCTGCTGCTGCTTTTCGTGGTTACCAGCGTGCTACCCGAACTGCGCAACCGCCTCGATACCGTCACCGACGAGCTAGACCGCCAGCAAGGTGCCACTGTAGCGCGCCGCCAAGCCAACACGCTACCCGAGGACCGCTACGACGACGAAGACGAAAATTAATTCAGAACTCAACAACCCCATGATCCTGACCGACCAGCAGATTCTCGCCGAAATTGAGCGGGGCAACATCATTATCGAGCCCTACGACCGCAGCTGCCTCGGTACCAACTCTTACGATGTGCACCTGGGCCGCTACCTGGCCACCTACCGCGACGCCGTGCTGGACGCCCGCAAGCACAACGAAATCGAGACGTTTGAAATACCCGCCGAAGGCTTCGTGCTGCAACCCGGTGTGCTGTACCTGGGCGTAACCGATGAGTACACCGAGAGCCACGCCCACGTGCCGTTTCTGGAAGGCAAGAGCAGCGTCGGCCGTCTCGGCATTGATATTCACGCCACCGCCGGCAAAGGCGACATCGGTTTCTGCAACCATTGGACGCTGGAAATCAGCGTGTCGATGCCGGTGCGGGTGTACCACGGCATGCCGGTGGGCCAGCTCATCTACTTCACGGTACAAGGCGACGTGGGAACCTTCTACAACCGCAAAGCCAACGCCAAATACAACGACCGAACCGACAAGCCAGTGGAGTCGATGATGTGGAAAAACTCGTTCTAAAACAACTTCCCGGCTTATTGCTTAGGCACTGATTACTAGTTAGTTGGTCGATACCAAGCCATTGCCAGCAGTCGTAATAATCAGCAATTCAACTATTTAACAATCATCAATTTTATTGCTCATCATAAACTCCTTGGCATAATTTTTCGTTAGAAAGAACCATACGGCACTTTTCGTTTCGTTGAAAAGGCGCTGATACCTAGTAGTTTTCAACTTCCTACCGATATTCCTACCGATGAGAAAGCAACTTGCTACCGCCTCTCTGCTGCTCGCCGCCACGCTGGCCGCCAACGCGCAGACGCCTGGTACCAGACCTGAACGCCAAGGAATCGTTGTAAAACAAGATAAAACCCAGGAGTCGCCGCGCCTGAACCCAGTGCAGGAGCGTGCCAAACGCCTCTCCGACCAGATGGCCCGCGACCTGCGCCTGAACGGCTACCAAACTGCGCGCCTGCGGGCCATCAACGACGATAAAGTGGCCAAGATGGCGGCCATTGAGCAGCGCCATGCGGGCAACCAGAAGCTCATCAACGAGCAGTGCGACGCTGTGTGTAAGGAGCGGGACAAGGAACTGCAAGCTGTACTCTCCAACGACCAGTACAGCGACTATTACGATTCGCGCTCCACGTTCCGCAAGTACGACCGGGACTACGCATCCCGCTCAAGCCAAGTGAATTCTGATTTTGTAAAGTCGGTGCAGAACCCTTCCCCGGCCAGTAGCGGGGCCACTATTGCTCCCAGCCGTACTACCTCGGCCAAATCAGGACGCTAAGGTAGAATTAGATAGTAACAGAAAGCCCCGCCAACACTACGTTGGCGGGGCTTTCTGTTGCTGCTTGCTAGCAGAGCTACCTACCGCTGCTGGCCTTCTTCGGCGTTGAGGTGGTCGGTTAGCTCTTTGCAGAGGCTGCGGATTTTGGTGGCCATCAGTGAGTCGTTGGTGGCGGTGATGAGGCTTTCGGCCATGGCACCCATGGTGTCCACGTAGAAGCGCTTCATTTCGTCAACGGGCATTTCCTTGGTCCACAGGTCGATTTTCATGGTGCCGCGCTCGTCCCGGTCCCAGAGGGCAATATTGATGGCCTTGGCAAAGTGAATGTCGGGGCCGGCATCGGTAGCCGTCCAGCTGATGGCCTCGGGCACTTTCTGGTCGTCGAGGGCAATGCTGAAGCGGATTTCGGATTTCTTCATGATTGAATTGTTGAATTGTTGAATGGCTACATGGTTAAGCTAGAGCCACCCAAAGGAAAAGGCAGAACGACTGCATAAGAAAAATGGTCAGCCGTGAGAACGGCCAACCATTTAGCTATTAATCAATTAAGCCATTAAACGTAGTTGTTCAGCATCACTGGCATTACCAGCATCAGGATGCTTTCGTTGTCGTCGGCGAGGGTGGGCATGAGCAGGCCGGCGCGGTTGGGCGTGCTCAGCTCCAGCGTGATTTCCTCGGAGTCGATGTTGGACAGCATTTCCTGCAGGAACTTGGCGTTGAAGCCGATTTCCATGTCCTCCCCGTCGTACTGGCAGGGCAGCTTCTCGTTGGCCTCGTTGCTGAAGTCCAGGTCTTCGGCCGAAACTGTCAGCTCGGAACCCGCGAGGCGCAGCCGCACCTGGTGAGTGGTCTTGTTGGAGTAGATGCTGATGCGCTTCACCGAGTTCAGGATTTCCTGGCGGCTGATGATGAGCTTGTTGGGGTTGCTCACCGGAATTACGTTTTCGTAGTCCGGGTACCGCTCGTCAATCAGGCGGCACACGAGGCGCATCTGGTTGAAGCTGAAGAAGGCGTTGGAGTTGTTGAACTCCACTTTCACCGGCGTGGCTTCGGAAGGCAACGCGCCTTTCAGCAAATTGAAAGCTTTGCGCGGGATGATGAGGTTGGCGGTCTGGCCGGCGCCTACATCGGAACGGCGGTAGCGCAACAGGCGGTGGCCGTCGGTAGCCACGAAGGTTACCTGATTATCAGCCAGCTGCACCAAAATACCGGTCATAGCCGGGCGCAGCTCGTCGGTGCTTACCGCAAAGATGGTTTTGTTGATGGCGCGGGCCAACGACGACGATGGAATTTCAATCGGCGTGGAGCCTTTCACCACCGGTACGCGCGGGAAGTCGGTGGCGTTTTCGCCGGCCAGCTTGTAGCGGCCGTTGCTGCTGGCAATTTCGATGGTGTAAGTTTCCTCGTCCAGCGTGAAGGTCACGGGCTGGTCGGGCAGGTTCTTGAGGGTATCAAGCAGGATGCGGGCGGGAGCGGCAATGCGGCCAGCCTCACGGGCTTCAACGGGCAGCTCCGTCATCATGCTCGTTTCCAGGTCGGAGGCCGTAATGGTGAGCTTGCCTTCCTCGATTTCAAAGAGGAAGTTCTCCAGAATCGGCACCACGGGGTTGTTCGTTACCACGCCATTAATGCTCTGTAGCTGCTTGAGCAAGGCGGAAGACGAGACGATAAACTTCATATCAGGGTTGGGTTGTGGTGCTTGGTTGGGTAGAGGGCAAAGATAGGAAACCAGCGCGGGGTTTTCTAGTGCATGGAGTACGGGTTTTGGTAGTCAGATTACCATATCAAAGCCCTAGAGAGACAGTACAACTATCTATGAATCCAGCCGAGTACAGCAACACCTATCCAAAGCGTTAGCAATAGCAAAACGCCTAGAATTTGCATCAGCTTGGTTGTTACCGCTTCTCCAGCATTGGCGTACCGGTTGCCATACTGTTCAATCAATATTATTTGTACTCGTTGCGGCTGCCAATAGCGGCCATATAGATATATGAAACCCGTTATAGTCAGAAAACAACGCCAAACTGCACCAATTACTATCTCTCCTATAGCCTCACCCAATATCTCGCCAAGCATAGCTGTTATCTTTAATTTCTATAAATATTTAGGCGCTAAAACGACGCATACCGACGCTTCCGCCGCCAAGCACGCACAGCCCCGAACACGCCTAGCAATACCAGCGGCGCTACCAAGTTCAGCAGTTGCCAGCGGCTGCGCTGCTCGATTACTTTTAGCTTATCTAGCGGGCGAAGGGTGATTTGCTTGCCCCGGACGCTGATGAGGCCGGTTTCGTCGAGCATGTAGTCTACGGCGTTGAGCACCAGTTCCCGGTTGGCAAATTCGGTGTTGGCGAGCCGGTCGAAGCCGAGGCGGAAGGGCTGGCCGGTTTTGGGGTCTAGCTCGGAACGCACAAAGTCACCATCGGACACCACTAGCACCTTAGCCGGCTTGGCCTGGGGCGACGTAGCGGGCTGAAACCGGGTGGTGCCGGGCTCGGCGCGGTTGGCGTAGAGCGAGCTGAACTGGCCTTCAAGCAGGTAGGCTACCGGCTTGAACTTGTCTTTGTAGAGCTTGCGGTCCGGCTCCAAGCGGGCGTCGTTCAGGTTGACGGGCACCGGCGACGGTAGCACCCGGGAGTAGCGCGAGGTGAAGAACAGCGGGGTTTTGCGGATACCCGTGGCCTTCACCGTGTCCAGGGTGCTCACGAATTTGGTGTACACCGCATCGAGGTTGCGGGTGATTGGGTGCGTGCTGAAGTTGTTGATGAGCGGGTAGAACTGCCACGGCATAGGCTCCACTTTGGGCTTGTTGCCTTCCATGCCGGTCACGAGCGGAATCACGCCCGAATTCAAATCCAGCACCAAATCGGCGTTTACCCGCACCCCGTACTTGAACAGCAGGTCATCGAGGCCAACGGGTTGCGGGAAGGACAGCATGCCGGTGCGGGCGGCGCTATCTAGGTTCACGCGCATGGCATCCACGAAGAACAGCGCGTTGCCGCCCTGGGTGATGAACTGGTCGAGCTTGAACTTCTCGATTTCGCTGTACGCCGTGGCCGGCTTGGCCACGATTACGGCGTTGAGGGCCCGCAGGTCGCGCACCTTACTCAGGTCAACGCGGTACACGTCGTAGAACTGGCTGAGCGAGCCAATCAGGTCCCCGGCTTCGGCGTTGCTTAGCTCGCCGTGACCTTCCACCACCCCAATCAGCTTGCGCTTGCCGGGGCTGAGCTTGCGGATGGCGCTGGCCAGCTCGTATTCCAGTCCTTCAATGCTTTGGTTGAGGCGCACATCGGAAGGGGCGGCCTGGTTGCCGCGCAACAGCAGCACCCGTTGCTCCTTGCCCCCCGCCGATACGGTGGCCCAGGGGAAGATGATCTTCTCGACCCGCTTGCCGTTCTCATTGGCTCCCAGGTTGGTGGGCGAAAGGCCTTTCTTGAACAGTGTCTGGTAGTACTCGTTGCGGGCCTTCTCGGTGCTGGCCGCCGAGGGGTCGATGAACACGTATTTCAGGTTGCTGCCGCCGTACACCTGCATTTCGTTCAGCGTCTCGCGCACCGACTGCTGCAAGCGGCGGAACGGCGGCGGAAAGTCGCCGTCCAAATACACCGTCACCGTGACGGGCTGCTTGAGGTTGGTGAGCAGCTGCCGGGTGGCCGCCGACATGGTGTAGCGCTTTTCCTGGGTGAGGTCGAGGCGGAAAAAGAACTGCTGGCCAATGAAATTGACGAGCAGTAATCCGGCAACAACCGCCAGGAAAGTCAGCAGGTCGCGGCGTTTGCGGGATGGGTTGGGAAGTTGTTCGGGCATGTTATGTCAGGAGCTAAGCAACTACCAATTACGGCTTTGCAGCACCACTCTGGTTGCCAGCAGCAGGCCGGCAATCAAGCTAAAGAAATAGAGTAAGTCGCGGGAATCGACGAGGCCTTTGCTGATGTCGCGGTAGTGCGCGGCAATGCCGAGTTGGCTGATGTAGTAGGCCGGTGTCCCCTCGAAAACCGAAGCCAGCGAATCGAAGCCGGAGTACACCAGAAAGCAGCCGACCACGGCCACCAGAAAGGCAATAATTTGGTCGCGGGTGATGGCGCTGGCGAAGATGCCGATGGCCGCAAACACCGCCGCCAGCAGCACCAGCCCCAGATACGAACCCACCGTAGCCGCCGAATCGATGTTGCCTTCGGGGTTGCCAAGTTTGTACACCGAGTAGTAGTAGAGCAGCGTGGGCAGCAGCGCCAGCAGGGCCAATAACAAGCACGCCAGGTACTTCCCTCCTATTATCTGGCCGTCGGTGAGGGGCCGGGTAAGCAGCAGCTCCATGGTGCCGGCCTTTTTCTCTTCGGCAAAGGTGCGCATGGTAATGGCCGGAATCAGGAACAGGAAAATCCAGGGAGCGGTGTTGAACAGCGTCTGCAAATCGGCAAAGCCGTAATCCAGCACGCTGCTGTCGGGAAACACCCACACGAACAAGCCGGTAGCCACCAGAAACACCCCAATAACCACATAGGCCACGGGTGAGTTGAGGAAGGAATTGAATTCTTTGCGAAGTATGGCGTACACAGGAAAAGTCTATTCTAAGTATTGAATATCATCCAAAAGGGTCAACTCTGGCATAGTGCCCAAAACCTGCTTCACATATAAAGTCCGTGCTTCTTTGTCAACATTTTTACCTCTGAGGTTTGATATTTCAACTAAAACGGAATATTCTCTGAATTTCTCTCGCACTATTTCTTGATTGACTTCATTAGGTACTATTCTTAAAGTATCGGCCTGGGAACCAACGCAATTGACATAAGCACCTGCATATAAGCTTTCTCGCAATTCAAATTGCATACCTAAGGCCGAGGCAATACGCTGACCAAGCTCATCGACACCTACATCGTTAGTCCCGTATGTTAAGAAGAAGCTCTTTACCACGGAATGGACTTATTTGGTCAGCGCCTGAAACACCTGCTCCAACGACTGTTCTTCCTGCCGCAGACCCAGTAGCACCCAGCCTTGCTGGGCCGCCAGCCGCGAAATAGCGCCGCGCTGGTCGGTGCCGGCGGTGGCTCGGATGCGGTAGGTGTGGCCGGTTTCCACTTCCACGCGGCTGATGCCGGGCAGGTTTTGCAGCAACGCCGTGTCAATGGCCTGCTCGAACTCGGCGCGAATAATCGTTTCACTGGCCTTACCCGCGCCCAGTTCCGACACCGGCGAATCGGCTACCAGCTGGCCCCGGTTGATGATGACAGCGCGGCTACATAAGGCGGTTACCTCGGGCAAAATGTGGGTGCTGAAGATGACCGTTTTGTCTTCGCCCAGCTCCCGAATCAAGCTGCGGATTTCGCCAATTTGGTTGGGGTCGAGGCCGGTGGTGGGCTCGTCGAGGATGAGTACGCCGGGGTCGTGGATGAGGGCCTGCGCCAGCCCTACCCGCTGCCGATAGCCTTTCGAGAGGGCCCCGATTTGCTTGTTCTGCTCCCGGCCCAGCCCAACCCGCTCTACCAGCTGCCGTACGCGGCGGCGCAGTGCTTCCCCGCTCAAGCCGTGCACTGAGCCAATAAATTCCAGGTACTCATGCACGTACATATCCAGGTACAACGGGTTGTGCTCGGGCAGGTAGCCCACCCGGCGGCGCACTTCCAGCGGAGCCGTCAGTACGTCGAAACCGTCGATGAGTACGGTACCGGCCGAAGGCGGCAAATACCCCGTAGCCATCTTCATAGTTGTGGATTTGCCGGCACCATTCGGCCCCAGAAAGCCCAGAATTTCGCCCTTGCCCACCGTGAAGCTAATGTTGTTCACGGCCGTTTGGGTGCCGAAGGTCTTGGTCAGATGTTGAACTTCTACCATAATTGAGTTACCAGTTGTCGGTTATCAGTTGCCAGTTATATGAAAATGGGCTACTGGTTGCTCGATGGTAGACCTTGAAAATAAGAAATGAACCCGCTCAGCAGTCGACGACACTCAATTAATTGACTCATTGAGTTGTTGAAAGCCTCCTGCGTCAGATAGGACTGATCGAGTGCAAGATAAAACTGAGTTTCCAACTCGTATAACGAGCCACGTGCAATGAAAAAAAACTGCAAAGAATCACGCGCATGGTTTCGGCCACATCCTTCCGCTAAGTTAGAAGGTATTGAAATTGCACAGCGCCGCATCTGATTGGTTAGAGCGAAAAGCTCGTCTTTAGGAAAACCACGCGTCACCTCGTACACGCTATTGGTCAACAGCCGGGCCTTCTGCCAGACTTTAAGCTCTGTATACTCTTTCATCAAAGAAACTCATCGAGTCTGTTCGCTTGCGCCGCATAGACTGGTAACCGGCAACTGGTAACTCACAACTCATTTCGGCTGCGTGGGGCGCATTTGCAGCTCGGAAATCATAACGGGTTGCGGGGCTTCCAGCGCGTGCACAATGGCGGCGGCAATGTCTTCGGGCTGCATCTTGTGCGGGTCGGGCTCCTGGCCAGGCTCGGCACCGTTGAAGTTGGTTTCCACCGAGCCGGGCATCACGCACGTTACGCGTACACCATCGGGCCGCACTTCCTTGAACAGGGCGTCGGAGAAGCCGCGCACGGCGTATTTGGTGGCGCAGTAGCCAGCCAGCTTGGCCGTACCGGCTGTGCCCGCCAACGAGGCTACGTTGATGATGTGGCCTTCCTGCTGCTTTTTCATTTCCGGCAGTACCGCCCGCGTGCAGTAGAACAGGCCGTGCACGTTGGTGTCGAACATGGCGTGCCAGTCCTCGGACGAAAACCCGTCAATCGGCCCGAAATTGCCAATACCGGCGTTGTTGACCAGCACGTGCACGGCCGGCCCCAGCTCCCGCAAAGTGTTGGTGTATGCCTCTTTCACTGATACTTCGTCGCGGATGTCGCACTCGAAAAACTGGAACCGTTCGTTGGCGAGGCCTTCCGGCGCGGTACGGCCCCAGCCGGCCACTACAGCTCCTTTCGCCAGCAACGCCTCGGCCGTAGC
Organism: Hymenobacter telluris; assembly: GCF_017313265.1. Lineage (GTDB taxonomy): Bacteria > Bacteroidota > Bacteroidia > Cytophagales > Hymenobacteraceae > Hymenobacter > Hymenobacter telluris. Next base: position 318,436 of record NZ_JAFLQZ010000001.1, on the reverse strand, counting down.
CCGCCCAATGCCTTTGCTGACGCCTGTGATAATGGCTACCTTGCCGCTTAGTTCCATAGCTGTAAGATGATGATTCGGATTGGAGTTGCGCCGCAAGTTAGCGGCCTACGGCGGGTTTTACGTTTGCTTTCACTGTTCGGTCTATCCACCAGCCTATTAGCTTCCTGCCAAGACAACGACTGCCTGAAAAGTGCCGGCGACGTAACCACTGAGCGGCGCGACTTGCCCGCCTTCGAAGAACTCACGGCCCTCGACAATGTGAACATCACGCTGGTACAGGATGCCGACACGTACGCCGAGGTACGCACTGGCGCAAACCTGCAATCCGACCTGAAGCTGGAAGTACGCGGCAACCGCCTTGAAATCAGTAACGAAAGCACTTGCAACTGGGCCCGCAGCTACTCCGTGCCGCATGAGGTAACGCTCCACGTTCCCAAGCTCACCGATATTGCGCTTAACGGCCAAGGCAACATCACCGGACAAGGCCAGTTCCAGGCTGATACCCTGTATTTACACCTAAAGGGCGCTGGCGACTACGACCTGGACCTCCGCAGTCAGTACCTCTGGATAGACCAATATGAGTTAGGCGACTACCGCCTGCGGGGCCAAACCGACCAGCTACTACTGAGTGGTGGTGGTTTAGGCCGCTTCTTTGGCACCGATTTGCGCACAAATTCCTGCTACGTAGGCCTCTCCCCTTATGCCGACGGCGCCATCCATATTAACGCGGCCAGTAGCTTCACCGGCATCCACGCAGGCACCAGCACCATTTACTACTCCGGTAACCCCGCCACCATCGAAGTTCAGATAACCGGCCGGGGCAAGCTGGTGAGAATCAATTAAAAATTGAGAATTAAAAATTAAGAGTTGGTCGTTCACTTAGTCGTTAAACAGCCAATTCTTAATTTTTAATTCTTAATTTTTAATTCTTAATTTTTAATTGACTCAAATGTCTCCCAATTGCGGGCGGATGAGCAGCTCTTCGATGACGGCTTGCGGCGAGAGGCTGTAGGCAGAAAATACGGCTTCGGCCACATCCTCGGGCTTAATGAACCGCTCGGCGGGTAAGTCCACGCCTTCCCAGCTGGCTGTGAGGGTAGCACCGGGCAGCACGGCCGTCACTCGCACGTTGTGCTCTTTGAGTTCTTCGCGCAGGTTGCGGGTGAGGCCGTAAAGGGCATGTTTGGCAATGCCGTAGGAGCCACCGTTGGGGTACGCCGTAATGCTGGCCGTAGAGCAAATAGTGAAAATATGGCCCGTCCGCCGCGCAATCAGGCCGGGTAGCAGCGGCAGCGTCACGTCGTAGGCGCTGAGCAGGTTGGCGGCCAGCATTTGGCGGAGCTGCGAGTGGTCGGTGGGCTCGTCCTGCAACCTTCCGGGCAGAAAAGCGCCCGTATTGTTTACCAGCACCTCCACGTCTCCCCCCAAACCCAGCACGAAATCAGTGAACCGACGGCAGTCTTCCCATGTGCTCAAATCGGCGGGCAGCGTGTGCAACACGGCACCGGGAACTTCCTGGCGGCTATCTGTTTGCAACTGGGCCAAGTCGGTGGCGGAGCGGGCACAGGTGACTACCGGCAGGCCAGCGCGCAGAAAACGCAGCACAATGGCCCGCCCAATTCCTTTCGTTCCGCCCGTTACTACCACATATTTTTCCATTCCTATGATTGTTGTTGCGCTTTTTACGTAAGAGTTTGCAGCCGTTTGAACATGTAGCGGCGTACGGCCGCAAGTTTCTGCTTTTCCTCTCACTTCTCTCCTTATGGTCAAAACTTTCGGCTCATTTCTGATTTTTATGCAGAGCATGCTGGTTCGGAAAGAACGACTCGCGGTGCTCTGGAAACGGACCATCGACGAGTGCGTGCTCATTGGTACCGATTCTGTGTTTATCGTATCGGTGGTGGCCGCTTTTATCGGGGCCGTTACCTGCGTCCAGATTTCTTATAACCTCATCAGCCCGCTCATTCCGAAATCCACTATCGGGTATATGGTGCGCGAAATGACCATTCTGGAGTTGGCTCCCACCATTACCAGCATTGTGCTGGCGGGCAAGGTCGGTTCCAGCATTGCGGGCGGCTTGGGTACTATGCGCATTACCGAGCAGGTATCGGCGCTGGAAGTTATGGGCATCAATTCGGCCTCTTATTTGGTACTACCGCGCATTGTAGCCTCCATCCTGATGTTTCCGCTGCTGGTTATCTTGGCTATGCTGCTGTCAATTCTGGGCGGGTATTTGGCCGGTACGCTTACCGGCGCCATTTCTGCCTCGGAATATATCGAGGGCATCCGTAGCGACTTTATTCCTTACAACATCACCTTCGCGCTTATCAAGTCGGTGGTATTTGCCTTTCTGGTGTCGTCTATTTCGGCTTTCAAAGGCTATTACACCGAAGGCGGCGCCCTGGAAGTAGGGGCAGCCAGCACCGGCGCGGTTACCAACTCCATTATTGCCATTCTGCTCGCCGACTTCGTTTTGGCGGCGGTACTTCTGTAAGAGAGTGAATGAGTGAATGAGTGAATGAGTGAAGTGGGTTTTGGTGTACATGGCGCCCATACCTGTAATATCAAAGCAGACTTCGCTCATTCACTCATCCACTCATTCACTCATTCACTCCACAAAGTGTATGATTGAAATTCATAACGTTCAGAAATCATTTAACGGCAATGCCGTTCTGAAAGGCATCAACTGCACTTTCGAGACGGGCAAGTGCAACCTGCTGCTTGGCGGCTCAGGTACCGGCAAAAGCGTGCTGTTGCAGTGCATTGTGGGTTTGATGAAACCCGACCTCGGCAGCATCACCTTCGATGGCACGGTGTTTACCAACAACAAGGTGGACATCCGGCAGGAAATCCGGCGCAAAATCGGGATGCTGTTCCAGGGTTCGGCGCTGTTCGACTCGATGACGGTGTACGAAAACACCGAGTTTCCGCTGAAGATGCTGACGCCGGAAATGAGCAAGGAAGAGCGGCGCGACCGGGTGGAATTCTGCCTGAAGCGCGTGGGCCTCGAAAACGCCGGCAACAAGATGCCCTCTGAAATATCGGGCGGGATGAAGAAGCGGGTAGGTATTGCCCGCGCCATTGCGCCCAACTGCACCTACCTCTTCTGCGACGAACCCAACTCCGGCCTCGACCCCGCCACCAGCATCAAGATTGACGAGTTGATTCACGAAATAACCCATGAGTACGGCATCACCACCGTCGTCATCACCCACGACATGAACTCGGTGGTGGAAATCGGGGACCATATCATCTTTCTGCACAAAGGCGAAAAGCTCTGGGACGGCAACAAAGACCAGATCCTCACCGCTAAAGTGCCGGAGCTACGCGAGTTCATCTTCAGTAGCAGCCTCGTACGCGCCGCCAAACGTGTAGACGAAGAATCGGAAGGTGGCCTGGAAGCCTTGGCCAACGAGCCGCTTTCAGAGGTATAATTCTTCTAAGGCTTGCACTTGATTTCAAGTGATATTCTAACAAAAAAGCCCCTGCTATTCATCCGGATAGCAGGGGCTTTTTTGTTTACAGCAAGTTACGAGTCGGTCTGTTTATTGGCTGCAAGCCGACACACCTACCACCCTAGCCGCTGGCGAAGCTGCGTAATATGCGCCAGATGGTGCCGGCCGTGCCACGCGTATAGCACCAGCACTTGGTCGAGGGTGAACTGTTTTTGTGAGCCGGGATGGTAGAAGGTACGTTGCCACTGCTCGGCGCTCAGGTTGCGCAGCAGCAGCGTCCAACGGATGTGCAAGGCTTCCAGCAAGGCCAACGATACGGCGGGCGGCGTGGCGGCTATGTCGGGCAGCTCGGCCCAGGCGGCTTCATCGTAGGGGCTGATGGTCGGATTGTCTTCGGTGAGGGCCAGCTTGAACCGGGTGTAGGCGTTGAGATGCGAATCGGGCAGGTGATGGATTACCTGGCGCACGGTCCAGCCGTCGGGCCGATAGGGCGTGGCGAGCTGGTTGGCATTCAGGCCGGTAACGGCGGCCCGCAGCTGGTCGGGCAGCAAGGCAATGTGGGCAATATACGCGGTGCGAGCCCCGGCCTCTAAGGGGCCGGTTGGTAATACGGGGTGGCCGATGGGAAAGCGCAAATCAGCAGTGGCGTCTGGCATAGGATAAGCAGTTCTGTAGGCAAGGCGAGTGGCCGCCAAGACAGTGCAATGCTACGCATTTGCTGGTTTTTGATTGATACAGAGCAGGTAGTTCAGTTGCGCGAAAGCCCTTATTCCAGACGCAGCATAAAGCAAAAAGCCACTCCATTGGGAGTGGCTTTTTCAAGAATATAGCTTTTCGGTCGATTAACCGCGCTTATTTAGCTCGTCGCGGATTTTAGCGGCTTTCTCGTAATCCTCGCGCTCCAGAGCCTGGGCCAGCATTTTGGTCAACTCGTCGAGCGACACTTGGCCGCTTGGCTCACGGGGCGTGGGCTCCGGCTTGCTGGGGTTGTCGCCGGAGGTATCGTCATCCTCATCGTCGTCATCGTCGTCCGAATCTTCGGCGTTTTCGTCGAGTTCCGACAGGATGATACCCGCTTCGCTCAGCACGCTTTCCACCGTGAAGATAGGCACCCCGAACCGCAGGCCAATTGCAATGGCATCGGAAGGCCGGGAGTCCAGCTCGAAGGTGGTAGCCCCGTCGGAGCACACGATTTTCGAGTAGAACACGCCTTCCTTCAGGTCGGAGATTATCACCTCCAGCACGGCTACGTGCACATGCTCGGCGAAGCTCTTGAACAAGTCGTGGGTGAGCGGCCGGTTCGGATTTATTTTTTCAATCTGAATGGCAATGCTCTGTGCCTCGAACATGCCGATGATGATGGGCAGGCGACGGTTGCCGGTTTTTTCGCCCAGGATGAGGGCAAAAGAGCCGGACTGCGACTGGCTGGAGGAAAGGCCGAGGATTTCGAGCGGTATTTTTTTCAAGGGTCTTGGTGACTTTGGGGCTTGGAGACGTGGATTTCGGCCTTACTACGTGCAAAGAAAACAAAGGCTTCCGGCTCGTACTAACAGAAATGAAAAAAGACTTGGAACCTCGGCCGTGGGTACTACCCAACACGGCGGGCTCCAAGTCTGTTTCTTTCTTAGCCTAACTCCTTGACAGCCTGGGTCAGTTTAGGCAACACATCAAATACGTCACCGACGATACCATAGTCGGCGGCTTTGAAGAACGGGGCTTCGGGGTCTTTATTGATGACCACAATCACCTTGCTGGAGTTGACGCCGGCCAGGTGCTGGATAGCGCCCGAAATGCCGCAGGCAATGTACAGGTTCGGCGACACGGTAATGCCGGTTTGGCCCACGTGCTCGTGGTGAGGACGCCAATCGACGTCGGAAACGGGCTTGGAGCAAGCCGTGGCCGCGCCAATAGCTTTGGCCAGGTCTTCAATCAGGTGCCAGTTTTCAGGGCCTTTCATGCCGCGGCCACCCGATACCACTTTGTCGGCTTCGGGTAGTAGAATACCGCCGGCCTGGTCCTGCATTACCACCTGCTTGGGAGCATCAGTGAAGTCAGCGTCCGACAGTTGGGCCGAGAAGCTTTCCACTTGCGCGGTTTTGCCGGCTTCGTGCAGGGCTTCGATGGAGTTCTTTTTAACGGCAATGATTTTCCGTTCGCCTTCCAGCTTTACATCGGCCAGGGCTTTGCCCGAGAAGGCACCGCGCTTCACCGTGAAGCTGCCGCCATCGGTTTTAGGCAGCTCTACCACGTTGGTAGCCAAGCTGGCCTGCAAGCGCACCGAGAGGCGTGAGCCCACCGAAGCTCCAATGTTGGAGTTGGCCAGCACCAGCACTTTAGCATCTTCCTGCTGGGCTGCTGCCGCAATCAGCTTGGTGTAGGCACCGTTTACAAAATCTTTGAGGCGGGGTTCCGCATCATACAGCACTTTGCTGATGCCCTGCTCACCAAGCTTGGCCAAATTGGCTTCGGTAGCTTCGCCTACGGCCACGGCCGTAGCCGTCGTGCCGAGCAGCTGGGCTACCTGGCTGCCATAGGAAGCCACTTCCAGCGAGGATTTCTTTACCTCGCCACCGTCACATTCAACAACAACTAATACAGACATTTTCTTGAGTTATGAATTAAAAGTTATGAGTTGTGAGTTGCTAGCTAGAGTTTGAATCAGCCTGTTGCCAACTCATAACTCATAACTTTTAACTCATAACTCCACTTAAATCACTTTCGCCTCGTTGCGCAGCAGCTTGATCAGCTCACCGGCGTTTTCGGCCGGGATGAGCTTTACGCCCTGCTTTTTGGGTGGCAACGCGTACTCGGCTACTACGGTGCGAGGTGCATCGGTGGTAGGCTCTACCACTTTCAGCGGCTTGGTGCGGGCCGTCATGATACCGCGCATGTTCGGAATGCGGGGCTCGCACATCGGCTGCTGGCACGAGGCCACGAAGGGCGTATTTACCTCCACTATTTCCTTGCCGCCTTCAATTTCGCGCTCCAGCGTGGCGGTGTTGCCGCTCATATCCAGCTTCATGGCCGGGGCTACGGTAGGAATGCCGAGCAGCTCGCCCACCATGCCGTGTACTTGGAAACCATTGTAGTCGATGCTTTCCTTGCCCATCAAAATCACGTCGTAGCCGCCTTCCTTGGCCACGCTGGCAATCTGCTGCGCCACGAAGAAAGCGTCTTTGGGGGCGGCGTTTACCCGGATGGCATCATCGGCCCCGATGGCCAAGGCCTTGCGGATGTTGGGCTCGGTATCGGCTTCGCCCACGTTGAGCACCGTTACGGTACCGCTGCCTTGGGCTTCTTTGAGCTCAATGGCGCGCGTAAGGGCGTATTCATCCCAGGGATTAATCACGAATTGAACACCTGCCTTGTTGAACTCCTTGTTATCGGGCGTGAAGGTGATTTTGGTGGTCGTGTCGGGTACGTTGCTGATGCAAACGAGAAACTTCATCTACGGCTGCTTGAGTGGGAAGATAGAGGATATACTACGGGAAAGCCCCAAATTTGGGGCAAAGATACTGAAAACTACTGCCTGATGGAAACCCAACCCAGCCGCCTGCAACAACTGCTAGCCTTCTACCGCGACGAGCCCAACGACCCGTTCACGATATACGCGCTGGCCACCGAATACAAAGCCACGGAGCCCCTGCGGGCCTTGGAATACTTCCAGATCCTGCTGACCGAGCACCCTGATTACGTGGGGACGTATTACCACGCCGGCAAGCTACTCGAACAACTTCAGAAGCCAGATGAGGCTGAAAAAGTTTACCGCGAAGGATTACGCGTGAGCCGCCGAGCCGGCCAGATGCACGCCGCCAGTGAGCTACAGCAAGCCCTGAACCAGTGTCTCGGGCTGGATTACGAGGACGACTAAAATCAGCGGTTTTCAACGGAAATACGTCACACGCCAAAAAGTTAAATCCTTGTCTGCACCTTTATAAAGCTGCCCCCCCCGTTGACAGCATAGCAGCCCCTCATTGCCATTCACAGTCTTATACAGCCTTATAATAAGGTGTATACTTGCCTTCACTGATTCGAAAGTTTATGAAAATCCTCCTGGTTGAAGATGAGCCCAAGGTTTCGGCCTTTATCCGGCGGGGGCTGGAAGAAGAAGGCTTTACCGTGGACACGGCTTTCGATGGCGACATGGGAGCCCGGCTGGCGGTGGCCCAGGCGTACAGCCTAGTGATTTTAGATGTGATTCTGCCGCTGCGCAACGGCTACGAAGTGCTGCAAGCCATCCGGACCCACGACCAGCAAGTGCCCGTATTGATGCTCACGGCCCTGGGCACCACCCAGGACAAGCTGCGCGGCTTTGATGGCGGCGCCGACGACTACTTGGTGAAGCCTTTTGATTTTCCGGAGCTGCTGGCGCGCGTGCGGGCCCTCACGCGCCGCCGCGGCCAGGAAACGAAAGGCGCTCAGCTCACCCTCGCCGACCTTACGCTGGATACTGCCGCCAAAACCGTGACCCGCGCCGGGCAGCCCATCAAGCTCACGGCCCGCGAATTCAACCTGCTGGAACTGTTCATGCGCCACGCCGGCCGCGTGCTAAGCCGCGCCGAAATTGCCGGGGATGTGTGGGAAGACTCGTTCGATGCTGGCTCCAACGTGGTGGACGTGTATGTAAACTACCTGCGCAACAAAGTGGATAAAGGCTTCTCCCAGAAGCTGATCCATACCGTAGTGGGCATGGGCTACGTGCTGCGGGTGGAGTAGTGAGTTGCCGGTTGTCAGTTGCGAGTTACCAGTATCAACCGACAACTGACAACTCATAACTAACAACTGAAATTATGACGATTCGGAACCGGCTGACGTGGCTGTTTACGGGGTTGGTGGCCGTGCTGCTGCTGGCGGTGATGACTACCATTTACATCCTGCAAGCCGATTACACGCACGAGGAGTTTCACCAGCGCCTGCGCGACCGGGCCGAGGTGACGGGCTACGTGTTTCTGGAACAGGACGAGCTGCGGGCCGAGGCGTTTCGGGAATTTCAGCGGCGCTACCTCCGCACGCTTACCGGCGAGGTTCTTCAGATTTATGACAGCAAGCTGGAGCCGCGCTTTATTGAGGAAGACCAACGAATTCAGATTCCGGAGAGCATACTCACCCGCATCGTAGCCGAAAAGCTGGTGTACTTCGACTTGGGGCCGCGGCAGGCGGTGGGGCTGTTTTATAGCGACAACCAGGGCCAGTTTATCATTGTGGCCGCCGCCCAAAACCACTCCGGTGCCGCCCGGTTGGAGCACCTCACCATGATTCTGGCGGGCATTTTTGTGGTGAGCCTGGTGGTGATATACGTAGCCGGCCGGGTGTTTGCGGGCAAGGCCCTGGCGCCCATTGCCGCCGTCAATGACCAGGTGGACCGCATTACTACGCAGGACTTGCACTTGCGCGTGAACGAAGGCATCAGCCACGAGCAAGACGAAATACGCCGCCTAGCCCGCACCTTCAACCGCATGCTGGAACGGCTGGAAGACGGCTTCGAAACCCAGCGCACCTTCGTCAGCAATGCCTCGCACGAGCTCCGTACGCCACTCACGGCTACTATTGGGGAGTTGCAGGTGCTGCTGAACCGGGACCGGGACCCGGCCGCGTACCGGGAAGGAGTGGCCTCGGTGCTGCACGAGTTGCAGCAACTCAAGCAGCTCATCAACAACCTGCTGGATTTAACCCAAACCACTTCTGGCAATACCGAGGATATTCGGCTGGACGAGTTGCTGTGGGAGGTACGGGAGGCAGTGGCACCCGACCAGCGCCCCCGGGTGCACATCACGCTGGGCACCTTACCTGAAGATGCCGAGCAGTTGGAAATCAAGGGCAACCGCCAGCTCCTGACCCGGGCGCTGGTGAATTTGCTTGACAACGCGCTGAAGTATTCACCTGACAATCAGCTGGTGGAAGTGCAGTTCAATTACCAGCGCGGGCAGCGGCAGATTCGGGTGCAGGACCACGGCATCGGCATTGGGGACAAGGAGCTACCTCAGATTTTCCAGCCGTTTTTCCGGGCCGATAATGCCCGCGCCGTTACGGGGCATGGCGTGGGGCTGCCGCTGGCCCGCAAAATTGTGCAGCTGCACGGCGGCGAGTTGCGCATCAGCTCCCAACTGGGCGCGGGTACCTTGGCCGAGGTGGTTTTCTAGCTGTTTACGGGCGTTTGTGTTCTAAAATTCACAGAAACTTCACTTTCTAATCGGTTTCTAATCTACCTCTAACCCGGGGCTAATACCGAGGGCGTAAGCTTGCATCTTACCAGTTACGCCTATGAACCGTTTATTTCATTTTTCCTCTCTCCTGCTGCTGCCTACTAGCCTGTGCCTGAGCAGCTGCACCGAAGAAGCTACCGAACAACTCCCCCACCCCGACTCCCGCCTGCTGCCCGCTGCCACCGTGGCCGCGCTGCAAACCGATAGTGTGCAGCTCGCCCCCATTCAAACGGAACTACGCCTGGAAGGCCGTATAACGCCCAATGCCGACCGCCTGACGCCCGTGTATACCTTGGCTGGCGGAGTGGTAGAGCAAGCGCCCGTAGCCCTCGGCGACGTGGTAACGGCGGGGCAGCCGCTGGCCGTTTTGCGTAGCGCTCAGATAGTGGGCCTGGCTCAGCAGCGCACCGAAGCCACCGTAAACCTGGGCACGGCCCGCGTGCAACTGGAGGCCATTAGTGAAATGCACGCCGACGGTATGGCCTCCGACCAGGATTTGAGCATGGCCCGCGCCGCCCTGCAAAAAGCCCAGGCCGAAGTTACCCGCCTCCGCAAGCAAACCGACGTGTACGGCACCGCCCCCGACCACTACACCCTGCGCGCCCCCCAGGCCGGCACCGTCATTGAAAAGCACCTCACGGAAGGGCAGCAGTTCGACCCTGGCCAGGTGGGCAGCCTGTTCACGGTAGCCAACCTGGATGAAGTGTGGGTGCTGGCGGATGTGTTTCAGTCGGACATTGAGAAGGTGCAGGCGGGCCTGCCGGTGGAAGTGCACACCCTGAGCTACCCCGACCGGCAGTTTGCGGGCCGCGTGGATAAGGTGTTCAACGTGTTGGACCCGGAACGAAAAACCCTCCAGGTCCGGGTGCGGCTCGCCAACCCCGACCACCTTCTCAAGCCCGGCATGTTTGCGCGCATCCACCTCACCCAAACCAGTACTACGCAACTGCCGGCGGTGCCTTCGGCGAGTTTGGTGTTTGCCAACGGCCGCCGCTACGCACTGGTAGTGAAAAACAACGCCGTGGAAACCCGCCCGGTGGCCGTGCAACACGCCGGCCAGGGCGTGAGCTACGTGAGCAGCGGCCTGGCGCCCGGCGAACAGGTGGTAACCCGCAATGCGTTGCTGTATTACAAGGAGCTCAATGATTAGCCCCCGCACCTCCCGGCACTGGGTTCGGCACGCCATGGCTACGGCCGAGCGGGAGTTGCTGGCGCCGTCTTCGGCGGCAATTTCTTTGCCTGTTGGTGATGTTGAAAAAGCCTTTCCAGTGGAAAGAATGGCCTTTCTGAAAAAAATATTTCGTTCTAATCCGTTTCTAATTTACCTCTAATTCGCCCCTAATACGGGGGGCGTACTCTTGCATATCTCAACACCGAATCCGGATATGCAACGCCTCTTTTTCCTGCTACCGTTGGCCCTGCTGCTGCACTTCAGCACCCACGCTACTGCCGCGCCGCTTGCCGGCGACACCCTGACGCTCACGCTACCCCAGGCCGAGCAGCAGTTTGTACAAAACAACCTACTGCTGCTCGCCCAGCGCTACAATGTGTCGGCGGCGGAGGCTCAGATTTTGCAGGCCCGGCTCTGGGACAACCCTACCATTTCCATCGAGCAGAACACCTATAACCCGCAGACGCGCAAGGTGCTCGACGTAACCAAAACCGGCAACTCCATTGTGCAGGTGCAGCAGCTGTTTGCCCTGGCCGGCCGCCGCAAAGCCGCTGCCAACGTGGCCCAGCAGAACACCTTGGTGGAGCAATTCACCTTCCAGGATTTGCTGCGCACCCTGCGCTACCAGCTCCGCAGCACCTTCTACGACCTGTACTACAAGCAGCAGAGCGTGGGCGTGTACGACAAGGAAGTGGCCAGCTTTCAGCGCACCGTAAGCCTGTACCAGGGCCAGTACGAGAAAGGAAATATTGCCCTGAAAGAGGTGATTCGGCTGAAAGCCTTCCTGTTTCAACTTCGCAATGAGCGGCAGGCTTTGCTCAACGACATTGCCACTGAGCAAGCCGACCTCCGCACGCTGATGCGCGACACCAGCGGCGCCTACTACGTTCCCACCGCCGACGGCAACCGCCTCCGGGCCCTCAGCTTAGCTGACCGCACCGAAGCGCAGCTCATCGACTCGGCGCAGGTGAACCGCGCCGACCTGAAAGCCCGCCAGGCCGCCGTGCAGCAGCAAACCCAGAACCTGCGCCTGCAACGCGCCCTGGCCACGCCTGACCTGGCCGTGGGCTACGTGTACGACCGGGCCGGCAACTACATCCAGAATTACAACGCCCTCACGCTGGGCGTGGCCGTGCCCATCTTCAACCGCAACCAGGGCAACATCCGCACCGCGCAAAACCAGATTGAGGTCAGCAAGGCGCAGCTCAGCCAGCAGCAGCTGCAAGTGCAGAACGACGTGCAGGAAGCCTGGCGCCTGGCCCGCCAAAACGACCAGCTCTACCAAGGCACCGCCCGCGAAACCTCGGACTTCGACCGCCTCATGAAAGGCATTGATGAGAGCTACGCCAAGCGCAACCTCACCATTGTGGAGTTCCTGGATTTCTACGAGAGCTACAAGAACAACCTGGTGCAGCTCAACAACCTGCGCGCCAACCGGGTGCGTGCCTTCGAACAACTCAACTACGCCGTGGGCCGCCCCATTTTCAATTAGTGCCTGGTGCGCAGTGCTTCGTGCTTAGGCTGTTCGGCCAAACAACAGACACGAAGTATCTAGCAAAACCAGCCACAACCAGCTAAGCACCAAGCACTACCAACTAAGCACTAAAATAAGATGAAACGCTTTGCCACCCTGGCCACCTCGTTGGCCCTTCCGCTTGCCCTGGGACTGGCGAGCTGCTCGAAATCCGAAGAAACGAACGCACCGCAGAAGGCCGAAGCCGGCTTCTCGATGTCGGATCAGATGCTGCGGGAACTGAAGATTGACACCGTGCGCCGGGAGCCGGTGCGCGACGAGCTAAGCCTCTCGGGCCAGATTGCCACCGACGGCGACAAAACCGTGAAAGTGTACCCGCTCGTGGGCGGCGTGGTCGAGCAGCTTTCGGTGGAGCTGGGCGACCATGTAACCAAGGGCCAGGTGCTGGCCGTCATCAAGAGCGGCGAAATTGCCGACCTCCAGAACCAGAGCAGCACCGCCGGCACCGACCTCGACATTGCCCGCAAAAACCTCTCGGTGCTGGAAGACCAGTATAAGGCCGGCCTGGCCTCGGAGCGCGACGTAAGCCTGGCCCGCCAGGAGCTGCGCAAGGCCCAGAGCAACGTGGGCAAAAGCCGCAAACAGTTGGGCGTGTACGGCGTGTCGGCTGACGGCACTTACACGCTGCGGGCTCCCATTTCGGGCTTCATCACCGAAAAGAACGTGACCGACCACATGCAGTTCAACGCCGACAACGTGGGCAACCTGTTCACGGTAAGCAACCTCGACGACGTGTGGATTATGGCCAACGTGTTCGAGTCGGACATCAGCAAGGTGAAGGAAGGCTACGCCGCCGACGTGACGACCCTCTCCTACCCCGACAAGCACTTCACCGGCCGCATCGATAAGGTGTTCAACGTGCTGGACCCCGATTCCAAGGTGATGAAAGTGCGCGTGAAGCTCAACAACCCCGGCTACCTGCTCAAGCCCGAAATGTACGCCCAGGTGAAGGTGCTCAACACCGAAAACCAGCAGATGCTGGCCGTGCCCGCCCAGTGCGTGGTCTTCGACAAGGACCGCAACTTCGTGATGGTGTTCAAGGACCGGCACCACGTGGAAACCCGCGAGGTCAAAATCGCCAAAACCGTCGGCGACGTGAGCTACGTGCAAACCGGCCTTAAAAACGGGGAGCACATCATCGCCCAAAACCAGCTCCTGGTCTACGACGAGCTGAATGACTAATAGAACGTCATGCAGAGGCGCAGCCGAAGCATCTCGCCCGAAGCTAACTGTCATGCTGAGCTTGTCGAAGCATCTCTACCGCTTCGTTGCAATGCTTAGTGAGTAGCCAGAGGTACTTCGAAAAGCTCAGCATGACAGTGCCTTCTACAAACGTCAGCACGCGAGACGCTTCGGCTACGCCTCTGCATGACATCCAATATCAAGTCAGCACCGACTTACCATGAACAAATTCATCCAGGGCATTATTGCCTTTTCGCTCAAAAACCGGGGGTTCGTATTCCTGATGACGTTTGCCGTCGTGGTGGCCGGGGTTATCAGCTACCGGAACACGCCAATTGAGGCCTTCCCGGACGTTACGAACACCGAAATTACCATCATCACGCAATGGCCCGGCCGCTCGGCCGAGGAGATTGAGAAGTTCGTGACGGCGCCCATCGAAATTGCGCTGAACCCGGTGCAGAAGAAAACCAGCATCCGCAGCACCACCCTGTTTGGTCTGTCGGTGGTGAAGGTGATTTTTGATGATGGTGTGGACGATGCCTTTGCCCGCGTGCAGGTGAACAACCTGCTCAGCCAGGCTGACCTGCCCGAAGGCGCCGACCCCGACGTGCAGCCGCCCTACGGCCCCACCGGCGAAATCTTCCGCTACACCCTGCAAAGCAAGGAAAAGACCACCCGCGAGTTGAAAACCTTGCAGGATTGGGTGGTGGAGCGCAACCTGAAAGCCGTGCCCGGCGTGGCCGACGTGAACAGCTTCGGCGGCGAGGTGAAGGACTACGAAATTTCGGTGAACCCCGGCAAGCTCCAGGACCTCGGCCTCACGCCCCTCGACCTCTACAACGCCATCCAGCGCAGCAACATCAACGTGGGCGGCGACGTGATAAACGAGGGCCAGCAGAACTACGTGGTGCGCGGCATCGGCCTGCTCAACAACATCAACGACATCAACAACACGGTCATCAAGAACGTGAACGGGGCGCCCATTCTGGTGAAGGACGTGGCTATTGTGCACGAGTCGGCGCTGCCACGGCTGGGCCGGGTGGGCCGCGGCCTGAACGACGACGTGCTGGAAGGCATTGTGGTGATGCGCAAGGGCGAAAACCCCTCCGAAGTCATTGCCCGCCTCAAAGACAAAGTGGCCGACCTCAACGACAAGATTCTGCCTTCGGACGTGAAAATCAAAACCTTCTACGACCGGCAGCAGCTCATCGACTTCTCCACCGAAACCGTGATTCACAACCTGCTGGAAGGCATTGTGTTGGTGACGGTGATTGTGTTCGTGTTCATGGCCGACTGGCGCACGACGGTGGTGGTGAGCGTGATTATCCCGCTGGCCTTGCTGTTTGCCTTCATTTGCTTGCGGCTCAAGGGCATGTCGGCCAACCTGCTGAGTATGGGTGCCATCGACTTCGGGATTATTATTGATGGGGCCGTGGTGATGGTGGAAGGGCTCTTTGTGGCCCTCGACCACAAGGCCCACAAAATGGGCATGGAGCGGTTCAACAAAGTTGCCAAGCTCGGCCTCATCAAGAAAACCGGCCGCGACATGGGCAAGGCTATTTTCTTCTCCAAGGCCATCATTATCACGGCGTTGCTGCCCATCTTCTCTTTCGAGAAAGTGGAAGGCAAGGTGTTCAGTCCGCTGGCCTGGACGCTGGGTTTTGCTCTGCTCGGTGCGCTCATCTTCACGCTCACGCTGGTGCCGGTGCTCACCTCTATTCTGCTCAAGAAGAACGTGGTGGAGAAGGACAACTTCTTCGTGCGCGGCATCAATAAGGGCGCGCAGCGGTTCTTTTCCTTCACCTACGCCCGCAAAACCGCCAGCTTGCTGGTTGCCACCGTGGCCGTGGTGCTGGGCATGGGCGCCTTCCACTTCCTGGGTTCCGAGTTCCTGCCCGAGCTGAACGAAGGCTCCATCTACGTGCGGGCCCAGCTGCCGCTGAGCATTTCGCTGGATGAATCGAACAAGCTCTGCAACGAGATGCGCCGGGTGTTCCTGAGCTTCCCCGAAGTAGGCGACGTGGTGAGCCAGACCGGCCGCCCCAACGACGGCACCGACCCCACCGGCTTCTACAACAACGAGTTTCTGGTGCAGCTCAAGCACACGCCCGAGGTGGAGGCCGAAATGAAGCACAAAGACAAGCGCGAAGCCCTGATTGAGCACATGAAGGAGAAGCTGAACCGCTTCCCTGGCGTGGATTTCAACTTCTCCCAGCCCATCACCGACAACGTGGAGGAAGCCGCTTCGGGCGTGAAAGGCTCCATTGCGGTGAAAATCTACGGCACCGACCTCAAGCTGATGGAGGAAAAAGGCCGCCAGGTGTACGGCATCCTCAGGAACATCAAGGGCATTGATGATTTGGGCGTGTTGCGCAATATCGGCCAGCCCGAGCTGCACGTGGACCTGGATGAGCAGCGCATGGCCCAATACGGCGTAAGCAAAGCCGACGCCAACGCGGTGCTGGAAATGGCCGTGGGCGGCAAGCAGGCCTCGCAGATGTACGAGGGCGAGCGGAAATTCCCCATCCGGGTGCGCTATCAGGAACAGTTCCGCCAGACGCCCCAGGAAATTGCGGCCCTCATGGTGCCCACCCAAAACGGTACTACCATTCCCCTCTCCGAAATTGCCACCATCGGCGACGTAAACGGCCCCTCCCTCATCTACCGCGACGATAATCAGCGCTTCGCCGCCGTGAAGTTCAGCATCCGCGGCCGCGACATGGGCAGCACGATTGAGGAGGCCCAGAAAAAGGTAAACGCCGTGGTAAGCCTGCCCAAAGGCTACACCATGAAGTGGACCGGTGACTTCGAAAACCAGCGCCGTGCCACCCAGCGCCTCACGCAGGTAGTCCCCGTGTCACTGGGGCTGATTTTCTTCATCCTGTTCATTTTGTTCGGTAACCTCAAGGACGCCGGACTAGTGCTGCTGAACGTGCCGTTTGCCATCATCGGCGGCATTGCGGCCCTGCTCCTCACGCACACCAACTTCAGCATTTCGGCCGGCATCGGGTTCATTGCCCTGTTCGGTATCTGCATCCAGAACGGCGTAATTCTGATATCGGTGTTCAAGCAGAACATGGTGCGCAAGATGAGCCTCGACAGCAGCATCCACGACGGCGTAACCAGCCGGGTCCGCCCCGTGGTGATGACGGCCCTCATGGCTACCATCGGCCTGCTGCCCGCCGCCCTCAGCACTGGCATTGGCTCCGAAACCTCTAAGCCACTGGCTATTGTGGTAATTGGTGGCCTCATCACCGGCACCATTCTCACCCTGTTTATCTTCCCCCTGATTTTCGAAAAAGCCTACCGCGCCGAGCACACTCACTACGGCGACGACCCAGCGCTGCACGCCGAGCGGCATGAGCAGGCGGTGCTAGTGCATTAACCACAAAGCAAAAGGCCCGGTCAATGACCGGGCCTTTTGCTTTGTGGTTGTCATTCCGAGCGGAGCGAGGAATCTGGGTTACCATCAGTAGATAACCCAGATTCCTCGCTCCGCTCGGAATGACAGACGTCTGCTTATTTCACCGCTACCCCACCCTTTTCCAACACCTGCTGAAAGAACTGCACGTGGTAAGGCAGCGCGTTTTGCCAGTACTCCCACGTGTGGGCGCCGGGCCGTTCGGTGTAGTCGTGGGGCGTGTGGTTGTAGATAAGGCGGCGGTGCACTTCGCGGTTGATTTCGATGAGGAAGTCATCCACGCCGCAGTCGATGATGAGGGGCAGGCCGTTGGTGTAGAGCTTATCGGTCATACCAACCACCGAGTTGGCGTCGTACAGGTTGGGGTGTGGGCCTTCGGGTCCCAGAATAGGTTCGAACAGAGCACGGCGGTTCTTGTCCTCTTCGGGGTTTAGGCGGCGGTTGGAAACTGAAATATCCAGGGCGCCGCTCATGCTACCGGCCGCCGCAAACAGCTCCGGGTGCCGCCCCGAGAGGTACAAAGCCCCATGCCCGCCCATTGAGAGGCCTGAAATAACCCGGCCTTCCTTGCGGGCTACGGTGCGGTAGGTCTGGTCTATTTTCTCGATAACTTCCTTGGTAATGTACGTTTCAAACTGGCTGGCCTTGTTTACCGGCGAATCGAGATAGAAGCTAAACGTCTCGCCTTCAGGCATAACGATAATGAGATTGTACTGGTCGGCGAGGCGGTGGATGAGGGTTTTATCGGGCGTGCTACGGCTCCAGTCGGCGAAGTGGCCGTAAGCGCCATGCAGCAGATACAACACTGGGTAGCGGGCTTTCTTGTTTTTGATGTAGCTGGCCGGCACTGCTACCGCCGCCTTGTACGTGCGCTGCATGGCCGCGCTAGGAATAGCCAGGGTATCGACTTTGGCCGCAAACGCTACGGTGGAATTTAGCAGCAGCAAGAGCAGAAAACGGAATAAGTTCATAGGAGCAGCAGTGAAAAGGAGCAGATGCAGCTAAGATACACCTCTGGCAGTACCAGAACGCTCTCTTATTTAGCACTGTGTTCCTGCTACTACTACTCACCAGGCCCAAATTCAAGCACCTGTATTGCCAGCTTACGCTGTACCATATGCCAATTTGTTGGCGTTCATTCCGCCAAGCATATAGTTGAATAATTACGTGTTGCGAATCAAAAATCAACAGGAATAATTTTCACTATTGTTTCTTGCAAAAGGAATGTTTATGCTCAGAATAATGAGTCGACCCTTATGTAATCATTCCTATTTCTTACTTCAAGCATAGCTACAATTATAAGATGTGGAGTGTCTTGCCTGACACGACTCTGTATGGTTATAATTGATTTTTGATGAAAAAATAACTTGATAACCCATTTTTCAACTACCAGTATCCAAAGTGCCATTATCCTATAATAAGCTAAAATATACTTTGCTCATGATCATCAGTTAATTATTATAATTATTTCAATTTAACATAACTATTATAATATAAGTGATTTTACGTAAAGCTTCAATTGTATAGACTTATATGTAGATTTGAGTGAAAGTCAGTAAGTAGGGTTTGATAAGCTATTGTGAAAACATTTTTACTCATTTGGGTTCTGTGCGGCTTAGTAATTTCAAGTACTGTAGGGCAAAGCGCTGACCCTGCGGTTATTGATAGCCTACAAAAGCGGTTGGCTCGTACCTCTTCCAGTGACACCTTGCGCGTATCGTTGCTGGGGGCCTTATGCTGGAATTTGAGCCGCTCGAATTTGCCGCAGGCGCGCCGCTACGCCGAACAAGGAATTACGCTTGCCCGCCGGCTTCATTACCCAGCCGGAGAAGCACTTTGTATCAACAATTTGGGCACCTGCCTCGCACTGGCAGGCAGTGCCGATGAAGCCCTGAGCAAGCACATGGCTGCTCTGCGGATTTTCCAGTCGCTGAATGACCATAAGTCGATGGCGCATGCCTACAATGGCATTGCCAATTGCCACAACCTGCACCAGAATTTCTCTACGGCGGCCACGTTCTACCAAAAGGCACTGCACCTAGCCGAAAAGCGCCACGACGCGGCAGACCAAGCCCTGTTTCTGAGCAACCTTGCCGATCTGGCTTCCAAACAAAACCAGCCCGCCCACGCCAACACGTACATTCGGCGGGCATTACGCCTTTACACCTCCCTCGATAATCTTCCCGGCCAAGCCAACAGCCTCTTCACCCTTGGCACGGTCCAGTCTCAGCAGCAGCTACCCGATTCTGCCCAGGAAAACCTACTGGACGCGCTGCTCCTCTACCGGGTTTTAGGTGACGAATACGGTCTTTCCGGTGCATACACAACGCTGTCGGAGGTTATGGTAGCTCAGAAAAGCTTGCTTCCTGGCTTAGAAGCGGCCCAACTTGGTATGCGCTACGCCAAGCACGTTGGCTCGTCGGAGCGCACTCAGAATGCTTATCAGCAGCTTGCCGCTACTTACGCAATGCTGGGCGAATACAAGCAGGCCTACGCTATGCAGCAACGCTTTCAGCAACTGCGCGACAGTTTGGTAACGGATGTAAACACTCGCGCCATGGCCGCGCTGCAAAGCCGGTTCAACACTCAAGACCAGGAAAAC
Organism: Hymenobacter telluris; assembly: GCF_017313265.1. Lineage (GTDB taxonomy): Bacteria > Bacteroidota > Bacteroidia > Cytophagales > Hymenobacteraceae > Hymenobacter > Hymenobacter telluris. The sequence continues at coordinate 298,868 of NZ_JAFLQZ010000001.1, read as the reverse complement.
CGCATCCGGCTGCTTACGCACCGCCAAAACGTGACGCAGCTCCACGCCGACCGGGACGCGGACCGAGTGCGGCTGTTGGCGGTGGCCGTGGGCGGTTTGCTGTTGCTGATAGTGGTTGGTGGTGTACTATACGGCCAACTATTGCGGGGCCGCAAAGAACTAGCGGCGCAACACCAACTGGTAGCCGACAAGAACGTGGCCTTGGAAAGCGCCGCGCAGCAACTACACCAACTAGCAGACTCCAAGGCGCGCCTCTACGCCATCATTGCGCACGACCTCCGCGGACCGGTTATGGCCTTTACCGGCGTCACAGAGCTGATTCAGTTCTACCAACGCACCAACGACCAAGAAGGCTTACGCCACTTGCCGGAGTTGGTGCGAGAATCGGCCCAAAGCCTCAATGGCCTGCTCGATAACCTGCTGAACTGGGCCGTAAGTGAAACCGGTGAGCTGAGCTGCCACCCCGAACGGGTATCTGTTCGGGAATTGCTTTCGGAGTGCTACGAGTTGTTTCAAACCACCGCGCACTCCAACCAAATCAGCTTGCAATACGAGGCACCGTCGCACCTGGCCCTGTACGCCGACCCCAACATGGTGCGCACTATTTTGCGCAACCTTGTAAGCAACGCCCTCAAGTTCACCCCGAACGGGGGTACCATCCGGTTGCAGGCCACCCCGGATACCACCGACCCAACCCAAATCTGTATTTCGGTGACGGACACTGGCCCGGGTATGCCCGTCGACAAACTGAAGCAGGTGTTGCAGCCAGAAGCCGGGCAGCTACGCGCCACCGATTCGGGCCGTCCTACCCAAGGCACCGGCCTGGGTTTGCAGCTGTGCCGAACATTTGCCGAGTGCCACGGCGGCACGCTAGGTATGGGCGCCGGGCCGGAAGGGGGAGCCATGGTTTGGGTGACGCTGCCAGCCGCCGGACAGTCGATAATGGTTGCCACCCCGCCCAACGCCGGTTTTCAATCCCCGTCCGCAGCTTAGTTTACCATAGCACTGCTTGCTTGCAGTCCTAAAAGCTTAAGGCTTCTGCTTAGCAGGTGTTTCGGGCGCAATACGAGTAGGTGTTTGCTGGCCCGATATGATGCCGCTAGCACTGCGGGCAATGGCCGTTATTACGGCCGTCATGTTGGGTAGATTCAGGCTTTCCACCTCGTCATCGACGGAATGATAGAGCTTGTCGGTCGGAATCTGGTCGGTGCTGATGCTATGCGCGGGCACTCCCAAACGGGCCAGGGTGGCGTTGTCGGAGCGGTAGAACAGGTTTTGGGCGGGGTACGGATCCGGCTCGAAGCGAAATGGCGTGTCTTTGAGATTCGCCTGAAGCAGCGGGCCAAAATCCGACCGCTCGAAGCCCGTAATAAATGCCGTGTTCGGTCCGAACTGAGCAAGCTTGCCAATCATTTCGATGTTGAACATGGCCACAATCTTGGCTGGATCGAGCTGTTTGGAAAAATACTGTGAGCCGAAACCGCCTATTTCTTCGGCGGTGAAAGCTACAAACACCAATGTGCGGGCGTTGTCGTTTTTCTTTTTGAAATACTCAGCTAGCGCCACCACGGCAGTAGTGCCGCTGGCGTCATCGTCGGCGCCATTGGCAATAGAGTCGCCGGCAATGGGGGGCAGCGCGCCAAGGTGGTCATAGTGCGCGGAAAAGACAACCTGCTCGGCTTTGCGGGCTGCATCTTTGCCGGGCAATACTCCTACTACGTTGCGTAGCGTGAGGGTGCGGGCCGTATTAGTAGCGGCCACTTTGAAAGGCACTTTGCTGGTAACCGAGCCCGCAGTCAGCACTACCACACTAGAGAAGGAACTACTGCTGGGCTCTTCCGTGCGCAAGCTACTGTGGCTAAGGCGGTCGGCCAGACGCTTGAATATGACGGTATGCGCGGTATCAAGCAGCACCAGTAGGTTCTCGCGTGGTCTAACAATGTCGCGCAGGTACTGCTGCGGGTTGTCTTGCGCTCCTATTACTACTACACGCGTTGCGGGCACATTGGCACTGGTCCAATTCAGGCTTGGCTGGGTGGAAAGCAGTAGCGCTTTGTCTTTGGCTACCGGCGTATTGTTAAGTGTTACCGAAAACGAAGTGACGCTCGACTCGTAGGCCGGGAACGTCTGCTCGTAGCTGGTTAGGCCTGGCATGGTTTTTAAGCCGATGCGCTTGAACTCGGCAGCCAGAAACTGAGCGGCTCGGTCGCCGCTGGGTTTACCAGTTGCTCGGCCCTGCATGTCGTCGGCAGCCAGCGCCCGCACTACCCGCCCCACCGTCACGGCCGAAACGCCAGGATCGGGGGCGGTGGTAGAAGGTTTGCGTTGAGCTTGAAGCTGAGATGCAACTAAAAAAACCAGTGAGAAGGAGAGGAATACAGTACGCATAACACAAAATAAACCTTTTACAGCCCGTTCAGTACATCTCGACAGTTGCCTCTTCGCATTTTTCCTTGAAATTTTTCCATTTCCATTATGCTTTTGTCTTTCCGCAACGCCCTTAGTTTGCTGCCGCTGCTGTTAGCGGCCTGCCAGACTACCGCTCCGGCTACCACAGAAACAGCCGCTCAAGCACCAACCACGCCAACCGCCCCACTACGCAATACCCGCTGGGTACTACGGACTCTGAACAGCCAGCCTGTGGCAGTGCCTGGTAGTGGAGAAGCATATCTGCTGTTGCGCACCGGCGAGCAACAAGCTGAAGGCAACGGCGGCTGCAACCGGTTTCGCGGCACGTTCGAGCAACCCGCAGAGGGGCAGCTGAAATTTGGGCCACTGATGTCCACCAAAATGGCCTGCCCCGACCTGCAAACTGAATCTGGCTTTATGAGTGCGCTCCAATCTGCGCGCACCTACCAAATCAGTGGCGACACGCTGCGGTTATTCGGTGACGCTATGGCGCAGCCTTCAGCTGTATTTCATGCCGTGTACTTGCGGTGAAACCCCAGCGTAACGAGTCGGCTAACTTATTGCCAGCTAGTTGCCAAGCTAAAATAAATAGCCCCACCTGAAGTGTCTGCTTGTTGCATCTGACACACCTCAGGTGGGGCTATTTGCTTGTTCCAGCTGCTGGCTGGTTCTATTTAGAATCAATAGCTTCAAGCACGGCCACCCACTCCGCGTCGGTTTTAGCTGTTTTAGCTGCTGCCGACTCTTTTAGTGCTTTAGCTAATCCGGGTGCTGCCGCCTGTAGAGCCTTATTATTCAGCTTAATAGGCATTACAGTGGCATCAGGTGAGCGTAGGTAGTACGTATTTTTATCTTCCAGTTCATCGTAGCGTACTTCGACATTGTAAGGCCCCGGGTTGGCTTTGCGCAGTACCTTATTGTAGTGCTTCAGCAATGAGTAACGGCCTTCGTGCAATACCTCGACGTAGCTGACCCGCTGCCTGGGTTCGGGGGCCTCCTCGAAACGACGAAAAACGCGTCTCTTTTTACCCTGCAAGCCAGTGTTAGGCTCTTCCAGTTCAAACCGAACGACGCGTTGATCGTCTAATTGCAGCGAATCATTCGGCCGGGTAATCGGGCGCATCAGCAGACGCCGGTTCAATACGTCGTATTTAAGTGGTATCGGCGCTAAAGGCACCTTGTTGGACAGCGTGATATAAGCAGGCAGCCAACGGTTATCAACGTATGGTGAGCCTATTACCCCTTCAGATCCACCCCGCGGAACTACAGTAGGCGAGCCTGCTACCAACGCATCAAGATTAGATTGAGCTGCCATACCCGTCTGAGAAATAGCGGGTTGCTGCCCATTTGCATTTCGCACCGACAGAACCAAAATAGCAACAGCAAGTGCGCGTAAAGTCATGATGTTGTTGAGTTTATTAGGCAGATAGTTGGTCAGGCGCCATTCAAAAGAGGGTACCCACCAAGCTATGCATACAAAATAGGCAGTAAAACTCTTCGTTACCAGTTTCTACCCCAGCGTGAGCACCAAATCGTCGGCGTTGACGAGGGTGCCTTCGGGTAGGTGCAGGCTTTGCACGGTGGTATCGTCGGGGGCGGTGATGGTGGTTTCCATCTTCATGGCTTCGATGATGAAAAGCGGCGCGTTGCGTTTCACGGCTTCGCCGTCCTTTACCAGCACTTTCGAGAGCAAGCCTTGCAGCGGCGCACCTACTTGCTTGGGGTTTACTTTATCGGCTTTCTGGTTCTGCACGCGCTTCACTTCCACGCTTTGGTCGCGCACTTCCACTTTGCGGGTCTGGCCGTTGAGGTTGAAGAAGATGGTGCGGTTGCCGTCCTCATTCACGGTGCCAATGGACTGCAAGCTTACAATGATGCTTTTGCCCCGGGCAATATCAATGATGGTTTCGTCGCCGGGTTGCAGGCCGTAGTAGAACACGGGGGTGGGCACAATGCCGGCCTCACCGTACTGCACCAGATGCGCCCAATACTGCTCGAACACCTTGGGGTAGAGCAGCCACGACAGCAAATCGGTGAACTTGGCGCTGGGGCCAAATTTCTCCTCGAATTTGCGCCACTCTGCATCGAAGTCGATGGGGGCCAGGTGCTCGTTGGGCCGGTCGGTGAAGGGCTGCTCGTCTTTGAGAATCAGCTTCTGTACCTCGGCAGGCCAGCCACCTTCGGGCTGCCCAATGTCGCCGCGGAACAGGTCCCGCACCGATTCGGGGAAGTTCAGGCTGGCGCCTTTGTCCAGCACGTCCTGCGTGGTGAGGTTGTTGGAAACCAGGAACAAGGCCATATCCCCCACCACTTTCGAGGACGGCGTTACTTTGGGAATGTCGCCGAACAGCAGATTCACATCGGCGAAGGTGTGCTTGATGGTTTCGAACTTATCGAGCAAGCCCAAAGAAGCCGCCTGGGGCCGCAGGTTACTGTACTGCCCGCCCGGAATTTCGTGCTGGAATACCTCGGAGTTGCCCGCTTTCAAACCCGACTCAAACGGGTAGTAGTACTCCCGCACCGTTTCCCAATAGTTGCTGAACTCGTTAAGCGAGGCTTGGTCGAACTCGCGGTGCCGGGGCTGGCCGCGCAGCATTTCCACCACGGAGTTGAAGTTGGGCTGCGAGGTAAGCCCCGACAAGCTACCCAACGCCACGTCAATTACGTCGACGCCAGCTTCCACCGCTTTCAAATAGGTAGCGGCCTGCAAGCTGCTCGTGTCGTGGGTGTGCAGATGAATGGGCAGACTGATGGTGTCGCGCAGAGCGGTAATCAGCTCGGTGGCGGCATAAGGCTTCAGCAGCCCGGCCATGTCCTTGATGCACAGGATGTGGGCACCGGCGTCTTCAATCTGCTTGGCCAGGCGCAGGTAATACTCCAGGTTGTATTTCTGGTTGCGCTTGGGGTCCAGAATGTCGCCGGTGTAGCAGATGCTGGCTTCGGCGAGCCGGTCGGTTTTGTTGCGCACAAAGTTGATGCACGATTCCATGCCCGGCATCCAGTTCAACGAATCGAAAATGCGGAACACGTCGATGCCGGTTTCGGCGGCCTGCTGCACAAACCGCTCGGTCAGGTTGTCGGGGTACGCCTTGTACCCCACCCCATTGGCCCCCCGAATCAGCATTTGCAGCAGGATATTTGGAATGGCGGCGCGCAGCTTGGCCAGCCGGGCCCAGGGGTCTTCGTGCAGAAAGCGCAAGGCCACGTCGAACGTTGCGCCGCCCCAGCACTCCAGCGAGAAGGTTTGGGGGTGCTGGTGGGCGTAGCGGGCCGCCACCTTCATCATATCCGAAGTCCGCATGCGGGTAGCCAGCAGGCTTTGGTGCGAGTCGCGCAGGGTGGTGTCGGTGTAATGAATCTGCTTGTCATCGCGCAGCCACTTGGCAAATCCCTCGGGGCCCAGCTCGGTGAGCTTGTCTTTGGTGCCGGGTTGCAGGGGCGCGTCGGGGTTGTAGTAGGGCAGGTCGGGCTTGCGCAGCTCCCGGTTCTTGTCCACTAGGCCTTTCACATCGGGGTTGCCGTTCACAATCACCTCCCCCAGGAAGTTGAGCACCTTGGTGGCGCGGTCTTGGCGGGTTTTGAATTTGAACAGCTCCGCGTGGTCTTTGATGAAGTCCACGTTGGCCTCCCCGCTTTTGAAAACCGGGTGCGCAATGATGTTTTGCAGGAACTGGATGTTGGTTTGCACCCCGCGCACCCGAAACTCGTCGAGGGTGCGGGCCATTTTGGTGGCCGCTTCCAACAACGTAGGCGCGTGGGTGGACACCTTCACCAGCAAGGAGTCAAAGAACGGCGACACTTTCACGCCGGTGTACACCGAGCCCTGGTCGAGGCGGATACCGAAGCCGCCGGCCGCCCGGTAGGCCGTGATGGTGCCGTAGTCGGGCTTGAAGTCGCTCGTTGGGTCTTCGGTGGTGATGCGGCACTGGATGGCGTAGCCGTTTTTGAGGGGCTTCACGTCGGGGCCCAGCCCAATTTCCGGGTCGGTGAGGCGCTTGCCGTCGGCAATGTGGAGCTGGGTTTTGATGAGGTCCACGCCGGTTATCATCTCCGTAACGGTGTGCTCCACCTGAATGCGCGGGTTCACCTCAATGAAGTAAATCCGGTCCTGCTCGGGATTCACCAGGAATTCCACGGTGCCCACGTTGTTGTATTTCACGGCTCGGCCCAGGCGCAGCGCGTACTCGTATAAGAGGTGGCGCATGTGGTCGGGCAGGTTCAGCGAGGGAGCTACTTCCACCACTTTCTGGTAGCGCCGCTGCACCGAACAGTCCCGCTCGTAGAGGTGCACCAGCCCGCCGTGGTTGTCGGCTACCAGCTGCACCTCAATGTGCTTGGGGCGCTCCACGTACTTCTCCAGAAACACGGTATCGTCGCCAAAGGCCTTGAGCGCCTCGTTGCGGGCCTCGAAAAAGCCCCGCTCCAGTTGCTCGTCGTCGCGGATGACGCGCATGCCGCGGCCGCCCCCGCCCGAAGCGGCTTTCAGCATCACGGGATACCCGATGCGGTGCGCTTCCTCCAGCGCAATGGGCAGGTCATTGAGGTCCTGCACACTGCTTTCGATAATGGGCACCTGACACTCCACGGCCACTTTTTTGGCGGCCACTTTGTCGCCCAGGGCGTCCATTACCTCGGGGCGGGGGCCGACGAAGATTATGTTGGACTCGGCACAACGGCGGGCCAGGGTGGCGTTTTCGCTCAGGAAGCCGTAGCCGGGGTGAATGGCATCTACGCCGTTTTCCTTGGCCACCCGAATCAGGCCTTCAATGTCCAAGTACGGCTTCAGCGGCTCGTCGTCGCGCCCGATTTGGTAGGCTTCGTCGGCTTTGTAGCGGTGCAGCGAGTATCGGTCTTCGTAGGTGTACACCGCTACTGTTGTAATGCCTAGCTCGGTGGCGGCACGCATGACACGAATGGCAATTTCACCTCGGTTGGCAACAAGCAGCTTGCGGATGTTCATTTTGGAAAGCAGTATGTGAATGGAAAAGAAATGCGCGTAGCAAGCTAGTAAAGAAGTTGATAAAGAATAGCGAAAATTCGCTATTCTTTATTTGGGCTTTCAATCCTTCACTAGTCGCGCCCAAAATATGGCAGGCACAGGTAGTACCATTTTCCGAAAATCAGGAATCTACGATTTCTAACCACTGAATTTTACGGTACCTACCCGCTGCCACGCGCAAACCTTACCCGCACCGTTGAGTTGTAAGGGCGTCTTTTCCTCCCAACTTTCCACATGGAATTCGCCAACAAAAACATCCTGCTCGTCGGGGCCTCCTCGGGTATCGGGCTGGCTACAACTCAGCTGCTGCAAAAGCTTAACTGCAACCTCTACACGGCTTCGCGCTACCTTTCGCCAGAGTTGGCTGAGCTGGGCACCACCTTCGTGGAGCTGGACGCCACCCAACCGATTGGCGCCGCCCTGGACGGGTTGCCCGACGAATTGCACGGCGTGGTATACTGCCCTGGCAGCATCAAGCTGCGGCCCTTCGAGCGGATTCCGGTGGATGATTTTCGGGCTGATTTCGAGCTGAACGTGTTGGGTGCCGTGCAGGTGCTGCAAGCCACCATGAAGCGCCTGAAAAAAGCCAATGGGGCCTCCGTAGTGCTGTTCAGCACGGTAGCCGCCGACACGGGCATGAGCTTCCACGCCAGCATTGCCACTGCCAAAGCGGCCCTAGAAGGCCTCACCCGCGCCCTGGCCGCCGAGTACGCCGCCAGCAACATCCGCGTGAATGCCGTGGCTCCGTCCCTGACCGATACGCCGCTGGCCGCCGCCCTGCTCAACACGCCCGAAAAAGCGGAAGCCGGGGCCAAACGCCACCCGTTGCAGCGCATCGGTCAGCCCCAGGACCTCGCCTATATGACCTCTTTCCTGCTCTCCGACCATAGCTCGTTTATCACCGGCCAGGTGATGCCGGTAGATGGCGGTATGGGCCGGTTGAAGTAATTTAGTGCCTAGTTGTTGGTGCCTGGTGCTTAGTAGTTGGTAGCTGGGTTGTTTCAACCTACGCAGCAATTCTGCACATTAGTGCATAAGCAACTATGCACCAAGCACCAACAACTAAGCACTACATGAAAATTACGCTCTTCTGGCACCGGCGCGACCTACGCATCCACGACAATGCCGGCCTGACGGCTGCTTTGCAAAGTGGCTTTCCGGTGGTGCCGCTTTTTATCTACGACCGGGAAATTCTGGATTTATTGCCCAGCCGCCAAGATGCGCGGGTGACCTTTATTTACGAAGAGGTGGAGCGAGTAGGGCGTAAAACGGCCCAGTCGGGGGGCCAGCTGCTGGCGTTCTACGGGCGGCCGCTGGAGGTGTTCCAGCAGCTGCTAACCACTTATGAAGTAGCCGCAGTATACACCAACGAAGACTACGAGCCCTACGCCACGGAGCGCGACACGGCCGTAGCCAACTTGTGCCAGCAGCACGGCGCCGAGTTTCACGCGCTGAAAGACCAGGTGATTTTCGCCAAAAACGAGTTGCTTGGAAAATCGGGCAAGCCGGCCAAGGTGTTTGGGGCCTACCGCAAAGCCTGGCTGGAAGCTGTGCGCGACGAGCAGCTTCAACCCTACCCTTCCGCCGCACTGTTCAGGCCCGAAACGCTGGCCAAGCTGCCCAATGCCCCGCGCCGGCCCACGCTGGCCGACATGGGGTTTCAGGAGTGCCACCAATTTGTGCCTGCTGCCGAACTGCCCGCCGAAGAACTGGTGCGCAACTACCACCTCACGCGCGACAAGCCCGGCCGGGTAGATAGCAGCACGCGCCGTTCGGTGCACCTGCGGTTCGGGACGCTGAGCGTGCGGGAACTGATGCTACAGGCCAAAACGCTGAACCCCAAGCTGCTGGCCGAGCTGATCTGGCGCGACTACTTCATGATGTTGCTCTGGCATTACCCCAACACCGCCACCGAAAGCTACGCGCCCCGCCTGCGCCACGTGCCGTACCGCAACAACGAAGACGAGTTCCGAGCCTGGTGCGAAGGCCGTACGGGCTATCCGCTGGTAGATGCGGGCATGCGGGAGCTAAACAAAACCGGCTACATGCCCAACCGCGCCCGCATTGCCACGGCGGGTTTTCTGGTAAAGCACTTGCTGATTGACTGGCGCTGGGGCGACCGGTATTTTTCCGACAAGCTCCTCGACTACGATATGAGCCAGAACGTGGGCAACTGGCAGTGGATGGCGGGTACCGGGGTAGTGGCCGCCCCGTGGTTCCGGGTGTATAGCCCCGAAAGCCAGCTCAAGCAGTACGACCCCGACTTAGCTTACGTGAAGAAATGGGTACCTGAGTACGGTACGAGCACCTACCCAGCGCCCATCGTAGACCACAAGTTTGCGCGCGAACGGGCCATCAGCACCTTACGGGCAGCCTTTCAAGCCGCGGCAGGATAAGCGGCGGACAGCAATACATAATTTTTGGCTCGGGGGCTACTCTACTGGCAGTAAGCTCAACTTATTGGCTGCTTGCGTGGTTATACCACTACTATGGAACAGCAACCTTCGCCCCAAGTAGCCCCCGAAACGGCCGCCTCTCCGAAAGCCCGAATCAAACAAGCCTACCTCGACTACGTGTTGAACAAAGGCCGCACGCCAGCTTCGGTGTACAAGCTTACCCAGAAGCTGGGTTTGCCCGAGCAGGAGTTCTACCTGCACTACGCCAACTTCGATGCCATTGACCGGGAGCTGTGGGCCGATTTTGGCCGCGAGGCGCGGGCCACGGCGGCCAAGGAGCCGGTGTGGGAGCAATACGGCGCCCGCGAAAAGCTTCTGGCTTTCTACTATACGCTCATCGAAATTCTGAAGCGCAACCGCAGCTACGCCCTCAATGCCCTGCGCCGCTCCCTCTCGCGCATGCCCGGCATCACGCCCCGCGTCCTCGACGATTTCCGGCAGGAGTTTGAAGACTTCGTGGATGAAATTCTGCGCGAAGGCCGCCGTACCGACGAAATAGCTACCCGCCAGCTTATTCAGGATGGTTACCCGCGCTTCTTCTGGCAGCAGCAGCTATTCGTGCTCGGCTTCTTCGCCAAAGACGACAGCATCAACTTCGAGCAGACTGATGCCGCCATCGAAAAAGCCGTAACGCTGAGCTTTGATTTGGTTGGCCGCAACACGCTGGATTCCGCCACCGATTTCGTGCGGTTCCTGCTGCACCGTCGGCGGCGCTAGCGCACCGCTTATTTTCAAGTTACCGTTGCCCGTCATGCTGAGCGCAGCCGAAGCATCTCTCCCGCCAAAGTAAATCACATACTAGCGCGGTAGAGACGCTTCGACGAGCTTAGCATGACTTGTTTATATTCCTCCATGTCCGAACTCACCGAAAGCAATGCCCTTTCCTCGCTGCCCACCACCAAAGTAGCGCGGGCGGCTCGTTTCGCGCGCACTGGCCTGAATGTGGGAGCCAACTACGTGAAGCACTACGCCAAGCGCGCCGTAGGCGCTGAAAGCACCACCGAGAATCTGCACGCAGCCAACGCAGCCGAGCTATACGGCACACTGAGCGAGATGAAAGGCTCGGTGCTGAAGGTAGCCCAGATGCTGGCTATGGAGAAAAACCTGCTGCCTACTGCCTACGCCGACCAGTTCGCCCAGGCCCAGTACCAGACGCCGCCGCTGTCGGGGCCGCTGGTGGTGAAGGCGTTCCGGGATGCGTTTGGCAAGTCGCCGTTTGAGGTGTTCGAGGAGTTCGACATCAACGCCCGGCAGGCGGCCAGCATCGGGCAGGTACATTTCGCGCGCAAAGAGGGTAAGGCGCTGGCTGTGAAGGTACAATACCCCGGTGTGGCCGACAGTATCCGCTCGGATATTCGGCTGGTGAAGCCTATTGCCTTGCGGGTGCTGGGGCTGGATGAAGCCACCGTGCGGCCGTATTTGCAGGAAGTGGAAACGCGGCTCATCGAGGAAACCGACTACGCCCTGGAACTACGGCGCGGCCAAGCCATTGCTGCGCAGTGCGCCGCGCTGCCCCATCTGGAATTTGCCACGTATTACCCGGCTTTGTCGTCGTCGCGCATCCTGAGCATGGACTGGCTGCCCGGCCAGCACCTCAAGGAGTTCTTGCTAACTGCCCCCGCCCAGGAAGTACGTAACCAGCTCGGGCAAGCCCTGTGGGACTTCTACATGTTCCAGCTCAACGAGTTGCGCATGGTCCACGCCGACCCGCACCCCGGCAACTTCCTGCTGCGCACCGAAGCCGGTGGCACAGTTGGCGTACTGGATTTCGGCTGCGTGAAGGAAATACCCGCCGATGTGCACCGCCTCTTCACCGACCTGCTCACCCCCGAAACCCTCGCCAACCGCACCCGCCTTACAGAGCTGCTCACCGAAGCCGGTATTCTGCGCCCCGAGGATGAAACTTCCCGGCAGGATTTCTACGTGAATACCATGCAGGCCTCGCTGGAATTGGTAGGCCGCCCGTTCCGGCAACCGGTGTTCGACTTCGGCGACCCTTCGTACATGCAGGCCCTCTACGCCCTCGGCGACGACCTGATGCAACAGCCCGAGTTGCGGCAACAACGGGAGCCGCGCGGTTCCGAGCACTTCATTTACCTGAACCGCACGTACGTGGGCCTCTACGCGTTGCTTACGGAACTGCGGGCCGTGGTGCGCACGGCTTCCTAATTGCGGTTGGCACCAAACTATTGCTTGGTTTGCCAGTTACTGACTCCCGGTTACCATCGACTTGTGTTACTACCGCAGTCAGGTAATCGGGCGTTTTGCTTTTACCCTTCTCTCCTTTCTCATGAAAAAACTCTGGACTCTTTGCGCGGCATTGCTAAGCGCTGTTACCGTGGCTTCGGCCCAAACGACCATGAGCTGCTGCGCCAAGCCAGCCGGCCCGAATGCCACGGAGGCTTTTGCCATGCTCGCCACCAACGAGGATTTCTCGGGTGGCCATGATGCGCCCTTGCCCTTTACGTACGCGGGTGAAGGACAAACTATTGAATTCAAAACCACCGATGGCAAAACCGGCAAAGGATTTGAAATCAAGAGTGCTACCAAATCCAACAAGTATCTGTTTGTGATTCACGAGTGGTGGGGCCTGAACGATTACATCAAGCAGGAAGCCGCCCAATTCGCCAAAGACCTCCCCGGCGTCAACGTTATTGCCCTCGACCTTTATGATGGCCAGGTAGCCACCACCCCCGACGAAGCCGGCAAGTACATGCAAGCCGTAAAAACCGACCGGGCGCAGGCCATTGTGAAAGGTGCCGTGCAATATGCTGGCCCGCAGGCCCAGGTGGCTAGTATTGGCTGGTGCTTTGGCGGCGGCTGGAGCTTGCAAACCGCACTACTGGCCGGCAAGCAGGCCGTGGGCTGCGTGATGTACTACGGCATGCCCGAAAAGGACGTAACCAAGCTCAAAACGCTTAATACCGATGTGTTAGGCATCTTTGCCACTCAAGACAAGTGGATCAACCCCGAAGTGGTAGCCCAGTTCCAGAAGGATATGGCCGCCGCCAAGAAGAAGGTTACCATCAAAAGCTACGATGCCGACCACGCCTTTGCCAACCCATCTAACCCCAAGTACAACAAAGCCTTCGGCGACGATGCGCACGCACTATCCGTGGCGTACCTGAAAAAGAATTTCAAGCTAAAAAGCTAAGCTTTCAACTTCCGTTGCAGCTTTTTTCCAGCAACAAAAACGCCCGTTGGCCTAAACCAACGGGCGTTTTTGTTGCTGCATTTGCTACGGCATACCCCTATACCGTAGCAGCAGACAGAGCAGAAGTCAAGCCAGCGGGCGGGTTACTGCACCCTCGACCTGCATGCAACATCAGTAATAGTATCCCCCCTCCTGCTGCCACACTTTCAGTTCAACAACGCCGCCCACCGGCTTGGCTCTGCTATTACTTGTTATTTCGTGGGATTTCAACCAGTTGCTTTCCCGGCTTTAGTTCATAGTCAGAGGCCAACAAAGCAGCTAGTTCGGCTACGCTGCCCGTGAGCTGCTCCCAATTAGGCAGCACGAAGTACTGCTCTTGTAGGTGTTCTTCACTGTAAGGCGTATCGAGCACCGTACCCAAATCGAAGGGGCGGCGGGTGCTGGCATCGGCAATGCAGTGGTGAATCTCGCCCGACGACGACAGCAAACCGGCGCCGTACATGCGGGTGCTGCCGTTTTCCTCTACCAGCCCGAACTGAACTGTGAAACCATACAGCCGTTCCAGCCGCTTCAAAGCCACTGCATCGTCGAGGTGCTGCGCTGCCACGTGCCCGAGGAAGTGCAGAAAATCGGCAAAGGCCTTGTCCATCAGCAGCGGCACGTGCCCGAATACGCCGTGAAACAGGTCGGGTTCCTCAATGAAGTCGAACTGCTCCATAGAGCGAATCCAGACGGTAGCGGGGAACTTGCGTTGCGCCAGCAGTCCGAAAAATTCGGCATCGTTAAGCATACCCGCTACGGGCTCCAGCTGCCAACCGGTGGCTTTGCGCAGCCGCTCACTGGTTTCCTCGAAGTTGGGAATGGCGTTGCGGTGGAACCCAATGCGCTGCAAACCGTCGGCGAAGGCCTGGCAGGCCCGCTTGTGGAGCAGAGCGGTTTGGCGGTCGAACAATACTTTCCAAACCAGCTGGTCTTGGGTGGTGTACCGGTCGTAGTGTTGCTGTAACATGGATAGTAGGAAGAAAAAAGCCCGGCTCCTTGTTGAAGGAGTCGGGCTTTATAAGGTTTCAGAGGATAAGTAGCATTTCGCTGTTAGCTCCCGTACCGGCAAAGTAGCCCGACTCCGTCCCGCGCGGGACGAATATTAAATAGGCAGACTTGCTTCATTAGCTGGTGCGACATCATGTTGGCAAATATATAGGTTTTAACAAACAAGCTGCATTTGGCGTACCTATATTTTTTACCCCTAAACCAAAATATTACACATTACATTCAACAGCAACCTATTCAAAAAGATGGTAGTTGCCATAAAATATCAGCCTTTTCCATATTACCCCCTATCAATTAGCAGGCTTCTGCAATTATTACTCTTTGTTGTAGCTATCTGAGTGGCTGTTTCGCTTCTATTGCTGTTTTTGTTGAAAGGCGTATGTATTCCGTGTGATAAAACCTTCATTATTATCGTATTTAACTTCCTTTACGATAGTAAACTGTCTTACCCCTAGCATAACGGTCTTTCTGATCAAGCAATCTTTGTTATCATCACGGCCTCGGCCTTCGAGCACCAGTTTCAGCTCTTGGTTAGGAAGTCGGGTTTTACGCACGATGCGCATTGGTATTCCGTCCCAGGTCACACTCAATCCATCGGCGGCTAGCTGCACTTTATCGTAGCCTTTCACTTGGCCGCCTTCGGGCTCCCGGTAAATAAAGTCCAGCACCAACTCCCGCGGTTTAGACTGCATTCCGTTCAGGGTAGTTACCAGCGAGACTTGCTTTTGAGTTTTGTAGTCGAGGTACGTTAGGGTGCCATCCCACTGCTGCACAACGGCTTGCAGCTCTGGCATAGTTACCTTGTTGGAAGCCGTTGGCGTTTGGGCAGCCACCGAACCACCCAGTACAACCAGGAGCATCGTTACCACCTGAACTGGTGCATGGCCCACCAACCGATTCAGGAAACGGGAACTACCACTGCCGCGCAACCACCAATAGTCCAGCGAGTACCGGCCACCACCAACTACTGTCACCAGCACGAACGCCCAGAAAAGCAACTGCTGATAATACATGCCCAAAACAGGCTCGGGGGCTTCGTACCATACAAAGGCAATAACCAGAAACTGCACGGCCAGTTGCAGGCTGGCCCAGCGCGTAAGCAGCCCCAGCGCCACCAATAGGCCGCCCGCAAACTCGCCCCAGGCGGCCAGCCACGCCCACATATATGGTGACGGATACGTAAACCCCAGGTTGGCAACCTGCTGCACAAACCAGTCGGGCGGACCTAACGGGGCAGAGCCAGTGGCTAGTTTAGCCGCTTCGTGCGTGGTGGTAAGGTTGACGAGCTTCGACCAGCCGGCCCCAATGGCAATGGACAGGCCGAGGTGCAAACGGAACAAAAGCCAGGCAGCATCTGCCAGATAAGACGGGAAGGGCTGGGCGGCAAACAATAGCTTTTTCATGACGGGCTGGATATAAACAGGTAAAAGAATACAGGTGGCAACCGCCATTTATTTCCGAGTATTCTCGGTGCTCATATTCAGGCCCGTCGGGCCGGTGATGCGCAGGTTGAGGTTGGCCTTGGTGCTAGTAGTGTTGCGCAGCACGGCCGCAGATCCAGCAGCAAAACGTAGCGTAGTTTTCTGCTTGGGCAGGAGCGTTCCTTTGTTGGTAACAGTGCCGTCAGCCGCTCGTTCCCGCACTTCCACTGCCGCCTGCCCCACGTTGCGGGCAGCCACCTGAAAAATGCCCGGCTGCCCACCGCCCAGCACAAACTGCTGGCCCGGCTCAATAAATAAATCAGAATAAACAGTCCCCCGGCTCGCACCAGTGAGCAAGAGCAAACCAGCCAAGAAAGCCACCGAGGCCTGAAAACGAACTACACCAGAAGTACGCATTGGAAGAAGGGGTTGGGTTGGTGAAACAATAACCCAAAGGAACCCTCCCCCCCTACCCCAAGCGCCCCGAATTACCTTCCGGGACGTGCCAAATTATGGTTTGAGCCCAGTTGCCACTTCGCTGGGGGTGGCTCCACGCAGTTTTTTGAACACCCGGTTGAACGTGGACTTCGAGTTGAACCCCGATTCCAGCGCTACGGCCAGCAAGGTGTACTGCTGGTACCGAGGGTCGCGGAGGAGGCGCTCGGCTTCGCGCACCCGGTACTCATTCACATAGTCGTTGAAGTTCTGCCCGAAGCCCGTATTGATAACCCGCGAGAGCACCGAAGTATTGGTGCCTACTTGGGCGGCCAGTTGCGGCAAAGTCAGCTCGGGGGCCAGGTACGGACGGTCGGTGTCCATGAGTTTGGTTAGCCGAGCAACCCAGCGGGCCAAATCCGGGTCGGCAGCATCGGTGGCGGATACCGGCTCAGGTATCAGCGCGGGGGAAGGGGCATCAACTGCGCCCTCGGCAACGGACGGCACGCCAGCTGTTTCAGGCGGCGGTACTTGCTGAGGCACTTGCGCTATGGTAACGGCTAGCGACTCTGCTGGGGCAGAAGCAGGCCAAAACTGAAGGGGAACGGCCAGCCGGTCGTTGGTGAGCAGGCCGGCAATGCTAAGAAAGTAAATGAGGATGCCGGTAGCCAGGAACTCGTACCACGCCTGGTAATAATTGAGTGGCAGCACGCTCACGTCCACCACCGAGAACAGGAAGGTAATACCCACCCCTAGCAGCATGGCCACCAGCAAGTTGCGCAGCCACACAAACCGAATCTGTTCGGTATCCGAGAAGTAGTTGTTGATGTAGCGGCGGTACTGCCAATATTCGCGTAGCGTCAGCCAGGCATACCACGCCACCGATACGGAGCCCACAACTTCCACCCAGAAGCTAAGCCCCTCCTGCATGGCTGCCAACTGCCCTTTCGTGCCGAAATGGTACGGATACGGCAACCCGCGCACACCATGCGCCCATACCACATCTACCCCCACCGCCACCAGCCGCCACGCCAGATACAGTAGTGCCGGCAAAAAATGCAGCAAATGGCGGCCACTAAATTGGAATTCCTGGTTGGTTAGGCTGCGGAAATAGAAGTACAGCGCGGGGCCTAGCGCCAGCCAGTTGCTGAACGGAAAATAGAACATGAACGTCGACAGCGCATTGTGCGCGTCGTACCAGCCCGCAAACCCCAGCATCCATTGCGCCAGCCGCACCGTGTGCAGCAGCAACAGCAACGCCAGCCACCCATCGGCCGTGGAACCGTGCCGCCGGCCGCGCGTCAGTAGCACCACGCTCACCACTATTCCTTGCAGGAAAAATGGCAGCAGCAGGCTACTGTATGCGCTAAAGGTGAAAGTCATGGTTCGTTTTTCGTTGTTGGTTTTTCGTTGTTCGGCTTTGGTATTCAGCCATAAAACAAGGACCGTTGGTACGCGGAGTATTGCCCACGAATAACGAAAAACCAACAACGAAAAACCACCCTATTCCAACTCCTGGCGCAGGGCGTACACCTTGCGCAGGTTACGAATCAGGCGCGCCGACTCCTCGAAATTCAAGGTTTGGGCGCCGTCGGAAGCAGCTTCTTCGGGCTTCTCGTGCGCTTCGTAGATGATGCCGTCGGCGCCGGCCATCAGGCCCGCCAGGGCCATAGTGGGCACGTACTCCCGAATGCCGATGCCGTGCGAGGGGTCCACGATGACGGGCAAGTGGGTTTTCTCCTTAAGAATGGGCACGGCGTTCAGGTCGAGGGTGTTGCGGCTGGCGGTTTCGAAGGTTCGGATGCCCCGCTCGCACAGAATCAGCTTTTCGTTGCCGCCCGAAAACACGTACTCCGCCGACGACAGCAACTCTTCCAGCGTACCGGAAATACCACGCTTAATCATCACCGGCTTATCTACACCGCCCAGTGCATCGAGCAGGTTAAAGTTCTGGGTGTTGCGCGCGCCCACCTGAAACACGTCCACGTAGTCGTGCATTTCCTCTACCTGCGACACCTGCATCACCTCGGTAATGATTTTGATGCCGCGGGCCCGGGCCATCTGGTGGAACAGCTTCAGCCCATCCATGCCCAGCCCCCGAAACGCATACGGCGACGACCGGGGCTTGAATACGCCGCCCCGCATGATGCGCACGTCGTTATCAAGCAGATGCTGCATCATCAGCTCCATTTGGGCTTCGTTTTCGATGCTGCACGGGCCGGCGGCCAGCGTCAGGTTGCCTTCCCCGATGCGCACTCCCTCGCCGAGGTCAAGCACGGTGGGGCGCACGCGCCATTTGCGGCTCACCAGCTTATAAGGGTCGGATACCCGGTGAATGTCGAGGATGCCGGGCAGTTGGCCGATGGTGCGCAGGTCGAAATCGGCTTTGCCGATGGCCACCAGATAGTGCGCCCGTTGGGTGGTGACGTCGGTGGCTTGGTATTTCAGCGCCTTGATGTGGGCCAGAATATCCGCTTTAGCGGTTTCAGTGATGTGAGGGTCGAGTTGGATAACCATGTGGTGGGGTTTAACTAAAGAACGTCATGCTGAGCTTGTCGAAGCATGACCGTTTTCTTGTCTCAGTTAATTCAAGACGGAAGAAACGAATCGGGCGGCGGCGGCGGGGGCATCATCGGCTCCATCCAGCGCCTTAATCAGGGCCGAACCGATGATGGCGCCTTCCGCGTACTGGCAGGCTTGCTGGAAAGAGGCTTTGTCGGCAATGCCGAACCCGATGAGGCGGGGGTTGCGGAGTTGCATGGCCTCGATGCGCTGGAAATAGGCCTCCTGCACGCCGACCGCCTGGGTGTTGGCGCCACCCGTAGTACCGGGCCCGGATACCAGATACAGAAACGAATCCGTCAGCTCGTCGATGCGGCGGATGCGGGCTTCGGCGGTTTGCGGCGTAATCAGAAACACCGGTTTCAGGTTGTACCGCCGAAACGTTTCCTGGTACTCGTCCACGTAGTCATCGAGCGGCAAATCGGGCAGAATCACGCCATCCACGCCCGCGGCGGCAGCTTCGCGGCAGAAGTTTTCCACCCCAAACTGCATCACCGGGTTTAGGTAGCCCATCAGTAAAATTGGCGTTTCGGGCACTTCCTGGCGGATGTCTTTCAGCTGCGTGAATAGCACGCGCATGTTCATGCCGTTCTGCAAGGCCACCGTACTGCTCTGCTGAATCACCGGGCCATCAGCCAGCGGGTCGGAAAAGGGCATCCCGATTTCGATGAGGTCGGCGCCGGCCTTCGACAGGGCTTTCAACATCGGCACCGTGGAGTCGAGGGCGGGGTAGCCTGCCGTGAAGTAGATATTGAGCAGCTTGCCTTCCTTTTCGAAGGCTTGTTGAATACGATTCATGAGGTGTTTCTCGCAGAGGCTCGCAGAGGGTTACGCAGAGGTTCGCGGAGGTCGTTCTTCTGCGAACCTCTGCGTAACCCTCTGCGGACCTCTGCGAGAAATTAGTGAATAGTGTCGGCGTATTTCATGTACGTTTCCAGGTCTTTGTCGCCGCGGCCGGAGAGGTTGATAACCACCACGTCGTCGGGGCCGGCGCCGAGCTGCCCGAGGGCTGCCAGCGCGTGTGCGGTTTCCAGGGCCGGAATGATGCCTTCCAGCCGGCTGCATTCCGCCACGGCACGTAGCGCCTGCTCGTCCTCAATCGAAATGAACTGCGCCCGACCTTCCGCCGCCAGATACGCATGCAACGGCCCAATACCCGGATAATCCAGCCCCGCCGACAGGGAATAGGGCTCGGTAATCTGGCCGTCTTCGTCCTGCATGAGCAAGGTGCGCGAACCGTGAATGATGCCCGGCTTGCCCAGCACCGATGTGGCCGCCGAATGCCCTGAGGTGATGCCGTGCCCGGCCGCTTCCACCGCCACCAGCTTCACCGAAGGCTCGTCGAGGAAGTGGTAGAACGCGCCGGCCGCATTGGAGCCGCCACCCACGCAGGCCACCACGTACTGCGGCAGCTCGGAGCCGGTTTTTTCCAGCAGCTGCTTGCGCATTTCCTCACTGATGATGGCCTGTAGGCGCGCCACCAAATCGGGGTATGGGTGCGGGCCCACCACCGAGCCGATGATGTAGTGCGTGTCAACGGGGTTGGAAATCCAGTCCCGGATGGCTTCGTTGGTGGCGTCTTTCAGGGTTTGGCTGCCGCTGGTGGCGGGGCGCACTTCGGCCCCGAGCAGGCGCATGCGCTCCACATTGGGCCGCTGCCGCTCCATATCCACTGAGCCCATATACACGATGCACTCCATCCCCATCAGGGCGCACACGGTGGCCGTGGCTACGCCGTGCTGGCCGGCCCCGGTTTCGGCAATAATGCGGGTTTTGCCGAGCCGCTGGGCCAGCAGAATCTGCCCCACCGTGTTGTTGACTTTGTGCGCACCGGTGTGGCACAGGTCTTCGCGCTTCAGGAAAATGCGCGTGTTGTACTTCTTAGACAACCGCTTGGCCTCAAACAGCGGCGTGGGCCGCCCTACAAAATCGCGCAGGAGCTGCTGATACTCGCGCTGAAACTCGGGGTCGGCGAGGATGGTGAGGTAGGTGGAGCGCAGCTCTTCCACGTTGGGATAGAGCATTTCGGGGATGAAGGCACCGCCGAATTGGCCGTAGTAGCCGCGAGCAGTGGGTTCTTTATAGGTGGTAGGAGTCATAACTCGCAGGGTTTCGCAGGGTAAGGCGCAGAGTTTCGCAGGGTTTTGTATCCGTCAGTGCACTGCGCAACCCTGCGCCTTACCCTGCGAAACCCTGCGAGAACCTACGTCAGGTTCGTAAACTAGTAAACATCTGTTTCAACAGTCCGGCATCTTTTACGCCGGGCTCAATTTCAAAGCGGCTGTTCAGGTCCAGGGCAAACAAGCCCGGCAGGCGCAGGTTCCGCAACGCCTCTGCTTCCTTTAGGCCAAGGCCGCCCGCCAGGAAATACGGTACCGGTAAGTCGTAAGTGGCCAGCAAGTTCCAGTTGAAGGTGGTGCCGTTGCCGCCAGGCTGCGCGCCTTTGGTGTCGAAAAGAAAGTAATCAACGTGGCCTACGTACGGTTGCAGCACCTCGAAATTGAACTCCTCCCCCACCGAAAACGCCTTGATAACCGATACGCCAGCGGCTTGCAGCCGGGCGCATTCGGTGGGCGTTTCCTGCCCGTGGAGTTGCACCAAGTCCAGCCCGAATTCCACTACTCGCGCCAGCACCGTGTCCACGGTTTCATTCACGAACACGCCTACCTTCCGAATTCCGGCTGGCAGCGCGGCCAAATCCACTTGGCTTAGCTGGGTGCCCACGTAGCGGCTGGACTTCGGATAGAAGATAAACCCCAGAAAGTCGGGTTGCAGGGCCGCCACGGCCGCCAGATTTTCCGGCAGCCGCATTCCGCAGACTTTCAAATAGGGAGTTACTGGGTTCATGACTAGGCTGAGCAAACGGTGACTTTGGCGCTACAATTCGCTTTATAACAACGTTATGGCTTCGGTGGTACGGAGCTGCTGCACGAGGGCAGCACAGGCTTTTTCGGGGCGGCTATGGCGCATGAATGTTTCGCCGATGAGGAACCCACGGTACCCGACGGCGCGCAACGCCTCAATGTCGGTGGCGGAGCTTAGGCCGCTTTCCGTCACTTTCACGTAGTCGGTGGGGATGCGCTGGGCCAGCTCGCCGGACGTATCGAGGCTGACGGAGAAGTCGTGGAGGTTGCGGTTGTTGACGCCGACGAGGCTCACGGCATCAGGGTGCAGCGTCTTGTCCAGTTCCTCGGCGTTGTGGATTTCGAGGAGCACTTCCAGGCCCAGGCTTTTGGCAAAACGACCCAAGCGCAGCACTTCTTCGCCCGTCAGCACGGCCGCAATGAGCAGCACGGCGTCGGCCCCGATGCTCTTGGCTTCCAGAATCTGGTACTCGTCTACCACGAAATCCTTGCGCAGAATCGGGCAGAAATTATAGCGCCGCGCTACGGTCAGGTCTTCGTTCTTACCGCCAAAAAACTCACTATCCGTCAGCACCGACAGGGCGGAAGCACCCGCCTGCATGTAGCCGAGCGTGGTGCGTTCCACTGGCGCGTGGGCATTGATAACACCCTTGCTCGGCGACTTGCGCTTGAACTCGGCAATGATGCCGCTGAGGTCGTCGCGCAGCAGGTATTGCCGCAGGCTGAGCGGCTGCGCATCCATGTACAGGCTCTTTTCCAGCAGTTTCACGGGCACCAGCGCCTGGCGGTCCAGCACTTCCTGGCGCTTATGGGTGATGATTTTATCGAGGATGGTGGGCATTTCAGTTTAGGTGTACCGCCAGACGTTTGCCGGGGCAGTGAGTGAACAGGTATTGATAGTTTGTCATTACGAGTGAAGCAAGGAATCTGAGTTGAACCAGTGAACGGCCTTACTCAGATTCCTCACTCCGTTCGGAATGACAGTTACTTACACAGACACGGCTTTGCTGGGCGTAGCGGCCAGCAACTGCCGCAGCGCCGTCCGGGCCCGCCCGGAATCCAACGATTCCTGGGCAGCGGCCAGGGCTTCGGCAAAACCAAAACCGGGTTCCAGGCACCGGATGGCCAGGGCAGCATTGGCGGTTACTACGTCGCGCTGGGGGCGGGTGGCTTTGCCTTCCAGCACATTCAGGAACAGTTGGGCCGATTCGGTAGGTGTGCGGCCGCCGGCTAATTCCTGGGGTGTAGTAGCGGCCAGTTTAAAATCGGCGGCCGTTACCAATTGCTCGCCTTCGGGGGTGGCTAGCTTGGCCGCGCCGGTGAGCGAAAGTTCGTCGTAGCCATCGAGGGCGTGCACCACGGTGTAGCAAGCCGAAGTTTGTTGCAGCAGGTAATGGTAAAGGCGCAGCAGCTCCAAACTAAACGTGCCGGCCACCTGGTAGCGGGGCCGGGCCGGATTCACGAGCGGCCCCAGAATATTGAAGAAGGTGCGCACGCCCAACTCGCGGCGCACGGGTCCGGCGTGGCGCATGGCCGGGTGAAACGAGGGCGCGTGCAGAAAGCAAATGTTGGCCTGCTCCAACTGCCGCTTCAGCACGTCGTTGCTGGCCGCAAAGTCAACCCCCAATTGCGCCAACACATCCGAAGAGCCGCATACCGACGACACCCCGATGTTGCCGTGCTTGGTCACCTTATAGCCTGCGCCCGCCACCACAAAGCAAGCCAACGTGCTGATATTGAGCGTGTCCTTGCCGTCGCCGCCGGTGCCTACTATATCCACCGTGTCGTGGGTGCCTAGCTCCGGGTCGCGGCTGAGGCTGAGCAGCGCCTCCCGGAAACCGGCTAGTTCGGGCACTGAGATGGGCCGCATCCGGTACACGGCCATAAAGGCGGCCATTTCTGCCGGATTGGCCTCGCCCTGCCCGATTTGCAGCATAGCCTCCCGCGCCTCGGCATGAGAGAGTAGCTGTTGCTCGAATAGGATATTAAGTAATTGCTTCACAGGTGCTTATTTTCGCTGATTAAGCCGACTTTTTATTTATGAATCCTGTCATGCTGAGCTGGCCGAAGCATCTCTACCGAAGCAGTATTCAATATTACCTTGGCAACGAAGCGGTAGAGATGCTTCGGCCAGCTCAGCATGACGCTCTTAGTTACTCGGCTAGGCCAGCCAGTTGCGCAGCATTTGGTGGCCATGCTCCGTTAGGATAGACTCGGGGTGGAACTGCACTCCGCGCACGTCATAGGTGCGGTGGCGGAAGGCCAGCACCTGGCCGTTGGCATCGAGGGCAGTTACTTCCAGCTCAGCTGGCACCGACTCAGGGCGCACGCTCCAGGAGTGGTAGCGGCCCACCTGAAACTGCACGGGCAGGCCGTTGAACAGCCGGTCTTCGGCAGTTACATCGGCCTGGGTAGCAATGCCGTGCAGCACATCGGGCAGGTTATACAGTTCGCCACCGAAGCTCTCTGCCAGCCCCTGATGGCCCAGGCACACCCCCAGAATACGCTTGGTGGGCGCATAGCGGCGAATGATTTCCGGCATTAGCCCCGCCTCGGAAGGCAAGCCCGGCCCCGGCGACAAAAGCACGGCATCGTAGGCTTCTACGTCGTCAACGGTCAGCTTATCGTTGCGGATAACGGTGGTATCATCGCCGTGGCCTAGCTCCCGCAACACCTGCACGAGGTTGTAGGTGAAGGAGTCGTAATTATCAAGAACGAGGATTTTCATGGGGTGTGGGTATTAGGCAATAGGGCTCAGACTGTAGGGTCTGGTTTTTTCGCGGGAGGTTGCAGCCCAACCGGCTATACTGCTTCGGCCTCTTTCAAAGCTTTGCGCAAAGCGGCTAGTTTGTGGTGCACCTCGTTTAGCTCGGAATTGATGTCGGAAGCAGCTACCACGCCGGCGCCGGCCTGGTAGTACAACTGGTTGGCACTGCTCAAGAACGAACGAATCATGATGGCGTGGTTGAAGTCGCCGTTGAAGCCGAGGTGACCGATGGCACCGCCGTAGTAGCCGCGGGCAGTGGGTTCCAGCTCGTCGATGAGCTGCATAGCGCGGTGCTTGGGAGCCCCGGAAAGCGTGCCGGCCGGGAATGTGTCGGCTACCACTTGCAACGGGCTGGCCGACGGGGCCAAGGTGGCATTTACCTCGCTCACCAAGTGAATGACGTGCGAGTAGAACTGAATTTCGCGGAAGGTTTTCACGCGCACGTTGTCGGCGTGGCGGGCCAGGTCGTTGCGGGCCAGGTCCACGAGCATGGTGTGCTCGGCGTTTTCCTTGGGGTCGTCGGCTAGCTTCTGGGCCAAGGCAGCATCTTCGGCGTCGTGGCCGGTGCGGCGGAAGGTGCCGGCAATCGGGAACAGGCTGGCTTCGCGCCCCTTGATGAGCAGTTGGGTTTCGGGCGAGGAGCCGAAGATTTTGAAGTTGCCGTAGTCAAAATAGAACAGGTACGGCGACGGGTTGATGGAGCGCAACGCCCGGTACACGTTGAACTCGTCGCCGGTGAAGCCCTGCTGAAAGCGGCGCGACAGCACAATCTGAAATACGTTGCCGTGGCGGCAATGCTGCTGCCCCGCGGCCAGCACTTTCAGAAATTCCTCATCGGTCTGGTTGGTCGTTTCCTCTCCTACGGCCGTGAATTTGTAGTCGGGCAACGACGGATTCCGCACCAAATTCACCAGCCGCGTCAGGCCTTCGGGGTCGGTTTCTTCGCCGGCCAGCGTGTGCTCGAACACGTACAGCTCATTGCGGAAATGATTGACGGCAATAACGTAGCGGTACGTGCCGTACAGGATGCTCGGAATCTGACCGGCGGCCTGCTTGCTGGCGTTCAGCTCCAAATCCTCGAAGTACTGCACGCCCTCGTAGCCAATATAGCCGAACAAGCCCCCCGTAATAAAGTCGTGGCCGGTGGGCTCGGTTTCGAAGCAGCCGGCAAACTCCTGCAAGCGGGTCAGGGCCAACCGGGGCTCCGTTAGGGTCTCGGTTTCGGTGGTATCGTCGGGGAAGGTGAGCTTCAACTCATTGCCGCTCAGCTCGAACCGAGCCAGTGGGTCGAAGGCGAGGTAGCTGAAGGCGTTTTGCTGGCCGTGGTAGTCGGAGCTTTCCAGCAACAGGCAGTTCGGATACCGGTCGCGCAGGCGCAGGTACAGGCCTACAGGCGTGATGGTGTCGGCAAGGGCGCGGAGGAAGCGAGTATGGAGCTTGAACTGTTTCATGGGAGGCGTGTCGGGAGAAGCTGAGCGCCGGGCAATAAAAAAGCCCGGCGAGGCGGCCGGGCTTTCTGTAGAGTCGTTGCGGAGAGGAGTTTCAAGAGCCTTAACGCACGCACAGGATGTCCCGTCCGGAATTTCCGAGGGGCCACCACCAGCCTTGCTGCATCATTGAAACGGTCATTGCCAGGAGTCGTTTAGGGCGTTGAGTGGCACAAAGGTACGGCAGACATTTTATCGAGCAAGCAAAATGTTGGTTTTCTTGTTGAAGCAATGGCAATAATCCAGGCATGTAGTTGCTATAATAGCAAAGCCAGTTACGCATTTCGCTATTTCCTGCTTTTCACCCTCTCCTCTGCCGGTGCCGACAGCCAACGATAGGCCGCTGGAAACTCACGCCGCCAGAACCACTCAGAATGCTGCCCATCGGTGCGCGGGTTGAAGCTCAGGTTGGCGGCCGGTATGCCACCGCGCAGCAGTGCATCGTGCACGGTTTGCATGAAGGGCACCATACTTTGGCCTTCGGTGGTGCCACACACAAAATAAAAGCGCGTATCAGGGTTGGCGGGGTGGCGGCGCATGTATTCCATCAAGGAATCCTTAGCAAACCAGAATGCCGGCGAAAACACGCCTACTTTGCTGTACACCATGGGGTACTTCAGGGCGGCGTAAGTGGAAATGAGGCCGCCCATGCTGCTGCCGGCAATGCCCGTAAACTCGCGGCCGGTGAGGGTGCGGTAGTTGGCGTCGATGTAGGGCTTGAGGGTTTGCACCAGAAAGTCCACGTACTGGTCGCCCTGGCCGCCGCCGAGCTTGAGGTTGCGCCAGGGCGAAAGTTCGTTGAGCCGTTCGGTGCCGCCGTGGTCTACGGCCACCACAATGGAGCCGGTAGCATCGAGGCCCTGCTTTTGTAGCTCGCTCAGCGTTTCATCTACGTCCCACTCGCCGGCAAAGCTGGTGCAGGCATCAAACACGTTCTGGCCGTCGTGCATGTAGAGCACGGGGTAGCGTTTGGCGGCGCTGGCGGCGTAGTCGTTGGGCAGGTACACCCAGATGCGGCGAGTACGTTTGAGCTGCGGTATGTTGAACGTGGTGCTGATTATCTGCACGTTGGGTTGCAGGGCGGTGCTTTCACAGGGCTTGTTGCTGCCGCCGAAATCCTGCCAGTTCTCTACCTGCATTTCCACTATGGCCCGGCCGCTACCCACAGTGAAGCGGTGGTTCTCGATGCCCTCGTGTTTCGCATTAGTTTCCGCCGAAGCCCAGGTGCCGCGCGTGATTTTGTATTCGACAGGACCTTTCACCGTAGGGGGCAATATGAATTGATAGGTGCCATCGGGGCGGCGGGTAAAAGCGTAGGCGGTACTGCCCGGGTCCCGGTTGTTGAAAGAGCCTGCTATATACAGCACAGCATCGGCCGGCGTAGTGGCTGGCACCCGCACTATACTAATCGTGGTTTGCGCCGATAAGCGCTCCGCCCATATTAACAGCCCAACCAGCAACAACAGGATACGCATAGAAGTTAAGTGAGTTAAGAAGAGTTCGGAAGGTAGGCGCTAAAAAGCTAGTTCCCCTCTTTCAAATTCTGCGCATTAAAGAGGTGTGGGTTATGGGTGATTAATTAGAACCAGGAAATAGAGCTAGTTGTCGTTCTAACGATTTTACCACCCCGGCCTCTAGCCACCCTTCCTTAAAAAAGGAGGGGAACCGGCTTGCTAGCTCACAGTCTCTGCTCCTGCCACACGGCTACGCTACCGGGCTCCAGTTATTTGGTGCCGACTACCAGCTTTGCGCCTGAGCGGTTCAGCAGGATCAAGCGTTGCTGTCGATGCTTGATTTTTAGTACTTATCCGGAAGGAAATAGTGATTTTTTTTGAGCTGCAAAAATGAACATACTGCTTACAAAACGCAAACGAATGCGTAAAAGCAAGCCACTGCATTGTTGGGGGTGCACCCCCTTCTGCGAAATCAGAAAAGCACATAAAACTGTCTTGCTATCTAAATTCCAGAAGCCTTTCCTTTGTTTCGTATCCTAAATGGAAGGCAGGTTAGGCAACTGAATTTGTGGCTTGCGGAATTCTCTAGTTTTAAGTGGATTAATGCAAACGTTTGTCTGTAGTAGCTTTAAGGGCTACCTTTCAGCCCGTTTTCACAAAACGACGGCAGATTTTCATCTAATTACCACTTCATGCTTACCCGTTTACTCACGCTTTTCGTTGCCCTTGCTTGCTGCGCTACTCTTCCCACAGCAACCAGAGCGCAGACCACTCCTGCACATCCCAAAGGCGACGTTTTTGTGGACAAGCAGGGCGTGTTGCGCTGGCAGCAGGGTAAAAAGGAAGTGGCGCTGTTCGGCGTGAACTATACCATGCCGTTTGCCTACTCCTACCGGGCACACCAAGGCTATAACAAGCTGTCAGGAATATTGCACGAGCAGGCCATCCGGGAGGATGTGTACCACCTTTCGCGGCTGGGGGTGGATGCGTTTCGGGTGCACGTCTGGGACGTGGAAATAACGGATACGCTGGGCAATTTGCAGCAGAACGAGCACCTGAAACTGCTTGATTTTCTGGTGGCCGAGCTCAAGCAGCGCGGCATCAAAATCATCCTGACACCCATTGCCTACTGGAACAACGGCTACCCCGAGCCCGACACCGGCACGGGCTTTTCCAGCATCTACTCGAAAACCCAGGCCTACACCAACCCGCGTGCCATTCTGGCGCAGGAGAAGTACCTGACGCAGTTCCTCAACCACCGCAACCCTTACACCAAGCAGCTTATTCGCGAAGACCAGGACATTATTGCCTTTGAGGTGTGCAACGAGCCGCGCTACCACAAGCCCGAGGCGCAGGTAACCAGCTTTGCCAACCGCATGGCCGAGGCCATTCGGGCCACGGGCTGCCGCAAGCCGGTGTTCTACAACGTGTCGGAAAACCCCGACGTGTACGAGGCCATCCTGAATGCCAAGGTGGACGGCCTAACGTTCCAATGGTACCCGCAGGGCTTGGTGGCCGGGCACGAGCTGCGCGGCAATTTCCTGCCCTTCGTGGACCAGTACCCGATTCCGTTCCGTACCGATAAGCGCTTCACCAGCAAGGCCCGTATGATTTACGAGTTCGAGTCGGCCGATATTATTCAGCCGGTGATGTACCCGTTTATGGCGCGCAGCTTCCGCGAGGCCGGCTTTCAGTGGGCCACCCAGTTTGCCTACGACCCGATGTCCATTGCGTACGCCAACACCGAGTACCAGACCCACTACCTGAACTTGGCCTACACGCCGGCCAAGGCCCTCAGCTTGCTGATTGCCTCGAAAGTGTTCCATCAGGTGAAGCGCGGACAGTCGTTCGGGCGCTACCCGCAGGATTCGGTGTTTGGCGCGTTTCGGGTAAGCTACCGGCAGCAGCTGAGTGAGATGAACACGCCGGAGGAGTTCTACTACACCGCCAACACCAGCACCCAGCCCAGGCAACCCGCCAAGTTGCAGCACCTGGCCGGCGTGGGCTCGTCGCCGGTGGTGCGCTACGGTGGCACCGGCGCCTATTTCCTGGATAAGCTGGCCCCCGGCGTGTGGCGCCTGGAGGTGATGCCCGATGCCGTTCCTGTTAAGGACCCGTTTGAAAAAGCCTCGCTCAGCAAGCCCGTTACCCTGATTTTTTGGAACGAGCAGCCACTGCAAATAACGCTGCCCGACGTCGGTCCTGGCTTTTCGCTGCGCCCCCTAGATGATATTTGGGGCACCCGGGTTCAAACCACCGATGGCCGTACCACTGTGAAGCCGGGGGTGTACGTGCTGGCCGCTAACGGCAAATCCACGGATGCTTTCATACCCCGTACTCCTTTCAACGGCGGCGAATTACGGGATTTCCACGCGCCAAGATTGGTCGATTTTCCTGAAGGAATTTTGCAGCAGATACGCCACACGCCGCCAGTTCAGGCCGCAGTAGGGCAGCCGCTACGCATCACTGCTACTATCACCAACCTTGACCCACAGGACAGTGTGTATCTGGTGGCCCAGCACTACTACGGCCGTACCCTTACGCTGCCCACAACCAGCCCCAAATACGCCACCGTGGAAGCCACTGTGCCTGCCGAGTTGCTGTACGCTGGTGAATTGCGCTATTGGTTTGTGGTGCGCAAAGGCATACACAAGTACCCTATTACGTTCCCAGGCGGCTTCCCCGGCCAGCCCCGCGACTGGAACTACTACCACCCCGAGCACTATGCCACTCCCATTGTAGCCCCGAGTGCTCCGCTCCCGCTGTTCCAGGCCCGCTACGACCAGGAACGGGTAGAGGCCCGCGGCCTGGCCAGCACCGCCTGGACCGACTACGTTACCACCCCGGCCGGCGACCTGGCCTTGCGCCTCGTGCAAGGTGCGCCCCGCGTTGGTCAGTCGCAGCCCGCTGCTACGGTGGGGCCGGCGGCCGTTTTGCGCGCCTATTTTGCTGATAAGCTGGTGGGCCGTACTACGGATTTAGCGGGTTTCAAGGAAGTGGTAGTAAAAGGCCGCGCCAGTGAGGCTACTACCGTAAAAGTGGTACTCACAACCAAAGACGCCACTGCCTACTCCGCTACGGTGCAGCTAGGGCCCGAAGTGCAAACCCAACGGATTCCGTTGTCGGCGTTCCAGGCTGATGCGCTGCTGTTGGTACCTCGCCCCTACCCTGGTTTCTTGCCGCTCACGTATAAGCCTAACGCTCAACCCGCTCTGCGCCTCCCCGAAGCCGAAGTACTGCAAGTGGTATTCGATGCACCAGCTCCTGCCACGGGTCAGCGCCACCTCGACCTCGAATCGGTTTCGTTGCAGTAAGCAGCCGCGCCACTTGCTTCTCTCGTTCTTATCTACTCCTAAAAATACCCACCGTCCCATGAAAAAAATTCTACAGCTTATTGGCTTGGTTGCGGCCTTATGCAGCGGGCCTGTGGCGAAGGCCCAAACGCCAGTTTTCGCCAAAGGAGCTGATGTTGGCTGGGTTACGGAGATGGAAGCGGCCGGCTACCAGTTCTACAACAACGCCGGCACGCAGCAGGATTTGTTTCAGATTCTGCGCGGCAAGGATATGAACACCATCCGGCTGCGGGTGTGGGTGAACCCCACGGGCGGCTGGAACGGCAAAGCCGACGTGGTAGCCAAAGCCATCCGGGCCCGCAACGCCGGTTTCCGCCTCCTGATTGACTTCCACTACAGCGACTCCTGGGCCGACCCTGGTCAGCAAACCAAGCCCGCGGCCTGGCAGAACCTGACCTTCGCGCAGCTGAAAACCGCCCTCTACAACCACACCTACGACGTCCTCGACTCGCTCAAGGACAACAATATTGTACCGGAGTGGGTGCAGGTTGGCAACGAAACCAACGACGGCATGCTGTGGCCCGACGGCCGGGCTTCCACCAACATGGCCAATTTCGCACAGCTGGTAGACCAAGGATATGCGGCCGTGAAAGCCGTGAATCCCACCAGCAAGGTGATTGTGCACATCTCCAACGGCTTCAACAACAACTTGTTCCGCTACATCTTCGATGGGTTGCGCAACAACGCGGCCCGCTGGGATGTCATGGGCATGTCGCTTTACCCCACGGCCGTCAACTGGCCGACCCTTACGGCGCAGTGCCTCACCAACATGAACGACATGGTGACGCGCTACCCTGGCAAGGAGGTGATGGTAGTGGAAACCGGCATGCCGGTTGGCGCCGTCATTCCCACCCAGCAAATGCTGCTCGACCTCATGGCCAAAGTACAGTCGGTGCCCGGCAACAAAGGCTTGGGCGTATTGTACTGGGAACCGCAGGCTTACAACTGGCGCGGCTACGGCCTGGGGGCCTGGAGCGGCAACGGCCAACCCACAGCCGCGCTGGACGCTTTTCTGAATACGCCGCCAGCCCGGGGCCTGGTGTATAATCCCGGCTTCGAGTACACGGGCCCTACCCAGCAGCCCTTGGGCTGGACCACTACCACGTCTACCAGCGACGACAACGCCGATTTCACCCAGAACTATGGCCAGGCCAGCCTGTATCAGCTGACCCATTCCAAGGCTACTGCTTATCAGGTGCGCACGTCACAGGTGGTAACCAACCTGCCCAACGGCACCTATACCTTGCGGGCCTGGGCGCAGAGCAGCGGCGGCCAGAACGTGTGCGAGCTATATGCCAACGGCTTCGGCGGTGCTGAGCGCACCACGGCCATTCCCGCCGACCCCAACTGGGTGCAGGTGCAGATAACCGGCATCAACGTCACGAACGGGCAGTGCGAAATTGGGCTGCGCTCCAATGCCAACGCGGGCAATACCTGCGGCCTCGACGATGTGGAACTGGTTCCAACTCAGGTAATGGCTACAACTGGCCCCGCCGCCCACGCTGGCTCCAGCGCCTCTGTCTTCCCAAATCCTGCCCACCGAAACTTCACCGTAGAATACGCGCTACCCCAAGACGAAACCGTCCAGATTTCGCTGCATACCCTTACCGGGCAGCTAGTGCAGATGCTACGTACGCCGCGCCTTGTACGCAAAGGCCTTCTGCAAGAGTCATTTGTTGTCCCAGCCGCACTAACTCCGGGAGTATACCTTCTGAAAATAGTACATGGTGATGCCACTATTTTGAAGAGAATTTCTTTGCTTTAGTAGGCTTACAGCGTATCTAAATTTCAAAAAGTGAGTACTTACGTTACGACAACGTTTGTACTTTCGTCTTTGCCTTAGTGATTCAACAAACTCCCACCGGTTTCTACCCTGTAAGGGCAAGTTGTCTTGGCGATAGGCGCACAGTGCTTTTCTTCTATTATCCCCAAAACTCCCTCTTTTATGAAAAAACTTTTTACTCTTGCTGCAATTGGCGCGTTAGCTGCAACGTCGCTCAATGCAAACGCGCAATTCACAGTGGACGGCACGGCTTCCGCTGCTGAAATTGGTACTGGTATTGGCAAATACCAGTTGGCGGCTAGCTACACCAATACTCACTCTGAGGCCGATAGAGGCCTGAAGGCGCTGTATGTGGGCTACACTGCTACCACACTCAATGTGCTGGTAACTGGCTCCGCGGAATCAGCTTCGGGCAACTACCGTGCGCTTATCCTGTACCTGAACACGCCAGGCCGGACAGGCGCTCCGGCTGGGGTGCAGCTTGCCGGTGGCAGTGATGCACCGTCGCCGCTCAAGCACCGCCCTACGCTGGACATGCAGGTTGATTACGGGTTCCGAGCCTCGGTAGGCCCAACTTCGGCTACCAGTTCGGATGTATATTTCAGCCGCGTATCGTACGTGACTGGCACTAGCGTAGCTGTTGGCAACGACACGTATATTGGACAGGGCAGCAAAGCTGGCGCAGTAGTTACCGCACCAAGTACCCTCGACCTGGCGGGCAGCAAATTCGCGTACTTGAACACGGCCACCCTCACGGCCAATACCAACAATGCCGGCTGGGAAATCGAGATTCCCCTCTCCACACTGGGCACGGGCGTAACCGTTGGTAGCCGCTTGGATATGTTCGTAGCCTTCACCGATGGTGATGGGGTATTTACAACGGATATTATTCCTCAAGTGGCTGGTCGCACCACGGTATTCGGAGCTGACCCGAACTTCACTACTATTGCCGGCACCCAGTCGTTGGCTTACGTTATTGGCACGGGTGTTCTGAGCAGCCGCAATCCGGTAGCCGCCGAACTTGGCTTCCAGGTGTATCCTAACCCCGCCCAAGCCGCAACCACTGTTGCTTATAAAGTAAACGGTCAGCAGAATGTATCGTTGGCCGTTTATAACTCTATGGGTCAGCTGGTACGCTCCCTCGCCAACGAACAACAGGCTGGCAACAAGCAGTACACCCTCAGCAACTTAGCTGCTGGCTCCTACTTGGTGAAGTTGAAAGTTGGGGACCAGGCTACCAGCCAGAAAGTTATTGTCGAGTAGCGCCATTCCATTTCTAATCAGCTATGCGGCCAGGCAACTAATATGTCTGGCCGCATAACTAGGCCACCGCAGCTTCAATCAGGAGGCGCCCCGCTTGTCTTCCCGCATATACGAAGCGCCGGATTGCCAGCAATACTCCGCTGCGGCACATATTACTGGTAACGAAATATCAGCACCCCCTCTTTTACGTTGAAAAAAAATAATTGTATTTTTTCTTTCCCAACGAGCAGAACGCTGTTTATTCAGCACGTTTGGAATGCAACTATTTATTGCTTTTTGGCTGCTACACAGCCTCTATTGCAAGTGAGTAACGGGTGAAAAATCATGCCGTAACAGGGTTTAGATTTGCTGTTTTTTGCGGATTTACCAAGAGCGTACCTACCCACAACAAGGGGGTTTTATTCTGCTCCTCTTGGATTTCGATTGTTGCTGCCACTTTATAATTCAGCACATATACCCTCTAAAAACAGGCCAATTAGCTAAGTAAATGTTTATTTCTATGGTTTTGAGCCCCCTGTTTCAAGGCTTTGCTATCTAACTTACCTACAGCATTCATACCGAGTCTATAATCCTGAACTTATCAGCACTGACACAGTGCGAGTTCATATTCTGCACAGCAGACACTGAAAAGCTGTAATCAAATTTGGAGCAGCCTGTACTGCCACCTCTGCTAGTAAATAAATACTGTAGCCGTTCTCCAGGCATCATTAGGCCAAGCTTTGCTTACGAAAGCGAAATTTCGCAATAAAGTGGAATTAGTGCTATTCCTATAGAGCAACCGCAAACGTTTCCGATGTCCGCATGAAACAAGTAACTTGCGTGTCCATTTACCGGGTTACTGTTGCAAAAACATGATTGTAGAAGTCTTACCTGAAGTTGCCTGACGTTTGTCAAGGCGGCTTGATTACGTGCGCGCCGCCGCACAAATTCCCACTCCGGCCAAGCCGGAAAAACCCATTTCCATTCTTAACATTTTTCCAATGAAACACCCCTACCTGGCAAAACTATTGTTTTTGCTATTGTTTGTGTGTGCCGGTTTCACGGGCGCTTTCGCCCAAACTGGCTCCGTAAGTGGCCGCGTCGTCGATGAGAAGGGCGAAGGACTGCCCGGCGTTACCACTCTCATTGAAGGCACCACGCTTGGCAATTCAACCAACATGGATGGCACCTTCTCTATTCAGAATATTCCAGCGGGTCCGCACGTGCTGGTAATATCCTACGTCGGCTTCACCACTACCCGTCAGCCCTTTACCACGGTAAGCGGCCAAAACGCAGCGCTGGGCAACGTTACCCTGAACGAGAATACCACTCTGCTCAATGAAGCCGTAGTAATCGGGTACGGTACGCAGCGGCGGCAGGACGTAACCGGCTCTTTGACCACGGTATCGTCGAAAGATTTCGTGCAAGGCCAGGTTACCAACCCAGAGCAATTGATTCAGGGCAAAGTAGCTGGTGTGCAAATCACCACCGGCGGTGGCCAGCCCGGTGCCGCTACTACCATCCGTATCCGGGGGGGCTCGTCGCTCAACGCCAGCAACGACCCACTCATTGTAATTGATGGTGTGCCCGTTGATAACGCGGCGGTTCGTGGCTCGGCTAACCCGCTCAGCCTCATCAACCCCAATGACATCGAAACCTACACCGTTCTGAAAGATGCCTCGGCTACTGCCATTTACGGGTCGCGCGCTTCCAACGGGGTTATCCTGATTACCACCAAAAAAGGGGTATCAGGCGAGAAATTAACGGTAGGTGTGAACTCGCAGACTTCCCTTTCGCGTCGCTACAACTCAGTGGATGTGTTGTCGGCCGATGAGTTCCGCGCAACCGTAGGCCGGATTGCCCCTAGCAAAACCAGCCTGCTTGGCTCGGCCAACACCAACTGGCAGGACGAAATTTTCCGGTCGGCCATGAGCTACGACAACACCGTGAGCTTGACTGGTGCGGTAGGTAAACTGCCGTTCCGGGCATCGTATGGCAACTTGTCGCAGCAGGGTTTGCTGCTCACCAACCGCCTCATCCGGAACACTGGCTCGCTGAGCTTGAACCCCGTGCTGCTCAACAACACCTTGCGCGTAAACCTGAACGTGAAAGGCTCGTGGATCGACAACAACTTTGCTGACGCCGGCGCTATTGGCTCTGCTCTGGCCTTCGACCCAACCCAGCCGGTATTCAACAACAACGAAGCTCTGAACGGCGGCTACTTCGAGTACCTGCAAAGCGCAGGTGGCGTACCGCAGCAGAACGTACCCCGCAACCCGCTGGCCCTGCTCAACCTGGTGCGCGACCGTAGCACGGTAAAGCGCAGCATCGGTAACCTTCAGCTCGATTACGCTCTGCCGTTCCTCACCGATCTGCACGCCAACGTGAACGTGGGCTACGACATCACGCGTAGCAATGGCTCCAAGTTTGTTGATGCCAACGCTGCCAGCGCCTACTTCAACGTTCCTCTCGATCCTAGAAACACCACCTCCCGCGGTGGCTCGTTCAATCAGTACGCACAAAATAGCGACAACAAGCTGTTGGAAACGTATTTGAACTATACCAAGCAGTTGGGCACGGCTACCCGTCTGGAATTGCTGGCTGGTTATTCGTACCAGGATTTCCAGCGTGAAGAACCTGCTTACGCTACTTTCCTGGCTGATGGCTCGTTGTTCCGGGCTGCTGCTGCCAACCCATTCTACACGCAGTACACCATTCTCTCGTACTACGGCCGCGCCAACCTCACGCTCAAAGACCGGTATATCTTCACCGGTACACTGCGTAACGACGCTTCTTCGCGCTTCTCCCCCGACAACCGCAACGCCCTGTTCCCGGCTGGCTCGTTTGCCTGGCGCCTCAAGGAAGAGTCTTTCCTGAAAGACAACTCCACTTTCTCGGACCTGAAACTGCGCGTAGGCTACGGCATCACCGGCCAGCAGGACGTAGTAGCCGCTGCCGGTAGCGACTATCCTTACATTCAGCGCTATGCGCTGAACGTGCCAACCGCTCAGTACAGCTACTTTAACCGCACTTCGGGTGCTTATGAGTATTACTCGCCTTACTCGCCCCAGGGCTTCAACCGCAACCTGAAGTGGGAACAAACTACCACCTATAACGCTGGTATCGACTTCGGTTTCCTGGATGGCAAGCTCAACGGCTCGGTGGATGCTTACTACCGTAAGACCAAAGATCTGCTGGCTGTTATTCCAATTCCGCTGCTCACCAACTACACCAACCAGCTCGTATCCAACGTAGGCTCGCTGGAGAACAAGGGTATTGAAGTGAACCTAAACGCCAGCCCAATTCAAGGGGAGCGTTTCAAGTGGGATTTGAATGCCAACGGCACCTACAATATCAATAAAGTACTGTCGCTGGGCCGTCAGGCTCCTGGCTTCGCAGGCATCGAAAACACGGGCATTTCGGGTGGTACCGGCACCAACATCGGTATCTACAGCATCGGCGCACCTTCGTCGGCGTTCTATGTATACAAGCAGGTATACGACGAGAACGGTAAGCCTTTGCAGGATGTGTACGCTGATGTCAACGGCGACGGTCTTGTGAACAACAACGACCGCACGCTCTTCAAGCAGTCGGCTCCTAAAGTCATTCTTGGCTTCAGCTCCAACATGTCGTACGACAAGTTCAACCTGAGCTTCACGCTGCGTAGCCTACTCGGCAACTACGTGTACAACAACGTAAATTCGGGCAACGGTAACTATCAGGGTATCAACGGTTCGACCAACTTTGTTTCCAACGTAACGACCGACGCCAACTTCACTGGTTTCTCGAACACCACGCAGGAGCGCTACTCGTCCAACTACTACATCCAGAACGGTTCTTTCCTACGTATGGAAAACGTAACACTGGGCTACAACGTGGGCAGCATCTTCCAAGACAAAGGCACGCTGCGGCTGACGTTTGCTGTACAGAATGCTTTCCTGGCAACCAAGTACACCGGCCTCGACCCCGAGATTTTCAACGGTGTTGACAACAACGTATATCCTCGGCCGCGCACCTTCTCTTTCGGCCTCAACATAGGCCTGTAAAAGTCCCATCTTTAGTTATATGAAAAAGAAGAACATTACGGGCCGTATGCTGGCCCTAGCATTGGTTTCTTCGTCGTTGGCGGCCACTACTTCCTGCACCGACGACCTGGACCGTGTTCCTAAATACGACCTCAGCACGGCTACCGTGTACAAAGACCGGGCGGGCTACGAAGCAGTAGCCGCTAAGGTATACAGTGGTTTCGCCGTAACGGGCGGCCAGGGCCCCGATGCTACTACCGGTGACATCCAGGGTATCGACCAAGGTACTTCCGACTATATCCGTCAGTTGTGGAGCGCCCAGGAACTCACCACCGACGAAGCGGTAATCCAGTGGGGTGACCCTGGCGTGCAGGACTGGCACCTGATGAACTGGACTCCGAGCGGGGTGCTGATCCGGGGCCTTTACAGCCGTATTCTGTACGAAGTAACGCTGTGCAACGGCTTCCTGGCCGAAGCTACCGACGCCAAACTCAGTGAGCGGGGCATTACCGGCGCCGATGCTGATGCAGTGAAAGCCTACCGGGCCGAGGTGCGCTTCCTGCGGGCTTTGTCGTACTACCACGCGCTGGACTTGTACGGCAACGTACCTTTCGCTACTGAAAACGACGAAATTGGGGGCACTACACCACCCCGGCAAACCAACCGCGCCGAGCTATTTGCCTACATCGAGTCGGAGCTGAAAGCCATTGACGGCGAACTACTGGCTCCCGGCCAGAACCGCTACGGTCGTGCCGACCAAGCTGCCGCCTGGACCTTGCTGGCCAAGCTGTATCTGAATGCCCAGGTGTACACGGGTACGGCTCGCTACAACGACTGCGCCACCTACGCCAAGCGTATCATCGATAATGGTTTCTATTCTCTGACGCCACAGTATGCCAACCTGTTCCGGACCAACAACAACACCAGCCGGGAAATTATCTTCCCGATTGTGTACGATGGCAAGAACACCCAAACCTATGGTGGCACTACCTTCCTGACGCACGCGGCTGTGGCTGGCACCGCCGATGCCAACTGGAACCCGGCGCGCTACGGCATCAACGGTGGCTGGGGCGGTATCCGCACCACGTCTAGCCTGTGGCGCCAGTTCCCGGATACGGCTGCTGACACCCGTGGCAAGTTTGTAACGGGTGGCCAGACGCTGGAAATTGCTTCCTTGACTACGTTCTCGAATGGCTACGTGCCTATCAAGTTCAAGAACGTTTCTTCGACGGGTGTAACTGGCACCGACCTGACTTTTGTGGACACCGACTTCCCGATGTTCCGTTTGGCTGACGTGTACCTGATGTACGCCGAAGCAGCACTGCGGGGCGGCGGCGACCAGAACCTGGCGCTGACCTACGTGAACTTGGTACGCACGCGCGCCTTCAAAAACACCCCGGCTGGCAACATCACCGCTGCGCAACTTACGCTGGACTTCCTACTCAACGAACGTTCCCGCGAGTTGTTCTGGGAAGCTACCCGCCGCACCGACCTTATCCGGTACGGCCGCTTCACCACGTCGGCTTACCTGTGGCCCTGGAAAGGTGGGGTAGCAGCCGGCCGTGCCGTAGACAACTCCCGCAACCTGTTCCCGATTCCGGTTGCCGACATCAGCGTTAACCCGAACCTGGTACAGAACCCCGGTTACAACTAACAGAGAGTGAGTAGCTGCCTTTCCGGGTTGCCGTTGAGCTAATCGGAAGGGCAGCTCAATTTTCTTGATTCCCACCTTCCCAACAGATTTTTTAGTCATGAAAAAGTGGTTCACTCAGGCTGCCGCGGGTTTGTTCGCGCTGGCTGCCATCACGCTGACGTCTTGCGATAAAGACGAGGATCAGGTAACCCTGACGCCTGCCAACCTGCCTACGCTTAGCGCTTCTACCAACACGGTAGTATTGCAGCAGGCCAACAGCGCCCAAACGGCCGTCACCTACACCTGGACCCCGGTTTCGTCTTTCAACTGGCAGAATACCGACAATCCATACGCACCAACCGTGAGCTACGTGCTCCAGGTTTCTACGCCGGATAACAGCTTTGGGGCTCCGGCTTCAATTCCGGCTGGTAACGGCCCTACCACCGCCGTAACAGTAGAACAGCTTAACACGGCTCTTACCACTATTGGCGTAACGCCCGGAACAGCTACTCCCGTTCAGGTGCGCCTGGCTACCGTAATCAACTCTGGTAGCAACAATTCTTTCACTTCGGCCCCCGTAGCACTTACTGCAACTGGTTACACAGTATGCTTGCCCCCAAACTCTGACCGGTGGTCTATCATTGGTCCTGCCGGCGTTGATTGGAACACAGACGTTCCACTCACCTACAACTGCGACTCGAGAACCTATAAAGTGACGCGCGTCCTGAATGCCGGTGAATTTAAATTTCGCCTCAACAACGACTGGGGCACCAACTACGGATCCAACACCGCCCGCAATGCCAGCGGTACTGGTCCGTTGAACTCCGGTGGCAACAACATTACGGTGCCAACGACCGGCACCTATACAATTACGCTGAACCTGGCTACCATGACTTACACGTTGAGTCAGTAAACGGTTACGAGTAAACTTCTTGAAAAAGGCCACTGCTTCGTAGTGGCCTTTTTTATGCTATGCTTCGTAGCAGCACTGTCTGCCGACTATAGTTGCGAAAGTGCGCACATCCTGTACTTTCGCGCAGCATCCTCTTCAGCTTCTCTAGAGTAAAGCTGGTTGTTTGTCTCACCCTTTTCTTCCCACGCTCATGATTCTAATTGCCGACGGCGGCTCGACTAAAACCAACTGGTGCCAACTTGATGGAACCGGAAACCGGGTGTTTTTTAATACCGAAGGGTACAACCCCGATTTTGTAGGCACCGAAACCATTGCGGCGTCGCTCGATAAAAATCTGCCTGATACGCTCCCGCGTGAGGAAGTAACGCAAGTATATTACTATGGTGCGGGCGTATCGAATGCGGAGAAGGCCGAACGGGTAGCCGCGGCCATGCGCCAAGTTTTTCCGAACTGCAAAGCCCAAGTGGCCGAAGACCTGCTGGCCGCAGCTCACGCCTTACTCGGCGACAAGCCCGGCTTTGCGGCCATCCTGGGTACTGGCACCAACTCCTGCCTTTACGACGGCGAAAAAATCACGTATAACGTGGATTCATTGGGCTACTTCCTCGGCGACGAAGGTTCAGGCTCGTTTATTGGCAAGCGCCTGCTGCGCGACTATCTGCGCGGTTTGCTACCTGATGGCTTGCAGGAAATCTTCAAGCAGGAATTCAACCTCACCCGCGAAGACGTTATCGACCGGCTTTACAACCAGCCGCTGCCGAACCGCTTTCTGGCCAGCTTCGCCAAGTTCGCCTACGACCACAACAACATCAGCTACTGCCGCGAAATTGTGCTGCAAGGCTTCGAAACCTTCTTCGACAACCTGGTAGTGCATTATCCCGACTACCAGCAGTACACTTTCAACTGCATCGGCTCGGTGGGCTACAACTTCCGCGACGCGCTGGCCCAGGCGGCCCGCAACCACGGTATGGAAGTCGGCAAAATCATCCGCTCCCCTATCGACGACCTGGTATCGTACCACGAAAGCAAGCTGGCTTAGTGCTTAGTGCTTAGTGCTTAGTAGGCTACTTTGCTCTGATATTGATTGTTAAAGAAAAGGCCCAATTCCTGATGGAATTGGGCCTTTTTGTATTTACAGCCTTTGTCTGAACGATGTAGAGACGCGACACTTCGCGTCTCGGCGTCTGCGCCATTTGGATAACCAGGGTAAACAACCTCAGCAACACTGAGACGCGAAGTGTCGCGTCTCTACATCGTTCGGGTAATGACTATTGCCAGTTTTCTAAGCACTAAAACTTAGTGCTGCACGACCAAGCGGGTGGTTTGGGTGAGCGGGCCGGCATTCAGGCGAATGAGATACACGCCGTTGGCTAGGTCCCGGACAGGCAGATTCAGTTCGTGCTGGCCGGTGGCCTGGCGCGTACCCACCTTGATGGTCCGTAGCGTGCTACCCAATAGGTTTTGCACGGTAACTGTAACGGTGGCCGGCGCGGTTAGCTCGTAGTGGAGCAAGGCGGTAGTGCTGCTGGGGTTGGGCGCGGCCGTGAGGCGCAGGGCGTCTGTGGCACGAGCCTTTGTGCCTAGCACGGTGCTTTTCTTGATGAGGCGCGAGGTATATACAGCGTATTGGCCGGGCTGCAACGTAAGCGGAGCCGTAGCATTAGCTACCGTGATACTGTCGCCGGTGAGGTAGTTGTACCACTTGCCGGTGCGCTGGAATTCGGGGTTGATGGGCTGAGCTACCACGTCGAAGTTGCCGATGACCGTCACGCTCAGGTTCGGGTCGGTGAGGTGGATGGACTTGGTGGCACCACCTACTTGCTGGGTGAACGTACCGGTTTTGAACACCGGCTGGGTTTTGCGCAACGCAATCAGCTCGCGGTACACGTTGAACAGTTTGCGGCGGTTAGCCTCCTGGTAATAGTTCCAGCGGATGGGCTTCTGGCCGGTCCGGCCGTTGAAGTTGATGTCCACATCATAGCCCACTTCCCCGAATTGCCACACCATTTTCGGGCCGGGCACCGTGAAGAAGAAGGCCGCCGCCGCTTCCTGCCGGGCCAGCGCGGTAGCCTGGTTGCGCACATCGTAGGCTGGCGCGCCCGCCTGGTTGCCGAAGGTGATGTTCTTGTACATCGTCCGCTCCTCGTCGTGGCTTTCCATGTAGGTAACCAGGTGCGGGAACTGCCAGTTACGGGCGCCAAAGTAGCCGCTGCTGAAGTTGGAATTGGTGTTGTAGCCCATTGAAGCCTCGTTGTAGGGGCCGTTCGAATTTCCCCAAATCATGAGGCCGGCGTTGGCCAGCACGGTTTCCTCGCTGTTGTCGGCAAAGTGCTCCAGAATGGGGTACAGCGTTGGGCTAACGGAAACCAGGTGGTTGTAGTAGTCCAGCCAGATGTTGATGCGCGACTGGTCGTAGGCGGCCATCAGGGCTTCATTGGAACCGGAATTGAATTGGGTGAAGCCCTTGCTTAGATCAAACCGGTAGCCATCAATGCGGTATTCCTGCAACCAGAACGTCATCACCTGCTTGCTGAAATATTTGGTAAACGGACTTTCGTGGTTGAAGTCGTAGCACACGTTGTAGGGGTGCGTGGCAGTGCGGTTGAACCACGGCGACGTGGTGGACGGGTTGCCGTTGTCGAAGTACATCTGCACCATCGGGCTCTGGCCGCAGCTGTGGTTTAGCACCATGTCGAGCACCACGGCCATACCGCGGCGGTGGGCTTCGTCGATGAAGTTTTTCAGGGCGTCCTTGGTGCCGTAGTACTTATCGGGGGCGAAGTAGAACGAGGGGTTGTAGCCCCAGGAGTCGTTGCCTTCAAACTCATTCACCGGCATCAGCTCGATGCAGTTCACGCCCAGGCGCTGGAGGTAGCCCAGCGTATCGCGCAGGGTTTGGTAGTCGTGGCGGGCAATGAAGTCGCGCAGGTGCAGCTCGTACACCACTAAATCGGTGCGCGCCGGCTTCTGGAAGTTATTTACCTGCCACTGATAGGGCGTCTGGTTGGTTTGCAACACCGATACAATGCCCGTGGTGCCAGCGGGATACGCGCGCAGGTTGGGGTAGGTAATGGCCGGAATAAATCGGTCGTTGCTGGGGTCCAGCACCTTCTCGCAGTACGGGTCGGCTACGCGCAGGGCGCCGTCGATTTCGTACTGGTAGGCATACTCCTGGCCCGGCGTGAGGCCATTGATTTGCACCCACCAGCGGCCATTGGCGGCGTCGGTATCGGCGGTGCGGTTCATGAAGCCGGCACTGGTTTGCTGCCAGTTGTTGAATTCGCCGAGGACGTACACAAACTGCTTGTTGGGCGCCGTAAGGCTCAGAATAACGGAAGTACCGCCGTTCAGGTAGGTGATGCCGTCCTTTTTAGCCCCAGCTGGTAAGGCCGCCACATTTACGGTGGGCCGCACCAGCACAATCAAAGAGTCCGATACGGTGGTTGTGCCGCTCACGGCCGTGAAGCGTACCACGTTGCGGCCAGCCTGCGTGAGCGTAACCGGCGTGCTGAGCGTGGTAGCGGAAGCTTGCTGCGCTACCTGGGTGCCGTTGAGCCGAAACGTAAGCTGCGCGGCCGTCGAGGCCTCACCCGTTACGTTGACCGTAGCACCCGGCGCCACTACCTGCGTTGCGCCGCCCGCGGCGGGCGTTACAATGCGGGCACCCAAGCCCCCTTGAAATACATCCACAAAAATGTCGCTGCCGTTGGGGCCGCGGCCGACGGTACTGCCATCGGCATTCTTGAAAATCATGGCCAGCTTCAGCATCTGCTCGGTGGCCGGCACTCCGTAAAACGTGCGGGGCGTGAACGTGATGCGGTAGAGGTTGGGGTTGGTGGCGTCGCGCGTCATCAGAGCGGCCGGGTCGGCGGTACCGAACGACGGGCTTTTCACGTATTTCCAGTCGGAAGGTGAGGTGCTGAGGTTGGTGATAACGCCGGTCCAGATGTATACCGGGCCCGTGAAATTGGCCAGCGCGGCGTTGCCCTGGCTGGCATCGAAGGTGAGCGTGACAGGGGTGTTGTCTTGAAAGAAGGTGGGCTGGGCCGTGACAACTTGGGCCTGCGCCAGCCACGGGGTGAGCAGTAATAGCCAAAGGCTACCTAAAAGTCGAAGTGCTTTCATGAAAAAAAGTGAGTGGGAATTGGGAAAAGCTGAACGGGAATTCAGCCACAGAAAAAATGCAGTAAAAGCCAGTAAAGGTACTCAATCTGCCCTTTCAGCTGACAAGCCGGCCGGTGCTTTTGTTCGTAGCTTTGGCGGTCTACTTCAACTTTGCCGTGTTCTGTCTGGTTCAGCTTGCTTTGCGCCTCTCCCCTAGCCCACTCCGTCGGTGGCTGGGCTTGTTGCTGGCAAGTAGCTTACTGCCGCTACACGCTCTGGCCCAACCGCCCGTTCCCGACTCACTAACCACTGCGGGGGCGCCTGCTGCT
This sequence comes from Hymenobacter telluris, assembly GCF_017313265.1. GTDB lineage: Bacteria > Bacteroidota > Bacteroidia > Cytophagales > Hymenobacteraceae > Hymenobacter > Hymenobacter telluris. The sequence continues at coordinate 254,428 of NZ_JAFLQZ010000001.1, read as the reverse complement.
GATACCACTGCTGCGCGCCTCAACCGCCGCTTGCCACTGCTGGTAGGGGGCTTGGCCGTCACGTACACCGGCCTTGTGTATGCGCTGAGCGAGGCGTGGTACACCGGCGAGAAAACCAAGCTCCACTGGTTCAACGACTTGCCGGAGTGGAAGCAGATGGACAAGGCGGGCCACTTCTGGGGCGCTTTTCACCAGAGCCGCGGCGCCGTGGATATGCTGCGCTGGGCCGGCGTACCCGACCGGCGGGCCCTCTGGTACGGCGGCTTTGTGGGGTTTCTGCTGCAAAGTCCCATCGAGCTGCTCGACGGCCGGGACCCCGCCTACGGCGCGTCGGCCTCTGACTTGGCGGCCAACTTTCTGGGGTCAGCGGGTTTGATTGGGCAGCAACTGGCCTGGGGCGAGGTACGCATCATGCCCAAATACTCGTTTCATACCACGCCCTACGCTGCCCGCCGGCCCAACGTGCTGGGCCGGAGCCTGGCCGAGCAGCACCTGAAAGACTACAACGGCCAAACCTACTGGCTGTGTGCCGACGTGGGGGCCTGGCTACCTGCTACTTCGCGCTGGCCCCGCTGGCTGCAACCGGCCGTGGGCTACGGCGCCCAGCAAATGGTGTTCAACGACCCCGCCACCAACGCCGCCGCCGGCCTGCACGCCTACCGGCAGTACTACCTCACGCTGGACGTAGACCTGCGCCGTATCCCCACCCGTAGCAAGCTGCTACGGCGGGTATTCTACGTGGCCAGCATCTTCCATCTGCCCGCCCCAGCGCTGGAATGGAACAAGCGGCGCGGTTTCGTGGCGCACGGCCTATATTATTGAGAAACGGCCGTGAGCAGCCGCGCCGGGTTGGCTGTATGCAGGATGCGCACGTTTTATAATGGCCACTGCCTGCGTCTGGGCCGTATTTTCCAGCCTGGGCCCAGTGCCGACTTTTTCTTTCCGACTTTTGCTTTGTTGGAAGCAAGCGCGCCCACCTTTCCTGGGAATGCGCGTAATCCGATACACCTGTTTAAATCTGTGATTCATGAACGTAGGAGATAGAGTACGCCTGTTAACCGGCCGTGAGCAAGGCATCATTACCCGCCTGCTCAGCGACGAGCTGGTGGAAGTGGCCATCGACAATGATTTTACCATTCCGGTGCTGCGCCGCGAGGTGGTGGTAATAGCCGCCGACGAGCAAAAGGCATTCGGCACTTCTTCCCAAGGCCCCGTAGCCCCGCGCGACGTAGCCAAAGCCGCGAAGGCCGCCAAATCGGCGAAGGCAGCACAGCCTAAAATGCCGCAGCCAGGTGCGTCTGCCCAGAGCAAAGCTGAACAGCCTACGCCGCCCAAGGCCACGGTGGCGCAGCCGGCCCCCAAAGGCCTGTATTTGGCGCTTACCCACCAGTCGCCGGAATTACTGTCGGTGCACGTCATCAACAATACCGATACCGATGTGCTGTTCACCTACGGCGAGGAGCGGCGCGAGCAATACCGCGGCCTGACTTCCGACAAGCTCGGCCCGAAAGCCGTTAGTGCGGCGCTGGGGCACTTCCACCTTAAGGATTTCGACCAGTGGCCGGCCTTGGTGGTGCAGTTGCTGCCGCACCAGGTAAACGGCAACACGGCCTATGAGCTACTAACCAAACGCACCCAGTTCCGGGCCGGCAGCTTCTACACCAGCCGCCGCGAGGCGCCGGTGCTCAAGCAAGATGCCTACCTGTTTCAGCTGGATGAGAAGCCCGCCGCCCCGGTGGCCATTGCCCCCGACAAGCTAGCTGAAACCTTAAAAGCGCAGCTCAGTGGCAATGCGCCCGCCAAACCCGCCGCCGTAGCCCCCGCTCCGGAGCCCGCCAAAGCCATAGTGGCGCCGCCCCACGAGGTGGACCTGCACCTGGAAGCCCTCCAGCCCGAAGGCGCTCAGGAGCTTTCCAACACGGCCATCCTGAAGCTGCAAATAGAAGCGTTTGAAGATGCCTTGAGCCGCGCTTTGGCCACCAACATGCACGAAATTGTGTTCATCCACGGCTCGGGCAGCGGCACGCTCCGCAAGGAAATCCACAAGCTGCTGAGCCGCAACAAGGACATCAAATTCTTCGAGGACTCCCGCAAAGAGAAGTTCGGCTACGGCGCCACGCTGGTCCGCCTGAAGTAAAACTAAAAACCAGTTCCCCTCCTTAGCTGAGGAGGGGTTAGAGGTGGTTGAACAACCATTGAACGAGTACTAGCCTTAGCTTTTTAGCTCTAGTTCTTCAACCACCCCTAGCCCCTCAGCTAAGGAGGGGAACTAGTTTTTAGAATCATTTGGTAGTGAATACCCTAGATCAACAAACCCATGTACGACATCATCGGTGACATTCACGGGCACGCCCACGAGCTGCGCGCCATGCTGGCCAAGCTTGGCTATACGCTGGAACAAGGCGTGTACCGGCACCCCAACCGGCAGGTGATTTTCGTGGGTGACTTTATTGACCGGGGGCCGAACATTCGGGAAACGCTGGAAATTGTGCGCGGTATGGTGGACGGTGGCGCGGCCCTGGCGGTGATGGGCAACCACGAGTACAACGCCATCTGCTTCCACGAAAAGCACCCGCAGGGCGGCCATCTGCGGCCCCACATGGCGCGCAACATTATGCAGCACTACAAAACGCTGGAAGCCTTCAGCACCCGGGAAGGCTGGGCGCAGTGGCAGGACTATATTGAGTGGTTCAAGACGTTACCGCTGTTTCTGGAGTTGCCGGGCTTGCGCGTGGTGCACGCCTGCTGGGACCCGCGCCACATCGAATATCTGCGCCAACAGTTGCCCGACGCCCGCCTCACCGATGCCTTTCTGCTGCGTAGCTCCCAGCGCGGCACGCCCGAATATCAGGCCGTGGAAGACACGCTCAAAGGCAAGGAAGTCAACCTCCCTCCCGCCGTTTCCTTTCACGACAAAGACGGCCACGCCCGCACCAAAATGCGCACCCGCTGGTGGCGCGACCCGCAGCAGTGCACCTATCAGGAGTACTACCTGGAGCCCATCGAGTCCCTGAACCCACTGCCCGTTGACTACGCTGCCCTCACCGATGCCTGGCACTACCAGGACGATACACCTGTATTCTTCGGCCATTATTGGCTGCGCGGCACGCCCCAGGTACTAGGCCCCCACGCCGTCTGCCTGGATTACAGCGTGGCGAAAGGCGGCGAGTTGGTGGCCTACCGCTGGCACGGCGAGCAGGAGCTGACGCCCGCCGGGTTGGTAAGCGTGTAGCAGTACCGAGCAGCAAGCACTTCAAGTAAACCTACCGACATAAAAGACGTCAGGCTCCCCCTCTCTTTTGGAGAGGGGGCTGGGGGGTGAGGTCCGCCTCCCGCCCAGCCCCACTGGACTATGGTTACTTTTGTAGAAATATTCTTTCCGCATGAAGTTCCCCACTATCCTGCCTGCCGTACTGGCCCTTGCTGCCACATTACCCAGCCTCGGCCAGCAGCTACCCGTTCCGCTCGATCTGCAAGCCACGTACACGAAAGGCACCCGCTCTGTTACCGGCGCGCCGGGCCCCCGGTACTGGCAAAATTCCGCCGAGTACGACCTCAACGTCAGCTTCGACCCAGCTACGCGCAAAGTGGCGGGCACCGTGGACATCGTGTACCGCAACGCCAGCCCCGATTCGCTCCGGCTGCTGCAATTTCGGCTCTATCCCAATCTTTACCAGAAAGGCGCCCCGCGCGTCAACCGCATCAGCCCCGAGGATGTGAGTGAAGGAGTGCAAGTTGAAGCGCTCAGCCTGGGCGGGCAGGCGCAGGATGTGCGCAAACTGACCATTCAGGCCACCAACATGCCCGTGAAGCTGCCGAAACCGTTGGCACCGGGTGGCAGCCTGCCGGTGCGCGTAGCGTACTCCTACGTCCTCAACAAAGGCTCCCACATCCGCACCGGCGAAATAGAGCCGGGCGCGGCTTTTGTGGCGTATTTCTTCCCGCGCATTGCCGTGTACGACGACCTCGACGGCTGGAACACCACGGATTACAACGGCTCCCAGGAGTTCTACAACGACTTTTGCACCTTCCGGGCCGCCATTACGGTACCGCGCAACTTTGTGGTGTGGGCCACTGGTGATTTAAAAAACACCAGCCAGGTCTTGGCCCCAAAATACGTGCAACGCCTGCAGCAAGCCGAGCAGCAAGACGGCATCAGCACCATCATCGGCCCCGACGACCTTAAGCGCCAAGACATTACCGCCGCTAGTCCTCAGAACACCTGGCGCTTTGAAGCGCAGGACGTAACGGATTTTGTGTTTGCCACCGCCGACCATTACGTGTGGCAGGCCAGTAGCCTCGTGGTGGATGCCGCCACCAAGCGCCGTACCCGCGTCGATGCCGTGTACAATCCCAAACACAAGGATTTCGAGGAAGTGGTGCAGTTCACGCGCCAGACTGTGGAAGCCATGAGCTACACCTTTCCGAAGTGGCCCTTCCCCTACGCCCACGAAACCGTGTTCGACGGCCTCGACCAGATGGAGTACCCCATGATGGTGAACGACAACCCCGTGGCCACCCGCGACGACGCCATTACCCTCACCGACCACGAGGTATTCCACACCATGTTTCCGTTCTACATGGGCACCAACGAAACCAAGTACGGCTGGATGGACGAGGGCTGGGCTACCATTGGCGAGTGGATTGTGTCCGGCCTCATCAAGCCCGGTTTCGAGGACGACTACGGGGTGGAGCCCTACGCCCGCGGCTCGGCGCAGGAATTCGATGTGCCCGTCACCACGCTCAGCACCCTCCAAAACGGCACCGCGTTCTTCCTGAATTCCTACCCCAAGCCGGCCCTGGGCTACCTCTACGTGAAGGATTTGCTCGGTGACGAGCTATTCACCAAGGCCCTGCACACCTACATCCGTAACTGGCACGGCAAGCACCCCATGCCCTATGATTTCTTCAACTCGATGAACACGGGGGCTGGCCAAAACCTGAACTGGTTCTGGCAGCGCTGGTTTTTCGACGACGGCTACCCCGACCTGTCCATTACCAGCGTCAGCAAAACCAGCACCGGCTACAACGTGCTGGTAACCGCCAAAGGCACCAAACCCGTCCCGGTGGACCTGACCGTAACTTTTGCCGATGGCAAAACCGAGAAAATCCACCGCACCGTAGCCGTGTGGCAGGCCGGTAACACCACCGTAACCGTGCCGGTAGCCACCAAACAAACCGTACGCAAAGTGGTCCTGGGCAGCACCTACGTCCCCGACAAGCACAAGGCCGATAACACGTTTGAAGTGAAATAGGTAATTCTTATAGACTCTAGTCTCCCCATCTCCTTTTTCGGAGAGGGGGCCGGGGGGGTGAGGCCCCACATCTGCGCCGCCGAAAAAATATTTCTTACTTCAGGCAACTTCAATGATATATCATACATCTTTACAGTAACAATCTATTTAATACCAACACGCATGCTATCCAGCATCATCTTCTATTCGCTCGACAAGGCCATCCGTCAGTACCGCAAGATGGCTCAGGCCAACATCGACCGGGCGGGCATTGCCATTACCATCGACCAATGGCTGGTGCTGCGCGTGATTCAGGAACACGACGACCTCACCCAAACCGACATTGCCGAGCGGGTTTTCAAAGACCAGGCTTCGGTGGCCCGCATGATTAGCCTGATGCTCAAAAGTGGCTTGCTGGCTGCGGAGCCGCTCCCCCATGATGGCCGCCGGAACCGGTTACGGGTGTCGGAGAAGGGGTTGCGCACCCTGGATGCCGTGCAGCCCGTGGTGCTCAGCAACCGGCAGGTGGCGCTGGAAGGCCTTTCGGAAGCGGATTTAGCTGTTATGCGCCCACTGCTCGAACGAATTTATAGCAACTGCCTCGCGGGCGCCGAACCTACCCCGGAGCCAATTCAGAATAGAACCGCGCTAAACGCTACAACTCAACCACAATAGCTTCAAAGAAAAACTCGTCAACCTATTGCATCTACGAAACTATTCGTATTTATTTGTACGAACAGTTTCGTAGAACAAGAATATAGCCCTGTATCCATCTGCACCCTGAGCTATGGCCTACGCTCAGGATGCCGCCGGCTGGTAGCTACTATGGCTACTGCCATGCCTTGCGCGCTCATAATCAGGATGTAGCAAGCAAATTCATTCGGTTTCTCCTTCCCTTCGACTTTATCACCCATGAACAAGAATTTCTTCATGCGGCTACGTGCGTCCTTGTCCGCCGGACTTCTGGTTGCCGCAATTCTCATTTCCGCCCGAGCTGCCACTGCGCAACAAGTTGGTGCTGTGAGCGGCTCAGTACACGAAACTTCAGGCCGGGCGGTGCCATTTGCCACGCTCACCCTGCACCGCGCCACTGATTCTGTAGTTGTAAAATCCGACTTCAGCGACGACAAAGGTGCCTTTCGGCTGACAACCGTATCACCCGGCCGCTATGTGGTGTTGGCCTCGCAAGTGGGGTTCGTGCGGCAGTGGAGTGCGCCGTTTGAGGTGGCTGCCACGGAGGTGAAGCTGCCGGCCTTTACGCTGCAAGCCAGCAAGGCCACCAACCTGCAAGAAGTCACCGTAGTAGGTCAGAAACCGATGTTCGAGCGCCTCGCCGACCGGACCATTGTGAACGTGGAAGGCAGCACCTTGGCTGCCGGGGCCAGCTCGCTGGAAGTGCTGGGCCGGGCGCCGGGCGTCACCGTGGACGGCAACGACAACCTGGCCCTTAAAGGCCGCCAGGGCGTGCTGGTGCTCATCGACGGCAAGCGCCAGCCCATGACGGGTTCCGAACTGGCAGACTACCTGCGTGCCCTGCCCGCCGACCAAGTGAAAAATATCGAGCTGATTACCAACCCGCCTGCCAAGTACGATGCGCAGGGCGGGGCCGGCATCATTGCCATCAACCTCAAGAAAGACCAGCGCCAAGGCACCAACGGCACCCTGAATGCCAGCTACGGCCTGAGCCGCTTCAACAACAGCAATAACGGCAAGTACGTGACGGGCTTGTCCGTGAACCATCGGCACCAAAAGCTGAACCTGTTCGGGAGCTACTCCTACGCCGACCGCGAAAACGCCAGTGCCCTGAACATCAACCGTAGCTTCTTCAGCTACTCCGATCAGCAGAAGCTTTTTGCAGGCAGTACGCTCCAAGAAAACTTCTCGCACAACCAAGGCCGCTCCCACACCTGGAAAGCCGGGCTCGACTATACCCTCGGCGAGCATACGGTGGTGGGAGGCACCGTGAACGGGCAGCAATACAACACCGTGCAGGACGGCACCAATTACACCGAGCAGTTCAACGCCCTCAGCAACCCGCTGGCCCGCTACCGCTCCACCAACGACCGTAGCTACATCACCTCCAACATTGCCGGTAACCTCAACCTGCGCCACACCTTCGCCTCCGACTCGGCGGGCCCGCGCGAGCTAACCGCCGATGCCGACTACGCCTACTACGATACGCGCCGCCTGCAACAGCTCAACACGCTGTATTTCTTGCCCAAAGACTCCACTGATTTGCTGGACGGCAACCAGCAAGGCGGCCTCACCATTCAGTCGGTGAAGGTTGATTACACCCACCCCGTCAGCAAGCAGCTGCGCCTGGAAGCGGGCGGCAAAGTGAGTTGGGTACGCTCCGATAATGACGTACTGTTTCGGGTTCCGGGCACCGATGGCGTCGGGCTGGTCCGGGACCCGCGCCGCTCCAATCATTTCATTTATGATGAGAACATCAATGCGGGCTACGTCAATGTGAACTACACCCTACCCGGCTGGAACCTGCAAGGCGGCCTGCGCGGCGAGCAAACCAACGTTACGGGCCGCCCCGAAAACCCAGCCGAAGGCTTCGACCGCAACTACTTTCAGTTTTTCCCTAGCGCCGCCATCAAACGCACGTTCACGCCCAAGCAAGAAACCTCGCTGTCGTTGAGCCGCCGCATCGACCGGCCTTCGTACGGGCAGCTGAACCCGTTCCGCTCGTACATTGACGCTACCACGTACGGCGCCGGCAACCCCAACCTGCGCCCCCAAACCAGCTACAACTTCGAGCTGACGCACACCTACCTTCAAAAGTACAGCCTCGGCGTGAGCTACAGCCTTACGTCCGACCCCATCATCAACACGGTGCAGCCCGCCGACGACAGCACCCGCGCCATTGTATCAACCAACCAGAACCTGGGCCAGCAGCACTACGTGGCCCTCACGCTGAACGCGCCGCTGGAACTTGCCAAGTGGTGGACCATGAATAACAACGCAGTGCTGTATTACAACCGCTTCAGGGGCTCCTTAGCCGGTACCGACCTCAACGCGGGCAAAGCGGCCTACAGCATCACCTCCAACAGCTCCTTCACGCTTGGCAAAGGGTGGAGTGCTGATTTGAGCGCCCGGTACCAATCGGCGGAGGTGTATGGTTTCTTCCGGCTGCGGCCCCAGGGCGAGGTTACGGCGGGCATTCAAAAGTCGGCCTGGGACCGGAAGGGCACCTTCAAGCTCAACGTCACCGACATTTTCTTTACCAGCGTTACGCGGGCCACGTCCACCTACAACAACTACGCCGAGCGGTTCTACCAAAGCCGCGACTCCCGCGTAGCTACCTTATCGTTCTCCTACCGCTTCGGCAACGACAAAGTAGCCCCCACTCGCCGCCGCCAGGGCGGTGCCGAGGACGAGAAGCGCCGGGCGGGATAAGAATAACAATGTTATAAACTCGCTAAACCGTACGCGAAGTAGTTATAGGCAGCACCTACATACTCGACAAGTACAAAGCGGTAACGTATGGGAGGGAAAACAGCATTACACAAGCCCTACTCATATAGGTTTAATTTCATGCACCTCTACTTGGCTGGTACTTCTAAAACGGAGTGAAAAATTTCCCTGCTTTGTTTTCAAGGTATAGTTATATATTTCGTTGTTGACAGGATAAATATCTAGGGTATCTGATAAGGTGATACTTACTGGAATGATAAATCTATCATTCAAGCCACAATCCCAACAATGAACGTCTCTTTCAATCGGGTCATTCGTTGTTAGGGTTACGGTCTTTTCTTTAAAAGGGCTTTGCACTTGACCATATGTGGTTGGCCTGATGAGCCTATACCATTCGCTAGTTGAAAAGCTTAATCCAACCTCAGCTTTTCGTAAAGAAGCTAGAATATCAGTTGTATCTAGTTGGCAGACCGGGAAAAACTTCATCGAGTAGCTACCGTCTTGCCCCTGCCCTCTTTGGAGAACTATTATTCCTTTACCGGTAAATTTGGTACCAGGTATAATTTCGCAACTGGGTTTAGACACACAGCCACTCAACAAACACAAGGCGTATATCCAGAAAATCCTACTTCTCATATGAAAGTGTAATGTAACTAGTAGATGGTGAATGAATAAAAAAGGCTAACTCATACGAGTTAGCCTTTTTTGTTCGCTTTGGATTCCGTTACCCTTTCGGTGTCAGTGTGATGTACGGAATGATGCACTCTTCCAGGGAGATGCCGCCGTGCTGGAACGTGTCCTTGTAGTAGTTCACGTAGTAGTTGTAGTTGTTGGGGTAGGCGAAGAAGTAGTCACCGACCGTGAAGACGTAGGCGGTGCTCACGTTTTCGCGGGGCAGGAAAATGCGCTCCGGCTTACGCACGGTGTACACGTCTTTGCTGTCGTCGAAGCCCAGGTTTTTGCCGTGCTTGTAGCGCAGGTTGGTATTGGTGTTCCGGTCGCCCACAATCTTGTAGGGGCGCTTCACCCGAATGGTGCCGTGGTCGGTGGTAATAACCAACTTGCCTTTGCGCTCGGCAATCTGCTGCAACATTTCATACAGCGGCGAGTGCACAAACCACGAGCGGGTGATGCTGCGGTACGCCGACTCATCGGCGGCCAACTCCCGAATCATGGCCATGTCGGTGCGGGCGTGGCTGAGCATGTCCACGAAGTTGTAGACGATGATGTTCAGCTTGTTGTTGTTGTGCAGGTTGGCCATTTTGCCCAGCAAATCTTTACCGGCTTGCAGGTTGGTCACCTTGTTGTAGCTGAACTTCTGCTTCTGGCCGGCCTTCTGGAAGTTGATTTCCACCAGCTCGGCTTCGTGTAGGTTTTTGCCTTCGTCGTCGTCGTCCCACACCCACAGGTTGGGGTATTTCTTCTGAATATCACCGGGCATCATACCCGCGAAAATGGCGTTGCGGGCGTAGGCCGTGGTGGTGGGCAGGATGGAGTAGTACATTTCCTCCTGGTCCACGGTGAACAGCTCAGCAATAATGGGCTCCAGAATCTTCCACTGGTCGTAGCGCAGGTTGTCGATGAGCACGAAGTACACGGGCGTGTCGCCGGTGGACTTCATCAGCGGAAACACCCGCTCCTTGAACAACTGGTGCGACATAAGCGGGGCGTCCTTATCGTCGCCGTTCACCCAGTCCTCGTAGTCCTCGGTGATAAAGCGGCCGAAGTACGTATTAGCCTCGTCTTTCTGCATGTTGAAGACGTCGGCCATGCTTTTGCCTTCCGTCTCGTTGATTTCCAACTCCCAGTACACCAGCTTCTTGTACACATCGGCCCACTCGCTGGGGCTGAGGCGGTCGGAGAGCTGCATGCCCAGTTGGCGGAAGTCGCGCTGGTAGCCTGAGTTGGTTTTCTCGGACACCAGGCGCTTGTTGTCGAGCACCTTTTTCACCGACAGCAGAATCTGGCTGGGGTTAACGGGCTTGATGAGGTAATCGGCAATTTTGGAGCCGATGGCGTCCTCCATAATGTGCTCTTCCTCGCTCTTGGTAATCATGATGACGGGAAGCGTGGGCTTGGCCGCCTTGATTTCGGTGAGCGTTTCGAGGCCGGTGAGGCCGGGCATATTTTCGTCGAGGAACACGATGTCGTAGTTCTGCTCCTGCACTTGCTCGATGGCGTCGGCACCGGAGTTGACGCCGGTTACGTCGTAGCCTTTTTCCTGCAAAAAGAGAATGTGCGGCTTGAGCAGGTCGATTTCATCATCGGCCCAGAGTATGCTGTAACGTTGCATTGAGTGGGGTCTTAGGTGTAAAGCCAACTGTAAAATTGGCGCGGCAATAAACGAGCTTCTTGCAGTAGTTTACCATTTGTAGCAACGTTGGATTCCAAAGAACCTAACGGGCTTAAAAGGGTTGCAACTGAAGTTTCGTAAGTAGCTTTACTCCCAATCCTTGGTTTTTGATTTAAAAAATTATCGCCAACAGATATTCCCGCCAAACTCTGCCGTAAAGAAGCGGAAAAATTGTTAGTATCTATTTCGCTTCAACTTTACTGGCTTTACCGGATTGTACGGGCCCGAACTGCATACCATGCAACACCAAGGAACCCGACTGCCACGGGCACGCACAACGCTATAACTACATAGCGTCCATTTGGATCAGCATACGCCGTATCGTTTAACAAGCCGTAGGAAACCAGCAACAAGAGGCTCGCAAGAACCAGCCCCGTAATCCGCACTGCTAGAACCTTGGGATTGAGAGTCATAATCATTGTTGACGCACTAACTACCAGCACACCCAAACGCAGTAACATTACAGCAAACGTAATCATGGAGCCCTCGTCAAGCAGCAAAACCTCTATCATCTTTTAGGCTATGAAAATCACTATATAGTATTGCGCTGGAAAGTACAACAAATTGAAGGAAACCTCTGGGTTACGATGTAGTACAGTATTCAGAATTCTTCATTCATGGCGGCTTCATGCTGTCAACACCAATTGTCCCTTGAACAAAAAGAAAATCTTCAACGACCCGGTGTATGGCTTTGTTACCATCCCTACCGAGTTGTTGTTCGACCTGATTGAGCACTCGTATTTCCAGCGGCTGCGGCGAATTCAGCAGCTGGGGCTCACCATGTTCGTGTATCCGGGGGCGCTGCATACCCGCTTCCACCACGCGCTGGGCGCCATGCACCTGATGTCGTTGGCGCTACGCACGCTCAAAGACAAGGGCGTGGCTATTACTGCCCGTGAAGGCGAAGCTGCCCAAGCCGCCATCCTGCTCCACGACATCGGCCACGGCCCCCTCTCCCACGCCTTGGAGCGCAGTATTTTCCACGGCGTCGACCACGAGCAAATCAGCTTGCACCTGATGCGCAAGCTGAACGCCGAGTTTGATGGCGCGCTGGATTTGGCCATCGAAATCTTCCAGGGCACCTACCACCGGCCGTTCTTTCACCAGCTCGTCAGCAGCCAGCTCGACATGGACCGGCTCGACTACCTCAACCGGGACTCATTCTATACCGGCGTGCAGGAGGGCCGCCCCGGCGCCGACCGCCTCATTAAAATGCTAACCGTGGTGGACGAGAAGCTGGTGCTGGAAGAAAAAGCGGTGTACAGCATCGAGAACTTTCTGGTGAGCCGGCGGCTGATGTACTGGCAGGTGTACCTGCACAAAACCGTTACCAGCGCCGAGCAGATGATTATCCGCATCATGCAGCGTGCCCAGGAACTGACCCGTGCCGGCCACAAGGTACCGGCCTCCCCAGCTCTGCACTTCTTCCTGGCCAAAGCCGTAACCCAGGTGGATTTCGAAACCGACGACGCCATCCTGCGCCGCTTCACCCGCCTCGACGATACCGACGTGTGGAGCGCCGTCAAGCTCTGGGCCGACCACCCCGACAAGGTGTTGAACTACCTCTCCCAAAGCATTCTGGACCGGCACCTGTTCAAAATCAGCCTCCAAACCGAGCCGTTTGATGCTGACTTCCAGATTGGCATTGTGGAGCTGATTGCCGAGCGGTTCGGCCTTACTCACACCGACGCCGCCCAGCTCATGATTGCCGGCCGCATCAGCAACAACGCCTACGACGCCGACGGCCAGGACACCATCGACGTGCTAACCAAGCGCGGCCGGGTAGTAAACGTAGCCGAAGCCTCCGACCTGCCCAACATCAAAGCCCTCGGCCAGCGCGTAGAAAAGCACTATATCTGCTACCCCAAGGAAATCCTGTGATGTAGTGCGTAGTGCTTGGTGCCTAGTGCTTAGGTTGTTCCGCTACTACTGATAGAACAACCTAAGCACTAGGCACCAAGCACTATTCCCTAGCTCCTAAACGACCTAGGCACTAGGCACGAGGCACTACGCACTAAACTTTTCTCTACTTTTGCCCGATGGAATTTACGGTAGGTCAGATAGCCGAAGTGCTGCACGGCACAGTGGAAGGCGACGCAGCACAGCCCATCAACCGGCTGGCAAAAATCGAAGAAGCTCAGGCTGGGGCCTTGTCTTTCCTGGCCAATCTTAAATACGAAGCCCACCTCTACACAACGGGCGCTTCGGCCGTTATTGTGAGCCGTACGCTGGAGCTGCGGCACCCGGTAAGCACGGCGCTCATCCGGGTCGACGACCCGTATTCCAGCTTCACCACCCTGCTTGAGTTCTATCAGCAAGCTACCCGCACCGGGCGGCGCGGCGTGGAGGAACCCAGCTTTCTGGGCGCTAACTCCAGCATCGGCGGCAACCACTACCGCGGGGCCTTTTCCTATGTGGGGGAGAACTGCGAAATCGGCGACGATGTGGTGATATTTCCGCACGTTTTCATTGGTGACCGGTGCAAGATTGGCAGCGGCACTATCCTGTACGCCGGCGCCAAAATCTACGCCGAAACCGTTATTGGCGAGCGGTGCACCATTCATGCCGGGGCCGTAGTAGGTTCCGATGGGTTTGGGTTTGCGCCGCAGCCCGATGGCTCCTACCGCACCATTCCGCAGATTGGCAACGTGGTGCTGCAAGACAACGTCAGCATCGGCGCCAATGCCACCATCGACTGCGCCACCATGGGCTCGACCATCATCCGGGAAGGCGCCAAAATCGACAACCTGGTGCAGATTGCCCACAACGTGGAAATCGGGCGCCATACGGTAGTGGCCTCGCAGAGCGGCATTTCCGGCTCCACCAAAGTTGGCGACTTCTGCGTGCTGGCGGGCCAGGTAGGCTTGGCCGGGCATCTCACGCTGGCCAACCGCACCACCGTTACGGCCCAGTCGGGCGTGGGCAAATCCATCAAGGAAGAAGGTGTATTCCTGCAAGGAGCCCCGGCCTTCAACCTGCGCGACAGTTTGCGGGCTCAGGCCGTTTTCCGGCACCTACCCGAGCTGGAGCGCCGCATCACCGACCTGGAACGCCGCACAAACCCGACAGAAAAGCCCTAGCTTTGCGACTCAGAAGTTAGAAGACAGGAGCTGGAAGCTAGAAGGCAACCGCAACGCTTCGGTTCTTCTAGCTTCTCTTTTTTACCTTCTCTTTAGTCCCTTCTAGCTCCTAGCTTCTGGCTTCTAGCTTCTGTAGATGAACGACAAGCAACACACCATCAAGGCCCCCGTTACGGTAAGCGGCATCGGGCTCCACACCGGCGTTCAAGCCACCATGACGTTCTGCCCGGCCCCGGTTGGCCACGGCTACCAGTTCCAGCGCATGGACCTGCCCGACAAGCCCATCGTAGTGGCCGATGTCGACAACGTAGTGGACCTGTCGCGCGGTACTACTATCGAGCAGAACGGCGCCCGCGTAAACACGGTGGAGCACACGCTGGCGGCTTTGGTGGGCTTACAGATTGATAACGTGTTGATTAAGCTGGATGGCCCCGAGCCCCCCATCATGGATGGGTCCAGCTACCAGTTCATTCAGGCGCTGGAAGATGCCGGCCTGGAAGAACAGAATGCGCTACGCAACTTCTACGAAATTCCCTCGGAAATCCGTTTTGTGGACAACGGCCGCGCCGTGGAGCTGGCGGCCCTGCCGCTCAACGATTACCGCCTGACGGTAATGGTGGATTATAACTCGCCGGTATTGGGCTCGCAGCACGCCTCGCTCACCGATATCAGCCAGTTCAAGCACGATATTTCCAGCTCCCGCACCTTCTGCTTCTTGCATGAGCTAGAGGCCCTTTACAAGCAAAACCTCATCAAAGGCGGCGACTTGAGCAATGCCATTGTGGTGGTAGACCGGGTGGTAAGCGAGGACGAGCTGACTGAGTTGGCCACCATGCTGGGCAAGCCTAAAGTGGCGGTGAAAAAGGAAGGCATCCTCAACAACGTAGACCTGCGCTACAAAAACGAGCCCGCCCGCCACAAGCTCCTCGACCTGGTAGGCGACCTGGCGCTGGTAGGCCGGCCGCTGAAAGGCCAGATTCTGGCGGCCCGCCCTGGCCACGCAGCCAACGTAGCGTTTGCTAAGAAGATCAAGAAGAAGATGATGGAGGCCAACTCCTCCCCCGTGCCGCACTACGACCCCACCCGGGAGCCGGTCATGGACATCAACCAAATCATGCAGGTGTTGCCGCACCGCTACCCGTTCCTGCTGATCGACAAAGTGATACACCTCGACGACACGTCGGTGGCGAGCATCAAGAACGTGACTATCAACGAGCCGTTCTTTGTGGGGCACTACCCCGGCAACCCCGTATTCCCGGGTGTGTTGCAGGTGGAAGCCATGGCCCAAACAGGTGGCATTTTGGTGCTAAATACTGTACCAGATCCAGAGAATTATACCCCTTACTTTGTGGGCATCGAGAACTGCCGTTTCCGCCGCATGGTAAAGCCCGGCGACACGGTAGTGTTCAAGTGCTGGCTGCTGGCGCCCGTCAAGCGCGGCATTGCCAAAATGCGCGGCCAGGCCTTTGTGAACGGCAAAGTGGTGATGGAAGCCGAAATGAGTGCCGCCATCGTACGTAAAGACGCCTAAAATCAATTAAAAATTAAAAATGAAGAATTAAAAATGCCCGTGACCGTTCAGATGGGGCCATCTGCTTCAATTTTTAATTTTTAATTCTTCATTTTTAATTGATTAGAATGAACCAGCCGCTCGCCTACATTCACCCCGAAGCCAAGATTGCGCAAAACGTAGTAGTGGAGCCTTTCACAACCATTGACAAGGATGTGGAAGTCGGGGAAGGCACCTGGATTGGCCCGAACGTAACTATCATGGCGGGGGCCCGCATCGGCAAGAACTGCAAGATTTTTCCGGGCGCCGTAATTGCCGCCGTGCCCCAGGATTTGAAGTTCGCCGGCGAAAAAACCACCGTCCACATCGGCGACTACACCGTGATTCGGGAGTGCGTGACGGTAAACCGTGGCACTGTGGACCGCATGAAAACTGTAGTGGGTGCTAATTGCCTGCTGATGGCTTACGTGCACGTAGCCCACGACTGCATCATCGGAAATCATTGCGTATTAGCTAACGGCGTACAGTTGGCGGGCCACGTGGAAATCGGGGACCACGCCATTATTGGGGGCACTTCGGCGGTGCACCAGTTTGTGAAGGTGGGCCAGCACGCCATGGTATCGGGTGGTTCGTTGGTGCGCAAGGATGTGCCGCCGTTCGTGAAGGCCGGGCGCGAGCCGCTTACCTACGCTGGCATCAACAGCATCGGTCTGCGCCGCCGCGGCTACTCCGACCAGAAGATTTCCGAGATTCAGCAGCTGTACCGGCTGCTCTTTTTGGGCGGCATGAACAACAACGAAGCCCTCGACAAGATTGAGTTGGAATTGGCCCCCTCACCGGAGCGCGACGAAGTGGTGAATTTCGTGCGTAACTCGGGCCGGGGCGTTATCAAGGGCTACTCGCGCAACGGCAGCGGTGCAGATTGAGGCAACCGGGCTCGGCAAGCGGTACGCGCGCGAATGGATTTTCCGGGGCCTGACGCACACGTTTCAGTCTGGGTCCGCCACGGCTATTTTGGGGCCTAACGGAGCAGGAAAAAGCACGCTGCTCAACACCCTTTCCGGGCAGCAGCTCCCCACCACTGGCACGCTGCGCTACCAGCACCAGGGCCACGGCGTGCTGGTGGAAGACGTACCAAAGCAGCTGGCCTACGCGGCGCCCTACCTGGAGCTGATTGAGGAGCTGACGCTCACTGAGCTGCTACACTTTCACACCCGCTTCAAGCCCCTCAGGCCCGGCCTGACTCCGCCGCGCCTCATCGAACTAATGTACCTTTCAACCTCGCGCCATAAGCTGGTGCGCGACTTTTCTTCGGGTATGAAGCAGCGCCTCAAGCTGGCCCTGGCTCTTTACGCCGATACCCCTCTGCTCCTGCTCGACGAGCCCACCACCAACCTCGACCGCGCCGGCGTGGCCTGGTATCAGGAACACGTACAAGCTACGTTGGCGGGGCGCACCGTGCTGGTTTCCAGCAACGTACCGGAGGAATACGCGTTTTGTACCGACCAGCTTAACATCACGGATTTTGGGGCACAGGCGGCTCGGTAACCGTTGTTTTACGTTGGTTTGCGTAGCTTCGAGTAAACCTCACGCGAATGTCTGCTCGTCCTGGAATTTACGTCACCGCTGAAGAGTACTTGGCTGCCGAGCGCGAAGCCGAGTTCAAGAGCGAGTATTACGACGGCGAAGTATTCGCTATGTCGGGCGCCAGCCGGGCCCACAACCTGTTGGTTTCCAACCTAATTACTGGTTTGGGAAACCGCCTTGGTGATACCTGCAACGTGTTTCCTAGTGATATGCGCGTGCACATTCCGGCCAATGGGCTCTACACGTTTCCGGATGTATCGGTGGTGTGCGGGGAGGAACAGTACCTGGACGATGCACATTTGGATACGCTGCTGAATCCGGTGGTGCTGCTGGAAGTTATTTCAATAAGCACTGGTAAAAACGACCGGGGCAGCAAGTTCATGTTCTACAAAAGCATTGCCAGCCTGCAACACTACGTGCTGGTTGACAGCCAACGGGTTGTGGTAGGCATGCACTCCCGCACTTCTGATGGCGCGTGGCTGTATCAGGAAGTAGAAGGCCTGGCGACTACGCTGCTATTGCCAGCGCTGAACGTGGCGTTGCCCTTGGCAGAGCTGTACCGTAAAGTGGCTCTGCCAAGCTGAAAGGCACTTTTTAGCAGCAAAACTTTTCGCACCGGCGAACTTGAAGCCTTCCGTCACGTATCTTCGCAACGGTAACCTTGCCATTACGCGCCTAATCTTTTATCAACTCCCCTAGCCCCTGACAAGGCCATGAGACAATACGACGACCTCGACGACGACGACCTGGATGACGACGAACTGGATAGCTTCGCCAAAACCGGCGGCAGCAAAACCCGTGGTTCATCCGAAGATCAACTTTCCGCTAAGTACGCCGACTATCTGATGTGGCGCGACACGGGCTCCTCGCACGACGAAGCCCTGGATTTGGCGAGCATGACCGAAGAAGAATACACCACGGCCGAAGCCGCCGAAGACCCCGACGGCAGCCGCGGCTTCAGCAGCCTCGACGATGACGACGACTTCGACGACGATGACGACGATGACCTGGGCGGCTCGTCCCGCGGCCGTCGCAGCAGCTTCGACGACGACGATTTTTAATGCGCGGATTATTGATGGGTTGATATGCTGAGGAAACTTCGCAAACCTTACGCTTAACTCATTAAAAAGGCCCCGTTCTGAATTAGAACGGGGCCTTTTGCATTGTAATCCATACAACAGAAGCACATCAACCCATCAACAATCCGCACATTAAAAATCGGTAATTAGCACATCAACAAATCAGCACATCAGCAATCAACTCTTGCGGCCGAAAACACGCTTGAGCAGGTCGGTGGTGCGGGCCACGGGGTTTTCCCGGATGTTGGCCTCCTCTTGGGCAATGAGGGTGAACAGGCCGTCGATGGCTTTGCCGGTGGCGTACTGGTTGAGGTCGGTTTGCACGGGCGTTACCAGCGGAATCTTGTTGTAGCGCGTACTGAGGTCGGTGTAGTAGCGGGTGGCGCCCACTTTGTCGAGGCTTTGCTGGATGATAGGTTTAAAGGCCGTAGTGAGTTGCGCCGTGGTGGTCCGTTGCAAGTACTGCGTGGCAGCGTTTTTCTCGCCGGTCAGGATATTCCATACGTCGTTGAACGTGAGGCTCTTAATAGCCGACAAAAAGATGGGCTTGGCACTCTTGGCCGCATCTTCGGCGCCCCGGTTCAACGACAGCTCAAACCGATCCACCTGACTGCCCAAACCCAGGGTGCGCAGAGTGTTGGCTACGCGCTGGGCGTCAGGTGGGAAGGGAATACGAATCAGCTTGTTGAGGTTGAAGCCGTCGGTTTGGGATGCCTGGTCGGCGCCTTTGCTGACGCCTTGGACGAGGGCTTCCTTAAGGCCGTTGGCGGCTTCGGTATTGGTGAGGCCGCCCTGGCTGGTGCTGGTAGTGGTTCTGCCTTTGGTGGTTGGCAGCTTGATGGTACCGATTTTAGGTAGGCTGAACGTCTGAGCAGAAGCACTGAGTTGGAGTCCTAATACAGCCAATGGCAGAAATAGAAAGCGGCGGTAGTTCATGGCAGAAAGAAACGAGGTACTTGGTTGTAAGCGGCATTTGCAGAAACCGGACCAACTTGAAAAAAGTGTAGCGCCCAGTTGAAACCAGACGCTACAATTCTTTGATTCAGAAACTACCGTGCTGGTAAAGTATTACTTCCCGAATACCCGCTTCAGCAGCTCACTGCCGCGGGCGGCGGGGTTGGCTCTGATTTTAGCTTCTTCGGCCGCTACCAGCGTGAACAGGCCATCCACGGTTTTTTGCGAGGCGTAGGGCGTCAGCTGCGGCTCCAGCTTGGTGACCAACGGAATCTTGTTGTAGCGGGCTACCATTTCGGCGTAGAGCTTGGTGGCACCCGTTTGCTCCAACGACTGCTGAATGATGGGCTGGAACGCCGTTTTAAGCTGGTCGGCGGTTTTGCCGTACAGAAAGGTGGTGGCGGCATCTTCCTCTTTGCTGGTGGCCAGGCCCAGCGCATCCTGAAAGCTGATATTCTGCACCGCCCCCAGGAAGATGGGCGCCGCTTCCTTGGCCGCTGATTCGGCACTCCGATTTAGGGCTACCTCGAAATTGTCGACCAAGGCGCCCAGCCGCAGCTTGCGCATGGTGGCGGCTACCAGTTCGGCCTCGGGCGGAAACGGGATGCGGATGTCGGTGTTGGCGTTGAACCCGTCGGTGGCGGAGGCCTGCTCGATGCTGCGGTTGATGCTCTGCGTCAGGGCTTCCTTCAGGCCGTTGTTGGCTTCGGCATCGGTGAGCGGGGTTTTGACAACGGCGGCGGCCGCAGCGGCTACGGCCGTTTTGGCCGTGGTAGTTTTGGTGGTTGTGGTGGTTTTTGCCGCTGGTTTCTTGGCCGTAGTAGTCGTGGCTTTCTTGGTCGTGGTGGTGGTTTTCTTGGCCGTGGTTTTGGTTTGCGCCTGTACGGCCAGCGGGGTGGCCATGCCCAGCGTTAATGCTAAGGTCAGGATTCGAAAAGTAGACATAAATAGAAAAGACGAAAACCAGACGGCCCTTGTGGCGGTCTTACGCGTCGGAGCCCCAAATTGCACCCATTCCCCCTGCCATCCTAACCGCTGCTGTATGTCCCTGCTTCCCGACGTTGAAATTATGACTATTGGCGACGAGCTGCTCTACGGGCAGGTTATCGATACCAACTCGGCCTTTATGGGGCAGGAGCTAGCCAAAATCGGGCTGCGCGTGCGGCAGATTTCCAGCGTCTCCGACCGGGCCGATGAAATTGTGGCCGCCCTCGACCAGGCCCGGCAACGCGCCCGCGTGGTGCTCATCACCGGCGGCCTCGGCCCCACCAAAGACGACCTCACCAAGCACGTGCTGGCCCGCTACTTCCACAGTGAGTTGGTATTGCACGAGCCCACGCTGGCGCACGTGGAAGGCATCTTTAAGCGCTACAACCGCCCCATGCTCGACGTAAACCGGCAGCAGGCACTGGTACCGGCCAACTGCGAGGTGCTGTTCAATGCCGTCGGCACAGCCCCCGGCATGTGGTTCGACGACCAAGGCACCGTGTTTGTGAGCATGCCCGGCGTGCCCCACGAAATGAAGTACCTGATGAACGAACAGGTGCTGCCGCGGCTGCAAACCCGCTTCCAGGTGCCACCCATCGAGCACGTAGTGGTGCAGACGGTAGGGCTGGGCGAGTCGTTTCTGGCCGAGAAGATTGCCGCTTGGGAAACCGCCTTGCCCGCCAACGTCAAGCTGGCGTACCTGCCCTACCTGGGGGGCGTCCGGCTGCGCCTCACTGGGTATTCCGATGGCCAACCCGACCTGCGGCAGCGCATGCAGGCCTTGCTGCCGGAGCTACATGCGGCCATTGGCGAGTACATTTTTGCCGAAGGTGAAGTGAAGCTGGAAGCCGCCATCGGCCCACTGCTGCTGGCACGCAACCTCACGCTGGGCACCGCCGAAAGCTGCACGGGCGGGTTGCTGGCCCACAAAATAACCAGCGTACCGGGCAGTTCCGCTTATTTCCGAGGCAGCATCGTGGCGTACCACAACGACATTAAAGTGCAGGAGCTGGGTGTGAATCCGGAGACGCTGGCTGCCCACGGCGCCGTGAGTGAGGCCACCGTGCGCGAAATGGCCGAAGGTGCCCGCCGCCGCTTAGGCGTAGACGTAGCCCTGGCCACCAGCGGTATTGCCGGCCCGGGCGGCGGCACCGAAACCAAGCCCGTTGGCACCATTTGCCTAGCCTACGCCGATGCCCACCAAACCGTCAGCCGCCAGTTTTCGTTTGACCGGGGCCGCCAGCTCAACGTGGAATACACCGTAACCATGGCCCTGAACCTACTGCGCCAGAACCTGCCGGCGGGGGAAGTGGTGAAATTGTGAGATGGTGAAATAGTGAGTTTGACGTTTTACTTGCGCCATTTGCGCGGTTATAACGTCAAACTCACAATTTCACCATCTCACAATTTCACCACTTCACTATTCCCTACCTTTGGCCCTGAAATTCCCCCACCCCAATAACCCAACCCCTATTCCTATACCGCATGGCACGAGTGGAAATGGTGATGCCCAAAATGGGCGAAAGCATTATGGAAGGCACCGTCCTGAAATGGCTCAAGCAAGTCGGCGACACGATTGAGCAGGACGAATCAGTGCTGGAAGTGGCTACCGACAAAGTAGATACCGAAGTACCCGCCATTCATGCCGGCGTATTGCAGGAGATATTAGCGCAGGAAGGCCAGGTAGTGGCCGTAGGTGCCCCCATAGCCGTGGTGGAAACCGACGTGGCCGCCGCCCAGAGCACCACGCCGCCGGCCGCCGCGCCCGAAGCAGCTTCAGCCCCGGAAACCCCCGTCCCCGCCGACCAAGGCGTGGCCGAAGTACCCTACGTACCGGAAGCTGCCGCCGCTCCGGCTGCTCAGCCCCAGCCCGGCCGCTTCTACTCGCCGCTGGTGCTCAGCATTGCCCGCGAAGAAGGTATTTCGATGGCCGACCTGGAGTATTTGCCCGGCACCGGCAGCGAAAACCGCGTCACCAAGAAAGACATTCTCGACTACGTAGCGGCCGGTAAAAAGCCCCTGACCCCGCAAGCCCAAACTGCGCCCGCTGCTCCGGCCGCGCCCGTTGCCCCGGCTCCGGCCGCCACACCGGCTCCGGCCGCCGCGCCAGCCCCGGCTGCAAAACCAGCCGCGCCCGTTGCCCAAGCCGCACCGCAAGCCCAGCAACCAGCAGCCAACAACCAGCAACCAACCAAAGCTGTGCCTTCCATCAGCGGTGGGCAGGAGCTGGTGGAGATGGACCGCATGCGCAAAATGATTGCCCAGCGCATGGTGGACTCCAAGCGCATTGCGCCGCACGTTACCTCCTTCGTGGAGGCCGACGTGACGGACATCGTGAACTGGCGCAACAAGCACAAGGATGCCTACAAAAAGCGCGAAGGCGAAAACCTCACCTTCACGCCCATCTTCATCCAGGCCATTGCCCGCGCCATCCAGGACTTCCCCAACATCAACGTATCGGTGGATGGCGACTACATCATCAAGAAGCGCGACATCAACATTGGGGTGGCGGTGGCGTTGCCCAGCGGCAACCTGATTGTGCCGGTCATTCACAACGCCGACCAGCTCAACCTCAACGGCCTCAGCAAGAAGGTGAACGACCTCGCCAACCGGGCCCGCATCAACAAGCTCACCCCCGGCGACCTGGAAGGCGGCACCTACACCGTGAGCAACGTGGGCTCGTTCGGCAACGTGATGGGCACGCCCATCATCATGCAGCCGCAGGTAGCCATTATGGCCGTGGGCGCCATCAAGAAGAAGCCCGCCGTTATTGAAACCCCGCAGGGCGACCTGATTGGCGTGCGGCACTTCATGTTCCTGAGCCACAGCTACGACCACCGCGTGGTCGACGGCTCGCTCGGCGGCATGTTCGTGCGCCGCGTAGCCGACTACCTCGAGCAGTTCGACCCGAATACGACTATTTAATAATTGCTTGACCGTCATGCTCATCTGGCGTCCGCGCAGCCGAAGCACGACGGTCAAGCAACCATTAAATAGCATTTCATAAAGAAAAGGCCCGCCGGATAATCCGGCGGGCCTTTCTGTTGGCCGTTACAAGCAGCTTGCTAAGCGGGCAGGGTAGCGCGGTGGGTGGTTACCTGCGTTTGGGCTTCTGTGAGCACATCTACCTGGGCCTGCACCTGCTGGGTATCTACGGCTGCCAGCAAGCGGCTGGCCGCACTCCGGGAGCTGCCCGTGTCGGTGAGGTTGTCGCGCCGGTCGTTGGCGCGGCGCAGCTTGGTTTCGTTTTGCTTGCGCATAGTGGCCGTAATATCGGGTGAAGCCAGGATGGCAGTGTAGGCGGCTATTTCGGCTTCTACACCCGCCAGCTGCCCGGCGGCGTCGGCCTGGGAGCGGCTGGTCCGGCGGTCGGCAAATTCGAGGTTGCTGGTGCGCTGCTGGTAGCCATCCAGCTCGGCGGCCAGGTCGTCGAGCACTTCGTCGCACTCGGCGCGGGTAGTTAATACGGTTACATCAAGAGCCATAAAAGTAAAGGGGTTAGAGGATGAGATATGCCCCAAGATAGCCGGGCTGGCTGCGCACTACCGCACAAATTTCCCCCTGTTTTGAGACCCCACGCCCCTATTTTGGGACGCCTCCCGGCGCTGGCTCCCGCAACAGTTCCGCCAAAGCCGCCGCTTCTGTTTCCAGGGCGTCGGCCCGCAGCCGCAGCAGGTGGTAGCGGGCCACCGTATCGGCATCGGTGAGGATGGCCGTGGCCTGCTGCTGCCGCGCCAGCAGCCACTGCCGGGCCCGGTGGGCGTCGGGGGCGGGCAGCAGCACTTCCGGCAACGCAGGGGCCCGCAGCAAGCCAGGCAACACCGCCTGCCAGCGCCGCGCCTGGGCCTGCCCGGCGGCCAACGTGCGCAGCTCCCGGCGCAGCTTGCCGGCGTGGTGCTGGCAATAGTCAAGGCGGGCTTCCAGGGGGCCGGGCGCGGGTGCACCGGGCGGAGGCATATCAGGCTCCGGCGCGGCGGGTTGGGCCGGGGCATCCGGTGGGAGCAGCTGAGCCAGCGAGTTCAGGCGCAGCAGCACCGGGCCAGTCAGGGTGCGGCGGCCGGCTTCGATGTGCTTCACCAACTCCGGGCTTACCCCTAAGTAAGCGGCCAGCTCGTGCTGTACCAGCCCAAAATATTTCCGGACGGCAGCTACCAGCGTAGTGGATGGAATGGCTCTGCGAGGCATGGGTTTCTGTACCTTATTTTTGAATTACTTGAGAATAAGGTACAGAAACCCATGAACAAAACAAAGCCCCGGCTGCTGGGGCGACCGGGGCTTTATCTGTCAAAGCAACGTTGAAAAGAACTATTGCGCGTCGGGGGGCAGCTCCGGCAGCGGCTGGCTCGACCAGCCCGACTGGGCCTTGCGGGCAAAATGCTCGCCTACTCGTTCGATACCGGCCCGGCGCTCCGGGTTAGCGGCCAACTCGGCTTCTTCACGGCGCTCATCCAGGTGGGCAATCAGCCGCATGAGGGTAGAGAAGACGCTCTTGGGGGTGGTAGCGGGCAAGGCTACCAGTTGTTGGTTCAAAACGGCAACCATGCGCTTCAATGTTGTTGGCTCACAATCCAACAACACAAACTTAAACAGCAAATCCTCTTCCCGAACGGGAGCGGCTTGCCTGGAGACAGTTTCGAGGTAGTTGGTGAAGGCGGACATAGCAGAATTATACTTCTATTAACTGTATAATGGGCAGACTAGTTGCCAAGTCAATGCCAACCACAGTAAATTGAGTGTCAGGTAAAAATAAGACTTCCTGCTCACTATCGAACGGATCTTTCCCATTAGGGCCATAACATGAAAGCTGTTCGATATTGCGCCCGGTTTTGGAACGCACGACAAACAAACAGTTTTTTGGCGCTACGGAATCAGAGAATCCCGCCGCATGGATTTTGGCCACCCGGCGTGAGCAACTGGCCGACAGATACGCTGGCCAAGTGATGATGCCCGCATTTTCCAGCGTATCGCCAGTAGTAGCGGCAGCTACCAACCGGCTAAGTTCAGTTGGTTGCAAATGAGCGGCGCTGTATACGGTACCAGCATAAATAGGCAGCTTGCGTAGCACTACTGGTAACTCTTGTTGGAATACGCCCGGCACCCCACGCAGGTTAGTGTGCAATGCCCGGTTCAGCGCCGTGGAACCAGTATCGGTGTAGTGGTATATCAGCGCCTTTTCGGCGGGCGTCAGCGTGGGGTGGGCGGTGGCGTAGCCGCCGGTTTGCATGAGGGCGAGTTCCGAAGAAAGATGCTTTTCGACGTAAGCCAGTAGGTCAGAGTGCAGCATTGTAATAGACTTATACACTCCTATACGATACTGCCATTTTCCTCTTCTTATGGGAGGTGGGTGAAAGTACTACATGAAAGCACAAGGACAGCACACGCTCCACCCCCTATCTTGCGGGACTATCCCATCCTGTTTATCCCCCGTACCCGATGCCGCTTAGCTGGACCGAGATTCGCAAGAATGCCTATGATTTTGCCCGCAATGCCAAAGACTACAGCTCGGAGCAGGGCGAGGCCCAAACCTTCTGGAACGACTTTTTCGAGGTGTTCGGCATCAACCGCCGCAAGGTGGCCCGCTTCGAGGAGAACGTCACCCGCCACGACCCTACCCTGCCCGCCGGCGCGGTAGCCGCCCCCGGCCCCGCCCGCCGGGGCCGCATTGATTTGTTTTGGCCCGGCATCCTGCTAGGCGAAAGCAAAAGCCTGGGCAAAAACCTCGACGATGCCTACCACCAGGCCCTGGAGTACGTGGGCGGCCTGGAACCCCACGACAAGCCGCAGTACATCTTCGTGTCGGACTTTGCCCGGCTGCGCCTCTATGATTTGCGCCCGAGCACGGTGTTTCCGAAGCCCGAGCAGCACACCGAAATTCAGCTCTCCGACCTGGGCCAGCACGTGCGGCTGTTTGGGTTTATGGCCGGCTACCAGCAGCGCACCTACCAGGAGCAGGACCCCGTGAACGTGCAGGCCGCCGAGCGCATGGGCCGCCTCCACGACCAGCTGGAAGCCAGCGGCTACCGGGGCTCCGACCTGGAGCGCTACCTCGTGCGGCTGCTGTTCTGCCTGTTCGCCGAGGACACCGACATTTTCCCCCGCGCCGCTTTCATGGATTTGGTGAGCCAGCACGCCGGCCCCAAAGGCCAGCACCTGGGCCCCCTGCTGCACCAGCTGTTCGAGACGCTGGACACGCCCGAAGACCAGCGCCCCGCCGCCCTGCCCGAGCACCTGCGCGAGTTTCCGTACGTGAACGGCGACCTGTTTAAGGGCGGGCTGCGCACGGTGGCCTTTGATAGCCAGATGCGCGACCTGCTGCTGGATGCCACCCGCCTCGACTGGGGCCAGATTTCGCCGGCCATCTTCGGCTCCCTGTTTCAGAGTGTGATGAACCCGCAGGAGCGCCGCACGCTGGGCGCGCACTACACCTCCGAGCAAAACATTAGGAAGGCGCTGGGGCCGCTGCTGCTGGATGAGAAGCGGGCCGAGCTGGCCCGGCTGGCCGCCCTGAGTGCCACCACCCGCGCCCCGCGCCTGCGGGCCATGCAGAGCGAGCTGGCCAAGCTGCGCCTGCTGGACCCGGCCTGCGGCTGCGGCAACTTTCTGGTGGTGGCCTACCGCGAGCTGCGTTTGCTGGAGCTGGAGCTGTTGGAGCTGCTCTACCCCAACGAGGCCGGCACCCAACAGGGCCTGGGCGTAGCCACGCTGGTACAATTGCAGGTCGACCAGATGCACGGTATCGAGATTGACGAGTTTGCGGCCCGCATTGCCGAGGTGGCGCTGTGGCTCGTCGACCACCAGATGAACCAGCTGCTTTCGGTGCGCTTTGGGCAGTACTACGCCCGCCTGCCCCTGCGCCACCGCGCCCGCATCCTGCACGCCAACGCCCTCACCACCGACTGGAACGAGGTGCTGCCCAACACCGACGCCAGCCACATCGTCGGCAACCCGCCGTTTGTGGGGCACCATTATCAGACGGAAGAACAGAAGGCCGATTTGCGCCGGGTACTGCACGGCGTATCAGCGGCAGGTGTCTTGGATTTTGTTTCGGCTTGGTTCTGGAAAACGGCGGAGTACGTTCAGGGAACCGATGTTCGGGCAGCACTGGTCAGTACCAACTCCATCACGCAAGGCGAACAAGTGGGTCTGTTGTGGGGGCCTATCATCTTCCGCTTTGGGATGAAGATTCATTTTGCCCACCAAACCTTTAAATGGACCAATGAAGCCCGCGGTAAAGCGGCTGTGCATTGCATCATCATTGGGTTTGGGCCGCAGGACGTCCCAGTGAAGCGGCTGTTCGAGTACGCCTCAGTTACCGATACACAACCGCACGAAATCAATCCTGATAACATTACACCCTATCTGACTGGCGGACCAACCGTGCTGCTCACCAACCGCCCCCGGCCCATTTCGCCAGTACCGGCTATGCGCTACGGCAACAAGCCCACAGATGGAGGCCACCTTATTTTATCAGATGAAGAACGGGAAGAACTATTAGCAGCCGAGCCAGCGGTGGCCCGTTTCGTGCGGCCTTTCACCGGGGCGCAGGAGTTCATCAACGGGCAAAGCCGCTGGTGTTTGTGGCTGGTAGATATGCAGCCTGGAGAACTGAAGCAGATGCCACTGGTACGCGCACGGGTTGAGGCAGTCAAACAATTTCGTTTAGCCAGTAAAGCCGCTGCTACTCGTGGCTATCAGAACCATACCCTCTTCAGACAACTGGCACAACCAGACACCGCTTATTTGCTAATACCGCGTGTTTCTTCTGAGAAGCGGCCTTATGTACCAATTGGCTTCATGCCAAAAGATGTAATAGCAAGTGACCTAGTTAATACCGTTCCCAACGCCACGCTCTACCATTTCGGGGTGCTGACCTCGGCTATGCACATGGCCTGGATGCGCTATACCTGCGGGCGGCTGAAAAGTGACTACCGCTACTCCAAGGACATCGTCTACAACAACTTCCCCTGGCCCGCCGAGCCCAGCGCCGCCGACCGGCAACCCATAGAAGCAGCCGCCCAGGTGGTGCTGGACGCCCGCGCCGCCCACCCCGGCAGCACCCTCGCCGACCTCTACGACCCGCTGGCCATGCCCCCCGACCTGCGCGCTGCCCACCGCCACCTCGATAGGCTAGTCGACCGGCTCTACCTGCGCCGCCCCTTCAAGCACGATACCGAGCGGGTGCAGCGCCTGTTTGAGAAGTACGCCGAGCTGAGCGCCCCCCTGGCCCCGGCCGCCGCGCCCGCCAAAGGCCATGCCCGCCGGGCCAAGCCGTAGCGGCGGCACATTCAATTTTTGTACCTTATTATTTATTTTTCCGAAAATAAGGTACAAAACAGCAGGGCCGCGGTGGCCAGTCGCAGCCTTACCTTTGCGGCTCTTACCTGCCTTGCTATCTGCATGAACAAAGTCCTTCCCCTCGTTGCCCTACTCATAGCGTTGGGCCTTATCATCTTTTTGTACCTGCGCCTTACTCGCACGGAAGAAGCCCTCAAGCAAGCCAACCAGCGGTTCACCGACTGTGAGCAGGTGAATTTTCAGCTGCAAAACCAGCTCACCCAAGCCACCCGCGGCGCCGCCGTACCCGACAGTTTGAAGGTGCGGTAGAGCACCTCGCTACCCATAAAAAGGAACGTCATGCTGAGGCGGAGCCGAAGCATCTCGCGTGCTGACAGTGGATTAGTAATCCGACATCAGCACGCGAGATGCTTCGACTGCGCTCAGCATGACGTTCCTTTTTTGCTTGCTGCCTACACAGCCTGGCTCGCCTTAGGGGCGGCCGCCGCCGCCAGTGGGCTGCGGGGCGGGGGTGCTGCCGGGGTCGGCGTCGCCGCCTTCTTTCAGGTCGTCGTTGCCGGCGTTGCGGCGGCGGCGGGGCTTGGCGTCGGCCACGCTCAGCTTACCGATGCGGTAGCTGAAGTTGATTTTGAAGTTGAGGCGGTTGGGGATGTTCTCGCTGTTCTGCACCAGCAGCGGCGAAGTAAACTCGGTGCGAATCGGGATTTTGGGCGAGAAGAAGTTCTCGGCCCCGAACCCGATGCTGCCGCGCTTCTCGGCAAACTCGCGGCGCACGCTCAGGCTATACACCCCAAAGCCGCTCTGGTAGCCTTGCAGCTGCACCTCCCGGCCCCGCGCAAACGTGAAAGCCTGGAGGCTCCACTTATCGGTGAGGTTGTAGGTACCAAACACACGGCCGCTTATCACGAAGCCCTTGTTGCGGGCGTTGTAGTTCACGTCCGACACGTTGTTGCGCAGGACGGCGTAATAGAAATCGGGGCCGCCGTTGAGGGTGAACTTGGTGCCAATCTTGGCATTCACGAACAGGCTGCCCCCGTAGGCGTTTTCCTGCCCGATGTTGTCGAACGTAGTGAAGATGGCGCCTTCCGACAGTTCGTAGCGCACAATTTCGTCGGGCGTAGCCGGCCGGCGCACCGACTGAATCGAGCCGGTGGTGTTGCGCACAAACGCCGACATATTCAGCAGCACGTTTTTGATGGCGGTGTTGTAGCCCAGCTCGTAGTTGTTGGTGTACTCGGGGTCGAGCACCGGGTTGCCCTGGGTGGCGTTGCGCGTGTTGGAAGCCTGCACGTTGGGGTTGAGGAAGCGCAGCGAGGGGCGCTGAATGCGGCGGTTGTAGGCGGCCTTTAGGGTGTTGCCGCTGGCCAGCCGGCGCGAGAGGTTGAAGCTGGGCACCAGCACCCCATACGACGGAATTTCGGTTTCGGTATCGGTATTGGCGAACTTGGCGTTGATGGTGGTGTACTCGTAGCGGGCCCCGGCTTTGAGGGTGTACTGCTTCAGGAAATTGAGCGTGTAGGCCGCGTAGGCGGCAGCCACGTTCTGGTCGTAGTTGAACTGGTTGTTGAGGCCCGCATTGGTGAGCGGCTCAAACAGGTTGTCGCCTTCGGCCCGCAGGTAGGTGTAGTCACTGTTGGCCTGGCGCATAATGTCCTTGGCCCCCACTTCCAGAATCTGCTTGTCGCCGATGGGCGTCTGGTAGTCGAGTTGCAGCGTGAGTTCCTGGTCGTAGCTGTCGTTGAGGTTTTTGAGCCGGTACGGCGACACGCTGGCCCCTGGCGCGGTATCGAGCAGGTCGGTGATGGTGTTGGTGAAGTCGTTGTTGCGGTTGTTGCGGCTGTACACCCCCAAAAAGCTTAGCTCCTGCTGGGGCGTTTCGGTGGTGTGGGTGTAGCCCAGGCTCACATCCACGTTGTTGGACTTGTCGTTGGTGCGCACGTTGCGCGTATCCCCGGTCTGGCGGAGCAGCGCCCCGGAAACGCCGTAAAAGTCGGAACGGGTGAGCAGGTCGTCCTGGTAGTTGGTGCCGTTGCGCAAGCCGTAGCGCACCGAGGCCGCCAGCGAGTTGTACTTGTTGATGTCGAAATCCCAGCCCAGGGTGTAGCGCCCGAATACGTCGTTGCGGCGGGTACTGGCCTGCTGGCTGGTGGTGGAAATCAGCCCCCCCGATTCGCCGTACGTTTGCTGGTCGTTGGAGAACGTGCCGGGCACGTTGTAGCCGGCGCGCCCCCAGCCGCCCAGCGAGAAGCCCATGCGACCCGTCCGGATGCTGCCGTTCAACCCCAGGTTGGAGCCCCGGTTGCCTACGCTGGTATCAATGCTCAGCGTTTTGCCTTCCAAGTTGTTTTTCTTGGTGACAATGTTGATGATGCCGCCCGAGCCTTCGGCGTCGTACTTGGCCGAGGGCGAGGTAATTACCTCCACGCTCTTGATTTCATCGGCCGGAATCTGGCGGAGCGCATCGGAAATGCTGCTGGCCGTGATGGTAGAAGGCTTGTTGTTGATAAGCACCCGCACGTTGGAGTTGCCGCGCAACGTCACGTTGCCATCCAGGTCCACGGTTAGCTGCGGTACGCGCTTGAGCACGTCGGTGGCGTCGCCGCCGCGGGTGGTCTGGTCCTGCTCTGCGTTGTACACGGTGCGGTCTACCCGCTCCTCAATCAGGGAGCGTTGGCCTTCTACCACCACTTCCTTGAGCGCCTGCGCCGACGAGGCCAGCGCCACCGTGCCCAGGGCTACCGTGTTGCCGGCGTCGGTGATGGTGATGCCGGTTTTATCAACGGATTTATAGCCCAGGAAGCTGATTTGCACGGTGTAGGTGCCAGCGGCCACCCCCGTCATGGTGAACTTGCCCCGCTCGTCGGCGGCGGTACCATCGGCGGGCTTGCCGGTAGCGGGGTTGAGCAGCACCACCGTGGCATAGGGCACTGGCTTTTTGGTTGCGGCATCGGTTACGGTGCCGGTAATGCGCCCACTGCCTTGCTGGGGCTGCGGTGCCCCGGTGGCTAGCTGGCGCGGGGCGCCGCCGGCGGGCGGGCCACCGGCGGGGCGTGTTCCGGCGGGCGGACCGCCTTGATTCTGTGCGAAAACCAGCTGGCCGGCACTAGTGAAGGCCAAAGCAAGTAAAATCTTTTTCATCAATTCACTGGAAGAATACCACTCGGCAAACCCGGTGGGGTGTAGTCGTGTACGTAAAATTTCTCGAAGCTACTGGCTTCGTGCGCAGCCTCGCCCCTCAAAACGACCAATCCTCTTTTTCATCCGTCCGGGACGGAAGATTAGCAGACCGGTTGAGACCTTGGACTGAACCCACAGACACCAGTTTAATGGCAAGGTGGCATCGGAAGGCAGTAATAGTCGCCCAACGACAACCGCCGTGCTTAGCCATCTGCCCTTTCTTACTGCGCTTCTACGTAGCTACCAGGAAGTTGACTATCTGAATTGTTAAAAGAAATGACGCTGCCACTCCGCACGTCGCGCGAAATAACAGCGTCATTTTTCAGGCAGCCAGCTTATTTAATACAGGTTACAAGGTAGCCGCGTAGCGGTGAGCGGTTTGTAGAACGGGTTGTTTTCGGCAGGAAGCGCCGCATAGCGGTGCCAGAATAGCCAGGTGGCTCTGGCACCGCTACGCGGCGCACACCTACTGTCGCTGTATCTGTTACAAACCTCTCGCCGC
The DNA here is from genome assembly GCF_017313265.1 of Hymenobacter telluris. Classification (GTDB taxonomy): domain Bacteria; phylum Bacteroidota; class Bacteroidia; order Cytophagales; family Hymenobacteraceae; genus Hymenobacter; species Hymenobacter telluris. Next base: position 222,247 of record NZ_JAFLQZ010000001.1, on the reverse strand, counting down.
TACGCCGCTACCTCGCAACCTGAGTTAATTACCCGGGGCTACTGCTCACCCAGCAACAGCAGCATAAACGCAAACTGCCGGGCGGCGTCATGAATGGATTTGAAGCGGCCGGAGGCGCCGCCGTGGCCGGCTTCCATGTCGGTGTGGAGCAGCAGCAGGTTGTGGTCGGTTTTGAGGGTGCGCAGCTTGGCCACCCATTTGGCCGGCTCGAAGTACTGCACCTGCGAGTCGTGCAGGCCGGTAGTGACCAGCAGGTTGGGGTAGGCCTGGGCCTGCACGTTGTCGTAGGGCGAGTAAGACAGCATGTACTCGTAGAACAACTGCTCGTTGGGGTTGCCCCACTCGTCGTACTCGCCGGTGGTCAGCGGAATAGTGTCGTCGAGCATGGTGGTTACCACGTCCACGAAGGGCACGGCCGCCACCACGCCTCTGTAGTACTCGGGGTGCTGGTTGATGACGGCGCCCATCAGCAGCCCGCCCGCCGAGCCGCCGGCCGCAAATAGCTTGTCGGCGGCAGTGTATTGCTCCTGTAGCAGGAAGGCCGAGCAGTCGGTGAAGTCGGTGAAGGTATTGCGCTTGTTCAGCAGCTTGCCGGCCTCGTACCACTGCCGGCCCAGCTCCTGCCCGCCCCGGATGTGGCAAATCACGTAGGCGAAGCCCCGGTCCAGCAAACTCAGCCGGGCCGAACTGAATGTGGGGTCGATGGAAATACCGTACGACCCGTAAGCATATTGCAGCAGCGGCGCGCTGCCATCCTGCCGGAAGCCCTGCCGGTACACAATGGACATGGGGATGCGCGTGCCGTCCTGGGCGGTGGCGTACAGCCGCTCGGTCACGTAGTTTTCCTTCCGGAAATCACCCAGCACGGCCTGCTCTTTGAGCAAGGTTTTGGTGCGGGTGCCCATGTCGTAGTCGTAGGTGCTGGTGGGCGTGGTGAGCGAGGAGTAGCCGTAGCGCAGCACGGTGGTATCGAACTCGGGGTTGATGCTGATGGCGGCGGTGTAGGTCGGCTCGCCGAAGTTGAGGTAGTGCTCCTCGCCGTTTTCCCACCGCATCACGCGCAGCTGCAACAGGCCCTCCTGCCGCTCGCCCAGCACCAGATATTCCCGGAACAGCTCCATGTTTTCCAGAAACACGTCGTCGCGGTGGGCAATGATTTCCTGCCAGCTCACTTTGCCGGTCGCCGTAACGGGCGTTTTCAGCAGCCGGAAGTTGGGCGCCCCGTCGTTCGACAGCACGTAGAAGTAGTCCTCGAAGTGCTCGACTTCATACAGATGGTCGTCTTCGCGGGGCAGAAACACCTGAAACTCCGCTGCCGGATTGGTGGCCGCCACGTAGCGCGTTTCCGACGACATAGTGCTGCCCATCTGGATGAAGATGTACTCGCGCGACTTCGAGCGGCCCACCCCGATGTGGAAAGTATTATCTTCTTCCTCGTACACCAGCACGTCCTGCGCGGGGTCGGTGTTGAGTTGGTGGCGGTAGATTTGGTAGGTCAGCAGCGTGTTTACGTCCTGCTTGGAGTAGAACACGGTCTGGTTGTCGGCGGCCCATACGGCCTCACCGCCGGTGTTTTCAATCTGCTCGGGGTACAGCTCGCCGGTAGCTAAGTTCTTGATGCGCAGCGTGTACATGCGGCGCCCCACGGTGTCCACGCTGAAGGCCAGCAGTTGGTTATCGTCGCTGACCTGGAAGCCGCCAATCTGGAAGTAGGCCTGCCCCTCCCCCATCTGGTTGGCATCGAGCAGCACTTCTTCGGGAGCGTCCAGATTTTCCTTTTTGCGGCAGTAAATCGGGTACTCGCCGCCGGCCTCGTAGCGCACGTAGTAGAAGTAGCCATTGTCGCGGTACGGCACCGACTCGTCCTGCTCCTTGATGCGGCTCTTGATTTCGGTGAACAACCGGTTCTGCAAGTCGCGTACCGGCGCCATTTCCTGCTCGAAGTAGGCATTCTCGGCGTTCAGGTAGTCGATTACCTCCTGGTTTTCGCGCTCATTGAGCCAGTAATAGTTGTCGGGGCGGGGGCCGTGGGGGGAGGGTACCTGGTAGGGCTTGGGGTGAGCTACGGGTGGAGTGAGCATAACAGCGTTAGGGAATTGAAGTAGAAAATCACGATCAGTGGAAGATACACCTGAGCTAGTGTGCGCAGTGGGGTATCAAGCATTAACAGAAATACCCGCACTACTTCTTTGCGGTGCGGCGGTTGGCCGAAGGTAAACGGCTCCGTCTTGTTCTGCCTGCTGCCGCTGAGGACCCGCTATACAAAAAGCTCCGCCGGGTCAGGACGGAGCTTCTTGTGTACAAACAGCGCAAGCCGAAACGTAGACTACAAGTTGTTCAGGCTCTGCTGCAACGTGGCAATCTTGGCTTCGGCGTCGGCCAGCTTTTGCCGCTCCCGCTCCAGCACGTCGGGCTTGGCGTTCTGCACGAACTTCTCGTTGGAGAGCTTTTTCTGCACCGAGTCGCGGAAGCCGACGGCGTACTCCAGCTCTTTTTCCAGACGGGCTTTTTCCGCGCCCATATCAATCTGGCCTTCCAGCGGCACAAAGAACTCGGCCCCGCCCGTCACGAAGCTCACCGAAGCGGCCGGCGCGGCCTCCACCAAGCTGATTTCACTCAGCGCCGCCAGCTTCCGGATTACGCCGTCGTAGTCGTGCAGCAGGGCCACGTCGTCGGTTTTGGCGGCCAGGGTCAGCGGCTTGTTGGGGCCGAGGCCTTTCTGGTTGCGGATGTTGCGCACCCCCGCCACAATTTCCAGTGCCTTGTCCATCCGGGCCAGCAACTCAGCACCGCCGGCTACTGGGGCCGGCTTGGGCCAAGCGGCCACGCACACGTAGTCTTTGGGGCCGCGCTCGGCCAGTTCGTGCCAGATTTCTTCGGTGATGAAGGGCATGAACGGGTGCATCAGCTTGAGCAGCGTTTCCAGGAAACCAGTGGTGTGGCGCAGCGTTTCGGGGTCGATGGGGGCTTGATAAGCAGGTTTCACCATTTCCAGGTAGAACGAGCAGAAGTCGCCCCACACCAGCTTGTACACCGTCATCAGCGCGTCCGACATCCGGAACTTCTCGAAATGCTCGTCCAGCTCTACCTGCGCGGCGTGCAGCTTGGCCGAAAACCACTCTACGGCTTTGGCATTCGCGAAAGGCAGCGCAGCATCCACCTCCCAGCCCTGGGTGAGGCGGAAGGCGTTCCAGAGCTTGTTGGTGAAGTTGCGGCCCTGCTCTACCAGCTTCACATCGTACAGCAAGTCGTTGCCGGCCGGCGACGAGAACAGCATGCCGGTGCGCACGCCGTCGGCGCCGTAGGTGGCAATCAGGTCGAGCGGGTCGGGTGAGTTGCCGAGCTGCTTGCTCATCTTGCGGCCCTGGTCGTCGCGCACAATGCCAGTGAGGTATACGTTGCGGAACGGCACCTGCTTGCGGTATTCCAAACCGGCCATAATCATGCGGGCCACCCAGAAAAACAGAATTTCCGGGGCCGTTACCAGGTCGTTGGTTGGATAGAAGTAGTTGACATCGGCGTTGTCGGGGTCTTTGAACCCATCGAACACCGAAATCGGCCACAGCCACGACGAAAACCAGGTATCCAGTACGTCCTCGTCTTGGCGCAAATCGGTGGCCTGCAACTCGGCGTTGCCGCTTTTCTCGCGGGCGAGCTTCACGGCCTCTTCCTCGTTGAGGGCTACCACAAATGAACCATCTAGCAGATAATAGGCCGGAATACGCTGGCCCCACCACAGCTGCCGCGAAATGCACCAGTCATGCACGTTCTCCATCCACGCCCGGTACATGTTCTTGAACTTGGGCGGGTGCAGCTTGATTTCGTCGTTTTCCACCACCTCCAGCGCCGGCTTGGCCAGGTGTTCCATTTTCAGGAACCACTGCAAGCTCAGGCGCGGCTCAATTACCGCGCCGGTGCGCTCCGACGTCTGCAACACGCTGGCGTACTCTTCCACCTTGTCGAGCAGGCCAGCGGCTTCCAGGTCTTTCACGATGTTGCGGCGGGCCGCAAACCGGTCCTGGCCCACGTACAGCTCGGCTTTCTCGTTGAGCGAGCCTTCGTTGTTGAGGATGTCGATTACCGGCAGGTTGTGCTTGAGACCCAGCTCGTAGTCGTTCAGATCGTGCGCGGGCGTCACTTTCAGCGCGCCCGTCCCAAAGTCGATGCTTACGTACTCGTCCAGAATCACCGGAATTTCGCGGCCCAGCAACGGAATCCGCACTTTGGCGCCGTGCAGGTGCGTATAGCGCGGGTCGTTGGGGTTTACCGCTACCGCCACGTCGGCCATGATGGTTTCCGGACGCGAGGTAGCTACGGTGATGTAGTTGTTGGTTGTTGGTTGTTGGTTGTCAGGATCGTTCTGCTGGTCTCCCTCACTGGCAACTGGCAACTCAGAACCGACAACTGAGTACCGCAGATGGTACATCTTGGCCATGGTGTCCTTGGCAATTACCTCCTCGTCCGACACGGCGGTGCCGCCCTGGGGGTCCCAGTTCACCATCCGGATACCGCGGTAAATCAAGCCCTTCTGGTGCAGGTCCACGAACACGCGCAGCACGGCTTCGGTTAGCTCGGGCTCCATCGTGAAGCGGGTCCGGTCCCAGTCGCAGGAGGCGCCCAGCTTCTTGAGCTGCTCCAGAATGATGCCGCCGTATTTCTCTTTCCACTCCCAGGCGTGCTTCAGAAACTCTTCCCGGGTGAGGTCTTTTTTGTCGATGCCTTGCTCCTTGAGCAGCGCCACTACCTTAGCTTCGGTGGCAATGGAGGCGTGGTCGGTGCCGGGCACCCAGCAGGCTTCCTTGCCCTGCATGCGGGCCCGGCGCACCAGCACATCCTGAATGGTATTGTTGAGCATGTGGCCCATGTGCAGCACGCCCGTTACGTTGGGCGGCGGAATCACCACCGAGTACGGCTGCTTGCGTGGGTTGGCTTTGGCTTTGAAAAAGCCCTGCTCTTGCCAACGCTGATACCATTTGGCTTCAACGTCGGCGGGGGTATAGGTTTTGGCGATGGACATCGACAATCGGGAAGTCAGTGGATACGTATTGGCCGCAAAAGTAAGGATTTAGTGCCGGGCCTGCGTATAAGCTATCCAAGCTCGACCTATTGCCAGTATCTTTAACCCCTATTTAATCCCAAAAAAAGAGAGCAAATCCGGGATATAACTTAAATTTGGCTTGCCTTTCTGACAATTAGCTGACTATATGGTACATGCTTGCATCTTTATATAGATAGTTGAAGTTCTCAGTTTTGGCCTTTCTCTCATTCTGCCTTATGGCTTCCTTGTTCAAGTTTCGCAGAGCTGCTCCTTCTCCGCCTGCTCCTATTCAGGCACCTGTAATTCCTCCGCCGACCGCACCGGCTGCTTCTTTTACCACGGATATTCTGCGGGTTGGCATGGGCCAGCTGCTGGTGGAAGGCGGTGAGCCGGAACGCAACATGGTGCGGGCCGCCCAGATGATTGCCGAAGCCGCCAGCCGCGGTTGCCACGTGGTGCTGCTCCCCGAAACCCTCGATTTTGCCTGGACGCACCCCAGCGCCCTCACCGAAGCCCAACCCATTCCCGGCATCTACTCCGACCAGCTTTGCCAGGAAGCCATTCGGCACCAGATTTATATCTGCGCCGGCCTTACCGAGCGGGGTGCCGACGGCCGCGTGTATAACGCCGCGTTGCTCATCAACCCGCAAGGCGAAATCATCACTAAGTATCACAAAATCAACCTACTCACGGTAGAGCAACCCTACTATGCCGTAGGGCAGACCCTGAACGTAGTGGATACGCCGCTCGGCAAAATCGGCGTCAATATTTGCGCCGACAACTTCATCGATGGCCTAAGCATCGGGCACACGCTGGCCCGCATGGGCGCCGAATTTATTTTGTCGCCTTCGTCCTGGACCGTGGATTACTCCATTACCGAGGAGCACGACCCCTACCGGGAAAAGTGGGTGAAGCCGTATTCCATTCTGGCCCGGCTCTACAACGTAGCGGTGGTAGGCACCACATCGGTAGGCTACATCGTGGGCGGCCCCTACGAAGGCAAAAAGAGCATCGGCTGCTCCCTGGCCGTGGATGCTTCGGGCATTCGGGCGCAGGGCAAATTCAACGAATTTGCGGGCGACTTGGTGGTGGTAGACATTCCCCGGCCCAACCGCGTTGAAAAGGGCACGCAAATTGGTGAGATGCTTGTCCGTAAGGGTTTCAAGTTCGATTCTCTTCCTTCGTAAAGGGGAAACCTCTTTCTTTTTTTCTTTCTGTTTACTTACAGGATTCGTGCTTTTGCCGATACCCTGTTGCGCTTCTGCATGACTCAAGCTTACCAACGCTGCACCCGTTGCATCATGGATACCACTGTGCCTGGCATTACGTTCGATGCGAAGGGAGAGTGCAACTTTTGTGAAGTACACAACCACATGGACAAAGCCTTTCCGCTGGGAGAGGCTGGCCGCCAGAAAGTTCAGGAGCTAGCCGCCGACATCAAGCGGCTCGGCAAAGGCAAGAAATACGACTGCGTGCTCGGCGTCAGCGGCGGCCGGGACTCGTCGTTTACCTTATGGTACTGCGTGGTGAAGCTGGGGCTGCGGCCCCTGGCCGTGCACTTCAACGACGGTTTCGGCAACCCCGTGGCCGGCGAGAACATGGTGAAAGCCTGCCAAAAGCTGGACGTGGAAATGCGCACCATCACCTCGGACTGGCGCGAATCCAAGGACCTGAAAATTGCCTTCCTGAAAGCCTCAACGCCGGACATGGAAGAAGGTACCGACGTGGGTATTGCCACGGCGCTATATGGCGTGGCCGCCAAAGAGGGCATTCAGCGCATCGTCATCGGGCAGTCGTTCCGGACCGAGGGCATTGCGCCGCTCACCTGGAACTACCTGGATGGCAAGTACTTGAAGGCGGTACACAAACGCTACGGCACGGTGCCACTGCGCCCGTGGAAAGCCGACGACCCCGGCTTCCACCTCGACATCCCGCAGATGTTCTACTACGCTTTCGTGCGGCGCATCAAAACCGTTACGCTGCTCTACCACGTGGATTACGTGCGGGCCGACGTGGACCAGTTGCTGGAGCGGGAACTAGCCTGGGTGAACCCCGGTGCCCACTACTTCGACGACCTGTACCAGAGCGTTATCTACTACCTCAACCGCACTAAGTTCAACATCGACCGGCGGCTGTTCAACTATTCGGCTCTGGTGCGGTCCGGCCAGATGCCCCGCGAAGTAGCGCTGGAAAAGGTGAAGCACATCAACGGCATCGAAGACGAAAAAGTCATCAACCTGTGCATCAAGCGCCTGGGGTTGACCCGCGAAGAATTCGAGCAGATTGTGAAAGCCCCGCCGAAAACCTTCCGCGACTATCCCAACAACTACTCCTTGATTCGGAAGCTGCGCTGGCCTATCAAAGTGCTCAGTCAGCTCAACCTAATTCCAGAGTCCGCCTACGATAAGTATTTCAACTGCGGCACCTGATCCTGAACCGCGGATTTTGTGGACGATTATAAACCAAAAGAGGCTTGCCAATTGGCAAGCCTCTTTTGGTTTATGCGGCAACGCGGCGTAAGAACGGATAATCGTCTACAAAATCCGCGTAATCCGCGGTTCAGCATGCGCTTAGGCGTGCAGCCACTCCTTTTTCTCGGTTAGCTTCTCCTGCGACTCGCGGTAGTCAGGGTCGTCTACGCAGCAGTCAACGGGGCATACGGCGGCGCACTGGGGTTCTTCGTGGAAGCCTACACACTCGGTGCACTTGTCGGATACGATGTAGTAGTACTCGTCGGAAATGGGGGTTTGGGGAGCTACGCCAGACACCGTTTTGCCGCCGTCGATGGTTACTTCTTTCAACGTGGTACCGTCGGCCCAGCGCCAGGCAGCGCCGCCTTCATAAATGGCCGTGTTGGGGCATTCTGGTTCGCAGGCACCACAGTTGATGCACTCGTCGGTTATCATGATGGCCATAGCCGTAGAATCAGGTAATGTGAGGTATCGAAAGGGTTGTACGCGAAATTTTTCCGCTTGGCGGAGTATTCGCTGTGCAAAAGTAGAAACTAACTTTAGGATGTGTGACTTATTACCGGATGATAAGTTGATTTTTGGCTAATTGTTGAGTCGGCAGCGTGTCGCCAAGGCAAACCGTAGAATCCGGCCTGGGTTGTCCAAGAACATTTCTGTTCGGAATCCTGCTTTGCCACACGCTCACCGCTTGACCACCGTTCTGTTACCACCCTGCTAACCAGTTTTTAATGCTTCACTCCGACCGCCTGGCTGCCTTTGTTGCGCTGGGCAACCACTTGCGCCAGCTTCCAGTTGATACTTTCACCGAGCTAACCGCCCACGCCCGCAACCGCAACGCCTGGTTCGACCTGCCCAACGTGACGACGGCCATCAAAAGCGTAGCCGACATGCTCACCGATAATACCCTGACGCGCTGGGCTGCCCGCTACCCCGCCGAGCCAACTGCCCCCAAGCAAGTAGGCGTGGTTATGGCCGGCAACATTCCGCTGGTGGGCTTTCATGATGCGTTGTGCGTACTGCTCAGCGGCCACACCCTGCTGGCCAAGCTTAGCAGAGACGACTCGGTGCTCATGACCTGGGTGCTGAACGAGCTAACGAAGCTTGAGCCTCGCTTTCAGGCACGGATTCAGATTCAGGAGCGCCTCAACGACGCCGATGCTTTCATTGCCACCGGCTCCGACAACACGGCCCGCTACTTCGACTACTACTTTGGCAAGCGACCCCATATCATCCGGCGCAACCGCACCAGTCTGGGCGTGCTCACCGGCCACGAAACCGACCATGAGTTGAGCTTATTGGGCGAGGATATTTTCCGGTACTACGGCCTGGGCTGCCGCAACGTCAGCAAGTTGTTTGTGCCTCAGAACTACAACTTTTCGCCCCTGCTCGACTCGCTTCGCCCCTGGCACCATGTAGTCGACCATCATAAATACAACAACAACTACGATTATAACAAGAGCATCTTGCTGGTGAATGGGGTGCCGCACCTAGATACTGGCTACCTGCTGCTGTTGGAAAGCCCGCTGCTCGTTTCGCCTATTTCGGTGCTGCACTACGGCACGTATGCCCACGAGGTGGATTTGGTGGACCAGCTGACCGACGTAGCCGCTCAAACCCAGTGCATTGTGTCGGGCAGTGGGCAATGGGCTGGCAGCACGGCCTTTGGGCAGGCGCAGTACCCGAGCGTGTCGGATTATGCTGATGGCGTGGATACAATGGCCTTTTTGGCGGAATTGGCGTAAAATGTGTTAAGAAAATAGCATCCACTTGAGGGCCGATTCGTTAGGGTCAGCCTTCCAGCAGATGTTCATCCGGACCGGATTGTTTCCGGCGCCCTGCCCACTACCTCTGACCTTTTGTACTTACCGTTATGTCATTTGAACTGCCCACCGAAACTGCTGAAGTAATTGATAAAGACGCCATTGCTCTGCTCCGCTTCTCTGCCGACGACGTACTGACCGACCCCGCCGCCATTCAGCAGCGCCGCCACGATGCCGAACGGGCTACCAGCCTGGGCAACAACTACCAAGGCAAACTCGACATCTATTTCAAGACAGCAGAGGGCGCCGTAAAGCGGGTGTACACCACTGTTTGGGCCACCCACCACGAGTACCTGACGCTTAAAGCCGGCATTACTTTGCCACTGCGGGCTATTATCGGCTTTGATTTCTACTAGGCGACATTCAAAGTAGCTTGTAGAACTAGCTGTAGAATTGATTGCAAACGAATCGGCCCTTGCTCTCCCATGGGAAGGCAAGGGCCGATTCGTTTGCACAGATGCAGGTTTAGACCCGATCCAGCGTTTTGGCAATCAAATCGTGCATCACGGCGTCGGAGTTGGTGGCAAACTCGCCGGTGGCACGGTTGGCCACAATGGCATTCAACGATACCACCTCGTGGCCCAACATGCGGCCCAGGGCATAATAACCAGCCGTTTCCATCTCGAAGTTGGTGAGCCGGAACTCGCCTTCGGCGCTTTCGTGCCGGAAGTTTTGGAACTGCTCGATTAAGTCGGGGCGGCGCAAATCCAGGCGTAGTACGCGGCCTTGGGGCCCATAGAAGCCGGGGCAGGTCAGCGTATTACCCACTACCATGCCCGCGCCCAGCTGCTCACGCAGCAAATCGGTACCCCGCACGCAGTATGGGCGGTAGTCGAGGGCCAGAGCTTGCTGCACGCCGGTCGCCACTTCAATTTCCAGCCCGGTTTCCACTAAGGGGTAGAACTGCATCAGCGAGTCGAGACCAACGGCATGCTCGGTAACCAGGTGCGAACCTACCGGAATATCGGCCTGCAACGCGCCGCTGGTGCCCACCCGCACAATGCGCAAGGCAATGTGCTCTTCCTGAGGGCGGGCCTCCCGCGTCACGAAGTCGATGTTAACCAGCGCATCAAGTTCATTAAGCAGGATATCGATGTTATCGGTGCCCATGCCGGTGCTGATAACCGTGAGGCGCTTGCCTTTGTAGTAGCCCACGTGGGTCACGAATTCACGCTTGTGAATCCGGGTTTCGATGGAATCGAAATGCTGGCTCACAAGTGGTACCCGCTCCGGGTCGCCGACGGTAATAATGGTGTCGGAAATGTGGTCGGGCTGCAAATTGAGGTGGTAGATGCTGCCGTCTTTATTGAAAATCAGCTCGGAATCAGGAATGGCCATGAAAAGGAATTGAAAATTGAGAATTAAAAATTAAAAGTTGAGGCTAAAAAATGAGTGCTGTTGATTTTAGCAGCACCCGTTTTTAATTTATTAATTCTCAATTTTTAATTGCCGTCGGTGCCCGATAGGAAATCAGGCCTTGCTCGGGGCGGTAGTGGTTGCTGATTTTGGGGTAGGTGCCGGTGCCGTCGTAGGGGCGCTTATCGGGGTGCTCCTGGCAGGCGGGCGAGCAGGCGCCTTGCAGTTGCTCGCCGCAGGTTTCGCAGAGCGGAACGTGGGCGTTGCAGTGTGGGTTGGCGCAGTTCACCATCCTATCGGAGGGCGTGTGGCAGTGGTGGCACGCACTGATGATGCTAGGGTTGACGTGGTTGACATCCACGGCCACCCGGCCATCAAATACGTAGCACTTGCCCTCGAAGTCTTCGCCGCCCGCTTCCAGGCCGTACTTAATAATGCCGCCGTGCAGCTGGTACACGTTTTCGAAGCCTTGTTCGAGCAAGAACGCACTGGCTTTCTCACACTTGATACCGCCGGTGCAATAGGTCAGAATCTTCTTGTCTTTGTACTGTTCCAGCCGCTCCACCCGGTCGGGAAACTCGCGGAAGTTTTCGATGTCCAGCGTTACGGCGTTTTTGAAACGGCCCAGCTCGTACTCGTAGTCGGAGCGCACGTCCACAATCACCACGTCGTCCTGGTCCTTCATGGCGCGGAACTCCTCGGGCGAGAGGTGCACGCCAGTCCGCTCGTAGGGCTTGATGTGGGGCAACCCGACGTGCACGATTTCCGGCTTCACGCGCACGTGCAGCTTCTGAAACGTGTGCGCTTCGGCTTCTTCCACCTTGAACTCCAGCGCCGCAAAGCGCGGGTCGGCCTTCACCAGTTGCATGTATTCGGCGCAGTCGGCCACCAAGCCCGACACGGTACCGTTGAGCCCTTCGGGTGCCACAATGATGCGCCCGCGCAGATTCAGTTGCAGACACAGGCGGTGGTGCTCCTCCCGAAACTGCTCCACATTTTCGATGGGCGTGTAGCAGTAATACAGTAAAACGCGGTAATCCATATTTTAGAAAATTATGAGTTATAAGTTATGAGTTATGAGTTGATTACTATTTGGCAACCACCCTTATAACTCATAACTCATAACTCTCAACTCATAATTCAACTAAACTTTAACGGCGGGGTTGCCGAACACGGTTTGGTTGGCGGGCACATCGGCCACTACCACCGAGCCGGCGCCAATGCGGGCTTTGTTGCCGATTTTCACGCCGGCTACCACTACCGCGCCAGCTCCAATGAACACCTGCTCGCCGACTACCACGCCGGCATTGAGAATGGCTCCGGCACTGAGCTGCGAATAGTCGCCCATTTCCACTTTGGCGTCTACTACGGCGTTGGCCCCAATCAAGCAGCCATTGCCTATTTTGGCGGCACCAGCCACAACAGCGTTGGCACTTACCAAGTTGCCGTGTCCTAGCCACGCGTGCGGCGACACGCTGGCCCGCTGGTGAATGGCATTGACGGGAGCTACTTCGTACTCGTCGTGAAGCATGGCCGTGAGGCTGCGGCGGCTGGCGGTGTCTTCGGTGGCCACGAATACTTCGCACTTTTTGCCTAGTAGTTTGAGCAGTTCCTTGTCGTCGGTATTGCCCATCACGGGCACGTCGAACAGCTCGGTATTTTGCAGCTTGGTATCGTCATCGAGGAGGCAGTACACCACTACCTCGTTGGAAAGGAAGGCATCAAGGGCCGTAATGCCCACAGTTTGAGCACCAAGAATTATAACGGGGTTTTCCATGCGTAGCGAAGAGAGGCTGTGCGATACAGCGCGAGTTAAACCGCAAAGATACGCCACGTTGTTGTTGGTTTTTTGGGGTTGGTTTTTCGAGTTGAGTGAAAGATCATCTGGGCGAAAAACCAAAAACGAATTACAGCCCAAACCGCCGAAGCACCCGCGCCGCATAATCGTTTTGCAGGGCCAGCCACAGCACAAACGGCAGTAGCGCCGCCCGGTATCGGTTGAGAGTGCCCAGGTTGGGCGTACTCAATCCCAGCAGCACGGCCAGCGCCAAACAGTAAAATAGTAGGGCCATTACCAGCGCAAATGGCAACCGGCCCGGCTGGCCGCGTAGCGTAGCCACTACTGCCACGGCCAGTACCGCCAGCAGCACCAGATTTTCGAGGCCCGCTACCTTATACAATGCTCCGCCTTCCCAGAACCACGGGCGGCTTATAGCTTCCCAGGCCGCCTGCGGAGCGTTACGCAAAGCGCTTTCCGCAGTCGGCCGGAACTCGACAAATACAATGCGCGGCTTGCCCTCCGACTCGCGGCTTAGTTGGTTGTAGTTACGGAGCAGCTGTAGCGTAATGCGGTTCGTGCGAAATACCAGGGTTACTTCACTGCCTACCCAAGTGCCCACGCCAATGGCAGCCACAAAAGCCGTAATCAGCAGCCAGCGCCGCGTAACGCCCAGTAGCTCCAGCAGCCGCATCAGCACCACTCCACCCAATGCGGCAAACAGTAGCGCCGCGAAGAAGTAGCGCATCTTAAATTGCAAAACGGCTAGTAGCACAAACCCGATAACACTGATTATTGATACGGCTTTATTTCCGTAGAGCCACCGCACTACTATAGCCACCAAGCCGGCCGCACTACCCAAAACCAGGCTTTCCTTGGTAATGCCTGCCGTCCAGTACACCACCATTGGCCAGGCCATAAACCCAATCAGCGCAGCACCGGCCGGAGTTTGCGGAAATACCTGCGCCACGGTCCGGACCAGCACCCAGCACGCCACAAAGCAAAACAACGACAGGTACAGGCCGTTTCCCCAGTTGCTGCTGTAGCTGGCCAGGTTAAGCACCGACAGAATTTTGGCCGTGAAAAACGTATTGGAATAACCGTGGTAGACGAGGTAGAGCTTCTTGCTGTAATGAAACTCGTTGCCCAACATGGCCTGCAACCAAGCGCCCGGCCGCTCCCAGAGTTGGCGCGTCATGGTAGAGGAAAACTGCTGCATATGAAAGGCATCCGAGCTGGGTTTCCAACAGGCCGCCGCCCAGGCCAGAAGTTTAAACAACAATGTGGGCAGCACCCAGCGGCCCAGCCGGGGCACGCGCAGCTGCGCCATCAGCCAGCGCCAAAACAAAACCGCCAGCGCGGCATTGAGTAGAATGGCCAGAGCTAACTTCACTGATTGACTGAGTTACGTTGTAGAATCCGGCTACCCACGGCGCAGTGCAGGCAACGGCGCGGCTCACAATATGCTCGGTGTAGCGCCAGCAACCCCTGCGAATCGGCGGAGTTGCGGTGCTGAAACCCTAGTGCGGCATAGTCGTCGGTGAGGTGGTTGTGCTCGGGAGGCAGCAGGTTTAGCAGCGCCACGGCACTTTCCACCTGCTCTTGTTGGCCGGTGTGATGGGCATAGGCAACACGCAGCGGCACTACCACGTTGGTAATCAACAGATAGATACTGCTCTTACCCAGCGCCGGCACCTTACCGGCCACGCCCGGCCGGTAATGGTTTCGCCAGTATGCAGAGGTAGGCACCTGAAAAAACCGTAGCAGCGCAGGCAAATCGGTGGCGGTGAGCAGGGCATCGAACAATGCCGGGCGGGCGTGTAGCACAGCCGCCAGCTGCGCCAGCCGCACCGACGGAAAATTGGCAGGCCGGAGCCGCAAGAAATTCCACTCGTGCACGGCCAGCCCGGTACCGTGGAGGCTGTACTTGTGGCGCAGAAACTCGAACTCCTGGCGCAGCTTCGTCACGTATTCGTCGGTGATGGTGGCTTCGTTTTCTGCCAGGAAACCGGCCTGCCCAAATACCAACGCTTCCAGCTGAAGTGCATCGTGGCGGTGGCGCCGGAGCACCGAAAGCGGCAGGGCTTTGGCTAGCCGGGCCAATGGCTCGCTGTTTTTCTGGAAGCCAAACCCCGCTGCCAGCGTGTGGTAGGCCGTGGCTTCCCAATCGTCGCCGAGGCGCTGGTGCAAGGCGGATACTGTGGCGGCTTTCAGTTCTACCCGTTCCAATAAGGCCCGCTCCACCATACTGGTGCGGGTAATTTCGGGCACTTCCGGCAAGTGCGAGGCACAGGGCAACAACGAAGTAGGCTGCTCCAACAACCGGTGATATGCCTGAAGCAGATGCGGCGCAATACGAGCCGCCAATGGCAAGGCAGGCACGACACTACCATCCAGGCGCTGCACCGGCTGGTCGGCTTCATACACCACGTGCAACACCACCTGGTCGTATTTAGGGTCGGTTTGGTGGTGGTGGCGGTGCCAGTCGGAAGCTTTCAGATGGATTTCCACGGCCCCGTTCCATTCCACGTCGTCAAGCTGCAAACGAGCCGTCAGGAAGTCGGGGCCGGCATCGGCGTTGCGGTAGCCGGGTTTAAGCACCGTTATCAGCTGCCCGTCAGTGGTGCGTAAGTCAGTCCGGTCGAAGTATTGGTGCTGCCAGATATAATGGAGGAAATCTTCTTGCATAACGGCATATGAATAGGAAATATACTCTATTGCTTTCGTTCACTCAGTAGACAATTTGAATGATGCAACTATTTCCTACCAGATAAAAAACCGGCCCGCCTCCGCACAAAGCAGAAGCGGGCCGGACAAATCGGCAGATGGAATTAGTTAGCGTAGGTCGATAACCCGGACGCCTTTGTATTTGGTTTTATCGAAGTTGAACGTGGTGGCATCCACGGGTACGTTCGGGGTGAACTTGTTGATTTTGACGGTGTAGCGGTTGCCGTTCTTCTTGAACATCTGCCAGCTTTTCACCGACTTATCGGCCTTGCTCACTTTCATGCGCACTTTGAAAATCTGGTTGGTGCGGTCTTCCGGCGACAATTCAATAACGTCAACCAGTTCCCCATTTTCCTTGGCTTCCTGCACGTAGGTGTACTTGTACCCCTTTTTGTAGAGGGTATAAATCTGCGAGGGGGATATTTCCTGCTCGTCGGGCTCGTTGTCGGAAACGGTTACTTCGTTTTCCGATTTGGCGTAGGCCCACACGGTTTTACCATCATTGATAACTTCCTGGCCGCTCATTTTCAGCCGAAACTTCTGGCCGCTCACGGTGATGTCGCCGCTCAGGTTTTCCTTCACTTTGGCAGCGTCGTTTTCCAGAGTTTGCGTGAACGAGGCTTTGAAAGCTTTCATGGCCTGGTACTTGGCACTCATCTGGTCGAGAATCTTGCCGGCTTTGGGGTCCTGCTGCGCCGAAGCAGTGCTTAGCAACGATACGGATAAAGTCAGCAGGGCGAGTATTTTTTTCATTACGAAAAGGTGTGCAGTAGCAGTAGAAGTGAGTACTGAGACGTACGAAGACGAGCTTTGTTTAAGATTCAACAAAAAGAAGTTTAAAATGATGCTCTTTCTGTTTGAAATCGTGTTTGACGTACTATTTAGGCAGGGTATTCAACAACTGTTCCAAACTGTATTCATCGGGAATTAAAACCTCGCGGGCCTTGCTACCCTCGAACGGCCCTACCACCCCCGCGTGCTCCAGCTGGTCGATGAGGCGGCCGGCGCGGTTGTAGCCCAGCTTGAGGCGGCGCTGCAACAGGGAGGTGCTGCCCTGCTGGTGCGTGACAATAACGCGGGCCGCTTCCTCGAACATTGAGTCGCGCTGGGCGGGGTCCATGTCCTCCAGGTCGCCGTTGCCACCGCCCGATTCGCCCACCACTTCGGGCAGCATGTAGGCGTCGGGGTAACCTTGCTGCTCGCCCACAAAGTCGCAGAGCCGGTCCACTTCGGGCGTATCGATGAATGCGCACTGCACCCGGATGATATCGGAGCCCTGCGAAATCAGCATGTCGCCCTGCCCCACGAGCTGGTCGGCGCCGCCGGCATCGAGAATGGTGCGCGAGTCAATTTTGGACGTCACTTTAAAGGAAATCCGGCACGGGAAGTTAGCCTTGATGATGCCGGTAATAACGTTCACGGAGGGGCGCTGGGTGGCCACAATCAAGTGAATACCGATGGCGCGGGCCAGCTGGGCAAGGCGCGCAATCGGGGTTTCCACTTCCTTGCCCGCCGTCATCATCAAGTCGGCTAACTCGTCGATTACCAGCACGATAAAGGGTAGGTAACGGTGGCCCTTCTTGGGGTTGAGGCGCCGCTCGATGAATTTGCGGTTGTATTCCTTGAGGTTACGGCAGCCAGCATCTTTCAGCAAATCGTAGCGCCGGTCCATTTCCATGCACAACGAGTTGAGCGTGTTCACCACCTTCTTGGTATCGGTAATGATGGCCTCCTCGGTGTCGGGTAGCTTGGCCAGGAAGTGGCGCTCAATCTTGTTGAAGATACTGAGTTCCACTTTCTTCGGGTCGACCAGTACAAACTTCAGCTGGGCTGGGTGGCGCTTATACAACAACGAAGCCAGTATCACGTTCAAACCCACCGACTTACCCTGGCCAGTGGCCCCTGCCATCAGCAAGTGGGGCATCTTGGCCAAATCCACCACAAACACCTCGTTGGTGATGGTGCGGCCGAAGGCAATCGGCAGGTCCATTTCGGTGTGGGCAAACTTCTCGGTGCTGAACACCGACCGAATGCTTACCATTTCCTTTTTGGTATTCGGCACCTCGATACCAATCGTGCCTTTGCCCGGAATTGGGGCAATGATTCGAATACCTAACGCCGCGAGGCTCAAGGCAATATCATCTTCCAGACTCTTGATTTTCGAGATGCGCACCCCGGCGTCGGGCACGATTTCGTAGAGCGTAACGGTGGGGCCGATGGTGGCTTTGATGCTGGCAATGTTGATGCCGTAATGGCCCAGCGTTTCCACAATCCGGTCTTTGTTGGCTTCCAGCTCTTCCTTGGTTACCTGGGCTTTAGCCTGGCCGTAGTCGTTGAGCAACTCCAGCGTGGGGTACTGGTAGCGCGAGAGGTCCAGCGTGGGGTCGTAGTTGACGGCGGGCATGGCGTCGGCATCCTCGTCTTCGTCGGCAATAACGGCCATATCGGCACCAGCGGCGGGGTCCAACTCGTTGGGCTTGGTGATTTGTAAGGTTGGTTGTTGGTTGGTTGCTGATGGTTGTTGGCTGGTAGATGCCGGCAGCGGCGCATCAGCGTCGGCCAGGTCGGCCAAAGAAAGTGGCGTCGGCACGCGCGTTGGCAACACGGCTACCGGCTCCGGGTCCATGGCCGATTCGATAGAGAAACTAGGGCCTTTGGACGCCGCCGTGGCCCCGGCCGCAGCTACCGTAGCTGCCGCACCAGCGGCACTAATAGCCGCTGCGGCCGGAGCAACAGTAAGCGGCAGCGCCGCTCCGGCCACTGCTGCACCCGCCCCCGCTAAAAGCCCAGCACCAGCAACTGGCGCCACACTCGCAGCCGGCGAAGCCACCGAACCCGACATAACTACCGGCACATCAGTGTCATCAGAATCGTCGTCGTCCTCAAAGGCTTGGGCGGTAACTGGTGGTGCAGCAGCAGGAGTTGGCCGCAGTGAGCGAACCGTCATACCAAAATCCTTTTCCTCTTCTTCCAGGGTAGCGGGAGTTGCATAATTGCCACGGGGGCTAGGCTGGCTGAACTGATTGTGCGGAACCGGAGCTGCTTCGTTGGATTCCTCTTGCTCGGTCCCGAAACGGGGCAGGTTGAGAGTTGTCACGTTGAAGAAGAACACCACGAAGGAAATCAGCAGGAATGCCAGCAGCAGTACGGTGCCCCAACCAATGAGGCTATCGAGCCAGAGGGCTGCTTCGTAGCCAATGCCGCCGCTCAGAAAGTCGAGGCGGTGACTCAGCGCGGGGTCGGCGTCGGGAGCCTGCATGGAGTGTACCACGTAGCCCAGCAGCACGCTCAGCCAGCCCATAATAAACACGCACAGCGCCAGCACGTAGCTCACTGATACGCCTGCCCGCCGGAACACAATCTTGTAGCCGAGGAAGAAAACAATGGGAATCAAGGCAAATGCGGCTACGCCAAATCCCTTATAGATAAAGACTTGTGCTACCATTGCCCCCACCAGCCCCAGCCAGTTGCCCGACTCCTGCCCGGCTTCTTTTACCGGCGTCCGGTCCAGGCCAGCTACCACGCTTTGGTCGGCGTGGCCCGTAAACAGGAACGAGAGGAAGGCAATGGTCAGATACAGGGAGCCGAGTAAAAAGAAGAAGCCCAGGAACAGCTGAAAGCGCCGGTCGCGCACAAAGGCGAACATGCCGCCCAGCTCAAACGTCGGAAGCTTGAAGGATGGGCGCGGTACTTTCGGGGCGGCCTTGGCCTCGGACGCCCGGCGGTTTTCGCGGGGCGCAGTTGTTTCGGCCGGCGCAGGCCGGGCCGACGTAGCACGCGGGGGCCGCGGCTCATTGCCCCGGCTTACCGGCGTGGGTTGATCTTGCTTGTAAGTATTCTTAGCCATTCTAAACGCACCAAAGAGCCAAATTTAGGCATTTCCGGCGGCGCAAAAGTGAGATGGTGAAATGGTGAAATGGCGAGTTGACGTTCCAGAGCACTTAGCTGCAACACCTTAGAGCAAAAAACGCGTCATTTCCTCATGTCATAATTTCACTGCTGCGTCGCCTCATATAAGTAAATCTGCCAGTACGCATCGGGTTGCGTAAACACGCCAGCCAAACGCAAACCAGTACGGCCCGGTTGGGCCAGCCGGGCTGCCGACAGCACGTAGCGCCCGCCCAACTTGCGGAAGTTAGGGGTATCAAACGTGAAATCCTGCACCACGCGGTGTTGAAACGCACCTACCCGGAAATCCTTGCCCAACTCGGCGGAAAACACGTAGCACCGGTTGCCCCAGGCATCGAAATAGGTTTGCAACGTGGGGCTTTTAGCTAACTCCCCGGCAATAAGCGGCCGAAACCGGTGCTTATACGGCAAAGGGTAGTTGTTCTGATAAGAATCCAGGGTGTAGAAGTTGTTGAGCTGCGCCACTGCCGGCGGAAAACCCAGGCATACCACCCGGTATTGAGCGGGTTGCAGCCCGGTTTGGCGCTGCACCGCTTGTTGCACCTGCCGGAACAGCGGCTGGCTAAGGTATTCTGCGTACGTCGGCTCGTTGGATTTAGGGCGGCCCGCCAGCTCGCGCAGGTTGTTGAGCCACTCCGGGTTCATGCCCAGCCCAATCAGCAGCTGTAGCCCCACCAACCCCACTTGCCACCGGCTTGGCACCTCGCGTAAGGCCAGGGCCAGCACCGCAAACCACAGCAACGGCGTGAGGTAGTGAAATCGGCCGAAGTTGAAGGCTCCGACGGCGGGCAGGCGCGTTTGCACGGCCGCTACCAACTGCGGATAAAACCCACTGAACAAAGCCAGGCCAGCCAATACCAGCAACAAAACCCCTAGGCGCCGCACCAGCACCGGCCAGCGCCCCACCGGAGCCAGCACCACCCCTGCCCCTATGGCCAGCAACGCCGCCAGCCGCAGGAAACGGCTGGCGTGATACTGCCCAAACAAAAAGAACTGCGCGGAGCTGCGAAGCCCAGCCACCAGCCCCATTGGAGTCAGGCGCCGCATGTCAAACTCCAACCGGTGCGGCACAAACTGCTTGGCAACCAGCAAGGAATAGAACAGGGGCCACTCTACCACTACGTACATGCTCAAAAGCAAGCCCAGTCCGGCCACCAGGCGCCAGTTCAGTTGGCCAGCAGTCCGCCAGTCCCAGAGCATTAGCAACCCCAATGCCACCAGCACAAACGGCCCCACAAACACAAACGTGCTCCAGAGCGGAAAGCCCACAATGATAGCCCAGTGCCACCACCGCACCGCGCCGCGCCATAGTGCCAGAAAGGCCAGCAACAAACCCGCCTGCCCCAGCAACGACAATCCGTACATGGAATACATAGGCAACAAGGCCCAGCATAAGGCCAGTGCCGCCGCCAACGCCTGCTGCTGTGGCCGGCGTAGCCCAGCCTGCCGCAGTAGCGCGTACATGCCCAGCAGCCCCAACAGCCGCACCAGCGCCTGCTGCACCAAGTAGGCACCCCAGGGCGGCAGCGCCTCAAACAGCAGCATTGTTACGCTCAGGCCGGGGCGGGCGGCATTGCGCGGCAGCCCGTTCATAATGGCCGGCAACGTGGTAGCGGCCCGGTAGTCAAACACTATACCTTGCTGGACAAGCAGATACGGAATCGAAAATTCAGCATCTAAATTGTCATCAATAGTAATGTAACTGTGCTCCTGCAAAACCACGTATGGCAGTAGAAACAGCAATAAACCCACGATTGCCAGCAACAAAGGCGTACGCCAAGGAATTTTCGAAATCCTAGATGATGGCACAGTGAAATGATTAGATTTGTTGCAAAAGTACCACTGCGCCCCTACCACTCACACCTATTGCAATGCTTAATTAGGACCTCTCCTCCTCTTCTCTGCATTGTTCCATGCCACAACTGTCTTTGACTTCAGCCGAGCAGCCATACTGCCAAGTTGATTATGACTCCCGCAACCGTTGGGTACGCGCTACGTGGCGCGGCTTCATCAACCCGCAACATGCGCTGCAAAGCATTGTTTCGTCGTTGAATACCCTGAGCACCCCGGCGGTTACCTTGTTTCTCAACGACAACAGCCAGGTCCTGAACCCGTGGTTCGACTCGCTGACGTGGCTGCGCTACGCCTGGGACAGTACCGATACCCCGCCCCCCACCTGCGTTGCGCACGTGATGCAGCCCGGCGGCGACGCCAACGTGGGCGACCTGGACACCACCTGGACCCGTAGTGCCGGCACCGAGCTGCAACTCTTCGAATCAGTGGATGAAGCAGAAGACTGGCTGCGCGGCTGCCATCAAAAGGAGTGAATAAGTAAGTGAGTGAATGAGTGAAGTAGCCTACGGCGCATATTGCATAAACGTCAGCAAGCGTAGGCTACTTCACTCATTCACTCACTTACTCATTCACTCTCAGCTACGTGGGTGAAAAGCAGTTATAACTTGGCGCAAATAGTCTCTATCCAGGTGCGTGTAGATTTCGGTGGTGGTAATGCTTTCGTGGCCCAGCATTTCCTGCACCGCCCGCAAATCGGCGCCGCCTTCAATCAGATGCGTGGCAAAGGAGTGCCGAAACGTGTGCGGGCTAATGGTTTTGCGCACCCCGGCCGTTTTCGCGGCGTCTTTGATGATGTTGAAAATCATGATGCGCGAGAGTTTGGCGCCGCGCCGGTTCAGAAATACGAAGTCCTCGTTGCCGGGCTTGATATCGAGGTGGCAGCGGATGCCTTGCAGGTACAAGCCCATGTGTTTCAGCGCGTCGCGGCCGATGGGCACCAGCCGTTCCTTGTTGCCTTTGCCGGTCACGCGCACGAAGCCCTGGTCGGCGTACACGTTGGACAGGCGCAGCTCGGTTAGCTCGCTCACGCGCAGGCCAGAGCTGTACAGCACTTCCAGAATGGCCCGGTTGCGGGTGCCTTCGGCGGTGCTTAGGTCCACAGCATCCAAGAGTTGCACAATATCTTCGTAGCTAAGCGTATCGGGGAGCTTGCGGCCGGTTTTGGGAGCTTCCAGCGTGTCGGTGGGGTCGATGGTAAGCAGGTCCTCCATAATCATGAAGCTGAAAAACGCCTTGATGCCCGACAAGGTGCGGGCCTGCGAGGTAGCCGTCATGCCCAGCTCGCCCAACCAATCCAGAAACTCGCGTAGCAGCGCCGTAGTCACTTCCTTGGGGTTGTTGGGCAGGTGCCTGATTTCCAGGAAGTAGCGCAGCTTGCCCACGTCGCGCACATACGCCTCCACCGAGTTAGCCGAGAGCGACTTTTCCAGCTGCAAATACCCTTCGAACTGCCGCAGCGTGATAGACCAGGTGGACATGGATGCAATGATTGGATGAGAGGATGATTGAATGTGGAAATGGGAAATTGTTAGCCAGATTGCTGAACAGATAGATATTTATGCAAGTTTAACGAAGCTTGGCTTGACACTTCCGCCGGTTGAATGACCGTGCTCAGGCAATCATTCTCTCATCCAATCACCCAATCATTGCAAATGCAGCTTCTCATCCTCAACGGCCCCAACCTCAACCTGCTGGGCCGGCGCGAGCCGGGCATCTACGGCACCCGCTCCTTCGACGATTACCTGCCGGAGCTGCGCGCGGCCTTCCCCCACCTTACCATTGAGTATTTCCAGAGCAACCACGAAGGTGAGCTACTCGATAAGCTGCACGAAGTGGGCTATACCTACCACGGTATTGTGCTCAACGCCGGCGGCTACACCCACACCAGCGTAGCCCTGGCCGATGCCATTGCCGCCATCAACGCCCCCGTAGTGGAAGTGCACCTAAGCAATCTACACGCCCGCGAAGATTTCCGCCAAAAAAGCATGATCGGGCGGCACTGCGTGGGAAGCATCAGCGGCTTCAAGCTGGAAAGCTACCGGCTGGCGGTGCAGTACTTCGACAGCCTCCGCCCTAAGCGTGTAGGGTTTAAGGTGTAAGAAAGTGAGATGGTGAAGTGCAAAACAAAAGAATGGGTCATGCTGAGCTTGTCGAAGCATCTCGCGTGCTGACGCAGGATTACTATTCCAACATCAGCCCGCGAGATGCTTCGACAAGCGGACGCCAGATGAAGCATGACGTTCTAGTTGCTTAGTCAACTCTTTTTAGGCCGGTTCCGCTGTCTGAACCACCACCTCACAATTTCACTACTTCACTAGTTCACCTCCCCTACCTTTGCGGTTCCGTTTCCTTTAGCCTTTCCAACCTATGTATACATTCAATCCTGGCCCGTCGCAGGTGTACCCGCAGGTACGCCAATATCTGCAAGATGCATTTGATGAGGGCTGGCTGTCGGCGCCACACCGCGGTGAGCGGTTCACTGCGCTGATGCGCCAGACCGTGGCCGAGCTGAAAAATAAGCTCAATGTTCCGCAGGACTACACCGTGTTCTTCATGAACTCGGCCACCGAGTGCTGGGAAGTGCTGACCCAAAGCCTGACCCCCAACAAGAGCCTGCACCTCTACAGCGGCGCGTTCGGTGAGAAATGGTACGAGTACGCCAAAGCCTTACGGCCCGCTACCATCGGCCTGCCATTCGGCCCCAACGAGGTACCCGACGTCACTACGCTGCCCCTCCCCGACCCGGAAATCGACCTGGTGTGCATCACCCAAAACGAAACCAGCAATGCCACCCAGCTGCGCGACAGTTTCATTCTGAACCTGTACAACCGCATCGGCAATGCGTTGCTGGCCGTGGATGCTACCTCGTCGTTGGCGGGCATCCAGATGAAGTACATCAAGGCCGACGTGTGGTACGCCTCGGTGCAGAAGTGCTTTGGGTTGCCGGCCGGCTTGTCGTTGATGATACTATCGCCGCGGGCCGTCGACCGGTTCCGCCAGATCAACGAGCGAAGCCACTACAACTCGCTCACGGCGCAGTACGAGAAGATGCTCAACTTCCAGACCACCCACACCCCCAACGTGCTGGGCATCTACCTGTTGAGCCGCGTATTGCAAGACCGGGAGCCCATCAAAGCGGTGCACCAGCACTTGCAGGAGCGCGCCACCAAGCTCTACGACTACTTCGAGCAGGCCACCCAGCTCACGCCGCTTATCACCAACCCCGAAACCCGCTCGACCACCGTTATCGGTCTGCAAGCTGCCCCTGCCCTCATCGACGAGGTGAAGCGCCGTGCCTTGGCCCAGGGCTTGCAGCTTGGCAACGGCTACGGCAACTGGAAAGCCGGCAGCCTGCGCATTGCCAACTTCCCCGCCATTCCGGATGAGGCCTTCGAGCAGTTGGTCCAGTTCTTCGCCCGCGAGTTTGCTTAAAAGGTGAGATGGTGAAATTGTGAAGTGGTGAGTTTGATGTTCTGACTGCGCCACTTACATAACTGACGCAAGCCAAACGTCAAACTCACCATTTCACAATTTCACCATCTCACCTCATGTTCAGTCTCAAAGAAATATTCTCCGTCACGCTCACGCTGTTTGCCGTGATTGATGTGTTGGGCTCCATCCCGATTATCATTCAGATCAGGCAGCGCGAGGGCAAGATTCACTCTGAAAAAGCTACGCTGGTAGCCGGGGTGCTAATGGTGGTGTTTTTGTTTCTGGGGCAGAGTATTCTGAGCTTGTTCGGCGTCGATTATCAGTCGTTCGCGCTGGCTGGCGCCATTATTATCTTCCTGATTGGCATGGAGATGATACTGGGCATTGAGCTGTTCCGGCACAATCCGCTGGCAGCTTCGGGGTCCATTGTACCATTGGCGTTTCCCATTATCGTGGGGGCCGGCACCATGACTACCCTGCTTTCCCTCCGGGCTGCTTACTCGCTGCCCAACGTGCTGGTGGGCATAGCCGTGAACCTAGTATTCGTGTACGGGGTGCTCAAAAGCAGCGCCTGGATTGAGCGCAAACTCGGCAAAGCCGGCGAGGATATTCTGCGCCGCGTGTTCGGCGTGATTCTGCTGGCCATTGCCATCAAGCTGTTCAAATCGAATTTTTGATTTCAGTGCCTAGTGCCTGGTGCTGCGTGCTTAGGTTGTTCAAACCTTTTCACTACGCACTACGCACTAAGCACCAAGCACTACCTATGATTTATCTCTTCACCGACGGTTCCTCCCGCGGCAACCCCGGTCCCGGCGGCTACGGCGCCATTCTGCGCTTCGGCCAGCACGAAAAGGAGCTGACCGAAGGCTTCCGCCTGACCACCAACAACCGCATGGAGCTGCTGGCCATCATCGTCGGCCTCGAAGCCATCAACCGTCCCGAGCTGCCCATCACCGTCGTGACGGACTCGAAGTACGTGGTGGACTCAGTGGAGAAGCGCTGGGTATTCGGTTGGGAGAAAAAAGCCGATTTCGGCAAGAAAGCCAACGAAGACCTGTGGCGCCGCTTCCTGAAAGTGTACGCCCAGCGCAAAGTGTTCTTCAAGTGGGTGCGCGGCCACAACGGCCACCCCGAAAACGAGCGGTGCGACCAACTCGCCGTACGCAGCGCCACCGGTAGCCGCCTCCTCATCGACGAAGGCTACGAGCTAATTGAGGCGCGACGTGCTGGGTAAAATACACTTTGTTATAAAGCCATCATTAACTTCATATATGCCCTGTAACTACATCTTTACGGCCAACAACCTCAACGTTGACGAAGTACTTGAATGGTTAACTATTGAGCCTATTACAACATGGCGCAAAGGAGATACACCTTTTATAAAATCTCGACAGCCTCTTACATGTAGCGGCTTCAAGCTCGCAACAAGCAGAGCTGATTTTATTGACTCAGATCAGCAAATTCAAGACACTATAGATTTTATAAGAAGCAATAAAACTCTGCTATTGCGTTTAAAAGATCTAGCAACCAAACTGGAAGAAGCGGATATTGAGGTGGATTTCGGTATCGAAACTAGAATGCATGATGTTGGTGTACAGATGGATCATTGGTCGGCCGAACTGATTCAACTACTTGCTGAAATTGGTGCAGGACTTCAGATTTCCCAGTATCATCCTTCGGTTGAGGAAGATGAAGAAATGTCATAATGTTTGACAGAAGGCATTACACTTACACAGCGCAATAAAAGATTCAAAATACTAATTTCCTCTAATCGACTTCCTACCTTTGCCCACGTGATGAGTCGCTCCACCGCGGCGCCGCAAGGCGACGAGGAAAGTCCGGGCAACGCAGAGCACCCTGCTTCCTAACGGGAAGGATGTGCCGTAAGGTGCAGACAGCCAGTGCCACAGAAAACTACCGCCAGACGGTGAAATGGTGTGTTGGTGAAATAGTGAGTTGCTGTTCAATCTGCGCAAGCGGAACGATAAACTCACCATTTCACAATTTCACCACCTCACCTTTGGTAAGGGTGAAAAGGTGCGGTAAGAGCGCACCAGCGGGCGGGTGACCGATCCGGCTGGGTAAACCTCAGGGGTTGAAAGACCAAATAAGCGGGCACGCCGGCCTTCGGGCTGGCACCGGGCGGCTCGTCCGGCGTCCGTGGGTAGGTTGATGGAGCCTTTCCGCGAGGACTGGCCTAGATAAATGGTGGAGACGTTGCCTTTCGGGGCAGCGTACAAAACCCGGCTTACAGACTTGTCACCCACAACAAAAAGGCCGCCGCAACATATGTTGCGGCGGCCTTTTTACTTTATCGGACCGTCATGCTGAGCTTGCCGAAGCATCTCGCTTGAATCGTTGAGTAGCTAATCCAACGTCAGCACGCGAGATGCTTCGGCAAGCTCAGCATGACGGGCTTTAGATTGAATCTTACTTCTTATTCGCGGCACGAATGGCTTCCACCTCGGCGGCGCTAATTGGGGTGGCCTTGTTGCCGAAGCTACTGCGCACATAGGTGAGCACGGCGGCTATTTGCTGGTCGGTCAGGAAGTCGTAGGACGGCATGGCGTTGTTGTATTCTTCGCCGTCGATGTCTACGTCCTGCAAGCCGTTGAGCACCACTTTCACTAGGCGGGTTTTGTCGCCGAGCACGTAGCTGGTTTTGATGAGCGGCGGATTCATGCCGTCTACCCCACCCCCATCGGCCTGGTGGCAGCTCAGGCAGGTTTCAGTGTACACGGCCTTGCCCTGCGCAATAAGGGCGGCGGGGGCAGCAGCGGTGGTCTTTGGTTTCGGGGCGGGCTTCTTTTGGGCTTCAGCAGACAAACTGCCTATCATCAGCCCGGCAAGAGCAACTAGCAACTTCTTCATTCAAAAACGCTTATTTCTTCGTGTACACAATGCGGTAGATGGTGCCGGCCTTGTCGTCGGAGACGTAGAGGGAGCCGTCGGGGCCCTGGGCCAGGCCGCAGGGCTTGTGGTCGGCGCGGCCGGAAGCTACCTTCTCGGGGGAGCCGGCAAAGTTATCGGCGAATATCTCCCAGTCGCCGCTGGGCTTGCCGTTCTTGAAGGGCTGGAAGGCTACGTAATAACCCATCTGCGGCTCAGGAGCCCGGTTCCAGGAGCCGTGGAAGGCAATGAAGGCGCCGTTGCGGTATTTCTCCGGAAACATGGTGCCGGTATAAAACAGCAGCGCATTAGGCGCCATGTGGGCCGGGAAAGCCGCTGCTGGGTCGATGAAATTGCCGGTGGCCTCTTTCTTACCGTCGCCGCCGTACTCGGGCGCCATCATTTTTTTGCGCTGCTGGCCATCATAGTACATGTAGGGCCAGCCGGCGTTGTCGCCTTTCTTGAGCGCATAGAGGCACTCGGCTGGCAATTGCGCCGACTGTTTGGTGTCGTAGAGGTCGGGGAAGATGTCGTGCAGCTGGTCGCGGCCGTGCTGCATCACGAACAGCTGGTTGGCTTGCTGATTCCAGTCGAGACCCACCACGTTGCGCAGGCCGGTGGCGTAGCGCGTACCGTCGCCGTAGGTCTGGTTGAGCTTGTCGGCCCGGAACTGCCAGATGCCTCCCGCCGAATCCAGAATGGGGCAGTTTGGCTGACCGAGCGAGCCTTTCTGCCGGTCTTTCACTTGGCACGAGTTGGAGTAGGCGCCCACATTCACATAGAGGTTGCCGTTGTTGTCGAGCACCACCGACTTGCTTTCGTGCTGCCGGCGGTTAATCAGGCCCGTCACGATTTTCTCGGGCTGAGTGGGGTTCGTGACTTCGCCCTTCTCATTGAGCTTGTACCGAAACACTTCCTGGTCCGACGACGCGTACAAATAGCCGCCCTTGGCGTAGATGCCCGTGCCGCCGTAGCTGCCAAAACCGCCCGCTACCTCGGCTTTGCCGGCGCTGTTTTCGCGCAGCATCAGAACGCTCCGCCCCGATTTATCGGGCCGGTTCAGCTTCACGTAGATGTTGCCCTGCGGCGTGATGGTCAGGTGCCGGGCGCGGCCACCCGTTTCGGCCACTACCAGCGCCCCAAAACCGGCGGGTAGCTTCAGGCCCGCATTGTTGGCATCGGGGGCCGGGGGCCCTACTTTGCTGGTGAGGGCGTAGAGCGACAGGCTGCCGACCAGGGCCGTAGGAACCAGCAGGAACCGGAGTAAGTTGTTTTTCATGAGTGGGAATACGGTTCGATGAGCGAAAATAAAACTGTTCACTGACCTGCTCTGCGGCTGCATCCAGCCCCAAGCAAACCATTCTTTAGTTTGCACTGCTTACTACATTCCGTTGCCAGAAGTTGTTGGCCTCAAGCCATCGTTTATACAGACGAAAACTAGAGCCTGCGGCGTTTCGTAGGCTTTGCTGTTTGCTAAGAACGGCTTTTCGCTACCTTCGCTGCTCTTCGCCCCATCTATTTTCTTGAATTTAGTATGCCCCGCATTCTCATCATCGACGACGAAAAGGCCATCCGCAATACGCTAAAGGAGATTCTGGAATACGAAAGCTACCAGGTCGACCAAGCCGAAGATGGCCCTACCGGCCTCGACATGCTGATCCGCGACAAGTACGACGTGGTGCTCTGCGACGTGAAGATGCCCAAAATGGACGGTATTGAGGTGCTGGAGCGCGCCCGTATTGCCGCTCCCGATGCGGCGTTCATTATGGTATCGGCGCACGGCAACGTGGAAATGGCCGTGGATGCCACCAAGAAAGGCGCCTACGATTTCCTCCAGAAGCCACCAGACCTGAACCGCCTGCTCGTAACCGTCCGCAACGCCCTGGACCGCACCAAGCTGGTAGCCGAAACCAAGACGCTGAAGAAGAAAGTTGCCAAAAGCTCGGAGATGGTGGGCTCGTCGGAGGCGCTGGGCGCGGTGCGCAAGGCCATTGAGAAGGTAGCCCCCACCGATGCCCGCGTGCTGATTACCGGCCCCAATGGCGCCGGCAAGGAAATGGTGGCCCGCCAACTACACGAGCTCAGCAACCGCGCCAGCGGCCCGATGGTGGAAGTGAACTGCGCGGCCATTCCCTCCGAACTGATTGAGAGTGAGCTATTCGGGCACGAGAAAGGCTCGTTTACGTCGGCCGTGAAGCAGCGCATCGGTAAGTTCGAGCAGGCCGATGGGGGCACGTTGTTTTTGGACGAAATCGGCGACATGAGCCTTTCGGCCCAAGCCAAAGTGCTGCGGGCGTTGCAGGAAAACAAGATTACCCGCGTGGGTGGTGAAAAGGAAATTTCGGTGAACGTGCGGGTGCTGGCGGCTACCAACAAGAACCTGCTCCAGGAAATAGCCGACCGCAACTTCCGCGAAGACCTGTACCACCGCCTTTCCGTCATCCTGATTCAGGTGCCCGCCCTCAACGACCGGCGCGACGATATTCCGGAGCTTATCGAGAAATTCCTCAAGGACATTGCCAACGACTACGGCAACAAGCCCAAGAAAATCGACGCCGAGGCCCTCACCTACCTGCAAGGCCTCGACTGGCGCGGCAACATCCGGGAGCTGCGCAACGTGGTGGAACGCCTCGTCATCATGAGCGACGACACCATCTCGGAAGCCGACGCCAAGGCATTTGCGGGGAAATAACCTCAGCAGCCATTCGCTGTTTGTAGTAGAAAGGAAACGTGCGGGCCGAGAGCAGCTGTAGCAGCTGCTCTCGGCCCGCACGGCTATTTAACTCCCACGATTTTCAGGTGATTATGGAAATGTTCTTCAGTGAGTTGTTCGGGTTGGAGGCAACCGCAAAAACCATGACGCCAGGGCAGATGTGCGCTCGTACGTTAGTGGTATTTGTGCTGGCGTTGGTGCTGCTGCGCCTGTCGGGCCGGCGCACGTTTGCCAGCAACAACTCCCTCGACATGATTGTAAAATTCATGATGGGAGCCATCCTGAGCCGCACTATTACCGGCGACGCCTCGTTTCCGGGCACCCTGGCCGCTGCCGTTACGCTGGTAGCCGTGCACCGGGCGCTGGCCTATGCCGTGTTTATGTCGCCGTGGCTGCACCGTCTGGTGAAGGGTGAGGCGTCGGTGCTGGCCGAAGGAGTACAAATTGATAAGAAAGCCTTGCAGCGTGCTCACATCAGCGAAGCCGACATGCGCGCCGATATTCGCACAACCGCTAACCTGGATGATTTAGCCGAGACGAAAACGGTACGACTAGAGCACGACGGCAGCATTAGCGTGATAAAAAAGTAGTGCCCCGCTTCTTCTAACTCACCATCTGGTTGCAACCGCGCACATCAGAGTTGTCGAGACGGCCGAGTACTTCAAACGAGCCATCAGGGTGCAGGCGGGCCAGGTCTTTAGTTTCGATAAAGGCGCAGGAATCCACGTTGGCTAGGTCGATGACGTTGAGGGCGCCGTCGGGGCGAGAGTCACTGACGGAAAACGGGTCGGCGGGGTCACGAAGCAGGATGCGCAGTTGCGGCGGGGCGTAGAAGCGGCCCCCGCCGAGGCTATAGGCCTGGCTCAGCAGTTCGGTCATGCCGTACTCGGAATGAATGCCGGCGGGGCCAAATACTTGCTGTAGTTCCTGATGCAATTCTTCACGAATCATCTCGCGGCGGCGGCCTTTCATGCCCCCGGTTTCCAGCACCGTCAGGTTTTGCAGCTCCGGCGCGGCCCCCACTTCGGCAGCCAAATCCAGCAGAGCGTAGCTCACCCCGAACAGCAGCACGCGCCGGTTGGCGTCCTGTTTCACCTCGCGCAGGGCTTGCAGCAAAGCGGCGTGGTCGTGCAGGAAAAACGCGGGCTGCGTCTGGCCCGACTGCTTGGCAAAGTAATCGACCATGGCCACCAACGACGAATTTCCCTGCTCCAGGTACGAAGGCAGCAGCGCCAGAAACGTCCAGCTGGTGAGCGGCCCATAATACTGCTCGAAGATGCGGGCCGCGTTCTGCCGGTACAGCTGCGGGTCGCGGACCTGGTGCTGGCTGCGTTGCTGCAACGTGGTGCCGCTGCTCAGAAACAGCTCCTGCGGTTCCCACGCATCGGGTTCGGTACGGACATCCTGAGTTTTGAAGAACTCGATAGGTAGAAAAGGAATATCAGTAAGCTGCTGAACAGCGGCAGGTGTACAACCTAATGCTGCTAAATACGCTCTATAGGGTGGGCAGTGCACCGCCTGGTGCTGAAACAGGCGCAGGGCGGCGGCGGGCACCTTGGCGGCAGTCAGGCGCGCCAGCTGCCTTATGTAATCTTCTCGGAAACTCATTACTACGCAACTGGGTTAGCAAAGCAGATAACAATTGTGGTGCAACTTCGTTGAGAAACTGTACCTTTTGTCCACTGCAACGGCAGCTTTTTCGCTCTGACTTTTCTTTATATGGATATGTTTCGTACGCTTCGTTTCGGGTTGCTCTTCGCGTTTATTGGCGGGGCCATTTCCTCTTGCATCAGCCCACCCGACTTTCCGGACACTCCGAGCATCGAGTTCAAGTCGATGAAAGTAACGCGCAATACCGCTGAGCTTACCGACACTGTTACGATTACTATTGGCTTTAAAGACGGCGACGGCGACTTAGGCCTCAACAGCGAGGAGTATTCCAGCACGAGCCCACCTTACAACCGGCTGAACAGCGACGGCACCAAAAACCTGAATCACTGGAATTACTTTTTGAAAATATTCGTCAAAAACAGAAGTAATAACCAGTTTGAGCCCCTCACCTTCCGCGCGAATGGTAGCCCTGTCGATGACCCTACCGTTTATTACTCGCAGTATCCTCATCTAGAACCTAACGCCGATAAAAAAGCGCCTCTGAAGGGAGACTTGAACTTCGAGCAAACGTTCGGCTTAGGCAACGAATTCAACCCAGGGGATGAAGTGCGCTTTGAAGTATATATCAAGGACCGCGCCCTTAACACCAGTAACACCGTCACAACCAACAGCTTTGTAGTGGCACGCTAAATTGATTTATTAAGAATGCTCTTTAACGCAACAGCTCCCCCGGCAGGCCAAGCGCACCGCCGGGGGAGCTGTTGCGTTAAAGAGCATTCTTAATAAATGGCCGGGAAGCGCTTCGGGTCCGCTTCGCGCATCATTTCATACACCGTATCAAATACGTCTTCGGCGTTGGGCTTCGAGAAATAGTCCCCGTCGGAGCCGTAGGGCGGGCGGTGGGCCTGGGCGGCCAGGCAGCGGGGCGCCGAGTCGAGGTGGCGGTAGGCGTCCTGGTCATCGAGGACCTGCTGCAGCATGAAGGCGGTGGCGCCGCCGGGCACGTCTTCGTCGGTGAACAGTACGCGGCTGGTTTTCTGGATACTATCGGTGATGACGTGCTCCAGGTCGAAGGGCAGCAGGGTTTGCACGTCCAGCACTTCCACCGAAACACCCACTTCCGCCAGCTGGTTGGCGGCGTCCAGTACGATGCGGCACATTGAGCCGTAGGTGACAATGGTGAGGTCCGTGCCTTCGCGCAGGATTTCGGGCACACCCAGCGGCAGCGTGAACTCGCCTACGTTGCTTGGAATCCGTTCTTTCAGGCGGTAACCGTTCAGGGGCTCAATTACAATGGCGGGCTCATCGGAGCGCAGCAGGGTGTTGTAGAATCCGGCTGCCTGGGTCATGTTGCGGGGCACGCATAAATGAATGCCCCGGATAGCCCCCAATATCATCTGAATGGGTGAACCAGAGTGCCAGATGCCTTCGAGACGGTGGCCGCGAGTACGCACGATGAGCGGGGCCTTCTGCCCGCCTTTGGTGCGGTATTGCAGGTTGGCCAGGTCGTCGCTCAGAATCTGGATGGCGTAGAGCAGGTAGTCGAGGTACTGAATCTCGCTGATGGGCCGCAGGCCGCGCAGGGCTGCCCCTATTCCCTGCCCTACGATGGTGCACTCCCGAATGCCGGTATCCGTCACGCGCAGTTCGCCAAACTTGTCTTGCAAGCCCGCAAAGGCCTGATTTACGTCGCCGATACGGCCCACGTCTTCGCCAATGGCGAAAATGCGGGGGTCGCGCTGGAAGTTGGCGTCGAAGCATGCTTGCAGCACTTCCCGGCCGTCCACCTGCGGGGCAGCGGCCTCGAATTTGGCGGGCACCACCTCGATGTTGCCAACGGCTTCGTCGCTCTGGCTGAACAGATAGGAGTTGTAGCGGTCGGCGTTTTCGGCCAGCGACTGGTCGAGCCAGTTGAGCAGCTCTCGGCGGGCAGCACTACGCTTGCCCCGCACCTGGCGCAACACTCGGCGCACGGTGCGCACTAGGTCGGCCCGGATGGGGGTCTGGTTTTGGGCCAGCTGCGCCACTAACTCATGCAGGCTGTTTTCGGCTCCGGCTTCCGCTACCAGTTCATTCAGGAGCTTCACTACTTGGTCGCGCTCATCTTTGATGGGGTTGAAGAAAGCGGCCCAGGCAGCTGTACGGGCCGTTTTCACGGCTTCACGCGCTTCGTTTTCAATCTGGGTTAGCTCGTCTTCAATGGCGTGGCCCTCGGTGAGCAGCCACTCCTTCATTTTCAGCAGGCAGTCGTGCTCCTGCTCCCACACCAGCCGGTCCTTGGACTTGTACCGCTCGTGCGAGCCGCTGGTGCTATGGCCCTGGGGCTGCGTTACTTCGGTTACGTGAATGAGCACTGGCACGTGCTGGGTGCGGCACAGCTCGGCGGCGCGCTGGTAGGTGTCCACCAACGTAGCGTAGTCCCAGCCTTTCACCACGAAAATCTCGAAGCCCTGCTCACCCTCGCCGTCGCGCTGCAAGCCCATCAGGATAGCCGAAATGCTTTGCTTGGTGGTCTGATACTCAGCGGGTACCGAAATGCCGTAGTGGTCGTCCCACACGCTCATCAGCATCGGAATCTGGAGGACACCGGCGGCATTCAGGGCCTCGAAGAACATGCCCTCGGAGGTGCTGGCGTTGCCAATGGTGCCAAACGCCACCTCGTTGCCATTCACCGAAAACTGCTCGTACTGATGCAGCTCCGGGTTCTGGCGGAACAGCTTGGACGCATACGCCAGGCCTACCAAACGGGGCATCTGGCCGGCCGTGGGCGAAATATCCGCCGACGAGTTCTTGCTGGTTGCCAGGTTTTTGAAGTTGCCGTCTTCATCTAAAATACGGGTGGCGAAGTGGCCGTTCATGGCCCGGCCGGCCGTGGCGGGCTCGGCTTCCACATCGGTGTGGGCGTAGAGCTGCGCGAAATACTGCTGCAAGGTCAGCTCGCCGATGGCCAGCATAAACGTTTGGTCGCGGTAGTAGCCGGCGCGCCAGTCGCCGGCCCGAAAGGCGCGGGCCATGGCCAGCTGGGGCAACTCTTTGCCGTCGCCGAAGATGCCAAACTTGGCTTTGCCCATAAACACCTCTTTGCGGCCCGCCAGGGAGGCGTACCGGCTTTCCCACCCGAGGCGGTAGTCGCGCAGAAGTTCGTCTTTACTGAGAGTGGCAGGGGTGGCCAGCAGGTCGGTAGCTTCGGTAGTGGGCATAAACGGATGGGGCGGATGTTGATACCGAAGCCGGATGGAAAGCCGGCCGCGGAAGTAGGAGCCACAAAAGTACGGATTTGGCCGGGAGGTTTCGTTGAGACCCAACGAGGGGTGTTTTTGTTTATCTTTGGGAAACAGATTAGTGCTTGGTGCCTAGTGCCTGGTGCTTAGGTTATTCCACTACCTTTCACCTTGAAAACAACCTAAGCACCAGGCACTAGGCACCAAGCACTACCAATAACTTACCTCTATGAAACACTTCGCCTCCCTTTTCATTGCCGTGCTGCTTAGCCTCGGCGCCCGTGCCCAAGGGGTTATTACCTTCGAGAAAGACATGCACGACTTTGGCAGCGTGCCCGAAGGCACGATGGCCACGCACGAGTTCAAATTCAAGAACACCGGCAACCAGCCCGTGGTTATTGCCAACGTGCAAGCCAGCTGCGGCTGCACCACCCCCGACTGGACCAAAACGCCAGTGATGCCCGGCAAGTTTGGCATTGTGAAGGCCATGTACAGCAGCGCCGGCCGGCCAGGCGTGTTCAACAAAACCGTTACGGT
The DNA here is from genome assembly GCF_017313265.1 of Hymenobacter telluris. Lineage (GTDB taxonomy): Bacteria > Bacteroidota > Bacteroidia > Cytophagales > Hymenobacteraceae > Hymenobacter > Hymenobacter telluris. Next base: position 186,892 of record NZ_JAFLQZ010000001.1, on the reverse strand, counting down.
TACCAGCAACGCTACCGTGCCCAGCGTGGTGCTCAGCATCAAAGGCGACGTGGTGAACAAGGAGCAGGCTAAAGCCAGCATGACGCCCGCCCAACTGGCTCAGTCGCCGCGCCTGGTGCTGGACCGCACCGCCCACGACTTCGGTAAAATTGAATCAGGCCAGCAGCCAGTGGCCAAGTTCACGGTGAAAAACCCCGGCAAGCAGCCTTTGGAACTGGGTATGATTACCTCGGCCTGCAACTGCGTGGGCTACAAATCGGTGCCGCCGGTTATCAAGCCCGGCCAGAGTGCCACGGTAGAACTGTTGTACGCCCAGCGCCAGACCGGCCAGATGTCGGACGTGGCCACGCTCAGCTCCAACGACCTGAATGGCGACGTAAAGATTACGCTGAAAGCCAACATCGTGCGCGACCTGAACAACAGCAGCATGGTGAAGGAAAGCAGCGCCACGGTGCCGTTTAAGTAAGACACAGAGTAGCCTAAGCTGCTAACATCACACAACAAATCGGCCGCGCCAGAAGCATCTGACGCGGCCGATTTGTATTTAAACTGATGATACTTGGAACCAACTTCTCGATTTACTCGATGCTGGCAGATACTAGAAACTGCGCTTAACTGGTAAACCGCTCATCCCCGCTTAGCCCGCATCCGAATCACGGTTAGCGAGTATGGCGCGGCGGTGTAGGTGAAATTGCGGCTGGCTTTGTAGGCGGTGGTTTTGGGCTGCACCGCCTGCGGGGTGGCGAAGGTGTTTTTCGCGGTTTTGGGGCCAGCAAAGGTGATAAGGGTAGCCGCGGAATTTACTCCTTTGAAGCGCGACAGGTCCACTGTGAACGACTGGGCACTGCCGCCTACATTCACCAGCTTCACAATAATGTCGCCGCTGCGGGCGTCGCGCACACAGGAAGCCGCCACGGTATCGGCGGCCACGGTGGTAGGCAGCGTTACCACGTTGGCACAGTATTCAGTGCCGGTGTTCTGCCCGAACAAGGCCTGCACGTAGTAGTTGGCGGTGGGCACTACGGTGCTGTTGTTGAAGTAGATAAGGTCGGGGTTCCACTGGGTGTGGTTTTCCTTGGCCAGCAGCGGGGCGTAAGAAGCCAGCCGCACTACGTCGCCGTTGCGCTCCAAAGAAGTCATGTAAGCGGCTTCGGCCAGAGCATTGAACAGCGTGTTGCCCCGCGAGGCGTATTCGCCTAGGTACACTTTGGATTTGCTCCGGTCGTAGCTGTCGTAGCGGCGGTTGTTGGCCAGAAACCACTCCGGGTTTTCGTAGTAGTGCTCGTCAACCAATGGCACGTTCAGTTGGTTGGCAAAGGCCCAGCCCTGCTCGAAGTCTTCGCCTTTTGGGGCGGGGCCCACCGTGCCAATTACCTCGATGTTGGGGTATTTGGTCCGCACGGCATCATAGATCAGCTGGAACCGCTCCCGAAATTCCGGGGTCTGCTTGTCTTCGTTGCCGATGCCGATATAGTGGAGGTTGAACGGAGCCGGGTGGCCAGCTGCCGCCCGTTTCGCGCCCCAGGTGGACGTCGCCGGGCCGTTGGCATACTCAATCAAATCAAGTATGTCCTGGGTGTAGGCGGCCATGTCGGCCAGCGGCACGCACTGCTGCCCCGTTCCGCCAATGCGCCACGAGCCGCCCGAGTTCTGGCAGCTCACGCCGGCCGCCACCACGGGCAGTGCCCGGGCGCCCAGGTCTTCGCACAGCTGAAAATACTCGAAGTAGCCCAACCCGGCCGTTTGGTGGTAGCCCCAGATGTTGCGCTGCGCCACGCGCTGCTCCACCGGCCCGATGGTTTTCTTCCAGTCATACAGATTATCGAGGCCGTCGCCGTGGGCCAGGCAGCCGCCGGGAAAGCGCACGAAACGGGGCTTAAGGTCGGCCAGGGCCTGGGTGAGGTCGGCGCGCAGGCCGTTGGGGTGGTTGCGGAACGTTTTCTGCGGAAACAGCGAAATCATGTCCAGATCCACCACGCCCTTGCCGGTCGCCAGCACCACTAGGCTGGCATCGGGGGCGCTGGCGTTGGGGGCCAGCGTAGCGCGGTATTGCTGCCACTCCCCCACTTTTGCCGACAGCGTGGTTTCGGCCAATACGGCGCCTTTGGCATCGCGCAGCTGCACCAGTAGCGGCATAGCGGCACCGCCTTTACTGCGCGCCCACAGCGAGAAATCATACTTCTCGCCGGCTTTCAGCGCTATGCCATCAAAGCCGGAGTTTTTGATGCCCAGGCCTTTCTGAAACGGATTCTCCACCCGCAGCTGCACGTAGTGGGGGTTGTTGGCGTGCAGCGGCGCGGCGCTTTCCACCGACAAACTGCCCATAGCATATCCCTCATGCAGGTAGTCCCAGCTGGTGAGCGGGTGCCAGCCGCCCCGGTCACTCGGGCTGTACTCGAAGGAGCGGTTCTGCACCAACTCGGCGTACAGCCCCCCATCAGCAGTGTAGTTGATGTCCTCGATGAAGATACCGAACAAGTCAGGGCTGATGGGTTTGTTGGCGGCAACCTTCTGCGCAACAGCGGGTAATGCGGCGAGCAGCGCTAACGCTGCTGCACCTATTTGTAACAGATTCATAGCTAGTTATTTCAGTTTCACCGGCTGGATACCGGCGTGGGTGGGTTTCACGGGCTTGATGCTGCCGTCGGCGTTGAACTCCAGCTTGTCGATGCACACTTCGCGGTGGAAGCCGGCATCCCCGCCCATTGCTATGCCCTTGGGGTACGTGAAGCGGTGATACACAATGTACCATTCATCCTTGCCTGGTATCTGAATAACCGAGTTATGGCCGGTGCCGTAGATGCCCGCGGCCGGGTCTTTGGCGAGTACCGAGTTGTTGGCGGGCACCGTAATCTTGCCCAGCGGCGTATCGGAGGTGCCGTAGCGCACTTGGTAATTGGGGCTGCGCGTGTCGTCCTCGCTCCACAGGAAGTAGTATTTGCCGTTGCGGAAAAAGGCGTAGGCCCCTTCGCGGAACGTGGCGTCGGGCGTCATGACTTGCGTGGTGCCGGGCTTGAGGCTGGTTAGGTCGTCGTTCAGCTCGGCGCCAGCCATGTAGCCGTTGCCCCAGTACAGGTAGAGCTTGCCGGTTTTAGGGTCGCGGAAGGCTGCCGGGTCAATCTGCTGGCCGCCTTTCACGCCCTCGGGCAGCTTGTCGAGCAAGGGCTGACCGGAATCCTTGAACGGGCCGGTGGGGCTGTCGGCCAGGGCCACCCCAATCTTGGCGCCGGCGCAGAAATAGTAGGCGTACTGGTAGCCGGTGGGCGTTTTCTGCTCAAGAATGGTAGGGGCCCAGGCGTTTTTCTTGGACCAGCTCACGTCTTTGGGCAAATCCAGTAGCACGCCTTCATCCTTCCAGTTCACCAAATCCGGCGACGAAAACGACTTGAAGTACGTACCCGACCAGCCATTGAACCCGTCGGAGGTGGGGTACAGGTGGAATTTGCCGGTTTTCTGCGAATACAGAATGTCCGGGTCGGCGTAGTAGCCGGTTAGCGCGGGGTTGTGGGTTTCGGTTACGCTCACCTGGTAGGCGCGCTTGGTGGCCCCCTGCCCTACCGTGTACGTCACGGGGACCTTCGCGAAATTCTGCGGGCCGCTGGGCGTGACGGGCAGCGCGGGGCTACGGAGCTGCAAGTCAAACGATTTCAGGTTATTACCCGCCGGCACAATGAACGCCACTTTGCCGGCGGCGCTGTCTACCACCGTATTGTTTTGCCGGATGGCTGGGTTGCTAGCTGCCAGCAGCACGTCGGAAGGCGTCATCCAGCGCTGCGCCAAGCGGGTGGCTTCGGCGGCCGTAATGGGCATGACGGTGCCGTGCCGGGGGTGGAAATTCATGCGGATGTCCTGGTCTACTACCGTAAAGCTTTGCAGGTCGCGGGTGCGCGTGAACTGGTATTTGCCGCTGGTGTACATGTCGTACATCAGGATGTAGTCGGGCGAGTTGTTGAGCTTGAACGTGCCCGCGCCCTCCACTGGGTTGGTGGTTTGCTGCACGTATTTGTCGCCGAGCACGTAGCCTTCCGTCAGCTTGTCGGACACGGCTATTTTGATGCCGTTGCCCTGGCCTTCGGTTTTGAAGAACAGGTAGTACTTGCCATCCTTGGCCACGATGTCGCCATCAATGCACGAGCCGTTGGTGGGGCTGAAAAACAGCTGCTTCGGCTCGCCTTCCAGGTCGGTGAAGTCCTTGTTGGCGTAGGCGTAGTAGATTTTATCGGGCTCCGAGCCGTATTGCAAGGAGAAGTACACCAGGTACTTACCGGCTTTGGCGTCGTAGATGGTTTGCGGGGCCCACACCCGTTTCAGGTCGTCTTGCTTGGCGTAGCGCTTCTGGAAGTTGATGACGCTGTGGGTCCAGTTAATCAGGTCGGTGGACTTCAGGAGCACCATGCCGCGGTTGGAGCTCCAGCCCTTGGCCGATACCATGTCGGTGGCCACCATGTAGAACGTTTTGCCATCGGCCCCGCGCAGAATATGGGGGTCACGCACGCCGCCGGTTTCGCTGATGGTGGCTGAATTGATGATGGGCCGGTTGCCGTTGAGGGCGGTGTAGTGGTAGCCGTCGGGGCTGAGGGCGAAGCGGATAGCTTCTTCCTGTTTCTTGTTGTCGTTGCCGGTGAAGTAGGCGAAAAGGTAGGCGCTATAGGGCGCGGCAGTGGCGGTTTTCGCAGCTTTAGCAGACTGGGCACTGGCCGGATTGGTCAGCGCTAGGGCGCTCAGCAGCAACAGCAGGGGAATGGAACGTTTCATTAAAGCGGATTGGAAGAAGAATGGCGCATCAGCCGTGGCCAGGTTGCCGTTGACTTGATTTTAAAGCTTCACGCTGGTTTTGCGGCCGGCGTACTGCACTGCCTTGGCCGGCGCGTTATCCTCGCCTAGCCCGGTGCCGTGCTGTTCATCTACCAGCACCACCCGGAACGTGCGGCTGGCCTGCATGCCGGGGAAGTTGCCCGCGCGGTCCTCAAAGGTCAATTGCCGGGCTTTATCGTTCCAGCGCATCCGGATGGTGGCGTAGGCGCCCTTCTCGTAGTTGTAATTGTCGTTTTCGTCTTCGTAGAGCGTGAATTCGCCATCGGCACCGGGATACACTCTGATTTCCAGCGGCGCACCGTCTTTTTCGCCGATGTACTGCTGGCGCGGAGCCAGCGGCAGCACCGAGCCGGCCCGCACGTACAGCGGCATCAGGTCGATGGGGGTTTCGCGCTGCACGGTTTGGTTGCCGGCTTGGCGCTTGCCCGTCCAGAAATCAACCCAGGTGGTACCAGCCGGCAGGTACACGTTCACGCTTTTCGTTTGCGCGAAATCGGCGGGTACGGGCGCGTTCTTGTCGGGGCGGTTCACGTACTGCGCATCCGTCACGGGGCGCACCAGAAAGGCCGGACCAAACATGTACTCGCTGCCCAGGCTGGCTGTTTTTGGGTCGCGGGGGAAATCCATGGGCAGGGCGCGTAGCAGCGTGCCGGCGTGGTGCGTCACGGTCCACATGTTGGAGTACAGATATGGCAGCAGCCGGTAGCGCAGGTGGATAAACTTTTCCTGCGCATCAAACGACCAGGTGCCCCGCTCGCCGAACCGGTAGATTTCGCGGGGCGTGAACTCGCCGTGGCTGCGCATCATGGGCGTGAAAGCCGCAAACTGCTGCCAGCGCGTGTATAGCTCCTGAAACGCCGGGTCGCTCACGCCTTTGGGGTAGGTGCCCGACGGAAAGAACCCGCCAATGTCGCTGTTCCAGTACGGAAACCCCGCCAAGCTCAGGTTGAGGGCGGCCGGCACCTGCTTGGCCAGCACGTCCCAGCGCGAATTCACGTCGCCCGACCACACCATGGTGCCGTAGCGCTGCTGCCCGGCAAAGGCCGAGCGCGTGAGGATGAACACCCGCTTGGCCTCACTGGCTTGGCGCTGGTGCTCGTACACGCCCTTGGTGCTCATGAGCGGGTAGGCGTTGCGCACCTTGCGGAAGCTGCCCAGGGCGGTTTCGTTGTCGTCGTCGGTGTCAAAGGGGGTGAGCTGGTCGGGCTCGGTGGCATCCAACCACCAGCCGTCCATGCCCAGCTTGAAGATGCCGCTGTTCAAGTACTTCCAGTAGATGTCGCGGGCTTCGGGGTCGAAGGCATCGTACACTTTCACATGCGGCGTGCGGGGCCAGGTAATGAAGTCGAAGAGCATATCCTTGGCGGCAAACTCCTGGTAGGGCTTGGTTTTCTTGCCAAAGGAAGGCCACACCGAAATCATCTGGTGGGCGTGCAGTTCATGCACCTCGTCCACCATGCGTTGCGGCTTGGGGAAGCGCGGGTTGCCGAACTCCATGGAGTTCCAGAAGTCGTTGTTTTCGCCCCAATACTGCCAGTCCTGCACAATACCATCGAGCGGAATGCCCAGGCTGCGGTATTTCTTCACCACGTCAATCAGTTCCTCCTGCCCTTTGTAGCGCTCCTTGCTTTGCCAGTAGCCCAGCGTCCAGCGCGGAAACATAGGGGCCGGGCCGGTGAGCTGGCGGTAGTGGGCCACCACGCCATCGGCCGTGCCGCCGCCGTTGAGTACATAGTAATCGGCACAGTCCCCAATTTCCGAGTCGAAGGTGGTGGCTTGGGCGTTGTCCTCGAATTTGGTGGTCGAGTAGTTGTCCCAGAACACGCCGTAGCCCTTGCTGGAATGCAGCACTGGCACGGCAATAACCATGTTGTTCTGCTTGAGCGTCAGCTGCTTGCCCCGATAATTAAAGGTGCCGTCCTGGTGCTGCCCCAGGCCGTACACCGCCTCATCGGGAGCCAGCTGAAACTGCTGGCGTACCCGGTAGGTGGGCTGGTCGACATCGGTTTTGGCACTGAAACGCGACCCGTACGCCTTTTCGCTCAGCAGCGGCTGGCCCTTGGCCGTCCGGAAGCTGACCTGGCCGGTTTGCTGGTTGACCAGCACTTGCGTGCTCGCGCTGCCCACGGTGGCTACGCCGTTCTTTTCACTGTATTTCAGCTTGCCCGGCGCGGGCGCCAGTACCACTGCCAAGCTCTTTTTCTCGGTTTCCCGGCTCTTTGGATATTTCACCACCCGCACAATGTCAGGTGAGTAGAACTGCACTTCCACCGTCAGCGAGTCGGTGTTGAGTTTGAGGCCGGTAGCGGTTGGCTGGTAGCGTTGGGCGTGGGCGGCGGTGGTCAGCAGCAACCCCAGGCCCGCCAGGGGTCGAAAGGAAGTAGGGAACATTTGGTTTGGGGTGGGTATCGAAGGAAGGTTAGCAGAAGGCTCAGGACAGAATTTTGAAGGCATAAGCCAGCCCGGTCTTTGGGGCTGAGGCTGGCATCGTTAGCCGTAAGCCCTGCGCCGTGCGCTCGAAAGCCAGCGGCCCGCCCGTGTGGCCCAGCAACTCAACGCGGCGCACGGGCTGCGGCCGGTGCGGGCTGCCCGTTGCCAGCGCAGTAATCAGCAGCTGCCCATCGGCGGGCCAGCCCAAGGCCGTGGCGTACAGCACCTCCCCTTTCACCACAAAGCGAATATCCTGCGCCCCGAACGGCTTGCCTTTGCCCTCATTGAAGCCCTGAGCACTAAGGGCGGCGGCACCCTGCTGGGCCGGACCCTCGCCGAATATTTTCCAGGGCCGGGTGCCGTAGATACTCTCGCCATTGACCTGCATCCAACTAGCAATGCCTTCTACCACGGCCCGCTCCTGCTCGTCGATGCTGCCGTTGCCGCGCACGGGCACGCTCAGCAGCAGGTTGCCGTTTTTGCTCACCACGTCGATGAGGGTGTGGACGACGGTTTGGGCGCTTTTGTAGCCGTGGCGGTCGTAGATGCGGCGGTCGTAGTGCCATTGGCCCAGGCAGGTGCAGGTTTGCCAGGGCAAGGGCTCGATTTCGTTGCTTTGGCCCCGCTCGATGTCCCAGACCATGCACTTACGCTGCTCGGGCGTCAGGATTTTGCCATTTATCACGGCCTCGTTGCGGCCGCCGTGGCGCTTCATGCTCTCGTTGTACATATGCGCTGCAATGCGCAGGCCGGCGTCATTCACGGGCCAGAGCGGCAGGGCGGTATCGTCGAAGTACACCAGGTCGGGCTTGTATTTGTCCAGCAGCTCGATGGTGCGGTTATAGAATTTCTCGCAATACTCTTTGCTGGGCGGTGTCACGCCGTTGCCCCAGTCCCACTGCCGATGGATCATGCCGTTATCCTGGCTGTTCTCACTGAGCGGGTGATTTTGGGCGTAGAGAGCCTGCGGATCGTAGCCCTGCCACCAGGTGCCCTGGCCGTCGGCGGTGGTCACGTGGCCATCGTAGGGCACGCCGGCCAGCAGGCCTGCTTTGTCGGCGCGTTGGGCTGTTTCCAGCCAGCTCCAGGTGTGGGCCGCGTGCACGCTCACCCCGAAGCGCAAACCCTGCTTTTTGGCGGCCTTGGCCCAGCCGCCCACCAAGTCTTTCTTGGGGCCGAGGCGGGTGGAATTCCAGGGCTGATGGCGGCTGTCGTAGAGGTCGAAGTTGTCGTGGTGGTTGGCCAGGGCCACGAAGTACTTGGCCCCGGCCTTTTTATACAAAGCCAGCAACTCATCGGGGTTCCACTCCTCGGCCTTCCACTCGTTTATCACATCCTTGAAGCCGAACTTGGAGGGGTGGCCGTACTTTTCAACGTGGTACTTGTATTGGTCGGAGCCCTCCTGATACATGCCGCGGGCGTACCAGTCGCCGCGCTCGGGCTGGCACTGCGGCCCCCAGTGCGCCCACAGGCCAAACTTGGCGTCGCGGTACCAGTCGGGCGTTTGATAGTGGGCCAAGGAATCCCAGGTAGGCTGAAAACGACCAGCCGCCAACGCTGTGCTACCTGCCGGGGCCAGCGGCGACCAGTTTAAACCAGCTACTACGCTGGGTAGCCAGGCAGCGGGAGCAACCAAAGCCAGATTTTTCAGAACAGTCCGACGATTCATATGGGTGGGATAAAAGAAGTGTACTATCGGAGCGAAGAGCGCAAGGCACAGATGGCTAACGGTTAGTGCCGTAGGCTGCTTTCTGGTTAGCTAAGCTGCACCTTGCTTGCAAAGATGATTATTTTTCGCACAATCGATTGTGCTTATGAATTCAGACACCTGATACCAAGGCTCAAACTATGAGCACTCTCTGAAAGCCAGGTTAAAACGAGCAAAAGAAACTAACAAGAAGCGGCTTACCGGTAGCAATTACACGCCGTTTCCTGCCGGTTGCAAGGTGGCTTGCTTATCAATAGCCGACGTGGCACGAATCAGCTTTTTTGGGGGTAATAATTCGTCAGCATCCCTCTCAATCCTCTGTATTCAAGGCTACAACGCTAAAGCAGGAAGCTCATAGGCTATTCGGTGGCTCCTATTTCAGGCAGTTTGACAGCTTGTTTCAGCCAGCGCATTGTTTATGGTTACGGCTCTGTTCGGCAGCGGCCACGCGCTGGCGTTCTGGGCTGGCCGCAACGGCAAGCTACCCGGTGATGACCCACTGCCTGCGGAAAGGAAGGACGCCTCAGAGACGCGCAATGCCAACCGGTTCGCTTATCTTTGCTGCCGTTTTCAAGCCAGAATATTTTCCCCTCCTCACCATCCTGCTCTCACATGATTATCGGCGTCCCGAAAGAAATCAAGAACAACGAAAACCGCGTGGGCTTGACGCCCGCTGGCGTAGCTGAACTCCGCAAGCATGGCCACGAGCTGTACGTGCAAAGCACTGCTGGCCTAGGCAGCGGCTTCCAGGACGCCGAGTATGAAGAGGCCGGCGCTACCGTATTAGCTACCATCGAGGAGGTGTATGCCAAAGCCGAGATGATAGTAAAGGTGAAGGAGCCAATTGCGCAGGAATATCCGCTCATCAAGGAAAACCAACTGCTGTTCACGTACTTCCACTTTGCATCCGGCGAGGAACTGACTCACGCCATGATTGAGCGCAAGGCTGTTTGCCTGGCCTACGAAACCGTGGAATTGCCGAGCCGCGCTCTGCCCCTGCTCATTCCGATGAGCGAAGTAGCCGGCCGCATGGCGCCGCAGGAAGGTGCCAAGTACCTGGAGAAGCCATTGAAAGGCCGCGGCATTTTGCTGGGCGGCGTACCCGGCGTGAAGCCGGCCGAAGTACTGGTGCTGGGTGCCGGCATTGTGGGTACGCAGGCCGCTAAAATTGCGGCCGGTTTGGGTGCCCAGGTTACCATCATGGACATCAGCCTGAACCGCCTGCGCGAGCTGGACGACTTCATGCCGAAAAACGTGGTGACGCAGTATTCCAACGAGTACAACATCCGGGCCGCCATCAAAACTGCCGACCTCATCATCGGGGCCGTATTGATTCCGGGCGCTAAGGCACCGCACCTCATCACCCGCGAGATGCTGAAAACCATGAAGCCCGGCACGGTGCTCGTGGACGTGGCCGTGGACCAGGGTGGCTGCATCGAAACCTGCAAGCCCACCACCCACGAAAACCCCACCTTCATCATCGACGACATTGTGCACTACTGCGTGGCCAACATGCCGGGCGCGGTACCGTACACCTCTACCCTGGCCCTGACCAACGCCACGCTGCCCTACGCCGTGAAGCTGGCCAACCTGGGCTGGCAGGAAGCCTGCCGCCGCGACGAGGCCCTGCGCCTCGGCCTGAACGTGGTACATGGCGAAGTGGTGTACAAAGGCGTAGCCGAAGCCTGGAACCTGCCTTTGGTAGACGTACAAAACGTGCTGGAAGGCGCTACCGTGTAATTAAAGATCAAGAATTAGAAATTGAAAATTGGGCGTTCTGACGACTTTATGGTTGTTAGGACGCCCAATTTTTAATTCAATTCTGCATTTGGTGATGCTCTGTAATGCAACTGACAACCTCCGTAAAGCCATCATTTTTAATTTTCAATTCTTAATTCTTAATTGATTTGAAAGGTATTCTGTTCACTGGCGGCGAGCTAACCGACCTCGTCACGTTTGCCCAGCTTCCGGTTTACCTGCAAACCTTCCTGCGCGAGCAAAACGGCGTGGTGGCGTATTTCGGCGGCCTGCACATCCGGGGCTGCGTGGCCGAACCCACCTGGCACTCACTGGACGCAGCCTGGCACGGCGAAGAGGCCTTCTGGCGCACCTACGACGAAGTAATGGAATCCGATATTCCATTCGGGCAAGACTGCGTGGGCAACCAGTTCCTGCTGCGCGGCGACGCGGTGCTGTGGCTGGACACCGAAACCGGCGAGCTGGCCGATCTGGAAGTGGATTTCAAGCATTTTCTGTTTGGGGTTGAAAAGTTTCCGCTGGATGCGCTAAGCATGGAGCCGTTGCGGGCTTTTCAGCAAAGTGGCGGCGTGCTGCGGCCGGGCCAGCTCCTGAGCGTGTATCCACCGTTCTGCATGGCTACCAACGACCAGCAGCCCTCTAGCACCAAGGCAATAAGTGCTGCTGAGCGCCTGGCTTGGCTGGCTAACTTCTACCGTCAGATCAAGGATTTGCCCGACGGCCAATCCATCCGCTTCACGCCCGACCAAAACTAGTGCTTGGTGCCTCGTGCCTAGTGCTTAGTACCTGGCGCTCAGACTGCTCTACCGAATACTATGCTCCAAGCACTAACAACAAAGCCCTATGCACTATGCTCCAAGCACCAAGCACTAAAAACTCATGATTTCACCGCTTTTGCGCCTGTTGCTGCGTCGGTTGCTGCTACTGATGGGCGTGTATGTGCTGCTCCGGCTGGGCTTTTACTGGGCTAACCGCAGCGTATTCCAGGAGGCCCCTACGGGGCAGGTGCTGCTGGCATTCTGGCACGGCTTCCGGTATGATATTTCGGCGCTGCTGCTGCTCAACGTGCCGTTTCTGGGGCTGTCGTTGGTGCCGGTTTTCAGCTCCCGCTGGCAAGGGTTTCTACGCGGCTTCTACCTGATCCTCAATGCCATTGGTATTGCCCTGAACCTGATTGACACGCAGTATTTCAAGTTTATTGGGCGCCGCACCACCAACGAGCTGTTCACCATCACCGATGATATTCAGCGGCAGGCGGGGCAGCTGGCAGGGCACTACTGGTTTCTGCTGATTCCGTTTGCGGTGCTTTCTGGGCTGGTGTGGTACTTCTACCCCATGCCTTCCGAAGCCGACGCCACCTATTACCAGGCCCACCCCAAGCGGCGAGTGTGGCAGCCGATTGTAGAGGTGCTGCTGTTGGTGGGCCTTACGGTGCTGGGCATCCGGGGCGGGGTGCAACTCAAGCCGCTGCGCACCGGCCATGCCTTCATGCAAACCCCGCCTATTCTGGGCCACGTGGCCTTAAACAGCACATTCACCTTCCTGAAAAGCTTGCGTGCCGAACCACCGGAACGCCGCACGTATTTCCCCTCAATGGCAGCCCTGAAGCCGGCGCTGGCGGCCCGCCCGCCCGGCCCGCGCCCCGGTGCGCCGCGTGATAATGTGGTGATTCTGCTGATTGAAAGCTTTGCGTCCGAGTACAACGGTATTGAAAACGGCGGCCAGGGCTACACGCCGTTCTTCGATTCGCTGGCTACGCAGGGCCTGTTTTTTCGGCAGCACTACGCCAACGGCCGCCGCTCCATTGAGGCCCTGCCGGCCGTGCTGGCGGGCTTGCCGGCCCTCACCGAAAACTCGTTTATCACCTCCGACTTCCAAACCGATGAGCTGCACGGGCTGGGTGAGCTGCTGGGCCGGCAGGGCTATGCTACCTCGGTGTTTCACGGGGCTACCAACGGTACCATGGGCTTCAATACCTTCGCCGGCATTACGGGCATTCAGCAGTACTACGGCCTGAGCGAATACCCCGGCGGCACCGCCAGCCCGGATTTCGATGGGCACTGGGGTATTTTTGATGAGCCGTATTTGCAGTACTTCGCCCAGAAGCTGGGGCAACAGAAACAGCCGTTCTTCTCCACGGTTTTCACCCTGACTTCGCACGAGCCGTTCCCGGTGCCGGCGCAGTACAAAGGCAAGTTCACGGCCGGCGAGCTGCCGATTCACGCTTCCGTGCAGTACACTGATTTTGCGCTGCGGCAGTTTTTCAAAGCCGCCGCCCGGCAGCCGTGGTACCAGAATACGCTGTTTATTGTGCTGGCCGACCACACTTCCCAAACCCTGCGGCCCGAGTACCAGAACACCTTGGGCTCCTACAAAACGCCGCTCTTACTGTTTCACCCCGGCCACGCCTTACCGGCCGCCAACGTGCAGCGCATCACCCAGCAAGCCGACATTCCGGCCACCGTCCTCGACTACCTGGGTTTGGCGCCGGGCCAGCCGCTGCTGCCGTTCGGCTACTCCGTGTTTGATGCCGGTACCACCGGCCGCGCCCTGTTTCTGAGCGGCGGCAGCTACTTTCTCGTTCACTCCGACTACGTGGCCGAACTCACTGCCGACAACCAGGTGCGCCTCTACCCCTACCAGAACCACGCCCTGCCCGCCCTGCCCCTCGCCGCCCCCGACCCGCAGAAGCTCCGCCAATACGGCAACGAGCTAAAAGCCTGCGTGCAGTTCTACCTCAACGGCCTCGCCGACAATACGCTTTATAAGTAGTGAGATGGTGAAGTGGTGAGGTGGTGAGTTTGATGTTCTGCTGGCGCCACTTGCGCAAAACCACTCGACCAGAACATCAAACTCACCACTTCACCATCTCACCAATTCACTATTTCACCATCTCACCATACCTCGGCACTTCGCTTAGGCGCTCGTTGGTGCGCTGCGCGAGGTTTACGCGCCAGCAGAAATGCTGCAAGCCGTTGGTAAGCAGCAGCAGCGGCGCCCCAATGGTTTGGTTGTAAATAGCGGCCTGCTGAGCCACGGCGGCGGTAATGGGCACGGTGGGGCGCTTGCACTCCACCAGCAGCAGCGGGGTGCCGTCGGGGCCGAGGGCCCAGAGGTCGGTGCGCTTCTGGCGCTGGTTGTAGCGGTGGCCCCGCTCGATGCTCAGCAAGCCGCGCGGATAGCCCCGGTGGTTTATCAAATAATGAAGAATGTGCTGGCGCACCCATTCTTCGGGCGTCAGCACCACGTTCTTGCGGCGCAACACGTCCCAGATATATAGAATTTCGCCGGTTTGCGTAACTTTGTACTCGAAAGGCGGCAGGTTTAGCTCTTGCATCACCTCCAAAGGTACGGCCTGGGTACTGTTCCCGCCTTTCAATTCCGTACCGTCGCCCTCTAGCAGGGTCGGCGGTTTTTTATTTTAATGGCTGCATTGTTAAATGGCTGACAGTGCAGTAAGCCTTGAGAACAAGCAGCCATTCAATATTGCAGCAATTTCAACAATTCAATACATGAAGAACAAATCAGACATCGTAGAAAACTGGCTGCCCCGCTACACCGGCGTACCGCTGAAAGAGTTCGGCCAGTATATTCTGCTCACCAACTTCCTCAACTACGTGCACATGTTTGCCGAGCAGTTCGGCGTAGAAGTACACGGCCTCGATAAGCCGATGCAAACGGCTACAGCCGGCGGTATTACCATCATCAATTTCGGCATGGGCTCCCCCATGGCCGCTACCGTCATGGATTTGCTGTCGGCCATCAAGCCGAAAGCGGCGCTTTTTCTGGGCAAGTGCGGCGGCTTGAAAAGCAAAACCAAACTCGGTGACCTGATCCTGCCGATTGCCGCTATTCGCGGCGAAGGTACTTCCGACGACTACCTGCCCGCCGAAATTCCGGCGCTGCCCTCCTTCCGTTTGCAGCGGGCCGTGAGCAGCATGATCAAGAAGCACGAGAAAGACTACTGGACCGGCACCGTGTACACCACCAACCGCCGCGTGTGGGAGCACGACGAGAACTTCAAAGAGTATCTGCGCCAGATTCGGGCTATGGCCGTGGATATGGAAACGGCTACCATCTTCACGGTGGGCTTCGTGAACGAAATTCCGCACGGTGCGCTGCTGCTCGTGAGCGACAACCCAATGACGCCCGAGGGAGTGAAAACGTCGGAAAGTGACAAGAAAGTAACAGCCGATTTTGTGAAGGCCCACCTCCAAATCGGTATCGACTCGCTGTTGGAGCTGAAAAACTCCGGTGAATCGGTGAAGCATATGCGCTTTGAATAGTGCAACCCAATAACCAGACTGTACTTGCTTGCAACCAAGCTTAAAAGACGCTCCCCGGTGACTTGTAGTTACCGGGGATTTTTTTGCAGTTTACTTTCTTCTTACTTTTCCTTATTCATTCTGATTTCCTATCCGCCGAGACAACTATTCTGCATGGGTTCTTTTTCCTCTACCTACCTTGATATTGAGTATCAGGCTATACCGCGGGTGCTGGCAGCCCACTGGCGCCGTGGGGTTATGCCTTTTGAATTACAGCGTGGCTACAAGGCCATGCTCGACGAGGCAGTATCGCGCCGCTGCCGCTTTTGGCTGATCAATCTGAGTGGCCGGGCCAGCGGCGTAAGTGCTGCCGACCTGCAATGGATATTGGAAGAGTTTTTTCCTCAGCTGCCTTTGCGGCTGCGGCGGCCGGTGTACATTGCCTATCTGATGGCGCCGCACCAGCTGGCCGGTTCCCTGGCCGACCCTAACGTTCCGAATGCCGCGTACTACGACGACCGTTCTTACCGCATAGAACGGTTCACGGTGCAAGAAGAAGCGCTGGCCTGGCTTCAGGATTGCCGCCAGCAGGATGCCAAAATTCGCCGCCGCAAAACCGCTTAGAGGCGCGTACCTTCGCGCTTATGAACCGGATTTTCTTGTTTGCCGCAGGCTTGTTGGTAAGTCTGCTGAGTGGTTGCCAGTCGCGGCGGCCCGTTGATTTGGTGGTGTATAATGCCACCGTGTACACCGTCGATTCCGCTTTCAGCAAAGCCACGGCCTTTGCTGTGCAGGATGGCAAGTTTGTGGCGGTGGGCACGGCCGACGAAGTGCGAAAGAAATTCGAAGCCAAGCAGGAGGTTGACGCGCACGGGCAATTCATCTACCCGGGCTTCTACGACGCGCATTGCCACTTTTACCGCTACGCCCTGGGCTTGCGCGATGCTGATTTGGTGGGTACCGCCTCATGGGAGCAGGTGGTACAGAAGCTGCAAGAGCAACGCCGGCAATACCCGCAGGCCGCCTGGCTTACCGGCCGCGGCTGGGACCAAAACGACTGGCCCGGCAAGCAGTTCCCAACCAAAGACACGCTGGATGTGCTGTTTCCGGACACGCCGGTATTTATCGTGCGGGTGGATGGGCATGCGGCCCTCGTCAACCAGAAGGCGCTGGATTTAGCGGGCGTTTCCACCCGCACTCCCATCAGCGGCGGCACCATTACTAAAGACGCCACTGGCCGCCTGACTGGCTTGCTGGTTGACAATGCGGTGGACCTGGTAGCAGTGAAGATTCCGGAGCCGACGGCGGCCGAAGCCAGTACGTTGCTGCTGGAAGGCCAGCAGCGCTGCTTAGCCGTGGGCCTTACCAGCCTCGCCGACGCCGGCCTTGATAAGGCCAACATCGACCAGATGGCGGCGTTGCAGCAGCAAGGCAAGCTGAAGCTGCGCCTGTACGCCATGCTCAATCCCACCAAGGCCAACAAGGACTATTATCTGAAGAACGGCCCGGTGATGGAAGACCGCCTGACGGTGTGCAGCTTCAAGGTGTACGCCGATGGCGCTTTGGGCTCCCGCGGGGCCTGCCTGCTGCACCCCTACACCGACAAGCCTCGGGAAACCGGCTTTCTGCTTTCGTCCATTGCCGATTATCGAACCTTGGCGAAAGAGCTAGCCGCCAGCAAGTTCCAGATGAACACCCACGCCATCGGCGACTCCAGCAACCGCCTGCTGCTTGACATTTACGGCGAAGTGCTAAAGGGCAAAAACGACCGGCGCTGGCGCATCGAGCACGCCCAGGTGGTGAGCAAGGCCGATATGGTGAAGTTCGGACAGTTCAGCATTGTGCCTTCGGTGCAGCCCACGCACGCCACTTCTGATATGTACTGGGCCGGGGAACGGCTCGGGGCTGAGCGCCTGAAAACCGCTTACGCCTACCGCGCCCTGCGTGAGCAATATGGCCAGGTAGCCATTGGCTCCGACTTTCCGGTGGAAGACATCAACCCGCTGTTCGGCTTTCACTCGGCCGTGGCCCGGCAGGATGCCAAGAACTACCCAGCTAGCGGCTTCCAGATGGAAAACGCCCTCAGCCGCCCCGACGCCTTGCGCGGCATGACCACCTGGGCCGCCCACGCCGCCTTCCAGGACAAGCAGAAAGGCAGCATCCAACCCGGCATGGCCGCCGACTTTGTGGTACTGGACACCGACCTGCTGGAGGCCCCGAAAGAGAAGCTACGCGGCGCCAAAGTGCAGCAGACTTGGATTGCCGGCGAGCAGGTGTTTTCAATTAAGAATTAAAAAGTAAAAATTGGCCGTTCAACGACTCCAAGTACGATGGTGAACGGTCAATTTTTACTTCCTAATTCTTATCATCGGCGCTGGGGCCATAGAGGCCGGGCACGGGAATATCGAGCAGGCGCAGATACACCGTTAGTTGCCCCCGGTGATGGATGCTGTGGTTGAGGCCCATAATGCGGAGGGCGGTACCCTTGGGATGGTCGAAGATGACCTGCTCACCGCGGTGCAGTTTGAAATTATGAGTCAGATGCTCGTTGGTACTGGCCTGTAGTTCCTTCCGCAACGTTGTGCTGTACTCCTCAAAACGTTCCAGCAGTTCGGCATGGCTCGTAGGCGTTGGGCCGGGTTTGGGCGCGTTTGGGTCGAGGAAGTCGCGCGAGTCGTGGGTGACAAAAAGCGTCTTGAAGGCTAACAGATTGACCACGTGGGTAGCTAGCTGCCACAAGCTCATGCTTTTAGGGTGCGGCTTGAAGTCGGCTTGGTCGAAGGGCACCCGTTCAAGAATGCGGCGGGTACTGGCTAGCTCATGGTGGAGTTCAGCCAGAATGTTCTGTTGGAGGGAAGAAGTATACATTGCTGATGATGTGGAAAAGCAGGTGTAAGCCCAGAAGTAACACGAGCACCGAAAACTTAGGTGCTCGTGCAAGAATCTAAAATCAATTGACATTATTTTCTGGTGGCGGGCATGCCTGCATTGGGGGTGGCGGGCGGTGGTGCCAGCGTTTCATCGGCATCCTCGCGGAGCTTGCGGCCACGGAGTTGGAGCAGGAATATCAGCCCCAGAATGAAGAACACAATCAGGGCCAGAATGCTGTAGCGCATATTGCCCCCCATTATCTGCGAGATACCGCCAAATACTACCAGGCCAATTACGATACCTACTTTCTCGGTTACATCGAAAAAGCTGAAGTAAGCAGCAGAGTTGGGCGTATTTTCCGGAATAATCTTGGAATAGGTGGAGCGCGAGAGACTTTGTACGGCGCCCATGGTGAGGCCGATTACGGCTGCCAAGGCGTAGAAAGTCCAGCCAGCCTGCACGAAATAGCCGGCAATACAAATCAGCATCCAGATGAATACCGCCCAGCTGAGGGCGCGCGTATTGCCAATGCGCTCCGAGAGCTTGGCGAATAGATAAGCGCCCAGAATGCCTACAATCTGAAGTAATAGAATGGTGATGATGAGCGACTTACTATCCAAATGCAGTTCTTCGTCGCCGAACAGCGTGGCCACGTACATTACCGTTTGCACACCCATGTTGTAAGTGAAGTAGGCCAGTAAGAAACGCTTTAGGTTGGGCTGATGCTTGGTTTCTTCCCACACTTTGCCCAGTTCCCGGAAACCGTTGAGCAGCCAACCCGACTCGGAAGCGGCACCCGCGGGGCGGCCTCGGTCGGGTGGCAGCGTGAAGAAGGGAATCTGGGCGAAACCGGCCCACCAAACGCCGGTGAGCAGAAAGCTGTACCGGGTGGCTTCGCCCGCAGTAAGCCCAAACATAGGCGTACCCGACAGTGTGGGCCCCTGAATCAGCATCAAGCACATGACCAGCAACAGCACCGACCCAATATAGCCCATAGAAAAGCCCCGCGCCGACAGAGAATCGAACTTCTCTTCCGAGGAAATATCGGGCAGGTAGGAATTGTAGAAGACGATAGAGCCCGAGAAGCCTACTGTTGCCATGATAAATACAAACACGCTGATGGTGAATGTATTGGGCTCGAAGAAATACAAGCCCGCGCAGGAAATGGCCCCGATGTAGCAGAAAATCTGGAGGAACAGCTTTTTGCGGCC
Source organism: Hymenobacter telluris (assembly GCF_017313265.1). GTDB lineage: Bacteria > Bacteroidota > Bacteroidia > Cytophagales > Hymenobacteraceae > Hymenobacter > Hymenobacter telluris. Next base: position 167,834 of record NZ_JAFLQZ010000001.1, on the reverse strand, counting down.
CGAGTAGTCAGCTAAAGAAGTGAGCAGCGGACTGATAAGGGCAATAATTAGGAAGGCAGCCGATACCGAGTAGTTCTGCAACGACGTGCCGGGAACGTGCAGGCCCAGAAATTCCACTGGCGACTTGCCGCTGTCGGTGCCCGTAACGGCCTTGACCATGGAGCCCCAATAGATGGGGAAAATGCTGGAAGTAATTACCAGCGGATACACCGAATTGGCCCAATCATAGAAGGTCCAGCCGGTAGTGATACGCTTGTTGTCTTTGGGAATGTCGGCGGCGGTGTGGGCGGCTGGCGCCGAAGGAGCAGTAGGGATTGGGGTCATGAAATAAGGAATAGCAGCGTGGCAACGAGTAAGTAACGGGTTTCCAAGGTTCAGGTTGGGGTGGACCCTATCGGCCCATTCTTCCTGCACATCAAGAAGGCGAATTATACCATCTTATTACAAAGTAATTCTACTGCTCAGCGACATTAATTAATCATTTATTAACAAATAACTATATTTAATAAACAGTATTTTTGCGTCCTCACTTTACTCGCTATGAACAACTTTACCCCCTCTCTCTTTACAAGTTGCCGCTTTGCGCTGGCGGTACTGGCATGTACGAGCCCACTGCTGGTGGCCTGCGACAAAGACAACGACGAACCCGCCACGGCTTACGGCCCCAAGGTGCAAGTAGGCAGCGGTACGGCCCGCAGCTTTGTGGCTACTGACGCCAACGGCACCCCCACCGAAATTGGCGTGGCCGTGTCGGAGGCTTCTTTGAACAGCCTGCCCGCCACCCCGGCTATAGGTACCATGTACGACGTAGCGCTACCCACCGCCAAGGCCACTGCTGCAATGCCATTCGACCACATTTCGCTTGACTGGAACCCTACCGGCCACGAACCAAATCAGATTTATACGCTTCCGCATTTTGATGCCCACTTCTACATGCAGCCTACCGCAGTGCAGCACAGCATCACGCTCGACGACCCGAAAGGCGACATTTTTCCGGCGGCCAGCAAACTACCAGCTGGCTACATCACGCCACCTAACGTTGCGCCGGGCCGTACCGTGCCCATGATGGGCCGCCACTGGGTGGACCCCACCAGCCCCGAATACGCCCCTAGTGGCACTTTCTCGCACACCTTCATCTATGGCACCTACGATGGCCGCGTTACGTTCATTGAACCTATGTTCACCAAGGCCTTGCTAGTACCGGGCGTCAGCATTGAACAGGCCATCAAGCAGCCCGCTGTGTATGAGGTAACGGGCAAATACTTCCCCACCACTTACACCATTCGCCACGATGCCGCCGCTCACGAGTATATCATCTCGCTGAAAAACATGGTAATGCGCTAAGCAATGAACGGTTTCAGAAAGCAAAAAGCCGCTTTGAACAAAGCGGCTTTTTGTTGCATTCTAATGTGGCAAATGCGGAAAGTTAGCCCGCATCATGCCCGCATATTCAGCTGCGTCGAAGGCCGCTTGCTCCCAGACCTGCCGCGCCCGTGCTACGTACCGTCGTGCTTCCGTCTTGGTCATGTGTAGGTCGGTAAGCGTAAGGCGCAGGTCGGTCGGCGTCATTCCGTCGATATCCAGAGAGGCGGCGAAGCGAATTAGCTTGAGAGTTTCCAGAAATTCGTAGCGGCGCTGGCGTAGCGGCGGGCGGTTCAGGCCGTATGCCCGGATGCAGGCCACACCCCGCGCAGACAAGTTCTTCTCCACGGCTACGTGCCGATTAAAGGTCAACTCGGTGGCCGGGTCGGTGCGGCATGGGTGGGGCAACAAAGGCCGCTCCTGCCACAATTGGTCGTCGTGTTGGCGGGCACGCCGCGCGGGGTTCAGTAAAGGGAACCAGTTACTTTTGTGGCGGCGGTTACAAATTTCGCAGCTGTATAGCAGGTTCGACCACTCATATGCCAGCCAGTAGTAACCTGGCTTTTCCAGAGCCGATTTCGGCTGCTGCCGCACTCCGGCCTTGGGACGGAAGTGCTCTACATCGCCAAAGCCCGTGGCCTCAAATTTCGATTCGCAGTAGCAGCACTTGCCGCGTTGATCGGCAGCCAGCGCGGCTTTCACGGCCGCCGCCCCGTAGATGGCGGGCTTGGCAACCAGTTGTTGGTTACGCGGCACCTGACAAGCAGCCGGGTCGGCGGCGAAGATACCTTCCAACCGCTGCCGGTCGGCGGTACCCAACGTGGTGAGCATGGCGGGCGCGGTGGCCCGCTTCCGGATTCTGATCATGCGGGCAGCTAGTCAAGAAGGTCCTGTTTGCCCAGCTTGCGAGCCAGCTCACGCAGCACGTCAGCGGCTTTGCGCTCGGGTTGTGAGTCGCCCACTGGCTGCATGTTGTCCCATTCGTTTAACTCAGTCAACTCCTTCTTCTCGCTGGCTGAAAGGCGCGACTTCGCCAGCAGCGCATCACGGCGCTGGAGTTTCTTCTCCGTATCAGGCGAATGGGCCGGCACTTCGTCGAACAGTTCGCTGCTCAGAATCTGATCCAGCCGCCAGCTGCGCACGTCGGGCAGGTCTTCGCCCTGGTACACGATGGTCTGGTCGCCTTCACGCTTAAGCAAGACGACGTTGGCCCCGCTGGGCTGGTCGCCGGCGGCTTGTACCACCAACGGGCTATGAGCGGTAGCTATGAACTGCGTGTTCTTGAAGATACCACTCAGGAAGCCGATGAGCTTGCGCTGCCAGCTGGGGTGCAGGTGCAGGTCGATTTCGTCGATGAGCACAATGGCTGGTTCTTCCAGCGGATTAGGGCTGTCGGGGTAGCGAATAAAGAGCTTGCTGGCGAAGTCCGTTAGCCACACTGCCAGCGTCTGGTAGCCCAAGCTCATGTCGCGCAGGCGTACCCAGCCGTAGGGAGTATGAAATTGCAACCCTTGTTCAGGATTACCGCCTGAAGTCGCAGGGGAAACTTTTATCATATCTACATCCTCTAACACCTTGAGCAAAGCAGTATGTAATTGTATAAAATTCTGTTTAGTACGCCTATCATATGAGTCAGATTTAACACGATAATCAGCTTGCAAAAACCACTCTTCAGGATTAAGTAAATCTGCCTTATCGTTAAATAAACTTATGCATGTATCGGCCATATCCTGTACTTGCCCTAGTGTAGAATTACCTATTGATCTTCCTGCACCATAACCATAGCAAATTATCGTTTTTGCTTCGGGATAATCTTTATCCATGAACTCATTAGAAGATCTAAGTTTAGAACTAGGACTTAGAAATTCCAATATCATTCCTATTTCACGAGATGCTTTTTCCAACCAATCCGGATCAGAAAGTAATGCACCACCACGTGCAGTGAAATACATGAAAGTCGGCTTCTCACCTTTATTTCTTCTCAACTGCCACTCTGGGCGACGAAAGCTAAAATAAGCTGGACCATATTTACCAGCCGGTGGCGGTTGTTCAGTTGGCATTAATGCCGCCAACGACTTCAAAACCGTTGTTTTACCCACCCCATTATCACCAAGAATAATCGTCCATTGAGCGGGACGGCCGTCGGGGCGGGCGAAGGAAATCGTCTGCTTCTCGCCGAAGCTGCGCACGTTTTCCAGGCTAAGGGAGAGGAAGTAGGCGGGCGGCGGGGTTTGCGTCTTTTCAGGCATAATGAATGGGCAAGGAAGCCAAAGTGCCCCAAGTTCGATAATTCGCCACAGTAGTTGCAACACAAGGCGGGCAGCCATGCTGCCCACAAGCTGCTACTTGGCTAGCAGCGCCGCATACTGCTCAGGCGTATCCACATCAATGGCTCCTTCCGGAAACGGCACAGTGGCTACCAGTTGCGGATGCTGTTTCAGGAGTTGATTGGCGCCAGCGGCGTCGGGTAGCTGATGAAGTAGCGGCAGTGCTTCGGCTCCGAACAGAACCGGCACTCCGCGCACCTCACCGTACTGAGCAGCTACAATCGGCTGACCGGTGGTGTTGTGCGCAGTCAGTAATTGCTGTAATAAAGTCGGCGTAACAAATGGCTGGTCGCAGAGCATAACCAGTACGCTGTGCAAAGCAGGGCCTTTGTTTTCCAACGCGGCGAGGCCCGTTTTCAATGAAGCGCCCATGCCTAATTGCCAGGTATGGCAGCGCACCGTTTGTACCAGCAACCCAGCAAGTTCTGGCAATAACTCTTCGTGCAAAGCCCCCGTCACCACTACCACCGGGGTACCAGCTGCTGCCGTTACTGCGGTTTCGGCGGCGCGGCGCAGCAGGGTTTGGCCTTGGTATTGGAGTAGCTGCTTGGGCTGACCGAGGCGCGACGAAGACCCGGCTGCCAGCAAAATAATAGCCATAGACATACCGCCGCGTTAGTTTACAAACCACAAACGGCATCTACCCGACCCTCCGGAACCAATGCAGCATTGGAATGCAGAGAAGGATGAATAGGATGCGGCGAGTCGCGCAGGAAACCCGCGGGGCGGCCGGCCAGCACGGCTTGGATTTCGGCTACCACCGACAGCGCTATTTCCTCGGGAGTTTCGGCACCGATGTTGAGGCCAATTGGGCTGTGTAGCCGAGCGGCTAGCAATTCGGCTGCTGCAGGCTCCTGCTTGTGCAAATCGGTGAGTAGCCGCTCGTATTTCTTGCGGGGCCCCAGCAGGCCGATATAGCGAGTAGGTGCGTGCAATAAGTGGCGCAGCACTGCCAAATCGTAGTAGTAGTTGTGGGTCATGAGCAACGCAAAACGGGCATCGTGGGGCTCGTTTTGCACTTCGGCCAGCGGCAGCACCCGTACCTGCTCGGCTTCGGGGAAGCGCTGGGGCTGGGCCTGCGCCGGGCGGCCGTCCACCACTTGCACGCGCCAGCCCAAGCCAGCGGCCAAGCGCACCAAAGGCTGCACGTCGTTGCCGGCTCCGTACACCGTGAGACGTACCGGGGGGCGCAGAATTTCCAGACTCACCCGCACCGTACCCGCACCCACCGGATAGTGCCGGGTGGCAGGTTGGGCCGCCTGCAACGCGGCGCGGGCATCGGCCAGAATGGTGTCGTAAAGCTCAGAAGCAGTTGGGAGAGTGCCTTGCACGGTGCCATCCGAAAGCAAAAGCAGCCGCTCCCCTACTTGGGCGGCTACGTCGGTACCGGCTAGGCTGAATACGGTGGCTACTACGGCCGGCGCTTCCACGCCTTCCGCCCAGCGGCGCAACAGTTCCAGCGGGTTGTCGGGGTTGTTGAAGTCCAGCGGTTCCAGCAATATCTGCACAATGCCCTGGCAGCCCAGCGCGGCCCCAAATTGCAAGTCGTCGTCGGGGTCGGTGGAGTCGTAGGTAACAACGGTGGGACGGCCCTGCCGGATGGTGCGGCGGGCGCGTTGGCGGGCGTCGCCTTCGAGGCAGCCCCCACTGATGGCGCCCGTTAGTTGGCCGTCTTCCGTCACCAGCATCCGAGCACCGGGGCGCCGGTACGCCGAGCCTGCCACGTCAACCACCGAGGCCAGCGCACAGGCGCGGCCAGCAGTCCGGTGTTCGTCGTAGGCTATAAGAAGTCGTTGAAGCTCAGTCATATTTCAGTTGTCAGTTGTGAGTTGCCGGTTGTGAGTTACCAGTTGTCAATTGGAAGTCCTCTCAACTGACAACTGGTAACTCACAACCGGCAACTCATTATACCGCCATAGCGCCCATTACTTTATCGGGGGTGATGGGCAGGTCACGGACTCGCTTACCGGTGGCGTGGAACACGGCATTAGCCACAGCCGCCGACACGCCTACCATTGAAATTTCGCCGATGCCTTTCACGCCCATGGCATTGATGTACGGGTCGTGCTCCTCAATAAATTCCACGGTCATTTCCGGAATGTCGGCATTAACGGGAATGTGGTACTCGCCGAGGCTGGCATTGGTGTAGCGGGCGAAGTTTGGGTCGCGGAAGGTTTCCTCCATCAACGCCGCGCCAATGCCGAAGATGCTGCCACCGATAATCTGGCTACGGGCCGTTTTGGCATTCAGAATTCGGCCGGCCGCGTGCACGCTCACCCAGCGCGTGACGCGCACCGTGCCGAACTCGGCATCAACGCGCACCTCGCAGAAGTGCGCCCCAAATGAGTGCATCGAATGCCCCGCCATATCGTCCTGATGGCCGGAATCAGCGCCGCCCGCGGCCAGCCCCGACTCGTAGCCGGCGCCGTACTTGCCGTTGCCCGTGCCTTCGATGTCCGACATTTCGTTGCGCTTCATCAGGGCCATGAAGTCCTCGCCTTTCTGCTTGTTGGTCTTGAGCACCATGCGGTTTTTCTCCACCACCACGTCCTCTAGCTTGGCCCGGTACAGCGGCGACTTTTTATCGGCAATAGCCAGCTTTTTCAGCTTCTGCCACACCTCCTGCGCCGCCACATACACCGACGACGAAACCGTACCACCAGCCACTGAGCCGCCCGAGTTGGGGGCCGTAGGCAAACGCGAGTCGCCTAGTTCGAACCGCACTTTATCGGGCGTAAGGCCCAGCGTATCGGCGGCTACTTGCGTCATGACGGTGTAAGTGCCGGTGCCCAGGTCGGTAGCGCCGCTTTGCACCACGGCGTGCCCATCGGCGTAGAGTCGGACGCGGGCCGTGCCTTGCGAGTTGTGCACTGGGTATGATGCCGTAGCCATGCCGTAGCCCACCAAGTACTTACCGTCGCGGGTGGCACCGTTTTGGGGGTTGCGCTTGCTCCAGCCGAACAGCTCAGCGCCGCGGGCGTAGCACTGCTTCAGGCTTTTGCTGCTCCAGGGCTTGCCGTTGGTGGGGTCCTTTTCGGCATAGTTGCGCAACCGGATTTCCAGCGGATCGATGCCCAACTGGGAGGCTATATCGTCCATGGAGCACTCAATGGCAAACGAGCCGGGCGCTTCGCCGGGGGCGCGAGTAAACGTGGACGTCATCACGTTGGCGCGGGCCAGCTTGTAGCTCGACTCGAACGTGGGGCAGGCGTAGAGCAGGTTGATGATGCGGCTGTTGGGCTCGGCGTAGTTGTCCCAGGGCGAAGTGGTAGAAGTTTTTTCGTGCACCAAAGCCAATAACTTGCCCTCCCTGGTGGCCCCTATTTGCAGGGTTTGAGTTTGGTCTTCGCGGTGGCCCATGCCCGTAAACATCTGCTGGCGCGTGAGCACCAGCTTCACCGGCCGGTTTACAGCCTTAGCGGCTTGCACCGTGAGCACCGTATGGGGCCAGCTAGACCCTTTGCAACCGAAACCGCCACCCAAGTATTTGGTTACTACCCGCACCTGTTCCAGCGGCAGCCCCAGCATTGTGGCCAACGACTTCTGGGTGCGCGTAATGCCCTGCGTAGACTCGTACACCGTCAGGCGGTCGGGGGCTTCCCATACCGCCGTGGTGGAGCCCGGCTCCATAGGGTTGTGGTGGTTGATGGCGTGGGTATAGGTGGCCGTGTGCTTGACGGGCGCGGCGGCCAACGCAGCCCGCGCATCGCCGCGGCGGGTGAAGCCATCGGTTTTGCCATCCTGCACCTTTTCAGGGTTGAAGAGTTCAGCTTTGGGGTCTTGGTAGGAAGCCAGGGGCTTTTCGGCGGCGTATTGCACCCGTACCAATGAGGCCGCATGGGTAGCCCGCTCAAACGTATCGGCTACTACCAGCGCCACCGGTTGCCCGGCATAGTGCACCGTATCAGAGGTAAGCGGCAAAAAGCCCATGGGGGCGCCAATGGCCTTTTTACCTTCGGGGCTGTTGGGCGTTTTGGCGAGCTTGGGCAGGTTTTGGTGCGTGAGTACGGCCAACACGCCGGGCTCTTTCATAGCGGCCGTCGTGTCGATGCTCTGGATTTTGCCTTTCGCAATTTCACTGCCTTTCAGCACCCCATATACCAAGCCTTGCTGCGGAAATTCGGCAGAATAACGCGCTTTACCGGTCACTTTATCGTGGCCGTCAACGCGGTTGAGCGGCTGGCCCACTACCCCACCGGTTCCGGGGCCGTTGGTTTCAAAAAATCTAGGTTCAGTATCCATGAGCTTGGATGCAACACCAAGCGCTTGCTCGGTGAATCGTTAAACGATGTCTGGTATAAGGATGCCCTAAATGCTGGTGGCACAAGCCGCAGTAGTTTGGGGTTACGCTGCTATTTCCTGAAAGGCCCGCACAATGGCTTTCTGCACCATATCCACTTTGAACCGATTATGCTCTCGTGGCGAGGCCCCGCGCACTGCTACAGCGGCCGCCAGTTGAAAACTGGCTTCGGTGGCGGGCTTACCTACCAGCAGCTTTTCGGCTTCCAGGGCACGCCAGGGCTTGGTGCCCACGCTGCCCATAGCAAGGCGCGCCGACCGAATCTGGCCGCCTTGCACATCGAGCCCCACCGCCGCCGACACCAGCGCAAAGGCGTAGCTGGCCCGGTCGCGCACCTTCACGTAGTGCGACTTACGGGCGTGAGCAGCAGCGGGCACCGTTACGGCTACAATCAATTCGTCGGGCTCCAGCACGGTTTCGCGCTGGGGTGTGGTGCCAGGTAGCAAGTGAAAATCGAGGAGCGGAACGCGGCGCTGCTTGCCTTTGCTGTTTTCCAGGAGCACCACCGCATCCAGCGCAACCAGGGCCACGGCCATGTCGCCGGGGTTGGTAGCAATGCAGGCCGCGCTGCCACCCAAAATGGCTAGGCCGCGGTTGTCGCCGGTTTGGGCGGGGCAGCCGGAGCCGGGGTTGCGTTTGTTGCACGGAAACGCCGTGTCGCGGAAGTACGAGCAGCGGGTGCGCTGCATCAGGTTGCCGCCAATGCTGGCCATGTTGCGCAACTGCGGCGAAGCACTCAGCAACAGCGCCTCCGAAATAGCCGGAAATTGCTGCACTACCAGCAGGTTTTCGCCCACGTCGCTCATGCGTTCCAAGGCCCCGATACGCAGGCCGTCCGTGGTTTCACTGATGCCTTTGAAGGGCACCATGTTAATATCAACCAGCTGCGGATGCTGCTCCACGTTGAGCTTCATCAAATCAAGCAGCGTAGTACCCCCGGCAATGAAAGCCGATTGCACACTGTTTTTGCGGGCGCCAGTAGCTTCTTTGGCCGTAGTGGCCGTGGTGTAGCTGAAGTTGTTCATGAAGTAGTATCAAGTAATGAGTAGGGAGTAATTAGACTGCAATGAAAGTTGTAGTAGCATGACCGATTATTAGCATCCTTGTCTCACTACCAACTACTTACTACTAGCTACTCTTTGCTACTTCGCGCACGGCGGCGGTGATATTGGGGTAAGCGCCGCAGCGGCACAGGTTGCCGCTCATCCACTCCCGCACCTGGTCGTCGGTGGTGGCGTGGCCTTCCTGCACGCAAGCCACCCCCGACATAATCTGGCCGGGCGTGCAGTAGCCGCACTGAAAACCGTCGTGCTTCACGAAAGCGGCCTGCATGGGGTGCAGTTCCTCGCCCTTCGCCAAGCCTTCGATGGTGGTAATTTCCTTGCCTTGATTCATTACCGCCAAGGTCAGGCAGCTGTTGATGCGGCGGCCATCTACTAGCACGGTGCAGGCACCGCATTGGCCATGGTCGCAGCCTTTCTTACTGCCAGTTAGGTTCAGGTTTTCGCGCAGGGCATCCAGCAAGGTCACGCGGGGCTCGGCGCGCAGGGTACGGGTGGTCCCGTTTACGCGCAACGTCATTTCCGACACGCCCTCTACAGTTTTAGAGTAGGCCGTCAGGCGCTCGGCCTGGCTCACCAGCGGCGGCGTGAGGGCCAGCCCCAAGATGCCGCCGGCCTGCTTCATAAAGGAGCGCCGCGAACCATCGTCGGGGCGGGCGCCCGATGGCGTTCCGGCAGAATCGTCGGGAGTGGTATAATTTGACATGAGGAGAAAAGAAAGAATACGAGCCGACCATTGGCAGCCCAGCAAGCCAGAAACGCAACAAATAGCTTACCGCTGAAATAACCCGAGTATCGAACAGAGGTTTAGCTGATTTCAGTTGTATTTGAGGCGTTTCCGCTGGTGTACCGCGCCGCGGAAAGCCAACTATTTCGATACGGCATCTTGCTGCGCTGAGTTTATCGAAGTAGCTGAATAGCAGGAATTATAGTGCCTATAACTGCTATATAGCTGCTGCACTTAGCAGTTATAGGCTCTAAACGAAACAACCCTTCCGCCGATGGGCAGAAGGGTTGCAATACTTTAAGAAGCAGCAGGCTACTACGAACTAGATTTATCCATCTTCATTTTGCCCTTGCCTTTCTTGTTGTTCATTTTCACTTTACCGTCGGAGGCTTTCACTTTTTCCTTCTTGGAGTTCATTTTCATCTTGGTCGTGTCGCCTTGAATGGGTGCACCCTGAGCAAAAGCAGGCGCTACAGTACCGAGCAAGAAAGCAGAGAGGACAGCGGTGAACAGTGCTTTTTTCATGACAAATGTTGTGAGAGGGAAGTGTGGGAAAAGCAACCTGAAAGGCTATTGCGCCAAACAAGCCAGCGCAACAGCCGAGCCATCTACGCAAGTGCCGTACTGCAGGTTGTACCCCATGCTCAGTGGCAGCTTTGCTCCCAGAAAATCCCCTTCACATACCAGCCTACACTCAGCACTTACCCATTAGCGCAAAGTACAGAAAGCCAAGTGGTTTATAATAGCAGCCAGCCAGCCCAACGCTTACTCGGTGGGCAGGCCAGCAATGCCTTTGCTATGACGACGCCAGCAGTACCAGGCCCAGCGCGTAGGAAAATAGCCACTGGCAAGGCTATAAGACTTATGACAGGTGCGACGCAAATGAGCGCGCTCGGACAGACGTAACAGGTTCGGACTCATAGGTAGTATATTCTGTAATTACGCAAGCCATACCTGATTGGATTGAACTGCCTAGATACAAAAATTTGCCCGTTGATTCCACTAATTCTCCACATGGGCGCTGAGGAAATAGCTCCTGTACCCCAACAACCAAGTCGAGTAGCATGCTTATGCTGCACCAGCAGTCGTGCCAGGGTCTCAGGTAATAGGGCAGTTCTCTTTCTCAGTTCCTGTTTGCCTGTTCAAGGTGTAAGAACCCAGGAACCGCATAGAAAAGGGGCCATTTATTGATGCGCAAACACTTGTGGTTTGCGCAGCTTACGGGCCATATGCTTCCGGAACCGGGCCACAGCGTGGCGGCGCGTTTCGGCCAGGTGGCGCTTCGGCTCGGCCAGCGTTGCAACTGGCAATTGAAGCTCAATTGCTAGCATTGCTTTTGCGCGTTCAATGGTATCCGTAATAGGGTCATAGCCTTTGGGCCACTGCTCCTTAGGTAGGTCACGCCACGACTCATACGGATAGGGAGGAGTATCAACAGCTAATACCCACGAAAAGAAGGAACGGAACCAAAGGGCCAGTGAATTCATGACCTCTGCTTAAATAGATGTAACGATATACAAACATAATTATAAGCCTATCAATAACAACATATTTTACAATAATAATGGAATATTATAATCATGTAGAATACCCCAGAATATCATACTCACATTCATATCGAAGAATGATGGTTATACAGTCACTTTAGGCTACGTATAGCTAGTGGCAAAACACCCTATGCTCTTACCGTATAGCTGACTACAGCTTACTACTAGGCCAGGAAATGGATATTCTTACTCAATTCCAGCCAGCCTATGTGCATTACAGCCAGCTAAAGAACCTCATACCCGACCTTTCGAAGATTTCGTGCTACGAAGTTGACTTATCACTTGGGTGTGCCACCAAAAGCAAAAACCCCGTTTCTGATTCAGAAACGGGGTTTATTGTAGAGAGGATGGGATTCGAACCCACGATGAGCTTTAGACCCATACACACTTTCCAGGCGTGCTCCTTCAACCACTCGGACACCTCTCTAGGTGCGGTTAGCGGGCACAAAATAGCACCCGATTTTTTGGATACGCAAGCTGTGCCCGCAACAACCTTTCAATCTAGCGTGATTTCGCCGCGCAAGTCGTGGGTGAGCAGGCGGCTGGTTTCCACGGCGGAGCCACCCAGACCCAGCACGAACATCAGCTTGGCAATAGCGGCTTCACGAGTAATGTCGTCGCCGCCAATGATGCCGAGGTCGGTGAAGTGGGCGCTGGTTTCGTAGCGACCCTGTATCACGCGGCCTTCCTCGCACTGGCTGACGTTGAGGAACTGTACGCCCCGGTCCCGCGCCTCGCGCAGGCAGTTCAGAAACCAGGTGGTGGTAGGCGCGTTGCCGGAGCCGTAGGTTTCGAGTACGCAGCCGCGCAGGCCCTGTGCTTCTAGTTGGGCCCGAACCATGCGCTCGGTCAGGCCCGGATAGAGCGACAATAGCGTTACTCGGTCGTCGAGGTGCTGGTGGGTGTGCAGGCGGGCGGCGGGCAGCAGCCTAATCTGCTTGTCGTTGAACTCCAGCTCGATACCGGCGCGGGCCAAAGCCGGGTAGTTTTCCGAGCGGAAGGCGCTGTACTGCTGGCTTTCCACTTTCTTGGCCCGGTTGCCCCGGATGAGCACGTCGTTGAAGAAGATGCACACCTCTGGCACCCGCACCGTGCCGGCCGCAGGATGGCGCGCTACGGCAATTTCCAGCGCCGTCATCAGGTTGCGGCGGGCATCAGTCCGGACGCGGCCCACTGGAATCTGGGCGCCGGTGAACACCACCGTTTTACCCAGGTTTTCGAGCAGGAAGCTTAGGGCCGCCGCCGAGTAGGCCATGGTATCGGTGCCGTGCAGCACCACAAATCCGTCGTAGCGGCTGTAATTCTCCTCGATGATGGCCGCCATTTTGTACCAATCATCGGGCGTGACGTTGCTGGAATCTATGGGCTCCCCTAAGCTCACCACTTCCACGTGCATGTTAAGCTGACTTAGCTCCGGCATTTTTGCCCGAATCTGCTCGAAGTTTGTCGGGACCAGCTCGCCCTGCTGGTTGTAAGTCATGCCGGCCGTGCCGCCGGTATAGATAACAAGGACGGCGGTTTGGGGGCGGTTATCGGGAGAAGCCAAAGCGGATACAGTTGGGATGGAAGCGCCAAGTTAAGGACGTCCGGCAACCTATGTGCGCAGCGTACCGCCAGGAGTTTATACGCAGCAACAGGATAGTGCAGAACGGCTGGGTTAGCTGAAGCCCCCATCTTCGACACACCACCAGCCTTCTAGCTCTGAATAGCTCCTTGAAATCCAGATACCCGATGATACGACGAAACTGGCTCCTCTTAACAGCGCAATTTATAGTGCTGGTCGTGCTGGCGTCGTTCAGCGCCCGGCAGCCGGCCAAACGCTACGATATTGCCGCCTACGGAGCCGTAGCCGACGGGCAGACGATTAACACTCAGACGATTCAGGCTACCATCGATAAATGCTCGGCGGCGGGCGGTGGCACGGTGGTGGTTCCCAAAGGCACGTTCCGGACGGGCGCCATCTTCCTGAAACGCGGGGTGAACCTGTTGATTGAAAAAGACGGCGTGTTGAAAGGCTCGACCCGGCCCGAAGATTACCCACAGGTAGCCACCCGTTGGGAAGGCACCGAGCAGCAGTTCACGGCGGCGCTACTAAACGCCACCGACCTGACCAACGTTACCATCGAAGGCGCGGGAACCATTGATGGCTCGGGCGAAGAATGGGTGGAGCTGGCCCGGCAGGCGCGACTACAGGAAAAGGGCGCCGTCTCTACTACCGCGCCCCGCCGGGGTCGGCCGCGGCTGATTTGCTTTCAGAACTGCCGTAAGGCGCGCATTGCCAACCTCAAATTGAACAACCAGGCGGTGTGGGGCCTGCATATTCTGTACTGCACCGGCATGGTAGTAGAAAACCTGACCATCCGGGCGGCTCACAACATTCCTAGCTCCGACGGCATTGACGTAGATTCCAGCCGCGACGTGCGCATCAGCGGCTGCGACATTGACGTGAACGACGACTGTATCAGTATCAAATCGGGCAAGGACGCCGACGGTCTGCGGGTGAACCGGCCGAGTGAGGACATTCTCATCGAGAAAACCCGCTTCGGCTACGGGCACGGCGGCGTGGCCATGGGCAGCGAAACTTCGGGCGGCATCCGGCGCGTGACGGTGCGCAACTGCGTGGCCGAGGCCGACAACTGGGCCCCTATTCGGTTTAAGTCGCAGCCTAGCCGCGGGGGCGTGGTGGAGGATATTACCTACCGGGATATGGTGCTGCGCAACACCCGTCAGGCTTTCGAGTTCAACATGGAGTGGCGCATGGTGCCGCCTGTTGCCCCACCCGCGCAAGTGCTACCCGTGGTGCGCAACGTGAAGCTGATTAACATCACCGGCACCGTTACGGCGGGGGGCCGTATCCACGGTCTTAAGGACAGCCCAATTGAAAACGTCAGCTTCCGGAACTGCGTGGTTACCGCCCAAAAAGGACTGGTGCTGGAAAACGTGCGCGGCTTGGATACCAGCGGCCTGAAGCTAACGGTAGCCGAGGGCGAAGCCATTGTGCGGCGCGATGCGCAATAGAAAGTACTGTCAAACCCCGGCTTGGCACAAAGGAACTGTCATTCCGACCCAGGAGGAATCTGAGTGGAGTTTTACGATTTCACCCAGATTCCTCCTGCGTCGGAATGACAGACTTTCAACCTATTTGCATACCCTTTTATCCCTCTCCTATGCGGTGCTTTCTGCTTGTTGTTGCGCAGTTGCTTTTCAGTTTCTCGCTTCTCGCGCAGGCGCAGCCGGGGTATTTCAACGTGCGGGCGTATGGGGCTACCGGCAACGGCAAAACGCTGGACACGCCGGCCATCAATAAAGCCATTGATGCGGCAGCGGCAGTGGGCGGCGGTACGGTGTATTTGCCGGCCGGCACCTACGCCAGCTATTCGGTACATCTGAAAAGCAACGTTGCCCTTTTCCTCGACCAGGGCGCTACCCTGCTGGCCGCCGCGCCGCCTACCAACGGCCCCGGCGGCTACGATGTAGCCGAACCAAACGAATCAACCAAGTTCCAGGATTTCGGGCACAGCCACTGGCACAACAGCCTGATTTGGGGCGAAAATCTGGTGAACGTATCCATCCTTGGCACGGGTAGTATTGATGGCAAAATGGGTTTGACGCGGGAGGGCACGCGCACACCGGGCGTCGCCAACAAAGCCATTGCCCTGAAGCTGTGCCGCAACGTGCTGATTCGGGATATTACGATACTCTACGGCGGACACTTCGGTATTCTGGCTACCGGCATCGACAATTTCACGGTGGACAACGTGAAGATGGACACCAACCGCGACGGTATCGACGTGGACTGCTGCCGGCACGTGCGCATTTCCAACTGCACCATCAACTCGCCCTTCGACGACGCCATTTGCCTGAAAAGCTCCTACGCCCTGGGCTTCGCCCGCGCCACCGAAAACGTGACCATCACCAACTGCGAGGTAACGGGCTACGACCGAGGCACCGCTTTCGATGGCACCTACCAGCGCAAGGAAGCCGCCTTGGTGCCCGACAAAATGGACGTGACGGGCCGCATCAAGTTCGGCACTGAGTCGAACGGCGGCTTTAAGAACATCACCATCTCCAACTGCGTGTTCGAGTACTGCCGCGGGCTGGCGCTGGAAACCGTGGACGGTGGCATTCTGGAAGACGTGACCATCACCAACCTCACCATGCGCGACATTGTAAACTCGCCGTTTTACCTGCGCCTCGGGGCCCGGATGCGGGGGCCGGAAGGTACGCCGGTGGGCGTGCTGCGCCGCGTGAAAATCAGCAACGTGGTGGTGTACAATGCCGACGTGAAGTACGGCTCCATCATCAGCGGCATCCCCGGCCACGACATCGAGGACGTGACGCTCGATAATATCCGCATCGAGTTCCAGGGCGGCGGTACCAAAGCCCAGGCCGCCATTGTGCCGGCCGAAGGCGAAAAGGACTACCCCGACCCCGGCCACATGGGCGACATGCCCTCCTACGGCTTCTTCATCCGGCACGTCAAGAACCTGGAAATGCGCAACATCGACCTGCGCTACAAGACCGAAGACCAGCGCCCACCTTTCGTGCTGATTGATGTGAAAGACCTGCGCCTGCGCAACATCAACGCCCAGCACCCCGCCACCGTCCCGGCTTTCACCCTACAGTCCGTGTCGGGCTTCGACATCAAGGACAGTGAACTGCTGCGCGACAAGCAGGTGAAGCAGATGGCGAAAGGCCAACTGTAGCGCTAGGTGAAAAGACCGTCATGCTTCGACTGCGCGGACGCCAGATGGGCATGACGGTCTTGAGCTTTGTATTATACAGGTTATTAGCGTTTTACTTACTAGCGCCAAACAGCTCCTTGGTGTTGCGGGTGGTGGCTTCGGCTATCAATTGCACGTCTTGTTGCAGGATGTCGGCTACGCGCTGGGCGATGAGGGGCAGGTAGGCGGGCTCGTTGCGCTTGCCGCGGTGCGGCATGGGGGCCAGGTAGGGGCAGTCGGTTTCGAGGAGCAGGTGTTCGAGGCCAATGCCGGGTAGGGTCTTGTCGAGGCCGCCGTTTTTGAACGTGGCTACCCCGCCAATGCCGAGCTTGAAACCCAGTTTGATAACTTCTTCAGCTTCGGCCGCCGAACCCGAAAAGCAGTGAAACACGCCGCGCAGGCTGCCATCCTGGGCAGCCGTAATGAGGTCGGCGGTTTCGCGGAAGGCGTCGCGGGTGTGCAGCACCAGCGGTAGGTTGTGCTGCTTGGCCAGGCTGATTTGAATGCGGAGAGCTTCTTGCTGCTCGGCTAGGTGGGTTTTGTCCCAGTACAAATCGATGCCGCACTCCCCTACCGCCGCAAACGGGCGCTTACCCAGCCACTCTTCCACTTCGTAGAGCTGCTTCTCGAAGTGCTTGCCCACCGAGCACGGGTGCAAACCCATCATCGGGTAGCACTGGTTAGGGAAGCGGGCCTCGGTTTCCAGCATCCCATCAATGCTGGAATGGTCGATGTTGGGCATGAAGATGGTTTCGACGCCGGCCTGGTAGGCGCGGTTCAGCATGTCGTCCCGGTCCGCTTTGAACTGCTCGGAATAGACGTGGGCGTGAGAATCAGCTAGGATCATCTTGGTTTTTCGTTGTTGGTTTTTTGTTTTTGGTGGAGTTTCGGGCTAGTTAAGCTTCAAAAAGCACTTGTTGAGTAATAGCCAAAAACCAGCAACCAAAGACTAAAAACTCATTTATACCGCCGGCCTTTCCACTGAAATGAGAGGGGCAGCAGGCGGTAGGTGGTGAGGGTGAACGTGAGAATGAAATTGTAGAGTTCAGCCAGCGGCATCAGCCACAGGGGGGCGCGGCGGCCGGCCCGGCGGTAGCAAAAGTACGCCAGTGCGCCTTGCAGCAACATCTTAACAGCCAGTACCAGCGCGGCCGGGCCGGGGCCGGCCACCCAGGCCAGCCCTACCAGCAGCGGATAGAAGCCGGTGTAGTAGAGCGCCCCGCCTCGCAGGCTCCACGGCAGGCTTTCGGCGCCGTGCATCCAGCGGCGGCGCTGTTGCAGCAGGTTACTCAGGGTGCGCATCGGTAAGGAAACCGCCAACACCTCGGGCCGGAAAATAATGCGGTACCCAAAGCCCTGCCGGATGGTGGCCTGAAACAGGGCGTAGTCTTCGGTGACGGAAAACGGCAGCGCCTCGTACCCCCCGATGGCCTCATACGCGGCGCGCGTCACCAGCATGTTGTTGCCCATGGCCGTCACGGGCCGCCCCAGGTCGGACACCACCTGCACCAGCCCCAACGACATCAGCCAGTCGAGGCCCTGGAGCTTATCAAAGAGGCGCGGCCCGTCTACCAGCGTCAGGCCCGTGATGGTGCCCACGCCGGGAGCCGCGTGCGCCAGCATTCCTTGTATCCAGGTGGGCGGTACGGCAATGTCGGCGTCAGTAATGAAGAAGTAGTTACTGGAAGCGGCGCGGGTGAGGTGGGCCAGCACGTTGGCTTTACCGCGGGCCAGCCCTAGCGTTTCCTGGACGGGCACGATGGAGAAGCTGCCTGCAAAGCCCTGCATGGTGCGGGCCGCTAGGGCGCTGGTGGCATCGGTGGAGGCATCGTCGCCGAGCAGCACTTCCAGTAGGTGCGCGGGGTAGTTAAGCTGGCGAATAGCCGTCAGGCAGCGGGCAATGGCAGCTTCCTCGTTGCGGGCGGCAATCAGGATGCTGACGCGCGGCAGCGGTTCCGGCAGCGGCTTGGGCTGGCTACCGGGTCGGGTGGCAAACAGCGTGGTGGAAGTGGCCAGAATCAGAAACCAACCAACCAGAAGAACCGTGAGAAGCAGCAAGGGCACAGCGTAATTATCGGCGCAAAGGTAAGTTATAGCGTCACGCCTGCGCTTCGTGTATCGTTGTTAAAGCTGGTTAGGCGCAACGCCAGGCGCTGAATCATACGCGAGGCAAAGGCTTCGGGCTACAGCGCTTCAAACGAATACCCGGCGGCGGCGCAGGCTTCCAGGTAGCGGGGCAGCACGGCGCGCAGGTTGCGCTGGGCCTTCTGGCTGTCGTGAAACACCACAATGGAGCCCGGCCGGGTGTGAGCCAAAGCGGCCTTCAGGCAAACGTCGGCCGGATAGGTAGCGTCGTAATCGTAGGTCAGCACGTCCCACATAATGAGGCGGTAGGTGGGGTGCAAGGCAGCGGCCTGGGCGCGGGTGATGCGGCCATACGGCGGCCGCAGCAACGGCTGTTTTTCCGGCACTCCGGTCAGGTGCTCCAGTGCCTGCTGGCACTGCTCCACCTCAGCCAGATAATCGGCATCGGGCAGCCGCCAGCCGCTGACGTGGTGGTAGGTGTGGTTGGCGAGGCGGTGCCCAGCGGCCAGGGCCTGTTGAGCTACCTTGGGGTGTTTTTCCAGATTTTCGCCCACGCAGAAGAAGGTAGCACGGGCGTCGTGGCAGGCTAGTTGTTCCAGCACAAAGGGCGTTTGCTCGGGAATGGGACCATCGTCGAACGTCAGGTACAACGGCTTTTTGCCCTCGGGCGCAGGTCCGCGCCATTCCGTATGCGGCAGCAGGCGTTGCAGAAGTTTAGGCAGACGGTGCAAGCGCATGTTTAGGAGTAAGAATAAAGTAATGGAGCTGTTACACTCATTTTTCAACCACCGAAAGTATTGCTTCCCACAGCGCCTCAGCGCTTTTATCCCAGGAAAACCGCTGCACGTTCACCTCCCCTTTGCTTACCAGTTCTTGCCGCAACTCCGGCTCCTGCCACAGCCGGCTCAGGGCGCTGGCAATGGCAGACGGGCTGTACGGATCAACGAGCAAAGCCGCGCCGCCGGCTACTTCGGGCATAGAGCTTCGGTCGGACGTCAGGACGGGGGAAGCGCAGGCTTGGGCTTCGATGATGGGAATGCCAAACCCTTCGAAGTAAGGCACATACACGGTAGCCAGGGCGGCAGCATATAGGTGTACCAGCTCCGCATCGGTTACGCGGCCGGTGAGGTGTACGTCGTGGCGGTGCTGCATCTGCTGGTACACATCGAACATAGGGCCCGCTTTCCAGGCTGTCCGGCCCACGACAAGCAGTTTGGTGGGCGCCCCGGTTTGCTGCTTGAACTCGTCGAAAGCTTTGAGCAGATTCACTAGGTTTTTGCGCGGCTGTAAGGCTCCTACAAACAGAAAGTATGGCTTGCCGGCCGCAAACCGCTCCCGCGTGGCCTGCTGTACCTCGGCCGGCTGGGGCTGAAAATGCGCATCGGCGGCATTGTACACCACCTGAATTTTGTTGGCGGGCAGCTGATACGTGGCAATCAGGTCTTGCTTGGTGGCTTCCGATACGGCTACCAACCGCTCGGAGGCCCGCACAAAGCGCGGAAAGAAGTAATGGTAGTACTTGCGGCGCAGCAGTTCCACGTCCTGCGGGAAATGCTCGAAGGCCAGGTCGTGCACTACCGTGAGGCGCGGGACGGTGGTAGCCAACGTGGTGAAGCCGTCGGTACTGAGAAACACCGCCGGCTTATGCCGCCGCAGCCACCACGCCACCGCCCCTTCAAACCACGCCACAAACAGAAACGGGTGCCGCGCCGGCGGAAACAGCACGTGCGGCACCACGTTCGGCCCGAACACGTAGCGCGCGTCAAAGGGCCTGTCGAATAAAAAGTGGAACGTATGCTCGGGGTGCGCGGCCACCATCCGCTTCAGCGTCTCGAACGTGAAGCGCCCAATCCCCTCCAGTTGGTCGCCGGGCAGTAGAAAGCGGGTGTTGACGGCTATGTTCACTGAGTGGCTGAAGGGCTGATTGGATACGGGAACGAGTATGCCATACGACATCATTCGCGGGCAATGCGTCGCAAGAACGTCAAACCCATCCAATCATCCATTCCTCCACTCAGCCAGTCATTCACTCCTTCACCTACGGAGCAGGCTACGCACTTCGGAAACCTGCACAACCCCGGTTGCAAACAGGATGCCCAAGAAAGCCACGCCCGCCAATACCGATTCGGGGAGCCAGTGCAGCGCCAGCCCAACTTGCAGGCCGTACCATACGGCGCACAGCAGCCCAAACGCCAGCGCCAACCGGCTCAGCATCTCCCACGGAATAGCAATGCCCGTGCGGCGGCGCACCAGCCACACATACCCTACCGACACAAAAACGGCGCACACCAGCGTGTTGATGGCTCCGGCCACCGCGCCCAGCTTGGGCAGCAGCAGCAGGTTCAAACTCACGTTGAGTGCCACGCTGCCCGCCACCAGCCAGCTGACCGGCCGCTCGTGGTTGGTGCTGGTGAGCAAGGTGCTGTAAATGGCGAAAAAGGCGTGTACCAGCACATTCACGAAGAGAATTTTTAGGCACACCGTCATGCGGGCAATTTCCTCGGGGGTGCTGTGCTTGAACTGAAAGAACAGCAGCTCGCCCCGAAACAGCACGAAAGCGCACATCAGCAGCAGCGGCACCGTTACCACCCGCTGCCCAAACCACAGCAGGTCGCGCTGCTCCTGGGGCCGGCCGGTGGCGTGGGCGAACTTGGCAAAAAACAGCGGCAGCACCGTCCAGAGGTACATCATCACGGTATCAACCAGCCGGTAGGAAGCCTGGTAGTAGCTGGCTTCCTGCGGCGACACGAGGCGCTCCAGCATCAGAATGTCAATCCGCTCGTTCAGCCCGTACACCAGCGTAATAAAGGCCAGCGGCAAACTGGCTTTCATCACCAGCCGGGCCTTGTTCCAGTTCACTTGAAACCGTACCCAGCCGTAGAGCCGCGCCACCAGAGCATACAGCACCACAAATGTAAAGCCAATAGCTATTAACCTGGCCACCACGTAGTTGTTGAGCGTAATACCCACCGGAATCAGGGCCAACACCAGCCCCAAGAGCAGCAGCTTTTCCAGCACCGACAGCAGCGCATCGGTATTGAAGCGCTGATGCGCCTGCAACACGCCCCGCAAAAACAGCGTGTACTGCGCCAAGAGCAAACCGGCGCCCGTGAGAGCCAGCAGCGTGAGCAGATGCCCCTGGTAGCCCAACACCCAGCCAATAGCCACCAGCCCCCCCAGAAACAGCAAAGCCAATCCGCTTTTCAGGGGCAGCAAGGTAGGAAAGTACTCGGTCAGAAATTCCGGACTGGCGGCTACCCGCTTGGTAGTCAGCTGGGTAGTACCCAGGTCGGAGATGGAAGCCACAATGGTAGCCAGCGTGAACAACGCCCCGAAGGTGCCAAACGCCACGTGCCCCAGCCGGTCCTGCACCAGGTTTTCCACTACCACCCAAGCTGGTTTCACCAGTAGGTTGAGCAGCACGACGAAGCTAATATTTCCGAAAAAGCGTTTGATGTGCGCAAAAGTAGGCGAAAAGGCGCGTTGTTGTAAAGCCAGGCGCGCGAATAGCTACCGGCTTGGCGCCACGCATCCTCCGAACCAGTATGGGCCAGCAAGAGCAGCTACGCCATCGGTCTTCTGTCTTTGTAGTAGTAAACGCGCCATCAATCCAGCAATTGGCCGCTTGCCTAACGCATTTTCCGAGTAGATTTGCCGCGTTGTGGTACTACCGGTTGGCTGGCCGTGCTGCTTGGTTGTCTTTTTCCGCCTATATGTCATCCCGATCTTATTCGCTTTTGGGTCTGTGGCCCGTTATCAACCGTTGGAAGTTTTTGGTTCTGGCGGCTGTAGCGCTGGCCCTGGTAGTTAGTGTAGTGGTAGCCCTAGTGCTGCCAAACATCTACAAATCAACCACTGTTTTCTATCCGACCAACCCACAAACCACTGACCCTGACCGCATTGTGACGGAAGGCGGCAAACTGGAACTGGGCGGCCGAAGTGAGGACTTAGACCGGGTAATTACTATTGGCGAATCGCAGCCGGTGGCAGAAGGCGTCATTCGCCGCTTTCATTTGCACGAGCACTACAAGGCTGGGAAGCCCGGCGACGATGCCGCCGACCAGGCCGCGCTCGACGAATTTGCAGGCAGTCTGACCATCGTCCACAACGACCGGGACGCTATTGAGTTGACTTTTCAGGACAAAGACAAAGAACTGGCGGCCCGTATCGCCAATGCCTTGGTTCAAAGCATCGACTCAGTGAACCAGCAACTTACTTTTGCAAACCGGGGCAAAGTACTGGAGCTGTACGCCCAACGCCGCAACTTTTTGGAGCGTGAATACCAACTCACCTACGACAGTTTACTGGCGGGTCGGAAGCGCTACGGTATCTACGGGTTAGCGCTGGAATCCCGCTACCTGGCCAAGGAAATTATCGAGACGGAAAGCGAACTGCGCCGAGCCGAAGGAGAAGGCAACAGCGGCAAAGCTGCTGGGTTACGCCGGGCATTGCGCGCCCTCACCAAAACCGACGGCGGCAACATTTTCAACCTGGAAAGCTACACGACCGGCATCGACCGGATGAATACGCTCTACGCCCGCTTCAACGACATTCAGGGGCGCCTGTTGGGTGCTCGTAGTGCTTACGAAACGGCCCGCCTGGGCATCAGCGGCAAGATTTCCAGCATCTACGTAGTGCAGGAAGCGTATCCGGCCACCAAAAAATCCAAGCCCGTACGCTGGCTCATTGTGGCCTCTTCAGTGCTGATTACGTTCGCGCTGTCGGTCATCTTTGTTACCCTGTTGGAGCTGTACCGCGGCAACCTGAGCGTGGGGAAAAGCCGAAGCTAGAGCGTTATAAACCGGTGCATGAAGCCGTAAATAATTCAGCGGCCGGTTATTTGTATTGCTTGCTAACTCCTTGTCCGTTTGAACTTTCTGGCTCGCCTGCGCCCCCAAAACTCCGATCAGCGCTTGTTTATAGCGTTTATCGGCTTGCTAATGGCGTCCGGCGTTGTGGCATTGCTTGCTGATTCGATTGGCTGGCTGGCCCTGCCGGTAGTGGCGCTGGGCGTGGCAGTGCTGCTGGTTGATTGGCGCTGGGTGTACTACATCTTGCTGCTTACCCTGGCTTTCTCGCGCGAGTTTCCGCTGCCCGGTGGGCTCAGCATGGACGTACCTTCCGAGCCACTGATGCTGGTACTGCTGGTGTGCATAGTTGTGAGTGTGCTACTGGGCCGGGAAGAGGTGCCCCGGCAACTCTGGGTGCATCCGCTGGTAGTAATTATGGGGCTGGCGCTATTGTGGTCGGTGATTTCCGCGCTGTTTTCGGTGAGTGGCGTAAAATCGGTAAAGTACCTGCTGGCCAAAACCTGGTACATCGGCCCATTTGTGTTCGGGACGCTGGCCATTGTGCGGCGTCCGCGCGACGTATGGCGGCTGGTGGGCTTTTTTGCGGTGGGCGTGGTGGCTACCATTCTCTACACGATGAAGCGGCACGCGGCCCTCAGCTTCGGCTTCGACACCATCAACAAAGCCATTCAGCCTTTCTACATCAACCACGTAATTTATGCTACCACGGCGGCACTGCTAGTGCCCTACGCCTATTTTGCGGGCCGCAGCGCCGCTACCACGTGGGCACGCTGGCTGTGGTACACCGCCCTAGCCATACTGGTAGCGGGCGTGTTTCTGTCGTACACCCGGGCTTCCATGCTGTCCTTGATAGTAGCGGGCTTGTTCTACGCCGTGATTCGGTTGGGGCTAGTGCGGCTGGTACTCCTTGCCGCTGCCGTGGCGGCGCTTAGTGGGGCGTCCTATTTCATGAGCGAGAACAATTACATGCTCTACGCCCCTGATTTCGAGAAGACTATTTTCAACGGCAAGAACTTCGAAAAGCACCTGGAAGCCACCTACAAGCTCCAAGACGTATCGGGCATGGAGCGGGTGTACCGCTGGGTGGCCGCCGCCCGCATGATTTCCGATAAGCCGCTGACTGGCAGCGGCCCCGCTACTTTTTATCCGGAGTATAAGCGCTACACCGTCAAGAGCTTCCGCACGTACGTGAGCAACAACTTAGAGAAATCTACTACGCACAATTACTTTCTGCTGCAACTGGCCGAGCAGGGCGTACCGGGTTTTGTGCTGTTCACGGCCCTCATCAGCTCGGCCCTGATTATGGTGGAGCGGATTTATCACCGGAGCCGGTCGGTGGTGCACCGGCGGGTGGTAATGGCGGCAGGGCTGTGCTTGGTTGTTATCATCTTCCACTTATTACTCAACGAGCTGATTGAAGTGGATAAGATTGGCTCGTTTTTCTACATTTCCCTGGCCGTACTGATGCGCGCGGGCATGTGGATTAGAGCAGAAGCCCCCGAAGAGCCAGCCAGCCCAGAATAAGAACGACCCTCAACACACCGCTGCCCTCCAGTAAACCCGAGTATTTCGCTCAGGCTTACTGGAGGGCAGCGGCGCTTAGAGGCAAGTGTCTTACGCTCAGGAATATGCTATGAAATAGTAGTGTGACTTGTTTTGGTAGTGCTGCTCGAATTGCTTTTGGGTGAGGGCTGGCCGGCCGTTCAGCCAATTTTCCATCAGAGAGAGTTTTAGGCCACACTCGGCTAGCAGGCTGAATACCATATCCGGGGTGGAACCGTAGAATTCGGACGCCCCCAAGCCGCACTCGAAAATAACAATTGGCTTGCACCGGGTGAGGGTTTGGCGGGCGCCTTGCAGCACTAGTAGCTCCCCGCCTTCCACGTCTATCTTCACAAAATCAACCCGCTCGTTGGCGGGCAGCACGTCATCCAGCTTGTCGGTCTGTACCTGAATGGAGGTATCCTGCTCGTCTTCCCGGTCGTACTTGCGCTTGATCAGGCCGCTATAGGCCGGGTTGGAAACCACGTAGTTGAAAGAGGTTTCGCCGCGCTTGTTGCTGAGAGCAATATTGGAGATGGTGATGTTGGGTTGATTGTACTTGGCGCGCAGTGCCTCGTACAGCACCGGAATCGGCTCGAAGCCGTAGTGTTTGCCGGCCGGGCTGGCCGCCAACAGCATGTCCAGCACCTCGCCTTTGTGGCAACCCACATCGATGCAAGTGCTATCGGGCTTACAGCTGCGCCGGATTACCTCGGCCGTCTGCCGGTCGTACTTCTGGTTCTGAGTGAAAGCGAAGGGTAAACTCTTGATTAACTTCTTCGCAAGTTCTTTGAGCATGTATAAGGAGTTAGAAGGCAGAAGCCAGCAAGGAGTTAGGTGTTAGCAGACAGAAACCGGACGACAGAGACAAAGCTTCAATTTCCAGCTTCTACCTTCCAACGTCTTACTTAAATCGGCAGCTTAGGATAGTAATGTCATCGGCAAACTGGCTGCCATTGACGTTGAACTCTTTGATTTCGCGCAGGAGTTCTTCGTGCAGGCGTGGCAGCGGCAGGTAGCGGTTGTGCCGAATAACGCGCAGTACCCCCTCCTCGCCAAACTCGTTGTAGTTGTCGTCAAACACTTCGGTTAGGCCATCAGTGTAGGTCAGGAGCAAGGTGTGCGGCGGGATATCCACCTCTCCCACTTTCAGCATCGGCAGTTCGTCCATCACGCCCAGCATAATGGTGCCTTCCTTGAGCAACTGCACCGAATTGTCGTCGGCGAGTAGCAGGGGGTCGTTGTGGCCGGCATTCACGAATTGCAGCTTGCGCGTAGTCCGGTCGTAGAGCCCGAAAAACACCGTAATGAACTTGTCGCCGCCGGCGTTGCGAAAAATCAGGTTGTTTAGTTCGTTGGCTACCGTGGCTATGTCGGCCTGCTGCCGCAGCAAGGTGCGCAGCCCCGCCTGAAAGTTCGACATCAGCAACGAAGCCGCCACGCCCTTGCCCGACACGTCGGCAATGCAGAACATAAACCGGTTGGCATCCAGCGGCACCACGTCGTAGTAGTCGCCGCCGACGGCGGTGTGGGGCACGTAGGAAGCGGCTACGGCTACGTGGGCATCGTTGGGCAAGGAGCGCGGAAACAGCATGGTTTGCACTTCCTGCGCAATTTCAATTTCCTTGCGCATGGCGGCGGCGGCAATGCGCTGCCGGCCCAACCGCCGATTTTCAATGGCCCCGAACAGAATGTTACTAAGGGTTTCCAGAAACTTGGTGGCCTCGCCGCTGGCGTAATCGTCGTGCATGTTGCCGATGAACACGTAGGCCACCACTTCGTCGTTGCGCACCACCGGAATCAAGGTTTCCAGCAGCTTCCAACTATCGTTCAGCGCGAGGCTGGCAACCGCAGCCGGAGCTGAAGTACAGTTCTTGATAATCACCTCGGGCAGTGGAATGCGGCGGTAATCGGGTAGGTGCTGCCCGAACGACACCATGCACTGCCACTCCCCTTCTTCCTTCACGTAGAGCACCACGCGCCGGATATTGAGTTGCCCGAGTAGTGTAAACTGGAATATTTTATAGAGGGCTGTTTCTCCCAAGTCCTGGTTGATGGCCTGCGTAATTTCCAGCAGCGCGCCCAGCTCCCGGTCTTTCAGGAAGAGCCGCTTTTCAGCAGTGATAGGGGCAGCGTTTGACATATAGTTTGCTTGTTGAATTATTGAATGGCTAAATGGTTGCTTGCTCTGTTATCTGGTTGAATGACCAACCATTTGTTAAGTCAGCCATTTAGCTATTCAAGGGCGTTTTCGGGTCGTAGGCGTCGCGGAGGCCATTACCGAGCAGGTTGAAGCTGAGCACCAGCAAGCTGATGGCTAAGCCTGGCAGCAGCGTGAGCCACAAGCCGGCTTCGGTACCCAGTAGCTGGAACCCCTCGTTCACCATCAGCCCCCACGATGGGGCCGGTGGCTGCACGCCCAACCCCAAAAAGCTCAGCCCTGCTTCGAGCAATATAGCCGCCGCAAAATTACTGGTTGCAATGACAATCAGCGGCCCGGTCATGTTGGGCAATAAGTGGCGGGCAATCAGGCGGCTCTGGGGCAAGCCTAGTACCCGGCCGGCTTCCACAAAGGTTTTTTCGCGCAGGCTCAGCATCTGGCCGCGCACTACGCGGGCTACATCCACCCACATGGTCAGGCCCACCGCCACGAAGGACGTCCAGACGCCTTTGGAATCCAGGGCCAACGAAATGGCAATAACCAGCATGATGCCCGGAATGCTCCACACCACGGTCATCAGACCCAGCAACAGGCTGTCGAGCCAGCCGCCCACGTAGCCGGCCACTGCGCCAATGGTCATGCCCAGCACCAGCGAAATCAGCACGGCTACCAGCCCGATTCCCAGCGAGATACGCGTACCAAGCAACAAACGACTCAGCTCGTCGCGGCCGGCTTTGTCGGTGCCCAGCCAGTACGTGCGCTTGATAAGTTGCGCTTGCTCTACCGCTTGGCGCAACTCAGCAGCGGAGCCGGCCCGGCCAGCTAGCGTGGTTAGCGCATAGCGGCGGGGCTGGTCAGCCAGGGCGGAATGGTTGCGGTAGGGCTCGGTGAAGAGCGAGTCGCCCACGAAACGGTAGCTGCTGATGGGCACCTCTTGGTAGCGGGGCGCCCGGCCGTGCAGCCAGGTGGTTAAGGGGTTGTCGGCGGCGGAAGAGCGGGCGGCTTCGGGGAGCGGCAGACGCAGGATGGTGGCCTGGAAGCCGGGCGGCTCCTTTTGCAACTGCACGAGGCTGTTGTTGGCGTTCGGCGAATTATCGGGCAGTACCCAGTAGCCGAGTACGGCTATCAACGTGCATAGCACAATAAAGCCCAGCCCCGCCATTGCCGGCCGGTTCTGGAGCAGGCGCTGGCGCACGTAGTAGCCCGGCGGCCGGGCAATGGCCGCGGCGCTTGGCTGCCCCGATATAACGCCCCCCGCCACTGCTAGCGGGTATTATGCTGAAGCAGACCTTCTTTGGAGGCCAGATAGTAGCAGTCTTGGCTGATGGCGCCGAACGAGCTTTCCTCGTAGGCCAGCTCGGTGTCGGGGTCGGGCCAGAAGCTGCGGACGAGGCCCTGTTCCAGCAAGCCACGCAGCCCCTGTTTCAGAGCCACTTCCGAAAGGCCGGTTTTCTGGAGTAAATCACGAAAAGAAGTGACGAAATACAGTTCGTCGAGAATGTCGAATTCGGGGTCAGTCACGGGTAACAAGAACGGGGAGTACAGGCAAAGGTAGCGCGCACCGGCCGGATTAGCGGCCTGCCGGGCGCACGATGGCTAGTTGAGGGCAACCGCAGAAGTTTTAGTCATGCCGGAATTGCTTTCAACTTCCAGATAAGCGAGAATCTGACGGATTTCCTGATCGGAGAGGGCGAAGCTGGGCATTTGCTGCTTCTGGTACTGGTTGAATAGCTTCACAGCGTACTCGTCGCCACTGGCTACCACTTTGCTGGAGTTCTTGATCCAGGGAATCAGCCAGGAAACCGGGCGGCGCTTGTGCAAGCCAGCCAGCGCCGGCCCTACCACCACATCATTCACAGCGTGGCATTGGGCGCAGTTGCCTTTGAAAAGGGCGTCGCCAGCGGCAATAGCTACAGCTTGTTCAGGAGAAACAGGAGGTCGATTTTCTAAAGACTGGATAGTGCTATCCCCTCCGGAGCCTGCACACAATGATTGTTCAGCCAGCGCCAGTTTATCGGTGGCGGCTCGGGCCGCATCCGCATCGGCAAGAGGAGTAACCAGACCAGTGGCGGCGAAGAATATCCCGCCCATAGTAAATACCAACACCACGACCAACAGGGGAAGCATCATTTTCAGGCTGAAATTAGACATAGCACAGAGAGTAGATGGTAACTGTTCGACTTACCGGAAAAAGTAGTTGCCAAACGCCAGCATCCCTATTATTTCCACCTTTTTATTTCTTTGCTACCAGCGGGCGGCTACCGGTAGCAACTACCGCAGCTGCCGGCCCTTCCACTCGTAGCCGCCGCGCAGGCCCGCCAAGCCCACCAGCAGCGCATACGGCGCATACGCCAGTTGCAGCACCGGCACCCAGGCCAGCCAGCGCTGCCGCCGGAAAAACCGCAGTACCGGCGTCAGAAATAGCACATCGGCCCCTAGCTTAACGGTCCAGGCGGCGGCCACCCAGGGCGCCAGAGCGGGCTGTGCCAGCAGGGCCACAGTTCCACCGGCCAAGGCTACGTTGGCCGCCAGCACCAGCACAGCCAGTTGGCGGGGAGCAGCGGCTTGGTAGTGCTGCCACTTGCTGGCCCACCGCACCCGCTGCCGTAGCAGCTGCCGCACCGTGGGCTGGGCAGCGGTACGCACCGTGGCCAGCGGGGTTTGCAGGAAACGAATGCCTGCCGGAAACGCCGCGTGCAGCTTGTGCAGCAGAAACTCGTCGTCGCCGCTGGCTACTTGGGCGTTGCCGGCGTAGCCGCCTACCGCGTGGAAACTGGCCCGGCGGTAGCTGAGGTTGGCGCCGTTGCACATGGTGGGGGCTCCCAGCAGGATACCCGCCGCGCCGCTGGCCACCAGCCCAGCCAGTTCCAGCCCTTGCAGCTCGGCCAGCACGCCCTGCCCGGTAAGCAACACGGGGCCACTTACGAAATGGGCCGCCGGGTCGTGGGCTTGCTGGTGGGTGGCCAGCCAGTGGGGTTGCACGCGGCAGTCGGCATCGGTGCAAACAATCCACGGGGCTTGGGCCACGGCAATGGCGGCTTGCAAGGCGGCTTTTTTACCGGTTCGGGCGGGACCAGGCAAGTCGGCCAACCGCAATAGGCGTAGCCGGAAGGCACTGGTGCGGGCCGCGTCAGTTACTAGGGCCGCCGTATCGTCGGTGGAATGGTCGTCGATGACGATAACCTCGAAAGCGGTGGCCGGTAGGTGCTGCGCCTGCAAGTCAGCCAGCAGCAACGGCAGGTTAGTGGCTTCGTTGCGGGCGGCTATTAGTACGGAGAGCTGTGGTTGAACCTCCCGGTTGACCTCCCCCCCTGGCCCCCTCTCCTCAGGAGAGGGAGAACTAGCTTCTAATTCAATAGAGCTAGATATTAAGTCTAGTTCCCCCTCTCCTGAGGAGAGGGGGCTAGGGGGTGAGGTCCATGCCCGGCGGAATTGCAGCATCCGGAGCGCATAAGCGGCTGGCGCGGCTAGCAGCAACAGGCCGATAAGAGTGCTTTTCATGAGGCAGCGGAAGATTCGGGGGCCGGGGCCGGGCGGGCAAGAGCTGGTTGCTTTTTGCGGAAGACTTTCAGGCGCAGCACAAAACCCAGCCCGGCGGCGCTGGGCAGTGCAATGTTCAGCACCCACAAGCTCAGGCTGGCACTGAGCACCGGCAACATTGGCTCACCAAGCAAACCAAACAAATGCGTGGCCGACAACTCCCGCACTCCTACATCGGCCAGGGCATTGAGCGAGGGCACCAACGACTTCAGCAGAAACGTGCCGGCAATAGCGGCAGCCCCCGGCCCCAATGGCGCGTGGGCGCCGTAAGCGCGCAGCAACAACCCAAACTGCGCGCAAAACACCACGTACCGCAGCCCCGACAGCGCCAGTACCACGTGAATGGCGCGGGCTGGATAGGTGGGCATGACGGCCAGAAACCGGCGGAAGCGGCGCAGCGGCGGCACGGCCATGAGCACGGCCAGCAGCAGCCGGGAGCGATACAGCGGCAGCAGCACGCCGGCATTTACCAGCACCGCGGCCACCACCACGCCCAGCCCGGTGGCCGGATAATCGCGCAGGTAAAAGGTCAGCAGGAAGTACACCAGGCCCGCCGTGCCGGCCAGCACCGTAACCACCAGCTGGCCGTAGCGGCCCAGGAACACGGCGCCCAGCGCATCGAGGCGGCGGTGTTGAAGCTCGATGATGCGGCCGGCGTAGTCGCCTACGCGGTTGGGGGTGACGAAGCCCAACGTGAGGCCCACCAGCACCGCCCGGAAACTACGCCGGAACGAAACGGGTTCTAAGTGCCGAGCCAGCCGCCACCACTTCCAGGCTTCCACGCCCCAGTTGACGGGCACCAGCGCCAGGGCCAGCAGCACCGGCATGCGCCCTTCCCCGGTAAGCGTGGACGTGAGCAGCCGGCGCCAGGCTGCCGCTGTAGCCGCGTCGGCCACCACCGAATACCAGAGCAGCCCCAGCGTGAGCAGGGTTATCAGGAGCTTGCCCCCTATCACCAGCCACTTGCGGCGCGTGGTGCGTTCCGGCTTTTCAGCGTAGTTTTGTAGAAGGTGGTCGGGCAAGATGGCAGCAGCAAGAGCGGTTAGCGTCGGCAATTTACCTACACTACGCACAACCGCCGCCTTCCTATTCTCTCCCCCTATCCGTTACCGCTCATGATTCTGCCCCTCGCTCCCACCGATTTACTGCCCAAGATTATTATGGGCGTCGACCCTGGTACCAATATTATGGGCTACGCCCTGATTGAGGTGCAGGGCCAGCGCGTGAAGGTGCTGCGCTATGATGTGATTGACATGCAGAAGATGGGCTCGAACCACGCCCTGAAGCTGAAGAAGATATTCGAGCGGATGTTGGAGCTGATTGATGAATTTCTGCCCGACGAATTGGCCATTGAAGCGCCCTTCTACGGCGTGAACGTACAGAGCATGCTGAAACTGGGCCGGGCGCAGGGCATGGCCATTGCCGCCTGCCTTTCCCGCCAGATTCCGTACGTGGAGTATGCGCCTACCAAAGTAAAGCAGTCGGTGACGGGGACGGGCACGGCTACCAAGGAGCAGGTGGCCCACATGCTGCGCCAGACGCTTACGCTGCCGCCCATTGCCGAGGCGTCCAAGTTTCTGGATGCTACCGACGCCCTGGCCGTGGCTCTCTGCCACCACTACCAGAAAGGCAACAACCAAAAGGCCGGCGGCAAAAGCTGGGGCAAGTTTCTGGCTGATAATCCAGACAAAGTAGCGGGGCCGGTGGCCGGCAAAAAAAAGAAGGCCACCTCCAAATAACGCGTCAACGTTTGCGGCTGTACATGCAGATGGAGGCGCTTAAATCGGCCGCCTTTTTATTGTCCAATTAGCAAGCACAACAGTATACATCGTACCATTCGTTCTATGCAGCGGCGGCCGGTTCGTTCCACTTCCCTGAAATCTGTTGGTTACGATGCGGCTACGCTAACCTTGGAAATAGAGTGGCGCAACGGCAGCATTGTGCGCTATACAGGTGTTGCCGAACCGGTGTATCAGGCACTGCTGGCAGTGCCGGGCAAAGCTATGTTTGTAGAGCAGGTGATAGAACGGGGTGGCTACGGGCGTGAACAGGTGCGCAAGTAGCCTGCACAACACGCAGGCTTACCTCAACTGCTGCTAAGGCTTGCCGGCTCTCAGGCCAACCAGACTTCGTGCAGGAATACGTGGTTCATGGAATTGCGTCATGTTTCCCGGTATGCTGCACTTGGCCGCTCCAACATACGTTGCCGACGGTTTTTTGCGCCGTGCCTGTGGTTGAATTCAGGGCTACCTATGGGCAGCTTATGTGGTTGCCGTTGCCATTTCAAGCAGTGTGCGGGCATCCGGCTTTTGGATAGGCGGCAAATGCCGTTGGTGATGCTTGTTCTCACCTCCTTTTTGGTTAGCAGCAGATTGCACTAAGGCGGCCTTGGCGTTGGGCTTTGGGGCTGCGTACAGGCGCATGCGTGTGCTATCAGGCGGCATTGCCTGGCAGTGGCCACAGCATACCGTTAGCTATATATTATCCTCTTTGAGCCGCTTGCTGTGCGGCGAATAGCCACTTATATAGCACGATAATAATTCATCTAATAATACAAAAACATTACACATTTTCCTGTTTAATGTCAATTTAATGCTGAAAATGGGCTACTATTTATGTAACTATGGCTGAGCAAGATGGTGTGTCCCGCCCTTCAATAAGCGCCATCCGGCTACTTACTTCCCGTTTTTTTCACCTTTCCCATCACCCCGTATGCACAACTCTACTCTTACGCTTACCTCCTCCCAGGCTGGCCGAGGCCGGAGGATCACCCTGAGACTCGGCCTTAGAAACTGGCTGGTGGCCTTGCTGCTACTTACCAGCCCAATGGCAATGGCGCAGCTTTCTGGCGCTTATACCATTAATAGTGCGCAGCCTACTAGCGGTACCAACTACGCCAGCTTCACGGCCGCTGCAAATGCCTTGAATACCAGCGGTGTGAGCGGCCCGGTCACGTTTACGGTGAGCGGCGGACCTTACACTGAACAAATAACGCTAAACCAATTTGCAGGCAGCAGCGCCACCAACCGCGTTACGTTCAACGGGGGTGGCAGTATCATTCAGTTCGGGTCGGGCACCTCGGCGCAGCGGGCGGTTATTACGCTGAACGGCGCCGACTTCGTGACCCTCAGCAACCTGGCGGTGGATGCCACGGTGGGCGGCACCAGCACCGCTACCTACGGCTGGGGCGTGCAGGTGCTCAACGACGCCGACAACGTAACCATCAACAACTGCACTATTACCAGCAGCACGTCGTCCACGTCATCCACCAACTTTGTGGGGATTGTGGCCAACAACTCTGCTACCTCGCTTACCACCGGCGGCAACGCGGGCAGTAACCTCACGGTACAGAACAACACCATTCAGGGTGGTTACTACGGCATTAAGGTAGTGGGCAATGCTACTAACATCCTGGACGGCTACCTTATTCAGGGCAACACGGTGCAGAATTTCTATCTATATGGAATTGATGCTGACTATACCAGTAGCCTGCAAGTTATCGGCAATGATATCAGCCGCCCAACCCGGACTACGGTCAGCACATTTTACGGTATTTCGCTAGGGGCTGGCACCAGCGGCGCGGCCGTAGAGAAGAACCGAATTCACCGGCCTTTTGGCGGAGCATCTGCCTCTACTGCCGCCACGTACGGCATCTACCTGACCACCAGCACCGCCGCCACCGTGGCCAACAGCCCCAACTTCATTATCAATAACCTGGTGTACAACCTGGATGGCAGTGGCACAGTGTACGGCCTTTACAACGGCGCCTCGGGTTCAGCCCGCTACTACCACAACACTGTCAGCATTGACAACCAAACCACTACTGGCACCTCCACGGCGTACGGGTTTTATCACACCACCGGGCTGGCTGCCGAGTTCCGTAACAACGTGGTGCAGGTAACCCGCTCGGGCAGCGGCACCAACTTCGCCTTGTATTTCTCCTCGGCTACTGGCAACGGCATTGTGTCCAACAACAACGACCTGGTAGTAGGCGGCACCGATGCCCAGACCGGCTACTACGTTGGTACGGAGTATGCCACCCTGACCACCTGGAAAACGGCCAACAACAGTGCCTACGACCAGAACAGCGTGGACGCCGACCCGCAGTTTGTGAATGTGGCTACCGGCAACCTGCAACCCACGGCCAGCCCACTCAACAATACAGCAACCCCACTCGCCCGCGTTACGCAGGATATTACCGGGGCACCCCGTGGCACTACGCCCGATATAGGTGCCTATGAGTTTTCGCCTGTGGCCGATGATGTAGCGGTAGTCAGCATCGACTCGCCCACTGCGCCAGTGCTGGCTGGTGCCCGCCCGGTAACAGTTACGGTACTCAACAACGGCGGCTCGGTGCTGAATACGGTGCGCCTGGCTTATGTGCTGAATGGCGGTACGCCGGTGGCTCAGACGTTCACGCTGACGGGTGGCCTGGCCTCCGGCACTAGTCGCGCCCTCACCTTTACTACCCCAGCCAATCTGGTAACAGGTGCAAATACCCTGACAGTAACGGGTAGCCTGCCCAACGGCAACCCCGATACCAATGCCAGCAACAACACCCAAACGGTTACGCTCTACACGTCCTTAACCGGCATCTACACCATCAACAGCGCCCAACCAACGAGCGGCACCAACTTTGCCAGCTTCACAGATGCAGCTACGGCCTTGAACCAGAGCGGAGTAGCTGCGGCCGTGACCTTTAACGTGAGTGGTGGCCCTTATACCGAGCAGTTCAGCTTGTCGCCCATCAGCGGGGCCAGCGCCACCAACCGTGTAACCTTTAACGGCAACGGCAGCACCATCCGGTTCGGCTCAAGCAACACCAACCAACGGGCCGTAGTTACCCTGAACGGTGCTGATTATGTAACGCTCGACAGCCTCACTATCGATGCGACCAATGCCGGCTCGCCGGGTACGTATGGCTGGGGCTTGTTTATTACGAACCAGGCCGACAACAACATTGTGCGCAACTGCACCATCACCACTTCCGAGGCCTCAACCAGCAGCTTCTTCGCGGGCGTCGTGGTGAGTGGTAGTGCCACGTCGGCTACCTCGGGCGGCAACGCGGCCAACAACCTGCTGCTGGAAGGCAACACCATCAACGGCGGCTACTACGGCCTGACGCTGATGGGCACCAGCACCACCACCCGCTCCACGGGCAACATCGTGCGCAACAACACCATCGGCAACTTCTACTTCTACGGCGTGTATGCCGCCTACCAGGCCGACGCGCAGTACGTGGGCAACGACATCAGCCGGCTCACTCGTAGCGGGGTAAGTACCTTCTACGGCCTGTATGTGTACTACAACCTGGGCGCGACGGTAGTGGGCAACCGCATTCATGATCCGTTTACGGGTACTTCCGCTTCCACGTCGACCATGTACGGCCTGTACATCTACTATTCCGACGGTACGGCAGCGTCGCCTATTCTGGTGGCCAACAACTTGATTTACAACGTTAATGGCGGCAATATCACGTACGGTATCTACAACTACTACTCCGATTACGTTGATTATTACCACAACTCGGTTTCCCTGGACGACACTTCTACGGGAACGGCTATACGAGCCTACAGCCAGTACGCCGCCTCTAATATCACGCTGCGCAACAACATCTTCTCGGTAACGCGCCCTTCCAGCACGGCAGCCTACGCCGTGTACGTGTACTACACCGCCGCTGCGCCACCTACTATGACGTCGAACTACAACGACTTGTACGTGGGCACGGGCACCAATGCTTACGTGGGTTACTACGGCACCGCCACCACCGCTACCAGCGGCGGCGCGGCCACCCTCACGGCCTGGCAGGTCCTCAACAACAGCGCCTTCGACCAGAACTCGGTGTCTGTGGACCCACGTTTCCGGTCTAGCTCCGACCTGCGGCCTTCGGCGGCCAACCTCAACAACACGGGCACGCCCACCACGCTCACGCGCGTACCGCTCGACTTTGCCGGAGTTACGCGCAACAACCCACCCGACATCGGGGCTTACGAATTCTCGCCGTCGGCCAACGACGTGGAGTTACTGAGCATCGATTCGCCGGTGACGCCTGCTACGCCGGGCACCAACCCCGTAACGGTAACTATTCGCAACAACGGCACCGTTACGCTTACCTCGGTTACGTTGAGTTACGCGCTGAACGGTGGCACGCCGCAGCAGCAAGTATTCACTGCCCTGACGCTGGCGTCGGGCGCTACGCAGCAGCTTACCTTCACGCAGGGCGTAGTAGCGCCAAGTGGCCCCAATACCATTGTGGTTACGGCCAGTTTGCCCAACGGCGGCACCGATAGTGACCCTAGCAACAACACCAAAACCGCGACTTTCAACCAGCCGACGCCCAACAACGATGAGCCTTGCACGGCCATAGCACTTGGCACGGGTAGCATTACCGGGTCGAACAGCGGCTCCAGCACCAGCGTGCAGCCGGGCCTTCTGACGGCACCTAGCTGCTCACCAGCCAGCGCCCCTCGGGATGTATGGTTCACCTTCACTGCTGCCAGTGCTAGCCGGACCCTGTACTTGGCGGGCAACCCCGCCGGTATGGTGCGCGTGTTCAGCAGCCCTAGCTGCTCGGCCGGACCATTTACGCAGGTATTTTGCCAAGGCAGCAACCTTTCCAACACCAGCGTAGGCACCGTAAACATCACGGGCCTCACGTCGGGTCAGTTGTACTACGTAGCAGTATCAGGTTACGGCAGCAACGACTTCACGGGCGCTTTCACCATCAGCACTACGCCGCTCAGCACCCGCAGCAGCAGCAACAGCGCGGCGCTGTCGGTGTTTCCGAACCCCAGCGCTACCGGCCAGCTTACCCTGCGCCTCACTGAGCTGAAAGGAGCTGGCACCGTGGAGCTGGTTAACGCACTCGGCCAGCGGGTACTAGCGCAGCCGTTGGCGGCCACCGGCGAGCAGCAGCTTTCCACCCGTGGCTTGGCTACCGGCCTCTACACGCTGCGCGTGCAGGTGGCCGGTCAGGTGCTCACCCGCAAAGTGGTACTGCAATAACCGCTTCCATTCTTAGACTACCAGCCTGTTAGCTGACTTCGGTCGGCGCACCAGGGCAGGTAGCGTTTAAAGCAGTCAGGCCAGGTGGCCTGACTGCTTTTTTTCTGTCTAGCAGGTAGTACGTCGATAGGCAGTTGGCGTGTGGTTTGGTTGCCACCGCAATGGGGTACGAGCGGGCTGGGAAGAGCCGCATAAAAATCCACGGATTGGCTTGCAACTTTCCAGCAAACCTTTGGCTCTGAAGAGTAAGAGGCCAACCTCCGTTCCTTTTCCTTCCACTCTTTACTGCTTTATTATATGACCAGATTATCTACTTACCTATTCAGCTGGCTGCTGCTGTTGGGGCTGCTGGCCTGCGGCAAAAAAGAGGACCCCACCATTGCCTACTACGACGGCTACGCCCCCATCCTCATGGACCGCACGGCGCTGGAGCAGTCGGTGAGTGCGCTGCCGGCCCGGCCCATGCACGAGGCAGGCAAAATCTACCTGTGGGGGCGCTACCTCTTTGTAAATGAGCGGTTCGAGGGTATTCACATCATCGACAATCAGAACCCCGCTCAGCCGCGCCCAATAAGCTTCCTGCGCATTCCCGGCAACGTAGATTTGGCCGTGAAAGGCAACTTGCTCTACGCCGACAATGGCCCCGACCTGGTAACCATCGACATCAGCAACCCCGAAGCCGTGCAGGTGAGAGGGCGCGTACGCAACGCTTTCCGCGAGCTGCCGATGCCCGTGCGGTGGGCCAGCATCCCCACCGAGTCGCTGCCCGAAAACCGCCCGGCCAACTCGGTGGTAGTCGGCTGGAAAAAGGTGCAGATTCCGTACACCGTTAACCCCAACCCAAGCATCGACCCGCGGTGGTGGGGAGACGGCCGCGTCTTTATGGCCAACGCATCGTCTACTTCGGCTTCGCCCGGCGCGGTAGGCAAAGGCGGCTCCCTGGCCCGGTTTGCTATTCTGGGGCAAACGCTTTACACCGTGGACGAGCAGAGCCTGCGCTTATTTGATTTAAGCAACCCAGCGCAGCCTTCTTCCGGCTCGAACTTCGCCCTGCAATTCGGCGTCGAAACCATCTTTCCCAAAGGGCAATACCTGTTTTTGGGCACCCAGCGCGGCATGTACATCTTCGATGCCGCCGTACCCCAAACGCCCCGCCAGGTGGCCTACTATCAGCACACCGTAAGCTGCGACCCAGTGGTAGTGGACGACCGGTACGCCTACGTGACCCTGCGCAGCGGCCAGGCGTGCGGCGGCGGCCCCAACCAACTCCAGGTTATCGACCTGACCAATCTGAGCCAGCCGCGCCTGGCCCGCACCTACCCCATGACCGGACCGCAGGGCCTGGGCGTTGATGGCAACCATCTGTTTATCTGCGACAAAGACGGCCTGAAGGTGTTTGACACCAGCCAAGCGCCCACCCTCACCCAGCGCCAGTTCTTCCCCGTTAAGGTGTTCGACGTAATTCCGGACGGCGGCGTGCTGTTGGCCATCGGCACCGAAGGGCTTTACCAGTACAGCTACACAGGCACCACGCTTCAGCAACTGAGCTTGTTGCCGATTACGCCACAGCTCTGATGCCGGCTACTCGTGCGGGCCACCATTGCCAGTGGCTGTTGCTGCCCGCGTTGCTACTTGGTATAGCGGGCGGCGCGCAGGGGCAGAGTGCGCCGCCCACCCGAACGTTGCTGCTGAAAGCCGTGCCTCAGTATGTGGTGGTAAGTGGCTATTGGCTGGAAGCTGAGCAGAGTTGGAAGCAGCACCCGAACCAAAGTTTCGCCGTTACGGCGCAGGCCTACGCCGGCCCTGCCGGCAACCCCAATGGCAATATCCTTATTGACAACCCCTTCTCCCCCGACCAGAACCGGCAGGTGCGCGGCGCGGGCCTGCAAGTGCATCACCGCCTGTACCTGGACCCTGCCTTTTCCACTGACTATCCATCGGGCTGGTACGTGAGCTACGGGCCGCAGTTCCAGCACTTTGCCTTGTCGTATGACGGACTGGGCTGGGAGGAAGTGGAAGGACCGAATGGCGCGCCCGTATATGAGCTGCGCAACGGCCGCCACACCGAAACCATTAACCGCTACGGCGGCAGCGTGCAGCTAGGCTACCAGGCCCCACTGCCGCCCGGCCCCGTTTTTCTGGACCTGTACGTGGGGTTCGGCTGGCGCGAAAGCCAGAGCCGCGGCGACTCCTGGAAAACAAGTAGCCGCTACAGTTCCGGTTCTTCCAACTACGGCCACGAAGGATTTTACTTCCCGGCCGGTATTAAAATAGGCGTAGCGTTGCGCTAATTTAACCCTTCCACTTAGTACCGAAAGCAGCACAATGGCCATTCAATAGCGGGGATTAATTCCTCTACTGTTGAATGGCCGTTGTGCTGCTTTTTGAGTTAACAGTTGTTCTTTCTGCTGGCCGTTTACACCGCTATTTCGCCGTGCAGGTACGTGACGGCGTAGCCACCAATAAGCACCCGCTCGCCGCGCAACTCGCACCATAGCTCGCCGCCCCGCGCCGATACCTGCCGGGCCTTGAGAGTGGTTTTGCCGAGCTTTGCCGCCCAGTACGGTACGAGTGTGGTGTGCGCCGAGCCGGTTACCGGGTCTTCGGGTACGCCCACGCGGGGCCCGAAAAAGCGGGATACAAAGTCGGTTTCCGCATCGGCGGCCGGCGCCGTGACGACGATGCCGCGGTACTCTACTTGGGCCAGCTGCGCTTGGTTGGGTTGAATGGCGCGCACTTCGGCCTCATTGGCAAACAGGGCAATCAGGTCGGGGCCGGCCAGCACCTGCAAAGGCGTAGCACCCAGGCCATCCAGCAACCCATCGGGGTGGGTGGCCAGCAACTGAGGCGGGCGGCTCGGGAAATCCAGCGTGAGGCGGCCATCGGTTTCGCGCAGCACCCGTAACGGGCCGCTGGCCGACTGAAACACAATTTCGGGGCCTGTAAAACCCAGATGCTGGTACAGCACGTGCGCCGACGCCAGCGTGGCGTGGCCGCACAGCTCCACTTCCACGGCGGGCGTAAACCACCTGATTTCGTACTCGTGGCCGGTTTTGGGCACGAAGAAGGCCGTTTCGGCGAGGTTGTTTTCGGCGGCTATGGCCTGCATGGTTTCGGTGGGCAGCCACTCGGGCAGCGGGCACACGGCGGCGGGGTTGCCAGCAAAGGGCCGGTCGGAGAAGGCGTCGATTTGGTAGATGGGCAGGGTCATGGCAGAACGAGAATGGGGCGGCAAGCCGCTGATGAAACGGTGAAGCTAGAAACTAGTGGCTGTTTCTGCACCAGGCAGGGTCGCACTACCTTGCGTAACACGTTATTTTACAGCCTATAGAAATAAACTTACTACCCGACGCAACGCTACCAAGCCGGGGCCGGTCATGGGGGCAGAACGCTAGCGGATTACATCTTTATTTCTCTATCCAGGTTGCCGATGGCCCATACTCTTGATGCTGTTCTGGAAGGCTGTCGGCGGGGCCGCCCCTCGGCGCAGCGGGCCCTCTACGACCAGCTGGCGTACCGCCTGATGGGGGTGTGCTTGCGCTACTGCCCATCCAGGGCCGAAGCCGAAGACGCCTTACAGCTCACGTTTGTAAAAATATTCACCCGCCTCGACCAGTTTCGGGGGCAGGGGCCTTTCGAGGCCTGGGCGCGCCGCATTGCCGTTACCACCTCGCTCAACCTCTGGCACCAGCACCAATTGCGCGGCCCCCAAGTGGAACCCGACGAAGCCGCCGAGCTGCACCACCCCGACGGCACGCCGTTCGACCAGCTTTCCGCCGACGACTTGGTTGCTTTGATTAATACGTTGCCGCCGGGTTACCGGGCCGTGCTCAACCTCTACGCCATAGCATTG
This sequence comes from Hymenobacter telluris, assembly GCF_017313265.1. Classification (GTDB taxonomy): domain Bacteria; phylum Bacteroidota; class Bacteroidia; order Cytophagales; family Hymenobacteraceae; genus Hymenobacter; species Hymenobacter telluris. The sequence continues at coordinate 126,789 of NZ_JAFLQZ010000001.1, read as the reverse complement.
ATCAGCTACTCACCTATTGTTATACGCAAAGCGCGGCCAATACTGGCGGCGCTTTGTTGTTTACGGCTACTGTTGAATACCGCCAATTACCACATCCCGCACCGGGTTTTCGCCTAGCCAGTAGGGTATTTCCTGGTAGTCGGCCACGTCGAGCACCAGCAGGTCGGCGCGCTTACCGGGCTCCAGGCTGCCTACTTCCGCTTGCAGGTCCAAGGCCCAGGCGGCGTTGAGCGTAACGGCGGCCAGCGCCTCTTTCGGAGTCAGGCCCATTTTCAGGCAGGCCATAGACAGCGCCAGCCAGAGGTTTTTGCTGGGACACGAGCCGGGGTTGAAATCAGTGCTGACGGCCACTGGCACGCCGGCCTCAAGAAGCTGCCGGCCGGGCGCGTACACCTCCTGCCGCAGAAACAAGGGCACCAGCGGCAGCAGTACCGCTACAGTGCGGCCGTTGGCGGCTACCTGGGCGGCATCGGCTGGGTTAAGGTAGTCGCAATGGTCGATGCTGATGGCGCCCAGCTCGGCGGCCATGCGGCAGCCGCCCAAATCGTGCAGCTGCTCGGCGTGGATTTTCAGCTTGAAGCCCAGCTCTTTCGCTTGAGCTAAGTAGTGGCGCGACTGTTCCACGCTGAACGCCCCTTCCTCACAGAAAATATCCACGAACGGCACCTCAGCGGGGCTAAGCTGCGGCAATACCTCCGTAACCAGCATGTGCAGATACTCGGCCGGGCGGCCCTTGTACTCGGGGCCGGGCACGTGAGCCCCGAGGCAGGTAGGCACCACGCGCACAGGCTGCCGCCGGCTGGCTTCCCGGGCAATTCGTACTAGCCGTAACTCGGTTTCCGCATCCAGGCCGTAGCCGCTTTTGGCCTCTACCGTAGTTACGCCGTAGCGCTGGAAACCGGCTAAGTGGTGCAGCGCGTTGGCAAGCAACGTTTCATCGGGGGCGGCGCGGGTGGCGCGCACGGTGCTTTGGATACCACCACCCGACGCCAGAATGTCGAGGTAAGATTCGCCTTGAAGCTTGCGCTGAAACTCGTGGGCCCGGTTGCCGCCGAATACCAGGTGCGTATGGCACTCCACCAAGCCCGGCATCACCACCCGCCCCGCCGCTTCCAGCACCTGCGTTTCAGTGGTTACCTGGGTTTCGTCTAGCTCTGCCATTGGCCCCACGGCCACGATTCGGTCGTTTTCACAGGCTACGTAGGCATCCGCAAGAATCGGCCAGTCTTGCATGTGCGGGCCGGTAAGCGGCCGGTGGGTAGGGCCACCAGCCAACGTAAGCAGCTGGCCACAGTTACGAACGAGAAGCGTGTAGGGCATAAGTTGATAGGCGAAGCGGTTAAAACGGTAGGTGCAAGTGGTGGCGCAATATCGGCGGATGGCGGCAACTCCGCCGCGGCGGTTGCGGTATTACCTGCATGCCCATTTCCTCGCCTTCGGTTTCGGCCGCCACTCCGCTTATCCTCACCCTGGCCCTCGACGCCGAAACGCAGCTGTTTTTCGATGAACTCCGGCAGCAGCATTTCCCGCCCGAACGCAACTACTTAGCGGCGCACCTTACGCTGTTCCACCACCTGCCCGGCGCCGACTACGCCACCATCACCGAGCAGCTAGCCCAACTGGCCACAACGCAGCCGCCCTTGGACTTAGCCGTTACGGGCGTGCGGTTCCTGGGCCGCGGCGTGGCCTACACGCTGGAATGCCCGCCGCTGCAAGCATTGCACCGCGCGCTCCAAACCACCTGGCAGCCTCACCTTACACCTCAGGATCAGCAGAAGCTCAACCCACACGTCACGGTTCAAAACAAGGTAGACCCCGCCGTGGGCCGCACCCTGCACCAGCAATTATCCGTTGGCTTTCAGCCTTTTGAGGCTACCGGCACCGGCTTGCATCTATGGGCCTACCGCAACGGCCCGTGGGAAGCATTACAGACTTTTAACTTTTCGGGGTGAAGCAGCAATATCGATAAAAGAAAAGCCTGCTTGCTCCGCTCGAAATCGAGTAGGACAAGCAGGCTTACCGCTACAGTTATACGCCGGAGCTATATTTTCTCGGGTAGCAACGTGGAGTCTTGGTAATTACCCAGTACGGGTTTGTCGCCTTGGGTTACGGCTTCTATCAGCAGCGCGCCGCCTACGAAAGCTCCTTTCCACGATTCGCCGAGGCCACCGAATACTTCGTCCCGGTCGCCGCGGGAGCGCAGCTTGTTGATGCCGACTTTGAAGGCGCGTACTTCCTTGGCGGTGCGGGCGGCCCATTTTTGGTCGTCACTGGCTACGGCGGCTACTAGGGCGCCATTGCTGATGTTCATTTCTCCCACCAGTTCCTCCACCCGATCCACCAGCACAATGCTGTCAATCGGGCCGAAGGGCTCTTTGAAGTACAGCTCGCTCTGGCGCGGCAAATTCACGAGAGCCCGCGGGGCGCGGTAGGCCGAGCGGTCCTGGCCAGGCAGGAACAGGTTCTCGTCGAGCTTGCCTTCGTAGATAGGAGTGGCGCCGGTTTTCAGGGCGTTGGCGTAGAGCCGGTCCAGTTCCTGGGCTTGCGTGGCATTAATAACCGGGCCGAAAGCCAAGTCGGGCAGCTTGTCGTCGGGGTTGTCAACCAGTGTGGGGTTGCCCACTTTCAGGCTCCGGATGGCTTCCCAATACGTTTCCAGGAACTGCGGAAACAGCTGACGCTCCACCACAAAGCGCACGTAGGCGGTGCAGCGCTGCTTGCCGTAGTCGTAGCCTTTTTTGAGCTGGTCGGCCAGGCCGTTCCAGTCGGAGTAGTTCCAGATGCCGTAGGTGTTCACGCCTTCCATTTCCAGCATGTAGCGCTTGTGCTCCTGGCTGAGGGCGTCGGCAATGTTGCGGCCGTTGTAGCGCCCGCCCACGAAGCTGAGGCAGTCCACCGCTTCGTTTTTCACCAGCACGTCGCTCAGTTCCCCACCCGAACCGCTCACCAGCGTCACCGGCAAGCCGCAGCGGCGGGCAATGGCAAACGTCAAGCTCAAGGAAATAAAGCCGCCATCGGTCGGCGTTTTGGCAATAACAGAGTTACCAGCCAAGGCCTGCACCAATACCGCGTGCAGCAACACCGACATCGGGTAGTTCCAGGACGCAATGTTGCTCACCAAGCCCAGCGGCTTGCGTGAACCCAGCATGCCTTCAATGTTGTCAACGTACCACTGCACGCCATCAATGGCCCGGTCGATGTCGGTGAAACCCAGCTTGTAGGTTTTGCCGATTTCCCACATAATGAGCTTGGCCGTCAGCTCGACCTGGTCCCGCAGCTGGTTGAGACACTCCTGCACGCGGCTTTTCCGCTCGTCGAGGTCGGTGGCGGCCCAGCTGGCAGCTTCCTTTTTGGCGAATTCCACGGCCCGCAGCGCCGTAGCGCGGTCGAGCATGGGCAGGCTGCCCAGTTCGGTACCGTCGATGGGCGAGGTAAAGGCCCGAGGCTGGCCGGGCTCCTGCCAGCGGCCTTCCAGCAGGTTCAGGAATTTCCCATCAGCCGAGAAAACCTCGGGCGTAACAGCTTTCATCTGAGTCAGCAACCCGCTGAACTCGACCTGGGGCGAAATGATTTTAGGCATCGTAGAGAAAAGGAACTGGTTGGAAAAGTGAATCAACTTTGTTCCCGGCGTAATGGTGATGGTTGTTGGTTGGTTGTTGATTGATTGCTTATTGCAACTTGGTGAACGAGGTAGAGACGCGTATTCGCGTTTGGCTGTTGAACAACACCGTTGCACTTAGCCCGGACGACCAGACGCGAATACGCGTCTCTACCTCGTTCAGAAAATTGCTGTGGCAGCCAGCAACTCACGCCTTAACAGCTACTGGCTTCAGACTGGTAAGGTCGGCAATACGGACGGGCTGGCCGCTGGCTATGCTTTTGCGGGCCGCAATACCCACCAGAATAGCCATGGCCCCGTCGCGGCTGCCGGCAGCCTGGCGGTATGTGTCGGCGGCTTCGGGGTGGCGGAACAACTGGGCCCGCAGCAGTTTGTCGCCGCCGCCGTGGCCCTCGGCCTGGGGCACCTGAATGTACTCCACTTTGCCGAAGTTACGCGACACCATAATTTCGTCGTAGGCCTCCTTGGTCATGGCGCCCGACTCCTTGATCCAGGCTTCCACCCGGCCTTTGGTGCCGTTGAAGGCAATGCGGTAGCCCTCATAAGGCGAGTAGGCCGTGAGTGAGTAGCTGACCTGCACCCCGTTGGCGTAGCCGATGGTGGCGGCCATCTTGTCGTAGATGTTCACGTCTTCCTTGAACACGCACCCGTCGCGCAGGTAGCCGTCGTACTGCTCGTTGGCGGCGTACAGGGCCATCAGGCGGGCGTCCTTGGTCATGTCCCAGTAGTAGGGGCACTCGGCTTTGTGCGGGCACGGACGGCAGTTGCTGAACCGGAACGGCCCGTTTTTGCCGTAGTTTTCCAGCGCCCCCTTGGCGTACACCGTTTCCGGCTCCGATTCCAGCCACCAGTTCAGCAAATCGAAATGGTGCGAAGCCTTGTGCACCCACAACGAGCCACTTTTCTCGGTAAGGCGGTGCCAGCGGCGGAAGTAGTCGGCGCCGTGGCTGGTATCGAGGTACCAGTGAAAATCGACGGACGTTACCTTGCCGATGGTGCCCTGACGCAGCAAGTCGTAGATTTTCTGGCGGTGCGGCGAGTAGCGGTAGTTGAACGTGACGGTCACCTTTTTGCCGGTGCGCTTCTCGGCGTCGAGAATGGCCTGGCACTTGGTTTCGTCGGTGGTCATGGGCTTTTCCGACACGATGTTGGCGCCCATTTCCATGCCCTTGATAATGAACTCGTCGTGGGTGGCATCCACGGTGGTTACGATGAGCGTGTCGGGCTTGGCCTTGCGCATCATCTCCTCGAAGTTGGTGTAGGTGGGACACGACACGCCCATCAGCTTCTTGCCGGTTTCCAGGCGCCCTTTGTTGCTGTCGCAGAGCCCCACAAACTCGATTACATCGGCGTGTTCTTCCAGCAGCAGCTTGCCCCACATGCCGGTGCCGCGGTGGCCAGTGCCCACCATAGCTACCCGGCGCTTGGCTTTGGGCGCGCCAAGCACGGCCAGGGGCAGCGGCGTCAGCAGGCCCGCCGTAGCCAGCGCCGACTTCTGAAGAAAGTCCCGGCGGGACTTATCGTGTAAAGTTGAGTGCATGGGATGGGAGTTTGGGGGTAGTGGAGCAGAGTTGTAGCGCGAAAATCCGTTTCGCGACGAGCATAGCGAGTTCCTACGAGTGCAGCGCCGAATACTCGCTTCGCTCGTCGCGAAACGGATTTTCGCGCTACATACCGTGTTAGACGGCGGCTAGCACGGCTTGGCCAGAAGCTACCAGTTCCTGCACCATATCGGGGGAGCCGATAAACAGCGGGGTGCGCTGGTGCAACTCGGTGGGCACAATGTCGAGCACGGCTTCGGTGGCCGATACAACGGCCTGGCCACCGGCCTGCTCAATCAGCATGGCCAACGGGTAGCACTCATACAGCAGCCGCAGCTTGCCATTCGGGTTTTTGCTGGTGGGCGGATACATATAGATGCCGCCGTTGAAGAGGTTGCGGTGGTAGTCGGCCACCAACGAGCCGATGTAGCGGCCGGAGTATTCGCGGCGCTTGCAGTTCATCAAAAACGTGCGGACAGACTCCGGATAGTCGAACCAGTAACCTTCGTTGCAGGAGAAGATTTTGCCTTGCTTGGGAATCTGGATGTTGGGGTGCGACAGGAAAAACTCGCCCAACGACTGCTCATACGTGAAGCCTACCACGCCGTGGCCGGTGGTGTACACGAACATCGTGCTGGAGCCGTACAGGATGTAGCCCGCCGCCACCTGCTGCCGCCCGCCTTGCAGGAAATCGGCCTCCGAAGCCTTGGTGCCTACCGGCGTTACGCGGCGGTAGATGCTGAACAGCGTCCCGATGCTCACATTCACATCGATGTTCGAGGAACCGTCGAGCGGGTCCATGGCCACCACGTAGTTGCCGGAGTCGTTGTCGGTGTGGATGATTTCGGCTTCTTCCTCGGACAGGATAGCGCAGGTTTCGCGGCCGTTTTTCAGGGCCCGTACAAACCGGATGTGCGCTTCCATGTCCAGCTTCTGCTGGTTTTCGCCCTGCACGTTCTGGGTGCCCATGCCGCCGGTGATGTCGGAGAGGCCGGCCCGGTTCACTTCCCGGTGCACGATTTTGCCGGCCAGCGCCAGGTCGCGCAGCAACTGCGACAGCTCACCAGTGGCGTACGGAAACTCGGCTTGCTTGCGCATAATGTAGCGCTCCAGCGTGATGCCAACGGGCTGCGCTAATGTATTCTCCTGGGTGATACTCATAACGTACTGAAGCTGTTAGCTAATAGCTGATGGCTGCTAGCTTTTGAAATAAAGGGGATGAAAAGGCCAGCTAACAGCTGTCAGCGAAAAGCTAACAGCCAGATAAAAGCTAGCTTTTCACTTCGGGCTGTTTCTGCGACTGCCACAGCACTACCTGCCAGCCTTTCTTGGGGTCTTTCACCTGCACCACCACGTATTTGATGTGCGCCACATTGGGCGTACCGTCGGGCTTGTTGGGCTGGTAGATGGTGATGGTGCCGTTCACTACGGCGGCTTTGCCATCGTTGTAGGCGCGCACGTTCACGGCTTCCACGTCAATCTTATCATACACGCTCTTACCGTCGCGGATGGATTGGATGTACTCGGTTTTGTTGTTCTGCTTGCCGTTGGAGTGCGTGTACACCAAGTCGTCGGCAAATACTTTTTCCAGAACGGTGTAGTCCTTCTTCACCTGGGCCTCGAAACGCTGACGCTCCAGTGCTTCCACCTCTTTAGCGGCGGCTACGTTCTTTTGGTTTTGGGCGAAGGTGAGGGCCGGCAGCGCCAGAAACAGCAGCGCCAGCAGGAAATTCAGTTTTTTCATGGCAGTACGAAGGAAGCGTCCGGCATTTGCCGGGCGTAGTCAAGGAAAAGGAACAGAAAATAGAAAATCAGTACAAAGCCTGAGCGGGCCGGGAGTTGCACCCGGCCTGCTTACTACTAGGCTGTGGCGGTATTATCCAAATCAATCTGCTTCATGCGGGGCGCCAGGAAGTGCATCAACACCCAGGCTAACAGGTAGGCACCACCGCAAATCCAGAACATGATGAAATAGGCTTTGTCAAGCTGGTTGATGCTCTCGTAATACACGAACATATTTTTCTGCACCAGCGCCGTGAGCAAAATACCTCCCAAACCGCCAGCCATTCCACCGATACCAGTTACCGAAGCCACCGTCCGTTTCGGGAACATGTCCGACACAGTGGTGAAGATGTTGGCACTCCAAGCTTGGTGAGCGGCGGCCGCAATGCCAATTACCAGTACTGCCAGCCACATATTTACCTGGCCTAACTGCTGGGCAAACACAATCGGGAACACGCACAAGGCAATCAGCAGCATCGAGGTTTTGCGGGCTTTGAAAGCGGGCATACCACGCCGAATGAAGTTCAGCGGAATCCAGCCGCCCCCCACGCTACCAATGCTCGACAGCACATACACGGCCGCTACCGGCAATGCCACGTCGGTACCTTTGAGACCGTACTGCTTGTTCAGGAAATCGGGCAACCAGAACAGGTAGAACCACCAGATAGGGTCGGTCAGGAACTTGCCCAACACGAATGCCCAGGTTTGGCGGAAGCTCAGCAGCTTGAACCACGACACCTTCGGCTGGGTCTCCACCGATACGGCAGCCAAATCGTCCACGTCGCTGTGGATGTAGTCGAACTCGGCTTTGGTGAGGCGGGCATGGCGGGCGGGCACTTCATATAGCCAGAACCACAGTCCCAGCCACACAAAACCCAACGCCCCGGTGATGATAAAAGCCCACTGCCAGCCAATGGTTTCGGCAATGAGCGGCACCGTAAGCGGTGCAATAATGGCGCCCACATTGGAGCCCGAGTTGAAAATACCGGTTGCCAAGGCCCGCTCCTTCTGCGGAAACCACTCGGCAGTAGTTTTGATGGCCGCCGGGAAGTTACCGGCTTCGGTTACGCCCAGGAAAGCACGGGCGACGCTGAATCCCAGCGTGCTGGTAACGAAGGCGTGCCCAATGGCGGCCAAACTCCACAAAAACGTGGAAAGGGCATAGCCCATCTTGGTCCCCAGCTTGTCAATGATGCGGCCCACCCCCAACATACCCAGGGAATAGGCTAGCTTGAACGCAATTTCAATATTGGCGTAGTCCCCGGAATTCCACTTGAACTCGGTTTCCAAGTACGGTTTCAACAGCGAAATAACGGCCCGGTCGAGGTAGTTGACGGTAGTAGCGAAGAACACCAGGGAACAGATGGTCCAGCGGTACTTACCCATGGTCGACTCAACCGGGGATAGGGCGGGGGGAGACTGGGTTGGGGATGGAATCATGCGAGTTCGGGAAAGGAAGTCAGGGGGCAGTACGTGGTGGCAAACTGCCGGCACCCGCGTGGCACCGGGCAGCCCGGTGTCACTTTTTCAAGGTATCTACAAATTTCAGCAGTTCGGCAATCTGCCGGCTTAGTGCCTCGGTGTCATCGGCATTCTTGAAGAGCTGGGAGCCCATGCCTACCACGTTTACGCCGGCCTCAAACCACTCTTTCAAACTGTCGTTGGTGGGCTCTACCCCACCCGTCACCATAATGGGCACCTTGGGCATCGGGCCGCGCAAACTCTTGATAAAGCCCGGCCCGACCACGTTGCCAGGGAATATCTTCACAATGGCAGCCCCCATTTTGGAAGCCTGGTACACTTCCGAGATGGTCATGGTGCCGGGCAGCCACGGAATGTTGTGCTTGTGGCACACCTCGGCTACTTCGGTGGTCAGGCAGGGCTGCACCACGAAGTCGGCGCCGGCGGCAATAAACCGCTCGGCATCTTCGGCCACGTAAATGGTACCAATGCCCAGCAGCATATCGGGGCAGCTTTCCTGCACGAAGGCTACCAGTTCAACGAATACGTCGTAGGCCTGCTCGCCCCGGTTGGTAAACTCAAACACGCGCAACCCACCGGCGTAGCAGGCTTGCAGAATACGCTTGGCATAGGCCGCGTCGGCGTGGTAGAACACCGGCACCACGGGGTAGCGCAGCACGGTTTCGAAAGCTTCAGCGGGAGAGAATCGGGACATTTCTGATTGGTTTTTGGTAAGTTGTTTTTGGTTTTTGGCTCGCTGTTCCGGCTTTTAATCTTTCAACTAAAAACCAAACACAACTCACCGAAAACCAATCAACGCACTAAGCGGCCGGTGGTATTGCCTTGCATCACGTGCTCCACTTCGGCGGCCGTTACCAGGTTCACGTCGCCGTGGATGGTGTGCTTGAGGGCCGAGGCAGCCAGCGCAAAGCTCAGCGCTTCGGCGGGCGTAGCATACGTCAGGGCTCCGTAGATGAAACCGCCCATGAAGGCGTCGCCGCCGCCAATCCGGTCCACTACGGGCGTGATGTCGAGGTAGGGCGTTTCGGTGTAAGTGCCATCGAAGAGCATGCCTTTGATTCGCTCGTGCGAGGCGCTTTGGGTTTTGCGGCGGGTGGAAATCACCTGCCGGATTTGCGGGAAGCGGGCCATCAGCTGCTCCCCCATCGAGGCAAACTTGTTTTCAGCCCCGGCGGCCACCTGAATGCCGAACAAGTCGTTGGCGTCATTCTCGGAGCACACCACCACGTCGCAGCCGGCTACCAGGTCGGTCATCACCTCTTGGGCGGTCTGGCCGTACTGCCACAGGTTGCGGCGGTAGTTCACGTCGGCCGAAACGGTGATACCCAGGCGGCGGGCGGCGGCAATGGCATCGGCAGTAGCTTGCGCGGTAGCCGCCGAAATGGCGGGCGTAATGCCGGTCCAGTGCAGCCACTGCGCATCTTTCAGGATTTCATCCCAATCGAAAGCCGCGGGGTCGAGGTTGGCAAACGACGAGTCGGCGCGGTCGTACACCACTTTGCTGGGCCGCAACGATGCCCCTACTTCCAGAAAATACAACCCGAGCCGCTTGCCGCTGTACACGGTATGCTGCATATCCACGCCGAGGCGCTGAAAGCTCTGCACGGCGGCTTGGCCCAGCTCGTTGGCGGGAAAGCAAGTGACGTGCGCGGCCGGGATGCCGAGGCCCGCCACGGCGGCGGCTACGTTGGCGTCGCCGCCGCCGTAGTTCACCTCCAGGCTCGCCGATTGCGTGAGCCGGTAGTTGAGCGGCGTCGACAACCGCATCATGATTTCCCCGAAGGTTACTACCTGTTTCATGTAGTGCTATAATTCCACGAAGCGCGGGGCCTCGTATCGTTGCTGAAGTGAAAAAAAGCAGCGCGAAGGCTCACTCCGCGCTACATCCTATTAGCTATGGGCAAAGCTGGCTTTGCTGGCGTCGGCTACGGTTGCAGTGGCCGCCTCGAAGCCGAAATACTCCTTGGCGTTGTTGTAGCAGATATTCTGCACGATGGCGCCAAGATGGGCCATGTCGTCGGGCAGCTCGCCGTTTTCCACGTCGTTGCCGAGCAGGTTGCACAGAATGCGGCGGAAATACTCGTGGCGCGGGTACGAGAGGAAGCTGCGCGAATCAGTGAGCATGCCCACGAAGCGGCTCAGCAGCCCCATGTTCGACAGCGCGTTGATTTGCTTTTCCATGCCGTCCTTCTGGTCGAGGAACCACCAGCCGGAACCGAACTGCACCTTACCCGCCACCGAACCATCGTTGAAGTTGCCAATCATGGTGGCAATCAACTCGTTGTCGGCGGGGTTGAGGTTGTAGATGATGGTTTTAGCCAGCTTGTCCTGCCCATCCAGCCGGTCGAGGAAGCGCGACAGAGCCTGGCCCTGCGAGAAGTCGCCGATGGAATCCCAGCCGGTATCGGGCCCGAGCTGGCGCAGCATGCGGGAGTTGTTGTTGCGGAGCGCACCCAAATGGTACTGCTGCGTCCAGTTTTTCTCCCAATCCATTTCAGCCAGCAGCACCAGCATAGCTGATTTGAATTGCAGCACTTCGCTGGCAGTCAGTTCCTCCCCGCCCCGTACTTTCACGAAGATGGAGTTGATTTCCTCAGTGGTATAGTCAGCGGCGTAAATCTGCTCCAAGCCGTGGTCCGACAAGCGGCAACCCAACGACGCAAAGAAGTCGTGGCGCAAACGCAAGGCGTTTTCCAGGTCACTGAACGTGCGGATTTCCACGTCGGCCGCTTCGCCCAGCTTATCCAGGTAGTGGTTGTAAGCCGCGGCGCTTTCCGGCGACATGGCCTTGTCGGCACGGAAGGTTGGCAGAATCTGAACGTCGAAGCCGCTTTCGATGATGGCGCGGTGGTATTCTAGCGAATCAGCCGGGTCATCGGTGGTGCACACCACTTCCACGTTCATCTTGCGCAGCAGGTTCCGCACTGAGTATTCAGGCGTTTGCAGCTTGGCATTGCACTCATCGAAAATGCGGCGGGCGCTGTCTTTGTTGAGCAGCTCCTTGATGCCGAAGTACCGCTGCAATTCTAGGTGCGTCCAGTGGTAGAGCGGGTTGCGCACGGTCTGGGGCACGGTTTCGGCCCACTTCTCGAACTTCTCCCAATCGGAAGCATCCCCGGTGATGAAGCGCTCCGGCACCCCGTTGGTACGCATGGCGCGCCACTTATAATGGTCGCCGTAGAGCCAGATTTGGGTGATGGTTTCGAACTGCCGATCCTGCGCAATCTGCTCGGGAATCTGGTGCGAGTGGTAGTCGATGATGGGCATCTGCTTGGCATACTCGTGGTAGAGCTGCTGGGCAGTTTCGGTTTGCAGTAGGAAATCCTCGTTCAAAAAGGGCTTTTTCATACTAGAAAAGGGCATTGTTGCCGAAAGCGGGAGGTACTACCCCACCTGGTTTTAGAAAAGTAAGCGACCCGGCCGGCATACCCGTCCTGAAGTCTCCTGTGTTGTTGAAGTTTAGAGCGGACAATAAACGCCTGTCATGCTGAGCGCAGCCGAAGCATCTCGCGTGCTGACTCTAGATTACTATTTCAACATCAGCACGCGAGATGCTTCGGCTGCGCTCAGCATGACGTTCTACTTGCAGTTTACAGCGACACGCCGCGCTTCCACGGAATAAAGTCGGTTTGGCCGTGGCGCACGGCGGCTACTTCCTCGCCGCTGGCCACCCGAATCACGTAGTCCAGAATCCGCTCCCCGGCCTGCTCGATGGTTTCCTCGCCGTCGATAACCGTTCCGGTGTTCACGTCGATGATATCGGGCATGCGGTTAGCCAAGGCCGTGTTGGTGGCAATTTTCACCACGGGCGCAATGGGGTTGCCGGTGGGCGTACCGAGGCCGGTAGTAAACAGCACCACGTTGGCCCCCGACCCTACTTCGGCCGTGGTAGATTCTACGTCGTTGCCGGGAGTGCAGAGCAGGTTGAGGCCGGGCTTGGTTACGGGCTCCGGGTAGTCGAGCACGGCTACTACCGGCGAGCTGCCGCCTTTGCGCGCCGCCCCCGCCGATTTCATGGCGTCGGTAATCAATCCGTCACGAATGTTGCCCGGCGAAGGGTTCATGTCGAAGCCCGACCCTACGGCCACGGCGCTGTCGCCGTAGGCTTTCATAAGGTGGCTGAACCGCTCGGCGGTGGCCGTGTCTACGCTCCGGTCAACCAGCTCCTGCTCCACACCGCACAGCTCCGGAAACTCGGCCAGGATAACCGAGCCGCCCAAGGCCACCATCAAATCGGACACGTGGCCCACGGCGGGGTTGGCCGAAATACCGGAGAAGCCGTCGGAGCCGCCGCACTCCAGCCCAATTGTGAGCTTGCTGAGTGGGGCGGGCTGGCGCTGCTGCTGGTTGGCTTGCATCAGGCCCGCAAAGGTCTGGCGCAACGCCATGCTCACCAGCGTTTCCTCGGTGCCCAGCTGCTGCTGGTCCAAGATGAATAGCGGCTTGCTGAAGTTGGGGCTGCGCTTGTTGATTTCGTCTTGCAGCATGCTGGCCTGCGCGTTCTGGCAACCCAGGCTGAGTACAGTAGCACCTGCCACGTTGGGGTGCGTGATATAGCCAGCCAATAAGCCACAGAGCGTTTGGGCGTCCTGGCGGATACCACCACAGCCGCCCTCATGGGTCAGGAACCGGATACCATCCACGTTCGGGAACAGCTTCGGCTTCTGGTGCTTGCCTTCAGCACTGTGCAGGTCGGTGGCCAGGATTTCCTCTACCGATTTGCCGGCCTGCATCAACGAAATCAGCTCCTGCGTTTGGGGCTGATAGGTTTTGCGGCGGCCGTAGCCCAGGTCATTCACCAGGGCTTCTTCCAGCACCTGAATGTTGCGGTTTTCGCAGAACACCAGCGGAATTACCAGCCAGTAGTTGGCGGTACCCACGCTGCCATCGGCGCGGTGGAAGCCCATGAAGGTGCGGTCCTGCCACTTGCTTACGTCGGGGCCCTGCCAGCTGGCGCGGCGCTCCTGGTGCTCGTCGTAGCTGTTGGTGGCGTGGCGGATGTTGGCCGTGGTGAGCAGTCCGCCCACGCCAATGGCGGCGGCGGCTTTGCCCACCAGCACCCCGTACATGTGTACTGGGTCGCCGGGGGCCAGGAATTGCAGGGCCAGCTTGTGCTTGGCCGGAATCTTTTCGGTGGTAGTAACCGTGACGCCGTCGTAGGTTACGGGCGTGCCAACGGGCAGGTCGGTGAGGGCCACCAGCACGTTGTCGTCAGGATGTATTTTGGCTACCAGATGCTTCATTGCGTGTTCTTGATTTACAGCCTTTGCGGGCCGGATAGAGATGCCTCAATTAACATCTCAAGGTTACTGATTTTGTGTTAACTAATGCGTTGGAGCAGGACCTCCGACGAAAGAAATAACAAAACGAGGTTCCGAGTTGGTGGCTTACTCGGCCACTTCCTGCCGCGCCACGGTCTTGTTCAGTGCCTTCGCTACGGTAGCTTGCGCGCCGTGCGCCAGCAGGTGCTTCAGGTAGTTGCTTACTGAATCGGCAAAGCCCGGAATAGCCAGCAAATCGTGGCCCCACAGGCTGGTGTTGTGCAGTACGGTACGGGTCAGTTCTGCGGGCTCCAGGCGGCTCCAGAGGTCAGCAAAATAGCCGGCTTTGTCGTCCTGAATCGGGTATTCGGTGCCGTTGTTTTCGCCGTACCATACGCCGTCTTCCTGGCGCTTGCCGCGCATGAACAGCAAGTAGGCGGCAAAACCCAGCGCCACGTAGTGCGGCACGGCTTCCAGCTTTTTGGCGTAGTGCAGCAACGCCGGCACCACCCGCATTTGCAGCTTGGCCGAGTAGTTCAGGCTGATGCTCAACCAGCGGTGCTCGATGTAGGGGTTGCGGAACCGGTCGAGTACCTGCATACCGAAGCGCTGGCCCGTTTTTTCATCCACGGCGTACGGAATACCGGGCAGCAAGTCAGCCAGCATGAGGTTGTGCACGAAGCCGGCCAGCAGCTGGTTTTCCATGGCTTCGCGCACCGTGTTGGCGCCAGCCAGAAACGCCAGGCCACAGCTGAGCGTGTGCGTGCCGTTGAGCAAACGCAGCTTCAGCTCCCGGAACAGGGTGATGTTGGGCTGCACGATTACACCGGCATCCACCTGCTCGAAGCTCAGCACCGATTTCACGTGCTCGTTGCCTTGAATAGCCCATAGCGTGTACACCTCCGACATCGTCAGCAGCTCATCTTCGTAGCCCAGCTGCTCGGAAAGCGTGGTTTGCATGGTGGTATCGGGGCGGCCCGGCACGATGCGGTCCACGAGGGAGTTGCAGATGGAATTGGCGGTTTCCAGCCAGTCGATGAACTCGGCGTCGAGGTTGTTGCGGTGCGCCTGCTCCAGCAGAATGCCTTCCAGCTTGGTCCCGTTGTCTACAATCAGCTCCGTGGGCACAATCACCAGGCCCTTGGCCTTGTCGCCTTGGAACGCCTGGTAGCGGGCGTGCAGGAAAGCCAGCAGCTTGCCCGGAAACGACACGGGCGGGCTTTGGCTTACGTCGTCGGCTACCAGCTCAATGCCTACTTCGGTGGTGTTGGAAATTACTACGGTTAGCTCGGGGTTAGCCGCGCAGGCCAGTACCTCGGCCCACTGCGTTTTGGCCGACAGCACCCGGCTGATGGCCGAGCACACCACGTTTTCCTCTACAATCTGCTCGTCGGCAATGCCCCGGATGGCCAGCGTGTACAGGTTATCCTGCTGGGTGAAGGCGTCCAGGTCGCCGCCGCCGGTGCTTTTCACCACCACAATGCGGCCGTTGAAAATGCCCTGGCGGTTGGCTTTGTCGATGAGGTAATCGGGCAGGCCACGGAGCAGCACGCCCGTACCAAACTGAAGTACTTTTTCAGGTAGCTCAAACTGGGCCGCGGTGGGCAGGACCGCCGCAGTGGTGGGTGCAGAAAGAACGAGGGATTTTGAAAGCTGGGGCATGGCCGGGAGGTTATTTACTTGCTTGCGGGGATACAGTGGCGGGGGCGGCAGCCCATTTCTGCTGCCATTTTGGGTAGGTTTTGGTCAGCAGCTTTTCGGGCCAGGTACCCGCGTAGACGTAGCCCGCCCGCCGCTCATTTTCTATTTCAGCCAAGGTGTAATGTACCTGACTGTCGCGCCCGACGTAGATGGGGCGGTTGGTTTCCAAATCGTAGAAGCGGGCCCACAGCGTGGCGCCAGGCGCGGCTACCATCAGCCGGTCGCGGCCCGTGGGCTGCTTGGGGTCCTGCACTTCTTTCACGGCCATGTTCGGGATTTTCACTTGCTCGAACCACGCAATGGCGCTGGTAATGGCCTGCTTCACTTCCGCCGGGGGGTTGTCGATGCCCAGCAGGAATTCCACAATAGCCACCGACTCATCACCGCTCAGCGAGGCCAGCTCGAAAGCCCGGGCCTTATCGGGACGTAGCGTTTTCTCGTCGTATTGCGCGCACCACGCCGTGCGTTTGCCTTTCTGCACGTACTGCGTTTTCAGGATGCAGGCTATGCCGCGCGCTACGGCGTCTTTGGCGGGTGCCACCAGCTCAGGGCTCACCAGGGCATACTCAGCTTGCTGGTTGGCTACGGCTCGCAACACCAGCAGCGCCCGCACCATGGCGTTATCATTGTAAGTAATTTGGTGGCGGTAGCCGCTGAAATCGGGGTAGAACTGCGGGAAGCCACCGTTGGGGTACTGCATTTTCAGCAGGTAATGGATGCCGCGCTCAGCGCTTTGCTTGTACGCGGGGTTGTTGGTGCGCCTGAAAGCAGCCAGCAGATACTCGATTTCGCGGGTGGTGGCTTTGTTGTCGATGGTGGCGTCTTTGCGGTTGGCATCGGCCAGGGTGCTGGCCCGCAACGCCGCCGACAACGGCTTGGTGTAGTCCACCTTCACGTCTTTCACCGCTTTCGGCCAGCCGCCCACACTCCGCTGATACAGCAGCATCTTCTCGGCAATGCTGTCAACTGCATTGGCACGCCGGTTGGCAGCCAGACTAGGCACGCTATTGAGGGCAGCCTGGATGGCCCGGGAGTTTCCCGAACCATCCGCCGCCACCGTCACCTGCTGGGCCCGGGTTGAAAAGATCCCCATCCCCCCTATTCCCGTCAGCAGGAGCAGTAGTTTTCTCAATATGTGTTTGTGCTGAGCTTGCATTGTGCCGGAGTGAACCAGACTTATTAAGTAGTTGGATATGAGTAGCAAGCAGAAAGACATCGTCTACCTATGAGAGCGGAAGCAATTCTGGCTACTCAATAAAATCTTCGCGCATGGGGCTGAACGTGTCCAGCAGGGTGCCCGCTTCCAGGCACTCCACGCTGTGCCACACGTTGGAGGCCGCATAAAACACGTCCCCCGCACGCATCACCCGCGTGTCGTCGCCGACGGTGGCCGTGAACACGCCGCTTTCCACGTAGGTGATTTGCGTGTGCACGTGCTGGTGCCGGGCCCCGATGCCCCCCTGCTCAAACGCCACGCGCACCAGCATCATATCCGGACCATAGGCGAGGATCTGGCGGCGCAAACCGTCGGCTACCGGCGTCCAGGGCTGGCGGTTGTTGTCGAGCTGAAAAGGGGCTTCAAGGGTGGGCATAGTGGCAGGTGCGTATTAGCGCAGGTCGTGAATGGTAACGAGGTCCATGTCGGTGTACTCCAGGTTTTCGCCGGCCATCCCCCAGATGAACGTGTAGTTGCTGGTGCCGCACCCCGTATGAATCGACCACGGCGGCGACAGGATGGCCTGCCCGCTGCTCACCCACAACGGGCGCGTTTCCTGGGGCTGGCCCATCATGTGCAGCACCCGCTGGTTTTCGGGGAGGTCGAAGTACAGGTAAGCTTCCATGCGCCGGTCGTGCACGTGGCTGGGCATGGTGTTCCACACCGAGCCGGGCTTGAGCCGGGTCAGGCCCATTACCAGCTGGCAGCTCTGGATGCCTTCCAGGTAGATGTACTTATAAATGGTGCGCTCATTGGCCGTTTCCGGCGTGCCTAGTTCCACGGGTGTCGCCTCGGCCTGGGTCATGCGGCGCGTGGGATACGCGTGGTGCGCCGGGGCCGACAGCAGGTAGAACTTAGCGGGCTGGTTACCGTCGGTGGAGGCAAATACCACTTCTTTGGCGTCTTTGCCCACGTAGAGGCAATCCTGGTTGCCCAGCTCGTACACGGTGCCATCTACGGTCACGGTGCCGGGCGCGGCGGTGTTAAGGATGCCCAGCTCGCGGCGCTGCAAAAAGAAATCGGCTTTCAGATTCTCGGGGCAGGGCAAGGTCAGCGGCTCGGTGGTAGGCGTAGCGCCACCCACAATCATCCGGTCGTAATGGGTGTATACCAGCTCGATTTCGCCGGCAACGAACACGTCTTCAATCAGAAAGTTCTCGCGCAGTTGCTGGGTGTTCATCGCCGCCGTTTCGCGGGGGCTGATGGCATATCGTTGGGTCATCTTGGAGAGTGGTGAAATGGTGAAGTGGTGAAGTGGTGAAGTGATGTTCTGGTGGCGCGTTCTGCGCGCTTGGCGCTTTCAAGAACGGAAAACTCACCATTTCACCACCTCATCATTTCATCTTTAGCGGCCCATCCAGCCGCCATCAACGGTGAGGATGGTGCCGTGCACGTAATCGGCAGCCTGCGAAGCCAGGAACACCGTGGGGCCTTTGAAGTCGGCGGGGGTGCCCCAGCGGCCGGCCGGGATGCGGCCCAAAATGCTGGCCGACCGGTCGGGGTCGTTGCGCAGGGCTTCGGTGTTGTCGGTGGCAATGTAGCCGGGCGCAATAGCGTTGACGTTCACGCCGCGGCCGCCCCATTCGTTGGCCAGCGCTTTCACTACGCTGCCAATAGCACCCTTGCTGGCCGCGTAGCCCGGCACGTTGATGCCGCCCTGAAACGTGAGCAGCGAGGCCGTGAAGATGATTTTGCCGGAGCCTTGCTGGAGCATCTGCCCGCCAATGGCGCGAGCCAAGCGGAACGGCGCATCGAGGTTGATGGCCAGCACTTCGTCCCAGAGTTCATCGGCGTGCTCGGCGGCCGGGGCGCGCTTGATGGTGCCGGCGTTGTTGATAAGAATGTCGATGCGAGGGAAATCCTGCTGTACCTGCGCAATAAAGGCATCCACGGCGGCACGCTCACTGAAGTCGGCCTGGTAGGCGTGAAACTGCCGGCCCAGGGCCTGCACTTGCTGCTCGGTGTCAGAGCCACTCAACGCCAACGAAGCCGACACGCCGATGATGTCGGCGCCGGCTTCGGCCAGGCCCAAGGCCATAGCCTGCCCGATGCCCCGGGTGCAGCCCGTCACCAACGCTAGTTTACCGGTCAAGTCGAAAGAGTCAGCGAAGGCCATGCAAATAGGAATTTGTAAACTTTTAGAAAGAAAATGATGTACTTTTCATACTACCGCAAGCACATCGTATCTGTAAAGATTAAGGATTGTGTTAGCCAAAACGAAGAATAGAACAATGTTTATTCTCGCAAACGTTATCGGGAACGTTGCCAACAAGTGGATTCCCAGCTTTTACTGGTGGCGGTGTGGCTAAACTGGGTAGCTCTTTCTACTTTCACCCCCGGTAAGACACTTGGCGCTGCTGTTGGCGGCTCTTGCACTTTAGGAAGCCTACCTCCTACCCTACTCCTTCAAA
This sequence comes from Hymenobacter telluris, assembly GCF_017313265.1. Lineage (GTDB taxonomy): Bacteria > Bacteroidota > Bacteroidia > Cytophagales > Hymenobacteraceae > Hymenobacter > Hymenobacter telluris. Next base: position 107,776 of record NZ_JAFLQZ010000001.1, on the reverse strand, counting down.
CCTGCCTTCCCATTGGAAACATTCACCATAAAAGACATTGCCCGCGAGCTGAACATTTCCACTTCCACGGTGTCGCGCGCGTTGCGGGGCAGCTACGAAATCAACCCGGAAACGAAGCGGCTGGTAATGGAGTGTGCCGAGCGGCTCAACTACCGCCCCAACCCCATTGCGCTTAGCCTGAAGGGCAGCGCCAGCCGGGCCATTGGCGTTATCGTGCCCCAGATTGCGAATTATTTCTTTTCGCAAGCTATCAACGGCATCGAGGCCATTGCCTACAACCGGGGCTACCACGTCATTATTTTTCAGAGCCAGGAGTCGTACGAGCGGGAAACAGCCAACGTGCACCAAGCCATGTCGCGCAAGGTGGACGGACTGTTGATTTCACTGTCGAGCGAAACCTCCGACGTGGCGCATTTGCGCGACGTGCTCGACAAACACGTACCGATTGTGCTCTTCGACCGGGTGGCGGCCGAGCTGGGCGTTACGCAAGTGGTAGCCGATAACTTCGGGGGGGCGTTTGCCGCCACCGAGCACCTGATTCAGTCGGGCCGGCGGCGCATTGCGCACCTCACTATTCAGCCCTGGCTGAGCATCACGCAGGAGCGCCTGGCCGGCTACCGCGCCGCTTTGGAAAAGCACGGCCTAGAGTACGACGAAACGCTGATTCGCTACGGCACCTTCGGCCCCGACGAGGTAGGCCCGATGGTAGACGAGCTGATGGCCCTGGACCCCATGCCCGATGCCTTTTTCACGGCCTCCGACCGGCTGGCCGTGGGTTGCCTGAAGGCGTTGCACCAGCGCAACCTGGCCATTCCGGATGATGTGTCGCTTATTGGGTTCACCAACCTGAACGTGGCCGATTTACTGTCGCCTTCGCTAAGCACTGTGGTGCAGCCCGCCCAGGAAATCGGTCAGGTAGCGGCCGAGCGGCTGATTGACTTAATCGAGTTCAAGCACCGCGCCAAGCCCGTAGGCACCGTCAAAATCCCAACCGAGCTGATTGTGCGCGACTCCACCCGCCTGACGGAACATGCCAAGCACGCCGGCGCCGCTGCCACAAAGTAGTAGGTAGTGGGTAGTAGGATAAACACCCTAATAGCTACTACGAACCATCTACTTAACAGGTAGTTAGACTAGATGCAAAAGGCCCGATTCCGTGCGGAATCGGGCCTTTTGCTTCATACGAACATCTGGGCTTTACTTCGCGCTGCTTTGCTGCAACAGCCAGGTAGCCAAATCCTTGCCAGCCTGGAAGTTCTCGAACTTTGCCGGGATTTTGCGGCCGTCGGTGTACTCGTTGTACAGCCACGGGTCACCGATGGCGAATACGGTGCCTTTGCCCACTTTAGCTGTAGCCATAATTACGCTGTTGCCGCTGCTGACAAGCGGTTTGGCGGGGCTTTTCACGTCCAGCACCGACAGTTCTTTTACGTAAGCGGTTCTAGCCGTTTTGAAAACCGGATTGCCGGCTGGCAGCGTCACCAAACCCTGGTCGAACTGGCTGCCCTGCACCATGTTCAGGCTGGTGTTGGTGAACTGGATGCCAAAAGCCTTGGCCAGCGTGTTGAAGCGCGGGATTTCGCAGTTCGAGGTGTCGTTGGCCATCAACACCAGCGTGCCGCCGCCCTTCACCCACTCGGAAATCACCTGTACATCGGCAGGCTGCACGAAGTTGGGCTTGGGGCTTTCCTTTTTGCTGTCGGGGTCCACAATGATGTAGACGCTCACGTTCTTCAACGACGCGGCCGTGGGCGCCGTGGGTATTGTCACGGTTTTGGCGCCCAGCTCCCGGAACTGGTTGCCCCACAGATAGAAGCCGCCGTGCTGGCGTTCCTCCCAGGTGTAATGCCAGGGCTCGGGCTCCCCGGTCAGCGGGCTTTTGCGGATTTCGTGGTTGAAGTAGTTGTCGAGGCCCACGGTTTTGCCTTTACCGGTGGCGCTTTCGGCGGCTATTTCCATTTCCACGCTGGCCATGATAAACGGCCCCACGCCTTTCAAATCGTTCTTGCGCAGCGGCTCGCTCAGGTAATACTCGAAACTCCCGTCGCGGTAGGGGTTGCCGCCGAGGCCGCCCACGCTAACGGTGCCATTGAAGGCCAGCGCGTTGCCGGCTTCCGTGGTTACGAAGGTTTTCAGCAGCCCGTCATAGCCCTTTTTGGCCACGGCGGCGTACTTGCTGTCGAGGTAGCCCAGGCGCACCCCTTTGGCCAGGGCGTACACGAACATGCTGCTGCCCGAAGCTTCGGCGTAGTTGCCTTTGCGCGAAGCCTGGTCCACTACCAACGACCAGGTACCGGTTTTGGGGTCCTGGTACTTGGCCAGCACGGGGGCCAGCCGCTGCAAATCCTTAACAAGCTGCGCACGTTGTGGGTGGTTGGCCGGGAAATAATCCAGCACGTCCACTAAGGCCATAGCATACCAGCCCATGCCCCGGTCCCAGAAGTTGGGCGACTGGCCGGTGGTTTTGTTGGCCCATTTCTGCTCTTTGCTTTCGTCGTAGCCGTGGTAGAGCAGGCCGGTTTTGGGGTCCACCAAGTTTTTCTCGATGAGGGCAAACTGCTTGGCTACATCATCGAAGCCGGCGGGCTGGTTGAACACGTTGCTGTACTCGGAGTAGAACGGCTGGGCCATGTACAGGCCATCGAGCCACATCTGGTTGGGGTACACCTTCTTGTGCCAGAAGCCGCCCGCTTTGGTACGCGGCTGCCCATCCAGCTGCTTGCGCAGGTACTGCGCGGCTTTGATGTACTTCTGCTGCGCCGCCGAGCTACCCAACGATACCTGGCTCATCAAGAGCAGGGCGTGGCCGGTGGCCATGTTGTCGAGGTTGTAGTCTTCCTGCTTGTAGGTGCGGATGCTGCCATCGGGCAACACAAACTTGTCGAGGTCTTTCTGAATGTATGTGAAGTACTTCGGGTCGCCGGTGCGCATCCATACCCGCTCCAACGCCTTCATCATCAGGCCTTGCTCGTAGTCCCAGCGGGCGGTGGTGCGGTTGCCAATCAGGATGGAATCGGGGTACCACGACATAAACGCATCAGTCATGCGCTGCGACATGGCCGGCGCGGCTGGTTTGGTTTGGGCGCTGGCGGTATTTGTGGTGAGCGAAGCCAGCAGCAAGCCGGCAGCTACAAGATGACGGGTGGTCATAGGCAGAGGATAACACCAAGCTTCGGCTTGGCGAATTAGTTGAAAACACTTCTGTCATCCTGGATCTGGCTTCTGCTTGTAGACAATCTTCAGCTAGTGGAAACTAGGGTAAGAAGGTCCTCCACAAGCGGATGCCAGATCTAGAATGACAGACAAAGATGAATGGCAAGTTACAGCTTGGAAACCGTCACGACTTTCTTGGAAAGTTTCTGACCGAGTTCAACGTCTTTCTTGGCGGCTTTGGTGTTGGTGTTCACCAGCTTCACGGCCTTGCTCCGGTCGCCGGTTACGCGCAGCAGCAGGTCGGCGCCGTCGGCGAAGCGGATGTTGTCGAGCGTCAGGTTCTGGCTGTTTTGCACTTCCATCACCGGCTTGGTTTCCGTGGAGTACAGCGCCACATTCTTCAGCCGGATACCGTTGCCTTCCTGGCATACTAGGCCTTTCTTGCTTTCCAGCACCGTGTTTTCAATTTCAATGTCCTGCACGTTCATTTCGGGCAGGCCCCGCACCAGAATGCCGGTAGCGGCACCTTTGCAGGTCACGTTCTTGATGCGGAAGTTGCGGAAAACGGGCGTACCGTCGTTCAGCGGCTCGGCCTTGATTTCGGGAATGGCAAACGCCTCGCCGGTTACCTGCACGGGGTCTTTGGCGGCGTAGTACATATCAAACAGGATAGCCTCGCCGGCAATATCGGTCATCTGTACGCCGTCCACGAAGATATTCTCCACTACCCCACCGCGGCCGCGGGTAGTTTTGAAGCGCAGCCCCACATCAGTACCAATAAACGTGCAGTTGGTCACGTACAGGTTCCGCGCCCCACCCGACATTTCCGAGCCAATCACGAAGCCGCCGTGGGCGTGGTACACTTTGGTATCCCGAATGATGAAGTTCTCGGTGGGTACGCCGCGCTTACGCCCCTGCTCGTCGCGGCCCGATTTGATGCAGATACCGTCGTCGCCCACGTCGAAGGTGCAGTTTTCCACGATGCCGTTTTTGCAGGATTCCAGGTCTAGCGCGTCGGTGTTCTGGCCGTACCAGGGGTTGCGGGCCGTTACGCCGCGTAGCGTGATGTTCTCACACAGCAGCGGGTGAATAGTCCAGGCTGGGGAGTTTTGGATGGTGAAGCCTTCAAGTAGCACCTTCTTGCAGCGCTGCAAGCTCAGCATATTGGGCCGCAGAAAGTCTTTGATATCGGCGTAGTCGGCAATGTCTTTGCCGGGTTGCAGAACACCGGGCTTGGTGGTAGTGGAGCCCTTCAACGACTGCGCCGTGGGGTACCAGGTGGTGCCTTTGGCGTCCACCACACCGCCCGATTTCACTAGTTTCTGCCACTGCCCTTCGGCTAGCTTTTCTTTCTTCACCATGCGCCACGCGTCGCCGGCGCCATCAAACACGCCTTCACCTGTAATGGCAATGTTTTCCAGGTCGGAACCCGAAAGCGGCGACTGGTTGCGCACGGCGTCCACGCCTTCCCAGTTGGTTTTGATGAGTTGAAAATCGGAGAGCTTGCCACTGAATTGCACCAGCGCGCCGCGCTGCACGTGCAGATTCACGTTGCTTTTCAGCTGAATCGGGCCGGTGAGCCACAGCCCGCGCGGCACCAGCACCACGCCGCCTTTCTGGCTACAGGCGTCAATGGCTTTGCGGAACGCTTCGGTGTTCAGGGTCTGGCCGTCGGCTACGGCCCCGTACTTGGTGATGTTGAAGGTGTCTCGGCTGAAGGTGGGCTCCACCACTTTGGGCAAGGTCGGCGGCGTGTCAGCAGCCGGCCGGAACGCCAGAATACCACCCGTAAAAAGGGCTAGAACGCAAGCAGTAAGTTGTTTCATAGGTGCAAATAAAACCCCACTGGCTTAGTGACCAGTGGGGTTTCGTGGAAAATATTAGCGGTATCCCTGGTTTTGCGTGAACTCCGCTTTGTTCTGAATGGCATCCAGCTGGCGTTGCGGAATGGGCCGTAGCATGTGGTAATCCTGGATGCTGGCACCCGCTTCGGGGTTGTTAGCTTTCACCCGCGGCACCAGGCGGTTGGTGCGCTTGAGGTCAAACCACCGCAGCTGCTCGCCGGCCAGCTCCCGCGCCCGCTCATCGAGGATGAAGTCCAGGCTCAGGTTGGCGGCGGTGATGCGCATGTCGGCCACTTTGCCAGGCAGGGCGGCCCGCTCCCGCACCGCGTTGATTTGCGTAACCGCCTGGGCGGTGTTACCCAGCTTGAAGTTGGCTTCGGCAGCCATCAAGTACACGTCGGCCAGCCGGATAACGTAGGCGTCGCGGGCGCTTTGCTCTTCGGCAATGGTTGGGCGGGTCGGGTCGTCGAACTTGCGTAGGCACACGTAGTGCAGCCGGTCGCCGACTACGGCGCCGGTAGCGGGGTTGTACACCTTGCTTAGGTCGTAGGTGCGGTAGCGCTTGGCGTTTTCTACGGCCGTCGGGATTTCCTTTTTGGTGGCCAGAATGGCGGTGTCGCCAACCGCCAGGGGCTTGGCGCCGGTTACCACGGTGTTGGCGCGCCACACGGTTTTAAACGAAGCCAGGTAACGCGAATCCTTGGTTTCGTCGAACAGGTTGAGCAGGAACAACGACGGCATGTAGCGGTTGAAAGGGCGGCCGTTGGCAATGTCGCGCGTCATACCGGGCTGGTCGTCGTACTTCATCGTCCAGAGCAAGTGGCCGTTGTTGGCGCCGCGGGGGTGCCCATCGGGGTACAGCGTGGCGTCTACCCGGTCGTTCAAACTCAGCTCTTTCGAGTAATTCACGGCCCACACGATTTCCTTGTTTTCCAGGTTGGTCATCGACCACAAATCGGCATAGTTGGCCTGGAGCGAGTAGCCGTAGCTGGAAATTACCCGCTGGGCCAGCGTGGCGGCTTCCTGGTTGTTGCCGCGGGTGAGGTGCATTTTGGCCAGAAACGCCTCGGCCGCGGGTTTCGTCACCCGGCCGTACTCGGTGGTGGTGTTCGGCAGGTTGGCTACTGCAATGTTCAGGTCGTCGAAAATCTGGTTGTAGAACGTCTCGACCGGGGTGCGGTTGGCCGTGGTTTGCACGGTGGTAGTTTCGGAGGTGGTGAAGTGCACGCCGCCCCAGGTTTCCACGATGTGCCAGTAGTAGAAGGCCCGCAGGAAACGCAGCTCCCCCTCGCGGGTTTTCTTCTGCGCGTCCGTCATGCCCGACTGCCCGATGCGGTTGATGCCCGCGTTGCAGAGGTTGACGGCGGCGTAGAGTTTGCCCCACAGGGCTTCGAGGGCGCGGGAGCTGCCTTGCAATGTGGTGTAGTCGGTCAGGTCGGGGTTTACGTCGCCGGCGCCGCGCTGCCACAGGTCGGTGCCCATTTCCGAAGCGCTGTAGCCATCTTCTTTGCCGTACCACCAGCGGGTGTACGAGTAGGCGGCATTCACCAGCGTTTCAAAGCCGGCGGGCGTGGTGTACACGGTTTCGGCGGTGAGGCCCGAGGGGTTGTATTCTTCCAACTGCTTTTCGCAGGAAGAAAGTACGGCCAGCGCGCAGGCAGCCAGACCGAGGGATATGCGAGATATTTTCATGGAGTTGATGCAAGTTGTTGGTTGATAGTTGTTGGTTGGTAGCTGCGAATTGTTGATTGATAGGTCCTGATGCTGCGGACTGACAACTCGCAACTTTTAACCGACAACTGAATCCTAGAAACCGAGGTTGAGGCCTGCCAGTACCACCCGTGGAATCGGCGACGTAATGGCCCCGCCGCGCTCTGGGTCATAGTCCTCGATGTCGCTCCAGGTGGCCAGGTTCTTGCCCTGCACGTACACCCGCAACGACGACATGTGCAGCTTGTCCAGCACCGATTTCGGAATGTTGTAACCCAGCGTGGCCGCGCGCAGCTTCACGTACGAACCGTCGCGGTAGTACAGGGTGTTGCCGTACAGGGCGCTTTGCTGGGTGGTTTTCGATAAGCTAGCATCCGGCCGCGGGTAGTCGTTGGACGGATTTTCCGGCGTCCAGTAGTTCTGGCGCGAGCTGTTCTCGATGCCTTGCGGGTCGTAGAAGCTGTTGTACTCGTAGTTGAACATCTGGCCCATGCGGGCGAAGAACTGGAACGACAAGTCGAAGCCTTTGTAGCTGAAGTCGCTGTTGAAGCTGCCGTTCCACTTCGGTACGCGCCAGCCCAGCACTTTGCGGTCGGCGCTGGCCGTAATCTGGCCGTCGCCGTTCAGGTCGCGCACCTTAATCTGGCCGGGTTTCTGGCCGTAGGCTTTGGCCTGATCCACTTCATCAAGCTGCCAGATACCGATTTTCTCGTAGTCGTAAATCACGCGGGTGGGCGAGCCGATAAACCAGCCGTTGGTGATGTCGCTGCTGGCCCCGCCCAGGTCCACAATTTCCTCGCGGTTCATAAACCACGCTACTCCGGCATTCCACTTGAAGTTTTCGTTGTCGATGAGGCGCCCGTTCAGGCCAACCTCGATGCCCCTGTTGCGGGTGCTGCCAATGTTCTGGGTGATAACCGATACGCCCGAGCTTAGCGGCAGGAACCGGTCGAGCAATAGGTCGGTAGTTTTGGTGTTGTACACGTCCACCGAGCCGGTGAGGCGGTTATCCAGCAAACCGAAGTCCAGGCCGATGTTCTTGGTGTTCGACAGCTCCCAGCCCAAGTCGGGGTTGCCGATGCGGTTGGCGAAGGTGTAGCCGGGGGCGCTGGTTTCGCCGTAGCCAAACGGAATGCGCGACAGCAACGACTGCGACGAGTACACCGGTACATCGTAGTTGCCGGCCCGCCCGTAGCTCACGCGCAGCTTCAGGTCAGTTACGGCGCTGACATTCTTCATGAAATCCTCGTCGATGATGCGCCAGGCCACGGCCGCCGACGGAAAGAAGGCCCATTTGTTGCCCGCCGCCAGCTTTGACGACCCGTCGCTACGGCCCGTGAGGGTGAGCAGGTAGCGGCCCTTGTAGCCGTACTGCACGCGGCCCGTAAACGAAATCAGCTTGCTGTCTTCGTAGCCGCTGTTGATGCCCAGCTGCTGGTTGGCGTTGGCCAGGTTGTAGTAGAGCTGCGAGGCCAGCAGCTGGTTGCGGCCCTGCGCGTTGGAATTCTCGGTGTTGAACGTCAGCAACGACGTAACGCCGGTAGCCGTGAGGGAATGGTCGCCGAAGGTCTTGTTGTAGTTGACGATGTTTTCCCAGCTCCAGTTGGTCAGAAACTGCGTGCCGTACGATGACTGCGGTACCGAGCCGTTGCGGTCCAGGGTGTTGCTGCCCTGGTAGATACCCGTGCGGGCGTTGGACAGCGTGAGGCCCAGGTTGGAGCGGATGTTCAGGCTCGGCAGAATCTGGTAGCTCACGTAGCCCGTTGTGAAGGTGCGGGTGGTGCGGGTGTTGTTCTCGTAGTTGCCGTTCACTTCATCAATGATGGGGTTGATGAAGTTGCCGCTGTTGGGGAAGATGGCAATGTTGCCATTGGCATCGTACGGCGTGAGCAGCGGGTTGATTTTGTTGGCCTGGTTGGTGGGGTCGCGCCGGACGCTTTGGTTGTAGTACGTCAGCTGGCTTTGCAGGCCGATGGTGATTTTCTTGTTAATCTCCTGGTCGATGTTGAAGCGAATGGAGTACCGGTTGAGGTTATCCAGCTTGAACAACCCCTGCTCGTTGAAGTAATCGAACGAGGTGTAGAACTTGGTTTTCTCGGAGCCGCCCGACAGGCCAATCTGGTGCTCCTGTTGGGTGCCTTTGCGCAGCAACAGCTCCATCCAGTCGGTGGAAACCCCGTTGGCAATGGATTCCAGCTCGTAGGGCGTGAATATTTTGCTGTCGTCGGCCGTGCTGTTCCAGAGGCCCGTGGTGCGGTTGGCTTCGCGCTTCTGGGCCACGTACTGCTCGGCGTTGTTCACCTTGGGGTAATTGGCAACATCGGTCTGGCCGTAGTAGGAGTTGATGGTTACCCGCGGCTGGCCCGAAGTGCCGCGCTTGGTGGTCACGATGATAACGCCATTGGCCCCGCGTGAACCGTACACCGCCGTGGAAGCCGCGTCTTTCAGCACCTCCATCGAGGCAATGTCGTTGGGGTTGATGTCCTGAATGGAGTTGTACTGCACGCCATCCACAATGAACAGCGGGCCGTTGTTGGCGGTGAGGGAGCGGTTGCCCCGCACCGTTACGCTCACGCCCGACGTAGCCGAGCCGCTGCTGCGCGTGATGTCCACGCCCGGCAGCCGCCCCTGCAACGACTCCATAACGTTGGCCGCCGGCGTCTTTTTGATGTCTTCTTCTTTTACCGATACAATGGCGCCCGTTACATCACTCTTCTTCACCTGTCCGTAGCCGATAACTACTACCTCGTCCAGGGCTTTGGTATCCGAAGCCAGTCTGATGTTCAGGTTACCGTCGCCTTTGGCCGTTACGGTTTGCGTAACGTAACCGATGTAGCTAACGGTTAGCTGTACCTCGCCGGTGGTGGGTACGCTCAGCGTAAATTGACCGTCGGCTCCCGTAGAAGCGCCGTTGGTGGTGCCTTTTACGAGCACCGTTACGCCGGCCAATCCTTCGCCGGTTTTGGCGTCCAGCACTTGCCCCGAAAGCTGCCTGGTTTGCTGAGCCCAGGCGGGCGCCGCCGCGCACAGCAGGATGGCTGGTAGTAGTAAGGAATGTTTCATGAGTATGTGGGAATTGTAGTAAAGAGGCAATCAAGTGTGGTTACTGCACACGGTGCACGTAATACTGTAGTCTGACTGCTAGTTAATATTAAGCCCCTCAAACGTTTGCGGAAGCTTGTTGCCCGGTGTTTTTTTATGCAAACGTTACCGGCAACGTTCCCATAAGCGCCCGTCCCGTATGCTTTTCAATAGCCAACGCTACTTTTGACCGGCTTCCACGCGCACTTCGTCCGCTGGCCTCGCCCAATCCTTACTTTCACCCGACGTTCTCAAATAGGCTTCTTCTATGAAAGCACTGCTGCTGATTGATATCCAGAATGACTTCGTGCCCGGCGGAGCCCTGGCCGTAGCCGATGGCGACGCTATTATCCCGCTCGTGAACGAGTTGCAGCCCCGTTTCGAGTTGGTGGTGGCTACTCAGGACTGGCACCCGGCCGGGCACGGCAGCTTCGCCAGCAGCCACGCCGGCCACGAGCCGTTCCAGCAAATCGACCTGTACGGCCTGCCCCAGACCCTGTGGCCCGACCACTGCGTGCAAACCACACCCGGCGCCGACCTGCACCCCGCCCTCGACCAGCACCGCATCGAAACCGTGTTCCGCAAAGGCACCAACCCCACCATCGACTCCTACAGCGGCTTTTTCGACAACGGCCACCGCAAAGCCACCGGTCTTACCGAGTACCTGCGCGGCCGCGGCGTCACGCAGGTGTACCTGGCCGGCCTGGCCGCTGATTATTGCGTGTATTTCTCGGCCAAGGATGCCCTGGAGCAAGGGTTCGAGGTGTATTTCATTGAAGATGCCACCCGCGCCATTTCCGCCGACGGCTACGCCCAGGCCCGCGCCGACCTGCTGGCCCACGGCGCGCATTTCGTGTCGGCCACCGATGTGCGGTAAAAGAGGCAGTAGCGCACAGCCGCTGCTTCGCGTATCGTTGCGGAATGCCGCGCCGCAGGCAGGTCGTTCAACGATACGCGAAGCAAAGGCTTCGCGCTACTATCACAGCTCCTACCGTTTGCGGGCCATTACCGAGTAGAGCATCGGCAGCTTATCGGGCAGATGCCGGAGGCGGTAGCGGTGCTCGGCTATCTGCTCCAGGTTGGCAAAGCAGTTGTAGGGCGAGTAGTCGTACTCGTTGAAATGCGTGATTTCCAGGCCCTGTTGCAGCAAACTACCCAGCACTTCGCTCAGGCTGTGGTTCCAGGAAATGGCTTTGTGCTCGATGGGTGCGGCGCGGTCGGCGTAGGTGCCGGTTTCCGTTTCCTCGATGGCGGCACGGTTGAAGTACGAGTATTCCACCCGCGTAAAATCGTTATCGAACATCCACACCACCGGATGAAACTCCACCAACAGCAGCTGGCCGCCGGGCTTCAGGAAGTGCGCTACCACGGCCGCCCATTTTGCCAGGTCGGGCAGCCAGCCCAGCACGCCGTATGTGGTAAATACCACGTCAAACTGCTGGTGCAGATGCTGGGGCAGCGCGTACACATCCGAGCAAATAAACTTGGTTGGCAGCTGCAACTCGGTTGCTAGCTCGCGGGCTTTGGCAATAGCCTTGTCCGACAAGTCAACGCCCGTAACCTGCGCCCCCAGCCGGCTCAGCGACAACGAATCCTGCCCGAAATGGCATTGCAGGTGCAAAATCGACCGGCCCGCCACGTCGCCCAGCAAACCCAGCTCCACTTCCCGCAACGACGACTTCCCGGCCCGAAAGCCCGCCATATCGTAGAAATCCGACGCCACGTGGTAGTCGGTTTTGGCGTTCCAGAGGTGTCGGTTCAGCGTGAGGTAGTCAAGCGGAATATTCATCCTGCAAGCTATTAAAATAGGTCTTTTTGACCCGCACTGAACTCCTTTAACAGCTCGAATACTTCGTTAGCCGGCTGACTGAGGTACGGGGCTGGTAAGCCAGTCTGGCTGGGGTTGAAATACCCTACTATGCGCTCGAACTCCCCGGGCGAAGCGGGAGTGAACCCCATCGACCAGTCGGCAAAGGCACGCTGCGTAATTGGCCCGTCTGCTAACTTACATACGTTGCTATGACGCGGGTCCTGCTTGATTGTCTGGAACATAGCGGCAACCTGTTCGCGGGTTCCCTCCAGCACTTGCATCCATTTATCGCCACTAAGCACTAACATCCCCGTAATGTGGTGCTCCTCGTTTTTGGCTCGTGACCGGGTTAAAATTTGCTTTAAGGCATACTCATCTGTTACTCCAACCGATGAGCTCATGTACATAATATGATGCATTCCTACTTACGCTTGATAATTCATACTAACTACTGCTTGCACAACCTGCATTTTTCTAAGCAATACTGAAAATAATTATATTTTCACAGCACCCAGTTTTCACAAGGTAAGTTGCCAATAATTAATAAAATGTCGCAACTGCCTTAGAATACTTGCAGCCGATAATACTTCAAATTCAGTATAATCAACTGTTGCTTTCCAACCACTAGGTGTTAATACGTAGCACGTCTTCGGCTATCTAGCAAGGCACTTATGTATTGCTATTGTTTAAAACTGTGGTTTTGCAACCTTGAAGCAATACATAACCTTTCCAAGTAGAGCAAGGTACTGCTAGGCGGACCTGTTTTCTGCCCATGAGATTCAACTTACCGGAACTGCTTCCTGATCAGCTCGAAGCCATTCTCTATACTGCCGTAGTTATAGCCGGCGGCCTGGCCAGCGGATTACTGCTCAAAATCGTGGTTTTTCTGGTGTTGCGGGCCTATAACCGGCGCGAAGACACGCTCCTCTCCCACTCCGTAGCGCGGCACCTGAACCGAGCCAGCACGTTCTTTTTCCCGGTGCTGGTGCTTTCGTTTGTGCTGCCGCTGGCGCCGCTCACCCCCAAGCACTACGAGGTGCTGCGGCGGCTGGTGGAAACGGCACTGCTGGTTACGTTTGCCTGGGGCTTGGTGAAAACTGTGGATGTAATTGAGGACCTGGTAAAGCAGCATTACCAGCTGGGCGGCGACGATAACCTCCAGGTACGCAAGCTGTTCACCCAGCTGCAATTCGTGCGCAAGCTGGTGGTTTCGCTGATTATCTTCGTGGCGGTAGCCCTGATTCTGATGAGCTTTGCCACGGTGCGCAAAATCGGGACGGGGCTGCTGACCTCGGCGGGTATTGCCAGCGTGATTGTGGGTTTTGCAGCGCAACGCTCCATCGGCAACCTGCTGGCGGGCTTCCAGATTGCCTTCACCCAGCCCATCCGCATCGACGACGTGCTGGTAGTGGAAGGTGAATGGGGCCGCGTAGAGGAAATAACGTTTACCTATGTGGTCCTGCGTATCTGGGACGAGCGACGGCTGGTACTCCCGCTTAACTACTTCATCGAGAAGCCGTTCCAGAACTGGACGCGCACCGGCTCGCAACTGTTGGGCACCGTGTTTATCTACACCGACTACACCCTGCCCGTAGAGGAAGTGCGGGCTGAGTTGAAGCGCCTGGCCGCCGCCAATCCGCTCTGGGACCAGCGCGTGTGCGTGCTGCAAGTCACCGACTCCAAAGAGCGCACCATCGAGCTGCGGGCTTTGGTGAGTGCCTCCAGTTCCAGCCGCGCCTTCGATTTGCGCTGCGAAATACGGGAGCAGCTGGTGGCCTTTATCCAGCAGAATTACCCCGAGAGCCTGCCCAAAACCCGCACCGCCTTCGATGCTGCGCCAGAGCCGCCGTTCCTACCCACCGGCGCCGCCGCCGAAGCCGGCTAGCGGCACGTGAAGTTGATTCTGCGGCCCCATCCAGCTGCACTAGTTTCGGCGGCGCACCGTTAGGCGGCGCGCCCGAAACGCCGTACCTTGGATGGCCCTAAACGATTGGGTGGCCACTTTTCGGTGGTGTACTTCTCTGCCTGCATGATCCAACTCGAGTACTTCACTCCCGCCGATTTCCCCCAATTAATTTCCTGGATTCACGACCCACAACTGCTGCAAAGCTGGTCGGGGGCGCTGTTCAGCTTCCCCCTCACCGAATCTTCGCTGGCCTGGTACCTAGAAGGCACCAACGACTTGCAGGAGTCGGACGCGCTGGTGTATAAGGCAGTGGAATCCAAGACGGGCGAGGTAGTAGGGCATATTTCCTTGGGCGGAATCAGCCGCAAAAACAACTCGGCGCGCATTAGTCGGGTGCTGGTGGGCAACACCACCGCCCGCGGCCGTGGCGTGTGCCAGGGCATGATCAAAGCCATCCTGAAAATCGGTTTCGAGGACTTGGGCCTGCACCGTATTGACTTAGGTGTGTACGACTTTAACACCGCCGCCATCCGCTGCTACGAGAAGTGCGGCCTGAAGCAGGACGGCATCATGCGCGACATCCTCAAGCACGGCAACGAGTACTGGAGCCTCGTGGAAATGAGCATGCTGGAGCACGAATGGCGGGAACTTCGCGACAAAAAGTAACGGCCCTCACAGCTTTTAACCGTGTGATGTTGGCACGTGTGCTACCAACGGCCGCTGTAGCAACCAAGCTTCCAGTAGGCCCTCATCGGCTGATATTTTGCCTACTACCCGGTACTGAGAAGCCAGCGCCACCGAAGTCAGGGCGGGTTCCTGCACTACTCCCTTGCGCTGTACGTAGGAAGAATGAATAAATGACACGCTGCCATCGGCTTTCACACGCAGAAAACCCACATGATTGTCAAGACCAACCATATAGAGTCCGGTTCCTGACATACGCACCCGCCGCACGAATTCTGGCTGACTCATGCCTCGATATCGTTGAATATGGGCTTCAGTGGTTAGGTTACGAATAATAACCTCGGAAGCCTGTTGCGCCAGCAATACCCGTTTTAGCTTTAAACCACTGTCACGCAGTGTGGTAGTAACAAAATAACCACAGGCAATACTACTGCGTTGCGGCGTTTCAGTGTGGCCGTAAAACGTCCAGGGGGTGCCATACCAAGCCGGCCAGATGGTGCTATCAAGAGAGGCCAATAGCAGGAGTTGGGCTTGCCGCAGGCACTTCCGGCGACTGGCTGTTGTGCGAGCCCGCCGAAACCGTTGAGCCAGCGCCTGCCGCCGGGTAGCTACCGTCTGCAATTGCTGCTTGTAAGGCAACGATGAGGTATGCGCAGGCTGTTCCGGACCAGAACAACCCACCATTCCACTAGCCAACAGCAAGGCGCTACCTAGCTTCAAAAAACTATTTATCCGATGCATGCTGGTAAATTAACCTAGTGCTTCACCAGATTCAAACGCAGCAGTTGAACAGTCATTGTGTGGCTACTTGTACCACCAGCTAGCTTGGCACTACGTCCAATACAACACGGGCGCGTGGGGGAAGCGGCGCTGCCACTCCTCGTAAAAGAACTGTTTGAGCGGACGCATATCGTCGGGCGGGTACACGTATTTCACGCCGCCAAACTTGTTGCGTTTGGCAGCGCGCAGGCTTTCATCAAAGTTGAGAGCCGTGTTGGGGTACCACTCGCGCAGCACGTCGCGGGAGCCGGGCGTGAAGCGGTGGGTGATGAACTCCACGGTCAGGTCGCAGTCGAAATCGAGGGCCGCTGCTACTCGGTCGAGAAGCTGGGTGTAATGCTCCTGCCAGTCGGGTACCAGCATAATGGGCGCCAGCACCACGCCTACGGGGTAGCCACCCCCACCCTGCTCAACAGGCAGTGCCAGCTTGCGCAAGGCCTGAATACGAGCTTCCACCGAGGCCGTACCGCCTTCCATACGCCGGGCCACGGGCTCGGCATTGAGGCTGACACGGGCCCGCGTACGGCCATTGTGCGGCAAGTCCAGCAGGGAGTCCACATGGTCGTACTTGCTCACGAAGCGCAGCCGGGCACCTTCGCGGGTACCGTAGTGCCGAATGCACTCGGCCAGGCTGCCGGTCAGGTGCTCGATGCCCAGCACGTCGGTGTAGCAGCTTACCTCGAAGCTAGTGAGGCGGCCGGGCTGCTCGTAGCTGGCGGTGTTTTCCAGCAGCTGGGGCAGGTTGGCAAACACGCGCACCACCGGCGGACCCTGCAGGCTACCGGCCAGGTAGCAGTACTGGCAATGCGCCGGGCAGCCTTCGGCCACGTTCATCTGCCAGTCGGCGGAGGGGGGCGTGGGTTGCAGGCGTAGCGCGCCGGGCGGGGCTTTCACTACGGCCAGGGTGTTTTTGGCGTTGCGGTACGTTTCGCGGGCATCAGCGCCGCGCAGGCCGGTCAGGCGGTTGCTTTTCAACAGTTCCACGTCTAACCCGTGCGCCGTTACGCGCTCCAGAATCTGCTGGCCGAAAGGCTCGTCGAGGGCATCGGGCGTGAAGAGTACCCGCTTGGGCAGCCACAGCTTGGCCGACTTGGTGAGAGGTTCTGGAACGGCAACCGGCGCCAAGGTTGGCTGGCTAAACAACGGCAATACAGGCAAAGAATCGAACATGAATCAGGCGGATTTGATAGCTGTTGATAGAACACTAAATGCCACCGGATAAGTCCGTAAAACGCGCATAAACCTGTGATTTTTCAAGGTTTTAAGCGCCTCCCTTACTGTTCTGCTTCGGGCGTCTCAAGCTCCACACTACGCAGCTAAATCGGTTCTTTTGCCTGTTTTAAAGTCCTCGGCAGTACCTTTGCAGCGGCTTTCCACGTATTGCCACTTTCCGCTCCCAACTACGCATTTCCAATCCCGCCCCAACTCAGCGCCCCTCGCGCCGGGTTGGGGCTGTTTCTGAAACTCTGTTTCTGTCTCTGAACCGATGCCAACCAACGATATTGCCACTGCCCATCCCGTAGCCGACGTTATTCTTATCGGGGCGGGTATTATGAGTGCTACTTTGGGTATGATGCTCAAGGAGCTGGACCCCAACCTGACGGTTGCCATCTACGAGCGGCTGGACGTGGCCGCCGCCGAAAGCTCCGACGCCTGGAACAATGCCGGCACCGGCCACTCGGCCTTCTGCGAGCTGAACTACACGCCCGAGCGCCCCGACGGCTCCATCGACATCAGCAAGGCCCTGAAAATTGCCGAGCAATTCGAGGAAAGCAAGCAGTTCTGGGCGTTTCTGGCCGAGCGCTACGAGGTGAAGGAAATCAGCCGCTTCATCAACCACATTCCGCACATGAGCTTTGTGTGGGGCCAGGACAACGTGGAATACCTGCGCAAGCGCCACCAAGCCCTAACCAAGTCGGCCTTGTTTGAGGGCATGGAGTTTTCCGAGGACCGGGAGCTGCTGCAAAGCTGGATTCCGCTGGTGATGGAAGGCCGCGACCCGGCGCAGCCCGTGGCGGCTACCCGCATGGATTTGGGCACCGACGTGAACTTCGGCTCCCTCACCCGCGGCATGTTCACGCTGCTGCAAGCCAAGCCCGGCGTAACGCTGCACTTCAACCACGAAGTGCAGAAACTGAAGCAAAAAGAAGGCGTGTGGCGCATTCAGGCCAAGAATCTGGCCACCGGCGAAGTCAGCAAGGTGCGGGCGAAGTTCGTGTTTATCGGGGCCGGCGGGGGCTCGTTGCCGCTGCTTGAGAAATCGGGTATTCCGGAGGCCGATGGGTTTGGCGGGTTCCCGGTGAGCGGGCAGTGGCTGAAGTGCACCAACCCGGCCGTTATTGCCCGGCACGAGGCCAAGGTATACGGCAAAGCCTCGGTTGGCTCGCCGCCCATGTCGGTGCCGCACCTGGATACCCGCATGATTGAGGGCAAGCGGGAGCTGCTGTTCGGGCCGTATGCGGGCTTCAGCACCAAGTTCCTGAAATCGGGCTCGTACCTGGATTTGCCCGGCTCGATTCAGCTCAACAACCTGCGGCCCATGATTATGGCCGGCCTCAAGAACATACCGCTCACCAAGTACCTGATTCAGCAGGTACGCCAGTCGCCGCAAGACCGGGTGGCGGCGTTGCGCGAGTATCTGCCCGAAGCCCGGCCCGAGGATTGGGAACTGGCCATTGCCGGCCAGCGGGTGCAGGTCATCAAGAAAGACGCCAAGCAAGGCGGCGTGCTGGAATTTGGCACCGAGGTGGTAAGTGCCGCCGACGGCTCTATTGCGGCGTTGCTGGGCGCTTCGCCGGGCGCGTCCACGGCCGTGAGCATCATGCTGCACCTGATTCAGAAGTGCTTTCCGCAACATTCCCGCACGCCGGAGTGGCAGGCTCGTTTCCGCGAAATGATTCCGTCGTTCGGACAGTCGTTGCCCGACAATCCGGAGTTGGTGGCGCAGGTCCGCGCCCGTACCAGCGCCGTGTTGGGCCTGGAGCCGATGGTGGAACAATAGAACCTTCAAACCGCCACAAAAAAAGCTCGTGCAGAAATCTGCACGAGCTTTTTTGTGGCGCAGTATACTTACTGTAGAGACGCGACACTTCGCGTCTCCCGCCAGAACGACCGGCAATGCGCGGTTAAAACAACCTCAGCAACGCCGAGACGAGAAGTGTCGCGTCCCTACAACAGCACAAGCACCTTGCGGCAATTGGTTTGCGGGCTACTGGCTACCGGTTATTCATCTGCTCGAAAGCGGCATCCAGCTTGGCGCGGGAAGCCAGCCGGCGGGTTTCCGAACTCTCGTAGCCTACTTCTACCTCACCAGCGACGCTACTTTGTACCTAGCGGCGGCAGAAACACCTCCGCCAACATGCACCGGACGCTGCCGCCCCCAATGGTTTCGATGGTGGGAATGGGCGGCGGCAGCAGCGCGGCATACTTGCTCAACGTCTGGCGCTGCGGCTCAGTCAGGGCCTGGAAGGCGCTCTGCGACATGGCCAGCAGTGTGGTTCCGGCCGCAGTTTGCAGCGCCAGCAGGTTGCCGGCAAAGCGCGCTACCTGCTCCAGCGAAATATTCACGATTTCGTGGCCACTGACCATGAACGAGCCTACTACCGCCGCCCGCTCGGCGGCATCGGTTATGCTTTCCAGGCATACCACTGCAAAGCCGCTGCCAATGCAAAGCATGACGTTGGTATGGTAGATTGCTACTCCCTGCGCATCGTAGGCACGGAATGCTACCGGCCGGTAGCCTAGTTGCGCGGCTACCTCGCGGAACAGCGTGGCATCGGTGCGGGGCGAGAGGGCGGCGTAGGCCACGCGGTGTTCGTGGTTGAAGAGGATGCTGCCGGTGCCTTCCAGAAACCGGTTTTCCTGCTCGTGGGTGGAAAGGTCGATAACATCGGTGACGGTGAACTGCCGCCGCAGGGCCGCCAGAATATCGGGGCGGCGCTCCGGGCGGCGGTTGGGGGCGCACATCGGGTAGAGGAGCACCCGGCCGTCGGGGTGCAGGGTGAGCCAGTTGTTGGGGAATACAGCATCGGGTTTGGCGGGCTCCAGCGTATCCTCGAACACCAGCACCCGCACGCCGTTGGTGCGCAACGCGGCTACCAGTTCATCGAATTCGGCGTAGGCGCGCGCCTGAATGGCGGCGGCACCAAGGCCCTGCATGTGGTGCTGGAAGTGGTTGGAGGCGGCTGTTTCGGTGTTATAACCGAACCGCGCCGGACGAACCACAAAAACAGTGTTGGTGGATTGCATGGACTTTTCAGAAGCAGAAATAAAAAACCGGGGCACACCTTGCGGAGCCGGTTGTTGCGCGCCAGCAAGATACGCCGGCACTGCAACCACTGACCCCGCAAGGTGCGCCCCGGCTGGGTTTTGCGCCCGCCTTACAGGCAACGGTTATTCTTTGAGAAGCTTGGTAGCCACAGTGCCGGCGGGGGTGCTCACCCGCACCACGTATAAGCCAGCAGCCGCTGGCAGTGGCACCGAGCTACGCTGCTCAGCCGCCGCAGATTGCACTTGCCGGGTCGAGACGACTGCGCCCAGCATGTTTAGTAGCTGCACGGTAACCGGCTGGTTTTTCACCCCCCGAATTTCTATTTCCGCTTGTGTTCCTCGGGCCGGATTGCCCAGTACCTGCACCTGCAAGTCGGAAGCAGCACGTGGGCTAGCGGTAGCCAAAGCGGCGCAGGACGTCGGAATAACCGTCGACCAGTCGGTGTTGGTCATGCCCATGAGCGTACCCGTGTGGCCGCGCCCGGTAAGGTCGTTGGCCACGGTGCCAGTGCCTTCGTTCAGCCGCCAGTACGCTTCCAGGCCAGCCGCAGTGGCACTCACTTGGCAGGGACTGGCGGCAATTTCGGCGGCCGTGAGGGTGCGCGTCCAAACCCGGGCCTCGTCCAAAGAGCCGTTCAAGGTACGCAGGGCTTCGTAGTTGCGGCCCAGCATGAACGTTCCGGTGCCTGCGGCCGTGCCCACTGCGGCCGTGGAGTTATCAAGCACCCCATTGACGTACAGGCGCATCGTGGTGCCGTCGAAAGTACCAGCCACGTGGTACCAGGTATTCACGTTGAAAGTAGCCAGCGAATTCACTTTGTATTGGGTGGCTCCTACGGTAAGCACAAACTGCATGCGGTTCGGCGAAACGGTAGCATCGCCAAAGCGCAGCATGGCGGCGTTGTTGCCGTCTTCCACCCCCATCACGCTTGTGATGTAAGGAAAAGTGGTTTTGAAGGCCGTCACTTTCACCCAGCTTTCCATGCTCAGGCTGGTTGTGTTGAGCGTTACGGTGTTGGCCTGCACGTATTTGGTTGTGCCGTTGAAGAGCAGGGCCGTTTGCGCCGAGGCGCTCAGGCTGCCACCTAGCAAGGCAGCTAGCAATGCGCTACCGCAGAGCTGGCGCAGGCAGGAACCAGTGGAGGTAGTGGGTGCACTCGAAAAGTAAAGTTTTTTCATAGTAAGAAAGGATGAATAGTGGAGCAAAGAGAAACAAGTAAACTAATGGTTGTCAATGTACTAATTACAAGCATTCCTTGTACTCTTCCGGCCTACGCTGGCGGCTTATTTAGCGAGCCATCCTGGAAACCGCCCCAGGAAATCCTTGGCGGCGGCCAACCAATCTCACTGCGTTTTAGGGTGCCAGGCATCGGGTAGGCAGGGGCTTGCGTAGAGCCTTGCGACCCTACTGCTCCCTCATGGAAGTTCGCCCCTACGAAAACGACCCCGCCTGGAAACGCGCCGCCTACAGCGTCATCTTTGAATCGGATACGCCGGCCGGGCGCCTGTTCGATATTGTGCTGCTCGGGGCCATTGTGCTCAGTGTACTAACGGTGATGCTGGAAAGCGTACCTGCCATCAACGCCCACTACGGCCCGGAGTTGCGGATTATCGAATGGGTGTTCACGGCGCTGTTTACCGTGGAATATCTGGCGCGGCTGCTGGTAGTCCGGCGGCCCCTAAACTATGCCCTCAGTCTGCTGGGCATCATTGATTTTTTGAGCATCGTGCCCACGCTGGCCACGCTGGTACTGCCCGGCAGCCGCTACCTGGTTACCATTCGCACATTGCGCCTGCTGCGGGTGTTCCGGATTTTCAAGCTGGGGCAGTTCGTGGGCGAAGGCGAATTCATCGTGACGGCTCTCAAGGCCAGCCGTTTCAAAATTCTGGTGTTCCTGACGGCCGTACTGACGCTGGTAGTGGTGATGGGCACGCTGATGTACGTGGTGGAAGGTGGCCGCAACGGCTTCACCAGCATTCCGCAAAGCATCTACTGGGCCATCGTCACGCTCACCACCGTTGGCTACGGCGACATTTCCCCCACCACCATATTGGGCCGTACGCTGGCGTCCATCCTCATGATTCTGGGCTACGCCATTATTGCCGTGCCCACCGGTATTGTATCGGCGCAGATGGCTGGTGCCCGGCCCGCCCCTGCCCCGGCTGCCCCGGCGTTCAAGCAGGTAATCTGCCACGTGTGCCAAGCCCCCGACCACCGCCCCGACGCTGAGTTCTGCTGGCGTTGCGGCGAGAAGCTGTAGCGCGGGAATGATTGGATGATTGGATGATTGGATGAGTGGATGCGGTAATACGACAGTTCGCCTTACCATCATTCTCTCATCCAATCACCCAGTGGTTTAATCATCTAGTTCACCACCCGCCCGACTACGGCAAACAGTGGGTCGGAATGACGCAGGGCCGGGCTCCGGTCGAGCAGCTCGATAGTGTGCCAATTACCGGCGGCTTGCAGGTATTGCTGCACCAGCACCAAGTGGCCCCGGTCGTCGAGGGCGTGCCAGGCGGCTATGGCTTTGCTGGGGAAGCACCGGTTGGAAAAGGTGATAACCAGCGGCGCCCCGGGCTGCATCACGCGGGCTAACTCGCGGAGCACGGCCACCGGCTGGGTCAGGTAGTCGATGGATACGCAAATGGCGGCCCCGGTGAAGGTGTTGTCCTGGAAAGGCAAGGCGGGCTGCTGGTTGAGGTCCTGCACCACGTACTCGGCCAGGCGTGGGTTGGCACGCAGCTCCATTTCGTTCATGCCCAGCCCAACCACCCGCTCATACGGCACCTCGGCGGGCAGGTGGCTCACCCAGCTACTCATCAAATCGAGCAGGGTGCTGCCGGCCGGAAAATACTCCCGGTACAGCTGCGTAACGGCTGCAATTGCCCCTTCATCAATGTGCGTAACGAAGCGCGGGTGGTGGTAGAACTCGGTGTCGGGCGTTTCATCCTGGCGCCGGAAAGTGCCCGGCGGGAAAGAGAAGCTGTTAGGGTCGTGCGGCATAGCAGGCAGTTTAGCTGGCAAACCAATTCACCAGCAAATAGTAACGAGAAAAGCCGCTTGTTTTCTGTAAGCAGAACGCAAGCGGCTTTTTCAGCAAGTATATACGGCGCACTAGCGGCGGCTACAGCTGCTTGGTGAGCAGCAGGCCGCCGTAGGAGAAGCCATTCACGTTCACACCCTGCATGGGCACGATGGACAGGCCGGCGCGGCGGCCGGTTTTGTGCAGCTGCGGCACCACAATGCCCATAGTGGCCCCAAGGGCATAGCCCACAATGTTGTCGGAGAGGAAGTGCTTGCCGGCTTCCATGCGGTAGTAGGCCACGGCGGCCGGCACTACGGCGGCGGCGCCCCACACGAAAGGCTCGGCCGGCGAATCGGGGTTGAAATCGTGGAATACTTTGGCCGCGAAAAACGTGGCCGTAGCCGTGTGAGCAGTGTGGCCCGCGAAGAAAGAGTTGGTGGCAATTACGCTGGTGCCTTTGCTGATGGGCGCGTCGGAGCCGTAGGTGAACGGCCGGTAGCGCGACACGTTGCCCACCGTCATTGTGAAAATAGCATCGGTGGCCAGCATGGTTTGCAGGTACAGCCCCGCTACTTGCCCGTAACGAGCCCGAATGTCGGAGTTCAGGGCCAGCAGGCCGGGCGCTACCACCAACGAGCCGTAGCACAGATAGTCGCTGGCGGTTTGGGCCGATTCGCTGTAGTTGCCGGCCACAAACCGGTCGAACTTGGGCACGTCGTTTTTGTTGAGCTTCGCTATGTCGGCCTCGGTGAGGCTGGTTTTCTGCTGAATCAGGTAGAGCCCCACGCCGCTAACGGCCCCCAGGCCAAGCGAAATGGGTGCGTCAACACCGAAACGGGTTTGGTACGGCGACGGGGCCTTCTGGGCCGTAGCCTGTGGTCCGGCAGCCAACAACAGCGAGCCAGACAGCGTGAGCGTAGCGAGTAATTTCATGGGGCGAGAGAAAAGTAGATGCCGCTCAAACGCGGAACTGTGGAGCTAGGTTGCCTTACGATTACCAATCGTATTCTTTTAATCCAACTTCAGCAAGAACCCCAGAATACCAGCCAGCGAAACGCAGGCAACGTGGGGGTTGGCCGCAGCTTACGCCACCAGCCTCCAACAGGTACGGCAAGCCACCCGTACCGGATACTGCTCCGCCTACACGTTCAAGCACGGGAGGCAAACCGCTTAAAACTCAGAAGCAACCCAGTTGCTAGGGGCCGGCGCATGTGGCGTTGTAAAATTCCTCTGTAGTGTGCTGTTCTCAATGGATTCTCCGTTGGAAGCAGCCAAGCCGGCCGCAAACCTTTTTGGCCCTGACGTGCTGCTGCCGGAGCCGGAGGTGCAGCTTTGCAGGCTGGCAACCAACAAAGCAGCCCACCGGCCCGAGCATATAACGTCGGGTCGGCGGGCTTTTTTAGGTTCAGGGGGCACCCTCCTGTGGGTGGGCAGCATGGGTTATCCTACCTGCACCACAATTTTGCCGAAGTGCGAACCGCTGCCCATATACGCCAGCGCCTCTTTGGCCTCATCGAAGCTGAAGGTTTTGCTGATAACAGGCTTGAGGTGGTTACGGTCAAAAGCCACCAGCATGTCGGTCAGCATTTGGGTGCTGCCCACGTAGATGCCTTGCAGGCGTTGGGTGTTGAGGGGTAGCATGCTTAGGTTTGGCGCCTCATCATTGGGGCCACCTACGGCGCCAATCTGGAAGATGCTGCCCCCCGCTTTCAGGGCTTTGATGGAACGGGCCAGCTGGCCAGCCACTTCCAGCACGTGGGTTACGCCTTCGCCCTGGGTTAGCTCCCGGGCCTTTGCTTCCCAGTTGGGCGTCTGCTTGTAGTTGATGAGCTGGTCGGCGCCGAGGGCCTGGGCTTGCGCCAGCTTGTCGTCGGAGCTGGAGGTGATGATAACCTGCGCGCCCAGCAGCTTGGCGATTTGCAACCCGAAAACCGACACGCCGCCGGTGCCTTGCAGCAGCACGGTATCGGTAGGCTGGAGCCGGCCTTCTACCACCAACGAGTGCCAGGCCGTAACGCCAGCGCACGGAAACGCAGCCGCTTCTTCAAAGGAAAACGAGTCGGGCACTTTGGCTACGGCATCTTCCGGAAAACACACGTACTCGGCCAGTACGCCGTCGGTGCTGCCGCCCAGCGAGCGGGTGGTTTTGGCCGCGGAAAATGCGCCGTCGTGCCAATCGGGGAAGAAGTTGACGGCTACCCGGTCGCCGGCCCTGAACTTGGTAACGCTGGCTCCCACTTCCGTTACCAGCCCGGCGGCGTCGCTGAACGGAACGAACGGGAGCTTCTCGCCGGGGTAGCCAAACCAGCCGTTGGCCAGGGCCCAGTCGCGGTAGTTCAACGACACGGCTTTCACCTGAATCTTCACTTCATGGTCACGCGCAGTGGGCTCGTCGTATTCACCGAGCTTGAAGTTGTCCAGGTTTTTGGGGGCGTGCAGCTTATATGCTTTCATAAAATTCAAGGCAATGTGGTGGTAAGGCCCCTACAACCCGTAGCAGTTGAGGATTGTTAGCGCCGCTCTTTTCCGGGTAACAGCAACATTTGCGGAAGCCCGGCAGTATCATCTGCCACAGTTCATCTGCTGCTGAGTGTACTGCCGCGGGTGTACTCCACTTAAATCCTACAACCACTTATGGCCCCAGTCTCCCCCACAAACAGCATCGAATCGTCGCCGGCTCCTGCTACCGAGCCTAATCTTGTTGTGCTGGCCGGCGCTACCGGGGCGCTGGGCCTGCTGATTGCGCACCACCTACGCCAGCGCGGAGCCGCCGTGCGGGCCCTGGTGCGCCCCAGCGCCCTGCACAAAGCCGAAGCGCAATCGTTGCGGATACAGGGCGCCGAGGTGGTGGACGTTGACTACCACAGCGTGGCCGACCTCACAACGGCTTGCACCGGCGCCACCTGCGTGGTGTCGGCCTTATCCGGGCTGCGCGACATTATTGTGGACGCCCAAACGCGCCTGCTGGAGGCCGCCGTGGCCGCTGGTGTCCCCCGTTTCATCCCCTCCGACTTCTCCGCCGATTTCACCAAGCTGCCCGAAGGCTCGAACCGCAACTTTGATTTGCGCCGGGAGTTTCAGCGGCAACTCGACAAAGCCCCCATTCAGGCCACGTCGGTGCTCAATGGCATGTTCATGGATTTGCTCACGGGCCAGGCACCGCTGGTGCAGCCGGGCATCAGCCGGATAGTGTACTGGGGCGACGCCGACCAGCCACTGGACTTCACCACCATGGTAGACACGGCCGCCTTCACCGCCGCCGCCGCCCTCGACCCAAACACC
Source organism: Hymenobacter telluris (assembly GCF_017313265.1). GTDB lineage: Bacteria > Bacteroidota > Bacteroidia > Cytophagales > Hymenobacteraceae > Hymenobacter > Hymenobacter telluris. Next base: position 82,228 of record NZ_JAFLQZ010000001.1, on the reverse strand, counting down.
CCGCGCTACCTGCGCGTGGCCGGTGATGTGCAAAGCATCCGGGGCCTGCAAGCAGCCGCTAGCACAGCTATGGGCAAAGAGTTCAAGCTACTACGGGTAGGCGGCCTGGGCGTGCTGGCCACTATGATCAAGCTAACGAAAACACTAGCCCCCGCCAAAGACGAGGTGTTTCCGCCGTGGCAGGGCATGCAGTACATGCACAACATGCTCACCGGCCAGGCCAAGCTAGCCGAACCGCTCGATAACGCCCGCTACCCCGACATTCAGTACACCAAGGTGCAGGACCTACTGGCCCACAAATAGCCGCAGCTTGTACGCAACGGAGCCTGACCGATACGCCATAGTGCTTCGGTCAGGCTCTTTTTATTTTTAAGGATTTTCTGTGCGGGGGATGCTATTAGCAGGGGGTGAAGAACCCTACTTCTTGCAGCACGCCTTTCTTGAAAAACAGCACCAAAGAGTAATCCGTCCACTCACCCTTGTACTTGAAAGGCAAGCTCATTTCTTCTCCCAGGCGCCCTGGCGCGGGCACATCAGCGTCTTTGGCCGATAATGGGTAAAAGCGGCGCACGTCTTTTAGGGTCGTGTTCTTGTCGAGCACTAGCTTGCCCAGCTTCCCCTGAAACTTTCCCGACGTAACGTCGAAGCTGCTTAGAACGGCCGTGGATTTATATACTTCATAAACAGTTCGACCATAGTACCATATATCGGCTTTGTCACTCAATCCGGTGTCCAGCATGCCAGCGCACTCCACTGCTTCTCGCGCAATACTGTCGGGGCGTCCGAGTTGCTTTACCAGGGCTTGAATGGTTGTTTCATCGTGCTGCTGGCCGTTGATGGTAAGCATATCATTCCGTATAAATTCTGGATTCGCTCGGGCCGCTGCCGCAATACTGTCATAATTGACAGGCCGCACCGTAGCAGCAGGTTGCACCGCGGCCGGCTTGGCTGGTGCTGCTGCGCTGGCCGCGGCGGGCGTGGACGGGTTGCTTTGGCAGGCGACGGCCAGGCTCAGTAGCAGCGGCGACAACTGGAATAGAAGTTTCATAGCGGGTGATAGATAAAGTGGTATTGGGGTCGCAGGCTGATTTCGGGGGCAATACTAGCAGATTAGGCTGGCACTCTAGTTTTTCCCGTTAGAGCCCGAATGATATACACTGTGCTATGTTACAGAGCGTTACTGCTTACTACCTAAACTACTTACTACCTAACCACCAACTTATTATGAAAGCTTCCTTACTTGGCTTATTACTAGTTGCGCCTTGGCTGGCCCAGGCCCAAACACCATTTACCGTTAAGGGCACGATTGGCAAGCTGAACGCCCCGGCCAAAATCTATCTATTCCGAGGTATGGAGCCCGCCGACTCTGCCACGCTCAAGAATGGCACGTTCGAGTTCAAGGGTACCACCGATATACCGAAGCCAGCAAGCCTGGTAGTGAAGCGCAACGGCAAGCCGGACAACAACATGTTTAGGCAGAACGATGAAGCCAGAATATACCTGGAGCCCAGCACTATCGTGGTTACCACCTCCGATTCGTTGAAGAATGCTACCGTCAAGGGTGGCTCCATCAACGCCGACCACCAACGGTTTGTGGCCTCTTCAAAACCCTTGCTTCCCAAGCAAAAAGCCATGGAAGTGGAATATCAGAAGGCAACTGCCCAACAACGGGAAACGCCTGAGTTCAAAGAGCGAATGGAAGCCATGGGGCAGGCCCTGTTCAAAGAATATGCGCAGAACGACATGGCGTTTATTAAAGCCAACCCCAATTCCTGGGTCAGCTTGTACGCTTTGCATAGCTTGAAAATGATACAGCAACCGCAATACGAAGCAGTTGCGCCGCTCTATGAAGCGCTAAGCCCCGAGCTAAAGAACAGCGCCCCCGGCCGCCAGTACGGCGACATGGTGCGCGGGCTCAAAGTCACGGCCCTGGGCGCGCAAGCTCCTGGCTTCACCCAAAAGACACCCGATGGCAAAGCGGTGTCGTTGGCCGACTACCGCGGCAAATATGTGCTGATTGATTTCTGGGCTTCCTGGTGCAAACCTTGCCGCGCCGAAAATCCGGCCGTTACCAAAATCTACAACGAGTTCAAAGGCCGCAACTTCGACATTCTGGGCGTGTCGCTCGACGACGAGAAAGGGCGTACCAAGTGGCTGAAAGCCATCCAAGACGACCAGCTACCCTGGACGCAGGTATCGGACTTGCGCGGCTGGGAAAACCAGGTGGCCCGGCTCTATGGGGTGCAGGGCATTCCGCAAAACTTCCTGATTGACCCCACCGGTAAAATCGTAGCCTTCAACCTGAAAGGCGACGACCTGAAAAACACGCTAGCCCGCTACCTCAAGTAGGAAGCTAGGAGCTTGCAGACAGAAGTTAGGAGGTAGTCGAGCAGAGCTAGAATCTAGAAGCTAGTTCCCCTCCTCAGATGAGGAGGGGTTAGGGGTGGTTGACCACTCGTTGAACATCATCTAGCGCTAGTTTCTAGTTCTAGTGTTTCAACCACCCCTAGCCCCTCCTTATCTAAGGAGGGGAACTAGCCTCTTGCCACTTACGGACCAACAACCCCAAACCGCATACTCCGGAATTTCACTATCATAGCAGCCATGAAGAAACTTCTGCTGTCTGGTTTTGTATGCAGCCTGCTTGCGGGGCAGGTGGCATGCGCGCAACCCTCCCGCCCCGCCAAACCAAAGCCCACTGCTGCCACTTCAACGTCGGGCAACCCGATTCTGCCGGGCTGGTACGCCGACCCCGAAGCCATCATCTTCGGTAAGAACTACTGGATATACCCTACCTATTCGGCGCCGTACAACCAGCAGGTGTTCATGGATGCCTTTTCGTCGCCGGATTTGGTGCACTGGACCAAGCACCCGCGCATTGTGGATACGGCCAGCGTTAAGTGGGCCAAGCGGGCTATGTGGGCGCCGTCCGTCATCAAGAAAGACAGCAAGTATTTTCTGTTTTTCGGGGCCAACGATGTGCACGAGGGTGAAATTGGCGGCATTGGGGTAGCCGTGGCCGACCGGCCGGAAGGGCCTTTCAAAGACCACCTGGGCAAGCCGCTCGTCGGCAACATCCACAACGGCGCCCAACCCATCGACCAGTTTGTGTTTCAAGACAAGGATGGGCAGTACTACTTGCTGTACGGCGGCTGGTCGCATTGCAATATTGCGCGCCTCAAGCCCGATTTTACTGGCTTCCTGCCTTTTCCTGATGGCAGCACCTTCAAAGAAATTACGCCGCAGAACTACGTGGAAGGGCCGCTCATGTTCCAGCGCGGCGGTAAGTACTACTTCATGTGGAGCGAAGGCGGCTGGACCGGGCCCAACTACTCGGTGGCCTACGCCGTAGCCGATTCGCCGCTGGGGCCGTGGCAGCGGGCGGGCAGAATCTTGCAGCAAGACCCGAAAGTAGCCACCGGCGCCGGCCACCACTCGGTGCTGCAAGTGCCGGGCACCGACGAATGGTACATCGTGTACCACCGGCGCCCCCTCACCGAAACCGACCAGAACCACCGCGTCACGTGCATCGACCGGATGTATTTCGACGCGCAGGGCCGCATTCAGCCTGTGCAAATCACGCAGGAAGGTGTGGCCCCCCGCAAGCTGTAGCGGGTAAGCGCATACGGTCCGGCACCTACGCATCCAACTACTTGCTTCTTAACGCATTCGTTAGCAAACCGCAAGCTTCTTCTCACTTATAGAACAACTGGTATGCGCCTGCTGGCTCTCACTTACCTTGTTACTGCCCACCTGCTACTGTGGGGCTGCGCTTTAAAGAAGACCGACAAGCCGCAACCGGAGCCTAATACTGCTGTGCTGATTTTCAGCAAAACCAGTGGTTTCCACCACGAGTCTATTCCGGCCGGCATCCGGGCCATTCGGGCACTAGGGCAGGCGCACGGGTTTCAGGTGGATACCACCACTAACGCCCAACTTTTCACGGCGGCCAGCCTAGGGCGCTACCAGGCCGTAGTATTTCTGAGCACCACGCAAGATGTACTGAACGAAGAGCAGCAGAGGGCTTTTGAGCAGTATATCCGGGGTGGCCGAGGGTTTGTTGGCATACATGCCGCTACCGATACCGAATACGACTGGCCCTGGTATGGGCAACTGGTGGGCGCTTATTTCAACGGGCACCCTGCCGTTCAACTGGCCACTGTTAGCGTGCCTGGCAATGCCCATCCGGCTACTACGGGGTTGCCGGCCCGCTGGCAGCGTACCGATGAGTGGTACAATTTCCGCAACATCAACCCCAATCTTACAGTGCTGGCTACACTTGACGAAAGCACGTATTCCGGCGGTACCAACGGGCCCGACCACCCTGTTGCCTGGTACCACGAGTTTGACGGTGGCCGCGCATTTTACACGGCGGGCGGCCACACCAACGAGAGCTTCGACGAGCCGTTATTCCGGCAGCACTTATTAGGCGGTATTCAATACGCCCTTGGCAAAAAATAAAGTTGTTCCAAACAAGTCCCATAGGCCAGATGATAGCAACGATGCCGACACTACATCCGGCTTACGCTCCGGGGGCTGTTGTCGAGCTAAGGGGAGCAGCGGGATGCCATTGCTCTGCTGTGCCGGCCGTTTTGCGGCCGATGCCGGTTTCGCGTAGCAGCAGGCTGGCCAGCAGGACGACGCTGGTGCAGTAAATCCGGAACAGGCCACCGGTGCTTTACCCGCCGGCTATGGCTTTTGTAGCGGCCACCGAAAGCTGATGCCTTTGGCGTCGTCGGTGCGCAAATCGAGCTGGCCGGGGTTGGACTTGGCGTCTTTCAACGAGCGTAGCGGGGTGAGGGAACAGTCGCCGGAAACGAGGGCCACGTTTTGGTAGGCAATAAAGACAAACAGATAGTCGCCAGGTATATAGTGATTCAGGAAATACCGCAAATCAAGCTGCGGCTGACTGACTTTCAGGCTAGGCAGCGCCGGCCGCCCTTTACGAATCAGCGTGACTTCGGCATTGCGGAACCGGTAGCGCTGCTCCGGGCACCCTGCCTCCGGCGCCACTTGCAACGTAACGCTCGGCACCAAAGCACTGCCCACCGCTGAAGAAATTTCCTGTCCGTTGTGCAGCAGGCGTATAACGGGCTTAGCGCAGTCGGTTTGGGCGGTAGTGGCGGTGGTCGACAGCAGTAGCGGAAGGAATAGCGCTTTCAGCATACAAATAGGCTATAGTGACGGTATTAAACGACGGAGCTGTTGCCTTATGTATCCATCATCCTTCCAGGAGCCACCACCCAACAAAAACGCCGATTACTGCTGCCCTACTACTGGCACCGCCGCGGCCGAAAGCGCCGCAAATAACCGGTCGCTGCTGAAGCTGAAAGCCACCGAGCTGCCGCCGTTGCTAATGTGGGTGGAGTAGGTTTTCGACCAGAGAAACGTGTGCTCCTGCATCGGCCCAAAAGCCGACCAGGGGATGAACAGCGGCGGGTGCCCAACAAAGAAAATCTTCCAGGTAGTTAGGTATAGGCCCTGCGGAGTAATACCAACCCGGGCGGCGTTTTTGTAGTTGGCCACCCCAACGCGCAGGAACGTCAGCGTTTCCCGGTTCACGGTGTCAGGCACTGCTTCTATAGCATACTGGGCAGCCAAGCGGTACCAACCCATGCGGGATATCATAAACACGACCAAGCACCAAAAAGCCCCGAAAACGGGGATAAACAACACCGGAAGCCAGGGTACAATAGGATGCATATACCTGCATACGTTTCTAGCTGGCAAGCGGTTAGTACGCCTGCTTCCTAGCATATAGCAGTTTCACGAGCAGTGTAGCGGCGGGCTCCTGCCAGGCCAGCGGCCGGCTGCCTGTAGTCGTGGCGGAGGTTTGTAGTCGACTCCATAACCATATCAGCGGAGAGCATCTGGCAGTTGTTGAAGCCGTAAAATGGGCACGCCCACGTAGCTGCCCCCGAACTCCCAAGTGTGTTTCTCAGCGAGTTATACCGCAGTGGCTCCCTGGCCGGCCAACAGTGGGTTCTCGGCCAGAAAAAGCTTGATTCGCTCCACTAAGCTCTGCTCCATTCGGTGGGGTTGAAAGCGGCTAGGTTACTATTGTGCTTCGGCGTCGCGGGCGGCTATCCATTCCAGAATGGCGGTATCGGCACCACCCACTTCCACTATTCGGCTGCCGTGCAGCATGGCACCCAGGCCGTGCTCTTCTTCCCAGCTGCACACAAACTCGTAGCCGGTGTAGCTCAGGCCGTCGTTGGCGGTGGGAAACACGTTGATGGCCGTGAGCTGCACCAGCCCGGCCAGCTGCGCCGGCTCGGTTAGCACCGGCAAGTAGCGGGCAGCTTCTTCCTCGTCGTAGCCGTTTTCGTCGCGCCAGGTTAGGTAATCTTGCTGGTACCAGCCAAACACTGCCGCCAGAATGGCCTCGCGCACCGCTGCGGCCTGCGTTGTGAGCAGCTCATACGCTGCCGCCTGCGCCGGGCTCGGCAGTGCGGGCTCGTCGTTTTCAGTGGACACGCGCACTTCCACGGTGCCATCAACAGGCAGTGAAGTTTCATCGGGCAGGCGCATTCCTGCCCAGGTGGGCAGCTGCACCAAGCCCGACCAGGCGTACCCATCCCACGCAAGCGGCGGAAACGGCGGGGCAAGAGTTTGAGGAACAAGCATATGACGTGGCGTTACGTTGGTACTATTCTATACCGGTTCTATACGACCAGCTTGTTACGCTAGCCATACGGGCTGGCGCTAATGGCAGGTCGTTGCAGATGCGTACTTGTACCTGAGGCATACGTGCCAGAATCCGCTACTACCGCGAGGCTGTCGGCTGAAACCAGCGCTGATAGCCGGGCGCTACCAGGCGCTGCCACTCCGGGTGCCGCTTCAGGTAGCTGGTCACGAAGGGGCACAGCGGAATCAGCTGCCGCTGCCGCCGCTCCACTTCCGTTAGCACTTTTTCCACCAGCGCCGAGCCTACCCCCTGCCCTTCCAGCTGCGGCGGCACTTCGGTATGAAACAGGGCAATGGCTTCGGGCCGGTCGCCGTACTCCATGAAGGCGGTGGCGTGGTTCACGGTCAGCTCGAAGCGGTGGCTGCCGCTGTTGTCGAGGAGCGGGAGGTCTTGCAGTTCGGGTTTCATAGTGGGTAAGGTATAGAGGGCGGGTTAAACACAAGGGGTAAATAACTCAAGTTGCGGACTAGCCGCGTAGCGGCCTAAGGTTGGTAGCCCAGCAGGCCACAGACGGGCCGCGCCGCGTAGCGGTGCCAGAGACACAACTCCTTCTGGCACCGCTACGCGGCGCACCGTTCCAACAGAATCCGGTAGCTACCAACCTTTCGCCGCTACGCGGCTAGTCCGCAACTTAGGTTAAATACAGTAAGATATTGCTTGGAAACGCAAAGCGCCGCCCCGGTGTACCGAGGCGGCGCTAACTTTTTGGGCCGCAAGTTTAGGGCTTCCACTGGGTGCGGCGGTAGTGCTTCCAGCTTCGCTGTTGCTTGGCCAGCGTAGCGTTGCTGGTTTCGGGGCCGTGGGGAAAGCAGTAGGCGCAGCCACGGGTGTTGCCGAAAATAACGCGCGACACCTGCACGTTGGAAAACTTCACGGGGAAGGCGGCAAAGTGTCCTTCTTCTACGGTGCCAAAGGCTTGCTTGAGTTTCTTAACTCGTTTCATGGGGCTTTGAGTTGGTACTCAAAGCGGGCTGCCTTTGGCAAAAACGGATAAGTAAATCATAGCAGCATAACCGCACGTTCAGCGGAAGCCCCAAAGTAGAAAAACTGCCGGACTACGGAAACCAAGGGAGACCAATGACTGGCTTCTGCGTGCAGGAGGCTGCCCGGCAACTACTTCAGCTTGATGCCCTGCGCCTCCATGTGCTTTTCGGCCGCGTTTTGGTTGGCCAGGAACTCGGCGTGCTGCTCGGGCGTGCGCTCAGTACCGAGTTGGGCCAGATGCTCCTTCACTTGGTTGGCCGGCAGGTCGTTGCAGTAGATGGGGCCGCCGGGCTGCTGTCGCCACGACTCGCGCATGGTGCCACCGTCCACGGCGTCGAAGCCCAGCTCCTCTACCAAGGCCATTACTTTCTGCTTGGCCGCGGTGTCATCACTGGCTACGGGCAGGCCGATGCGGCCGGGCGTACCGGCGGGCTGGCCGTTCTTTTCGAGGTGCTCGGCGAAGATGTTGTTGAACACCTTCACCACCGGACGGCCCAGATGCTGCTGCACCCAGCCGCTTTCGGTCAGGTCGCCGGTTTCAAGCTCCGGAATCTGGCCGTCGCGCAGCAAGGGGTAGTAATTGCTGGTATCGATGATGGGCACCGCCGGAGCCACACCCTCGAACAGGTTGTTGGGCAGGTCTGGGATTTTCTCCAGCGGGATGGTCACCACAATAAAGTCGCTGCCGCGTTGAGCAGCCTCCTCGGCCGTAACAGCCGTAGCGCCCGTCTTCTGCTCCACGTCTTTCAGGGTTTCCGGCCCGCGGGAGTTGGCAATGTAAACTGAATGGCCAAGGCTGGTAAGCCGCACGGCCAGGGCGCTGCCGATGTAGCCGGCCCCAATGATTCCGATGTTCATAGTTAAGTTGTTTGGTTCGTGCGCCAGTGATGTGCCGGTGCAGGGAGGTAAACAACGAAGGCGGGCGTTTTGCTTTTTTCTTGTTGGGGCAAGCTAGAGTGAGCAACGCCTAGGTTACGGTAAATAGAGGAGTGATAAGTTTATCAAAGGAAGTATGATATGCTATTCCTTTTGATAGATTTGCGAAATAGGCTCATCACTTATCGAATGTCAAGATGCTCCAAACGTATATACAAAACCGAAAAACTTTTTACTTCACAGATCCATCTAGAACAGACAGCAGTGAAAATATATTTACAATAATTGTTGGAAAGAACGGCAGTGGAAAAAGCCGCTTACTAAGCTCAATAGTTTCAGAATTTATTGACACATCAAGGAAAGACCTCTTTTATAATGATATTGGTTTTAGAGAAACTTCACTTAAGGGAGTATTACAACATTCTGGTTCACCCCAGAAAATCATTACAGCGTCAACAAGCCCGTTTGACAGATTCCCATTAGGACGAAAATTTGAACACATTACCGGATATTCATATTTAGGATTAAGAGATTTACCAAGCTAAAATTTTGGCTTGGCATATATGTCAAAAATCATATCATCACTACTTGAATCACTTGCAGAAGATAATAAACAGATTAAGAGTATCACTAGTGTCCTGAACTATTTAGGGTATAATAATACTATACAAATCAGGATTGAACCTAGGCTATCTAATAGATTAGCTTACGAACTATCGAATTCTCATAACACAGATCCAGTACAAATTTTTGAAGAATTATTCAACAAAAAATCTATTGGTCCTGTAGTACCAATAAACAAAAGATTTTTTTTATCACCCTGATGGTATAATAGATGAAAATAAAATAGATTTTTTAATTCAAATAGTTAGAGAATGGTATCCAACAAGAAGCAAAAAACATATCTATATTGACATAGATGAAAATGGAATTTATAGTCAAGAATTACTAAATATCCCTTTAACCCAATTAATATTTTTAATGCATTCCGGTATTCTAAGATTAAGAGAAGTCAACCTGAGCAAAATAAATACAAATAGACCATATTCAATTATTGACGCAAGTTCCGGTGAGCAATCCGTAGTTATAGGTTTCCTAGGAATAGCAAGCCAAATTAAAGATAATTCATTAATCTGCATTGACGAACCTGAAATTTGTCTTCACCCTGAGTGGCAGGAGAAATATATAAAATTATTATTAGACACATTCAAACACTACAAAGGCTGCCACTTTTTGATAGCAACACACTCCCCGCAAATTATATCCAACTTAGACACCAATAACTGCTTTGTTTTATCAATGGATACTGGAAAAATCACAAATGCTGATTCTTTAATTAACAATTCAATAGACTTTCAACTAGCCAACGTATTCAAATCACCAGGATTTAAAAATGAATATTTATCAAGGATAGCACTTAGTGTATTTACCAAAGTAAGTTCTAAGAAACAGTTTGACAACAAAGACACGGAAAATTATACAGTATTAATCTCACAAGAAAATTTCTTAGACAGGGAAGACCCTGTCTATACTCTACTTCTGGCAATCAAAAAACTGCACAAACTATATGCCAGAAATTAACAACCCAATAATATACTCTTCTGATGCACAGATATTAGTCCAATCAAAAGAAGCCCAAATAGGCATAAGCTTCAATTAAACGGATTGGAGTTGTAATGAACTTCAAGATTTACGAAAAGAAATACGTGATTTTTACAAAATAGAACAAAGAGGCATATGTGCTTTTTGCAGAAACAGTGTATCTATGACATCTACGTTAAATTGCCATGTAGAACACATTGTACCAAAGTCGAAGCATATTACATTCATATTTGAGCCTAAAAATCTTTGTGTAGTTTGTGCCGAATGTAATACGATAAAAAAAGAACAAGAAACCTTAGATATTATTGAGGATACGTTAACGTTAAGCAAGGGCAAAACAAGAAAAAGATACCCAACGGTTTCAAACGCATTCAAGATTGTACACCCTCATTTTGACAGATACCAAGACCATATTATCAGACTTGGTGATTATTATTATGTTGACAGAACAAAAAAAGGAAGCTTCACTATTGGCGCATGCAGGTTAAATAGATTGCTATATGAATTTGGCTGGCAGGAGACATTTCATAGTGACAATGAATTAATAGAACTGATGACAAATTACCTTGAAACAGATGACTCGCTGGAAAGAATAAGAATACTTAGAAAATTAACTACGATTGGTTTAGAGTCATCTCAAGAGTAATAAATAGGGGCTACAAAACTGATGTAGCCCCTATTTATAAAGCGTTGCAATAGTATAACAACCTTTTACCCCCGCCCCGGAATATTCACGCCGCGCTCCTCGGCTACCTGCTGGGCCAGCTCGTAGCCAGCGTCGGCGTGGCGGAAGACGCCCATGCCGGGGTCGGTGGTGAGGACGCGGCGCAGGCGCTCAGCTTTTTCGGGGGTGCCGGTGGCTACTATCACCATGCCGGAGTGGGTGGAGTTGCCGATGCCCACGCCGCCGCCGTTGTGCAGCGAAACCCAGTCGGCGCCGCTGGCGCAGTTGGCCAGGGCGTTGAGCAGGGGCCAGTCGGCTACGGCGTCGGAGCCGTCGCGCATGCCTTCGGTTTCGCGGTTGGGCGAGGCCACGGAGCCACAGTCGAGGTGGTCGCGCCCGATAACGATGGGGGCCGATACCTCGCCCCGCGCCACCAGGTCGTTGATAACCAGGCCGAACTTCTCCCGCTCGCCGTAGCCCAGCCAGCACACGCGGGCGGGCAGCCCAATGAACGGCACTTTGGCCTGGGCCTTGGCAATCCAGCGGGCCAGCATTTTATTCTCGGGGAAGGTTTCGAGCAGGGCCCGGTCGATGCGCAGGATGTCCTGCGGGTCGCCGGAGAGGGCCGCCCAGCGGAACGGGCCTTTGCCCTCGCAGAACAGCGGCCGGATGTAGCCGGGCACGAAACCGGGGTACAGGAACTGGCCCTGCTCGTCGCGCACCTTGAGGCCGCCTTTCTCGGCCTGGCCGCGCAGGTTGTTGCCGTAGTCGAGGGCCACGGAGCCGGCGGCCTGCATATCAATAATGGCCTGGCAGTGCTTCATGATGGAGGCCAGCGCCTGGCGCTTGAACTCCTCGGGGTTGCTGGCGCGCAAGGTTAGCACTTCGTTCACGTCGCCTTCGGGCAGGTAGTCCATCAGGTCGTGGGCCGAGGTTTGGTCGGTCACGATGTCGGCCTTGAAGCCGCGGGTCAGCAGCTCGGGCAGTACGGTGGCAGCGTTGCCGGTCAGGCCGATGCTCCAGCCTTTGCGTTCCTGTTTGTATTGCTGGCACAGTTCCAGGGCGTGGTCCAGGTCACGGGCCTGCTCGTCGAGGTAGCCTTCGCGCACCTTCTGCTTCACCCGCTCGTCAATCGGCTCGATAACTAAGCACACTCCGTCGTTCATGGTTACGGCCAGCGGCTGCGCGCCGCTCATGCCGCCGAGGCCCGCCGTAACCGTAACGGTACCGGCCAGCGTGCCCGCAAAGTGCTTGTCGGCCACGGCGGCGAAGGTTTCGTAGGTGCCTTGCAGGATGCCTTGGGTGGCAATGTAAATCCAGGAGCCGGCCGTCATCTGGCCGTACATCATCAGCCCCAGCTTGTCCAGTTCATCGAAATATTCCTGGGTGCTCCAGGCCGGCACGAGGTTGCTATTGGCAATGAGCACCCGTGGGGCGTGGGCCCAGGTGCGCAGCACACCTACGGCTTTGCCGCTCTGCACCAGCATGGTTTCGTCGGGTTCCAGGTTTTTGAGGGTGCGGACGATGGTTTGATACTCCTTCCAGTTGCGGGCGGCGCGGCCGGCCCCGCCGTACACAATCAGCTCGTCGTACACCAAGCTCACGGCCGGGTCGAGGTTGTTTTCCAGCATGCGCAGGGCGGCCTCGGCTTCCCAGGTTTTGCAGCGCAAGGTGGTGCCGTGCTGGGCGCGCACGGTTTCCGCGGGCTTGTACTCGTAGTACATCGGGCGGGTAGTGGGCTTTTCAGATGCCGACGATTGGGAGGTGGCTTCGAGGTTGAGCTCGGGCGTGTCGAGGGTAGCGTTTGGCATGGGGTGGAAAGCTGGTAAAAGTGGGTAGGCAGGCAAGTTAAACTTTTCGCCTTTCTCCCCTAGCTTCATTTCCAGTGGGTTGCAGCCCCATTCCACTGCCACCAGCTACGGCAGTCATACTCTTTGCTGCTACGGCGCACAGCTTGCTTGCACTGGTAGCCTGTCCGTTAGTGACACCTCGGAAGGGCGCTGCTTATCGAGCAACTACACCACATCGAACAAAAGCAATTATTTTCCTTAAAACAGATAGTATTTATTGATAAACAATAAATAATTGTTTCATTTGCTATTGACAATCCCACCATATTATCACCTGTTTTGTATGCTCCGCAAAACTCAGTTTCTGCTAAAGTTTATGCGTTTCACCTTCCTGCTTATGGCCATAGCGGGGCTGGGGGTAGTGCCTTATGGCATCTACCAAATCTTGTTTCCTGGTACGCCTGGCAACGTGGTCATGCTGAATGTCCGGCAGCGCCTGACGGATTCCGAGTCGTTCGACGAGGCCCAGCAACAGGTAGCGGGCGGCAAGCCGGCCAAGCTGCTGCTGCACGCCCAAACCGGTACACTGGTTGTGCAGGAACCCAATGCTATCCGGCGCGTGCTGCTACGCCTAGTAAACGCTGAGAAAGGGCCGCTGCCGCTATTGGTGGCTGGGGTGGTGTTTGCGCTACTTATGTTCAAGATTCTGGGCGACATCAAACCCGGCGCCCCTTTCACCGCGGCCAACGTGCAGCGGCTGCGCTGGCTGGCCGTGCTGCTGCTTGGTTGCGAAGCCTACCAGCGGGTAGCCAGTTGGGGCATGCAGAACTACCTGAGCCACCTGGCGGCACCGTATACGGATCAATTGCTGCCGAATGCGGATTTTGGAACGTCGCTGATATCGAGTGGGCTGACGGCCGCTATACTGGTGGTGCTGGCCAGCGGCTACCAGCGCGGGGTCGAGCTGACGGAAGAAGCTGAATTAACTGTCTGACCTCGATGCCCATTATCGTCCGATTAGATGTGATGCTGGCGCGGCGCAAAATGTCGCTCAGCGCGCTGGCTGCCGCCGTGGATATCACGCTGGCCAACCTGTCCATCCTCAAGAGTGACAAAGCCAAGGCCATTCGGTTCAGCACACTAGAGGCTATTTGCCAGGTGCTGGAGTGCCAGCCCGGTGATTTACTGGAATTTGTGCCCGACGAAGATTCTTCGCCCCGACCTTCCCACTAGCCTAGCTTTTTCCAGGAATCTGTTGCGGCTTGCGCTTGCGCTTTCCACCGCATTTGTCTGCAAAACTTTGAGTATCAGGCAATGTATGGGAGATACTGGCTGCCTAAAGCTCCTCCGGTTTTTTTTGCACTATTCGCTGTATTCCATTGTCTTAGTAGCTCGACTATAGCGGCTTAGATAACTGAATAATATAATAAAATTTTGATCTGTTTTATCTTTTCTGGGTTACTTCCCGTTAGATACTGGTAGTAAGTGACAGGCAACGCAGTTATTGATGTTGCCGGCAATCCATTCCAAACACCTCATTCTTACCAACCTAACACGATGAAAAAGGTATTGTTTCTTGCCCTCGCCGCTGCTTCGTTCACATTTGCCTCTTGCGGCAACCAGGCCGGCGAAGGCAGCCAGGCCGGCGGCGAAACCAGCGACGCTTCGGGCACCTCAACTGAGCCTTCCACTTCTGATGCCACCAGCACGGATACCGGCATGAGTTCCGACACGTCGATGTCGGGTGGCACGGGCACCACTACGGATGGCTCCGCTACCATGGGCGCTACCACCACCGACGGCACTTCTACGGCTGGCACCACCGCCGGCGGCTCTACGGCCGGTGCTTCTACCACCACGGGCGGTGCTACCACGGGCTCCACGGCCGGCACCACCGCTGGCGGCATGACTACGGCGGGCGGTACTACCACCGGTCAGTAAAAAGCACTGGCTTGCTTGAACTCCGGAAGCCAATCACCCGATAATCTTACCGAATTAATTGAGTTAGAAGCCACCCACAATGGGTGGCTTCTCTTGTTTGTGGCCGGTAGTGCCATGCACCCAGCCGAGCCTATAAAATCTGGTTGCTGCGTCTCCCTGCCAGCCAGATTTGCGTACTACTTTCCAAACCCAGCTCAACCATTACCCCCGACACTATGAAACAAGTAGCTCCCGGCGTCACGCAGCTCACCATCCAGCGGTTCGTTAATGTGTATTTCGTGGAATCGGCCACTCCCGGCGAGTGGGTGCTGGTTGATACCGGCCTGCCGGGTTCGGAAAAGGCCATTATTGCGGCAGCCGACCAGCTTTTCTACCCTGGTACCCACCCCGAGGCCATCCTCCTCACCCACGGCCACATGGACCACTCCGGCTCGGCGCTGGCCTTGGCCGAGCACTGGAAAGTGCCCGTGCTGGCGCACCCCTTGGAATTGCCCTTCCTGACGGCCCGCGCCGTGTACCCGCCCGCCGACCCCACCGTGGAAAACGGCGGCACGCTGGCTTTCATGGCCCGGTTTTTCCCGCCGCAGTCCTTCCAGCTCAGCAGCATAGTGCAGGCCCTCCCCACCGATTCTAAAGAGGTGCCGTTCTTGCCGGAGTGGCGCTGGGTACACGTACCGGGCCACGCGCCCGGCCAGGTAGCCTTGTTCCGCGAGAAAGACAAAACCCTGCTCGGCGCCGACGCCTTTGCTACCGCCAACCACGAGTCGGTGCCGGCGCTGCTGCTCCAGGTGCCCAAGGTGAGCGTGGCGGGTGCGCCGTTCAACTACAACTGGCAGCAGGTGCGCGAATCGGTGCAGAAGCTGGCGGGCCTGCGCCCTGAGAACATCGGGTGCGGCCACGGCCCAGTGGTGCAGGGGGTGGAAGCTACCGACGGCCTTCAGCAGCTGGCCAACTTCTTCCCCATGCCTACCACCGGCCGCTACGTGCTCGACCCCGCCCGGCTCGATGAAAACGGCGTGGCCTACCTGCCGCCCGCTCCCGAGGATTCGTTCCCGCAGCGCCTGACCCTGGCTATTGTAGGCGTAGGTTTGCTGGCCGGCGCGGCCTGGCTGGTGCAGCAACGGCAGCGCCGCAGGCAAGAGGGTTACCCCACCACCCAATACGTTTCGTCGCGCCGCTTCCCCACCGGTTCCGGCAAGTATCAGGCGTAGAACTTAGGTTCCAACTACCCAAAAGCCATTCCGCTTCAACTGTAAGCGGAACGGCTTTTTGCTGGTTTCACCCCCCCCAGGACTTACCGTTGCTGCTGCGCCGTAAGCTGCGCCGCCACGCCGGTTAGGTAAGCCGTGATGATGGTAGCCGCCAGGCGCGCCGTTTGGTGGTCCCGGTCGAAGATGGGGTTCAGCTCCACTACTTCAAACAGGCACACTTCCGCCGCTTGCCCGGCCAAGAAAGCGGCTGCCGTTGCTTGCCGGGGCGTGAAACCGTCGGCGCTAGGCGCCGAAACAGCCGGAGCGTAGGCTTCGGCGCAACCGTCTATATCGAAGCTAACGAAAGCCGGGCTGCCGGCCCGCTGTAACGCACGGCGCATGTAGTTGGGCATGCCGTCGGCCTGCACGTGGGCTAAGGGCACGATATACGCCTGCTGCTCGTGCAGAAAATCAATATCGGTTTTGGTATTGAGGTTGGAATGCAAGCCGATTTCCGTGAACCGAGGCCCGGCCAGAAACTCTTCGCGCAGCAGCTTACCGAAAGGCGTTCCGCTGCTGATTACGTCGGGCTTGTGCTTCACGTCGGCGTGAGCATCCAGGTTGATGCCGCCAACCGGCTGCCCGCCACTGGCATCCACCAGGCCGCGCACGGTGCTATAGGTGCCATCATGCGAGCCGCCGAGCACTACCACCCGCGGGTACTGCCGGCATAGCTCACCCAGCTTCTCCCGGATGCGGCGGTGGTTTTCTTCGTGGTTGGGCTGGCGCAGGTTCACGTTGCCGGCATCGGCAATCCGTAAATTTTCCAGGCTGACGTTGTGCTCCAGGTTGTAGGTTTTGTGGTAGCGCCGCAGCTCCCGCCGGATGGCGTCGGGGGCGTGTACGGCCCCGGCCCGGCCGCCTTCCAGCACCGTTCCGAAATCGAGCGGCAAGCCCACCAGGCACACATCAGCTTCGGGCAGTTCGGCGGCGGGGCGGATAAGGTCGCGGAGGAAGTCGGGCATGAGGTGAGGTGGTGAGATAGTGAAATGGTGAGGTTGTTGTTTTAGCAACACTAATTGCGCAAGTGACGCAAATTGAACATCAAACTCACTATCTCACCACTTCACCACCTCACCTTGTGTTACCTTTCAGCATGAATCTGCGTTATCTTCTTCTATGTATCGGGTTGGGGCTGAGCGCGCCGGCCGTACTGGCCCAGCGGAAAGCCGCCCCGGTGGCTGCGCTCAAGCCGTCGTTTTTCACCACCTATACCTACCTCACCTACAGCATCCTGGACAAGGAAAGCGGCCCCGCGCCGGTGGCAGCCAGCGGCGTGGGCGGCACCCTCACCCTCCGCCCCGACGGCACCTACCAGAAGCACCTGACCCTGACCGTCAACCAGAACCCCATGCCCTTCGACCAGACGGGCCGCTTCACGTTCACCGGCAACAAAATCACCTTCACGTACACCGACAAAAAAGGCCAGTCCCGCACCGACCAAGGCACGTTCAGCTTGCGCAACAACCTGCTCACGCTGGTTATCGAGGGCTACCCGGCCGGCAACTCCAGCACCTACACGCTCCGGGCGCAGTAGTGCGGCACCCAGCCGAAACGCCACACGGCCGGGCGCACCAAACCAGAAGTTGCAATTGCGCCCCGCCCGGCTTTCTCCTAACTTGCAGCCCCTTCGGCCCCACCACGCCGACAGAAATTCTCACTAACTCACCATTTCACCAACTCACCATAGATGGGACGCGCATTTGAATTCCGCAAAGGCCGCAAAATGAAGCGCTGGGACCGGATGTCCAAAGATTTCACCCGCATCGGCCGGGAGATTGTGATGGCCGTGAAGGAAGGCGGCACCAACCCCGATGCCAATTCCCGCCTGCGCACGGCCATGCAGAACGCCAAAGGCGTGAACATGCCCAAAGACCGGGTGGAAGCCGCCATCAAGCGGGCCAGCAGCAAAGAGGAAAAAGACTACCAGGAAGTGGTATATGAGGGCTACGCGCCCCACGGCGTGGCCGTGGTGATTGAAACCGCCACCGACAACCCCACCCGCACCGTGGCCAACGTGCGCATGTACTTCAACCGCGGCAACGGCGCCCTCGGCACCGCCGGCTCTTCCGACTTCACCTTCACCCGCAAAGGCGTGTTCCGCCTCGCCGCCGAAGGCCTCGACCTCGACGAGCTGGAACTGGAGTTGATTGACGCCGGCGCCGAAGACGTGTACGCCGACCAGGAAGAAGACGAGCAAGGCAACGTGAAGGACTTTATTGTGGTGGAAACCACTTTCCAGGACTTCGGCCAGATGCAGAAGGCGCTGGAAGAAAAGGGCCTGAACGTTACGTCGGCCCAGCTCCAGCGCGTGCCCAACACCACCGTCCACCTCGAAGGCGACCAGCTGGAAGAGGTAATGAACCTCATCGAGAAGTTCGAAGAGGACGACGACGTACAAGCCGTGTACCATACGCTGGGGTAATTACTGGTTTTACAGCCAGTCTCATCGGATTTCGTAGTTGATTTGATTATGCCAACCGTTGTGTAATAGCAATTTGCAATTTCGATTTCCCTTCATCTTTTTATACATGAAGTGCGTATGTTTGCATAACCTTTCGCACTACCATAAATACACTGTGCGCGCAAGCCAAACGGCGGCCAGAGCCGAAGCTCTGACCGCCGCCCATCATCTTACGGATGTTCGAGCCAGTGGCTTACCACAGCTCGAATGGCTCCTCCTAGTGCGGCCTTCACCAACTCTAGGGAGATGCGAAACAAACCGACCTTGTCGGCTTGTTTCTTGCTTGCACGCTTACCCATAACTTCGTAGGTTGTTGGGTGTGCTATCCACCCACTTCCTGAAGCCCTGGCTGCGTCAACAGCCGGGGCTTCGTCTTTTCAGACGATGCGTTGGCGGGATGACAACCATGCAAGTGCAACGAAGATAAAGCAAAGCTCTTCGGGATATAGTGTCTTTTTTCTGTTCAGGTCACGTCTGGATTCGAACCTTTACTTATAATAATCTATGTATCAATTATTTAAAAATCTTAGTTGTTGGGTTGCCGGGCCTTGTGCAACCGACGAATGTGGACAACTTCTTCTACTATCCCCCCTTTCTACGTATAGAAATTGGCTTCAACAAAATCTGATTATATGAACAGGTTTCTCAGCTTTCCTATTGTAATGTTGCTTACCGCCGCCTGCAACACGCAACCCAAGCCGGAAACCGCCACGGCTCCCGCGGCCAGCTACTTCCAAAGCCAGGAAACCGGCGTGCAGGACGGCGGCGTGCAAGTCATTCCGATTAGCACGCCCAAGGGCACATTCAAGGTCTGGACCAAGCGCTTCGGCAACAACCCGAAGATGAAAGTGCTGCTGCTCAACGGCGGACCCGGTGCCACCCACGAGTACTTTGAGTGCATGGAAAACTTTCTGCCCCAGGAAGGCATCGAGTTCATCTACTACGACCAGCTCGGCTGCGGCAACTCCGACAACCCCAAGGATACGGCCATGTGGAGCTTGCCGCGCTACGTGGAAGAGGTAGAGCAAGTGCGCAAAGCCCTTAACCTAACCAAGGACAACTTCTATCTGCTCGGCCACAGCTGGGGCGGCATTCTGGCGGCCGAATATGCCTTCAAGTACCAGCAGAATCTGAAAGGCCTGGTCATCAGCAATATGATGATGAGTATTCCGGCCTACAACAAGTACGCCGACGAGGTGCTGGCGCCCCAACTCAAGCCCGAAGTGCTGGCCGAAATCCGCCAGATTGAAGCCAAAAAGGATTTCGCCAACCCGCGCTACATGCAGTTACTGGAGCCGAACTTCTACGCCGAACACCTTTGCCGCCTACCCGAGCTGCCTGAGCCCATGACCCGCTCCCTGGGCAAAACCAATCAGTCGCTCTACGTGACCATGCAGGGCCCCAGCGAATTTGGCGCTTCCGGCAAGCTTCTACACTGGGACCGGACCCCGGACCTGCCGAAACTGTCGGTACCCGTCCTCAGTATCGGCGGCAAGTACGACACCATGGACCCCGAGCACATGCGCCGCATTGCCAGCCAAGTGCAAAACGGCACCGCCCTCATCTGCCCCAACGGCAGCCACATGAGCCTCTACGACGACCAGCAAACCTATATGAGCGGGCTGACCAAGTGGATAGTGAGCGTGAACAAGGGCGAAAAAAAGGTGGCGTTGTAGAGTAGATGCTTGTCATCCTGAGCTTGCGAAGGCGCATCTGCGGTAAAGTATGAAAGCTGAATTGATACCCGTTATAGAAGTTGACCTTCGGCATCCTGAGGTGGCAGAAGCTCTTGCCTCGATTTCTCCTTTTGCAGTTAACACACCTTTTTACAGGATTACTGACATACCACTTGGCGCTATCAAGGCCTTGGCGAAGGCGCATCTGCAGGGCTATTTCGACGGTGAACGAATCATTGAGGAGCAGTGCAGCTTTTTCGGCGGCTACGTGTTGCGCATCGACGGTCAGAACACTCTTTTTCCGCAGTGCTGCGGCGAACTGTCAGACATCGTCTATTGGAAACATGTAGCTAAATACAACCGTGGCGCTTATTGCAACGGCCACCCGGCTCCGGAAGTCCTATTCACTACCGATATGGTCCTCTTTGATTGCAGGGTGGATTACGAGGAGTTTCGACCATATACTCCCCTTGAAATTCAAGTAGCAAAATCTGCTTTGTCTGCCGCATACGACCAAGCACTGCTTGAGCTAGAAGTGTTTGCCCGGCAGCTTGAACAGATACAGTTGGAGTTGCCAACGCCTGTTGAGAGTATTGCGCACGTCTTGATTTACCGCAACGCTGAACTGTCAGAACAATAAGTCGCAACTTCCCGCCATGCCCATCCCATACCGCACCCTTTTCCTGCTCGACACCGATACCGCTGCCATTTTCGAAATCAAGCGCCTGGATGTACAGAGCAACAACCCCGGTGACGTGTATTTCTGGCTGTATTTCAACAAAGGCACACAAGCGTTGCAGCCGCTCACGTTCGTAGCCATGAGCAACGACGGCGGCGTGCAGCAGCGCGAATTTGCCCAGGGACACTTGCGCTTTACGGCCACGGAAGGCACCTACACATCCAAGGAAGCCGGCGTACCCCTGCTATTGCAACCCGTGACGCCCGCCACGCTACCTACCGAAGTGGAAACGGCGCTGTTTGCGTTTTTCCAGGCGGCCGGCGCGGCGGTTTAAGTGAACCGCCTGCTTCCGTCGTACCTTTGCGGCCGGCTCACGTTCAGGACGTGGGCAGGCTACTTTGCTGATGCTGCAACCAGCAACCATAAACCAGCAACTAAAAACCAACACCATGTCTACCCGGCTCAATAAATACATCAGTGAAAGCGGCTTCTGCTCCCGGCGGGAAGCCGACAAGTTTATCGAGCAGGGCCGCGTGTTCGTGAACGGCAAGCGGGCTGCGGTGGGCGTGCAGGTTGGCCCCCGCGACCAGGTGGTGGTAAACGGGCACGCCATTGAGCCGCGGGCCGAGGAAGACGCCGTGTACATTGCCTTCAACAAGCCGCCGGGCGTGACGAGCACAACCGAGCGCGGCGTGAAAGGCAACATCATCGACTACATCAAGCACAGCGTCCGCATCTTCCCCATCGGCCGCCTCGATAAGGAGTCGCAGGGCCTGATTCTGCTGACCAGCAACGGCGACATCGTCAATAAGATTCTGCGGGCCGGCAACCGCCACGAGAAGGAATACATTGTGATGGTGGACAAGCCCATCAACGACCAGTTCATCGAGGCCATGGCCAATGGCGTCTCGATTCTGGGCGTGATGACGCAGAAGTGCGAGGTGAAGAAGGAAACCAACTACATCTTCCGCATCACGCTCATCCAGGGCATGAACCGCCAGATTCGGCGCATGTGCGAGGCGTTTGGCTACGAGGTAGTGCAGCTGGAACGCATTCGGGTGATGAACATCAACATCAAAGGTATCGGTATCGGCGACTGGCGCGAGCTAACGGAGAAGGAGCTAAAGGAGCTGTTCGGCATGATTGAGCACTCCAGCGGCACCGACGACGGCTCGGTACCGCGCCGCCGCAAAACCGTTTCCACCGCCGAGCAGTGGGCCGACCGCCCCTCGCGCAAAACCTCGCGCCCCACCACTGGCCAAGCCGTTATTGCGCGCCCCGCCTCCGGCCCCGGCTCCGACGATACCCCCCGCAAGCCCAAAACCAAGTTAGCCGGCGCCTGGGTTGAAAAAGCCGCGGGCCGCAAACCTGCCACTCCACGTGGCTTGGCTACGGCGGGCCGGGCTGCCGGCTCGGGGCGCCCCACCGGTCAGCCCGGAGTCCGCCCCAACCGCCCAGCCGGTTCCTCCAAAGGTGCCTCCGCCGGCCCCGGCCGGCCCAAAAACACCACCCGTGGCACCCGCGGCAGCGCCCGCCCCGGTAAACGCTCTTAATGGCAACGAGCCGCTCCACTTAGGGCGGCTCGTTTTGGTTTAAAGACATGTTATAATAAGTATTATAATGTAGCTGAAAGTCTAGTTCCCCTCCTCAGATGAGGAGGGGTTAGGGGTGGTTGAACAACTAGAACTAGAAATTAGAGCTAGTAAATCATTCAACGATTGGTCAACCACCCCTAGCCCCTCCTTATCCAAGGAGGGGAACTAGCTTTTAGTTTTAGCTCTAAGCTACCAAAACCTGGCCGTTGAAATGTCTGATTTCAGAACAATGCGCAAGTGGCTTTTTTATAGCTACAATCAGACTCCTTACGCTTACACGGACCTGTAATTAGGTTGTATTCGAAGCTGATTTCAGTATTTCAAAAGTCTAATTGAAACGAAAGTTTGGATGCGTGGTAGGTGGGGGTGCCCGCTATGTTTGGCTTGTCGACCGGCTACTACCCGGCGCTTGTATTCCAACCCACACACCACTGTACCGTTATGAACACCAAGCCCTCCAATGCCTTCATTGCCGCTTCCTGGGTGGCGCTGCTAGCCGGAATGGCCGCCTTCGTTGTTGGCCTCTGGAACGCCCAGATGGCGCTCAACGAGAAAGGATACTACTTCACTGTGCTCATGTACGGCCTGTTCTCGGCCGTTTCGCTGCAAAAAACCGTGCGCGACCAAATGGAAGGCGTGCCGGTGACGGGCATCTACTACGGCCTAAGCTGGTTTTCTACCCTAATGGCGGTGGCCCTGCTGGTGGTCGGCCTGTGGAACGCTACGCTTACGCTCAGCGAAAAAGGCTTCTATGGCATGTCGTTTCTGCTGGCGCTGTTCGGGGCCATTGCCGTGCAGAAAAACACCCGTGACAGCCGCACCGACAGCAACTCGCTGTAAGAAAAGCTGCTTTGTCATTCCGACGCAGGAGGAATCTGACTACAGTCATTCAACGATTACACTCAGATTCCTCCTACGTCGGAATGACAGGGCAACCTGTAGCTTTGGCGTCATTAGCCCACTTTTCAGCTATATTGATGACACCCAAACAACAAATGCTGGCCGGCGAACTGTACCAAGCCAACGACCCCGAACTGGTAGCGGAACGCCTGCACGCCAAGACCCTGTGCCACCGCTACAACCAGGAGCCGGTGCAGCTCAACAAGCAAGTTCTTGCTGAGCTGCTGGGCTACGAAACCGACGCCCACGTGGAAGCCCCGTTGCGTTGCGACTACGGCTACAACATCAAAGTAGGCCGGAATTTCTATTCCAACTACAACCTCACCATCCTCGACTGCGCCCCCGTCACCATCGGCGACAACGTGTTCATAGCCCCGAATGTGCTGCTCAGCACCGCCGGCCACCCCGTAGAAGTGGCGCCGCGCATAGCCGGTTGGGAGTTTGCCCGCCCCATCACCATCGGCGACAATGTGTGGATCGGTGGCGGGGTAACGATACTACCCGGCGTGACAATTGGGGCGGGTACCACCATCGGGGCCGGCAGCGTAGTCACGCGCGACATTCCGGCCGGGGTGGTAGCCGTTGGGAACCCCTGCCGGGTGCTGCGGCCGGTAGCAAATCCAGACAAAACCATGTAGAGACGCGACACTTCGCGTCTCGGCGTTGCTGAGGTTGATTGTGTGGTGTCGTCCAAACGGCGCGGACGCCGAGACGCGAAGTGTCGCGTCTCTACAGCGCTAACGAAAAACAAAAAACCAGCAACAAAAAACGAGTACCCCGTATCTTGCAGCCCGCCGTGCAGCGTCAGCACCGGCGGGCTGCCCTTTTCAGGGCTTGCTTCCTGTCAATTCTTCACCGCCTACCGCTCCCCCATGCAGCTCCGTACCGACTGGACCCTCGAAGAAGTAAACGCTATTTATCACCAGCCCGTGCTGGAACTCGTGACGCAGGCCGCCGCCATCCATGCCCAAACCCAGGCCACCGGCGAAGTACAGGTGTGCACGCTGCTGAGCGTGAAAACCGGCGGCTGCCCCGAAGACTGCGCCTATTGCCCCCAGGCGGCCCGCTACCATACCGGTGTGCAAGCCCACAAGCTCCTCCCCGATGCCGAAGTGCTGGCCTCGGCCCAACGCGCCAAGGATTCGGGTAGCACCCGCTTCTGCATGGGCGCCGCCTGGCGCGAAATCCGCGACAACCGGGACTTCGACCGGGTACTGGGCATGGTCGAGCAAGTGAACGGCCTCGGCCTGGAAGTGTGCTGCACCCTGGGCATGCTCAACGAGTACCAGGCCGAGCGCCTCAAGCAAGCCGGCCTCTACGCCTACAACCACAACCTCGACACCAGCCGCGAGCATTACGACGACATCATCACGACCCGCACCTACGACGACCGGCTGAATACGCTGGAGCACGTGCGCAAAGCAGGTATTTCGGTGTGCTCGGGCGGTATCATCGGCCTCGGCGAAACCGACGAAGACCGGGTAGCCATGCTGCACACGCTGGCCACCTTGCCCGCCCACCCCGAGTCGGTGCCGGTGAATGCGCTGGTGCCCGTAGCCGGTACGCCCCTCGCCGACCAGCCCCGCGTGAGCGTGTGGGAAATGCTGCGCATGATTGCCACGGCCCGCATTCTGATGCCGCACACCATGGTGCGCCTCTCGGCGGGCCGCCAGGAAATGCCCGTTACCGAGCAAGCTTTATGCTTCCTGGCCGGTGCCAACTCCATCTTCAGCGGCGAAAAGCTCCTCACCACCCCCAACCCCGATTTCGACGCCGACAAGCAGATGTTTGAATTGCTGGGTCTGAAGCCACGCAAGTCGTTTAAAGACGTGCCGGAAGGCGCTATGGTGTTGGGTAAAGAAGTTTCGGTAGAGGCGTAGCTTTAAAGCTATTACTATACAACTCCCCTCCTTATTTCAAGGAGGGGTGGCCGCAGGCCGGGGTGGTTAACTAGAGCTAGAAAGCTAGAACTAGTTTTCGTTCAACAATTGAACCACCCCGGCCTACGGCCACCCCTCCTTGAAATAAGGAGGGGAATTAGTTTCTAGCTCTGGCTCTATTTTTCATGCCCGAATTCCCTTTGCACCAACGCCTTGCCCAGCAGCTCGCCCAGCGCGAAACCGCTGGTACGCGCCGCCGCCTCACGCAGCCAGCAGCCGGATTGGTGGATTTCAGCTCCAACGACTACCTCGGACTTAGCCGCCACCCAACAGTACAGGCCGCCGTGCAGCAAGCCACCAGCGAAGCGGCAGGCAGCACCGGCTCCCGGCTGCTTACCGGCAACTCAGCGGCCGCCGAAGCCTTGGAAGTGCATGTAGCGCAGTTTCACCGGGCCGAAGCGGCGCTGCTGTTCAACTCCGGCTACGCGGCCAACCTGGGCTTCTTCTCGGCTGTGCCTCGCCGCGGCGACACCATTCTGTACGACGAAGCCTCCCATGCCTCCGTCAAGGACGGTATCCGCAGCAGCTTTGCCACCGCCTGGAGCTTCCGCCACAACGACCTCGCCGACTTGGAGCGGCGGCTCACCCGCGCCACCGGGGCCGTGTTTGTGGCCGTGGAGTCTTTGTACTCAATGGATGGCGACATGGCGCCGTTGCCGGAACTAGCTGCGTTTTGCCGCGCCAGAGGGTTGTATCTGGTGGTGGATGAGGCGCATAGCAACGGAGTTTATGGGCCGGCCGGTGAAGGCCTGGTAGCAGCCCTGGGGTTGGAATCCGACGTATTCGCCCGCATCCTCACCTTTGGGAAGGCGCTGGGCAGCCAGGGCGCCGCCGTGGTTGGCCCTACCGTATTGCACGACTACCTGCTGAACTTCAGCCGCCCGTTCATCTACACCACGGCCCTGCCACCACTCACCATAGCCAGCCTCACGGCAGCCTACCAAGTGCTGCCAACCCTGGCAGCGGAACGCCAGCAGCTATTCGCTTTTTCCGACTACCTCAAGGCCACGCTTAATACTGTGCCCGGCTTGCACGTACCCCCGGAAAGCCATATCATCCACCCGGTTTTCTTCCCGCAGCAGCCCGGCCCCGAAACGGCCCGCCGCGTAGCCGCCGCCGCCCAGCAAGCCGGCTTCGACGTGCGCCCCATCGTGTCGCCAACGGTGCCGGTGGGTACGGAGCGGCTGCGGCTTATCGTGCATAGCTACAACACCGCGGCGGAAATCAACGGGCTGGCGGCGGTGTTGAGGCAATAGTATTGGCAACTAATCTGTTGTAGCAGATTCATGAACGGTGTAGAGACGCATACTTGCGTCTCCTTGTTGAACAGTAGGTGGCGCGGACGACGAGACGCAAGTATGCGTCTCTACACCGTTTTTGAAATGGCTATAGCTGGAGCTGTAAAACGACATTTGACATTTATGATAATATACTTACAATCAGCATTCATCTTGTTTGTTTCATTCTTTTTAACAGGATGCAAACAAGAATGTCGAGTCGTTAAATCGACTTATGCGAATGGAAGTAACGAAGTTGTTTTCCTATACCCAGATTGCAACGACAAAAGTTATTATAAGCGACAAGGTTTTTACAGTAACGGACAAATAGAATACGAAGGATTTTGCAAAAACGGCCAAAAGACAGGACATTTTAAAAGCTGGTCAGAAACTGGACACCAGACAGCAGACTGGACAATAGTAAACGGCAAAGAGCATGGCTATATCAAATGTTGGTACGATGATGGCACTAAAAAACGAGAATCTATTCTAAACCAAGGGATTACGGATGGATTTACAAAAGAATGGTATGAAAGCGGAGAGCCTGCAAGCGCAGGAAATTATACAAACGGCAAGAAGACAGGAAAATGGAAAACGTGGGAAGAGAACGGAGCTTGGAAAACATTAGAATATAGAAATGGGGTTCTTTGGGGTGAAACAACTGAGCACTTAATTGATTCGACAGAAACAATCTTAGTTGCCGGACAATATGAAGCAGGAAAAGAATCTGGTGTCTGGAAATGGTTTGATAGAGACAGTATTTTATACGAAACATGCACGTATCAGAAAGGCAAACTAAAGGGAGAAACTATTGAATATCACAGAAACGGCAAGATAAAATCTAAGGGATATTTGATAGATGGCAAATACAATGACACCGTATATTATTTCAACCACATTGGAACATTAACTAAGAAACAATTCTATAAAAATGGCAAATTGATTATATCAAATTAAGTTGCATACATTCTTTACAAAGCCGCACTATTTACCCTATTCTCTCTTTGGAAAAGCTCTTCATCACCGGCATCGGCACGGACGTTGGTAAAACGCTGGTTTCGGCCATCCTCACCGAAGCCTTGCAGGCCGACTACTGGAAGCCGGTGCAGGCGGGCCTGGAGCCTACCACCGATGCGGCCACGGTGCGCAGCCTCGTGCAGAACCAAGTGAGCCGCTTTTGGCCCGAGCGACACCGGCTGCAACTGCCGGCTTCGCCCCACGCTGCTGCTGCCGCAGAAGGCATCACCCTGCATCCCGCCGATTTTCAGTTGCCGGAAACCACCAACCACCTGCTGGTAGAAGGCGCGGGCGGGCTGCTGGTGCCATTGGCGCCCGGTTTCCTGATAGCCGACTTAGCCCAGCAATTTGCGCTTAATGTGGTAGTGGTATCGCGCAACTACCTGGGCAGTATCAACCACACGCTGCTTACGCTGGAGGCCTTACAGGCCCGCGGCTTACGGGTGCGCGGACTGGTTTTCAATGGGGAGCCCACTCCTGCCACCGAGGACTTTATCAGTGAGCATACCGGCGTGCCCCTAATGCCGCGGCTGCTACCCGAACCAGCCGTTTCGGTGGAAGTGGTGAGCCGCTACGCCGCAGAGTTTCGGCAGTGGTTTAACCGTTGAAATAGTACGGCTTCAAAACCAACTCACATTGTCTTTTTTTGCACTTAATCTATTTGCACTTTCAATTAAGGCACCACCCTTATTAATGCCATGTATTCAAAGTAGAAAATTCATATTTATCAGCAATATATTTAACTAGAAACTTCAAATAAGCTAATAAAATTGCGTTAATAATCCGAATTGAATTCAGCTTCAATTCAAGCTATTAGCAGCATTTTTATCGGCACTCTGTTTGAAGAAATTTTACACTATCCTGTGTCTGCTCTTATCCTTACAAGCTGTAGCGCAGCAAGGCATTCCGGTCCCCGAATTCACTGCCTTTGAGGCGACCATGCAGCGCTTTATGCAGCGCTGGAACATTTTGGGGGCATCCGTGGCGTTCGGGACGCAGGGTCGGCTGGTGTACGCCCGCGCCTTCGGCTACGCCGATGTGGCCCGTACTGTGCCGCTACAGCCCTACCATTTGCTACGGGTAGCCAGCCTCTCGAAGCCCATTACGGCGCTGGCGGTGCTGAAGCTGGCGGAGCAGGGCCGTATTGATCTGGCGGGTAAAGCTTTCGGGCCGACGGGCTACTTGCGCAGCCCGTATTACGCCGGCGCCATCACCGACAAGCGCATCTACAACGTCACGGTGCAGCAACTGCTGGAGCACACCGCGGGCTGGGACCGGGAAATTGGCTGTGACGGCTACGCTGGCTGCGACCCAGTGAGCTTTCCGGTGCACGCGGCCCAAACCCAGGGAGCCCCTACCCCCGTGGCCGACTCAACGCTGGTGCGTTTTCTGCTCGCCAAAGGGTTGAACTACGCTCCCGGCACGCGCTTCGCGTACTCCAACATGGGCTACTTGGCCTTAGGAAAGATTGTAGAAAAAGTGACGGGGCAGCGCTACGAGGCGTGGGTCCGCACCAATCTGCTGGTGCCGGCCGGTGCTCTCGAAGCACATTTAGGCCACAACCTGCCCGCTGGCCGCTTGGAGCGGGAAGTGGAATACCAGAGCCGCTACCAGATGCCGGCCTGCAATGGGTCGGGGCAGCAGGTACCGGCGGCGTACGGCGGCTTCCAGGTGGAGGCCATGAGCGCCCACGGCGGCTGGGTGTGCTCGGCCCGTGACCTGGTGCGGCTGCAACTCGCGGCGGAAGGCAACACCACCCGCCCCGGCCTGCTGGCCCCGGCCACGCTGGCTACTATGGTAGCGCCCTCAAGAGTTGCCCCCGGATACGCCAAAGGCTGGCAGATAAACCAGGCTGGCAACCGCTGGCACAGTGGCTCGCTGGATGGTACGGCCACTTACCTGGTGCGTACGGCGGGTACCCACACCTGGGTGATCCTGCTCAACAGCTGCCCCGGTGCCGAGGGGTTTTGGCAGGAGCTGGACCAGTTGGGTTGGCGCGCCGTATCCAGCGCAGCGGCCTGGCCGACGCACAATCTGCTGGCCCCCGCCGAAAACGCCACGGCCCTCACTGCCACCGAAGACTCCCTGAGTGTGGTGCTACGCTGGACCCGCGGCACCGGTACCCGCCGCCTGGTGCTCATGCAAGCCGACGCCCCCGTGGATGCTTTTCCCATCGACAACACGCACTACCCTGCTGCCACTTTCGGCCGGGGAACGGTGCTGGGCCGGGGCACCTACGTAATAGCCAACGACGCCGACGATTCAATACGAATTGCCAAGCCGGCGCCGGGCCACGACTACCACATTCGGGTGGTGGAATACGCTGATAACGAGGCCACCGGCTACCGCCCCCTATACACCCTCGATGGCAACCCGACGCTGGTGCTGCGCAGCGCCACCGAACTGGCGTTGCAGCTCTACCCCAACCCCGCACGCGGGCAATTAACCGTGACGGGCGCGGTGCAGCCATTGCCGTATGAGGTGCTGGACAGCAAAGGACTACTGCTGCACAATGGCGTGCTGGCAACCAACCAACCGATTCCGGTTGCCGAGCTACTGCCCGGCACTTATTTCATTCGTTTTCAGGGGCCAGAAGGCTTGATTTCGCGGCGGTTTATAAAGGAGTAGCAGCGCCGGGCGGCTGTACGCAACCTGGTTTTGGGGCACCGCCACAGGCCTCGACCAACTTTCCGGCGGTGGCCTTGTTGCATCCTGGTTTAGCTTTGCAGCCGCCGCAGGGGCGTATTGCCCTTCTTCCTCCTTGCCGAAATCAGTGAAATCAACCCCGCTCGCCCCACCTACCAACTCCCTGGCCCAGCGCGACCACGCCGTGCTGTGGCACCCCTACACCCAGATGCAAACCGCGCCGCTGCCCATCCCCATTGTGCGCGGGGAAGGCAGCTGGCTGATTGCCGAAGATGGCACCCGTTACCTCGACGGTATTGCGTCGTGGTGGGTGAATCTGCACGGGCACGCTCACCCGCACATTGCGGCCCGCGTGAGCGAGCAGCTGCACACGCTGGAACACGTCATTTTCGCGGGCTTCACGCACCCTACGGCCGTGGAACTGGCCGAGCAGCTGCTGGAAATTTTGCCCCACAACCAAGCCCGCGTGTTCTACTCCGACAACGGCTCGACGGCCGTGGAAGTGGCCCTGAAGATGGTGATGCAGTATTTCCACAACCAGGGCCAGCCAGCGCGCCGCACCTTCCTCTGCTTCCGCGACTCCTACCACGGTGATACGTTCGGGGCCATGTCGGTGAGCGGGCGCGGGGCGTTTACGGCGCCATTCGGGCCGTATTTGTTTGACGTGGAGTTCATCGACGTGCCAGTGCCGGGCCGGGAGGCGGAGGTATTGGCGCAACTTGATGCCGTAGTGGCCCGCCCCGATGTGGCCGGTTTCATCTTCGAGCCGCTGCTGCTGGGCACGGCGGGCATGGTGACGTACTCGCCGGAAGTGCTGAGTGAGCTGATGCGCCGCTGCCACCGCCACGGCGTGCTGTGCATTGCCGATGAGGTGATGACTGGTTTCGGGCGTACCGGGCCGCTGTTTGCCAGTGAGCAACTCACCGAACAGCCCGACATAATGTGCTTCTCCAAGGGCCTGACCGGCGGCACGATGGCCATGGGCCTAACCACTTGCACCGCCGCCATCTACGAGGCGTTTCTGAGCGAAGACCGGCTGAAAACCCTGTTCCACGGCCATTCCTATACCGCCAACCCAATTGCCTGCGCCGCCGCTCTGGCTAGTATGGCGCTAACGCGAAGCACGGAATGCACCGAACAACGCGCCCGAATTACAGCTGCTCACGCCGCCTTCCGGCAGGAAATAGAAAACCAGCCGGGCATCCGGCAGGTGCGGCACCTGGGCACCATGCTGGCCGTGGAATACGACCCCGGCGAAAACACCAGCTACTTCAGCAACCTCCGCGACGCGCTGTACCAGCTGGCCCTCGACAACCGCGTAGTGCTCCGTCCGCTCGGCAACGTGGTGTACCTGCTGCCGCCCTATTGCACCACCAACGCAGAGCTAGCTTTGCTCTACAGCGTGCTGCGCCAGATGCGTGAGTTGGTGCTTTCCCTCACCGCTACGCCCTCCCATGTCTGATTTGCCTGACCTGATTGTAATTCGGGGCAGAGGCCGGGTGAGTGCCTTGGGTACCGATGCAGCGGCGTATGCCACCGTCAGCTCCGCGCCGTTTCAAACCCAGGCAGACGGCTCGCATAGCCTCCCGGTGGCCCGGTTGCCCGCTACTGCCGAAACCGCCGTAGCAACCCTGCAACGCAGCCACCCGGCCTACCGCCAGCTCGACCGCACGGTGTTGCTGGCGCTGCTGGCGGCCCGGCAGGCCACCGCCGACGCCGGCTGGAACCCGGAGGCTACTCCATCAACCAACCAGCACCCAATAACCACCAACCACCAACCAGCCCTAACCGTCAGCATAGGTTCTAGCCGTGGAGCGACGGGCCGACTGGAGCAGTTTCACGCCGATTTTCTAGCTGATGGCGCGGTAGCCGCCGCCGCTTCGCCCCTCACGAC
Source organism: Hymenobacter telluris (assembly GCF_017313265.1). Classification (GTDB taxonomy): domain Bacteria; phylum Bacteroidota; class Bacteroidia; order Cytophagales; family Hymenobacteraceae; genus Hymenobacter; species Hymenobacter telluris. The sequence goes on along the minus strand of NZ_JAFLQZ010000001.1, from coordinate 50,345 downwards.
ATTAGGTAACGTGGCTAGCTGGGTGGCGTTTGATGCGGGCAGCCACGGGGGCGCGGCGCTCAGCCATTCCAGCACGTGCAGCAGCGCTTTTCAGGCGCTCGGCAATGCGGTGGCGTGGCTCCGGGCCGGTATGGCCACCCGCTTTCTGGCTGGCGGCACCGAGGCCCCGCTCACCGATTTCACCCTGGCGCAGATGCACGCGCTGGGCATTTATTCCACTTTCCCCGCGGCCGACTGGCCTTGCCGACCCGGTGCCGGCCGCCCTTCTACGTTTGTGCTCGGCGAAGGCGCGGCGGTATTTGCGTTGGAGAAAGCTACGGCGGCTTCCCTGGCAAGTGAGCGGCACACAAACGAGCCCATATTCGTGCTGGAAGGTGTGGGGTTCGGCTTCGAAGCCATTGCCAGCAAAACCGGCCTCTCATCCGACGGGCAGCATTTTCAACAAGCTATCCGCCAGGCACTGCACCAAGCCAACCGTCGGCCCGCCGATGTTGATGCGGTGGTGCTGCACAGCCCCGGCACACCCGCCGGCGACGCCTCGGAGCGGGTGGCACTGCGGGCAGTTTTCGGGGACGAGCTGCCGCCGTTGCTGTCCAACAAGTGGCTGTTGGGCCACACGTTGGGCGCTTCGGCGGCGTTGAGTTTGGATTTTGCCCTGCACGTACTGGCCACGAAGCAATGGCCAACTGCACCATTTGCCACTGATCTGGCTCAGGCTGCCCCCCGTCCCATTCGGCGCATCCTGATAAATGCGGCCGGGTTTGGCGGCAACGCAGCCAGCGTGCTCGTAACGCAACTGTAGAGACGCGACCCGTCACGTCTGGGCGTTGAACGACTGATGTCTGCCCGCCAAGCGTCAGCGCAACACGAGCCGTTCAACACCGAGACGCGACGGGTCGCGTCTCTACGGTTGTTCTGGATGCAGCACCATTGAAATTATGGCAAAAACAGGGGAAACACTTTATTAAAAGTGCTAGAAATTCTCATTGGCTTTACATTGCAGTGCAGCCGCAACGTTTGCTTGCCTTCATGAGTCTCTGCCCTTAGCTTCTCTTAATTCATTCGCTGAATGCTCCGTTCTACTCTGTTCTTGCTGGCCCTGGGTTTCGCCGGCTCCTCTTTTGCCCAAACCAAACCGACTACCACCCCCGACCCCAGCATCACGAAGATGGTGGAAGAACTATCGGAGAAAAACCTGCGCGACGACGTAGACAAGCTCGTGAGCTTCGGCACGCGCCATACCCTATCGGATACCAAGAGCAAGAAGCGCGGTATTGGGGCGTCCCGCAACTGGGTGGAAGACGAATTCCGCAAATACAGCAAAGCCAGCGGCGGGCGGCTGAAAGTGGAGCAGGACACCTTTACCATCAAGCCCGACGGCCGCCGCATCAACCGGCCGGTGCTCATGGCCAACGTCATGGCCACCCTGCCCGGCACCGACCCCACCGACAAGCGCATCTTCCTCGTGAGCGGGCACATCGACTCGCGGGTGTCGGATGTGATGAACGCCACCGCCGACGCGCCGGGCGCCAACGACGACGGCTCGGGCACGGTAGCGGTGATGGAGCTGGCGCGGGTGATGAGCAAGCAGCAGTTTCCGGCTACCATCATTTTCGTGGCGGTGCAGGGCGAAGAGCAGGGCCTCTACGGCTCGACGCACCTCGCCAAGCGGGCCAAGGCCGAGAACTGGAATCTGGTGGCCATGCTCAACAACGACATCATGGGCAACTCCACCGGCCACGACCCGGAAATCAAGAATACCACCCAGCTGCGCGTGTTCAGTGAGGGCGTGCCCGCCACCGAAACGCCCGAGGAAGCCCGGGTACGCCGCACCCTGAGCAGTGAAAACGACTCGCCGAGCCGGCAGCTGGCCCGCTACGCCCGCATGGTAACCAAAAACCACGTAGCCGGCCACGAGGTAGTGCTGGAGTACCGCCCCGACCGGTTCCTGCGCGGCGGCGACCATACGCCGTTCAACCAGCAGGGGTTTGCGGCGGTGCGCTTCTCGGAGATGAACGAGGATTTCCGCCACCAGCACCAGGATTTGCGCACCGAAAACGGCGAGGAATACGGCGACTACGCCAAGTTCATGGACTTCGCCTACCTGCGCAAAAACACCGGTGTGAACCTGGCCACGCTGGCCAACCTGGCCCTGGCCCCCGCCGCCCCCGAAAACGTGGGCGTGCTCACCGCCAAGCTCACCAACCGCACTGAGCTACAATGGGAAGCCCCCAAAGCCGGCAAAAAACCAGCCGGCTACTACGTGCTGATGCGCGAAACCAGCGCCCCGGAGTGGCAGCAGAAGTTCTTCGTAACCGACACCAAAGCCGACCTACCGCACAGCAAAGACAACTTCATTTTCGGAGTAGTTTCGGTGGATGCCGAGGGCCACGAGAGTTTGCCCGCACTGCCCAAACCGGTGCGGTAGTGCTTAAAAGTCAGCCATACATCTGCTAACAATTTCAGCTTATGAGCGACTATAGCATTTCTCTTGTACCTCGTCAATCAACTTATCTCAACCCTGAGGCTAAGACGACAGAGATTTTGAAGTGGTTAGTTGCAATAGATGTAGTCAAGCCCACGATTTCGGATTGTATTCTTGGTTCGGAGGGTGGATACGCGGTTTCAGAAGGCGCTAAGTTGATAGTTGCAAACCCAACCCGTTTGCCTTTCAACTTAAGAAACAACGGCTTAGAGATATCTACTAATCGTAGTGTTTTTGATGCTAGAGGTAATGGATTGGATGAGCTTATATGCCCTCTGTGCGTCAAGGATATTAGTGGTTTTGCTTATGAATTTCTCGCACCATGGGCTACGGGCAAAACTGATAGCATCACTTGTCCACAATGTGGAATAGGAAGTGACATTCATTCGTTTGAATTCATACCTACTTGGGGCTTTAGCAATTTAGGATTCACCTTCTGGAGCTGGCCGCAATTCACAGACGCATTCCTAACTGACTTTGAATACCGATTAGGTTGTCAAGTAGACGTTGTTTGTCAGCATTTATAGATCTGAAGTGCAACTCCAGTTGTCCCGTACCCAAACCGTGGACCTGCGCGTCGAAGACCTGTTAGGCCGTCCGGTACACTACAGTACAGTTACCCTTTCAGCTGGCTCGCACTCCGTTCCATTACCCGTTTCGGAGGTAGCGGCGGGTACCTACCCTGTCCGAGCCACGGTGGATGGCCAACGGCTGCTTAGCCGCTGGGTGAGGCCTTAGCCAGCAGGCAGCAGTTGATGAAAAAGTTGCTCGTTGGCCGCAGAAAGCAGCTTTTTTTCATTTACAGGAACATTAGCCCTGCAAACTAAGAGACATTGCTGGGCCTTGCGAAGCTCGTCAGTTATTGGGTATACGAGTTTTCAGACCACCATCGAAAACCTTTGCGTGCAGGAGAGTGCGGGATGGGGAAAGATGATTTTGCTGAAATCTTTCAGCAGAATTCCACTAAATCCCACAATTCTATGCGGAAAATTTATCATTTGTCCCGGCATCTGCCGGCTGCGGCGCTGCTGTTGGTAGCCCCGGCTGCGGTGGGTCAGGTCATAACCGGCAAAATCACTGCCGATGATTCGAAAGCGCCTCTGCCTGGTGTAACTATAGTACTCAAAGGCAGCACCACGGGCACTGCATCCGGCCCCGACGGCAGCTACTCCATCAATGTTCCGAACCGCCAGGGCACACTGATTTTCTCGTTTATCGGGTACGCCACTCAAGAGGTACCTATTGATGGCCGGTCGGAACTGTCCATCGTGCTGGGCCAAGACACCAAAGCCCTGGGCGAAGTAGTGGTAGTGGGCTACGGCTCCCAGAAAAAGAGCGACGTAACCGGCGCCTTATCGTCGGTATCGGAAGAGCAGATCCAGCAGGTAACCACCCAAAACCTCACGCAGGCCCTGCAAGGCCGGGCGGCGGGTGTAGACGTGGCCGGCGGCAACTTCCGCCCCGGCGAAACGCCTGCTATCCGCATCCGGGGCAACCGCTCCATTCGGGCGTCCAACGAACCGCTGTACGTGGTAGACGGCATTCCGCTGGCGCAGGGCACCGGCCTCAACGACTTCAACCCCCAGGATATTCAGTCGGTGGAAGTGCTGAAGGATGCCTCGGCTACTGCAATTTACGGCTCACGCGGGGCCAACGGCGTGGTAATTGTGACCACCAAGCGCGGGCAGGAAGGCAAATTCTCGCTCAACTACAACAACTACTTCAGCATTGACAAAGCCTCGCGCACGCTAGACCTGTTCAACGGCGGCGAGTTCCTGGAGTTGCAGCGCGAAGCCAACCGCAACACCAACGCCTACCCCACCCTCTACGCCGATCCGGCGCGGGACTTCACCTTGTTTGGCGCGGCGGACCTCAACGCCTGGGAAGGCATTGCCGACGGCTACGAGTGGATTGACCGCGCCAACCGCGTAGTAGCCACCCGCCCCACCACCGAAGAGGAACGGGCCCGCTACGGCGCCAACGTCACGCAGATTCCGATTTACGACCCCAGCAAGGTGCGCACCACCGACTGGCAGAAGCTGGCGTTGCGCACGGCCCTCACCCAAAACCACCAAATCAGCGCCAGCGGCGGCACCGACAAGCTGCGGGCTTCGATGTCGGTGGGCTACCTCAACCAGGAAGGCATCCAGCCCGGCCAGGATTTCACGCGCTACAACGCCCGCGTGACCCTCGACTACAAAGTCAACAACATTGTCACGCTGGGGGCTTCCACCAACGCCAGCTTAGCCATTCAGAACTATGGCCCCGATGTGTACGGCCGCGCCATCGGGCAGATTCCGTACGCCACGCCCTACGCGCCCGACGGCTCGTTTATCGTGAGTCCGGCCTTCATATCAACGATTTACAACCCACTGCGCGAAGTCGACAACGCCTTCAACGAGCGGCGCGTCACCCGCTTCTTCGGTAGCTTCTACGGCGAGGTGAAGCTGCCTATTGAGGGGCTGCGCTACCGCCTCAACGTGGGGCCCGACTTCCGCAACAACCGGACGGGTATCTTCCAGTCGGCGCGGGCTATTGCGCGGGATGCCGGCGGGCCGAACTCCACCTCGTTTGCCTCCTACGACCAGGGCCAGAACTTCACCTACGTAGTGGAAAACCTGCTGTTCTACGACAAGCAAATCACCGAAAAGCACAGCCTGGGCATTACGGCCCTGCAAAGCGTGCAGGCCGACCGTAGTGAAAGCTCTTTTGTGAGTGCCGTGAACCTGCCCTACGACAGCCAGAAGTGGTACAACATCAGCTCCACGTATCAGGCGGCTGCCAACGGCTTCAGCTCCGGCTTCTCGAAGCGCACGTTGCAGTCGTGGATGGGCCGCATCAACTACAGCTTCATGGACCGCTACGTACTGACGGCCACCGGCCGCGCCGACGGTGCTTCCGTGCTGGCCCCGGGCAACAAGTGGAGCTTCTTTCCCTCGGTAGCCGTGGCCTGGAAAATCCAGCAGGAAAACTTCCTACAGAACATAACGGCCATCAACGAGCTGAAACTGCGTGGCGGCTACGGCACGGTGGGCCAGGCGTCGGTGGACCCCTACACTACGGGCGGTACCCTGCAACGCTCTTCTTATGCCTTCAATGAGGTGCCGGCCTACGGCTACTCGCCCACGCCGGGTACGCTGCCCAATACGCTCGGCGGTATTCCAAACCCCGACTTGCAGTGGGAGAAAACCTCAACCATCAACCTGGGGCTGGATTTCGGCTTGTTTAAGAATCGGGTGAGTGGTTCGGTGGAAGTGTACCGCGCCAATACCTCGGACCTGCTGCTGCCGCGCGGCTTGCCCACGGTAGGTGGGGTGGTGAGCATTCTGCAAAACATTGGTGCAACCCGCAACAGCGGCGTGGAAACCAGCCTGACCACGGTGAACGTGGAGTCGGCGGGCGGCTTCCGCTGGAGCACCGATTTCGTGTACACCCGCAACAAAGAAGAGTTTGTGAAGCTGGCTTCCGGCGCGCAGGACGACATCGGCAACCGCTGGTTTATCGGGCAGCCGCTGGGCGTGTACTACAGCTACCAGCGAGCCGGCATCTGGCAGTTGGGCGAGGAAGACGCGGCCCGCGTGTACGGCCGGGTGCCCGGCGACATCAAGATAGTGGACCAGAACGGCGACAACGTTATCAATGCCAACGACTTCGTGGTGCTGGGCTCCAACCGGCCAAAATGGACGGGTAGTGTGAACAACACCTTCAACTACAAAGGCTTCGAGCTGAGCTTCTTGGTGTATGCCCGCGTCGGGCAGAAGGTGGCTACCGGCTACACCACCAGCTTGGGCGGGGTATTCCAGAGCCAGAAAGGCAGCTACTGGACCCCCACTAACCCCACCAACGACTTCCCACGGCCCATTTATCGGAATGAAACCCCGGTTGGCAATGAGAGCTATGCGTTTGTGAACGGTAGTTTTGCCCGGGTGCGCAATATCTCGCTCACGTACACCGTGCCGCAGGCCATTAGCTCGAAGGTGAAGATGAGCAACCTGAGCGTGTATGCCAACGCCGTGAATCCCTTCCTGTTCACCAACTACAAAGGCCTCGACCCCGAAGCTACCGACGTGGGCACCAACTCCGCCGAGCGGGCTCAGGCCCGCAACCTGGGCACCAAAAGCCTGGTGTTTGGCTTGCGCGTTGGATTCTGATTCAGGACTATTTCTACTTGCTTAACGACATGAAAATCACCCGTACTATACGCCTTGCCTCCCTTACCGTCCTGCTGGGCCTGGGGTTGGGCTCCTGCAAAGACTTCCTGGAAGAAGAACTGGTTTCTACGCTCACCAACGACTATTTCAGCACCGAGCAGGGCCTCGAAGATTTGGTGAAAGCCAGCTACGAGCAAACCCGCTACAAATTCGCCAACGAGCATTCCTACGCCATGTTCAACTTCGGCGTGGATGAGATGACCAGCGCCGACCAAATCAACAGTGAGTGGTGGAACCGCTACGACAACCGCCTCAACTCCTCGGATTTGTTTGTGGGTGAAGTCTGGACCGCCAACTACGACGGCATCAACCGCTGCAACATCGGTATTGCCCGCATTCCCGGCATTCAGGGCACCACCACGCTGCGCACCGACGCCCAGAAAACCCAGCGCCTGGCCGAGCTGCGCTTCCTGCGCGCCTATTACTACTTCCAGCTGGTGCAGCAGTACGGCGCTATTCCGCTGTTGCTGCAACCCACCGAGGGCGTGCAGCTGGAGTTCACCCGCGAATCAGTACCGAACGTGTACAGTGCCATCATCAAGGACCTGCGGTTTGCCTCCGACAACCTGGCTCCTACCAACACGGATTTCGGCCGGGCCACCAAGAACGCGGCCATGCACTACCTGGCTAAAGTGTACCTGACCCGCGGCAGCGCCGTAACCGACGTGCGCGGCCAGAAGCCGACCGACATGGACAGCGCAGCCTATTACGCCGACCAGGTGATTACCTCGGGCCGCAACCCGCTGGCGACCAACTACTCGGACTTGTTCGACATTGCCAACTCGCCCACTACGCCGTTTTCCTCTACCTTCCTGCCAACCTACGCCAGCAGCGTAGCGGCGCAAACCAACCGTGAAATCCTGTTTTCGTCGCAATTCGTGAACGTGCCGGCGCTGTCGGGTCGCTTCGGCAACCGGGTGCACTCGTACTTCACGCTGCAATACGACAACGAGCCGGGCATGATTCGGGACCTGCTCAACGACCGGCCTTTCCGCCGGGTGATGCCCACCAACTATGCCATGGACATCTTCGACCGGCGCAACGATTCGCGCTTCTATAAGATGATGAAAACGGCCTGGATTGCCAATAACACCAGCGCCGCCGGCTACCCCCGCTGGACGGCCGCCGATGCCCCCACTCCGGCGCAGGTGGGCCAGCCGAAGTTCGCCCTCGGCGACACGGCATTCTACGTTATTGTGAACACGCGCAACAACCCGATTCCGCAAGCTCAGATTGACCGTTCGCGCTACAAGATTTTTGCCCGCTTCGTGCGCAACGCGGCCGGCAACGTGGTAGCCGGCGCCTACGACCCATCGGGCACGCTGACGTTGCGCAACAAGTTTCCGCAGCTTATCAAGTACACCGACCCGTACCGCCCCAGTGCCGCCGACGAAGCCGGCACCAAGGATGGTATTCTGGCCCGCTCCGCTGAAACGTATCTGATTGGGGCCGAAGCCTACGGCCGCAAAGGCAACTACACCAAGGCCCTGGAATACATCAATGCCCTACGGCAGCGCGCAGCTTACAAAGCCGGTGAAGTGAAGCCCTCGGTGAACTGGCGCATTGAAGGCGGCACCCGCGGCGACGTCACCAGCACCTACCCCGCCCTGATGGCTACGCTGACCAACTTCACCACCAACGACGCGCGGGAACTGTACCCCGCCGCCGTTACCACTACGGAGCAGCGCTTCATTCACTTCATCCTGAATGAGCGCACCCGCGAGCTGCTGGGCGAGCTGCACCGTTGGGAAGACCTGACGCGCACCGAAACCCTGTTGCTGCGTGCTCCCTTGTTCAACGCCGATGCCGCCCCAATAGCCAACGCCCCCAAGTTCAAGCTGCGCCCGATTCCGCAAAGCCACCTGGAGCGTATCTTCCGCAACGGCCGCCCGCTCACCAACGAGGAGCGCATTGCCGAGCAGAACCCTGGCTACTAAACCAGATTCAGAAGCAGAAATCAGCCCCAGCTAAAAGCAAAAGGGAGCAGGCCAGAGCGGCTTGCTCCCTTTTCTGTTTTTCGTAGTGTTATAACCGCTGTAGAGACGCCACACTTGGCGTCTCGGCATCCGCGCCATTTGAGCGACACCAGATAAACAACATCAGCAGCGCCGAGATGCCAAGTGTGGCGTCTCTACAGCGTGTTGCCGGGTGCCCTACCCTACCAAAACGGTAGGCTACCCTAGCCGAAATGGCAGGGCAACAACGGACGCCATATAGCTTCGCCGGGAATGTTTATGCTTTAATCACTCCCATAAAGCCACTTTCAAGAGTTGTAAGCGGGTTTTAGCGTAGTGGGGGCGGTTGGCCGGTAAAGCTCAACCTGGGCCGGCATCGGGTTTGTGGCAGAGGACACCAGAGCCGGTTCATTGACGCTGGCTTTTCACCCTCATTCACTTACTGCCATGTCATTCCTCACTATTGTTCTGCTAGTCGTTGTTTTTCTGCTGCTTGGGCTGCGCATTGCGCAGGAGTACGAGCGGGCCATTGTGTTTCGGCTGGGCCGGTTTACGGGCACCCGCGGGCCGGGGCTGTACTGGATTATCCCCTTCATTGAGCGGCGCGTCACGATTGATATGCGCACCAAAACCGTGGACCTGGAGCAGCAGGAAACCATTACCAAGGACAGCGTAACCATCAAAGTAAACGCCGTACTATGGTTCCGGGTACTCGACCCGGCCGCTGCTATTATCAAAGTGGCCAACTACAACCAAGCCGTGTACCAACTGGCCGTAACGGCGCTGCGCAACATCATCGGGCAGCACCAGCTGGATGAGGTGCTGCGGGGCCGTCAGCAAATCAACGCGTCGTTGCTGCAACTCGTGGATGCCGCCACCGAACCCTGGGGCGTGAAGATTGAGCTGGTAGAAATCAAGGACGTGGAAATTCCCGAGTCGATGCAGCGGGCCATGGCGCGCGAAGCCGAAGCGGTGCGCGAAAAACGAGCCCGCATCATCAAAGCCGAAGCCGAGCTGGAAGCCAGCATCAAGCTCACGCAGGGTGCCCAGCAGATGGAAAACAGCCCCATGGCACTGGAGCTGCGCCGGATGCAGATGATTTCGGAAATCGGCATCGACAACAGCACCACCACCGTCGTCCTGATTCCGTCGGAGTTCAGCCACGCCGCCAAGGGCCTGGCTACCATGGCTGGTGCTATGCCATCGGGGGCCGGTGCAGTAAGTAATACCCCTCATCAATAAGCCAGCTGGCAGAGCGCTGCTACCCTTTAGGGGGATTGAAGATTTTCGGGAAGGATGCAGGCGAAACGAGAATTATGTTTTTACTTGCAGCCGCAGAGCTACCTATGCGTGGCTTGCTCCTTGTCTGATGCTCTTCACTTCACCTGTTTTCAATGCGCAACTGCTGCCAGCTTCTGGCAAGGCCAGCGCGTGCGTGATGGGGAAGAAATGCAAGAAACGGATTCCGGCCTGACCGTCGTAGCTGTTCTCTGCACCTTTGTTTGCTGAACTCTCCGCGCCGGTCCGAATAGGGCCGGCGCTTTTTTTTGTTTCTCTGATTGGTTTTTACCGGTATGAAAGTTCTGAAGTTTGGCGGCACGTCCGTCGGGTCGGCGCAGCGGATGCGCGAGGTGGCCGAATTGATTCACGCGCCGGAGCAGCGGCAGCTCGTGGTGCTGTCGGCTATGAGCGGCACCACCAATACGCTGGTGGCCATTGCGCAATTGCTCTACAGCGGCGACCTGGCCGCCGCCACTGCGCGCATTGAAATCATGCGCCAGGATTACCACATGGTAGCCCGCGAGCTGCTGCCCGATGAGGCCGTGGCCGCCGCTGCCCTCAAGCACCTGGACACTATTTTCCGGGCTCTGTTCGACCTCACCCGCCAGCCCCTGTCGGCTGCCGGCGAGCGGGTGATTCTGGCCCAGGGTGAGCTGCTGAGCACCTACCTGTTTCATCAGTATGTAACCGGCATTCTGGGCCGCGAAGCGGTGCTGCTGCCCGCCCTGGACTTCATGCGCCTCGACCAAGACGACGAGCCCGACGCCGCTTACATTCAGGAGCACTTAGTGGCTACGCTGGCACTGCACACCCACCAGCAGCTGTTCGTTACGCAGGGCTACATCTGCCGCAACACGCAGGGCCACATCGACAACCTCAAGCGCGGCGGCTCCGACTACTCAGCCTCGTTGATTGGCGCGGCCGTTAGGGCCGAGGAAATCCAGATTTGGACCGACATTGATGGGCTGCACAACAACGACCCGCGCATTGTGTCCAACACGTATCCGCTGCGCGAACTGTCGTTTGACGAGGCGGCCGAGCTGGCCTATTTCGGGGCGAAAATTCTGCACCCCAGCTCGGTGCTGCCGGCCCGGCTGCACGGCATTCCGGTGCGGCTGCTTAATACCATGCAGCCCGAGGCACCCGGCACTCTCATTTCCAGCAAAACCGGTGAGGAGGCTATTAAGGCCGTAGCTGCCAAGGACGGCATTACGGCCATCAACGTGAAGTCGAGCCGGATGCTGCTGGCGCACGGTTTTTTGCGCAGCCTGTTCGAGATATTCGAGCGGTACCGCACCTCCATCGACATGATTACCACCTCGGAAGTGGCCGTGTCGCTTACCATCGACGACGCCACCCGCCTACCCCAGATTCTGGAGGAGCTGCGTCGCTTTGGCAGCGTGGAAGTGGATACCCAGCAAACCATCATTTGCCTGGTAGGCAACTTAGGGCAAGTGAACCACGGCGCGGCGCACCGGGCCTTCGAGGCACTTCAGAACATTCCGTTGCGCATGATTTCCTACGGCGGCTCCCCCAACAACATCAGCATTCTGGTGAATTCCGCCGATAAAGTGCAAGCTTTGCAGGCGCTGAATGCGGGGCTGTTTCACCGGCCAAACTCAGTTCCTAACTCCCTCGCGAAAAAAGAGGGCGAACTAGCCTTCTAGCTTTCCGGCGCGTATTTTCTGTTGTACTCCTGACCGAACCAGCCACTAGCTTGCTCTTTTGCATCGCGCAGTACGCGCCTGACAAAGACCAGAAAGTGAGGTTCTTCGCATACCATGCCTTTTCAGCTTTCCTCCGCGCTGCACACGCAGCCGACCCCCTTTTACCACTACGACCTCGCCCTGCTCGACCGCACGCTTACGGCGTTGCAGCAGGCCGCCAAGCCCCGCAATTTTCAGGTGCACTACGCCTTGAAAGCCAACGTCAACCTGCCCATTCTGGAACGCATCAAAAACCAGGGCCTGGGGGCCGACTGCGTGAGCGGCGGCGAAGTGCAGCGCGCCCTGGAAGCCGGTTTTGCGCCGGGCCACATTGTATTTGCGGGCGTGGGCAAGTCGGATGCGGAAATCAACCTGGCGCTGGCGGCCGACATCTGGTGCTTCAACGCCGAATCGACGGCGGAACTGGCGGTGCTGGATGCCCTGGCCGGGGCGCAGGGCCGCACGGCACGGGTGGCCTTGCGCGTGAACCCCAACGTGGATGCCTACACGCACCCGCACATCACCACGGGGCTGGCGGCCAACAAGTTCGGCATCAGCCTCACCGATTTACCAGCCGTGGTGGCCTACCTCGGCTCCCTCCCGAACCTGGAGCTGGTGGGCTTGCACGCGCACATCGGTTCCCAGATTACCAACCTGTCGGTGTTTGCCAAGCTCAGTGAGCGGCTCAACGAGCTGCAAACCGCCCTCACCGACCAGGGCCACCACCTCCCCCACCTCAACGTGGGCGGTGGCCTGGGTGTCAGCTACGAGCACCCCGACGAGCAGGCTATTCCGGATTTTGAGGGCTATTTCTCGATGTTTGAGAAGCATTTGGTGCGGCGGCCGGGCCAGCAGGTACACGTAGAGCTGGGCCGCGCCATAGTGGCCCAGGCCGGCACGCTCATCAGCCGGGTGCTCTACGTCAAGCAAAGCCAGCAAACCCAGTTCGCTATTCTTGATGCGGGCATGACCGAGCTGATGCGCCCGGCCCTCTACGGCAGCTACCACCACATCCAGAACCTAACCAGCACCGGCCCCGAGCAGCTCTACGACGTGGTAGGCCCCATCTGCGAATCGTCGGACACGTTCCGCAAAGGCGTGCAGCTCCCCCAAACCCAGCGCGGCGACCTGGTGGCCATTCGCTCGGTGGGTGCGTATGGCGAGGTGATGTCGTCGGGGTACAACCTGCGCGAGAAGGCCGCGGCAGTATACGTCGGCCAGTAAGCGCCTGACTGCTGGCTTTAGTTGTGCTGCCTTGCCCTATAAGCTGTTGCAGTTGCCTCACCTGTATTTCCGGACGACGTGAGGACGTAGAGCAAAGGGCCTTCACCATCTATATCAACATAAAGCCGCTGGCTGAAACACTCCGTTTCGACCAGCGGCTTTTTGGTATTTGTTTGCTTCCTTACTCATTACTGTCAAAACCGCCCTACAACTTAGGCGGCAGCCTCCTTGTGGGCCAACGCATGAAGCAGTGCAAAAACTTCTGTTTTCCAATGAGTTACCGGTTTTCACCCGAGCTACTGTTTCATTCTTACCACATGAATATGTGATAGATATAAAAAATCATATATTTAAGTTTGCTTCACCATAAGACCTTGCACTTACACAGCAAATTCTATTGATTTTCCGGGTTGACACGAATTCATTAACAGCATATCGGGAAGCCGAAAACGGTGAACAGAGTAGGCGCTATCAGTAAACCTTGGTGACATGCTACCCCCCAATCCGGCCATCGGCCAGTTGCAACTCGCGGAACTCACCCGCAAAATGACGGAGCTGAATATCAGCCCCACGGTGGAGCTGCGAGAACTGGCTGAATCCATTGCCAAAATCAATCCGGCCGCTTTGATACCGTTGGCCAGGCTGCCTATTGATGTGCGGGAAGGCCTGCGCAAGGTCACTCCCGAAGTGAAACGGTTTCATGGGGCAAAGCTGAATCTGAACTGGTTTCCTGGCCAGCTACGGCTTTCACCCTGCGCCGACAAATTCGGCTATCTTACCCCGGCGGCCGTCCGCACGGCCAGCAAGCTCGATTTCAACGCGGCCAACCAAACGCTGCTCAACAAGCTGGGCGACCTGATGGGCGACCCTGGCCGCGACATCGGGGCGGACTCGGTGCTGCCGGCCGGCTTCACGTATTTCGGGCAGTTCGTGGATCATGACATTACCCTCGATGTCTCGTCCACGATTGAGGCCGCTACCGAGGCCACTACCATTCATAACATGCGCAGCCCGGCGCTGGAGCTTGATAACCTGTACGGCCAAGGCCCGGCGCTGGCGCCGTTTATGTACGTATTTCCGACGGTGGGGCCACTCACCGCCATTAAGTTCAAGCTGGGGACCAACAACACCACTGCGGGTGTTAGCAAAGGTGGCCCCGCCTTGGCGCTGAATGGTTCCGACATGAAAATTCAGTCCACTTTCGATGTACCACGCGTGGCGGGCACCAACACGGCTATCATCGGCGACCCGCGCAACGATGAAAACCTGATTGTGGCGCAGTTTCATATGGCCATGCTTAAGTTTCATAATGCCGTAGTGGACACACTGGTAGCCGCGGGCTTCTCCGGCGACATTTTCGCGGAAGCCAAGCGCATGGTAACGCACCACTACCAGTGGGCCGTGGTGAATGACTACCTGAAACGGATTTGCGGAGCGGCGGCTGTTACCACTGCCTTGGCAGCGGTGGTGGCCCCTGTTGGCAGCGCGTTTAGCATGCCCGTGGAGTTTTCGGTGGCGGCGTACCGGTTTGGGCACAGCATAATTCGCAACAACTACTGGGTGAACCATGTCTTTATTGGAGCGTCGCTGGCCCAGGTATTCCAGTTTATCCGGCCCCCGCAGCTACCGGTACAGCCCAGTTGGGTGGTGAATTTCAACGCTTTCTTTGAAACCGGGATTCCGGTGCCCGTCTTCAACAAGGCCCGCAAAATCGACAGTGTACTGTCGAGCGGGCTGGAAAGCATCCCCGGCGGCAGCGGTATTGCAGCCCGGCTGGCAACCATGAACCTGCGCCGGGGCCTGGCTTTTGGTTTGCCGAGCGGACAGGCCACGGCCACGGCGCTGGGAGTAGCGCCCCTCACCAGCGCCCAGCTCACCAGCGGCCTGCCCGCCAACGAAGTCAGTGTGCTCAATGAAAGCGGCGGCCTGCTGCTCAACAAAACCCCGCTCTGGTACTATGTGCTGCGGGAAGCGGCGGTGCTGGGCGGCGGCAACGCGCTAGGGCCGTTGGGGGCTAAGATTGTGGCCGAAACGTTTGTACGGATGCTGAAACGCGACGCCAACTCCTACCTCAACAAAGCGGGTGGCTTCACGCCCGTACTTCCGGCCAAGGTAGCAGGTACCTTTACCGTTGCCGATCTGGTGGTATTTGCTGGCGTAACCAAACCGTAAGCACGTTCAGCCGCTTCCTTGCTCCTACCTGTGCATTTGCGGCAAGCTGGAAGAGCCTCCTTTCGGATGATAGTGGCAGGGTGCCGGCCAAGCAGGCATTTTAGTGGATTACCAGCCGTTTACGCAACTCAATGGCGGCGCGGCGGTTAAAGAGAATCCACCTCTTACCTGTCCGCTATGAAAATCCTGCTCACTGGTGCTAATGGGTATATCGGCCAGCGCCTGCTGCCACTGCTGGTAGAAGCCGGCCACGAAGTTGTGTGCCTGGTGCGCGACCCGCGCCGCTTCGAGTTGCCGGAGCGCCTGCGCAGCCGCGTAACCATAGCCGAGGGCGACCTGCTGAAGCCCGATTCCCTGCGCGAGTTGCCTACCGACATCGAAGCCGCCTATTACCTGGTGCACTCCATGAGCGGCAGCAACAAGAACTTCTACCACTCCGAGCAGCAGTCGGCGCGGCATTTTGCGCATTACCTCGATACCACCACAGCCCGGCAGGTCATCTACCTGTCGGGCATTGCCAACGACCACGACCTGAGCACGCACTTACGCTCCCGGCTGGGCGTAGAGCAGGAGCTAAGCAAGTGCAAAGCGGCTTTCACGGTGCTGCGGGCCAGCATTATCATTGGCTCGGGGTCGGCGTCGTTCGAGATTATCCGGGACCTGGTGGAAAAGCTGCCGGTGATGGTAACGCCGCGCTGGCTGAACTCGCGCTGCCAGCCCATCGGCATCCGCGACGTCATGCACTACCTAACGAACGTGCTGGGCAACGAGGCCTGTTTCAATAAGTCGTTCGACATTGGCGGGCCCGACGTGCTGACGTACCGCGAGATGCTGCTGGGGCTGGCCGAAGTGCGCGGGCTGCGGCGCTACATTATCACGGTGCCGGTGCTTACGCCGCGGCTGTCGTCGTGGTGGCTGTTTCTGGTTACGCGCACCACGTTTTCACTGGCCCAAAGCCTGGTGGAAAGCTTGCGCAACGACACCGTGGCAACACCGGAGCGCAGCATTGCGCCGGTAGTGCCGCACACGTGCATGAGCTACCGCGCCGCCGTAGAGCTGGCGTTTCAGCGCATCGAGCAGAACGAGGTGGTGAGCAGCTGGAGCGACGCGCTCAGCAGCGGCGTGATGCCCCGCAACTACATGGACCACATTCAGATACCGCAGCACGGCCTGCTCACCGACCGCCAGACCCTGCGCTTTACCCGCCCCCCGCAGGAGGTATTGCAAAACGTATGGAGCATTGGCGGCGAGCGGGGCTGGTACAAAGTGGATTGGCTGTGGCGCGTGCGCGGCCTGCTCGATAAAGTGGTGGGCGGCGTGGGCTTGCGCCGGGGCCGCCGTTCCCCCACCAGCCTGCGCGCCGGCGACCCGCTCGACTTCTGGCGCGTGCTGGTCGCCGACCGTAAAAGCGGCCGCCTGCTGCTCTACGCCGAAATGAAGCTACCCGGCGAAGCCTGGCTGCAATTCCGCATTCTGCCCAACGACGACGGCTCGCATACCTTGGAACAGTTGGCGGCTTTCCGTCCGCGCGGCCTGGCGGGCCGGCTGTATTGGTACTCGCTGGTGCCGTTTCACTTCGTTATCTTCAAGGGCATGATTGAAAATATTGTGCAGTACGGCGAAGCGGTACCGGTAACCCAGCCGCTGGCAGTGCCGGCAAGCTAAAGCCTTTCAAGCCCAAGACCACCTCGTTCGTTACCACTGGCTTCACTGAGTGGTAGAATGTAGCTGTGGCATCGAATGATAGTTTTTCTTGTCTAAAGAATAAAAAAACACAGTTATTCAGTGGATTCAAAAGTCCTTATATACAATACTTATCTTGTTGTTAATCTGAATTTTACAAGGATACACGATTCTGATTTGATGTCCGAATAGTAAGGATTCTCGCCTCGTTTGCAGAATCGAATTGCGTTAGTTCAACTCACAATCCAGTGCAGCAGCATTCTCGGCAGTGCCAACCGCTACATTGGGGCTTTTGCCCGTGTTGAACTAGTTTATTCTCATATCCACCCAACAGCTATTCAATTACTTCTACACTACTATTATGGTGTTTCCTTATTCGGCCGCCTTTCGAAATCTACACTTCGGAAGGCGGCCTTTTAGCTTTTGCTGCTCCTAGCTTCTTCCCCCGCTTTGCGGTTCTCTCCCATTCTGTTGCCTACTGCTATGCCCCTATTTGCTACCCTGCTATTGCCTTCTCCCGAAGGGCATCACTACTATACTACTTGCTACGTGGCAGCTTTTGCCGTGCAGCTGGCACTGTTGCTATGGGCAGGTTATAGGCGCGGCTATCCGCTCCAGACGTGGCTGGTACTGATAGCTGCCAGCACCTTGGCTTTTATTGTAGGCACCAAGCTGCTGGCCCTGCCTGCCAACGCCTGGCCGGCCTTGCTGCAACACGGCACCTGGCCTGATACTACGGCCCGCTCAGTGCTGGGAGGCGGCCTGGGGTTTGGCGTGGTAGTGCTGCTGTTGCGCCGGTGGCTGGGCTTCGGCTGGCACGTGGCCGATGCCTTTGCCATGCCATTCTGCGCCGGCCTGGTGGTGCAATGCGTGGGCTGCCTACTAACGGGGTGCTGCTTCGGGGAAGTTACCGATAGCGCCTGGGGAATCACCTACGCAGCGGGGTCTATTCCTTACATTTTTCAGCAGCAACAAGGGTTGCTGGAAATGGGAGCAACTCACTCCCTGGCTCTGCACCCCACTCAGCTTTACACGCTAGTGCTGTGCGCCGGCACTGGTTTGGTGCTGTGGCTGACGCGCCACCGCCGCTGGCCGGCGGGCAGCTGGGCTTTGCTGCAAGCTGGTTTGCTGGTGCTCGGGCGGCTGGTTATCGAGTTCTGGCGCGAGCCGGCTGGTGAGCCGGTTGGCGCAACGTTTATTACGCTGGGTGGCATCCGGATGATGCAGCTGCAATGGCTGTTGTTGCCATACACCATCTTTCTGCTGGGCGTATGGGGCCTGTTTGTGTATCACGCGCGTACCGTAAATTCTACCCCGGAGGTGCCCCCCCGCAACCAGCCGGTGCGCAACCTATTAGTTGTGGTAGTGCTGCTGGTTGGTACGCTGCTGCTGCCCGCGGGGGCACTCACGCAGCCGGAGCTTGTGGTAGTGAAGGTGGTATTATTGGTGGTGGTGCTTTTGGCTACCACCACGGTGCTACAAGGGGCTATGGCCACACGCCGGGCAGGCCTGCCGCTGGCCGCCGCGGCGGTAGTGCTGCTGTTCACCAATCAAGTACCCGCCGATTCCACTCGAGCTTATTTTTCCTTCACTCCTGGGTTCATAAGCGGCGCTTACGACCAAGATATCAATGGGGGTGGTGGCGGGGGCAGTTGCTCCAGCCCGGCCTACCGGGTGGGTTATTACCATAAGTATCAAGCAGTCGGCGGCGACTTTGCATACACGCGCCCTAGTGTGCGCACCACTGGCCGCGTTAGTTATGGGGTAGGCCTCTGGGGCGGCAACGAGTACATAAGCGCGCAACCCTTGACTCCGGGCGGCCCTTTTCTTACGGCCAACCCCAAAGATGGCCGGCGCTTCTCGTTGCTGGATATTAACCCCTACATTCAGCGAGACAGAATCCGAGCTAGCGGATTTGGCTACGGTATTCGACTAGGCGTGCATATTGGCACATTAGCTCACCTCGGCGACCCTGACGCAAGCGGCAGCGACGGATTGCAAACGCTAGCCGCAGTACCTGAAGCCACTATTTGGTTGGGTGTACGTCGTACTCTGTTCGTGCAGGGCGATTATGCGGTTGGGCCACTTGGGGTGGGCAATCCTACTGGCCGCATAGCTCTTGGCTCCGGTTTGGGCTCTACATGGAGCCGCCAATTATTAGCCGGCGTAGCATTAGCCGAGCATGATCCTACTAAGGGAATGGCCTTTCTGAGTGCCAGCGTACCATTGGGCAACACAGGCTTGTGGGCAGAGCCATATGGCGCTACTAACTTTGGGCGTCACCATCAAGTAGCAATGCGCCTGCAATACCGGTTGAGCAAGAAACACTAGGCACTTAATTCAGCCGCCGCCACAGCCACAACAACCCGCTCAGCAACAAACTCACGAGTAGCATCTAGACGATGGGCGCGTAGAGCCGGAAGCCGGGACGCTCGATGCGGATGTCGCCGGGCAAGCGGCCGAGCCAGCCGAGCCAGGAACCACCGCCAAGCCAGACGAACGCGCCGAAAACCGCTACAGCAAGGCCTATCAGAACAAGTAATTTACCGAGCTGGGGCGGCATAGCTACGAGAATTACGCCTCTACTACTTCACTACCAGCAGCGCACCGATGACCACCACTACCGAGAAGACGCCAAGGGCCAGCCATTCTTCACGCTTGCTGAAATCCTGTGGGTAAGAACGGCGGATGCGGGCCTGCCCGCCAATGGCAACAAAAAGCCCTACCACGAAAAGCGGAAACATCACCTGCATGGATACATGCCCCCGCGTAAACAAATACAGGACGAATAACACAGGCAAACCCATGCAATAGGCAGCAAGGCGCGGCAGGAAGGTGGATTGGTTCATACGTCAGTATACTTCGCAGGCAATCTAAGGCTTAACTGGTTGCCACGATTGGCTTTTACGCAACTGCCCTAATAAAGCATATAACCTCATCAACCCGAAGGTGCCCATCTCGCCTTTATCGTATAGGTCGATCTTCCTACCGTTGCGGAAGGATATTTTCAGAGAAGCATATGGGACGTGGTTGAAGTCAGTCTGATATGTAGGTTGTAGCTGTTCAATATTGAGGTAGCTTATCAGCTCACTTATTTCCCTGAGCGTTCGGAAATCAAGCACTGTTTTCAACGATTCACAAGTCTTCTTACTCTCATCCAGCACCGGCCATTTGCACGAGTAATAGGTGGCATTTCCTAGTGCGTCTACTGTTTGCTTTGAGGTGATAACATCGTGATAAGCAAAGTCAGATTCATATACGATACTATCAAATGCGCCTTCTTTAGCGGGCTGCTTGTTATACTCGATAAAGCCCCTAAATCTATATACTAATAAGAATGCCTTTTTATCCTGAAGACTGTCAACCACTAGAAATGGGTTGTCGAAATCCGTATAACTGATAAGTGGCTGTGGTCCATCATAGACAATTTTAGCAACCGGACAGAAACGGTAAAACTGTCGGTCGAAAGGCTCCAACAATAGCTTACCATTTCCCATATCTAGCAGGCATACAACCTTGCTATCTTCGTCGTGGTGCGTTCCTGTGATAAGTAAATCAGTGTAGCCATTGCCATCAATATCTGCTTTCTCCCACGCTTTTATTTTCGCTTGCCGATATTGTTTTTCAACTCGTTTATCAGCAAACCGCAGCCTCGAACTGACTTCAAAGGTTTTGTAGTCCTCGTCCGTAGCTCTTACAAGTTGTTGGACTTCCTTATCTGACCTTATTGCATCAATCGGTTGTTGTGGCTTCTGGCCAAAGGCAGGAAGCCACATTCCCAGAAGAACCGTTTGGAAAGCAAGCCTGCATAATTGATATAGCACTTGAATTAGGAATTATAAGTTTTGTAAATCCTTAAATACTACCCTTGCCCGAACACCGGCTCGATGCGGCCTTCCGGGTTGATTTGCAGCACTGCTTCGTAATGCTTGCCGGTTTTAACCGACATAAACCCGCGAATGACGCCGGTTTTGCCTTTGCGCAGCAGCTGGTTCATCTGGGTATCGCTCAGCGTTTTGCCGCCCCATTCGAACGGCACCCGAAACTGGCAGTCTTCGCGAAAGCGGGAGCAGCCGTAGGCGGCTTTGCCCTTGAGCATGGTACCCAGCCGGCACACCGGGCACGGTATCAGACCGGGGTCGGTGGGCGTGGTAGGTTTGCTCTCGGCGGCGCGTACTAGTTCCAGGGTGCGTTGCGGGGTCAGACGGATGGCGGCGTCGAACTTCTGGCCGGCATCATCTACGAAGCCTTTGATAACCGGCGTGCGGCCTTTGCCAAGCAATGGCGCCAGCTGCTTGTCAGTGAGTTTCTTGCCTTCAAACTCAGTGGGCAGCCGGAACTGGCAGCCTTCGCGCCAGCGGGAGCAGCCAAACGCCGTTTTGCCGCGCAACACGTGGCCGCTGCCGCAAGCCGGACAGGCCCCGAGTGCGCCGGGCACGGCCGGCGTAGGCGCGGCTTTAGGCGGATTAGCTTTAGTGGCCGCGGCTTTCTTCTGGCCGGTAAGGTCGGCTAGCTCGGTTTTGCTGACGGTGATGCCGCGGCCCGAGCCATCCTGCTTCACCTCCTGCACCATTTCGCGCACCAGCTGCTTTAGCTCGTCCAGGAACAAGCCCGCATCCAGGTTACCGGACTCAATCTGGCGCAGCTTCCGCTCCCACTGCCCCGTCAGCTCCGCCGATTTCAGCGTGGGGTTGCGGATCAGGCCAATCAGCTCAACACCGGTGGCGGTGGGCAGAATCTTCTTTTTTTCGCGGATGATGTAGCCGCGCTTGAACAGTGTTTCGATGATGGCGGCGCGGGTACTGGGCCGCCCGATGCCGTTTTCCTTCATGGCCAGCCGCAGCTCGTCGTCGTCTACGTTGCGGCCGGCGGTTTCCATGCCGCGCAGCAGCATGGCCTCTGAGTATTCGCGCGGGGGCTGCGTTACTTTCTGGTCGAGGCGGGGCTTGTGGGGTCCGGTTTCGTCCTTCACAAAGTTGGGCAGCACGGTGCTTACCACGTCGTCTTCGCCTTCGCCGGCCGCTTTCGGGGCCGAGGGGGCCTGCTGTTTTTCTGGGTCGCCGTACACTACGCGCCAGCCGGGGTTGAGTATCTGCCGGCCCCGCACCCGGAACGGATAGCCACCTGCTTCGGCCGTAACAGTGGTGTTCGATACTTCGCAATCAGGGTAGAAAGCGGCCAGGAAGCGGCGCACGATGATGTCGTACACGCTTTGGTCGTGGCCGCTGAGGCTGCTGGCGCTGGCCCCGGTCGGGATGATGGCGTGGTGGTCGGTTACTTTGTTGTTGTTGAAAACCTTAGTGCTCTTGCGGATTTTGGTTGCCAGCAACGGTGCCGTGAGGCCCGCATAGCCACTCAAGCCACGCAAAATGTCCGGAATTTTGGGGTATTGGTCGTCGGGCAGGAAGGTGGTATCTACCCGCGGATAACTCACCACTTTCTTCTCGTAGAGGCCCTGCACAATCTTGAGCGTATCCTCGGCCGACAGCCCCAGCTGGTTGTTGCACTGCACCTGCAACGAGGTCAGGTCGAACAATGACGGGGGCGTTTCGTAGCCTTTCTTGATTTCAACGCCAGTGACAGTCAAGGGCACGTCTTTCACGGCGGCCATGGCGGCATCGGCTTCTTCCTGGCTCACGAAGTAGCCGCGGGCTTTCAGGCGGGCTTTTTCGTCGGGCTCATCGTCGTCGGCTTTGCCTTTCTTGGGCGGGGCCACGTGGCTGAACATCGTGCCGCGGTACTCGGTGCGTAACACCCAGTACGGCTCCGGCTTGAAGTTCTGGATTTCGTGGTACCTGTCCACTAGCAAGGCCAGCGTGGGCGTCTGTACCCGGCCGAGGCTCAGCACTTGGCGCTGCCCGGCAGCGTATTTGAGCGTGAACAGCCGGGTGGCGTTCAGCCCCAGCAGCCAGTCACCCACGGCGCGGCTCTTGCCGGCCTGGTAAAGCTTGTCGAACTCGGCCCCGTCGCGCAGGTTGGCAAAGCCCTGGCGGATGGCTTCTTCGGTGAGCGACGAAATCCAGAGGCGCTTGAAGGGCTTGCGGTACTTGGCTTCCATCAGCACCCAGCGCTGAATCACCTCCCCCTCCTGCCCGGCGTCGCCGCAGTTTATCACCTCCTCGGCGCTGGCCAGCAGGTTCTTGATGACGTTGAACTGCCGCACCACGCCATCGTCGCGGCGCATGAGCTTGATGCCGAAGGTTTCGGGCAGCATGGGCAGGTCGTGGATGCTCCAGCGCTTCCACTCGGGGCGGTAGTCCTCGGGCTCCCGGAGCTGGCAGAAGTGCCCGAACGTCCAGGTGACCTGGTAGCCGTTGCCTTCGTAGTAGCCGTCCATACGCCGGTTGGCGCCTAATACAGTGGCAATTTCGCGGGCGACGCTGGGCTTTTCGGCAATGCAGACTTTCAAATCGGTGGTTCTCGCTGAAGTGGTAGGGGTGCTGAAGTGGTCAGCAGGGAATCAACAAAGATAACAGGAGAAAAAGTCGGTAGCGGTGTGCGGAAATTAGACTGCTTTGCTGAAATAGAAAGCCTTTATAATTCCGAGAAAGTCCTTGTACTATCTTCTCTATATAGCTCCAGTCAATTGTACGGCTTGGTTGTTGCTTGGCATATTCTCTGGATTTGGAGTTGTACAACTAGCTGGTGCAACCCTTTTGCTCTCTAATCGGTCATGCGAACATCGGCAATCGAACGGAATGCCAAGCAGCCTGAAGCAATAGATTCTATTCACTCTTTCACTCCTATGTCTTATGCGCAAGATTTTCCTCCCTATCGTAGTTCTTCTTGGCACCGTTCCGGCACTGGCCCAATGGCAACCCGTCAGCAACCCTGTACCTCTGCCATCCCGCTTGTCTGGCGCTCAGCTTGACCCAATAGACGCGCAGACAGCTTGGTTCAGTAATACCACTTATATCCTCACGCCATCCAATATTCGAATTGCTCGCACTGTTGATGGTGGTCAAACTTGGCAAAACGTTGGACCGGCCGCGCCAGTGAATGAGTATTATGGACACGGGAACTTAGAAGCTATTGATGCGCAACATGCGTGGGTACTATTACAGCGCACTGATGCAACAGGCGCTACAATTTCCGGCGTTGACCTTCATTACACCGCCAACGGTGGCACCACCTGGACCCTGCGGCCCTTACCCGTCCCAACAACTCAGCTAGAGCTACTACGTTTTTTTAGTTTGACGGAGGGCATCTTAATCAACCCAGCAACTGGCATGTTGCACCGCACCGCCGACGGCGGGCTCACTTGGCAACTGCAAAACTCAATGCCGCTCCTTCCAACCGGACAGAAGCTAGGGCCACTGCGCGAAATAAGCGGGCTGATTTGGACCACCGTTTATGATGCATCTAACAGACCCACCGGTTTTTGGGCTAGCACCGACCGTGGCCTTACCTGGCGTACGCAGACTTTGCCAACAATTTCCGGCTATTCTGAAGTAGTATTCCGAGACACGCAACATGCATTATTGCCCGCTCCTGGTTTGGTAAATGCAATGCTTAGTAGTGCTGATGGTGGCTTGACTTGGCAGAATACTACACCACCGCCTTTTCCAGCGTCCCGAATTGCAACACTAACAGCTATTCCCGGCACTCGCACATACATAGCAGGCGTTAGATATTATGGACCACAATCAGCAAGCATTAGTGGATCCGCGGTGACATATGACGATGGTCAGACCTGGGTAAGTTTAAACAACAACAACTACAGCTTTCTAACTATTGAATTCACTGCGCCTGACGCCGGGTGGTATGTGCGCGCCTATATAGAACCCGCTGTTGAGGATATCTGGTATGACGGTACCGGCCGCTACACAGGCAGCCCGCTGGCGGCCCGCGTGGTAAGCACACCGATTATTGCTGCCGACGTATTCCCCAACCCCAGCCCCTCCGGCACTTTCACCGTGCAACTTCCTGCTACGGCTGGCCCCGTTAGCAACGTGCGTGTGCTCGATGCACTGGGTCGAGGCGTTTATCAAGCGGCGGCATTGCCCGCTGATAAACGCCTCGACCTGAGCCAGCAACCCAAAGGCGTTTACTCACTCGAAGTGCAGACTAGCGCTGGCGTGGTGCGCCGCAAGCTGCTGGTGGAGTAAAGCGTAGCAGCGCAGCAGCATCAAGCTGTAGAGGTAGCTCTGGCATACTTCTACAGCTTGATGCTTACTTTGCCTTCGGCAATGCGGACCAGGTCGGCAATGGTGAAGTGCTTGCCGGTGCGGTAGGGCTCCCAGCAGTCCAGGCAGGGCTTCCAGAACGGATTTTGGGTCAGAAAGGAACTGTTGTCGCCTTCCAGCAGCCCCACGAATACTTCCGTGATGATGCGGGCCCCCACGTCGCCCAGGCGGATGCCCATGTGCTGCACTTCGGCCTCCTTGAGGATGTAGAACCAGAGCGGCGTGCTTTTCTCGAAGTTCACTTTGTAGCCTTTCAAGTCCTCGAACACGTCATCTTCCAGCGGCTTCATGCGCATGGCGTGGGCCACCCGCTGGCCCGATGGAAGGCTGAAGGTAAGCTGCCGCAGCAGGTTGCGCGAAGCCAGCGAAATAACGTCGCCGCCGGCAAAACCCAGCAGCTGGAACAGCGGCGACGACAGCTTGGTGTCGATGAGCTTGTTGGGGCGGGTACTACCGTCGCCGAGGTTGAAGAACGTGTGCCAGTCGATGAAGCGGCGGGGGGCCCGCTTGCCGCCGCGCAGGTCGTTGGGGTCGGGGCTGTGGTGGTCGGCGTTGAAGTCGAAGATGGTGGCGAAAAACGGGGCCGGATTGGGGGCGCTGGTAATACCGAAATTGGCGCGGTAAGAAGGCCGCACCTGGCTGTGCCCGAACCGGTACGCCGCCACCGAAAACTCCACCGGAATGTAGGGCGCGTTGTGCCAGCTGTAGAACTTGCGGCCGTTGTTCAGCACGTCATTTACTACCTGCTCGCCGCAGAGCTGGGGCAGAAACTCGTGCAGCAGCAGCCACTGGTAGTGCCAGCGCACCAGCTCCTGCGCTTCCCGGAATACTTCGCCGGGGTTCTTGCTTGGGTACTTCACTCGCACGGCGTCTACCAGTACGTTGTGGAAGCGGAGAAACAATAGGTGCAGCTGCGACACAATCAGGTTTTCGTCGTTGCGCGGGTCGCCAATGAGGGCCGTGTTTTGGGTGTTGCGCGGCAGGTCGAACTTCTCGATGTTTTCTTTGCCTTTCAAGCCCAGCGGCTCGATTAGGAACTTGATACCCTGCCCATCGGAAGCGTCGTAGAGGTGGGGCGAGGCGCCGGGGCCGCTGCCGTACACGTTGTCGAGGGCCAGGGTGGGCGTCCGGAAGTTCTCCACAAATTCGGGGTCAATCTGGCGCTCCAGGCTGGATGTCGGATCGAACGTGACGTCGTGGTCGATGAACTGGCCAAGGAAAGTCATGCCGGCCGTCATAACGGGCGCGTTGGGGTTGTTGACTTGCAGGTCGGCGTTGGTGATAAGCTCGGCCGGCGGTTTGGCCAAGTCGTCCTTGGCATCCATGATACCGCCCTTCTTGCCGATGTCTTTGAGGGCCTCACGCACCTTGGGGCTATCCTGCGCGAAGGCTGGCAGGTTGGCAAACATCCGCCCGAACTTCCCTTTGTCGTAATAGCGGGAAGTGTACGGTACAATATCCTGGTAGAGGGCCCCGTGTCGTGTCATAACCTAATGATGTAGAGTGGTTATCAAATATTGAAAACGTCTAATAAATAACCTATTTAGTCACATCTATATGTGATGCGCAGCTGGGCCACGGCGCGCAGTTCTGCTGCCATTTACCGTGTCGCGCCCCGCCGCCACTTCGCCGGCTGCCGTCGGGGCACCGGCCGTTGGCAGCCCGGTCAGGTATGTACCTACAACATTCTGCCATTCCGCTGTATCCTATCAACTTACAGCCGAAGGCAGTCGTACCTCCCCAATGCCCCGGCAGCACGAGCCAGCCAGTGCACCACGCCCCTTTTCCGCATCCAAAACCAGCCCGATTTACCAGCTATGTCAACCAGCACCAAAGAACCAAGCCGCACCGAAACCATCAAGACCAAAGCCTACGGCGCTACCAACTCGATTTTCAACGGCCTCAAGCGCATGGAAATCGAGCGGCACCGGCCCCAGGCCGACGAAGTGCACATCGAAATCCTCTACACCGGCGTGTGCCATTCGGACCTGCACCAGGTGAAGAACGACTGGAAAAACACGGTGTATCCCTGCGTGCCCGGCCACGAAATTGTGGGGCGGATAATTGAGGTTGGCAGCACCGTGCGCAAGTTCAAAGTGGGCGACACGGTGGGCGTAGGCTGCATGATTGACTCCTGCGGCCAGTGCAGGCCCTGCCAGCACGGCGAGGAAAACTACTGCCAGGGCCCGGTCAGCTGGACCGCCACCTATAACGGCCCCATGAAGCCCGACGGCAGCGGCGCCAACACGTTCGGGGGCTACTCCACCAACATCACCGTAAAGGAGTCGTTTGTACTGCGCATTCCGGACGGCCTCGATATCAAAGCCGCCGCCCCGATTCTGTGCGCGGGCATCACCACGTATTCGTCGCTCAAGCACTGGAACGTGAAGGAAGGTGACCGGGTGGGCATTGTGGGCTTGGGCGGGCTGGGCCACATGGGCGTGAAGCTGGCCAAAGCCCTGGGCGCCACCGTCACGGTTATTACCACCTCCAAGGAGAAGCGGGCTGATGCCGAGGCCATGGGCGCCCACGAGGTGCTGATTTCCACCGACTCGGCCGCCATGAAGCAGCACGAAGCCTCGTTCGACTTCATCCTCAACACCATCCCCGATGCCTACGACATCACCGACTATGTAAGCCTGCTCGACCTCGACGGCACCATTGTGGCGGTAGGTTTGCTGGGCGAATACAAAAAGCCGCTCAACAACATGGAAATGGCCACCTACCGCCGCACCGTGGCCGGCTCGGTAATCGGGGGCATTGCCGAAACCCAGGAAGTACTGGACTTCTGCGCCCAGCACAACATCCTGCCCGACGTGCAAATGATTAAGATGCAGGACATCAACAAGGCCTTCGATGACCTCCTGGACAAGGAAGTGCGCTACCGCCACGTCATTGATATGCAGTCGTTGAAAGACGAGGCGTAAGCAGATAAGCAGCGGCAAACGAAAGCAGCCGAGCGAGTTAGCAACCTATGGTCGTGTAGGTTAGCAGCTCGCTCGGCTGCTTTCGTTTGGAATATAGCGTTTGAATTGTTTGCAAAGCCCGGCAACTTCAAGCCAAACTCCACATCTTTAGGCCCTCAATCCTCTTCCTCACACTTTTCTGTATGAAGCATCTTTTTGCGCTGGGCTTGCTGATAGTGGCGGCCAGTGCTGTTCAGGGCCAGGGCCAAACCCCTGCCCCACCTACCGAGCCAGTTGGGCCGTATCGGGCGTCGGCCACCAAAGTCAACGACTTGGTGCACACCAAGTTGGACGTGCGC
This sequence comes from Hymenobacter telluris, assembly GCF_017313265.1. Classification (GTDB taxonomy): domain Bacteria; phylum Bacteroidota; class Bacteroidia; order Cytophagales; family Hymenobacteraceae; genus Hymenobacter; species Hymenobacter telluris. The sequence goes on along the minus strand of NZ_JAFLQZ010000001.1, from coordinate 22,177 downwards.
TTCGATTACGCCAAGCGCTACCTCTACGGCAAAGAGTGGGTAACGCTCAAGCCCCACGGCTACGCCACCGACTCCTTGCGGCTCGATGCTAAGGGCATGGATATCAAGAGCGTGGCGCTGATGAATGGCGAGCAGCAAGTACCGCTCAAGTACACCTACTCCGACCAGAATAACCTGCGCATCAACCTCGGCAAAAGCATGGCGCCGGGCACGGCCTACATCATCTACATCGAGTACACGGCCAAGCCCGACGAGCTGAAAGTGCAGGGCAGCGCGGCCATTTCCGATGCCAAAGGCCTGTATTTCATCAACCCCGACAGCTCCGTGGCCGGCAAGCCGGTGCAAATCTGGACCCAGGGCGAGACGGAAGCCTCCTCAGCCTGGTTCCCGACCATCGACCGGCCCAACCAGAAAACCACTTCGGAAATCAGCATGACGGTGCCCAGCAAGTACGTCACGCTTAGCAACGGCGCTTTGGTGAGCCAGAAACCCGCCGGCGCGGGGCTACGCACCGACACCTGGAAGATGGAGTTGCCACACGCGCCGTATCTGTTTATGATGGCCGTTGGCGACTTCAAAATCCACAAGGAAACCTGGCGCGGCAAGGAAGTGAGCTACTACCTGGAGCCCAAGTATGCACCCTACGCCAAGCAGATTTTCGGCAATACGCCCGACATGCTGGAGTTCTTCTCGACGCGGCTGGGCGTGGAGTTTCCGTGGAACAAGTACGCCCAGATTGTGGTGCGCGACTACGTGAGCGGGGCCATGGAAAACACCTCGGCCACGCTGCACGGCGACTTTGTGCAGATGACCGACCGGGAACTGCTTGACCGGCAATACAGCAACGAATCGGTTATTGCGCACGAGCTGTTCCACCAGTGGTTTGGCGACTACGTGACGGCCGAAAGCTGGAGCAACCTGACCGTGAACGAGAGTATGGCCGACTTCTCGGAAGGCCTTTATGCCGAGCATAAGTACGGCGCCGACGAGGCCGACGCGCACAACTACCGCAACCTCAACAACTACCTCCGCAGTGGCCGCAGCGCCTCCAAAGACCTGGTGCGCTTCCACTACGCCGACAAGGAGGACATGTTTGACCTGGTAAGCTACCAGAAAGGCGGCGCCATCGTGGACATGCTCCGCACCTACCTCGGCGACGACGTATTCTTTGCCGGCTTGCAGAAGTACCTCAAAGACAACGCCCTCGGCAATGGCGAGGCGCACCAGATGCGCCTGGCTATGGAGGCCGTATCGGGCCAAGATTTGAACTGGTTCTACAACCAGTGGTATTTCAGCTCGGGGCACCCGCTGGTTACCATTGAGTACAACTGGGACGCCGCCAATAAAACGCAGGCCGTTACGGTGAAGCAGACCCAGCCCGGCAGAGTGTTCCAGCTGCCGTTTGCCATTGATTATTACGTGAACGGCAAGCCCCAGCGCCAGCGCGTGATGATGACCGAGGCCACCCAAACCTTCACGATGCCGCTGGCCAGCAAGCCCGACCTGGTGAACGTGGACGCCGAAAAAACCCTGGTGTGGATGCCAACCGACAAGAAGTCGATAACCGAGTATGCCTACCAATACGCCCACGCCCCGCTCTACCTGGACCGCCGCGAAGCACTGCTGGCCGCGGTTAGCGAGCAGAAAAGCAATGCCGCCGCTCGGAAGTTGCTGCTCAGCGGCCTCAACGACAAGTTTTATCTGCTGCGCATGGTGGCGCTGGAACGCCTCGACCTTGAAGACAAAACCGTAGCCAAAGCTACCGCGCCCGCCATCCGCAAGCTGATCAGCAACGAGAAAAACTCGGCGGTATTGGCTAGCGCGCTGCTCACGCTGAGCAAGCTCAAGGACAAAAGCGACGCCAAACTATTTGCCAAGCAATTCGCTGACAGTAAGTCGTATGCGGTGCAAAGTGCGGCGCTGAGCGCCCTGGCTACTGCTAATCCGAAGCAGGCGCTGGCACTGGCCAAACCACTGGAAAGCAGTGAGCAAGCCAGCCTGAAGCAAGCCGTGACGGAAGTATATGGCAAAGCCGGTGGCCCCGCCGAGTGGACCTACATCCTAACCAAGTACGATGCTGCCGACCCGCAAGCCAAGTTTGGGATGCTGGAAGGCATAGTGGCCATGATGCCCCGCCTCCAGGACCCCGCGGCCTTCACTGCCGGCGTCGACCGGATCAAGGATATTGCCATTAAGTACAAAGCGCAAGGTGCTGCCGAACCCATGATTGGCATCTTGAAAGATGTGACCAAAGGCAAAACCGGCCCCAACGTCAGCATGCAGCAGCCCATCATCGACAAGGCCATTGCTGAGATTCAACAGGCCAAGTAGCCCACCTGTCATTCCGAGCAAAGCGAGGAATCTGGGTATAGTAAGTAGCTTATTTCCCTCGCTCTGCTCGGAAAAACAACTCATAGAAAAGCCCCTTCCGCACTAAGCGGAAGGGGCTTTTCGCTTCTATGCTACCGTGGAATCTACTCCACTGTCAGCACGATTTTTCCGGCGGCGTGGCCTTGTTCGTTGTAGCGGTGCGCTTCGGCAATTTCCTGGAGCGGAAAGGTTCGGTCGATGATGGGGCGCAGGGTGCCAGCTTGCAGCCAGGCCGAAATCAAGGCCAAATCGGAGCCGCTTTCCTTGGCCATAAAGGCGTGCAGAGTTTTGGTGCTGAACGCAGCGGCCACTTTGCCAGCCACCACGGCAGCCGGATCGGGCGTGGTGGTTACGTAGCGGCCGTTGCGGCGCAGGGCTTCTTTGCTGGCCACAAACGAGCTTTTGCCGGCCGCATCAAACACAATGTCGTAGTGGCTGAGGTCTTTGGTGAAGTCGTGCTCTTGGTGGTTGAGCACCCGGTCGGCGCCGAGGCTGCGCACCAGGTCCTGGTTGTCGGGCCCGCACACGCCGGTTACTTCGCCGCCACCGAGGGCCTTGGCAATCTGCACGGCCATTGACCCCACCCCGCCGGACGCGCCATTCACCAGCACCCGGTCACCAGACAGCAGCTGGGCATGGTCGCGCAGGGCTTGCAGGGCGGTAAGGGCGGCCAACGGAATGGCGCCAGCTTCCTCGAAGCTTAGCTGCTCGGGAATGAAAGCAGCCACCGAATCCGCCAGCAGCGCATACTGCGCATTGGCACCGCCCACGCCATCGTTGGGCATGCCGTACACCCGGTCGCCGGGCGAAAAGCGCGTGACGTTGGCACCCACGGCGGCTACCTCACCGGCCACGTCGCGGCCCGGAATTTTAGGAAACGAGAAGCCAGTAATAAGTTTCAGGTCGCCATTGCGGACTTTCCAGTCCACGGGGTTGACGCTGCTGGCCCGCACCCGTACCAGAATCTGGTTGGCTTTGGGTGTTGGTGTGGGTAATTCGCCGTAGCGTAGTACGTCGGCGGGGCCGTATTGCTCGAAATAAGCTGCTTGCATAGTTAAGTGAGTTGGTTTCTTGCAAAAGCATACGCAGCTCAACGGCACTTAGTGACTCAAATCTTCAAGTAACAGCCTTGCTATAAAGCAAAACCGCCGCAGCCAGAAGCCGCGGCGGTTTTAACCACACTTAACTAATTAACTTGCCCGAGGGCAAGACCAGTGAGCCTCGCTGACTTTGCAGCTGGTGGCTAATTATGTCAACCTGCCTGGCGCCGCGCAACTCCGGCCTGCTACCACGGGTTTCCGTAATCTGCCGAAAGTTGCACTGGTTTCTGACACGTTATATTCTATCATTTTACTTTACTCCGGTTAAAGCCGCCGCAGAGATGAAGCGAAAAACGCTCCGGCCTCTCTGCCACCGCTACGGCGTAAACAGCCGAGAATAACCTACTTAATGCCTGTAATGGTAGTCTACAGATGCAGATTCGCTACAAGTCTATGGCTCAGCAATTAAGACCTAGTTAAAAGCACATTAAAAGCGAATTAATTATTAAATAATTATCCGCCTACGTGCCTTTACTACTTGGCACTTACCCCAATGCAGGCCACTCCAGCAGCACCTGCGTACCCTCCCCTAATTGGCTTTCCACGCGCACTGTTCCGCCGTGCAACGACATGATTTTGGCCGTAAGTGGCAACCCAATGCCGTGGCCTGGCACTGTCCGGATGGCCTCGGCGCGAAAAAATGGCACGAATACTTGTTGGCGGTCCGCCTCGCTCATCCCTACACCATAGTCGCGCACATCCAGCACCACATGCTGGGTGGTAGTGGTGAGGCTGGCTAGCACCGGCATGTTGGCCCCCGTTGAGAACTTACAGGCGTTTTCCATCACATTCAGAAACGCCGACAGCAACAAGGCTTCGTTGCCACGCACTGCAAACGGCTGCTGTACCTGCGCGGGCACGTCGCCAAACTCTAAATCGACGCGGTGCGTAGGGTGGCGGCGCTGCACTTCTTCGTGGGCTTGCAGCAGCATCTCATCGAGGCGAACTATGGTGAGCGGCACCTGGGAAGGGTCGTCGGAGGCGCGGGCAATCTGGAGCAGGCCGTTGGTGAGGTCTTTGAGCAGCCGGGCCGCATCGAGGGTACTTTGCAGCACCCGGCGGTATTCCTGGGGGCTGCGCTCCTGCTGAAGCAACGCCACTTCCAGCTCACCAATCAGCACCGTGAGGGGCGTTCGGAGCTCGTGCGAAGCATCCCGAACGAAGGTGCGCTGTCCGGCAAACGCTATTTCCAGGCGGTCGAGCAACTGGTTGAAGCGTTGCGCCAGCAGGGCTATTTCATCGTAGCCATCGGCTTGCGAAAGACGGCGGTGCAGGTCGGAGGCCGTGATACTATCCACCTCCCGTACCACTTTCTGCATGGGTTGCAGCGCCTGACCCGCAAAAAACCACCCCCCAATGCTCACAATAATCAACGATACCAACAGGCCACTAATCAGGATATTGCGCAGGCCTAATTGCTTGTCGCGCGTGTCGGTATCCACCGAGGAAGCCACCACCACAAAGTTGCCCTGCCGCGCATCGTGGTACAATAACCCCACGGTTTGGTGGAAGTTGGAGCGCGTCTGCACCTGCCGGCCGGTTTGGCGCACGGCGGTCAGCAAGCTAATTGGCACGGGTACATCGGTCAGCTGACCTTCCCGGAATACCACTTTGTTGTTGGCGTTGTAGACGCGCACTTCCTCTTCGGGCAGCGTGCGGTAAAACTGCCGCAAATACCGCCGGTAGGAAACCCGGCTGGCTTCATCGGCACGGTTGGTACCGTCGAGGTACACGTGGGCCACGATGCGGGCCCGCGCAAACAAACTCCCCGTAAATGACTCCTGGCGGGCCTGAAAGGTGAAATAGTAAATTACCACCGAAAATAGCAGCAGCGTAACAGCCAGAATAGCGGCAAACTGCAAAGCCAGACGCAGGCGAATAGACATAGCTGGTTGATGTGCTGATTACGGATGGGGTGATTATTGATTGTTAATTGGTGAGGCGGTACTGGTTGACTTCTGTAAATTGACAATTCCTGTATCATCAAGTAACAATCCCCCATTAACTCATCATCAATCAGCCTATCAACCTACTCTTCCTTCATCACATAGCCCATGCCTACCAGCGTATGAATCAGCTTGGGGTTGAAGTCTTTATCAATTTTTTTGCGCAGGAAGTTGATATATACGTCGATGACATTGGAGCCCGTGTCGAAGCTGGTTTCCCAGACGTGCTCCAGAATATCCACCCGGGAAATAACGCGGCCTTTGTGGCGCAATAGGTATTCCAGCAAAGAAAACTCGCGGGCAGTCAGCTGGATTGGCTGGCCGGCCCGTTGCACCCGCTTGCTACCAGGGTCGAGGGTAAGGTCGGCCAGAAATAGCACGGCGGCATTGCCGCTGGCTTCGGGCCGCCGGCGCACCAAGGCCCGTAGCCGCGCCAGCAGTTCCTGAAACGCAAACGGCTTCACCAAGTAATCGTCGGCACCGGCATCCAGGCCCCGAATTTTGTCGTCGGTTTCGCCCAGGGCCGTCAGCATCAGAATTGGAACGGCTGAGTTTTGGGCGCGCACCTGCCGGCACACATCGAGGCCGCTTAGGCCAGGCAGCAGATTATCGAGAATAATCAGGTCGTAGGTGCCCGCCAGCGCCATCCGTAAGCCAATGGGCCCATCAGTGGCCACATCCACGGCGTGCTGTTGTTCGGTGAGGCCTTTTTGCAGAAACGCCGCCACTTTGGGCTCATCTTCCACTAGCAGAATTTTCATGGGTCGGGTTCGTGGTGCAGAACAGAATCGAAGCGGCAAGATACTGGGAATCTGCGGCCGAGTTGCCAGCTAGCCGTTTCGATGGCGGCCAGTTAGCAAGTGGAGCAGTTTGCAGGCTACCAGGGGCCAAGCCTCCGCCGTACGGCTTATACTGTTCAATAGCACCACGAGTGCCAACCTGCTAGCAAGCAACAAAAAACCCTGTTTGCGCGAGTGGCAAACAGGGTTGTTCGTGGGCCCAACTGGAATCGAACCAGTGACCTGCTGATTATGAGTCAGCTGCTCTAACCGATTGAGCTATAGGCCCGATGCGAAGACTGCCTAATGACAGTTGGTTTCGGCTGCGCAAACTTCGACTTTTACAGGCAATTTTGCAACGACACCGGCAAGATTTGCCGGAATGAGCCTGCCCGCTTACGTGCGTGGCTACTTGCCGTTTCTTACTGACTACTTAACTCATGTCGCACAAACTGCCTAATCTCCTCTTCGATTTTGGGGGAGTTATTCTCAATATCGAATTCCGGCGCACTCTGGAAGCTATGCGCCTTTTGAATGTGCAGGGGGAAACCATTCCTTTTACACAGGCAGCACAAAGCGAATTGTTCGACCTGATGGAAACCGGCCGCCTCACGCCGCACGAGTTCCGAGCGGGGCTACGCACGCACTACAACCTGACGGCCACTGACGCTGAACTAGACGCGGCTTGGAACGCCATGCTGCTGGATGTACCGGCGGACCGGCTGGCTTTCATTGCCGAGTTGCGCGCCCAGGGCCACCAAACGGCGCTGCTTTCCAACACCAACCAAATTCATATTGAAGCTGTCAATCTGGTGCTGAAAACGCAGTACGGCTTCGAGCACGGCATTGCCGATGTGCTGGACCGGGTGTTTTACTCGCAGGAAGTGGGCTTGCGCAAGCCGGGCGAGGAAGTTTTTCAGCATGCGCTGCGCGAGATGAACTGGAAGGCCGAGGAAACTCTTTTCATTGAAGACAGTTTTCAACATATCGAAACGGCCCGCCGCCTGGGGTTGCGCACGTTGTTTCTGCCCCCGCCTCATACCATCCTCGACGCTCTCCCTGTTGCCATCCGTGCCTTTCCCCGAGAATACGACCCCGCCGCTACCCTTTCCTCCTGACGCTCCGGCCCCGGCTTTCGCCAACGAAACCCAACCGGCCTTTGTGCGCTACGAGAAACCAACCCCTCCGTGGCGTACCGCAGCGTTGCACATAGGCTTGTTTCTGCTGACGCTGCTCACGACCACGCTGGCCGGTGCCGAGTGGATGACGGGCAAACTCACCTTCGGTTCGACGCCCTTGACAGCTGCGGAAATGCAGCGCGGACTCTGGTTTTCGCTGCCGTTTTTGGGGGTGCTTACCGTGCATGAGTTCGGGCACTACTTCACGGCACGGCGCAACGGTATCCGGGCCACGCTGCCTTTTTACATTCCGTTTTTCACGGGGGTTTTCAATACCATTGGCACGTTTGGGGCGGTTATCCGAATTAAGGAGCGGATTTTTTCGCGCCGGGAGTTTTTTGACGTGGGACTAGCCGGGCCGTTGGCGGGCTTTCTGGTGGCGGTGCCGGTGCTCATCTACGGCTTCACCCACCTGCCACCTGCCGACTACGTATTTCAGGTGCACCCCGAATACCGAGCATACGGCCTGGATTATGCCCGCTACGTGTATCGGCCCGATGAAAGCATAGCCCTGGCCCGGCCGCTGCTGTATCAGGCGCTCGAATATTGGTTTGCCGACCCGGCGCGGTTGCCTCATCCGTATGAGCTAATGCACTACCCGGTGCTCATGGCTGGGGTGCTGTCGTTGTTTTTCACGGCGCTGAATCTGTTGCCCATTGGGCAGCTCGACGGCGGGCATATCCTGTACGGCCTGCTGGGGTTCAAGCGGTTCAACCGGCTGTCGGTGGTGCTGTTTGTTGGGTTTATCTTTTACGCTGGCTTAGGGCTATTCTCCTTGCAAACCAGCGCCGAAACCTGGCTGTACTGGGGCCTGCCCTATTTTGCCTATCTGTTTTTGGTGTTCCGGAAGGCACTGCCTACGCCGCGCCGGGCGCTGCTGCTGAGTTTGAGCGTGTGGGCGGCGCAACTTGCCGTTACGGTGGCGGTGCCTGGCATTATGGGCAGTCCGGGCTGGCTGGTGTTCGGGCTGATGCTGGGCCGGGTTACGGGTATCTATCACCCACCCGCCCCCGACGAGTCGGCCCTCAGCCCTGGCCGCAAGGTGCTGGGCTGGCTGATGCTGGTTATTTTTGTACTGTGCTTCACCCCAAGTCCGTTTCATTAGTGCTTCGTGCTTGGTGCATAGTGCTTAGGTCGTTCTACTGTTATTTGCAACAGGATACACTACCAACTTATGCACCAAGCACTATGCACTAATAACTAAGTACTTATTTCTAGAGAATGATAATTGAACAACGTCGGCTGTTGGCCGGCACTACGCAGCTCGCCTTACGCCCCAACGGATTATATATCTGCCAACGCAACAGCCACGGCCGCGCTACGCTGGAATTTGAAATGCCGTACGAGGAAGTGCTACCCGTGCGTGTCATGCGCTTTCGTACTACGCCACAGCTCACCTGGCGGCCCTTGGTGGGCTTGTGGTTTGCAATCAGCTTGCTGCAACGCCTGCTCCCCACCAACAGCAACGGCCAACTGTCCGATGCTGCGTGGCTGGGTGTGTTTGGGTTTGGGGGCTTACTGATTGCTCTGTACCTCTACGGGCAGCGCAACTGGTGGCAGCACGTTACGCTGGGCACATCCCGCACCAACATCACCCTCGCCGACCGTTCCGCAGAACGTGCTTCCGTTGATAAGTTTGCCCGGGCCCTGGAGGCCCGCACCAAAGCCTACCTGCGTGAAGAATACGCCAACATCAACCCCTTGGGCCTCATCGACACTCAGCTGCACCGCCTGCGCTGGCTACGCAAGCTCGACGTGCTAACCGAGCGGGAGGCCCGTGTCCTCGCCACCCGCCTCACCGGCCGCCTCGACTCCCTGCCGCTACACAGCATGGGCCAAGTGCTGGAGTCGCCGTACGTGAACTAAGTGGTGAGATGGTGAGATGGTGAGGTGGTGAGTTTGACGTTCCTCCGGCGCTATTTGCGCAAGTCGAACGTCAAACTCACCACCTCACCATTTCACCATCTCACCACTTAGTTCAACGCGGCTACGCCGGGCAGTTCTTTGCCTTCCATGTATTCGAGGAGGGCGCCGCCGCCGGTGCTGATGTAGGATACTTTCTCGGCAAAACCGAGCTGGTTGACGGCCGCCGCGGAGTCTCCGCCGCCGATGAGGCTGAACGCCCCGGCTTCGGTGGCTTCGGCAATGGCTTCGGCTACTTTGGTGGTGCCGGCCGCGAAGTTGCTCATCTCAAACACGCCCATCGGGCCGTTCCAGAGCACGGTTTTCGACTGGCGCACGATGTCGGCAAACGCCTTCTGCGACTCGGGGCCGAGGTCGAGGCCCAGCCAGCCGTCGGGGATGCTGTCGTTGCTGGCGGTTTTGGTGTTGGCGTCGTTGGCAAACTTGTCGGCAATGACACTGTCGGTGGGCAGCACCAGGTTTACGCCTTTGTCTTTGGCTTGCTGAATGAGGCGCAAAGCCAAATCCATCTTGTCGGCTTCCAGCAACGAGCTGCCGATGCTGCCGCCCTGGGCCTTGGCAAACGTGTAGGCCATACCGCCGCCGATGAGCAGGTTGTCCACTTTATCAAGCAGCTTCTCAATCAGCTGAATCTTGTCGGAAATTTTGGCGCCGCCCATGATGGCCGTGAAAGGCCGCTCGGCGTGCTCCAGCACCTTCTGCGCGTTGTCCAGCTCCGACTGCAACAGGTAGCCGGCCACCCGGTCTTCGGGCGCGAACTGCGCGGCTATTACAGACGTAGAGGCGTGTTTGCGGTGCGCGGCACCGAAGGCATCATTCACGTACACCTCGCCTAGCTTGGCTAGTTTGGTAGCAAAGGCTTCGTCGCCTTTTTCTTCTTCGGGGTAGAAGCGCACGTTTTCCACCAGCAGAATCTGGCCGGGTTGTAAGGCCTTGGCTTGCTCTTCGGCTTTCAGCGCGTCGTCGGCGAACTGTACGTCGGTGCCGTACTCTTCGCCCAGGCGGGCTACAATGTGCTTCAGCGAGTACTTGTTTTCGGGGCCGCCTTTGGGCCGGCCCAGGTGCGAGAGTAGCACTACCGAGCCACCATCGGCCAGAATCTTCTTGATGGTGGGCGTAGCTGCCCGGATGCGGGTGTCGTCGGTGATGGTGAAATCCTTGTCCAGAGGCACGTTGAAATCTACGCGCACCACGGCGCGCTTACCGCTGAAGTTGTACTGATCGAGCGTTTTCATGAAGAATGAAGAGATGGGGAAAGTGGTAGGTAACTGCGCGAATGTAGCATAAGCTTTAGCTTGTGCCGAATATGGCGAGTTAGTGAGTTGGTGAAACAGTACGTTTCCCGTTCAATCTGCACAAGTAGCGCCACGTAAAACACCACATTCATTGCATTCGGCATAAGCGCCGAAGCCACTACACCTTACGTTTCATCCCCGTACCTTTGCGGTAACTATGAAAATTGGCATCTTCTTCGGCGGCCCATCGCGCGAGCGGGAAATTTCCTTCGCGGGCGGCCGCACCGTATATGATAACCTCGATAAATCCTTGTTCGAGGCCGTTCCCGTGTTCGTTGACAGCAAAGGCAACTTCATTCTGCTCGACTGGCACTACATCTACAAAGGCACCATCCGCGACTTTTACCCGCCGGTTTCGGCCCTGCCGCCGTCCCAGCTGCCCGTGCAAGTGTACCTGGAAAGCCTGGGTGACCTAACGCAGGCCGAGCAGGACAGCATCATTGCCGAAGTGGGCCGGCGCGTGCAGCCCCACGAGCTGCGCGAGCTGATGGACTTTGCCTTCCTGGCTTTGCACGGACCGGGCGGCGAAGACGGCGCTATTCAGGGCCTGCTGGAGTGGTATGGTATTCCGTATTCCGGCTCCGGCATTCTGCCTTCGGCGTTTGGCATCAATAAGGTGGCGCAAAAGAAGCTCCTTAAAGCGCTGGACCGGCCTACCCCTGATTTCCGCGTAATTTCAACCGAGGACTGGGACGCCGCCGACCCGGCCGCTACGCTTGATTATCTGGTGCGCGAGTTAGGCTTGCCGTTGGTGTTCAAAGCGCCGCGCCAGGGTTCCAGCATCGGTATCAGCATCCTGCGCGAGGCCGATGTGGCCAAGTTTGCCGCGGCCATGGAGCGCAGCTTGTTCCGCAAAACGGTGACACAACAGGAGTGGAGAGCTTTATCATACCAGGAGCAAATTGTTTGGGTACAGCAACTGATAGATATTCGGGAAGGCATTGGCCTACCGGTAGTAATGGAATTAAGAGATGCCAATCTAAAGAGGAAGGGTGACTACAATTCCAATACACAGAAAGTAATATACCGCCCAGAAGAATTACTGGAATTACTTGACCGTTGGCTCCAATATGCTGGTTCGGCGCAGCTAACTAGCACGGATGGCGAAGCGCAGGTGCTGGTGGAAAGCTTCGTGCAAGGCCGCGAGTTTTCGTGCATTGTAGTGGAAGACGGAACCGGCAAGCCGCTGGCCTTGCCGCCCACGGAGATTGTGAAGGGCGAGGAAATGTTCGATTACCGCTCGAAATATCTGCCTGGCCTGGCCCGCAAGGTCACCCCTATCGACCTGCCCGAAGCGGATATTCAGCGCATCCGGGAGTCGTGCGAGGAAATGTTCGACACGTTTGGTTTCCAGGTGTACGCGCGTTTGGATGGCTTTATTCAGGCCGACGGCACACTGTTCCTGAACGACCCGAACACCACCTCGGGTATGTTGCCGGCGTCCTTCTTCTTCCACCAGGCTGCCGAAATCGGCCTGAATCCTTCCCAGTTCCTGACGTTCCTGATTCGGACGTCGTTGGCGGCACGGCGGCGCGGTGGCATGCAGCCGGTACGGCTGGCCGGCTTGCTTGGCCAGCTGGATGCGGCCGTAGCCTCGCGGCAGCAGCAGGAACGCAGCCGCATCAAGGTGGCCGTGATTATGGGTGGGTACTCGTCGGAGCGGCACATTTCGGTGGAGAGCGGGCGCAACATCTACGAGAAGCTCAGCTCCTCGGTGAAGTACGAGCCGGTGCCCGTGTTCCTGACCGGCAACAGCCAGGAATTCCGCCTGTACGTGCTGCCCATCAACGTGATGCTCAAAGACAACGCCGATGATATTCGGGAGAAGATTGAGCTAGCCGAAGCCGGCCACGCCACGCACCCCATCCTGGCGCGCATTCGGCAGGAGGCGCAGGCCATTACCAGCACCTACGCCGGCCAGGCCGTAGAACAGCCGCGCCGCATTACGTTCCCGGAGCTGGCCGAAGAGGTAAGTGAGGTATTTATTGCCCTGCACGGCCGGCCCGGCGAAGACGGAGCGTTGCAGCGCGAGTTGGAGCAGTACGGCTTACCCTACAACGGTTCGGGCGTAGCCAGCAGCAGCATCACCATCAACAAGTTCGAAACGAACCGTAAGCTGCGCGAGGCCGGCTTGCGCGTGGCTGAACACCGCATGGCCAGCCGCCTGGAGTGGACCGCCGACCCGGAAGGATTCTACCAGAGCCTGGAAACGCAGTTCCCCTACCCCTTCATTGCCAAGCCCGCCGACGACGGCTGCTCTTCGGCCGTGAAGAAAATCAAGAACCGGGCGGAGCTGACGGCCTTCACTCGCCTCATCTTCCGCGACCAGGAAGACTTGATGGCCGCCGATGCTACCGTGCTGCACCTGGGCTTCAAGGAAGAGTTTCCGCAGAAGGAAGCCTTCCTGGTGGAAACCCTGATTGAGCGCGACGGCGCGGCCCACTTCCTGGAAGTAACCGGCGGCCTGCTCACGCACTGGGGCGAAAATGGCGAGCTGCAAGTGGAAGTGTTTGAGGCCTCCGAAGCCCTGGCAACCGGTGAAGTGCTGAGTTTGGAAGAGAAATTCCTGGCTGGCGAAGGCCAGAATATCACCCCGGCCCGCTACGCCCCCGACCCCGTGGAGCGCCAGCGCATATCCGAGGAAGTGAAGGCCGAACTACGCCGCGTAGCCGAGGTGCTCGACATCCAGGGGTACGCCCGCATCGACGCGTTTGTGCGGGTGCGGCAAAACAGCGCCGTGGAAGTACTGATTATCGAGGTGAATTCGTTGCCGGGTATGACGCCCGCCACCTGCATCTTCCACCAAACCGCGCTGGCCGGCTACACGCCCTACCAGTTCATCGACCAGATTCTGGAATTTGGGAAGAAGAGAGCTGAGAACTTAGAACTCAAAGCTTAGAATTCCTTTTCATTCTTTTGAACTCGTTTACCTTTTGTCTCAGAACTTTCTGAGTTCTCAGCTCTCATATCTCAGTTCTAAACCGAATGTCCTTCCTTAAATCTGATACGCCAATTGACCTGGTAAAGCACTTGGTGGTAATGGCCGTGGCCACGGCGGCGCTGGTGTTTGGCTTTTTCTTCGTGTATCTGCCGCTCACCACCAACCATGGCGAAACCATTGTAGTGCCCAAAATCACGGGCATGAACCAGGCCGACCTCGAAGATTACCTCGATGAGCGGAACCTGCGCTACTTCGTGGATGATTCCAGCTACAACCCCGGCACACGGCCCTTTACAGTACTCAACCAAGACCCCGCGCCCGGCGAGAAGGTGAAGGAAGACCGTAAAATCTACATTACGGTGGCTATGCGCAACCCGCCGGTTATCAAGATGCCGAAGCTCACCGATGGGTCGGAGAAGAACGCGCAGATGATTATTTCCAGCTACGGCCTCACAGTGGGCAAGCTCATCAAGGTGCCCGACGTGCGCCAAAACCAGGTGCTCCGGCAGTTAGTTGACGGCAAAGAAATAGCGCCCGGCTCGCCCATTGCCAAAGGTACCCGCGTGGATTTGGAAGTGGGGGACGGCCTCGGCAACCAGGAATTTGCGGTGCCCAACCTCATCAACATGCCCGCCGATGAGGCCATGACCCTACTTGTAGGGCAAGGTCTGCAACTTGGCGAGACTTTCTACCAGGAGCCCCAGGACGGCGAAACCGAAGGCACGGTGGTGAAGCAACGCCCCGTAGCTACACCCGGCGCCACCATCCGGATGGGTCAGTTGGTTGATATTTGGGTAGCCGGCAAAGCGCCACTCTCCGAGGTGAAAGACTAGCGGATTCTTACGGATTACAAGCCCTGCGCCCCGGCAAAGCTATTTTGCCGGGGCGCAGGGCTTGCAGGGTATAGCTGGCGCTCATGCGGCGCGAACGGGTGGCCTCACCCCCAGCCCCTCGCCCGCGGAGAGGGGTGCGTTCAACGATGCCTATTTTATAAGTCGTCAGGCACCCCCTCTCCTTTTTATGTCGCGCATCAAGCGAGTGTAGGGGGCCGGGGGGGTGAGGCCCCGCCCGCACTTAACTACAGCGTCTTGGTAAAAGCAACCTTAATGCGGAGCTGGAAGTCGGCTATGACTTTGAAAATTTCTTTCAGCGTCACTTGCTCTACCTGCGTGAGCACCTTGGGGTCGAGGTAGTTGGTGGGGGGCACCCGGTCGTTGATGAGCTGGCGGGCCTGCTTTTTCAGGCGCATGCCCATCAGGTAGTAGTAGGCCTGAAACAGCTCCTCGTATTCCTTTTCGGTGAATACGCCTTTTGTACGCAGTTCCTGAAGCCGCTCACCGGTGTTGGTCTTAAAAATCTGGTGTTTGAGGGCGTACACCCGCACCAAATCCACGATGGGCGTCATGGTTTTTTTCAGGTCGAATACCTGCTGGGTGCCTTGCGTGAACGTGCGGAAGTTGCGGAAAAACGTGAGGGGCGGCTCGTACTGAAGGGCGTTGTTGGCCATGTAGTAGAAAAACCGGTCTACGGGGCCGCGCAGCTCCTCGCCCATGAACGCCTGTAGCTCGTTCATGATGGCCTCTTCGCCATACAGGAAACGACAGTCGAAAAACGTGGAGAACTTCATTACCGTTTCGGCGTTGGAGTCGCTCATCCAGCTGTGGTAGTTGCGCTTCCAGTGCGACAAGGAGTGCGTCCACTTGTGGTTTTTGGCCATGAAGCCGCCCGTGCAGAAGCTCAGCCCGATGTGGTTGAGCTGGTCGGAAACGGCTTCGGCAAAGCGCAGGAAATACGCCCGCACCAGCTCCCGCTGCTCGTTGGCTTTGTCTTCGTAAATAATGGCGTTGTCCTGGTCGGTGAGCAGGGTTTGCTCTTTGCGGCCTTCGCTGCCCAGCACCATAAACACGAACTTGGCCGGCGCGGGGCCGTGCTCGGCCAGCACGCTTTCAATCACCTTCAGGGCAATGGTATCGGCCACGGTGGTAATCACCTGGTTCACGATTTCGGCCTTTACGCCGCGGGTAAGCAGCTGGTTGACCATGTCGGGCACCATCTCCCAGCGCCGTTTCAACTCCCGCGCACTTTGCGCCGATTTCACTGCCTGAATGAACATGAACGGCGACTGCGCCAGGTCGCTGAGCAGCTTGTTGCGGCTTAGAAAGCCGATGTGCTGCCCGCCTTTTTCCACCAGCAGGTAGCGGGTTTTGGTTTGGAACATCAGCAGGATGGCCTCATACACGTACGCCTCGCTGCTGATGCTCACAATGGGCGTATCCAGCACGTCGGCTACGGGGCGGGTCACGTTCAATTGCTGAGCTATTACGTTGTCGCGCAGCGTAATATCGGTTAGGTAGCCGATGATTTCGCCGGTATCGGCGGTTACGAACGAGCAGCTCACCTTGGCCTCGGCCATTAGCTGGGCGGCCCGAAAAATAGGCGTATCGAAGGGCACCGCCAGGATGGAGCGCACTTCCAGCGTCTCGATGCGGCGCGAGTACATCTGGTCGGCGGCAATATAGTTTTCCTCGGGCGCTGATATGGGCTTCACGAAGTGCGCGTATTCCTCGTTGAGCATCCGCTCGCCGTAGCGCGCCGTGAAGTAGTGAAAGAAGTTTTCGTAGGCCAGGCAGAGCGCCCGAAAGTCGCGGCGGGGCAGGGCGTACACCACCGTGTTTTTGCGGGCTATAACCGTGCGAATCGAGCGTTTTTTGTTGAGCAGAATCGACATACCGCCGTAGCAGGCCCCTACCCCGTAGGTTTCGGGCAGGCGCTTGTTTTGCTCGCTGTCGTAGAAAAACGTTTCGTAGGCACCTTGCACCACAATATCGAGCCCCCGGAGCTTGGAGGTATCCTGCTGATAGATGAGGGTTTCCTTGGTATAGCGCACCTCCTGCAGCAAGCTTTCCACGCCCAGCAGTACGTCGTCGGGCAGCAGGTTGAAGGGGCTGACGGTTTTTAGAAAAGCAAAGCGGTTATCCATAGAGCCAAAATAATAGCAGTAAAAGCACTCCGGCCACAATCAGCCCGCCCGGCCCCAGCCACCGGTACCGCTGAAAGATACCGGGTTCGGCGGTTGGTACCAGCAGCGGCGGCTGGTCGGCAATAATGGCGTCATTTAAGTCGCCGAGGCGGCGCAGCTCGAAGAAGCACTGGGCAGTGGCCTGGGCATCGGCCTGGGCATCGTGCTGGCGCGGCATCGGCTCCTGAAACAGGTGCTCGTGCAGCTCACCGAGGCGCAGAAAATTGCGCTGCACGGCCTGCGCGTGCCGCTGGCTGGTTTGCATGGTGCATACGGTGGGTAGCTCGGCCAGCAAGTTGGGCAGGCCTGTTCGGTAAAACTCTGCCCCTATCATATGGAAATCGAGCCGCATATAATGGCCTACTACCAGCGGCTGATACACCCGCAAATCGTCGTGAAAGCGCTGCATTACGGTGGTGCGGTCTTCGCCTTGCTGCGCCAGAAACGTTGGTGTCAGGCCGTGGATGGCCTGAGCTCTGGGGCGCATCTGGCCGGCCGGTACCCGCAGAAAATGGTTTTCTTCTTTTACCAGCTCGCCCTCCTTGGTATATACCAGCCAGGCAAGCTGGGCCACGTAAGGCCAGTTGCGCTCGGCCGCGTACGTCGTGTTCCAGTTGACGGGCAGCCCGGTAGTTTCAGTATCGACAAACAGTAAAAATTGCTGCACTCGGCTCTCCTTCTTAATAGACGTTTGTCTGTTCCACTAGGTGATAAGTAGTAAGTAGTGGGTAGTAGGTAGTAAGACATCCTCTTGTAGTAAGTGGTAAGACATCTTATTCTTACTACCTATTACCCACTACCTATTACCCAATACCTACTACTTATTCTGATGCAATGACGAATCCCGCACGAACAATTGCGGCTGCAACACCACCTGCCGATGCGAGAAATTGGTGCCTTTGGCTTCCACCAGCTCCAGAAACAGCCGCACGGCGGCCTGGCCCATTTCCTCGCAGCGCTGATCCACGGAAGTGAGCATGGGCTCGGTAATGGCCGTGAAACCTTCGTTGCTGAAGCCAGCCAGCGCCACGTCCTGCGGTACCCGAACTCCCCGCTGCTTGAGCAGTTGCAACGCCCCCAGCAACGCCGAGTCGCCGGCCGCAAATACGCCGTCGGGCGGGTTGGGCAGCTCCAGTAGGCGGCGCATGGCTTTCATGCCTTCCTCCAGGTTCATGTCGCAATACACAATCAGGTCCTCGTCGTGCGGAATGCCGTACTCACTTAGCGCGTCGAGGTAGCCCTGGCGGCGGTTTTTGTAGATGTTGAGGTGCTGCAAACCCGCGAAGTGCGCCACCCGCCGGCAGCCCTGCTCCAGCAGGTGCTTGGTGGACTGGTAGCCCCCGTCCCGGTCGTTGAGCACTACGGCATTCACGTTTTCGCCCTCTATCGTGCGGTCGAAAAACACCAGCGGAATCCCGCGCTTGCGCACCTTATCAAAGTGCTTGAAATCGAGCGTCGTGCGCGACAATGACACCATAATGCCGGCCACCTGCGCGCTAATGAGCGTTTCGATGTTCTTGCGCTCATGCGCTACGTCCTCATTCGACTGGCAGATGATAACGCTGTAGCCCGCTTTGCTAGCCGCCGTTTCAATACCGTGCACCACCGACGGAAAGAAGCGCCCTTCAATGTACGGCACTATCACGCCGAGCAGCTTGCTTTTGCCTTTGCGCAGTGCCGCCGCCAGGTGGTTGGGCTGGTAATTGAGCTTTTTAGCCAGCTTCAGTACTTTCTGCTTGGTGGCAGGCCCGATGCTGTGATGGTCGCTCAGCGCCCGCGAAATAGTGGTCATTGAAACGCCCAATTCCCGAGCCAGGTCGGCCATGGATACCGGACTGTTGGGTTCGTGAGAGGTGTCGGGCGCCTTTTTACCGCGTGGGGGCATAAGTATGGTAGCGTAATGCTGCTTGGATGATTTGCGTAAAGCTACAGCAGTTTTATAGACTGCCTACACCTTGGAAAAGGCACCTGTTACCAACGGCACCTGCTTCCGGTGCTTGCAACGCTATGGATGCCTGGGAGCAGCAAAGGTTGCGGCAACCAGCATCTACTGTAAGGCACCAAGACGGTGATAAACTTGAGCAGGGTAGAAACTGGTACCGCGCCCTATAGTTTTATAACAGCCTCGCGTTCTGAATATCATAATTTCACTTAACTATGCAAAAGTTACACAATCGTTAATCTAAAATTCCTACCCGATGAGACACCTGCTTACTTTCCTGCTGCTGCTCATCGGTGGGTACGCGGTGGCGCAAGAAACGCCCCTCATACCCGCCCACGACCCGGTTATGATCCGGCAAAACGGTACATACTACATGTTCTGCACTGGCCAGGGCATTGCCACGTGGTCGTCGAAGGATAGGAAGACCTGGAAAAAGGAGCAGCCGGTGTTTGCCGCGCCTCCGGCGTGGGCGGTGAAGGCCATACCGAGTTTCAAGGGCCACATTTGGGCGCCCGATGTTTCCGTGCACAACGGCGTGTACTACCTGTTCTACTCGGTGTCGGCATTCGGCAAAAACACGTCCTGCATCGGGCTGGCCACCAACAAAACCCTGGACCCGGCCTCGCCCGACTATAAGTGGGTGGACAAGGGCAAAGTAATTCAATCGGTGCCGGGGCGCGACATGTGGAACGCCATCGACCCGAACCTGGTACGCGACGAGAAGGATACGCCGTGGCTGGTGTTCGGCTCGTTTTGGAGCGGCATGAAGCTGGTGCAGCTCCGCCCCGACCTCACCGCGCCCGCCCAGCCGGAGCACTGGCGCACCGTGGCCGCCCGCCCCCGCGACCCCAAGCTCACGGACTCCTTGCCCGGCGACGCCGCCATTGAGGCGCCGTTCATCTTCAAGAAAAACGGCTATTACTATTTGTTTACTTCGTTCGACTACTGCTGCCGCGGCCCCCAGAGCACGTATAAGATGATGGTGGGCCGCTCGAAAACCGTAACCGGCCCCTACCTGGACAAAGCCGGCACCGGCCTGGAGCAAGGCGGCGGTACTCTGGTGCTGGAAGGCGACAAAAACTGGTTTGGCGTGGGCCACAACTCGGTGTACACCTTCGACAACGCCGATTATCTGGTTTTTCACGGCTACGATGCCGCCGACCGGGGGCGCTCCAAGCTGCGCATCGAAAAGCTAGGCTGGGATTCAGAAGGCTGGCCCGTAGTAAAGCCCTAAAAAATCAGATTATTTTTCCACTGAATCGTTTCCGGTCGGCTAGATAAATAAGGAAATACTCTTCTTTGCATAACTAAATAGTTAAGGGCCGGAGAAGCGCTTCAGCCCCAACCATTCTGTGGCGTAAGGCAGCTGCTTTGCTGCCTTAGGAGCGCACTAATACCGCTACTTATCGGCGCTAGGCTGCCAGCAAACGTATAAGGCCGCGCGGGCCGAGCCGCCGACCGGCCTATAGTACACGCTGAGCAGGCTACGCGGCCCATACTATCTCACCTAGTTCTCACTCACTCAAGCACAACCACTTCTTTTCATTTTCTTATGACTGAACAAGCAACGTCCATCGAGCAGCAAAGTGTTAACACCATCCGCCTGCTGTCCGTGGACATGGTGCAGGCGGCCAACTCCGGCCACCCCGGCCTGCCACTTGGTGCCGCCCCTATGGCCTACGTCCTGTTCTCGCGCTTTTTGCGCTTCAACCCCCAAGACCCCAAGTGGCCGAACCGGGACCGGTTTGTACTGTCGGCGGGCCACGGCTCGGCCCTGATTTACAGCCTGCTGCACCTGTATGGCTACGATTTGACCATGGACGAGCTGAAGCAGTTCCGGCAGCCCGGCGCCCGCACCCCCGGCCACCCCGAGTCGAACGTGACGCCTGGTATTGAGGTAACCACCGGCCCGCTGGGTCAGGGCTTCGCCAACGGCGTGGGCATGGCCATGGCCGAAGCGCATTTGGCGGCCGTGTACAACAAGCCCGGCCACACCGTGCAGGACCACTACACTTACTCCATCGTGAGTGACGGGGACTTGATGGAAGGTATTGCCTCGGAAGCCGCCTCGCTGGCCGGCCACCTGAAACTGGGCAAGCTCATCTACCTCTACGACGACAACGATATTTCCCTCGACGGCCCGACCAGCCTGGCCTACACCGAAGACGCCATGAAGCGCTTCGAGGCCTACGGCTGGCACACCCAACAGGTGAAGGATGGCAACAACCTCGACGAAATTGAGGCTGCCATCAAAGCTGCCCAGAACGAGAAAGACCGGCCTTCGATTATCTCGATTAAGACCATTATCGGTTTCGGCTCGCCACTGGCGGGCACCAACAAAGCCCACGGCAGCCCCCTCGGCCCCGACAACGTGAAGAAAGCCAAGGAGTTCTTCGGTTGGGACCCGGAAGCCAGCTTCGTAGTGCCCGAGGAGGTGTACGAGCACCTGCGCAAGCCCGGTGAGAAAGGCGCTCAGCTGCAAAAAGAGTGGGACGAGCAGTTCAAGAAATACGAGCAGGAGTTCCAGGCCGAGGCCCAGCAGTTCCACGTTTCCTTCAACGGCGACCTGCCCGAAGGCTGGGACAGCAACCTGCCGGTGTACACCCCGGCCGATGGCGAGTTGGCCACCCGCCAGGCTTCCGGCAAGGCCCTGACGGCCCTCAAGAAATCCGTTCCGTATCTGTTCGGCGGCTCGGCTGACCTGGCTTCGTCCAACGAAATGGACAAGTCGGGGGATGACAGCTTCCAGCCCGGCCACTATGAGCGCACCAACATCTGGTTTGGGGTGCGCGAGCACGCCATGGGCGGCATCATGAATGGCATGTCGCAGCACGCCGGCGTACGCACGTACGGCGGCACCTTCCTTACTTTCTCCGATTACATGCGCGGCGCCATCCGCCTCACGGCCCTGGCCGAGTCGGCCGCTACGTTCGTTTTCACCCACGACAGCATTGGCTTGGGCGAGGACGGCCCCACGCACCAGCCTATCGAGCAAGTAGTATCGTTGCGCACCATCCCGAACATCGTGGTGCTGCGCCCCGGCGACGCCAACGAAACCACCGAAGCGTGGCGCATTGCCATGACCACGCCCAAGTCGCCGGTCTGCCTGATTTTGTCGCGCCAGAAACTGCCGATTTTCGACCAGACCGTGCTGGGTTCGGCCCGCGAGGGGGTGGCTAAGGGTGCCTACATCCTGAGCGAAGCCGACGGTGGCACGCCGCAGCTGATTCTGATTGCTACCGGCTCGGAAGTGAGTTTGGCGCTGGAGTCGCAGAAGGCGCTGCAAGGCGAAGGCGTGGCCACCCGCGTGGTGAGCATGCCGTCGTGGGAGCTGTTCGAGAAGCAGGACAAGGCCTACCGCCAGCAGGTATTGCCGCCATCGGTGCGCAAGCGCGTGACCATTGAAGCAGGTTCGCCCATCGGCTGGGCCAAGTACGCCACCGACGAAGGCAGCAGCATCAGCATGAACCGCTTCGGCGAGTCAGCTCCGGCCGAATACTTGTTCGAGGAATTCGGCTTCACGGTGAAAAACGTGGTGAAAGTTGCCCACTCCGTGCTGAACGGTCAGCCCGAAGAAGAAGACGAAAAGCAAGTGGTTTCGTAAGGAAATTGTAGCGCGGAAATCCGTTCCGCGACGAGCGAAGCGAGTTCCTACGCGTTAGCGCGGAGCCAGATACTTGCTTC
>NZ_JAFLQZ010000019.1 GCF_017313265.1 Hymenobacter telluris | reverse complement strand
CGTGGACGTGCACCTGAAGTACGGCAAGTACCTCTCCCTGAAAAACTACCTAGCCAAACTGCAGCGGTAACCGAGCCAAAATGCCGCCCCCTAACCGGACGACTCGGAGGTTTTACCCTATTTGTTCAAAAACACCTAAATTACCTATATAATTATATTTTTTATATACTATGCGCCGTATGGGGTCTCTTTGGGAGCCAGCAGCCTATAGAAGAAAGCCTGCGGTCTGGTTGAGAAAAACGATTTCTCCAGCCAACCGCTGGCAGCTCAACAGCGCTAGCTTTCTTCTGCTTTTGCGAACCCAACTGATTCACGAAAAAACTGCGGCGATACGGCCGTATTTTTCTTGAAGAAGCGGCTGAAATAGTATTCATCCCCGAAGCCCAGCGCGAAGGCGATAGCCTTGACGGATTGACTGGTTAGGTACAGTTCGCGTTTGGCCTCCATAATGATTCGCTCCGTGATGAGTTGGCTGAGCGTCTTCTGATAATGGGACTTGACTAGGCGCGTTAGGCTTCGGGCGGGAACTCGTAACAGGTCGGCATACTCCCCGGCCGTGTGCAGGTGGCGGTAGTGCGTATTAATGGCCTCTTGAAGTTGCTGCAGGAGCCAGGGCTCCCGGCCAGACGGGTTCTGCTCGGTGCCTAACGCGGGCTGTGCAGTACGAATACGGATAGCTTTCAGCAAAAAGAGCTTCAGATATAATACGATGGACTCTTGTTGTGCTACCTCTTGGCGCCGTACTTCCTCTTGCATCACAGCTGCCAGGGCCGCAAATTCACGCACCGCCTCTGCTGTAACCGGGAAGAAGGGCGGCTCAAAAATGGTGTTGAACAAGATGCCATTGCTAGCTACCTCCTGCTGATGCCGGTAGATGCAGAAAAAGTCGGCATGAAAATCCAGGACCAGGCCCGCTACAGCGGTGCTGGCTTGGATAGTGTAGGGTTGGTAAGGGCCAAAACAACACAGCGTACTGCCAGCAAACAGGTAGGTGGCAAAGTTGGCGCGTAGCTCGCCGCTGCCCTGCGTAAGCAGAATGAGGGAGTAATAATTATTGCGTTGCAAGTAGTTAAAAGGGGTGTCGTCGCTAAAGGAGTAGCTTCGAAACGCTAATTCACCCGTGTGCGGATGAGTTAGCAGGAGACAGTCAATCGCCATTGCGTGAGAAGAATAGCAGCTAGCCAACCGGACTAACTGCCCGCCAGCCCCTAAAGCGACCTATGCCTGGGCATAGGTCGCTTTAGGGGCTGGTAATTATTTGGCAGCCAAGATAGCTACTTGTTCAATGACAGGCGGCACGGCCAGCAAGTCGGCTGCATGGGCCATCAACGCAGCGGCAATAGGGCCGTTCAGATGCGCCTGCCGGCCCGCTTCATCCGGAAAGGTATCAAAGATACCGAAGGTGGCCGGCGCCAGCTGAATAGCATACCAGGTTATGGTAGCCGGCTCTTGCTGAGCCAGGGGCAGAGCGCCCGTCAAAAATTCGAGTACTGCCTGCTCTTTACCGGGCTTCGCTTCGAGCCGGACCAGCAATCCTACATTCTTCATGGAAGTGGGGGTTAGGTGAATTGATATAACAAAGGTGCTGCCTCTCCGAAAGGATTAACATGGACGGACGCAACTAGTGGCTGGACAAAAAGACCATGGCCGCTTCAAACCAGTATGTGAGCTCGTGTATCATGGTTTAACTGGCCCCGAATGGTGCAGTGGCTGTTGCAGAACTCGGCACGATGCAAAACGTGAAGGGCTTGAGGCTTCGAGCCAGGCTAGAAAAGAACATGAGCAGGCCGTTCATCTATGCTCAGTAACTATTATACGTAGTTGCTGAGCTGCCTTGAGAATTCTGTAACAGCCACTGCACCTCGCTGAGGCCCCCTCTGTTGGTGCTGCACTACGAGTCGCAACGCAGCCTGGCCGCCGGCGGAAGGCTCCAAGTAATCTCAGCTTCCTGCCGTTAGGAAGAACTCATGCACCGCGCCGGCCGCCAGTAGTAGCAGGCGTTGGAGTTCGGTCATGACGAAGGCAGGAGGCAGAAATATATCTTCATCCCCTCTCCTCCTCAGCGGACGCCAGCTGAGGAGGAGAGGTTACAGTAATTTATCCAAGCTCACCGGCAGGTCGCGCACGCGCTTGCCGGTGGCGTGAAACACGGCGTTGGCGACGGCGGCGGCCACGCCGAGGAAGCCAATCTCCCCGATGCCTTTGACACCCAGCGGATTCACGATGTCGTCCTCTTCCTCGACCAGCACCACATCGATGGTGTCAATGTCGGCCATGACGGGAATGTGGTACTCGGCGAGGTTGTGGTTCATATAGCGGCCGAAGCCGTGGTCCATGATGGATTCTTCCATCAGGGCCATGCCAATGCCCCAGACCACCGAGCCCAGCACCTGACTGCGGGCGGTTTTGGGGTTGAGGATGCGGCCGGCGGCCACGGCGTTTACCACGCGCGCTACGTGCACCGTGCCCAGGTCCTCGTCCACTCTTACCTCCACGAACACGGCGTTGTGTGAGTGCATGGAGTAGGGCTGCTGCTTGAGCATATTGGGCCCGGTGGTGGCTTCGGCTTCCACTTTTTCCTCGCCGCTGGCGTCGAGAAGTTCGGCAATGACGACGCGGCGGCTGATGTCCTCATTGAGCCGGATTACCCCGTCCACAAACTGCACGTCCTCAAAAGCGGCGCCTTGCAGCGGCGAATCGGCCAGTTGCTGCGCCAGCTTGAGCAGCTTGTTGCCCAGCGCCTGGCAGGCGGCCTGCACGGCGGTGCCCACGGAGGCGGCCGTCCAGGAGCCGCCCTGCACGGGCGCTTCGGGCAGTTCGGTGTCGCCGAGGCGGAAGGTGACGGCTTCCAGCGGCAAGCCCAGGGTTTGGGCCGCAATCTGAGTCATGATGGTGTAGGTGCCGGTGCCGATGTCGTTGCTGGCGCTGCTCACCATCAGGTGGCCGGCGGCGGTGAGTACGACTTCTCCGACCACCCCCTGCTGGCCGAAGCCCCGTTTGACATGGACCTGATTGCTACCTGGCAGCCGCCAAGCAAACCGGCGTAGGGCCGAGTCGGAGGTTTTACCCTATTTGTTTAACAACACCCCTGGTTGGTGTACGTCGGCCGCTTCGTCGCCCTTGCCCCGGCAACTGCCCAGCAGCAGGCTCAGGGTCACCAGCGGCACCAAGGCGCTGCGCAGCACGGTGGGCCGGAACCGGGCCGGGAACGGAGCTAATGGGAGCAGCATGCCGCGAATTTAAACCAGGGTGGTGCTCACTACGTGGCTGCGCGCTTCGGGCTCGCCCTGCTGCGTTTCGTGCTGTACGTAGTATTCCAGCAAGGTGCCCGGCGCAAACGAGTCGGTGTCCAGAAAGGGCGAGCGGGCATTCACCGCCACGCGCTGCCAGGACGAAACTTCGCCCCCGACGCGGCGAAATACGTGAGCCACTTCCAGCAGGTCTTTGGAAAAGGCGATATGGCGGCCCGTAGGCTCCAGGGTCAGGTCAATTTTGGCGGTGTGCATGCGCAAGAAAGATGAGGGTACAGCTAGGCAACCATGCCCAGCAGCAGGAATAAGAGAAAGCCCACGAAAAAGGACAGCGTGAGCAAGGGCGTTTCGGTTTCCTCGTGGGCTTCGGTCAGCAGCTCCTCGGTGACGAGGAACAGCAGCGCGGCCAGGCCAAAGGAAAGCACGATTTCCAGCAGGTTGCCGGTGGCCCCGCGCAGCACCGTGGTGCCGATACCCGCCCCCACCAGCAGCATGAGCGAGGTGCCGGCCACGATGGCCACGGCGCGGCCCTTGCCGTGCCCATCCTGGCGCAGCTCCACGGCCGTCGCCAGGCCCAGCGACAGCAGCTCAATGGTGAGGGCAATAGCCAGCAGGGTGCCTTCCTTGGCGCCGGCAGCAAAGCCGATGCCCAACAGCAGGCCGTCGATGAGAATGTCGATGCCGATGGCTACCAGCAGGCCCCAAGGCAACGGGCGAGCCGTTGTTGCTGCTGGAAGGGGACCGGTACCAGCCAGCGGCGCGGCAGGTTCCGGCCCGGCTTCGGCCTGCTTTTCCAGGCGCTGGGTCAGGTAGCGCAGCCCAAGCATGGCCGCCACACCCAGCCCGAAGCCCAACGCTACTTCGTAGGGCGCGTGGTGGGCCACAATGTCGGGCAACAGCTCCACGGCCACCACCGAGAAGATGACGCCGGCGGCAAAGTGCAGGATGGCACTGCGCAGCTTGGCGCCGGGCGTGCGCCATACGGCCAGGGCCGCGCCGGCAATCATAACAATAGCCGGCAGCAGCGAAAAGCCCAGCATGGTGGTCCAGTCCGGGGCAGCGGCGGTGGGAAGGGCAAGCAGCATCACGGGGCCGGTTTAGGTGAGGGAAGGGAAGCGGAATGGGTTTGCAGCCAGCGCTGGTACTGCCGGACCTCGGCCTGCTCGTCGCGCACGATATTGCGGGCGGCGGCTTTGACTTCCGCGTTGCGGCCGTACGCCAGCTCGGTCTGGGCCAGCGCAACGCCGCTCTGGTGGTGCCGCACCATGAGGGTGGCAAAGTCGGTGTCGAGGCTGCCCGAGGCGGGCGGCAGCTCGCGCAGAGGAGCCAGGGCCGCCGTCATCCGCCGCACAAACGGGTCCCGGGCATTGCCCGGCCGGTATTCCTGGCCAGCGGGCGGCTCCCGGGTCAGGGCCAGGGTGAGCACATGGTTGTCGCGCTCGTGGCCTTTGAGCACGTGCTGGGCCTGCGCGCGCAGGGTCGAGTCCTTGCCCTGCGATACTTCCACGGCCGCCAGGCGCTGGGCGCCCGCGTGGTGCACGCTCATGACGCGGGCAAAGTCTTCGTCCCAGCAGCCGATGCGGCGCACGGTGTCGAGCTGCTGCACCAGGAGCTGCACCGTGTCGCGCAGGGAAGTGGGCGCCGCCGCTGGCGCCGGTTTTGGCTTTGCGCCGGCGTGCACCTCCTGCTCGTGCTCATCGGTATCGTGCCGCGAGCTGCAGCTAACCCCGCACAGGCCGCTGGCCACCATGCCGGCAAACAGGACAACGCGCAGTTTCATGATAGGCATCGATAAGAATTGGGGCTAATTACGAGCGGGGCGCTTCCCCCTTGCTGGTAAAGTCCATGCGCTGGATGCGCACGGAGTTGAGAATGGCCAGCAGCGCTACCCCTACGTCGGCAAAGACGGCCTCCCACATGGTGGCCACGCCGCCGGCGCCCAGCGCCAGCACGATGCCCTTCACGATAAAGGCCAGCCAGATGTTCTGCCACACCACCGTGTGGGTAGTGCGGGCAATGCGCCGGGCGGTGGCAATTTTACTCGGGTGGTCGGTTTGAATCACCACGTCCGCTGTTTCGATGGTGGCGTCCGAGCCCAGCCCGCCCATGGCAATGCCCACGTCGGCCAGGGCTACCACCGGCGCATCGTTCACCCCATCGCCCACGAAAGCCAGCTTGTTGCCCTCGCTGATGTACTGCTGCACATAGCGGGCCTTGTCTTCGGGCAGCAGGCCGCCGTGCGCTTCGGTGATGCCCAGCTCCTTGGCCACCCGCTGCACGATGCTGTCTTTGTCGCCGGAGAGCATCACGATTTTGGTGATGCCGTCGGCCTTGAGCTCCTGCACGGCGCGGGCCGCGTCCTCTTTGGGGGCATCTGCCACGGTCAGGTAGCCGGCGTATTTGCCGTCCACGGCGGCCACCACGATGCTGTCCACCACCTGGTCTACTTCCGGCGGGTAGGCCACGCTGAATTTGGTGAGCAGCTTGGTGTTGCCGGCCAGCACGTCGCGGTCGTCCACTTTGCCGCGCAGGCCGTGGCCGGCAATTTCCTCGACGCCTTCCACGGGCACGCCGGTGGCGGCTGCCCCCACGTGGGTGACGACGGCCTTGGCAATCGGGTGAGTCGATTTGGTTTCCAGCGCGCCCACCAGGCGCAGCAGCTGCTCCGGGGTGGTGCCGGCGGCGGGCTGCACCTGCTGCACGGCAAACACGCCCTGGGTGAGCGTGCCCGTCTTGTCCATCACCACCGTGTCAATCTCGCGCAGCACGTCCAGGAAGTTGGAGCCCTTGAACAGAATGCCGGCCTTCGAAGCCGCCCCGATGCCGCCGAAGTAGCCCAGCGGAATGCTGATGACCAGCGCGCAGGGGCAGGAAATGACCAGAAACACGAGCGCCCGGTAGAGCCAGGTGCGGAACACGTAGTCGTCGACCACGAAGTAAGGCACCACGATGAGCAGCACGGCGAGCCCCACGACAATGGGCGTGTAGATTTTGGCAAACTTGGTGATGAACTGCTGGGTCTTGGCCTTGCGGCCCACCGCGTCCTGCACCATGGCCAGAATCTTGCTCAGCTTGGTGTCCTTGAAAGCCGCCGTTACGCTCACCTGAATCAGGGACTCCAGGTTAATCATGCCCGCCAGCACGGGCTCGCCCGGCTGCTTGGTCTGCGGGGCCGATTCGCCAGTCAGCGCGGCCGTGTTGAAGTTGGCCGCCGAAGTGTTCAGGGTCCCGTCAAGGGCCACTTTCTCGCCCGGGCGTACTTCCATTACGTCGCCCACCTGCACTTCTTTCGGGTCGAGCACGAGGCTTTGGCCGTTGCGCACCACGGTGACTTCGGTGGCCTGGATTTCGAGCAGGGCCTTGATGCTGCGCTTGGCCCGGTTCACGGCCGCGTCCTGAAACAACTCGCCCACGGTGTAGAACAGCATCACGGCCACCCCTTCCGGGTACTCGCCGATGGCAAAGGCCCCGAGCGTGGCAATGCTCATGAGCAGAAACTCGTTGAAGATGTTGCCCGAGGGGATGCTTTGGATGGCCGAGCGAATGACTTTCCAGCCGACCAGCAGAAAGGCCACTCCGTACCAGAGCAGCCGCACGTAGCCGGCGAAAAAGCCCACCTGGTAGTAGTCCAGCGCAATGCCCGAGAGCAGCAGGGCCAAGCTCACGCCGGGCCAGAGGTAGGGGTTGGCGTCGGCGGGCCCGTGGTCGTGGTCGTCGCCGTCGCCGTGGGAATGGCCGGCGTGCTCGTCGGCTGGTTTACCGGCCAGGTCCACGACTTTTTTGCCGGCCGGGTGGTTGTGGCCGGTGTGGTCGTGGCCGGGCACGTCGTGGCCCTCGGGCGCGGCGGCGGCTTCGGGCGTGAGCTGGTCGCGGCTCAGGGCGCCCACATTTTCGGGCTTCACCTGCTTGGCGGTGTTCAGCTCTTCGTTGGTGTCGGGGGAAGTAGGGTCAGGCATAGGAAGGCAATAGCATCGATGAAAGAATAGGACGGCAGGCGCGGGCGCCTACCAGTCCACAAAAAAGCCGGCCAGTCCCACCAGCACGAGCACCGCCCCGGTGAAGCGGCGCTCGTGCCGGGCCAGGCCGGCGAGGTTAAGGCGGCGGATGCCGGAGTACACCACGGCCACCAGCGCGCTCATGGCCCCCAGCGACACGACCAGGTACGTGGCCATCAGCAGGGCCAGCGTGGCCGTGCCCTGGGAGCCGGCGGCCAGAAAAAAAGTCTGAATCTCCAGGCAGGGCGCCAGGAACATGGTAGCCGCCAGGCCCAGCACCACCCGGCCGCGGGGCCGCCGCGGCACGGGCGATGGGTCCGGGTGGGTGTGCCCGGGCCCGGAAAAGGCGTAGAGCAGGCCAATGACAACGAGCAGCGCCGGGGCGGCCACGCCCGCAAACTGCGAGAAGCGGGCCGACAGGCGCCAGCCCAGCAGCCCCAGCGCCAGGCCCAGCAGCACGGTACTCAGCACGTGGGCCAGGCCTGCCACCATTGTCACCCCCACCGCCCGCCGCAGGGGCCAGCCCTCGGCCCGCGCCACGGCCAGCACCGGCGCCCAGTGGTTGGGAATGGCGGCGTGGAGCAGGCTGAGCAGAAAGGCACCAGTGAGTAGTTCGAGCATGGGCAATCGTGAGAGAGTTATACTGTACGGTTGCAACGGCGGAGGTTACTCCTCCTCTTCCGCGTTTTTCATTTTGGCCAGCAGCGAGTAGGCCCCGTCCGTAACGAAAGTGGTGGTGGACGGCACGGTTTCGGGCAGGGTAACTTCGGTGTAGGCGTCCTCGCTGCGGCCCAGCGTCACTGGCACCATGCGGTAGCGGCCGGGGGCTTCCACCGCGTACGCATAGCTTTTGCCCTCAAAGCGCACCAGGGCCGTGTTGGGCAGGGTCGTGGCGTCGGTGCGGCCCGTTTCGATGGTGGCGCGCACGTAGAGGCCCGGCAGCAGGGCCGGGTCGTTTTCCTGGTCCAGGTGGCCGTGCACGCGCACGGTGCGGTCCTCGCCGATGGCCTTGCCCACCAGGTAGACGTGGGCCGTCCGCTCCCGGCGGGAGCCGGTCGAGTCGCTGGCCAGCGTAAAGCGAATCAGCTGGCCGTGCTGCACCCGGGCCACGTCCCGCTCAAAGACCGTGAGCTCCACGTGCAGGTGTTCGGGGTCCACGATTTCAAACAAGGGCTCGGTGGCCGTCACGCTCTGACCCACCGTCACGTTCACGGCCCGCACGAAGCCGGCCCGCGGGGCGCGCAGCGTGGCCGTGGTGGTGATGGCCCCGCCTACCGGGAGCCCGGCAATGCGCAGCTGCGCGGCCTGGGCGCTGAGCTGCACCTGCAGGGCTTCGACTTCGGCCTGGGCCCGCTGGTAGTTTTTCAGGGGCGCGACTTCCTGCTGGTAGAGCTCCCGCTGGCGGGCCAGCTCGGCGTTGGCAAACTTCAGGCGGCTGCGCAGCTCCAGGTATTCCTTCTGCAGGGTAATAAACTCGGGGTTGCGCAGCACGGCCAGCACTTCGCCCTTGCGCACGCGGGAGCCCTGCAGCAGCTCGGTGCTCTGCACGTAGCCGCCCAGCGGGGCAGTGATGGAGACGGCGCTCTCCGGCGGCACGTCCAGCGTGCCGTTCACGGCCAGGCCCGCGCCCATGGGGCGGGAGCTCACGCGGCCGGTTTTCAGGCCGCCGGCCTGCTGCTCGGCCGGCGACAGGGTCACCAGGTCCGAGGCTTCTTCGGCCTCACCGGCCGGGGATTCGCCTGCTTCGGCTTTCGCGGGCTTCTCATTCGCGCCAGCATTGGATTTGGAATCGGAGCCGCAGCCGGCCAGGGTCAGGTTCAGCAGCAGCGCCAGGGATGCGATATACTTCATGGGTTGTCGTCGAGAGAAAAAGTTATTGAGCGGCCGCGCCCTGCAGGTAGTCCAGGTCGATGACGGTCTGGTTGTGTTGCAGCACGGCGTCGAGGTAGGCGGTGCGCACGGCCAGGGCGCGCTCCAGGTTGAGCAGCAGCTCGGAATAGGTGGTTTCGCCGGCTTTGTAGGAGAGCTGGCTCAGGCGCACGATGACGGCCGCCTGGGGCAGGGCCGTCTGCTCGTAGAAGCGCACCCGGCGCTGCTGCTCGGCCAGGCGCGTGCGCAGCTCGTCGAGCTGGGCCGCGGCTTGCGCCCGGTAGCGTTCGTAGTTGGCCGTGGCCACCTGCTCCTGCAGCTTGGCGGCCTGCACCCGGGCTTTTTGGGGCCCGCGCACCAAGGGAATGGCCACGCCGGCCTGCACGCTCTGAAACCGGTCGCCGGTGCCGTAGGTCTGTGCCCGCCCGTCCACCTCGTAGGTGCCGCGCAAAGACTGGTTGGTGTAGCCCACGTTCACCTGCGGCAGGCCCTGGGCCTGCTCCAGCCGGGTTTCGGCCTGCCGCTCGGCCAGCTGCTGGCGCAGCACCCGGGCTTCGGGCGTCTGGGCCAGCAGGGCCGTGTCAGTGGCCGCGGCGGGCACGGGCAGCAGGCGCAGGGCGCTGTCGGCCACGGCCACCAGCGCGGGGGCTTGCAGCAGGGCCTGCAGCTGCCGGCGGGCAATGGCGTAGTCGGCCTGGGCCCGGGCCAGCTGGTTCTGCGTTTCGCCCTGCTGGATGATGGCGTTGGCGGGCTCCAGGCGGTTGACTTCCCCGGTCTTGAAGCGCAGCTGGGCCGCGCGCAGAAACTCGGCGTAGATGCTGTCCTGCCCGCGCAGGGTGCGCAGGCGGTGGCGGGCGTAAACGGCCTGCTCGTAGCTCAGGCGCACCTGGCGGCGCAGCTCGGCCTGCACCTGGGCCAGCTGCTGCTCACGGGCGCTAATCTGGGCCTGGCTCAGCCCCGCCTGGGCCCGGTAGTAGCCCGGCAGGGCCAGCGTCTGGCCGATGCTGAGCACGTTGTCGGAAAGCGGGGAGTTGACCTGCCCGTAGGTGCCCGTCACGGTGGTGCGGCCCATGTCGAAGGCCGTGCGACGCAGGGCCTGCTGGGCTTCCAGGGAGCGTTGGGCGGCCTGCACCGTGCCGTTGGCCTGCAGGGCCTGGCTGACGGCTTGGTTTGCCGTCAGCGGGCCTTGCGCGCGAACCGGACTGCTAACCAGCAAGCCGCCGAGCAGGAGGAGGACCAGCACCACCGAAACCGGCAGGGCCGGGGTCGTTTGCGGCTTTTGCTCCGGTTTGGGGTTGCGTTCGGACAGGGCGTAGAGTACCGGCAGCACCAGCAAAGTCAGCAGCGTCGCCGTGACCAGCCCGCCGATGACCACCGTGGCCAGGGGGCGCTGCACTTCCGCGCCGGCCGACGTAGACAGGGCCATGGGCAGAAAGCCCAGCGAGGCCACGGTGGCCGTCATCAGCACCGGCCGCAGGCGCACCTGCGTGCCTTCCAGAATGCGCTGGTAGAGGTCCGTGCGGCCCTCTTCTTTGAGCTGGTTGAAGTAGCCGATGAGCACGATGCCGTTGAGTACGGCCACGCCGAAGAGGGCAATGAAGCCCACCCCGGCCGAGATGCTGAAGGGCATGCCCCGCAGCCACAGGGCCAGCACGCCGCCGATGGCCGAGAGCGGAATGGCGGTGAAAATCATGACCGACTGCTTCAGCGAGCGGAAGGTGAAAAACAGCAGCACGAAAATCAGCAGCAGGGCCACGGGCACGGCAATGCTCAGGCGCTGGGTCGCTTCGCGCAGGTTCTCGAACTGCCCGCCGTAGGTGGCGTAGTAGCCGGGCGCGAACTTGAGCTGTCGGTCCATCTTGCCCTGCAGCTCCTGCACGATGCTTTCCACGTCGCGGCCCCGCACGTTGAAGGCCACGGTGATGCGGCGCTTGGCGTCGTCGCGCTGAATCTGGTTGGGCCCTTCCTGCAGGCCCACGGTGGCCACCTGCTCTAGGGGCACCTGCTCGCCGGCGGGCGTGGCCACCAGCAGCTGGCGCACCTGGCTGATGTCCTGGCGCAGCTCCGGGGCCAGGCGCAGCACCACGTCAAAGCGGCGCTCCTGCTCGAAGAGCTGCCCGGCGCTCTGCCCGGCGAAGGCCGTCTGTACGGTGCGGTTCACGTCTTCGGCGTTCAGGCCGAAGCGGGCCATGCGGTTTCGGTCGAGCTTGACCACGATTTGGGGCAGGCCGGTGACCTGCTCCACGTACACGTCTTCGGCCCCTTCCACCTGCCGCACCAGGCGGGCCGCCTGGTCGGCGTAGGAGGCCAGCCGGTCGAGGTCCTCGCCGTAGATTTTGAGCACCACGTCCTGCTTGGCGCCGCTGATGAGCTCGTTGAAGCGCATCTGAATGGGCTGCTGAAAGCCGAACGTCACGCCGGGAATCACGCTCAGGGCCTTGGCCATCTTGTCGGCCAGCTCTTCCTGGGTGCGGGCCGAGGTCCACTTGCTTTGGTCCTTTTCCAGCAGCACCATCACGTCCGCGGCTTCCACCGGCATGGGGTCGGTGGGGATTTCGGCCGCGCCAATCTTGGCCACGACTTCCTTGACTTCCGGAAACTGCTTGGTCAGAATCGCCGCCGCCTGCTGGCTTTTGTCTACCGTGTAGCTCAGCGAGGAGCCGGTAAGCGTGCGCATCTCCACGGCAAAGTCGCCTTCCGCCAGCTGCGGAATAAACTCCCCGCCCAGGGTGCGGAACAGCAGCACGGCGCCGGCAAACAAGCCCACGGCCGTGCCCAGCACCAGGGCCCGGCGGCGCAGGGCCCATTCCAGCACGGGCCGGTAGCGGGCTTCGAGCCAGCTCATCATGCGGTCCGAGAAGTTGCGCTTGTGCTCCGTGTCGCGGCTCAGGCCCAGCGCCGACATCATCGGCACGTAGGTCAGGCTCAAAATGAAGGCACCCACGATGGCAAAGGCCACGGTTTCGGCCATCGGGCGGAACATCTTGCCCTCGATGCCGGCCAGGGCCAGCAGGGGCAGGTACACAATCAGGATGATGATTTCCCCGAAAGCGGCCGAGGAGCGGATTTTGGAAGCTGCCTCGTAGGTGGCCTCGTTCATCTGGCCAGGGCTCAGCCGGCCCCCGGCCTCGTCGGGGTGCGAGGCCGTGCCCACGTGGTGCTGCAGGCGGTGCACGATGGCTTCGACAATAATCACGGCCCCGTCCACCACCAGGCCGAAGTCAATGGCCCCGAGCGAGAGCAGGTTGCCCGACACACCGAACAGACGCATCATGCTGATGGCAAAGAGCATGGCCAGCGGAATGACCGAGGCCACCACCAGGCCCGCGCGCAGGTTGCCCAGAAAGAGCACCAGCACGAAAATCACGATGAGGGCTCCTTCGAGCAGGTTTTTGCTCACCGTGTGGATGGCGCGGCCCACTAGGTCGGAGCGGTCCAGGTACACGTCGATGGTCACGCCCTCAGGCAGGGACTTTTCCACCGTCACCATCCTCTCTTTGACGGCTTTGATAACTTCGTTGGCGTTGGCCCCCTTGAGCATGAGCACGATGCCGCCGGTGACTTCGCCCTCGGCGTTGCGAGTCATGGCCCCGTAGCGCACGGCCGAGCCCAGGCGCACGTCGGCCACGTCGCGCACCAGCACGGGCAGCCCGCCCCGGGTGTTGCGCACCACGATGTTGCCCAAGTCGGCCGCATTCTCGGCCAGGCCTTCGGTGCGGATGAAGTAGGCCGTGGGCTTCTGGTCGAGGTAAGCCCCGCCGGCGTTCTGGTTGTTGCGCGACACGGCCTGGTACACCTGCTCGGTGGTCACGTTCAACGAGCGCAGCCGCGTGGGGTCCAGCCGGATTTCGTACTGCTTGAGCAGTCCGCCGAAGCTGCTCACGTCTGCCACGCCGGGCGTGCCCAGCAGCTGCCGCCGCACAATCCAGTCCTGAATCGTGCGCAGCTCGCGGGCGTCGTACTTCTTCTCGTAGCCGGGCTTGGCGCGCACCAGGTACTGGTACACTTCGCCCAGGCCGGTGCTCACCGGCGCCATTTCCGGCCGGCCGATGCCCTGGGGAATCTGGCTTTCGGCTTCGCGCAGGCGCTCGGCCACCTGCTGGCGGGCCCAGTAGATGTCAATCTTATCCTCGAAGACGATGGTGACCACCGAGAGGCCGAAGCGCGAAAACGAGCGCACTTCCTCGCGGCCGGGGATGGTGGCCAGGCTCTGCTCGACGGGAAAGGAGACGAGCCGCTCGATGTCGCCGGCGGCCAGCGACGGGGCCACGGTGTAGACGACGACCTGGTTGGTGGTGATGTCGGGCACCGCGTCGACCGGGAGCCGACTCAGCGAGTAGCCGCCCCAGGCCACCAGGGCCAGGGTCAGCAGCCCGATGATGAGCTTGTTGTGAATGGAAAAATGAATCAGCCGGTCAAACATCCGTTGCTGTGGGGGTTAGGTCTAACGCTTCGGGTAAACCCTGCCGGCCCACGGCTCCAGGCCTTAGAAGGCGGGAGCGTGGCATACTCGTTGGCGGATAGTCTGTTGCAACAGCTAGCGGCCAGCAGCCCGGACGCACAACAAGGCACCCAGGCTACCCCAGCGGGGGAGTCAGCAGGAAAAAGGAAGGGTTAGGCCTGGGGTGGCTGCCACACGGCGCCGGAGGCCCGGGTGGGGGCGCCCACCCGCAAGCGGGCGTGGCGCAGGGCGGTGGCCCAGGTCACGGCCGGGGCTGCCGTTAGGGTCGGCAGGGGCGCCAGCGGCACCACGGCCCCGCCGCAGCAGTGGCACTGACACAGCGGGGAGCACCAGTCGCCCAGGGCGCCGGCGTCGCAGTCGGTGTGCGCGGCCGCGGCCACAGTGGTCTGCGTGGCGTCTTTGCACACGACTTCGCCATCGGCGCAAGTCAGCGTCGAGAGGCAAGCGAAGTAGAAGGCAAAAAACAGAGCCAGAAAGCGCATCGGGGCAAAGGTAACAGCATTGGGAAAATGCCGGCTACCGCTTGTACCAGTAGAAGCGGACAAAGGTTCACTTACCGTTCAGCAGGCAAGTCTCGCAGTAACCGCAGGGATTTAGCTACAAGCAGGAATTAGTATTGGTCTAACGCATCGACTGTACTTGCGCGAGCAGCACGTGCTGCTCTGGCTGCTGGAGCTGCCGGAACAGCCGGAACAGCAGGGGTAGCACGCACCGCGCGTACTGCGCGGGCGGCCATGTTCACCCGGCGCAATATGTAGCACTCATCAACAATCTCGCCCAAGTAGTGGCCATTCTTTTGCCACACTTCGCCGCCATCTATCCAGCCTAGGTACTTTGAATTTTTGTCGAACAGCCGGTCATTGTAGATGAAGCCAAAGTACTGGCCATTCCACCGATATACTTTCGTTTTCATACAGTCGATTTTGTGCCGTAAGTCTTGGCAATGCGCAATGTGGGCAGCTTAAAATCAGTTCATGTCGGCGTTTTGACGCTGTGTCGACATATGCCTTAAGGCACAGGCTTCGGTGTTTAACGTAGCCCCTGCATCTTTAAAAACAAGCCGCCGGGGTTCTTGGTCGCCTTGATTTTGTCGGTCTTGAGCTTGTAAACGAAAGCAAACAGGGCATCCACGTGCTTCGCGGACTGCAGAATTTCCTGCACCAGTTTGGGTTCGGCAATGCCTAGCGTGTCTAGGTGCTTGCGCGCCAGCTGGACCTTGGCATCGTCGGCCTCCAGCTCGAAGGGGATGGGCAGCTGCTGTGGGACCTGAGTGTTGACGTAGAACTTGATGCTTTGGTAGGAGCGGCCCTTCTTGAGCAGCTCGTACTTGATGCGCAGGTCGGTATGCTCGTTGATTTGGTTGGTGGCCACGTCGAGCACGTACTTCTGCAGGGCCGAAATCTGGGCGTACTGCTCGGGCTCCTGGCCCTTGGGGTCCTTGAGCTTGAGCATCCCCTTGAACTCATCCAGCGAGTAAGTCTTGGTTTCCCCGATGTCCTTCCACTGCGAGGCCAGCTGGTAGATGCGCTTGGCGTACTTGCTCGACAAGCTGAACGCGGCCTGCAGGCGGTAGGAGGTGAAGTTGCTCTTCAGGTCAATCAGGAAGGGCCGCATGCGCTCGGATATCTCCAGCTCAATGGTGCCCTCGCCCTTGCGGTACAGCGCTGAGGCGAGCAGACTCACCTGCAGCAGGGTCTTGCCGTTCTCGATGTGGTAGACGCGGCTGTTGAGGTTCTCGGTGGATTCGAGCAGCTGCTTGTAGTTCCAGGTGCGGCCGGTCATCTCCATGAGCTCCTGCACCCGGATTTCGTAGATGGTACCGGCCTTGTCCTGCTTGGTGAGTTTGGAGAGCAGCGAAAAGACGATGTCCATCTCGCAGGCGCTCATCTCGTAGCGGGCCGTCGTCAGCGCGTTGTGCTGCCGAATTTCAATCGGTACGGTGGACTCGGGCGCTGCCATAGCTACTCTGTAAGGGATACAGAACAAACATACGGCTTAAACCGGAAAGTAATAGAGCGAAATTCTGTCTCTATCAACTTGGGGTAGGTTGATGGGTTACCCGGCTTATAAAAGCTATTAGTTAGACTTATGAAACCTATTAGTTAGCCAAGCGCGAGGTTTCTGTGAGACTTATAAAAGCTATTAGTTAGACTTATAAAACCTATTAATTCAGTGCGGCTGGTAGCAGTCTGAGGCTTCGCTAGCAGCCAGAGTGACTTATAAAATCTATTAGTTACCCCACAATGACGAATTAATAGATGGCCGTGCGAGTGCTATTAATAAGCTTATGAAAGCTATTACTTACGCTTATAAAACCTATTACCCAGCTTATAAGACCTATTACTTGGCTTATAAAACCTATTAGCCCGCTTATGAAACCTATTACTAAAGCCGCTTAAGTGGCTGAAGTACAAAAAGTTGTGAGCCCTGCAAATACCTTAAATACTTAAAATACTCACAAGCTTGTTGAAGCTGCAGTACAAAAGCTTATAAAGTGGTGGTTTAGGGCAGAACCCGAACGAAAACAACAAAAAGGGGAGTCTAAACAAGCACAAAACCGAATTGCACTTTTTAAAGAATTTTTTACCTTTTTCTACTATGATGGACTTCTCTAACCAGCCTCCAGAGCAACCAGAAGGCTTATTAATAGTTTTTATAAGCCTCAGCAAAAGCTCTGAACTCCTAAAACAGCATCTCAAAAGTAGCCAATCCGGCTACTAAAAGCACCAGCTACCATTCTACAAAGCGCATAAGTGCTTGTAAAACCTATTTCCTAGCCTCTCATGCCGGGTATGGTCGAGCTTGACAGTTAATGAAGTAATAGATTTTATAAGCTAATAAACCTTAGACAACCGTCTATACACAGAAGCAGCCATCTTATTTAGAAGGACTTGGTTGTCGCAGCACCCACACCCCATGTTTGGCCGCCAGTTCCGCCCTTCCCTGCTGGACCATGCCAGCCATGGCGTGCAAATAACCAAGCCGGTTGTGGCCTTCAATTAATTGGTGTGGCGCCACCAACTCCTTTTCAAGAGGCAATGTGCCTAGTGACGTCACATCCAAAACAACTGGCGGGGTCCGCCAGGTGCCTTGCTCTTTCCAATGAGCCAAGTCTCTTTTGGTGCAGCAAAACTCATCGAAGGCTTGGCAGCGTTCCCGGGTCTCGACGCAATCCCGGTACGCTTCGACCACATACAGGTTCAGAAGGTCTTGTGTCGACCACTGCTCCAAGCTAAAGTCAAGGTGGTCATAATCCAACCAGGCATAGTTTCGGCGGGTAACGTACTCGTCCTGGAGTCCATGAATCCACTGCTCTAATACAGGCTCAGGGACATTGGGCACAAGTGGATGAACGCGTTGGTAGTACGCGTCAAAATCCCACATTGTCCGCTCCTCTGGCAAAGCAGCAAGGCGAATCCACGAGGGAGAAAAATCAGTTGACTCTTTCATCTACTGGAAAACTACCGGTGCCATTGATTAGTCGATTACAGATTGCGAAGGAAATCCACCTCAGAGAGGATTTCCAACCCTGCACCCTTCTCAATCATCTTAATAGCTTTCTCCTGTTTGCCGCTCATCCCGTCGTCGCCAACGATTCGATAATCTTGCTGTCCAACTACTAGAAAGGAGGTTTCTTTGGTGACGCCGCCGCTGTTAATACCACCTATATCGGCAACTAGCTGCTGCGCCATAGCACGCTGCATGGATGAGAGCGTACCTGTAAACACCACGCTACGACCATAGAAGAGGCTGTCGGGTTTATGCTTGGCTGGGTCACCCTTTATTAGGCTTAGGTCTTTAGAAGCGTAAATACGCCGCGTTATGCAAGGGTCGTAGCCGTCTGGACGCAGCTGTCCGATGTTCGTTAGCAGTTTCTCGGCAAAGTCCTCCTGGCAGGTGACGCCGGCATGGGCAAAGGTTTTCAACGCCAGCTGCGCGCAAGCTTGGGCATCACTCGCCGCGCGGTGGTGCAGCAGGGGAATGCTGTGGAATTTACAGAGCGTATGCAGGTCATAGGCAGGCAACCCTGTCCATACTTTCTTGGAGAAAATATAGCTACAGATATACTGCAACGAGGGAAAAGGCAGCTCATATGATTCCAACGTCCGGCGCAACACGCTGAAATCGAAGCCTGCATTGTGTGCCACCAGCAATTGTCCTTCCAGTAGGGGCTGCAATTCGGGCCAAAGTTCGGCCCAGGTAGGCTGGTTGGCTACGTCGGCAGGATGAATGCCGTGAATAGAGATGTTAAATGAGTCGAAGTAAGGATAGGAAGGGGGCTTAATCAACCACGACTTGGTGCCAGTCACCCGCCCGTCTTCTACGAAAGCCAAGCCTATTTCGCACGCACTGTCGCGGTCGGCCGTAGCAGTCTCAAAATCAATAGCAATGAACTTCATAAGCAGACTCGGATAGCAAGGGTAAGGAGTGGGAAGTGAAGCAAACTCAAGGTGAATATGGGGGGTTAACCTTTACTATCGCAACTAAGACAGGCTCAAATTTCCCCTGCCCACACGGCTAGGATGCCGGCGCTACCTTGGCCAAGCTGGTGAGATGTTGTTTCTCCCAAATAGGTCCTATCACTTGGCTTCTGTCTAGACCAAACAACTCGATGGCAGTTGGTTCAATAGCGGCCCATGAAAGCGACGGTTCCACAATGCCGTGACGCGCCAGCAACAGTATTTCCCCACGATTCAGGATAGGTACATTCAGCAATGGGAGAGCCGAGGCCGGCAAGCCAACCTCGAGACGGGTGGTTAACAAATTCAGGGCCTCATCTTCCAAGAGTAACATGGGGTGTAGCGCTTGGACAATGGGCACCACTGAGCGGAAATGGTAGCGCGTTGCGTCCGCAATCCGACGTACATCCCCGTAGCTGACCGGCACAAAGGAGGAGTTGGTATACGCCTGCTCCAAACTTTCCAAAGAATCGCCTTCTAGCCAAGCCTCTACCAATAATGCCCGTTTGGCTCGGCGTAGATAGGCTATCTGGTCGGGGAGGGAACGCTGGTAGAGCTGCACCAGGTCGTTGCCCACTTTTTGAGCCGCATGATAGGGCCAAGTCTTCTCCTTGTTCCCGTTTTTAAAGAGGGGCGTGTAGGTTTCGTCTAGTTCCGGCAGCGCTTGCGTCAGGGCCAGCAGCCGCTCCAGCGTGATGGTGGCGGGATTCAACAACTGCAGCAAGTGCAGCAGGCGCAGGATAGAGTCAAAGGAGAGCGACGAATTGGCGCAGGCAAACCCTACTAGGGTTAACTGGAGCATAGGACCTTCCTGCTCCGCGATGCCCGCCCGAATCAGGGAGATGATTATAGTTTCCACCTGCGCATCCATCTGGGGCCGCCAGTTTGGATTGTTGCGGCCCTCCACGTACCCCCCGTAGGTATTGGCCAATAAGGTGGCCACCTCCCGGCGGCCAACCCGCGGAATCTGGGCCAGCAGACGCAACACCCAGGTGGACAGATTGCCAGTGGCAAAGGAAGAGCGCATGGCTTCTGGCTGACCAAGAACGTAGTGCTGGAACAGCTGACGACGCTCCATGGGGGTGTTGGCGATAATGAATGACTGGCCACGCTCATTGTAGCCCAGTCGGCCAGCCCGACCTACCATGTTTTTGTATTCGGCAATGGTGAAAGGCTTCTGGTCCTCTCCGAGGAATTCCGTTTCGCCTAGAATTACTGCCGAAGCAGGCGTATTGATGCCGGCTGCGACAGTAGTCGTGGCCCCCAGCACCCGTACGGGGCCCTGCTGGTCACGAAAAGCACGTTCGACAACCTCCCGCTCTTCCCGAGACAGGTTACTGTTGTGAAAGGCTGTACCTCCCCGCAGGCAGTCGCGCAACCTAGTGGAAGTAGAGGAGCGGTCATGGGCCGGCAATGCCGCTATGGCCGCATCCGCACTGGGCAACCCTAAATCCTTGGCCAGGTAACCCGCCACGCCTTCGGCTTTACCGCGGACGTTGCGGAACACAATAAGCTTAGCCGTCGGCTGCTGCGCAAGCAGTGCCTGCGCTAGGGGCACTATCACGTCCTGCGTACTGGCTTTATCACGGCGTATCCGCACAGCATGAGCGGGTAGTAGCTGCCGTTTCTGTTGAAGCCCGGTGTCGGGGTCTAGGTACTCAAAAACGCCCGAGCGGTCAATAACACCTTCCTCTAAGGGTACGGGCCGCCGGGTGGTAATCAGTGCCTGGCAGCGCAGCCAATGCTCAAAGCCGTTGGTGTTGCCGATGACTGCCGATAGCGCTACCAACTGTGGAGTGATGCCCCGTTCGCGAGCAGACAGAATGTAGGTCAGCAACAGCTCGACGCTGATGCCTCGGCCGGGGTCAGTGATAAACTGCGCCTCGTCCACGACTACCACCCCGATGCGGCTCAGTGTGCCCTGGTTTTTTACCACCAGGTTCAGAAACATCTCATAGGTAAGCAGCGCAATGTCATACTTACCCCGCACAAAGGCATTGGTAGCGTCTTGGTAGTCGCCA
This sequence comes from Hymenobacter telluris, assembly GCF_017313265.1. Taxonomy (GTDB): domain Bacteria; phylum Bacteroidota; class Bacteroidia; order Cytophagales; family Hymenobacteraceae; genus Hymenobacter; species Hymenobacter telluris. The sequence goes on along the minus strand of NZ_JAFLQZ010000019.1, from coordinate 102,265 downwards.
GTGCATCGAATCACCCGTAGGCCCAACCGCGTGCCGTACAAGTCAGTAAACTGCTCATACTTCTCGTTGGCCAACGCCTTGTAAGGCACCAGAAAAACAGCGCGCTGGGTACTAACAGCAGCCTTTACAGCGGCTAGTTCTCCAATAAAGGTCTTGCCGCTACTGGTCGGGGCTACAACTAGTAAGGATTCACCGTCCAGTATCCGATAGTCGTTGACCGCAGCCAGTTGCAGCTCGTTGAGCCCTTGGGAGAACTGTTGGGCCCAGAGCTCAATAACCTCTTCCGGTAAGCCGAAGCCCATTAATTCCCGGATGTTTTCCGACACCTTCAGGCCGGTCTGTTCAGGAAAGGCTTGGTAATAATGCTGTCCGGCCTGTAGTGGGGGAATGGTAAAGCCCCCATCTATATCTCCTACCCATTTGGGGGTTTGGGTGAGGCCCAGACGTTGCGCTTCGGCGCGTACCCGCCCGGCAACATCTGCCATCAGACCTCCTACTTCTACCGGACCAGTAGCAGCCCGTAAGGCCGCAGTCAAGGCCGAAGTTAGTAGACCATGGCCCGCAGCCTCCCAAGCTTCTTCATCAACATTAGCTGCAGCTAAGAGCATACGCCCACGTCCTGAAAAAGCCGATTCCAAGGAAAAGCCACTGCCCCGTGGCTGTAAGCCATCCTCAATCACTTTGGCCGGCGCCCCTCCACTGAAACAGCAGTCGAGAACCAGCAAAATATGGCGAGCCTTACTTTGGCGAAACCGTGTGGCTAGGTCTGCCATGGATATAGTTGTCCCCGCCAAGTCCTCTAAGTTGGTATCATGGGCTACTAAACGGTGGTTGTGGGTGCCGTGACCAGAAAAGGTTAGCAGCACTACATCATCGTCCGTAGCAGCATCTAGTGTCTGAGCTAGCAGCTCATCGATACGGGACCGAGTAGCCTCTTCATCCACAAGCAGCACCGGGGTGGCGTCAGGAAGAGTGTCTTGCCAGAGTGACCACAAGGCCGTGGCATCCCTACGAGCACAGCTTAGGTCAGTAATGTCCGGGTCAGAATGGCGGTTGACGCCAATGAATCCAGAAAGAAATCGGGCGGCCATAAGCTGTCGTTGTCGAGGTTTATTTAGTGGTTTACCACCATAGTAGGCAACGGCAAGGAAGGAATTCCGCCCACCTTAAAATAGAGATTGTTGTGCTTTTCGACAAGACTGTACCCATCGCTGTGCTCTACTAAAGAAAATGAGAGAGTTCGCTTTTTGAAAACTCCTTTCCTTTCATACTCCTGCATAAAGGCTGAGGTAGGGTCTCGCAACTGCTCCATCATGCTGTCCAAGTTGTCGTGAAGCTTATCACTATCTCTGACTGCACGAAAGCTATGCTTGGACGTGGGCATGCCACCCCCAGGAGGCACGACGGCTACACCTTCAGCTACTTGAAAGGCCACCGTTACGCCTGCCTTACGCGCTAGTGCAACTTCTTGGTCGGTTAAAATGTGCGTTAGACTAGCACCCTTAATGGTATAAGGAGAGAGCAGGGCAGGCCAGTTGCGATAAAGCACTTGGAGTACTTCTTGTTGGCTCCAGGCTCCATGTGGGTAGAGTCCGAGCATGTATACGGCATTGTGAGCGACCCAAGCAAATAGAATTGGTTCGGTCCGAGTAACGAAACCGTCAGGGGCTAGGGTAGCGCCAAGATGAAAGTGATGAATGCCCCAGTCGTACCGTAGCGCATCCCGGTTAGCCACTTTTTTTACTCCTCGACTCATGTGCGGCCGCAGATTTCGCCCAGACTCAATCCTTTCGATGAATGCTAGCAATCCCGCCTGAAGCTCAGGAGGACAACTGAATGCATCCGCATAGAATACTTGACGAGGTTGTATAGGAATGGTAAGGTGCAGTAGCACATTAAAGTATTCCAGTGACACCTCCTCGTCGTGGACAAGCTGACTGATATCGAAACCGCAAGCTGTTAGGCGATGCTTTGCAATTTTTAGCCAGTCTCTATACAAATCCATCTTCTCAATAAGCAGTGATGAATTCATTAGAGAGTCAGTGAATAAGGTGTATAAATTACTTGTACTTAGTTAAACTCGAACCCGAACAGACCGCCGCCAGGTTCGTCAGTCAACCTAGGAGGAATTATATAATCTTCTAAGGGAAAGGTAGTGACCCTTTCTTTTGGAATTTGGTCCGAGTTCAGAGTTACTATGTATTGGAAGCCAATTTGCTCAGCCAGCTTGGCTCCATATTCTAAAGCCCTCTCTTTCTGACGTTCGTCAATAGGGTCAAATAAGCTGCTGTCGTGTATCAAAAATCCAGGAGAAATTCCGCGCCTCGTAGCCATTCGCATAAGCATCATGTCAAAGCAAAATATCTGTGCGTTGTTAACCCCTTGGCTTTTCATTCCTTGAATAGTCACCTCAAAGTTGGGCCCCGTTTCACTCGGGTATATATTGAGATTACCTGCATTTTCATATAAAGCTCGTGAAGCTTCCTCAAATGCTAAAATCGCGTCTTTTAGCAACTGTTCGTTTTCGATAAAGTCGCGCTGTAGTCGTAAGTAAAGGCGTTGTTGGTCAATCTTGAACTGAGCAACACGCTCTGCAACTTCGTGTAAAATAGACTGCTGTTGCTTTATCTGTTCAGCCCGAGCTTCTGCTCTACTCAATTCGCTCTGCAACTTCGAGTAATGCTGTAAGGCGCCATGTGTCTTCAAAAGTGTCATGACCTCAGTTCGCCTATCGTCGAGTTGAGTCATTTTTCGTTGCCTATTTTCAACGTTTAAGCGAGCCTGCGTCAACTCTTCTTCTAAGTACATTTTTCGGTTCCGCACTACCGATTCGTGAAATTTGCGCACCTCTTCGAACCGCTGCAATGCTATTCCCGGCAAAGACACCCCAGCCTCGGAGTACATTCGTTGCACGTCATCAAGCTGTGGGGCCGACTCAGAACTCAACGAGACTTCCAAATCGTGGATGTACAAACCGTCTTGTGCATTCTCGTCCGCTAATCTATTTATCTCGCGGGTGAGATTATTTGCTTCTTTCTCCCGCTCCGCATAATCGGGGAGCATTCGAAAACTGCGAACAGCCTCCGTCATTCTATTGACATCTTCTTGAACGAGCACAGATTGCGTCAGCAATTGCTTGGGGTCACCCGTGAGCCCTTCTAAAAGACCGTCTTGTGCAGCTTTTTGCAGTTTTTTAGTGTTCTCCGCAGATTGTCTAAGCTGCTCCCGCTCCGTACTGATGCGCCAATCCAATCCCAGTAGATAGGATAGCGCTACCCGAGTGTCTGCTGGGCTTTGCTTGCTTGATTGCTGCTGTGGATTAAGAAAGGCTCCACTGCTTGCTCGGCGAGCGAAATAATTGAAGAGCATGCCAAACTTGGGCCCAAACTTCTCAGATTTTTCAGGGAGTTGAAATATAATTCTCCCTAAATCGGACTCCCACTTTGCACTAGAAACAGTTGCCTCCCAATCACCATCTAACGCATCAACGGCCCAATCTTTGACAGCTTTAGATGCGTCAACTTGTGTTAAATGCACCTTGCCGAAAGTTGCACCTGAACGGGTTGCGCGGATGCGTACTCCACGCAGGTCAAATTCTATCCCAAAATTATGGTCCTTCAATTCGGGTTTGCGGAACAGAGAACTAGGGTCTCCTTCTTTACCAAGCGCAAAATGGATTAGTAACACAATGCTTGATTTACCCGCCTTATTGCGTGTTTGGCCAGCTCCTGAAGCTTCGCCTTTGTCGGCAATAATTATATTCAAGCCTGAGCGGAAGGCGTAAGACTTAAAACTAGGCAACGAGCTGAAAATAGAATAAATCATGCAGAGGTTGTCCGGGCAATGCGCTCGTTTGCGAAATGAATAATGCCCATTGCGGATAAAAGGTCAAGAGCGAGCACGAACCAGTCGAAGGAAATAGAGTTATCCTGAGAAGGGTCATGCTTGATATCTGACCAAAGCCGTGAAACAGATTTGGGTTCTTGCAGATGCGTCAGCAGTTGCGCACCAACAGTAAGCAAGGCACGCTCGGTAGGAAGATGTTTAGTAGGTAGAATCATACCTCTGCCTCCTGCAAAGATGGTGTGCTGCTAAGAGGCTCGAAAATGTCACAACGCTCAAAGAAATAGGCTAAAATCGCCAAAGCTGCTGCCTCGGAGGAATGCTGATGTTGCCTAATCAAGTTGAATAGGGCACTGTAAATAGCATCAGGGCCAATGCGAGATTCTTTTAATCGGATGTACTCTTTTCTAAGAACTTGAGCGACTCGGTTACCAAGCTCAGGGTCGAATCGATGGGTGCCAAAGAAATCGCCAACACGTGGGGCAAGCCCCATACCCATGCGAACTAAGTTTCGACTGTTTGAGCTCAAACTGTTTGCATTGAGTTTTCCTGGAGGTACTTCTTGTATATGAGCTGGTTGCTCAGGAAGTGAGTGAGCAAGTTGTTCTAAAACATGCTTAATCTCATCAAAGGTTATTTGTGAAGGCCTTATCGGTTTGTAAGGCAGCCCCAGAACCGCCATAATATCATCCTCATCAAGGCTAAACAGCTTCTTGGAGAGGTCAATTGGGCTGAAAGGAGTAAGCTTTATAGGGTTGTGCTGCTTTTCTAAAGCAAGTATTGTCTGCTGTATATGAGGACCTAGCCCATCAAATGCGTTGTGCACAAAGGACCACTTGTCGAAATCAGAGCCCCAATGGGGGAGAGCACCCAAAAAGTCCTCTTCAATTTTCTTGATGGCTTGCGCCGCAGACATCTCATTTGGAGCATAAACTTGGTACAGATGACGCTCCGATTTCAAAAAACCATCATTTTTTTTGTCACCGAGATTGCCCCATGGCCGCGTTTTCATGAAGTCTTCTGGATGGGCCCGCTGCATTACATCTGAAAACAGCGTTTGGTATACGTCGCCCTTGCTTTCGTAAACGCGAAGTTTAAACCTCATTTCATACATTTCTCGCGTTTCTGGATGCATTAGGTAAAGAGGTTGTATAGTGGTTTAGCGAGTCCGAAGTGGCCTTCTCGCAAGCTACGATGCCTGTATGAGTAATTTGAATTTGTCTGGATTTTATAAGCCTAGTTCCTTCGCCGCATTGTGCTGCTGCACATTGTCCAAGCGAGTGTAGCGGCGAATCATCGCACTGGTCTTGTGCTTGGTCTGGTTCATGATTTTGCTGTCATCGGCCCCGTTGAGCTTGGCCACCGTAACAAAGGAGGCGCGTAAGGAGTGGGCCGTATAGCCGGGTCCCAGGTAACGCTGCACCAGCGTATTGATAGTCTGGTCTGAGAGGCGGTTGGCAGTAAGCCGGTTGCCCTTGCGCAACATCACGAATACGGGACCTTCACTGCGTTCCAGTTGCTCCAGCCAAGCTTTTAAGGAGCGAATAGGGCAGACGGCTGGCTCAGGGGAGTAGAAAATGGCCTTTTCCTCATAGTCTCCCAGCTGGTTGGTTTTGCTCTTGCCCAACGAGACTACCAGGCAATCCTCTGTAAAGCGCAAGTCCTGCACATTGAGCGCAGTCAACTCAGAGCGACGAAAGGCCCCCGTGAAACCCAGCAGCAGGATAGCGCGGTCGCGTAGCCCCGTTGCCGTCTGCACATCCAGGCTGCGCACGAGCTGCTTGAGCTGCATCAGCGAAAACGCCGGCGCCTGTTTCTGGCGCACGCCGTGTACCCGGCGCACGCCGTCCATGAAAATCTTAAACTGCTTGTCGTCTGTTGGTGAATCGACCCCGCGCACCGCATGGGCCTTGCTGATGGCCGCGCAGTGTTGCTCCAAGGTGCCGACCTTTTTGCCCGCTTCGGCCAGGTGGGTGCAAAACCCAACCAGCGCATCGACTGGCGCCGGCAATGGCGAGAAGCCATGCTCAGTGCACCAAGCGCTGAAGCGCTTTAGGTGCGCAGCATACGCCCGGGCGGTATTAGGTGCCCCGGTCAGTCCGGCCTCGACATAGCGAGCAGCTGCTCCTGTGTGGTGCGCCAGCCCGTGGCCCACAGGATTTACGGTCAGTGCGGCGGAGTTTTCCATGCAGCCTATATATAAGGTATAGTCACCCGATTTTTGGTTGGACCGGCAAGATAGCGAATAGGTAGTGATAAGACTTACTAATCGATACCTATCCGGCCAAAGAAAAGAGCCATCCATTCGGTGGCTTTTTCATGAAAGCCAGAAAGAGAATTGTAGTGGTGCTCCAGACCGGGCCTATTCCTTAATAGGTGCTCACAGTTGAGCTCACGGCTTGACCACCGGAGGTACAGGCTTTGTATTCACGGTCGTATAGCGAATCAGGGCCGCGGTGTCGCCGCCCGCATCATTCCAGACGCAGTTACCGGAACCCCAATAAAAGTAGTGAACCACATGACCGTCCTTGTCCGCCGGGGCTTTGCGGTACTTGCCTGGGCCGGTTACGAGGCGTATCCATTCGTCCTTGGCAATGGCCACGTCGCCGAACAGGTAGATATGGCGAAACTCGTTGGACGGAGTACCATCTGGGTTGAACGTGCGGTCCACAACGGCATAACCGAGAGTGCTTACCGGGGCGGAGGCGCGAAGCCAAACGCCTTCAGCGGCGGGAGTAGAAGCGTTGGTGACGCTATGCAGCGTGAGGCTCATCAGTGACGGGTTTTTATACAACGACAAGGATAAGCTAAACAAGTTGAAATAGGGCGCTCACGTGGTAGAACACAACCAGTCTTCCTTGACCCCAGGGCAATGCGACCCCTGGAAATTTTGCAAGCAAATCGGGCGCACGATGCACCAGCAAACTGCGTAAGCTCGACTTTTAAGTTGGCTCGTGGGCTACCAGTAGGCTTCTTCATGGAAATGTTTGTTAGCCGTCCACTACCTGTTATCTGCCACTTCCCCTGCCTCTGCCTAGCCGCTGGATTGGCATTGACTGGATGCCGAACCGCCGCTATTGTCCCCGCCTTTCCCGCTGCCGCCGGGTACCGCCCCCCGCTACGGGCACCGCGCCAGGATACGGCGACGGTCGTACCTGCCCCCGAGCACCCCACCACCCCGCAGCGGCGCAGTACAGCGGAAGTGCGTAATCAGGCTGCGGCCCAAAAGTCTAACGCGCCCAGGGAGCAAACAATGCCGATGGGCAAAGCAGGCAGGAGGTATGCTCAGGCAGCGCCCGGGGATACCGCGCGCAACCCAATCCAGCCGACGCCCCCGCGCGGGCTCCGCCGGCAGTTCCCAACGAAACTATTCAGCGCCCAAACGCTGGTGCATTACAGCCTGCACTTTCTGTTCCCGGCCGTGCTGGCGCTGGTGTTTTTCCCCTTGATGTGGCAAACCGCCTACCTGATTATGTTGGCCACGATGCTCATGGACTTGGACCACCTGCTAGCCAAGCCCATCTTCGACCCGTTGCGCTGTAGCATAGGGTATCACCCGCTGCACTCTTTTTACGCCGTCCCGATATATGCGCTGCTGCTGCTGCTGCCGGCGACGCAAATTGTCGCCGTGGGCCTGCTGTTCCATCTGTTCACGGATACGGTGGATTGCCTGTGGAATTTCAGTCACTGCCAAGAGTGCTACCTCAGCTCCCGTATTTATGCCTTGCGCAACTGGGTACGGAAGCTACTGGGCCGTGAGGGGGTGGAATGAGTACCGCCGTTGGTTTGAAGTCGGAAAGCGTAACTGGAAATTATGTAAGCAATAAGGGTGATTCGTGTTATTTATAATCATTCTAAATAAAGATACCTTTGTGCCGTTGTTTCACGCAAAGGCCCTCTGATGAGCTGTTTTTCTTACCGTACTGCTGCTGGCCTTCTCGCCAGTGTTGCCTTTTCTACCGTTTGCCAGCCCGGGTTAGCCCAGCGGCTGCCTGCTGCCCCCGACACCACCCGTCACCAGAATCTGAGCGAAGTGACCGTTACCGGCGCCGCTACCCACTTTGCCGCGCCCGTCGACGGCACCACCCTCACGGCCGGCCGGCGCAACGAGCTCATTAAGCCCCGCGACGTGAATGCCAACCTGGCCCAGAACAACGTGCGCCAGGTGCTGGCCCGCATTCCCGGCCTGATGGTTTGGGAGAATGACGGCTCGGGCCAGCAAATCAACATTGCCACCCGGGGCCTGAGCCCTAACCGCAGCTGGGAGTTCAACACCCGCCAGAACGGCTACGACATGAGCGCCGACGCCTTCGGCTACCCCGAAGCCTATTACAATCCGCCCATGGAAGCCGTGGAGCGCATTCAGCTGCTGCGCGGCGGGGCGGGCCTGCAGTTCGGGCCCCAGTTTGGCGGCCTGCTCAACTACGAGCTCAAACGCGGGTCGCGCGACAAGAAGGTCGAGATTGAAACCAGCAACACGGCCGGTTCCAACGGCCTGTTCAACTCCTACAACGCCGTGGGCGGCACGGTGGGCAAGGTGAACTACTACGCTTACTACCGCCACCGCCAGGGCGATGGCTGGCGCCCGTACAATCAGTTCACCGTCGATGACCTGCACGGCAACGTGCACGTGGCCCTGACCGAGCGCCTAACGCTGGGCGCAGAAGTGAGCTATTTGACCGACAAGCTCCAGCAGCCGGGCGGCCTGACCGACGCGCAGTTTGCCCAGGACAGCCGCCAGAGCACCCGCAGCCGCAACTGGCTCAGCACGCCCTGGCTGATTCCGGCCCTGACGCTGGATTATAAGGCCGGTGAGCGTACGCGCCTGAGCTTGAAAACCTTCGGCCTGGTGGCTTCCCGCAGCAGCGTGGGCTTCGTGGCCGGCCTGCCCGCGCCCGATACCGTGAACCGCCGCACCCGGCAATTTGCCGCCCGCCAGGTGGACCGCGACGAATACCGCAACCTCGGCGCAGAGCTGCGGCTTACCCAGGATGTTGACTTCCTGGGCCGCACCCACACGCTGGCCACCGGCCTGCGGGCCTACCGCGCCACCACTTCCCGGCACCAGCGCGGCACCGGCACCACCGGGTCGGACTTCGATTTGACGTTGACCGGCGATGGCCGCTACACCAACGAGTTCGACTTCACGACCAACAACGCCGCGGCATTTGCCGAGCTGCTCCTGCACGCCGGCACCCGGCTAAGCTTCACACCGGGCCTGCGCTACGACTACCTGAGCAACACCGGCAGCGGCTATCTGGGCCGGGCCGCCAACGGGACGGAGAACCGTATACCCAACCAAGCCAGCCGCCGCAACGTGCTGCTCTACGGCCTGGGCAGCGAGTTTCAGGTGTCGCCCACGACCAACCTGTACGCCAACTACTCCCGCGCCTTCCGCCCCGTGCTGTTCGGTGACCTGGTGCCGCCGGCGACCTCGGATGTCATCGACCCCAACCTGAAGGACGCCCGCGGCTACACGGCCGAGGTAGGCTACCGCGGCAGTTTCAACAGCTGGCTGCGCTTCGACGTGGGCTACTTTTTCCTCAACTACGAGGACCGCATCGGCACCATCCGCCGGCCCGTGCCCGGCGGCACCACCGGCCAGACCCAGCAGTACCGCACCAACCTGGGCCGCACCCAAACCCACGGGCTGGAAGCCTACGCCGAGCTGGACTTGATTCACTCAATTACCGGCAACTTCAACCTGCCCCACCTCGACCTGTTCGCGGCCCTGAGCCTGCTCGATGCCCGCTACGGCAACCTGCCCGTGACCACGCTCACCGGCACGGGCCCCGGCACCCAAATTGTGGAAACCAATTTGGACGGCAACTTCGTCGAGAATGCCCCGCGTCAGACCCTGCGCACGGGCCTCACTTTTGCCCACAAAGGCTTGTCCGTCACCGGGCAGTTCAGCCACGTGGCCAAGGTCTATGCCGATGCCAGCAACACGGAAGCTGCCCCGGCCAATGCGCAGACCGGCGCCATTCCCGCCTATCAGGTGGCGGACCTTTCCGCTACCTGGAAGCTGGGCCGCGACAGCCGCTACCGCCTCAGCGGGGGCGTGAACAACGTGTTCGACGCACGCTACTTCACCCGGCGCTCGGGCGGCTACCCTGGTCCAGGCATTCTGCCCGCCGACGGCCGCACCTGGTTCGCGGGGCTGGGCCTGATGCTGTAATCAAGCGAGTTGTTAGCGCTGAGAAAAAGGGGGCTACTCAATTGAGCGGCCCCTTTTTGCGGGAGTCAGTTCAGCGAATGCGCGGCAGCCCGGTATATTTACCCACCGCATTCCGTCTTTTTCTACCACTTATTCCTGTATGGCAAAACGCTACTTTCTGCACGCCCTGTTTCTCTTGATTGGTTTGCCCGCGCTGGCCCAGCGGCCCAAGCCGGCGGCCGTCAGCTTGCCGCCGGCCGACACCGTGTATTTCGACCGCGACTGGGAGCGTACCGAGACGCTTGAGGAAGTCAGTTACGCCCGGATTGCCCGCCATGATGCCGCGGGCAAAACGGTGGGCACCGTGCGCGACTACTTTTACCCTTCGTGGAAAAAGCAGTGGGAAGGCAAAATGGCCAGCGAAGCGCCCGACAAGCCCACCGGGCTCTGCTGCGGCTGGCACGAGAACGGCCAGGTGAGCTTCCGCGGAACCTATGTGAACGGGGTGCAGCAGGCCGATTATCGCAGCTGGCGCGCCGACGGCCGGGAAATCAAGTGTTCATCCAAAATGGTCGAGGCCCTGCCCTTGAGCAATGCCACCATTCATTGTAGCAACTGCATGCACTCCAGCCGCAAGGTGTTTGTGGTCGATATTCCGGACGGCACCGTGGGCATCGTCTACAAGCTCGACGTGCGGGACGAAGGCCAGCCCCCGGTGTCGTGGTCGACGGCCTTGGCCGTGGCCGCTGTGGCCGGGAGCGGTGGGGCCGCCGCGCCGGCGTTGTTGGGAACGGCCGCTTCCGCCCTGGTGAAGCAGGGCAACAACGCCCCGCCCACCGTCAGCACCAAGTGTCACTGGTACATCACGCCCGACGAGGACGCCGCTCAGCAATTTATGGATACCAAGGGTACCATCGGCAAGGACAAAGTCTGCCTGCGGGCGGCGCTCAACACGCCCCAGGAAACGCGCCCCATTACTTTGCCCGCCGGCACCCGGCGCCTGTTCGTGTGCGTGAACAACGACAACTACACCACCGACGCGACGGCCACGCTCAGTGTAAGCGCCCTGGTGCAAAGCTGCCAGTAGCCCCACTCCCACAAGAACAACGCGAACAATCAGCTTTGTGGCCGGTCCGACGCTTCCTGCCCCAAGCCACCGTGCGGACCGGGCAGGTCTATGCAACGGTAACTTAGCGAGGCACTACGCTGTCCGTTGAGGGGGAGCTGGTCCAGACGGCGGGCCAGTTGCTGCCAGCCGGCCGCTAGTTCGGCTGCCACTACCGGAGCCTCTTGCAGGGCCAGGTGGCGGCACCACTGCTCAAATTCCTGTAAGTGCATCAAGTCGGGTAAAAGCCTAATGAGAAGTGGGTTAGATGGAATGCAGTTGTTAACTATATTCTAAATCGCACGGCAGCGGGTAAAGGGTTGCCTGTCAATAAACTATGTAAGCAAATCCCGCGATGGTGTACATGCGGCCCGGATGCACTCTTGGGATGGAACCACGCGACCTGTGCTAGTAGCGCAACGCAAAAGCGTCGATAATCCTTCTAATCGGCTTTTTTCTCTTGCTCTAGGCGCTGGAGCATGCGCTTCATCTGGCCAATCTCCCGCTGCTGGGCGCTGATGATGCTGTCGGCCAGGGTGCGTACTTCGGGGTCTTTGATGGTGGCCCGCTTGCTGACCAAAATGGCAATGGAGTGGTGCGGAATCATGGCTTTCATCCACAATTGGTCATTGACGAACACCTGGGTGCGCACCATGAAGGTAACCACCGCAAACAGCACCAGGCTGCCGGCCATAATCAGCGCATTGCGGCGCTTGTCGGGATACATGCTCCACATAAAGCCCATCATAATCAGGGTCATGGGCACCAGCATAAGTAAGGCCATATACAACCGCGTCAGGCTGAAGTACACGTGGTCCCACTCATACACGTTCAGGTACATGACCACGTACATGGCCACCAGCGAGGCGGCCAGCATCAGGAAGAAGCGGGGATAGGGGTTCTTGTGTTCCATAAAGACAAGGGAAGTGGGGTGAGGGTGCTTGGTCAGGCCGGCCGGTGCACCGGTAAGGAAAATCAGCTAGGAAGTATTGATGTCGGTTCAGGAAATCGTGTTCGTAGCGAGGCTCTGCGTCTCTGCTCCTAGCGGGGCGCGGACGGCTCTGCCTACAAGTCGTCTCCTCCTACCCCCAGCACCCGGAGCAGCTCGGCCCGGAAGCCGGCTTCCCGCAGCCCGTTCTCTATCTGCTGCGGGTCCAGGTTGTGGCCCGAAATGCTTAACACGTGGTGCTCCGTTTCGGGGGCGATGTCCCACTTCTCCACTGCGGGTAGCTGGTTTAAGAACGGAGCAACGCGGGCTACCTCTTCCACGGTTGTGACGGTGGTTTTGAATTTTAGCAGTTCCATAGATTCTTCATTTAAGGGCGACGCATGGCACGCGTTTGCCTGCTAGTAGTGAAAGGTGAGGCCCGCGCCCCAGCCGTACTGGTTGTCGTAGTTGGTGCTCAGCGAGGCGTATTTGCTGACCATGTAGCGGAAGCCCAGGGTGAATTCCTTGTCGGTGTTGCCGCTGATGTCCATGAATACGTTGTTGCTCAGCGGCAGGTCGCGGCGCTCCAGGCGTAGGCGCAGCTGCCCGGTCAGGTCCGTGCGCAGCTCGGCCCGCACCAGCATCGGCAGCAGGTAGTACACGCCCACTTCGGCCTGCCGGCGGAAGTTGCGGTTGTTTTCCACCGTGCGGCGGTTGCCGCCCTCGGCATCTGCTTCCGAGCGCAGCGTTTTGTTGTCGCGGAAGTCATAGCCGACAAAGCCGGCCCACAATTGCCGCTTGTCGAGGTAGCGCAGCAGGTGGGTTTCGGTTTCGTAGTTGCCCTCGTAGTTCACGCGGCCCTCGAATTCCAGCGCGTTGCGGTTGTTGGAGAGGGTGCCTTCCAGGTACGCGGCTTGTGAATGCACCGACAAGTCAAACCACGGGTACACCGCGTTGTCTTCGCGCTTGAGGTACTTGTAGTTGGTTTTGGCAAACTCGTTCTGGGGGCTGGCGTCGTAGCTGATGATGCGGGCCATGCCGGCCATCATGTGGTAGAGGATGTGGCAGTGGAAAAACCAGTCCTGCTCCTCGTTGGCCTCGAACTCGATGGTCACCGTGCCCATGGCCGGGATGTCGAAGGTGTGCTTCATGGGCGAATAGGCGCCCTGGGCGTTGACCATGCGGAAAAAGTGCCCGTGCAGGTGCAGCGGGTGGCGCATCATGGTCAGGTTGGTGAAGGTCATGCGCACGTTCTCGCCCCGGCGGATGGGGATTTTATCGGCTTTTGACAAGGTCTTGTTGTCGAACGACCACACGTAGCGCAGCATGTTGCCGGTGAGCGTGAGCTTGATGTCGCGCCACTGCCGGGTGGAGTCCAGCGTGGTGGGGTTCAGGGCCCGCAACTGGTTGTAATTGAAGTCGCCGCCCGCGCCGCCCATGCTCTTGCCAGCCATGCCGCCGCTCATGTCCATGCCGGCCATGCTACCGCCCTTATCCTGCATGGTGCCCATGCTCTTGCCGCTTTTTTCCTGCTCATTCATGGGCCGATTTTGGGGCGAAGGGGCGGTGCTGGCGGGCATGGTGCCGTTCTGCATGTACATGCCTTTCATGGCCGGGGTGTCGCCCATGTTCATGCCTGACGTTTCGTTGCCCTTCTTCTTTTTGCCCCTGTCCATGCCTTTCATGTCCCCACTGCCCCCCTTCATGTTCATCCCCTTCATACCGCTGCCGTTGGGGTCCATCTCCCCGTTGCCGCCCATGTCCATGCCGGTCATATTGCCCATGCTGCCCATCTCGCGCATCATCTGGAAGTAGTTAATGCGTGGCAAATCGGGCGCTTTCATCGGCTCGCCGGCCCCGAAGTAGCTGGACGAGTAGCCGGTGATGTCGTTGGCGGTGGCCCGCAGCTCGGCCGCGCCCGCGGGCGGGATGGTCACCAGCAGGTCGTAGGTTTCGGCCGTGGCAATTTCGAGCTTGGACACCGGGAAGGGCTCCACGTTGATGCCATCGGCGGCGATGACCTGCATGGGGCCGCCGGAGTACTGCAGGTAGAAGTACGAGGAGGCGCTGCCGTTAATGACGCGCAGGCGCACCACCTCTCCGGGCTTGGCGTCGGGGTAGTAGCTCTTTTCGCGGCCGTTGGTGAGGAACTTGTTGTAGTAGATGTCGGTCAGGTCCATGGCCGGCATGCGCCCCCACTCCTGCCGGACTTTGTCCTTGAAGTAGCCGGCGGCAATGGCCTCGCCGTAGCTCTGGGTGGCGCCTTTCTGCACGGCAAACCACTCGCCGGCCCGCTTGAGGTAGCGCAGCACTTCCTTGGGCGGGTGGTCGGTCCAGTCGGAGAGCAGCAGCACGTACTCCTTGAGCTCGTACTTCACTTCCCGGGGCTGGATGACGATGGAACCGTATAGCCCGGACTGCTCCTGCAGCATGGTATGGGAGTGGTACCAGTAGGTGCCGCTCTGAATCAACGGAAACGTAAACGTGTGCGTGCCGCCTGGCTCGATGGGGGCCGTGTTGAGGTAGGGCACGCCGTCGTATTGGTTAGGCAGCAGGATGCCGTGCCAGTGGATGCTGGTTTCGACGCTCATCTGGTTGTGCACTCGAATGATGGCCGTGTCGCCCTCCGTAAAGCGGAGCGTGGGCGCCGGAATCTGCCCGTTGATGGCAATGGCCAGGCGGGTTTTGCCAGTGTAATTTACCTGGCGCTCGTCCACGTACAGGTCGTATTCGACGCGGTGGCCGGCGTGGTTGGCGCGGGGCGTCACCACGTGGCCCCGCAGGTCGGCGTCCGGGGGCGGCGTGGCCGGGCCGTTGGCGGCCTGGCCTTTGGGCATGGCCTGGTGCTGGGGCATTTGGGCGGCCAGGGGCAGCGCGCCAAGCAAGAAGAATAGAAGGGCTAATAATCTCATCAGGTCGCTATTGTTTAGCATTCTTTGGTTTGTTCCGGGCGGGGTTGTTGTCCTCGAAGCGGAACTTGTCCATGGGGTTGGCGGGCATGCTCATGCCGGGCATGGTGCTCATGGCGGGCATCTTTTGGCCTTTTTCCATGCCGGGCATGTCTTTCATGTTGCCCATGGATGGCATGGCTTGGTTGGGCGCCGGAGCCGGCATGCCGGGCATATCGGCCATGTTGCCCATGCCTGACATGCCGGTATTACCCGATTTGGCTTTTGCCGGCTTTTTTGCGCCTGTCGGCGGTTGGCTCATGCCGGGCATGTCCGCCATTCCGGGCATGTCACGCATGGGCTTTTGCTGGGTGGGGCGGCTCATATCCATGCCCGCGGGCATGGGTTGCGTGCTTTGTGAGGCGGGCATCTTCATGCCGGGCATGCCCTTCATAGCGCTTTTCGGGGCAGTCGGCCGGCTCTGGCCCGCCGGCTGGCTAGCCGGCAAGTCCATGTTGTCCATTGTACCTGGGGAAGTGCGGCTGCCCTTTTCGCCGGAAGCAGGCGCGCTCATATCCATGCCGGGCATAGCAGCGGAGCCCGGGGCAGCGTCTTGGTGGGGCGAAGCGGGCGCCTGGTCCTTGGTGTGGTCGTCGGCCTTTGCCGCCTCGTCGTGGGTATCGGCTTCCATTTCCATGCCGGGCATGGCCTCCCCGCCCCCGTGGCCGTGGCTTTTATCGAGCAGGCGGCCTTGGGGCCCCACGCCCTCCACGTAGACCAGCTGCGCCCCGCGGTGCCCGGCCACCGATAAGACCCCGGCCGTGGCCACGGCCGAAACCAGCACCAGCACTTCGTAAGCCCGCCGCTGAATCTTGAAAAACGTGCCGACCCCGGCCAGCAGCACGGTGATGCCGGAAAGCCACATCGTGTAGCCGGCGAACTTTTCGTGGGCCTCGAACACCGCCGCCGCCCGGGGCGCCAAACCCGTGGGCATGGCGTGGAAGATGGTGCTGGCCGCCAGGGCGCCTAGAAAGCCGCCGGCCATCACCCCCATCGTAATCCACTTCACCGGCGGCCACTCTTTGTACACGTTCAGCGCCTGCAGGCCGGAACTGAGCATCAGCAGGACAATAGGTAAATGCACCACCAAAGGGTGCAGGTTGGGAAAATCTTCAAACATAGGCGCAGGTTAAAAGCGTCACGGATATTGGCGTGGGCCGCAGCGGCATCAGTTGCCCCGCCCTGTTGCCCAACCTAGCCGCTGAGCTTGAAGGGTAACGCAATAGGAACCAGCAGGGACGAGCCGCCTCGTCCACATTACGCCGAAGGCCCTGGCTAATGTTTGCTGCTATTACGCGCCGGAGCTACATAATTTCCATGTTTTAGGCTTTCGCGCCTGGTCAAGGCCCGAAATGAAAAACGCCCGGACCAGCCGGGCGTTTTTACGATGAAGTGCGGTGAGGGTACTTAGGCCGCCTGAATCTCGAAGCCGGCGTTCTTCACGGCCGCTACTACTTGCTCAGGCGTGAGCTTGTCGGAGGTGACGGTCAGAATTTTTTCCGGATTGGAGGTGTCTACCTGCCAGTTGCCGGCGCCGGCTTCCTGGTTGAGGGTGGGCGTCACGGCCTTGATGCAGCCGCCGCAGTTGATATTGGTTTTGAACTGAAGGGTTTTCATGGGAAGCGAATTTAGGGTGAGCCGAGCGAATCGGTTTCAAATAAGTAACGCGAAAAAGTAGCGCCAGGTGCGCCATTGGGGGTACAGGATTGTGCTGGCATCTTACAGGATTCGTAGGCTACCAATCCTAGTGGTGCCCGAGCCCACCGCCGAGCAGGTGCGCGATGATGAACACCACCACCACTAGGCCGAGCAGGCCAAGCAGCACATACTGGCCCCAGGAAGTGGGCGTGGCCGCCACCGCGCCGGGGTGCCGGCGTTGCTGCAGCCAGTTGCCAATCCGTCCCCAAGGCTTGTATACCGAGATAGTCGTGGCTGCGAGAAGCACCACAAAGGCGGCCACGGCGTCGGCAATCAGCCGCATGCGCATGCCGCGCAGCTCCGTCGAGGACAGGTCGGCTTTGGCGGCGACTTCCGCCAGGTAGCTAATGGGCTGCATGTGCACGAGCAGCAGCACGGTGGCCGCCACGGTCAGCAGCAGTTTTACGACCACCCAGTAGTGCTTGAACAAGCCCCAGGGAGTGCCCACGGCCTGCACCACGCCCGTGAGCAGCGCCGCGAAACTGGAGGGCACAATCACAAACCAGCCGCTCAGGCCCATGGCCAGGTAGGCGGCTCGCACCAGCGGCGCGTCGTGGCTGGTCAGGCCCGTTATGGCCAGCGCCAGGAACACGGCCACCGCCCCCAGCCACCCCACCGAGAAGGTGATGTGAGCCGTGAGCATGAGTTTGCGAACAGGGGCAGGGAAGGTCATCGCGCGGAGGGTTAGCCAGGTAAAATCACGACGCAAAAGTACCGGCCGGCCCGGTGGCCGCGGTACAGGATTGCGCCGCCTACTTACAAGATTTGCTCGGCCCGGAAAGCAAAAAAGCCAGCCCGCGCGAAACGGGCTGGCTTTTGCAAGAAATAACGGGTTAAGCCGTTACGCTCATGCCCTGGCGGCAGGCCTGCTCGCAGCGGCGGCAGGCTTCGGCACACTCGCGGCAGTGCTCCATGTGGGCGGCGTGCTTTTCGCACTCGTCGCCGCAGGCCTTGCAGATTTCAGCGCACTCGCGGAGCAGGTGCTGCGCGTGCTCGGAGCCGCGGGCCACGAAGCGGGCCGTCAGGGCGCAGATGTCGGCGCAGTCGCGGTCCAGCTGAATACAGCGGGCCATCATTTTGACATCCTGCTCGCTCAGGCAAGCGGTAGCACAGTGTTCGCAGGAGTTAACGCAGGCGTAGAGAGCGGCGAGGAGGCTTTGGTTTTGAGAATGCATGGAACTTGGGGTTTAGTGAAGAATGGTTTTCAGTATGTACTAGCCCCATGACGAGTTGTTGTGCACGATTGGGGCAGAAGGCCTGCATAATTTGTTGTGGCAGTCGGTGGTCGTCGCCGGCGTGACTTCTGCTGGGGAGGTCCGCTCCGAGGCGGGGCGGGTCCGTAGACTGACCGGAAGCAACGCTAGTCGGAGCCGCTAAGGCCGCGGCTACCCTGGCTATTACTTCTTGACCAGGTCCATGCCGCACTTGGGGCACTTGCCGGGCTCGTTGGCAATGACTTCGGGGTGCATGGAACAGGTATAGGTCTCGGCGGCCACGCCGGGCCCGGGGTTGCCGGCCGGCTTGGCGGTGCTATCTGCCGAGGCGGTGGCCGTGGTGGCCGTAGTGGTTTCGGTGCTGCCCTTGTTGTCAGAGCAGGCCGTGGTGGCGGCGGAGAGGCCGGTGAGCACCAGGCCGAGGAACAGAAGCTTTTTCATGGGGTATGAATGGGGTGATTAAAAACGGGGCCGGACCGCGGCACCCAACGGCTTGCGGTGATGACGGAGGGCTTACATGCTCATGCCGTTCATGCTATCGGTGGCACCCTGACGCAGGGCGTATTCGCTTTGCAGCAGGTAGGCGCCGGAGACGACGACCCTAGTCCCGGGCGGCAGACCCGACGTGACGGGCACGCTGCTGGCCGAGCCCTCGCCGGTGCTCACCCGCACGCGGCGGTACTGCCGCTCGCCGGTTTGCGTCCAGAGGTAGCTGGCGTCCCCCTCCCGAATCAGGGCTTCCGTGGGCACGCGCAGCGCGGTT
This sequence comes from Hymenobacter telluris, assembly GCF_017313265.1. GTDB lineage: Bacteria > Bacteroidota > Bacteroidia > Cytophagales > Hymenobacteraceae > Hymenobacter > Hymenobacter telluris. Next base: position 83,609 of record NZ_JAFLQZ010000019.1, on the reverse strand, counting down.
TGGGCAGTGGCAGCCGTTGCGGGGGCATCGAGCAGCACGTTGGCCTGTGCGCCGGGCAATAGGCGGCCGCCGGGGTTGGCTAGTTGGATGCGGGCCAGCGCGACCTGGCTGCTGCCGCTCAGCTCGGGGCTGAGAAAGACTACTTTGCCCCGAAGCGAGCCGGACTCTCCGGCCACTTGCATGGTGACGGTTTTGCCCAGTGGCAGCTTGGCCACGTCCTGCGGATTAAGCTGCGCTTCCACCCACACGGTGGCCAGGTTGGTGAGCGTGACCAGGGGCGTGCCCTCGCTCACGTATTGCCCCTGCACTACGTCGAGGGTCTGCACGGTGCCGGTCGTCGGGCTGTAGTAGGTCACCACCGGGTTGGGCCGGCCCCGGGCAGCCAGCTGCCGGAGCTGAGTGGCACTCAGGCCCAGCAGGCGTAGCTTTTGGGCCGTGGCTTCGGCGAATTGCCGGTAAGGACCGCCCTGCTCACGGCTTTGGGCCAGGGCCAGCAAGTACTCCTGCTGCAGGGCCTGCAGCTGCTCGCTGTACACGGAAAACAGGGGCGCGCCCCGCTGCAAGATTTGGCCGGTCTGGCGCACGTACAGCTGCTCGATGCGCCCGGCCACCCGGCTGCTGACGCCCTCGGTTTGCAGGGCATCGGCGGTAATAGTGCCGGTGAGCACGGTGGGCGCCAACACCTTTGCCCGGCCAGTATCCGGGCCGATGACCTGCGCGCGAATGTTGCCGAGCGTGACCTGCTGCGCGGTGAGCGTCAGGTCGGCGCTACCGCCCGACGCCTTGCCCGCCGCAGTCGAACGAACAGCCTGTTTCACCAGGTCCATGCCGCAGATGGGGCAGAGGCCGGGTTTGGCCTGGTGCACCTGCGGGTGCATCGGACAGGTATAGACGGCGGCATCGGCGCCGGGCTTTGGGGTCGCCGGGGCGGTTTTTACCAGAATCAGGTCCATGCTGCAGATGGGGCATTTGCCGGGGGCGTCTTCGTGAATCTGCGGGTGCATGGAGCAGGTGTAATACACCTTTTTCCCTGCCGCCCCCTGGTCGGCGGGTTTGGTTTTCTGGCAGGCCGCAGAACTCAGCGCCACCAACAACACCAGCAGCCAACGCACGGCCAAACGCGCAACGAGTCGGGGGCTAGTCATGGGAAGGGAGAATTGAAGTGGATGAGGTCTGCAGGAAGCTTTCGCTGTCGACCAGGTATTGCCCATTGGCGGCCACGTCTTCGGTGCCGGTCAGGCCCTGGCGGATTTGCACCTGCGTGGCCGTGCGCTGGCCGACCTGCACCGTCACCGGCACGAACGTGCGGCCGCGCCGCACAAAGGCCACCTGACGAGTGCCCAGGTCCACGACGGCGGCGCGGGGCAGCCATAAGCCATTACCCATAGAACTGGTTACCCGGGCGGTAAGCCGGGTGCCGCGCCGCAGCAAGCCCTTGGCGTTGGGCAGCGACACGCGCACGGCCGGCGTGCTGGCGCCGGCACGGTAGGTGGGCTCCACCAGCTCCACGCGGGCGGTGAGCTGCTGGTTAGCGGCGTCTCCGTTTACAAACACCTGCAGCGTCTGACCGGGGCGCAGCTGTGTCACGTCGCCGGGCCCGGGCTGAAACAGGCCCCACACCTGCGCGGTGTTCACGACTTGAAACAGGGTTTGCCCGGTGCTGACGTAGCCGCCTTCCTGTAGGGTGAGCGCCGGGGTGGGGGCGGCAGTTGGAGTCGCTGCCGTTGCGGCTTCCGCGCCGGCGCCCATGCCCGAAGTGCCGCCCATGCCGCCGGCCGGTGCACCGGTGTCGGCCATGCCAGAAGGGGACGGTGGCACGAGTGCCGCCGCAGCCACGGAGTTTTCGACTACGTAGCCATCGTAGGGGCTGAACACGGCCACCCGGTAGTCGGGGCGGCGGGTGCGGGCCAGGGCACGCAGCTGGCTTTCGCTCAGGCCCAGCAGCCGCAGCTTCTGCCGGGCGCCGTTCACCAATGCCGTATTGTCCGCGTCGTTGCCGAGTAGGAAGATGTACTCCTGCTCGGCCGTCACCAGCTCGGGGCTGTAGATTTCTAGCAGCGGCTGGCCGCGGCGCACGGGCTGGTAGTTGAAGCGCACCAGCAGGCGCTCGATGCGCCCGCCCACGCGCGCGGCCACCGCCCGGCTCCGGCGCGGGTCGTAGTCGACCACCCCGGGCAGGGTGAGCGTATCGCCAACGGCCCCGGCATTGGGCCGCACCGTGGCGATGGCCGACACCACCGAAGCGTTGGGCGAGGCGACCAGATGGTTCAGGCCCGCGCCGGCCGTGTCGGCGGCGACTGCGTTTTCCCCGCTGGCTTTGGGCACCAGGTCCATGCCGCAGATGGGGCACTGGCCGGGGGCGTCGCGCACGATTTGCGGGTGCATCGAGCAGGTGTAGAGCTGCGCGGCAGCCGTAGCCACCGGCTGCGCGGGGGCCTGCGCGGCCGGGCCGTGGGCCTTGCCTTTGCAGCCGGCCAGCAGCGTGAGCACCAGCACCAGCTGCGCGCCGGCTCGTAGCTTATTGCTCCAGTTCCTGGTCATAGCGCACGTGTAAGTTTAGGACTTCGGTTTGGGTGTCGAGGTACTGCAGGCGGGTTTGCAGCCAGGTTTCCAGGGCTTCGACTACCGCTGGCAGCTGGGCCGTGTTCTGCTGGTAGGCCAGCAGCGTCACCTGGTACTGCTTGCGCAGGGCGGGCAGGATGCCTTTTTCAAAGTTTTCCACCTGCTGGCGCTTGGTGCGCAAGTCCGACTGCAGGGTGGTGATGCGGCCGGCCGCTTCGGTGAGCAGGCTGGCGCGCTGCTGCTGCACGGCCTGCGCCTCGTAGCCCAGCGCGGCCGTGTTGGCCTTGTACTCGCGGGCCGCCCAGGGGGCAATGGGGATGGACACCATGCCCATCACGGAAAACTGGTTGGGCGTGACGCCAATGCCGTTCATGTGGTCGTAGCGCACCCCGAAGTCGGGCCGGCGGCGGTTGGCTTCCACGTTCTGGTTGAGCCGCACCACGGCCAGCGAGCGGTCGAGGCTGCGCACGTCGCTGCGCCGGCGGGCTAGCGCCGCCGTGTCCGGGTACGGGCCGGCAAACGTGGTGGGCAGCAGCGTATCCACCGCAAACTCGCCTTCCGGGTCGCGGGCCATGAGCGTGTTCAGGGCAATGGTGTTTTGGCGCAGCTGCCCGTAGAGCTGCTCGTGGTCGTTGCCGTGCATGGCCACCCGCGCCTGCGCCTGGTAGATGCTGGCCAGCGTGCTCTGGTTGTAGGGGTAGCGGGCCTGCGCCACTTTCAGCAGAAAGGCCAGCAGCTCCTCGCTTTCGTCGAGCACCTTTAGCTTCTTTTCCAGGATAACCCGGCCGTAGTAGAGGCTGCGGGCCTGCGCCCGCAGCTGGTTGAACATGGCCGTTTGGTCGGCCTGCTCCACGGCAACCTGCCCGGCCAGGTACTCCCGCTTGGCGCGCTGCTTGGCCGGGTTGGGGAGCATCTGCTCCACGGACACCATTTGCATGCCTTCGCCCCGGCCGTTGTTCACCTCCTTGATGGGGCGCTGGTTGTAGGGCGTCATCCAGTAGCCGGCGCTCACCTTGGGCGCTTCCCAGCTGCTGGCGCCAGCCACGGCGGCCTGCTTGGCCTGGGCGCGGTAGCCGTATTGGCGCAGGGCCGGGTTGCGGCGCTCCACGGCCCGCAGCACCGAGTCCAGCGGCAGAACCGATTGCGCCCAAAGCGGCCGCGTGACCAGCAAGAGCAGGACCAGCAGGAGGCTATGTTTAAGAAAAGCTTTCATGGCATTCACGGGGTTAATGCTTCACGGCCAGCACGTCCAGTTTGCCGAACTTGCGGAGCTCGTACTCCTTGGTCATCAGAAAAATCAGGGGCGTCACCAGCAGAATGTGGGTGGAGGAGGTGAACACCCCGCCAATCATGGGCAGCACGATGGGCAGCATTACGTCGGAGCCCGTGCCCGAGGCCCAGAGCACCGGCACGAGGCCGAACAGGGCCACCGACACCGTCATCAGCTTGGGTCGCAGTCGCTTGGCGGCCCCGTGAAACACGGCGTCGCGCAAGTCCTGCTTCGTGATGGTTTCGCTCGAATTGCCCTTGGCGGCCACCAGCTGCTGCATGGCGTCGTTGAGGTAGATGACCATGATGACGCCCGTTTCCACGGCCAGCCCGAACAGGGCGATGAATCCCACGGCCACCGCCACCGAGAGGTGCACGCCGTAGAAGTACACCATGTAGGCCCCGCCAATGAGCGCAAACGGAATAGTGACCAGACTCAGCAGCGCCTCGCGCACCGAGTGAAACGCGAAGTACAGGCAGCCGAATATTACCAAAAGCACGATGGGCAGGATGAAAAGCAGCGTGCGCTGCGAGCTAATCAGGTTTTCGTACTGCCCGCTCCACTCCAGGTAGTAGCCGGCGGGCAGCTTACCCTGCAGGCTTTGCACCCGCTGCATGGCTTCCTTCACGGTGCCGCCCAGGTCCCGGTCACGCACGTTGAAGAGCACCGCCCCGCGCAGCTGCGCGTTTTCGGAGTTAATCATGGGCGGGCCGCCCGTGAAGCGCAGCGTGGCCACCGCCGAGAGCGGTACCGGACCGTAGGCCGTGGTTTGGATGGGGATGCGGCCCAGGGCGGCCACGCTGTTGCGGAAGTCCTCGGCCAGGCGCACGTTGATGCTGAAGCGCCGGCGGCCCTCCACGGTGGTGGCCACGGGCGCGCCGCCGATGGCCGTTTCCACCACCTCGTTCACCTGGTCTACGCTCAGGCCGTAGCGGGCCAGCTGGTCGCGCCGGAGGTCGATTTGCAGGTACTTGCCGCCGGTGATGGGGTCCACGTACAAATCCTGCACGCCGGGCACGCCGGTGAGCGCCGCCCTTACTTTTTGCGAGACCTGGTAGATGGTGTCGAGCTGCTGCCCGTAGACCTTCACGCCCACGTCGGTGCGCACGCCGGTGCTCAGCATGTTGATGCGGTTGATGATGGGCTGCGTCCAGCCGTTGACCACTCCCGGAATCTGCAGCTTCTCGTTGAGCTCGGCAATGAGCTTGGCCTTGGTCATGCCCGCCCGCCACTCGCTGCGGGGCTTGAGCTGGATGATGGTTTCAATCATGCTCAGCGGGGCGTTGTCGGTGGCCGTGCTGGCGCGGCCGGCCTTGCCGAGCACCCCTTTTACTTCGGGCACCTGCGCGATAATCTTGTCCTGCACCTGCAGGATGCGCTTTACTTCCGTGTTCGACACGTCGGGCTGCGCGATGGGCATGAACAGAATCGAGCCCTCGTCGAGCGGCGGCATGAACTCGGTGCCCAGACTCAGCAGCAGCGGGATGCTGACGGCCAGCAGCGCCAGGTTGATGCCGATGGTGGTTTTGCGCCACGTGAGGCACCAGTTGATGAGCGGCGCGTACACCCGCTCCAGCCCCCGGTTGATGGGATTCTGCTCCTCGGTTTTGAATTTGCCCTTCATGAAAAAGGACAGCAGCACCGGTGCCAGCGTCACGGCCAGCACCGCGTCGATGAGCAGGATAAAGGTCTTGGTGTAGGCCAGCGGGTGAAACAGCTTGCCCTCCTGCCCGGTGAGCAGAAACACCGGCAGAAAGGACGCCACGATGATGATGGTGGAGAAGAAGATGCCCCGCGACACCTGCTGGCTGGACTTCTCGATGATGGCGAGGCGCTCGTCGTTAGTCATGGCGGACGGGTTCAGGGGTGGAAATGGGAGCGGCGGCAGCGGGCGCTGAACCGGGCGGTGCACCTGACACGGCGGCGTCTTCAGCGGCCTGGTGCAGGGCCAGGTTGCGGTAGGCGTTTTCGGCCATCACGATGCCGTTGTCCACAATCACCCCGATGGCCAGGGCGATGCCGGTGAGCGACATGATGTTGGAAGAAATGCCGAAGGCGTTGAGCAGAATGAAGCTCGCGGCGATGGTAATCGGGATTTGCAGCAGGATGCTCAGGGCGCTGCGCCAGTGAAACAGGAACACCAGCACCACCAGCGACACCACGGCCATTTCCTCCAGCAGCGTGTGCTGAATGTTGGCCACCGACTCCTCAATCAGGCCGCTGCGGTCGTAGACGATGTTGAACGACACGCCCGCCGGCAGGCCCTTGGCCACTTCCGTCATTTTGGCTTTGACGCGGGTTATCACGTCGTCGGCATTCTCGCCGTAGCGCATCACCACGATGCCGCCCACCACTTCGCCCTCGCCGTTGTGGTCGAAGATGCCCAGGCGGCTTTCGCCCGTCATCTGCACCGTGCCCAGGTCCTTGAGGCGCAGCGGCACCCCGCCGGCGCGGGTAAGCACCGGCACGTTTTCGAGCGTGGCCACGTCCTGAATGTAGCCCGAGGTTTTGATGATGTAGCCCGTGCCCGCCTGCTCAAACTTGCGCCCGCCGGCCTCGTTGTTGTTGCTGCGCACGGCGGCCAGCACCTGCGGCAGGGTCACGTTGTAGTAGGTGAGCTTGGTGGGGTCCACTGTCACCTGGTACTCGGGCTGGAAGCCGCCGAAGCTGGCCACCTCGCTCACCCCGGCCACGGTTTGCAGGCCAAACTTCACGTACCAGTCCTGCAAAGCCCGCTGCTCGCCCAAGTCGAGCTTGGGGGCGTTGAGCGTGTACCAGAGCACATGGCCCACGCCCGTGCCGTCGGGCCCGAGGGTGGGCGTGATGCCGGCCGGCAGCAGGCGCTGCGCGTAGTTGAGGCGCTCCAGCACCCGCTCGCGGGCCCAGTAGATGTCGGTATTGTCGTTAAAGATGACGTACACGAAGCTCATGCCGAACATGGAGGCGGCGCGCACGGCCCGCACCTGGGCGAGGCCCTGCAGGTTGGTCACCAGCGGGTAGGTGACCTGGTCTTCGATAATCTGCGGGCTGCGGCCCATCCACTCGGTGAAGACGATTACCTGGTTTTCGGACAGGTCGGGAATGGCGTCAATCTTGCTGGCCCGCACCGACAGCGCGCCCCAGACGAGGAGCCCGGCGGCGACCAGCAGCACCAGCACCCGATTCCGCAGGGAAAAGGAAATGAGTTGCTCTATCATAGTGAATACAGCACTTTAAGGAGAAGCGTCAGCGAACCGGAAACCCAGGCAGGGACATCGGCGGGCATAAAAGCCCGGACGCGGGGGCCGTCCGACCACGCGGGACCGGACGCACCAAAGCCCCAGCGCCGGTCGGCGTGGGGGGCAGAGCAACCCGTAAGGCTAGACTAGAAAGGCATGCCCGCGCACGTAGGCCGGGCATTCGGGCGGCGGGGCCGCGTGGGCGAGCAGCTGAGCGGCCGGCTCATCGGCCGGGTAAGCAACTTGCGCCAGCTGCCACACGAGGCGCAATACGGCCGGGGCAGGAACCGCGTCGGGAACCGGCAGCTTGAAGTGGTCGGCCGAAAGCTTGATGTCCTTGAGGGCGCTGCTCACCTTCTTATCGTGGCAGCAGCCGCAGTCCGGCTTGCCGGTGTTCTGGCAGCAGCAGTTCTTGTCCGAATCCGTCGTCACGGTTACCGCCGTAAGAGCCTGCCCACAGAAGTGCATGCTGTACACCAGCCCGGGGCTGGACAGCAGGTAGCTAAAGAGCAAAAACAGGCTAACGTAGCGTTTCAAGGCTGACAGAAGTAAGACGGGTGTTTGGGAGTACGCAGTCGGCAATGAGGGAGTTGTTGGACCATGGTGCCGACTGTCAATAAGAGAGGCTATTGTTCAGTTAGTTGAGCACTTGATAGACACTGGCGCCGATACTCGCTGGGCGAAGCGCCCGTTTCACGCTGAAACTGCCGCGACAGGTGCCCCAGGTTGCTGTAGCCCAGCTCCCGGGCCACCCGCCCCACGGGCAGCGTGCCCTCGCGCAAGAGGCGCCGGGCCGCTTCCACGCGCTGCCGGATGACGTACTGTTCCAGACACAGGCCTTCAGTGGCCGAAAACACGTCGCTTAGGTAGGCAAAGCGGCGGCTCAGCTGCTGGCTGAGCTGCCGCGAAAAGTGCCCGCTGCGCAGCGCCGCCGGGTCAGTGGCCAGCAGGGTAGCAATGATTTCCTTGATTTGGGTTACCAGCCGCTGCTGGGGAGAAAGCTGGTCCAGAATCTCAAAGCCTTCCGCTTCCAGGCACTGCCGCAGCCGGGGCCAGTCAATGGTCGTGGCGTCGTCGCGCAGCTCCACCTCCCCCAGCTCCACGCGCAGCGGCACCAGCCCGAGCTCCACGAGCTGTTCGCGCACCACCAGGATGCACTTAACGCAGACCATGTGCCGGATGTAAAGGAGCGTGGAGGCCATGGAACGGGGATTACAAGGCCGGGGATAAGTCGTTCTGGTCGGCGGGCGGCGTCAGCGGTTGCGCGTCCAGTTCCTGCGGGTGGTCATCGAGGCCCACTTCCTGGTGGGAAGCGAAGTACTGGGCCAGGGCCTTCTCCCCTACCAGCCAGAAAACCACGGGCGTGACGATGATGTCGAGGAAGGTGGAGCTCAGCAGGCCGCCGAGGATGACGGTGGCCACGGGGTAGAGAATTTCCTTGCCCGGCGCGTCCTTGGCCAGCGTGAGCGGCACCAGCGCCAGCGCGGCCACCAGAGCCGTCATGAGCACGGGCACCAGACGCTCCAGCGAGCCGCGAATAATCATCGGCATGCCAAACTTCTCCCCTTCGTGCTCGACGAGGTGGATGTAGTGCGAAATCATCATGATGCCGTTGCGCGAGGCAATGCCGGTGAGCGTGATAAAGCCCACCAGCGAGGCAATGCTGAACGTGCCGCCGGTGAGCAGCACCGCCACCACCGAGCCGATGAGCGCCAGCGGAATGTTGAGCATGATTTGCCCCACCATGTAGCTGGACTTGAAGTGCGAGAACAGCACCAGGAAGATGCCGGCCAAGGAAAAAAGGCTCAGCCAGAGAATCTTCTGCGAAGCCGACTGCTGGCTTTCGAACTGCCCGCCGTAGGTGAGGTAGTAGCCCGGCGGCAGCTTTACCTGCGCGTTTACTTTGGCCTGAATCTCCTTGACCGTGGAGCCCAGGTCGCGCTCGGCCACGTTCAGGGAGATGGTAATGCGCCGTTGCGTATTCTCGTGGTTAACGGTGTTGGGGCCCGGCTCGTAGAGGATTTCGGCCACCTGGCTCACGGGTATCATGGCGCCGGTGGGCGTCTCGATACGGGTCTGGCCGATGGTGGCGATGTCGTTGCGCTGCGCTTCGGGCAGCTTTACCACCAGGTCAAAGCGCTTCTGCCCGTCGAGCATCTGCGAAACCACGGCCCCTTGAAACAGCGTTTCCAGGTCGCGCACCACTTCGCCGCGCTCCATGCCGTAGGCGCGCAGGGCCTCGTCGCGGGGGCGGATGAGTAGCTGGGGAATCTGCACCTGCTTTTCGACCTGCAAATCCACCACCCCGGGCACCGTGCTGGCAGCCGCCCGCACCTCGTTGGCGTAGCGGCGCAACTCCAGCAAGTCGTTGCCGAAGACTTTGATGGCTACCTGGGCCCGCACGCCGCTCAGCAGGTGGTCGAGGCGGTGGGAAATGGGTTGGCCGATGTTGACGTTCACGCCCGTAATCAGGCTGAGCTTGTCGCGCATGTCGGCCAGGATTTCGTCCCGGCTGCGCATGGTTTTGCCCTCCTTTTCCAGCTCGGCTTCGGTTTTGAAAGCCACCTCGATTTCCGAGTTGTTCACCGACTCGGCGTGTTCGTCGAGCTCGGCGCGGCCGGTGCGGCGGGCGGTGTAGGCCACTTCCGGAATCTTGAGCATCTGCTGCTCGCCGAGGCTGCCCAGGCGGTTAGACTCGGTGAGCGAGGTGCCGGCGGGCGCCGAGAAGTTAACCGTGAGCGAGCCTTCGTTGAAGGGCGGCAGGAATTCGGTGCCGAAGAAAGGAATCAGCGCCATGGCCGCCACGAACAGTGCTCCAGTTACCCCAAGTATTGCTTTAGGGTGCTGCAGTCCCCAGCCCAGCAGGCGGGTGTCCTTTTTCTTGAGCCAGCGTACCAGGCCCCCGTCCGTTTCGGGGTGGTCCATCTGCTTCATCTTGGGCAGCAGGTAGTAGCAGAGCACCGGCGTTACCGTGAGCGACACAAACAGCGAAGCCACGATGCTCGTGATGTAGGCAATGCCCAGCGGGGCGAAAATGCGGCCCTCCATGCCCTCCAGGGCAAACAGCGGCAGGAACACCAGCACCACGATAATGGTGGCGTACACGATGGAGTTACGTACCTCCGATGAGGCGGCATAGATGACCTTAAGCACCGGCTGCGGGTTCGCCTTTTGCTTGTTTTCGCGCAGCCGCCGGTACACGTTCTCCACGTCCACGATGGCATCATCGACCAGCTCGCCAATGGCAATGGCCAAGCCCCCCAAGGTCATGGTGTTGATGCTGATGCCCGCAAAGCGAAACACCAGCGCCGTGACCAGCAGCGACAGCGGAATGGCCACCAGCGAGATAAAGGTGGTGCGCACGTTCAGCAGGAAGGCAAACAGCACGATGACCACCAGAATGGCGCCGTCGCGCAGGGCTTCCTCCACGTTGGTAATCGAGGACTCGATGAACTCGGACTGCTTAAACAGGCGCGTGTTCACCTGCACGTCCTTGGGCAGCGAGGGCTTGAGCTCCACCAGGGCTTTTTCGACGGCTTCGGTCAAACCCACGGTGGCAGCACCGGGCTGCTTTTCAATGCTCAGGATGACGGCCGGCTTCCCATTGACGCTGCCGTCGCCGCGCTTGAAGCGGGCCCCGAACTCCACTTTGGCAATGTCGGCCACCCGGATGGGCGACTGCTCGCGGTAGCCCACGATGATGTTCTCGATGTCGGCTACCGAGCGCAGCCGGCCCAGGTTGCGGATGAGCACCTCGGAGCCGTTGCGGTCGAAGAAGTTGCCGGTGGTGTTCAGGTTGGACTTGCGCAGGGCCTCCTCCACCTGGTTTACCGTGAGGCCCGTGGCATTGAGCCGGGGCATGTCCAGCAGCACCTGGTACTGCAGGTTGTCGCCGCCGATGGGAATGACCTGGGCCACGCCGGGGATGCTGAGCAGGCGCTGGCGCACGGTGTAGTTGGCGAGCGTGCGCAAATCGGCAGCATTGGTCTGTTTTCCCCCCGAAAGCCCTACCAGCATTATCTGGCCCATCACCGAGGAGATGGGTCCCAGCACCGGCGTAATGCCCGTAGGCAGTTGCTCGCCGGTGGTTTGCAGCTTCTCGCTCACAATCTGGCGGGCGGTGAAGATGTCGGTGCCGTAGTCGAATTCCACGAACACCATCCCGAGGCCAATGGCCGAGTTGGAGCGCACGGCTGACACGCCGGTGGCCCCGTTCAGGGCCGTTTCCACGGGCAGCGTCACCAGGGCTTCTACCTCTTCGGGCGCCATGCCGGGCGCTTCCAGGAACACGGTCACGCGGGGGCGGTCCAGGTCGGGCAGCACGTCCACCGGCAGCTGGCGGGCCGTGTAGGTGCCGGCAATAAGGAGGCCCACGGCAAAGGCCAGCATCAGCAGGCGGTTCTGCAGGGCAAAGCGAATTATCTTGTCAAGCATCGTCAAAAAGCAAAGTCCGGCCGGGCGCAAGGCCGCGGCTGGTCAGGTTAGGAGGGGCTCCCGGCAAGGGGGCGAGGGTCTGGCGCTACTTGCGCGCCGAGTTGTGGTTGCTCACGAACTGCCACTGGCCGGCCGCGTTCTTGCGCAGCACGCTGGTGGCCACCCCGCGCCGCTTGATGGGCGCGGGCACCGCGGTATCCTTGGGGCCTTTCTTCAGCCCGATGGTGTAGGTGTAACTTTCGGTGGCAAAGGCGTAGGGGCCGTCCACCGTCACGTCGGCCTTGTAGTCGCTGTAAGTGAAGGAGCTGAATTCCTTGAGCTCGGGGCCCAGGTGGTGGTCCCGGTAGTGGGCGTAGGTTCCTTCCCGACTGCCCGACTCCAGCACCACGGAGTTGGCCACGAACAGCCGGGTGGTGCCGGTGGTATCGAGCTTTTGCACGGCCTGCTGGTACTGTTTCAGCACGGCGCGCACGGCGGCTTCATCGGCCGAAACGGCGGGGGCGGTGGCGGCAGCAGGCGGCGGGGTTTGGGCCAGGGCCGGGGCGGCCAACGCGGGCACGGCGAGCAAAGCCAGGAGGAAACGACGCATAGCGGGAAGGGAAAAGCAGTTACTGATTGAGGTAAATCGACTTGAGCTGGTAGGTGCCGGTGGTCACCACCCGGTCGTTTTCGTTGACCTGGCCCTGCACCAGCACGGTTTGCTCGCCGCTGGCGGCGCCGGGCTGCACGTAGCGAATCTTAAAGTGCTCAGGCTCGGTGTGCACAAACACCACGGGCTTGCCATTCAAGTCGGTAATGGCCGAGGTGGGCACGGTCAGCTGGGGCTTGCCGCCCCCGGTCTGGCCCACCACCTGCACGTTCACGGCCTGGCCGGCGCGGTAGGCGCTGCCCTCCTGGGCGTCGAGCTCCAGCACCAGTTGGCGGGCCTGGTTCACGGGGTTCACCACGTTGCTGAACACCACGAGCCGGGCGGGTACGCCGGGCTGCCCCTGCAGGCCTTCCACCCGGAACACGGCGCCAGGCGTCACTTTGGCCAGGTCCTGGGCGAACACCTGGGCTTCCACGCGCAGCTTGCCGGGGTTGATGACCCGGAACAGCTCGTCGCCCTGGCTCACCTGCTGGCCCACGGCCAAGTTAAACACGTCCACTGTGCCGCTCACCGGCGAGGTGATGCTGACGCGGCGCTGACTGGCCTGCCCGTTCTGGATGCCGGCGTTCTGCCGGGCCTGGCGCAGGCGCAGCTCGGCGGCCACCACGTCCTTGCGGGCGGCGATGTCGGCGATGCTCTGCAGGCGGGCGTAGTCCTGCTGGGCGGCGCGCAGCTCGGCCTGGGCGTTGGCCCGCTCGGTGCTGAGCCCAATCTGCTGGGTGGCGTCGAGGGTTTGCTCGATGACGGCCAGCGTCTGCCCGGCCCGCACGGGTTGGCCAACCTTCGCGGCCAGACTTACAATGCGGCCCCCTTGCGGCACCACGATGCGGCCCTCGCCGCCCGCGGCGGCCGACACCGTGCCGTACAGCGTGGCCCGGCTGTAGGTAGTGGAGAAAGCGGCCAGGGTCGTCTGCACCTGAAACAGGAACTGGCTTTCCTTGGGCAGCAGCACCTCGTCGGTGAGGGCCACGCCGGTGCTGGCTTTGGCCGTGCCGCCGTGGTCTTCGCCCCCGTGCGCCTGCACCAGGGCCGGGGGAGGCAGCAGCACGGTGAGGACCAAGCTGGCCGCGGCCGCGGCGGCCAGAAATTTATGAGTGGTTTTCATGTCAGTTGAGCTTTAGGGAAAGGGGGTGCGGCGGCTGGCGGTCAGGGCCTGCTCCGAGGTGTGCAGCACGGGCTCAGGGCGCCGACGGCGCATGAGCAGGGCCGTCAGCACAATGCCGAGCACGAAGGCGCCGACCAGCGCCAGAATGGTTTTCCAGGAAGAGAAAAGCGAGCCGTCGGCGTGGGCGGCTTCAGCGGCTACAGGCAGCTTCTCCCCTACTTTGATGCCTTCGAGCAGCAGCAAGTCGGCCTTGTCGCCGGCCACGATGTTGGCCGCGAAGCTGTAGGCCTTGTTGGCCGGAAACTGGCCTTCCACCAGGTACTCCCCCGGCCCTTTTTCCGTCACCGCCCACTTTAGATTCGCATTCTCGGGGTTGGTGAGCGTGAGCTTGGCGCCTTTGATGGGGGCGTTGGTGGCGTAGTCCGAGAGAAACAATCGTAGGTCGGCGGGCTTGCCCCCTTCCAGTGGCTCGTAGCGCAGCAGTACCTCGAACTGTTCCGAGAGCGCCGCCACCGAAAAGGACGTGGCGCCGGCCGGGGTCGAGGCCTTGGGGGCGCCGTGGTCTTCGCCCCCGTGGGCGGAGGCCCCGCCGCTCAGCAGCAGCAGGCCCAGCAGCAAAATCAGGAGTTGTTTCATGTTATTCACCCCGCAGGTAGTTAAGTTCGATGAGGGCCTGACGGTAGTCGCGAATGGTGGTCAGGTAGGTATTCTGAATGGTAAAGGCCTGGTTGAGGCTCTGAATCAGCACGAGGTAGCTGATTTCGCCGGCCTTGAAAAGTCGTTGGGATTGGCTGATGATGGCCCGCGACTGCGGCACGCCGGTCTGCTCGTAGTAGCCCAGCGACGCCGAGAACTTGCGCGTGTCGGCCAGCGACTGCTGGTAGAGGGTGCTCAGCTCCAGGCGCTGGGTTTGCAGCTGGTAGCCGGCGGCCTGCGAGCGGGCCGTGGCCGCCTGCAGCTGCGAGCGGTAGGTCCAGAACCAGATGGGCACCGACACGCCAAACTGGAAGCGGTACTTGAGGGCCGAGTTTTCAAAGGCCTGATTCTGATAGCCCACCGTGAGGGCCGGCGTCCGCCGGGCCCGCACTAGGCTGATGCCCGACTGGCTCAGAGCCACGTTCTGGGTGGCGGCGGCCAGCATGGGGCTGCGCACCAGGGCCGTGCTGTCTTCGGCGGGCAGGCCCGCGAGCAGTGCCCCGCCGGTCTGCACCAGCTCGGGGCCGCTGCGGCGCAGGTCGGTGCTGGTGGTCAAGGCGGCCGTGGGCTGGCCCAGCAGCAGGCCCAGGCGGCGCTGGGCGGCCTGCCGGTCGGCGGAGGCCTGCTGCAGCTGCACGCTCACCTGCCGGGCTTCGGCGTCGGTGCTGATGCGCTGCAGCGAGGTGACTTCGCCGGCCGCGAACAGGCGCTCGGTGGCCACGCGCAGGGCGCGGAACAGGCTGTCCTGGTAAGTAAGCTGGCGCACCTGGGCTTCGGCAAACTGCAGGGTCAGGTAAGCCAGGCGGGTGTCGCGCAGTACGCTGGCGCGACTCACCTCGCGGTTGCGCTCGGCCAGGGTGATGCCCGCTTCGGCCACCTGGCGCTGGCGCCGGTACACGTTGGGCAGGTCGATGGTCTGCACCACGCCCGGCGCCCACATCTCGCCCGTGGGAGCCGAGAACAGAAAGTCCGGGTTGGCGGGCGCAAACGAGCCCCGCTTCAGGGCCCGCTGCTCCTCAATTTCGCGGTCTGACTGGCGCAGCCGCGGGTGGCGGCGGAGGGTCAGGGCTTCGGCGCTGTCCAGGCTGATGGCGGTTTGGGCCCGCGCGGTTTCCGGCAGCAGCCCGAGCAGCAGCGCCAGCACCAGCAGCCCTTGCGCCGCATAGTTCATTTTGAGGTACTTCATGTTATCCGATTAGAGTCCGGCTAGGGGCCGCCCACCGTTGCAGCGGCGGACGACCCGAGACGGAGGAGAGGGTCCGGACGCACGGCGTCCGAAAAACAGGCTCCGTCTACGCCTTTTTCACGAGGGCCATGCCGCACTTCGGGCAGCTGCCCGGCTTGGCGCTGGCGCTGCCTTCGCACTTCATGGGGCACTCGTAGGCGGCGTCCACGGCCTTGCTGCCCGGGGCGGCCGCGTCGAGCTTGTCGAAGCGGGTGTTGATGGCTTTGCCGTCGGCCGTGAGGCTGACGATGGCCGTGCGCACCTTGGCCCCGGCCGGCAGCTTGGCCACCAGGTGGTCATCGCCCCCGGCCACCAGCGTCACCGAGGTGGTCTTGTTGTCGGCGGTTTGCACCATCACCTTGCCCGAGAGCGACTTATTGGGCACGGGCGCCATTTTGGCCGCCAGCAGGTAGATGTGCAGCTCGCCGCCCTGCTGCACCAGCTCCATGTGGTAGGGGCTGGCCGAGCGCACCACGCCGCCGTGCGGGGCCACGTGGGCGTGGGTTTCGCCGGGGGCCATGTGCGCTTCCGCCTTGCCGTCGGCGTGGGCATGCTGGGCCTGCGAGGCCAGGGGAGCGAGGGCAAAGAGGGCGGCCGTGGCCAGGGAAATTCCAAAAAGCTTCATCAGAGAAGGGGGATTATGGGGGCTGTGGGGGAGAATAAGGGGGCCGGCAGCGGCCCGCTGTGGGCAGCGTCACCGGCTGCCCGGTTTACATCTTGTCGGCGTTCTGGGCGTGCCAGGTTTTGAAGGCGGAAATCTCTTTTTGCTGGGTGTCGACCATCTTCTGGGCCATTTCCTTCAGCTTGGTGTCTTTGCCGTGGGTTAATTCGGCCTTGGCCATGTCCATGGCGCTCTGGTGGTGCACCGTCATCATCATGTTGAAGTTCATGTCCGGGTTGGCGACCATGGGGGGCATGTTTTTCATCATGTTGTCCATCGAGGCCTTCATCTGGGCCGTGAAAGGGTCGTTGGCGTCCTGGGGCTTGTAGTTGGTCGGCGCGCTGTCGAGGCGCTCAGCAATGGGCTCCAGCTCCCCGATTTCCTTTTGCTGGTCGGCCTTAATCTTCTCGGCCATCTGGCGCATGGTGGCGTCCTTGCCGTCGCGCAGCTCGATGTCGGACATGGCCACGGCGCCGCGGTGGTGCTCCATCATCATGTGGGCAAAGTCGTGGTCGGTGTTGCCCTTGGGCTTCATGGCGTTCATCTTGGCCATCATGTCGTTCATGGACGCCATCAGGGGCGAGTCGCCGGCCGTGCCGCCCTCGGCCATTTTGGAATGGTCCATGCCGGCCATGTCGCCCGAAGCCGCGGCGTCGGGGGTGGTCGTTTCGGTGGTCGTGGCCGTGGTATCAGCGGTTTTGTCGCTGTTACACGAGGCCACCAGCAGGGAGCCCGAACAGAGGGCGGCGAGGAAAAAAGCGGACTTTTTCATGGGTTTTGGATTGGTTGAGGGTTGGAAAAAAAGGAACTGGTAAATGGGAAGTAGGCTTAGCTGGCGGCTGGGCCCTTGACGTTGATGGTGAAGTCGCCGGTGTGAATCTTGCCGCCGTGGTTGAACTGCAGGAAAACGCGGTAGAGGCCGGGGGCTTCGAAGTTGGTGTTGAAGCCAATGGCGGGGCCCTTGTCGGCCTGGTCGTTGGGGTGCACGTGCAGGTAGCGCTCGGTGTCCTCGCTGATGACCACCACGTGGCCCAGCGCGCCGAGGTAGTTGTCGAGGTCGGTCACGGGCTTACCGTCCTTGCTGATGGTGATTTTCATGCCCAGCAGCTGGCCGGTGCTCAGGGGCTTGTCAAACGCCAGGGTGGCCGAGTAGCCATCCTGCGTCCACTGCATGTCATCGTTCTTGAACTTGACCGGCGAGTAGGCCGGGCCCTTCACCGAGATGGGCTGGCGGCCCAGCTGGTGGCCCGAGCCCGTGGGGGTGTAGTCCTGAAACAGCACGTAGTCGCCGCCCTTGGGGAAGGTGTAGGCGGCCTTGTAGTTGCCCTGCGCGGTGTATTCGGGGTGCTCGTGATAGAACTGGCCCAGGTCCTTGCTCACGATGATGAGGTGAATCTTCTTCTCGTGCACCACCGCCAGCGGCACGGGCGCGGCCTCGTTGCCCACTTCCTGCGGCGTGAAGACCAGCTGCGAGGGCTGGCCGGTCGTGAGCTGCATGGGCTGCGGCTCGAACTTCATGGCATAGGACTTGCCGTTGGCCACCTTATCGTTGTGTTCGAGCTTCATACCGCACTTGGGGCAGGTCTCTCCTTCCTTGGTGCTGGTCACCTCGGGGTGCATGGGGCAGGCGTAGGTGTGGCCGCTGGCGTGGTCGGCAGTGCCTTCGACCGGTCCTTCCGTGGGGGTGGTCACGGTGTTGGTGGCGCTGCTCGACGCGGAATCGGACGAGCAGCTGGCCACGGTTAACAGGCTGGCCACGGCCAGTAGGGAAACGGGTAAGCGGAACATAAAATGAGGTAAGGGTGAGTAAATGGAATGCCGGCAGCAGCGGCCCAGTGGCGGGCTTAGGCCTGCCACTGCTGCCAGAGCACGAAGCCCAGGGCGGCGGCCAGCACGGCGTAGAGCAGGCCCGCGAGCAGGCGGCGCAGCGGCCCGCGGGGTGGCGGGCCGGCGGCCGGTTCGCAACAATCTTTCATTGCGGAGCAGGGAAAACCCGGAAAGTGAAGGGGGAGGAAATGCCGGCTAAGCGGCGCGACGGGCAAACGAAAAGGCCCGCCCCGGACACAGCATAGCTGTGCCGGCGCGAGCCTTAGCGCGGCGGATTAATCAGACAGTCAGCGACTGGATGAAAATGCGGATGTCGGGTATTTTGGGTTTCAGCTGCCGGCGAGCCACCAGCAGCACGGGCCGCGTGCGGTCCCATTGTTGAAAGCGGACCACCAGGGCCAGCGGGGCCGGGGGCAGAGCCACCGGCATAAACGTCATCTTCTCGATGCCGGCTTTCGGCGGGTGCGCCAGCGAGGCCCACACGGCGGCGGCATCGTCCTGGCAGCAGGCGCCCTTGGAGCCGTGCTTGTGCGGCGCCGGGGTTTCGCTGTCGTGGTGCTCGTGCTTGGCCGTGGCACCGTCGTGCTGCTTCCCGTGGGAATGAGCTGCCCCGTGGGAGTGCGGTGCCTTGTGCTCGTGCCCTTGCTTATGCTCATGGGCCGGCGTACCGGCCGGGTGCTTATGCTGATGTCCGACGGCCGGCGTGGCCGGCATGGCCAGCGCGCAGACGACCTGCCCAAAGAACACGTTGAGGAAGACCACCAGCAAGGAGGCCGCCATCGTGCGTCTGGAATGGGTCTTGAGTCGGAACATTGGTACGAAGCAACGACAAAATTATTCGAAAGGTTTGAAAGGTCTGCGGGCCGATGGCCCGCCCGTGCGTCAGCAGGTAGCAGCGTTGCCTGTCCTATTATCCGTTGAAAATCTAGGTTTTAGCTCGTAAAACCGCCCTGGCTTCCTTTCAACACAACCCCGCTGGTTTAGGACAACCAACTCCGATGCTGGAAATTTTACAAGTCCAGCGGCCTAATCATGTACAACCGCATGGGGCTTCTGGCCGGTGCCACGAATGTTGCAAGCGCTAAGCTCAATTCTACACATCCTTAGCCAACCGAAAGGAGTTTAGAAGATGTTGTTTTGCAGGCCGCTATTTGCGCCGCTTCCCCTGACATATTCTTCTTATGGAAACCTCTCATCATCACCACCCGGCGCCTCCGGTGCCCGCCGGCCCGCCCCCGGCGCCAGCGGCCGGCACCGAAACGGCGACCCTCAACATCGAGGGCATGACCTGCGCCTCCTGTTCCAATTTCGTGGAAAAGGCCCTGAGCCGCACGCCCGGCGTGCAGCGCGCCACCGTGAACCTGGCCAGCGAAAAGGCCACCATCGAGTACCTGCCGGGCCAGATTGACCGCGCCGGCCTCAAAGCCGCCGTGGAGCAGGCCGGCTACGGCGTGCACGAGGCCAGCCCGGCCGTGGCGGCCAACGTGCTGG
Organism: Hymenobacter telluris; assembly: GCF_017313265.1. Classification (GTDB taxonomy): domain Bacteria; phylum Bacteroidota; class Bacteroidia; order Cytophagales; family Hymenobacteraceae; genus Hymenobacter; species Hymenobacter telluris. The sequence goes on along the minus strand of NZ_JAFLQZ010000019.1, from coordinate 64,471 downwards.
CTTCCGACGAGGAGCTGGATGCTCGCAAGGCCGCCGCTTACCAGAACCTGAAGCGCCGCTTTCAGCTGGCCGTGGGGCTAGCCGTCGTCATCATGCCCCTGAGCATGCTCATGCTGTGGCCCGCCATGATGAGCCGCATCTCGACGCCCCTGCTCAACTACGTGCTGCTGGCCCTGACGCTGCCCGTGCTGCTCTACAGCGGCCGGGAGTTCTACGTGTCGGCTTGGAACGGCCTGCGGCACCGCACCGCCAGCATGGACACCCTGATTGCCGTGGGCACCGGGGCGGCCTTTCTCTACAGCCTGGCGGCCACGCTGATTCCGCACTGGTTTATGCAGCACGGCCTCATGCCGGAGGTGTACTACGATACCACGGCCACCATCATTGCCCTGATTCTGCTCGGCAAGGTGCTGGAGAGCCGGGCCAAGTCCAAGACCTCGGCCGCCATCAAGGCGCTAATGGGCTTGCAGGCCAAAACGGCCCGCGTGGTCAGGAATGGCCAGGAAGTCGACGTGCCCATCGAGCAGGTGCTCGTGGGCGACGAAGTGGTGGTGCGCCCGGGCGAGAAGGTGGCCACCGACGGCACGATTCTCACCGGCCACTCGGCTGTGGACGAGAGCATGCTGACCGGCGAGAGCCTGCCCGTGGAGAAGAAGGAGGGCGACAACGTCTTCGGCGCTACCCTCAACAAGACGGGTTCTTTTCGCTTCCGCGTGAGCAAGGTGGGCGCCGAAACGATGCTGGCCCAGATTGTGAAGCTGGTCGAGGAAGCGCAGGGCAGCCGCGCCCCCATTCAGCAGCTGGCCGACAAGGTCAGCGCCGTGTTCGTGCCGGTGGTCATTATGATTGCCATTGCCACGTTCGTGCTCTGGTTTGACTTGGCGCCCGAAGCCAGCCGCGTGCCGCTGGCGCTGGTGGGCTTCGTGGCCGTGCTCATCATTGCCTGCCCCTGCGCCTTGGGGCTGGCCACGCCCACGGCCATCATGGTGGGCACCGGCAAGGGCGCCGAGCACGGCGTGCTGATTCGCAACGCCGAGGCCCTGGAGAAAGCCGAGAAGGTGACCACCGTGCTGCTGGATAAAACCGGCACCATCACCCGGGGCGAGCCCGCCGTGACGGATTTTGTGCCCACCAACGGCGACACGCCCGCTCACCTGCTGCCCCTACTGGCGGCCGTGGAGCGGCAGAGTGAGCACCCCCTGGCTGAGGCCGTGGTGCGCTACGCCGACGCCCAAGGAGTAGCTTCCGGCAGCGCCGCGCTAACGGCCACCGCCTTCCAGGCCTACGAGGGCCGGGGGGCCGGCGCCACCGTCGACGGGCAGGTGATTCTGCTCGGCAACCGGCGCCTGCTCAGCGAAAATAACGTGGTGCTTTCCACCGACACCGAGCAGGCCGCCGCCCAACTGCTGAGCGAGGCTAAAACGGTACTGTACGCCGCCATCGGCGGGCACGTGGCGGCCCTGATTGGGGTGGCCGACACGGTGCGCGAGTCCAGCCGGGCGGCTATTCAGGCCCTGCAGGCGGACGGCATCGAGGTGGTGATGATGACCGGCGATAACCAGCAGACCGCTGCCAAGGTGGCCGAGCAGGTGGGCATCAAGCGCTTCTTTGCCGAGGTGTTGCCGGCTGACAAAGCCGGCAAGGTGAAGGAGCTGCAGGCCGAAGGGCGGGTGGTGGCCATGGTGGGCGACGGCATCAACGACGCGCCGGCGCTGGCCCAGGCCGACATTGGCCTGGCCATGGGCGGCGGCACCGACGTGGCCATGGAAGCGGCCGGTATTACGCTCATGCGCTCCGACCTGCAGGGCGTGGTCACGGCCATCGACCTGTCGCGCCAGACCATGCGCACCATCAAGCAGAATCTGTTTTTTGCCTTTATCTACAACACCTTGGGCATTCCCATCGCGGCGGGGCTGCTGTATCCGTTCACCGGCTGGCTGCTCTCGCCCATGCTGGCGGCCGCGGCCATGGCCCTGAGCTCGGTGTCGGTGCTCACCAACTCGCTGCGCCTGCGCGGCTACCAGGCCAAGGCCTAACGGCGGGCTATTTCTCTCCTTTTTGTTCTCGTTCTTATGGATACTGCTCAGATAATTGTGACCCTGGTGGGCGTGGGCCTGCTGGCGTTTGTCGGCTGGTTTTTCTTTCTGGCCCCGCACCGGGTGGCGGCGGCCGTGTCCTCTTCGGCGGGCGTGCAGCAGGTGGATATCGTGGTGAAGGGCGGCTACTCGCCCAACGTCATCGAGGTGGAGCACGGCAAGCCCGTGCAGCTCAACTTCTACCGCGACGAGGAAGGCACCTGCTCGGAGGAGCTGCTGCTGCCCGACTTTAACATCCGGCGGGACCTGGCGCCATTTAAAACCACGGCCATCGAGTTTTTGCCCAAGCAAGCCGGTACCTTTGAGTTCACCTGCGGCATGCACATGCTGCGGGGGAGCCTCGTCGTTAAATAAGCGTCATGCTGCAATCCGCCACCTCGGTGTTGCCGGCCCCCGCGGCCGGCGCCACCCGCCTCTCCATTCGCAACATGGTGTGCCCCCGCTGCCTGCGGGTGGTGCAGCGCGAGCTGGAAAAGGCCGGGCTGGTGGTGGACAACGTGGCCCTGGGCGCCGCCAACGTGCGCACGGCCGACGGCAGCCCGGTGGACCTGCCGGCGGTGGAGGCCGCGCTGCAGGCATTCGGGTTCGCGCTCGTGGAGGACCCCCGCGACCAGCTGGTGGAGCAAGTCAAAGCCCTGGTGGTGGAGCTCATTCACTACACCCCGGCCGAGCAGCAGCCCTACCAGACCTACTCGCACTTCATCAGCGAGCGGCTGGGCCGCTCCTACGCCTACCTCTCGCACCAGTTCTCGCTGCGCGAGGGCCTCACGCTGGAGAAGTACATCATCCGCCAGCGGGTGGAGCGCGCCAAGGAGCTGCTCAGCTATCAGGACGCCAAGGTGGCCGAAGTGGCCCGCCTGCTGGGCTACAGCAGCGCGGCGCACCTGACCAACCAGTTCCGGCAGGTGACGGGCATGTCGCCGTCCGACTTTCAGGCCCTGGGCCCCGGCAGCGCGGGCCGGCTAAGCCTGCATAATCTGGGCTAAAGCTGGAAACTTTACAACGCCACAGGGCGAATTGTGCGCATACAGGGTGGGGCTTAGTCCGTTAAGAAGCAGGAGTATTTCCTCCATCATTCCGACTACTAATCCCCTTTCCAATGCTACGTTCCCTCCGCCTCCCCTTGCTGGCTACCCTGCTGGCCTTCGGTGCCCTGACTTCCTGTAAAAAGGACGACGCCGATGGCCTGATGACCATTGCCCACGACGACAGCGTGTACATGCGCAACATGCACGAGTCCATGGCCATAATGGAAGCCATGCCCAAAACCCAGGACCCCGACAACGACTACTCTTCCATGATGATAATGCACCACCAGGTGGCCATCAAAAACAGCCAGGAGGAGCTCAAAAGCGGTAAAAACGCCGAGATGAAAGCCATGGCCCAGTCGATTATCGACAAGCAGCAGGCGGAAATTGCCCAGTTCAACGCCTTCCTGTCGGGCCACCCCGCCCACGCCCCGGCCGTGCCCGAGTTCAACGCCCTGCAAATGATGAACATGATGCAGATGATGAAGGCCGTGGATTTGCGCCCCCTGACGGGCGACCCGGACTTTGACTTCGCGCAGCTCATGATTGACCACCACCAGGCCGCCATCGAGAACTCGGACGCGCTGCTCAAGTACGGGCGCGAGAACACGACCAAGGCGCTGGCCCAGCAAATCATCACGGACCAGAAAATGGAAATCAAGATGCTGCAGGACTGGCTGCTGGCCAATAAAAAGTATTAGGCATCCGCTGGTTCACTTCAACAAGAGCGGCCCCCTTGGGCTGCTCTTTTGCTTTTCACTAGCTCCTGCCCCTACCCTATGGTGCATGCCTTACTCCACCTTTTGGTGCCCGGCGTGGTGGCGTTGCTGTTCTACCGCCCACGCTGGCGGCGGGCCTGGCTGATACTGGCCGCCGCCCTGCTGCTCGACGTGGACCACCTCTGGGCGACCCCGATGTTTGACCCCACCCGGTGCAGCATCAATTTCCATCCGCTGCACACCTACTGGGCCATGGGCAACTACGCCTTCATGCTGCTGCCGCCCCTGACGCGGGTGTGGGCCGTGGGCTTTTTGCTTCATATGGCCCTGGATTATGCCGAATGCCTGCAGTTGGGCGTCGTGCTGCCGCGCTAAGCCAGCCGGCCTTTCTTCTCTAACCCTTTATTGACTCTGCACCATGCACCCGATGAATCCGCCGCTGTTTCCCGAGTACCTGTTGTGGGGGTGGTTTGCCCTCACGGCCCTGTCCGCGGCCTACGTGGCCTGGGACCTGTTTACCAGCACCCCGGAAATGAAGGTGATGAAGTGGGGCTGGGTGCTGGTGACGCTCTACACCGGGCCGGTGGGGCTGCTGGTGTACTGGTTTTCCTGCCGCGAGCCTTCGCCGGGCACCCACGAGCAGTTCGTGGCCCCGCTCTGGAAACAGGCCGTGGGCTCCACCATTCACTGCGCCGCTGGCGACGCGACGGGCATCATCGTGGCGGCCGCCATCACCGGCTACTTCGGCCTGCGCATGGGCGTGGACATCTGGCTGGAGTACGCGGCCGGCTTTGCCTTCGGGCTGTTCATCTTTCAGGCCCTGTTCATGAAGGACATGATGGGCATGAGCTACGGCGAGGCGTTGCGCAGCTCGTTTCTGCCGGAATGGATGTCGATGAACGCCATGATGGCCGGCATGCTGCCCACCATGGTGATTCTGATGAGCCGCGACATGCGGGCCATGGAAGCCACTTCGCCCTGGTTCTGGGCGGCCATGTCGGCTGCGACGCTGGTGGGCGTGGTGGTATCGTACCCGGTGAACTACTGGCTGGTCAAGAACCGGCTCAAGCACGGCATGGGCACCGAGCGGGCTCTGGGCAAAGGCGGGGCACCCCAGGAAGCGGTAGCCGCCCCTGCCCACGCCGGCCATGGCCTGGCCGCCATGCCCCATATGGCCGGAATGAGCCACGGCCTGCCCGTAGCGGCCCCCATGCCTGCTCATGCCGGGCACCGGATGGCGGCGGCGCCCCAGGAAATGCCGGGCATGGATATGAGCAGCGGCACCCCGGTATCGGGGCTGCGCAAAGCCGTGGTTACGGTGCTCACCCTCCTCATGCTGGCCGTGGGCTATTGGCTGGCGGCGCGCTACGGCGACCTGTCCATGCGGCCGGGCGCGCCCATGACGGACATGCCCGGCATGGCGATGCCGGGCCATCGGATGTAGGCTGGCTGCGGCCACGTCTCGGCCGCAATCCCGGGCATGGTGATTCGGGCGCCAATTCTGTGCAACTTAGCTGCTTTATTAGCCCTGCGCCTTTTATGTCTGCTTCCCTGCCGCCTCTTATTCAGCAATACAAAGCCGATTCCGAGTCCGTTTACAACACCTGGTTCATCAACAACGAGGAGCGCCTGAAGGCGTTTCGCTCCATCCGGCGCGGGGTGCAGCAGGTGGTCAAGGACATCAAGGCCGGGAGCTTCGGCAACGACTTTAAGGGCACCTCGCTCGAATTCGTGCTCAGCGTCATCAGCGAGCAGAAGCAGGTGTTTCAGGGCGCGGCCCACCCCTTCTACTGGAAGCCCAAGCTGCGCATCCCCGACATCTACGAGCACGAGGACAACAAGCGCGCCTTCGGCCAATTCCTGGAAAGCTGCTTGGCCGCTACCACCGAGCAGCAGCTGCTACGCGAAATCGACATTCTGGACCGCCGCAAAATCAAGGGCCTGGGGCCGGCCGTGGCCAGCATCCTCTACTTCCTGCACCCGACCCTGATGCCGCCCTGCAACACGGCCATCGTCAACGGCTTCAATGCCTTGTTTGGGGAGAAAATCAAGCTCGGCTCCTGGTCCGAGTACCTGCGCATGCGCGACCGATTGCGCGACCTCAATCAGGAGCACCGCCAGCACCTGAGCCTCGACTACGGCGCACTCAGCGGGCTGCTCTTCGACGTGGGGGTGAAGAAGATGATTGCCGGCGACCAGCAGTTTGCCACCGACGAAGACCGCGACAAGTACCAGCAGCAGGCCCAGAAGCGCCACAAGGAGGTGCAGAGCGAAGCCCAGGAAGAAAACCAGCACACCGAGATGCAGCACCACCTGCTGCGCATCGGTAAGGCGCTGGGCTGCGACGTGACGACGGCCATCAACGACCGCAACCGCCTCTGCGGCGGCCAGAAGCTCTCCTTCCTCTGCCTCGATCAGCACCCGGAACTGCCGGTGCCCGCCGACGTAGCCAGCACCATCCGCCTCATCGACATCGTCTGGTTTGCGCCCGGCACCAACCGCGTCGTGGCCGCCTTCGAGGTGGAGAAGAGCACCAGCATCTACTCGGGCATTCTGCGCCTTACGGACCTGGCTTTCTCCATGCCCGAGCACGAAACGGCGCTTTACCTGGTGGTGCCCGATGCCCGCGAGAAGGAGGTGCAGGCCCAGCTTTCGCGCCCCGCCATCCGGGCCGCCGGCGCCACGATTCACTACATCCTGTTCTCGGAGCTGCGCCAGCACTGCGAAGCGCTGTGCAAGTTCGGCGACTCGCCCGCGGCCATGCGCAAGATTGCGAAGGCGGTTGCTTAGCGTATTTTAACGCCGAGGTTTAATGAACTGTTAGAGAGGGTAGACGTTGTTGTCGGTACTTACCTAGGCAACAAGAATTCCTAAGCTCAATGACCAGAAGACTTCTCGTAGGATTCAAGGACCTTTTCGACAGCTCTACCCCTCCCACCTTAGCGAGCTTGCTTTCTGGTGTCAGCCGGTTTTGGCTTCTGCGCTGTGTCACGCAGCTACTTGGATATCAAAACCAAGTGCCTGCTGCCGAGCGCACACTGAAAATGGATATGGAGCGCATTTTTGGGGAGCGCGGATTGGTGGAAAAGCCTTTTGCTAAGCGAGCCTATGCCCATATAACCAGTTTTGGGCAGCAGTTTGGCAAGGATGCATTAAATCTACTTCATCCGAAGCCTTTGCTGCAGTTGTTTGAGTATGGCTTTGAGCGACCGGATGAGCCCCACACACTGAGCGACGAAGAACTGGAAGCTAGCCTTTTTCTAGCCTGCTTATTCGTCAATACGCCTTACATTGACCAGCAAAGTGCAGCCAGTACGGCGGCAGAAAAGCTTTTGCCCACCCCGACGGTGCCGCGCTTTGCGCTCACCAGCATGTTTTCAGACTTCGAGCTGATAAACCAGCAACCGGTGCAGGTATTGTGGGCGCAGCTTATTAAGTCGACCCGCTTCTTCGAGTTCCTGGAGTCGGAAAGCCGGTTCAAGCCCTTGCTTCAAGCTTTTCTGGCACATTACGACTGCGCTACCTGGCAGGATTATACCCGCCAAATCGCCGGGCTGGTAAAACCAGTAATCTATGCTGACCAGCCGGGGCGAATCAGCGTGGTTGTTGCGCCAGATGCAGAATTTGAGGCTAGCCGGGCATTTCTTGCCCACTTTGCCTTAACGCCCGGGCAGGAGCTGGACAGAGAGGATTTTACGAGCCTGCGCGAAACGCCCCTGTACGAGGAAGAGCCGGGATGCTTTGTGCTGATTTACCCCGTGCTGGTGGTAGAAATGTTGCATAAGGGGCTCTATTTCCAATTCAACAAGCTTAATAAGGCGCTTCCCGCAGCGGAGCAGGTCAGCGACTGGCGCTCGGTTTATTGCGACTTTTTCTCGGAGCAGTACCTGCTCAATGCTTTACTCGATGCTTCTTTTCAGGGCCGTGGGTTGGCCCTCAGCGGCACGGTTATCAAAGAAAGTAAGACTTTAAAGGGCCAGGGCGAGCCAGATTACTATTTCCGCAACGGACAGCGCGCTGTCCTGTTCGAGTCCAAGGATGTCTTGGTTCCAAAGGATGCCAAGGCCGGCACCGACTTCACCGCTTACTTTGAGGCGGTTCGCAAGCGCTTCGACTACGAAACGGATAAGAAAGGCAAGCGGGTAGACAAGGCCGTGCGGCAATTGCTGCGCAACGTGGTTCGCCTTCTTGAAAAACAGTTTCCGCTCGACACAGACTATGATAAAGCAGAGCTGATTATCTACCCGGTGTTGGTGCTGCACGACCGTCTCTATAACGTGCCCGGCCTGAACGTATTGGTTAACGACTGGTTTCAGCAGCAAATGGCGCTGCTCGCCGAGAAAGGGCTGGTGGTGCGTAATGTGCGCCCAGTGGTGATGGTAGATGTTGACACGGTTTTAGCGTTTCACGAGCATTTTCGTGACCAGCAGCTTGTCTTTGAAGATGTATTGGAGGAATATTTCGGCTACCTGCATCCCGACCTCAGCAGGGCGAAAAGTGATGCCGAAGTCGAAAAGCTGATTATGCAGCAGGCCCATCCCTTTGCTCTGTTCTTGGAAAATTACGCGGGCGAAAGAGGTATGTCTCCGCTTCCAAAGCAAAGCCTGTATGGCCTGCTGCCTATCATCAATAAAGGGGCGCCCGAAGAGTAGAGCGGCAGTGCCCTGCCGTGGTGTTGCAGCCTAAAATCTTCCCGAGCGGCTGATGCTCTTTAGCAGCAGATTCTGCAGCAGCTGGTCCCGGTAAGCCCCTTCCACGGCCTGCCGCGCGGGGCCAGGCCGGCCCGCTTCGTGAATGAGGCGGTCGGCTTCCTGCCGCAGCTGCAGGGCTTTCACCATGTTGTCGTTGGCCTGCCCCATGGCTCGTAGCCGTTCGGCTTCGGTCATAGAATACCGGCCGGGGTTCTTCAGCGTGGCCATGAGCTCGACGCTCTGCGCCGTCATCTCGTCGGCAATCTTCTGGTAGTTGAATGCCGTTTCGACGTTTTTCTTCTTAAGCACTTCCTCGTAGGAATAGGCCGACGCAAAGGCTTCCTGGCGCATGTTCTTGTAGTCGCGGTAGGTAAAGGACTGGGCCCCATTGCGGCCAATATCCAATCCCGAGAAGGCCTGGTACACCGTTTCCACATCCTGCTCGGTGCGGCCCTGCAGCGCCTGGCGCAGGCGCCGGGCCTTGTTCACCGGAGGCATGTAGTCGGGCTGGGAGTTGGTGTTCATGGCCATGGCCCGGCCGAACAGCTCCAACGGATTGGCGTAGCGCAAATCCTTCACCGATGCCACTTTGCGCAGGTCGGCCTGAATCTGGCGCTGCAGCTCCAGCCCCTCGTAGGTAAGCTCCTTCACCTGGCCGGTGATGTCGCGGGTGACGCCGGCAATCTGGCGGGCGTCCTTGATGACTTGGTAGTTCTTAATGGTCTCGGTCCACTGCTTGAGCTGCTTGGCGAATTGACCGATGTGCACGCCCATATGCACGGGGTCGTTGACGACCATCTGGGCAGAAACGAGGTGCGGAACGGTGCTGGCCCCGACAGCCAGCGCGAGGGCAAAGGCAATCCTTTTCATGGCTTGGACAGTGATGTGATACTTAGTTGTTAGCCGTGGGCGCGCCCGCATCGGTTGCGCCCGTGGTGATTAGCACAGGGTAGCCGTCGGGCAGGCGTACGTCGCGCAGCTTCTGGCGTGGCGTGGAGGCCCGGCCCACCATGGCCGCCGCTACCCGGCCGCCCACACCGACTACGGAGTTGGCTGCTGAAGCCGAGCGGTCAATGGCCAGGCCTACTTCCTGAGCGCCGATGGCGCGGGCATCGTTGAGGGGGTTGTCGGCGGCCGGCAGCGGCTGGCGCTTCTGCGGGTCAATCATGAGCCCAGGCAAGTAGTGGTAGTTGTAGATGTCAGCGGCAACCCGCGTAGGGCCCAGCCGGCTGATGTGGATGGCCACGTGGTTTGTCTCGACGCTGGCCACGCCGGCAAACACCAGGTTTTTGGGAAAGGTCTGCCCACTGATAACGGCGTCCTCGACCAGGCGCAGCAATACGACAGAACCCGTGCGAATCTTCTGCTCTCCGTTCACCACAGCTTTATAGAAAATATCGGGCAGCGGCTGCGTCTGCCCATTATCGGCAGCATAGCGGTAAGAGCCCGCCTTGATGGTGCCAAAGGCATCATAGGCCATAGCACCATTGCTCCCCGGTGCAGCCGCACCGCCGGCTCGCAACGCGGCCCGCCGGTCAAAGTAGCGCCGCCCCGTCATCTGCTCGTATGAAGTTCGCGAGGCCGGGGAAGCCGCGTCGAGCATGTCCAGCACGTCGTCATTCTGCTCGTAGGGCACCCCATCGGGGGCCGTGCGCGGGCGGGCCCCAACCCGTAAATGCCGGCGCGGGTCAGCGCCGTAGCCGGCACCACGGCCCCCGGTTTGCACTGCCGGGATGCGCACAGCCCGGTAGGCGCCGGTCTGTGCATCAACCGCTGTTACCTCCGTAGAGTCGGGCGGTGGCAGGGCCGCGCGGTTAGCGGCCGCCCGGGCCTGCCGCTCCGCTGCGGCCAGCGCTGTGCGCCGCCGCAGGGCCGCCTGGCCTACTGTATCGACAGCCATGCCACCGGCCAGTTGGTCTGGCGAGGGAACGGTGCCCTGTAGCTGCGCCCCGGCTTGCCGCGCGGCCGCCTGCTTTTGCTCCAGCACATCCGTGGGGGCCGGGGCCGCTTCGGGCGTAGCTGGCGCAATCGTGGGCTCCAGATTTTGGGAGGTAGCTGCTAAGGGGCTAGCCTGCTGCGCTACTTCCTGAGAAAGGGAGCGAGCGTAGAAAAACAGCGTCACCGCCGTTAGCAGGCCGATGCCGACCAGCAGCGGCAACCAGTGCCGGCGGGCCAGCTCTCCCACCGCGGGGCGAGGCGTTGCGGGCGGAGTGGGTACAGAAGCAGGACCGGAAGCGGGCTGCGATTCGGTCGTGGAGTTCTCGACGGCAGGATATACCGGCTGCATGTTGTGCTCGGACATGATGAGAAGGGTATTAAATGGCGGCAGCCGTGTTGATGACTTTGCTCGGCACTTTCAGCACCAGTACCCGGGCCCCGAACTTCTCGCGCAGGGTGATTTCCAAGTGGCCCCGGTCAGTGGCCGCGTACAGCGGCACGGCGTAGAGCAGGTAGCCGGTGGCTCGGGCCGGGATGGTTTGGCTTTCAGCCCCGCCGGCGGGCGCTAGGGGCCGCCGGGCTTCGTTCTTCTTCTTGCCCAGGAACTTCTTGCGCGAGTTTTCCACCAACTCGAAGTCGGTGAAATCCACGGCGTAATCGATGGTGGTCGTATTGCGCAGCTTCAGGCGCAGGTAGGTGAAGTCCTTGTCGTTGCGCACGTTAGCCAGCGAAAGCACTAAGTCGTTATCGGCCGTGCGCAGCCCGCTGGTATCAGCATGTTTGGCGGTGGCCAGCTTGGCCAGGCGCGTCTCGGCCAGTTCCCGCTTTCCGTGGCCCTGGTCCAGGGCCAGCGCATCATCGACGCCGGCGCCGTTGCGGGCATTGCCGCCAGCGCTGACGCCCAAGGCCCCGCCATCCTGAAAGTCGTAGAGCTGCAGCACCGGCCGGCCGGTGTATACCAAGTGCCCCATCCAATAGCGCGAGCCGTAGCGCACCAGGATAGGCGTGGGCGGCGGGTTGCGGCGCTTGGCCCGCACGAACACGGCGTTGCTCTCAATCTTGACCAGGTAGTGCGGGGCCTGGCCTACGTCTACCAGGGACACCGGCCCCGGGAAAACCAGATAGGTCGTCGAAGAGTCGGAAACAGCTATTTCCAGCTGCATTTTCGGCGCCACGTTAGCCGGATGCGGTACCTGCACACTGGCGGTACGGGTGGCAGTCGAAGCTAAGGTCTGCGCTTGTAACGTGCCAGGTAAAAGCGCCAGCAGCGCGCAGGAAGCAAAGGAGAAGGGGAAACGCATAAGAAGAGGATAGGGTAGTTTAGTGAGCAGGTTGAGCCGCGGGAGCCGGCGTCGTGGGGGCCGGTTGCGTCAGGGGCACGCCGGCGGCTTCGGCTTCTTCGCGCAGCTTGCGCTGCCGGGCCTGCTCCTGGTCGCGCAATTGGTCTTTCTCTTCCTGCGTGACGGGCGGGTTGTAGGGAATGAAATCGAAGTCAGTGATGAGCAGCCCGAAGGGGTTGGCGTCGGAGCGGTCGGTTTCAATGAGGGCGAACTTGGCGCCCAGGGGCTTGCTCTGGCTTTGCTGGTCGCCGATGAACACCGTCTGCTTGATGTAGGCGCGGCCGGTGATGGGGCGGTGGTTCATGTCCAGGTGGATGCTGTCCACGGTCACGGCCTGCCGGGCACCGTAGCGGATGTAATTCTGAAGCACCTGCCCGCGCTGGAAGCTCTCGAACAGAAAGCGCCCGCCGCGTTCCTCAATCAGGGGCAGGCCTGCATCGAGGTTGTGCTTGAAGCTGTATTGGTCGTGGCCGAACATCGTCAGCAGAAAGGTCTTGACCAGGTTGCGGGCCTCGAAGGGCGTGTGGCCGGTGCCGCGGCCCACCTGGGCCGAGAAGGAGCCGGTATCACTGACCACGTACACGCGCTGGCCCGTGGATTCATAGGCCCGGTAGAGCAGCGCCCCGGCGGCCACCGTCACCACCCCCAGCAGGGCCAGCGCGGACAGCGCCATGGTGCGCATGGTGATAAACGTCTTATTTAAGTCTTGGACAGAGTTCATGAGTGAGTTGAAGTGGATGGAGAAGAGAAGGAGCTCAGCCACCCGGGCCTTTTTGCCCCACGGCCCGCAGCTAGAGCGGCAGGTAGACCATGTTGCGCGCCTCGGGCGGCCCCAGCGGATTCTGGTAGGGATACAGCACCAGGCGGGGCGCCTGGCCGGCGGCCGGCGAAGTGGCATAGGCATAGGCCACCCCGCGCACGGTTACGGCCTGCCCGGGCTTTAGCAGCATGGGCGCGGTAGCCGCTTGGCCGGGTACGGTCACCTCGGGCTCTCGGAGCGAGAAGGTGTTCAGGGTATCGGGCGTCCACGGGCCGTCCAGCGCCATGGCGGCGGGTATTTTCTCGCCTGGGCCGTAGCCCATCGGCTTCCACTTGAGCACGGCTTCGAAGGGCAGCCGGTAGCCGGGTGCCACCGGTGGGTAATTCCCTTTGATGGGACGCCACAGAATGGGTAGCTGCAGGATAGCGGGCTGCGCTGCACCTGCCGCTTTAACGGATACCAGCTGCAGGTAGCCGTCCTTGGGCAGGAGCTGCTCCAGGGCCGGGCGCAAATCAACCGGCTTATCGGCAGGCAATTGCGACGGTTTGGTTGTAGCAAGGCTCCAGGCAGCCGCCCGAGCTTTGGCTTCGGGGGAATTGGCGGCAGCAGCAGCTACCTGCTGCAGCTTTTCAACAGCGGCTTCGTTGTCGCTCTTGCAACTGGTGAGAAGTACGCCTGCACCCAGCAGGCTTAAAAGAAGCTGTTTCATAGCAGTGATTGGTTAGCGCCGGCGGCGCGTGGGGGCGCCCGAGTCGGCGGAAGACATGGTGGGCAGGTCGGCCGAGGCTGAACCTGAGGGCGTGCTGCTGGCCCCGCCACCGGAGCTGCTGCCGCCCTTGTCAGGGCCGAAGCCTAGCTTGCGACCTAGGGCGCCACTGGCCCCACCGCCGTAGGCCCCGGGAAACACAACGCTGCTCACGGCCCCGGCAGCACCAGCCACGGCCCCGCCGAACATGCCCACGAAGCCCTGCACCGCCGAGGAGCCGATGAGGAAGCTCGTCAGCCAGGGCACCATGCAGTAGAGGATGACGAAGCCGATGGAGTTGATGAGGTAGGTTACATCGTTGGCGTAATCGCCCGGGGTCATGCCAGTGGGCAGCAGCACGTTACCCGTTGCGGGCCGGGTGCCGGCGTAGTTGGCGTAAATGGTGTCGAGCAGTGAGTAGGTCAGGGACCAGAACTGCACAGCCATGAAATTCTGCAGCCACTGCTTGCCCAGCTGCGCGAAGGGCGGCAGCGCGGAAAGGCAGATGGCAATGGGCCCGCTCACGTACAGGAAGGCCACGATGTACTGGCGCACCATCACCAGCACCTGCCGAATGAGCACCACGGTGCTGGTCGTGAACAGCTCGGTGAGCAGGTTGAGCAGGGAGAAGTTGGTGAGCTTGTCCCAGAAGGAGGTGATAGCGCCAATCTGGTCGTTGACAAAGCCGGCCGTGTTGGTGGCCTTGTCGGGCTCGATGGAGGCGGCCCCCGCCGGATTGGTCAGGCTTTGCAGGGCCTCGGCAATGAAACCGGGCTTGGCCGGCGCCACCAGGCTGGAAAACCCGCCGATGGCCCCGCCAATCAAGTCCATGAAGTCCCGGTAGAAGAACAGGATGAAGTACACGAACAGCGCCTTGAGCAGGGGCGAAAAGTCCATGCGCAGCTGCCCGCCCTGCAGGTAGCCCCGGCCCACGGTGTAGAGCAGCGCCACCGAGAGAAACGGAGGAATCAGGTAAAGCTGGCAGGCTTGCAGCACCTTGCGCAGGGCCCCGTCCGCCGCCGTGATAAAGTCGGTGTCGAGGTCCATGCCGACGAGCAGCAGCAGGGGCGCACTCATGCCGGCAGCGCCCCCTTGCGCTTCTGCTTTTCTTCCACGAACTGGTCGACGGCGAAGTCCAGCCGCTGTTCGGTGACGGTGGTGTAGGTGGGCCGGCCTTCGGCGTCGCGCACCAGGTTGCCTAGCGCGTCGCGCACTTCCACCGGCCGCTGGCGCTGGTAGTGGCGCACGAGCTGGTTGAGATAGTTGCGCTCGGCCGGCCGCGAGGTCAACACCGCGTCAAGCTGGGGCGAGGCCTCCAGCGCGTACACCTTGGCCTGGGCACCTTGCTTGATGAAGAACTCCCGGAACGAGTCAGTGGAGCGCACCGAGCGAATCAAATCCATCTCGTGGCCCGTGAGGCCCAGCGGCGCCTGCAGGCGGACGAGCGAGGCTTCGTTGGAATGGCGCAGGATGATTTTGGTGCTGGAGTTGTCAATCAGCGTGTAGCCGATGGGCGAGTCGATGATTTCCTGAATGCCCTGGGTGATGATGGTGATGGAGCCATTGGTTTTGCGGATGGTCCGGTACATCGACACGATAAACTCCTCCAGCACGCCCGAGAGCAGCGCCCAGGCTTCGTCGAGGGCGATGTACTTCACGGCATCCGGAAACTGCCGGAACAGGTCCAGGCTCAGCTCCGTGATGAGCATGGCCACCACGGGGTAGAGCGTGGGGTCGGTTTTCACCCGGGCCAGGTCAAAGCAGATAAGCGGGTACTGGCTCAGCTGGGCCTCACGGGTGGAGTTGAGCACCTTGGCGTAGCGCCCGCCCGTCACGAACTCACCCAGCACGAGGAAGAACTCGTGCATGTCGATGTACTTCATGTCGGTCTGATACTGGGCCCGCTGCAGGGCCAGCACGGCCGTGCTTTCGTCGGGGGCATCACCCTCCTCTGCTGCCGGCGTTTCGGCCCGCATCCACTGGTCGAAGCGCTGCACGTACTTATAAAAGCTTTCCATTCCGGGAAACTCCTCGTCGGACTGACCCAGCCGCTCGTGCTGGTTCAGGTCGTGGTAGTAGCCGGTCAGAAAGCGGGAAAGAATGGTGCGCTCACTCTTGCTCAGGGCGCGGTCCTTGCCCCCTTTCCAGAGTGCAGCCAGCAGGGCCAGGTGGAAGTTGAGCTTCTCGTCGGAGTAGTGCCAGGGGCCGTTTTCGCCCTCGCGCGGCAGCAGGAAGGGGTTGAACTCAATCGGGTTCTGCGGGTCGTACTCGAAGTAGGTGTTCTCGAAGTCCGGCCCCATCAGGCTCTGGAACACGTTGCGGTAGGTGCCCCCGATGTCGATGATAATCTGGCGGGCGCCGCGCTCGTAGCGCTGCACAATGAAGTTGCCGAAGGTGTAGCTCTTGCCCGAGCCGGAGGGGCCGATGACCAGCGCGTTCTGGTTGTCGAGGTCGGTGTTGAATAGGTTTACCTTGACCAGGTTGCGGAACCGGTCACACAGATACTCTCCCGTGGGCTCGGGCCGGTAGGTGGTGGTCCAGTGGTAGTAGCAGGCGGCCCTGTCGGCCGAGGTGGTCAGCCAGCGGTCGGGCACCTGGTAGGCGTTGCCGGGTGCCAGGCCGAAGAACAGCGGCAGGGTCAGGAAGCTTTCCACCACGGCTTCGGCCCCGAAGATGGACCGGAAGGCCGCCGTGGTCTTTTCCACGTGCTCGCGCCGGGCCTGGTCGTCCACGTCCCAGAGCAGCACCGACAGGTGCAGGCCCACGACCTGCTTGCTGCCGGAGCGCACTTCGGCGGTGAACTCGTCAATCTCGGCAGCCCGCAGGTGGTTGTCCTGCGTGGCCAGGAAGGAAAGCGAGTTGTTGATTTTCTTGTCGTTGTCGAGGCTTTTGAGTTCGGTGCGGGAGTCCTGAATTAGCATGGCCTGGGTGAGCACGTGCGGGCAGGAGAGAAACGCCGTGAGCGGGTAGAGCATGGGCGAGGTCACCCCGTAGCCATTGCGCACGGCGGGATGGGCCTCACTCCCCTGCCCTACCAGCGAGACGATGCTCACGCGGTTCTCGCCCACGGTGAAGGCCCCCGGCACGTTGCTGATTTCGCGGGTGAGCCCGGCGGGCTGCTGGTCAAATTCCAGGTTGAAGTACTGGGTGAAGACCTGTGGCAGCTGCGCCTGGTTGAGGCGGCGGTAGTCCAGCCCCCCGAGGCCGCGCAGGCTCTGCAGCAGCTCGGTGGCGATGCGCTCGGCCGTGTCCAGGGTCTGCACCACGCCGGCAAACGGGTTCTTGGCCAGCTTCTCGCCGGCGCGGTTCACGAGGGCGCTTAGCGCGTTGGGCCGCACGGGCTTGGCTTCGTCGGCAGGCGCAAACGAGACGAACAGGTAGGCCCGGTGGAAGAGCACCAGCCGGTCGGAAAAGTGCGCGTTCATCTTGCCCTCGAAGTAGCCGGGGCGGGCATCGCCGATTCCTTGAAAGGGCCGGTCGTAATAGATGTCAGTTTTCTGCACCACCGTGCCCACGGGCAGGGTGCGCAGGGCCCCGAGCAGCGCCGACTGGAGGTTGGCAAACTCTTCGGCCTGCCAGCTCTCCATTTCGGGGCATTCGAGCACGAAGCCGACGCCCACGCGACCATCCCGAAAGATGACTTTGTCGTCCTGGTAGGCGTAGGCCGGGTGCAGGTCCGCAAAATCGGCGGTGCGGTCAGTTGCCTTAGCGGTGGGAATGTTCATGCGAAGAGGGAAGTGCGGTGGCGTCGCCAGCCGAAGGCCCCGACCGGGCGCGGCCCAGGGCAATGCGGCGCGGCTGCCGCCGGTGGAAGGAAAGCCAGCTGAGTAGAAAGCCCGGCGGGCGGTGCTTGGCCATGTAGCGCAGGGCATAGAGCAGCACAACCAGCACCACCAGAATCAGCAGGTAGAGAAAGCGCGGGACAGTGACGACCAAGCCCGCGACGCCGATGGCCAGCACGGCAGCCAGAAATAGGCCCACCACCAGCCCTAAGTCCGGCAGGTTCATGCCCAGCACTTGGGCGGGGCGCTCGATGCTTTTATAGGAACGCATAGGGCAGTTCGCTTAAGGCGTCACTCCGCCTTCGCCCCCGCCCATGGCGCTGGCCAGGTCTTCTTTGAAGTAGTTGAAGCCGAACCAGAGGATGACGCCGCCCATGAGCCAGCCCAGGGAGCCCAGCGCATCCGGCGCGCCGCTGATAAACTTCTGCACCACCCGCACCAAGCCGATGGCCAGCACGATGATGAAAAGCACCTGCACGATGCTGATGACAATGGTCTGCACGCTGCGCAGGGCGCCCACGGCGCGGCCGCCGGCACCGGACTGGCCGAAAACCAGGGCTGGGGAAGTGGCCAGCAGCAGGGCCATGGCGAAGCGTTCGGCGCGGGAAGGTTGGTAGGTGTGGCCCGCCGCGAGCAGGCGCAGCCCGCCGGCCGCCGCTTGGGCAGCGCCATGGTGCAGGCGCGTGAGCAAGGGAGTTTGCATGGAAAAGGAAATGGGTGAATGGAATGGGAAAGCAGATAAGAGAAAGCGTACTCTTTAAGCGGAGGCCGGCGCTGCGCGGCGGTTTTCAAGGGCGGTGCCCATCAGGGCGCGCATTTTGGCGCGGCGCTCGGCCGCGGTGAGCTCTACCCCACGGTTGTGCTCGTCGGTGGCCGTCGGGGCCGGCGCCGTGAGGTAGTTGTGCCGGGCGCCTTCTGGCAGTTGCCCGGCTTCGGACGCTTGGGTGGAGGGGTCCTCCGATTCGGTCGGCGCAGTTTCAGCTACTGGTGCCTCTTCCGGGCTGAGGGCGGGCTGCTCCGGGTCGGGAGTAGGTTCAGGGGCCGGTGGCACCACTACAGGCGCTGGGTAGAAATCAGCCAGGCGATAGTGCCGGGTGCGCAGCGAAGGGTGGTTGCCGTTGAGCACCGGCGGTGCTACCGCTGCACCGGCGCCCGTGGGCATTGCAAAGCGCCACCAGAGCACGCCCAGGGCCGACAGCAGCAGAAAGAGCAGCAACCAGAGCATCGAGTTCAAGCAAGCGGGTCGAAGTTTTTTGTGAGCATTTGCGGCAACTATACGGAGCACTTCCGTATAAGTTCTGCTTTAAGAGAAGTTTTGAAGCAGCTATGCCGAAGCTTTGGGGTCGTTTGACGTCAAGACCGGACTAGCTATGTACCGACAGCAATTGAGTAGTGCACACGGCCGGCTGGTTTGTTACCTTGCGCGCCCTCTAATTGCTGCTGCATGACCACCTCCATTCCCACCCCCCCGGCTTCCACCCCCCTTGAGCCGGTTAATGCGGGCTTTCCAGACCCCGCCCTTATCGTTTCCTATGCCACAGTTCTGCGCTATATCCGCCACCGCCTCAACACCCTACTGCACGGGCAGCTCAAGCCCTGGGCCCAGGAGCACAAGTTCAACTACGCCCGGCTGATTGAAATCAAGAAGCTGGAGGAAGAAACCCAGGCCGTGCTGCTTCAGCGCCTGATGGCTCACTTCCAGTTTCCCACCGAGCTGCTGCGCATCATCGTGCACCAGTCGCGCCGGCACTTTTTCATGTTCACCTCGCTGGAAAATCTGGCCCGCTTTAAAGCCGAGCTGAACCTGTTCGACAACCCGCCTTTTGACGCTCCGGCGTCGCCCACCTCCCCTACTACCTAGCGGAAAGGCCCTGGAGCCTGCCCGCTCCACGTTGTACTTTTCCCTATGCCTGTTTCCGTCGCTCCCCGCCGCCCGGCGAAACCCATTACCTCCCCGGCCGCCCTGCGCCCCCAGCTGCCTGACCCCGCGCTGGCCATCACCTACGACGAGGCCCGCCGCTACGTACAGCTGCGGCTGCGCAGCCTGCCCCACGGGGGCCTGCGGGCCACCTGTACCGCCTTTGGCTTTCCCTACACGACCAGCGTGGGCCTGAAAACGGGCAGCCTGCAGCGCGAGGAATACCGCCTCGTGCAAAAGCACCTGCGCGTGTTCGGCTTCGACACCGAGCTGGTGCGCCTATACGTGGACGGCCAGCTCTGCGAGCACTACCTGTTTGCCGACGCCTCCCTGCTGGCCACCCTGCGCGAGCAGCTGGCGGCCCACGAGCAGCTGGTCAGCTAGCGCTCCCTCCCTCCTACTTCCTGATTTACGCCCCACGCCCACTCCTGCGGGTGCGGCTACGGCATACCCTTTCCACTCCTGCTTATGCCCGCTTCAACTTCTTCCCCCCGCGAAAACGACCCCCAGGAGCTCGACCGCTTCAAGCAATCCATCGACCTGGTTGACTACGCCACCCAGCGCCACGGCTACGACGTAAAAAAGGCCGGCCCCCGCGGGCAGTGGCACCAGCTCGAAAAGGACGGGGAAATGCTCATCGTCTCCCGCAAGGGTGACCACCAGGTGTACCTAAACCCTGGTGATGACCGGGACTCCGGCTCTATCATCGACTTCGTGAAAACCCGCGAGAACCAGACCCTGGGCCAGGTGCGGCAGACCCTACGCCAGTACCTGGGTGAACCTGAGCAAGGCTGGCAGGCGGCCACTTCTCCCCCACTGCCCGCCCCTGCTGCCTACGCACCCAAGCCCAGTGAGCCGGCGGAAGTGGAAACCGAAGCGGAGCGGCGGGCCCGCTTGGTGGCAGCGGTCATGGGTACCCATGCCGCCCTGACCGACCGCAGCTATTTACACCACCGGCACCTGTCGGATGATACCATTGACAGCCCGGCTTTTCAGGGACGGGTATTCACCAGCCAGCAGGGAAATTTTCGCAACACGGCTTTTCCGCTCTACAACGAGCACGGCATTGCCACCGTGGAGCAGCGCAACGACGATTACAAGCACCTGCTGCAGCTGCCCAAAACGGGCGTGTGGGTGTCACATCCCACCGAGGGCAAGGATACGCCCGTGCAGCGCCTGGTCGTGTCGGAAAGCCCGGTGGACGCCATGAGCTACCATCAGCTGCACCACCGTGGCGCCGAGGGGCAGCCTAATACGCTGTACGTGGCTACCAGCGGCACCGTCACCGAGCGGCAGGTGGAGTTGATTCAAAAGCTTATCGACAAGCAAGAGCCTAAAGAAGTAGTGCTGGCCAACGACAACGACGCGGCCGGCCGGCGCTTCAACATCAATTACCTCAACGAGCTCCAAGCCCCGCGCCGCGCCCGCGAAGTGGCCGACGGCCAAGTGGCCTACGACGAGGCACCCCGCCCGGTGGAATGGCACGCCACGGCTGCCGGCAAGTACCATACGGCCCTGCGCGTGGAGTTTCACCACGCTACCCGCGCCGAGGGCACCGAGCACCTGACCCAGCTCACGACGCAGGTGCAGCAGCTGCGTCCTTTCGCCGACGAGGCCCTGAGCGTGGAAGTGCAGCGGGCCAGCCGGCAGGAAACCGTGGTGCGCCTGGTCGCGCCCAATGCCGACAGCCAGGCGCTGGAAGCGTTGGCGCGTAGCCTGCACGCCCAGCGGGAGATGCAGCGCGAGCAGCTGGAGCGACAACCCGCCGAGCCCGGTCGGCAACCCGAGAACTTCATTCGCACGGAGTACGCCATCAGCAAGGATTTCAACCGGGACCTGGAGCTGTTGAGCCAGGGCCTCACCCGGGAGCAAGTGGCTCAGCAGGCCCGCGCCGACGAGCAGGCCAAGGAGCAGCATCGCCAGGAGCGCGCCCGCCAGGAGCAAGCCGAGCGGCAGCAGGCCGAGCAGCGCGCCGCCACACAAAGCCCGGATGCCCAGCGCCGGGAGGTGGAACAGCAGCGTCAGGCCGCGACGCTGTCGGTGGCCGTCGCCACTGGGGACCCGGCCCTGCAGTGCGCCGTGCAGCTGACCGTAACCGAACCGAGCCCCGCTGACGAGGCAACGCCCAGCCAGGCCCAGCAGATGCGCGAGCTGCTTCGCAAAGCCGGCGCCGACGTGGCGCTCCGAGCCGAAACGGACCCGACCAGTGGACAGCTGCGCAGCGAGCTGGACGTACGCTACCATCCCAACGCCACGCCCGGCGGGCTGCGCCAACTCAGCCAGACGCTCGACGCGCTGGATAAGTCTCCCCTGGTAACCCTGCGCGAAGATGCCGGCGAGCAGGCCGAGCGCCGCGAGCTGGCCGCTGCCGCCCCGCCCCAGGGAGTGACGAAGAATGCCATTATTCGCATCGACGAGCCCGAACCCCGGCCGGGCAGCACCGGCCAGGCCGAAGCCGTAGCCGAGCAGCTGCGCGAGTCCGGCCTGAACACCGGCTCGTTGCGTAGCTCTACCGACCCGGCCACGCACCAGCGTCACAGCGAGATAGAAGTCAGCTACCGCCTCGACCAGCCGAACCTGGCGCGGGTGAATGCTGCACTCGACGACGTGGCCCGCCAGCCCGGCGCGCAGTTGCACGAACATTCCGGCGACCGCGCCGAGCGGCACCGTCTGGCGCCTAGTGGCATAGGCGCCAATGCCCTAGCCGAGCGCACGGCCGGGCCCGAGCGGTAGCAGGTAGTCGGCTTGCCGAGGAAATTCCCGGGAAATATGGTCTGATTCTTTAGTTTTGCGGGCATAGCAAGCTGCTCACCATGCTAGCGAAAACAGGGTTTACATCTATTTACGCGCCGTCCGTCCTGCCGCGAGCAGGCCGAACCCTGGCACCTGCTGCCCAACGGCCGCTGCCGATTTCCGAGCGCCCGGCTCTGTTCGTGGGTCCGCATCGAAGCTAATCCAACTTTCTGGTAAACACCCCGCCGCAACCGCTGCGGCTGCCATCGGCTTGCTATTTGCCGACGGGCCGGGCTGTCTATTTCCGAGCCTTGCTATGCGCCAGGCCTGGAACCCTTGTTGCATTCTCTTCCACGCCATACCCCTGTTATGATATCTACCGGTCACCGGCCTTTTTCTAGTTTTTGCCCCGCGATGCAAGGGCTGATTTTACAACTCATACGAGACGAGTACCAGCCGCTGCTGCAGCTGCCCGTGGACCTCTCGGACGAATCCTGGAGCGAGGCCGTCACCAAGGCCAATCCGGTCTTGTTCTACCTCAACGACGGAGCCCCCCTGATTCAAATCGGCGAAGCCTCCCGGGCGAGCCTGCAGAAATGTCTGAAGCAGGAACTCAGCCAGTCCGAGTAAGCTACAATTCGATGCGGTAAGAGTGCCCGACAGCAAACCTGTCGGGCACTTTTGTTACCCCCTTTTTGGGTGAGTGGGTAGGCGAACCAAGTGCCAGGGGCAGTGGGGGAGAAATGGTTTAGCAAAGCAAAATAATGGCCGTAATAGCTGATTTTTGTTGTCTTTTTAGCAACAAAAGCGCCTGTATTTGCGTTTAATAAGTAAGGAAACGGTTTTAGAAACAGCCACTTAGCCTCTACTTAGCGATGAAAATGCAAACCAGCACCGCCGCCCAAACGACCACCCGCCCCGACGTGTACCAGATTGTTACCGACCGGGTGATTGCAGCCCTTGAAGCGGGCCAGATTGCCTGGCGCAAGCCCTGGCACGCCGCCTACGGTTTGCCCCGCAACTACGTCAGCGGGCGGGCCTATACCGGCATCAATGCCTTTTTGCTGCACCTGGTAGGCGGTACGCCGTTTTTTCTCACGTTTCGGCAGGCAAAGGAGTTGGGCGGCAACATCCGCAAAGGGGCCAAAGGCATGCCCGTGATTTACTACAACGTCACGACCCGTACGGACAAGCAAACCGGTGAAGAGGAGAAAACCCCCTTTATTAAGTACTACACCGTCTTTTCGGTGGATGACGTCGAAGGGGTGGACATTGTTCTGCCCGAGCAGCCCCAAGACCGGAACCACGAGCCCTTGGCAGCCGCCGAAGCCCTGGTATCGACTTGGGCTACCTGCCCCCGCATCGAGCACGGCGGCGCGCAGGCCTACTACGCCCCCGGCCCCGACTTTGTGAATGTTCCCCGCCCGGAAACCTTTATCAGCGGCGAGGCCTATTATTCGACCCTGTTCCACGAACTGACCCACGCCACCGGCCACGCCAGCCGCCTGGACCGGCCCGACCTGGCCGAGGCTCTGCGCCCGAGCGGCCGGGCCGGCTACGCCCGCGAGGAACTGACGGCCGAGATGGGTGCCGCTTTCCTGTGTGGCCATGCGGGGCTGGACCCTAGTGCGACGCTGGAAAATACCGCGGCCTACCTGCAGTTTTGGCTGGAGCAGCTGCGCGGCGATAAAAAGCTGGTGGTGCAGGCCGCGAGCCGTGCCCAGCGGGCCGCTGAGTTTATCCTAGGCACCGCGGGCGGCGATGATAACGAGCCCAGCGCCCCGGAGCCAACCCCGCCCAGCGCAAGCCCCGCGGCCTTGGAGGTAAACAACGAGCCCGAAGATGCCCCCGCTACTGCGCAGCCCGTTAATACCGGCGCCGTGCTGCCCCGTCCGTCCCTACCCTCCTTGCCCCTGGTTGCTTTGGGACAGGAAACGCTGCCCACGCTCACGACTGTCGTGGTATCCACGCAGCGCATCGAGCTTACGCGGCTCATGGAGCACCCCGCTTTCACCGACGAACAACGCCGCACCGCTACAGCCCGAATTCTGGCCGAGGCAGACCCCGCCCGGCTAGGCCGCTGGCTGACCAATATAATGCGACAGATAGCGGAATGGGAGGAACACACCTTGGCCGAGGAGGCACGGCAGAACCCGCACTTCGCGGCTTTGGAACAGGTGCCCGAATAGTCCATGGCCTTGTTGCCCCGCTCAGTACCGAGCAGGGCCGGGGGCGGTGGGGTACCCGCGCGCCACCATTCATTACTTTCTCATATAAAGGGAACACCATCATGCCTAATACCCCTTCCCTACCGCCCAATAGCCCTATGGAGCCATCCGCGCCAAGGCGATTCACTGACCTGCTTCGGAACGGCCGCTACCAGTTTACCGAGCGCGAATTGATGGAGCACCTTCGTATGACTTACCGAACCATTAAGCAGCGCGAGGCCGACCCGTCCACCCTTACCGTGGCTGAGATGCTGCGCGTAGCAGATTTATTGGACGAGCCTGTTGTAGATGTCTTTGCTGTGGTTTTGGCTGAAGTGCAGGCAGTTAAGGTCAGCGTAAGTCAGAGTCCTATTCAATAGCAACCTGGTGCTTATCCTTGTGCTGGTCTCGCATACACGTCAGGCATATGAAAGAGTCCTCTTCGTACACCTCGCCGGTATCTTCGTCGGTCTCTCCTGGTTCATCCAAATAGATTACGTTGCCTTTGCATGGTTCGCCTTCTGTTGGATTGCAGTCTTTTCTTTCGATATCAAAACTCTCCCGACACACCAAACACTCCAGACCAGTTGAATCAGGTGCATTTGGAGATAGGAATGCCCATTTTCCTGAAGGGTATTCTTCTACACTATCATCCCCTTTGACTAAAACGCCTCCTCCAGCAGTACAAGTTGGACAGTAGTATCTTCTGGCTTTTAGGTCGACCTTGAAGTGGTTATTAAGCTCGCCTTTTCCGAGTATGCCTTCTAAGTAGACTAAGTGGATATATTGTTGAATTTCTTCAAACTCAAGTTCTTCATCACCTACTTCATGACCGGGATGATTATAGAACTTATCAAGCACAGACTCCCAAAAGCTGTCGGGGCCCAGTAGAAAGGTGAAGGTCCATAAAATCAGCTTTAGCACATCTTCCGGGGAGATTTCTTCTCCGCCAATGCTGTGGACGATTTTGTTTCTTTTGACCCTGACGTCTTCGAAATGGGTTATGAAATCCTCACTTATTGAATTGGCCGGAATACAGGCATAGAAGGTTCTAAGCAAGTCGTTTCCTCCGATTGTATAGAGGTCTGTGAAGCTTTCATCTCCGCTGTTAGGCAGCGTTTTCCACTCACCCCTCCTCTGGTCTATCAGAAGTAGTGGTGACTTTTTAGCTACTTCTGACTTAAGGAGCAATTCTATCCCCTGGTGTATTAGGACAATTGAAGTTCTTAGAACGATTTCATTATACTTCCAGATTTGTCCTCTTTCTACACCATGGCGCATCTCACCGTTATCGACGGAAAAGATGCTTTTGTATGCTTGCACTAAGCATTCAATGCCCACATTTTTGTAGTCATCGGGGTTGGGAATTGCTGTTAGCATAGCAAATGGAATTGCTTAATATGGATTCCCCTATTTACCCTTGGCCGGAGGTCCGTGCTGCAAGTAATAGTTTACCGCTTCATCCACCAGTTCTTTTAGATAGACGCGGCGGCTGTGTAGCATCAATTCCTCGTGGATGTAGGCCAAGGCGGCTCGTTGCGTCTCCCCTTCCAGGCGAATCAGCGACGGCTGCAGCCCGGATGGAGCCGCTTCGGTAGCAGGTGATTCTACTTTTGGCGGTCTACCCCTACCCCGCTTTACTGCCTGCGTTGCTGGAGCAGTTGGCTTAGGAGTTGCTACCGCAGCAACCGGCGCTTGAGCCGCGGCCTCTACCACCGGCGGCGCTACTGGGGCTGGTTCAGGTGATGGTACAGGCGTGGGCTCAGGAGCTGGTGCAGTTCCCGTGGCGGGCTCGGCTGCTACGGGCGCGGCCGGCATGTGCCCGGGCTGCCCGCGCAGCATGGACATTTTCTCGTCAGTCGAGATTTTCAGGCGTTGAATTTTGGCCATTACGATACGAGTTCAGCGGTGAGCCCAGCGCGGGCAATCAGTTCATCACAAAGGGCCCTTACCTCGGCTTCCACCGAAGCATCCGCCCCCACCGCCCGGCGGTAGGCCGGATTGAGGTAGCTGTAGCGGGTGGACAGACGCTTGTAGCAGCCCAGCTGGCGCAGGGAGGCCTGCAGGCGCGGCAGCCCCAGAGCATCGGTGAATTCGTCCATGTCCTTTTCCTCCTTCAGATTGGTACGGTGCGAATGCACGCCGAAGAACTGGAAGTCCAGCCCCTGCTCCCGCGAGAGCCGGGAAATCTCCTGCAGCAGCTGCATAAAGGAAATCGTAGCCAGCCGTTCGGCATCTGATGCCCCTACCGGCACGAGCACCACGTTGGCGCCGCTGAGCACGTCAATCATGGCCGTGTCGTCCGAGCGGCCCGGCACGTCGATGAACACCACGTCGTAGTCATCGCTGATTTCGTCGAGCCGGTCATACACCTGGCCCATGCCGACCGATTCCAGGGCATAGGGAAAGGCCGGCTCGGCCAACGTACCGGCTTCACGCTCCAACTCAACGCTCGGCTGGTCGTTGGTGAGGCGCACACCCGCCAGCGTCTGCTGCGAGTCCGCGTCGACCACCAGCACGCGGTAGCCGTAGTCGGCGGCCAGCGCACCCGCTAGCACAGTGATAAGAGTACTCTTACCAATGCCACCCTTTTGGTTGGCAACGCAAATGATTTTCATAGGGCAGGGGAACTAATGGGAAAGCCACAGGAGAAGCAGCTTGCAAAATAAGCAACTTGTTTCTCGATTTTCAAAGTTACTTGTAAACTTATTTTTTTATTTCCTGGAAAATAAAGCAAGTATATTACTAGGAAATTGCAGTTGTTGTTTCCTGTTTTTCTTGTTTCTTAGAAAATAAGTATAAAATGTGCTTAGTAAAGTTAGAAACAAATTGCTCGGTAAACATTCTGCAAAAGTTCTCAAGAAACTTATTTCCTAAAATCCTAAGAAACAAAGCGGATTACGAGGCGTAAAGCAGCCAGGATACAGGGTTCCGCTTTTTGAGGATACTTGTTTCCTAAGAAATAAAAAATCTTTCCTGATGCTCTCTAGGTATTCCCTTCCCTGCTGACACTCCCCTAAGTAGAATGCAGTAGGCGTTCAAGCCTTGGTGCCATGAGGCGGTGACAAAGGGGGGCACTGTAGGTAGACCGTTCGTGGCGGGATGCTGCTGGGCCAGGGGCCTTAGGGTAGTTAGCCAGGGGGCCTTAGGGTAGTTAGCCAGGGGGCCTTAGGGTAGTTAGCCAGGGGGCCTTAGGGTAGTTAGCAAGAAGACCACCATTTAACATCGCTAACGCGCTGACTAAATGGTGGTTAAGCATCAACAGAGTTGATATTTGTTAACCTGGTAAGCTAAAGCGCTGACTGTCAATAGTTGAACATTAAAATCAGTGGTATGCAGGACCAGCCACAGAATACATCACCCCAGCCCAGCAACAGCTCCGCCGTGAAGCACCTTACGGTGAGTGGGCCGACACACCGCATGGTAGGCGCGGAGTCCGCGCGGTTAGGTGTAACCCGCACCGAGTACGCGGATGCGGCCATTCGCTACTTCGCGGAACGCGGCTTAAACCCGGTGGAGTCACAGGCTCGGGAAGGGCAGCTCATCATGGCCGAGGTGAAGCGGCTTGGCGACCGGGTTTTTTCTTACCTGCAGGAGCAGGAGCGGGGGCTACTGCTGGAAATGCTGCGCTTTCAGCTGCGGCAGCAGGCAGTGCAGGAGCAAACGCTGCGCGTCGTAGAGAATTTATTGGCCCCGGAAGGCGGGGAGTCTCTGCACAAAATACAGCAGAAAAACCAAGCACGCATTGCTGAAGCCGTAGCTGCTGGGGTAGCTGCTTTGGACATTAAAGCGCTTAAGAAAACGCGCTAATTCAGAGTTTTTGCCATGCATGCCAAGCTTATTAATCCAAAAACGAACGGTGAAAAGGCCTACAATAACCAGGGGAGTGCAGCCCAGGTATTGAATTACCTGACTCACGAGGCCAAGCAGAAGGGTGAACATGCGCGCTTCTTTGATGGCGAGCAAGACCTGCTGGACCGAGAAGCAGTGCTGGCTTCCCTGGATGGCAACGTGAAAGGACTGCGGGCAGGAGAAGCCAAGTTTTACTCCTTGGTGCTTTCCCCGAGCCCGGAAGAATTGGCCCACATCGGCGGGGGTGACGAAGCGAAGCTGCGCGCCTATACCCGGGATGTAATGACAGCGTATGCTGCTGGTTTTCGGCTGAAGGGCGGCGGGGCCGTGGGGAAAGATGACCTGGTGTGGGGAGCCATCATTCACCACGAGCGCACCCACCGCGGCACTGACGCGGCCGTGCGAGCAGGGGAAGCCCGGCCGGGGCAGGCGCGGCCCGGTCTGCAAGCCCACATCCACGTGGTTGTTTCGGCCCGCGATAGAGCGCAGCGCGTCACCCTGAACCCCGGCGGGCGGGTTAGCCGGTTCAGCCTGCGTGACTGGCAGGAAGAGGCACGGGTGCTATTCGAGCGCCAGTTCCAGTACCAAGGCCCGGCTCCCAGCCGAAGGCCAGCCCCGGCCATCCCGGAACCCAACCCCCAACGAAATGCCCGGATTGCCGAGCGCGTTGAGCAGCTAAACCGGCAGGCGGACCCAAGCCAGCGGCTGGATGTGGCACGGGTGCAGCGCATCGCGCAGGGGCGGGGCTACGACCGCATTTTCTATGACCGGCTCCGCCGGCTGGAGGGACGCGCGCGGCAGGGGCAGCCGTTGGACAATGCCTATCACCTGCTGGCCACCGGACGCGAGGAGCCCGCCCGTGACCAAACCGGCCACCAGGTGCGCCAAGCCCTGCACAGCTTTCAGCAGGCCCTGCGCGCCACCAGCGGCCCCGACCGCGTGGCCACCCAGGACATCGGCGAGCAGCGCGGGCGCCGCCAATGGGAACCCGAGCTGTAACCCCGATTAGCGAACCATTTCATTCCATTATCTCATGAGCATGATGAGCGCCCCCCGGCAGCCGGCTACCCACCGCCTGACCGGCCTGTATCTGGCCTTCGGCCTACTGTTGGTATTGCTGGCCGCCGGCGAGTACTACCTGCTGTCCCATCCAGCATTCAGGGCCGAAGCAGTAGCACCGGGCCTGCCGGGCGCTGGCCTGGGCGCTTCCATTACGAGCCGCCTGCTGGCAGGGATGGTAAGCTTTTACCAACGCATTGGCCTGGTCGTACGCGCGACGGTGCTGGTAGCGGGAGGGATGCTAGCGCTGCTGCTCAAAGCGCCGCCCGCCCGGCCCGGCCAGCGCCGCTGGCAGCCCACGCAGCTGCAGCTTCGGCGCATCCAGTTGGGAGCCGCCGGCGTGGGCCTGGTGGGCGGAGCGTTGTTGCTGGCGCTGGCGTCGTTTTCGGCTGGCGCGATTGCCTGGCTATACCCCGTAGCCGCTCTGCTCGTGCTGGGCGCGGGCCTAGTGGCAGGTATCGCACGGGCCCTGCACAAAACCGAGCGGTTTGGGCTGCGCACCGAGCGCCGGCAGCAGGTCTCGGAGCACGGCTTTAGCCTGGCCACCACGGACGGCGGCTGGATAAATATCCCCAACCCCTTTCGCGGTACGCTAGTGCTCGGCGGGGCCGGGGCCGGCAAATCCTACTCGATTGGGGAGCCCCTGATTGAGCAGTTCACTGAGAAAGGCTTTGCCGGGCTCATCTACGACTTTAAGTTTCCGGTGCTGGCCGAGGCCGCGCAGAAAGCGTTTGTGCTGGCCGATGCCAAAGCTGCGGCAGTAGGGGAGGGGCGCCCGGCGGTGCAGCTGCACATCATCAACTTCAAGGACCTGGAGCGTAGCGAGCGGGTCAATCCGCTGCGGGCCGACAAGATGCCGGTGGTCGCCTACGCCAACGAGTACGCCCGCGCCATCATGGCCAACCTGAACCCGGAGAGTATCAAAAAGATGGACTTCTTCGACACCAGCGCCAACGCATTTCTGACGGCCATCATCTGGTTTTACAAGAAGAACTTCCCCGCCTTCTGCACGCTGCCCCACGTGGTGAACACGGCCCTGCACCCGGACTTTACCCACGTGCTGAGCATGCTCGACACCGACCCCGAGTGCGGCGACATGGTGCGCTCCATCACCACGGCCGTGAAGCAGCGAGCCGAAAAGCAGGTGGCCGGCGTCATTGCTTCGCTGCAGATTGTGCTTACGCGCATCAACTCCCCGGAAATTGCCTGGGTGCTCACCCCCGACGAGGCAAGAGGGGAGGGGTTCAGCCTGGAGCTGAATGACCCACAGGCGCCCAAGGTGCTGGTGGTGGGCAACGACCCTACGCTGAAAGAAACTTTCTCGCCGGTCATCAGCTGCATCGTGGCCGTGGCGCTGAAGCTCATGAATCAGCAGCACAAGCACCCGAGCTACGTGTTCCTCGACGAGGCGGCGACCATCTACGTGCCCAACCTGGAGGTGATACCAGCCACGGCTCGCAGTAACAAGGTGGCCATGATTTACATGACCCAGGATTTGAGCCAGATGATTGACGCCTACGGCCGCGACAAGATGCAGGTGATGGTGAGCAACCTCAACAACCAATTTTTCGGCAAGGTCAACTCGCTGGAAACGGCCAAGTTTGTTTCGGAGTTGGTGGGCAAGGAAGACCGGGAAATGGTGTCGGCCAGCCTGGGCCGCAGCCAGAGCGGCGGCAACCGGGGCGCCGGCAGCAACGCCAGCCAGAGCGTGAGCTGGCAGGAGCGCAACCTGGTGCGCCTGCAGGATACCATCACGCTCGAAACCGGCGAGTTCATCGGGCAGACTGTGGAAACCGAACAGCCCTTTTTCCAGGGCAAGGTGGAGCGCCAGGCGGCGCCCGGCTCGTACCCGCTGCACCCGCTGGCCACCTTCGAGGGCGGCCCGTCGCCGGTGCTGGCCGAGGCCCCGGCAGGGGAGGGGCCGCCGCAGGATTGGCTAAGTCAGCGGCGCGCAGCTCGCCAAGCTGGTAGCAGCCCGATGACAGGCCCGGTTAATGCGCTACAAGCCGTAATACAAGCCAATTTTGAGCTCATTCGGGAAGACGTGGCCGGCATCGTGGGGCAATATGCCAACACGCTCAAACCGGGTCAGATGCCCGACAATGAGCCCATGCTTTAAGAGCTGCCCCGGGCACCATAATGCCGGGTTTTTTGTTTAATTTGTACTCTCATTCGCCGTTTACGTACTGTCTTTTATGAACACGCAAGCTTCTCACACCCCGCAGTTTGGTCCCCGCGAACAAACCCGCGAGCAGCGGCAGTTTATCGTAAACCAGTCGCTGGGCATCACCCGCAGCCAGGGCGCCTACCAGGAGCCCGAATGGCTGGCCGAGCTGCACGCGCAGTACGTGGCCGGCCAGATTGACTTGGCCACCATGGGCGCCCGCCACGACGAGCACCTGCGCCAGGTGCAGGCGCACAACTTCGAGCACGCCTTGGCGCACGTGGCCTAATCCAGCTTCTTTTCAGGTATTTAGTTGCATTAGCCCGGCCTGAGGTCGGGCTAATTTTTTGGTCCGATTCCAGCGAGATGCGTGGCGCTCGTATTTACCCTTGATGGATAATTTTACCGACCCCCACACCGGCGTCTTCTACAACAAGCTTGGCATCACCGATGCGCAGGAGCTGGAGCAGGCCACCAAGGATGCGTCGCTGCGTCGGCTGCAGGAGCTGGCCGCCGGGTATGGCCCCCAGGGCGACACCTTTGATGCCCAGCGGCTGCGGGCCGTGCATCACCACCTGTTTCAGGATACGTTCGAGTGGGCTGGCCAAACTCGCCGGGAAGCCGGGTTTCAGGGCGTCAAGGCCGCCGACCTGCCCGGCATGGAGCGCCCCATGCACTTTGCGCCCTTCGAGCGCATCGACGAGCGGCTGAATGCGGTGGGCGAGCAGCTTAAGCAGGAAAACAACCTCAAGGGTTTGCCCACGCCCGAGGCCTTCGCCGAGCGGGCCGCCTATTACTTCGACCACTACAACCACGTGCACGCCTTCCGCGAGGGCAACGGCCGCACCCTGCAGGCTACCTTTGCCGAAATAGCCTATCAAGCCGGTTATCAGGTCGACTTCAACCAGGAGCACGAAAAGCTCAACCCCGCCCGGGACCAAGGCATCGTGGGCCTGCACGGGGCCGGGCACAAAGACCGGGACTTGCAGGCGCTGCGCGAGTTGTTTGCCCGCAACACCACGCCGCTGCCCGGACCCGATGCCGAAGCAGCCCGCCACCCCGGCCAGGCCCGCCCGCTGACGGATGGGCCCACACCCGCCGTGCGGCATATAGAGCAGCTGCGCGAGTTAGTCGCCGCGGCCCCGGCCATGCAGCAGTTAGTAGCAGGCGTCGACTACCGCCGCAACCAGCGCGCCGACGCCCTGATGACCCAGGTGCTCGATATTGACCGTGACCCGCAGGGCGGCCTGGCGCAGTACGGCGCCGCGCTGCAGCAGCTGGTGCAGGAAGTAAAACAGGACAAACGCTTTCAAGACCCGGACTCGCAGCGGGAGGCGGCACGTTTTGGGGCTGCGCTAACGGCCATGCAGCCACCGGTACCAGCAAAGGTTGTAGCGGCCGTGACAGCGCAGCATCCCACCAGCCCACAGCCCGCGGGCACGGCTGCGTTTGTGCAAGCCGCCAAACAGGTAGTCGAGGGGCTGGAAGAGCAGGGCTACCCGGGGCCGGCCGACTCCTTGTTGCGGGCCGCTAAGGCCGTGGAGAAATCTGCTTATCTGGGTGGCGCTAACCTCCAGGCGGTAGCCGAGGCCCTGATACGGGCCGAGAAGATACCGGCGCTGGCTGAAGATGCTGCCAACTTGCGAAGTGCCGGCCGCAGCTTGCAGGAAGCCCAGCGTACGTTGGGGCCAGCCACCGAACCAGCCAGCCGGGCTGCGGAAGGCCCCGAGCGGTAAGGGATAAGCATGGCCGGTCAATGGGTTGATGTCAAGCAATCTGCCTAGTCGACAATTATATTTAGCTACAGGCACTGTGCGGTATACAGAAGTCGCAACGCTAGTAAGTACCTTGCCTGTTATGAGGGATGATGAGCTACTGTTTTTGCAGGAGCAGCTCGAAGCTACCGAGTTGCTGGCCTGTGCCACGTGCCGGCAGGAAACGCTGCACGCCCACGTGGAGGTGCTGGAGCGGTACGCGCAGGCTACCGAACTCTTGATGGAATGCACCGCCTGTGGCACACGTCGCCTGTGGCTACAGCAGGACATCCCGAATTAGCACCTAGAGGCACCCTATTATGCGTCTTTTTGGTGTTGCGTCGTCTATTGGGAGAGAACCACTGCCATGTCCATGAACCCCGCCGCCGCCACCACCGAAACCATCTGGGCCGACTTCCACCGCGAGCTGCTGGCTTTTATCCGGCGCCGCGTTACGGACCCCGACGCGGCCCAGGACTTGCTACAGGACGTCTTTGTCAAGATTCATCTCAAGCTACCTACGCTCACCTACGCCGACAAGCTCACCAGCTGGGTATACCAGATTACCCGCAACCGCATTCTGGACTACCAGAAAGCCCAGCGGGGCCTGGTTGAGCTGGATGGGGATATTCCCGACGTAGCCGACCCCGCTGAGCTGAACCCGGGTTTTGCGCCCTGCATCACGCCGTTTGTCGACAAGCTGCCCGCCGCGTCGCGGGAGGCTTTACTACGCACTGAGCTTGGGGCGCTGTCGCAGAAGGACTACGCAGCCGAGCTAGGCATCTCCTATTCCGGGGCCAAGTCGCGGGTGCAGCGGGCCAAGCAGCAGCTGCACCAGCTGTTCACGGCCTGCTGCCGGATGAAAGTCGATAGCTACGGCAACATTCTGGAAGCGCAGCCGCGCCACCAGTGCGGCTGCACGGCAGCCAGAAGCTGTGCCACTTAGCTGCGTCTTTTTTCAGTGCCGTCGTCTATCAAGTGTACCAAGGCGGTGCGGCTTACCTCACTTTACACCCTCGTTCGCCATGAACCACGAACCCACCGATTGCTGCGACGGCACCTGCTGCGACGGCAATACTTCGGGCTGCTGCTAAGCTAGCCGAAGTGCCACAAAAAAAGAGCAGGCGAGGGCCTGCTCTTTTTTTCGTTTCTTATTTAAGCGTTTGCTTAAATAAGAAAACAGTACCTTTACGAAAACGAGTAGTATGGCCACCTCCTGTATTCGCGTCTTTGCCGACGCTGCGCACATTGAACACAGCAAGCAGCGCCTGGCCGCGGCCGCGCCGGGCCTCGAAGCCGTGGCGGCGGTACTGGCCCTGGCCGGCAACGACGTGCGCCTGAAAATGCTGTATCTGCTGCTCGACCAGCAGCAGCTGTGCGTGTGTGACCTGGCCGATGTGCTGCAGATGAACGTGTCGGCCATCTCGCAGCACCTGCGCAAGCTCAAGGACGGCGGCGTGGTGCAGGCGCGCAAAGTGGGCCAGACCGTGTTTTACACCCTGACTCCCGCCCTGCGCCCCGTGATAGAGCCGTTGCTGGGGTCCGTTTCCATCTCCCTCACGCCTGCTGCCGTATGAACCAACCTGCTTCCACACCCACCAAGACTCTGGCCGGTACGGGCCTGCTGGCTGCGCTGGCCGCTTCACTGTGCTGCATTACCCCCCTGCTGGCCATTGTCGGGGGGCTGGGCGGCGTAGCCTCCACATTCGCCTGGTTGGAACCCTTGCGTCCCTATCTGGTAGCCCTGACCGTGGGCGTCCTGGGCTTCGCCTGGTACCAGCAACTGCGACCCGCGCCAACGGCAGCCGATGACTGCGGCTGCCCCGTGCCGGCCAAGCCCTCGCTGATGCAGTCGCGGGGCTTTCTGGCCACGGTCACCGTGCTGGCCGCGCTGCTGCTGGCCTTTCCCTACTACGGAGCGCAATTCTACCCGACAGCAGTTCCCAAGCCAGGTGTGGCTACCAGCGCCGCCCCGGTGCTGCAAACCAGTTCCTACCGCATCGGCGGCATGACCTGTGAGGCCTGCGCCCGCCACGTGGAGCACGACGTGCAGCAGCTGCCGGGCGTGCAGCGCGTGCAGGTCTCCTACGAGCAGGGCACGGCTCAGGTCCGCTTCAATGCCGCCGTCACGCCTGTGGCCCAGGTAGAGGCCGCCATCAACGGCACTGGCTATTCGGTGCTGAACCCTTCCGCTACCCGTTAATTGTCCCTGCTATGATTCCGATAACGCCTCCCAGCCCCCAGTCCGCCGTTACGCTGACGTCCGTGCTTACCTGTCCGGTGTGCCAGCACGCGCAGGCCGAGCAGATGCCGACCGATGCCTGCCAGTGGTTTTACGAATGCACCAGCTGCCACACCGTGCTCAAGCCCCTGGCCGGCGACTGCTGCGTGTACTGCTCGTACGGCACCGTGCCCTGCCCGCCCATCCAGGAACAGGGCAAAGGCGCCTGCGGTTGCTGCTAGTTAGTCTCTTGTTGCACTTCACTTTTTACCTCCCCAACTCATGAAAAACCTCCTGCTTGCCCTGACCCTGCTGGCCACCATCGGTAGTGCTACCGCCAACGACGGCAAACCCGGCAAAAAGTCCAAGAAAGCGGCCAAGGAAGCCACCATGCAATGCGCAAAAGACGAGAAGCCTGGCGCCAGCTGCTGCGCCAAGAAGCCGACCAGCGCGGCCGTGGTGACGCCGGCAGCTACCGAAATCGTGAAGAAGTAAGCCCGCGTTGGGTGGCTAACAAGCTGCTAATCAAAAGAGAAAAAGCGCCGGACTCTCGTAGTCCGGCGCTTTTTTCTTGAATCAGTTGCCTCTCAGGTCTGAATCCGCCAAAGCTGCGGGTACCGGCCAGGCTGGAGCCAGCGTCCACCCCGCACCCAGCAGCTTCACACTGGCGCACGCCGGTCCGCCGTCCCCGGCCCTGCCCTGGATGCGGGCCTGTAGCGTCAGGTCCGGCTGAGCCAGAGCCTGTTCTACCAGCTCCCGGGTCAGCGCCGGCAGGGGCACTTTGGCCCGGCGGGACCAGCCGGAATCGGCCTGACCGGCGTAGGTGCCGGCGTTTACGTAGAGAAAGCGCCCCTGCACCGGGCCGTGGACACTGGGCCCACCCAACCGGGGCGCCTCCTCACCCTTGGGATAAGATACCGCGGCTAGCACCTCAAAAAGCAACATTCCCTCGGCGAGGGCGACCGGCGGAACCAGCTCGTGGGCACCGCGTTGCAGCATCAGCGTAACGCCGGCAGGGGCATCAAAGACATGCAGTTGCAGACGCAGCAGCTGTTTCATACCGGAAAAATAGGAGGTCGGCGTAATCTTACGGCTGACGTCTTCGGGGCGGGCGGGTGTTGGGCGAGAAACGGCCGGCGGGCACAGGTAGCTGTT
The DNA here is from genome assembly GCF_017313265.1 of Hymenobacter telluris. Classification (GTDB taxonomy): domain Bacteria; phylum Bacteroidota; class Bacteroidia; order Cytophagales; family Hymenobacteraceae; genus Hymenobacter; species Hymenobacter telluris. The sequence goes on along the minus strand of NZ_JAFLQZ010000019.1, from coordinate 28,309 downwards.
CGCGCACTGCGCGGAAGCACGTGACGTTATTTGGCCGCCAGGGCGTTTGTGGTGCCGCTGTACCAGCGGCGCCGGAACCAGAAGGCCAGGTTGACCAGCGCAATCAGCGCCGGCACCTCAATCAGCGGCCCAATCACGCCCGCAAACGCTTGCCCCGAGTTGAGCCCGAATACCCCGATGGCCACCGCAATGGCCAGCTCGAAGTTGTTGCCCGTCGCCGTAAACGCAATGCTGGCATTCTCCGCATAATCCGCCCCCAGGTACTTGCCCGCCGCAAAGCTGAGCACGAACATGATGCCGAAGTACAGGGCCAGCGGCAGGGCGATGCGCAGCACGTCCAGCGGTACTTGCACGATGGTTTCGCCCTTCAAGCTGAACATGACCACGATGGTAAGCAGCAGCGCCACCAACGTAATGGGACTGATGGCAGGGATATAAACCTGCTCGTACCAGTCGTTGCCTTTGAGCCGGCGCAAGATGGTACGCGAGAGAAACCCCGCCGCAAACGGGATACCGAGGTACACGAGCACGCTCTGTGCAATGTCCCAGATACCGATGTTTACCGCGTACCCTTTCAGCCCGAAGTAGGGCGGCAGCACCGTGATGAACAGCCAAGCCAGCACCGAGTAGAAAAGCACCTGAAAAATGGAATTCAGCGCCACCAGCCCCGCCGCGTATTCGCGCGAGCCGTCGGCTAGGTCGTTCCACACCAGCACCATGGCAATGCAGCGCGCTATGCCAATCAAAATCAGGCCCATCATGTACTCGGGCTTGTCGGGCAGCAGCCAGATGGCCAAGAAGAACATGAGCAGCGGCCCAAGAATCCAGTTCAGAAACAAGGACAGCCCGATGATGCGCGTGTTCTTAAACACGGTCGGCAGCTGCTCGTACTTCACCTTCGCCAACGGCGGGTACATCATCAGGATGAGGCCAATGGCCAGCGGCACGTTCACCGTGCCCACCGAGAAGTAGTTAATAGCCCCATTGATGCCGGGCACGAAGAAACCCAGGCCCACGCCCAGCGCCATGGCCAGGAATATCCACAGGGTCAGGCCGCGGTCCAGGCCGGAGAGTTTCTTTTCCGCCAGCGCGGCCGGATCCGGCGCGGCGGGTACCACTTGATTCAACGTCGACATAAAAAAGTAAGGTTAAGCGGCGCCGACGGTCGGGCTGCGCCGTTCCATCTGCACCGTGTTGCGCCACATGCCGTGGTGTTGGCCGATTCGCTCGCGGTGCCCGATGACGCGGAACCCGGCTTGCGTGTGCAGGCCGATGCTGGCCGTGTTTTCTTCAAACGTGCCGGCCTGCAGCGTCCAGATGCCGTGGACTTCCGAATCCGCAATCAGGGCCTGCAGCAGCTGTCGGCCCACGCCCTGGCCCCGCACTTCCGCCGCGATGTAAATGCTGATTTCGGCCACGCCACCGTACACGCAGCGGCTCGATACCGGCGACAAGGCGGCCCAGCCCAGCACCGTGCCGGCCTCGTCCACGGCCACCAGCCTGCTATGGTTCAGGTGGGCCTTATCCCAGGTTTCCCAAGCGGGCGCCTGCGTTTCAAACGTGGCATTGCCCGTGGCAATACCTGCTTCGTAAATGGCCTTAACTGCCGGCCAATGGGCTTTCAGAAGTGGTTGAATGGTCATGGCTATCTCCCATTAATATGCCTTGCGCAGCATGTCCGCGTATTCGTTGGGCAGCGGCGAGGTCTCTACCGCCTGCGCGGCTTTCTCCACGTCGTAGGCCACCCGCACCAGCTCCGAGCGCACACTGGCCGGGTCATTCAGCTTCGTGTTCTCGTCGAGGTGCACCAGCTGATAGGCCGCCCGCGGGTCCCCATCTTTTGGCTTGCCCACCGAGCCAATGTTGAGCGCGTGCCGGTAGCGGGTTTCGCCCTCGTGCTCGTAGGCAAATGTGCGGTGATACGGCTTGTGGGTGTGGCCAAACAGCAAAATATCGGCTTGCGCTTCCTGCAGGATGCGCAAAAAGCTGGCCTCCGGCCGGTCCTCGAACAGGTACTCGTTGATTTTGCGGGGCGAGCCGTGCACCATCAGCAAGCTCAGCGTGCAGGGTTCTTCCTGAAAGTCCAGGCGCATATGCTTGGGCAGGTAACGCAAGTAGCGCCGCTCCTCATCGCCCACCACCTGGTTGGTGAAGGCGATACTTTGCGCGCCCAGGTCTTTTTCCGTGTCGGTTTTGTAAGCGCAGCCGCAATTCTCGCTGGCCAGCCCAATGCCTTGGTCGTAGTTGCCGGCCAGCGTCGGGATTCCCCGCCGCCGCACCTCGTTGACGACTTCGTTGGGCCAGGGCGCGTAGCCCACCAAATCACCCAGGCAGAAAATCATGTCGGGCCGGCGCTGCTCCATATCGGCCAGCACCGCTTCCAGCGCCGGCAGGTTGCCGTGCACGTCGGAGAAAAAGGCAATCGTCATCGGAAAGTGAAGGTCAGGAAGTGAAAGGTGAAACCAGCAAAACGGCGCCACCCGGGAGGGTAGCGCCGTGCTGGGTGCTTAGCAGCACCCGCCGCCGGGAGCGCAGCCCGCTATCTGCAGCTGGGGCAGGGCAAAGGCGGCGTCCGGAATGCCGCAGGCATCCTGGGCCAGGCAGGCGGTCTGCTTTTGGGTCAGCACGAAGTCGTTGCCGTCGCGCGTCAGCCCGAACTTGCCGATGGTGGCCTGCTGGTACTCCACTTCAATCTCCAGGTCTTCGCTGCCCAGAATGCGCTGCGACAGGTCCAGGATGTGCAAGAATTTCTGCGGAGCCAGGCGGTGGTCGTAGTCGCCGGCTTCCCAAAGCTGGAAGTTGGCCACGGTTTCCCGGCGCTCGACGCCGCCGCAGTCGATGAAGTGTTTGCTCACCAGGCCCACTTCGGTCACGTGGAAGTGCGCGGGCAGGTACTCGCCGGTGGGCAGGCGGAAATTGACTGCTTCTACTTCGGCCAGGGCCTGCTTGATTTCAGAGATTTTCATGGCTTGCTTGGGTAAATGAGGTGATAACTGTTTGGTGGGCTTAGCAGGCGCAAGCATCGTCCGGGCCGCAGGCCGACCCGGCGGTTGCTTCCAGAAAGAAGGCCGTGAATTGCTGGTGCACCCGGTGGAGTAGCTCGGTGTTGAGGCAGTAGCAGACCGTGAGCCCGTCAATCTCGCCCCGAATCAAATCCAGCGCCTTGAGTTCCTGCAGGTGCTGCGAGACGGTGGTGCGCGAAAGCGGCAGCTCGGCGGCGATGTCGCCGGAGATGCAGGTCTGCTTGGATGCTAGAAACTGGATGATGGCCACCCGAGCCGGGTGCGCCAGGGCTTTGGCCACGCGGGCCAGCTGCTGTTGCTCCTGGGTGAATGCGGCGGTTTTGGCGTAGGTCATCGGAAAGGCAATGAAGTATGTCGCAAATATACGTCATAATATGACGCATGTTTACGACATGAAATATTTTTTCAACTTTTTTTCAAAGCCAGCTAGATGCTTTTAGCCGGTGGCCGCTCAGGCAGCCGACGAATGCTCGGTGACACAGTCGGTATTGGAGCATACAAATTCTACAACCACGCAATTTTCAACCAGGAGCCGCAAGTAGCGTGAAAAAAACTTTATTAATCTGAAAATCAATGAGTTATTATCAAATTCCGGTTTTTTTCCGTCGCATGGGCAAACTCCGCCCTATTTACTGATATAACCTACATGAAGACTTGCTTCTACATTCTCCGCCTCGCGCGCCAGCTGGCTCCCTGCCAGCGGCAAAGGGGGCCCCCATGTCCTCTCATTCGGCCCCCTGCGAGCCGTTGTGCTTCCAGCCGTTTTCTGGCTGGATTACGAGCAGAGCCGGTTTTTACGTATACATAGGTAGAAACCTGTTTGGACCTGGGTCCGAACCCGAGCTGGCCCGTTGCCTTACCGCACCGGGTTGGCAATAACCGGAACCGCACGGTTCCACCCCGCCAACGCGACACAACCATACGTCGCTGCGGCAACCAAAAAAATCCACCATCATTCATTGAAGAACAAACATGAAACACCAGTACACAACGCCGCCCACACGGGCGAAATCCATCCAGAAGCTGTTCAGCGTTGCCCTTCTGATACCGTAGCCATACTCCCGACTCCGGTCGCGGATGTGAATGCAAGCCCGGCACCGACGTTGGTGTCGCAGTTGTTGCCGCATGTCAGCCTCCATGTGGAGCTGCAAGGCAAGCACTGGGACGTTGCCGTTCGGGGCAAGCTAAAGCCGTTGATTACCCCGCAGGCGTTGGAAGACGACCTGGTACGGGCGGCGGCTAACGTCCGGCGTATTCTGGCAATGGCCCAGCCACAGTTGCGCGTCGGCAAAGACTTCCCCTTGGTTTACCAGCAACAAGTGCTGCGGCAAATCTTTAACGCTCAACGCGTGCAGACCCAATTTGAAACCCAAACCTCGGGTGGAGCCTATGCCCCGCACGTGCGGGCGGAACTGGAATCGGAGCTGTTCGGCTACGAAGTGGCACTAGACTCGCGCTTGCGCCCCGTTTACGGCTACCTCACGACGGTTGGGTATGAACCCGCTGCAGTGGAGCGCTACGGGCGGTTTGCTTTGCGTCTCCGGCCGAGCATTTTTAGCCGCACGACGCTGTCCATCACCGACACGCTCGATAGGGCCGTGGTTCCAGCAGCCTACACCAACCTGCCGGTCACGGCGCTGATTCCAAACCTGTCGGGCTACGCACGGTACTTCTTGGGCAAAATGGTGGCGGCCACTACCATGCAAGAACTGGAGTTCCACTACGTAGAGGCTCAGTACCACGGAGGCGTCGGCTTGGCGGACATTGATTGCCTCTTAACAAAGCACCTGCCAGACGTCCCGCCAGAGGTTCTCGAAATTTGCCAGGCAGCGGGCATTGATGTCCGCGAGTTTGGGTCTTAACCCTGCTGTAACCGGTAACGCCGTTGAAGTTCGGTCAGTCCTGTTTCGTTCGTTGTGAACGGAAAGGGCTGGCCGAATTTTAACAGTTTGGCCCATAGCATGAGCGAACCGGCTTCACCTGCAATCTGCACAACCAGGGCGTCGAATGCCGCTGGGCGAATGGCATTGCTGAGTCCCAGGGCCAGCAATGGAATTGCGGGCTCGGTGGTGAAATGGCCGATTAGCACCGGCTCTTTGAACCACTCCACTTCCTCCCCCAGGCCCAGTTGGTACTGCGGATGCGTGGGGTCCACGCGAAGGGGCGAAATAAGGCTATCGTCAAAACCCAATGCTTTCATCCTGAAAGGACCGGTACCGGTCAAGCGAAGTTAAACGTAAATCCGAGGTTTTGAACGCACTAGTCAGTGGGCAGTGCACTTCGCCGGCCCAACAGAATAATCCCGATAATTCCTCTGCTTGCCACGCAACGCTTAAGCCGTCCCTCATCGGGGCGGCTTTTTTGCATCTGCTGCCAGGTTGCTCAAAACCGGGTGCGAAGGAGGTCAAGAAGTTGTTGCTGCCCCTGCTCCATGGCTGCTACGCGCTCTGTGAGCTCCCCCAGGGCCGCCAGAATGGCCTCATGGCCGGCTCCGGGCTGCCTTTCTGCGATGGCTGACGGCGTGCGGCCCCGCTCCTTCCGGCGACGGGCTTTGACCGCGGATTGACTTTCGAGCGGATGCGCCCGCCCGGACCGCTGGTTGCAGGCCGCCACGCGGCAGGGACTGCCACAGTATTTCTGCACCCACCGCTTCTTGGGAACAAACTTTCGCCGGCAGTATTCGCAGGCAATCTGGGAGGTGTCGAGGAGGGACAAGGGCGTTTAGCGTTAATACCAATTGCAAGTAACGAAAACGCATTTAGTGTCCTATGATTCGTTGCCCGGCGGTCGCAGGTTTGCAGCGATGAACCTGCTCCGAATTTTTGCTTTGACCATCCTGCGGGCTGCCGGCCAGCCGCCCCGTGATGGAGATATATCTGCTCCCCCTGTTAAGCCACGCTTCCAACCCCCATAAGTGGGCTGTAAATGAGCGCGCATTTTTGGTAAGATGCTGACTTGAATAAAGTTGGCTTTCTGAAAGCATCAGATAAATCGTTCGCCGCCTGCGCTCACCTTTGCTAGGGTCCAGCTGGCCAGCAGCACCTTTTCCCTGCTTCAAAAAAAAGTTTGCCTTTTACTCCCGTTTGGACTGCCGGCCATGCAGCAAGCGGGCTACTTAGTCTCGCTGGGGCGGATTAACTCCGCCCCGCACCAATCCTGTTTCCCACCTCGTATCCCCGGGCCTAGTGCCCGGCTTTTAACAAACCCGTAGCATGAGCACGAAGAAAATTGCCCTTTACACTGCCCTGTTAGCCTTGCTGGCCGCTGGGTTGATTGTCGCCTACCGAGGCGTGCAGCTTTACCACGAAGTGACCCGGCCGCTGGTGCCGGTGGTGGCCCCAGCCCCGGCGGCTCCGTTTGCGAATCCAGGCAAACGGGTAATCACCTACTCCTTTTCAGTTGTCCAGGAAGTGGTGGTGCCGCCCGCGCCGGCAACCACTACCCACCAGGCCTCACGGCGCCGCAAGTAGGTGGGTACGAAGGCCAGCTTACGGCATGTAATACTGGCTCAGCAGTACCAAAAAGCCGACAGCGAGGTAAATGCCGAAGCGTTGGAGTTTGAGGGCGGGCTTGTGGTGATGGCACATGCGAGCCGAACACGCTCCCCGACCATTGCGTTGCATTTGGACGGTAACCCGTATACTTTGACTTTTCAACTACTTCGCAATGTCCCTTCCCGAAGACGATACTGCTGGCATGACGCAGCTCATGCGCTACGTGCTCACCATTGACAACATGTGCGCGCCGGACTGCATCGTTTGGGTCCGCGAGCAGCTGGTGGGCCTGGGCTTGGTGGTCGACCGCGTGGCCGTGGGCGAGGCCGAAGTGGCCACCGCGCACGCCAACGGCCCGGACCTGAAAGCCATCCAAGCTGCGCTGGAAGCCGGCGGGTATCAGTTGGTCCGGTCCGTCACCAAGGTGGGCTAGCGAACGGGCGAATGGTCAGGGAAGACCACTACTTGCCCTGACGTGGGTGCTGGGTGAGCCATACCTGCACCTGCTCTATTTCCCGCTGCTGGTCCCGCAGGATGAAGTAGGCGGCGCGCTGCAGGGGCTCGTCGCGGCCCAACTCCAGCTCGGCGCGGGCCAGGGTGATGGAGTTCTGGTGGTGGGGCACGAGCAGGGCGGCGTAGTCATGGTCGATGCTGCCGGTACCACCATCCTCCTGCTTGGGGGTGTGGTGGTGGTTGAGGGAGTCGGGGCCGGCTTCTACCTTGGCGATGTTGCGGTGGGCGGCCGGATGCAGGCCGGCGGTGGCGGCTTCTAACAATCGAGAGAGCCGTTCGCTTTGAGTGGTGTGGTCGTGGTAAGTGGGTGGCTGCGCCTGAATCCGCTCAATGGCCGAGTCCAGCCCCCAAACGAGCTGCTGGTGGGCATGGTAAATGTCTTGCGCAATGCGAAGTAGCTCCGGGTCGTGGCCCTGCTGGAGCTCCAGGGCGGACATGGACACGGCCGCGCGGTGGTTTTCGCGCATGAGCTGGGCAAAGTAAAGGTCCAGATTGGTGCCTGGCGGGAGGGCTTTGGAATGCTCGGCCATGGTGTGCAGGGCCGCCATCATCGTGGCCGGCGGGCCTGGTTGGGTGTTGTTAAACAAATAGGGTAAAACCTCCGACTCGGCCCTACGCCGGTTTGCTTGGCGGCTGCCAGGTAGCAATCAGGTCCATGTCAAACGGGGCTTCGGCCAGCAGGGGGTGGTCGGAGAAGTCGTACTCGCCGTGCAGGTTCAGGTGGCGGTAGGAGAGCACGGCGAAGGGCGAGAGCGTGGCCAGCGTAGCCGCTTGCTGCTCGGGCGGCAGCCGGGCCAGGTGCTGGGAGAGGTGCAGGTAATTCCAGCAGATGATGGCGTTCATCAACAAGCGCTTGCAGGTCTCGGCCACCAGCTGCTCGGAGCGGGTGGCGGCGTGAAACTCCTGGTTGCGGCCGTGCCAGACGGCGTGGGCCAGCCGGTGGGCGCTCTCGCCCTTGTTGAGCTGCTTCTGGATGCGCTGGCGCAGTTCCACCTGGTCAACGTAGCGCAGCAGGAACTCGGTTTTAACCAGCCGGCCCAGCTCTTTCAGGGCCCGGTAGAGCGGGTGCTGGCGGGCGTAGGAGTTGAGGCGGCCGAACAGGCGGGAGGCCTCGCTGTGGCGCAGCTTCAGGGTGACGACCAGGCGCAGGACCTCGTCCCAGTGCCGGGCGATGCGCTCGGGGTCGAGGCGCGCGTCGGGCAGCAGGGTCTGCCCCAGTTGCCGGTGCGTGGCCACCGGCTCCCAGCTGTAGAGCTGCTGGTTGGTGAGCTGGCGGATGCGCGGCTCGTAGGCGATGCCCAGCATGCGAGTCACGGCGAAGATGACTTCGGTGTAGCCGTGCGTGTCGGTGCTGTGCACGTCGGTGGGCCGCACGGCGTGGCGCAGCAGCCCCTCCAGCAGGTGCGTGGCCTCGCGGTCGGCGGCGCTGAACACGGTCGAGTCGAAGACGAGCAGCGTTTCGTCCACGTAGGAGTAGGCCGTCAGGCCGCGGCGGTTGCCGAAGTACTTGAACGAGGCGCTGCCGGCGAGCGAGTCCACAGCCAGGTCGTACTTCTGCCCGTCGCTGCTGCTGTGCAGCACGTCGGGGGAGCGCCGAAAGGCCTCGCGCAGGCGCAGCTGGCGGGTAAAGGCCAGAATCAATTCGTTGGCCTGGCGCAGGTTGTCGAGCGAGAAATGGGTGCTGGCCAGGCGCTGCAGGGCCGCCTCGTCCACTTGGGGCGCGACTTGTGCCAGGCGGCGCAGGCCCAGGTTGCAGCCCAGCCCCACCAGGGCGGCCAGCAGCTGCGACAAGGGCGGAGGCGTGCGGGCGTGTTTGCTGGGCAGCGAGCCGAAGGCCGTGTCAAACTGCGTCAGGCGGGCTACGCTGGTGAGCACCTCGCGCAGGGGCACCACCCGGTGGCGGGGAAATAGATGAGCCGGCAGGCGCGGCTGCTCGGCCGGCAGCCGGGGCGTGGTCAGGCGGTAACGCCCGGCCGGGGTGCGGTGCGCGTGCGGGTTGTCAGCTCCGCTCAGGTGGGCGTTCGTGGCGGCAAACTGGGCCTGCAGCTGCGCCTGTAGGGTCGTTTGGACCGTGGCAAAGTCGCGCCAGGCACTCAGGCCCGCCTGCTCCAGCAAGGCCTCGTGCTGCTTGGCCCACTGCGCGGCCGGCAGCAGGTAGTGCTCAAACGCCCGGTACTGGTAACAGCACGTAAAGTTGAGTTGGCCGGACTTGATGGCCGTGGCCATCTCCAAAAAAAGGAGGGCTTTATAAAGGGAGGTGCGTAACCGACCTTGCGCATCGAGGATGTAGGCCCGTTGCGTGAGCGAGAGAAAGTCCAGCGGCACCTGCGCGCCCAGGTGCCCGTCGTGCTGCTGGTAGTAGTGCACGGCCCGCCACAGGTCGGCGCGGGTGGTCGCTTCGTCGACGACCAGCGCTTTGACCAGGGCCCCGAGCTTGGTTTGCAGGCGCAGCGACGCCCCGGCCAACGCCTCGTGAAACAGCGCCTCGCCCGCCTGCTGCTCGGTGGCTTGGCGTAATTGCTCCAGCTGCTGGTGGTCTTCGCTCAGCTGCGCGGCCGTGACCTGGTGGCGCTGCAGCAGCGCGTCGATACGGGCCAGCTTCTGTTCGGCCGGCACGTCGGGGGCATCGACCAGGGCACGAATCTGGGTCAGCGCCTGCAGGTGTCGGTAACCCCGGCCCGTGACCTGGCTGGTCAGCTGCTGCGTGGCGGCGCGCTGCTGATAAAGCGTCTCCTTCACCTGCTCGCGGCATTGATTCGCGGCGCTGGTCGTGGTGTGCAGCAGCGTGTCGACCAGGGCGTCGCCCAGTTCGTAGTACTGGTGCACCACGAAGCTGAGCAGGTAGAGGTAGCGCCGCTCGTCGCGGCGGTAGAGTTGCGCGGCCTGGGCCCGCAGCACGTACTCGGCGTAGTAGGTGATGGCTTGGTCCGAGAGGCGCAGGCGCTGCCAGAGCGGCTGCAGCTGCTCGAAGAGCCGCCGCAGGGACGCGAAGTGCGTCACCCGTTCGCGGATTTCCCCGGGGCGCAGGCCCTGGCGAATGCGCTTGAGAAAGGTGAGCGGGTAGCGCCGGTCCGCCTCCGCTTCGCGGGCGTCGGGGTCGTCGGCGGCCAGCAGCCGGTCCAGCAAGCGCTGCTCGCCGGGCTGCAGGTGCTGCTGCAAGCGGTGGAGCAGCCGTTTCTCGAACGCGAGCAGGGCCCGCGTGATGAGGTCGGCCAGCGTGTTGTAGGTGGGCAGCTCCAGCCGGTGCTCGTGCAGAAACAGCACCAGGTAATCGAAGACCGACGCCGGCTTCAGGTGCTGGCTGCTTAGGCGGACCGCCTCCTGGTACAGCCGGTCCGCCGCGGCCGCCTCGAACCGCGCAATACCCAGTTGCTCGCACAAGAGCTGCTGGTGGGCATAATAGCGGGCATCGGCGTAGCGAAGCGGGTCAAAGTCGGCGGGCCCCAGGCCCAGCTGCTGGGCCACGTACGCCACATCGGCCGCGTGGTAGCGGGTGGCCACGTAGAAGCGCTGGCTAATCTGGAAGTAGCCCAGCTGCAAGACAAACCCGACGCGGTTGCCCGGCGCCAGCATCCGGGCCAAGTGAACATCCGCCCAATCCGGGACGGCAAAGACCCGGGCCTGCTCGGCCGCTGGTACCAGCGGGGGCTGCTCGTAGAGCTCACGTTCCTTGCCCAGGTGAATCCGCAGGTGCGTGGCCATAAGCTACCCAAAAGGCGATGGTGTAAACGACCGTTATTTCTACCCACCAATGATAGCGTTAACGTCCATGTAAAGGCATCGAAAACCGGTACCTTTACGAAGCGCATTTACCTTATCGCTAACCTGCCCGTTTTGCCCATGCTATTTGGCTACGTCCGCGTCTCCACGAGCGCCCAATCGGCCGAGAGCCAGAAGAGCCTCATCGCCCGCTATCTGGTCGAGCACCGCTGGACCCTCGACGAGTGGATTGAAGTAGAAATGTCTTCCCGCCGCACCGCCGGGCAGCGCCGCCTGCCCGAGCTGCTGGCCAAGGTTGGCCTTGGTTAAAAGTTTGGTACAAAGGTTAAACGGGCGGGGCCGCAGGAGACTCCCAGTCGAAGGCAAAAAGGGCCTCCAAATCGAAGGGGAGTGAATCTTTTAGGGCGTCGTCCGAGAAATCGAACTCGCCGTTCAGATTGATGTGCTGCCAGCTCGCCCGTGAGCTGGCAGTACATCAATCTGCCACGGACTAGCGCTCGGCCGCCGGGGCATGAAGCAGCTACTGGTTGGGACAAAGGCAATTCCAACAGACGATTACGTTCTGCACCAGCCGTTTGCAAGGGCCTGCTTGCGTGGGTGGTCGCATGCCCGCCGTCGCCCGCTCATGGATACTCTCGCGGCCATACCCAGCCAGCGCGGCGAAGAGGCCCAAGACCGCCCGCCCGGCCGGGGTGGCCGTATCGATGCCTAGGTCCAGAGCGACGAAGCGGACCTGCCGGGCGTGCAGAGCGGCCACCACCTACATGATGTGGGTGCTGTTGCGGCCCAGCCGGTTCAGGCGGGCTAAAGTCACCGTGTCCCCGGCACGCAACGTGGCCAGCCGCTCGGTGAGCACCGGGCGCTGTGAGCGTGCCGCTGATTTTTTCCCAAATCAGGCGGTCTACGCCCGCGACCTTTAGTTGTCCATATCAAAATGTCACATCTGCGTACTTTGCCGCCATGTCCGATTTCCGTCTGCGCGTATTTGCCGCTGTGGCCCGGCACCTGAGCCTGACCAAGGCCGGCCAGGAGCTGTTTGTGAGCCAGCCGGCCGTTACCAAGCACATCCGGGAGCTGGAAGCACAGTACGGCCAGCGCCTGCTGGAGCGGCGCGGCAACCGCGTGACCCTCACCGAGGCCGGCCGCCTGCTGCACGCCCACGCCGATGCCGCCGCCGCCGCTCAGCAGCAGCTGGAGGACCAGCTGCTGGCCCTGCGCGACCCCGACGAGGCCGCCGGCCGCCTGCGCCTGGGGGCCAGCACCACGCTGGCCCAGTACGTGCTGCCGGGCCTGCTGCCCGCCTTCCAGGCCCGCTACCCGCAGGTGCAGCTCTCGTTTCTGAACGCCAACTCCGAGCGCATTGCCGAGGCCCTGCTGCGCGGCGAGCTGGACCTAGGCTTCGTGGAGGGCCGCACCAAGAGCCACGACCTGCACTACGAGCTGCTGCTGCCCGACGAGCTGGTGGCCGTGCGCCGCGCCACACCCGGCGGCCCGCCCGCCGCCCCGCTGCCCCTGGCCGAGGCGCTGGCCCACCCGCTGGTGCTGCGCGAGCGGGGCTCGGGCACGCTGGAAATCCTCGAATTTGCCCTGCGGGCGCAGCACATCAAGCTCAGCGCCCTGCCCGTGGCCATTTACCTGGACAATACGGAGGCCATCAAGCGCTACCTCGAAGCCGCGCCCACCGCCCTGGGCTTCGTGTCGCGCCGGGCCCTGGACCGCGAGCTGGCGGCCGGGCTGCTCGAAATCGTGCCCATTGCCGGGCTGCACTTGGCCCGGCAGTTCGAGGCGGTATCGGTGCAGGGACAGGTGCTGGCCCGGCCGGCGCAGCGCTTCCTGAGCTTCGTGCAGGGGCAGCTGAAGGGGGGCAAATAAAAAATGGTGATGCTGGATAACTATTCGGTATCCGCTGAAAGCACCACTTTATGAGCAGCTTACGTACCATTGCAGCGTAGTGCGGACCGGGTGGTTCGCCCATCTTCACCCGACTTACTTATACTCATGGAAAACACTCCGCAGCCCGCCCCAACCGATGCGCAACCCGCCGCCGAACCGGCCGCCCACGATGGCACCCCGCACTACGGCGACTTCGGCCACCCCGCCGACCCCACCGCGCCCCGCCACTACCAGGCCCCGACCAACGACGGCTCGAACGACAACCCCGACGAGTTCAGCGAATTTCGCGGCAAAAATGCCTCAGCCACCGAGCAATACTGCCTACCCGGTGCTATTGCTGACCCAAATTTGCAGCGCGGGCACGTCGAGCAAAACCAGCACCCCGAAGCCATTGCCGCAGCCGAGGGGGGCAGCGACGCCGAAGAGCGCGCCGCCTACGCCCTCGACGACCCGCGCTACGCTGGCGGCGACGTATTCGATTTGAAGGACGAGCAAACCGGCTTCTAAGCCCTCAGGCCAGTAGTTCATCCGTCCAGCGGCCGGCTCGTACACCACGAGCCGGCCGCTGGCGTTTCCAGCCCTCGCGGCGGCCGGCTTGGCCACGCAAAACGGACGCGCCACCCTGGCTCGGCCCGGGCAATCAATAACCTTTGGTTATGCAGGATAATACTATTGGATAATCCAATCGGTGGGCAACGCCGTATATTTGCCTCAGAAACAAACCCCTCCCGCTCATGGCCCTCCCAGTTCAGCCCACGCCGCTTCAAGCTTCCACCCCGCTGCCCGCCCCTGCCCCGGCCGGGGAAACCGCCGCCCCCGAATTCAACGAAACCACCGGCTTCTTCCGCCACCTGCACACGCCCCGGGTGGTGTTCGGGCAGGACTTCACCTTGAAGCAGGTGGTGTTCGTGCTGTTCTTCGTGTTCTGCCTCACGCCCTGGGCCTCGCCGCCCATTGCCCTGGCGCTGGGCCTGCTGCTGGCCCAAACCATCGGCAACCCCTTCACCACGCAAACCAAGCAGGCCACGGCCAAGCTGCTCCAGTTCTCGGTTATCGGGCTGGGCTTTGGCATGAATGCCCACGCGGCGGTGCAGGCCGGCAAGGAGGGCATCATTTTCACGGTGGTGTCCATCTTCGGCACGCTGCTGCTGGGCCTGGTGGTGGGCCGGTGGCTGGGGCTGGGCAAGCACGTGGTGCATTTGATTTCGTGCGGCACCGCTATTTGCGGCGGCTCGGCCATCGCGGCCATCGGACCGGTGCTGCGGGCCAAGGACGAGGAAATGTCGGTGGCGCTGGGCACGGTGTTCGTGCTCAATGCCGTGGCCCTATTCGCCTTCCCGCCCATCGGCCACGCCCTGGCCATGACGCAGAACCAGTTCGGCCTGTGGTGCGCCATTGCCATCCACGACACCTCTTCGGTGGTGGGGGCGGCGGCGGCCTACGGCAACCAGGCCCTGGAAGTGGCCACCACCGTGAAGCTGGCCCGCGCCCTCTGGATTATCCCAATTTCCATCGGCACGGCCATGCTATTCAAGCAGAAGGGCGTGAAGGTGAAAATTCCCTACTTCATCTTTGGTTTCATCGCCGCCATGCTGGTCAACACCTTTATTCCCGCCGCCAAGCCCCTGGGCCCGGTGATGGTGAACCTGGCCAAAATCGGCCTCACGGTGACGCTGTTCTTTATCGGCGCGGGCCTCTCGGCCAAGGTGGTGCGCTCGGTGGGAATAAAGCCCTACGTGCTGGGCATTCTGCTCTGGGTAGTGATTTCGACCGGCTCGCTCTACGTGATTCTGCACACGGTCTAGCCGCCTGAACGGGGCAGAGCGGCCGAATGGTAGCGCTTGCTTTGCCCGATTTAACTAATTGACTGTCTGCATTCCGCAAAACAAGTTGTTTTGCGCGCTGGCTGGCCATTGCCGCCTGTTTCACCTCTCTCCTTGGCCTCATGGAAACCACTCCCGACCCCTCGCCTCGGCTGCAGCCGGAAGACAAGCAGGCCTTCATCAAAATCGCTGGCCTGCTGACCAGGGTGATTGCCCTGATGGTGCTGGTAGTAGCCGTGACGGCCTACATCGTCGTCTTCAACCCCAAAACGCCCGACCTGCTGGCCGATGCCCCGGCCACGACGGCCGCCGCTGCGAGTGGGCCTGCGGCGGGCTTGCCTGACGTTGCCGGGGGGGCTGTGGGGAGCAAAACCAACTTCTTCCAGCCCGCCCGCTTCGTGCTCGACAGCGTGAAGCCCGACCCGGAGGGCCAGCTCATCCGCTACGGCCACGAGCTGATTGCCCACACCGCCCACTACCTCGGCCCGCAAGTGGCCAACCCGGCCCTGCGGCTGGCCGGCAGCAACCTGGCCTGCCAGAACTGCCACCTGCAGGCCGGCCAGAAGGCGTTTTCGGCCCCCTACGTGGGCATCTGGGGCATTTACCCCACCTACAAAGGGCGCGAGGATGCCATCAGCACCCTGGAGGACCGCATCAATGGGTGCATGACGCGCAGCCTCAACGGCCGGCCCCTGCCGGTGGACGGCAAGGAGATGAAGGCCATCATCACCTACATGAAATGGCTGGGCCGCCAGGTGCCAGTGGGGGAGAAGGTGAAGGGCCAGGGTTTTGTTAAGTTCACCATGCCCAACCGCGAGGCGAATCTCGGGCAGGGCAAAATCGTCTTCGCCCAGCAGTGCACCAGCTGCCACGGAGCCAATGGCCAGGGCCGCCTCAACGGCACGCTGGCCGCCGATGGCTACCAGTACCCGCCGCTGTGGGGGCCCGACAGCTACAACGACGGGGCCGGCATGCACCGCCTGCAAACGGCGGCCCGCTTTATCAAGGCCAACATGCCTTTCGGCGCCACGGCCGAGCACAGCATCCTCACCGATGACGCCGCCTACGACGTGGCGGCCTACATCAACTCGCTGCCCCGCCCGCGCATGGCCCACCTGGAAAAGGACTACCCCAACCTGAAAAAGAAGCCCGCCGACTGCCCTTACCCGCCTTACGCCGACCGGTTTACGCAGCACCAGCACCAGTTTGGTCCCTACGCGGCGATGGAAGCGGGCAAAAAGGGCGGCGAGTAGCCCCGCACCGATTTCCAGTTTCACCCCTTTCGTTTTCACCGCGCTGCTTCGGTGGTGCCCTTTCCCCAGTTGCCATGAAACACCTGCTGCTGACCGCCGCGCTGCTCGCCGGCCTCACCCTCTCGGCCCGCGCCCAGACGCCCGCCACCCGCAACGCCACCGCCATGCATGACCGCGAAGCTTTTCAAAAAGGTGCCTTCCAAGGGGCCACGGCCGACCAGGCCCAGTACCATGTCATCTACCAGCTCGACAGCGACGACCCCAAGCTCATCCAGCAGACGCTGCGTAACATCGGCAACGCGCTGGAGGACAGCCGGCTTAAAGGCAAGCTCACCGTGGAGCTGATTGCCTTCGGCGGGGGCACCACGCTCTACCGCAAGGACCAGCCCTACGAGGCCCAGCTCACGGCCCTCAAGCAGAAAGGCGTGATTCTGGCCCAGTGCCTGAACACGCTGAAGGAAAGGAAAATGAGCAAGGACGAGCTGCTGCCGCTGATTTCCTACGTGCCCAGCGGCAACGGCGAGCTTATTATCCGGCAGGCCCAGGGCTGGTCGCTGGTGCATCCGTAGCGCCGGGCTCTCCGCTGCTTTTGTGCTTTTCTCCGCTTTCCTTACCCAACCCCATGAAACCCCTTCCGCACCTGCTGCTGGCGCTGGCACTGGCCGCCCCGGCCGCCCTTTTCGCCCAGACCATGCCTATCCAAAAGCCCACGCCGCCCGAGCCGGCCCACCGCTTTGACCCGCCCTGGAACGCGCCGTTTCAGGCTGGAGTGCCCTTCACGGTGCCGGGCATCGACAACGCGCCCGACCTCTACGGCGACGTGGTGGACCCGCAGTTGGTGGTGTTTTTCGGGGGCAACCAGTTCATGGTGCTCGATGATTTGCTGAAGGAGTTCCGCAAGGCCCACCCCGAGTACGTGCGCATTTTCGTGGAAACGCTGCCGCCCGGCATCCTGGCTAAGCAGATTACGCAGGGCAGCCTGGTAGTAGGCAACCTGCGCATCGAGCTGAAGCCCGACGTGTACGCGGCCGGCAAAAACCGCATGGATATGACGCCGGAGTGGTTTGCCCGCACCACCAGCTACGCCCAGAACCGGCTGGCCATCCTCGTGCGCCAGGGCAACCCCAAGAAGGTGACCAGCCTGCGCGATTTGGGCCGGCCCGAGGTGCGCGTGAGCATGCCTAACCCCGAATGGGAAGGCATCGGCAAGCGCATCGAGGAATCGTACGAGAAGGCCGGGGGCGCGGCCTTGAAAACGGCCGTGATGACGACCAAAGTGAAAGCCGGCAGCACTTACCTGACCCAGATTCACCACCGCCAGTCGCCCCTGCGGGTGCTCTACGACCAGTCCGACGCGGCCCCGGTGTGGTACACGGAGGCCTTTTATCAGAAAATGCTGGGCCACCCGGTGGAAAGCGTGGCCATCCCGGCCAAGGAAAACATCATGGCCAACTACGTGGCCGGGGTGATGAAAGCCGCGCCCCACGCCAAGGCCGCCGAAGACTTTGTGGCCTTCCTTAACAGCCCAGACGGGCAGGCCGTGTACCAGAAATACGGCTTTTTGCCGCCCGTTAAGTAACGCGCTAATACCCATGAAAACATCCCCGCTTACCCGGCTCCGCCGCTTCGCTCTATTGCTCATGTCTCCTGCTCTGCTCGCGGCCGCGCCGGCCGCCGCCCAAACCCTGCACGTGTACGGCCCCGGCGGCCCGGCCACGGCCATGAAGGAATGCGCCGCCGCCTTCACCAAACAAACCGGCCTGGACGTGGCCGTCACGGCCGGCCCCGAGCCCAAGTGGCTGGCCCAGGCGCAGCAGGACGCCGACCTGGTGTACGGCGGGGCCGAGTACATGCTCACCCAAACGGCGCTGGCCCACCCCGGCTTTATCGACGAAGCCAGCCGCACCAGCCTCTACGCCCGGGAGTCGGCGGTGCTGGTGCGCCCCGGCAACCCGCTGCACATCAAGCGGCTCGAAGACCTGGCCCGGCCCGGCGTGCGCCTGCTCGACGTGAACGGGGCCGGCCAGATGGGCATGACCGAGGACATGGCCCGCAGCAGCGCCCTCATCAGCAACCTGCAGCACAACACCAAAACGTCGGTCAAAACCAGCGCCGAGGCCGTGGACCTCTGGCAGCAAAAGCCCCAGGACTACGACGCCTGGATAACCTATGCCTCCTGGCAGCCGCGCCTGCCCGGCTCGGCCCTCGTGCGCCTGCCCCGCGACCAGCGCGTGAGTCGGGGCACGCCCATTGCCCTCACCCAGCGCACCACGCAGGCCGCCGCGGCCCGGCAGTTCGTGGCCTTTCTGCAGTCGGCCGACGGGCACGCCATTTTCCGCCGCAACGGCTGGGAATAGGCCGGGCGTTGGCGGCCGGAAAGCAAACACGAAGAACGTCCTGCTTCGGCTGCGCTCAGCAGGACGGGCAAATGGCTCTTGGTTTTCACTATTCCACCTTGCTTTCCCGCATTCGCATGGCTATTCCTTCGCTTCCGATGCCGGTGCCTAGCACCCCGTTGCCCGCCGCCCCCCCGGCCGACCACGAAACGCCGCACTGGCTGTTTCGCTACGTATTCAGCCAGGACCCCAAGACCATTGCCAAACAGTACCTGCTTACGGGCATGGCCTGGGCTCTGGTGGCGGGCACGCTTTCCACGCTGTTTCGCTTGCAGCTGGGCTAACAAAGCAAGTTTGAAAATACGGGCCGCCGTACCTGCGGCAACCGCTTCTCCATCATCCAAACCCCATGACCCGTCTCGCTCAACTCCCCGGCCTGCTCGCCCTGACCGGCCTGCTGCTCACCGCCATCAACCCACCGGGTCACGGCCAGGAAGGCGGCAAAATGCTCAAAAAAGAAGGCAAAACCGACGACAAGTTGCTGCGCGAAAACCGCCGCATGATGCGCGACGGCCGCGTGAACCACGGCCAAAGCCTGAGCAAAGAGCCCAAGCTCGTTCGGGAGGAAGACCGGCTGGACCATCGCCAGGCCCCCGCCCCGCGCAAAACCCGGCGGGCGGGCGGTTCGCCGCGCTAGCCGATGGCCCAGTCTTCGTCCCACGCACCGCCCCTGGCCTACACTGAAGTAGCGGGCCAGAGCCTGCGCCGCATCGAGTCACTCAGCGACGGCGTGTTTTCCATCGCCATGACCCTGCTCGTGCTCAACCTGCGGGTGCCGGCCGCCGCCCTCGTGCGCACCGAGGCCGACGTGGGACCGGCCCTGCGGGCGCTGCTGCCCAGCATCGGGGGCTACGTGCTGGGGTTTCTCTCGCTGGGCATTTTCTGGGTGTGCCAGAGCACGCAGTTCACCTACCTGGCGCGCAGCGACCGCCGGCTGGCCTGGTGGCACATTGCCTTTCTGCTGGTGGTGGGGCTGCTGCCCTTTTCCACGGCGTTTCTCACCACCCATTTTCCCCTGCGCGGGGCCGTGCTGGTGTACTGGGCCAACCTGCTGCTGCTGGGCGGGGCGTTGCTGGGCAGCTACCGCTACGCCCAGCGCCACGGACTGCTGCGGCCCGAGCACGCGGCCGTGGGCCGGGCCCTGGTGCGCCGCCTGGGCCTGATGCAGGTGCAGTACGCGGCAGCGGCGGGCCTGTGCTTGCTCAGCGTGCCGGCCGGGGCGGGGCTGCTGCTGCTGGTGCAGCTTAACTACGCGTTGGGCCTGGTGGCCGACCGCTGGCTGGGCGACTGAAGAACCCATCGGGGCCAAATGGTGCCGCGTGGGTGGCCGTATACTCCCCCATTGCCTGTCCTATTTCCTTTCTGCTCCCTCCCATGAAAAAACACCCCCGCCTGTACCTGGGCCTGCTGGCCGGCGTGGTCGCCATCACCGCCAATACTCTGGGGCTGAAAGCGGCCCCGCTGATGGCCGTCAACGCCGAAAGCGGTGGCCTGCTCAAGCTTGTACTGCTGCATACCACGCCGGTGTTGCCGGCCGGGGGGCTGCCCGAGGGCTTCAAGCTGCTGTTTCATTACCTCACGGGGCTGGGCATGGTGGGGCTGTACGTGCTGGTGTTCGAACCCCGGCTGCCGGACAATGGCTGGGTAAAAGGCGGCCTGTTTTCGCTGCTGCCCTGGGTCCTCAACGGCTTCGTGGTGCTGCCGCTGCTGGGGCAGGGCTTGGCGGGCGGGCACGTGCTGACGGCCGGCGGCATGGCGTACTTTTTTGTTGCCAACGCGGTGTTCGGGCTGGTGCTGGGCGGGCTGTATGCGTACCTGCGCCAGCAGCAGGAGGCGGCAGGGGTCTAGCAGCGCTGGTTTCCGTAAGCGTTTGCTAGTTAAATTTCCGCTCTTCTCGGCGCGCATTTCCGTCCTGCCCCACTATTTAAGTCTGGTCATGAAAATCACCAAGTACATCCATTCCTGCCTGCTGTTTGAGCTGGATGGCCAACAAATTCTCTTCGACCCCGGCAAGTTTTCCTTCAACGAAGGCCTGGTGCAACCGGAGGTTTTTAAGGACGTCTCGGTCGTCCTCATTACCCACGACCACCCCGACCACCTTGATGTGGTGGCGCTAAAGAAAATCGTGGCCCTGCACCAGGCCGTCATCATTTCCAATCGTGAAGTGGCGGCCGAATTGAAAAAGCACGGCCTGGCCGTGCAAATCCACGAGGAAGGCCCCCTGGAGTTGGGCGCGTTTCAGCTGCACGCCCTGCCGGTGCAGCACGAGGCCATTCTCGACAGCCCCTTGCCACAGATGACAGCCTGGCTGGTGAATGGCAAGGTGCTGAACCCGGCCGACTCTTTTGCCCATAATCTGCTCCCCTTCGCGGGCGTGGAGCTGCTCATTCTGCCCATCACCGCGCCTTTTCTCACGGAGCTCGTGGTGGCCGATTTCGCCCTGAAAATGCGACCGCAGCAGATTCTGCCAGTGCACGACGGCTACATCAAGCCCTTCTTCGTGCAGCAGCGCTACGAGAACTACGGGCCGTACTTTGAGAAGCACGGCATCACGTTTCACCGGCTGGCCGAACCGGGCGCGGCCATTACCCTCACGTAGCCCACCCCCATGCCGCTTACCCCCACCAACCCCCTCACCCTGTCGGACCGGCTGGCCCTGCAACGGACCCGGCTGGCCAATGAGCGGACCTTGCTCACCTACGTGCGCACCAGCCTGGCACTGGTGGGCTTCGGGTTGGCGCTCCTTCAATTTCACCCCGAGCGGGGCGGCCGGTTGGGGTACTCCGCGCTGGCCGTGGCGGGATTGGTGCTGGCGGTAGGGCTGCTGCGCTTTCGGGCGCACCGCCGGGAGCTGGCGACCTGCCAGCTCCCGGCTGGCGGCGGTAGTTGAGCAACAAACACCCCCGGTGCTACCCGAGGCAAAAGCGTTTGCACCCATAAAAAAGGCCCCTAATGCGTCATGCACCAGGGGCCTTTTTGGTCAGCAGCCGGCTTACGGCTGCGTGAGCGTGACCGCGCCGGCCGGGTTCTTGTCGCCGAGCACCACCACGGCAAAGCGCCCCGCCAGCCGCAGCCGAATCTGGTAGTAGGCGTTGACTTCGACCGCGCCCTCGGCATCGGTTTTGAAGGCGATAACCGGCTCCGGGGCCACCAGCGCGGTTTTATTGTCCGATAAGTATAAGGTGTAGTTCGTGTTCGGGGCCAGCCGCTTGAGAGCCAGAATCAACTCGTCCACGTCTTCTACCGGCCGGATAACGGCCACGCCGCCTACCCCGGGTACCGGCTGCGTACCGACGGGTACCAGGCGCAGGTTAACGGGCGCGACTGGCACAAAGGCTTCCAGGTTGCCGGTGCCGGGACTGCCACCGCCGGCCTTCACCACGTAAATGATGGCGTTCGGGTCTTGGCCACTGGGAGTTTCGCTCAGCTTGGTATTGGTTTTGGTATCGATGCTCACCAGCGCGTCACCGTATTCCAGGCCTACGTACACCTTGCTGCCGTCGCCATTGGGCCACACGCCGTGCGGATTGGGGCCCACCGGAATGGTGGCCACCAACTGGCGTTGGCGGGTGTATACCTTCACCGCGTTTTCGCCGCCCACGGTTACGTAGGCGAAGTCGCCGGCCGCCGCGCCGCTGAAGCGGGTGCCACCGCCGGGGCCGGCCAGGTTCACGTGGTTGGTGCCAGGGCCGGTGTCAATCACGCCCTCCACGGCGTAGGTCTGGGCATTCACCACCGTCACCTTGCCCACGTCCTTGTGCGTAAGCCATACCTGCTGGCCGTCGGCCGTTACGGCCAGGTTAGGGGAAAACTTGCTCACCACCGGTACGCGCGCTATTACTTCGCGGGTTTTCACATCCACCACATCCAGCTCGGCCGTGAAGGAGTGGTCCACGAAGGCCACCTTGCCGTCAGGCCGGAACACCACCATGCCGGGGCCCGGCGCAGTCTTGATGTTTTTCACGGCCTGCATTTTCTCCACGTCAATCACCGTTACGTAGTCGGCCCCGCGTACCGTCACCCAAAACTGCTTGCCGTCGGGCGTGAAAAAGCCCTCGTGGGGATTACGGTCCACATACACGGTGTTCTTAATGGCGTTGGTGGCCAGGTCGATGAACACCACCGCGTTGGTAAGGGTAGCAATGACGCCCAGCGTCTTGCCGTCGGGCGAGACGCCCATGCCGTGCACGTTGGTTTCCCGGTCGTAGAGCGGGCTCAGGAACTGGGGCCGCCCTTTACCCAGGCGAATCACGCCCAGCAGCCGGTTGGTGTTCGGGTCATGCACCGACACCGTGTTCGACGACTGGTCGGACGTGTACACCCGGTCGCTGGCGCTGGGCGCTTGAGGGCCGGGGTCGGCCGGCACTACCATGTCGGGCTGGGCGTCCTCATCGTTATTTTTCGAGCAAGCCCCGAGCAGCAGGGTGGCCGCAAGGACCAAAGTGGAGAAGTTAGTAATGCGCATGGAAGAATAAAATGGAGTGGAAGGGACGCTAAAAAACGAAGGCTGGCTCGTCGTGAAACGAGCCAGCCTTCGGACCGTTGCGGGGCTACGGCCTAAAATTCAGTGCCTTAGCGCGGGGCCGGGGTCAGCAGCTGGCCGTTGGCCACGGGGCTGATTTGCACGACTTGCGTGGTGCTGCCGGTTTTGCCCGCCGCGTCGGTTACGGCGGCTTTGATGGTGACGCTGGTTTTGCCGCCCAGCTGCAGGGTGCCTCCCACGCTCCAGCCGAAGGTGGTGCGCACGAAGCCGCTCGGGTCCAGCTCGCTGCCGGCCGTGTTGAAGACCGGGGCTAGGTTGCCGCCGGCCGGAATCACGTTGCCGTTGGGCTGGAGCAGGGGCACGTCGAAGGTGACTTTCAGGCCCGGCACGTAGCGGTTCACGCCGGCGTTGGATTGCGTCTTGTCTTCAATCGTGCCGCGGTCAGCGGCGGGCTTGCCAAAGGCACCGTCCCCGTTTTCGGCCACGTTGATGCCGTTGCGCGACTTATCGAGCGCCGACACCTGGATGAAAAACAGCGCGCCGCTGGTGGGCGGGGCCGGCAGCACGCCCGCCGTCTGGATGCCGGGGCTGACGCTGCTGGGCGTGCGCGGGGCAATCATGGTCACCGTGGGGCCGTCGGGGTTGTCCACCGTGCCGTAGGTGATGAGTTTGGGGGCGGGCGTCAGGGCCTCACCGCTGAAGGCCCCGTTGGGTCCGGGGCCTACTTTCAGCAAGCGGGTGGCGGTGACCTTGCGGCCAGCGCGGTCCGTTACCGAAGTAGTCAGCGTGCAGCTGGTAGTACCGGCCGCCACCGACTCCAGCACGTGCCAGCTCACCCAGGTAGTCACGCCGGGGCCGGGCGTGTCGTCGGTGCCGGCGATGTTGAAGAGCGAGGCCAGGTTGGTACCCTTCGGGATGGTGCCGCCGTCGGGCTTAATCAGGTCCACGTCGAGGCTGGCCGCGAAGCCGGGCAGGTTCACGTTGGGCTGGCCTAGGGCGGCAGTGTTGCGGATGTTGAGGCTTTCCTTGGTGGGGATGGTGACCGTGTCCTTGGTCACGATTTCCAGGTTGATGGCGAAGCCCGTGCCGTTGTAGTCGGCCGTGGTGGCGTTGCCCTGCCGCCCGCCGGGCATGATGGTCGCGCCCTCCACCGGCGAGACGATGTTGAGCACCGGCGGCGCGCTGGTGTCGGCGATGGCCTCGTTGTCTTTCTTGCAGCCGCCGAGCAGCAGCGCACACGCCGCCACCGGCAGCAGAAACCGTTTGAGCGACTGCGCCCGCGAGCTGATGCCAGTGTGTTGATTGAAAATGGATTGCATGTTGTAGGGTTGTGGTTACAAGTGAATTCAGTTTAGATTAGCTCGGCATTGCAGCAGGAATGGTTGTCCCGGCGGCCATTAATGGCCTTTGGGTGGGCGTCCAAAGGCGGACTATTCGGCCACCAAAACGGGTTCGCTGTCAGCGGCTTTGGGCGCCACGATTACCCGCGAAAACGTTTTGCCGGATGGATTCAAATCCCCGCCCGCGATGCGCTGCACCGGCCCTAGCGCCTGGCCCATGGCCCCGCCTTTGGCGTCGGTGCGCACGGTGGTCAGGGCGTAGTCACGGGGGTAGGGTGCCTTGGTGCCGCTGGTCAGGAAGATGTCGTAGTCGGTGTTGGGCGTCAGGCCGCGCAGGGCGAAAGTGGCCAAATCCACCAGCCCTTCCGAGCGCAGGGTCATGGTGCCGGTGGCGGGGCCGGGCGTAGGTGGCTTCAAGGTGCGGACGATGGCGGGCTGGTCCACCAGTTGCCGGCCCAAGCCGGTGGCGCCGGCCGCGCCGGCCGGCACGGCGTTGGGCACGTACATCAGGGCCATCGGGGCCTGGCCGACTTTTATTTTGGCCAGCACTTTATTGCTCGCGGTGCTGATGGCCACGGCCGAGTCGCCGTTTTCCAGACCCACGTACACCCGGCTGCCATCGCCCGAGGGCCAGATGCCGTGCGGCAGCGCCCCCACCGGAATGGTGGCCAGCTGCTTAAAACCCGGGGCGCGGCTGTACACCTTCACCACGTCCTCGCCGCCCACCGTCACGTAGGCCAGCTTGCCGGCGGCCACGTCCACCGTGGCCACGTGGTTGGAGATGGGGCCGGTCGTCAGCACGCCGCTGATGGTGAGCGTCTTGGTATCCAGCACCGACACCTTGCCCACGTCCTTGTGCGTGAACCAGATTTGCTGGCCGTCCCGGGTAGGGAAGATATTGGGCGAGAAGGGGCTCACCACGGGGACTTTTTTGATGACTTTGTAGGTGGCCACGTCCACCACCGCCAGCTCGGGCGAAAAGCTGGAGCACACGAAGGCGCGCTTGCCGTCGGGGCTGAAGGCAATCTGGCCGGGGCCGTTGGGCACGGGCACGCGGCGGGTTTCGCGCAGCGTGGCCACGTCGATGACGGAGAGGTAGTCCTCGCCGCGCACCGTTATCCAGGCCTCCTTGCCGTCGGGCCGGAACGTAGCCTCGTGCGGGGCGCGGCCCACGTACACGCTGCCCCGGATGGCATTCGTAGCCGTTTCGATGAAAGTGACGTTATTGGAGCCCACCGACACCACGGCCAGCAATTTGTGGTCGGGCGAAGCGCCCAGGCCGTGCACCAGCGCCTGCCCTTTGTAGAGCGCCGAGAGCAAATCGGGCTGCGGCTTGCCCAGCACAATCTGGCCCAGCAGCTTGTTGTCGACGGGGTCGATGACCGAAACGGTGTTGGAAATCTGGTCGGCGGTGTACACCCGGTCGCGGTGGCTCACGGCCTGGGCCGCGGCGGCGCTGGTAATGAGCAACAGACCGGGGAGAAGGGAAAATTTCATTTGGGATTGGGAAAAAGAACGTCATGCTGAGCATGTGGCGCATCAAGCCAGGAGCGCAGCCGTAGTCGAAGCATGACGGTTCTGATTGATTGGGCGCTATTTGCCAGAACTCTGGCTCGCCACCGGATGCTGCTTCAGCCAGGCGGCCATCTGCTGAATCTCGACCTGCTGCTCGGCGATGATGCTTTGGGCGAGGCGGCGCAGGGCCGGGTCTTTGCCGTAGAGCAGTTGCAGGCGGGCCATGTCCACGGCACCCTGGTGGTGGGGCAGCATCATGGCCGCGAAGCTGGCGTCGATGTCGTTGGGGTTGGCGCCGGTCATGCGGCGCATGCCCTCGTCCATCACCACCATCACCGAATCCATGCCGTGCTGGAAGGCGGCGACCGGGGTGCCCGGGGCGGCCATGCCGTGGTTCATGTGCATGCCGGCCATCCCGGCCATGCCCGGCATCGGTTTCGTGCCCGCCGGGTTATGTTGGGCGTGGGCTGTCAGGGCTCCGATGAAGGTGAGTGCTAGTAAAAAGAGGAAGGGTTTGGTCATGTCGTGCGCCGTTGCCACCTCATGAGCGGGGGGCTGGTGCGCTAACGGGCAACTCCAGAAGATGAACGCCCGACACGGGCCAACTGGACCTATTCCGGGGTGAACCGGCCTTTTGCGGCCCGGCCCGGCTCAGGCGAAGCGCTTGAGCAGCTGCTGCACCCCGGCGCTGTAGCTGCGCGAGGAGGTGACGTGCTGCCCGTTGGCCATGCGAAACAGGTACTCGCCGTGCGACCAATGCTTAAAATCCACGATGTGGGCCGGGTTGACGATGCACGAGCGGTGAATGCGCAGGAACACGGCCGGGTCGAGCCGCTCGGCCAGCTGGCCCAGGGCCGTGCGCAGCGGGTAGTGCCTGCCGGCCGCGTGCAGCAGCACGCCGTTGCCGGTGGCTTCGAAGTAGCACACCTCGGCGGCCGGCACGAAGAAGCTGCGCTCGGGCAGCTTCACCAGAAACTGGTCCTGATAGTCGGGCACAGGCGGGGCGGTCCAGCTGTGCAGCAGGGCCGCCAGCGCGGGGCCGGGGGCCGGGCTTTGGCGCAGCAGCAACTGCGGCGGCAGCCGGCCCACGCAGTCGGCAAACCGGTCGGGGTCCAGCGGTTTGAGCAGGTAATCGACGGCGTGCAGGGCGAAGGCCTGCACCGCGTACTGGTCGTAGGCCGTCACGAACACCACCAGCGGGAGCGGCTGGCCGGCCGCCTGCAGCCGCCGCAGCACCTGCACGCCATCAAGGTCAGGCAGCTGCACATCAAGGAAAACGACGTCGTATGCGCCGGTGTGCAGGGCGGTGAGGGCCTCGGTGCCGTTGGCGGCTTCGCCCGTTACGGCCAGCGCCGGAAAATCGGCCAACAGTTCGCGCAGCAGGCTGCGCGCCAGGGGCTCGTCGTCGACCAGCAGCGTGCGGATGGGGCTCATGCGGGCTCTGGGGTAACGCCGGCCACCGCCCGCCGGAACGGGATGGACAAGCGCAGGCAGTAGCCGCACGCCGGGGCCGACTCCACCGCCAGGGCATAGTCCGGGCCGTAGAGCGTGGCCAGCCGGCTTTCCAGGTTGCGCAGGCCGATGCCCCGCGCGGCGGTGTCGGCCGCGCCCCGGCCGTTGTCCTGCACTTGCAGCAGCAGCCGGTCGCCCTGTTTTTCGGCCCGCACGGCCAGCTCGCCGGCCCCGGCGCGGGGCGCCAGGCCGTGGCGCACGGCGTTTTCCACCACTGGCTGCAGTAGCAGGGCGGGCAGCAGCGCCCCTTCGGTATCGGGGGCAATATTGTAGCGCACGGCCAGCCGGTCAGGGAAGCGGGTTTGCTCGATTTCCAAGTAGAGCCGGGTGAGGCGCAGCTCCTGTTCCAGGGTCACTTCCTGCTCGTCGGTACCTTCCAGCACCAGCCGCAGAAACTGGCTGAGCTGGGCCAGCATGCGCCGGGCGGCCTTCACGTCCTGGCTCATCAGGGCCGAGACGGCGTTCATGGAATTGAAGAGAAAGTGCGGCTGGAGCTGCATTTTCAGAGCCTGCAGCTGGGCCTGCACCAGCTGGGTTTCGAGCTGGGCGGCCCGCACCCGGCCTTCGCGGTACCGCTCGCGGTACTGCACGGCGTAGGCGATGCAGAGCAGCATCCAGTAAATGGGCACCCAGCTGTTGGCGTTGGCCACGACCTCGGCGAGGGAAACCCGGCCCGGCACGGCCCCGCTGCCGTGCATCACGGCGGCGTACACGAGGCGGTAAGCAAGCGTGAGGACGTAGCTGGCCGCCGCGTGGGCCAGCAGGTGCCGCAGCCGGTGGCGGCTCTCGAGGAGGTTGAAGCGGGCCGCCAGGGCAAACACCACCGGCGTGAGCAGCCCCCAAATCAGGCCGTGCAGCAGGCGCCCGCCCAGGGCCTCGCGCCAGTCGGTGGGCGTACCGGCCGAGAGGTTCTGCACGAAAATCAGCAGCACCATGAACCCGCTGAACAGCAGCCACGCCAGGGCAATGGTGGCGCCGCTCACCAGGGGCGGGGTCTTCTGCGGCGTTTTCAAGGGCCCTGCGGTCGTGCTCATGCGCTTTAAAGGTAGCGAAACCCACCGCCACCGCGCCGTCCTGGCATTCAGAATGGCCTTTTTGGCGGGCCAATGGGCCTTCGGGCCGGTATTGGGCGAGCTCGATTACCCCGCCGGGGCTAAGCGCACGGGAAGTTTGTGAAAAAGGTTAGCCGTAGCAGGCGCGGGCCTCCCACCGAGAGTCAGACAATTCTCACTAGCCTGTTTAACCTTTGTACCAAACTTTTAACCAAGGCCAAGGTTGCTGCCGGCGATACGGTCATCGTCTCCGAGCTCTCCCGGCTGGGCCGCTCGCTGCGCGAAGTGCTGG
>NZ_JAFLQZ010000018.1 GCF_017313265.1 Hymenobacter telluris | reverse complement strand
AAGGAGAAATTGATTCAACTGCCTGAGTAACTGGTATAGCCAGATGTTAACATGTTAAAAACCAGTTCCCTCCTCAGATGAGGAGGGGTTAGGGGTGGTTGATCCACTGTTGAACGATACTAGCTCTAGTTTCTAATTCTAGTTTTTCAACCACCCCTAACCCCTCCTCAGCTGAGGAGGGGAACTAGCTTCTAGTTTTTAATTCTGCAATGCCCAGGCTTTTAATGAGGGGCCGGCGTGGCTTTGGGTTGCGGCTTGAACACCATGCGGAAGCCTTTGAGGGCGGCGGGATGGTAGATGGTGCCGTGCGTTTCCTGGGGCATGGGCTCGTAGTGCCAAGTGAGGCGCGGTCCGGCTTTGCTGCGCAGGATTTCGGTTAGGCGCTGGGTATCGGCTACAATTTCCGGCTCGTTGCTGGTAGCCAGATAGAGCGTTTTGGCAGTGCCTTTGGGGTTTGCCAGCTGGCGGGCGGCATCCGTCACCAGCTGCTTGTTGTTCCACCACAGGCTGGGGTCGAAGGCCAGATAGGTGTCGAACAAATCGGGCTCTTGCAGCAGGGTTTCCACTACAAACAAGCCCGCCAACGACTCGCCCACAATAGCTGTTTCGGCGGTGGTGCGGTAGCGGCGCTTCACCTCGGGCATCAGCTCCTGGCGGATAAACTGCCGGAACGCCGCTGAACCGCCCACGCGGGGCGCAATCTGCTTGTCTTTTGGGTTGGTGGTCGGGCCGGTCAGGTCGCGCCGCCGCTCGGTATTCTCAATACCCACCAGTATGAACGGCCGCATCGTTTCGTTGCCCACCGATACTTGCACCAGGCCCGCTACGTGAAGGAAATCTTCGGCCATGCCTCCATCCGGCATATATAGCACCGGCAAGCGCAAGTCTTTCGATTCGGCGTAACCCGCCGGCAGATACACGTTGATGCGCCGCGTCTCGCCCAGTGCTTTCGAGGCAATGGCAAACGTCTGGCCGATTACCAGCGGCGCGGCATCAGTTGGCGTGGCACTCTGCTGGCCTGCTGCTGTGAACAGAAATAAGCAGGGCAGTAGCAGGAAAAGCAGCGCGCGCATGTGAGTCATAGGGAATATGGGTTGGCAGTTGTCAGTTGTCAGTTGGCAGTTGCGAGTTGTTGGTTGCTGGCTCTGATAGCAATATGGCCGCGTAGCGGCCGAAGGTTGGTAGCAAAGGTGCCGCCTCGGGTGGCGCGCCGCGTAGCGGTGCCAGATCGGTAGGCGTTTCCGGCACCGCTACGCGGCGCGGGGTTCCTGTAGACACTCCAGGCTATTACCCTGCGGCCGCTACGCGGCCACCCAGCCGTTGAGTTTACCCGTTATTTCAACCGATACCCCTCAACCAACAACCAACAATTACTCGTCCAGGTATTGGTGTACGAACTTGATGGCCATCGACCCCTCACCCACAGCCGATGCTACGCGGGCCATAGCCCCGGCGCGGCTGTCGCCGGCCGCGAATACGCCTGGCACGCAGGTTTCAAGCAGGTAAGGCTCCCGGTTGTGTTTCCAGGAAGTGGCGTAGCGCGGGTCGGTTACCAGGTCGCGGCCGGTGAGCACGAATCCTTTGCCGTCGCAGATAACGGTGTCGCACACCCATTCGGTGCTGGGCTTGGCACCAATGAAAATGAACAAGGCCCGGGCGGGGTGCTTGGTTATTTCGCCGTTGGTTTTCAGCACCACCGCTTCCAGGTGGTCTTGCCCGCATACCTCGGCCACCTCCGTGAACGGCAGAATCTCGATGTTGGGCGTATTGCCAATCTGCTCAATCAGATACGCCGACATAGACGCCGCCAACGACTTGCCCCGGATGACGATAAATACCCGCCGGGCGTAAGTAGCCAGGTACATAGCCGCCTGTCCCGCCGAGTTGCCGCCGCCCACAATGTACACGTCCTGCTCGTCGCAGGAGCGGGCCTCGGTGCGGGCCGAGCCGTAGTACACGCCCGCGCCGCTCAGGCGGTCCACGCCGGGCACATCGAGGGTGCGGTAGCTGACGCCGGTGGTGAGTACTACGGCGCGGGTGCGCACTTTGCTGCCATCGGTGAGGGTCAGCACTTTGTAGCCATCCTGCACGCACAGCTCGGTTACTTCCTGCGGGGCCAGAATTTCGGCGCCCAGGCGCACGGCTTGCGCCCAGGCCCGGTGGGCCAGCTCCGAGCCACTCAGGCCCGTCGGGAAACCCAGGTAGTTTTCGATGCGGGAGCTGGTACCGGCTTGGCCACCAAAGGTTTGGCGTTCAATCATCAGCGTCTTCAGCCCTTCCGAAGCACCGTACACTGCCGCCGCCATTCCCGAGGGACCCGCCCCAATTACCACCACATCGTAGAGGTCTTGGGTGGCCGTGATGGTGAGGCCCATGTGCTGCGCCAAGTCGGTTTTGCTGGGGCGCGCTACGGCCACCCCATCCTCGTAAATCACCAGGGGCAGGTCGGCGGCGGATAGGCCTTTGGCCGTTAGCAGGTCCTGCGCTTCGGCGTTGGTTTCGAAATCCAGCCACTGAAAGCCCACCAGGTAGCCACTCAGGAAGTCCTTGATGTCGTGCGACAACGGCGACCATTGGAACCCGATGAGCCGCAACCCGCTGTACTTGGGCTGGTACTCGCGCTGCCAGGCACCCAGCAAATCGTGCAGGGTGGGGTAGAGCAGCTGCTGGGGCGGGTCCCAGGGCTTCATCAGGTAGTGGTCGAGGCGGGCGTTGTTGATGGCCCGGATGGCGGCTTCGGTATCGGCGTAGGCCGTGAGCAGCACCCGCTTGGCATCCGGGAAAATACCGCGCGCCTCCGACAGCAGCTCCACGCCTTCCATGCCCGGCATCCGCTGGTCGGCCAGAATCAAAGCCAGCGGTTCTTCCCGCGCCCGCAGCTCGCGCAGCGTAGTCAGGGCCTCCTCGCCCGAACTCGCCCGCAGGATACGGTAGTCGCGCCGAAACTCGCTGCGCAAGTCCCGGTCTACGGCGTTAAGTACCTGTAAATCATCATCAACAGCAAGTATAATCGGTTTCTTCGTGGTAGCCATAAAGGTGAAATTGTGAACTAGTGAAATAGTGAGTTTGATGGTGAACTAGTGAAATGGTGAGTTTGACGTTCTACCGATTGTGTTGATGGCTCTTGCGCCGCTTTCACCAGCAGAACAGCAAACTCACCATTTCACTAGTTCACCATCTCACCACCAATGGGGAGCCAGGCGCAGAACTCGGTGTGGCCGGGCCGGGAGTTGACTTCCAGCTTGCCACCGTGGGTTTCGAGGGTGCGCAAGGCAATATCGAGGCCCAGGCCGGTGCCCTCGCCGGCGGGCTTGGTGGTGAAGAACGGCTCCAGAATGCGGGGCAGAATATCGGCCGGAATACCGGGGCCGTTGTCGACGACAAACACCCGCACAAAGTCGCCGTCGAGGCGGGTGCGCAGCGTGATTTCGCCGCCCGGCGGTAGGGCATCCAGGGCGTTGTCGATGAGGTTGGTCCACACCTGGTTGAGGCTGCTGACCTGCCCGCTGACCTTCGGCAAGTCGGGGGCATAGTCGCGCACGATGCTGATGTTTTTTTCGCGCAGCTGGTAGCTAAGCATGTTGAGGGTGCTTTCCAGGCCTTCGTGCACAGCAAGCGGGGCAAAGCCACCGGCGCGGTCCATGTGGGAGTAGGTTTTTACGTTGGTAACCAGCGTGCTAATGCGCCCACCGGCTTCCTGCACATCCTGAATGAGGCGCTGCATGGTGAGCTGGGTGGAAAGCCAGATCAGGGCCGTCGGGCGCGAGGGTTCGGGCAGGGCCACCGTGGCCGCCTCAAGCTGCGCCGGAGCCAGCCCGGCATCGAGCAGGCCGGTAGCCAGCGTGTAGGGGTCGGGCACTTGCTGCGTGTCCAGCCAGTCAATCAGCTCGTCTTCCCGGTCGGCGCGGGCTAGGCCGGAGAGGGGCGGGCCGGTAGGTGGCGGCGTGGCAGCCAGGGTGGTAAGGGCGGCCAGGGCGGCGGGCTCGGGGCAGTGGTGCAGCAGGTCGCCGAACTGGGCGGGGGCCGCGTGCAAACGAGTAGCCAGCGCCTCGGCAGCCCGTACAATGGCGGCGGCCGGGTTGTTCAGCTCGTGCGCCAGCCCCGCCGACAGCTTGCCCAACGCCCGGAGCTTCTCGTCGCGCTCCTGGCCACGCGCCTCCATACGGACCCGGTCACTCATCAGGCCCACCAGCCGCTGCACCAACTCAGGGTTGATGCGTTCCAGCTCCGGAAAATGCTTGCGGTGCAGCAGCAGCACTACCGTTTCGCCGATGGCCACGCTGAGCCCCGCAATAACCTGGAGGCGGGAGTAGGGCAGCACCCCGCTTACCTGCCCCGCTTCCACCCGGAAAATCGGCTCCCGGTTACCGCTACGAATAGCATAAAACTGAATGCCGCCCCTGAACACCATTACCATAAACTCGGCTGGGTCGCCGGGTTGCATAATGGTCTGGCCCCCGGCAAATTCGCGCTGCTCGCCGTGCGCAAGTAGCCACTCCAGCGTTTCGACGGGCAAATCGGCGAGCAACGGAATCGTTGCAAAATCGGCAGGAGTAAGCAGCGGAGCAGCCATAGCAGGGAGTGGAATAAGCAGCAAGAACGGTGGTCCTGACGAAAAAAGCAGGATAATTCTGATTACTAAATATACAACAACAAGAAAGCGCCCCGAGTGGAGGCGCTTTCCAGGTGAGAGTAGTAAGCCGAAGCAAAAGCCCTATTTCACCACTTTCAGTTGCTGGCTGCCCGTACTGGTGCGCAATTGCAGCGTGTACACGCCCGAGGCCAGCGTACCGGTGGCCAAGGTGTGCTGCTGAAGGCCGCGGCTCAAGCTGAGCGTTTCGTGGTGGACTTCGCGGCCCAAGGCATCCAGCAATACCAGCGTGGCCGGGCCGGCGGCGGTGGGGTTCAGGTTCACCGTCAGCTCTTCACTAAACGGCACCGGATACGCCCCCAGCAGCCCCAGGTTGGCCTTGCGGTTGGTGGTGCCCTGTACCACCTCTTCCCGCAGCCGAATGTTGGTGAGGTAGAGGTTGTTGCCGTAGTCGTTGAGGTTGGTGAAGCGCAGTATAATGCGGCCCGCGTTGGTGGGGCCGGCCGGCAGCAGGGGCAGCAAGTCAATCGACTCCCGGCGCCAGTGGCCGGGCTGCGTCGGCGTCCATTCGTTGGTTTGGAAGCCGGTAACCGTGGCAAAGGCGGTGCCCGTTTTGCGGTAGCCGGTCGGCTGGAACGTAACCCCGCAGTCGGTGCTGATGTCCACCCGCAGGCCGTCCTGATACGTGGCGCTGTAGGCGGCATACGCCACCCAAAACGTCACGCGCGGGTTGGCAGTGGCACTGCTGAGGGTCGCCAGGTTCATGGGCGGCGTAATCAGGTAGTCTTCGGCCCCGCGCAAGGGGTCGGCGTAGTCGTTGGCCATGGGCACCGGGCGCAGCAGCGTGTCGGGACCCATTACGTTGGAGGGGCTGAGTTGCCAGGTGAAGTTGCTGGTGGGGTTGCCAATCTGCCAGCCTGTTGGCGGGAACGTGCCGGTGGTGAAGTTCTGGGCAAACGGAATGGCCTGGCCCGTTGTCACGGTAATCAGGGCGGCCTCGGTACGGTTGGTAGCGCCGTAGCTGTTGGTCGCCGTCAGCGTGACAGAGTACGTGCCGGGCGTAGTGAATTGCAGCTGCGGATTCTGCGAAGTGGCCGTGGTGCCGCCCACAAACGTAACGCCCGCACTTGGGCTCACGCTCCAGCTCCAACTCGTGGGCGCCGACTGGCTTTGGTCGGTGATGGTAACCGGCGTACCGGGGCAAACCAGCGTGCGGCTAGCCTGAAACTCAATGTACGGCGGGCCAGGGCAGTTGAAGAACCGAGCCGGCTGATTGAGGGCGCGGGTGCGGCGGCTCCGCAAGCCGTTCGGCCCAATGGCCCGGATGCTGTACCAGTTTTCGGTCCCGAAGCCCAGGCCCGGCAGTACCACCGAAGCGCGGGTTACGGTCGTTACGGAGTCCATGTACTCGGCGCCCAGCTTGTACACCACGTAGCCAGTGGCCGTGGTCAGCGAGTCCCATTGCAGCTTCACCGAGTTCTGGCACACGTAGCCCAGCCGCAGGTTGGCGGGCAGCGCCGAAATGGTAAGCGGCACTACTGATTGGCTGCTGGCCGTGCCGCGCGTCACGCGCACTTTCACCCGCCCCGACGATACACCGGCGGGTACCGTCCAGTCGAAATGGCGGATGGTGGCGGCTACGGAAGCGGAAATCGGGAGCCAGGTTGCGCCGTTGTCGGTGGTGTAGTCGAGGCTGAACGGGTCGGTGCCGGCGGCGGCATCCCAGCGGATAACTTCGGTTTCGCCGGGTACTAAGCCTTCCCCACCCAGCGGGTAGGTCAGCTCTACGCCGTCTTCGATGTAGCTATACACCAGGTAGTACGTCTGGGGGCCCTGGGGTACGGCCGCGCCGCGCACCGTTACGGAGTAGCTACCGGCTGCGGGCGTTTCCAGCGTCACCTGCTCTACGTTATTGAGCGAGTCCACGGCGCGTACGGCGTTGGCGTTGAGCTGCGCCACGGTGGGCCGGTGGTCGAGCACCCAGGGGTTGTAGGTGGTGCCGCCGGGCGCGGCCACCTGCATGTTCAGGTCGTTGATGAGGTTTTCGGTGGAGTTGATAGCGCCCTCATAGTCATGCCAATACACCATCACGCGGAACTGCTTTTTGCCCGCCGGCACCGTAATGGTGTGGGTTTTGGTTTGGCCGGTCGTGAGCGAGTCTTTCAGGTAAGTGCGCTGCTCCAGCACCCGCACGGCCCGCAGCGCATTCACCCGGCCGTAGCCAAAGCGGAAGTCGGGGCCGGGGTTGCCGAGGTCTTCGGCGGTGTTCATCAAGGCTGCTTTCAGCAGCGCGCTGGGCGCTTCGGCGTTGCTGTTGAGCGAGCGGTACGCGTGTACCAATTGCGCCGTAACGCCGGCCACGCCGGGGCAGGCCATGCTGGTGCCCGTAAACGAAGCGTAGGTATTAGGGTCTACCGTAGACGTAACGGCGGTACCTACCGCGCATACTTCCGGCTTGATGCGACCGTCCTTGGCTGGCCCGCGACTACTGGAACCGGCCAGCGCATCGGTATAGAGCACATTGCCCACGGTCAGCACGTTCTTGCCCATTTTGTGGCCGCCCGTGATGTTGCCCCAGCCCGCGCCCGCGCCATAGCCATAATCAGAAGTGCCGGAGTTGCCCGACGAAAACACGTGCAGCAGGTAGGGCCGCTGCCGGGTTTGCTGGTCCACGGTGCGCGTGAAGCTGGTGTAGCCCGCGTTGTTGCCGTCGCCGTAGCTGGAGTTGGTTACGCGCACCCGCCGAGCATCACCGTAAGCCGCTGGGGCGCTGGTGAGGTTGGCGGGGTAGGTGAAATACTGGTTGAAAGCCGCCGTGGCCTGCCCCCGCACCCGCGGGTCCATGTTGCCGGCCCCCATGATAATACCGGCCACATGGTCGCCGTGGTTGCCCTGGCTGGGCCCGGCCGCCGACTGGTCGAAACGACCTTGGTAATCGATGTGCGGCCCAATGCGCCCATCGTCGCCGTGGCCTACCGTTACGCCCCGGCCATCATAGTGCCGGCCCGCGCCATAGTCGGTGCTGATGGCGTTGGCCCGGTGGTCGGTGCGGCCCCGGAAGTTCTCGGGCTCGGCGGGGGGCGTGGCGGGCTCTATGGCACTCACCCACGGCAACGCCGCCAGCCGGCTGATGTCGGCCTCGCGGCACAGCACCCGCAACTGCTGCGGAAACATCGGCTTGCCCGCCTCCTGAAACTCGGTTTGCCGCAACGCCTGCGCCGCTTGCGCCGCCGTGACGGTGCGGTAGTACAACACGTTCACCTCCACCAAGCCCCCTGGCCGCCGCATATGGTCCGGAATCTGATTCTGAGCTAAGTCGCCGGCCTTTTTCCAGTTGGCGGGCACGGCCTGTACGCTCCGAATCCCCAGCCCCGCCAGCCGCTGATGCGCCAGCGTAGCCGGCATACTCACCGTCCAGGCGTTCTTGGGCAGATAATCGAGCAGCGTAACGCCGGCGGCAACCAGAGCCGCCTTTTGCGCCTGAGTGGGCAACTGCTCGAACTGCATCAGCCGGAAGACTTGGCCTTGCCACGCATCGGCAGGGGCTGTGGCGGGCTGTGCTAGCCAGGAGTTGAAGTTGGCCGCTGGCGTAATTGGCCCGGTAGCTAGCAGCAGCGCGTAGCGGCCCGTGGGCGGCGCCGGTTGGGCGGCTGCCAAAAGCGGAGCCGCGCCTAGCAACAGCGCCAGGCCCAGAGAGGAAAGGTGTTTCATGCAGAAAGAGTAGGGTTGGTTGGTATAGAAAAAAGAAGGCTATGCGTGAATATACAGCGAAAACCAGATGGCCAGACTGAGTATTAAGGTATTTCCAGACTCGGTTTTGGAAAGCAGATGGCAGGCCGCGCAGGCAGCTTATCTCCTGCCTATATTTTGATTTCTTTGTAGCCTATGCTTCTACAACCATCATCTAGTTGCCGGCAACTGTCTTTGCCAATTGCCTTTGCCGTAGGGTTAGCTCTGACCCTGGCATCAGCAGCCCAAGCCCAGACGCCAGCGCGCGTTGCTACCCGCGTCGATTCGTTGCGGGCGGCCCGCTACGGCACTCCGAGTTCTGTGCCAGCCGTATTCACGTTTACCACTGGTAAGCAGGTGCCGGCTTTTTTGGCGTATGACCTGCCCTTGCCCACATGTTTTCTCGACCAAGTTGCTTGCTACGAAACTTCACCTGAGCGAATTCCGCCACCACCGGCCAAAGCGCTAAGTGTGGAGCGCCTCAAAGGAATGAGCGTAAACGGGCATCACTACGAAGCCCTGTACTTGAAAGGCAAGCCGCTGGGCCTGTTGGCTGAAAACCTGGTTGCAGCAGGTCCGGTGGAGCTGTTCGGCTATGCTAAAACTAAAAACGATATGTTGGTGCCTATTCCGCTGCCGGTAGGCGCTCTGATTGTATCGACCGGCACCCATGACAAGTATTACTGGTACGTGCGTACCCAAGGCGGGCCGCTACTCGAAGTACCGCGCGGCGACAATGAATTTGCCAAGGTCATGAGTGCCTATTTTGGTGCGAATACCGCGCTGTCCGCCCGCATTCAGTTGAAAGAGAAGGGAGCCCGCTTCAACGATATGGTGGAGCTAGCCAATACTTTCAATGGGCAGCCAGTCATGAAATAGCCGAGCTATTTTACTGATTGTAGGCAACTTTTTGGGTGCTTTCAGCCTTACCATCTGCGGGCTTATTACAGCCCACCTTTCGTACTCTATGGCCAAGCTCAAGACCCTCTATTTCTGCCAAAACTGCGGTGCTCAATCGGCCAAATGGATAGGCCGCTGCCCGAGTTGCGGCGAGTGGAATACCTACGTTGAAGAAGTAATTCAGAAAGAAGAAACCACGGCCAACAACGCCTGGAAAGCCAGCACCTCGGTGGGCACCACCAGCAAGGCGGCCCGCCCCCGCGTCATTTCCGACATCGTGTTCGAAGAAGAGCCGCGCATCCGTACTCAGGATGGCGAGCTAGACCGGGTATTAGGCGGCGGCTTGGTGCCGGGCTCGTTGGTGCTCATCGGCGGTGAGCCGGGCATCGGCAAGAGCACGCTCATGCTTCAGATTGCCATGACGTTGCGCCAGCTCAAGGTGCTGTACGTGTCGGGTGAGGAGAGCGAGCAGCAGATCAAGATGCGGGCCGAACGGCTGGGCGAGCAGCACCCGAATTGCTACATCCTCACCGAAACCAACACCCAAAACATCTTCAAGCAAATCGACCAGCTGCAACCCAATGTGGTAGTCGTCGATTCCATCCAAACCTTGCACTCGGGCCTCGTAGAATCGGGGGCGGGGTCGGTGAGCCAGGTGCGCGAGTGCACCCAGGAGCTACTCAAGTACGCCAAGGAAACCGGTACGCCGGTGCTGCTTATCGGCCACATCACCAAAGACGGCTCTATTGCTGGTCCTAAAATATTGGAGCACATGGTAGATACCGTGCTGCAATTTGAGGGCGACCGACACCTGAGCTACCGGATTCTGCGCACCATCAAAAACCGCTTCGGCTCCACTTCCGAGCTGGGTATTTACGAGATGCAAGGCACTGGTTTGCGTCAGGTTAGCAACCCCAGCGAGATTCTGCTCAGCCAGCGTACCGAAAGCTTGAGCGGCATGGCCATTGGGGCTACGCTGGAAGGCAACCGGCCGCTGCTGGTAGAAGTGCAGGCCCTCGTAACGCCCGCCACCTATGGCACTCCTCAGCGCAGTTCCACAGGCTTCGATGCCAAGCGCCTGAATATGCTGCTGGCAGTTCTCGAAAAGAGAAGCGGCCTGCGCTTGGGCCAGCACGACGTGTTTCTCAACATTGCGGGCGGCCTGCGCCTCGATGATCCCGCGCTGGACCTTGCGGTGTGCGCCGCCGTGGTTAGTAGCCTCAACGACTTGCCGATTCGGGGCGAAATTTGCCTGGCGGCTGAAGTGGGATTAAGTGGAGAAATCAGGGCCGTAAGCCGCCTCGACCAACGCCTGAGTGAGGCCGAAAAGCTGGGATTTGCCGAGATGTATATCTCCCATTTCAATGCGCGCGGCCTAGACATGTCCCGCTACGGGATTCGGGTGCAGCCCGCCGGTCGATTAGATGAAGTATTGCAGGGTTTGTTTGGATAAAACAGGCAAAATCTGTGTAGTAAGCTTGGTAACGAAAAAAAGGCTTTGGTTGGATTGGATTATCACAACCTAAATACCTTATCTTCGGTACGTGAATTGACTTTTACCGCGAATGATGCAATTGTGGGCTGTTAGCTTGGCTGTGTCTTAACGGTAGTATCC
The DNA here is from genome assembly GCF_017313265.1 of Hymenobacter telluris. Lineage (GTDB taxonomy): Bacteria > Bacteroidota > Bacteroidia > Cytophagales > Hymenobacteraceae > Hymenobacter > Hymenobacter telluris. The sequence continues at coordinate 114,692 of NZ_JAFLQZ010000018.1, read as the reverse complement.
TCGTGTTATCCGCTTGAAATGTCCGCTCAGATGCCGTATGCTATTCGCTTTCTAAAGAGTGCCCTGGTGGCCGCCGGGCTAGGCGCTTTTTCTTTTGGCACGCAGGCGCAAGGCACCGTAACCCTGACCGGCAAGGTAACCAGCCGCGCCTCCGATACGGTAGCCATATCAGTTCGTGAAAACCCGCTCGACCCTAAAGAGCAAATCACCTACGCTAGGCTCAACGACAAAGGCGAGTTCCAGATGGCCATCAAGCTAGACGGCCCAGCCCGCGCCGACCTAGTGCATGGCGACGACGTGACCGACCTGTTTTTGGAGCCCGGCGACGCCATGGATATTCGCTTCAAGGGCACCGATTTGGCTACCAGTATCAAGTATAAAGGCCGCGGCGCCGAAGCCAATACCTACCTCTCCGAAGTAGACGAGCAGTTTGTGGAAAATGATGGGTTTCAGGTTTTGCCTGAAAATATCATGCTCTACGAACCCGCTTTTCTGTCGTTTCTTGACTACCGCCGCAAGCAGGAGAAGAAGTTTTTAGGCAATGCCATTGAAGACAACCATTTCAGCGAAGCGTTTAAGCGTTACGCCCAGGCCGAAATCGACTACACGTACGCCAACGACCGGCTTACGTTTCAGGATTTGCGGGAACAGGTGGTAGCCACCGAGGGGCGGCTGAAAATGTCGCCAACATATTACGACTTCCTGAACGACAAAAGCCTCATCAACAGTGAGGCGGCCATGAAAAGCGAAACGTACCAGGAGTTTTTGCTGAACTACGTGCACTACTCGGCCGTGTCGGCAGGCAAGCAGCGCAACCACCCCGACTTCTACCAGGTTTGCTACGACATTGCCAAAACGCAGCTGAATGGTGCAGTGCGGCCTATCATCATGGGCCGCATCTTGCAGGAGTCATTCCGGTTTGGGCACGTGAAGCAGTCGGCGGCTATGCTGGCCGATTTTCAAACCATTGACACCCAAAACCGCTACTTCCCGGTTCTTCAGCAGGATTTCGAGACGCATAAAGCCTTTGCCATTGGTGCCCCCGCTCCCGATTTCGAGCTAACCTCGGCCACCGGCGAAACCGTGCGGCTGCAGGACTTCCGGGGCAAGCTGGTGTACATCAACTTCTGGCGCACCACCAGCGGCCTGTGCTTGCGTGATCTGCCCTACGCCGCCGAGCTGGCCAAGAAGTTTGAAGGCAAAAACATTGTGTTCGTCAACATTGCCATCGACGACAACGAAGGCGCCTGGAAACAGCTGGTAGTAGGTAAGAAATTGCCAGGCGTGCAAGTACACGTCAATGGCGGCTTACGCTCACCAATAGCCCGGGCGTATGCCCTAGAAGACGTGCCGGCTTATTTCCTGCTGGCCGAAGACGGCACCTTCCTCAATACCAAGCCCAAGCGCCTGAGCAGCCACGCCGCCGTTGATGAAATCAAAGAATCGTTTGGCAAGGCCAGCACCTACACCAGCCTGATGCCTTCGGAGGCTATAGCCAAGTAAGGAGTTCGACAGCTTAACAACTGCAAACAGCCGCGCTTCCCGATAAACCTGGGAGGCGCGGCTGTTTATCTAAAGCCCTATAATGGCCTTACGCGGTACGGAAGCCGGTGGCTTGCTTGATGCTCCGCTCGTTGCCGGTGGCTGGGTCGGCGTAACTGTGCTCACCCACTTCAATGGAAACCTTCTTGCCGAGTAGCTGCTTGGTGTCGAGGTCTTTACCAGCTTCGGGATGGATACCTACGGCCGAGTAAAGCGACAGCAGGATGGGCATGGCGTTAGGAGACGTGTAGAAGCGCTGGGTGATGAAACCGTCTTCGTTTTCCATACGCGCCGCAAAGAACGGCACGTTCTGGTGCTCACTGGTACCCTCCTGAATATCAGTTATTTCAACAGTGTGGCGGCCGTCGGGGAGGAAGCCTTTTTCTTGTCCTTCTTCTACTTGGATTTTCATAGCTACTTGATGCTAGATGGAAGTCTTTAAACGACAGCCAATAGGATTAGGTTTCTACTAAATAAATTAGCTGATACAGCATGCTTTAACTATTACTTGCCGTTGATGTTTCATGCTACCGAACTATAGCGTCTACCTTTACGCCTGATGGCCTCACTGCTCACCGATGCGCTTAACTTCCTATCCAAGGCCACGCCACGCCGCCTCTGGAATACCGCGCAGGTGGTAGGCGGCTACGCGCTGAGCAAGCTAACCGGCAAGGCCCGGCATTGGGGGCTGCCGGTGGCCCTTAGCTTCGAGCCAACTACCAGCTGCAACCTGCGCTGCCCGGAGTGCCCCAGCGGCCTACGCTCCTTCACGCGCCCCACCGGCATGCTCCCCGACGACCTGTTTCGGAAGACGATAGATGAGGTGGCGTCCCGGCTGTGGTACCTGATTTTCTATTTTCAGGGCGAGCCGTACTTGCATCCTAATTTCCTGGACTTGGTGAAGTACGCCGCCGACAAGGGCATCTACACGGCCACCAGCACCAACGCCCACTACCTCAACGACAAAAATGCCCGCCGCACCGTAGAGAGCGGGCTGGACCGGCTGATTATTTCGCTGGACGGTACCACCCAAGAAGTGTACCAGCAATACCGCGTGGGTGGCAAGATTGACAAGGTGCTGGAAGGCACCCGCAATTTGCTGAAGTGGCGTAAAGAGTTGAAATCGAGTACGCCGCGGGTGGTGTTTCAGTTTCTGGTGGTGCGGCCCAACGAGCACCAGATGGATGAGGCCCGGCAGCTGGCCAAGGAAATGGGCGTGGATGACGTGTGGTTTAAAACCGCTCAGATCTACGACTACCAAAACGGCTCCCCGCTCATCCCGACCATCGACTATTACTCGCGCTACGAGAATACCGGTAACGGCACTTGGCAAATCAAGAACCGGCTGCTCAACCACTGCTGGAAGATGTGGCACAGCTGCGTTATCACCTGGGACGGCCTGGTAGTGCCCTGCTGCTTCGACAAAGACGCCGAATACCGCCTCGGCGACCTGCAAACCCAAACCTTCCGCCAGCTCTGGCACGGCCCCAAGTACCGCAGCTTCCGCGCCTCCCTGCTCAAAGGCCGCGACCAGATAGAAATGTGCCGCAACTGCACCGAAGGCACCAAAGTGTGGGGATAAGTGAGTTGGTGAGATAGTGAAATGGTGAGTTTGACGTTCTAACCGCGCAACTGGCGCCAGTAAAACGTTAAACTCACCATTTCACCACCTCACTATTTCACCTACTGGTGTCCCTTTGTGAGGTTTTTGCCCAGGTCTTCTACTTGCTTGAGGAAGTCGTCGGTGTCGGTGTCGGCGTATACGCCGTAGGCCGAGGAGATGGTGCCTTTTACGCCGTCGTTGGTTTCAATAGCATACAGGATCGACATATCATCCGGGTCACTTTCGCCTTCGAAGCGGTAGAAGTCTACGATGGATACCTCGCTGGCAGCGTAACTCTTGCTCCGCTCATTGCTGATGGTGTGCAACCGACCTTCTGCCACGCGGAAATCAGCCGTGAAACCGTCTTTGCTGAGCTTCTGCTCCACTTTTACGAGCGAGCGTTCTTCTTCTTTGTCTTGCATGATGGTAGGAGTTCGGTATGGAAAGGAAAGCGGAATCGTTAAAAACGGGTTAAAACAAAACCCCCGTGCCAGCTATACGGAGCCGGTACGGGGGCAGGTTGCCGAAAATAGGAAAAGCTGAATGCCGTGCTACTTCGCAGTGCGCGGGGCGGCGGCCTCAATGGTGCGTTGCAGCCGGTTTACGTCGAGGGTGCCGCACGCGCCGCCGCAGCCTTTGGCACAGCCCGCCGAGGATTTGTCGAAAAATGCCCGCCAGAAAATGCGGCCCACATAGAACGAGGCCCCGGCGAACAGCAGTACGATGATGAGTGTCTGAATCCACATGATGCCTGCAAAACTACCAGGTTTCGGTTTTGGTTGCCCGGATTTGATTTTTTGTTGCGCTGGCCTATCGTCTGAACTATGTGAGCAGCACCCCAAACAGACCGTCATGCTGAGCGCAGTCGAAGCATCTCGCGTGCTGACGTTGCCTAAGTAACCCAACGTCAGCACGCGAGATACTTCGGCTAGGCCTCTGCATGACGGTCCGCTTTCAGGGAGAGTAACAAGTGAAAGCTGAAATTTCAATCAGACACCTCCCGTATTAAGCAACTTGTAATATTTAGGCTTTTAGTTGAAAATTTGGCAGGTGATTGTGGGTAAGCCTACGCTCGATGTTCTACATTTGACAACATGCCTGCAGGTTAGCCGGCGTGTTTTGCTTCCAATAACTACCATCTGAATGCAAACTTTTACTCTCCGCGCCAGGCTGGCCGGCGGGCTGCTGCTGCTGGCCGTGGGGGCCTATGCGCAGCCCAGCACGTACCCGCGCAACGGCGTCTACGATAAGCGACCCGGCCTGTACGCCTTCACCCACGCTACCATCTTCACCGACTACAAAACCCGGCTGACCGACGCCACGCTGCTGGTGCGCGACGGCAAAGTGGAAGCCGTGGGCCCCAACCTGAAAATTCCGGCCGGGGCCGTGGTGCAGGATTTGAAAGGCAAGTACATCTACCCCGGCTTCGTGGATCTGGCCGCCAACTACGGCTTGCCGGAGGTGAAAGCGCCCGAGCGGACCGGCCGCCGCCCCCCGCCGCAGTTCGAGAGCAAGAAGGCCGGCGCCTACGACTGGAACCAGGCCATCCACCCGGAAACGCAGGCCGCCAACGAGTTCAAAGTGAACGACGAGCAGGCCGACGTGTACCGCCGCCTGGGCTTCGGGGCGGTGCTCACCCAGCAGCCCGACGGCATTGCCCGCGGCACCGCGGCGCTGGTTACGCTGGCCACAGTTGGGCACCGCGAAAACGAGGTGCTGCTAGTGGAGCGGGCCGCCGCCGGTTTCTCTTTCGACAAAGGCACCAGCACCCAGAACTACCCTGGCTCCTTGATGGGCAGCATTGCGCTGCTGCGCCAAACGTTTCTGGATGCCGACTGGAACCAGCGCAGCCCCGGCAAAGAGCAGAATTTGTCGCTGAAGGCCTGGCAGGAGCAGCGCAGCTTGCCGCAAATCTTTGAGGTGAGTGACAAGCTGAATGCACTACGGGCCGATAAGCTCGGCGACGAGTTCAAGACCCAGTACATCATCAAAAGCCGCGGCGACGAATACCAGCGCGTAACAGACATCAAGGCTACCGGCGCGCCGTTCATTATCAGCCTCAACTTCCCCGATGCCTACAACGTGGACGACGTGTACGACGCCTCGCGCATTTCGCTGGAAGAGCTGAAGCACTGGGAAATGGCGCCCGCCAACGCGGCCCTGCTCTCCAAAGCCGGGGTGACGATTGCGCTGTCGGCTGCCGACCTCAAAGACAAGAAGAAGTTTCTGCCCAACGTGCGCAAGGCCATTCAGTACGGCCTCACCGAGGAGCAGGCCCTACGCGCCCTCACCGCCACGCCCGCCGAGCTACTCAAAGCCCAGGACAAAGTAGGCAGCCTCCGGCCCGGCCTGACCGCCAACTTCCTGGTGTGTTCCAACCGGCTGTTTGCCGAAGATAACGTGCTGCTCGACAACTGGATACAGGGCGAACGGTACCAGCTCAGCACCTTACCCGCCGATTACCGCGGCGTGTACACGCTCAAGCTGATTACCACTGAAAAGGTGAAAGATGAGCGGTTCAAGATTGGGATGGATATGGCTATGACCATGAGTGGCAAGCCGGAAGCTCCCCAATTGAAAATAGCACTAGCGCCCGGCGACACTATCAAAGGCAACGTCAGCGTGAATGGGGAGCTGGCTACCATCGTTTTTCCTGCCAGCAAGGATAAAAAGGCCGAGCTGATACGCCTCACCGGCTACTACACCCCCGAAACCCGCCAGTTTCAGGGGGATGGCCAACTACCTAGCGCCACCCTCATCAAATGGAGCGCCCAGCGCCAGGAAGCCGCCAGCTTAGCCGCCCGGCGCGACTCCGCCAAGGCGCCTGAGCCGGTGCAGGTTGGGGCGGTGCTCTACCCGTTTGCGGCGTACGGCCGCAACGCCATCCCGCCGCAGGAAACCGTGCTCATCCGCAATGCCACCGTCTGGACCAGTGAAGCCGCCGGTAAGCTGGAAAATACCGACGTGCTGCTGGTAGGCGGCAAAATCTTTAAAATCGGGAAGAGCCTGACCGCCAAGGGTGCCCGCGTAGTGGACGGTACCGGCAAACACGTAACGCCCGGCATTATTGATGAGCACTCCCATATCGGCATTATTGGCGGCGTGAACGAAGGCACCCAGGCGGTTACCTCAGAAGTGCGCATCGGCGACGTGCTCGACCCCGAGGACGTGGATTTGTACCGCGACCTGGCCGGCGGCGTAACGGCGGCGCAGCTGCTGCACGGCTCGGCAAACCCCATCGGGGGCCAGTCGCAGCTGATTAAGATGCGTTGGGGTGCCGCGCCCGAAGACCTGAAAGTAGCAGGGGCCGACCCGTTCATCAAGTTTGCGCTGGGCGAAAACGTGAAGCAGTCGAATGCCGGGGAGGCCAACGTGCTGCGCTTTCCCCAGTCACGGATGGGGGTGGAGCAGGTGTTTGTGGATGCTTTCACGCGGGCCCGGGAGTACGAAAAGGAATGGGCCACCTACAACAAGCTAGGCAAAGGCAAGCAGAAGAAAACCGATGCCCCGCGGCGCGACCTGGAGCTGGAGGCGCTGGTGGAAATCCTCAACAACAAGCGCTTCATCACCTGCCACAGCTATGTGCAGAGCGAAATCAACATGCTGCTGAGCGTGGCCGACCGGATGAACTTCAAGGTGAACACCCTCACCCACATTCTGGAAGGCTACAAAGTAGCCGACAAAATGAAAGCCCACGGCGTGGCCGCCAGCACCTTCGCCGACTGGTGGGGCTATAAAAACGAGGTGCGCGACGCCATTCCCTACAACGCTGCCATCATGCACGATGCCGGCCTGAACGTGGCCATCAACTCCGATGATGCCGAAATGAGCCGCCGCCTCAACCAGGAAGCCGCCAAAACCATCAAGTACGGCGGCTTGTCGGAGGAGGAAGCCCTGAAGCTGGTCACCATCAACCCGGCCAAGATGCTGCACGTGGATAACCGCATGGGCAGCCTCAAGGAAGGCAAAGATGCCGATGTGGTGGTGTGGAGCGGCCACCCGCTGAGCGTGTACTCGCGCGCCGAGCGCACCTTCGTGGACGGCCGGCAGTTTTTCGACCTGGAATCCGACCAAGTGCTGCGCCAGGAAATGGAGCGGGAGCGGCTGCGGATTGTGCAGAAAATGCTGGCCGCCAAGAAAGGCGGTGCGCCCACCCAAACGCCCACAGCCAAACCCACCGGCCACTTCCACTGTGACACCGAGGGCGAGGGCAAAGAACTAGACCAGTAGTAAAGAACGACCAACTCCCCTCCTCAGCCGAGGAGGGGACGCGGCGCCGCAGGCGACGCTGGGGTGGTTGGCCTCGTTGCTGACGTTGCTAAACTCAGCACCAATACTCGGCAGACGTAACCAACGAGTAAACCACCCCACCCTTCGGGCACCCCTCCTTTCAACAAGGAGGGGAACCATCCTTCTTATGAATTCAACTATGAAACAGTTTCTTCTCTCTTTGCCTTTGCTGGCGGCTTTCACGGCGGCGGCGCAGGTGCCTATGCCGGCGCCCGCGCAAAGCAAGCCCATCCTGCTGTTGGGCGGCAACCTGCACGTGGGCAACGGCACCGTGGTGCCCGATGCCGCCGTGGCGTTCGATAAAGGCCGTATTACGTATGCCGGAGCTCAGGGCGGCTTCACGCAGCGCACTGGCTACGAGGTGATTGACGTGAAAGGGCAGGAGGTGTATCCGGGCCTGATTCTGCCCAACACCACGCTGGGCCTGACCGAAGTGGAATCCATCCGGGCCACGGTTGACGAGCAGGAAGTAGGCATGATGAACCCCCACGTTCGGTCCCTGATTGCCTACAACACCGACTCCGACATCATCCCGACGGTGCGCACCAATGGCGTGCTGCTGGCTCAGATTACGCCCCGCGGCGGCCTGCTTTCCGGCCAAAGTAGCATTGTGCAGCTCGATGCCTGGAACTGGCAGGATGCCGCCGTGCGCCCCGACGACGGCCTGCACCTGAACTGGCCGGCTATGGTGCTTAAACTCAGTCCTGCCGAAGACGAAAAAGCCCTGGAGCGCCGTAACAAGGACCGTCAAACCCAGCTGCGCGACCTGGACGCCATGCTCACGGAAGCCGCCGCCTACAAACAGCTCCCCGCCGGCCACCGCGAAAACCTGCTGTTGTCTTCGCTAAGCGGTTTGTTCAATGGCTCGAAAACCCTGTTTATTCACGCTGACTACGGCAAGGAAATAGTAGAAGCCGTGAGCTTTGCCAAGCGCCTGGGCGTGCAGAAAGTAGCCGTGGTAGGCGCCCGCGACGCCTGGATGATGCTGGATTTCCTCAAGCAGCACGACATAGCCGTGGTGCTGTCGCGCACGCACGCCCTGCCCCGCCGCCCCGGCGACGACTACGACCTGCCCTACAAGCTGCCCAACATCCTGCAGCAAGCCGGTATCCGCTACTGCCTTGATTATGAAGGCAGCATGGAAACGGCCGGCTCCCGCAACCTCGCCTTCATTGCCGGCACTTCCGCCGGTTACGGCCTCACCAAAGAGCAGGCCCTCACCGCCGTTACGCTCAGCCCCGCCCGCATCCTGGGCATCGACAAAGACTATGGCAGCCTGGAAACCGGTAAAAGCGCCACCCTAGTGGTAAGCAGCGGCGACCTGCTCGACATGCGCACCAACAACATCACCCACGCCTACATCGACGGCCGCGCGTTCAGCTCCGAAAACAAGCAGCTCTACCTGAACCGCAAGTTCAAGAGCAAATACAGCCTGAAGTAGAAGCTCTGGATAAGTATTGTCATTCCGACGCAGGAGGAATCTGAGCGTAATCGTCCAAGAAGGATAACCCAGATTCCTCCTGCGTCGGAATAACAAAGATTTTTCATGCAAAAGGGGCCAACTCTACATAGAGTCGGCCCCTTTTGCATTCGTGGACTTTCAAGCGGTTACTTCCAATGCTGCCGGATGGTTTCCTGCATTTTCTCGTGGATGCGGCCGTTGCTGGCTACCACTTCGCGGCCGAAAATAGGGTCGCCGTCTTCGGTGAACTGCGTGACCCGGCCCCCGGCTTCGCGCACCAGCAGAATACCGGCGGCTACATCGTAGGAGTTGATGTTGAACTCGAAGTAGGCGTCGAAGCGGCCGGCGGCTACGTAGGCCAAATCCAGCGCGGCCGAGCCCACGCGGCGCAGGCCGTGGGTGTTCTGCATGAAGTAGCTCAGGATAGCCAGGTACTGGTCGAGCCGGTCGAATTTGTAGTAGGGGAAGCCGGTGGCCAGTAGCGTGTCGTGCAGGTCGTCGGCGGTGGATACGCGCAGGGGCCGCTCGTTGCAGAAGGCGCCGCCACCCAGCGCCGCCCGGAAGCATTCGTCCTGGTTGATTTCATACACCACGCCTACTACCAGCTCCTGGCGGTGCAGCAGGGCCACGCTCACGCAGTAAGCCGGCTGGCCGTGGATGAAGTTGGTGGTGCCATCGAGCGGGTCGATAATCCAGTTGAACTCCTCGGCCCGGCCCACGGTGGTGGTGCCTTCTTCGGTGATGAAGCCGGCTTCGGGCAACAGGGCGCTCAGTTCGGCTACCAGTTGCCGCTCGCTCTGCTGGTCCACGTACGATACCATATCGTGCAGGCCCTTGTTCTCGACGCGCCCCCGGTCGAAGTTCTGGGCTTCCTGCCGGATGAACTGGCCAGCGTGGCGGGCAATGTCGGCCACTTGGTGGCTGAGTTGGTTGAAATCCATTAGTAAGCTTAAGAAGTTGAAATCGTGTCATCCTTCTGTCATCCTGAGCTTGCGAAGGACCTTATCATGCGGGAACGAGTCGTTGTTATGACTCAGCTACCATTCTTATTTGATAAGGTCCTTCGCAAGCTCAGGATGACAGAAGGGTTTTCCTGTTGGTAAAAGCCCGCACCACCACAAAGCCCAGCAACAGCACCGCCAGCACTTGCGCGGTGGGGCCGATTAGGTCACCATGCTGCACATAGAAGGTTTTCTCGTCGTTCAGGTGCACGGTGGCGCGCTGGGCGGCTTGCACCCACCAGTTGGTTTGCTGCGTGATTTCGCCTTTCTGGTTGATGAAGCCCGAAATGCCGGTGTTGGCCGAGCGGGCAATGTCGCGGCGGGTTTCAATGGAGCGCAGGGTGGCGTACTGGAGGTGCTGCAAGTGGCCCGGCGAGTCGCTCCACCAGCCGTCGTTGGTGATAATGCCGAGGAGTGTGGCGCCGTTCTTCACGTACTGGGCCATAAAGTCGCCGTACACCGACTCGTAGCAGATGCTGGGGCCGAGGCGCAGGCTGGGGTCGGTGGTGTGGAACACGGTGCGCTCTTCCTGGCTGCCGTAGGAGCCTACCACGCCGCCCAAATCAATGTTGGCAATCAGCTTGGTCAATACCACCGGCACCTTTTCCACGCCCGGCACCAGCCGTGACTTATGGTAGAACGTGGCAGTTCCGGTAGTCCCCGGAAAATGCACGGCCGTATTGAAGATGTCATAATAGCCCAGGTCGTCGCGGAAGCGGGCGGTGGGCGTGGCCGTCTCCTTAGTCGGGCCGTACATCCGGATGCTGGTGATGCCGGTAATCAGCTCCACGCCGGGGTGCGCGGTCAGCCACTGGCGCAGGCGCATCACCTTGGGGTTCATCTCGAAGGTAGCTTCAGAGTACACTTCTTCCAGCGCCGTTTCGGGCCAGAGTACCAGCTTGGTTTGGGGCGTGAGCTGCTGCTCGGTGAGAGTGATGAGGCGGCTAAGCTGCTGGTCGTAGGGAATGAAGTTGGGGTTGCTGCTGAACTTCTCTAAAAACGGGTCTACGTTGGGCTGCACCACCACTACCTCAGCGGTTTTACCCTTCTCCTGATAGGTAGCCCCAATCCAATACGACAGCGCAGCCGGGAGCAGGATGGCTAGGCCTGCGGCAATTAAAAATGAAGAATTAAAAATTAAAAAATTTCGGTTGCTGGCAGTTGGCTGGCTAACCAAATCTGCTGCGCCATAATTTTTAATTTTTAATTTATAATTCTTAATTGACAAGAACACCAGAATGTTGGCCGCCCACATCCAGAGCGAGCCACCCAGAAAGCCGGTGTACTCGTACCACTGCACCCACTGGTTGGCCTGTGCGAAGCCGTTGCCGAGCGTGAGCCAGGGCCAGGTCAGGTCCCAGTGCAGGTGCAGCTGCTCGAAGGCAATCCAGTAGATGGGCAACGAAATGTAGCCCAGCCGCGGGCCCGCCAGCCGCTTGGTGTGGTAGAAGGCCATGGTGGGCAGGCACATCAGCAGGGCATTCAGGACCACGGCCGCAATACCGCCGCCCAAGGTGCTGAAACTCACCCACCAGGTAGTGAAGGCATTCCAGAGCACCAGTAGCAAATAGGTGTAGCGAAACACCTTCCAGCCGCTGGCGCCGCGCTGCACCAACAGCTGCTCCATGCGCAGGTACGGCACCCACGCCACCAGCAGCAATGCTGCCAGCGGGGCCGGATGCACCGGCCACCCCAGCCACAACAAGGCCGCTCCTAGCAGGGCTAGCAAACTGGGCAGCCAATACGCCAGGCCCGTAGCCGGAGCGGCGGGGGCTAGCGTTTCGGGAGTTGATTTAGTTAGCACGGTCGTCTTCGTCTTCAGCTTCAATAGAATAACGGTCTTCTTTGATGCGCTCTTCTTTGCGGCCCTGCACCACCAGCACAATTTCGCCTTTGATGGCCGCGCGGGCTGCAAAGTTGGCGGCTAGTTCGGAGAGCGGGGCCGTCACGGTTTCTTCAAACAGTTTGGTTAGTTCCCGGCTTACGGAGGCGGGCCGGTCGGCACCCAGTACCTCGGCCAGCTGCTCCAGCGTCTTCACAATCCGGTGCGGCGACTCATAGAAAATCATGGTGCGGTGCTCCTGGGCCAGCTCTTTCAACCGGGTCTGGCGGCCTTTCTTCACCGGCAGAAACCCCTCGAACGTGAACCGCTCGGCCCCAAATCCCGACTTCAGCAAGGCTGGCACGAAAGCCGTGGCGCCCGGCAAACATTCCACCTTCAGGCCCCGCGCCAAACACTCCCGCACCAACAGAAAGCCCGGGTCGGAAATGCCGGGCGTGCCCGCATCCGACACCAGCGCCATGGTTTCGCCTTTTTCCAGGCGCTCCAGCAGGCGCTGCACTTGCTGGTGCTCGTTGTGCAGGTGGTAGCTGAGCATGGGCTTCTTCAACCCGAGGTGCTGCATCAGGCGGCCGCTGGTGCGGGTATCTTCGGCCAGCACGGTATCCACCTCGCTCAGAATCCGGATGGCCCGCAGGGTGATGTCCTCCAGGTTGCCGATGGGCGTGGGCACGAGGTAAAGCAGCGTCGGGGTGGTTTCTGACATGGGCACAAAGGTAGGCAAGGCGAAATAGTGAGATGGTGAGGTGGTGAGTTTTATGTTCCGTTAGCGCCAGTAGCGCAGTCGAGAACATAAAACTCACCATCTCACCATCTCACTATTTCACCACTGCCCCGTGCTGTTCGGCTAGCTTGCTGATGGCTTCGGCCAGCCGATGGTCGCGCCGCGTGACGGTGTTGCCGGCGTCGTGGGTACGCAGCCGGAACTCTACGGTGCTATACTCGTTGGCCCACCACGGATGATGGTCGAGCTGCTCGGCCGCGGCGGCCACGTCGGTCATGAAGGCAAAGGCCGCTTTGAAATCAGCGAAGCGGAAGGTGCAGGTCAGGGCGTTGTCGTGTTCAGTCCACATCTGGAGGAGCTAGAAGTAAGGAGTTAGAAGGTGGAATTTTAAAGCTGGAGAGATGAAAAGCTGCCACCTACTAGCTTCTAGCTCCTAGCTCCTGCCGCACTTCCATCAACGCAAAGCCCAGCAGGTTGAGGCCGCGCCACTCCGCGGGGTTGGTGGCGTGCGGACTATCCTGCGCCAGTCCAATCCCCCAGATGGCGTCTACGGGGCTGGCTTCTACGAGGACGCGCGGCGCGGTTTGCAGCAGGTACTGCCGCAGCTCGGGGTGCTGGCTGAACTTGGCCGCGTTGCCCCGCACCACCACCTCGAAGCGCGCCGCATTCCAGCGCGTTTCATCGAAATGCTGCACCCGGCGGCCTAGCTTCTTGGCTTGGTCGGGGTGGGTGGCTTGCAGGATGGCCGTGCGGGTGGCTTCGTCGCCGAACAGGCGGGCTTTTTCGGCCATCATGTAGTGCTCGGCCGTGGCGTAGGTGTCGTTGTCAATAATAAACGGCGCCGGATACCACTGGCTAAAACACTCTTTGCCTACCGCCGCCCCTGGCGGGCGAGTGTGCCCCCAAAAGAACAGATACTTCACTGGCTGACTGGCATTGAGGTGCTGAAGCAGGTCGGCAACGGAGCGGATAGGAGCAAGCATAGTCGTAACAAACAAAGCAGAATAAGAAAACCCACCGGCAAGATAGTCAGGCCCGTACAGGGCAGCGGCTACTGCTTGAAATCTGAAACAACCCCTCGCAACCTAAACCCAAAGCTGCAAACCACAGTACACTTATCTTTCCTTGTTCCCCTCCACGAACCGACTGCTGCTATGGCTATTGACCCGAAAGACCGCCCCGTCCGCATCCTCAACGACGATACCTCCGAGCAAGAAATGGCTGCCGGCCACATCACGCCCGGCGGCGACCCACCCAAGAACGAAGCGGCCCGCGGGGGCTTTGGCAACCGGGAAGGCAAAGAGGGCTACGGCACCGACAGCGGCTCTGGTATAACGGCGGTTTCGGTGAACGAAGACGCCGACCAAACCGAACACCCCGCCGACAATATGCGCTCCGACGACGAAGGCCGCCCGGTGCAGCCCAACGAAGACATTCCCAACCCCGACCTCGTCAACGACGACGATACCCCAATGGAAGCGCGCCGCCCGGTAGACGAGCTGGACGCCGACGATGCCCGTTCTGGCCCCGATGAAATGGAAGACCCCGACTCCGGCATCGGTATGGGCCAGATGGAGCAGCGCCAGCCCACCAACGCCGACCTCGCCCGCCAAGGCACCAACGCCGACCTCACCGACCCCGATGCCACCGATACGGCCATCGACCAGTAGCCAGCTACTAGTTGCCAGGTATTGATTGTCAGTTTATTGATACTGGCAATCAACAACTGCCAGTCAATAACTCTCATCTTTTAACTTCTATCGACATGTCTGACCAGAGCAATAATTCCAACCAGCAGTCCAAGGAAAACCACGGCAGTCCTACGCAGAGTGAGCAGCCCAAAGGGGCCGGCAACCTACCCGTAAACGACCTGGACGAGCAGACCGAAGAGCGGCTACAGCAGGAGGCCGATGACGCCGGTATACGTCACCCCAACCGCAACCTCGATAAGCCGGACCTTGATAAGCCCGCTTATAATTAAGAAGCACCGACCAACGAAAAGCACTTGCCGCAACAGGCAGGTGCTTTTTTCTTTTTCTGTATTTGTACTGCGCCAAGCCTAACTAAATAAGGCGCGTATCCTCCGTCTGCTCGTCGTCTACCTGTTTCACCTGTTCCTGCTTCCCAACCTATGGCCCGCTACGTCACCACTGATTTGCACGGCTGCCTGCAAACTTTCCGGCACTTGCTGGAACACGAGTTGCACCTGACACCCGAAGACGAGCTATTCGTGCTGGGCGACTACGTAAACAAAGGCCCCGACAGCCGCGGCGTGCTCGATTACCTGATGGCGTTGCCGCAACGCGGGTTTCGGGTGCACTGCCTGCGCGGCAACCACGACCAGGAGCTACTGGATGCCGCCAAAGGCCTGCACCACCTCACCTGGGCCTCTGCCGCCGACCGGCACCTCACTTTGGAAAGTTTCGGCGTAACGCGCCCCGAGGACATTCCGGATGTGTACCTGCGCTGGCTGGACCAACTGCCGTACCAGCTTGATACTGAAGGCTTTGCGCTGGTGCACGCAGGCTACAACTTCCGGTTGCCCCCCAGTCAGTTGCGCACCGACTGGCACACCATGCTCAATATCAAGCAATTCACTTACGATGCCTCCCGCCTGCAAGGACGCCGCCTGCTACACGGCCACGTACCCACACCCACCGCCGAAGTGCAGCGCCAGGTCCGCGTGAAGGCCGGCGCCATCAGCCTCGATACGGGCTGCGTGTACCGGCACAACCCGGAACTAGCGCACCTGGCCGCCCTCAACCTCGACTCCTTCGACCTAACGTTGCTCCGAAACCAGGAAGTGCCCTACACCATAGCGCGCCGTTAAGCTCACCGCTTCCTACAACTGCCCCACTTGGCTTTGCCCTAGCGCATAGTTGAGTGGGGTTTTCCTTGCGCAATAGGATGAAACTGATATAAGATTTGATTTAATATTATTTAAGTAACAAGGAGTGCAAAAAACAAAAAGCGTTTACTTGATAAAATTATATTGAAAGTGCCAATAAACTGCTTGGATAACGCCCGTCTGTGATTGATAAAAGTTATATAAACGGGTGTTTTATAAGAACTGAATTATACTGAACGAACCTGCTTTGTAAGGATTAATGTTGATTATAACTCCTATTCGCTGCCGTTTGTCGAATAAGCTTGCACAGACGAGAATGAATAAATTCAAAATTTGCTTGCAATTTAAAATTAGCAGCTATATTTGATGAGTGATATTATATGCAATATCACTAGGCTGGTTATAAATTGAACTTTAGGGTTTTCTCCTAAAGTTGGTGAGTAACGGCCAAAGTATGTCGCTACCCGGTACACCTACTACAGAAGGTGTTGTAATCAAATCAGGAGGCTGTTGGATTGTGGCGACAGATTGCTCGCTTTTTTACTGTAAGTACACTACCAAATCAGAATGAAAACACTACTACTTCGTTCGACTCTTTCTTCAGTTACAGAGCGCACTGCGGTGCGTGGTCTGTTGGCTGGCTCTTTTCTATTACTGGCCTCATCGGCTTGGGCGGCTCCTATTGTGAAGACGGTAGGAGCAGGCGGTAACTACCCCACTATTAGTGCGGCCTTGGCTTCCATCACGGGTGCCCCAATCGACCCGGTTAGCATTCAGCTGCTGGATGCCAGCTACACGGAAAACGTGCGTATCACGCAGGCTGGCACGGCCATCAACCCCATTACCATCCGGCCGGCTGCTGGGGTAACTACGGTTATTGAAGGCACGCTTACCTTCGATACGGGTAGCCGCTACGTAACCGTAAGCGGCAACAACGGTACGATTAACCGGGCACTTACCCTCAAGCAAACCGACGACCTGGTAACGACCGTTCTGTTCCAGAACGACGCGCAATACAATGCCGTAGTGGACGCCCAGTTGCTGGGCAGCTGCCGGCAGCCAGGCTTCGGGGTGGTAACTATCGGTAACGCAGCTAGCGGCGGCACCGGCAACGACCACAACACGCTACGCGGCAACCGGATTGCCAACGCATCGGGCTCGTTGCTGCCTAGCACGCTCATCTACGCTCTGAACCTGCGCAACGGCATTGCCAACGACGCAGTTACTATCATAGACAACGAGTTGGTGAATTTCGAGCGGAACGGCTTGCAGGTGCTGGGTGGTAACGGTCTGAACTGGAACGTATCCAACAACAGCATCTACTACGATGCTGCCTCTGTTCCGACTACCGCACAAACGGCTATTGACTTCGAGCCGGGTGTTGCGTCTACCAACAACACCATCAGCGGCAACAAAATTGGCGGCCGCAATGCCCAGAGCGGCGGCGGCTCTTGGCTGAACGATGGCGCCTCGTTCCGGGGCATCGTGGTTACCTGTGGCATGGGGGTTAGCAGTACACTGTCCGGCAACTCGGTGAGCAACGTAAGCATGACCAATACCTTCCAGCCGCTCACGGCCATGAGCCTGGAAAGCGGCCAGACGGCAGTGGCCAATATCAGCGTAACCAACGTGAGCAGCGGCCAGGGTGGGGTAGTGAGCCTCAACTCCAGCGCGGCCACCGAAGTAACCAGCTTCACGGTTGCCAGCGGCCAGATTGTAAACGTAGAAGCCGGTGGCCGCCTGAACGTAACGGGCACGCTCCGCAACAACGGCCTGCTGAAAAACGCCGGTAACGTGTTAGTAGTCGGCGACTTCATCAATACCAATACCGGTACCTACAACCAGACCCAGGGCACGCTCGAAATTACGGGCAACATGACCAGCCAGGGTGGCTTGTTTACCAGCGTTGGGGGCCTGGTAAAGCTCACCGGCAACGGCGCACAAACCGTAAGCGGTGGCGTGTATTTCAACCTGGAAGTGAATGGCGCCGGTACCAAAACCGTTACCGCCGATGCCGACATTATCAGCCAGCTGACCCTCAACAATGGGGTACTGGCTACGGGCACCTACACGCTGAAACTGCTAGAGCAGGCCAGCATGACCGAAACCGACAACAGCTATGTGCTGGGCAAGGTACTAGCCACCCGCAACGTGCAAGCCGGTACTACCCAGCGCTTCGGCGGGCTTGGCCTGGAAATGACGCCTAACAGCAATTCGGTGCTGCCCGGCGTTACCGACGTGCTGCGCGTAACGGGCACGGCGCCTATCGCGGCCAACGGCAACCAAGGTATCCTGCGTTATTACGACATTAACGCCGCCACCTCCAGCGGCCTGGACCTGGGCTTGAAGTTCTCGTACCTCGACCACGAACTGAACGGTATTGCGCCGGCTAACCTGCGCTTCTTCAAATCGATAGATGGTGGTGCGAACTGGATGCCGCGCGGCATCACCAGCAATGGAGCTGGCTATGCCCAGCTCAACAACGTGGATGGCTTCTCGCGCTGGACCCTCGGCGATGCGCAGCGTCCGTTGCCAGTGGGCATCACGGCCTTCCGCGCCGCGCGCCGCGACCGGCAGGCCCTCATCACCTGGACCACTGCCACCGAAACCAACAACCGGGGCTTTGGGGTGGAAGTAAGCACCGATGGCCGGCAGTTCCGTCCGCTGGGCTTTGTGCTGGCGCAGGAAGGTTCTGCCACGGCTACTCGTTCGTACCAGTTCATTGATCAGGAAGACAACAAAAAAGGCGTGCGCTACTACCGCCTGCGCCAGGAAGACCGGGACGGCCGCACCACTTATTTCGGTCCGGTTACTGTATCGTTCGACCAGGCTCTAGCCGCACAGTTTGCCGCTTACCCCACCGCCTTCAGTGAAAACCTAACGGTGGAGCTGACCTCAGCTGCGGCTGCTCCGGCTGCCTTCACCCTCACCGACGCTTTGGGCCGGGTGGTATGGCAGCACACCCAAGCGGTAACCGCCGGTTTCAACCAAACCCAGCTGACACCGGAGTGCCCGGCCGGCAACTACCTCCTGACGGCTAAGCTCAACGGTACTGTATTGCGCCAGCGCGTGGTACGTCAGTAAAAAGCTTAGTAAGCTTACCCAAGGTGACTTATAGCTATCCAATCATTTACAAGAACTAGAATACTCTCTGTGGCCAACGCCAATTAGTAGCAAGAAAAAGCGCCGCTCCTTTGGGGTGGCGCTTTTTTTACGGCAAGTTCAGGCCGCCACATACGGAAGTGGCTATCTTATTCGTGTAGCTTAAAGAGCTGGCAGACAGCTGCCTCAAATCAGGTAGCCGGCTTCGGTATTGGCTCCAGTTGTTTCAATCCTTATTTCCCACTTATTGTATATGGACACCCCGCAAACCAACGAATTTCAGTTCAACGGCACCCCCGAATTGCCGGCACCTCATGCCCGCACTGTAGCTACCACCCCAGTGCGGCTCCGGAAGCGGGCCTGGGTGAAAGAGCGCGCTTTTCTGCTCCAGAATATTGTGCGGGGTAATCTTATTCATAATACGGGCGGGGCTCTGAACGTCATGCGGCTGCTAACACTGCACAAAATGCCGGCCGGCTTGTTATCGGCGGAGCATCCGTGGGTTACCGGCCAGATGCCGGACGCGCAAGGGGCCGTATGGCCGCGTAACGTAGTATTCCGGACGGCCGTGGGTACCGAGTGGGCGGTAGCAGGCTACGTGCCGGAAACCGACGAAGTTATTGCCAGCAAAGTGGGCAAGTTTTTGGCTACCATGGTGGGTAAATCGGTGCCGACGCCGGAAATACCGCACGGCACGCGCCGCCGGATGCCGCACGCCATCAACTACTTGCACGGGGCAGTGCACTATAATGGCCTGACGCTGCTGTTCAACAACTTCGCGGAGGCGCTGGAATACCTGGCCGATACCCGCTTCCGCAAAGAACTGCGCCGCCTCATCCGGACGGAGCGCCGGGAGGTGACGCTGGTATTTCGGGAGCGGAACTACAACCCGGTGGAGTACGCCTATTTTTCGGCCTTTGTGATGTCGCACTTGCCGTGGTTTGCCAACGTGAACGGCGCACAGCGGCGGGTGATGTGGGGCAACCCCTCGCCGTACCCGGCCGTGAACATCATCAACGGCAAGTGGGTGGCCGACACGGAGCGCCTGCGCCGCGGCGACACGGCCAGCATTGTGCGCCCACCCGTAGAGCCCGGCCAGTATTTTCAGGGCGAGTACGGCGTGGCGACGCGCGGGGCCAACAAGCTGGAAAAAACGCACGCGTTTCTAATCAATACTTGGGTGCGGCGCCGGGGTTTCCGGGGTGGGCTGTACTTCGTGGACCGCCGCAAAATAGAAGCCGAACGGTACCAGCAATACCAAGCCACCAACGGGCAGAACTTCATCGGCAACGAGGTAATTCAGAACCCATTGCGGCGGAAGAGGTGAGGTGGTGAAGTGGTGAGGTGGTGAGATGGTGAAGTGGTGAGGTGGTGAGGTGGTGAGATGGTGAGTTTTATGTTTTAACCGCGCAGTTGGCGCAAACCGAACATAAAACTCACCACTTCACCACCTCACCACTTCACCACCTCACACTTTGTCCTGCCGGATAAGCTTGCGGTACACGTTCACCATTTTCTGCTGCGACATGCCCAACCGGTACATGGCCGTGATGAGGTAATAAATACCTTGAAGCCGCCAGACACCATTGTCGCGGTACTTGCGGGCCGACGTGACGATGGGGCCGGGCAGCACCCGAAACGGTGCTAGGCGCTTCAGGCGCCGCGTAATTTCCTGGTCCTCAAATACCACCATGTCTTCGCGGTAGCCTCCGGCCTGCGCAAATACCTCATGGCGTACGAACAGGCTTTGGTCGCCGAAGCGGAATACCTCGAGGCTGAAGCGGGTAAACCAGGCGTTGCTTTTCAGAAACCAGCTCGGATGATCGAACGCCAAACGGTAGCAGCCGGCCCCTGCGCCCCGCGCCACCGCCTCACTGATGTCGTGGGTGAACCCTACGGGCGGGTAGGTATCGGCATGCAAAAAATACAGAATGCTGCCGCGGGCCTGCGTAGCTCCGAAGTTGAGCTGTGCGGCGCGCCCTTTGCGGGGGCACAGCACCACCCGGGCTCCTGCTTGGCGCGCCTCAGCGGCCGTGCTATCGGGGCTGTAGGCATCCACTACCACTATTTCCAAAAGAGAATCGGGCCCGGCGGCGGCGCGTACGTGGCGTAGCAAGCTCCCGATCTGCCCGGCTTCCTTGTAAGTAGGAATAATGATGCTGATAGAGGCGGGCGAGTTGGAATCTGTAGGCTGTGAAACAGAACGCATGTTTCCCGAGACGAAAATGGCGCGGTTCCGGTTGCTACGGTTCGGCTACGGACCAAGGGTGGTATTAGTCGCGCGAGAAAAGCTCCGGCGCTTGTAAAGCTGCCTGGGCTTCCACCCAATAAGGGTTCTGGGTGTTGGCGGCTATGCTTTGCAAAGTAGCACGAGCCTGGAGCCACTCGCCGGTACGCAACTGAGCCATAGCCAAATGGTAGCGCGCTTTGTTGGCCAGTACGGAAGCGGGTTGTTGGGTGGCGCGGGTCAGGTAGGAGCGGGCCGCCCCAGCTTCGTTCTGCCGCAGCAGCATAACCCCCGTGTAATACAGCAGCGTATCGTCGCCGAGGGTGGAGGCCGGAATACGGCGCAAGGAGTGCAGCGCCGCCGAGTAATGCCCGTCACGGTATTGGCGCATGGCTTGTACCAGCAATGGGTTGCTGGTACGCTGGGCTTCAGTTTCGCTCAGGCCAGGGTCGGGCACGTAATAATGGGTCCAGGCCTGTTCGGCATCAAGAGGCTGGGGCCGAAACAGAAACCAAGCTGCTACGCCCAACGCCAGCACGAGGCCAGCCACCAGCCAACTCCAGCGCATGCGGGCGGCCTGGGTGCGCGTTTTAAGGTTGGTTAGTGCCGTTTGCCGCTCATCGAGGCGCTTATCCAGGTTGCGTAGGCGCAGGCGTAGCGTTTCGTGGCCGGCCACCCAGCGCAGGTCGGCCGTAAACTGCTCGTAGGCTGCATAAGCGGCGCTTAGTTCCTCGTCCTGCGCCAGCCGCTGTTCAAACGCGTCCTGCTCCGCCTCCGACAGTTGCCCGTCAGCGAATCGTTCCAGTTCATCCAGATAAGGGCGCAGGTCCATTTACTAGTTGATTGTTAAATAGTTAAATTGTTGATAGCTGAATTGTTGACTGTTGTTAGGGAAGAATAGGCCCGTCGTTCAACAAGCAGCCCGCCAACAATCAACTAATACGCTATTCAGTTCTTACTCAACCCGCTGGTGCAAATCATACAGCCGGCGCAGGCAGCTGGCTTTTTGTAGGCGCCCGACGGTGGCATTGGCAAAGCCCATTTTGCCGGCCAGCTTCTTGAAATTATACCCCCGAAAATAGAAGAACATCAGCACCTGCTGGCAGTCGGCACTGAGCTGGCCAAACTGCCCTAACAGGCGGCTACGGCGGCTGGCTTCGGCCACTGGCAGCGCGGCCGAAGTGGCTTTGAGTTGCTGCGCGGCCATGTCGTAGATGTGCGCTGGTACGTCGGCCGGCAGCTTGGTAAGGCGGCCGTCGGCTACCTGGTCGTAGAACTCAACCAACACCGACCGGAGCAGCTCGTGCGCGGCGGCCGGGTCCAGCTGGTGCTGCTGGCGCGCCCAGGCCGCAAACGTGTCTCGGTGCTCTTGGTAGAAGTTGACGAGGAACGTCTGGTTGCCCACCCGCAAGTGGGTGAGCGTAGCGGCAAGTGGCTGTGGCATGACACCAGAAATTAAAAACAACAACGGATGTGCCGGGCAACGGCCGCACGAATATCAAACAAGATAACGTGTAATTCCGGGTTGAAGATTAGCAGCAAGCCCCGTTTTTAGGTTTCCGCCCCGATAAACGAGCAGGTTCGTGCCAGCACACAATCGAATACAATCTTTGTGCAATTGACGGAGCCGGCTGTTCAACCGCCCCAACTGCCGTATCTTGGGGCAGCCAGCGGCTGGCCGAACGAGCGGCGCCGCCCCGAGTTTGTCGCGCCGCATGTTTTTCAAACGCCGTCCGAAGTTACCAGCCGAGCTATCCGATGCGGAGTTGCTGGTGCGCTACCGCCAGCACGGCGACGTAGCCGACTTGGGCGTACTCTACGAGCGGCACATGCCTGAAGTGTTTGCTGTTTGCCGGCGCTACCTGGGGCCCGGCGATGCCGACGCCCAGGACGCCGTGATGCAGCTGTTCGAGCAGCTGGTTGACAAGCTCCGGGTGCATGAGGTAGACAACTTTCCGGCCTGGCTGCACGCCACGGCCCGCAACCATTGCCTGATGGTGCTGCGGGCCCGCCAGCGGCCGGGGCCCGACCGGGGCGGGGCACTGGTGCTGCATTTTCCTGATGCGGCCGGTATGGAATCGGTGGTGGCCGAGCATCTGGAACCTGATGACCCCGACGAAGCCACCTTCACCGAAGCCCGCCTGCAAGCCCTCGAACACGCGCTGGCTGCCCTGCCCCCCGGCCAACGACGATGTCTGGAGCTGTTTTTTCTGGAAAAGAAATGCTACCGCGACATCAGCCAGGAAACCGGTTTCGACCTGAACTCAGTTAAAAGTCATCTGCAAAACGGCAAGCGCAACCTCCGGCGCAACCTCGAATCTGCTCCGCCCACCACGTCTTTCACTTCCGATGCGGCCCGATAATCAGTCTCCAGCTTCTTCCCTGTCTGCCGGCTTGCCGGCGGGGCAGCACCTGCCCCTGGCGGTGCTGCGGCAGTACGTGGCCGGAACGCTGCCAGCGGCCGAGCAGCATCGCGTGGAAGCGCACACGCTGGCCTGCACCCGGTGCGCCGATGTGCTGGAAGGCCTTGCGCAAACCGACCTGCCCACCACCGACCGCGCCCTAACCGACTTGCAGGCCCGGCTGCGCGCCCGTGTGGCCGAAGAAAAGCCCGATGCTACGCCAGTAGCGCCGCTGTGGCCTTTGCGGCAGATAGCGGCGGCTGTGCTGGTGCTGCTGGCGGCCGCGGCTTTGTGGTTGGGGGTGCGCCGCACCACTGAAGGCCCGGCTTCAGCTCCCCGAATAGCTATGCAGCAACCGGCCGCTACACCAAGCGCCGTTCCGCCACCGGCACCGGCAGCCGCGTCGGCTCCTGAGGCAGCAACGGAAGCGGCTGGTGCCGTGGCAGCGGCTTCTGTGCCAACAGACGAGCCAACCGCCTTGCGCCGACCGTCGCCAAGACCACCCGTGGCTTTGCGGTCGGCACGCCGGCAGTCGGCCGTTGTTGTAGCTGATACGGATGGTGAAATTGCTGGAGTAGCGGACAGTGGCACGGCTCTAGGCAATGATGCTGGTAGCAAGGAGCTTGTTGTGACGGATTCTGGCAGCGTGGCCCGAACAGTTGAACAAGCGGAGTCAGATGCCTACACGCTGAACAATAACAGAAAATTGGAGGCGGAGCCTATGGCGCCCAAGGCTGCAAAGAAGAGGACTGTGGCTGCTGCCCCAGCGGCAGCCAGTAGCCGGGTGGCACCTAGCACCAAGGCTCTAGTCGGTAGTGTCACTTCGGCCATGGCCACGCCAGCCGGTATGCGCTTGGTGCGCGGCCAAGTAACAGACCAAACCAACGGAGCTGGTTTGCCGGGCGTGACGGTGCTGGCCAAAGGCACGGCCATCGGGGCCAGCACGGCCGCCGACGGTTCGTTTGCGCTGCTGGTGCCGGATTCCGTGAAAGCCCTGACATTCAACAGTATCGGCTACACCTCGTCGGAGCAGCAGATAGGAGCCCTTGACAGCACCGTAGCATTGGCACTAGCGCCCGACACCAAGCAGCTCAACGAAGTGGTGGTAGTACGGCGGGAGCGGCCTCCAGCGCCAATGTCCGTTGGCGCGCTGCCAGCCGGCGGCTACGCAGCCTTTCGGGAGTATCTGAAGAAAAACCTGCAGTACCCCGAAAAGGCGCTGAAAGACAACAAAGAAGGCACCGTGAAGCTGCGCTTTACCGTGGCCGTAGATGGCAGCGTACAGGATATCAAGGTGGTGAGCAGCCTATCCGAAGAGTGCGACGCGGAAGCCATTCGGCTGCTGAAGGAAGGCCCCCGGTGGTATCCGGCCATCAGCAAAGGTCGCCGCACAGCCCGCCCCGTCGAAATCAGCGTGCCGTTTAGAGTAACTGAGTAGCGGAGTGCCTGAGTATCAAGTGTTATACGGTGCAGCCTGTAGCAATGCAAAAAGCCCTTGACGTAAGCACACGTCAAGGGCTTTTTGCATTGCTACAGGCTGTCTGCTAAACGCTCTTACTAGCGCCGTTGCTTGGGTAAAAGCCACTCAGTCACTCTGCTACTCAGTTACTCTCTAACCGCTGTAACCGCCGCCGCTTTCGGGTTCGGTGGCGCTGCCGCCGGCTTTATCGGGAGTGGGAAGTTCAGGTTCGGTTTTCACTTCCACCTGGCTGTAATCGGGGGCGCCGTTGCCAGCAACGGGTACCGGGGCTTCACCGGTATCGTCATTGTTGCCGTCGGGTGAGGTAGTGGCCGGGGCTTGGGCGGTGGTAGGGGTATTGCCGGGAACGGCTAAGGCATCAGACTCAGATTCGAAGGTCGTTTTCATATAGGGGGATTTTACGCGTGAGTGTATGTGTACGCAGCCGCGCCGCGCAAAGCCATGCCAACGTCCCGCAGAATTATGGGATAGTGAATCCATCAGGGCTAGCCAGTGAAAAAAGCGAAGGTTTGCTGTCAAAAAGTATAGCAAAAAGCCTGTTAAGTACTAGCAGGTGCGCTGCCGATTTAAGTATTTTACACCTCTTTTACTCCCACTCTATAGGTTGATTTTTATGTACTTTTCTACCCGGTGGCTACGGCCGGTGTTGGGCATGCTGTGTGTGCTTGGCAGCGTAGAATCTCAGGCTGCTTCCGGCCCCCGCTTCGTTGAAAACAAAAGTCAATGGGCCGCCCCGGTGCAGTTTCGGGCCGAGGTGCCAGGGGGCAGCGTATTTCTAACTGCCACCGGCCTGGTGTACGATTGGCGCCGCGCCGCTGACCTGCAACTTGCCCACGATGCCGCTGAAAAAGCCACGCAAACCCACCAGCCCGCCGCTGATGTGGCAGTGCACGGCCACGCAGTATTCGTTGATTTTGTGGGTGCGTCGGCCACCGCAAAATCGGTGGGGCAGCAGCCCCTGCCAGCGTATCACAACTATTTTATCGGCAGTGATCCTAGCCGCTGGGCCAGCCATGTAGCGCTGTTCGAGGAGGTGCGCTACGCCAGCCTCTACCCCGGTACCGATTTACGCGTGTACGGCACCGAAAAAGGCAGCCTCAAGTACGACTTCATTGTGCAGCCCGGCGGGCGGCCCGCCGCCATTGCCCTGCGCTACCGCGGTACCGACGGCCTAAAGCTGCAAGCCGATGGTTCGCTGCTGGTGCACACCTCCGTAACCGACGTAGTGGAGCAACGCCCGTATGCGTATCAGCTGGTAAGTGGGCAGCGCCGACAAGTGCCCTGCCGCTACCGCCTCAGCAACAACACCTTGCACTATGATTTTCCGCAGGGCTACGACCACCAGCAGCCCCTGGTGATTGACCCGGCGGTGGTAGCCTGCACCTACTCTGGCAGTACGGGAGGGGTGTGGGGCGCAGCCACTGGCTACGATAATGCGGGTAATATCTATACGGCTGGTTTCGGGCAGAGCAGCGGCTACCCGACTACGCCCGGCGCCTACCAGGTGTCGTACCAGGGAAGTACCGATGTGGCCATCAGCAAGCTCAATCCCACCGGCTCTCAGCTGTTGTACGCTACCTATCTGGGCGGAACCAACTCAGACGAGGTCCGGGCGTTGCGTACCAATAGCGCCGGCGAGCTGTACGTGCTTACCAATACCTTTTCCGTGGATTTTCCGCGTACTACGGGCTGCTACGATGCTTCTTCTAATGGTGGAACTGACTTAGCCGTCACGCACCTGAACGCCACCGGAACCGCTCTGTTAGGCTCAACCTATGTGGGCGGTACCGCCGCAGATTTACCGGTTGAGTTGGCCGTAACCAATGCCGGGGCCGTGGTGGTTGGTACCACCTCGTCGCCTAACTTTCCCACCACCGCCGGCGCGTACGACCGTACCATAGGCGGCACCGACCTGTTTGTGCTCAGCCTGAACGCCTCCATGACTACGCTACAGTGGAGTACCTTTTTAGGGGGCGCTTCTGGTACTGAAACCAGCACGGCAGTTGAGTTGGAACAGAATGGCAACGTGCTGGTAACGGGCACCACCAATGCTGCCGACTTTCCGGTAACACCCGGTGCATTTCGCACCGTATACGCCAGCCCCGGCGACGCGTTTGTATCTCGTTTGCGGGCCGACGGCGGGGCGCTCCTTGCTTCTACGTTCTTCGGGTCGGTGAATGGGACCGATGCCATAACGCACGTAGATGCCGATGCGGCCGGAAATATAGTGGTATGCGGCAGTGCTCTGGGTACGCTAAATGCTACGCCCGGCGCACTAACAAGCCCAAACGGGCGGATTTTTGTAGCGAGCTTAAATAACGCGCTTACCACACAACGGTTTCTGGCCAAACCCCTGAACGGTGCTACTCTAACAGTTCAGTCGTTTAAAGTTGATGACTGCGGTAACGTCCATATTGGGAGCCTCAGCAGTGATTTTGGCTTGCCAATCGTCAACCCATTGCCCAATAGCACTACAGGGGCCTTTTACACCACTACGCTCGACGCCGATTGCACAACCCGCCTATTTGGCTCTTACTTTGGTCCGACTGGCCAGCACGTGCATACCAACTCGCACCGGATTGATGAGCAAGGCCGGCTTTACCAGAGCTACTGCACGAATGGTGTCTTTCCGACCACCAGTACCGCGTATGCTCGTACTTCGCGGGCGGGCGGGCTTGATGTGCTGGTATTCAAAATCGACCAAAATTCCGGTGCTGGCACCTCGGTACAGGCAGCTGTGGCCCCCGTCGATTCGGCGTGTGCTCCTTCGCGGGTTGCCTTCATCAACAGCACCGTGGGCAGCACTCGTTTCCGCTGGAACTTTGCCGATGGCTCCGCTCAGGATACCGCTATTGCCCCGGTGCACGTGTTCCAGAACCCGGGCACCTACCGGGTGCGGCTGGTGGCGCTGGGTACTGGCCTGGCTTGTTCCCGCAACGATACCACTTACGTAACGGTGCGCGTGAAAGCCAAGCCTACGGTGGCCTTGCCTCGCAACCTCGCTATTTGCCCCGGTGGCTCGCTCACGCTGAATGCCGGCAACCCTGGCACTACCTACCGCTGGAGTACCGGTGCTACCACGGCCAGCATTGTGGTAACGCAGCCCGGCAAATACTCGGTAACGGTAGACAACGGCCGCTGCTTCACCCGCGACAGTACCACCGTCCGGCTGGTGGCGTCGCCCACCATCACCCCCGATACCACGGGGTGCATTGCGGGCGGGGTGGTGCTGAAAACCACGGCCGAGCCGGGCAGTACCTACCTCTGGTCGACGCAGGCAACTACGCCTAGTATTGTGGCTACCACGTCTGGCCGCTACACGGTACGCATCACGCAGGGCAGTTGCGTCGAGGAAAAAGCGGTGAACGTAACCCTGCTGCGGCCGGTGTCGCCGCCCAACATCATCACGCCCAACGCCGACGGCAAAAACGACACCTTCCGGCCTTCCGACGCCACGGCCATGGAGCCCGGTACGCGCCTGCGCCTCTACAACCGCTGGGGCCGGCAGGTGTACTCCACCGATGACTACCGCAACGACTGGGGACCCGGTCAGCCCGCCGGGGTGTACTATTACACGCTGGAAAATCAGCGGTTTTGCACGCCCTACGTGAAAGGCTGGGTGGAAGTAGTGAAGTAGCGTGGGGCCTTCCGCGTGCCTTCCGTACTTTCGCAGCGGATAAGGCCTGGTACCTGAGCGGACAACTTGCTTCCGCCCAGGCGCCAACAACCAGCAACTAACAACCAGCAACCCCCCTTCCTGTATGCAGTTTCGTACCGAGAAAGACACTATGGGCACCGTGCAGGTGCCGGCCGACGCCTACTTCGGCGCCCAGACCCAGCGCTCCATCGACAACTTCCAGATTGCGCAGGACATCAACCGGATGCCCAAGGAAATCATCCGCGCATTTGCTTACCTCAAGAAGGCTGCAGCCCTCACCAACCGCGACGCCGGGGTACTGGATGCCGACAAAGCCGAGCTGATTGGCCGCGTGTGCGACGAAATTCTGGAAGGCAAGCTCGACAAGGAGTTTCCGCTGGTGGTGTGGCAAACCGGCTCGGGCACGCAAAGCAATATGAACGTGAACGAGGTGGTAGCCTACCGCGGCCACGTGCTGCAAGGTGGTAGCCTCTCCGACGAGAAGAAGGTGCTGGCCCCCAACGACGACGTGAACAAGAGCCAGAGCAGCAACGACACCTTCCCGACGGCCATGCACATTGCGGCCTACAAGATTCTGGTGGAAACCACGATTCCGGGCATCGAGAAGCTGCGCGACACGCTGAAAAGCAAGAGCGAGCAGTTCATGCACATCGTCAAAATCGGGCGTACCCACCTCATGGATGCCACGCCACTGACGGTAGGGCAGGAGTTTTCGGGCTATGTGTCGCAGCTCGACCACGGCTTGCGCGCCATTAAAAACACGCTGGCTCACCTCAGCGAGCTGGCGTTGGGCGGTACTGCGGTGGGCACGGGCATCAATACGCCCAAGGGCTATTCTGAAAACGTAGCCAAGCACATTGCCGACCTCACCGGTTTGCCCTTCATCACGGCCGAAAACAAGTTTGAAGCACTAGCCGCTCACGATGCCATTGTGGAAGCCCACGGCGCTTTGAAAACGGTAGCGGCTTCACTGATGAAAATCGGCAACGACATCCGCTTGTTGGCTTCGGGCCCGCGCGCGGGCATTGGTGAGCTGCACATTCCGGATAACGAGCCCGGCTCCAGCATCATGCCCGGCAAGGTGAACCCCACCCAGTGCGAAGCCATGACTATGGTAGCCGCGCAGGTAATGGGCAACGACGTAGCCATCAACATTGGCGGCATGAACGGCCACTTCGAGCTGAACGTGTTCAAGCCGGTGATGATTTATAACTTCCTGCACTCAGCCCGCCTTATCGGCGACGTATGCGTGAGCTTCAACGACAAGTGCGCCGTGGGCATCGAGCCGCTGGAGCAGAACATCAAAAAGCACGTGGATTCGTCGTTGATGCTGGTAACGGCCCTCAACCCCCACATCGGGTACTACAAAGCCGCCGAAATTGCCCAAACCGCCCACAAAAACGGTTCGACGCTGAAGGAAACCGCCCTGCAACTCGGCTACCTCACCGAAGAGCAGTTCAACGAGTGGCTGAAGCCCGAAGACATGGTAGGCGAAATCAAGAAGTAAGCTAACCACCGCCAGCAAAGCGGCCAATTGAAGGCAGTACAGCGTGGCGCTGGTCAACCATATACACGATGGTTGGCCAGCGCCACGTTGCGGTTTTCAAGGAGTAGCAGCTGGCTATGACCGTTCGAGGAAACACGCTGGCAAATAGTGAATCACAAGGTGCCGGCCGGCCGCTGACCTGCTGCAATGGCATCGAGTTGCAAGGAGCTGTAGGGCGCAGAGCATACTTGAGGTTCTGCGTGGAAAGCCTTAAACAGAGCGAAGACATAGCGCATTCGTTCCTTAATCTTGGTCCAGTCGTGAGCAGCAGTGCCTACGAATGAGGTAGAACTACTTACGGTAGTGCCACTGACAGTACGCAGCAATTGCATGGCACTTTCCGATTCCAGGGATAATGCACCAGTTGGTTTGGTGCTAAGAAGCGTATGCGGTACATCCTGCGCGACGGCCAGTCGAAGTGGGCCAATGTCGAATTGCAGCAGCCGTTGCGTAACACAGCGCCGGATAATCAGGGGCATGGCTCCCTGGATATAGGGCTCCAAGCGCACATGCTCGTGCCAAACGGCAAAGCAATTGCCTAGGTAAGTAGCCTGTTGCTTTTCAGAAATAGTACGGGTTGTGTGGGCTCTAAAATACTGCGTAAACGCCTGCTCAAGCAGATTTTGCTTTGATGAGGTGCTGCGGCCTAACCCCTCAAGAAAGTCGGCCAAGGCAGGCGTTGTGCCCTGTGGATATGCAGTGAGCCAACGCACGAACCGAACTGTCTGCATGCCGATGTCTTCCAGCACCGTGCGGTTTCCGGCCAGAATCAGACTAGCAGAGCGCCGCCTGCTATGGCTGATAATAAGCCGCCCACTGGCCAGGCCGCACCCCACCCCTATGAGCGCCGCCGCTGGCAGCCATGCGTGCGGCCAGTTCAGCAACCAGCCACTGCCTAGCCCAACCAGCCCGCCTATACTACTGCCTACCACACTTCCGTCGCGGCGGGCTTGGTCTAAGTCCTCTTGCCTGATAGTGACTCCGGCTTTGCGCGACCCCCATACGGCCCAGGAATGAAAATTAGCGCCGGCACCATCACCTAGTACTCCCTGCAACGCCTGAGCCAATAAGTAATGGCAACGAGTGATTTGCAGGTTAGCTAACACGGGGTCGGGCTCTCGCAGCGCCTTCTGAATTTCCAGTTCTAAACTATTGGTAGCAGATGTAAAGCCAGAGCGGAGCATATAACTGAGCGAAAATGCCGGAGTGTATAATGTGGTAGTCAAGATACTCTGAAAGTCCAACAAGTGGGCATTTTTAAAGCTTGCCGAAGGTGCTGCTAGTAGCAGCTACTTTAAAAGCAGTACGTAGTGTTTCTTTTTTTTCGGGCATCTTTAGTGGTTCATCCTCACGCACTGTTTCGTATGGATTTCTCGCAGGACATCATTCTCGAAAATAACCGGGCCTTGCTGCGCCCTTTGGCGGCCACCGATTTCGAGGCGCTGCAAGCTGTAGCCTTCGACCCCGAGCTGTGGCAGTTCACCCTCACCCGTGCCGACGACAAGATTAGCCTGGCCGGTTACATTGCGGCGGCCGTGCAGGGCCGGGAAGCCCACTTCCGGTACCCGTTTGCCATCATCGACAAGGAAACCAACCGCGTGGCGGGCAGCACCAGCTACTACAACATAGCCGCTGAGGATGCCCGGCTGTCGATTGGCTATACCTGGTTGGGTACCGACTTCCAGCGCACCGGCCTGAACCGGGCGGTGAAGTATTTGCTATTTCGGTACGCGTTTGAGGTGCTGGGCTGCGAGCGGGTGGAGTTGGAAACCGATGCTCACAACCAGAAGTCGAAGGAGGCCATGCGCCGGATGGGAGCCGTGGAAGAAGGCACGTTGCGCAGCCACCGGTACACGCAAAACGGCCGCCGCCGCGACACCGTGATTTTCAGCGTCATCAAGCCCGAATGGAACGTGCTGCGCCAAGGTACTTTTCACGAATTCGATGCCCGTGAATCCGCCTAGCCCCCAGCCGCGGCGGTTTCCGGCGGTGCTGCGCCAGCGGGCAGCCAGCTTCGGCTACGCGTTTCGGGGCGTGGCGGCCGCGTTGCGCTCAGAGATTCACTTGCAGTTTCACGCGGTGGCTACGGTATTGGTGGTGGGGCTGGGGTTCTACTTCCACCTGAGCCCAACGGAATGGGCGCTGGTGGCGCTGGCCGTGGGGCTGGTCTGGGGGCTGGAACTGGCAAATACGGCTGTTGAAGCCGTCGTGAACTTGGTGTCGCCAGAGTATCACCCGCTGGCTGGCCGGGCCAAAGACGTAGCCGCTGGCGCCGTACTGATAGGAGCCGTAGCGGCCCTTATAGTAGGATTACTGATATTCGGCCCGCGGGTGTGGGCGTTAATTTATTAGGGTAAGAAGGTAGGAAGGTGCGAGCGTGCGAGGGTAGGAGGTACGGGTTAGAAAGACGAGGCTTCACTACACGCTCCTACCCTCGCACCCTCCTACCCTAATAACCGAACCCTACGCCTTGGGGGGCGTAAGCTGACCGTTGGGCTTTGCTATTTGGCGGGCTCACCTTCTTCTCGCGCCTCTTTCTTTCGCCTTATGCGCTCTTCTACGTTCCTCTCGTTGCCCGCCGTGGCTGTGCTGTTGCTTGGTGCGGCTTGCCAGAAAAATGTGGTGGTCACCACCCCTACCGATACGCCCTCGGCGGGTACTACCGGCATCATTTCCACTCCCGCGCCGGTTGCCAAAAACACCACCACCCCCGTGCCCGATGGCGGCGTGGCCCAGTATGATACCACGGCCCGGCCCGGCTGGCTGGAGAAGCGCATTCAGCAAATAACGGCCGAGCCTCCGCAGAACCCGGCGGCCCGAATTATGCGCTACCGCTTTGAAGGTCAGGTGGTGTACTACGAAACCCTAGGTTGCTGCGACCAATTCACCAGCCTCTACGACCAGAACGGCAAGCTGATTTGCCACCCCGAAGGCGGGATTACGGGCAAGGGCGACGGCAACAGTGCCTGCCGGTATTTCGCAAAACGCCGCACCGAAGAACGTCTGGTGTGGCAAGATTCTCGGTAAGCGGGTTGTGTAGTTGGCAACGAAACTGCCGGCTGCTTGGTAATATTGCAGCGCAGCTTCAATGTCTGTGCGATTCCCATAAACCATTGTTGCGCATCTGCGGTTAAGGGCTTCGGCCGGAATTACCCTGCCATTGCTCTTGCAGAAGCCATACCTATTTCACTGCCATGATCAACACCAACGAAAAGCTGGGGGCCTACAACGTGTGGGCCAACGCCACCCTGCTCGACCATCTCGATAAATTAGTAGCCGGCGGCGCCACGCTTCCGTCGGGTGCCTTGCGCCTGTTCAGCCACGTGCTCAATGCCCAGGCCATCTGGCTGGGCCGCCTCACCGCCACGCCCAGCCCCGTAAAAGTGTGGCAGGAGCATGATCTGGCTACTTTGCACCACTGGCACGAGCAAACCTCCGAGCGGTTTCAGCAGTACGTCAACAACGCCGATGACACCGAGTTGCAGCGTTTGATTTCGTACACCAATTCCATTGGCGAAACCTACACCAGCCAGGTATCCGACATTTTCACGCACGTGCCGGTACATGCCAACTACCACCGCGCCCAAGTGGCCAAGGAGCTGCGGGCGGCGGGCCTCGAACCCATCAACACCGACTTCATCACGTACTGCCGCGAGTTGTCGGCCAAGGCGGCTCTGGCCGATGTGCCGAGTTTGTAGTGCGTAGTGTAAGCAGATAAAAAAGCCTGTTTCGGTTGATGCTTCAGCCACCGAAACAGGCTTTTGTCTGTTATAAAGCCATCCATATCCGATTCATCCTCTTCTGCCATGCCCGACTCGTTGGTTGCTCCCGTCCTGACCCCAGATCGTCTAGCTTCTGCCTACACGTATACCGCTTACCGCCAGCTGGTTGATGCCGCGCTGGCCGACAACAAAACCACCGGCCCCGAACAGTCGGAAGCCCTGACGGCCTACACTCGCCTCAACGTGCAGCGCATGCAGCGCCTGGATAAAACCACATGGGTGCTGCCCGAACTGGCCGCAGCGGTAGCCAACCTGCGCCAAAACTACATCTGGCTGATTATCACCGAAGGCTGGTGCGGCGACGCGGCCCAGATTGTGCCCGTGCTGGAAGCCATTGCCCAAGCTTCGGGCGGCCACTTCACTACGCGCTACGTGCTGCGCGATGAGCACCTCGACCTCATGGACCGGTACCTCACCAACGGCAGCCGCTCCATCCCGAAACTACTTGTGCTCAAGCCCGATACGCTGACGGAGGTTGCCCAGTGGGGCCCTCGCCCCGCCACCGCCCAGCAACTCCTCCTCGACCTCAAAGCCCAAGGTGCCACCCACGAAGAGTACGCCGAAAAAATCCATGCCTGGTACGCGCAAGACAAAACCCAAGCCACCCAGCAGGAGTTGCTGGCGCTGGTGCAAGGGCTGGAATAACCGGCATTGACCCCAAACCAGAAGCCCCCTTTGGCCATGTGGCTAAAGGGGGCTTCTGGCTGAAAAACAATGCTGTTTAGGGCTGAGGCTTTTTGGAAACATAAAGCATTCCGTTCTGCTCGCCGCAAAAGGAAAAATCCTTGCCACGACCGCACAACGGCGCCGAACCAGTTACATACAACCGAGACGAAGCATCAAAATAAACGCTCTTTAGTTGATGCTCTTGGGGCAAGCTTAGTAGTTTGCCCGTTGATGTCTTGATGCCTACCGTTTCAACATACGAACCACTGGATTGCGGCGATGTTGGGGTCAGCAGAAAGTCAATGGAATACTCAAGGCCCGAAGAAGAGGTAGCTCGGTTACGCGCTACGCTGAGTTCGGAATTGGTATGGCGTCTCCAGTCCATGTACCGCTTCCAGGTCATGCCCTGGTCTAAGCTGAAATGAGACGCATGAATGGCATAGGCGGTAGTGCTATCAAATGCTGAACCACGCTGCGTATTGAGGACGAATAGTGTGTCCTGTAGTTGTAGAAAGCCAAATAAGCCGCTATTGTTCTGATAATCAGCGGTGCGCCACGTCCGGCCCCGGTCGGTTGTCTGGTAAATCTTAAAGCCAGTCGTAATAAGCAAAGTCCCGTCGATGTCACCGTGGACGGCTTCAATGGCTCGGTCGTCAGGAGCCCGTAGTGCATACCAATCAGCATACTCAGGCTGCACTTCTTCCTCGGAGTCTTGCTGGCAGGCACCTAATGATAGAAGGGAAAGGCAAAAGATAAAAGGTAGTTTCATGTGCTATATATATAAATTGAGGAGGGTAGGACTAAAGGTACAGCGGCAGCACCTAATAGATGTTTATTTACTATTATGCCTTTGAGAATGACAAAAAGTTATTCAGACTACATAAAAAAGCCGCTTCCTTATGCAAGAAAGCGGCTTCTTATTTCAAGCTGACTCAGTGAATTTAGTTCAGTTGAATCTGGCCCAGGTCGGTGGTCTGGTTGTTTACGATGCTAACGTTGGAGCGCACGATGTTACGGTAAGCTGGCTGGCCGGTAGGCGCGGTAGTTGTTGGGAATAGCTCTACCCGGTAGGTGCCGGCTGGCAAGCCGCTCAACTGGAACGCGCCGGCCGCATCGGCGGAGGTGCTAAACGTATCCGGTACGGTAATGGACGAGCGAATGGCCAGCACTTGCGGCAGCGCTGCCACCGGCGTAACCGTGCCGCGCAGGCTAGCCCGCAAATCCTGCGCTACCACCCGAATAACGGGTTTCAACAGGTACCGCTCTTTCTTGTCGTTGCCGGGGCGCCAGTTGCCGCGCTCCACTACGGATTTGGCCACGTCGAAATCCAGCAGCAGCTGAAACGTTTGGCGGGCCTGCAACGACGCTTTATCTAGCTTGAGTTTTACACCGGAAGTCTGGCCGCTGGGCGTTTTGAGGTCGTAGCGCTGGCCGTCGCGCCCAACAACGTAGCTGTCTGGGCCCAGTAGCAACCGGATTTCCTTTAGGTCGCCGGGCTCGAAGTCGGTACTGACCAGCAGGGCCGAGCGGCCATTCACGTACTCCAGCACGTTGATGGTTTGGGCCTGGAAGGGGAGGAGCTTCCAGCCTTCGGGGTCGTTTTCTTCCTTGAGGTGCACTTCCAGCTTCTGCACATCCAGCACCACCCGCTGAAAATCACCCGGCCCATCCATCAGCCGGACTTCCAGCTTGGAGTTACTGGATTCGTCTTTGCTGCAACCAGCAAAAGCAGCGGCACTTAGCAGAACCAGCGGGAGAAGGCGGCGTAATTTCATGGAGAGGTAACAAGAAATGTAGAAAATAAAAGAAGCAGCTCGGCATGTCATCTGACCGCCAAGCTGCTTCGCTGGAGGCAACAAGCATGCCGGCTCGTGCTCCTAAAGTACAAAAAAATTCTATTGACTGGTTTTTGTACTATCCTTAGCGGCTGGCTCCGTTGGTTTCGGTGGGTCTTGTGGAGTAGGGGCGGGAGTAGCTTTCTTCGGCTTACCAAACAGCAGGTTGTTGAGGCCCTGCTTGGCTTTCGATTCCAACTCCAGGCGCTTCTTTTCCACTTCCTGCTGAGCCTTGGCCTGTAGCTCCTGCTGGCGGCGCTGCAACTCGCGCTGTACGCTGTCTTGGGCCACTTTGGCCTGGGCTTGCAGCTTGAGCTTGGCATCGTCTACCTTGGCCTGTACCACGCTCGTTACAATGTCCTTGGCCTGGGCCTTTACGCTGCCAGTGGTTAGTTTCACTTGGGGGCTGCTCACGGTGCCGCCAATGTTGAGGCCCAGCGTTACGCGCTCGGTGCCTTTAATATCGGTGACGCCGGTGAGGCGCGTAAGCTGGCCGGTGAGTTGGCTGCCGAGCTTGCCCGTGGGCACGTTCAGGGCCGTTACGTACTCCAGGCCGCCGTTGCTGATGTTGTTGGAGCCGCCCACCGTCATTTTAATCTGGCCCACCGTCAGGTCAAACGGCTTCACAATGAAGTTGCCGTTGATGATTTCGGCGGCCACGTCTTTGTTGTTCACCGCGAAGTTCTTCAGCTCCTGAAGCTGCGTGAGGCTGCTGATTTTGGTAAGCACCGGCGAGCCGCTAACCGCCGCCCGCACCACTTCAAACAGGCCTTTGCCGGTGAGCGTGCTGTAGTTGGGCATCATGTCGGGGCCCATTTCGCCGCTCACGCTGAAGTTGGTGGAGAAAATACCTTCCAAATTGTCGGCCAGTGGCACCATAGCCTTCACCGAGTTGAAGGCATTGAAGGCATTTTGGAAGTTCAGGTTCTTGATGTTCAGCCCAAAATCAAACTTCGGGTGCGCCAGGTTCTTACTGCTGTAGGAACCGTTGGTGGCAAACGCGCCGCCCAGCGTATTGAACGTGAGGCCGTTGAGAATGGCGGCTTCGTCGCGCACCGTTACGGTGCCCTTCACGTTGTCGAGCTTGAGGTTGTCGTACACCACTTGCCCTACCGTCGAGTTCAGCACCAAGTCGAAGTATTTCGGAATCTGCAACACGCCGTCGGCCTTGGTAGCGGCGGCCGGCGCTTTGGTGGCCGCCGTAGCCCCTGCCGTTGGCTTAGCCGACACTTCGTCTACCATCCACTCGTTCACGTTGAAGCGCGAACTGTTCACGTTCAGGTTGCCGCGCAGCGGCTGGCCGGGCGTAAACAAGTAGCCCATGTAGTTGCTGATGGTGCCCGAAGCCGCAATGTCCGACGAGCCCACGAAGCCGCTCATGTTTTGCAGCACAATCTTGTCGTTGTTGAAGCTCGCCGTAGCCTTAGTCACCTTCATGCCCTGCGGCAAATCGGGGCTCTTATAGGTTACGTTCTGGGCATTCACGGTGCCCGAAGCCACCACCGTTTGGTAGCGCCCAGCCTCAATGTCGGCCATATTGCCCTTAGCGGCAATGTTGCCGTTGAGGCGGCCGGTTACGGTCATGCCTTCCAGCGGGAAAATCTTGGTGAGCTTGGTTAAATCCACCACGCCTTTCACGTCGGCATCAAAGCGCAGCTTATCTACGCCTTGGGTAGCCACCCGGCCTTCCAACGGCTCCCCATCAAGCAGCATCCGGAAGTTGCTGATATCTACCTTGGTATCGTTGAGCTGGCCGGTGGGGTTGAGGACGGTGCCCGTTACGGCCAGGTTCTGGATGGGGGCCGGGAACTGCTTGCTTTTCACGTAGCCATTGGTCAGGTTCATTTTGGCCTGCACCACCGGCATCTGCTTGTCAGAGTACGTCCCTTTTGCCGTGCCATCCACGAACAGCTTGCCGCGCAGCACCAGGTCCTGCACGGGATACACCTTCATCATTTCGGCCAGGTCCACGTTGGCTTTCACGCGGCCGTCTACCTTCATCGGCTCCAGCCCATCAATGGCCACGTTGCCGTCAATCGGGTTGGCGCCTAGGTCCAGGTGAAACTGCTTCACGTTCACTTTCACGTTGTTGGTGAAGCCCGAAGGGTTGTCCATCACCATATCCACGTTGATGTTTTTGGCCGCCTGGGGGAGCTGTGGGTAGTGGAACGTGCCGTTTTTCACTTGCAGGTTCACGCCGTAGCCGGGCATTTTCACCTCGTTTTGCACGCCTTTGAAGTAGCCGTCAAACGCCACCGTGCCGCCGGCTTCCACGTCCTTGAACTGCTCGGTATACACGCCCGGCACCAAGCTCAGAATGTTCTTGAAGTCGGTAGCCAGCGCCTTAAACGTCAGGTCGTAGGTGATGTCGGTAGCGTTGGGCAGCCCAATGGAACCCGCAAACTGCGCCGGAAAGTCGTTGAGTTGCACCTTATTGTCTTTGAAGGTGAACAGCATCTTGTCTAGGTCCATGGCCATCGTCACGTCGGCGGTCAGCTT
Organism: Hymenobacter telluris; assembly: GCF_017313265.1. Classification (GTDB taxonomy): domain Bacteria; phylum Bacteroidota; class Bacteroidia; order Cytophagales; family Hymenobacteraceae; genus Hymenobacter; species Hymenobacter telluris. The sequence goes on along the minus strand of NZ_JAFLQZ010000018.1, from coordinate 76,185 downwards.
CTTCTTGCTCACGTACTCGGTGCCGTCGTAGGTCATCGAGAACTGCTCGGCGCTGGTTTCACTTTCCATGTCGAACACGTTGCGGGCGAAGTCGCCGGAGCCGGTGTGGTTGAGGCCGCGCAGCTCCATCCCGAACGGAATAGTGCGGTCCTCGTAGCGCAGTCGTCCGTTTTTCACTTCCCAGCCTTTAATGGCGAGGCTTACCTGACTGGTGTCCTGCCCCTTGGCCGCGGCGGCCGAGTCCGAAACCATGATGTCGTAGTTGGCCAGGCCACTTTTTAGCACCTTCACGCTGATGTCGGGCCGGTCCAGCGTCACGCTGTTGATCTTGATTTGGTCGCCGCTTACCACGCTCATCAAATCCAGCCCCACCCGAAACGAAGGCAGGTAGGCCAGCGTGTCGCGCGCAAACGAGTCTTGCCCAATCACGCGCAGCTCGTCAATGCCCAGCGCCAGGTCAGGGAAGCTGCTGAACAAGCTCAGGCTCACATTCTTGGGGTCGTACTGCACCTTGGCATTCACCCGCTCGGCCAGCTGTTTATCAAGCGCCTGCTTGATTTTATCTTTGAACAGAATAGGCGTGAGGGCCACGCCCGCCACCAATACTACCATCAACATCAGTAGGCCAATCCAAAATTTACGCATATAGTTTTTTCGCTTAGTACTTGGTTATCAATAGCTGAAAGGTGAAGCTCTGCTTCAACCAGGAGGTTGAAAGTAGGCTAAGAAGTGGAGTCTCCCCGATCAGCAAAAGAAGCACCACTTTCAATGAACCGGCCCTGAGAATCGCCGAGGCAACGTTTGCGTGCCGACCTACCGCCGCAGCATACGCACAACAGGGGTGCTGTTTCGGTATGCTGCAAAAATAGCAGTGCTATCTTGTGGGCTCAGGGTGCTGGGCCAGAAAACGAGGCCACTCATCGATTTATGGCCCCGATATTCTAGTAATGAGCAAGAAATTCAGCAATTTAGTTTCGGCAAAGAACCTCGACCGGGCACTAGGAGCCGTTGGTCGCTCGTTTATTACGTTGAGAATGGGGCAGATTGGACGCAGAAATAAGGGGACTCGCACGCTACGGCAGCCGTTGCTGGCCGGGGCGTTGGCGCTGGCATTGCCGGCCGCCGCGCAGGATTTGTATTTCGCCCAGCCATATGCTTCGCGTCTGCACCAGAACCCCGCCTTTGCTGGCTTCCTCGACGATGCCAGCGTGACGCTCAGTTACCGCAACCAATTTCCCACGCTGGCCGGCACGTTCCAAACCAGCCAGCTGGCTGCCGATTATCGGTTTGAGGATCAGCACAATGCGGTGGGCCTGCTCGTCAACCACGACCGGACCGGCGGCCTTGGCTACACCCGGTTCGAGGTAGGTGGTATCTATGCGTATCATACCCGGCTCACTAAAACCCTGGCGCTCAGCGGCGGACTGCGGGCCAGCTACGGCAACCAGCGCATCAGCTACGGCAACCTTGTGTTCGGTGATCAGCTTTCCGAAGATGGCTCTACCAGTATGCCCACCAGGGAGTTGATTGATTTCAAGCCAGTTAACTACGCCAGCGTGGGCGTAGGCATGTTGCTTTACTCTGAAAACTTCTGGGTGTCGTTGGCGGGACAGCACCTCAACCAGCCCGATATCGGCTTCCAGACCCAAGCCAGTCTGCCGTTGCGGTATGAGTTGAGCACCGGCTACAAGCATTACTTCGTGCGCCGCACCGAAAAGCAGCAGTATCGTGAAATCAGCTTGACGCCTACTGTGCATTACGTGCGCCAAGGCGGCTCCGAGCGAGCCGAACTGGGGTTGTACGGGACGGTTACGCCGCTCACGCTCGGGCTGGTGTATCGGGGAGTGCCACTGCCCGGCGCCCCGAAGCCCCAGCAAATCCTGACGGCTATTGCCGGTCTTACCGTCGGTGCCTTTCGGGTAGGATATGCTTACGATATAGGCCTCAGCGCGTTGAGTGCTGAATTGGGTGGGGCGCACGAAATATCTTTGTCACTTCGCGCGTTTGATTCGCTGGATGCCGCTTGGCGCCGACTAAAACGGCAGAATTACCCGGCGCCACCTTGTCCGGCCTTTTGAAATTTTGTATTATTGCAGCACTTTGCCTCTTCTAAAGTCTTTTCTAACAGGTAGTTTAATACTAAATCATGAATTTTTCCAAGTACCTGCATTTTGCGGTTCTAGGGGCCTGCGTCCTGGCTTCCTGTAGCAAAGACGGCCATGGCACCGCTACCAAGCCCGGTAAGTACAGCTCCACCACGGGCATGGAGTACAACACCGAGGAGGGCATGAAGGTAGCCGACTATAAAGGCATTCCGGAAGGCCCCGGCCTGATTTTCATTGAAGGTGGCCGCACGGTGCTGGGCTCCCAGGAAGAAGACGTAACCATGACCCACGACAACGTGGAGCGCACCGTTACCATTGCTTCCTTCTACATGGACGAAGCCGAGGTTGCCAACATTCACTGGCTGGAATATTTGCACTTCATCCGGAAGGACTCTTCCGAGGAATTCTACCAGTCGGCCCTGCCTGATACTACCGTATGGGCCCGCGAGCTGTCGTTCAACGACCCCTACGTAGACTATTACCTGCGTTACCCCGGCTTCCGCTACTTCCCGGTAGTGGGTGTAAGCTGGTTGCAGGCCAACGACTATTGCACTTGGCGTACGTCGAAGGTAAACGAAACGCTGGCGGCCAATGCTGACGGCGGTGGCGGCGGCGGGCTGTTCAAGAAAAAGAATAAGGGCGGTGACGCGGCCGAAGGTACTTCGGAAGGCGGTGCTAAAATTGCCATCGAAAACGGTAACACCTTGCCGAACTACCGTCTGCCCACCGAGGCAGAGTGGGAATACGCCGCGCAGGCTCTCGTTGGTACGCAGGAAACTGGCAACGAAAACCAGGAAAACAAGCGTATCTATCCCTGGGATGGCCGGCAGGTGCGGAACCCGTACGGCGGCAAGATGGGCCAGTTCCTGGCTAACTTCAAGCGTGGCCGCGGTGACTACGCCGGTATTGCCGGCTCGCTGAACGACGGCGCCATGATTACCGAGTACGTGTACGCCTACCCACCAAACGACTACGGCTTGTACAACATGGCCGGCAACGTAAACGAGTGGGTGCAGGATATCTACCGCCCGCTGTCGTTTGAAGATGTGGAAGATTTGAACCCCTTCCGCCGCAACGGCTTCCTCGACCCCGCTGAGAAATACGACAAGAAAGGCTACCAGTCGCTCATCGACGACCACGTGCGCGTGTACAAAGGTGGTTCGTGGCGCGACGTAGCCTACTGGCTCTCGCCCGGCACCCGCCGCTTCATGGGCGAAGATTCGGCTACGGCTACTATCGGTTTCCGCTGCGCGATGATCAACGCTGGTTCCAACAAGTAAAAAGTACGGGATCAAAAGCGCACGAACACTGTGCACTATTAACAGAAAAGGCTGCCTCGTGAGAGGCAGCCTTTTCTATTTTATTGATTTCAAGTAGCAGGCATTGATGTCAATCAAGCCAACTGGCGCCACCAGAATCCTTGATTTTTAACGGTCCGCGCTGGCAATGGTGGCAATGCTGACTTCGGCGGCCCCGGCGGCTAGTAGGGCAGCGGCGCAGGCTTCAAGGGTAGCGCCGGTCGTCAGCACGTCGTCAACTACCAGCACATGCTTGCCCTGGACTACGGCCAAGTCGGCGGTTTCAAATACTTCGGCTACGTTCTGCCACCGTTCGAGGCGGTTTTTTCGGGTTTGGGAATCAGTATGCTCTAGGCGGCGCAAGGCATGGGGTTGCCAGGGAATACCCAGGCTTTCGGCGAGGCCGGCGGCAAACGGGTCGGATTGGTTGTAGCCGCGCTTAGCTAGCTTGCGCGGGTGCAACGGAACAGGGACTACTAAGTCGAACTGGAAGCCTTGGCGGCTCAGGTCGTGGCCGTACCAGCGGCCCAGCACCAGACCTACGTCGCGCTGGCCGCGGTACTTGAGCTGGTGCAGCAGGTGCTGCACCCGGCCCCGCCGCAGAAAGCGCAGATAGCTGAGCGCATGACGCACGGGCACGCGGCCCCAGAAGCGGCGCGCCAGCGGATTAGCGTCGGCGGGCAGCAGGTGGTAGTCGGTGTAGGGAAGTTGGGCCCGGCAGCTGGTGCAGATGTGGTCTTCGCCGCGGCTTAGCGGCTCGGCGCAGGCCAGGCATACTTTGGGAAATATCAGGCCAACGAAATCGGCCAGGATAACTGGAAGAGGCATAGTCGATTACTGATAGCCACGATGTAATAACGAATGAATAACAGGCTGCGGTGGTTTAAGGCAGCAGCCAGGCGGTAAAAGATGGCCTCTTAAACTTAACTAAGTTTGTACTGCCAAAGACAATACCTGGGGCGCTTTCCTGGAAGATAGACCCGTTGCCAGCACGTACACGGTGCAGGCAACTAAAAATACACTTCACTTATGTCGCAAGTAACCGAATTCAATGAGTATCGCCAGCGTATGAACGAGAAAATCATGGCGGCTGATAACAAGGTCATCAAGCGTTTTTTCAACCTCGATACCAACACGTACCAAGCCGGCGCGCTGGACGTGAAAACCAAGGAAATGCTGGGCTTGGCGTGCAGCATGGTGCTGCGCTGCGACGACTGCATCAAATACCACTTGGGTAAGTGCTACGAAGAAAAGCTGACCGATGAAGAAATCTACGAGGTATTCGCTATTGCCAATCTCATTGGCGGCAGCATTGTAATTCCGCACTTCCGGCGGGCCGTGGAGTATTGGGAAATCCTGAAGGAAGAAGCCACCGAGCCCGCGCCGCTGCACGCCCACGACGCATGAGCTACCTAGATCCGCAGGAAACCGAAGCCGAGTTTGAGGCGCGGTGGTGGCAATTGATGAACGACATGCGCGAGCGGTTCGGCAAGAAGCCCGACCTGAACGCGCTGCTGTTGCTCATTGGGGTGCAGGAGCTGGGCCAAGGCGCCGGGCCGTTCACCAAGGAGCAGAAGCAGGACCTGATGCACATTGCCACCTGCAAGCTGTTCAGCTTTTCGGGCCACTACGAGCTGGAACGCGTGGACGAGGAAGGCTGGCCGCACTACCGCCTCGTGCAGCCGGTGCCTTTCGCCAGCCTGAAAGAGCAGGAGCGGCTCCTCAAGTGGCATATGCTGGAGTATTTCGACTCAGAAGAATAGGTAATGGCTGAATCGTTGGATGGCTGATTGTTTAGTTGCTCTCAGACAGTCAGCCAGCTACGCAACAATCAACTATCTAACAAGCAACAATTCAACCAATGAACATCGTCAGCTATAACGTGAATGGCTTACGGTCGGCGCTAAGCAAAGGGCTGCTGGATTGGGTGCGCGAGGCGCAGCCCGATGTGCTGTGCGTACAGGAAATCAAGGCCGGACGCGAGGCGCTGGATGTATCGGGCTTCACGGAACTGGGCTATCATGCCTACCTGCACCCAGCCGAAAAGCCCGGCTACAGCGGCGTGGCCACGTTCACCAAAACCCATCCCATACACGTGGAAACGGGTTGTGGCACGCCGCTCTACGATGCGGAAGGCCGCGTGCTACGCCTCGACTACGATAGTTTCTCGGTGTTGAACGTGTACATGCCCTCGGGCACCAGTGGGCCGGAACGGCAGGCGTTCAAGGTGGAGTGGCTGCATTTTTTCCGGCGCTACGTGCACCAGCTACGGGCCGAAGGCCGGCAGCTGGTGGTTGGCGGCGACTTCAACTGCTGCCAGACGCCCATCGACCTGCACAACCCCAAAGCCAACCAAAACAGCCCCGGCTACACCCCCGAGGAGCGCCAGTGGTTCAAGGACTTACTGGCCGACGGCTTCACCGATTCGTTTCGCCACCACCACGGCGACGCTACCGGGCACTATTCCTGGTGGAGCTACCGGGCGGGTTCGCGCAAGCGTAACGTGGGTTGGCGCCTCGACCACCTGCTGGTGGATAAAGCGCTGGAGCCCCGCATCATAGAAGCCGGGCTACTCCCCGACGTCGTGCATTCCGACCATTGCCCGGCCTATCTAAGAATTTAGTTTTTCGTTGTTAGTTTTCCGTTTTTCGAGCTTAGATAAAGGCCGAAAAACGAACGATTACGAACCTAATATTCGCTCAGCTACCTGCCGGCCCGAAGCCATTGCGGCGTTTAGTGAGGGGTAGGCGGTGTAGTCGCCGCAACGGTAGAGGGTGGAGCTGAGCTGTAGCTCCTGGTGCTGGGCCGGGCCGTTGGCGTACACGGGCAAGGCGTGCGGAATGTGGTAGGTGCGCAAGTGCTTCCATTGCGCTACTTCGTCGCCAAACCAGAGCATCAGTTCCGCGTGCAGCATGGCTACGAGGGTGGTTTCCGGTAGATGATGCTCGCCGTGCGTGCTCACTGAAACAAGTGTTTGGCCGGGTGGCGCGTACTCCGGCGCCACATCAGACGGAAAGCAGACGTTATGAGCCATCTGGCCCGGCGCCGCGTTGAGGCGCAACAGCTTATCCTGGCGGCCTGGAGAAGCGGGAGCCGCAAAGTATGTGCAAGTGGTGCGCCGCCAGGCCGTAGCATGTAACTGCGGCAGGTGCGGCAGCAGGCGGGCCGTAGTGTCGCCGTCGGTGGCTACTACTACGGCGGCGGCAGCCAGGGTTTCGCCGCCGCGCAGGCGCACGGTGGTGCCTTCCACGGTTTCCACGGGCGAGTTGAGGCGCACAGAACCTGCCGGGAGGCGCTTGGCTAACTGTTCCGGAATCTGTTGGATTCCCAAGGCCGGCACGGCGGCTTCGCCTTCTACGAACTGCTGAAATACAAACTCGAAGAAGTTGCTGGCGGTGGTCAGGCTTCGGTCGAGGAACACACCGCCAAAAAACGGCCGGAAGAAAGTATCAATGATTTGTTCGCTCCAGCCGTAGCGCCGCAGAAACGTGAGCGTATCGGTGGCGGGGTGGGCCAACAGCTCCTCGCTGCTGTGGTTGCGCACGTGCTGCACCAAGCTGAGAATCCGGAGCTTATCGGCCAGGGTGCCGATGGGCGACGTCAGGGCCGGGAAGGCGGCCAAGGGGTTTTGCAGCGGATTTTGCAGCGTGGTTTCGCGCCCGTCGGGCAGGCGGATGACGGCACCCGAGCGGAAGGCCTTCAGGTCGAGGGCGCCATAGTCCATCATGCGCTGCACTTCCGGGTACTTGGTAAGCAGGACCTGAAAGCCATGGTCGAGCCGGAAACCGTCGGCCGTAACGTCGGTGCGGACCCGGCCGCCCACGGCCTCGGTGGCTTCGAGTACCACCACGGGTACGCCCGCACGGTGCAAGTAATTAGCGCAGGTCAGGCCGGCCATACCGGCCCCAATGATAACGACGGGGAGTTGTGCGGAAGCTGGAACGTTCATATATCAACCCGAAACTGAAAAATGGGCGCTAAGGTTGGGGTAGCCCGGTAAGGAAGCGGCTAATTGGCGCCGGAGCAGGCCAGATTGAGCTTGTATTCGTTGGCCATGAGATACGCCTGCCAGTCGTTGATGGATAGGCGCGGCTCGTCCTGATAGGCTTCTAGCTGGTCGGTCAGGAAGCCGTTGCGGAAGCGCCCTTTCACAAAAACTTCCCGTGCTACTACCGTTGCATCTTGTTGGCGGCGCAAAAACCATTTCCCGTCCTGCACGCCGCCCACCACGGCCCCTTGCAGCCGCATCCCATCTTCGTCGCGGTACCAGGTGCCGGTGCCATTCGTGACGGTTTGCTGGCCGGTTTCGTCCCAGAACTGCTGAACGAGCGGGTACTGACCGTTGCGGAAGCTCAGCACCTGCCGGCGGCTCCCCGATGGGTACCAGTACCCCCAGTCGCCGACCTGCTGGCCTTGCAGGTAGCGGCCCCGCGCCGCCAGCTCGCCGGTAGGGTGATACAATTCCATCTGCCCTTCTAATTTGCCTTCCCGGTACGCGGCCTGTAGTAGCAACTGGTTGTTGCTGAGGCGATAGTCGCGCACGTAGCCGAAGAACCGGCCGGCGCTATCAAGCCGAACGTGGCGGCGGATGGCCGCGCAGCCGGGTGGCGTAAGCTTGTATTCAAGCGAGTAAAAGAACACCACGCTGTCTTTACCTACTATGCGGTAGCACTCGTCCAGCTTGGCGAATGCAGGCAGCTGAACGCGGTTTTGTGCGTGCGCGGCGTTGCCAAACAGCACAACCAGCAGGCTAATTAAACACCAATAAGAGGGGAGGGAATAGCGCACAGGAATAAACAGCTAACAGCTAGAAACACTAAAACAGCTTCTTGCGAGGCTTCATGATTTTGCGGGTTTTCATCGTATAGAACTCTGCTACGCCGGTCCGCTGCATAGAAACCTGCCACACGCCCATTGCCTGGCCTAACCGGTAGCCGGTAGCTTTGTCCTGCGGGAACTGCTTGGTGATAAGCGCGTAATCGGCTGGCGCAATGTCTTTCCCGACTTCACCGTGGCAGCGCAGGCACAGCGCATCATTCAGCACAATGGGCCGTTGGTACGTGAAAACGTCGGCGCCGGTGCGGGCCACCTGGCGGGCGGTGTCCGGCGCGAGGTCGGTGGGCGTGAGGGGGGCTTGGTTGGCGGGGTTGCGGGGACGGACGGTACGGCGGCGGGCAGTGGCTTGCAACACCCGCGCCAGTGAATCAACGGAGGCAAAGGTTTCGGGGCGGCAGTAGGGCAGGGCCGCCGCCACGCCACCGGCTTGCAGCTTTTCATTGAGCACCTGCCGCAGCTCCCGGTCGGCTTGGCGAGTAAGCGAGTCGCCGGCCCAACGGGTGGCGCGGAGCAAATCGGCGGGGAGAATGCGCTTCACCGTCATGTTTTCCAGGTCGCGCGCTATCTTCTTGCCGTTCTTGATGTGCTCAATCTGGTCGGAGCTACAGGCGCTCAGCAGCCCGGTGAGTAGCAGCGTAGTGGCGGTAAGTCGGCGGAAAACGGGGGACATGGCAGGAGGGAAAAGCAGTGCCGCAAAGAGACAACAACGGCCGCACTTCCCCAACTACCCGCCAAAGGCCGTTCTGGTTTCGTCAACAGCCAGCAGCCGGTTTTTAGCGCAGCAAAAACTCCTGCAACGCAGCGTACTCCGGCTCCAATAGTACGCTTTGCTTGGTGCGCGACAACAGGCCGCGCACCGCCACGGGCACCGGTACTTCGGCCCCGATAACCGGCTCCACCACCTCCGGAAATTTCACCGGGTGAGCGGTTTCCAGGAAAATGCCGTGCGCTTCGGGGTGCTCGGTCAGGTAGTCTTCCAGCGCCCGGAACGCTACGGCGCCGTGTGGGTCCAGCAGGTAGCCGGTTTGCTGATGCACGCGCCCAATGGTGGCCGTGGTTTCGGTGTCCGACACCACCGCACCGCTGACCAGCCGGCTTACGGCCGCGTGCTGCTGCTCGAACAGTTCCAGAATGCGCCCGAAGTTGCTGGGGTTGCCCACGTCCATGGCGTTGGAAAGCGTAACCACGGCCGGTCGGGCCGCAAATGTGCCCGTGCGCAGGTAGTCGGCCACCGCCGAGTTGGCGTTGCAGGCGGCCACAAAGTGCCCGATAGGCAAACCCGAGGCGTGGGCCATCAGCCCGGCGCAGATGTTGCCGAAGTTGCCACTCGGTACGGCTACCACCGGCACCGTATCGTGGGCCCACTGTTGCAAAGCGTAGCAGTAATAGAACTGCTGCGGCAGCCAGCGGGCCACGTTGATGGAATTAGCCGACGTCAGCTGCCGATGCGCTAATACTTGCGGGTCGAGGAAAGCCTGCTTCACCAGCCGCTGGCAGTCGTCGAAGTTGCCGCGCACTTCCAGGGCCGTGATGTTCTGGCCCAGCGTAGTCAGCTGCAATTCCTGCAAGGGGCTGACCTTGCCCGAGGGGTACAGAATAACTACTTCCACGCCGGGTACGCCCAGAAACCCATCGGCTACGGCGCCGCCGGTGTCGCCGGAGGTGGCTACCAGCACCGTGACGGGAGCCGTTTGCTGCTGCGAGAAGTAGCCCAGGCAGCGGCTCATAAACCGCGCGCCCACGTCCTTGAACGCCAGCGTCGGGCCGTGGAACAGTTCCAGCGCGCTTATCTGCCCGGTAACCGGCACCAGCGGAAACTCGAAATCAACGGTTTCGGCGCAAATACGCCGCAGCACGTCTGCCGGAATAGCGTCGCCGACGTAGGGCTGAATTACCTCGAAAGCCAGGTCAGCCCGCGTCATGTTCTTCAGGTTGGCGAGTAGCTCAGGCGAGAATTGCGGAATGTGCTCAGGAAAGTACAGGCCCCCATCAGGAGCCTGGCCGGCAATGGTAGCGGCCCGGAAGTCAACGGTAGGAGCTTGCTGGTTGAGGCTGTAGTAGCGCATAAAGCGAGGGTTCTACGAGAGTGAAGTGTAGAGACGCGGCACTTCGCGTCTCATCGTTGCTGACGTTGTTTAGTCAGCCTGCCAAGCCTGACGGCGCGGACGCCGAGACGCGAAGTGTCGCGTCTCTACATTGCTTGAATAATGTTCAGCTGGCGGCTGAAAACCGGACGCCAGTGGTGTTGATGGTGCTGACGTGGATGTGAAAATCGACGCCGAGCTGCTGGTATACTTCCCGCATGGCGTTGGCCACGGCTTGCGCGGTGGCTTGGGTTTCGCTGAGCATAAAAATGGACGGCCCCGAGCCCGAAATACCGCCCCCTAAAGCCCCCGCTTCCAGACTGCGCGCCTTCACGGCGGCAAAACCCGGAATGAGGATGCTGCGCACCGGCTCCACAATACCATCTTCCAGGGAGCGGCCAATCAGCTGGTAGTCTGCTTTCAACAGCCCCGCCACCAGTCCCGCCACGTTGCCCCACTGCCGAATGGCGGCTTTCAGCGGGACTTGCTGCTTGAGAATCTGGCGGGCGTCGGCGGTGCGTACTTCAATCTGGGGGTGCACCACCGTAACATGCAGCGGTGGGGCTTGCAGAGGCACGATGTCCAGCGGTTCGGCCGAGCGGATGAGCGTAACGCCGCCGTAAATGGCCGGGGCAATGTTGTCGGCGTGTTGGGCACCGGAGGCTACTTCCTCGCCAAACATGGCAAAGCGCACCAGGTCTTCCTTCCTGAAAATGTTGCCCAGCAGCTGATTAGCACCCACCACAGCCCCGGCGGCACTAGCGGCGCTGCTGCCAATGCCGCTGCCCGGCAGAATAGCCTTATTGATGCGCAACTCAAAGCCGGTACCCGCCGGAGCCGCGCGGAGCAGCGCCAGCAACGCCGCCCCGGCCACGTTGCGCGCCGGTTCGGTGGGCAGGTTGAAGTCGTCTTCGTGGGTGATGGTTACGCCGGGCTGCTCGGTCAGGCGCAGGTGCATAGTATCGAAGGGCGCTTCCAGGGCAAACCCCAGCACATCGAACCCGCACACCATGTTGGCCACGGTAGCCGGCGAGTACAGCGTCAGAAAATTGGAATCAGGCATAAGGTAAAACTGTAGCGCGAAGCCTTTGCTTCGCGTGTCGGAACAGATAATGATGCCGTAAAAGGCCAGCAGAAGCGAAGGCTTCGTGCGGCACTACGCCCGGGCGGCCCGGATGATGTCGGCGAAAACGCCGGAGGCCGTCACGTCGGCACCCGCGCCGGCACCTTTCACCACCAGCGGCTGCTCGGGGTAGCGGTTGGTGAAGAAGAGCACGGCGTTGTCTTTGCCTTGCAGCACGTAAAAATCGTGGCCCGGTGCCACGCTTTGCAGGCCCACGCTGGCGTGCCCATCAGCATAGCGCGCCACAAACTTCAGCCGCTTGCCTTGGGTGGCCGCCGCATCGTACAGGCTGCGGAAGTGGGCCTCGTGCACCGCCAGCTGTCCGTAAAACGCCTCTACGTCGCCTTCCAGGCAGGAGGCCGGCAGGAACGACTCGTTGTGAATGTCGGCCAGCTCCATTTCCTGACCGGCTTCGCGGGCCAGAATCAGAATCTTACGGGCTACGTCGGTGCCGCTCAGGTCGAGGCGCGGGTCGGGTTCGGTGTAGCCTTCGGCCTGAGCCTGGCGCACCACCTCGGCAAACGGCACGGTGCCGTCGTAGTGGTTGAATACGAAGTTGAGCGTGCCCGACAATACGGCTTCAATCCGGTGCACTTGGTCGCCGCTGCGCACCAGGTCGTTGAGCGAGCCGATAACGGGCAGGCCAGCGCCCACGTTGGTTTCAAACAGGAACTCGGTGTTGAACTCGCGCATCAAGGATTTCAACCGCGCATAATTCGCGTATTCCGACGAGCAGGCCACCTTGTTACAAGCTACTACCGCCATGCTTTTCTCCAGCAACGACGCATAGATGGTGGCCACGTCGGCGCTGGCCGTTACGTCCACGAACACTGTGTTGCGCAGGTTGCGGGCGCGCAGCTGGGCCACAACTTCCTGGAGGTCGAGCGGCTGGCCTTGTTCCAGCGCCGCCTGCCAATTGCCCAGGTCGAGGCTGCCTTCCTCGGCCAGCACAAACTGGCGGCTGTTGGCCAGCCCCACCACTCGTAGGTTCAGGCGCAGCTTCTCGCGCAACCATTGTTGCTGGCGGGCTAGCTGTTCGAGCAGCTTGCCGCCCACATTGCCCACGCCCGCCACAAACAGGTTCACTTGCTTGGTAGTCTCCTCGAAAAACTCCTCGTGCAGCACGTTGATGGCCTTGCGCACATCGGCGGTGCGGATAACCGCCGAAATGTTCCGCTCCGACGAGCCCTGCGCAATGGCCCGGATATTCACGCCGTTCTGGCCCAGCGCCCCAAACATCCGGCCGCTGATGCCGGGGTGGTTGCGCATTTGCTCGCCCACCAGCGCCACAATGGCCAAGTCGGTTTCGCAACGCAGCGGCTCCACTTTACCGGCGGCTATTTCGGTGCTGAATTCCTCGTTGACCACCGTTTGCGCCACTGCCGCATCGGCAGCCCGCACGGCCACGCAGATGGAGTGCTCCGAAGAGCTTTGGGTGATGAGAATCACGTTGATGCGCTGCTGGGCCAGCGCCCCGAACAGCCGCCGCGAGAAGCCCGGAATCCCCACCATGCCGCTGCCTTCCAGGTTCAGCAAGGCCAGCTGCGAGATACTCGACAGCCCCCGTACCACGTCCTGGTTGGCGGGCGGGCTTACTTCTACCAGCGTGCCTTCGTCTTCCGGCGCGAAGGTGTTTTTGATCCACAGCGGAATGCCCTGGCTCATGACCGGCTGAATGGTAGGCGGATACAGCACCTTCGCGCCGAAGTGCGACAGTTCCATAGCTTCCTGGTAGGAAATGCGCGGAATCGGGCGGGCCAGCGTCACGAGGCGCGGGTCGGCCGTCATCATGCCGCTCACATCAGTCCAGATTTCCAGTTGTGTTGCTGCCAAGGCCCCCGCAAAGATGGCCGCTGTGTAGTCGGAGCCGCCGCGGCCGAGGGTGGTGGTAGCACCCTGCGCATCACTGCCGATAAAGCCGGGCACCACGTACACCGCGCTGGGCTGCGCCGCTACAAATTCCTGAATCTGCTGGTTGGTAACGGCGGTGTCAACGGCGGCAAAGCCGTAGTTGGAGTTGGTGCGGATTAGTTGCCGGCTGTCCTGCCAAACGTGCGCCGTACCCTGCGCTTTCAAACAAGCCGCCAGCAGCCGCGACGACAGCATCTCCCCGTAGCTCACCAGCCGGTCCAGCGTCCGGTTCGACAGCTCACCCAACGAGAATACCCCGTCGCAGATGCTGTCCAGCTCGTTGCAATAGGTTTTCACCAAGCTCAGCACCGCGCTTTGGTCGGGAATAGGCAGCAGGCCCCGCACCGCTTCCAGGTGGCGCTCTTCCAGGTGCTTAAGCGTGGTGCGGTAGTCTTCCGAACCCGTGGCGGCCAGCCGGCCCGCTTCAATCAGGGCATCAGTAGTGCCCCCGAGGGCTGATACTATTACCACGGTAGGCGCTTGCTGGGCAGCCGCTGCTACGAGCCGGGCTACGCGCTGGAGATTGGGCGCCGTAGCCACCGACGAACCACCGAATTTCAGAACCTGCATTTTTTAAGCTTAGATGTGAATCTCGTTTTTCGGTGTTCGTTTTTAGCTTTTCGTCTTCGACAAGCAGTGAAAAACCAAAAACGGACACCGAAAAACGAACAAGAAAGGACACAAAAAAACCCGTCGGTTCCGGCTTGGCTTCGGGTAAGGAAGCGGCCGGCGACGGGCTGCGAAACATCAAGAGAAAGAGAGGTAGCGCAGCCCGTCTAGCGGGTTGTAATACCTGTAATAATGCCAGTGCCGGTCGTCAGACAGACGCCGGTGGGAGCGGAATTAGTGAATAATGGAACCGAAGGAAAGGTCATGCGTGCGTACTTCTGGCCGTAAAGTAGTGAATAATCGGAATGTACGGCTATTTATCCGCCTGTCTTTTTTCAAACAGTTTCTCAAGTCTGGCTTAGTAAGTGGCTTGAAACCATTTGTGCACGGAACCCCGCCACGCACAGGACGTGTTTGTTTTCAGTACCTTTGCACTCCTACTATAATTCTCTGAAGGCAAGATGCTAGACAAACTGGAGGCCATCCAACAGCGGTTCAACGACGTGGCAGAGCAGCTCACGCAGCCCGACGCCATGAGCGACATGAAACGCTACAAGACGCTCAATAAAGAATATAAAGACCTCAACAAGATTGTGGTGGAGTACAAGGCCTACCAGAACGTGCTGGCCAACATAGACAACGCCAAAGAGGTCATTGCCAACGAGAAAGACGAGGATTTCCGCCAAATGGCAAAGGAAGAGCTGGAAACGCTCTACCCCGAGCAGGAGCGCCTCGAAGTGCTGATTAAAGATTTGCTGCTGCCCAAAGACCCCAACGACTCGAAAGACGTCATTATGGAAATCCGGGCCGGCGCGGGCGGCGACGAAGCCGCTATTTTCGCCGGCGACCTGCAGCGGATGTACATGCGCTACGCCGAGCGGCACGGCCTGAAAATGGACTTGATTGACGCCACCGAGGGTACTTCCGGCGGCTACAAGGAAATTATCCTGGCCGTGAAAGGCGAGGATGTGTACGGCAAGCTCAAGTTCGAGTCGGGAGTACACCGGGTGCAGCGCGTGCCGGCCACCGAAACCCAGGGCCGTATTCACACCTCAGTAGCTTCTATTGTAGTGATGCCGGAAGCCGAGGAACTAGACGTGCAGATTGACATGAACGACGTGCGCAAGGACCTGTTCATGTCGTCGGGTCCCGGTGGGCAGTCGGTAAACACCACGTACTCGGCGGTGCGCCTCACGCACTTGCCTACGGGCCTCGTGGCGCAGTGCCAGGACCAGAAGTCGCAGCTCAAAAATTTCGACAAAGCCCTGCAAGTGCTTCGCTCGCGCCTCTATGAAATTGAGCTGGCCAAGAAAAACGAAGTGGAAGGTGCGGCTCGCAAGAGCATGATTGGCGGCGGCGACCGGTCCGACAAAATCCGGACCTACAACTACCCCCAGGGCCGCGTAACCGACCACCGCATCGGCTTCACGGTGTACAACCTGGCCAGCGTGATGGAAGGCAACATCGACGACTTTGTGGAGCAGCTGCGCCTCGCCGAAAGCGCTGAGCGTCTGAAGGAAGGCGTATCGTAATAACGAAGCTCAACATCCGTTTATCATAACGACAATTAAATGGTCATGCTGAGCTTGTCGAAGCATCTCTGCCGCCAAAGTAAACCATATACTAGCGCGGTAGAGATGCTTCGACAAGCTCAGCATGACCGTTCTATTGTAGAGGTATTTGGTTAGACCAGTTTAATTGTCATTATGCGCTTTCTACTCCCGTTGCTGCTGGTTTTTTCGGCGTTGCTGTGCCTATTGCCGGGCTGCGAGCCGAAGGAAGACATCCTCACCACCGATAGTAGCGCCCAGCTGGAATTCTCAGCCGATACCGTGCTGTTTGACACGGTTTTCGCGCAGGTGGGTACCGTGAGCAAGCGCCTGTGGGTGTACAACCGCAACAACCGCGCGGTGCGGGTAGAGCAGGTTCAACTGGCTGACAACAACCCCGGCACGTACTCGCTCATTATCAACGGCGACGAAACGAAAGCCGCTAATAACCTTGAAATCAGGGGGAAAGACAGCCTGTTGGTTCTGGTGAAAGCCGTGCTGGGCCCGAGTGCTACCGTGAACAAGCCGTTTCTGGTAGACGATGAATTGCGGTTCCGTACCAATGGCAACGAGCAGCAGGTGAAGCTGGTAGCCTACGGGCAAAACGCTTATTTCCACGGCGTTGAAGAGCATATCACCCGCAATACCACCTGGCTGAAAAACCGCCCCCACGTCATCTACGGCTTTGTGGTCGTGGACCCTGGCGTGACGCTGCGTATCCAGCCGGGCACGCGCATCTACTCGCACGCGGGGTCGGGTATGCTGGTGCAAGGGCGGCTCAGCATCAACGAGGGCATTAATCCCGCCACGGAGCTGACACCCAACGATACCGCCACGTTCGTGCGCTTTCAGGGCGACCGGCTGGAGGCCTCGTACGCCGATACGCCGGGGCAGTGGCGGGGTATTCAGTTTGCGGCCGGCAGCAGTACCAACAACGTGGTGCGCTTCACCGAAATCAAGAATGCCGGTTTTGGCTTACTGATTTATAACCCGCTCAATGGTCCGCACCCCAAGGTCACGGCCGAGCATACCATTCTGCGCAACATTTCCGGGGCGGCCCTCACCTTCGCCAGTGGTGGAGAGGGGTTTGATGGGGCCGGCGTCCTGAGTTTCTCCGGCGACTTTGATTTGCGTAACTGTCTGTTTACCAACTGCGGCGAGTACGCTATAGCGGCCTACGGCGGCACCTATGATTTGAACTACTGCACTGTGGCCAACTACACGCCGCAGTTTCAGCGCAAGTCGGCCGCTTTGAGCTTCACCAACGAAATCGTTACGGCGCAGGCAGCGCAGCCCAACATTACCCGCGTCACCATCAACAATTCCATTGTGTGGGGCTCCATTGCCAACGAGTTGTTTTTCAAGAACGGCGACCAGTACCGGCCCAACCTGATTATCCGCAACAGCATCCTGCGGACCGACGATTACAAGGCCGCCACCGACGCCGGTAGTAAGCTCGGTTTCAACAACAACGGCAACCAACTCAACGTCAACCCTAAGTTCAAACGCTCCCCCGAGAACTTCGGCGACCGGTACGACTACCGCCTCGACACGCTTTCCCCGGCCAGCAACAAGGGCCTCTACAACGCCCAGGTACCGCGCGACCTGCTATATAAAGTGCGAAACACGTCGGCGCCGGATTTGGGTGCGTATGAGCGGGTAAACCCTTAAGCCCATGCTATACTTTCAGAAGCGTTTGCGCCTGCCGGCCGTGCGGCGGGGCTTCCACCTCGTTACCGACCTGCTGGTGGCCGAGCTGCCGGAGCTAGAGCGGATTCGGATTGGCACGGCGCACTTTTTCATCCAGCACACTTCCGCCAGCCTGAGCGTCAACGAAAACGCCGACCCCACCGTGCGCCTCGATTTCGAGAGCTATTTCAACCAGGCCGTACCCGAAAACGCCCCGTATTTCCGCCACACCTTGGAAGGCCCCGATGATATGCCTGCGCATTTAAAGGCCGCCATGCTGGGCCACGCCGTGAGTTTGCCTATTACCAAAGGCGAGTTAGCGCTGGGTACCTGGCAGGGGATTTACCTGGGTGAGCACCGCAACGACGGTGGCCGCCGCTGGGTGGTGGCTACGCTCATGGGCACCGAATAGGCTCCGGAATATTTCTTTAGCTAGGTGGTATAAATTTCCGGTTGCCAAGCCTAACTGCTCTTGGTTTCCGTATGAAGGGCTGATGATCATACCTTCATATTTTAGGTCTATGGAAGTGGCTTTGTTATCTTCCCGTAAGCTCCTGCTGGCACTGTACCTATGCGGAGCATCAGGCTTAGCAAGTTGCGAGGCCAGGCAGCCCCCCGTTGTCACCCAAACCAAGCCCGCTAAGCCGCAGCCGGCTCCGGCCGCCGCGCCTCAGCCCGTAGCTCCTAAAGCTGCCTGCACACTCATCAACGATACGCTGGCCGGGCAGCCGTTCGGGACGGAACCTACAGTGGAAGAGCTGCTGCGTACTGGGGCCAAAGTGCTGAGCCGCAAGCCCTTTGCTAACTTGCACGAAGCCAACCAGATGGACACCATTCTGATGGTTAGCCACCAAGGCAACTCTTTCGAGTTCTACCGCACTCCAGATAAGGATTTGCTTCGGCAAGCTGTCATCACCAACTTCCAACCAGCATACGGTCAGCGCCTGCGCGCCACGCTTAATGAGTCGGCGCGGCAAAGTGGCGGGCCCTGTGGCCAGCTCCGCCTCCGCGACACCGAGCGGGCCAATACCATATCGGCCACGTTTACGGCCGGGCAGCCCAGCCAAGCCCGCGTGCAGCCCTATTGGGACTAAACAGCTATTGTCGTCTCAGTCCAGCACCCGTGTCCGGACGGTGTAATACACCGTATCGAACATAATCAGCTTCTGAACTCCCTGCACTTCGTATTCTTTTAGAGCACCACTTTGCGTACGCAGACGCAAACGTTTTTCGCTGTAGAACAAGGCGTTGTCTTGCCGAACAATGGCGGTTAACTCCTGTGCGGTGCTCGGTACGGCCCCAGGTGTATTCACCGCCAACGAAACAACCGGCGCTTTGGCGTCAGGAGCCACAAGCTTGTACACCTTTACGCCATCGGGTTGGCCAGCGGCAGAATCTGTTTCCGAATACGCCCCGCGCAAAGCTGGCTTGTTGATGTCGGCCTGGTAGAAAACCTGTAGCTCTTTGTTCCAGTCGGTTTTAGCTACGCGGGTGGTTTCTATCTTGCCGTTGCGTAGTCGCACTTGCTTTTCCACTGCGGGCTGCCGGCGGTTGAGTTCTGCTATCTGCGTGTCCAGCAAGCCCTTTACATCGAAGTAGTTGGGCTTGCGGTTAGCCGCCGGGCGCACCGACGCATCTTCCGAGCCGCAGGCCGCAAGTAGGAGTGCCACCGGTAGCAGCCAGGAGCCCTTACGCATTCGGGGTAGTGGCGGGTTGCAGCAAGCTCACGCCGGTCATGTCGGCGGGTTGAGGCAGGCCCATCAGCGCCAGTACGGTAGGGGCAATGTCGCCGAGCTTGCCATCGGTGAGGGTACCGTGGTAGTCGTTGTCGGCCAAGATGCAGGGCACCAGGTTGGTGGTGTGTGCCGTGTTGGGCGAGCCATCCGGATTAACCATGAACTCGGCGTTGCCGTGGTCGGCAATGATGATGCAGGCATAGTTGCTGGCCAGGGCGGCTTCTACTACGGCTTTGGCGCAGGCATCCACGGTTTCCACGGCTTTCACTACGGCCTCAAACACGCCGGTGTGGCCCACCATGTCGGGGTTGGCGAAATTGAGCACCACAAAGTCGGCCGACTTGGCTTGCAGCTCCGGTACCAAGGCGTCGCGCAGGTCGGCGGCACTCATTTCGGGTTGCAGGTCGTAGGTGGCTACTTTCGGCGACGGGCGCATCAGGCGGGTTTCGCCCTCAAACTCTTTCTCCCGGCCACCCGAGAAGAAGAACGTTACGTGCGGATATTTCTCGGTTTCGGCAATGCGAATCTGCTTTTTATGATTCGCTTCCAGCACCGCACCCAAGGTATTTTCAAGGTTGTCTTTCTCGAAAATCGGGGTGACGCCCACAAACGTGGCGTCGTAGTTGGTCATGGTGAGGTAGTGCAGGTTCAGCCGGTGCATCTGGAAGGCGTTGAAATCCTGCTGCGTGAGGGCCTGCGTGATTTCGCGGCCCCGGTCGGTGCGGAAGTTGAAGCACAGCACCACGTCGCCCTCCTGAATGGTAGCCAGCGGCAAACCGTCGGCGCCTACTTTTACAATGGGCTTCATGAACTCATCCGTCACGCCCTCCTTGTAGGAATCCTGCATGCTTTGGATGAGGTTCTGCGAAGGCGTGCCTTTGCCGTTCACCAGCAAGTCATACGCAACTTTCACCCGTTCCCAGCGGTTGTCGCGGTCCATGGCGTAGTAGCGGCCCACAATGGAAGCAATTTTGCCGCTGGCGCCGCGCTGCAAGTGCTGCTCTAAGTCATTCACGTACGCCACGCCGCCCTTGGGGTCGGTGTCGCGGCCATCGGTGAAGGCATGAATGAACACTTTGTGCACGTCGGCATCATGAGCTAGGGTGCACAGCGCTTTCAGGTGCTCGATGTGCGAATGCACGCCGCCATCAGAAAGCAGGCCCATGAAATGCACATTACGGCCGCTGGTGCGGGCGTATTCGAAGGCTTTTTCCAGAGCTGGCACAGAGCCTAGCTTCCGTTCCCGGATGGCTTTGTTGATGCGAACCAACTCTTGGTACACCACGCGGCCGGCCCCAATGTTCATGTGGCCTACCTCGGAGTTGCCCATTTGCCCGTCGGGGAGGCCTACTGCTTCGCCGGAAGCTTGGAGCTTGCTGTGCGGAAAGCGCTGAAACAACGAATCAACGAAAGGAGTCTGCGCTTTGTCAACCGCTGAAACTTCCTTGTTTCTGGCTAGTCCCCAGCCATCCAGAATCACCAACAGTACCTGCTTATTCATGGCTGCAAAGATAGGCGGCTAGCACCGGACCAACCACATTTTCTTATCTTGGCTGGCTGCGCTGAAAATAACCTCGGGGCTTTCGGCTACGTACGCATGGTTGGCATAATTTTAGCTCGCTGCATGAAGCAATCTATACTCTAAGATGAAACGCATTCTTTTTCGGGCCTTCGTATTTGTGTGGCTACTATTTTCGGCAGCGGCAACTCAGGCCCAGGGCGACGCATTTAGCTCGGTGAGCAATGCGCTACGCAATTCCTCTTCCCGTGAATTATCGCAGTATTTCGGCCCTACCGTTGAAATCAGCATCGACGGCGACCGGCAAAGCTACAGCGCCACGCAGGCCGAATTTGTGATGAAGGACTTCTTCTCCAAGACTTCGCCCGCCAACTTCGAGATAGTACACCAGGGAGCCAGCCCCGGCGGTATTCCGTACGCAGTGGGCAAGTACCGCAGCAAAGCCGGTTCGTACCGCGTGTTTGTGAAGATGAAAAATACCAACGGTGCTCTCCGCATTGATAATATGGAGTTCACCAAGGAATAACTCAGAGGTAAATACTTCGAGATTTCACTTACCTGAAAACCCTGACGGCCGGCCGTCAGGGTTTTTTTGTGCAGAACGGCGCTGCAGATACCAACTGCTGGCTTGCTACTACCTACCTATAGTACTGATAGGGAGTTGCGCCGAAGAAGGGGCTTTTTTCACTACTTTTGCACCGTGCAAAACACCTCCTACCTCACCCCCGAAGCCCTATCGACCTTCATCCGTACAGCGCTAGCTGAAGATGTAGGCGACGGCGACCATTCTTCCCTGGCCTCCGTGCCCGCCGATGCTCAAAACCGGGCTCGGCTGCTGGTAAAAGACGAAGGTGTGCTGGCGGGGGTGGAGTTGGCGCATCTGATTTTCCGGGAAGTTGACCCTAGCCTGCGTGTAGAGCAGCTCCTGGCCGATGGTGCCCGCGTGAAACACGGCGACATTGTGCTGAACGTGGAAGGCCGGGCCCAAAGCATTCTGACGGCAGAGCGGCTGGTCCTCAACTGCATGCAGCGCATGAGCGGTATTGCCACCCACACGGCCTACCTGAACACGCTGCTGGCTGGCACTAAGGCCCGCCTGCTTGATACCCGCAAAACTACGCCCAACTTCCGGATTTGCGAGAAGTGGGCCGTGCTGATTGGCGGCGGCGTAAACCACCGCTACGGCCTCTTCGACCAGATTATTCTCAAAGACAACCACGTAGACTACGCCGGTGGCATCCGTGAAGCCATTGAAGCCACGCAGGCATACCTAAAGAAAACCGGCCGGGAATTGCCGATTGAGGTGGAAACCCGCAGCCTGGCCGAAGTGCAGGAAGCGCTGGACACAGGCGGTATCCAACGCATCATGCTCGATAACATGGCACCTACCTTGCTGCGCGAGGCGGTGCAGCTCATCAATGGGCGTTTCTCTACCGAGGCCAGCGGCGGCATCACCGAGCATACCATTGCTGAAGTAGCCGCTACGGGCGTCGATTTTATTTCCGTTGGGGCTCTCACACACTCCACCAAGAGCCTCGATTTAAGTTTGAAAGCGTATTGATGTGCTAATTTTTGATGTGTTGATGTGCTGATTATCTATTCAGTAGCGCCGTTAGGTAGTCATCATAAGCAGCACGTCCTTCATCAGCACATCAACACATCAAAAATTAGCACATCAACCGATGCAACAACCCAATCAGCGTGGCGGCTACCGGCAGCAACAGCAGGCTCAGGTCGGCTCACCGCTCGCCATTCGCACCAAAAAACACCAACTCGATTCCAACCTCTACACCCGCGTGGCCATGGGCTACGTGTGGCGCAAAGAGTGGTGGTTTGCTGTTATTCCGTTTGTGGTAGGCGTGCTGCCTGCGGTTATCTGGCCGTCGTGGTGGTGGCTGACTTCCGGGCTGGTGCTCACTTTGTTGTACGTGCTGCTGCGCTCCTCACAGATTACGGCCGTCACGCAGGTAGAGCAAACCAAGCCGCTGTTCGAGCGCATGAGCTACGTAATTGATCAGCGCCAGATTGGGCTGATGCAGAACGAGAAGGAAGGCCGCGGAATGGGCGTGAACTGGGAAATGATTGGCCGGGTACAGCGGGAGCCGGATGGTTACTTGCTGTGGTTCCGCAACCAGGACGTGCCGGCCGAAGTAACCGGCTGGAAAGCCTGGGTGGCCCGTACCTTCGAGACGCCCATGTTTCTGCACGTACCATTCAAGGTATTCAACTCGCCCAACGACCAGAAGCTGTTCGAGTCGATGTTGCGCCGCAAGAATCTGCTGCCCGCAGAAGCGTAGATTAATTGCTGCATAGTGGCTTGCTGAATGGTTGAACGTTCGGCAATTAATTACGCAGCAGTTCAATACTCAACTATTAACAACCAACACCTCAATACAATGACCAAGCAACTTGTGCTTTCTGCGCTGGCTGTGGCCGCACTTTCTTTGGCCGCTTGCAGCAGCGAACCTTCCGACTACCGGCCCGATAAAAAAGTTTCGCTGGATATGGTGGAGCCCGGTTCCCGCTCGTCCGACAACTTCGACCAGCACACCGCAGCTGCGGCTGATCAGCACAAAGGTGGTGCCATTGAGCGGCCCGTCAGCTCGCAGGTAATACTGGATGGCAAAGCCAAGCCTAGCGCCGAGTCCAACATTTCGGCCGATGCTCAGAAAGCTGAAAAGACCAAGAAAGTGGCCGACCGGGAAGAAGCTGGTGCTGAGCCCGTGAAACCCGAAGACGAGCCTGCAAAGGCAGAATAAGCGTTGAGTGGTATGACAACATTCTCACTGGGGCGCGCCGCTGCTGTTCTGCTGCTTGGCGTTAGCCTGCTGGCATCAGCAGGGTGTGAGCAGAAGCCGGCAGCAACCACCGCTGTTCCTGCTACCACTGCCCCCGCCGACAGTACGCAGGCAACCGTGGCTATGGCCTACGTTTGCCCAATGGGCTGCGAAGGCAGCGCCAGCAACTCGCCCGGCAAATGCCCAGTCTGTGAAATGGCTTTGCAAGCAAATCCAGATTTCAAGCCAGCGGCTCAGTAACTAGGAGCTAACTGTTTGGCTAAGAAGAGGAAGCCGAGTTGTCTGTCAGACACTCGGCTTTCTCTTTCTATTCAACCCAAACGCGGATAAAAACAATTTTGTAACATTGTTGCATAATTAGCGTGTTGCCTTCGGGCGGCTTAGGCTAGTCGTGCTGCGGAAGGGTGCCGTTGTTAAGGCGCGGGTTCTTTCCGGTTACGTTTCATTCTACCCACTTTGTATGTGGTTTGCTGTACTGCTGTTATTCTCTACCGTGCTGGGGGCCGGCTGGGCCACCCAATTAGTGCCAACAGCTAGTACCACCTGGATGAAGCCTTTGCTGGCTTTCAGTGGGGCTTATTTGTTTACGCTAACTATTACGCACCTGCTACCGGAAGCGCTGCTGCTCGTACCCGGCGACATGCACCGCATTGGCTACTATGTGCTGGCTGGTTTTTTTGGGCAGTTGGTGCTGGAGGTGTTTTCGCAGGGTGTAGAGCATGGGCATGTACACCACCACACTTCCCACGCCGGACACGTACCGTTCCTGCTGCTGTTTTCGCTGATTATCCACTCCTTTTTGGAAGGCAGCATTCTGGTGAAAGCTCCCGAAGCTGGCACCGTCAGCGACAATTTCTACGCTATTCTGACGGGGGTGGCGCTGCACCACATTCCGGCGGCTTTTGCGCTGGTAGCGGCGTTGCAGCTGCGGCTGGGTAGCTTTCGGCGGGTGTTGCCGCTGCTTGTGGTGTTTGCGCTGGCGGCCCCGGTGGGTATTGTGGTCAGCAACTACGTGGTGCTCGATAAACTACTGACCGGCGGGCTGTACGCGGCGCTGCTGGGGTTTGTGGCCGGCAACTTCCTGCACGTTTCCACTACCATCCTTTTCGAAACCAGCCCCGAGCACCGCCTCAATCTGCCGAAGCTGGTTGCCACCCTGGCCGGTACCGCGCTGGCCTTGGGTGTGGAGCTGCTCTAGGTGAAATAGTGAGCTGGTGAACTGGTGAGTTTGATGTTTAAGAGGCGCTACTTGCGCAAGATGAACGTCAAGCTCACCAGTTCACCACCTCACTATTTCACTTAAAGCCAGTCGTCGGCGTCGAGGGTGGGGCCGGTGCTGCTGAGTAGGTGTTCGAACTGCCGGGCGCGGGCGCGCTGTAGCATCAGTTCGTGTTGCAGGGCCAATAGGCGCTGCCGCATAGCCAGTACCACATCTATGCCTTCCTTGCTTAGCCCTAGCTCATGGTGCAGGCGCGACAGGCGGGCCAAGTGGTCGGGTTCTTCGTTGATGATGCCGGTGGTCGGGTCGGTGGCTAGTAGGCCGAGGTCGGCAAAGTCGTGCAGGTCGGTTTCACTCAGGCCATAGCGCAGGGCGCAGTCGTGGTAGGTGATGCTGATGATGTGCGTTTTCATAACCAGAAGAGGTGGGCGCTAGGATTAGTCGTTACGCAGAGCCGCTAATTGCCGAATCAGGTCTTTTTCCTGGTCGGTGAGGCGTTGGGGCAGCTGTACCGTCAGGTGCAGATACAGGTCGCCGGACTCGCCTTCCTTGTTGTACACCGGAAAACCTTTGCCGCGCAGCCGGAGCCGGGTGCCGTTCTGAGTTTCCGGCTTGATGTTGATTTTCACCGACCCCGACAGCGTATCCACCACCTGCTCGCCACCAAGCAGCGCCCGGTACAACGGCACCTGTACTTCCTGGGTGAGGTCGTTGCCAAGCCGGGCGTAGCGGGCATCGGGCAGCACCCGGAGCGTGATGTAGAGCGACCCATTCGGTCCGCCGTTGCGGCCGGGGGCTCCCTGGTCGCGCAGCCGAATGGTTTGGCCGTCTTCTACGCCCGGCTTGATGGTAATGCGCAAGCTTTTGCCGTTCACGTTGAGGGTGCGCGGCCCGCCCCGGTAAGCGTCTTCCAGCGTCAGTTCCAGCTCGGCTTGGTAGTCCTGGCCGGCCCCGGCCCGGCTGCCGCCCCGGCCGCCCATGCTGCCAAAGATGTTGCTGAAGAAATCCGAGAAGTTGCCGTCGTCGCCGAAGCTCTCGAATCCGCCGCCCCCAGCCTGCTGGTACTGCGACCAATCGAACCCGCCTTGCGCCTGACCCCGGCCGGCGCCGGCGTGCTGGTAGCGCTGCCAGTCGGCACCCAGTTCGTCGTACTTGCGGCGCTTATCCTCGTCGGAAAGCACTTCATGCGCCTCGTTTATCTCCTTGAATTTGCGCTCCGCTTCCGCGTTGTTGGGGTTCACATCGGGGTGATACTGGCGGGCAAGCTTGCGGTACGCTTTCTTGATTTGGTCGTTGGTAGCTTTCTTGTCAACGCCCAGGGCTTTGTAATAATCTTTGTAGTCCATTGAGCAGCAGGGAAGGAGAGAGGGAAAGTGGCAGGCAACGGGCCGCGTTGGTGGGCTAGGCCCCGCGCACCAGCGCGGCCCACCCCACAATGGATGGACGGCCTGTAAAAGTGCGCAACCGGCGGGCCACGCTCTAAGTGCCAGCCACTTACTTCAGCGGATCGTGGCCCCAGTTCATCAGCGAATACCGCCAGCGCGAATCTTCAACATCGGAAGAAGGGCGCTGTGCCGAATGCCGGCTGACGTAGCTGTGTACCTTGTGCATGTGTGCTTCGTCGTCGGGGGTGAGGTCGGCTTTCTTCTTGTGCAGAATGCGAATGATGTGCTCCCCGGACTTGTGCCCGATGCTGGTACCGTCGCCGCTGTCTTGTCCAACGGATTTAGATTCTTCCGTTTTCAGCCACTTCTCCAGCTCAGAGGCGGTCATGTTAACATCTTCTTTGAACTGCTTGAAAATATCGTCGGATTTAGCGTCGGCGCTCATAGTTAGGTAGGTTGCTGAGTGAGAAGAAAGAACAGGTTAGAAACGAAGCAGAACGAAACGAGGTTGCCGGAACGGAATTGGCCTCAGTTTTGTATGTTGCGTTAGTATTACTATCCTAAGTTTTCTGCCTTTTTCTTTTCTCACTTCGATGAACAAAATTCCTGCTCTGGCGCTAGTGGCGCTACTTGGTCTGGGTAGCGTAGCCGCTCAGGCGCAAACCAAAATGCCGCCTCGCAAGCCGGTGCAACCCAAAGCAAAAGTTACCAGTAACGGCCCCAGCGTTAAGGACGGCGTAACGCTGAAGGACGGTAAGGTGCTCATGACTCAAAGCAGCCTCACTACCACCGTCACGCAGGAAACCTCGCTCATCAACGGCACCAAAATCCAACCCGACGGTACCGTAACGATGAAAGACGGCACCACGACTACCCTCAAAGAAGGGGATTATATGTCGTTGAGCGGGCGCCTGACCACGGCGGCCTACAAAGCCCAGCAGGACAGCCTGCTCCAAGCCGCCAAAGACAACAGCAAAGGCAAAAAGGGCAAGAAAAAAGGCAAATAGCTTCAACAATAGCACGCACACAAACGCCAGGGGCAACTCGGTTTTATTAACCGAGTTGCCCCTGGCGTTTGTGTTTGCAGGTTCTCAGAAGAATTAGGAATAATCCTGGAGGATGGCAAGGGCCTCTGTGTCGTCTTTGGCCTCCACTACTTCGTTGATGACGTACTGCACTTCGGCTTCGGTCCAGCCCTGGGTTTCGGCGGCTTTAATGAAGGCTTCGAGGGCCAGGAAACGGCCCGGCTTGAGCGGCGGAAGCCACGCTACTTTTTTACGGATACGCATTGCTGTTGCTGTTGAATAGGTGGGAAGTAGGAGCAATTTGTAGTACTACGAGGCCAGTGCCAGGAAGGCTAAAGGAGCTACCGTTTCTTCTTCACCACTTTCAGCTGCACGGGCGCTACTCCGGTGTCTACCATCCCGATGCGGCGGGCCGCCTTGCGCGACAAATCCACAATCCGGCCTTTGGCGTGCGGCCCCCGGTCGGTAACCTTCACTTTCACAGAGCGGTGGGTGCGTTGGTTGGTTACCCGGAT
Organism: Hymenobacter telluris; assembly: GCF_017313265.1. Taxonomy (GTDB): domain Bacteria; phylum Bacteroidota; class Bacteroidia; order Cytophagales; family Hymenobacteraceae; genus Hymenobacter; species Hymenobacter telluris. The sequence goes on along the minus strand of NZ_JAFLQZ010000018.1, from coordinate 48,783 downwards.
AACCGTGCCGAAAGGCAAGGTGTTGTGCGCGGCTGTTAGCTTGTTGGCCCGGTACCGGGTGCCGCTGGCCGTTTTGCGGCCTTCAAACTTATCGGCGTAGTAAGAGCCCTGCCCACTTTGGGTGAAGGCTGACTTACCACCCGAACAGGCCCCAAGCAGGCTGGCTAACCCCAGCAGGGCCCCAACCATGAACGAAGGCGAAAACAACAAGCGGCGTGCAAAGGCAATAGGCATATGAGCGGGGTTAGGTTAGCCGGGCTGGCGGTGTCACAAACAAAGCCGGGGCGAAAACATGAAAACCAGCAGCTCGCACCAACGTGCGGCGGATTCAAGGGAAACCAGTTACTGCTTGGGTGGTTTGGAGGCCTTGGGCGGAATGCGCAAGTCGAGCAGGCTTTGAAAGCTGCCCTGGAATACGTTGAAATCGACGGTGCCCCGAATGCCCGGAATGTAGGCTTCGTCGGAATGCTGCCAGATAATCCACTTTTCGCGCGGTAGGCGCGGCTGGTCTACCTCGTAGTGCGCCAGCCACAACGGGTACTTGTCGAAGTGGCCGGCCAGGTAGCGTTGGTAGAAGCTGTAGTTGGAGTAGAGAATGGGCCGCACGCCGTAGTGCCGCTCCACCAGCCGCAGCCAGGTGGCCACGTTGCGGCGCATCACGGCCACATCATGAAACTCGGCATGCTCCACGTCCAGCACCGGGGGCAGGTCGCCGGGGGCCAGGGGTACGGTGCGCGTGAACAGGTTGGCTTGCTTGGCGCCGTCGTAAGTGGGCTGAAAATAGTGGTAAGCCCCCCGGTACACGCCGGCTTTGCGGGCCGCTTTCCAGTTGCGCTGAAACTTGGAGTCGCGCAGCGTAACGCCTTCAGTGGCCTTGATGAAAGCAAACTTCACGTGGTTGCGCGACACCTCCGCCCAATCAATCTGCCCCTGGTAGGCCGATACATCAATGCCGTGCACGGCGTAGCCTTCCAGCAGCGGGGTTTTCTCGCGGCCAGTGAGGTGCCCACTCACAAACGAGGCCCACGCCCGGCGCGCATGCCGGTTGATTTGCCGCTGGTAGTGGCTGTAAAACGCCACCCCGCCCACCACCAACAGCACGGCCAGCCAGCGGAGCGCCGGCCGCCGGGGCGACGAGGAAACAGGAGGAGCAGAACGGCGCTTCATACGGGTGGTCATGGCAAAAGTAACGCCGGAAACCTGTTGGCTAGTGCCTGCTGTCAACAAACTCCCACCGGTTACCGGCTTTTTCCGACCTTGCCACCTGATTCAGCTTCCTGCTTGCTTATGCCTACTCCCCCTGCTTCTGCCTCCGACGCCCGCGACGAAAACGGCCACCTCATCCGGGAGCTACACGGCGTTACGCTGGCTTCCATCGTCGAGTATTTGCAGGCCCGTTACGGCTGGCCCGGCCTCGATGAGCGGCTGCGCATGAACTGCTTCGTGGTGAACCCCAGCGTGAAGTCAGCCCTCACGTTTCTGCGCCGCACGCCCTGGGCGCGGGCCAAAGTGGAGGCGCTGTACATTGAAACCCGCACGGCGGAAGTGACTGGCAAAAAGTAGAGAGTACTGCCGCGCACCGAGGCCGCAAGCCAATAAAAACTCACTAGTTCACCGCTCACCATTTCACCTAAGCTATGGCCGACGTAACCGAAAAATCAGGCCCTGGTGCGCTATTGCTGGGGGGCATCTTTTTCGTGGCGTTCGAAACGGCGGCCTACTACCTACTGCGCTGGGTGACGTCGCCGCTGGGTATGGCCGACCAGTTTCAGCCCGAAAATACCATTGTGCCCAACTGGGTGAAAACGGTGGTGTTTCTGCTGCTGCACCTGCTGCTGATTGTGGTAGCCGTGCTGTTGCTCAGTAACCGGCTACCGCGGCGCTACCGGGGGCAGGTTATGGGCTGGTTTTACTTATCGTTGCTGACAGGTTTCGTGCTGTTGATTCCGCTGTTTGATTGACGAGGAACGCGCTTCAACAACTATATGGGCAAAAAAAAGCCACTGCATCGCAGTGGCTGGGTACAACATGGTGCCGGTCGGTCCCGGCGTTATGAGCAACGGCTTAGATTAGCGCTGCTTGATATCAATTTCGCGCTGCTGGCTGCTGGGGTCCAGGTACGGAATGCGTACTTGCAGCTCGTTGTTCTCGTGGATGGCGTCGATGCGCGTCAGATCGAGGTTGCCGGGCAGGTCGAGGATGCGCGTGAACAATGGTGCGGCCAGTTGGTCCTCGGGCTCGTGGCGGAACTCGCCGAATACAGTCATGCGGTTGTTGTTGAGCACGACGTGGATGTTCTCGGGGCTGACCGAAGGAGCCGCTACCCGAATAACCACGCCTTTCTTCAGCTTATCAATCCGCATTTGGGCCTGGGCAATACCTCCACCCAGCGTGTTGAGCAGGTCGAGTTGCGGGGCCATATTGCGGATGAATTTTCTGCTTATCAAGTTCATAGTCGGTGTCCCTTTCGTAGTTTCGAGAGGGGTATTGCAAACTGTGTACCAACAATTGAAGGGCTAGTCTGGCAGTTGTTTGCTGACATAAGGGCAGCGTAACAAGTGAGAAGAAAAGATGTTTTCGGCCATTGTGTCGGGTTAAAGAAACTAACATAACCGGCGTTGCAGACTGGTTTTGCGTATAGGATAGCGCACCTGATTCCGGACCGTTACCTCTCGTTTATGCAGCTTCATACTTTCTCTACCCCGCGCACGGCCCGTTACTACAGCCTCGGTGAGCCTGGGCCCACTATCCGGCACGTGTGGTTTTGTTTGCATAGCCACAACGAGTCGGTGGACGGTTTTGCCACCCAGCTGCGCCCCCTCGATACGCCTGAGCGCCTCCTGATCCTGCCGGAGGGGCTGGCCCGTTTCGACCAGCCCGAAGGCTTTACGGCTGAGGCGGGCAGCCCGCTGGCCGCTTGGTTTGCCAGTGACGCCACCGCGTACGACCTGCCCGACGTAGCGCAGTACTTAGAGGCCTTGTCTGCGCAAGTACTGGCCGCCTGCCCGCCTCATACCACCATTACGGTGCTCGGGCATGGGCACGGCGCTGCCGCCGCCTGCCGCTGGCTCGCCAACAGCCGCCTGCGCTACGACCGGCTGGTGCTCTACGCGGCAGTTTTTCCGCCCGAAATCAACCGGCAGGCCACGCTGGCTGGTCTGCCGAAACGCCCGGTGGTGGTGGTAGCCACCACCGCCGATGTGTACACGCCCGAAGCCACTGGCGAAGGCCTGGTGCACGACCTGCACGATGCCGGCCTGGAGGCCCAGCTCCGGCACGCTTCCGATGGGTCCATCACCCTGGCTGCCTTGGGGGCCAGCGCCGAAACCGCCTAGCAACTACCAGCGGAAGGCGCGTAGCCGAACATGCTCCATGCTCGCGCGGGGCCGCGCTACAAACGCGCTGTGGTGCGTATAGCGCAGGGCGCCCGCATTGCTTCTTAATCCGGCACTTGGCGCGGCGCCTGTGCTCACTTGTTTCCAAACTTACCTGCTCCATGAAAACCCCTAAAGCCATCAATCTGACCAAGCTGCCCAGCCGGGCCCCATCTGAGTTTCACAAAGAATCGACGCTGCGGGAAATGAAACGCATTGGGCAGGAGCTGATTGACTTGCAGAACCGGCTATATGCCGAGAACAAGCGAAGCGTGCTGGTGGTGTTGCAGGGGATGGATGCCAGCGGCAAAGACGGCCTGATTCGGCGGGTGTTCAGTGGTATCAATCCGCAGGGCGTGCGGGTGCATTCATTCAAAGAGCCCACCGAACTGGAGCTGGCCCACGATTTTCTGTGGCGGGTGCATCAGCAAGTGCCGCCCAAAGGCATGATGCACGTGTTCAACCGCTCCCACTACGAGGATGTGCTGGTGACCAGGGTAACGGGGCTGGTGAGCAACGAGGAAGCCAAGCGGCGCTTCACGGCCATCAATAACTTTGAAAAGCTGTTGCAGCAGGCGGGTACTACAGTGCTCAAGTTTTACCTGCACGTATCAGAGAAAGAGCAGCGCGAGCGGCTGATGGAGCGCGTAACCGACCCCGAAAAGCACTGGAAATACGAGGCCGGCGACGAAGACAAAGCCAAACAATGGCCTGCGTATCGGGCTGTGTATGAGGATGTATTCGAGCATTGCAACCCCAGTTCCTGCCCCTGGCACCTCGTGCCCGCCGACCAGAACTGGTACAAAGCCTACGTGGTAGCCCGCACCCTCCGCGACGCCCTGGTAAAGCTCGACCCGCAATACCCGTCTTCCAAAGAAGAGCGCCCAACGCCCGATGCTACGCGGTAAGATAAAGCAATATAGGCGTTGCTACACGCTCAGGATGCGCGTGTAGCCTGCATGGAATAGCCCCAGCTACCCTAGAGGTTGCCGTTTGATACCTGCCCTGAAATTGCGCCCTTGCTCCCGCTGGCTACGACTGGTAGCTGGTGCTACGGCCTGCCGCGCCCACGCGCCGGCCAGCGCCGCGAGGCCAGCTACCAGCCCCCCCACTACGGCCGTTACCGACACCAACAACCAAGAGTTGCCGCCCAGCGGTAGCAGCTGTGCCACCCGGTGCGCCAGCAGCCCATCGTTGCGGATAGTTAGCCAGCCGGCCAGCAGCAGCCACCCTAGCCCAACTCCCAGAAACCCCGCCCAGAACGCCTTGCCGCCCGTACCATTCAGGGCCGCCGCCAGCCCGAAACACAAGGGCGTAATCACCCACCACGGCAGAAACAATTGAGCTACGAAGGCGAGCACCAAAATCAGCAGGAACAAGGCGGGAAAAGACTTCATAGCAGAAAAAAAGGTCGAAGAGCAATTGGGCAACAGGTAAGCGCAGCGAAAAAAGTGGCCGGTATGCTAAGGCCGAGGCCGGTTAAGTCACTGCGTTGATCAGGTTTTCTGCGAGTGAAATGCCGGTGCACTTTTCACCTGCCCGGTGCTGCCCGGCATGAGCTTGGCAGGCGGAGCGGGCATTTGAATGCGCACACTCTGGCGCACCGCAACCGGCTGGCCGGCCGCATTGCGGGCTGGTGTCCAGCGGGGCATGTCGCGCACGAGGCGCAAGGCTTCTTCGTCGCAGCTGCGGCAGAGAGGCCGCACGATTTCGGCGGCGCCTACTTTGCCATCAGCCTGCACCACGAAGCGCACTTCCACGAAACCGGCCAAATTTTCTTGTTTCAATACTTTGGGCTCGCGCAGTTTCTCGGTCAGGTAGTTGCGCAAGGCCATAGCATCGCCGGGAAAAGCGGCTTGGGTGGCTACCTGGTAGCTCTCGAACACGTGGTTGGGGCCGTAGAGCACCACCGGCACCGTAAGCTGCACCGCCACCGTTTGGCCGTTCTGCTTGCCCGGTGCCAGGCGCGGCAGCGCCTGCACAGCGGCCAACGCGGCCTGGTCGCAGGCGGGGCACAGGCTGCGCACCACTTTAGCATCGGAAGTGCTGCCATCCGGCCGCACCACGAAATTTACGTACACCTGGCCTTCGCTTTTGCCTTCGCGCACCTCAGCCGGCAGCACCACGGCTGCCTGAAGCGCCGTGCTGATACTGACCGAATTGTTGGCACCCGGAATAGTAGGCATCTGCTCCACGTAGGTATACACCTTGTCTTCGGGCACTACGGGGGCGGGAGGCGTGGTGGCAGCGTCGGTTACTGGTGTTGGGTTCACGCTGAAAGTAACGGGCACGGTGTAGCTGACGGCCACCGTGCGGCCGTTTTGCTTGCCCGGCTCGAAGCGCGGCAGACTACTAATAACGCGCACTGCCTCTTCGTCGCAGCCCGAGCCGATGCCTTTATATAGTTCTACGTCACTGATGCTGCCATCCATTCCGATTATGAAGCCTACGAACACCTTACCTTCCACTTGGTTGCGCAATGCTAAAGCAGGATACTTGATGTTATCCTGAATATACTTGAGTAGCGCCTGCGTACCTCCTGGAAAAACTGGCATCTGCTCAACATAATCGGGGGCTTTACGCTCTTTTTCTGAGCCTGAGTATTGTAGTTGTACCATATTTCCCTTGGAATCAAGGGTGGCTTCTCTGGGGTTTTGAAACCGTACTTCCAGCGCATAGCGGGTAGCTACGGCTTCGTCGTTGCGGCGGCCGGGGCGCCAGCGTGGCATGGCTTGTATGAGCCGAAGCGCCTCGGCATTGGTGGCCGCGCTCAGACCCCGCGCTACAAATACGTCAGTGAGACGGCCATCAGAGCGCACCACAAAATTGATCTGTACGGTACCCTCTATACGCCAGCGGCCTTCCTTCACTTCGGCGGGTAGCCGCGCGCTTTTCAAATACTGCTGCAAGGCAAACTGCCCCGCCGCGTATTCGGGCTTGATTTGGACCTGGTAGGTTTCGTACACCGTTTCGGGCACGGCGGTAGCTGTGGCCGGGCGGGTGGTTTTGATAGGGGCTTTTTTTGCAGCCGATTTGGTTTGCGCCGTTACGGGCAGCAGTGGCAGTGCCACCAGCAGCCCCGCCAACAACCGATGGCGCACTGGGCTAGATAAGAGAAACATAGAAGAGGATAGAGGTAAAATGTTGTTAGCGAAGATAAGGTGCTTGCCCAGCAAAGTAGCGCGGAACGGAAGCCACAGGATTTCCACGCTACTTTGCCAGCGTCCAGGCGGCCCGGACGCGCGGGTTGGCTTCGCCGGCCGTGCGCAGAAATACCAGCTCATTGAGCTTGCCTACGCGCCAGGTTTCCAGCATATCGTCGTAGGCCGCCGAGCCGGGGTTGCCGCTCTGTCCGCCCGGAAACACGCCGTACGCCTTCACCTGCGGCCCTAGCGCCACCACCATGCGCCACGACGGCCCCGTGCGGTTGGTGGTGGCATTCACGATGCCCGCGCCACCGCCGCAGTCCAGGTCCATGTGCCCGAAGCCGGGAATCTGGAGCATGTGCAGGATGTCGGTGCTTTTCTGGTTTTTCCAGGCCCATTTGGGGCCGATGGGGCCGTACTTGCGGGTCAAGGAGTCGGTGGCGAAGCGTAGGCTGCGGCGAACCAGCTGCGGCAGGGTTTCGCGCTGCGGCGTACGTTGGTCGTCTATCCAGCGGCTGTTTTCCTGGTGCAGAAGTAGCTGCTTGTTCCGGTCACGGGATGGCACGCGCATTTCCAGGCCGGTAGCTTGCAGCCCAAAATCGTCGCTCCAAATGCGCTTGATGAGGTTGCTATACCACAAATCGTACACGCTGGGTGCCAGCGCGTCGGCGGTGTAGTGGTAGTTCCAGCGGCGCATTTCGGTGAGTACGCGGGCTTCGGGCGAATTGGCGGCTATCAGGGTATCACCGTTGGCGGGGCCGGCGGCCAGCTCCAGCAACCGCGGCATCAGCTGTTGGGCCGTGACGTTGAGATTGTCGTTTTGTAGCATCCGGAGGCTGTCCGGCGTCACCTGGCTCATAGCCGTTAACCGCTCGTTGATGCGGTGCGACCGGTCGTAGCTGCCGTCGCCGTAGTCCCAGTTCAGGTAGTACGGGTAATCGGGGCCGGTGGAAAACTGGTTGGCCGACGCCACGAAGTTGCGCGGCGGGTTCTTCACGTGCGGGTTCTGGGCTGCCGGAATCCAGCCCTGCCAGTCGTAGGCCGGGTCGGTGCCATCGAGAATAAACTTGCCTTGGTCGCGCCATTTCAATGGGAACCGGCCGTTGGGCCAGATGGCAATATCCTTGTCGGCGCTGGCGAAAATGAAGTTCTGGGCGGGGGCACCGTAGGTGCTTAGCGCGGCGGTGTAGTCCTGGTAGTTGTGGGCGCGGTTGAGGCGGTAAAACGTCTGGAACTCGTTGGCCGCGTCGTGGGCGGTCCAGCGCATGGCGTGGGCAATGGGTGTTTGGGCCAGAAAGGGCTTTTCGGGCCTGTCGTACACGATGGGGCCGTGGTGGGTATAAAGCACCGTATCGAGGCGGTCGGGTTGGCCGCGCACCTTAATGTGCTCCACCACCCGGCGCACCGGCTTCCAGCGGCCCGCGTGCCAATACTCGCGCCGCGTGTTGTCCCGGAACTTGATCTGGTACCAGTCCAGCACGTCGGCGGCCACGTTGGTGACGCCCCAGGCCACCTGCTCGTTGAACCCGATGATGGCAAACGGCACGCCCGGAATACTCACGCCGTACACGTTCACGCCGGGCGCCGCCAGCTGCACCTGGTACCAGATACTGGGCAAGTTCAGCTGCAAGTGCGGGTCGTTGGCCAGCAGCGGAAAGCCCGAAGCCGACTTCGCCCCGCTCACCGCAAAGTTGTTGGAGCCCAGCTCAGGGTCCGGCTCGTTCTGCGGCACCTTACCCGACATAGCCGCCGAGAAGCCAGGCGGCGTGGGCGGCACCGGCAGCGGCTGGAAATCCAGTGGGGTGCCCACCGGCACTATGGGCTCTTCCTGCACCGGGTAGCTGGGAAATAGGTCCTTTACCACGGCGGGGCCGTATTTGGCCAGCGCGTTGCTCAGGCGCAAGTCGTCGGAGCGGCCGCTCAAATCGAAGGCCATGTATTTCAGAATCAACGAGCATTTCAATGGGCTCCAAGGCTCGGGCGCGTAGTCGAGCAGCTTATACTCGAAGGGCATCGTCTTCGGCGTGAGCGTGCCGATATAGGCATTTACTCCAGCCGAGTACGAGGTCAGGATACCCCGTACCAGCGGGTCGGTCATCACCGAATCCAAGGACTTTTGTGCCCCGAACGGCAAGCCCATGCGCCGGAAAAACCGGTCGGTTTCCAGGCGCGCCGGCCCCACTATTTCCGAGAGGCGGCCGGCCGCTACGTGGGTGATGAAGTCCATCTGCCAGAGCCGGTCCTGGGCCGTGAGGTAGCCCTGGGTGTAGTACAGGTCGTGGTCGTTCTGGGCGAAGATGTGTGGCACCCGCTTATCGTCGAAGCGCACTTGCACGGGCAGTTGCAGGCCGGGCAGTTGCAAGGTCTGCTGCTCCGGGAAGGCGTCAGCAGCTTCGCCGTTCTGCCAGAACCCGCGGAACGGACTCAGCAGCTTCCCAGACGGCGGCAGGTCGCCGTGCTTGGTATTGAGCACCCACGTAAGGGCCAGGGCAACCACAGTGGCCAGCACGGCCCGAACGTAATGCAGCATAAGTCAGGCAGGTAAGATGTCCGCCCCACAACATTCGACAAAAAAACGCGGTACGCAAACCCAGGCTGGTTTGCGTACCGCACGGGCACTTGCTTGTAGTGGTCTTTACAGATTTTCGCCTTGCCGGACTAAGCCCGTTACGCCCACTTTCACGAGGCGGGCGCACACGGCCTTGGCTTCGGCGGGGGTGGCAAAGCGCCCTACTACCACACGGTTCAGGGTTTTGCCTTCCGGGGTGCTGGTGCTGATGGTGGTAGCCAGCAGCTTGGGGTCGAGGGCTTGAATCCGGTCAATCATGGCCTGGGCGTTGCGCACGTCGCCGAAGGTGCCAGCCTGTACCACGTAGGTAGCGGCGGGTTCGGGCCGGCGGGCCAGGTCATCGGCTTCCGTTGCTCCCGCTACAATATCGGTGTGCAGGCCGGCTTCCGTGGCGTTGGTTGGATCTTCGAGCAGCAAGGCCAGGTCGGCGGGAGCTTCCGTAACGCCAAGCGGCGTGTCGTCGGGCACTATTTCCGCCAGTACCGATACGGCACCTTGGTCTACAATGCCCAAAGGGCGGGCGGCAATTTCCGAGAGGTCGAGGATGCGCTGGTGGCGGAAAGGTCCCCGGTCGGAAACCCGTACAACCACGGAGGCCGACGTTTCGGGATTGGTAACGCGCAGCTTGGTGCCGAAGGGCAGCGTCTTGTGGGCGCAGGTGAATTTGTTGCGGTCGAACCGCTCACCGCTGCTGGTGCGGTGGCCTTGGTGCTCCCGCCCGTACCAGGAGGCACGGCCCCGGAGCAAGGCTGCCCGGCGGGTGGCTATGGCCGTTGTTTTATCGTCGTCGTGGGCAGCTTGCGCCACCGTTGCAAACAAGAGGAACCAGGAAAAACACAATCGTAACATCAAGCTCGAAGAACTCAGTTGTAAAGGCAACTTCATTGGTGGGCTGTAATGGTGAACATGTCAAAGCTAACCGGACCTAGCAAACTTCAACCTCGTGTGCCAGAGCGCGTAAGCTCGCAATTGATTGTAAATTGTGTTTTTTATATAAAACTTGCATTTAAGCAATTCTACGCGGTGCCATAGAAAATAGCGGCTTGTGTTTGTTTGAGCCGGATTTAGCACTATTGAAAGAAGGTAGACTACCGACGGTGTAAATGAGATTATCCGCCGCTCAAAAAATTTCGGCTTTCAGCTCGCGGATATAGTAAACGCCCGGTTGCATAAGTCGCGGAATTTTCATAAGAGCAGTAGTAACGCAACGGACGAGCTTAGAGGCTAGTGACAGACCATCAGTCAATTTCGCCGTAAGTTGCCGTATGGATTTTGGCCGCCTTTCCGACCTGCGTTACGTTGATTTTCGCCTCCCTCCCGACCACCCCGACACGGCCGCCGTGCTGGCCCGCGCCGCGGCCGCACCTGCCGCGCCGCAGGTGTTTGTGGGCTGCCCCATCTGGACCAACAAGGCCTGGCTGGGGTCGTACTTTCCGGCCGGCATCCGCGACGCCGAGTACCTGCACCACTACGCCCGGCAATTCAACAGCCTCGAGCTGAACACCACGCACTACCGCATTCCAGATGCGCCCACCGTGCGCAAGTGGCGCGATGCCGTGCCGGTTGGCTTCAAGTTCTGCCCCAAGCTCCCGCAGGTTATCAGCCACGACCGGGCGCTGTACAATGTGGATGATTTGACCATCAGCTTCTGCCGCTCCATCCGGGAACTGAACGAGCGGCTGGGCTGGTGCTTCCTGCAACTGCCGCCCACCTTCGGCCCCGAGCACCTAAGCCGGCTGGAACGCTACCTGCTCGACTTCCCGGCGGATATTCCGCTGGCCGTGGAGCTGCGCCACCCCGGCTGGCACTCCGACAAGGTAGCCTTTGCGGCGGTGGCGGCCATGCTCGAAGCCATCAACAAAACGCTGGTTGTTTCCGATGTGGCCGGCCGCCGCGACGTGCTGGCCATGCGCCTGACCACGCCCACCGCCTTCATCCGCTTCAACGGCCACGGCCTCATCCAGTCCGACTACCAGCGCGCCGATTACTGGGCCACGCGCATTGCCGAGTGGCTGCAACAGGGCCTGCACACCGTGTATTTCTTTGTGCACCAGAAGGACATCATGCACACCCCGCTCTGGACCCAGTATTTCCTGGAGAAGCTCAATGCCCTCACCGGCCTGGCCGTGCCCGCCCCGCGCATCATCCCGCAGCCGGTGCAGGGCAGTTTGTTTTAGGAAATTAATTGCTGATTGTTGAATTGCTGAATAGTTAACTTCAATGACAGCAAAACACCCATACGATGCAGAAACGCAGCATCTGGCGTCTCGTCGTTGAACGACCAACCACGGGCCGTTGAAAACAACATCAGCAACGACGAAACGCCAGGTATGGCGTCTCTACATCGTTCGGACGGCAACAATCAACCATTCAACAATTAGCCATTCAACAGATGCACTACCTGCCTTCGCCTGCCCGCTACCAACACATGACCTACCGCCGCAGTGGCCGCAACGGCCTGAAGCTGCCCGCCGTGTCGTTGGGGCTGTGGCACAACTTCGGGGATGTCGACCAGCTTAGTAACTTCCGTGCCATTTTGCACCGCGCCTTTGATAGTGGCGTGACGCACTTCGACTTAGCCAACAACTACGGCCCGCCGCCCGGCTCAGCGGAAATCAACTTCGGGCGGATTCTGAAAGAGGATTTTGCGGGCTACCGCGACGAGTTGATTATTTCCTCGAAAGCCGGCTACACCATGTGGGACGGGCCGTACGGCGACTGGGGCTCGCGCAAATACCTGGTATCCAGCCTCGACCAGAGCCTCCGGCGCATGGGTCTCGACTACGTGGACATCTTCTACCACCACCGCCCCGACCCCGAAACGCCGCTCTACGAAACCATGAGCACCCTCGATTTGCTGGTGCGGCAGGGCAAGGCGCTGTACGTGGGCCTGAGCAACTACCGCCCCACCGAAGCCGCCGAGGCCATCCGGATTCTGCGCGAGCTGGGTACGCCCTGCCTGATTCACCAGCCCAAATACTCGATTTTCGAGCGGTGGGTGGAAGATGGCCTGCTGGATTTGCTGGGCGAAGAAGGCGTGGGCTGCATTCCGTTTTCGCCCCTGGCCCAGGGCCTGCTCACCGACAAGTACCTGCGCGGCGTCCCTAGTGATTCGCGGGTAGCGAAAGGAGTAGGCTTCCTGACCGAGAACCAGCTCACCCCAGAACGGCTGGAGCAAATCCGGCAGCTCAACGAGTTGGCGAAGTCGCGCAACCAAAGCCTGGCACAAATGGCGCTGGCCTGGATTCTGAAAGACGAACGGGTGACGTCGGTGCTCATCGGGGCCAGCAAGCCCGAGCAGCTCACCGACTCGCTCCGCAGCCTGGAAAACACCACGTTCAGCCCCGAAGAGCTGGCCTTGATTGACAAGCAGTCGGGCAAGGAGTAGTGCGGAAATCTGTTCCGCGACGAGCACAGCGAGTATCTAGGCGCCTGCAACATCAGCATACGCTTGTTACTCGCTGTGCTCGTCGCGGAACAGATTTCCGCGCTACTTGCTACCGGCCCAGCGCCAGCCCGATGCGGAAGCTGCCGGCCAAAGCAAAGTCATCGACTTCGGGCACTAGCTTGGTACACACACCGATGTTGAAATCAACGAAGCCGTACTGGCCCAAGCGGCGTTGCAGGCCGTAGAGCAGGGCCATATCGGCCCGCACGAGGGGTTTGGTGGTTGCGTATTCGTAGAACGGGGTTTCGCGGGAGTAGCGGCCGAAACCACTGCCGAGGGCTACGGAGAGGTAGTTGGCCGAAAAGTTACTGGCGCTTTTGCCTTTCCTGATTCGCTCGTTGAGGTTGTAGTAGAAGCGCCCCGCCACTTGGGAGCGGACGCTAAAGCTACGGCGTATCGGCCCGCCCACCACCCGGCGGAAACGGGTGAAATCGGGGCTCAGCTCGGTCATGATGGATACGTCGGGCCGCAGCTTCTGCTCGTAAATCAGGTACACCCCAAAGCGGGCGTACGACTCCGGCAGCTCCAGGTTGGAAAATGTGGAGTTCAAGTTATTTAAGCCCAGTTTCCAGAGGCGCTGTTCTTCCACTTGCAGCCGGGTTAGCTTACTGTACGTTCGGCCCAGCGTCTGGCGGGGTGGTTCGGTTTCCGTCACGGTTTCCTCGCTGTAGCTGACGCGGGCAGTATCGGGCGCGGTGGTTTGTGCCGTAGCAGGGCGCAGGCTGCCAGCCAGCACCGCCAGGCAAAGCAGGATAACACGCACCACAGGCAGGCTGGCAACAGGAAACGAAATCATGAGGACAAGGTAAGCAACCCGGCTACGGCCGAACAAGCAAGGGCTGGGTTTGGAGCGTAATGGGAGCGTAAGAGGTAATTACACGGATAAGCGGCAGCTTGGCGTCGTTGGTGACTTCGAGCAGATTGCGGCCCGTGAGGGTGCGTTTGGAGGTGTAGCTGGCCGGGATGGTGAGCTTGCCTTGGTTGCTGGTCAGGTGGTAGTTGAAGCTGCTCAGCCGCGGTACGCCCACCGTTACCTCGGTGCGTGAGGCATCCACAAAGGCGCTTTTCAGCTCGTCGCTGGGCTCCAGCACAATGCTGCCGTAGGCGTTGCTGATGGCGTAGGTGCCCCCGGCTCCGGTCAGCTGCACCGCCGACTTATCGGCCCGGCAAATGAAGGCGCAATTGAGGTTGGAGCCGGTCAGCTCGGCGTAGCGCACGGTGGCTTCCAGGCTGCCGCGCAGGTTGCTGAGCGTCACGGCCCCGAAATCCTGGGTTAGCAGCTGGCGGCCGGTCAGGTCCGATAGTTCGGTTTGGCCGTAGGCGTTGATGATTTCCAGCGGGTTGCCGGCGGGCATCATCACCAGGTACTCGGCGCGCAAGTCGCTGCGCACGGGCGGCATACCCGGCGTCACGGCGAAGTAATTTACCAGGTCGATGGTGGTGCCTTTGCGGGCTATCTGGTAGCGGGCGGCGGGCAGCTCCCGTTCGGCAATGGCGCGCTCGGGGTGGCGGGCACTCAGCTTCAGCACCACCTGCACCGTGGGTTTGTCCCAGCCCTGCACCTTGAGGGTGGCTTTTTCGGCCCGAATGCGGACCAGCGTACCGGTGGGGCAGGCCAACGTCTGCTCGATGGTGCGGGTGAGCACCTGCACCTTGCGCTGCGCCTGGGCTGCCGGTAGTGCCAGCAGCACACACACTAGCCCGAGGAGCAAGCCGCCCCAGCGGCGCGGCCGCCAGACGTGAAAAGGGGTAGCACTCATGAGATTAAGAGTTGAATCAGCTCCCGCGTAACGGAGGCTTTGAGAGTGGTAACTCGCACCTGGTTGCGGACCAGCTCGGGCGTGGCGCCGAAGCGGCGGGTGGCTTGCTGCAAGCGGATTTCTTCGGTTTCCAGCTCGGTTAGCTGGGTGCGCAGCTCCTTGAACTCCCCCGACTGGCACACGGTAGGTAGCGAGGTGCAGTGCGCATCAATAAAAGCCACCCCCTCTTGCCCCAGCGGGTCGATGGCCGACTGGATGGGCAGCGTGGCCGCCGGCGCTTCCACGGTTTCTTCGGAGTAGGTGATGGTTTCGTGGGGGGCGGAAGTTTCCTGGTGCGCAATGGTGGGCGCCTCGGTAACCGGGCGCTGCCACCATACCAGCACGCACACCAGAATAGCGGCGGCTATACCCGCCACCAAGCGCAGCGGCCGGGCCACCGGCCACATGGTGCGGACCACCGCCGGCGGAGCTGCCTCAGGAGCAGAAGTTTCGATGGGTGGTTCAGCGGCGTCGAGGCGGCCGGCAATGGCGGCCCACAGGGCATCGTCGGGGGTGTGGGTGGGGAGGTGCGGAAGGGTGCGGTGAATGGCGTGGTCGGCTGCCAGCTGGGCTTCGATGCGGACCCAGGTAGCGGGAGCGGGTTCGTGAGAGGGCAGTTCGTTCAGTGCCCGCCGCAGGTTCTGGTGCCCTTGGTCGGGCAGCTCGGGGGTCTGGCTCATAGGTGATACAAATGGTGAAGTTTGACTTGCAGCAGCTTCTTGGCGTGAAACAGCTGCGACTTGCTGGTGCCTTCCGAAATGCCCAGCATTTCGGCCACTTCGCGGTGCAGGTAGCCTTCCACCTCAATCAGGCAGAATACGGAGCGGTAGCCGGCGGGTAGCTCACTGATGGCTTTTTCCAGGGCCTCGCCGGTTAAATTATCGTGCCAGGCTACCAGCGGCTCGGGGTGGCGCTCCTGGTCGTACACTTCCATGCGCTGCTCGCGCCGAAGCGTAGCCAGCGCCCGCCGCACCACAATGGTTTTGATCCAGGCGCCGAGCGTGGACTGCTGCCGGAAGCTGGCCAACTGCCGGAACACATCCACGAAGGCATCCTGCAAGGCATCCTGCGCCAGCTCGTGGTTGTTGCCGAGGATGCGCAGCGCACACGAGAACATGGCCGTTTTGTAGCGCTGATACAGCCGGTACTGCGCCTGCCGATCCTGGCTCAGGCAGGCCGTCAGGAGCAGGTGCTCTTCAGCAGACGTATCGGGGGCGGGAGGCAGCGTCACGGAGCGGGTTATTTACCTCAAAGGGAGTCGGGGCCAGGCAAAGGTTGGCAGCCGTCGAAAAAAAGCTTCATTGGGGCCCGGCCAACGGGTAAATAATAGTGTAAAGTTCACAGTATCATGCTTTCCGCTGCTGGCCAAATCCCGTATCTTGAGGCCCTGTTTTTATTGCACCTTTTCTATGCTCTTGCGTTTTTCCGCTCTCTGCTTGATTGGTTTGCTTTTGGGCGATGCTGCCCAGGCGCAAACTTCCGTTGCCACTCCCGAAACCCATTGCCTGGTGCTGCCCCTCGCCCCTGCCCAGCGGGCCAGCCAAGCCACACTTATAGTGGAAGCCGCCGTACGGAGCAGCCGCAGCTTCTGGGATGCCGCTCACCAGCGCATCTACACAGCCCACCAAGTACAGGTGTTCAGCAGCTTCAAAGGCCAGGCCCCCACCGAGCTAACCGTGCTAACCGAGGGCGGCACCGTCGACCTCAATCGGCACGAGCTAACGAATACGCTCACACTGCAACCCGGCCAGCAAGGCATACTGTTTCTGGTGCCGGCCGCTTTTCCGGGCACCGAAAGCGCCGGCCCGGCCTGGGTGGCATATGGCAGTCAGCAGGGCCTTATCGGCTACGACTTAGCCACGGGCACCGCCGCCGATTTATTTCAGCAATATGGCGCAGTTGGGTCAGCGTTTTATCAGCGCCTGACCACGCTTACCACTGAGCCGCGCCGTGTGGTGCAGCCCAATCCGGAGCTGGCGGCGGCCCTGGCGCGCCAGCAGCAGCCCCCGGTTGTAGCGCGTGGTACGGCTCCGGTGGTTAGTGCCTTGAGCCCCACCAGCATACCGGCCGGCACCGGGGCCGTGCTGACTATCAGCGGCAGCGGCTTCGGGGCAACGCGTGGGGCTGGATTCGTGGAGTTTCGCAATGCCGATAACGGTGGTACTTCGCTGGTGAAACCGCAGGATCAGGATTACGTCAGCTGGACCGATACCCGTATTCAGGTGCGGGTGCCCTCGTTGGGCCGGGGCCTGAATGATGCCCTTAGCCCGGCCGGTAGCGGCCAAGTGCGCATCACTACCACCGACCAGCTGGTGGCTACCAGCTCGGCCGCCATTACCGTGCCCTACGCCATCAGCAACGTGCAACTGACGGGCACCAACCAGATTCTGCGGCCCGGCCCCATCAACCAGAATGGGCGCGGGGGCTATACGTTTCGGTTTGAGGCGAGCTTTGCCAGCAACACGGCGGCCGTAACAGCGTTCCGCAATGCACTGGCTACCTGGCGCTGCCAAAGCGCTATGAACTGGGACGTAGACCCCACCCCGCGTACCAGCCGGGGCCCCAAGGAAGACGGCGAAAACAGCATTGGCTTTGACTATGCCGAGGCCGATTTGCCGGTAAACGTGCTGGGCCGCACCACCAGCTACTACCGAGGCTGCTTCAAGCCCAGTGGCGGCGTGGCGTTTGCGGTGCAGGAAATTGATATGCAGTTTGATGATGCCACCACCTGGCAGTTCGGACCTTTGCCAGCAGTTACTCCTCAACTAGATTTCGAGTCGGTGGCGGTGCACGAACTCGGCCATGCCCAGCAGCTGGCCCACGTGATTCTGCCCCGCGCCGTGATGCACTACGCCGTGGCCCGCGGCCAAACCAGCCGCCTCATCAACCAGGACGACGTGACGGGCGGGCGGCTGGTGCTCCGGACCCGGGGCTTTGTGCCACAAGGCTGCGGGAGCGGGCCTATGCTGCCTGCGCCGCTCACCGGCCTGGCAGCCACTACCACCACCGCCGGCATAGCCCTCAGCTGGACCACCCAAGACGAGTGCTTCCTCGACAACTTTGTGGTGGAACGCTCTTTAGCTGCCGACACCAGCGCCTGGCAAACCCTGGCCACCGTGCCCCGGGCCACCGGCAACTCCTACCGTTACCTCGATGCCCAGCCCCAGCCCGGCTTGCGTTATTACCGCCTGCGGCTGCGGCGGCCTGCCACCAGCTTCGGCCCTGCCTCCTTGGATAACACGGTACCGCTACTCGCCCAAGCCGATGCCGCCACGGCGCTACAACCCCAGCTGTTCCCCGTTCCCGCCGACGATACCGGCCTGACGCTGCAATATCCCGCCACCGCCAACGGTCGTTTGATTGTGTCGGTGGTGGATGCCATTGGCCGGCGGCACAGCGTTATCGGGCTGGAGTTCCTGTCGGGGCTCAACCTATTGCGCGTACCCACAACCAGTTTGCGCCCCGGCTGGTACATCCTCCGCTTCCGCGTACCTGGGGGGCAGGAAACCAACCTGCCCTTCGTGCGGCGGTAAGCGGCGAGTTAGCGAATGAGCTGCGTAGCTAAAAGTAAATACAACGTCTAGCGTTGCAAAACAGTGGGAATTTCTCGGACAATGCCCTGACGGTCAAAAGCTTTTGATTGGCCATCAACCGTAAACCTCCGCTCTTGTATCTCCTCGCAGTTGCAACCGTCACCCTCTCTGTCAGCAAATACCTGCGATATATTGTCGATTTCAAAGGTTCTGTTTGCTGCTGGCACTACAATGCGGTGGCTCTGCGTAGTGCCTTCTTGCGCATAGAGAGTGAAAGCGCCGGTTTCGCCCGCCGTTGTTGTTCGAAAGTCAACCGGGAAAAAGTAGCCGGTTACTGTAGGTGGCGTAGTGGCGGGCTGCTGGCGAATGGTGTCACGAAGGCCTTGAAAGCCAGGTTGCTTATAGGTGATTAGGTAAGCGGTGCGTAGCTCACTGCGCCGAAATCCGGTTCCTCCAAGGCTGTCTGCGGAGAAAGCAAAATGTATTTCCTCGTAATCGGGACCAGCCGAACAGTCGCAACAACCACTCAAAACAACGCCGGCCAACAGACAGGCAAATACGGAAAAGTGGAGTTGAGATGGTGCCATATCAGCCGAAGTAATTGATGTACAAAGAACTAGCCAATAAGCAAACCTCAGTCGATAAAAGAGTTTTGCCTGTTGCCATCAGCTACCTATTGGATTGCCTTTTCGCCCGGAAGGTTGCTTTAACCTATTCTTAAACAGGAACCACCGGCTCTACGGCCCGCTCGAAGCGCAGCCGGCCATCGGCGTTGGTGCCGGTGGCCTGGAAGTTGTTGGCTAGCAGCACCTGTTGAGAAGCAGTATTGTCGGGGAAGGTGTGGGCTACCACGTGGCGGACCATGCCAGTGTTGGCCGCCTGTTCCAGCAGGCCGGCTACCAGCTCGGTGGCCAGGCCCTGGCCGCGCCACTCTTCTACAACGGAGTAGCCAATTTCCACGGTGCCGGCATCGGGTGGGCCCATGAAACCGCCCGCGCCAATCAGGGTTTTGGGGGTGCCAGGCGTGGCTTTGCGGATGGCGTACCAGCCGTACCAACCCGCGGCGTGGCGGCCTCCGATGGTAAGCTGGTCGAGGAAGTAGTGCATGGCGGCCTCGTCGTACTCGCCGGGGGGCCAGGTTTCTGGGATGGTTGCCCCGAGCAGCAAGGGAAAGTAGCGGGGCTTGTGTAGCTCGGCCGTGAGCAAAGCCCGGCTGGCGGCCAACAACGTGAGGCGGGGCGTCTGGTGAATAAGCGGAATCATGAGGGAATATACGCTGCGCGGGGCGCTGGGTAGCAGTTGCTGGTAGTTTACTGGGCCGGAACCAGCACTTCCTCGAAAAGCAAATCCAGAATAACAGCTTCAACGCCAGCCCTTCCCGATGCCGCAATGCGGTAGAAGCCACCGGCGAAGGCTCCGTAAAGAGTGCCTTCAGCATCCATGAGCAAGCACAGCGGATCGGTGTAGGCTTGCCCAACTACGCACAACGTCTGCTGGGGCACACGCGGACTGTATTCGCGCAGCAGCTGCGGCAAATCAGGAAAGGCCGCGGCCCTGGTTGCGTCGAAAAAGACGCGGCTGATGCTGTGGTCTTGCCGGACGAAGAAACAGTACAGTCCCCCAAACTCTTGCAAGAACGCCTCGGCTGCGGGCAGCCACGGCAGTTCTAGCTGGAGAGCGTGCTGCCGGTAATGCTGCGTATCCACAACACGTCCCTGGTACCAACCAGCATCCGTTAGGAGATGATAAACTTCGTCGCAGAAAACAAACATGGCAATGGGGCAAAACACAAAAGTACTATATAAGCCGTTCCGCAGGTCGTTTGCCAATCAATGTAAACAGTAACCCATCAGTCGGCAGTCATTCCTCAACCAGCCCACAATGATGGCCTTTTGATTACAGGCCGTTCCGTTGTAAGTCGTTTACCGTCCAGGCTGCCTGAGCCAATGGGGTCAGCATCGGGTTGGTGCAAAGGCTGCATCAGAACGGCTTCACCGTGAAGGGCAGCCCGTTTGAGCTGCGTAACTAACCGAAAAGTGGCTGCCGCCAGGTCGTTAAAAGCGGCTTTGTAAGCTTAACTGTGCCAGGAGGCAGGAAAACCCTACACGCCGCCCGCAGTTAAAGTAGTTAGTTCTTCTGTTGCCATTCTCCGATTGTATATGTCTGCTTTGTTTTCCCCCTTCACGTTGCGCGGTATCACGCTGCGCAACCGCCTGGTTGTTTCGCCGATGTGCGAGTATAGCAGCCAAGATGGTTTCGCCAACGATTGGCACCTGGTGCACCTGGGCAGCCGGGCCGTGGGCGGTGCCGGCCTCATCCTCACCGAAGCCGCCGCCGTGTCGCCGGAGGGCCGCATCACCCCCGACGACCTCGGCATCTGGAAAGACGACCACATTGCCGGTCTGCGCCGCATCAACGATTTTATTGTTGCCCAAGGCTGCGTGCCGGGTATTCAACTGGCCCACGCCGGCCGCAAAGCCAGCCACCAAAGCCCCTGGAAAGGCAGCGCCGTGGTGCCCGAAACGGAAGGCGGCTGGCAAACCGTAGCCCCCAGCGCCGAGCCCTTTACCAGCAACGAACCCGCACCGCTGGAGTTGGATAAAGCCGGCCTGGAGAAGGTACGGGCTGATTTTCGGGAGGCCACGCGCCGTTCATTGGAAGCTGGCTTTCAGGTGATTGAGCTGCACGCGGCCCATGGCTATTTGTTTCACGAGTTTTTGTCGCCGCTCAGCAACCACCGCACCGATGAGTACGGCGGCTCGTTCGAGAACCGCTGCCGGCTGCTGTTGGAAGTAACCGAAGAAACCCGCGCCATTCTCCCCGATACCCTGCCGCTGCTGGTGCGTATTTCGGCCACCGACTGGACGGAAGGTGGCTGGAACATCAACGATTCTGTTGCGCTGGCCGAACTGCTGAAGGCCCGCGGCGTGGACTTGCTGGACTGCTCTACCGGTGGCAACGTACCCAAGGCCGATATTCCGGTGGGCCCTGGCTACCAGGTGCCGTTTGCCACCCGGGTCCGCCAGGATACCGGCCTGCCCACTGGCGCCGTGGGCATGATTACCACCGCCGAGCAAGCCGAGGAAATCATCAATAAAGGCCAGGCCGACCTCGTGCTGCTGGCCCGCGAGCTGCTCCGCGACCCATACTTTCCGCTGCACGCCGCCCACGAGCTAGGCGCCAACGTGAAATGGCCCGTGCAATACGAGCGCGCCCAACCTAGGAAGTAGTGAGATGGTGAAGTGGTGAGATGGTGAAGTGGTGAAATGGTGAGTTGGACGTTTTCACCAGCACGTCAACCACACCATTTCACCACTTCACCAACTCACCAACTCACCAACTCACCTACTGCCACCGCCCGAATTTACCGGCTTGGTAGTCTTGGTACGCTTGGCGGATTTCCTGTTCGGTGTTCATCACGAAGGGGCCGGCGGCAACAATGGGCTCCTGAAAAGGCAGGGCGTGGCCGAGAAGCAGCACGGCATCGGTGAGGGCTTCGATGTGTAGCGCGGTGCCGTCGAAGTCGAACTCGGTGAGGTAGCGGGCTTCGGTTTCCTGGCCATTCACGCGCAGCTTGCCCCGGATGGTGTAGAAAAACACGGTATGCTCAGCCGGAATAGGGAGGTCGAGCTTAGCGCCAGCTTGTAAGTTGATGGTAGCCAAGTGTATATCGGTGAGTGGCTGGTAGCCGCCCGCCGTGCCGGCCCACTCGCCCGATACGGCATGAAGCTGCACGCGGCCTTCATCGAGCGCAACGGTGGGAATTTCCATTTGCTGCAAGCCAGTGTAGGCCGGAGTTGTCATTTTGTGCTGAGCCGGCAGGTTCACCCAGAGCTGCAAAATCTCCAGCGGTCCGCCGCTGCGCTTAAACGCCGGCGACGAAACTTCCGCGTGAATCAGGCCGCTGCCCGCCGTCATCCACTGAATGCCGCCGGCTTCGATGATGCTTTGGTGGCCGCCAGTGTCCTGGTGCATAATGTCGCCCTCCAGGATAAACGTCACGGTTTCGAAGCCGCGGTGTGGGTGCGGCCCAAAGGGCAGACCCTGGTTGTTGGGCTGGTACACCTGCGGCCCGTGGTGATTCAGAAACAGAAACGGGTCGAGGTGCTCAACGGAATGCGTGGGCAAGGCCCGGTAAGTCACCAAGTCGGCTATGGGCGAATTGACGGCGCGGTGCTGCTGCTTGATGGTGCGCATGAAACGGAGGTTGAGGGTTCAGGGAGAAAATGTAGTGGTAAAAGCTGCCAGCTAGTAAACTGTTTCACGGCGCTGCTGCGCGCACTTGGTCAGCTGGGTATTGTAGCCACTGGCTTAGCCGGGAAGCGCATGAAAATCAGTAACTAGCTACCCCAACCAATCCTGCCAACCCACCGCATGAAACGCCTGCTTGTTGTTTTGCTATTTGTTGCCGCTGGCTGGGTGCCCGCCGTGGCCCAGTCTCAGGCGCCAACCCTGACGTTCAACCACGCCGCAATTTGCGTCCGGGACCTGAAAGCCAGCACCGATTTCTACAAGCTGGTGCTGGCGCTACCCGAAATTCCTAACCCCTTCAACGACGGGCGGCACACCTGGCTCAGCATCGGGCCGCAGCTACAGATGCACATCATTCAGGGCACTTGCACCCTCACGCCGGAAAAAAATGTGCACCTGTGTTTCAGTACGGCCTCGGTGCCAGAGTTTGCCAAGCGCCTCGACACGCAAAAGGTAGCGTATAGCAACCTACTGGGCCAGCGCAGCCAGGTTACGCTCCGGGCCGATGGTGTGCGGCAACTCTACTTGCAGGACCCGGATGGCTATTGGATTGAAATCAACGACGCCAAGTAACACGGTAGACACCAGCGTGAGGCGTGCGGCTGCCAGCCCGGCCAGAAAATGGTACGCGCCGATAGTGACCGAGCCAAGATTTGGTAGTAAGCCAGCAAGCTCTTGTATTGCAATATCCTCAATTAAGAAGCTTGAATATTACCTATTCTTTAAATGCATAGTGCTATCATTGTGTAGCACTCCGCTTTTCTACTGCCACCACTTTCTTATGATTTCAAACCGTAACCTGTTTCTCACGCTGGGCACTGCCGCTGGCTTTGCTTTGGCGGGCTGTGCTTCCTCTACACCTGCTACCACGGCGGCTAGTGCCACTGGCACCACGGCCGCTGCTACCACGGCCACTGCTTCGGCGGCCCCCGTGGTACCCGGCGTTGGGCTAGACGTGAACAACCGCGACTTGTCGGTTTCGCCCTGCGACGATTTTTTTCAATACGCTTCGGGTACCTGGCTGAAAAACAACCCGATACCGGCCGCTGAGTCGCGGTGGAGTTCTTGGAACACGCTCATCAACCAGAACGAAGCCGTCATGCGCAGCATTCTGGAAGAAGCCGCTGCTAACACCTCGGCCGCCAAAGGCACCAATGCCCAGAAAGTAGGTGACTTCTACGCCACCGCCATGGACTCGATGGGCATTGAGAAGGCGGGCTTGAAATATCTGCAACCCGAGCTGGCCCGCATTCAGGCGGTGAAAGACCTGAAAGGCTTGCAAAACGCCTTGGTGCGCCAACAGAAGCTGCAAACCCGCTCGGTATTTGGGCTGGGCGTAAGCCAAGACCGCAAGAAGAGCACCGAGTACGCGCTGTACCTCTCGCAGGGCGGCCTCTCGTTGCCCGACCGGGACTACTACCTCAAGGACGACGCCCGCTCGAAAACCATCCGCACGGCGTATGTCAGCTACCTGACCAACCTGTTCGAGCTGCTCGGCGACAACGAAGCCACGGCCAAGAAGGGCGCCGAAACGGTGCTGCGCCTGGAAACCCGGTTGGCCAAAGCCAGCAAAGACCGGGTGGCCCTGCGCGACCCGTACGCCAATTACAACAAAATGACGGTGGCCGAGGCCAACCAGCAATTTCCCAACCTCGGCCTGACGGCTATGCTGCCGCAGCTGGGGCTGAGTTCGGCCAAGGAAGTAATTGTGGGCCAGCCCGAGTTCCTGAAAGAAGCCAGCACCGCCCTCAAGCAGGAATCGTTGGCCGATTGGAAAACCTACCTGCGGGCGCACCTCGTCAACTCGATGGCGTCGGCGCTGCCCAAGGCCTACAACGACGAGTCGTTCCGGTTTGCACAGGTGCTGAGCGGGGCCAAGCAGCAGCAGCCCCGCTGGAAGCGCATGCTCCGGGCCACCGACGGGTCGTTGGGTGAGGCGTTCGGCCAGTTGTACGTGGACAAGGCCTTCACGCCCGAAACCAAGCAGAAGGCCCAGGCCATGGTGGCCAACATCAAGGAGGCCATGGGCGAGCATATCCAGCAGCTTTCCTGGATGAGCGAGCCGACCAAGAAAGAAGCCCTGCGCAAGCTGAATTCGTTTACCGTCAAAATCGGCTACCCCGATAAGTGGAAGGATTACTCGGCGCTGGCCATCTCGCGCGAGTCGTACCTGAAAAACGTTATTGCCACCCGCGAGTGGGAATCGAACGACAACCTGAGCCGCTACGGCAAGCCAATTGACCGGAGCGTGTGGGGCATGACGCCGCCCACGGTGAATGCCTACTATAACTCGTCGCTCAACGAAATTGTGTTTCCGGCTGGCATCATGCAGCCCCCGTTCTTCGACCCCAAAGCCGATGACGCGGTGAACTACGGCGGCATGGGCGCCGTTATCGGCCACGAAATCACCCACGGCTTCGATGACCGGGGCCGGCAGTCGGATGCGGAAGGCAACTTGCGCGACTGGTGGACCAAAGAAGACGCGGCCGAATTTACCAAGCGCGCCGACATGGTGGGCGCTCAGTATTCGGCGTTCCAGCCCCTTGATTCGGTGTTTGTGAACGGCAAGCTGACGATGGGTGAAAACCTGGCCGACTTCGGCGGCCTAGCGTTGGCGTATTCGGCCCTGCAAAAGCAGCTAGCCAAACAGTACGGCAACAGCCCGCGCATCAATTACGATGGCCTCACGCCCGAGCAGCGGTTCTTCCTGGCTTGGGCCCAAATCTGGCGTACCAATGCCCGGCCCGAGTACCTGCGTCAGCAAGTGCAAACCGATTCGCACTCCCCGGCGCAGTACCGTACCAACGGCCCGCTCATGAACATGCCGGAGTTCTACGAAGCCTTCGGCTGCAAGGAAGACGCCAAAATGGTGCGCGCCCAAAACCAGCGCGCCAAGATTTGGTAGGGGCTGATTGTTGAATTGCTAATTTGTTAAAAAGGCGGCCCGCATTGCGCGGGTCGCCTTTTTAACTGGTGGTGAAGTTACATAACCGCACGTCATGCTGAGCTTGCCGAAGCATCTCGCGTGCTGATGTTGCTACCGTAATCCTGCCGTCAGCCCGTGAGATGCTTCGGCAAGCTCAGCATGACGTTCAATGGATTTCTTGGTCTGAATCAAATCAGGGACTAATTACTCCGCGGTTTCCAGCAGTGCCACGCACTGGCGGGCAATTTCCAGTTCTTCGTTGGTGGGTACCACCAGCACTTTCACGCGGCTATCCGCCGTGCTTATTTCCCGGATGCCTTTGGCGCGCTGGGCGTTTTTTTCTTCGTTGAGCTGTATGCTCAGGTAGTCCATATTCTGGCAGACCAGCTTGCGGACTAGTGCGTCGTTTTCACCCACGCCGGCCGTGAAAACAAGGGCGTCGAGGCCGTTGAGGGCGGCGGCGTAGGCCCCAATGTATTTCTTGATGCGGTAAGCATACAGGTCGTAGGCGAGGCGGGCGTTGGCGTCGCCGGCTTCGAGGGCGGCGGTGATGTCGCGCATGTCGCTGAGGCCGGTGAGGGCCAGCATGCCGCTTTGCTTGTTGAGCAGGGCACTCACTTGCTCGGGCGTGTAGTTGAGCTGGCTGATCAGGTGAAACACCACCGAGGGGTCGATGTCGCCGGAGCGGGTGCCCATCACTAGGCCGGCCAGCGGCCCGAAGCCCATGCTCGTATCCACAGACTGGCCGTTGCGCACGGCGGCTATGCTACAGCCGTTGCCGAGATGCACGCTCACCAGCCGGGCGGCGGGGTTGTTGAGGTACTGGGCGGCTTGCTCGGTTACGTATTTGTGGCTGGTGCCGTGGAAGCCATACACCCGAATGCCCTGCTCGGTATATAGCTCCGTTGGAATGGCGTAGCGGTAAGCCGGCTCGGGAATGGTCTGGTGAAACGCCGTATCGAACACCGCTACTTGCTTGGCCTGCGGAAACGTCTTTTCGGCTACTTCAATGCCGCGGTAGTTGGCTGGGTTATGCAGCGGGGCCAGCGGAAACAGCTTCCGAATAGCTTCTTTCACGGCGGGTTCAATCAGTACAGTGGCCGCAAATTCCTCGCCCCCATGCACCACCCGATGCCCTACCACTTCCACCTCACTAGGGTTTTGAATCACGCCGAGCTGCGGGTCGGCTAGCAACCGCGCCACTTCGCGTAGGCCGGCTTCGTGGTCGGGTAGGTCCACTGACAGCACGGTGGTTGTTTCCTGCTCGCCGGCTAGCACCTTATGGGTCACTACGGCATTATCCAGCCCAATGCGTTCCACTAAGCCGCTGCAAGCTGGTGTTTCCGTGGGCCACCGGAAAAACTGGTACTTGATGGAACTGCTGCCAGAGTTGAGGACGAGTAGGTTCATGTGGAAGTGTCGTTGTGCGTTTACGCGGCATAGAGAGGCCAAAAGCTAAACGGCGCGGTCTGGCGTGCGTTGCAAAACCGGCTTAGCTACGCCTTAGCTTGGTAGTTAGCGGCTAGCTGCTGAAGTGATTATCGTACAATCAACTAGTTGACTTTTCGGATAAATAGAGAGTATTTGTATGAGTTACCCGAAAGTGATACGCTGTTGGCTTCCGGTCAAACGCAATTGAACTCTGTGCTTTCAAAATCTATACGCCAGATCAATGAAACAGAAAATACTATTTGTAGTGTGCCTGCTATTCGGGCTGATGTTTATCAACGCCGGGCTCAACAAGTTTCTCAACTACATGCCCATGCCCGAAGACCTGCCCGATAAAATGGTGAAGGCAACGGCTGCTTTCACCGAAATTGGGTGGATAATGCCACTGGTAGGAGCCGCCGAAGTAATTGGGGGCCTGCTCTTTATGATTCCGAAATTCAGAGCCCTGGGAGCCATCATCGTTTTCCCCATCGTAATAGGCATCCTGCTAACGAACCTGGTGGCGGCGCCCTCAGGCCTACCCATTGCGCTGGTGCTGCTGGCCATCAACCTGTGGGTTATTTTCGAAAACCGGGAGAAGTACCTGACCATGATAAGCTAAGCTCCACGCAGCCACTCGGGGGCTTTGGGTGCTGCTCATAGCTACCCCTGCGCCTGAATAGCCGTGATAATCACCGTGTTGAACACGTCTTCTACGGTGCAGCCGCGGCTCAGGTCGTTTACCGGCTTGTTGAGGCCCTGCAACACCGGGCCGATGGCCAGGGCGCCGGTTTCGCGCTGCACGGCTTTGTAGGTGTTGTTGCCGGTGTTCAGGTCGGGGAAGATGAGCACGCTGGCCTGGCCGGCCACTTCCGAGCCAGGCAGCTTCTGCCGGCCCACCATGGGGTCTACGGCGGCATCGTACTGAATGGGGCCTTCCACTTTCAAGTCGGGGCGGCGCTGCTTTACAAACTGCGTGGCCTCTCGAACCTTCTCTACATCAGCGCCTTCGCCCGAGGTGCCCGACGAGTATGAGAGCATGGCTACCCGCGGCTCGATGCCAAACCGCAAGCTGCTTTCCGCCGACGACACCGCAATTTCAGCGAGCTGCTCGGCGGTAGGGTTGGGGTTTACGGCACAGTCGCCGAACACCGCCACCCGGTCGGGCAGGCACATAAAGAACACCGACGATACCACCGACACGCCCGGCTTGGTTTTGATGAACTGCAAAGCCGGCCGGATGGTGTGCTGGGTGGTGTGCACCGCCCCCGACACCATGCCGTCGGCGTGGCCCTTATACACCATCATGCTCCCGAAGTACGACACGTCGCGCATGAAGTCCCGGGCCATATCGTAGTTCACGTTCTTGGTTTTGCGCAGTTCGTACAGGGTCTGCACGTAGTCGTCGTAGTGCTCGGCGTGGGCCGGGTCGATGAGTTGTATGCGGCTCAAATCCAGCGTCAAACCCAGGCGCTTCACCGAGGCCGCAATGGCCGTCGGGTCGCCCAGAATGGTGAGGTCCACCACGTCCTCGTTGATGAGGCGGGCGGCGGCGCGCAGAATCCGGTCGTCGTTGCCTTCGGGCAGCACAATGTGCTTGCGCTGGCTTTTGGCCCATTGCAGCAGCCGGTACTGGAACATGTGCGGCGTAATACCCTCGGGCTCGAAAGTCACAATCCGCTCCTGCAACGCGGCCACATCCACGTAGCGGTTGAAGGTATCAATAGCCAGCCGGATTTTCTTGGGGTTGTCGGGCGTGATGCGCGACTGAATGGCCCCGATGGTGGTGGTAGTGAGGAAGGTACCCGTTTCCACGGCCAGAATGGGCACCACAGTTTGCAGGCCTTCAATCAGCTTGAGCACCGGCTCCTCGGGTTCCAGGCCGCCCGTGAGCACCAGCCCGGCCACCCGCGGGTAGTTCACCGAGGCGTTGGCTTGCAGCGCAATCAGTAGGATGTCGGCCCGGTCGCCGGGCGTTACAATCAGCACGTTGTCGGCGAGGCGCGTGAGCAGGTTGGGTATCTGCATGGCCCCGGTGATGAAATGGTCGACCTGGTTGGTGAGCTGCTCGCCCCCAAACAGCAGCTTGCCGCCCAGCTGCTCATGAATTTCCTTCATGGTGGGGTTCTGCAAGTCCTTGTCGGCCGGAATAATGGCCAGAATGATTTCCTCGGGCAATTGCGCCCGTAACAGGCTGCGTACGTCTTCCACCTGCTCCGCCGGAATCTTGTTGGCTATCAGCGCCAGCATCTGCACTTCGCGGGCTTCCACGTTGCGCCACACAGTCAGGGCCGTATTAACGAGCTGCGCGGTGGTTTTGCCGGCCCCCGATACCACCATTAGCACCGGGGCCCCCAGGTTTTTGGCAATCGACAGGTTGGCGTCGAATTCAAATGCCGTGCCTTCGCCAATAAAGTCGCTGCCTTCCACCACCGTGAAGTCGTAGTCGTTTTCCAGCGTTTTGAACTTGTGAATAACCCTATCAATAATGTCGCCCTGCCGGTTGGCCTCCAGCAAGCCCATGGCCTGAGGCCGGGTGTAGGCGTAGGCTTCCTCGTAGGCAATGGGTAGGTTGAAATAGCCCACCACGCTTTCAATATGCACGCTCTTATGCTCCGGGCTCGGTACGTTGATAATGGGTTTGAAGTAGCCCACTTTCTGCGCTTTGCCCAGCAGCAAGTTCACTAAGCCCAGCGTAATCAACGATTTGCCACTGTGTGGTTCGGTGGAGGCAATAAAAACGGTCTTGGTCATGGGGGAAGGCAGTTAGAAACGTTCCTACGAGGAATAGTGGCAACAAGCTGCATAGTAGAAGCCGCGCGCAGTATTTCCAAGGCAAGGCCTCCGCCAGCCAGGCCCCAAAAGAAAAATCCGGGCACTTATATCCTTTATTACGAAATATTCGTAGTATTACGAAAGTATCGTAAATACTGATTTATGGAACGACTAACCCAACCCGAGGAAGACGCCATGCAGGTGCTCTGGCAGCTTGATGGCGGCTATATTAAAGACGTGCTGGAGCAATTACCCGAGCCCCGGCCGCCGTACACTACGCTGGCCTCCACCATCCGCAACCTGGAGCGCAAAGGCTACCTCCGCAGCGAAAAGCTGGGCAATACTTACCGCTTCACGCCAGCCATTGCCGCCGCCGAGTATGGTAAGCAGTCGATGCAGGCTGTGGTGGGCAACTACTTCCGCAACTCCTACAAAGACCTGGTTTCGTTTTTTGCGCAGGAGCAGAATATCAGCGCCGAGGAGTTGAAGGATATCATCAGCATGATTGAAAACCAGAAGCCCAAGCCATGATGCCCGACCTGCTAGTATATCTGCTGAAGATGAACGGGGCGCTGCTGCTGTTTGCCGTGGTGTATTACGCGCTGCTTCGCCGCCTCACTTTCCACACCCTGAACCGGTGGTATCTGCTCGGTTCCATCATTTTTTCGGCGCTGTATCCGCTACTAGATGTGGCGGCGCTGTGGCCCCGGCCGGTGGTGCTGAGCAACGAGCTACTAATCTGGCAATCAGGCTGGCAGGGCCAAACTGTAGCGGCGGCCGCGCCAACGGATTACTACGGTTGGGTGATGAACCTGTACTGGCTGGGCGTGGTGGTGCTCTTCGGCCGCCTGCTGATGCAAGCCGCGTCGTTGCGCCGGCTGCATCGGGCCTCAGCGCCAACCAGCGCTGGTTTGCCGTTCCGGCAGGTAAACCAGGTAGTTACGCCCTTTTCGTTTTGGCAAACCATTTACCTGAACCCAACCCAGCACCAGCCCACCGAACTATCAGCCATCCTGCTACACGAGCAGGTGCACGTCCGGCAGTGGCACACTTTGGATGTATTGCTGGGCCAGCTGTTGCGCGTGGGCTGCTGGCTGAATCCGGCGGCGTGGCTGCTGCTGCGGGCAGTGCAGGAAAACCTGGAATTCATTGCCGACCAGGCCGTGCTACAAGCGGGGCAGGTTGACAGCAAAGTGTATCAATACAGCCTGGTGCGGCTCAGCACTCTGGCGCAGGGCCCGGCGCTTGTTACCCCGTTCACTTTTCACCCCCTCAAAACCCGTATCAACATGATGAATAGCCGAAAATCTGCCGCCATTCAGGTGGTGCGCTACCTGCTGGTAGCACCCATAGCCGCCATGCTGCTGCTGGCCAGCTGCTCGAAAGCCGAGGAGCAAGCCGCGCAGCCTGCCAAGCAAGGCGTGGATAAAACCATGGATAACGCCCTGTACTTCATCGACGGCGAGAAGTCCACCAAAGCCAGCATGGAGCAGCTAAGCCCCGAGGCTATTGCCACTGTGAATGTGCTCAAAGGCGACAATGCTCGCAATAAGTTCGGTGAAGCCGCGGCCAGTGGCGTGATTATCATCACCACGAAAGCCAACCAGAACTCGGCGGCAGTGAAAGCCTTCAACCAGCAATACAGCCCAACCGTCGATTACACCGGCAAGCTGATTATCATCGATGGGGTGGCGTCAACACCAGAAGCGTTACAACGTGTACCGGAGTCGCGCATTAAAACCGTAAACGTGTTGAAAGGCGCGCCAGCCGAGGCGCAGTATGGTGCCCAGGCTCGCAACGGAGTAGTAGTTGTTAGTACCAAGTAGAGGGCAGCTAGCTTTAAGTGCTCTACACACGCCACCTTTCGGGTTACAGCCGGAAGGTGGCGTTTCAGCATTTTGTGTACTATAACAGAATGGAACGTAAAGCGGAGTTGCTCCGTAAGCACCACTGTTTCACCTAGCACCTAGCGGCTTGCCTTACATGACTACTTCAGCGTACCCCGACTACTTGGATCTGAGCTACCGCCCCGATTTGGGTATCGTAACGGCCCGCTGGAAACGCCCGGTAGTTTCGCCGGAGTTACGTACCGGCTACGAAGAAATCTTGCGCTACGCTGCCTCCTGCCTGGAATGCCGCTACTGGCTCATTGACTCAAGGCGGCGAGTGGAGGTGGATGCCCGCGACGTACATTGGCTGACCACCACCTTCTATCCAACACTGCGCGACCATCTGCACGGGCATGTGTTCCTGGCTTTTTTGGCGGCGCCTTACCAGCTCGGCCACGTCCAGGACGATACCTTGCCCTCCTTGCCCCACACGCACGGTAATTACTGCTCGCTCAACCAATTCACCGACGAAGGCGACGCCGTGCAGTGGCTGCTGGCCCAAGGTGCCCAACCTGTAATACAAGCTGCTACATAAAGTAGCCCTACAGCAGGCCGCTGTAGTTGTTGACTTTTCTAGTATAGATTTGTTCTACTAGAAGATTATAGGTCAATTGCTCGTATAGTTAAACTATTCCGTGTGTTATATCCGTATATTGCATCTGAGTTGATAGTAACTTGTATTATTAAGTATGAGTTTCTGTTTGAACTGGTTGCTAA
This sequence comes from Hymenobacter telluris, assembly GCF_017313265.1. Lineage (GTDB taxonomy): Bacteria > Bacteroidota > Bacteroidia > Cytophagales > Hymenobacteraceae > Hymenobacter > Hymenobacter telluris. Next base: position 16,928 of record NZ_JAFLQZ010000018.1, on the reverse strand, counting down.
TTGCTTTAATTTATAGCCTATGTACAAAATAGTCGTATTGTTTTTTCTGGCGTTTCTGCTGCTCCTAAGTCCGGGCGCTACGCAGGCCGACAGCATTTCTGAAGCCGCTATTGAAGCAGCCGGTAGCAGCTACCCCAAAGTGCCACGGCCCAACTATAAGAAATACCGCGGCAACAGCCGGAGTAAGCACAAGCGCCTCGGCTTTTTCCGGCGGCGTGCAGCCCGGCGGCGCGCTATGCGTAAGCGGAAGAATGCTGTGCCCGTACGTAAAGGCGTAATATCCGTAGACGAGCCGAAGGGTACTATGCCTAAAAGGTAGCTTTCAGCCCTAAATACACAGAACAGCCGCATCAGGTCCTTAAGCCGATGCGGCTGTTCTGTGTATTTAGGGCAGCGTAGTTGGATGCCAGTAGGCAGAGTGAATCACTACACTAGCTGTCTGTGGTCTTGGTGCTTAGGTAACGGATATGGAGTGTTAAGACAATGTGCAAAAAACATTTTTATATAGTAGGCCGATGGAGTGTAAACAATATCGATAGGTTTAGTCCTATTTATTTAATTCTCGTAATGAGAATAAGATTCTCTTTTATGGAATAAAATCCAATTTTGAAATGAGTGTAAACGTCTGTAAATGAGTATATTAAATATATTTTTATAACATATACAATATTGTTAGATTAATTTAATAGCTTACATCATCAATCAACTGATGTTGCTTTTTTTATGAAAAAGATTTACTCCTATCAGCTAGTGATTCTGCGCTTGTCACTGGTATTAGTTCTAGTTTCTGCCTCCGCTATTGCTCAGGCCGCATCTACTTCCGCGCAGATATCCACTTCAACCACGGCTTTCCTGAAACGCTTTGTTAATAAAGCGGGCGAAGTGAACTACGGCGCCATTCAGCGCGATCCGCAGCAGTTGGATGACCTGTTACAAGACATTGCATCTTATGATACCAAAGCCTGGGCATCGCAGGCCGACTTGTACGCTTTCTACCTGAATGCCTATAACGTATTAGTTATCGGCGAGATAGTGGCTAACTACCCGCTGACTTCTGTGCAGCAAATGCCAGGCTTCTTTGATAAAAAGCAGATGCTGGTGGCGGGCGAGAAAATGACGCTCGATCAATTGGAGCATAATAAACTGCGCAAGCTCTATGATGATCCGCGGTTGCACTTTGTATTAGTGTGCGGCACCACTAGCTGCCCGCGCCTAAGCCGCGAAGCCTACACGGGTAAAGAGCTATTCGTGCAGCTCAACACGCAAACTCAGCGGGTATTGCAGGATCCGGCTTTCGTGCAGGTAGATGCAGTAGCCAAAACAGTGAAGCTGCCCGAAATATTTAAGTGGTACGAGGCCGAGTTCAGCAGCAAGGGTAAAACCGGATTGGCTTACATCAACCAATATCGGTCTGAAAACAGCGTTCCAGCTTCTTTCTCAACGGATTACTACAGCTACGACTGGCGCTTGAACGACCAGAAAAAGTAGGTGGCCCTTAACAAGGGAAGCTAATTATGCCAAGCAAAACAGGCGGGACCCGTGCAACAGCACGGATTCCGCCTGTTTTGCTTGGTATAGCTGCCAGTAAGCTCACCTGTCAGCCAACTGGCAGCAGCCGAAACCCACCTGATTGTTGGTATAAGTCTACCTTGGCTGCACTGTTATCGTAAAAGAACCTCCATTCCACCACCACCCTATGCTGACCTCTAGGCTTGAACATGATTTTCTGGGCGAACGGGCCATTCCGGCCGACGCATACTACGGTATCCAGACCCTGCGTGCTCTAGAAAATTTCAATATCACAGGTATCCCGCTCAAATCGGAGCCGCTGTTTGTGCAGGCTTTGGGCTACGTGAAGAAAGCGGCGGCGCTAGCCAACCGCGACATGGGCGTACTCGACCCTACCATTGCCGACTATATTTCCAGAGCCAGTGACCGGGTAATTGCCGGCGAAATGGACAACCAGTTCCAAACCGACATGATTCAGGGCGGAGCCGGTACCTCCGTGAACATGAATGCCAACGAGGTAATTGCCAATGTGGCCCTCGAGCTGATGGACAAGCCAAAGGGCGCCTACGAGTTCTGCCACCCCAACAACCACGTTAACTGCTCCCAATCCACCAACGACGCCTACCCCACAGCATTCCGCATTGCGCTCAACAACAAGCTGGTTGGTTACAGCCAGGCCTTGGGGGAGCTTGCCGATGCCTTTGCGCAGAAAGGTGAGGAGTTTCAGAACGTGCTGAAAATGGGGCGCACGCAGCTACAGGATGCCGTGCCGATGAGCATGGGCGACGAGTTCAAGGCCTTTGCTACCAACCTGCGTGAAGAGCTGCTCCGCATTCAGGACAGCCGTAACCTGATCAGTGAAATTAATATGGGGGCCACGGCCATTGGCACCCGGGTAAACGCCCCCACTGGCTACGCCGAAACCGTAACCGAGCACCTACGCGCCATTACCGGACTGGACCTCGTGCTGGCCGGCGACCTGATTGAGGCCACCTACGATACCGGTGCCTACGTGCAGTTGTCGGGGGTATTGAAGCGCACGGCCGTGAAGCTCTCCAAAATCTGCAACGACTTGCGGCTGCTGTCGTCGGGGCCGCGGGCAGGGTTGTTTGAAATCAACCTGCCACCGCTGCAACCGGGCTCCAGCATCATGCCTGGCAAAGTAAACCCCGTGGTGCCCGAGGTGGTCAACCAAACGGCGTTCTACGTTATTGGGGCCGACCTGACCGTGACGATGGCCGCCGAAGCCGGTCAGTTGCAACTGAACGTAATGGAGCCGGTAATTTCGTTTGCGTTGTTTACCAGCATTTCCTACCTCACCCGCGCCTGCCACACCCTCCGCGAGAAATGCGTGGTTGGCATCACGGCCAATGCCCAGCACGCCGAGAAACTGGTGCGCAACAGCATCGGGATTGTTACGCAGCTGAACCCAGTGCTTGGCTACGAAACCGCCGCCGAAATAGCCAAAGAGGCCCTGCGCACCGGTAAAAACGTGTACGATATTGCAGTAACTGAGCGCCAGCTGCTTACACAGGAAAAATGGGACGAAATCTTTACTTTCGAAAACCTCATTCGTCCGCACTATATTCAGTAACGCAACGGCCCGGTATTGCTGCGCAATACGGCGGCCTATTCCAACGCAGAAGGTGCCCGGTGGAGGATAGACAGCAACGGGTTAGCGAGAAGTGAAAAGCCGGGAGAGTACGTATAAACAGTGTTTTTTCAATTATTGCTAGCGTAAAGCCTTATGCAAATTGTCTTAGTAGATGATGAACACGTGAGTGTTTTCGTCACCAAAAAAATACTGGAACGGGAAGGCATAGCCGACGAATTGCATGCGTTTGAGCTGCCTGAGGAGGCCTTGCGGTACGTGCAGCAAAGTATACCAGCGCACATACCCAACGTAATTCTGCTGGACCTGAACATGCCAGGGCTCAATGGCTGGGAGTTTTTGCAGTCTTTGCAGCCTTATGAAAACCAGCTGCTAGGCCAGTGCTTCATTTATATCCTTACCTCGTCGCTGGACCCGGCCGATACGGTGCGCTCCAGCGAGTTTCCCTTGGTTTCAGGCCTGATTCATAAGCCGCTGGACAGAATTCAAGTTCGGGCAATTTTCGATCAGGTAGTCACAAAGCAGCTTTAACTGATTAAATATCAGACAAGTAAAAAGCCGTGGCCCCACCAGGAACCACGGCTTTTTACTTGTCTGAGGCTGGGGGTTTTACCACGAGCCGCTGTTGTCATCGTCGCTGTCGAAACCGCCGCCACCGGTGTCGTCGGACGATAAGTCGTCGTAGGACGAAGATTCGCCGGAAGCGAAGTAGTCGGGTTCAGAATCGTTGGTAGCCGCGTCGGAGAAATAATCGGGAGCGGTATCGTCGGTGTTGCCTAGGGCCGGAAACTCGGTAGAACCGCTAGCCGCACCAGTTCCGGCGCCAGTGGCCCCGGCTAGGCCAGCCGCACCAGGGTCGAGGGAAGAAGGCTGGCCACCGAAGCCGGCCGCATTGTGGCCGCTGTTGTAATCATTGTCGTTGTGCCCACCTGAGGCCATGCGGTTGCCGAGGTAGGCACCGGCTGCGGCTGCCGCGCCCGTTGCCAGAATGCCGCCCATACCGCTGCCGCCAAAGCCACCGCCAGTATTGTTGTTGCCCATGTTGCCGCCCGTGCGGTTGCCGTTGCCATAAAAATCGGGCGCGGGCTGCTGGGGAGTGCCACGAGTAACAGGGCCGTTAGGGCCAGCTGGCCGGTTGCCATAAAAGTCGGGAGTGTTACCTGGAGCAGCCGGAGCGGTATTGCGCCGCCGGAACAGCCGCACTAGCAGCCAGATTACGCCGCCAATCAGCAGCGCCCCAACAGCCAAGGTGCCAATACCCAATCCCGAGGGCTCGGGCGCCGGTACCGAAGATTGCGGCTTGAACGGCTCAGTGGCAAGATCAGTGCTTTGGGCTGCGGGGGTATTGCCTAGCTCGGGGCTGGCGGCTGTAGCAGGGGCTGCGTCTGGCTGCGTAGCACCACTTGAGGCCGTGGCTGCCTGGTTTTTGCGCGGGTCGGAACTAGGGTTGGCCGCTAGCATCAGGGTGTTGAGGCCCTTGCGCAAGCCCATAAAGTAATTGCCCTGCTTGAAGCTTGGCGTCATTTGCTGATTGATAACGCGGGCCGTTAGCTCGGGCGTAATAACGCTTTGTAAGCCCGAGCCAGCCTGAATCGTGACCTTGCGCTCCTGACCGGAAAGCAGCAGCACGATACCATTGTTTTTGTCGCGCTGCCCGATGCCCCAGGCCTCACCTAGGGCGCGGCCATAGTCGGAAACGGAACGGCCGCCCAGGCTGGGCACCGTTACCACCACTATCTGGGTGCCGGTTTCGTCGGCGTAGCTGCGCAGGCCGGTTTCCAGGGTTTTCGCGTTGGCTTCGGTGAGCAGCTTCGCCTCATCAGTAACGAAGCGGAAGGGCGACGGCCGGGCCGGTAGCCCGTCGGCAGATTGCGCGAAACCAGCGCCCGACCAGCTCAGCGAGCTAACGAGCAGCAAGAAGAATGACAACAAGAAACGATGCATGGCGCACAAGAAAAGGTGAGAGAATTAGGTGTGAGCAGACTTAGAGTCTTTTACGGCAGGCCCGGGCCAAGCAGCCATACACCGGGCCGCCGGGTTCGGCTAGCTGCCAGAGCAAACCTGCGTAGTATGCGCGTGTACGCACGCTAACCGATACTGTTTATGCCTGAAGCCAAGCGCCCTAGTACCTTTGCTGGCTATGAAACCCGTGCAGTCGAAAATTTATTTCAACAACCGAGCTGGCAAGCTATTAGAGAATCCGGCTAATTACCTGGAGGCGCATTGGAGCAACTCGCTCCGGCAGGAGGGCGATGCGCAGGCCTTGTTCACGCATATGCTGCACGCGCTACAGCGCTACAACTGGAGCCGGATTCTAATCAATCAGGTAGGGATGCTGCCTTTCTCGCCGGCCGAGCAGCAATGGGTGGCGCAGGAGTGGCTGCCCTTGGCCATGCGGGCTGGTTACCGCCACGGTGCCATAGTTGTTTCGCCCAACGTAATGGTGCGCTTGGCCACGGCCTACGTAACCACGCAGGTACAGGGCCTGCCGCTGCTGTACCGCTCCTTCGAAACGGAAACCGAAGCTGCTCAGTGGCTGCTGCAGCAGCCAGTGTCGCCGTAGCATATGCCAGTAATGGCCGGTCAAAATAGCACCAACTGAAAGCGTCCCTTCGCCATTGGCAAAGGGACGCTTTCAGGTAAGTGGCGCAAGTACCTTGCAGAGGGCGCCAGCTTTTAAGAGCCTACCCCGGAGCCGTGGGCTTGGCCGTTCATTTGAGCGGAGTGCTCGGAGAGTTTATCCGGGTTTTGGCTGTTTTGCACCGGTACATCGGTGGCTTGCTGGCCGAGGCGCTCCGACATCTGGCCTTGGTTGCTGCCATTGGTACTGTGTTGGCTGCCGCGTACTTCAATCTGGTGGCGGCGGGTTTTCTGCTCGTCTTTCGGTACGGTTACGTGTAGTACGCCGTCTTCAAAAGCGGCCTCAATACGGCTGGCATCCACGGTGTCGGGGAGTTGGAACGAGCGGCTGAACGAACCGTAGGAGCTTTCCACCACATGGTAGCGGCGCTGGTCTTGCTGCTCCCGCTGGAAGTGACGCTCCCCGCTGATGCTGAGGCGGCCCTGGTGGAAATCCACCTTGATGTCTTCGCGCTTCAGGCCCGGCAAGGCCACTTCTATTTCGTAGCTTTTCTCGGTTTCGTAGGCGTCGGCGTGGGGCGAGAACGAGTTGACGCGTCCGCGCGAAGCCAGCGAGTCGTTGAAGAACCGGTCGAGCATCGAGCTGAAGCTAGCGGACGACAGCTCGGAAAACGAATCCTGATACTTTTGAATAGCCATGATTGTGAAAGGTTGAGGTTAAACAAACGAACACAAGCACGCCTGATACGGAACGAAAAAAATGGGTGTTTCACCGGGAAACCAGATTTTTTTCAGGCGCCTCACTCTCCCGAATACGGCCTGTGCTGTGGGCTACAAACGGGCTAGGCTAGCTGGTGCCAAGCCCGTGTTATACAGCGCCGCCCAAGGGCCCCAGCGCCGCCTGCCGGCGCTAAACTTGTGGTGCTGGTACTGCGTAGGCAACCAAGCGGCCCCCAGCAGCCTCAGCACCAGTAGGCGGTGCCACGCCGGAGCACCGCAGTTGCTTTTTCTCACCGTATTGCTTTTCGTACCATGTCTCGTTTCATATATCTGCCACTCGTGCTGCTGGGCCTGATGGCTACGGCGGCGCAGTCTCAAAACCGCGCGCCGGTATCGTCCACGCAACGCAGCCTCGGCGAGCGGGTGAGCCCTATGCCTGGCGTAGTGCTGCCCACTGGTGCCAGCCAGCGCAACCTGGAGCCCATGCCCGCTCCTTCGAAGGTGCAACCCAACGGTACGCTGCCACTACCTGCCTTTCCGCGCGGTAACGTAAGCGTTGGGGCCCTCGACTCAGGACAGGTGGTAAAGCCGGCTTCCGGTAGCACTCCGCCCGCTCGCACACCGCGCCGCCGCCCGTAGTTTTCAGAGCGCCCGTGTCGGCCTCCAACTGCTCCTGGCAGCCCTACCTTCCCAGCCTCAACACGCGTTGGCGCTGAGAAGGTATTTTTTTGGCGAAAAAATGAGTTTCAATCTATTAATGAGGCGCTTTTGTTGCCATTATTTCAGCTACTTCCAGTAGATTGCTTGTCAATCTACTCCGAATCCCATCCATGAAAGCGCCACTTGATGTCGTCAATTTATACATTGCTCTTGTCCAAGAATTCAACACCGATACAGCAGCCTACGCCGAGCTGCTGCACCCCGAAATAGAACAGACGGAATACCCGAATCTGGTCTATAAAACCATCCAGCGCCGGTCGTTCGACGAAATAATCGACAACATCCGGATTGGTCGGGAACTGCTTCACAGCCAGTCGTTTGATGTGCAGCACACCCACACCGGGCCCGATGGCTGCGTGCTGGTGGAAGGAACCTGGCAGGCCGTTGCCGTCAACGACATGGCCTCCATGACCCGCGGGCAACAGATCAAAGCGCACCTCTGCCTGGTTTTCGAGTTCAAAGACGGTAAGATTTACCGGCAGCGGCGTTACTCCGGCTACGAGCAAGCCTAGCCTGCCAACCGCCCCGTGTAGCCAGCCGCGGCCCTGCCCGCACTACCTACCGGGTAAACAGTGAAACCAGAAGCCCGCCGCGCTGCGCTTGTTGCAGTACGGCGGGCTTCTGGTTTTATATTCACTTCCGCTTACAGCATACCCCCTGGGCTATGGCTTCAGGTATTTCGAGGCTTCCACCACCTGGTAGGCCGGGTCGGTGCGGAACATGCCTTGCAACGAGCCAATGTGCCGGGCCCCGATGATGGTGAGCAGCCGCGTTTTGCGGGTTGCCAGTTGGGTGGTTACTATGTTGGAGTAGATTTTCAGGTCGCGGTTATAGAAAACCGAAATAAACTCGGCCCCCACGTAGTGCGGGCTGATGAAACCGGCATCCACCATGGGGTCGGGCTTGAGGGTGCCATCGGTGACGCGGGCCGGGGTGCGGTACACCAGGGTGTGCAGCTGCTGGAGCAGCGCCGGGCTGTTGGTGAAGGCCAGCAAACCGCCCATGCTAAGGTTGCCGGTTTCCCAGGCTTGCATCTTGGGGCCCCCATACGCCCGGTGCTCGGCGGTGGCATCTTGGTAGAGCTTGATGTTGGTGCCCTCGTGCAGAATGCTTTGCGAGGTGCTGCCCGGCGCATTCACGCAGTAAATGCGCTCCAACCCCAGCTGCTTGCCCAGCACAAACCCTAGCTGGTAGGTTTCAGAGCGGCCACCGGGCAGCGTGTTCAGGTCGAGGCGGCCCTGCCGGTACAGGGCGTACAGGCTGTCGAGGTGGGGCTGCCGCTCGGGTAGCTCCTCCACCAGAATGGCATCGGGCCGGTAGCGTTGCAGCTGGGCCCGGACGGCCTCTAGCTCGGTTTGGCGCTTGGGCGTTAGCACGTCGGTGTTAGGGTTGGTGGCTTTGTACACCTGGGCCAGGTGTGGCCCCCCCACTAGCATTACGGCAACCGGCGCCGTGCTGGCCGCCAAGCCCGTTACCGGCTGGTTTTTGGTGGTGGTGCAGGCCGCCAGGCTAGCCAGCGCAACAAGACAAGGCAACAGAATTTGGCGCATAGAAGGCGAAGATAAGAGCGGTGTTTCAAGCCCGCTTCCGGAGGTACCTTCTCTTGACGCCGCCACTAGCCTTGTCCGTTGCTTGGCGCTCCTGAAATAATATGAACCCGCCGCCGCAAAAGCCACCACCCAACCAGCCGGTGCGGCTAGCTACGTGGTAGCTGGCAGCTCAACCAGTTAGTTGCTCCGCCGCGGAGCCGGGGTGGCTTTCGGCTGCGACGACATAGTAGAGGTGCCGGTGGCGGGTTTCTTTAGCGGCTGGTTGTTGTAGTCGGTGGTAACTTTCTCGTCGGGGGCGCCGCTCATGCCGGGGGCTACGTATTCGCCCTGCCCATCGGTAGCCGACTTGGTGGCGGGTGGCGCAGGCTGCGGGCGTGCCGTTGCGGACGTGGCCGGGCGGCCCTTGGTGGTGCCGGCCTTGGTAGCGGGCTTGGTTTGGGCAGAGGCTGTGGTGCCGGCCAGCAGGCCAGCCAGCACGAAACCGAAAAAAGCAGTGCGTAGCATCAGATAACAGGTTAGTGGGTGTTCCTGGTTTTACGGAAAGCAGCGGCAAGAAGCTGCACTGTCGGAAGGATGTTGTCCGCTCAATTTGCACTGGCTGGCCCCCCTCCCAACACAGCTGCGCCCGTGCTCCGGCAACTACCAGGAAACACGGGCGCAGGGCGTAAAGGGTACAAGCCGGGAGCCGGCTAGTAGCTTTCCTTCTGGAAGCCAAACTCGCGGAGGCGGGCCTCGAAGGTATCGGGGTAGTTGGCTTTGAGGTGGTGGATGAGGGCGCGCAGGGCTTTGCGGAGCTGGGTTTCGCTCTGGTCTTTGGCACTGACCATACCGCTGCGCTGCCCGGCCGCATCGGCGCTGGTTTGCACCAGGGTGGCGTACTCGGTGGCCAGAGGCTGCCAGTAGGCGGTGCCGTACTTCTTCTTGTCGAAGCTATGCGCCTTGAGGGCCACCAGCAGCTTGGCCACCGCCTTCACCCGTTCGGTGCGGGCGGCCGGCAGCCGGTAGCTCTTGCCTTCCCGCGCAATCCCGAACTCGGAGAAGTAGGCGCGGCCCTCATCGGTGTCGTATTCTTCGGCGAGGTAGCTTTTTACATAATTGAGGGCCTTATCAACTTGCTTATCCAGCTCTTTGAGGCGCTGGGCTTGCGGGGTGCGCTGGTCGCCGGCAGCATCGGCTTCGTCGCGGCCCTGGGCATAAGTGACGGACAGCGTGGTGAAGTCGGCTTTGGAAAGCCAGAGCAGGTCGGGTAGGTCGGAACCCTCCCAGGCAGTGGCGGCCTTGGTGGCGAGGGCCGCCAGGGCTACGGCGCTGGTAGGCAACGGGCTGGTGCGCCGTTTAGGAGTAGTGGTAATAGGGGCCACAAGGGACATTTCTGAGGTGGGCGCAAGCATATAAACAGTAGTTGAAGTGGATAGTAACCCCAATATACTAATTCCAAGGGCCCTGTACTATTCCCATGGTATCAACTCATTTGTTTCTGTTCTCTGGGGCTGCCTCAGAACGCTCCTACATTCGTTTCTGTCCGCTGGGGCAGCCCCAGCGCCTTCCCGCATTCGTATCTGCCCGCTGAGGCAATCAGGTAGCTCTTCCACAGTTATTTTAGCTCTCTGCGGCTACCCCAGAGCCTTCCCACAGTTGTTTCGGTGCTCTGGGGCGTGTGGTACCCCCTGAAACCAATGCGTCCGTGCTCCGGGAATTCCTCGGGGCACGGACGCAGTTAGATTTGTTATAAACCGTTTTACAACTATAATACTTAGCTTAAAACTATGGTGGGCACCATAAATTCATGTAACTGAAACGACAGCTTTATGCAGTTCGTCCCTGCACGCTTTACGTAAATTCTTTAAAGCCTTAGACCCTAGTGTTGCATCATAGTTTTCGTCTATGACCTGGAATCCGTTATAGATGAAAACTATCATGGAATGAGCATAATTACATGTTGTTGGATCGTGAGTTAAATGCACCACTATATAATCGTCTCCCGGTCCAGATCTAGACTTTTCTGAAATAATTCTACAGCAATTGTTTTTCAATAATAGCATAGGTATATATATTTCACATACCTTCCATCCATCATCTTCTAAATAATTTCCAAAATCATTCTCTGAATTAATCAATACATCTTCCCTGAAACTAATACTGTTGTCAATGCCGCTTCTATTTACAGACAAATCCTTAATATCAATTTCTAAAAAAGGAACAAGGGGCTTGTGTCTTGGATGTACTCTTCTATAAAGAGATTCTTCTGAATTGAAATGAGGGATAATAGTTTTGCCGGTCGCATGTAGTCTAGGCGGTACATGCAAATTATCACATCTACGAAAGGAACTTATAAACATAGAACTCTTCGTCATTCGAGCCAAAGTCAAAGAAACTTCTCTCACCTAGGGTTTTGAAAGGCGAGTAACTGTACATACTGTCGCCGTCAGAATCGACAGCAATAAACTTGTTTCCCTTTTCAAATTCTCTGTAAACTACTACGCCCTCTTCTGACGAGAACATAAGATGGATTGCTTCTAAAATCTCCAATTTACAGTAGCACCTTGATAGGTGTTTCAATATTGTATTCGTGACTCTGGTTTGCTCAGTCGTTAAGTTATAACTACTTAAGAGGATATCGTATTTGTCCTGAATGATTTGATGAGCCTTTTCATTACTAAAAGCGCTTCCTGCTAAATTGCCGATACTCTTTCTTGAAACTTTATTGATATTATAGTTATGACTTTGAACCCTTGATTCATTAGGTTTCTTAATTCCTTGATGCATTATCATACGAAAGTCTCCTTTGCTTTGTGAGTTGTTAAAACATCGAAAATATTGTTCTTGTTTTTTCTTAAACTTTTAAACTTATCTGATATATCATTGATATCTGTGTATTCATTATATGAATCAGAAACTGATATATTAATCTTGATAGATACATCATCATCTCTTGACTCAAGTATTTGCTCTACTCCTATTGTTTCGTCATTTTCAAACATTTCCAGCTGGATTGTTGCTTTAGACAAATTGTCTGGCAGCTTATCTGGAAAAGATATATTCATATTTAGAAGCTCATTCAAATTATCAGTGTGTTTTATCGTTGCAAAAAATTCGTTATGATAGATTACAGATGGGTTAGTGTAAGACATATTCTTGTTACTGCATAGATCTTTGATAGTTTTAAGTATATTTTCAAATTCGTCATAAATGTTATTCCAATCCTTGTAAGGCTTTCTCTTTGTTATTTTAACTGTATTGGGTGACAATAATATATATCTTTTGTCTTCCTTATTTGAAAGCATAAAACCATCCTTAATGGTTTTGGCTTCTGATTCGTGACCTGTATTTTCTCCCTCTTTTTTGATTGTTCCCTCTACTTCAAACAAAATTCTTTCATTAACTATTGGATAGTTTTGTCTGATTGAATCAACAACTTGCATGTAATACTCATGCCAACTTTCATTGTTTTTGATGTCAATGCTAATACTAGCTTCTACGATGGGTGGGGCTTCAAACTTCATTATTATAGATTCTCTAGCGCTTTTTGCACGCTTTACGTGTTTGACCTGCGTCCAGTTGGTCTATTATGCTTCTGAGCAATTATAAACAAAAAAGGCCGTGTTATCACGGCCTTTTAAAGTGAGGAGCAAATTTCCCTTACGAACCGCAGGCCTCGCAGGCGTCGGGGTTATCCAGGGAGCAGGCCATGTCCGAGGCGTTCTGGGCCGCTACGTTCAGGGGCTCCAGGGTCTCGGCGGCTTGCTTCTGCACCGTGAACTTGATGGCGTCGGCGGCGGCTTTGGTGCGCAGGTAGTACATGCCGGTTTTCAGGCCCTTCTTCCAGCTGTGGAAGTGCATGCTGGTCAGCTTGCCGAAGTTCACGTTCAGCACGTGCAGGTTCAGGCTCTGGCTCTGGCAGATGTACGCGCCCCGGTCGGCCGACATATCAATAATGCGGCGCTGCGAAATCTCCCATACCGTTTTGTACAGGTCTTTGATGTGCTGCGGAATCCGGTCGATGTTCTGTACCGAGCCGTTGGCGGCAATGATTTCGTTTTTCATCTGCTCGTTCCAGATGCCGAGCTTGATGAGGTCTTTCAGCAGGTGCTTGTTCACCACCATGAACTCGCCGCTCAGCACGCGCCGCACATAAATGTTGGACGTGTAAGGCTCAAACGACTCGTTGTTGCCGAGAATCTGGGCGGTACTGGCCGTGGGCATAGGCGCTACCAGCAGCGAGTTGCGCACGCCGTGCTCTACCACCTCGGCGCGTAGCGCGTCCCAATCCCAGCGACCCGAGTCCGGCGTTACGTTCCAGAGGTCGAACTGGAACTTGCCCTGGCTGAGTGGCGAGCCGGGGAAGGTTTCGTAGTGGCCGTCGCGCTTGGCCAGGTCCTTGGAGGCCGTCATGGCCGCGAAGTAGATGGTCTCGAAAATGTCTTTGTTCAAGCCGCTGGCTTCGTCGCTCTCGAACGGCATGCGCAGCGCAATAAACGTATCGGCCAGGCCCTGCACCCCCAGCCCTATGGGGCGGTGGCGGCGGTTGCTGCGCTCGGCTTCCGGCACCGGATAGTAGTTGATGTCGATAACCTTGTTCAGGTTCAGCGTGGCGTGGTAGGTTACCTCGTACAGCTTCTGGTGGTCGAAGACAAGGTTGCCGTTCTCGTCGGGGCGCACGTAGCGGGGCAGGGCCAGCGAGGCGAGGTTGCACACGGCAATTTCGTTCTCGTCGGTGTACTCCAGAATCTCGGTGCAGAGGTTGGAGCTTTTGATGGTGCCCAGGTTCTGCTGGTTGCTCTTGCCGTTGGCGGCGTCCTTGAACAGCATGTACGGCGTGCCGGTTTCGGTCTGGCTTTCCAGGATGGCAAACCACAGCTCTTGGGCCTTGATGGTTTTGCGGCCTTTGCCTTCGCGCTCATACTTTTGGTACAGCCGCTCGAACTCCTCGCCGTGCGTGGTGTCGAGGCCGGGGCACTCGTGGGGGCACATCAGCGTCCAGTCGCCGTTGGCTTCCACGCGCTTCATGAACAAGTCGGGCGTCCAGAGGGCGAAGAACAGGTCGCGGGCGCGCATCTCTTCCTTGCCGTGGTTTTTCTTGAGGTCCAGGAAGTCCATGATGTCGGCGTGCCAAGGCTCCAGGTAGATGGCGAAGGCGCCTTTGCGCTTGCCGCCGCCCTGGTCCACGTAGCGGGCCGTGTCGTTGAACACCTTCAGCATGGGCACGAGGCCGTTGGAGGTGCCGTTGGTGCCTTTGATGTAGGAGCCCGTAGCCCGCACGTTGTGCACGGCCAGGCCAATACCACCGGCCGACTGCGAAATCAGGGCGCAGTTCTTCAGGGTGTCGTAAATGCCCTCAATGGAGTCGTCCTTCATCGTGAGCAGGAAGCACGAGCTGAGCTGGGGCTTGGGCGTACCGGCGTTGAAGAGGGTAGGCGTAGCGTGGGTAAACCACCGCTCGCTCATCAGCTCATAGGTAGCAATAGCGGCGTCGATATCCTCTTTGTGAATACCGATGGCCACGCGCATCAGCATGTGCTGCGGGCGCTCCACCACTTTGCCATCGAGGCGCAACAAATAGCTGCGCTCCAGGGTCTTGAAGCCGAAGTAGTCGTAGTTGTAGTCCCGGTCGTAGATGATGGCCGAGTCGAGGGTGGCGGCGTGCTTATGAATGGTTTCCCACACGTCCTTGGCTATCAACGAGGCATTTTCGCCGGTCTTGGGGTCCTCGTAGGTGTAGAGCCGCTTCATGGTGCTGCTAAACGACTTCGCCGTGACCTTGTGCAAGTTGCTCACCGCAATCCGGGCGGCCAGAATGGCGTAGTCGGGGTGCTTGGTGGTGAGGGAGGCGGCAGTTTCGGCGGCCAGGTTATCAAGCTCCACGGTGGTTACGCCGTCGTAAATCCCGTCGATAACCTTTTTGGCTACCTCAATGGGGGATACATAGAGCATATTGAGCCCGTAGCAGAGCTTTTCGATGCGCGCCGTGACTTTATCGAACTTCACGGATTCGCGGCGGCCGTCGCGTTTTAGTACCAGCATAGACGTTGCGGTTGATAGTTGGTGTATGGGTTTACGCGCCCCGGTAGGGCAGGCAACTTGGATTCAGGAAGAGGGTTCCGGACGCCAGCACATCATTCCGCATGCGTCCGTTGAGTAGCGGAATATATCCTCTTCCAGGGGCTAGGACAAACGTAGACTTTAGAAGTTTTCCACATAACCGCAAAACGGTGCTGTTCAGCGGGTTTAAGTTAAATAAGTATTGCTATATTAATTAGTAAATGAATGAAAATTAGGGTTGGGAAAGTGAAGCGGAAATCGTATTGTCGGTAACTGCCTCTGCTTGGTGAATTGCTGCCATCCAGAAATTATTGGATAGAAAACGACTTACTTTTCCGGGGGGTATGAACCGTCAGGGTTTATGACGGCCGATAAGCAAAAGGCCGTCATTCCGAGCGCAGCCGAGGAATCTCGCGTGCTGACGTTATGTTGCTGTTCACAAGCCTATGAGATATAAATAGTTAGAGGCGTGTAGCGCGGAATGGATTTCCGCGCTACACGCCTCTAAGTTCAGTGAGGGTTGTTCTGGGTTACACTCCCAGCGTCCAGCCCTGCCGGTACTCGCGCTTCACGAAGCGGTTCACCTCATCGAGGTTGGTGACCTTCATCTGGCGCGGGTCCCAGTCAAGCTTCAGGTTGCGGCCCGGATACGTGAAGCCCTTACCGTCGGCGTTGGCGTGCCGAATGTCGTGGCCCCGAATAGCTAGGTTGGCAATGAGCAGCGCCTCCGTAAGCGGGCCAGCCACCTCGAAGGGGGAGCTAACTTCCTTGTTGCCGTAGCCGGCCAGGCACGCCTCCACCCACTGCGCGTAGTGGCCATCGGCCCCGCCCGGCACGCGGGCCAGGGTGGGCTTCACTTTCACTTCGTTGGTACGGGAAAGGGGCAGCAGCTGCGGATTGGCCGAGTAGGTGCTGGCCATCATCTTGCCTTTCTTGCCCACAAACAGAATGCCGTTGCCTCCGTCGCCGAACAGCTCGTTGAAACCCAGCTCGGCGGGCCGCTCGGGCTGAATGCCGCCGTCCATCCAGTGCACCGTCACGTCGTGCTTGGTTTTCGAGGTGCGGGGGAAGGTGAGCACCACGTGGCTGGATGGCGGGCAGCTCTCGGGGAAGTAGCCGCGCTTGAACTCATCCACGTACACGCTGCCCACGCTGGCTTGCACCGAGGTAGGGTACTGCAAATCCAGGACCCGGAAGGGCGCTTCCAGCAGGTGGCAGCCCATGTCGCCGAGGGCGCCGGTGCCGTACTCCCACCAGCCGCGCCAGTTGAAGGGCACCAGCTTATCGATGTAGGCGGTTTGCGGCGCCGAGCCCAGCCACAGGTCCCAGTCTAGCTCTGGCGGCACCTTGCCCGGCGTGGCCGGCCACGGAATGCCCTGCGGCCATACGGGCCGGTCGGTCCAGCAGTACACCGTGTCCACGTCCCCGATGAGTTTGGCGTCGTACCATTCGCGCAGCTGCCGCACCCCGTCGTTGGATGCGCCCTGGTTGCCCATCTGCGTCACTACCTTGTACTTACGGGCTGCTTCAGCCAGTACCCGGGCCTCATAGATGTCGTGGGTTAAAGGTTTTTGCACGTACACATGCTTGCCGAGCTGCATGGCCGCCAGGGCCACGTTGGCGTGGTTGTGGTCGGGCGTCGACACGCACACGGCATCGAAGTTCTTGGCCTCCTTGTCGAAGAGCTGGCGCCAGTCTTTGTAGTACTTGGCCTGGGGAAAGGACTGCACCGACCTGGCGGCGCGGCGGTCGTCTACGTCGCAGAGGTAGTTGATGCGGGCTTTGCCACTTTTAAAGAAGCTGGCCAGGTCACTTTCGCCTTTGCCGCCCACGCCTACGCCCGCAATAACCAACTGGTCGCTGGGGGCGGTGTAGCCGCGGCCGCCCAGCACAAAGCGGGGCACAATCATGATGCCGGCGGCTGCTACCGCGCTTTTGGTAATAAACTCTCGGCGCGAAACGGTAAGGGGTGGGGTTTCAAGCTTGTTTTCAGACATAGTGGGAGGGGATTGAGGAAGGAAGTAACACGGAGCAGGGTAAGCGCATCGGCCGGTTGTTCTGGGCCTGTAGCATGCGCTTTTCAAATCAGGAGCCAGAAGGTACAAATTCCAATGAATTTGCCTAGGCTGTGTGGACAGCTAGCGCATCCAATCTAACGCAGCCAGCAAATGGGCGACGGCTAAAAAGGAGGTGGCTGT
>NZ_JAFLQZ010000017.1 GCF_017313265.1 Hymenobacter telluris | reverse complement strand
ATTGCCACCGTGACGGGCACGGCCACCGGCGGCAGCTACCGCGACGAAGGCACGGCCACGCAACGGTTGCAGAAGGGCGCCACCTACTGCTACTACGTGGAAACTACTGGCACCTACAATGCCGATAAGCTGCCCAGCAACCTGATCAACAAGAGCCAGCAGCAATGTATTGCTGTGCGCAACATCCCGTGCGCGCCGGTGCTCACGCTCACCCGCCCCAACTGCGACAGCCTGGCCAGCCGCCTGTTTGAGCTGCCGGCCACGCCGGTGAGCGGGGCCGTCTACACCAATCAGCTGCGCTGGACGCTGGGCACCACGCCCGCCGATTGCAGCCGCGCCATTCAGTTCTACAACATCTACTACGCTCCCAACAGCCAGGACTCGTTGCGCTTCCTGGTGCGGGTGCCGGGCTCGCAGACCAGCTATGCCCACCGCGACCTGCGCCAGGAGGCGGGCTGCTACGCCGTGCAGGCCGTGGACTCGAGCGGCACGGTGAGCGCACGCAGCAACGTGGAATGCAAGGACGACTGCCAGCTGTTTTTGCTGCCCAACATCTTCACGCCCAACGGCGACGGCAAGAACGACACGTTCCGGCCCAAGGTCTTCACCCCGCTGCGGCGTACGCACTTCACGGTCTTCAACCGCTGGGGCGTGAAGATCTACGAGAGCAGCGCCGACCCGCTCATCAACTGGCCGGGCGGGGGCAGCCGCACCGAGGGCAGCGGGGCGCCGTCGGTGGTCGAGGGCATGTACTACTACCAGGCCGAGGTGGAGTTTGCCGACGTCAACAACTCCAAGCGCACCTACAAAGGCTGGGTCCAAATTACCCGCTAGGATAGGTTGTTGTACTTGGTTAAGTATTGAGGAAAGCCCATTGCTGGTTGCAATGGGCTTTTTTTATTCGTGCTATCTTGCCGCCCCATCCATCTTCTCTCGTTTTTCTCTACTATGAAAGCAGTTGTTTTTCCGGGCCAGGGCAGTCAGTTCAGCGGCATGGGCCGCGACCTGTACGAGCAGTATCCTGAAGCCAAGCGCCTGATGGACCAGGCCAACGATATCTTGGGTTTTCAACTCACCGACGTCATGTTCAATGGCTCCGACGAAGACCTACGCCGCACCGATGTAACGCAGCCAGCCATCTTCCTGCATTCTGTGGCGCTGGCCGCTGTATTGCCTGATTTGAAGCCCGATATGGTGGCCGGCCACTCGCTGGGTGAGTTTTCGGCGCTGGTGGCGGCCAAGGTGTTGCCGTTTGAAGATGCCTTGCGCTTGGTGGCGCAGCGGGCCCAAGCCATGCAGGCCGCCTGCCAGGAGCAGCCCGGCACGATGGCCGCTATTCTGGCCCTCGACGACGAAACCACGGCCCGCATCTGCCAGGAAATTACGGCTGGTGGCAATGTGGTGGTAGCAGCTAACTACAACTGCCCCGGCCAGCTAGTGGTATCGGGCTCCCAACGGGGAATTGAGCTGGCTTGTGAGCAGCTGAAAGCCGCAGGGGCCAAGCGGGCGTTGCCGCTGCCAGTAGGCGGAGCGTTCCACTCGCCGCTGATGCAGTCGGCGGAAGCTGCGCTGGCTCAGGCTATTGCGAAAACCACTTTCTCAACGGGTATCTGTCCGGTTTACCAGAACGTGGATGCAGCCCCGCACCGCGACGCCGACGAAATCAGGGAAAACTTGGTGCGCCAACTCACGGCACCGGTCCGCTGGACTCAAAGCGTACAGCGCATGGTGCAGGATGGAGCCACCGAGTTTGTGGAGTGCGGCCCCGGCAAAGTGCTGCAGGGCTTGGTGAAGAAAATTGCGCCAGAAGTTGCTGCACAGTCGGCGGTGGTAGCCTAATTAAATGTGCACGCTGTGTCGCCGGAAATATTCTCTAGCTTATTCTGGCGGCGAAATAGCAATGCAGCATTAGGAGTAGTGGTACTGCTGGGCTTTTTCCTATACGCTTGGGGAAATGGCCCAGCAGTTACCTCCGATTCGAGAGACTACTTGGCGGCAGCTCGCAGCTGGGTTGCTGTGAAAGAATTGCGTGGCCCAACGGGAGCTCCTTACGTAGTCTGGGGGCCGCTCTATCCACTTTTGCTGGCAAGCATAGGCTCATCCGAACAGGAAATGATGCGCGGCTTGGTGTGGGTGTACGCCTTGAGCTTAATAGGCAGCCTGCTAGGGTGGAGCTGGTTGGGGAGCCAGCTGTTAGGCCAAGAAACGGCCTGGAAACGGTGCTATCCGTGGGTACTGGCTTTGAGTACGCCTTGGCTGATGACGGCTAAGTTTGTATGGTCAGAAACCAGCTTTTTGCTGTTGTTTACCGCCTACGCAGTGGGCTTATACAGCTACCTCACTACCAAGCGAAAAGGCTGGTTGCTGGCAGCTACCGCAGCTGGCATGTTGTTGCCCTTGCAGCGCACGGCAGGGTTTTTTGTGTTGTTTGGTGTAGCGCTAGGCTTGGTTGTAGCATACCGCCGCACGCTACGGGCGTATGCTTTGGCACTTGCACTGCATTTCTTGCTGAGCGTATCCGGCGGCTTGCTCTGGCAGGTACGGGTGTGGCGCACGGGCCTCGATTTGCCCCTGGTGCTATCAAATCCGGCTACAGCAGGGGGGCAGGCAATGAGTGACTTCGGCTTTATGCTGGTGCATTGGCTGCTGCCGCTGCCTGTTCCAACGGCGCCCATCACGTGGGGCTACTTAGCGGGGGGGGCGCTAGTAGTTGCTATCCTTGTTGTGGGAGCAGCCGAGATAGGCAAATTTGGGCAAGTGCTCCTGATTACGGCTGGGGTGTATGTGGTATTGCATGCCTTAAGTTATCAGTTGAGCCGTGGCTCGGCTGGCTTTCACGACAGTGAGCGGTACGCCGCGGTATTCTTCGGCCCTGTTATGCTGCTGCTATTTGGGGCTTTGCGGCGGACGCTGGGCAACCACCCCCGCTTATTGCACGTGCTGCTGCTAATATGGCTGCTGTATCCGGCTGCTCGGATGATCCATAACGCCGTGTTTCTACGCAGCCGGCCTACGCCACACTTCACAACCGCAATGGGTTCAGCAGACCAAATTGGCAATGCGGC
Organism: Hymenobacter telluris; assembly: GCF_017313265.1. Taxonomy (GTDB): domain Bacteria; phylum Bacteroidota; class Bacteroidia; order Cytophagales; family Hymenobacteraceae; genus Hymenobacter; species Hymenobacter telluris. Next base: position 123,372 of record NZ_JAFLQZ010000017.1, on the reverse strand, counting down.
GCAGTAGCTACTTGGTGCTTGGCACACAACTTATCCTACTTTCGTGACTGGCAGTTTATCAACGCATACTGCTAGCAGCTCGGCTACGGTGCGTTGCACAATAGGGTGCACAACACTGGCAGCAATTTCGGCCAGGGGCACCAAGGCAAAGCGGCGCTCCGGTAGGCGCGGATGCGGCACAGTGAGGCGCGGAGTATCCAGCACGAGGCCGTCATAGAGCAAAATATCCACGTCCAGGGTGCGGGCACCCCACCGAACCAGCCGCTCCCGGCCAGCCAGCTGTTCAGCTTGTTGGCAGGCATCGAGCAACAACTCGGGGGCAAGCACGGTGTGTAGGCACACCGCCTGATTTAAAAAGGCCGGCTGGTCCTCTAAGCCCCAGGCCGCCGTTTCGTAAAGCCCCGAGGCAGCTGCCACCGTGCCTGCCAGTTCGCTCAGGTGTTGCACGGCGTCCCGCAGAATAGCTGCCCGGTCGCCGAGGTTGGAGCCGAGTAGGAGGTAGGTGGTATGATGTACAACGCTCATAGCTCCCGGCGCAGGAAAGCTACGGTAGCCTCGGCCGCTTGCAGGGCTTCGGCGGGCACGTTGGTTGAGTGCCAGGGGTGGCCGCCGCCGAAATTGTGCGTAACGCCGGGCAGCACCAGCAATTCCGCATCTGGCTTCCAGGTTTTCAGCTCGTGGGCACGCTGCACCGATACGGTTTCGTCCTGGTCGCCGTGTACTACCAGCAGCGGCTTGGGCAGGTGGCGGCGTACGTTGTGCGGAATATCAAGGCGGAGGCGGTTGCTGTGGTAATCCTCTACAATCTGGTAATAAAGCGGCAGCTGCTGCTTGGTACGGCTGTTTTCCACGTGGTACACGCCCTGCTGCTGCCATTGTTGCATTAGGGCATCGGTCCAGCCGGGGTTGATGTTGTTGATGCCGGCCCATGTAACTACGGCTGTTACGCGTGAGTCTTCGGCGGCTTTCAGCAGCACCAAACCGCCGCCCCGGCTGTGGCCAATAAGTGCCAAACGCGAAAAGTTGATTTCCGTAGCGGGCACCACCGAGCCGGCACTTTCCAGGTAGTCGAGCAGGGTGCCAATGTCATCCAGCTCCAAACTGAAATTGTTTTGGCCGAATGCCTCCAGGTCTTCCAGGTCGCCGGTGCCGCCTACCACCAGCCCGTTGTGCGAGAGGTTCAGCTTCACAAACGCGAAGCCCTGCCGGGCAAACCACTCGGCCAGCGCATTGAAATGTCCCCAGTCTTTGAAGCCCTTGAACCCGTGCACAAACACCACTACCGGCTTCGGCTGGCCATCGGGAACGTAGTGCGCATCGGCGGCAAAAGGCCGGCTGTGGCGCGTGCTGGACAACAGGAAATCGAGGCGGACGGGCTGAGTTGGCATAAAGGCGAAGGTAAGCGGTGAAATGGTGAGATAGTGAGATGGTGAAATGGTGGGTTTGACGTTGTATTTGTGCAATCTGCGTGAGTAGTGCCAACTGAACAGCAAAATCACTATTTCACCATCTCACCACTTCACCATTTTCCCCGTACTTTCGCAGCGCCCAAAACCGCTGCATGAACGTTACGCTGGACCAGATACAAGCCCCAATTGCGGGCGAAATGGAGGAATTTGAGAAGAAATTCCGCGCTTCCATGCAAACCAAGCAGCTGCTGCTCGATAAAATCATGGGCTACATCGTGAAGCGCAAGGGCAAGCAGATCCGGCCGATGTTTGTGTTCTTCACGGCCAAAATCAGCGGCGGCGACCCGCTGCCCGAAGCTTCGTTCCGCGGTGCGGCCCTCATCGAGCTGCTGCACACCGCCACCCTCGTGCACGACGACGTAGTGGACGAAAGCAACTACCGGCGCGGGTTCTTCTCCATCAACGCCCTCTGGAAAAACAAGATTGCCGTCCTCGTCGGCGACTATCTGCTGAGCAAAGGGCTGCTGCTGAGCTTGGAAAACGACGATTACACGCTGCTCAAAATTGTGAGCAACGCCGTGAAGGAGCTGAGCGAAGGCGAGCTGCTGCAAATTGAAAAAGCCCGCCGCCTCGACATCACCGAAGACGTGTACTTTGATATTATCCGGCAGAAAACGGCCTCCCTCATTGCGTCCTGCTGCGCTGTGGGAGCGGCGTCGGCGGGGGCTGATGCCGAAACCATTGAGCGGGCCCGGCTTTTCGGCGAGAAAGTGGGCATGGCTTTCCAGATCAAAGACGACCTGTTCGACTTTGGTACCGCCGAAATTGGCAAGCCGCTGGGCATCGATATCAAGGAGAAGAAGATGACGCTGCCGCTGATTTACTCGCTTCAGCAGGCCGATTGGCTAACCAAGCGCCGCATCATCTACAACGTGAAAAACAACGACGGCCGCAAAGACCGGGTGCAGGCCGTTATCGAATTCGTGAAAACCACCGGCGGCCTCGACTACGCCATTGGCGTAATGAAACGCTACCGCGACGAAGCCCTGGAAATCCTGCATACCTTCCCGGCCTCACCTTCGCGCATGTCGCTGGAGCAGCTCATCAACTACACGATAGAGCGGGAGAAGTAGAACGCGGATTTTGCAGATTAGTCGGATTGGTCGGATTTTGTGGACGATTCTATTTTTCTAAAACAAAGAAGGCTTGCCATTTGGCAAGCCTTCTTTAATAGTATCCGGGCGAAAATCGTAATGGAAATCCGACCAGAGTAACAAATAGCAATTACACGCTATTCGTGCGCTACTTGGTAGGCTACACTGTTGGGGGCTACTTCCGAAACGTCGAACGTTACGCCATCGAAGGTGCTTTTCACGGTGATTTCGTGGGTCATGTCGCAGCCGGGGCACTTGATTTCCTCTTTCTCGTACTGGCCGTCGTCTTCCATCGAGTTAGCCAGATGGTCGGGAGCCGGTACGCCGAGCAGGTCGGTGAAAACTTCGGTATGGCAGTGGTTGCACTCGAATTTGAGGCCTACTGTGCGGCCCTGCAGCTCATCGAGAGGGGCGGGAGTGGCTTTCTGTTGAATCCACATAGGGAGTAAAGTTTGGTTTTGGGGAAAGGGAGTAAGGTGGTAGTTGGCCCAACGAGTAGGCCTGCCTGGTATCGTGTACGCACCAGTTGCGGGTTTGTGTTGCCTCGAACCCAGGATATGTGTGGTGGGGTTCTGGCAGGGTACCAAGCCGGCGCGTAACTTGTCGGGGCTTTCTGGTTACTCTATACTTATCTGGTTATGTCGAATACTCCCGCCGAACCCCCAAAGCAGCCTGTCCGAGCGCCTTTTCCGTGGGTGCCGCAGTGGCGCACGCTGCTCAACTCGGTGGCTTTCTCCCGCGACCCTATCGGCAACCTCGACCGAGTGCTGGCGCAGTACGGCGACACGGTAGGTGTGTATCTGGGTGGCGTCCGGCCCGGCATCATCACCCGCGACCCGGCTTTGGTGCAGCACATCTTGCAGAAAAACCACCGGCGTTATCTGAAGTCCGACCTCACGCACGGCCTGATTCGCTACCTCGGCCGGGGCCTGCTCACCAACGAAGGCGCCGACTGGCTACGGCAGCGCCGCCTCATTCAGCCTGGCTTTCATCGGCAGCGGCTGGCGGGTTTGGTGCGCCTGATGCAAACCGCCGCCACCGAGTGGACCACCGAGCTAACCGAGCGCACGGCCACGCCAAACCAGTCGGCCGTGGTGGATATTCACGAGGCCATGACGGGCGTGGCGTTCCGGATTATGGCGCGGGCTACGTTCAGCACCAGCCTAACCGAAGCGGAAGGGGAGCGGCTGGCCGATATTCTAACCCGTATTCAGGCGTTCTACGTGCGCACCATCCGGCAGCCGTACCTGCGGCCCTGGTTCCGGGTAAACGGGGCCTACCGCCGCCACGATGCGCTCAGCCAGGAACTGCGCACCCTGGTGCGGGGCTACATCCGGCAGCGCCGCCAGCACCCGCCCGCCCACCCCGCCCAGGCCCCCGACGACCTGCTGCAAATGCTGCTCGATACCCGCTACGAGGATACCGGGGAGCCCATGACCGAAGAGCAGCTGCTCGATGAGGTGAATATTCTGCTGGTAGCCGGCCACGAAACGTCGGCTAACGCCCTAAGCTGGCTGTTTTACCTGCTGGCCCGGCACCCCGAAATAGCACAGAAAGTACGCGCCGAAACAACGGCCGCTTTGGCCGACCGCAGCCCGGAGTTTCACGAGCTGGCCCAGCTGCCTTACGCCCTGAACGTGGTGCAGGAGGCTCTGCGCCTCTACCCACCCGCCTGGATACTGGACCGGGTGGCGCTGGAAGCCGATGAATTTCAGGGCCAGCCGATTCCGAAAGGCACGCAGTTTTCGCTCTACCTCTACGGCCTACACCATCACCCTACTATCTGGCCCGATGCCGAAGTATTTCGGCCCGAGCGGTTTGCCACGGGGGCGCAGCCAGCATTGCCTACCTACGGTTACCTGCCGTTTGGCGGCGGGCCGCGCCTGTGCGTTGGGAACCACTTCGCCCTCACCGAAATTCAGCTGGTGATGCTTGAAACCTTGCGTCATTTCCACTTGGAATCCGCCACCTCAGCGCCCCCCATTATGATGCCGCTCGTCACGCTCCGCCCGCAGGGCGCCATGCCGCTTCGGTTCCGGCGGCTTGCTGTGTAAAGTATCGGTATAGAAAATCAGCTTGTCCGTTTAGGCAACTTGTGGGACAGGGAAGAGCGGCAACAGGATGGTGAACGTAGTGAGTACGTTGGGCTCGGTTTCAACTGAAATGCTGCCCCGGTGCGTGCGTACAATATCCTGGCTGATAAACAAACCCAGGCCTGTACCCTTAGACGTGGGTTTGGTGGTGAAGAAAGGCGAAAACAGCTGCTCCTTTTCCACCTGCGACATGCCTTTGCCGTTGTCCTGTACCTTGATTTCCACGAATTCGTCGTGGAAGGAAGTTTCTACCAGCAGCAGGGGTTGCAAGTGTTGGTCTTTGAGGGCGCGCTCATGCAAGGAGTACAGCGCGTTGTTGAGGAGGCTGAAGAGCACGGTGCTCATTTCGGCGGGCAGCAGCTTCACTAGGTAGTTCGGTGGGGCAGGCGCCGCAACCAGTTGCAGTGGCACGTAGCTGTAGCCTGGGTCTAGCTCGTTTCTGTACAGGGCCAGTTGGTTTTCGATAAAGGAATTGATATCGACTTCCACAAACTGGTCGGACTTCACTTGTAGCAGCTTGTCCATGCTGCGCACAATGCGGGTGAGGCTAAAGCTGTGCTCCTTTATCTTCTCGGTGTTGTTTTCAATCATAGTCAGCAGGGGCACCAGTTCGGCTTGCACGCGGGTGTCGGTGGCGTACGGATCGGCCGCCAGCAGCTCCTTGCTTTCCTCCAGCAGCTCATTGGACACCGCCGCAAAGTTGCTGACGTAGCTCAGCGGGTTCAGCAGCCGGTCTACCAGGCCCTTGGTGAGCTGCCCGATGGAAGCCAGCTTCTCCTGCCGAATCAGCTGTTCCTGCGTTTCCTTCAAATCAAACAGCGTCTTTTTGAGGCCATCCAGCAGGTCGTCGGACTTCTTTTTTTCCAGGATCAGCTCACTGGTGCGGTCCTCTAATTGCTGGCGGGCCGTGGCCAGGTCGGTAACCATTTTGTTGAAGGCAATGCCCAACTCCCCAATTTCATCCCTCGATTCACTGGTGACGCGCTGAGTCAGGTCGCCCCGGCCAACTTTGGTGGCGGCATCGCGCAGCTTCAGTACGGGCACCGAAATGCTACGGGCCAGCCCAAACCCAATCACAATACCAATGCTGAACACTACAAAGCTGAAGAATAGAGAGGTAACACGAATCTGCCGCTTGCTTTGCACGATTTCGCGGGTGGAGGAGGCCAGCAGGATTTCCCCGTTCATCATGGCCGTGCTGAACGGCGCCCGTTTCACCACCGTCGAATCGTTGGAAACGGCGTTTACGTCAACCTTCAGCTGCTCAGGATACGTGCGGAACACCGTGCGCTTCACCTGATACGTGGCGTGGGCCTGGTCCCAAACGGTGTCGGTTTGCAACAGGCTCACAAAGTCCAGCAACGGGTCCTTCTTCACAAAATCCAGGGCCGTTTGCACGCCCTGGAAGTTCTGCTCGGTCATGGCAATCTTCACCCCCAGCGCCACCGTGTTGGCGTGGTTCTGCACTTCCTTGTTGAAATTGCTCAGCAGGTAGCGCTCCTGAATGGCCGGCAGGTAAAACAGCACGAAAAACGAAAACAGCAGCACGATACTGGTCACCGCCAGCCAGATCTTGGTCTTGACCGTCAGGCGGATTCGCCGGATACGGCGCAGTAACCGCGACCAGGACACGTAGTTGTTCATGGGAGGCATTGCGCTAGGCCGTGGATGTTACAGGGTCTTTTTCCCGTCGATAAGGATGGTTTTGCCACTGGTTGGCGGCCGGCTGACTACGCCAATGGCCCCGTTGGTTTGCGCCACAAACTCTTCCAGCTCAGCTTCGGAAGTAAAGAAGTTGGGCGCATCGGCTTTGCCCTGAAACACGAGTGCCAGCCAATACTTGTTTAGCTCGTTGGCACTCATGTTGTAAATCTTGCGGCTGGTGGTGGTGCCAATCGGCGTATTGCTTTTCAGCAGGGCAATAGTCACTTTGCTGCCATCGGGCCAGCGTAATCTTTCGCCTCGTAAGGTGGCTTTCAGCTGCGGAAGCTTCATTTCCGAAGGCACTCCTTTGCCGTTGCCAATGACTACCAAACTCGTCTCTTGAGCCCAGGCCGGAGCCTGGCACCAAAGGCAGAGCAGGAGCGCGTTAACAAGTAGCCGGTAAACCCAAGTCATTCCCATTGTTACGTTAAAAGCCGACGGCTACCTGAAAAATCATTCGGTCGGCATCGGCCGCGTGGTGATGGTTGGTGCGTTGGTACTCAAGCTTGAACACTGCCAGGTAGCTTAGCTCATAGCGCAAGCCACCAACGAAGGATTGCACCTGGTGGTCGTGGAAATACACTTCCTGCTTGTAGTAGCGAATATCATCCAGCCGCACGTAGGGGATAATTTTATCGGTTACGCGGAGCCCGGCGTACACGTAAGACGCCACCGCATTTTGTGTTCCTAGGCTGTCGGCCCGGTTCATAACCGTGCTGCTTTCAGCCAGTAATTCATACTTTTTCGAGAAGATGGAATCGGTGTAGGAAACCGAGGCCGTCATGATGCTCTGCCGGATTCGGGCCAGGGCCACGGTGCTGCCGCCCGTTGAGTGATTGTGTACCACACTGCCCTTGGAAATGGCATCTTGGTACAGCGACGCGCCAAACCGGACACCGTCGGCGGGTTTGATGTGCACGGCCGCCGTCAGGGATTTGAACGGATTGTTGTCGGCAATGTCGCCGGAGCCCAGGCCGTTGCCCAGCATCAAATCGTAGCCGAACCGGAGCCGCCCCAGGTTCTGGCCTTGCAGACTAACGCCCGTGGTGTGCAGCGGAATAATACCTTCGGAAAAGATGAGTGGGCGCTCCACCGTCGGGAAAAACACCCGGCCGTGGTGGTAGGTGTCGTTCCAGTAGTTGAGGGGCGTGTGGTGCTTGCCTAGCAGTACACTGTGGTTGCCCGCGTAGTTGTATTTGAGAATCACCCGCTCGATGCTGATGTTGAAATCAGTGGGCGAAGCAAAGGAATACTTGAAAACCGTTTCGCCCAGAAATGACAGCCGCTCAGTTATTTCGGAGGTGATAAACAGGTCCTGCTCGCCGAGGCCAAAGTTGAGCTTGCCGTTTTGGTAGGAGCTGTAGGCATCCACAAATCCCCTGATCTGGGTTCGTTGCGCCACCGCCTGCTGAGCTGCCCCCCACATCATCCCTACCATGAATACTACACGCAGGCAATAGTTAGTAGCTTTCATTCATTCTCAAACTGCTAAAAACCAAGAAATAGATACAGCAACGATGCCTCGTGGCCGACAAGCGTGAAACAGGAAGGCTTTGCGGAGAGCTGCCAGGCAGAGCGTGCTGCTCTGGTACAGGCATAAATGCGTTATGCTATAGAGGAGGCACAAGGCTTAGAAAGCCAGATTGCCATAGCGTGAGGAAGTAAGCAAAAGCATAAGTTAGGTTGCGAGGAGAATAACTATTCTTGTAATGCTTCCAAATATACTTTATTTTTTCATACTCCTGATGGCAGAGACAGGCCCCAAATTTTGGCGCTAAGGCAAGCACAAAACCCGCCTATTAATCCAAGCCGGATCAATAGGCGGGCCTTATGTAGATTTTTGATTAAGAAAATGTTGTGGTTGAATCAAAGGGGGTAGCTGACTTCAGAACGTCAGTTGCTGCCCACAGCCGAATGCTGCTTACGCCGCCGTGTCGCCCACCTCATCCTCGTCGTCTACCATCACGCGGGCCAGCTTCTCGATGTTGAGGCTGCGGGCGGAGGCGTCGAAGATTTCGCGGTAGGTGCCGCGCTGGTCGTAGAGCTGCTCGTGGGTGCCGCTTTCCACCATGCGGCCTTCTTTCATTACGTAAATGCAGTCGGCATCCACAATCTGGGCGAGGCTGTGCGAAATAATAACCACCGTGCGACCCTGCTTAATGGCCTCCAGACTGTTCTTGATTTGCTCGGTGGCAATGGCATCGAGCGAGGCCGTCGGCTCGTCGAGGAAGATGATGGGCGGGTTTTTGAGGAACAGCCGGGCAATGGCAATCCGCTGCTGCTGCCCACCCGACAGCTGCTGCGCATCCGACTCGTACTGCTTGGGCAGCTGCATAATTTGCTCGTGCAGGTAGGCCTGTTTGGCGGCGGCCTGGATTTGCTCGAACGTGGCGTCCATCACGCCGTAGCGGATATTCTCCTCGATGGTGCCCTTGAAAATGTGGTTCTTCTGGAGCACCAGCCCAATTTGCTGGCGCAGGGCGTGGGTGTCGTAGTCGGCCAGGGGCTTGCCGTCGAGCAGCATCTTGCCGTGGTCGGGGGCGTAGAACTTGCAGAGCAGGTTGATGATGGTGCTCTTGCCGGCCCCGCTTAACCCCACCAGCGCCGTGGTTTTGCCGGCTTCAATAGTTAAGCACACATCGTGCAGGGCCTGGGTGCCGCTGGGGTAGGTGAAATCCACGTTGCAGATGTCGAAGGTGCCGCGCAGGTGGTCGGGGAGGAGCTGGCCGGTGGGCTCCACGGCATCGTGCGCATCGAGAATGTCGAAGAAGCCTTCGGAATACGTGAGGGCGTCGTTCATCTCGTCGTAGATGCGGTGCAGCTGCCGGATGGGCGCCGACACGTTGTTGAACAGCAGAATATGGAACATGATGGCCCCGATGCTGATCTGCCGGTCGAGCACCAGATAGGCCGTCAGGATGATGATGAGCACCACGCCGACCTGCTCGGTGAAGGTTTTGAGGCCGTCGTAGCGGAAGTTGGTCTTGCGGGTTTGGAGCTGCGCTTCCTGGAGGTTCTGCTGGGCCTGGGCTTGTTTCTGCTCCTCGTAGTCTTCGCGCACGAAGCTCTTGATAACCACCGCCGAGTCGATGAGGTTGACGAGGCCCTGGCTTTTCGTTTCGCGCAGGCCGCGCAAGGCCCGGCGGGTACCGTTCAGCTTATCGGCCTGCCGGTAGCTGATCCAGAAGTACAGCGGCAGGATGCACACCGCCACCAGCCCCACGTACACGTTGGCCGAAAACATCACCACCAGCGCCACCAGGGCATTGGCAAACAGCGGCAGAATATCAATAAAGAAGTTCTGCACCAGCTTCATGAGGCTTTCCACGCCCCTATCAATGCGGGTTTGGAGCTTGCCGGTTTGGTTGCCGTTGTCGGAGTAGAAGCCGAGCTGGTAGCTCAGAATCTTGCGTACCGCGTCCTGCGAGAGGGTGCTCGACACGTTGATGCGGATTTTCTCGCCGTAGAACTTCTGCCCGAACTGAATGAAGGTGTTGATGATTTCCTTGCCCAGCAGCAGCCCGCTCACCAGCAGCAACAAATCGGCGCCCTGGGCCAGGCCCTTGTTCTGGTTCAGCAGTTCCTGCACCGTATCCACGGTGTAGCGCAGCACAAACGGGTTCACCTGCGCCGCCAACGAGCCCACCAGCGTCAGCAGTAACGTGCCAATAACCAGCGGGCGGTACGGCCGGACGTAGGGATAAAGGCGCTTGATAATTTCCCAAAGGCTCATGCGTAATCAGCTAAGTAAGGAGTAGCCGGTTAGACGAGTGCGGGGGAGGTGGGGTTATGAGGGAGTACTGATAAATGAACGAATCAAGATGCTACAGCAGTCATTCAATTTGCCCTACATCCCAACCATCATATAGCTCAACACTACAATGGTCCGCTAATTCGTTGAAGGCAACATTACGACGGTGTAGCTTCTCTGGTGTGAGCACATCTAGCTTGGAAACATGTAGTACCCAGTCGGCGTCACTAGCCTGATGTAATTCCTCCAGTTGATAAGCATGGCCTTCAAGCTCTGTAAACAGAGAGAGTAACTTGTCTTTGTCTTTATCAAAAAAGAAGAATCCCCATTTTAACATTAGGCTGGTATCCCAGCCTTCGTCGGCCATTTTGCTAAAAATATCGTGTAAGCTGTGCAGGGAGGCAATCATGATAAATAGGTCAAATATGATTGTTCACTGGTTTTACTTCACCACCGCGTAGTGGTTCATCTCCTGAATACTCGTGTAAAACGGCTTCACCAATTGGAAAAACGCCCCAAAATCTGCGCTTTTGCGGAAGCCGTTCAGGTGCCGTTCCACCGACGTCCATTCGATGCGCCAGATGAACAGTTCCGCATCTTCCTCGCAGTGCGCGAGTTGGTAGCTAAGGCAGTCGGGGGCAGCGGCCAGCAGCCGGTTTGCATTGCGGATGGCCCCGATAAAGGCTGGCTGCTGTTCGGCGGCAATGCGGTAGCGGATGTATTCGACGGTCATGGCAGGCAGTGAGTTAGTTACATCCTGAAAATACTCTTTTCTCTGTGTTAACTAATAAGTTCTGAATCAGCTTTAGTTGTTGATTTGAGCGTAACTGGTGGCTACATCTTTCGCGAAAATATGTATCCTAGTCTTTGTCTCGGAGGCACAGAGGTGGCACTGCTTTGTCATCGAGTTAGCAAGTATCTTCTGCGTGTTCACTGCCAACTCTTCATAGTTGCTTAGGCCACTGTAGGCGATAATTTCCACCCATCTTTTATATCGTTCCCCGGTTTTGTCTTTGTCCATGTAAGCGAAGAACTCCTGTGGGAATTTAGTGGCATAGGTTAGAGCTGGTTCACCCGGATATTCGCCCAATGCTCCATCACTGATAATGATGGTAAAATCTAGGCACCAGCGGTAGAAAGGGCGCAGTGCTTGGTCGTTAGTGGTAACCAAGTCTAATAGCCGTGTGGTCGAGTCAGTATCAGTTGGTCGGAAACGCCCCGTGTACAAAGCCTTGGCCAGCGGTGATATTTGCGGATTGGCTAGGTAAAACGAAACGGACTTACCACCGATAGAATCGGGTAGTGGATAGATGTTGCCATTGAGTTTGTCGCGCCATACAGGGCCAGTATATGCAGCCGTATCAGGAGGCACAGGCCTGCCGCGCTTTTCTGCCGGCGTAGTTACAGGTGGCGGCGGACTAGGCGGGGAGCTTGTAATAGGAGTGGGCTGGCTATTGCAGGCGCACAGTAGCAGGAGCGGCACTAGTGCTGGTGTTTTCATGGATAGTAGCGGCGGCAGTAACAAGCAACGAAGTACCGTGTAAGAATAGCAAGATGCTGAAAAACGAGCTGATGCCGCCCTATCGTTAGTCCACCAACTAACAGTGCGTAAAGCACTGCGCCGCCTCAAGTTGGAAGTGAGAGCTACCCCACACGCAACGCCAACGGCTTTCCGGTTACTTTAGCTTCCGAAGCTTCACTCACACAGCTAATCTTCTATGAACAAACTCCAACTCTTCACCTTGGCGGGCAGCCTAGCTGTTGCAGCACCTGCGCTGGCCCAACAAACCGCCGAGAAGGTAGACCAAGCCGCCATTGCCAAAATCAAGGACGAAGGCCTGAACCGCTCCAAGGTGATGGAAACAGCCTTCTACCTCACCGATGTGTGCGGCCCGCGTCTGGCCGGCTCCGACGGCCTCAAGCGCGCCTACGACTGGACCAAAAACCGCCTCACCCAGGATGGCCTCGTGAATGCCAAGCTGGAACCCTGGGGTGATTTCGGCCGCGGCTGGGACATCGAGAAGTCGTACGTGGCCATGACCGCGCCGTATTACCACACCATGATTGGCGCGCCCAAAGCCTGGACGCCCAGCACCAACGGCAACGTGAAAAAGCAGGTGGTGTATGTGAAAGCCACCACCGAAGCCGACCTCGACAAATACAAAGGCCAACTGCGCGACAAGATTGTGGTGACGGAAGTAGCCACCCCGCCCAAGGAAGGCTTCGAGCCCGATGCCAAGCGCTACACCGACGAGGAGCTAAGCAAAATGGCGGCCGCTACGGCCACACCGGCGCGCCCCGCCGCTACCACCTCCGACGCCGACCGGATGGCTACCTACCGTGCCCGTATGGCCTTACGTACCAAGATGAGCGACATGCTGATGGCCGAAGGGGCCGCCGCCGTACTCAGCACCCGCGGTGGTTCGCAAGGCACGTTCTTCACCTCCAACGGTGCACCCTACGCCGCCGATGCCAAGCCGGTATTGCCCGAAATCGAAATGTCGCCGGAAGACCAGCTGCGCATCATCCGGTTGGTAGAAGCCGGTATTCCGGTGGAAGTGGAGATGGAAACCAAAACCCGCTTCCAGAGCCAGGATTTGAAAGGCTACAACGTCATTGCCGAAATTCCGGGCACCGATAAGAAGCTGAAAAGCGAAATTGTGATGCTCGGCGGCCACCTCGACTCCTGGCACGCTGCCACCGGCGCCACCGACAACGCCGCCGGCTGCGCCGTGATGATGGAAGCCGTCCGCATCCTGAAAGCCAGCAACCTGAAACCGCGCCGTACCATCCGGATTGCGCTATGGAGTGCCGAGGAAGAAGGCTTGTTCGGCTCGAAGAATTACGTGAAAAACCACTTCGCCGACCCGGCCACCATGAAACTGCTGCCTGAGCACGAGAAGCTGTCGGCTTACTTCAACCTCGACAACGGCGGCGGCAAAATCCGCGGCATCTATCAGCAAAGCAACGAGGCTGTAGCGCCCATCTTCACCGCCTGGCTCGCGCCCTTCGCCGATTTGGGAGCAACCACCGTTACGCCCCGTAACACCGGCGGCACCGACCACCTGTCGTTTGACGGCGTGGGTTTGCCCGGCTTCCAGTTCATCCAGGACCCGCTCGACTACGGCACCCGCACCCACCATACCAACCAGGATACCTACGACCGGCTCATCCCCGAAGACCTGAAGCAGGCCTCCGTCGTAGTGGCCTCGTTCGTGTATCACGCCGCCATGCGCGACCAGAAACTGCCCCGCAAGCCGCTGCCAACCGCCACGGCCAAGGCCCAGTAACAACTGATTGAGTAACGCAAAAGCCCCGCTGACTTTCAAGGTCAGCGGGGCTTTTTTTATAGACTGCAAGTAAGAACGTCATGCTGAGCTTGCCGAAGCATCTCGCGTGCTGATTTCTGATTACTAATCTGACATCAGCACGCGAGATGCTTCGGCAAGCTCAGCATGACCGTTTGGGCGAATTGATACAGTAAGGGCGTCACTCCGCCAGCCCCAGCTTCTTCGTGACCCAGTTCTTGGGGACTTCCACTTTCACGTCCACCACATCTTGCTCGGTTTTGCGGCGGAAACGGTCGGAAAGGCGCTCTAGTCGGCTTTTATCGTCGCTGCGGGAAAGCAGAATCTTGCCGTAGTCCCGGATGGCGCTGACGGCTTTCGGGACGGTCACCACTACGGTTACTTCCTTGTAAGCTTCGTCGTCGGGAGGGGGAGTGGTTGCTCGGCGGGTTTGCGCCCAACCGCTCGTAGCCGAGAGCAGCAGGAAAAACAGCAGGCCAAGCAGTTTGCTCTTGAACATCGGAACCGGGTTGACGCTGTTAAAGATGCAGCGGCCAGCAGGAGGGTTGTCTGGGCGGAACTACAAAGCTGCCACTGTTTTGCAAGGAAGCAAGCGAAACAGTACATCAATGCCATCAGTTACCGCAGGCGCAACGCGTAGTTTGCTGACTATGAGTGTGTCTGCTTTACTTCATCAGCAGAAACTTGCGCTTCATAATCTCCTGCACTGGCACGTTGGTAATCTTGCTGTCCAGCCAGGAAATGATGTCCAGGTACAGGAACGGACGACTCTCGAACGGGTCGGCAGCAATAACCATCAGCTTCTCCCGGAGCGCCACGAAGGCCTCCCGCACCTGGTTAGGCGCAATGTTGCCCACGTTGCGCAGAAACCGGAAAATCTCCACCTGCATGGGCTGCTGGTCGTTCATCATGCCCAAAAACCGGTACACCGAGCGCACCTGATACTCCAGGCTGGCATCTTCGCCGGCTTCGTAGTGCGCAATCAAATTCAGGATGCGGGCAAAGCACTGCAAATCTTCGCGCAAGCTCAGGTCCTTGTGCTGGATGATAAGGTTCAGGTACTCAATAGCCTTGTGGTAGTGCCCGCTGCCGAAATACAAACTGGCAATCTTGTAGTAGAACACCAGCGTGCGGTGCATGTCCAGCTGCGACCTGTAGTGCTCCAGGTTTTCCAACAGCTCCGGCACGATTTCCAACCCCTCGGTGAAGCGGCCTTCCAGGAAGTACGCGTTGATGCGGTTGGTGTAGATGTACTGAAACAGCAGAATCTCGGTGTTGGGGCTGCTGCGGCGGGTCTGGTTGGCAGAAAATTCCTCCAGCGTGTTCAGAACCTGCATAAACTTGCTGTAATACAGCATGTTGTAGAGCGTGGCGAGCAGGTTGTGCAAGCCCTTGATGTAGAGCATGGCCTGCAAGTCCTTCATGTGCGGGGCCTGCTCAAACAAGTCCACCCACTTCTGCGCGTAGCGGTAGCAGGCCCGGAAATCCTGGTTGAGCGTGTAGTACCACACGTGCGCCTGGTAGTAGTACAGCTTCTCGAAAAAGCCGCCCTGGCTATCCTCGAAGGGCGGCAGATTCTCGCGGAAAAACTGGCTGATCTGCTCGTGGTCGGCGCGGTTGCGGGCGTGGCCGGCTTTCAGATACAGCCCGTATAGCCGCAACGATGCGTTGGACAGCGCGTGTAGCTTACTCAAGTGCTCTACCGTGTCGAGGGCTTCGGTGGCCAGGGTTTCGGCGCGGTCTTTTATACTGCGCGTGATGTACTGGCTTTCAATCAGCTTCTCGAAATCCAGGGCCAGCAGCACGATGTGGGGCATTTCCACCTGCCGGGCGGCCACTTTCACCTTTTCCAGCATCCGCAGGCTTTGCTGGTAAAAGCCCTTGTTATAAAGCACCCGCGCGTAGTCAAGCTGCTCGTGGAGCTGGATATCGGGGTTTTGGCCGGCGTGGTACACCCGCAAGCTGGACAGCAGCTGCTTGTAGAGGTTAGCCTTCAGGTTAGCCAGCTGCACCCGCTTCAACGAGGGTACGTGCGCCAGAATCTGGGCCTCATCATAGGTATCCAGGGCCTCTAGTGCGTCGAAGAGCTGAAGGAACTTCAAGTCTTCCGAGGAGCCCTGCCGGTTGGTAAACAGCCGAAAGTGCCGCTTTTCCGAGCGGGTCAAAGACTTTATCAACTGAAAGATGGGCTCTGTACTTCGGTTGGGCATTGTAAGAAATTAATCGGTAAGTTGCTGGTAAATAGGTTATTAAATTGTTATACCGCTTGGTCTGAAATAGTAGGAATAACTAAAGAATGGTTTTCACGACGCGCAAAAGCCCGGTACTTAGTCTCAAGTTGAACATCTGACTTTGATTCATAAGGCTATTCTAGCATGGCGCATCAGCAAATACAAATCTTTGATACCACGCTCCGCGACGGCGAACAAGTGCCGGGCTGCAAGCTAAACAGGGAAGAGAAACTTGTTATTGCCCGACAGCTAGAACTACTCGGCGTCGACGTAATTGAAGCCGGTTTTCCCGTTTCCAGCCCCGGCGACTTTGCCGCCGTGCAGGCCATAGCCGCTCAAACCCGCGAGGCTACCGTATGCGGCCTGTCCCGCGCCGTGGAAAACGACATTCGGGTAGCCGCCGAGGCGCTGCAAAAAGCCCGTTACCCACGCATCCACACCGGCATCGGCACTTCCGATGTGCACATCCTGCACAAGCTCTGCACCACGCGTGAAGATGTGCTGGCGCGGGCAGTAGCCGCCGTAAAGCTCGCTAAAAGCTTCGTGGAAGATGTGGAATTCTACGCCGAAGACGCCGGCCGCACCGATAACGAGTTTCTGGCCCGCGTCTGCGAGGAAGTTATCAAGGCCGGGGCCACCGTTCTCAACATTCCGGATACCACAGGCTACTGCCTGCCGCAAGAGTACGGCGCCAAAATCAAGTTCCTCCACGAGAATGTGCGCGGCATCGACAACGTGCGCCTCTCCACGCACTGCCACAACGACTTAGGCTTGGCTACGGCCAACTCCATTGCCGGCGTGATGAACGGTGCCCGCCAGATTGAGTGCACCATCAATGGGGTAGGGGAGCGGGCCGGTAACACGGCGCTTGAGGAAGTGGTGATGATTCTGCGTCAGCACCCGTACCTCAACCTCGATACCCGCATCAACACCCGCTTGCTGGCTGAAACGTCCGCCATGGTGTCGCACCTGATGACCATGCCGGTGCAGCCTAATAAGGCCATTGTGGGTTCCAATGCGTTTTCGCATTCCAGCGGCATCCACCAAGACGGCATCATCAAGCACCGTGAAACCTACGAAATCATCGACCCCAAAGAAGTGGGCGTCGCCGATTCTTCTATTGTGCTCACGGCGCGTTCGGGCCGCGCGGCGCTGGCCTATCGGCTCCAGAAAATCGGGTACGACTTCGAGAAAGTAGCCTTAAACAAAGCCTACGCCTGCTTCCTTGAACTCGCCGACCGCAAGCGGGAGGTAATGGACGAGGATTTGCACGCCTTGGTAGAGCAGGAAAAACTGGTAGCAGTCGGTTAATTAAAGCCACCACTCTAGCACAGCGTTCTGAGTTGCCGGAACAAGTCTAACTTCTAAGATCTAACTATCTAAGATCTAAAAATGGCCAAGTCCTTATTTGATAAAATTTGGGATGCGCACGTGGTGAAAACCGCGCCGGGCGGCTTGGATATCGTGTATATCGACCGGCAC
Source organism: Hymenobacter telluris (assembly GCF_017313265.1). Taxonomy (GTDB): domain Bacteria; phylum Bacteroidota; class Bacteroidia; order Cytophagales; family Hymenobacteraceae; genus Hymenobacter; species Hymenobacter telluris. The sequence continues at coordinate 106,240 of NZ_JAFLQZ010000017.1, read as the reverse complement.
CTGATTCATGAGGTAACCAGCCCGCAGGCCTTCGACGAACTCGAAGCCCGCCAGCTGCCGCTGTACCGCCCCAACCGCATCCTGGCCACCGCCGACCACAACGTTCCGACCCGCAACCAGCACCTCCCTATCGAGGAGCCGCTGTCCCGCTCACAGGTGGATAAACTGACCGCGAACTGCGAAAAATACGGCGTGGAGCTCTACGGTTTGGGCCACGCCCGCCAGGGTATCGTGCACGTAATCGGGCCGGAATTGGGCCTCACGCTGCCCGGCGCTACCATCGTGTGCGGCGACAGCCACACGTCCACGCACGGCGCGTTCGGGGCGGTGGCGTTTGGTATCGGCACCAGCCAGGTGGCGCAGGTAATGGCTACGCAGTGCTTGCTGCTGAGCCGCCCGAAGCGCATGCGCATCACCGTGGATGGGGAGTTGCGCCGCGGCGTGACGGCTAAAGACCTGATTCTCTATATTATCTCGCAGCTCGGTACCGGTGGTGCCACGGGCTATTTTGTTGAATACGCGGGTAGTGCTGTGCGCGGCCTGAGCATGGAAGGCCGGATGACGGTCTGCAACATGAGCATCGAAATGGGGGCGCGCGGCGGCCTTATTGCCCCCGATGCTACTACGTTTGCCTATGTCGAAGGCCGCGCCTTCGCCCCGAAAGGGGTAGTGTGGGAGCAGGCAGTAGCCTACTGGAAAACCCTGTATTCCGACGATGATACGGTGTTCGACGCCGAGCACCACTTCAACGCCCGCGACATTGCCCCGATGATAACCTACGGTACCAACCCCGGTATGGGCATTGCCTTGAACGGCAACATCCCAAGCGAGGTAGCCGCCAGCGAGTCCGAGAGCTTCGATAAGTCATTGGCCTACATGGGCTTCCAGCGTGGTGAGTCGTTGTTAGGTAAGGAAATCAACTACGTGTTCATCGGCAGCTGCACCAACTCGCGCATCGAGGATTTACGGGCGGTGGCGGCGTACGTGCAAGGCAAGCAGAAAGCCAAGCACGTGGAGGCCATCATCGTGCCCGGCTCCAAGCAGGTTGAGCAGCAAGCCATTTCCGAAGGCCTAGATAAGATTCTGGCCGAAGCCGGCTTCGAGTTGCGCGAACCGGGTTGCAGTGCTTGCCTGGCCATGAACGAGGACAAGATTCCGGCCGGCGCGTACTGCGTGGCTACGTCCAACCGCAACTTCGAAGGCCGCCAGGGGCCCGGCTCGCGCACATTACTGGCCTCGCCGCTGGTAGCGGCCATTACGGCCGTGCAGGGCCGCATTGTCGACATCACGCAGTACTTGAATTAGTGCCTAGTGCTTTGTGCTTCGTGCATAGGTTGTTCTGGACTAGAAGGAGAGAGGACCTGAAAAAAATGGATAACCTAAACACGAAGCACTAGGCACGAAGCACCAAGCACTAAAAAATGGAAAAGTTTCAGACCCTACACTCCAGCGCGGTGCCGCTGCCACTCGAAAACATCGACACGGACCAGATTATTCCGGCCCGTTTCCTGAAAGCCACCACGAGGAAGGGCTTCGGCGAGAACCTGTTTCGTGACTGGCGCTGCAACGCCGACGGAACGCCGAAGCCCGACTTCGTGCTCAACGACGCGCGCTACAGCGGCCAGATTCTGTTGGCTGGCAAAAACTTCGGCTGTGGTTCCAGTCGGGAGCACGCCGCGTGGGCTCTGTATGATGCCGGTTTCCGGGTGGTGATTTCCAGCTATTTCGCCGACATCTTTCGCGGCAACGCCCTGAATACCGGCCTACTGCCGCTGCAAGTAACCGACGCCGAACTAAGCAGCCTGTTTGCCTTGGTGGAGCAGGACGCCGACACGCAATTCATCGTGAACCTGCCCGAGCAAACGCTGCACGTGCCGGCCACCAACCAAACGATTCACTTCGATATCGACCCCTACAAGAAGGAATGCCTGATTAATGGGTACGACGACATCGATTTTCTAGTAAGTCAGAAACCGGCCATCGAGGCCTACGAACAACGCAGAACATGGGCATGGTAAGCAAGAAAATAGCGGTATTGCCCGGCGACGGTATCGGGCCGGAGGTGTGTAGACAGGCGGTGAAGGTGCTACAGGCCGTGGCCGAGCGGTTCGGCCATCGGTTCGAGATGCGCAGCCATCTGATGGGCGCGTGCGCCATCGATGCCACCGGCGACCCGCTGCCCGAAGCCACCCTCACTGCCTGCCGCGAGGCCGACGCCGTACTGCTAGGCGCCATCGGCGACCCCAAGTACGACAACGACCCAAGCGCCAAGGTGCGCCCCGAGCAGGGCTTGCTGCGCCTGCGCAAGTCGTTGGGCTTGTACGCCAACATCCGCCCCGTTACGGCCTACGACGTGCTGCTGAACCACTCGCCCCTGAAGCGGGAGCGGATTCAGGGCACCGACATGGTCATCTTCCGCGAGCTAACCGGCGGCATCTACTTCGGGGAGAAAGGCCGCACCGCCGACGGTACCGGCGCTTATGACCACTGCACTTATAGCCGCGACGAAATCCTGCGCATCGCGCATCTGGCCTTTAAAGCTGCTGCGGGCCGCCGCCAGAAGCTGACGCTGGTTGACAAAGCCAACGTGCTGGAAACTTCCCGCCTCTGGCGCGAAGTAGTACGCGAAATGGCCGCCCAATACCCCGAGGTGGAGGTAGACTATCTGTTCGTGGATAACGCCGCCATGCAGATCATTCTGAATCCCACGCAGTTCGACGTGATTCTGACCGAGAACATGTTCGGTGACATCATTTCCGATGAAGCCTCAGTCATTGCCGGTTCCATGGGCTTGTTGCCTTCGGCCTCGGTAGGGGCGGAAGTGGCCTTGTTCGAGCCCATTCACGGTTCGTATCCGCAGGCGAAAGGCAAAGGCATTGCCAACCCCATTGCCGCCATTTTGTCGGCCGCCATGTTGCTCGAGCATCTGGAGTTGAACACGGAAGCCGCCATGGTGCGCGAGGCTGTGGACGAAGCCCTGCACAACGGCATCCTGACCCAGGAACTCAGCCCCAACGCTCCGTACAGCACCGAGGAAGTAGGCAGCTACATCGCCTTCTGGATTGCTGATTCCAACGAGAAGCAGTGGAACAAAAACAACGTGGAAATCGGCGCCAGCACGATTATCTAGGTTGTCCGAACAACAAAACCAGAACGTCATGCTGAGCGGAGTCGAAGCATCTCGCGTGCTGACATTGCTAAACTAACCGTCATGCTGAGCTTGTCGAAGCATCTCTACCGCCTCGTTGCACCAGCAAAAGGATTTACCACACGAGCGAGATGCTTCGGCTTCGTTACACTACGCTCAACATGACGGACTGGGTAGACCAACACAACTCGATGAATAAGAACCTGCTACTGGTGATTATAGTGATTATTCCTTGCCTCGCGGGCGCATAGGAACAGCTTTTTGTATCTCAACAAAAGCCTTTCTAAGCCCCGCGCTCAGGAAGGCTTTTCTTTTGGCTTCTCTTCTTCTCAAGTTCCACACGCATGTATTTCAATCCCGACACTCTCGCTTTTGTAGACGGCGAGTTCGTGAAAGCCGATCAAGCGCAGGTTAGCTCGTATGCGCAGTCGCTGCACTATGGCTATGCTGTTTTTGAGGGCATTCGGTCGTATGCTACACCGGCGGGCACGCAGATTTTCAAGGCCAAGGAGCACTACGAGCGGCTGCAATATTCCTGCAAGTCCGTGGGCTTGCCTCTGTCTTACTCCATCGAGGAGATGACGGAAATCACCTATCGGCTGCTTGAACTCAACAACCTGTCGGATGCCTACATCCGGCCGCTGGTGTACGCCGGCACGCCCAACATGACCTTGAAATACGCCAGCACCAGCAACCTGATGATTGCCGTGTGGGATTGGGGCAAGTACCTCGGCGACCAGTGCCTGCGCCTCAGCATCTCGCCTTACCAGCGCCCCAACCCCAACGCCGTGCCCATCGAAGCCAAAGTGTCGGGCCACTACGTCAACTCCATTATTGCCAGCTCGGAGGCACGCGGCCGCGGCTTCGATGAAGCACTGCTACTGGACATGAACGGCTTCGTGGCCGAAGGACCAGGCGCCAACTTCTTCTTCGAGAAAGACGGCGAGTTGTTCACGGCGCCTCCCAGTAGCATCCTGCGCGGCATCACCCGCAACACCATTATCGATTTGGCGCGGGAAGCCGGCATCAACGTCACCGAGAAGTTCTTCACGCCCGACGAGCTGCAAGGCGCAACCGGCGCCTTCTTCACCGGCACCGCCGCCGAAGTAATCGGCATCACCTCCATCGACGACCTGGTGTTCAGCACGCCTTACCAAGATACCCTCGGGCACGTGCTAGCCGAGCGCTACCACGCCCTGGTAACTGGCGTCACGATAGAACAAAACGCCTGAACAATGTAGAGACGCGACACTTCGCGTCTCCCGCCAGAACGAACCCCCCCATAACAAGGCAGCATTAACAACACCAGCAGCCAGACGCGAAGCAAAGGCTTCGCGCTACATCCTGAGCACCAGGCACCACGCACTAAGTACTAAATCAATGATTCTCAATAAGTACAGCCGCATCTACACCCAAGACGACAGTCTGCCAGCTTCGCAAGCCATGCTGATTGGCTCTGGCCTGTCGGATGCCGATTTGCGCAAGCCGTTTGTGGGTATCTGTTCCACCGGCTTCGAAGGCAATACCTGCAACATGCACCTCGATGGCCTGGCCGACGCGGTAAAGGTCGGGGTGCAGGCGCAAGGGCTGGTGGGGCTGCGGTTCAACACCATTGGGGTGAGCGACGGTATCACGAACGGTACGCCGGGCATGCGCTTCTCGCTGGTGTCGCGCGAAATCATTGCCGATTCCATTGAGGCCATGGCCGGCGCGCACAACTACGACGCCATTGCCACCGTGGTAGGCTGCGACAAGAACATGCCAGGCGCCCTGATTGCCATGGCGCGGCTGAATCGGCCGTCCCTGATGGTGTACGGCGGCACGATTAAGGGCGGCAACTTCAAGGGGCAGCAGCTCAACATTGTGTCGTGTTTTGAGGCGTACGGCAAGAAATTGCAGGGTCAGATTTCCGATGAGGATTACCAAGGCATCATTCACAATGCCTGCCCTGGTCCGGGTGCATGCGGTGGTATGTACACGGCCAACACCATGGCCTCGGCCATTGAGGTGTTGGGCATGAGCGTGCCGTTCTCGTCGTCGTCGCCGGCGGTGAGTGCCGAGAAAAGCCAGGAGTGCCTAGATACCGGCGTGTACCTGCGGCGCCTGCTGGAGCGCGACATCAAGCCCCGCGACATTCTGGTGCGCGAGGCCTTCGAGAATGCGCTGGTGATGATTACGGTGCTCGGCGGCTCCACCAACGCAGTGCTGCACCTGATTGCCATTGCCCACGCGGCCGGCGTGCACCTCACCATGGAAGACTTCCAGGAAGTCAGCAACCGGGTGCCGGTGCTGGCCGACCTCAAGCCGAGCGGCAAGTACCTCATGGAAGACTTGGCGGCCCTTGGCGGTGTACCCGCCGTGATGCGCACCCTGCTCGATGCCGGCCTGCTCCAAGGCAACCTGCTGACCGTAACCGGCCAAACGCTAGCCGAAAACCTAGCCAATGTGAAGCCGCTCGGTGCCGAGCAAGACCTACTGCGCCCGCTCAGCAACCCCATCAAAGCCGACGGCCACATTCAGATTCTATACGGCAACCTAGCCCCGAAAGGCGCCGTGGCCAAAATCACCGGCAAAGAAGGACTGCGGTTTGAAGGCCCGGCTGTCGTGTTCAACTCCGAGGAAGAGCTCAACGAGGGCATCGTGCAAGGCAAAATCAAACCTGGCAACGTGGTGGTGATTCGTTACGTGGGACCCAAGGGCGGACCCGGCATGCCGGAAATGCTGAAGCCGACCTCCGCCATCATCGGGGCCGGCCTCGGCGACAAAGTGGCCCTGATTACCGATGGGCGTTTCTCGGGTGGCACGCACGGCTTTGTTATCGGCCACGTCTGCCCCGAAGCCTACGACGGTGGCACTATTGCCCTGGTGGAAGACGGCGACTGGATAGTGCTCGACGCCGCCACCAACACCATGGATGTGCAGCTAGAACCCGCGCTGCTGGAGCTGCGCCGCAGCCAATGGCAGCGCCCGCGCCCCAACGCCACCCAAGGAGTACTCCTCAAATATATCCGCACGGTCAGCGACGCCAGTCACGGCTGTATCACCGACTTAGACGAAAGCTATGTTAACGAACGAGCAATCAGCGCAAACCCTGCCTGAGTTAGCCGCCCCGGCGGTACAGCCGGAAACGGAAACCATGACCGGCGCGGTGGCCACCTTACAGGCCCTGCTGGCGGAAGGTGTGGATACCATTTTCGGGTATCCGGGCGGAGCCATCATCCCGATTTACGATGCCCTCTACGACTTCAAAGAGCAGCTAAACCACGTGCTGGTGCGCCACGAGCAAGGTGGCATCCATGCGGCGCAGGGCTACGCACGCTCTTCGGGCAAAGTAGGAGTGGTGTTTGCCACTAGCGGACCGGGCGCTACCAACTTGGTAACGGGGTTGGCCGATGCGCTGATTGACAGCACGCCGCTGGTGTGCATCACGGGGCAGGTGTTCGCGCACTTGTTGGGCACCGATGCCTTCCAGGAAACGGATATCATCAACATCACCACCCCCATCACCAAGTGGAACTACCAGGTAACCAACGCCGAGGAAATTCCCGAGGCACTGGCTAAGGCGTTCTACATTGCCCGCAGCGGCCGGCCCGGCCCGGTGCTGATTGACATCACCAAAAACGCGCAGCAGCAAAAGCACGACTTTGCGCCATACGTGCCCTGCACGCACATCCGCAGCTACCGCCCCGTGCCCATCGTGCGGCCCGAGTACATTCGCGAAGCCGCGGCGCTCATCAACCAAGCCAAGCGCCCGTTCGTGCTGTGGGGCCAGGGCGTGATATTGGGCAAAGCCGAGCAGGAGTTCAAAGCCTTCATCGAGAAAAGCGGCATTCCGGCTGCCTGGACCATCCTTGGCGCCGGCGCCCTGCCCACCGACCACCCATTGAACGTGGGCATGCTCGGGATGCACGGCAACTACGGCCCCAACGTCCTCACCAACGAGTGCGACGTGCTGATTGCCATCGGCATGCGCTTCGACGACCGGGTAACCGGCCGCCTCGACAAGTACGCCAAGCAAGCCAAAGTCATTCACCTCGACATCGACCCCACCGAAATCGACAAGAACGTGGCTACCACCGTGCCCGTGTGGGGCGACTGCAAAGAAACGCTGCCGCTCCTTACGGCGCTGGTCGAGGCCAAGCTGCATCCCGAGTGGCACGAGCGGTTCCGGGTGCACATGGAGCAGGAGGTGGACGCCGTTATCCGCGAGGAACTGTTTCCGACCAGCGAGGAAATGACCATGGGCGAAGTCATCCAGCAGCTCAACGAGCTAACGGAAGGCGAGGCGGTAATAGTGACCGATGTAGGCCAGCACCAGATGGTGGCCTGCCGCTACGCCAAGCTCAACAAAACCCGCAGCAACATTACCAGCGGCGGCCTCGGCACCATGGGTTTCGCGCTGCCGGCCGCCATCGGGGCCAAGTTTGGCACGCCGCACCGCCCGGTAGTGGCCATTATCGGCGACGGCGGCGTGCAGATGACCATTCAGGAACTCGGCACCATCATGCAAACCGGCGTCGACGTGAAAATCATCATCCTCAACAACCGCTTCCTCGGCATGGTGCGGCAGTGGCAGGAGCTCTTCAACGACCGGCGCTACTCCTTCGTGGACATTCAAAGCCCTGACTACGTGACCGTAGCCAGCGGCTATGGTATCAGCGGCAAGCGGGTAGAAGCCCGCGCCGAACTGAAACAGTCGTTGCACCAGATGCTGGAGCACCCCGGCTCTTTCCTGCTGGAAATCATGGTGTCGAAAGAGAACAACATCTTCCCCATGGTGCCCCAAGGGTGCAGCGTAGCCGAAATCCGGCTGCGCTGAGGTGAACTAGTGAGATGGTGAAATGGTGAGTTTGCAGATTAACAAGCCCCTTATACCATCCACAAAACTCACCATTTCACTATCTCACTAGTTCACCGTCATGAGTCAGCAAGCATCCATCGACCGGCAGGAATACAACATTACGGCGTACACGGAAAACCAAGTGGGGCTGCTGAACCGCATTGCCATCATTTTCTCGCGCCGCAAAATCAACATCGAGAGCCTCAACGTGTCGCCTTCCGAAATCGAGGGCATTCACCGCTTCAACATCGTCATCAACGAAACCGAGGAAGTAGTTGGCAAGCTGGCCCGGCAGATTGAGAAGCAAATCGAAGTGCTGAAGGTGTACTACAACACCAACGCCGACGTGATTTGGCAGGAAATGGCGCTTTACAAAGTGCCCACTGATGTCATTGCCGAAAAGGCCATTGTGGAGCGGCTGCTCCGCGAAAACGGCGCCCGCGCCGTGGTGATTCGCAAGGATTATACGGTGTTTGAAACCACCGGCCACCGTGAGGAAACCGACAACCTCATCCGGGTGCTGCAACCCTACGGCCTCATCGAGTTTGTGCGCAGCGCCCGCATCGCCATCATCAAAGCCAGCGACGGGTTCAACAGCAAGCTCCGCGAGTTTGAGCGCCGCGAGCCAAGCACCGAGCCCGCCGAAAACGAATACCTCAACAGCCGCGACAAGGTGTTCACGATGTAGAACATGCAACATAAAAGACCGTCATGCTGAGCGCAGTGCAACGAAGCCGAAGCATCTCGCTAGTGTGGTAAACCCCTTCTACAGCAACGATTCGAGCGAGATGCTTCGACAAGCTCAGCATGACGGATATAGTCTGGCAACGTCAGCACGCGAGATGCTTCGACAAGCTCAGCATGACAGTTTAGAAAAAAGAAACCAACACACATTCACTTTTAATAGCCCACAGCAAAATGGCACAAATCAATTTTGGCGGAGTAGACGAAACCGTAGTTACCCGCGAGGAATTTCCTCTGGAAAAGGCGCTGGACGTTCTCAAAGACGAAACCATTGCCGTAATCGGGTATGGGGTGCAGGGTCCCGGCCAGGCGCTCAACATGCGCGACAACGGGTTCAACGTTATTGTTGGTCAGCGCGAAGATTCTCCGTCGTGGGAGCGGGCGCTGAAAGATGGTTGGGTGGAAGGCGAAACGCTGTTCTCGATTGAGGAAGCGGCCGAGCGCGGCACCATCATCTGCAACCTGCTCTCCGATGCCGGCCAGATTGCGCTGTGGCCTACGCTGAAAGCCAAGCTGACGCCCGGCAAAACGCTGTACTTCTCGCACGGCTTCGGCATCACCTTCAACGACCAAACCAACATCATCCCGCCTGCTGATGTAGACGTAATTCTGGTAGCGCCCAAAGGCAGCGGCACCAGCCTGCGCCGCTTATTCGTGGCCGGTGGTGGCCTCAACTCGTCGTTTGCTGTGTACCAGGATGCTACGGGCAAAGCCTACGAGAAAGTAGTAGCCATGGGTATCGGCGTTGGCTCGGGCTACCTGTTTGAAACTGACTTCAAGAAGGAAGTATACTCCGACCTCACCGGCGAGCGGGGCGTGCTGATGGGCGCGTTGGCGGGCATCATTGAAGCGCAGTACCAGGTGTTGCGGCAGCGCGGGCACTCGCCTTCCGAAGCCTTCAACGAAACCGTGGAAGAACTCACCCAAAGCCTCGTGCCGTTGGTGGGCGAAAATGGCATGGACTGGATGTTCAGCAACTGCTCGGTAACCGCGCAGCGCGGCGCCCTGGACTGGAAAGGCAAGTTCCGCGAAGCCACCCTGCCCGTCCTCAACGAGCTGTACGACAGCGTAGCCAGCGGTAAAGAAGCCGAGCGCACCATTCAGCGCGGTTCCACGCCCAACTACCGCTCGGAGCTGGAAACCGAACTCAAAGAAGTGCGCGACTCCGAACTGTGGCAGACCGGCGCTACCGTGCGCCAGCTCCGCTCGAAAGCCGCGGAAAAAGTGGAAGAGTTGAGCTAGTAGCGTACTGACCCAATGTAGAGACGCGACACTTCGCGTCTCGTCGTTGAACGATTCGTATTGCCGAAGCCAAGTATGCTTTTTGTGCAGACATCAGCAACGACGAGACGCGAAGTGTCGCGTCTCTTACAGTTTGGCACATCAAACACGAAGAACATGGAAAAGGAAGTAGCCGCGCCGCTGGCCGTCACGCTGGAAAATGTGGAGCAGGCCGCGCGCAACCTGAAAGGCGTCATCTACAAAACCCCGCTGCTGCAAAACCACGGTCTCTCACGCACCTACGACGCGACGGTGCTGCTGAAGCGGGAGGATTTGCAAGTGGTGCGCTCCTACAAGATTCGGGGCGCCTACCATAAGATGCTCACGCTGCCGCCCATTAGCGGCGAGCGGGAAATAGTGTGCGCCAGCGCCGGCAACCACGCGCAGGGCGTGGCCTACGCCTGCCAGATGCTCGGCTTGAAAGGCTACATTTTCATGCCCGCCGCCACGCCCGCCCAAAAGGTGGACAAAGTGCGGCTCTTCGGCAAAGAATACGTGGAAGTGGTGCTCACCGGTGCCAGCTTCGACGACTCGTTCCGCTCGGCCCGCGCGTTCTGCGACGAGCGGGGCAGCACCTTCATTCACCCTTTCGACGACCTCGCCATTGTGGAAGGCCAAGCCACCGTCGGTCTGGAAATCCTGAAAGCCGCCACCGTCCCCATCGACTACTGCTTCATGCCCATCGGCGGCGGCGGACTAGCCTCGGGTGTGGCCAGCGTATTTCGGCAGCTAAGCCCCACTACCAAGCTCATCGGTGTGCAGCCCTTGGGTGCGCCCTCCATGTACTCGGCTATCCGCGGCAACCAGCACGCCGCCCTCGCCAGCATCGACAGCTTCGTGGACGGCGCGGCCGTGAAGTGCCCCGGCCAGCTGACCTACGAAATCTGCCGCGAGCTGCTCGATGAAGTAGTGCTGGTACCCGAAGGCCAGATCTGCCAAGACTTGCTGAAGATGTACAACGAGGAAGGCATCGTGCTTGAACCGGCCGGTACGCTCACCATTTCGGCGCTGCACCAGTTTCGGGAGCAAATCAAGGGCAAGACGGTGGTGTGCGTGGTCAGCGGCTCCAACAACGACATCACCCGCATGGAGGATATCAAGGAGCGCGCCATGCAGCACCAGGGCCTGAAGCACTACTTCATGGTCACCTTCAATCAGGCTCCCGGCGCCCTCCGCCGCTTCGTCAACAACGTGCTGCACGAGGGTGACGACATCATCCAGTTTCAGTACATCAAGAAAAACAACAAGGAAAAAGGCCCCGTTTTCATCGGCGTCGAAGTCAGACAACCCCATGACGTCGAAGGCATCAAGGCCCGCATGGCAGAAGAAGGCTTTGGCTTCGAGTACCTGAACGGCAAACAGGATTTCCTAGCATTGTTGGTGTAGCTGCAAAATGTCTTCAGCGGATAAAGACAACCGCTAACTAAAAACGGAATCCGAACAGTGTATGGCTGTTTGGATTCCGTTTTTAGTTAGTACTGATTCTAAGCGTGAGCTACTTACGGTAGGCGCTCGGCTAGATAGAGGTAAGGCTCGAACAGATGATGCCGAAACACCTGTTTGGGGTCGTTGGGGTAGAGGCCGTAGTAGGTTGCGTCGGCCAATAAAATGACCGGTCGGCCCGCCCGGACGTAATGGTTGCTGGGGTAAAAAGCCCCGGCCTGATACTCCGGCAACTGCTTGCTCACCTGCTTGGACACCATCGTGCCCAGGTAGCGCTGAAAGTTGCGCTGCGCTTTGCGCGTGGGCCGGTCGAGCTTGTTGTACACGTGGTGCAACACCAGGCGCTGCGGTAGCTTTTGTTTGCCAATGGCTGCCTTGGCGCCGGTAAACGGGCTGGTAGGGTTGAAGTCGTTGACGGTTTGGATGGAAAACGGTACCTCGGGCACCCAGTCGGCGGTATTCACCACGTTGAAGCCCCAACCGCCGTTCGGCCCCTGGGTCTGAGCTTCGTATTCGTAGGCGTAGTAGAGGTTGCCGGGTTTGGGGCCGGCGCTGCAATAGGTTTTCAACTGGATGTTGGCGGGCAGTTTCTGCTGGCGCTGCAAACTGCGCAGGTGCGAAGTCAGCAGAAACGCAATGCCGCCGCCCTGGCTGTGGCCCATCACGAGGAAGTTGCGGATGCCGCGGCGGTGGCAGGAATCCATCTTCGCCACAATATCGTCGGCCAGATACGCCATGCCCAGCAGCCAGCCCGCGTGTACCGCAGCCTGCGGATTGGTGGCCAGGTCGTAGCGGAACGTGCGCGTTTTGCTGAGTTGTAGCTCGCCCCGGGCCGGCAGCATGGCCGCGTAGAAATTCTCCAGCCAGCTCGCCGAGTTTTGGGTGGTACCCCGAATGCTGAGCACCGCCACTGAGTCGGGGCTGGTCCACAAGTCCCAGCGGTTATTCAGCCCCACCACCGACGAGCGGTACACCATCCGAAACCGGGTCGGTCGCGGAATCTTGCCGAAAAAGGCGGTATCAGCAATGCGGGCGTGCAGCCGAATCATCTCCAGATACTCTGCCTTGTCGAACCCCGGTTTCAGGGGCCTGGCCGATAGATGCGTGTTATCTAGCAGAACCAGTAAGCCAAATACTGAGAGTAGTTTCTGCATGGCTGAGTGGCTAACTGAATTTCCTGGCGTTGTCGGTGTAAACACTTCTTATAACAGGAATACAATTATTCGACAATTACTATTAATTCATTGTGGTCGTTTTCAATCAAAAGCCACTCTATTTTTTTGCTCAATACATAATATTCAAAAAATGGAGTATTCTCTAATACTTGGCGGATTACACTTATTCGCGTGTCATAAACTGAAAGATATTCTTCCTCTGATTCAGGAATCCAATAACATTCAGTTTCTTGATCTGGAATATATTCACTTAAGTCATTAGTGAATAAGTCATACTCGTATGATTTGTAAGGTACTTTCAAGCTGAGCCACCAAGATCTAGGATTACCAATTACATATTTTGCTTTTGCCTGCTCTACTATCTGTTTCGCTGTGAAAGTATCCAAACGCTTGAAGTGGGCTGATGAAAGCTCAAGAATATCAAGCGCATTCTGAATTTCTCCTTCTACCGTCCACATAGATTTCAATGTTTTCCATACCGTGCTTGTAGCATAGTATAACTGCTTCGTTGCACTGCCTCAACTGTTGTTGCCTACATGAACTGCGTTTAGAATGTCTACAAGCAGTTCCGTGCGCCTACCCCAACTTCTCCTTAAACAGCTTCAGCGTCCGGTCCCAAGCGAGTTTGGCGGCTTCGGCGTTGTAGCGGGCGGGGGAGGAGTCGTTGTTGAAAGCGTGGTTGACGCCTTCGTACACGTACTGCTCGTACTTGATGTTGTTGGCTTTGAGGGCCGCTTCGTAGGCGTCTTTGCCGGCGTTTACCCGCTCATCAAGGCCGGCGTAGTGGAGTAGGAGCGTGGCTTTGATTTTGGGTACGTCTTCGGCTTTGGGTTGGGTGCCGTAGTAGGCCACGGCGGCGTTGAGCTTGGGGTCGGCTACGGCGAGGCTGTTGGCCATGGCCCCGCCCCAGCAGAAGCCTACGCAGCCGGTTTTGCCGTTCGAGTCTTTGCGGCCGCGCAGATAAGTGAGGGCGGCCAGGTAGTTGTTCAGGTTCTGCTGCTTGTCCAGCTTGCCAATCAGGGTGCGTCCTTCGTCCTCGTTGGCAGGCGTACCGCCAAATACCGACAGCGCATCAACGCCCAACGCCAAATAGCCAGCCTGCGCCACGCGGCGCGTTACGTCCTTGATGTGGGGCGTGAGGCCGCGGTTTTCGTGAATTACCACTACGGCACCCAGCTTCTTCTTGCTCTTCGGATGCACCAGGTAGCCCTTCATGGTTACGCCTGCGTCGCCGGGCCAAGTTACTTCTTCAGTCAGCAGGTCGTCGGTTTGCTCGGGCACGGTGGCGGCTTGGGCGTAGCCGGGCTCCAGCACGGCCAGCGCGGCGGCAGCCATAGCCGCGCCGCCGGTCAGTTTGTGCAGGCGGTCCAGAAATTCGCGGCGGCTGAGGGGGGCATGGGTGTACTCGTCGAAGAGGTTGATGATGCGCTGGTCCATGTGGCGGGAATAGGCGTGAGAGTGTAGCTGAAATATAGGTAGTTAAAGCCGAGCAAGGCTACTTGCCATAAGGAAGTGCGGCGCCATTGGCATCGGGTAGTCAAAAAACCATTGCGTAGCTTGCCGTATGAACTCGCTGATTTACCTGGCTTACGGACTGCCCGATTTGATTAATGAAGGCATTTACAGTATCCTTTCGTACCAGCGGCTGGTGCAACACGCCCCCGTGCAAATCCTGATCTACACCGATCAGCCAGCCGAGTTCCAGCACGTACTCGGTGAGCAGCCCCACATCCACTACCCGGTTGTCTCGCCCGAACAATGGCAGGCGTGGCGGGGCAGCCGGGTGTATCTGCTCAAGATTGAAGTGCTGAAACACGCTGCCAAGCACTACCCCGGCAATCTGCTGTTCGTGGATACGGATACCATCTGGCAGCAAGATCCGGCGCCTGTCTTCCAAGCCATTTCCCGCGGGCAGCGCTACATGCACGTTTGCGAAGGAGTGTTGGCGCAGGGTAATTACCTAAGCCAGAAAATCTACCGGCACTTACACGGCAAGCACTGGCAAGTCAACGGCCGCACGCTCACCATCGACCCCGACACGAAGCTTTACAACTCCGGAGTGCTCGGCTTCCCAAGCCAGGACGCGCATGCGCTGGACAGCATAAAGGAGCTGGGAGAGCAGCTGTATGCCACTTACAACAAGCACATTATGGAGCAGCTGGCCTTCAGTATGTGGTTCCAGACCCAAGCGCCTATAGCGGAAGCTGCGCCGTACGTGCTGCATTACTGGAACCTAAAGGAAATCAGGCCGGTGCTAACCCAAGTGGTGCAGCGCTATGCTTCCCAAGGGCTTGATGTGCTGTATAAACAGCTAACCCAGTTGAATATCGCGCAGCTGCACCAGCAGGAACTGGCGTACCGCAACCTACCAAGCTGGCGGCGCACCCTGCTCAAGCTGCAAGGCCGACGGTGGCGCCTGCCAGCCATCGACCTATAGCGCCGCCAGGCTTGGGAGGGCGCTTTATTCCTCTTCCCGGTGCACAGTGGCTGGGCTGAATGCCGGCACGCACACCGACCAATACTCGCACTCGGCATCAAACGGGTTGGAGTAGCGCACCCGCGCGCCAGCCTTTATTAGCAACGATTCGCCGGCACCTAGCTCCACTATGTCGCCGTCAATTTCAAACCGTTTGCGGCCGCGCACCACAATCGTTACCTCATCAAACTCCGGGCTTTGGTGCGGCTCACTCCACTGCGGCGGAGCCACCATGTGGGCCACACTATACTGGGCGGTTTGGGTGCTGGCCAACCCAATATGCTCTTCAATGAGCTTGCCATCGGTGGTGGGCACTACAAACGGATTCAACTGACGGAAATAACGCTTCTCAGACATAAATAAGGTGGTTTTTATTTTTGCGAGTCGGGGCAGGCACCGGGCTTGAAGCTGGTAACGCCGGCATTGGTAGCCACGCAGGCGTTGCTGTAGGTTTTGCCGTCGCAGCCGCATACGGGGTCGTACTGCATGGTGCACATGGCATCCGTCCTGATTTTGGCGGGGTCGATGCAGGGCTTGGTGCTGGTGGAAGTGGTGTTCTGGCAGGCGCCAGCCAGCAACAGAGTCAGTGAAAACAGCAGGGGTTTCATTGGGCAGAAAGCTAAAGAATGGAATACGAATGTAGCCGCTTAGGGCATACGGGGGCAGCAAGGTACAGGTGCACAGTGGCCGAGCAATAGATACAACTTAGTTACTACCCACGTAGCCTGGTTGGCTGGGGCTGCTGCGAATACCAGCGTTGCTGGTTATATAAAAAGGCATCTATATTGCAAGGCACAGCTTTTTTAGCTGCCAATGAAAACCTGCGCCGCTAAGCTCCGTAATAGGCTCATAATGGCTGAAACCTGATGAGCAACCGTTGTTCGTTTAAGGTAAAACCGTAATTCGGTAGCCATCTATTTGCAATTCATCACCTTTCTCTCCCTACATCATGTCGTATCACGAAGAAGACAACTCGGGTAAAATTCTCCTCGCTGCTTTGGCCGGTGCCGGTGCTGGTATCATTGCTGGTTTGCTGATGGCTCCTGACAAAGGCAAGGCCACCCGCGAAAAAATCGGCAGTGCCGCCACGAAGTATAGCGGCCAGTTCGGCGAGCAGTTCTCGAAATACACTGAAGACTTGGACGCGAAGTTCAAAGGCTACGTTGAGAAGCTGGAAGACTTGGGCATCGGTGGTGCCGGCAGCAGCCTGAAGCTGAAAGGCAACTGGGACGATGCCAAAGGCAAGCTGAAGCAGCAATACGCCCAGCTCACCGACGAAGACCTGGAGTATGCCGAAGGCAAAGGCGACGAGCTGGTTGGCCGTTTGCAGAAGAAGCTTGGCAAAGCCAAAAACGAAGTAGTGAAACTGTTGAACGACCTGTAGGCCGAAACAACAAGCCCTAAAAAACGCCCCTGCTTTCACACGAGAGCAGGGGCGTTTCTGTTAACCAATATTCAGGAAAATCGTTATTGTAGCAGCGGCTACGCTTACAGGCACCGCGTCTGAGCAAGCCGTTTACTCCACGTACTCATCACCCAACTACTCTGTTTTATGGAAGATACGAAAGGCAAAGTGATTTTTTCCTTGCTAGCTGGGGCCACCATTGGCGCCGTAGCCGGCCTGTTGTTAGCTCCCGAAACCGGCGACGAAACCCGAGCTGGCTTGAAGAAATCGGCCAGCAAGCTTGGGAAAGACCTCGACAAGCTGTTTAAAGACGGTATATCCCGCTTCAACTCTCTCACCAACCAAAGCCCCGGCACCACCAAGCAGCAAGCCGACCGTTCGGCCGCTGATGTGCTGCTTGACGCGCTTCACTCTCCTGAGAATAGCGCTGATGCTGATTCCGACTACGACGGCATTGGCGGCGACGCTCGGCATTCGGCGGGCTACGGCAAAGGAATTTAAAAAAAGTTTGCAGGCATTGTAACCTCTTTTCAGTGCCGCCGTTAAAGACTATATAACCGACTTAAAAGAAGATCGGAGAATTCAATGTTGTAAAATTGCCGGCTGCCGAGCTTCTGCTATTTGTGGTTCAAACAAACAGCAGTAAAATCTGGAGTTGCCCATCGCAAGCTTCTGCATTCGAACCCGATTGGAATGGTAAGTTTGTTGTACAAAAGGAAAGCCTCCCGCATTCAATTAGCGGGAGGCTTTCTGATTTTATGGGGTATTTGGTTGGTAAGTTTCTTCGAGAAATTAACAACCGATACGTAACCTGATTTTAACGCTACCGTTAAATACTATATAACCGGCTTGAAAGAAGTTGGTAAGCACATTTGAAGTAAAATTGCCGACAGTAGAGCTTCTGGTTAGTTGTGGTTAACTCAACCAACTAGTAAAATCGTACTTGTTCATCGCAAGCTTCTTCAAGTAGTTCTGCCAGCTAAAAGTTAGCCGCTTATAAATAGAAAGCCTCCCGCACAGTATTATGCGGGAGGCTTTCTCTATTTACGGCCAGCTTGATTAGGCGGCTGGCTCTTCCGGTTTCGGTGCGTTTTCCGATTTGGTATTTTCCGGCTTCATCTGCGGGAAGAACAGCACGTCCTGAATAGAGTTGGAGTTGGTCATAATCATGCTCAGCCGGTCGATGCCGATGCCCAGGCCGGCGGTTGGCGGCATGCCGTACTCCAAAGCCCGCAGGAAGTCTTCGTCGAGCACCATAGCTTCGGTGTCGCCGCGCTTGCCTAGCTCCAACTGCTCCTCGAAACGGGCGCGCTGGTCAATGGGGTCGTTTAGCTCCGAGAAGGCATTGCAGATTTCTTTGCCGTTGCAGATAGCCTCGAACCGTTCTACCAGGCCCGGCTTGCTGCGGTGCTTTTTCGCCAGCGGCGACATTTCCACTGGGTAGTCGGTGATGAACGTCGGCTGAATCAGCTTGGGCTCCACATGCTCCCCAAATATTTCGTCGATGATTTTGGCTTTGCCCATGCTGGGGTCGAGGCCTACTTTCAGTTCCTTGGCTGCTGCGCGCAGTTCGTCTTCGCTCTTGCCATCGATGTTGAAGCCCGTGAAGTGCTCAATAGACTCAGCCATGGTGTAGCGTTTCCAGGGGCGTTGGAAGTTGATGAGGTTTTCGCCTACCTGCACTTCGGTTTGGCCGTGCAGGGCCAGCGCCACGCGCTCCACCATTTCCTCTACCAGGTCCATCATCCAGTAGTAGTCTTTGTAGGCTACGTACAGCTCCATCTGCGTGAATTCCGGGTTGTGGAAGCGCGACATGCCCTCGTTGCGGAAGTCCTTGCTGAACTCGTACACCCCATCGAAACCGCCCACAATCAGGCGCTTCAGGTACAGCTCGTTGGCAATGCGCAGGTACAGCGTCATGTCCAGCGTATTGTGGTGCGTTTTGAAAGGCCGAGCGGCGGCACCACCGTATAAAGGCTGTAGAATTGGCGTCTCCACCTCCAAGTAGCCCTTGTCGTTGAGGTAGTTGCGCATGGCCTGCACCAACTGAGTCCGTTTGATGAAGGCTTCGCGCACGTGCGGATTTACCACCAAGTCCACATACCGTTGGCGGTAGCGCTGCTCGGGGTCGGAGAAGGCATCGTAGGTTACTTTTTCGCCGGTAGCTTCGTCGGTGCGCTCTTTCACTACGGGCAGGGGGCGTAGGCTTTTGCTGAGCACCGTGAGGCCCGTAACGTGAATGGACGTTTCGCCCACCATCGTTTTGAACACGTGGCCTTTCACGCCCACAAAGTCGCCGAGGTCCAGCAGCTTCTTGAACACCGTGTTGTATAGCTCCTTGTCTTCACCGGGGCAGATTTCGTCGCGGTTGATGTAGAGCTGAATCCGACCCGACGCATCCTGCAACTCCGCAAACGAGGCCTTGCCCTTCACCCGAATCGACATCAGGCGGCCCGCTAGGCTCACGTCCTGAAAGTTGTTCAGCTCGGGGTGGTAGTTATCGTGGATTTCCTGGGCGTAGAAATTCACGTCGAACAGCTCGGATGGATACGGTTCAATACCGAGCTTCTGGAGCTCCTCGAGCTTGCCACGACGAATAATTTCCTGTTCGCTAAGATGATGCATGGGGCAGGGCGTAAAAAGAGGGCCCGCGCGGGGCCAGAATGGTCAGGCCGCAAAAATAGCGCGGCCTGCGCGCCTAACCTAACAGGTACTTGCACCCACCGGTTTTACTGAACGCAAAAAGCGCCACCCCAAGGGGATGGCGCTTACGTGTATATGGAGTAAGATTTGCTAAAAAGGGGAGGCGCTTAAGCCGCAATACCCATCTGCGGGGCAGGAGTCTCGCCGGTGATGGTGGGCTGCACGCGCGTACGCAGGCGCTCTTCTACAAAGCCGTGGTGCAAGTGCTTCGGCAACTCATCAACAAGCTGCTGATACCGCTCCAGGCCAATGGCCTTGGCCACGTAGGTTTCGTGAATGCCGTTGAGGTAGCTTACAATATTGAGCAGCGACTGGTGAAACAGCTTGAAGTCAATTTCGGCTTCAATGAAACGCTCAATCTCGCGGCTGGTCTGCGAAATGCGCAACCGGCCCAGCAAGTCGAAAATGGTGGTATAGCCCAGGCGCCAGGTAATCTGCTGCCAGTGAGCGGCCGTCCATTTATCCAGCACCTTACCGGTTTTCTGGCTGCGGATGGCCGTATTTGGGTTGGCCTGAATCTGCTGGCGGGTAGCAGTGGCCTTCAACTTGCGCGTAGTGCGCAGGAACTGACCAATCTGGGCCTGGGCATCAATCTCCTTGCTGGCAATGTTGAGCCCGGCCTTATAGCCCGCCAGCGGCAGCCGATGAATGCTAAAGTCGCCGTAGGCACCAGCCGCATAGAACGACACGGGCCGCGGATATGCATTGCGCACAACCAACCGCCCTACCTCACGCCGCACCAACGATGGGTTGTTGCCACGTACGCCGGCCGTGTACAGGAACGCCTGCAAGCCAGCCATAATGGTGTGGTAAGCCTGCGGAAAGGTCCAGTGCAGCGCATTGCGCAGATAGTCTTCGTCGCCGAGCTCAGCCGTGGAGCGCAACGCATACTCCGTGCTCCAGCAGGAGTGCAGCAGCTTGGTCACGGCCGTTAAGTCAGCTTCAACCAGCTCGGCCTGGTGGGCCCGGAAAAAAGGCAGATGCTGCAAGCCGCCAGTAGCGTCGTCGGCCTCTTGAATGTGGTAGTTGATGGCGAAGAAATAGTTGAGGAACACCTGCGCCGGAATAGACTTGCGCCAGGTCTCGTCAGCTAGCTTCTGCTGCTCGTCCGTCACGAGCGGGATGATAGGAGTTTCCATGTCTGTCGTCATGCTAGTTCAACATGAAGGTAATAGTATTAGTTCTTATTTGCTAAAAATATTGGGCAAATATATGATAAGTATTAGTGTTGTAAATCAATGGTTTATGATGAAAATGTGGATTTTCATCAATTTATTTTTAGAGTCTATTTGCTAACGATACGGAGGGTGTTTGTTTACTACTTGATTGAGCATAAAAAAAGCCCCGGCAGCAGTAACTACCGAGGCTTTTTTGTGGCAAGAACTTAGGTGCCTGCTACTGAATTTGGAATTACATCTGGTCTTTCACTACTGACACAGCTTCACGAAGCGTGATGTCCTTGTTCAGGTTTTTGGTGAAGCGCGAAGCCCGGTTGATTTCCACTGTGTCGCTGCCTAAGGCGCGCAAATCAGTTGAAAGAGGAGCAATGGCCAAAGGCTGAGCGGCTTTCTGAGCGGCCTCATACTTATCCGACTCCACTTTGTTGGTTTGCTGCTCAGCACGGTACGCCGTCAACTTCAACGATACTTTGGTGTCGTCTTTGCGCTTGCGCATCCGCTGAGCCAACTCATTCACCAAGCGGAAGCTTGGGCTAGCAGCTACACGAGCCTGGCTGGCCGTACGCAGCTTGTCGGTAGCGGGAGCCTGCGCCCACGGACGGTAGCGGGCCGGGGTAATTTCGTCCCACTTCAGTGGGTAATCCGATTCTTTTTCGCCTTGGTCGAGGTAGCTGTATGCATCCGGCAGAATGATGTCCGGTACAACTCCTTTGAACTGGGTGGAGCCGCCGTTGATGCGGTAAAACTTCTGCGTAGTCAGCTTCAAAGAGCCAAACGGCTTGATGCTGTTGAATTCAGCCGGTAGGGCATCATCCAAGTCGAAAATGCGCTGTACGGTGCCTTTGCCATAGGTGCTGGCGGCGCCCATAATCACGCCGCGCTTGTAATCCTGAATAGCTGCAGCCAGAATTTCAGAAGCAGAAGCGCTGTACTTGTTCACCAGCACCACGAGCGGGCCGCTGTACTGTACGCGGGGGTCACGGTCGTTGAGAACGGTAGGAGCACCTTGTGGGCCTTTCACTTGCACAACCGGGCCGCTGTCGATGAACAGGCCAGCCATTTCCACGGCATCCTGCAACGAGCCACCGCCGTTGAAGCGCAAGTCAAGCACCACACCTTGCACGTTTTCCTGCTTCAGTTTCTCCAGTTCTTTCTTCACATCGTCGGCCGAGCTGCGGCCGCCGTTGTCGTTGAAGTCGGCATAGAAGGTGGGCAGTTTGATGTAGCCAATCTTTTTGCCTGCTTCATTGATGGTGGCCGACTGCGCGTAGGTTTCTTTGATAATCACTACGTCGCGAATAATCGAAACGATTTTGGTGCTGTTATCGGGCTTTTTAACCGTGAGGCGTACCTCAGAGCCTTTCTTGCCTTTAATCATTGACACAGCTTTGTCAAGGCGCATACCTTCCACCGATACAGGCTCATCGGCACCTTGCGCTACACGCAGGATAATGTCGCCAGCTTTCAGTTCGCCCTGGCGATACGAAGCACTACCAGGAATGATGTCAGTAATCTTAATCTGGCCGTCTTTCTCTTGCAGCGAAGCACCGATGCCCTCGAAGCGGCCAGTCATGGCTACATCGAAACTTTCTTTATCGCGCGGAGCGAAATACTCCGTGTGGGGGTCGTAGGTGTTGGCAATGACGTTGGCGTACATAGCCAGCCGGTCATTGGCATCATTTTGCAACAAGTCGTTGAACTGGTCGTCGAAGTACTTCAGCACCCGTTTACGCGCTTCGGCTTCCATTTCGGCCGGCGTACGGGTGGGCTCGGAAGTGGTAGCAGTAGAAGGTGTTACAGAAGTGGCAGCCAGCGGCTTATCCTTCTTCTTGGCCTGAGTGTCCATCATTTCCGAAATCCGCACCATGGTCTGGTACTTCAGAAACTTGCGCCATTCTTCGCGCTGAGCAGCTTTGTCGGCAGCGAAATTGGCTTTATCAGGCTCGGTTTCAAAGGTCTCTTCGGTAGTAAAGTCGAACGGCTTGGCCAAGATGTCGCGGTACAGAGCCTGCACGTCTTTCACGCGCTGGTCGATGAGCATATTGGTCTGGTCCATGAACTCATGGGTGCCGCGCTTCACTTCCTCATCAATATCGTTTTGGTACTTGCTGCGTAGCTGCGCAACATCAGAAGCCAGCAAAAACTTCTTGTTGGAATCAACGCGCTTCAGGTATAAGTCAAATACCCGCTTCGAGAAGGTATCATCGAGTTTTTCGGGTTGATAATGAGCCGTGGTCAGGCCGGAAAGCATGGCCTGGATAAGCACAGCGTCTTTCTGCGGTGGCCGTGAGTCGCCACGGCGGTAGAGCTTGTAGGAAGCCAGCACGAAAACTGCCAGCACCACCGCGGCATATAAGCCAATCTTGATTCGGGGGAAAGACATGAAGAATCGAGTGAAATGAAGGAAAATCAAATGTAAGCGAATGCCGTTCTCTGCTTTACGACATAGTCGCCACCCTAGTTCAAGAGGAAAACGCCGAATCCTGCCGAATAAGTGCCCAACATGCGGGGCTATTCCAGAAAACAACGCTAAACCACAAGACGCAACTATCAGGCAAGCGGCTGCTTGAAAGTATAGCCAAAAGCGCGCCAAACAGCAGAATAGCCTCTTTGGCAGAAGCAGTAATTTAGCTATTCTAGAGCTACAAAAAAAGGCCCCTCCTAGTATAAGGAGGGGCCTTTTCACAGAATGCTTATTGTCAGATTAGTAGCGACGTACTTTGTCGCCGTTGTTGCGGCGGAACTCGTCTTCGAAGTAACGAGCATCTTCGTCGTTGCGTGGGTTTACGCCCATCACAATACCACCATTCTGGATATCAGATTCGTACTCTTTGGCGTGCTCTTCTGGAATACCCGAGCCTACTAGGGCACCTACCAGGCCACCCGTCAGACCACCGGCACCAGCGCCAGCCAAGGCAGCTGCAATAGGACCCGCAATGATCAGACCCAGGCCGGGCAACGCTACCGAAGTACCAATGGCAGCAATGGCACCAATCACGGCACCAGCAGTACCACCAATGGCCGAACCTACGCCAGCACCTTCCATGGCCTTATCGCCAAGCTCAGTGTCAGCCGTATTGTCGCCGAAGTGGGTTTTGCGGGTGTCATCCGACATCAACAGGTTCACATCGTCCTTGGTATAGCCGCGCGACGACAGCGACTGATAAGCACGCTCGGCGCTGTCACGGTCACGGAACATGCCGGTCATCATACCGCCTTTGTTAGACGAGCCATACGTCGTATCGTTGCCGGTTACTGCGCGGGCGGCGTCGCCTGCGGCGTTTTGCACGGCATCAACTCCAGCACCTACAGTGGCACCAACACCACCGGCTACGGCAGCACCTTTTTGGGTTGCACTATAGTCATGGTGTGCAGCGTCGCTGTCAGCCGCGCGGAGGCTTGAATCGCCAGTGCTGGAGTTACCCAGGTTACCACCCGAAGTGGAATTGCTATTGGAGCTTGCGCCGCTACCGAAACCAGTACCTGCATTGCCGGTACCATAGTTAGAGCCTGAACCAGTACCAGTATTTGTCGGGTTATTCGAATCGTTGGTGTTCATAAGACTGAGAGAGATTAAATGAAAAGAGGGAAAGGAAGAAGCAAGTTCGGAGAGTAGGGCACCCGAACTCGCTTTGTAGATACCTAAACGCGGCCCCCCTATAGAGGTTACACATAAAATTAGGGCTTCCTCGAAACCTCTGTTCATCTAACTCATCTGTAGTCTGCCTTATCCGAAACGCTCGAAATTCGTTTCATCCTGCCAGAAAGCGCGGCATTCGCGGCGCAGATTCTTCAGGAAGTCTTCCTGTTGCTTGAGGGTGCGCCATTCGCCCATACCTAGTCGCTCGCACAGCTTATAGAAGTTGTCCCCTTGGCCTTTGGAGCCCTCTACTTTCACCAGGCTGCTGATAATGGGCCGACCGGCTTGGTACTCTTGTTCCGAAATTTCGGCTAATAGTTCGTTCAAACGGGCCTTCTCGTGTGAGATGTCGAGGTTGAGCCCCAGTTCAGCTTCTTGTACAAGGTTCAAGTAGCTGATGGTGCCTACCTGATGGCGGGCAAAGCGAATTAAATGGCTGCGAATTCGGCCGTACATGGGCAGTGAGAATGGGAGTTGGGTGTGAAAAGTACAAAAAAAGCCCGCTGTTTCGGCAAAGTGCCAAAACAACGGGCGGCGGATACCCAAAACCGTGCCGATTGGCAAAACCAACTCTAACGGCCCTGGCGGCGTCTTATTTCTTTTTGGATCAGCAAAAATTCGCGGCTGCTCTGGCCAGCAATGGCGGTGTTCTCATCGGCGCGGCGGAGCAGGTACGGCATAACTGCGTCTACGGGGCCGTAGGGTACATATTTGGCGGTATTGTAGCCGGCATGCGCCAGGTTATAGCTGAGGTTGTCGCTCATGCCATAGAGCTGCGCAAACCAAATGCGCGGGTCGCCGGGCTGCACGTCAAATTCTTGCATCACCTCGGTCAGGAGCTTGGAGCTGGCTTCGTTGTGAGTGCCTGCGCAAATGCTGATCCGGTCGATGTGTTGCACGCAATACCGCAACGACTCATTGTATAGGTCGTCGGTGGCCTGCTTACTGGGGTTGATGGGGTTTTGGTAGCCACGCTGGCCAGCCACCCGAGCTTCTTTTTCCATGTAGGCTCCGCGCACCAGTTTGCCGCCTAAGTAGTAGCCGCCTTGCTTGGCATCATCGTGCGCAGCTTTAATAGCATCCAGCCGGTCGTGGCGGTAGAGCTGATAGGTATTCCAGACGATGGCCGATTCGCGGTTGTACTTGCGCATCATCTCGTAAGCCAGATTGTCGATGGTTTGCTGAAACCAGCTTTCCTCGGCATCCACAAACACCCGTACGCCATACTGGTGGGCGCGCTGGCAAATGGCATCCATGCGGGCATGCGCCCGGTCGTAGCTGGCCTGCTCGGCTGGGGTAAGGGGCTTGCCGGCCTGCACTTTCTCCAGCAAACCGCTGTCGGCCAGCCCCGTCACTTTGAACACCGAAAATGGAATGTGGGTGGACCGATGCGCCAGGTCAATTGTGGCCAATATTTCGTCGCGGGTATGGTCGAAGCTTTTATCGTTGCCTTCGCCTTCCACCGAGTAGTCGAGGATGGTGCCGATACCGTAGCGGCCTAGCTCGGCAATGACGGGAATGCACTCCTTAATGGTTTCGCCGCCGCAAAACTGATTGAAGATGGAATGCTTAATCAAAAATTTGCTGCCCGGTATGCCCCACTTCAACGCGGTTTTCATTAAGCCGCCACCGGTTTTCACCAGCGTATTGTTGTTCATGGAAGCAAACAGCGCGTACATTTTGCGCAACTCCGCGTCCGACTTCGAGGCGAAGGCTACGGCGGTGTCATCAAATGAAACGGGTGGAGCTTGGGTTATGGGCATAGGGCGTAGCTTTGGCGGAGGAAACTGAGAAACAAAGGTAGCCTTTAAACAAGATTCCAACGGATCAGGTTATGCGCTTTGCCTTCCTCGGTTGAACATCGTTTCTTCTGCTTTCATTCACTGCCTGGGTGGCTTCGGCCGTTCGGTTTTTTGCCTCCCCTATGCCTGCTTCTGCCACTCCCGAAAATTTCTTTTCCAGCCGTTTAGTTGCCAAAGGCAGCCCGTTGCTGATTGCCGGGCCATGCTCGGCCGAAACTGAAGAACAGGTCCTGGCTACCGCGCACGGGCTGAAGGCGTTGGGCCGGGTGGATTTATTTCGGGCGGGCATCTGGAAGCCCCGGACCAAGCCAGGCGGTTTCGAGGGAATGGGCTCGGTGGCCTTGCCGTGGTTGCAGCGTGTGAAAGTGGAAACCGGCATCCCAACCACCGTGGAGGTAGCCACGCCGCGCCACGTAGAAGAAGCATTGGCGCATGGTATTGATGTGCTTTGGATTGGTGCGCGCACCACCGTCAACCCGTTTGCCATTCAGGAGCTGGCCGATGCGCTGGCCGGTACCGGGGTGCCAGTGATGGTGAAAAACCCCGTGAACCCCGACGTGGCCTTGTGGGCCGGGGCACTGGAACGGCTGGAACGCGCCGGCATCACCGATTTGGCGGCTATCCACCGCGGGTTCAGCACGTTTGCGCCCTCACGCTACCGCAATGCGCCCACCTGGATATTGCCCATCGAACTGAAAAGCCGCTTTCCGCAGCTGCCGCTTATCTGTGACCCTAGCCACATTGGCGGCCGCCGCGACTTGCTGCTGCCCATTGCCCAGAAAGCCCTCGACCTTGACTACGACGGCCTAATGATTGAAACTCACCCCGACCCTGATAAGGCCCTCAGCGACGCGGCGCAGCAAGTAACACCCGCCCGTTTAGGGGAAATCATCAGCGAGCTGCATTTCCGCTACCGCTCTTCCAACAACGCCGAGTATCTGAACAAGGCCGAAGAGCTGCGCAATAAGATGGACGAAGCCGACCGGGAAATAATGGAAGGCCTAGCTCGCCGGATGGCGCTGGTAGGAGAGCTGGCCGAGTATAAAAAGGAAAACGACGTTAAAATCCTGCAAATGGACCGTTGGAACGAGATTTTCGAGTCGCGGCAAGCGTGGGCGCGTAAGCTGCAAGTGAACGAGAAGTTTATTGCCGAGCTCTACAAGCTGATTCATATTGAGAGCATCCGGCGACAAACCGAAATCATGCAACGCCCTGATTAGTAGGCAGGAAAAAGCCCTCGTTTAGTCTAAGAGAAGTACTTAGCTGTACGCTTCTCCTAAACTGAACGAGGGCTTTCCCTAAATGAGGCCATCGAGGCTACTTTGGCGGCTGATTCAGGGTGGTAAGCTCGGTTTCGGAAGGCAAGCGCACATAGCTGTGCCGGATAGCTTTGCCTCGCGTTTCCTCCAAATACAGGATATTACCCGTTACAGAGTAATATTGGGTGCCTTCGTAGCCCCGGTACTGGATAATGTGGCGACCCGGCCGCCGGAAGCCGCCGCGCTTATGCCGTACCGTAAAGGCCGCGGCACTCAGCAAGTTACCGTCCTGGTAGAAGCGTGCCCGGCCTCGCCGGTCGAACACTACCACTAGCTGATGACCAGTGGAAGCCGGAGTTAATACAGAATTGGTGCTGCCAGATGTCTGCTGCCATTCCCAGCGGCCTACTAATTGCTGCTCCATGGTGGGCACTGAGTCGCGGTTGCAGGCACTGGTAAACAAGCTAGCAGCCAGAAGGGCGGGAAATGCGTAGCGGCAGGGTAAGGATAACATCAATAAATAGTGCGTAAAGGCTGTTATAACTGCATGATTGATTCCGAGCCCGGATAGTTGCATCAAAGCAAGCTATTTTTACACCGAAACGGGAAGCTTCTCTATTAAATTTTCTTTAAACCAGTTTGCATTGAACAATATCTTGTCGATTGGAGCAAATGCCTTGCCAGAATTAGCGGAAATGCTTCGCCAGCCAGCCGTAAGCGAAGTTTTTGTGCTTGCTGATGAAAACACAGGTCGTTTGTGTTATCCGCTGTTGCAGCCACACTTGCCGGCTAACCACACGGTGCTGGAAATTCCGGCTGGTGAAGACGCCAAAACGCTAGCGACCTGCGAGGTAGTGTGGGACAAACTAACGGAGCGGCAAGCCGACCGGTTTGCCGTGCTAGTGAACCTGGGCGGCGGAGTGGTTACCGATTTAGGTGGTTTCTGTGCTGCGCTCTACAAGCGTGGTATCCGGTTTATGCAGGTGCCTACCACGCTGCTAGCGCAGGTAGATGCCAGTGTAGGTGGCAAAACTGGCGTTGATTTTCAAGGCTTTAAAAACCATTTGGGCGTGTTTCAGGAACCTGCTGGCGTGTTCATCGACCCGCAATTCCTGGCCACTCTCGACCCGCGCCAACTGAAATCGGGCTACGCCGAAGTGGTAAAGCACGGCCTAATTGCCGACGCAGCCGCTTTTCAGGAGCAGCGCGTGAACAGCGTGTTCATCGACGACTGGACGGATACCATTCGCCATTCGGTGGCGCTAAAGCAGGAAATTGTAGCGCAAGACCCGCTGGAGGCTGGTCCGCGCAAGCTGCTCAACTTCGGGCATACGGTAGGGCATGCGCTGGAAAGCTTCTTGCTGGCACAGCCCGGCCGCGAGATTCTGCACGGTGAGGCAGTAGCGGCAGGCATGGTCTGTGAAGCCTGGCTGAGTGTGCAGCACGGCCTGCTGAGTGAAACCGAACTCGACCAAATTGAAACCTTCCTGTTTTCGGTGTACGAGAAGGTGCAGTTTGTGTCTCTGGAAACGCAAGCTATTGCCGAATACGCCCGTCAGGACAAGAAAAACGCGGGTTCCGTTATCAATTGTACCTTGCTGAAAGGCATTGGGTACGGGGTGTACAACCAACCAGTAACGGTAGCAGAAATAGCCGACTCGTTGCGTTACTACCACCGTTTGTAGCGCGGCATATGGCCGCCACAGCTTTCCTTTGCATATCAATTCATTACTGAGGCCTCGCTTCAGAGTTTACCTTCACTGCCATCAACTCGTCCATCCAACTCACCTGGCCCGGTAGCCCATTGCGGGGTACGGCCCAGCTTCCCGCCTCGAAAAGCGAAAGTAACCGCGCCCTCATCCTGCAAGCACTGGCCGGCGGCGGGCAACTCGACAACCTTTCCGATGCCAATGATACGCAACTGATGCAGCGCCTGCTGGCCGATCCGGCAGCTACGGAAGTTGATGCCGAAGATGCGGGCACCGTCATGCGTTTTCTAACGGCTTACCTGGCTGTTACCAACCGCAACGCGCTGCTCACGGGTACCGCACGGGCGCAGGAGCGGCCAATTGGGATTCTGGTAGATGCCCTGCGGGAGTTGGGGGCCGACATTGGCTATGAGAAGGAAGAAGGCTACCCGCCGTTGCGCTTGCGGGGCTGGCAGGCTGCGGAGCCACAAAATGAAAACGCAACTCAGGAAGATGAGCCGATTGAGCTGAAAGTGCGCGGCGACATCAGCAGCCAGTACATTTCGGCGCTGCTGATGATTGGGCCTATGCTGCCCGGTGGCCTGCGCCTCTGGCTGACTGGCAAGGTGGGTTCGCGCCCGTATATCCGCATGACAATGGCGCTGATGCAGCATTTCGGTGGTAACTGCCGCGACTTAGGTACAGCTCTTGAGGCGCGCCCCGGCCACTACCAGCCCGCCGATTATACCATCGAATCCGACTGGTCGGCGGCGAGCTACTGGTACGCAATGGTGGCGCTGGCTCCGGCTGGTTCGCACCTCACGCTGCCGGGGTTGCGGCGCTACTCCTGGCAAGGCGACCAGGCCATCGTCGACATCATGGCCAAACTGGGAGTTGACACCGAATTTCTTGCCGATGGTGTCCGCCTCACCCAAACCGCGCCCACCGGTGGTTTCACCCAGGATTTCACCGACTGCCCCGACCTAGCCCAAACCGTTGCCGTAGTGGCGGCCGCCCTGAACGTGCCGGTAGTAATGACCGGCTTGGAAAGCCTGCGCATCAAGGAAACCGACCGGATTTTTGCGCTGCAAACCGAACTAGCCAACTTCGGCGCCTTCCTGACCGAGGAAGCAGAAGGCCATTTCCGGGTTTCGACGGAAGAATTTCATGTAGGCGGCCAGACCGTAGCCACCTACCACGACCACCGCATGGCTATGGCCTTTGCGCCTTTGGCCTTGCGCGGCCCCATTACCGTTGATTCTCCGCAAGTGGTTCGCAAGTCGTACCCACAATTCTGGCTGGAGTTGGAAAAGGCGGGGTTTAGCGTGGTATAAGGCTGGGTTTGTGCGGGAGTCTTTAGCCCGCAGAAGTTCGCGCAGCGGACGCAGTGTTCTTACAGTGGCAATCCTTGCAGATAGGCCGCTGAGTGTTGCAACCGGCTGCCGTACCAGCTGAACAGTTCACCATCCACAATGCGCACTTCGGCAGTTGGGCAGATGGCTTGGAATTCAGCTATGTGCTTTTCACTGAACGGGTACGGCTCGGAAGAAAGCAAGATTTGCTGTGGAGCTGCTGCTGCAAGTTGTTCGGGTGTTACCGCAGGGTAGCGGCCGAGGCTGCCGAACACGTTACGGAACCCTGCGCGCTGTAGCAAATCGTCAATGAATGTGCCAGAGGCGGCCACCATGTACGGCTTGCGCCAGATGAAATACGCCGCTGCTACACTTGCAGCGGGCGTTGGTAAGGCTCTAAAAGAAGTGTCAATTTCTTCTGCCAGTGCATCGGCGCGCTCTTTGCGCCCGGTAATAAGGCCGACCCGCCGAATCATATCCAGTGCGTCGGGGAGGGTAGCAATGTCGCTGAGCCACACCGGATAATTTTCGGCTAGCTGCTCGATGCCGGCTTGATAGTTTTCCTCTTTGTTGCCCAGTATCAGGTCGGGCTTGAGGGTGTTTATTTTCTCGAAATCGAAATTCTTCGTGCCACCTATTATGGTCGCCGTTTTGCGTGCCTCCGCCGGATGGATACAGAATTTCGTGACGCCAACCACCCGTGCACCCAGTCCTAACTCGAAGAGCAACTCGGTTTGAGAAGGCACCAACGATACAATCCGCTGCGGAGGAAATGGCACCGCCACTCGCCGGCCCATTTGGTCGGTAACAGTGAGCGGCGGAAAAATGGGAGGGAGGTCCATAGAATGAAGAATACTAACCGTAACAAACAAGGCCTTCAGCTAGCTGAAGGCCTTGTTTGTTGGAACGCTATAAAGCTTGTTTTACTTGAAGTACCGGAAGTCGTGGCCGTCTTCGATGCGCAACAGCGTTTCGTAGATGAGCTTGGTGACATTCTCTACGTCTTCTTTGTGCACGGTTTCCACGGTGGTGTGCATGTACTTGAGAGGCAGCGAAATCAGGGCTGAAGCTACGCCCGCACCCGAGTAAGCAAAAGCGTCGGTGTCGGTGCCGGTGGCGCGGGTGGCTGCGGCCCGCTGGAACGGAATTTCCGCCTCCTGCGCCGTGCTGATGATGAGGTCACGCAGGTTATTCTGCACGGCAGGGCCGTAGGTTATCACCGGGCCTTTGCCGCAGAACAAGTCGCCTGCCGTTTTTTTCTCGTACATCGGCGACTGAGTGTCGTGCGTTACGTCGGTTATGATGGCCACGTCGGGCTGGATGCGGTGGGCCACCATTTCAGCACCGCGCAAGCCAATTTCCTCCTGCACGGCATTCACAATGTAGAGGCCATAGGGCAGCTTGTTGCCGTTCTCTTTCAGCATCCGCGCCACTTCGGCAATCATGAAGCCGCCCACGCGGTTGTCCAAGGCCCGGCCCACGTAGAACTTGTCGTTGAGCACCATAAACTCGTCCTCAAACGTCACGACTGAGCCCACGTGAATGCCCATCTGCTCCACTTCTTCTTTCGAGGAAGCGCCGCAGTCCAGGAACACGGTTTCAATGGTGGGGGCCTTGTCCTGCTCCACTTTGCGTACATGAATGGCGGGCCAGCCAAACACGGCCTTCACAATGCCTTTGGCCGTGTGAATATTTACTCGTTTGCTGGGCGCTACCAGCGGGTCGGAGCCACCGTTGCGGCGCAGATACAGGAAACCCGATTCGGTGATGAAGTTGACGAAGTAGCTGATTTCGTCGGCGTGGGCTTCAATCACCACTTTGTACTTGGCCTCCGGATTGATAACGCCTACCACCGTGCCATAGGTATCCACGAAATACTCGTCGATGTAGGGCTTAATGTAGTCCAACCAAATCTTCTGACCCTCTTTCTCGAAGCCGGTAGGGGAGGGATTATTGAGGTACTTCTGTAGGAAATCGAATGATTCTGGACGCATACGCGAGAAAAAAAGTAATTAAATCGATTTGCTGGCCAACGCACGGAGTAGCAGCCCGAGTATAACGCCACCGCCACCACCTAGTAGCAAATAGCGGCTGGCTTTCTGAGGAGTCGTATCAACGTCTGGGTTGTCGCTGAGCGAGTGCCAGTCACCGGTTAGCAAGGAGCCAAGTGTAAGCAGTATCCACAACGCCGCCAGCAGCCACCGCCCTACCCGAAACCGCAGCAACAATCCTATCAACAAAGCCAAAAGGCCTAAGCTAAACAGAATGTTGCCGATGGTTTCCCAGTTCATGTAGCTTACAGCTTATAAGGGGATGTTGCCGTGCTTCTTACGTGGCGTGGTGTCCACTTTGTTTTCCAGCATTTTAAAAGCTCGGATCAGCTTCTGCCGGGTCTGGGAGGGCAAAATTACCTCATCCACAAAGCCTCGGTGAGCGGCACGGTAGGGCGTGGCAAACTTTTGCTGGTATTCATCCACCTTTTCCTGAAGCTTAGCTTCCGGATCCTCAGCAGCAGCAATTTCGCGCTTGAAGATAATTTCAGCGGCACCCTTGGCACCCATCACCGCAATTTCAGCCGTCGGCCAGGCATAGTTCAGGTCGGCCCCAATGTGCTTGCTGTTCATCACGTCGTAGGCGCCACCGTAGGCCTTGCGTGTGATGACCGTGATGCGCGCACGGTAGCTTCGCAGAAGGCGTACAACAGCTTAGCACCGTTGGTGATGATGCCGCGCCACTCCTGGTCGGTGCCGGGCAGGAAACCGGGCACGTCTTCCAGCACCAGCAGCGGAATATTAAACGAGTCGCAAAACCGTACGAACCGGGCGGCTTTGGTGCTGGCATTAATGTCGAGCACACCAGCCAGCACGGCGGGCTGATTGCCTACAATGCCAATGCTGCGGCCGCCCAGCCGGGCAAAGCCCACCACAATATTCTCGGCAAAATTCTGATGCACCTCCATGAAGGTATCGGCATCAATAATGCCTTCAATCACCTCCCGAATATCGTAAGGCTGGTTGGGGTTTTCAGGAATGATGCTGTCCAAGGCAGGGCGAGCTGCGTTGCTGGCTTCATACGGCACGGCCGGCGCAGTTTCCTCGCAGTTCTGCGGCATGTAGCTCAGCAACTGCTTGAGCTGGTTGATGCAGGCCACCTCGTTTGCCGCCGTAAAATGCGTGACGCCGCTTTTGGTGGAGTGGGTGCTGGCGCCGCCCAGTTCCTCACTGGTTACGTTTTCGTGGGTTACGGTTTTCACCACGTTCGGCCCGGTCACGAACATGTAGCTCGTGTCCTCCACCATCAGAATAAAATCGGTAATAGCCGGCGAGTACACCGCGCCGCCCGCGCACGGCCCCATAATGGCCGAAAGCTGCGGCACCACGCCTGAGGCCAGCGTATTCTTGTAGAAGATGTCGGCGTAGCCGCCCAGGCTCACCACGCCTTCCTGGATTCGGGCTCCGCCCGAGTCGTTGAGGCCGATAACAGGCGCGCCATTCTTCATGGCCAGGTCCATAATCTTCACAATTTTCTCGGCGTGCGTTTCACTTAAGGAACCACCAAATACTGTGAAATCCTGCGAGAAAACGTACACCAAGCGCCCGTTCACCGTGCCGTAGCCCGTTACCACGCCGTCGCCGAGGTAATATTCCTTATCCAGCCCAAAGTCCTTGGAGCGGTGCATCACAAACTTGCCAATTTCCTCGAACGAGCCCTCATCAAGCAGCAAATCCACCCGTTCCCGTGCCGTGAGCTTGCCTTTCTTGTGTTGGGCATCAATGCGGGCCTGGCCGCCGCCAAGCAGGGCTTCCTGGTTTTTGCGTTCAAGGGTTTCCAGTTTGCTTGAGTGAACTTTTGCCTGCGGATCGGACATGGAGTGGGGTGTCAGGTTGGGTAATTAGGTGAGAGATTCAAAGGTAACGTACGAGTAAAGAAAAGCCGCACCAGAATTGTGGGGCGGCCTACTACTCGCTCATGAAGCAACTGACTATATCCGCAGTTGCGCAAGCACCTTGAAGCTATTACTTTGTTAGAGTAACCGCATTGCGGCAACCCAGCTACCGTTGGGTGGATACCTGCTATTGGGTTGCGGCAAGCATATCAATTCAGCTGCGTTTACACCATGCGAGGTTGTGCAAATACAAATGTTACCGGTAACTGTAAACAACGACCGTTCAACAATGAAATTCATGAAACGAATATTTATAATAGTCTTAATTCTAACGACAGTTGGACTTTTGTTTCGTGAGTGGTTTTACAGAAATTTAGTAACGTATAAGTCGCTTGGACTTCGGACTAATTATTCAGCAACAAACAATAAACTTGTTGACTATATTGACGCAAGTGTTGATAAACAAGCCGACACCGATATTGAGCAAATTATCAAACTTGGACTTTCAATTACATCAGGACAACTAAACTTCACAGCAGACAAAAACGACATTGATCCAAACAAACTTATAAGTTCTAAGACAGCTCATTGCGTTGGCTATGCTTCGTTCTTTGCGACAACTTGTAACTACCTTCTAAAGAAATATAACCTTTCAGACAGATGGTCAGCAAAACCACAAGTTGGACAACTTTATTTTATTGGGACAAACATTCACAAATATTTCGATTCCTCATTTTTTAAAGACCACGATTTTGTTACAGTTGAAAATAAGGAGACAGGAGAAATATTTGCAGTTGACCCAACTGTGAATGATTATTTAGATATTGACTTTATAACATATGCCAAATAACGAGCAAATCAAACAATAGAACAGAGCAGGTAACAGGCGTTTGGCTAAATGGCGGATGAAGTGGTTAATTGAACATCCTGCCTCGGATCAACTTTTGTAGTGTATTGACAGTTTTGAACTCCGAAATCCGCCGTTGCGCCAAGCGCCAAAGCGTTAGCTAAAAACCACGATAACAAAAACGGCCGGCTCCTTCACAGGAACCGGCCGTTTTTATTCTACACTGTTTGCTTGCTACTTGGTGTCAGCGTCGTCGCTGGACTCTGGCTTTTCAGCAGGTCGCTCGTCGCTGGCGAGGTTTTGCTCCTCACCGCTCTTGCTCACCTTGAACGTTAGCTCCTCACTGCCTTCCGTGAAGTCGGCCGTAATAACGTCGCCTTGGGCAATTTCCGCTTTCAGGATTTCCTCAGCAATCGGGTCTTCGATGTACTTCTGGATGGCCCGGTTCAGCGGACGAGCACCAAACTTCGGATCGTAGCCTTTCTCAGCTACGAAGTCCTTGGCAGCTTCGGTCAGCTCTACGCGGTAACCCAACGTCTGAATCCGGCCCAACAGCTTCGACAGCGAAATGTCGATGATGCGGTGAATGTCTTTCTTCTCGAGCGAGTTGAAGACAATCACATCATCCAAGCGGTTGAGGAACTCGGGCGAGAACGTCTTGCGCAAAGCGTTGGTGATGGTGCCTTTCGTCAACTCATCCATGTTTTCCTGCCGGGCCTTCGTGCCGAAGCCGATGCCTGCCCCGAAGTCCTGCAAGTCGCGGGCCCCGATGTTGGAAGTCATGATGATGATGGTGTTGCGGAAGTCCACCTTGCGGCCAAGGCCGTCAGTCAGGATGCCGTCATCCAGCACTTGCAGCAGCAAGTTGTACACGTCGGGGTGCGCCTTCTCAATCTCGTCGAGCAGGATTACCGAGTACGGCTTGCGGCGGATTTTCTCTGTCAACTGACCGCCTTCTTCGTAACCTACGTAGCCGGGAGGTGCGCCCACCAGGCGCGAGATGCTGAATTTCTCCATGTACTCCGACATGTCAATCCGCACCAGCGAATCTTCTTTGTCGAAGAGGTAGGTAGCCAGCACCTTGGCCAGCTCGGTTTTACCGACACCCGTTGGGCCCAGGAACACAAACGAACCGATTGGCTTCTTGGGGTCTTTCAAGCCAACGCGGGTGCGCTGGATGGCTTTCACCAACTGCTTAATAGCCTTATCTTGACCAATAACCTTGCCCTGCAGCTCTTCGCCCATGTTCAAAAGCTTAGCGCTTTCGTTCTGCGCGACACGGCTAACCGGAATACCAGTCATCATGGCAATAACCTCGGCTACGTTTTCTTCTTTAACGGTGTAGCGCTTTTTCTTGGTCTCCTCTTCCCAATCCTTCTTGGCCTGGTCGAGTTGCTCCAATAGC
This sequence comes from Hymenobacter telluris, assembly GCF_017313265.1. GTDB lineage: Bacteria > Bacteroidota > Bacteroidia > Cytophagales > Hymenobacteraceae > Hymenobacter > Hymenobacter telluris. The sequence continues at coordinate 69,968 of NZ_JAFLQZ010000017.1, read as the reverse complement.
TTCTTCTCATTGTCGCGGAGCTTGGCAGCTTCCTCGTACTTCTGAGACTTCACCACGCGGTTCTTCTCGGTCTTGATGTTCTCGATGCTTTCCTCAAGCTTCAAGATGTCCTCCGGAACCACAATGTTGTTGATGTGCACGCGGGCACCCGCTTCGTCCAAGATGTCGATGGCCTTGTCGGGCAGGAAACGGTCCGACATGTAGCGGTCCGACAGCTTCACGCACGACTCAATAGCCTTATCGGTGTACACCACGTGGTGGTGGTCCTGATACTTGTCTTTGATGTTGTGCAGGATTTCGATGGTTTCCTCAGGCGTGGTTGGGTCAACCATTACCATCTGGAAACGACGGGCCAAGGCGCCATCTTTCTCGATGTACTGCCGGTACTCATCCAGCGTGGTAGCACCGATGCATTGAATTTCACCGCGGGCCAGCGCCGGCTTGAACATGTTGGAAGCGTCCAGCGAGCCTGAAGCACCGCCGGCACCTACAATCGTGTGCAACTCGTCGATGAACAGAATCACGTCGGGCGACTTTTCCAGCTCGTTCATCACGGCCTTCATACGCTCCTCAAACTGGCCACGGTACTTGGTACCGGCTACCAGCGAAGCCAAATCCAGCGTAACTACCCGCTTGCCGAACAGCACGCGCGACACTTTCTTCTGGATGATGCGCAGGGCAAGTCCTTCAGCAATTGCCGTTTTACCAACACCCGGCTCACCAATCAGAATGGGGTTGTTCTTCTTGCGGCGGCTCAGGATCTGGGCTACACGCTCAATTTCTTTTTCACGGCCCACAATGGGGTCGAGCTTGTCGTCCTCGGCCAGCTTGGTAAGGTCGCGGCCGAAGTTGTCGAGTACGGGAGTACGGGACTTCTCAGTGCCTTTCTTGGGGGTAGCGCCAGCACCGGCACCGCCGCGGCCGGCACCACCACCAAAGAGGCGGTCATTGTCGTCGTCGTCGGCTTCGGGGCCGTTGGTAGGGTTGTTCGCCGTGTTACCGTGGTAATCCAGCGAATCGCGCACAGATTCGTAGTTCACGTTGAATTTGCTGAGGATTTGAGACGAAATGTTGTCTTCATCGCGCAAAATCGACAGCAGCAAATGCTCGGTGCCGATGATTTCGCTCTTGAAGATTTTGGCTTCGAGGTAAGTAATCTTGAGGACTTTCTCGGTCTGTTTCGTCAGCGGGATAGAGCCGGTGATGCTCGTTCCCTGCGTGGCCGTATTGCGAGTAGCTTGCTCGAGGGCGTATTTGAGCTCGTCTACCGATACACCCAATTTCTTGAGCAAACCAATAGCCGTGCCTTCCCCTTCGCGAATCATGCCCAACAATAAGTGTTCGGTACCGATATAATCGTGCCCGAGCCGGATGGCCTCCTCCCGGCTCAGGGAGATGACCTCCTTGACTCGATTTGAGAATTTAGCTTCCATGCAGATAAGGTAATGAAGAAAAACGGAACCCCGCAAGCGCAGTCAGCGCGTTTTCCGGCGGGTTGGGCCGTAGTAATCTGAAAACAGATAGTAACGGGCGAAGGTTCGGGCGGCAGGTATACTACACGAGAAAACTGCCGGCAGCCGGGCCCTGCATGAACAGCAGGTCGAGGATGCTGAGCCCCGGTGCAAAATCTTTACCAAAGGTTTGGAGGTAGGGCTGGACCGACTTCCTGTCAGGTCCGGTAGCTACCAGTGCCTTTGGTGTCAGAGTATCACGCTTATCAATAACGGAAGGTGAGGAAAGATTTTCAAGCGACGTGCTGGTAGAAGGTGGAAAATATTCGGTGGTGAACTCCACGGGAATCCGCAACCGCAGGCAGCGTAGATAGAAGCGTAGGAAAGCCAGGTTCAGGTCGAAAAGGCGCTGGTGCTTCTGTACGTAGATATCGTGCAAATAGTCGGCGTAGTACTCGAAATACGGTGTGCCGCCGTAGGCGGTTTGGATGGTGCGCCAGTGCTGATGCACCCAGTGCTGCCGGTAGTCGATTTCAGTTTCCGCCGTCTTCACTTTCTCGCTGCGGTTGCCGTCCACTACCGGCACGGTAAGCGGCTTTACGCCCTGCGCGGTCAGAATCAGGCAACGGTTGCGGTAGGTTTGCTTGCGGTAGTGCTCCTGGGTTTCCAGCAGCAGGGCATTAGCCCCAATGATTTCAGCGAAAAACGAAGTGGGAGGGTGGTACTGGGATTCAAAAAGGATACTGGGCATTAGCAGCAGGCAAAAAAAGAAAACAGCCAGTAGGCAGAAGGGCACCGGCAGCCTTATGAGGCCGCAAGGAGCAAGGCCAAACCACCTGCTTTCCGAACGTATTAGGGTAAAACGTAAGTTGAGCTAATGATATACATAAAATTATGGCTACCGTCATGAAACCACATTCTTTTGAAAGTCGCCCTACCTTTACCGGCCAAACTGACACGATGCGCGCCCTATACCTTTTATTTTTACTGCTAGTATTACCGCTAGCTGGCCCAGTGCTGGCTGCGCAGCCGCAGCTGCTGCTGGATGTGGCCCGCTTTCGCAACCTCGATACCAGCGTGAAAGGCAGTGTGGTGGAAATCTACGCCACTATACCCGGCCAGTGGCTAACCTATATGCGCCGAGCCCCCAAGATGTACCAGGCGGCGGCTATCCTGACGCTGGAAATCATTCGGCCCGATGGGCAGGCGGCCTACCAGGAGAATATCACGCTCAAGCCGCCGGTACTGAGCGACACCACGGCCGCCATCAAAAATCCGCTCAGCTTTCAGAAGCGGCTGGTGCTGCCCGATGGCAACTACAGTGTTAGAGGGCTGGTGCGCGACCAATACCGCAACAGCCAGCAGGCCTTGGTGGAAATGCCTTTGGTACTGGCCTCTGCTGATGTAAAACCAACGCTCAGTGACGTGGTGCTCTTGGCAAAACCGGCTGCCAAAGGCGCCGAAGCCAGCAACTTCAGCCGCGGCGGCTTCAGCCTCACGCGGGCCCCCGGCGGTACCTACGCCCGCGGCGCCGATAAGCTCTGGCTGTACACCGAGCTTTATAATGCTGCGCCCGAGCAGGAATTGCAAGTGCGGTACCGGCTGCGCAAAGCGGGCGGCAAAACCGATGCACTAACCCAGGCCGCTACCACGCGGGGCTTGGCGGGCCGGCCTACTCCCATTACCAGTGAGCTGGACCTGAGCAAGGTGCCCGCCGGCGACTACACGCTAACCGTGGAAGTACGCACGCCCAAGCAAGTCCTGACCACGCAAACCGCCACCGTGCACCGCATCACCACCGATTACGCCCCCGCTGGCGCAGGCCCCGCCCGATGAGTAAAACCACTTCTACATCGTACCCTTGGTATTACCATGTGCTCGGTGGACTATTGCGCGGACTGGCGCATCTGCCCCTGTCGGTGCTATACGGGCTGGCCGATTTCATTTATTTCCTGTTGGCCTACGTAGTGCGCTACCGCCAAAAAGTGATTCTCACCAACCTGCGTAATTCGTTCCCGGAGAAGCCGGCGGCGGAGATTCAGCGCCTGCAAAACCAGTTCTACCGCAACTTTGCGCAGGTGCTGGTCGAGACGTTGAAGCTGGGTGCCATATCCAACGAGGAACTGAAGCGGCGCGTCACGTTCCGCAACCCGGAGGTGCTGGAGCGGCATTTCGCGCAGGGGCGCACGGTGCTGGGGTTGTCGTCGCACGCGGGCAACTGGGAGTGGGTGCTTACCTCGGGGGCGCTGTGGTTGTCGGCGCACGTAGATGGCGTGTACAAGCCGCTGATGAACCCGTTTTTTGAGCGCTTCATGCGGCAGCTGCGCACCGGTACCGGCGCGGGCCTGATTCCCATGCGCGATACGCTACGGGATTTAGTGCAGCGGCGGGGCGAAACGCGGGTGGTAAGTCTGCTGTCTGACCAGGCCGCCGGCCCCGAAGACCGGCCCTACTGGACCACCTTCATGCACCAAGACGCCGGCTTTTATACCAGCGCCGAGCGGCTGGCTACCCGTTTCAGCTGCCCGGTGGTGTACGTGGGCATTCACCGCCTGCACCGGGGCCGCTACGAAATTGTGCTGGCCGACCTGTATGACGGTGACTCGCCCTTGCCCGCCAACAGCTTTCCTATTACCGAGGCCTTCGTGCGTCAGCTGGAGGCCGATATCCGCGCCTTCCCCGCCGACTACCTCTGGAGCCACCGCCGCTGGAAGCATAAGAGAGTAACGGAGTAGCGGAGTAATCGTTCAACCATCAGCGCGATGTGCGCCATCAGAACGATTACTCAGTTACTCCGCTACTCCGTTACTCTCTTACAAATACTGCTCGATGTCGCCGGCGCCCTGGCGGACTAGCTCGAAGTCGTCGTTGGTGCAGTCGATGATGGTGCTGGGCACGTTACCCCCGAAACCACCGTCGATTACCAAATCCACGAGTAAGCGGTACTTCTCGTAAATCAGGTCGGGGTCGGTTACGTATTCTTCCAGCGTGTTTTCGTCCTCACGCACCGAGGTACTGATAATGGGGTTGCCTAACTCCTTTACCAGCTGAATGATAATCGTGCTGTCGGGCACCCGGATGCCTACGGTTTTGCGCTGGCGGCCGCCTTGGCGGGGGGCTTTGGCGCTGGCCTCAAAGATGAACGTGAACGGACCCGGCAGGGCCTTCTTAATGACTTTGTAAGTAGGCGTGGTGATGCCGTGGGCGTAATCGGCAATATGCGAGAGGTCGGAGCAGATAAAGCTGAGGTTGGCTTTGTCGGGGTTCAGGCCTTTGATGCGGCAGAGCTTCTCAACCGCCTTGGCATTATGAATATCACACCCAATACCGTATACAGTATCGGTGGGGTAGATGATGATGCCGCCTTTGCGCAACACATCTACAACTTGCTGGATACGGTTCTGAGGTGGATTATCGGGGTGAATGCGGAGCAGCGTAGCGGGCATAGGGAAACAGGGGAGTAGCTGAGTGAAACAAACGACGCAGTGGTCGGAGCGGAGCAAGGTAGCCGATGTGGCAGACTTCTGCTTACAGTTTTCGTGTAAAATTCCTGTTAGGTTTCTATGTGCCGAAAGTCAAGCCACAAAAAAAGCCTCTGCCCGGAGGCAGAGGCTTTGCTGAAAAGCACGAGTGAATTAATGCTTCACCACTTTATAGGTGGCACTTGCAGCACCATCTTGCACAGATACCACGTAGCTGCCAGCGGGCAGGCTGCGGAGGCTGAACGTGCCGTCGGCGGCGGCCGTGCCGCTCAACACCTTGCGGCCGGTTAGGTCGGAAACGCTAACAGGAGCATTGGTGGCTTTGCCGTTGATACGGATGCTTACTACATCTGCGGTAGGATTTGGGTAAATACTAACAGCTGCGTTTTTAGTGGCAGAAGCAGTGCTAAGAGTCGTGCTAACCAAGCCATAAGTGCGTACGTTATCAACTCGCCAAGATCCAGCGGCGGCTTCGGCATTGTACCCATAGATGCGAAAAGTTACTGGAGCAGTAAGCGTTGCGAAGCTAGTGGGTAAGGTCAGTTTCCTGTTGGCGCGGGTATCCGTATCATCAGGTACGTTGACCGCAATGAGGTTGGTAGCAAAGTTGTCTAAGCTGGACCGGATAGCCCAGTCGCGAATACCCGTGCCAGACCGCCGCTCGTCTAGCACAAGGCTATCAAGTCGTAAACGGAACCCAATAGCTGGCTGTACCGAAAACTCGAAGTAATCTGTGGCGTCAAGTGCAGCAGTAGACCAATCGGTGGCTGCAAACGTGTTGGCTCCAGCCGAGCCCGTAATACCAGCCCCGCGTGACATTGAGCTAAACGTTGCATTGGCGGGCTGGCTGTTAGGAGCAAATGTGGCTTCTGAGCCAGCAGCGCCTGTAAACGAATACGTTGCCAGTTGAGCGTGAGCGGCGGTGCCTATGAGGCAAAGCGCAACGGCCGTGGCTAATTTGCTATGAAGAGGAAAGTAAGACTGTTGCATATGATTAAGAAGGTAAGAAAATGCTACGTTGAATGAATAAAAACGTGATGGCAAGTCAATTTTATTGAATCAGCAAAATAAGGTGTTAAACAGCAAACGCTGCCCATGCTAACAGAGCCCACAAAATCTTTAGGTATAGGCACTGTCTTATTCCAATTACTTTTGAACCGTCAAAGCTAATCTAAATACAGCCCGCAGCCCAAACGATAGAGGCTACGCACCCTTTTCGCTTTTTGTTTTCTCGTCATCATGGCCAAACCCCGCATCGACTACAAAGCCAAGGCTACTCGTCGTCGCAACCGTTTCTCCTACACAGTGGGCATCATCGGCTTGCTGCTCATTACGTTCTCGTATTATTTCTACCAGATATTCTTTACCCCGAATATCGAAACCAAGGGCAAGCGCACCTACGTGCTGATTCCGCGTGGCGCCGACTGGAAAACGGCCCTGAACCGCATCGATACTAGTGGGGTAGTTGTGGATAAGATGTCGTTGCACTTCGTGGGGCGCATGATGAGCTACGACAAGCCGGGGGCGGTGAAGCCCGGCAATTACGAGTTGAAGGACGGCCTCACTAACCGCCAGCTCATCAACATTCTCAAAAGTGGCTCCCAGTCGCCGTTGCAGCTCACGTTCAACACCGTGCGCCTGCGCCAAGACCTGGTGGACCGGCTGGCCGCGCAGGTAGATGTGAAGCCCCGCACCCTCGATTCGTTGCTGCGCAGCCCTAGCTACACCCGGAGCCTAGGCTTCGATACCACTTCGGTGCTCACCATGTTCATCCCGAACACCTACGAGCTGTATTGGAACACCTCGGCCGAAAACCTCATGCAGCGCATGAAGAAGGAATACGAGAAGTTCTGGACGCCAGCGCGCGACGCCAAGCGCGAAAAGCTGGGCCTCACCCGCGCCGAGGTCAGCACGCTGGCTAGCATTGTGGAAGCCGAGCAGCAGCAGCACGCCGACGAGCGGCCGCGCGTGGCCGGTGTGTACCTCAACCGCCTCAAGCGCAACATGAAGCTCCAGGCCGACCCGACGGTGGTGTACGCTAACGGTGATTTCGGCATCAAGCGGGTACTGAACGTGCACCTCACCAAAGACTCGCCCTACAACACCTACAAATACGCGGGCCTGCCGCCCGGCCCCATTAACCTGCCCAGCATTGCCAGCATAGATGCCGTGCTGAACCCCGAAAGCCACGATTACTTGTATTTCTGCGCCAAAGAAGATTTCAGCGGCTACCACGCCTTTGCCCGTAACGAGCAGGAGCACCTTGTAAACGCCCGCCGCTACCAAGCCGCCCTGAGCCGCGCCGGCATCATGAAATAGGGTATTCGTTGTTGGTTTTTCGTTTTTCGATCTTAATCAAAACGTAGAACAACAGCGAAAAACAAAAAACCAACAACGAAAAACGAATGTATTCCTCCGACACCAACATCCGGGTGCGCTACGCCGAAACCGACCAAATGGGCTACGTGTACCACGGCAACTACGCGGCCTACTTTGAAGTGTGCCGCACCGAAGCCTTCCGGCAGCTAGGCATTAGCTACAAAGACCTGGAGGCCGAAGGAGTAGGTATGCCCGTAGGCGAAATTCGGACCCGTTTCCGGCGTCCCGCCCGCTACGACGACTTGCTAACGGTGCGCCTATTGCTCAAGCAGCCAGCTGAGGGCTCCCGCGTCATGTTCGAATATGAAATCTATAATGAGGCTCAGGAACTGCTAACCGAAGGCCACACGTTGATGGTGTTCGTGAGCATGGCCACCGGGCGGCCCGTCCCCGTCCCGACCCACATCCAAGCCAAACTGGCGCCCTACTTCACCGACGACGAAACGGCTGGCCTGCTCACCCCACCCAAATCTCCATCGAACGCGCCAGCCCCGGCTGCGTTCCTCAAAAAAGAGTAATACAGTAGCTTGGTCATAGCCTACTCAGTTACTCCGCCACCCAGTTACTCTCATGGCCTTACCCACTCGCCGCTACCACTTACCGGATTTGCGTCGTCGGCGTAGCTACCGACGGTTTATTGTGTGGCTGAAACGGCTGCGCTTCGCCGATGGCAAAGCCTCCGTATACGACGTGGTGGACCGCATGATTCAGGAGCTGAAACTCGACAGCGTAGAAAAGCGAGCAGGCTATATGGCCTTCAACGTAACGGTGGCGCTATTTCCAACCATCATCTTCCTGTTCACGCTCATTCCATACCTGCCCATTCCTAATCTGAACGTTGATATTCTTCAGTTTTTGGCCGATTTCATTCCGGCCGAGATGTACAAAGTGGTGTCAGGGACCATCGAAGATATTGTGAACATTCCGCACGGTGGGTTGCTCTCGTTTGGTTTTGCTACCGCGCTGGTACTGAGTAGCAACGGCATTATGGCTCTGCTCGATGCCTTCGAAAAGAAGTATCCTTCGTTCAAAAAACGGACGTACGTGCGCAAGCGGGTTATTGCCACTTTGCTCACGGTGGTACTTTCGGCGGTGTTGCTGGTATCGGTGGCGGGTATTTTCTTCGGCACCTACATCATTGATGCACTGGTCTTTCAGGAGATAGTGCCTGAAAAATACACCGGAGAGCTAATTACTATTATTAAGTACGGCTCGGTGGTTAGCCTGTTTCTGCTCACCACCTGCCTAGTGTACTACTACGTGCCCCCGGTGCACGACAAATGGCCTTTTTTCTCGGCCGGGGCGGTAGTAGCCACGCTGCTCATCTTCCTGGTGTCGTTCCTGTTCATTCTCTACGTCAAGATTTTCGATTCTTACAACACCTTTTATGGCTCTATCGGGGCGCTGGTGGGCTTTATGGTGTGGCTTGATTTCGTGTGCATGACCCTGATTGTGGGCTTCGAGGTGAACGTGAGCATCGATGTGGTAACCGGGCGCTTGCGCAACGAAGGAACCGGCTTGCGCCTGCTCGACCGGTTGCGGCGCAAAGAAGTGAAATCATTTAGCGCCTGATTATCAGCAGGCAAAGGTGCTAGTAGATACGGAACGCGCCTAAAAGCAGAAAAATATGTTGGTAAAAGTTGTGCCGAGGGCGAGGCACTGCTACTTTTGTCGTCCCAAATCGACTGATTTTACCTTTTAGAGAGGTGGCAGAGTGGTCGAATGCGACGGATTCGAAATCCGTTATACCTGCAAGGGTATCGGGGGTTCGAATCCCCCCCTCTCTACAATACCGATAGCCGGTTTCCGCTGGATTCCGTGTATCTTGCTTCCGAATACCAAGCCGAGCTAGAGAGCTGGCAGAGTGGTCGATTGCGGCGGTCTTGAAAACCGTTGAGGGTTAAACCTCCGGGGGTTCGAATCCCTCGCTCTCTACAAAAAGCCCTGTTTCTGTTATGGAAACAGGGCTTTCTTGTTTTTGGTCCATACCAAGGTAGGTGAGCAAATGAGCATGGCCGGGTTGGTATGTGGTGCAGAGCTATAAAGCCGCCTAAGGGTACGCGGCAAGCAGCATTCAGTAAGGAATAGCGCAGGCGGTGATTTTGTGGAGGAAGGTATAGCAGATATAGTGCTGGTAAGGTGCTACTCAATCATAATAAAAGGATAATCTAAGCCTATAGCTTTAGCCAGTAATTTTGGCTGTTGGTATGGCCTACGCAATAAGCTCTTCCGATCAACACTATTTGAAAGCTCTGGCGCTCGGCAACGAAGTCGCTTTCGATGCCCTGTTCACCCGTTACTACGCGGGGCTGCTTCGCTACGCCAAAGCGCTGCTGCCGTATCCCACGGATGCCGCCCAGGATGTAACGGCCGACGTGTTTTGCAGCCTCTGGCTGAACCGGGCGCAGCTGGTGGTGCAGGGTTCCCTGGCCAGCTACCTCTACGCCGCCGTAAAGCACCGCATCTACGACAAGCACCGCCAGCAGCGCCGCGCCCCCTTCGAGCTGGAAGACAGCCTGCCCAGCACCCAGGCCGAGGCCGACTACCTGCAACCCGACCAGCTGCTCACCTATCAGGAACTCAATCATCAGCTGCTGCACCTGATTGCGCAACTGCCCGAGCGCACCCGTTTGGTATTCCAGCTGCACCGCGACGGCAACCTGACCTACGACGACATTGCCGCGCTGCTGGATATATCAGTTAACTCGGTTAAGACGCACATGTTCAGGGCGTTGAAGTTTCTGAAAACGGCGCTCCACGTTTCCGGCACGCTGTAGCTACGTTACCGTAGTGTTACAGTTGTTACCCTTCCGTTAAGTGTGCTTTTGCGTGTCACGAGGTCAGCGGAGCGGGGCGTCTTTACAGCATGCGGCTAGCATAGTAGCGCCGCTTGCTGCTTGGAACAGGAAGAAATCTATTTACTCGTTACCCGCTACCTGGCCCGGCAAACGTCGTCGGAGGAAAACGAGTGGCTGGCTGTTTGGGTGGCACTTTCGCCGGCCAACGAACAAACGTTCGAGCAGCTGAAAGTGCTGTGGGAAGGCAGCAAAACGTCACCGGCTCCGCTGGAAACGGCTGCCGCGCTGCACCGCGTGAAAGCCCGCCTGGTGCAACCCGCAGGTCCCGCGCCCGTGCCCGTGCGGCGGCCGGTGAAAGCCCGTGCTTACCAGTTGGTGCTGCCGGCGGTGGCGGTGCTGGCAAGCGTGGGAGCCGCCGTGTTCCATTGGTACCCCCAGCCCACCGAACCGGTGGCGTACCGGGTGCAGCGCACCGCCGCCGGCCAGAAACTAACGCTTCAGCTGGCCGACCATTCGGTGGTGACGCTGGCGCCGCAAAGCCAGCTGCGGTACCCGCGGCAGTTTGGGGGCCCGCACCGCGACGTGTACCTGGAAGGGGAGGCGTTTTTCGAGGTCAGCAAAGACGCCAGGCGCCCGTTTCGGGTGCACAGCGGCAGCTGGGTGACGCAGGTGCTCGGTACCAAATTCAACGTGAGTGCCTTCCGGCGGGCGGCGCACACCTCGGTTTCCTTGGTGGAAGGGCGGGTGGAAGTGCTGGACGCCCACAACAAATACCTGCTGACCCCTGGCCAGCAGCTGCTAGCCGAGCCCGCCACCGGGCGCGTGTACCGGCGGGTTTTCAACCAAGCCAAAGTGGTGGCCTGGAAAAGCAACAAGCTGATTTTTCAGAACGAGAAGCTGGCCGATGTGGCCGGTGAAATCGAGCGGCTTTACAACGTGAAACTGGTGTTTGCCGACTCGGCTACGGCGGAAACCCGGCTCTGGGCCACCTTCAACAACGAGCCTTTAACCGCTGTGCTGGAGGCGCTGCAACTCGCCGGGCCGGTGGCCTGCCGGCGCGAAGGCCGGGTGATATACATCAGTGAACGGCCGGCGGCTGCTCGCAATGAATAGTGATTTTTTAGTGAGGAAGACAGTGTGTGGGGACACGCTGCCTTCCGGTAAAAAAGCTGGTAGCTACGAACTGCCGGCCAATTGGAGGCTCTTACATCCTTGGTCGATTAAAAACACTCACGCCCAAACTTATGAAAAAAACAAGGTATCCACGCAGGCGGGGTAGCTGGCTGCCCACAGTAGCTGGCCTGGGGCTGGCGGTGCTGAGCGCGGCCCCAACTCAGGCGGCCGCAGCTGAGCTGCACCAGCTGCCCGGCCTGGCCACCGTGCCCTGCGCCCTAACCGTAACGCAAACGCCATTGGCCGAGGTGTTTGCGCGGATTGAGCGGCAGACGGGCTACCAGTTTTTATACGTCGACCAAACTAACCTGCTGAGCCGCAAAATCAGCGTGGATGCGCCGCACAGTAACCTAAGCGCCGTGTTGCAACTGGTGGGCGCGCAGGCCGGGGTGGAGTTTACGCAGCAGCAGAAGCGCCTGGTAGTGAAGCCCGTGGCGCCCAAAACGGTGAAAGGACGGGTGGTAGATGCCAAAGGGGAAGGGCTGCCCGGCGTGTCGATAAGGGTGAAAGACTCCAGCGTGGGTACTACCACCAACCTCGACGGCTCGTTTCAGCTGGCCGTGGAGCCGGGTAGCGTGCTGCTGATTTCCTTTATCGGGTACGCGCCGCAGCAGCTCACCGTGGACGACAAAAGCACCTACGACGTGGTGCTGCGCGAAGATGCCACCAGCCTCGACGAAGTGGTGGTAACGGCCCTGGGCATCAAGCGCGAGGAAAAAGCGCTGGGCTACTCGGTTACCCAACTCTCTACGGAGCAGCTCACCGAGGCGAAATCCAACAACTGGACCGATGCCTTATCGGGCAAAGTGGCGGGGGTGAACCTGGTGCGCTCGGGTGGCGGACCAGCAGGCTCCAACAAGATTATTCTGCGCGGCGAAAACTCCCTGGCCGGCGACAACGATGCCCTGGTAGTGGTGGACGGCGTGGTACTGGGCGGCAGCAACCGCAACACCGGCAACGGCAGCACCGCCTACCTGCAAACCGAGTCGCCGGTGGATTTCGGGACCAGCCTCAACGACATCAACCCCGAGGATATCGAGTCGGTGTCGGTGCTGAAGGGGCCGGCGGCTACCGCGCTGTACGGTGCGCGGGGCGGCAACGGGGCCATTCTTATCACTACCAAGTCGGGTAAGCTGCGCAAGAAGGGCATTGGCGTCACGTTCAACTCCAACACCGCCTTCGAGACGATTTCGCGCTGGCCCGACTACCAGTACGAGTACGGCCAGGGCACGGTAGGGGAGAACTTCTACTCGTTTGGGGCCACCGCCGACGGGCCCAGCACCCGCAGCACCAGCTCGGCCTGGGGGCCCCGGTTCGAGGGGCAATCCTTCTTTCAGTACGACCCCGCCACCCACACCGGCAGCACCGAGCGCACGCCCTGGGTGCCGTACAAAAACAACCGCAAAGACTTTTTCGAGACGGGCCGCACGTTTACCAACACCATTTCCATCGACGGCGGCAACGAGCGCACGGCGTTTCGCCTGTCGTTGACCAACCTGAAAAACACCTGGATTATTCCCAACACCGGCTACGACCGGAACACGGTAGCCTTGTCGGTGAGCCACAAAATCACCGACCGGTTGCAGGTGTCTACCAAGGTGAACTACACCAACCGCTTCAGCGACAACCTGCCCTCTACAGGCTACAACAACCAGACGATTATGTACTGGTCGATGCTGCAAGTGCCCAACGGCAACCTCGACTGGCTGAAAGACTATTGGGTGCCGGGCGCGGTGGGCGTTACGCAGCGCTACCCGTTCAGCAGCCTCGTGGATAATCCGTACCTGATTACCTACGAGATGCTCAACAAGAGCAACCGGAACTCGCTCACCGGCAACGTGCAGGTCAACTACAAGTTCACCAAGGACCTGAACCTGATGGTGCGCTCCACCCTCGACTTCTCCTACGAAGCCCGCTCGCAGCAGCGGCCCAAGGATACCGAGAAGTACAAGGATGGCATGTACCGCACCCAGAACGTTTTCTCGCAGGAAATCAACCACGATTTCCTGCTGCAATACAGCCACCAGTTCGGCAAGTTTGCCACCACGCTGTCGGCCGGCGGGAGCCGCTTGCGCAACCGCTACCTCAAGGATGAGCTGCGGGCCGAGCGGCTGCTGTACCCGCAGGTGTTCACCTTTGCCAACAGCCGCGACCTGCCTATTTCGCTGCCGTACCGCGCCGAATTTGCGGTGAACGGGCTCTACGGGCTGGCTACCATTGCTTACAACAAGTTCCTGTACCTGGATTTGACGGCCCGCAAAGACTGGTCGAGCACCTTGGCCGGGCCCAACGGCATCGAGCAGATTCCGCTGTATCCGTCGGCCAGCTTGAGCACGATTTTGTCGGAGATTCTGCCGCTGCCGCAGGTGGTGTCGTTTGCCAAGCTGCGCGGCTCCTGGGCCGAGGTGGGCAGCGGCTCTACCACGCCCTACCTCACGTCGTACACCTACGCGGTGGCTACCGGGTTTGCCTCGGGCCTGAGCAACCCCAGCACCATTGCCAACCCCGATTTGAAGCCGCGCCGCACCCGCAGCGTGGAGCTGGGCGCCGATTTGCGCTTCTGGCAAAACCGCATCGGGCTGGACGTGGCCGTGTACCGCAACAACACCTTCGACCAGATTTTGGAAGTGCCGCTGGACCGGGCTTCGGGCTACGACAGGGCGGCCCTCAATGCCGGACTGGTGCGCAACCAGGGGCTGGAAGTGCAGGCCAATGCCACCGTCATTACCAACCCCACGGGCTTTAATTGGAAGCTGTACGGCACCTACACCGCCAACCGCAACGAGGTGGTGGAGCTGGCCGACAGTGTGTTCACCTACCAGATTCAGCGCGGCCCCGGCGGCCGGGGTACGGTGGAAGCCCGGCCCGGCGGTAACATGGGCGCCATCTACGGCCGGGGTTACCTGCGGGCTCCCGATGGGCAAATCATCTACGAAAACGGCTACCCGCTGCTCGGCGACGAGGTGAAATACCTGGGTAGCGCGCTGCCCAAGTGGAAAGGTAGCGTGGGCACCGAATTCGCCTACAAGCAATTCCGGCTGAACGTGCTGGTGGACGGGCAGTTTGGGGCCAAGGCCTACTCGATGAGCCACGCCGTACTGGCCGAGCAGGGCAAAACCAAAAACACCCTGCCCGGCCGCTACAACGGCATTATCGGCAACGGGGTGGTGCAGAACGCCGACGGCTCATTCAGCCCCAACGACGTGGTAGCCGAGAACATCTGGACCTACTACACCGCTCACTACGGGCGCGACAACGTGGAAGCCAACCTGTTCCGCACCGACTTCATCAAGCTGCGCGAGGTGCGCCTCGATTACTCGGTACCCGCCACCGTGCTCCGCAAAATCAAGCTGGAGCGCGCCACCATCGGCCTCTACGGCCGCGACCTGTTCATCATCAGCAACTGGCCTGCCTTCGACCCCGAATTCGGTACCCTCAACAACGGCACCATCGACGCCGGTTTCGAGCTGGGCCAGTTCCCGAGCACCCGCACCATAGGTATCAACCTGACTGTGGGGATTTGACCTCACCCCCCGGCCCCCTCTCCTCGGGGAGAGGGGGAGCCGAACGATACAACGTAGTCAATCAGAACATACCATGCCTCCTGCCTAGCCAGGCGCCTCGCCGACGGCTGGCTCCCCCTCTCCCTGAGGAAAGAGGGCCGGGGGGTGAGGTTTCACGAAAGCATCATGAAAAAGCTAAAACTACTTACCGGGTTGCTGCTGGCCGCCGCCACGCTGGGTCCGATTTCGGCCTGTACCGATGGGTTCGAGGAAATGAACGTCAACCCCAACCAGAACCCCAATGTGGTGCCCGAAACGCTGCTGGCCCCGGCCCTCACCGACCTGGTGAAGCGCAACATGGACCGCGCCCTGCGCCTCACCAACGACCTGATGCAGGTGCACGTGGCGCGCAACGACAACGACGAGGTGCACCGCTACGTGATTCGGACGGCCGAAGCCGACTACATGTGGAACGGCTGGTACACCCAGCTTACCGACTTCCGCGACATGTACGCCAGCGCCAAAGCCGTGAACAGCAACACGTTTATGGGCATAGCGCTGATTTGCGAGGTCTGGACGTTTTCGTTGCTGACCGACACCTTTGGCGACGTACCGTACACCGATGCCATTGGCGGCCGGTCGGGCATTCTGCAACCGCGCTTCGACCGGCAAGAGGTGATTTACGAGGAATTGTTTCGGAAGCTGGAAGAAGCCAACGAGCTGCTGAAAACCAACGTCAACCTCACCGCCGACCAAACCCAGCTCGACCCGCTCTACCAAGGCAACGCCCTGAAATGGCGCAAATTCGGCAACTCATTGTACCTGCGGCTCCTGATGCGGGTGTCGCGCAAGACCGACGCCATTGCCAACGGTATGTCGCCGCAGGCCAAGCTGCGCGACATGGTGAACACCAATGCCAGCAACTACCCGCTCATTGCCAACAACACCGAATCGGCCATTCTGCGCTGGACCGGCACGGCGCCGTACCAGTCGGTGTTCCAAACCTACCGCGTTGCCGACTTCAGCGGGTTCACCTCCATGAGTGAGTTCTTCGTCAACAACCTGGTGGAGTGGAATGACCCGCGCATTGGGAAGTGGGCCACGCTCTACAACGGCACGTACGAAGGCGTGCAGAGTGGCTACGCGCAAAACCAGGTGCCGGTAGCCAAATCCACTTACCCGAACGCGCTGATGACCGAGCCGTTGCTGGGCAACATCATCAACTACGGCGAGGTGCAGCTGCTGCTGGCCGAAGCCGCCCTCCGCGGCTGGATTTCCGGCGACGCCAAAACCTACTACGAAACCGGCGCCACCAACGGCATCACGCTCTGGGGCCTGACGGTGCCCACCAACTACCTGGCCGGCTCCGACGTGAAATGGGAGCCCAGCAGCAGCTTCGACACCAAGCTCGACCAGATTCACCTGCAAAAGTATTACGCGCTGTTTTTCACCGATTTCCAGCAGTGGTTTGAGTACCGCCGCACCGGGCACCCAGTGTTGCCGCTGGGCCCCGGCCTAAAAAACAACCGCCAAATGCCCGCCCGCCTCAACTACCCACTCTACGTGCAGTCCTTGAACCAGCAGAACTACCAAGCTGCCGTAGCCGACCAAGGCGCCGACGACATCAACACCAAGGTGTGGTGGCAAGAATAGGTTTTTGGGCTGTTAGCTGCTGGCTATTAGCTGTTAGCTTTTCTGAACAAGAGCCAGCAGCCAACAGCTAAGACGACTGGCTCCCCCTCTCCCCTAGGAGAGGGGGCCGGGGGGTGAGGCCCCCTTCAGAACGAACAGATAAAGAAACTCTTTATGAACCTGAAAAATCTTCTTCCCCTTGCTTTGCTGGGCGTTTTAGGCTTAACCAGCTGCCTGGAAGACAACCCGGACTATGCCGTTGGTACTCCGAGCCCTATTACTTCCATTGAGGATGTTCGGCGGCTGTACCAGGGCGAAAACGTGCCGTTGCAAGCCGAAGCCCTGGCGGGCGCGCACCAGATTGTAGGCTTGGTCGTGTCGGATGCTACGGGCCTGAACGTGCCCGGCGGTGCCAATACCATTGTGGTGCAAAACAAGCGGCGCGGTGCCGTGCGCGGCATGATTATCCCGCTCAGCGGGGGCGGCCCCACCTTTGCCGTCGGCGACTCGGTGGTGGTGGATATTGCCGGCGGAACTCTGGCCAAAACCAACGGCTCCCTGCGCATTGAAGGCCTGACGCCGGGCCACGTTACCAAAATCAGCAGCAACAACCCCATCCGCACCCAAGACATCAACGTGGAGGCGCTCAAGAACAACCTTGACGCCTACGAAGGCACGCTGGTGCGCATCACGGGTAGCAGCATCACGCCAGTACCCGTGTCGGGCGACACGTACAGCGGCAACAAAACCCTGGCCGACGGCTCCGGCAACCGCCTGACTCTGCACACCGAAGCCACGGCCGCATTTGCCGGCCGCCGCATTCCGGCCAGCGCCACGTTCATTGGTATTGCGGTGGGCGGCCTCGATGCCAGCCAGGAGGTAGTAAGCCAGCTGTGGCTGCGCACCGCCGCCGACGCCGTAGACCCCAGCGGCCCGATTTACTTGAACTTCCCAGAAAGCTTCGAGTCGGTGCCGCAGGCCACCAAGGGCAGCTACGATATGAACACCGCTGCCGTACCCGACAACACGGTGCGCTTTACGAGTGGCCCTTGGAAATTGTACCAGTCCATCCTAGGCAACACGTCGGGCCGCGACCGGTACACCGGTACCCAGGGCATTCGGATGCAGCAAAACCTCACCGTTCCGGCCGTGGTGGAAATGAAGTTCGATTTGCCGAACGGCGCCACCAAAGTCACGCTGATTTACGGCGCCTATTACACCGACGCGGCCAGCTCCTGGAAGCTGGAATACTCGCAAGACCAGGGCGCTACCTGGCAGCAAACCGGCCCCACCATCACCGATGCCGGCAACTGGCAGCGCTCCATCACCTTCCTGATGAATATCAGCGGGCCGGTGCGCTTCCGCATCAACAAGCTGGGGTTGGGCGTGAGCAGCCCGCCCACCATCCTGAACGGCCGTTTGGGCCTGGATGACATTGCCATTTACGAAAACTAGATAGGCCAGAAGCGGTGGCTTTCCAAACGATGTAGAGACGCGACACTTCGCGTCTCGGCATTGAACGGTCGGTAACGCCTCGCCAAGGTAAACAACATCAGCAACGACAAGACGCGAAGTGTCGCGTCTCTACAGCCAGACAGAGACATGTTTAGAAGAAAATTCCTTCAAAGTATCGGCTTGGTGGGTGCGGGTATCAGCCTGCCGCTGGCCCCGGCGGCCCTGGCCGAAGCCGCCGCCCCGAAAGCCAACGCCCACAAGCTCAGCCTCGCGCCCCTCACCCTCAAAGGCAAGGTGCACCAGAACGGCACGGGCGTGGCCGGCGTAGCCGTAACCGACGGCTACAACATTGTGCTGACCGACAAAGCCGGCCGCTACACCCTGGCCAGCAACGCCACCGCCGAATTCGTGTATATCTCGCTGCCGCGCGGCTACGCGTTTCCGCACGACAAGGGCGTGGCGCAATTCTTCAAGGCCATCAAGCCGGGCACCACGTCCCTAACGGCTGATTTCGCGCTGCAAAAGCTGGCCACTGACGACACCAAGCACACGTTTGTAGTGTGGGCCGACCCGCAGATGATTGATAAGAAAGACACCAATCAGCTAATAACCGTATCGGCACCCGATTTGAAGGCGCTGGCGGCTCCTTATGGCCCGAACACCTTTGCCATCGGGTGCGGCGACTTGGTGTGGGACCATTTCGATTTGTTCGACGACTACAAGAAGGCGGTGGAAATAACGGGCGTTCCGTTTTTTCAGGTGATTGGCAACCACGACATGAACCTGACGGCCCGCACCGACGAAGGCTCGGCCGACACGTTCAAAAGTTTGTTTGGCCCAACGTACTATTCGTTTAACCGCGGCGAGGTGCACTACGTGGTGCTTGATGACGTGTTTTTCATCGGGCCGCCGAAAAAGTACATCGGCTACCTCACCGAAAAGCAGCTGCAATGGCTGGAGCAGGACCTCAGCCACGTGAAGCCGGGCACGACGGTGGTGCTGGCCTTGCACATTCCGGTGGACAGCGGCGACAAACGACGCAACAAGCTCAAAGACGAATCGTTGGGTGGCGTGGTGTCCAACCGGGCCGAGCTGTACCGGCTGCTGAAGCCCTACAAAACGCACATCATGTCGGGCCACACCCACGTGTGCGAGAAAATCTTCCACGAAAACACCATCGAGCACACCCACGGCGCGGTGTGTGGCGCCTGGTGGACCGGCCCCATCTGCACCGACGGCACGCCCAGCGGCTACGGCGTGTACGAAGTGAACGGCCCGGACATCAAATGGTACTACAAATCGGTGGGCAAAGACCGGGACCATCAGTTCCGGAGCTACCCCAAAGGCAGCCACCCCGACCGCCCCGACGACATTGTGGTGAACGTGTGGAACTGGGACCCGGAGTGGAAAGTATCGTGGTTCGAGAACGGCCAGCTCCAGGGCCAGATGCACCAGCAAGTCGGCCTCGACCCCATGGCCGTGAAGCTGCAAGCCGGCGAAAAGCTGCCCGCCAAGCACAAGTGGGTGGACCCCACCCTCACCGACCACCTGTTCTTCGCCCGCCCCTCGAAAGAAGCCAGGGAAATCCGCATTGAAGTAACCGACCGGTTCGGGCAGGTGTACCGCGACACGATGGCCGTGTAGCCTCAAGCTGGCTGCTTTATGTTTGTATGAAGCTTGCTTATGGCACTAGCCAGCAGCCCCGCCAAGCCCGACCTTTGGGCTGTGAAAGTAGAGTGAAGAGGTTCTGAAAGGGCCGGTGTCTGGGTGGGCACCGGCCCTTTTACGTTTCTGGCTCTGTCGGGCGAGGGTGCGGCCTACGGCTGAGGTAGTCTGCATGAACCGCAAGCAGCTCGCAACGAACCACAAGCACACGAGCCGGTATTCCGATGTTTGCGTAGGAATGCTGGTTTCAAGGGAGGTGTTTGCAGGGGCTAGCTGGGCTGTTTGCCTTGTAGGCAGATAGAGGATGGAGTTGTTGGATTAAAGCTCCGAAACCGTTTGCAAATAGTGATATTAGGTGAAAAAGTCGGAAAATATTGTTGGTCAGAGGATTGCGCCTATATTGACCCGCAAGACTGATGCTGACCGCATGACTACAGTCCACCACCTTTCCATCCTTTTTCAGCACTTATGAGAAAAGCTCTACGCTCATCCTGGCGTCGCTTGAAAACCTGGCACGCCGCTCTTACCACCTCTGTTCTCTTGGGCGCTAGCCTGGGTAGTGCTCAGGCTCAGATAGATACCTATCAGTTTGCTGCCTCGCAGGGAACGTATGCCGCCCTCCCAGCCACGGCCACCCCCGTGTCAACCATCCTCAGCGACGACGCAATATCTGGGGCCGTCCCCATTGGGTTTTCGTTCTCCTTGGATGGGTTGCCTTATACCACGGTGCAGGCCAGCTCCAACGGGTTTCTTTCGTTTAATAGCTCGGCCAGCAGTTCACTAACCAATGAATTAGCTAGCCCTAGCACAACGGATTTGCCGCTGCTGGCTCCCCTCTGGGACGACCTGAGCGGGAGTGGGGCAGGGGCCGTAGCGAGCTACCAGACCACCGGCACGGCACCTAACCGGGTGTTTACGTTTGAGTGGCTGAACTGGAAGTGGAACTACTCGGCAACGGGTCCGGTGCTCTCGATGCAGGTGAAGCTATATGAAACCACCAACCGCATCGAGTACATCTACCGGCCCGAAACCACGGCTCCTAACTTACCTTCGGCTTCCATCGGGCTAGCTGGCGGCACGCCGTCTTCGTTTTTGTCGTTGAACAGCACGGCGGCCGCACCCACGGCTAGCGCCATTACTGAAACCAGCTCGCTGAACACGGTACCGGCCGCAGGGCAGGTATACGCCTTCACGCCGGCACCGCCTTCGGCCTGCCCTACGCCGCGCAACCTGACGGTTACCGGCATTACCGCCAACTCGGCTACCCTGAACTGGACGGTAACTGGCGGCGGCGGTACGTTCGTTATCAACTACGGGCCCGCGGGCTTCACGCCTGGTACCGGTGGGCAGTCGGTTACGAGCTCAACCACGAGCGTGACAGTAACCGGCCTCACGCCCAGCACCGAGTATCAGTTCTACGTAACCCAGCTGTGTGCTGGTGGTGTGGGCTCGGTACGCTCCAACGCCGGCGTTTTCCGTAGCGACTGTGTGACGCCGTTGTACGCCACGGTGCCGTTTCAGGAGACGTTTGAAAACACCTGGATCAGCCGGTGCAACACCCGCGACGTGCCCACCAATTTCTGGCGCAACTCCCCACTAACCGGGAATACCTCGTGGCGCCGCGAAGATGATGGCGTGGCCGCCAACTGGTCGAGTCCAACTTCCTACGCCTACTCGCCAACCGGCGGGCAAAGCAGCGACCATTCGGCGCGTTTCCACAGCGGAAGCGCCTCGTCACGGTCGGTGGGTACGCTGGATTTGTTTGTCAACCTAAGCGCCGCCGGAAACAAGGAATTGAGCTTCGAATACCTGAATACCAGCGGTAACGACTCCTTGACGGTGCAGCTCTCCACCGATGGCGGCGTTACGTTTGGCCCGCAACTAGTGCGGTTAGGCATATCGTCCTCGTTCCAAACCCGGACGCTGCAATTAACCAGCACTTCCGCTACGGCCGTTATCCGCTTCCGCGCCGTTGCCGACTTCGGTATAACTGACATCGGGCTCGACAACGTGACAGTAGCCAGCTGTGCCCGCGTAAGTGGAGTAGCCGTAAACAACATTACGGGAACTTCCGCTACCGTTACGTTTACGCCCGTAACCGGTGTAACCAGCTATACCGTGGTAGCAACGCCTGCTACCGGTACCCCCGTTACGGTAGCGGCCACCGGCTCGCCGGTGCAGCTCACCGGCTTGCAGGGCCTGACGCAGTACACGGTGGGTGTGGTGAGCAACTGCGGCCCCGGCCAGACGTCGGTGCCTGTAACGGCTACTTTTACTACTCTGATTCCGCCTTCCATCAATGATGAACCCTGCGGCGCCGTACTCCTGACCACCGGCCCGAATGGAGCGTATCAAACCATCCAGACCACGAACCTGGGCGCCACTACCACTGCCGTAAACGGCTACGCAAATCCGGGTTGCACCACGGCTTCGGCCCCAAAGGATGTGTGGTACCGCTTTGTAGTGCCAGCTACGGGCAGCACCAGCATGAGCTTGGTGGCTATTGGCAACCCCGCCGGACAGGTGCGCGTGTTTTCGGCTGCTAGCTGCTCCGGTCCGTTCACTCAGATCAGCTGCAAGGGTGGTACGGCCCCCAATACCGCCGCTGGTGGCCAGGTGCTAACCAGCCTGACGCCCGGCGCAACCTATTACGTGTCGGTGTCGGGGTATTCGTCGAGCGACTTTCCGGGTAGCTTCTCGCTGCAACTGGGGCAGGGCGTACTGGCCACCCGCAACGAGTTGCCAAATGGACAAGTAGCAGTGTATCCCAACCCCAGCAACACCGGCCAACTGACGCTCCGCATTGCTGGCGCCACTACCACCACCGCGCAGGCGTCGCTCTTCAACGCCCTGGGCCAGCAGGTGCTTACGCAGGCCGTAAGCTTGCGGAGCGGAACCGCCGAGCAGCCCTTGGCCGTGCGTACCCTGGCCAAAGGCCTCTACACGCTGCGGGTGCAGGTTGATGGCCTTTTCATTACGCGCAAAGTGGTACTAGAGTAGGTAGATAGGGTAGAGGACATAGTCCCCGGCCCTACCGAATCGAGTGTCTTTAGGTAGTGTTATCAAAACAAGCCCTTGGCGTACTAACGTCAGGGGCTTGTTGCATTTGGGCAGTAAAAAGCAAGCAATTGGATAGGTGCTTTCACTGTCTCCTGTACCAACAACTCTTTAAAGCACAACTCCTGTTGGGCTTGCGCGTAAAGACAGTGCTTTAACAGCGCCGGAATTTCCCGACAGCCTGTTCAGGGCCTGTTCCCATGCTCAAGTGCTTATTGCGAAGTTTGGTGTTGGTGGTGCTGTTGGTTCCGTTTTCTGCTTCCGGCTATTCGGTGCTGACGCATCAAGCCAATATCGATTCATCGTGGGTGCGTTGTTTGGCGCCGCTGCTGCAACGGCGCTACCCCGGCGCCACCGAGGAGCAACTTCTGGAGGCCAAAGCCTACGCGTACGGCGGCTCTATTTTGCAGGACATGGGCTACTACCCGATGGGGTCGAAGCTGTTTACCAACCTCACGCACTACGTCCGCAGCGGCGACTTTGTGCGCAACCTGCTGAATGAGGCCCATAACCGCGACGAATACGCTTTTGCACTCGGGGCGCTGGCGCATTACGCGGCCGATGTTATCGGGCATCCGGAGGGTACCAACCGGGCTATGCCCTCGGTGTACCCCGACCTGAAGCGCAAGTTCGGCAACAACATCACGTATGAGGAAGCTCCCATTCAGCACACGCAGCTAGAGTTTGCCTTCGATGTAGTGCAGCTGGCTACTGGCCGCTACCGCACCGCCGAATACCAGCGTTCCATCGGTTTCAAGGTATCGAAGCCGGTGCTGGAGCGGGCGTTCCAGAAAACGTATGGTTTAGAGCTAGGCAACGTGGTTTTCAACGTGGACCTGGCCATCGAGTCGTTTCGGTTTGCGGTGCGCCAGCTGATTCCTATTGCCAGCCGGGCCGCGTGGCAGTCGCAGAAAAAGGAAATCCGGCGGCTCAGCCCCCGGGCGCGGCGGCGCGAATACGTGTACAACCAGAGCGAGAAAGAGTATCGCAGGTTGTACGGTACCGATTATCAGAAACCGGGCACCGGCGCCCGTATTCTGTCTTATTTTGTGCGGGTGCTGCCCAAAATCGGGCCGCTCCGGCCGTTTGCCTTCAAGCTGCCCACTCCCGAAGCCCAGCAGCTATTCAAGGCCAGCTTCCAAAACGTGATGATTGGCTACTGCCGGTTTGTGGAAGCCGAGCCCCGTGACACCGCGCAGGTAGGCGCCCAGCGCCTGCCCAACACCGATTTCGATACCGGAAAGCCCACCAAAGTAGGGGAGTACGAGCTAACCGACGAAACCTACGGTGAGTGGCTGCGCCAACTGGCCGATAAGAAGTTTGAGGGGGTCACGCCGCCGGTCCGCCGGAACATCTTGGCCTTCTTTGATTCTTCATCTAAGCCACCCATTGATGAAGACGAGAAGGAAGCAAAAACCCGGGAAAAGACTCTGAAAGCCTTAGAGCAGCTACGCGACCTGAAGCTAAACTGATAACGGCGAAGGAATAGCGTGTTGCTGCTGCGCAATAAAAAAGGCTGCCGGAACATCCGGCAGCCTTTTTAAATGTGAGGAGAGAGGGCTAAAACCCAATGAAAATAGAGGCTAGCCGGTAGTGTAAGCGGAGCTGAAAAATGGGGGCCGCAGTGCCTAGTAGTAGCGGTGGGGCTTGTAGGCGCGGTAATTGGGACGATGCATCAGCTTCATGCGGTTCTGGTTCCTTAGGCGTAGCTGGGGCAGGAGCCGGAACGCAGGCGTGGCGGCAGTGGCTTCAAACGCGGCGCAGGCAATACCCAGAACCAGCGTTAGGAACAGAAACAGGCGGCAGATGACAGTGAACATGGTGCAACAGGTGTGTAAGGAGCGAGCCTCTACACCAGTTGCCAGCGGTGGCAAATCCGGTGAAGAAGTGCCCAAAAGTACTTGGCCGCCTGCCCCTGAAAACGCGCTTTTCGGTGAGCCGGCCCCAACCCGCCGCCAAACTCGCTCAATCCCCGACGAAGCCCGCAGACAACACTATAGAAGGAGCTGTTGAGTTTGCCACCAGGTAGCGCACTATGAAGTAGTTACCAACGGGTGCCGGATAAGTGCAAAACTCTAACCTCGACACTAGTAACCTAGCCGCCTAACGCCTGCGTTTAGGGGGCTATGCGCATTTCTATAAACATTGACCCCAAGGACGGCAGTACGTGTGAGTTGTTTTACGACGAGGAAAACCAGTGGATACGGGCCATCTGGCTGGGCTACATCGAGCCGGAACAGGCCTACGAAGGGGCTACCGGCTTCCTGGAGGCTATGCAAACCTTCCACTGTCCTTACCTGCTCAACGACAACAGCGGCCTGCGCGGCCCCTGGTTCGACTCGGTGGAATGGCTCCGGACGGTGTGGGCGCCCCAAGCTACGCGCCTCGGGCTGCGCTACATTGCGCACATCACGCAACCCAACGACCTCTTGCACGAAGTTAGCGCGCTGGAAGCCGAATCGTTTGGTGGTAATATTCAGCTGCAGGTGTTTGACGACGCCCAAGCCGCGGAGGAGTGGCTGCGTGAGCAACGATAATAATGCACGTTGTGAGTGGGGCTGCTACTGCCCGCCGCCGTTCTGCACCAGCCCACTACTGAGGCGGCGCAGCACAATTTCGGCTTGCTTGGCCTGGTAGCGAATATCAAGCAGGCGCACTTCGGCATCGAGTTGGGTGCGCTGAGCCACGCGCAGGTCGAGGGGGGTGAGCAGGCCTAGGCGGTACCGTTCCAGCGTAATAGCCACGTTTTCGCGGGCCAGCAGAATATTGGCTTCCTCTAGTTGCAGCAGTTGCAGGCGGTTTTGGTATTGGGCAAACGCCTGCTCGGCTTCCGCATCCAGCTGGAGCTGCGTTTGGCCGAGTTGCAGCTGGCTTTGCTCTTCCACAATACGGGCGTTCTGTTCCAGCCGGGTGCGGTTGAAGCCGTCGAAAATTGGTACGGAGGCCACTACGCCGTAGTTCAGCCCATACGTGCGGCCGGTGTTGGTGACCAGCTGGGTACCGAAAAAGGCTGCCCCGTTGATGTTGCGGTTGAGCCCGTAGCCCGAGGTCAGCCCGATTTGCGGGAAGCGGGAGGCACGCACCAGTTTCCGGTCGTAGGTGGCTACTTCTGTGTTAGTGCGGGCTTGTTGCAGGCGGGGGTTGTTCACCCGGATGGCTTGCAGTACCTCTTCACGCCGCAGGTTTTCCGTTACTACAATGGAATCCTGGGGCTGAAAATCCTGGTTTGGGTTGCGGCCCAGCAGATTGTTGAGACTGATTTTGGCGGTTTTCAGGAACTCCTGCTGCTGAATCAGGATAGACCGGTCGGCGTTGTAATCCACGCGGGCCGTTAGCACCTCCACCTTGGCCGCCACGCCCACATCTACGCGGGCCTGCGTCAGGTCGATGCGGGCCTGCCCGATTTTGAGCGCCTCTTCAATCGACTTGATTTTGCCGGACTCGCGCACCACCACAAAGTACGCGTCGGTAATGTTAGCTACGGCTTCCTCGATAGTGGCGCGGGTAAGCTGGCGCTGGCTTTGCTCCAAGGCCTGTAACCGGTCGTAGGCAATGAACATCCCGAAGCCATCAAAAATGGTCCAGGTGGCGGCCACGTTGGCATTCAACAGGTTGGATTTGGCTCCGCTGGCAATGCTGGGCTCGGGCCGGCTTGATGACTCCTGCCGCACGTTGTTGCGGTTGAACGTGCGGGTGAAGTTGCCGTTTACCACCGGTAGCTGGCCGGCGTTGCCGCGCGTTACGTTGTTTTCCGCAATCCGCACATCCTGCCTCGACAGCCGGATATCGTAGTTGTTTTCCAGCGCAATCCGGATGGCTTCGGCCAGCGTGAGGGGAGGGGCGCTGGCCACGGTTTCGGGCTTCTCCGTTTGGGCTTTCGACTGGGGCTGGGTTACGGGCTGCTTGGAAGGCAACACCGGTTGCTGCGCGTAGCTGAGCAGCGGCAGCGTCAGGAAGGCAAACGTGGGAAAGAAGCGGAAGGAAAACATCAGGAACTACTAACTGCTAGAACAGAAATCGGGTGGGCTGTAGGGGAAGGCAGACTAAGCCGCCACTTTTTTGTCTTGGGGCTGGGCGCTGTGCTTTTTGGCGGTAGCGAAGTACGAGTACATAACAGGCACCACATACAGCGTGAGGCCGGTAGCAAAAAACAGGCCGCCCACCACGCCAATACCCATGGCCCGGCGGCTGAGCGCACCCGCACCCGTAGCAATAGCAATGGGCAGAATACCCAAAATGGCGCACAGCGAAGTCATCAGAATCGGCCGGAAACGGGCCGTGGCGCCTTCAATCAGGCCAGTCATGTAATCTTTGCCCTGCTCTACCTGCTGGTTGGCAAACTCCACAATCAGGATACCGTTCTTAGTTACCAGCCCAATCAGCATGATGATGCCAATCTGCGAGAACAGGTTCAGCGTTTGATTGAAGTACCACAAGCTCAGCAACGCCCCGGACAAAGCCAGCGGCACCGTCACCATGATTACTACCGGGTCGCGGAAGCTCTCAAACTGCGCGGCCAGCACCAGGTAAATCAGCACCAAAGCCAGCCCGAAGGCGAAAATCAGCGACGACGAGCTTTCCTGAAAGTCGCGGGAGGCGCCGGCCAGCTCGGTGGTGAAGGTTTCGTCGAGCTGCTTGTCGGCAATAGCCTGCATGGCGGCAATACCATCACCGAGCGACTTGCCGGGGGCCAGCGAGGCCGAGAACGTGGCCGAGTTGTAGCGGTTGAAGCGGTAGAGCTGGGGCGGGGTGCTGCTTTCTTCCAGCCGAATCACGTTGTCGAGCTGCACGAGCTGGCCATCGGCGTTTTTCACCGACAGCAAACGCACGTCCAGCGGCTGGTTACGGTCTTCGCGCGCCACCTGCCCGATAATCTGGTACTGCTTGCTGTCTTTGATGAAATAGCCGTAGCGCTGCCCGCTGAGGCCCGATTGCAGCGTTTGCGAAATGCTCTGCACCGAAACCCCAAGGCTCTGGGCCTTCTCCCGGTCGATGGTCACGCGCAGCTCAGGCTTGTTGAACTTCAGGTCCACGTCGGCGTACTGGAAGGTGGGGTCCTGGCGGGCGGCGTCGAGGAATTTCGGTACGGCTTCGCGCAGCTTCTCAAAGTCCTGGGTCTGGATAACGAACTGCACCGGCAAGCCGCCGCCGCCGTTGCCAATACTCTGGTCCTGCGACACCGAAGTACGCGCCGCCGTCAGCTTCTTCACGCCCGCCGACAGCTTGGCGGCAATCTGGTCCTGGGTTACTTCGCGCTTGTCGGCATCGAGCAGCAGCACGCGGGCCCGGCCGGAGTTGGAGCCACCGCCAAAGCCCGGCGACGTCACGGCGTACACGCTGCTCAGGTTGCCGGCGCCCGTCGAATCTACGCCGAGCTTGCTGAGCTGGTCCATGTAGGCATCCATGAATTCAAACGACGCGCCCTCGGGGCCGGTGGCGTTCAGGTTGATGCGGCTCCGGTCTTCCACCGGGGCCAGCTCGGAGGGCAGCACGCCCATGAAAAACCAGATACCCGCGCCCGTACCCGCCACCATCAGCCAGGCCAGCCACCGGTTTTGCAGGAAGGTTTGCAGGCTGCTCTTGTAGCCGCCAATCAGCCGCTCGAAAAACGGCTCGGTTTTGCGGTAAAACCAGTTGTGCTTTTCCTCGCGCTTGAGCAGCACCGAGCACATCATGGGCGTGAGCGTGAGCGAAACAAACGCTGAAATCAACACCGAACCAGCCACCACAATGCCAAACTCGCGGAACAAGCGCCCGGTGATACCCGTCAGGAACACTACCGGCAGGAACACTGCCGCCAATACCACCGTGGTGCTCACTACGGCCAGCAGAATTTCCTCGGAACCTTTAATGGCGGCCGTTTTGGGGTCTTCGCCTTCCTCGATGCGCGAGTAGATGTTTTCCAGCACCACAATGGCATCGTCCACCACCAGCCCGATGGCCAGCACAATAGCCAGCAGCGTGAGCACATTGATGGAGAAGTCAAGCAGGTACATCACAAAGAAAATGCCCACCAACGACACCGGAATGGCCACCACCGGAATGAGGGTAGAACGCCAGTCGCGCAGAAACAGGAAGATGATAACCACCACCAGCACGAAGGCTTCGACAATGGTATGCTCTACCTCGTTGATGGACTGCCGGATAAACACCGAGTTGTCGAAGCCGGGCTTCAACACCAGGTCTTTGGGCAAATCCTTGCCGTACAGCTCGATACGCTTGTTGAACTCTTCGGCAATGTCAATCTGGTTGGAGCCGGGCTGCGGAATAACGGCCACGCCCACCATCGGTACGCCGTTTACTTTGAAGATGGTCTGGTCGTTTTCGGGGTATAGCTCAGCGTAGCCAATGTCGGTGAGGCGCACCAGCGAAGAGGCGTCTTTGCGGATAATGAGGTTGTTGAAATCCTCGACGGTGGTGAGGCGGCCCATGGTGCGCAACGTGAGCTGCGTGGCCTCCCCCTGCACCGAGCCGCTGGGCAGTTCCACGTTTTCGCGGGTGAGGGCGGCCTGCACGTCCACGGGGCTCACGCCCAGCGCCGACAGTTTCACGGGGTCCAGCCAGAGGCGCATCGAGTACTTCCGCTCGCCAAATACCCGCACTTCCGACACGCCCGGAATGGTTTGGAGGCGTTCCTTGAGCACGTTGTTGGCGTAGTCGGTCAACTCCAGCAGGTTGCGCTGGGTGGAGCTGAGGTAGGTCATTACAATCGGCTGCGAGTCGGCGTTGGCCTTGCTCACTACCGGCGGGTCAATGTCGCGGGGGAGGCGGCCCTGCGCACCCGAAACCTTGTCCCGCACGTCGTTGGCGGCAGTTTCCAGGTCGGCGTCGAGGTCGAATTCCACCGTAATCTGGGTGCGGCCGTCGCGCGAGTTGGACGTCAGGTTTTTGATGCCCGCAATGCCGTTGAGGGCTTCTTCCAACGGTTCGGTCACCTGGCCCTGCATTACGTCGGCCGAGGCCCCGGTATAGCTAGCCGACACCGTAATAATGGGCGGATCGACGCTGGGGTATTCCCGGACGCTGAGGTACCGAAACCCAATCACGCCGAAAATCACAATAACCAGGCTCATCACAATGGCGAGAACCGGCCGATTTATACTAGTGGAGGATAAGCTCATAATGCTGCTTGTCAAAACGGAAAGCTCCCCTCCTTAGCTAAGGAGGGGATGTTGCGGCGAGAGCCGCAACTGGGGTGGTTGGCGTCGTTGCTGATGTTGTTTGAACCAACTAAGTGGAAACGAGAAGTGGTTTAGCAGCCTAAACAACGTCAGCAACGACGCCAACCACCCCAGTCTCAGCGGTGCTGAAACATCCCCTCCTTGGCTAAGGAGGGGAGCTTTTCGTTCTACTTGGTCACTCTAACCGCATCACCTGGCTTGACTTGCAAAATGCCAGTCCGGAGTACAGAATCACCAACGGCCAAGCCATCAGTTATCTGAATTACCTTGTCAGAACGAATACCGATTTTCACTTTCTTCGGCACCATTTTGCCTTTCTCCACGGTGTACACGCTATAGCCGCTGGCTTCCGGAATTACCGATTCGGTGGGTACCTGCAAGGCATCCGTCGATTCGCCGAGTTGCAGGTTCACTTTCACGAAAGCACCGGGGCGCAGCTCGTTGTTGGTATTGGCGTAGCGGGCGCGCACCGGCTGGGTGCGGCTCACGGGGTCAATCTGCGGGTCGATGGCGTAGACTTTAGCGTCGTACTTCTTGTTGGTGCCCTCGTCCGTCACGCTCACCACGTCGCCCACGCGCACGTTGCTGGCGAAGCGGCCCGGCACGGCAAAGTCAATCTTGACCGGCCGCACCCGTGAGAGAGTGGTAATTTCCGAGCCAGGGCTTACGTAGGTGCCCACGGTGGCAGTAGTCAAACCCAACACCCCATCGAAAGGTGCCTTCACGTAGGCTTTATCCAGTGTGGCCCGCAGCGCCTGCAAGTCGGATTGGGCCGTGAGCAGCAGGTTGTTGGCTTGCTCGTATTCCTGGGCGCTGATGTATTCCTTGTCGAGCAAAGTGCGTTGGCGGCGCTCCTGGTCCCGGTAGAGGTTGATGTTGTATTGTTGCTTCTTGATGGCGGCCTGGGCCTCATCGGCGTTGATGCTGAACAGCAGCTGGCCCTTGCGCACCGGCTGGCCTTCCCGAATGTTGAGGCTGGTAATCTTGCCCGACAGCTCGCTCTTAATCACCACCGATTCGTCGGCCAGCACCGAGCCCGTAGCCGCTACCTGGTCGGAGAGGCTGGTGGCTTTCACTACGTACACCTGTACGGGCAGCTTTTGGCCACCGCCTTTGCCACCGCCGCCACCCCCGGCGCCTCCTTTGCCTGCTCCGCCCTTACCGCCGCCTTTGGCATCGGGGTTGGTGGACGGAAAATATTTCATCTTCACAAATACCAGCCCGGCCACTAAGGCCACGGCTACTACTATCCATAGCACACGGTTGCTTTTGCCGGCGGGAGCTGGCGTTACTTCTACTTGTTCTTGCTCCTTGGTTTGCATATACTGGGTGGGTTCCGGCTGAGGTACCTAACTCGTTGAAGCAGGCAACGTTCCACAACGCGAATCGGCTGATTTAAGTTGACTAACCCGCCAAAGTAGACGCGGCCAGTATGGCGGTATGACACCAAAAATGGGCCTAGGTTGCAGCCCCCGCTGTTTCAAAGAAAAACCCGGCCGACCAATCAGTCAACCGGGTTTCCGAAAGTGGTCTTCTGCAAGCTGAAATCTTAGAGAGCTTTCTGGTTGATGTAGCCTTTTGCCAGGTTGTTGAGCTTGGTATCGGCGGCTTGTTCTTCGTTGAGCGTTTCGTGCAGCAGCATGGCTGCTTCGTTCTGCCCAACGCGCTGGGCGTAGTGCGCGGCTGTGCCGTAGCCCGCAATTTCGTAGTGCTCGACGCGCTGGGCCGAGGCAATTAGGCCGGCGTCTTTTACTTCGTCGGAGGCGTCTTCATGAATCATGTCGGAGCCTTCTTTCAGGATGCCTTCCATAGCTTTGCACTTGTGGCCGGTCAGGCTGATGTCCAGCAGTTTGCCAATTTTTTCGAGACGGGCTACCTGGTTTTTGGTTTCCTGCAAGTGCGTTTGGAAAGCAGTTTTCAGGCCCGAGTCCTTGGCCTTGTCAGCCATTTTGGGTAGTACCTCCAAGAGTTGCGTTTCGGCGCTGTACAGGTCTTTGAGTTGCTCGTGGAAAAGGTCGTCGAGGGTGCTGAGTTTATCGGAGAAGAGGCCCATGATACAGAACTAGTTGAGGATGGAAAGGAAAGTGTTGGCAGTACGCGCAACCTCGGTCGGGTGTTATGGTCGGGCTTGGCTACCGGCTGCCAGCTCTCTACCTTGTTAAGGTTATTTCCATCCTTCCAGCCCATGAGCCTGCCCCGCAACCCCTCCGAAGCCAGCCGTAATTTTTTTCAGGAAGTGCACGAAGTGGTGCGCCTTATTCCGCGGGGCCGGCTGAGTACGTACGGAGCCATTGCGCACTACCTGGGGGCCAAGCACGGGGCCCGCATGGTAGGCTACGCCCTCATTGCTGCCGTACCCGCCCACGGCCTCGACGATGTTCCGGCGCAGCGTGTGGTAAACCGCAACGGGCTCCTGACCGGCCGCATGCACTTTGCCACGCCCACCGCCATGCAGGAAGCCCTCGAAGCGGAAGGCGTCCGCATAGCCGATGACCAAGTGGTGGACTTTAAAACCGTGTTCTGGGACCCGAGCGTGGAGTTGGAGTAGGAGCAAACTGCTACGGCCGCCGCATCTTCTTGGTGTAAAAAACACCTTCCTTTACGGGGGCTGCCTCCAGCACAGGCTTGTCCGTATCCGACTTCAGTTTCAGTTCCACGTAGTTGACGGCCGTGAAATCGGGAATGAAGGAATAGCAGGCCGGCGTGGCGCCCCCAGTGCATAGCGTGACTTCCTGGGTTTTGTTGGTCCAGGGTATTTCCAGCATATTGTTGGCTGGTAGTTCGCCTAAGGCTTTGCCATCGAGCAGCACGTCAACAGTGCTTTTGGCACCGCCCGGCCGACGGTATACTACTACCATAGCCGTGTCGCGCTGGCTGAGTCGTTCCATATACACAAAATCGGATACGCGGCCCGTGGCCATGTCCAGCGTGTATTCCTGGCGTTTGCCGCTAGTAGCTGCCGCAGCAATGGCCGTGCCTGCCAACCCACCAACTACTCCGGCTGTGTTCATGGCACCCGCATCGGCTCCGGCATGGCCTTCAAACAAAAAGTCGTTGCCGGCGCGCCGCAAGGGATAATAGCGGTTGCGGTGCCGAATAAATAACTGCTGACCATCAGAAAAGCCCCACACCTTGGGTAATTCAGCGCGGGTAGCACCAGTGCTGTTGTAGAGCGTAATTTCGTCGGTGTTCTGCCACTCGGCGCTGGTTCGGGGCTTGCGCTCCACCTCAAACGGCGTAGCAGTGTCAGGCTGATTGCGGCGGAAATCGAGGAAGCTGTTGTAGAGGCCGCGGGTGGGAGTGGCTGCCGTCAGAATCGGGTAGGTATAGGGGGCTGGTATCTTGCCGTTGCGGTAATGAATCTGCTCGGCGCTGAGGGGTTGCGCACCCGCTAGGCGCTGCTCCCAAGGCAGCGTATTCAGCAGCGTAAGCCCGCGCTGAATACACGTAGCAATGTTGTCATCATGAAATCCCGTCGTTTCAAGGCCGCCGTGAATTTCTTCGTCGGGGTGCCGCAGCAGTACGTAATAATTGCCGTCAGGCTGTTGCACGACAAAATCTACGTCCACGATGGCGCTGGCTTTTTCGGAGGTAGCCTTGGTTACTTCTGCCACCCGCAGGTTGTGAATACGCATGATAACCGGGCGCGCAGTGGGCTGGGCGGGCAGCTGGTTTTGGAGCCACTTGGTTAGGCAAGGCGCCGCGCCGTCTTTCAGGTTGGCGGGCGTAGGCAGGTTGTTCAGGCCCCGCTGCACCCAGCCAATGGTGTTTTTGTTGATGCGTAAGTCCAGCACTTCCGCCACATAGAACTTAGGGTTCGGTAGCGTAAGTGTTTGGGTGGTCATTTCAACCTGATAAACTGGTCCCTGCGCATAGCTAGATAAGGGCAACAGTAAAAGAGGTAAATAACGCAGCTTCATAAGATGATGGCTAATTGTTAAGTGTTCGTTTAATCTGGTTATGATGCCTGTAGCGGCTCCTAATTTGCTAACTCGGTGTGCTTACACCAAGCCACAAGAAAGTATGTCTACATGAGGGGCATGTAGGTAGCGGTAGCTTGGGCAGCTATAGAATGTGAGCGTACTACTGATAGTAAGGAGTGTAGCAGTACAAGTTCTGGGGCCAATGTGCTGAGCTAATGCAACAACTTCAAGCCTGCTAAACAGCTTTGCTTATCTGTCCTATATCTGTCCTAACTAAACCGTCAGGACAGTGCGAGATTCGTGGGTAGCAGCGGCGGCCAGAATAGCGCCGCGTACTTCCTCGGGGCTGGCGTTTTTGAGCAGGTAGCCGTGGGCGCCTTCCACTTTCAGGTTCTCAATCAGCTCTGGCTCGTCGTGCATGGAAATGATGATCACCCGGATGCGCGGATACTGCGCGCGGAGCAGGCGCACGGTTTGCAGGCCGTCGAGGTTGGGCATTTGTAAGTCCATCAGAATTACTTCGGGCAGGTTGCCTTGGTCGAGGCGCTGAAGCAATTCTTCGCCGTCGCCGGCTTCAAAGAGCACTTCCATGCCGGGAAAACCGCTGATGAGGGCGCGCAGTCCCTTTCGGAATAAAATGTGGTCGTCAACTACGGCCAAACGAATTGTTGCAGGTGTCATAGTAGGGGGGTAGTAAGAGCAGGTACTTGAGAAGCAGTAATATACGGTACAGGCAAAGAAATCCAGAACTGGCTGCCCGCTCCTAATTCCGACTGGTAGCGGAGCGTCCCAAGCAGCACCTTCACGCGGCTATGCAGGTTGGTTAGGCCGTGGCCGGTGCGGGCGCCAGTGAGGGGCTGGGTATCTATTTTGGAAGTATCGAAGCCGATGCCGTTATCGGTGTAATGTAAGGAAAGCGTGTCGGCTCCGAAATCCACGATTATGTCAATTTTATCGGCATGGGCGTGGCGCAGGCCGTTACCGAGTAGTTCTTGCACCATCCGGTATACAATCAGCTCGTAGTGCGGATCGAGGCGGCGGGGTTGGCCGCGCTGCTCTAGGTTCAGGCGGGTGGGGCCATCCGTTGGCACGGTACGGGCCAGGGCATCGAGGGCGAAGGGTAACCCAAATTTCTGAAGGGCGGCCGGCAATAGGTTACGCGAAATGCGGCGAACCTCGGTAATGGCCTGGTCGAGCAAGGCGCTGGCTTCTTGCGTGAGCGCCGGATGCCCCAGCGTGCTCAGGTGCAGCTTCACAATGGCCAGCGTGGTGCCTACACCGTCGTGCAGGTCGGCGGCAATGCGGCGGCGTTCGTCTTCCTGCGCCAGCAGGGCGGCTTCAAGGGCCTGTTGCTGAGCCATTTCGCGCACCTGCCGGATTTGTTCCTGCTGCCGGAGCAGCCGCCGTTGGTAGCGCAGCACGAAGGCCACAATGCCCAAGGCAAGCAGCAGCAGCACCGGCGTTGCCAGCAGTACAGGAACCAGCCAATTATTCATGAGTGCGAGCCGACGATAGCAAAGATGGCTGAGAGGCGTGGTAGAATGCCAAGGTAAATAACCCTAACTGAACCAAATTTACTACAGACATCAGCAGCGAAACCGCGTGCGCACCCATAGCATCGGAAGCACTTATAAAGTGGCCCGCAAATACGTACAGTAATATGGTACCCGAAAAATACATCACTATCCCCGAACTCACCAGAAACAACGAATGATTTTCGAGGTGCAGTACGGGCATTTGTTG
This sequence comes from Hymenobacter telluris, assembly GCF_017313265.1. GTDB lineage: Bacteria > Bacteroidota > Bacteroidia > Cytophagales > Hymenobacteraceae > Hymenobacter > Hymenobacter telluris. The sequence continues at coordinate 34,526 of NZ_JAFLQZ010000017.1, read as the reverse complement.
AGCTAACTGCCGCAAATACAGTCCACTTAATCCAATAAGCAGTAGGCTCTGTACACTGTGGGTATAGGCATGCATGGAAGTGCCCTGCTCCAGCCAAGCCCAATCAAGCAGGGCAAAAGCCAAAAAGCATAGCAGCACCAGCTGTACCAACTGCCGCTGCCGTTGCTGCTGAAAAGCCAACGCGTAAATACCCCCAAAAAACAAAGTTTGTACGATGGTATAAATGTGCCAAAGCAAACTTTCGACAGCGGGGGTGGGGTGCCCCAAGGTGGCATAAGAAACCAACGCGGCCGTGATAACCAGCCCCCCTACCAGCAGGCGCAATGGCTGCGTCAGATGAGGCCACCGGAGCCCTGCTGTTGCTAATGGAGCCAGCACCAATAAGTTGGTGCCATGTTCTAGGTAGTCGGCTAGCGTGATTATCCAGGGTGGAAATGCCATCAAACAGCGCCCTGTCTATGATAGGGCCAAGCAAAGGTACTGTTTGCGTAGAGAAGCGTATGAAGCAGTATCTATGAAGAAGATAATTCTTTAACTACCACTTCAGAAGGGTTTCGGTGATGAGCAACCACTCTGTTACTTGCTAAGCTAAGCTACTTCTGCTGTATGGGTAGATAAGTGCGGTAGTAAGCTAACGGGTTTTCTGCCAACGAGCCAAAAGGCACGAGCAATAACAAGATTCAGTACAAAGCTCAGCACGGAATTAACCATCATCATCATCACCATTTGAATTCCACGTACTGAGTCTTTGAGCAGAAACACCATTGTTGTTCCAGCAAAATAAACTATTACTCCTATTCCAATTACAAACATTGGATGTTGTTCCAGCGGAGTGGTGCGGAGTTCGTGTAATGAACGCTCAAAGTATAGCAGAACAACGGTGATGAGTAATATGCTTTCCAGGGCCACTGTATATATAGTGGTGGCCTCTAAGCCGCTGATAAAGAAAAAATCAGCAGTAGCCGTAACTATAAACAGTCCGGCGGCTATGCGAATAAATGAGCGTATTATTCTGGAATTTAGGGCCAGATAAAAAGCATAGCCTAGTAGCAGGGTTTCTAACACAGTAACTATATTCCAAACGAAGAGATTATGGCGTTTGGCGGCAAACAGAATCTCGCCTACTACTGTCAGAATAGCCCACATCACGCAGCACCAGAACACGGCCTTATGCTCGGGTTTCAGTAAGTGCCGGCGCTGATAGCCAATCCATAGCGGTACCAGCAAGGCAAGCTGCGAGCTGTAGCTAAGGACGGATTGAAAAATGAAGAATGCAGAATTATGGTTCATTATTCTGCCGCCCTCTTAGCTATGATTCAACGGACTAACTGCGCACGTATCCGGACACGATTGCCCTTTATCATAAACAAGTGCCTGTCCTTCGGTCAGGTCGCCGGTTGCGGTGGCACCTACCAGCACAAAGCAGTCTTTGCCTTGGTCGTCGGTGGCGTTGTAGATGCGGATACCATCGGCACCGTATTGCTTGAGCAGCGTTTGAAACACATCGGCGCTGAAGTAAACGGCCTTTAGCTGGCCTTTATGGTCTGCCTGGTACGTCTTGGTCCAATCAATAGCCTCCTGCATCGAAATCTGAGCGCCAACGGTGGCTCGGGGTTTTCTCTCAAGGTTGTCGGACAGCGTGTCGGTAAAGTCGGGCTCCATGGCAATGAGCAATACAATGTGAAAGACTAGATTCGAATCCGCTGGTTAATTGCGGAATTCAAATATATAGCAAACTACATTGCATTGTACCTTCAGGCCTTACACTACCACTGCCGGTTGGCCGGTTGAGGCATCAGAATAGCAGGCCGCCGCCGGTATCACGCGGCGTACGGCTGGCCCGTTTGGGGGCGGGTGCCGGAGCAGGAGCCTGAATGCCCGGTTCGTCGTCGGCTAAAGAGTCGTCCTCGTCTTGGTCCAGGTTTTCAAACACCCGGTCGATGGCGTCTTCGGCGGTGCGCAGCTTCTGCTTACACAACCGAATCAGCTGGGCCGAGCGCTGCACGCGGGCCGTCAGCTCATCTACATCTACGGTATCAGTTTCCAAGGCCCGAAGAATAGTTTCGAGTTCAGCAATAGCGTCGCGGTAAGTGGTTTCCATGCGGTGAGGAGATGAAATGGTGAACGGCGAAAGCAGTAAACCAGGTGGAGTGTTTCTGGAAGCGCGGGAGAAGATGGGCCAGTTTACGGCTTCTCTATTTTGCTGCTTGCCATTTCCAGCAGCCGGACTTCGGCCCGGTGTAGCAGGCGCTCGGCAGCCAGCTGGAGCTGGTAGCGGCGGTGCAACAGCTGCTCCCGCCGTTTCCGGTGCAGGCGGCGGAAGCGGCGTGCCATCGTAATACCCAAGCTCACTAGCCGGCGCTGCTGGCCGGCGGCGGCGTGGTGCGCGGCGCGTTGCAGGGCGTGGCGCTGCTGGCTGAGCTGTGCCTCCTGCTGCCGGAGCCGGGCACGGGCCAGGGGTGCGGTGGCCCGCACGCGTTGGCGCAGCGTATTGCGGTGGTCCTCCAGGCAGGCTTGCGCGGCAAGGTGGGCCTGGTGAGCCAGCCGGTCGAGGTGGCTGGCGGCATCCTGCACCTGCTGCACGGCCAACTCCCGAATGCGGCCGGCGTAGCCATCAAATACCGCGTCGAGGCGGGCCAGACGGTCGGCGAGGAAGGCCGCTACGGCCGTGGGCGTTTTCAGGGCCAGGTGCGCCGTGAGGTCCACTACGGCTTCGTCCCGCTCGTGCCCAATACCGGTGAGGATGGGCAGCGGAAACGCGCCAATAGCTGCCGCCAGCCCGTAGTCATCGAAAGCCAGCAAATCGGTTTTCGAGCCCCCGCCCCGGATGATGACTACCGCATCAAAACGCTGCCGCTGACCCCGAATGGCATCTAGCGCCGCCCGAATGCTGCCCGGCGAGTCGTCGCCTTGCATGCTGGCCGGAAACAGCGCCAACGAAAACGCATACGCCGATTCTTCCAGCTGCCGCACAAAATCCTGGAAGCCCGCCGCCGTGGGAGAGGAGATGATAGCCAGCCGCTGCGGAGCCAGGGGCAGTGATAAAGCCCGCTGCCGGTCCAGCAGGCCTTTCTCGGTGAGCTTGCGCAGGGTTTCCAGGCGCTGCCGGGCCAGCTCCCCCACCGTATAGGTTGGGTCGATGGCGACTACATCCAGGCTCAGCCCGTACTGTTCATGAAACTTCACCTGCACCCGCAGCATGATTTTCAGGCCCGGCCGCAGCTCCTGGCCGGTGTGCTCCTCGAATACGGGGGCAAGCTGCTGGTAGCGCTGGCTCCAGATGGTGGCGCGGGCCTGGGCCTTCATTTGGGCGCCGCGGCTGGTTTGGTGCTGGTCGGTGAGGGTGAGGTAGCAATGGGCGCCATCGAAGCGCGGCAGGGTGAGGTCGGCAATTTCGGCTACCACCCAGTACGAGTCGGCAAACCGCTCACTCAGGCTCTGCTTCACGCGCAGCAGCAGCTCGGCCAGCGGCAGGGCTACGGGCGGTAAGGCAGCGGAAAGGCCCGGTTCGGGGCGGCGGTTGTAGAGGGGCATAGAACTGCAAAGGTAACAGGTGTTACGGGCTGAATAGCGGTTTGGCGGCGGGTAGGAGCAGCTAATAGCCTTTCTGCTAACGCATACGTACTGCCGCACTGAAAACACCTGTTACCTTTGCCGCCCTATGACCAAGCCCGCCGCGTTTCTCGCTCAGCAAACTTTCACGGTGCTCGTGCCCGTGTACGACGAAGAAGAAAGCCTGCCGCAGTTTGTGGTGGAGATGAACAAGTTCCTCGACCAGTCGCCGCTGCCTACCACGGTACTGTTCGTGAACGACGGCTCGAAAGACGGCTCTCTGGCGTTGCTGCGCGATATTTGCCGGCAGGATACCCGCTACGAGTTCATCAGCCTGAGCGAAAACAAGGGCCTGAGCACGGCCATTAAAGCGGGCTTCGACTACTGCCGCAGCACCTTAGTGGGCTACATTGATTCCGATATTCAAACCTCGCCGCTCGACTTCCTGAAGTTCTTCGAGTTCTTGCCCGAGTACGACATGGTGAACGGTATCCGGGCCAAGCGGCAGGACACGTTCGTGAAAAAAATGTCGTCGAAGATTGCCAATACGGTGCGCCGCACGCTCATCAACGACGGGATTGAAGACACGGGCTGCCCACTGAAAATCATCAAGATTGAGTACGCCCGCCGGATTCCGCTGTTCCACGGCATGCACCGCTTTTTGGGCGCGTTGGTGCAGCTGCAAGGCGGGCGCGTGAAGCAGCTGCCGGTGCAGCACTTCCCCCGGTTTGCGGGCACCGCTAAGTACAACCTCTGGAACCGCGCCTGGAAGCCGCTCGTGGATACGTTCGGCTTCCGCTGGATTCGGAGCCGCTGGAAAAACTACGAAATCGGGGAGCAGAGTCAGTTAAAAATCAAGAATTGAAAATTAAAATCTCACGGATGAGCAAGTGTATTCTGACCTTCGAAACCGGCCGGAATACTTAATGAAGCTGTTTAGGAAGTTGTTCGACGGTCCTGCTTGATCTAGCGTCCGCTTGCCGAAGCATCTCTACCGCTTCGTTCGGGTTACTCAACGAAGCGGTAGAGATGCTTCGGCTGCGCTCAGCATGACGTTCTTTCTCGATTTTGCATAGCTTCCTAAAACAGCTTCAATCTTTTAATTTTTAATTGATAATTTTTAATTGATAAAGATAGAGCAGGTTGCCCTGGGTATTGGGCTGACGTCGCAGCTGTTGTTCAGCAGCCGGATTGTGCTGCAATGGGTGCAGAGTGAGCGGGCCAAACGCGTATTGGTACCCACGCTGTTCTGGCAAATCAGCCTGATTTCGTCGTTTCTGATGATAATTTACGGCATGCTGCGCCACGACCCGGTAATACTGGGAGCTCAGCTCATCAGCTACGGCATCTACATCCGCAACCTGCAGCTGCTGGGCGAATGGCGCAAGCTGCACGGCCTGTTCCGATTAGGGGCGTACGTGTTTCCGCTAGCTACGCTGGCGTGGTTTGTGGTAGGCAATCAGCATTTTAGCTTGCAAGCCATGCTCAGCCACAGCATCCCGAGCGGTGTGCTGGCGCTGGGCGCCATCGGGCAGGCTATTTTCCTGATGCGCTTCGTGTATCAGTGGCTGTATTCCGAGCGCAAAGGCGAGTCGGTGCTGCCGCTGGGGTTCTGGCTGGTGAGCTTCGTGGGCTCCATCCTGATTCTGGCCTACGCCCTCCTGCGCCGCCCCATTGATGTCGTGCTTATCGTGGGCAATGTGTTTGGAACGGTGGTGTACGCCCGCAATATCGTGCTGATGCGGCGCGAAGAGAAAAGCGAGGAGCAGATCCCCGAAATCCAGCCAACCCGGCCCGATTAAGCAGGTTCAACCCTTGAAGTCGAGCTGGCAGGGCAGAAAACCAGGAAACACAGTTGCTAAATACGCTGCTATTCTGCCTCAATGGGCGTAATGAGCGTAACAAGCCAGCGGCCGTCTTTACGGCGCCGGTCGAGGTAGAAGCTGTCTACCACTTGCAGGCGTACCTGGTGGCGCCAGGCCAGCGGTAGCTTCTTGAAGGTGGAGGCTGGAATGGAACCGGAAAGCAGCGCCACCGGCCCACGCGGCTTCACCAGCACCGAATCAGGAGTGCGGGGCCAGAGGGGAGTGGCCCGGCCGGCATCCCAAATGCGCTTAACGTGCAGCTCCTCAAGGGTGTACCAGGGCAGTGAAGCCAGCACCGGGTTTTGGCGCAGCTCCTGGATGTGGCGCAAGCCAGGGTCGGCTTTGCGGTTGGTCCAGAGCGGATAGGCGGGGGCCAGCACGGAAAGTAGCAGCGCCATAGCGGTAATGGAACTGGCCATCAGCACGGGCACCTGGTATTGCCGGAAGCCCCAGCGTACAATAGCCACGGCCAGCAGCAGAAACGCCACCAGCGTAACGGCAAACGGTACCGAGCCCGGCCCGTAGGGAGGCAGCTTCATAAAAATCAATACCACCGGAAACAGGCAGCACGCCACAGCCAGTAGCCCTGCCCAAATGCGCACCAGCCTGGCATCCAGGTGCGGGCGGACTTGCTGGCGCATCACGGTTTCCAAGTGCCGCAGCAAGCCGCCAATTAGCAAGGCCAGCGGCGGCATCAGGGGCAGCAGATACCGTTCTTTTTTCTCGGGAACCAAGCTCAGCAGCAGAAACGCTAGCAGCAACCAGGCCAGCGCCGCCCGGTATGGCACGTAGCGGCCGGCCCGGTTGCGGGCAAACGGCACCGCCAGCACCACCAAGGCCACCGGGGTCCAGATGCCGGTGAAAACCGGGAAATTCCAGTAGTCCCAGAACGGTTGCACGTGCCGCTCGGCCCAGGACGTAACTTCCACGCGGGCCACGGCCATTGCGGCTGGCGCTACCGTGTGTTGCACCGATAGGTAGATTGGCCAGGCCGTGCCTACCGCCAACCCCAAAACCAAGGCCAGCAGCAGCTGGAAACGGCGCGGGCGCAAAGGGCCACGCTCCGGATAAAACCGCGTTACGCCGAAACTCGCCAGAAAGGGCAGCAGCACAGCGTATGGCGCCACCGGCCCTTTGCTAAGCATAGAGGCACCCAGCAGCAAGCCACTCAGCGTAAACCAGCCCCAGCCCGCTCCAGCGGCAAACCAGCCACGAGCCAGTGCCCACAAAGCGCCCACTAGCAAACTATTAGCAAAGATGTCCCAGTGCCCTTCGCGGCCCACGGTAATAACCAGCAGGCTGCTCGCCAACACCAGCGTGGCTAGCCAGGCCGTGCGGCCAGGGTCTTCGGTTTCGCCGGGCACGTTGCGGACAAGGGTGCGGGCCAGTCCCCAGAAGAAAAACACCAGCAGCGTAGTCATGCAGGCCGCGGGCAACCGCAGAATGCCGGGGTTTTGGGTAGGGCCCGTTACCAGTTCCACCGCCGCCACGGCCCAGGTAGGCAGCGGGGGTTTGGCTACCCGTAGAGCGCCGTTCATAGTCGGAATCAGCCAGGAGCCGCCAGCCACCATTTCGCGGGCCGCTGTGAAGTTGCGCGCTTCCATCAGGTTGACCTCGGGTGCCCCCAAATGCACGAAGCAGCTGAAAAAGCAAACGAACAGCACAGTGAGCGGCCGCAGCCAGGGAGAGGCAGTAGATGAAGGCATTACGAAGGGTCGGGTTCTGGAAATTACCGGAAAGCAAAGCGGCCAGGGCGGCACCAGCCAGCCTTGGCGGATACTACAAGTAGCCGGCCGCTACGAGGACTGCGCAGAAGCCAGCGGCTGCAAAACCGGAGCTGCTTCCTGCGCCTGTAGCCACTGCACAAACTGCCGCAAGCCCTCCGGTAGTGCGGTTTGGGGCGCGTAGCCAAGCAACTGCCGAGCCTTGCTGATGTCGGCGTAAGTTACTTCCACGTCGCCGGCTTGCATGGGTTTCAGGTCCAGCACGGGCTCCACGCCCACGGCCTCGCCCACGGCGGCTATCAGGTCGCGGAGCCTGACGGGGCTGCTGTTGCCGAGGTTGATGGTTTGGTAAGTGCCGGGGTGCGTGAGCAGATACGCCACGCCGCGCGCAATGCCATCCACGGTATCGGCCACGAAGGTGTAGTCGCGGGCAGTGCTACCGTCGCCGTACATCGGGATGGGCTGGCCGGCCAGCAGCAGGCGCGCAAACTTATGAATGGCGAGGTCGGGGCGCTGGCGGGGGCCATACACGGTGAAGAACCGCGCATTCAGCACGTTCAGTTGATACAGGTGGTGGTAGGTGTAGGTGTACTGCTCGGCGCTCAGCTTGGAAGCCGCGTACGGCGAAATGCACGTCGAAAGCAGGTTCATATCCTCCCGGAAAGGCACCTCGGTGGTATTACCGTACACCGACGACGACGAGGCAAAAAACAAGTTCTTCACGCCTGTCAGCCGCATCCACTCCAGTAGCTGCACGGTGGCCAGTACGTTGACTTCCAAATACGCAGCTGGCTCTTTCACCGACGGACCTACCCCGGCCTTCGCCGCCAAATGCACCACCACATCCACCTGCTCGGAGGCCAGCATGGTCGTAAGGGCCGCCGCACCAGCTTGCAGGTCCAGCTCATGAAACGCAAAGTTCGGGTGGTGGAGGGAGCCCGCCAGATTGGTCTGCTTGAGTTTCCGGTCGTAGAACGGGTCGAAGTTGTCCAGGCCCACTACGCGGTAGCCGTCGGCCAGCAGTCGTTCACAGAGGTGGGAGCCGATAAAGCCGGCACAGCCGGTAACGAGGGCAGTAGGCATGCAGAGTAGCCGAAATAAGCAACCAGGAAACGCTCCGAAAACCAGTTCGGGCGCACAAGGTAGCAATAGATTAGAATAGCATTAGAGCATCATTAGAACAGGATTAGAAGAAGAGTTGTTGCAACGGGCACTTAGTGCAGCTACACCCCGGCTATAAATAAGGCTGTATTTTGGCATTCCTCGAACAAAGCAGCGCTTGGTTGTAGCTGGTATTATGCCTGGAAAATAGTATAGGAAAAGTATAGCATAAACGGTGAGTAGCGCAACCTTTGTTTTGCTGGCGTTGTCTGTGATGCGCGGACCGAAACCTACGGTGCGGATGCTGCCTTATGCCGAAAGCAAGCTTTGCGCAGTATTTCGCCTGTATATTTCGCCACCGAAACCCATTGAACACACCAATTTCAATTTCCATGAAGAAACGCAACAGCATGACGCTGGCCGCCGTGGCTCTCACGGGCCTGACGCTGGCGGCCTGCTCCACCAGCGGCCCGAAAGCGCGCCCGGCTGCTACCTCCATCAAGCCAGATATGTCGGCTACCGGTAACACGTCGGCTCCGGCGGAAGCCTCCGCTCCGAAAGGCACCGGCCTGAACCTGACGAACATCGACGCGTCGGCTTCGCCGTGTCAGGATTTCAACCAGTACGCTTCCGGCAATTGGTACAAGAACAACCCGATTCCGGCCGCCGAAGTCCGCTGGGGCTCGTTCAATGAGCTGAGCGACAAGAACAACGCCGTCATGCGGCAGATTTTGCAGGAAGCTGCCGCCAACACCTCGGCCACTAAAGGCACCAATGCCCAGAAAGTAGGCGACTTCTATGCCTCAGCCATGGACACCGTGGCCATCGAGCAGGCCGGCCTGAAGTATCTGAAGCCCGAGCTAGACCGGATTCAGGGCATCAAAGACCTGAAAGCACTACAAGCGGAAATCGTACGGCAGCAACTGACTGGCACTGGCGCTTTCTTCAACGCCTATGTGGGCCAGGACGAAAAGAACAGCACGCAATATGCCTTCCAGATGGGCCAGGGTGGCCTTTCGTTGCCCGACCGGGACTACTACCTCAAGGACGACGCCCGTTCGAAAGCTATCCGCACGGCGTACGTTACGTACCTGACCAACACTTTCAAGATGTTGGGCGACGCGCCTGCCGTAGCTGCTAAAAACGCTGCTACTGTAGTGCGCTTGGAAACCCGGTTGGCCAAAGCCAGCAAGAGCCGCGTAGACCTGCGCGACCCGTACGCCAACTACAACAAAATGACCGTGGCCGAAGCCAACAAGCAGTTCCCGAACCTGGGACTGCCCACGGCGTTGCAGGCCATGAAGCTCGGAGCCGCCAAAGAGGTGATTGTGGGACAGCCGGCTTTCTTCAAAGAGGAAAGCGCCATGCTGAAGCAGGAGCCCCTGACCGACCTAAAAACCTATTTGCGCTGGCACATGGTGTCGTCGGTGACGTCGGCGCTGCCGAAAGCCTACGGCGACGAAGCCTTCCGTTTCTCGCAGGTGCTGAGCGGCGCCAAGCAGCAGCAGCCCCGCTGGAAGCGCATGAACCGCGCTACTGATGGGGCGCTGGGAGAAGCCTTCGGCCAGCTGTACGTGGACAAGGCCTTTACGCCCGAAACCAAAGCCAAGGCGCTGGAAATGGTGGCCAACATCCGTGAGGCTATGGCCGACCACATTCAAAAAGTGGATTGGATGAGCGAAGCCACCAAAAAGGAGGCCCTCAAGAAGCTGAACGCCTTCACGGTGAAAATCGGCTACCCCGATAAGTGGAAAGATTATTCGGCCCTGACCATCTCACGCGAATCGTACCTGCAAAACACGCTGGCGGCTCGCAAATGGGCCACGCTGGACAACTACAGCAAGCTGGGCAAGCCGATTGACCGCAACGAGTGGGGCATGACCCCGCCCACGGTGAATGCCTACTACAACCCGCCGATGAACGAAATTGTGTTCCCGGCTGGTATCATGCAGCCTCCGTTCTTCGACCCCAAAGCTGATGACGCTGTGAACTACGGTGGTATGGGCGCCGTTATCGGCCACGAAATCACCCACGGTTTCGACGACCAGGGCCGGCAGTACGACTCGGAAGGCAACTTGAAAGACTGGTGGACCAAGGAAGACGCCGACAAATTCACGCAGCGCGCCGACATGGTGGGCAAGCAGTATTCGGCCTTCTCGCCGCTGGACTCGGTGTACGTGAACGGCAAGCTGACCATGGGCGAAAACCTGGCCGACCTGGGTGGCCTCAACATTGCGTATTCGGCCCTGCACAAGCAGTTGAAAAAGCAGTATCCTGATGGCAACTACCCCAAATACGACGGCCTCACGCCCGACCAGCGCTTCTTCCTGAGCTGGGCACAGGTGTGGCGCACCAACGCCCGGCCTGAGTACCTGCGCCAGCAGGTAATGACCGACCCGCATTCCCCGGCGCAGTTCCGCACCAACGGCCCGCTCATGAATATGCCCCAGTTCTACGAGGCCTTCGGCTGTAAGGAAGACGCCAAAATGGTGCGCGCCCAAACCGACCGCGCCAAGATTTGGTAGAGTTTGAATGGCAGAATAGCTGATTAATGAATTGTTGAAAAGGCGGCTCGCAATGCGCGGGCCGCCTTTTTTGTATTATCGGACGTAGTGTGCTAGGTGCCGCTAAATTGGTCAACAGCAAACCGGCGAAACGCTATTCTACTGAATACCGTGTTGCCTTTGTACGTCTTTATTACTTTGCCCCATACACTTTCCACTAAAACAGAAACTGAATGACTCCGACAGATATCCGTGTAGTTCATCAGTTTGTGGATGTGGCGCTACAGAAGCTGCGTGACGTTGATTTGATGCGTTTGCCCTATGCCAACATGCCCTTGGAAATGCAGGACGAAACTGGAACGTCGGAGGATGATTGGCTGCCGTGGAAACCGGTGCCGAGCACGGTTACTGACTCGGATATAACAGAATTAGAAGCTAAAACGAAGTTGCGGTATCCTGATTTATACAAGGAGTTTCTGCATTACAAGCACTTTTACGATTTATGGCCGCAACAGGAAATCAACTTCTTCAGGCATGGCATCTATGAGTGGAAAGCAAAATTGCTTGCTCGTTATTTCGATGCCTGGGACCCATCTAAGCTGATAGAACAAGGACTTATCTACTTCGCCGATTATTCGGATTGGGGAATTGTGTGCTTTGATGCAAACAGCCAAAACAAGGAAGACCATGACTGTCCGGTTGTTATGATTGACCATGAGTTGTTGCACTCCGAACCAGTGCCGAAGCAGGTGCTGTATCCTTCTTTTGCTGCCATGATGTATAGTTTGGTGGCTGACCAGCAAGATTCAAACGTGCCTGATTAGTAGAGCGGAGAGTAGTTCAAGCAAGCCTCCGCCTGCCAATAGCCGCTGGTGGGCTTATCTTGCCAGCCAACCCCCAACCATCTTCGCTACGCCAATGCCTGCTAGTATCCGTTGCCTCTGCTTGCTGCTCTTACCGCTTTTAAGCGCCTGTTCCGAGGAGACAGTGCAGGAAAAGGTAGCCAACCCCAAAACCGGGGACGTGTACGTGGTGCAGTTTCAGCCAGCTGGTACCACCGAAACGCGCTACTTTTTCTACCACCTCTACCGCGTCACGTCCGACAGCGCCTACCTGCACCCCGCCCGCCAGGATTCGCCCACGGCCGACGCTGACCTACGCCAGCTAGCCTTCGAGCCACTGCCCAAAACCATAGCCTACACCCGCGCCGAACTAACCGAACTACTAAACGAGCAGCCCGGCGACGTCACCAAAAGCAAGCTGATTCAGGTGCGCCGCCCGTAGTTTGCGTTTATCGTTACTTCACTATTTCTATCTTGATATCCACGTCCTTCTTCGGCCATTTGTAGGGGTCTACGGGCTCGTTGGCTATTTTATCTACCACATCGAGGCCCTCTATCACTTCGCCGAACACCGTGTACTTGCCATCCAACGACGGCACGCCGCCCACGGTGGCGTAGGTGCGCTGCTGGGCAGGGGTGAGGGCGCGGCCCGCCATGGCCTGGCTTTGGGCGGACGTCATGGTTTGGCCCTGCACAAAGTAGAAATCGGTGTTTGAGGACAGTTGGCCGGGGTTTTCGTCATCGTCGTAGCGGGCCATGCCGAGGGCGCCACGCTTATGGAAGTGCTGCGGCCGGATTTCGGGGGGCAGGCGGTAGCGGGCCAGCTTAATAGTGCGGTGGTCGGAGGCGCCACCCTGCACGGCAAAGCCTTTCACCACCCGGTTAAATACGGTTTCATCGAACACACCGCGGCGGGACAAGAGCAAAAAATTGGCCTTGTGAATGGGGGTGTCGTCGTAGAGTTTCACCCGGATGTCGCCGAGGCGGGTATGCACTATCACCTCCGACGCCGGATACTGCTTGCCATAGGGGAGCAGCAGCCGGGCCGCATTGCTGTCAGCTATGGCGGTTAGGCTGGGGCCCGGTACATTGCGCTCCGCTGAGGGCGTGGGCGCCACGGTGTCGTCGGCGGGCTGCTGGCGGTTGCACGCCGCTAGTAGCAACAGGGAGAAGGCAAGCGGAAACTGGGAAGCAACGAAGCGCATAGGCAAAAACGGTAGTACGCGGTGCAAGCTAGCCGAAAAACGCAAGAGGTGGCCACCTCGCGGCAGCCACCTCAACCATAGTATCCAGTAATTTAGTATTGAGTAGGTAGTAGTGAGTATTGAGTAGTAGGATGGAGTTGCTTTCTACCTACTCAATACTAAACTTACTTACAGCTTGATGCCTAATTTCTTGGCAATGTCGGCAAACATCTGTGGGTCGTAGTCGTCGGCACCAGGCGAGTTGAGCTGGGGCTCTTCCTCCAAATCGGGGTACGGCACGCCCTCGAACCCGCCGTGAATCACTTCCAACGGCTGACCATCCTCGGGGTGAGTACCATTCCAGATAATGCCGGCCTGCTTGTAGTCTTCTTTGCTGAAGGTGTAGAGCTTGAGGTGCAGCTTTTGCTCATCTTGGAGCTTTTTAGCTTCCGGGAAGGCGTCGTTGCTCAGCTCTGGTACGGGCACCAATTTGGTTACTTCCACGCCCGTGAGATGCTCCAGCGCCTTGGCGTACGCTACCACGTGCAAGCCGCCGCGTACCAGCAAATAGCCCACCATGGCGCGCGCGCACGGGTCCGATACCATTTCGTACACTCGCATCTTGTTGGCACGGGCACCACATTCCAGAAAGAAGTTATGCAGCAAATCCAGTTTCAGGTTGCCACTGGCGTGCACGTTGTGGCCAGTCCAGGGGTTGCCCATCGAATCGACGGGTAGGGCAGCTTGGGCGCTGCTCAGGAAGTGGTAGCTGTTGCGCGCATCTTTGGCGTCGGCCAGAGGGGCCGGTACCGGGTCTTTGCCCCGCACCGTTTGGCCCGTGAGCAGCAGATTGATGGCGTACGACACGGCCTCGATATGGCTGTATTCTTCGGCCGCAATGCTACACGTAAGGTCGTAGAACGGCCGCAACCGGTTACGCCCCCGGAAATTGAACGACTGGAACGTGTAGTTCATCAGCGTCGACATCTCTCCGTACTTACCACCTAATAGCTCCTGAATGGCAGCAGCATCATTTGGCGAAGGGTTTTTGGGTTTGGGCAGCTCAACAGCCAGCCGGTCATAGCGCAAAATCATAGCTCAGAAGGTAAAGGTGAAAGGGCGAGATGCCTTGTCGACGTCACGTCAGCAAGGGTACTGAGGCTGTACGCTCAGGCTACTTGCGCGTTATGTCGAGCTTGGTCGTCGAAGTTGTAATGATATAGCTAAGCCTATTTTATAATAATTTGATTTTCAATGATATGAGCAGTGTGTGGGACAAAATCAACCAATTTGTATAGAATCCTGCCCTTTCGTGGCTGCTTGCGCTGTGCGTAGAGGAAATGCATAAAAAAAGCGTCGCTCATCTACATGAGCGACGCTTTTTGGTGCTTTATCCAGCTACCAGCCCGAGTTGGATGGGGAACCCCAGCCGTCGTCCTTTTTCTTGGCGGGCTTCTTGGGTTTCTCCTTTTGCTTGGTATTGCCTTCGTCGGTTTTCACTTTGACTTTCACCTTTTCGGCACCTTTCACGGCTGGCGCACCCGGGATGGGCGAGGCCGACGGGGTTGCTTCGGTAGGTGAGGTGGTTTCCAATACGGGTGCGGGGGCATCCACCGCCGAGTTAATTTGGTCGGTTTTGGCGGCGGCTTCCTGCTTGTTGAGGGCCAGTAGCATCTGCTGCGGCACCAGTTCGTTGTCTTTCCACACTTTCAGCTGGCTGCTCAGCAGTTCTTTTTCCTCTTTGCTGGGCTTGCTGGCTAGCATTTCGGTGAGGTTGGGACTGCCGGCGTCGCGCCAGGCCGTGAGCCACATAGAGGCCACCATTGTAGGGGCCTGCTTCAGCTGGTAAGCCACCATGCCGCCCACTTCCTTGTGGTAGGCATCGGCAAACGCATCGGAATAGGAGCGGCGGGTTTTACCATATTTGTGCGAAAACACATACTTGGTTTCGGTTTTGAAGCCGCGTGAGGCCTTCTCTTCCAGGTCGAAAGTGGCGCCCAGGAAGCCATACGACTTCTGAACTACCTGCCAGATGGCGGCCTGCGGGTCTTTCACGTAGCTCGCCGATTCCGAATCCAGCTTGTATTTGGCAATGTTGTGCTCGGGTAGCTTCGACTCCCACAGCGAGTGGATACCCTGCTGGTTGCTCAGCTGCCCATCGTAGTTGACGGTGGTGTGCAGCGGCACGAAGGCATCGGCAATGTAGTGGCACAAATCGGCGGAAAGGCGCACAATGGCCACGGTGTCGCGCGCTTTGAAGGCCGCCGTCAGGTTTTCTTTCACTTCCATGATTTCCCACGGCACCGTGCCGTACTTGCGCAGGGTATCGGCGGTGTACTTGGCTTCGGCCTTATCCCAGGTTTTGGGCATGAGCCCAAACGGGTCGTCGCCGTAGTGGTCCATGTCGATGAAATGCTTGGTGGCTTCCTTGGGGTCGGAGTCGCGCCGCTCATCGGGAGCCGTAGACAGCTTCACGATTTCCTTGAGATGCCGAAAGTAGAACGGCTGCAAATTGGACGGCAGCGCGTATACTGATATCTGCGCAATAGTACGGTGCGCGAAAAAGCCCCAGCCCGGCGACGTAAACGGCAGCAGCAGGCCCAGGCACAGGAAGAAAATAAACGGTTTTTTCATGGTATAATGACAGAGCCCGTGGATAGACGCTTAAAGTTAAGCGGTGAAATGGTGAGCTGGTGAAATAGTGAGTTTGCGGTTCTCGCCGCGCCACTTGCGCAAATTGTGCGGATAGAACGTTAAACTCACCATTTCACCACCTCACCATTTCACCTCATGGCGCTTATTTCCCGCAAAAAGCTGCACTACGCCATTCAGCCGGCGCTGCGCGAGTACCTGCACCAGTACGACCGGGAAACCCGGCTGCCGATCAGCTACCGCGACCTGACCCGCTTCAGCGGCGCATTTCCGCTCCTTGATAGGCAGGGGAATGATACGCTCTGGGAAACCGTGTTCTATGAGCCCCAAACCTTAGTGGAGCTAAGCGAAGGACTGGCCCAGGTGTACGCGCTGCTGAAAACCGACGGCGACCTGTCGTTCACCGACCACCTGCTGGCCGACCGGATTGACTACTGCCGCTTCGGCAACTCCAATCCGTTTCGGGTACGCATCATCAACCGCCTCAACGACAACTACGACTACTTCTACGTGAAAACCGCCGATGCTTCGCGCATCTACGGGCTGGAACTGGAGCACCTGCTGTCGCCCAACCGCATCAGCTACCTGGTGAGTGGCGACACGCTGATTGAGGAGCACATTGCCGGCATTCCCGGCGACGACTTCATCCGGACCCGGATTCCGCAGATGCAGTTCAACCAAGTGCGCATTGCCAAGGAGTTTGTGAAATTCAATGAGCGGTGCTTTGCCCGCTTGCTGGGAGATATGCGCTCCTACAACTACGTGATTGTGGTGACGCCTGATTTCGACGCCGAGCAATACCGCGTGCGCGCCATCGACTTCGACCAGCAGAGCTACGAGGGCCGCAAAACGATGTATCTGCCCCAGTATTTCAAGGACAACTTGGCCGTAATTCAGATGTGCAGCCGCTTTCTGAAAGCCGAAGCCATCCGGCAATACCAAACCGAGGAGCGGGTGCTCATGCTGCGCCGGGTACGCCTGGAGCGGTACCGCCTCAAGGCCCTCATGGACTGCATGCGCCGCGACGACCTAGCTCCGCCCGAAAAAATAGCCCAGCTCAAGCAGGAGCTGAACACCCACCACCAAACCACCGCCTTCAACCGCTGCCACAGCATGGGCGACTTGGTGCGCCAAAACCTAAAGCTGGTACTGGACCTGCCCAACAAGCTGGACTAGTGGTGAAATGGTGAGATAGTGAGGTGGTGAGTTTATTGTTTGGACTGCGCAATCAGCGCGCTTAGAACGTCAAACTCACCACCTCACTATCTCACCATTTCACCACTAGTTCTGCGCTAGCTTGGTTACGATGGCGTCGTTGGCGTGCTGTTCGGCGTAGTGGTCGAGCAATTCGTTTAGATGGTCGAAAATGAAATCAACGGCCAGCTGGCGTACTGTGTCGCAGTTGCCCTCGAACTCCTGACGCATCTCTTTAGCGCGGTTTTCGTGCAGGATGGTGAAGTACATAGTGCCCACCGGCTTTTCGTCGGATTCGGAGGCGCCGCCCGCGCACAGGCCCGTTACGGCTACGCACACATCGGCAGTAGGTAGATGTTTGTGCAGGCCCATTACCATTTCGTTGGTTACCTGCTGGCTTTCGGCGGTGTACATGGCCAGGGTTTTCTTTTTCACGCCTAACAGCCGCTGCTTGGCTATTGCGTGGTACGTAACTACGGAGCCCAGTAGCACTTCGCTGCTTCCTTGGGCTTTCACAAATTCCGAAGCCAGCAAACCGGCCGTGCAGCTTTCGGCAAAGGCCACCGTGAGCTTGTATTGCAGAAATTTCTTGACAAGCGTATTCAGGTCAGATGGTTTCATAGAACAGAGCGAGTGGAATCTTCCCTATACGCAAGCTGGCCCCCTGCTAGTTATAGCCGAGTTGCCGGCTGGTATTCCGCTGCTCGACTATAATTAACAGAGTATTAGCGGCCCAACCCAATGCTCATGCCCAGCGAAATTTCCAGGCCGCCGGGGCTCAAGGCGTCCACTAGGTTGCGCATGCGGGCAGACGGCGGCAACCCCGTATTTGTGGCATACAGCACCGGGTCGCCGGCAAACCGGATGCCGTAGCCCACGGTGCCCAGCAGCCCCACCCGGCCCGGTTGCCAACGCAAGCCGCCGCGCAAGTGCAGCACGCCGGAAGGCGCCATGGTGTAATTGGCTTTTTCTTCGGTAGGTGTGCCTTCGTCCAGCGTGATGTTCACGTCGTCGATCCGGCCGCTGCGGGAAATGTTGGCCCCCAGGTACGGCGAAACCCGTCTGCCGGGGCTCACAAAATACCGCGCCCCAAACCCGATTTTACCGCCTATTCCAATGCCCAAGCCGGCATTCAGGTCGATGTTGGGCGTAATCAGGTGGGCGTAGCTGAAGCCCAGGCCGCCGTAGGGTCCGCCCCAGCCCAGGTCTATGCCCAACGAGGAAACCCGGTAGTTGCTCAGGTCGAGGGGGCGGGCCAGGGGGAGTGGGCGCGGGTTGGCTGCCGGGGCAACGGGTTGCGTGTTCAGCTCTGTTTGAGCAGCGGCAGGTAGGCTGGCGGCCAGCAGCAGCGCGGGCAGCAGGGTAGAGGCTTTCATAAAGTAACCGGAAAGGAATGGGTGGCAGAGTAGCAAATGAAATTGTGCGAGAAAGAGAAAGGAGGGTGGCTTTTCGTTGTATAGCCTATTTAAATTATTGCCCCTACTTTATGCAGCGCCCCACCTGAATCCGCTTATTACCTAATCCTGCCGATATACTACGCCCTGCTTCATCACGAACCGCACCTGCTGCATCACCTTAATATCCTGGGTTGGGTCGCCTTCCACGGCCACTATATCAGCCAGCTTGCCTGGCTCCAGCGTGCCAAGGTTGGCGGTTTGGTCGAGCAATTCCGCCGCCGATACAGTGGCACTGCGGAGCGCGGCGTAGGCCGGCATACCAGCTTCCACCATGTACTGAAACTCCAGCGCATTCACGCCGTGCCGGTACACGGCCGCATCCGTCCCGAAGGCAATCTTCACCTTGGCTTTGTAGGCCCGGGCAAACGTGCTTTGCAGCTTCGGCCCAATGGCCAGGGCCTTGGGCGTTACCAGCGGAGGGTAGTAGTTCGGTATCTTAGCCGAATCGGCCACCGACTTGCCCGCCGTGATAGTAGGCACATACCACGTGCCGTTTTTCACCATCAGGCGCATGGTTTCGTCGTCCATGAGGGTACCGTGCTCGATGCTGGTGACGCCCGCCCGCACGGCCCGTTTCATGCCCTCGGCACCGTGGGCGTGGCACGCCACGCGCAAGCCCAAGTCGTGGGCCGTTTCCACTACAGCCCTGATTTCGGCCTCGCTCATTTGGGGTGCCGAGCCGTCTTTGGCCACGCTCAACACGCCGCCGGTGCTGGCAATCTTGATGAGGTCGGCACCGCGCTTGTACTGCTCGCGCACAGCCTGCCGGCCCTGGTCGGGGCCGTTGATAACGCCGTCGGCCGGGCCGGGCACACCCATCAGGCTGAGGCGGTAGCCGTTGGTAGGGTCGCCGTGGCCGCCAGTGCCGGAAATTGTTTTGCCCGATGTAAACACCCGCGGCCCCACCACCTGTCCTCGGTTGATGGCGTTGCGCAAGGCAATATTCACGCCTGAGCCGCCCAGGTCACGCACCGTAGTGAAGCCGGCTAACAGCGTTTTGCGGGCATGGTCAAGGGAATTAAACGCCACATCGGCCGGGTTTTCGGTGAAGCCTTTTAGTTGGTTGTCTTTGCTGGTTTCGCCTTCCAGGTGCACGTGGCAGTCGATGAGGCCGGGCAGCACGGTGCGGTTTTTCAGGTCGATAACCTTGTCGGTGGGGCCGCCGGTCTGGTAGCCAGCCTGTACGGCAGTCACCCGGCCGTTTTCCACTACCACAGTCATTTCCGACTGGGGCTGAGCGCGCTCCTGGCGCATATCCAGCAGCCGGCCGCACTGTACGTAGGTTTTCTGGGCCTGCGCGGATAAGGTGCTAACTATCAGCGTAAAGGCCGAGAGGAATAGAGTTTTCCGAAGCATAACAGGTGTCACGGGCTGGAAAGTACCAGCGCAGTGCTATATAGCTGTTTCCTGGCAAAGTCCCGCGGAGCACTTGGTTGGCAAGCAAGGCGCTGGGGTGGGCGTAAGGGGCCAGCCAGCTAATTCAGATAAAGAATAGTCGGCATGCAGCCTAAAAATTAATTGCTGTGTGTACCTTCATTCATCCAATCATTCCTTCATCCAACCCCTCTATGGCCACTCCCGAAGAATTTGAAGCCGCTGCCGCCCGCAGCAAAGAACTCCCCAGCAAACCATCCAACACGGTGCTGCTCCAGCTGTATTCCCTCTACAAGCAAGCCGCCGAAGGCGACGTAAGCGGTGAGCGGCCCGGCGGCTTCGATTTCAAAGCCATTGCCAAGTATGATGCCTGGAGCAGCCTCAAAGGCAAAAGCGCCGACGATGCCCGCCAGGAGTACGTTGACCTGGTAAATTCCCTGTTTCAGCAGGCATAGCCGGACTTATCAGGCTTCCTGGAAAACGCAACAAGCCCCGGCTACCGCGCGGTAGCCGGGGCTTGTTGCGTTTTCAGTGAACCAAGCTTAGCCCAGCGTGGTGCCAGGGGTTGGGGGCGCTACGGGCGGGGTAGTAGGCTTGGGCGTGGGCAAATCGAAGGCCACGGCGGCGTGCTCGAAATGGCCTTTGTGCGAACCGTCGCAGAAGGGTTTCTGGTTGGAGAGGCCGCAGCGGCAGATGCTGATACGCTCGCGCCCGCCCAAACCATACGGCTGGCCTTGGGCGTCAACTAGTTCAATGTCAGTGCCCTCCACGCGGAGGGAGCCATTGCTGAGAACAGTGAGTTTGATAGACATGATGGTGAGTGGTGAGGTGGTAAAATGGTGAAATTGTGAATTTGCGAAGTGGTGAGTTTATGTTCGAACCGCGCCAGTGGCGCAGAGCCGTGCCGCCAGAACGTCAACTTCACCATTTCACCACTTCACAATTTCACTAATGCAGCTCCTTGCGCATGATGTAGTCGTTCATCCAGAACGGACCAATCGGAATGTCTTCTTCCCGGTTGCGGGTGAAACCCTGATGCTCGTAGAACGCCAACGCCGGGTTGTGGCGGTTCACGTTCAGTTCCAGCGCCTGGCCCCCGGCCGTGCGGGCGGCGGCTTCCACGGCGGCTACCAGGTGCTGCCCCAGGCCCTGGCCCTGGTGCGAAGGCAGTACGTAAATCTTGTGCAGCTTGAACACATTGTGCTCTACGGGCAGCCGCGAAAACGACGCAAAACCCGCCGGCTGGTCGTCGGTGAGCAGCAGCAGAAAGGTATGCTGGTCGTCGGTCATCTGGCGCTGCAACGAGGCCGGCGTGTAGATGACGCGGTACATGTAATCAATCTGCTCTTTGGAAATGATGAAGCGGTACGTGGGTTCCCAGGTGGCTTCGGCCAGCTGAATGATGGTCGGAATATCGGCCAAGTCGGCGGGGCGGATGGCAATAGCAGCGGAAGCAAAAGCAGACATAGGATGCAAAAACGGCATTTTCCGGGGAACCACCGAACTTCCCCCCAGATTTCGCCGTTTTGGGCCGGAAATTGCCTGCTAACGTATAAATGACCTGTCTTTGGCCGTTATCAGGCTAATCCCAATCCCCATTCTCATGAAACGTCTCGCTCTTTCGGTGTCGGTCTTGCTGACTACTTTGGCACTGGTTCCCACCGCTCACGCCCAGCAAACTTCCCCATCCAAGTCCACTTCGCCTACATCCCAATCCGCCCAAACGCCGTCCGCCATTGAGCGAGATTTACGGGTTTTCAGCTCGTGGGTGAGCGACAAAATAGACCGCGCCGAAGCGGGGGTGCGCCGCGAGATGCCGAAAGTTTCGGCGGAGTTCGACCGCCAAAGCCGCCGCATCGACCGGGGCGTGGACAGCCTCTCGGCTCAAGGCAAGCGCGAGTACGCCGACCAGAAACAGCGCTACAAGGATTGGGCCGCCCGCCAGGATAGCCTGGATGCCCGTGCCCGCCGCCCCGAAACCGCGCAGCAAATCCAGGACCGGTTGTTAGGCGAGAAAGTGGTGATGAGCCGGGTGCGCGCCAGCGAAATGCCCGATTTGTACGCCCGCTTCATTGAGGCTACGCGTAGCCAGCGCCGCCAGTGGTCGGCCACCGACTGGAGCAACGCCAGCGCCGTATTGGCCAACCTGAATGCGCGCTACGAGCAAGTACGGGAGCAAATTCCGCTGGAAGATAAAATCCGCATCCGGTCGTGGCAGGGTGAGTTTCGCACCTTAGAAGCCGCCCGCGACGCCAAAGAAGTAATCAGTAAATAACCGCCCCGGCTTGGTTAGTGCAGCCGCTGGTTGCGTAGCCAAGCCAAGGCAGTTTCGGTGTCATAAAACACCTGAATAGATAGCAGTTGCTTGGCGCGGTTCACAAAGTCCAGCGAGGCTAGCTGGTTGTTCAGGTCGGGCGCAAAAACGTAGGCAAAAGCCCGCAGGCCCAATCCGTGGGCCTGCGGCATCCATTCAAATTCCAGCCATTCCATGGCTTCCGTCCAGTCGCCGGTAGAGGTTTGCTTGTCGTTGAGCAACGCCAAGCACGGCAGTTTCTGCTGAGTTTCCAGTACGGCTCGGGCCCCTGTTACCACTCCCTCGGCTGTGAGGTTGCCAAACCACTGCACGTAGAGCAGCTGCTCGTGAGGATAATAGAGCTGGCGAAGTAAAGGTGCGCCGTGCGCGTCGTGTAGCAGCCCTAAATCTTGGCTGTTATTATCCAGCGAATGCCCGGATAGTTGCTCGGTGTGAGCGGATAGTGGAGAGGCTAGCATAGGACACGGCAATTGGGTAGGGAGATGAATATACTAGATAATGCATATAAAAAATAGCATTGCTGCTCCCGATTTCTGATTCAGTACTTTTGTGGTTCAGGTTTAGCCACGGAGGCCGGCCAGTATTCTTTTTCAAGCGTTATGCATATTGCCATCGTCGGCAACATTGGGGCCGGCAAAACCACGTTGGCCAACAAGCTGGCTCATCATTTCAACTGGGAAGTATTTCTGGAAGACGTCGACCACAATCCGTACCTCAAGGATTTCTACGACGATATGCCCCGCTGGGCCTTCCACTTGCAGGTGTACTTCCTGAACAGCCGCTTCCGGCAGACGCAGCGCATCAAGGAGCTACAGAACACCGGCAAAGGCGTCATTCAGGACCGCACGATTTACGAGGACGCGCACATCTTCGCCGCCAACCTGCACGATTCGACTTTGATGAGCGAGCGGGACTACCAGAACTACCTGAGCCTGTTCAACTCAATGATTGAGATGGTGCGCCCGCCCGACCTGCTGCTCTACCTGCGCGCCGACTTACCCCGGCTGATTCACCAGATTCAGAAGCGCAACCGCGACTACGAAAACAGCATCAAAATCGAGTACCTCCAAAACCTGAACCAGCACTACGAGAAGTGGATCAGCGGCTACAAGCACGGTAAGCTGCTCATCGTGGATGTCAATAACCTCGATTACGTACAGAACCCCGAGGACCTCGGCACTATCATCGAGCGAATCAACGGCACGCTTTTCGGCCTGTTTTAGATAAACAGTAAGGCAGTAAAAGATGCGGGACGAATAGCAGCCATTCGTCCCGCATCTTTTACTGCCTTACTGTTTATCAGTCTCTCAGCCCTTCGTTCAGGAAACGCACCAAAGGTTGCGCGGCCCGAAAGCCGGCCAGCACGCGGGGCACAAAGTCAGGGCGTAGCACGTCGGCATCGGCAATGGGTTGGACGACCGTGAACTGCTTGAGCTGCAGCCACTCTAAATCGGGGGTGTGCCTGTCGTAGCCGCGAGGCGGGCGTTGGAGCTGTTCGCCCTGCACACCGGCCGGGAAATGCTGCTGCAAGTCGGCGGCTTCCCGTACTGCCTGAAACTCGGCGCCGTTGTAGTGGATTTCCTGCCGGATTCGCGTTAGCCCAGTTGTATCGGGCCGCCAGATGCCGCCGCCCATCCAGGAGTGGCCTTCGGGCTGAATAGCTAAAAAATAACCGGCCCACGGCGCGTGCCGGCCGTCGCGCTTCATGCCGGCTCCCATGCGCCGCTTATACGGCTCCGGGTCGCGCTGCGACCGGTCGTTTTTGTTGATGCGGAACATGACATCGGCCGGCGTGAGGCCGCGCACTTCCGGCTCGAAGGCCTGCAACCCCGTCAGGACTTCCTGCACCAAGGCTGTGTAAATAGCCCGCGCCTGGTGGTAGTCGGCGCGGTGGGCGTCCATCCAGGTTTTGTGGTTGTTGGCGGCCAGATTACGCAGAAAATCGAGTAGGAAAGCGCGGTCCATGAGTGGCAATAAGGAACGGGGTGAGTGCTGCTAACGCAGTTTCCTAGCCTGTCGTTCACTTTACCAGCTCGCCCACTTCCGCTTTGACGCTGAGTATTTCCACGGCGTCGCCCACTCGAAGCAAGCCCTGGTTGGCACTCGTTACGTTCTGGCCGAACATCACTTTCCTGCCCACTGTGCGGTAGCTAGCCAGGGTTCGGAGCGGTTCTCCGGCGGGGCTCTTTTGGGCGGTTTGCTGGTCGACGGTGGTCATTACGCACCGCCCACAACTACGCACGGCCCGGAACGTTACGTTGCCAATCCGAAATTGCTCCCAGGTGTCTTCGCCAAAGGCCGGGCCGCCACTGAACACCAAATTAGGCCGGAATCGGTCCATTGATACGGGCTCGGCGAGGCGGGTATTCAAATCATTCAGAGAACTTTGGCCGATAAGCAGAAACGGGTAGCCATCGGCGAAGCTCACCAGCTGGCCTTCCGGGTTCAGCTCAGGTTCCACATCACGCCGCACCATATCCGACATAAACACCAGCTTGCAAGTCAGGCCCAGGGCGTTGCTGAGCCACTCATCGGCCTCGCGGGAGCCACGCCAGCCAAATACCATATCGTCCCAAATGGTCACGAAGAGAGTGCGCTCCGGCGTGGTTTCGAAGGGGATGTAAAGCGGCAGTAAATCGGGCCGCTGGGCGTGCGTGAGCAGGAAGCCGTTGTAGGCGGGGGCTACGCGCAGCAGCGCCATAGCCGGCGTCTGGCGCTGGGTCATGAACTGGTTGTGGGCATCTACTAGCACCCAACGTCGGTCGTGGCGCAGGCCCCGGGCTGCCGTTTCTGATTCCGTGAGCCGAATGCCCCCCAGTGACTTAATTGGATAGATGTATAGGTCTTGTAAAATCAAAGAATCAGCCATGCAGCGAAATTAGAGGACTTACGCGAATGGATTGCCTGGCAAACCTGCTTATTTCTTGGTAGCGCAACTCAGCTAGTACCCGCTGAAGCCGTTTGGACGCCCCCTGCCAAAGTCCCCACTCCGAGCTGGTCAAGGAATAATGTCTGCTATTAGCATAATGGCCGTTGCTGTCTGGCTGCTGTCCGCACAGCCTAAAACGGCTCAATTATAGAAACGGGAATACCACTTTGGGTTGGATGAGGAAATAATTTCACTTGTACGGTTAGCTGTGCTAAGTAAGGAGAAAAACACAGTAATTAAAATAGTGCAATTTATTCAAAGGAAATACTGTTGTATGTGAACTGGTGTATTAATTTGTCAATAGTATTGAGAGGTGTATTTGTGGTTTATTTTGGAGCAAGTAAAAGGCTATTTATAGGCTGATTTAAATAAGTAAAATTATATATGGCATAAGCTGAACAATGCTGGGGCACATAGTTGCTGTGGGGAAAATGGGAAGTGGCGTGGCTTTTGGCTGTGATGCGCTACGCTCTGATTACCGCACTACTTAACACACCCTATTTTATGGAACTGCCCGCTTTCTTGGAAGGCCGCCAAGGCCGTCTTGCCTATGCAACACAATTGCTCGTGATATTTCTACCGCTACTGGTTGCTTATCCGCCCTCTCATACCAGCAATTGGGCATTGCTACTACTTGCTACGCTCCTGATTATTGTTTGCACTGGTACAGCGGCCTTGCTGGCAGTGCGCCGCTTCCATGACATAGGCTTGAGTGGCTGGTACACCCTACTTCTTATAATTCCGGGCCTGAATTTGCCGGGGTTGCTGCTACTGGCTTTGCTGCCAGGTGCGCCAGTGCTGAACCGTTGGGGTGCCGCTGCCCCGGCCAGAATCAGTAAGTCGCGCTTCAGCCTCAATGGGTACTATTTCACGGTATTACGCTACCTCCGCACTGGGTTGATTCGGACGGTGGCGCACTAGCAACAAGCCCCTGGCCTATCTGAGTATGCCAGGGGCTTGTTGCTCGAAGGTGCAAGGGTTAGGGGTTTTGGCTGGCCGCCAACTGAACCGCTTGGTACAGATTTACCAGCCCGCCGGTGCTGGATAGCTCCGCGAAATCCACCTCCTGATTGGTGCCGGGCTTTACCACTTTCGTGTGGTACACCACCGCCGATTGCAGAATGATGCGTTTCAGGTCGGTGGCGGTTAGCTTGGGAAAATAGGATTTCAGGACGGCGGCAATACCCGTCACTACGGGCGAGGCCATGCTGGTACCGCTCTTGTTGCCGTATTGTTGGCCGGGCAGCGTAGAATAGATTTGATGGCCGGGCGCAAATACGTCCACGTTTTTCTTGCCGTAGTTAGAAAAATCGGCGGCTAAGTGGTTGTCGTTGAGGCGGGCAGCGGCCCCCACGGTTATCATGTTCGGCACGCGCTTGCCGTTCGGGTACACCGGCGACGGATATTCCACTGCCGTGTCGATGTCCTGGCTTTCGTTGCCGGCAGAGTGCACCAGCAGCACCCCTTTCTTTTCGGCGTACTGCATGGCAGCATCCACGGCCTCCCGCTGCGGGGAGTAGTACTTGCCGAAACTCATATTGATGATGCTGGCTCCGTTGTCTACGGCGTAGCGGATGGCATTGGCAATATCCTTGTCCCGCTCGTCGCCGTTGGGTACGGCCCGCACGGCCATCAGGCGCACGTTATCGGCTAGGCCCAGGATGCCTAAGTTGTTGGTGCGGTCGGCGCCGATGATGCCGGCTACGTGAGTACCGTGGCCGGGGTCGGGGCCGTGGGTGTCACGGTTGCCGTATAGTCGGTCGGTGGTGTTGGTGGGGTCGTCGCCGATGATGGTGGCGCGCGGGTTGAACTTCGGGTTCAGGCTGTAGTCGAGCAAATTCTTGCTCTGGTCCATGCCCTCTTTCATATCATTCACCACCGATTCCAAGTCGGGGTAGCCAGCAGCGCGCAGGTTGGCTTCGAGGCCCTGCGTGGCGCGTTGCAGGTTGGGGTCGGTGGGGCGCAGCTGGCGTAGCGTAGCGGTATCAAGCCGCGGCACATTCAAAATCTGGCGCAGATTATCGGCCATAGATTTTGTTTGGGTGTAGCTTTCACTAAGCGACTGGTACTGCTGCGTGTTTTCGGCTATTTTATCGGCTTGCGTACGCTTCACCTTTTGGTACAGGTCGAACTCGGCGCGCTTGGCGGCGGGTACTGCGGTGCGGGCTTTGTTTTCGTAGAGCGGCTTCAGCTTGGCTAGCAGGCGGGTATCTTCATACGTATCCACGTCCACGTTGCGGCCATCGGCGTTGCCCAGGAAGTTCCAGCCGCGTACATCATCCACGTAGCCGTTTTTGTCGTCGTCTTGGCCGTTGCCGGCAATTTCGCGAGGATTGCTCCAGAGCAGGCGCTTGAGGTCCACGTGCGCAGTATCAATACCGGCATCAATTACGGCTACCACCACCGGCGTTGACACCCGGTTTTTCAGCAGTTCCTGATAGGTGCGTTTGGCACTAACGCCCATTACACCGTCCGCCGTTGGGTCGAGCAAATACCACTGCTGCACAGGAACTTCAGGCTGAGTTGGAGCAACCGTTTGGGCTGTAGCCAGAACCGGCAGCAGCAACGCAACGCCGAGCAGTTGGCGGCGGAAAGAAGGGAAGAGCATGGGAAAAATAATCAGTCGGAAAGCACAAGTGTACGCAGCCTAACAAAATCTGGTCCGCAGAATTCACCTTTCAGTAAGACAACCGGCAAATTCAGCCACACAGACTCTTTTGTGCGCCACAAAGACGCACGACAACTAAGAAAGAGTGAGAAGAGGGTTTGTATAAGCTTATTTGAATATTTATAATGGGTGCAATTATTTCCAAATAATACACCAACAAGAATTGATTTTTAGTAATTTTGCATCACTGAATCAATACAAAATATGGTTCTGCTGGAAATCGGCGCTACACAGAGAGGAGAAGAGGACGTTAGATGTTACGGTGCGCTTTCTTCTATCATTTCTACTTGTAGTTACTCATGTGCAGGCTGTCAAACGCAGCAATTGGTCTTATATGCCCCCTAATCCCATCCTTTTCTACTTAGAAAGAATGAAACACAGTTTACAAGTTCGTTTTTCAGCGCCAGTTAGCCTCTTCACTACAACCCGCAAGCTGAGCTTGCTCTTGGTATTTCTGCTCTGTGCTTTCGTGCCTACCGAGCTACTGGCTGGCTCCGGCATCTTTCAGGGCTTTGTAGTGCTGAACACCAAGAATACGCGTAATATTTTTTACGACCTAAATCCTAATACCCAAACGGGTAACGCAGACTTCAACGGGGTGTCATTCGGTGATTTTAAAACCGATGAAACCTTCACCCTCAGAGGTGGTGAAATCAACACGTATAAGAATGGGCGTACCGATGTTCTGAACGGCCGGCTACGGTACCGGGTGTATCCAGCGGGGCCAGCACCTGCCAACGCCAGATTCGACTTTATCAACTTGCCTTATAACAGCGAGATTAGTGGTACTCCTGGTGACCAGAAATGGCAGGAAGTGAATGCTAACATCAATCTGCTTGCGGGGCTTACACCTGGCAGCTATGTGATTGAGGTGTACATGGAATCCGATTTCAATGAATACACCGCTAGTGGCTTCGATTACTCGGGTACTAATTACTACAGCAACGATGGTGCTAACTACATAGCGTTTTTTACCGTGAGCCAGGGGGCCATTCCGCTGCCGGTTGCTCTCACGCGCTTTGCAGCCCAGCGGCAGGAGAATGATGTAAAGCTGAGCTGGGAAACGGCTTCCGAGCAAAACAACCGCGGCTATGAAGTGCAGGTGTCAACCGACAGCCGCACGTTCCGGGCGCTGAGCTTTGTGCCCAGCCGCGCCGAAGGCACCAGCAGCACCCGCACTACCTATAGCTACCTCGACACCGAAGCCGGCAAATCCGGGGTGCGCTACTACCGCCTGCGCCAGGTGGACCGCGACGGCACCGAGAAATTCTACGGTCCGCAAGCCGTTAGCTTCAGCAAAGCAGGCTCCTTAGTGGCTTTGCAGGCAGCGCCCAACCCTTTCACCAGCGAGCTGACGCTGAGCTTGCCGTCGTTGGGGAATGCCCGCACCGGCACGGTGGTGCTAACCGATATGCTGGGCCGTACGGCGCTCAGCCAGCCGCTCACGCTGGCGGCTGGAGTTGGTGAGGTGCGGTTGCCCGCACTGAACAATCTGCCTACCGGTATGTATCACCTGCGCCTGAACCTGAACGGCGAGCTGCAGACGATGAAGCTGCTGAAAGAGTAGTTTCTTGTAATTCTTAAATGAAAAGTCCTCCCACCGGGAGGACTTTTTTTGTGCGTTCCGGTGACTGTTCACTCTTGCTGATGACGCGTACTTTGGTTTTTGTGCAACACCTTACCTATTCAAGGGTTCCAACGATACGCGAAGCAAAGGCTTCGCGCTACAACCAAGCTGCGCCCAACCTGCCGCGCCCGCCTGTATCTTTACCGTCCTGCTACCTTTCTGCTTCAACCGATGCGCCTTTCCACTTTCCGCGCCGCCCTGCTGGCATTTTTAATTTTTAATTCTCAATTTTTAATTGGCGTAGCCCAGGCCCAGGCGCCCAAAACCTACTCGTCGTCGGAAATCCTGCTGGGGCTCAAGAAGTTGAACGTGCTGGGCTCGGTGCTGTACCTGGCCGCCCACCCCGACGACGAAAACACCCGTCTGATTGCCTACATGGCCAACGGCCGCCTGCTGGAAACCGGCTACCTGAGCTGCACCCGCGGCGACGGGGGCCAGAACCTCATCGGCCCGGAGCTGCGCGAACAGCTCGGCGTAATCCGGACCCAGGAGCTGTTGGCGGCCCGGCGGATTGACGGCGGCCGGCAGTTCTTCACCCGCGCCAACGACTTCGGTTTCTCGAAAACCTCCGACGAAACCTTCACCATTTGGGACAAAGAGCAAGTGCTCTCCGATATGGTGTGGGTGATTCGGCAGCGCCGGCCCGATGTGCTCATCACCCGCTTCCCGCCTGACCCACGCGCCGGCCACGGCCACCACCAGGCCAGCGCCATTCTGGCCGCCGAGGCCTTCGACGCCGCCGGCGACCCGAAACGGTTTCCCGAGCAATTGAAATACGTGCAGGTGTGGCAGCCCAAGCGCCTGTACTGGAACACCGGCAGCTTCTTCGTGAAGCCCGGCGAGAGTATGGACGGCTACCTCAAGCTCGATGCCGGCGGCTACAACCCGCTGCTGGGGCAGAGCTACGGCGAAATTGCCGCCCGCAGCCGCAGCCAGCACAAAAGCCAGGGTTTCGGCTCGGCGGCTACCCGTGGCGAGGCACTGGAGTATCTGCAATACGTGAAAGGCGACAAAGCCAAAACCGACCTGTTCGAAGGTATCGATATGACCTGGAATCGGGTGCCCGGCGGCGCGCCTATCGGGAAGATGCTGGACGAGGTGATTCGTAAGTACGACGCGGCGAATCCGTCGGCGAGTGTGGCGGGGCTGCTGAAGGTGCGGAAGGCTATTTATTCAATCTATGAAACACCTGCCAAGACCTATCAAGCCGCTGACGCCGTACAGGGCACAAACCGTATAGAAGCAGAGAAGGAATTAAATCATTTGCAGTTTTGGATTACAACCAAGATAGAGCAAATAGACGAGTTATTGAAAGCATGTATTGGTCTTTACGTTGAGGTCACAGTCCCTGCTAATACAATTGCGTCAGGAGAAGAGGTAGAATTAGCGTTAGATATAGTTAATCGCTCAACTACTCCTGTTAATGTAGTTGGTGCTATTGTTAGTGGTTTCAAGAACAATGGCGTCGAAGTCAAGGAAAGTATACAAGCTGGTAAGAGTGTTAGAAAAGATTTGCACTGTATAGTACCTTCAGATATGTCAGTTTCACAGCCTTATTGGCTGCGTGAGGTTGCTTCTGTCGGGATGTATAGTTTGCCAAAAGAGTTGTCTACTGGCAGTTTACCTGCGGGGTATATCAATCAAGACAACCCTAACATAAAACTGGGCTTCTTGCCACAACAAATATTTGTTGGCCTTCCTGAAACCCCCCCTATTCCGCTTATATATCTTACTGTACTGGTAGATGGTAAGGCAATTGCTTACCAAGTTCCCGTCCAGTACAAAAGCACCGACCCGGTAGAAGGAGAGAAGTACCGTCCGCTGGTGGTAGTGCCGCCCGTGGCTGTGAACATAGCCGGTCGAGCCTACGTGTTTGCCGACAACCAGCCTAAAACGGTACCTGTGACCTTGCGCGCCGGCAAGGCGGGCGTGAAAGGCTCGTTGGCCCTCACGTTGCCCGCTGGCTGGAAAGTGGAGCCGGCCAGCTTCACCTTCGATATTGCCAGCAAAGACGCTGAACAAACTGTACAGTTTCGGGTGCAGCCCGGTGCGGGGGCGCAGGAAGGCAAGTCGGAGCTACGAGCGGTGGCTACCGTGGACGGGCAGGTGTATTCGCGCGGGTATCAGGCCATCGAGTACAACCACATTCCCACCCAAATCCTGTTCCCCGAAGCCGTGGCGCCGCTGGTGAAGCTGGACCTCAAGCGCAAAGGCCAGGAAATCGGCTACCTGATGGGGGCCGGCGACGAAGTGCCCGACGCCCTGCGCCAGATTGGCTACACCGTCACGCTGCTCAAGCCCGAGGACATCACCGACCAGAACCTGCGCCGCTTTGATGCGGTGGTGCTGGGCATCAGGGCCTACAATACGCTCGACAAGCTCAAAACGCTCCAGCCGACGCTACTGAAATACGTGGAAAACGGTGGCAATATGGTGGTGCAGTACGTGGTGAGCCGAGGCACCGTCATGAGCCAAATCGGGCCGTACCCGCTCACCCTCTCCAACGACCGGGTAACGGTGGAAAACGCGCCCGTTACGTTTCTCAAGCCCCAGCAGCCCCTGCTCAACACGCCTAACAAGATAACCACCAAGGACTTCGAAGGCTGGGTGCAGGAGCAAGGACTCTACTATCCCAGCTCCTGGGATGCCAAATACCAGCTCGTCATCAGCTCCCACGACCCCAACGAGCCCGCCAAGGAAAGCGCCATTCTGGTTGCCGACTACGGCAAAGGGCACTACATCTACACCGGCCTCAGCTTGTTTCGGGAACTGCCGGCCGGCGTACCCGGTGCGTACCGCTTGCTGACCAACATGGTGTCATTGGGTAAGTAGATAAGTACGCCCGTTTGCTCCTGAATTCAGCGCGGTTGCACTATTATTTGGCTACGCTCTATGCCTCCAATACGTTTGTATGGCCGCTTGTTGCTGGCTGCGTTGCTTGCGCTGCCAGTTGTCTTGTTGCTGAGTTGGTGGGTGGATGAGCCGCTGTCCAAGCTGCTGCATTGGCATGGAGAATCTTTGCGGCCATTCTTTACGGGCGTGATGCGCCTGCACGATGCTCTGATAGACACAGTGGTGATGCAGCAGCCACTGTACTTGTGGCTGGGGTTGCTGTGCTTGTTTTGCATTACGCGCCTGTTGCGGCAGCGGCACTGTACTATCTGGCTGGTAGCCGTGCTAACGTTGGTAAGCAGCCAGGCAGTACGCAACTTATTGGCGGTGTATTTCAACCGGCCGCGGCCTTTTCAAGTGTTCAGTCAGGTGGCACCCGATGGCGGTTTTTGGCAGGTGGTAGGGCAGTTCGATGCGTTTCCGTCGGGGCATGCTGCTGGTACGGCGGCTTTGCTATTGCCCTGGACACTACGGTTTCCCAAGGTCCGGCCGTGGCTGCTGAGTTGGCTGGGGCTTATCTGTATAGGCCGGGTGGTGCTGGAGTATCACTGGCTCAGCGACGTAGTAGCTGGGGCCTCAATCGGGCTGATGCTTACGTGCGGTTGGGAGCTTGGCACCCGGTGGCTGCGTCCTTCTTCTACGGTTGAGGCTGCGTCGGTAGCTGCCGGTGCAACCTGAGACTGTATCTTTCGCCCTTCCTACCTACTCGCTTGTTCGCTGTGTCAAACCATCCCCATCCATCCGAAGCTGATAAGCCTCCACTGCTGCCTTCGTGGCGGGCTTGGTATTGGCTGGTGCTGGGGGCGCTGGCTGCGGAAGTGGCCCTCTTCACGTACCTGACCCAGCTTTTCACCGCATGAGTATCCTCGACTGGCTGGTACTGGGTGGCACGCTGCTCTTCATTGTGGGGTACGGCACGTGGCGCACCCGTCGCGCCGACCACACCATGGATTCCTACCACCTCGGCGACCGGCAGGCCCAGTGGTGGGGTATCGGGCTGAGTATTATTGCCACCCAAGCCTCGGCCATCACCTTCCTGAGTACCCCCGGCCAAGCCTACGACGACGGCATGCGGTTCATTCAGTTCTACTTCGGCCTGCCGCTGGCCATGGTGCTGATTGCCATGTTCGCCGTCCCGATTTACCAGCGGCTCCAGGTATTCACGGCTTATGAGTACCTGGAAGGTCGTTTTGATAGGCGCACCCGTACGCTGGCGGCGTTGTTGTTTCTGGTGCAGCGCGGCTTCAGCAACGGGCTTTCCTTGTACGCCCCGGCCCTGGTGTTGTCGGCTATTCTGGGCTGGAACATCAACCTCACGGTGTGGCTGATTGGGGGGCTGATGATTTTTTACACGGTGGTGGGCGGCAGCCGCGCGGTGGCCGTTACGCAGCAGTGGCAAGTGGCCGTCATCTTCACGGGTATGGTGGTGGCGGGCTACCTGTTGGTGCATT
The DNA here is from genome assembly GCF_017313265.1 of Hymenobacter telluris. Classification (GTDB taxonomy): domain Bacteria; phylum Bacteroidota; class Bacteroidia; order Cytophagales; family Hymenobacteraceae; genus Hymenobacter; species Hymenobacter telluris. Next base: position 1,196 of record NZ_JAFLQZ010000017.1, on the reverse strand, counting down.
ACCTGCCGGCCGATGTGGGCTTCACGGAGGCTATGCAGGTGGCCGGCAATCAAGGCAAGCTCAACCTCGTCGATTTCCACTTCGACCCCAACGACCGGTACAATTTCTGGTCGGGCATGACGGGGGGCTTGTTTCTGGCCCTCTCGTATTTCGGCACCGACCAAAGCCAGGTGCAGCGCTACCTGGCCGGCCGCAACATTACGGAAAGCCGGCTGGGCTTGCTGATGAACGGGCTGGTGAAAGTGCCCATGCAGTTTGGCATCCTGCTGATTGGGGTACTGCTGTTCGTGTTCTACCAGTTCAACGCCCCGCCGCTCACCTTCAACCGCCCCATCCACGACCAAGTAGCCGCCAGTGCCACCTACGGTCCGCAGCTACAGGCGTTGGAACAGCAGCACGCCACCCTGTTCGAGGCCAAGCGCGAAGCCACCAGCCGCCTTGTGCAGGCCCTGCGCACCCACGATACCACCGAGCTGGCCGCCGCCCAAACGCACCTGCAAACCACCAACGCCGCCACCCGCGGCCTCCGCACCGAAGCGCAGGCGTTGCTCAAACAAGCTGCTCCGTCCGCCGAAGCCAAAGACACCGACTATGTCTTCCTGACGTTCGTGCTGCGCTACCTGCCGCAGGGCCTGGTGGGGCTGCTGATTGCCGTGGTACTGTCGGCGGCTATGGGCTCGGCAGCCTCGGGGCTTAATGCCCTGGCTTCCACTACGGTAGTGGACCTGTACCAGCCCACCCGCCCGCACCTGACGGGCGCGCAATGCGTCCGGGCCTCGCGCTGGGCTACCATCTGGTGGGGCGTGCTGGGCATTGCCTTCGCCACGTTTGCCGCCCGCCTCGAAAACCTTATTCAAGCCGTGAACATCCTGGGTTCTCTGTTCTACGGCACCATTCTGGGTATTTTCGTGGTGGCGTTTTTCATGAAGTTCATTGGTGGCAAAGCGGTGTTCTGGGCGGCCATTCTCGCGCAGCTCATCGTGCTGCTGCTGTTCTGGCGTACCGACATCGGCTACCTCTGGTTCAACATCATCGGCTGCGGGCTGGTTGTGCTGTTTGGCAGTGTGCTGGCTGTGACTGGCAACCGAAAAGCAGAGTAACGGTGAGGCGCATACAAGTTTAGCCCGCAGAGGACGCAGAAGGGGCGCGGAAGACGCAGTGTTCTAACGGATTCAATCCAGAACACTGCGTCTTCC
>NZ_JAFLQZ010000016.1 GCF_017313265.1 Hymenobacter telluris | reverse complement strand
CTGCCGCACTTGCCACACGTGAACGGGGTTTGAAGCATACACTCAAGTTACGAATCACCCCTTATATTACCACTGCCAATTATAAATTTAGCAGGGATTCGGGCTTGACGGAATACTAATTCCACACCTGCGCAAAGCCCTGGCCGTTACTAAGAAACCTAAAATCCCCGCCCGAAGCACATAGCTTCCGACGGGGATTTTTCAATAGGCAGCCTGGTGCTTACATTTCCGCCAGCATTTCCCAACGGTCGTTGAGCTGGGCCAGCTCTTTTTTCACCTGCTCAAACTTCAACGTGGCGTCTTTTAGCTGCGCGGCGTTCTGGTAGATCTGCGGGTCGGCGAGCTGCTTTTCGTATACGGCTAGCTCCTTCTCCCGCTCGTCAATCTTCTTTTCCACTTCGGCCAGTTCCTTCAACGCCTTTTTCTGGTCCGGCGACGGAGTTTTGGCGGGGCTGGCATCCACTTTTTTCTCCTCCTTGGGCAGTGGCTTGGGGGACGACGGTGAGGGTAAGCCGGCTTTCTTGGCGGTCTTCTCCCGGTCTTCCTGCCACTGCTCGTACTCAGCGTAGGTGCCGGGGTACTCCTTCAGCTGGTAGTCCTCGATGTACCAGATTTTGTTGGCCACGTTTTCCACGAAGAACCGGTCGTGGCTAATCACGATGTAGGTGCCTTCGTACTGGTCCAGGGCCTGAATCAGGATGTTCACCGACTGCATGTCGAGGTGGTTGGTCGGTTCGTCGAGCAGCAGGAAGTTGGCTTCGGAAATCAGGGTTTTGGCTAGCGCCACGCGGCTTTTCTCGCCCCCGCTGAGCACCTTGATTTTCTTGTACACTTCCTCGCCCGTGAACAGGAACGAGCCCAGCACCGAGCGCAGCTCCATTTCAGTACGCTTCGAACCGGCTTCAATCATCTCCTGCAAAATCTCGTTCTCGATGCGCAGGCTTTCCAACTGGTGCTGCGCGTAGAACGACATAATGACGTTGTGGCCTAGCTGGTGGTTGCCGTTGGTGGGCGCCTCCTGCCCCGCCACCAGGCGCATCAGCGTGGATTTGCCTTTGCCGTTGGCTCCAATCAAGGCAATTTTGTCGCCCCGCTCGATGTGCACGTGCGTGTCGCGGAAGATGATTTTCTCGCCGTATTTCTTGCCCACGTGCTCCATGCGCAGGATGTGGCGGCCGGGCGTGACGGTGAAGTTGAACTTGATATTCACGCGGGCATCGTCGCCGGCCACGTCCTCGATGCGCTCCAGCTTATCCAAGGCCTTCACGCGGCTCTGGGCCTGCTTGGCTTTGCTGGCCTTGGCCTTGAACCGCTCGATAAACCGCTCGGCCTGCCGAATCTGGGCCTGCTGGTTTTCGAAAGCGCCTTTCTGAATGGCGTTGCGCTCCTCTTTCTCTTCGAGGTAGTACGAGTAGTTGCCCGCGTACGGCACCAGCTTGCCGCCCGTCACTTCCACGGTGGTGTTGGTGGTGCGGTCCAGGAATTCCCGGTCGTGGCTCACGATAATAACGGCGCCTTCGTAGCCGGCAAGGTAATTTTCTATCCACTTGATAGACGGCAAGTCCAAGTGGTTGGTGGGTTCGTCGAGCAGCAGCAGGGAGGGTTGCTGAAGCAGGATTTTGGCCAGCATCACGCGCATTCGCCAGCCCCCCGAAAACAGCTTCAGCGGCCGTTGCAGCTCCTCGGTGGTAAAGCCCAGACCTTCCAGAATCTCCTCGGTACGGGCCTGCATGGTATAGCCGCCCAGCGCCTCGAACCGCTCCTGCAAGTCGGCCAGCTTCTCTACCAGGTCGTCGGTGTAGTTGGTTTCAAACTCCAGCAGCACCTGGTCGATTTTCTTCTGCAAGTCCAGGGCCTCGGCGAAGGCCTGCATGGCTACCACCAGAATTGGCTCGTGCGAGTCGTAGCTCAGCAAATCCTGGTTCAGGAAGCCTAGGCTTACGTCCTTGCTCATGGAGATGCTGCCGCCGTCGGGCTTGTACTCACCTACCAGTATGCGCAGCAGCGTGGATTTGCCCCGGCCGTTGAGCCCAATGAGGCCAATCTTATCCTTGGGCTTGATATGGAGGTTGGCTTTGTCGTAGAGCGTACGGGAGCCGAAATGAAAGTCTAAGTCGCTAATCGAAATCATCCTACTTTGCTGGGTCTGAAGCCGCAAAGGTACGGGTTTAGCAGGACGGTACGGCTGTTTTTACATTACTTAGCACACTTATGGCAAGTTACTACAACTAGAATATCTCCAGTGCATATTAGCTTTCTGTCGTCAACGGTTGACACGGCCGGGGTGCACAATAAGTTTGAGCACTACTAACTCAGTCAATCCCACTTAATGCAACTTCTATTCTACTTGTGCCACTCCGCTAACATCATTCCAATCGAGTCTATATGCACTTTTTTGATTTTTTCGACCTTATAGGCAACATTGATTTATCTACTCTCAGTAAGAGCAAAGCTAGTTTATTAGCATTCGTTTCTTGGTTTTTGATACCAGTTGCAGCCCCCTTATTAGTTATTGAATTTACCCGCTTATCAGAACGTGGCTATCCAGGTAAAGTACTAGGACTTATTATTTTCATAAGCCTTATTTCAGCTATTGGTATAGCGTTACTTCTTTTCATATTCCGTTTCGTCCACGCCTATAAACCTACAGAGTTCTTAGTTTTTGTTCTGAGTCTGACCTTAATGCTTTCTGCTTCCACTTTCTATATCATCAGGAAGCACCAGCTTGATAAAATCAAACTATCCACCAGTCTGCAACATGCTACGCTTAGCGTACGGCTAACACGCATACCTATACTTTGACGCTACCCAGAAACTTTTGTGAACATCTCGAATGGCGACTGTCCGGTGCCCTCAGCTACGCCCGCGACAAAAGCCTTCGGCGCTACTGGTGTGATGGGATACTGGACCCTGAATTAGATGCCGATAATTGGCCGGTACTTGTCAGACAGTCCAGGCAGTTGAAGGCGCAGGCCTGGATAGATGAAGGTCGCACCAAAGGCCAGAATGCCACACAGCGGATTTATCAGCTTACGATTAACCTTGGACCAGCAGCATTTGCGGCTTACGTGCTAGGCAACAGCTTAGATAAGTTCGTTCCGGATAGTGGATATGACGATTGGGTTTTTATCTCGCCAGATAAGCGAATAGTTGAAGTATGGTTACTATAGGTTTAGTATAAGAATGAGGGAATTATAGAGCAGTTCATCTACACCCCTTCAAACACCTCCTCCCATTCCATCTGCAACTCTGGCAGCGTAGCCACCGGAATCAGGCCGGGTGTGTAGAACTCGCCGCGGAACTGGTAGCGGCCGTCTTCGCCCAGCAGGTACACCACTACGTTTTTTTGCTCGGGAGTTACCATCCAATATTCCAGCACGCCCGCTTCTTCGTAGAGGTCGAATTTTTCCTTGGTGTCGCGGGCTACGTCGCCGGGGCTCAGGATTTCGATTATCCAGTCGGGGGCACCGAGGCAGCCCCGGTCGTCGAGCTTCTGCGGGTCGCAGACGACGCAGATATCGGGTTGCACCACCGTTTCTATGCTGGCGTCGCCGTTGGGCGTGACGCGGCTTAGGCGCACATCGAAGGGGGCCACGTACGTTTTGCATTGGCGGCCCCGCAGGAACCACGCAATAGGCGTGCTGATGTTGCGCGAAATATCCTGGTGCTTGCGCCTGGGCGCGGGGTTCATCAGGCGTACTTTACCCCGAATGAGTTCCACCCAGTCGTTTAGCTGCCACGTTAGGTAATCGGCGTAAGTGTAGCGGCGGGTCAGGTCGAGTTGGGAAAGCTGGGTGATGGGTTCCATAGCCGGAGGGTTGCGGGTTGTTGGTAAAGATATACGATGAGTTGACAGCCGCAGGCGTTTCAGCCAGGCCCGCGCCCACCCAACCGCCAATAGCAAACCTCGTACATTTCGGCATGAAGCCTCTCCTCGCCTTCCTGTTCCTTGCTGCCCTTACCGCCTGCTCTTCCACCGAGCGCGAATCGTCGGGGCGAGGGCTGGTGGAAACCATTCCTGCTGATATTAAAGGTGAGCCCTCCACCACTGAAACCGTGGGTGAAACCGGCCGCAACCACGGCTACGTTCGGCGCTTCTACCAGAAAAACGGCCAATACTACGTGGACGTCGACTATATCCAGTTTCTGAACGGGGAAGCCGCCGTGGCCGCCGCCCGGCGCAAAGGCGATGCGCAAGAGGAAGTAGTGCAGGGCGACACAGTGTACTCGGTGTTCAACGACTATTACATCGTGAATGACAACCCGCAGGTGCGGACGCTACAACTGGACCCGGAGGCTACGTTTACGTTCTGGCGCAGCGGCGAAAACGGGCTGGAACGGTTTCCGGCCTCGCCCGCCAAAGTACAGGCCAACGTCCCGAAGGTGTTGTTTTTGTCGCCGTTTGTGGTGGAAACCCAGCAGGGCATCGTGACCCGCCTGGCCGAGCAATATGTGCCGTAACTAGCTGCTTCAGCGGAAGTCGCCGTATAAGGAAGCGTTTATCACTCTTGATTCTCCTTTTATGGCAACCGACCCAATCCAAGACACCGCCCCCGACAACCCAGAAGGCACCCGTGAAGGCGCTGCGGCCCAAGGCAAGCAAGATGCCGGCGTAGTAGGCCAATCCAGCGGCCGGCCCAGCTACGGCACCGGTGGCTACGAGCTTAACCTGGATGCCGAAGCAGATGGCGGCTCCGGCAGCGCATCTTCCAGCACCAGCAAAGCCCCCCACGAATCCACGGAAGAAGATAAATAGTCTTCCAGAAAACAACTGTTCCGAGCGGAGCGGGAAATAAGAGTTGCTGCCTGGCAGTTCCCTCCTATTTCCCGCTCCGCTCGGAACAGTTGTTTTTTAGCCTACGAATGGCGGCTTGAACTCCGGCACGATGCGCTTTTTCGAGGCCTGCTCGTAGGCGTAGGCTACGGTCAGCAGCGGGCCTTCGGTGTACACGCCACCCACAAACGATACCCCCACCGGCAACCCGTTCACGGCACCCATCGGCACGGTGATGTGCGGGTAGCCCGCCATAGCCGCCGGCGACGATGAACCCGGTCCGCCGCCGGCGTCGCCATTAATCAGGTCGATGACGCGGGCCGGGCCGGTGGTGATGCCCACAATAGCGTCGAGCTTGTTGGTGCTGATGGCATCGTTGAGAATCTTTTGGGCGCCGAGGTGCGACTTGCGCAAAGCAGCTTGGTACTTCGGGCTGCCAAGGCCTTCCAGCTTTTGCGAGGCTTCCAGGATTTCCTGCTGAAAAAACGGCATGGCCTTGGGCTTGTTCTGCGTGTTGAAGGCCATAACGTCGGCCAGGGTCTTGACGGAGGCGTTGGCCGTAGCCAGGTACTTGTTTACGCCGTCTTTGAACTCATACAGCAGCACGTCGTATTCGGCTTCGCCCAGCGCGTCGGCAGGCTTGTCGATTTCCACTTCCACTATTGTGGCCCCCTGGGCTTTCAGCAGCCCTATGGCCTGCTTGAACAGCGGAATAGCGCCCGACACGCCTTCCAGATGCCGTTTTTCAACACCCAGGCGCTTGCCTTTCAGGCCATCTGCTTTCAGAAAGACGGTGTAATCAGGCTGAATTTTGCCGGCGCTTTCCTTGGTAACGGCATCGGCGGCATCTTCCCCGGTTAGCGCCCCCAGCAGAATAGCGGCGTCGCGCACCGTGCGGGTCATGGGGCCGGCCGTGTCTTGGGTGGCAGAAATCGGGATGATGCCGCTACGGCTCAGCAGCCCCACGGTGGGCTTAATGCCCACCAGCCCGCAGCACGACGACGGCGACACGATGGAGCCGTCGGTTTCGGTACCGATAGCCACGGCGCACAGGTTGGCCGATACAGCCGCGCCCGAGCCGGCACTGCTACCGCTGGGCGTCCGGTCGAGGATGTAGGGGTTTTTGGTTTGGCCGCCCCGGCTGCTCCAGCCGCTGGTGCTGCGCGTAGAGCGGAAGTTGGCCCACTCGCTGAGGTTGGTTTTACCGAGCAGCACCGCCCCCGCCTCGCGTAGCCGCTTTATAATAAATGCGTCCTGGGCTGCCTTATGCCCGGCCAGCGCCAACGAGCCGGCGGTGGTTTGCTGCTTGTCGCCGGTGTCGATGTTGTCTTTCACCAGCACCGGAATGCCGTGCAGCGGGCCGCGCACCTTACCGGCCTTACGCTCTTTGTCCAGGGCATCGGCAATGGTTAGCGCGTCGGGATTGATTTCGATTACGGAGTTCAGCTTCGGGCCGGCCTGGTCGATGGCTTTGATGCGCTTCAGGTACAGTTCGGTGAGGGAGCGGGCCGTGTGCTGCCCGTTGGCCATTTTCGCCTGTAAGTCATTGATGGTAGCTTCCTGCAGCTCGAAGGCCTCAGGAGCGGCCGTGTTATTGGCGGCAGTGGGCAGTTGGTTGGTAGTTTCGGTGGTGCAGGCGGTAGCGCCTAGGGTGGTAAGCGCCAAGCCGGCCAGGGAGCCGTTGCGCAGAAAAAGCCGTCGGTTCATACAAGGTATTTTCAAGTAAGGTAAAGACTCTCGCGGCACTTTTCTTACTCTCCCGGCGCATTACTTCCAGGCTTTCCTGACCGGAGCAGCTATGCGGCAGGCAGCGGCGCGGCCCCGGGTTTGGGCTTGTTGCGCTGGCACTTCTCGCCGCAGTATTTCACCTCGTCCCAGGAGTTGCGCCACTTCTTGCGGTACTCGAACGGTCGGCCGCAGGTGAGGCAGATTTTGGTGGGCAGGTTGCCCTTGGTAAGCTTGGCGGGAACTGGCATGGCAGCAGAATGGAAAGGCTAGTATCGCAACGGCTCCGTAGCCGCAAGGTTCAGGCAAACTCCAAACGGACCTCCGTTGCCCACGGCCACATAGCTTATACTGGCGCATACGCCCATGCAAAAGGGCTGCCTCCGATTTGGTTGGAAACAGCCCTTGGTATGACGAAGGAGCGCAAGGCTCTGGTTGCTATTTTTCCAGCTGCTGCCGCAAGCTTTGCACTTCGCGCTCCAGCTCCAGGTTGCGGAAGGTCACTTTCACTTCCAGGTCGGCGTAGGCGCGCTCCAACTCCTGCTCACGGTTGCGGAGGGCAAATTCCGTTTCCTTCTGCTCTTGAATATCAGTGCAGGTACCAAACCATTGCTTGATGGTACCATCCTCGTTGTACTGGGGCTGGGCCTGGCCCAAAAACCACCGGTAGCCGCCGTCCTTGCTTTTAAAGCGGTACTCGATTTCGTAGAACTCGCCGGTAGCCAACGAATGGCCCCATACCTGGCGGGCCCGCTGCTGGTCGTCGGGGTGGAGCAGGTTGTTCCACATATCCGGCCCCACGCTGTCTTCGAGGGTGTAGCCCGTATAATCGGTCCAGCGCTGGTTGAAGTAGGTGTGCGAACCGGTGGGGTCAGTGAACCAAACCAGTTGGGGAATGAAATCGGCAAAGAGGCGAAACTGTTCTTCGGCCTGCAAACGAATACTTTGCTCAGTAGCGGGAGTGCTCATTCGGAAGGTTAACAAGGGCGGGCCAGCTGAATTTCCATGCCCGACTGAAAATACAAGATTAATTGGCTTTGCAGGCCGTCGGTGGAGCGGCGCAGGCGCGTAATCAGGGCGCGGGTTTGCTCCTGCATCAACTGCAACTCCAGATACGGCCGGTTCAGCAGACTGTCGCGCTCCATGCTCCATTTGCCGGCGTTTTCGGCATCGGAAGCCTGCACCCGCAAGGTGCCGGGCTGCAACGAAAACTTGGTGGCCGTTGCCAACGGGCTGTTCGGGTCATTCCGGTTCAGTACCCGGTCGGCTACGCACCAATCCCCCGTGAGATATTCGTCGGACATCTCCAGCAGATTGATGTCAAAGAGAAGCTTGGGCGCGCTAGTAGAAAGGGTCATTCAGAGAAAATCGAACCTGATACAAATTTAAACAGAACTACGTTCAGGTGCATTGGCAAGGCACAAAAGCAGCGAAAAGTTCATCTATTCTCCCTGATATTTCAGCTTCGCATGGGAGGTAGGGCAGTTACCATTCCGGTTGTTGAGTTCAGCGTAAGTTGTGTTGAGCAACCGGTGGTTTCCGTTTCGCCTGGCCGTGTTGAATCACACGCTTTGAAATAGAAATTACCGGCCCCTCAACGCCCGAAACCAGAAAGCCGCAGGCATGTACATACCTACGGCTTTCTGCTTGTTTTGGTTAGCCAGTGTTGAGCTTACGCCACCGTTGCTACCGGGCGTTTCAAGCGGATGATACCCACTTTGTTGAGCGTCCAGATAACGGGATACGTGGGGTCCAGCTCCCACCATTTCACGCCGAAGTTGGCGCGCAACGGCAGCTTGTGGTGGTTGTTCTGAAACAGCTCGCCGCCGGTCAGGAAATCAAAGAACAACGAGTTGCGCGACTTGTCTCGGTTGTCGAAGTTTTGGTAGCCGTATTTGTGGCCGCTCCAGTTCACAATGGCGCCGTGTACGGTGCCCATCAGGAAGTGCAACGGCAGCAGCAGGTACTGCCACCACGCCGTGGCAAACACCACATAAAAGCTGGTGTAGAGCAGGCCCCAGCCCAAGCGGGCGTACCAACGGTGGGCAAAGTTTTCGAGCAGCACCCACTCCGGGTAGATGTTGTCTTCGAAGCGTTTGGCGGCTACCGAGCGGCGTTGCAATACATCCTGGTACACTGTTTTGGTCTTCCACATCATAGTGAAAGCATTGTTGGAGTGGTGCGGGGAGTGCGGGTCTAGCTCGGAGTCGGAATAGGCGTGGTGCATGCGGTGCAGCAGCGCGTAGGTACGCGGCGACAAGAACGACGAGCCCTGCATCAGGAAGGTGAACACAAAGAAGAACCGCTCCCAGGCCGGGTGCATGGTAAACATCTTATGGGATGCATACCGGTGCAGAAAAAACGTTTGGGTGAATAACGACAAGTACCAGTGCGCCAGGAAGAAGGCAAGAATAGCCATAGCAAAAACGTAAGGCGCGAAAAAGGGGAAACACTCGGGTCTGAACGATATTATAAGCAGAGCCCGGTTGTAACAGTTCAGTTTTATTGGTGCCTGCCGCAACAAGCCGCAGGTGGCAAGGTCAGCAATACCCAGGTTGTATCCTATTTTTTCTCACTTCTTTACTACTGCTTACAGCATGTCAGGCAGGCGCCAGCGGCACTATTCGCTTAGGCTCTTCGACATTTTGGCGGGTATGCCTACGCTGTTGAGCAAGCCGCTGGTAAGGCCGTGCTGCCAGATGGTGAAGACCGAAGTATTCAGGTTACGGTCGGAGTTGATGGTGCCAGGCTTCAACTCGCCACCCCGGGGGTTTTTGTTGCGCACTACCAGGTTTACCACGCCAGTCAGCAGGCGGGTTTTGATGTTTTTGCGGTTGTCGTTGGTGGGTGCGGCCAAGATGGCCACTTTCAAATCGGAGTACTGCGCCCAAACCGTACCCCAGGAGCGGCGGCGGTTGATGCCCATCTGAAACCGGATATTCTGCACCTCGCCACTCTTAAACAAAAGGTTGGTTGACTCTACGGTCATCGGGTTGAGGATGTGCAGCGACGCGGCCCCCAGCTGGCCCGTCAGGAGGTGGTAGCCGGATGGGTCGAGCAAGTTGGCCGACAGCCGCGCCGTGATGCGGCACCGGTTCTGGAGCAGCGCCGAGGCGTAGCCTGTAGCCGGGCTGGTGCGGCTCATGCGGCGGGGGTCGTTGGAAATATTGCGGAGGGTGATGTCGAAATCAGTGAATGCAAACCGGCCGCGCACCGGATTCAGGGGGGCGCGGTACTGCGAGTAAAACGTTCCTTTGTAGACACTCAGGCGCCGGATATCCACCCGAAACGGCAGCCGCCCAATCATGTCGGGAGTGGCCACGGAACGTTTCGGGTTGAGGGGAAACCGCCCGTCGCCGCGGGTTTGGAGCACGGCATTGCGTAGCTCCACCTGCCGTACTACAAGCTGCCTCCGGCGAATGAGGGCCGGAAAATCAAACCCTTGTATATCCAGGTCTGGCACCAGCAGCGTTACGTTGGGGGCCTGGTAGCCTTTGCGGCGCGACAGCTCCGACGTAGCAAACTTGGGTTGCAGGCGCAGGTTGCGCAGGTGCAGGCGGCGTTTCAGGGTTTCGAGGTGCACCCGCTGGTAGGCTACGCGGTAATAAGGCCCATCGAGCAGCGCCGTGGCCGGCCCGGTGTCTACCAGCCAGTTGCGGGCATAATACAGGCGGCCCGGCGCACCCGCCGACGCACTATCAATGCACAGCTCATTGGCCACCAAATTGATGTTCTGCACATTGGGCTTCTGCGGAAGGCCGGCTACGTACAGCGAGCCTTTGGTGAGGGCTAAATGCCGCAACTCAATCTGGCCGAGCCAGGGCTTCAGCAGCTCATGTAGCGGCTCCGGGGTGATGGTAGGTGGGTCGAGGGCCAGGCGGGGCAGCACTACGCGCAGCGTATCGGCCTTGAGCCGGTGCCGGCGCAGCAGCCGCCGAATGCGTAGCCCCGCCACCTCCACGCGCGGCAGCAGCAAATCAATGCGGGCATAGGTGGTTTTCGGCACTCGCAGAGACAGGCGGGGCTGCACCAGCAACGAGTCGAGCTGTAACTGGTGCTTCTGCAAGGAAAACCGCATACCACCCAGGTTCAGGCAGTGCTTGAACGCCGCTATGCTTCCTCCCAGCAGCACGATATCCATACCGTTGGCGTACCCCAGCCGATGCCGGTCGGCGGCACCTTCGGCACTCACCAGCACGTCGTGCAGGCGTACGTCGAGTTGCCGCAGGGTCATGGAGTCGGGGGCATTGCGCGGATGGTAGGCCCCTTGCAGGCGCTGCAACACCACGCGGTTCAGGCGCAGCCCGGCCAACCCCAGCGGCAACTGCTTGTGCAAAGGCACACTGTCGGACGCACTGCTAGTTGGCAGCACCGAGGTTAGCCGCACGCACAAGGAATCAACCCCTAGGTACTTTACGGGCACTACCTCACGCTTTATCAGCTGCCACAGCCCAATGCCGGCTATGTCGAGCCGGCCCACATCCAGGCGGGCTTCCGGCAGGCGTGCTGCCGAGTCGGTGGCGGCTTGGCGGGCGGCGTTGGAGCGCAGGTGCACATTGCGTAGCGAAATACTGCCCGCCGCGAGGCGGGTGCGCAAGTTGCCTATCCGCAGTTCATACTGGCCCTTGGATTGGGTGGCAACTTGTTTTTCCAACAGAGGCCGCAGCCAGGAGTCGAGCGTTAGGACGGCCACGGCCGCCGCCCCTACCAGCACGGCCAGCACAAGCAGCAGCCATTGCCACCAACGCCAAGCAGAAGACGTAGCAGCCGGAGCAGGCGCAGAAACAGAGGGACTAACTGGCACGAAGTAAGTTGCAAAAAGGAAGAAGCTCCCTTAACGTGTAACTGAACCGTGACGGTTATCAACCGGTTAACTTTTATCTACTTCCGCTTTGCTTGCGTACTTTTCGCTGGCCGCTGCTTCCGCCTCTGCCTTTTGAACCTGCGCCATCCTTCCAATGCTCGCTATAACTTCCCTCCTGAATCCGCAGAACGCCGACCGGATCAACCGCATTATCAAGAGCCTGGAAACCGAGTTCGGCCTCGACGACGTGCAAGCCACCCCCGACCCGCACCTCACGTATCAGCTGGCCGGCGTGCGCAAGCTCTCGGCCCTGAACCAGGTGCTGCGCGACGTGTCGCGGCATACCAAGTCGTTTGTGGCCCATACCACCGGCCTGGGGCTGTTTCCGGGGCCGAATCCGGTTATCTACATTCCGGTGCTGCGTTCCAACGAGCTGAACAAGCTGCACCAGCGTATCTTGCACGCCACCAAGCCCTTATGCCTGCGCACCGACAAGTTCAGCGGCCCCGACTGCTGGCTGCCGCATATTTCGCTGGCCCTGCACGACACCACACCCGAATTGCTGGGGCCGGTGCTACAATACCTCAACCAACAGACGTTCAACCTAAAGCTCACCATCAACAACATCACCATTCTGCGGCAGGAAGGCGAGCTGTTTGTGCGCGAAAAGTACTTCATGTTTGAGGGCCACAAGCACGAGAAAGCCCCGCTGCTATTCGAGTAGGCCACGCCGCCCGGTGGCCGGGGCTCACCGCAGAATCCGAGAAATCCGCTACAATCCGGGCCAATCCGTGAGTAGCTTTGCCGCTCTACTTCACCAACTGATTTTCGCTTATGTACTCAACCGTACTGCTGCTGCACTCCTGGACGCGCTGGCTCGTCCTTGTTTTTGGGCTGATTGCCGTATTCCGCGCCTTCACGGGCCGCCAGGGCCGCCCCTGGACCGGCGCCGACAATGGTATGGGCGCCGCTTTTGTAGGCTCCATGCACTTGCAGCTTCTCTTGGGTTTGATCTTGTATTTCGGCCTGAGCCCCTACGGCGTGAAGGCGTTTGAAACCGCCGGCGGAGCCGTCATGAAAGACCCCATTGGCCGTTTTTGGGGCGTAGAGCACCTGGCAGGGATGATATTGGCCGTAGTAGCCGCGCAAGTAGGCCGCACGCTCTCCAAGAAAGCCACCGACCCTATAGTGAAGCATAAAAAGGCTTTCACCTGGTTTCTGATTGCGCTGATACTGGTGCTGCTCATGATTCCGTGGGGCATCTGGAACCCGGCCCGCCCGGCGTTCCGCCTGTAGTTGTTAGGTTTCATCTACATACAACGGCCCTCTTCCAGCGCGGAAGGGGGCCGTTGTTATTTCCAGCGTATGGGGCAGCTCAGATGCCCTGCCCGCCCGATACCTCGATGCGCTGGGCGTCAATCCAGCCGGCTTCCTCGGTGCACAGGAAGGCTACCACCGGCCCAATGTCGGTGGGCAAGCCTACGCGGCCCATGGCGGTGAGGCTGGCAATGTGGGCGTTAATCTCCTTGTTGTCGCGGGTGCGGCCGCCGCCGAAGTCGGTTTCAATGGCCCCCGGCGCCACAATGTTCACCCGGATGCGGCGGCTGGCCAGTTCCTTGGCCTGGTACTTCGTCAGCGTTTCCACGGCGGTTTTCGCGCTGGCGTAAGCCGAGGAGTTCGGGTAGATGATGCGCGTCAGGCCCGACGAAATATTGATGATGCCGCCGCCATCATTGAGTAGCGGCAGCGCCTTTTGGGTCAGGAAGAACGGTCCTTTCAGGTGAATATTCAGAATATCATCGAACTGCTGTTCCGTGGTTTCGGCAAACGGGGCATAGAGCCCGGTGCCGGCGTTGTTGATAAGAAAATCGAACTGCTCGGTGCCAAAGGTGCTGCTTAGCGTGGTCTTTACCTGCTCCAGAAAGGCGTCAAAGGAGCCAACGTTGGAAGCATCCAGTTGCAGCGCGGCGGCTTTGCGGCCCTGGGCTTCAATTTCGGCTACCACGGCGGCGGCTTCGTCCTGCTTGCTGTGGTAGGTCAGAATGACGTCGAGGCCTTTGGCGGCCAGGTTGAGGGCCATGTTTTTGCCGAGGCCGCGGCTGCCGCCCGTTACGAGGGCTATTTTGGTGGTGCTCATAGTGAAAAATCAGGGTTAGATGACAAGGCAAAGGTGGCGGGCACAGCCACCGAAAGTATGGTGAGTAGTTCAGATTAAATGGTGACAGTTTCCGCTTTCAAACTTTGCAATAGCCCCCAAAGCTCAGATGATTCTATTCTTCATCAACGAAGGATTGCTTACAAGCCGAATGTGCAATTCGTCTTCATCTCCGCTTGCTGTTAAAAGAAAATCCTCAGGATTTCCCTTAGCATCTAGGGTGTAATCCTTCAAGTCGACAAGCTCTTCCGCTTCCTGGGTCCGGTATGAGAAGAAACACAGTGGCATTGCCAGCACGGTATCCAGGGTTGAATTGAAGTGAATTTTTTGCACGAAAACACCATCGGCTCGTTCCACTTGAAAATCCGTGAAATAGCCGTCGAAAAACGTTACGTGCGGATTGGCCTGATAGCAGATCAAGGACTGTGTATCAAAATAGCCTGCTGCTTCATCAGAAACTTCTGTAGCAGCAATGAACTGATAACGAAGCACAAGATGCGTTGTCCCCGTATTTAATACACGCCATTCATCTGCGGTAGCTGGTACAGCCGTGGCAGGCAGCAGGATTTCCTTCAGCCAAAAGCCCAAACCTATAAGCAAGAGGAAAGGGAGCAGCACGAGGCCCACCACCACCACAATAGTGATGTTAATAGCATCGGCTGTAGAATTACTATCCGAGGGTAAAAGCTTTTTCGTAATGTATACTCCCTGCATAGCAGTATTATTTTAAGCAACCGCCCTATAAAATTAGGTTAAGCTCAGCGTCACAAAACACTGCTGTGCTGCGCGGCCCACACTTCCTCCCGATACTGCCGGGGCGTAATGCCCACAAACCGCTTGAAGAACTTGGTGAAGTTAGACGGGTCGTAGGTAAGCTGGGTGGCTACTGCCGCCACCGACTGCTGCGGGTTGCGCAGCAGCTCTTTGGATACGGCTACCAGTTTCCGCTCGTAAATGGCGCAGGGTGCTTCGCCGGTGGTGAGCTTAAGCGTATTGCTGAGGTGGGTGGGATGAATGCAGAGCTGGCTGGCAAAATCCCGGATTTCCAGCGCCTCCGTGGCCCGGCCAGCCGCCAGGTCGTCCACGTGGGTGTGCACCAGGCGGGTGAAGTCGGCGGTTATTTCGTGCTGGCGGGCCAGAATCTTCTTCGGAATAGGCGTGAGAGGCATATAGCGGGTAGTTGGAAGGATGCTGCTGGAAAGACGCAATACGGCGTTTTATACTTGCTGCTGGTGGTTGGAATGCATATCCTTTTCCGGCTGTCCGCTGCCAAGAAGTAAGGACCTGCCCCCTACCGTGCGAAACATCTGAAGCGCCTAATAGTTTGATTGACGTAACTTCATAGCATGAGCAAGCCTACCACCCTCGAAGAATTCTACCAGCAGAAAATTCACTGGATGCCCGAAAACCTGAAGCAGGACATTGGGCATTTCAACGTGTTTCGGCTCGATGATTTTGTGGGCCCAACTGCCTGCCACCTCCCTTACAGCCGCAAAGATTTCTACAAAATAACGCTGGTAAAAGGCCGCAGCAACTACCATTTCGCCGACAAGACGGTGGAAATCAGGGGTAACGCACTGCTGTTTGCCAACCCCATGGTACCCTACGACTGGGAACCGCTCGACGACAACCAGACGGGGTATTTCTGCATTTTCACCGAGGCGTTTTTGCAGCGCTACCTGGTGGCCGGCGCCCTGGACATGCCCATGTTCAAGCCGGGCGGGCAGCCCCTGTATTCCCTTACCGATGCCCAGCTGGCCAATGCCACGCAGCTATTCGAGAAGATGACCGCAGAGCTGGATTCCGACTACGCCTTTAAGTACGATTTGCTGCGCAACTACGTGTTTGAGCTGGTACACAGCGCCCTGAAGCTACAGCCCGCCACCACGCTCTACCAGGAAAGCAACGCCGCCACCCGCATTGCGTCCCTGTTCACGGAGCTGCTGGAGCGCCAGTTCCCGATTGAAACGCCGGGCCAGCAAGTGCGGCTGCGCAACGCCAATGCCTTTGCCGGGCAGCTGGCCGTGCATGTTAATCACCTCAACCGCGCCCTGAAAGAAGTAACCGGCAAAACCACCACCCAGCTCATTGCCGACCGGCTGGTGCAGGAAGCCCACGCCTTGCTCAAGCACACCGCCTGGAACGTATCGGAAATCAGCTACTGCCTGGGGTTCGAAGAACCGGCGCACTTCAACAACTTCTTCCGCAAACAGGCGGGCACTACGCCTACGGCCGTGCGCACTGTTTGATTTTCGCAAGCATTGGTTTGAACCGGGCAAGTTGACTGGCTTTGCTGTACTCTAGTTTTGCAGTGTACTAAAACACGCAACTATGAGCACTTCTCAAACCTGGTTTGTGACCGGGGCCTCGCAGGGACTGGGGCTGGCACTGGCCCGGCAGCTCCTGGCGGCCGGTCACCGCGTAGCCGCTACCTCGCGGCGCCGCGGCAACCTCACCCAAGCCCTCGGCGCCGCTTCGCCCACCTTCCTGCCTCTCGAAACCGACCTCACCAACGAAGCCAGCGTGGCGCAGGCCATTAGCCAGACAATTGATACGTTCGGAGGCCTTGATGTGGTAGTGAATAATGCCGGCTACGGCATTGGGGGCAGCGTAGAAGAACTGACCGACGTTGAAATGCGGCAATCATTCGACGTGAATGTGTTTGGTGGGCTGAATGTAATTCGGCAGGCGCTGCCGCACATGCGAGCGGCGCAAACCGGGCACATTCTCAACATTTCCTCCATTGCGGCGCTGGCGGGCGCTACGGGCTGGGCCATTTATGCGGCTACGAAGGCCGCAGTAAGTGCTTTTTCGGAAGTGCTGGCGCAGGATGTAGCCCCATTTGGCATCAAGGTGACGGTGGTTGAGCCAGGCGCGTTCCGCACCAACTTCCTCACGCCCGAGTCGCTGGTGTTTGCCGCGCAACCTATTACGGCCTATCAGGAAGTACGCGCGTCGCACGCTAAGTACCTCGCCATGAACGGCGCACAGGCCGGCGACCCGGAAAAAGCGGCCGCTGCCATCATGCAGCTAGCTACCGAACCCAACCCGCCCGTGCATCTGCTGCTCGGCCAAGATGCCTACCAACGCGCCACCCAAACACTCCATTCCCGTCTCCAGGAAATCGAAACCTGGCAACATCTCACTGTTTCAACCGGCTTCGAGCAGTAGCAGCAACCGAAAGCGGCAGTGAGTGCAGTTTCTATGTTACTATTTGGTTTCCGGCTGCAATAAAATGGCCTCAAGCGCGTCTGCTTTTGTAGCTACCTCACTCTTTAACCGCTTTTCTTATGCTGTATCAATTCGCAAGCCTCGCCCTGAGCGATTCGCTGTCTTATCAAGAAAACTATCAACAACATGGCAACCAAGAATATATGGTTCGTGACCGGCGCCTCGAAGGGCCTCGGCCTGACCCTAGTACACCATCTGCTGGCCCGCGGCTATGCGGTGGCAGCCACCTCCCGCAACCTGGAAGAACTGAAACAAGCCGTGCCGCCTAGCAACGGCCACTTCCTGCCGTTGCACATGGACCTCGGCAACGAGGACAGCATCCGGCAGGCCATTGCCACTACCATCAGCACCCTGGGTGGGCTCGATGTGGTAGTGAACAACGCTGGCTACGGCCAGGTAGGCGCCCTGGAAGAACTGTCTGACCAGGAAGCCCGCAAGAATTTCGACGTGAACGTGTTTGGTTTGCTGCACGTGCTGCGGCACGCCACGCCCCACCTGCGGCAGCAAGGCACCGGCCGGGTGTTCAACATTTCCTCGGTGGGTGGCTTCACCGGCAACTTTCCGGGCTGGGGCGTGTATTGTGCCACCAAGTTTGCGGTGGCCGGCCTCACCGAATCGTACGCGGCGGAAGTAAAGGATTTTGGCGTGCAGGCCAGCGTGGTGTACCCCGGCTATTTCCGCACCGACTTCCTGACTTCCGGCTCGTTGGGCACGCCCCAGCATCCCCTACCCGAGTACCAAGCCGTGCGCGACTCACAGGCAGCGCACGAGCAGCAAATCAACGGCAACCAGCCCGGCGACCCGGAAAAAGCCGCCGCTCTGCTGGTGCAAACCAGTGAAGCCGAACAGCAGCCACTCCACCTGTTTCTAGGTGCCGACGCCTACCAGATGGCCGAGCAGAAAATAGCCGCCGTGCAGCAGGATATGCAGCAGTGGCAAGAGGTAGCCACTGCAACGAACTTCGTAGCAGCATAAGCCTCCGCACTACAATCAATCATCAAGCCCACTGTCCATTCCGGCAGTGGGCTTTTTGCTACCTCTTAGCCAGGCCTCAGAGGGCAGATGGTGGCCACTTCAAGTTGCCGCGTAGCGGCTTTAGGTTTGTAGTAGCAGGATGGTTCCCTTGGAACGATGTGCCGCGTAGCGGTGCAAGAAATCGTTAGCACGTTCCCTATACCGCTACGTAGCGCCCAATTATTCGGGTTACGTCTTTTCTACAAACCTGGAACCGCTACGCGGCTACGTCGCAACTCGGGTTTGCAAGGCACTTGCAGACGAAAAATATAGAAAATCAGATATTAATTAGACCTCGACAACACTATTCCGTATATGACTAAAATTCAAAATTTTACCCGCTGAACACTATGAGCCAGAACCTGCTAGAGCTTGTCCAGAACTACTTTGGGGGCGACACGGTGCGCCAGACCAGCACGGCGCTGGGCGAAAACGAAAGCGGCATCGGAACGGCGCTGCGTAGTATTGTGCCATTGGTGTTGGGTGGGCTGTTTGCCCGTTCTCAGCAGCCGGGTGGCGCTACTGAACTATTTGGGTTAGCCAACCAGGCACATAGCAGCGGTATTTTGAGCAACATGAGCAGCTTGCTGGGCGGGATGAACGTCAACAGCACTGCTCCAGCCTCCGACGGTGGCCTGCTCAATAAAGGCGCCGAGCTGCTTCGCTCAGTGCTGGGCAGCAACTATACGCCGGCGGTGGAAGGAGTTAGCCAGCAGGCCGGCGTACGCACCTCCACTACCAGCAGCCTGATGGCCATGGCTGTGCCCGTTGTTTTAGGGCTGCTAGGCAAACACAGCGCCGAAAACAACCTTGATGCCAACGGTTTCGGCAGCTACCTCAACAGCCAGAAAGGTAGCATTATGGGGGCTCTCGGCAGCTTGCCCGGCGGGCTGGGCTCGATACTTTCCGGGCTAGGCCTGGGAGCAGCGGCCAGCAGCGTAGGCACTGCCGCCAGCAGCGCGGCTACTGGTTTCGGCAACACCGTTTCGGCCGCAGCTGACCGCACCGGCGACGCCGTGCGCAACACCACCCGTGAGGTGGAAACCGTGGCCACCTCCCCCAACCGCTGGCCCTGGATTCTCTTGTTGCTGCTGGGGTTGGCGGCCCTGTTCTACTTTATGCGCGGCTGCAACAAAGAGCCCGAAGCCACCGTGCCCGCCACCACCGCGCCCATGACTGATACCACGGCTATGGCCCCGGCCGCCCCGGCTGCCCCCACCGGCCGCTACGACGAAGCCAGCGGCAACTACATCTACGAAACGGGCGCCAATACCGAAATCAAGCTCTCCGATGGTGCCGTGCTGAACGTGGGCAGCAGCTCGATTGAAGCCCGGCTGTTCAACTTCCTCAACGACGCCAACCAAACCGTGAGCGACGACAAAACGCAGGGCTGGATGAGCCTGGACCGGGTGTACTTCAATACCGCCAAATCCACGCTTACCGCCGAATCGGAGGCGCAGCTCAAGAACATTGCGGCCATCCTGAAGGCCTTTCCCAACGCTGCCATCAAGTTCGGAGGCTACACCGACAACGTGGGCAAAGCTGATATGAACCTGACGCTCAGCGCCGACCGCGCCAATACCGCCCGTAAAGCGGTGGTAGACGCCGGCACCGACCCCGGCCGCGTAGCCGCCGAGGGCTACGGCCAGGAGCACCCCATTGCTTCCAACGATACGCCCGAAGGCCGCGCCCAGAACCGCCGCGTAGATGTGCGCGTGACCAAGAAGTAGGAGTACCAACCCTAACGCAAAAGCCCCGCCGCTGACAGTCAGCGGCGGGGCTTTTCCTTGCCATGCGGCTTCAATTAGTTAAGCCGCTGATAGATTTTGTGCTGTGGTATTTTACGCACCATCCTATACTGCCTAGAAAGGTTACTGGGCAGCTGCTCCTTATAATTTACCACATAGTAGTCTGTTGCCGACGCCGCGCAAGGCAGAAAACACTGTATGCCACGCTGTGCATTGATGTGATAAGCACTGAAGCTTTCCCACGAGAAGGCAACGGTACGGTTTGTTGGAATACCTTCTAAAGCAGTTTCCAGCTTCTGATAGGCTTTGTTGTTATCAAAGAAGTAGATGTTTTCAGATTTCACAATGGGGTTGGCTTTCATAAACTTAGCTCCTAGTACCAGCAACACTCCGCTGATGATACCTAGCTGCCAGCGGCGCGTTTGCCAGTGTGCGGGCAGCCGGGCCAGCAGCCAGTAAAGCGCCACTGGCACCAAGGCCAAGGCCAGGCTGAAGTGCCCAACTAAGTTACGCTCATTGGTACCGCGGCGCATCCCAAGTGTGGTAGCTGCTAACAGCACCAATAACAGTGCATAAAACAGCCCGTAGGCAAACCACACCGTATTTCGCCGAGCCGCCAGCAACAGCAGCGGAACCAGGGCCAGCACATAGCTCAGTTGCACTCCTAGCACTTTGGCGCGAGAAAAGCAGTAAGTAGCGTAGTTCCCAAAGTCTTGGCCCATGATGGGCAGAAACTGCTGGAGTGTGTCACTTTTGGGGCGGACGTACTCATTGCTGGTGATGGCCGCCAAACCTGAAAAGCACAGAGCCGGCAAGTAGAACAGATACACCACCACCAACACTGCCATTTGATAGCGCCAGAAGCGCCAGTCAATTTCTCGGTGTAGCAGTTGATAGACAACGCCGAATGCCAGTTGAGCTAAATGGAAATACAGAAAAGTGGGCACCAAAGCGTAGCCCGCCACGCAGCATAGCCCATTAACCAGCATATCATTGCGCCGCCGCTCACGCAAATAAGTGAACAACGTAATAAAAGCGCCCCAATGCATTAGCGCATACAACGCGTAGCCGCGGGCCTGAAAACCAAAGGCCCAGAGCGGAAATTGCAACGCTAGTATCAGCGTCACGAACGCCGTTAATAGCCGATACTTCAGCAGAGGCCGCAGCCAGCCGTACGCCAGCACCACCGTTGCCAGGTACGCTCCCCCCGACAGCCACCGCCCGGTAGCTACCAGGTTGTCGGCACGACCAAACAAGATGCCATTCAACAGGTTGAACAGCAGATGATTGTTGGGCAGCATGTAGTAAGCCACGGTCTGAAACGGCGGCACT
Source organism: Hymenobacter telluris (assembly GCF_017313265.1). Taxonomy (GTDB): domain Bacteria; phylum Bacteroidota; class Bacteroidia; order Cytophagales; family Hymenobacteraceae; genus Hymenobacter; species Hymenobacter telluris. The sequence continues at coordinate 113,471 of NZ_JAFLQZ010000016.1, read as the reverse complement.
TTTGCGCAGTAGAGAGCAGAAAATATTTCATCGGTTCCAGGCGCCACCCGAACATTGCCCCACCACCACACACCGCTGGCCACCGCCAGCACCGGCAGCAAATACAAAACATCGGGCCGCCAGTTTTGGCTTGGCGGCGCACTAGGCTCCGGAACCGGGGCTTGCCGGCTATGGTACACCAAGTAGCCAGCTCCGAATAGGCACAACGCTAGCCCCAACAGCCCCAACTGGTTGCCCTGGTTTTTGACAGCAGGCGTAAAGAATTTTTCAGCCCACGTCTCAACCTGATAAAAGCAGCTATTCAGCCCCAGGTACCAGCCCCGAAGCTCCGCGTAGGAATGGAGTAGATACGCTCCTATTCCTGCCCCAGCCGCAAGCAACACGGCCGCCCCCATAAGGGAGCGGCCGTGGTAGGAAAGTCGAAATGAAGACATTCAGAGAGTTGCTGACGTCTACTGCCCCAGCACCATAGCAAACACCAGCGGCGCTACGATGGTAGCATCCGACTCGATGATGAACTTGGGCGTATCCTGGCCTAGCTTGCCCCAGGTGATTTTCTCGTTCGGCACGGCACCGGAGTAGGAACCGTAGGAGGTGGTGGAATCGGAAATCTGACAGAAGTAGCCCCACAGCGGCACACTGGTGCGGCCCAGGTCCTGGTGCAGCATGGGTACTACGCAGATGGGAAAGTCGCCGGCAATGCCGCCGCCAATCTGGAAGAAGCCCACTTTGCTTTCCTCGGTAGCTTGCTGGGTGTACCACTCGGCCAGGTAAATCATGTACTCGATGCCGGTGCGCACGGTGTGTACATTCTTAATATCACCGGAAATAACGTGGCCCGCGAAGATGTTGCCGAGCGTGCTGTCTTCCCAACCAGGGCAGATGATGGGCAGGTTTTTCTCGGCGGCGGCCAGCATCCAGCTGTCCTTGGGGTCAATCTGGTAGTACTGCTCCAGCTCGCCCGACTTCAGAATCTGGTAGAAGAACTCGTGGGGGAAATACTGCTCGCCGGCCTTATCGGCCTTTTCCCAGAACTTCAGCACCGAGTGCTCCAAGCGGCGCATGGCCTCTTCCTCGGGAATGCAGGTGTCGGTTACGCGGTTCATGTGGCGCTCCAGCAGGGCCTGCTCGTCGGCGGGCGTCAGGTCGCGGTAGTGCGGTACCCGCTCGTAGAAGTCGTGGGCGACCAGGTTGAAGATGTCCTCTTCCAGGTTGGCACCCGTGCAGCTGATGATTTGCACCTTGTCCTGCCGGATCAGCTCGGCCAGTTGGATGCCCATTTCGGCGGTGCTCATGGCGCCGGCCAGCGTTATCATCATCTTACCCCCATCGGCGAGGTGCTTGTTGTAGCCTTCGGCGGCATCAATCAAGGCAGCGGCGTTGAAGTGGCGGTAGTGGTGCTTGAGGAAGTTGGTGATTTGCATTGCGTGTATGTTCGGTATTAGTGGGTGTGCGGTGTACAATCAAATTGCAACCAGGAATCGTTCAAGAATTAAGCGCTATATCGAAGATTCTGCATAACGCCCAATTGCGGCTGGGTTGCTTGCAAAAATAGCTTTCCGCCGACAGTTATACTGTTATGAAATAGGTGGCGGCTGAAGCTGAGCCACGGCGCTCTGCTTCAGGATATACTCTAGTAGCTGCTCAGGGTTGAGGTCGACGCCGCTTAAATTCACCGAAATAGGAGTGAAACCGAGCGCCTCATTGGCCCCGGCCAACTTGCGCTTGAGGGGCGACAACCGACTTAGATACGTCTGCTCGTTACGCAAATGCAAGCAGATGAAATATTCCCGGTTCACGGAGTTGATATAAGCCCCCATGATATCGGCCCAGGGAATCAAGCCGACGCCCAAAGTACGGTCCAGAATCCCCACATCGGTGAGTTGCAGCCGGGGGCGGGTGTCTAGCAGTTGCCATATACCTACGGCAATTCCCGTCCCGAAGAAGAGAATAGTAACCAGACCCAGCCCCCAATTCCCGGTTTTCACTATTATCCAGATTCCCATCACTACAAAGGCCACCCCACCGAAAGTGAGCAGCGCGTAACGCCCGCGGGAATTATAGTAAATCAGGTTTTCGGTCATAACAGCAAAGCCGCTTTAGATGGGCTGCTCAATCATGAGGTTGTGGTTGGTGTAGATGCAGATGTCGGCGGCAATGTGCAGGGCATCTTCCACCATTTGGCGGGCCGTAAGGTGCGGGGCGTGCTTCTTGAGGGCCAGCGCGGCGGCCTGGGCGTACATGGCGCCCGAGCCAATGGCGGCCACGTCGGAGTCGGGTTCGAGCACGTCGCCGGAGCCGGCAATGATGAGCAGCTCGTCACGGTCGGCTACCACCATCATGGCTTCCAGCTTGCGCAGGTACTGGTCTTTGCGCCATTCCTTGGCCAGCTCAATAGCGGCGCGGCGCAGGTTGCCCCCGTAGCCGTTCAGCTTCTCCTCGAACTTATCGAGCAGCATAAACGCATCGGCGGTGGAGCCGGCAAAACCGGTCACGACTTTGCCATCCTGGAGCTTGCGGACCTTGCGCACGTTGCTTTTGGCCACGTGCTTGTCCATGGTGGCCTGCCCGTCGGCGCCCAGGGCTACTTCGCCGTTGTGGCGGATACCGAGTACGGTAGTGGATCTTATTCTCATTGCAGTTATCAGTTGTGAGTTGCCCGTTGTCAGTTCACCAGTGCCACATAGCTGTAAACAACGAAGAGTTGGCTGGCAGTGCTAATGCACCAACAACCAACTCCCCATTCTACCATTTCTGGCAACTATAAACTGGCAACTGGCAACTGACCTTAGAATCGGGCCTGCAATTTAGCAAAGTAAAACCGGCCGTTCGAGCCCATCTGCACCGGGTCCCAGGCCCCGCCGGTTTCCGTCACCTGCGGATTGAAGAACGAAGGGTAGCGGTTGAACAGGTTGGAGCTGCCCACCGAGAGCTGCAAATGGTCGGTGAGAGAGTAGCTCAGCGCCAAATCGGTGGTGATGCGGGAATCGTACACCTGCTCCTGGCCGTCGTAGTCAATCAGCTTCACATCAGCGAAGCGCACGAAACGCAGGAGCGCCCCAAAGCGGCCCATCTGGTAATCAAACGTGAGGTTGATTTTGGACGGCGGGGCCGAGGCCTTCACAAACGCCTGCTCACGCGGCCCGAAAAACTCGTCTTCGCGGCCCGTCAGGCGGCCCGAAGTCTGCACCCGGTCAATGCGCAGGCGGTTGAAGTTGGCAGCCAGCGTCGAGTTCAACCGGCCGCCATTGAGCGCCAGCGTGTGGCTCAGCACGGCATCCAGCCCCAACGACTTGGTGGAAGCTGCGTTGGCAAAGAACTGCGCCTGTCCCACGTTCAGCGCCTGCAAATCAGGACCAATCACCGGGTCGTCGGCCGAGAACTGGCTGGTGAGCACCACCCGGTCGTCAATCTTGATGTAGTACCCGTCCAGCGTCAAGCTCAGCGCGGAACCGATACGGCTGGTCAGGCCGATGTTGGCGCTGTTGGAAGTCTCCTGCTTGAGGCTCGGAATGCCCAGCTTCTGCGTAACGGCGCTGTTGTTGCGGGCCAGCAGCACTTCCACCGGTTGGCCCTGGATGAAGTTGGTGAATGTAGAATTGAAGTTGACCTGCGCCAGCGAAGGTGCCCGGAAGCCAGTACTGTAGGTGCCGCGCAAGGTCAGGAACTCGGTCAGGTTGTAGCGGGTGGCTAGTTTGTAGTTGAGCGTGCTGCCAAAGTCGCTGTAGTTTTCAAAGCGCAGGGCGGCAGCCACCAGCCACTGCTGGGTCACGTTCAACTCGGCATCCACGTACGCACCGAAGTTGCTCCGCTTGGCCTTGATGGCGTCGCTGGGCTGGTAGCCCGGGAAACCCTGCGAACCGGCCGCCCGCCGCAACGAATCGGGCGTGCCGGCCGGGTCGTAGTTGCGGTACGAGGCTTCTTCGCCGGCAAACAGCGAGTACCATTCGCGCCGGTATTCGGCGCCCACGGCCAGGTTGAATCCATCTAGCACAGTTTTGTAGTTGCGGGTGGCGCTGAGCCCCACCACGTTCTGCTGGAGCTGGAAACCGCCTGCGTTGAATGTGGTCGGCGAGTTGGCTCCCAATGAGGCGTTCAGGGTATTCTCCACCCCGTACTCGAAACGGTTGGAACCGAAGTTGTTGCTCAAATCCAGGTTCCAGCCGCCAGCCAGCAGTTGCGCCCCTACCACAGCCGAGCCGTCCCAGATGTCGCTGGTGATGATGGGGTCGAAGCCGTTGGGGTAGATGGACGGTACGTTGCGGTCATCGTCGGCGAAGCGCGTCCAGGCATAGGAGTCGCCGCGGCGCTTGTTGAGGCCACCGAAGGCGTATACCTGGGCTTTGTCGTTGATGGGGAATTTGGCGTTCAGGTACGCCGCGCCGTTCTTCACTTGCGGGTCGCCGTACTCACGGCGCGCAATGCCATCCTCGGCGGGTACGTTGGCGCGTTGCGTGTGCTCGCGCTGGTTGTAGTCGAGGGTGGCATTCACGTAGCCACCCTGCTCGCCCACTTTCACGCCGTAGTTGGCGTTGGCGTTGAAGTTGCCACCGTCGAAGTTCTGGTCGTCGAAGCGGTATTTCGCGTCGTAGGCGCCGTAGTTGGTGCTTACGGTCAGCTCGTTCGTGGTTTTCTTGAGCACGATGTTGATGACGCCGGCAATGGCATCGGAGCCGTACTGGGCCGCCGCACCATCACGCAGAATCTCAATCCGCTCGATGCTGGCCGCCGGAATGACGTTCAAGTCGGTGCCGGTGTTGCCACGGCCGCGCGAGCCGAACAGGTTCACCAGCGCCGACTGATGCTGCCGCTTGCCGTTCACGAGCACCAGCGTTTGGTCGGGGCCGAGGCCGCGCAAGGAGGCGGGGTCCACGTGGTCGGCGCCGTCGGACCCGGTTTGGCGGTTGGAGTTGAACGACGGGGCCACGAATTGCAGCAACTGGTTCACATCAAGCTGCCCGGTTTTGGCCGTCACCTCCCGAATGTCAATCACATCCACCGGCGAAGGCGAATCGGTAACGGACCGGTTCTGGCTGCGCGAACCCACAATCTGCACCTCACTCAGGCCCGTGGAAGCCTCCGCCAGCTGCACCCGAATCGGGCCGTTGCCGCCCGTTACTTCCTGGCTGGCAAACCCAATAGAGCTAACCACCAGCGTAGGCGCCTGCGCCCGGGCGCGCAACGTGAAGCGGCCGTTGCCATCGGTGCCGGTGCCGTTGTTGGTGCCTTTTTCCACTACGGTGGCGCCCACTACGGGCCGGCCGTTGGCATCCAGCACTTGGCCGGTCAAGGTCTGACTTTGCGCCATAGCCGCCCCGCTGGCTAAGCAAAAAATGGTGATGGGTACTAGGTTTTTCATAGCGTACTGGAAAGAGAGTTAAGTCTGTTGGCAGGGCGGAGCGGAGCGGGAAAACATATTATTTTCACAATAAAGTGAATAAATAAAAAAGCCAGCCCTTGCGGACTGGCTTTCTTGCATGTATGTGGCGCTTAAATTATCAGATTAGCATCCGCATGGGGTCTTCGAGCAGGCTCTTTACTGTCTGCAAGAAGGCTGCGCCGGTAGCACCGTCCACTACGCGGTGGTCGCAGCTGAGCGTCACTTTCATGATGTTGCCGATGGCCAATGCACCATCCTTTACCACGGCCGTTTGCTTGATGCCGCCCACGGCCAGGATGCAGGCATCCGGTGGGTTGATGATGGCCGTGAATTCGTCGATGCCGAACATGCCCAGGTTGGAGATGGTGAAGGTACTTCCCTCCCACTCGGCGGGTTGCAGCTTCTTGCTCTTGGCTTTGCCGGCCAGCTCTTTCACTTCGGTGGCAATGGTCGAGAGGCCTTTGCCGTCGGCGTTGCGCACTACGGGCACGAGCAGGCCCTCGTCCACGGCTACGGCCACGCCAATGTTCACCACCTTGTTCTGGCGGATTTTGTCGCCGAGCCACGAGGAGTTGATAGCAGGGTGCTGCTTGAGGGCCACGGCGCAGGCTTTGATAACCAGGTCGTTGAAGCTGAGCTTCACCGGCGACAGGGTATTGAGCTGGGTGCGAACTTCCATGGCGCGGTCCATCACAATTTCCATCGTCAGATAGAAGTGTGGGGCTGTGAACAGGCTTTCGGAGAGGCGACGGGCAATAACCTTGCGCATCTGCGAAACCGGCGTCTCGGTGTAGTCGGCCGAAGACGTGGCGGGCGCCGGAGCGGCTTTCGGCGCTTCGGCTGGAGCTTGCTGCTCGGGCAGGGCGGCTTTGATGTACTCGGACTGAGGCGTAGCAGCGGGCTGGGCAGCAGGAGCAGCAGCGGCGCTTGGCTGCGCGCTTTCCAGGTCGCGGGAAATGATGCGGCCGTTTTCGCCCGAACCTTTAATGGTATTCAGGTCGATGCCTTTGTCTTTGGCAATGCTCTTGGCCAGCGGCGACGCCAGCAGACGACCACCAGCAGGCTGCTGAGTAGCCGTTGCGGTTTGTGGAGCGGCAGCGGCAGCAGCATTTTCAGCTGGTGCGGCGGCAGGAGCCGCTTCGGCGGCGGGGGCAGCACTACCGCCGCTCTGGCCGCCAATCAGAGCCTGCACGTCGGCGCCTTCTTCGCCGATAATGGCCAGGATGCCATCAACCGCTACCGATTCGCCATCTTTCGGACCGATATACAACAGGGTGCCGTCTTCGTAGTTTTCCAACTCCATGGTGGCCTTGTCGGTTTCCACTTCGGCCAGCACGTCACCGGACTTCACTTTGTCGCCTACCTTCTTCAACCAAGAGGCAATGGTGCCTTCGGTCATGGTGTCGCTCATTTTGGGCATGCGCACCACGGTGGCTTTCTTGCCATTGCCGGCAGCAGCTGGCGCGGCGGCGGGGGCCGGAGCGGGTGCAGCGGCGGGGGCCGGAGCCGGGGCGGGCTTCGGAGCTTCAGGCGCAGGGGCCGGAGCGGCTTCCACTTTGGGAGCTTCTGCGGCTGGGGCAGGGGCAGCGCCGCCACCTTGCAGCAGAGCCGAATAGTCTTCGCCTTCTTTGCCCACAATGGCCAGAATGCCGTCTACGGCTACCGACTCACCTTCCTTGGGGCCGATGTACAACAGGGTGCCGTCCTCGTAGTTTTCCAGCTCCATGGTGGCTTTGTCGGTTTCGACTTCGGCCAATACATCACCAGATTTTATTTTGTCACCTACCTTCTTGAGCCAGGACGCAATGACGCCTTCCGTCATGGTGTCGCTCATTTTGGGCATTTTTATGATTTCGGCCATCTGTTTCTTCGGTTGAAATGAGTGGGGGTCAAAATTAGCCCGAAAATCCGGCGGTGCAAACCCATGAGTGAAATGGTGAAGTGGTGAAATAGTGAGTTTGACGTTCTGTTAGCGCAAACGGCACGGAGCCGCGCCGAGAGAACGTCAAACTCACCATGTCACAATCTCACCACTTCACCATATTACTCTAAGTGGGCTACATCCAGGAAATTGCGCACCGTGAACATCGAACCGGTGTAGTGGACTTTGTAGAGGCACAGGTTGCGGTGCTCGAAGGCGTCCATGCGGCGGAGCGGGTAGCCCAGCAATTGGCAGAGCAGCACGCGCATGGCGCGGCCGTGCATGCACACCAGCACGTTTTCTTCTTCGGGCCGCGAGGTTAGCAGCTCGATAAACGGGCGCTGGCGGGCGGCTACTTCGTCGGGGCTTTCGCCGCCGGTGAGGCGGGCGTGGGTTTCGCCGCGGTTCCACTGCGCCAGCACGCCGTGGTATTCGGCATCTTCTTCGGCCGTGATGCGGGTGCCTTCGCGCACACCCCAGCTGATTTCGTTGAGCGCCGCGTACTGCTCGTGCGGCAAGCCCATGTCGAGGAAGCCTTGCACCGACTGGTGGGTGCGGCGCAGCACCGAGGTGTAGACTTTATCGAAGGGCATCTGTTTATAGGCCGCAAAGAACTGCGCCGCCTGTTGCCGCCCTTTTTCGTTGAGGTCGGAGTCGATGCCGCTGCCCTGCACGATGTTCTGCACGTTGAAGTCGGTCTGGCCGTGGCGAATCAGGTATATTTTTTTGACGCTCACTTTCCCGCTAGCTTTGCTGTTTATACCCAAAAGTAGCCCGATTTCGGGCGTTACCGGCTGTCCTTGTACGTTTTTCCACCACTAAATGACCTACCCCACCCGCGACGTTGCCCAACTCAATGCCTGGTCGAAGAACACCTTAGGCGAGCACCTGGGCATCGAGATTACCGAAGTTGGCGAGCAGACTATCTCCGGCCGGATGCCCGTTGACCACCGCACGCACCAGCCGATGGGCTTGCTGCACGGCGGGGCCTCGGTGGCACTGGCCGAAACGCTGGGCAGCATCGGGGCGGCCCTGCAAGTGGATTTACGCAAGAAAGCCTGCGTCGGGCTGGAAATCAACGCCAACCATATTAAAGGAGTGAAATCAGGGTACGTGGTGGGCAAGGCCACGGCGCTGCATGTGGGCCGCACCACGCAGGTGTGGGAAATCCGCATCACCCACGAAGAAACCGGCGCGTTGGTGTGCATCAGCCGCATTACCATGGCCGTTATTGATTTGCCTGCCCCGGCTCAGCCACAAGCATGAGTAAAACACCCTTGATTATCACCTGGCCAGCCCCGGCTACCCTGCCCAATCAGCTGCGCTGCCTGACGGCTTTTGCGTTGCACTATGGCTTGCCCGTGGCCATGTGGCGGCTGCCGCAAGCCCAAACCACGCAGCTGTGTTTCAGCTTCTCGGCGGAAGCGGCCCTGACTGGTTTGCCGCCCGCGCTGGAAGCCACGGCTCCGGCCGGTTTCGCCTTCTTCCCCTTCCGCGACACCGACCACAACCCGGCCCTGTTCATCCCCGCCGATGTGTGGTTTGATAGCGCGCAACCCCGGGAGCTACGCATCAACGAAACAGCTAGTGGGGCCGCTACTTTGCTGCCGAAGCTGCGGAAGTGGCTGGCTGCTGAGAACTTAGATAGTAGAACTAAGAACCAAGAAGATGAGGCAGCAGGTCACGACCTGACAACTGAAAAGCTAGCAACCAACAACCAGCAACCAACAACCAACTTACCCTGGCATGTAAGCCCGCAGCCGGTACCGCACGAGGCTTCTAAGGAAGAATACATGGCCTTGGTGGAACGCGGGGTGGCGGCCATTGAGGCGGGGCAAGTACTGAAGGTGGTGAGCAGCCGGGCCGTGCGGCGGCCGTTGCCGGCGGGGTTTGATGCCTTGCGGGCCTTCGTGGAGTTGGAGCATCGGTATCCGCTGGCGTTTGCCAGTTTGGTGAGTGCCCCTGGGGCCGGCACCTGGTTTGGGGCTACGCCCGAAACGCTGGTGCAGCTCACCGAAGATGGCCGTTTCTGTACCATGGCGCTGGCCGGCACCCAGCCCCGCCCCCCCGCCCACTCGCCGTACACGGCCGTCTGGCGGCAAAAGGAAATCGAGGAGCAGGCCTTGGTGGCGCGCTACGTCGTGAGCTGCTTCAAGCAGCTGCGGCTACGCGAGTACGACGAAACCGGCCCCCGCACCGTGGCGGCGGGCGAATTGCTGCACCTGCGCACCGATTTTTCGGTGAATTTGCGGCGCGTCCCCTTCCCTACCCTCGGCACCGACATGCTGCGCCTGCTACACCCGACCTCGGCCGTAGGCGGCATGCCCAAGCAGGCTGCCCTGGACTTTCTGCACCAATACGAAGGCTACGACCGGGCGTATTATAGCGGCTTCCTGGGCCCCGTGAACCTGCCGGTGGCCGGCGTGTCGCGCTTGTACGTAAACCTGCGCGGCCTCCAGCTCCGCCCTACCGAAGCCATCCTCTACGCCGGCACCGGCCTCACCGTCGATTCCGACCCCGCGCGGGAGTGGCAGGAAACCGAGCTGAAGCTAACCACCGTAGGGGCCGTATTGAATTAAAAATTAAGGAATTATAAATTAAAAATCAGTGGCACCTCTACGCCTCTTCTGCTTTCGTTTCTCGCCTCAATTGGCAGTCCAATTCTTAATTTTTAATTCCTAAATTCTTAATTAAGAAAATGCAGGCTGTTCATAACATTGCTGAAATCTGCGCCCGGCACGGCATTACCGATGTGGTGTTGTCGCCGGGTTCCCGCTCGGCGCCGCTGACGCTGGCCTTTGCCCGCCACCCTGCCCTCACGGTGCGGGTGGTGCCCGATGAGCGGGCGGCGGCCTTCATTGCGCTGGGTATGGCGCAGGCGCAACGGCGGGCCGTGGTGCTGGTGTGTACCTCGGGCACGGCCGGCCTCAACTACGCCCCCGCCGTAGCCGAAGCCTATTTCCAGCACGTTCCGCTGCTGATTCTTACCGCCGACCGGCCGCCGGAGTGGATTGACCAGCTCGACGGCCAGACTATCCGGCAGCACAACCTGTACGGCGCCCACGCCAAAGGAGCCTTCGAGTTTCCGGCCGATACCACGCATGCTGATGCCAAGTGGCATTCGGCGCGCATTATAAACGAGGCCATCAACTTGGCGCAGGCGGGACCAGCAGGGCCGGTGCAGGTGAACGTGCCGTTGCGGGAGCCATTCTACCCAAAGGCCGGTGAGGCAATCCAGTACGAGCAGGACGTGAAAGTGACGCGGGAACTGCCCGGCCGCCCACAGTTGCCAAGTTCGGTGCTAGCGGAATTTCGTGAGGCATTGCGCACGACCAGCCGGGTATTGGTAGTAGCCGGCCAACAACCCGCCGATACCGACCTGTTGCTGACGCTACACCGCTTTACCGCCGCCTGGCAGGTGCCCGTAGTCGGTGACTTGATTGCCAACGTGCACCTGCCCGTTGCAGCCGGCTACGACCAACGGCTGCGCCCGTTAGGCCACCAGGATGTGTTTATGGCGGTGCCAGAGCCAGGGCTGAAGGAAGCGCTGAAGCCGGAACTGCTCATCACCTTCGGCCAGTCGCTCATCTCGAAGTCGCTGAAGCTGTACCTGCGCAACGCCAAACCCGCGCAGCACTGGCACATCCAAGCCGCCGGTTATCAAGCCGACACGTTTCAGTCGCTTACCAAGCTGGTGCGCATGGAGCCAGCGGATTTCTTTGGGGCGTTGACCTCACCCCCCGACCCCCTCTCCAAAAGAGAGGGGGAGCCTGACGTATTGCCTGCAACTGAATCATTCGGCTCCCCTTCTCCTTTGGAGAGGGGGTCGGGGGGTGAGGTTTTCGTTGCGGCGCAAGATGCTACACGGGTAGCCACCAAGCCCGCTCCTACCGGCCCGATTCGGTTGGAGTGGCCGCAACCTGAGCAGCTATATGGTGCGGATGCTTCCGCCAAAGCCGCTTACCTAAAGCCGTGGCTGGCGGCCGAAAACTGGGCTACCGACTTCCTACAGGAGTTCATGCAGCAGCCCGAGCAGCCGTTCAATGAGTTTACGGCCTTCCACCACTGCTTGCAATTTCTCCCCGACCACGCTGCCTTGCACCTCGCCAACAGCATGGCCGTGCGCTACGCCAACATCCTCGGTCTGCCGCAGGGCCAGCAAGTGGAAGTGTTTGCCAACCGCGGCACCAGCGGCATTGATGGCTGCACCAGTACGGCGGTAGGCGCGGCCCTGGCCCAGCCCGAGCGGCCGGTGGTGCTGCTCACCGGCGACGTGGCGTTTTTCTACGACCGGAACGCTTTCTGGCACAACTACCCCACGCCCAACCTGCGGGTGGTGGTGTTCAACAACCACGGCGGCGGTATCTTCCGTATCATCGACGGGCCGCGCCAGCAGCCGGAGCTAGACGAGTTTTTCGAGACGCGCCAAGTGCTGACTGCCGAGAATACGGCGCGGGATTTCCAGCTGCGGTATTTCCCGGTTTCGTCGTTCACAGAACTAGAGTCGGCGCTACCGGTTTTCTTTGCACTGGAAACCGGCGCGGCCCTGCTCGAAATAACCACCGACAGCAAGACCAACGCCGAATTTTTTGAACAGTACCGGGCGGCGGTGAAAGCCGCTTTCGTTTCTTGACGCGTTAATACCCAGAACGTCATGCTGAGCTTGCCGAAGCATCTCGCGGGCTGACACAGGAGTAGTAATCCAACATCAGCCCGCGAGATGCTTCGGCAAGCTCAGCATGACGGCCTTCTTTCCTTTCATTACTCTTAGACCTATGGCCGAACAACTTACCTGGACCCCCATCAAGGAGTTCAAAGAAATTCTCTTCACGCAGGCGGACGGCATCGCCAAAATCAGCATCAACCGTCCGCAGGTGCACAACGCCTTCACGCCCCTCACGGTGCAGGAGATGATTGAGGCCATGGACATCTGCCGCAACCGCACCGATATTGGCGTCATCATCCTCACCGGTGAAGGCGGCAAGGCGTTCTGCTCGGGCGGCGACCAGAGCGTGCGGGGCCACGGTGGCTACGTCGGCGACGATGCCATGCCCCGCCTCAACGTGCTGGACTTGCAGAAGATGATCCGCTCCATTCCCAAGCCCGTGGTGGCCATGGTGGCCGGCTGGGCAATTGGGGGCGGCCACGTGCTGCACGTAGTCTGCGACCTGACGGTTGCCGCCGATAACGCCCGCTTCGGCCAGACCGGCCCCAACGTAGGCTCGTTCGATGGTGGCTTTGGCGCTTCGTACCTGGCGCGCATCGTGGGCCAGAAGAAAGCCCGCGAAATATGGTTTCTCTGCGACCAGTACGACGCCCAGGAAGCCCTCGACATGGGCCTCGTGAACAAAGTGGTGCCGCTGGATAAGCTGGAAGAAACCACCGTGGCCTGGTGCCACAAGATTCTGGAGAAAAGCCCGCTGGCGCTACGCATGCTCAAATCCAGCTTCAACGCCGAGCTGGACGGGCAGGCTGGTATTCAGGAGCTGGCCGGCAACGCCACGCTGCTCTACTACCTGAGCGAGGAAGCCAAAGAAGGCAAAAACGCCTTCCTGGAAAAGCGCAAGCCCGACTTCTCAAAATACCCGAAGTTCCCGTGAGGTAGCTCGCCTCGTTAAGATATTCAGGACGTCCTGCCAATCCGTGGCAGGACGTTTTTATGCTGCTCGGTTGGCAAGGAAGAATCTATTGTCTGGCTTAATCGGAATTAGTTGGAATAGAGCAGCATCAAAACCACCGAAATCTATACGCATGTCGCCCAGCACAAGCTCCTATCTCACCGCTTGACGACATGGAGCTGTAAATATCCTTATGTCGTCAATACAGCTACTGCTGGTTGTGTTGACGACATACACTTGCGTACTAAGCGCCGCTTGACGACATTCAAGCCCTATTGACAATGTCGTCAATACAGATGTTAGGTGCAATTACAGACACACATTAAGTGACAAACAACTTAGACATATTCCGACAAGAATTTTTAGGTGCTAATACCTGGGCACAACGTAAAGACGGTGTTCCACTTAACCTTCTAGACAACTTATCTAGCGACGAACTTAAAGTTGCAGAACTCGAACTTATAGAAGCTGCAAGCCTTCGTGACGACTGGACAATCGTTGGTCTTGGACACATTAAATCAAAAGACGCTCTTCCCACATTATTGAACTTGCTTAGTGATAGCAAAGGAGCAATAAAGGTGAAAATCGCACATTCTATTTTTCAAATAACTCAAGACGATAAAATGAAAGACATTGTCCTAGAGACAATGCCGCAAATAACAGGTGAGTTCGAACTAATTGACGTTTTATATTACCTACCATTTTTTAAAGACGAGAGAATTACTCGCTTGCTGCATAACTATCGAAATCATAAAAAGTATCTCGTAGCTTATAATGCGACACGATACCTCGGACTACCGACAGATGAAGTGGTTGACAAGTTTAGAAATGTAGATGAACCAAAAACCTTTTGGAAGAAACTATTTGGATAAAAACTGCACCTAACATCGGTTTTGCAATATGGTGGCTGATGAATAAGTGCTGAACGATTGTACTACTATTGAACTTTAGTAATAAATTTAAACTGACGGAACACGGAATGCCACCACATCGCAAAGCCGTGAAACGTTATAAATAACACGTCTATTTTTATCGAATATTTTAACTAAAACTCAAACTGAATGTCCACAGAAAACAACTTACAACGATTCATCGACGCCCAGGCTCGTAATTACAACGATGCGTTGGCGGAAATAAAAAACGGCCGGAAAACAACCCATTGGATGTGGTACGTGTTTCCGCAAATCCAGGGGCTGGGGCTCAGCGAAACCGCGAAGTTCTACGCCATAGAAGACGCGCAGGAAGCCGAGGCCTTTGTGCAGCACCCGGTACTGGGTGGCCAGCTGGTTGAAATCAGCCGGGCGCTGCTGGCGCTGCCCGGCCACGACCCGTACACGGTACTAGGCAGCCCCGACGACATGAAGCTGCAATCATCGATGACGCTCTTTGGGGCACTGCCCAACGCCGACCCGGTTTTTCAGGCAGTGCTCGACAAGTTCTACAGCGGCGAAAAGGACCGCAAAACGTTGCAATTACTTGGCAAATAATAGATGAATACCACCAGTAAATCCAGTGCAATTCAATAGTGCAATTATAAAATCAATCTATTTCTTTTACCTAGACAGGTATTCTTTTCTAAAAAACCATCCCTTGAATACTTGCACATTATAACGTATGACAAGATTTTTCCTGCTACTATATGTCTTATGGTGGATTTACTTTATCCACTTTATGTACTGGAAGCCATATGACAATAATTATGCAGGTGCTACAGCATCTATTGGACTAGGCTTTATTACAGCCATCATCGTCGTGGTTTATCTCATCAGTTTTTTTATCGCAGCTTTACGAGTGCAGAAAGAAAGAAAAACTTACCTGTTCATAATGCTGTTGTTGATGACCCCGGTTCTTTCGATTTTCTTAATCGAAAGTGCACGATAGATTTTCTCCCCTATTTTTATTAAAACGAAAGTCACCACTCATTAAGGTGGCGGTTTTCTTATGCAGAAGTCTGCTAAAATCTAGAATATGGAGCCGTAGGCCGCACAGCCTTCGCACCAGCCAAAGAAGTTGCGTAACCGTTCGTTCTTCACTTCCTTCTTGCGCAGCTTACGAGCCCGGCGAGCTGCCTGAGCGGCCAACTCGGTGGCAGAAATAAGCTGATAACGGAGCGTAAGGTAGCGCCGAAATACGAAGGTGCGGGCGCCAGCAAACGGACTTAGAACGGTGGCTTTCATGGTGGCGGGAGGTTGGTGATTGATTTTAAGGTACGTTTTTCTTTACCGGATGTCAAGCTCCATCTTGTTTTCTCCGCCTTCCGCGCCGCAGCTTCGTATGCTGATTTGTTTGTTGACACCGCCCTTCACCGCCTTTCCTCCCGGCCTCCCCACCCATGACCGACGCTGATTTCCATCAAGCCATCCGGCGCATCCGGGGGCGGCACTGGCTGCACTATTTGGTGCAGGCACTGCTGATGGGCAGCGTGGTGCTGGCGGGCAGCAGCCAAGCGGCCACAGGTAGCGCCCCGCAGCCACGGCTGGCGTCGTGGCCGGTGCTGTTGCTGCTGGCAGCGGTGCTCTTGCTGCTGGGCGGGCTGCTGTACGTGGTGGCCCGACGGTTGCAGCCGAATCTGCGGCGGCCCGCCGAACAAAACCTGCGGCTGTACCAGAGCCGGGTGTTTTTGCACAACAGCTTACTAAGCTTGCTTGCCCTGCCCCTCCTCATTTCGTACGTCTTCACGCGGGCCTCGCTCGATTTGGCGGCGGCGGGCGTATTGCTGGGGGCATTGGCTTATCTGACCTTACCTTCGGCGAAAACGTATCAGCGGTGGCTGCTCAGCTAAGTTTGCGCCTACCTTTTCCTCTTCTGTAATGGCTTCCACTTCCGATTTACTTCCTGACTCTTTGCTGCTCAACGGCCGCGAATTTCACTACGCTGATATTCAGCAATACCCCGCCACTACCCGCTTCGAGCTGAACGGCTACGAGGCCAAGGTGCTGGATTTCTGCCGGCAGTGGCTGAACGGCACCCAAGACGTGGCCTTGCACACCAGCGGCTCCACGGGCCAGCCCCAGCCAGTGCTGATGAAACGCCACCAGCTGGAAGCCTCGGCCCGCCGCACCGGCGACTATTTCGACTTGGGGCCGGCGGACCGGATGCTGGTGTGCCTAAACTGCGAGTTTGTGGGCGGTATGATGATGCTGGTGCGCGGCTTTGAGCGGCGCATGCACCTCACCATTGTAGAGCCCCAGGCCGACCCATTGGCGCTGGTACCCGCCGAAGCGCAGTTCGATTTCACTTCCTTCGTACCCCTACAACTGCGGGCGGTGCTGGCCGCCGGGCACGCCCCGCGCCTCAACCAGATGAAAGCCATATTGGTGGGTGGCGCTGCCGTAGATGCCAGCCTGGCCAAGGAAATCAGGAAGCTGACGGTGCCGGTGTACCTCACGTATGGCATGACCGAAACCGCCTCCCACATTGCGCTGCGCCGCCTCAACGGCGCTGCCCCGGCCACCGCCTACCGCGTGCTGCCCGGCATTCATGCAGCGCAAGACGCGCGCGGCTGCCTCACCGTCCGCGCCGACGTCACCGACGACCAACTCATCACCACCAACGACCGAATAAAATTGCTCGACGCCCACAGCTTCGAATGGCTGGGCCGGGTGGACTTCGTGATAAACAGCGGCGGCGTGAAAGTGCAGGCCGAAAAGGTGGAGCAAGTGCTGGAAGTAGCCCTGGCCGAACTGGATTTGCCGGGCCGCCGCGTATTCATTGCCGGCCGCCCCGATGAGCGGCTGGGCGAACAAGTAACGGCCTACCTGGAAGGCGAACCGCTGCCGGATGCACAGCAGCAACAGCTCATGACTTTGTTGCGCAAACGCCTGGGCAAGTACGAGCGGCCTCGTGAGCTAGTATACATACCGCAGTTTCAAACCACAGCTTCCGGTAAACTCAACCGCTTAGCCACGTTGCAGGGCCTGCCCATTGCCACTGAAACCGAGGAGTAATTCATCAGGCTATTGCTTGTAAACACGAAGGGCTCGGGTTGAAACATGTTGCATGTTTCAACCCGAGCCCTTCGTGTTTACTAAAGATTAGTACGCGGTATCCTAACGCGTAATGTCGGTCAGTTCTACATCAAAGCGCAGAGGGGAATCCGCCGGAATTGTGCTGGCTCCGTTCGGGCCGTAGGCTAAGTAAGAAGGCATCAACAGGATGGCCTTTTGTCCTTTGCGCATCAGCGAAATACCTTGGTCGAAGCCAGGAATTACCCGCCCTTGTCCTATAACAAACTTGAATGGCTCGCGCTTGCCATCTACAAGGGGTGACTGATCAAACACGCGGTTGCTGAAGGCGTTGATGAACGCGCCTCTGTATACCACTGACACCGTTTGGCTTGCGGCTGGCACATCACCTGTACCAGTGTTCTTGAACACGATACATAAGCCAGAAGGCTGCCGCTGCACGTTGGTTAAGCTACTATCGGCAATGTACTTGTTGATGACCAGCGAATCGGCCGCACGGACTTCTTTCTGCCGCGCCAAAGCCTGCGCTTGCAATAGCTCGTAGTCGCTGCTGTTATCATCACAGGAAGCTAGCAGCAAGGGAGCAACAAGCATGAGCAAGCCGCCAGTCAGGGGCCGCCAGAAACGTAGGGAAGGAAGAGTATACTTCATAAGAGCAGGAAACTGAAAAGTAACGGCGGGTTAGCCGCACCAATAAAACGAGCAGGCGACTTACTTATTTCGGTTGAGGCCTCGCCAGCAACAAAGTAAACATATGAATTAATAAGTGCCGACCGACTGAGAACCAACCTGCACTACCGGAAGGTTTCATTGGTCACGCATCCGGCTGTTGGCTCTGCTTTTCGTCGTGGTAGGCGCGGGCGCGGTAGGCCATTGGCGAGAGGCCGGTGTGCTTGCGGAAAAAGCGCGTGAAGTAGCTGGAATCGGCAAATTGCAGGGTGTAAGCAATTTCGGAAATCGAGGAGGAGGTGTACACCAGGTGGTTGTGGGCGCGCCGGATGGTGTTGGCATTCACGATTTCCAGCGCCGAGCGGCCTTTCACGGCCTGGCAGATGCGGTTCAGGTGCACGGCCGTAATGTTGAGTTCCTGGGCGTATTGCGAAATCTTTTTCTCGAACGGCGCGGCGCGGGCCACGCTTTTCTGGAACTCGTGGAAGTAGTGCAGGTTGCGGTTGGAGCTGCCTTTGGCCTTGTTTTGCTGGTGCTTGAGCAAGCGGAACAGCTTCACAAACAGCAGCTTGAAATACCCATTCAGCGCCAATTGCTTCTCGGGCAATTGGGAGTGCATTTCGGCGTGAATGGCGCGTTCCAGGCTCAGTAGCTCGGCAAAGCTTTCTTCCTCGGTGAAATCGGTGAGCACATATACGCTGTTGAGTTCGATAAGAATAGCCGGGCTGACTTGCAGAATCGTGTCGAGTAGGGCGTCGGCTACGGTGAGGGAACGGCCGCGCACTTGCGGGCTAAACGTGAAGGCGTGCACCGTGTTGGACGGAATCAGCACCACGCAGGGCGTGCGCAACTCCACCGGGTCGGCGCTGGTATCGAGGGTGGCCTGCCCGGCCTCCAGAAAAAACAGCTGGTAGAGGTTGCCGTGCAAATGCGGCTTCAGGCCCCAGGTGGTGGTGCGGTTGCGCTGCCCAATCAGCTGGCTATAGATATAAGTGTGCGACACCTGCGCCTTGTCGTCGCCGTAGAGGCCGTTGTAGTGGGCTATTTCTTTGGGCATCGGGACGAGAGAGAAATAAAGTGAGACCAAACGGGCGCGAAGGCCGCCAGCAGACAATAGAAAAACAAAGATGTTTGTTTTGTCCTGGTAAAATAGCGAAATATGTTATTCAAGCCAGAAGTTGGATTGTAGTTTTGACATAAGCTTAATGGCGTTTTCGGAAGCACAGCGCCTGGGCTATTTAACGGGCTTTTTCCACCAGATTTCCTGCATGTTTTTTTTGTCCGCTTAGCACCGCGGCCGAAGCAGGAAGAGGTATGTCCGTTTCGGAGCCCACCCGGCTCTGTCTTTCCCCTCAGATTTTCGGTTTTCCCAATTTCCCACATTTCACCTTAACCGTATGTCTACCCCCTCCCTCCTCGCCCGTCTGGCCCCGCTGGGCTTCACCACCGCCCCGGCCGAAGTACACCTGAATTTGCCGGCCGACGCGCTGGTGCAGCACGCCCTGCGCCGCCACGAAGGCCAGCTTACCGACACCGGCGCGCTGATGGCCGACACCGGCCGCTTTACGGGCCGCTCGCCTAAAGACCGGTTCATTGTGCAGGACGCGGGCACCCAGGACAGCGTGTGGTGGGGCGACATCAACCTTCCTTTTGCCCCGGAGAAGTTCGACCAGCTGCACCGGAAGATGGTGGCTTACCTGGAAGGCAAGGAGCTGTTCGTGCGGGAAGCCTACGCTGGCGCCAACCCAGATTATCAGCTCAAACTGCGCGTGGTGAATGAGCTGGCCTGGCACAACCTATTCTGCCACAACCTTTTCCTGCGCCCCGAGGCGGCCGCCGATACCAGCTGGCTGCCCGACTTCAGCATCATCTGCGCCCCCGGTTTCGAGGCCGACCCCGCCGTGGATGGCACGCGCCAGAAGAACTTCGCCATCATCAACTTCACCCGCAAGCTGATTCTGATTGGCGGTACGGGCTACGCCGGCGAGATGAAGAAAGGCATCTTTGGGGTGCTCAACTACCTGCTCCCGCATGAGCGCCAGACCCTGCCCATGCACTGCTCGGCCAACGTGGGGGCCGCCGGCGACACGGCCATCTTCTTCGGCCTCTCGGGCACCGGCAAAACCACCCTCTCCACCGACCCCAACCGGGGCCTGATTGGCGACGACGAGCACGGCTGGACGCCGCGGGACGGCATTTTCAACTTCGAGGGCGGCTGCTACGCCAAGGTTATCGACCTGAGCCAGGAGAAGGAGCCGGAAATCTGGAACGCCATCCGGCCCGGCGCCATCGTGGAAAACACGCGCTTCGTGCCCGGCACCACCACCGTAGACTACGCCAACAAGAGCGTAACCGAAAACACCCGCACGGCCTACCCCCTGTCCTTTATTCCGAATGCCGTGGAGCCGAGCGTGGGCCCGGCCCCGAAGAACATATTCTTCCTGACTGCCGACGCCTTTGGAGTGCTGCCGCCCATCAGCCGCCTGGATAAGAGCCACGCCATGTACCACTTCCTCTCAGGCTATACGGCCAAGGTAGCGGGCACCGAAATGGGCGTTACCGAACCCCAAACGACTTTTTCGGCTTGCTTTGGGGCGGTGTTCCTGCCCTTGCACCCTACCCGCTACGCCGAAATGCTGGGTGAGAAAATGGAGGAACACCCCAACGTACAGGTCTGGCTCATCAATACGGGCTGGAGCGGGGGCAGCTACGGCGTAGGCGCGCGTATGAAACTCAGCTACACCCGCGCCATGATTACGGCCGCCCTCACCGGCGCGCTAACCGACGTGTCGTTCCATCGTCACCCGGTGTTTGGGGTGGAGATGCCCGCCACAGTGCCCGGCGTGCCGGCCCACCTCCTCGACCCGCGCCAAACCTGGACCAACTCCGAAGCTTATGACCGCACGGCCGCCGAGCTGGCCCAGCAATTCGTAACCAATTTCCAGAAGTACGCCGACTTTGCCAGCGCCGACATTCTGGCCGGTGCCCCCAAAGTACAGCTGGTAGAAGCTTAATCTTCCCCCCAATTCCTTGTTATCCGGCCCGCCCTGCTTCCTGCTTTCAGGAGGCAGGGCTTTGGGGTACCAGTGCAGGGTACTGCCCGCCTGGCTACGCACCCGCGCTACCACTCAGAGCGGCGCAGGCCACGCTGGCTGAATACCCGCTCCCGGCCACGGACTATTTTGTATAAGTCGCCGAGCGAAACCTTGACGCGGCCGTAGAACACGGGGCCGTTTAGTTCGCGCTGGGTGAGGCTATTCACAAACACCGGCTGCCGCCAGCCCAGCCCCGTGCCCAGCGCCAGCCAGCGGTACACCCGCATTTGGGCAGCAATAGAAGGCTCAACCAACCAAATAACCCGTTTCGGGGAACGAACCACGCTGCCATCGGGCAGTTCGTAGTGGGCGTAGGTTTTGCCTACCCCAAGCTGAAGCTGATTGGTAAGCTCCCAGCGCGGATTACCCAGCACCACGTACTCGCCAAAGCCCGCCACGTAACGCAAGCGCAGCTCAGCGGCAGTGGCGGCGGGCAACTCAGCCGGAATAGGCTGGCGCGACGGAATGCCGTTGCTGAGCAGATATACCCCGAGGCCCGTCCGGATTCGGCCGCGCCACTCGATGCCCAGCTTCAGGCCGGGCAGCGTCACAACGCGGTGGTTGATGATGGAATTGCGGATGTCGAGCTGAAACGTGAACCGCCGGTGGGCCTGCCGTACGGTTACGCTGTCGTGCAGGGCAGCAGGAGCAACGGGCAACTCGTACGCCTGAGCTGTACCGGCTTGGCATAGGCCAAACCCCAGGGCCAATCCTAGCGGCCTTGCATATCGAATCGGCAGTTTCACGCCGCAAGTTACGGCCAGATACCGGCGAAGTTGTAAGCCGGCTCCCCGAAAGTCGTAACGCCTCACCCACCACCGCCATACGGTTCGCCGCCTTACGCTGTCGGTTCACCTGGTTTGCGCATGCGCCGCCGCCGGCCAGGTAGTAGTTTAGGCTCGTCATCCAACCGATACGCTGCTATGGCTTTCACCCCCGACTTCCTGTTTTCCCTGGCCAACCCACTGGTTATGTTGGGCTGGGCTCTGCTGCTACTGGCGCCCCGCTGGGTGGGCACGCGCCGCGTGGTACTGAGCGGCGCCCTGCCGCTGGTGTTGGCAGTGGCGTATGCCTTGCTCATTGGCAGCCACTACCTGGGGCCGCACGCTTCAGAAGGCGGATTTAGCTCGTTGCAGGATGTGGC
Organism: Hymenobacter telluris; assembly: GCF_017313265.1. Classification (GTDB taxonomy): domain Bacteria; phylum Bacteroidota; class Bacteroidia; order Cytophagales; family Hymenobacteraceae; genus Hymenobacter; species Hymenobacter telluris. Next base: position 91,679 of record NZ_JAFLQZ010000016.1, on the reverse strand, counting down.
CGCGTTTTTCCGTAGTCCGTGGGCGCTGCTGGCCGGCTGGGTGCATTACCTGTGCTTCGATTTGGGTATTGGCATCTGGGAAAGCCTGGATGCGCGGCGCCGCGGCGTGCCGCATTTGCTGCTGGTGCCCTGCCTACTGTTCACGTTTCTGTTCGGGCCGGTGGGGCTGCTGCTCTACGCCGTGGTGCGCCGCTTCTATGGCACAACGGCCGCATAAAGCCAGGCGCCAGCACCAGCACAAACTGCCTGCCTGCCGATCAACTAACCAATTAGCACCTATTGTATGGCTACTTCCCTCTCTTTCGCCCCGACTACTGCCACGGCCACCGGTTCCGCTCCTGCCTCATGGCCAAGCCGCGCCGCTCATGCACTGCGCGTGCTGTACCGCGTAAACCCCGTGCTTAGCTGGGTGGGCTGGCTGAACGTGGGCTTGGCCCTGGTAGCGCTGGCCCTGCTGCCTTTCGACCACCGCGTGGTAACGGGAATACCCGTGTGGGTGAAACCGCTCAAGTTCAGCTTTTCGGTACTGGCCTACGCCTGGACCCTGGGCTGGCTGCTGGCCGACTTGCCAGCGGCCAGCCAACGCGCCGTACGCTGGCTGAGCGCGGGAGTGGCCCTAAGCATGGTAGCGGAGCAGACGTGCATCTTCCTGCAAGCCAGCCGCGGTACCACCTCGCACTTCAACGGCGCTACGGCCTTCGACGGCCTGGTATTCGCCGTGATGGGAGTATTTATCATGCTGAATACGGCCCTTACGCTGTGGGCGGTGTATCTGGTGTGGCGGCACCGGCCGCACGGTCCGGCTGGCTACGTGTGGGGCGTGCGGCTGGGGTTGCTGCTGTTCTTAGTGGGCAGCGTGCTGGGCGGCATGATGATTCACCTCAACCAGCACACCGTAGGTGCCCCCGACGGCGGCCCCGGCCTGCCTGGTATTGGGTGGAGCACCCGCGCCGGCGACCTTCGCATTGCGCACTTCCTGGGGCTGCACGCCTTGCAGGTAGTACCGCTGCTGGGCTGGTGGCTGAGCCGCCAACTGCCGCGCCGCGCCGTGCTCCTAACGTGGCTGGGCGCTGCCACCTACGCCGGCCTGGTTGCGGCCTTGTTTATGCAGGCCATGCACGGCGTACCGCTGCTGGCAGGCCGCTAAAAGCCGGGCTGACATAGTTCTGTAAATCCATTATTGCCTTTATCGTGTCTGTTATGAACGGATTTTCTGCTGCATGCCGCTGCTGTTTCCTGGGTTTCGGGCTGCTTTTGCTCTTGACTACGGCCGTGCAGGCTCAGCGCCTCCTCACTAACGGTTCCACCACGTTGCTTACTTCTGATTCGGTGCGGCTGTACGTGCAGGTAGCGGGCCAGGGTGTGTCCTGCGTGTATGTGCACGGCGGGCCGGGCGCGGGTAGCTATTCGTTTGAGAAGCTGGGTGGCAACCGCCTCGAAGACCAGCTGCGCATGGTGTACTACGACCAGCGCGGCAGTGGCCGCTCCGGCAGCTCGCCGCGCAAAAACTACTCGATGGCGCGCATGGTGCAGGATTTAGAGGAGCTGCGGCAGCAGTTGGGGCTGGAAAAATGGGTGGTGCTGGCCCACTCGTTCGGGGGCACTATTGCCACGGCCTACGCCACCACCTATCCGCAACGAGTGCAAGCGCTAGTGCTTACCAATGCTGTTTTGAACCCGCCGGCTTCGCTGGAAAGCATGCTGCACTACGGTACCTCGCTGCTGCCCGCTGCCGCGCAGCCCAACCCCAGCCTGCCGCTGCCCCAGCGGTTTGGGATGGTGATGGGCGCCTTGCAGCAGCAGAAACTAGCCTGGCAGCTTCAGTTTTCCGCCGACTCCCTGGCCAGCCGCGCCAGCCGCGCAGCCCGTGCCGTACCCAGCAATTCGGATTTCAGCCAGCAGGTTTTCAGCGGCCAGCTGCCCGACTACGGCCAGGATTTCGGGCCCGCCACCGCCCGCCTGACCATGCCCGTACTCAACATCGTGGGCCAGGACGACCGCACCACCGGCGCTACCCCCAGCACGTTCCGGCTCCCGCGGCAGCAAACCGTGACGCTGCCGGGCAAGCACAACTCGTTTCTGGAGCAGCCGGTGGCCTTCCGGCAGGCAGTTGTTAGCTTCGTGCAGAAGCTCCCGCGCTAACCCTCTGGCCTATGCCGCTGCCCGCCGAACGCCCCCTTGTTTTCATGAATGACCGTTGGTTTCTGCTGATAGGCATTCCGGTGCTGGGCATGTTGGCGCTGCTGCCGCGGGGGCTGACGCGGGTGCAGTCGGTGCCGGAAGTGCTGGGGGCGTGGGTGGTTTCAACGGCCATCACCACCACGTTCTGGCTGACGGGCCGGGCCTTGTGGCGGCTATTGTTTCGGCGCTTTCCGCGGGTCGAGCAAACCACCCGGCGGCTCTGGTCGTTGGCGCTTATCAACACTTCCGTCACGGCCCTCGTGACGCTGGGCATTGGCCTGCTGGCGGCGCGGGCACAAGGCGGGCGCCTCACGCTCAGTGCGTTTCTGTTCGAGTTCGGGTTGAACATGGTGCCCACCATCGTCATTCAGCTCATCTACGAAAGCTGGAATCTGTTTCAGCAGTGGGCCCAGAACGTGCGCCGCGCCGAGCAGCTGCAAAGCGCCGGCACCCGCAGCCAACTCGAAGTGCTGCAAAGCCAGCTCGACCCACACTTCCTGTTCAATTCCCTGAATACACTCTCAGCCCTCATCGAGCCCGAAAACGAGCCCGCCCAGCAGTTTGTGGAGCAGCTTGCTGACGTGTACCGCTACGTGCTGCTGGCCCGCTCCACCCCCACCGTGCCACTTAGCGAAGAGCTGGAATTTGTGGCTACCTATCTGGCGCTGCACAAAGCCCGCTTCCGCGACAACCTGCGCGTTAGCCAGCAGATACTGCCTGAGTTGCTCACCCGCCACGTGGCCCCGTTGAGCGTGCAGCTGCTGGTGGAAAACGCGCTGAAGCACAACGTAGCCTCGCGGGAGCACCCGCTCGAACTACGCCTTGCCAGTGATGCCGCCGGCCAGTTTCTGGTGGTGGAAAACACGCTTCGGCCCCGCACGGCGGGCCTGGCACCGGGCACCGGCACCGGCCTGCGTAACGTGCGCCACCGCTACGAGCTACTGCAAGCCCCGCACGCTGTAGAAGTACAAGCCGAAAACGGCTGGTTTCGGGTACAACTTCCTTTACTTTGAAAGTAAGAATTTCCCGTACTCAGCAGTCAGCCACCCACTCACCATTGACTTATAACAGCGCAATTCTTAATTCTTAATTAAATGACCGTTTTGCTGCTCGAAGACGAATACCCGGCCGCCGAGCGGCTCCAACGCCTGCTTCGCCAAGCCGCGCCCGAAGCGCAAGTGTCGGCCGTACTCGACAGCGTGGCCGGGGCGCTGGCGTGGCTGGATGCCCACCCCGCCCCCGACCTGATTCTGAGCGACATCCAGCTGGCCGACGGCTTGAGTTTGGAGGTGTTCGAGCAGACCGTGGTACGCAGCCCGGTCATCTTCACCACCGCCTACGACGCCTACGCCATCCGCGCCTTCAAGGCCAACAGCGTAGACTACCTGCTGAAACCAGTGAAGCTGGCGGAGCTAACCACGGCCCTCACCAAGCTGCGCGAATGGCGCACACCCACCGCCCAGCCTATTCCACTGCCCCCCAACGATACGGCGCACCGCCTGGAGCGTCTGCTCGACAGCCTACCCCGCCCCGACCAGCAGTACAAAACCCGCTTCTTGGTGCGCAGTGGCGAGCAGCTACTGCCGCTGCCGGCCGCGCAGGTGGCCTGGTTCCAGAGCCGCCACGAAACCACCACCCTCGCCACCACCGACGGCTGCCGCTTTGTGGTGGACTACACCCTGGAACAGCTGGAAAGCCTCCTCGACCCGCGCCAGTTCTTCCGCCTCAACCGCCAGTTCATTGCCCAGCTACCCGCCGTGCAGCGCCTGCACCCCCATTTCAACGGCAAGCTGCTGCTGGAACTCCACCCCGCCCCCACCGACGAAGTGCTGGTAAGCCGCGAGAAGGCCGCCGCCGTGAAAAGCTGGCTGGAAGGTGGTTGATGCGCGAACAGAGCTACGCATCTAGCTATTGATTAACAGTTCTTTAGCAACTATTCAAGCACAAAATACACCGCAGCTACAGTATTGAAATGCAGAGTAAATCAGACAGTTGGATACCAGGAAATACAAGCGAAAATCGACGAAAACCCAAGCTCTACCGTACTAAAGGCTTCGTTCATTCATCCACGTTTAATTCGCCATGCTATGAAGCGAAGCTTGATGTACTTTTTTGGCGGTTCGCTCGCCCTGCTCTCCTGCTCGCAGGATGATGACTCGGCTTCGGAGCCGAACCTCCCCCCGGTGGAAACTAGCGCCCCCAATACCACCTACAAACCTGCCTTTGAGGGCCAGACCCGCATCAGTGGCGTCATGACACCCGCCAACGCCTACAAGGCCACGGTAATTACGTCGGAGCTAACCAGCCCGTGGGGGGTTACGGCGCTACCTGATGGCCGCTTGTTGGTAACTGAGAAAGCGGGGCGCCTGCGCATTGTAACGGCTGCCGGCGCAGTAAGTGCCCCTATCACGGGCATACCGGCCGTAAATCCGGCGGGGCAGGGCGGGTTGTTGGGGCTGTGCCTCGACCCGAATTTCGCTTCCAACCGCATGATATACTGGTCGTTTTCTGAGGCCATATCCGGCGGCAACGTGACGGCCATCGGCAAAGGCCGCTTAGCTGATAATGAGCAAAGCATTGAAGGTGCTACCGTTATCTACCGGGCGCTGCCGGCCTACTCCGGCAACCTGCACTATGGGGGCCGCGTGGTGTTCGACCGCACCGGCAACCTGGTGGTGAGCACCGGGGAACGTTCTGATTTGCAAACCCGGCCGCAGGCGCAAGTAGCGTCGTCGGCTTTGGGCAAGGTTATCCGCATCACCAAGGATGGGCAGCCGGCCCCTGGCAACCCAACGTTTGCGCAAGCAGGTGCACGCCCTGAGTTGTACTCCATCGGCCACCGCAATCCGCAGGGCTTGGCCATCCATCCCACCACCGGCGACGTGTGGCAAGGAGAGCATGGCCCCAAAGGCGGCGACGAAATCAACCGCCTGCAAGCTGGCGCCAACTACGGCTGGCCCACCATCACCTACGGCGTTGAATACACTGGCCCCGCCATTGGCGCAGGCATTCAGCAACAGGAAGGTTTAGAGCAGCCAGTATACTACTGGGACCCAGTGGTGTCGCCGAGCGGCATGACGTTCTATACCAGTGACCGAATTTCTGGCTGGCGCAATAACTTGTTTATTGGTGCGCTCAGCGGCCAGCACATCGTGCGTTTGGTTATTGATAACAATAAGGTGGTGGGCGAAGAACGCCTGCTGGCCAGCGAAGGGCAGCGCTTCCGCGACATCACGCAGGGCAGCGACGGTGCCCTCTACGCCGTCACCGACCAGGGCCGCCTCTACCGCATCGACCGGCCGTAGGAGCAGCTGACACCAGCAGTCTGTGAATTAGCCAACTGCCTGAATAATAGAAATTCAGCCCGACCCATACGACGCAGATTCCAGCGTTGTGCGTGTCGGGCCGAAATATTGATAGTAGGGCTACTGAGGCTCATGGCGAAACGCAAATCACCCTTTCACCACCTCCCTATTTCACCGGTCCAGCCAGGCTTTGAATACAGCTACTTTCTCGCGGCTCACCAGCACAGTGTCGTTGTCGGGTGGGGTGGGCTTAAGCACGGTTTGCAGGCGGGAGTTGGTGTAGTGGATGATGTCGTGGATGGCTTCGGCATGGGCTAGGTAGGCGCGGTTGAGGCGGAAGAACTCGGTGGGGTCGAGCATGCCTTCCAGCTGTTCCAGTGTGTAGTCCACCACAAACTTGCGGCCTTCGCGGGTGTGCAGCAAGGTCACTTTTTCGAGGCTGGCGAAGTAGGCAATCTGCTCGACCGGAATGGCCTTGAGGTGCTCGCCCACCCGCACCACAAACCTCGACTTATACTCTTTTGCCGGCTGCGCCTGCTGCAACACTCGCGCCAGCAGCGTAGCATCAAACTGGGGGGCGGCGGCATCCCGCTGCCGGTACAGCTTGGCGAGGGCCGCCGTCAGCTCGTCCGGGTCGATGGGCTTGAGCAGGTAGTCCACGCTGTTCACCTTGAAAGCGCGCAGGGCGTACTTGTCGTAGGCGGTGGTGAAGATGACCGGGCTGCGGATTTCCAGCCGCTCAAATAGCTCGAAGCTCAGCCCGTCGGCCAGGTGAATATCCAGAAACAGCACGTCGGGGGCCGGGTGCGCGGCCCGCAGCAGTGCCTCTGCCTCCGCCACCGATTCGGCCATACCAATTACCTCTATCGGCTGCACTTGCTTTTGGAGCAGCCCGGCCAGGCGGCTGGCGGCCAGTGGTTCGTCTTCAATAATCAGGGCGCGGAGAGCTTGCGGCATACGGTGGAAGCTGGTGAAAAAGCTGGGCCGGTACGGTCTGCGAAGTAGTGGAATAAACCCAGCCCGCACAAGGTACTCTCACCTCACAAAAAAGCCAGCCGCTTTGCAGCAGCTGGCTTTTTATTTTCACTTTGGCACCCTACCGGAAGCCCTTAGCTCTTGCTCTGGTCGATGTCCTGGGTGGCTTTGGCCGTTGCCTCTTCCAACGACGGATAGTCGATGTAGCCTTTGTCATCGCCGCCGTAGAACGTAGCCTGATCGGGGTTGTTGAGGGCCGCGCCCTGCTGGTAGCGCTCCACCAAGTCGGGGTTGGCAATGTACGGCACGCCGAAGGCAATCAGGTCGGCTTCGTTGTTGGCGAGGGCCGCTTCGGCCGTTTCCTGGGTGTAGCCGCCGTTCAGGATAAACGGCCCCTTGAAGATGCCGCGCAACGCCGGAGCTACCGGCTCCTGGCCGGGTTTGGCCGCCATTGGGTGGCCGGGCAGGGCCTCAATTACGTGCAGATACGCCAGCCCAAACTGGTTGAGCTGCTCGGTGAGGTAGCTGAACGTACCCAGTCGGTCGGAATCGTTGATGCCGCCCATGCCGCCGGTGGGCGCAAGCCGGATACCGGTGCGGTCGGCCCCGAATACGTCGGCCACAGCCTGCACCACTTCCAGCGCGAAACGCGCCCGATTTTCCACGCTGCCGCCGTACTCGTCGGTGCGCTGGTTGGTGCCGTCCTGGATGAACTGATCCACTAGGTAGCCGTTGGCGCCGTGCACTTCGGCGCCGTCGAAACCGGCTTTTTTGGCGTTTTCAGCGGCTTTGCGGAAGTCTTCCACTACGGCTTTCACTTCGTTGGTTTCCAGAGCGCGGGGTGTTGGAATTTCTTCCATACCGCTGCCCGTGAAAGCCTTTACACCGGTTGGCTGCACGGCCGAAGGAGCTACGGGCAGTTCACCGTTGTGAAAAAACGGGTGCGAAATAGCGCCCACGTGCCACAGTTGAATGAAGATGCGGCCCCCGGCGGCGTGCACGGCATCGGTTACTTTCTTCCAGCCGGCCACCTGCTCTTCGCTGTAGATACCGGGCGTGGAGATGTAGCCCACGCCCTGCGGCGAAACCTGCGAGCCTTCCGTGATGATGAGGCCGGCCGAAGCCCGCTGCTCGTAATACGTTACCGTTGAATCGGTGGGCACGTTGCCGTCGTTGTTGGCGCGGCTGCGCGTCATGGGGGCCATTGCCAAGCGGTTGGGCAAGTGCAGCGCGCCCATCTGGAACGGCGTGAATAAGGTTGAATCGTGGCTCATGGCTGAGAAGAGTTGCTATGTTGGTTGTTTTGCTAATTGCTCGCCTACAACCTGTGTAGCTACATGCTTGTTTGCCGTTCCCAGAAATAAACTCCCAATCCTCGCTATTATCCTATCAATCAGCAGCTTTAATTTTCAACTCCTTATTTCAGCGCCTAGCTAAGCTCACTATTTGTTGCGGCCGCTGGCTCGGTTTCCAGGGTTAATACGGGCAGCGTTACCACAAACTCAGTGGCGGTTTTCACTACCGTCATGGGCTGCTTGGTCAGGAAGGCGTAGCGGGCACGCAGGTTTTCCAAACCCAGGCCAGTGGATTCGCCTTCGGCGAGGCGGCGCGGGCGCAGGGCGTTGCGCACTACCAGCTGCCGGGCCGCAGCGTCCAGCGTGATGCTGATGCGGAGCGGGTCGCGCTGGCTGGTGGCGTTGTGCTTGAGGGCGTTTTCTAGCAGCAGTTGGATGGCCAGCGGCGGCACCAGCAGGGTATCCAAGTCGGGGGCGGGGGGCAGCACAATGTCAACCTGCACGCCTTCCCCGAGGCGGGTGCGTTGCAGAAACACGTACGACTCCACGAAGCGCATTTCCTCTTCCAGCGACACCACTTCCTGCGCCTGGCTATCGAGCACGTAGCGGTACACCTGGCTGAGCTGGCGGATGAAGCGCACGGCGCGGACGGGGTCGTTTTCTTCTACGAGGCTGGTGAGGGCGTTCAGCGAGTTGAACAGAAAGTGCGGGTCTACCTGCCGGCGTAGCGAGTCGAGACGGGCCACGGCGGTTTCTTTTTCGAGGCGCTCGGCACGCACGGCAGCTTCGCGCCATTGCAGGAAAAAGGCCCGGCTGTGGTTGAACAAGGAGATAATGACGGTAATGATGAGTGGCACCAGAATCTGCCAGTACATATCGTCTGACCATAACCGCTCCAGCGGCTTGTGCAGCAGTAGCAGCAGCACGGCGTTCATGAGCACAATTACCAGCACCGAGCCGCCCAGCGACACGGCCAGCGTGAGCAGCAGGCGGCGCAGCGGCTGCGTCGTCCAGGCATAGCGCCGGTTCAGCCACTCCACCACGTAGCCGTTGGTGAGCCACAGGCCGGTGCTGTACATCACGGTGTAGGCGTAGGTGATAGCAAAGGCCTGCCCGCTGTGCAGCGCCCGTGGGTTTACCAACAGACTAATGACCACGGACATAAGTAAAATAACCCGCAGGGCCCGCCCAATTGAACGCAGCGAGTTGGGCGCGCGAAACACGGGGGCCATTGCGGGCAGAGAAGGCTTGGGAACGGCCACGGCAGCAGGCAGGGAAGTTTGCATGAAAGTAAGGGCAAAAACGTCCTTTAAAAAAGCCAGCAGAAACGATACCCCAGGCACCAGCTGAGTGCCGCCCCGCACGGACCCGGCCCGCCCACGCGGGGCCACGGCAAGGCAATGCGCCTGCCGGCCCCGCGTACTGGCTATTTAGCCGTTGTGACGGCGGCCGTTTCGTAGGCTTTCAGGCGGCCCACTAGCTGCCGCTCGCCCCAGTTGGGCGCGGTGCTGGAGGCGGGCTTGAAGGCGGCATAGCGCTTTTTGGCTTCTTCGTAGAGCGGCTTGGCTACGTCGGCGCCGCCCCCGAACATGGCGGGGGTGTAGTACACGTTGTTGGCTTGCACCAGGTAGATGCGGGGGTTGGCGGCGTTCAGCTTTTTGGCTTGGTCGAGGGCTTCGGTTACCATGCGCGAGTATTTCATGGAACGCAGCATCGGCGAGACACCCAGGCGAGCCTGGTAGATGTAGGCCTGCAACACCAGCAGCTCCGACTCGTCGCCGCCCAGCTTGCGGGCTTGCGCCAGCGCAGCTTCGGCTTGGTCGAGGTACTGGTCTTTCACGTCGCCTTCCTCTTTGCTTTGGAAGCAGGTGATGAGGCGGGCATAGGCCTGGTAGTAGCGGGGCAGCCAGTCTTTGCCGTTTACGGCGGCGGCGCGCTCGAATTTGGCATCGGCCTGCTTGAGCTGGGCTGGCTCGCCGGTGCTCATCAACTCCTGAATGGTAGCGGCCATCATGCTGGCGTAGGCATCGGTGGCGGGAGCGGCGGCAACGGCCACGCTGGCCGGCTTCTGGGCTACGGCGGCGAAGGAAGTGGCAACAAGGGCAAGGGTGTAGAGTAACTTTTTCATGACAGGGAAGGAAGTAGGATGTGGAAGTGGTTAGTGGCGTTCGAGTGATTCAAAGGTGCACGCCGCCGGGCCGCCAGGAAATTTGCCGTTACCGAAGCGTCGGATAAGGCCGATGAAGCGTAGCAAACCCTTGCCCAACGTTTTTCGCAGAGGCCTGAAGCTCACTTACCAGAGCTGACCGGCATGGACAGCAACCCAGTAAAAGACCGTCATTCTGAGCGCAGTCGAAGAATCTCGCGTGCTGATGTCGGAATTACTACCACAACCTCAGCACGCGAGATTCTTCGACTGCGCTCAGAATGACGGTCTTATTGATTATGGTTTGTTGCAAGCCGGTTACTGTCCACACAGCTGGGCCAGTAGCGCAGCTTGCGCGGCCTATTACACCGATGCCAGCCACCGGTTTTGTCGGTTAATGCCAGCCAACAAACCGTTAAGATGCTATAGTCTGCTCCTCGTTTAGTACCCTACCTTGCGGCGCTGACGGCAGACCACCCTCAGGCTTTTCTCCGCCCGCAGTTATTGGCGCTACACACGTTGCCGTTGCTGTGTGCACCTGGCTTTTCCTCACCTACTCTTTGTTCATGCGCGCTGCCTTATCCACTCCCCGCAAACTGTTTGTTGGCCTCTTGCTGAGCGCGGCGGTGGCCTTGCCTGCTCACGCGCAACTGGTAGCGTTTCCGGGGGCCGAGGGGTTTGGCCGCTTGGCTACCGGCGGCCGGGGCGGCAACGTGGTGGAGGTAACCACACTCGACGACGCCGGCCCGGGCAGCTTCCGCGAGGCGTTCAACCAGTACCCCGGCGAGCCAATTACCATTGTGTTCCGGGTGGGAGGCATCATCGAGCTGAAATCAACCCTCAAGCCCAACCGCTCCAACGTCACCATTGCCGGCCAAACGGCCCCCGGCGACGGTATTTGCCTGAAAAACTACACCTTCAAGCTGCACGGCAACAACATTATTGTGCGCTACATCCGCTCCCGGCCCGGCAATCTGTCGGGGGCCAACAAGTCGGGGGTGTATGGGCTGAATTTGGAGAACTGCCAGAACTTCATTGTGGACCACTGCTCGATGAGCTGGTCGATTGAGGAAGCCGCTACGTTCTACGACAACAAGTACTCCACCGTGCAGTGGTGCCTGGTGAGTGAGAGCTTGAACTCGTCGTTTAATGGCAAAGGCGACCACGGCTACGCGGGCGTGTGGGGCGGGCAATATGCCTCCTACCACCACAACCTGGTTGCCCACCACCACAGCCGGGCCATCCGCTTCAACGGTGCCCGCGCCCACGACACCACGGCGGTAATAGACTACCGCAACAACGTGATTTACAACTGGGGCGACATGAACGCGGCCTATGGCAACGAGCTGAACATCAAGGGCGGCACGGCGCAGCTCAATCTAGTGAACAACTACTACAAAGGCGGCCCGGCTACCCCCGCGGCCCGGGCGGCCGTCATCTTTTACATCTATCAGGCCTACGACGCCGCCACCCCCGAAAAACCCGTGGGCACCGTGTACGCCACCGGCAACTACGATGCGGGCTACCCCGCCGTCACGAAAAACAACTGGAAGGGCATTCGGCTGCACGCCTACCCCGAAACGGCCGCCAACTTTGCTCGTTTCAAGCAGGCTGCCCCCACCCCCAACCTGCCCCCTATTACCACTGAAACGGCGGAGGCGGCCTACCAGGCGGTACTGGCCGGGGCGGGTGCCACCGTACCCGTCCGCGACGCCGTGGATGCGCGCATTGTGCAGGAAACCCGCACCGGTACGGCTACCGGCAGCAGCCCCGGCGGCAGTGCTACTTATGGCCTGCACCAGGGCATCATCGACTCGCAGCAGGACGTGGGCGGCTGGCCCGAGTACAAGAGCGGCCCCGCCCCCACCGACACCGACCACGACGGCATGCCGGATGCCTGGGAAACCAGCCACAGCCTAAACCCGAAAAACGACGCCGACCGCAACGGCACCGCAGCCAGTGGCTACACCCACCTGGAAGAATATCTGAACAGCTTGGTAAGCAGCACTATTCAGCCCACCAACCCTCCCGCATCAAAGCAAAAACCCAAGCGGGTAGTCCGGTAGCATTGCTTGTGCAGCTCATGATGAAGCCAGCCGGACGGGAGTACTTAGCGCATTTTTCGAGGTGGTGTGTACGTTGTAGCGCGAAGCCTTTGCTTCGCGTATCGTTGCAAACTTCCGGACTGTCGCCCCGGTGAGTATCGTTCAACGACACGCGAAGCAAAGGCTTCGCGCTACAGCTTCTGGCAACTACTCGGGCCGCTCGTTCACGTTGCCGGGGTTCTTCTTGTTGATGTTGATGAACACGCCCACGAACAGCATGCGGGGCGCAGTAGGCGTGACGGCCACTCGGTTGAACTGGCCGCTGGCGGCATCGGGGGCGCTGGCATAGCGGTAGCCGTAGATGTTGGGGCGGCCCAGCACGTTGGAGGCCGATACGTGCACGATGGTGAACTGCCCGAACAGGCGGGTGAGGTAGCTGGCGTTCAGGCTAACATCCTGGAAAGTAGGCAGCACGCCCTGGTTGTAGCCTTCCTGGTTGAGGTCATTATAGCGGCGGGGGCTGCCGTAGGAATAGGTGGCGCCGAACAGCGTGTTCAGCTTGGGTACCCAGTATTTGCCTACCACCGATACGTTGTGCCGGGCGGCAAACGTGGGCACGGCCGATACGGGGTCCTGGCGGTACTGGCGGCGGGTATCCAGGAAGCCGTAGCTCACCCAGTACTCCAGGTTTTTCACGGTTTTCCGGTCGCGCCAGAGCACATCGAGGCCGCGGGCATAGCCAGTGCCGCCGTTGTCGTAGGTGCTGGGGTTGCGCGGGTCGTGGGCGCTGTAGCGGGTGAGGTGGTCGTAGGTTTTGTGGTAGGCTTCGAGTTGCAGCAGCTTGCCGTCGTGGTTGTATTGGTAGGTGAGTACCGCGTGGCGAGCCGCCTCGAAGCGCAGGTTGGACTGCACCAGCAACAGGCTGTTGTCGGGCGTCTGGTAGAACCGGCCGTAGGCGCCGGATATCGAGCTGTTCTCGGTGGTCTGGTAGGCCAGGGCCAGCCGGGGCGCGGCGTTGGCCCGGCCCAGCAGCGCCGAATATTCCACCCGGCCGCCGGCCCGGCCCGCCAGCCGGTCGGTCAGCTGAAAGTCGGTTTCCACGAAGCCGGCGGTGCGTTGCTCCGAGAAGCTGGTTTCATAGCGGGCAGGCTCTGTTACGTGAGGCTGATACTGTTGGGTGACTTGCTGGCCCACGCCTTCCACGCCCAGCTTCAGGTTCCAGCGGCTGCCGGCCGAGTCGTTGGTGAGCACCACCCGGCCCACCAGGGCTTGCTCCAGGGTGCGCAGGCGCAGGGTATCGGGTTGCACCGTTTTATCGTCCCGGCTCAGGGCCACGCCGGTTTGGATGCTCCAGCCGCGGCGCAAGGGGCTGCGGAAGGTGGTGTTAAGGTAACCGTTGCCGTTCTGCAAGGCTACCGTCTGCCAGCCGGCGGGCTCGGGGCTGGGCTGCCCGATGGTGAAGCGCTGGGCGCTCCAGGTACCGTACACTTTCAGCATGCCCGCCTGGCCAGTGCGGTGGCTGAGCTTCAGGGAGCCGCTGCCGCTGCGGGGCGCCTGTTCCCAGCGCACATTCTGGGGCATCAGGCCGGTGTAGGGGGTCAGGTCGGTGTAGTCCGCTGCTACGGCCACCGACATCCGGTCCCAGCGCTTGGTGCGCGACACGCCCACGAATACCGACGATACCGAAATACCGGTCTGCGTTTCCTCGGCCAGGTCAGTGGAGTTCAGCTGCAACACCCCCGACAGCGCCTGCCCATACAAGGCCGAGTAGCCGCCGGTGCTGAACACCGTGCCCCGAAACAAGGTGGGCGCAAACCGGCCGCGGGCGGGCACAGCAGGCACCGAGCCGGCGTAAAAGTTCTGCACGGGCAGTCCATCCAGGTACACTTTGGTTTCGTTGGCGGCTCCGCCGCGCACAAACAGCATACCCTCCTCCCCTACCCGGGTGGTGCCGGGCAGCGTGTTGAACGCCGCCGCCACATCCGACAACGCCCCGGCCGTGGTTTGCACGTCGCGGGTGTTGAGGGCGGCGCTGCGGTGCTCGTCGCTGGCTTCGAAGGCCCCGGCCGTCACCACCACCGAACCCAGGGCGTGGGGCGTGCCTTTCATTTTGAGGGCCAGCTTTACGGGCTGCCCGCTCAGTGTAACCGGCACTTCCTGGGCCTGATATCCCAGCAAGCTCAGCACCAGCGTAGCCGCGCCGGTTTGCTGGGTGTCAAACCGAAACGCGCCCAGCGTATCGGTGCTGGCCCCATCAAAAGTGCCTTTCAGGAACACATTCACGCCCGGCAGGGCCTGCCCCGCCCCGTCGCGGACGGTACCACTGAGGATGGTAGCAGGTTGGGCCAGTAGGTTGAGGGCCGAAGCCAGCAGCAGGAACAGGGCGAGTAACAGACGTTTCATGGCGGTGCGGTGAAGTGATGCCCAAATGTGGGCGGCCACCGCAGCCAATGAAATTCCCTGTTACCGAAGCGTCGGATTAGGGAGATGAAGCGTAATGCGCACGTATAACGGTCTTACTCATGCAGGAAGTAACTGTCCGTTTCTACCCCATCATCCAGCATTCTTACTTCCACTTCGAACAGGTCCTGAACTGCCTTTTCGCGCTTTTCTAGTGCAAGTATCTCTTCTGCTATTTCGCTGAGCGGCCGGCGTAATCTGTCGATATCCAGCAGTTGTTGATGCACTATGTACTCAAGCAGTATACTTACTTCCTGCGACGGAACAGCCTGCTCAGTCATATGCCACACGAAAGCCTGCTGCTCTTTGAGTTCCATATCGTACAGCACCGTTCCGTATGTTCTATCAGAATAAACTTCTTCCCATACAAGGTCAACTGCGCCCAATGCACCCAAGAATATCTTCAGAAATGCCTTCTGCTTTTGTGCCTTCACTGTATATGCTCGATGTTGTTTCTATAACATCCTTACTTGCTACCGATGGCACAACCTACAAACTCGCGCTGACAATACTTATTCTAGCAACAAGCTGCTAGCCCACACCGAAACATTATTCCTCGTCTCGAATTCTATTCCTTGCCTCTTTAATTATATCCATATAATACGGACTAAACGGCTCTACAAGCTGTTTTTCCAAAATGCATTCAATATCCCACAGAACTCTTTGCTCCGCCTGATCTTCGAAAATAGTAGGATTATCACTTTCGTTGAATCGCGCCAAAAACTCAAATAAAACCAGCGCTTCATCTTTGGTCAACTTAATATTGACTTCTTTATCATCCATAATTTCTAGTAGATTAAAATTTAAGAAAGAGCATTCTTATTATTACCCTGTACGCTCAAGCCCAGTATCGAAAAATCTGTTGATATATTCTTGAGGCGCCAAGGCACTTTCGCGCATCAGGGAATATACTTCTATTTTGTTCTCGATTCTTGTGTCAGCCAACTTATACACGTTGATATATCCCAAGTAAACAAAACCAGAATCTTCGTTTGCGTAAGCTAGAGCTTCCTGTTCCGCTTCGTTAATGGCCTCTTCTAACGAACTGGCTTTTACCAGCACAACCCGTTCCTCAAAGAGTCTACTGCCGCTTTCCTGAGAACCGCGCCCAACCAACTCATATACTGAGCGGGCCCCATACCATTCATGTGTTTCCATTTTCAATTCGCTAGTGCACTCAATAAGCGGCTTACTGAAGCTACCATTGCGCTACTCTGCGCACATAAGTAAAAGCAACCGCCGGTAATACATGACCGAAACTACCAGAATCAAGCGCATTTTTCGTGGGGCTATTCAGCGCGGTACGGGGCGGGCACACTTGATGATGCGTGACTATCCGCACATCAATTTCTCGCAGGAAATCCTGAAAGCCGCCGTTACCAATTACGCCTACGATCCGCAATGTGAAAGAAGCCGTGGACTCTATACTGTAGAGCTAATCAACTTATCGGCCCAAAGGGAGAAGCTCACTCGCCAGGTATTGCAGAAGCTGGTGGAGCAAAAAGACAACACCTGGGGCCTCGATCAGCTGTTCGAAATTGCCCGGCTACTGGCGCAAGCTGGCAACCAGGAGGCACGAGTAGCTTTCTATGAGCGGTTGGAATTGGGCGCTTCTCCAGGCTATGCCTGTGTTGGAATGTACGAAGCCGTTAAGCTCGATGGCGTTGAAGGGATGAAGCGCGCCGCCGCAGTGATTGGCAAGTTTCTGGCCGCCAATCCGGAAGAAACCGAACACGAATGGCTTCTGAACTATGCCCAAGAGCACAACCCGGAGGTGCGCGTAGAAGAAGAGCTGGCAAAAGCCGCCCAGCACAATACACACATTGCGTATTACCTCACTGCCGTGCAGGCAACCCGGCAGCGGGAAGCCGAAATGCCCCCGCGTCCGGCCGCACCTGGCTTCGAATTCATCCGCAACAACATTGAGAATCGAACCAGGAAGCATTTATCAGCTTCAATCGTTGAAAAGCTCAACCGCCAACAAATCCGGCTTCTGGCGGATGCCTTCTTACTGGAAACCAACCGGCACCGGCAGGAGGGCTACCTACTGGTGTTTCGCCACGTAAAGTTTCCGTACGGCTACGAGAAGCTGCTGGCCTTGGCTCAGGCCCCGGTACGGCGCACCGACCGGCTGGTGGAACATGCCGTTGCGGCGCTCCGGTTCTTCAAGGCCCCACCTATCCGAGAGTTTGCGCTGACGGCCCTCACCACCTCGAAAGAGCCCTGGCTATACCTCGACTTGCTGATCAACCATTACCGCCGCGGCGACCATGTGCTGCTCACGACCCTGGCAAGGCAGGCGGATTCTGAACTTGCAATAGAGAATCTTGCCAGCAGCTTTATCAGGATTTATCAGAAGCACAAAACCAAAGAGTCGCAGGAGCCACTGCGGAAAATCTACCACCGCATGAACTGCGGTATGCACCGGGCTGATGTAGTGGAAACAATGATCCGCAATGGTGTACTACCCGATAAAATCCGGGAAGAAATTCCGTTTGATAGTTACTATGCTGTTCGAGAAGCGCATGCCAGCCTGGCTGCTGCAACCAGCCGCATGTAAACCCAGGAGGCCACCGGCTGGTTGTGGCGGATACCACCTCGTAAGCAACGAATTTATCTGCTTCCAATTTTCCCTATGACTCCAACCACTGGCCGCCGCATTTTTCAGGTTATTGATGGCAACAAGAAACTGGTCGGCGACGGGTTCGACGTAACCAGCCCCATGCCGGGGCCGCGTATTCGGCAGCTCAGCCCGTTCCTGCTCCTCGACCACACCGGCCCGATGCTGGTGCAGCCCACCGACTCGCCGCTGGGCACGCCGCCGCACCCGCACCGCGGCTTCGAAACCGTGACGGTGGTGTATGAAGGCGCCCTCGCGCACCGCGACACGGCCGGCCACAGCGGCACCCTCGGCCCCGGCGACGTGCAGTGGATGACGGCCGGCGCGGGCCTCTTGCACGAGGAGCGCCACGAGCGGGAGTTTGCCCGGCAAGGCGGCACCCTGGAGCTGCTGCAACTCTGGGTGAACGTGCCCAAGAAAGACAAGCTGGCCCCACCCCGCTACCAGAACATTCGGGCGGCCGCCATTCCCGGCGTGCCTACCACCGACGGGCGCGGCCGCATCCGAGTGGTAGCCGGTAGCTACGAAGGCGCCGCCGGCCCCGCCGATACCTTCTCGCCCATCACGCTGCTGGATGTCCACCTGCCCGAAAACGCAGCCACTACCCTGCACCTGCCTGCCGACTTTAACGTGGGTATCTACGTGGTGAAGGGTGGCATCACGCTGCCCGGCAACCGTTCGGCTACCACCAAACAGCTGGTGGTGTTCGGTTGGGACTCGCCCGACATCCACCTTACGGCTACCGAAGACACGGTGCTGCTGGCGCTGGCCGGCAAGCCGATTGAAGAGCCGCTGGCCACCTACGGTCCCTTCGTGATGAACACCAACCAAGAGCTGGTACAAGCCATTGCCGACTTCGAAAGCGGCGGCATGGGCCGGTTTCCGGAAGACGAATAGCCTACAGCTGCACGCGGAAACGGGCTAGCTGAACACGCCGGCAAACACGCCTTTCGCACGTGTTCGAAATTGCTTCTACCTTGGGTTATTCCACGGCTTGAACTGCTATACCATGCGCATCATTTCTGTGAACGTAGGACTACCCCAACAACTCGTGTGGCACGATAAAGTGCTACGTACCAGCATCTTCAAGCAGCCAGTTGCGGGGCCGGTGCAGGTACTAACGGAGCATCTGGCCGGCGACGGCCAAGCCGACCTGCGCGTACACGGCGGCCCCAACAAGGCCGTGTACGCCTACCCGCAGGAGCACTACGCGTTCTGGCAAGCCTACCTGCCGCCAGCGCAGTTGGTAGCCGGAACCTTCGGTGAGAACCTGACAACGGTTGGGCTGCTGGAAACCAACGTGCGCGTGGGCGACTACTACCAGATGGGAACAGCGGTGCTGATGGCGTTTCAGCCCCGCCAGCCGTGCTACAAACTGGGTATCCGGCTGCAAGATGACGGGATGGTACGCCGGTTTGAACAGGCCCGGCGGAGCGGCATCTACTTCCGGGTGGAGCAGCAAGGCGTAGTACAGGCCGGCGACGCCATTACGCTGGTGCAGCCCTCTGCCTACACCGTTACCATTCAGGATATGGTAGATGCCGACACTTCGGGCCCCAAGGACCCACAGAAACTCCAGGCCATTCTCGACCTGCCATACTTATCGGACTCCCGGCGCAAGCACTTTACCCGCTTGCTTGATGAGTAGATTACCGCCTCGGGCGTAGGCATCCACTCGTATAAAACGTTGGTTGGGCTGGCAGCACGAAATTACTCGGCAGCAGTCCGGTACATCACGTCGGTGCGGAGCACGTATTTCACGCCTTGAGTTACCTCACTGCCTTCGTGGTAGAGGCTGTGCAGGAAGACAAGCGCCATGCCCTGCTTGGGCTGAATCCGCAGCTTGCGAAAGGTGGTATCACCACCCTGGAAATTGTCGTTGAGGTACACCATGAACGTGAAGTAGCTGGCCTCGGTGGCGTTGCGGACGTAGCTTTCATCGAAGTGGCCTTTGAACTGGTGCCCACGCTGGTAGCGGTAGAACCGGAACAGCTCGTTGAGGCCGATGGCGGTGCTGTTGCCTAGCTGGGCGGGTACAAAGGGCTGCACCCGCTCCCACAACAACGCGGCCAGTTCTTCGCTATTGTAGAAAGCACGGTTGTTGTTCCGCACGCTGGTCATCACCTTGGCGCCGCTGGCGGTATTCACCTTGGCCAGCTCATAGCCGATGCCTTCGCTCTGCACAATGTAGTCGAGGCACTCCTTGCGCGTCAGGAAATCTTCAACGGTGAAAATAGTGTCGGTTAGCTTGTTGAATTTCAAGTAGTACGTTTTCTATCTAGTTGTCGAGCAATATACTATAGTTTCAGCTCCAACCTTTAGGTGGCTGAAGCTACTGACCACTGGCAGCCTGCTACCAGACTTACCGCGGCAGCCAAACCCAGCTCCGGTTCGTAACCATCAGCCCCTGAACGAGGTACTGCTTACCTGAACCCACTGACTACGCTATGAAAAATTTCAATTCGTTTTCCGCTGTTTCCCGCCGGGAGTTTATGCGCACCTTGTCGTTGGGCATGGGGGCTACGCTGGCAGGCACCTCGGCGCTGGGCAGCTCCCTGGCTTGGCTGGAGGAAGCCAGTTATGGTCCGGCCAGCCTGGCGGCGTTGCAAACCGGCCGGCAGCTGGGCGTGGCGCTGGTGGGCCTGGGCGGCTACAGCACCGGGCAGCTGGCCCCGGCCCTGCAAAAAACCAAGCTGTGCAAGCTGGCCGGTATCGTAACGGGTACGCCCAGCAAGGCCGCGCAGTGGAAACAGCAGTACAGCATTCCCGACCAGAACGTCTACGACTACAAAACCTTCGACCGGATAGCCGACAACCCGGCCATCGACATTATCTACATTGTGCTGCCGGTGGGCTTGCACGCCGAGTACGTGGAGCGGGCGGCCAAGGCGGGCAAGCACGTTATCTGCGAGAAACCCATGGCCAACACCGCCGCCGACTGCCGCCGCATGATAACGGCCATGCAGAAAGCGGGCAAGAAATTCAGCATCGGGTACCGCCTGCACTTCGAGCCGCACAACCGCGAAATGATGCGCCTGGGTCAGCAGCAGGTGTACGGCCCTATCAAGAAGATGAAAGCCGACAACGGTTTCCGGGCCGGCAGCAAAACGTGGCGGCAAGACAAAGAGCTGGCCGGCGGCGGGCCGCTCATGGACATGGGCATCTACTGCCTGCAAGGCATCATCTACACCAAAGGCCAGCTACCGGTGTCCGTTACGGCCAAGTTTGCGCCCAACCCCGACCCCAACGGCTTATTCAACGAGGTGGAGGCCGGCGTGAACTGGCAGATGCAGTTTGCCGACGGCATGGTGGCCGACTGCCGCACCAGCTACGCCGAAAACATGAGCGGCCTGCTCCGCGCCGATGCCACCAAGGGCTGGATGGAATTGGAGCCGGCTTTCGGCTACGGCGGCTTGCAGGGCCGCACCAGCCAGGGCCCCATGAACATCGAAAACGTGCCCCAGCAGGCCCGCCAGATGGACGACTTCGCCGACTGCATCCTCAACAACAAACCCACCCGCGTACCCGGCGAAATGGGCCTCCGCGACATGCAGATCATCGAAGCCATTTACCGCGCCGCCGCCACCGGCCAGAAAGTATCCACCAAAGATGTGGTAGCGGTGCTGGATAAAGTGAGCAGCCGCTAGATTCGTTTAATGCACCAACAAAAAAGGCCCCATGCTGCACAGCATGGGGCCTTTTTTGTTGGTGTGACTATACTTAGTCGGCGTTGCCGGTGCCGCCTTCATCCACGAAGTCGCCGGCGTTGTTGGGGTTGTGCAACGTCGATTCGGCTACCTCATTGGTGAGGGCCACGTCTACGTTGTCGGCGGCGCTTACGCCGTGGGCTTTAGCGCCAATCTTTTTGCCAGGAATTTTCTTGCCGGCGAAGGGCCAGCCGCCTTTGTTGTAGCTATAGTAGGCAGCGCCTGCGGCTACCGCCGCCAACGAGGCGCCTACAATAGCGGCGGTGTTTGGCTTCTTGCTGATTTTCTTTTTGGTGGTGCTGGTTTTCTTGCTCATGGGTTGGTTGTTAAAGGTTGATTACTGATTGTTACTCCTAGTTGATTGCTGGTAGTTGACTACTTGGTACGCAAACAAGCAACTACCAGCAATCAACCAATACCTTTCAGGCTACTGCCGAGGTGGCACCGGGTAGGCCTTGAACATATCGGCAATGCCCTCATCAATGCGGGCAGCCAGCTTTTCGGGGTCTTTGGAAAGGGCACTGGCGGCTATTCCCTGCCAGATTTGCTCGTTGCGGGCGGCATCCACAATGTCCACGGTGGCGGTGCCCTCCCGGTACGAGCCGACCGGCACTTCCTGGCTTTGCCAGTGGTAGTTGCGCTGCCCAATGTAGCGCGGCGCGTCCCAGATGTTGGTTTCCCGGGTTTGCACCTTCTGCTGCGTTACCACCCCAATGTTCACCCAGAGGTCGGGGGTATCGGCGCGTTGGTAGCCGCGCTGCTCCAGCTGCCGCGCCACGGCTTGCTTAAGCTGCTCGACGCTGGCGCTGCTGCCCCGAAATACGTCCTCGTTGCGCGCCGTTACGTCCATGAAATTATAGGTTTTGTAAGCCGCGAAATTCACGCCCGGCATTTGGGTGGTGGATTCCACCCGCACCGGCGAACAGGCCGCAAAAGCCAGCAGGGAAACAAGAAGCAGCGTTTTCATAGGATTGACGGGAAGGCGTAGAACAAGATTTGGGGGGGGGAATTCAGTCAAGAGTCAGCGTCGGCGCTTCACTTTACTACGAAAACCCGAGCACCGGATGCGGCTGATACAGCTCCTCCAGGCGCTTGATTTCCTCGCCCGACAATTTCACTTGCACAGCGGCCACGGCATCTTCCAGGTGGCCGGGTTTGCTGGCACCCACAATGGGGGCAGTAATGGCAGATTTGGAAAGCATCCAGGCCAACGCAATTTGGGCGTTGGGCAGGCCCCGCGCCTGAGCTATTTCCGTTACCCGGTCGGCCACGGCAAAATCGTCGTCGCGGCCGTACAGGCTTTTGCCAAAAGCATCGGTTTTGGCCCGCTCGGTTTCGTTGCGCTCCTTGCTGCGCCCGCCCGTAAGCAGCCCCCGTGCCAGCGGCGACCAGGGAATTACGCCAATGTTCTGGTCCTGGCACAGCGGCAGCATTTCGCGCTCCTCCTCGCGGTACACCAGGTTGTAATGCGGCTGCATACTCACAAAACGGGTCCAGTTGTGCTTGTCGGCCACGTACAGCGCCTGCGCAAACTGCCAGGCAAACATCGACGAGGCCCCAATGTAGCGGGCCTTGCCTGCCTTCACCACGTCGTGCAGGGCTTCCAGGGTTTCTTCAATCGGCGTATCGTAGTCCCAGCGGTGAATCTGGTAGAGGTCCACGTAATCGGTACCGAGGCGCTGCAAACTGGCATCAATGGCACTCATAATGTGCTTGCGCGAAAGCCCCTTTTGGTTAGGGCCCGGCCCCATCGGGTTGTAAACTTTAGTGGCCAGCACAATTTCGTCGCGCTTGGCAAAGTCGCGCAGGGCGCGGCCCACCACTTCTTCACTGGCACCGTTGGAATACACGTCGGCGGTGTCAAAGAAATTGATGCCTAATTCCAGGGCTTGTTTGATAAACGGGCGGCTCTGCTCTTCTTCGAGCGCCCAGGGCCAACGCTCGGTAGGCGTGCCATAGGTCATGGTGCCCAGGCAGATGCGGGAAACTTTGAGGCCCGTGGCCCCCAAGCGGATATAGTCCATGTGGTTGGGTAGTTGCGGCCGCGGTAAGCAGCCAAGACAGTGCCTCGGTATACGCAAGGCGCGCCGCAGACGCTGTGGTTGAGCTGTAATTTGTCGGCTCTTCGGCCGCATGCTTTGCGCGCGAGCTGCCATCTTTGCAGCCCTATTTACTTGTTCCCTCCTTATGACGCTCACCTGGATTACCAAGCCGTTCGAGGCCCTCACGCTTGCCGAGCTGTATGCCCTGCTCCATCTCCGCTCCGAAGTATTTGTGGTGGAGCAAGCCTGCGCGTTTCAGGACCTGGATGGGCAAGACCAAGCGGCCACGCACCTGCTGGGCTACACCGAAACCGGCGAGCTGGCTGCCTACACCCGGCTGTTTGGGGCGGGCATCAGCTACCCCGAGGCCAGCATCGGGCGCGTAGTTACCAGCCCAAAATTCCGGCGCTACGGCCTGGGCCGGGCGCTGATGCAGCAGTCGATTGAAACCGTGGAAACGCTGTTCGGCCGCCAGCCCATTCAGATTGGGGCGCAGCTCTACCTCAAGGAATTCTACGAAAGCTTCGGGTTCCGGCAGCATGGCGAAGGCTACCTCGAAGACGGTATTCCGCACATCCACATGATTCTGTTGTAACGCAACAAGGCCCGGCAAGTGCCGGGCCTTGTTGTTTAGGTAAGACTGCAAAATCAGAACTTAGATGTTCAGCTTCACCAGCTTCATGCCCAGTTGCTTCTGCTTTTTCAGGTAGTCTACCATCATCACGTAGCCGGGCTTGGCCGGATACACAAACGAGTTGGTGGCGGCGCTGGTACCGTCAATCTTATCCACCACAAACTTGCCGTTTTCGCCGAAGGCAATGTTACCTACCACCTTCTTGGTTGCCTCGCCCTTCTCTTTATCGTAGTTGATATACACCACGTTGAAGAGCGAGTTGGCGTCGCTGCGCTGCATAAACTGGTAGTCGAAACCACCCATAGCTTTGATGTACTGGCCTAGCAAGCCCGCTCCCGCGAAACCGGCACCGGGCGGTAGCATCACCTTGGAAACATCTTTGGTATAGCACTTTATATCAGCCAGCTTGTAGGTGGGGTCGAGCACGAATACCAGCATGTTGCCGATAACGCCCTTGGAGCCGCCGCCGCCGCCCATCAGCGTCATGGCCACATCCAGGCCTTTGCCGGCAATACGGTACTGTTCGCTCACCACGTACATGCGGCCGTCGGCACCTTTGCTGATGGAGTGCGTGAAGTTCATGAATCCATCTTCCATTGCCTGCTGGGCTTCGGCCGGCATCAAGCCTTTCACTTCTTTCTGCCAGTTGTAGGGCTTAATTCCAACCAGTTTGCCATCCTCGCCGAAGCGCTTGATGTAGAAGCCCTGGCTTTTATTGACGAACGGCTTGTCGTCGGGTTTGTAGTATTCGCCCACGGCCACAAACTCGTGCTTGGCCGCGTCATACGTGAACGAGCTAAGCGAGAGTTGCTCGGTTTTGCTGGACTCTACGGGCTGGTCGAGAATCTTTTTACCGGTGTTCAAGTCGAAGGCCACCATGTAGGGATCCACCTTCTTCGACATCATACTGCCTTTGCGCAGCACCGTGCCAATCATGTACTTGTCGGTGGTTTCAGAAATAATGATGCTTTCCAAAAACTTGGATTTTGGGTCGGTTTTCTGCCGCCACTTCAGTTGCAGATTGTTATCGTACATCTCCACCTCGTACTTTTCGCCGTCCACGTTGACGCGGGCAAAACCTTTGTCGGCTATGGGGCGCAGGTCGAGGCCGCCGAAGGGCATTTTGCCTTCACCGCCTGCGCTGCGCATCTGCATCCCAATAGCCATGAGTTGCTGCCGGTTCACCTCGCCCACCACCTTCGAGGCCACCTTCTTCAGGCTGGTATCGTAGGTTTCGATTTCCATCGTCTTGTCTTTGTGGTTGTAGAAATACAACCCGAAAGTGGTACCATTGAAAGCGTTGTCGAGCAAGTAATACTTACCGGCTGGCTTCTGAATTACCACCGTCGAAACCTTGTTTAAATCCTGGTCATAGAAGTCGAGGTGATAGTTATCATTCTTGCGGTCGGCTTTGTCGGCCTCGCTATACATAAGATAGCCTTTCACTTCATTGCCCGCATAAATTGGCGATATACCCGAGCGACCTATGCTCTTGACCCCGTCCAGAGTTTGGGTTTGGGCAGAAGCCGTAGCCGCCACCGCCAGGGCAACTACAGCCGTCAGGAGCGTGCGTTTAAATTGAAACATAAAAAGTAGAGGTTGGAAATGGAGAGAGGTTATTTGCGTTTGAGAGTGGAAACCGGAGTGGGAAAAAGCAGCGCCGAAAACTTACCGCTTTTGTATTGCGCGAGGTACTGCTGCTGCAAGGCCGTAGTTTGAGCGGGGTCTTCGGCAAGGGCGGCAGCGGCATAGCGGGCGGCCAGCGCGTATTCATCGGCGGCCGAGGCGGGTGGCACCAGTTGCTCGAAACAGGTGCTCAACCCCTTGTACTCAGTGCTGTGCAAGCCATAGAGCGTGGTCAGCAACTGGTTGAAGTTGGCCGGATTATGCGTTGAAACGTTGGACACCACTTCAGTGAAGCGGTGATTAATCAAATGCTGGCGCAGCTCATACAAGCTTAACTGCACCACTGAGCGGAGGTAGGCATTTTGCGGGTCGTGGCGGAGCAGCAGTAGCGCATCAAACAGGGCGTGGTCGTAGCAGTCGGCGTCGAACCAGCTTTGCACCACCTCCAGCCGGCTTACGGTGCGCAGGTGCGCAAACTCGGGCGCCACCACTTGCGGTCCTTCGGCTACCTGCCCCTGCGCCAGTGCCCGGATGTAGCGCATCCGTTTCGCACAATCGGGGTGCGACTTGAGCGTGTCGGTGGTTTGCAGCACGGTTTGCTCGGGTGCTTTCACCGCAAAAATGGATTGGGGCTTGGCAGGCGCGGTGTTGAATGTTTTGGCGAAGCTGGCGCAGCTGAAATACTGCCCTAGCTCCAACTGGTCTTGGGTGGCAGGCGCATCCATCTGGTCGAGCAGCTGAAGGGCCCGGTGCGCCTGCGTGGCATCGTACGGAGTGCGCTTAAGTAGCTCGTAGCCCAGCGAATCGGCCTGCTGCTCGTGTTTGCGCTGGTGGTAAGTGCCATCGAGCGAGAAGCCCAGAATGAGGGCTTTCATGCGCGAATTGATGTTGTATTCCGCTTGAATAATACGGCGTACTTCCCGCTTCATTTCCCGGCTATGCAAAGCGGTAAGCCGCTCGGCAATAGTCGTTTCCATGTGGCGCGCCTGAATATGGGCTATTTCATGGCATAGGATAAAGGCAAGCTGGCTCTCGTTTTCGAGCGTAGGCAGCAAGCCAACGTGCAGCAGAATAGTACCATTGCCAACTGCCCGCGCATTGGGTTCCGGGTTCTTGGTGAGGACTAGCCGCAAAGGTGGCAACTGCGGATTGGCTTTCACCACTTTCGCAAAAACCTGCTGTACAGAAGCGTCGAGCACGGGGTCGAGCAGTGCAGAGTAGCGGACGGCGTTGTACACCTCAGTGGAAGCATCCTGCACAATACGCTTATAATGCTCCCGATACTCACTATTACCCGTTTTAGGGACTACAAAATGAGCTTTAACCGCACTCCGGTGCGCTACCGCCAACGCGTATACCTTGCTGGTATCAGAAGAATAAAAAGGTAAATACGGCGTGCTCTGCGCCGTTGCGGCCCGGCCACCGAGGCACAGCAGCCACAAGCATAAAACGTATCGAAACATAAAGTAGTAAGCCGCCCAAGTCCCGGCGAATAACAAATAACGAATTCTTAAAACTAGGTGATGCTTCCGAAATAATTATATGCACTCGTAAAATATATTTAGCTAATCTATTTTATATATAAGCTATTATTGGCTTAGCCCTATCCTGCCTGTCAGGCCCATAACCAGCCTAATATTATGTACCTGCTTTGCTAAGCCGCTACGCAACCGCACTGCCTGTTATAAGCTTTCAAGTTGGCTTCCATTCGGGCCGCCCAGATGCTTGGCTACCTTGCCCTTAGTATTCTCAGTAGCCCGCTGAATATACGCTTGGTATTACTCCCCTACCGGCTTGGCCAAGGCAATAACTACGGCGCCAATTACCATCAGCCCGGCTCCGAGCATTACCTGCCAGCTCACTTTTTCTTTCAGGAACACGGCCGCCAGCACAATAGCAAACACCAACGACACCTTATCGAGTGGCGACACGCGGGAGGCATTGCCCAGCGCCAGCGCCCGAAACGACAGCAACGACGACACGCAGGTAATTACGCCGGCTGCCACCAAAAACGCCCAGCTGCGCCCGTCAATGGCTGCTACGTTGGGCAAGTTGCCCTGCCAGGCCACCACGCTCCAGGCTACCAGCACAATCAGGATGGACTGCACGGCAAAAGCCAGGCTGGAATCTACATTTTTGATGCCCGCCTTTGATAACGTGACGACTACCGCCGCAGATAAGGCGGCCAGCAAGGAAAAAACTATCCACATAAAGCGTATTTGAGTGCTGTTCGAGTACAGCTGTAAGAAAACCAAACCAGCTTTGCGGCGGGGTGTTTGGCGTACGGGGCACTCCCAACAAGGTTGTAGGCAGCCCCTGAACTGGCAGCAGCCAAGCCAGTTCTTAGAAACACTACCTGCCCGTTGCCATGCCCCGCCTGTTTGTCAACTGAAAACGGTAGCTACATCGTTCAACTATCGGGGGGAGCAGCAGTTCATAAACCGTTATTCTGGGCCCTGCCACTCAGCCAGTGCGGCGTGGTGCTCCTGGTACACCCGGTCGAGTAGGGCGGTGCTGGGGTCGGTGCCGAGGTAGATGGTGGTACCCAGCTCCCGGGCGTACGGATTGGTGATTTCGCCTACTTTCTGGAACGTGCGGAAGTGCGGCGTCAGCTCGGAGGGGTTGCCCTCCCCTATCAGCATCAGGTGGCGAAACGGCTGCACCGGGCGCGGCGGAAACCAGAACAGGTAGCTGCCATTGAAGCTATGCGCGGCGGGCAGCGGCCGGTGGCGGTTGTAGTAATTGATGGCGCCCGCCTGCCCGTAGTTGTCGCACTTGATGAGGGTGAACTGGCGCGTAGAATCGGGCAGATTTTGGTAGGCTTGCCAGGTTTTGTCGGCCAGTTCCTGCCAGCCTACCATGTCGGCGTAGTCCTGGGGCAGCGGGTGGTTTTGGCCGTCTTCCCAGCGCAGTATGCCCAGGCTTTGGTACTGCGGGCCGATGCGCTGCATGTGGGCCGGCGGGTAGAGCGTGAACAGGAACGGCAGCATCGGCAGAATCACGAGCACGGGCGCGGCCAGCAGCAGTGGCCGGACCACCGCCGCCCACCGGAACCGCACCAGCTGTTGTTCCAGCCACACCGCTCCAAACGCCAGCAGCATTGGGTAGTAGCCCAGCGCGTAGTAGCTTTTGCCGTCCAGCACCGTCAGGATCAGCAGCCCCGCCAGGTAGAGGAAACCCACCGCGCGGTATTTTCCGAACGGCTGGTAGAGTAGCAGCGCCAGCAAGCCCGGCACCCAAATCCAGACGGCCGGAAAGCACATCAGCAGCTGGTCTTTCCAGAAATCAGCCGCTGATACATGCACCAGCTGCGACTCTTTCAGCAAGGCCATGTGGTGCAGAAACGGTACGCCGTGGGTTAGCTGCCACAGCATATTGGGCAGCCACAGCAACAAGGCCAGCGCGGCTGCCCCCCACCAGTGGGGGGCAAGCAGCAGGCGGCGCTGGGGCGTCAGGAGCAGCGCCGCCAGCAGCGCCCCCACAAAAAAGAACGTGGTGTACTTGTTCAGGGCCCCTAGTCCCAGCATCATCCCTAATGCATAGAGGTAGCCGGGCTGGCTGGTTTGCAAGTGGCGTACCAGCGCGTACACGGCCCCGGTGAAAGCCAGTACCTCAAACGAGTTGGGCTGAAATAGAAAGTTGAGCCGCGCGTACGCCGACACAATATAGCCGATGCCCGCTAGCGCCCCCGCAAACCAGTTGCCGCCCACCCGCTGCGCCAGCCGCACCACCAGGTACACCGTTACGCTACCCCACAAAATCGGCCAGAGCTTCACCCAGAACCAGTGCCCGCCCAGCGCCATAGTCAGCCAGCTTTGCAGGGCCGTGAGTGGTGGCACTTCCAGGTAGCCCCAGGCCAGATGGCGCCCGTAGTTGAGGTACAGGTATTCGTCGCGGTGCAGCTCGTAGGCCCGGCTGGCCAGCAGGTAGCCGGACGCGAATTTGAGTAGCGCCAGCAGCAGCGGCAAAAGGCGTTTGGGAAGCATGGAAGCTAAAGCAAGTACTGAGACATAAGTTATTGGGTGGTTAGCGCGGTTTCAGGGTTAGTGTACAGGTTGCACGCCGTAAAGCTTGCCTCCGCCCGTCGTCGAACGGAATCGGTGAAACGGCGCTGGTGTCGGGGCGGGGCAAGCCCCGCCATTACCTTACACTGACTTTGAAACCGCTCTGGAGGGGGGGGGAGAAAGTCAGCGTGAGTCGTTTGTAAAAATCTCAGCATTCAACACTTATACCAAGGTAAATTCAGGCGGGATGCTTCGCCAGCAACGCGGCCGTGGCGGCACTCAGCTGCTTGGGAAAGGGTTTGCCGTGCTGGTCTTCATCGTGCAGATACACCAGGCTTTGGCGCGGGTCAGCTTCGAAGCTTGCCTGGAATTTGTCGCGCCAGGTGCGTAAGTGCAGCCGCAGCTGCCGCAGTTGTTCATCGAAGGCCTGCTCTTCAGGGCCTTCCCCAAACAACGTGTAAGCGCTGTACCGGTCGGCCCAATCGAGCAGCAGCTGGTTCTGGATGCGCATAGAATTGGCCGTATTGCTGCGCAAAAGCCGAAACAGAGCGGTCTGCGGGGGCGTAAAGTCGTCGTAGAGCCGGGCAAACCGGGCGTTGTAAGTTTCGTTGGGCACCATGGGTTGCGGCAGCGAAACCGCCAGCCGTTCGCGTAGCTCGAAATGGGCTTTCACAATGGCGTCGCTCTCGGTGAGCAACCGGCCGAAATCGGCTAGTGTGCGTGCCGCCTGCCGCTGGGTTTCTTGGGCGGCGCGCTGGGCCTGCCGCGCCTCTTCCTGCCGTTTGCGCCGCTGGTCGTAGAGTTCCTTGAGGCCGAAGCCAATCAGACTGACCACCGCCGCAACCAGGGCGCTGAACAGGCCGTCGGGCCACTCGCTAATTGGTGCCATGCACGAGGCTGCCCAGGGAAACATCAGCCGCGGGCAGTTGCCGAACTTCTTTAAAATACCCCGCTAAAGCAAATATTCCATCTACCGAATATACACTGCTACACCTCGGGCAGCCGGATGGTAGCCAAGTACTCGCGGAGCCCGCCCGAATGCTGAAACAGGTGAATGAAGAGAATATGGTCTTCGTCGTGGACGCGCCATTCCTCGGCGTAAAAGTCACCCAGCGCATAGAGGCGCAACCGGAAGCTGTCTTCGCGCCGCTCCACCAAAAAGTGCCCTTGCTGCCGCAGCAGGCTGGCCTGTTCACCCATCGGGAGCTTTTTGAAGGCGAGCAGGTTCATGCGCTGAAATTGTGAGATGATGAAGTGGTGAAGTGATAAAATAGCGAACAACCGTTCAAGCTGCGTTGCTTGCGCATATTGCGCCGCCAAAACGACAAACTCCCTGTTTCACAAGTTCGCAATTTCACTGTTTTAAATGAAGACAATCCGCTTTCCGCATCCGCTGGTACTGATGGTGGGGTTTATCCTGCTGGCTTGCCTGCTGAGCTACGTGCTGCCCGCCGGCGTATTTGAGCGCCACCCCGACGCCGCCACCGGGCGCGACGTGGTGGTGGCCGGCTCCTACCACCACGTGCCCGCCTCGCCGGTTAGCCCGCTGCAAGCCCTGGTGGATATTCCGAAAGGCCTTATTGATGCGGCATCCGTCATTTTTCTGGTGTTTTTGGCGGGCGGCGCGTTTACCGTTGTGGACCATACCGGGGCCCTGCGGCACGGTGTCGACTGGCTGCTGGTCCGGTTTCGGGGGCGCGAGGCGGTGGTTATTCCTATTGTGTCGGTGCTGTTTGCCACGATGGGGGCGCTGGAAAACATGCAGGAGGAAATAATTCCGCTGATTCCGGTGCTGCTGGTGCTCATGCGCCGCATCGGGTACCCGCCCCTCACGGCGGCGGCCGTGAGTTTGGGGTCGGCGGCGGTGGGCGCGGCCTTCAGCCCACTCAATCCGTTTCAGGTGGGCGTGGCGCAGCAACTGGCGCAACTCCCGCTGCTGTCGGGCGGCGGGTTTCGGCTGGTGTTTCTAGTGCTGGCCGTGGCTTTCTGGATTGCCGGTACCCTGCGCTATGCCACGCGCCACCGCGTAGCGCCGGAAACCGACGAACCCACCACCGAAACCGCCCACGGCGCCCAGCGCGGCCTGGTATTAGCCCTATTGCTGGTTACGTTCTCGGTGTTTGGCTACGGGGTGCTCAAGCTAGGCTGGGACTTCGAGCAGATGGCGGCGCTGTTTCTGGCGTTGGGCATTGCGGCCGGCCTCGTAGGGGGCTTGGGCCTGACCGGCACCGCCGAAAGTTTCATCAGTGGCTGCCGCGACATGGCGTTTTCGGCCATCCTTATTGGGTTTGCCCGCGCCATTTTCGTGGTGCTGGAGCAGGGCCAGATTGTGGATACCATCGTCAATGGGTTGTCGGCGCCGCTGGCCGGGCTGCCGGTTACGCTCTCGGCCCTGGGTATGCTGGGGCTGCACACGGCGCTGCACTTGCCGGTACCCAGCGTGAGCGGCCAGGCCGTACTCACCATGCCGCTGCTCGTGCCCCTCTCCGACCTCATCGGCCTTTCGCGGCAGGTAACGGTGCTGGCCTACCAATACGGGGCGGGCCTCTGCGAGCTAATCACGCCCACCAACGGCGCCCTCATGGCCATTGTGGCCGTGTGCGGCGTCCGGTTCGATGCGTGGTGGAAATTTGTGCTGCCGATGTACCTGGGCCTGGTTCTACTCGGCATCGTGGCCATCATCACCGGCATTTTGGTGAAATTGTGAGATGGTGAAGTGGTGAGTTTCATGTTCTGGCCGCGCATACTGCGCAACTCGCGCCAACGGAACGTCAAACTCACCAGTTCACCATCTCACAATTTCACCAACTCATGCGCTTCAAAGATGCGGGGGAGCTTGCGCTTGCGTTCCACTATCTGGTAGCGGGCAGTGGCACTGGGCTCGTCCCAATACACGTCGGAAACGAGACCCTGATGAGCGGGCTGGCCGGGGGCGGGGTTGTTTTCTTCCACCAAGTCGCCGAAGCTGAAGGTGGGCTTATCGTACAGCTCTTTGAACAGCTCGCCGCTGACTTTGAACTGCTGCTCATCATAGCGCAGCAGAATCCAGTCGTCGGTTTCGTCGATTTTCTCGAACAGCTTGCCCACTGGTTCCAGCCACTCAAACGAACGGCGGTTGGCAGGATGAATGTAGCGGAAGCCGTAGTCGGGCGTCCAGGAATACAGGCCGTAGGTAACTGGTTTCGGGCGAGGCACAGGATGCAATGATTGATTGAACGGATGACTGGATGCTCGGATGCACGAAGTAGAAACACCGTTTCAAAGGTAAAAACTCCCTATTCTCCCTCTATTCTCTCTTTCCTTCATCCAGTCATCGTACGTTTGCTTGGTAAGCATGTGCCTACTATTGAGCTCAGCGACTGGCAGCGCCTGTTATTCGGCGACACGCCGGGCGGGCGTGCGTGGGCAGTGGTGGTGCACACCTTCCTGATTCACTTGTTTTTGTTGGAGGTGATGCGGCGGCTGGGCAAGCGGATGAGTGCGCGGCTCACCATTGCCGAGCTGGGCGTAATGAGTTTGCTTATTGCCAATGCGGCCCCCTCGCGCATTCTCCGCTGCTACCCACCACAGGCTGCTCACGCTGCCAGAACATCAAGTGGAGCCCGGCAGTCGTTACGAAGGCCGCAGCCAGGTACCCTCGCCCGAAGTTTAGCTTAAATCCTTGTCACTGTATATCTACGGCAGCCGTTGCCGCAATGCCTCCAGAGCCTCGGCGGTTTTTTGGCGCTCCTGCTCGTCTTCGCGCTGGTCCTCTGCCTCGTCGTCGTCGGGGGCTTTGTGGTCGGTTTGCTGGGCGGGCGTGGGTATGCCGTTGGCGAAATACGTGAGTAGCTCCTCGCGGAGAGCGGGCGTGAGGTGCTCGAACTGGCGCTTGTGCAGCTCGCGCAGCAGTTCCCCATACGATTCGTCGGCTAGCTGGTAGGCGGTGGCGCGGGCGGGTTGGCCGGTGTCGAGGTTGGTGTTGAGCAAGTGCGGGCTGCGGGCAGTGGTATCGGGGGGCAGTTGGGCGGTGAGGGTGCAGAACTGCCCCAGCACGGCCCGGTAGCTTTGCCGAAACTGCCGCTCCCCTTCGGCGCTGGGTAGCTCGAAGGCGTAGGTTTTCAACGGCCCGATTTTGGGCAGCAGGTTGATGACGCGCGCCGCCATCCGGGCTCCAAAGCCGGGCTTCTCGTAGTCGGTGCCAAACTCCTGCTCGAACCGGCGGCGGTTGGTTTTGTAGAGGTACTCGCGGCGCCGGGCGCGGGGGCTCACCCGCCGGATTTCCCGGTGCTGGCTGTGCCAGGCCGCCCGCGCCGCCGCCGGCAGCAGCTGGTTGACGGCAAACCGAAACGAGGCCACACTCACGTCCACGTTCAGAAATACCTGCCCCAGCTCCAATCCGTACGTCTGCCGGAACGCCCGCTCCAGCACCGGCTTGCTCACCCGAAACCCCACGGCCTTGTGGTAGTCCTGGGTGCGGTAGCGGCCGGCGGCCACCTGCACTACATCAAACGAAAACTCCAGCTCGGTGTGCCGAATGGGTGCGTTTTCGTAGGTCACAATGGGGCCGTATTCGGCGCGCAAATCGGGGTATACGGTGGGCATGATGCGGTTGGTACCCTCAGGGTGCCCCACATTGTCGGCGGCGTAGTGCGAGAGGGCACCCAGGGCAAAGGCGTACTCAGTGGGGTTGCGGGCCTGGCGCAGCAGGTTGCGCACAAAGTCGCCGCTGCGGACGTAGTGCGTGAGGTTGGTGAAGAACTCGGCCCCCAGCGGGTAGTAGCCCATGTCCTGCAAGATGGCTCCTCCATAAGCGTAGCTTTTGGCCTCCATAAGCTGCACCGAGTCGGTGGTGGGGTAGCGCTGGCGCAGTAGCGGCACCAGGCACCGCTCCCAAGTGGAATCAATAACGGCCTGGTGGGTAAGCACCGAATAGGCCGCGGCCGGAGTAGCGGGCAGGGCCAGCAGAAGCACCAGCAAGAGGCGGAACACAGAAGGCATAAGCAGCGGAAACTTTCCGTCCCAACGGATAAGCAAGCTTGGGCGTTGCCGGGCACCTCACCCCCTAGCCCCTCTCCTCGGGGAGAGGGGGCACTAGACGTAGCATCTAGCTCTAAAAATCTAAAAGCTAGTTCCCCCTCTCCCCGAGGAGAGGGGGTTAGGGGGTGAGGTCCGCGCTGGGGGTTCCGGTGTTGCCTGCCTATCTTCCGCCCTCATTCTATCCTCTATCCTTCATGCCTACGCTACTCCCGCTCTTTCCCGCCGCTACCCTCCCCGCCCCCTTCACCCCCTACGACCCCGCCGCCGCCCTGCCCGACTTCGCGGAGCGGGTGCGCCACCTGCGCCGCTGGCAGCAGGCCATTGCCAGCGGCTACGTGCGCAGCCACAAAGAGGAAGCCTTGCAGGCCGAGTTTCTGAATCTACTCTTCGGGCAGGTGCTGGGCTACGAGTACCAGGCCACCACCCACCGCCAGCTGCAGCTGGAGCTGAAAACCCTCACCGACGGCACCAAGCCCGACGGCGCCCTCGGCGACTTTGTGGCCGCGCCCGGCGGCAGCCTCGGCGGGCCGGTGCGGGCCGTGGTGGAGCTGAAAGACGCCCGCACCGCCCTCGACGCCAAGCAGCGCGGCGGCGCGGGCAAAGGCCGCCAGGAAACGCCCGTGGAGCAGGCCTTCAGCTACCCCAGCAAGTTTGGCGGCCAGTGCCGCTGGGTGCTGGTCAGCAACTTTGTGGAGCTGCGCCTCTACGCGGCCCAGGACCAGAGCCGCGCCGAGGTGTTCAACCTGGAAACCCTACCCGACCAGCCCGAGCAGCTGCGCCGCTTCTTTGCCCTGCTGCTGCCCGCCCACCTGTTGCCCCCGGCCGGCCGCGCCGAGGCCCCACTCGACGAGGCCCTGCAACAGCGCCAGCAGGAAGAGATGAAAATCACGAAGGCGTTTTACAAAGACTACAGCGCCGCCCGCCGCCAATTGCTCGACCACCTCATTGAGCAAAACCCCGCGGTGCCGCCGCTGGAGCTGCTGGCCCACACTCAGAAGCTGCTGGACCGCGTGATATTCGTGTGCTTCTGCGAGGACAAGAATATCATCCCGCGCCTCACCTTCCGGCGCCTGCTCGATGCCGTGCGCCAAAACGTGTTCGACCCCGCCGACGACAAGGTGTACCGCACCGTGCGCGGCCTGTTCCGCAGCATCGATGAGGGCAACCCAGCCGCCAACATCAACCGCTTCAACGGCGGGCTGTTTGCCGCCGACGCCGCCCTCGATGCGCTGGTGATTAAGGACCGCACCCTCACGCCCGTGATTCAGCTGGAGCAGTACGACTTTGCCTCCGACCTGAACGTGAACATCCTGGGCCACATCTTCGAGCAGAGCCTTTCCGACCTCGAAGTGGAGCGCGCCCGCCTCACCGGGCAGGATTACAACGCCAAGCAGGGCAAGCGCAAGCAGGACGGCATTTTCTACACCCCCGAGTACATCACGCGCTACATGGTGCGGCAGGCCGTGGGCGGGTGGTTGCAGGAGCGCCGCCGCGAAGCCGGCCTCGATGCCCTCCCCGACCTCACCGACGACGACCGCGCCACCATCCGCCTGGGGGTGGGCAACCGGCTGGTGCAGCCCTCCCGCACCGTGCAGAAACACATTGCGGCCTGGGAAACCTACGCCACCGCGCTGGAGAACATCCGGGTGCTGGACCCGGCCTGCGGCTCGGGGGCGTTCCTGAACGAGGCCTTTGGCTACCTGCTGCGCGAGGGCCAGCACGTGAACCAGGAGCTGGCCGCCCTGCGCGCCGGCCAGGCTACCCTGTTCGACTTCGACCGCCACATCCTGCAACACAACCTCTACGGCGTCGACCTGAACCCCGAGTCGGTGGACATTACGCGCCTGAGCTTGTGGCTGCAAACCGCCAACCCCGGCAAGCCCCTCACCTCCCTCGACCACAGCATCCGCTGCGGCAACTCGCTCATCTCCGATGCCACCGTGGCCGGCCCCCGCGCCTTCGACTGGCACGCCGCCTTCCCCGAAGTGTTTGCCCAAGGCGGGTTTGACGTGGTGATTGGTAATCCGCCGTATGTGCGAGTTCAGAATATTTCGAAGTCAGAAATGACTTACTATTATGACAAATACACAACCCCAATAGGCAAGCTCGATATATCTATCTTATTTTTTGAAAAAGCAATTAATCTTATCAGTGAAAACAGCATTATATCATTCATATCTTCATCACAATGGATGCAAACTGATTATGGGAAAAACATTAGAAGATTGCTTTCAACTGGTTTCTTAAGAAGAATAACAGACTTTGGCTCACTACCTGTGTTTGAAGATGCAGATGCTTATCCAGCTATTTTTGTAATAAGTAACAGCATAAATAACTCTTTTGAATACAAGCAGATAAAAAACAAAGAAAATTTAAATTATGAGTTTATAAACTCATTCACAGGAAAGCTTATAGATACAAGTATATTACATGAAAGCGTTTGGACATTTGAAGGATTTGATTTAAATCAATCATTAGTTGATAAAAATATTATATTTTCCCCTTTAAGCAAACTGGGCAAAGCTTATATAGGCAATAAGACAGGATGGGACGCTGCATTTATTGTTGACACGAATACTATAAAAGATTTGCAACTTGAAGACTCAATTATTTTACCATATGCATATAGAGGAGAAGAAGTGAGCCGCTATACAGAAGTATATCCTGCTGCTAAGGTCATATATCCATACAGATCCAACGAAAACGGCAATCCTATTTTGATACCTGTGTCGGAATTAGAAAATGATTACCCGAATATTTTCAAATATCTCTCAAGATTCAAAAAAGAATTAATGGCTAGACTAGATAGCAGAAAACTTTATGCGTTTGAACACAACTTTTATAGGCACATGAGAGCGGGATCTTTTCAATATATTGAGGCAAAAAAGATTCTCCTTAAAGGCATTGACACAAGACCTCAAGTTGGTATTTTATCAGAAGGTTCATCTTTTAATGGCTCAAATTGTCCTGCAATTATCTTAAACGAAGGTTACAAAAACTCCATATCATTTGTACTAGCTATTCTAAATTCTAAAACAGCGAAATATTATCTTAACCACATTAGTCCGCCTAAGCTAGGCAACTATTACCGTTACAATCCAACAACTGTTTCTAAACTTCCCATTCCCAACATCTCCCCCGCCGAGCAGCAGCCCTTCATCGCCGCCGCCGAGGCCCTACTGGCCGGGCACAAGGAGCTGCACGAGGCCGAGGCCAACGCCGGGCGGCTGGTGCAGGCCGAGCTGGGCCTCACGGCGCCGCTCACGGGCAAGCTGGCCCTCGCGCAGCCCTGGAAAACCTGGAGCACCGCCCTCTCAACAGCCCTGGGCCGCAAGCTCACCCTCGCCGAAAAGGGCGAGTGGCTGCCCTACCTCGAACAGTTCCAGCAGCAGCAGCAGCAGCGCCGCGCCGCCCTCCAGCGCCAGGATGCCGCCCTCGACCAGCTGGTGTACCAGCTCTACCAGCTCACACCCGCCGAAATTGCGCTGGTAGAAGGGCCGTAGCCGCCTCCCGTTTTCTTTTGCACCTTTACGCCATGTACGCCACCGCTACCCTCACGCTCGACTACCGCGCCGATTTGGCTCTCCTCATGGCCCGCTGGCTAGCCGAGCCTTCCGCGCGTGCCCAGCATGAGGCCGAGTACACCACGCTGTTGCAGTACGGCCAGCAGCACCATACCTCCCGCTGGCTGCTGGACGTGCGGCGGCGGCCCCAGCCGTGCCCCCTCATGGCCGCCTGGATTGTGCAGGAGTGGCTGCCGCAGGTGGTGGCCGCGCTGGCGCCCCAGCGGCTACGGCTGGCCTACCTCATCTCGCCCGCCCGCGGCGAGGCCGTGCAGCAGGATACCGCCCTGCACGCCACCGTGCAAACCGCCACCCAACCCACCCAGCCCTACGACCTGATGGTTTTCGGCGACGAAGGCCTGGCCATGCGCTGGCTGCTGGCCTGATGCCCCCACCCGGTAGCCGCCCCCGCCCGCAAGCTGGCCCCACCGGCCACCCCCAAGCCGCCGTACCCGCAAACAGTCCTAAAATTCTATACTTTATCTTTTCCTATTTTAACTCAAGTTGCGGACTAGCCGCGTAGCGGCGGCAGGTTGGTAGCAAACCCCACCGAATTGCTTTGCAGCCGCGTAGCGGCGACAGAATGACCCGCGTTTCTGTCGCCGCTACGCGGCTGGAAACCAGTTTTAGCCCCTTACTACCAACCTATCGCCGCTATGCGGCTAGTCCGCAACTTGAGTTATTTTAGTTTTACCCAACTACCTACTACACTCCGTATTTACCGCTTTTCCTTCCCTCAACGCCAGTTACCGCTCCGACCTGGGCCAGTTAATCATCCGCTGGCTCACCGATTCCGACCTGCTGCTGCTCCAGCAGGGATACGCGGCCGTGCTCCGAGCGGCCCAGTTCTACGGCACCACCCATCTGCTGCTCGACATCCGGCGGCGTGATACCAGTAGCCCGGAAGCCGCCACTTGGATAACCGAGGTCTGGTTGCCCGAGGCGGTAGAAGCCATGGAGCCGGCCCGGCTGCGTATTGCCTATTTCATGTCGGCCACCCGCGACCAGCTTATGCGCACCAGCCCCGCCCTGCAACCCATCGTCCGCGACGCCATTGCCCGGGTGCATTCCTACGAAATAGCCCTGTTTCGGGACGAGGGCGAGGCCGTGCGCTGGCTGGCGGCCTGAGGCGGCGGGTTGAGCCCTCGAAAGCTGCCGCGCGGCCCCCTGCCAGTGGCCTGGAGGCCTGAGCCGGCGCGGCGCTGTTCTCGCGTTGCGGCGCAACGAGTACGGCGCCTGTCGCCCTTCTCGCTCACCGTCCGCCAGACCCCAACCTTAACCGTGCCTTACCAGTAAAAGAATCAGCCCGATTTACGGGTCGACTTCCTTTCTACTTCCAATGCTCGACACTGCTCCTCCCTCCACTCCCGTGCTGCAAACCGGCATGGGTGCTTTACCACACCCCGATGGCACCACATTTCGCGTATGGGCCCCAGCCGCCACGGCCGTAGCCGTAGTCGGCCCCTTCAACGACTGGGACGCCACCACCCACCCCCTCACCCACGAAACCGACGGCTATTGGGCCGCTGATTTCCCCGACGTTGCGGTGGGCACCGAGTACAAGTTTCAGCTGACCACGCCCACCGGCGAGCTGACCCGCAACGACCCCTATGCCCGCCAGGTGACGCACTCGGCCGGCAATTCCATCGTACCCGACCATAGCTTCGACTGGGAAGACGACCACTTCGAGATGCCCGCCTGGAATCAGCTCGTCATCTATGAGCTACACGTGGGCACCTTCAACGCGCCCAACCCTGAGCAGCCCGGCACCTTCCTGAATGTGGTGGAAAAGCTTGACTACCTGCGCGAGCTGGGCATCAACGCCATTGAAATCATGCCGCCCACCGAGTTTCCGGGCGGCCGGAGCTGGGGCTACAACCCCTCCCACCCCTTTGCCTTGGAAACCGAATACGGCGGTCCGCAAGCCTTCAAGCAGCTGGTGAAGGAAGCGCACCGCCACGGCATTGCCGTGATTCTGGATGTGGTGTACAACCACTTCGGCCCCGGCGACCTGGACCTCTGGCAGTTTGACGGCTGGCAGGAAAACGACGGTGGCGGCATCTACTTCTACAACGACTGGCGCGCCGAAACTCCCTGGGGCCACAACCGCCCCGACTACGGCCGCGACGCTGTGCGTGCTTACATCCGCGACAATGCTTTGATGTGGCTGGAAGACTACCGCGTAGACGGCCTGCGTTGCGACTCCATTTCGCACATCCGCAACGTGGATGGCACTAACGACCCCACCCGCGACCTGCCCGAGGGCTGGAGCCTGATGAAGTGGATCAACGAGGAAGTGCAGCAGCACATGCCCTGGAAGATTATGATTGCCGAAGATTTGCAGGGCAACGAGTACATCACGCGGCGCCCCGAAGACGGGGGCCAGGGCTTCTCCACCCAGTGGGACGCGGCTTTCGTGAACATCGTGCGCGACGCCCTCACCACCCCTTCCGACGACGACCGGGACTTGCAGAAAGTGGCCGAAACCCTCACCGGCGTGTACAACGGCGACGCTTTCCAGCGCGTCATCTACACCGAAAGCCACGACGAGGTAGCCAACGGCAAGCAGCGCGTCACCGAGGAAATCATGCCCGGTGCCGCCGACCACTGGTTTGCTAAAAAACGCTCCACCCTGGGCGCGGCCCTGGTATTCACTTCGCCCGGCATCCCCATGATTTTTCAGGGCCAGCCCATGCTGGCCGATGGCTACTTCTCCGACGACCAGCCGCTGGACTGGAGCCGGGCCGAGCAGTTCGGCGGCATGGTGCACCTATACCGCGACTTGATTGCGCTGCGCCGCAATTTCCACGGCCACACACGCGGCCTCACCGGCCAGCATACTGAGGTGCACCACCTCAACAACGATGCGAAGGTGCTGGCCTTCATCCGCCGCGACCAGTCGGGCCCCGGCGACACTACCGTAGTCATTGCCAACTTCGCCAACCGCGCCCACGATGCCTATACCATTGGCCTGCCCCGCGGCGGTAACTGGCGCGTACGCTTCAACTCCGACTGGGAAGGCTACGACCAGGATTTCGGCAACTTCGACAGCCTCGACACCCAGGCCGAAGAAGGTATCTACGACGACCAGGCCTACCACGCCTCGTTTGGGCTGGCCCCGTATTCGGTGCTGATTATCTCGCAGGAGCCGGGGTAAACCGGCGACGACGGTTCCCGCAGAGGGCGCAGACGAAGCGCAGAAGTCGCAGAACGTTCTGCGTACTCTGCGCTCCGTCTGCGCCCTCTGCGGGCTAAATCCGTTGGGGTTCAACTTCCACGCAGGCACTTATTTTCTTGTGGGCCCACGAAACCCTGCTTTTTATATCGGGTACATGCTATAAACAGGCTGGGTAAACGCCGCCAGAAACCTATCTTGCCGCTCTCCCACTCAAGCATCCACTGTATGCAAGTTCCTTCCTCTGCTCCCGCTCCTGTTGCTCCCGATGCGCTACTCGTTGAAGTAGCGTGGGAAGTGTGTAACCAGGTGGGCGGTATTTACACGGTTATCCGCAGCAAAGTACCCGCCACCATGCAAGGCTGGGACGACCGGTACTGCCTGCTCGGCCCCTACTTTGCCAACCAGGCCCAGGGCGAGTTTGAAGCCTACGACGACTACCAGCTCAGCACCCTCTCCGACCCGTTTGCCCGCGCCGTGCGCCGCATGCGCCAGCTTGGCTATGATATCTGCCTGGGTGTGTGGCTGGTAACTGGCCGGCCGCGCACCGTACTGCTCAACCCGTATCAGGCCTATCCGATGCTGGGCCAGATAAAGTACGACCTCTGGGACCACCACCGCATTCCGTCGCCCGACAACGACGATTTGCTGCACCAAGTGGAGGCGTTTGGCTACCTGAGCAAGATTTTCCTGCAAGTGCTGGCCTCCGAGAAAGAAGAAGAACAGCAGGTAGTGGCCCACTTCCACGAGTGGATGACCGGCGTAGCCATTCCGGCCCTGCGCCGCGACCAGACGCCGGTACACCTGGTGTTTACCACGCACGCCACCTTGCTTGGCCGCTACCTGGCCATGAACGACCCCAACTTCTACGACCACCTCATGCAGGTGGACTGGTTGCCCGAGGCTCGGCACTTCAACATCGAGCCGGCCGTTACCATTGAGCGCGCCGCCGCGCACGGAGCCCACGTGTTTACCACCGTGAGCGAGCTGACGGTGCGGGAGTGTATTTACTTGCTGGATAGGATTCCGGATGCTGTATTGCCCAACGGCCTTAACATCGAGCGGTTTGTGGCCGGGCACGAGTTCCAGAACCTGCACCAGCAGTACAAGAGCAAGATCCACGAGTTTGTGATGGCGCACTTCTTCCAGAGCTACTCGTTTGACCTCGACAAGACGCTGTACCTGTTCACGAGCGGCCGCTACGAGTACCACAACAAAGGCTTCGACCTCACGCTGGAAGCCCTGGCTCGGCTCAATTACCGCTTGCAGCAAAGCGGGCTGGAAGGCAACGTGGTCATGTTCTTTATCACCAAGCGCCCCTTCACCAGCATCAACCCCCTGATCCTGCAAAACCGCGCCATTCTGGATGAGGTGCAGGAAACCTGCGAGGCCATTGAGCGGCAAGTCGGCGAAAAGCTGTTCTACGCCGCCGCCGCCTCCACCGACCAC
Source organism: Hymenobacter telluris (assembly GCF_017313265.1). Classification (GTDB taxonomy): domain Bacteria; phylum Bacteroidota; class Bacteroidia; order Cytophagales; family Hymenobacteraceae; genus Hymenobacter; species Hymenobacter telluris. The sequence continues at coordinate 49,433 of NZ_JAFLQZ010000016.1, read as the reverse complement.
CGCCTGCCCGACCTCAGCTCTATGGTGGACGACTACTGGAAGCTACGCTACCGCCGCACCCTGCAAAGCTGGAAAACCAGCAGCCTGCCGTCGGTTATCACCCACAACCTGATTGACGACCAGAAGGACGACATCCTGAACTTTGTGCGCAAGGCCGGCCTCATCAACCACCAGCACGACCGGGTGAAAATCGTGTACCACCCCGATTTCGTGTCGCCGACGTCGCCGCTGTTTGGCATGGAGTACGGGCAGTTTGTGCGCGGCTGCCACTTGGGCGTGTTTCCGAGCTACTACGAGCCCTGGGGCTACACTCCGCTGGAGTGCGTGGCCCGCGGCGTACCGGCCATTACCAGTGACCTTTCCGGCTTCGGCGACTATGTGATGCAGAACGTGGATGCCCACGAAGACAAGGGCATTTACGTGGTGCAGCGCCAGGAAAAGAGCTTCGACGAATCGGCGGAAGAGCTGACCGAGATGATGTGGAACTTCGTGCTGCTTACCCGCCGCGAGCGAATCATGCAGCGCAACAACGTGGAAAGCAACGCCGAAATCTTCGACTGGAAAAACCTACGCATTTACTACGACCGTGCCTACACTCTGGCTCTGGAGCGGCACTAGCGCCATCTGTTAGTTCGAGCGCAGCGAAGAACCTGAGTGCGCTATTAATTGCCCAGATTCTTCGCTGCGTTTGGAATGGCAGGCTAGTTCCTTGCCGAGACGCTGCTTATTTGTTTCGAGTACCCTATTACCAAGCCAACTGTTTTGCTTAAGAAGTACATTCCCACCTTCGTGCTTGCCGCCGCCGCCTTCACAGCGGTAGCGCACGAGTTTTGGCTATTACCACCGCAATTCTTTGTTGCCCCCGGCACCACGCTCAACCTCAAGCTGTTCGTAGGCGAAAACTTCACCGGGGAGCGGTGGGCTGGCAAAAGCAACCGCATCACCCGCTTTGTGCATTACGCCCCGCCGGGTGCGCAGGACCTACGCGCCACCGTTACCGCCGCCGATACGCTGCACCCCACCGTAACGTTTGGGCAAGCTGGTACGCACATGGTAGCGCTGGCTACCAACAACGCCACGCTTACGCTGGAAGCCGAGAAATTCAACGCCTACCTCAAGGAAGAAGGCCTCGACAACATCCTCTTGCAACGCCAGCAGCGCAACGCCCTTGATAAGCCCGGCCGCGAAGCGTACAGCCGGTGCGCTAAAACGCTGGTACAGGTTGGCCCCTATTCCTCCGCCGATACCAGCCGCGCCTGGAGCCGTCCGGTTGGGGGGGCGCTGGACCTTGTGCCCGAGCAAAACCCCTATGCCCTCCGGCCCGGTGGCTCGCTCACCGTGCGGGTGCTGGCTGATGGAAAGCCCCAGGCAAACCAACTAGTACAGCTATGGCAACGTAGTCCTAATCAATCTGTAAAAATTACCAAGCTCTACAGCAACCAAAACGGCCGTGTGCTGTTTCGTTTAAACTCCGCTGGGCAATATATGGTGAGTGCCGTGCGTATGGTGCCCGCCAGCCTGCCGGATGCTGACTGGCAAAGTACCTGGAGTACCCTTACGTTCGGTTTTAAGGGAAATTCAAGCCGTTGAGGCGGCCTTCTAAAGTCACTGATGTTGGTACCTGAACACAGGTTCAACGAACATTTTTTTGTTACCTTCGCAACTCCCTAAAACCCCGAACCACCGACGGCATGAAGTACTCGATTGATAAAAAGGAAACGTACACGATAATTACGATTGACGAGAAGAAGCTCGATACCACCGTAGCTCCTGACTTGAAATCGGAATTTGTAAAACTGAATGCTGAAGGAATCAACAACCTGATTCTGGATCTGACCAACGTGAAGTACACCGATTCGTCGGGACTTAGCTCTATCCTGATTGCCAACCGCTTGTGCAATTCTACGGGTGGTTTGTTGGTACTGACCGGTTTGCAGGACCACGTCATGAAACTCATCACCATCAGCAAGCTGGAGTCGGTGCTGCACATTCTGCCCACGGTGGAAGAAGGTATTGACCGGATTTTCCTGCACGCCATCGAGCGGGACCTGACCAGCAAAGAATAGGTTTTCAGTTGTCGGTTGTTGGTTGTCAGTTGTCAGGTATCGTACTGACAACCGACAACCAATTTGCTTTTAGGCGGCCCGGCTGCCCTTCACCGGCCCAACAACACTCAACTAACAACCACTTTGGAGTTCGAGCTGAAAATTCTGGGTAGCGCGTCGGCCACGCCCTTTCTCGACCGGCACCACACGGCGCAGGTCCTGACGGTGGGCAACGCGCAATACCTGATTGACTGCGGGGAAGGCACCCAGCGCCGCCTCATGGAGCATAAGCTGCGGCATCAACGCATCAATACCATTTTCATCTCGCACCTGCACGGCGACCATTATTTCGGGCTGTTTGGGTTACTGGGCACCATGCACCTCAACGGCCGTACCGAGCCGCTGCACATTTTCGGGCCCGCAGGCCTCGATGAGGTGCTGACCATGCAGTTTCGGCATTCGTTTACGCAGCTGTGCTTTGAGCTGAATTTCACGGCCGTTGATACCACTCAACACGCGCAGGTATATGAAGACAAGCACGTAACGGTGCATACGCTGCCCATGCGGCACCGCATTCCGTGCTGCGGCTATCTGTTCCGGGAGCAGCCCCGGCGCCGGCCACTGGTGAAAGAGAAGCTCCCCCCCAACCTCACCCCCGTTCAGCTCACCAGCCTTACCCTCGGCGAAGATGTGCTTGATGAAGCCGGCCACGTGCTGGTTCGCAACCTCGACGTAACCACCGAGCCCCGCCCGCCGCGCAGCTACGCCTACTGCTCCGATACGCTCTACACCGAAAGCCTCGCCGACCTAGTGCACGGCGTAGATTTGCTGTACCATGAGGCTACGTTTCTGGAAGAAATGCGCGACCGGGCCGCTACCACGCATCATTCCACGGCCCGCCAGGCGGGGCTGCTCGCCCGCCGCGCCCAAGTGCAGCGCCTGCTTATCGGCCACTTCTCCAGCCGCTACCGCGACTTACAGCCCCTGCTCACCGAAGCCCAAACCATGTTTGAGTGGACCGACCTGGCAGTGGAAGGCCTAACAGTGAGCGTGTGAATTAAAAATTAAGAATTGCGAATTAAAAGTCTGTTCCTTCTACCGGCAGACCTGCTTTTCCGGTTCTATTGGGCACGAGAAGCCGGATTTGTGCCGGCACAAATTGCTCATGTTTAATTTTTAATTCTCAATTTTTAATTAAAGAGCATGTCTCATAAAAAACAGCAGCTTTACTTGGTGCTCAGCGGCATTTTCATTGTGAATGCGCTGCTGGCCGAAATTATCGGGGTCAAGATTTTCTCGGTGGAGGCGCTGATGGGGTTGCCCGGCAACCTCACGGCAGGCGTGCTCATCTGGCCGGTGGTGTTTGTTACTACCGATATTATCAACGAGTATTTCGGTAAGGCTGGCGTGTTGCGCATTAGCTACCTCACAGTAGCGCTGATTCTGTTTGCCTTCCTGGTGATTTACGCCACCACCAAGCTGCCGCCGGCCGCCTTCTGGCTGGATGTCAACAAGACCGATGCGCAAGGCCGGCCGTTCAATATCGATTTCGCCTACCAGAGTATCTTCCGGCAGGGGCTGGGCATTATTGCTGGCTCCATTACGGCGTTTGGGATTGGGCAGGTGCTGGATGCCACGGTATTTCAGGCGCTCCGGCGGGCTACCAAAGGCCGCTACGTGTGGCTGCGTGCCACTGGCTCCACGCTGGTGTCGCAGCTCGTCGATTCGTTCGTGGTACTGTACGTGGCCTTCTACCTGTTCGGCAACTGGACCATGGACCAGGTGCTAAGCGTGGCAAACACCAATTACTGGTATAAATTCGCCGCGGCTATTCTGCTTACGCCGGTGCTGTACGTAGCTCATTTCCTCATCGACCGATATTTGGGCGAGGAGGTTACGGCCGAGCTACAGCAGGAAGCTGCCGCGAATGTGAGCGTGTAACAAGTGCGTTTTTCGTTTTTGGCTTTTCGTTTTTCGGACCGTTCCGGCGGTTTGATAATCGATTTACTCCCTGCCCTCCCAACAACGAAAAACGAATAACCAAAAACGAACAGCAAAAAAATGTCCCGCATCCTGACCGGCATCCAGAGCACTGGCCGCCCCCACTTGGGCAACTTGCTCGGTGCCATCTTACCCGCCGTTGAGCTATCGAAAAGCAGTGCCAATCAGTCGCTACTTTTTATTGCCGACCTGCACTCCCTGACCACCGTGCGCAACGCCGAAACGTTGCGCCACAACACCTATTCGGTAGCTGCTGCGTGGCTGGCCTGCGGGTTCGATACCGAGAAAAATCTGTTCTATCGGCAATCGGATGTGCCCCAGGTGACGGAGCTGGCCTGGTACCTGTCGTGCTTTGCGCCGTACCCGATGCTGGCCAATGCCCACTCGTTCAAGGATAAGAGCGACAAGCTCTCGGACGTGAATGCGGGGCTGTTCACGTACCCGGTGCTGATGGCAGCTGATATTTTGCTGTATGATGCCGACTTTGTGCCGGTGGGCAAAGACCAGATTCAGCACCTGGAAATCACCCGCGACATTGCTAGCACCTTCAACAACCGCTACGGCGAAACCTTCGTGCTGCCCCAGGCCAAGACGGACGAGCAAATCCAGACCATTCCGGGCCTCGACGGGCAGAAGATGAGCAAGAGCTACGGCAACATCATCGACATCTTCCTGGATGACAAGGCATTGCTCAAGAACATCAAGCTAATTGTATCAGATAGCACGCCGCTGGAAGAACCCAAAAACCCCGATACGGATACCACCTTCAAGCTGTACTCGTTGCTGGCCACGCCCGCCGAAACCGCCGATATGCGCGCCCGGTACCTGGCTGGCGGCTACGGCTACGGCCACGCCAAACAGGCGTTGTTTGAGCTAATCAAGCAGCGCTTTGCCACCGAGCGAGAGCAGTTCAACTTCTACATGAGCAACCTGCCGGAACTGGACGCCCGTCTCGCCGAAGGCGCCCGCAAAGCCCAGGCCTACGGTACAGAAGTACTGAACAAGGTGCGCGAGAAGGTAGGCTACCTGCGGCGGTAGAAAGTGAAATAGTGAAGTGGTGAAATGGTGAGTTTGACGTACTGGCTGCGCAAATGGCGCAATAAGCACGTCAAACTCACCATTTCACCACCTCACCTAATGGACAACCTGCTCGTGGGAGAAGCTGAAGCCTACTTTGCTGGGGCGGCTAACTTGCTGGTTTTCCAGCTTCTGCTTCACTGATATTTTCTGGATGTCGTCGAGCGGCGGGGCAATGAGGTCGTTGTTGACGGCGGCAATCATGGCGCTTTCCACGAAGAGTTTCATGCCATCGGGCGTTACTACGTTGTCCGACATATCGTTGTCGGGTAGCTCCAGCTGTTGCACGCCTTCCAGGAAATAGTGGTTGTCGATGTTGATGAGCAGGCGGCCCACCAGGTAGCCAGGGTCGTTCATACGCTGGTACTTGATGCTGTCGGCCATGAAATTGTATGCCATGATGTGCCCGAAAAAGCGCCGCCGGAAGTCGTCCTCCACGTATTTGGTGGGCATGGGTCCGTACTCATCCGGGAAGGTCACGATGTTGGAGTGCATGACGAACACCAGCAAGTCGCCGGAGAACCGGATGTGGAACTCCATGTCGTTGATAGGCCGATATTCAATGATGACGGTGGAATCGACGGGCGTGATTTTGCGGCTCAGCTCCACTACTAGTTCCTGGGTCACCTTGCGCAACAGGTCGAAGGTGGACATGGTATTGCGGTAGATGGCCTGCTTGGCTGAGGATTTCTGCTTGAGGCCATCGAAAATCTGGTCGAGACGGTCGGCGGGAGCTTCGGCGGGCTCCCCGGCAGCGTTGGGCGCGGCGTTGTCGGTGTTGGTGGAGCCGCTGGTGGGTGTGTGCGGGGCACCGGGAGTACCATCGTCGGTTTGCGTGCTAACGGTGGGGGCGGGAGCGGTTTTCTTTTTGGCCATGCAGGAGAGGATTGACGCACCAGGCGCTAGCCAGGGCATAGTGAATCCAAGCAATTCAGCTTGGGCAAGTGCTAGTACGTACGCAAAGTAGCAACTCAACAGTTACCGCTACTGGTTTGCAGCTACGGTTTTTCCAGCGTAGGTGGGGCCGAAAGCCGCTCGGCTTGCGGCCACTGGTTGCTGCGAAACGCCACCGTCCGCAGCCCCGCGTGCGGGAATTCGGTGGTAGGAGGCAGCAGCATATTTTGCGCCGATTCGTGACTCAGGGCCTCCCCTACCGTGCGCACGGCGCCGGCCGGCACGGCGCGCAACTCCAGTTCTTGCAGCAAAGCAGCGCCACTGACTTCGGCTATTCTTGCCCGTAATAATTGCTCTAGCTCGGTGCGGTGCGCTACACGGGCTGGGTTGGTAGCAAAGCGGGTTTCAGTGGCCCACGCGGGCCGGGCCAGCACGGCGCAGAGCTGCTGGAACTGCCGGTCGGCGCCCACCGCCAACAGCAGCCGTACGCCATCAGCAGCCTGATACACGGTGCCGTAGGGCACAATGCTGGGGTGGCCAGAGCCCAGGGGCTGTGGGTCGTGGCCGGTAACCAGAAACGTAGCAGCCTGATTAGCCAGTGAAGCCAGCGCGCTATCCAGCAACGACACCTGCACCAAGGCACCACGGCCGGTTTTTTCGCGCTGGTACAAGGCAGTCAGCAAGCCTTCCTTAAGCTGATGCGCGGCCAATAGGTCGATGAGGGCCACTGGCATTTTTTGCGGCTCTGTGGCGGGGCCGGCAGCGTTGAGGTGCATGAAACCGGCTTCAGCTTGCAGCACGGCATCGTAGCCGGCGCGGGGAGCAGCGGGGCCGTAGCCGGTGAGGTGGCCATAGAGCAGCCGGGGGTTGAGGGCGGCCAGAGTGGCGTAATCCACGCCCAGCTTTTCGGCGTCGCCGGGCTTGTAGCTGGTCAGCACGATGTCGGCGCGGGCCACCAGGCGGTGTACTTCGGCCCGGCCCGGGGTGGTGGTCAGGTCCAACACCACAGACTGCTTGCCCCAATTGGCGCAGCTGAAATACGCCGAAACGGTGGTATTGGTGGCTTCGGCCGGGGTACGCCAGGAACGGGTGACGTCGCCGGCCGGGGCTTCCACTTTCAACACTTCTGCCCCCAACTCAGCAAAGAACTGGCCCACCTGCGGCCCGGCCAGCACGGAGGCCAGCTCCAGCACAAACAAACCGTGGAAAGGTAGCTGAGGTGAGAATACAGTGTCAGGCATAGTAGGGCAGGCAGAAAGGTCAGCTTGCAAGATAGCCCCGGTCCCGTAATCCTTGTAGGGGGTCAGGCAGCTCCTCCAGGCGCCCGTTGTGCAGCATGTACACCACGTCGCAGAGTGGCAACAGCTCCGTGAAACGGTGGTCGGTGATAAGCAGGCCCTTGCGGACTTTCACTTGCTGGATAACGTCGGACAGTGTTTCGATGTGCACCGGCATCACGCCGGAAAAAGGTTCATCCAACAACGAAAAGCGCGTGTCGGCGTGTAGCAGTAATAGCACCTGCACCAGCCGTGACGTACCACCTGACAGCTCACCGATGCGTTGGTGCAGTTGGGCTTGCAGCTCCGGAAAGGCCGCCAGCGCAGCGTGCCCATCTATGCGCAGCAGCTGAGCCGCCTCGGCTACCGTTATGGCGGCGGGCAGCATGAGTGTCTGAGGCAGATAGTTGAGCAAGCCGGGCTGTTGGTAAGCGGGCACCGCGTAGCGGCCATTCACGCGCACCGACGCATCGGGCACGTGCCGCCCGCCGAAAATGGTTTGCAGCAGCGTGGATTTACCGCAGCCGTTGCGCCCCATCAGCCCTACCACCTGGCCGGTTTGCACCCGGATGTACACGTCGGAAAGGATGCGGCGCTGGCCGAATTGCAGCTGAATGCCGTCGGCCTCCAGCACCCAGGGCGTAGTGGCGGAGTTTATAGCCATACCACAAGTTGCCGCAACAAGGCTACAACGCCGCTAAATAGCCCCGTATCCAGCAGCACAACGCCCGCCCATAGCTGCCAGGGCGCGATGTGCAGGTTCAGATACAGCCAATACTGGTTGGGACGCATCTGCCCCGACAGGTACCATACCACCGGATACGTAACCAGCTTCATGAGTAGCACACTGACGCCCAGTTGCAATGGCCAGTTACCAAACGGAACGGAGGTACCCAGTATCAGCAGGGAAAATAAGCTTAGCGCCGAAAACTGCGTGCGGTAGAACAAGAATAGGGCCCGTGGATACCTCCTCGAAAGCATAGGTTGGCTTGAATACCAGCAGACAACGCCCCGGCGGCCGGATTATTCTACTCGTCCCAGCCGCAGAAACACCGGAAACACTATTTCCCGTTCTGCGGGTCCCCACCGTGCCGTCAGCTCGTCGGCAATCAGTAGCACCGGGTCCTGGCCGTGCTGCTTTTCGTACTGCACCACGCTCGACCACGTGCGCAGGTAGTTCAGAAACCACTCCGCCGACCACTGCCGCCGCACCTGGAAGTGCGCGTGCTGCACGGCCTCAAACGGAAACGGGATACGCGCATATTCGTCGTCGATGTGCCAGCGGTTCTCGTCCCAGTACGGCCGCATGGTACCGGCGTAGAACTGTCGGACAAGTGGATCGATGGTTTCGTGCACTTGTACTAGGCCGTACCCCCACTCGGCTACCGTAGCCCCAGGGCGCGCCACGCGGCGCACTTCCTGGTTGAAAGCGGCGGCATCAAACCAATGCACAGCCTGGGCCACGGTTATTAGGTCCACAGACGTTGCCGGGAAAGGCGTACGCTCGGCCGGCGACACTTGGTAGGTGATAGTGGCCCGTTGCGGGGCTTGGGCCAGCTGCGCTTCACTGATGTCGGTGGCGGCTACGTGCTCGAAATGCTCGGCCAGCACCGCCGCTACCTGCCCGTTGCCGGTGGCACAGTCCCAGGCCCGCTCCCGGTGCGATGTGTGGGCCAGCAGAAACTCGTACAACGCGGGCGGGTAGTCGATGCGGTAGCGGGCGTATTGCGCGGCTTGGGCGGAAAAACGGTCGAGCATGGTTTCGTTTTTTGTTGTTGGTCTTTCGTTGTTTGTGCGCAAGTGCGTAAGAACGTCATGCTGAGCGCAGCGGAGCGTAGTCGAAGCATCTCGCCAGTGTTCTAACTCATTTGTTTCTGCAACCTCAGCACGCGAGATACTTTGGCAAGCTTTGCATGACGTTCTTACGCACGAACAACGAAAAACCAACAACAAAAAACGAAACCATGACTGTACCTATCCAAACGGGCTTACTCGCCTACGGTATGTCGGGGCGCATATTTCACGCGCCGTTTCTGGAGGCGCACCCCGGCTTTGCGCTGCGGGCCGTGGTGGAACGCAGCCGCAAGCAGATGCAGCAGGCTTATCCGCATACCATCAGCTACGACAGCGTGGGGGATTTGCTGCGCGACCCCACCATTGAGCTAGTGGTGGTCAACACGCCCAACGATACGCACTTCGACCTTGCCTGCGAGGCACTTCGGGCCGGCAAGCACGTACTGATTGAGAAACCCGTGGGCACCACCGCCGCCGATATTGAGGCCCTGTTTGCGCTGGGCCGCGAGATGAACCGCCAGGTATTCGGCTACCAGAACCGCCGCTGGGACAGTGACTTTCTGGCCGTGCGCAAGGTGGTGGAAAGCGGCCAGCTCGGTCAGCTAATCGAGGCGCATTTCCGCTTCGACCGATACAAGACGGCCATTCACACCAAGGTATTCAAGGAAGAACCCACCACGCTCGGCTCCGGCCTGCACTTCGACCTGGGCCCGCACATCCTCGACCAAGCCATCAGCTTGTTTGGCACGCCCAGCGAATTCCGCAAAACGCTCGGCAGTTTCCGCCCCCACTCCCGCGTGACCGATTATATGCAGTTGCACCTGCTGTACTCCTCGGGCCTGAACGTGTACCTGACCACCAGCCTGTTGGTCGCCGACCCTGGCCCAGCCTTCGTGCTGCACGGCACCCGCGGCAGCCTGCGCAAAGCCCGCACCGACGTGCAGGAAACCCAACTCGACCAGGGCCTCACACCCCTCGACGCCGCGTATGGTGTGGAACCTGCCGACGCCGTTGGCACGCTCACGGTGGTAAACGACAAAGGCGAAAAAACGGCAACGCCAGTGGCGGCGGAACGCGGAGACTACATGGGGTTGTTTGAGGCGGTGTACCAATCATTGCGGCACGGGCAGCCCTACCCTATTACAGAGCAGCACCTACGGACGCAGCTGGAAATTCTGGCCTCGTAAGCAGAGTAGCGCGGAAGCCACAAGAAATCCGCTCCGCGCTACTTTCCTCCTACTTGGTAAGCTGGGGGCTGCCGCCGTTGTTTCTCCTATCTTTGTTTCAAGCTGTTGCCTTATTGCTGTTAGTTGAACATCGACAACTAGTAGCTGAAAGCCAGCAGCCAACAGCTAAAAATACTGACCGGAAAAGCAAGGTCAGCCATTCACTCATCCTAACTCGCTCCCCCTTGACTTTTCACGAGTTCAACCTCCACGACGACCTATTGGCTGGCGTGGACGCCATGAATTACCAGAATGCCACCCCTATTCAGGAGCAGGCCATTCCTAAAATCATCGAAGGCAAAGACCTGATTGCCTGCGCGCAAACCGGCACCGGCAAAACCGCCGCCTATCTGCTGCCGCTTCTCGACAAGATTTCGCACGCCAAGCACGGTACCACGTCCACGCTCATTCTGGTGCCCACCCGCGAGTTGGCCACCCAGATTGACGAGCAGGTGACGGGTTTCGGCTACTTCGTGGAAGCCAGCAGCATTGCCATCTACGGTGGCGGCAAAAGTGAGAACTGGGAGCAGCAGAAACGCGCCCTCACCAGCGGCGCCGACATCATCATTGCCACGCCCGGCCGCCTGATTGCGCACCTGCAAATGGGCTACGTGAAGTTCGACACCCTCAAATATCTGGTGCTCGACGAGGCCGATAAGATGATGGACATGGGCTTCTCTGATGACATCCTGAACATTGTGCGGCAGTTGCCCAAGCAGCGCCAGACGCTGCTGTTCTCGGCCACCATGCCCAGCAAAATCCGGGACTTCTCCCGGCAGATTCTCAACGAGCCCGAGGAAATCCGGCTGGCCGTATCCAAGCCCGCCGCCGGCATCGACCAGCAGTTCTACATGGCCTTCGACCGCCAGAAAATCTACCTGCTCGAGCACATCATCAAAACCCAGGATGTGCAGAGCATGGTGCTATTCACCAGCCAGAAAGCCGCCGTGGCCGGCATTGTGCGGGCCATCAGCAAGCTGGGCTACGAGGCGCAGGGTATTTCGTCGGACCGCACACAGGAGGAGCGCGAGCAAATCATGCGCGACTTCAAAAACAAGAAGTTCCCGATCCTGGTGGCTACCGACGTGCTCAGCCGCGGCATTGACATCGACTCGCTGAGCCACGTGGTGAACTACGACATTCCGCGCGCCGCCGAGGATTACGTGCACCGCATTGGCCGCACGGCCCGCGCCGCCACCAAAGGCACGGCCATCACCTTCATTGCCGACCAGGACCAGGACCGGGTGGTGAAGATTGAGAAGCTGATTGAGCGCGAAGTGGAAAAGCAGAACATCACCGAAGCGCTCGGCCTGGGCCCGGCGCCCGAGTTCGACCCCAAGCGTTTCTCCGGCCTGCACGGCAAAATCGGCGGGCGGCCCGAGCGGGGCGGCCGCTCCGGCGGCGGCAGCCGCGACCGGGGCCCGCGCCCGGAAGGCGGTGACCGGGGCCCCCGCAGTGGCGGTGGCCGTGATGGTAGCCGCCCCGCCCGCAACGGTGCCCCCGACCCCAAAGACCCCAAGCACCAGGAACGCATAGCCAAAGCCCAGGCCGCCCTGGCCGCTTTGGATGCCGGCCAGGCGCCCGCCGTGCCGTATGAGCGCCCACCTCGTGCTCCGCGCCCCGAAGGCGAAACCCGCCCGGCTCGCCCACCCCGTGAGCCGCGTACTCCCCGCCCCGAAGGCGAAAACCAGGCCCGGGAACCTCGGGCCGAAGGTGAAGAAGGCCAGCGCCGCCGCAAACGAGGCGGCCGCAACCGCGGAGGCCGGGGCCCGCGCCCGGAAGGTGCCGCTCCGGCCGCCGAAGGCCAGGCTGCTGCACCATCAGCGGAGTAGTCAACTGAATTGCAAAAGAAAGGGCGGCTTCCCACAGGAAGCCGCCCTTTCTTTTACTTACGCCCTGGTTGTAAGGTGTAGTAACGAACAGAGTAAACAGTCCAAGCAAGCCAGTTTGAATTACTGAACGAGAGTACTATACACGCCTTCTTTCATCAGTTCCCGGTTGATAAAGGCCGCGGCCATGCTGCCGTTAGCCACTGCCACCGAAACCTGCCGCATGGGCGTGCTGTTGTCGCCGGCCACGAATACGCCGGGTACGTTGGTTTCGCCGAAAGCAGTGGCCTGGATAAGCCCGGTTTCGGTGTGGGTGCAGCCTAGTTGCGCGGCTATATCGGTGTGCTGCCGAAACGGCACCCGCGCAAACATGGCCGGCAGCGCATAAGCAACTCCGTCGGTCGTGCGCACGGCCTGAAGCCGACCGTTTTGATGCGCTAGCTCGGCTATGGGGGTTTCAATAAGTTGCACGTTGCGGGCTGCAATAGCCGCTTGTTGCTCGGTGGTAAGGTCGGCGGGGCCGTTGGTAAACAGCACCAACTCCTGGCTCCAGTAGTGAATCAGGGTGGCGAGTTCCTCGGCCATAGCACCGTTGGCAAGCAGCCCCAGTTTCTGGCCGTGCACCTCGTAGCCGTGGCAATACGGGCAATGCAGCACCGAAACGCCCCAGCACGCGGCAAAACCCGGAATAGCAGGCATTTCGTCTTTCACGCCGGTAGCCAGCAGCAGCTTGCGCCCGTGCAGCAATTCGCCCCGCTCGGTTGTCACCTGGAAGCCACTTTCTACGGCCTGCGCCGCTACCACTTTATCAGTTTGCAGCGCCACCGATGGGTAACGCAATACTTGCTCCCGCGCCGCGGCCGCAATGGCGGCCGGCGTTTCGCCGTCGCGGGTGAGGAAGTTGTGCGAGTGGGGCGTTTGGCGGTTGCAGGGCTGGTTGTGGTCGAGGACAAGCACCCGCCGCAACGCCCGGCCCAGCATCATGGCGGCGCTCAGGCCCGCATTGCTTGCTCCTACTATCAGTACATCGATTTCTTCCACGGCTTTTCTAATTCTTAAATGCAACAATGATGCAAATATAAATTATAAAGTCGATACGGGCTTCGAGCTTGAACAGCGCGGCTACTAAACGACTTGTAACGGGCTGTAAGCACAAAACCGTCATTCCTCGATTAGCTCGGAATGATGGTAGTTACTAAGGTCCTGTCCGGACAGCCTGCCTAACTGGCCTTGCCCCACACAAACAACCAGCGTACTGCCTTGTACAGCCCTACCGACACATAGCCCAGCGGCCCCAGCTGCACTTTGGGCCGTAGCGTTACGCTCAGAGTGGCGTAGTCGGTGAGGTGCTGGAGGCGCTTGAGGTGCCCCGTGAGCCTATCTGTTTCGGTATTGAGGCGTTGCAACTCCTTTTCCACGGCTACGGCTTCGGTGACGTTGGCGGCACGGGCCAACAACTCCAAATAGCGCTGGCGGGCCTTTTGGGCATTTTCCAGCCGGATTTGGTAGTCGGTGTACTCGTCGGTTACGTCTTGCCCGCTCAGCGTTTGGCTTTCCACTTTGCCCACTCTGGGCAACGCGGCCAGCACCGCCGTCAACCGCTCGGTGGGCACTCGTAGCTGCATCCGTTCCTCACTGGTTTGCACCAGATAGCCTTGCTCGTGCGCTACCAGCCGCCGCACCTGCGCCTGCGCCGAATCGGTGCGTGTCACGCGTAGCTGCACGGTAGCATTGTACACCAAGCGGCGGGCAACGGCGGGCGGAGCCGGGTTAGGGGCAGCGGCACCGGTGCTCTGTTCTTTCAATTCCGGTTGCTCAGTATCTGCTACCACCGGCGAGCTAGCCGATGCAGTCTGATAAAGCGCATTGGATGTGGTTCCGGCGCAGCTGGCCAGCAGACTCAACAGCAAGAACAGCGGCAATATGTTGGCGGTGCAAGTCATGGGGAGTAGCAGGCAATTGAAACACAGCGCTAAAGCCGCAACGATTACTGGGCGTTGGGTAGTATCTGCAAGTAGCGGGCCGGCACCTCATCCGTGAGCCACACCCCATTATCGGCTTGGTAGAAAAGGTAGCCGTCTTGCTGCATCTGGCGGGCATCCACCCCAAACACCACCGGCCGGCCATGCCGGCTCCCCACCGTGCGGGCCGTCGGGACATCGGTACTTAGGTGCACCTGCTGCCGACTCATTTTCTTCAGGCCATCCTGCGCAATCCGGGTCTGATATTGCGCCGCCGTGCCGTGGTAGAGCAGTTCGGGCGGCGTCAGGGGCTCATATCCCAAAGTCACTTCCACCGAATGTCCCTGGCTGGCCCTGATTCTCTGCTGGTCGTCGCTGAAGCGGAAGCGTTGCTTGGGGCTGGTTTCCACGATGTGCACCAGCGTTTCCAGCGTCAGCGGGACGTTGTGCACTTGCGCCTGCGTAAGGAGTTCTGGTACGCTGGCCCAGCCCTGCGCGTCTAATGTCAAGCCCAAGTGCGCGGGGTCGTGGCGGAGTACCAGGCTCAGAAGCTTGCTGAGCTTGGTGGTTTCTTTTTCGGTTAGCATAGCGTATTATTTACACTAATTAATTTAAGACCCTATTGAATTCACAAATGTGCCTTTGACAGAGAAACTAACAGGAATTCTACCAATACTTCTTCCCTTTAGGTGGAATACCAATGTTAGTTGAAAACCACCACCCGCTTCTTTTTACTGAAAATCTTTCGCTCGTAAAAAATGTATCTCGATAATATCTTACTGTTATTATACCTCCTGGCGGTGGTATAAAGAGAGGTGATTGACGTTTTTGCCTCAACACTGATAACGGCAAACAGCACTTAGAAAACGACCCTTCGCCGAAATGAACAAACTGCTGCATCACCTCCCTTTATACCACTGCCTTACTCTACAGCACCTGCCCTACCCCAAATAGCACGGTAAACACCAGCGTGCTGAGCGCCATTTGTTTGAGCAATGGGTCGAGCTGCATGGAATCCTGGCGCTGCCACACGGCGCGGGCGTTGAAGAGCAGCAGCGGCGCGGCCAGCACAAACAGCCACTGCCACGGCGAGTGATACGACAAGGCCACGTACACCACCGCGCAACCGAAACCCAGCAGCAGCAGCAACCAATGGTAGCGCCGGGCATGCACCGGCCCTAGTCGCACCGGAATCGTGATTTTGCCGGCCAATTTGTCGGAGCGAATGTCGCGGATGTTGTTGACGTTGAGCACCGCCGTAGCAAAACAGCCCAGCGCCGCCGCGGGCAGCAGCACGCCCAACGGCAACGAGCGGGTTTGCAGGAAATACGTGCCGCACACGCCCACCAGCCCGAAGAACACGAATACTGACAAGTCGCCGAGGCCGGCGTAGCCATAGGGCTTGGAACCCGCCGTGTAGTTCACGGCCGCCCAAATGGCCGACAAGCCGAGTACGAAGAAGGTCGCAAAAATCCAGGCGCCGGCCGTACCCAGTGCTACCCACAGCAGTAGCAAGCCACTCACCAACGACAAGAAGCCGAATACGCCCATGCCGCGCTTCATTTGAGCCGGCGTAATGGCGCCGCTTTGCACGGCCCGCTGTGGCCCTTCGCGGTGTACGCTGTCGGCGCCGTTCTGCGAGTCGCCGTAGTCGTTGGCGAGGTTGCTCAGGATTTGGAGCAGGATGGTGGTAAGGGCGGCCAAACCTACCACCGCGCCCCGAAACTGCCCGTGCGAAGCCGCCAGAAAGCCACCCGCTATAATGCTGGCCAACGCCAGCGGCAACGTGCGCGGCCGAAATGCGGAAACCCACGCTTTAGCGGGGCTGATAGCAGGAGAAGGAGTAGCAGTCATACTAGCACAAAAATAAGCACGTCCTGCTTGATCTGGCTTTCGCGCAGTCGAAACAGGACGTGCTTCATTACAAAACCAGGAAGTATTACTTCAAAATAGCCGCCACCAGCTCGTCGCTCAGGGGCTTCACTTTAGACGGGTAGAAGGCTACTACGTGGCCTTGCTCATCAACGAGGTACTTGCAGAAATTCCAGTTGGGAGCCTCACCTACGGCGCCGTTTTTCGTTTTGTCGGCCAGGAACTTGTAGAGCGGAGCAGCCTCGTCGCCTTTCACGGCCACCGTGGAAAACAGCGGGAACGTCACGCCGTAGTTTTTCTCGCAGAAAGAAGCCACTTCCTCATCGGAACTCAGCTCCTGCTTGAAGCTGTCGGAGGGGAAGCCCAGTACGGTTACTTTGCCGGCGTACTTCTTCGACAGCTCCTCCAGCTCTTTGTACTGGGGCGTGTAGCCGCACTTGGAAGCCGTATTCACAATGAGCAGCTTCTTGCCTTTGAACTGGCTCAGCTTCATGTCTTTGCCATCAATAGTCTTCACCGTGAAATCGTAGACAGTGGCGGGAGCGGCGGCGGTTTCAGACATGGCGGCAGAAGGCAAGGAGTTGGAAATGGAGGCAGACGAAAGGCCGCAAGCAGCCAGTATGCCCAGTAAGAACAAGCTTTTCATAGTACGGATGTGGCGAATTGGGGAGAAATGAGGCTGAGAGCGACGAACAAGCAAGCTCAACTATTCAGCAGTACAGCAAAGTAAGCTTGTTTGCCGACAGTAAACCGCTTGGCCCGGCCAGAGTTTCGCGGCAATAATGGCCACTCACCCTCAGCAGCAATGGTAGTTAGGTGGTGCTGGGGGTCAGCCACTTTTCCAGCGTGACGGGCACGTAGGCCAGCATCTTATCCAGTAAGCCGTTGGGCGTGGGGTCGCTCAGGAGCTGGTGGCGGTTTTCGCGGCGCAGCAGGCTTTCGTCGGCCATGTGGTCGAGGGCGCGGAGCAGGTGGTTGTAGTACCCGTCCACGTTGAGCACGCCAACCGCTTTGCGGTGTAGCCCAAGCTGGCCCCAGGTCAGCACTTCAAACAGCTCTTCGAGCGTGCCGTAGCCGCCGGGCATAGCCACGAAGCCTTCGGCGAGGTCGGCCATGAGGAGTTTCCGCTCGTGCATGCTTTTCACGATGTGCAGTTCGGTGAGGCCGCGGTGCTCCACTTCCTTGGCCGCCAGAAAATCGGGAATGACGCCAATGACTTTGCCGCCGTGCTGCAAGGCGCTATCGGCTACGGTGCCCATGAGGCCTACGCGGCCTCCGCCGTACACCAAGGTTATGTTGCGCTCGGCCAGTATGCGGCCCATTTCGTGGGCCTGCTGGGTGTATAGTGGGTTGGTTCCGGAGCTGGAACCGCAATAAACTGCTACGCTTTTCATAGAATGTGGCGCCAACTTCAGGTGGCCCGCCAAAGATACTAGCCGATTCAGGAACGGCGGGCAAGGCGTTGTGCTTGGTCGAACTGCAGGTTGGTACCGCGGCGGCTCCTTGCTGACCAAGCTCCGCAAACGTCCTACATTGCCAAGCTAAAGCCGGCTTATTGTTTGGGGGCTGACCTGTAGTTCAGCCTGCTGAACTATTAGCCGCGCGGTTAAAGTTCTTAAGAAGTAGCAGGTTATAACTAACCTAACGTAAAATTGTATATTGGTTGTAGCTACCGCCTTTTTCAGCTTCTTGTTCTGTGAATTCTTTTTCTTCGATGTACGCCGCTTGGCCGGATGCCGCGCTAGTAGATGCCTTGCAAGCAGACGAGGAAAAGGCATTTGCTGAAATCTACCAGCGGTATTGCTACCGTTTGTTTACGGTGGCTTATCGGAAGCTGAAGAGCCGCCCAGCCGCCGAAGAGCTGGTGCAGGACCTGTTTGCTGACCTCTGGAGCCGCCGAAGCACCAACCAGATTCAGCAGCTGGAAAACTACCTGTTTACGGCCATCCGGTACCGGATTATCAATTACATCAAGAGCCAGAAAGTGAAGTCGGGCTACGAGCTGTACTGCCGCATGAGCGCCAGCGAGGCCGATACCGACACCGAAAAACTACTGGCCCACAATGATTTGAGCGAGGCTCTGTTGGCGAGCCTGCGCAAGCTGCCCGAAAAATCGAGGGAGATATTTCAGCTTAGCCGGTTGGAGCACTACACCGTGCCCGAAATATCGAAGCGCGTCAGCTTATCGGAGAAGAGCGTCGAGTATCATCTCACCAAGTCGCTGAAGCTGCTGCGAACCTACCTGCGGGATTATTTGCTGCTGTTGCTGCCACTTTTCCTGTGGCTCCAGTAGACTTATAATTACCTTTATTACAGCTATTTACATTAACACATTCAGCCAGCGGCAAATTTTTTATAAAAAAATTTCAGTTTGGTTTAGGGGGTGCGGGCAGTTCGGTGACTTGCTAGTATAGAAGCCCACCTACGCCTGCTGACTGTGACTGAAGCTGAATTCCAGAACCTGCTCCAACGCTACCTCGACAACCAGTGCACCGCGCAAGAGCGGGCCTTGGTGGAACGGTGGTATGAGCGCCTCGACGAGCCAACCGGAATTCACTTGCAGAGCCAGAATCAGGAGGCCGTGGAAGATGCCATTTGGCAGCGCCTCCGCGGCGAGATGGTGCCAGAGCCGGCCAGCGGCCGGGTTGTTCAGCACCCCGCTTCGTTCTGGAAAACCGCCCCTGTTAAGTGGATTGCGGCGCTGCTGGTGTTGGGCGTGGCCCTGCGCTTCTTACTGCCCGCTACCAAGCTGCCCGACTTCCTGGGAAGCACCCCGGCCCCAGCCACCGCCTGGACCCTGCGCACCAACCAGACGCAGCAAATCCAACGCTTTGCTTTGCCGGATAACAGCCAGATTACCCTGCACCCCGGCAGCAGCCTCCGCTACCAAACGGCCTTTTCGGGCCCGAAGCGCGAAGTATATCTGCAAGGCGAGGCCTTCTTTAAAGTTAGCAAGAACAAGCGGCGGCCGTTTCTGGTGCTGACCAAGCAAGTGGTAACCACCGTTTTGGGTACCAGCTTCCGGGTGAAAGCCTACGCGGGCAGCAGTGAGGCCTCCGTGGCAGTACGGGAAGGAAAAGTGGCGGTGCAGAAGCGCGACGAGGCCCAACTCGATGCCACCCCAACCCACCCGGCCGCCGCGGGCGTGCTGTTGCTGCCCAACGAACAGGTGGTGTACTCGGTGGCCAGCCGCCATTTAAAAAAGCAGCTGGTTACCAAGCCGGCCTTGCTGCTGCCGCAGTCCTTCGAGTTCGAGGAACGGCCCGTGCCGGAAGTACTGGCGGCGCTTGAAAAGGCCTACGGGGTTGATATCGTGTACGATGAAGCCAAGCTGGCAGGTTGTACGGTCAGCATTTCCTTCACCAACGAGTCGTTGTTCGAGAAGCTAGGGCTGCTGTGTAAATCCCTGGGCGCCACCTATACCCTCTCCGACGCGCAAATTAGGTTCAACAGCAAAGGCTGTCAGTTGAACCAGGCGAAATAAGCGGCGGCGGTCTGCGCGCAATTCGCATAATCCGATTCCAAACAACAAGTGCCATAATTCCCATCACTTCTTATCACCTTATGAAACACCCAGTACATTTTCCTTCATGGCCGGCCCTGAGGGCTGTTATGCTCCACACAACCATGCTAGGCGTGCCGGTTGGCCTAGTGAGTGCTCATTCGAGCGTTGCCGCACAACCGATTGCGTCTCCGTCGGCCGCGGCGCGGGCCCAAACCGTGTTGGAGCGCAAAATCACCCTTCAGGTGGAGGGCCAGACCATCAAAGAAACGCTGACCCAGATTGCCAAGCAGGCCAACGTCCGTTTCGTGTACAGCCAGCAACTCATTGGTGCTGAACGCAAAGTAACGCTGGATGCCAGGGAGGAAAGCTTATCGGCGGTACTGGATGAGGTGCTGGCTCCGCTGAAGATCAGCTACGAGGTGACCAACGGCCGGATTGTATTACGTATACCAACTTACGCAAACGATTTCGGTAGCACTACTCAGCCACTGGATGTGGCGGTATCGGGCCGGATAGTGGACAGCAAAGGTGCCGGCTTGCCCGGCGTAACGGTTGTAGTGAAAGGCACCACCACCGGCACCAGCACCGGGCCCGACGGCAGCTTCACGATTCAGGCGCCTGAGAACAGTGTGTTGGTGGTGAGCTTTGTGGGTTTTACGCGCAAGGAAGTGCCGGTAACGGGTGCTACCACTAACCTATCGGTAACGCTAGTGGAAGACACCCAGGCCCTGAACGAAGTAGTGGTTATCGGCTACGGTACGGCCCGCAAAAGTGACCTGACCGGTTCCGTGGCCTCGGTGAGTAGCGCGCAGCTGACGCAGGTAGCTACCGCTGACCCCGTACAGGCCCTGCAAGGCCGGGTAGCCGGCGTAGAAGTAACCACTAACAGTGGGCAGCCGGGTTCCGGTACCCGCATTCGGGTGCGGGGCGTGGGCACCATCAACAACAGCGACCCGCTGTACGTGGTGGACGGCATCCAGACCGGTGACATCGGCTTTCTGCTGCCCGCTGATATTGAGTCAACCGAGATTCTGAAGGATGCTTCAGCCACGGCCATCTACGGCTCGCGCGGGGCGAATGGTGTGGTGCTCATCACCACCAAGCACGGCAAGGCGGGTGCCACGCAGTTCAACCTGTCGGGCTACACCGGCTTCCAGCAGATTCGGCGGACCCTGCCCCTGACCACCGCCGCCCAGTACGCCACACTCGTAACGGAGGCCTTCGCCAACAACGGCAACCAGGTACCGGCCAGCTATGCGCCGCTGCTGCAAGATGCCATTGCTACCAACGCCAAAGGCATTGACTACCAAGACCTAGTAACGCAAAAGGGCCTGATTACCAACTATAGCTTGTCGGCTTCGGGCGGTTCCGAGCAAAACCGCTACCTGATCAGCGGCAGCTATTTCCAGCAAAACGGCATTATCAAGAATTCGGGCTTCAAGAAGTACGTAATTCGGGTAAACGACGACGTGGTACTCACCAAGCGCATCAAGGCGGGCGTAGCGGCCACCTTTACCAATAGCAACCAAACGGGAGCCGGCGACGGTCAGGGTGGCTCGCCGCCTTACCTGGTGCTGCAATATGCCGTGCAAGCCAACCCGGTATTCAACCCGTTCGGCCCCAACGGCACGTACAACGAAGACATTATCACGCGCAACGTGCTGAACGTGCCGCGCTACCTCGACGAGCAGCAGTACAACAAGACGCAGAACAACAACCTGTTCAGCAGCAGCTACCTGGATATTTCGTTGTTTGAAGGGTTGTCGTTCCGCTCTACGTTCGGCGTCAACTACAACAACAACCACCCTAAAGCCTACCAGCCGCAGTACTACATCGGGCCGGTAGACAACCGGGCCCAGAGCGCGCTTATCGAGTCGCGCAACGAAAACGTTTCGTGGGTGTGGTCGAACTACGCCAACTACAACAAAACGCTTTCCGACAACAGCTCTTTCTCAGCTACCCTGGGCCAGGAAGCGCAGCGCGGGTACGGCAACGGCATTTCCGTCACGGCCTACAACGTACCAGCCGATATCTCCTTGCAATATGCGTCGGCCTCGCGTAGCACCGGCAACGTGGTGCGTAGCTCGCAGTACGATGGCAGCTTATTCTCCTACTTCGGCCGGGCCAACTACAACTTCCGCGACAAGTACCTGGTAACAGGTACGCTGCGCTTCGACCAGACCTCGAAGTTTCTCGGGCCGGTACGGCGGGGTACGTTCCCGTCGGTGGGTGCTGCCTGGAATATCTCCAACGAAAATTTCCTGAAGGACATCAGCTACCTGTCGGTGCTGAAGCTGCGGGCCAGCTACGGCCAGGTGGGCAACCAGAACGCCGCCCCCAACTACGGCTATGCGTCCGTGGCGAACAACAACCAGATCTACGTATTCAACGGCGCGCCTGCTCCCGGTTTGGCTATTACGCAGATCAACAATACGAAGCTGAAGTGGGAAACCGCCGTTACCACCGACGTGGGCATTGATGCCGAGCTGTTCAACAGCCAGCTGACCTTCACGGCCGACTATTACGAGCGGCGCACCCAAGACATGATTGCACTGTCGCCGGTACCCGACTACCTGGGGCAGGCTCCTGCTAGCGCCAACGTGGGTTCCCTGCGCAACCGCGGCCTGGAGCTAGCCATGAACTACCGCAATGAGATTGGCAAGCTGCAATACAACGTGGGTCTTAACTTCACCAAAATCAACAACGAAGTAACCAGCCTGGGCGGCGGCAACCCCATTGTGGCCGGCGCGGTGCTCACGCAAATCGGCAACACCACCCTCACGAGCGTAGGCCGCGAAATAGCCTACTTCTACGGCTTGCAGGCCCAGGGCGTGTTTCATAGCCAGGCCGAAATTGATGCCTATACCTCCACCAACGCCGCTGGCGTGACGGCGCCGGTGCAGCCGGGGGCCAAGCCTGGCGACGTGCGCTATGTGGACTCCAACGGCGACGGCACCATTACGGGCGCCGACAACACGTACCTGGGCAGCGGTACTCCCGATTTCAGCTACGGTGCTTCGCTGAACCTGAGCTATTCGGGCTTCGATTTCAAGGTTCTGCTGTATGGTGTGCAGGGTGCCGAAGCCGTGAACGGCGCCGGTTTCCACCTAAACAAGTCTGCCGACTTTGTGGGGGTATGGAGCAACTTCTACGCGAGCCGCATGGACCGCTGGACGCCCAACAACCCCAATAGCAATCAGCCCCGCATCACGTCGAACGATACCAACGGCAACGACCGTTTAAGCAGCCGCCACATAGAAGACGCCAGCTACCTGCGCGCCCGCAACATGGAGCTAGGCTACACGCTGCCCCAGGCCTTCTTAAGCAAGGTCAAGGTGAAAGGGGCTCGGGTGTTTGCCTCGGTCGACAACGTGTTTACCATCACGGACTACACCGGCTACGACCCCGAAATTTCCACGTCGGCCTCGTACAACAACCCCCTCGCGTACGGCGTCGACTACGGCAACTATCCGCAGGCCCGTACCTACCGCCTGGGCTTCAACGTGCAGTTCTAATCAGTTACTTCCCACCTCCCGTTATATGAAACTTACCCGCGCCGCTTTGTTCGGCCTGTTGCTGACTACCGCCCTGGCTCCTGGCTGCAAGAGCTTCCTCGATAAGGAGCCGCTTGGCACCACCACGCAGGACAATCTTTTCCGGGACCCTACCAATGCCGTGCAGGCCATTAATGCCGTGTACGATGTAGCCGCCTGGGACCAGGGCCCCAAATGGGGTGACCCCAACGGCCAGTACGTGGCCCAGAACTTCGAATGGATGTTTGGCGACTTAATGACGGATGATTCCGACAAGGGGGGCAGCTCACCCAGCGACTTTCCTTCCCTTATCGAGCTCAAAACCTGGAACACGCCAACTAGTAGTCCCATCGTCAACTCACTCTGGACGCATAGCTTCACGGGTATTGCGCGCGCTAACACGGTGATTAACAACGTGGATGCGGGCACTATCGACGCGGCGCTCAAATCGCGCCTGAAAGGCGAAGCCCTGTTTCTGCGGGCGTATTTCTACTTCAACCTGGTGAAGCTGTACGGGGGCGTTCCGCTGTTCGAGAAAACCCTGACGCCGACGGAAGCTCCCAACGCAACCCGCGCGACCATCGCGCAGACCTACGCCTTTATTGAGAAGGACCTGAAGGATGCCGCGGGTTTGCTGCCGGAAAAAAGCGCTTATGCTGCTGCCGACCTGGGCCGCGCGACCAAAGGCGCCGCCAACGGCTACCTGGCCCGCGTTATCATGTACCAGCTGGGCACCGTGAACGGCAACAACCACACGTGGCAGGAAGTGTACGACATTACGAACACCATTACTGCCTCCAACCAATACAGCCTGCTGGCCAACTACGCGGCCATTCACCAGGACATTGGGGAGAACAGCAGCGAATCGTTGTTTGAAATCCAGTTTGGCTCGGACAACAACGGGTACGGCCCTATTTCGATAGGTACCACCAGCAATATTTTTCAGAACAACCGCAACACGTTTGGCTACGGGTTCAACAACCCCACGCAGAGTCTCGTGGATGAGTTTGAGACCAACGACCCACGCCGCGAAGTCACCATTATTAAGGACAACGACATCGTGCTGGGCATCCTCAACCGCATCGACCTCACCCAAAACGCTACGGGCTATTTCAACCGGAAGGCGGCTATCCTCCGACCCAATGCGCCGGAGTCGGGCCCGCAGAACATCCGTAAGATTCGCTACGCCGATATTCTGCTGATGAAGGCTGAAGCCGCAGCCCGGCTAAACCGCCCCGCCGAAGCTGTAATGCTGGTCAATCAGGTGCGCGGCCGGGCCCGCCTTTCCACCCGGCCACCCGGCACCCGCTTGGGCACGCTCACCTACGAGCCTACCAACGCCCCCGCCGGCACGCTGCCAGACCTGGCAATGAGTTTGTCGGGCCAACCCTTGCTGAATGCCATCTGGCACGAGCGGCGGGTGGAGTTTGGCGAGGAGTCGTTGCGCCTCTGGGATTTGATGCGGACGGGCCGCTACATGGCCATCCTGTCGCCTGAAGTGCGGGCCCGGGCCATGTCGCACGTAGCTACCGAAACCTCGGTGAACCCGACGCCTCTGCTGCCAATTCCTTTGAATGACGCTCAAAGCTGGAAGGTGCCGCAAAACCCTGGCTACAACTAAGCCTCGGTGCTACGTTGGGTAAGTGTTTGTAGGAGCACTGCCTAACGTAGCTTGGTTAATCAACACAATGCCCCGCTTTACTTAGTGTAAAGCGGGGCATTGTGTTGATTAACGGCTTACCTGGACACTACATCCGCTCCGGCACCGGAATGCCTAACAAGCCCATGCTACTCTTAATGGCCCGCGCCGTTTGGGCCGACAGCGCCACCCGGAAGGCTTTCTTGGTGGCATCCGGCTCAATGAAAATCGGCACCTCGGTATAGAACCGGTTGTAGGCCTTAGCCACATCGTAAGCGTATTGCGCCACCAAAGCCGGCGACTGGGCCCGGGCGGCTTCGGCTACTACGGCAGCGTACCGGCCCAGTTCCTGAATCATTTCCTGCTCGGTGCTGTGTAGCTCCACTGAATTGGCAAGCGGGGCGCTGGGCTCAACGCCTTGCTCGGCCGCTTTGCGCAGGATGCTGGAAATCCGGGCGTGGCTGTACTGAATGAACGGCCCAGTGTGGCCTTCCAGGCTCACCGACTCCTCGGGGTTGAAGAGCATCCGCTTCTTGGGGTCCACTTTCAGCAGGTAGTATTTCAGCGCGCCCAAGCCCAGCATGTGGAATAGCTCGGCAGCCTCCTGCTCGGATAAACCTTCAATCTTACCTTTTTCCAGCGTGGCTTGCTTGGCGGCTTCCACCACCTCGCGCACTAGCTCGTCGGCGTCCACTACGGTGCCTTCCCGGCTCTTCATCTTGCCCGAAGGCAAATCTACCATGCCGTAGCTGAGGTGGTAGATGGCGTCGGCGTAAGGCTTGCCGAGCTTGGCCAGCACTGCCTTCAGCACCTGCATGTGGTAGTTCTGCTCGTCGGCAATGACGTAAACGGACAGGTCGTAATGGAAATCCTGGTACTTCAGCTCGGCCGTGCCCAGGTCTTGGGTGATGTACACGGAGGTACCGTCGGCGCGGAGCAGTAGCTTCTCATCGAGGCCCTCGGCTTGGAGGTCCACCCACACGGAGCCGTCGTCCTTCTTGAAAAACACGCCTTTTTGCAGGCCCTCTTCCACCCGCTCTTTGCCCAGCAAGTAGGTTTGCGACTCGTAGTAGTACTTGTCGAAATCAACACCGATGGACTTGTAGGTTTCATCGAAGCCTTCGTACACCCAGCCGTTCATCTGCTTCCAGAGGTTTACCACCTCTTCGTCGTTGGCTTCCCACTTAAGCAGCATGTCCTGGGCTTCCAGCATCAGGGGGGCCTTGCGCTTGGCTACGTCGGCGGCTACGCCTTCGGCCTCAAGCTGCTTCACCTGCTCCCGGTAGTGCTTCTCGAACAGCACGTAGTACTTGCCAGCCAGGTGGTCACCTTTGATGCCAGCACTCTGCGGCGTTTCGCCGTTGCCGTACTGCTGGTACGCCAGCATCGACTTGCAGATGTGGATACCCCGGTCGTTAACCAGGTTGGCTTTGGTGACGGTGGCGCCGGTGGCTTTCAGGATTTCGGCCACCGAGTAACCGAGGAAGTTGTTGCGCAAATGGCCCAGGTGCAATGGCTTGTTGGTATTCGGCGACGAATACTCCACTACCACGTTCTGCGGGCCGCCGGTGGCCACGGGCGCGCCGGCCGGCAGCTGCCGCAGTTGCTCGAACACCTTCAGCCACTCCGCATCAGCAATTTCCAGGTTCAGGAAGCCCTTCACCACGTTGAAGCCTTTCACGGCGGGCTCGTTGGCCACCAGCCACTCCCCCACCGCCTGCCCGATTTGCTCGGGGCCTTTGCCCAGGGTTTTGGTGAACGGAAACGTAACCAGCGTAAACGAGCCGGCAAAGTCCTTGCGGGTGGGCTGCAATACCAGTTGGGCGGCGGGCACCTCAGCGCCGAATACGTTTTGAATAGCCGCGCCCAGCGCAGTTTTGAGAGTATTTTCGAGTTGTTGCACGGAAAAGCAAGGTGTAGCAGCGGCACGGCCCCTACGTTGCGGCAAACGAGGCGGCGTAAACCAGCACCGGCGCTACAAGCAGTAGCAGAAGCCGCTACCGGTTTCTACTACTACAAAGGTAGAAAGGCTGGGGAGAACCACGGGAGGAAGTTAGGGACGATAGAATTACCACCTTCCTCTCCTTCACTGGCATACTGGAAGGAGAAGCGTACAACCCGAAACTAAACCAGTTACAATCAGAACTGACCCTCTACCGCCCGGCGGCCTCGCCGCGGGGGTGGCGGGCCGTTACCTCTTCCAGCCGCAACCGGCGCTCAATGGCTTCGGTGGCTTTTTCCAGGATATTGAAGGCGTTGTGGGCCATGGTGTTTTCGTGGTCGAGGGTGGGGTTGATTTCGCCCATCTCGAAGCACACTACCCGCTCATTTTCCAGCAAATCCTGGCACAGGTTCTCCCCTTCCGACAGGTACAACCCATCGGCGACGGGCGTGCCGGTGCCGCGGCTAAAGCTGGCATCGAGGCTGTCTACGTCGAAGGAAATGTACACGATGTCGCAGAAGCGCAGGTGCTCGTAAATTTCACGGGAAAGCTGGCGGGAGCCTTTTTCCTTGATTTCGGGCAGGCGAATCCAGCGGATGCCCAGGCGCTCAATCAGCGCGTCTTCTTCGGGCTCGGTGTCGCGCACGGCTACGTACACGAGGTGCTCGGGGAGCAGGCGCGGGCCGGGCACACTCAGGTTTTTGAGGCGCTGCCAGAAAAACTCGGTTTCCTGGTCGGGCTGCTGGCGCTGGCACTCGCGGTTGTCTACGCCCAGGGAGGCGGCCAGCGGCATGCCGTGCACGTTGCCGGAGGGCGTGGTGTACGGCGAGTGAATATCGGCGTGGGCATCAATCCAGATAACGCCCAGGGTTTTGTGGGGGTAGGCCGCCTTGATGCCGGCAATGGTGGCGTTGGCGCTGCTGTGGTCGGCGGATAGCACCAGCGGAAACTCCCCGAAGCGCAACGTCTGCTCGACGGCGCTGGCTACGGCCCGCTGCACCGTATAAATCGAGTCGATGTGGCGGGCGCAGGGGAAGTGGTTGGGCTCGAAGAGCACGTGGTTCAGGTCGGGCACCACCACGGAGTTGAATCGGCGGAAGTAGTCGCCGCCCTTGTTGAGGCAGGCCACTTTCAGGGCATCAATGCCCATACTGGCGCCTCGGGTACCGGCTCCAAGTTCGGAGCGCACTTCCAGCAACTTGATACGTCGCATATTACATTGGCAGAAAAGAGGTTAGGTGGGTTAGATGCTTGCCGATTGAGGGGGTGGGTTCCCACTCAGGCTTGACGCGCCCGGACCTTCCGGCGCAACCAACGAACATAGCACAACCAAAACTCCCCAAGGGAGTATCTTTGCGGACGCAATTTAGTGCTTAGTTATTAGTGCTTGGTGCTTAGAGTGGAGCTTACTCTTCGGTACAGGCCCAGCCAGACTGCTACGCCATTTGTGTTCTTTTTCTTCCGTTTCCTTTCACCCTAAACACTAGGCACCAAGCACTAGGCACTAGGCACTACTACATGGACACCTACCACGACCTGATTAAGCAGACTTTCGACTTTCCCAGCCAGGAGTTTACCGTCGAGCAAAACGAGCTGCGCTTCCACGACATCGACCTGATGGCCCTGGTGGAGAAGCACGGCACGCCGCTGCGGCTGGCGTACCTACCCAAAATCAGCACCCAGATTCAGCGGGCCAAGCAGTGGTTCAAGGAAGGCATCGAGCAAATCGGCTACAAGGGCCGCTATTCCTACGCCTATTGCACCAAGGCGTCGCACTTCAGCTTTGTGGTGGAAGAAGCCCTCAAAAACGACGTGCACATCGAAACCTCGTCGTGGTTTGATATGAGCATTATCCGGGCCATGCACGCCAAAGGCAAGGTTTCCAAGGATACGTTCATCATCTGCAACGGCTTCAAAACCGCGGAATACAAGCAGGAAATTACCGCCCTCATCAACGACGGCTTCGTGAACTGCATGCCCATTCTCGACTCGCCGAATGAGGTGCAGTACTACCACGACAACGTGCAGGAGAAGTGCAACGTGGGCATGCGCTTGGCGTCCGATGAAGAGCCACGCTTCCAGTTCTACACCTCGCGCCTGGGTATTCGCTACGCCGATGCCATTCCGCTGTATCAGGAGCGCATCAAGAACGACCCGCGCTTCGAGCTGACGATGCTGCACTACTTCATCAACACGGGCATTAAGGACACCTCATATTACTGGTCGGAGCTGAGCCGGTTTGTGCACAAGTACTGTGAGCTGCGCAAGGTGTGCCCTACCCTCACCACCATCGACATTGGCGGCGGCCTGCCCATCCAAACCTCCATCCAGCCCGAGTACGACTACCCGTACATGATTGCCGAGGTGCTGCGTACTATTCAGCGCATTTGTGGGGAAGAAGGCGTACCAGAGCCGGATATTTTCACCGAGTTCGGCATTTTCACGGTGGGTGAATCGGGCGCAACCATCTACTCGATTCTGGATGAGAAGCTTCAGAACGACAAGGAGTTGTGGTACATGATTGACGGTTCATTTATCACCAACCTGCCTGATACCTGGGCCCTGAACCAGCGCTTTATCCTGCTGGCCCTCAACGGCTGGAACAAGCAGTATAAGCGCTGCCAGCTCGGCGGCCTCACCTGCGATTCACAGGATTATTATAATGCTGAAAAGCACATATACCAGGTGTTCCTGCCGGAGCGCAAACCCGCCGACACCGAGCCGCTGTACGTGGGCTTTTTCCATACCGGTGCCTATCAGGAAAGCCTGAGCGGCTACGGTGGCATCAAGCACTGCCTGATTCCGGCTCCCAAGCTGGTTATCCTGGACCGGGACGAAGAGGGCAACCTCACCGACCGGGTGTTTGCCGAAAAGCAGGACAGCGCCTCCATGATGCGCATTCTGGGTTACCAATAAATGATATTACTGGTTTTCCGGCGGGCGGCCTTGGTTGGCCCGCTGGAAAATCCTATTTTTGAGGATATAACTAATCCCCAAAAACAGCTCAACTACTTGATGATGAAAAAGCTACTTCTCCTGGCTTCGGTGGCCGTACTAGGTTTGAGTGCATGCAATAAAACGGTTTGCCCGGCTTATTCAAGCACTAAAGCATCTCACCGGGTTTCTTCGCCGGTTACGGCCTCTACGGCTTCTGCTTCGGTAGCGCGGCAGTAAGCAGGAACGGCTTTTTTTGGCTTTGTCCTCCCTTGAGGTCAGCTTTTATCTGCGGATAGAAGCTGACCTCTCTTTTTGTTGCGTATTTTCTGTGGCATTACAGATGACTAGAATAATTTTAACTCCAACGCTGCGTTATCTTCCGGAATGTGTTAATTTCGAATACACTGCCTAAAACCAGAAAACCTAAAATTGCATTTTTATATGAAACGAACTTTGCTTTTCGTTGCATTGGCCGTTGTAGGGCTTAGCTCGTGCAAAACCCAGTGCCCTGCCTACAGCAGCACCAAACCGGCTACTCACGTGGCCTCTCCCATCACGGCCAGCACCTCTGAATCGGCGGCAGCACGCCAGTAATCCGTCTGCATTTTCTCGATACGCAGAAAGCCGGCCCTTCACCAAGAGGCCGGCTTTCTGCGTATTGGCTCGGCTAAAGCGCGCTTAATTGGTAGTGGTAGGTGCGGGATGCGCGGCCTGTAAAATCAGCTGCACGGCGGCGGACAAATCGGCTACGCGGGGCTGGTACTCAGTAGTTTCCTCCTCTCCCACCAAAATACTGCGCACCCCAACTTTGTGACCGGCCTGCATGTCGCGGTACCGGTCACCGACCATCCAGCACTGGGCGGGGTCGAGGTGGAAGCGGGCCAGCCCCTTCTCCAGCATCAGCGAATCGGGCTTGCGCGACAAGGATTCCGACACGCTGGGATGGCCCGGCGCGAAGTAGAATGCATCAATCAGGTTGCCGCAGGCGGCTTGCAGCTTGGCGTGGCAGGCCTGCACATCGAGTGGGGTGTATAGGCCCTTGGCAATACCCGCCTGGTTGGTTACAACTATCAGGTAATAGCCCGCTTGCTTGAGCTGGGCCAGGCTTTGCGGCACGCCTTCCAGCACCACAAACTGGTTGGGGTCCCACACATAATGCCCAATTTCCTGGTTGAGTACCCCGTCGCGGTCTAGGAAAACGGCTTTGTTGGTAGCAGGCATACGCGGAGGCTGGTAAGCGAAGTAAGAAGTGGGGCAGAGTGCGCAAAATTGCGGTTTTTGCGGGAGTTGACGGCGCGGGGGCTTGGAATTATAAATTTCCATGACCTTTGCGCCCGCAAGTGGTTATCTACTGCATAGCTCCTTTTTCTTCGCTTCGTTACTTACTCCACGGTATGACCATTGCTATTCTGGGTGGCGGTATTTCTGGCCTTACGCTGGCTTGGCAGTTGCAAAAAGCCGGCGTTGCGTACGACCTGTTTGAAGCCAAAACCACGCCCGGCGGCTGCCTGCGCTCCGTGTCGCACCCCGATGGCTACCTCGTTGAAACCGGCCCCAACTCCTTGCAACTGAGCGACGAGCTGCTGGAACTGATAACGGAATTGGGGTTAACCGAAGACATTCAGGAGGCCGCCGCTGTTAGCAAAAACCGCTACGTGCTGCGCAATGGGCGCTACCAGCAGCTTCCTGGTACGCCACCTGCTTTGCTTACTAATAGTTTTTTCAGTTGGAAAGCCAAGTTCAATATCCTGCGGGAGTTGCGCCGCCCGGCCGCGCCGCTCAACCCCACCGAAACGGTGGATGCCTTCTTCCGCCGCCGCTTCGGCTCCGAGCTAGTTGACTACGCCGTTAATCCGTTCATCTCGGGCATCTATGCCGGCGACCCGGCGCAGCTTCTCATTCACAAGACCTTTAGCAAGGTGGCGGCCTTGGAGCAGCAGTACGGCTCGGTGCTGCGTGGGCTAGCTAAAACCGGCGGTGGGGCCGGCCGCCGCCGCATCATTTCGCTGCAAGGCGGCATTCAAAGGCTAACGGATACGCTGGCTGCCAGGCTTACCCACCGCCACGTAGGCCGGCGGGTACTGGCGCTGCACCGCACCGCCAAGGGTGGCTACCAGGTGCAAACGTCAGCGGGTAGCAACGGGGGCTTCTCGTACGACGCTGTAGTGCTGGCCCTACCAACGTTTGCAGCGGCGCCCTTGCTGGCCCCGCTTTTCCCGGAAGCTGCCGCCGCTTTGGCCGCTGTGCACTACCCGCCTATGGCCGCCGTGTACACCGCCTACCGCCGCGCCGATGTCGGTCACCCACTCGATGGATTTGGGGCGCTGCACCCCAAAGTGGAGCAGCCCTACGCGGCCGGCAGCATCTGGACCAGCTCTATCTTCCCGAACCGCGTGCCCGATGGGCAGGTGCTGTTCACCACGTTTGTGGGCGGTGTGCAGTATGAAGCCAATGCCCGGCAGCCGGAAACCGCCCAGAAAGCCGCCGTGCACCAGGAGCTAAGCCGGCTGTACGACATCAAAGCCGCGCAGCCGCTGTGGCAGTACCGCTACCTCTGGGACAAAGCCATTCCGCAGTACGACCAGCACATTGTGGCCGCACATGCTACCACCGATGCCCTTCAGGCCGAAGGCATCTGGAGTGCCGCCAACTGGCGCGGCGGCGTGGGCGTACCCGACTGTATCCGCCACGCCCGGCACGTAGCCGAACAACTGATTCGTGGGCCTGAGTTAGAGTTATAGTAGGTAAAGACACCGTCATTCCGGCTTGCCGAGGAATGACGGTGTCTTTACCTACTACTTACTTGGCTTTGCGGATGTAAATGTTGCCGTGTAAGGTCTTCATCATGATTTCGGCGCCACCGCCGTTGATTTTTCCGTAAGTCCACTCGTCGATACTCACGCGCTGCATTCCCCCTTCGTTGATGCGGGCTACTTTGGTCGGGCTTTTCTCCGTTACCAAATCGAAGTCGGAGTAAACTTCGCCGTAGTCTGATTTCAACTTTAATGCGGCTTTGGCACTACTCGGTAGCGTGACATCAACCTGGCCGTTCACCGTGGAAAAGGCCATCGGTGCCCCGGCCGTTACGGTTTTGAACGTGGCTTTTATCGGGCCATTCACGGTGTTGGCCACGGCCGAGCCCGATACGTCGTTCAGTTGGATGGCCCCATTCACGTTGCTGACTTCCAGCTCACCCGACACGTTTTCGACCGTAATATTGCCGTTTTGCACCGTGCCAATCTGCAACGAAAACCGCTGCGGCACCTTAATCACCAAGTCGATGGGATTCTTCCAGGATGAGGTTTTGATGGAAACCTGATTGTTGGCTTCGTCGGCGGTAAGGTCGAA
Organism: Hymenobacter telluris; assembly: GCF_017313265.1. GTDB lineage: Bacteria > Bacteroidota > Bacteroidia > Cytophagales > Hymenobacteraceae > Hymenobacter > Hymenobacter telluris. Next base: position 16,553 of record NZ_JAFLQZ010000016.1, on the reverse strand, counting down.
GCTGTTGCTGGTGTCGATGCGCTTCATGCCGGCGGCGTTGGCGGGTACCGGGCGGGCTGCGGCTTGCCGGCCGGCGCGGGCTGTGGCATCAATCACCACGTCTTTACCGCTGTAGCCAACCACCGTAATCGAGCCGCCTACCAGTTTCACGCTCACCAAACCGGGTTTGCCGGGGTTGCTGAGCGCCACTACCAGCTGCTCTTTGGGTGCCTGTGCCGAAGCCGGCTCGTAGATACCCACTACCAACGCCAAGCCAATGCTGCCTGCTACGTGGTGCAGGACGGAAAATCGAGAAGAGAAACTGTTCATTTGGGTTGCTGTTTGATGGTTACGCTGCCATTGATGGTTTCGAAGCGGAAGTCTTTACCGCCTTTACCAAGCCGCACAACCGTATTCTTGGTGATTTTGTATTGGGTGCCGCTGCCGGCATTTTGCTTGTTCTGCGTGACTTGCACGGGCAGGATTTCCGCGTTGGGAAAGTCGGTGTACAGCTCGCCGTGCATGCTTTTGAAGTGCACATCCGCCGCCAAATCCGCTGGGTAGCTCACCTTGATTTGGCCGTTGATGGTGTTGTAGGACGACGGGCCGGGCGGATTGGCCGCGTACGTGGCTTCCAGGTTGCCGTTAATAGTACGGGCGGTGGTGGTGCCTTTCACGTTGCGGAGCGTCACGGCCCCGTTGATGTTGTAGGCGTTCAGCGTGCCCGTTACGTCCTGCACCAGCACCGCGCCGTTGTTGATGGTCGATACGTGCAGGTTCATCTGGTAAGGCACTTTCACCACGTAGTTGAACGAGTACCGGTACTTGATATCCTTGTGCCCGGTGTTGCGGTTATGGTTCGGCCGCGAATCGTAGGGGCCTTTCATGTACACCACCACGCTGTCGTTGCGCTGGTAGAAATCCACTTGCGCTTCCTGCTTGCCTACTGCCAGGGTTTGCGCGTCAGCAGCCCGGATGGTTTTCGTGACTTCCACCACCACTTTGTTGCCGGAGTAGCCCTGCACGCTTATTGCGCCGTCGATGTTGTACACGGCCAGGGTGTTGCGGCTGGCATCAGTGGCTAGCGTGAATTCCTTGTTGATTTGCTCGGTGGCTTCCTGTTGTTGGGCCTGAGCCTGGCAGCTAGATAATAGTACCAGCAGTCCGATTTGGCTGGGCAGGATACAGCGTTTCATGGTAGGAAGGTTGAGGTGAAGACGAGGTGGCGGGCTGCCCGTTCGACAAGGATTTGAGGCTTTCTTCGATTTTGCTTTTCACGGCCGAGTTCAGGTCGGGCTGGGCGAGCAGGCGGCGTAACGGCTGCACCGAGAGTTTCTCCTGCAACTGCACCATCACATCGGCCAGCGCCGACTGCACCAGCGGCGACTCCTGCTGCGGCAGCGCCTGCACCAGCCCCAGCCGCACGGCCGGGTCTTGCGCCAGTTGGGCCAGGGCTTCGAGGGTAGCCAAGCGCACATTCACGTTTTCGTCGTGGTTGAGGGTGCTCAGCAAGGCTTCTACCACCCGGGCATTGGCGCTGCTTAGCTCTTTGGTGTAGCTCACGGCCCGCAGCCGCTCCGTTGCTGAGGGGTTTTCGATGAGCGTGAGCAGCATCACCTGTTGCATGTGCTCTACCTGCTTGCTCAGAGCGGCCAGTTGCTCTTGGTCGGGTTTGGCGGGGGCGTTGCGGTTATTCAGCCACCACCCCGCGGCCAGCCCCACCCCTATCAAGCACACACTGTACGCCAACCGAACTACCGGCTGTGGCACGGCCAGCGCCTGCAACCAGCGCCATACGCCAGCTAATGAGGATGTTGGCGTAGCGGCCACTTCTTCCTTGTAGGCCGCCAGCATGGAATAGAATGCCGGCCGTACGTTTTCGCTCGGCTCGGGTGTGGACACCCCACTTAGCAACTGCCACATCTGCTGCATGGCGGCCAGTTCTTCCTGGCACGCCGGGCAATGCGCCAAATGGGCCTTTAGCGCTGCCTGTTCAGCGGCCGGTAGCTGCTGATTCACGTAGTCGGGGAGTTTGTCCTGGGCTTGTTGGCACGTCATATCATTCAGTTTTCAATTCGCAGATAGGTGGTTTTCAGCTCGTTCATGGCGCGGTGCACCCGTACTTTCACGGCGCCTTCGGTGGTGTTCAGCACCCGGGCTATTTCCTCGTACTTCATTTCCTGGAAGCGGCTTAGCACCAGTACCTCGCGGTATTCGGGGCTGAGCCGGGCCAAGGCGCGGTGCAGAGTGGCCGCTTCCTGCTCCTTTTGCAGGCCTTCGTCGGCGTGGGTGCCGCCGCTCAGTCTTTCGGCAAAGGCGGCTACATCGGTGTGGCGGGTGGCGTGGCGGTTCTTCTTGGCGTGGTCAGCTAGCACGTTGCGGGCCAGGTGGTACATCCACGCCCGAAACTCGCCCTCCCCGGTGTAGGTGTGCCGGTACTTGAGCATGCGGTAAAACACGTTCTGCACCAAATCCTCGCTGACGGCGGCACTGCCCAGCATGTGGTACAGAAAGCCGTACAGCTTGCGGTGATGCCGCTCGAACAGCAAACCCATTCGGTCCAGCTCCCCGGCCTTTACCCGGAGCATAAGCGCGTTATCTGATAGCGAGTCCAACCGGATAGAGCTGAGTTTTTGTGGTATTTGCTGGTGGACACCGTCCCCGCGCCGGAAGGTTACAGCACGGTTGCATTATTTTTTCAAGCCACCTGCAAGCAGCGCATATTATGTGGTATCCCAACGCTAACAAGCAGCCTCAGCCGGTATTTAACGTTCTTGGAAACCAGGCAACTTTTGCGGCACTTGGCGCTGTTGAAATATGCGCTTGCTAGCTGCCCTTGGGCTGCAACCACCACTGTAGCAGAAAGCATCTTGCCAAGAACAGCCGCTGGAACAGAGGCATTTTCTTCTATAGTTCTCTGAGGCTCCGAGGGGTATACACAGCTCAACTGTACTACGCGCTGTAAAGTCTGCTTACTGATGTGTTCGTACTCGTATCTAACTTATATCTTTGGCTTATGAATGAGGGGCTCGTCCTGATACCAACCTACAATGAGCGAGAAAATGCGGAGCTGATTATCCGTAAGGTCTTCTCGTTGCCGAAGGCGTTCAACGTGCTCATCATTGATGATGGCTCGCCGGACGGCACGGCCGGTATTGTGCGCGCCCTGATGACGGAGTTTCCGGGCCGGCTGTTTCTGGAAGAGCGCAAAGGCAAGCTGGGGTTGGGTACGGCCTACATTCACGGGTTTAAGTGGGCGTTGGCGCACGGCTATCAGTACGTTTTCGAGATGGACGCCGACTTCTCGCACAACCCCGACGACCTGGTGAAGCTTTATGATGCCTGCGCCCATCAGGGCTACGACCTGGCTATTGGTTCGCGCTACATTCAGGGCGTAAACGTGGTCAACTGGCCCATGGACCGGGTGCTGATGTCGTGGTTTGCCTCGGCTTACGTGCGCTTCATTACCAGCATGCCCATCATGGATGCCACCGCCGGCTTCAAGTGCTACACGGCCCGCGTGCTGCGCACCATCCCCCTCGACCAGATTCGGTTTGTGGGCTATGCCTTCCAGATTGAGATGAAGTGGCTGGCCTACAAGTATGGTTTCCGCATCAAGGAAGTGCCCATCATTTTCACCGACCGTACCCGCGGCACTTCCAAAATGAGCAAAGGCATCTTCCAGGAAGCCTTCTTCGGTGTTATCAAGATGCGCATCTATAGCTGGTTCCGCCGCTTCGACCGGGTGGAGCCCGCCGCCCCATTAGCTACTACCGTGGCAACTTCTACCACCGAAACCCGGTAAATTCGTAGTATTGAGAGGCCCGGCTAGCGGGTGACTTACCAAGGGTATCAAGTCGCTACTACATGGAAAACACGCCTCTCTTTTGGGTTGGGTTCAATGCCTTCGTGCTGGCCATGCTGCTGCTCGATTTGCTGGTGTTCAACCGGAAAGCGCACGTAGTGAAAATGCGCGAGGCCCTGGGTTGGAGTGTGTTCTGGATTACGCTCTCGTTGGGGTTCAACTACCTGGTGTACCGCACCATGGGCCGGCAGGCGGGCCTGGAGTTCCTCACCGGCTACCTCATCGAGAAGTCGTTGAGCGTCGACAACCTATTTGTCTTCCTGCTGATTTTCAGCTATTTCCGGGTTCCACCCCAGTACCAGCACAAGATTCTGTTCTGGGGGATTCTGGGCGCGCTGGTGTTGCGGGCAATTTTTATTCTGGTGGGCGCGGCCTTGCTGGCCAAGTTCAGCTTCCTGCTGTATGTGCTCGGGGCGTTTCTGATATACACGGGCATCAAGATGGCGCTTAGCGCCGGGGAGCCCGAAATTGACCCCGATTCCAACCCGGTAGTGAAGTTTCTGAGCCGCCATTTGCCCATCACCAGCCAACTGCACGAGGGCAAATTCTTCGTCCGCAAAGACGGGCTGCTGTTCGCTACGCCGCTACTGGTGGTGCTGGTAATGGTGGAAACCACCGATGTGGTGTTTGCCGTCGATTCCATCCCCGCCATCCTGGCCGTCTCGCGCGACACGTTTATTGTGTACACCTCCAACGTATTTGCGCTGCTGGGGCTACGGGCACTGTATTTTGCGCTGGAAGGCCTGATGCGGCTGTTCCACTATCTGCACTACGGCCTCTCGCTCATCCTCGTCTTTATTGGGGGCAAGCTGCTGCTTTCCGAAGTGGTGCATTTGTCTATGGGCATATCATTGGGGGTGGTGGGCGTTATTCTGGCACTGTCCATTACGGCTTCGTTGCTGTTCCCGAAGCAGGCCGAAACGCCAGCGTAACCTCTTCTTCATCGGTTGTAAACCTGGCGGCCGTAGCTTTGCGGCAGCGTATTATAGGGTAGTAGGTAGTTGGATTTAGGTTGGATGCTATTCTCAAGATGCCATTTCATCCAACTACCAACTATCTGAAAACGCGTCCTCACCTATTCCTTTGCATGAAAGCATTTATTTTCGACCTCAACGGCACCATGATCCACGATATGGAATACCATACGCGGGCCTGGCAGCACGTACTCAACCACGATTTGGGCGGCAATTTTTCCTGGGACGAAATCAAGCCCCAGATGTACGGCAAAAACCAGGAACTGCTGGTGCGCATGTTCGGGGCCGACCGGTTCACGGCAGCGGAAATGGATACGCTGTCGGTGGAAAAGGAAAAGCGCTACCAAGCCGAGTTTCTGCCGCATCTGGCGCTGCTGCCGGGCCTGGCCGAGTTTCTGGAGCGGGCCCATCAGCGGGGTATTGCTATGGCCATTGGGTCGGCAGCCATTCCCTTCAACATTAACTTCGTGCTCGACAACCTGAATATTCGGCACTATTTTCAGCAAATCGTGAGTGCCGACGACGTAACGCTGAGCAAGCCGCACCCCGAAACCTTCCTGAAAGCCGCCGCCCAGCTCGGCGCTGAGCCCAGTGAGTGCCTCGTGTTCGAGGATGTGCCCAAAGGTGCTGAGGCCGCCAACAACGCCGGTATGCAGGCCGTAGTACTCACCACCACCCACGAAGCGCACGAGTTTACTCACCTGCCAAACGTGCTGCACTTCGCCCCCGACTTCAACGACGAATTTATAAAGTCGCTGCTGTAGGCTTGCATTTTCTTAATACGGCTAGGAAAACCAACGGCCCGCAAACTACCTAGGTAGCTTGCGGGCCGTTGGTTTTCCTAGCAAATGGTTGGTTATGGCTTGGGCGCTGGCGTAGGTGGACCACCGCCTTGCTCGGCCGGAATATTGGTGTTCACGCCGGCATCCGGAGCCGCGTTGCCTCCCAGCAAATCAATCAGATTCAATGGCTCGAATTGTGTGGAATCAGTTGTTGTAACGCGCACCGTGTCGCGCACGGCCCGGAAAATAGAACTGTGGGCCCGGCCGGGGAAGCTCAACGAGTAGTCGACACTGGCGTAATCGTTCTGCGAAATCAGGCCTTTGCTGGCCATGAGCTTGGCAATCAGGCGGTGAAAATACCGGGCGCTGCTGCGCATTTCGCCGTACTGGTTGAATGAGCGTTGGAAATACTTGGGCCGCGGGATGATGCTGGCCAAATACAAGCTCTCCGACAGGTTGAGGTTGGCAGGCTGCTTATTGAAGTAAAACTCCGAGGCCTCACTGGCGCCATACACCTTGGGGCCCCATTCAATGATGTTCAAATACACTTCAAACATGCGCTGTTTGGAAACGATGCGGGTGTTTTCCAGCAGCCACACAATCAGGGCCTCTTCTATTTTGCGGGTTACCGTTTTCTGGCGGGTCAGGAATACGTTTTTCACTAGCTGCATAGAAATGGTGCTGCCACCCCGTGCAAACCGCTTCTCCTTGATGTTCTGAATGGCCGATTTCACAAAGGCCTTCTCCATGAACCCTTTATGCGTCAGGAAACGTGGGTCCTCAGCCGTCATAATGGCCGCCTTGAGGTAGTTCGACACCTCGTCGTACGACACAAACTCGGGGTTGGAAGCACCCACCGCGAAGGTTTTGATGGAGTCGCCTTTGTCGTTGTAGGCCGTGTACAGGAAATCCTCGTTCAGCTTGTTCAGGTCTTCGGCGCCCATTTTGGTGATGCGGAAGTTCTTCGGCGTCAGGCCCGATGAGAATTGCAGGCTGTCGAGCTGGTTCATATCCAGGTCGAGGTGCATCTTGTATTTGAGCGTGCCTTCGCCCTGCATGCCTTCCAAGGTGTTGAACATGCCTTCGGGCAACGCCGCGAAAAACGTGTTGGCCGGCGTTTCTGCTGATACAATATCCGCTTTCACTTGCAAGCCGGCCAACGTTTCGCGGCGGTTGCGCAGGCCGTTCAGCATCTTACCCACCACCCGCTGGTTGAGCGGCAGCTTCCGCACGCTCATCACCGGAAAGAACGCCATGCGGTTCAAAGTCACTTTCGTGCCCTCATCCAGCGCGGCAAAGGCTTGCCCCAGTCGGGCCACAAACTCGATACCGCCGCGCGGGAAGCGCACATCCCGGTCGGAGAGTTTGGGGTGATTCACAATGAAGTTGGCCGCCGACGCCGTGCCGCGCACTGTTAGCTCATCATCGGCTAGGTCCTTATCGGTGAGGCTGAAACGCAACGTATCAAACTGCACCCGCGCACCGTAGCGCCGCAGCACGTAGGGCAGCGCAACCGGCCGCCGGTCCAAGCCAAACACCTCGGCGTTCAGGGCGTAGTCACCGGGCTCGATGTGGCCTTGTACGCCCACCTTGTTCACCACCGAATCGACGGTAGCCGTTAGCTGGCCTTCAATATCACCGTCTTCAATAGCCAGCCGGGGCATTACAATGCGGGCCTGGTGGCGCGGGCTGTCATAGGTAACCAGGAAATTGCGGAAATCTGCCTCACCGGGTACATTATCGAAGCTGGCTTCCAGCAGTTGGTTCACCAGCAACCCATAGTTGGTGCCGTTGGTGGTATCCCGTGGCGTGGCAGTGGGCGTAGCGCCTTTCTTTTTGTAGAGAAACGAGTAGTTATCGGCGCGGTTGGTTTTGCGGGCCGTGAGTTGCGCATCACTGATTTCCAGGTTGCTGAACACCGGCCGGCCGGCAAACAACGACCGGACACTCAACGAAACCGTCATCAGGCGGGCCTGAAGCAGCGTGTCGGTGGGCTGGGCGGTGGGCACGAGGCTCATGCCGTCAATCTGCACTGTGTTCAGGTCGGTGAAATGGGCCTTGCCCAACGTCAGCGCCACGGGGTATTTGCGTTCCACTTTCGCTTTCACCTGGGCCAGGGCATACGTTAGCAGGGCTTGGCGCTTGAGCAGAAACACCGTGAGGCCCACCGCCAGCAGCGCCGCCAGAATACCCAGACCAATACCTATTTTTTTCTTTGTTGCTGGAGTCACGCGAACAAGCAGAGTGAAGGAAGTCGTGGCGGGGCTAGGCCAGATTCGTGCCAACCAGCCACCGCCTGCTGTACAAAGGTAACGAAAAAGGTTGCCCCCGTTCAGGCTGCGCGTGCCCTTTCGTTACCTTTGGGCGTCTAGGCCAACTCCTTCTCCGCATGTCAACTGCTGCCGATTACGCTCAACTCACGCCTCTAACCGCCGTTTCGCCTCTTGATGGCCGCTACCGCCGCCAGACCACCCCTCTCGCACCGTACTTCTCGGAGCTAGCCCTGATTCGGTACCGGGTGCTGGTGGAAGTGGAATACTTTATTGCGCTCTGCGAAGTGCCGCTGCCCCAGCTGCAAGGCGTTGATACCAGCTTATTCCCTAAGCTGCGTGCCATCTACACCGAGTTTTCGGTGGCCGATGCCGAAGCCGTGAAAGCCCACGAGCAGGTAACCAACCACGATGTGAAAGCCGTGGAATACTTCCTGCGGGACCGGTTCACGGCGCTAGGCCTGGGCTCTTGCTTGGAGTTCATCCACTTCGGGCTGACTTCGCAGGATATCAACAACACCGCTATTCCGCTGAGCCTCCAGCACGCCCTCCTGCATACGTTGCTGCCCGCCTACGCCCAGGTGCGCAACCAGCTGGCCGAGCGCGCCACCGAGTGGGCCGCCGTTCCGATGCTGGCCCGTACCCACGGCCAGCCGGCCTCCCCTACTCGGCTGGGCAAGGAAATTCAGGTGTTTGTAGCCCGCCTCGATGCCCAGGTAACCTTGCTGGGGCAGGTACCGTTTGCGGCCAAGTTTGGGGGGGCTACCGGCAACTTCAATGCTCACCACGTAGCTTATCCCCAACTCGACTGGCACCAGTTTGCCCAGCAATTTGTGGAAGGCAAATTGGGTTTGAGCCGCAGCTTCCCCACCACCCAAATCGAGCACTACGACCACCTGGCGGCTCTCTGCGACAACCTGAAACGGCTCAATACCATCCTCACCGACCTAGCCCGCGACGTGTGGCAGTACATTGCGGTGGGCTATTTCCGCCAGACCATTAAGGCCGGTGAAGTAGGCTCGTCAGCCATGCCGCACAAGGTGAACCCCATCGACTTCGAAAATGCGGAAGGCAACCTGGGCCTAGCCAACGCCGTGCTGGAACACCTGTCGGCCAAGCTGCCCATCAGCCGCCTCCAGCGCGACCTGACCGACTCCACTGTACTGCGCAACCTAGGTGTGCCGCTGGGCCACACGCTTATTGCTCTTACCTCGCTCCAACGCGGCCTCAACAAACTTGCCCTCGACGAAGACGCGTTGCGCCGCGACTTGGAAGCTAATTGGCCGGTGGTAGCCGAAGCCATCCAGACTATTCTGCGCCGCGAGAATTATCCTGACCCATATAATGCGCTGAAAGCCTTAACCCGCACTGGTTCGGCTATTTCGGAGGCAACTATCCGCGAGTTTGTAGAAACGCTGGAAGTAAGTGAGGCCGTGAAGACCGAACTACGGGCTATTTCTCCTTCAAACTATGTAGGAGTGTAAAACATCATTACTGAAACAAAAAGCAGTGCAAGGCGTAAGTCTGCACTGCTTTTTGTTTTATACTAATCACCCGAACGTTTATATATTATATAAATTATACCTTATGTTCAAATACCAGCAGTTTCAATCTTTCCTGGCTAGTACAGCTTATTTTATGGTAGAATAATTACAAGATAGATATATTGTCTATTTGTATAAATAGGTGAATCTTTGGCATACTGAACCTCGCTCCTCTACCACCTACTTGCATGTCGTACGCTGATATCTTCGATACAGACGGATTTGAACATCTAAACCAGCCAAGCGCCCCTCTCGCCCAACTGTTACCAGCCACGCAATTCACGGATCTGCCTATTTGGTCGCCAGTGTACAAAAGCGAGAAACTACCTGCCGTACAACTAGCTACTGGGGTATCAATGGGTACCTCGTCTGTGCCTCAGTTGCTGCCCTAGCAACTACCATCTGCAACATCGGCTGGGGTGTTTATCTTCGCGGTTCCTAACTGCGTTTGTATGTCCAACCTATCCGGCGTTACTGTCCGGCCCGACTGCCGTCATTTCCGCGGCGACTTGCCCTGCCGTCCCAATAAAGAAAGCGGCTACGTTTGCCAGAACTGCCCCGTATATGCCCCAGTACAGAAGCGGGTGCTGCTTATTAAGCTTGGGGCAATTGGCGACGTAATTCGGACCACGCCGCTGTTGCGCCGGTTGCGCCAGGAGTATCCGGGCTGCTACATCACTTGGCTGACGCTTACGCCGGCTATTTTGCCGCAAGCTGAAGTCGATGAAATTCTGAAGTTTGACTTCGCCAGCGCCATGCAGCTCATGGCCCGGCAGTTCGACATTGCCATCAACCTTGATAAAGAGAAAGAAGCCTGCGCGCTGCTGCTGAAAGTGGATGCCAAACACCGTTTCGGCTACACCCTGCGCGAGTACGATGGTGTGGCGTGGCCCCACAACGAGCAGGCCCACCATAAGTTTCTAACGGGCATCTTCGACCAGCTTAGTCTGCAAAACCAGAAGCCCTACGTGCAGGAGATTTTCGAGCTGTGCGGCTTCGAGTTCCGGGGTGAGGAGTACGTCTTCGACAATCACGAAAACAAGGGTTACCGCTGGGACACCTTGCCACAAGGCAAACCCCGCATCGGTCTGAACACCGGCTGCGGCGACCGGTGGACGACGCGGCTGTGGTCAGATGAAAAGTGGGTCACGCTGATTACCCAGCTCCAACAAGCCGGCTATGCGCCCGTATTGCTAGGCGGCACCGCCGAGGCCGAGCGTAACCAGCGCCTGCATGCCGCTACTGGTGCGGCGTATCCGGGCACGTTCCCGCTGGAGCAGTTCATCAACCTGATGCATCAGATGGATGGCATCGTGACGCAGGTGACGATGGCTATGCACATCAGCATTGCGCTGGCCAAGCCTACCATCTTGATGAACAATATCTTCAACCCCCACGAGTTTGACCTGTATGGCCGTGGCCAGCTCGTGCAGCCCGACCGGCCGTGCGTTTGCTTTTACCGCGGTACTTGCAAGCTGGGCACCAGCTGCATGGAGGAACTGCCCGCTGAAAAGGTGTTTGCCGCCGTGCAAACCAGCGTGCCGCTTCTGGCCTGACGGTCAGGCAGCTACTTCCTTCAACGCCTTCACCATTTCGCTCCACGAGAATTCCTTTTTGCGGGCCCACACACCGGCGGTGAATTCCACTTCGCGCTGGTGCTCATAGAAATCCACCAGCGCATTGGCAATGGCCTGGGCCGTGGGCTTCACTACGTAACCCACCTCCCCATCTGGAATCAGTTCGGCGAGGCCTCCGACATCGGTTACTAGCATGGGGCGCTCGAAGTGGTAGGCAATTTGGGAAACGCCGCTTTGGGTGGCATTTTTGTAGGGCTGCACCACCATATCAGCCGCGCAAAAATAATCTACCACCTGCTCGTTTGGAATGAAGTCGGTGGCACGTACAAGGCGGCTTTCCAGCTTGTGCTGCTGAATCAGAGCCTCATAAGGAGCCGCATCTTCGTAATACTCTCCCGCAATAATGAGCTTTACTGGCAACGCCGCCAACCGAGCATCAGCAAAAGCTTCTAGCAGAATGTCGAGGCCTTTATACGCCCTAATAAATCCGAAGAACAGTAAATAGCTGTAGTTAGGATCCAGTTGCAAGGCCTGCAACGCTTCTGGCTTAGACTTTAATGGCCCGAAGTTGTCATAGAGCGGATGTGGTTTGTACTGAGCCGGCTGCTTGAAGTGCAGGCGCCGCAAATCGGCTAGCACCGAGCGGCTCATAGTCACAAAGCCATGACAGGCCGCCAGAAAATACCGCGTGAACGGCCGGTCGCCGGGCCGTTTCTCATGCGGTATTACGTTGTCGGTAATAGCTACTATGCGGGTATGGCGGTTGCTACGGATGCGGCGGGCAATGCTACCCAGCGCAGGCCCCATAAATGGCAGCCAAAACCGAAATACCACCAGGTCGGGCTTCTCACGCCGTAGCTTGTTGCCCACTTGCCACCAAGTCCAAGGATTCACTGAATTAATGCTAACATCAATCGTTAAATCCGTTGGTCCTGTTTCGGTGCTGAACTGGGTCTGGCCAGGAAATAGGAACCCTGGATACTGCAACGAAAACGTAACCAGCTTTACTTCGTCACCGGCTTCGCGGAATGCCCGCGCCAGCCGTTCGTTGTAAGTTGCTAGCCCGCCCCGCAGCGGATACGCCGGCCCGATGATAACAACGCGCATAGGTGATTTTAAGCGTTAAAAACCAACACACAACTGGTTGTAGTACGGCGGTAATTGTGCACAGTCTAGCTTTAGTTAACTCTTTCCCGCACTAGATAGTCGTTGCGGTTCGGGCCATTGAGTTGAATCAGTTCGGCCAGAAACCCCGTCAGGAACAACATAGCTCCTAGTACCACCGCTACCAAGGCCAGGAAAAACAAGGGCTGGTCTGTCACGTCGCGCGCTTTCAGATTATTGAAGGCCAGATACACCTTCTCCCCCACCAGCCACAGCGTAATCAGCATTCCCAGCACGAACGACAACGTGCCCATAGTGCCAAAGAAGTGCATAGGCCGCCGCCGAAACCGGCTCACGAACGTAATGCTCATTAAATCCAGGAACCCATACACGAACCGCTCCAGCCCAAATTTCGTGACGCCGTATTTGCGCTCCTGGTGTTGCACCACCTTCTCGCCTATCTTCCGGAACCCCGACCATTTGGCAATTACCGGAATGTAGCGGTGCATCTCGCCATACACCTCGATGCTTTTGACTACCCGCTGGTCGTATGATTTCAGGCCGCAGTTGAAATCGTGGAGTTGGATACCCGAAATCCAACGGGTTACACCGTTGAATAGCTTAGTAGGAATGGTCTTCGAGAGTGGATCGTAACGCTTCTGTTTCCAGCCGCTTACCAAGTCGAAACCACCTTCCGTTATCATGCGGTACAGCTCTGGCAGCTCTTCCGGCGAGTCCTGCAAGTCGGCATCCATGGTGCATACCACCCGGCCAACCGTTTCCCGAAAGCCAACGTTCAGCGCCGCCGATTTCCCATAATTGCGGTTGAAACGAATGCCGCGCAGGTTTTTGTTGGTTTCGGCTAGCTCTCCAATTACGTCCCAGGAGTCGTCCGTCGAACCGTCGTCAATCAGAAGCACCTCATACGTCAGCCCATGCTCCACCAACACCCGATTAATCCAGCGTGTCAGTTCCGGTAAGGATTCGGCTTCATTGAGCAACGGAATTACGATAGACAGCTCAACCGGAAATGGATGCGAAAGGCGCTTACTCAAACTCGGGACGGGAATTTTTAGTGAAAGCAGAAACAACTAACGAGATGAGAAAACCCATAAGCAAAGCGCCCAAAATAGGGAATATCATAGAAATAGGACCAGTAGTGAACTTCTCCGACCAAGCCATAGCCTGATCAATCTGTGCATCTGGCATTCCCTTTTCTTCCATCCGGCTCCGGGTTAGCTCCATAACGCGAGCCATATAGCTAGGGTCAATGAAAGTGAAGTATATATACGTAAACACTCCGCCAATAATGCCTGAAACAGCCGACACGATTGTGCCAATGGCTAGTCCTTGTCCATAAGCCATGAACCCTTGGTTTTGCTGCTTAAAGTGCTTGTGAGCTAATACAATGCCTCCAATCAGAATAATTACACTCAACCAACGCAAGGGCGTTTCTGGGTCTTCAATAAACGTTAATTGAAGAAAGGAGAAGATGACGGATACCAGCCCTAGCAACAGACCATAGCGAATACCGACTGAAGAAGTAGTAACGGGAGTAGCAGGTGTTTCCATTGTTTTCTAATAAGGTTGAGACGGGAAATTGAAGATGCAATATCTATTATTTCCTTATTTCCGCAGAAATATCCCCCCCGGAATGCTTAGCAATACCCCCACTAACAGCTTCCGCATATAATCATCAGCCGCTAAGCCCTGAGCAGAAAACGCCAGGCCACGGTACGTTTGTTCGTACTGCTGGCGTCCGTTTTTTTCTTTCAAAAACATCGGGCGACTCTGCTTCAACAACTGGCGCATTTCTGTTAAATGCCGCGCTATGGGGTCAGGGCCAGTAATACGCGCAAAAGCATAAACGCTACCTGCCGATACTACAGCTGCAAAAAGCGCAATTAGCAACCCAGTTCCTACAGATTTCAGAATTCCGGGACCCTCTGGTTTGAAATGGCGCCGTAGCTGCCACTGGCCCAATAGCACCGCAATGGGTGGCGCAAAAATGGCCATCAGCCGCTTGGGACCATACGGGTTACTGCCGCTCAGATAGAGCCCTATCACCCAGATGGCACATAAAACTCCCGCCCCAACTCCAAAAAGCAATGCCGTACGCAAAACAGGTTTAGCCGGCGAAACAGATTCTTCCACTATATCTGACATGATGAGCCAGCAAGATACAATGACTTATGCTACCTACTCGTGCCTAAGCAGCAATTGGAGTCTGTTGCTGCGCTTTCTGTTGGCGCATGAAGCGCAGCACGAGCACTTCAGCAAGCAAGCTAGCTAGTGCGGCCCACAGGCAGTAATACCACAAAGGCTTACCAACTCGCTCTGCTTTGTATTTCGCCGCTACTGACTCGCCATTAGCTCCATCGTACACCTGCACGTTTGGTTGATTTGGGCCAACAAGCTGGCGTAGCTCTTCGGCAGAATAAGTAGCTAGTTCCGACTCGCGCTTGTCGAAGTTGAAAGCCAGAGTAGCTACTGTTTTTCCGTTCAAAGAAAGAGTATAGAAACCTGGCTCACGCATCGCCACAGGTACATCAAAGCGCAAAATTCCGGCTTGCAGCCGCTGGCTCGGAATAAACGTGGTGCTATCCTTAGAAAGTTTGAATACTTGTTCGCCTCCGCTCTGTATAGCTTCAGCGACATTTGCAGCTATAGTACCTTGGTTGAGTCGGTAAGCAGGTTGCTGCTCGCGCCTATAGCTTTGCATAGCCAAACGGTACATTACAGGCACAAACAAGGCATGTTGCGTGAAATCAGTGTACTCAGTACTAAAGGGAGCAGCAAATAGGTATACTCTGCCTGGTCCGCTGGAAAACGCTCCCAGAAAACCTTCTCCGTCACGCATCTGCACGATGTTCGCATCAGAGCGCGACCAGCGTATTACCGGGCTTGCCTTCGGCATAACGGGCTGTCGGTTCTGACTCCCAAACACATCTTTAAAAAAAGGATTCTGTGCCGTAGGTACTGCAACATCTCGCAACACTGGCGCCAAACCTGCAGGCTCCCATTGTATCGGACCAACTCCTAAGTCTTCAAACAACTGATTATACGAAGACCGACTTGTTAATACTGACGGTGGCACGATTACCAACGATGCACCTCGCTTCGCCACACGCACCAAACTCTCACGCAAACCAGTTTCGATACGAGCCTGACCTTCAACAATAACTATATCACTGCTTTCTAGCGTGCGGTAATCAGCATTCGAAGCTTTTGCAGAATT
Organism: Hymenobacter telluris; assembly: GCF_017313265.1. Classification (GTDB taxonomy): domain Bacteria; phylum Bacteroidota; class Bacteroidia; order Cytophagales; family Hymenobacteraceae; genus Hymenobacter; species Hymenobacter telluris. Next base: position 1,220 of record NZ_JAFLQZ010000016.1, on the reverse strand, counting down.
ATATGCAAATAAAGGCTCGTTAGCATACAATTGCCTCATTATATCAGCGCCTCCTGTAGTACCAGCAATATCAAGTACTTTAATTTTCGGAGAAGGCTGAAGCGCGAAGTAGAAGCTATTATCGAAGGTGACAGGAAAATCATTCAATTCCACTCTGCATTCAGATAGTCGCTCTCCTTCTAGGCGTAACTGTACGGTAGTTGTTGCAACCCCTCCAACAGGCACATCTGTTCTGAAAGCTGCAGCCTGACGATCCCCTACAAACAGTTTTACTTGGCAGTTATCAACCTCAACATTCCCGCCATTGCGAAGCCTAATATGCAACTTGATATTAGTATTACTTCTTATGAAAGCATCATCAAGCCACACACTATCTACAAAAACATTTTTTTTGTCTGCTGTGCCAACCGGCACTAAAAACACCTGTTTACCGGAATCTATAGAGGCAATTTTTTTTGCAGAAAAGTCATTCTTCTGAAAATCTGAAAAGACAAATACCTGTTCCGGCTTCACAGCACTTATCCGATTAAGCAAGCCACCTACACCATCAGCCTCACCCGATATACTTAGCTTATCTAATTCTAATCTATAAGCACTTGTTGTTCGAGGCTGTATAGAACTATTAAGTAAAGAAAAAGCAGTGTTGGTTGAATAAGCGTTAGGAAGCTCTTGGGCCTGCTTAATACTTTGTTCAAACCCATTAGGCTGGCTATTACGGTTACTCGCCTGCATGCTTGGGGTTGCATCAACAAATACTCCAACTGATGTTTGAGCTTGTGCATTTTGAATTGGCGCAGGTATATAGGGCTGTACAAAAATCAGCACCAGAAAAGTAATAAAGCTAATACGCGCTAAGAGTACCAACAGGTGTTTCAACTTACGTTGCCGAGCACTGATCAGCTTCACTTCACGAATGAACCCAATGTTAGTAAACAATATTCGTTTAGGACGCCGTAATTCAAACAGATGAATAGCAATTGGAATAGCTATTGAAACTAAACCCAACAGAAACCAAGGATAAGTAAGCGCCATATTAGCTAGAGAAGTGTATAAATGTAAACACAATCTTTTCTAGAAAATTGCTTCGCCATCCGATTTCCCAGCTATGCTAACAGCAAACCTATCTTGGCCAGCGGGCCGGTGGTCTAGAAACAGCAACGCCCCTCAACGGCAGGGCCGGAGGGGCGTTGGCAAAACAGTAAGGTTGGCGGCGACCGACT
>NZ_JAFLQZ010000015.1 GCF_017313265.1 Hymenobacter telluris | reverse complement strand
GTTCTAACGGATTCAATCCAGAACACTGCGTCTTCCGCGCCCCTTCTGCGTCCTCTGCGGGCTAAAACATACCCGCATTAAAGCCGCTTACTTTGCGCCAGCTTTCTTGGCTTCGGCAATGATTTCGTCGTTCATCTTCACATAGTCGGCGTTTTTGGCGGCTAGGGCCAGGGTGCGCGACTGGGTGGCGGCAGCCAGAGCACCTTTGGCGTCCTTCATTTTCATGCGGATTTTCGCCTCAGTGTGCACGTTCCAGAATTTGGGGTCCTTCTCGTTGGCCTTCTGCATCCAGGCCAGCGCCTGCTTGAGGTCCTTGTTGTTGTCGTAGTAATACACGGCAGCGGCGGCGAGGTCGTTGGGAGTGGGGGCGGCGTTTTTCGTCACCTTCTCGTCAATCTGCGCCATCACCTTGGGGTCAACGTCGGTGGCTATTTTGAACTTCACGCCCGTGGTTTCCCATAGCATGTCCACGTTGGTAGTGGCGCTGGTTAGGTCAGCGAAGTTGATGGTGAAGGTTTCCACTTTCGTAGCGGTTTTGTAAGGCTTCACCGTGAAAATGGCCACGTTGTCGGCCGACTTGAACCCGTCCACGTCGGCGCCTTGCTTGGTGCTTTTGTTAAGCACCACGGCCCAGGTGGCTTTGCCAGGCACCGTGTAGAGGCCATATTCGCCGGCCGGTACTTTTTTGCCTTCCACCGTTACGTCGTCGGAAAACTTGATGGTGGTGGTGGCGTTGGCCCCGGTGCGCCAGCGCTTCCCGTTGGGCACAATGGCCTTGGTGGTGGAGTCGCCGAAGATGGTGCGGCCTTTAGCGCTGGGGCGCGAATAGGTAATGGTAATGTCGGTGAGGCCTACGCGCTGCTGGATGGTGCTTTTGGGGCTGGCGGCAGGAGTTGAAATTTGGGCTTGGGCAGTCTGGGATACGGTGGCCAGCAGTGCCAGCCCGGCAGTGAGAGAAAAAAGTGCTTTCATGGAAAGGAAAAGTGAAACGATAATAAGCAGCCCAAAAGTAATGAAACCCACGTTGGAGCGCGGGTTTCATAGAAATTATGTGGAGTGCATTGCATGAGCCCTGTTAATACTCATTGTTGGTTCTAATATTGAAATGCTTGATTTTGCGTTGCTGCAAAAGATGCATAATGGGTTTGACAGCAGCGAATGAGGTTTTCTTGTCGGCTCGGAGAAAACAGAAGCTTGACTTGCCAGCACGTTTCATATAAGTGCTACGGGTAGCATCAATATATTCTCCCAGCTGGCTAGCAGGTATACCCGTCTTGAGGAGAGTGTAGCGCTGGGCACGGGAGGCAGCAAAGTATTCTGGTAGCCTACGCACATCTATACCCATATAGGGCATCCGCCGCAATTCCTGCCGTTGTGAGGAAGTAAACATAACTCCATGCAATGCCGCAACCTGTTCAATAATAGCAGTCCGATACGGCTCATCTCTGATACTGAAAAAGAGCTTGTGATACTTATTAATGGTAATGTCGTAGTATTCAGATTCAGGTATGCATATAAAGCCTGAGGAAGTAGGTAAGTCAACAGAAGGCTCTAAGGCTTTAATCTGCCCCGTAGTTAGGCAAAAGCGTAAAAGCACAAGTAGCGCGATAGACAGCGGCCATACCTCCGGCATCAACAAACTGCGGCGGTGGATTTGGCGTTGGCGAGGCTGGGTAAAAATAGGTAGCATAGAAGTATAACGATAGATCTGGCGCTATCCATATACTTCACTGTGGGCTATATTTCAACTACCGGAACGCCCGCTGCCCGCACCAGACTCAGCAACTGCTCCGGTGTGCCGGGCACCTGCACGCGGCGTAAGTCCACGTAGTAGCAGGCCGCTTCAGTTGGGTAGAGTAGCAGCCAGTTAGGCTGCACCCACACAGCCCGGCGCAACGTGCGCCAGCGTACCTCAAAGCGGCCATCGGTGCTCTGGCCACGGAGCATTTCGGCGTCGAAGGTGAAGGCAACCGGTACCTGCAGAACGGTATTTTTGGCATAGCCACGCCGCAGCTGGTAGCGCACTAGCTGCATCCGAAACAAGCCATACAGCACGCCCACCGCCAAAACTGCCACCGTGCTCCAGTTGCTGACGTACCCGGTTTGCATTACATCCAATGCCACGCTGACCCCAAGCAGGAGCAACGCCACCCCCAGCAACCAATGATTGAGCTTGGTGCGTGGCCGTTTCTGCCACAGCCGAAAATTGGCGGCCACAAATTCATCGGCCGTCATCGTGACGCCGGAAACGAGCAGGGGAGTGGCAGATGGTTTCAAAGACGAAGAGCCGCTAGAAGTACCGTTTTTGTGGATAGTCTACTCCAACTCTGCTAGCTGGTGCCGCTCGTTTTTCACCGTGTTGGCCACTGTCCAGGGGATTTCGCGGCTGAAGGGGTGCTGCCGAACGGGGCAATTGGGCATGTGGCAGTGCGAGCAGGCCGCAAAGGTGCACGGGTCGGCGTGCACAAACATTTCGGTGTCCACCTCGAAGCGGGTTTGAATGAACTCCTCGATGCGGTGTACTTCGGAATGCACTTCTTCCAGGCTGAAATAATACGGCAGCGTGACGTGGCAGTCGATGTGCAAATCGGCGCCGTAGCGCAGTACGCGCAGGTTGTGCACGTCAATCCAGGCGGGTTGGCGGTGCTGCTGCAACTCCTGAATCACGCTGCGTATCGTTTTCACGTCCGATTCGTCCATGAGTCCGGCCACTGACTTGCGCAGCATCCGGTAGCCGTTCACCGTGATAAACAGCCCCAGCAGATACGCCGCAATGGTATCGTACATCACGTTGTTGGTGAAGAACACCAACGCCAGCGCCACGCACGATACAATCGTGTTCAGTGCATCAATATATAAGTGCTGCCCGTCGCCGACCAGGGCCACCGAATGCAGCCGCTTGCCGGCCCGCACCAGCACGAAGCCCACGCCCAGGTTCACGGCGGCCGTGGCAGCCAGCAGCCACAGGCCCGAATCGGGGCGGGCCACTACGTGGGGGTGCAACAGCGTTTTGGTGGCGCTGTAAAAGATGTAGCCGCCCGCAAACAGAATCAGCCCGCCTTCAAACCCGATAGACAGGTATTCCACCTTGCCGTGACCGTAGGGGTGATTTTCATCCTTGGGTAAGCTGGCCAGGTAGATGCTATAAAGCGCAAAGCCACTGGTAAACACGTTGATAATGGATTCCAGCGCGTCGGTCAGAACAGCTTGGGAGCGGGTGAGATAAAAGGCGTAAAACTTCACCAGCACCAACACAACACTCACTACGAGAGAGAGTAAGCCTAATCGGTTTTTGGTTGTGGCAACAGACATAAGCAGGAACCGCCAACAGTACAGAAGTTGGCGAATGAAGGAAACGCGAAAAAGAGGAAAAAGGTCGCGCAGACGCGGTACGAATCTGCAAAGCTAGGGGCTGCAAGTTGAACTCAACGGCATAGCTCGTAACAAAAGTCGAAAGTGCCTTTCCTTGAAAAATGGGTTGGATTTTAGGTATGGTATGTGAAGAATATAAGGATAAATAGGTGCGATTGGCTAAATAAAATACTTGATTATCTATATATGAAGTTGTTTTATCTATTTTGGGGTGTTTAAACAAAACCCGTACTCTGCATGAAAAGAAACTTTACTCGCTCTATCAAATTAGCCCTTTTGACAACTGCCTTGGGCACTGGTACCGCCGCCCAGGCGCAGTCGTACGCCCCCGTTACGGTAACCGGCTTCAACCAGGACGTAGTGGCCGACGCCACTGGTACCACGCTGGCCTCTACTACGTATGACGTGGATGGCAGCAACGGGGCCGGCTACAATTTCATGGCGCCGGGCTTCGTTACGCCTTCCGGGGCTGCGCCTACGCGGTTTCTGCCCGCTACGGGTATAGTTACCAGCGCCATTACCTCGGGCCTGACCTACCAGCTGGCTTCGTATTCAGCCAACAACTCGCTGCGTTTGCCACTTACCGGGCTCGGTACGGCGGCTAGCGGTACCCTCACATTCAGTACGCCCCGTACGGCCTCTGTGGTGTACGTGCTGGCCACCTCGGGCGGCGGCCTCAGCAACGTGACGCCTACCATCACCTTTACCGATGGTACCACGCAGGTGTTTGGGTCGTTGCTGGTGCAGGATTGGTTTGATGGCAGCAGCCCCGCCGCCACCGGCTTGGGCCGGGTAAGCCGCAACACGGCCAGCACCATCGAAAACCTGACCACCAACCCTCGCCTGTATCAGCTGCAGCTGGCCGTATCGGCCGCTAACTACACCAAACCGATTCAGAGCATCACGTTCAGCAAAGCGGCCAGCACCACCTCGGGCGCGGCTAACATTATGGCCATTAGCGTGGCACCTTCTCCGTTGGCTGTACGTAGCGGTTTGCCCCAGGTAACCATGCAGGCCTACCCAAACCCTGCCACCGATGCCCTTACGCTGCAAGTAGACGATGCCCAGCGCACCGCTACGGCGCAATTGCTGGACCTCACGGGCCGCGAGCTGCAAACCACCACCGTACGCAACCAGCAGGCCGTTTTCTCGATGAGCAGCCTATCAGCCGGCGTGTACCTGGTGCGCTACCGCAACGATAATGGCAGCAAAACCATCAAGGTGGTGAAGGAATAACGTACCATTAACAACGAAAAGGCCCCGCAGCAGCTGCCGCGGGGCCTTTTCTATTTCACTACGATATGCTGCGTTTTAAATAAGGCAAATACATCGGCCGCAGTGTTGGGGGAGGCTACTTGGCGCATATCCAGGATGAACCCAGCATTAGCGGCTGTTGTTTGTAAAAAAGTCCATCGGCCAATCCGATTAACCTTCTGAACACCATCCCAACTGATTTCTGCATTGGCACCAGGATACGCTACCAGCATCTTGTCGGGGGTGAGAAGATAGTTAGCTGGGTGTTTGAGCAATGGGCTGTTACGGTATTGTTTGCGGATTGCCCAAAGCATAAATAGCGGAACACTTAAGAAAAACAGCATCATAAGCAACTGCCCGCTGTTGTTCTGCCACAGCTCCCCCAAAGTTTTATCTCCCAACAATAGCTGCCATAATACCAGTAAAGCACTCCCTAGCGGCAGCAGCAATACCCAAATGAGCGGCATGATTTTCGCTGTTAGGCGCAGACTAAGCCAAGTATACTGTCCTAGCGTTAGGTGTACATTAGGAATGGAAATGACCGGACCGACGGGCACCGAAACGTGGGCTGCCTCCGACGGCGTAGACGACGGGCTAAGGTTGGTTCCGCGCTGGGTTAGTGCTGTTGCAAGGTCTGTAGCCGTATGTGGTGCCTGTACACAGCGGCCATCTATTGGAATGTATACTCCCGGTGAAGTAGTAAATACAAACCAGTTATTTACTGGTCGTACTGCCTGAACGTTGGACCAGCTTATGAAACTTTCCCCCAACGGCGACCGGGTGGCAATACCATCAGCTGTCAGGGTGTAGCTTGTGGGGAGTTGAACAGAAGGGGTAGCGGTGTACTGCTTCCGAAACCGCCGCCGACCCATCCACCACGCTAAGGCTGCAATACAAGCCAGGATGCTAACACTAATAAGTACTTGGGTTGGATCATTCAAACCACCATCCGACCACATCATGCAGGCCAGAAAAGCAGTGGTCAAGCCCAATGTAGCCCAGCGCTGCCGTTGATGCAGGCGAGTGGAAATGGCAACATATTCGGCCTCAGAAATACGAGAGTCGGCTACAACAATGGGCTGCATAAAAATAAAATCAGCCCCCAAGATATATAGTCCCTGCGTTTGTTAGCTCAGTTCGAACTGCAGCTTCAGCAGATTAGCGTAGAGGCCATTGTCGTTGTGGGCCAGTTCGTCGTGGGTGCCTTGCTCCACGATACGGCCGCCGTCGATGACCAGAATCTTGTCGACTTTGCGGATGGTGCTCAGACGGTGCGCGATGATGATGCTGGTGCGGTGCTGCATCAGCTCGTCCATGGCGCCTTGCACCAACTTCTCGCTTTCCGAATCGAGGGCCGAAGTGGCTTCGTCGAGAATAAGAATGGCGGGGTTTTTCAGGATGGCGCGGGCAATGGCGACGCGCTGACGTTGGCCGCCCGAGAGCTTCACGCCCCGGTCGCCTACCACCGTATCGAGGCCTTCGGGAAAAGCCGAGATAAACTGCCACGCGTTGGCTTGCTGAGCGGCGGCCACAATCTGCTCGTCGGTGGCCAGTACGTTGCCGTACGCAATGTTTTCCCGGATGGTACCCCCAAACAGCAGCGTTTCCTGCGGCACAATGCCAATGTGGCGGCGTAGTGCCGTGAGGTCGTAGCGCTGCTGGGGCTGTCCGTCGATCAGGATTTCGCCGCCGCTCAGTTCGTAGAACTGCATCAGTAGGCTGGCAATAGTGCTTTTGCCCGCCCCGCTGGGGCCAACGAGGGCAATTTTTTCACCCGCCGCAATATGGAAGCTGATGTTGCGTAGCACCGGCAAATCGGGGCGGGTAGGGTAGCGGAACGCTACATTGCGGTACTCGATGTGGCCTTGAAGTCGAGTGGGCACCAAGCCCACGGGAGGCATAATGTGCGTAGGCTCCGAAGTTTCGTCCAGAATTTCCAGGATACGTTCTGAGGCGCCTAGTGTGCTTTGCACTTTGCCGTACAGCTCACCCAACCCCGCCACCGAGGCTCCGATAAAAATGGTATAAAGGGCAAACTGCGTCAGGTCGCCAATCGTCATCTGGCCCGACTGAACCAGGGTAGCTGCCCGCCACAGCACCAGCACGATGCCCCCAAACAGCCCAATAATCACAAACGACACGAAGCCACCCCGATACAGATTGCTTTTGAGGGCGGCCTGTACTGTGCGCGTAAGGGAAGAAGTGTAGCGCCCCGTCTCGAAATCTTCGTTGGTGAAGGCCTTCACAGAGCTGATGCCCTGCAACGTCTCTTCTACAATGACGTTGGTTTTGGCCAGCTCGTCCTGTGTGGTGCGGGCCAGGGTCCGAATCTTACGCCCGAACACCATGGCCACTAGCACGATAGGCGGAAAAGTGAGCAGCATAAACAACGACAGCTTCACCGACACCACCATGATAACCACCACGCCCACCAGCAGCGTCATCACCTGCCGGAACAATTCAGCCAGGGTGATAGAGAACGTGTCTTGAATCACGCTCACGTCGGAGGTGATGCGCGAAGTGATATTGCCTACCCGGTTGCTTTCAAAATACGGGATGGGCAAGGTGACGAACTTGCGGTAGAGCGCCTGCCGAATGTCGCGCACCGTAAACTCACTTACCTGCGTCAGAAACCAGATGCGGGCAAAGGAAATCAGCCCCTGCACCAAAATCAGCACCGCAAAGCCGATGGCAATCTGATTGATGGTAACAAGCGTACCGTTGGGCAGCCTCACCGGATGGCCGCTGGCCGTATCGGCTAGCTTGCCAATAATCCAGGGAAACGCCATGGTGGTGGCGCTGGACAGCGTGAGGAGCACAATGCTTAAGAACAGCTTGCCCCGGTAAGGCAGCGTGAAGCGAAAAATCCGCAGCCCCTGTTGAAAGTTCTCTTTGGTTAGTTTCTTTTTCTCGGGTTCCGGTCCTGCACCGTTGCCACTGGTATTCAATCCGCTTCGGGCCATTCTAGGTATAGAAGGGAGAAGGAGAGCAAGTAAGAGCTGGAAGTTAGAGTCTGGTTATCAAGATTCTAACGCGTAGCTTTCACCTGCTGGCTTCTCAGTTACTGATATTTCGTTTTGCCTTGCTCTACTTTCAGAATCTGCGCGTTGCCGAACGGCACCGGCAAGCTGATTTGCACCGGCACCGGCTGGCCCTTGCGGGTAGCCGGCTTCCAGGGCGGCAGCAGCGCCAGCACCCGGAGCGCCTCGGCATCCTGCGCCGCCGACAACGACTGCGCCACCACTGGGTTGGTGAGGCGGCCATCGGCTTCGATGGTGGCCGTCACCACTACGTTGCCGGTAGGACTGCTGACGCCCGGCGCCTCCGAATACTTGATGTTTTCCTGAAAAAATGCGCCTAACGCAGCTGCCCCGCCTGAAAACTGCGGCGCCACATCGGGGCGGTTGGCGGCGGGGCGGGCTTGCGCCTGCATCCGGCCGGCTTTCAGCTCGGTGGGTTGCTTGGCCGGAGTGGGTTGCTGCGCCTGGGCTAGCCGGCCACAAGCTACGAGCAGCAACATGAAGAACAGATGTTTCATAAGGTCGGGGATGCGCGCAGTACCGTGCAAAGGTACGCACGCATCCTCCTAAACACGCCCTAGGCCGCGGGGTTCAATTCGGGGGCAACTCGGGGGCGGGAAATTGCCAGCAACCCTATAAAAGTCAGCAAGCCGTTGAGAATCAGAATCTCGAAGCCGAACTCGTAGCCCCACCACGTTTTGGAATTGGCATTGATGAAGTAGGTCAGCAGCGGGGTAAACAAGCACACCGGCAGCACCAATTTGTCGTGGAGGCCGCGGCTGGTGAAGATGCCGAACGAGTAGAGCCCCAGCAGCGGCCCGTAGGTGTAGCCGGCCGCTTTGAACAGCGACGTCACCACGCTCTGGTCGTTGATGGCCTGGAAGATGAGGATGATAACGATGAGCACCAGCGAGAAACCGAAGTGGGTGTACTGCCGCACGCGGGTCTGCTTTTTCTCGTCGTACTGCTTGATGTCGAGCATGTCCACGCAGAACGAGGTGGTGAGGGCCGTCAGGGCCGAATCGGCGGAGGCGTAGGTTACGGCAATGATGCCCAGGATGAATACGATGCCCGCAAACAGCGAGAAATGCTCGGTGGCCAGCAGCGGAAATACTTTGTCGCCGATGACGGTGCCGGTAGCGGGGTTGGTGGGTAGCACGATGCCCTTAGCCGCGGCAAACTGATACAGCAGCACCCCCAGCGACAGAAACAGAATATTGACGCCCACCAGCGCAATAGTAAACCAGAACATGTTTTTCTGGGCGTCTTGGAGGTTGCGGCAGCTTAGGTTCTTCTGCATCAAATCCTGGTCGAGGCCGGTCATGACAATGGTAATGAAGGCCCCGGAGGCAAACTGCTTCCAGAAAAACTTGCTGTCCTTGGGGTCGGAAAAGTAGATTTTCGACATCGAGCTTTCCTTCACCGTTTTCACCACCTGCGCAAAGCCTAAGTTCAGCTCGTCGGCCATCAGGTAGATGCTCACCGCCACGCACACCAGCATGGCCATGGTCTGGAAGGTGTCGGTCCAGAGGATGGTTTTGAGGCCGCCGCGGAAGGTGTAGAGGTAAATCAGGAAGATGCTGACCGACACCGTAACGGCAAATGGCACGCCCAATCCATTGAACACGGCCAGCTGCAATACGCCCGCCACCAGAAACAGCCGAAACGCCGCGCCTACGGCCCTGGAAATCAGGAAGAACAACGCCCCGGTTTTATAGCTCCAAAACCCGAAGCGCTGCTCTAAGTAGGTGTAGATGCTCACCAGCCGCAGGCGGTAGTACAGCGGCATCAGAATGGTGCCAATCACCAGATAGCCAACGGTATAGCCCGCCACTACCGCTACATAGCTCCAGCTTTCCGATGCCACCATGCCCGGAATGGAAATGAACGTGACGCCCGACAGGGAGGTGCCAATCATGGCAAACGCTACCATGTACCAGGGGGCGTTGCGGTTGGCAATAAAGAACGATTCGCTCGTGGCTTTGCGCGAGGTCAGAATCGAAATGATAATCAGAACGACAAAGTAGCCCGCAATCAGGCTCAGAATGAGGGTAGGGGACATGGAACGAGTTGCCAGTTATGAGTTGCCAGTTGAGGGAGCTTTTGGTTTCATGCTTTCGAAAGCCAAAGGCTAGGCGCGGGATTCAAGGTGTCAAAACTAACACCTAACAACTACAACCTGCGAAAACGCCCAACAGAACAGGCAACTGGTAACTGGCAACTCACAACTGGTAATTTATTCCGCGCCCAGGGTGCGGGTGCCGGCGTAGTAGTACAGCTCGGCGAGGGCCTTTTCGTAGCTGGCGCGCATGCTTTCCTGCTTCAGCCGCAAATCGATGAGCTTGGTTTCGCGGGCGTTGATGAGGAAGATGGTGCTTTCACCCAGCTCGAACTTTTGCAGCTCGGCCTGCAACAGAATCCGCTGGTTGGCAATGGTTTGGGTTTGCACCTGAAGCTGCCGCTCGTAGGCCTTCAGCGTGTTGTACACCCCGTTTACCTGGTTGATAATAGTACGGCGGCTTTGCTGCTGCTCCAGGGTGGCATCTTGCACCTTCAGGCGGGTTTGCTGAAGCTTGCCGCGCTCCTGGCGCAAAAACAGCGGCAGCGCAAAATCAACGCCCAGCTTGTAGTTGTCGCGTCCGAAATCGTAATAGCCTGGTACTTCTGAGCGGTAGAAGTCGCCGCGGCTGAGCAGGGTGCCGCTCACGTTGAGTTTGGGCTTGAGCATTTCCCGGCGGTAGCGTTCCTCCACGCCCAGCTGCCGGATTTTGGCGTCGAGCTTGATGAGGGTAGGGTGCCGGTTGGCTGCCAGGTCCCGCAGTTGCTCGAACCGCACCGAATCCACGGGGCTAATGGGTGGGGCCTGGGGGACGGCGTAGGTAGGCAACTCCACCGGCTGCCCGTCGCGGTTCCAGAGGTGGTTGGACAGCAGCAGCCGGGCGTTCTGGATTTCCACTTGCAGTTGGGTGGCCTGCACCTGCCGGTCCTGCACGGTTATCTGGGCTTCCACCGAGTCGATGGGGGCTTGGTCGCCGAGCAGGGCGCGGCGGCTGATGCCGCGGAACCGGGTTTCTGCCAGATTCACGCCTTCCTGAATAAGCAAAATCTGCTGGTAGGAGTAGTACCAGTTCCAGTAGTCCTTGGCGGCTTGCAGCCACACTTCGTTGATCTGCTTCACCCGGTCGGCTTCGGCGGCCGTTACCATGATGCGGGCCTGGCGCAAGGTGCTCCGGCGGGCGTCGATGAACAGCCCCTGCCCCAGCGGTACCGAAAGCCCGACCCCAGCCAGGCCATCCAGCGGCGTGCGGTGCTCGGGGTTGACGTAGGTACCCACCATCCGGTCGTAGCTGGCTTTCAGGTCGATGCCACCCGGCCAGATAGGTACTTTCAGCTCGTTGCCCCAGTTGTTGTAGTAGTCGGTGCCGCCGAACAGCTTCCGGTCGAAGCCCGAGCCTACTTTAGGGTCGAAGCCGCCGCGGGCCTGCTGCACCTGGGCTTGCGCGTCGGCGCTGAGCAGGGCAGCTTGCTTCACTACGGGGTGATTGGCAAACACCAAGTCAGCCAGGTCCTGCAACGAAAACACGCGGGCCGTATCCGTCGGCGGCCGGTCGGCAGCCAGCTGCTGGGTTTGCAGCGGGGCCGGCTCCAAACCGGGCTTTTGGGTAGGTAAGCGCGGATCCTGGGCCTGCGTGCGGCCAGCCAGCAAAAGCAGAGGCACCGCAAGCAAGCGCAGCCCGCGGGTACCATAACCCACAAGTTCAGGTATACTTGGAATCCTCATCTGCTATTTCTTTTGCGCCTCTGCTTTAATCGGAGCCTCATTAGGGGCGTCTTGCAAGCTAGGTGGGAAGCCGTTGAGCTGCCGCCAGATTTCGTACCACACGGGCACCGAATCCAGAATCACCCAGCCGTACACCCCCGAGCCTAGGCGCAGCTGGGCGGGCCATTGGTTGTCGCGCTGGTGATGTTGGTCGGGGCGCACCAGCAGGCGGTATTTGCCGTTGGTGGAACTCACTACGTCAATCACCGTGACGGTGCCGCCAAAGGTACCCACGGCCACCGAGGGCCAGCCCGAAAACTGCACCGCCGGCCAGCCATCAAACTGCAAGCGCACGGGGCGGCCCCGCTGAATCAGGGGCACGTCCATGGCGCGCACGTACATTTCGGCGGCCAGCACGGGTGTATCGGGTTGCAGCGTGGCAATGGACTCACCTTCCTTGATGGTCTCGCCGATACCGGCCTTGAGCGTGCGCACCACGAAGCCGTCCTGCGGGGCCCGCACTACGTACAGCCCGCGCCGCACTTCCACGTTGCTGATTTTATTGCGCAGCACCGCCACTTCGCCTTCCGAGCTGGCCCGGCTCGACACGGCCGAGCTGCGGTCCGATAGGGTTTTGGCCAGGTCCTGCTCGTACTTAGCGCGCAAATTGGCCAGCTCGATTTTCGCGTTGGCCAACGACTGTTGCGAGTTCAGGAGCTTGTTGCGTTGGGCAGTTACCTTGGCCAGGTCTTCCTGGAGCTTCAGGCGGCGCGTTTCAATGTCGGTGAGCGAGAACAAGCCGTTTTTGTAGCCTTCCTCGTAGCGGGCCAGCCGGCTTTTGGCAATCTGGTAGAAGTTGTTGACGGCCACCAAATCGGCGCTGTCGATGGAAACGGTGTTGCGGGCCTGTATAACGCGGTTGGCAGCGGCTTCCAGCTGCACGCGCAGCGTGAGGCGCAAAGCCGTCATCTGCTGGTCGGTAGCCTGGATTTTGGCTACGTTGGCGTTTACGTTGCCCCGCTTGGCGGCTAGCTGCTCGCGCAGGCGCTCCGGCAGGTTAGGGTCGAAATACTCGTCCTTGATTTCAGAAATGGTGAGCAGCGTGTCGCCTTTCTTCACCAACTGGCCCTCGCGCACATTCCAGTGCTCAATCCGGCCCGCAATGGCGTTCTGCACGGTTTGGGGCCGGTCTTGGGGGCTGAGCGTGGTGAGCGTACCCGTGCCCTGAATGGTTTGCCGCCAGGGCAAAAACAGGATAACCAGGAAAATAAGCCCAATAGCCAGCATAACCCGGCCCAGGAACTTGCTGCTTTTGGGTTCGAGCAGCTCTTTGCGGGAGCGTGTAGGCTGCTCGTGCCACACGGCCTCGTCTACGTGCTGATTCGATAAGTTAAGCATGGGTACCTTCTGTTTTTTTCTCGTCCATTGGCAGGTCGGTTACCGCCGCTAGTTTTTCCACGCCCGTCAGGATGTCGAACACATTGCTGACGCCGGACATGAGCTTCTCGATGGAACTGCTGATTTGCACAATCAGTACCTCGGCCGCTACAAACTGCCCCAGCGTCATTTGCCGCGACACCACAAACAAAGTGCCCGCAATCAGCAGGCCACCGGTGAGTACCGTGCGTAGCGCTACGCCCCATTTATAGTAGTTTTTCAGCACCCGAAAGTGGGCGTTGCGGGAGTGCAGATAGTCGGCCGATAACTCGTCGGTACGGTCTAAGGCGCGCTGTTGTTCTGCTGGGTTGTTGCGAAATGCAGGCAGGTCGCCGGCCACCTGTTCCAGCCAGTTCACCACTTCGTATTTGTAGGCCGACTCCTCGATGCTGGTGCGCAGGGCCCGGCGGTAGTTCAGCATGTACACGAATACCAACATGATAATGGTGAACAAGCCAAAAGCAATGAAGATAGGATGATAGAACGTGAGTACAATCACCCCAAACAGGATTTGGAACGCCGCGAACATCATGTCAATCAGGAACTTGGACAGCCCTTTCTGCACCGTCAGAATGTCGAAGAAGCGGTTGACCAGTTCCGGCGGATTCTCGCCTTCCAATGCGTCGGGCTTGATGCGCGGTAGCCGGTAGGCGTACTCGATGGAGGCTTTCACAAACAGGCGCTGCTCAATGGCCTCTACCAGCTTCATCTGGCCAATCAGCAGAATCCCCCCGATGAGCACTCCCAGCACCACTACCGCAATCAGGATGTAGGACGAAGCAAACACGGCCCCCGTCGAAACCAGATTGAACACCGCCTGCGTACCCAGGGGCAGCGTGAGGCTGATGAGGCCGGTGATGATGGCGTAAAACAGGATGTAGCGAATAGTGTCGCGCTCCGTGTCGAGCATCCGCGTGAGGCGTTGCCACGGAGTAGGGGGCGGTAATGGTAAATTTTTGGAAGCCATATAGGTGCGTGAGAGGCAGTTACTGGAGGCGCCGGACGCACATTGCACACGTGTTAAGACAGAAAAAAGTACGTAGCCGCCTTATTCCCATCTGTAGACAGCAAGCCGATTGATGCGACGAAGCTGCACTCCATGAATTAAGCTGCAAAAGAACAGCCTAAGAATGAATGAAGCAGCAAAAAGGTTGCAAAAAATTGTATTAAAATTGTATTAAATGCAAATTAAGAATGTTTAATCAGCCTTTAACTGGTATTTAATATTGTTGAGCTCCGCAAAAAGCGCAAGCCCAGCAAACGGTCATCCGCTCCGACTAACGTCTGAACGACCAAGTCGGTTTGCAGCGAATGACGAAGCGCCCCGAGCCACCTACGTAGCAGATAGGGCAGGGTTGGTTGGTGATATACTGCGGCGTAAATCAGCAAAATATCTGTTGCCGGGCACTACGAAACGGCAGCTCCTGCTTACAGGCCGGCCGCCTTATTCCCAGTCCTGCCAGCGCAGCACCTCACC
The DNA here is from genome assembly GCF_017313265.1 of Hymenobacter telluris. Classification (GTDB taxonomy): domain Bacteria; phylum Bacteroidota; class Bacteroidia; order Cytophagales; family Hymenobacteraceae; genus Hymenobacter; species Hymenobacter telluris. The sequence continues at coordinate 127,482 of NZ_JAFLQZ010000015.1, read as the reverse complement.
CACGGCGGGCACGTGCAGCTCCCCGCGCAGCATGTTGCCGTTGGCCACCATCTGGATTTCGCGCAGGGGTTCCGAAGCCGGCTCGTCGCTCAAATCGAAGGTGCCGTAGTGCATGGGCACCACGTGGCCGGCCCGCAGCAGGTTAGCGGCTTTGGCGGCTTCGTGAGGGTTTACGTGGCTGAGCTGCATCATGTAAGCCGGTTTGTAGGCCCCAATGGGCATCAGTACAATATCCAGCGGCCCAAACTGCTGCTCAATCTCCTCGAAATGCCCGGCCATCGACGTATCGGCAGCAAAATAAATGGTGCGGAAATCGGGCGTCCGAAGTAGGAAGCTGCCCCAAAGCACCTGGTTTAAATCGAACAGGCCGCGGCGGTGCCAGTGCGAAGCGGGCAGGTAAAACAGTTCGAACGGGGCGTTGTCGCCGAGGTTGTACTGCTGCCACCAGCCGGCTTCCTGCACCTTTAGCGTGGGGGCCATGCCGCGCAGCAGCGGCGTCATGCGCAACGAGGTCAGCACCTGCATGTTGGGGTTCTGGCGGGCCAGCAGCTTGATGGATTCCGCGTCCAGATGGTCGCGGTGGCCGTGGCTGAGCAGCAGGTAGGCTATGCCCGTGAGGTCTTCGGGGCGGCAGGGCAGGGCGTGGCGGCGGCGCAACCCGATGGATGAAAACAGCAGCGGGTCGGTGAGCAGCAGCACGCCGCCAACGCGTAGCAGAAAGCTGGCGTGCCCCAGCCACACCAATCCGTCTTCCTGGCTTTTCAGAAACGCCGTGCAGTCCACCACGTTGGGCACCCAGGTATCGGCTTTCTTTTCCTCTTTCTGCGGGTTCTTGCTGGTTTGCCAGCGCAACACCGTGCCAAACGTGGGCTCGTATAGCTCCTCGCCGTTGCAGAATTCTCGGCCAATCATCTTGTTGCCCGGATAGTTGGGGCGGATGGTTTTCAGGGCTTCGTTGCGGACGAAAGTGGGGCGGGCGGCCATGCAGTAAGGAGAGAAGAAGAAAGAGTGCTAAAGAAACAACAAAGCCCCGGAAGGTTTCCGAGGCTCTGCATGATAGTAGGAGCAATAAGAGGGTATCTTATTGATTTTCAAAAAGGTAGTCTCGCTCCACTTTGCAGATGCGGGTTTTGAAAGCATAATACCACTCGCGGCGGCCCTGCTCCCTGGCCAGCGTGTGCTCGGCGTGTTGGCGCCAGTGCTGAATAGCTTCCAGGCTGACCCAATACGATACAGTGATGCCAATTTCGTTGCGGGCACTTTCCACCACCAGAAACCCAGGCTGTTGCGCGGCTAATTCCACCATCCGGTCGGCGGTTTGGCCGTAGCCGTTGTCCACAGCGGTGCGGATGGACGTGAAAATAACCGCGTAGTAAGGCGGTTGAGGAGTTTGGGCAATCATCGGCTAGTACCGGCAAGTACGCCACTGCTTACCAGATGCCGCCGTTCATCAAACCCGGCGCATACCCCGGATACGCGCCCGACTGCCCGTTGCTCACCCGGATACCACCCGATACCGACAGGTTTTCAGTAATCAGGTAATCAGCCCGCAAGCTCATCCCCGAGCCCATGCTGCCCCCAAAACCCGCGTACGGATTCACGACAGGCCCGCCCGGCACGGCGCGCGACAAATCTTTCCAGGCTGTACCCGTAATGGCCAGCCGCGGCGACACGGCGTATTGCGCGCCCACCTGTATGAGGTATTGGTTGGTGCCGCTGAACGCGCGCGGGGCGCCGTCGGCTACGGCGGTGCGGGTCCCCAGGCCAGGCGTGAGGCGCATGTAGGTAAGGCCCGTAAATACCGTGAGGCGGTTGCTGAGCTTGTACGCGGCTTCGGGGCTAACATACGACGCCGACCCGAAGCGGCCCATCGTCATGAAGCCGGCATTCACCCGGAAGCTCTGCCGCGGCCCCAGTACTCCCGGCAGCGTAGGCGACGAGGCCGACAAGCCAGCAGCAGGCAGTACCGTTTGGGCGGCGGCAGTACCAGCCAGCACCATACTCACGAAAAAAACAGAAAGACGAAGCATAGGGCAAAACAGCAAAGCAGCAGATACAGCAACAGACACTAGCACAACGAAAAAGGTGGCATCAGGGGTGCCAGGATTCCGAAAAGATAAGGCCACTGCCTCGAAAATCAGTATCTAGCGCAAGATTATTACCTCTATCTATGCCTGACTTTATCCAGTACCAAGTGTTTCTGACCCCTGAAGCAGCTCAGCCGCTGCTTACCCTGCTGCGCCAGCAGGAAATTCCGTTTGAAACCAGTTTCGATCAACACGCCTTTGACGTCACGTTCGCCTACAATTCAACCAGAACGCAATTTGTAGTGAAGCTGCGGCAACAGGATTTTGATACGGCCCGGGCGTTGGAAACAGCCGTGAGTGAGCAGCTAACCGCCTCTGTGGCCCCCGACCACTACCTGTTTAACTTCTCCGATGAAGAACTGTTTGACCTCCTGGCCAAACCCGACGAATGGAGCAATTTCGACGTGACGCTGGCCCAGCAGCTCCTGCGCAAACGAGGCCGCGACGTGTCGCCGGACGCTGTGCGGCTGTTGCGTCAGCATCGGGCTGCCGAATTAGCCCGCCCCGAGGAAAGTCAGAAAGCCTGGATTCTGGCTGGCTACGCTTTTGCGCTGCTAGGCGGGCTGATCGGCTTGTTTATTGGCTGGCACCTGGCTTCGCACAAAAAGCAGTTATTTGATGGCCGGCAAGTTCGGGCCTTCTCCGCCGCCGACCAGGCGCACGGCTGGCGTATCCTGGGTTTGGGAGCCGTAAGTATAATCGGCTGGACTTTTTTGCGCTGGTATACTGCCTAACGCACTGCAAACTACCCGGACTATTTAACTGCCCCGCTGCCCGCCAGAAACGTTTCGGCGGCTTTGCGGTGGGTTTGTAGCTCGGAGAGGGCACTGGCATTGGCGGCTTCGTAGCTAGCCAGCGCCGACTGCGTTTTCTGGCGTTCCTCCGTGAGCTGTTGCTGCGTTTCGGTGAGCTGCTGCTGTTTTTCCTGGAGCTGCCTCGTGAGGTCGGCAATTTCCAGAGCTAGTTTTTGCTCCTGCCCGGTTAGGTTCAGCAGCACGCTCGGGGCAATATTGCTGCCCTTGGTTTCACCAATTTTTTCGCGGTGGCGCTCCAGCACCTTGTTGCGGTCTGATTGCAGCGCCGTTTCAAACGTGGCCGCCGACGCCAGCAGGCCCAGCACCGTTGCGCCGTTGATGGCGGCAAAGGCGTTGAAGGCCGTTTGATAGAGCAGCGGCCCGCTCATGCCCGCGGCGGCCATGCTCTTTACCATCTTCATGTAGGCCGCAAAGTCTTTGCCGTCACCGGTTAGCAGGCCGGCAATGTGGTCGAGGTGGCGCTGCTCGGGCTGAGCGCCGGCGCTGAAAGAGGGTAGGGGCTGACTGCTTGAAGCGCTGGCAAGTTGAGCGGGTGGTGTAACTGCTGGCTTGGTAGCAGCGTCATCTTCCTCTACAAAAAAGTCTTTGGCGGCTTTGGCAATGTTATCGAAGATAGCCATGATGGGTACGGGCTGGAAAAGCGCTGATAGGTTTTCCGTCATGTATCGTCAGCCAGTCGTAAGCATTACAGCTTTAGCCATAAAAAAATAGCCGTACTCACTCAGTAGACTCTACGGGCTTCCTAATCTGAATTGTGATGTATATGAAGCGGTAGTAGCCTAGCTACCAATGCAGAGGCGTAACCCTTGGCTATGCCGAGCCGTGGTTCGCGGCCCGGCGCTGCTGAGGTTGGTTACCCTCCCGAAGAAAACGGGGTAGGGTGCGGGGCCGGCCCCGCCCGTGGTTGCACGACCTCGGCGTGGTGTCCGCAGCAACGGTGGGCGGGGGCCAGCCCCGCACCCTACTGCGCGACGGATATAAATGGCGCGGACGCCGGTAAAGGGTTACGTATCTACGGCGCTTGCTCCGCTGTTTCCCGGTTGCGGGCCAGCCACGCCACGGCGGCCAGGCACAGCGTAAACCACACCCACGGCAGCCGCAAATCCAGCACCGACAGCGCCCCGAAAACCAAGGTGCTCGTGAAGCTGGCCAGTCCTTGAAACGCCTGATTCAGCCCGAAAATCTCGCCTCGGTCAGCCTCGGTGGTGCGGCGAGCCAGCAGCCCCTCCAGCAAGCCCTGAATCAAGGAAAGCGTGAGGCAGTCGAGGAACACCAGCCCGAACAGCGCCGTGCGCGACGCCCCCACAAAGCCGTAGCCAGCTAGTACCGGCGTGCCCAGCGCCGCCAGCCACACAATGGCCCGGCGCTGGTTGATTCGGTCGGCGAAGTAGGTGTAGAACACGTAGTTGAGGCCGATACTCAGCACCCCAAAAAACATGAAGAAGTAGGAAATAGACCGGGCATCCATGCGCAGCTCACCCAAACTCATAAACGGCACGAAATAGAAATAATAGCCGGTGCTAAGCGTGAGGGCTACCTGCGTGAGCACAATTCGCCGGATGCCGGGGTTGGCGGCGTCCTTGGCGTGCAGCCGCGCCCAGAGCGTGAGCGGATTCACGGCCAAGGCTAGCTCGGTGCGCAACTCGGCGCCTCGCACGCCGTTGCGCTGCTGGTGGGTTTCGGGCAGCCACAAGCTCAACCCGATGTTCAGGGTGGCCAATACCACGGCCAACCCTACCACGTAGGCGGCTTGTTGGGTGGGGGGTACATGCAGCGTAGTGAGCAACACGCCGGCCGCCATTGGCCCCAGCACAAAGCCCAGTGAGATAATAGCCCCTTCCACGCCCAGGTTCTTAAACAGGCGTTCGGGCGGCGAAATATCGGTAATGGCCGAGCGCACGGTGGCGTACATGCCGTTGGTAAGGCCATCGGAAGCCCGGTTTACGAAGTAGAGCCCGGCCCGTACCGGCAGTAGCAGCAGGTTGGCCAGCAGCGTGCCCACCGCCGATACAATCAGAATCGGGCGGCGGCCGTACCCGTCGCTGAGCCGGCCCAGCAGCGGCGCCGAAAACAACTGCACCCCCAGAAACACCCCCGTCCCAATAGATAGCCACAACTGCGGCTCAGGCAGCTCCCGCACAAATTCCGGCATCACCGGCCCAATAGCAGCCCCCGCAATTACATCGAGCAGGATAATGGCATACAGCAACCACAGCTGACGCGTAGAGGGGAGGACAGGCATACGGCAAAAGTACCCGTAATTCAGTGAACCAGCGCCGTTAAAGCGGTTTTAGAAGTAGGGGCGGAACTGGCCCCCGCCCGTCGTCGAACGGACTCGTTGGCAAGGCACCGGCGTAGAGGCGGGGGCCAGCCCCGCCTCTACGCCGGTGCCTTGCCAACCGCTCTAGGTTGGTATATGGCAAACCACTAATTTCCCCCGTCTTTACCTCACACCTCTACTTATTTTACTACACAATGGAAGAGTTCGATTCTGAAAATTACCCTCAGCAGCAGCCGCAAGTGGTATTGTCGCCAGAGGAGGCTTCACAAATTATGGGCCGCTTCATGACCCAGGTATACGGCTGGATGGCCGCTGCTTTGGCTATGAGCGGCGCAGTAGCCTTGGTGGTTGGTGCTTCCTCCACGCTACAGGAAATGATATTCGGCAACCGCTTCGTATTTATGGGCTTACTGCTAGCTCAGCTGGTGGTAGTTGGCTTCCTGTCGCGCAAGGCCTTCGACTGGTCGGCGGGCACTACCACGGCGGCTTTTGTGGGCTATTCGCTGCTGAATGGCCTGACGCTGGGCGTTATTTTCATGGTGTATACTACCGAATCCATATCGTCCACGTTTTTCATAACGGCGGGCACTTTCGGTGTCATGAGCCTCTACGGGTACCTCACCCGCACCGACTTGTCGCGCTGGGGTAACTTGCTGTTTATGGGGCTGATAGGGCTTGTTATTGCGTCGGTAGTGAACCTGTTCTGGGCCAACTCCATGCTCTACTGGATTACCAGCTTCATTGGCGTACTGCTCTTCACCGCCCTCACTGCCTACGACACGCAAAAGGTGAAAGTGCTGGCCTTCCTCGGCCACGAAGACCAAGACATGGACCGCAAAGCCGCCGTGCTGGGTGCCCTCACGTTGTACCTCGATTTCGTGAATCTGTTCCTGTTTCTGCTGCGCTTCTTCGGACGTCGCCGGTAGAATAAATCAGCTATGAATTCCACAAAAAAGCCTCTCCGTACGTACGGAGAGGCTTTTTTGTGGAATTGCTAACAGGTGTGGTTTACTTGGCCTTGCCGGCCAGCCAAGCCTTGCGGAAGGCCAGCTGCTTGCGGGTGGCGTTGGGCATGGGCACCACTTCCAGCGTGTTGTCTTGCTGAAGCGTGACCTGAGCGGTGCGTACTCCGTTGCGGGTGCGGTACTCGATGGGCACTACGTCGCCGGGCTTATGGGCGGCAAGGCGCTTCTGCATTTCCTTGGCGCTGATGGGCTTTTGGCCTTCCACTTTCAGCAGCACATCTTCCCGGTCGAGGCCGGCCACGTAGAGCGGACTGCCCAGCAGGGTGGTGCCGAGCGTGGCGGTGCTGTCGGGGTTGTATTGCAGGCGGGCGGCCAGAGTGGATTGGCCAGGGCGGGCGGGCCGCACCAGCAGGCCGGCAGGCGCCAGCAGGGCATCGTACTTGTGCAGCTCGTGGCCCATAATGTGCTGGCGGAAGAATTGCCCGGCAAAGGCGGTGTCCTTGGCTACTTCGCCCAGCACACGTTGCAGGTCCCGGAGGGTATAGGGCTGCGCGGGCGCGTAGTTGCGCTGGGTTTTGCCGTGCTGCTGCCACACGGCCCGCATGTAGGTATCGAGGTCGGTTTTGTAGTTCTGGCGCAGTTGCAAATCCAGCGCTAAAGCGTTGCCCGCGCCAATGTAATAGTAGCTCAGGTAGGTGTTCGAGCGGTTGTTGGGGTCGATGGCGGCAGCGGCATCCACGAAGGGCGCCTGCTGGCTCATATACACCGGCGAATAGCGCTTAGGCCCCGGCATGGTGAGCATGGCGTCCACGATGCCGCTTAGGGCTTCGGTGCAGTACTCGGCATCGGTGTACACGCCGGCGCGGCGCAGCAGCAGCTCGCCGTAGTACTGCGTGAAGCCTTCGGCAAACCAGAGGTTGCTGCTCATGTTGGCCCGCTCGAAATCAAACGGCTCCAGGTCCTGCGGGCGGATGCGCTCCACGTTCCAGCTGTGGAAAAACTCGTGCGACACGGTGCCCAGGTTGTCGAGGGCGGCGGGGCCGCGCAGCGGGCGGCTGCTGGTAAGGGAAGTGGAGTTGCGGTGCTCCATTCCGTCGCCGCTGGTTTGGGGCAGGTAGTTGGCAATGAATGTGTAACGCCCGAAGTCATACTCCGGCAGCTCCCCGAATACGGCGGCGGCTTCCTTCACCACTTTCTTGGTCAGGCCGACGTAGCTATCCAGCTCAGCCTCGGTGCCATCGTGCAGCACTTGCATTTCAATGGTGCGGTCCTGTTCCTGCCAGCTACGGGTTTGCTGCGGCCCCAGCGAAGTAGGGGAGTCCATGAGGTACTGCATGTTGGGTGCATACCAGGTGCCTTTGGTGGCATCGGGCCGCAGTTGTGAGGCCACCTGCCAACCGGCCGGCAACTCGAACTTTACTTCGGCTGGGCGCTGCTCCAGGCCCCGCGCAAAAGCCAGCGTAGCGGGCATGTTGAGGTGAGCGTGGCGCTTATCAATGCCGGCGTAGGTGCCATCGGTCCGGTCGCCAAACAAAGTGTAGGTGAAAACTACCGTGCCATCGTGCCCGGTTACGTCCCAGCCGTAGGGGTCGGGCTTGTTAACGCTCAGGGCGTTGCCTTTCGAGTCGGTAGCCTGCACGTCGTACACGTTCTTGGCAAACTCGTGCAGCGCGTAGCGGCCCGGCGACGAACGGGACATGCGCACCTGCAACGGCCCGGCCGGCAGCTGCGCAAACGTCACTTGAATGCGGGCTTCGTGGTGAACGGCATTGGGAAAAGCCACCGTGTAGGCAATGGGTGTTTCCTGAGCCGCTGCGGGGCGCGTGAAAGCCAGCGGCAACGCCAGCAGCAATAGGGTAGCAGTAGTACGAATCATTCGGGAGCAGGGAGGTGTGAAAACCAAGGACGCGCTAAAGGTAGCCTACGTTGCCGATTTCAAGGGTTGGAAGTGCAGCTACGCTTCAGAAGGCGCTGTGGTATCGCGCAAAAACCCTGGGACTTCTGTTCCGCGCTACGGCCCTACCGCCACACCGATGCCTCTATCATCCCACCGAAAAAATACCGGGCCGGGCCTGCTCGTAACCCCAGCCGGGCCAGTTCCTCCCGAAATGGTGGAAGTGTTCGGCCGCTAATGCCCGTCGTCAGCCGGAAAAAGCTGTACATGGCCGCCAGCAGCCACCGTTGCCACCACGTTTGGGCCGGCGCGAAATCGGCCAGCAGCCACGGCGCACCGGGTTTGCGGCTTGCGTGCAGTCGGGCCATAATCTGTTGCAGGCGTCGGGGCTCAAACAAATCCAGGAAAAAGAAGGTGATGAGGGCGTCGAAAGCGTCGTGGCTGGTTAAGCTGGCCTCGGTGCCCAACCGAAATTCCACTTGCAGCACAGCCGCCGGCAACCGGCCTGCAAGCAAGGCCCTAGCTTTACCGAGCATCTGCGGGGAGGCTTCCAGATACAGCACCGACGCCTTGGGCCGCTGGCGCAGCACTTCCAGCAGCACCTGGCCCGTGCCCCCACCAATAACCAGCAGGTGGGGTGCGCCGGGCGGCAAGCCGGCTTCCAGGGCGTGGTGCTGGGCGCACACCAACGCCCGGCCGTACACCAGCCGGCTCAGTGGGTCATAGAAAGCAGCTACCCGGTCGAAGCCGGAATCAGGAAGGGAAAGACGCATAACTGGGTGGCAGGTCGGCGGCAAGGCAAGCAACAGCTACCTTGCCGGAGCCGTTATTTACTCCATCTACCCAACCGGCTCGGTTTATCTTTACGTTGTTTCCACTGCTTATGACCACGCATCTGCGGCGGCTACTGGCCACATTTACGCTGTTCTTCACCGAATTCGCGGTTACGCTGCTGCTGGGCGTGGCGGGCGTGGTTGGGTTTCTGGCATTGGGGCGGGAGGTGTTCGACCAGGATGCCGCCACGTTTGATGCGGCGGCGTTCCGCTGGGCGCGCAACTTGCTGGGGCCACGTCAGCACTGGGTGGAAGCCATTACCTTCCTTGCCTCGCGTAACTTCATTACCGTAGCTGGCTGCCTGTTAATCAATTGGTTTCTGCTGATACGGCAGCACCGCTGGAACTCCTTGCTGGTACCGGTAGTGGCCTTGGGTAGTATCACGCTCAATCTGGCGCTCAAGCAGTTCTACCACCGCCCGCGGCCGTTGCTGCCGCTGGTTTCGGCTTCGGGCCTGAGCTTTCCCAGCGGCCACGCCATGATTTCCAGCTCGTTCTACGGCCTGCTCATTTACCTGTGCTACACCTACGTGCGCCGGCCGCTGTGGCGCTGGCTGCTGATTGCCGGGCTGGTGCTGCTCATTGTGCTCATCGGCATTACGCGCGTGTACTTGCGCGTGCACTACGCCACCGATGTGCTGGCCGGCTTCACGGCCGGGCTGGTTTGGCTGATAGTGGCTATTCCGGTACTCAAGCAACTGGAAAAACGCTGGAGAAAACCGTTCGAAAACGAGGCGCAATCAGCTGAAAAACAGCCTGAATAGCTTGTAAATAAAGATTTGCTGAAGAAAATTTACTGGATTTTTTGCGCTACTACTTGCCTATGGCTGAAAAATGCGCTTATCTTTGCAGAACCAAATGGCACTCCGAAAGGGAATTTGTGGTTTGGTTACCTAGTCTGCGCTTGTGGCGAAATTGGTAGACGCGCTGTCTTCAGGCGGCAGTTCCGCAAGGTGTGAGAGTTCGAGTCTCTCCGAGCGCACTGAAAGCCGGTCCATTTCTGGACCGGCTTTTTTGTTTATTCTTGCTTTCGGCAAGAAGGCCAGCGCTGCTGCTTCTTACCTGGAGCGGTTTCAGGGTCGGTGTACAGATTGCATGAGCCCCTACGTCGGTGTCGTTTCACCGAGTCCGTTCGACGACGGGCGGGGGCCAGCCCCGCCCCTACATCCAAAACCGTTCTAAAGTAGAACCGGCTCCCTTTGCATGATCAGCGAAAAACCTGCGTCGCCCATGTCAAGAAAATCCGTTACCGACCGTTTGCTGACGTTGCTTAGCTTCCTGACGTTGGAAGTGCTGGTAGTAGGCGGCACGTTTATAGCGTCGTTGCTGCTATTTTTCTACCTCACACGGGTGGTATTTGTGGCTCACTCCGCGCAGTTCGACGATTGGGGCTTCCGGCAAATGGAGGACTTACGGGCGGGGCGGCTGTGGCTGGACTTGGTAGCTAGTGGTATTACGTTTTTCGGGTCGGCGCCTTTTCTGGTGGGAGCAGCTATTCTGGGGCCGGGCATATTACGCTGGCTGGGCCGGAAGCGGGAGGCGCTGGAAGTGTTTCTGGCCGTAGCTGGCGCGGCGCTGTTCAACCAGTTGCTTAAAACGCATTACCACCGGGTGCGGCCTTCGTCGGCGCTGCTGTACCAAGCGGGGCTGAGCTTCCCCAGCGGCCACGCCATGATAGGAGTGGCGCTCTACGGTTGCCTGGCCTGGTTGCTGTGGCGGCACGGCCGGCATCCGGCCTGGGCGATACTGCTGGTAGCCTGGGCAGTGCTTATTGGGTTCACGCGCGTGTACCTGCACGTGCATTACCCCACCGACGTAGTAGCGGGCTTTGCCGCTGGTTTGCTGTGGCTGATTCTGCTGCGCACCGCGCTGCGGTTGTGGTGGCGGGAGAGTCGATTGAGAATTAAAAATTAAAAATTATGAATTAGCCGTTTAATGGCCCTAACTGGCTTATTGAACGGCTAATTCATAATTTTTAATTCATAATTTTTAATTCACCTTCACCTTCACCCGGAGGGCTAACAGGCCTTTTACGCCTTGCAATTCCTCTAATTCCAGCTCCTCAATTTCTGGTTCCAGCAGGCCCCGGTCCTGGAGGTAATCGAGGTACTCCAGGTACTCGTCGGCTTCGCGCTGCTGGGCGTACACGAGGGCAATGTGGCCGGGCTGGGTGAGCCGCTCACCGGTGCCTTGCACGGTGGCTTTATCAATGCGCTTCTTGATGATTTCGTAGCGGATGTTGTAAGCGCCGTCCACGTCGAACTGGCGCTCATCCTGCCGGAACCGGATGCTCAAACTCTGGCTATGAATCAGGATGAGCTGCGTGGTGTCGAGCGGTACGGGCAGCTGCGGCTTGAGGGCGGCGGTGCGGCGCGTAATTTCTATCATCACCAGCAGCTGCCACAGGCGCAGGTTTTTCAGGAACACCATATCGAACGGCTTGTTCTCCACCAGCGACGCGCCCACGTAGATGTTGTACTCCACGCCATCGGTTTTAAACCGCTGGAAGTAGTGCGGAAACATCAGCTGGGCCTTGTCTTCTTCTTCATCGAGGTAGTCGCTCACCGCGTCGTTGAGCAGGGTAGTGCTTTCCTCGAAGGCCTTACGGCGTTTGTACACAATGCCTAATTCGGGGTCGATGTTCGACCAGTATTGGCTGATGATGGGCCGTAGAGCTGGCGTGTTCTGTCCCAGGTACTCGAACAACGGTTCCACTTCTGTGCGTAGCGACTCGAAAATGCTCACCTCATCACCCGACACAATGCCCTGGCGCAAGCGGCGCAGGTTCTTGTTGACGTAGAATTTCAGCTCGTCAAGAATAGGCAAGGCCTGAAACTCAGCGGCCTTCTTCAGCACCCGGTTGGCCAACGATAAATGCTCAATCAAGTCGCCCTGAATGGCTTCGTTGCGGGCCGTGCTGCTGCCCCGAATGTCGGAGGAACCGTGCAGCGGGAATACGTCGTGGAACACGATGTCCTCCATTTCGGCATTGCGGTTGCCGTCCTCCACCTTTTGCAACAGGTTTTGGGCAGCGTTGGTGAAGCGCCACTCCATAGTGGGGTGGATGGCCGTGAATTTCTCTTTGATGATGGCCTGCACGCGTGTATGAATTTCCTCGGCGTTGCGCTTTACGGCCACCGCAAACAGCGGCACAAACTGCGCCACCGTTTCCACGTCAAACTCGTCCAGGTCGCCCACGTTTGGCGAGCCGAGTTCCAGCAAGCCCACCGTGTCGTCGCCGTAGGGCAGCAGGGCCAAGATGGCCGAGCGGATGCCCAAGCTAAGGATTTGTTGGCGCAAATCTTCGGGAATGTCGGCGGTTTCCACGTTTTCGAGCACCAGCGGCTGGCGGTCCTGCCACAACTGACTGTAAATCTGGCGGAAACCCGAGCCGGCGTCCTGGCTGTGGAGCTGCTTGGTGAGGAAGCTGTGGTTGATTTTACGGCCGAAATCCACGAAAGCCTGCTTCTTTTCGTCGTAGGCCGCAATGCCAAGCTGCAAAAACGGCCGGCCAAACAGCACCCGCAGCTTCTCCTGAATCTGTTCTAGCCGGTCGGAGGCTTGCAGCACGTCGCGCTCCAGCAGGTCGTACTTCAGCTCCGACAAAATTTCCTGGTCGGTGACGTCCACAAGGTGCAGGATATTGAAGCCTTCCAGTTCGAATTGTTCGGGAGGCAGCAATTCCTGCCACAAGCTGAGGCGGTGCGGGTTGCGGGTGAGCAACTCAATCTGCTCGGAAGTAAGTTCGGGCCGGGGGCCGCCCACCACGCGCACATCCAGAAAAGTGGAATTGAAATCAACGCCGTAGTGCCGGTACAGGCCGATGCTGTAGTCGGGCACCGTAAACGTAATGGCGCCGCTGTGCGGCATCTGTACGCCGTACACTTTGTCCAGAATGAGCTGGTACGCCATTCGGGTCGTGTAGATTTCCAGCGTTTTGAGGTCGATGTTGAGGGGCTGCTTGATGGTTTTATTGGCCGTCAGCAGCACATCAGCAAAAGAAGGGGTGTGGTAGAAGCTGAAGCGCTGAAACGGCGCAATAGCCCCACTGATATCGGTTTTGAAAGAAGCCGGCGGGAACATAGCCAGCATCAGCGTTTCCACCAAGTCGCAGTTGCACTCCAGCAACGACATGTCGGTGATGGGGCCGCGGGCCCAAGGCTGCTCGGCTACCCTCTCGCCAATGGCCCGGGCCAACATGGCTAGGCCCGGGTTGGAGTCGTCTTCGTGCGCCTGCCAATAGGCAATCAGCGGCTCGAAGCTGAGCGTGGTCTTGAAGGGAAACGCCGAGAGAGTGGTGCGGGTAAGTGTGGGTTCGGGTAGCATAACAGAGGCAACAACACCGAAGGTAGCCAAATCATTGCCACTCATCAGCGGAGTACGCTCTGTATACGTATCTGGCCCGCCCGGCGGACGTAGGAGCGTGTTACGGTTTGCGGTTGAGCACCACTTCCACCGGCTTATCTTCCCCCGAAGGGTCGGTTAGGTTGTAGGCCCGGCCGTCGAGTCGGATAAACTTGTCCAGGTTGCGGTTGCAGGTGCAGCACTTGCTGCCCACGAAGTCGTCCACTATTCTAACCGTATCAATTTCAAAGCGTTGGGTGGGCCGCCGCCGGTTGCCTAAGTAAATGGTATAGTCGTACTGGTCGAGCTTGCGGGAGCTGCTTTGAATGAACGGGGTGTTGTTGTTGATAGTGAAGGTGGTAACGTAGCCGGCCCGCCCCGTTAGGGCCACCGTGTCGGCGCGGGGCCGCTGCGCGGTATCAATAGGTACCCGCCGCAGGAATACTGTGTCAAGGTCCGCCAGGGGGAAGCTTCGGGTTGGATCATTCACGGCATCCACGTTGAAACGAAACACCAAGGCATCGTCCAGTCGGTCGTTGCAGGCACATTCCACCGAGCCGCAGCAGCCGGCCAAAGCGGTGGAAACAACAAAAAGTAGAAGCCAGGTAAGCGGGTTGCGAAGCATAGAGCACAAAGATAGAGCGGATTCCAGCAGACCCACCCATACGAAAAAAGCCAGCTCCGGAATAGAGCTGGCTTTTTAACGCCGGAAGGCGGCTGGTTATTCTTTCACGAACCGCTTGGTTTCCGAGCCGGTACGGGTAGTGATTTTGTAGTAATAGGTACCCGCCGCCAAGTCGCCGAGGGTAACGGGCAGCACGTGGGTACCTTTTTCCTGCTTGGGTTCCTGTGCCAGGGTCCGCAAAATGTTGCCGCGGCCATCGAGCAGTTCCACGGTAACGGGGCCAGCCTTGGTTACGGAGTACTCTAGTTGGCTGGTGGCTACTACGGGGTTGGGGTAGAGGCTGGTACCGCGCAAGGCTGGCTCAGCAGCAGTTGGAGTGCCAGGGTCTAGCAAGAGAAACGCAGCGGGCCGAAAAAAACGACCGGTGCCATGGTGGCGCTGCATTCGTCCCGGCAAACGGCTTGAATTCTGTTGCTGCTCGGGCGTGGCGTTTTTTGCAGCAATGGCTTGGATATCGGAGGCCCACTTCTCTTTCTGAGGCTGCACTTCCTGGGTGAGCTGGCTGATGTTGGTGGCGTACTTCTGGGCTAGTTGCGTCACGTTCTGCATAATAGCCCGGGTTTCAGTGTGCAACTGCCGAAGCTGCTGGCGCTGCTCTTCGGTGAGGCTGGCGCGCGGACTGGCGGGTTCAGAGCTAGCAGAGGCAGCGGATTGGCTGGTGCGGAAGCTTTGCCGCAGGGCCTGGCTGCGCTGGCGTACGTCTTTCAACTGCGTGCGGTAGGTAGCCAACTGGGCTTTGTCGGTGCTAGCGAGTTGGGTTTCCAGCTTCTGGCGCTGCTGCCGCACCACGGGCAGCACGTTCTGCTCAACGTAGGCCTTTACTTCGGTGCGGGCGAGGTGGCCGGTTTTCTGGTGTGCCTCGTGCGGTTTCTGTGCCAAAGTAGCGGTGGCCGTAGCTAGCAGTAGGAGCGCCGCCGCCAAGGTGTTAGTGAAGGTTGATTTCATAGGGCAAAGAAATTAGATGGCCGTTTCAGGTGCTATAGATACCAGCCACGGGTGCGGGTTTAACTGGTTACTTGGAAAAATTGTGCCAGCTGCTTGTTTCCGAAGATGCTTGCACCCTTGGTATCTTGCACATCCCATGAACGACCCGGAAATCCGCGCCCTGCTTTACCCATTGCTTGTTGGGGGCGTGTACATCAACGAACTGCCTACCGGTAGCACCCGCGTGGACGTGGTGCACATCACCGAGCAGTTTATGCACGGCTACGAGGTGAAAGGCGACGGCGACACGCTGCAACGGGTGAGCCGGCAGTTGGGCTGCTACGCTGGGGCCTACGATTTCGTGACTTTTGTGGTAACGGAAAAGCACCTACCCAAACTGCTGCTCTTGCTGCCCGAATGGGTGGGCGTGTTGGTGGCCTCGGCGGAAGGGCTGCGGGCGTACCGGCCGGCGCTCTACAACGCCACCGTGGAGCGCGCCATAGTGGCCGATTTGCTGCTGCTGGAAGAGGTTCGGCAGTTTCTGCTGGCCCGCGGCCTGACCGGCATCAGCATGCTCCGCCGCCGCGACGTGCTCAATCTGCTACGCACCACGCATTCCATTCCGCTTTCGGCGGTGGCGCAATACGTGCGCGAGCGGCTAACGGCGCGGTTGCCGCAACGCCTGGAAATGCGGGCCGAGCGCAAGGCGGTGCGCGAACTGTTCGGCAAACGCCCCAAACACCGCAAGCCGAAAAAGAAATCCAAAAAGCGGCGGGCCACCAGCAAGGTAAAGGGAGCCTAGAAAGCAGAAATACTGCAATCAGCACTGCCCTTGTTTGCCGTGCCAGACTGACGAACGACTTGCCGCCGGCTTACCGAAAAGGCTAAGGCAACAGGTAAGTGTATTGCACAGCTGCAGCTCAAAACTTCAGGGCCAGCTGCTGACCTGGCATTTCAGCTTCCACTTCCAGCGTAGACAGCGAAACGCCCAGCAAGCGCACCCCCAGCGGCAGCGGCAGCAAAGCGGCCAGCAACTCGTGGCTGACTTGCGCCAGCAGTTCGGGCGTGCGGATAGGGGCCAGAAAGGTGCGGCTGCGCGTAATCTGCCGGAAGTCGGCGTATTTCACTTTCAGCGTAACGGTGCGGCCGGTGGCGCCGGTGCGCTGGCTGGCCGCCCACACCGATGCCAGCACGGGTTCCAGGCCCGCCAGCAGCTCGGCGTGGGTAAGAAGGTCGTGCTCGAAAGTGGTTTCCGAGCCGATGGATTTGCGCACCCGGTCGGCCACTACCGGGCGGTGGTCTTGGGCGCGGGCAATCTGGTAGTAGTGCGAGCCCGCTTTGCCGAAATGTTGCCGCAGAAACGCCTCCGTTTGCTGCCGCAAATCCAGGCCCGTAAAGATGCCCAGTTGGTTGAGTCGCCCGGCCGTGGCGGGCCCGATGCCGTGGAACTGACCTACGGAAAGTGTCTCCACGAAAGCCAGGCCCTCGTGCGGCTTAATCACGAATTGGCCGTTGGGTTTGCGGTAATCGGATGCCAGCTTGGCCAGAAACTTATTGTAGGAAATGCCCGCTGAAGCGGTTAGGCGGGTTTCCTCATGAATGCGGGCCCGGATTTCCTGCGCCAGCTGCGTAGCCGAGGCTATGTGCTTCAAGTTATGCGTGACATCCAAGTAGGCCTCATCCAACGACAGCGGCTCAATGAGCGGCGTGTACTCCAGAAAAATATCCCGAATCTGCCGCGACACCTCCTTGTACACCTCGAAGCGCGGCTTCACAAACACCAGCTCGGGGCACTTGCGCACCGCCACCGACGAGGCCATGGCCGAGCGCACCCCAAACTGCCGGGCCTCGTAGCTGGCCGCCGCCACCACGCCCCGCTGGCGGGAGCCACCCACCGCCACCGGCCGCCCCCGCAGCGCCGGTTGGTCGCGCTGTTCCACCGAGGCATAGAAAGCATCCATGTCCAGGTGAATAATCTTGCGCTGTACCTCCTGCTCCACGGGGTGTATTATCGATATGCTGATGGTTGATTGACGAAGTATTGATTGCTAAAGGTTGAATTGCCAATAGGTTGTTCGACCACCTAACCAAAGAACATCTTCCAACAAGCAACAATAACCCATCAGCACATCAACACATCATCAATTACCTAGTGCGTGTGCTGGGCCAGGGTGCTGTCGGCTTCGGCCAGGCCTTCCACTGGGTCGGGGGCTACGTAGTTGTCTACGAACTCGCCTTCCCAGCGGGCTACCACGGCCGTAGCCAGGCAGTTGCCGATAACGTTAACGGCCGTGCGGGCCATGTCCATCAGCGCATCAATGCCGAGGATGATGAACACCGGCCACGCTGGCAGGTTGAACGAGGCCACCGTGGCCAGCAGAATCACCAACGACGCCCGCGGGACGCCCGCCACGCCTTTCGAGGTCAGCATCAAGGTAAATACCATCACCAGCTGCTGCCCAAACGACAAGTCGATGCCGGCGGCCTGCGCCACGAACACCGCCGCCAACGACAGGTACAGCGTAGTGCCATCCAGGTTGAACGAGTAGCCCGTGGGCATCACAAAAGCCACAATCCGGCGCGGTACGCCAATGCTTTCCATAGCCTCCATAGCCCGCGGCAAAGCGGCTTCCGAGGAGGTGGTAGCAAAGGCAATGCTCACCGGCTCGGCAATGGCCTGCACAAAGCGCTTCACCGGAATGCGGGCAATCAGTGCCATGGGCAGCAAGATGAGCAGCAGGAAAGCCAGCAGCGCCACGTACAGCGTCAGGAGCAGGTAAAAGGCGTTTTTGAGCGGCTCAAAGCCCATTTTGCCTACCGTATAAGCCAGCGCCCCACCCACGCCAATGGGCGCGAAGAACATCACTACGTTGGTGAATTTGAACATCACCTCCGACAAACTCTCAATCAGTTCCAGCATCGGCTTGCGCTTTTGCTGGTGCACCATGGCCAGCCCGATGGCGAAGATGATGGCAAACACCACCACCTGCAATACCTGCCCCTCGGCCACCGATTTGGCAATGTTTTCGGGGAAGATGTGCAGAATAATATCGGAGGCCGACTGCTTAACGGCTTGCAGCTTTTCGGTTTCCACATCTACACCGGCCTGGCTGATGCCCACGCCGGCTTTAGTGAGGTTGATGGCCGCCAGCCCGATAAACAGGGCAAACGTGGTGATAACCTCGAAGTACACCAGCGCCTTGAGGCCCATTTTGCCTACCTGTTTCAGGTCGGCGTGGCCGGCAATACCCACCACCAGCGTAGCGAAAACCAGCGGCGCAATAATGGTTTTCACCAGCTTCAGGAAAATGTCGCTGAGCACTTTCAGGTTCACGGCAAATTCCGGGAAGTCGTTGCCGATTTCCGCGCCCACAAACATGCTCACCACAATCCAGAAGGTGAGGGAGCGGCGCTGAATACCATAGGCAAAGAAAGCCGCCAGGAACCCCCAGCGGGCCGCCCGGGCCACCATCGGGTCGAGGCTAACGACTTGATAAGAAGTGAGAACGGTCAGCAGCACGGCTATCAAAGCCAGCACCAATACGACAGGGACGAGTCGCGAAAACTTCATACGCGGCGGCAAAAAGGAGAGAGGGTGTAGATAACAAAGATAGGTTTTTGGGGTCGGCCCGCGGCAACCTGGCCCGCAACTCCTGAAACCGGCGCACCAACCTCCGCGGGCTGGGCTGCTCCGGCCCGCTACCAAACAGCCAGAGCGTGGTGCAGCAGCCCGCGGCCGGGCACTACCAGCCAGCCGGTAAGTTCCGCTCTTACTACCCGAAGGAAGCCACAGTACTCGATGTTCGTCGGCTGTAAAACGGCTTGCGCTACCACATGCTTATGTGATAGGGGAACCAGCTGGGCTTTGCTTTATTTGTGACACTGCGCCGAGGTAAGCTATTGATAGCCAAAATATCATCAGGAAGAAAGATGCGGGGCTGCATGGCGTAGCGCATTCAAGCGGAAGAAGTGCAGGCGGGATTTTTCAAGCACACCAACATGCCAGAACCAGCTAAATTTCCGGGAGTCTATGTAGAAGAGGTGCCGCTGTTCCCGCCTGCGGTTGCGCCGGTGTCAACGGCTGTGCCGGCTTTTGTGGGCTACACCCAGCGGGCCACCCAAGCGTTGGCCGATGACCTGCACCTAAAGCCGACCCGTATTGCCTCAATGGCCGAGTACAGCCGGTATTTTGGGGGGCCGCAGCCTGAAACTGCCGTTGCCGTAACCATCACCGAAACGCTGAAAGCCGCCGGCAAGCCTGCAACGAGCGTAGTGGCCACCTTGACGGAAACTGCCCGCTCCCGGCATATCTTGTACTATGCTACGCAGCTGTTTTTTGCCAACGGGGGCGGGCCTTGCTACATCGTGTCGGTGGGGCTGTATAAGCCGCTGGGGACGCCGCCGCTTCTGGCCGAGCTGACCGCCGGCCTGGCCGTGCTGCGTACCGCCGACGAGCCAACGCTGCTGGTATTCCCCGAAGCGCAGGCCCTGGCTTCCATCACCGATTTTAAAACCCTGCAAGACCTGGCTTTAACACAATGCGCCCTGCGCCAAGACCGTTTCGTGCTGCTGGATGTGCACAGCGACGGGGTTTCTCTGAACGAACCCGGCCCTGATATTCTGACGGCCATCAGCCACTTCCGCAGCAGTGGCATAGGCTCCGGCAACCTCCGCTACGGGGCGGCCTACGCACCCAACCTGGTCACCATGCTGCACTATGTTGTAGACGAAGCCGCCGTTGTGGTGCGCGCCGTTCAGGGTTTCAAGCGGACTACTACCACCACTCTAAGTAACCTGGCTACCACCAATCCGCAGCGCTATGAGCTGGCAAAAGCCGCCATCCGGGACTTGCCCTGCAAGCTGCCACCCAGCGCGGCCGTAGCGGGAGTGTATGCTTCCGTTGATGCCAGCCGGGGCGTTTGGAAAGCGCCGGCCAATGTGAGCTTGGTGGCGGTGCTGAAGCCAACTCTCGCGCTAACCAGCATCCAGCAGGACCAGCTAAACGTGGACCCAGTGGCCGGTAAATCGGTGAATGCCATTCGGGAGTTCGTGGGTAAAGGTACGTTTGTGTGGGGTGCCCGCACCCTGGCCGGCAACGACAACGAGTGGCGCTACGTGAACGTGCAGCGGCTGTTTCTTTTCGTGGAAGAATCAGTGAATAAAGCCCTCCAGCCATTCGGGTTTGAACCCAACGATGCCAACACCTGGGTGCGGGTACGGGGCATGCTTGAAAACTTCTTGCTGACGCTCTGGCGGCAGGGCGCTTTAGCTGGCAGCAAGCCGGAACACGCCTTTTACGTGGCCGTGGGGCTGGGCAAAACCATGACTGCCCTCGATATTCAGGAAGGCCGGATGATAGTGGAAATGGGCCTTGCCGCCGTACGCCCCGCCGAGTTTATTGTCCGGCGCTTGGTGTGCCGCATGGCCAGCGCCTGATACTGCCGCTGCCGCCAGTAGCCCCCCAATCATGTTGTGCTACTGCTGTAGTGAATTGATTTTCAACAGTATAGTAATATCCTTTCCTATGGCTTACTCCTTCACTATCAGTTCCAACGTGTTGCCCAACGGCCGGACGGCCTACCTTGGTACGCGGCTGAATTCGCCGGAAGCGCGCTTCACCATCGGGTACCGCACCCGGTATCAAGACAATTTCGGGCTCTACAACACCGATGTGAAAGCCGGGCTGGTGTATCAGCCGGCCGCGTACCGGGCCCGGTATGGGTTCTGGGCGGATTTTATTTATCCCACTGCCTACGTGGAAAGCAAGGGCTCGTTCTTTTGCCTCAATACCTACGACCGGGCCCGGTTCACGTTCGGGTTTATGCAGTACGCCGCCCACGTGCCCAACGGCGACTTTGTGCGCTACGTGCGGGCGCTATTGCAACTGCCGCTGGCCGCCGAATATTTCCCGCGGCTGACGCTGAAGCAAGGCCGCATTCAGTATCAAAGCAACGATGAAACCCTGACGCCGCTGGAAAGTGACACGTCCACCAAAGGGCTAATGGAATACCTGAACCCAACGCTGCTGGACATCGAAACGCAGGAAACCATCTGCGCCGCCCGCATGGTACATTGGGCCCAGCATGACGCGCTCAACCAGCAAACCCAGGTGGAACTGGCCATTGCCCATTTCCAGGCCAATCTGCTGCGCTATCATCGGCGGCTTGGGCTCGACCAGGCCCCGGCTCGGGTGTGCATCGCCGTGTGCGACATTCTGCATCAGGGCCGCGCCACCTTCGACCGGATTGCCGCGGCCCTGAACACCGGCGGCAACTGGGACCGGGCCTACGCCAACCTGCTCACTATTGGGGCTGCCAACTATGCGGAGCGCATCAAGTCCCTGAAGCAAAAAATTGCCGAAGGCGTTGGGGCGGGAGTGCTGCAAAAGACCTACCACGCGGCTACCAACACATTTGTATGAGCACTGAGAAACTTCGTGCGCTAACCCAAGCCCGCCAGGCCAGCGCTGTGTACCGCCTCCGCAACGAGGTGGCGCAACTCAGTGCCCCAAGCTACCCGCCGGCTTTCCTCATCGAGCATCTCACAACGGATATAGAATGGGCCGATTTGGTACTGCACCCCGATACGCTGCGCCAGGTGCAGGCAATGGCCCGCCAGCTTGCCCCTGATGCGGCTGCCACCAGTCTGGGCACCTCACCCGCCGGCTACCAGGTCTTGCTCTGTGGGCCGGCTGGCACCGGCAAAACCCTAACGGCTGCTGTGCTGGGTAAGTATCTGGGCAACGACGTGGTGCGCGTTGACATCTCGCAGGCAATAGCCAAATACAGCAGCGAAACCGAGAAAAGCCTGGGGCGTCTCTTCGAGCGGGCCGCGGCTAAGAACTGGGTTCTGTTTATTCGATGAAGCCGATGCCCTGTTCGGGAAGCGCACTGGCATCCGCAACGCCCACGACAAGTACGCCAACCAAGAAACCAGCTACCTCTTGCAGCGTCTCGAAGCGTACAGTGGCCTCGTGATACTCGCTACCGAGCGGCGCAACAACCTCGACGAAGCTTTTTTACGGCGTCTCCGCACCATCATCCAGTTTCCCACACTTCGGGCTGAAGAACGCGCAGCCATCTGGCAGAAAACGTTTTCCCGGCAGCTCAGTTTGGCTCCCAACATCAACTGGCAGCAGGTAGCAACCCGCCACGAGCTTACCGGGGCCGCTATCCTGCAAGTTGCTTGTTGCTGTACCGTTGCATTAGCCACCGCTGGCGCTCAGCAACTGACGCTGAAACAATTGGAGGAGTGCATTCGACAGGAAACCGGCAAGGCAGGACAAGCAGCGCGTGGCGTTGGGCGCCAATAGGCTATTTTCGTCTTTTCTGCCGCCTCATGCCCATCTGGACTCTCACGCCCTACGTGCTGCCGTTGCGCTTCACCTGGAAAATATCCCGCAACGCATCCACCTCCAAAACCAACCTTGTTGTGCAGGTGCAGGATGCGGGCGGCGGACCTGTAGGCAGGGGAGAGGCCGCCCCCAACGTGCGCTACAACGAAACGCCCGAAGCCCTGCAAGCGGAATTTGCGGCATTGCTGGCAGCTGGCCTCGAAAAGGTGCACACCGAAGCAGAACTGCATGAGTTTCTGGCGGCTTACCCGCCGGCGCATGCGCTGCGCTTTGCCATCGAGGCGGCGTTTGTGCAATGGTTGGCGGCGCGGGCTGGGCAGCCGGTATGGCAGTGGCTGGGCGCGCCCCAGCCTGCGGCGGCCGTACCTACGGCTTTCACGCTGCCCATCATGGAGCCCGGCGCCGTAGCCGGTTTCGTGCAGGAACAAGGCATGGCCCGCTTCCAGACGTTGAAAGTGAAAGTAAACCAGGAAAGCGGATACGATTTGCTGCGGGAGCTAACTCGCGCGTTACCCGGTCGGCCGCTGCTGGTGGATGGCAACGAAGCCTGGCAGGACGCCGATACGCTGCTGCAATTTGTGGAGCGTGCCAGCACCTTGCCTGGCCTGCACGTTCGGATGCTGGAACAGCCCCTACCTGCCGCCCAAGCCACTGACTACCGCTACCTGCATTCCCGCTCGGCTTGGCCGCTTTTCGCAGATGAGTCGGTGACGGATGCGGCCGACTTTGGTGACATTGCCCGTCAGTTTCATGGCGTGAATATGAAGCTTATGAAGGCCGGGGGCTACCGTAACGGCCTCCGGATTCTGCGCGAAACCCGCGCCCACGGCCTGCAAACCATGATTGGCTGCATGGTGGAAACATCGTTAGGTATTTGGGGAGCATTGCAGGTCAGCGGCTTAGCTGAAATCTGCGACCTAGATGGCCTGCTGATTATACGCGACGAGCCATTTGGGCTGGTGTGTGAAGAAAACGGCTTGCTGCTGCCTGAATAGCGCCTCGTAACTACTCAGCTACCGGCCAATCTGCGCATCGAGGCTCTGAATCTGCTGATTGAGCTTGTCGAGGGCGGCTTGGTTGGCGGGGTTGGGCGTCATGAGGCTGATTTTCTGGTTAAGCAGCTCAATCTTGCGCGTGAGTAGGGTGGTAAGTTGCTGCTCCATGGGCGTGGCCGAAACAGTAGTGCTGGTAGCAGCGCCAGTTTGCTGCACATACGGGTCGTACTGCGCCGTAGCGGGTACCGAATTGTTGCCGCGGGCCGCCGCCGCACTGGCTGGAGTGGCAAATACGATGTCGCCATTCATTTTTACGTAGTCGCCTTCTTGCAGCGTGGTTTTTTTGCCGGTGACAAATTCTACAATCCCACTTTTGTAGTTGATTTTGGTGCCATTGGCCAGCACTACGTTTTTGGTGAGTGGCGTGGGGCGCCTACCTTGCACTAATACCACGGAACCATTCTGCATCAGAAATCTATCCGATGAGTTAGCTTCAATGGCGCCAACAAGTGGCGCGGTTTTGGATTGGGCCGCTGCTTGCTTGGCACTGCCCAAAACCGAGCTGAGCGCAAGGAAAAACAATAGCTTTTTCATAGTATTCCGGTAATAGTATGTAGGGCTGGCTGGACATACGGCGGGCAACGGAAAATGGCTATGCTGCGGAGTAAGTACATTCGGGGTATAAAAATATTTTCTTGAACTGTGTTGCGACATTAAATGTATGTACATATATTTGCAACGCCTTCCGGGGTAATACCCTTCTTACAATGAAAATCGAAGACGAAATCAAGCAGCCTGTTTTCAGCAATGTGTTTCAGAAGGGACTGATCAATATTCTATATACCGCCGGTTGGATTAGCCAGCGTAACGCCTTGCAGCTCAAAGAGTATGGTATTACCAGTCCGCAATTCAACGTGCTCCGCATCCTGCGCGGCCAGCACCCCAAGCCAGCTACCGTCAATCTGCTAATAGAGCGGATGCTGGACAAAACCAGCAACGCCTCACGCATTGTAGACAAGCTGGAGCTAAAGAAGCTGGTTACGCGCACCGTGTGCCCCAGCAACCGCCGCGCCGTTGATATCCGCATCACCGAAGCCGGCCTTACCCTGCTAAGCGAAATAGACACAGTATTTGCGCAAGAACCTCAGTTGCGCAATCTTACCGAGGCCGAAGCCAGCCAGCTCAACGACCTTCTCGATAAAATCCGCGACTGACGGTTTTCAGTCGGCCCTTCTTTTTACTCTCATTCCATTCTTGCCTTTCTCATGAAAAAGCTCATTCTCCCAGCCCTGTTGGCCGTATCACTGTTGGTTTCGCCTGTTATTGCCGGCACTCCTGCTGCCAGCAAAGCCACTACCAGCAACTCGAAAGCTGCCACCAAAACCTTCAAGTTGCAGCCTCAGCTGAGCACGCTGGGTTGGGAAGGCAAAAAAGTAACCGGCCAGCACAACGGCAACGTGCAGTTCAAAGAAGGCACATTGCAGGTAAGCGGCAACCAGATTGTGGGCGGCATGTTCACCGTTGACATGAACACGCTGAAAGTGGAAGACATCAAGGATGCCGGCATGAATGGCAAACTGATGGGCCACCTGCGTTCCGACGACTTCTTCAGCATCGAGAAGAACCCGACTTCTACTTTCAAAATCACGAAAGTAACCCCCATGAAAGCCGATGCAGCCGGCAACAACGCCACCATCACCGGCGACCTGACCATCAAAGGCATCACCAAGCCCGTAAGCTTCCCCGCTAAAACCGGCGTAAAAGGCGACCTGGCCTCGGCCAGCGGCACCGCCACCATCGACCGTACCAAATTCGACATCAAATACGGCTCTAAATCGTTCTTCGAAGGCATCGGCGACAAAGCCATTATGGATGATTTCACGCTGAGCTTCAACGTTATTGCTAAAGCCGAAGGCAAGAGCAGCGCTGCAGTTAAGTAGTAGTTCTTAACTATAAAAAAGCCCCGTTGGCATTGCCAGCGGGGCTTTTTTTATTTGGTTATCTACTGGGCGCTCCGGCTCTGCCGCTCCAGCATTTGCTGGTGCAGAGCACCGGATAAGGCTGGCGTGGGCTGCCGGGTAGGAGGAACGCTTAGGTTTGCTAAATCGAAACGCAGCCAATAGGTACCATCAGCGTGGGTGAAAGCGCGGTTTCCGTTGGAATCGGGCTGCACTTCCACCAGCAGGATATTGGTTTTAGATAGGATAATCCGGTTGGCCAGGCGCGTGCCGTTGGGCGTCAGCTGCCGCAGCTGCCGGCCGCTCCTATCGGACACGAATAGGGCGCTGGCGTCTTTCTCATTTTGCTCGCTGTCGGCATTGGTATCGGCCTTGATGACGGTGTAGAACAAGTAGGGCCACCGGACATCGGGCTTGCTGTCGGTATCAATTGCCGTAACTACAAAGCGCCCGTGCTCAAACAGCGCGTGCTCCTGCAACGTCGACTTCTGGAAAAACAGCACATTGTAGCAAGTGCCTTCAATACTGCTGCGGTCATCTGCCTCATACTCGCCGTACTCGTTGCTGGACAGGAAGCGGCTTCGGCTGGCTTGGTCCAGCGGCACCACCGAAATGGGCTGATAGTAAAAATCAGTGCTATCTAGGCTCACCGGCGTGTTATAATGCACCCGATATTCCTGCGCTGCCTTCCGCACGGCGGCCGTATCAAGGGGTGCTCCGGCTGCTGAAGAGGTAGTGCGCTGAGAGGAGTTTTCGGAGCAAGCAGCCAAGCCGCCAAGCAGGATAAGGGTAGCGGAAATGCGGAAGAGCAACATAGAGGATAGTTTTCCGCAAGAAATCATTAATCGGGCAATACCAGCTCGCGGGGCAATATAAACTTGAGGCTGTGGCTTTTATTGCGCCCGTGCAGCTGGCTCAGGAAATCGTCGAGGTCCTCTTTGTATTCCAGCCACAAATCCTCGTGCAGGTTGCTGATAACCAGTTGGGTGGTGCGCGCCGCCAGCCGGGCCGTAGCCGTGTAGAACCCACCGTATACGCTGTCGAACTGGCCGGTGTAGTTATCGAAAATCAGGCGCAGGATGTACAGGTTCAGGTCGATTTCCAGGCGCTTGTCTTTGGTAACGCGTTTGGCGCGGGCCACTTCCTTGGTAGCTTTCTGGAGAGCCTTGGTGAGACTACGGTTGAGCAGCCGGCCGGTAGCACCCACTGCAAACAGCTCGTGAATCCGGTCGGAGGTTTCCTCGAACACCGACTCGATGGTTATATCGGACAGTAGCTCAAAGCGTAGCGTGTCGTAGAGTTCGGCGTCGCGGCGGGCGGCGCGGAGCAGCAGGGTTTCCTTTTCTTTGTCGGAGAGGCGTTGGAGGGCCTTCTTGAAATCGGCGGACGGAACAGGCATGGGCAGGCAGGAACAGCAAGTGCGCGCTAAAAGTAAGCTAAGTAAGTAGTTGGTGGTGAGTAGTTGGAATTGAGATGCCACCCACTGGAATGCCAGGCAGACAGCAATGCATCCTTTGTCCAACTACTTATGACCTACTACTTAAAAACGCAACCACGCAACTTTTGGCGATTTTGCCGGTGCAGTTAGCAACTATTGCTAAAAAAATTAGTATATTGAATTCAGTTAGCAACTAACCTTCTCTACATGGCTTACCTCACCATTCAGGATGAAACTGCCACCGGCAGTGTCCTCAACCGGCTGGAGCTGGAAATCACCCAGGAAACCCTCACGGTGCGCGAGCTGATTGCCCAGCGCGTGCAACAGGAAGTGGAAGCCTACAACGCCCGGCAGTCTGGGGTGTTTACTGGCTTGGTACAGCCCACCGCTTCGGAACGAGTGCTCAATGGCTTCCGGTTGCGCCAGCCCAAGCCGATTGATGCCGAAGAGCAGCTTTATAAAGCCCTGGAAGGCTTTCAGCAAAACGGCTACTTTGTGCTGGTGAACGACCGGCAAGTGGAAAGCCTAGACGAAGAAGTATGGCTAGGCACGGGCGCTACCGCCAGCTTTATCAAGCTCACCCCCCTGGTAGGCGGCTGATATGGCATCCTTCTGGACCGACTGGTTGAACAGCGTGTGGGAGCTTACCAGCGCGAAATCTTCTTCTGCATCTTCTATGACTACTAAAGAAAAAAAGTCGTTCACGAAGCTTCTCAGCAGCACCAGCCCCGAAGCCACCGAAATGCAACCGTTTCTACTGGCGTACCTGACGGAGCTACAGAACCGGGACATCAGTTACTGGGATTTGAAGCTGCCGGAAATTGAAGCATACCAGACCCTGAAAACCCAGGATGCCGCTTACAAAGGCCGCTTGGCAGTAGCTACTGCAGAAGCAATGGGTAGCTTGAGCAACAACTATCAAACCCGCTATCAACTGGCAAAGCTGTTGCAAGCCTTATTACGCGCTACGCTGGAGTTAGAGCCAGCCGCCTGGGTACAATTATTTCATGTGTATGGACTTGATGCTCGAACGAAGCATCCGAAGCAGCCACTAGGGCAGACCTTATCTGCTTTTCCAGTGCTGCTAACGCTGGGCCAACTGGAAAAGCAGACCAAAAAGCAGCCGCTAGCTGAGGAACTGCTAGTGTATTTAAGGGAGTTGCTGGCCGTTTCTGCCGCTTATACTTCCGATGCCGGTGTGGTGAAGATGCGCGGTAAGATTCAGGAAATACTACGCTTGAGCGGTGCTGAAGGGCTGCCAACGGTGGTATTTGCTGATGGGGATGCCTTTGGCGAAGCGCTGAACGAGTTTGTACTAGGCTTGGGAGCCAGCCCGGAAGCTGGCCCGTGGCTGCGGTTGTTGCAGCTGTTTCAGAAAGCCAGCGGCGCGCAACCTACCACCAAATTTCAGAAGGAAGCGGAAGCTGCTGTGGCCGCTATAGGAGCAGATGTAGTAGCCAAACACTATGAAACGTGGCTGGGCGCTTTGGCCAAACTGCCCGTGCAGGAATTGAGCCGTACCAACAACTACGGCGGCCATTCCTACACCTATTCGGAGTGGCACTTCTTGAGCCAGACCAATCAAGACGTGGTGAAGGGCCTGCTCTGGACCAGCGTGCCGCTGTTGAATTCGGCATTGCTACACTACGTGGCTGAGCTGTCCGCTAAGTGCTACCGCAAGATTCCGGGCAAAGGACAGTTGGCCCCCAGCCTAGGTAATGCCGGCGTGTGGGTGCTGGCGCAGGGCGGTTTGCCGGGCGTGGCGCATTTGTCGCGCCTGCATAGTGCCGTGAAACAGCCCAACACGCAAAGCCTGATTGGGCGCTACCTGGAGAAGGCCGCGTTGGAATTGGGTATGACGCCCGCCGAGCTGGAAGACATGGCCGTGCCCGATTTTGGGCTGGTAAACGGGCGGGTAGACTACCTGTTCGGCGACTACCAAGCGGTGCTAACGGTGGCTGGCAGCAAGGTGGAACTACTATGGAGCAAAGCCGGTAAATCATTGAAATCGGCCCCCACCGCGCTGAAGAGTACTCATGCCGACGAACTACGGAGCCTGAAGCTCACCCAAACGCAGGTGCAGCACACCTACACCACCCAGCGCGAGCGTTTAGACCGGGGCTATATCACCGGCCGGCGCATTGCGTGGCCCCGTTTCCGGCGCTACTACCTGGAGCATGGTGTGGTAGGAGAGCTGGCGCGCCCGCTCGTGTGGCGCATTCATCACCCCGACGGCTCCCACCACGACGCGCTGTGGCAAAACGACGCCTGGCGTACCGCCCAGGGCGAGGCCCTGCCCGCCCTTACCGACGCCGATACCCTGCAACTCTGGCACCCCGTGCTATCCACCACCGATGAGGTGCTTACCTGGCGCAATTTGCTGGACGAACGGGAATTACGCCAGCCTTTCAAGCAGGTGTACCGCGAAGTGTACCTACTCACGCCGCCCGAGGAGCGCACCCGCGTTTACTCCAACCGCATGGCCGCTCACGTGTTGCGCCAACATCAGTTCAGTGCCCTGGCACGAGGGCGGGGCTGGAATTACCGCCTCATGGGTGCCTATGATAAGGGCTACGAATCGGACTCTGCCACGTTGGAATTGCCCGCGCATGGCTTGCAGGCACAGTTTTGGGTGAGCGAAGTCAACGCCGACGACGCCTTCAACGACACCGGCATCTGGAACTACGTCAGCACCGACCAGGTACGTTTCGTGACCGGCCACGGGCCGGTGCCGCTGCCCGAGGTGCCGCCGCTGGTATTCTCGGAGGTAATGCGCGACGTGGATTTGTTTGTGGGGGTAGCCTCCGTCGGCAACGACCCACTCTGGCGCGACAATGGCGGCTTGGTGCAGTACCGCAACTACTGGGAAAGCTACAGCTTCGGGGAGCTGGGCGAAGTGGCCAAAAACCGCAAGCTGGCCCTGGAACGGCTGGTGCCGCGCCTGAAAATTGGGAAAGTGAGCGAAATCAAGGGCAACTTTCTGGAAGTGAAAGGCAAGCTGCGGACCTATAAAATCCACCTCGGCTCGGGCAACATCCTCATGACGCCCAACGACCAATACCTGTGCATTGTGCCCGACCGGTCCGCCAAAACCGCCAGCACCGCCGGCGTCTTCCTGCCTTTCGAGGGCGACGCCGTGCTGTCCATCATCCTCAGCAAAGCCCTGCTGCTCATGGACGACGACAAAATCACCGACGACACCATCGTCCGCCAAATCAAGCAGCGGTAGAGAGCTTGTGTTAAAAGCTACAAGCTAGTTCCCCTCCTCAGATGAGGAGGGGTTAGGGGTGGTTGAACAGCTAGAGCTAGAAATTAGAAATAGTAATCGTTCAACGGTTGGTCAACCACCCCTAACCCCTCCTCATCTGAGGAGGGGAACTAGCTTGTAGCCACATCATGCCGCTGGAGTTGCTAATTCCTAACAGCTTACAGCTTCTCGTCGAAGTACTGCGTGATTTTGTTGTAGAGGTGCACCCGGTCTTTACCGCCCACGTTGTGCGGGTGGCCGGGGTACACGAAGTAGTCGAGCTGCACGCCTTTATCCACGGCGGTTTTCAGGTAATCGAGGCTGTGCTGCCACACCACCACGTCATCCACGGTGCCGTGGATGAGCAGGAGCTTGCCTTGCAGCTTGTCTACGTAGTTGAGCAGGTTGGCTTTCTCGTAGCCCTCGGGGTTTTCCTGGGGCGTATCCATGTAGCGCTCCGTGTACATGATTTCGTACATGCGCCAGTCGATAACCGGGCCGCCACCTACACCTGCTTTAAACGTGCCGGGGCTGCGCGTCATCAGGGTGGTGGTCATGAAGCCGCCGAAGCTCCAACCGTGAATGCCCATGCGGGCCTGGTCCACGTAAGGCAGGCTTTTGAGGTAGTCAACGCCCTTGAGCTGGTCGGCCATTTCCACGGTGCCGAGTTGCCGGAACGTGGCCCGCTCAAACGCCGAGCCCCGGTTGCCGCTGCCGCGCGAATCTACGGTAAACACCACGTAGCCTTTCTGCGCCATCAGCTGCATCCAGAGGTTGCCGCCGCCCAGCCAGGAGTTGGTTACCATCTGGGCATGCGGGCCGCCGTAGAGGTACACCACTGTGGGGTACTTCCTGGCCGGGTCGAAGTTGGGCGGCGTGATGAGGCGGCCGTGCAGGTCGGTGCTGCCGTCGGCGGCTTTGATGGTCACCAGCTTGGTTTCGCCTAGTGTGTAGCCGGTAAGCGGGTTTTCGGCGTTGAGCAGCTGTTGTTTCAGCTTGCCATCCACCCCGATAATACCCACTGTGCGTGGCGTGGTGGTACTGCTGAAAGTATCGAACAAGTGGTTGCCGCTGGGGCTGAGGGTAACGGTATGCGTGCCCTTTTCCTGGCTGAGCTGGCGCAGCTTACCGCCGCTGAGCTTCACCGCGTACACCTGCCTCTCCAGCGGACTAGCCGCCGTGCTTTGAAAAACCACTTCCTGGTTTTTGTTGGTAAAGCCCAGCAAGTCAGTTACCTGCCACGGTCCTTTGGTGAGCTGGCGCAACAGCTTGCCGCTGGTGTTATAAAGGTACAGGTGGTCGTACCCGTCGCGCTGG
This sequence comes from Hymenobacter telluris, assembly GCF_017313265.1. Taxonomy (GTDB): domain Bacteria; phylum Bacteroidota; class Bacteroidia; order Cytophagales; family Hymenobacteraceae; genus Hymenobacter; species Hymenobacter telluris. The sequence goes on along the minus strand of NZ_JAFLQZ010000015.1, from coordinate 96,345 downwards.
CTGTGCCAGATAAACTGCGTCGGCTGGCTGGGTACGAAGGTGAGCGGGTGCAAGGGTTCCACAAACGTCTTTTCGTCTTTCTCCTCGAACAGCGTTTTCACGAAGGCGCCCGTACCCGCATCGTACTGATTCAGCTTCAGGTGGTTCTGGCCCCGATTCAGCACGGCTACGTAAATCGACTTCTCGTCGGGGCTCCAGCTGATGTTGGTGAGGTACTGCTCCTTGGGCTCGCCGGTTTGCAGAAACACCGTTTTGCGCGTTTCCAGGTCGTACACGCCCACCGTTACCTCGTGGCTTTTGTCGCCGGCCATGGGGTATTTGATAGGCCTGGCCTGCGCCGGGGTGGCAGCAATATCTACCAGCGGGTAGTCGGTTACCATGGTTTGGTCCATGCGGTAGTAGGCCAGCCGCCGGCCGGTGGGGCTCCAAAACGTGCCTTTCGTGATGCCGAACTCCGAGCGGTGCGCCGCCTGCCCATTCACGATGGCTGGGTTGGTTTCGGTGGTTACCGCCTCGTTTTCGCGGCCTGCTCCCGACACGTACAGATTCTGCGCTTTGGTGTACGCCACGCGGGTTTTAGTGGGGTCCAGCTCCACGTTTTCAGCGGCTTGGTCGTAGCCGAACAGGAGGCTGGCTTGTTTGCTCGACGCATCCACCCGGTATAGTTTGCTGGCGCGCGTCACTACAAAAATGCTAGGACTGATCCACGTCACGGCCGGAAAGGCGCTTGCCTTCACGGCGGGAGCACCAGCGGCTTGCAACGCCTGGCTTAACTCGTTCAGCGTTACTACGGCTCGTAGGTTGCCGGCCAGGCTGGCCCGCATCAGCTCGTCCTGGCCGCCGGAGGTGCGTAGGAAGCTGTATTCGTCCTGTGAAGCCGGAATCCAAGTTAGCTGGCGAATGTTTTCGGGCTGGAGGCTACGGTTCAGAAACGCATCTTCCATGGTCAGCAGTTTCTGTTGGGCGCGGGCGGGAAGCTGCGCCGCCAGCGCCAGCAGCACAAGCAGCAGCAGGCGGGGAGAGGAATTGAGCATAAAATTGAAGCAAGTACCAGGAATTGAAAGGCGGAAATTACGGCGGCCGGCGCTAACCTGCCGTAATTTTAGAATGCCAGCCATCCGGCTTGTCTTTTCTCGGAATCGGCGAAACGATTCTGCTCTTCAAGGGGTTATACAAGGCCGATAGAAGCCATCAACGCCGTTTTTTCACTCGTTTTTCCGTACTTTTGTGTTATGAACACCAACCCACAAATCGACTACGACGAGGACGTTCTGCTACTGGAGGAAACGACGGATGTTCGCGACCTAATCGTGTATAACGACGACATCAATACCTTCGACCACGTCATCAAAACGCTCATGGATGTGTGCGGCCACGAGCCCGAACAGGCCGAGCAGTGCACCTTGTTAATTCATCATAAAGGCCAGTGCACGGTGAAGCACGGCGTGTACGATGAACTGGCCGCCATGTGCACCGCCATCCACGACCGGGGCATCTCGGCCGACGTATTATAAATAGTTGGGTGGTTGATTGTTGAATTGTTGGTCGTTTCAGCGGCTCGTTGAACAGTTAACAATTTAACAATCAGCTATTCAACAATTCAACTGAATGGACTTTCCTTCCAAACTGATAGAAAACGCCGTCGGGGAGTTGTCTAAACTGCCCGGCATTGGCAAAAAAACCGCGTTGCGCCTGGCGTTGCATCTGCTGAAAGCCGAAACGGATACCACCGCTACGCTGGCCGAGGCGCTAGCTAAAATGCGCTTCGACATTCGCTATTGCGACACCTGCCACAACATTTCCGACACGGCCGAGTGCAGCATCTGCGCCAACAAGCTCCGCGACCATAGCATCATCTGCGTGGTATCGGACATCCGCGACGTTATTGCCATCGAAAACACCGGGCAGTACAAAGGCGGCTACCACGTGCTGGGCGGCGTGATTTCGCCCATTGAAGGCATAGGCCCCAGCGACTTGCAGATCGACTCGTTGGTGGAACGTATCAGCGCGCCTGACTCGGAAATCAAAGAAGTTATTCTGGCCATCAGCCCCACGATGGAAGGCGACACCACGGCCTTCTACCTTTCGCGCAAGCTGCGCGACTTCGCCGAGGTACACATCAGCTCCATTGCCCGCGGCATTCCGATGGGTGGAGAGTTGGAGTACGCCGATGAAATTACGCTGGGCCGCAGCATTGTGGAACGCCAGCGCCAAGCGAAGTAAGTGAATTGGTGAGATAGTGAAATGGTGAGTTGTTGTTCCAGCCGCGCAAGTGGTGCAAATGGAATAGCAACTCACCATTTCACTATCTCACCAATTCACCGCTTATGTTTGCTGATTCACTTGTCTGCTTTACTTCCATGCTCACCGTAGAAAAAATCGGCGGTACGTCTATGAGTGCCTTCGGCGACGTGCTCAGCAACATTATACTGTACAACCGCACGGGTGCCGAACTCTACAACCGGATTTTTGTGGTGTCGGCCTACGCGGGTGTGACGAACTGGCTGCTGGAAAACAAGAAAACCGGTGAGCCGGGCGTGTACCACCGCATTACCGAGCACAAGAAGTTTCATCAGGCTCTGGCCGAAGTAGCCGCCAAGCTCAAGGCCCTAAACCGGCAATACGAGCCGCTGGGGCTGGATTTGGCGGTGGCCGATGCCTTCATCGAGCAGCGAATTCAGGACGCCAAAACCTACCTCAACAGCCTCGTTAATATTCTGGCGTCGGGCTACGTGAGCAGCGCCAACATCCTGCAAGCGGCCCGCGAAATTCTGGCTTCCATTGGCGAAACGCACTCGGCGTTCAACTCGGTGAACATCCTGCAAAACCGCGGCATCAACGCTACGCTGGTGGATTTGAGCGGTTTTCACGACCATAAATCCTACACCATCGACCAGCGCATCCGGCACGCCTTCAAGAAAATCAACTTCGCCGAAACCATCTGCATCGTGACGGGCTACGTGAAGGGCACGGAAGGTATCATGCGGGAATTTGATAGGGGCTATTCCGAGGTGACCTTCAGCAAGATAGCCGTAGCAGTGAAGCCCCAGGAAGCTATTATTCACAAGGAGTACCACCTCTGCTCCGCCGACCCCATGATGGTAGGCGTGGACAACTGCCAACCCGTTGGATTCACCAACTACGACGTGGCCGACCAGCTTGCCGACGTGGGCATGGAGGCCATCCACCCCAAGGCCTCGAAGCCGCTGGAAATCAGCAAGATTAATCTGCGCATCAAGAACACCTTCGAGCCTGAGCACCCCGGCACGCTCATCACCGAAGATTACGTGTCGCCGCAGAAGCGGGTGGAGGTGATTACCGGCACCGACAAGGTGATGATGATTGACGTGTACGACCCGCTGATGGTGGGCGCGGCCGGCTACGACCTGCATATTATGCAGATATTCTACGACTTAGGCATCAGCTACAGCTTCAAAGCCACCAGCGCCAACAGTATTTCGGTGGTTATCTGGGAGAAGGATTTCAACAAGAAGCTGGTGCTGGAACTGCAGGAGAAATACGAAAAGGTAACCGTGGAAAAGATGGCCATGGTGTGCCTGATTGGCTCCAACATCGACCAGCCGGGCCTGCTGGCCAAAGCCGCCGGCGCCCTGGCCGACGCCGACATCAACATTATGAGTGCCGGTTTCGCCCTGCGCAAAGTGAACATCCAATTCCTGGTTGCCCGCAAGGATTTCCGGGCCGCCGTGGTTGCGTTGAATAAAACCTTGTTTTTTTAGCGTGTGTGAACATCAACTCAAAGAACGTCATGCTGAGCGCAGTCGAAGCATCTCGCGTGCTAACGTTGCAACGGTAATCCAGAAGTCAGCACGCGAGATGCTTCGACTGCGCTCAGCATGACAGGTCTTTTCCGTACCATCCAAAGGGTTTGAGATGAACGAGCTTCCGCGTTACATTCTGACCTGACTCTGCGTACCTTTCGAGGCTACTTCTTGCTTGCTGCCATCCGTGAAACTTTCCGTTGTCATCGTCAACTACAACGTCTGCTACTTTCTGGAGCAGGCGCTTTTGTCGGTTCGGCGGGCGGTGGAAAAGCTGGGGCAGCCGGTGGAAGTGTTTGTAGTGGACAACAACTCTGTGGACGGCTCGGTGGCCATGGTGCGGACCCGGTTTCCGGAGGTGATTCTCATTGAAAACCACGACAACCCCGGCTTCTCGAAGGCCAACAACCAAGCTCTGCGGATAGCGCGCGGCGAGTACGTACTGCTGCTCAACCCCGATACGGTGGTGGAGGAAGACACCTTCCGGGCCTGCTGCGCGTTCATGGACCAGCACCCCAATGCCGGCGGCCTGGGCGTGAAGATGCTCGACGGACAGGGTAAGTTTCTGCCGGAAAGCAAGCGGGGGCTGCCCACGCCGTGGGTGGCGTTCTACAAAATATTCGGGCTGGCCAAGCTGTTTCCGAAGTCGCGCCGGTTTGGGCGCTACCACCTCGGCTTCCTCGACAAAGACCAGACCCATGAGGTGGAAGTGCTGAGTGGCGCTTTTATGCTGATGCGGCAGGCCACGCTCCAGCAAGTGGGCCTGCTCGACGAGGACTATTTCATGTACGGCGAGGACATTGACCTCTCGTACCGTATCACGCAGGGCGGCTGGAAAAACTACTACTTCCCCGGCACCCGCATCATCCACTATAAGGGCGAAAGCACCAAGCGCACCAGCGTCAACTATGTGTTCGTGTTCTACCGGGCCATGGTGATTTTTGCGCGCAAGCACTTCATGCCGGGGCAGGCCGGTCTGTTTTCGGTGCTGATAAACGCGGCCATCTGGCTGCGGGCGGGCATGGCGGTAGCCGAGCGCCTGCTGACCCGCGCCGCGCCCGTACTGCTCGATGCCGGCCTGATTTACGGGGGGATGTTTTTTCTGAAACACTATTGGGAGCAGAACCACAAATACGTGCCCACGGCCTATCCGCCGCAGTTTATGCTGGTGGCGGTGCCGGCCTACATTCTGGTGTGGCTGACCTCGGCCTACTTCAGCGGCGCCTACGACGAGCCCACCAAAACCTCGCGCATCGTGCGCGGTATCTTCCTGGGCACCGTGCTGATTTCGGCCATCAGCAACTTCTTTGATGCCTGGCGCTTCTCGAAGGCGCTGATTGTGCTGGGGGGCGTGTGGGCCGTGGCGGCCTTGGTCGGGCGGCGGCTGGCCACGCACTTTCTGCGCTACCACGACTTACGCCTGAGTGAGCGGCGGCAGAAAAACGTGGCCATTGTGGGCTCGGCGGTGGAAAGCCTGCGGGTGCGGCAGCTATTGGAGCATGCGGCAGTACAGGCCCGCATCATCGGCTACATCACGCCGGAGGTTACCGCCGTAGCCACCCCGGCGGCGCCCGCCCCGGTGTTGGCTGGTCCTGCCTGGGCTGCTTCTGGAGCACAACAGGCAGTGCTGGATGCAGAAACCACCTTAGCCGCACCGGCCGACGACCAGCTGGGCGAAGTGCGGCAGCTAGCGGAAATCATCCGAATCTATGCGCTGGATGAGCTGATTTTTTGCGGCAAAGATTTGTCGGCCAGCCAGATTATCGGGTTGATGGTGAGTTTGCCGCAGCACCCGGCCGTGGCCTACAAAATACTGCCGCAGGATAGCCAGTACATCATTGGTAGCTCGTCGAAGGACGCGCCCGGCGACTACTACGCCCTCGATATTACGCTCAATCTGTTCCGGCCCCAGCAGGTGCGCAACAAGCGGGTGCTCGACTTGCTGACGGCTTTGTTGCTATTGTTGGCGTCGCCGCTGGTGCTGGGGTTGCAGGAGCGCAAAGGCGGGTTCGTGCGCAACTGTTTGCGGGTGCTGGGTGGCTCGCGCACCTGGGTAGGCTTGCGCCATGCCGCCACACCCACCCACATGGCCCGCGCCATCCTCTCGCCCGCCGATGCCACGCCGGTAGCCACGCCTCTCACCGAGGCCACCCGCCGCCGCCTGGAATTGCTTTACGCCAAAGACTACGAGCCTGGCACCGACCTCAGTATTATGCTACGGCGCTTTCGGTGGCTGGGAGTGGAGTAGGGCGCGCTCGGACTGTAGCGCGAAGCCTTTGCTTGGCGCGCCATTGAATATTGTCGGTTCTGATAATTTGCTAGGCCGCAACAACACGCCAAGTAAAGACTTCGCGCTACACTTCTGAAACTGCTTCAAGACACTAACGGACGAGCTATTCAAGCGTTAGAAATAATAGATTCGTGCTGCTAAGCGGCGGCACCTTGGGGTACCAACTGCTACTATAGAGCTTGCAGGCCAGAGCATGTCAATATACCCCCGAAGAGTAGCAAGAAGCCGCTATCCGGCGTGATTATGGGTGTTCTAGAGCAGGATTCAGGAGGAAGCGCAGGACAGAAAACGCCGACGGGTGCGAAATGGCAGTAGTGTATCACGTTCTTGAATTGGCGGGCAATAGCAGGCGGAATGGCGCGTTGGCCTGTGTAGATAATCAACGAGCTGGTGCTGAATAATTATTCTATCCTCAGTACATTCGCCCGCTTCACTAATTCGTCTTTGCCCCCATGTCTCAAGAAGTTACGCTTGCCCCAGTGTCCACCTCTGTTCTGTCCGACCGGATCCTGACCATGCAGGAATCCCAGACGATAGCCATGGCTAAAAAATCCCGTGAACTGGCTGCCCAGGGCGTGGATGTTATCAACCTCAGCTTCGGCGAGCCCGATTTTCAGACCCCGCAGTACATCAAGGATGCCGCCAAAGCCGCCCTCGACGAAGGCTACACCTTCTATACGCCCGTACCTGGCTACCCCGAGCTGCGCCAGGCCATCTGCGACAAGCTAAAGCGCGACAATAACCTCGACTACAAAAACGAGAACATTGTGGTGAGCACCGGGGCCAAGCAGTCGTTGGCGAATGCCGTGCTGAGCCTAGTGAACCCCGGCGACGAGGTGATTGTGTTTGCGCCGTACTGGGTGAGCTACACCGAAATAGTGAAACTGGCCGAAGGCGTGGTGGTGGAGCTGGTCGGCTCCATTGAAAATGACTTCAAAGTGACGGCTGCCGAGCTGGAAGCCGCTATTACGCCGCGCACCAAGCTCATCATGTACTCGTCGCCCTGCAACCCCACCGGCTCAGTATTCTCCCGCGACGACCTGGCCGCCATTGCCGACGTGGTGGCGCGCCACGAGCAGGTGCACGTGCTGGCCGATGAGATTTACGAGTACATCAACTTCGTGGGCGACCATGCCAGCATTGCGCAGTTCTCTGACATCAAGGACCGGGTGATTACCGTGAATGGCTTCTCGAAAGGCTACGCCATGACCGGCTGGCGCGTGGGCTACATTGCGGCCCACAAAGACATTGCCAGTGCCTGCGAAAAAATCCAGAGCCAGATTACGTCGGGTACCTGCTCCATTGCCCAGCGTGCTGCCCTGGCGGCCTTGAAAGGCGGCCGGGCCTCGGCCGACGAAATGGTGGAAGCCTACCACCGCCGCCGCGACCTGGTGCTGGAAATGGCCAAGGAGATTCCCGGCCTGCGCACGCCCACGCCCAGCGGCGCGTTCTACGTTTTTCCCGACGTGAGCAGCTTCTTCGGCAAAACCGCCCCCGACGGCCAGGTGATTGAAAACGCCTACGACCTCGCCCTGTTCATTCTGCGCGATGCGCACGTTTCCTGCGTAGATGGCCGGGCCTTTGGCGCCCCAAACTGCATCCGGTTCAGCACCGCCGCCGCCGATGAAAAGCTGCGCGACGCCTTCACCCGCATCAAAAAGAGCCTGGCCACGCTGGTATAAAGTAGCGCTGCCTTAGGCTTAACAGCACGCACGAGGCGAGTAGCCGGCCACTGTACCGTTCAGGACAGGGCCAGCTACTCGCTTTGTTCATTTCAACAAGTGAAAGTCAGGGTTAGAGTTACCTTTGCGGTTTCACCGAACCTGCCAGAATGCCTGCCCCATCTGCCCCTACCACCTTGCCCGAGCTGTTCAACGCTTTCAACCAGTTGCGCGTGCTCATTGTGGGCGACGTGATGATGGATGCCTACGTGTGGGGCAAAGCCACCCGGCTTTCACCGGAAGCCCCCGTGCCGGTGGTGAACGTGAGCCGTATGGAAAACCGCCTCGGTGGGGCGGCCAATGTGGCGCTGAATGTGCAGGCTCTGGGGGCCACCCCATTGCTATGCGCTGTAATTGGCGAAGACCAAGGCGGCAACCAGCTGCTGGATTTGCTGCACACCACCGGTCTGTCGGCCGAAGGTATTGTGCGCAGCGCGTACCGCCCAACCACCGTGAAACAGCGGATTCTGGCCCAAGGACAGCAGCTGCTGCGTATTGATTCGGAGGTGGAAACCGACCTCAACGGCGAAGAAAACGCGCAGCTCACGGCCTGCTACGAAACCCTGTTGGCGCAAGCCAACGTGGTGATTTTCGAGGATTACGACAAAGGTGTGCTCACTGAAGCCAGCATTCAGCACTTCATTGCGCTGGCGCGGCAGCGGGGTATTCCCACCGTTGTCGACCCCAAGAAAAAGAACTTCCTGGCGTATCAGCACTGTACCCTGTTCAAGCCCAACCTGAAAGAGTTGCGCGAAGGTCTGAAGCTGGAGTTCGGGGAGCCGGATACCGACCGCGCCGGATTTGAAGCTGCCGTAGCTCGCCTGCGGGAAGTGCTGACGCCGGAAATCGTGCTGGTAACTCTTTCCGAGCACGGCGTATTCGCGCAGCGTCAGCAGGAAAAAACCTACCTGCCGGCTCACCTGCGTACCATCTCCGACGTATCCGGCGCCGGTGACACGGTGATTAGCATTGCGGCGCTTTGCGTGGCGCTTGATTTGCCCGCCTCAGTTACGGCCGCGCTGGCCAACCTCGGCGGCGGGCTGGTTTGTGAACAGGTAGGCGTAGTTCCAATCGAGAAGCTGCTGCTGCTGGAAGAAGCGCAAGAAGTAGGGTTGGCTATCTAAGTATCAATTGGTTGGTGTGAAAGAAGCTACAGTTGCATAGCAGCTACGGGCTTTCTTTTCACTTGCTTCTTCGCCTCATTCTAAGCATGTTGGTAGCGTGACAGTCAGTTCGGTGCCTTGGCCTTCCGTGGTTTCGGCAGTGAGCGTGCCACCGCAGCCTTTCGTGATGATGTCGTAGCTGAGCGAGAGGCCGAGGCCAGTGCCTTCGCCGGTGGGCTTGGTGGTGAAAAAGGGCTGAAAAATCTTATGCTTCACGCTTTCGGGTATGCCGGTGCCATTGTCGCGCACCCGAATTCGTACCTGCTCGGCGTCCTGCTCAATGCTTACCGCAACGGTTGGCAGGTACCCTGCCTCGCCCCGTTGCTGCCGTTCCCGTACCGCGTAGAAGGCGTTGGTAAATAAGTTAAGCATTACCCGCGCTATGTCTTGGCCAATAAGATTTACGGGGCGTAAATCGGGCGGGAATCTGGTTTCGAGGGTTGCATTGAAGCTTTTGTCTTTGGCGCGGAGGCCGTGGTAAGCCAGGCGCAGGTATTCGTCGCAGAGAGCGGCCAGGTCGGTGGGCTGCCGCTCGCCGGTGCTGGCGCGGCTGTGTTCCAGCATGTCGCGCACGATGCTGCTGGCGCGGCGTCCGTGGTGCGTTATTTTCCGAAGGTTCTGCTGCAAATCATGCAGCAACTCGTCTTCCAAACCGGCGTCGCGCTCGGGTTTGTGGTTTTCTTCGGACAGCTCCTCCACCAGCTCCGTGGATACCTCCGAAAAGTTGTTGACGAAGTTGAGCGGGTTCTGAATTTCGTGGGCAATGCCGGCCGTCAGCTCCCCCAGGCTGGCCATTTTCTCGCGCTGCACCAGCTGCACCTGGGTGGCCCGGAGGTGGTCGAGCGACTGTTGCAGCTCCTGCTGCGCCTCTTCGCGCTTTTGCAGCACGTTGGCAATCAGCAAGTAAATAATCAAGCAGATGATAACCAGGTTGCTGACGAAGCTGACGATGAGCACCCCCTTCGGCAGCTTCGGCTCGCCGCTGACATAGAGATAATCCCAGACGCCCGCAACAACCACGTCGAGCACGAACAGCACGAAATAGATGCGCGCCGTGCGGTAGTTGGTGAACATCAAAGCCCCCAACGGACTCAGGATGGCCGACAGAATGATGGCGCTGCTGTCCACGAAGCCCCCAATGGCCACGTGCGCCATAATAGGGTTCAGGATGATGGCTACCAGCTGCGCCGTGGTGAACAGCGAATATTTCTTGGTCAGAAACAGCAGCAGCAGGTTGGCCAGCGAGAAGCCAATGTAGATGAACGTGGCGCGCGGGGCCAGCGGAAACCCCAGCCACGCATACACCAGCGAATACGGAATGGCGGCTAGCATGGTAAACAGAGCCAGCCGGACGGCGGTGGTGCGCTTCTTGAACTCGTCGGCTTCCAGCCCCCGAAACCCCAGCGGAAACCAGAGGTACTGCTCCCAAAACGTGGTGGTGCTCATGCGGTAGACAACTCGTGGGCAGCGGGCTTGCGTTGGCTGGCGAAAATCAGAATATAAGCGGCGTTCAGAATGGTAGTAAATACGCACATCGAAAGCAAAAACCAATCGGTGAAGTGCGAAAAGCAGAACAGCGTAACCAGCAGATTGCCTAAGCCCGCGCACCACACCGAGGCATAGGAAAACAGGCGCGTATTGTTCATACTCAGGAAAAGCGTGATGTATAAAGTGCCCATCAGAATGCTCAGAATGTAGCCGGAATAGGCCCCCATGTGGCTCAGCGGCGCATCGTAGAGCTTGATGTAGAAGTAGAGCATTACCAGCCAGGCCACAATACCAAAGGTGGTAACCAACTGGTGTTTCCTGGCCAGCGCCGGAATCAGGATTTGCTTGTAGCCGTAGCGAAACAAACCGTACACAATGTAGCAGTCCAGGAAAAACCAGATGCGGTAGCCCCACACGTACAGCTCGCCCATGTCGGTGGTGAACACCCAACTCCACAAAAATTCCCATGAAATGTTGGCGCAGGCCGAAATCAGCGGGATGTCAACGAACTGGTTGCGACGGATGGAGCGAATGGTGAAAATGTAGACAATCACCCATAGAAAGCAGCCGACCGCAAAGCAGACGTGCTCATAAGGCGTGTAGTCGTTGAGGTTAAGCAGGACACCAAGCATGGGACGACAAGCGTAAAATAGGAAAACCGACCCTAGGCCAACCAGCGCGGGCTACAAGGGAAACGCTAGGATTTTGTGACGCCGCGCAGCCGCTGCAACCAGTAGTTCACTTCGTGCAGCAGGCGGGCGGGGCCCGTCAGCACGTCGGACCAGGGCAGGCCTTTCTCGAAGCGCCGCCGGTCGCGCCACCGCAGCACGGCCAGCACGTCGGGCTCGTGCAGCGGCCAGATTTTGCAGAGCGGGGCTCCGCTGCCGCTGGCGGCAATAATGCCGTTCACGGCGCGGCGGGCCGCTTCGTTGGCACCTTCCATGGTGGCCAGGTCGGTGTTGGTGCGCACGTAGTCGGAGGCCAGAAACAGGTTTTGGATGCCACAGAAGCTGTTGGGCCGCAGGCTCCACGAGTTGGCCGTATTCACCAGCAGCGGCTCGGTGTTGTGCATGGCCACAAACGGGCTTTTAATAGGCGGTGGAGTGGGTTGGTGAGTGTCGGGCTGGATGTCGGAATCAACGTAGTAGCCCACGCGCATCTCGTCGGTAAGCATACCTTGGCCGTTAGCTTGCACCAAGCTCTTTTTCAGCTCGTTCCAGACTTCCTCCACTATCTGCTCGATGGTGCAGTTGCGGGCTTCCTGACCGTTTAGGCCCTTCTCAAACCAGTTGCTCACATCCACCGAAATCAGGCCTTTCACCTGGCCGTTGCCGTAGTTGGTGAGCGGGTGCTGGGGCCAGAACTGCGCCTGCGAAATGCCCGTTACGGCCCACGGCGAATCGAGGCAGATGATGTGGCCGGGCGCCAGCGGTACATCCACGTTCAAATAAAACTGCACGCCATTCATCCAGTTCAGCGCCTCGGTAACCGGCGCCGCCAGCGTTTTTATAAACTCTAGCGTCTCATCTACGTCCAGCATGTCGTCGCTGATTAGCTCAGCCATGCGCTCCACGGGTACGGCTGCCACGTAAAAATCGGCCTCAACCCGTTCCTCCGCATCACTCACATCGGGGCGCACGTAGGCGGCCGTGATGCGCCGGGTGTACCGGTCGCAGGTGAAGCGCGTAACGTAGCGGTGCTTGTGGTAGCGCACGCCCAGCGTGGTGGTCAGGTGCGTAAACCAGGGAGTGAGCCACACTTCGTTGGTGGGGCCGTTGAGAATCCGGTCGGTATGGGCAGTGGGGTCGGCCATGAGCAGCAGCAGCTGAAGCAGAATGTCGCCGCCGGTTTTCACGCTCATCAGTTTGGGTTGCGCCGCCACCAAGGAGTGCGTCAGGCCCCCCACGCAGTACAGCTCGTACGGCGACGGGGCATCGGGCGCAATACCGTCGCGGTGCTGCTGCTCGTCGGTTTGCATGAATTGCCACCAGCTTTGGCGCTCATACACCTGCTGCCGCCGCTCATAGCTGGACGTCAGAATCTGCCACAAGCTGTGCGCAAACAGCTGCATGTCGCTCTTGGTCAGCCCTGTATCGGCGCCGGACAGGTCTTGCAGAATGGTTTCAAGGTCGGCCTTGGTTTTGGGGAAGTTGACCAAAGTAGGCAGCGGCGGCTTGCCAAACCGCGCCAGCAGCACCCGTTGCGACGCCACCAGGTTATCGAACACCCCCTGCGGATTAGTGCCGTACGGAATGCGCTTCATGGTATCGGTGATGTGCCGGTAGAAGCCCGGAAAAAACCGGAAGCCATGCTCACCAGGCAAATCTAGCCGCCCATCCTGGCCAGTGTTCGGCACACTCACGGAGCGCGCCTTGCCGCCCACATACTGCGGCTGCCGCTCATACACATCCACCGAAAAGCCGCGTTCTGCCAATTCGTGCGCCGCACTCATCCCGGCCACACCCCCGCCTAACACAGCAACCCTAATCTGCTTTGTAGAGTTGGAAATCATGCTAGCATCCTTTGCGCTGCAACCGCCTACAGGATAGTAGTATAAGCCGGCGCGAATTGAAAAGTAGCAATAATTTATTGTAATATTCTATATATGTTATATAGAATTAGCAGCTGTGCTTTAAGGGTGGCAGCACCTCTCTCAATGAAGGAGGCTGAAGGATAAAGACGTACGGATAAATTGCTTTCGCCCTACGCATAAGGCCAGCCAATCAACCAGATAAGTAGCTCTGAATGGCATTATGGTGGCCCCAACTGAAACAAGCCAGCCCGCTGGCAGCAGACTGGCTTGTTACTAATGAAAAGCAGCTTTTGCCGACCGCCTAGCGCAACGTTGGGCTGTATTCCTTTACTGTCTCAATGAACACCTTCACGTTGTCGGGGTTGGTGTCGGGGTAGACGCCGTGGCCGAGGTTGGCAATGTGGCGGTGCGGTCCGAACTGGTCGAGCATGGCGGTGGTAGCGGCGCGCACTTGGGCGGGCGTGCCGTAGAGGGCGCAGGGGTCGAGGTTGCCTTGCAGGGTTTTGTCGCCTACCAGCGGGCGCACGGCGCGGGCATCCTGGTTCCAGTCCAGGCCGATGGTGCGGCAGGGGAGGGTGGCAAACTCTTCCACGGCCCAGAAAGCCCCTTTGGCAAACACCGTGACGGGCACCTCCGGAATAGCGCGGCAGATTTCGGCAATGTAGCGCGTGCTGAACTCCTGGTAGTGCGCGGGCGGCAGAATCCCGGCCCACGAGTCGAATACCTGTATGATGTTGGCGCCAGCTTCCACCTGCGCTTTCAGATACGCAATAGTGGTAGCGGTAATCTTGGCGAGCAACTCGTGAGCCAGTGCGGGCTCAGCGTAGAGCATGCGGCGGGCTTTGCTGAAGGTTTTCGAGCCGTGGCCCTCCACCATGTAGGCCAGAATAGTCCAGGGGGCGCCGGCAAACCCGATGAGTGGCACCCGGCCGTTGAGGGCACGCTTCGTGACGCGCAAGGCTTCCAGTACGTACCCTAAATGCTCTTCCGGGTCGGCAATGCGCATGCGGGCTACGTCGTGCGCGGTTTTGATGGTTTCGGGAAACAGCGGCCCGCGGGCCTCTATCATTTCGTAGGTCAGGCCCATGGCTTCGGGCACCACCAGAATATCGGAGAAGATGATGGCGGCGTCTACGTCCAGCGCATCCACGGGCTGAATGGTGACTTCGGCGGCTAGGTCGGGCGTTTCCACCAACTCCTTGAAGCCGCTCAGGCGACCCCGCAGGGCACGATATTGGGGGAGGATGCGGCCGGCCTGGCGCATCAGCCAGACGGGGGTACGTTCGGTTTCTTCGCCGCGAGCGGCACGGAGCAGGAGGTCGTTCTTCAGCATAACTGCCGCAAAGGTAGGGCCTGTGGCGCAGGATTACAGAGTTGGATGCCGGAAGAGTGAAAATAGCTTCAGCTGCTATGGCGGTAAATAACGATGGTTTTCCGGTCAGTTAAAAAACCGACGAACTGAAAAGCGTGATGAACAGTACTGCCCCGCGAATAGCTTCTTGAATAAGAAGCAGCAGGAATATTTCCTGCCACTGCGTTAAAAGACTCGCTACGAGCAAATGGGGCATTATTAGCAACATCTACAGCAGTGAAAGTGGGCTCGTTAGCAACTTGCTGCAATGTGCGCTGATATTCTTGCGGTGAAACTTCTACTAAAGCGCAGACACTATAGTCGCCATGTTGATCTGGATAGCTCGCATCCTTGACTAAAAGAACACCAGTTTCCGGAAAAGACGAAGAGGTTATTTGCTTGAACTCCGTTTCATAAAACTCGTCATTCGGATAGAAAGCAGTGTATACAAAGTAGCCTAGTGTCAGCAGGATGGCACTAGCTGTACCCAAAAAGACTTGTGATGCTATGAAATTGCCTCTTTTTCGTAACCATTCATAAATATTCCAACCTATTCCAATTGGAACAGACAGAACCAGTAAGCCGATAAGAAAGAATACTAGCAGAGCCCCGCCCATTACACGATTGTTGGCTTACTCCTGAAACAGCGCCTTAATGGCCGTGGCCAGAAAATTGACCCCAATGGCCAGCGTGATGAAGCCCATAATGCGTGCCAACGCGGCCATACCCGGCCGACCCAAAAACCGGGTCAGCCGGAGCGACGACATCAGAATAACATAAGCCGCCAGCGCCACCAGCACGAACCCCAGCACAATCAAACCCATATCCAGGAAGCTCAGCTTCTCGGTGAACAGGCCGATGCACACCGCCATAGAGCCCGGCCCCGACAGCATGGGCATGGCCAGCGGGGTGAAGGAAATGTCATCTTTGTGCATACTCTCCTCCAGCGTTTCTTCCGATACCTTCGAGCGGTTGCCGCCGGGCGTAAGCAAATCGAAGGCGGAGCGCATGAGCAGGATGCCGCCCGCAATGCGCAGGTGGTGGATGTTGATGCCGAAGAAATTGAGCACGTACTGCCCCGCGAAAAACGACACCGACAACACCCCAATCATATACAGGCAGGCCCGCAGGCCAATGTTGGCGCGCTCGGCGGGCGTGTCTTCTTCCGTTAGGGTCAGAAACACGGGCATGGCCCCGAACGGATTGACAACCGAGAAGAGCGTGGTAAACGTGGCAAGTAGAATTTCCATGACGGGCAGCCGGTGCAAGGCCGAGCAAAGGTACGCGGCCTGATAGAAGCGGCAATCCAGGAAAGTACTATGTTTGAAAGGTCAACCGTGGTTGCGCATTAGCGTACAAATCCCAGCCTCACGGCAAAAAACAACTTGCGTACGGCAACCAGATAAGCGAATTGCCCGCTCAGTCCTGTAGTGCGCTGGTTTCTGGGTTGGCGTTTCCCGCTCCTTCACTCCTTACTTCACCCACCTGTGCCTAACCTCGATGCACCGCTTTGGCTTCTCATAGCGCATGGTTTTACTTTCTTGCTGGCCGTGTTGGCGGTTGTTGCCACGCTGCTGCCACTTTTGCGCCAAACCGCTTGGTGGATACGGGTATTTGATTTTCCGCGGCTTCAGATTGTGGGCGTAACGCTGCTCACGCTGGGCGGTGCGGCCATGCTGGGGTGGCACCAGCTGCCCGGCTGGGCCGGGCTAAGCGCCATGGGCGCGCTGGGCATTGTAGTAGCCTACCAGTCGGTGCGGATTGCGCCCTACACGCCGCTGGTGGGCAAGCAGGTGGGAGATAGTACCCTGAAAGACGGCCAGCGCCATCTGAGCCTGGCCGTTATGAACGTGCTGCAATTCAACAAGGAAGGCGGCAAGGCACTGGCCACGCTCCAGCAAGCCGACCCCGACGTTATTATGGCCGTCGAAACCGATAAGTGGTGGTACGAGCAGCTGAAGCCGCTGGAAAAAACGCACCCCTACACCTGTCACGAGCCGCTGGATAACACGTATGGTCTGTTGTTCTTTTCGCGGCTGCCGCTGGAAGGATGCCAGGTGAAATACTTGCTCGACGACGACGTACCCTCCCTGCATTCCCGCGTGCAGCTGCCCGACGGCAAAACCTGGGTGCGGCTCTACGGCCTGCACCCCAAGCCCCCGGCACCCGCCGAATCGAAAACCAGTACCAAGCGCGACGCTGAGCTACTGCTTGTAGGCAAGGAAATTGAGCAGCACGATGAGCCAACCATCGTGTTCGGGGATATGAACGACGTGGCGTGGTCGCACACTTCCGAGCTGTTCCGGCGGGTGAGCGGGCTCATGGACCCCCGCGTTGGCCGCGGCCTGCTCCCCACGTTCCACGCCGATTACTCAGTGCTCCGCTGGCCCCTCGACCATGTGTTCGTGTCGCCCGATTTCAAGGTGGACGATATGCAGCGCCTGCCGTATGTGGGCTCCGACCATTTTCCCATCTATATCAAGCTCAGCTACGAGCCCCACGACAAAGAAAAGCAGGAGGAAAACTGCGAGGAAGCCGACGCCGACGACCACCAGGAGGCCGACGAGAAAATAAGGGAAGGCCACGAGGAAGAAGCGGAAGAAGAAGCCGAGGAAGCCGCTAATCCGGAGAAGAAAGAATTGACTACCTGATACTGCCGTAGAAACCCCACTCCGCTAGCTACGCTGGTAGAGTGGGGTTTTTAGTATGGGAAAGTGAAAGCTGTAAACCCAGCGTTGCTGTACTAGCGCGCCGATAAATCACCTGACGCATGGCCAGCTTGTATCTGGTGGCGCTGTTGCCCCCCGAGCCTGTTTTCTCGGCAACCTGGGCCTTGAAGCAGGAGGTACACCGCCTCACGGGCAGCCGCAACGCCGTGCGCCTACCACCGCACATCACCCTGATTCCGCCCCTGCATCAGCCCGATGAGTTCGAGGGCAGATGCACAGCCGCGCTAACAGCTTTTGCAGCAACACAGTCCGTCTTCACCGTCGGCTTGCAGGATTTCGCCTGGTTCGGTGACCGGACGCTGTTCGTGCAGGTAAGCGAAGCCGCGGCTATAAGAACGTTTCACGCGGCGCTTGTCGAGTGGTGCGCCATACACCTGCCCGAAGTGCCACGCGAGAAACGCCCGTTTACCCCGCACCTCACCCTAGCCACCCGCGACCTTCCACCAGCACAGGTGCCAGAACTCCAACATCTTTTCGAGAGCCGCTCGTATGCCGCCTCATTTCCGGTGAAAACCCTCACGCTTTTCCGTCACAACGGCCACCAATGGCAGCCCCGCGCCACGTTCCCCTTAAACCCAGCAGAACGATTGTAGAGACGCGACACTTCGCGTCTCGTCGTTGCTGATGTTGTTTATATACTCTGATTACAGGCTGTAGCGCGAAGCTCTGCTTCGCGTATCGTTGCGGACAGCTGCACCATACGCAAGTCGTTCAACGGTACGCGAAGCAGAGCTTCGCGCTACAGCCTACAGCAACCGGAAAACGGGGCGGACATGTCGTCCAACGACGAGACGCAACTATGCGTCTCTACACCGAAAACAAAAAGGCCCGAAGCAATGCGCTTCGGGCCTTTTATCTTAATAATCACCGATTCAACAATCAGCAATTACTTGTTGCCTACTTCTTCGTAGTCCACGTCGGTTACGTTGTCGTGGGGCTGACCCTGGGCACCGTTGCCGCCGGGCTGTCCACCACCGAAGGGGTTACCACCGTCGGCGCCGGGCTGGCCTTCCGCACCGCCTTGGGTAGCGGCGTACATCTCCTGCGAGGCCGCCTGCCAAGCGGCGTTGATGGCCTCCATGGCGGTGTCAATCTGGCTGATGTCTTTGCTCTCGTGGGCCTTTTTCAGGTCAGCAAGGGCGTTTTCAACGGCCGTTTTGTTGCCAGCGCTCAGCTTGTCGCCGTACTCTTTCAGTTGCTTCTCGGTCTGGAAGATCATCGAGTCAGCGGCATTCACCTTACCGATACGCTCGGTTTCGGCTTTGTCGGCTTCGGCGTTGGCCGCGGCTTCGTTGCGCATCCGCTCGATGTCGGCGTCGGTGAGGCCCGACGAAGCTTCGATACGGATTTTCTGCTCTTTGCCAGTGCCCTTGTCTTTAGCCGATACGTGCAGGATACCGTTGGCGTCGATGTCGAAGGTTACTTCGATTTGCGGAACGCCGCGGGGAGCCGGTGGAATCGAGTCGAGGTGGAAGCGGCCGATGGTGCGGTTCTGCGAAGCCAGCGGACGCTCGCCCTGCAACACGTGAATCTCCACCGAAGGCTGGTTATCAGAAGCCGTCGAGAAAGTCTCGGACTTCTTGGTAGGAATGGTCGTGTTCGACTCGATGAGCTTGGTCATTACGCCGCCCATCGTTTCGATACCCAACGAAAGCGGGGTAACGTCGAGCAGAAGCACGTCCTTCACTTCACCGGTCAGTACCCCACCCTGGATAGCAGCCCCAATGGCCACCACTTCGTCGGGGTTCACACCTTTCGAAGGCTTCTTACCGAAGAACTTCTCTACTTCTTCCTGAATGCGCGGAATGCGGGTCGAACCACCCACGAGGATAACCTCGTTGATATCCGACGTGCTCAGGCCAGCATCTTGCAGGGCTTTCTTCACCGGCTCCATCGAACGACGAACCAGGTTGTCAGCTAGCTGCTCGAACTTAGCGCGGCTCAGTTTCACCACCAAGTGCTTGGGGCCCGAAGCCGTAGCCGTTACGTAGGGCAGGTTGATTTCCGTTTCGGTCGAAGACGACAGCTCCACTTTGGCTTTCTCGGCGGCTTCTTTCAAGCGCTGGAGGGCCATAGCGTCTTTGCGCAGGTCGAGGCCTTCGTTTTCGCTGGCGAAAGTTTCAGCCAAGAAGTTGATGATTACCTGGTCGAAGTCGTCACCACCGAGGTGGGTGTCACCGTTGGTGCTCAGTACTTCAAACACCCCATCGCCGAGCTCCAGGATGGAGATATCGAAGGTACCACCACCCAGGTCATACACGGCAATTTTCTGGTCGGTGTGCTTCTTATCGAGGCCGTACGCCAAGGCAGCGGCGGTAGGCTCGTTGATAATGCGTTTTACGTCGAGGCCGGCAATGGCACCAGCTTCTTTGGTAGCCTGGCGCTGGGCGTCGTTGAAGTAAGCCGGAACCGTAATAACGGCTTCGGTTACGGTCTGGCCGAGGTAGTCTTCAGCGGTCTGCTTCATTTTCTGAAGCACCATCGCCGAAATTTCCTGCGGCGTGTACTGCCGGTCGCCAATTTTCACGGCTACCGTGCTGTTGGAACCCCGCTCCAGCGCGTACGATACGTTTTTGGCTTCTTCGGTCACTTCGCCGAAGGCGCGACCCATGAAACGCTTAATCGACTGGATGGTGTTGGTGGGGTTGGTAATGGCCTGACGCTTGGCCGGGTCACCGACTTTCCGCTCACCTTTGCCATTGTCGAGGAACGCCACGATGGAAGGAGTGGTGCGGCGGCCTTCGCTATTTGGAATTACCACCGGCTCGTTGCCTTCCATTACGGCGACGCACGAGTTGGTAGTGCCGAGGTCAATACCGATTATTTTGCCCATTTGAATGGTTGTTATGTAGTAAGTTGAGGTGTCAGGTTGTGTTGCGAATCACTCGCACCGGGGGAATTACAAGGCTCGTACCAGCCCCGGTAAAAGGCTTTATTTGTGACAGATTGTCATTTTTAAAGGCCTTCCACCAGAAATTACCGCCGGACTGACTTCTACGAAATTTACAGCCGCAGGATATTCTGCCACTGGGGCAGAGTTAGCTCTTGCTTGGTGCTACTAAGAAGGTGCGTAGCATATTGTCGTTGGATTGAAATACGTATGGTTCGGCGTTGTCGCCAAGCACGTAATCCACTTGTAACTCCGAAAGCGAAGATTCCAGCTCATTGAGCAAGTCTAAATCGGTATCAAGTCCCCACTCATAAGACTGTGAATGCTGTCGGTCAGCAACAGCTGTAATTTCGACTACTGACTCTGAAAGCATCTTAGCTTCCGCTTTCAACCACAACCGATTCTCATAGCCAAGTACGGGCAAGTGAATTTCTAGAGTACAGGTTGGGTCGATGTGTGCTGGTAGAAAGGTGTCAAGGAAATAGCTCAGAATTTCAGAAAGGTTTTCAGGCCCTCCAACTCCTTCAAATTTTCCGTTTTCTACTTTATAACCGAACCAATCAGTTGTGTTTCGTTCATGCAACACGTAAGGCAAGTCAGCCTGCTTTACACATGTGTCTTCTAAGTCGATAGACACTATCCAGCCGGGGTTGTCTAATGTTTGAACTGATATTCCGTGCCAAACAGAAATTCCGTAATCATGTTCCCAGTCGCCGTTGCAGTTAATTGTGTACCAGCGTTGAATTCGTTGTAGAAGATCCATAAGCTGCTGATTGAGAATAGTTGTTAGTGAAATTCTGAATCGTCTGTTCCCACTGCGCCTTATGCTTGCGCCAGTATGGTTCGTGGCCGGAACCAGGGAAATCCTGCCGCTGCTTGGGGCCACGCAGAGCCGTATAGATGGCGTCGGTTTCCGGGCGGGTTACGCGCGGGTCAGCAGTGCCCCATAGCAGGAGGGTAGGGGTGCTGATGCGGGTGGCGTAATCCGTAGCGTTGAGGTCGAAGGCCCAAAAGTTGTTTTCCACGCCGCCCCAGAATACCAGCAAATTGGCCATCGGGAACGGCGGAACGTGCATGGAGCGGAAACGACTTTGGGCGGTTTCAAGCATGGAGCCATAAGGGCACTCTAGCACGTTGGCGGTAGGGCGCACCCCTAGCTCCGCTTCGGCCCGCAAGGTGGCCACGGCTCCCATCGAGTTGGCGTAGATAAACACCGGGCCGGGCCGGCGTTGCAGCCAGCGCGTTACGGCCGCTACATCAGCGGCTTCGTGGTGGCCGACGGTGCAGACGTTGCCCGTAGAGCCCCCGTTGCCGGCAAAATCGGTGAGCAGTACGTTGTAGCCGAGGCGGCGAAAGGTGGCGGCTTCGGTCAGGAGCTTGCCTTTGGAGCTGGTATAGCCGTGGAACAGCGCCACCGTGCCCTGGGCGTGCGGTACCGCGCCGTACCACGCTTCCAGTTGGCCATTGGGGCTAGTGAGGTGGATGGTTCGATAAGGGAAGCTCGGCCTCTGGTGGTTTACTGGCTTCGGGTTTTTGATGCCGGTCAGCAGTACCCACAGCTTCTGCGTGGCGGTCAGTTGCTCGGGGTTGTCGGTGTGGGTGCCCGCTTCGGTGGTGAAATGGGTGAAGCGCCAGGCGTGGAAGGCCGCCACTAGGTTCATGGCCCCAAACGCCACCGCCGCCAGCAGCAACAGGCGCCGCTGCCACTTCCGCCGGGCAGCCATCAGCTCCGGCCGCCGCGGCCACCCGCGGTTCCGCGTCCGGCCGATTTCGGACCGGGCTTACTGCCGGTTTTGCCGGGCGTTGACTTTGGGCCACCGGTAGGCTTGGCTTTGGTGCCACCAGTGGGCTTGGCATTACGGCCGGAGCCCCGTACGCCCGCCGCCCGCGCATCGCCTTTGGTTTTGCTGCCCGATGCGCCGCCGAAACCACCACGGTTGTAGCCGCCCGCGCTGTTCTGGTTGGGTTTGGCCGTACCGGGCCGGACGCCGCCGGGCCAGTACTCCGAGGTTTTGCCGGGCGTTTTGAACGTGCCCGCCGCGGCAGTCTGGGCAGCCATATCTTCTTTCAGGGCCTGCACTTCTTCGGTGGTCAGCTCACGCCATTTACCGGGCTCCAAGCCCTCTACGCGCAAATCGGCAATAGCTACGCGCACCAGCCGGAGCGTGGGAAAGCCCACGGCGGCCGTCATCTTGCGCACCTGCCGGTTCATGCCCTGCGAAATGGTGATTTCAACCCAGCTGGTTGGGATGTTGGCTCGGAACCGGACCGGCTTGCTCCGAGGCCACAGCTCGGTGTCGGTGGGTAGTAAGCGGGCTTCGGCGGGGGAAGTGAAGCCGCTTTTGATGTCTACGCCGCGGCGCAACGTTTCCAGCGCTTCTTCGGTCGGGATGCCTTCTACCTGCACCCAGTAGGTTTTCGCTACTTTGAAACGGGGCTCGGAAAGGCGGTGCTGAAGCTGCTTGTCGTCGGTGAGCAGCACCAGGCCCTCGGAGTCGAAATCCAGCCGCCCCACTGGGTAGATGTTCGGAATGGCCACGAAATCCTTGAGCGTGGCGCGGCCTTGCTCGTCGGTGAATTGGGTGAGGACTTCGTAGGGTTTGTTGACCAGAATGTAGCGCATACTGCAAAGGTACCACGCGGGGCTATACAAAAGCTGTAGAGACGCGACACTTCGCGTCTCGGCGTTGCTGAGCTTATTATTGTGCGCAGTTCTGCGTGGCTCCGGTCGTTCAACGACGAGACGCAAGATGTTGCGTCTCTACACCATTCTATCAACCGCCGCTATACCCCGCCCGAATATTTGCGCGTGGCCCACTCCGCTGTCACGAAGGCCAGAATCAGGAAGAACAGCCACTTCAGGTTGATGAGGTCCTTCAGGTCTTCCTGCGAGTAGATGACCGGCTTGTAATCGGCCTTGAGAATATCCTGGGTGAGCTGGGTGAATTGCTGCGGATAATACAGCCGCGAGTTGCTGCGGCGGGCTAATTGGTACAGCAGGTTGTGGTCGGCGCGGGCTTCGAGGGCTTCCAGCTGTTGCTCCTGAATCAGTAACTCGCCCTGGTCTTGCTGGGCCTGGCCGCTCAACGTGGCGCGGGCCGCGTAGCGGTACACGCCGCCGGGTAGCGTGCCAAGGTGCAGCGGCGCGCCATCTTCGGAGTTGGTGTAGCTGAAGGTGCGCGTTTTTTTCTGCTCGTCGGTAAGCGTGAGCGTGATTTGCTGGCCGTAGATCCGCTCGAAAATGGCGTTGTAGGTTTCGGCCCCGAAGGTCACATCGTCCTGGGTGCTGAAAGCGTCCTGGGTGGGATACACATCGAGGCGCTTTTTGTTGGCGTTCTGGGTGAGCAACTGGAGCGTGCGAATCACGAGCCGGTCGTAGGCCTCGGGTTGGTCGTCGTGCTCCACGGCTTCCTGGAGGCGCCACTGCCAGCTACCATCGGTGAGCAAAGTAGCCTGGCGCTGCGTGCCCGCGCCACCAAAAACCAGCAGCGGCTTCTGCGTCCGCAAACGACCCACCTGCTGAAATAAGGCCACTTCGGCCCCGCCGCCCAGGCGCAAATCCCCGAACGGTACCGGGGCGGGTGGGTACGCGGCAAACCGCCGCAAGGCCTCTTCTTCAAAGGTGAACCGTGAAAACGCCGGGTTCAGCACGGGTGTTACATCGTCGGTTTGGGTGCCGCGGGGCAGGATGGTCAGGCCGGTACCCACGTTGTTGTAGGCGTTGAAGTCGGATTGCGCGCCCACAATGTACAGGGCCGGAATGCGGCGGCTACGCACCTGGGCCAGCACCTCAGCGCCTTCACCGCTACGGGCCGGCAGCTGGTGCAAGATGGCTACGTCGTAGTCCTGGCTTTTCAGCGGGCTGATGCCGGGCAGATACGTAACCAGGTCGAAGTTGTCGTTTTGCTGGATGGCCGCGCGCAGGGCCTTCAGGTCAGGGTGCGGCGCGGCCCCGGCCAGCAGCACCCGCAGCTTGCCTTTCACAACTTCGATATAAGCGAATTTGCTGTTGTTGAGCGTGGTAAGCTCCCCGGCTTGGGGCTCTACCACCACTTCGTAGCGGCGTTTGCCGGGTGCCGGGGCTACTACCGTAAACGTGGTTTTGGTACGGCGCTGGCCGGCGGGCAGGCGTACCCGCTGGGTTTGCAGCACCCGGCCGTTTTCGCGCAGCTGCACGGTGGCCGTACCGCCCGCAAACCCGTCGTAGGTTATTTCGGCCTCAATCGGGAATTTGTTGCCACTGAAGGCCACCCGGTTGTAGTTCAGCGTGGGCAGGCTTAGGTCTTTCTTGGGCAGCGTGTCACCCACAGCCACCGAATAAATCGGGAAGTTGAATTCGGAATACGTCGGCGACTGGCCCTGATTCACAATGCCATCCGACACCAGCACTACACCGGCCAGATTGCGCCCCTCATACGTTTCGCGCACGCCGGTTAGTAGCCCGTTCAGGTCGGTGGCCGGGGCCGTGAAGCGCACCGAATCGGGGGGCACAGGACGGCCCGCACCGGGTCCGAGCGTGCGGGTTTCCACCTCGAAGCCGCGGCCGCGCATCGTTTCGGCAAGCTGTTGCAGCCCGGTTTGGGCTTGGCCTAGCACGGCAGGCGGCGTGAACAGCCCCACCGACTGCGAGTTATCGACGGCCAACACGACCGTAGGCTTTTCGGTGGTGTTGGTAGTGGTTTTCAGGAACGGGGAGAGTAGCAGAAAGCACAGAAAGCTCACCACCACAAAGCGCAGGGCTGCCAGCCCGTAATTCAGCGCCTTGCTCCACGGCGCTCTAGCCGAATACAACAGAGCCGCGTAGCCCGCGCCCACGGCCAGGCACAGCAGAATCAACCAGGGAGAAGCAGCGACGGAAATCAAAGACAGGAATAGCGAGTGAGAGTATCAAGAACCCCGAAACTAGCCGGGAAGTTGCTTGCGAAGGTAGTGGCAGAGTTGGTTAGCCAAAGTAGGAAGTTAGCAGACAGGACTTCACTTAACCTGAATAAAAAGCATATTGCCTCAACATATATAAATCAGACTCTATAGAATAAGCTGGCTGAGAGTATGTGGAAAGCTGCATTAGTGCTGCTGGTAGCAGTGTCTGTTTTAGTGATAGTATTCACACGAAAGCCTGTTGCACCTCACGTGAATCAAGCAAAGCATAGTGAGGAGCATGTAATCGGCAATATATCTTACGGAGATACCCTTTTCATTTATGCACAATACTCAGAATGTGGAGAGTTTGGTGGGCATCGGGAGTTAATAAAAGTGTACTTGTCTGATGAAGGTGACGTTAGAGAAAGACTAGGCTATGTAGAATTTAGACAAAGACCATTTACTGCGGATTTTTTCCTTGATACAATAGGATGCTCTTACCGGGCTGACAGAAAGTATTTCTTGGAAAAGCAGAAAGTGCTAAGTGTCGACGATGAAAAAGCTATTGTGCGATACATGCATGCTTTGCTCAATTACAGCTTGAAAGACCTGCGTACATTCCATGCCGGAAATATATATTGGGTTGGAATGGATAATGAGAAACCTCAAATATGGGTTTATGATACCCAGTATAGTTGGAGGGGACATAAAGCATTGCGAGAAAAGTTATTCGGCAACTAAAGTGCTCAGCCCACATAATTATTACGCTGCTTGAAACCACAAGGTCCTTCGTGCTAGCACGAAGGACCTTGTGGTGTTGATAAGTACGAGAAAGGACGTGCGTCAAGCTATTCCGCCAGCAAACTCGCCACGGTTTTCTCGAACTCCTCGGTTTCCTGCTGGTAGTACTTGCCGGTGCCGGGGCCGGAGAAGCCGGTGTGAATCTTGCGCACCTCGCCTTTCTTGTCCAGGAAGATGGTGGTGGGGAAGGCTACCACTTTCGCCAGCTGCGGCAGGGAGTTGGCGGCCGAATCCTTGTTGGCCACGCCGGCCACGGCTAAGTCGTAGCCCACGTTGAGGCGCTGCTTCATCTTGAGCAGCTTCTGCGACGCTAGTTTCTGGTCGGAGGTACGCTCGTAACCCAGCCCGATGATTTCCACGCCGCGCTGCTTGTTCTTCTCGTACCAGGGGGCCAGGAAGTTGGTTTCGTCCATGCAGTTTGGGCACCACGAGCCCAGGATTTGCAGCACTACCACCTTGCCCTTGTACTTGGGGTCAGTGGGAGAGATGCTGCCGCCTTCATACACGCTCGGGAACTTGAAATCCAGCTTTTTCTGGCCGGGCTTCATGCCTGCCAGGGCGTTGGCATCGGGCAGCTTGGCGTTGCCGTCGAGTACGGCAGTCCAGGTTTCGTGGCCGGATTTGCCGGCGTAGAAGTCGCCGGTGATGTTGTTGATGTTGCCGGGCTTGGCTAGTTTGCCATCAAACAGAAAGCCGTGGCTGCCATCGAAGGTGGAAAGCAGGATATGCTCGCCGTCGGCCTTGTTTACGAGGTTTCCGGCCAGGTAGCGGTAGTCGCCGGTGGAAGTCAGGAAGGTGCCCGTGAGCTGCGAGGTATTCACGCTGTCCTGGGTGATGATGCCCACGGCCGGGTACGTTTCGCCGTCGTCACCCTTGAATTCCACCCGGAACGTGGCGCCCTTTTTCATGTCGCCGTAGGTTTCCACCGGTTTGGTGTCGCCCGTGAACAAGGCCGTAGAAGTGGCAGCTTTGGCGGCGCTAAACGGCACCCGGTACGGCTCTTTGCCATCGTATTTCACCCAAGTGCCCCGCAGCTTGTCGGCCCCGTCGGCGTGCACCACCAAAGCCGCGTCGAACACACCCAAACGGATGGTTGTGGAGTCTCCAGCCGAACTGATTTCATCGAGCTTAAGACGTTCTTCGCCGTTGCGCAACGTTACGGTGGGCTTGCCGCCGTCGGTAGCCACATCAAACAAAAACGGTATTTCCTGGCCCTGCGCCGAGAGTACGCCGCGCCAGGTGCCGGCTGTAAGGGGCGTGCCGGCCGTAGTGGCCGCTTGATTTTCTGATGATGAGTTTGACTGACAGGCCGCTACGGCCAGCGCGAGTCCGGCCCCAGCTACAGCCTTGCGAAAGAAGAAGGCAACGGGCATAGAGAAAAGTTGAAAAGGTTGATGCGGCACTAAACTACTGCGGGCCGCTATTAGTTTACTACCTAAGGCCCGTGAAGGTACTGCCTATACAAGGAGCGCGGCGTTCCGTTTTCACGCAGGCTCATTGGAATCATTCTAAATGAGGCCGCGCAAGAGCCGCAAAGCCCCGAAAAATTGGGACGCGCCCTACTCGGTACCTATATTTGCGTACCTACCTCCTAGTAGGTTCGTTCCCTCCACATTTTTCCCTCTCGCATTATGGCGTTTGACTTAGAAATGATCAAGGCGGTGTACGCTGGTATGGGCCAGCGTATTGAGGCAGCGCGCGCTGCTGTTGGCCGTCCGCTTACCCTGACTGAAAAAATCCTGTACGCTCACCTGTACGGCGGCTCTGTTTCGCAGGCGTATCAGCGGGGTGTTTCTTACGTCGATTTCGCTCCTGACCGGGTGGCCATGCAGGATGCTACCGCTCAAATGGCGCTGCTCCAGTTCATGCAGGCCGGTAAAGCCCAAGTGGCCGTACCCAGCACCGTACACTGCGACCACCTGATTCAGGCCAAAGATGGCGCCGACGAGGATTTGGCCATTGCCAACTCCGAGAACAAAGAAGTATACGACTTCCTGGCTTCGGTTTCCAATAAATACGGCATCGGCTTCTGGAAGCCCGGTGCGGGCATCATTCACCAAGTGGTACTCGAAAACTACGCCTTTCCCGGCGGCATGATGATCGGTACCGACTCGCACACGCCCAACGCGGGTGGCCTCGGCATGATTGCCATTGGGGTTGGTGGCGCCGACGCCGTGGACGTAATGGCCGGCATGGCCTGGGAGTTGAAATTCCCGAAAGTAATCGGCGTGAAGCTGACCGGCAAAATGAACGGCTGGACTTCCGCGAAAGACGTAATCCTGAAAGTGGCTGGTATCCTGACCGTAAAAGGCGGTACCGGTGCAATTGTAGAATACTTCGGTGAAGGTGCCAACAGCCTCTCGGCTACCGGCAAAGGCACCATCTGCAACATGGGGGCTGAAATTGGGGCTACCACCTCGGTATTCAGCTACGACGAGAAGATGGGCGACTATCTGCGCGGCACCAGCCGGGCCGAAATTGCCGATGCCGCCGCCGCCGTGGCCGAGCATCTGCGCGCCGACGATGAAGTATACGCCGACCCAAAAGCCTACTACGACCAGCTCATCGAAATCGACCTGAACACGCTGGAGCCGTACGTGAACGGCCCGTTCACGCCGGACGCCGCCTGGCCGATTTCCGAGTTTGCTGCCGCTGTGCGGGAGCATGGCTGGCCCGAGAAGCTGGAAGTTGGCTTGATTGGCTCGTGTACCAACTCGTCGTACGAAGACATCACCCGCGCGGCTTCGGTAGCGTCGCAGGCGGTAAGCAAAGGCCTGACCGTAAACGCCGAATTCACGGTAACGCCTGGCTCGGAGCTGGTACGCTACACCGTGGAGCGCGACGGGTTGCTGGACACCTTCGCCCAGATGGGTGGCGTGGTGCTGGCCAACGCCTGCGGGCCGTGCATCGGGCAGTGGGCCCGCCACACCGACGACCCCAAGCGCAAGAACTCCATCATCACGAGCTTCAACCGCAACTTTGCCAAGCGCAACGACGGCAACCCAAACACGCACGCTTTCGTGGCCTCGCCCGAAATCGTAACGGCCTTCGCTATTGCCGGCGACCTGACCTTCAACCCGCTGGTTGACACCCTGACCACCAAAGACGGTCAGCAAGTGAAGTTCGACGAGCCATCGGGCCTGGAAATGCCGCCAGCTGGCTACGCCGTGGAAGATGCCGGCTACCAGGCTCCGGCCGACGACAGCTCCGCCGTGCAGGTTATCGTGGACCCCGGTTCCGACCGTCTGCAACTGCTGGCGCCGTTCAAGCCGTGGGAAGGCACCGACCTGAAAGGGTTGCGGCTGCTCATCAAGGCCCAGGGCAAGTGCACCACCGACCACATTTCGATGGCCGGCCCGTGGTTGAAATACCGCGGCCACCTCGACAACATCTCCAACAACATGCTCATCGGGGCCACCAACTCCTTCAACGGCGAGGCAAACTCGGTGAAGGACGCGCTGACCTCGGGCACGCCGTACTCGCCGGTTCCGGCGGTGGCGCGTAACTACAAAGCCCAGGGCATCGGGTCGATTGTAGTGGGGGATGAGAACTACGGAGAAGGTTCGAGCCGGGAGCACGCCGCCATGGAGCCACGCCACTTGGGCGTACGCGCCATCCTGGTGAAGAGCTTCGCCCGGATTCACGAAACCAACCTCAAGAAGCAGGGCATGCTGGCCCTCACCTTCGCCAACAAGGCCGACTACGACCTGATTGAGGAAAACGACATCATCGACATCCTTGGCCTCAACAGCTTCCAGCCTGGCCAGCCGCTGCAAATCCGCCTGCACCACGCCGACGGCGACACTGACCTGATTACGGTGAACCACACCTACAATGAAGGCCAGATTGAGTGGTTCAAAGCCGGTTCGGCCCTGAACCTGATCCGCCAGAAAGAAGCCAGCGGCGCAGAATTGTCGCAGAAGTAATACCGAGCTGATTTCTAGCTGTTACGCAAAGAGCCGCTTCGTGAGAAGCGGCTCTTTTGTGTTGGTACTGAGCGGCTACATTGCCCATCATGCCTCGACAAGCGGGCGCAGGATGAGGTAGGGCTGTTCCATTTTTTACCTACTTGGATTGTTTAGAAGCAGTCAGAACGGTGTAGAGACGCATACTTGCGTCTAGTCGTTGAACGAAACCGACTGAAAGGCGCGGACGACAAGACGCAAGTATGCGTCTCTACACCGTTCTGACTGCTTCACTCAAAAAGCCTCTTAACGTGTTATACTGTCTTACATGAACACTGCCACTAAACACACCTTGTCGTTGGGTGGATTGTTCGTCACGCTAGCGGGGGCGGTGCTGTTTTCCACCAAGGCCATCTTCGTGAAGCTGGCCTTCGGGCAAGTGCGCGTAGATGCCGTGACGCTGCTGGCGGCCCGAATGGTTTTTGCGCTGCCGTTTTACTTGGTAGCGGCCTTCCTGCTGAGCCGGCAGAAAGACAATGTGCGGTTCACAGTGAGAGAATGGGTGTACGTTAGTGCCATTGGCATCCTGGGGTACTACCTCAGCAGCCTGTTCGATTTTATTGGCCTGCAATACATTTCGGCGGGGCTGGAACGGCTGATTTTGTTCCTGTATCCCAGCTTTGCCGTGTTTATCAACGCTTTCTACTTCAAGCAAAGGATTTCCGGCATCCAGAAAACGGCTTTGCTGCTGACCTACCTCGGCATTGGCATTGCGTATTTCGGGGAACTGTCGGTTGATGCCAACAACCCCGATTTCTACTTCGGCAGTTTGATGGTGCTGCTGTGCGCCGCAACATACTCGGTATATTTGGTGGGCAGCGGCCGGATTATTCCGCGGGTAGGGGCCAACAAGTTTACGGCCTACGCCATGCTGGCGGCCACAGTGGGCGTGCTGGGGCATTTCTTGGTAGTTAATGCCGGTAAGGGAGTGGCGCTCAGCCCTGACATCTGGCAGTATGGCGTGTTGCTGGCGGTTTTTTCCACCGTGTTGCCTTCGTTTATGTTGTCGCAGGGGCTGAAAAGCATCGGCTCCAACAATGTGGCGGTTATCAGCGGAATTGGGCCGGTTTCCACCATTGTACAGGCGCATTTTGTGCTGGGCGAGAAGATATTTTTCACGCAAGTACTGGGTACTTTAATCGTTATAGTAGGCGTGCTATTGATTGGCTGGAAGCGGGAAGTGCCCCTGACGGAACCCAAGCCTGGGCCCGTATAGGAATTGCTAGTGGATGAGGTGCTGCGGGAAGCTCTACAAAGAGCCGTAGATTCGGGCCTATTTATCTTATTCCGATACGCTTGATGAAACGATTAGTGAGTGCAATGGCCGCCGCGCTAGTGTATGCCGCTCCAAGCCAAGCCCAAACGCTACCCGCCGACACCATCCAGGCGCTGCCCGAGGTGCGCGTTATCTACCAGGCGGAAAAGCTGACGCCGGTTACGTTTCTGAACCTTGATGGCCGGGCGCTGGCCCGTAAAAGCGTGGGGCAGGAACCCTCGTTTCTGCTTTCCGAAACGCCCAGCATTACTGCTTACTCCGATGCGGGCAGCACCCAGGGCTACGCCTACTTCCGGCTCCGCGGCATCGACCAAACCCGCATCAACACCACCCTCAACGGGGTGCCGCTCAACGAGCCGGAAGACCAGGGTGCCTACTTTTCCAACTACCCCGACCTGCTGAACTCGGTCAGCTCCATCCAGATTCAGCGCGGGGTGGGCACCAGCCAAAACGGCACAGCCAGCTACGGCGGCAGCATCCAGCTGTTTTCAGCCTCCCTCCGCGACTCGGCGCACACCACGCTGGGGCTGGGCTACGGCTCGTTCAACAGCTACCGAATTTTTGGGGAGTATGCCAGCGGGCTGCGCAATGGCAAGGCGTTATACGTGCGGGCCTCGGAGCTGCATTCCGATGGCTATAAAGACCGGTCGGCCAATACGTCGCGCTCGGTGTTCGTGAGCAGCGGGCTGTTCCGCAACAAAACCACCTGGAAGTTGAACATCCTGGCCGGGCAGCAGCGCAACCAGCTGGCCTGGCTGGGAGTGCCCGATTCGGTGCTGCAACGTAACCGCCGGGCCAATGCCAACAGTCCCGCTGAAAACGACCATTTCACGCAGGCCCTGGTGCAGCTAAGCAACGACTGGCAGCCGAGTGCCGGCTCGTTGGTGAGTACCAGCGTGTACTACTCCGCGCTGCGCGGCAACTACGATTTCGACTTCAACAACTTTATCGGGCTGCCAAGCACCAGCGAGCTGTACAACTACGGGTTTCAGTCGGGGTGGCTGGGTGCGTTTAGTACCTACACCCGCCGCACCCAGCGCCTGACGTGGACCAGCGGGGTGCACGCCAGCACCTACCACCGCCGCCACACCGGTACCGAACGAGCCCTGGGCCAGCTCTACCGCAACACCGGCCGCAAGCCCGACCTCAGTGCGTTCAGCAAGCTGGAAGCGCAGGTGCAGCGGTTCACGCTTTTCGCCGATGTGCAGCTCCGCTACACGGCCTTTCGCTACGAAGGCAGCGTGCCGTTGCCAACCCTCGACTGGCACTTCCTGAACCCCAAAGCCGGCCTGAGCTACGCCGCCTCGCCGCGCACCACACTGTACTACAGCGTGGGCCGCACCAGCCGGGAACCCACCCGCAACGACCTGTTCATTGGCAACGACGACCTGCTGGCCGACAGCACCGGTGCCGCCCTGGTAACCACCGCCACCCCCGAATCGGTGGTGGACCAGGAACTGGGCGTGCGGCACCAAACCGAAAGGTGGCAGCTGAATCTGAATGCGTATTACATGGCGTTCCGCAACGAAATTGTGCTGAACGGGCAATTCGGGCCGAACGGGCTGGCCCTGACCAACAAGGTGGAAAGCAGCCGCCGGACCGGTCTGGAGGCTACCGTGCGTTACCAGCTCACGCGCCAATGGGCGTTCAGCAACAATTCGGCCTTCAGCTACAGCCGCATCCGGGAGCAGCGCGAATCGTTCGAGCCCATTCTCACGCCGCCGCTCATTGTCAACCAGGAAGTGGTGTACCAAGCGGGCCGCTGGACCACCGCGCTGGTGGGCCGCTACCAGAGCCGCTCCTACATCGACTTTGCCAACTCCGCCACCGTGGCCGATTACGTGCTGCTGAACGCGCGGGTGCAGTATGCGCACAAGGGCTACCAGGTGTCGTTATTTGCCAACAACCTCACCAATACCAAGTACTACAACAACGGCTACGTGGAAGCCGATGGCACCCGCAAGTACTTTGTGCAGGCGCCCGTCAATTTCTACCTGAACGCACAGTATACCTTCTAGCTGTCATTCCGACTGAAAGGAGGAATCTGAATGGCACCCTTGCAATAGGAACCCCAGATTCCTCCTTTCGGTCGGAATGACATTTCTTCCCCATGCAAAGCAGTGCTCCGCTTAAAGCCTTTGTATTCGGTAAGTTCATGCCTTTCCACAAAGGCCACGAGCAGCTCATCAACTTCGCGCGCCAGCACTGCGACCATCTGACGGTGCTGCTGTGCGTGAGTGACCAAGAGGCGCTGCCGGCCGAGGTGCGGCAGGCATGGTTGCGGGAAACGTATGCCGGGCAGCCGGACGTGGAAATCCAGGTGCTGGAATATCTGGAAAGTGAGCTGCCGAATACGTCGGAAACGTCGTTGGCCGTATCGGAGGTTTGGGCTGACGTGTTCAGCAGACTATTGCCGGAGTGCCGGCTGGTGATAACCTCGGAGCCGTATGGGGAACTGGTAGCCGCGCGCATGGGCATTAGGTATCTGCTGTTTGACGAGGCCCGTGGAATCGTGCCCGTTTCCGCGTCGGCTATCCGGCGGAATCCGGCGGCGCACTGGCAGTTTCTGCCCGCCAGCGTGAAGCCCTACTACGTGCGTAAGGTGGTGATACTAGGCGCCGAATCGACTGGCAAAACGGTACTGGCTAACCAGCTGGCCGCGCACTTTCACGCTAGTCTGGTAGCCGAAGCCGGCCGTGACCTGATTGCCAGCTCCGATAGTTTCAGCCTGGCTGACCTGCACGCCGTGGCCCAGGAACACGCCCGCCGCATTCGGCAAGCACAAACTGGTTCCAGTCCGCTGCTGATAATCGATACCGATGTACACATCACCCTATCGTATGCGCAGTTGATGTTCGGGCAGGAGCTACCCGTACCGCCGGAGATATACGCTCTCAACCGCGCCGACTTGTATCTGTACCTGAGCCCCGATGTGCCCTTTGTGCAGGACGGCACCCGCCTTTCCGCCACCGACCGGCTGCGGCTGGATGCCTCGCACCGCGCCACGCTCCGCCGCTATAATGTGCCAGTAGTGGAAATCAGTGGCAGTTGGGAAGTGCGCTTGCAGCAAGCTATTCGACAGGTTGAGGTGCTGTTGCGCACGACTCTGCCTGGCCGGTAGCCTACTACAGCGTGGCTACCTGCGCGGCGCGGTTCTCGCGGGGCTTCTGCACGATATAGTAGTACAGCAGAATAGATAGGCCGGTGAGGAACGGAATCAATGCCAGGTGCTTGCCGGTCAGGTTGCCCCATACGCGCACCGTATCGAAGCCCAAGAACTCGCTGATCATCCAGTAGGAGTTGGCCGAAATCCAGAATACAATGGCCAGGTTGTGCGCCAGCTCGGCTTTGATGTCGCGGGTGCGCCAGGTGATGACGATGGCAATAACCAGTGTGGGCACAATCATGCTTAGCCCGAGCGGCTTCCAAATCATGCACCAGCCAATGTCTTTGAGCAGCCAGAACAGGATGTGCATGTTTTCCATCCGGCGGTAAGGAGCCGGGATGCTGTATATTTGGTCGTCGGGCTGGGGCATGGTGCAGGTGAATTACCCAAATATAAAACGCAGACAGCCTTTTTCGATGCCCCTGATTAAGTGCCCGTCCTTACTTGTAGCTGCCAGTTGATGCCAATTACGTTCAGAAAAGTACTAAGAACAACCGCCTACGTAGGGGGCGGAATAGTGGGCGTGGTGGTGGTGTATGCGGTGGCGGCGGTTATCTGCTCGGCTATACCAGTAGGAGAACGAAGCCAGCCCACGCCCGGTGCCATTGAGGCCTACATCCTGTCCAATGGCGTGCACACCGATATTGTAGTGCCGGTGCGCAACCCGCAAATCGACTGGACCCAGCAAATCCGCTACGTCGATACGCCTGCCGCCGACTCCAGCATGCGCTACGTCGGTTTTGGTTGGGGCGACAAGGGCTTTTACCTCGATACGCCTACCTGGGCCGAGCTGAAACCGAGCACGGCGTTCAAGGCTATGTTCTGGCTCGGCGAGTCGGCCATTCACGCCACCTTTCACCACAAGCCCACCGAAGGTCCCGACTGCGTGCGCATCTACCTGACACCGGCCCAGTACGCCGAACTGGTAGACTTCATCCGCAAAAGCTTCGACTACGACGCGCAAGGATTGGTAGAGCACATTAAAGGCCACAGCTACGGCCAATACGATGCATTTTACGAAGCCAAGCGTACGTACAATCTGTTTTACACCTGCAATAGCTGGGCCAATGCCGCGTTAAAAGCGGCCGACCAGCGCGCCGCCTTATGGACGCCGTTCGACGGTGGTATTTTCTGGCACTACCGCAACCGAGGCCCTGTCAAATAGAAATCTTCCACCTGTAAAGCATCCTCCGAAGATGCAAAAACGTAAAAAGTCCCTATGATAACCTACGACCAAATCTTCGAAAAAAACCGCCAGTGGGTAGCCAACAACCAGGCATCCAACGCCAACTTTCTGGAGCACTTGGCTGCCGACCAAAAGCCTGATTACTTGTACATCGGCTGCTCCGACTCGCGCGTAACGGCCGAGGAACTGATGGGTGTGGCGCCGGGTGAGGTATTCGTGCACCGCAACATTGCCAACATGGTCATCAACATCGACCTGAACGCCATGTCGGTGATTGAATACGCGGTGGCGCACCTAGGTGTGAAGCACATTGTGGTATGCGGGCACTACGGCTGCGGCGGCGTGAAAGCCGCTATGCAGGCCAAAGACCTAGGCATTATGAACCCGTGGCTGCGCAATATCCGTGACGTGTACCGCCTGCACCACACGGAACTCGACAAGATTGAAGACACCACGCTGCGCTACGACCGGCTGGTGGAGTTAAACGTGCAGGAGCAGTGCGTCAACGTTATCAAGACGGCGGTGCTGCAACAGATGTACCTCAAAAACGGCTATCCTACGGTACACGGCTGGGTGTTCGATCTGAAAACCGGCTTGCTGAAAGACCTCAAGCTGGATTTCGAGCATATCCTGCACGACATTCAGGAAATCTACAACCTCAGCGACCAGCCGATGTATGCGGAAGGCAATAGCCCGGCACAGGAGATTGGTCAGCTGGCCAAAACAGACGCTCAACGCTAAGGAAACTACGCTGAGTGAATTGAAAGGCCAACCCTGCTGATGCAGGGTTGGCCTTTTTGTTGTTGGCGGTGCTAGCGGTTTATAAAAAAGAAACCCGGCTGCTCCTGCGTAGCACAGAAGCAGCCGGGGCTGAGGGTGGCGGAAAAACGGCCGGGTCCTGTTAGTTGAGCCAAAGCTCGGCTACCGTCTCGAAACGGTGACGAGCAAAGGCGCCATAAGGCTGTTCGGCATAAAAGCCCAGCACGTGTATTTGTGGCAAGCCGGTACGAGCGTTGCGGCGCACCTGAATAGGATACACCTGCCCAGCGATAGGCCAGTCGCCGATGTGGTCGGAGGGGCGGCGGCTGTCATCTACACAACGGGCATATTGCTGCACGGGCGGCGGGACGGGAAGCTTAACTTTCGACATATCCAAAGATACGCATATTAAGTCATTCTAAAAAGATTAGTTGATAATTTTTTACGGGCGAAAAGCCCATAACGTGCATTTAATCAAATTTTAATAAAAATTTAGAGCGTTTATAAGATAGCCTGATGACGAGCAAAGCATCGAATACGCAAAGTGATTTGCTAATATTTTTAGTTAAATGTTGGATGTTATAGATGTATATACAGCAATAATGGAGTGCAAAGTTTCTCAATCCGGAAATAGATATAAGCTCAGTTTTTTAACAGCTAAAAGGCCCGGTTGAACGGCAAAGCCAGCACTATGCTGGCTTTGCCGTTCAACCGGGCCTTGCCTTATGGTAGCTTCTTGCTGGCTTAGTGCGTTAGCAAAACGCGCCGCGTGAGGGAACCGGTGGCGCCGTGGATGCGCACGATGTACATGCCGGCTGGTAATCCTTGCAAATTCACTTCTGATGTTGAGCCCAGAAAAGCCTGCTGCTTCACTACTTGGCCTAGCGGGCTCAGCACTTCCAACTGGCGGCTGCCAAAGCTGGCCGGTACCTCTACCCGGATTTGGCCGGTGGTTGGGTTAGGATAAAGCTGCCAAGCGCCGGCTGCCAGTGCAGAGCGGGTATTCAGGGCCTGCTGAGGACTGTAGCGCACTTGCGCAGCACTGGCCGCTGCCTGAAGCTGGGCGAGCGTGGGAGCGGCTACCACTGCCAGCGCAACCACCACCGAATCGGAGGGGGCCAACCAAGGCAATTTAGCGCCTACCACTTGGGCAATGTCGGTGCCATTGGTGAGGCCCGTAGTACGCTGACGAGTGCCATTGGCGAGCGTGGTCATCTTCTCGGCTCTGCTGAAGCCATCGGAAAGACGAACGAGACCAGTGGGAGCATTTACATCAATGGCGTAGGAGATAGGAGTGCCGCCACGCAGCCATTGTAGTCCTATATAAGCGTTCTGGCTATTCACATTGTAGGCATAGCTCAGGTTGCGTACCGAGTCCCAGGCCACTGCGTTGCGGATGTAGTCACCCAGGTCCCAGTCGGCAAACAGGCCGGCGTACAATGGCTTCAGCGTATCGGCCGTCACGTTCTTGATTACATACTCCAGCACCACATAGTCGCGGTGTGGGGCCTGCGCCCACGAGTAGCCGCGCTGACGAATCTGCACGCCTACGGTGCGGTTGCGGGTGGCGCTTGGCAGCGAGTCTTGCAGCAAACCGCAAGCCTCCTGGTCGGCCCGCAGGGTCTGGCGGTTCATAGTGGTTTGGGCCTGGGTGAAGAAATCGGTATCTATCCCGTTTCGGTCGTTGCGCAGGCGGCTGGAAACGCGCGTAGTGCCAGCGCCTACCATAATGCCGCCTTCGTAGATCAGGGAAGCCCCGCCCTGGTACCGCACGCCTTCCCCCTTCGTGGAGCCCAGTCCATCAACGCCCAAGCTGCCCCGGTGAGTAAGCGTGAGAGCCAAATTGCCAGCATTCAGCACCACGTATTCTGGGTTGATGAGCAACGTGGTGTATTGGTCTTGCTCGTAGCCGGTGGAAGGGTCGGAGAGCCGGTAGCGGATTGTAACGGACGTGTTAACCGGCGCCGCCGCCGCCACTTTCAGGCAGAAAGGAGCACTTGCATTGGATGCCCGGGACAGAGTAGCCACCGCGCCGGCCGTGAACGTACCGCGCTGCACCGTTAGGTAAGGCGAAAGAGAAGTAACCGTGAGGGTCAGGTTCTGGACGGGCTGAAGCAGGTTTTGCACTTCCACGGCCAGCCGGATGGTGTCGTTGAGCTGATAAATGGTTTTGCTGGGCGTGAACACGCGCTGCGTGATGCGCATGGCGTGCTGGTTGTCGCCCTGCACCGCCCGGAATACGTTCAGGCGGCCCGTGCCCAGCTTACCGGCGTAAGGCGTATTGCCCGGTAGGTTGTAGATGTTGTCGGTGGTAGCGCGCAGCTGCGCAATAACTTGCGCTGCGGTGAATTGCGGAAACCGCGCCCGCACCAGCGCCGCTGCTCCCGATACCAACGGTGCCGAGAAAGACGACCCCGTGGCCCGGATGTAGTCGGAGTCAGTGTCGCCCCAAGTGGTGTAAATGTTGTCGCCGGGAGCTACCAAGTCAATGCGGCGGCTATAGGTTGCACGGCTAGCCCGCACATCGTCGGCGCCGGTCCAGCCCACCGATAGTACGTGGTCGTAGCTGGCCGGGTAGAAGTCCAGCTCGGCGTTGGTGTTGCCGGCCGAGGCCACCAGCACCACGTCGTGGTTGATGGCGGCGTAGGTAATGGCATCCTGCTCGAACTGGGAACGGCCACCCGCGCTACCCCACGACATATTGATAACCTTGCAGCCGTGGTCGGCGGCGTACACAATGGCCTCGTAACCAGCGAAACTGCCCGTATTGGTGCTTGGGTAGATTTTCAGGGGCAGAAAACGGCAGTTGTAGCCCACGCCCGCAATACCCAGCCCATTGCCGACGCGACCCGCTGCGGCACCAGCCGTGTGCACCCCGTGCAGCGGCTGCGTCATGCCATTGGCGGCGGGGTTGTTGTCCCGGTCGGCAAAATCCCAGCCCCGGTAGTTGTCAACGAAGCCGTCGTTGTCGTTGTCGATACCGTCGGGTGGGTCTTGGTAGTTGCGCTGCCACTGCCCGGCCAGGTCTTGGTGCGAAAGGCGGAAACCGGTGTCGGTGATGCCAATCAGCACGGTGCTGTCGCCCTGGGTCAGGTTCCAGGCCTGGTAAGCTCGGATGTTCTTAAGGTGATACTGGCCGGTTGCCAGGGTTGAATCGGCTAGCGGGTCATTGGGCTGCGACAGGGGGGCGCGGTAGTACAGCGGCTCCACGTAGGTAAGCGTGCCAGTGCTGAGCAGGGCCTGCTGCACTTTGGCCAGAGGTGCCGCTTTATCCAGCCAAATCTGATAAATCAAGCGCAGATCCACAGCGCCGGGCTGCTCCGCATGCGGTGCTGAGGCGTGCGGAAACTTTTGCGTGATACGCGTTACGCCCATCCGGCGCAGCATATCGTTCAGGGCCGGCACGGCCACCCCGTCCGAAGAAGCTTGCGCCTGGAATTCGGGCTTGAGCTTGAATACCAGTGTGCCATCAAGCGTGGCAGGCTGATTGAAGTTATCAACGAAAGTTCCGGTTGCTATGGGAGCCGGATTGCTACCTGTTTGCTGGGCCTTGCCTGAAAAGGCAAAACAGGTGGCTACTGATAATAGTACTAATTTGAAGGAAGGTATAAGTTTACTCATAGCAGGCTGAAAAGGACAGTTAAACAGATGGTGATATTGTACTATTTAATAAAAAGTGCAATATCAATACTGTAAATCTAGCATGCTATAAATTGATAATACATCTATAAAGGCTATTTTTTACTGATAATCATTCTTAAATGATAAATTATACTGCTTGATTTATTTTATATTAAATGTATATACGCATGCAGTGAGTTAGGAGTTCGTCTACTAATGTAAAACTGCTGATGTCGGATATTAGGCACAATAGTTATAAATAGAGCTGTAGGAAACGATGCAAAAGCAGATGTTTGAATGGTTCGTTGCTGCCCGATTGTTGTATTTGATTGATTAGGATTATTGTAAGCTTCTATGTTGAATTGGAAATGCTATAGTTCACCATCTATTAGCCTTATAGCTTACCTAATAGGATGCCGATAAAGCAAAAGCGCCTGGCATACCCCTTTTCAGGGCTGCCAGGCGCTTCTGGGAAGCACGTATGGATTAGCTATTTAAGGCTATCTGCTGCGTGAGTAGCTACGAGAGGGGCGGGGGCGGCGGGGAACTGCCAGCGGGGCGGGAACGGTCGGCGGGGAGCGGAATGAATTCGGCGTTGTCGGTGGGGGGCAGGGCAATGCGGCCGGCTTGCCAGTCGGCTTTGGCCTGCTCAATCCGCTCTTTACGCGACGAAACGAAGTTCCACCAGATGTACCGCT
This sequence comes from Hymenobacter telluris, assembly GCF_017313265.1. Taxonomy (GTDB): domain Bacteria; phylum Bacteroidota; class Bacteroidia; order Cytophagales; family Hymenobacteraceae; genus Hymenobacter; species Hymenobacter telluris. The sequence goes on along the minus strand of NZ_JAFLQZ010000015.1, from coordinate 56,066 downwards.
CACCCAATGGTTCGCCGCCCAGCAGCATGAGTGTGGTAGGCTCACGGGCTACCAGTACGGGGTCGAGGCCGCGGGTGAACACCAGCAACTGCCCGGTGGTGTACGTACGGCCGCTCACCTCTACGCTGCCTTTTGCCACGTAAGCGCCGCGTTCCGGGTAGCCGGTGGGTAGACCGAAGCGGGCACCCGTTTGCAAAACTACGTGCAGGTAGAAGAGGGGTGAATGGGTTTTCACGTCGTTGCGCAACCCGAAAGCGTCGCCGGCAATCAGGCGCATCCACACGCCCTGGTCGGTGAAGATGGGCAGCTCTTGGGGCTGATAGTTGGTGAAGCTGGGCGCGTCTTCTTCGGCTGCTTCGGGTAAAGCCACCCAGGTCTGCACCATTTCCAGGGCGCCACCAGCCAGGGTGGCCGGGTCTTCGAACCGCTCGGAGTGCGCAATGCCGCGGCCGGCCGTCATCCAGTTTACCTCGCCCGGCCGAATTACTTGCTCTACGCCCAGACTATCCCGATGCACAACTTGTCCGCCAAACAGATAGCTGACCGTGGACAGGCCGATGTGCGGGTGCGGCAGCACATCCAGGGTGGGCATCAACTCGGGGGCCACTTGCACGGGGCCGGCGTGGTCCATGAAAATGAATGGGCCCAGCATCCGCCGCAACCGATACGGCAGAATCCGCCGCACCCCAAAACCATTGCCGATATCGGCAGGGCGCGCATCAATGATGAGGTCGAGCATAAGGGGAAGGAAAGTGAAGGCCGCAAAATAGCGGATTAAACCGGCAACGGGTTGAGCTGCGGCTGATTGCGCTGATGCCAGTAGGGGTACACCGGCGGGGTGGCACTCACCTTGTCGAGGCGGGCGACTTGCTCGGGTGTGAGGTGCCAGCCGACCGCGCCCAGGTTCTGGCGAAGCTGCTCTTCGTTGCGGGCTCCGAACACTAGGCTAGTGACTGTGGGGCGCTGCAACAGCCAGTTGAGGGCAACTTGGGCAACGGTTTTGCCGGTTTCCTCGGCCAACTCATCCAGCACGTCCACAATAGCAAATTGTAGCTCGTCGGGTACATCGGGGCCCTGGCCGCCGCCTTGTTGCAGGCGGCTGCTGTCCGGAATGGGCTGGCCGCGCCGCACTTTGCCGCTGAGCCGGCCACTCGCCAGCGGCGACCATACCACGGCACCCACGCCCTGGTCTTGCGCCAGCGGCATCAGCTCCCACTCATACTCCCGGTTGATAAGCGAGTAGTACACCTGATGCCCCACATACCGCGCCCAACCGTACCGCTCCGATACCGACAACGACTTCATCAGGTGCCAGCCCGAAAAGTTGGAACAGGCAATGTAGCGCACTTTGCCGCTCTGCACTAGGTCGTCGAGGGCGCGGAGGGTTTCCTGCACAGGCGTGTTGGCGTCGAAACCGTGCAGGTAGTACACGTCGATGTAGTCGGTTTTCAGGCGGCGTAGGCTGTCTTCGCAGGCTTTAAGCAGGTGCAGGCGGGACGAGCCGAAGTCGTTTGGGCCGTCGCCCATTGGGAAGGTGGCTTTGGTGCCGAGCAGGGCTTCGTGGCGGCGCCCGTCTAGTGCCTGCCCCAGGATTTCTTCGGCCAGCCCCTGCGAGTACACATTGGCCGTGTCGAAGAAGTTGACGCCCGCTTCCAGGCAGATTTCCAGCAGGCGGCGCGCTTCTGCCACGTCGGTGTTGCCCCAGGCCTTGAAAAATTCGTTGCCCCCGCCGAAGGTGGCCGTGCCAAAGCTCAGCACCGGCACGCGCAAACCCGAGGCGCCTAATTGTCTGTATTCCATAGTTGGTTTTCCAAGTGAGAAGAACAGACCCAGAACCGGCAACCAAGAGGTCTGGTTATGGTGGGGGCAAGCGGGCGGTGCCTGGCCGGCGGCTTACAAACTCAGCAGCTCCCGAAACCGCACCGACTGCTGGCGCGATACTTCCACCTCAGGCCCGCCCCGCAGCCGGATTTTCAGGGAGTTGCTGAACCAGGGCTCGATGCCTTCCACCCATTTCAGGTTGATAATTTGCTGGCGGTTCACCCGGAAGAACACCCGCGGGTCGAGGCGTTGCTCCAGGTGCTGCAAGGTGCGCGGAATCAGGGGGCGGTGCTCGTGGAAGTGGATTTGGGTGTAGCTGCCGTTGATTTCGAAAAGGCGAATGTCGGCGAGGCGCACAAACCAGCACTTCTCGCCGTCCTTCACAAACACCTGGTCGTGCTCGGTGAGGGGCGTGGCGGCTGGCTCCTCGGATACCGGTATTGGGGGGGGAGCTTCCGCGGAAACTGCCGGGCGCAGCTGGGTGCGGGCCTTGTCGAGGGCGGCCGCCAGCCGGTGCGCTTCAATGGGTTTGAGCAGATAATCGAGGGCGTTGACTTCAAAGGCCCGCAGCGCGTATTCGTCGTAGGCGGTGGTGAAGACTACGTGCGGGGCCGCTTCCAAGGACGCAAGCAACTCGAAGCCGGTTTCGCCGGGCATGTGAATATCGAGCAGCAACACGTCGGGCTGAAGCTCCTGGATGCGGGTGCGGGCTTCGGCGACGTGGCGGGCTTCGCCTACTACGGTTACGTCGGGGAAGGCTTGCAGCAGGTGGCGCAACTCGGTTCGGGCCAGGCGCGAGTCGTCAACGAGCAGGATATTCATAGATGTAAGAGAGCTAAGCTGTTCTGAGGTAAGGCCACTCCGGTAAAACTGGCGGTATTCCCAGTGTGTGGTCGATAGATAGTTTCCGCATATCACAACTAAAAAGGATGTCATTCCGAGCTTGCCGAGGAATCTCGCGTGCTGATGCTAGGTTAGCACTACAATGTCAGCACGCGAGATGCTTCGACTCTGCTCAGCATGACGTTCTGCCTCAGTGTACTGCTCACGCAGCCTAAGCAACTACCGCCGCTTGCACCGGCAATTGCAACTGCGCTACCACTGTATCGGCGGTGGTGGGGTCGTTGCTGATGGTGAGGGTGGCGGCGCGGCCGAAAAGCAGGGCTAGCCGTTCCTGGGCGTTGCGCAGGCCCACCCCGTTGTGGCCGGGCTGGGGCTGGTAGCGGCCCGTGTTGCGCACTATAATGTGCAGCTGCCCGGTAGCGGCATCGGGTTGGGCAGTGAGCTGAATAGTGCCGCCTTCGGGCCGGGGCGCAATGCCGTGCTTGATGGCGTTTTCAACCAGCAGCTGCAAGGTCATGGGCGGAATAAGCACGGATAGCGCCGCTGGGTCTACATCGAGTGAGTAGTGCAGGCGCTCCTCTAGCTGCATGGCTTCCAGCTCCAGATAGTGCCGCACAATTTCCAGCTCCCGGCGCAAAGGCACCCATTCGGCGCTATTGAGCTGGATGGAGTAGCGCAGCAAATCGGAGAGGTGCGTAATCATGGTGCGGGCGCGGGCCGGGTCTTCCATCACCAGCGCCCGGATGTTGTTGAGCCCGTTGAACATGAAATGCGGGTTGATTTGGGCCTTGAGGGTGCGCATTTCCGCTTCCTGTACCGCCGCCGCCAGCTTCCACTTGTCTACTTCGGCTTGCTTGTAACGATTGAAAAAGTGCCAGCCAAAGTAGAAGCCCGCCCACAGCCACAACATAAAATTGACGTTGAGGCAATAGCCCAGAAACTGCGCCCAGCCGTGCGGTTGACCATCGGGGCTGGGCCGCACCACCCAAATCAGCAGGGCCCAGATAATCAGCTGGCTCAGCACCGACAAGGTGGCATTCATTACCAGCAAACGGCCGAGCAGCGGCAGCAGGGGCAGTTGTTCCCAGCGGTTGGCCCGAATGTGGTAGCGCAACGCGTGCGTGAGAGCTGCTATGGGCAGCACAATGGCCGTAGTGATGAGCAGCAGCTCGCCGGAAAACCGCCCAAACACGGAAAACAAGAGCAGGTTAAAGGCAAAATAGAGCGTCCAGCCGAGTAGCTGCGCGCGCCAGTAGAGGCGGCTGGGCGGCGGAACAGATGCGTAGGAAAACATAGTGCTGCCCAAGTTACTCGGATTGCGCTGTTAGCAGCAGGTACACCTGCTCGTTCTGGCGGTAAGAAACATACAGCAAACCGCCTAATAGCATCAAAGCAGCCGCCACAAAACCCGGAATCAGGTACAGATTTGCCTCCGGAGTACGCAGCCCCAGCACCAAACAGCCCACCGCAATAACGCCCGCCATAATGGCGTACGGGGTGGCCTTGTAAAACCAGGCGTAGGGAAAGAAATGCGCCCCGGTGATGATGCCGTACGTCATGATAAACTGGGCGGGGTGCTTGCTGTATATGAACAGCAGGATGGGAAAATAGAACAGCTGCGCGAAATTCAGCCACAGCCCCAGGGGTTGCAGCGGGTTATGCGCAATAGTCCAGGTGGTGCCAAGCAGCTTAGAGAACAGCCACGCCAGCGGCAAGACTGCGGCACCCACAAAAAATGTAATAAACCCGTTCAGTGTCGGCGAGTTAGGCAGCGTCCAGACGAAGGCAATAGCAGCCCAAACGATGCTGGCGGCCAGTATGAAATCAAGCCCGTTTTTGGCTTTCACCGATAATTCGAGCTGTAGCTTGGCAAACTGCTTTTCGAGTAGCATAAGCAATGGAAGGGCACTGGTTATAGAGGCAGCACGCAAGGAAAGAAAAGCCTGCCAAGGCAACCTCAGCGCCTGCGCCAAGCTTGCCTCGACCAGCAAAAGGCAGCTTACTTTTTGGCCACGGCGTTCTGCTTCAAAAACGCGTCGGTCTGCGCGAAAAACCAAGTGGTGTCGTCGTACATCAGGAAGTGGCGGCCAGCTTCCGACATTTCGATGCGGTGCTTGGGGAGCTTGGCATATTGCTGCTCGAAGATGGCCTGGGTGCTGGCCTTGGTGGAGCCGTACTGCTGGTAAGCGGCCCAGGCACCCAGCACCAGCACCGGCTGCTGAATGCGGGCAATATCCTGGCGCAAATCGGTGGTGAACAGGTCGTACATGGCCTGCGCCACGGTGGGCATATCGGACGCCACGCTCCAGCGGGCCAGCTGCGTAACGCGGGCGGTGTCGGTTACCAGTGAAGCCGACATCTGGCGGGCATTGGCCATACTGTTTTTGCCCTGTCTCATCTGCTGGCGCATGCCTTCGGCCATGGGCCGGGCGCCTTCGGCCGTTTGGGTGGGGTTTTGCACGGCCGCCAGAAACGGCAACGAATCCACGATAACCAGCGGGCCGAGGGCGGCTGGCTCGGCAGTGCTCATCCACAGGGCCATGAATCCGCCCAGGCTATGGCCGACCACCACCGGCTTGTCGAGCTTCTGCGTTTTGACGTAGGCCAGCAGCTGGTCGCGCACGTTGAGCAACAGCTGATTGGTGCTGGCCGGGGCCGCGTTGCCGCCAAAGCCCGCCAACGACACAATGTGGCACTGGTACTGTTTCTGGTAGCGGGCCACCGTTTCGTCCCACACCGCGCCGGGGCAGGTGAGGCCCGGAATCAGCAGCATCGGCTGGCCTTTGCCCACCACGCGCACCGTGAAGTTGGGGTGCGCCGTTGGGTTGTCGGCAACTGCAACGAGTGGCAAGGAAGTGGCAGCTGCCGGAGCTGGCGCCGCGGCAAAGCTGGCACCGGCCAGTAGCAGGGCCGAGCAGAACGAGAAAGAGCGGAGGACGGTAACAAGTTTCATGGCAGTGAGGAGTAGCACAGGTGAAAGAATAGCCAAACCTACTGCCGCCCGCCGCCGCCGGAAACAGGATTTCGGGGAACGGTAAATCGGCGCCCTGAACTGCTTTAAACCCGCCCGAATGGCTGCGCCAGATTACCGCTGCCTGGCAAAAACGGCTACCTTAAAATTAAAAAAGACACCCCCTTCGGAGCGTCTTTTACTTGTAAAAACGAGGCGTATTGGCCGGAAACCGTATGGCTGGGCTTTAGAGAATGTTGCGCAAGTCATTGCGCAGGTTCTCGATGCCGTGCCAGATTTCGCCCCACACACTTTGGTCCTGGCTGTTGGCTTGCGCGTCGGCGGCAGGGGTTGGGCCGAGGCGCTCCGCCAATTTCAGCCGTTTGGCTTCCAGCATAGCAATGTGCTCGTGGTAGGTATGGTTGGCGCCCTCGGTGGTGGCATGAGCCCGGTTACGCAAGGTCTTGATTTTGCCATCCAGGTCTTCGAGCGACTGGCGCAGGTCTTTGTCGGAAAGGTGCTGGGGCACACGCACGTGTTCGGGGGCTGGAATAGTGGACATGGCAGGTGGGTGCTGAAGGTTGAAACGCTTATAGAATAAGATACAGCTTTTGTTGGGCAAAGGATACGCCGCGGCCGTAACACAAATACAATAGTTAAGTAATATACCTTCCCAGGTCTGGGGTGGGGTCTGGTGTACCTTTGAACGGTTATATTATATTTTACTCGTATGCCCCGCCTCTGCCTTTTGCTGCTTTTATTCCTGCTGTTACCCCCTGGCTTGCTAGCCCAAACGCTAGCAGCCAGCCGCTCCGCCACCACCGCCGTAGCCTCTCCCGAAACGCCTCCGAAACCCCCAGCTGCGCCCGAGGTGTACTTGGTGGCCGAGGAAATGCCCACCTTCCCTGGTGGCGCGGTGGCTTTTCAAAGATTCCTAAAAGCTAAAATAAAATACCCAGAGCAAGCAATACGGCTTAACTTATCAGGAAAAGTACACGTCAGCTTTGTAGTGGATGAGGAAGGCCGGATTCTAGACCCCAAAGTGGTAAAGGGGCTAGGCGGCGGCCTCGACGAAGAAGCGCTTCGCCTGGTTCGGATCATGCCCTGGTGGACGCCCGGCCGCGTGAACGGGCAGCCGGTACGGGTTGCTTACACGCTGCCGGTTGGTTTCAGGATGTTGGAATAGATAATGAAATAATTATACTTGATGTTGCTTTAATGAAAGGGCTGCTTAGGTGGATTCTGCTGCGCGGCACGGTGAAAAATTTCAAGTAGCGGCCCCGGTTTTTAAGCTGTATTTCATACCTCGCCTTGTCACTCAAACATGGGGGGTACGGCCAACTCCCGCGCTAAGGGAGCCGCCGCTGAGGCATACAGCAACGGCAACAACTCGTTAACGGCCGGCCCAAACTCCACCCGGTAGTCTTCGTGCAGCTTGCTGATTTGCTTGAGTACGTCGTGGGTGCGGCGGGCCAGGTGTTGGAGCAGCGGCTGGGTGGGGCCATGCAGCCGGGCCACCGCCTCGGGTTGGTGCCGGAAAATGTTGGTGAGCAAGCGTAATGTCAGCTCGATTTCGCCGGATGTGTCGCCGGTGATGCGGGCGTGGTAGGCGAGGCGGGCTTGTAGCTGCCGCACGATGTGCAGCAAATCGTTGGGCGTTTGGTGGTAGCCGCGCACGGGGTCGTCTATCAGGGTACGCAGCCGCTCCCGCCGGGCTTCCAGCGCATCATCTCCTTCCAGCAACCGGAACGTGAGCTGTTCGGTCAGCACGGCATCCTGCGCCACCAGCCGCGCCAGCAGCTGGTCTTTTTCTTTTTGCGGCAGGTTGAACAGGGCTTTGCGTAGGTCGGGCGAGAGGGTGGGCATGCTTTGGAAGGAGTTAGGAGCCAGGAGCTAGGAACTGGAAGCTAGCTCCCCTCCTTTTTTAAGGAGGGGTTGGGGGTGGTTATCTAGGATTAGAAAGCTAAAGCTAGTTGTCGTGCAACGATTTTACCACCCCCAACCCCTCCTTAAAAAAGGAGGGGAGCTAGCTTCCAGTTCCTCGCTTCTAGCTTCTCCTTAGTTTCTGGCTTCTAGCCTTAGCTTTTCTTTTTTGGCTTTGCTGATGCCTTGCTGTCGGCGGCGTAGGCCACGCGGTAAATCACGCCGTTGTCGTCGTCGGAGACCAGCAGGGAGCCGTCGGTGGCTTGCACGATGGCGCAGGGCCGCCCAAACTCCGACTTGCCATCTTCCACCAGCCAGCCGGTCACGAAATCCTCGAACTGCTGGGGCTGGCCTTGCTCGTTGAAGCGGACCCGTACAATCTTGTAGCCCGAGGGCTGCGCGCGGTTCCAGGAGCCGTGCATGGTTACAAAAGCGTCGTTCTGGTACTCTTTCGGAAACTGCTGGGCCTTATTGAACACCAGTCCCAGCGGGGCCGAATGCGCCTTGTAAAGTAAAAGCGGACGCACGGCTTTGGCGTCGAACTGCTCGTAGGTTTCACCCGATTTGGGCTTGTTGGCGGGGTAGGGCTTGCCATCGGCAATGATGCTGGGCCAGCCGTAGTTAGCGCCGGGCTTGAGCTGGTTGAACTCCTCCTGCTGGTCTTCGTCGCCGAGCCAGTCGATGCCGTGGTCCATGCCGAACAGGGCCTTGGTGGTGGGGTGCCAATCGAAGCCGATGGTGTTGCGCAGGCCGGTGGCGTACACGCGCCGCCCCGAGCCGTCGGTGCTGACTTCCAGCAGGGTAGCGTTTTCGGGGTTGTCTTCGTCGCAGGCGTTGCAGGTGCTGCCCACCGAGAGGTAGAGCTTGCCATCGGGCCCAAAATTGAGGGTGCGGTTGGCGTGCTGGCCGGCGTCGGGTAGGTCTTTGTACAGCGTTTTCAACTCACCGAGGGTACCGTCGGCTTTCACGTCGGCCACGTACAGCTCGCGCACGGCGGCCATGTACAGCTTGCCATCTTTGAGGGCGAGGCCATGCAGGTGTGGCTTCTGGGCTACCTGTTTGGTGGTTTCCACTTTGCCGTCTTTGTTGGCGTCGCGCAGCAGCGTTACGGTGCCTTTCACGCGGTTGCTCACGTACAGGTCGCCGTTTGGCGCTTGGGCCAGCATGCGGGGCATGTCGAGGTTTTCGGCGTATTTGCTGACGGTGAAGCCGGCTGGTGCTTTCAGGGCGGCTACTCGCTCGGGGGTGGCGGGTAGCTTTTTGGGCAAGTAGATGTTGCCCTGCATCTTGAACGGGGTGCCTTCGGGCGGTACGTTTTGGGCTATGGTAGAGAAACCTGCCAGGAAAGCAGTGGCTAGTAAAACAGTCGTTTTCATGAGGAGTGAGAAGCAGAAAAGGTGCTTCTGTTCAACTGCTTTTGCCGGGCTTAAGTTACGTTTGGGCTTCTAGCTGGCGCGATACTGCCGGTACAATCGAATGACGGAAAGCAGCGCCAGTAGGAGCAGCAAGAGAGTGGTGTTGCGCCAGTCGGGGTAGAAGAGTGGTGCGTACGTGGTAAAGTCAGATAGAGAATGAATCCATTCCTGAAAGCGTCCATGCCAATCTGATGTAGAAGCACTTATGGAGTTGTTATCAACTATACAGTTCCAAAGGGGAGCAGTATAATTATGCCAAGGGTATCTCTCTACAGGCTTGCTAGTAATAGCGTAAATAGTAGTCGGCTGATGCCGAATGTCAAGCCAGTAATGTACTCGGTTAGCAAGAGTATCAGCAGTGTTAAACTTGTCTAAAGTGTAAACTAAGCTGCGGTAGTGAGCTGGTGTATTAAAAAACACACGTACTCCTGAGTCTTCATAGTTGTTGTCTTTCAATTCTAATGTTGCTGCCGCTACTTGCTGATAGCTGAAGTAATCAGACCATAAATTGCCAGTAAAAGAAATGTTCTTCCAAGGTCGAAGCGTCGCTAATTCCAGCGGCGACATATACGAAGCTGGGATTACGAAGGCACCTTGAATGGGTAAGGGCTTCATTTCGTCGCGAAATGGCTTAAAGTCCACTGTTAGCTGAAATACACCTTGCTGGGGTTCCTGCATCTGCGGCAGCGTCGCGCAACCCAGCCACAACAGCCACGCCAGCGCCAACAGGCCCGGCGGGAACAGTAGCGGCCGACGGTGGCGGCGGGGCAGATAGAGCGTGTTAGTCATGGCCGAAGAGTATAGCTACTACACGTTGGTAGAAGACGAAATATTGTCTGGAATGGCAGGTAAATCCAACCCTAGCAGCTGATTTTCGGTTAGCAGCAACGAATCCTTTTGCTTGCCCAATGCCCTACCGTTACGCCGCGCCCCTGTTGCTGCTGCCTGCTTCCCTGTTTGCCCAAACCGCGCCGCCCGATACCACCCGCACCGTCCGCCTGCCCGAAGCCACCGTTACCGGCTACGGTCAGCAGCTGCCGCTGCGCCGCACCGCTGCCGCCGTGGGGGTGGTAGATGCCGCCACGTTTGAGCGGTTTCCACAAAACGCCCTCACCCAGGCCATCAACACGCTGCCCGGGGTGCGCCTGGAGGAGCGGGCCACCGCCAGCTACCGGCTTAGTGTGCGCGGCAGTACGCTCCGCTCGCCGTTTGGGGTGCGCAACGTAAAGGTGTACTACGAAGGCATTCCGTTCACCGAAGCCAGCGGCAGTACCAACCTCAACCTGCTCGACCCCAGCCAACTAGGCCGGTTGGAAGTGCTGAAAGGCCCGGCTGCCAGCGTGTACGGCGCCGGCACGGGCGGGGCGGTGCTGCTCGAAAACCGCCGCCCGGTAGCGGGCCAAACACGGGTGCAAACCGGCTTTACGGCGGGTTCCTACGGGTTGCGCCGCTACACCGTAGCCGCCGAAGCCGGCACGGCTACCGGCTACTTCCGGGCCCAGTATGCGCGCCAAACCCTCGACGGCTACCGGGAGCAAAGTGCCCTGCGCCGCACCGTGCTAACGTTGGATGGTGAATTTCGCACCTCCGAAAAGGGCACCCTAGCCCTGCACGGCCTGTATTCCGACCTCGACTATCAGATTCCGGGCAGCCTTACCCGGGCGCAGTTTGATGCCAACCCACGCCAGGCGCGGCCCAGCACCCCTACCGCGGCCGGCACCGTGGCGCAACAAGCCGGGTATGCCTCGCGCACGGTGTTGCTGGGAGCCACCTACGAGCACCGCTTCACCAACCGGCTGTCCAGCCGAACCACCCTCTACGGCACGGGCAGCACCATCGTCACGCCGTTTCTGGTGGATTTGGAGCGCAACACGCCGCTGGGCAGCGGGGGGCGCACCGTCGTGAATTACCGCACCTCCCTGGCCGGCCGGACCCTGCGCCTGCAAGGTGGCGCCGAGCTGCAAACCAGCTTCGAAAGCTCCCGCAACTACCAGAACCGCGGCGGCACCCCCGGCCCGCTGCGCTACGACGACGAAATCCGGACGCTCACCGGCTTCGGCTTTGCGCAAGCGGATTACGAGCTGCCCGCTGGGCTGCTGCTGACGGCCGGCGCCAGCTACAACCGCCTCCGCTACCGCATCAACCGCCTGACCGAGGCCGTAACGCCACCGCTGCAAGGCTACCAGACCGAACGGAATTTCCAGCCCCGGCTGGCGCCCCGGTTGGCGCTGCTTAAGGAGTTGACGCCGCAAGTATCGGTGTACGGTAGTGTGGGCAGTGGCTTCTCACCACCTACCGAAGAGGAAATCCGGCCTTCCAATGGGTCTATCAACACGGCGTTGCAGGCCGAGCGCGGCACCAGCTACGAAGTGGGCACGCGCGGCACACTTTTCAACCAGCGTCTGAAGTTCGATGTGGCCGCCTACAATTTCCGCCTGCGCGAAACCATCGTCACGCGCACCGACGAGTTGGGGACGCAGCTGTTCGCCAACTCCGGCAACACCCGCCAACGCGGCCTGGAAGCAGCGTTAAGCGGCTGGCTGTGGCAGCAGACGGAATTGGTGAGAGAGTATACGTATCCGATTGGACCTTCTGCTTCTGGTATTTTCCGGGAGGAAAAGGTAGTTGGTGGCGTACGCGCCTTTGCTAGCTACGCCTACAACCACTACCGTTTCGGGCGCTACGAGTCGGGCGGCAACAACTTCAGCGGTAACCGCCTCACCGGCACCGCGCCCCACACCCTCAGTGCCGGCCTCGATTTCAGCGAGTTGCACGGCTTCTACCTCAGCCCCACCACCAACCACCAGGCCCGTATCTTCCTCAACGATGCCAACACCGTATCGGCGCCGGGCTACTGGACGTTTGCCACCCGCGCGGGCTGGCGCCGCACCCTCGGCCAACTGGAGCTGGATATTTTCGGTGGCGTTGAAAACGCTACCAACCGCCGCTACTCCCTCGGCAACGACCTCAACGCCTTCGGGAGCCGCTACTTCCAACCCGCGCCCGGCCGCAACTACTACGGCGGCGCGCAAGTAGCGGTGAAGTGGTGAGATGGTGAGTCATAAAATAAGGCCGTCATGCTGAGCTTGTCGAAGCATGACGGCCTTCTGATTGAAAGTCTTTCAGGCTATTGCATCACCATCTCACAATTTCACCTTCTTCCCGGTGCGGGCGGCTTCGTAGATGGCCATGATGATGCGGATGTCTTTGAGGCCTTCTTCGCCGGGCGTTTTCGGCGTTTTGTTTTCCAGCACGCATTCGGCCATGTGGTCGAGCTCGGCGGCAAACTGGTTGCCTTCCTTGAGGCTCACTTTCATGTCGCCTTCCTTGGTCCCGATGGTCATGTTGTGCTCGTAGTAGTCGGTGGCGGGGTCTAGGTCGAGGAAGGCTTTGTCGCCGAACACCCGGTAGCGCTTTACCTCCTGTATGCTGTAAGAGCTGGTGCACGAGGCCAACACGCCGCTGGGGAAGCGTAGCGTGAAGTGAATGGTGTCTTCCACCTCCTTGAAACGCGGGTCGGATTTGTCGCTGAATTCCTGGGCGGTTACTTCGGTGGGCTCTTCGCCGGTGAGGTAGCGGGCGGCGTTCAGCGAGTAGACGCCAATGTCCATGAGCGAGCCGCCGCCGGCCAGCTTTTTCACTACGCGCCACGCTTCGGCGGGCTCCTCGGTGGGCTTTACAATGCGGCCGTGGTCGGCGGTAATCTGGCGCAGCTTGCCTAGCTCGCCCTTTTTGATGCGCGAAATGGCGTCGAGGTTGAAGGGCTCGAACTGGGCACGGTAGGCCACCATCAGCTTTTTGCCGGCCTTATTGCAGGCGTCAATCATCTTCTGGCAATCTTCCACCGACGTCGCCATCGGCTTCTCAGTCAGCACGTGCTTGCCGGCTTTGGCGGCCCGCAGCGTGTACTCCATATGCATGGAGGGCGGCAGCACGATGTACACCACATCCACGGCCGGATTGTCTTTGATGGAATCGAAATTCTGGTAATTGTAGATGTTTTTGGGGTCTACGCCATACTCGGCGGCCAGCTTTTTAGCCTTATCGGGCGAGCCGCTTACTAAGGCCGTGATGTTGGCGTGTTTGCAGTCTTTGAAGGCGGGCATCATCTGCTGGGTGGCAAACTTGCCGAGGCCCACGATGGCGAAGCCGAGTTTACGTTGGTTTTCGTTTTGCATAGCGGCCAGAGGTTCGGAGAAGGGCAGCGCGGCGGCGGGGCCGGCAACAGTGGCAACGGCCGCCGTAAGGCCCGCCTGCCGCAGAAACTGCCGGCGCGACTCGGTGGTGGAACTGGAAAGCATAGACAAGAAGTGGTTTCTCTTTGGCAGAACGGGCGGAAGGCGCTTCGCGTTATGGTCCAATGCCATGCAAAGCGCGCCCGCGCCGCGTACCGAGTAGGGTAGGCGGCGCGGGCGCGCTGCTAGAACCAAGTGCTAGGATACTCAGGTTACGGCCGGCAACAGCAGCACGGGCACCGGGCTGTGCAGTACCAATTGCGAGGAAACGCTATGGTTGAACATGTGCCCGAAGAAGCTCCGGCGCCGCGCAATAACCAGCAGCAAATCGGCCTGCTTATCGGTAAGCGCCTGCAAAATGCCTTCTGATGCTCGGCGGTTGCGCACCCCGTAGCCTTGCAGTAACGACGCCTCCGGAATCAGCCCGCTTTCCTGCACGCTGGCCACCGCGGGCTTGGTGTCGTCGCTGTGTTCGGGCTCGGCCACGTACGCCACCGTAACGTCGGGCGACAGCGCCGCTAGTAGCTGCTGGGCGCCCTCCGCTACCGGCGCGCTCAGTTGAAATACCTCCCCATCGGCAGCTACTACTACGTGCGCCGGCACTGCTGCCTGCTGCCCCATAGACACCACCAGCAATGGCAACGACACCGCCCGCAACAGGTTCAGGGAGGTGGTGGTTACCAGCTCGTCGGGGATTTTGGAGCTATCGGGTTTGCCCAGTACCAGCAGCAAGGGCTGATATTTTCCCATGGCTTGCTGCGTGGCTTCCGTAATACCCGCCACCGACGTTTCTACTGTGGTGGGGGAGGTTAGAGGCGCCGTGCGCTCGGCCAGGGCCGCCGCCACTTCGCCCTCACTCATGCGCTGAATGTAGCCATTAAACGCATCGGGGTCGAGCAGGCTTTCCCGGCGGATGTGCAGCAGCACCAGCGAAGCGCCAAGCTGGGTAGCCAGCTTGTCGGCGTAGGTAAGGGCCTGGTCGGCGGCGGGGGTGAAGTCGGTCAGAACGAGAAAACAGGCAGCCATAGAACAGCGAGTAACGGTTGATGCAGGTTTATACGCAGAACAAGATAGGGAAGCTGCACGCTGAAGCGAGTGGCAAAGCACCTGATTTATGTCAGGAAACCTGAAAAAGAAAAGCCTTCCGCACAATAGCAGAAGGCTTTTCTAATAGGCGCTGGTTGGTCTAGCGGTTGTTGTCGTCGATGGGGTTGTTGAAACCAGGATTGTTTAGCTCGTCGGTCATGCTGGAAGTGTCGGGGTCGGGGCCAGTAGTCGCACTATCGGTCGGGATGCCGGTGGTTTCGTCTTCCAGCCGCGCCGACGTATCGAGCGTGCCTTCTTCGTCTTTCTTGTAGCCGTACAGCTCTTCGCGGTGCTTGCGCTGCTCGTCGGTCAGGTTGGCACCCGATTTCGGGTCGAGGGCGGCGGCGGGGTCTTGGTTCGGTTCAGTCATTGCTTTAGTGCTTTAGTGTCTTAGTGCTTGGTGCGTAGTGCTTGGTGCATAGGTCGTTCAGCTGTAAAAGAGGAGTGAACGACCTATGCACTACGCACCAAGCACCAAGCACTAAATATTATTTGCCGGGGATGCCAGCGCCTTTATCGGGGCGCAGGGCGCTGAATTCGTCGGGGTTGTCGTTGCTGCCGTCGTTGGGGTTGCGGCGCTCCGAATCATCGGTTTCCGGCTCCGAGCCGGTGCTTTTATTGGCGGGCTCGTTGGTGGCCCAGTTGCGGGTACCACCGCCGTAGCGTGGGTCGTCCTTGGCCCAGCCTTCGCGCTGGTCGCGGTACTCTTCGTCTTCCACGTTGCGCACCTCCGTCGGGTTGAGGTTCTGTGCTACGCTACCGCGCTGGTTCGGGTCAGCGGTGCTGGGGGCCGCCTCACCGTCGGGGTTGGTGCCGGCTGGGCGGTCGGGCTGCTGGTTGGTTGGCTGCGAAGCTACGTGGCCAAAGTCGCCGTACTTAGGCGTGTCGGAGTGACTGGGCGTGGGTGCCGGGCTGGTGCTATGGGTGCCACGCTCAATGTTGTCGGGGTACTTGTTTGGCAGGTTGTTGGTGTCGTCGGTGTTGAGTGGGCTGTTGCCGTCGGAATCGGGAGTGGTATTCATGGGAAAGGAACTGAAAGGTAAGAGGTAGGAAGGGAGAGGGACATAGGCCCCGGACTGCATACGCAGGCTGGGCGGTACACGGTTAGGGTAGACGTAAAAAAGTTGAGTGGTGAGTTGAATAGCTTAATTATTGGTTGTTGAATTGCTGATTGGTGGCTGCACTCGTATGCACTGGCGTGTTGCCGCCTCCTTGTTACGGCACAACGCAGTCAGCACCATCGTAATCAACTCTTCACTATCACCACTCAACCAACCATGCCCGTTCCCATTCAGCACCATCCCGAAGACCAAGAATTCGTTGCTACCGTTGATGGCCACGAAGCCGAGCTAGCCTACAGCCAACCCGCCCCCGATACCATCGACTTCACCCACACTTTCGTTGACGAAGCCCTGCGCGGCAAAGGCGTCGGGGAGGCGTTGGCCAAAGAAGGCCTAACCTACGCCCGCGAAAAGAAGCTGCGCGTGGAAACCAGCTGCAAGTTCATGGCCGCCTACGTTAAGCGCCACCCCGAGTACCAAGACCTGTTGGCCTAGCCGCTGGCTACATTTCAACCGGCTGAAAAGTAACCGTAAACAAAAGCCCCGGCTTCCAATAGGAAACCGGGGCTTTTCAGTGAAGCGTATTCGGTGGCTTACGGCTGCACCGCCACGCGGCTGGTGTAGCGCACACCATTCACGGTCACGCGCAAGGAGTACAGACCGGCAGGCAGGTTGCGCACGTCCAGGGTGGCCGTGTCGGTGCCGGTTAGCGGCTGCTGTTGGGCAAGTACTTCCTGGCCCAGGGCGTTATAGAGGCGAATGTCAGCCGGGTGGCGGCCATTCAGGTTCAGCACCTGTACCTGCACGGCGGTAGCCGCCGGGTTGGGGTACACGGCAAGGCCCGAATTGAGGGGCGCATTTTTAGTGGAATTCACCACGCAGGCAGTGCTGGTATGGCTGCCTACGTTGGTGTACACATCGGTGCCCAGGGCCTGCCAGGTGGCGGCGGCGGTGCTCCAGCGCACTTCGCCGCGGGCCACAGTAGGCCGGCGTACCAGTGTGTTGTTGAGCGTAGAGCCGCCCGGAATCAGCCAAGCATTGCCGGCGGGCGTTTGGCCGGGCACCCCAATAACGTCAAGCGTATCGGTGCCATCGAACAGCACCAGGGAGTGCGGCCCGTTGAAAAAGCAGACGCTGGAAATCAAATCGGCCTGGGCCTGCACTACGGGCGAGGCCACGCCGGTATTGGCAATAACGTACACGTCGCCGGGGGCCAGCGTGCCGGTAAGGGTGGCGGTGGTGGTGGGGGTGCTGGCGCCGGGTGCAAACAAGGATACCCGAATGTCGCTCAGGCTGATAGGAGCAGGGCTGGGGTTGTAAATCTCCAGCACTTTGGTGTTGCCCACCGAGCCTTCCACGTACTCCGAAAAATACGGGTCAGTACAGGGCGAGCCGGCCGGCGCCTGGTCGTCGTTGAGGATGGTGAGCGTGTGGGTGCTTGGGGCCGCTAGCAGTACTGCCGCGTTGCTGGGCGTACCAAAGCGCAGCCGCACCGTTTCGTTGGGCTCGGGCGTGGTGTCGCCGTTGATGGTCACTGTCACGGTGCCGGTTTGCACGCCGCTGTTTGCCGCAAACGTCAACGTGGTGGTATTCAATAGGTAATCGGCTGCGGTGGCGGTGGTGTTAGCCGCATCTACGGTAACCGGCACCGTTACGCCGCCGGCCGGAATGTTGGCGGCCGTTACGTTTACGGTGTACGTGGTGGTGCCGGCGTTGCCTTCCGTAATCGAGCCCGAAACGGCTGCAAAGCGCACCGAAGGCGGCGTGCCGTCGTCGTTGGTGATGGTGAGTTCGTGGGTAGCCGGGCCCCCAATAGCGCCGCCGCTGCTTACGTTCTGGAGCGTGAGCACCACGGTTTCATCGGCTTCGGGCGTGGTGTCGCCGTTCACCGTTACGGTTACCGTCTGGCTGGTTTGGCCCGCGGCAAAGGTGAGTGTTTGGGGCGAGGTGAACGTGAAATCGGTAGGGGAGGTGGCCGTAGAGTTGGCCGCGTTGAGGCCCACTTGCACCGTGAGCGGCGTGGTAGCGGCACCCGTCAGCGTGACGGTGGCGGTGTAGGTGGTGGTGCCGGTGTTGCCTTCGGCTATGCTGCCGGTGGCGGTGGCAAACGAGAAGGTAGGCAGCACTTGAAACCCGAAAGCACGCCCTACTAGGTCAGGATAAGCAATGTAGGGGTTGAAGTTGCCCTGGCTTTTGGCCGTGCGCCGGTTCCGCTCCCGCTCGCGCGCATCCACTGGGTCGGCGAGGTGCCACTGGTAGAGCGTGTTCACGTCGGCCAGGGCCGTAATGGTGTCTTTGCCGGGGTCGAAAGCCTGGCCCTGGTGCATGGTGTAGAAGTAGAACGCCGCCCGCGCCAGGTTGCCCTTGTGGTCTTCGCGAGGCTCGAACTGGGTGTTGGTATCCTCGCTATACTCGTTGATGTTGGCAGTTGGGATGGTGGTCTGGCTTTGGGTGCCGCGCATCCATTTCAACGTCTGTGCGTCCGGAATTTCCGCAAACGGGTCGGAGCCCCGGTCGGAGTTCCAGGTGATGTAGGTCGGGAACAGGTGGTGAATGTCGGAGCGCATCCGTACCGTTTCGTTGAACCACGACTGCGGAATGGTATGCTCGCAGTTGATTTGGTTGACCACAGTAGTGCTGGTGCTCACCGAGTCGAGCGGGGTGGTTTCGGTGTAGCCCGAGTACACGCACACCACGCTGCCGTTCTGGTTGTCGATGTAGTTGTACATCTTGCCGCGGGCCACGTTGTAGCTCAGCACGGTGCGGCGGCCATCGTACCAGTTCTGGCGCAGCCATAGTTTCAGGGCTTGCCCTTGTAGCGAAACGGGTGGGGCCGGCGGCATTACCTGAGCCGAAGCGGCGAGGCTGCATACCGTCAGCGCCGCCCCCAGCATTCGAGCGAAAAAGTGTTTCATCAGCAAAAGCAATAGGTAAGAAAAACGTGGTTAAAGGTCGGGATTCTACGGCAATGGTTGGATGATGAGCAGGATAAATGGTAGTTGTGCCGGATTATTCACACGTCCGTTACCCGCAGCTCACCACTACCAGCCACACGAAAAAAAGGCCCGCTTCCTAAAGAAACGGGCCCTTTTAAGGCTAGTTGCCGAACGCTCAATAATTTAACAATTCAGCAATTCAACCCTATTTGGATGGCATCAATACCGCATCGATGACGTGGGTAACGCCGTTGCTGGATACCACGTTGGGGATGGTTACGTTGGCGGTGCCACCTTTCGAGTCGTGCAGCATCACTTTGCCGCCTTGGGCCATTACGGTCAGCGTTTCGCCTTCCACGGTGGTTAGCGTCTGGCCATCTTTGAGGTCGGCGGCCATCACACGGCCGGGCACTACGTGGTAGGTCAGGATGGTGGTCAGTTTCTGCTTGTTCTCGGGCATTACCAGCGTATTCACGGTGCCAGCGGGCAGCTTTTCAAATGCCGCGTTGGTGGGCGCAAATACGGTGAATGGGCCAGCGCCTTTCAGGGTTTCAACCAGGCCGCCAGCCTTCACGGCTGCTACCAGCGTGGTGTGTTCCGAGGAGCCTACGGCGTTGTCTACGATGTCTTTATCGGGCGTCATCATGGCGCCGCCCACCATCACGCCACCGGCCGCGTCGGTGCTGGTCATTTGCATGTCCTTCATGTCCTTGCCTTCGCGGGGCTTGGTGGTAGCCTTCATCTTGCTACCGTCTTTGGCTTTGCCTTTGAGCTTGGTTTTCCCATCGTCGGCGACCTTGGTCTTGGTCATCATCTCGCCGTCTTTGGTCTTGGTTTTTTCGTCGTCCGATTTGGTTTTCATCGAGCTTTGGGCCTGCGAAGTAGAGGCAGCACCAAAAGAGAAAGCCAGCGTGAGGGCCGTTACGGAAAGGAGGTTCTTAAACATGAGAGGGAAGATTAGTAGGAACAGTCAACATATTGTCGGAAGCCTATACGGGCTAAACCCAACAATGGATGTAGCTGCTCTGCCGCTCTCAAGCTGGAAACCCGGCCTCCCCTCACCAGCAAAGGCACCGGAAATCCTCTGTACCACGCTGGCAATGGCCGTGCAGGCTTCCGCGCTGCAAAAGCCGTTGTGATGTGAGCAAGGTTTCGTTGCGCTCAGAATGGCAGTTAACCGAAGCAGGATAGCTCAATCGGCTTCCACTTCCAACTGCTGCTTGATGCCTGAGGAAGCGCGCACCATCAAATCGGGCTGCAATACCACCCGGCGCGGCGAATACAAACCGTCGTTTTCTTCGCGCATCTCCAAAAACAGCCGCACCGCCGCCTGGCCCATCTGCTCGCACCGCTGATCCACCGACGTCAGCAGTGGGTCGGTGAAGGAAGTGAAGGTTTCGTTGCTGAAACCCACCAGCGCTATATCCTGTGGTACGCGCAAGCCCCGCTGTTTCAGTAGTTGCAAGGCCCCAACCACCGAAAAGTCACTGGCTGAAAATACGGCATCGGGCGGTTCGGGTAGGGCCAGCAGGTATTCAATGCCCCGCTCGCCGTCTTCCAGGGCCATGTTGCAGTTGAAAATCAGTTCCTCTACTACCGGTAGGTTGTATTCGTGCAAGGCATCGAGGTAGCCCTGGCGGCGGTTTTTGTAGATGTTGAGGTGCTGGGGGCCACTGAAATGGGCCACGCGCCGGTAGCCTTGCTCCAGCAGGTGCTTGGTGGCCTGGTAGCCGCCTTCCCGGTCGTCAATCACCACGGCACTCACATCAAGCCCTTCCAGTACCCTATCGAAAAACACCAGCGGAATCTGCTGCATCCGTACTTTCTCGAAGTGCGTGAACGTGCGCGTGGTGCGGGCCAACGATACCAAAATGCCTTCCACCTGCGCGTTGAGCAGGGTTTCAATGTTCTTCTGCTCGTGCGCCACGTCTTCGTTGGACTGGCAGATGAGCACGTTGTAGCCGGCTTTGGCCGCCACGGCTTCAATACCTTTTACCACCATCGTGAAGAAGTGCCCATCAATGTGCGGCACTATCACGCCGAGCAGGTTGCTGCGGCCTTTGCGCAAACCCGCTGCCATGTGGTTAGGCTGGTAGTGCAAGGCTTTGGCCAGCTTCCAGACCTTCTTTTTAGTGGCGTCGCTGATGCTGGGGTGGTCGGCGAGGGCACGCGAAACCGTGGAAATAGAGATGCCAAGCTGCTGGGCCAGGTCGGAGATGGAAGTGCGGGTGCGGGCCACGGAGGGGTTGAGTTGAAATAAGGCTAGGCAATAATGCTACTCAAGCTATGCAAATTTGCGCAAGTATTTGCGTGAAACCAGGTGATTTATCGGCTTTGATCGGGCGTAACAGCCTCAACTCGCGGAATAGATATACACAAACGTTTGTATAGCCAACTTCTTTGCTCTTATTTGGCTTGCCTAATCCATCCGGCTTCCAACTCCCACTTTCCACCCTATGAAAAAACTACTGCTCTTTCTGCTCTTGCTTTCCTTGGGGGGCAGCACCCAGGCGCAAAAAGTTAAAACCAAAACCAAGACGAATGCCCAACCCGCCACCGGCCAAGTCTGGACGACGGCCAAAGCCTGGGAGTGGTACCGCGCGCATCCGTGGATGTCGGGCGCCAACTTCATTCCGAGCACGGCCATCAACCAACTGGAAATGTGGCAGGCTACCACCTTCGACCCCACCACCATCGACCGGGAGCTGGGCTGGGCCGAAGGTATTGGGTTCAATACCATGCGCGTGTTTTTGCACAGCCAGGCTTGGCAGCAAGACCCCAGCGGCTTCAAGCAGCGCCTGAACACCTACCTGGGCATTGCCGACAAGCACCACATCCAAACCATCTTCGTGTTCTTTGATGACTGCTGGAACAAGGAAAGCAAGCCCGGCCTGCAGCCCGCGCCCAAAACCGGCATCCACAACTCCGGCTGGCTGCAAGACCCCGGCGACCCTGCCTCCCGCGACTCGGCCACGTTTGTAAAGCTGAAACCCTACGTGCAGGACGTGCTAACCAGCTTCAAAACCGATAAGCGCATTCTGCTCTGGGACCTGTTTAATGAGCCCGGTAACTCCGGCAAGCTGGCCACATCGTTGCCGCTGCTACGCAACGTGTTCAGCTGGGCCCGCGCCGTAAACCCCGACCAGCCGCTGAGTGTGGGCCTTTGGGCCTGGGACTTCCAGGCGCTGAATGGGTTTCAGGCCCGCAACTCCGACATTATTACGTACCACAACTACGAAGACGCGCCCATGCATCAGCGCGTGATTGAGCTGCTCGAAACCCACGGCCGCCCCCTCATCTGCACCGAGTACATGGCCCGCACCCGCAACAGCCGTTTTTCCAACATCATGCCGCTGCTTAAAAAGCAAAACGTAGGCGCCATCAACTGGGGCCTGGTCGATGGAAAAACCAACACCAAATACGCCTGGGATACGCCGTTGGCCGATGGCAGTGAGCCAATTGAGTGGTTCCACGAGGTGTTTCAGAAAGACGGCGCGCCCTACCGCCAAGACGAAACCAACCTGATTAAGAAGCTAAACGGCAAGTAGGTTTTAGTGCCTAGTGCCTAGTGCTTGGTGCTTAGTGTTTAGGGGCGCGGACGAGGGGCCTCACCCCCTGACCCCCTCTCCGAAAAGGAGAGGGGAAACCGGTTCATCTGCTGACGACTGGCACCTCCTCTCCTTTTCGGAGAGGGGGCTGGGGGGTGAGGCCCCTCACCAGAACAATACACCCACTTGGCTCATTAGCAAGCACCAAAGAAAAGGCCCGATTCCGCTAGGAATCGGGCCTTTTCTTGAACTGCCAGTCCCAAAGTAAAGTAGGCCACTAAGCACTAAGCACTAAGCACTAAGCGCTAAGCGCTAAGCGCTAACGTGTTTGTAATGCACATCGGACTGGATGCGGAGCCGTTCGGCGGCGAATTCGGGGGTTACGTCGCGCTGGGGGTTGCCGAGCATTTCGTAGCCTACCATGAACTTGCGGACCGTAGCTGAGCGGAGCAGTGGCGGGAAGAAGTGCATGTGGAAATGCCAGCTTTCGTGCGCCTGCCCGTCGGTGGGGCGCTGGTGCAGCCCGGCCGAGTAGGGGAAGGAGATTTCGAAGAGGTTGTCGTAGCGAATAGTGAGCTGGCGCAGAATATCGGCCAGGGCATCTTTCTCGGCATCGGTAAGCTGCGCCACGTCCTGCACGTGGCGGCGCGGTACCAGCAGCGTCTCGTAGGGCCATACCGCCCAAAACGGCACCACCACCACAAAATGCTCGTTTTCGAGCACTACGCGGGTCTTTTCCTTGGTTTCGATTTCCAGGTAGTCGGAAAGCAGGCTGCGGCCGTGCTCGGCGAAGTAGGCGGCCTGTTGCACGGTTTCCTTGGCGGGCTCTACCGGCACGGTGCGCTGGGCCCAAATCTGGCCGTGCGGGTGCGGGTTGCTGGCGCCCATGGCCTGGCCCTTGTTCTCGAAAATCTGCACGTAGTTGATGTCGGGCCGGGCGCCAAGCTCCTGGTACTGCTCGATCCATACATCCACTACCCGCCGGATTTCAGCGGGCGTCATTTCCGGCAACGTTAGGTCGTGGCGCGGCGAAAAGCATATAACCCGCCCCACGCCCGATTCCGATTCGGCCCGGAGCAAGCCGCCCACGTTCACGCTGCCCACAGGCACATCAGGCATCAGAGCCGCAAAGTCGTTGTCGAATACAAACGTGCCTTCGTAGGCCGGATTCACGGCGCCGTTGGCGCGGGTGTTGCCGGGGCAGAGGTAGCAGGTGGGGTCGTAGGTGGGGCGCTGCTCGGCCGTTGTTTTTTCCTGCTGGCCCTGCCAGGGCCGTTTGGAGCGGTGCGGCGACACCAGAATCCATTCGCCGGAAAGCGGGTTGTAGCGGCGGTGTGGGTGCTCGGCGCTGTCGAATTCAGCCATCAGTTTAGTTATGAGTTGCCAGTTGAGAGTTGCCGGTTGAGAGTTGTCGGTAGTTGAATGAACTGGTAACCGGTAACTCTCAACTGGCAACTGAAAATCACTTGATTATTTCCACGCCGCCTACAATAGTCGTCTGGTAGGTTTCGAGGGGCAGGCCCAGGTAGCGGTGGTATTCTTCGGAAGCCTTCTGCACAAAATCATCCACGTGCTCGGTAGCTACCAGGTTGATGGTGCAGCCGCCGAAGCCGCCGCCCATCATGCGGGAGCCGTACACGCCAGGCAGCGCCTTGGCAATCTGTACCAGCACGTCCAGCTCGCGGCAGCTCACCTCGTAGTCGTCGCGCAGGCCGGCGTGGGAGGCGTACATTTCCTGCCCAAAAGCTTTCAGGTCGCCGTCTTTGAGGTGCTGGCAAGCCGCTTCCACCCGGAAGTTCTCCTGCACCACGTACAGGCAGCGGCGGTACACGACGTCGCCCATTTCCTCGCGGTGCTCGTTCACCTGCGGCAGCGTGGCGTCGCGCAGGGAGTTGATTTCGGGATAGTACTTTTTGAGAATAGCCACACCCTGCTCGCACTCCTGGCGGCGCAGGTTGTATTCCGAGCTGGCCAGGGAGTGTTTCACGCCGGAGTTGCAGAGCACAATGCGGCACGCCTCGGTATCGAAGGGCAAATACTCATAATCGAGGGAGCGGCAGTCGAGGCGCACCACCTGGCCGGGCTTGCCGAACAAGCTGGCAAACTGGTCCATCAGGCCGGACTGTACACCGGCAAACTCGTGCTCGGCTTTCTGTGCCATGTGCGCCAGCGTCATCCGGTCGAGTTGGGTGTCCATCAGGTGGTCGAGGGCAAACGCCAGTCCGCATTCCACCGCCGCCGACGACGACAAGCCCGCCCCAATGGGAATAGTGCCGCCAAACACGCAGTCGAAGCCTGGCACGGTGAGGCCACGCTTCTGAAACTGTGCTACCACGCCTTTCAGGTAGTTGGCCCACATGGTTTTGCCCTTGCTTACGTCCGCTACTTCCGCTTCGTAGTCCTGCTCCAGGTCATAGGCATACAGGCGGATTTTGCTGGTACCGTTCAAGCCTACTGCAAAGTAGATTTCCTTGTCAATGGCGCCCGGCAACACAAAGCCCTCATTATAATCAGTATGCTCACCAATGAGGTTCACCCTACCTGGCGCTCTTACCAGCAAAGGAGAATGGTCGAATCGTTCTTGAAAAGACTTTGCAATTGATTGTTGAAGCATGACCTGTAGGAAACAAGGACGTGAAACTGGAATGGGACAAAAGAAACTGAGGCTAAAGTAAAGGAAATTAATTCTGGAATTTAGCGCATACGTTTGCAATATTTTAGTGCTACTACCCCATATTTGGCTCGTAGTATTCGGCGTATATGCAGCGTACGGACACTAGTGAGAGTTATTTAAAATGAGGAACCGAGCAATGCCTGATGCAAAGGTTTGCACAATTTGTGCGCATATTTTCGTTGCCGAGCCACCTTGCTGCCAGGCAGCGGCAGGCAGTAATAGCACAGCAACCGGCGTTGCTACTGTAGTTGCTTTCTATGCTTAGGCGTACGCAGCCGCAAAGCTGTTCGCACTGCTTCAGATGCCATGCAAAACAGTAGCGGACTGAAGAGCTAGCACAGCAGGGGAGCAGTGCTACCCTCCGCAGTTCGTGCCTGACGCAGACGGCAACTAACTGCTTGCTACCTAAACAGGGTCTTGGCTTATTCCCCAGCACAATTTCATGCGTCTATTTCCCACAATTTGTTGCCTGATGATAAAGAGTGAATGGCTGTTAATCAATCTAGTACAAGTGGAAACGCAAACAATTATTTGCAAGCAAGCATGCACAAACGATTGTGCAAACCAATAGTAATTCCTACTTTACGGGCTACTTAGCTATTGTGGCTCCCTATGAAAGAAGAACTTACTTCTTACTGGATTACAACTTATGCTTGCTGAAGTGGAATTAGACCCCAATGCCCAGCCATCTAGGCAGCAAGCCGCACTGGGCTGCTTACGGCAAATCAGTTGATTCCACTTTCTTTTCACTGCCTGTTTCCACTCCCTGTTTTCTGCATTTCTAACTTCCCCTCACGCAATGAAAAAATTCAACCGTGCCGGTCTGCTTGCCGGTGGTATTGCGGCCAGCCTGGCCTTTACGGCCTGCAACCAGCAGCCGGCCACCAATACCGAAGGTGGCACCAGCGCTGCCGCCCCCGATTCCACCCAAACCTCTGCCGCCGCAATGCCTACTTCCTCTTCTTTCGGCAAAACCAACGCCGGTGCCGAAGCGCAACTCTTCACGCTCACCAACGCCCACGGCGTAAAAGCCACCATCACCAACTTCGGGGGCACGCTCACCAGCCTGATGGTGCCTGACAAAGACGGCAAAATGGGCGACGTGATTCTGGGCTTCGACAACGTGAGCGGCTACCAAAGCCCGGAGTTCCTGAAGTCGGGGCCGTATTTTGGGGCCTTGATTGGGCGCTACGGCAACCGTATCAAAGGCGGCAAGTTCACGCTCGATGGCAAGGAATACACACTGGCCAAAAATAACGGCCCAAACTCGCTGCACGGCGGCAAGGTAGGCTTCGACAAAGTGGTATGGGATGCCAAGCCCGGCTCCTCGGCCGACGGCCAGACCCTAACGCTTACCTATAACAGCAAGGACGGCGAAGAAGGCTACCCCGGCAACCTGGCCGTGACGGTGGTGTACACCCTCACCGCCGACGACGCCCTGCGCATCGACTACACCGCCACCACCGACAAGGCCACGCCCGTCAACCTCACCAACCACGCCTACTTCAACCTTAACCACGGCGTAGGCAAAGACATCCTGGGCCACGAGGTAACGCTGCCCGCCGACCGCTACACCGTGGTAGACGCCACCCTGATTCCGACCGGCGAGTTGAAGCCAGTAAAAGGCACACCCTTCGACTTTACCACGCCCCACACCATTGGCGAGCGAATCGGGCAGGTACCCGGTGGCTACGACCACAACTGGGTGCTGAATAACCCGAGCGGCATGCACGCCGCCGCTACCGTGTACGATGCTGCCACCGGCCGCACCATGGAAGTAACCACCACCGAGCCCGGTATCCAGTTCTACACCGGTAACTTCCTCGATGGCACCCTGAAAGGCAAAGGCGGCACCGTGTACGGCAAAAACTCCGGCTTCTGCCTGGAAACCCAGCACTTCCCCGATTCGCCGAACCAGCCCTCGTTCCCGAGCACCATCCTCAAGCCCGGCGACACCCTGAAATCCACGACCATCTACAAGTTCGGCGTGCGCAAATAAGTGAAATGGTGAGGTATGTTATACTACAGACCGTCATGCTGAGCTTGTCGAAGCATCTCGCGTGCTGATGTTGAATTAGTAATCTGACGTCAGCACGCGAGATGCTTCGGCAAGCTCAGCATGACGGTCTGATAGATCCTCACCATTTCACCACTTCACCACTTCACCATTTCACCACCCGTGGAAACTTCTCATATTGCATCTTCCAACTCCCCGGCGTACGTCATTGGGGTTGATTATGGCACTGACTCGGTGCGCTCCTTGCTGGTTGATGCCCGCACTGGCGCCGAAATAGCCCAGGCCGTGCACTACTACGCGCGCTGGAAAAAGCTGGAGTTCTGCAACCCGGCCCGCAACCGGTTCCGCCAGCACCCCCTCGACCACATCGAAGGGCTGGAAACCACCATCCGCAAAGTGGCCGCCCACGTGCCCGCCGAGCAGATTGTGGGCATTGCCGTGGACACCACGGGCTCGACGCCCGGCCCCGTAAACGAGCAGGGCGTGGCCCTGGCCCTCACGCCCGGCTTCGAAACCAACCCGAACGCCATGTTCGTGCTCTGGAAAGACCACACGGCGCTGGCCGAAGCCGCCGAAATCAACCAGAAAGCCCGCACCTGGGGCGGCGAAGATTTCACCAAGTTTGAAGGCGGCATCTACTCGTCGGAGTGGTTTTGGGCCAAGATTGCGCACGTTATCCGCGAGGATGAGGCCGTATTCAAGGCCGCGCACTCCTGGATTGAGCATTGCGACTGGGTGACGCTGCTGCTGACCGGCCAGGATTTGGCCACGTTCAAGCGCAGCCGCTGCGCCGCCGGCCACAAAGCCATGTGGCACGAAAGCTGGGGCGGTTTGCCTTCTGAAGAGTTCCTGACGCACCTGGAGCCCAAACTGGCCGGCTTGCGCAGCCGCTTGTTCGAGGAAACCTACACCGCCGACGAAGTAGCCGGCCACCTCTCCGCCGAGTGGGCCGAGCGCCTCGGCCTGACCACCAACACCGTGGTAGCCGTGGGTAGCTTTGACGCCCACGCCGGTGCCGTAGCTGGCGAAATCGAAGCGTATTCGATGGTGAAGGTGATGGGTACGTCCACCTGTGATATTGTAGTAGCGCCCACCGCCGAAGTAGGCAGCCACCTCGTGGCTGGCATCTGCGGGCAGGTGGACGGCTCCGTGATTCCCGGTATGCTGGGCTTGGAGGCTGGGCAGTCGGCTTTCGGCGACTTGCTGGCCTGGTTCCGCCAGATGGTGGAATGGCCGCTACACCACGTGCTGCCGCATTCCAAAGTGCTGAACGCCGAACAACAAGTGGCCCTGCGCGACGAAATGAGCGACCTGCTGCTGGTAGAGCTCAGCAAAGCCGCTGCCGAAGTGGACCCCGAAGAGTCGGCCGTATTGGCCCTCGACTGGGTGAACGGCCGCCGTACGCCCGACGCCAACCAGGCCCTGAAAGGCGCCCTGATGAACCTGACCATGGGCACCAACGCCCCCCAGATTTTCCGGGCGCTGGTAGAAGCCATCTGCTACGGCTCCAAGCAAATTGTGGAGCGCTTCGAGCAGGAAGGCATCCCGGTGAAGCAGGTAATCGGCATCGGGGGCGTGGCCAAGAAGTCGAAGTTTGTGATGCAGACCCTGGCCGACGTGCTGGACCGCCCCATCAAAATTGCCGTTTCCGAGCAGGCCCCGGCCTTGGGCGCGGCCATGTACGCGGCCGTAGCCGCCGGCATCCACGCCGATGTGCTGACAGCCCAGCGCGTGATGGGCAGCGGCTTTGCCGAAACCTACGAGCCCAACCCCGCCCGCGTGGCCGACTACCAGGCCCGCTACGAGCAGTACCAGGCCTTCGGTAAGTTCGTGGAAAGCGCCACCGTGGGCCAGTCTGAGCCGGTAATGGAACCCGAAACACCTGCCATCACCTCCGCATGAGCCAATACCAGGATTTGAAACAGGCGTGCTACGACGCCAACATGCAACTGCCCAAACTTGGGCTGGTGCTGTTCACCTTCGGCAATGCCAGCGTGGTGGACCGCGCCAAAAACGTATTCGCCATCAAGCCCAGCGGCGTGCCCTATGACACGCTGACGCCCGAGGACATTGTGATTGTCGATTTCGACAACAACATTGTAGAAGGCAAGAAGCGCCCGTCGTCGGATACCAAGACGCACGCGCTGCTCTTCAAGCAGTGGCCGGAAATCGGGGGCATTGTGCACACGCACTCCACCTACGCCACCGCCTGGGCCCAAACCCAAACCGACATTCCGATTCTGGGCACCACCCACGCCGACCACCTCACCACCGACGTGCCCTGCGCCCCGCCCATGGCCGACGAGCTGATTCAGGGCGACTACGAGCACCAGACCGGCTGGCAGATCATCCAGGAATTCGAGCGGCGTGGCATTTCGCCCACCGAAGTGGAGATGATTCTGGTGGGCAACCACGCGCCCTTCACCTGGGGCAAAACCGTGGAAAAAGCGGTGTACAACAGCGCCGTGCTGGAAGAAATTGCCCGCCTGGCCTACCTCAGCTGCACATTGCGCCCCGAGGTGCCCCGTCTGAAAGACGCCCTGATTCGCAAGCACTACGAGCGTAAGCACGGCGCTAATTCTTACTACGGTCAATAAATTTTCAAAATAACGGTCATGCTGAGCTTGCCGAAGCATCTCTACCGCTTCGCTGCTCACGTCAGAAGTTACTACCACAACGGAGCGGTAGAGATGCTTCGGCAAGCTCAGCATGACGTTCTTCTTTAGTTTCTCTTTCTCATGATCAACATTTCGCAATACGAAGCCTGGTTCATCACTGGCAGCCAGCACCTTTACGGCCCCGAAACCCTGGAAGAAGTAGCCGTACACTCGCAGCAGATTGCTGCCGAGCTGAACACGCAGCTGCCCATCAAGATTGTATATAAGCCCGTGCTGACCGGCCCGGAGGAAATCTACAAGCTGATGCAGGAAGCCAACACCACCCCGAATTGCGTGGGTCTGATTGCCTGGATGCACACCTTCTCGCCAGCCAAAATGTGGATCAACGGCCTGAAGATTCTGCAAAAGCCGTTGGCGCACCTGCACACCCAGTTCAACCGCGACATTCCGTGGGGCGACATCAACATGGACTTCATGAACACCAACCAATCGGCGCACGGCGACCGGGAGTTTGGCTTCATCGGGGCCCGCATGGGCATCAAGCGCAAGGTGGTAGTGGGTCACTGGCAGGATGCCGCCGTGCACCAGAGCCTGAACATCTGGAGCCGCGTGGCTTCGGCCTGGGCCGACTGGCAGGGGGCCCGCTTCGTGCGCTTCGGCGACAACATGCGCTACGTAGCCGTAACCGAAGGCGACAAAGTGGAAGCGGAAATCAAGTTCGGCTACTCGGTGAACACCTACGGCATCGGTGACCTGGTGGCGGTGGTAAACGCCGTAACCGACCAGCAAATCAACGAGCTGCTGGCCACCTACGAAAAGGAATACGAGCTGGCTGACACGCTGAAAGACGGTGGCAGCCAGCGCGAATCCCTGCGCGACGCGGCCCGCATTGAGGCCGGCATGCGCAAGTTCTTGCAGGACACCAACGCCAAAGGCTTCACCGATACCTTCGAGGATTTGCACGGCATGGTGCAGCTGCCCGGCATTGCCACCCAGCGCCTGATGGCGGAAGGCTACGGCTTCGGGGGGGAGGGCGACTGGAAAACCTCGGCCCTGGTGCGCGCCATGAAGGTGATGGGCGCGGGCTTGCCCGGCGGCAACTCGTTCATGGAAGACTACACCTACCATTTCGCGCCCAACAACAACCAGGTGCTGGGCTCGCACATGCTGGAAATCTGCCCCACGATTGCCGAAGGCAAAGTGCGCGCCGAGATTCACCCGCTGGGCATTGGCGGCAAAGCCGACCCGGTGCGCTTGGTGTTCAACTGCCCCGCCGGCGAAGGCCTCAACGCCACCATCGTGGACATGGGCAACCGCTTCCGCATGATTGTAAACGAAGTGGTGGCCGTGGCGCCCGAGCAAGACCTGCCCAACCTGCCCGTAGCCCGCGTGCTCTGGAAAGTGAAGCCCGACCTGGCTACCGGCGCCGCCGCCTGGATTCTGGCCGGCGGAGCGCACCACACCGGTTTCAGCCAAAACCTGACCGCCGAGTACCTGGAGGATTTCGCCGAAATGGCCGGCATCGAGTACGTGGTTATCGACGCCGATACCAAGCTGCGCACCTTCAAAAACGAGCTGCGCTACAACGAAGTGGCTTTCAAAAACTAAAAAACTAGTTCCCCTCCTCAGATGAGGAGGGGTTAGGGGTGGTTGACCAATCGTTGAACGACTTACTAGCTCTAGTTTCTAATTCTAGACTTTCAACCACCCCTAGCCCCTCCTCATCTGAGGAGGGGAACTAGCTCTTAGTTTAGAAGAATCCCTCTGCTCCTTCGCGCAAAAGATCAACTTAGAATGAAATAAATTCTACTTAAAATTAAGCTCTCAAACTCTCCTCATCTCCCACGTTCCCTCTTTTTTCCCTCATGCGTAACAATCTTACTACGCTTGACATCTTTGTATTTCTGTTCTACCTGGTTGGGGTTTCCGGCTATGGGTATTACGTGTACAAGAGCAAGCAAAAGGCCGAGCAAAGCACCAAAGACTACTTTCTGGCCGAAGGCTCTCTAACCTGGTGGGCCATTGGGGCTTCCATGATTGCCTCTAATATTTCGGCCGAGCAGTTCATTGGCATGTCGGGCTCCGGCTTCAACGTGGGCGTGGCCGTGGCGGCGTATGAGTGGGTGGCGGCCATTGTGCTCATCATTGTGGCGGTGTTCTTCATGCCGATCTACTTGAAAGAGAAAATCTTCACGATGCCGCAGTTTCTGGAGCAGCGCTACAACACCACGCTGAGCCTGATTATGAGTGTTTTCTGGCTGTTCCTCTATGTGCTGGTTAACCTGACGTCCATCCTCTACCTGGGGGCGTTGGCCATCAGCAACCTGATTGGCGGGGGCAGCTTCCATCTGATTATGGTGGCTTTGGCCGTGTTTGCCCTGCTTATCTCACTGGGCGGGATGAAAGTGGTAGGCTACACCGACGTAATTCAGGTGGTAGTGCTGGTAGTGGGCGGTCTGATGACCACGTACATTGCCCTGGACGTGGTAAGCACCAAGTTCGGTTTGGGCGGCGGCGCTATTTCGGGTTTCAAGGCCCTGATGACCAACGCCGACGACCACTTCAAAATGATTTTTCCGAAGCCGGGGCCCAATACGCCGCAGGAGGATATCAATAAGTACATAGCGCTGCCCGGCATTGCCATGTACTTCGCCGGTCAGTGGATTGTGAACCTGAACTACTGGGGCTGCAACCAGTACATCACCCAGCGCGCCCTCGGCGCCGACCTGCACACGGCCCGTACCGGTATCCTGTTTGCCGGAATGCTGAAGCTGATGATGCCGGTAATTGTAATGCTGCCCGGTATTGCCGCCTACGTGCTCTACAAAAACGGCGAGTTGCAGCAGGAAATGGCCTCTACAGGCGCCTTCAACTCCGACAACGCCTACTCGGCCGTGCTGACTTTCCTGCCCAACGGCTTGAAAGGCCTCTCAATGGCTGCTCTTACGGCTGCCATTGTGGCTTCGCTGGCAGGTAAAGTAAACTCGATTTCCACCATCTTCACCCTCGACATCTACAAGCGTTACATCAACAAAGACGCCACCGAGAAGAAGCAGGTGTGGGTGGGCCGCCTCACCATTCTGATTGCCGTAATCCTCGGGGTGGCCCTCACCTGGGAAGACCTGTTGGGCATTGGTGGCGAAGGTGGCTTCCAGTTCATTCAGAAGTACACCGGTTTCATTTCGCCTGGTATCCTGGCCATCTTCCTGCTGGGGATGTTCTGGAAGCGCACCACCGCTACGGCTGGCGTGGTGGGCATTCTGGCGGGCTTCGTCCTGTCGGTGTTCTTCAACAACTACGCGGTGGGCGTACTGGGCACTGAAACCATTTTGTACACCGCCTTCCCGAACGGCCACGGCGGCTACGAAATTCCGTTCCTGATTTGCATGGGCTTGTCGTTTGCCTTCACGGTGCTGCTGATGGTACTCATCAGCCTGGCCGGTCCGGTTATCAACCCGCGCGCCATCAACCTGGAGCCTGGCATGTTCAAAGTAAGCGGCCAGACCCTGGCCCTGATTGTAATTACGCTGCTGCTCATCACGGCGCTGTATGTTAAGTTCTGGTAGTCACTTACCAGCGCTGATGTAACTGAACGTGGTCCTGTGCCTTGCCTTCGGGCTGGTGCAGGACCACCGCTCAGCCACCAACCCCCAACCAATGCAGCGCTTTGGTTGGCTGCCGTATAGCACGGACCTAGACGCTCGCATTAGGTTCTTTCACCAGAATATTTCCTCCCCAAATTCTCACTCATGGCCTCGAAACTTTGTTTTTTCAATCCACAATCGATTGTGTCAGGTGCCGCGCTGCTGAGCGTGGTGGCCGGCAACGTAGCGCTGGCGCAGAATGCCGCGCCGGGCACCATCACCGTTCAGGTTAACAAGCCGGGCGCGCCCATCGCCAAAACCATGTACGGCTTGTTCTTCGAGGACATCAACTTCGCGGCCGACGGCGGCCTGTACCCGGAGTTGGTGAAAAACAAGTCGTTTGAAACCGACGAAAAGCTGGTAGGGTGGAAGGGCATCAACGGGGCGGCGGCGCTGTCTACGTACACCATTTCCAGCCAGCAGCCCATCAGCGCCACCAACAACCACTTCCTGCGCCTGACGGCCACCACCGCCAGCCCCGATGCCGGCTTCACCAACGAGGGCTTCCGCGGAATGGGCGTGAAGCAGGATGCCGAGTACACGTTTTCGGTGTATCTGCGGCGCGGGCCCGGCAGCGTGAGCGGCCTGAACGTAACGCTGGAAGAACCCGGCCGCGGCAACGCTGGGCGCACCTTAGGCCAAGCGAAAATCACGGGCCTGACCAACGAGTGGAAAAAGTACACGGCCGTTATCAAAGCGTCGGGTACGGCGCCCAGGGCCCGGCTCAAGCTGACGATGGACGGCGCCGGCACGCTGGATATCGACGTGGTATCGTTGTTTCCGAAAGACACCTGGCAGAACCGCGAAAACGGCTTGCGCCCCGACTTGGTGCAGCTGCTTAAGGACATGAAGCCCGGCTTCCTGCGCTTCCCCGGCGGCTGCATTGTGGAGGGCCGTACGCTGGAAGAGCGGTATCAGTGGAAAGAAACCATTGGCGACGTAGCCAGCCGCAAACCTTTGATTAACCGCTGGAACACCGAGTTCAAGCACAAATTCACGCCCGATTACTACCAGTCGTTTGGCCTGGGCTTCTTCGAGTACTTCCAGCTTTCCGAGGACATTGGCGCCGAGCCGCTGCCCATCCTGAACGTGGGCATGGCCTGCCAGTTCAACTCCGCTGAACTGGCCCCCATTACCACCGCTTCGGGCCCGAATGCCGGCAATGCAGCCCCTGGCGCCGACCTGTCGCTGGACACGTTCATTCAGGACGCGCTGGACCTGGTGGAATTTGCCAACGGGCCCACTAGCAGCCCCTGGGGTGCCAAGCGGGCCGCTATGGGCCACCCCGCGCCATTCAACCTGAAGTATATTGGGGTGGGCAACGAGCAGTGGGGGCCGCAGTACCTGGAGCGTTACGAGCCGTTTGCTAAGGCGCTGAAGGCCAAGTATCCCGACATCCTAATCGTGAGCAGTGCCGGCCCGAGCCCCGACGGTGACAATTTTGTGAAAGCCTCCAAGCGCCTGGGCGAGCTAAAGGCCGATTTTGTGGACGAGCACTACTACGCCAAGCCCGACTGGTTCCGCAACAACGTGGGCCGCTACGACAACTACGCCCGCACGGGTCCGAAAATCTTCGCCGGGGAGTATGCCGCGCAAAGCGTGAACACCGGCAGTTCCGAAAACAAGAACACCTGGGACTGCGCCATTTCGGAAGCGGCCTTCATGACCGGCTTGGAGCGCAACGCCGATGTGGTGCGCATGGCTTCCTACGCGCCGCTGTTTGCCCACGTGGATGCCTGGCAGTGGACGCCCGACCTGATTTGGTTTGACAACCTGAAGTCGTATGGCACGCCCAACTACTACGTGCAGAAAATGTATGCCACCAACGCTGGCACCACTATGCTGCCCGTGCAACTGCCGAACAATGCGAAGAATGGTGACGCAAACCTTTTCGCCAGTGCCGTAGCCGACGACAAGGCCGGCGACATTATTGTGAAGCTGGTGAACTACTCCAACGACGCGCGTCCGGTGAAGCTGAACCTGGCCGGCGCCAAGAAAATGGGCAAAACAGGCAAAGCCATTGTGCTGGCCAGCAACGATTTACAGGCCGTGAACAGCTTGCAGGAACCTATGAAGCTCGCCCCGAAAGAAGAGCAATTCAAGGTGTCGTCTGCCACGGTGAGCTACACGCTGGCCCCGAATTCGTTCACGGTACTCCGGATTCCTGGTAAACGCTAAAGCACGAATGGAAAAGCGGAGTGGCTGACAAAGCGCTCCGCTTTTTCTTTTCCCTGCCTTGACTCGCTAGGCTCCGACTTAGCGGCATAATCAACTTTTGCACTCGCTAATGAAATTTCTACCCCAGTCAGTATTAGCTGTGGCCGCGCTTGCTTGTACGGCCACGCCCACCTTCGCCCAAACCAAACCTGCCTCCAAACCCGACTTCCACCAATGGGCCGCCACCCCGCCGATGGGCTGGAACAGCTGGGACTGCTACGGCCCCACCGTAACCGAAGCCGAGGTGAAGGCCAACGCTGATTACATGGCCAAAAACCTTCAACGCAGCGGCTGGGACTACGTGGTGGTGGATATCCGCTGGTACGTGGGCAACGATACGGCGCACGGCTACAACGAGAAAGACCCCGACTGGAACATCGACCAGTACGGGCGCTTCGTGCCGGCTCCGAATCGGTTTCCGTCGGCGGCGGGGGGCAAGGGCTTCAAGCCGCTGGCCGATTATATGCACAGCAAGGGCCTGAAATTCGGGATTCATATCATGCGGGGGGTACCGGTCATTGCCGTGAACCGCAAGCTGCCCATCCTCGGTAGCAAAGCCACCGCCGCCGACATCTACACCAAGGAAGGGCAGGGGACCTGGTTGCGCGACATGTACACGGTGGTGGCGGGCAGGCCCGGCGCACAAGAGTACTACAATTCCATTTTCAAGCTCTACGCTTCGTGGGGCGTTGATTTTGTGAAGGTCGATGATTTGTCGTCGCCGTACCACGCGCCGGAAGTGGAGATGATTCGCAAGGCCATCGACCTGACCGGGCGCAAGATTGTGCTGAGCACCTCGCCCGGCGAAACGCCCATCAGCCAGGCCAAACACGTGCAAGCCAACGCCAACATGTGGCGCACCGTCGGCGACTTTTGGGACAGTTGGGAGCAGCTCAAAGAGCACTTCGAGGTGTGTGAGCGGTGGGCGCCGTACATCATGACGGGGGCATGGCCCGATGCCGACATGCTGCCGATGGGCCGGCTGGGCATCCGGGCCGAGCGCGGCGACGACCGGATGACGCGCTTCACCCACGACGAGCAATTCACCTTGATGACGCTGTGGAGCATCTTCCGCTCCCCGCTGATGTTCGGCGGCGACCTGCCCAGCAACGATGCCTTTACGCTGGCCATGCTCACCAACAAAGAGGTGCTGGCCATGCACCGCAGCAGCAGCAACAACCGCCAGCTGTTCCGCCGCAACAACCTAGTAGCCTGGACCGCCGACGACCCAAAAACCGGCGACAAATTTCTGGCCGTCTTCAATGCCCAAGACCAGGAACTGGCCGAGGAAAAGGACGCCGTGTGGAACAGTGGTGTAATTACGCGTAGCACGCCCAACCAAAGTAAAACCGCTGAAATCGACATTACGGGTGCCAACAAGCTCTACCTGAACGTGCGCAACGGCGGCGACGACACTTCCTGGGACCACGCCGATTGGCTGATGCCCACGCTTTCCAACGGCAGCAAATCGGTGTCCCTGACCTCGATTCCGTGGAAAGCAGCGTCGGCAGGCTGGGGCAAAACGACCGTCAACAAAAGCGTATCGGGCGGGAAGCTGGTGGTAGCTGATAAAACCTACCCCGAGGGCATCGGTACGCACGCCAACTCCATTATCGAGTACGACCTGCCGGCCGGCTACACCAAGCTCACTACCACGGTGGGGCTGGATAAGGCCGCGGCCGGCCAGAATACCGGCGGCACCGTGCAGTTTCTGGTGTTCACCAAAAGCCCTTACCAGGCGGCCCCGCTCGATTCGGTGGCGGTGAAAGTGAACCTGGCCGAGCTGGGTTTCACCGGGCCGTGCACCGTGCGCGACCTATGGGCCGGCAAAACGGTGGGCACCGTTACCGGCGAGTTTGCCCCGTACGTGCGGCGCCATGGCGCGCAGCTGTATCGAATTTCCAAACGCGGAACGACTGTCCCGAAGTAGGCTGTTTATGAAGTCATGAGCCGGTCATGCTGAGCGCAGCCGAAGCATCTCTACCGCTTCGTTGCAATACCAACCAGATGAAGCGGTAGAGATGCTTCGGCTGCGCTCAGCATGACGTTCAGAAAAGTTGTGGAGCACTACCTAAACAGCTGCCACTATTCAAGAATCCCCATCTCCAAATTCCCCCTTTCCCAATGAAAAAAGTATTTCCTGCGCTGGCTGTGGCTGGTTTGCTGACGTCGCCGAGCGTGGCCCAGTCGGTGAAGCGCTCCGACTATCCCATTCAGGCGGTGGCCTTCACTAAGGTGAAGCTGGCCGACAACTTCTGGCTGCCCCGGCTGAAAACCAACACCGACGTCACCATTCCGGCGTCGTTTCAGCGCTGTGAGGCCACTAACCGGGTGAAGAACTTTGAAATGGCCGCGGCTAAATCAGGTAAGTTCGCCACCACGTTTCCCTTCGACGACACCGACATCTACAAGACCATCGAGGGCGCGTCGTACTCGCTGAGTTTGTACCCCGACCAGAAGCTGGAAAGCTACATCGACGAGCTGATTACCAAGGTGGGTAAGGCGCAGGAACCCGACGGCTACCTCTACACGGCCCGCACCATCGACCCGGCGCACCCGCACGCCTGGGCCGGCAACACACGCTGGGAAAAGGAGCGGGAACTGAGCCACGAGCTGTACAACTCCGGCCACCTCTACGAGTCGGCGGTGGCGCACTACGAGGCCACCGGCAAGAAAAACCTGCTGAACATTGCCCTCAAAAACGCCGATTTGGTGTGCGCCACCTTCGGGCCCGGCAAGCGCGCCGTGGCGCCCGGCCACGAAATCGTGGAAATGGGCCTCGTGAAGCTGTACCGCGTGACCGGCAAGCCGGAATACCTGAGCACCGCCAAGTTCTTTATCGAGCAGCGCGGCCAGTACAAAGGCTACGACCCCAAAAGCTCCGACGCATGGCGCAACGGCTCCTATTGGCAAGACCACAAGTCAGTGTATGATCAGAAAGAAGCCGTGGGCCACGCCGTGCGCGCCGAATACCTGTACTCGGCCATGGCCGATGTGGCGGCCCTGACCGGCGACCAGAAAATGCTGGCTTCGGTAGACAGCATCTGGAACAACATGGTGACTAAAAAGCTGTACGTAACCGGTGGCACGGGCGCGGTGCCCGGCGGGGAGCGGTTCGGCGGCAACTACGAGCTGCCCAACGGCACGGCCTACAACGAAACCTGCGCCTCGGTGGCCAACGTGTACTGGAACCAGCGCATGTTCCTGCTCCACGGCGACTCGAAGTACGTGGACGTCATGGAGAAGGTGCTCTACAACGGCCTGATTTCGGGCGTGGGGCTCGATGGCAAGTCGTTCTTCTACTCCAACGCCATGCAAATCAAGAATAGCGCCGTGTTTGGGCAGTCGGAGCCGGAGCGGGCGGGCTGGTTTGAGTGCTCGTGCTGCCCCACCAACCTAGCGCGGCTGTTTCCGTCGTTGCCTGGCTACGTGTACGCCCAGAAGGCCAATGACGTGTACGTGAACCTGTTCATCAACGGTACCACCGATTTGAACGTGAATAAACAGGCCGTACGCATCACCCAGCAAAACAACTACCCTTGGAACGGCGACCTGAAATTCACGGTAGCCCCCAAGTCCAGCGCCGACTTCAACCTGCTGGTGCGCCTGCCCGGCT
This sequence comes from Hymenobacter telluris, assembly GCF_017313265.1. GTDB lineage: Bacteria > Bacteroidota > Bacteroidia > Cytophagales > Hymenobacteraceae > Hymenobacter > Hymenobacter telluris. Next base: position 17,462 of record NZ_JAFLQZ010000015.1, on the reverse strand, counting down.
GGGCCCGCAATGAGGCGGTGCCGTCCAACCTCTACACCTTCGCCGCGCCTTCGCCGGAGCAGGTGAGCATCAAGGTGAACGGCAAAGCGCAGCCCTACACCATGCGCAACGGCTACGCCGTATTGGCCCGCAAGTGGAAGAAGAACGACGTGGTGGAAGTAGCCCTGCCGATGGAAACGCGCAAAGTGGTAGCTAACCCCAACGTGCGCGACGACGTGGGCAAAGTGGCTTTGCAGCGCGGCCCGGTGGTGTATTGCGCCGAGTGGAAAGACAACGATGGCCGCACCAGCAACATCGTGGTGCCCGCCGCTACCCGCTTCACGGCCAGCTACAAACCCGACGTGCTCAACGGCATCACCGAACTGACCGCCACCGTGCCCGTGGTGAAAGTGGACGCCGCCAACAACTCCATCAGCACCGTGCAGCAAACCCTTACCGCCATTCCGTACTACGCCTGGGCCAACCGCGGCAAAGGCGAAATGACCGTCTGGTTCCCGGAGCGTATCACCGACGTCGACCTCATCACCCGCAAAGTGGAAGAGAAGATAGTGGCCAAGTAAACTGTCATTCCGACCGTAGGGAGGAATCTGAGTTGATTTTTGCTATGCTAGTATGTGTGAAGTAAGCTAAAAGGCCGTTATGCAGAGCGAAGCCGAAGCATCTCGCCTGCTGACGTCAGGCTACCATTGCAACATCAGCACGCGAGATGCTTCGGCGGCGCTCAGCATGACGGCCTTTGTTGGGTTTTGTGGCGAATAAAAAACGGTTGTGCTTCCCAAAGCATGACCGTTTTTTATTCGCTTACTAGAGCCTGTCTAGGTTTGCTGCGTAAGCCTGTTATCTATCGTATAGACCTTGACTCGCCAACAAAACTCGCCCACGTAATGCCCAATCAACCCTCGTTCACGCCGTTTCGCCGGGAGGCACTGTTGCAACAGTTGGTGGCACAGCCCGAGTGGGATTTGCTGGTAATTGGCGGCGGCTCGACCGGGCTGGGGGTGGCGCTGGACGGCATCAGTAGGGGCTACAAAACCTTACTGCTGGAGCAGGTAGACTTTGCCAAGGGCACTAGCAGCCGCAGTACCAAGCTGGTGCACGGCGGGGTGCGCTACCTCGCGCAAGGCGACGTGGCCCTGGTGCGCGAGGCCTTATACGAGCGGGGCCTGCTGCTGAAAAACGCGCCGCACTTGGTTAAAAACCAAGATTTCATTATCCCCAACTACAACTGGTGGGGAGGCCCATTCTACACCATCGGCCTGAAGCTCTACGACCTGCTGGCGGGCAAACTCAGCCTGGGAGCCTCGGTGCACCTGAGCAAAGCGGAAACCCTCCAGCGCCTCGGTAACCTGAAACCCGAGGGTTTGCGCGGGGGCGTGCTCTACCATGATGGGCAGTTCGATGATGCGCGCCTGGCAATTAACCTCGCCCAAACGGCCATTGAGCAAGGAGGCACGCTGCTCAACCACTTCGAGGTGCGCGGGCTGCTGAAAGACGCGCACGGCAGCATCGTCGGCGTATCGGCCACCGACCAGGAAACTGACACTGCGTATGAGCTACGCGCCAAGGTGGTAGTAAACGCCACCGGCATCTTCGTGGATGATATTCTGCAACTCGATAAGCCCGGCGGCCGGAAGCTGGTGCGGCCCAGCCAAGGCGTGCATATTGTGCTGGATAAGTCGTTTTTGCCCGGCAACGACGCCTTAATGATACCGAAAACCGATGATGGCCGGGTACTGTTTGCCGTGCCCTGGCACAACCGGGTGGTAGTGGGCACCACCGATACGCCCCTCACGGAATACCGCCAAGAGCCGCAGGCCCTGGAAGCGGAAATCGAGTTTATCCTACGTACCGCCGGGCGCTACCTGGCCCGCGCGCCCCAGCGCCACGACGCGCTGAGCGTGTTTGCTGGGCTGCGGCCGTTGGCGGCCACGGAAAGCGGCGGTGAGAAAACCCAGGAAATTTCGCGTAGCCACAAGATAATTGTGTCGGAAACCGGGCTCATTACAATTACTGGTGGGAAATGGACCACCTACCGCCGTATGGGCCAGGATACCGTGGACAAGGCCGTGGCGCTGGGCAAGCTGCCTGCCGCCGCCAGCCGTACTGCCCACCTGCCCATCCACGGCGCCCAACCCATCCCCGACCGAAGCAGCCACCTCTACGTGTACGGCACCGACCAAGCAGCCCTGCTTGAACTGATAACGCAGCAGCCCGAACTCGGCGAAAAGCTGGACCCAACCTTGGAATTTCTGAAGGCGGAAGTGGTATGGGCTGCCCGCCACGAAATGGCCCGCACCGTGGAAGACGTGCTGGCCCGGCGGGTGCGTATCCTGTTTCTGGATGCCCGCGCCGCCCTGCGGGTGGCCCCGTCCGTGGCCGCCTTACTGGCGCAGGAGCTAGGCCACGATGCCGCCTGGCAGCAGCAGCAAGTGGCGGCGTTTCGGCAGGTGGCCCAGCACTACGTGCTGCCTAGTTGAGTGCTTCTGGTTCTATACTTCCCCTTGACTTATCCACCTGCTATGCAACAGTTCATTCTGGCCCTCGACCAAGGCACTACCAGTTCCCGCGCCATCCTTTTCGACAAGAAAGGGCAGGTGGTGGCCGAAGCGCAAAAGGAATTCAAGCAGATTTTCCCCAAGCCCGGCTGGGTGGAGCACGACCCGCTGGAAATCTGGTCGACGCAGGCGGGGGTGGCGGCAGAAGCTACCGTGAAAGCTGGCCGCAACGGCAAGAGCATTGCGGCCATCGGCATCACCAACCAGCGCGAAACCGTGGTGGTCTGGAACCGCAAAACCGGCAAGCCGGTTTACAACGCCATTGTGTGGCAAGATCGGCGCACCGCCGAATACTGCGACCAACTGCGCGAAGAAGGCCAGGAAGAACTGATCCGGCGTAAAACCGGCCTGCTGCTCGATGCCTATTTTTCGGCCAGCAAAGTGCGCTGGATTCTTGAAAACGTGAAAGGTGCCCGTAAGCAAGCTGAAGCCGGCAAACTGGCTTTCGGCACCGTGGACAGCTGGCTGATCTGGAATTTCACCCAAGGCGAGCTGCACGTAACAGACGTAACCAACGCCTCGCGCACCATGCTCTTCAACATCCACACGCTGGAATGGGACGAGGAACTGCTGGCGCTATTCGACGTTCCGCGCAGTATGCTGCCTGATGTGCGGCAGTCGAGCGAGGTGTACGGCGAAACCAAAACCACCGTCTTTGCCTCGAAAATCCCTATTGCGGGTATTGCCGGCGACCAGCAGGCGGCGCTGTTTGGGCAGCAGTGCGTGCGGTCGGGCATGGTGAAAAGCACCTACGGCACCGGCTGTTTCATGCTGATGAACATCGGGACGGAAGCCCGGCTCTCGCAAAACCAGCTGCTTACCACGGTGGCCTGGAAGATCAACGGGCAGGTGCAGTACGCGCTGGAAGGCAGCATTTTCATTGCCGGGGCCGTGGTGCAATGGCTGCGCGACAACCTCGGCCTCATCAAAACCTCAGCGGAAGTAGAGCAGCTGGCCCGGCAGGTGAGCAGTTCCGAGGGCGTGTATTTCGTGCCGGCTTTTGCGGGGCTGGGCGCGCCCTACTGGGACCCGTACGCGCGGGGCGTCATCTTCGGCATGAGCAGGGCTACCCAGGCGGCGCACATTGCCCGCGCGGCACTAGAGGCCATTGCCTACCAAACCATGGATGTGCTCAAAGCCATGCAGGCCGACGCCAACCTGCCCATTGCCGAGCTGCGGGTAGATGGCGGCGCCACCAGCAACGAAACCCTGATGCAGTTTCTGGCCGACGTGCTGAATACCAACGTAATACGGCCGCGTATGGCGGAAACCACCGCCCTGGGTGCGGCCTACCTGGCCGGCCTGGCCGTGGGCTACTGGAAAAATCTAGAGGAAATTCAGGCCCTGCCGCACGCCGAAAAGCAGTTCAGCCCGAAGCTGCAACCCGCGCAGGTGCAAGCCGGAATTGCCAACTGGCACCGCGCCGTGCAGGCCCTGCAAGTGTGGTCGAAAGCCCCGCAAATCACCCCGGCTGAACCTACCGGTAACTGATATGCCCTTTCCCCGGTAAGGTGTTAGAACGGTGTAGAGACGCATACTTGCGTCTTATCATTGAACGGAATCAGCCGGGCGGCGCGCCCACTGAGAACCAGCTGGCAGGGTACCAGCCTTACTTCACGGCCACGTTTTGCTTAGCGAAGTCGGTGGCGGCTTGGTTGAGCTGCTTGGCGGATAGGGTGGTGCGGCCTTCATCGATGAGCACCCGGTAGCGGAACGTTACCGATTCGCCTTTCCTGAGTTTAAGATTTTTGGCGGTGGCACCGTTGGTGAAAATCTTCTCGCCGAGCGGGTTGGCCGCAAACAAGCCGTAGCCGCGGGCGTGCCAATAGGTGGGATAGTTGAAATTCTGGGGGTGGTCGAGGATGACGACGCTCACCGAATCTGCGCCCATTTTGCCGTACATCTTGCACCACGCGGCGCGGGTACCCCACACGTCGTTGCCGCGCTTGCCGGTGCTGGCGAGGTAGTTGCCGTTGGGAATTCGGTCGGTGCCGGCCTTCACCACCGTTACGTTGCCTTGGTTGTCGGTGAACTTCTCGTCTTTGTCGCTCGGAATTTGCAACTCATGCGCCACCCGCAAACCTAGTAGGCCATCCTTAACATCAGTGAATGTCACTTCGGTATTGGCCTTGAGCGTTGTAACTCGGTCGATGGTTCGTTGCTGGTTGGTGCCGCTGAACTCGAAGCGGGTGGTTTCCTCCAGCAGGACGTCGTTTTGCTGATTCGTCCAGTTGGCGTGGTAGGCCAGGGTGCCGGTGGGGCCGCTGGTGGTTTCCAGAATCTTGTCGGTCTTGATCCAGCCGTAGGCCCCCTTTTTCTCGGCCGGAATGGCGTAGGAGTTATTCCAGAAATCGAGGCCATTCACATTCTCGAAGTTCAGCCATAACCCGAGGTGGTGCGGGTGGTCTGTAGGGTCGCCGGGCTTGGGCGCTACCGGGAAACCGCGCGTAACGGCCGTGCCTTTGGCCGTGTGCAGCGGGTACAGCACGGGCTTTTCCAGCGTATCGGGGTAGAGGAAGGTGGTGAACAGGCGCTTGCCCACAAACACATCCACCTTGTTGGCTTTGGCGTCTTTGCTGATGTGGACCACTTCTTTTTGCTGCGCCTGTACTTCAGGCAAGCAGCCAGCCACCAGGAGCAAGCAAACGAATTTCATCATGGCGCGGACCTGTAAGGAGCTAAGAAGCTGTTTGATTTAGCGCAAGAGCAGTCAGAACGGTGTAGAGACGCATACTTGCGTCTTGCCGTTGAACAGAATCGGTTGAACGGCCTGCCCGACCAGACGCAAGTATGCGTCTCTACACCCGGATAGCTTTTATAAAGTAAACACTTTGCCGCCTACCATCACCTCTTGCCGCTTTTCATCGAAGGTCGCCTTGAGCCCCGTGTGCGCGGCGGCGGTGGTCATGATATTGGCAATGGAATGGTAGTAGCCGGCCTCGACGGGCGCGTTGGGCTGCTTGCGGCTGCGGACGCACTCCATCCAGTTGCGCACGTGGTTGGAAGTAAGCAAGTCGCCGCCCGTATTGGCCGAAGCCGCCACCGCCGTAGCTTCCGACAAGCTGAACTCGGGCAGCAGATTGGCTTGCATCTGCATTTCGGCGGCGTGCTGTTTGGTCAGGCCCCCCCGCGGAATCACCTTGTTGGTGTTCAGGTTCAGCTCGCCGCCGTTGGAGTAGTAGATTTCGGTGGGCCGCTCGTCGCCGTTGTGCATGCGCGAGCCAAACGTCACCTGAAAGCCGCTGGACGGGTCGTTGGCGGGGCCGTAGTCGAACACGGCCGTGAGGGTATCCCAGTTGCGGCGGCCGTCTTTCCACATGTAAATACCGCCGTTGGCCACCACGCTGCGCGGGTGTTGCAAACCCGTGAACCAGTGCACAGTGTCAATCTGGTGGCTCATCCACTGGCCCGGCAAGCCCGAGGAGTACGGCCAGAACAAGCGGTACTCCAGATACTTACGCGGATCGAAAGCCTCGGCGGGGCGGTTCATCAAAAAGCGTTTCCAGTCGGTGTCGGCTTCCTTGAGCTGGCTGAGCAACGGAATCCGGCGCCAGCGCCCCGGCTGGTTCACGTTCCAGGTTAGCTCCACCATCGTAATCGGGCCAAACTTGCCGGATTTAATGAAGGTATCAGCCGCGTGGTAATTGGCGCCGCTGCGGCGCTGCGAGCCAATCTGCACAATTTGCTTGGACGCTTTGATGGCTTTCAGCGCGGCCCGGTTGTCTTCCATCGTCTCGGCGAAAGGCTTTTCCACGTAGGCGTCGCAGCCGGCTTGCACGGCCTCAATGGCGTGCAGGGCGTGCTGAAAGTCGGCGGTGCCCACAAACACGGCATCCACGCCTTTCCTGGCGTACATCTCCTCATTGTTGCGGTACGCTACCACATCGTGCCCCAGCTTCTCTTTCCACAGGGCCGCGCCTTCCTCCCGGCGCTGTTTCCAGATGTCGGACACGGCCACTACGTCGAAGTTCAACTCCTTGTAGTGGTTCAGAAAGCAGGGCATGTGCGAGTTGCGGTGGCGGTCAGAGAAGCCCACCACGCCCACCCGCACCCGGTCGTTGGCCCCGATAATGCGCTTGTAGCTGCTGGCCGACCAGGAAACCTGCGAGAACATCACCCCGGCGCTGGCCAGGGCAGTGGTTTTAAGAAAATCACGACGCTGATACGACATAAGAACAGGCAATTGAGGGTGGGAAAGGCGGGTAGCTACTTCAGTTCCTTGATTTTGATGCTCCGAAACGACACGTTATTGCCGTGGTCTTGCAGCAGAATGTGCCCGGCCGGCGCCTCCCCGAAGTTCGGCCACACCTTGTATTTGCTGATGGCCACCAGGTCTTTGAACTCCTGGGAGCCGCGCGTGTATTCCAGCACTTTGGCGCCATTCAGGTAGTGTTCCACCCGGTTGTCGGGATACACCACCACGCGCCCCACGTTCCATTCCCCAATTTTGTGAATGAAGCGCGGGTTTTTGTCGGCTTTCTTGAGGTCGTAGAGCGAGGCCAGCGTGCGGTTGCCGTCGCGCCCGAGCTTGGCGTCGGGGTGCAATTCGTCGTCGAGCACCTGGTACTCCAGGCCAATTGCCGACCCCGTGCTTTGCTCGGCCAGCGTTACGAAGTACTTCAGGCCACTGTTGGCGCCCGGCGTCAGCTTGAACTCAAACGACAAATCGAAAGCCTTGTACTGGCCGTTGGTTACAATGTCGCCGCCGTTGGTTGATTCCTTGCCTTCGGCCGGCAGCACGCTCATCGTGCCATCGTTCACCTGCCAGCCTTTGGTAGGAAATGCCGTGCCTTTGGCGCTACGCCAGCCCGCCGAGGATTTGCCGTCGAACAGCAGCTTCCAGCCGTGCTCTTTCTCGTAGGGCGTGAGCATATTGGGCATGAAATTCACCACGTAGATATCGGTGGGGAAGGCGCTGGGCTTGAGGCCGGTAGTCTTGATTTTGATGTTCTTGAAGTACACCTTTTTGCCTTCCTGCTCTTTGGTGGTAATGCCGTGCACCTGCAAGCCGATAAAGCCCTTGGCATCTATAGGGTCCACCACGTAGGCCACGGGCGTGTTGTTCAGCCAGGTTTTCATCTCGTTGCCGATGCACTCCACTTTCACGTGGTTGTACTGCCCCACTTTGAAGAGCGGCTTGGCCTTGGGGTTCAAGTCCAGCGGGTACAGCCACTGCCGGCGCGCCTCATCGTACACGCCTCCCGACCAGCTTCGTTCCGACGGGTCAATTTCCACCTGCCGGCCGTACACCTTGTTCTCGAAACCGGGCGTATTGAAGTGGCTGCGCGTCTGCACGCCGGAGTTGCTGACGTTGCTTTCCAGCATGATATCGAGCTCCAGCTGAAAGTCGCCGTACTCTTTCTCGGTGACCAGAAACGTGTTGCCGGAGTTCATCACCGTTGTCCCCACGATGGCGCCGTTTTCCACTTTATAGTCGGCGGTGCCGGCCAGGCGCTTCCAGCCATTCAGGGTTTTGCCGTCGAACAGATTCTGCCACGTATCGGCAGGAGCGGGGGGCGCCGGGCGGGGCTGCACAAAGGCCATGGAAGCCGCCGTGGCGCAGATAGCGAAGGTTGTAAGCTTTATCAACGTGGTGGGGAAAGGAAGGGTAGAGGATGTGGTGGCGGGCAGGAAGAGTCACTTGCTAAAAGAAGTGAAGCTGTGTACTGCAAATCAGTTTCAAAGCAGTGCGCAGTGCTTGAACGGCGTGTTAGCTTTTGCTGATGGTATGGGTTGCTAAGCTATAGGCAAATACCATTTAACGGCGTGTAAATGGTGGCTTTAATTACGCAATCGTTTACGATGATTTAAGTTACTAGCATTTGGTGAAGGCGCGTTTAAATGATAGGTTGGTTGAGAGGAACAGGAGTAGCAAACCCCCTGCACTCTGTTTTCGGCCGGTAAAATGGCTTCCTGGCTATAGCGGTTTCACGAACGGTGTAGCGGCGGGCTCCTGCCGGTCCGGCGGCTTTTTTCAGCTGTCGGGCCGCTCGAAGTAAGGCGCCGTTGTATACCCGGTGCCGTGCAGGCGGTAACCGGCCCGCCGGCTGAATATAGCCGCCGGACCAGCACGTATACCGTTTGCGAAACGGCTATAGAATTACAGGCTGTTCGGATTGTACCACTGACTAATGATAAAACCCGCTTCACCCAGGCGTATCGTTATGATGCAATGCAGTATCGTTGCCGCGCTCATGTTGTGGCTGCTTCCGGTGGATAAGGCGCCGCTTCGGCCGTTTCAGCTCAGTGGCTACGCGCAGGGCACCACCTACACCATCACCTACTATGCCCCGGATAGCCTCGTTACAAAAGCCGAGGTGCGCCGGCAGCTAGCCGAAATTGATGCTTCGCTTTCGCTCTATCAGCCTAACTCGCTGATCAATCGGTTCAATGAGTCGGCCACTGGAGTGCTGGCTGATGGGCATCTGCGGGTGGTAGCGGGCAAGGCGCTGGACGTGTACCGGCAAACGGATGGGGTGTTTGATGCCACCGTGCAGCCGCTGGTGCAAGCCTGGGGTTTCGGTACGCGCCCCACCGAAACAGCCCCGTCGGCGGCTACCATCCAGGCCATCCTGCCCGCCATTGGCTCCGATAAAATCCAGCTGCGCAACGATTCTTTGGTGAAGAAGGTGGCGGCCGTCCACCTCGATTTAAACGGTATTGCCCAAGGCTACACCGTAGATGTGCTGGCGGCGCTGCTGGAGCGCAAGCACATCCGCAACTACCTAGTGGAGCTGGGTGGCGAGCTACGCGTGCGGGGCCGCAAGCAGCCGGGCGGGCACCGGATGCGCATTGGCATAGAGCGGCCCGATAGCAGCGGCTGGCAACTGCCGGGCATGCAGCAAGTCATTGAACTTGAAGCCGGCGGAATCACGACGTCCGGCAACTATCGTAAATTCAGGCAGGCCGGCACAACTCGAACTGCCCACCTCATCGACCCGAAAAGCGGCTACCCTCTCCGGAACGAAATGATTAGCGTGACGGTGGTAGCCCCCGACGCCATAACCGCCGACGCCTACGACAATGCGCTGATGGGCATGGGGTTGCCGAAAAGCCTGGCCTTTTTGCGCGCCCACCCCAACCTGCACGCTTACATCATCTACCAGCGCCCCAACGGCGCGGTTGCCGACACTGCCTCTCCCGGATTCCACCGCTTAGTCTCCCACCCATGATTCACCTTCCAAGACGTGACTTTCTGAAAACCACGGGCCTGCTAACTGGCGGCCTATTGCTGGGCACCCAGCTAACCGAAGCTTTTGCAACTTCCGTAGCTGGCGACAAACTCAGAATCGGCATTATTGGCTGCGGCGACCGGGGCACCGGTCTGCTCAAAATCTTGCAGGAGCTCCCCGATAAGTACGAAGTAACGGCGCTGTGCGACGAGCTGCCTTTCCGTTTGCGCGATGCCCAAAAGATAGGGGCGGCCAGCAAAGCCAAAACCTACGCCGACTACCGCGCCCTGCTGGAGGCCCGCAACGTAGACGCCGTTATTATTTCGGTGCCGCTGAACCTGCATTTTGCGGTGGCGAAGGCGGCGCTGCTGGCGGGCAAGCAGGTGTACCTGGAAAAAACGATGACCCACAACATCGAGCAGGCCACGGAACTCGTGACGCTGGCCCAGCAGCGCCCCCGCCAGATTCTGCAAGTTGGGCACCAGTACCGCTACTCGCCGCTCTACTACCGGGTTAAGGAGATGATAGACCAGGGCTATTTGGGCAAGGTGACGCAGATTGACTGCCGGTGGGACCGGAACGGCAGTTGGCGGCGGCCCGTGCCTGAGCCGAGCCTGGAGCGCAAAATAAACTGGCGCATGTACCGCGAATACTCCGGGGGCCTGGCCGCCGAACTGCTCTCGCACCAGCTCGACTTCATCCACTGGGCCTTCAATACCACCCCCGATGAAATATTCGGCACCGGCGGCATCGACTACTACAAAGACGGCCGTGAAACCTACGACAACGTGCAAGTGATGGTGCGCTACGCCCGTGAGGGTATGGTGGGTAACTTCGGGGCCACCTGCGGCAACGCCCGCGACGGGTACTTGTTCAAGCTCAAAGGCACGAAAGGCACCATTTCCCTGCTCATCGACCAAGGCATTTACTACCCCGAAAAGGAAACCCTGAAGCAATACGGCACCGTGGACGGCGTGACGGGTGCCACCAAAATCACCTGGGACAAAAACGGTGGCATTCCCATCACCACCGAGCCGTTGAAAGATGGCTCCTGGTACGCGCTGAACGATTTTTACAAGGCCGTGCAAGACAAGAAGCTGCCCGATTCCAATGTATATACAGGGGCGCGGGTGGCGTGCGCCGTGTACCTAGCCAATCAGGCCATCTACAACCACACCATCGAGAAGTGGCGGCCCGAGTTCAATTTCAGCTAACTACCGGCTGGCTTGAAACCCTGAGAAGCTGATTAAGTGAGCAAGTTGTCGGAACGGTGTAGAGACGCATAGTTGCGTCTCGTCGAGCGCGCCGTTCGGCCGACTCTGTTCAACGACGAGACGCAAGTATGCGTCTCTACACCGTTCCGACGACTTGCTTGAATAACTTAAACGGCCACTAGCCCGACGTAGGCACCGGCTTAGGCTTGACTGCAATGCCGGCGGCCAGTATGCCCACGGCCGCGCCCATCACGGCTACCAGCGCGAAGGAAATCCGCAGGCTGAACGCTTCACCCAGCAAGCCAATCAAAGGAGGCCCGAGCAGAAACCCAAAGTAGCCGATGGTGGAAACCAGCGCCAGCGCCACGCCCGGCGACACCGTGCCCGCCTGGCCGGCTGCGGTGTAGGCCAACGGCGTAACCGAGGCAATGCCGAAGCCCACCAGCAGAAACCCCACAATAGCCGTCCCCAGGTACGGAAACAGAATAGCAAGCAGCAGCCCACTGGTGATAAGCGCGCTACTGAGTTGCAGCATTCGGGCGGCCCCGAACCGGTGGGTGAGGTAGTCGGAAATGAAGCGGCCCAGCGCCATGGTGCTCATGCAGGCCACGTAGCCACTCGTAACCCAGGCCGCACTCGGCTGCACGACGCGCTGGAAATACACGCCGCTCCAATCGAACATGCAGCCTTCGCAGAGCATCCCGCAAAACGCAATCAGGCCAATGCGCAGCAGGTAGGGGTCGGGGCGGCGCAAGCTCATGCCGCCGGCTTCAGAGCCGGCATCCTGGCGCACGGTGAACGGGTGGGCCCCCAGAACAATGAGCAGCCCCAGGCCTGCCACCAGCAGAAAGTGGGAGAGGGGCGACTGGTGCCAGCCAATCAGCAACGTGCCGAGCGCCCCACCCAGAAAGCCCGCCAAACTCCACAGCCCATGAAACGACCCCATGATGGGCTTACCGTAGTGCGCCTGCACGTTGATTGCCTGCGTGTTGACGGATACATTCACCAGGTTGCCGGCAAAGCCAAACAGCGCCAGCGCCGGGGCCAGCGTCCAGAACGAGTTGGCCCAGCCCAGCAGCGGCAGAAAAACGGAGTACAACGCCGCGGCTATCAGTACCACCGTGCGGCTGCCCCAGCTGTGCACCAGCCACCCGGCCAGCGGCAGTGCCACCATCGAGCCCACCGGCATAGCGAGTAGTAGCTGCCCAATGTCGCCTTCGCTCAAGCCCAGCTTCAGGCTGATATCCGGAATGCGGGAGGCCCAGCTGGCGAAGCAGATGCCCGCTAGAAAGAAAATGGCCGCTACGGCAATTCGGCTTTTGATGGGGGAAACGGACATGCGCAAGGATTAAATGGCGGCAAAGGTACGCGTAGGCACACAATCGGTTGTGTTTGGCTAGCAGGAATGGTAGCTTGCTGCAAGCGTCCTTTCTTTCCCAATCCCCACCCCACCCTTGTATGCAAAAAGCTTCCGCTTCCTATACCACCTGTAGCGCGGAAATCCGTTCCGCGACGAGCAACGCGAGTTCCTGCGCGCATGGTGCGGTACCGGATACTCGCGTTGCTCGTCGCGGAACGGATTTCCGCGCCGCCATTCTTTCTGCCGTTTGCTTGCTGTTGCTGGCCGCTGTTTCCGCCAAGGCTCAAACGCCCGCCGCACCCGTTACCATGCAGGTGGATTTGGCGAAGCCGAAAGGCCCGCTGTACCCGATGTGGGCCTACTTTGGGTACGACGAGCCCAACTACACCTACATGAAGGATGGGCAGAAGCTGCTCACCGAGCTGGCGGCCCTCAGCCCCAGCACCGTGTACGTGCGCACCCACAACCTGCTTACCACCGGCGACGGTACGCCCGCCCTCAAGTGGGGTTCCACCAACGCCTACACCGAAGACAAGAAAGGCCGGCCCATCTACAACTGGAAAATTGCCGACCAGATTTTCGATACCTACCTGGCGCGCGGCATGAAACCCATTGCCCAAATCGGGTTCATGCCCGAGGCGCTGTCGAGCAAGCCGGTGCCCTACCGCCACCACTGGAAGCCCGGCGACAACTACAACGACATCTACACCGGCTGGGCCTACCCGCCCAAGGACTACAAGAAATGGAGCGAGCTGGTGTACCAGTGGGTGAAGCACTGCGTGGCGCGCTACGGCGAGGCCGAGGTGAAAACCTGGCCCTGGGAGCTGTGGAACGAGCCCAACATCGGCTACTGGAAAGGCACGCCCGAAGAGTATAGCAAGCTCTTCGATTACACCGAGGAAGCTGTGCACCGCGCCTGCCCCGGCGCCCAGCTCGGCGGCCCCGAAACCACCGGCCCCGGTTGGGACAAAGCCGCCGACTTCCTGCGCAATTTCCTGCAGCATTGCGCCACCGGCACCAACTACGCCACCGGCAAAACCGGCACCCGCCTCGATTTCATCACCTTCCACGCCAAAGGCGGCCCGAAAGTGGTAGACGGTCACGTGCGCATGAACATGGGCACCCAGTTCAAGGACCTTACCGAAGGCTTCAAAATCGTGGCCTCGTTTCCGCAGTACAAGGGGCTGCCCATCATCATCGGCGAAAACGACCCCGAAGGCTGCGCGGCCTGCTCCGTGGAGTTGAGCCCGGAAAACGCCTACCGCAACGGCACCATGTATTCCAGCTACACCGCCGCCGCCTACGCGCATCTCTACGAGCTGGCCGACGAATATAAGGTGAACCTGCTGGGCGCGGTCAGCTGGTCGTTCGAGTTTGAAAACCAGCCCTGGTTTGCCGGCTTCCGCGACCTGGCCACCAATGGCGTTGATAAGCCGGTGCTCAACGTGTTCCGGATGCTGGGTTTGATGGGCGGGCAGCGCGTAGCCGTCAGCAACCCCACGGCGCTGTCGTTGCAGGACGTGCGCCAGGGCCAGCAAACCCAGCGCCCCGACATCAGCGCCCTGGCCTCCACCGATGGCCGCTCGGCAAACGTGCTGGTCTGGAACTACCACAACGACGACCTGCCCGCCGCAGCTTCCGAGGTGGAAATCGAGCTGCAAAACCTAGCCGCGTCGCAAGCCCTAGTGCAACATTACCGCATCGACGGTACGCACAGCAACTCCTACACCACGTGGCAGCAAATGGGCTCCCCGCAAAATGTATCGGCCACCCAGCGCACCCAGCTAGAGCAAGCCGGCCAGCTGGCCCTGCTCGATTCGCCGACCTGGGTGAAAACCAAAGATGGCAAAACCACCCTGCACGTCACGCTGCCTCGGCAGGGCGTTTCATTGTTGCGGCTGACGTGGTAGCCTCACCCCCCGGCCCCCTCTCCTAGGGGAGAGGGGGAGCCAAACGACCGTAGCGCCGCCCCGTCGGCTCACGCCTCCGGAACGGCTACCGAATAAACTAGATGCTAGGCAGTAAGGCGAGGATTAGAAAGCTAAAAAGGCCTGTAGCAATAACTACAGGCCTTTTTAACTAGTGATGATATATATGCTGGTAGCCGTTCCGAAGGCGCGAGCCGGCGGGGCGGCGCTACGGTCGTCTGGCTCCCCCTCTCCCCTAGGAGAGGGGGCCGGGGGGTGAGGCCCTAATTAACCCGCAGCGTAGCGGCTTGCAGGGCCGCCAGCACAGTTTGTAACCCTTGCTCGGCATCGTCGCCGAGGTGGATGTGCAACGTGCGACGGTCGTAATCGTGCAGGGCTTTCAGGTCGCCGGCTGCCTGCGCGTTCTGGAACGTACCGAACGTGTAGGAACGGCCGGGCAGTTGCAGGTCCTGCGGGTGGTTTTTGGTGAACTGCACGAACAGCCCGTTGTTGGGGCCGCCCTTGTGGTACTGCCCTGTGGAGTGCAAAAAGCGCGGCCCGTAGCCCGAAGCCGTGGCAATGTGCAGCTGCTCCTGCACCTGCGTCCGGAACTGGTCGAGGCTCTTATTCAGGCTCGGCGTTTCGGTCAGGTAGGCTTGCAAACATAGGAAATTGCCGGGCTGGGCCTGGTCGAAGAAGGCTTGCAGCACCTCCGTAGCCGTGGCGCCCGATACGGCGGTGTAGTACGCCACATCGTTTTCGGTTACCACCGGGGCGTCGCCTTCGGGCAGGCTGCCTTGCTCTTCCACCACTTTCATCAGCGCATCGGTGGCCGTTTTGGCGGCTTGCACGTTGGGCTGGTCGAAGGGGTTGATTTCCAGCACGGCGCTGGCCACGGCAATGGCAACTTCCCAGCGGAAAAACTCCTGCCCGAAATCATAGGCATCTTCGAGCGTGATGCGCACCACGGGGTGGCCAGCTTGCTCCAGGGCTTGCAGCGCCTGCTTGTTGGCTTCGTCTGCTTCGTTCTGGTAGCCCACATACACAAACACCCGGTCGTTGCCGTACAGGGCGGGCTCCCGCACCGGCTCGCCGGCAATCGGCATGATGCCGGTGCCTTGCTTGCCGGTGCTTTCGGCCGTTAGCTGCTCCAGCCACAGCCCGAAGCTGCTCAACGACTCCGGCACAATCAGCGTCAGCTTGTCGCGGCCCTGCTTGGCCAGCACACCCAGCGCCACGCCCAGTTCCACGCCGGGGTTTTGCTCTACGTTGCCGTAAGCGCCACAGGCCCGCATCATCAGAATGGCACGCCCCAGAATTTCGCCGGTGCTCAAGCCGTACATGGCGGCCGGCACCAAACCGAAATAGGTGAGGGCCGAGAACCGGCCGCCTACCTCGGCGAAGTTCAGGAAGATGTGGCGGTAGCCCTGCGCCGTGGCCGACGTCACGAACTTGGAGCCGGGGTCGGTAATGGCCACGAAATTTTCGCCGGCTTTGTCGCCTTTGATTTGCTTGACTTTATCGTAGAAATAGTCGCCAAATGCCAGCGGCTCGGCCGTGGTGCCCGATTTGCTGGCCACAATGAACAAGGTATCGGCCAGCGGCACCGACTCTTCAATCTGACGCACCGTGGTGGGGTCGGTGGTGTCGAGTACCGATACGGGCAGGCCGTTTGCGCCCTGCTCGAAGCTTTCCTTGAACACAATGGGCGCCATCGTGCTGCCGCCCATGCCCATCACTACTACGTGCTTGAAGCCGGCGTCCTTCACTTCCTGCGCAAACTGCTCGATGGCGGGCACGGCCGCTACCATCGTTTCGGCCACGCGCAACCAGCCCATAAAGCTGCGGATGCTTTCCTGCCCTTCGGCGTCCTGCACCCACAAATCGGCCTGCTTGTTCCAGAAGCCTACGGTGAAGTTCTTGCTCTTGAACTCCTTCACTTTGGCATCCACATCGGCCTGGTACTTGCCCAGCGCCAGCTCTGCCGGAGCCGTGGTGAGTTTCAGCGCCTCTACGCGCTTCTTCTCAATCGAGTCCATCAGCTTGGCGAAGGGCTCCTTGAATTTTTTAGCGCCGTCTTCTTCCAATGCCTGCGTTTGCTCTTCCAGGTTGATGCCCAATTCAGGCAGCCGGCGCAGCACGTCGGCAGCTTTGTCGAGGCCATCTTCCAGGCGGTTGGCGGGCTGGCCTTTCTCCCGGAAAATGTCGAGCGTTTCGGTCGGTACGGTATTCACCGTGTTCGGCCCAATCAGGTTCTCGATGTACTTCAGGTCGTCGTACTTCGGGTTTTTGTTGCCGGTGCTGGCCCACAACAGGCGCTGCGTGTCGGCCCCCTTGGCTTGCAGGGCTTCCCAGCGCGGACCCTGGAATATCTCTTTGTAAATCTGGTAGGCTTGCTTGGCGCTCGACAAGGCCACTTCACCCACCATCGACTGCGCCAGCTCGCCTTTCTCACCACCTTCGGCGGCAATCTTTTCCAGCATCGGGTCAATCAGCACGTCAATGCGGCTGAGGAAGAAGCTGGCTACCGAGTCGATGTTGTCGAGGGGCAGGCCGGCTTTCACCCGGTCTTCGAGGCCCGATATGTAGGCTTCGGCCACCAAACGGTAACGCTCCAACCCGAAAATCAGGGTTACGTTGACGTTGATACCTTCGGCAATGAGCCGGCGGATGGCGGGGAGGCCTTCCAGCGTGGCCGGCACCTTAATCATCACGTTCGGGCGGTCCACCGCTTTCCAGAAGCGCATGCCTTCCTCGATGGTGCCTTCGGTGTCGTTAACCAGCGTCGGCGACACTTCCAAACTCACGTAGCCGTCGGACGAGTTGTCGTGGCTGTCGTAGAGCGGGCGGAACAGGTCGCAGGCGTGCTGAATGTCGGCAATAACCATCTCCGTGTAGATTTCGTCGGTGGTTTTGTTTTGCAGCGCCAGGCTTTTGATGGCGCCGTCGTAGTCGTCGGAACCGCCAATGGCCTTCTCGAAGATGGCCGGGTTGGACGTTACGCCGCGCAGGGCCTCGTGGTCAATGCGGCGCTTCAACTCACCGTTAATCAGAATTTTGCGACGGATGAAGTCAAGCCAGATGCTTTGGTTGAACTCGCGGATAGCAACTAATGGGTTCATGACAGGGGAATGGAGTGGAAAGAGGGGATTGGTCGAATATGTAGCGCGGAAATCCGTTCCGCGACGAGCGAAGCGAGTATCTGGCTCCGCGCTAACGCGTAGAAACTCGCTTCGCTCGTCGCGGAACGGATT
>NZ_JAFLQZ010000014.1 GCF_017313265.1 Hymenobacter telluris | reverse complement strand
CGCAGAAGGGGCGCAGAAGTCGCTGGACGTTCTGCGACTTCTGCGCCCCTTCTGCGTCCTCTGCGGGCTAAAAGGCACCTGCGCCTTCAGCCAAAGCTGGCTTCTGCCGTACGGCATATACCACGGCTCCCACCAGCGCCAGAATCAGCAACACCGACGAAACCAATGATACCGTGTTGCCAATGGCGTATTCGGTGGGCTCGAACTTAAACTCGATGGTATGGCTGCCGGCGGGTAGTGGCAGGGCACGGAGTACGTAGTTGGCCCGCACGTACGGCACCTTCTTGCCATCAACGTAAGCATTCCAGCCGTCGGCGTAGTAGATTTCCGAGAATACCACAAAGGCATCGGCGGTGGCGGTGGCGCGGTAGGTAAGGGCGTCGGGCTCGTACTTGGTCAGGACGATGGTGGAGCCGGGCGCGCTGTAGCTGGTTTTGCTGAGCGGGAATTTAGAGGCATCCACCACGGCCGTTGTAGCGGGGTTCAGGTTGGTTAGGGCGTTGATTTCCTGGTCAGGGTTCTGCACTTTCTGCACCTCGTTCACAAACCACGCGTTGCCGAGGGCACCGGGGTTGCGCTGTACCTGCTCGGGCGTGCCCTGCTGGCCTTCCTGCTGCGGACCTTGTGCTGGCTGAATGATGTAGCGCGTATTCAGCATGTTGAGCACCTGCAAGTTGTTACGCGAAATCTGCCGCTCAATCAGCTCTTGGTAGCGGCGCAGCTTGGCCCCGTGGTAGCCACCAATACTTTTGTGGAAGTAGGAAGTTTGAGCTTCGTTGAACGGGTTGGCCAGGTTCAGGACCCGGTAGCTCAAGTCTTTATCCTGCAAAATCTGCTGGTCGGCGGCTGATGGTACGAAGCCCTGGGCTACGGTTTCGGTCTGGAAGTTGTCGTCGTTAAGGTAGCGCTTGTCCACGCCCCACAAATCCACCAGCGTCAGTACGCCTACCAGCGCCGCCGCAGCCCCCGCCGACAGCTTGCGCTGCAAGTAGAACCACAACGTACCGGCGGCCAGCGCAATAAACACGATGGAGCGCAGCACATCCGAACGAAGCAACGAAGCGCGGTCCTGCCGGATGGCATCTAGCGGGAAGCCCTGTTGCTGAAGCTGGGCATCAATGGGCGCCGAGAAGTCAGCTCCGAGGCCAATCAGGAACGCCAGCACGCAGAGGCCGCCCGTAATGGCCAGCGCCAGCAACACCTTGCGCTTGAGGTCGGCAGTTTCGGGCGCATCGGCGGTTTTGGCGCTCAGGGCGGCCAGGCTGGGGTGCGTGCTGGCGCCAGCGGCGGCAGGGCCAGCTGCTCGGTTGCGCAATACGCGGCCCAACGCCAGCACCGCCAGCAGCGGCATAGCTAACTGCGCAATAACCAAGGCCATGCTCACCGCCCGAAACTTGTTGTAGCCGGGGAAGTAGTCGAACATCAAGTAGTTGAACGTCTCGAAGTTCTTACCCCAGGCCAGTATTATCGACAGCAGCGTGCCGGCCGCCAGCCAGGCGCGGGTACGCCGGTCGGCCACCAACAAACCCAGCACGAACAGGAAGCACACAATAGCGCCCACGTACACCGGGCCGCTGGTAATGGGCTGGTCGCCCCAATAGGTAGGCATGTGGGCCAGGTAGTCGGAGAGCTGCACGGGCGGAACGCCCAGGGCACTCAGGGCTTTGCCGGTGGCCGAGTTGTCGCTGAGCTTCATCTGCGAAGCCCCGCCGTAGAAGTTCGGAATCAGCAGCGTAATGGTTTCGCCGATGCCGTAGCTGTAGCTGAACGCATAGTCCCGGTCGAGGCCGGAGCCGCCGGTGCCATCGTCGCCGGCCGCAGCAGCGGGGGCGGGCTGGCCAGGGTCGGCGGGAGCAGGTGTTTTCAGTTCTGAGCGGCCCCGGATGCTGTATTTGCCGTACTCGGCGGTGGTGTAGAGGCGGCCAAAGCTCACGCCCACGGCCAGCAGTGCCGCCAGGCCCAGCAGCACCGAGCGGCCCATAAAGTCGGCCAGGCGCTTTTCGCGGAAGGCGAAAATCAATTCCACGATGCCAAACACCAGCACCAATAGCAGCAGGTAGTAAGTGATTTGCAAGTGGTTGGAGCGCACGTTCATGGCCAGCCCCAGCGCAAACAGCGCCGTGCCCAACCACCGGTTGCGCCGGAAGGCCACTATCAGCCCCGCCAGCACCAGCGGCGCGTAGGCCAGCGCGAGGCTCTTGGTGTTGTGCCCGGCCGCCAGAATTACAATGTTGTAGCTGGTAAAGCCCAGCGCTACCGCGCCTACGCCGCTAACCAGCGGCGTAAGGCCTAGCGCTACAAACAAGATGTAGCCGCAAAGCAGCGCCAGAAACAGGTTGGCTACCACCGCCGGCAAGCCCAGCGTGAACAGACTGTGCAGATACACGCTCAGGTCGCCGGGGAAGCGGGTGCTGATGAGGTAGGTCGGCATCCCCGAAAACATAGAGTTGGTCCAGAGCACTTCCTTACCGGCTGCCCGGGCCAGCTGCAACTCGTGGGCACCGCCGTTGAACTGCACAATGTCGTGCTGGCTCAGCGTTTTGCCCCCAAACACGATGGGCGAGAAGTACAGCACAGCCAGCACCAAAAAGAACAGCACGGCCAGCAGATGGGGCAAGGCCCGCCGCCACAGCGGCGCGGCAACCGGCGCGGCGGCCGTTGGGGCAGAGAAAACGGTAGACATCAGCAGGGAATAGGAATTCTAAAATCCGTTCGAAGGTAGCAAGGCCGGACCTCACCCCCTAGCCCCCTCTCCAAAAGACAGGAGGGATTAGTTCTAACTCTAGACTTCAAAAATCTAAGCTATGAATTAGAAACTAGTTCCCCCTCTCTTTTGGAGAGGGGGCTGGGGGGTGAGGTTTTCGTTGCGCGGAACTGCACGTTATACAGCACCACCGACAGCAAAATCACGCCGTAGGCTACGGCCTGCGTGAGCGTGGCGGCCTCACCGAAATACAGAAACGCCAGCGCAAAACTCACCACCGGATTCACGTACATCATGATGCCTACCGTACCCGAGGGCAGCGCATTGAGGGCGTACAGGTTCAGGAACAGCGGCAGCACCGTGAAGCCCACGCTCAGGATGGCGGTGTATCCCAACAGCTTGCCATCAGCAAACCCCACCAGCGGCTGCGCCCCCAACAACGGCGCCAGCGGCAGCACCACCGCCGCCGACAGCAGTAGCTGCACCGTAAGCAGCACCAGCCGGTCATAGCCTTGCAAGCGGCGTTGCGTGATAAGGTAGAGGGCGTAGGTGAAGGCCACCACCAAGCTCATCAGCAAAGTGCGCAACTCACCAACTCCCAGCAGCAGGCAGCTAAGCGCACTTAATGCAATGGCTGCCCATTGGTTGGGCCGCAGCTTTTCGCGCAACATAGCAAACCCCAGCAGTGCCGTGAGGATGGGGCAAATCAGGTAAGAAAACGAGCCAGCCTGCACGCTCACCTCATTGATTACATAAATGAACAGCAGCCAGTTGGAAGTCAGCAGCAGGCCGCCAACCACCGTGCTAATTGCCACATTGCGCCGCTCGGCGCGGCCTGCGGCCTGCCACTGCCGCGCCACCGCCCGCACCGCCGCGCGCCGGCCCAACCCATGAATCAGGAGCAGCAGTACCAAGGAAAGCAGGATGCGGAAAAACAGGATTTGGCCGCTGGCATAGCCGTGCAGTATCCGTAGCGGAATCGGGAAAAAGCCCCAGATAAGGAAAGCCGCCAAAGCAGCCAGGTGGTGACGAGAAAGTTTCAAACGGAATCGGAAATGAAAAACAAGCTGCAAAGGTACGGCAAAGCCAGTACCGGTTTAGGCGCCCTTAGCCAGGGTAGCGTAGGCCAGCCGCCCGCGCAACCCCAGCGGCATCCCACTCGGTTCCGTTTTACCTTTGCCGCATGATGCTCGACTTCACCGCCCTGCCCGCCCTCACCCACGGCACCCTGCTGCGCACTCCTCCCCGGCCCGCTCCTGTTCATCAGTTGCTGCTGGATAGCCGCCGCATTGGGCAGGCCACTGGCAGCGTATTCTTCGCGTTGCGTGGCCCTCAGCACAACGGCCATGTATATATGCCGGAACTGTACGCGCGAGGTGTGCGGCTGTTTGTAGTCGATAGGGCCGCAGAAATTCCGGGTGGCCTGCTGGCGTACCCCGAAGCGGGGATTCTGCTGGTAGATGATGCCTTGGATGCTCTCCAAACCGTAGCGGCCGCGCATCGGCGGCGGTTTCGGGTGCCGGTGCTGGGCGTGACGGGGTCCAACGGCAAAACCATCGTGAAGGAGTGGCTGGCGCAACTGCTGGCCCCCGACGAGCTGATTTGCAAGAGCCCCCGCTCCTACAACTCGCAGGTGGGCGTGCCGCTCAGCGTGTGGGAGCTGAACGCCACGCACACGCTGGGTATCTTCGAAGCCGGTATTTCGCAGCGCCACGAAATGGCCCGCTTAGCCCGCATTATGCAGCCCACGCTTGGCTTGTTCACCAACATTGGTACGGCGCATGATGCTGGCTTCACCAACCACCGCGAGAAAGTGGAAGAGAAAATGCAGCTGTTCCTCGATGTGGACACGCTATTCTACTGCCTCGACCACGAGCTGATTCATGCTGCTGCCCAGCAACATCTGCCCGAGCACCGCACCTTCACTTGGAGCCGCTTGCACCCGCACCTGGCGCACGTAGCCGTAACCGTGGCCGAATCGTCGGGCGACCGGATGGTGGCGCGCGTGAGTCTGGCCCGGCCGCTGCCCCAGGAGCACACGTTCACGCTGCCCTTCGCCGACGAGCCGTCCGTGGAAAACGCCCTGCACGCCTTAGCGGTGCTGCTGTGGCGGCAGGTGCCCGCCGCCGAAATCCAGCACCGCCTCGACCGGCTTCAGCCCGTAGCCATGCGCCTGGAAATGAAACAGGCCCTCAACGACTGCTACGTCCTCGACGACACCTACAACAACGACCTGGCTGGCCTCAATCTGGCCCTCGACGTATTGGCCCGCCAACCCCGCCGGGGCCGCCGCACCCTGATTCTGAGCGACGTGCTGGAATCAGGCCTGGCTGGCGCCGAGCTGTATGCCCGCGTAGCTGCGCAGCTGGCCACCCACGGCGTGGAGCGGCTGGTAGGGGTGGGGCTGGAAATCAAGCACCATCAGGCGCTTTTTCAGCAGGTGGAAGCCACGTTCTACAACACCACCGACGACTTTCTGCGCCAGTTTCGGCCCGATGCTTTTCACCAGGAAACCATTCTGGTGAAGGGCGCCCGGCGGTTCGGGTTCGAGCGGATTGTGACGGCTTTCCAGCGCCAGATTCACGGCACGGTGCTGGAAGTGGACCTGGAGGCGCTGGCGCAGAACCTGAATTTCTACCGCAGCCGTATTCAGCCGGGCACCAGGCTCATGGTGATGGTGAAGGCATTTGCCTACGGCAGCGGCTCCTATGAGGTAGCCAACCTGCTTGAGTTTCACCGCGCCGACTACCTCGCCGTAGCCTACACCGACGAAGGCGTGAGCCTCCGCCAGCACGGCATCAGCCTGCCCATCATGGTGATGAACCCCTCGCCCGATGCGTTTCAGGTGTTGCGCCAGTATCACTTGGAGCCCGAAATCTACTCGTTCGAGCGGCTGCACGACTACCTCACGGCCGCCCGCCAGCAGCCGCTGCCAGCCATTCACCTCAAGCTCGATACTGGCATGCGCCGCTTAGGCTTCTCGGAAACCGACCTGCCGGAGCTGTGTGCCCTGCTGCGCGATAATGCCGCGCACCTGCGCGTCGCCAGCGCCCTCACCCACCTAGCCGGCGCCGACGAAGAGCAGCACAACAGCTTCTCCGAGCAGCAGTTGGCCGCCTTCCAACGCATGACGCCCCAATTGGAAGAAGCACTGGGCTACTCCATCCTTAAACACGCCCTCAACTCGGCGGGCATCCTGCGCTTTCCGGAAGCCCATATGGATATGGTGCGCCTCGGTATTGGTTTGTATGGCGTGGAAGCTACCGGCCGCGAGCAAGATGCCCTACGGCCCGTTAGTACTCTGCGCACCACCATTTCGCAAGTGAAAACCCTGCCGCCCGGCGAAACGGTAGGCTACAGCCGCCGGGGCCAGGCCGTGGAATACGAGCGGCGCATTGCCACCCTCGCCATCGGCTACGCCGACGGCTACGACCGGCGCTTCGGCAATGGTGCGGGCGAGGTAGTAGTCCGGGGGCAGCGTGCGCCCATCATCGGCAATGTATGCATGGATATGTGCATGGTCGACGTCACGCATATCAGCGCCGCCCGGGCCGGCGACGTAGCCGAAATATTCGGCCCACAGCTGCCATTGCCTGAGTTGGCAAGCCGCATTGGCACTATTCCGTACGAGCTGCTAACCAACGTAAGTGAGCGGGTGAAGCGAGTGTTTTTCACTGAGTAATGCTGCGTCAAAGCAATTTCAAGGTGCCAGTTTAATATAACCCGACTAGATATACTTATATTGCGAGAAAGTGTGTGGCTGCGCTAAAGCATCTATACTCCGGTTTTTTCACTTGGCTAAGTTTATTTATTGCTATTTCTCTGTTGACAGCTAACATGAATAAGTTCGTTGGTGCGTGGGTGTCACGCCGCTGGTTGCTGGTGCTGTTGTTGTGGATGATGGGTGAATCAGCAGCTGTTGCCGCCCCCGCCATGGATGGTTTATGGAAAGGCCCGCTGAAAATGCCGGGTGGCGAGCTGGAAGTTATTTTCCGGCTGGTTAGCCTTACGGGCGGCTCGTACTTCGCCACGCTCGACGTGCCCATGCAGAAGGTCAGCCACATGGCCGTGCAAGTGGAAGTGCGCGGCGACACCGTGGTGTTTGCCGCCGAAGAAGCTGGCAGCCGCTTTATTGGCCAATTGGCCCCCGATGGTAAAAAGCTGACCGGGCAATGGCGGCAACCCGGTTTGGAAGCCGCCTTAACGCTCACCTTTGCGCCGGCCGCCGTCAACACCGCCCCCAAAGCCCGCCTAACGCCCCCCTACCGCGAAGAAGAAGTAACCTATACCAACGTGCCGGTGAACCTGCGGCTGGGTGGCATGCTCACGGTACCCGCCGGACCGGGCCCGTTTCCGGCCGTGGTGCTGGCTTCCGATGCTGGTGGCCAAGACCGGGACGCTACCATCGGCGACTACCGCCTAATGGGAATTCTAGCCGACCACCTCACCCGCCGCGGCATTGCCGTACTGCGCTTCGATGACCGGGGCGTGGGTGCTTCGGCCGGGGATTTCGCCACCGCCACCACCGCCGAACTGGTGGGTGATGTGCAGGCCGGCTTGAACTTCCTGCGCACCCGCTCCGAAATAGACGTGACGCGCATCGGCGTGGTAGGGCACGGCGAAGGCGGTAACGTGGCTTTGCTGGCGGCGGCGCAGCCGTTGCCGCCGGCTTTCGTGGTTTCGCTCGCCGCGTTTGGGCAATCGGGAAGTGCGGCTATCCTACAGCAGCAGAAGGCCTTACTTCGCGGAATTGGGGTGCAAGAGCAGGATATTAACATCTTTATTAAGCAGCAACAGGCGTTGCAGACCGTGGTAACGCAGAACCCAGACTCTAAAAAGGCACAGGCAATTTTGGTGAAAATGATGCGGCAATACGATGCCAGCCTGGACACTATTACGGCCCAAAACCGTGCTGCCGAACTCACTTCAGCACGCTACCGAAGCCAGCTAGCATTCAATCCTGCTGTCAGGATGGACCAAGTGAAATGCCCCGTACTGCTGCTCGGCGGCACCGCCGATGCTTCCGTGGCCGCCGAGCCTAACCTCAACGGTTTAGTTAAAGCGCTGCACGGCAACTCCGATGTAACCAGCAAGAAACTGCCCGGAGTCAACCACTTGTTTCAGGCCGACCCAGGTGAGTGGGCCGTGGTGAACGGGCAGCCGCACGAAACCTTTTCGCCGGCTGCATTAGAGCTAATCAGGAGTTGGATTGCCGAGCACACCAAAACCAAGTAATTCTGCTCCAAATCTGCTTTCGAGCCGCTAGCTGTACTGTTCAGCTAGCGGCTCGATTTGTTATGTGCGCCGCCCTCAACCTCGCCACTGAGAAACCAACTTCCCTTTTGAGGCTGCGTAAGTGCGTCTGAATCTTCCCTTTCCCAATCATTAGTTCCTTATACCCCATGAACAAGCCCCTGCTTTCTGTTTTAGCCCTGACCGCCTTGCTGTCAACTGCTTGTAGTGACCTGAAAAAGCCCGAAGCCAAAGACGAACCTCAGGAAGCCACGTCCGATACGGCAGTTGTATACCGCAAAGACAGTACCGTAGCCGATGCTGCAGCGGATGCCGCCAATTCCGTAGACGCCGCCTGGGACATGACCAAAGCCAAGCTGGCTGACGCCAAGTACGAGGAAATTGATTTGCCGGAAATTTCAGTGCGCGACGACGATAAGTACAGCGTGTACGGCTTGGAAGAAACCGTGCTTTTCGATACCGATAAGGCCGAAATCAAGCCGACAGCTACGCGGGCTTTGTCGGAAATCGGAGGTTCCATTGGGCGCCGCTACGGCAAAAGCCAGGTGCGCGTAATGGGCTTTGCCGATTCGCGCGGCGACAAGAGCTACAATAAAGAGCTAAGCGCTAAGCGGGCCGAAGCCGTGAAAAACTGGCTCACCAGCAATGCCAGCATTGGAGCCAACCGCATTAGCCTCGAGCCCATGGGCGAAACGGCTCCCGTAGCAACCAACGCCACGCCAGAAGGCCGCCAGCAAAACCGCCGCGTCGAAATTGCGGTGATTAAGTAATCCACCGATTCCCGATGTGCTAGGTGGCTGTCGTGCTTCGGCTTTGCCTAGCTACTCAACATAAAGTAGAAAAGGGGCTCCACACGGAGCCCCTTTTCTACTTTATAACAGTATTGGATTATGTCTTGTAGTTGAATAGCACATCAGCACATAACCAAATCAGCACATTGTCTTAATCCTTAATCTGGTCTACTTCGGCTTTAATCATGGCGTTGTAGCGCTGGCCGTTGCTAGCCAAAGTGAGCAGGCTCCAGCCTTTGCCCATGGTGTAGCTCCACGTGCGGCTTTCCTTGAATTCGAAGGTTGGGCGCATGATCTGGCCGTAGGGGGTGTAAGTGTCCATGAAGTTGGTGGTGTAGAACTTATCACCGCTCACAATCCACTCCATGGCCACGAAAAAGCCTTCCGATGGTGCCTCAATGTTGTAAGGCGTCAGGTCGATGGTGTACCACTCACCACCCTTCGGGGCCGATACCACTACGTTTTCGGTGAGAATGTCGGTGTTGGGCGAGTTGTAGTTGCCATCGGGCTTGTAGAGGCGCACCCGGAACGGCTCGCGCGGGAAGCCGTGCTCTCCAATATAAAACGACACGGAGCGCACGTTGCCGAGCTTCTTGTTCTTGTCGTTCTTCACGAAGAAGGCATACTGGCTGCCGGGCATCCCCTGAATCATCCCTTCACCCGGTGTAGTCGACTTCGAGCCCAGCGACAGGTCTTTCACTTTGCCGCCTTTCACCGTAACGTTGCCCAGCTCAATTACGCGCTTTGGCACCTCTACAATGAGGTCGGCGAGGTTGGCATTGCCGCGCTTCACTAGCACCGCTACGCGTTTGTAACCCAAAGCCAGCACCACCAGGGAGTCTTGGGCATTTTTGGTTGGCATGGCCATTTGGAAAAAGCCATATTCATTGGTCAGAGCGCCAGTCTGTTCTTCTTTCAAACCAATAGAGGCGAAAGGAATGGGCTCTTTCGTCTTCTGATCGACGATGCGACCGGACAGACGATTCTCTTGGGCCATGCTAAGCGCTGGGAGTAGCAAGAGAAAAGTGACGAAAGCAAGTACGCGTTGGATCATATTGTGTATGCTATAGTTATAT
The DNA here is from genome assembly GCF_017313265.1 of Hymenobacter telluris. Lineage (GTDB taxonomy): Bacteria > Bacteroidota > Bacteroidia > Cytophagales > Hymenobacteraceae > Hymenobacter > Hymenobacter telluris. The sequence goes on along the minus strand of NZ_JAFLQZ010000014.1, from coordinate 143,697 downwards.
CCCAAAAGTAAAATGATAACGCCGATTTTCGGCACGTTTTCTTTAAATATTTATAAAAATGCAATTCCTGAAAGGAATATTTATAAGGCACTTAGCACTGGACTTGCCGGGCCGGGGCACTTTGGTCGAAACCTAAATGGGTTGTACCTTTGTTTAAAGGAAGTCTAAATAAACCCTGCTGCCGTGTCCGTTCGTCCCACCTCTGCCAAAGCCATTGCCGCTCCCCGAAGCGTGAAAGATCTGCATTTAGGCGAGACGGGTACGATTTGCTGTTTGAAGGATCCGGAAATGGCCCTCAAACTGTTGGAAATGGGGTGTATCCCCGGTACGCAGGTGCGGCTGAATAGCCGGGCGCCCCTGGGGTGTCCGATTACCTTAGTGGTGGGTGAGGCCGCAGATTACACTTTGTCGCTGCGAGTGAGTGAAGCAGCAACCATTATGCTGAAGGAGTAGCCGCGCATGCGTGATGCCGGAATTCGTACCGTCCCTGCCAGGGCCGCTGCTTCGGCGGCGGCTTTGGAAACTGCCGCTTTGCAGGCCGCACCGCGCGGCCTGACGCGCATTGCGCTGATTGGCAACCCCAATTCCGGGAAAACTTCGCTGTTCAACCAGCTTACGGGCCTCAACCAGAAAGTCGGGAACTTCCCTGGCGTGACGGTAGACCGCAAAACCGGGATTAGCCAGCTAACAGCGCAGCACCGGGCCGAAATCATCGATTTGCCGGGTACGTATTCGCTCTACCCCAAAAGCCTGGATGAAAAGGTAATCACCGACCTGCTCTACGATAAGACGTCGGGGCAGTATCCGGATTTTGTGGTGGTAACGGCCGATGCCAGCAACCTGCGCCGCAACCTGCTGCTGTTCACGCAGCTTGCTGACTTGGGCCTGCCGCTGGTATTGGCCCTGAACATGATGGACGTGGCCGCCCAGCACGGCATCAACATCGACTTAGAGGCGTTGCAGGAGGAACTGGGGGTGCCGGTTATTCCCATGAACGCCCGCAAAGGCATTGGAGTAGCGGCGCTGAAAATCGTTATGGCCCAGCAGCTCGACGCGGCTACCACTACGTTTTATGAGCCTGACGAAGCGCTGGTACCGATGTTGCGGCAGATTCGCTACTACTTCAACCTGCACAACGACTATCTGGCGCTGCATTACGCGCATCAGTTTCGCCATATCAGCTTCCTGACTGCCGACAACCGAGCGTATATAGCGGAGCTAGTAACCAAGTATAACTTCGAGGCCACGCCGCGGCAGGCCCAGGAAACCATCGACCGGTACGCCCGCATCAACGAGCTGCTGCTGAACGTGGTATCCGTTACGCGGACCGAGAAAGCCGAGCCCTACAGCAACCGCCTCGACCGGGTGCTCACGCACAAAGTGTGGGGCTACCTGATTTTTCTGGCGGTGCTGTTCTTGCTGTTTCAGGCGGTATTCTCGTGGGCCAGCTACCCGATGGAGCTAATTGATACGGGCGTGGCCTGGATTAACGGCCTGATTCAAAGCAACTTCAATGGACCGCTCATTAGCCTGCTCACCGAAGGCGTGCTGGCGGGTTTGGGCGGTGTGCTCATCTTTATTCCGCAGATTGCCTTGCTGTTTGCCTTCATTGCGGTGCTCGAGGAAACTGGCTATATGGCCCGCGTAACGTTCATGATGGACCGCATCATGCGCAAGTTCGGGCTGAACGGGAAGAGCGTGGTGCCCTTGATTTCGGGTATGGCCTGCGCCGTGCCGGCTATTATGAGCGCGCGCACCATCGAGAACCGCAAGGACCGGATGATTACCATCTTCGTGACGCCGCTGATGAGCTGCTCGGCCCGGATTCCGGTGTATACGGTGCTCATTGGGCTGGTAGTGCCCGACCAACCAGTGCTGGGCATCTTCAACCTGCGCGGGGTGGCGCTGATGGGCCTCTACTTGCTGGGTTTTGTATCGGCGGTGGGGTCGGCGTGGGTGCTGAAGCTGTTCATGAAGACCAAAGAGCGGAGCTACTTCATCATGGAGTTTCCGGTGTACCGCTGGCCGCGCTGGAAAAACGTGGTACTCACCATTGTGGAGAAGGTGAAAGCCTTCGTATTTCAGGCGGGTAAAGTCATTATTGCTATATCGGTGATACTGTGGGTACTGGCTTCCTATGGGCCGGGCAACTCGCTGGAACAAGCTGAACAGCGGGTGCGCGCCAATACCGCACAGCTAAACGAAACGGAAGTGGAAACGCGGGTGGCCTCAGAAAAGCTGGAAACCTCCTACGCCGGCCGTTTTGGGCACCTGATTGAGCCTGCTATTCGGCCGCTGGGCTTCGACTGGAAAATCGGCATCTCGCTGCTTACCTCGTTTGCGGCCCGGGAGGTGTTTGTGGGCACGATGAGCACTATCTACAGCGTGGGCCAGGATGCCAACGAGCTAACCGTACAGCAAAAACTAGCTGCTGAGAAGGGCCCAGACGGGCAACCGTTCTTCACGCCCGCCCGCGCCGGCTCGTTGCTGGTATTCTACGTGTTTGCCATGCAATGCATGAGCACCCTGGCCACCACCTACCGCGAAACCAAAGGCTGGACCTGGCCGCTGCTTCAACTGGTGTACATGACCGGCTTGGCGTATCTGGCTTCGCTGCTGGTGTACCAAGTGTTGAGCTAAGCGGCTAAGCGCTATTTCCCAATCAGGAAAACCGCCGGCTGCTTGTGAATCTCTGGCAAACCGGTTTTTTTCCAGCCCGCTATGGTATCGGTGCGGATGTACTCATTAGCAGCCGTGAGGCTAGCGACAATGCAGAGCCGGGTAGCAGAATGCAGTTGACTTAGCAAGTCCTCCAGCATCTGCATGTTGCGGTAGGGCGTCTCGATGAAAAGCTGGGTTTGATGCTGCGCCAACGCCAGCTTTTCCAGCTGCTTAATGGCCGCGGCCCGGCGGCTCCGCTCAATGGGCAGGTAGCCGTGAAATGTGAAGCTTTGCCCGTTCATGCCCGAGGCCATTAAGGCCAGTAACAAGCTGCTTGGGCCTACCAGCGGCACCACTTTTATGCCCAGAGTATGGGCCGCCCGTGCCAGCTCGGCGCCGGGGTCGGCAATGCCAGGGCAGCCCGCTTCCGATAGTACGCCTGCATCCTGGCCCGCCAGCACCGGTTTTAGCGCGGCCTGAATTTGGGCTTCGGTGCTGTCTTTATCGATGACACTGATGCGTAACTCCTCAATTACCTGGGCCGGGGCCACACTTTTGATGAAGCGCCGGGCCGTACGGGCATTTTCCACCAGAAAGCAAGACAACGCCGCTACCTGCGCACCTATTTGTGGCGGTAGCACCTGCGGGGCCGTATCGTCGGCGAGGATGGTAGGAATCAGGTAGAGGACGCCGGGCTTCACTGAGGTAAAATAGTTACAGTTACTAAAAGACTATTTAATTGAGTGTTGTCATTCCGACGCAGGAGGAATCTGGATAAAATCGTTCAACGATAATACCCAGATTCCTCCTGCGTCGGAATAACAGAAAGACCGAGTTGGGTGCTAGCTTTTGGCAAAAGCATCAACCAGCCCAAATACTTCGTCTGGCTTTTCGGCATGCACCCAGTGGCCGGCATCCACTATCGTTTCCACTTGGGAGTTGGGAAACAGGGCCGGGATACCGTACAGCTTATCCTCAGCGTTGATGTAATCCGACTGCCCGCCGCGGATGAACAGAGCGGGCTTCAGAAACGGCTCGGGGCTGCTGATTTCCTCTCCGATTTCAGCGATATGCTGGGTGAGAGCCGCCAGGTTCTGCCGCCAGGCAAACGAGTTGTCATCGAGGCGGTACAAGTTTTTCAGCAGAAACTGCCGCACGCCGGGCTGGCGGATGTGCTGGGCCAGTGCCTCATCGGCTTGCTGGCGGCTTTCGAGAGTGGTGAGGTCCACGGCGTTCAAACCAGCCAGAATATTGTCCTGGTGCGCCATATCGGACAAGCGGGGAGCAATGTCCACCACGATGAGGCGGGCCAGTCGGTCGGGGTGGTCGAGGGCGAAGCGCATGGCCACTTTACCGCCCATGCTGTGGCCCATGAGCGTGGTGTCGGGGCCAAGTTGCAGGCTCTCAAACAAGGCCAGCACGTCGTTGCTCATGAGCTCGTACGTGTGCTCGGGCGTTTGGAAAGAACGGCCGTGGTTGCGCAAATCCGCGCTGATAACGCGGTGGCCGGTATCGGCCCAGCGGCGCGCTAAGGTCTGCCAGTTGTCGAGGGTGCCGAAAAGACCGTGCAGAATAACCAGAGGGGCTCCCTGGCCCATTTCGCGGTGGTGTAGCAGCATAAGTGAAAGCGGAAAGAGCGGGCAAAGGTCGGAAGTATTTAGTACTACGTAAGCAGAGGCTACTGTTCCTGCCAGCTACTCACTCTACTAACTACCCGGTACCAACTACCTCTGTATGGTGCAGAAAAGCTGGTTTCGGTGCTCCAGATGCGTATTGCGCAGGAAGTCAGCTAGTCCGGTTAGTTTCAGCAACAAGCAGGTGATGGTGATGCTGCGGCCATTGCGCAGTTGGAGCTGCACGTACTCGTAATTGCTCCAGAACGCGCGCCGGGACGAACAGCGGACGTACAGCACCCGCTGAATATCGGCGCGGCTGAAAGGCAGGCGCTGGCCGTTCTCGTATACTTCCAGCAAGTTCTGTTTGGGCTCGAATACCACCTCGGTGGCGTGGTTGTGCAGGTAATACTGCGCGTGCAGCAGCAAAGCGGGCAGCGCAAAACCTATTACTACCGCCGAAAACAAAAGCAGCAAAATCAATTCGTAGGTAGATAACTCCCCGGCAAAGAAAAACGACGCCAGAAAAGGCAAGCCCACACTCAAACACAGCAACGGCCAAAACAGCAGTGCCACCTGCCGTTGAAACGTAATCTGGTATGCCCGCCGCCGCTTACCAAACAAGCCGGTAATCAGCCGCAGCCCCACAATGAGAGCTACAATGACGGCACCAACCTCCAGCAGCGGCCGTAACAGAGAAACCGTTTTCACAACCTAGCGAACCTGAATCCAGGCTTCGCCGGGCTGATGGGCGCGCAGCGTGCCAAATGGCTGCAACGCTAGCCCGTACTGCTCGAACACCGCCTGCACCTCGGCCCGGCCGGCCGGCTCCACGCACACCAATAGTCCCCCGGAAGTTTGCGGGTCGCAGAGCCAAGCGCGCTGCTCATCGGTGATGGTGCCTATTTTGTGGCCGTAGGAATCCCAGTTGCGCACCGTACCGCCCGGAATGGCTTTTTGGGCACGGTATAGCTCGGCTTCCGGAATCAGGGGTACGGCACTGAACTTTACTTCGGCAGTAAGGTTGCTGCCTTCGCACACTTCGGAGAGGTGACCCAGCAGTCCAAAACCCGTTACGTCGGTCATGGCGCGCACGGCGGTTAGCTGGCCCAAGTCGAAGCCGATGCGGTTGAGCTGCATCATGCTTTGCGGGGCAATTTGCTCGTCCTCGGGGCGCAAGATGCCGCGCTTTTGGGCAGTAGTCAGCATGCCTACGCCAAGCGGCTTGGTTAAGTACAGCTCGCAGCCGGCGGTAGCAGTGTCGTTTTGCTTGAGATTCTTGATATCGAGCATGCCCGTTACGGCTAAGCCGAAAATCGGCTCGGGCGAGTCGATGCTGTGGCCACCAGCCAGCGGAATGCCGGCTTCGGCGCAGATGCTACGGCTGCCTTCAATTACGCGGCGGGCCACTTCGGGCGCTAGCTTGTCAATGGGCCAGCCTAGCACGGCAATAGCCATAACGGGCCGGCCGCCCATAGCATACACGTCGGAAATGGCGTTGGCGGAGGCAATGCGCCCGAAGTCGTAGGCATCATCTACGATGGGCATGAAAAAGTCGGTGGTGCTGATGAGCGCCTGCCCGTTGCCTATGTCGTACACGGCGGCATCGTCGCGCGAGGAGTTGCCGACTAGCAGCTTGTCGTCGTGGGGCTGTGGGATGCTGGTGTGTAGAATCTGGTCGAGCACCTTGGGCGCAATTTTGCAGCCGCAGCCCGCGCCGTGGCTGTATTGCGTGAGGCGAACTTGGTCGGTGGTTTCGGGAGAGGTCATCAGATAGGAAATAAGATGCGAAAATTAGGCTGGCTACAGTTCCCAGGCGGTTTGTTGCAACACCACCCGGTAGCCGTCGGGGTCTTCGAACGTAACGCCCAATTGGTCCCAATACGGATTGTACGACGCAACCGGCGCAAAGCCCGCGGCCCGCAGCCGTTGTACTGCCGCCTGCCATTCAGCTGCATCCGGAAGGTAAAAAACCAGCAGGTTATCGGCAGTCGGCGCGCGGCCTACTTCGTGGCCGGGTTGGTGCGTAAACTCCAGGTGATACGGCGCGTTGGGGTGGCCGAGCATTACACCATCGAAGCCGTTATGTGCTACAAACGACGCGAGTTCCACCAGGCCCAGGCCGTCGCGGTAGAAGCGTAGCACTGCCGCCAGCTGGTCGGTGGGGCGGGCTACGCGCAGCTTAGGCACCATGAGTGGCAGTGGAAGAGGATGATTTGGAAAACAGGTTGGCCTGACGAGCGGCGCGCAGTACCAAATTGGCATTCACGGCGGCGTCGCAGGTGTCGGAGGGCACCCGGAGGGCATGGCGCCCTTCGAGGCCGTGGCTGTAGGTTTTGTCGTAGTAGTCGAGCACGAGGCTCACCATCTTCTCCATGTCGTCTTCGGCAATAGCGGCTAGGGCCTCCTTGGTAGCCAGGCCGCCCAGCCGCTTCCGAATCCGCAGGATGGACGTGGCCAGCGCGCCGGCGTCTTCGCGGCCGTATTCGGCGGCCAGCTTGCGCACCCGCACTTCCCGCGGTATTTCCAGCACTACCAGCGGCGCCGTACTCATCTGCTCGAACAGCGGCGTGGGAATATGAATGCCGCCAATGGTACGACTCTCATCTTCCACCCACACGGGGTTACGCACCGGCAACTGCCCCAGCGCTGCCGCCAAGTTGTTCTCGAACTGCTCCTGGGTAGGCTGAGGCGGCAACCCGATGCTGCCGAAGGCCGACCCCTTATGGTGCGCTAGTCCTTCCAGGTCCAGCAGCGGCTCCTGGCGCCGAGCCAGCTCGTGCAGCACATCGGTTTTGCCGGAACCCGTAAGGCCCCCCAGTACCAGCAGCGGCCGGGGCTCGGCAAACTGCGCCAGCGCCCAGTGCCGGTAGTCTTTGTAGCCTTTGTTGAGCAAGTGCACTTTGAAACCGGCCAGTTCCAGCAGCCACTGCACCGTGCCGCTGCGCATACCGCCGCGCCAGCAGTGCAGGCGCACTTCCTTGCCAGGGGCCAGCTTGCCGGCTGCGCGCACCATCTCGCTCATCTTCGGCCCAAACAAATCCAGCCCTAGCAGCACGGCTTTATCCTGGCTGACTTGCTTGTAGGTGGTACCGATGCGCGCCCGCTCCTCATCCGTAAACAGCGGCAAGCTCAACGCTCCCGGAATGTGGCCCTGCGCGTACTCAATGGGCGCGCGCACATCCAGAATAGGCGCGTTTTCGGGGCCTTGCAGAAACTCAGGGAGGGAGAGGCGCGGCATTTAGTGGTTTGTGAAATTGTGAGGGGTGAAGTTGTGATAGTTGGAATCTTGAGAAGTAGAACGGTGATTCACAATTTCACTCCTCACAATTTCACCAATTTTATTGCAGCTGCCGGCGATAAAGCTGAATGGTGTTTTCCAGGCCCAGATACAGCGCGTCGCACACCAACGCATGCCCAATGCTGACTTCGGCCAAGCCCGGTAGGTTTTGGTGCAGATACGCTAGGTTCTCCAGGTCGAGGTCATGGCCGGCGTTGATGCCAAGGCCGAGCTGCTGGGCCAGAATAGCGGCGGTGCGGTAAGGTAAAACGGCCGCCTCTCGGTCGTGCGGATACTGGCGGGCATAGGCTTCGGTGTAGAACTCAATCCGGTCGGTGCCGGTGCCTACGGCGGCCTTCACCATCTCCAAATCAGGGTCGAGGAAAATACTAACCCGGCAACCCAACGACTTCAGCTCCTGTACCACCCCCATCAGATACAGCTGGTGCTCCACGGTATCCCAGCCGGCATTGGAGGTAATGGCGTCCGGGGCGTCGGGCACCAGCGTTACTTGCTCGGGCCGCATCTCGCGCACCAGGTTCAGGAAATCGGGCGTGGGGTTACCTTCGATATTTAGCTCCGTTGTGACCAGGGGTTTCAGGTCGCGCACATCCTGGTAGCGGATGTGGCGCTCATCGGGCCGGGGATGCACCGTAATGCCCTGGGCGCCAAACCGCTCACAGTCGCGCGCTACTTGCAGCAAGTCGGGGCGGTTGTGGCCCCGGGCGTTCCGCAGGGTGGCTATTTTATTTATGTTTACGCTAAGCTTAGTCATGTTTCAATGAAATACGGCGAACCGAAAAGTATGGGCGGGCAGATAGCCAAAGATACGGTTCAAACTGCCTGCCTCCCTTCCGGGTTTCACTGAGGCCAGCGCAGCCAACCGTGCTGGTTTGCCACAATCCGGTTGGCTTGTACAAAAACCCGTAATCTTGCAGCTTCATTTCCTCCCCGACTTATGGCCCTGAAAGAAACCATCGACGCCGACATCAAAAAGGCCATGCTGGCCAAAGACAAAACCCGCCTGACCACGCTGCGCAGCATCAAGTCGCAGATTCTGCTGGCTGAAACGGCTGAAGGTCAGCACGGTGCGGCTCTCACCGAAGATGCCGAGGTGAAGCTGCTGACCAAGCAAGCCAAGCAGCGCCGCGAAGCGGCCGAAACCTACAACAAGCAGTTCCGCTCCGACCTCGAAGAAGTGGAGCTGGCCGAGCTGGCCATTATCGAAGAATATCTGCCCAAGCAGCTCGACGAAGCCGATTTGGTAGCACACTTGGTCGGCATCATCCAGCGCGTAGGTGCCACCGGCCCTTCCGACTTAGGCAAAGTAATGGGTGTAGCCGCCCGCGAGCTAGCCGGCAAAGCCGATGGCCGCCTGATTTCGCAAGTGGTCAGCAATCTGCTCAACAACACCAATGTTTAATTAAGAATCTAGGAGCCAGAAGTTAGAAGTTAGAAGCAAGAATGGGTACGGCCTGACTAGCTTTGCTTTCAACTTCTGCCTCTTGGCTTCTAGTTTCCAGCTCCTTCCTGTGTCCGCCTTCGATATTCTGTTGCTGATTCCGTTGGGTATTGGAGCCGTGAAAGGTTTCCGGCGGGGGCTGGTGCTGGAAGCGGCCTCGTTGCTGGCGTTTGTGCTGGGCGTAGTGGGTGGGCTGGCGCTGCTTAGTGATGCTATTCCGTTGGTGCGGCACTACGTGGGCGAGGCCTTTGGGCTGCTGCCGCTGGTGGCGTTCCTGCTGGTGTTTGTGGCCATTGCCTGGGGCGTACACCTGCTGGGCGGCTTCGTGAAAAAAGCCGTTCACCTCACCCCCCTCGGTGTGCTCGACAACCTGGGTGGCGCGGCGGCCGGCGTGCTCAAATGGGTGCTCGGCCTCAGCTTATTACTGCATGGCATCAGCTTATCGGGGCTGCACCTGATTTCGCCTACGCTGCTAGCCAGTTCCCAGGTGTTGCCCTTCGTGCGGGAGGCCACCCCCTTAGCGCTAAGTGTCGTCGGGTTTGTAATGCCCTTTGCTAGCACCTTGCTGGCCAAGCTGCGGAACGTTTTTTAAAGAGTAATTGGAGCAGCTAAGTAAGGGAGTGACGTTATTCCCTTACTCAGCTACTCCCTTACTCGGTTACTCTTCCATGCGTCTACTCCTGCTCGACAACTTCGACTCCTTTACCTATAATCTGCTGGACTATTTCCGGCAGTTAGGGTGCGAGGTAGAAGTCGTGCGCAATGATGTGCCAGTGGCCTTACTTGAAACCCTGGAGTTTGATGCTTTGGTGTTGTCGCCGGGGCCTGGCACGCCGGCGGCGGCTGGTAATCTGCTGGCGGTTATAGCCGCTTGGCATCAGCGGGTGCCCATCCTGGGGGTGTGCCTGGGGCACCAGGCCTTAGGCGAATTTTTTGGCGCTACCGTTACCCGTGCCGCCCGCCCCATGCACGGCAAGGTTTCGGAAATGAGCGTGACACCTGCCGAGCCATTATTCCAAGAGCTGCCGCCGCAACTGACCATCACGCGGTACCACTCGTTGGTGGTAAGCAACTTGCCTGCAACGCTCCGCGCCATAGCCCACACCACCGACGATGCCCGCGAAATCATGGCCCTGCGCCATACTACGCTGCCGTTGTGGGGCGTTCAGTTCCACCCTGAGGCGCTACTCACCACCCACGGGCTGGCTATGCTGCGCAATTGGGTTCGGCATTGTATACTTGTAGAAGGCGGGCTCATCAAAAAATAAAGGCCCACTGCTCTAACACAAGTCAGAAAAAGCCGGTTTTTCCGATAACCAGTTAGCTAACAGCAGTAGTAAGGCCCGCTACTCACTACGTACATCTTACTACGCAAGAAGATGGAATTGCATATTCAAGAAAAAGGAGATTTTCAATACGTTGACGAAGGCAGCGGCCCGGCGCTGTTGCTGCTGCACGGCCTGTTTGGTGCCCTCAGCAATTGGGAAGACGTAGTTAGCCACTTCCGCACCGATTACCGCGTTATCATTCCGTTACTGCCCATCTACGACATGCCGCTCACGCAGGCTGGCGTGCCGGGGCTGGTGAAATACGTGGAAGGATTTGTGGCCGCCATCAACCTGACCGAGCCCTGCACGGTACTTGGCAACTCGTTGGGCGGGCATGTGGGCCTGGAGTACACGCTGCGCAACCCCACCCGCGTAAGCCGGCTGGTGCTTACGGGCAGCAGCGGCTTGTTCGAGGATAGCATGGGTGGCTCGTTTCCGAAGCGCGGCAACTACTCCTACGTGCAGGAAAAAGTGGCGTACACCTTCTACGACCCTGCCGTGGCTACCAAAGAGCTGGTTGACGAGGTGTTCAACGTCACGAATTCCAATGCCAAGTGCTTGCGCATTATAGCCATTGCCCGCTCGGCGCAACGCCACAACCTCGGCAAGGAACTCGGGCGGATTCATGTGCCCACGTTGCTGGTATGGGGCCTCAACGACACTATTACCCCGCCGGTAGTAGCCCACGAGTTCAACAACCTGATTAAGAACTCCGAGTTGCGCTTCCTCGACCATTGCTGCCATGCTCCCATGATGGAACGCCCGCATGAGTTCAACGTGCTGCTCCGGCAGTTTTTGCGCCGTACGGAGCCATTGGCAGTAACGGCCTACTAAATTCAGGAAAGGGCAGTTGCGTTGCCCGGCAATTCGGTACTTTCAACGCAAGCAACCTTGTCTGCCAAACGAGGCTCTCTTAGTTGCTTGTTGCTGGGCTTCGGCTACCTGAAAACTTTTTCCCTAGTCTCCGACTTCTTACGTTTCGAATTTTCTGCTCGCTTCGTATCTACTAATGGCATACCGTATCGGTGGGTCTGGTTTCCTTGCTATTTTGGTCTGAATAGGCGGCTCAGTCGTCATCTTCTCTACTTTCTCCGTTCCCGCCGATGCACTCAATGCTTGCTGAAGACTTGCTCAACCAAATGATTCCGCCCCTGAAGGTGTCGGATACCGTGGGGAAAGCGGCCAAATGGCTGGAAGAATTCCATGTGAGCCAGCTGCCCGTACTCGACAACCGCGCCTACAAAGGCCTGGTTACGGATGCTGACTTGCTGGATTTCGAGGAAGCTCAGAACAGCAATCAGCTGCTAAGCGACCTGCCGTTGGGCTTCACGGAGGCGCATGTGCTGAACAGCCAGCATTTCTACAGCATTATGGAAGTTGCCATCCAGAATAAAATTCAACTGGTACCCGTGCTCGACGCGCAGCATGAATACGTGGGCGTTGTGACGGTAAGTGACACGCTAGCCGCATTCGGGCAGCCGCCCATTGCTATTGGGCAGGGGGCGGTTATCGTTATGTCGATGGAAGAGCGCGACTACTCGCTGTCGGCCATCAGCCGCTACATAGAAGAAAACAACGCCAAAATTCTGAGTGCCCACGTGGCGCAGGATGAGCACGACCCGTATCGTATCCGGCTGACGCTAAAGGTGAATACGCCCACGCTCACCCGTATTGTGGCCACGCTCGAGCGGTTTGGTTACGTCATTACGGCGCAGTTTAACGGGGTAGGGGAGCTAGGCGAAAACGAGCAGGAGCGCTACGATGCCTTGCTGCGTTATCTAAGCTTGTAAGCCGAGCCAGGGTGCGCATACGGGTTTTCTTAGTCTGGCTAACGCTCTGCTGCGCTGCCAGTGCGGTTCAGGCCGCCTCACTCTCAGGCAGTGCCCCTCCTGATTCGGTAGCGCAAGCTTTGCTGGCCTGTCCGGGCTATAGCAGCTTACGCGTTGCAACAGTGCTTTTCGTTGGGAACGACAAGACGAAAGAGCAGATATTACGGGCTGAACTGGATTTCCGGGAAGGCGACACGCTCAGTACCGTTAAGCTAGCCCGCCGTATAGAGGCAAACCGCCGCCGGATCTTCAATTTGCAGCTTTTCCACCAGGTATTGGCGGAGGTGGTGTGCCGCAACGGCGACCTAACCGTTCTGTTTAGCGTGCAGGAGCGGTGGTACACCTTTCCAGTGCCCATCCTCTCCATTGCCGACCGGAACTTTCGTGCCTGGGCCGACCGGTCCGACAAGTGGCGGCGAGTGGACTACGGCTTGCATCTGACGCGCAAAAACTTTCGGGGCCGCAACGAAGAACTGCGTGGCAACCTGCAACTAGGTTTCAACCGCAAATACGAGCTGTTCTACGAAGCGCCTGGTTACGGGCGGCGTCGTCGGGTGGGCGTAGGTTTCGGGGTTTCCTACTACAAAGCCCGCGCCCTCGATTATGCTACCGTAGCGGACCGTTTAGCTACTTTCCGGCCGCAAAATGGCTTCCCAATTGAGCGGCGCTACCTCACGGCGGGGCTGCGCTGGCGCCGGACGGTGCGCCTGCTTACCGCCTTTGACGTGAGCTACCATCGGGAGTTGATTTCTGATTCCGTTAATTTGCTCAACCCCGATTACTACCTGGGGCGCAATACCCGCGAATACCTGGATTTTAGTTTGTTTGGCGTTCTAAACCAACGCAACACCTTCGCCTATCCACTGACAGGCCGCTTCGCTCAGGCTCAGGTGGTATACCGGCGTTTCCTGACCACCGGCGCCCCCCCGCAGGTTCTGCTAAAGGCCCGCTATGCACATTACGTCCCGCTCGGTGGCAACTTCTACTATAGTGCCGCAATGCAGGGGCAATTGCATTTCAGCCGGCGCCTAGCCTACGCCGATAACCGGGCCCTAGGCTACGATGCCCTGGTACGCGGCTACGACCCCTACGTCGTTGACGGACGCCACTATGCTTTGGTGCAGCAGGGTGTTTCATATCGTCTCTTTGATGCAGGCCGGTTACAGCTTCAGGAAATCAACAATCCCAAAATCAACAGTATCCCGCTGGTGCTGTACTTGAATACCTTTACCGACGCCGGTTACGTAAGCACCCCTTCGGTTGTGGCTGGTAATCGTTTGCCCGAACGTCTGTTAGCCTCCGTTGGTGTTGGTTTACACTTGGTTACCTACTACGACCGGGTATTTACGCTGGAATACACGCGCAATTTGCGGGGCCAAGGCGGATTTTTCCTGCGCTCCGAATTTCCCATCTGACTTGCTGCCTGCTGCTTGGCAGGTTAACGTTCTGTTATGAAAATTGCCATTTTAGGAAAACCCTTCGACGACGCCAGTCTTCCTTTCGTGCAGGCTCTGTTAGATGACTTAGCTATTCGCAAAACCACTATTCTGATTGCCACTTCGTTCCACGAATACTTGGTGCAGCGCCTCACGTTACCGGAAGGCATCAGCACCTTTAAGCGGGGCGACTCCTTGCGCGGGGTGCAGTTCGTGCTCAGCATCGGCGGCGACGGTACGCTGCTCGACACCGTTACGTACGTAGGGGCCCTCGAAATTCCCATTCTCGGTATTCATACCGGGCGTCTGGGCTTCCTGGCCACCGTCACCCCCGACCGAATTGCACAAGCCATGGATGCCTTGTTCAAAGGCCACTTCGTGCTGGAAGAACGGAGCTTGATCAGGGTGGAAACTGACCCGGAAGTTTTCGACGGCATCAATTTCGGCCTCAACGAATTCAGTATTCTGAAGCGCGACACCTCTTCCATGATTGTAGTGCACACCTACATTGATGGCGAGTACCTCAATTCCTATTGGGCCGACGGGCTTGTGGTGGCAACTCCAACTGGCTCTACTGGCTACTCCCTTAGCTGTGGTGGGCCAGTAATGCTGCCGCAGACAAACAATTTTATCATTGCGCCCGTATGTCCCCACAATCTCAACGTTCGCCCCATCATTGTCTCTGATCAAAGCGTAATTTCCTTTGAGATAGAGGGAAGAAGCAACCAGTTTCTATTGTCGCTTGACTCACGTTCTGTGCCTGTCGATGCTGGAGTACAGATTGCCGTTCGTCGAGAGAGTTTCGCTGTTCGCTTAGTAAAATTCAATCACGTAAATTTCCTGAGTACCTTGCGCAGTAAGCTCAATTGGGGATTGGATCGGCGTAATCCGGCTGGAATTCCAGTATAGCAGATATACTTTTTCTGCTATTTGTTTTTTTAGTTCCCGACATCCTCTACTTTTGTTGCTGACTGTTACTGTGTTCGTTCTGTAAAGTCAACTCCTTTCGCTATTTCTCAAATCCTGCTCATTATGAAGCAATTTTTCACCTACGCTCTCACGCCGCTATTGGCCCTAGGGTTGTTGGCCCCTGCGGCGAATGCTCAGCAATTCACCAAGCGGAAGCAGTACAATTCAGTTGGCGTAACGCTAACGGCTATGAACTATTTCGGTGACATCACTCCTAAGCCCAGTATTCCTAGCTTGCGCTTTGGTGCCACTCGCCCCAACCTCGGTGTAACTATTACGCACCGCTTTACGCCTATCATTTCCGGCCGCGCGGGTTTAAGCTACGGCCGTATCACAGGCAGCGACAATAAAGCAGCTGATCAGAATGATGCAGACGCTAAATACCGCTATAACCGCAACATGAACTTCCGCAATGATATTGCTGAATTGTCGTTTGTGGGTATTGTAGACTTGATTCCTAACCGGAACAACTATATTAAGCGTCCTGATTTTGTTCCTTATGTGTTTGGTGGTGTAGCAGGCTACGCTGGCAATCCAAAGGGTGAGGTTACGGATGATAATTCTGTGGGCCTAAGCAAAGGAAGCTTTGTTGCACTTCAGCCCTTGAAAACAGAGGGGAAATCATACAACAAAGCAGGTATCGCCATACCATTCGGTGTTGGTGCCCGTTATAAGCTCAATAAGAGTTTCGATTTAGGCTTTGAGATTGGTTTCCGTAAAACGTTTAATGACTACCTTGACGACGTAAGCACCAACTATGTAGCTAGCAGAGCTTCTCTTACTTCTGGTGCCGCTCAGTATTTCGGTTGGGACATTACGGGCGGTGGCACCGCTGGGGTGCCCGGTACTTGGGAAGAAACAAACCAAGCTGGCTACAAGCGTGGCGAAAGCAAAGACGACGACTGGTACGTACAGGCCGGTTTCACACTTAACTATATCTTAGCGCCTCGCGTTAAGAGCCCCAAATTCCGCTAGCCAGTTTCGACTGGTTGGTGTTCACTCACAATCAGTCTGATGACCAAAGCGAATCTCTTCAAAACACTCCTTGTTTGCTCCGTGCAGGCAGGGAGTGTTTTTTTTGCCCAATCGGCTAGTGCTCAGTATACTAGTGAAGTAGGTTTGGGACTAGGTGGTTTAGTTTATAAAGGCGAACTGTCGCCAAGCTACCAGTTCAAAAACAACCGGCCAGCTGTTACTGCCTTTTACCGCCGGGATATTTCGGCACCAGTTACTTTGCGAGGAGCCTTCACTGCGGGGTTACTCCGAGCTGATGATGGCAACGTTAAGGGAGTAAATGGTGCCGTTGCGCCACTGCCATCATATAGGCAGGCTAACATGAAAGGCAGCCTGTACGAGGTGTCAGCGGTGATGGAGTATAACTTCTTCGACTACCATTACCGGAAGGCTAAAATCCATTTTACACCTTACGTATTCGTGGGGGTAGCAGGCTTTCTGTCCAGCACAACTACTGCAACCGATAACGCCGCTTTGCCTGCTCTAAACCAAAAAGGAACGTTACTAGGCTTAGCAGTTCCGGCAGGATTTGGTTTCAAGTACGCTTTATCAAACCGCTGGAACCTGGGGCTAGAAGCAGGGGCGCGTAAAGTGTTCAGCGACCAAATCGACCACATTGACGGCAAAACCCAAGGGCAAACGGATGTGGTAGGAAATCCGCACGACCAGGATTGGTACTTCTTCAATGGGGTCAGTATCTCTTACACATTTTATAAAATCAACTGCCCGCCTCAATACAAGAGTAATCCTAGGTTGTTGCAATAGCCGACAGCTTAGACGAATTGGAATGCAACCATTTGCGTAACTTGCAGCCTCTTTACGCAAAAAGCATCCATGACCCTCCGGTCCGAAATTGACCCGCAAAATATTCCTTCTCACGTGGCCGTGATAATGGATGGCAACGGCCGTTGGGCCAAGCAGAAGGGTGGCCTCCGCATCTTCGGCCACCAGAGCGCCATCACCGCCGTGCGTGATACCGTGGAAACCGCTGCCGAAATGGGAGTGCGTTATCTCACACTTTATGCCTTCTCCACCGAAAACTGGTCGAGACCAGCCCACGAGGTGACGGCCCTTATGCAGTTGTTGGTGCACACTATCCGCAAAGAGACGCCCACACTATTAAAGAACGGAATTCGTTTAGAAGCCATCGGCCAAACTGATAGTTTGCCTAATTCCTGTCAGCGCGAATTAGCTGAAGCCAAGGAACTCACCAAAGCAGGTTCCCGCATGACGTTGGTATTGGCACTAAGTTACAGTGGCCGCTGGGACCTCACCCAGGCCACTCGCCGCTTGGCAGCCGATGTAGCCACTGGTAAGCTACGCGCCGAAGACGTGCAGGAGTCTACTATCGGAAGCTACTTGGCTACGGCCGGTATGCCTGATCCTGAACTCTTGATTCGGACAAGTGGGGAACAGCGCATCAGCAACTTTTTGCTTTGGCAACTGGCTTACACTGAATTATATATCACCGATTTGCTGTGGCCCGATTTTAGACGGGCTCATTTTGAGGAGGCCGTGCGGGCATACCAACGCCGGGAACGGCGTTTTGGGAAGACAAGTGAGCAGCTAACCGTTTCGTAAGGTTTCGACAACAGAATGAATCTATTTTTGCAGACGTTGGGCCGCGTGGCCGTGGTACTTACATTGAGTTCGGTAACGCCCCTAGTTGTGCGGGCGCAAACCGCGCCCGCCACCGGCGACGAAACGAAGCGCTACGAGTTGGGGGGAATTACCGTTAGTGGTGCCCGTTACCTCGATACCAATACTCTTATTGGCTTGACCGGGTTGCGTGTAGGCGACCCAATTTCAATACCTGGTGAAGAAATCGGCAAAGCCATCCGGAAGCTCTGGGACCAAGGTATTCTGGGTGATGTAAGCGTTGCCATCACTCGTATTGATGGCAACCGGATTTTCCTGGACTTCAACTTAAAGGAGCGCCCACGGCTTTCATCGTTCGATTTCGAGGGCATCAGCAAGGGGCAAGCTGATGACTTGAAAAATAAGATCAAGCTGATCCGTGGAAAAGTAGTGACGGACGCTCTACTGAGCAACACCAAAACGCAGGTACGGAAGTTCTATACCAACAAAGGTTTCCTTGATACCAAGGTGAACATTGTACAGGTGCCTGACTCCAGCCTGTCGAACAGCGTGGTGCTGAAAATCAAGGTAGACAAAGGAGGCAAGAGCAAAATCCGTGAAATTGCTTTTGAAGGCAACGAAGCCTTCAAGGATAGCAAACTGAAGGGTAAGTTCAAGAAAACCAAGGAGAAGAAGTTTCCTAAGCTTCTCAATTCCGGCAAATTTCAGCGCTCTGAGTTCGAGGACGATAAGGCAAAGCTCATTGATTTCTATAACTCGGAAGGCTACCGCGACGCAATAGTTGTATCCGATACGCTAGAGCGTGTTGGTGATGCCTTGAAGCTGAAAATCCGGGTGGATGAAGGCCCGAAGTATTACTTCCGCAACATCACCTGGGCCGGTAATTATCTGTATGACGATAAAACGCTGGCCTCCGTACTAGGCATAAAGGAAGGCAGCGTATACAGCAAGGAAACGCTGGATAAGCGCCTAAACTATAACCCTACCGGACAAGATATTACCTCGCTCTACATGAACGATGGGTACTTGTTCTTCTCCATCGACCCGGTGGAAACCAAGGTGGAAGGCGACTCGATTGATATTGAGATGCGCATCACGGAAGGAGTGCAGGCTCGCATCAAGGAGATAAACATAGCCGGCAACACCAAAACCACCGACCATGTGATACGCCGGGAACTGCGTACGCTGCCTGGTGATAAATTCAACCGGGAGCTGCTTATCCGTTCACAGCGTGAAATCTCCACGTTGGGTTACTTCGACCCTGAAAAAGTGGGTATGGTGCCGGTTCCTAACCAAGCCGATGGTACGGTGGACATCAACTACACCGTGGTAGAGAAGCCCTCCGACCAGATTACGCTTTCAGGTGGCTGGGGCGGTTACGCGGGCTTCATTGGTACGGTAGGCTTGGTGTTCAACAATTTCTCGTTGCGTAAGGCCAAGGATTTCCGTAACTGGACGCCCGTACCAGCCGGCGACGGTCAGCGGATTGCGCTCAACGTGCAGGCCAACGGGTTGCAGTATCAAGCATACTCCTTCTCGTTTACGGAGCCGTGGTTGGGTGGCCGTAAGCCCAACTCTTTCTCGTTCAGCTTGAACCGGAGCATCAACCGCCTGACCTATGGCAGTACCTTCGACATTCAGAACGGCGCATTCATCAAAAGCAACACGGCGTCTATCAGCTTAGGCCGTCGGTTGCGCTGGCCCGATGACTATTTCACGCTGAGCAACTCGCTGGGTGTTACGCAGTACGAAACCAAGGATTATCAGCTATTCGAGAATTTCCAGAATGGTAAGGCGACCAACATCACGCTGAACACCACGCTGGCCCGAAACAGCATCGATAACCCGACCTATACGCGGCGAGGCTCTTCGTTGGCGTTGAGTGTGAGTCTGACACCACCTTATTCAGCTATCAAGGGCGCCCACCCCAACAGTAACGAATGGGTGGAGTTCCACAAGTGGATGTTCGATGCCTCTTGGTTCACGCCTATTGTGGGCAAGCTGGTACTGAACACGCGGGCGCACTTTGGCTTCATAGGCACGTACAATAGCAGCCGACAAATCGGGCCGTTTGAGCGGTTTAAGCTGGGTGGTTCAGGTTTGGCCGCTGGGGGTAGCCAGAACTTCGCAGTGGGTACCGAATTTATTGGCCTGCGGGGCTATGCTGACCCCAACGATGCCAACGCTATACCAACAGCCCAGCAATTTCAAAATGGTGGGGTAGTGTACAACAAGTATGTAATGGAAATGCGTTATCCGGTGTCGCTGAACCCAGCGGCTACGGTTTATGTTCTGAGCTTCGCGGAGGCCGGCAATGCGTTCAACAGCTACACCAATTACAATCCCTACAAACTGTACCGTTCGGCAGGGGTAGGCGCCCGGATTTTCATGTCGGCATTTGGTTTGCTAGGCTTTGATTTCGGCCGGGCCTTCGACACGGTTCCGCGTAACAGCACCAACGCGTCGTCGGCACAAGACCGTAATCAGTTCCACTTCATCATCGGTCAGCAGATCCGCTAAGCATGGCGGGGCAAACCGGTTTTCATCACCCACCTGTTGCTATGAAAAAAATACTTTCCATCCTGGCTGCCCTGTCGGTGCTGGTGTGCACTGCCCAATCGGCGGTAGCTCAAAAGTTTGGTTACGTAGACTCTGAGTACATCATGGGCAAAATGCCCGCGTATGCCCAGGCCCAAACCGAGCTGAACAATTTGTCGCAGACTTGGCAGAAGGAAATCGAAACCCAGAAGAAGGACCTCGATAAACTATACCGCACCTACCAAGCCGAAGAGGTGCTGCTGACGGAGCCGATGAAAAAGAAGCGGCAGGACGAAATCTTGAAGAAAGAGCAGGACACAAAAGCATATCAAAACAAGATTTTTGGTTACGAAGGTCAACTGTTCAAAAAGCGTCAGGAATTGACCAAGCCGGTGCAGGATCAGGTGTTCGAGGCCATTGAAAAAGTAGCCAAGAAAAAGCAGTTGGCCATTGTGTTCGACAAGTCCGGTGACCTGACCATGCTCTACACTAATCCAGTGCACGACTACACGGAATTTGTATTGGAAGAATTGGGTTTAGCTTCTGAAGACCGTAACCAGACCGCTCAGAAAGGCAGCGTGAAAACCGTAACTACGCCTAAAACTCCAGCCGGTGATGCCATACCAGCTGACGAGGAGAAAGCAGGCGCGGCACCTACCTCTCGGCCTTCGGCACGTCCGGCAAGCCGAAAAAACTAACTTTGCAATATAAAACCTCTCAGACGTTTCCCTTTTAATGACCATCATGAACATGTTCCGCGTTGCATTGGCTGCGGCCGCCCTTACCTTTTCGTCGGCCTCAGTTGCGCTAGCGCAGGCTCCTACTACCGCTGCAGCTGCCACACCGGCTGCTAGTGGTCCATTGAAAATTGGCTACACCAGCGTTGAATACGTGCTGAGCCAAATGCCGGAAAGCCGTCAGATTGAAACGGATCTGAAAGCATATAGCACCCAGCTAGAAAACCAGCTGAAAAGCAAGTACGCTGAATATCAGACTAAACTCGATGCCTATCAGAAGGGCGCTTCTACTATGACCGACGTAGTGAAAGCTGACAAGGAAAAGGAGCTGACGACTATGCAGCAGTCCATCCAGGAGTTTCAGCGCACTGCCGACCAGAACTTGCAGCAGAAACAGCAAACTCTGCTGAAACCAGCATTGGATAAGCTCCAGAAGACGATTGATGCCGTATCGGTAGAGAATGGGTACACCTACGTACTGAACTCGGATGGTGCCAGCCCGGTGTTGTTGCACGGCCCCAAAGAAGGTGACATTTCGGACTTGATTTTGAAGAAAATGGGCGTAACCCCAGGTGCCGCTCCAGCGCCTGTTGCTCCTAAAGCTACCACTCCAGTTGTGCCGGCATCTTCAACCACGCCTGCCACCAAAACGAAAACCAAAACCAAGAAGTAAGGCTTGCAGCCTGTTACTTGAGCTAGACAAGCCGGGACTTCGTGTCTCGGCTTTCTTGTTTAGTAACTAGCCCAACATTGCCATTGCATATGACTGACCCTGACTTATCCAATGAGGAGCTGTTGCCAGTGCCGTTGTCACTACCCGACGAAGAAGAGTCGGAGGTAGGCGACGAGTTGTACGAGCATCACCGTATTGTTGTTAGCCGAAAGCAGGATTTGTTGCGGCTCGACAAATACCTGATGCGCCAATTGCCACACAGCTCGCGCACCAAGATTCAGAACGCTATTCTGGCCGAAGCGGTACAGGTAAACGAGCGGCCTACCAAGTCAAATTACCGCATCAAGCCCGGCGACCTGATAACCATTACGCTGCCCGAGCCGCCCATTGATTTCCGGGTGCTGCCTGAGCCCATGGACCTCGATATTCGCTACGAAGACGAGGCCTTGCTTATGGTGAATAAGCCGGCGGGTATGGTAGTGCATCCAGCCTTTGGCAACTGGCATGGTACGCTGGTAAACGGCCTGACTCATCACCTAAACAACCTGCCTACAGGGCGTAACGGTGAAATACGCCCCGGTCTTGTGCACCGCATCGATAAGGATACCTCAGGCTTGTTGGTCATTGGCAAAACGGAGTACGCCATGACTCATTTGTCGCAGCAGTTCTTTCACCACACCATTGAGCGGACGTATCTGGCTCTGGTGTGGGGCATCCCGAAGGAAGCACAAGGCACCATCCGCAGCAATATTGGACGGAGCGTGAAGGACCGCAAGGTACAGGCCGTGTACCCACTTGATGGCGAAGACGGAAAATCGGCTGTTACGCACTACAAGGTGCTACGTACGTTCGGGCACGTGGCATTAGTACAATGTAACCTCGAAACGGGTCGTACGCACCAAATTCGGGTACATATGAAGCACATCGGTCACCCACTGTTTTCTGATGCCACCTACGGCGGCAACAAGGTGCTCTACGGCCAGCGCACGGGTGCCTACAAGGCCTTCGTGGATACGGCATTTGAGCTGATGCCTCGGCAGGCATTGCACGCTAAATCACTCGGGTTTACGCACCCGGTAACCGCAGAGCAGATGCAGTTTGAGGTGGAACTGCCCTCCGATTTTGCCTCAGTGCTGGCTCATTGGGAGCAATATGCTAGTTGATTGGCATGGCGTTGAGTCTTCATGAAAAAAGCCCCCGTTGCAACTGCAACGGGGGCTTTTTTCATGAAGAACAAAGAAAGCTTATTTTTTCGGCGCTGTTTTCGAAGTTGCCTTAACCGGAGCTTTCATTGAAGCCATTACCTTTTTGGCATTGGCATTCTCGGGGTCTAAGGCTAGTACTTGCTCGTAATAAGGAGCTGCCGCCGCCTTGTCGCCTTTGGCGTAGTAGTAATAGCCCAAGTACTCGTTGGCTTCTACCAGCCCGTCCTTGTATTTCGCCGGATCGGCTTTTGCCATTTCAATGTACTTCTCATAGTGCGGTTTGGCCAAGCCTTGCTTGGAATCCGGATCCATGAAGTAGTTGGCCTTAGCCCGCATCAAATAGCCAGGAACATAGGTTGGGCGAGCAGTTAGTACCGCGTTGTATAGGCTATCCGCCTTGTCATACTGCTTGTTGCCGCCGTAAGCTACAGCCAAACGAATCTGGTCGGTTAGTTCAGGAGTAGCATCGGATTTCATCTTTGCCTTGTAGGCGGAAATGGCAGCCGGGTAGTTCTTAGACAGCATGTATCCTTGTGCCAACTCGTTCTGCAATTCAGCCGCTTTTTTCGGGTCTTTGGCAATAGCAGTTTTGAGTGCAGTTTCGCCTTCCTGTGCCCGACCAGCTTTCGAGAGCATCTTACCGTAGTACACGTAGTCTTCGGTGATGAGCTTGTCAGCCGGCTGGAGCTTCATGTATTTCTCCATAGCTGTTACGGCCTCAGCATTCTTACCGTTCTCGAACAGCGTGTAAGCCAGCAGGCGGTTCATGGTGATGTTGTTGGGGTCACGGGCCAACACTTTCTCCACTTCCACCTGAGCTTCCGGATACTTCTTGGTCAGGAACAGGAACGAAGCATACTTAGCATCCGTACCCGGCGACTTTTCGGCTACACCCTGGTATTTCTGGAAGGTAGCCAACGCGTCATCGTACTTACCGGCGTAGAAATACGTTTCGGCCAGTGCGTTGTAAGCAGGAGCATAGTTGGGGTCAAGTTGAATGGCTTTCTCGAACGAAGCTTTGGCATCGTTGTAGTTACGAGCCCGCACGTTCAACTCGCCTTTGCGGTAGTTGGCTAGCGCGCTGTTCGGGTCAGCCAGCAAAGCCCGCTCGTAGCTGTTCATGGCCTCGCCACCACCCTGGTCCGACTGACCATAGATGTCGCCACGGGCAATCATCAGTGCTGGGTCGTCTTTGCCTTTAGCAAGTTTTTCCCCCGCAGTTACGTAGCTCAAGGCTTTGGCATTATCGGCTTTAACATCCGACTCGCCGTAGGCTTGGGCAATCATCGTGTACACTTTCGCGTCTTTGCCTTTGCTGGCTTTCACGGCAGCATCAAACTGAGTTTGAGCACCCGCTTGGTCGCCTTTGGCCAGTGCAGCACGGCCAGCGGCCACCAAGCTCATCGGATTTTTGGGGTCAACAGGAACGCGGCTGAAATAATAGGCTGCCGAGTCGGGCATATCCCGCTTCTGATAGAGGCGGCCCAATTCGAATGAAGATTCGGCAGATTGACCTTGGCGCAAAAGCGCAGCCCGGGCTTCGCTGTAACGCTCAAGTTCAATAGCCTTCTGAGGATTCTGAGCGTAAGCGGCAGAGCCGGAAACTGACAAGGCAACGAGGAACGAGATATTCCAGGGCTTGAAGTTCATGGGTAATTGGTTTGGTGAAAAGAGGTGTGTAAAAAGTACTCGGTCGGACTTACTTCTTCGAGGTATTCACGATTCTGGTTTGTCCGGTAGCCGGCATCAGTCCCGATTTCAAGACAATCAGCTGGCCTTTTGTTCCTGCTACAAAGGATGCAAAACCGGTGCCAAGACCGGCCCGCCCCTCGCGGCTGATAATGTACACTTCCCGCCGCAACGGATACTTTTTCAGGGCCAGATATGCCTGGAATGGCTGGTAGTAGTCATCCACTGACTTCGGATTTGCTTCAGAGCTGATGCTGGCTACCCGTACACGCTTTAAAAAGCGTTGTACCGCTGCATCATCTCGGTCACTAATCCAGTTGGCGCCAACTATTCCAATGGCGTTCGGATGAGTTGCAACGTAATCTAGCAGCGCTGGGTTCGATTTTGCAGCAAACACTCGTTTCGATAGCGCCGCGCCGCGGGTGATAGAGTCCTGAACATAGCGGGTGGTGCTAGAGCGGTTAGCATCGAAAACCACGTCAACCTGGCCAGCCTTGCCTTTGCCACTTACTTCCTTCCAGTCGGCTTTCTTACCCGAAAAAATATCGCTCAACTGCGCCATAGTCAGCAACGAGTCGGGATTGGACGGGTGCAGAATAATGGCCAAGCCATCGGTGGCTATATGAGTGGTACGCGGGATAAGCATCTGCTTTTCCAACACGCTTTTCTCGTTTGCGTTGAGTGGCCGAGCCAATACTACGGCCCGCACTTTATCAGTAAGTATATCCTGAGCGACATCGTTTTCGGGCTTATAAGCAGCCGTCACGTGCGCATAGGTGTACAATTGCTGAAACGTATCGATATGCGACTTCAGAATGGGCGCAAACGTCTCATCGACGCTGATATTGATGCGGCCAGTGGTAGAAGTATCATCATCGGGGCCTGCGGCATCCGGGTTACGATTGCAGGCGGTCAGAAGGGCACCAGCTACAGCTAAGCCGAAGGAAAACGAACGTAGGTTGACAGAAATTTTAGTCATGTTGAGAGTCAACGTTTCGGAAATGCTGCTGGTAAGTACGGACAAATCTAATAATTCCGTAAAATACGAATATACCGCCCAGTATTCGGCGGTTCGGAACGGAGAGGTTGAAGATAATGGGCGGAGCAAACCATAAGAATATGCCCAGCCCAATATACGTGAGGGTCATGATCAGCAGGAAGTAGCGCATGAAGCCCCGGGAAGAGTTGCTTCGCGCCGACAAACGCTCTTCAGTGGTAGGACGGTTAATCATAAAATCTGGTGACAACAAGCGGGTAAATATTTACTGCTTATAACACAATATTCCCGGTGTCAGGTTCGCCTAAACGTAACCAAAGCTTGGTTATTGCTACAAGAAAGGCTGAAAACTGCTCGATTCAAGAAGAATCAGGCAATTTTCAGCCTTTTTGACTGATAATTTTTATTTAAAATGTTATAAGCTAGTAGTTTACTTCAAGGCTATATTTTCTTTAATCGTAGCGGAAAGTGATAGGCATAGTGTAGCGTACTGCCACCGAATGCTTGTTCTGCATACCAGGTTTCCAAACAGGCATGTTCTTTACTACACGGGCGGCTTCCTCGTCGGTACCGAAGCCCAAGCCTTTCAATACTTGCACATCGGCAATAGAGCCATCGGCCTGCACAGTGAAGGAGATATACACACGGCCCTCAACATTATTGCGCAATGCCTGTGGAGGATACCGTAGGTTCTTCTGCATGTAGCGTTGCAGAGCTTCCTGGCCACCCATAAACTCAGGCATTACTTCAGCCGTGATAAATGGTGCCGGTGGACCTGCTGTTTTGGATGCATTGGAATCTTTCCCAGTACCTCCTATCAGGCCAGCTCTTTCACCTGTTCCAGTGGAAGGACCAGTTGCACCGGGGTTTTCAATGACACTGGGCTCAATTGCCGTAATGGTAGGTGCCATCGGCTTGTCATCCTTCTTAACCAGATCATCAGCCTTTACAGCCGGTACTGTTTGAGCAGGTGGGCGCATAACAGGTGCTGGTGGCGGTGATACTTGGCCTCCAACTGGTTTAGGGGGCTCTGTTAATGGTGGGTTTATCAATATAACTTCTGGTACTGGTAATACACATACTGTCGGATCTGGAACTTCTATTAACTGTGGGAATAAAAATGCTTTAATAAAGGGAGAGGTTACCAGAAGCAGTGTAAGTGCTACAGCAATTGCTAATGCTCTTACCAAATGGCGTTCATACAACTGCCGGAGCACGTAGGCGCCATACAGCTTGTTGCGGCCCTCAAAGATAATGTCGTTGAAGGAAGCGGTACGTAAATCGAGCATACTCATGTGGGATATAGGTTAGAGGTGAAACGAATGCACAGTAGGCAATTACCCAAACCTGGCTCCCTGCTCATAAATCGGCCGCTACCGCCTGGCTTTCAAAGGTCTAACGGTTAGTGTTTATGGGGTAGTATGCAAGCAGTGAAATATTTTTTTATATCATTTCTAAGTAAGGCCATCTAACCAACTTAGCTGCTGCAAAACGAAAAATCCCGCTTTCGGCCGAAGCTGAAAGCGGGATTTTAATGGCAGAAACAAGTAGCTGAATCTGCGTGTAAGCTTACTTGATAGCGAAGGTTACTGGTACAGTGTAAGACACGCTTACGGCCCGACCGTTTTGCTTACCAGGCGAAAACTTGGGAAGCTTCTTCACCGAGGCCACTGCAGATTCGTCGCAGCCACCGCCGATGCCTTTTTGCACCTTCACATCCGTTACAGCTCCGTCAGGGCCTACTACGAACGAGATAAAAACTTTGCCTTCAATCTGGTTACGCAGTGCCAGCGCTGGGTACGTAGCGCCTTTCTGAATGGCTGCTAGCAAAGCTTCAGGACCACCAGGGAATACGGGCATTTGCTCCACGTACTGGTACACCTTCTGCTCCACTACTTCTTCTACTACCTTGTTGCCTTCACCAGCATCCAAACCATTAAGGTCGAGCGGATTGTCGGTGTTGCCTTTTACAGTAGCAGTTGAAACCACTTTATCTTCCAGTTCCTTCTGATCTGGAATCTCTTCTACTTTCTTCACCTCTTCGTCTTTCTTAACGACGGGCGGGGTGAACTTGATAGTAGAGAGTTTCGGTGGTGGCGGTGGTGGCGCCTCCGGTGGTGGTGGCGGTGGCGGTGGTTTCGTTTGGTCCAATGGAGGGGCATCCATCAGAACGTTCTCCTTGAGCATCTTGTCCTCTTCCACTACTGTTTCGTCTTTGAAAAGACGGGCAATCAGCGGGAAGCTGATTAACAGTACGAAAAGAGCAACAGCGATGAGGAGGGCGCGCGAGACGTGCTTGGAGTACAAGCGCCGCAACACATAGGCTCCGTAGGCTTTATTTCGGCCTTCGAAAACAATGTCGTTGAGGGTCGCCCGCGCTATTTGGCTGTTATCCATCATAGCCCGGAAGTTTTAATAAGGTCCTCGTCTTGTTTCGAAACGTCCACCAGAGCGTATTTACTCTGATTGGTGATGTTCATCTCATCCAAGATGTCCACCATGTTCTTATAGTTCGACTTGTCGTCTGGCTTAATCAAAACCACCGTTTTGGGGTTTTGGCGCTGCCGGGCCAACAAGACTTTACGAATACCGTCGGCTGAGTAATCAGAAAGCTTCAATTGAGGCTTCACATTCTCATCCAACAGCCCTTCGTAATAGTAGAGCTTGTCTTTCTCGCCCATAATGATGGTAAAGGCATCAGAAGCTTTCAGAACGGTTTGTTCGTCAGGATTCTTTTCCTTAACCGGCATCGTGAGCTGCATCACGTTCGGCTTGTTGAAGGACGCCGTCAGGATGAAAAAGGTAAGTAGCAAGAAGGCCAAGTCCACCATCGGGGTCATGTCGATACGAGTCGACATTTTCTTGGCCCGCTTTTTTCCGCCTTTTCCACCCCCGCCGGAGTTCTGTTGTATTTCTGCCATGGCTTGCGGGCGTTAGTTAGAGGCCACCGGCTTGTTTTCCAGGTCGGTGATGAGGTTGAAACGGTTGATATTCTTGTCTTGCAAGATCTGAATGACCTTTTTCACCGTCGCTACGTCCGCGTTGTTGTCGCCTTTAATGGCAATGAACGTTGGCTTGGCAATGGCTTCCTGGTTGGCTTTCCGTGCTTCCATCACCCAATCAATCAACTGGTTGTTGAGCGAGTCAATCGGAATACCTGTCTGGTTAACTCTTTTGCGCTGCTCGGTGCTGAGGCTTAGCAAACCGCCAAGCTGCTGCACGGGCACGCCAAAAGAGTTGAGGTTGCCAAAGTTCTTCTTTTGCTTCTCATTAAAGCTAACCCCATACTTGGTAGCTATTTTGTCGAGCAGCAAAGACTTGGCTTTATCACTCTCGAAACCGAAGAAAACGCGCTTGTCTTTATCGATTAAGAGACGGATAATGTTGCTTTCCGGCAGTTTGATGTCAGAAGTAGAAGAAGGAGTATCCACTACTACTACTTCTTCGGCAGCAAACTTGGTGGTGAGCATGAAAAACGTCACCAGCAGGAAGGCCAAATCCACCATTGGAGTCATGTCCAGCGAAGGATTCGTTCTATGGGGCTTTACTTTAGGCATGTGCTGGTCGGTTTAAGAATATTCAGATAAACGAAACTACCTGTTCCTTTATTGCGTGAACCGCAACTTAGGCCGTGTAAGTTTCATTGTCGCCGTGCTGCGAGGCGAAAGTCTGAATAATGCTGAAGCCGGCTTCGTCGATGCTGTAGGTCAGCTCGTCAATTTTGCTGGTGAAGAAGTTGTAGGCAATGATGGCCAGGGCCGAACCGGCGATACCGATAGCCGTGTTGATCAGTGCTTCCGAAATACCTTCTGCCAGTGCTACGGCGTCGGGGCTACCAGCTTGGGCAAGTGCCGAGAAGGCCTTGATCATACCGAATACCGTACCCAGCAGACCTACCAGCGTCGAAACCGAAGCAATGGTAGAGATGATAACCAGGTTCTTTTCCAGCATTGGCAGTTCCAGAGCAGTCGATTCTTCAATTTCCTTCTGGATGGCCAGTACTTTCTGGTCTTTGTCCATGCCACGCTCACGTGCCATTTCTTGGTACTTCAGCAAGCCCGACTTCACTACGTTGGCTACCGAACCTTTCTGCTGGTCGCAGGTGGCAATAGCACCGGTGATGTCGTTTACGTTCAGCTTCTGACGGATAGTGCGCACGAAGCTCTCGATGCTCTTGCTGCCTTTGGCTTTGCTGATGGTAAGGAAACGCTCGATAGAGAACGTAATTACCAGCAGGAACAGAGACATCAGGATAGGTACGATAGGACCACCTTTGTACACAATGCCGAGGTAGTTGCCTGGCAGTGCGGCATTCGCATTATTACCACCTACGAAGTTGCCTCCGTTACCCAATACAAAAATGTAAATGATGATGCTAACAACGATTGCCAGCGGAATAACGATGGCGGCAAACGCGGAACCGCCTTTTGCCTCACCTGGTGCGGCGGCCGGAGCGGCGGGCCGCACGTTCTTGTTTGTGGCATTCTTTTGTTCCATTGTTCCGGGGAGTTAAGGGAGTTGGTGGTGAAAGGTAAATTGGTGTTGAAAAAGGTGAAATGAACGGAAGGAACGCCCAAATACAATAGCGCCCCGCTCACGTCATGCTTTGCGTAAAAGCAAAGAACATGGGTCTATTTTGTGCGCGGGGCAATCTGGGATTCAGTCGATCCTTGGCAAACCTAAGTAAAAACCTTAGTGCCGCCAAATGAAATCGGGGTTTAAACGCTCCAATGGGCTAGAAAGCCGCAAAAAAGTTAGTCCTTACTCTCCGGTGATTTAGAAATGAAATTATATTTTTTTGCCTGTTCCCAATATACATCCATTTGGGAGAGTGTCAAGTCTCGCAGCTGATGTCCGTCGTGGGCAGCCTGTGTTTCAAGATATTGGAACCGATTTATGAATTTCCGATTGGTGCGTTCGAGGGCTTCTTCGGGGTTGATACCGGCGTGGCGAGCAAAGTTGATGAGCGAAAACAGCAAGTCGCCAAACTCTGCCGCAGCACGCTCTTGGTTGATGGAAGATGGGTCGGGGTGAGCAAATTCTGCTTGAAACTCCCCTAGTTCTTCTTGAACCTTATCCCAGACTTGCTCGGGCTTTTCCCAATCAAATCCGGCACCACGGGCTTTTTCTTGGATGCGCATGGCTTTTACAAGCGCAGGCAGCGAGGTAGGTACGCCACCAAGTACCGACGTGTTGCCTTTTTCCTTCAGTTTTAGCTGTTCCCAGTTACGCTTAACAGTTTCTTCATCTTCGGCTTTCACATTGCCGTAAATGTGTGGGTGGCGGAAGATAAGTTTTTCGCACTGGGCGTTCAGCACATCTGCCACGTCGAAGTGGCCTGTTTCGGAAGCTATTTTGGCGTAGAAAATCAAGTGTAGAAATACGTCGCCGAGTTCCTTTTTCAGGTCGGGAAGGTCGTGGCGGATGATGGCGTCGCTGAGTTCGTAGGTTTCCTCAATGGTGAGGTGGCGCAGGCTTTCCAGAGTTTGTTTCCGGTCCCAAGGGCATTCGGCGCGAAGGCGCTCTAGCACATCGAGTAAGCGGCCAAAAGCGGCTAGCTGCATTGGGCGGCGGTCGGGCGAGTTATATTCCATTACACCAAATATACAACGCTTGTGGGCAGTGTGCCTTTTGGGCGTCCGAGTAAACAGGGCATTCCGTATAGGGTTTCAAGTTTCCGGTAACGTCAGCTTTGCTAGCGCTGCAGTAGCGAAACCAGGGAGGTTTGCCTACTTTTGCGCACTCAAAAAAAATTAGCCTGTGGCACTCATAAAATCAATTTCGGGGATTCGGGGTACTATTGGCGGAGCGGTTGGCGAAGGCCTAACGCCCCTCGATATAGTGAAATACGCCGCGGCCTTCGGGACGTGGGTTCTTGATAAAACGCAGAACAACACAATTGTTATTGGCCGCGACGCTCGTATTTCGGGTGAAATGGTGAGCAAGCTGGTGGCCGCCACGCTGCAAGGCTTGGGCATCAACGTAATCGACTTAGGCCTAAGCACCACCCCGACCGTGGAAATGGCGGTGCCGGCCAAAAAAGCAGGCGGCGGGATTATTCTGACGGCTTCGCACAATCCCAAGCAGTGGAATGCCCTGAAATTGCTCAACAGCGTCGGTGAGTTTATTTCCGATGCCGATGGGCAGCAGGTACTAGCGCTAGGCGATGCCGAGACGTTCAACTTCGCGCCCGTAATGAAGCTGGGTCAGTACAGCATCGACGAGACGTTTTTGCAGCAGCATATTGATGCTATTCTGCAGTTGCCCTTGGTGGATGCGGCAGCCATTAAAGCCAAAAACTTCCGCATTGTGGTGGACGCCGTAAATTCGTCGGGTGGGTTTGCTGTGCCCCAGCTGCTTGAAGCATTAGGCGTTGAAATCATCGAAAAGCTGTTCTGTGAGCCTACCGGTGACTTTGCGCACAACCCCGAGCCGCTGCCCGAAAACCTGCGCGACATTGCCAAAACGATGGAAAAAGGCTCCTTCGACTTGGGTATTGTGGTGGACCCCGATGTGGACCGGCTGGCGCTGGTGAACGAAGACGGCTCGATGTTCGGGGAGGAGTATACGCTGGTAGCCGTAGCTGATTATGTGCTACAGCAGAACGGCGGCGGCAGCACCGTAAGCAACCTCAGCAGTACCCGCGCCCTGCGCGACGTAGCCGAGAAGCACGGCGGCAGCTACACCGCGGCGGCGGTAGGCGAGGTGAACGTGGTAACCAAAATGAAGGAAACCAACGCCGTAATTGGCGGGGAAGGCAATGGGGGTATCATTTACCCAGAGCTGCACTACGGCCGCGACTCGTTGGTGGGTATTGCGCTGTTTTTGAGCCATCTGGCTAAATCCGGCCTGACCATGACCCGGTTGCGGGCTTCGTATCCGAACTATTTCATCTCGAAAAACAAGATTGAGCTGACACCGGAAATCAATACCGACAAGGTGCTGGAAATGATGGAAAAGCGCTACGCCAAGCAGCCTGTCAATACCATCGACGGTGTGAAAATCGAATTCGACAAGGAGTGGGTGCACCTGCGCAAGTCGAATACCGAGCCGATTATCCGCATCTATGCTGAGTCGGAGTCGAATGCTACGGCCGACCACTTAGCCAATAAAATCATTGCTGACATAAAAGAAATTATCAATTCGTAAGGTAAAAGGGGCTTTTGCTGCGGATTCCAGCAGGAATTGTAGCTGAAGCGTAGATAGGTGTTAATGAAGGCCGCGGACCATGCTGCCTGAGAAGAAGAGGATTCCGGCTACCCGCCGGAATCCTTTATTTTTGCCGCCACTATCACCCACCCTCAAGCTGTTGAACCACATGACCGTGTACTTCGATAACGCCGCCACCACCCCGCTGGACCCTGAAGTGCTGGATGCTATGCTGCCCTTTATGCGGGAGCATTATGGCAACCCCAGCAGCATTCATGGCCACGGCCGACAGGTACGCGCCGCTATTGAAAACGCCCGGAAAACCATTGCGCACCTCATCAACGCCGCGCCCGCCGAAATCAGCTTTACCTCCGGAGGAACGGAAGCCGACAATTACGCAGCTTTCGGTAGTATCCGGACGCTGGGGCTGAAACACGCCATTACGTCGCCGCTAGAACACCACGCGGTACTGCATACTTTGCAGGCGCTGGAAAAAGCCGGAGATATTCAGCTGAGCTATCTGCGCCACGATGAGCAAGGGCGGTTAGATTTAGTGCACTTAGAAGTACTGCTGGCCACCAACCCGCGCACCTTCGTAAGCCTGATGCACGCCAACAATGAAATCGGGAACCTGAATGATATAGCAGCCATCGGCGAGATTTGTGCGCGCTACGACGCCGTGTTCCACACGGATACGGTGCAAACGATGGGGCACTACCGGCACGATGTGCAGCAGTTGAAAAACCACTTTTTGGTGGGTTCGGCGCACAAGTTTCATGGCCCGAAAGGGGTGGGCTTCCTGTATCGTCGGTCGGGGCTGATGATTGATGCTTTGCTGCACGGTGGCTCGCAGGAACGTAATCAGCGGGCTGGTACTGAAAACGTGTACGGCATTGTAGGCTTGGCTAAGGCGCTGGAAATTGCCTACCGCGGCATGAGCGAGCATCAGCAACACATTCAGGGGCTGAAAGACCGGTTTATTGACAAGCTGCAACAACAAATTGAAGGCGTGGAATTTAATGGCACTTCGGCTCAGGCTGATCAGAGCCTGTACACAGTGCTGAACGTGAGCTTGCCGCCCTCCGAGCTAAACGAAATGCTGCTGTTTAACCTCGACATCAACCACGTATCGGTGTCGGGGGGCTCGGCGTGTACCAGCGGTGCCAACGCGGGGTCGCACGTGCTAACTGCCCTGGGCTGCGACCCTGACCGAGGCGCCATCCGCTTTTCAATGAGCAAGTACAACACCACCGAGGAGGTGGACTACGCCGTGGAGCAACTTGCGAAGATGTACCGGAAAGTAGCAGTGTAAAACCGAAACAGACACACAGTAAGTGGGCGGTTGTAGCAGCAGTTTATGGCTGTTGCAACCGCCCATTTGTTTTGGCTGCTTACTCGCTGGGTTTGCGGCGGTGTAGAAACAGCTGCTTGGCTTGAAAAATAATCAGCCCCAGTACCACCACCAGCGCAACATCAAGGCTGAGCCGCGCAAGCCCTTCCAGCGCTAAGTGCGAGCGGCCCAAGGCTAGGCTGCACCCAATCAGGGCAGCAGCGGGCATCGTCACCAGCGCAATCAGGGCTCCGGCAATAACACTGCGGCGGTAGGCTGCAATAATGATAATACCGGCCGCTGCCCCACACCCCGAAACCAGCATCGACTTCAAATCGGGCTGCGACATACTTATGACTTCTGGATTGGTGGCTAGCTCTTCGGCCGAGGATGCCCCAGTGGCTGCCATTAACAGCATAGTAAGGCACGCGGCGCCAATAAACAGCGAGTAGCCCAGCAAAGTAGAGCGTAACCCCCGCCAGGTAACGTGCCACCGTTGCAGCACCACACCCAATGGCATGGCGGCTAGCGGCTCGAAACCTGGGGCTAGTATGCTGGAAGCAATAAAGGCTGTGGCCTGCGGTACTGGCTTCGAGACCAAGCCTACCGCCGCTATAATGCCGCCCAACGACATCAGCAGCATAAAATTGGCTGTTGGCCGCCCTTGGTGTCGTAAGCCCGATTCAATTTCCTCCCAGATAGCCTCGTCTTTGTCGCCCATAATCAGGGAAGCCTGGGAAGGGGACATGAGGCTGCTCAATTCCGAAGAGGCCACCGATATCTGCTCGGGCGGCAAGGTGTTTTGCAGGTGACGAAGTACAGCATCGGTGCCGCGGTTCAGTACCTGCACCGTGATAATATCACCAGGTGGTTTGCGGGAGGCCCCCGGCTGCACGCTTAAGCTGATAACGGTTTCCAGCGCAGTAAGCTGCTGGCAAAGTAGTTCGGTGGTGGCAGGAGGTACGGTAATAGAAAAGGTTCTATGCATCAGGCAAGGAGGTAGAATCCGGCAAGGGTTGAGCTACCTTGTACGCAACCTCCACCTTTTGGCTTGCATGAAATACCAAAAGGCCTGACCTGCGAAACGCTTGGCATTGCGCTTCTTATCGCTTCATACTAGCTGGTGGTGATAGGCTATACCACTTGCACACCCTGAAGAAATTTCTGATTGCTTAACTAGAAGCTGCCATCGGCGCCGCCACCGCCCGAGCTACCGCCGCCAAACTGGAAACCGGGGGCTACGGGTTGCGGCACAGTGGCTGTTTGCGCGACAATCAACGATTCGAGGTTGAATTTCTGGTTGTCTTCCTCGCCATCGGGGGCGGCGGTGAGGCCGTGCCGGGGCGTGCGCAGGTAGCGCGCCACCCACAGCATAGCCGCAACGAGCACACTTCCGGCCAGCGTGGCAGCTACTTCAGGCGGTAGGAGGGAGCGGTAATAGCGGAGCGTGAAAAAGGAAAACCCAACAATCAGCAGTCCTACCCATAGCCAAATTCGGTCGAAGCGGCGCAGGCCTACCACCACATACACCACCGGAACAGTGGCCGTAAAAACGTAGAACACCCACGCAAATGGTATTTGGCTGGAAGCCAAAGCGTCACTGAGCAACGCGTTGCCTTCCCGCACCACCCAATAATTGCCTCCCAGATAAAACGTAACCAATGCCAGGGCCTTTAGTAGCGTCAGGCAAGGCTTATAGTAGAGGTAGTCGGGGCGGTGAGTGAGGCGGCGAACCAGCAGGTACGCGCCGCCAGAAGCCAGCATCAGCACAAACGGCAGCAACAACCGCCCGCCCGGAAGCTGTAAGCAGCAATTAGCCAGAAACAGCAGATAGGTAAAGTAGGCCGCTGCGGCCACCACTCGGTCGGCGTAGCGGATGGTGGCGGCCAGTAGCAACGCCAAAATCAGCAGTAAGGCTACCGTTATATGCGGGCTGAAGAGCAAAAAGCCTCCGTAGTAGATATCCGGTTCATTCTTAGTGGCAACATACAACGCCAGAAACAGCAGCCAACCCAACGTAGCGTAGAGCAAAGCGTTATCAACGCCGGAGTGGTAGAGCCGGGAACTGCGGATAGAGGCTTCTAAAATAAACAGGCAACCTGCTGCACTTAAAGCAGCCGTGGCAACAAGAAGAAGTTCTTCCTGACTGCTGCTGTTATGAAATAATCCTTCGTACAGGAACAAGCCAAGGAAGCCGGAACCTGCCAGCGTACCAATGCCGGTGAACAGGAAAAGCGTAACCCGCAGAAAAATATTGGGCCGGTAATAATCGAGGGGATAGGCAGCCCGCACGGCAGCTAGCTGCGGTTCCGTGAGTAACCTCCGCTTCTGCCAGCTATTGGCTGCTGCCCACATGGCTTGGTGGTGTGCCCAGCGCGGATTGTAGGCTTTAACGGGCATGATACAAACCTAAAATCTTCTTGATATTGACGAAAAGCAGCACCACGCCCAAGGCTGATAAGGAAAAGTAGAGCATAACCAAAAAGGCGGTGGCTTCGAAAGTGGAAGCATCAACGAGCTGCAAAAACAGATAGGTAAGCACGATATAGCCGTACACCACGCCCATCAGCAGAAACAGGTAGGAGTGCGTCCGGCGGGCATACCACACCAAATACCCACTCAGCACTAAAATCAAGACGCCCGCCTCGAAAGCAGAAGGCCAGGTGTTGGGATAGAAGTTCAACAACGCGGCCGTGGCCGCCAGCAACGTCAGGTTGGCACCCAACGAAATATACGTGAAGCTGAAATGCCGCTTCCAATTCTGAAATTCCGCTACCAACCCCACTGCCACCAGCACCAACCCCAGCGCAATGGCTGAGCCGCTCAAACTGCGGAAGTTGTTGTCGGTGAAGGCGGAAAGCGGCGCTACTGATACGCCCACCCACGAAGCCAGCGCCGTAACAGCCATCGACAGCACTCCGCGGTGGTCGAAGAGGTAGGCCAGCCAGAAAAACAGCGCGGCCGGCAGGAACACCGCCAAGCCGTAGCGGCTCCCGAAGACACCGTATTGGTACTGCACGTAGCCTTCCAGACTCAGAAACAGCAAGCAGCCCAGTAGCAACACGTAATCAGGCAGGAAGCCGGCGCGGGGTGCTTTGCCCCAGCTGAACGGTACCCGGTGCCGCGCCGCGTAGCCGAAACAGGCCGCCATTAGTAGGGCCATAACGGTAATAAGCACGCCGTGCCCGATTTCATCGATGTGCTGGTAAATCAAGGCGCCCAGCCCGCCGGCTAAGAGCGTGATGCCCAGGTACAGCAGCGTCCGAACTTCATAGTGGATGGAAAAGGGCCGGGTGTGCTCGTCGTGGCGGATGGCCTCAGTCTGCGGCGGTGTCACGAGGCCTTGTGCTTGCAACTCGTCCAGTAATTGGTCGGAACACATAAACCGGCGGTAGTTAGCATTAAAGGGATGGAAGTAAACATACCAACTTCTCCGGAATGCGTATGAGGGCACTGCGCGGGCTGCCAACAGGGGCAGCCACCTAACCCGTATGCCTCATATGGCCGATATTAATATTCAACGCAAAAAGTCGTCACCGAGCCCCTGGCTACTGATTTTACTAGTAGTGCTGGCGCTGGGCGCCCTTGCCTGGTACTTGCTGCGCGAGGATAGCAACCAGCAAGCTGCCGCTGAAGCCAGCAGCCCTACAGAACTAGCACCAGCCAACGCAGACTCTGGTGCCACGCCACGCCCCACCGAACAGAATGCCGTAGGCGACATGGCCACCGCCGAGCCCCTGCCCACACCCGAAGCCCTGGCCGCCGCCGCCCAGCGCGACCCAGCCAGCCCTAATTATGCCCGCAACGGACTGCGCGTACTCAGTGCCGTACTAGTAGACCTAGCCGACCGTGCCGACCTGCGCGACCCTGCCGTAAACGAAAAGCGCGACGTACTCACCAGCGCCACCGCCCGCCTCGACGATTCGACGGCCAGCCTGCGCCCTGGTTTCGTGGCGGCTACCGGGCTCATGCAGGCCATGCAGCAGAAAGCCTACCCAACCCTGGAGCCCACCGTAGCCGACCTGATTACCCGTGCCGGCCAACTCTCGGGCCGCAGCACTACCCCCGACGACCAGCAGCAACTGCGCGACTTTTTCACGCGCGCCACCGAAGTGGTGCGGGTCCTGAACGAGCCAGGTACTTAGTATTTCGATTTTCCGCCTCTCATCATCACCTCTGTGGAACCAACTCCTATTCCTTCCGCCCAAGGCATGCACCTGCGTCGCCTCCGCGACTTAACCGAGTTTGAAGTAGCCGACGGCAACCCCGATGTGCGCGGCTGGTCGGTCCGGGGCGGCGACGGCAAGAAATTCGGCGACGTAACCGAGCTTATTGTAGAAGAAGAAGCCCTGAAAGTCCGCTACCTTGATGTAGAGCTAGATGCCAGCCTCAACATCGACAAGCACGAGCGGCACATCCTGATTCCGGTAGGCGTGGCTGCTCTCGATGAAGAAGGCGACAATGTATTCGTGCCGTCGCTCACGCTGGATTCGGTGCTGGATTACCCACCTTACGCCGAGTTTCAGATTACCCGCGAGTACGAGGAAGCCATGTTGCGCGCCCTGAAACTACCGCTGCCCGAGCACGGTACCGGTAGCTTTTACGAGCAGTCGCCCTTTAGTGAAGACAACTTCTACCAAAACCGCCGCCCCGCTCAGCTTCCCGGCAGCTTCCGCCGCCGCGACCGGCAGGAGTAATTGGTGAGTTGGTGAGATAGTGAAATGGTGAGTTTGACGTTCTGGCTGCGCGAACGGCGTCAGTGGAACGTCAAACTCACCATTTCACTATCTCACCAACCCGCCTCAGTTCCGGTGAATCATGTCCACCACGGCTTTCACCCAGGTGGGGTGCGAGTTCAACGACGGTACCAGCTGCCAATGTGCTCCGCCGGCTTCCTCGAATAGTTCCTTGAACTCCTCGCCTACCTCAATGGTGGTTTCTAGGCAGTCGGCCACGAAAGCGGGGCTGAAAGCCAGCACATTTTTGATGCCTTTGGCTGGCATCGGTTTCAGAATTTCGTCGGTGTAAGGCTGTAGCCACGGGTCGCGGAGGCGGCTTTGCAGGCGGCTCTGAAACGCTACCGTGTACTGATCAGGGCTGAGGCCGAGGCCGGCGGCTACCAGCCGGGAGGTTTCAAAGCATTGCGCCCGGTAGCAGTAGCGGTTGTTCTTATTGTAGCTGTTGCAGCAGTTGCCCAGCTTGCAGTAGCCGTTGTGGCTCCCCTTCAGCACGTGCCGCTCCGGAATACCGTGGTAGCTGAACACCACATGGTCGTAGGTGTGCTTGGCCATTTCCACTTTGCCCAGCTCCACAATAGTGGCAATAAAGCCAGGGTCGTTGGTGAACGTGCTGATAAACGAAATGCTGGGCACCACCCACCACTTGCTTACAATTTCCATCACCTTTTCCTGTACCGAGCCCGTGCTGGCCGCCGCGTACTGCGGAAACAGCGGCAGTACAATAATCCGCTCCACGGCCGCGGCGCGCAGTTCGTTCAAGGCCTTCTCAATGCTAGGATTCTGGTAGCGCATGCCAAACGCCACTAGGTAGTCGCTACCGAGCTGCTCCTGCACCAGTTTCTGCAAATCGAGGCCGTGGTAGAGCAAGGGAGAGCCCCGTTCGGTCCAGAGCTGCTGATAGATTTTGGCCGACTTAGGCGCACGTAGGGGCACAATCAACCCCTGAAACAGCGGGTAGCGCACCGCGGCCGGCATATCAATTACGCGGGCATCGGTCAGAAATTCGTTGAGGTAACGGCGCACGTCGCTGGTTTGCGGCGAGTCGGGCGTGCCGAGGTTGACGAGCAGGACGCCGATGCGGCCTTTGGTGGAAGCGGGCATTTTAATATGTAGCTGTTAGCTGGTAGCTATTGGCTGTTAGCTCTGTTATCAAGCAAGACAGCCAGCGCCTACTAGCGCAATAGTGAGTAAGTGTGCCTTAAACCAAAAAGAGGGCCTTTTGGTCTGAATTCAACTGCAAAAAAAGCTAATAGCTGACTGCCAATAGCTAACAGCTAAGAATAACCGTACCTTTGCAGGCCAATTTCCAGATTCTGAAGTGAATACCGAACCTACCCCGCACCGCGCTGGCTTTGTGAGCATTATCGGCAAGCCCAACGTGGGCAAGTCTACGCTCATGAACGCCCTGATGGGTGAGCGGCTCAGCATCGTGACCAGCAAGGCCCAAACCACGCGCCACCGCATCCTGGGCATCCTCAACGGCGACGATTTCCAGCTCGTCTACTCCGATACGCCGGGCATCATCCAGCCGAAATACGAGCTGCACAACGCCATGATGTCGTTCGTGTACTCGTCGCTGGAAGACGCCGACGTAATTCTGTTCGTAACGGATATCTACGAAAAGCACGACGAGGAGCCAGTGGTGGAACGCCTGCGCAAAATGGTAAACACGCCCATTCTGCTGCTCGTCAATAAAATCGACCAGGCCGACCAAGCCGAGGTGGAAGCCAAAGTGGAGTACTGGCAGCAGCAGCTGCCTAATGCTGCGCGGGTACTGCCCATTTCGGCGCTGGAAAAATTTGGTACCGGTGAATTACTGGATTTGATTTTGGGTTATCTGCCCGTTCACCCGCCGTACTACCCCAAAGACGAGCTAACTGACAAGCCCGAGCGGTTTTTTGCCGCTGAAATGATTCGGGAGAAAATCTTTAAGCTCTATAAAAAGGAAGTGCCTTACAGCTGCGAAGTAGGCATTGAGGAGTTTAAAGAAGACGACGACATTATTCGGATGCGCTCCGTTATCTACGTAGAGCGGGCCAGCCAGAAAGGCATCATCATCGGGCAGGGCGGCGCTGCACTGAAAAAGGTAGGCACCTGGGCCCGAGAGGAGATGGAGAAATTCTTCCAGAAAAAAGTGTTCCTCGAAATCTACGTGAAAGTAGACGAGAACTGGCGCACCGACCCCAAAGCCCTTAGTCGTTTCGGGTACCAATAATCTAGTGCTTAGTTGTTGGTGCTTTGTGCTTAGGTCGTTCTATCAGCAATGTCAGAATGACCTAAGCACGAAGCACCAACAACTAAGCACTAAAAACCTCCGACCATTCTTCACTTAACTACTCCGGGCACTGCCGAACTTGGTCGGGCCGGCGGCTGGAGTCAGAACCAATGAAAAACACAATTGCTATTGTGGGGCGGCCCAATGTGGGCAAATCCACCCTCTTCAACCGCCTCGTTGGCCAGCGCAAGGCCATCATGGACGATGAAAGCGGCGTAACCCGCGACCGGCACTACGGCTACGGCGACTGGACCGGCAAATACTACACCGTAATTGATACGGGTGGGTAC
This sequence comes from Hymenobacter telluris, assembly GCF_017313265.1. GTDB lineage: Bacteria > Bacteroidota > Bacteroidia > Cytophagales > Hymenobacteraceae > Hymenobacter > Hymenobacter telluris. The sequence continues at coordinate 102,884 of NZ_JAFLQZ010000014.1, read as the reverse complement.
GTGCACAACTCCGACGATATTTTCGAAGGCGAAATCAACAAGCAGGTGAAGCTAGCCATCGACGAGGCCGACGTGGTGCTGTTTATGGTGGATGCCATGGCCGGCGTGCACAGCCTCGACGAAGAATTTGCCAATGTGCTGCGTCGCTACCAGGGCAAAAAGCCCATCTACATTGTGGCCAACAAGGCCGATACCAACGCCCGTATTCACACTTCCGGCGAGTTTTATGCCTTAGGTGTTGGCGACGGCGAGATATTCCCGATTTCCTCGGCCAGCGGTTCCGGTACCGGCGACCTGCTCGATATGGTGGTTAGCCATTTCCAGGAAGAAGGCGTGGAAGACCCCGACCTGGGCATTCCGAAAATAGCCGTAGTAGGCCGCCCCAACGTGGGCAAGTCCAGCTTCGTGAACCTGCTGCTTGGCACTGAGCGGAGCATCGTAACCGACGTAGCTGGCACCACCCGCGACTCTATTCAGGCGCGTTACAACGCCTTCGGCAACGAGTTTATTCTGGTGGATACTGCCGGTTTGCGCCGCAAAACCAAAGTGCACGAAGACGTAGAGTTCTACTCCGTGCTGCGTTCCATCCGGGCCTTGGAAGAGGCCGACGTATGCGTAGTGATGCTGGATGCCACCCGCGGCATTGAGGCGCAGGACGTGAACATCATCGGCCTGGCCGATAAGAACCGCAAGGGCATCGTGATTCTGGTGAACAAGTGGGACCTGATTGAGAACAAGGAAACCAATACGGCCAAGGAATTCGAAGAGAAAATCTACGAGAAGATTGCGCCGATTGCCTATCCGCCCATCATCTTCACCTCGGTGCTCACCAAGCAGCGCGTGCACAAGGCCATCGAAACGGCCATTGACGTGTACGAAAATAAGCGCCGTAAAATCCCGACTTCCCAGCTCAATGAAGTGATGCTGAAGGAAATCGAGAAATATCCGCCGCCGGCTACCAAAGGCAAAATGGTGCGCATCAAGTACGTAACCCAGCTGCCCACGCACAATCCGGTGTTTGCTTTCTTCTGCAACCTGCCGCAGTACGTACGGGAGAGCTACGTTCGGTACCTGGAAAACCGCCTGCGTGAGCATTTCAACTTCACTGGCGTACCGATTGGCATCATCTTCCGGAAAAAATAACGGGTCGGAAATAATTTTTTTGAAATGGCGGGTTACCTATTGCAGGCTCGTGTATAAAGCTGTGTAATTCGTCGTGGCGCTTAAGTGAAACGGTTGAATTGCACCTCAAAAACGACTTTCAATTTCCAAACAACCCCCTACCATGAAAAAAGTATTGTTCCTCGCCCTGGCTGCTGCTTCGTTCACCTTCGCTTCTTGCGACAGCAAAACTGAAAACGCTCAGGAAGCTGGTGCTGAAAACGTAGAAGCTGCTGGCGAAGCCAAAGCTGACGCTATGGAAGAGCAGGCTGATGCCGTTCGTGACTCTGCTGATGCAACTGCCGACAAAATGGAAGATGCTGCTGACGCTACCGACGCTCCAGCAACTACCGCTCCTGCTACGACTCCAGCTCAGTAATTTCTGCTGGTCTCTTTAGACGCAAAAGGGGCTCCCCATACGGGGAGCCCCTTTTTGCTTTTATAAATTCGTGGGATGGAGAGTTTGCAGGGATATTGCTCCCGGCATCAACCTAGCCGGCGGCTAAGCAGTCCATCTACCACCTCAAACAATTTGCGTGGGGTGTAGGTCCGCCACGGCAGCTCATCAAGCTGGCCGCCAAAGTTCACGTAGTTGTCGATGTTGTACTGGCGCATCTCGCGGATAACGTGCTCCTGGAAGTTCACGGCCGCAATCCAGCCGTCTTCCACATCCTCGAACCATTCCTCGTAGTAGTCGTCTTCGGAGCCGTGGAAGTTGAACACGTTTTCGCCCACCAGAATGAATTTGCGGATGCCCTCGTGCGTCATCAAATCAATGATGTTGCGCTTGAGGTGCATGATATCGTTTTCAATAGCGTCGTTCCACTCGCCAATAAACTCGATGACGGCAATACCCAGCTCGTAGTCAACGAACAGGATTTTCAGAAACAGGGTATCCGAGTCGAGACTGTCCCACTGCGGATGAATGTAGTAGCCGTAAATGGTATTTACGTAGCTGTCGAGGCTGTTTTCAGCTTCAAAGAGCGGCGAGCGGGGATCTTCGGAAGCCGAATATTGCTCGATCCAGGCGTAGTGAGGTTCAATGGTGTGCATGGAGCTACAGATTACTTCTTCCTCAGAACGACAAGCAGAAGCAATGTGTTCAGCTAAAAGAAAACCGCATTATAACGTCCACATATATAGCGACCAAGTTCCTATAAACAGTTCGGGTAAGCCTAACAATAAGAGAATAATACTGCTCAGCCGGCGTCTATTTCGCAGGCTGAGCCAGCCGGCTATAATTAGGAAGATGCTCCACGGGAGCAGAAGAAACCCAGCATCTGCAATACCCATGATAGGGTCGTTAGGCTCTAGCTGCCAGGCAAAACGCAGCAGAAGGCCCTGCATTAGCACTATTGCTATTATAAACCAGACAGAATATGTGCTGTATAACCGATAGACATGCATTACTTCACTGGTTAGTGCTTCTGTGCATCCAGCGCCGCCCGCACCGAGCCGTGCTGCCGGAGCAGCGTCGCCGCGGCATCCTGCTCGATTCCTAGCTCGTCCATCAGCATCCGCTCGCCCCGGTCTACTAGCTTGGCGTTGGAAAGCTGCATATCCACCATCTTGTTGCCCTTCACGCGGCCTAGCCGGATAAACGTGGCGGTGGTAAGCATATTGAGCGCCAGTTTCTGCGCGGTGCCAGCCTTCAGGCGCGTGCTGCCCGTCACGAACTCCGGCCCCGTTACCACTTCCACTGGAAACTCAGCCGCCGCAGCCACCGCCGAGCCGGCATTGCAGACGATGCAGCCCGTGGCTAAGCCGTGCTTACGGGCCTGTTCGAGCCCCCCAATTACGTACGGCGTACGGCCCGAAGCGGCAATGCCCACCACAATATCCTGGTCGTTGATGTTGTATGCCTCTAGGTCGCGCCAGGCCTGTTCAGCGTCGTCCTCGGCGTTTTCTACGGCTTTGCGGATGGCGGTGTCGCCGCCGGCAATCAGGCCTACCACTACGCCGTGCGGCACCCCAAACGTGGGCGGGCACTCTGAGGCATCGAGCACCCCCAGCCGCCCACTGGTACCCGCCCCGATGTAAAACAGCCGGCCGCCTTTACCCAGCCGGGCCACCGTGGCTTCTACCAATGCCTCTAGCTGCGGCAGCGCCTTGGCTACCGCCTGCGGCACCGTCTGGTCGACGCTATTCATGCCGGCCAGGAGATGGTGCGTTGAAAGGGTTTCCAGGTGGTCGAAGTAAGAAGGGCTTTCGGTGGACATTGTAAAAGAGGATGAGAAAGTAAAGAGCAAAAAGAGACTGGAGCGGCAGGCCACTAAAAGAGCCGGATGCGGAACAGCAGTACGGGCTGTTTCCTGACTCTCAGGTGCGCCAATTCATTTACCCCAGCCGCCCAATAACCGTGAATTTATCGAATACGTTGGCGTTGTGGGGCGCGTCGTGGTCTAATTCCCGGGTCAGGTCCTGGCCGGCCCAGTGCTCGTAGTGGTTGCCCCGTTTCCAGAGGCGCGAGCGGCTGACATCGTATATCAGCCCTTGGTATGCCACCCAGATTTCGTCCCGGTCCTGGCCATTACGCAACGCGAGTTGGCCGCGCGAATACACCGGCAGAGCGTTTTCCGCTGTGGGTTTTTCGTTGTTCGTCTCCAACGATGAAAGATCATTCATGCGGGCAAGACAGCTGAAAAGGGTGAAGCCACACCAAAAACGAAAAGCAAATAACGAAAAACCAATTACCCAAGCAGCGCCTGGGTCAGAAACCACCGGTTAGGCATGTCGCCCTGGGCGGCGTGAATGTAGTCTTCGTAGGAGCACGGAATAATGCGCTTCACGCTACTGTTAGCAAGGCTTTCCACTTCCAGCCACCATTTTTCGGTGTGCTTGGATTTGTAGAAAACCAGCTTGCCAGGTGTTTCGCGCGAATCGGGTAACCCTACCGCGTAGCGGATGTAGCGCTTGCTTTGGAAATCGGGCTCAGGGCAGCGGTGATAGTAGCCTTCCACAAAGTACCATAGCATAGTAGCCAGCACCGAGGCGGCCAGCCCGTGCGAGTCGTGGTCGGGACGGTAGCCGTAGAGCCCGAACGACGTGAGCCGGTCGTTGAGGCCGGCGTACCAGGCCAGCTTGGCGGCTTCCTCGTTGGTGAGCCCGAAGGGGTTGGCAGGGTAGTAGCCCGGTGCATCGTTCCAGCGAATGGCCGCAATATCGAAGCTCACAAAGTCGGCGTGGCGCAGCAGCGGCTCCGCCTGCCGAATATCGTCGCGGACTTGCCCCAGCCGTAGCCGGTCGAAGTGCATCTGCTGCAAGGCCGCCAGTACATCGGGCGCTACCAGGTATTGCTGGTGCGCCAGCTGCGCAAAGCTGAACAGGAAGTTGGGCTCGTGCATCAGCATGCGGCGCAAATGGCTGTCTTCGGGCCGGGAGCCATCCTGCTCAGCCATGTCCACCCTTGCATCAATAGTGGCAAAGCTTACGGTGCGCTCCAGCGTTTCATAGGCCAGAAACTGCCCGTAGTCGAGGTCGTGGGAGCCACCCAGCAGAATGGGCACAGTGCCGTGTTCGAGCAAGGCGCTGATAATTTCACGCAGCCGTTGGTAAGTGTCTTCCAGGGTCAGGCCCGGCCGCAGATTGCCTAAATCGGCTAACCGAACCACCCCAGCACCTTTCTGGAGCTGGTAGAAGCGGCGGCGCACCTCATCGGCGCCGTGCGTGGCTGGTGCCCCGGCGGCACTGCCCCGCCATTCATCCAGCCCGATAACGGCTAAATCGGCAGCGCGCCAGTCGGGGAACACGCTCAAAAACGGCGTCACGCGGGCCGCTAGCGTGGTAGCGGAAAAAGCAGAGGAAACTAGCTCTTCGGCGAGCGGGTCAAAAAAGATAGCCAGATTCATCGGGCGCGAACAGTGCGAACTGCAACAAAGCTACAGTAAATGCCGCCATACGCCACACTTAGCACGTATGAGTAGACCGGAAGCTAAACTTTACAAGAAAAAAAAGTGGTTATTTAAGGCAGTTGTTCCTGCGTGGCTGCTATGCGCACGCCTGTTTCGGAACCTGCCCTTCTCTGCCTACCCCAATCCTGCCCTATCTCATGGACATTCGTCGTTCCTTCGATGTACTAACGCAACTGCAACAGAAGTACAACAAGCCTAACTGTTTCGCCGCCAAAATAGATGGTAAATACGTGCCCATCAGCACCGATACCGTGGTGGAACAAGCTAATCGGGTCAGTTTGGGCCTACGGAGCCTCGGGGTTGGGAAAGACGACAAGGTGGCTATCATCTCCATGAACCGCCCCGAGTGGATGTTCGCCGACTTTGGAATTGCACAGCTGGGCGCTACCAGCGTGCCCATGTACCCGAGCATTACGGTGGAAGATTACAAGTATATCTTCGCTGATGCCGGCGTGAAAGCCGTTTTTGTATCCGATAAAAAGCTGCTGGAGAAGGTGCTTGAAGCCATTCAGGGCATGGATATTCCGGCTCAGAATGTATTCACTTTCGATAAAGTGGAAGGAGCCCGGCACTTCTCGGAGTTGCTGGAGCTCGGCAAGCAAGGCAACCCCGCCGACCTGGAGCCCCTGAAAGCCGCCGTGCAGCCCGACGACCTACTGACGCTCATCTACACCAGCGGTACTACCGGTAAGCCCAAAGGCGTGATGCTGAGCCACAACAACATCCTCAGTAACTGCCGCAACGCGCAACGCTTCGTGCCCGTCACGAAGGAAGATAAGGCGTTGAGTTTCCTGCCGTTGTGCCACATTTTCGAGCGGATGGTAACCTATATCTACCTCATCAACGGCGTAAGCATTTATTACGCCGAGAGCATGGAAACCATTGCCGAGAACCTACGCGAGGTGAAGCCCGAAATCTTCACCACCGTGCCGCGCCTGCTGGAAAAGGTGTACGACAAGATTGTAGCGAAAGGCCACGAGCAAACGGGCATCAAGAAAAGCCTGTTTTTCTGGGCCCTGGACCTGGGTTTGAAGTACGACAACCAAAAAGACAACGGTTTCCTGTACAACACCCAACTGGCGCTGGCCAACAAGCTCATCTTCAGCAAATGGCGTGAGGCACTAGGCGGTAACCTGCGCTGCATTGTAAGCGGTGGTGGGGCGTTGCAGCCTCGCTTAGCGCGGGTGTTCTGGGCCGGCGGCATTCGGGTGATGGAAGGCTACGGCCTCACCGAAACCTCACCGGTAATTGCCGTGGGCGGCTACGAGCCCGAAAACAACATGATTGGCACCGTAGGCCCCATTATTGATAACACCGAAGTGAAAATTGCCAAGGACGGCGAAATTCTTACCAAATCGGAGTCGGTAATGAAGGGCTACTACAACAACCCCGAGCTAACGGCCAAGGAGTTCGACGAAGAAGGCTGGTTCCATACTGGCGACATCGGCGAGATTGTGGACGGTAAGTTCTTGAAAATCACCGACCGTAAAAAGGAAATGTTCAAGACCTCGGGCGGCAAATACATTGCCCCGCAGGTACTCGAAAGCAAAATCAAAGAGTCGCCGCTGGTAGAGCAGTGCATGGTGGTTGGCGACGGGCAGAAATTCGCTTCCGCCCTTGTAATTCCTGCCTTCGACGAGCTGAAAGGCTGGTGCAAGCGCAACGGGGTAGACAGCAATGGCTCCACGGAAGACCTCGTGAAAAACGAGAAAGTGGTGAAGATGTACGAAGACTTAGTGCACAAGTACAACAACAGCTTTGCGCAGTGGGAGCAGGTGAAGAAAATTGCGCTGCTGCCTAAGCTTTGGACCGTAGATACCGGCGAAATGACCCCGACCATGAAGGTCAAACGCAAGGTTATCACCGAAAACAACAAAGAGTTAATCGAGAGCCTCTATCATCAGGCTGAACGGCGCTAACATCGGAAACGGCCCTACTTTTTGTTGGAAAGTAGGGCCGTTTTGGTTGTAATAAGTTAGATGAGTAGCGCGAGCGGGACAAAACATTTTTCTTGTAACTTAGTATGCAAGCATAACATATTTCTGTATGTTTACCGGACTTGCTGCTCCCAACCATGAAACCTGAAGAAACCGTCGATTATAACATCAAAGTCGCTTGGCATGCCATTTCGCGCATGTACAACACCCAAGCTGGCAAGTATGACATCACCACGAGCATCGGCTTCGTGCTGCTGAACATCGACCAGGAAAACGGTACCCCTGCCACTAAAATAGCCCCACTGCTGGGCCTTGAAACTCGCAGCCTCACCCGTATCCTGCGGAGCATGGAGGAGAAAGGCCTCATCTATAAGCAGGCTGATACCCAGGACAAACGCTCGGTGCGCATTTTCCTGACCGAAGAAGGCTTGCGCGGCAAGGAAATTTCTCGCCAAACGGTACGCCATTTCAACCAGAAAGTGCGCGAGAAAATCCCGCAAAACCAGCTCGACGTGTTCTTTAAAGTAGTGGGGCAGATTACGGGCATGATTGAGGGCAAAACCCTTTTCGATGATTTCGTGCTGAAGCCTCTGCGTTCTGAGTCGCCGGCCTAACCTAACGGGTTGGCTGCCCTCACGTTTCAGTAACGCGCCACACCGAACAACCAAGGTCTCATTGTGCTTCTATAAGCGCTGCATGACGAGTACTTTTTATGAAAACTATTAGTCTTCAGTTGGTCCTAACCGCTTAAAAACTTTCCCACTCATATTCACCCACGAATGAATCGTACCATCAAAAAAGTAGCCGTGCTGGGCTCCGGTGTGATGGGCTCGCGCATTGCGTGCCACTTTGCCAACATCGGGGTGCAGGTATTGCTGCTCGATATTGCGCCCAAAGAACTGTTGCCCGCGGAAGAGTCTAAAGGCCTGAAGCTCGACAATCCGGCGGTGAAGAACCGCATCGTGAACAGTTCGTTGCAGGCGGCGGTAGCAGCCAACCCCTCGCCGCTCTACCGCAAAACCGACGTCTCGCGCATCAAGACCGGTAACTTCGACGACAACCTCAAGGATATTGCCGGCTGCGACTGGACGATTGAGGTAGTAGTGGAGCGCCTCGATATCAAGAAGAGCTTATTCGAGCGAGTAGAGCAGTACCGTAAGCCCGGCACGCTCATCACCTCGAATACCAGCGGCATCCCGATTCACATGATGACGGAGGGCCGCTCCGACGACTTCAAGAAGTATTTCTGCGGCACCCACTTCTTCAACCCGCCGCGCTACCTGAAGCTGCTCGAAATCATCCCGAGTCCGGACACTGATCCGGCCATTGTTGATTTCCTGATGCACTACGGCGACCTGTACCTGGGCAAAACCACCGTACTGGCCAAGGACACGCCCGCTTTCATTGCCAACCGCGTGGGCGTTTTCGCCATCATGGACGTGGTGCAGGTGATGAGCCAGCTAGGCCTGTCGGTAGAGGAAGTGGACAAGCTCACCGGTCCGGTTATCGGGCACGCCAAGTCGGCCACGTTCCGCACCTCCGACGTGGTAGGCTTGGATACGATGATTAACGTAGCCAACGGCCTCGCTCAAAACCTGCCGAACGACGAAGCCAAGGCCGTGTTCCAGCTGCCCGACTTCATCAAGAAGATGGCCGAGAACAAGTGGCTGGGCGACAAAACCGGCCAGGGCTTCTACAAAAAAGTACGGGGCGAAGGTGGCAAATCGGAAATCCAGGCGCTTGACCTTGCTACGCTGGAATACAAGCCCAGCGCTAAGGTGAAGTTTGCCACCCTGGAAACCACCAAGCCCATCGAGAAGCTGGCAGACCGTTTCAAAGTGCTGGTAGCCGGCAAAGACAAGGCCGCCGACTTCTACCGCAAGACCTTCGCGGGCCTGTTCGCCTACGTGAGCAACCGGATTCCGGAAATCACCGACTCGCTCTACAAGATTGACGACGCCCTGCGCGCCGGCTTCGGCTGGGAAATGGGTCCGTTTGAAACCTGGGATGCCCTGGGCGTCCAGAAAGGTCTGGAACTGGCGCAGGCTGAGGGTAAAACCGTAGCTCCCTGGGTGCAGGAAATGCTGGCGGCCGGCCATACCAGCTTCTATAAGGTGAGCGAGCAGGGCGTGAAGCAGTTCTACGATATCGAAAGCAAGGCCTACAAAGCCATTCCGGGGGTAGAAAACTTCATCATCCTCGACAACCTGCGCGCCACGGGCAAAGTGGTATGGAAAAACGCCGGTGCTTCGGTGCTCGACCTCGGCGACGGTATCCTGAACGTGGAGTTCCACAGCAAGATGAATGCGCTGGGCTCCGACGTAATTCAGGGTTTGCTGAAAGGCGTGGAACTGGCCGAAAAGGACTTCCGCGGTCTGGTAGTCGGCAACGACGCCCCGAACTTCTCGGCCGGGGCCAACCTAGGCCTCGTGTACATGTTCGCGCTGGATCAGGAGTACGACGAGCTGAACCTGATGATTGCCCAGTTCCAGCAGGCCATGATGCGTATGCGCTACAGCAGCATTCCGGTGGTAGGTGCCCCGCACGGCCTCGCCCTGGGGGGTGGCTGCGAGTTGAACCTGCACTGCGACCGGGTAGTGGCAGCGGCGGAAACCTACATGGGCCTCGTGGAATTCGGCGTAGGCCTGATTCCAGGCGGCGGCGGCACCAAGGAAATGACCTTGCGCACCGCGGCCAAGTACGAAGAAGGCGAGCCTGAGTACAATTTGCTCCGCAACACCTTCATGACCATCAGCACCGCCAAAGTTTCGACGTCCGCTGCTGAAGCTTTCGACTTAGGCTTCCTGCGCCGCGGCGACGAGGTAGTGGTGAACAGCAACCGCGTCATTGCGCAAGCCAAAGCCGCAGCCATTGAACTGGCCGAGGATGGCTACACGCAGCCCGTGCAGAAAACCAACATCAAGGTGCAAGGCAAAGGCGCCCTCGGCATGTTCCTGACCGGCGTGCACGCCATGAAGGAAGGCCGCTACATCTCCGACCACGACGTGAAGATTGCCAACAAGCTGGCCTACATCATGTGCGGCGGCGACCTGAGCAGCCCCACCGAAGTATCGGAGCAGTACCTGCTGGACCTGGAGCGCGAAGCCTTCCTCAGCCTCACCGGCGAGCGGAAAACGCTGGAGCGGATTCAGAGCATCCTGACCACCGGCAAACCCTTGAGAAACTAGAGCTAAAAACTAGTTCCCCTCCTTGGAAAGGAGGGGCTAGGGGTGGTTGAATGACGTCAGAACAATATTAGAGCTAATTCTAACCATCGTTCAACCAGTCAACCACCCCCAACCCCTCCTTTCTAAGGAGGGGAGCTAGCCAACCTCTACTTCCCCACCTTCTCTAAGACTCAAAACCATGAATGCATATATCGTAGCTGGCTACCGTACGGCCGTTGGCAAAGCCAACCGCGGCGGTTTCCGCTTCACCCGCCCCGATGACCTCGCCGCCGACGTCATCAAGCACCTAGTGGCCTCCGTGCCTCAACTCGACCCCACCCGCATCGACGACGTGATGGTGGGCAACGCCGTGCCAGAAGCCGAGCAAGGCCTGCAAATGGGCCGGCTGATTTCGCTGTTGGCCTTGCCCATGAACGTATCAGGCCTCATCGTGAATCGTTATTGCGGTTCTGGTGTGGAAACCATTGCCATGGCGGCCAGCAAAATCACGGCCGGTATGGCCGACTGTATTGTGGCCGGTGGTACCGAGAGCATGAGCATGGTGCCCACCGTCGGCTGGAAAACCGTGCCTAATTACAAGCTCGCCAAAGAGCACCCCGACTACTACCTCGGTATGGGCCTCACCGCCGAAGCCGTAGCGCAGGACTACAAAGTGTCGCGTGAGGACCAAGACCAGTTTGCGTATAACTCGCATCAGAAGGCTATTAAGGCTATTCAAGCAGGCAAGTTCAAAGAGCAGATTGTGCCCATCACGGTAGAGGAAACCTACCTCGACCAGGCCACCGGCAAAAAGAAAAACCGCTCCTTCGTAGTGGATACCGACGAAGGCCCCCGCGCCGATACCTCGCTGGAGGCGCTGGCCAAATTGCGGCCGGTATTCGCTGCCAATGGCTCGGTAACGGCTGGCAACTCGTCGCAGACTTCCGACGGCGCGGCTTTCGTGCTGGTAATGTCGGAGCGCATGGTGAAGGAGCTGAACCTGGAGCCCATTGCCCGCATGATTACTTACGCCACCGAAGGCATCGACCCGCGCATCATGGGCATGGGCCCCATCAAGGCTATTCCGAAGGCGCTGAAGCAGGCCGGTATGAAGCTCCAAGATATTGACCTGATTGAGCTGAACGAGGCCTTTGCGTCGCAGTCGATTGCCATTACCCGGGAATTGGACATTGACGAAAGTAAGCTCAACGTGAATGGCGGTGCTATTGCGCTGGGCCATCCGCTGGGCTGTTCCGGTGCCAAGCTCAGCATCCAGCTATTCCACGAGTTGCGTGCCCGGGGCCAGAAGTACGGCATGGTAACCGCCTGCGTAGGCGGTGGCCAAGGCGTAGCGGGTATCTACGAGCTGCTGAAGTAATCTTTTCAACGAAAAGAAACCCCCGAACCAAACGGGGTTTTCTTTTCGTTAAATACTCGGCAAGCATAACAAATTTTTGTATCTTTCGGTACAACAAAACAGCGGGCTGCTCTGGCCTATAATACTCGGCTTGCCGAGTAGTTCGCCTCTTATTTCGATATAACCTCTCACATCAACACCTCACTCACGGTCATGGAAGTAACCAACAAGCTTGTGAAAGGCGGCGAGTTCATCATCAAGGAAACCGACGCGCAAGACGTATTCACCCCCGCCGATTTTTCGGAAGAGCAGAACATGATGCACCAGACCGCGCTGGAATTCGTGGAGAAAGAAGTGCAGCCTCTTCTGGAGCGCCTCGACAACCACGAAGAAGGGTTGATGCGCGGCCTGATGGAAAAAGCGGGCCAGCTGGGGCTGTTCGGAGTAAGCATTCCGGAGCAGTACGGCGGGCTGGACATGGACTTCACTACTTCCTTGCGCGTGACGGAAGGCGTGGGCGGCGGCCACTCGTTCCCGGTGGCCTTTGCGGCGCACACCGGCATTGCCATGCTGCCCATCCTCTACTTCGGCAACGACGAGCAGAAAAATAAGTACCTGCCCGGCCTCACCAACGGCGAGTTGATGGGGGCCTATTGCCTCACCGAGCCCGGTTCCGGCTCCGATGCGTTGGGTGCCAAAACCAAGGCCATTCCGACCGAAGATGGCGAGTATTACGTGCTGAACGGGCAGAAAATGTGGATTACGAACGGCGGTTTCGCCGACGTATTCATTGTGTTTGCGCAGGTAGACGGCGACAAGTTCACTGGCTTCATCGTGGAGCGCGACACCCCCGGTCTGAGTCTTGGCAACGAGGAGCACAAGATGGGCATCAAAGGCTCTTCAACTCGCCAGGTATTCCTATCCGATGTGAAGGTGCCGAAGTCGGCGGTGCTGGGCGAGATTGGTAAAGGCCACCTCATTGCTTTCAACATCCTGAACATTGGCCGCATCAAGCTGGCGGCGGCCTGCTTGGGTGCCACCAAAATGGCTTCTACGCTGAGCATCAAGTATGCGAACGAGCGGGTGCAGTTCAAGCTGCCCATCAGCAAGTTCGGCGCCATCAAATACAAGCTGGCTCAGCAGGCCGTGCGGATTTACGCCGTAGAATCGGCCATCTATCGCGCCGGTATGGACATTGCCCGCATGGAGCAGGAGTTGCTGGCCAAAGGCCAGAGCCACAATGAAGCGCTGTTGGGTGCTGCCCGCGAGTTTGCCGTGGAATGCGCCATGTTGAAAGTGGAAGGCTCCGAAGTACTTGACTACGTGGTGGATGAAGGCGTGCAGGTGTACGGTGGCTACGGCTTCTCGGCCGACTATCCCATGGACCGTGCTTACCGGGATTCGCGCATCAACCGCATCTTCGAGGGCACCAACGAAATCAACCGCATGCTGGCCGTTGACATGATCCTGAAGAAGGCCATGAAAGGCGAGTTAGACCTGATGGGACCGGCCCAGGCCGTGCAGCAGGAGCTGATGGCTATTCCGGACTTCAACCTGGAAGAGGAAACCGGATTATTCGCCGCCGAGAAGAAAACCATTTCTAAGCTGAAAAAAGCCATTCTGATGGTGGCTGGCACGGCTGTTCAGAAGTACATGAACTCCTTGGCTAAGGAGCAAGAAGTGCTGATGAACATTGCCGATATGGCCATCAAGGTCTACACCGCGGAAAGCGTGTTGCTGCGCGTAGAGAAAGAAGCTGGCGAGAAAGGCGAGGAGGCATTGGCCACGCAAATTGACATTGCCCGCGTGTACCTCTACGACACAGTGGACCAGGTAAACAAGTTCGGCAAAGACGCCATTGGTACCATGACCGAAGGCGACGAGCAGCGCCTGCTGGCTATGGGCCTTAAGCGCTTCACCAAGGCCGACCTCTACAATGCCAAGGAAGCCCGCCGCCGCATTGCCGACGTGCTGATTACCGCCAATGAGTACGCATATTAACCTACAGCGCAAGCGGAGTTAGTGGCCATAAGATACTGGCAGGTATTGGTGGCGTCTAAATTCCATTGGGTAAATAAGTGATAGAAAGCCGCTTCCGGTTTGGGAGCGGCTTTCTGCGTTTTAGGCACAACACCAACGGCCGGGCTGCCGTTTGCAGAAAGATACTCCACCTTCAATCCCCACCATCTATGGCCAACGAACAGGTACAGGGTAAAGACTTTTACGAAAGCGTGCTGCGGTTTTACGACCATGCGGCCAGCTTTTCCAAGCTAGACCCCGGCATCATTGCCCAGATACGGGCCTGCAACAGCATTTACAAAGTGAACTTCCCGGTGGAAGTGGACGGGCATGTGCAGGTGTTCGAGGGAATCCGGGTGCAGCACAGCCACCACAAACTGCCCAGCAAAGGCGGTATCCGCTACAGCGTGTACGTGGATGAAGAAGAGGTAATGGCCCTGGCTACCCTCATGACCTTCAAATGCGCTTTAGTAGACGTGCCGTTTGGCGGTGCCAAAGGCGGCGTGAAAATCAACCCTCGTACCACCCCGGTTAATATTCTGGAGCGCGTTACGCGGCGCTACGCCACCGAACTAATCAAGAAGAACCTCATTGGTCCGGGTATGGACGTGCCGGCCCCCGACTATGGCACCAGTGGCCGGGAAATGGCCTGGATTGCCGACACGTACATGACGTTCAAGTACGGTGATACCAGCGCCTTGGGCTGCGTAACGGGCAAGCCAGTAGGGCAGGGCGGTATCCGTGGCCGGACGGAAGCCACGGGCTTAGGCGTGTTTTATGGCTTGCGTGAACTGCTGCTCGATGAGCCAATTCTCGATAAGTTAGGCCTCACTAGCGGCATTGCAGGCAAGCGCATCATTGTGCAGGGCTTGGGCAACGTAGGCTATTACGCCGCACATTTCTGCCAGGCTGATGGCGCTCTTATTACCGGCATTGCCGAGCGGGAAGGCGGTATCTACAGTGAAACCGGGCTGGATGTAGCTGCCGTATTCAAGCACCGCCAGAATACCGGCTCGATTCTGGGCTTCCCAGGGGCAACCGATGTGGCTGAGTCGTTGGACTTGCTGGAATACGAGTGCGACGTGCTGATACCAGCCGCGCTGGAAAACCAGATTCATGAGGGCAACGCGGCCAAAGTCAAAGCCAAAGTAATTGCAGAAGGGGCAAACGGGCCAACCACTCAAACCGCTGAGAAGATTCTGTTAGAGCGGGGCGTAGTAATTCTGCCTGACCTGTACCTGAATGCTGGCGGCGTAACCGTATCGTACTTCGAGTGGCTGAAAAACTTGTCGAACGTGCGCTTTGGGCGCATGGGCAAGCGGGCTGAAGAAGGAGCAATGCGGCGTTTGGTGGCTACCATTGAGCGCACCACCGGCAAAACCGTCACACCCGAAGAACGCCAGTTGATTATACACGGCGCCGACGAAATTGACTTGGTGCGTTCCGGGCTCGAAGACACCATGATTACCGCTTACCAATCCATCCGGAAGGTGATGGACGAGGTAGAGGGTATCACCGACCTACGCACCGCCGCTTTTTATGCGGCCATCGAGAAGATAGGTGTCAGCTACCAGTCGCTCGGTATCTTTCCATAAGCCGTCCGACTGTTGTATTTACAAAAACGCCGCTTCTGCATGCAGAAGCGGCGTTTTTATTCGTGCTAAAATGGAAGTTATGCTCTATTTGACAACAATCTTATTCAACATCAGAGCGGCTGATTTCTTGCTGGGCCGGCTAACACCAATGATCGTTTTGGCATCCAGCCACGCTGTAAAGTCCTTCACATAAGATGGATTTTGGTCGGCGGCTACATTCAACCCCAAGCCTTTCGGCTCTTGCACCACGCCGGTTTGCACGTTCACGCGGCGCAGGTATAAATCCGACTTGCCTTTCAGCTTCTCCCAGGTAACAAGCTGCACATCAGAACCAAAAACGGCCGCCCGATAACCAATGCTGCTGAAACCCTCCGTAGCAGGCGCTACCTGGTCCTTGGCGATAATGCTGTGCCAGGTAGGCGACTGAAACTCGTTGTACCCGAATAGGTGCAGCTCGCGGGTATGGCCGGGGGAGTTGTCGCCACCTTCCTCGTACTTTTTCTCGCCCACCACAACCAGCTGCTTGTCGTCGGTGAGCAGCAAATCGGTGAGGTACACGTCTTCAAGGCGCTTGGCGGTGGTGGCAGTGGCCTTGTTGGTTTCCGCTAGGTACTCGGAGGTGAACAGAAATTCGGGCGCAAATTTCATGTCGCCTTCGCCCGAGAAATCAAACTTCACCACCTTCAAGCTATGGTACACCCCGGTTTCCCGCTCGTTGCAGATGGCGGCGGCGTACAGGGTGTTGTCGGGCAGCAGCAGAAAGCGTGAGTCGAATACGTTCACCACTTTGCCTCCAAAAGTACCGCCTACGGCCACCGACATCACCTTGATGTCGGCACTGGTATTGAGGTAACGACGAACCGTAAGCTTCTTCATTTCGTCACTCACCAGCGTCACATACTGGCTGCCATCGTTGCCGACGTGGATGGTAGTGGAAAAGAAAGCGCCTTGGTCATTGAAGTCATAAGAGCGGTCCTTGAGCTTGCTGAGCTTGTCGTCGTACACGCTGGCGCTAACCGACTTGATTTGCGTGTTGCGCGTGAGGTAGCGCCAAGCAACTAGCTTGGTGCCGTCGGGCGAGAAAGCCACGCCGGGGCGCCGGTCACGAAGGCCAGTTTCCGTCAGTTTTTTGCTGGCGGCCTTCTGCCCATTGCTTAGGTCGAGGGCTTGTGCCGAAATACTTTGCGTAGCGCCGCTCTTGTCGTAAACCGCCACTAAGGCTTGGCTACCATTGCTTACAAACCCCTCAATGGCTTGCTCGGCGGTCAGTGGCAGCGGCGTGCTCCACTGGCGTTTCAGGTCGGCGTCATAGCGCTCCACGGCATATTCGTTGGCCGATTTGTGAGCTAAAATTATAAATCCGCCTTTGGCCAGCGGTAAAGTTTTGCTAGGTACGCGCTGGTTATATCGGTCGTCTGACTGTTCCGGTAGATACGTGAAAGCGGCTGATTTCACCTTTTGAGCCTGTATGCTACCGGAGTTGAGCAACAAAGCAGACGCCAGTAAGCCAATAGTTAGCACAGAGTTAAAACGCACAGCTGGATGGGATTAAAGCGAGAGTTTGAAAAAAATAGAAAAATGTACTCTTCAAAGGTATCCAAGTGTAGGAGTATCCCGTATACGCCCTGGTTTCAAAAAGAGATTTGCCAGTAGTCAACAAAAAGTTCATGCTTTCATAACGAAGTGCCGCTCACTTTCAGCGCCCGTACTCGTTAAATTTGCAGAAAACATCTGGATGGCCTCATGCATAAAGGGTCTCGATTCCAAATTACACTGTCTTGCTAAATGATGGCACTACAACAAGTATTTGGTTTTCAATTTCTGGCTTTACGGGCTGAAATTGCGTTTTCCAAGCTTTTCTTCCACTGCGCTTCTGCTCTTTTCGTTGCGTTTCGACCGTAGGAAATAATTTGGCCTTAACTTTGTTCCGCCGGGCCACTACAGCCCGCGACCTGATTCCAACTATGAAATTCTATCTTCGTCTCGCTCTGCTCTTCTCGCTCATCATTATTAGTAAGCTGACCAAAGAAGCAGAAACCCAGCGTATCGCTGTGAAACGTGCACCCGAAATAAATCCTATTTCTATGCAGCTGGCGTCTTTTTTTCGCTCTGCCGATGGCAGCGTGGAAGCGCCGCAAACCAGCCGTCATTTGTAGGCTAAACATCCGTAGCTAGGCACTTTCAGGCCACACTATTACGCAAGCAGGCGGCTCTAATGAGCCGCCTTTTTCATGCCTGATCATCAAATAGTTACGCTATGCCGCTAGCTGATCCGGCTCCAGTTCACCGCCGTTGCTGGTAAGCTCTCAATATGACGGCGAATATTTTCGTTTTCGGGAAGGTTGAGGCCGGGGTCTTCGCTGAGCAGTTGTTGAGCCGCCGCCCTCGACTCGGTGAGGATACGGCCGTCTTTGGCTAGGTCGGCAATCAGCAGGTCGAGTACGCCACTTTGTTGGGTGCCCATTAAGTCGCCGGGGCCCCGTAGCTTCAGGTCGATGTCGGCAATTTCGAAGCCGTTGTTGGTGCGTACCATTGTCTCGATGCGGGTGCGCGAATCCTTGCTCAGCTTGTAGCCGCTCATCAGGATGCAGTAGCTTTGGTCGGCACCCCGCCCCACCCGGCCCCGCAGCTGGTGCAGCTGCGAAAGGCCGAACCGCTCGGTACTCTCAATCACCATCACCGACGCATTGGGCACGTTCACGCCCACCTCAATTACGGTGGTAGCCACCATAATCTGCGTTTCGCGCTTCACAAAGCGCTGCATCTCGCTGTCCTTTTCGGCCGCACTCATGCGCCCGTGTACAATGCTGATCTGGAACTCCGGAAATGCCCGCTCTATGCTCTCATAGCCGTCCATGAGGTCCTTATAGTCGGCCATGGCCTCACTTTCCTCAATCAGTGGGTACACAATGTACACCTGCCGGCCCAGCTTGATTTGGTCGCGCAGGAAACCAAATACCTTGAGCCGGTTGGAGTCGAAGCGGTGCACCGTAACAATAGGCTTGCGGCCCGCGGGCAACTCATCAATTACCGATACGTCCAGGTCGCCGTACAGCGTCATGGCCAAGGTCCGCGGGATGGGCGTGGCCGTCATAACCAGCACGTGCGGGATGATGTGCGGATTTTTCTGCCAGAGCTTGGAACGTTGCGCTACCCCAAAGCGGTGCTGCTCATCCATGATGGTAAGGCCCAGGTTGCGGAACTGCACTACGTCTTCCAGCAAAGCGTGCGTACCTACCAGCATGTGCATCTCGCCGGACCGCAGCTGCTCGTGCAACACGCGTCGGTCGGCGGTGCGGGTGCTGCCCGTGAGCTTGCCAATCTTGATGCCCAGTGAATCAGCAAACTGCTTCAGCCCGATGTAGTGCTGGTCCGCCAAGATTTCGGTGGGTGCCATCAAGCAGCTTTGCGCCCCATTATCGGCCGCCATGAGCATGGCAATGAAGGCCACAATGGTTTTGCCCGAGCCTACGTCGCCTTGCAACAGGCGGTTCATCTGCTTGCCGGTGCAGAAATCCTTGTAGATATCGTGAATTACCCGTTTTTGGGCGCCGGTCAGATCGAAAGGCAGCACGTTTTTATAGAAGTGTACCAGCGTGGGCACTTCCTTGAACAGCTGGCCGGCTAGCTCTACTTTGCGTTGGTCGCGCTGGCGCAGCAGCTTGAGCTGCACGTAAAACAGCTCCTCAAACTTTAGCCGAAACCGGGCCGCTTGCAGCAAATCGGTGCTTTGTGGGAAATGAATCTGCTGTAAAGCCGTGGCCTTGTCCATTAACCCGTACTGCCGGATCAAATCCGCCGACAGTGTTTCGTGCACGTGCGGCAGCGCCAGCTTTAGCAGGTCGGAAACCATGCGCGCAATAGCCTTGCTATCAACGCGGTGGTAGTTCTTGAGCTTTTCGGAGGTGTTGTAAACAGGTTGCAGATAACTCTGGCCCGGCTTGGCCTCGGTTACCTCCTCCATTTCGGGGTGTGCCATCTGGGGCCGCCCGTTGAACATGGTCGGTTTCCCGAAGACAATGTACTCCTGATGGTTCTTGATAACCTTTTCCAGGTAGTTCACGCCCTTAAACCACACCAGCTCCAGTTCGCCGCTGGCATCGGCTACCTTGGCCACCATGCGCTTTTTAGGGCCTTCGCCTACCACTTCGCGGTTACGCAAAATGCCTTTCACCTGCACGAAAGGCAACTCATCGTGCAGGTCGCAGATATTGTAGAACTGCGTGCGGTCGAGGTAGCGGAAGGGGTAGCGCTGAATCAGGTCGCCGTAGGTGAACAGGTTCAGCTCCTTTTGCAGCAGCTGGGCCCGTTGCAGCCCCACGCCGCGCAGGTATTCTATCTTGGTTTGAAAGAAATTACTCATTTACTAGCTGTTAGCTATTGGCTGATAGCTGTTAGCCTGTTTGAAGACGATGTAATAGAGCTATTAGCCAACAGCTATCAGCTACTAGCTGCAAGGCTTACTGATACTTCAATGTATTCAGTAGCTGCACAATGTCTTTTTTGACGTAGTCGATTACCGGAGCCAGCGAGTCGTTGGCCGTAGCCGTGCGGAAATACAACGCGCCACGGAAGAAGTGCTTGGTGCTGTCGGTGGTATAGAACTGCATTTGGCTGGGCACTTCGCCTTGCAATTCAAACATGGCTACCCGCATTCCGTTGGGCGTTTTCAGAATATTCTCGTCGATGGCCGTTGCCTTCACTTCATGCTTGCTGGTAAGCTTGCGCGCATCTTCCAGCATCTTGTTGTAAAGCTGCCGGTTGCCTTTCAAATCGGAATACGTGATTTGCACACTGGCTTTCAACTTTGGGTAGTACACGTTAATCCAGTGGGGCTGCGCCAGATACGACGAGTCGCGTAGCACCTTAGCGTAGCGCGAATACTGGAACGTGTAGGGGTGGCCCGCCGCCAACTGCTGGTAGCGGTGCGGGGGCAAATCGATGCGGTTGTAGCCCTTGGGTTTGGGCGTGTAATCGTCGGAGCCCGGCGAAGAACAGGCGGGCAGTAATACAACTAGGAAGAAAAAGGCAAGCAGGAGTCGGGAAGCAGGCATTCTAGCAATGCAAAAGAGTTACTCAAAGGTAAAGCTAAACCCCAACCTGTTGGCAAGCGGCTATTGCTATAGAATAGCGCCGGGTTAGAATAGGGGTACTCGCTTAAACGCAAAAAAGCTCCGACAAATGCCGGAGCTTTAAAAGAGAAGAAAATTAGTAGCTAGAAAGGAAGCTGATCTAGCTCAGGCTCTTGGCGAAAAGTTTGGGGCGCTTCTGCCTCCGTTGAGTTAGTAGCAGCTGCGTTTTGTCCGTTACCAGCGTTTGGACGGCCACCAAGCATGGTGATTTCATCGGCAATGATTTCGGTGATGTACCGGGTCTGGTTGTCCTTATCCTGATACTGCCGAGTCCTGATTTTGCCTTCTACGTACACCTGCTGGCCTTTTTTCAAAAACTTCTCGGCCATTTCGGCCAAGCCACGCCAAGCGGCTATGTTGTGCCATTCGGTCCGTTCTACCCGGTTGCCTTGTTTGTCTTTGTAGTACTCATTGGTAGCCAGTGTGAAATGAGCCACGCTAGCTCCACCTTCCAAGTGACGAACTTCCGGGTCTTTGCCCAAGTTGCCTACCAGAATTACTTTGTTAATGCCTGCCATTACTTGCTATAAAAGAGAGAGTTGAAGAGTCTGTATCTGTGTTGAAAGATATTAAATCACGCTATAAATACCAAATTTATTAGTATCTATTTCCATGATTTGTCAAGATAATTAGCAATTAGAATCGGCTTCGGCAAGGCATTGGTTTCCAATAAAGTAAAAGCTGTTAAGCCTGAGGCTTTTAACGCCGCCGCTGGTAACGGCGCATGTAGCCATACCAGATGAAATTTGGCTTCTACTTTCTGGTGGCTTAGCACATGGCGCATTGCCTGCACTGGTTCTTCCACACGGGTTGTGCTCAACTGCCCACCTAACGCCTCCACAGCATGCAGCAGTTCTACCGCCGATAGGTCGGCTACATCCTTTTCCGTCAGCGCAAAGTCGTAGAGGCCTTCCCAGATGTCTTTAGGACCACGCTTACGCATATATACAGTATCGGCGTGGCGCAACACCAGATAATGGAAGTGGCGGGTGCGGGCAGCTTTAGCCTTACTCTTAACCGGCAACTCGTTTACCATACCATGCTGGAAGGCATAACACTGGTTTTGCAGCGGACAAAACAAACAATCCGGATTAACTGGAGTGCACTGGATGGCGCCAAACTCCATAATGGCTTGGTTGAACTCCGCCGGCGCCTCCGCTGGAATTAGCTGATCGGCGAGTACCTGAAATACCCGCCGGCTGGCTGGCGCTGCAATATCTTGGGTAAGCCCAAACACCCGAGCTAGTACCCGAAACACGTTGCCATCCAGCACAGCCACCTTCTCATCAAACGCGAAGGATGCAATGGCAGCGGCGGTGTACTGGCCCACGCCCCGCAGTTTTAGTAGCTCGGCGTATGTTTCCGGGAAGCGGCCACCATATTCAGCTACCACCTGCTGCGCGGTGTGGTGCATGTTGCGGGCCCGGCTGTAATAGCCCAAGCCCTGCCAGTGCCGCAGCACTTCGTCTTCGGGGGCCGCGGCTAAATCCTGTACCGTTGGATATGTACTAATATAGGTTAAGTAATATGGAAGACCCTGCTTAACGCGGGTTTGCTGTAGGATAACTTCTGAAAGCCAGATGGCATACGGGTCGCGGGTGTGGCGCCAAGGCAGGTCGCGGCGGTGGCGCGGGTACCATTCCAAGAGTGCTTTGGCAAAGTAAGGATGAGCAAGGGTGGAGGAAGGAGAAGTCAATGTTTTGAGAAAGAATTAGTTGGACGCAAGCAAGGACTGAAACTTCATTGAAACTAATACTATTGCAAAACCAAAAAAGGGAACTACCTTTGTGGCCCCAATTCGCGAGCGAACAGCCTACCGGGCAAGGGCTTACGTTTGGGATTGGGCTTTTTAGCCAGGACATTTTTTTCCCACCATAGTACACTTACCAGCGTGACTAAAGCAGAAGTAATCGCCGAAATTGCCGACAAGACTGGCATTGAGAAAGCTGACGTTTCGGCTACCGTAGAAGCCTTCTTTAAAGTTGTAAAAGACTCGATGGCCGAGGGCAACAATATCTACGTACGCGGCTTCGGTAGCTTCGTAAACAAAAAACGCGCGAAGAAAGTCGCTCGCAACATCTCGAAAAACACGTCGATTATCATTGACGAGCATTTCATCCCAAGCTTCAAGCCGTCGAAAACCTTCATCGGCAAGATCAAAAACAGCAAGAAGATTAAAGCACTGGCTAACGCCTAATTTTCGTTTTCGTAATATTGCCGGCCGTGCCGCTGGGTATCCTCACCGGGAAATCTAGCGGCCTGCTTTTTCTCTATGGCTCAACGCACTGGTTCGCATCAACTTATCCTTCTAGCCGCAGCGCTTGTGCTGGTTGTTGGGTTATTCTTGTTGCCGAAGGTGATTGTAAAGCCCAAAGAAGGTAAAGGTGAATTAGCGCAGGATGCAGCTCGTACTGCCAACCGCGACAATGGAGCGGCGGCTCCTTCCACGGCATCCGTGGAAACTGGCCAGCCGGCGGGCGCTACCCCTGAGCAGCCGCACATGACCATGGCGCCTAAGCAACGCCAAGAAATAAGCGCACTTACTGCCAAATACACCGCCGAAAAAGACCCGATTGCCAAACTACGGGTGGCTTCGGAATTGGCAGATAAGTATAAGGCTGTCGAGAAATTCGACAGTGCGGGATATTTCTTGGAGCAGCTAGCGCAGGCCCGGCCGGGTGAACAAACCTGGAAGCGGGCGGCGGATGCTTACTTTGACGCCTTTACCTTTGCTACCACACAGGAGCGGCAGAAAGCGTTGGGCGCCAAGTGCCAGGAACTCTACGGGAAAGTGTTGAAAAACAACCCCGAGAACCTAGACGCTAAAACCAACCTCGGCATGGCCTTCATGGCCAGCGAAAATCCGGTGCAAGGCGTAGTATTGCTACGAGAAGTATTGGTAGCTGACCCCCGCAACGAGAAAGCCATCTATAATTTGGGGCTACTCTCAATGCAGAGCAACCAGTACGAAAAGGCTGTAGAGCGTTTTCGGGAACTAACGAAAGTTAATCCCGACAATGTGAACGGTCAATTTTACCTTGGCGTCGCGTTAGCCCAAACCGGGGCTACTGCCGATGCCAAAGCCGCCTTGGAAAAGGCAAAAAGTCTGAGCACGGACCCTGGCCTCACGGCTGCGGTAAACGAGCAGCTTCAGAAGCTTCAGTGAAAAGCTACTTGTTAGCAGTTATTTGTTGGTTGCACGTCAGTTCAATCAGCAGGTAGCAACCAACAAATGGCAAGAAATAATCAATAGTCAACCATCTAACCCATCACAACATGCCCTGCGGTAAAAAAAGAAAGCGTCATAAGATTGCCACTCACAAGCGGAAAAAGCGTCTGCGCAAGAACCGTCACAAGAAGAAGTAAGCCTTTCGGGGTTTGCTGGCGGGGCTTTTCTTGCGAGAAAGGCCGTCCGTCTATCTCTCATTTTGTATCCCCGAGAGTGGCTGTTTTTTCGCTTTCCCCGAGGTTTGCAAGGGAAGCCGGTGCTACGTGCACCGGCTTCCCTTTGCCGGTTTCGGAGGCTGCGGGCCATCCATCACGGATACCTAACAACACTATCCATTGAGTAACGAATTAATCATTAATTCTACTCAGGAAGGAGAACGGATTGCCCTGCTCCAGGACAAGCGGCTCATCGAATATCATTTCGACCGCAACGACACCAATTATTCGGTGGGCGACATCTTCCTGGGCACGGTCAAGAAAGTTATGCCCGGTCTGAACGCTGCGTTCATTGACATCGGGTACGAAAAGGATGCGTTTCTGCACTACGGCGACTTGGGCGAGCAATTTCCCTCGCTCAGCAAATGGGTGCGAGGCGTACAGTCGCAGAAAACACAGGTAGGCGCACTGAAAAACTTTGGTCTGGAAGGGCCATTGGACAAAGTGGGCAAAGCTGCCGATATACTGAAGAAGGGCCAGCAAATACTGGTTCAGATTGTTAAAGAGCCGATTTCCACCAAGGGGCCACGCTTGTCCACGGATATTTCCATGGCGGGCCGCTACTTGGTGCTCGTGCCGTTTTCCAACACCATCAGCGTCTCGAAGAAAATCGTGAGCAAGACGGAGCGGGAACGGCTGAAACGGCTGATTGCTTCCATCAAGCCCGACAACTTCGGGGTCATTATCCGCACGGTAGCGGAAGGCCGCGAAGTAGCCGAACTGGACCGCGACATGCAAAGCATGACCAGCAAGTGGGAGCAGCTTTTCACCGCTTTACGTTCGGCCAAGCCGAATGATAAAGTGCTGGGAGAGTTGGGCCGTACTAGCTCCATGCTACGCGACATGCTGAACGAGTCGTTTGATGCCATTACGGTGGATACAACGGCCCGTTTCGAGGAAATGCGTGGGTATCTGGAGCAGATTGCGCCAGACAAGATCGGGCTGTTGAAACACTACACTGGCAAAGTGAAAGTGTTTGAGCACCTCGGGATTGAAAAGCAGCTGAAAACGCTGTTTGGCAAGACCGTGACGGTACCCGGCGGCGGTTACCTGGTAATTGAGCACACCGAGGCGCTGCACGTCATCGACGTGAACTCCGGCAACAAGAGCAACCAGGAAAGTGACCAAGAGGCTACGGCGTTGATGGTGAACATGCTGGCTGCCAAAGAGGTAGCGCGTCAGCTTCGGCTGCGTGATATGGGTGGCATTATCGTTGTCGATTTCATTGATATGAAGTCGGCGGAGAGCCGTAAGAAGGTGGAAGATGCAGTCCACAGCATCATGAAGCTGGATAAAGCGCGGTACACCATTCTGCCTATCACCAAGTTCGGGTTGCTGCAAATCACAAGGCAACGGGTGCGGCCCGCCGAGAAAATTGTGACCGGGGAAGTTTGCCCAACGTGTGGGGGCACCGGTAAAATATCGGCGTCCATCCAAGTTACCGACGAAATTGACAATAGCATTGAAGATCTGCTGGTCACTCAAAACCAATCGGGTATTACGCTCTACGTGCATCCCTTCCTGCACGCGTATTACACGAAAGGCTTGGTTTCCAAACAGATGAAGTGGTATCTGAAGTACTACAAGTGGATTAAGGTAGTGAAGGATACCAGCCTGGGCTTAACGGATTACCGTATCGAAGACGAGCAAGGTGAGGAAATAGAGCTGCACTCTGCCGCCGCTGCTATGGCCCGCCTGCAAGACCGAGAACTGGAAATAACTGACTAACGGAAACGTTCTGCGACGACTCCTCCTGACAGAAGAAAAGCCCGCCCTGCTTGAAGCAGCGCGGGCTTTTTCCTTGTAAATGCGAAATGGCTTGCTAGAACTTGAGGCCCAAATCCAGCGCAAACTCACTGTTTTTTAGGTTTACGTCGGAAAACTTACGGTTGTCTTCGAAGTACTTATCTACGTTCAGCAGGCCGCGGTGGTAGCTGACACCGGCCAGCACCTTAGTGCTTTGCCCAAGTTGGTATTCCACCCCAAAACCAAGAAGTGCTGCAATTTCTGGCGTAATAACATGGTCGAGAGCCTTGGTCTCGGAGCCGGTAGTAGGGCTGATATACCGCTTGTTGCCATCAATTTTGGCGGCAATAGCCCCGCCTAGCGTACCACCTAGCTGGAAATAGAGCTTGGTATCGGTGGTAATGTCGTTGGTGAACAGCTTTACCGAAACAGGTACTTCCAGATACTGAATGCCTATTTTCTGCTCGTAGCGCCGGGCGTTAACCGGATCTAGATAGCTGATAGTGCCGCCTTTGCCAACCAACTGCACGCCAGTGCTAAAAGCGTAGTTCTGACCAAAGAAATAATCCACTATGAGGCCGCCGCCAATAGTTAACTTACTTTTTTCGTTCTGAAAGCTAAGATTGGAAGGAGACTCGGCTCTAAGATTGGTAACAGAAGGCGAAAGTTTCAGCCCAATTTCAACTTGCGCGAAGGCAGTTCCAGCCGAAGCTCCAACGGTTAGCAATGCTAGGAGTAATTTTTTCATGGCAGAATTTCAATAAACTGAATGACTTATCAACGCTAAGTCGGCCCGCGTGTGGTTTTAGGCTATTTTCGCCTTAAAGATAGAAGCGTGCTTCACATTCCTACTTATATGCGTCATGTCCTCGCTGTTCTGCTAGGTGCTTCACTGGCACTGTTTACCGCCTGTGGGCGCGACCAAGACAAATGCGAATTGAACCCGGAAGTAGCTAACGTAAAAGCACCCGTGGAGTTGGAGCGGCTGGAGAAGCCGTTTTTTCAAATCAAAAATACCGCCGATGCCAAGCGTTTCTTGGCGGAGCATCCGTTGTTTGCCAATCAGTTTTTGCAGCGCCGCCAGTTTCCAACCGATGAAGTGCTGGCCGGTACTCTTACGCGCCTAGCAACCAACGCCGGTTTGCAGCAGCTGGGCCGCCAAACGGACAGTACGTTTCAGGATTCTGAGAAGCTGAAAGGCGAGTTGCAGCGCATGTTTCAGCATATACGCTACAATTTTCCCGCCTTCCCGATACCGCCCGTCAAAACGTTTGTGACGGGCTTGAGCCAGGACATGTTCGTCAACGACAGCCTGATGGTGCTGGGGCTGGACTTCTTCGTAGGGCCGGAAGCTAAATACCGACCCAATGTGCCCGATTATATTCTGCGCCGCTACCGCCCCGAATACGTGCTGCCTACTGCTGCACTAGCTATTAGCAGCAAGTACAACAAGAAGGAGTTGACCGAGCAAACGATGCTGGCGGATATGATTCAGTTCGGCAAGTCACTCTACTTCGCGGAACAAGTACTGCCCTGCACGCCCGATTCGTTGCTGATTGGCTACACCAACAAGGAATTAGCTGGAATCAATTTCAACGAAGGCAAGATTTGGGCGCATTTCCTGGAGAAGAAATTGATTTATACTACGGCGCCATTCACTATCCAGAAGTACGTGGGGGAGCGGCCGAATATCCCGGAAATTGATAAAACCTGCCCCGGTAGGGTAGGGGCCTGGGTGGGGTGGCAGATTGTGCGCAAGTACATGAGCACGCACCCCAACGTGACGCTGGCTCAGCTGATGGCCGACAAAAACCCTCAGCACATCCTCACCGATTCGCGCTACCGTCCTAAGCCGCGCCGCGCCGAGAAGTAGAAGTTGAATTCAGAATTATCAGTCCGGCATTGTGTGTAGCCGCCGCCGCTTAGGTTTGTGGCAACGCATAGCGCCTGATTGATGATTCATAATTACCACGATGTGCACATTGCTGTTTTCAGTCAGTATCATACCAACCCCGACTGTCCGGCTACCAGTAGGCACTACACGCTACTGGCGTATATTGCCCGCACCCACCGCGTCACGCTGATTACTACCCGCACTTGGGAGCAGCAGCAACTCACCAATGAATTTGCGTGGGTGCCGAAGGGGGTGGAGCTACGTGCTGCGCAAGTGCCTTATCAGAACCAAATGGGCGTGTTGCGGCGTGGTTTGGCTTTTGGCCAGTACGCGGCGTACGCGCTACGGGAAGGCCTGCGAATTGATAAGCCCGATGTTATTTGGGGCATCAGCACGCCACTGACAGCCGCTTGGGCCGCGGCGCAAGTAGCACGCTGGCGGCAGGTGCCGTGGGTGTTCGAGGTGCAGGATCTGTGGCCGTCGTTCCCAATAGCCATGGGCGCAGTACCAAATCGGCTGGCACAACGCGGACTATTTGCGCTGGAAAAAAGCCTCTACCAATCTGCCAGCCACGTTTTGCCCCTCTCGCCCGACATGACGCAATACGTGCGGGAACTTGGCGTACCCACCGATAAACTCACCACCGTCCTCAACGGTACCGATTTAAACCTAGCTGCTCGCGCTACCAATGAAGCAGTAGCAGCGTTGCGGCAGGAAGTAGGGTTAGCAGGGCGGCAAGTGATTCTCTACGCTGGTACCTTCGGGCGGGCCAATAACATGGCAATGTTAGTGGAAGCCGCCGTGCAGCTAGCCGCTACCTGCCCGAGCGTGACATGGCTATTCATGGGGCATGGCTTCGATGAAAAACTATTGCAGCAAGCGGCTGCCCAGCATGCCTTCATTCGGTTGGTGCCGCCGCAGCCGCGCCACGCTGTATTCACCTGGTTCCGGCTAGCCGATGTATCAGTGGTATCGTTTCTGGGGCTGCCCGTGCTTGACGCCAATTCGCCCGCAAAGCTCTACGACAGTTTAGCTGTAGGCACTCCTGTGGTGGTAACTAACACTGGCTGGACACGGCACCTAGTTGAAACCACTGGATGCGGTTGGTATTCGCCTGCAAGTGATGCAAGTAGCTTGGCTGCCCTGCTTGAAAACCTATTCCAACATCCTGAAAAGCTGCGGGCAGCAGGGGCAGCCGGTAAAGCTTTAGCTGCTTCTACTTTCGATAGGCAGCAATTAGCTAATGTTGTGCAGCAAGTGCTAGAAAAAGCAGTGAAATAATGTACTGTCTAGAACTACTTATATACTACGTATTGCTATGCGTTTATGTATCTCACTCACTGTCAATAGGAAGAGGGGGTGATTTTCTGGTCTTCTGAGTGAGTGGCGTATTCTGCTCGTAGTACTTGCACCAGCTTGCAAGCGGACACATGCTGCATTTAGGCTGCCGAGCTACGCAAATATAGCGGCCGTGCAAAATCAGCCAATGGTGTGCCTTCGGGATTAACTGTTCGGGAATATATTTTACCAGTGCTTTTTCAACGGCCAGTGGCGTAGTGGCTGTGCGCGGTACCAGCCCCAACCGGTGCGACACTCGGAAAACGTGCGTATCCACAGCCATGGCCGGCTGGTTATAAATAACCGATACCACCACGTTAGCAGTCTTGCGGCCTACTCCTGGCAGGCGTTGCAATTCCTCAATGCTGCTAGGTACTTCGCCGCCGAAGTCTGTGGTCAGCATTCGGCCCAGGCCGGCCAGGTGTTTGGCCTTGTTGTTTGGGTACGAAATGCTGCGAATAAACGGAAATATGTCTTCGGCAGTAGCGGCTGCCAAATGCGCCGGCGTTGGAAACTGCTGGATCAAAGCGGGCATCACCATATTCACGCGCTTATCAGTGCACTGGGCGCTCAATACCACCGCCACAATCAACTCGTACGGGTTGGCGTAGTGCAACTCGGTTTCGGGCTCTGGAAAGTTGTTGGTGAAATAGTCGAGAAAGTGACGAAAACGCTCGGTGGTACGCATAAGAAAAACGGAGCAGCTAAGCGGCGAATAAAACCGACGTAGTTGGGAGGAATACGGAAGGCCACAAAAAAGCCAGGACACCCCAAAGGTACCGGATGGTACGCTTCGTGGTGTCCTGGCAAAATAATCTAAGCTGTTTCCCTAAGCCGAGCGCAGAAAAGTGCGCGAATACTGTAGGATAGCATCGGTGCTACGTTTGCTGGGGCCACAGGCCAGAGCGTCGAGGCTACGTTGGGCAAGTAGCAGGTCGGCGCAGGTGGTGGCTAGCTCAGGGTCGTGCACCAAGGCTTGTTCTACTTCATGCTGCTCTTCAGCTGGCAATTCGTTGTACACGTACCGGAGCAGGTTCTCGTTGGGTAAGGTTTTGATCATAGGGAATTGGTTGTACGGCCATCTTCTTCCGAAGGTTGATCAGCGCGTAACGCATCCTTCCCAGCGCAGTGTTGATACTGACACCCGTCGCGTCGGCAATTTCCTGGAAGCTCATATCACCGTAATGACGCATGATAAGCACTTCCTTTTGAGCCGCGGGCAGGTCCTGAATCAGTTCACGGAGCCGGGCGTAGGTTTCTTCCCGAGTCAGAGCTGATTCTACTCCTTCCTCGGCGTGCGAGAGAGAGTTGAAGGCATGGCTCGTCGTATCGAGGTTGAGCAGCGGGCTGCGCTTCTCGCGACGGAAAAAATCAATGGCCAGGTTGTGGGCAATACGGCAGATCCAGGAAGAGAATTTTCCCTCTTCGTTGTAACGGCCACTTTTCATGGTGTGAATAGCCTTTATAAAAGTGTCCTGCAACAAATCATCGGCCACGTCCTCATCACGCACAATCAGCATGATAGTGGTGAAGACACGGGCTTTGTGACGATCAAGCAAAAGCGCGAAGGCCTCTTCTTTGCCGGCAATATAAAGCGAAATCAGAGCGGAGTCGCTCGGCTGCAAGGTTTCCATAAAAGCTACGAATAAGGGAACGTAGAGCTTTAAACCATATTGTGCAGTTGCCGGTGAATTTCTTAGATGAGTGAAGGATGAAGATTCCTCCTGTTTTCAAATGTAGAGAACTGCCGGGGCAAACACAATGCCTAAGTAGGCTCTAACGAAAATATTTTTTAGCATTATGAAACTATTGTATATAGTATTGATAATGAAGGATATTGTGTTGCATTAGGCCGCAATTATCTGGTAACACGCTGAATGAATGGTGTAAAAAATTATGCTTTTTGTTGCAGTAGTTGTAATACGGGAAGAATGAAATATCACACTTATTTCATATAGAGACGATGTGCTTATCGATTGAGTGCGCCTTACAATAGGTAGGCTGTGGCTACAGAGTGAATAGCGTGGAAAGGAAGTGTAGCTCTACAGTAATAGACAGGGCAACTATTTAGCGGGTCCGGGGGCGTGTGCATTCCGAAGGGTGGACCTACCTTTGAGTTTTTCCTTTTCGCTAGCGCACTTCCGCCGTTATGCCCACTACCTCTGGCGCTTCGCGCGATGATTCTTACGCTGCTCTACGACTGCCTGATTTCCGCCGCCTGATTTCTGCGCGCGTCTTTCTTACTCTTGCTACCCGCGTGCAAGGATTAGTAGTGAGCTGGCAAATCTTCAAACTCACCAACGATCCATTGGCATTAGGCTTTATTGGGCTGGCCGAAGCTATTCCTAGTATTGGCGTATCGCTCTACGCAGGGCACGTGGCCGATTCGGTGCGGCGAAAAAATATTATTGTGTCGGCTGTATCGGTGCTGGTATTTTGCGCGGCGGCCTTGTGGTTCTTTGCTTCTCCATTAGGTATTGGTATGCTGGCTAAGGGCTCTTTGTATACCCTTCCAATGTACAGCGTCATCTTTTTGAGCGGCATTGCACGTGGGTTTCTGGGGCCGGCGCTATTTTCCTTTATGCCCCAACTGCTGCCCAACCGTGGCTTATTGGGCAACGCCGTAACCTGGAACAGCACCACCTATCAGGCGGCCTCAGTGCTGGGGCCAGCCATTGGCGGTTACTTAATTGCGCATCTGGGGGTGGCTAACTCCTATACCGTAGCAACAGTGCTGCTAGTGTTGGCGCTGCTCCAATTCACACAGATAGCCTCACGGCCGCTGCCTCCACTGGAAGGGGAACGACTGAACTTGAAGGACAGTGTGCTAAGCGGATTGCAATTCATTTTTAACAACCAGTTGGTACTGGCGGCCCTGTCGTTGGATCTATTCGCGGTGCTGTTTGGCGGGGCTGTGGCGCTGCTGCCGGTATTTGCGGTAGATATTTTGAAAGTAGGAGCCGCCGGGCTAGGGCATCTAGAATCGGCACCAGCAGTGGGTTCTGTACTGATGGCGGTGTTTCTGACTTACTTTCCGCTCCGGCGGCACGCAGGCCGCAAGTTGCTGTGGGCCGTGGCAGGCTTCGGCGTGGCCACCATTCTGTTTGCTTTATCCAGTAACTTCTGGCTGTCCCTGTTTCTGCTGTTTATGACTGGCGTTTTCGACTCCGTATCAGTCATTGTGCGCTCCACACTCATTCACACCTTCACGCCAGAATACATGAAAGGCCGGGTATCGGCCGTCAACAACATTTTTATTGGTTCTTCCAATGAAATTGGCGCTTTCGAGTCGGGCGCAATGGCAAGGTGGCTAGGCACAATTCGGTCGGTTGTATTTGGTGGCACCATGACCATTTTGGTCGTAGCCATTACGGCTTGGCGCGCCGATAAGCTGCGGAAGCTGGACCTTACGCCTGAGCCTGCAGATAAGTAGCATTGGTATAGGCCAAGTGGCACCTCGTATTCAGTACTAAGCTCTAATGAACTTAGTAAGTGAGTGTGTATTCAAGCGCTGGTTATGAGCACAGTTATCCACATCATGTGGATAACTGTGCTCATAACCTTTTGCTTTCCCTAATCAGATTAGCTAAAGATGCATTTGCAGTTATGTACAGCAACTTACCGCTTTGTTTGGGTTGCTATCCAGTTGCCAATAATTTCGAGAGCAGCCGGAGCAAACGTTTCTGAAAGCTGACCATACTCAGATGGGAGGCCGGTTTGGGCAGTCTGGAATAAATGGTTGAGCCCCTCCAACTGTTGCACGGTTACGTTTCGGTTTTTACCATCCTTCAGTGCTTTCTCAATTGCTGACAGGTTGAGGTCGGGCGCTACTTGCAGGTCTTTGCTGCCGTTGAGGGCCAGTACAGGTACGCGCACCTTATTTAGCATCGGTTGCGGGTCGAGCGTGAGGAAGGTGCGGTACCAGGGACTGGTCATTTGGGTGGCCATTACCGTCAGCACCGACTCGGTTACGCCAGGGCTGGCCTGTTTCAGGAGGGGCACCACGCGTGCAATGGCCGGTGGGTTATCAGGAGTGGTTCGGATAATCTGAAGGATGGCTTCCTGCGTCTGACGCATCTGGCGCATACGGGCAGTGTCGAGGCCAGCGGTGCGCAACAAATCGGCTTGCTGCCGCAGCAGCAGCGTAGAGCCGCTTACCCCCATACCCGCCAACGATACAATAAATGCTGGTGGTTGTAACTGAGCCCCGGCCAATAGCGCAATAGTGCCCCCTTCACTGTGGCCAAGCATACCTACCCGCTTAGGCTGCACCCCAGGCTGGGCGCGCAGAAAGGCTAAGGCGGCTTGCGCATCGGTCAGGAAATCGGAGGTGGTAGCTGTAGCGTAAGTGCCCTCCGACTTACCGATACCTCGGTCATCGTAGCGCAAAACTGCTATGCCGCGCCGTGTGAGATAATCAGCTAATACGCGGAAAGGGCGGTGGTTGAGAATGGTTTCGTCGCGGTCTTGCGGGCCGGAACCGGATACCAGCACCACGGCCGGAAAAGGACCTTTGCCCGCCGGCAGGGTGAGGGTGCCGGCCAATTTCTGCTTAGAAGTAGGGTTCAGAAAGGCTACTTCCTGCTCTTGATATGGCAAGGGCAAAACGGGGTCCTGGGGGCGCGTAACAGGCACCTGCACCGCCACCGGAGCCCCCCGACGTAGCGTGAGTGGCCATTTTTCGCCGTTTTGCTTCCAGATGCCAGTGAGTTCTTGCCTATCGGCGGAAATGCGGCTAGCATAACGCAGCCCCAGGAAATCAGAAAGCAGAATCAGGCTGTCTCCTTTCACCTCTACGCCTGAAAAAGCAAAGTTGGCTAACTTTTGTATGGGTACATTCAGGGTTGCCGTACGCGGACCGGTAGGCGGCTCGGCAAGCGTGATAGTAAGTAGCAACGGACTGTTGGGTAATTCAAGAGCCCCATTCCAGGTATCGGCCAACGAGCCCGCGGCCGGGGTTGTCTGAGCGGCCGCATAGAAAGGCAGGAGCGCCATCCCCAGCAGAAAACCTCGGAGTTGTACAGGAATGCGTGTCATTGATTCCGGTGAAAGATATGAAGCAAGCAAGGCACAATAATACAAGAACTAACGGCCGCCTTCAATCAAATTCCTGCAACCAAAACAAGAGGAAGAAGCACGAATTGTAATAAAATAAAAAGCCCGTGGCCTGAAGACGAACTTCAGGCCACGGGCTTTGCTTAATGAACCATCGGCTAGTTAGCGGCTAGCGCGTGGTGCGGTCGAACTGCTACCCTTGGTCACTTTGCCGGCTTTAACCGGCTCTTTGCGCTTCTCGGTTACGGGCACTGGGCTTGGTAGCGTGGTGCGGGCGGCAATCCATTCGCGAATGGTTTCCAGGGCTACCGGAGAAAACGTAGGCTGCTGCTCCCCGTTTACAATGGCCCATTCTTCGCGGTTGGGTTGCAGCCAATGATTTACACCCGATAGTTTCTTGGTTTTAACATCCCGGCTATTGCGTAAGCCACGCCGCAGCATACTTAGGTTGCCGGCTGCCTCTACCTGCAAATCATTGGTGCCGTTGAGGGCTAGTACCGGGCACTTCACCGCGCCGAGCTGGCGGGCGGGTTCGAAATCGATGAAATAGCGCGACCACGGCGACGTGAGTTGAATGGCGCGGGCGCGGGCCATATGCGGGTCAAGGTCGGTGTTGCTGTTGCGCAGGGTGCCGGCTACTTTGCCACGGGCTTGGGCATCGTTAGGCGTTTGTCGGATGATGTCAATCATTTCAACGTGCAGTGCTAAAGCTGCTTTCACCTGAGCCGGGCTAGCGCCAATCAGGCGCATAATTTCCAGCTGCTGCTGCACCAATACGTGGCGGCCCGGCAAACCGTAGCCGGCCATCGACACCACAAAAGCCGGTTTGGCCGGGCCCGTATCGGCGGCGGCCAGCAGGGCCACGTTGGCGCCCTCACCGTGGCCAATAATTCCAATTTGTTCAGGGTTGATTAGGTCGCGGCTACGCAAAAAGCTCATGGCTGCCTGCGCATCACTCACCACATCAATGGTGGTGGTGTTAAAGTAGCTTCCCTGCGACTTGCCCACGCCCCGGTCGTCGAAACGTAGAACGGCCACCCCGCGGCGGGTAAGATAATCGGCCAGAATGCTGAACATGCGGTACTCCTGCTCCCCAGCATCGCGGTCCTGCGGACCAGAATCCGAGACAAGTACCACCGCCGGAAAAGGACCGGCACCAGCGGGTACGGTTAGGGTGCCCGCCATGCGCAGCTTAGAAGCAGGATTAGTGAAGTTGATATCGTCTTCGCGGTAGGGTGGGGTTAGGCGCACTTTGCCAGCGGCCGTAGCCGACGAAGTAGCACGTTGCATCTGCAACGGCCCCGATAAACCAGGCTGCTTCCAGTTGCCGCTTAAGATGGTGCCGTTGCTTAAAACCTTGCCCACGAAGCTGCTGCCGGCCTGTTCAATTTGCAAAGTGAGGTCGTTACCTTTCAGCGTCACCTCTACCGGCATGCGGTAGATACGCTGTTGTGGCACGTCGAGCGCGGCGTAATAGCCGCCGTTGGTGAGAGGGACAATTGTAACAATAAGTTCTAGAGTGCCGCCTGGTACTTTTAAAGGTCCTCGCCATTGCCCATTAAGAACAAATGGATCGGCTGCCATAGTTGACGTTACAGTCAGCAGCATCCATAGCAGAAAGAAAGTATGAAAAATTTTCTTCATAAAGTTAAATAAAATAAGCCTTTATATGCATCGATGAAGCGTATAAGGCCCGAAAATTAACAAATTACTAGCACTCTAGCAGATGAATACGGCGTGTGTAGAAAAATATACTTTAAGCAGATAGTAGTAAAAAACCGTCCTGAGCGCGTAAGGCAGCAATTTCAAGGAAATAGAATCTAACAAGAATGTTTCCGCAACAATTGAATGCGACAAGCAACCAAACAGTTGTACTTGTTACAATTCCTCACTACCAACCGGCCCACCATGCGACCATTTTCATTTTGTTCAGCGCCTTCCGCTAACTCGTTCAGATACCAATTGCTGCGGTATGCTGGAATGCTTATCCTGTTTATTGCTGCGCAAACCGGGTATAGCCAAACAGCCAACAAGCCAAACCCAGGGCAGTGGTCGGCGGAGTTGCGCGCCTTTGCCCAACAAGATAGCCTGACCCGGCCCCCAACGGCGCCTATTTTGTTTTACGGCAGTTCTTCCCTACGCATGTGGACAACGCTGGCCACTGATTTTCCGGGGCGGCCAGTTTTCAACCGAGCCTTTGGCGGTTCCCGTTTTCCCGATGCCAATTACCTCTTCGATAAGCTAGTAGCAGCGTATCGTCCGCGGCAGGTGGTGCTCTACGAAGGCGACAACGATATTGGGGCTGGAGCTACGCCGCAGGAAGTATATGAGTCGTTTCGAGTGTTTGCGGAATTGATGCGCCGCAAGCTGCCCCGCACGCAATTGGTGTTTCTGGCCATCAAGCCCAGCCCGTCACGGTGGGCGCTTTATCCTAAAGCGCAGGAAGCCAATAGCCTTATTCAAGAATACATTAAAGCAAATCCCAAGCAGTTGCGCTTTGTGGATGTAGCTACGCCTCTGCTCGGGTCCGACGGTAAACCTCGTCCTGAGCTATACCGGGAGGATGGCCTACACATGACTCCTGCCGGCTACGAAATCTGGACGCGGGTGCTGGAGCCGTATTTGGTGAAGTGAAAGAGTATTAGTTATTAGTTAGCATATTAAAGAACTTGTGTTTTAAATTCTTTAGTATGCTCTTTCTTATATACCAAGTTCTAATTAATTTCTGTGAGCTTAATTTACCGTACTCATTGTTCCAGAAATTAGTATTGTATTGTAGCCATATATTGTAGCTATTATGAATTATTCTGCCAGATATATCCCAGGGCTTAGGTGAGCCAATAAAATGTATAATGCATTTATCGTAAGTGTCTGGGGCTGGTTTATTTGGTGGCCAGGAAGTGTTGAATTCCTGGGATAACTGATTGAATTCGCCAGCACATAGAGCGTTTAACAGCGTTTGGTCATGAGAAACAAGGTGTGCTGAGTACGATTTTGATATTTCTTTTAGGTTAAAGCTCGTGTTGCATTTTGCCCATTGTTCGATATTAAATAGCAAGACGCCTGAATTAAAATAAGGAGTTGTAGGATCCCAATTCAGTTTTTTGATAAACAAGTGGTTGTCTAGTGCCAAACAAACAGGCCCTTCGTGAACAGCGGATAGTATCTTATTGGAGTTTACAGTGGATAATTGTAAGATATCCAATTCTATAATTAAATCTGCGTCAAGGTATAATGCGTACTCGTCATTAATAATTTCCGGAATTAATAAACGGCCATATGCGGTCCAATCTTGATGAAGAGGATTTAAATGACCGAAAGTGTCCTTGACGTTTAAGTCGATAAATTCTGTAGTGCCTTTGAAATGTTCGCTGTTTAAAAGATAGGTGATATTTGATTTATCTGTAGTAGTAAGCTCGGAGCAGAAAAACCAGATTTTTAATCTACTGCTGTTAGAGCAATTTCTAACGAGTGAAGTAATTGTTGAGCCGAGGCCCATAAGCCCTAAGCTGTTTACGCAAAAAACAATATTCATTGGTAATTGATGGGTTTCCATCTTGGAATGCGCAAACCAGTGATTAGGCTACTGTTTCTGATAATGCTGCTTTGTAAAAGTCAATTCTGATACAATAGTTATACTAAGGTAGGTATAATGTATATGAATGGCCAGATACTTTTGGCAGTTAATGTAGTTGTGGCTGTCGAGGGTGACTTATTATTGAATCAACCCAGGCTGACCTGCCGTACCTTCGCCCATCCAAACTATGACGGGTGGAAACCAAACCCCCAGTCGTCGTTGTTTACCGACCTATGGCCGACAATTCCGCTTTGCAAATGACCGCCCCGGCGGCCGACCCGATTGACCAACTCGATCCGCGCGAGTTTATCCTGATCAAAAACGCTCGGGTCCATAACCTTAAGAACCTTAGCGTGGCCTTGCCGCGCAACAAATTCATCGTTGTTACGGGCCTGTCGGGCTCGGGCAAGTCGTCGTTGGCGTTTGATACGCTGTACGCCGAGGGGCAACGCATGTACGTGGAAAGCCTGAGCAGCTACGCCCGCCAGTTCCTGGGCCGCATGGACAAGCCCGACGTGGACTACATCCGGGGCATCTCGCCGGCCATTGCCATCGAGCAGAAGGTCAGCATCAAGAACAACCGCTCCACCGTCGGCACCAGCACCGAAATCTACGATTACCTGAAGCTGCTGTTTGCGCGGGTGGGCCGCACGTATTCGCCCGTAAGCGGCGAGCAGGTGCGCAAAGACAATGTGGCCGACGTGGTGGACTACCTCATGCAACTGCCTGGTGGTACCCGCGTGATGCTGTTGGCCCCACTGCTACGCGCCGACGACGGCCGCCCCATGAGCAAGGAACTGGATTTGCTGCTGCAAAAAGGCTATAGCCGGGTAGTAGTCAACGACGAAACCGCCTTCATTGAAGAGTTGATTGCCGAAGGCCAGCCCGAGGTGCAGGGCGACGTATTCGTGATGATAGACCGCGCCGTGATTCACCCCGGCGACGAGGACCTGATGTTCCGCTTGTCCGACTCGGTGCAGACGGCGTTTTTCGAGGGCCACGGCACTACAGTTGCCAGTTATCAGTTGCCAGTTGCCGGCGACCAGAACGAGCCGGCAACTGGCAACTCACAACCCGCAACTGAAAAGATCTTCTCCGACCGGTTCGAGCTGGATGGCGTGGTGTTCGAGGAGCCGAGCGTGAACTTCTTCTCGTTCAATAACCCCTACGGCGCCTGCCAAACCTGCGAAGGATTTGGGTCGGTGCTGGGCATTGACGAGGACCTGGTGATACCCGACAAGAGCATGACGGTGTATGAGGGTGCCATTGCCCCCTGGCGCACCGACAAGCAGAGCGAGTGGCTGAAGCCGCTGCTCAAAAACGGCATCCGCTTCGACTTCCCGATTCACCGGCCTTACAACGAGTTGAGCGAAGCCGAACGCACCTTGATTTGGAAAGGCAACAAGTACTTCGACGGCCTCGACGACTACTTTAAGTGGGTGGCCACCCAAACCCACAAAATCCAGTACCGCGTGCTGCAAAGCCGCTACCGGGGCCGCACCACCTGTCCCGACTGCCGCGGCACCCGCCTGCGCAAAGACGCGCAATACGTGAAGATAGATGGCCAGAGCATCACCGACTTGGTGTTGCTGCCAGTGAGCCGGGCACTGGAGTTCTTCCAGAACATGAACCTCGATGAGCACGACGCCAAGGTGGCCGAGCGGCTGGTCACGGAAATCACCAACCGCCTGGAATACCTGAATCGGGTGGGCCTGGGCTACCTCACGCTGAACCGGCTCAGCAGTACGCTTTCGGGTGGGGAGAGCCAGCGGATTTCGTTGGCTACTTCGCTGGGGTCGGCGCTGGTGGGCTCGATGTACATTCTCGATGAACCCAGTATTGGGCTGCACCCCAAGGATGCCGAGCAGCTGATTGGCGTGCTGCGCTCCTTGCAGCAGCTCGGCAACACCGTAATTGTGGTGGAGCACGAAGAGAAGATGATGGAAGTAGCCGACCAGATTCTCGACATCGGGCCGGAAGCGGGCAGCGGCGGCGGCAACCTGATGTTCCAGGGCACTTACGACGACCTGCTACAGGACACCAACACCTATACCGGCGACTACCTGAGCGGCCGGCGCGAAGTGGCCGTGCCTACCACGCGCCGCCCCTGGCGCAACGCGCTGGAGCTGACCGGCGCCCGCGAAAACAACCTCAAAAACGTATCGGTGAAGTTTCCGCTGAACGTAATGACCGTGGTAACGGGTGTGTCGGGCTCGGGCAAATCCACCCTGATTCGGCGGATACTGGCGCCGGCGTTACTCAAGCAACTTGGTGGCGGCGCGGGCGAGGCAACCGGCAAGTTTGACCGGCTGACGGGCGTGAACGGGCAGGTGACGCACGTGGAGTTCGTAGACCAGAACCCCATCGGCAAAAGCAGCCGCTCCAACCCGGTGACCTACGTGAAAGCCTACGACGCCATCCGGAGTTTGTTTGCCGACCAGCCGCTGGCCAAGGCCCGCGGCTTTAAACCGTCGCACTTCTCGTTCAACATCGACGGGGGGCGTTGTGAGGTGTGCCAGGGCGAGGGGCAGGTGAAGATTGAAATGCAGTTCATGGCTGATATCTACCTGACGTGCGAAGCCTGCGAGGGCCGCAAGTTCAAGCAGGATATTCTGGACGTGAAGTTCCAGGACAAGGCCATCAACGAGGTGCTGGAAATGACCATCGAGGACAGCATCACCTTCTTCAAGGACCAACCCAAGATAGCCGAGCGTCTCAAGCCGCTCGAAGATGTGGGCTTGGGCTACATTCGGCTGGGCCAGTCGGCGAATACACTCAGCGGCGGCGAGGCCCAACGCGTGAAGCTGGCCTCGTTTCTGACCAAA
Source organism: Hymenobacter telluris (assembly GCF_017313265.1). Taxonomy (GTDB): domain Bacteria; phylum Bacteroidota; class Bacteroidia; order Cytophagales; family Hymenobacteraceae; genus Hymenobacter; species Hymenobacter telluris. The sequence continues at coordinate 62,726 of NZ_JAFLQZ010000014.1, read as the reverse complement.
GGCGCGACCCTGCAAAACGATAAGATTCTGTTCATCTTCGACGAGCCCAGCACCGGCCTGCACTTCCACGACATCAACAAGCTGATGACGGCCCTGAATGCGCTGGTAGAGCAAGGCAACTCGGTGCTCATCATCGAGCACAACATGGACATCATCAAGTGCGCCGACTGGGTGATTGACCTGGGGCCGGAAGGTGGCATCAACGGCGGGCACCTGCTGTTCGAAGGTACGCCCGAAGACATGGTGAAGCTCAAAGACACCAACCACACGGCCCGCTTCCTGGCCGAGAAGCTGTAACGTAAAGCAATGCCAAAACAAAAGGCCTGACTACTCGAGTAGTCAGGCCTTTTGTTTTGATGGGTGATACCAGCTTTAGGCAGTAACCGCCTGTGCCGTTACTATCCGTTTTGGACGCTTGGTTTTGTTGCGGCGTCCCCACCAGATGATGGTGCCCGTTACGGGCAAGCTGGCGCAAATCAGGCTGGCCAGAAAGGCTACCACTTTGCCCCCGAAGCCCAGAATCTGACCCACGTGCAGATCGTAGTTCATGTCGGAAAACCTGGTGCCGGCGCTTTTGGTGGCGTGAAAGCGGGATTCCAGCAACTGGCCCGATATGGGGTGGAAAGCGTATTCGTCGCGGTGGTAGTAGTGCAGCGCCTTCTTGTACGTCCAGCAGAATGCGGGGGCCTTGCCCGTGCCGGTGGGGCCGATGAGCACCATTTCGTGGGCGGGCGAAAGCTGGCGCACGGTGCGGTACACCACATCGGGCAAGGGCTGGGCGGCAGTTGGTACGGTTTGCAGCGTGTCGAGCCTGGTTTGCATCAGCTCCTGCGGCGCGGGCTTGCCCCCATCTGCCACGTACACAATCGACTTCAGCATCCAGGGGTAAATCATGAACAGGCCCGACAGCGCCAATATCAGCCCAATGCTGGCCGCGTAGAAGCCCAGTACGTTGTGCAAGTCGTAGTTGACGCGCCGCCAGCGGGCTCCCCACTTGATGGTGAAGCGCTGTTTGCGCTCCTGCTTGCGTTTCGGCCACCACAGCACCAAGCCGGTCAGCATCATCACCACGAAAATAGAAATGCTGATGCCCACCACCCATTTGGCTATGGCCTCGGGCAGCAGCAGGTGCATGTGGATTTCCTGAATGATGGTGAAGAAATGGGTGCGCAAATCCTGCTCGCGCAGCACTTGACCCGTGTAGGGGTTCAATGACACCATGATGGGAGCACCTGCCTTGTCGGTGAAGAACACCGTGGCCGCGCGCTCCGGTCCGAAATACGTAGTCCAGCAGTCCTTGGCCTGTACCCCAGGGTGAATTGCCAGCGCTGCGGCTTGCAGTTGGGAAGGCAGCACCGGGGCGGTAGCCTGCACTTTCACCTTGCGCCAGGGCTCTGTGAAGTCCCGGATATCATCCTGAAACGTGAAGATGGCGCCCGTGACACTCACTATAAACACCACCAGCCCGGACGCCAGCCCGAGCCAGAGGTGCACTTTGCCAACGGCTTGCTTTAAAGTCATAGGGAAAGGAGTTGAGCAAGGAAATGCGGTTAACCCAGTAAACCAAAAATCCGTGGCAAGCCGTTCACTGACCTGCCACAGACTCCTGGCTCACATAAGCAAAGGTGCTAGAACTTGTAGCTCACGCTGCCGATAATGCTGCGCAGCTTTTGCGGGCTCATGGTGGTGTAGCCTACCCAGTATTGCTTGTCAGTGAGGTTGTCCACTTTAGCCGACAGGCGGAACTTGGGCTGGTCGTAGAATACGCTGGCGTTGAGTACTGTGTAGCTAGGCAGGGTAAATACGCTGAGGGTTGTGTTTTGCACGCGGTTGTCACTGGCATAGTTGCCGCCGAAGCCGGCGCCCAGGCCGCTCAAGGTGCCCGTAGGCTGGCGGTAGCTCACCCAGGCGTTGGCCAGGTAAGGCGAAGAAGCCGTGTTGGGTCGCCGGCCGTTTTCAATTTCACTGGAGTTTTTCCACTCCGAGTGGTTATAGGCAAAACCGGCCACTATGTTCAGGCCTGTTATGGGGTTAGCCGTCAGGTTCAGCTCCACACCGCGGCTCATTTGCGTGCCGTTTTGGGTTTGTGCATTCGGAATACCGTTGTTGGCCCCCGGAGCACTTTCTGGTACCGGCGTAGACCGCAACAGGTCCTGCACCTGAATATCGTAGTAGCTCACGGTGGCACTCACTCGGCCATCGGCTGCATCAAGCTTCACGCCGCCTTCCCACTGGTTGGCTTGCTCGATTTTCGAGGTCCGAGCTTGGCGGTTCACGTCGATGTACGTACCGTCGGTGGGGTTCTTGAAGCTGTTCTGATAGTTGGCAAACAGGGCCACCCGGTCTTTCACCGGCTGATATACCAGGCCGAACTTGGGCGACAACGAGGTTTGCGAATACGCCATGTTGGGGCTGTAAGAAATACCGCCTTTGTTATCGAAGTGGTCGAGGCGCAGGGCGGCCAGCACGCTGAGTTTGTCGGTCAGGTTGAGCACGTCCGAAACGAAGGCGCTATAGGTGTTCGACTTGGTGGTAACCAGGTAGTGAGGCGGTGGGGTAGTAGCGTAGAGTGCCGCCAGAGCCGTGCCGTTGAAGGTGCGGTAGTTGTAGCCCGGCACGTTCACTACGGGTACTGCATCGAAGCCGCCACCCAGGAAATTCACGTCTGCATCAATGCGCAGGAAGTCTAAGCCCAACACCACGCGGTTGCGCAGGCTGCCCACGTTGAAGTCGCCATTAAATAGCTGCTGTACTTCCCAGATCTGCCGCTTGCTGTTCTGAGTGGATTGGTCGGCGCGCGAGAGGGTTACCGCCTGGGTAGCACTATCAACCGGGTTCAGGTAGAAATAAGGGCCCGCACCGTCGGAAAAGCTGTGGCTGGACGTCAGGAAGGTGGTCGAAGTGAAGTTAGGCGAAATGCGGTACTGCACCTGCCCAAACAGGTTGGTGCTGCGCGAGTCCTGAATCAGGCCCGGCCCCAGGTACGACTGGCGGTAGTCCAGCGGCGCTTTGTCGGCCCGGTTGAAGCCCAGCGCCGACGAGGGGAAGTAAAAGAAGACAAGCTGCTTGCCTACGCCTCGGCCCTGGTACACTTCGGCATCAACGTTGACGGTTAGCTTATCGGAAGGGCGCCATTGCAGGCTCGGGGCTACGGCCAGGTTTTTATTGAAGCCAGTATAGCCCGCGCTTTGGAAGTTGTCTTCGTAGGTGTAGGCCGTGTTCAGGCGGAAAGCTAGTTTCTGAGGCTGGTCGGCGGGCGTATTGGGGTTTACCAGGTTCACATCGGCACTCACGCGGTGAAAGCCATAGCTGCCGGCGGCCACCGTGGCTTCGCCCCCAAAGGTGTCTGAGGGCTTCTTCGTCACGCGGTTCAGCAGGCCACCGTACGAGGTCAGGGCCGAGCCGAACAGGGTAGCCGACGGGCCTTTGATGACTTCCAGCTTCTCCAGGTTCACCGCGTCAATGTCGCTGGTGACGTTGCCGGCCACGCCGTTGCGCAGCTGGCTCGACAGCACGAAGCCCCGCGAAGCGTAAAAAGCGCCGCCGTCGCCGCCGCGGCCGGTGGCGTCCCACATCTTCTGGAGGCCGGGCACGTTGCGCGTAGCGTCGTCCACGGTGAACACCAGCTGCTCGGTCAGCAGCTCCTTGCCCACGGTAGCATATACCTGCGGGTTTTCCAGGTTCTTAAGCGGCATCTTGCCCACGTACGCTGACTCCTTACGGGCAAACTTGTTGGTTTGAGCGCCCTGTACCACCACTTCCTTCAACTGCTCGGTGCTGGCCACCAACTGGAAATCCTGGGTACTGGTTTGGCCAGCTTCTACCTGCACCGGCCGCTCCTGGGTGCTGTAGCCCAACAGCCGTACCCCCAATGAGTAAGTGCCGGGGTTCAGCCCGCCAATGCGGTAGTCGCCGCTGTTGTTGGTGGTAGCGCCGCGGGTAGTGCCCTGCACTCCCACCGAAACACCCACGGCGGGCTGCCCGTTAGGGGTGGTGATATGGCCCTGCACAACGCCCCGCTGGGCATAAGCTGGCAAAGAGGCCACAACAAGCAACAAGAAAAGCAGAGTAGTAAACGGCTGCCGCAGCAGACGCGTGGTAAGAGCGTGCATGAAGTTTTGCAATAGGTTGAGGCTGCAAAATTCGCTCAGAAAACTTTATTGTTTAGAATCTTTACAAATAAAGTTTAGAATTATTTCAAATAACGGATTCAACAACAAATGTATTTAACTGAAAATAAGCACTCTAGTTCTTTACCATCCCGTTGCTAAGTACGTACTTGCTCTTTCACGCCATTCACTACCACGCTATGGATACCATGCTTACTCACTCCTCTGGTGCTGATACCCCGTTTCTATCGTCCTCCCAAAGCCGGGTGTGGCGCTGGCTGGCGGCCGTTGCCATCTTAGGTAGCATTGCGTTGAATTACTACTCCAATGCTTTTCCTTTTAATGGGCAGAGCATGGGCATGGTCTCGGCCAAATACCCTACGCTACTTACGCCGGCCGGCTATGCGTTTTCCATCTGGGGCCTGATTTTTCTGGCCCTAACCGTGTATGCCGTGTGGCAGCTGCTACCTGCGCAACGCGCCAACCCCCTGCCCGACGCCATAGCGCAGCCTCTCACGCTGGCCAGCGTAGCCACTGCGCTATGGGTGGTGCTGTTTGCGTATGAGCGGCTGCTGCTCAGCTTGCTGACCATGCTTGTCATTTTGGGCGCGCTTGCCATTACGTATGGCCGAGCCCGGCGGCTGGTGCTGGCCGGGGCCGCGCCGCGTTGGACTAGCGTGCCGTTTGCCTTGTACCTAGGCTGGATTTCGGTGGCTACCACCATCAACTGCATAATTGGGCTGCAACGCCTGGGCTGGGAGCCCGCTCTTAATGTGTCGGTGCTGCTGGCGCTGCTACTGCTGGCGGTAGTAGTTGGGTTGGGGCTGCTGGTAAGCCGCGAGTTCAGAGAGATGGTGTTTCCGCTGGTGGTAGCGTGGGCACTGGTGGCCATTTGGGTGGCGCAGCGCGGAGCCTACCCCGAGTTGGGCTGGGCCGCCCTGATAGGAGCGGTGGTAGTGGCGGCAGGCGGCCTAGTGCTGGCGGCGGGCCGGGGCCGGCACGTGGCGGACGTCTGATTTGTGGCGTACCTTGCGGGCCTATCTTCTTCACTTCAACTCCGCACTCCATGCGTAAAAACCTCGTTGCCGGCAACTGGAAAATGAATACCACCTACCAGGACGGCCTGGCCCTGGTATCCGAAATCACCAATATGGTGCAGGATGAAGTTACCGGCTCCGATGTAGAGGTGGTGATTTGTCCGCCGTTTCCGTTTTTGGCCGCCATTGGCAAGCAGCTTCCCGAAAACAGCCGTTTTCATTTGGGCGCGCAGAATTGCAGCCAGAAGGAAAGCGGGGCCTACACTGGTGAAGTATCGGCCAGAATGCTGCAATCAGTGGGCTGTGAATACGTAATTCTGGGCCACTCGGAGCGCCGCCAGTACTTCCGCGAAGACAACGAGCTACTGAGCCAGAAGCTGAAAGCCGCCCTGGCCACCGGCCTGAAACCCATTTTCTGCGTGGGCGAATCCCTGGAAACCCGCGAAGCCGACGACACTTTCAAGTTCATCAGCCAGCAGTTGCAAGAAGGCTTATTTCACCTCTCCAACGAGGAATTCGACCAGGTGGTAATTGCCTATGAGCCCATCTGGGCCATCGGAACCGGTAAAACAGCCACCAGCGCCCAGGCGCAGGAGGTGCACGCCTACATCCGGGAGCAGATTGCCCAAGCCTACGACGCCGAAGCCGCTCTGAATACTACCATCCTGTACGGCGGCTCGGCCAACGCGCAAAACGCCCGTGAGCTGTTCAGCCAGCCCGACGTAGACGGCGGCCTCATCGGGGGGGCTTCCCTCAAGTCGCGCGACTTTACAGATATTATTAAGTCGTTCTAAATTCAGCAATTAGAAGTAAGAGTTTAGAACTTAGAGGATGGCTCTGGTGGTTTGGCGTACCACTTAGGCAGGTTCTTTGCACATGGCGGTTTTCTGGGTCCTAAATTCTTCTTCTCAACTCCACCTATGCTCTCTGCCTTCCTTGTCTCTGGTTTGCTGGCCCTGAATCCGTTTGCTGCGCCTGCCCCGCGGGTGCCGTTCGTGGCGGCGGCACCGGCCCGCGCCATCGAGCCGTGCCGGATTTATGGGTCGGTGTATTTAGAGCGGGACCCGCGCCGCCGGGGCTACTGTTTTGGGGTGGTGTACGTGGAACCCGAAGAAGGCTTTGCCGATTTGCTGGTGTTTCCTGAAGACAATAAGCTGTTCGCCGACAAACCCGGCCTCTGGTACTTCACCGAAGCCCGCGACTTTGCCGATTACGCCCTGTTCGTGACCGACAACCGCGGCCTAGCCGACTTCAGCATCCACTACACCAAAGTGCGGTCCTTTGCCGGTTGCCGAAAACAGTAGGCGTAAGCCGGACTCTAGCGCTTTCCTCCGACCTTTGCCGTTCCACACCCGTTGTGTGGAACGGCTTTTTTTGCTCTTTTACTGACACGTACTTATGGATTTTGTAGAACTGCGCGTGCAGGCCCCCCGCGAATTGGCCGACATTCTGGTAGCCGAGTTGGCCGAAGTTGGCTACAACACCTTCGAGGACAACGACGAAGGCTTTTGCGCCTACATCGACGAAGACCAATTCGCGCCCGATGCCGTGGCCGAAATCATGAGCCGCTACGAAGGTATCGGCGAGCTAACCCACGAGCACCGCGTGATTACGCGCCAAAACTGGAATGCCGAGTGGGAAAAAAACTTCGAGCCACTGGTTATTGCCGATAAGGTATCGGTGCGGGCACCGTTTCATGAAGCACGGCCCGACCTGGAATACGAAATTGTAATCATGCCGCGCATGTCGTTCGGTACCGGCCACCACGATACCACGGCCCTCATGATTACCAACCAGCTCGACATCAACCATCAAGGCAAGCGGGTGCTGGATATGGGTTGCGGCACGGGTATTCTGGCCATCATGGCCGTGCACCTGGGCGCGAACTACGTGCTGGCCGTGGACGTGGAACCCTGGACCGCCGAAAACGCCGCCGACAACGCCCTCGAAAACAACGTGCAAGACAAAGTGGAAGCCCGTCTCGGCGACATCACCGCCTTGGAAGGGGAGGAGCCGTTCGATATTATTCTGGCCAACATCAACCGCAACGTGCTCCTCGAAGACATGGGGGCGTACGGCCAGTATCTGAAACCCAACTGCCCTATTCTGTTTTCCGGTTTCTACGAAGAAGACCTACCCTTGATCCGGGAAGCGGCCGAGCGGCACGGCTTGCGCTACGAAAACCACCGCACCCAAAATCATTGGGTATCGGCGGTGTTCTACAAGTAAGGAGCCAGGAGGTAGAAGCGAAGAAGTCAGGAGCCTGTAGAATCCATTAACGCCATTGGTTAATAATTCTACAGGCTCCTGACTTCTTCGCTTCTACCTCCTGGCTCCTGTCTACTATTAGAGGCAGAGAGCCAGCCATTCTTCATCGGAGAGGCCGTAGTCGATGGGGTTTTCGTGCACCAAGGCCCGGTTGCTGAGCTTGGGTAAAATGTTCTGCGGCGGCACCAGATAGTCGCTGGCAATCCGGTCAAGGGCGGCGCGGCCGCGGCGTACGATAATGGTACCGCACTCCGGGCGTTCTTGTATCACAGGGTCAACGAGCAGCAACAGGTCACGCCACTCGGCTACCGTCGCCGACGATTTACCGAGGCGTTCCGTTATGTCGTCGCGTAAGTTCTGTACTACGCGCAGCAGCGCGTTCGGGGCAAGGGCGGAAAGCCGAGAAGCAGCGTTAAGCATAGTAGTAAAAAGGAGTACCCTAAATAATACGCAGTTGGGGTTTGGAAAGATACCCTTTTAGCGGAGGATAGCCGATAGATTTCAAAGAAATAATATAGCCATAAACCATATTTCTTCAAGAAAATGCTCTTCGCTCATCGAGGCAGATTGTTACTGGCAATGTTCAACGGAATGGGTTGGATACCGGCCTCAGTCAAGCCCTGCTCACAACTGATATTCCGTTTTCTCTCCTATCATATGTTGAGCTTGAAGAAGCTGGCTTGACCTTTCCCTTTCAACGACGACTGCCGAATAACCAGGTCGCCGGTAATCACGAAGGTGCGGGGCTGGAACTGCTCTTTCTGCTGAATCTGCTCCAGAAACAAGCGGGCCGCCTGCTGTCCAATCCGGTGCGGGTGCAGGTTCACGGTGGTCAGGCCCGGCTCAATCATTGAAGCCATAAACTCGTCGCCGAAGCCTACTACCGCCACCTCTTCCGGTACCCGCACCTGCCGGGCTTTCAGCGCAATCAGCAAATCAAAGGCATTCACGTAGTTGATGGCAAAAATGGCATCGGGTGGATTGGGCAGGGCCAGCCAGGCATCCAGGGCCGCCACCGCCGACTCCGTCCGGAAGTCGATGTGTGCCCGTAGCTCATCAAGGATTGGCAGCTTGTATTTCTGGAGGGCGCTCAGGTAGCCCGCCAGCCGGTTGCGGCTAATCAGCAACGACTCGGGGCCGGCCAAGATGGCAATGCGCCGGGCGCCCTGCTCAATCAGGTGCTCGGTTACGTGAAAAGCGCCGTTCCAGTCATCCAGAATCACCTTGGCGCTGTCTACCTCGTTGCTGACCCTATCAAAGTGAATCACCGGAATACCCCGGCAGGCCTGGGGCTTCACGTGGTCGAAGTTTTCGGTTTCGCGCGAGTGGCAAATCAGCAGGCCATCCACACGGCTGGCAATCAGGGCCTGCACGTTGCTGACCTCGGTGGCGTACGATTCCTTGGACTGGCAAATCATTACCCGGTAGCCCGCTTCGGCCGCTACCTGCTGAATCCCGCTGATGGCCGTGGCAAAAAACGGCCGCTCAATATCCGGAATAACCACCCCGATGGTATTGGTTTCACTGCTTTTGAGGCTCTGCGCCAGAAGGTTGGGCTGGTAATCGAGCTGCCGCGCCACGTCTATAATGGCCTGCCGAGTGGTGGCACTGATATCGGAGTGCCCGTTTAGCGCTCTTGATACGGTGGACGGCGCCACGCCCAGGGCTTTGGCTACGTCGCTGATAGTGGTTTGGCGGCGCTTGCGCTCCGGAACAGCCAGCGGCTTTTCGTCGGTGAAATGAAAGTTGCAGGCTTTGCACTGGTAGCGTTGCCGGCCCCGCACGAATCCGGCCCGCATTACGGAATCAGCTAGCTGGCATTTGGTGCATTTAATCATGGCGAGAATGTGATTATTTGAAACTGAGGCAAGCCTTCGCCCGAATTATCCTTCTAAGTAAATACATGATTTGGAAGTATAATATACCATTTTTATTTCGGGCGAAAAGAATAAGCCTTCAGCTATCGGCAGCGTTTCCGGCAACGATTCAGATAGGTTTTGTTTGAATACAGGCTGTTTTGCCTGTTTTTTTATGATTGTAGTATGTCGTTCTGCACTATATTCGATAGTTGAACAGCCAAAACAACCGCAACCGATAGTTTTCTGCTGGTATCAAACCGATAGCTGAAGGTTTACTGGATAATTGAATTTTCCGTTGTCGGCAAAAGTAAGCATAGTTCTGCCGGCCCCGCTCTCCCACCCCTTGTTTTCGAACCTTTCCAACGTATGAAATACCTGCTTGGCTACGACATTGGTAGCTCCTCGATAAAGGCGGCCCTGCTCAGCGTAGACACCGGCCAGTGCGTGGCCAGCGTCACGTCGCCGAGTACCGAGATGGAAATCACGGCGCAGGTGGCCGGCTGGGCCGAGCAACGCCCCGAGCGGTGGTGGCAGGAGGTGGTGAATGCCACCCAGTTGCTGAAGCAGAAATACGCCTTCGATCCGGCGTTGGTGGCGGGCATCGGCATCACCTACCAAATGCACGGGCTGGTCCTGCTCGATAAGGCCGGCCAGGTGCTGCGCCCCGCCATTATCTGGTGCGACAGCCGGGCCGTGGAATTTGGCAACCAGGCATTTGCCGCGCTGGGCGAAACCTATTGCCTGGATAACTACCTGAACTCGCCGGGCAACTTCACGGCTTCCAAGCTGAAGTGGGTGAAGGAAAACGAGCCCGAGTTGTACGCCCGCATTCATAAAATACAGCTGCCCGGCGACTACATTGCCTATCAGCTGACCGGGCGCATGCAAACCACGGTTTCGGGCTTGTCGGAAGGCGTGTTCTGGAATTTCCGGGAGCAGGGCATTGCCTATGATTTGCTGGCTTACTACGGCATCAGCCGCGAACTGCTGCCCGAGGTAGTCGATACTTTCTCCGAGCAAGGCCAACTGACTGCCGAAGCAGCGCAGGAGCTAGGCTTGCACGCCGGCACGCCCATCAGCTACCGGGCCGGCGACCAGCCCAACAATGCCTTCTCGCTGAACGTGCTGCAACCCGGCGAAGTAGCCGCCACCGCTGGTACCTCGGGTGTGGTGTACGGCATCACCGATGCTCCGGCTTCCGACCCTCAGTCGCGCGTGAATGCCTTTGTACACGTAAACAGCACCATCGAGCAGCCGCGCAACGGAGTGCTGATGTGCGTGAACGGTACCGGTATCCTGAACAGCTGGCTGCGCAAAGTGGTGGGCGAGCTGCCCTACGAAACCATGAACCAGCTGGCCGCGCAGGCCCCGGTGGGCGCCGATGGCCTGCTGTTCCTGCCCTTCGGCAACGGTGCCGAGCGGATTCTGGAAAACAGCCCCACCGAAGCCGAACTGCACGGGCTGAGCTTCAACATCCACTCGCGCAACCACGTGCTGCGCGCCGCCCAGGAAGGTATTGTGTATGCGCTGCACTACGGTCTGGACATCATGCGCAGCATGGGCGTACCGATGCAAACCGTGCGCGCCGGCAATGCCAACATGTTTTTGAGCCCGGTTTTTCGCGAGGCTTTCGTGAATACTGCCAACGTAACGCTGGAACTCTACAATACCGACGCCGCCCAGGGTGCTGCCCGCGGGGCCGGCATTGGGGCCGGCGTGTACGCCAGTGCCGCCGAAGCCTTTGGCAGCCTGGAGCGCATTCTAACGCTGGAACCCACCCCGGCGCTGCAAGAACAATATCAGGCCGCGTATGCCCGCTGGCAACAGGCTCTTACTAACCAGATTCTTCCATCTACAACCACCCCCTCGAATGTCGCTCAGCACGCTTTCTAAGACGGAATTTTTCACGGGCATCGAGCCCATCAAGTACGAAGGCCGCGAGTCGGACAACCCGCTGGCATTTAAGTGGTACGACCCGACCCGCGTGGTAGCCGGCAAAACCATGCAGGACCACCTGCGCTTCGCGGTATCGTACTGGCACACGTTCACGGGCACTGGCGGCGACCCATTCGGCCCCGGCACCAAGCAGTTTGCCTGGGACGCGCACCACGAAATTGTGGGCCGCGCCAAAGACAAGGCTGATGCAGCCTTCGAGTTCTTCACCAAGCTCGGCACGCCGTACTACTGCTTCCACGACATTGACTTGGTGGACGAAGGCGCTTCGTTGAAAGAGTACGAAAGCAACCTAAGCACGGTGGTTGACTACCTGAAGGAGCACCAGCAGGAAAGCGGCGTGAAGCTGCTGTGGGGCACGGCCAACGTGTTTTCCAATCCGCGCTACATGAACGGCGCCAGCACCAACCCCGATTTTTCGGTGGTGGCCTACGCTGGCACGCAAGTGAAAAACTCCATTGATGCTACCATTGCGCTGGGGGGTGAGGGCTACACCTTCTGGGGTGGCCGCGAGGGCTACATGACCTTGCTCAACACCAACATGAAGCGCGAGCTGGCGCACCTGGGTCAGTTCCTGACCATAGCCCGTGACTACGCCCGCAAGCAGGGCTTCACCGGCAAGTTCTTCATCGAGCCGAAACCCGCCGAGCCCACCAAGCACCAGTACGACTTCGACGCGGCCACGGTAATCGGCTTCCTGAAAGAGCACGGCCTGGAAAACGACTTCATGCTGAACCTGGAAGTGAACCACGCCACGCTGGCCGGCCACACGTTCCAGCACGAGCTGCAAGTAGCCGCCGACGCCAACCTGCTCGGCAGCATCGACGCCAACCGCGGCGACTACCAGAACGGCTGGGACACCGACCAGTTCCCGAACAACCTGAACGAGCTGACCGAGTCGATGCTCATCATTCTGGAGCACGGCGGCATCAAGCCGGGCGGCATCAACTTCGACGCCAAAACCCGCCGCAACTCCACCGACCTAGAGGACATCTTCATTGCCCACATTGCCGGAATGGACACGTTTGCCCGCGCTTTGGTGGTGGCCAACGACATTCTGGAGAAGTCGCCTTACAAGCAGTTCCGCACGGAGCGCTATGCCTCGTTTGATTCCGGCGACGGCGCGGCTTTCGAGAAAGGCCAATTGACTTTGGAAGACCTGCGCACCATTGCCCACAAATCGGGCGAGCCGGTGATGCGCAGCGGCAAGCAAGAGTGGCTGGAAGCCATCATCAACCAATACATCTAACCTAAAAACTGATAGCAGGTAACGGGTTGGCAGGCAACTGCCTGCTGACCCTTGGCTCACCGGGTGTGACTTGCTACCATAAAGAAATTACAAACGGAACCGGCCGGTCTTCGAAAGGGCGTGGGAACCCAGGGGAGGAGCCGGCCGGCGCTGTTTGTTATTTGTAAACGGGTATCTTGAGCACCACTGAGTTTTAACTTGCTGGTGCTCTTTTTTATGCCCTCTTTTTCCGTATCCCACCCGTTTACCAATTCCCGCCGCAAGTGGAAATTGGGTTTCTCCACCTTCCTAACTACTGGCTTAGCGCTGGCGCTGGCTGGGCCGGCCACGGCCCAAACCGTGCAGATGACCGTGCAGCCCGGCGACCCGAAGCTCATCGTTAGCAAGCACATCCAGGGCCAATTTGCCGAGCACCTGGGCCGCTGCATCTACGACGGTTTCTGGGTGGAGCCTGGCCTGAATGTGCCCAAGAAAGGCCGCATCCGTATGGACGTAGTGGATGCCCTCAAGAAAATACACGTGCCCAACCTGCGCTGGCCCGGTGGCTGCTTCGCCGATACCTACCATTGGCACGACGGGGTAGGGCCCACTGCCCAACGGCCCAAGATGCTGAACCTGTGGTGGGGTAATACGCTGGAAGACAATAGCTTCGGAACGCACGAATTTCTGGAGCTGTGCGACCTGCTGGGCACCGAGCCTTACCTGGCGGCCAACGTAGGCAGCGGCACCGTGCAGGAAATGAGCAACTGGATGGAGTACCTCAACTCCGACGAGGATACGCCCATGGTGCAGGAACGCCGCAAAAATGGCCACCCTGCGCCTTACAAAGTGAGCTGGTGGGGTATTGGCAACGAAAGCTGGGGCTGCGGCGGCAACATGACGGCCCAGTACTACACCGACGTGTACAAGCGCTACGCCACCTTCGCCCACGACTACCCCGGCACTCGGTTGAAGAAGATTGTGAGCGGGGCCAACGGCGACGACGCTAACTGGACCGAGACGTGCATGAAGAACATTCCGCTCAACCAGATGTGGGGCCTGACGCTGCACCAGTACACGCTGCCCACCGGCAGCTGGAGCGGCAGCAAGGGCAAAGCCACCGGGTTCGGCGAGCAGGAATACTTCAATACCCTGCGTAACGGGCTGCGCATGGACGCCATTGTGGCCAAGCACGCGGCCATCATGGACAAGTACGACAAAGACAAAAAGGTAGCGCTGCTGGTGGATGAGTGGGGCGTGTGGACTGATGTGGAGCCCGGCACCAACCCCGGCCACCTGTACCAGCAAAACACCCTGCGCGACGCCCTGCTGGCTGGCACCACGCTCAACATCTTCAACAACCACTGCGACCGGGTGAAAGGCGCCAACCTGGCCCAGGTGGTAAACGTGTTGCAGGCCGTCATCCTTACCAATAAGGAGAAGATGCTGCTCACGCCCACCTACCACGTGTTCGACCTGTACCAGGTGCACCAAGATGCCCAGTACCTGCCGCTGCAATTCAGCAGCCCCGATTACGTGCTGAACGGCGAGAAAATCCCGGCCCTGAATGCGTCGGCCTCGAAAGACAAAAACGGCGCGGTGCACATTTCCCTGGTCAACCTCGACCCCAAGAAAGCCCTGACGTTGGAAACGGCGCTGCCCGGCGTGCAGTGGAAAACGGTAACCGGCCGCGTGCTGACCTCAGCCAACGTGAGTGACCACAACACGTTCGAGAAGCCCAACGCTGTGCAGCTAGCCGATTTCAAAGGCGCCAAGAAAAAAGGTGAAACCCTGGCCGTGACGCTGCCCGCCAAATCCATAGTAGTGCTGGAATTGAAGTAGCCAGTCAAGTTTACAGCAAAGCAAAAGCGCCCACTCAACTTATTGAGCGGGCGCTTTTGCTTTGCTGTAAGTTCTGAAGCAGAACGGATTCTCGCTTGAACGGTGTAGAAACGCGACACTTCGCGTCTCGTCGTTGCTGATGTTGTTCAATCTGTTCGTTCGAGTGGCGCGAACGACGAGACGCGAAGTGTCGCGTCTCTACACCGTTCAATATTCCATCACAAAGCGGACAGGCTACGCGTGATGCCTATTTCCAAGCCTCGTAATTCAGCTAGGCCGCGCAGGCGGCCGATGGCGGAATAGCCGGGGTTGGTTTTCTTGTGCAGGTCGTCGAGCATCTGGTGGCCGTGGTCGGGGCGCATGGGCAGGTTGGTTTGGCGCTGCTGCATTACGCGTACTAACTCGCGCATTACGGCGTACATGTCTACGTCGCCTTCCAAGTGGTTGGCTTCGTAGAAGTTGCCGGCTGCGTCGCGCTGGGTGCTGCGCAGATGAATGAAGTGAATCCGCTCGGTGAACTGCCGCACCATGGCAGGCAGGTCGTTGTCGGGGCGGACGCCGAACGAGCCGGTGCAGAAGCAGAGTCCATTACGCAAGGAAGGTACGGCATCGGCCAGGGCCTGCACGTCGGCGGCGGTGCTTACCACGCGGGGTAGCCCCAGGATGGGGTAGGGCGGGTCGTCGGGGTGAATGGCGAGGTTGATGCCCACTTCTTCGGCCACCGGTACAATTTCCTGCAAGAACAAAATCAGATGTTCCCGCAGCTTGGCGGCATCAATACCATCATAGGCATCCAAGGCCTGCTGAAACTGCTGGAGCGTGAAGCTTTCCTCGGAGCCCGGCAAGCCCGCAATGATGTTGCGCTGTAGCAGCTGCTTTTCGTCGTCGCTCATGCCGGCTAGGCGGGCTTCGGCGGTGGCCAGCTCCTCGGCGGTGTATTCTTCGGCGGCGCCGCGCCGCTTCAGCAGTAGCGCATCAAAGGCCACAAAGGCGGCTTTCTCGAAGCGCAGAGCTTTCGAGCCATCTTCCACCTCGTAGGCTAAGTCGGTGCGGGTCCAGTCGAGCACCGGCATGAAGTTGTAAGTGACCGTGAAGATGCCGCAGGCCGCTAAGTTGCGCAGGCTCTGCTGATAGTTGCTGATGTGTTGCTGGAAAGCACCAGTGCGGGTTTTGATTTGCTCGTGCACCGGTACGCTTTCCACCACGCTCCACGTCAGGCCAGCGGCGGCAACTTCCTGCTGCCGCTTCCGGATTTCTTCCACCGTCCATACCTGGCCGTTTGGAATGTGGTGCAGCGCCGTTACCACGTCGGTGGCGCCGGCCTGGCGGATATCGGAAAGGCTAACGGGGTCCTTGGGGCCGTACCAGCGCCAGCTTTGAATGATGGGCATATTATGTCTGGTTATTTAATTGAATTTAAAACAGAATGTCATGCTGAGCTGGTCGAAGCATCTCTGCCGCCAAAGTAAATCATATACCAGCGCGGTAGAGATGCTTCGACCAACTCAGCATGACAAAATCAGTTGGGCAACCTCAGCACGCCAGATTCCTCGCATGCTCGGAATGACATGCCCTGTTAGTTGTGCGTCGTATTCTTTTGGCTACACCCCGCTATACGCGTTGAAGCCGCCATCTACCAGCACGGTTTCGCCGGTTACGAAGCGGGAGGCGTCGCTGAGCAGGTAGATGAGGGTGCCGGTTAGCTCTGCGGCCTCCCCGAAACGCTGGAAGGGCGTGTGGTTGATGAACTTGCGGGCCCGGTCGGTGGGGCTGCCGTCGGGTTGGAGCAGGAGGTTGCGGTTTTGCTCGGTCAGGAACACGCCGGGCGCAATGGCGTTCATGCGGATGCCGCCGCCGTAGCGCAAGCCCAGCTCCACGGCCATCCATTGCGTGTAGGCTTCCACTGCTTTCTTGGCCATCGTATAGCCCAGCACCCGCGTCAGGGGCCGTTGCGCCGTCAGGCTCGATATGTTCACGATGGAGCCTTTGCCTTTCTCGGCCATTACCCGGCCAAATATGGTGGTCGGAATTACCGTGCCGAACAAATTCAGGTCCACGGCCCGGCGGGTATCTTCCAGGCTGAAATCAAACAAGTCCTGGTCGGGGCCGACGGTGGCGCCGGGCATATTGCCGCCGGCGGCGTTTACCAGGCCGTCCACGGTGCCCCAGGTGGTCAGGATTTCGTTGCAGGCGGCCTGCATTTTGTCTTTGTCGAGCACATCAGCCAGCACGGCAATGGCCTCGCCCCCAGCAGCTTTAATGGCCGCAACCCGCTCAGCAGCCCGGTCGGCGTCGCGGCCCAGAACCGCCACTTTGGCACCGGCTTCCGCCACGGCCAACGACAGCGCCTCGCCTAAAATGCCCGTTGCGCCCGTCATGACGATTACTTTGCCGCGTAGTGAAAATTGGTCGAGTGAAGACATAAAACGGGAGGCTCTGCCAGAAAGTGAAATGAATGAGAATCGAAGAGAAATAGCCGTTGGCGACTACACGTAACCAATGCTGGTTTTGGCACTTTACAGCACGAATAACCGCACATTCAACAGGAGTTTATGGCTTTGAGGCTGGTTTATCTACGTAAACGTTTCCATCAGGCAGCCGAGCTGCTGGCCGCTGTTCGAGTGCTTGACTTAGCGCGTTGCCTACCACTTACAGGGCCAAATGCAGGCCTTGGCGTTACTGGAAATCCAGTAGTTTTACTTGCCACACGAAGCTGCACTACCCATTCCCGCCCACATTTTAGCGCCCATAAAGCGTCTCAATGAATCCAGTTAACTTAAAGCTACTCGCTCAAAAACTGAACCTGTCCATTGCCACGGTTTCCAGGGCCTTGCAGGACAGCCATGAGGTATCCACGCAAACCAAGGAGCGGGTGAAGGCCTTGGCCGCCGAGCTGAACTACCAGCCGAATGCCTACGCCAGCAGCTTGCGCCGCAACGTCAGCAAAACGATTGGGGTGGTTATCCCGGAGGTGAACAATCATTTCTTTTCGTTGGCTATCAACGGGATAGAAGCAGTGGCGCGTCAGCAAGGCTACCACGTTTTGATTTATCTCACCCACGAAGACCACGACCGGGAAGCCGACATTACGCAGTACTTAACCGGAGGGCGCGTGGATGGGCTGCTGATGTCGGTAGCGGCCAGTGCCAGCCAGGATTTCAGCCATTTAAAGAAGCTTTATGACAGCAAACCGGCCATTGTGTTCTTTGATCGGGTGTGCGAGGAATTGCCCACGGCCAGCGTCACGACCAACGACTACGAGAGTGGCTACCTTGCTACCCAGCACCTGATTGAGGCTGGCTGCCGCCATATTGTGCATTTAATGATTGCGGGTAACCTCTCAATTGGCCGCATGCGGATGCAGGGCTACCATGCCGCCTTGGAAAGCCACGGCATTGCCTTCGACGAAACCTTGGTAGTGAACGGCAGCGACGACGACGACGGCAACACCCACCTAATAACCGACCTGCTGCGCCAGCGCCCCGAAATAGATGGAATGTTTGCGTCGGTTGAGCGCCTGGCTATCAGTAGTTACCAGGCCTGCCAGGCCCTGGGGCGCGCTATTCCGGCTGATGTTAAAATTGTAGGTTTCTCCAACCTTGGGGTGGCGTCTTTACTGAATCCGGCCCTAACCACTATCACTCAGCCAGCCTACGAAATCGGGCGGGAGGCGGCCACTATTTTGCTGCGGGCCATTGAAAAGAAACACCCGATTCTGCCTTCGCAAAGTGTGGTGCTAAACTCCACGCTCTTTCCGCGCCGCTCCACCGCCCGCGACTAGTTGTAGATAAGTTGTTGGAAAGAACTTTTAGGCTGACTCTCAGTTCGTTGAACGAGTGGTGGCTAAGTCGTGGTTATTAGGTTGAGCACGCTCAAAAGAGCCCTGTTATTCGGTGGCAGGCGGCTGCTTGCCCTTGCCTGTGGCGTGCCCAAAGCTAGGCAGCCAGCTAGGGGCGGCGCAGAAGTTGGACGGTACCTACCTGAAAATGGCTAAAATTGTGATTCTGAGCCCTCAATGCAACATGCTGCGGGAATGCCAGCTCTATTACCGAAATTGTAGGCGACTTATCACGTTCTGAGGGAATTCTCTATGAAGCAAGCTGCTTTCAGATGGCTTTGCATGGTGATGCTGGGGATGAGTACCCCTGGGCTAGCCCAGCAAACAAAGCCGCAACCATCTAAGCCCCAACAGCCTACCACGCCTGCCGGCGCTGCTGCCACGGCGGTACCCAAGTTTGCCGGCACGCTGTCGTCGGAGCCCTTCCAGTTCATGCAGGATGTGCAGCTGATGATGGCCACCACCAAAAGTGCCTCGGCTATCAGCTCCGGCATTCGGCTTCAGCAGCTCTGGGCCAGCAACAAGCTAACGGCCACTCAGCAGCGGAGCGTAATTGCGTTGTCGCAGGAGATGCTGAAGCTAGGCTACAAGCCCCGCCCGCACTTCGAGACGCTGTTTACGGGCTTGGTAGCGGGCGCCACGGTGCAGAACATGAACGACCAGCAAATGGACGGGCTGTTGGATGTGCTGGCCAAAACGGTGCACAACATTCCGGGGCCGGAAGCGGCCAAGTTTATTGCGTCTACCACCCAGTTTCTGGAAAACAAGGTGCTGTACAGTTCGCGCTACAACAAGCTGCGCGTAACGGGCGGTACCTTCTCGTTTGCCTACAACGTGGAAGACATGCCCAGCATGGCCCCGGCTCCTGCGCCGGTAGTAGCCCCCACGCCCACGCCTGCGCCCGCTACACCTGCTAAGCCCGGTGCCAAACCCGCCGCTAAGAAAGCCGCTCCCAAAAAACGCAGCAGCGACGGCTGGGACACCGCCGATATGTGGAGCGGCGGCAGCAGCAGCGGCTGGGGCGACGACGGCTGGGGCACCCCCGCCAAAAAAACGCCGGCCAAAACCCCCGCTAAAGCTGGTACTGCCGCCAAGCCCGCCGCCCCGGAGCCGGAGCCGGTATTTACGCCCGCTCCGTACTACGACAACTACGTGGCACCACCCACCAAAGGCCCGGTACTGGTGCTCAAAGATGCCGACCTGGTAATTTCCGCCAACGGTGACTCCGTTACCATCAGCAAAACCAGCGGCGCCGTGGTGCCCCTCACGGGCCACTTTGTGGGCTACGGCGGGCAGCACAACTGGCAGGTAAACGGCAACCCCGTTACGGCCGATTTGACTTCCTATGACTTCGAGTTGAGCCGCGCCGAGTTTACAGCCGAGCCAGTGATGCTCACGTACCCGGCCGTGCTGGAAGCCCCAGTGAAAGGGGCGCTGTCGTACAAGAGCGTGAAGAAAAAGCCGGGCGCTACCGATTCGGGTTACCCGCGCTTCATCTCGCTTACCAACAATGCCCGCGTGAAAAACATCGGCGACAACATGCGCTACTACGGCGGGTTCTCGCTGGCCGGGGCGCGCACGTTGTCGGCCTCGCTGGATGGGTCGTTGTCGCGCATTTTCGTGGATTTGGATGGCAAGCCCAAGTTTCGGGCGGCCAGCCGCGCCTACGTGCTCGGCGACTCGCTGATTACTGCCGACCGTGCTTCGGTAACCATTTTCGAAGACAAGATTGACTCACTCACCCACCCCGGCGTGAAGCTGAAGTTCTCGAAGAAGCGGCAGGTGTTGCAGCTGGCCCGCGAAAACGGCCTCTACAAAACCACGCCCTACTTCGATTCTTACCACCAGATGGAAATTACGTCGGAGCTGCTGACGTGGCCCATCACCACGCCCTACATCGACTTCTCCATTCTGACCGCCAAAAACCAGGTTACGGCCGGTTTCGAGAGTAAGGAATTTTATACCAACACCCGCTACCAGCAAATCAAATCCATCAACAAGCTGCACCCTTTGCAGCTGGTGGTGGGCTACAGCGCCGAAAACGGCAACGTGCGGCGCTTCACGGTGCAGGATGTGGCCACGTTCCGCAATATTCCGGCGGCCAACGTGCGCTCCACCGTGGCCGGGTTGGCGCGTGATGGGTACATCGATTGGAACGCGCAGACCCAGCAGATTACGCTGCGGCCCAAGGCACTGCACTACGTCAACTCGTCGCGCGGCAAGAAGGATTACGACCACATTGCCATCAAAAGCTTGTCGCCCTCGGGCAAAAACGCCACCCTCGACCTGAACAGCAACGACCTGATTGTGCGGGGCGTGGACCGGTTCAACTTCTCCGATGACTCGGCTACCGTATTCGTCCGGCCCGATTCCAGCATTATTCGCATCCAGAAAAACCGCGGCGTACTGTTCAACGGTACGGTAGTGGCCTCGGCTTTCGTATTCAAAGGCAAGGAGTTCAAGTTCGACTACGATGGGTTCTTTATCGACCTGGCTAAGATTGACTCGATTATCGTGAAGGGTAAAAACTCGAAAGGCTCGGTGATGAAAGCCAAAGCCACCGACTTCACGCTCACCAACAAGAAGAAGGAGTCGTCGGGTAAGCTCTACATCAACCACCCCAACAACAAATCGGGCCGCAAGAAGCTGGGGGCCTATCCTTCGTTTGATGCCAGCACCGGCGCCTACGTGTATTTCGACAAGCCGGAGGTGCTGGGCGGTGCCTACGATACCACGGTGTACTTCGATATTCCGCCGTTCAAGCTCGACTCGCTCAACAACAAAAACCGCGCGGCCGTGGGCTTTAAAGGCACGTTCGTGTCGGGCGGGATTCTGCCCCCCATCAAAACCAAGCTGGGCCTGATGGATGATGGCTCGCTGGGCTTCGATTACGCTCTGCCCAAAGAGGGTGTGCCGGTGTACGGCGGCAAGGCCCGGCTCTTCAACAAAGTGAAGATGAGCAACCAGGGTATTCAGGGCGACGGTGACTTGAAATACCTGACCGCCTCGCTGAAATCCGACCAGTTCGTGTTCTACAAAGACTCGGTGGTGACGGTAGGCAAAGCGGGCGTGGTACAGCCGGGTCCGCTGAACGGGGTGGAGTTTGCGAAGGTGAACCTGCCGGTGGGCTACCAGATGAAGTGGGCCGTGAAGTCGGATTCGATGTACCTGAGCAGCCAGCCCAACGGCCTGCCGCTGAAGATGTATGGCGACCAATACGGCTTCAAGGGCACGGCCACGCTCACGCCCGGCGGCCTCTACGGCGACGGGGGGATGGAAGGCCCACAGTCCTTTATTCGCTCCCCGAAAATGGCATTCAAGCCCACCAGTTACTCGGGTAAGAACTCCACGCTGAGCATCAAGTCGGCGGAGGTGAACAAGCCCGCCCTGACGGCCAACAACGTGGAATTTGCCTTCGACGTGAAGAACGCCAACACGTCGTTTGCCCGCATGGAAGGCGATAACAAGTCCAGCATCGACCTGCCGTACTCCGACTATAAAACCACGCTGTCGGGCGGTAAGTGGGACTTCAAGAAGAAGATTGTGCAGCTGAAAGTGGCACCCGGTGCCGACTCCACCCGCTCGTACTTCTACTCCACCAAGAAAGAGCAAAACGGCCTGAAGTTCCGGGCCGCTACCGGGCAGTACGACCTGGCGCGCTACCGCCTGGTGGCCGGCGGTGTACCCCGTATTGCCGCCGCCGACGCCTGGATTGAGCCCGATTCCAACAAGGTATATATCCTGGCCAACGCCGTGATGCGGCCGTTCCAGAACGCCAATATTGTGATGGACACGCTGGCCAAGTTCCACAGCCTCTACAAGGGTGCCGTGCAGGTAACTTCGCGTAACGCCTTCACGGGCAGCGCCTTGTACAGCTACAAGAATGCCGCCGCCGACTCGTTTGCCATCAAATTTGCCAACTTCCAAGTGGACTCGACCGGCACTGGCTTGGTACTGGCCAAAGACAAGGACGGCAAGCCTGCCAAGGTAAGCGCCAAGAAGCGCAAGCAAACCGACGAGCCGATAGCGCCGGCTACGTTGGCCGTGGCCAATATTCAGGCCACCGAGAAATTCCATCTGGCACCGCGGATTGCGTATCGGGGCGGCGTGAACATGAGTTCCAAGCAGAAAGGCTTCACCTTTGATGGGCAGGCCCGGCTGGAATTCAGCGACAAGCCCAACTCGGCCGAGTGGTTTGCCGTGCAGGATAGTATCGACCCCAAGGCGGTGCGCATCAAGGTGGTGGAGCCAAAAACCGACGACGGGCTACCCATGCTGACGGGCTTGTTCGTGTCGGACGATGCGGGCGGCATCTACCCGCTGTTTGTGGGCAGTAAGCCCTCGGCCACCGACATGAACCTGTTCACGGTGAACGGGCACCTGACGTTTGATGCCCGCAAGCGCATCTTCACCATTGCCAACCACGACCTGACCGACCCCAACATCTACGAAGGTTCCATGCTAACCTTCAACGACTCGACGGAGGCCATGAAGTTCCGGGGCAAGCTGAACCTGATTACCTCCAACAAGGACTACAGCATCACGGCGGCGGGCGTTGGTACCGGCAACGTGGACAGCAGCCGGTACGCGCTGGACGCCTTCCTGGCCTTCGACATCAACCTGCCCGAAAAAGCCATTGAGGCAATGGGTGCTGATATGGCGGCCAATACCAAAGGCTCGCCGGAAGCCCTTAATGGGTCGCAGGAAGAGTTTTACAAGCTGGGCGAGTTCATGGGCAGCAAGGCCGTGCAGAGCTACGCCGAGCGGCGCGGCAAGTACGAGCCCCTCCAGAAACTCTCGCCGAAGCTGCTGCACACGCTGGTGCTCAACAAAGTGGACCTGCGCTGGAGCCCGAAGTTCAAAGCCTGGTACTCGGTGGGTAAGATTGGCTTGGTGAGCGTGGGCAAGAAAGACTTGAACGTGCTGATTGACGGCCACATTGAAATCCGCAAGGAAGCCGGTGCCGATATTGTGGACGTGTACCTGGAGGCCGAGCCGCAAACCTGGTACTACCTCAAGTACTCGGGTGCGGCGCTGCTGGCCAAGGCCCAGCACGGCTCGTTCGACGAAATCATCGGCTACAAAGCCAAGGGCGACTACAACACGGCCACCCAGTACGGCTTCTACCTCGGCGACGACCAGGAGGTGCAGCAGTTCCTGACTCACTTCCGCAAGGACTACCTCAACGAGGACCCGAAAAAGAAACGTGCTATTGTAACATCGGCCCCGGCGGGTAGCAGCAACTTTGACGCGGAAGAGGAAACCGGCAAAAAGAAAAAGAAGAAGGGCAATGAGCCTGCCTTCGATGCCGATGGGATGCCGATAGAAGAAGCGCCCGTGAAAAAGAAAAGCAAGAAAGAGCTGGCCGCCGAAGCCAACGACCCCTTCGGTGGGGGTGACGCCAACGCTGCGCCTGCCGAGCCGGTAAAGAAAAAGAAGAAGGAAGAGCCCGCCGCCGACCCCGCTGCTGACGCTCCAACCGAGGATACCAGCAAAAAAGCGAAAGCGAAAGCCGAACCTGCCGCTGCTCCCGCTGAAGACCCCAGCAAGAAGCAAAAGGCCAAAGCTGAACCCGC
The DNA here is from genome assembly GCF_017313265.1 of Hymenobacter telluris. Lineage (GTDB taxonomy): Bacteria > Bacteroidota > Bacteroidia > Cytophagales > Hymenobacteraceae > Hymenobacter > Hymenobacter telluris. The sequence goes on along the minus strand of NZ_JAFLQZ010000014.1, from coordinate 39,016 downwards.
TGCTGCCGAACCCGCCGATGCCGAACCTCCCGTAGACGCTAAGGCGGCCAAGAAAGAGGAAGAGCGCAAAGCCAAGGAGGCCGAAAAGCAGAAGAAAGAAGACGAGAAAAAAGCGAAGGAGGAAGAGAAGAAGAAGAAAGCCAAAGAAAACGACCCCTTCGGCGACTCCTGATAACCCAACGCCCCGGCCCCAAGCCGGGGCGTTGTTTTTAATAACGGGCTAAAAGCTAGAAAGCTAGTTCCCCTCCTTTTTTAAGGAGGGGTTAGGGGTGGTTAACTAGAGTTAAAAAGCTAGACCTAGTTATCGTTCTAATGGTTTTTACCACCCCTGCCCCTCCTTGAAAAAAGGAGGGGAGATAAACCTAGCTTTCCGGCCTATAGCCAGCTGGCTTTTTAGCCGTACTTCTATCTTTGGCGTACTGCCCCACATCTTCCTGCCCGTTCCCACACTGTATGAACTTACCTTTAATCATCGGCCTGTTGGTGGCCGCTTACCTGCTGGGTTCCATCCCAACTGCCTTATGGGTTGGGCAGCGCTTTTTCGGCCTTGATATTCGGGAGCACGGCTCCGGCAATGCGGGCGCCACCAACACGTTTCGGGTGCTGGGCAAAAAGCCGGGCTCCTTCGTAATGGCCATTGATGTGCTGAAAGGTTGGGCCGCCACCTCGCTGGCGCAGGTGATGCTCAGTCAGGGTGCCATCCGGTCTGAGCAGCTGCTGTACTTCCAGCTGGCGTGCGGCATCCTGGCTATTCTGGGGCACATCTACCCGATATTCGCGGGGTTTCGGGGTGGCAAAGGCGTGGCCACGGTGCTGGGCATGATGCTGGCCATTGCCCCGGCCACGGTGGGCGTCTGCATTCTGGTGTTTCTGGCGGTGCTGGCCGTTTCGCAGTACGTTTCCCTATCCTCCATGACGGCAGGCGTCACGTTTGCGCTGTTGCAGCTGCTGCCTGCATTTCGGCCGCAGAACCCGCTGCTGCTGTGGTTTGGCTTTGTGCTGGCGGCGCTGCTGATTTACACGCACCGCGCCAACATCGGCCGCCTACGCGCCGGCACCGAAAGCCGCGTGCCGCTGCCGTGGAAACGGAAGTAACTCTTTTGATCTGAGACGTGATGAGCTTTATTTGCGCTTGCTGTGGGAAAACGCATGATGCTTTACCCGATTTAGGCTTTGCTAAGCCAGAGCCATATTTCGATGTTCCCGAAGAAGAAAGGAAATTAAGAGTCCAGTTGACTTCGGACACCTGCATCATTGACGAAGAGCATTATTTTATCCGTGGCATACTAGAAATACCTGTACACGAGCAAGAAGAAAGCTTCGGACTTGGTGTATGGGTCAGTCAAAAGAAAGAGCATTTCTATACGTACCTAGAACAGCCTAATACTGCCGAGATAGGACCATATTTTGGCTGGTTGTGCTCTAGTATCTTAGCTTTCGGCAACACCTACTTGTTGAAGACAAAAGCACACTTTCAAGGAGATAATCGGCGTCCGCAAATAGAACTTGAACCCACGGAAGAGCCGCTAGCAATAGCGCAGCGCGAGGGCATAAGTCTAGAAAGGGCTTGGGAAATCGTGCATGAGTACCTGCCATCTGGCGCTGACGGTTAACAGAAGTTCCTACTTTTACCCCGCATTTCCCCACTAACACTACTGCCCGCATGGCTTCTTACCTCGCTAGCAACCAAGAGCGTTTCCTAACCGAGCTGATCGACTGGCTCCGCATACCGTCCGTTTCCGCCGACCCCAAGTTTCAGGCCGATGTGCGCAAAGCCGCCGACTACCTAGCCGACCGGCTGCGCGAAGCCGGCCTCGAAAACGTAGAGCTGTGCGAAACCGCTGGCAACCCCATCGTCTACGCCGATAAAATCATCGACCCGAGCCTGCCTACCGTGCTGGTATACGGCCACTACGACGTGCAGCCCGCCGACCCCTACGAGCTGTGGACCTCGCCGCCGTTCGAGCCGGTTATCAAAGACGAGAAGATTTACGCCCGCGGCGCCTGCGACGACAAAGGCCAGGTGTACATGCACGTGAAAGCCTTTGAGGTGATGATGCAGGAAGACGGCGGCGTGCCCTGCAACGTGAAGGTGATGTTTGAGGGCGAAGAGGAAATCGGGTCCAACAACCTGGGCATCTTCGTGAAAGCCAACAAAGAGAAGCTGGCTGCCGATGTCATCCTGATTTCCGACACCGGCATGCTCGCCAACGATGTGCCCAGCATTGAAGTAGGCTTGCGCGGCCTGAGCTACCACGAAGTGGAAGTAACCGGCCCGAACCGCGACCTGCATTCCGGCCTCTACGGCGGTGCCGTGCCCAACCCCATCAACGTGCTCTGCAAGATGATTGCCAGCCTGCACGACGAAAACAACCACATTACCATTCCCGCTTTCTACGACAACGTGGCCGTGCTCAGCGCCGACGAGCGCGCCGAGCTGAACCGCGTGCCGCACTCCGACGACGAGTTCAAGCAAAGCATTGGCCTCAAAGACATCTACGGCGAGAAGGATTACACCACCGTGGAGCGCGTCGGTATCCGGCCCACGCTGGACGTGAACGGCATCTGGGGCGGTTACACCGGCGAGGGAGCTAAAACCGTCATTGCCAGCAAGGCCTTCGCCAAGATTTCCATGCGCCTGGTGCCCAACCAGACCTCCGACGAAATTACGGCCCTGTTTCAGCAGCACTTCGAAAGCATTGCGCCCGCCGGCGTAACAGTAGTAGTGCGGCCCCACCACGGCGGCGAGCCGGTAGTAACCCCCACCGACTCGGTGGCCTACAAAGCGGCGGCTGATGCCATGGAAACTACCTTCGGCAAGCGCCCCATTCCTACGCGTGGCGGTGGCTCCATCCCGATTGTGGCCATGTTCAAGAGCGAGCTGGGCCTGGATACCGTGCTACTCGGCTTCGGGCTGGATTCCGATGCCATCCACTCGCCAAACGAACACTACGGCGTCTTCAACTTCCTGAAAGGCATTGAAACCATTCCGCACTTCTACCGCAACTACGCGGCAGCTATGAAGGCGTAACCCGCTCATAATAACGCATGAAAAAGCCCAGCTACATTAACAGTGGCCGGGCTTTTTTGTAGGTTGTTTGTGCCTCTGTCAGTTGCCTTGAAACGAGTAAGTAAGGTATAGCTGGAAGGCGCCGTTGCGGATGTTGTTCTGCACTTTGGTAGTGCCTACCAGTACCGATTTTTCGATGTTGGTGATGCCACCGTTGTAACGCAGGCCAACCCCGAGCCCGGCTTTGCGCTGGTAGCCCAGGCCGAATATATAGCCAGCGTCCACGGTGTTGTAGCGTGCTTTGGTGTCAAACTGCTGGGTATCCACTTTGTCATGGGCCGCTACCAGGAAACCCACCTGCGGGCCGGCCTCAAAGAACAAGCCATCCACGTTGATATGGAATACCAGGGGCACGTCTACGTAGTCGAGGCGGGCATGAACCGTGGGTGATGTAGCGAGTTTGGCCCCCTTGCGGGAATAGATAACCTCTGGCTGAAACGCAAATAAGCGGCTCAACCCGACATTAAGAAAGCCGCCTGCCTGAAAGCCAAATGCACTTTCGTAGCCGGAAGCCTGCTTGCCGGTCAGGTCAGATAGCGTACCACCGGCTTTGAGGCCCAATGATACGTTGCGCTGGGCGTGGGCAGTTCCGGCAAGGATGGTGAGGAGTAGCAACAAGACAAATTCCTTCTTCATAAGTAAGCATATGGCTGCGAAAGCCGTGGAAAAACGGCCCGAAGCTAAAAGGAAAATGCGTGTAGCTCCACTATATAGCACCGTAAACCTTCGATAAGGCGTATGAATTGCTTTTGGCAGAAGATGCAGTGCTTATCTAGAACGGCCCCCTTATACGCCCGGTAGCAGATACCCTACGTACAGTCGAAATACGCTGTTGTGGCCCTTGACCCAAAAGCCCGGTGCAGGGTAGAGCCGGCACACACAAGACAGACAGCAGCTTATTTGTATGATAAGAAAAACAAAACGCTCCGCACCAATACTGGTGCGGAGCGTTTAAGCTTTGCAGTAAAACAGATTACTTACCGGGCAGCAGAAACCCAACCGAGGCCTGAAACACCGAGTTGCGGGCATTGCGCAATTCCCCGTTGTAATAGGTGTTGTTTTTGGCAAAATCTGTTAGGCTTCCATTGTAGCGCAAACCAATAAGTAAGCCTAGCTCTGACTGATATCCTAAGCCAGCAGCGTACCCTAGTTCATTGCGGTTGATATTATCGATATTTCTCTCTGATTCACTGCGAGCAGTAATAACACCTGCTATAGTCCGCGTCGATTCATCTTTTATTTTCAACAGGTAACTGTATTGCGGACCTGCTTCTACATAAAACCCTCCTGCTTTGATCTTGAGTAGTACAGGTACATCAAGGTAATTGTAAGTGACATTACCCTTGTTATTGTAGAGCCCAAATAGCCTGTTTTCATCAAATTCAAAGCCCTTCTGTGAAAACAAAACCTCTGGTTGGAGCGAAAGAAAACCGTCGTCAATCAGTCCTACATTGAGCATTACACCGCCATGAAAGCCTACTTTATTTTGAAAACGGTCCTCATCAGTTAGGTCGCCGGACAGGTTAGAGAGGTTGGCACCGGCCTTAACACCTAGTCGGATGCCTTGTGCGTGAGCGGCTGGTGCCAGCGCAAAGGCCGCAGCTACCGTAGCCAGGATAAAGAGTTGCTTTTTCATTACAATGAAGAAATGGAGGTAAAAGAGCAAGCACTGCAAACAGCCCTACTTACGTAACAGAACAGTTGGTGTTAACGCAGAGCTATTAAAAACAAAAAACCGGCTGCTCTCACATGAGAAACAGCCGGTTTTCGTTTGGTTTATGCCAACAATTACTTGGTTGGAATCAGGTAACCGAGTTGCAGCGTAAAGGCATTGTTGAATGCCTTCGGCTCGTTGTCGGTGTTTTTTGAGTCGAGGATAGAGTTAAAGCCACGGGCATAACGCAGGCCCAGGCTAATACCACCGTCGGTCATGTAGCCTACACCAGCTACGCCGCTGATATCTACATTAGAAAGATCAGACTTTTCGCTGTCTTTAATGCCGGAACCGGCGTAGAGCTGGAAGTCGGAATTGCTAGTCTCTTTCGTTTTATTACCAGCGGCGTCTTTGTAAGTCGTTTGCTGTTTCAGCTTCGAGCCGAACAAGTAGCTTACCTGCGGGCCTAATTCAAAGAATAGGCCACCAGCATTAATTTTTGCTAGCAAGGGCACATCAATATAATGCAGTACGCGCTGCTGCTCAATTTCAGCTTTCACAGTACCAGCAGGTGCATTTGGGAAAGTGGTGCCAGACTTTGACTCAGACTCGATTTCGTAGCCTTTGCGGTTATATAACAACTCGGGAGCAAACGAGAAAAAGCCGTCGCTGCTCAACGGAATCGAGAAGCTTAGGCCTGCATTGTAGCCTAGCTTGTAATCTTTAAGGTCGGAGCTATAACCTGGGCCTGTGAGCAAGTTTACGTCGTCGCCGGAAACGTTGGAGAAGGTACCGCCAACCTTAACGCCGAGGCGGAATCCGCCGGCATCTTGGGCTTGGGCAACAGAAACAGAGGCAGCAGTTGCCAGGGCAAGGGTGAGAAACTTTTTCATGAAAAAATAAAGGTGGAGGTGGCAAACACAAAGCAACAGCACAAGCCTGAGCCCAAGGCTCCGGTGAGCCGCTTACAGGGCCTCATACTCCCAAACCACCTCCTTTTGTTACACTATCATTGAAAAATAATCTAATAGTGTGCTGGGTGCTTGTCTATCAAGTCAATGCATATTTTTGCGTTCCTCTACTCTCTGACTATGCGGTTTTTTACGCGTATTGTACTCATTCTGCTAGGTTTAGCGGCTTCATTGGTAGTTCCCAGCCACGCTCAGGCACCAATAGCCGAGCCTCCGCCGGCCGCTCCGGGGCCGCTTATTCTGGGGGTGTACGCGCAAGGCAGCTTTATCATTGCGCATACGCCGGCCGTGCAACACTTGGCCGTGTCGCACCCCACGGGAGTGGAGCTGAATTTGCAGCGGCAAACCAATGGCTCTGAGCCCTGGCACGCCTGGTATCGGTACCCTCGTATTGGGGTGGCGCTGGTGTATTACAATTATCACAATCCCGTGCTGGCGCAATCCTACGCCAGCACCATTTATATAGGCAAAAGTTTGTTCCGGACACCCAAGCAGGAGCTGAATTTCCGATTGGGAACTGGCCTGGCGTACTTTCCTAACCCTTTCAACCTCGAAACCAACCACAAAAACGCCATTGTCAGCTCCCGCCTGAACGCTACCTTGCAGATGCGCTTTGAGTATGACGTAGCCGTGGCCGAACATGTAGGGTTGCTGGTTGGGCTGGGGCTGAATCACTATTCCAACGGCTCTACTGCCAAGCCCAATATGGGCATCAACCTGCCCACTCTTTTCCTGGGTATCAACTACCACCAGCAGCGCCCCTTCGTGCCGTTGGTAGTGCCCCCCCATGATTTGCCTGCTGATATTGGCCAGAACTTTTTGAACCTGAGCACCAGTGTCGGCTTCAAACAGCTGAACCCTGCAAACAAGCAGAAATACGTAGTGCAGTCGGTGTCGGTGTTGGCAGGACGGCGCATCAGCCGCAAAAGTAACCTGCTGGTAGGGCTTGAAGGCTTCTACGACCGAAGCTTGGTACGCCAGCAGCGCGATACCGCCCGCAGCACCAGCAACCTACCCGACGTGAAAAAGGCCGGCCTGGTGCTTGGCCACGAGCTGCTATTTGGGCGCCTGGCAATGGTGACGCACCTGGGATTCTACGTGTACAACCCGTACAAATCCAACGACTTTTACTACGAGCGGATTGGCTTGAAATACCACTTCACCAACCGCATTTTTGGCGCCGTTGACTTAAAGGTACACCGTGGCTCTGCCGATGTGCTGGAGCTGAAAGCCGGCGTAAAGCTATGACAAGCTACAGTGTGGCTTACCGCTTAAGAAGCTCTGTAAGTAGCTTCATACCCCGGAATTGCGGCTTGAGTAAATGGTGGTTGGAGTAGAGAAGCTGATGTTGGATCTTCACCTCATCCTTTCACTCCCTCTCTGTTTCACCAATGGAAACCTTCTTGCTGTATAACCGCTGGCTGCACATTGCGGCAGGTTTTGTAGGCTTTTTTGTGGCGCCGGTGGCGCTGTACGTCCGCAAGGGTGGCGCGGCGCACCGGCGGTGGGGGCAGGTGTTTTTCTGGGCTATGTTGGTAGCAGGCATTACGGCGCTGCTGGCGGCTTCGCTCAAAGGCCTCACGTTTCTGCTGCTGACGGGTATTTTCAGTTTGTATCTCGCCTTTTTCGGCTACCGTTCCCTCTACCTCAAGCACTTGGGGCAAGGCCAGCGCCCTGGCTTGTTCGATTGGCTGCTGGTCTGTGCGGGGCTGCTGGTGTTCCTCAGTACGCTGGTATTCGGCGTGAAGTCGGGGGCGGTGCCATCGTTGGTGTTTGGGGCCATTGGCGTGATGACCACCGGCCGGCAGCTTTGGTCGTATGTGCAGGCAAAACCGCAAGCGCCGGGGCAATGGCTGCTCAACCACATATCGGGTTTCGTGGGCTCCTACATTGCGGCGGTATCGGCCTTTTCAGCCACTAGCCTGCATTTCATTCCTTGGCCCTGGAATTTTCTGTGGCCCACCTTGCTCATCGTGCCGCCCATGGTGTGGGTGCAGCGTCGCTACAAAGCCCGTTTTGCCAAAGGCCAGCGCCCCGCCGATGTAGTGGAGGTGCGCATCCAGCCCGAAGCTGCTTAAACCAATGCGTGGTTGATGCGCTTTATCAGGCCCGGCCCCTCGTAAATGAAGCCGCTGTAGAGCTGCACCAACGATGCTCCCGCGGCCAGCTTCTCCTGCGCATCCTCGGCCGAATGAATACCGCCCACCCCAATAATGGGCAGCGCGCCATCGGAATGCTGGTGCAGGTAGCGGATAACCTCGGTGGCTCGTTGGCGCAACGGCCGGCCGCTGAGGCCGCCCGCCCCCAGCGCCGTTACACGCTCCGCTGCGGTGGTCAGGCCCTCCCGGCTGATGGTAGTGTTGGTAGCTACCAAACCGCTAAGCTGAGTTTCTCGCGCAATCAGCAGAATATCGTCGAGTTGGGTATCCGTGAGGTCGGGGGCAATTTTGAGCAAAAGCGGCCGGGGAGTAGGCAGCGCCTTGTTGCGCTCCTGCACCTGTTGCAGCAGTTGAATCAGCGGCTCCCGCTCTTGGAGCTGCCGCAGGTTCGGCGTATTCGGCGACGACACGTTCACCACGAAGTAATCGACTACCTCGTGCAGGGCTTCCACGCAGGCCACGTAGTCGGCGGCAGCCTGTTCGTTGGGCGTGTCCTTGTTCTTGCCAATGTTGCCGCCAATAAGCAGGTTTCGGTTGCGGCGCTGGCGCAACCGGGCAGCCGCAGCGGCGGCCCCTCCGTTATTAAAGCCCATCCGATTCACCAACGCCTCGTCCTGCGGCAGCCGGAACAACCGCGGCTGCGGATTGCCAGGCTGGGGGCGGGGCGTCACGGTGCCAATTTCCACAAAGCCAAAACCCAATGCGCCCAGCTCGTCCGTGAATTCAGCATTCTTGTCGAGGCCGGCGGCTAGTCCTACCGGGTTCCGAAACCGTAGCCCAAATACTTCCCGCTCCAAGCTGGGATGTTGAAAATCATAGAGCTGGCGCAACAAGGCTGGTGTGCCCGGTACCCGGTGCGCCCGTTTCAGGTTGTCGAACACCAAATGGTGGGCGCGTTCGGCATCCAGCCGAAAAAACAATGGCTTTAGTAAGGCTTTGTACATAACAGGCTACAAAGGTTCTGAGATGCAAAGCTCCTACTTATTCTGGTACCAGAAAGTATAGATTGCGCTTTATTCCTATGATTTATTTGCTTGTCTATATAATTGATAAAGAGGTGAGTTGAAAGAACAGAGCAGTTTAACCGAATATAAATTCATGTGTGGATTTGGAGATTGAAAATGTACCCCGTACTTTTGCCATCCCTTCCAGAAAATAGCTGTCTGGCAGTGGAAAATGATTCTGTAGCTCAGCTGGTAGAGCAATACACTTTTAATGTATGGGTCCTGGGTTCGAATCCCAGCGGGATCACCAAAACCCGGTCTGCAAGCGTGCAGACCGGGTTTTTTGTTTTCACTCAGCCATCGGTTAAATTTTCTGTGGCAACTCGTCGGCTACGAAAGAGCCTCAATTTCCTGCCCGGCCTTCCTCGTCGCTGCTGCCGGTGGTGCGGCGGGCCAGCGTTTTGCCGCTACCAATCTTGCAAGTGAGCGTCAGTAGCACCCGCCGGCTTTCCCACTGGTTGTTCCAGGTCATGTTCACGTTGTTATAGCGCAAAGTACTACGGAAGCGGCTGGTTGAGAAAACGTCGTTTACCCGCAAACTCAGCGTGGCTTTGTCGGCCCAAAGCTGCTTTTTCAAGCCCAGGTTTACGGCCCCGTTGGCTTTGGTGTGAAACAGGCCCTGCACCGCGGGCGAGCTGTAGAAGCCGCCTACCAGTAGCTTGTAGCTGCGGGGCATCGTGAAGGTATGGTCGGAGCTGGCCGACCAGCTGTAGCTGGCTAGATTCACCGCTTGGCCTTCCACCCGAGTACGCACCTTGTTGTAGGAGCCGTTGAGTTGGTTGTCCATGCCCCACCATTTGTTGAGGTCGGTATGGCCGCCGGAGCTGAGTGTGAGCGTCGACGCCTGGGCCAGGTTTTCGGGGCGGCTGGTTGATACCTTGGTTTTGTCGTTCTGGTACACTACGTCGTTCTGGGCATTGGTTTCGTGCAGGTAGCTCACGCTCAGCACCTGAAAGTCTTTGTGCAGGTAGTTGACCACGAAAGATTGCGACAGAGAAGGCGCCAGGAATGGGTTGCCCTGTTGAGCAGTATAGGCGTCGGTGTAGATGAGGAAGGGGTTGAGGCTCTGGTAGGAAGGCCGGGTGATGCGGCGGCTGACCGAGGCGCTGACCTGGTTCTGCTCGTTGAGCTTGTAGCTGGCAAAAGCGCTGGGAAACAGCTGGAAGTAGCGCCACGCTACCCGCTGGCCCGTAGTGGCCGATACCCCCGTTGAGTGGGTGAGCTCACCGCGCAGACCGGCTTTCAATTCCAACCGGTTCAGGGTGGTATTGGCGCTCAGGTAGCCGGCACTGATGTGCTCGTCGTACCGGAACTGGTTGGTGCGGAGCGTGTCAGGCAGCCAAGTGGTTTCGGCGAGCTTATCGAATTGGATGGCACTGCGCGACGTCACCCAACTGGTTTTCGCGCCGGTTTCCAGTTGCAGCTTGGTGCCCGCCACCGGGTGCACGTAATCTACCTTGGCAGCCCGGATGGTGGTTTCCGACGACTCAGCGCTGCGTAGCTGCCCGGCGTCCTGAGCTTGCTCGTTGCCGGAAACGTACTGCCGGTTGAAAAACTGCTGCTTGCTGGCGCTGGTGTAGCGCACGTAGTCGGCGTTGGCGCTTAGCTCGCGGCCAGTGCTGTCCAGTGTCCAGCGGTAATACAGGTTCAGGCCTTGGTTGCTGCTGTTGTTGTTGCGTGGGTTGTCCATCTGGCGGCGGCCGGCGGGGTTGCCCGCCGCATCGGTGGTCCTGGAGTTGCTGGTTACGGCGGCGTCGGTCTGGTTGTGGTTGCCGCGCACCTGCGCCCCAATGCTGTGCTTGGTGGTGAGGGCCACGTCGGCACCGGCTGCGTAGGTGCCGCTGTACGTCAATGGGCGCCAGTAATTTTCCTGGCTGAATGCACTGTCGCGGATGATGCGCGTCATGGTCAGGCGGTTGAACGAGTTGTAGCGGCCCCCATCGAGGCGGGTAAACAGCCGTACCTTGCCCACGTTGTACGAGAGGTTGGTGCCGGCCCAGCTTTTCTCGAAGCGGCCCTGGCCCAGGCCGGCCGTAGCGGTGCCGCTGAGGCCGGGCAGCTGGCTGCGGCGCAGCTTGATGTTGAGCACGCCCGCCGTACCGGCAGCATCCATGGATGCCGGCGGATTGGGCAGCAGCTCAATCTGGCTGATAGCCGAGGCTGGCAACGACTTCAGATAGTTGGTTAGGGCCTCTCCCGACATGTAGGTGAGCTTGCCATCAATCAGCACGTTTACGCCAGCACTGCCCCGGTACACGAGGTGGTCGTCTTTGTCGAGCGTGACGCCGGGGGCTTTGCGTAGTACCTCCAGGGCGTTGTCGCCGGCGGTGTTCAGGCGCGACACGTTCAGCACGGTGCGGTCGGCGTGCTGCTCCAGCACGGGCGTAGTGCCTTGCACGGTTACTTCCCGCAGGGCTGTGGCCGTGGCTTGCAGGCGCAGCGCAGGTACCGTGACCAGTTCTTTTCCCACCGTGAAGGCGCTGCTACGGGCCGACGTGTAGCTCATCAGTAAGGCCTTCACGCAGTAGCTGCCGGGCTGCACGTTGCCGAAGCTGTAGGTGCCCTGCTCGGTGGTAGCCTGCGAGTTGGCAACTACCGAGTCGGGGAGGTGCAGCAGCACGGCCGTAGCGAAGCCCAGCGGCTGATTTGCCGCATCCTGTATTGAGCCGGTAACAGGGGCTTGGGCGAAACTGCGCTGGGTGAAGCCAGCCAGCATGAGCAGCACGAACAGCAGGCAGTGGCGGCGGAAAGAGTAGAGAGTAGACATCGGGAAAGGCGTTGGCTGATTGACGATTCAAAGGTTCGCCGCCCAGAGCCCAGCTGAAAAAACATTATCCTACCTGCTTCAAACCCGATGTGAAAGCATGCTGTCGGCTTATTTCCGGTTCACATCACAAACTGAGGGTTTCAAATAAAAAAGTACCGGGCGCTACCTACCGGCGCTAGTTTTGGCCTTGCCTTTCACTTGCTGCTTCTGCGGCCTGCCTAACGCCCTATGCTGCCAATAAACACCGCTTCCAAGTCCGCTCTCCATTGGCACGTACTGGGCTGGCTGCTGTATAGCGGCTACCAGATTTGGGGCGTGTTTCTGCACCAGGGCACTTCTCTGAGAATAAGCCTGTGGCTGACATTTTCGGTGTTATTTATCCGGCTAATAGAGTTTTATCTATGCTATTCGATAGTATATCCGCGGTTATTGCGTGCGGGCAAGGGGGGGCGGCTCGCCATTGCGCTAGCCGGAGTTATTGCGTTGTATATCGGGGCTCGTGCGCTTATTGAGGAGGTTATCTACCCGGCGGTACTGGGCTTTCATAACTACACCCCAGATACCAGCGTGACCTACTATATTTTCGATAACCTCTTCTTTGCCAGCCCCATGATAGTGATAAGCGCCGCCGTGTGGAGCGCGCAGGCGGCCTTGCGCCGGGAACGGGAAAACCAGCTGCTACGCGGCGAAAAACGGACGGCCGAGCTGGCTTTTCTTAAAACCCAAATCAACCCGCATTTCCTGTACAACACGCTCAACATGCTCTATGGCATGGCCTATCCGGTGGCCAAGCCGCTGGCCAACGCCATCCTCAAGCTGGCCGACCTGATGCGCTACATGCTGCACGACAGCTCCGACGGTCAGGTGGAACTGACGCAGGAAATCGAGTATCTGCACAACTACCTGGACTTGTACCGCCTGCGCTTTCCCGACCAGTTTTTCGTCGATTTCACGGTAACCGGCGAGTCCGACGGCCACCGCGTGGCACCGTTGCTGTTCATTCCGTTCGTTGAAAACGCCATCAAGCACGGCGTCCTCGACGACCCGGCCACGCCCGTGCGCATCCACTTGGCTTTGCAGCCCCAGGGCCTCACCTTTGAAGTGCACAACCAAAGCAGCGACTATCAGAAAGATGCCACCACGGGCATTGGGCTGCCCAATCTGCGCCGCCGCCTAGAGCTGCTTTATCCGCAGCAGCATACCTTACAGATTGATACCACGGGCAAGCAGTTTATTACGTCTTTGCATCTGATGCGCTAGGGCTGCCCAACTTAATTTCTTCCCGAATTCCTTTGTATCCGCTGTTTGCTTATGATTCGTTGCCTCGCCGTTGATGATGAAGCGCCTGCCCTGGCTATTCTTGCCGATTACATCAGCCAAGTGCCTTTTCTAACGCTCGTAGGCACCACCACCAATCCTATTGAGGCGCTAACCTGGGTGCAGCAGGGCCGCGTTGACCTGGTGTTTCTGGATATTCAAATGCCCAAGCTCACCGGGCTGCAATTTCTTAAGCTCAGCGGCAACAAGTGCAAAGTGGTGCTCACCACCGCCTACCCGGAATACGCGCTGGAAGGCTACGAAAACGATGTAGTGGATTATCTGCTCAAACCGATTTCGTTTGAGCGGTTTCTGAAAGCCGCCCAGAAAGTGCTGGCCCTGCAACCTATGGCGCCACCCGAGCCAGCCCCGCCACCAGCCGCCCCAATTGGAGCCGTGCCACCACCGGCACTGGCGCCGGCAGTGGGTCACATGTTCGTGAAGGGCGAAACCAAAAACAAGTTTCTACGGGTCAATTACACTGATATTCTCTACATCGAAGGGCTCAACAACTACGTGTCCATCCACTTGCCCACCCAGCGGCTAGTCACCTATCAAACCCTGCGCGAGTTAGCCGAAACCCTGCCCCAGCCGCCCTTTCTGCGGGTGCACAAGTCGTTCATCGTGTCGCTCGACAAAATCCGGATGGTTGACGGCAACACCATCTACATCCAGGACAAGGAAATACCCGTCAGTGAAACCTACCGGGACCAGTTCTACCGCCTGATTCGGGAGGCGTAAGCTGTTGGCTGCTGTGGTAAACCCTGTCATTCCGAGTGCCGCGAGGAATCTGGGTTGTAATGCTGATAACTCAGATTCCTCGCGGCACTCGGAATGACAATAGCTACAATCTGGAAAGGACAGCTAGCCGGCCCAGCCTTCCCGGTCGAGGCTGCGGTACTGAATGGCTTCGGCCAAGTGCTCGATGCGAATGTCGTCGGTGCCGGCCAGGTCGGCAATGGTACGGGCCACTTTCAGAATCCGGTCGTAGGCGCGGGCCGAGAGGCCGAGGCGCTCCATAGCGGTTTTCAGCAACGTGCGGCCTTCCGGGCTAATCTGGCAAATGTCCTTCACCATTTGGGGCGGCATCATGGCGTTGGAAAAGATGTCGGGAAACTCCGTGAACCGCGCTGTTTGCACCTTGCGGGCCTTTTCCACCCGTTGCTGAATGTCGTGGCTGGTTTCCGATTTGCGCGTTTCGGTCATCTGGTCGAACGTCACGGGCGTTACTTCCACGTGCAGGTCAATCCGGTCGAGCAGCGGCCCGCTCACTTTGTTGAGGTAGCGCTGCACCACGCCGGGTCCGCACACGCATTCTTTCTCGGGGTGGTTGTAGTAGCCGCACGGGCACGGATTCATGCTGGCAATGAGCATGAAGTTGGCCGGGAAGTCGATGCTGACCTTGGCCCTGGAGATAGTCACGCGGCGTTCCTCCAGCGGCTGCCGCATTACTTCCAGCACCGTCCGCTTGAACTCCGGCAGCTCGTCCAGGAACAGCACGCCATTGTGCGCCAGTGAGATTTCGCCCGGCTGCGGATTGCTACCGCCTCCCACCAGTGCCACATCGGATATAGTGTGGTGCGGGGCCCTGAACGGCCGGGTGCCCAGCAACGAAGCATTAGCCCCCAACTTGCCCGCTACCGAATGAATTTTGGTGGTTTCCAGCGCCTCCAGCATGTTTAGCGCCGGCAGGATAGTAGGGAGGCGCTTGGCCAGCATGGTTTTGCCGGCGCCGGGCGGGCCTATCATAATAACGTTGTGCCCGCCAGCCGCGGCTATTTCCAGGGCGCGCTTGATGTTTTCCTGGCCCTGCACATCGGCAAAGTCGGCGGCGTACTGGTTGGCCTCGTGCTGGAAAATGTCGCGCGTGTCCAGCACCAGCGGTTCAATAGCCAACCGACCCTCGAAGAAGTCGATGGCCTCCTGCATGGTATCCACCGCAATAACATCGAGGTTGTTGACGATGGCCGCTTCCCTGGCGTTTTCACGAGGTAGAATAAAGCCTTTGAACCCCTCTTTGCGGGCCTGAATAGCAATGGGCAGCACGCCCTTAACCGGCCGCAAGGCCCCATCCAGCGCCAGCTCGCCCATAATGATGTACTCGGAGAGCCGGTCGGTAGTAAGCTGTTGGGAGCCGTGCAGAATGCCCAGCGCAATGGGCAGGTCGTAGCTGGAGCCTTCCTTGCGGATGTCGGCCGGGGCCATGTTCACCACCACCTTGGTACGCGGCATCCGATACCCCCGAAATTTCAGGGCCGCTTCAATCCGCTGCTGGCTTTCCTTAATTGCATTATCGGGTAGCCCAACCACATAGAAATTAGTGCCCTGCGATACAACTACTTCAATGGTAATAGTATAAGCATTAACGCCCTGCACGGCTGAGCCGAAGGTTTTGGTAAGCATGAAGTAGAAGAAAATATAGAAAATAATCCAACGAATATAAGCACGAAAAAGCCGGAAGAATATAACTTCTTCCGGCTTTTCAAATTCTGTCAAGTTAATCCAACTTCATCAGTTGAATGTACATTCCAAGCCTGAATCAGGGCCATGAAAAATAGCGGGCTCTCAGGCCATCAACTGTTCGATGAGCATAATCAGAATGTGAATAGCCTTGATGTGAATTTCCTGAATCCGGTCGGCGTAGCCGGAGTGTGGTGCCCGGATTTCCACGTCGCAGAGCGCGGCTAGCTTGCCACCGTCTTTGCCGGTCAGGCCTACCACTAGCATGCCGCTGGCTTTGGCGGCTTCGGCAGCTCGCAGAATGTTGGGGGAGTTGCCGCTGGTGCTGATGGCCAGCAGCACGTCGCCAGGGCGGCCCAGGGCTTCCACAAAGCGGCTGAATACGGCGTCGTAGCCATAGTCGTTGGCTACGCAGCTCATGTGCGATGCCTCCGTGAGGGAAATGGCGCCCAGGGCGGGCCGGTCGTTGCGGTAGCGGCCACTCAATTCTTCGGCAAAATGCTGGGCGTCGCAGAGGCTGCCGCCGTTGCCGCAGCTGAGTATCTTGCCACGCTGCCGTAAACTGCCCGCCATCAGCTGAGCAGCCTGTTCGATGGCAGCTAGGTTGGCCGGATCGGCAAGAAAACGGTCGAGAACGTTGCGGGCTTCCGTCAGTTCAGCCCGAATCGAGTCAGTTAAGGAGGTTGCGTCAATCACACCGCAAAGATAAGCGCGCTAGGCTAGCGGCGTGCCGTCGCGGTCGGTGGGCAGGGGCCGGGTGGGCGCCGCAGTAGGGGTAGGGGCCACGTAGCCATCGGGGTGAACGGTGGTGCCCGTGCGGGTGCCGCCCACCGTGGTGGGGCTGCGCTGTTCTATCTGCTGGTCGTAGAGGCGGGCTTTTAGCTCGTTGATTTTGCCTTCACGCGAAGCTACGTCGCGGCGTAGCAGCACACTGTCGAGGTTTTCAGTGACGAGCTGCAACAAAAGCAGAACCCCGCTAATCAGGAACAGGCCATAGTAGAAGTTCGTGGGGTTGCTACCGGCGGTTACCGATATCAGGCTGTCGCGCGAGCCAGGACTAAGCACCAGCAGCAAAACCAACAGCAAATAAATCATCACCAGAACAGTAACCAGGCGTTTCAAAGCAAGCATAAGGCGGCGAAGCTAAAGTGGAATATGACCCGTCGTACGCAAAAACATACCGGCCGGGTTAAATATAGGATTTCGTTGATGGTAATTACCGGATGTGGTTGAGCTTCTGCTTGGGATGGAAACGAACTGCTGGTTATTTTAACCTGGGGCTACCGGCGCGGGCTGAATCCAGGCGCTGTAACGCAGCTTGTAGTTTCTGGCGCTCAATCTGAAACAAGCTGTCGGTGGGCACCTGCTGCAACGAATCGAGTAGGTGCTTGGCTGCCGCTGTGTCGTGCCGGTCGAGCAGGGCATTGGCTTGGAGCAGCGCATCATCGTAGGCGTGACTGGCGGCTATTTTTTGTTGTACAGCCAGTTCGGCCTGTTGGCGAGGGGCGTCCTGGGCTTGGTTGTACTTCCGCCACAGCCAGCGGCCGGCTTGCAACAGCAGCAGCAGCACAATCAGGGTGGCCACCCAGCGCCGCCCGGTATCAGATGAAGGAGTCATATGCCTCGGCAGCTTGGGGCCCAACTGTAACGGTACCAGATAGCACGGCAGAATCGGCGACGATTACGGGGGCAGTGCTGGCGGCTTGGCTGGCCCTGATTTGTTGTTCCAGGGCTCGGCTTCGCTCGTTGACTTGCTCTATGCGAATGGCCGAACCGGGGCGCTGCTCTTGGCGCCAGGTTTTGTAGCCGAACCGCAGCCCAATCATTGGCAAGACCAAAATCCAGATCCATTGCGACGTATACCAGGGCGCTTTAGGAGTTGGAGTGGTCATTGAATAGAATCATCAGTTGCTGTGAATTTCTGAATAGTACTCTTTGACACCCATTTCCTTCGGCCTACTATGTACCGAGCTGCGAACGGCCAATGCTACACTAATGCGGCATTGGTGGCCTGCATCTGGCTGAGGCGCTGGTAGAGGCCACCGGGCTGGCGCAGCAGCTCGTCGTGGGTGCCGCGCTCGGCAATGCGGCCTTGGTGCAGCACTATGATTTCGTCGGCGTGCTGCACGGTGCTCAAGCGGTGCGCAATAACCAGGGAGGTGCGGTGCTGCATCAGGCGGGTCAGGGCTTCCTGCACCAGCTTTTCGCTTTCGGTGTCGAGGGCCGAAGTGGCCTCGTCAAGAATCAGGATGGGCGGGTTGCGCAAGATGGCACGGGCAATGCTCAAACGCTGCCGCTGCCCCCCCGACAGCCGTCCGCCCCGGTCACCGATGATGGTCTGGTAGCCGTCGGGCGTGGCCGTGATGAAGTCGTGGGCGTTGGCAATGCGGGCGGCTTCCATCACCTCGGCTTCGGTAGCCTGGGTGTTGAAGCGGATGTTATTGAAAATAGTATCGTTGAACAGGATGCTTTCCTGCGTGACAATGCCCATTTGCTCGCGTACTGAATGAATAGTACAGTCGCGCACATCGTGGCCATCAATGAGGATTTGGCCGCCGGTAGGGTCATAAAAGCGCGGTAGCAAATCGGCCAGCGTGCTTTTGCCCGAGCCCGATGGGCCTACCAGCGCCACGGTTTTGCCTTTCTGAATGGTGAGGTTGATGTCCTGAAGCACGGGGTCAGTGCCGTAGGCGAATTGCAGATTGCGCAACTCAATCTGCTGCTCGAAAGCCGGCAGCAACTGCGCGTTAGGCTTGTCCCGGATAGCCGGTTCGGTATCTATAATGCCCAATACCCGCTCGCCAGCCACTAGCCCGCGCTGGATGTTGCCGAACGACGACGACAGCGCTTTGGCTGGCGTGAGTACCTGCGAAAACAGCACCACGTAGCCAATAAATGTTTCGCCTGTCAGATTGGACTCGCCGCCCAGAATCAGGGTGCCGCCGAAGTACAGCAAACCCGCTACTACGGCTACGCCCGCAAATTCCGAAAATGGTGAGGCCAAGTCGCGGGTATTGTCTATGCGGCGCGAGGTGCGGGCGTACTCGTCGTTCTGGTCTTCAAACTTGCCTTCGATGTACTGCTGCGCATTGAACGCCTTGATAACCCGAATGCCGCCCAGCGTCTCGTCAATCACCGACAGCATCGAGCCGAGCGTGCTTTGGCTTTGCTTGGCCTGCTGCCGCAGCCGCTTGGCCACCCCCGCAATCAGAATGCCCGAAATCGGCAGTAGAATCAGGGTAAATAGCGTCAGAGGTACCGACATGTAGAACAGCACCGCGAAGAAGGCAATAATCTTGAGCGGCTCCTGAATTACGGCCGTCATCGTATTCACCACCGACGATTCCACTTCCTGCACGTCGGCCGTGAAGCGCGACATTAAGTCACCCTTCCGTTCGCCGGCAAAATAGCCCAACTGAAGCTGCAAGATGCGGCGGTACAAATCATGGCGCAGGTTCCGGATGACACGGGCGCGCACCTTGGCCAGTAGCCGCAAGCTCAAATAGCGGAACAGGTTGCTGCACAGCACCGACACCACCACGATAATGCACACGAAGGTCAGGGCGCCCATCGTGCCGTGTGTGGCCAGCACATCGGCAAAAAAGTAGTTGAACGTGTCCTTCACCCAATCCAAGCTGAAGTGGAAGGCCGGCAGCTGGGTGGAGGCCTGCGTGGGGACTTGGTCGGTTTTCTCGAACAGCACCTGGAGCAGCGGGATAATCAGCGTGAAGTTGGCTAGCCCGAACAGCGTAGCCAACACAGTATACAGCAGGTATTGGGGCAGAAAGCTGGCTAGCGGCCGAGCGTAATGCAGAATGCGGAGGTAAGTCTTCATCGGAATCGGCAAAGGTAACGCATCTGCAAAGGTCCGGAAGGCTGGCTTGTCATTCCGACGCAGGAGGAATCTGGCGTAGTTCAATCACTGTATTAACCGAGCTTCCTCCTGCGTCGGAATGACAACGAGCGTTATTCAGCTTTGAAGACGGATACCACTTCAATTTGCCCTAAAATGTGGCGGTTGAAATCGGCCAGCTCCTCGGCGGGTACCCATAGCTCTTCGTGCTCCTGGTTGCCCACGTTCTGTACCTCAAACGTGGCGGCGTAGTCGGCCTCCACCGCAAAGCGCAGCACGTAGCCCACACCATAGTACGGCACGTTCCAGTCGCGGGCAATCTGGGCAGCGTACTGCTCATTGAGCACGGGGTAGAAAATTGGCTGTTCCGGCAGGCGCGGCGGAAACTCCCGCCACCCCGAAGCGGCAATCAAATCCAATTCCTGCTGGTTTACGGGGCGGTACAGCAGCATAGCTTCCGGGTCGTGGCGCATGGTTTTGATACGCTGATTATTGATGAGGTGATGTGCTGGTGGTTGATGGATGAAGAACTAAAAGTGAGTATCAGCCCATCTATTTAGCAATAATCAGCGCATCAAAACTCATGCAAACGCTGAGCAATATTCCAGCGTAAGGCCACTTGCGGAAACACCGTGTTTTGAGTGGCGGCATCAGTGAACGACTGGCGACGCACAATGAGTTTGGCGTCCAGCCACACATTGTGGCGCGGCTGATAGGTAGCCGTGAAATCGGTGTGCACCAAGCGCGTCTGGTTGCCCTGGCCGATGGTGTTGCCGAATTCCTGCACCCGCGTATCGTAGGAAATCAATGGGTTGCCGCCGTAGTTGACGATGGAGCCGTTGGGGTTGGTGCGGTCTAGGCCCTGCTTGGTGTAGAACGCCTTGCCAACCAACTGCAGGCGTGGTAGCGGCTGATAGCTCAGGATGCCTAGCACCTCGTACAAGTTGGCGCCCATCGGGTGAGCCAGCGGCTGCTGGTAGTGCTGGTAGTTGGTGTAGCTGTCGGCGTGCTGGTAGGTAAACGGGCGGATGTAGTTGAACTCCACCTGTACATCCAGCGTGCGGATACCGGCCACATTCACGTACTTCCCACCCAGCTGAAAGGCTTGCTTGTTGGCCCACCAGCCGTTGCGGGCCCGCACCTCGCTCAGCTTGAATTCATCAAGCATCAACTGACCGTAGAGCTGGCCGGTGTTCTTGATATTCCATTTAAAATCCAGGCCTAGCACGGTGTTATCGGCCGAGCCAATGTGCTGTTCTACCGCTCTATAGAAAATAATTGGATTCAGATATTCCAGCTCAAACCCCCGCCGCTGGCTGCCTGGAATAATCTTGCCGGTGTTGTCGCGCCGGAAATTGCGCCCGCCCAGAATGGTGCTTTCGAATACGCCCACGTTGAAATTGGAAGTCACATCGAAGCTGAGGTGATGCAGCGCCATGTACTTCTTGCGGTAGATGGTATCTATTGGGCTACCGTTAGCATCGTAGCTGCGGTCGGCAATCATCTCCGTAAACAGGTTCTGGTAATTGAATTTCCAGATGCGGGTATTCAGCTTCAGAAAGAAATAGGGCGCGCTGTAATCCGACAGAATCAACGAGCGGTAACCATTACCAATGACGTTTCGGTCGTGGCCAAGTTGGGCGCTGATGTGCTTGGTAGCCGCGTACGTAACGTAGCCGCGGGCCGTGAAGAAGTCGTACTGATTGCCGCCGATAGTCTTGAAGTCCTTCCAATACCCCTCATGCGGCACTATTCGGTCGCGCCGGATGCGCTGCTGCACGTACAACGGCACGCCCTGCTGGTTGTCGGCCAAGAAAGTGTAGAAGCCCAGCCGCTCATCAATAGTGCCTTCCACCTGCACACCCCGCGTATTCACGTAGCGCAGCCCGTCGGTTTCCGAATCCTTGCCCGCCGAAAGGCCCAGTACGGGGTTCACGCGCAGCGTAAAATCCGGAATAGAAACGCTGTATAGGTCTGATTGGCGCTGGTAGAAGTGCTTGAACAGCGGCCGGCGGCTCTGGTTGTAGCGGGCGGCTTGCGAAGAGAAATTCCAGTTGTCGCGCAGTAGATATTCGGCGTTGAACCGGTCCTGCTGCGAGAGGTTGGCACTGTCGGCCAGCATCCGCTCGGCCATGCGGGCCACTGCGGCGCGGGTATACGGCCGCACGGAAGTATGCAGGCTGCCCAACGAATCGGTGCCGTACTGGATGGCATATCGGTCGATGAGGCGGTACACATCTACATCAAGCGGTACGGTGTTAGATGCCGTCGGAATGTCGGCTTCGGGCACAGGCGGCGGAGGCGGTACAGGGTCATTGAATTGCAACGACATGCTTTGCCCAGCCACCTGGCTGCCTAGCAGCGCATTAAAAGCTAAAAAGAGAAGACATTTTTTCATAAAAGCAGAACTGCGGCCTGCGAAAAGACGCACAGTTCAACAAACCTACGCACTTGCGGCAACACTCCACCGCCGGAACGCACGAGTGACATTGTTTCGCATGTGACTGGCCGGTTTGCCTGTGTCAGGTTAGCACCAGAAGCCGCTGGGCCGTCTACCTTTGCCACGTGCCGCGCCGTTTGCTCCGTTATTCCGAACTCGACCTATCTGCCTGGGATACCTGCGTAAACCAGGCCGAACAAGTGGTGCCGTACGCGCAAAGCTGGTGGCTGCAAGCCACGGCCGGCCGCTGGGATGCCGTAGTGGAAATTGGAATGAAGGGCGAGTATCTGGCGGTGCTGCCGTTGCCTGTGAAGCGCCGGCCCTGGGGCCGCGAGGTGTACCAGCCGCCTTTCACGCAGCAATTAGGAGCAATTGGTGTTGCGCAGCCTGGCAGTGTATTTCCATACTGGCTGAATGTAATGAGCCCCATTGGCAAGCTGGCCGAATCGTACGGTAAGCTGTATACGCAACTAAATGATTCCAATGGCTTACCTCAGCGGCTGGCAAATAGCTACGATGAAATTCTGACCTACGAGCGGCGCATTACGTACCATCTGCCGCTGACCCCGAGCTACACTACGCTGCACGCGGGCTACGCCGCTGACTACCGCCGCCGCCTGCGTGTCAACGCCGAGGCCGCGCAGCCACTAGCCGTTACAGCAACGTCAAACGCCGAGCCGCTCCTGACGCTTTTTCAGCAAACGAAGGGCCCTGCCGCTGGTTTGGGCCGCACCCACTACGCGCAGCTCCGCCAGTTGATAGCCGCCGGGCAGCAGCACAAGCAAGTTACGCTACTCGAAGTGCGTCACCCCGAAACCGGCGAATTACTGGCCGGTGCACTGTTCGTGCTGTTTCGTACCCGCTTGGTGTATTTGTTTGCCGCTGCCTCCGAAGCCGGTAAAAAAGCCAGCGCGCCGTTGCTATTGCTCGATGCGGCCATTCAGCAGCACGCCGGCACGCCCGGCCTGGTTCTCGATTTTGAAGGCGGCATGATACCGTCAATTGCTCGTTTTTTTGCCAACTTCGGGGCCGCGCCCGTTCCGTATGCGGCCCTTTCCTTCACCCAACGTCCCTGGTATCTGCAATGGCTCCGCTAAGCCCTATTACTCCCGACCTCTCTACTATCGAGCCCGATGCCCGCGTACACGTGGTGTGCGCCGAACCATCCGTAGCCAACCATTTCCTGGCCGAGCTGCGCGACGTGGAAATCCAGCGCGACTCGCTGCGTTTCCGCCGTAACCTCCAGCGCCTCGGCGAAATCATTGCCTACCGCATCAGCTCCGAGCTGAGCTACACCGACCAGACCGTGAAAACGCCGCTGGGCGAGTGCAGCAGCAAGCAGCTCCACGACTTCCCCATTCTGGCCACTGTGCTGCGCGCCGGCTTGCCATTTCACCAAGGCTTCCTCAACTATTTCGACCAGTCGCCGAGTGCCTTCGTGGCTGCTTACCGCATTGAGGGCACCGCTCAGGTGCAGGTGCAAGTCGATTACCTGTCGGCGCCGCGGCTCGATGAGCGGGTATTGATTTTGGCCGACCCCATGCTGGCTTCCGGCAAGTCATTGGTACAAACCTACCGGGCCATGCTGCGCTTCGGCACGCCCCGGCAGGTACACATTGCGGCCGTTATTGCCTCACCCGAAGGTGTCGCGCACGTCACCCGCGAAATTCCGGAAGCTACGCTCTGGGTGGCCGCCATCGACGAAAAGCTCAACGACCAAGCCTACATCGTGCCCGGCCTCGGCGACGCCGGCGACCTGTCGTACGGTAGCAAGCTGTAAGGCGCAAAGGGTCGGCGCAAGGAGATATATCATTTTGCCGTTACTTTTTCATTTGAAACCTATTTGGAGCTTGGCTTCTTTGTAACTTCGGGTTCAACTCGGTAGTACCTCTCCGTTACTTGTTGCTTTCTTCTGTCTCGTGCTAGCTCATATCTTCAAATACGCATCGGTTTTTCTGCTGGGCATGGTCAAGTTTGTAGCCGCCCCAGTGGCAGGAATTGCGGCCGGCTTGCCTTTCGGGCTGATTTGGGGGCTGTCGGTGGCGGGCATGATGACGACGGTAGTGTTGGTATCGGGAGTGGGTAAGATGTGGGCCCTGCACCTGCGCCGCCGCCGCGAAGAGAAGGGCAAGCCGCTGTTCAGCCGCAAAAGCCGCCGCATTGTGGGTGTTTTTCGGCGCTTCGGCATGGGCGGCATTGCTTTCCTAACGCCCATCCTGTTCAGCCCCATTGGCGGCACCGTCATTGCCACGCAATTGCACGTGCCACGTTGGCGCATTCTGGTGCACATGCTGTGGAGCGCCGCGCTATGGGGCGCTGCCTTCACTATGCTGGCCATCCGCTTCAGCCACTTGGCCATCTTTCATCACTGAGCGCGGATTTTGCAGATTAGTCGGATTGGTCGGATTTCGGTGACGATTCGACTAAACCAGTATTCAACAAAACAGGCTTGCCATTTGGCAAGCCTGTTTTGTTTTTAGGAAGAGTTAATCGTCACCGAAATCCGACTAATCCGATTAATCTGCAAAATCCGCGTTCCTATTTGCGGCGGCCTTTCGAGCGGGCAATGGCGGCTTTCACCGCTTTTACGGCGGGCTTGGAGGCGCTGCCTTTTGAAGGGCGGGCCTTGTTGCCTTTCTGGCTGCGGTTGGGGCCTTCCACGTAGGTGCGGCCGGTGCGCTTGTCAATCGTCACGCCAGGCTTCACGTACTCTTTCCGCTCGTGGAAAGCGCCCTTGAAGTTCGGGTCTTCGCGGCGGCGGCGTTCGTCCTGCTCGCGGTTCATGCTCTGCTGCTCCTCAAAGGGCGTTTCCGCCACTTCCACCTCCGCCGGAAAGGGCATCAGCGGAATCGGCTGCTTGATGAGCTCCTCGATTTGAGCAATGTGGTGCATTTCGGCCTCATTGGCGAAGGTGATGGCCGCGCCCGTGTGCTGCGCCCGGCCCGTGCGGCCAATGCGGTGCACGTAGTCGTCGTAAATCAGCGGCACATCGAAGTTGATAACGTGGCTCACCTCGGGCACGTCGATGCCGCGCGCGGCCACGTCAGTAGCTACCAGAAACCGCACTTCGCCCGCCTTAAAGGCTTCCATGGCATTGATGCGCGAGTTCTGGCCCTTGTTGCCGTGAATGGCCCGCACTTCGCCCGCAATCCGGCGGCCCAGAAAGTGCGCCACATTTTCGGCATGCACCTTACTGCGCGTGAAAATCATCACCCGGTTGAAGGTAGCCTGGTCGCGGAGCAGATAGCCGAGCAGGTTGATCTTGGTAACCAGGTTGGGCACTTCGTACAGGCTCTGCACCACATTCTGGGCCGATGTAGCGGAAGGCGTGACTTCCACCCGCATCGGAAACTCCAGGAATTCCTCGCTCAGCGTCGTGACCTTGTCGGCCATCGTCGCCGAGAACAGGGCGTTCTGGCGCTTATTCGGAATAACCTCCAGAATCTTTCGGATCTGGGGCATGAAGCCCATATCCATCATCTTGTCGGCCTCGTCGAGAACCAGGGTTTTCAACTCTTTTAGCACCAAGTCGCCGCGCAGGTATAGTTCCAGCAGGCGGCCCGGCGTGGCAATCAGAATATCCACGCCTTTGGCAATAGTTTCAATCTGGGTTTTTGGCCCCAGGCCGCCGTAAATGGCGAAAATGCGCAAATCAGTATAAGTAGCGAGGCGCTTGAGGTGCGTTTCAATCTGCATGGCCAGCTCCCGGGTGGGCGCCATAATCAAAGCCCGCGGGTTAGTACCTTGGGCATATTTCACTTTCATGAGCAGCGGCAACCCAAAGGCGGCGGTTTTGCCAGTGCCGGTCTGGGCAATGCCCAGCACGTCGTGGCCCGCTAGTAGCAACGGAATGGTTTGGACCTGCACGGGCGTTGGCTCCGTGAAGCCCGCTTCGGCTACTGCGGTAAGAAGTTGCTTGTTCAGCTTAAAGTCGGCAAAAGAAGCCGGTTGCGGCGTATCGGACATGAGTAAGAGGGGGTTACGGGGCGCAAAGGTACGCAACCTTGGGCCGGCAGCGGTCCGGAAACCATAAATAGCTCCGCTTCAGCAGCGGCAGTAAGGCTGTGCGTGCAACAAAAAAAAGCGCTGAAAGCTTGCAAATTCGTTGTCGTCCGCTACTTTTGTAGCCGCAACACACCACATGGTAGATATAGCTCAGCTGGTTAGAGCGTCGGATTGTGATTCCGAAGGTCGTGGGTTCGAGCCCCATTATTTACCCTCTCTTCAAAGCCTCAGCCTTCCGGTCTGAGGCTTTTTCTTTTTCAGCCATTGGCTAGCTGTCAGTATCTTAACGGCTTAGGTGGGGTGCCGCGGCAACAAAAAATGCGGCAGTGCGGAAGGATTTGGATATTTGTGGCGTTGCAAGAAAAAATCTAACAGTTTGACTCACTTTTCCCCTGCTTAACTATGAGTTTGGTTGTAATTGGCTCCGTAGCCTTTGATGCGTTGGAAACGCCGTTCGGTAAAACCGATAAAATCATTGGCGGTGCCGCCACCTATATTTCCCTCTCGGCCAGCTACTCGGTGAAGCCGGTGAAACTGGTGGCCGTTGTCGGCGACGATTTTCCGCAATCCGACATCTTGCTGCTTGAAGAGCATGGCGCCGATACAGAAGGGCTACAAATCAAGCAGGGCGAAAAGTCGTTCTTCTGGTCGGGCAAATATTCCAACGACCTGAACTCGCGCGAGACGCTGGTAACCGAACTGAACGTACTGGCCGATTTCGACCCCATCATCCCCGACAGCTACCAAGACTGCAAATACCTGATGCTGGGCAATCTGGCCCCGCAGGTGCAGCGCCTCGTGATTCAGCGCCTCGTGAATCGGCCCAAGCTGATTGTGATGGACACGATGAACTTCTGGATGGACGTGGCCCTGGACGAGCTGAAAACGACCATCGAAATGGTGGATGTGCTCAGCATCAACGACGAAGAAGCCCGGCAGCTTTCGGGGCAGCACTCGTTGGTGAAGGCCGCCAAAATCATCATGGCCATGGGTCCCAAAACGCTCATCATCAAGAAGGGTGAGCATGGCGCGCTGCTGTTCTGCAAAAACAAAGTGTTTTTTGCGCCCGCACTGCCTTTGGAAGAGGTATTCGACCCAACCGGCGCCGGCGACACGTTTGCGGGTGGCTTCATCGGCTACCTCGCCGCCACCGACGACATCAGCTTCGAGAACATGAAGCGGGCCGTGGTGCACGGTTCGGCCATGGCCTCGTTCTGCGTTGAGAAATTCGGCACGGAGCGCCTGTTGAACCTAACGCAGGAAGAAATTGAAGCCCGTGAGCAGCAGTTTGCCGATTTGGTGGCTGTGGTGCCGGCTACGGCTGTTCAGAACGCATAAACGCGTAGAACACCGCCTTAATAAAATCAACGCAAGCCCTGGCCACAAACTGGTCAGGGCTTTTTGTGGCCGCAATTTCACGCAACCCTACAAGCCAGAGTTAGGTAGAACTACTATTCTATCCATCCACCCGTAACCCCCTACGGCCATGAGCATGAGCAAGAAACAAACCGACCTGACCAACGATAAAACGTCCGTCAACCCGGCCGCTAATACCAAAAAGAAAAGCACGCAGGTGCAAAGCCCCAACACCACCGACGTGTCGGCCCACGGCAATACCACCGATGGCAACTCATCGGGTAGCAACAACATTCCGCCCATCCGCAACAACCCACAAGGCAACAAGCCGATGTCGGTAGATGGTGGCGGCAAAGGCCCCGGCAAGAATGCTGATTAATTGTGTCTACGGCACCTAGCGTAGCAAAGCGTCCCGCTATTTGGCGGGACGTTTTGTTTTTGACCTTATGGTACCACCGTCAGGCGCACCACGCGGGTATCTACGTCGCCATTGTCGAAGAAGTCTTGCTCAAAAAGGATGGTACGGTTATCAAGCCAACGAGGCTGCGTACAGCCCCACTCGGTTTGCCGTTCCCAGAGCAGCCGCAAACCACTCTCATCCGCCGCCCAAAGCTGTAAGCCGCTGGGTTCATAACGGGCCAGCACATCAGAGTTGCCGCACACAAAGTGGCGCCCGTCGGGGGCTACGGCGGGTGGGCTCCAGATGCGGGTTCGGCGGCCCGTACGGTGGTCTATCAGCAGGTAATAGCCTCCTTCATACAGCCGTACGGCTACCAGCCATTGCCGGATGGCCGGAATAGTAGCCACGTACTCATAGGCAATGTTGCGTGCTTCGTCTTCAGTAGGGTTGCTGACGAGGCCAACCGGTTTAGTTTTAGATGGCCGGAGCCACAAGGTATGCTTGGTGCGTTGCACCAACGGGCCTGCTTTGCGCAATCGTAGCCGCTCCTCCGCTTCAAAGTCAAAAGCTTCCTCTTCTTCCGCCGTGGTCGGGTTCAGCGTGATAGATA
Source organism: Hymenobacter telluris (assembly GCF_017313265.1). Lineage (GTDB taxonomy): Bacteria > Bacteroidota > Bacteroidia > Cytophagales > Hymenobacteraceae > Hymenobacter > Hymenobacter telluris. Next base: position 10,950 of record NZ_JAFLQZ010000014.1, on the reverse strand, counting down.
GGGTCTGGGGAAGCTTTTGATATACCCCGCGTGAAGCCTGATGAATGGGCAATACCCGGCCGGGCAGTTGCACTAATGTATCGAGGTGGCCAAGACGGTAGATGCGTGGTGGTTGAGGGCGCGGCAGCCGAACGATGGGCACGGTAGTAGGCACACCGGGTTGGGCCCGCTCGGAGGGGCCTCGGAAAGAACAACCTAATAGGAGTATCGCCAACGGCAGCACTACTATCACCGCACGAAGCCGGAACATGGGAGTAAGTGAAAATCCAAACGCTGTCTGTGCCTAGAACTCCTGTTTCAACCAACTCCGGAAGCTGGCTTGCTGCTCGGGAGTGGCCACCGGCAGCTTTTCAATGGTAATCTTCGGCCAGAAATGCTGCCCTACCTGCGCCTGTAACGGCACTGTAAGCAGACGGTTTTGCCGAAATACACTGATTTCGTATTGGTCGGCACCACTAGCCAACAGGCTATGCAAATTCATTTGCACCCGGCGGCCATTTACAGCCAACAGTTCGTCGTCTACGGTGAGGCAGGCGGCGGCCGGCGAGTCGGGCAGAATATCAGTTACTTCGGTTCGCTCATTCTTCACTATGGTGCGGAAGCCGAATAGTCCTTCGGAAGGAGAGGCATTTTCCTGCATCCGGAGTGTGCAGCCCACAAAGCTGAGCGCCTTGTCTAGCGGTTCTTCCAGTGGTGCCGTGCCGTAGATGAACTTGTCGAAATACGCCTGCATGTCGCGCCCGGCCACTTCCGTGACAATCCGCATGTAGTCTTGCTCGGTGTAGCCGGTGCCGGTCTGCCCGAATTCCTCCCATAGCCGCCGCATTACCTCATCGAGGCTGCGGGCGTGGTTGGAGAGGCGCCGTAGCGTGAGGTCGAGTAGTAAAGCAGCCAGCGCGCCTTTGTGATACACTGACACTTTCCGGTCGGGCACGCCGGCTTTGTAGCCATCCAGCCACAAATCCATGCTGGCATCGGCCAACGACAAATTGAAGCGGCCGTAGTCGTCGTAGTGCTTGCGCAGCACCGTATTCAACTCCGCGAAATACTGCGCCGCCGTGCGCACCCCGGCGCGGGCCAGCAGGTACTCACCGTAATAGGTGGTAATACCTTCCGCAATGAAGCAGGTACGGAAATAGTTTTCCTTGGAGTAGTCGTACGGCTGCATTTCGACGGGCCGGATGCTCTTGATGTTCCAGGCGTGAAACAACTCGTGGCAGCTCACACCCAGCAGCTCCTTGTATAAGCCCTCCGTCATGAGCAGCTCGGCCGGGCCCAGCGTAATAACGGTGGAGTTCAGGTGCTCAACGCCGTGGTAGTGCTTGTAGGGCAGAATCTGGTTCAGAAAGTGGTAATCCTGCGCCGGGAACGAGCCGAACAAGGTCAGCTGCTCGGCGCTGAAAGCCCGGAAATCCGCTACCAGCCGCGCCCAATCGACGGGGCACTCTCCCTGAATCCAGATGTAGAAGGGGAGACTATCCACTTCATAGTTGCGGTATTGCAGCGTTGGGCTGGCAATAAGCGGCGAATCGGCCAAATGGTCGAAGCTTTGGGCTTGCAGTGTATTCGGGCCGCTCTGGGGTAAGCCGCAAGCCAGTTGCCAGCCGTCGGGGAGTTGCAGCTGCACCTGGCAGGGCTCCTGCTGCCGCCCTTCGATGTACATAAAGCCCTGCACCGGATTCAGGTACAGCTGGCTCTCATCCAGCCATGAGCCCCCAGCGTCCATCTGGTGGGCGTAAAAGTTATAGTGCACTTGTACCGTACGGCCCGCCACGCCAGCTATTTCCCACCGGTCTTTGGTTAGCTTGCGCAAGGCCAGTACTTCCTGCGAAGCAGCATCAGCGGCTTCCACCCGCTGAATTTTCTGGGCGAAATTCTGAATCTCGTAGCGCCCAGGCCGCCAGGCTGGCAACTGCAATTCCACCGTTGCGGGTGCATCTTTCGGCACCTCAAAGGTCATTTGCAGTTGCACATAGAACGTAAGCGGGTTCTCAAACGAGACGTAATAGTGAATCATAGAAACGCGAAGCGGGCAAGCACAAAATCCGGTGTAAAGCTACGGCTATCCAGGGGAAGAACATGGATAAAAACCGGTCTTTGATACGAAGAAAGCCCAAGCGCTGACTACTGTAACCGATGGAAAATCTTACGGTTGCCAGAAAATCAATCAGCAAAAAAGTAGACGCGGGCTTTGCCTTTTCCAACTCAACCGCGTACCTTTGCCGGCCTTACTTGTAACTGAGTCACTACCAATACCATGAAACGTACCTTCCAGCCTTCGCAGCGCAAACGCCGCAACAAGCATGGCTTCCGCTCCCGCATGGAAACCGCCAACGGCCGCAACGTAATTGCCCGCCGTCGTGCCAAAGGCCGCAAGCGCCTGACTGTATCCGACGAAGGCCGTCACAAGCGCTAAGCGCCTGTGAGTAACCTGTTGCCGTCTGGCGTTTCTGCCTCTGCCGAGGAGAAGCCAGAGCAGAAGGTTCGTTCGTATTCGTTCCCGAAAGAAGAACACCTGTGCCGCAAGAAGCTCATTGATGAGCTTTTCGGCCGGGGTTCTTCTTTTGGTTTATACCCCTTGCGGTTGGTCTGGCTGCCCACCGACGCTTCCGTTGCTGCGCCGCCGCAGGTGCTGGTGAGCGTGAGTAAGCGCAGCTTCAAGCGCGCCGTAGACCGCAACGAGCTGAAGCGCCTCATGCGCGAAGCCTACCGCCTCAACAAGCACCGCCTCACCGAGGCGGCAGGCGGCCACTCCATCGGGCAGTTGGCTATTATCTACACCGGCAAAGAAAAAAAGCCTTTCGCGCTGGTGGAAAAAAAATTAATTTCAGGGCTGGAGCGTTTATTAACCGAACCTTACGTTGCGCCCGCAACGAAGGACCGAAAAAAGCGTCCTTGAACTAGCTGCAACTCACGCTGTTGTTGTAGCACCATTTCACTTCAGCGCCTGAGGTTTCTTCTGCGGAAGAGGCGTGTGGCGGTGCGGTGTACACCAGCCCTCATTTATGCGTAAAAGATCTATTGCGGCCGGTTTGCTTCTGGGAGGAGCCGCGCTGGTATCGGTTGCAGCCACCTCGTCCGACAACGAGCGTTACTTCGAAATAGCCAAGAACCTTGATATATTCGCCACCCTTTTCAAGGAGGTGAATACCTATTATGTGGATGAGGTGCCACCGGCCAAGCTGGTGAAAACGGGCATCGACGCCATGCTTAAGTCGCTGGACCCGTACACCAACTACATTCCCGAAGATGACATTGAGGACTTTCGCACCCTGACCACCGGCCAGTACGGCGGCATTGGGGCCGTAGTAGTGAAGCGCGGTGGCAAAACCGTGGTGCAGGCAGCTTACGAAGGCTATCCGGCTCAGAAAGCGGGTTTGCTGCCCGGCGACGAAATCATGACCATTAATGGCGTGAACGTTGATAAGAAGAACAACTCCGACATCAGCAAGCTGCTGAAAGGCCAGGCCAACTCGCAGGTGAAGCTGATGGTGACCCGCTACGGGCAGGATGCGCCGGTGGAAATCAACATCACCCGCGACAAAATTCAAGTGGAAAACGTGCCGTACTACGGTATGCTTTCCAATGACATTGGCTATTTCCAGCTGTCGGGCTTCACCGTGGATGCGGGCAAGGAAGTGCGGATGGCCCTGACCAAGCTGAAAGAACAGGGCGCCAAGAAAATCGTGTTCGACATTCGGGACAACCCCGGCGGTTTGCTCAACGAGTCGGTCAATATCTCCAACCTATTTGTAGATAAGGGCCTCGACATTGTAAGCACCAAGGGCAAGGTGACGGAGTGGAACAAGACTTACAAAGCCCTCGACGTACCGTTTGATACGCAGATTCCGGTGGTAATTATCACCAGCAACCGCTCGGCGTCGGCTTCCGAAATCGTGTCGGGGGTGTTGCAGGACTACGACCGGGCCGTGGTGGTAGGGGAGCGGACGTTCGGGAAAGGACTGGTGCAGGCCACCCGGCCGCTGAGCTACAACTCACAGTTGAAAGTAACCACCGCCAAATACTACATTCCGAGCGGCCGGTGCATCCAGGAAATCGACTACGCGCACCGCGCCGATGACGGTACGCTGGGCAAAGTGCCCGACTCGTTGCGCACGGCTTTCAAAACCCAGGCCGGTCGCACCGTGTACGACGGCGGCGGCGTAGCACCCGACGTAGAAGTGATGGACCGCGAAATTGCTGACATCACCCGGGTCCTGCTGCAAAAGAGCTACCTCTTCGACTTCGCTACTCGTTACCGGGCCGAGCACCCCACCATTGCGCCGGCCAAGCAGTTCAAGCTCAGCGACGCCGACTACCAGAAATTCCAGGATTTCCTGAAGGGCAAAGACATCAGCTACAGCACCGACGCCGAAAAAGCCATTAACGACCTCACCAAAAAGGTGAAGGCCGAGAAGCACTACGACGACGTGAAAGTGGAGTTGGAAGCTATGCGCCGCAAGGTAAGCACCAACAAAAGCAACGACTTAGTGCGCTTCAAGCCCGAAATTAAGGATTTGCTGGAGCAGGAGATTGTGTCGCGCTACTACTTCCAGAAAGGCCAGATTGAAGCCACCTTCGACGACGACCCCAACATCCTGATGGCTATGAGCGTGCTCAACGACCCCAACCGCTACGCCGCGCTACTCCGTCCCAACGGCCGCGCAGCCAGCGCTACCAAAGGAGCTGGTACGGTGAAGTAAGGAGGCATTTTGTAACTCCTCATATTCAATAAACTTAAAAAGCAACCCACAAGGGTTGCTTTTTAAGTTTTACAACCTACAATACTGCTTGCGTTACCTTTGCCCTATGCCTAGCCTTGTTCTCTCCCTCGAAACTTCGTCGCCTGTTTGTTCTGTAGCCCTTCACCGGCTGGATGATAGCACGTTGGTTGGACAATCAGAGCTGCGGTTGGAAAAGTCGCACTCCTCGCATCTAAGCGTGCTGGTAAGCCAACTGCTGGAAAACAGCCAGTATAGCTTGCAAGACGTGGCCGCCGTGGCCGTTTCCGATGGGCCGGGTTCTTACACCGGGCTGCGGATTGGAGCGGCGGCGGCTAAGGGGCTGTGCTTCGCGCTGGATATTCCGCTACTAGCTGTGAGTACGTTACAGGCGCTGGCTCGGCAAGTGGCCGCCGTTACGGCCCGCCCCGAAGCGGTGCTGTTCTGTCCCATGCTGGATGCGCGGCGCATGGAAGTATACGCGGCCTTGTACTCCCATAACGGGGAGGAGGTGCTGCCGCCCGCACCGTTGCTTCTCGATACCGATCCGCTGGCCGAACAATTAGCCCACCACCAGTTGTTATGCTTTGGTAATGGCGCCGCGAAGTTTCAACCACTCGTGGCCGATACCCCAAACGCTACCTTTCTGGCAGGCATCGAGCCGTCGGCGGTAGCGGTAGGAGAGTTGGCAGTAGAAGCGTATCGGCGCCAAGAGTTCCGGGACGTAGCCTACTACGAGCCGTTTTATTTGAAAGAAGTGTACACCACCACGCCGAAAAAATAGTGCTTAGTTATTAGTGCTTCGTGCTTAGGCAGCCAGTAATCAAACCAAGCACGAGGTACCACCAAGCAAGCACAAAGCACATACTATGGAAGACACGCTCATCAACCGCGTTGCAACCAGCGCCCTGACCACGCTCAACCTGGAAGAGTTCATTCATCCGGGCGAGCGGGTGGTATATGATATCAAGGACAACCTTTTTCATGGGCTTATGCTGCGTGAAAAAGACTTCCGCGAATTCATTAAAACCCACGATTGGGCTCAGTACGACGGTAAAAACGTGGCCATCATCTGCTCCGCCGATGCCATTGTGCCCACCTGGGCCTATATGCTGCTAGCTAGCAAGCTACAAGGCCATGCGCACCGCTACGTGTTTGGCAACTTAGAGGCACTGGAGCAGGAGTTGTTTCATGAAGCCATTGCCAGCATAGACGCCGAAGAGTATCGTGACGCGAAACTGGTAGTGAAAGGATGCGGCGAGAAGCCCGTGCCTACCTACGCTTACGTGGCCATCATGCAGAAGCTGCTGCCCGTTACGTCGAGCATCATGTATGGCGAGCCGTGCAGCACGGTGCCACTTTATAAGCGTCCGAAAGGAGCATAACGCCTCTAGTTAGGAACGAAATCCACTGGTCTGTTTAAGCCGGGCTCTGCGTTGATAAACGTAGGGTCCGGCTTTTCTGCTACAGACGGAGGAGGTGCTGCTCGTACCCTATATAACGGAGACAGTCAACACAACTTCGCATATTTAACCGCGCAATCCACTTTCTATGGCCCAACCGTCTGCTGCTACTTACAAAATCGGCCTCACCACTGGCGTCTCCATTGTGGTAGCCAATATGGTGGGCACGGGCGTTTTCACCAGTTTAGGGTTTCAGCTGTTCGATATTCAAAGTGGCTTCGCGCTGCTGATGCTATGGGCCGTAGGTGGCCTGATTGCGCTATGCGGTGCCCTCAGCTACGGCGAGCTGGCTGCGGCAATGCCCCGTTCCGGCGGGGAATATCATTTTCTGTCCCGCATCTATCATCCGGCCATCGGTTTCTTGTCGGGGTGGGTTTCAGTTACGGTAGGCTTTGCGGCGCCCACCGCACTAGCGGCTATGGCCCTCGGCAAATACGCCAAAAGCGTATGGCCCCCTTTGCAGCCCGAGTGGCTGTCGATAGGCGTGGTGCTACTCCTGACTGCGGTGCATGCTACCAGTCGGCAAGCCGGTAGTCGGCTGCAAGTGGCAGTTACCACGCTCAAGGTGGCAGTGCTGGTAGCCTTCATCGGTGTTGGGCTCTTGATGGCTACACCGCAGCCTATTGTATTTAGTCCTACAGCAAGTAGCTGGCAGGAGATGCTAAGCCCAGCCTTTGCCGTGTCGTTGGTGTACGTGTCGTACGCGTATTCCGGCTGGAATGCAGCAGTATACCTGACGGGCGAAGTAACTGAGCCCCAGCGCAACCTGCCCCGCATTCTGCTAATAGGCACAGCTGCCGTACTCTTATTATATGTAGCACTGAATTTCGTATTCCTGTATTCAACTCCTATAGCCAGCTTGCGCGGTCAGGTGGAAGTTGCGTTTGTGGCCGCTACTCAACTTTTCGGTTCGATGGGCGGGCGGCTGATGGGCGGTATGATTGCCGCTTTGCTCTTATCCACTATCAGTTCCATGATTTTTGCCGGTCCGCGCGTGGTGCAGGTAATGGGGGAGGACCTGCCGGCCTTGGCGGTGCTGGCCAAGCGGAGCCGTGCCGGCATTCCGGTGCGGGCTATGCTGTTTCAAACGGCACTTACGCTGCTGTTTATTATCACCTCAACTTTTGAGCAGGTGTTGCTTTACGCAGGCTTTGTGTTGAGCTTGTTCACGTTCCTGACCGTGCTAGGCTTGTTTGTATTGCGGGTGCGCCAGCCTGATCTGCCGCGCCCCTACCGCGCCTGGGGCTACCCCATCACACCGCTGTTGTTTCTGCTGCTCAACGGCTGGACGCTCTGGTTCATCGTTCACGACAAGCCCACTGAGTCGTTGTATGGCTTACTAACAGTAGGTATTGGCTTGGTGGTGTACTTCCTGAGTCTGCGCCGCCAGTCGGCGGAGTAAAGCGTTGGGGGTGAGGTAAATCGAAAACCTTACTAGGTTTCGGTAACCCATACCCAAGGCTAGCAGCAGTACTAGCACCAAGCCACTCAACTTGTATCAAGTAACTTTCGCCTCTCATCAATTCCTCTCCCGATGCGTTTTCCAGCTTGGCAACTTATGCTGCCAACCGTTCTAAGCCTGCTCACCGCCTGTTCCGAGCAGAAAAAACCGCAAACCGCCCAAACCCAACCGGCTACTCCGGCGGCACCCATCGATACCGTTGCCACTACGCCGCCCGCGCCCGTCCGCCCCGATACCGCCTACGTGCAGGATGTGGCTGCCTACCTTGCCGGACAGCCCGTGAGCCAGCAAAGCAAGCTGCAACCTCTCACAACTCAACCTGCCTGGCAGGCCTTCGCCGCCGATGCTGATAAGAGTTGGGCCACCTATAATACCACCCGAACCACCAAGATAGAAAGCTGGGCCGCCACCGAGTTGGATTCGGTGCGAGTTGCCAGCCCTACCATCTTCTACCCCTTCAGCGGCCCCGATCTACTGAATGTGGTAACTATGTTTCCCGCTAGCAAAACCTACGTGCTGCTTGGTCTGGAGCCCGTTGGGTCGATACCGGAAGCTGGCTTACTGGAAAACCCTAAGCTGTTTCCCGCCGTCAAAGCTTCACTCTGGTCGGTGCTCAACTTCAGCTTCTTTCGCACCAACGACATGGCCGTTGAGTTGAATGCCCGAAATGCCAGAAAGTCTCAGGGGAAGACTACCCCTGATACCACGGCCGTAAAGCCAACTAAAGCAGTTGTCTTGGATGGCACGCTCCCCCTGATTCTGTTGTTTGCCACCCGCACCGGCCACCAAGTGCAGGCCGTCCGCTACGTGCAGCTTGATAAGGAAGGCCAGCTACTTGATGCCGACAGCACCGTAATCCGTAAGCCAGGCTTCAAAACAGTACCAGGTGTTGAGGTCAAGATGCTCAGCCAAGCCGGAACCGAGCAAACGGTCTATTACTTCTCCGCCGACATTAGCGACTGGAAGATGGGTAGCACCAATGATGCAGTTATCAAATACGCGCAAAGCCTAGGTGAACTGACCACGTACGTGAAGTCGGCCACTTACCTGATGCATAAGTCGTATTTCAGCAAAGTCCGCAACCTAATTCTGGAGCGTAGCAACTACATCCTGCAAGACGATTCGGGCATTGCACTCAAATATTTCCGCCCTGCTGATTGGCAGTTGACATATTACGGTACGTACAAGCGCCCTATCAATCTATTCGCCAACCATTACCAGCCCGCCATGACAGCCGCTTATACCGATACCGTGCATCGGCCGCGCCCTCTACCATTCGGTACCGGCTACAACTGGCGCCAAAACGATTCAAACCTGCTGCTAGCACGCCGGCAAAAGCCACTGTAGACCAATACGGGCGTATTATTTGTCGTGAACGAGCTGTGATTTACTATCACAGCTCGTTCTGTTTAATGGTGTACTATATATAAATAGCGCACATTCACTTTTCTGCCTTTCACTGCAAACATGCTTCGCCAACTCCTCATAGCCATTTTGCTTGTGTCACTAAGCGCTGCACTATTGCCACTGGTTAGCATTGGTCAGCCTTCCCAAACTGTCCGCATCTCCAACAGCCCGTTGCTCGACAGCCTGCTACGCTCTGATAAGCGGCTTGCTCCGGTAGTGAGCCAAGCTCGCAAATACGAGTTGCAAATCATCTACACCCAGATTACTCGTGACGTCAGTAATCAGCCGCATTTCATTCAGCACGATTTCCAACTCGATGCTCATCAATATTTCAATCCTGCCAGCTTAGTAAAGCTACCGGTTGCCGCTCTGGCTCTCGAAAAGCTAAACCGTTTGCACCTGCCCGGCCTCACGCGGCGTAGCCCAATGGTCACCCACACCGCTTTTCGATGTCAAACCGCCGCTCCTTACAATCCTGCTGCCGATTCCGACCGGGTGAATACGGTTGGCAACTACATCAAGCGCATGCTATTGGTTAGCGACAATAGCGCGTACAACCGGCTCTACGAATTCCTTGGCCAGCGCCCACTCAACGAGCGGTTAGCTCAGCTTGGCTACCCCAGTAGCCGCATCACCCGGCGCTTCGCCCCCTGCGACACCACCGCCAATCGCCACACCAATCCCATCGACTTTCTTAATACCAGCGGCCAACTCGTCTACCAGCAGCCCGCCGCCTTCAATGCAGTGGCTCTCACTTCTCCTTTGGGCCGCATCACCAAAGGTCGCGCCTACCAAGCGGGTGGTCGGATCATTCCCCGTCCCTATGATTTCACTACTGCCAACTACTTGCCGCTCCAAAGCATCACCGATATTCTAAAGGCTGTGCTTTTTCCCGAAGTCACGCCTGCCAGCCAGCAGTTCGACCTCTCCCCCGATGACTACGCTTTCCTGCGCTATTATTTGCACCATACTCCCCATAGTTCCAGCTACAGCCCCTACAATTCCAAGCAGTTTTTCGATGCCTACAAGAAGTACCTCTATTACGGCCGTTCTCCACAAACCCCCACCGATTCCACTATGCGCATCTATAACATAGTGGGTATGTCACATGGTTATCTTGCTGACGTAGCCTATTTCGTTGACCTCAGCCAGCAGACCGAGTTTTTGCTTAGTGCCGTGCTCTATGTCAACCAAGACGGAGTCATCAATGATGGTGTCTACGAATACAATAGTATTGGCTTACCGTTTCTCGCTAATCTGGGGCAAGCTATCCAGCAATATGAGGCTAGCCGCAATCATTCGCAACCCAACAACCCGAGTGCCGCCTTTCCGCCCGAAATAATTCGGTAGAAAAAACACAGTTGCCGTGAACCAAATAGTAAGCGCAAGTAGTTAGTCAACAGCGTGCTGAGTTTCGGCTATGCCGTATGGAGGAGAATACTTGTTTGAAAGCAAACCGGTTTTTTAGGCATCCGCTTGCAAAAGCAAGTTAAGCCTCCTACTTTTGCACTCCCAATTCGAAACGCGGATTGAAAAGGGTTTTCAAAAGGCTGGCTATCGTTTTTTGAGTTCATTTCTCACCTTTCCTCCAAAAGGAAAATAAAAGGAGAAAGTAATTGCTCAACTAAAAATAATCCTCATACCTTTGCGTCTCTAACTTGAAAGAGGTCGAGAAAAAGGTCGGGAAATAATTCGATTCTGGCCTTTGAGTGAAGAAATAAAGTGTTTAGCTTTGCACCGTCTTATTGATAAGCGGTAAATAAGAACTCAGAAAAATTCAAAAAAATCTGACAGCTTCTTGTTTTGAAATAAAGCTTTTCTATCTTTGCAGCCCGCTTCGATGGGAGGCGACCAGCAGAAGAGAGCGAGATAAGGGATAGAAAATAAATTTCAACTT
>NZ_JAFLQZ010000013.1 GCF_017313265.1 Hymenobacter telluris | reverse complement strand
TATTAATCCGCCTTTCGGCGGGCTATCCCCCAGTTGTCGGTAGGTTGGTTACGCGTTACGCACCCGTGCGCCACTAATGTATTGCTACATCCGTTCGACTTGCATGTATTAGGCCTGCCGCTAGCGTTCATCCTGAGCCAGGATCAAACTCTCCATTGTATAAAAATCCTAATCTCATCCGAAGATGAGACGATGTCGAGTGCTGACCTTGCTCATTATTTGACGTTGTCGTCTTTTAATTCGTGTGCTTGGTTTTTTTGTATTTGCGGCCAATCCAGTGGATCAGCCACAAACACTTACCATTTGTTTGTCTCAAACATTCAAAGAACGTATGCCCTTCCCGCTGGAAGAACCGTGTGGCCGCCTATTTAAGCAGCCTTTTTTTGTTTTCACCGAGCGCCGTTTCGTTCGGGGTTGCAAAGGTAAGATACTTTTTTCTAAAAGCAAGAAAGTTTAAAATATTTATAAACTTTCTTTTCTCTTACTCGTATTTCCTGCTTCCTATTGAAGCGGGGTGCAAATGTAGCAATCTATTTTATTCCTTGTCAAGTACCTGAGAAATATTTTTCTCAAGCTTATTCGACTCCATTTATAGCTGCTTCCTCTCGAAGCGGGGTGCAAATATACTAGGCCTTCTTCTACGCACAAGGCTCTATCCTTCTTTTTTTACGATATCCTTCTCCTGAACAACAGATAGTAGGCTAATTGTGTGCTCATTATAAGTATGTTGCACAAAGCATTTTTTTCATCAGGAAAGCCCATTGCTCGGCCGTGTATAAACGACCGAACAACAGGCTTTACCATTCAATTTAACAGAACAGAGTGGTTTCTCTGATACCTATTGATTCATCTCCTATGAAGTTCACTGTAATTATATAGCTACACTTCGGCGGCTATTTGTTTCGGACGGCGGGTAGTGGTTGCCTCTTTTGCTGCCACTACAGTTACGACTACGTACTTGGAAGTAGGGGTATTGCTGACTTCTGCCACACTAGAAATAGGTACTAGTGGATTGGCTTCAGGAAAATATGCAGCGACGTTGCCCCGTGGGATGTCGTAGGGGACGGCGATGAACTTTTCGATGGTGCGCTGTTCACCTTCAAAGTGGCTGGTTATATCGATGAGGTCTTTTGCCTTTAAACCACGGTCGGCAATGTCTTCAGGGTTCATGAATAGAACGCGCCGCTCGTTGTGGATACCACGATACCGGTCGTTGTACTCGTAGATAGTGGTGTTGAACTGGTCGTGGCTGCGTACTGTCATGAGCACTAGCTGGCCAGGCTCAAGTGTGTGCTTAACCATAGCAGTGGCTGTGAAATTCGCCTTCCCATTCTTGGTAGTGAACTTCCGCTCCCTGGGGCCATTAGGCAGATAAAAACCACCGGGGCGCCGAAGCTTTTCGTTGAAATTCTCGAACCCAGGAATAACGCGGCTAATATGGTCACGGATGACGTCGTAGTTTTCTGTCATGGCTACCCAGTCGGTGGTGGTCCGGTCGCCGAGGGTGGCAATGGCTACTCCGCTGATGATGGCTACCTCGCTGAGCATCTCGCCGGCCAATGGCACTAGAGTGCCCTTGTTTTGGCTGACGACACCCATAGAATTTTCGCAGGAAGTCATTTGGTGGCCGGCACGTTGCATATCCATATCAACGTGGGTGAAGCATGGTAGCAACAGACTGGTTTTGCCGGTAACAAGGTGCCCTCGGTTGAGCTTGGTACCTACAAAGACCGTGAGGTTCTGCTTGCGCATGCCCTCGGCAATCAGTTCGGTATCGGGGCCGGCGGCTAGCAAATTGCCCCCAAGGCTGAAATAGACTTTGGTGCGGCCCTCAACCATAGCTTTGATGCTTTCTACTACATCGAAGCCGTCTTTGCGGGGAGCCGTGAATTTGAACTCCTTTTCCAGGGAGTCAAGAAAATCGGAACTGACTCGCTCCCAGATACCCATAGTCCGGTCGCCTTGCACGTTGGAGTGGCCGCGGACTGGGCAGGTACCGGCCCCAGGTTTGCCGATGGCCCCCTTCATTAGTTGCAGGTTGACGATTTCCTGGATGGTTTGTACGCCATTTTTCTGCTGCGTAACTCCCATTGCCCAGCAAGTGATGATTTTCTGCTTGGTAGCGAGCATATTGGCCGCTTCTAAAAGCTGAGCCCGCGAAATGCCGCTCACCTCCTCGATGTCTTCCCAACTGGTATTGCGGATGTTCTGCTCGAACTCCTCGAAACCGGTAGTGTACTTGTCGATGAAAGGCCGGTCAATTACCTGGCCTGCATTTAAGTCTTCGGCTTCAAACAAGTGCTTCATAATGCCGCGTAGTAGCGCCATGTCGCCGTTTACGCGCACTTGCAGGTACAAGTCCGTAATGGGGGTACCGTCGCCCATCAAAGCCCCAAGAGCTCTGAGCGGATTCATGAAGTCCTGAGGGTTTTTGAAGTGGTTGAGGCCGGCTTCAATCAGGGGGTTGACACTGATAATTTTAGCCCCGTTGCGCTTGGCTTTTTGCAAAGCCGTGAGCATGCGCGGGTGGTTGGTGCCGGGGTTCTGCCCGATGATAAGGATGACTTCGGCCTCATAAATATCGTTGAGCGTGACCGAGCCTTTGCCTAGGCCTAAGGTGGGGCTAAGTGCGGAGCCGCTGCTTTCGTGGCACATGTTGGAGCAGTCGGGCAGGTTGTTGGTACCGAACTGCCGGGCAAAGAGCTGGAACAGGAAGGCCGGTTCGTTGGGCACTTTACCAGAGGTATAGAACACGGCTTCGTCGGGTGAGGACAGCGCATTGAGCTCATCGGCCACAATCTGGAAGGCTTCCGGCCACTCGATGCGGGTGTAATAGTCGGAGCCGGGGCGCTTTACGAGGGGGTGCGTCAGGCGGCCGGTATTGTTCTGGTCCCGGTCGGTAAGGTGGGAGAGTTCCGTGAGCGTATGCTTAGCAAAAAAATCGGGGCCGGCAGAACGGTCGTCGGCATCGGAAGCGGTGGCTTTGGCGCCGTTCTCGCAGAACTCGGCTACGGAGCGGTGGTCGTCGGGGTCGGGCCAAGCGCAGCTAGAGCAGTCGAAGCCGTCTTTCTGGTTCAAACCAAGCAACGCCTTGGTGCCCCGGGTCATACCACCTTCAGACCAGCTGAACTGCATGGACTTGATAACGGCCGTAACGCCAGCCGCCACTTTGGCCCGGCCTTCCAGCCGCAAACCGGTCAGCTCTTCGGGCGGTTGGGCCAGGATGGGGTGCAAGTATTTGGCGTTTGCCGTATCGGGGGCCGGAATATGCCGCTTGGGCGCATCGGCGCTGGCTTCGTGCTCAGCCATGGATGGGTTATTGGAGTTGGTATGGTAGTGGTCGGGCGCGGGCGCTTCGCCTTGATTGGGCCGCTCACCGCTCTTTGGGACGTTGCTGGCTTTTTGGGCGTGCTGGTCGTTGGCTTTGCCGGGGTCGGTAATGGGGGAATCTTCCATGGCTTGGGGGGAAATACGGCGGTGGGATTTTGGTAGACAACAAAGAGCAAGTGGTTAGTGCTTACAGCCCAAGTCCTTTTCTACTAGGATATGTAGCACTTGGTTGTCGGTGAAGGAGACAGTACCGCGCAGGCTTACTTCTTCTGAGGCGGTCCAGTCGTCGGCTACCTGGGGCGGCAGGCGCACTACCACCCGGCCAGCGGTGTAGGAAACGTTCAGGTCGGAGTTGGGGGCCGTTTCGTCGCGCTGGATGGCGTACACGATCCTATCGGATACGGATGGCCCGAGCGGCACCACAGTTTCGAGGCGGCCTTGCTGCTGGAAGGTTGTTACTTCTTCCGACGACAGACGGAGGCGGACGGTATTATCTTCGAGGCGAAGCTTCATAAGTAGTGATTTACTGATTTTCAACTAACTGACACGCTGTGTTATTCCGAGTCTGGTGCCGAAGGTTGCAGGTCTTGCAGGCGCCACTCGTGGCAGTAGACGTTGTAACGGTTCTGGCGCACAAAGCCGCATACCGTCATGCCGAAACTGCGGGCCGCGGAAACAGCCAGGGAGCTAGGCGCACCAACAGCGGCCAGAATGGGAATACCGGCCACGGCGGCTTTCTGCACCAGCTCAAAGCTGGCCCGGCCGCTTACCAGTACCATGTGCTGGTGCAAAGGCAGCCACTCTTGCAACAGCGCCGCCCCAATTACTTTGTCGAGGGCGTTATGGCGGCCTACATCTTCGCGGAGCAGCAACAACTCGCCAGTTGGTGAAAACAGGGCGGCGGCGTGCAGACCACCGGTTTGCTCGAACAAGGCTTGGGCTGCCCGCTGCCGAGCCGGCAACTCGTGAATCAGGGCAGAAGAAACGTAGGGGCCATCGGTGGGCAGCACGGGGCAGGTGGCGGCATTTACGGCCTCGATGCTGGTTTTGCCGCACACGCCGCAGCTACTGCTGGTGTAGAAGTGCCGTTCCAGGCGGGGCAGGTCGGGGGTGGCGGTGGGGGCTAGCTCGGCACGCACCACGTTTTCGCGCTCCTCTTCCTTCTCTACATCGGGGCAGTAGATGACGCCGTGCAGCTCCTGCCGGTTGCGGATGATGCCTTCGGTGAGCAGAAAGCCGGCCGCCAGCTCGAAGTCGTGGCCGGGGGTGCGCATGGTGATGGACAGGGTGCGGTGCTCCCGCTGGCCGCTGGCTCCGTAGCCCACCCTGATTTCCAGGGGTTCTTCCACGGCCAGCACATCCGAGGCGGTAGTTACCTCAGCGGCCTGCACTTTGTGCACCGTGGCGTATTCGTAGCTGGTGGGTGGGAGGAAAACTTTCACGGAGACAGTATATTAAGCAGCGGGTTGAGCACTTACGCGGTAAGTAGTTAACCTTCCCACGCAGATAGAGGTTTTAGGCAAGACTATAGGTACGGCCCGCTGCCGCTTTCAGCTAAAGCACGGGGCAACCTTTGCTGCTACCCTTTCAACGCATCCTCTTTAAACAGCTTCTCGCCGTGCTTACTTCCGAAGAACGCAACCGCTACCGCCGCCATTTGCAGCTCCCCGAAATCGGCGAAGCCGGGCAGCTCCGCCTCAAAAACGCCCGGGTGCTGGTGGTAGGTGCCGGCGGGCTGGGCTGCCCGATATTGCAATACCTGGCAGCGGCGGGCGTGGGCACCCTGGGCATTGCCGACGCCGACAAAGTGGAAATCAGCAACCTTCAGCGCCAGATTTTGTATGGCCCCGGTGACTTAGGGCACTTCAAAGCGGAAGTGGCCAGCCGCGCCGTGCGCAACATCAACCCGCTGGTACGCACCGAGGTACACACGTGCCGCGTAACCCTGGGCAACGTGCGGGAGGTGGTGGATACGTATGATGTGGTGGTGGATGGGTCCGACAACTTCCCGACGCGCTACCTGCTCAACGATGCCTGCGTGACCTTCAATAAGCCTTTGATTTCGGGGGCCATTTACAAGTTCGAGGGGCAGGTTTCGGTATTCAACTACCAGGGTGGGCCCACGTACCGGTGTCTGTTTCCGCAGCCGCCATCGGCCAAAGAGGCTCCTAACTGTGATGCTACCGGCGTGCTGGGTGTGTTGCCCGGCCTGGTGGGCACCGCACAGGCTGCCGAAACGCTGAAGGTGCTGCTGGGCATTGGGGAGGTGCTGAGCGGGCGACTGTGGGTGCTGGACGTGCTTTCGTTTCAGACGCGCGTGATGAAGTTTGCGCGCCGGCCCGAGCAAGCTGCCATCAACCTGCGCACCGCCGACCCCACCGACTACGCCGACCTGTGCGGGGTGGGCATAAACGCCATTTCGGCCGCCGACCTGCAACAGCAGCTGGAGTCGGAGCACGCGCCTTTTCTGCTGGATGTGCGCGAACCACACGAGTTTACGGCCGGACATCTGCCGGGCGCTACGCTGTTGCCGCTGGGCAGCCTGGAAAAAGGCGTTGCTTCCATTCCGCGCCACCATCCGGTAGTGGTGTATTGCCGCTCGGGGCGCCGCAGTACGCAGGCCATTGAGCGGCTGCAAACCGAATTTGGCTTTGCTAACCTGCTCAACCTGGATGGCGGTATTGAGGCCTGGGACCTGCTGAGCGTACAGGAAAACGTGAACTAGCTCTGCCGCCCCATCTACCTTCCAGCTTCCCTGCTTTTCACCACTTGCCTTTGTATGCCGCTTACTGCGCCTCCCCTCCCCCGCCGCCCCCGCCTACGCTTTGACCGCAACGAACTAGCCGGGGCCTTGGGTGATTTAGGCACCGACCTGCCGCTGCTGATTGGGGTGCTGGCCGCTTCGGGGACTGATAGTGCCGGGGTGCTGGTGATGTTTGGGCTGATGCAGGTGTTTTCGGGGGTGTGGTACGGGATGCCGATGCCGGTGCAGCCGCTTAAAGCTTTTGCCGCGCTGGTTATTGCTCAGAAAATTCCGGGCCGGGTGATTTACGGCGGCGGTTTGGCCATTGGGGTCAGCATGTTTGTGCTATCCATCACCGGGCTGATTGATGTGCTGGCCCGCCTGGTGCCTAAGCCAGTGGTGCGCGGCATTCAGTTTGGGCTGGCGTTGCAGCTGGCCACGCTGGCACTCAAGGAATACGTGCCTTCCGATGGGTTGCCGGGGTACGCTTTGGCCGCCGCGGGCTTTATCGTTACGGTGGTGCTGCTGGGTAACCGCCGCTGGCCGGCCGCGCTGGTGGTTATTGTGCTGGGGGTCAGCTACGGGTTGCTGTTCAAGCTCGATTTTGCCACCGCTCAGCAGGCCCTGGGCCTGCACCTGCCCACCTGGCATACTCCCGCCACGGCCGATATTCTGACGGGGGCCGTGTTGCTGGCGTTGCCCCAAATTCCGTTGTCGCTCGGCAATTCCATTCTGGCTACTCGCCAGATAGCCCAAGATTATTTCCCGGAGCGCAACCTAACCGTGAAGCAAATCAGCTTTACGTATGCCCTCATGAACCTCGTGAATCCGTTTCTGGGGGGCTTTCCGGTGTGCCACGGCTCGGGCGGCATGGTGGGGCACTATGCGTTTGGGGCCCGTACCGGCGGCTCGGTGGTGCTGTATGGGTTACTGTTTCTGGTGCTGGGCTTATTTTTCAGCCAGGGTTTTCAGCAAGTGGTGCAGATATTCCCGCTACCTATTCTGGGCGTACTACTGCTGTTTGAAGCCCTTACTTTAGCGGCGCTGCTACGCGACATTGCCACTACCCGGTCTAGCCTGCTGTTGGCTCTGCTGACTGGCTTGCTTTGCGCGGGGCTACCCTACGGCTACCTGGTGGGCCTGATAACCGGCACGGCCCTGTATTATGCTATGCAGCGCGGTTGGGTAGGCATTGGCAAGCAATAAGTAATTCGGCAAGCCCAATTTCAGGCTACCCACCAATTGTGCTCATCGACTCGAAGCTGAGTTGGTGCAAGGGGCGTTGCTGCTCGGCCTCGAAGCCATTAGCAGCGCGGTACTTGAAGGCGGAGGTTAGGGCGGCTACGATGTCGGCGTCGGAGGAGCCGCCACGGAGCAGGGCCCGCACGTCGAGCACGCCTTGGTCGTAGAGGCAGGTTTTGAGGCCGCCTTCCGCCGTGAGTCGAATCCGGTTGCAGGTACCGCAGAACGTACGCGAATAGGCGGCAATAATGCCGATGCGGCCTACGTGCCCGGCCACTGCGTACTCGGAGGCCGTGGCGCCGGCTGCGCCAGTTAGCGGCACTAATGCACCGAAATGTTCTTCCAGGTGCTCCCGAATGCGGCGGTGGTGCCAGGGTAGCGTGGCCGGCGTGGCGGTGTGGCTGCCCCCATTGAACGGCATTTCCTCGATGAAGCGCACTTCCACCGGTAAATCCCGGGTCAATTCGGCCAGCGGAATAATGTCTTGGGTGTTCTGGCCATCCATTACCACTGCGTTGATTTTCACTTGAATATCCGCGGCTAGCAGCGCATGAAACGTATCCATCACGCGCGGCAACTCGTCGCGGCGGGTGATGCGCGCAAAACGCTCTTGGTCGAGGGTATCAAGGCTAAGGTTGACGGCTTTCACCCCAATACGGGCCAACTCCGGCACGTAGGGCGCGGTCAGCACGCCGTTGGTAGTCAGGCTGATATCATCGATGCCGGGAATGTCGGCCAGGCGGGCCATGAAGGGTACCAAGTCGCGCCGCACGAATGGCTCGCCGCCGGTCAGGCGCACTTTGCGCACGCCCAAGCCGGCCATCAAGCCTACCAGCCGCTCCATTTCCTCGTAGGTCAGGAGCTGCTGCTTGGGCATGTACTTGATGCCTTCTTCGGGCATGCAATAGAAGCAGCGCAGGTTGCAACGGTCCGTCACGGCAAGCCGCACATATTCGAGCGGACGACCATGGTTATCAAACAAAACAGACGAAGCAGCCATACAAATCAGACAATACGCAAAACCCGTCGCAACCGATGACCGGCCACCCTTATTTTCGTAAAAACAGCCATTTTTCTAGAGGCTGCGTACTCGGGACCGAGGCCGCCCACTTAGGCTGGGCTCAGATAACCAGATACGGCCGCCTCCGGTTTCAGAGTTGCGCGCCTCAATTTGGAATCTGCTTAAACCATCGGTGATATGAACTTGAAAATAGCTCTTTTTGGCATCGCCAAAGAAATAGTAGGCCAGCCCGTGCTGGAAGTAACTACCCCCGCCGACCAGCCGGTGCAGGCCCTGCTGGAGCAGCTTCGCACGCAGTACCCAGGATTGCGGGGCCTGAGCAGCTTGGCAGTAGCGGTGAACAATGAGTACGCCGAAGACACCCAACTCCTGCACGAGCGAGACGAAATTGCCCTGATTCCGCCCGTGGCCGGCGGCTAAACTGCCCCGAATAGTGTTGCTGCCAGTTTGCTGTTTACCTACGTACCTCCTGAATCCATTGCCTTGATTACCATCGACCTTACCGACCAACCCATTAACGTGGCCGCAACCCTGGACTTAGTGCAGTCGGATGGGGCGGGCGCCGTTAACACGTTTATTGGCACGGTACGCAACAAAAGCACTGGCCGCCCGGTGGTGCGCCTCGAATACGAAGCCTACGACAGCATGGCTCTGCATCAGCTCCGCAAGGTGGCCGACCAAGCCAAAGAGCAGTGGCCGATGCTGGAGAGAGTAGCCGTAGTACACCGCAAAGGCACCCTGCAAATCGGCGACGTGGCCGTGGTGGTAGCCGTATCTACGCCGCACCGCGCCGAGAGCTTTGCCGCCTGCCAGTACATTATCGACACGCTGAAGCAGGTGGTAACTATCTGGAAAAAGGAGTTTTACGAAGATGGCGACGTATGGGTGGCTGCGCATCCCTAACCGTCGTTCTGTACGCTCGGCACAACTGGCTTACCCGGCCGTTTCAATCAGCTGCACGGCTTTTTCCAGCACTTCGTCTCGGCCTTCTTTGATGCCTTTAATGGTCGGCTTCACCTCAATATCGGGTATGATGCCAACCCGCTGGGTTTCGCGGCCATCGGGATAATACACGCCCAAGCCGCTAATTCTAGTGGAAATGCCGCCGGGTAAGACGATAGTGGACACGTCGCCGTCGGCGCCGGCCGTGGTGCTGCCGATAACGGTGGCGTTGGGAGCAGTGCGCAGAGCCATAGTGGTGTACTCGGCTTGGCTCTGCGAGATTTCATTTACCAGAATAATTATTTTACCAGGGTAAGGCTTCACTTTACCGGGCGCCACCGAAATCGGCTTTTCCATGAGGGGGAAGGTACCCGGATAGGTTATGCTCGGACCACTGAACAGCACAAACGGGGTGGGCTTTTGCACCAGGTATTGCGACAGGGCAAAGACCACAAACTCAGACGGGTAATTGCGAATATCAATCACCATTCCTTTGGTGTTTTCCGCGGCCTGCATAATTTCCGGCAGCTTGTCTTTCTTGATGGTGCCCAGCGCGAGGTAGCCAATGTTGCCCGGCAGCAAGCGCCAGGCCGAAGCCTCTGGGTCTAGCGTACCCCAGTTCGATTTCAAGTTGAGCTTGGTGCTTTCGTAGCGGCTGATGGTCACTGGAAATTCCTTGCCGTCGCGGCGCACTACCAGGGGCACCTGCTCTGTGTTGCCGCGCAGCAGCAGGTTGGCAATGTTGCGCAGCTGCGTAGGCTCGTTGGAAGCCGGGGCAATGGGCTGCCACTTTTTCACCAGCTCCGGCACCGGCACGCCATTGATTTTCACTACCACGTCGCCGGGTTGCAGCCCCGATGCTTTGCCAAGCGCGGCATCGTAATACTCCGTTACCACGGCCTGGTTTTCCACGAAGCGAAGGCGGACCGGCGCGTATAACTTGCCATTGTGCTCGGTCAGCACCTCATCCTGGTAGATATTGGCGTGCGTATCGTGGATGCGGGCAATCAGGGCTAGTAGGGCAAGCCGGTATTGCTCGGCAGTATCCGCACTGGTCAGCTTGGGAATAAACTCTGGTAGCACCTGCTGCCAGTCTTCCCCAATAGCGTAGCGGTAGGGAAAGAAATAGGCAATTATGTTCCAGTAGCGGTAAAGCGCCAGCAGGCGCAATCCGGCATCAGGTAATTTGGCGCGCCCATAGGAGGCCTCGTGCTGGAACAAAGGGTTGCCGGTGTTTGGCACCGTATTGAGATAGTAATGCTCCCCTTGGTTACGGTTCTGGCGCAGGTAGGCAAGGTGGATGCGCAGCGTTTCACTGAGCTGCTTCTTGTCTGATAGCCACGCCAGATCGGGTTGCAGGCGCACTTTGTTGGCGGGTAGCTCTTTGCACGTTTTACACACCGGCACCTCCCCAAACTTGGCTACCCAGGTGCTGAGAAGTTGGCTACGGCTTTTTTCGTTGGGTGCGGCCAGCACGGAAGGCAGCACCCGAAACAGCTCGGCGTCCATGTTGAAATTGCCGGCGGCTACGGCTGGGTGGTAGTACTTCACAAAGCCCCACACCCGGCCCAGCACCGCCAGGTTTTCCAGTTGCTGCTGGGTGAGCTTCTCAGGAAACGTAATACCCGAAGCCTGTTGAAACGCAGTGTCTTGCGCCGCTGGCTTGATACTAACAGGTCGTGTGGCGAGGGCAGGCAAGGGTTTGCCATCAATGGTCAGCTCCAGGTCGTCGAACCAGGCGGTGCCGGTACCGGTCAGGATGCCGCCAAACAGGATGGCTTCGGCCTTTTCCTCCAGCGGCAGCGTGATGCTGAACTGCCGCCAATCGGTGGTACCCCGCATGGGCTGATCCTGGGTGTTTTTGAAGGCCACCGAGCCATTAGGGCCGTCCTCGCGCAGCCAAATTGCCGCCGAGCCTTGCTCCGATACGCCTTCGGTTCTGATGAACCCCTTCAGCGTAATCGACTTGCCCTGGTACTGCGCCGGAATCCGGAGCGTTGCCACGCCAAACTGCCCGGCCGTGGCCTTGCTGTCCTGCATCCGCAGCGCATACCGGCCCTGGTGATGCACCACCGAATCGAGCGTGACGGTATAGCCCTGGCCGTTGTTGGTGTACCACGTAGCCGGCAGCTTACCCGCCTTGTATTCGAAATCATAGGTAGCCGCCGGGGCAGTTGTTTGCGCCAGGGAGGTGGTGGCGCAGCCCAGATGCAATGCCAGTGCGAAGTAGGATAGTTTCATAGAAAGGAAAGGAAGTATGCTACATAGAGTCAAGAAGATACTAAAAGGTAGCAGTCCGCTTTAACATTTTACGAAACCCGTTTCCCGCGCACTCACCGATGCTGCAAAACCACTCTAGCCTAGTTCCTGGGTGGCAGCGTCGCGTTGCTCGGGGGTGTTGATGTTACGCAGCTCGGCCGGGGCCGGGGCGTGCAGCAGCTCAATATCAAAGTTGATGAGGGCCTTGCGCGGACAGGAGTATCCGATGCTCAGGAAACGCAGCAGCGTACCGTAGGCTCTTGGCTCCCAGATAGTAATCAACGGCTCAGGCCATTCATTCTCAGGGCTTTGATAGGCAGTAGCCATGCGGCCGGCGTGGCGGTGCTGTAGCAAGTGCGTGAGCGTGGTTTCCGACAGAAACGGCAAGTCGCAGGCCACTACCAACCAGGCGGCATCGGGGTCGAGTTGAAATGCGGAGAGGATGCCGCTCATCGGGCCCAGCCCGGCAAACGTATCGGGCAGGGGCGCCAAACCGGCGGCTTCCAGCTCGGCCACCTGCTCGGGCCGGCACGATACCAACACGTCTTCGCAGAACGGCGCCAACAGCTTGGCGGCATACGCCCGCTGTTCCTGGCCGTGGTACGCCAGCCGGCCTTTGTCTTCACCCATGCGCTGGCTTTGGCCGCCGGCCAGCACCAAGCCCCGGACGGGTGGGCGTTGCTGCCGCCACTCTTGCAACACCAGCGCGGCAATGGCTTCCGTATCGGCTAGCGGCAGTATGGGCACGCCGGCACTTGCCAAGTGTTCTTGCAGGTAATCAGGCACTTCGGTTACGCCTTCGGGGAGTAGCAACAGGCGGACATCGGTGAGGCGGTCCAGCTTTTTTTGCAGGGGCTTGGCCGGGTCGAGGATAGCAATTTGCTGGCGGGCCCGGAAGTGGTTGCCGTTGACCAGCACCAAGCTCTGGTGGTGTAGCCACTCCTGCTGCGCAAACTTGTCGAAGCCCCGTTTCAGGTCCAGCCGCGTGAACGTGATTTTGTCGGTTAGCTCGGCGCTTGCACCGGCTTGCAGAATGGCATCTTGCCCGCCTGCTCCGCCTTGCGCCGCGTCGTCGCCGGCGGCGTGGTCGGCATCCACGTAGGCCACGCGCAATACGGGCTCCAGGTGGGGCAACAGGCGCGTTACCAGCTCCTTTATCTTGCCGCAGGGCGCTCCTAAAATAGCCAGCTCGTGGCGGTGAAACTCACCCACGGCGGGGCGGGCCAGCTGGGCGTGCTTGCGGTACGGGGTGGCGGGAATGTTAGTCGGCATGGTGGAAGTCTTGTTTGCCGCCCGTTTTGCTGAGCAGCCGGGTTTCCTGAATCACAATGTTGTGCGACAGGGCTTTACACATATCGTAGATGGTAAGTGCCGCCACCGATGCGCCGGTTAGGGCTTCCATTTCCACGCCGGTTTTGCCGGTTACGCTGGCCGTGCATTCAATCAACACAGCGTCGGGACCTTCCACCTCAATGCGCACCTGGCAGTCGTCGAGGCCGAGGGGGTGGCACAGCGGAATCAGCTCGGAAGTGCGCTTGGCCCCCATGATGCCCGCCAGAATAGCGGTTTGGAACACGGGACCTTTGCGGGTGGGCAGGTCGCCGTCTTGCACCAAAGCCAGAATTTCGGGGCCGAGTACTACGCGGCTGCGGGCTCGGGCTACGCGGCGGGTGGCGGTTTTGGCGCCCACATCCACCATAGCGGGCTGGCCGGCCGCGTTGAGGTGGGTAAGTTTAGAAGAATCAGACATCAGCAGAAAGGATTGCAAGGCTCTAGAGACGCATATTTGCGCCGGGTTGTTGCCGTTGCTCAACAAACCACTAGGTTTCAACTTTGCTTTCTTGGTTATGGCTTTTCCTGCCGCTTCCCGCGTAGGCACGCCAACCAGTTGGCGCAAAGTTGCGCCGCTCCTCCAGATTTCGCCTTGCTATGCTCCCCGTTGAAGAAGCCACCCGCCGCGTAGCGGCCACCGTTCGTCCTTTGTCAGCCGAGTTTCTGACTTTGCCCTTGGCAGCGGGTCGTATTCTGCGCGAAAACCTCTACGCCGACCGGGACTTTCCGCCGTTCAACCGGGTGGCTATGGATGGTATGGCGGTACGTTTTGCCGCGCTGGAAGCTGGGCAGCGCGAGTTTCCGGTGGCCCACACCCAGTTTGCCGGCCAAGCCCCCCTTGAACTCACCGACCCGCAGGCGGCCGTGGAAATCATGACGGGGGCCATGCTGCCGCCGGGCACCGATACCGTTATTCGGTACGAAGACCTGACGTTTCGTACCGACGCTGGTACCGGCCAGCGCCTGGCCACCGTGCAGGTAGTGCCCCCCCAAGCAGGCTTCAATGTGCACCCCCGCGCCGCCGACCGCCAGCAGGGCGACTTGCTGCTACCGGCCGGCACCCACCTGGGCGCCGCCGAGCTGGCCGTGGCCGCCACCGTTGGGGCCAGCACCGTAGCCGTCACGCGCCGCCCGCGGGTGGCCGTGGTGAGCACCGGCGACGAGCTAGTGCCCATTAGCCAGCAGCCCCTCCCCCACCAAATCCGGCGCTCCAACGCCCTGATGCTGCAAGCCGCCGCCGATGCTACCGGCGCCATCACCCAGGCCTTCCATTTCAACGACGACGTAACTGTGTTGCGCCGGGGCTTGCAGCCGTTGTTGGCTGATTTTGACGCCGTTATTCTGAGCGGGGGCGTATCGAAGGGCAAGGCCGATTTTCTGCCGGAAGTGCTACGTGAGTTGGGCGTGGAGCAGGTGTTTCATGAGGTGCAGCAGCGGCCCGGCAAGCCGTTCTGGTTTGGGCAGCTGGCGGGCGGCGCGGTGGTGTTTGCGTTGCCCGGCAATCCGGTTTCCACGTTTGTGAACTTCCAGCGCTACGCCCGGCCGTGGCTGCTGGCCGTGCAGCAACCCAGTGGCACTACGTTGCCGGAAGCCGGGGCGGTTGCTGCCGTACTGGCCTCCGAGGTCAATTTCCGGCCTAAGCTCACGCACTTCCTGCTGGTGCGCTTAGCATATTCCGCCGAAGGCCGGCTGCTGGCGTACCCCGAGCGGGCCGGCGGTTCCGGCGACTTAGCTAGCCTGTTGACCAGCAACGCCTTCCTGGAGCTTCCCCCTGAAACCGACCTTTTCCCGGCGGGCTCGGTGCTGCCCGCGTGGCGGTTTCGGTAGTATTTCTCACCCCTGCATACACTGTGGCTTCCGCGCTACGTTTTTTGGCTTTAGCTCCACTGGAAGCGGAATAACAGCTAGTAGCTTATGGCATAGGAATCAGGGGTTGCTTCGTGCCGGTTGGCCCATTCCACTTCCAGAGCAGGCAGCCGCTCCGAGCCGTCGATGAGCCAGTCCATGCCCGAAGCTGAGTCGGAGAAGTATTGGGCGTCGAAGCGGATGGTGGGCTGCACCAAGGTGTGGAGGGCATCAATGGCTAATTGGTTGTGCACCTGGCTACTGGCAATAACTAATACCAGCCGCTCCAGTGGCAGTGCCACCAGCTGCGGCATCCAGTACTCGCCAAGCCACCATTGGTCGGCCACCGGCAATTCGGGCACGCTGTCCATATCGAGCAGTAAATGGAGGACGCCCAACTCGCCGATGAGCGACATCAGCTGGCTGGCGCTGGTGCGGAGGCAGCGCATGTCGGGGCCGGCCACCCACTCCATGCGGAGTACAGCCAACGGTTCGTCATACTGCAAGCAGAAATCGGGAATGGTGCGGAAAATCACGGCTGAAAAAGCCCAGGTGTGGCTGGCCAGCAAGCTCAGAAAGCAAGGTTGTTGGCCGAGGTAGGATAGAACGGTGCGGCGTGCTTACGTACGACAATAGCAAAGTTTATGATTTCAACTGCTGCGCTATTCTGCCCAGCAGCCAAAGTCATTTCAAGTGCAAGGCTACGTGGTGCGCTACGTAAGCGGCCAGTGGCAAAAGTACAGGTTGGCAGGTAGCTTCGCTACAGGTACTGTTCAGCTTGTTTACTATCATACGCGGTAGCAGCTCAAGGCTACCTCATGCTCCATCGATTCTGGTTATCTTCGCCGGGTATATACTGCCGGCTGAGCCGATTATCCCTATTGAAAAACGAATTATTGGCCCTGACCGGGCTGCGTGGCGTGGCGGCATTGTTGGTGTTCTGGTTTCACGTTGACCTCCGCACGCCGCTTACTTTTCTGTGGCAGTTCGGGCCGCTTTATAACGTGTTTTCGCACGGCGCTTTCGGGGTTACCATCTTCTTCGTGCTATCGGGCTTTGTGCTTACTTACAGCCAGTTGCGCACCATCACGGCTGCCGGGCACCCCAGTGTTGGTTCCTACGCCGCGTTTATGCGCAAGCGTTTTGCCCGCATCTATCCGGTGTACCTGGTGGGTATGCTGCTTACGGCCCTGGTATGCACCGTGCAGCACAGCTGGCCCCCCGATATGGGCGTGCTGGCGGTTACCAACCTTACCATGACGCAGGTGCTTTTCCCTTCCATTTCAATGCTGTGGTACAGCAACGGGGCCTGGTCGGTGGCGGTGGAGGTGTTCTTCTATCTGGTGTTTCCGTTTTTGCTACCGTTGCTGCTGCGTATCCGGCGCCAGGCCGTGCTGTGGGTGGTGCTGGCCGTGGTGGTGCTGGTAGGTACGCTGGGCGGGGCGGCTTATACGCTTTGGCCTGAACACGTTTCGTATGTGCTGATGTACAGCCACCCGCTGTTCAGGGTGTCGGAGTTCGTCAGCGGGGTGGTAGCGGGCATATTGGTTTTTCGATTTAACTGGCGACCTGCGGAATGGAAGGCGTTGCTAATAGTGGCGTTGGCCGTGGGGTACATCGTGTTTTTCGGGTCGAAACTGCTGGGGTTTGTGGTGCACAACTGGCTGGTGGTACCTGCCGTGGTAGTGCTGCTGGCCGTAGCTGTGCAACCCGAGAAAACCAAGGTAGTGAAGCTGTTGGCGCATCCGTGGCTGGTGTACGCCGGCCGCATCAGCTACTGCTTTTATGTGGTGCAGCTGCCGCTGTTCATGGCCGAAGAAACCTTGCTGGAGCGCCAGCAGCTTGCGCCCGGCCAGCAGTGGTACGGCTTTCCCATCTTCTGTGTCACGCTGCTGCTGGCCGTAGTGGTGCACAAGTGGGTAGAGCAGCCGGCTTACCGGTTCCTGACGCGTACCCGCTAGTGGAAGCCAGTTGGAAGCTTGATGAGCAACGGCTCTTTTCTGTTACTAGCTGCTAGGCGTCCATATCAGACAAGACAAAGACGTTTTTTCATTTATTCAAGAAGCTAGCACTGAACTTATAAACAACTCATTAGCAAGAACAAAGCAGTACGCTACAGGAGAGTGAAAAGTGAGTGAGCCGTTACTTTCAGCGCAGTAATCCGACTTTCCACCCTTCTATTCTTCTATGAGAACTTTTACTTCTGGTATGGCCCGCCGGCTTGCGGCAGGCTTTGCACTAGGCCTGGGGCTGCTGACCGCGGCGCCCACGCAGGCCCAAACCGTAGCCTTTCCGGGGGCTGGGGGCTTTGGGCGCTTTGCCACCGGGGCCCGCGGCGCCAGCACCCCGCAAGTGTACGTGGTAACCAACCTCAACGACGCCGGCCCTGGCTCGTTCCGCGACGCCGTGAGCCAGCCCGGCCGGTTCGTGACCTTTGCGGTGGGCGGCATCATCACGCTGCAAAGCAACGTGCAGGTAGCGCCCAACACCACCATTGCCGGCCAAACCGCCCCCGGCGACGGAGTGGTGTTCTTCAACAAGCGCATCACGTTTACGGGCTCCAACAATACCATTTGCCGCTACCTGCGGGTGCGGCTGGGCGCCACCGGCAACCAAGGCAACGACGCCTCGGGCTTATCCAACGGCTCGAATATCATCCTCGACCACATGTCGGTTTCCTGGGGTATGGATGAGGTGTTTTCCATCAACTGGGACGGCAAAGGCACTGCGCCCGACAACATCACCGTGCAGAACTCCATTATCGGGCAGGGGCTGCACCGCGCCAACCACTCGGCGGGCGGCCTGATTCAGACGCCCGATGGCGGCAAAGTGAGTTTGGTGGGCAACCTCTACATCAGCAACAAAACGCGCAACCCCAAAGTGAAGGGCGTGAACGAGTTTGTGAACAACGTGGTGTACGACTGGGGCAACGGCAACCGCCTGGGCGACCAAATGAACTATGGCTGGTCGGGCGACGCCTACATTATGGGCGGCTCAGCGGGCGTGTCGGAGGTGAACATCATCAACAACTATTTTGTGGGCGGCCCGCTCACGCCCCCCGACAAAACCACCCCGTTTTCGCGCGGCACCGGCACGTTCAACCTGTTTGGCAGCGGCAACTACTTCGACAACAACCGCAACGGCGTGCTCGACGGCACCCTGGTGCCCTACGACACCGTGGGCTACCCCGGCATTGTGGGACCCGGCTTCCGTAGCCAGCCGTTTGCCTACCCCAACGCCACACCCGTTCGCACCGCGCTGCAAGCCTACCAGCACGTAATCGACAGTGTGGGAGCTGCTTACCCGCGCCGCGACCAGGTGGATGGGTTGATGATTGACGAGGTTCGTTCCCGTGGCACCCAGGGCTACTACGTGTTCAACGAGTCGGATTTGCCGTTCGGCAATGGTGGCCTCGGCAACGTATTCGGTGCCCCCGCCCCCCTCGATACCGACCAGGACGGTATGCCCGACGCTTGGGAAGACACGCACGGCCTCAACAAAAACAACCGTGCCGATGCCGTGGCTTACAGCACCACTGCCCCGGCCTACCTGAACATCGAGGTGTACATCAACTCCTTGATGAAAACCACGCCACCGGCCTTCGTGAAGCCACCGTCTGGCGTGCAGCTTTCGGCTACTACCGTGGAGCTGCCCACGCCCGGCAGCACCGTGGTGCTCACCTGGACCGATAACTCCACCAACGAAACGCATTTTGTGCTGGAGCGCTCCGCCGATGGTGTGGCGTACACGGCTATTGCCCAGCCCGTTGCCAACGCCACCACCTACACCGACAACGCGGGCCTGCAACCCAACACCACGTACTACTACCGCCTCAAGGCCGTGACGGGTACCGAGGAATCGTCGTTCAGCCAGCCGGTTTCCGTCAAAACGCCGGCCCTGCCCTCGGCCCCGGCCGTGGTAACCACCCCCACCCCTACCGATGGCCTGCAATACGCCGAGCTGACCGCCGGCGCCCTGGCCCTGAAATGGACGGGCAGCGCCAATACCACCACGTACGCCGTGTATTTCGGCACCTCGCCAACCACGCTCACGAAACGGGCCGATGTGCCGTATTCCGCCGCGCCTTCGTACCAGATAACCGGCCTGACGGATACCACCACGTATTACTGGCGCGTGGTGGCTATCAATAACCGCGGCACCGCCGACGGGCCGGTGTGGTCGTTCCGGACGGCGGGCACCATTCCGCCGCAGCTGGTGGGCCACTGGGGCTTCGATGAAACCGTGGCCGACGGCACCCAGATTATCGACCAATCCACGTACGCCAATCACGGCGTACTGGGCCTCGACGACGACGACCAAAGCATCCGGGTGGCCGGCAAGCTCAACAACGCCCTCGACTTTGCTACCGCCGACCAAAACCGCTACGTGGTCAGCATTCCGCACCAGGACCAGCTCTACCTCGACCAGAGCTCTTTCTCGCTGTCTTTCTGGATGAAAGCCGGGGCCGCGCTGCTGCCCCAGGACAACAACACCAGCGCCTACCTGCTGTGCAAAGGCTCCATCACCCGCAACACCGTGACGGGGGCCACGGGCAAGCGCTTCAACATCGAGTTCAAGAACAAGCAGTTCCGCTTTGCCATCGACGACGACAAAAACAAAGACGAGCTGCAAATCGGTGGGGCGCCGTTCTTCACCGGACAATGGGTGCACGTGGTTGCGTTGCGCAACGTGACTACCAAGAAAATTCAGGTGTACCTGAATGGGGTGATGGTGAAGGAAATGGGGACCAAAGCGTTGGGCATCGGTGAAGCCAGTGACTTGATTGTGGGCAACATCGGAGAGCTGGAATTCCTGACTTCCACCAATGCACCGGCCCCGTACCGGGGTGCGCTTGATGAGCTGCGGGTGTACAACTACGCCCTCACGCCAGACGAAATAACGGCCCTGCTCAATACTACGCCTCGCCTCCAGCTCACGGCCGATGTAACCAACGCAGCCTGTGGCACGCCCGCCGCCATCAACCTGACGGTGCAGGGCGGCACGGCCCCTTACCGCTATGCCTGGACCGGCCCTAACAGCTTCACGGCCAGCACCGAAGACCTAAGCAACCTCACGGCCGGCTCGTACTCAATAACCGTTACCGATGCCAACCAGGCGACGGCCACGCAGCAGTTCACCGTTACGGCCAGCACCACCGATACCACGCCGCCTGTGGTACTAGCCGCCGGTTTCATGGTGGCGCTGGAAGCCAACGGCACGCGTACCATTGAGGCCGCCGACGTAGACTACGGCAGCACCGATGCGTGCAGCGGCATTGCCTCCATGCGCATCAGCCCCAGCACGTTCACCTGTGCCAACATGGGTGCCAACCAAGTGACGCTGACGGTAACCGACAACGCCGGCAACGTAGCCACCCAAACCGTGACGGTGATGGTGGTAGACAACACGGCCCCAACCATTTTGGCTAGTGGCTTTGGGGTGAACCTGGTGAATGGCACCCGCACGATTGAGGCCGCCGATGTGGATTATGGCAGCACCGACAACTGTGGTATTGCGTCCATGAGCATCAGCCCCAGAACCTTCACCTGCGCCAACATCGGCCCAAACCCGGTGACGCTGCGGTGCGTGGACAACGCCGGCAACGTAAGCACCCAAACCGTGACGGTGATGGTAAGCGGAGATGCTAGTTGCCAGCCAGCCGCTCGTCTGGCAGCCGGCAGTTCAGGCGCCGCTTCCGCCGATGCCCAAGAGTTGCAGGTGTATCCAAACCCAGCCACCGAACAAGCCACGCTCACCTTCGAAGCCGAGAAGACCGGTCCGGCGAAGGTGCTGGTATACAACACCCTAGGCCGCGTGGTAGCCACCCTTTACGAAGGTCCAGTACAGGCCAAGCAGCGCTACCAGTTTACGCTCGACAGCCACGCGCTGCCCGGCGGCGTGTATTCGTGCCAGCTGCGTGCGGCCGGCGCCACCAAAACCACCCGCTTGCTGATTGTCAAGTAGCCGACGTATCAGGCTTGAAACCAGAAACGGCCGCTGTACCATTGGTGCAGCGGCCGTTCTATTTAGTACCTGTGGCTTCCGCGCTACAAGTCGTTTTATATACCCTGATTATCCTTCAAAGTCAAGGCCGCAGTGGAAGCAGTGGCACTGGGGTTTTTCGGGGGCTAATATCCAGAGGCGGAGCTTAGTAAGGAGCGTGTCGTTGGGCTCGGGCAGTTGGCGGCAGACGATGTCGGTGTGGTGGCAGCGGGGGCAGCGGGCCGTAGGAGTAGCGGCTTCGTCGTCGGTAGTGGGCAGGGCTTGCATAGATACCTGGCTGGCGTGCAGCACCTCTTGCGCCGCCGCTACATCCTGCTGCCGCACGTGCAGGCGCACCCCGCCGGAAATTGGGCCGTAGGGCCGGTTCTCGTTGCTCAGGAAGCAGGGAATAGCAGCAGCTTCCAACTGGTTTTTGGCCAGGTGTGCCGATATAGAGTTGGCGAAAGAAGCCAGCTGAACAATGGCTTCGTCGGCAGATTCGTGGGACATGGGGCGGCTTGGTTTCCAACCAAACAAAAGAAGCACCTAAATAGGTGCTTCTCTCTAGTGGCAATAAAAAAATGCCGTCAACTACCAAGCAGTTGTTCTATTTGAACAGCGCCAGGGCTTTAATGAATGTTTGGGAAACGCCCCAGGCCAGCGGAATGCCAACATATAGCCAGGCCAAAATAGCCGAGCCGCTGGTACTTGGCTCTGGAGTGGTTGCGGAAGCGGGTGTAGTGCTCATAAATCAGGTAGTGTGAAGGGTGAGAATGGACGGCTAATGGCCACCCGCTTCGATGGTAACCGGGCCTTTTTCGTAGTACTGCTCCTTTACGGGGCGCACCGCCAGGTTGGCCAGCAGCCCCAGCACCAGTACGCCAGCCATAGTGTAGAACACGTTTTCATACGCATCGGCCCCTTTGAGGCCCTGCTCTTTGGCGTGCTCATGAATGGTGTGCACAATCAGCGGGCCCAGCACCCCGGCCGTGCTCCAGGCCGTGAGCAGCCGCCCGTGAATAGCACCCACCTGGTACTTGCCAAACATATCGGAGAGGTAGGCCGGAATGGTAGCAAAGCCCCCGCCGTACATACTGATAATCACGCAGGCTACCACCACAAACAGCGTCAGGCGGGCGCCGTGCCCCAGCGTGGGTACCAAGGCGTAAAGCAGGATGCCCAACCCGAAATAAATGGCGTACGTCACCTTGCGGCCCAGCTTATCGGAGGCCGACGACCAGAAGAACCGGCCCAGCAGGTTGAACAAGCTCAGCAAGCCCACAAAGCCTGCCGCCGCCGCCGCCGTTACGCCCCGGCCGGCACCCATTGCATTGTCGGAAAATGTTTCCTGAATCAGCGGTGAGGCCGTTTCGAGCACCCCGATACCGGCCGTCACGTTGGTGAGCAGCACCACCCACAGCAGCCAGAACTGCGGCGTTTTGATGGCGTTGTCGGCCGATACGTTGGCGGTGGTTATCATCACGTTATGCTCGGTGCTGGGCACGTAACCGGCAGGCTTCCAGTCGTCGGCCGGCACCCGAATGGTCCAGACCCCAAACTGCATGAACAGCAGGTAGATAACACCCATCACAATGAACGTAGGCGCCACGCCCAGCGGGGCCGAATCCTTGAATTGCCCCATCAGGTTGTTGGCCAGCGGCGAGCCAATCATGGCGCCGCCCCCAAAACCCATAATGGCCATGCCGGTAGCCACGCCTTTGCGGTCGGGGAACCACTTGATGAGCGTGCTCACCGGCGAAATGTACCCGATACCCAGCCCGATACCACCCACAAAACCGTACCCGAAATACAGCAGGTAGATATTGTGCAGATGAATCCCCAAAGAGCCAATCAGGAAGCCGCCCCCAAAGCACAACGCCGACGCCAGCATGGCCTTGCGCGGCCCCACTCGTTCCAGCCACTTCCCAAAAACCGCCGCCGACAAACCCAGCAACACAATGGCAATGGAGAAGGTAATGCCGATTTGGGTGGGCGTCCAGTCGTCGGGGGCGGGGTTGTTTACGTCACCGCTGATGAGGGCTCCCAGCGGCTTGTTGAACACGCTGAACGCATAGGCCTGGCCGATGGCCAGATGAATGGCTAGCGCCGCGGGCGGTACCAGCCAGCGGTTGTAGCCCGGACCAGCAACGGTGCGGCTGCGGTCAAGAAAGGAGGTGTTTGCCATGCGCGAACGGGGAATTGGGTAGGAGAAAGAACGAGACGGCCAACTGCTTGGCCGGTGCTATAACGAAGCTCTACGAGCCAAGTATCTGGAAGGTACGGGACTAACCTACGGGCACAACAGTTGGCGGCAGCTATTTTCAGCTAACTTGCTATAGCTGGCTTGATACGGCACCACTACCTTGCACCAGATGCTGTAAACGGGCTTGCCACAGAAAAGATGTAGCTACAGTTTTTTTCCTAAAACCCTGTTTCTATTCTGGTTGCCTGCCGTTAGCTACTCTTCTTCCCGCGCTGGCTGTTTCAAGAGCCAGCCGCGCGGGCCTTTGGCGCGGGTTGCTTTCAGAAAGTCTTTGATACCCTGGGTCATAGCCTTAGCCATTTGCTGCTGAGCAGTTGGGTTGGTGAGGCGTTTTTCATCTTCAGGGTTGGAGACGAAGGCCGTTTCCACCAGGGCATTCGGGAATTCAGTCGGACCATTCAGGCCGAAGTTGAAGTTACCCACCAAGCCCCAGCCAACCAGGCCCGTTCCCTGCATCTGCCGGTACAGCGCCGCCGCCAGCGGCCGAAACGCCACGTACCGATAAAAGGCGCTAGTGCCTTGTACCGTAGTGTTGCCCGCCGAGTTGACGTGAATGCTCACCAGCAGTGCCGGCCGCCGCTGCCGCAGCAAGTTCACCCGCTCACTGATTTCCAGAGTGGCGTCGGTTTCGCGGGTCATTACCACTTGGGCACCGGCTTTCTTTAGCTCTTGTTGCAGCTTTTGGGCAATGGCCAGGGTCAGGTCTTTTTCGCGGGCACCGCTGGCGCCGGCGGCTCCCACGTTAGTGCCGCCGTGCCCGGCATCAACAGCTACCAGCAGGCCACGCAGCCGCAGTTTGGCAGGGGGCCGCGCCACTTGCACCACCAATGCATTGCCTTGGTACCGAATATGGTAGCCCCAGCTTTGGCGGTGCCGCAGCGGCAGCACCATCCGGAACACGTCGGGCTGGGGCTGCTCGTAGTACACGGCTCCCAGCTCTTGCAGCCCGGTCCGCTGGGTTATCCAGTTGGTATTGGAAGTGGCCCCGAACACATCCACCACCAGCCGCGCCGGATTTTGTAGCAGCTGGGAACGATACGGCAGCCGCTCAGTGAGGGGCATGCGCACGTAGTCGTAGAGCGAGTCGCCGGATACGCTCCAGGAACTGGTGAGGGAGGTGGGCACAAAGCCGCCGGGCGGCAGCAGTTGCACCACCTCCTGCGGCACCCACGCCACCTGCCCCGCCGCCAGTTGCACCCGATACTTGTCCCCCACCCGGCCCGTCAGGTGCAACACCACCAACGAATCGAGGTAGCCGAGCTTGGCCCCGCCCAGCCGGTCTTCGCCCAGCCCGTAGTTGAGGTAGGCCAACGAGGTGCGCGTGCGAGCCAACTGAGGCTGGCCGGGGTTCAAGAACCGCACCTTGTTCTGGGTAAAGCCCACCGACAACACACTATCGGCGGTAAGGACTTGCACCTCAACGGGCCGGTTGTTGAGCGTGTCGCCGGGCTGCACCACGTAGGTATCCTGGTACACACCTGCCTGCCCCTTGGCCTGGGCGGGTGTTAGCTCGGTTAGAGGTTGGCCGTTCAGGAACGTGACGCGGGCGTTGGGCTGGCCCACCAGGCGCACTTGCAGCCGGTCGCCGGGGCTTAGCCACTGGTCGAGGGCGGGTACGGTTTCCACGGTGGAAATGAGTGGCGTTGTTTGGGCGCGGGCACCTAGCGCCAGAAAACTCAACATCGTGCCAGTCAGCCCCAACCGTAGTAAATTCTGCAAGCGTTTCAGCATAGACATCAGCAAATAGGCCCTCTTAACGCAAAAGCCCCGCACGAGGGCGGGGCTAATAACAAAGTGTGTGCTGCTTACGGTTTCTTCATGGCCTGGCCGAGGTCTTTCACGTCGCGGCTCGTTTCCAGGGTGGTAAACTCGGTTTGCAGAGCCCGGATGTGCAGCTCGTCGCGGCCTTTAATATCGAGGCGGATGGCGCGGAACTGGGCATTGAGGCGGCGGCTAATGGCAGTGGCGTAGTCCCAGTCGCGCTGGGTCCAGGCGCGGCGCTTGGCCCGCACCTGCTGCATAAACTGCACAAAGGCCGGCTCGATGGTAGTTGGCGTCAGCTTTTCCACATCAGCATACGTCCCGAGCAATTGGCTGGTGAACGTGGCGCTGGCCGCCTCATCGAGCGGCTGGCGGGTACGAGCCCGCGAAACCGAATCGAAGCGGGCGGCGCGGCGGCCGGCCACGCGCAGTTTGGCGGCGGCCCGGCTGGCGGCCGTATCGAGCTTGCGGGCTTCTTCGCGCACAATCTCCTGCCGCTCACGCGGCGTAGAGTCGCAGGCTGTCAGCAGAAAGGCGCCGAGCGAGGCGGCTGCCAGGGAGCGGAAAACAAAAGTCGGGTTCATGCCCCCAATGTACGCAAGCCCCGCAAGTTGAGGTTACCCGGCAACCCGCCTCGCTTCAAGCGTAGCTTGTGCGCTTAGTTGGCTTTCTGCAACCGGAACGTGAACGGCAGCTCGTACATCACCGGCACAGCCCGGCCCGCTAACCGCGCAGGCACCCATTGCGACGGGATACTCTGGCAGACTCGCAGCGCCTCTTCGTCGCAGCCGCCCCCAATGCTGTTGAGCACTTTGTGTTTGGAAGCCTGGCCCAATGTATCAATCATGAAGGTAATCAGCACCTTGCCCTGAATGTTACGGTTTTGGGCAGCCTGCGGGTAGTTCATTTTGCTCATATACCCGGCCAGTGCCGCTTCGCCGCCAATATAAAGCGGGGGCTGCTGCACATTGGTCCGGGTCCACTGGCCGGGTGTCACCTCGGCGTTGTAAGGAACATCCTCAATCGGCCGGTAGTACACCAGCTTGTTGGTGGTATGGTCGTAGCGCTGCACCAGCACTTGGCGGCCGTCGCGGGTGTGGCTGAAATACTCCCAGACACCTACTTTTTTGCCTTTCTCCAGCATTCCGCTCTCAGTGTCGGTGGTGCGTTGTTTTTGTGCCTGTGCCGCCGGGCTAAGCCCAAGCATAGCGCCAAGCACCACTACTGCATACAAGTGTTTCATAGAAGGTGGGGCCTCGCGGTAGTGACTGTGGGGGGAACAGCCGAACTACGGAGGGTAATTTTTTATTAATTAAATACAATTAATACTCAGTCAACCTTAATCCAGAAAATCCTGCTCTTCAAGGCCCTTTTAGCTTCAAAACAATAACATGAGCAAAAAAAGCGTATTTCAAAGCAACCAGATGCACGGTTAATCTTCGGAAATATACAACTAACCTATTAAACTAAAAATACAACTCCCACCCTATTACTCCCCCTACTCGCCCAATTGGTCACGTACCTCGCGCAACTGGCTCTGTAAACCCGGCCAATGCGGACACAGGGCTTCCAGCCGGAGCAGCACGCGCAGGGTGCCTCGGTCGTCGGCAATGGCGCGGAGCATGTTGGCCCAGCCGGCCAGCGCCCCAAAATGGCGCGGCTCGCGGCGTAGCGTTTCGCGCACATCATCGAGGGAAGCGCGGTACTCGCCGCGCAGGTAATAAGCCGTAGCCCGCTTGTTCCAGCCTTCGGCATAGGCGGGCTGCAACTCAATCAGGGCAGTGAAATCGGCAATGGCCTGGGTGTAGTTGCCGGCGGCCATAGCGCGCATGCCTGCCTCTAAGTGCTTATCAAGCAGCAGGTCGCCGGTAGTTAGCCAGATTTGCCAGATGCCGTTTTGCAGGTTCTCTATTTCGGTGGGGGTGGTAGCTTCGCGCAGCCGCACGAACAGCTCATCAAGGGTCGTCATATTCGTTTTTCGTTGCTGGTTTTTCGTTGTTCGTTACACGCCGAAGAAAGTTGGGCAACCTGCTGCTCTCAACCAACGAAAAACCAGCAACGAAAAACCGAACTGTTAAAACAGCTCCGACGCCACCCGCCGGATACTTTCCGACTTGCCCATGCTGTAGTAGTGCAGGCTGGGCACGCCGTGGGCCATCAGCTCCTTGCTTTGGTTGATGCACCATTCAATGCCGACTTGCCGGGCCGCTTCGTTGTCGCGGCACTGGCTGATGGCTTCTACCAGCGGCTCGGGCAAGTCCAAGAAGAACGTGCGGGGCAGCATGGTGAGTTGGCTTTTGGTGGTGAGCGGCTTCAGGCCCGGAATAATGGGCACGGTGATGCCCGCGTCGCGGCAGCTTTTCTCGAACTTAAAGAAATGCTCGTTGTCGAAAAACATCTGGGTCACGATGTAGTCGGCGCCGCGGTCCACTTTGTGGCGCAGGTAGCGGATGTCGGCACCGTAGTTGGGGGCCTCGAAGTGCTTTTCAGGGTAGCCGGCCGTACCGATGCAGAAGTTGGTGGCCCAGGTGTCGTCCTGCTTCTCATCGAGGTATTCGCCTTTGTTTAAAGACTTTACCTGTCCAATCAGGTCGGAAGCGTAGGCGTGGCCGTCTTCGTGCGGCTTGAACGTGCCTTCCGATTTGATTGGGTCGCCGCGTAGCGCCAGCACCGAGTCGATGCCGAGGAAGTGCAGGTCGATGAGGGCGTTTTCGGTTTCCTCTTTCGAGAAGCCGCCGCAAATCAGATGGGGCACGGTGTCCACATCGAAGCGGTTTTTGATGGCCGCGCAAATACCTACCGTACCGGGCCGCTTGCGCACCGTTTTCTTTTCCAGAAACCCGTTGGGGTGCTGCCGGTACACGTACTCCTCGCGGTGGTACGTCACGTCGATAAACGGCGGCTTGAACTCCATCAGCGGCTCGATGTTGCTGAACAGGTTCTGAATGTTCTCCCCTTTGCGGGGTGGCAGCACCTCGAACGAAAACAAGGTTTTGCCGTTGGCACGCTCTATATGTTCGGTTACTTTCATCAGTGGTTGCCTCACCCCCCGGCCCCCTCTCCGGGGGAGAGGGGGAGCCTGACGGCTGGGGAGCAACTAAGGGTTTATGGGGTGGCAGTAAGGACTTGTTGAATCTGCGTCAGAACGTCTGGTAATCTGGCTATTATCTGTGCATTAGAAAACCGCAGGGTTCGGTAGCCTTTCTCCTGCAAGTCGTGAGTCCGACCAGCATCGTATTCTGCCGCGCCTTCTTCTAGATGCACGCAGCCGTCTACTTCGATAATGAGGTGATAGTCAGTACTGACGAAGTCGACAATGTAGCGGCCGATGGTGTGCTGGCGCCGGAATTTGACACCAGCCAGTTGGCGGTTTCGCAGGGCTTGCCAGAGCGTATTTTCGGCTTCTGTAGGGTGGCGGCGCATTTCGGCGCTGAAGCCTTTCAAGTGGCGGTACCAGTTGGTTTTATCGGCGGTAAGGCGGGCGTCGATTGCCTCACCCCCTAGCCCCCTTCCCAAAAGAGAAGGAGGACTAGTTTCTAACTCTAACGCTGGCTTTCGTTCAAGCTTTCCTTTGGGTGACATTAAGTAATAAATAGAGGTTAGAGCTAGAAAACCATAAGCTAGTTCCCCTCTCCCTCATGCTGCGCATCAAGCAGGGGAAGGGGGCTAGGGGGTGAGGCAACTACAGCGCCGTAACGGGCACGCTACTGGGCTCGTAGTTCAGGTTAGGCATCAGCCAGCGTTCCAGCTCCGGCAATGGCATGTTCTTGCGCTCCGCTATATCGGCTACCTGGTCTTGGCCGATGCGGCCGAGCCCGAAGTAGCGTGAGTCGGGGTGGGCGTAGTACAGGCCACTTACCGAGGAAGCCGGGTACATGGCCAGGTTTTCGGTGAGGCGGATACCGGTAGCCGTTTCGGCGTCGAGCAGCTCAAACAAGGTGATTTTCTCGGTGTGGTCGGGGCAGCCGGGGTAGCCGGGCGCGGGCCGCACGCCTTTGTATTTCTCCTGAATGAGGTCTTCGTTCGTGAGGTTTTCGGCCGGGTCGTAGCCCCAAAACTCTTCCCGCACCCGCTGGTGCAGGCGCTCGGCAAAGGCTTCGGCGAGGCGGTCGGCCAGGGCCTTCATCATGATGCTGGAATAGTCATCATGCTCGGCCTCAAACCTTTCCAGGTGCTTCTCGATGCCGATACCGGCCGTCACGGCAAAGCCCCCGATGTAGTCGGCGCGGCCGGTTTCCCGCGGCGCCACAAAGTCGGAGAAGGCGAGGTTGGGCACGCCGGCCGCTTTTTCGCTCTGC
Source organism: Hymenobacter telluris (assembly GCF_017313265.1). Taxonomy (GTDB): domain Bacteria; phylum Bacteroidota; class Bacteroidia; order Cytophagales; family Hymenobacteraceae; genus Hymenobacter; species Hymenobacter telluris. The sequence goes on along the minus strand of NZ_JAFLQZ010000013.1, from coordinate 138,138 downwards.
TGGCGCAACGTGAAAAACTCGGTGGCTACTTCCTGGCGGGTATCGTCCTTGAACACCTGCACGGTATCGTGGCCGACGGTGTTGGCGGGCCAGAAGCCGACTACGGCGCGGGCCGTGAGCAGCTTCTCGTCGATGATTTGCTTGAGCATCTTCTGGGCGTCGTGGAAGAGCTGGGTGGCGGCTTCGCCCACATTCTCGTCGGTGAGGATGCGCGGGTAGCGGCCTTTCAGCTCCCAGGTCTGGAAGAACGGCGTCCAGTCGATGTACTCGGCCAGCTCGGCCAAGTCGTAGTCTTCCAGGGCTTTGGTACCGAGGAAAGTCGGCTTCACAATGGGGGTGGTTTCCCAGTCGGCTTTGAAGCCATTCTCGCGGGCGGCCTCAATGGTGAGGTAGTTTTTGTCGCGCTGGCGGCCGGCGTAGTCCTCACGGAGCTGGCGGTATTCTTCGCGCACGGTGCGGGCGTACTCCACATCGGCCGAGCCCAATAACGCCGCCGCCACCCCCACCGAGCGTGAAGCGTCGTTGACGTGCACGATGGGGCCGCTGTAGTTGGGCGCAATTTTCACGGCGGCGTGCAGGCGCGAGGTGGTAGCCCCCCCGATGAGCAGTGGCGTTTTAAGACCGCGCTTCTCCATTTCCTGCGCCACGTACACCATTTCGTCCAGGCTCGGCGTAATCAGGCCGCTCAGCCCAATAACGTCTACCTGCTGCTTTTGGGCTTCATCCAGAATCCGCTCCAGCGGCACCATCACGCCCAGGTCCACAATGTCGAAGTTGTTGCAGGCCAGCACCACGCCCACGATGTTCTTGCCGATGTCGTGCACGTCGCCTTTCACGGTGGCCAGCAGAATTTTGCCAGCGGTTTGCCGGTCGCCGCTTTGCTTGTCGGCCAGCAGGTAGGGCTCCAGGTAGGCCACGGCTTTCTTCATCACGCGGGCCGATTTCACCACCTGGGGCAGGAACATCTTGCCCGCGCCAAACAGGTCACCCACCACGTTCATGCCGGCCATCAGCGGGCCCTCAATCACCTCCAGCGGCCGGCCTACCAGCTGCCGAACTTCCTCGGTATCCTGGTCGATAAACTCAGTAATGCCTTTTACTAGCGCGTGTTGCAGGCGTTCTTTCACCGGCAAGCTGCGCCATTCCTGGTTGTTGGTGGCTAATTGTTGGTTGCTGGTTGATTTGTCCTTGATGCTGTCGGCGAAGTCCACGAGGCGCTCGGTGGCGTCGGGGCGGCGGTTGAGCAGCACGTCTTCTACCAGCTCCAGCAGGTCCTTGGGCACTTCGTCGTACACGGCCAGCTGGCTGGGGTTCACGATGCCCATGTCCAGGCCGGCCCGGATGGCGTGGTAGAGGAACGATGAGTGCATGGCTTCGCGCACCACGTCGTTGCCGCGGTACGAGAAACTGATGTTGCTGACGCCGCCGCTGGTGAGGGCGCCGGGCAGGTTCTGCTTGATCCAGCGGACGGCCTCGATGAAGTCCAGCGCGTAGTTGCGGTGTTCCTCCATGCCGGTGCCCACGGTCAGGATGTTGGGGTCGAAGATGATGTCCTCGGCCGGAAAGCCGACTTCGTTCACCAGAATATCGTAGCTGCGCTGGCAGATTTCGATGCGCTTCTCGTAGCTGTCGGCCTGGCCGTTTTCGTCGAAGGCCATGACGACCACGGCCGCGCCGTATTGGCGCACGGTGCGGGCGCGCTGCTTGAATACCTCCTCGCCTTCCTTGAGGGAAATCGAGTTGACGATGCTCTTGCCTTGCACGCATTTCAGGCCGGCTTCCAGTACGCTCCACTTCGAGGAATCAATCATAATCGGCACCCGCGAAATGTCAGGCTCCGAGGCAATCAGGTTCAAGAACGTAGTCATGGCCTGCTCCGAGTCGAGCATGCCTTCGTCCATGTTCACGTCAATCACCTGGGCGCCGCCTTCCACTTGGTCGCGGGCCACTTGCAGAGCCTGCTCGTAGGCGCCGGTCCGGATGAGGCGAGCAAAGGCGCGGCTGCCGGTCACGTTGCACCGCTCGCCCACGTTCACAAACAGGCTTTCTCCCGTGATGCCAAAGGGCTCCAACCCGCTCAAACGGGTGGCAACCGGTACTTCCGGTAAGGGGCGCGGCTCGTACTTCTCGGCTAGCTTGGCCAGCTCGGCAATGTGCTGGGGCGTGGTGCCACAACAGCCGCCTACCACTGTCACCAGTCGGTCGGACAAATAGCCTTCCACTACCCCCGCAAACTCCTGCGCCGACTCATCATACCCGCCAAAAGCGTTGGGCAGACCCGCATTGGGGTAAGCGGAAATATGCACGTCGGCAATGCGGCTCAGCTCCTTGATGTACACCTTGAGCTGGTCGGCCCCGAGGGCGCAGTTCAGCCCCACACTCAGCAGCGGCAGGTGGCGGATGGAGTTCCAGAAGGCTTCCACCGTCTGCCCCGAAAGCGTGCGGCCCGAGGCATCGGTAATGGTACCCGAAATCATAACGGGCACCACCCGCCCCCCTTCGTCGAAGAACTTCTGCACCGCGTACAGCGCCGCTTTGGCGTTGAGCGTGTCGAAGATAGTTTCGATGAGCAGCGCGTCGGAGCCGCCGTCAATCAGGCCGCGCACCTGCTCGTGGTAGGCAGTGGCCAGCTCATCAAAGGTCACAGCACGAAAGCCGGGGCGGTTTACATCGGGCGAGAGGGAGGCGGTACGGTTGGTGGGGCCAATGGCGCCGGCCACGAAGCGCGGCTTGGCGGGGTTCTGGGCGGTAAACTCGTCGGCGGCTTCCTTGGCCAACCGCGCCGACTCGTAGTTCAGCTCATATACTACGTGCTCCAAGGCGTAGTCGGCCTGGGCAATGGTGGTGCCGCTGAACGTGTTGGTTTCCACCATGTCGGCCCCGGCGGCGAAGTACTCGGCGTGGATGCCCTTGATGATGTCGGGGCGGGTGAGGCTGAGTAGGTCGTTGTTGCCGCGTAAAGGGTGCGAGTGGTCGGCGAAACGGGTGCCCCGGAAGTCGGCCTCGGTCAGCGGGTGGCGCTGAATCATGGTGCCCATGGCGCCGTCCAGGATGAGGAGGCGGCGTTCCAGAATATCGTAGAGGGGCGAGTCGGGGCGGTGCGTTTTCATGGTTTCTCCTTCGGAATGCGGGCGTTAAACTAGCTCATCCAGAAAGAGAAAACTGCGAGGGCAGGTTCCGTACTTATCTTCTTTCGCGGCTACAGTAGCGGCAAAATGGGAGTTGGCACCTTGTTTTACTCAGGTTGCCAAGACGTCGTAGGGCCCAATCCCTCGGTCTTTCTGGATAAGTAACAGCGAAGATACACCAGGAAACTCCGAATTTCAATTCTATCCTTGCATACTGCTATGCAGGCGGCGCCTTATCAACTTGATTGTAGCGCCGCGACACCTATCTCTGCCAACCTTCGGTTCGCGTCTTGGCGTCCACGCCGTTCGATCTGCCTAAGTAAACAACGTCAGCAAGGCCAATACGCGAACCGAAGGTCGGCAGAGCCAAGTGTCGCAGCTCTACAATAATTTCCAGTTCTACTTATATAGCCGGCGCACGATAGTTCGTTGAAGCATAGCTGCTTATTCAATGAATAAAGTTGGTGCAGTACTTATCTGCTTCGCTACTGCCGCCCGCTGCTCACTGCCTGAAAGCCTACCCTCGCCGCCATGAAAACGCCTGCTTCCCTTCCCCTGGTTTGCCTTCTGTGTCTGCTGTTACTTACGGGCTCGGCCGGGGCTCAGCCGAAGCCCGTTACGCTCGGCACCGGCTTGCGGGCACAGTATTACAACGGCACGAACTTCGAGAAGCTGGCCCTCACCCGCACCGACCCGACCATTGATTTCAACTGGACTATCGGGCCCGATGGCAACCACTTTGTGTCGCCGGGGCCGGGCGTGCCGGGTGAGTATTTTTCGGTGCGCTGGGTGGGCCACGTGTATGCTCCCGTAACTGGCGCGTATAAATTCCAGATTACCACCGACGACGGCATGCGGGTGTGGGTGGGCGGGCAGCGCATTCTCAATTCCTGGCAGGATCAGGCCGTAAGCAAACACACGGCGCAACTGGTTCTGACGGCCGGGCGCTACTACCCCATCCGGGTGGAGTATTACCAGTCCGGCCGGGACTCCCGCGCCACGCTGGAGTGGCAACTACCGGAAACCAGCAATGAACTGGCCCCCATTCCTGCGTCGTACCTCTACACTAACTTACCCACTACGGCCAAGCCAATACCTGACGAGGAGGAGGTTACTCCTGCTGCTCCGGTAGTTGTAGTGGCCGCAACGCCTCCCGTTTTAGCGAAGCCGAGCCCTGCTCCGGCCGCCGCTCCGGTTAAGCCACCAAAACCGGCAGTAGCTCGCCCTGTTCGGGTAGCGCCGAAACCAGCTCGCCAGCTACCACCTACGCCTGCTTCTGCAACGGACACAAGCACTCAGGCGGCGGCGTTGCCCGATGCGTCCAAATTCAGCAAAGGAGCCGCCGTAACGCTACCTAATCTGTATTTCACCCAGAGTACGGCCACGCTGCTGCCCATCTCGCGCCCTACTCTGAACGCGCTGGCCCGCCTGCTTCGTGAGCAGCCTGCTATGCAACTGGAAATAGCCGGCCACACCGACAACGTAGGCGACGCCGCCCTGAACCTGCGCCTCTCCGAGCAGCGGGCCCGCGTGGTGCGGCAGTACCTGATGCAGCAGGGCATCGACTCGGTGCGGCTGGTGGCCCGCGGCTACGGCGGGGCGCGCCCGGTAGCCGATAACCGCGACGTGCAACAGCGGGCCCGCAACCGCCGGGTGGAAGTGGTAGTGCAGTAGAAGTGAGCGGTAATCTGCGGGGTATTGGCAACCTTCTGAGAGCTTCTTGAACTCTCCGGATTAAATTAAGCTTATCGGCTCAACCTGTTGCCGGGGCCCGCTCGTATGCTGTATCTTACGGCTTCGGGCTGTGCTTTCCGCTGATTTGTACGTGTTTATCGGTTCCTGACTCTTGCGCTTTTCTATTCGATACTTACTGTTGTTGCACGTACTGCTGCTGGCGGGCGTGCAGCGTAGCCAAGCCCAGCAGCTACTCGTGAAAGGCCAGGTCACGGAGGCGGCTAGTGGTAAGCCGGTACCGTTTGCCTCCATCTTCGTGCCGGGCACCACTGCCGGCACCACCGCCGACGATGCCGGCCGCTACACGCTCAGCACCGCCCCCGCCGATACTATTGTGGCCTCGGCCATGGGCTTCAAGGCCATCAAGAAAGCACTCAACCGCCAGGCCCCGCAACAAACCCTCAACTTTGCCTTGGGTGGCAGCGGCGTATCACTGGGCGAAGTGGTGGTGCGCCCCACCGAAAACCCGGCCTACGCCATTATGCGCCGAGTGCAGCAGAACAAGCCCCGCAACGACAAGCAGCGCCTCGACGCCTTCGAGTTCGACAGCTACAACCGCACCGAAATCAGCATCAACAACTTGCCCAAGCAGGTGAGTGGCCGCAAGGTGCTGCGCGAGATGATAGCCGTGGCCGACAGCCTGGGCCTAGAACGCGGGGCCGACGGCAAGCCCGTGGTACCCATCTTCGCCTCCGAAATGCTGTCGAGGTACTACGCGCACCAGCGGCCGTTGCGGCGGCGCGAGGAAATCAAGCGCAACCAGATGCACGGCATGGCCCCGCGCGAGGGCTCGGTGGTGTCGCAGATTATGGGCTCCTCGTTTCAGGACTGGGACTTCTACCCGAACTGGCAGCAGCTGCTGGGCAAGGATTTTATTTCGCCGATTGCCGACGGCTGGAAGTTCACCTACGAGTATGAGCTGCAGGATTCGGTGTACATCGGCGAGGATTTCTGCTACCAGCTGGCCGTTACGCCGCGCCGCCCGCAGGACCTGGCTTTCACCGGCACCATCTGGATTACCAAGGACGGCTACGCCCTGCGCCGCCTCGACCTGAGCGTTAGTCCCGATGCCAACCTCAACTTCGTGGATAAGATTAAGGTATGGCAGGAGCTGACGCCGACTGCCGCCGGGCCGTGGCTACCGCTGCGCACCCGCGTGCTGGTGAGCGTGCGGCCTACCAGCAAAAGCACCGGGGTAATGGCCCGCTTCACTACCGTCAACTCCAACTTCGAGCCCGGCAAGTACCATCCGCTGGAGTTCTACGATGTGCCGATGGCAACGGCCGCCGATGCGTTTAAAAGCGACCCTACCTTCTTCGACAGAAACCGGCCTGATTCGCTGTCGGTGCAGGAGCAAACCACGCTCACGGTACTCGATACAGTGCGCCAGCTGCCGGCCGTGCAGTCCTTCCTGGAGTTGGCTACGGTGGCGGTTACGGGCTACTACCGGGTGGGCAAGATTGACGTAGGCCCGGTGCTGGCCACGCTCGGCTACAACAACATTGAGGGGCTCAGGCCCCGCATCGGCTTCCGTACTACGCCCGACGTCAGCCGCAACTGGATGGCCCGCGTGTACGTGGCGTACGGCCTGCGCGATACCCGCCTCAAGTACGGCCTGCGCACCAGCAAAATCCTGGACCGCCGCACCTGGACCACCATCGGTTTCGAGCACCGCCACGACATCGACCAGGTGGCGCTTCTTGACAACGACTACGCGCTGGAAAATCCGCTGTTTGAAGCCGCCGCCAGTGTGGGCAACATCAACAACGGCCGGCCCCTGCTGCGCGACTTAACCTCGGTGTCGTTTCAAACGGACTTGTTTCGGGGTTTCACGCAGAAAGTAACCGTCCGGCAGCAGCAGTTCCGGCCGCTGTACGATTTTGCCTACTACACCAACGAGGCCCGGCTAGGGGCGCCTACCAACGACAATTTTGCAGTATCGGAGCTGGTGGTAGAGTCGCGCTACGCGCCCGACGAAGTGCTGGTGCAGAGCCAGACCCAAAACTACCGCTCGGCTATTGGCCTCAAGCGGCTGCCGGTATTCACGGTGCGCTACACCTTGGGGCTCAACAAGTTTCTGGGCGGCGACTTCCAGTACCACAAGCTCAATCTGCTGGTAACGCAGAGCGTACGCCTCGGCCAGTTCGGCCGCACCGACTATACGCTTGATGCCGGTTACATTCCGAGCACGGTACCGTATCCGGTGCTCAAGGCGCACCTCGGCAACCAGTCGCCGTTCTACAACGCCGGGGCCTACAACCTGATGCGCTACTTCGAGTTTGTGAGTGACCGGTACGTAGGGTTGCGCTTCGACCACCATTTTGAAGGCTTCCTGCTGAACTCGGTACCCGCGCTCAAGAAGCTGAACTGGCGCTTAGTAGCTACCGGCAACGCACTCTACGGCAGCGTCGATCAGGCCAACAATGCCATCATTCCGGAGCTGGACCCCGAGAGTGGGGAGCCGCTGCCCCGGTTTCAGCCGCTGGGCCGCCTGCCCTACGCCGAAATTGGCTACGGGGTGGAAAATATCTTCCGGGTGGTACGCGTCGACTTTCTGCACCGGCTTACGTATCGTAATTCGCCGGGTGCCAGCAACTTCGGCGTGAAATTTAGTTTTCAATTTAAACTTTGATTTCGTAAACTGCGGACTTAGGAGGCTATGAATACGCGCGGCAGGTCAACCATACAGGCACATTTTCAAGGCTTGCCTGGTGTACTTGCCGCAACTGTCCGGTAGCTTTCCGGCTTGTTCCTGAATCAAATCTTGTCGCTTTTTGTAGAAGAGACTATGGCATACGAAGTAGATAACCTGACCCTCGCCGAAGCCACTCGGCACGCCCCATTCGTTGATTACGCCCGCTGCGTAGACAACAGCCAGCGCCCGTTCAACCACGTAGGCGACTGGCCCGAGCAAGACCAGCTCTACCCCGTACGGGTGGTTGACTCGCGCACCGAAGGCATTGCTTTGGTGCACGTGCTGGGCTTTCAGGGCGAAGCACCCTTTTACAATGCCTTCGCGCCGCACCGCTTTGAAGTGCTGCTCACGGTTTGGCTGAACTAACGCATTGAGTCTTATAAAAGCTGCAAGCGCCCGGTCTGCCATGAGCAGGCCGGGCGTTTCTGTGTAGTCATGCCGCTCTGGTTCGGGGTGCCCAATGGCTGAGCGACCTACGCAACTAAAGCGGTTTTGGAGGTCGGGGCGGGGCTGGTTCCGCCCGTCATCGAACGGACTTGGTGAAAAGCGCCGGCGTCGGGGCGGAGCTTGTCCCCGCCCCTACCGCGTGCATCCTGTACCCCGACCCTGAAACCGCTCTAGCTGATTGGCAATAATTCTTTAACGTCCTCGGCAAGGCCATTTAGGGCATGGTATCCTGGTTATAATAGTTGGCACAAAATATTTTTTAGGTACAATAAATCCAGTTGATTGAGTGGCGGCGTAGATGCCTTCAAATAACTTCACTATCCCCTCCTCTCAACTTAGTCATGAAGAAAAATCTGCTTTCTTTCGCCTTCGTAGCCCTTTTGGGTGCCGCTTCAGTTACATCAGCTTCGGCCCAAGCCACCATGACGCCCGGCACCGTGCAAGTAGGCGGCCAGGCTATGTACCCGAATAAGAATATTGTGGAAAACGCCGTTAACTCGGCCGACCACACCACATTGGTAGCCGCCGTGAAGGCTGCCGGCCTTGTAGAAACACTGCAAGGCAAAGGTCCTTTCACAGTATTTGCGCCCACCAATGCCGCTTTCAACGCCCTGCCTGCTGGTACCGTTGAGACGCTGGTGAAGCCTGAAAGCAAAGCCACCCTCACCAAAATCCTGACCTACCACGTGGTAGCCGGCAACATGACTGCCGACAAAATCATGGCGGCCATTAAAGCCGGTAAAGGCACTGCTACCCTGAAAACCGTAAGCGGCGGTACCCTGAAGGCCATGATGAACGGCCCGAAAAACATGGTACTCGTGGATGAGAAAGGCGGCGTATCCACCATCTCCACCTACGACGTCATCCAGAGCAACGGCGTGATTCACGTAATCGACAAAGTATTGATGCCCTAACCGGCAGTTCTCGTTCAGCTCTGTACTACTTCACCACAACTAAAAAGCGCCTTTCCAATTGGGAAGGCGCTTTTTCCTTTTGACTAGGCTACTACCGGTAGTAAACGTGTCTGTATCCCTGCCACTTACTCTTCCGGGCTGAGTTCTATTACTGGTGGGGCCACATGGGGCGGGCAGTTTTGCTGCTGGGCGGCGGCGGCATACAGGTACCCAAGCCGCAGGGCGCGCTGAAAAAACTCGCAGGCGGCGGGGGCATTGCCTTCCCGTTGCGCTATTCGCCCCAACAGAAAATGCACTTGTCCGTTGCTCGGGCTGGCTTCCAGCACCTGCCGATAATCTTGGCGGGCTTGCAGCAAATCATCGAGCTTGTAGTACGCCAGCCCCCGATACGTCAGGTATTTCACTGGCACCGGCTTACCGGTGGTGGTACGCTGACGCAGCCCCACCGAAAAATCGTGAATGGCCTTCTCAAACTGCTGCTGCTCGAACAGCCGGATGGCTCCGCGCGTCAGCCAGGCCCCGCTTTGCGTGGAGTCCAGCGTTACGGCCGTGCTTAGGTTGCGCTCGGCGTTGGCAATCTGGCCTAGCTCCGTTTGGCACTGCCCCAACCGGTATAGCAAGGTAGCCCGGTCGGCGGGCTGCTCGGTTTCGCGCAGGGCGGCAGTGTAGTCGAGGCCTGCTTGCTCGTAATTGCGGTTGATTAATTGTTCGATTTCGCCACGCCGCTTTAGCGCCTCTTTGTAGGTTGGCTTGAAGTGCAAGGCCTCCGTGAAATAGGCATGGGCCGTTTCCCATTTCCGGCGGCCGTAGGCTCGCAGCCCGTCCTCGTAGTTGCTCACGGCCGTTACGTGGTCCATCACCACTTTCACGGTTCCCATGAAGAGCAGCAGCGCCGCCAAAAACCCGAAGGTCAGCAGGTAGTCGCGCCGCGTAAACCGGCGCTGTTTCGGGATGTTGCGGTAGTACCGCTCAGCCGAGCCGGCGGGGCGGCGGGTGCGCAGCGGCGCTGGGGGCGGCATGGGCACGCCGTAGATGTGCTGCCCCTGCGGCCGGTACTCCTGCTGCCGCTGCGCCTCGGCGGCCCGCTGCTCCACTTGCCGCAGCTGGTAGTCGTAGGCGGCGCGGCGGGCGGGGTCGCCAAGAATCTGGTAGGCGACGGCCACGGCTTTGAACCGCTCCTCATATATAGGACTACCGCCGTGCTTATCCGGATGCAACTGAACCGCCAACTTCTTATAAGCCAGCTTGATAGCAAGAGCGGTGGCAGTGGCCGGCACTCCGAGAACTTGATAATGATTCTGACTCAAGGGATGGTGATAGTACGTAAAAGTACGGCAGATTTCAGACAAGAAGCCGCCTTTCCCGTATGAATGTGCTATCCGAAAACCTCGCTCCGGCAGCTGTTTTCGAAACTTACTCTGCTAACACGATTTTCCGCAAATCTTCTCCTTCCATATGAGCCTTTTCAACGACGAAGACGACTCAACGAAAACATCCCGCACCGATAATATCTTCGGCAACCTGAAAGGCTACCTCGATACGCGTATCGATTTGGTGCGCCTGGAAACCCAGGAAAAAGTGAAAGCCGGCTTCATTGGTACGCTGCACGGCGTGTCGATGGCTGCCATCGGGCTGATGTTTTTTGTCTTCCTAAACCTGTTCGTGGCGTTATTACTCAACGATGTGCTCGACAGCGCCTATTGGGGCTTCGGCATTGTAGCGGCGTTTTATCTGGTGCTGCTTGTCATCTTTGCAGTGGGCGTCGATAAGAAGCTGTTCCAGGGCCTGGCCGACAAGATGCTCAACAACACGATTTACAAATCCGATAAACGTCAAGCCTAATCCGACATGGCCGAACCAACGAATCCTTTGTTCGAGGACGAAAAAGAGTTTCTGGAACGCCAGAAGCTGGAATATGAGCGCGCTCTACTGGGCGAGGTAGAAGAAATTAAAGAGAAAACCCAGCAAATTGGCAAGTACGTGGCCATTGGTGCGGGTGTGCTCACCGGAGTTTGGGCGCTGTCTAAACTGTTTGGGGGCAAAAAGAAATACAAGCCCCAGCACGACCGGGAGCTAGGCGCACGTAGCCGCCGGGCAAGCCGCGCCCTGCGCAAGCCCACTACTTCCGATGCCGATTTAGCCTTGGGCGACGACTTGGGGCTAGGCAGCCACGGCCACCACAACGACCGGGGCGCGCAGCCAGCCGCCTCGGAGCGGGCCCACATTGCGCCCGACGTGTACCACACCGAAAGCGCCGACCTGGATACCGACCCGTTCCGCCCGCTTGGCTTCGATTCGCCCCGGCCAGTGCCAGCCCGCAACCACCGCGCTCAACAGCAGTACGCTCCCGACGATACCAGTGAGGCATCCTCTATTGTTGCCGATGCTTTCCGCTCGTTTTTGCAGTCGGATACCGGCAAGATGCTGGTAGCGCAGGCCACAGCGGTATTGATGGCAGTAGTGGCTAAAAAAGTGGGAGAGTATTTGCCGATGTTCAAAAATCCCGACCTTGCAACCTCTCCTTCGCAGGAGCCGGAAACCCGGGACATCGACTTTACTTACCACCACGACGAAGCGCATGCGCCTCACCAGCCTCTATGATGCTCTAACCGAACGCCGTAAGCACGGGCACAAGTCCTTGGCGGTCCTCCTCGACCCCGATAATCTGGACGAAGCCAGCTGCCAGCACATCATTCAGTTGAGCACGCAGCACGTAGTGGATTACTTTTTTGTGGGTGGCAGCTTGGTGATGACCTCTCACCAGGCTGCCCTCATTCGTTTATTGAAGAGCCGTTCGGCGGTGCCCGTGTTGCTGTTCCCCAGCCACAGCCTGCACCTCGATTCGCAGGCTGATGGTATCCTGCTGTTGTCGCTCATTTCGGGCCGCAACCCCGATTTCCTGATTGGCCAGCACGTAGTAGCGGCGCCGCTGCTGCGCCAAAGCAACCTGGAGATTTTGCCCACTGGCTACATGCTAGTGGATACCGGCCGCCAGACCACCGCCAGCTACATGAGCGGCACTACGCCCCTCCCCCACGATAAGCCTACCATTGCCGCCTGCACCGCCATGGCCGGCGAAATGCTGGGTCTGCGCCTCATGTACCTGGATGGTGGCAGCGGCGCCCAGCACCCCGTGTCACCGGCCATGATTCAGGCCGTGCGGCAAGCCGTGGAAACGCCCATCATCGTTGGTGGCGGCATCAATACCGTAGAGAAAGCGCACAGCGCCCTCAGCGCCGGCGCCGACGTGGTAGTTATCGGCAACCAGATTGAGAAAGACCCCAACTTTCTGGGACAGGTTTCCAAAGCCGTTCAGCGCTTCAATCAGGTAAGTGTAGCCTAGGCAAAACAACCGCCTACCAAAGCAAAAGCCCCGTGCCGCCACTCAAGGCAACACGGGGCTTTTTATATGCTGTACTTATCGGCAGCTTGCGCTACACTAGATGTTCATGGCGGATTCGCGGCGGCGCATTTTACCGGCCGGAATACCGAACATCATCTTGAAGCGGCGGCAGAAATAAGCGGTGTCTTTGTAGCCCACTTCTTTGCCGATGTCGCGGATGCTTTTCTTGGTGGTGCGCAGCAGGAACACGGCGCGTTCCATCCGCTGGTATTCGATGTAGTCCTGGGGGTTGATGCCGGTCAGCATCTTGAAATACTGCCCTACATAGTCTTCGCTCACGTTGGCCACGTTGCTCAGCACTTTGTTGGACAGGTCGCCACCGATGTTCTCCTTGATGTAGTTGAACAGGTCGATGAGGCGGGGGTCCTTGAAGTAGGTGCTGTTAGTAGCCAGCTGCTCTACAAACATCTTGTTCTTGAGGATGTAGCGCACGATTTCCACCACAATATTCTCGGTGTAAATCGTAATCAGCCGCTCCCGGCCGGGCAGCTCCTGCAAGCTCTCCTCCACCACCTTGATGATGAGGTTGCCCAGCTTGGAGTTGTTGGCAATCAGGAACGCCGGCACGTCCAACGACGCGAAGAAGTTCACCGAATCGAACACCTTGGCCTCAAAGCTCACAAAAGAGTGGCTCTCTTCAGCGTCGCCAATTAGGTCGAGGTCGGAGTTAGAATGAAAAAACTTGTCTTTATTGCTGATCAGGTCATCGTTGGTGATGACCTTACCCGTTGATCCTCCGTAGTTTACCTTAGTAGCGCGGCCACCGGGAATGAACAGCATTTCGCCTTCTTCCACTACCTGCTCTTCTTCGCCGAAGGTAATACGGCCCTTATGCAACAGGATAAGATTGTTGCCTACGTCATAGTTATTGCGAACTGTAAAGGGCTGTTGTAGCACCAGATTCTTCGCTTTGATGTATCTCACACCAAGCGATTCTATCACTTTATTATAATCTTCCATTGGACTAAGGGTGGTTGTGGTCTTAGATTATCCAAGGACGCGGAGCGGCCTAGCTGATGTAATGCAAATTAAGATATAAAAATTCACAAAAACGAAAACCCAGCCAAATATTGACTGGGTTTTGTGCAACAAATCCATCTTTTAGGCTACTTACGGCTATTTCAGGATTTCCCGCGAGATTACAATTTTCTGAATTTCAGAGGTTCCCTCGTAAATCTGCGTGATTTTGGCGTCACGCATCAGGCGCTCTACGTGGTACTCCTTCACAAAGCCGTAGCCCCCATGAATCTGAACCGCTTCTACGGCGGTATCCATGGCTACTTTGGAAGCAAACAGCTTGGCCATTGCGCCGGATTTGGCATAATCCTGGTGCATGTCTTTATCATAAGCGGCTTGCAAGCACAGCAGGCGGGCAGCGTCAATATTGGTTGCCATATCGGCCAGCTTGAACTGAATGGCCTGGTGCTGCGAAATCGGCACGCCAAAGGCCTTACGCTCTTTGGCATATTTCAACGACAGCTCGTAGGCCCCGGAAGCAATGCCCAGCGCCTGCGACGCAATGCCGATGCGGCCGCCGGCCAGCACCTGCATGGCAAACTTGAACCCGAAGCCGTCTTCGCCAATGCGGTTCTCCTTGGGCACCTTCACGTCGTTGAACATCAACGAGCAGGTGTCGGAGCCCCGGATGCCCAGCTTGTTTTCCTTGGGGCCGGTCTGGAAGCCATCCATGCCTTTCTCTACAATCAGCACGTTGATGCCGCGGTGCTTGAGTTCGGGGTTGGTTTGGGCAATAACCAGGTACACCGAAGCCGTGGTACCGTTGGTAATCCAGTTTTTGGTGCCGTTCAGCAGATAATAGTCGCCTTTATCCTCGGCGGTGGTGCGCTGGCTGGTAGCATCGGAACCGGCTTCCGGCTCAGAGAGGGCGAAGGCGCCAATGATGGCGCCGGAAGTCAGGCCGGGCAGGTACTTCCGCTTTTGTTCTTCGGTGCCATACTTCTCCAAGCCCCAGCAAACCAACGAGTTGTTCACCGACATAATAACTGAGCAGGACGCATCCACTTTGGAAATTTCTTCCATGGCCAGCACGTAGCTCACGGTGTCCATGCCGCCGCCGCCGTACTCGGGGCTCACCATCATGCCCATAAAGCCCAGCTCGCCCATTTTCTTGATTTGCTCGGCCGGAAACTTCTGGTGTTCGTCCCGCTCGATTACGCCAGCCCAAAGTTCGGACTGCGCAAAGTCGCGCGCGGCGGCCTGTACGGCCAGTTGCTCTTCAGTGAGCTGAAAAATAGAGGACTGCGTGGTAGTGAGCATGTGAGTGGGGGAATTAACCAGTTGCCTGGAATGGAACTGCGGGGATTATGACACGAATTTACGCGGCATACAGCATAGATTCGTGGAAGCCATTATTTTTTATCGGGACCGGCAACTGCTGGTTTGCCTGTCAGCAGGTTAAGCGAAAAACCAGCCGGAACGTTTCAAGCATGGCGTGGTAGCCACTAAAAAAAGCCGCCGCTCCAAGTGAAGCGGCGGCTTGCTTTCAGAAAAAGCACTTAAAGAACTATTAGCGCCGGTCGCGGCTACCCATGAAGATGCTCACATAGTACAGCAGCGTAGCCAGAGAACTGATAGCCGCTACCACGTACGTCATGGCGGCCCACCACAAGGCATCTTTCGCCATGGCGTGCTCCTGCGGCGTCACGATGCCACGGCGGTCAATCCAGGCCAGGGCGCGCTTGGAGGCATCGAACTCAACCGGTAGCGTAACGAACGAGAAGAGGGTAGTAAGCGAGAACAGCACGATACCTACTCCCAGCGGAATCAGCGTGGTTTTGATCATCAGCACACCAGCCAGCAAAATCCAGGGCATAAAGCGCGACACGTTGCTCAGGGCCGGCACCATAGCCGACCGGAACTGTAGTGCGGCATAGGCCGTGGCGTGCTGCACCGCGTGGCCGCACTCGTGGGCCGCTACGGCCGCCGCGGAGGCGCTGCGCTCGGCATACACAGACTCACTGAGGTTGACGGTTTTGTCGGCGGGGTTGTAGTGGTCGGTCAGGCGGCCTTCGGTGCTGATAACCCGCACATCGGTAATACCGTGGTCGGCCAGCATCAGCTCGGCAATCTGCTTGCCCGATAGGTTGGACTGCAAGCCGATCTGCGAATATTGCTCGAACTTGCTACGCAAGCGCCACTGAATGAACCAACTAACCAGCATCGCCAAAATGACGATGAAGTAAATAGGACTCGAATTGTAGTACATGGAAGTTTCTGGTTTTTGTTTCTGGCGGCTAGTTTTCCTGCCTCCAGCAACGCTGCCTTCGCAGGCAACGGTAACCAGAAACAAGTAGCTAGCTTCCTTTTAGAATACGCTCGACGATGCGCGTGGTGCTGTAGCCGGTTACCAATGGTACGGTAAGCACCTGCCCACCGTTCTGTAACACCACTTCGTGGCCCACAATTCCACTGACAGTGTAGTCGTCGCCCTTCACCAGGATGTCGGGTACGGTGGCTTCTATCAGGGCCAGCGGGGTTTGCTCATCGAAGAGCACTACGGCATCTACAAACAAAAGAGAGGCCAGAATCCGAGTGCGTGACACTTCGTCTTGCAGCGGCCGGCCGGGCTTGAGGCAGCTCACCGAAGCGTCGGTATTCACGCCCACTACCAGCACGTCGCCGAGGTGCCGGGCCTTCTCCAGGTAATCCACATGGCCAAGGTGCAGCAGGTCGAAGCAGCCGTTGGTGAACACCACTTTGCGGTTTTCCGCTTTCCAGGCAGCCACCTGCGCAATTAGGGCCGGCCGGTCGTAAATCTTGTCTTTACTCCACTGCATCGTTGGATATCGAAACGGCCATTGGGCTCAGGTCTAGTTGCCCTTTGCGGCCCGAGCTGGCCATGCTTACTAAAAAGCTGATGCCGCCCATCAGCACGACCAGCAGGGTTTGGGCGCCGTGCACCACTAGGGCGTACGCAATACCGGCCTCCATGCTCACCCCGTACGCCAGCAACGTGGCCTGCACCATCACGTGGAACGGCCCAATACCGCCGGCCACCGGCGCCGCCATGCCAAACGCTCCGAACGTGAGTACGGCCAGGGCTGCCCGCATGCCCAAATCATAGGTTTCGGGAAAGCAGAAGAAGGCCAGATAATCCATGAGGTAGTACACCAGCCACGTGAAGAACGTGTGGAGCAGAAACAGGCCCTTGTTTTCCATTTTCAGCACGCTGAACACACCCGCCAGCAAGCCTTTCACCAGTGCCACAAACTTGTTGAACAGCTCATTCTGCCGTAGGCGCTCCAGGTTGCGGAACACCGTGTACGCCACGCCCAGCAATAGCACCAGCGCAATTCCGCCGGCTATCAGGAGCGGCGTGCGGTTGCGGGCCAGCGCATCGTATTGTCCGCCCAGAATCTTGTCGGTTACAAACGTCCAGAACCGGTTGAAGTCGAGCAGCAACGTGGCGCTCAGCACGCCTAAAAGCACCAGCACGTCAATTACCCGCTCCGTAACTACAGTACCCAGCGCCACCTGCACGGGCACTTTGCTGCTGCGCTGGAGCACCGAGCACCGGATTACCTCGCCCATGCGCGGCAGCACTAAGTTGGCGAGGTACCCCACCATCATGGCGTGATACACCGCCCAATAGCCAGGGTTGTAGCCGGTAGGCGTAATCTGCATCTTCCAGCGGTAGGCCCGGCTGAAGTAACCCATGGCCGAAATCAGGATGGTGAGGCCCAGCCACCAGTAGTTGGCGCTGCGCATATATTGGCCCACCCGGCTCAGATCCTGCCCCCGCAAGGCGTACCACATCAATAGGCCCGAAACTGCCAGCAGCAGGGCATACTTCAATACAGTGAGAAGTTGCTTCACGAACGGTAATAATCAGCTGTCGATTGACGGTTGTAAATCCTATTTTTTCCTGAATAGAGGCAATATACAGGCGACAACCGAAAAAAGGCGCTACAATGTAAGTTATACCAGGCGGTTGTGCTGATCGGGGAAAACCAGTGTGGGCTTGTGCGCCCGGGCTTCTGCGAAGTCGATGAGAGCGTAAGAGAAGATGATAACAATGTCGCCAACAGCTACCCGCCGGGCCGCCGGGCCGTTCAGGCAAATCATGCCCGAGCCCCGCTCGCCCCGGATGGTATAGGTTTCGAAACGCTCCCCGTTGTTCACGTTCACAATCGTCACCTTCTCGTTTTCCACCATATTGGCCGCATCCAGCAGGTCCTCGTCGATGGTGACGCTCCCTACATAGTGCAGTTCGGCCTGCGTGACCTTCGCCCGGTGAATTTTAGACTTTAAAACTTCGATGTGCATTACGAAAGGGTGGGGTTAAATAAGGGCACGAAGATACGCAAGGTGAAATAGTGAGGTGGTGAAATGGTGAGTTGACGTTTTGGTTGCGTGAATAGCAACATTAGAACGTCAACTCACCATTTCACCACCTCACTATTTCACCACTACGTTGTCGATCAGGCGTACGCCATCCAGGTACGCGGCCAAGCATAGCACCACGGGCCGGTTAGGTTGCCATTCCGCTAATGGTTGCAGGGTGTGTGCATCGGCTACTTCGAAGTATTCCAGCTGGAAAGCCGGCTCGGCGGCAATGTGCTCCACGGCGGCCTGCTGCACCTCGGCCGGCGACTGAGTGCCTTGCCGCACTAACTGGGCGGCCCGTTCCAACGCCTCGTGCAGGCGCGGCGCCACGGCCCGCGCCGCCGCCGACAGCCGCCGGTTCCGCGACGACATAGCCAGCCCGTCCGCTTCGCGCACCGTGGGGAATGACACTAGCTCTAAATCGAACGACAAATCGGCTACCAGTTGCCGCACTACTGCTACCTGCTGCCAGTCCTTCTGCCCGAAATAGGCCTGATGCGGCCGGCTCAGGTGAAACAATTTGCTGACCACCGTAGCCACTCCGTTGAAATGGCCCGGCCGGTGTGCTCCTTCCATCACGCGCTCCAGCGGCCCAAAATCAAAGTGTAGCACCGCCGGCTGCGGGTACATGGTTTCTACGGTGGGCAGGAAAAGCACCGTGCAGCCCGCCGGTTCCAGCAAAGCGGCATCCTCTTCCGGTAGGCGCGGGTACAGCCGAAAATCTTCGGCGTTGTTGAACTGCGTAGGATTCACGAAAACACTCACTATCACCACGTCGCAGGCCGTAGCGGCGGCGCGTACCAATTGCAGGTGCCCTTCGTGCAAGGCGCCCATGGTGGGCACTAGTGCAATGCGCTGGCCCGCGCGGCGACAAGTTTCTGTATACGCTTGCAACGTAGCGGCCGTGTGCAGTATCTCCATAGGTGTGTTGACCCGGCTTAAAGGGGGTTCAGACGAGTTTGATTGAATTTTCCCTCAAATTTGTTTAATTTTGTGCACCCCAACGCATTGCCTTATCTTAACCACCCTTTTTCCGAGCACTATGTCCTCCTCTAAGTTGAGAATCCTCTACGCGGCCACGGAAATTGATCCGTTTTTGCAAACCACCAAAGTAGCGGAATTTTTGCGGCGCCTGCCGCAGGGCATGCAGGAGATGGGGATGGAAATTCGCATTTTCGTTCCTCGCTTCGGCATCATCAACGAGCGGAAAAACCGCTTGCATGAAGTGGTGCGCCTGTCCGGTATCAACATTGCTGTTGGCGAAGACGAAAAGCCCCTTATCATTAAAGTAGCTTCCATTCCGAACGCGAAGCTACAAGTTTACTTCATTGATAACGAAGATTACTTCCACCGCAAATCGGTGCTGGTAGACAAAAACGACAAGTTTCACGCCGACAACGACGAGCGCGCCATCTTCTTCTGCAAGGGTGTGCTGGAAACGGTGAAAAAACTAGGCTGGGCTCCCGACATCGTGCATTGCAACGACTGGATGACGGGCCTGATTCCGATGTACCTGAAAACGACCTACAAGAAGGACCCGATTTTCAAGGACGCTAAATCGGTGTTCACTATCTACAACAACGAGTTCGACTTCAAATTCCAGGGCGACATCATTGAGAAGGCCAAGATGCTGGACATTGATGACGACATGTTGGCTTGCTTGAAAACGGCCGACTTCGGGGGCTTCATCAAAGTAGGCATGGAATATGCCGACGCCGTGGTGAAATCCGACGAAGACTTCAGCGACAACCTAAACTCGTTGTTTACGGAGTACTCGCGCAGCAAACAGCTCGGGCAAGTAGGCGCCGACGAAAACCTACTGACTTCTTACTACGCGCTCTATAATGAATTGGCCAACTAGCGCCCGCCGACTGGCTTCGGCTTCTGTACTTTCCACTGCGTTGCTTTTCACGGCTACCAGCTGCGAGGAAGCCAGCGACTTGGGCGTGGAACTGCCCGGCACCAACGCCACCAGCACCGAGTACCGCGACTTTCCAGTTACGGCATCTACGGTGTTGCAGGACTCGATTAACACCCTGAAGGCCAATAGCTACCTTATTGGCCGGGTGCGCGACAATGCGTTGGGCACGACAACGGCTAAGGGCTATTTCAACCTGAAAATCAGCCCTAGTGCCTCTGATACGCTGCCAGCTAACGTGCTCGGCACGAATCCTAATGCGCAGTTGGATTCGGTGGTGTTGGTAATGCCGTTTGCCCCCGCCGCCATTTATGGCTCGGCGGCCAGCCCGCTGCGCGTTGATGTGTATCCGCTGACGGCTCCGCTTGATGAGCAAGGCGTGTATAACTCGGCTTCTACTGCCGCCGCCGATATGGCTGGCGCCCTTGGCACGGGTGTAGCAGCCCGGCTCAACGGCACCAGAACGGTACGGCAGCGCAATGACCCAAGCAGCAGCACCGACACTTCCACTTTTAAGTTGTCGGAGCCAAACCGGACTGTACGCCTGAAGCTGAATGCAAGCAATAGCTTGCTTACCAATGTATTCGGGTTACTCAAGAACACTTCCTTCAGCCAGTCGCAATTAGATGCGGCTTGGAAGGGCTTGATGATACAGCCGACAAGCAACTTCAATAGCGCTGTAGTTGGCTTTGCTTCTATTGGCTCTGTATCGAGTGCTGTATTTTACTACCACTACAACAAGAAAGTAGGTACTGGTACGCTTAAGGGTACTTACAGCATTCCGTTTGGTACGCAGGCGGCTTACGCAACCAAAGCCAATGCGCCGCGCTACTTCACTAGCATTGTTACGGAGCCAGCGGCACCATTCAATCAGTTGCAGGGAGCCAGTAACTCGGCCCGCTCTGTTCCTTCCAGCGCCAGCGGCGACATTGCTTACATGCAGGCAGGTAGCGGCTTTGTGGCTAAGCTGGAAATTCCGGGGCTGGCAGAATTGAAGCAACTGGCTCAGCCACAAGCCACTGGCGGCAGCCCTTCTATTGCCATCAACCGCGCAGAGTTGCAGGTTCAAGTACAACCCTCCTCTAATTTGCTTTTTGCCCTTCCTGCCAATGGCTATCTGTATGAGGTAAACGCCAACAACGAGCCACTGCGGCGAGTGTTTTTGAACAGCCGGGTAGAGCGCGTTATACTCAGAGATGGATTGAACCAGTTAGGTATCG
Source organism: Hymenobacter telluris (assembly GCF_017313265.1). Lineage (GTDB taxonomy): Bacteria > Bacteroidota > Bacteroidia > Cytophagales > Hymenobacteraceae > Hymenobacter > Hymenobacter telluris. The sequence continues at coordinate 117,333 of NZ_JAFLQZ010000013.1, read as the reverse complement.
GCCTAACATCTATTGAGAACAACGCGCAGAATCTCGGCTATTATCAGAATGCCGCCGCTGCAACGCCCCTCGCCGTTTCGGATGTCAACCGCTACTATGGGTTGCTGATGACGAGTTACGTGCAGGCTTATGTATACGATAAGCTAAGCGGAACTACTCCAGCCGCTTTCCTATTCTCCCCAATACTTCGCAATTCCAACGCATTGGGCCTGGAAAGAGCCGCACTCGACGGTAAAAACATCCGGTTGCGCGTTTACTATTCCAAGTTGCGTTAAACTTGCATTTCAATTAAGTCATTGCGTCGAAAGCCGCGGTACGGCATTTGCCAGCCGCGGCTTATCGATTTTTCCACGAAATTCATTTTTGCTTTCCTTACTACTATGTGCGGAATTGTTGCTTATATCGGTCATCGGGAAGCTTGTCCCATCATTCTTAAAGGTCTGCACCGGCTAGAGTACCGGGGCTACGACTCGGCAGGCGTAGCGCTGCTCAACGGCGACCTGAACGTATATAAGAAGAAGGGTAAGGTTTCTGAGCTTGAAAGCTTCATTGCCGAAAAAGACACCCACGCCCACGTGGGCATGGGCCACACCCGCTGGGCTACTCACGGTGAACCCAACGACACCAACGCTCACCCGCACTACTCCACCTCCGAGCGAATTGCCATCATCCACAATGGCATCATTGAGAATTACGCGGCGCTGAAGCAACACCTCACGCAGCAAGGCCACGTATTCCATTCCGATACGGACACGGAAGTATTCGTGAACCTGATTGAGGAGATCCAGAAGCAAAACCACTGCACGCTGGAAGAAGCCGTACGGCTGGCGTTGCACGAAGTGGTAGGCGCCTACGCCATTGTAGTGCTGAGCCGCGACGAGCCCAATCAGCTGATTGCAGCCCGTAAAGGCTCGCCGATGGTAATTGGGGTGGGCAAAGACGAGTTCTTTATTGCTTCCGATGCCACGCCCATCATCGAGTACACCAACGAAGTGGTGTATGTGAACGACTACGAAATTGCCATCATCCGCGACGGTAAGCTCGACATTCGCAGCAAAGAAGACGTACACCAGACCCCTTATATCCAGCACCTGGAAATGGAGCTGGACAGCATTGAGAAAGGTGGCTATGAGCATTTCATGCTCAAGGAAATTTTCGAGCAGCCTCGTTCCATCCTCGACTCCATGCGTGGCCGTTTGGAACTGGAAGCTGGCCACTTGAACATGGGTGGCATTCGGGCTTATGAGCGCAAGTTCATGAACGCCGACCGGATTGTAATTGTAGCTTGCGGTACTTCCTGGCACGCCGGTTTGGTGGCGGAATATCTGCTCGAAGACCTGGCCCGCATTCCGGTGGAAGTGGAATACGCCTCAGAGTTCCGTTACCGCAACCCGGTAATTACGGAGCGCGACATTGTAATTGCTATTTCGCAGAGTGGCGAAACTGCCGATACGCTAGCGGCTATTGAGCTAGCCAAGAGCAAAGGTGCTACCATCTTTGGTATCTGCAATGTGGTGGGCAGCAGCATTGCCCGCGCCACCGACGCTGGTGCCTATACTCACGCCGGCCCCGAAATTGGGGTAGCCAGCACCAAAGCCTTCACTGCTCAGGTTACGGTTCTAACCATCCTGGCCATGATTGTAGGCCACAAGCGCGGCACCCTTTCCGACACGCGCCTGCGGGAGCTGATGGTGGAGCTCAACAGCATTCCGGCCAAAGTAGAGAAGGCCCTGTTGCTCAACGACGAAATCGAAGTAATTGCCGAGACGTTCAAAGACGTGCCGAACTTCCTGTACCTGGGCCGGGGCTACAACTTTCCAGTGGCTTTGGAAGGCGCGCTGAAGCTCAAGGAAATCAGCTACATCCACGCCGAAGGCTACCCGGCCGCCGAAATGAAGCACGGCCCGATTGCCCTCATCGACGAGAACATGCCAGTGGTAGTTATTGCTACCAAGGACAGCTCGTACGAGAAAGTGGTAAGCAACATCCAAGAAGTGAAGGCCCGCAAAGGCCGCATTATTGCCGTAGTAACCGAAGGCGACACGGTGATTCCGCAAATGGCCGAGTTTGTAATTGAAGTACCGGCTACCTCGGAAGTATTGGTGCCACTGGTATCAGTAGTACCATTGCAGCTGCTTTCGTACCACATTGCCGTACTACGCGGCTGCAACGTGGATCAGCCCCGCAACCTGGCAAAGTCGGTGACAGTGGAGTAAACACCTGGCTTATAGTGTACAGACTATAGCTTGTGAGAAGCGCCATGCAGGTCATGGCGCTTCTTTTCGTTTAGGCCGTTTTGTTCCTTTGAATTCATGCTTGGTATAGCCCTCTTAGTAACCGGGCCAGTTATTTATTTGCCAATAAAGGCCCATGCTTAATCGTCGTGTTGTTTGGCTTGCAATGGTACTCCGGGTGGGGGTATATGTGTTTCTGCATTTCTCGATGGGTATTGCAGTGAGTGGCAGTGGTCTGATCGGCAAACGCGGCGGCGACACAGCGGCCTATTTTCAAGCCATTGAAAACCTACTAACGCACGGACACTACACACACATTCTGCACTATCTGCCAGCCTATGCGGGCCGAATGCCGGGCTATGGGGCTGTGTACGGTTTGTTTCGACTGTTCCTGACTCCTGTTCTGGCCTACGATGCGGTAGTACTAGCCCAAATGGCGCTGGCCCTCATATCCTTGTATTACCTGGCACAACTTACTTACCACCTAACTAAACAGCGAAAAATAGCTTACCTGGTAGTGCTACTACACGCCGTCAGCCCGTATGGAGCACAAGCCGATTTATTTCTGCTGACTGAAAGCTTTGCAGCTAGTGCCTTGCTTATTGGGACTTATTACTGCCTGCTGAGCTTTACAACTTCCAGACCGCGGAATCTTCTGATGGCTGGAAGCTGGTTGGCTTGGCTTGTGTTTTTGAGGCCGTATATGGCGCCGCTGCTAGGGGTATGGCCGGCTGTGTATATCTATCAAAACTACCGGCAGCAGGCTTGGCGCAAGTTGCTGCAACCGGTTGTCCTGCTAATTCTGCCTTTTCTGCTGGTCGATGGTGCCTGGACCGCCCGTAACTGGGTGGTTAGCCAGCAGTTCATTCCTCTCCAAACGGCTTATGCCGGCACTCCTTTTCCCGAAGATTATTTAGCTGCCCGGCGTTTCGTAGCGGCTTTGGGCGAAGACCCCGTAGAATGGAATTCCACTTCTTTAATGTCGTGGCTGATTCGGCCGGCTCCTGCGCCACAAGCGGCCCCCCAGCCGTGGCAGCTCACGCAGCAGGGCACCTACGACTCGTTGCGGTGGGTTCGGCAGCGGTTACAACTTGCCCGGCCCAGCGCAGGGCTTCTAACGGCTACACAGAATAACGGCGACTCACAGGCAGCAGCAGCGTTGCGGCGCTTTCATGATGCAGTAGTACAGGAAAAGCCCTGGCTGTATTACGTGGTAGCGCCACTGCGCCTGACGTATTATTTGGTGTTGACCGGCGGTGGAAACTCTATTTTTGCTTGGCCATTCGGTGAGTTGGCGCTCTGGCAAAAGGCCATCCGTCTGTTATTCACCTGCACACATTGGCTACTAATGGGAGCGGCTTTGTGTAGTTATTGCTGGTGGCCACGCCCGCGTTCAGCTGGCTGGTTGCTAGTCCGGTTACCCCCTATTTTTGTAATTCTGCTATTCGTGGTGGTACTTCGGTACGTGGAAGCACGCTACTTCATTGTAGTGTATCCGCTGGCATTGCTGACTGGCACCGTTTGGCTAACACAGCTGGCCGGACGAATAGCACCTCAGCTTTTCAGGAAATCCGGCAAGCGTAATCCGCTTATACCGTGAATTGTTGCCCGCACAAATACATGGTTTTCAACAACGGACAAGCCTTATAGCGCGCCTCGTGTGTGTCCTGCCATGAGGCTTCCAGCGTTTCGTAGACACGCACAATTCCGATTTGGTTGGCCCATCCGAACGGCCCGTAGGCGTGCTGGGGGCTCAGCCGCAAAGTGACTTCCAGCGTCTATATTGCCGCGTTGCCTTCCTGCAACGCGTAGCAGGCCTCGTTGATCAGCACGCATAGCAGGCGCGGCGTTACCAGGCCCGTACGGTCTGGCACAACACCGTACGCGGTGCCCAGCGCGGCACATAGGGTAGCCAGAGCAGTAGCATCTTCAGAGCGGTTAAGGCTTACTTCCAGCACCTCTCGTTCCAGCAGAGTAGGCCAAGCAGCTATACCGAATACGGGACCCAACGGCGGGGCTTCGTTGTGGAACAGGGCCGCCAACGATGTGCAAGTAACATCATAGAACAAAGGCTGGCGAGGCTGCTCGTAGTGTAGCTCGGGCCAGGTGCGCAGGTCGAAGGCAACATCGGCGGCTCCGAGGCGCAGGCGCAGGTCGGGGGCCGTGGCGGCACAGAAGTCGTAGGTGTGGGCGGGGCCGAATTTGCGGCGCAATTCGGTTTCTACGTGGGCGCCTTCAACGATGAGCAAGTGCATAAATTCCGCTTACTTTAGCCTAAAGATAGATTTACTGCTCACTTTCCGCTCTTCTTGTATGCCCAATTCCGTTGTTTATTCTGCCCAGGCACCCGCTCCTATCGGCCCCTACAGCCAAGCCGTGCAGGCCGGCAATACCGTGTACGTTTCCGGCCAGATTGCCCTTGACTCTGAGACCGGCCAACTCGTCGGCGGCGGCGACGTGGCGCAGGAAACCCACCAGGTAATGCGCAACCTGCAAGCGGTACTGCAAGCCGCTGGCCTCACCCTACGCGACGTGGTGAAGTGCAGCATCTTCGTGAAGGACCTCGGCAACTTCGGCGTTATCAACGACATCTACGGCAGTTACTTCACCGCCGACTACGCTCCCGCCCGCGAGACAGTAGAGGTCAGCCGCCTCCCCAAGGATGTGCAGGTGGAAATTTCCTGCATTGCTGTAAAATAGTGAGGTGGTGATATAGTGAAATAGTGAGTTTTACGTTCTACTTGCGCGGTTTGCACCGCCAGCACATCAAATTCACCATTTCACTATCTCACCATTTCACTTTATGAAAGAACTTGGACTCGGCCTATTTATACTCGGGCTCTTATCGTTGGTGCTGCCTTTTGTGGGCATGAAATCGATGCTGCTGACCTGGATTGACCAGTGGGGCCCTACGGTGGCGTGGCTGATTCGGGGGGGTATTACGTTACTGGGGCTGGTGCTCTGGCTGAGTTTCCGTAACCGAGACTAGATGCGCCGACCTACTGCCGCTGCCCGCAAGCCGCCCAAAGCCCTGCCCAAACCCACGTATTTCCCGGCGGAAAACGTGCTGGAACGTGCCCTGCCCCCTACCCTGGTTGGGCAGCTGGAATTCGAGAACTACCACTTCCGCAACTTCGACCTGACCCAGGCCAACTTAACGGGCCGCGTGTTCCGCGAGTGTCTGTTTGAGAACTGCAACCTGGCTGGGGCTACCATTCAGAACGCGGCGTTGCAGAACGTGGCCTTCGAGGGCTGCAAGCTGCTGGGGCTCCAGTTCTATTCCTGCCGCGACATGCTGTTCGACGTGCACTTTGACCGGTGTCAGCTGGATTATGCGTCCTTCTCGGGCCGCCGGATGCCTAACACCCGCTTTGTGGGCTGCTCGTTGCAAGAAGTTGATTTCCGGCAAGCCGACCTCACGGCCGCTGTTTTCGAGGACTGCAACCTCACCAGAGCGCTGTTTGCCGACACCCGCCTCGTGGGCGCCGACTTCACCACGGCCCAAGGTGTGGAGCTAGACCCCGAGCTAAACGAGCTGCAACACGCCCGCTTCACCAAAGAAAGCCTGCCCGGCCTGCTCACCAAGTACAACCTGATTATAGAGTGAGATGGTGAACTTGTGAAATGGTGAGTTTGATGTTCCAATGGTGCCACCTGCGCCATCAGTACATCAACTCACCATTTCACAAGTTCACCATCTCACCTTTCGTATCTTTGCGGCGCGTTTTTCCCTTCTGAAAGGCGCTGCGAACCGACTGACTTATGGAAAGAGAAGTACGGGTGCGTTTTGCGCCCAGCCCCACGGGGCCGCTGCACATCGGCGGCGTGCGCACTGCGCTGTATAACTATCTGCTGGCCCGCAAGTTGGGTGGCAAAATGCTGCTCCGCATCGAAGACACCGACCAGAACCGCTTTGTGCCCGGTGCCGAGCAGTACATCATGGATTCGTTACGCTGGTGCGGCATTGTCATCGACGAAGGTATTGAGCAGGGCGGCCCACACGCGCCGTATCGGCAGAGCGAGCGGAAGCCCATGTACCGCCAGTATGCCCAGCAGCTCATCGACAGCGGCCACGCCTACTACGCCTTCGACACCCCCGAAGAGCTGGACGCCATGCGCGCCCGTTTGCAGGCGGCCAAGGTGCCCAACCCGCAGTACAACAGCATCACCCGCGCCCAGATGCGCAACTCGCTCACGCTGCCCGAAGACGAGGTGAAGCAGCTGCTGGACAGCGGCGCGCCCTACGTTATCCGGCTGAAAGTGCCCCGCAAAGAGGAAATCCGCTTCAACGACCTGATTCGAGGTTGGGTGGTGGTGCATTCTTCGGCCGTGGATGATAAGGTGCTGATGAAGTCGGATGGCATGCCGACCTACCACCTGGCCAACATCGTGGACGACCACCTCATGGAAATCACCCACGTGATTCGGGGTGAGGAGTGGCTGCCGTCGGCGCCGTTGCACGTGCTGCTGTACCGCTATTTGGGCTGGGAAAGCACTATGCCGCAGTTTGCCCACTTGCCCTTGCTGCTCAAGCCCGATGGTACCGGCAAGCTCAGCAAGCGCGACGGCGACAAGCTCGGTTTCCCGGTGTTCCCGCTGGAATTCCACGGTACCGATGCCGAAACCGGCCAGCCGACCGTGAGCAGCGGCTACCGCGAAAGTGGCTACCTGCCCGAGGCGTTCATCAACTTCCTGGCGTTCCTGGGCTGGAACCCTGGCACCCAGCAGGAGCTGTTCACGATGGACGAGTTGATTGAGCACTTCTCGATTGAGCGGGTAAGCAAGTCGCCGGCCCGCTTCGACCAAAACAAGGTACGCTGGTACAACGAGCAATACTTGCGCGCCAAGCCCGACGCCGAGCTGGCGCAGTACCTCATCCACGACCTGCAAGCCCAAGGCTTGGAGGTGCCCGCCGACAAAGCCGAGCAGATTGCCGGCCTAGTGAAAGAGCGTGCCACCTTCCCCGCCGATTTGGCCAAGGAAGCCCAGCTGTTCTTCGAGCGCCCCACCTCTTACGATGAGCAGGTAATCAGCAAGAAATGGAACGCGCAGGTAGCTACCGGCCTGGCGGCTTTTGCGCAGGAATTACCTACTGCTTCGGATGTTACCCCCGATGGCATTAAGGCGCTGCTGACCCGCGTAATGGAGCAGCAGGGTATCAAGCTGGGGCAGGTGCTGCAGGCCTTGCGCGTAGCCGTAACCGGTGCCGCCGCCGGCCCCGACCTGATGGCCATCATGAGCATTCTGGGCCCGCAGGAAACGGCGGAGCGCATTGAAGTAGCCATTGGCAAACTGGCTGTAGCGTAACGGCGGTGGCCGTAGTGTACTTGCTTTCAGCGAAGCGCCCGGTACTGGTACCGGGCGCTTTACTTTTATAGCTCGGGGGCATCCTCGAAACGGTTATCCGGTTTTTCGGGGTAGTGGCACCGTACTATGCTAACCCCCTGTACCGCCGCTTCGTACTACGGGGCTACGGGTGCCTTGCGCGGCTCCCGCTTCTATCCGGCCTTAGTAGTTAGATCATGGCGAAGAAACCCGTTAATCCAAAGAAGAAGAACGACCCCGAAAAGAAAGCCCGCGTGCATAAGGAGCTGGAAGGGTTTGAAATAAAAGTGAATCCGTTGGGCGAAATCACCTCCAACTATTCCATTGAGGACATCAACACCTTCCTGAACCGCCACGTGCGCGACAAGAAACTGGTGAACCGCGACGGACAGTTTGGCGAGAAAGACGACGAGGATTTCCCGCTGGAAGAAGGCGCGCAGGAGCCCGAAGAGTCCGACGAGGATTTCATGCGCCGCACCAGCCGTGAAACCAAGAAGAAGGGCACCAAGGCCAACGACCCCGACGCCGCTTCTGAAGCCGCCGACACCCGCGCCGAATTGCCCGATGAGAACTAGCCAGCCTGTCCTTCCGACGCAGGAGGAATCTGGGTGCCTAACCGTTTGGTGATGTAAGCCAAGTTCCTCCTGCATCGGAAGGAAAGGCGACAGGCTTCTCTTCTTACTCCATACAAGTCCCTGGTGCTCAAGCATCAGGGACTTGCTGCGTTTGGTGGCTCAGTAAACCCAACTGCCGCGTATCGTCCGCTTGTGCCGGGGCAATATCCAGGCTTTTGCTATACTTGGGGGCCATTCACTCTTACTCCGCAAGCGCATGCAGTCCCACGACGTTGATTACAAAATTCTCGGCAATGATATTCAGGTGTTGGAGGTAGAGCTAGACCCCAACGAAACCGTTATTGCCGAAGCCGGCGCCATGGTATACATGGACGAAGCCATTGCGTTTGAAACCAAGATGGGCGACGGCTCGGAGCCCGACCAAAGTATAATGGGCAAGCTGTTTTCGGCGGGCACCCGGCTGATTACGGGCGAGTCGTTGTTTATGACGCACTTCACGCACCGCGGCGGCTATGGCAAAAGCCGGGTGGCGTTTTCGGCGCCGTATCCGGGCACCATCATCCCGCTTGATTTGGGCGTGCTGCCCAATGGCCTGATTGTGCAGAAAGACGGTTTTCTGGCGGCAGCCCGCGGCACCAAAATCAGCATTCATTTCAACCAGAAGCTAGGCGCCGGCTTTTTTGGTGGTGAAGGCTTCATTCTGCAAAAGCTAACCGGCGACGGCAAAGCCTTTATTCATGCCGGCGGCACCGTTATCGAGAAGCGCCTCAACAACGAGCTGCTGCGGGTGGATACTGGCTGCGTAGTGGCTTTCGAGCCGGGTATTGATTTCAGTATTGCGCGGGCAGGCGGCCTCAAATCCATGATTTTCGGCGGGGAAGGCTTGCTGCTGGCTACGCTACGCGGTACCGGCCGGGTATGGCTTCAGTCGATGCCGGTGAAAAAGCTGATTCAGGCGCTGGCGCCTACGGGCGGCAACGCCAGCAAGGAAAGCGGCAGCGTGCTGGGCAAGCTGGCCGGTGGCCTCTTCGACGAGTAAGCTGTACGCTGCGCAGGTGTCAGCTTAGTGAAAGCGCCCTTTACCGGTTGGTGAGGTTGACTTTTATAAGCTCGGTGCCGCGCAAAACGCCATTCTCGTAGTGCTCCACCGCTACTGGCCGGCCTTGTGCGTCAAACACCTGCCAGTCGCCAAACCAATAAAAGTGGATTTCGTGGGGCTCATCTACTATGCGCGCCTGGCCTTGGCGCTTCTTTTTACCGCCGGCCTGGTATTCGGTCATGGTGATGAGGCCATACGGGCACCGGGCAAATCGTTCGGTGCGTTCCAGGGTGCCGTTGGGCGCGTAGTACCGCCAGCGGCCGGCGTAGCGGCCGTGCCGGTAGCGCCCGAGGGCCATCGGCTGGGTTTTGGCGTCGTCGTAATAGGTTGGCCACGGTCCGTGCTGGCGCAACTGTTGGTCGTAGCGCTTATCGGACCAGAAACCAATGGGCCCGTGCTTGGCAGTGGTGCAGCTAGCCAACACCAACCAAATGGGCAAGCATAGAGCAAGGCGCATGGGGATAGGAGGATAAGCTGGATTACGTGCTACCGAAATAGCACAAGGTAACATAGCCTAGATTTTCCGTTGCGGAAGGTCTAGGCTACGTCTTTTCCGGCTATAACGCACCGTGGCTACCGGCACATATGCCCGTGAGCGGTGGGGTTTACGGGCGTTATTGATTCACTTGTGTTTGGGTTATAACTGGCGGCGCCGATGTATTGGCCAACGCCGTGGGCTCATTGCCAAACAGCTGAGTAGCAATAACGCCCAGACTCACTACCAGCGCCACTACCAACAACCCAATCAGGGCAAATACGGAGCGGTTGGTGAGGGCAAAATCGGTGGCGAATAGGCGGCGTTTCCGACGAGAAACGTAGGGGCGAGAAGAAGGAGCAATAGGAGGCACGGAGGGGGCGGCTGAGCGTCAAACAATCCTCCAATATAAAAATTAACTTTCCAATATCATTTAAATTTCACTGGATTTTTCAGAAAATTATCCTATCCAAAATTCTTATAGTTACGCAATGGCTAGTATCTCATCCAATATGTCGCGCGAGTTGCTGAGCCGGGGTACCTTGTGCTGACCGCCCAGCTTGCCACGTTGCGCCAACCACCGCTCAAACTGCCCTGGGGTGGCCACTGTTAGCACGGGCGGCAGCAGGGCTAGGTCGCGGTGGCGCTTGGCATCGTAGTCGGAATTGAGCTGGCGTAGGGTGCTGTCGAGCACTGCGGCAAAGCGCATGGTGTCCTGCGGAGGCTGGGTGAACTCAATCAGCCACTGGTGCCCGCCCCGCGAGCCGTCGGCGGCTCCGGCAAAGTAAATGGGGGCGGCCGTGAAGTCGCGGACGGTGGTATTGGTGGCCTGGCAGGCGGCGGATACGGCAGCTTCGGCGTTTTCAACCACCACTTCTTCGCCAAAGGCATTGAGAAAATGCTTGGTGCGGCCCGTAATCCGGATGCGGTAGGGCGCCAAGCTAGTGAAGCGCACCGTATCCCCGATTTTGTAGCGCCACAGCCCGGCATTGGTGCTGATAACTACGGCGTAGCGCTTACTCAGCTCCACCGCTTCGAGCGGTATGGCGCGCGGTATGGGTTCATCCCACTGATCGGCGGGCAGAAACTCGTAATAGATGCCGTGGTCGAGCAGCAGCAGCAAGTCTTCGGAATTGGGCTCGTCCTGAAGGGCCAGGTAGCCTTCGGAAGCGTTGTATACCTCTTGGTAGTGCATCTGCCCCGACGGTATCAGCTGCCGGAACAGCGCCCGGTACGGCCCAAACGCTACTGCTCCGTGCAGAAACAAACCCAGCCGGGGCCACACGTCCAGAATATTGTTGGTGCCGGCTAGCTCCATCACGCGGCGCAGCAACACAATCATCCAAGTGGGTACGCCGGCCAGCACGCGCACATCGGCGTGCAGGACGTGGCCGGCAATGCGCTTAATCTTTTCTTCCCATTCGTCTAGCAGGGCCAGCTCCAGCGGCGGGGTTCGTACGTACTCGGCCCAGGTGGGCAGGTTCTGCATGATAACCGCCGACACGTCGCCAACGCGGGAGGCCGCATCGTGGGGCCGCAACGGGTTGGGGCCATGCGTGCCGCCCAACGACAGGGTTTTGCCACCCAGTATCTGCACCTCGGGGTAGTGCAGCGTGGCCAGGGCCGTCATGTCGCGGCCGGCGCGGTAGTGGCCGTCGTGCAACGATTCGCGCGTAACCGGAATGAATTTGCTGCGGGCGTTGGTGGTGCCGCTGCTTTTGGCAAACCACTGCACCTTCCCCGGCCACAGCACATCGGCCTCGCCGCGCAGCACTCGCTCTAGCAGTGGGTATAGTTCTTCGTAGCTGCTTACGGGCACCCGCTCGGCAAACTCGCGGCCGGAAAGCTTATCGGCAAACCCGTACTGCCGTCCTACCTCGGTGTTGCGGGCCGTGTGCAGCAAGCTTTGGTGCAAGCCGTGCTGCACCTCATGCGGATGCTGCCGAAAGTGCTCGATGGAAGCCAGACGCCGCTGTACGGCCCACGTAAGAATACTGTCAAGCACAGAGGCAGGAAATTATGAGAGCAGAAAGGCGAAATGGATACGCGGCTTTTTTTACCGGCGGCAACTTATAAAAGTTACGGATAGAGAAGTGAAGAGCTAGCAGCCAGAATTCTGGCTTGTCTCTCCTAGTACCCCGCGCACTTGGCCGTCAAGAGCAGTGTAGCATTGCCTGCATCGGCCTTTCTGGAGGAAGACAGCAACCCTATTTATCTTATGAGTTGCTGGCTTTCTGCTTCTTGCTGCCACCTCTCAGCGTTTGGCTCCGCTCCTTACAGCTTCCGTTTCAGCTCGAAGTTCTTGCCCAGGTACACGCGGCGCACCATTTCGTCGGCGGCCAGCTCTTCGGCGGTGCCGGCTTTCAGCAGCTTGCCCTCAAAGAGCAGATAGGCGCGGTCCACAATGGCCAGGGTGGAGTTTACGTCGTGGTCGGTGATGAGGATGCCGATGTTCTTGTGCTTGAGCTTGGCCACGATACCCTGGATTTCTTCGGTGGCAATGGGGTCAACGCCCGCAAACGGCTCATCGAGCAGCACAAACTTGGGGTCGACAGCCAGGGCGCGGGCAATTTCGGTGCGCCGCCGCTCCCCGCCGCTCAGCACCCGGCCCAGGTTTTTGCGCACGTGGGTGAGGCTGAACTCGTTGAGTAATTCCTCTACTTTGTCGAGTTGCACTTGCTTGGGCATGTCGGTCATTTCCAACACCGCCAGAATGTTTTCCTCCACGCTCAGGTCGCGGAACACGCTGGCTTCCTGCGCCAGATACCCGATACCGAGGCGGGCGCGCTGGTAGATGGGCATCTTGGTGATTTCCCGGTCGTCGAGGTACACGCGGCCCCCGTCGGGCTTCACCATGCCCACGGTCATGTAGAACGAGGTGGTTTTGCCGGCGCCGTTCGGCCCCAGCAGCCCCACAATCTCGCCCTGCTCCACCGTCAAGGACATGTCGTTGACCACGGTGCGGGCTTTGTACTTTTTAACCAGATTATCGGCTCTCAGTATCATACGGCGCAAAGGTAACGGAACGGGCGGGGATGGTATGCAGGTAGCCTACAGGCCGAGCAAATAGACTGCCGCAGCCAATGTGCTGTATAACGCGTTATCTGCCTTTTCATTTCACTATGCTGCTAATCTACGTTAGCAGCATACTGCCTACTTACAACTGCTGCAGTAATGCATTATCCAGCGGTGAAGCAACGAATTTCGCTTGTTACTTTTTTTCCGTTATGCTCTCACTTCGCAGCTTTAGCCGCGGCGTACTCGCCTTGCTCTTTATTGGGGCTGGGGTGCTGCATTTTGTAGCGCCTGCAACGTATTTGCGCATCATGCCGCCGTACTTGCCCGCGCCGCTGTTACTGGTATACGTGAGCGGTGCCGCTGAAATTGCCGGCGGCGTGGGGTTGCTGATTCCGGCCACGCGGCAACTAGCCGGCTGGGGGCTTGTTCTGCTGCTGCTAGCGGTGTTTCCGGCCAACGTGTATATGCTGCAAACCCACGGCGCAGGACTGGCAGTGCCACAGTGGGCGCTGTGGCTCCGGCTGCCATTGCAGGCGGTCCTGATGGCCTGGGTATGGTGGAGCGCCAGAAGGTGAGGTGGTGAAGTGGTGAAGTGGTGAGTTGGACGTTTTAACGGCGCGGATTTGTGCCACTTGCGCAAGGGGCGCGGGTAGAACATCAAACTCACCACTTCACCACCTCACCACCTCACCTTTACTCCCAGCGGATGTCCTTCACGCGCAGCTGCAAGGTTTTTACGCCGCGGTACTCGTTTATCTCCACGGTGTAGCACACGCTGAACGGCTGGCCCTGCTGAATCTGGGGCAGGTGCTCACCCAGCCCAAAGCCAATAGCATCGAGCACATGGTGGCCGTCCTGGGTGAGGGCCAACTTGAGGTGCGACTGGCCGACCACCCGCGCCGAGTTGGGTGCCGCGTACACGTTGCGGGCCATGAAGGTGGGGTTGGCATTGCCGGGCCCAAACGGCTCCATCTGGCGAAGCAAGTTGTAGAAGCCGTTGGTGATGTCGCTCAAGCTCAACTCGGTATCAATATCCACCGGCGGAATCATCTGCTCGGGCAAGATGCGGCCGGCCACCACCCGCTCGAACTTCGCCCGAAACGCCGGTAGGTTCTCAACGGGCAGCGTGAGGCCCGCCGCGTACATATGGCCGCCGTACTGGTCCAGCAAATCGGCGCACTCCTCAATGGCCTGGTGCACATCGAAGCCCGCCACCGACCGGGCCGAGCCGGTGGCCTTGCCGTTGCTGTGCGTCAGGATGATGGTGGGGCGGTAGTACTTGTCGAGGCAGCGCGAGGCTACAATGCCCACTACGCCCTTGTGCCAGTCCTCTTTGTAGAGCACCGTGGTATGCGCATCCTGAAACAGCGCATCGGCCTCAATCATGTCGAGGGCTTCCTTGGTGATGCTGGTATCGAAGCCGCGGCGCTCCTGGTTGGTTTTATCCACTACCGAGGCCTTTTCGAAGGCTTCTTCCTTGGTGGCGGCCAGCAGCATGGCCACCGAGCGTTTGGCGTCGCCCATACGGCCGGCGGCGTTGATGCGCGGCGAGAAACCAAACACCAAGCTGCTAATATTCAACTCCGTGGTTTGCAGGCCAGCCAACTCCCGCAAGGCCACAATGCCGGCGCGCTGGGGCCGAGTAGGGTCGTTGAGCAGGCGCAGGCCGTGGTAAGCCAGCGTCCGGTTCTCGCCCATGATGGGCACGATGTCGGCGGCAATGCTCACGGCCACCAAATCCAGCAAATCGTAGAGCGGCGCTTCGTCGAGGCCCTGGTCTTCGGTGAAGGCCTGCATCAGCTTGAAGCCCACGCCGCAGCCACTCAGCTCCTTGAACGGGTAGGGGCAGTCGGCGCGTTTGGGGTCGAGCACGGCCACGGCGGCGGGTAGCTCGGTGCCGGGTAAGTGGTGGTCACAGATGATGAAATCAACGCCCCGCTCGTTGGCGTACTGCACTTTATCCACCGATTTCACGCCGCAGTCGAGGGCGATAATAAGGGCAAAGCCGTTATCCACCGCGAAGTCGATACCGGCTTCCGATACGCCGTAGCCTTCCTTGTAGCGGTCCGGAATGTAGTAGTCGATGCGTTCCTCCCCGAAAAAGCGGCGCAGGTAGCTGTACACCACGGCTACGGAGGTGGTACCGTCCACGTCATAGTCGCCGAATACCAGCACTTTCTGGCCGGCGTGTAGCGCCTGCGTGAGGCGAGCCACGGCGCGGTCCATGTCGAGCATCAGCAGCGGATTGGGCAGCTCGCTCAAGCTGGGCCGGAAGTACGCACGGGCCTCCTCGAAGGTGCACACGTCACGCTGGCAGAGCAACGCCACGATGGTTTCTTTTACACGCAGCGCATCGGCTAAAAGCCGGACTTTTTCAGGGTCGGGCGCAGGCTTGCGAATCCATCGTTTTTCCATAACTATAGCCAGAGGCGGGTCAGCTGTACCTTCAAAAGTACGAAGAAAAGCCTGCTCGCCCAGCCGTTTTTCACTGGCCCCGCCTTGAAATGCGTAGGTTTACTGCATGCATTCTTTACGTGAATTTCTGCGCAAATACGGCCAGTACATTGTTTCCGATGGCCTGATGTACCTGGTTTTCATCGTGGTGCTGGGGCTGATGTTCTTGTTCTTCCGGTAGGTTGCCTTACCTACTGTAGCGTCGAACCAAAACGTCATGCTAAGCTAGCCGAAGCAGCTACTTACTTCTGTCGCACTGGCAAGATGCTTCGCCCAGTTCAGCATGACGGGCTTTTTCACTTACCGTTTGGCGTTATAAACTGTCGCCGCGGAGCTTGCGGAACCGCTTGCGGGCTTCCGCCACGTAGATGCTGCCGGGGTATTTCACTAGGAACTGGTTGTAGAGTGCTTTTGCTTGTTCTTTGTCTTGCAGGTTTTCCTCCTGAATACTGGCCAGCAAGAACATAGCATCGTCGCTGAGCACGTCGTATTTGGGGTTGCTGGTGATTTTCTCGAGCGTGGTTACGGCCCCGCGGTAGTCGGCGGTGCGGCGCTGGAGTTGGGCTTTCAGGTACCAGGCATCGTCTTGCAGCGCGTGGCCAGGGTACTTTTGCAGCAGCGCATCAAGGCCTTTCAACGCTTCGGGCAGCTTGTTCTGGAATACCAGCTGCTCCACGGTAGCGTATTCGCGCAAAGCCACGCCGGCGGTGTCCATGGCCGTGTTGTCGGTTATCAACAAGCTGAGCTGCATGGCATCGTTGGCAATTTCGCGGGTGGTGGCTTCCTTCAGAATATCCAGGTGGCTTTTGGCCAGCTTGAAGTCACCGGCAAAGTAGCTCAGGCGGGCGTTGCGCAGCTTGGCCTCGTAGCCCAGCGGCGAGTCTTTGTGCGACTTTTCCACCTGCGAGTACAGCAGCGTAGCTTCCCAAGGCTCCCCGCGCAACAGATAAATATCGGCCAGGTTGATTTTGGCTTCGTCTACTACGTCGAGGCTGGCGCGGGGCATATCAATCACCTGCTGAAGCAGCGTCATGGCCTGGGGCTTTTCATCGAGCTGGAAAGCATGTAGCACGGCCATGTTGCGCAGGATGGAAGCCGTCTGAGGCGTGGTGCCCAGCTCGGTTAGCACCTGCTGATATTCGGTGATGAGGCCCCGGATTTTATTGGGGTCAACGGGATAGGTTTCGCGCACTTGCGCCTCACGGGTTTGCACCAGCCGCTGCCGGGCCGCCGCGTAGAACGGGCCGCCCTTATACTCGCGCAAGATGTACTCGTAGCCGCTGATGGCGCTTTCGTAGTCTTTGTTGTACTGCGCAATACCGGCAATGTCCATTACCCGGCTGCCTTCGGTGCGGCCGCGCCTATCCAGCGCCTTGGCTTGCACCAGTGCCCCCGTAAAGTCGCGGCGTTGCACTTGCAGCCACAGCAGCAGCTCGCTGTACACGCCGCGCTCCGGGTATTTCTGCACGTTGGTGAGCAGCTGGCGCTCCAGCGTGTCAAAGTCCTTCTCGTCGTGCAGGCTGTTTTGCAGCATGTTGCGCACGAAAGGGAGTTGCTGCTCGTCTTCTACCAAACGCAGGGTTTCGGCCAGCAGCCTCTCGGTGTTGCCGCTCTGGGTGTAAAGCTGCACCAGCTGCGGACTGAAGTCGGTTTCGTTTTTCGACAGCACTCGGCCCCGCAAATACGTTTTCTCGGCCCACTCGGGCAGGTTGCGGCCACTGAACTCGGCGGCTACGGGCAGCACTTGCGCCGTAGTAAGCTGGCTCAGCACTTTGTCGTACTGCTTGGTGGCGGCGGCCTGGTCGCCGGCGGTGGTGTAAAGGCTACCCAGCGCCACCCCGTAGCCAGCTTCCTCGGGGTGCTGCTTGATGGCCCGCTTCATCAGCTTTTCAGCGTCTTTGTAGCGCTTCAAGCCCTGCAACGACGCTAGATAGTCGGGCAGGATGTTGGGGGCCGTTTGCGCATCGGCAGAGAGCTTGCTGAACAGAAACGCCGCCTTTTCATGTTCGCCCTTGCGCGTGTACTCCTTGGCCAGGGTCACGTTGCCGACCTCCTGCTGCGCCTGAAGAGGAGCAGCCGAGAGCAGCAGAAAAGAAAACAGCAGCGGACGAACGTAGCGCATAGCAGATGATTGCTTGATTGTTGTTAGCTGATTGTTGGCTGCTCATGGCAAGGACAGCTCATCAACCGCACAAGTAGGTGTAACAACGCAAACGGCGCTGCCACCAGATTCATTTCAAGATAAGCAAGAAATCCGGGGGCCCGGAAATCTGGCTGGAGCACTTGTCGGCTGAGTTTGCGCAGAATAGCAGGTGTGAGGCAGCAGAACCTTACTGGCATAAAAAAAGCCGCTCCTTCGGGAGCGGCTTTCTGTTCAGCTACACTTGCTCTTAGAAGAACTTGTTTCGCTCGTCTTTCACGTTGGCGTTGGTTTTCACGGCTTCGTAGATCAGGCCATCGGCGCGGCCGGTACGCTGAGTAGTCAGTTGCTTGCGCACGGCGGCTATGTCGGTTGGCGTAGTTGGCTTCTGCACACTTACCGGCTCTACAATCAGCACGCCCTGCTCGCCCTGGATTGGGGCCGACTTCTGGCCGGGCTTCAACCCGAAGGCTTTGCCAACGGCCAGCGGCTCGGTGCCCAGGCCTGGAATGGCGCCGGTACCCAGCACTACGCCGTCAGCGGTTTTCACTTGAGCGGCAGCACCGTATCCGGCAGCCAGTTGCTCTAGCGTACCGTTTTTGCCGTTTAGCTTGGCCATAATCTGCTTGGCTTTTTCCTCGTTGCGCACAGCCGCAGTGAGTTCGGGCTTGAGGCCGGCCACATCGGCTACGCCTTTGCTCCGCTCGCCGGTCAGCACGGCTACCACGTACTGGTCGTTCACGTCGAATACCTCCGACACGTCGCCTACTTTGGTGGTTTTACCGCCCGTACCATACGCCCAGCGCACAACTTCGCGGGCACCTTGCAGGTTGTTCACGGCTTGGTCGCCGCGGCCGAGGCCACGGGCTTCTTGCTTTTGCAGCGTCTTGTCTTTCGCTACCACTTTGCGCAACGACTCCAGATCAGTTATTTGGCCTTTCAGTTCCTGCGCCTTGGCATAAGCCGCGTCCCGAGTGGCATCGGAAGGCTCAATTTTCTTCTGCACGGCAGCCAGCTGGTAGGTCTGGTTGGTTTTAGGAGCCGTGATTTTGATGATGTGGTAGCCGAATGACGTTTTCACGGGAGCGGGCAGCAAACCGGTAGCCGAAGCGCCGAAGATGGCCTTTTCGAACTCCGGTACCATGCGGCCCTGCTGGAACCAGCCCAAGTCGCCGCCGGTGCTTACCGTACCGTCGGTGCCGTACTGGCGAGCCATAGCGGCAAAGTCGGCACCCCCTTTGATTTTATTGAGAACCTCGGTAGCCTTAGCTTTAGCGGCGGCATCTGCCTCGGGCGTGGTGCCTTCGGGCTTGATGAGGATGTGGCTGGCGCGGGCAGCATAGGCGGTACCAGCTTTCTGGCCGGTTACTTTGAACAGGCTGGTCGTGCCATTCTCGGCGTACGGGCCGTACACTTTCCCTACCGTGAGGGGCAGCTGCTGGCGCAGTTTCTCGGGCATATCAGCCGGCGACAGGTAGGCGCCGTTGTAGGGCTGGTCGGAATTGAGTTTCACGAACAGCGAGTCGTTGGGCGCCGACGCAAATTGCACGGCCAGCTGCGCTACGTTCTGACGCACGGCGGCGCTGTCTTCTTTGGACGCTACCACTGGCACAGTTACGTACTCAATGGATCGGCCATCTTCCACTTTGTAGCGGCTCTTGTTCTTATCGAGGTAAGCCTGCAGCTGGTCGTCGGTTACTTTCACCGCCGAATCGGAGATGGAGAAGTACGGAATGAACAGGTAGCGCAGGCTGGCCTTGGTGTTCTGGTCCTCGTCGAAGCGCTTGGCTTCGGCGGTGGTTACGTAGGTGCTGAGCTTGATGAGGTTGTTGTACTTCTGGCCCGCCCGCTCGGGGCCGAGGTTGGCTTCGAAGTTCAACCAAGCCGCCTGGGCATCGGGTGGCAGCTTGTCGAGACCTTGCAGATA
The DNA here is from genome assembly GCF_017313265.1 of Hymenobacter telluris. GTDB lineage: Bacteria > Bacteroidota > Bacteroidia > Cytophagales > Hymenobacteraceae > Hymenobacter > Hymenobacter telluris. Next base: position 98,086 of record NZ_JAFLQZ010000013.1, on the reverse strand, counting down.
TTGAATGATCTTGCTCCGGTCGAACTGGCCGGTTTGCTGATCGGTGAAGGCCTGCCGGATGCTGGGGTGAATGTTCTTGCCCTGCACCATGTCGGTCAGCTCGTCTTCCGAAACAGTCAGGCCCAACTTATCGAACTCCTTCTGAAAGGCAATTTTGTAGATGGTCTGGTTCCAGGCCTGGTCGCGCAGATAGCCCATAGCCTGCTCGTCGGGCTGGCGGCCCTGCTGCTGGATGAAGCCCTGCTTGGCCTGCTCCAGTGCGGCGTTGAAATCGTTCAGCTCGATCTTCTGGCCAGCCACTTCCCCCACCACATTCTCGTTGCCGCCGAAGAGCTTGTTCTTCCCTCCTATCAGGTCGCCGCCCACGATAAAGAGCAGCATGCCGATGGCCACGGTGCCCACGGCCCAGCCTGATTTTTCCCGAATCGTGTTGATTAATGCCATTTACTTGAAAAAAAGCTCAGTAGGTAATTCGTAAAGAGTCGCAAAATAATCAGAAAAAGTGAGGCAGTGGCAGTAGTGAAATGGTGAAATAGTGAAATGGTGAGTTTGATGTTCGGCTTGCGTCACGTAAAAGCACCGGCAGAACGCAAACTCACCATTTCACTATTTCACCAGCTCACTTATCCGCGGCGCTTGTTGCGGGGCACGGGCTTGGCGTTGCTTGCAGGCTGCTTAGGTTTAGGAGCGGGCTTCACTTCCTCTTCCGGCTTGAGGTACCGAAACAGCAGCACGCACACAAACGAAATCATGAACAGCCAATAATGGTCAAGCAGAGCGTTTTTGTCGTTTTGCAGTACCGTTTCATAGGCCCCAATCACGAAGGATACCACGGCCAGGGAAAACAGAATGGTACGAAACAGGGACTTATCGAAGTGTACCTTCATTACGGCGTACCAACTGACTTTTCAACGATAAAGACGCCGGTGGGCTTCATAAACTTGTAGTGGCCGGTCGTCATATTGTAGTTCAGGCCGTAGCCCGTCAATGAGTCGGTGGGCGTTACGAGCTGCGCAAACATAGCCGAATCGGTATAAACAATACTCCGCTGCTTGTCATAGAACAGCTCCTCGGTGTACATGCGCTGCTGCTTTTCCACGTTGCGCACCCGCACGTCGCCGCGCATGGTGTAGAGGTTCTTCACCTTATCGAACCGGGCATATTTGCCGGTTAGCGTGTTCACCACCTGCTTGCCGCTCTTGTCGTAGAACTCCACCTTCACGCCTTTCGAGTACAGCTGGTCGCCGTTTTCAAACTGCTGTTCCAGCGGGGCCGTGTACCTGATTTGTAGCTTGGCCGAGTCGCTGTACAAGGTCAGCACGTTGGTGGTTTCCAGCAGCGGCCCTTTGTACTGCACGGGTTTGGCTGCTTCGGGTGCCGATTTTTTGCAACTGAAAGCCAACGTGCCCGCCAGCAGCCACAAAAACGTGGTACGGGCGGGCAAGAAGGGTAATAACGAAATAGACTTCATGATAGGCACAGCCGCTTACTCGATGCGGCGCTTGATAAACCACCGGTTGTTAAGCGAAATTCCCAACTGCGCCCGGATGTATTCTTCCTTGATGTTGCGCTCGGTGCTGGTGCTGGTTGTGCGCACATCGGTGTTGCCACGCTGCCCGTAAGTGAATGATAGGTTAACGGTTGACGACTCCAGCGGCGAAGCCGACACCGGCAACGAGAAGCCCCAGCTCACCGACCGGTCGTAGAGGGCTTGGCCACCGGGGCGGTAGGGCATTTGGGCTACAGCTACCCCAGCCCGGTAGCTTACCCGCTTGAAGTAATTGTCAACCGAGGTAGGATCGGGCACAAACTCACCACCCGCCGACATGCGAAGCGTATTGCTCAACGGCACGCCTATTAGCCCACCCCGCTCACTAAACGACTGGAACTTCGACCATTGCTGCTGCGAGGCATCCACGTTGAACGACCAGTTGCGGTTGTTATCAATACTGATACCTACCTGCGCCAATGAGGGTACCACCGCGTAGCCGGTTTCATCGGCCAGCGTGTCGCCTACGGTTCCGGCTAGTACGCTGCCGTTAGCCTGCTGCGTTTCCTGGGTTAGCAGCCGTTCGCCATTCAGCTTGGTTTGGAAACCGTACACCCCGCCAATGTTGTAGTTCAGCTTGTCGCTGAACTTACCCCGGTAGTGAATGCCGGTCCGGAATTTAAAATCAGAATAGTGAATATGGTCGAGGCTTACTACCTGGTTGGCAGTGGTTGACCCAACCTGCGTACTGGTAGTCAGATCATTGCTGCCGAAGATGTAGGACGCCGTAAGACCCACCGACAACCCTTTAGCTAGCCGGAGCCCCTGCGCAAAATAAGCTTCCGACAAGTCGCCCTGTCCCTGGTAGCGGCTTTGCACCGAAGTGGTAGGATCGTTTTCCACCGTGCCCATCTGCACCGATTCAAAATCGACGGCGCTGTAGGGTTTCAGGCCGATGGCGGCTCCCCAACGAGTGGAAAGCGGCACAGCCAGCGCGAAGTAGCCCAACGTTGCGCTACCGGTTTTCTGCGACTGAACGTTGTTCTGCACCGTTTTGTACTGCCCGTTTACGGCTACCTCCCACGTGGTGCGGTTCATGTAGTACAGCAACGCGGGGTTCAGGTCGTTCACTTGCACCCCGTTGGGCGCAGCCACGCCAGTGCCGCCCATACCCGACTGCCGGATGCCGCCTGTATTCGAGTACGTGTCGCCGAGGCCCAGCCGGGAATAGGGCGAGTTGCCGAGTCGTTGCGCTTGGCTATGGGTAGCGGCCCCGAGGCTCAGCAGTGTCAGCCCCAGCAGCCCGGCGTATTTAGAGTTCAACATTGTAGGCTAATATGCGGTGGAGCCCTAATAAGACGAGTTCCGGAATGGCAAAGATAGGGCCTTTCAACCGGGGTTGGAAAAACGCGGCGTCGCCACCGGCTAGTACCACTCCTAGTTCCGGAAATTGCTCCCGGTATCTGTCAATCAAGCCGTTCACTTCGGCGGCCGCGCCATTCAGCACGCCGCTTTGAATGGCGGTCTGGGTACTGTCGCCGGTGAGCGGTATGGTGGCTTCCAAATTGGCAGGCAACTCCACCAACGGCAGGCGCCCCGTAAACGTATGCAGCGCCTGAAACCGCAGCCGCAGCCCCGGCGCAATACTACCGCCGCGGAAGGTGTGCCCGCCTTCCACCAAGTCGCACTTGATGGCAGTACCGGCATCCACAATCAGGGTATCCTGGTTGGGCCGTTGCCAGGCCGCTCCCACAGCGGCAGCCAGCCGGTCGGCACCCAGGGTGTGTGGGGTAGCGTAGGTATTCTGGATTGGCAGGGGCGTGGTGGCAGCCTTAAATTCCAGCACCAGCCCTGGCACTGCCAACTGCAATGCCACCAGCCACGCATCGGTAGCTACTATCACCGAAGCCACAATGGCGTGCTGAAGCTTCAGCCGGCGCACCACGGCAAGTAGCTCATCCGGCGTATTCACCGAATCGGCTTCCAGCAATTCGCTGTCCTCGAAACAGCCATACTTCACAGCCGTGTTGCCAATATCAAGAGCGAGCGTACGCACAAGCGGAATGAAAGTAAGTTGGCCGGTGACGAAAGTGGATAAACCAGAACGTCATCCCGCCTGCGGTGTCTTGCAGGTAGGATGACGTTCCGGTAGATAAGGTTGCGTCTACATGAAATACTTCAGGCGAATCACTTCCTTCTCATTGAGGAAGCGCCACTTGCCGCGCGGCAAATCCTTCTTGGTGAGGCCTGCATACTGCACCCGGTCCAGCGACACCACATCGTAGCCTAAGTGCTCGAAAATGCGGCGCACAATCCGGTTGCGGCCAATGTGAATTTCAATGCCCACGAAGTGCGCGTTGCCGGCTACTACCGCCACGTCGTCCACTTCGGCTTTGCCATCTTCCAAGTCAAGGCCGGCGGCAATCTGCTTGAGGTGCTCTTCCGTCAGCGGCTTGTCCAGCTCTACCTGGTAGATTTTCTTGTTGCGGTGCGAGGGGTGCGAGAGTTTCTGCGCCACTTCGCCGTCGTTGGTGAACAACAGCAAGCCGGTGGTATTCCGGTCGAGGCGGCCCACTGGGAACACCCGCTCCTTCGATGCTTCCTTGATGAGTTCCATCACCGTGCGACGGCCTTCCGGGTCGTCGGTTGTCGTGATGAAGTCCTTGGGCTTGTTGAGCAGCACGTATACCAGCTTCTCGCGGTTGAGGTTGGTTTTGCCATACTGCACCGTGTCGTTGGGCTGCACTTTGTAGCCCATTTCCGTCACCACCTGGCCGTTCACCTTGATTTCGCCGGCAGCAATCAGCGCATCGGCATCTCGGCGCGAGCAGATGCCCGCGTTGGCGATGTAGCGGTTCAAGCGTACTTCGCCGCCAGCATCCTCGTCCTCTTCCCGGCGGCGCTTGTTACCGCGGGTTTTGTCGGCTTCGTAGTGCTTGAGGTTTTTGTAATCGGGCGCCTGGCCGGCCACTTCGCCACGCTTCAGCTTATCAGCCCGGTTTGGGGTAGAAGCGTCTCGCCCCTTGCGCGTATCGGGGCGCAGGGTACGCTCGTTGCGCTCCGGCCGGTCGCCGTACGGGCTAGCAGGACGCTCTTCCCGTTCACCATACGGGCGGGGGGCGGGGCGGCTGCCGAAGCTACGCTCCTGCGAACCACCACCAGGGCGGTTGCCGCCAAAGCTACCTTCCCGACGCTCACCGAAACTGCGGTTACCAAAGCTGCTCCGTTCGCCGGCGCTACTGCCAAAGCCTGCGTCGCGCCGCTCACCGTAGTTGCTGCGCGGCCGTTCGGATCGGTCGTCTTCACGCCGTGCCGGACGCGGGCTGGTTTCTTCATTGAAACCCTCGGGGCGGCCCCGAAAATCAAACGGACGAGCTGGCCGAATAGCGCGGTCTGGTCCCAGGTTTTCGTCGTCACGAGGTGCGGGGGCGCTGTATGGTTGCGGCGCGGGCGTCTCCTTGAAATTCGGGTCCGTTTTCACAAACTTCCGGTTCCGCTCTCCGGCCCCGCCACGTGGCACGGCGGGCTTGCCTTCCTGGCGGTACGGCTGACCGTCCCAGGTTTTCTTGGGCTCAAACGGACGAGCCGGACGCGCATCGTTGCCGCGTGAGTTGAAGCCGCCGGAGCGGCGGTCATCGTCGCGGCGCGGTGCGGCGCGGTCGAATGAGCGGCTGCCCTCCCCCTGGCGGTTGCCATAAGGCCGGCTGTTGCTGTCGTTGTCACGGTTGCGGTAGCCACCACCAAAGCCGCTGCCGCCGCCCCGGTTGAAGCCGCTGCCAGCGGGCTTACTGAAACCACCCGAGCTGGCGCCAAACTTCTTTGGACCACCAAAACTGGTTGGCCGGTCGCCGGTGCTGCGGCCAAAGCCTGGGCGCGGTGCCGAACCTGCTTCGCGGCTATTGCCACCACCAAAACGCGGCGCTTCGTCGCGGCCACCCCGGTCGGTAGTAGGCCGGGGGGTGTTGAACTTTTGATAAAAGCCCGATCCGCTGGCGCTGGAAGGACGTTCGGTGCGGCCTTTGCGGCCTGGCGTATCGCCGGAGTTATGCTTCTTGCCCATGGTTGCAAGGATGCGTGCCGTATCGCTACGGTACAGGTTGAAATTCAGAATTACTGGTAATTGGGCCCAACAAACAGCACCAGAAAACAGTGCCCGGACTAGCAGCCCGTCCTCCACTGGTGGAGAAGCCGGCCGGTAGTCCGGGCATCGTGTGTGGTGTTAGGTGTTAGTCGCGGCGCGCCATTTTGGCTTCGATGGAGTGCTGGGTGTGCGGCACGGCCCGTAGACGCTCCTTCGGAATCAGCTTGCCGGTGCCAATGCACACGCCGTAGGTGCTGTTCTTGATGCGGACTAGCGCGTTTTCGAGCTGCTGGATGAACTTCATTTGGCGCGAGGCCAATTGGTTCAGGCTTTCCTTCTCGGCGGTATCAGCACCATCTTCTAGCACCTTCGACGACGAAGCCGTGTTATCGGTACCAGAATCATTTTTGCGGCTCAGCGTCTCTTTAATGAAAGCCACTTCTTTGCGGGCGGCAGTCAGCTTGTCCTGGATGATTTGCTCGAACTCAGCCAAATCTTCCCTGGAATAGCGTATGGTTTCGTCACTCATGTCGGGTAAGAAAAAGTAAACTTGGATTAATAGAGAAGAGGCTGCCGGCATGGCCCATCAGATTCTTCAGGATGAGGCCTCAACAGCAATCCGGCCGAATTAGTTTAGGCCTCTCAGCTGTAGTAACCCCCTTTCATCCAAACCCGACCTAATTGGCGCGGCTTTTCCGGGCGCAAAGCTACGCTTTTCGCGAGAATTATCTGCTTGGCCTGCAAGCATAATGCACCTCACGCCAAGGTTGAACTTTAAAAACCAAGCATTTGAATGGCAGCTACTGCGCCTTCCACCCCCTTGTTGCCATGCTTGCCACCGGCCCGGTCCCAGGCCTGCTCCAGCGTGTTGGTGGTAACCAGCCCAAAGATGACTGGTTTATTGAACTTCAGACCCACATTGGTAATACCGTTGGCTACAGCGTTGCAGATGTAGTCGTCGTGTTTGGTTTCGCCTTTGATAACAACCCCGAGGCAGATTACGGCATCTATTTCCTCGTGCTGAGCCAGCAACTGTGCTCCTAAGGTTAGCTCAAAGCTGCCGGGTACTGTGTTGCGGAAGATGTTCTCTTCCTTGGCGCCGTGTTTGAGCAGCGTGTCGTAGGCGCCCTTAGCTAGGGTATCAGTTATCTCGCGGTTCCACTCGGCTACCACTAGCCCAAAGCGCTTTTCAGAAATGTCAATGAACTGGTCGGAGGTGTAGTCGCTCAGGTTTTTGAGGGAAGTTGCCATATAGGTTGGTACTGATGAGTTGAGAGACAATAACGGGTGCGGGCAACTTTCTGCCAACGCCCATAAAAACAAGCGGCACTCCCCTACTTAGGAGAGTGCCACTTGTTGCAATGAAAACAGCATTTACTTGCTAGCTGTCATTCCTTCAGCGCGCGACTTGTACTGGCGCGCCTCCCCTGATTCAAAAGAATTGGGGTAATCGTTTATAATTCGGTCGTAGGCTTTCACGGCCCCGTCGTAATCTTTGCTCAGTTCGAGTGCTGTGGCTTGCTTCATCAGGTAACCGGGCGTGAACTGCTCGTTGGCGTTGTGGTCGGCGGCTTTGGCGTAGAACTCGGCAGCTTCCTTGTATTTGTTTTGCTCGAGGTTAGCATCTCCGAGCAGCGCATACGCCCGGGCCTGCACCAGCAAATCATCCGAGGAGAAATCTTCCAAGTAGTCGGCGGCAGCTTTGTACTGGCCTTCCTTAAGGGCGGCTACTCCGGCATAAAAGTTGGCTAGGTTGCCGGCTTTCGTGCCGCTGTACTCACTGGCAATTGATTCCAGACCTACGTACTGCCCGTCGCCCTTCATGGCTTTCTTCAGAGAGTCGGCTTCCCAGTAGTTTACTGCCTGAAACATGGCAGCCTGGGCTTTCTCGTCCTGCGAAGAACGCCACGTGTAGAAAGCAAAAGCTCCTACAATGGCGGCTACCACTACGGCCAGCAAGCCCAGCAGAATACCCTTCTTGCGGCGTATGAAATCCTCCGTCTCCACTAGGCGGGTAGCCAGCGCATCGGGGTCTTCCAGCAACGGATGCTCTGGGCTGTAGCTTTCAGTGGCTTGTAGCGGGTCGGCCGAAACAGGTTGTTGAGGCTGACGGGCGCCAGGGGTTTTGCCCGTGTATGGAATCTTTGACATGATGTACTTTCTGGGAAATCAGCAGCCGAAACCGGATAAGGATTGCGGCAGGAATAAAGCTAGTCGCGGATGTAAGGATAATCCTGCTGTACGTAAACGTCTTTGTACAGCTCGTCGGCCGTGGGATACGGGGAAGACTCGGCGAAATCAACCGACTCTTGCACCTGCGCCTTGATCTTTTCGTCGATGGCATTCAACTCCTCCTCGGTGGCCATGTTGTGGGTGAGGATGGTGTGCCGTACCGCTTCGATGGAGTCGCGCGAGCGGTAGTCTTCCAGTTCTTCCTTGGTGCGGTACTTGGCCGGGTCGCTCATCGAGTGGCCCTTGTAGCGGTAGGTTTTGAACTCCAGGAACGTTGGACCTTCGCCAGCACGGGCACGTTCGGCAGCGCGTGCCACAGCGTAGTGTACGTCCTCTACATTCATGGCATTCACCGGCTCCGAAGGCATGTCGTACGACTCGCCCATGGTGTAGAGTTCCGTTACGTTGGAGGTACGCTGCACCGAGGTACCCATGGCGTAGCCGTTGTTCTCCACTACGAAGATGACAGGCAGCTTCCAGAGCATGGCCATGTTGAAGGCTTCGTGCAAAGCGCCCTGACGAACAGCTCCGTCGCCCATGTAGCAGATGCAGAGGTTGCCGGTCTTGTTGTACTTCTCGGCAAACGCCAGGCCGGCACCCATTGGCACCTGCCCGCCTACAATACCGTGGCCACCTACGAAGTTCACTTCCTTATCGAAGATGTGCATTGAGCCACCTTTGCCTTTCGAGCAGCCAGTAGCCTTAGCGAACAGCTCAGCCATGATGGCGTTAGGCGACGTACCGAGGGCCAGTGGGTGCGCATGGTCGCGGTACGCGGTGATGTACTTGTCGCCTTTCTGAAGGGCCGACACAGCACCGGCTACGCAGGCTTCCTGCCCAATGTAGAGGTGACAGAAACCTTTAATCTTCTGCTGACCGTACAGCTGACCAGCCTTTTCCTCGAACTTACGCATGAGCTGCATTTGCTCATACCAAGTCATATAGGTCTCCTTCGGAAACTCCGGCTGGGCTGGGCTGCTGGCCTTCGGGGCCCCGGTGGCTTCTTTGGCCTCGGGGTTGGAAGGGGGCAACATAGAATCGGGCTGCCGTACCGGCTCGGCCGCAGCTTCTTTGGGCTTGGATGCGGCCTTCGTAGTCGACGATTTCTTCGCCGAATTGGAAGCCTTAGGGGCAGCCTTTACTTTCGTCTCCGCCATCTTACTTTCAGTTGTTCGCGTTTGGGATGCGAAAGTACGTAAAAGGATTTCAATTACGAACCTCGCATGATTCTAGAAACCTTGCATTTATTGTTCTTCAAAAACTATAGCGAGGCGAACCTGCGCCTGTCGCCGCGCATCAATTGCTTTGTAGGCGACAATGGCAGTGGTAAGACTAATCTACTGGATGCCATCCATTACCTCTCACTCACGAAGAGTGCTTTTACTGTTTCTGATGCGCAAAGCATCAAGCAAGAGGAAGAATTCTTCGTCGTGAAGGGCCGCTTCAAACAGGAGGCTACTGGGTCAGAGCAAACCGAGCCAGCCGTTACCTCCGAGGTCATTCAGGTGAGCTTGCGGGCTGGGCAGAAGAAAGCGGTGACCCACGACAAGCAAGCTTATGAGCGAATATCCGACCACATTGGCCGTTACCCGGCCGTGCTCATCTCTCCTTATGATACTGACCTGATCCGGCAGGGCAGTGAGGAGCGACGGCGGTATTTCGACAGCCTGATTTCGCAGCTCGACCACGAGTATCTGGAATTACTTATTGCGTACAACCACGTACTGCGGCAGCGCAACTCCTTGCTGAAGCTGGCAGCCGAGCGCCAAGGCGGCTACGACCGGGACTACTTATTAGTGCTGGATGAGCAGTTAGTACCCGCCGGGCAGAAGATTGTGGAAGCACGCCAGCAGTTTCTGGAAGAGTTTACGCCGGTGTTTCAGCGCCACTACCAGCAGCTAGCCGATAGCCGGGAGCTGGTCACGCTCGATTATAAGACGCAGCTACTGGAAGCCGACTTCGCGAAGCTCTTGCGAGTGAATGAGCGGAAGGACCTAACCTTGCAGCGTACTACGGTTGGCCCGCACAAAGACGATTTCGTTTTTCTGATGGATGGCTTGCCCGTTAAGAGCTACGGCTCGCAGGGGCAACAGAAGTCCTACGTAATTTCGTTGAAGCTGGCGCAGTTTGAGATACTGGCCACCCGCAATCAACACAAGCCCCTGCTGCTGCTTGACGACATCTTTGACCGGTTGGATGAGAAGCGTATTACGCGGCTGCTCCAATTAGTAGCAGACCACACGTTCGGGCAGGTATTCCTCACCGACACTCACTTGGACCGCACCGACCGGGCTTTGGCAGATTTGTCGGAACAGGTCAGTCGTTTCCGGGTGGAAAAAGGAACGGTAGTGGCGCTGTAGGGGGTATCTTTGTGCGTACTGCTAACACGCCTATTTTGCTGTTAGCTCGCGCGTTATTTTACCGTTTTGCCTTGAAAAAACCTAGCACTTCCGCAAACTCACGTCAGGGCGATATTGTGTCCTTGAAGGACAGTATTACGGCATTGCTGAAAGCATACCGGTTGCAGGGCAAGCTCAATGAAGTGACAGTAGTGGCCAGCTGGGAGAAAGTGATGGGCAAGGCTGTAGCACTGAAGACCAAGGAGGTGTATGTGAGCAACAACAAGCTATTCGTACGCCTAACGTCAGCGCCCCTCAAGCACGAACTGGTAATGGCCAAAACGCGGGTCATGGAGCTCATCAATTCTGAAGTTGGCGAGGCAGTTATTAAAGAGGTGGTATTCTTATAATATCTGCCCGCCAACTCCTTTTTATAGTCACGCTTGGCTACCGCAAATTCAGGGCATCACGTTACTTGTATATAAGGGTAATTTCGCTTGCAGCAGTAAGTGCTGCTCAGTAGATAGCACGCTAGTAGTTGTCGGTGGGTATGGCATATTTGGCAAGCGCCCTATCGACAACCCGAATTGCCACCTCCTCTGCCCCGCCCTACTTGTTATAGCCTAGTAGCGTGCCAAGTCAGCCCACTTGTCTCGATTCTAATTCGGAAGTGGTAGCGCACCAATTAGCTATTTCAACCCTATCAGAATTACGCAGCAAGCAAAAGGAGGAATTCTTGCTACTGGCATTCTGAATAGTTTTTCTATAAGCTCGCTCCAGAATCGATTTTCCTTTGCTGAGGTAAGTCTGTTATACTGCCCTAGGTATGTATGCCCAGCTATAGCAGGATGGTTGCCGGGCTGTGCCATATTGCCGAAGCAGAGCAACTGTTCTGTTTTCCTTCTTCGACACATATATTCTTATGACCTCCTCTCCCCTACCCGACTTCCGGCCGGTGTCGTACTCACGCGTCACGCTCACTGAACTGATGATACCGTCGTACGCCAACTTTGGTGGCAAGATTCATGGCGGCATCTTACTTTCCTTGATGGATAAGGTTGCCTATGCTGCGGCTTCCAAACATGCCGGCACTTATTGCGTCACAGTCAGTGTTGATGGCGTGAATTTTCTACAGCCAGTAGAAGTGGGTGAACTGGTGTCCTTGTTAGCCTCCGTCAATTACGTGGGTCGCACTTCCCTGCTAGTCGGCATCAAGGTCATTGCCGAAGACGTGCGCACGGGCACCGTCAAACACACCAACACTTCTTACTTCACGATGGTGGCAAAGGACGACGATGGCAAGCCCACCCCAGTACCAGGACTCCAGCTAGATACCCCTGAAGATGCGCGCCGATTTTTGGAGGCTATCAAACGGCGTGAGTTCAATGCCGAACATCGTCGGGAATTCGACAACGCGCTTACCTCGTTGGCAGTCGAACATCAGCTTCCGCTGCTAGAGAAAGAGCGGTGCCGGATAACCTACCGAACCTAGATTCAGTCTTCTTTTGGCCACCTAATTCCCAGGCCAAAGCAGTAGCCTATTCAAGTCAAAAGCCTCCTCTATACTGCCAATTAAATGCACTAGAGGAGGCTTTGTATTACAGCATAGCTGCCAGATGAGAGGTTGTTTTGTAGCACTTTCACTGCCGAGCCTAACAGATATGTTTCACGTGGAACATATCTGTTACTTGGGTCCGTACACTTTTAACAGCAATTCATTATAGGCTTCCAACAGAGCAATATACTTAGTCTGGAGCGCCATGAGTTGCTTAGCGTAATCTTGGTCAGCAGGTTGCGGTGTTACACTTTTGGATGTTACAGTATGTAAAGAGACAGGGGCAACATTTGATGTTACAAACGGGATAACAGATTGTTGTAACGCAGTAAAGTCGTGAGAAAAATCATGTCCGATTATTTCTCCTATCTTAGTTACAAATGCGTAATCAAGTGTCTCATCCTTGAATTTACGATATATGGTTGGACGTGTAATACCTAACTCGTCTACAATCCGAGTAATGGAAATACCGCTGTTTTTGATGGCTTCTTGCAGTATTTGACCCTGATGCGGCATAAATGAGTAGGTGTAAACGATGATGTAAATATGACACTTATGTACGGAACATCAAAACAAATACTGTAAATAACACAATGTAATATTATACAGTGTATAAGTATCGTGATACACATGTTACATGCTTTACAGTGCAAACTCGGATTACAATTACACGGACACTTGTAACAAAATACACTGTATAATGTATCAGACAGCCGCTACAGAGTCAAAAACCAGGTTTTTGATACACCGTTAGCCGTACACTATAAGCTAGGAGCAGCAACCAGGTAACCTAAGCGTAGCCTAGCCAAGCGACTGGGCCAGAACCACCGGTATTACAGGAGGCATGCGTGTATTGCTACTGTATGTCACCAAGCATAAGTGCCGCTCTGATAGACACCAAGGAACTAGCATCCGTTGTGAGCCAAGCAGGGTATTCTAAACACACAAGCGGCACCTCATTGAACGATTTACACCTGCCATTCCGATGGCTCCGAAGTGCGAAAATTCAGCTGAGAAAATTGCGGTAGAGGAGCTGGTGGCGTTGTGTGAGTGCAGCCTGTTTCGTAGTGGCTAGTGCACAACCATCAGCCATCTAGTGCCGACGCTGTGCTACATACGGACAAGTACAGCTGCCATATACCCGCCATTAAGCTTATGGCAGACGCCCTACTACCTTACTGATTTTTGGAATCCGCCACAGGCTTTTAGCTACCTGTTAGCGCCTTCGCTCGGCTTCGCACTAGCAGTTGGTTAATGAAATGCTTGCACGTTTCCGCCGCGTAGCCGCGCCGGTAGTCACGCTCGGCAGCGTGCAAATGGTTCTTAACCTCAATACAAAGCAGCTACCCGAACCGCGTTGCGCAAATGTGGGTGGTCAAGCAAGTAAGGGATATAAGGAACCGGTATTTTAGTGGCACTAACCTTTCAATCTTCATCCATTACAATGAAACGAATCATTTTGCTGCTTCTGCTGGTGGCAGTAACCGCGGGAGGCTATTTCTATTACCAGAGCTTGAAAGCCGGGCCGAAGTACGCCTTGGTGCAGGCTGCCAATGCCGCCCGCACCCACGACATGGCCACGTTCGAGCGGTACGTTGACGTGAGCAGCGTAACGGGGAGCTTGGTAGATCAGGTAACCAGTCAAGGTTCAGCATTGGGCCTATTGAACCCAGGAGGATTTGCCTTTAAAGGCGCCTTGCGGATGCTGAAGCCGCAGCTGGCGCAGGTGGCCCGCAAAGAGGTACAGCAATACATTGAAACCGGCTCGTTGCAGGGCGCCGCCGATGCGGCCCGCTCAAAGGGTGTGATGAACATTTCGCTGGCCGGGCTGGTGGGCAAAGTGGCCAGTGCCGACAGCAAATTCAAGGACGTGAAATACGTGAACGAAGAAGGCGAGCAGGCCCTGGTCGGCCTGGAATTCACGCAGCCGAAATACGACACCACCATGGTAGTAGAGCTAAAGATGCTCAACCGCGGCGACCATTGGCAGGTAACGGAAATCACCAACACCGGCGACCTGCTCAAGCATGTGGCTCGACTGGAAAAGCAACGCCTACTGAAGTAAGTCTTGCCATAGATTACCCTTAAAAGCAAAAGCCCTGACACCACGTGGCGTCAGGGCTTTTGCTTTTAGTTTGCTCGGGCTATCGGCGGCCGGAGAACAGGAAGTAGATGATGGAACCACCGAAAGGGAAGAACCAAATGATGAGGCCCCAGATGATTTTCTTGCCAGCCGACCAGTCTTGCTTGATGAGGCTGAGGAAAGCCAGCACCGCTAAAATCAGGTAGGCGACGCCAAATATGGTGAGGGAGCCATCGGCCCGACGGCCGCTGCAGCTGCTTAATAGAAGCGAGAAAGCCAAAGCCAACGACAGCATATTAGCCGGCAGGCGGTTGGCAAGAGTTTGAAGTTTGTTCATGAGCGTAGGGAGTGAGTTGATTCTGTGGGTTTTCTACGCACATCTTTTGGAATAGATATAAAATATCAACTATTATAGATACAAGTTACTGATTTACAGTGAGTTATATAAATAAAGTCGAACTTGAGAAATAAAAGCCAGCCCAGCCTGCGGCACAAGCACCAACGCCACCACTACGCCGAATAACGCGCCGTAGAAATGAGCATCATGGTTGATATTGTCGCCCCGCCGGCGCCCTTGGTAGTAGGAATACGCCAAGTATAGAAACCCGAACAGGAAGGGCTGGATAGGAATGGGCAATGGAAAGATGATAATGCCACCGCCACCGGCTGCTACCGGATAAAACAGGATACTGGCAAATAACACCGACGATACCCCGCCCGAGGCGCCTAGACTCCGGTAGCCGGGGTCGTCGCGGTGACGGAAATAGGTGGGAATATCCGACACGATGATGCCGCCGATGTAGAGCAGCAGGAAGGCCGCAATACCGCCGCGCACGCCATACGTACCAGCAAACTCGCTCAGCACGGCCGGGCTGAACGAGTAGAAAGCAAAGAGGTTAAAGCCCAGGTGCACGAAGTCGGCGTGGAGGAAACCGGAGGTGAGGAACCGGTACCACTCGTTGCGCCGTGCCACGAGATAGGGACTGAAAATCCACTTCTCCATCAGTTCCCGGTTCGACCAGGCATACATGGATATGCCCGCCGTCAGGGCAATCAGAATCAAGGCAGGATTAAGAAAAGGCATTAGCTGAGATAGTAGAGGTAAGAACCGAGAGCTTAGAACCGAACCAGGAGAGCTAAGAGGAAACAGCTGCAATGCTTTTCCACCTCTCGGCTCTCCTGGCTCCATTCTAAACTCTTTTGCTATTGTTCCCGGTCCATGAGCTGCAAGGCGAGTTGCAGCAACGGCTCTTTGCGCGTTTCGGGGGCCTCTACGCGCTTTAAATGCTGCAAGGCGTCCTGGAAGTAGCTGTTGATAAGCGCTTCGGTCTGGGGGCGAATTTCAAGCTCATCGTAGAGCGTACGGATGGCGTGCACCTTCACTTCGGCGCTAAGCACCGGCTGGCCAATGTGGCGAGCTAGTACAGCTTGCTGGTTGGCGTTGGCTTGAGCCTGCGCGGTGAGCAGCAGGAAGGTCTTTTTGTCGCTCACGATGTCGCCGCCGACGCGCTTGCCGAAAGTGGCGGCGTCGCCGTACACGTCCAGCAAATCGTCGCGGAGCTGAAAGGCCAAGCCGATGCCCACGCCGAACTGCCGCAGGTGGTCGGCGTCGGTGGCCGAGGCGCCGCCGAGCAGGGCGCCCAGTTCCAGCGCGAAGCCTAGCAGCACGGCCGTTTTCAACCGAATCATATCCAGGTATTGGGCGATGCTGACTTCGGTTTCGGTTTCAAAGTTCATGTCCCACTGCTGCCCTTCGCACACCTCGGCGGCTGTCTCACTGAAGCGGCGTAGGATGGTGGGCAGCAGGTGCGCCGGCACGTCAAAGAACAGCTCATAAGCCCGCACCAGCATTACGTCGCCGCTCAGGATGGCCACGTTGGCATTCCACTTCTCGTGCACCGTAGGCTGGCCGCGCCGTAGCGGAGCCTGGTCCATAATGTCGTCGTGAAGCAAAGTGAAGTTGTGGAAGACTTCCACGCCCAGCGCTGGCTTGAGTACGGGGTCGAGGTTGTCGGTGAAGATGTGGGCGCCGAGCAGGGCCAGCAGCGGCCGGATGCGTTTGCCCCCGAGGGCCATGATGTAGCGGATGGGCTCGTAGAGCGCCGTGGGCTGGTCGCCGTAGTGCAGACTATCGAGGCCAGTGGTGAGCTTGTTGCTGAAGTAAGAAAGGTCCACGGAAAAGCGGGTACGGTTCAAGGGGAAAGGTACGGAGGAGTAACCAAGAAGCTAAGTCAGCCGCCACAGGAGCAACCAAAAACGTCTGTCATCCTGAGCTGGCGAAGGACCTTATCAGAGAGGACGAGTCGTGAATACGATAGTCGTTTTAGCTTGATAAGGTCCTTCGCCAGCTCAGGATGACAGACGCTTAGAAGGGCGCTGCCGACAGCACAACGTTTACCGGCGGCGCTTGCCTTTGTCACCACCACCGGGCCGGCCGCCGCTCCGCTCGGGGCGGTAGCCGCGGGGCTTGCTGTTCTCCCGGCGCTGCTGCTGCTCGCGCTGCTTCACCGAATCGGGGCGGTTGTCCACCAGTTCGAAGTCGATGGTACGGTCGAGCAGGTTGGCGGCTTTCACTACCACTTGCAGTTCGTCGCCGAACTGAATGATGCGCTTGGTCCGCTGCCCGACGATGCGATAGTTGTCTTTATCCAGCTCGAAGAAGTCGCCGGGAATCTCGCTCAGGCGCACCATGCCTTCGCACTTGTTCTCCTCGATTTCCACGTACATGCCGCGCTCTGTCAGGCCCGATACCACGCCGGTGAACGTCTCGCCGATAACCTCCGACATGAACTCCACCTGCTTGTATTTGATGCTGGCCCGCTCAGCGGAAGCCGCTAGTTTTTCGCGCTCCGAGGAGTGCTTGCACTCTTCTTCCACGGGAGCTACTTCCACGTTCTTGCCGCCCTCCAGGTAGTGCTCCAGCAGGCGGTGCGCCATCATATCGGGGTAGCGCCGGATGGGCGAGGTGAAGTGCGAATAGTGGTCGAAGGCCAGGCCGAAGTGGCCCAGCGGCTCGGTGGTGTAAATGGCCTTGCTCATGGTGCGCACGGCCAGCGTTTGAATCACGTTCTGCTCGGGCCGGCCGATTACTTCCGTCGATAAGTCGTTGAGCTCGGTGCTGAGTTTTTTGGGGTTGCTCAGGTCGAGGTCGTGGCCGAATTTCTTGGCGAACAACGCGAAGGTTTGAAGCCGGTCGGGGTCGGGCGCTTCGTGCACGCGGTACACCATCGTGAAACGTGGCTTGCGGCTTTTGAGGCGGAACACAAACTCAGCCACCTTGCGGTTGGCCAACAGCATGAACTCCTCAATCATCTTGTGGGCGTCTTTACGCTCCTTCACGTACACGCCCAGCGGCTTGCCTTCGGCATCGAGCTTGAACTTTACCTCCTGCGTTTCGAAGCTGATAGCGCCCTGCTTGAAGCGCTTTGCGCACAGCTTTTTGGCAATGTTGTTCATCAGCTGAATTTCGGCGGTGTAGTCGGCTTCCAGGCCTTCAATCCGCTCCTGCGCTTCTTCGTAGGCAAAGCGCCGGTCGGAGTGAATGATGGTTTTACCGAACCACGACTCGTACAGCTTGCCGTTCTCATCCAGCTCAAACACGGCCGAAAACGTGAGCTTGTCTTCGTTGGGACGGAGCGAACAGAGGCCGTTGGAGAGGCGCTCGGGCAGCATTGGAATCACGCGGTCCACCAAGTAAACCGAGGTGGCGCGGTGCTTGGCCTCCCGTTCCAGCTCGGTACCCGGCTTCACGTAATGGGTTACGTCGGCAATGTGCACCCCGATTTCCCAGTTGCCGTTTTCCAGCTTCTGGATGCTCAGGGCATCGTCGAAGTCCTTGGCATCGGCGGGGTCGATGGTGAAGGTGGTGATGTGGCGGAAGTCGCGGCGGCGGCTGATTTCGTCCTCGGAAATTCGGTCGGATATGGCCTCCGATTCCACCTCCACTTCATGCGGAAACTCGAACGGCAACCCGAACTCCGCCATGATGGCGTTTATCTCGGCCTCGTTGGCGCCGGCCTGTCCGAAGCTACGAACCACCTCACCCACGGGTGAGCGGCCGGCATCATTCTCAGGAAACTCGGTGATGCGCACCAGCACTTTTTCGCCGTGGTTGGCACCGTGCAGATTCTCGAACGGCACGAACACATCGAAGTACATCTTGCGGTTGTCGGGCTTCACGAAGCCGATGCCACCCTGCACTTGCAAGCGCCCTACCACTTCGGGCCGGACCCGTTTCAGCACTTCCACCACGTCGCCAACGGGGCGGCCGTCGCGGGAGCCGCGCAGGCGCAAACGCACCGTGTCGCCGTGCATGGCAAACTTCAGCCGGTCGGTGAACACGCGCACGTCGCTCTCACTTTCCTCGCTGACGACGAAGGCAAACTTGTCGGTGGCCAGGGCTACGGTACCCGTGATGGTGTCGCCGCCGCTGTCCTGGCGGCGCCGGGTTTCGGGCCGCAGCTCATCGGACGGAAAATCAAAACCGGCGCCGCGGCGGCGGTGCACTACGGGGTCGTTGCCGAACTCGGCTTGCACCGAGCGGCTGGGCTTGGCGGGCACCGGAGTGTTGTCGTCGGGGCGGCGCTTCTTGCTGCTGGGGGGGGCCGTGGCGGCCAGCATAGCCGTGGGGTCGGTCAGGCGGTACTCGTCGTTGGTGATGAGCGTGAGCACGCCTGATTTCTTGAGGGCGCGCAAATGCTCGAACACCTCTTCGCGCTGCTCTTTGGTGGTCACGCCCAGGCGGCGCGAGAGTTGGCGGTAGGCAATAACGTCGGTGGGCTTGTCGCTGAATACGCGCAGCACCTGTTCTTTGGTTATCGTTGCGGGGGCGGCCTGGTCGCCGCTGGCAGCCTTCGCGCGAGGGGCGCGGGGGGCGGCAGAGTCTTCTTTTCTTTTCATTGGAAAATGAGAGCCGCCAGGGGTTGTCTTTTTCTCAGGCGGCGGGATTGATAGCAGGGAAAGCCGGCTTTGGCAGCGGCATCCCGGGTTGAATGTAGGTAGCCCGATGCGGGCGGTGCCGGCCGCTTGGCCGGGCTTCAGGCAGATGATACGAAATATATCAGCGAATATCTATTTCCGGCGGCAAATGCCAGATTACGGATTTGCTATAGCCAACCTCTTTAACACCGATTCCACGAAATCAGTTACATCCCACTCTTTTAAATCTGGATGCACTACCTATTCTGCATCCGTCATGTAGCGACGCGACACTTCGCGTCTCAGGGTCTGCGCCGCTCGGACGACACGGGATAACAACCTTAGCAACGAAGAGACGCGAAGTGTCGCGTCGCTACACTTGTTCAACGAAGCGGTAGAGATGCTTCGACAAGCTCAGCAGGACAGTCAATTTGATAACACTGGCCCTCCTATCCCTACGCTCGGCTGGCTACGGCGGCGCGGATGTCGGCGGGCTCGTCTTTGGGAATGGCGGCCAGCAGCTGGCGAGTATACTCGTGCTGGGGGTGGGCGTAGAGGCCGGCGGCGGGGCCACTTTCCACTATCTGGCCCTGGCGCATCACCAGCAGGCGGTCCGACATGAAGCGGGCCACCGACAGGTCGTGGGTGATGAAGAGGTAGGTGATGTTGAACTCGCGCTTGAGGTCGTTGAGCAGGTTGAGCACCTGCGCCTGCACCGACACGTCGAGGGCCGAAACCGACTCGTCGCAGATGATGCACTTGGGTTGCAGGGCCAGGGCGCGGGCAATGCAGATGCGCTGGCGCTGGCCGCCGCTGAACTCGTGGGGGTAGCGCTGGTACTGCGCTTCGGTGAGGCCGACGGTTTCAAGCAGCTCCACCACGCGGGCCTTCTGCTGCTGTTTGGTACCCCCGACGTTGTGCACCTGCATCGGCTCCAGGATGGCTTCGCCCACGGTCATCACTGGGTTGAGGGCGGCGTAGGGGTCTTGAAACACCATCTGAAACTCGCGGCGGCGGCGGCGCAACTCCCCGGCGGGCAGCTTGGCCAGGTCTACACCTTCGAACAGGATGCTGCCCGAGGTGGGCTCCACCAGCCGGAGCAAGGCCCGGCCCAGCGTGGTTTTGCCACAGCCCGACTCCCCTACCAACCCGACAGTTTCGCCCGGGTAAATGTCGAAGCTGACCCCATCTACGGCCCGCACCACTTCCGGCTTGCGGTTGAAGAAACCCTTGCGAATGGGGAAGTGCACGTTCAGGTTTTCCACTTGTAGCAGCGGAGCCTTGTTGGTTATTGGTTGTTGGTTGTTGGTTGTTGGCTGGCCGCTAGCAGGTGCATCGGCAGGTGCTGATACGTTCGGTTGGGGAGCAGTATGCGGAAGTTCTTGGGCGCTTAAAACACTGTTGGAGCTTGGCAATGGCTGGCCTGATTCCAGCATGGGGGCCGATTCTACCCCGAAAGCAGGCCCGCCCGGGTGTGGAACATTCTGATGTTCCACGGGGAACGTTTTGGTGGTTTCAATTCCGTTTTTAGGGGAATCAGCTGCTAGTTCATCGTTTTCAGCAGCAAGCAGTTGCGCTGGGCCGCCATTAAGGGCAATAAAGCCGCCATCGGCTGTTTCACGCATGAAATCGGCCACTACGGGCAGTTTTTTTCGTCCTACCGATAATTTTGGACGGCAGGCTAACAGGCCTTTGGTATAGGGGTGCTGCGGATTGGTGAAGATGTCGAGGACGGGCCCCTGCTCCACCACCCGGCCCCGGTACATGACCATGATACGGTCGGCTATTTCGGCTACCACGCCTAGGTCGTGGGTGATGAAGAGCACGGCGGTATCGTGCTGGCGACGGAGCTGGTCGATTAGTTTCAGCATGCGCGCCTGCACCGTTACATCGAGGGCGGTGGTGGGCTCGTCGGCAATGAGGATGGCGGGGTTGCAGGCCATGGCCATGGCAATCATCACGCGCTGCTTCTGGCCGCCACTGATTTCGTGGGGGTAGCTCTTGAAGATTTTTTCGGGCCGGGGCAGCTGCGCCATCGTGAACAGCTCCACGGTACGGGCTTCGGCCTGCCTGGCATCTAAGTTGGTGTGCAGGAGCAGGGCTTCCACCACCTGGCTGCCGCAGGTGTACACCGGGTTCAGGGAGGTCATGGGCTCCTGGAAGATCATGCTGATGTCGTTGCCGCGGACCTGTTGCAGCTCTTTGTCGGTTAGCTTCAGCAGGTCTACTTCGCCCAAGGCTTCCGAGTGGAAGCGGGTTTTCCCGGCAGTAATCTGGCCCGGCGGCAGCGGAATCAGCCCCATCAAGGCCAACGACGTTACCGATTTACCCGAGCCCGATTCGCCCACAATGGCCAGCGTTTCGCCCCGGTGCAAATCAAACGACACGTCCGATACGGCCCGCGTGTTGCCGCGGTGGCTGGCGAAGTCGATGGTCAGATTACGGACGGAGAGAATGGGCTGAGGCATAATAGCGTGTCGAGTAAGGTGGCTAAAGATACGCCAACCACCTGCACGATGTAGAGACGCGTACTCGCGTCTTGGCGTTGCTGACGTTGTTTGATGCGGCCTAGTTCCAGTCGTTCAACGACGCGACGCGAATACGCGTCTCTACACGTGCGGGTGCTCACAAAAACGGCCCGCTGGATTGCTCCAACGGGCCGTTTGGGCTTTCAAGGCTGATGCGTTTACACCACTTCCCGGGCTTCGGCGTCGTGGCGGGCCTGGGCGGCGGCTTCGTCTTCGGCAGCCAAAGGCTGAGCTTCCTGCTCCTGGTAGTGGTGGCCGTAGAAACGAGTCTGGTTGAGCAGAATCAGCACCACGCCGATGAAAATAGATGAATCGGCAATGTTGAAGATGGGAAAATCAGGAATAGGATTCCCGCCAACCAGCGGCCAGGAAGTCGGGAAAAAACCGTCGGGAAAGTCCACAAACAGCATGTCAATCACCTGCCCGTGCAGCCAGGGCGTAGGCGCGCCGTACACCGTGAGGGCCGGCCCGTACACCACGCCGTAGAAAATGGAATCGACCAGGTTGCCGATAGCGCCGCCCAGAATCAGGGCAATGCACACCAACAAACCGGCCGGAGCCCGCTGTTTCCACAGCCGATAAATGTAGTAGCTGATACCACTCACGGCTATCAACCGGAACACCGTAAGCACGATTTTACCGTACGGCGGGGGCAGCTCGAAGCCGAACGCCATGCCGGGGTTGGTGGTGTAGTGCAGCTTGAACCAGTCGCCGAACACGGGAATTTCGCCCCCCATGCCGGGCTGCATATAGTGGTGCACGGCCCACTTCGAGAGCTGATCAATAAAGATGACCAGCAGCGCCACCAAGTAGTATTTCCAGTACTTCATTTTATGAGAAGTGAGAGGTTAGAAGTGAGAAGTGAGACTTCGCCCTGACGTAGTGTCAGCACCGGAACCTCTCCCCTCTCTGGGTACAAAGTGACGCATAATTTTAAACTTCACTGCCCAAGAGCTTTGCCTTTCTTGTATGCCGTTGGTATTTATTTCAAGCGGACTTTGTGCCGTTTTAAGCTGATTTCCGAGAGGTGAATTGCGCTTTGTGCGTTGGTGTGCCAACCGTCGTTTTCAGGGCAACGGTTGGCACTTGACCTTTAGCTAGTTGCGACTTCCAGCTGCACGGGCACGTTGTACTCATCAAATTCGAGCACTGAACCGCCGCTGATTTCCGGCGCGAAATTCAGGGCCAGGGCCTGCACTTCCTCGCGGATGTAGCTCCCAAACGACTGCACAGCGGCTTCCAGCTCGGGCTGCTGCTGCAGCGTCACCCGGATTTTGTCCTGCACTTCCAGGCCGCTGTCTTTGCGCAGGTTCTGGAGGCGGTTCACCAATTCGCGGGCCACGCCTTCCTGGCGCAGCTCGTCGGTCAGGGTCACGTCGAGGGCCACGGTGAGGGGGCCGTCGGTGGCCACCAGCCAGCCGGGTAGGTCCTGGGTGCGGATTTCCACGTCGTCGGGCATGAGGGTGTAGGCTTCCCCTTCGATTTCCACGGCCAGTTGACCGGTCTTTTCAAGGGTGCTGATTTCCTCTGAAGTCATCTGCTGGATGCGGGCTCCTACGGCTTTCAGCTTGGCGCCGTACTGCTGGCCGAGGCGCTTGAAGTTGGGCTTCACCGACTTCACCAGCACGCCGCTGGTATCGTCGAGGAACTCCACGTGCTTCACGTTCACCTCGGCGCAAATCAGGTCTTCCACCTTGCCTACCTGCTCCCGCGTGGTGTCGTTGAACACCGGCACCAGGATGCGCTGCAAGGGCTGGCGCACCTTCAGCACCGACTTTTTGCGCATGGAGTGCGTAAGCGAGGAAATGCGCTGCGCCAGTTCCATCCGCTCTTCCAAGGCCTTGTCGATGCGAGTTTCGTCGGCTTCTACGAGCAGCGTGAGGTGCACCGATTCGGGGGCCAAAGGCGTGTTCTTGGCTACGGCTTCCTGGCGCATGCCGCCCGTCATGTTCTGGTAGAGCCACTCGCCGAAGAAGGGCGCAATGGGGGCCATGAGCTGCGCCACTACCACCAGGCATTCCTGCAGGGTTTCGTAGGCGGCCTTTTTATCGGTGGTCAGTTCGCCCTTCCAGAAGCGGCGGCGCGAGAGGCGCACGTGCCAGTTGGACAGCTGATCCGTCACGAAATCCTGGATGGCGCGGGCGGCTTTGGTGGGGTCGTATGCATCATAATAGCCACGCACTTCCTGAATCAACGACTGAAGCTTGCTGAGAATCCAGCGGTCCAGCTCGCTTAACTCGGCGTGCGGCACCCGGTCGAACTCACGCGCCTGGAAGTTGTCGAGGTTGGCGTAGAGGGCGTAGAACGAGTAGGTGTTGAAGAGCGTGCCGAAGAAGCGGCGCTGCACCTCCGTGATGCCGTTGAGGTCGAATTTTAGGTTGTCCCAGGGCTGAGCGTTGGCAATCATGTACCAGCGCGTGGCGTCGGGGCCGAACTGGCTGATGGTCTGGAACGGGTCGATGGCGTTGCCGAGGCGCTTGCTCATCTTATTGCCGTTCTTATCGAGCACCAGGCCGTTGGCCATTACGTTTTTGTAGGCCACCGAGTCTTCCAGCATCACCGCCAAAGCGTGCAGCGTGAAGAACCAGCCCCGGGTCTGGTCCACGCCTTCGGCAATGAAATCAGCCGGGAAGTTCTTCTCGAACTGCGCCTGGTTTTCCAGCGGGTAGTGCCACTGCGCGTAGGGCATAGCGCCGCTGTCGAACCACACGTCGATGAGGTCGGTTTCGCGGTACATGGGCTGGCCGCTGGGCGACACCAGGAACACGTCGTCCACGTAGGGACGGTGCAGGTCGATTTTTGAGTTGCGAGTTCCGAGTTGCGAGTTGCCAGTGTTGTTCTGCTGGTCGCCTTCACTGGTAACTGGCAACTCGGAACTGGCAACGGAATACGGGTTGTGCGTCATCACCTCGGCGGCTACGGCCTTGTCGATTTCGGCGCTCAGCTCGGCAATGCTGCCGATGCAGATTTCCTCGGTGCCATCCTGGGTGCGCCAGATGGGCAGGGGCGTGCCCCAGTAGCGCGAGCGGCTCAGGTTCCAGTCCACCAGGTTTTCCAGCCAGTTGCCGAAGCGGCCGGTGCCGGTGCTGGCGGGCTGCCAGTTGATGGTTTTGTTGAGTTCGATGAGCCGGTCTTTCACCGCTGTGGTCTTGATAAACCAGGAGTCGAGGGGGTAGTAGAGCACGGGCTTGTCGGTGCGCCAGCAGTGCGGGTAGGTGTGCTCGTACTTCTCCACTTTGAAGGCCGTGCCGTCGCCTTTCATGCGGATGGCAATGCTTTCGTCGAGGGTTTTGTAGTCGGCACCGCTCTGGTCGTGGCCGTCGTAGTTCTTCACCCAACGGCCACCAAACTCACCCATTTCGGCCACGTAGCGGCCCGTCCGGTCCACGATGGGGACTTTCTTGTTGGGGTCGTCCTTATCGGGCACCAGCAGCGCAGGCACGTCGGCCAGCTGGGCGGCCCGGAAGTCGTCGGCGCCGAAGGTAGGCGAGATATGCACGATGCCGGTACCGTCTTCGGTGGTTACAAAGTCGCCGGGAATCACGCGGAAGGCGCGCTCCTCCCCTTCAAAGGCCGGGAAACCTTTGTCCTGGCCGAACAGCCGCTCGTAGTTGATGCCGACGAGGTCAGCGCCTTTGAAGGTGCTTTCGATACGCCAAGGCAGCACTTTGTCGCCAGCTTTAAAGTCGTCCAGCGAAGCATCTTTTCCTTTTTCCGAAAAGTACTTGCCAACTAACGCCTCCGCCAGCACCACCCGAATGGGCGCGTAGGTGTAGGGGTTAAAGGTGCGTACCAGCACATAGCTGATGTTCTTGCCCACGGCCAAACCGGTGTTGGCCGGCAAGGTCCAAGGAGTAGTCGTCCAGGCTAAGATATATGTAGGAACCTCATCAGTGCCAGCAAATAGCTTCTCCGATTTCTCATCTCGCTTCACCTTGAACTGCGCCACCACGGTCGTGTCCTTCACGTCCTTGTATGTGCCGGGCTGGTTCAGCTCGTGGGAGCTGAGGCCAGTGCCGGCGGCCGGGGAGTAGGGCTGGATGGTGTAGCCTTTGTAGAGGTAGCCTTTGTCGTAGAGCTTCTTGAGCAGGGCCCAGCAGCTCTCAATGTACTCGGGCTCGAAGGTGATGTATGGGTCGTCGAGGTCCACCCAGTAGCCCATTTTCTCGGTGAGGTCGTCCCACTGGGCCTTGAAGCGCATCACGGTTTCGCGGCAGCGCTGGTTGTACTCCTCAATGCTGATTTTCTTGCCGATATCCTCCTTGGTGATACCCAACTCCTTTTCTACCTGCAGCTCAATAGGCAGGCCGTGGGTATCCCAGCCGCCTTTGCGGTTCACCTGCTTGCCCAGCAGCGTCTGGTAGCGGCAGAAGATGTCCTTCACCGTCCGGGCCATTACGTGGTGAATGCCGGGGGCGCCGTTGGCTGAGGGCGGGCCTTCATAAAACACGAACGTGGGCTGCCCTTCGCGGGAACTCACGCTCTTCTCAAAAATGCCGTTCTGCTTCCACCACGCCAGGATATCGGTGCCAACCTGGCCGTAGTTGAGCGGCTGCTTGTATTCGGGGTAGTTCATTGTTGGTTGATTCTTAGCCTTTAGTGGCCTCACCCCTAGCCCCTCTCCGAAAAGGAGAGGGGGACTAGAAATAGAAACCAGATAGAGCTAGTAGAACTAAGTTTTGAATGTTTTAGAGCTAGTTCCCCTCTCCTTTTCGGAGAGGGGCTAGGGGTGAGGCGAACTAGAGGCTACGACGGAAGCTCACGTGGCTGCACTTGCATCCGGTTGAGGTTCAGCTCGAAATCGTCGTCTTCCTCGTGGTATTCATCGTCGTAGTGGCGAATGGAGGACTGGTCGATGGTTTCGTCTTTGCCGTGCTCGAAGGTAACCAGCAACGCGGGCAGCAGAATCAGGTTCGAGAAGTTGGTTATCAGCAAGCTGGCCGACATCAACAGCCCTAAGGCCTTGGTGCCGCCAAACTCCGAAAAGGCAAACACCGAAAAGCCCAGAAACAGCACAATGCTGGTGTAAATCATGCTGGTGCCGGCCTCCGAAAGCGTGGTGCTGATGGCCGCCTGCACCCGCTGTCCGTTGATGGCCATTTCCTGCCGGAACTTGGCCAGCAGGTGGATGCTGTTGTCGCCATCAATGCCCAGCGCAATACTGAAAATGAGGGCCGTGCTGGGCTTGAGCGGGATACCGAAGTAGCCCATAATGCCACCGGTAAGCAGCAGCGTGAAGAAGTTGGGCAGCAGCGTAAAGAACACCGCCCGGACACTGCGAAACAAAATCAGCACCACCAACCCCACCAGCCCGAAGGCAATCAGCAGGCTTTCCTTGAGCATGCCAATCAGGTATTCGTTGCCTTTGGTGAACAGGATGGTGGTGCCGGTCAGCTTCACATCCATGCCCGTGCCGTTGAAAATCTGCTTGATTTCCGGCTGGATTTTCTTGGCCAGCAGGGTATCCAGGTTGTAGGAGCCGATGTCGGCAATTTTCAGGGAAATGCGGGCCCGCTGGCCGGTGGAGTCAGTGAAGGAGCGCAGCAGCTTCTGCATCATCTGGCCGCCCCCGCCCTCGTTGGCCGACTGGGAACGGGCCAGGTAGCTGAGCACGTAGTTTTTCTCGGAGTTGTCGGGCAGGCGGTAGTAGTCGGGGTTGCCGTTGTAGAAGGCCTGGGTGCTGGCTTTCAGAGCCGTGACGATGCTGACGGGCGTGGTGAGTTCGGGCTGGGTGCGCAGGAACTTCTCCAGCCGGTCAATCTTCTCCAGGTTTTTCAGCTTCAGAATGCCCTTGGGCTTGCCGGTATCTACCACCATTTCCAGCGGCATCACCCCGTTGAAGTGCTGCTCGAAGAACTTGAGGTCGGAATTCACCGACGAATCCTTGGGCAAATCGTCCACCATAAACGACACCGACTGCACCTTACTCACCCCGAACGAGGCCAGCACTAGCAGCACGGCGGCCGTGATATACACCGTCTGGCGGCGCTCCAATACCAGGTAATCGAAGAACTCCAGCAGCTTGGTAAGCGGCTTGGCCTCCAGGTGCTTGAGCTGCCCAGGCGTGGGCGGCGGCAGGTAGGTGAACACAATCGGCATCAAGATAAACGACATGGCAAACGCCACGAAGATGTTGATGGTGGCCACCGCCCCAAACTGAAACAGGATGGCAATGTTGGTGAAGCAGAACACCACGAAGCCGATGGCCGTGGTGGTGTTGTTCATCAGGGTCACGAGGCCGATTTTGCGCACCACCCGCGCCATAGCCAGCACCTGGTTGCCGGATTTGCGGTAGTCGTAGTGGTAGCGGCTGAGTAGATAGGTGCAGTTCGGGATGCCGATAACGATGATAATGCTCGGAATCAGGCCAGTAAGCAGGTTGATTTTGTAGCCCATGAGCACCATCGTACCCAGGCACCACACCACCACCACCAGCACAATCAGCAGCGGAAACACCACCGCCGACCACGTGCGGAAGAACATGAACAGCGTGACGGCCATCATCAGCACCGTGAGGCCCACAAAGAGCTTCATTTCGGCGGCTACTTTGGTGGTCATGGTGGCGCGCACGTAGGGCAGGCCGGCGTAGTGCATCTTGATGCCGGTTTTCTGCTGGAACCGGTCGGCGTGGCCCAGGATTTCCTGCATCACCCCCTCCCGCTTGCTGGAGTTCAGGAACTTGGGGTCCATGGTGAGAGCCAGCAGGGTGGCGCCGGTGACGGGGCTGATGAGCTGCCCTTTGTAGAACTCCTGCGCATTCACCACCCGCATCAAGGAATCGAGTTCCTGCTGGCTTTGGGGCGCGCGCCGGAAGATGGGCAGCGCCCGGAAGGTGCTGGTGGCGGTGTCTTTTTCCAGCTTGGGCAGGCGCGTCACGCTCAGCACGCCGCTCACGCCTTCCACCTTGCTCAGAGTGTCGGTGAGGGCGCGCAGCTCGTTGAAGTTGCCGAGCTTGTACACGCTGCTATCCTGCATGCCCAGCACGAGCACGTTACCGTCTTCACCGAAGGTGCGTTTGAACTGCTGGAAATACACCATGTCCGGGTCGTCGGGGCTGACCACCTGGGCAAAGTCGTAAGTCATTTCCACTTTGCGTGCTTGCCAGCCCATGAACACCGTCAGGGCGGCCAGCAGCAAAATCAGAATCCGCCGGTTCTTGATGACGAATAGGGCTAGTTTGCTCCACATAGGCTGCTAAAATGCAGCAAAGGTACGCAACCAACAGCAGCTTGCCGGACTCGTTATGCGGTACACTTTGCCGCACGCACTACGCTTGAGGTCAGCGAGTTTGCCTAATCTGAAAAATATTTTTGAACTGAGAGCAACTTTTTGACACTATAAAACCGTAAAACGCGTTATTTCAGCACATTGCAGATGCATCATATTGCATTTTGTTAATGGAAACGTACCACTTATTCTTGATGACCTTGTTTCAAACGCCGGAAGCGTTGCTTGCTTATCACCCGGCTTCCGATATGTTGCACCTGAGCTACAGCGCCGCTCGGCTCTCGGCTTCGTTCAAGGCTGCTTACCAGCAGGCCCTGGACAAGATGGTGCAAAACAATGTGGATAAGCTGCTGCTGGACCTGAAACGCAACGCCCCACCCACCGACGATACCGACAAGATTCTGCGGCCTCTGACCGAAGCGCTGCTGGCACACCCGCACCGCTCGTTGTTTGTGGCGGCAGTGGTTTCGGAAAGCCAATATGAGTACCAGGTCGGCAACATGCTCACGGCTTCGGCCATGGCCCTGCCGTCGGATCAGGTGGAATTCAACTACTTCACGTCGCGCCACGAAGCCACCGACTGGCTGAGTAGCCAGTAGATACTATTCTGTCAATACTGAAAGCAAAAAGGGCCCCGGAGTTATCCGGGGCCCTTTTTGTTTGGGAGTTAACAAGCAAGTTTCACTCAACCGTACAGTTAGCGTACCACTTCCACCCAGCCCTTCCACGATTCGCCGGTGGCGCTGGTCAATTGGTAGTAGTACACACCGGCCGGTACGTTGTCGGTACCCCAACCATCGGTGTAGTTGCTTTGCTCGTACACTTTGCGGCCCCAGCGGTTGAAGATTTTCATGTCAACCGGCTGGAAGGTGAGGAAGGGCCGGAACGTGTCGTTCTTGCCGTCGCCGTTGGGCGTAATAACGTTGGGCCGTTGAGCTTCCCGCACAAATACGGTTAGGTTGCTTACCACTTCACAGGCCCCACCCGGACCGTACTTGGTGGTCAGGGTTACCCGGTAATTAGTACCGTTGGGCTCGGCGGTGGCATACGTGTGGCTTGGGTTCTGCTCGGTGCTGGTAGAACCGTCGCCGAAGTTCCAGAGGTAGCTGGTGGGCGTGCCCGCACCAGTAGAGCCGATAGTGGCGCTGAACGCCACTGGCGTGCCCGTAAACTCCTGCGTAGCGCTGGCCGCAACGGTTACCTGCGGACGTGGCGCAATGCTTACCACCACCGTGTCTTTGCCAATGCAGTTATTGGGCGTGGTAGCCGTTAGGATGTAGAAGGTAGTACCCGTAGGGGAAGCCACTACCGTACGGCCGGTGGTGGTGTTGAGGCCCAGCGGCGGGAACCATGAGTACGTTACGCCGGGTCCGGCATCGGGCACGCTCAGCGTTACCGAGCCACCTTCGCACACCACCTTATCGGGGCCAATAGCAGCGCGGGGCAAGCCAAATACCTGGATAGTATCGGTAGCAGTGGCACTCTGAATGCAGTTAGAAGGATCGGTGATGGTGAGGCGTACCACGTAACGGCCGGGGTTGGTGTACGTGGTGCTCACGAATGGCGTAGCCGCACTGGAAGTCTGGCCGTTGCCGAAGTTCCAGGAAGTGGTAGTACCGCTCACCGATGGCCGGGTGAAGAACACGGTAAACGGTGCGCAACCCGTCCGCAAACGACTTCCACCCGGCACGTTGGAAGGCGTGAACGTGGCATCAAGCTGCAACACGTCTATTTTGAAGGCGGCATTATTCCAGCTGGAACTGTTGCTGGCCGACCATGCATTGGCCGTGGTTGGCAAAGTAACCGAACCGCTGCCAACGCACATCGACTGGTAGATGATACCCTTCTTATCGAAGCGGGAGGTGCCGCCGTCTACGTGGCAGCTCCCGTTGCCAAAATACGTACCATACACCAAGCCGCTGGCATTAGCCGACAGCTGCATGATGTAGAAGTAACCGAAGTTGCCCGACGTACCAGAGGCATTACTTTGAATGGCATTGCCAGTAATGGGCATGTTGGCAATATCCCCACCGAAACCCGACAGCAAAATCTGGCCGCAGTTATCCACCAGAAAAGCCGTTGGCGAAATATTAGTGGAATTACCAGCGCCATTGCCTATCACCGTCGAGAAGCGAGTAGTGGTTAGCAGCCGGTCCAGCTTGTGAATAAACTGTAGGCTGTTTGGGTTGGAGTACACCCCGGCCGATACCGGATAAGCCCCGTCGGTTTGCCCGAACAGATATACTTCTCCTTGCCGGTCGAGTTGCAGGAAATAAGCTTGGTCGTAGCCACTGGTGCCGACGTAGGAAGCCTGGAACAAGTCGTTGCCGGCGGCCACAATGCGCGCTACAAATCCGTCGCTGCTGCCGCCCAAATAGTTCCGGTTCAAGCCACCAAGGGTACCAGGGAAGTTGGTGCTGGTAGTACCGCCACTCACAAACACGGTGCCGGTGCTATCAACCTGCACGGAATATGCCGCATCATCACCGGAGCCACCCAGGAAAGAACTCCATACCAAACCGGTAAGCGTGGGGTTGAACTTCACGATGGCCGCATCAGAACCACCGCTTTTAGCGGCCTGAAACCCGCCCATCGACGGAAAGTTGGTGGAAGACGTGAGCGTAGCCAGGTAGATGTTGCCCTGCGGGTCGGTTGTCACGTCGCCGCGGTAGGTGTCGTTGTAGTTTTTGTCGAGCGTACCGTTCACCTGGCCATCGTCGGCGCTGCCGCCCAGGAAGGTAGAAGCCAGCAGCTGCGTACCCGTGGGGTTCAGCTTGGATACCACAATGTCGGACCCGCTGTTGTAGGTTGGGTCGTAGGCGCCGGTAGTGGTAGGAAAATCAGAGGAGCTGGTGGAACCCAAAATCACGAGGTTGCCGGCCGGGTCCACTACCATACTGTGCGGATGGTCGTCGGAAGCACCGCCCACGTAGGTGGCATAGATGCGGGAGCCCTGCCGGGTACCGGCCGTGGGGTCGAACTTCATGATGCCATAGTCCTGGCTGCCGGCAAAGCTTACATCGTACGCCCCGGTAGTAGTAGGGTAGCCCGACGAAAACACCACGCCCCCGGCGTAGAGGTTGCCTTGCGCGTCGTAGGTAGCGGTGTAGCCGTAGTTACTGGCGCTGGAGCCCGTGTACGACGAGTACACCAGAATGGGGTCGATAACCAGCGGCAGGGCATGGTTGTAATCGTTGGGGAAAGCAAACGACAAGGTGTTGTTGGCGCTCAGCACGTAGCGGCACGCCACGGGCACCTTCTTGTCGCCTACCACCTGGTACGCCACAGGGCTCTGCTCTACTACTTCGCCTACCGAAGTGGCAATGTGCAAAGCCCCCTTCACAATACTCATTTTCTGCGGGCCTTCGTAGCGCAGCTTAATCTGCTTGGCATCAGCCCCGGCAGCCAACTCGAAGTCGTACTCTAGGTGGTCTTTGCTGGTATAGAAGCGCAAATCGGTGCCGGGGTATAGCCTTTGGTAACGCACCTCGCCAAACGAAGGCACATTGCTGGCCCACTTGCTTTGGTCTTTGCCCAGGAAATAGTTGCTGACCTCCCCGGTTTGTTCGGTGCCCTTTACCAGGGCTTGCTGGTTGGCCCCCACAAACGTAACCGAGTACGCATGGGCCTTGATACGGTGGTTGCGGCCATCGGGCTTGTGGTGGTGCAATTCCTCTACGGCTTTGGTGTCGTAGAGGGCCTGCATGAGGCGGCCTTGCTCTAAATACAGCCGGCCCCCGGGCACGTCGGTGGCAAACAGCACGGGCTTCTCCCACTGGTTGCGGTTAGCCACAAACTGTAGCTGCCGAGTGGGGGTAGGGGCGGCCACTTTTCCGGGGCCAGCGTCAGCCAGAACGGGGGTGGTGGCTGCTAATACGAGTGCTGAGGCACTCAACAGCAACGCGTTACGCTGCTGTTTCAACAAGGTAAAATTGGGCATAAATGGGTGATAAAGTGAAAAGAAACTATTAATAATCAACTAGTTGGCGTGGATGGATACCAGCTAGTCAGGGTAATTACTAAGCGCAAAAAATTCTCCGGCTCCAGTAAGCAAGAATCTTACCGAAACCGGAGAATTACGATATCCGATTATACAATTTATAGACGGAGGAGCTTATAGCTTCTCGAAGATGCGGGCGAAGCTCACGGCCTGCCCGATGTAGGCGTGCAGCTCGGAGATGGGCATGCGGGTTTGCTCGCGCGAGTCGCGGTGCCGGACGGTAACGGTGTTATCTTCCAGGGTCTGGCCATCTACTACTATGCAGAAGGGCGTCCCGATGAGGTCCTGGCGGGTGTAGCGCTTACCGATGGCATCCTTTTCCTCGAGCACCAGCCGGAAGTCGTGGCGCAGGGCGTTGAAGATTTCGGTGGCTTTTTCGGGCATTCCGTCCTTGCGCACCAGCGGGAAGATGGCGGCCTTGATGGGCGCTACAGCGGGGTGCAGCTTCAGGAACTTGCGGGTTTTGGTTTTCTGCTCGTCGCCTTCACCCTCGGTAATGGTTTCTTCCTGAAACGCTTGGCAGAGCGTGGCCAAAAACAGCCGGTCGGCACCAACCGAGGTTTCCACCACGAACGGCACGTAGTTGCCGTATGCTTTGCCGGTTTCGGGGTTGATATCGTTGTCGAAGTAGTTCTGCTTTTTGCGGCTCAGGTTCTGATGTTGCGTCAGGTCATAGTCAGTCCGCGAATGGATACCTTCAATTTCTTTGAAGCCGAACGGAAACTCGTATTCGATGTCCACCGCGGCTTTGGCATAGAAGGCCAGCTTGTCGTGGTCGTGGAAGCGGAGCTTGTTGGCCGGTAGGCCCATGGCCTCGTGCCAGGCGCGGCGGGTGGCTTTCCAGTGCTGATACCATTCGTCCTCGGTGCCAGGCCGGATGAAGAATTGCATTTCCATCTGCTCGAACTCTCGCATGCGGAAAATGAACTGCCGGGCCACGATTTCGTTGCGGAACGCCTTGCCGATTTGCGCAATACCGAACGGAACACTCTTACGAGCCGACTTATACACGTTCAGGAAGTTTACAAAGATGCCCTGCGCGGTTTCGGGCCGCAGATAAATCTTGCTGGAATCGTCGGCTACGGCGCCTACCTGGGTGCTGAACATCAGGTTGAACTGGCGCACGTCGGTCCAGTTGCCGGTTTTGGAAACCGGGCACAGAATTTTCTCGTCGATGATGAGCTGCTTGACGCCGGCCAAGTCTTCGGCGGTGAGCAAGCGGCCCATTTCCGCCAGCAGAGCATCGGCGCGGGGCTTGTCGCCGGCGTTTTCGTATTCGGCGGCTTTGTCTTCGAGCAGTACGTCGGCGCGGTAGCGCTTCTTGCTGTCGAGGTTATCAATCATGGGGTCCGAGAAACCATCCACGTGGCCGGAGGCTTTCCAGGTGAGCGGGTGCATGAAGATGGCTGCGTCAATACCCACCACGTTCTGGTTGAGCTGGGTCATGGCCTGCCACCAGAGCTGCTTGAGGTTGTTTTTCAGCTCCACGCCCATCGGGCCGTAGTCGTACACGGCGGCCAGGCCGTCGTAGATTTCACTGGACGGAAAAACGAAACCGTACTCTTTGGCGTGCGAAACGATTTCGGCCAGGGTACCCTCGGTGGTAGTGGCCGCTTTCTGCGGGGCGTTGCTCATGCTATCAGTAGTTAGTAGGTAGTATTGGGTACTGAGTGGGCGCCTGCGGCCAGCGCGACCCCAGGAATACGGAATACGCGGTGCTCACCATCCAATGCTTCCCGGCAAAAGTAGTGGAAGCTACGTAGGTGGCGAAGCTTCCTGCATTTCCGGGCTATATAAATGTTGGCTCCCAAACCGGCATTCTGCATTTGCCTGCCACTCAAGCACCTTCACTCAACCTCCGTTCTGATCCTGCGTTTAGCGGCTCGGCAGAGGCCGTCAGGCATTCTTACTTAACAATTTCATAATCTTGCCACCCTTACGGGTAACTCTACCTTTGATTGTTGAAAACTGAATTTCCATTAATCCCACTTGTATGTTTGGCTTAGAGCCTCATGTGCTGCTGCTGCTGCTGGCCTGTCTGGTGGCGGCCTGCGCGTTTGAATTTGTCAATGGTTTCCACGACACGGCCAATGCCGTGGCCACGGTTATCTACACCAATGCGTTGCGGCCCTGGGTGGCCGTTATCTGGTCGGGGTTCTGGAATTTTATTGGGGTCCTGACCGGGGGTATCGGCGTGGCTATGGGCATTGTGTACCTGCTGCCCGTGGAAAGCCTCGTCGACCAGAACGTGTACCACGGTATTGCCATGGTGGGCGCCCTCATTGTGGCGGCCATCATCTGGAACGTGGGCACCTGGTACTACGGGCTGCCCTCGTCGTCGTCGCACGCGCTGATTGGCTCCATCCTGGGGGTGGGTATTGCGTTCAGTTTGCTTTCCGATGGGCAGGGCGCGGCTGTTAACTGGGGCAAGGCCGGCGAAACCGGTTTGGCCTTGCTAATTAGCCCGCTGTTCGGCTTCTCGCTCACCATTATTATGATGTTCCTGCTGAAGCGCTTCGTGCCCAACAAGGCCATCTTCAAGGAGCCCCACAAGCGCAAGCCACCACCCATCTGGATTCGGTTGATTCTGGTGGCTACCTGTACGCTGGTCAGCTACTTCCACGGCTCCAACGACGGCCAGAAGGGCGTGGGCCTGATTATGCTGATTCTGATTGGTATCGTGCCCATTCATTTTGCCCTCAACCAGAAGCTGAACCCGCTGGACATGCGCAGCTCGCTGGCCAAGGTGGAAACCGTAATGGGCAAGGTAGACCCCTCCACGCTCAGCGCCGCCGACAGCAAGCTGCTAACTGAAATCAAAGCGCAAACCACCACCCTCGACCAAATATTCGCCGGCAAAACCGACGTGAAGCAGCTGCCCGAGCAAGCCCGCTTCGAGATTCGCAAAGCCATCCTGCTGCTCAACAGCAAAGCCAAAAAATTTACCGCCAGCGAGAAGGTGCCGCTGAGCACGGTTGACCGCAAAACTTACGAGGAGAGCATCACCGAGCTGCGCACCTTCACCGACTACGCGCCGTGGGAAGTATCGTTTATGGTGGCCTTGTCGCTGGGGATTGGCACCATGGTGGGCTGGAAGCGCATTGTAAAAACCATTGGGGAGCGAATTGGTAAGGAGCACCTGACCTATGCACAAGGCGCCTCTTCTGAGCTGGTAGCAGCCACCATGATTGGGGTTTCCACTGGCTTTGGGTTGCCTACCAGCACCACGCACGTGCTGTCGTCGGCCATTGCAGGCTCCATGGTAGCCAACCGTGGCATCAAGAACCTGAACCCTCAGATGGTGCGCAACATTGCGCTGGCCTGGGTGCTCACGTTGCCGGTTACCATGGTGCTGTCGGGCGGGTTGTTCCTGCTGTTCCGCGCCATTGCTGGTTAGGCGGGTTTCGGTACCTACCGTAGTTAAATGCAAAAGCCGCTCCTGTTAGGAGCGGCTTTTTCTATTTGTCTGATTCTCAAACCAAGAGACTAAGGCGTAAGCAAGTGAGCTACACTACACATATTTAAAGGTAAATACTTAATAAATACGGTAGTTATCCACTTATCCACAGGCAAAATCGGCTGTTTTGTGGATAACTCTAAATTAAGCAGGCCACTGCACGTCTAGGTCTTCCGAAATGAAGACGCCGAAGTTCACAAACTGAAGCTCGTCTTCATCAAAGTAAAGGTCAATCATTTCCTTTTCGTACGACACGCGGGTTTCGCCGGTATCCATCTTTTCCACTTCGCTGGCTTCGAGGCCGTGCTTGCGCATCAGCTCCTGAATTTGCTCCGGCGACTGGCCATGAATCAGCTCCCCGTACAAGCGCATACCGGGGTGGTCCGTCTCGATGCAGCTCAGGCGGTAATCATCCTCTCGGTCGAAGTACAGCGAGTAGCCTTCTTCGAGGTAGTTCCAGGCCTGGTGCTCGAACTCGTCTTCCTCTTCTGATTCTTCTATTTCTTCGGGCTCACCCATCAGGGCGCGCACTTCATCCATGGTGGCGCCGAAGCGCAACGGGCCCATGCCCGTGCCCAGGATGATTTCGTTTTCTTCGGTGCTGGAAGGTTGTTGATTGGTGCTCATAGAGGCAGTGGTTGTGGTGGTGGAGTGGTAAAGGTACTGGTTGATATGCTGATTGCTGATGGTTGATTGTTTGAGGTGCTGATGTGCTGTAAAGACCAAAATTCCAAGCCGCAGCCCAGCTATTCATCAGCACCTCAAACATCAGCTTATCAACACATCAAGTAATCATTTCCCGTAGCGGGCCTGGAAATCGGTGCGTTGGCGCACGTAGTCGGGGTTCTCTTTAGCCTGGTCCCACTTCCGTTTGAAAATAGCAGCGGCTTCGGCTTTTTCGGGGTCTTCGGGGGCGCGGGGCAGTTCGGGGCGGCCGTGGGCACCGCTCTGGCCTTTTTTGTCGTCGGGCACGGGGCCGTCGTACTTTTTGCCGCCGCGGTGGTTGGCGTAGCGCCGGGCCCTGGTGAAACCCATTTGCAAAAACTTGCGGGCCATGTCGGCGCCCACAAAGTCGTTGGCTTTTAAATAGGCCTCAAACAAGCCGTAGATGGTATCGGCCGACTCCCGTGCCACCGCAGGGGTGCGGAAGCGCCAGTGGGGCAGAATCTCGCCTTTATACGGCTGCACCAGCAGCACGCCCTGCTCGCCTTTGCCCACGCGGTAGAATTCGGGGTGCTCCCGAAAGTCTACGGTGCGGAAATCGAGGGTGTAATCAAACGGCATAACGGGCGGCTGGCGGAAGGATGCTATATACGTGGCCCTGCTGAATTGGGTGGTGGCCGGCCCCGCTGGTTTCAACCCCGCTCCGGCCGCTGGTGGCCCGGCCTGTGCCTTGACCCGAACTGCCCGGCGAAACCGTCCCGCTTTTTTTTGGGGCCGGCCAACTTGTCCACACAGTTAATAACTTTTTAAAAGAAGAAATTTTAAGAAATCTTTTTTATCCCTGTCGTTAGGGGTGTTTATAAGTGGACAACAATTTCAAGTAATCCACACCGCGGATAACTTGTGTATAGCTCGGGAGTTATACACCGTCTATCAACAGGGTGTGTGCATATCATTAACCTGTATATCAAGTAATTAACAGGTTTGTTCACTATCCACACAGCTTGTCCACGTATCCACAATCCACACAATTTGCCGGTGTGGATTAGGTGTAAAAGCCGGGGAAGTTATCCACCCTTATCCACCACCGGGCCGTGCATAACGTGTGCTGCTACGGCCAGCAGACGCGCAAAAAAACTTATCCTTTATTTCTGCACGCGTTATCCCCAGGTTTCCCCCGTATTATCCACAGGTTACGCCCAACAAGCCCCGGATAGTGGATAAACCTGTGGATTTGGTGTGGATAAGCGCTTGAAAATGGCCTCAGTAACTGGAAACGACTATCAGCAATGTGGAAACCTGCCCGCCAACGGGCCAAACAGCCCTGATTTCCGCCAAACAAGAGGGTAAGCTATTCACCACGGCAAAGCCGCCAACAACTGAAAACTACTCTCACAGCCTGCAAACCGCGTTTTTAGTTACTGGAAGTTACTTCCCATGCTCTGTCTTGGGTGGCTGAAGCTTCTGGCAGCGGTTCTGGGGGTAGGACAGAAAAAAAATAGCGGGCAACTGTAACGTTCAGAAGAAGCGACGGTATTCCGTTCAAATCTTCGCAAAACCGCCGGCGGCTCGTCAGGCGTCACTGGAGTTACTACCTATTTACACGCAAGCCGGCTGGCCTGATTAGGCTACCGTGCCATAACGCCCCGAGCCTCGTCTCCTTCCACTTGTTGCCCTCCCCTGCTCACTGCCGGCTTTGCTGGCGGCTACTCCTTTGCGTGCCTTACGCAGCCTGTTTTCTACGCCCACGCACTATGAAATCTGTACTCGCTATTTCCGTATTACTCGGGCTGTATCAGCCGGTAGCTGCCCAACTCCCCTCCCCTGCCGCTGGGGCCGCCGCTACGGCCCCGGGCCGCCTAACCGGCTCGGTGGTGCACGCTACCACCAAGCATCCCGTTGAGTTTGCTACCGTAAGCTTGCTGGAACCGGGCACTGGCAAGCTGGTAGCAAGTGGTGTGTGCGACATGAAAGGCGAGTTTGCCCTGTTGAAAGTGCCAGCTGGGGACTACAAGCTGAGCGTAAGTTTTGTGGGCTTCGAGACGAAAACTCTGGAGCATGTGCTGGTAAGCGCCACCACGCCCAGCCAAGTCGTAACCCTGGTGCCCGCCGCCCAGCAGCTAGGCGAAGTGAAAGTGACGGGGCAGCGGGAGTTGATTGAAAACCAGGCCGACCGGCTGGTGTACAACGCCGAGAAAGACCAGAGCAACACCGGCGGTACCGCCGCCGATGTGCTCAAGAAAGTACCTATGCTCAGCCTCGACCCCGATGGCAACCCCGAGCTACGCGGCTCCACCAGCGTGCGGGTGCTCGTGAACGGGAAGCCCAGCGGCATGCTGGCCAACAACCTCGCCGATGCCCTGCGCCGCCTGCCCGCCGACCAAATAAAGTCGGTGGAAGTTATTACCAGCCCCTCGGCCAAATACGACGCCGAAGGCTCGGGCGGGGTCATCAACATCATCCTGAAAAAGAATGCCGCGCTGGGTACCACCGGCTCGGTGAGTGCCACGGCGGGCAACATGAACAACAGTGTGAATGCCAGCGTCAACAGGCAAAGCGGCAAGCTGATGGTGGCTTCGGAGCTGGGCGTGGCAGCCTACTACAACCGTTACCGCAGCGTGATACGCCGGACCGATGTGCTGGCCCCCGGCGAGCTGGCCGAACTAAACCAGCGCACCGCCACCCGCAACTACAACCAGGGCCTGACCGGCCGCCTGAGCTTCGACTACGACCTCACCAAGCAGGATGCCCTTACGCTGGGCGCCAATACCGAGCTGTTCCGCTACCACAGCACCCGCAGCATCAGCTCCAGCTACCTCGCCCCTACCCTCCCCGACGATGTGTACCGCCGCCAAATCAACTGGCCGTTTTCCAACCACTTTCCCAGCCTCGATGTGAATGCCGGCTACACCCACACCGGCCGTCGGCCGCGCCAGGAGCTAAGCGTACTGGGCCTGCTAAGTACCAGTTCGGGCCGGCAGGCGTATGACCTCAACCAAACCCGGGGCGAAGGGCTGGACTACCGCGAAACCAACGTCAACGTGAGTGGCAACCGGGAGCTAACGTTTCAGGTGGACTACGCCCAGCCCACCGACAGCACCGGGCTGCTGGAAATGGGAGCGAAAACCATTCTGCGCCGCGCCGGCAGCGACTACACCATTGCCGCCGACAGCCTCAACGGCCGCGGCCTGGTGCTGGTGCCCGCCCGCTCCAACGAGTTCAACTACCAGCAGAACGTGTACGCCGGCTACCTGTCCTACGGCTTCACGCTGAACAAGGTGTACAGCTTCAAGGCCGGTACCCGCGTAGAGCACACCCGCGTGTTCGGCGACTTTGCCAACACCACTACCACGGTGCGCCAGCAGTACACCAACGTTATTCCGAACGTGCTGGTAACTCGGGACTTTGGGGCCGACAAGGCGCAGAAAATCAAGCTGGGCTACACCCGCCGCATTCAGCGCCCCGACATCTGGCTGCTCAACCCCTACCTGAACGTGAACAACGGCCGGCAGGCCTCGTCGGGCAACCCCACTCTGCGCGCCGAGCTGACCGACGCCTACGAGCTGGGGTACAGCACCAGCCACAACGCCAGCACGCTCAATGTGTCGGGGTACTGGCGGCAAACCAACAACGCCATTCAGCAGGTCTGGTCGCGGGTGCCGGCTCGTAGTATTTTCCCCGATGACACCACCAACTCCAACGTGCTTTATAACACGTTTGAAAACGTGGGCCGCCGCGCCACCTATGGCCTGAGCGTAACGGGTTCGGCCAAGCCCACTCCGGCCTGGACTCTTAATGCCACGGTGAATGCCTTCTATCTGAACGTGGCAAGCCCGGCGCTGGGCTTGCGCAACCAGGGTCTGATGTATAACGGCAACTTCTCGGCGGGCCGGACGCTGGACCACGGCTACAGCCTGCAAGGCTCGGTGTACGTCAACTCGCGCCGGATTCTGTTGCAGGGCAACGCCAGCGGGTTCTACACTCACTCCCTATCGGTGAAGAAAGACCTGTTCGACAAGAAAGGCAGCCTCACGCTCAACCTCGAAAACCCCTTCAACCGCACCATGCTTTTCCGCGCCGACATAGCAGCCCCCGACAGCTACAACCTGCGCAGCGACACCTACGCCTACAACCGGTCGGTACGGGTAAGCTTCAACTACCAGTTCGGCTCCACCACCGATACCCCCGCCCGCCAGCGCAAAAGCATCCGCAACGACGACCAGAAGAAAGGCGAAAACGGCGGCTAATCGTAACGCGGAAGCCACAGGAAATCTGTTCCGCGACGAGTGAAGCGAGTTCCTACGCGGTAGCGCGAAACCGCATACTCGCGTTGCTCGTCGCGGAACAGATTTCCTGTGGCTTCCGCGCTACTTTTTTGCGTTTTAGAAAGCCAACCGAATTTCCTCGATTTCAAAGCCCGCGCGCACTTGCTCAGACTTGGGTTGCAGGAACACGGGCTCGGCGGGCAGCAGCAGGTTTGGGTCGCCGCCGCGCCACTTGCCGTCGCCGTCGGCATCAATTAGCACCCGGAACGTGTAGGTGGCCGGGGGCAGCCTATCGAAGCGGAAGGTGTTTTTGGGGCTGTCGAGGGTGGCTACCACTTTGTTTTGCTGGTCAAGCAGCTGAAGTTCGTAGCGCTTATACTTGGTGGTAATGGTACCGGCCAAACTGCCGTAAGTAGCCTGGTCCGTGACGCGCAGCCGCAGGGGCCGGGCGCCCAGCCGCTGGCCGGTTACAGTGGTCAGGTTCAGGGTATCGAGGCGGAGCGTAACGGTTTGTTTGGCTTTGGTATCCAGCAGCACGGTTAGCAGGGTCCGGTCGGGGCTGAGGGTGCCGTTGGCGGGCAGCACCAGGGGGCGGCGGGCCGAGGTGGAGTCTTCCTGCAACGTGGCAAACGGCTTGCCGGGCGCTACCCGCACCGGTTCCGTAAACGAAAACTTCACCTCGCCCTGCCGGTACACTTCGCGCGGCGCGCCTTCCACCGTGTACACCGGCGGGCGACGGGTAGGGGCGGTACCGGGGAATTTTACGTTCAGCGTATCACGGCTGGTGTTGCCG
Organism: Hymenobacter telluris; assembly: GCF_017313265.1. GTDB lineage: Bacteria > Bacteroidota > Bacteroidia > Cytophagales > Hymenobacteraceae > Hymenobacter > Hymenobacter telluris. The sequence continues at coordinate 56,457 of NZ_JAFLQZ010000013.1, read as the reverse complement.
GCGCTGTCGGTGGCGGCCAGCAGGTAGCGGCCTTCACCCAGCACCGGCGTGCGGTAAAGCACCACGGTGCGGCCTTGCTCGGTGAGCTGCACGGCCTCGTTGAGCTGCGGAGTGGCGGGGGCACCCAGCGGCGTGAGTGCCGCCGTTTGCAGTCCCTCGCCGTAGCTGATGCGGAACTGACTGAACGAGCCCTGCCGGCTGCTGGCCGTGGGCCGCCGCAAGTCGGGCCGCACCAGCACCAGGTTCACCGAATCAGGCCGCGGGTCGATGGTAATAAAATCGGGCAGGTAGGCTATTTTCTCGCCTTCGTCGTAGCGGGTGTTGTTGTTTTTGTCGGCCAGCGCGTAGATGCGGTAGCGCCCGGCTTTCAGGTTGCGCAGGCTGTAGCTGCCGTCTTTTTCGGTGCGGGCCAGGTAGTAGGGTTTGCCGCGGCGCACGCCGGCCGTATCGGCTTCGGGGTAGAGCAGGACCGGGGCCGTTTCGGCGGGTTTGTTGCTGAGCAGGTCGCGCACGGTACCGCGCACGGCGCCCGAGTCGAGCACCGCGCCCGTACTGAAACTCACCGCTACGTTGGCAGCCGGGTTGCTTTCGGTGATGTCGGTTACGGCGTTGCCGAAGTTGAACGAGTAGGTGGTATTAGCTTCCAGCGGCTTATCAAACAGCAGCGAAATGGAAGTCCGGTCTTCGCGCAGCTTGTACGGGTTGTCTTCGGGCAGCGCCGGCGAAATGATGAGGTTTTTGGTCAGGTCCTTGAGCTGCACCGACTCGGAAAACACCAGCCGCACCACCTGGCCCTTGTAGTTGCGGGTACCGTCGGCGGGGATGGAGCTAACCAGCTTGGGCGGTATAATGTCCTTTTCGCCGCCGGTAGGTGAGCTGATGGAAGCACAGCCTGCCAAGCCGGCGCCGGCAGCAAGCAACACAAAAAGATTAGCGCGAACGGACATTATACAGCAGCAGCGTGGAAACAGTCAGCACGGCAATAGCCAGCACTGTCAACAAAGTGGTTTTGCGGGTTGGTTTAGCTTCAGCCTCTTCTACCGGCGTAGTATCGGGCACGAGAGCCGGGCGCTGGGTGGTGTCGGGGGGCACCGGCCGGCGGGTGGTATCCGGTAGCTCTACGCTAGCAACGCTCGCCACCGCCCGAACCGTATGCAAGGTGGTTGAGAGAGGTAGCAGAGCAACTCGTTTTCCCGCCCCGGCCCGCCCCGGAACTGCCCACACAGCCAGCAGTAGTCCAAGGGCGAAAACAACCGGTGCGGGCATAGCTACTCAGCGTTTAGCGGCCACGTAAATCAAACTGGAATACTGGCCCTCGTGCCGGGCGGCGTATTGGTTGGACGCAAAGCCGGCCTTCAACACCGATACAATCCCGCCGCCCCGCTCGGCGCGGTGCTTCTCGCTGAGCATGCTGACGTAGTAAGCGTCCAGGGCCATGGGCAGCGTTTTCAAAACCGTCAGCTTGTGCTTTTTGAGCAGCTGGGTCATGGTTTTCAAATTGAAGTGGTACAGGTGCCGCGGCACGTCGTAGGCGGCCCAGTCCTGCCGGTAATGCTGAGCATCGAGGCTGTCCACGTTGGGTACGGCAATAAGCAGCACGCCGTCGGGCTTCAGTAGGCTGATGAGCTGCTGGAGCGTTTCGTTGAGTTCGTGCACATGCTCCAGCACGTGCCAGAGCGTAATGGCATCGAAGCTGCCTTTTTCAAACGAGGTCAGGCTTTCGGTGCCGATGGGTTGGCCGGCCCGTGCCGAGGCTTCCTGCTGGGCGCGGGCGTTGGGCTCCCAGCCGGCAATCTGCCACCCGTCGGTTTTGGCCGCGGCCAGAAAGTGGCCCGTGCCGCACCCATAGTCAAGCAGCCGGCCTTTGCGCGGGGCCAGCTTGTTGATGAGGCCCACCTTGCGGCGCATCGTGAAAAACCGCGCCACTTTGTACGCCTGGTTGATTACGCCCGCCGCCCCGCTGTTGTGCGACACATAATCGTCGGACTCGTAGTAGCGGCCAATATGGGCGGCGTCGGGCCGGGGGTTGGTGAACTGGAAGCTGCACGCCTCGCACTGCTGAATAGCAAAGCTTTCCTTGCTCACCGATTTGTCTTCCACTACCAGCTTGTTGCGAAACTCCGTTTTGCCGCAAACCGGGCACTTCTCCAATCGTTCGTAAGACACTGTATTTCAAGTTATGAGTTATGAGTTATAAGTTATGAGTTGCGAATGGCGTCTAATGTCGAGCAAGCCAACTCATAACTCATAACTCACAATTCATAACTGAATCATCGGCCAAGGTACACCATGAGCACCGAAATATCGGCGGGCGAAACGCCGCTGATGCGGGCGGCCTGCCCGATGGTTTCGGGCTGCACCTTGAGCAGCTTTTCGCGGGCTTCGTGCGAGAGGGCCGGCATGGCCTTGTAGTCGAGGCGGCCCTGAATCACGAAGTTTTCCAGCTCGGCGGCCCGGATGGCCTGCTGATTTTCCTTCTCGATGTAGGTTTCGTACTTCACCAGAATCACGGCCTGTTCCAGCGCCTCGGGGCCGTACGGTGCCAAGGCCAGCGTGAGGCCGGGCAGCACGCTGGTCAGGTTGGGTAGCTCGATGTTAGGCCGGCGCAACAGGTTGATGGCGCGGGTTTTTTCGGTGATGGTAGCCGACCCCAGTTCCGCCAGGAACCCGTTGATTTCGGCGGGCTCGATGGCAAACGTCTTCAGCGTTTCCAGCACGTCGGCGGTCTGCCGCTCTTTCTCGCGCACCAATTCCATCCGTTCTTCCGAGGCCAAGCCCAGCGCGTAACCCAGCGGCGTGAGGCGCAAGTCGGCGTTGTCCTGGCGCAGCAGAATGCGGTGCTCGGCGCGGCTCGTGAACATGCGGTAGGGCTCGTCGGTGCCTTTGTTCACGAGGTCGTCGATGAGCACGCCGATGTAGGCCTCGCTCCGCTTCAGGATGAAAGGCTCTTTGCCGTGCACCCGGTTGTGGGCGTTGATGCCGGCCATGAGGCCCTGGCAAGCGGCTTCCTCGTAGCCCGTGGTGCCGTTGATCTGGCCCGCGAAGTAGAGGTTGCGCACCTGCTTGGTTTCTAGGGTGAGGTTGAGCTGGGTCGGCGGGAAGAAGTCGTACTCGATGGCGTAGCCGGGGCGGAACATCTTGGCTTTCTCGAAACCGGCAATTTTGCGCAGGGCGCGGTACTGCACGTCCTCGGGCAGGCTGCTCGAAAAGCCGTTCACGTACACTTCCACCGTGCTCCACCCCTCGGGTTCCACAAAAATCTGGTGCCGGTCCTTATCAGCGAAGCGGTTGATTTTGTCTTCTACCGACGGGCAATAGCGCGGCCCCAGCCCCTTGATGCGGCCCTGGAACATCGGCGACTTCTCGAAACCCTCGCGCAGAATCTCGTGCACCTCGGCGTTGGTGTAGGTGATGTAGCACGGGCGTTGCTTCACCAGCGGCGGGGTGGGCAGGTAGCTGAATTTGCTGGCTACCTCGTCGCCGGGCTGCTCCTCCATTTTCGAGTAGTCGAGGCTGCGGCCGTCCACGCGGGGCGGGGTGCCGGTTTTCATGCGGCCCGCCTCGAAGCCTAGCTCCTTAAGCTGCTCAGTAATACCAGTGCTACCGCGCTCCGCGGCGCGGCCACCACCGAAATTTTTCTCGCCAATATGAATCAGACCGTTGAGGAACGTGCCGTTGGTCAGCACCACGGCTTTGCTGCGGAACTCGATGCCCAACTGAGTTTTCACGCCTACTACGGTGTCGTTTTCCACTAGCAGGCCCATGACGGCCTCTTGCCAGAAATCCACGTTCAGCGTTTGTTCCAGGGTGTTGCGCCACTCCTCGGCAAAGCGCATCCTATCAGACTGCGCCCGGGGGCTCCACATGGCGGGGCCTTTCGAGCGGTTCAGCATCCGAAACTGAATCATCGTTTTGTCGGTGATGATGCCCGATTGGCCGCCGAGGGCGTCCACTTCGCGCACAATCTGGCCCTTGGCCACGCCGCCCATTGCCGGGTTGCACGACATCTGCGCGATGGTGTTCATGTTCATCGTTACGAGCAGGACTTTGGAGCCCAGGTTGGCAGCGGCGGCAGCAGCTTCGCAGCCCGCGTGCCCCGCTCCTACTACAATAACGTCGTATTCTTCTTGCTGAAACATAAGGGTAGCGCCAAGCTCCGGCTTGGCGAGGCATATGGGGTGTTGGTCCTAACAGCAATTGCCGCGCAGGTCGTTCAACATCAACTGCCACTTACCAGGCCAAGGCTTGGTACTACACGCAAAACGCCCGCGCTTCGGCGGGCATTCCGTTGAAATCGGAAGTTGAAAACCGGACGCAACTAGCTAGAAACCTGTACAAAGATAGGTAGTTGTTGCGGTTGTTGCGCGGAAGCGCCCGGTTACTCAGGGTCGTAGTTGTCCGGTTCCTCGTCCAGTAGCTCGGCCATTATGGCTGCGGAATGCGCATTTACAGCTTCCCACGAAAACGGCAGCCACTCACTGTTCAGGCAGTTATACATTTCGGTGGCGGCTAGGCTGGGGAATAGCTTGTAGTCGAACTTGGGGTAGTTGTGCACCAGGTAGCCAGGGTAGTAGAACGTTTTCTGCTGGTGGCGGGCGTGGTTGATTTTCAGCAGCATCAGGTACTTGCCCAGGCTGTATTTCCGGTAGCCAGGGTCGTAGAAGTTCATGATACCGGCCAGGGTGCGGGTGCCACTGTCGAAAATACCGACGGCAATCAGCTGCCCGTCGTCCCGGATTTCTAGCATCTCGGTGGTGAAAATGCTGTGCGTAGCGCCACCCAGCAGAAAAGCATCCACGGTTTCGGGTGCGTCGAAGGTGATGGAGCTACGGTACAAAGCATAGAGGGCTTCCAGCTCGGGCGTGATGCGCAGCGGGCGGATGGTAGTGGAAAACCGCTCGTTGAGGCGCAACAGCCGCCGTTGCTCGGGCCCATAGTGCACGTCAGCGAGTCGCAGCCGGAGCCAGTGCACCGTGTGGTACTCGCCTTCCACGGCCAAAAACCGGCAGGTAAACAAGTCCTGCACCATGCGGTAGTAGCCCTGGCCCAGGTAATAATCCAGCATGGGGCCACTAACAACCGGCATATAGGAAGAGCTAGCAGACATAAAGCAAGGTAAGAATCAGGAAGCTAGTAAAGCTGAGTGTACCAGCACTGTCATTCCGACGCAGGAGGAATCTGAGTTGAAGACGTTCAACGACTATACTCAGATTCCTCCTGCGTCGGAATGACAGAAGGAATACGCAAAAAACGCCCGCTGGAAGGCGGGCGTTTTCATGAGTGAAAGTACAGTAGGTTTCCCTAGAAAGTGCGCAATGACAGGCAGTAATCCTCTTTGGCCCGCATGGCGGTTTGGCTGATTAAGTCCTTGTCGGCGTAGCCCAGCAAGTGTAGCACGCCATGAATCATGACGCGGTGCAGCTCGTCGATAAACGGAATGCCCAGCTGCTGCGCGTTTTCCCGTACCCGCTCCACGGATATAAAAATGTCGCCCTCAATGATGTCGGCGTCATCGGCATTGTCGAAAGTGATGACGTCGGTGTAGGTGTCGTGGTCGAGGTATTCCACGTTCACGCGGTGCAGGTACTCGTCGGAGCAGAAAATGTAAGTGAGCTGCACCAGCTCGTACTCGTGCACTTCTATCACCCGCTCAATCCAGGAGCCCAAGGCCTCGGCGTCGGCCAGCTCAAAGGGCACGTCCTCGACCAGAAACTCAATTCCGTGCGACTCGTGCGAATCCTGGGGCAAACCGCTGTTCATTTCGTGTTCGGTACCGGGCGGGTGCTGGTTCATTTCTAGTGAGAACTGCTAGAGGTAAGGTCTTCCTGGGCGCTGGCGGTTTCTGAAGGGGCCGACAGCAGGAAAGTGAGCTGCACGTTGCGGCCGTCTTTGGTGAATTCCACCTCGTCGGCCAAGTGGCGAATCAGGAAGATGCCGCGGCCACCGGGGTTTTCCAGGTTTTCGGGCGCGGTAGGGTCAATCAGGTTGTTGTAGTCGAAACCCTGACCCTCGTCTTCCACTTCAAATTTCACCCGGTCGGTGTCCACGTACAGCGACAGGTACACATTCTTATCCTTATCGAACTTGTTGCCGTGGCGGATGGCGTTGTTCACGGCCTCCGTCACTGCTACCATGATATTGCCATAAATATCATCTTCGATGTGGAAGGTATCCTTCGAGTTGTCGATGAAACTCTCCACGACGCGAATGTTCTCGACCAGCGAGGGAATCTGAATTTTAACTTGCTTCATATACAGGTGTGAGGAACGGCAGGGCGCAAACTTAGCGGAACGCTATTTCATTTTCTGAAAATATTCGCTGACCTCTCGTTGATAATAGGGAGTAAGGGTGGTAGGCACAGTACGAAGCAGCTCGGTCTGGCGTTCTTTCTGGCGTTTGTATTGTTGGAAGGCAGGCGGAAATACGGGTGGCTGGTTCTGAGCAGACTGCGCCTCGCGCTTGTCGTCCTGGTCCCGTTCCCGCGCCGATTTCTCGGCTTCCAGTAACCGGGTCAGAATCTGACGCTGACGCATGACTGTCTGTTCTGTCAGGCGCTTGTTTACGAGGTCGGTTTCGGTTTGTTCCATCATTTTTTTCAGCTCGCCGGTGCCATTACCGCCTAGGTCACCTTTGCCGTCTTGGCCACCCGGCTTACTGCCGGGTTTGGTGCCTTTCTGCTGTTTTTCCAGCTCCTGCAAGGCCTGCCGCAGCATCTGCTGCTGTGCCGCCAGCTTCGCCAAATCTTCGCTCAGGGCCCGGCCTTGCTTGCCGCTCTGCTGAAGCTGCTGAATCTGCTGGTTGAGCTGCTCCTGCATTTTCCCCATGCGGCCAGCTTGGCCTTGGCCTGGCTTCTGGCCTTTCTTCTTGCTTTTGCCGGGCTTGCCATCACCCGACTGCGGCTGGCCCATCATGCTTTCGCGCTGCTCCTGCTGCATCTGTTGCAGCGCCGAGTTCAGCATCAAAGCTAGGTTGTTCATGCTGGTCATGGCTTGCTGCTGGCTGGCGGTGGCGCGGCCCACGTTGCGCTGCCGAATGTGGTCGAGGCTTTCGTCCATGCGGCCGTTCATCTCGCCCACTTCCCGGGTCACGAAGCTCTGAATTTTGGGCTCCTTTTTGGCCAACGCATACAAGGAATCCTGCACCACGCGAGCATCGTCTTTGAGCTTGCGCTGGTTTTGGCCGAGCTGCACGAAGCGCGGGTCACTCTGGTCCACCTTACGGAAATCCTTCATCAGGTTTTCCTCATCGAAGCTGAGCTTGAGTAGGTTTTCCAGGATGTCGCGCAGGTCGTCGATGTTCTGGGCCTGCTGGTCCTGCTCGTCCTGGTCCATCTGCTGCTGCATCTTCTGGGCCATTTTCTTCATGCCGCTGGCGGCTTGGCTCTGGCTCTGGCTGGCTTTCTTGTTCTGGTTTTTGGAGAGCTGCTGCTCACTTTCTTCCATCTGCTCGTCTACCTGCTGCTGCTCGGGCTTCATTTCCTCGGCGCCGTTTTCGTTGCCGAGCTGCTGGTCCATCTTCTTGAGGTCTTGCAGGTCTTTCTTCAGCTCATCGAACTGCTGCTTATTGTCTTGCTGCTGCTTTTTCAGGTCTTCCTGCTTTTGCTGCTGCTGTTGTTTGCTGTCCTTGTTGTCGGGGTTGTCTTTGTCGTTTTTCTGGGTTTCCTCGGCCAGTTTCTCTTGCTCCTTGGCCAGCTCTTGCAGCTTGTCCAGGGTTTCTTCCTGCTTCTGCTCGAACTGTAGCTGCTTGAACATTTCCAGCGCGCGTTCCAGCTCTTTCTGCAAGGTGTTTTCCTTGTTTTCCAGCTTTTGCAGGAGTTGCTGCATGTCGGGCTGGTTCATGTCTTTTTGCTGTTCCAGCAGTTTTTGCAGCTCCTCGTACAGCTTCTTGGTTTCGGGGTCGAGCAGGCTTTCCATCAGCTTTTGCAGCTCCTTGGCTTTCTCGGCCAACTCCTGGCTTTTGGGGTCCAGCTCGTCCTGCTTCTGGGTGAGCTGCTCGAACATCTTCTTCATGTCCGCCATCTGCTGGTCCATCTGCTGCTTCTGGTTGAGCATGTCCTGCAGCTGCTTCTTGTCCTGGAAGTTCAGTTCGCGCTTGGTCTTGAGCTTGTCCTGGCTTTTGGCTAGCTCACGCTCCAGCTTCTTGCTTTGCTCCGCCGATTTGCTGAGCTGGCTCTGCACCGATTCCGACTGCGAGTTCATTTGGTCGCGCAACTCCTGCTTGCTCGGGAGCCGGAACTCCACCGCCCGCGTCCTGGCCGATTTGGCACCGTGCACGCCGTCGTTGTCCCACACCTGCACGAAGTATTCCAGCCGGTCGCCGGGCTGCATTTTGAGCGGGCGCAAATCCCACTGATACGCATAGGTTTGGGCCGGGCCACTGGCCAGCGGCAGCGCCCGCGCCTGAAACGTTGTATTCGGCCGCGCCTTGCTGGTCACGCGGTAGTGCAGCTGCAAGCGCGAAAGGCCGTAGTCGTCGCGCACGGAGCCACCCAGCGCTAGGTAGCGCAACGACACCGTATCGGTGAAGCTTTCCAGGCTGATTTCCGGTACCTGGTCGGGTATGGCGGTCAACTGGTACTCGATAGGGTCCCGGTTGAGGCTGGCCGGGTTTTGCAGGCGCAACGCGTAGTTCTGGGTGCGAATCACCCGGCGCGAGGCCGTGAATTCTTCGCCGCTTTCCTGGGCCGTTACGGTTTCATCGGGGCTCTTAAACAGCAGTTGCAGCTGGTCGGTGGCCTGGGTGGCAAACTGCCAGCGCACGGTGCTGCCCTCGGGCACAGTAAGGTTGCCGGTGTTCTGAATGGTTTCGGCGGGCTTCCCGATGTAGGCCGGATACGTCACCTGCACCTTGAAGTCGCGCAGGTTGGGCCGCTGGCGCAGGGTCAGGTCGTAGTCTTCCGAGGTAACGGTGGCGGCGGTCAGTTGGAACTCCACACCCTGCTGCAACTGCTCGAACTGGTAGGTGAAGTGGTTGCCCCGCTCCTTGGTAAGGCGCCGCTCCCGGCCGCCGTACACTATACTTACCTCGTTGGGCAGGGCCTCGCCTTCCACGCGCACATCCAGCTTGAAATCTTCGCCCTGGAAAGCCGTGAGGTTTTTATTTTCCACCACAAACGCAAACGGTGCGGGCGGGGTGTACTTCTGGCGGTAGTTGAGCAGCCGCTCGGTGCCCTGCACAAACAGCGCCGGGTACACCAGCAGCACCAGCATAATCACGCCCGCTGGCACGGCTACGTACTTCCAAAGCGGCCGGGTTTGCTTCTGAATATCAATGCCTTCCTCGAACCGAAACCCCGACAGCTGCCCGGCGCGCTGCTCCAGGCTGGCGGCAATCAGGGCGTTGCCCTGGGCTTTGTCCTGGAGTTGTAAGGCGTTCAGCAGCTTGTCTTGAATATCGGGAAACAGCTCCCCTACCCGCTGGGCGGCTTGCTCGTCACTGAGCAAGCGGCGCAGGTTGGTGAGGGCCGCCAGCGGCTGCCAAATCCAGCGCATAAAGGCGTACACCGCCAGCCCCAGAAACCCAAACAGCAGGCCCCCCCGCACCCAAGTGGGCAGGTAGAGGAAGTATTCGAGCGTATTCAGCACCAGAAACAAACTAAGCAGCAGCGCCCCGGCCACCAGTGCGCCGCGCACCAGCAAAGAGAGGTAGAACTTGCGCTTGAAAGCTTCGAGGCGGGCCAGCACCTCCCGCAAAGCCGATGAAGTAGAAAGGGATTCTTGAGGCACAGGCATAACTATTCAAAAGGCCGTTGTCAGCCTGGGAAAGATACAGAATAAGCGCACGGGCTGCACACCCACGCCCGTAGAACCGGGTTTGCCGCTTGCCGGTTCCGCTTGCGGCCGGGCCTACTGGCTTGTTGGGCGCATTCAAATGAGTTGGCGGAGCCTATGTGCTGGTTTGCTTGGCGTAATAGGTTACTTCCGGCGGGCTATTCCTCGGCAATGAGGCGCTGCAAATCTTGCAGGTTGGTGTAATCGGGGCGAATAAAACCCTGCTTGGGGTCGTCTAGGTCGCGGATGGACTGCACGGTGGATGAATGTTGGAAATGAAGGAGACGCAGGTATGCACTGCTCAGAGCCTCCGGTAAGCATAAGGTAATAAGTTGCGTGTTACTGAAGCAGCAGCTACCGCAAAAGCCCGTATGCCCAGGCTCGACCGTGTGAATGCCAACACAGAACAGCATCTGGCAGAGCGTTCCAAGCAGCTTTTATGCAGATGCTTATTCCGAGTATCATGGCTTTAGCTTCAGGCTCGCCACTTGTTGCCTTGCGCTACGTTTTACCCTCCGTCATTCCCATACTCAGGAATGCTCAGGCTCCTTGCAAGTCGGTGTAGTAGTAACGAAACGGGTGATACGCTTACCTCCAGAATTAGTAGTGATTAAAAACAAAATATTATTCATAAAGTAATATTTTAAGATTTTGCGAGATATAATAAATAGGCGTGATTGGGAACAATGTATCTGGCTAATAATCACTACTGTTGAGTATACTTTATTCCCATTATGAGATTAATATTCTTTAATTGAAACGATAGAATAGGATATTTAAAAGTATTTTAAAAAATTTTAATTGTACTAATTTGTTTGAGTATGACTATGTCCATCGTGTTTTTGCTAAGGTTTGTAGGCTACTGAGCAGTATTCATCTAAGAGAAGGTGATATGGGCAGAGTATAAATCTATAGGTTAAGTGCAAATAGGCAAGTTTATGCTCTATAAATTTGCATCACACTCTGAGTAACACACCGACTTACTGCTCTATTTATGAAACTAAGTGCACACCCTTTTCATCCTGCCACCGGCGAACTGCTCGCTACGTATCGGGATGCCTATTTGCGGGGAGACCTTACAAGCAAAAACACGGCGGCCGTAGACGCCTACCTGAAAGCCAACTCTAAACATGGTGACGCTACCCTGCGCCGCTATTACGAGATGAAGCAATTGGGCCACACTGTAAAGCCAATGGGCTGGGTGGAGCGCCAATTCGAGCTGATTCGGACTGAGCCACAGCGTTTTCGTCGTCGTGCTACTTCGCTGGTAGCTGGTAGCGCCCTGCTGGGTGGCGCCGTATTTGCTGGCACCAACCTGCCGAATAACAGCACGCCAACTGACGTTGTGCCTACTACAGAGATGCCCGCTGAGCTTTTTGCTTCCGCCGCCAGCACTGAGGCTTCGGCTATGCGCATGACCACGGTACGGGGCCGCATCCTCAACGAGAATGGCCAGCCCCTGATTGGTGCTACGGTTATCGACAAAACCAGTGGCCGGGGCGTGAGCACCGATGCTGCCGGTAACTACTCCCTGCCAGTGCGCGTGGGTCAGTCGCCGCTGTTGCAATACGGCTACGCTGGCTACCAGGAAGAGGAAGTGCAGCTAAAAGGCCGTGGCACCCAGAACGTAACGCTGCTGCCCCGCGAAAAGGCAGCTAAAAAGCGCTGGTGGATTTTCTAATAAGCTACTAGCGAACAGCAAACCAGCGTACCCAGTTTTTCTGAAGTTTTTTCCGCATGCAATTTCCATTTCTCAATAGGCCCAGCATCCGCAAAGTCACAGTCGGGGCATCCGATGAGGCTGGCCGGGTGGCCCGGACCGTGATGGAAGGGTTACTCGCCGAACTGCCGGAACTGCTCTTGGCTTGCTTGGTAGAGGCACCGTCGGGCCGGGTGGTGGCTTCCTATACCACCGCCGCTACTCTCAACCCCAACCAGATCAATCTGCGGTACGCTAAGCTGCTTCGCGCTACGGATGCTGCCCTCGCTACTCAACAACTTCCAGGAGGCCCTCTAACAGAAATGACCCTGCTGCTAGAAGACCAGCTTCACATCATACGGCCGTTACCCAATAGTTCGTGGTACTGCTTTCTGGCAGTCCGATTCGCTGATACTAATCTTGGGATGGCCACCGAAATACTCCGTCGTCACACCGCACAACTGTAATAAAATCCTTTAAAACATTTTACTTTTTACATCATGACCTCTGCTAAACAAGCCGTAAAAGACATCCTGGCCGAACTGCCCACCCTGTTGGCCGTTGCCGTTGTAGAAACCGAGACGGGTATGCCCCTGGCGTCGCACTCCAACATCGCCGAGTTCGATATCGAAACTGCCGCTGCTTACAACACCGAAGTGGTGAAGCAGAAGCTGAAAGCCGTACAGGCCCTGAAACTGAACCAGACCGTACAGGACATTCTGCTCACCCTGACCGACCAGCTGCACGTTATCAAATTGTCGCCTAAAGGTGACAAATTCATCTATCTGGCTGTGAACTCGCGCGATACCAATCTGGCCGTGGCTCGTCAGATTTTGAAAGCTCAAACTGCTGTTCTGAATTAATCAATTATCTCTCCCTATTCAGGAAAGCCCGCTGGTATTGCCAGCGGGTTTTTTTATGGGCATCGGGCGCAAAATATTGGTTGGCAACTACTAAACGGTGCAGAGGCGCGGCACTGCGCGTCTCGGCCTTGAACGACCGGAACCGCACTATTATAAATAGCGTCAGCAACGCCAAGGCGCGTAGTGCCGCGCCTCTACACCACTCATGCAATAGTCAATAGTCTGATATACAGTTTGCCGCGTAGAAAAGTAGGTGGCGAAGCTGAGTAGGAAGCTACCAAAAAAGCCCAGCTCGAAAACGAGCTGGGCTTTTTTATGGTTAGCGGGCGGCAATTACTTGCCCTTGCCTTTGGTACCGTCTTCCGACGTTTTCTGCTTGCGCTTCTCCTTTTTGCCTTTACCATCCTTGGTTACCATCTTCATCTTCTCGGCGGTAGATGCTTCCGGAGCGGTTGTGGCAGTGGGTGCCGGGGTGGCCACGGCGGGGCCTGATACCCGGTTGCCATCCAAGTCGAGCTCTACCACTTCGTAGCCTAGCTCACCGAGGCCGGGGAACGACTTGGCCCGGTCACCTACCACTACCACATACATATTGTCGACGGGCAGGTATTTCTGGGCGCTGGCTTGCAGGTCTTCGCGCTTCAGGGCTTTCAGAATGTCGCTTTGCTGCCGCACATAGTCGTTGGGCAGGTCGTATTCCAACAGGCGGCCCAGGAAGGCGGCCTTCTGCTGCGCGGTTTCGTAGCGGAGAGCATCCTGCTGGCCTACTGAGGCTTGCAGGAATTGCAGCTCCTCATCGGTAGCGCCGTTGCGGTAGTTCTTAATTTCGTTCATGAACTCCTTCACCGACGCCGCGGTAGCATCGGCGCGCACACCGGCCTGGGCCGTGTAAGGACCCACGTAGCGGGTGCTCTGAAAGCCGGAACGGGCACCGTACGTGTAGCCTTTGTCTTCGCGCAGGTTCAGGTTGATGCGCGAGTTGAAGGCACCACCTAAAATGTAGTTGGCCAAGTAGGCGCGGTAATAGTCACCAGTAGCGTCATACGGCAGGCTGGTGAGGTAGCCCACCCGGATTTCCGACTGTGCCGCGCCATCCTTATTGATGAAGTAGATGCGCGTTTTGTCGGGCTGCTGCGCGGTTTCGCCGGCGGGCAGCGCCACGTTTTTGCGGGGCCAGCTTTTCAGGAACGCCAGGCGCGGCAGCACGTCCTTCTGGTCTACGTCGCCTACCAGCGTGAGGTAGCTTACGTTGGGCGCGTAGCTCTGCTGATAGAATTGCTTCACGTCGTCGAGCGTCAGGGCCGATACGGTGGCCGTGGTGCCCGAGGAAGGCACGCCCATAATGTCGCCGGGGCTGTAAAGCAGGCGGGCGTAGGCTTTGTTGGCAATGGTTACCGGCTGCGTGTTCTGGTTGGCAATACCTTCCAGGGTTTGCTTTTTCAGCCGGTCGAAATCAGCTTGGTCGAAGCGGGGGTGCAGCAGCATTTCCTCGGCCAGGGCCAGCGTAGCCGGCAGGTTTTTGGTGAGGCTGCTTACTACCAGCGTGGTGTTGTCTTCGCCGCCGTACACCCGGATGGTGCTGCCCAGCCGGTCGAGGGCCGCCGAAAACTGCTCGCCGGTGTACTTCTGAGTGCCTTCGTTGAGCATGGCCGCCGTGAGGGAAGCAATGCCCGCTTTGTTTGGTGTAGCCTGCTCTAGCCGGTGGCCGCCGCGCATGGTCAGCAGCATGGTTACGGTTGGAATTTCGGTGTTGCGGCTACCCATCACGCGCAGGCCGTTCTCGAAGTCTTCGCGCCACACGGGTGGCACTTGCACCACGGGGTTGGCACCGCTTTTCGGTTGCTTGCTCCGGTCGAAACTGTCGGTGGCTTTCACGTATTTCAGCCCAGCGTACTCGTCTTTCGGCGCTTTGTAGTTGGCTTTGCTGGCCGTGAAGTTGCTGGCTTTGGCTACCAGCTTACCGCTGTTCTTGGGCACTACGCTCAGGATGACGGCGGGCTTGCCTTTCACGTACTGGTTGTATACGCGCTGCACATCAGCCTTGGTGAGCGAACGGACGCGGCGCAGTTCTTCCGGCAGCCGGTTAGGGTTGCCAGTGAAGGTCTGGAACGAGGCCAACTGGCTTACTTTGCCGCTCACGCTGCTCAGGCCGTTGATGAGGTCGGCTTCGCGGCTGGCTTTGAAGCGGGCCACGTCGTCGTCGGTAACGCCACGCTTTTCAAACTCGGCCAGCGTGCGGCGCACCAGCACTTCCATGCTGTCGAGGCCTTTGCCGGGCAAGCTCAAGCTGGTAATGGTCAGTTCGCCAGCCAGTTCGGAGGTCGGATGGTAAGCCTGCGCCTGCACCGCTTTCTGGGTTTTGATCAGGTTTTTGTAGAGCAACGACGTTTTGCCCCCGCCAATTATTTCAGCCAAGGCATCCACGGCTACCTCGTCGGGGTGGTACTGCGGCACGGTGGGGAACACCATTTGCAGCATCGGGAAGCGCACATTGTCTTCGTAGCTTACGTATCGGTCGGCGGTCAGCACGGGGGCGGGCAGCTTCATATTCTGCACGGCCGGCCCGCGGTTGATGGGGCCGAAGTACTTCTCTACCAGCTTCACCACTTCGGCCGGCTTCACGTCGCCGCCCACGGTGAGGGTGGCGTTGTTGGGGCCGTACCAGCGCAAAAAGAAGTTCTTCAGGTCATTCACATCCGACCGGTCGAGGTCTTCGAGGTAACCGATGGTCAGCCACGAATACGGGTGGCCGTAGGGGTACAGCGTTTTGGCTACGTTTTCGGAAGCCAGGCCGTAGGGGCGGTTGTCGTAGTTCTGGCCCCGCTCGTTTTTCACGGTGGAGCGCTGCACCTCAAACTTCTGCTGCGTTACGGCGTCCAGCAAGAAGCCCATCCGGTCGGCTTCCAGCCACAGCGCAGTTTCCAGCTGGTTGTTGGGCACCGTCTCGAAGTAGTTGGTCCGGTCACGGTTGGTGGTGCCGTTAAGCGTACCACCCGCTGAACTCACAATCTTGAAGTGCTGCTCGTCGCCAACGTGGTCGGAGCCCTGGAACATCATGTGCTCGAAGAAGTGCGCAAAGCCCGACTTGCCGATTTGCTCCCGCGCCGAGCCTACGTGGTAGGTCACGTCAACGTGGGTCAGCGGGTCGGAATGGTCTTCGTGGATGAGAAGCGTAAGGCCGTTGGGCAGCACGTACTTCTCGTACGGAATTACTAGCTCCGAGCCTTTGCGGGTTACTTTTTCCACGAGGCGGGTGCCGCCAGCCGTGGTAGCCAGTGCGGGCTTAGCGGCCGGTTTCTGCTGAGCTACCGTGGGGGTTGCCAGCGCAAGCCCCAAGCCTAGCAGCCAAATAGATTTCAACGTCATAAAAAAGGTACGGAGTAAAGAATGGAAAACGTGGTGAAGATAAGTACCTAATAGACGCTGGCAAGTGCGCAAGGGACGCACACTCTGGCGCAAGCAGTACGAATAGGCTATTGTTTTCGTGCTTTTTAGTACTGGCCGGATGCAACTCTTCACTTGCCATTGCACTCTGCCAAACAAAACGATTCCCAGGTTGTGCTTTTTAGGATCTTCACGATAAACACATGCATCGTGAATAGCTTAACTAAAAGAATTGGCACTTATCTTTACTTGCTTTTGCTGTTGCCATGCTCGTTACCAACCTCGACTATCTGTTGCTTTCCCACCGCCCCGATTTGGGTCAGGTATTTCTGCGTTGGACTCGGCCCGCTACTTCAGCGGAACACCGGGAGGGCTACCAGGCGGCTCTGGAAATGGCCCGCCGCGAAAAGGTGGGCCGCTGGCTGATTGATCTGCGCAGCCGGGGTCTGGCCGACCCGGTTGATTTTCGGTGGATTATCACCTCGTTTCGGGAGCAGCTGACGGCGGCTTTGCCGGGGGTGCGCCCCAGCTTAGCCTATTTGGTACTGCCGTATCACGCCGAGTTGCTTAACCAGCGCTTAGCCGAGGAAATGGCTACCGATTCGGTGAATACCGTGGCTATCCGCGTATTCACTGAAGAGCAGGCCGCCCAAACCTGGCTGCAAAGCAAGTAAAACCAGCTCCGCAAAAAGCCCCGGCTGCCACTGCGTAGCCGGGGCTTTTTGCAATAGCCATGAACACCAATGCTACACCCGCGGGTCGAGTTGCACGGGCGTGTCGTAGGCGGGGCCGTCCAGGGCAGTTGGCTCGGCGGGCAGCCGCACGTCGTCGGCGTCATCTACGCGCAAGGTGAGCAAACCCGACAGAATCATGGAGCAGCCTCCCAATACCAGGGTAAAGATGGGCTGGTCGTTGAAAAAGTGCTTGGTAAGCGGCCCTAATACCAGGCCGGCTACACCCTGCGGAATAACAATGAAGAAGTTGAAAACCCCCATGTAGTATCCCATCTTATTGGCAGGCAGCGCCCCAGCCAGCATAGCGTACGGCACCGACAGAATGCTGGCCCACGCAATACCCACGCCCACCATCGAGAGCAGAATATAGTGGTAATCCTGAATGAAGTAGATGGAAATCAGGCCCAGCCCACCCAGCACCAAGCACAGCATATGCGTGAAACGGCGGCTGGTGGAGCGGGCCACGATGGGCAGCAACAGCGCCACCACCGCCGACAGCCCGTTGTACACCGAAAAACACACGCCCACCCAATCACCGCCCTTGTTGTAGAGCGCCGACGATGTATCGGTGGTGTGGAAGATGTGGCTGGTTACGGCCTGGGTGGTGTAAATCCACATCGAGAACAGCGCAAACCACGAGAAGAACTGCACCACTGCCAGCTGGCGCATGGTTTTGGGCATGTGAAAAATGCCTTCAAACGACTCGCGCAGACCATTGGCAAACCCGGCCGTACGTTGTTTTTCGGCTTCAAACTCCACCATATTTTCCGGCGGGTATTCTTTGGTTCGCAGCACCGTCCAGAGCACCGCCAGGAAGAATACCAGCCCGCCCACGTAGAAAGCATATTTCAACGAGAGCGAAATATGGCCGGGCTCAGGGGTGTTTGAAACCCCAAACCAGTTGGCAAACATCCACGGCAACGACGAGCCTACAATTGCCCCTACCCCAATAAAAAAGGTCTGCGCCCCGAACCCCGTGGTCCGCTGCTCAGAAGGCAGCAAGTCGCCCACCAGCGCCCGAAACGGCTCCATGGAAATGTTGATGCTCGAATCCATAATCCACAGCATGCCGGCTGCCATCCATAAGGCCGTCACGTTGGGCATAACAATCAACGACAGCGAAGCCAGAATAGCGCCTATCAGGAAAAAGGGCCGCCGCCGCCCAAACCGGGGGTGCCAGGTTCGGTCTGATAAGTAGCCGATAATAGGCTGCACCAGCAGGCCCGTAATGGGCGCGGCCAGCCACAGGAAGGCTATTTCGTCGGTTTTGGCACCCATGGTCTCGAAAATGCGACTCATGTTGCTGTTCTGTAGTGCAAATCCGAACTGAATGCCCAAAAAGCCGAAGCTCATGTTCCAGATTTGCCAGAAGCTCAGGCGGGGTTTGTGGCGGGTGTCGGCGGACGTTGCCGCGGCGCTGATTGCCATTGGTGTGGGAATTTTGGTGGAAGAACGGGGAATTAGTGCGTAGTGCTTGGTGCCTAGTGCTTAGGTTGTTCTATTATCTTATTTATATAGAACTGCCTAAGCACTAGGCACCGAGCACTACGCACTACTGGCCTTTAGGCTTGATTTCGAAGATGTAGGCGCTCAGCGGGGGGAGTGTGAGCGTGAGGTACTCGGTGGGGGGCGTGTTGTTGAGCAGGTCGGTGTAGGTGCAGAACCGGTCGGGTTCGAGGCCCATTTGCTTGCGCACCTCAGCCGGGATGGTGATGGTGGGCTTGCTGGTTTTGTCGCGGCTGAAGTTGACTACTACCAGCAGGCGCTGCTGGTCGGTGTAGCGCAGGTAGCTGTACACGCGCTGCTGGTCGTAGTCTTTGCCGAGGTTGTTGGCGTCTTGTAGCTCGTAGAACTTGCCTTTGCGGATGGCTTCGCTGGAACGGGTCAGGTTGAGCAGGCGGCTGTAAAAGTCGCGCAGCTGCTTCTGGCTTTCCGAGAGCTTGCCCCCGTCGAACTTGCCGCCGTTCATCCATTTCTGGTGCTCCGGCACGCCCCAATAGTCGAAAATGGTGGTGCGGCCGTCTTCGCTGGAAAAGCCCTCCGCGCCCCGTGCCGGTTCGCCCACCTCCTGCCCCGAGTACACCATCACCGGCCCCGAGCCCAGCGTGGCCGTAACGACCATGGCCGGAATGGCCGTGCGCGGATCAGTGGCAAAGTCCTTGGAGGCAATGCGTTGCTCATCGTGGTTTTCCAGGAAGCGTAGCATCTTGGAGCCAAAGCCGCGGCTTTCCTCCTTCCACACTTTAGTTATTTCCTCGGTGTTGCCGCCACCGGTCATCAGGCGGCGCAGGGCGTCGTAGAGGCCCACTTTGTCGTAGAGGAAATCGAAATGGCCTTTTTCCAGGTAGGTGCGGTACTCCTTGGGGTTGTAGGCTTCGGCCAGGAAAATGATGTTGGGCTTCACCTTTTTCACCTCCGGAATCACCCAGGCCCAGAACTCCACGGGCACCATTTCCACCATGTCGCAGCGGAAGCCGTCCACGTCTTTCTTGGCCCAGAACACCAGAATGTCGCGCATCTTCTTCCACGTGTCGGGTATGGGCTCGAAGTGGGTCTGGCGGTTCTGCTGGTAGTCTACGCCGTAGTTGAGCTTCACGGTTTCGTACCAGTCGTTCACGCTGGGCGCGGCCGAAAACACGTCGTTGCCGGTGGCTTTGGCGGGTGTTTCGGTGTATTTGCCGTCTTCCTTGGGGCCCATCATTGCGCCCAGCGGGTTGCCGGCCTTGGGCACTACCAGGCTCTGGCCGGGCAGGTAATAGAAGTTGTTGTTGGGCGCGAAGGCCTTGGCTTTGTCGTCGGTAGCCCCCAAATCCACCACACCGCCGGGCTTGGCATCCGAGGTATAGCTGCGCGCTACGTGGTTCGGAATGAAGTCCATGAGCACCTTCAGGCCATTGGCGTGGGTGCGCTTGATGAGGGCTTCGTACTCCTGCATGCGGGTTTTCACGTTCACGGCCAGGTCGGGGGCCACGTCGTAGTAGTCCTTGATGGCGTAGGGCGAGCCAGCGCGGCCTTTTATCACGTCAGCATCGTCGGGGCCGGGGCCGCCCTGCTTGCTGAAGTCGGTCATGGTGGCGTGCTCAATCACGCCGGTAAACCATACGTGGCTGGCCCCCAGCTTCTTGATTTCCTGGAGGGCCTTGTCGGTGATGTCGTTGAACTTGCCCGTGCCGTTTTCCTGCACGGTGCCGTAGGGCTTGTTGACGGTGGTCTTGTTGCCAAACAGGCGCGTCATCAACTGGTAGATAACCAGCTTGTTGTCCTGAGGCACCTCGTCGGTGGTATTGGGGTCCGCTAGGATGATTGGTTCAGGCACGGCAGTGAAGGCGAGTAGCGCGAGTAGAGCTGGAAAAAGAAGTTTCTTCATACGGGGGCGGGTATTTTTTAGCCCGCAGAGGACGCGGAAGATTGCGCAGAGGACGCAGATTGTTCTGGCAGGCCGTTGACTTTGCGGAAGATACCGGCTTTAATGAGCGGCACGTTGAAATTAATTAGTAAACCAAGCTTGTAACCGGAAAGCTTCAGGTAGGTAAGTAGCTGCATATGATGAACTTCAAGCAGCACTTCCACCGACTTCAACTCAACCACTACTTTGTTTTCCACTACTAAGTCCATACGGAAGCTATTTTCCAACCGGAGCCCGTCGTATACCACTGGCAATGCTACCTGCGTCTGTACAGCAAGCCCACGCTTCCGCAGTTCGTGACACATCAGCGTTTCATACACCGATTCCAGAAGCCCTGGCCCTAACGTCATATGAATCTCATAAGCCGCTTGCCGGATCAAATAGGATATATCGTTCTCGTGCTTCTGCGTCATCTGCGTAAACCTCAGCGTCTTCTGCGGGCTAAAAACGTAAGAACCATAGTTATTTCCTAAGCTCCACCACCAGCGCCGACCAACCCGGCACCTTGAACGATTTCAAATCGGTAACGGCTGCTCCCGACACTACCTCGGTACCGGAAGTAAACCCGTTAAGCCGCTCCGAGAAGCGCGAACCGTCCACGGTTTTCTCTTCCTGGTTGGAGTTGAGCATCACCATGACGGTTTCGCCCTGCTCGTTGTAGCGGAAGTAGGTGTAGATGCCATCCTGCGGGATAAACTGCATCAGCTTACCGGTTTGCAGCACTGGGTGGGACTTGCGGTACGTGCCCAGCTTGCTCACGTAGGCAAAGGCTTCCTGCTCCTGCGGCGTGCGGCCGGCGGCCGTAAACTTGTTCTGCTTGTCGCCCGAGAAGCCGCCGGGGAAGTCGGAGCGCACCAAGCCGTCGGGGTTGGAGAAGTTCTTCATCAGAATTTCGGTGCCGTAGTAGAGCTGCGGAATGCCGCGGGTGGTCAGCAGCCAGGCAAAGCCCATTTTCAGGCGCGGCAAACTCTCCCCAATCACCGAGTACACCCGGCTCATGTCGTGGTTGTCCAGGAACACCACGTTGCGGCTAGCGTCTTCGTACAGCCAGTCGCCTTGCAGGGCTTCGTAGAACTTGTACACGTTGCCCTTTTCCTTTAGCGCGTCCCAGGCAGCGTTCTGCGACTGAAAATCGAGCACGCCGGGCAGGTTGCTCTTGAACCCATCCACGGGCGGCAGAATGTTGCGGGCGAAGAAGGCCTGCTGGGCCGTGCTGCCCACCCAGGCTTCCCCGAACATGCCCAGCTGCGGGTACTCATCGAGTAGCGCTTTGCCCCAGTCCATCAGGAACTTGGGGTCGGAATACGGGTAGGTGTCGATGCGGTAGCCGTCGAGGCCAGTATATTCCACCCACCACAAGAAGTTCTGAATCAGGTAGGTAGATACCAGCGGGTTGCTCTGGTTGACGTCGGGCATGGTGGTGTCGAACCAGCCTTTGTTGTACAGGTCCCGGTCCCGGGCGGAGCCGTAGGGGTCGTTGAGGGCCAGGGAGTTGTAGTTGCTGCGCGTGAAGGCGGGCCACTGGTTGAACCAGTCTTTGGCCGGTTGGTCTATGAACAGGTAGTTGTAGCTGCCCATGTGGTTGAGCACCACGTCGTGAATTACTTTGAGGCCATTCTGGTGGGCCTTCTGCACAAACTGGGCGTACTCCTCGGTGGTGCCGTAGCGCGTGTCGGAGTTGTAGTAGTCGGTTACGGCGTAGCCGTGGTAGCTCGCTTTGGGCATGTCGTTTTCGGTTACCGGCGTGGGCCAGATGGCCGTGACGCCCAGGCTCTTGAGGTAATCGAAATGCTGCTCGATGCCTTTGTAGTCGCCGCCGTGGCGGGCGTACATCGAGTCGCGGGCCACGGTGCGGGCGCGGGCAGTTTTGATGATGTCGTTTTTCGGGTCACCGTTGGCGAAACGGTCCGGCATCAGAAAGTAGATGAAGTCGGAACTGTTGATGCCCTGTACCCGGCTTTTGTCGGTGTTTCGGGCGCGCAGTTCGTAATCGTACTTCAGCTTGTTCTTGCCACCCACGAATTCCAGTTTCAGCTTGCCTGGCTTGGCATCGGGCGCAATGTTCAGGTTGACCAGCAGGTAGTTCGGGCTTTCCAGCTTCTGGGTGCCCTCCAGCGTTACGCCGGGGTAAGCGGCCATCGTCAGCTTGCTGTCGGCAATACCGGGGTTGTGCACCAGCAGCTGGAGCTTGGGGTTTTTCATGCCCACCCACCAAAACGTTGGGTCGATGCGCTGGATGCCAGCGGGCTTTTTGGCGGGCGCCGCCGTGGCCGCGGACGGATGCGCGTGAACCTGCACAGTAGGAACAGTCAGTAGGCAAGTTGCCAGGGCTGGCAGCAGGAAACGGGAAAGCTTCATGGAAATGTGGGAATATTAGAATGGGGGCAGCTAAGGTAACAATTCAATAGTCCATTAGCGGCTCAAACGTGGTTTCTCGCAGAGGTCCGCAGAGGAAAAACGCAGAGGTTCGCAGTGTGCTGGCATCCGCAATTCGTGCAAACGCAAGAAGCCCCGCCGCAGGGCGAGGCTTCCAGAAAACCAAACGGAACCTAAGCACTAGGCACCAAGCACGAGGCACTAAAAACCTATTGCAGCTTGGCTAGCCAGAGCGAGGCGTTGAGGTGCAGGCGGGGGTGGCTTACGTTTTCGCCCCAGCCGTCGTACACGGTGTTGCCGGGCGAGCCGGTACCGTCGTCGGCAGGCGAAGAGTCACCGATAATCACCACCCGGCCCGAGCCGAACGTGCTGCTGGCGGCCATAGCCAAATTATTGCCCTGTGCGGTGGCCGAGGTGCGCCAGATTAGGCCCTGCACCGTGCTGTTGGCGGTGGGGTTGAGGGTCATGGTGGCGCCATTGTGGAAGGAAA
Source organism: Hymenobacter telluris (assembly GCF_017313265.1). Classification (GTDB taxonomy): domain Bacteria; phylum Bacteroidota; class Bacteroidia; order Cytophagales; family Hymenobacteraceae; genus Hymenobacter; species Hymenobacter telluris. The sequence goes on along the minus strand of NZ_JAFLQZ010000013.1, from coordinate 33,735 downwards.
GCTGCGACACCGCGCCCTGCGAACCATTCAGGATGGGGTTGCTGCCGGTGCGCACGTTGCTGCTGTTCTCCACAATGTTGTCGAGGTTCACCGAGAAGCCGAAGGGGTTGGCTTTCACCGAGTTATTCTGCATCAAGTCGTTCCAGATGTCGGGCGAGTCGTAGCCGTCGTTGTTACGGTCGGAAATGTCGTGGTCGGAAATCATGAATAGGCCGCCGCCGTTCTGCACGAATTGCAGGATGGCCGTTTTCTCGGCCGCCGTGAAGATGATGTTCGGCTCATCGACCACAAACACGTTGTAGTAGCTCAAGTCCTGCGGGTTGCTGGTGTTGCCGTAGCTGATAGTTGAGCCGGCCGGCAACTGCTCCACCGTGTGGCCCTGCTTGGCCAGCGCCACGCCCCAGGCCGAAATAGCGCCGGTCCAGTAGGTTTCCGGAGTGCTGCTGGTGATGCCGCTTTGCGCCGGCGTGGGGTAGCGCGAGGCCACGCCACTGTTCACGTCGAGCACCCAGTCGGCGTTGCCGGCCAGCTCTCCGTGCGAACCATCAAAGAGAAACTTCTTGGCGCCAGTGGTGGGGGGCGGCGTGGTACCGCCGCCGTACTGCTCCACCGTCACGTTATCAAGGTTGATGCGGTTGGTGCCGCCGCTGGTTTTGCGGATTTGCAGGCGCACGGTGCCACTCAAATTCACTGTGAACGAGGCCGTGCTCAGGGTGGCGCTGCTGCTGGTGATGGTGCTGCCCACTTTCGCGTAGGAGCTGCCGCTGTTCTGGCTAACCCACAGCTCCCACTGCGAGCTGCCGTCGGTGCCGTATACGGCGTGCCCCACCGTAACCACACCCGCGCCGGCTGTGGTATTGAAGTTCATGCCTACCGAGCCCACGTTACGCACCCGCACCGACTGACTGCCAGTTTTAGCGTCGGCGGTGGTGTTGCCGAGCAGGGCGTCGTTAAGGGTCCAGGAGCCGGAACCGAGCGTGACGGAGCCGGTGGTGTAGGCGGTTTTGGTACCCGTTTCGAAGGTTTCGGGAAAGCCGGTGGCACTTACATCGGCTGTGCTGCTAGTGGCCGCCGGAGTGGCACTGGGCGTAGGCTCCAGCTTGGTGCAGGCCGCCGACAATGCCAGCAGGGCACCGGCGAAAACGAAGTTGAATTTCATAGAAAGGTTGGTTGTGGTTGGGTTGGAAAAGAACAGAAATGCAAAAATAACCAGCCGGTCAGGCGGTTACCGCAACGGGTAAGTTACGGTTATGTCAACTTATGGCGCTGGGGTGCGGCTGTCTGTAGGGTGTCCTTCCAACGCCGGAGGAATCTGAGGGAAACGGTTGCACGACTTCACCCGGATTCCTCTGGCGTCGGAAGGACAGATGCTTCTGGCTTGTAATGGGGGAAGCATTCAAGCAGAGCCATACTTTGGTTTTGCCCCGAAATGTTGGCACCTTGGCCGGCACTTGCCCCGAACGTATTGCCTGGCAGGCCGTATGCCGGGCGGTAGGTAGCCTGATTGGGCTGCCTTTTTCTCTGACTTATCCTTTCTATGGCTTTCGAGTTCAAACCCTACACTCCCGCCGCCGAATTCACGACGCAGGCGGCTTACTTCTCCATGGAATTTGCGCTGGATCAGGCGCTTAAAACCTACTCCGGCGGCCTCGGCTTCCTGGCCGGCTCGCACATGCGCTCGGCCTACGAGCTGAAGCAAAACCTGCTGGGCATCGGCATCCTGTGGAGCTTCGGCTACTACGACCAGGGCCGCAACGAGGACCAGACCATGCGCGCCGAATTCACCCAGAAAACCTATTCCTTCCTCGAAGACACCGGCCTGGTTTTCCCCATCACCATCCACGATGCCAACGTGTACGTGAAGGCCCTGTACCTGGCCCCCAACACGTTCGGCACGGCCCCGATGTTCTTCCTGACCACCGACATTCCCGAAAACGACTTCATTTCGCGCACCATCTCGCACCACCTCTACGACGCCGACACGGCGGCCCGCGTGGCGCAAAGCATCCTGCTGGGCGTGGGTGGCGGCAAGCTGCTCGATTTGCTGAACGTGCCCGTAGATGTGTATCACCTCAACGAAGGCCACGGCCTGCCACTGGCGTTTTACCTCTACGAAAAGCACGGCCGTCAGCTGGAAGAAGTACGCAAGCGCCTGGTATTCACCACCCATACGCCTGAGCTGGCCGGCAACGAGGAGCACCCCATGGACCTGCTTGCCAAGATGTCGTTCTTCGGGAAGGTGCCGGCCGAGGAAATTACGCGAGTGGCCGGTGTGGAAAACGACCGAATGAACTACACACTCACGGCCTTGCGCTTCGCGCGCCTCTCCAACGGCGTGAGCAAGGTGCACGGCACCGTGGCCAACGAAATGTGGGGTAGCAACAAAGGCATCTGCCCCATTATTGCCATTACCAACGCCCAAAACGGCACTTACTGGCGCGACCAGCAGTTGCACGCTGCCCTCGAAGCCAACGACGACAAGGCACTGCTGGCGCGCAAGCGTAAGCTGAAGAAGCAACTCTTCGACATCGTGGCTGATCAGACGGGTACCCTCCTCGACCCCGAGGTGCTAACCGTGGTGTGGGCCCGCCGTTTCGCCGGCTACAAGCGCGCCGACCTGATTCTACGCCACTTCGAGCGGTTCCTGAGCATCATCAACAACTCCGAGCGGCCCGTGCAGGTTATCTGGGCCGGCAAGCCCTACCCGAAAGACTACGGTGCCATCGGCCTCTTCAACGACATCATCCGGAAGGTGAAGCCGCTTAGCAACTGCGCCGTACTAACGGGCTACGAGCTGTCGTTGTCGGGCTACATGAAGCGCGGCTCCGATATTTGGTTGAACACGCCCCGCTACCCGCGCGAAGCTTCCGGTACCAGCGGCATGACAGCCGCCATGAACGGCTCCGTCAGCCTGAGCATCGCCGATGGTTGGGTGCCCGAGTTTGCCCGGCCCGGCGAGAACAGCTTCATCATCCCGCACACCGACCCCTACCAGCCCGACAACGTGAAAGACGACATCGAGGCTACCAGCCTGCTCGATGTGCTTGAAAACGAAATCGTGCCGCTGTACTACGACCAGCCGGACAAGTACCTGGAAGTGGTGAAAGCCGCCATGCGCGAAGTCGAGCCCGAGTTCGAGTCGCACCGCATGGCCACCGAGTACTACCAGAACCTCTACAACGCCAAATAGGCAGTTAAAAGCTAAAATGAGCGAGTTCCCCTCCTTTTTTTAAGGAGGGGTGGCCGCAGGCCGGGGTGGTAAAGTCGTTGTTTAATTGAACGACAACTAGCTCTAGTTTTCTAGTTCTAGTTAACCACCCCACCCTTCGGGCACCCCTCCTTGAAAAAGGAGGGGAACTCGCTCTTTTTAGCTTTTAACCGCGAGTACGCCTTCCAGCACCGCCCACACGTTATCGGCTAGCAGCTTTTGGCCGGCGGCGTTGGGGTGCACGCCGTCGGGGAGGTTGAGGTGGCGCTGGCCCAGTACACCTTGCAGCAGGAAGGGTACGAAAGGCACGCTGTTGCGGTCGGCCAGGTCGCGGAATAGGGCCTTGAAGTCCTGGGCGTAGCGGGCCATCTGGTGCCCGCCTAATGGGCCTAAGTCAAACGGAAACTCCAAACCCACCAGCACCAGGCGGGCCGCCGGGTGTTTCAGTTTCACTTGGTTGATAATGTCTTGCAAGTTCTGGGTGGTTTCCCGGACCGGTATGCCGCGCAGACCGTCGTTGGCGCCTAGGGCCAGCACAAATACGTCCACGGGTTGGCGGTTCAGCACGCTGGCTAGCCGGAGCCGGCCGCCGGCACTGGTTTCGCCACTCACGCCGTAGTTGAAGGTCTTGTAGGGTAGGTTAAGCGCGTCGATGCGCTGCTGAAGCAACGAGGGAAACGCCGCACTAGCGGGCAACTGGTAGCCGGCCGTGAGGCTGTCACCAAAAAAGAGAATGTTCTGCATTACAGAGGAAAACGGTGGAAAAGCCAGCGTGGGAGCAACGGCCAAAGAACTTCCTCAGTAAGACGATTATAAGCCCGAATTACTGGAAGTGAAGCGGTGCAAAGCCGGCATAGGAAACACCTGCACACTACAAACAGTCAGGCATTACTTACTGAAGCAAACGGCCAGAAAGCATAGCTGGTTCCTGTTTTTATCTGTTCACAGCAACAACTACGGGCCTGACTTCGCAAGGAAGCCAGGCCCGTAGTTGTTATTTGAACTGTCAGATAGCCAGTTGCTTACATGCGGGCGAAGTGGCTGGTTGCTATCCGGGCACCTTCCTCGGTGCAGAGGCCGCGCACGTAGTAGAAGAAGATGTTGCGGTACACGTCGGCCTGGTTGGTGTAATCAGGCGGAAACATTTCTTCGTTGAGAATAAGGCTGAACTGGGCCAGTATGATACGGGCAATGAACGGCGCATTGAGGTCGGCCCGAAGCTGCCCCTCAATGATACCTTCCTGCAACAGGCGCGTGAGCAGCGGATACGAGTACTGTTCTAGGTACTCCTGCATGGCATTCCAGGCCTGCGCATACTGCTCGCGCATCACGTGGTAATCGTAGTGCGGAGAGCGGCGTAGCTCGTGCAGGCTATGGTGTAGCAAGGCCAGCAAGCACTCAATAGGAGTGCCCAGGTTGGCAAACAGCTCGGCATGCTCGTGTTTTTGCCGGGTTAGGTTGCGGCGAATTACCTGCACTACCAACTCTTGCTTGGAACCGAACTGATTACGGAACTCATAATTGCTTAGGTCGAGAGCTGCGGCTAGCTGCTCTTCGTGCACTATCCCAATCCCAACGGAACGGAACAGTAAATTGGCTTTATCAAGTAGTTGATGGAGTAAGACTTGCTCCATAAGAATAGGGCAGTTTGGTAAAGAAAAGATCGTGCATACAACGCTAATATCCCTAGCAAATAGTATTCCGGAATAGCATTATTTTTTAGCGGAGAAGTCCAAGTCCAAAAAAGAAAATAAGTTGGAGCATGTACACGAACGGCGCTAGGTCGTTGCGCTTCACAAAATCGGAGCGGTTAAAGAACACTTGCAGAATCAGCGACACTATAAACCAACCCTTAAAGTTCTGAAAAGGAATAACATCGAAGCGCCATTGCCAAAAATCATAGCGTACCGCCATCGGTTCCAAGCACGCATCGAGCCCGACCATGAGCAGCGCGGCAACCAACGCTCGTCCGAAATTGGGAATTGGCAGGTACTGCGCTAAGACGCCGGTAGTGTACGTTAGCATCAGCCAATTCACCCCAATCATCAGAGGTACGCCCAGCCACTGTACGCCCAGCGTGGGTCCGTATTTGTAGAATCCGAACAATAACCCAGTTCTGACCCCGATTACCTCTACGAAGAATCCTACTGCCATTGTGACCAGGCAAAACCACACAAAGCTAGGCGTCCGTTCCTTCTGAAAAGACAGCAACAGCCCAACCGTGAGCAACAGATTCAGCGGCACGAATTGCAGATAGAAACTGGGGTCTTCGGCAAAGCCTAAGCCCACGAAACCCGTCACATGAAACAGCAGCAGAATGCCCTGCGCAATGCGCAGCCGCTTTTTTTGTGCAGCTGCCTGCTCCGTTGCCGGAGCCGAATATTGTTGAGTTGGATCGGGCATGGAGAGGAATTAAAAATTAAAAATTAAGAATGAAAAGACCGTATGCGGGGCTTAAGCCATTGTGATGTAGGTCTCACTCTTTTAATTTTTAATTCTAGATTTTTAATTGATTAAACCGGACACGATGCGGGCGGAGAGCAGGCAAAGCGGAATACCGCCGCCGGGATGCACCGAACCACCGCAAAAGTACAGTCCTTCCAGCTTCCGCGAAAAATTTGGGTGCCGCAGAAAAGCCGCCAGCATGTTGTTGCTGGAGCTGCCGTACAGCGCGCCCCCAAACGACGAGGTGCGCGCGGCAATGCCCGGCGGGTCCCACACGTGCTCGGCCCGGATGAGCGGCGCCACATCCTGCCCCAGTGCCTTGCTTACGCGCGCCAGCACGGCGGCGCGGGTTTGGTTGATGAGGGCCGGCCAGTCCTGGCCTTGGTCGTGGGGCACGTTCACCATTACAAACCAGTTTTCGTGGCCAGCGGGGGCATCGGTGGGCGTGTGGCCGCTGGTGATGTTGACGTACACCGTGGGGTCGGGGCTGATGGTTTTCTGCTGGAAAATGGCCTCGAACTCCTGCTTGTAGTCCTGGGAGAAGAAGATGTTGTGCACGCCCAACTCCGAAAACCGGTGAGCCACCCCCCAATAGAAAATTAGGGCCGACGACGAGCGGGGCTGGCTGAGCGTACGTTCCGGCGCGGGCTGGCTGGGCAGTAGCTTGCGGTAGGTGGGCACCACGTCCATGTTGCTGACTACCAGCCCGAAGTCGTACACATCCTGCGCCGTTCGTACGCCGGTTACCTGGCCCGCTGCCGTCAGGATTTCCAGTACCGGCTCCTGGTAGCGAAACTCTACGCCCAGCTCTTCGGCCAGCCGTACCAGGCTTTGCGCAATGGCATAAATGCCGCCTTCGGGGTAAAAAGCGCCCAGGCCGTGCTCCAGGTGCGGAATCATGCTGAGCGTGGCCGGGGCCTGATAGGGGTCGGAGCCGTTGTAGGTGGCAAACCGGTCGAAGAGTTGTACTAGGCGCTCATCATCGGGGAAGGCGGCTTGGTGGCGCTGGTGCATGGTTTCCAGCAAGCCCAGCTGCGGCGTGGCGGCCACGGCTTTCAGCACGTCGGCACTGAGGTAAGTGCGGGCTTTGTGCAGCGACTTTTGCAGGAACGTATCGGCGGTGGCGGAGTAGGCGCGGCCACTGCGTTGTAGAAAGGCCAGCACATCGGCGGCCGGTACGCGCAGCTTGGCTTCCACTTCGGCGGCAAACTTTGCCTCGTCGGCCCAGGCGGTGAGGCGGGTACCATCAGCGAAGAAGTATTGCGTAATGGGGTCGAGGCGCTGGTAGCGGAAGTAGTCGTGGGGGTTGCGGCCAGCCAGCTCGAACAACTCGTCCACGAGGTGCGGCAGCGTAAACAACGACGGGCCCCCATCGAACCGGTAGCCGCCCGGCAACTCTAGCTGGTGCATCTTGCCCCCGAAGCTTTCCTGCGCCTCAAATACCGTGACGCGGTGCCCACGTACGGCCAGCCGCACGGCCGTGGCAATACCGCCAATACCGGCTCCTACAACGGCCACGGGTTGAGAAGCAGGAGAAACGTAAGGTTGATTGCGCGCCACAGATCAAGCAAAAAGGTATGCCGGTAGCTATAACTCGAAAACGTGCTTTATGGCTGCCGTTTCAAAATTAAAAAACAGTGGACTTGGGGTATAGATGGGACTGTCGAGGCCAGTAACAACCCATCCTTCAAGGGCTTGCAGATGCAGAACGCGAAATTTCTGCTGAAATACTACCAGCTTGCGTAAGCGCGTATTCAATAGGGCAATGCGTTGGCCAGTGCTACTAATTAAAGCTGTCTGCCAGAGAGGTAGCGCCACACAACGACTTTTTGCATCCCAAACGGGGGGGCCGCCATAGGTGCCCGGTAACCTGTACTGCTTATTGCCAGAAGTAACCCAAAAGCAGGAACCGTGTAGAGGACCGCCCTGATTCATTTCCTGCAAGCTTTCATATTTAAGTGACTGTGACGCGTCTGGCGAGTACAGCTGTTGTTCATCGTTTACAAAGTTCCATGGTGTCAGTGAGTGGTTCTGCATGGTTAGGAGGTAGATACCGCTGAAGTAGACGAGAAAACGAAGCTACGCCCTGCTTTTGGCCACACCAACAGCCAATGATGAGGCTACCGTAAATTTTCAGCATAAATAGGGGTTTGCCTGTAATGCCCGGCACGTTTTCACGATTCATGAGGACGTAGCAGTAACTGATGTTCTCCGATGTACATGCTGCCGTTTAGATATAGTAGATTTGACTACTTGCTTATGGCCACTCAACGCACCTTCTACCTGCGCCTCGTTTTCTGGCTGCTGTTCTACGCTGTAGGGCTGCCGTATGCCGTGCCCGCCTGCCTCGACTGGTTGAGCCGCTCCTCCAATTGGTGGCTGAGCTGCGGTATTCTGGGCTTTCTGGCCTTGGCAGCGGGCGTGGCCTTGTCGTTGTATCAGGCCGGCCGGGCTCTTACCGCTTACTTCCTGCATTCCACTTCCTCTCCTTCCTCTTCCAACTCTAAATGGCCCAATATCAACTAAATCCGGATCGTAGTTGGCTGAAACCCATCATCTTCGTTGGCTTGCTGCTACTGGCGCTGGTGGCCGGGTGCAGCCTCATTAAGGTGGAGCGCATTGATGCTGGCAACGTAGGTATCAAGGTGAACCTGGCCGGTGCGGGCCGCGGTGTTGATGACATTACGTACGCCACCGGCTGGGTGTTCTATAGCCCCCTGAGTACGGCCGTGTATGAGTTTCCGGTGTATACCCAACACAAAGAGTACGAGGAGTTTGAGGTGCAGAGTCGGGATGGTTCCAGCTTCGGGGTAGCCCCCAGCCTCAACTACTACGTGCAGTCCGACAAGGTCGACGACATCTTCCGGCAGTACCGCCGCCCGCTGGCCGCCATTGAAGACGGCTTCCTGAAAACCGCCGTATACGAAGCCTACCGCGTGGCCACCAACCGCTACACCGCCGACAGCCTCATCAGCAACCGTGGCAGCTACGAGGCGCGGGTGAAAGCCAACCTCGTAACCCAGCTGCAAGCCATGGGCTTCGTGGTGCAGCAGATTACCACCAAGCTGGAGCCGCCGGCCAGCCTCAAAGCCGCCATCGACGCCAAGAATACCGCCGTGCAAACCGGCCTGCAAACCGAAAACCGCATCCGGCAGGCCGAAGCCCAGGCCCGCATCAACATTGCCGAAGCCGAGGGCCGGGCCAAGGCCATCCGCATTGCCGCTGATGCCCAGGCCTACGCCAACGAAAAACAACAACAGTCGCTCACGCCGCTGCTGGTGCAGATGCGCTGGATTGAGGCCTGGGAGAAAGGCGGCAGCAACGTGCCCACCTATACCTCGGGTGCCGGCGGCAGCCAGTTCCTGATGCAGATGCCCGCGCCGGGTGCCGGGAAGTAAGCCAAACTCGGGCTTGGCGTTACTCCACCGCCAGCACTAGGCCTTTCAGGTACTCGCCTTCGGGGTGGAACAGGCTGACGGGGTGGTCGGCGGGCTGGGTGAGGCGGTGCAGGATGCGGGCCGGCCGGCCGGCTTCAATGGCTGCCGCCAGCACTGCGCCTTCAAATAGCTCGGCCGATACTACCTGGGAGCAGCTGAACGTGAACAGCAACCCGCCCGGCGCAATCTGCTTGATGCCGGCGGCGTTCAGGCGCTTGTAGCCCATCAGAGCATTGTGGCGGGCCGAGAGGTGTTTGGCAAACGCCGGTGGGTCGAGCACAATCAGGTCGTACTGCTCCTGGCTGGACTTGAAGAAGCTGAACACGTCTTCGGCGTAGGCGGCGTGCTTGCTTTCCAGGCCGGTGAGGGCGGCGTTGCGCTCGGTTAGCTCAATGGCCTTCTTGCTGGAATCAACGGAATGCACCAGCTCGGCGCCGGCTTGCAGAGCGTAGGAGCTGAAGCCGCCGGTGTAGCAGAACGTGTTGAGCACCCGGCGGCCGGGCGCGTACCGGGCCAGCAGGCTGCGGTTGTCGCGCTGGTCGATGAAGAAGCCGGTTTTCTGGCCCGTTTCCCAATCCACGGCAAACGGGTGGCCGTTTTCCTGCACAATGTGCTCCTGGCCACTGCTTTCCCCGAACAGGTAGCCGTTTTGAGCGCCCGGCGCAGCTTTGGCAGGTACCGTTTCGGCGCTTTTATCATAGATGGCGCGCAAACCGGGAACTACGGCTTGCAAGGCGGCGGCAATTAGTGGGCGGGCTTTGTACATGCCGGCACTGTGGGCCTGCACCACGGCCACGTCGCCGTACACGTCGATAATGAGGCCGGGCAAACCGTCGCCTTCGGCGTGCGTGAGACGGTACACATTGGTGCTGCCCGTGCCGGTCAGGCCCAGGCCCTGCCGGAGCTGGTAGGCGTTGCGCAGGCGGCTTTCCCAGAAGCTAGCGTCTGGTAGCTGTACGACGGGGCCAAAATCGAGCATGCGCACGGCAATGGAACCGGGAGCGTAGTGGCCCATGCCCAGCACCTCGCCGTTGGCGGCCTGCACCATCACCACTTCCCCCTCTACCACTTCGCCCTGCATCCGGGCAATGGCCCCCGAAAACACCCACGGGTGACGACGACGAAGGGACTGGTCTTTACCGGGTTTAAGCGTGATGGTGGCGGAACTCATAGCAGCGAAAATTCAAACGAAACAAGAAAGCGCAAAGGTACGGCATAGCCATTTGGCAGGCTTCCACTTCCGGTTTTCCTTGTTCAACCGCACGGTACCGGCGGGTGTGTTTCCTTTGCATTGCCAGCCGCACGGTTGCTGTGCTTGGCTTACAATCAGTACGAGCTTACTAATTGCCCCATGTCCGTTACCCGCATCCTCGACTATACGCCGGCCCATCAACCGGTCTTTCGCGCGCTCAATGAAGAGTGGATAACGCAGTATTTTGTGATGGAAGCGCCCGATTATCAAATGCTTGATGAGCCAGAGCGGTACATTCTGGAGCCCGGCGGCGCTATTCTCATGGCCGAATATCAGGGCCAACTAGTTGGCACTTGTGCCCTGCTGCCCGAAGGCCACGGAGTGTTCGAGCTGGCTAAAATGGCCGTGTCGCCGAAAGCGCAGGGGCTGGGTATCGGCTTTGCGCTGGGGCAGGCTGCCATCAGCAAAGCCCGGCAACTTGGCGCCCATCAGCTAGAGCTGCTGTCGAATTCTCGCTTGGAGCCGGCGCTGGCACTGTATCACAAGTTGGGCTTTCGGCACGTGCCAGTCCCCGCCAGCCCCTACCAGCGTACCGACGTGAAAATGATGCTTGACCTGTAGCAAGTGTCTGCTAAGTACGGGGTTAAGCTGCAATGCATTGCAGTCGTTTGCCAACCACACGCTTCGTAGCCACACAAGCCAGCGTATTGCTTAACCGAATGGGTCGAGATAAGCAATGAGGATAGCCAGCGCCGCCAGGCCGGCCAGTATCGCCCAGACTGGTCCGCCCCAAATCAACAAGCCAAGCAGGGAAATAGGCAGTACAATCAGGCCCAGCACGCCAAATACAGTAGTTCCTAACCCAACTTCCGCCGTTTGATGAGGACGACGGGCTACGTGCCGAATGCTTTGAGCGGCGCCATAATGGGTAGTGGGTTTTACGCGCTGCTGCGCCAAGGCCTGTGCCACCACGCGGCGCAACTGCCGCATCTGGCGGGCTGGCCGCAGCGCTGGTCGAGCCGCCTTAGCAGGAACCGCTGCTAGTACTGCCGGAGTAGCCGCTGTTGCCACTACCGGGGCCACTACCTGCACCGAATCGGTAGAAGCCATAGTGGCCGCGGCGGGCGAGGTTGCCGGCCGAAACTGGTAGGCTACCTGGGTGCTATGGCAACTAGCGGCCAGCAGCAGGACCATTGCAGCAAGCGAAAGGCGGGTGAGATGCCGCAGCAGGCGGACAGGAGCAGGCGAAATACGCATGGGCAGAACCAGGGAGAGGCGGCAAGATACAGGCTTGTTGCGGGCATATACGAGAGTCACTGGCTTCGCGCTGCCCAACAGCTTCGTCCTAACCAGTTATTGCGCTGCCGCCGTACCAAACCAGCGTTGGTAAATAGGCCGCCGCCACACAAACTGCGCCCACATAACGGGCCACAACAGCCGGTCCAACACGGTGGATGCGGTGCGGTATTCAATGTCTTCCACAATGTAACAGCCTCCATCAGGCGCAGGCTGCATCAGGTGGCGGTGCTGCCAGTAGCGCAGCGGTGCGGGCAGTAGCTGGCCCTCATCCACAAAGTAATATGTGCCGTCGGCGGTAATGCCATGGTCGGTGATAAGCGAGTTCCAGCGGGTGCTTAGCGGCCCCACTCCCATCTGAATGTGCACCTCGTCGCCGCGCTGGCAGCCATCAAACCGCAGCAGCTGAAACGGTGGAAACGGTGGTGCCAGGGCCAGAAATAGCTCCCGCGTGAAGCCGGCGGATACTTGGGCGGGCGAAGCGGCTACGTGCGTACGGAGGTAGAGGTGCATACTTCTACTACCATTTGCTGATAAGGTTTGTTCGGTTCTGCTCAACCATTCAGGCCCTATTTAGCAGCGCAACAACGCAAGTATTCCAGCTGTAGATTATGAATACTATATTTTTAATTTTCGTATAAATTTTTGTAATATGCTTTGGTTCCTGTGGGTCTACTGCATGATGACCTCACGATGGATACTGCCAGCAACTGCCAAATCAAACCACACTATGAAACGCAATAAGTATTCTCTTCCTGCTTTCCTGCTTTTAGCAAGCGTGTTAAGTGTCGTGACTAGTTGCAACGAAAAAAACCTGTACCTGCCTAGTGGAAAGGTGAAAAATCCTGGAGGTAAAGAAATTACTGTAGAGGACAATACAAAAAATGGAGCAAAAAAATATCAAAAAGAATTTAAAAAGAATAAAAATCGTGCAGTGTATATTGATAAGAATAAGTTAACAGAATTTATAAATTCACTTGGTTCAGATTGTAAAGGGATTAGAATATATGGTTCAATAAACCAAGATGGAGGATTTGAGGAAGTAGGAAAAATAGGGATTATAATTGTTGGAGTGGGACAAGATAATAAAGATATTACGAAAGATAAATCAACCTTGGCAGCTGCCAAAGCTTTTGCAAGCTACGACAGATGTCCTGACAACTGTGATAAAACAAGCGGCCTTTATGATCCTACGGTTGAAGACTGAAGTTAGAAATAACAAATGTTGCTAACGGGAAAGTAGTGCGTGGGGCAATGAAAGACTGGGCCGAACTTCTTCATCTTAACAGTAGGATATTGGAAGTTGCGCCATTACTTCCATTCATTCTTCTGTGGGTATGCAAATGCCGGCTGCCAGTGAAGTTTAGGCCCATATACTACTACATAATAGTGGAGTTGCTTTTATATATCCTTAAATTACCTAGCAGGCTGCTGTTTAGAAATGATATATACCTCTTTCATTTATCAACTGTATTTGCAGTATTATTGCTAATTAAGGTTTATTTAAAGTTCTTTCATTCAAGAAAATCATCAAAACTTATACTGTCTGCAACTCTATTATTCTTGTTTACTGCTTTTCTAGACGCGGTTTTTATCAACGGTATATTCGTCGACCTCAATAGTTATTCTCAAGCTTTCGGGAGTATTTTACTGGTATCATTGGCATTATTACACATTGTTCAAATAAGTCGTACTAGTATAGACATACTGAAACAACCAGAATTCTTTTTCAGTATGTCTGTTTTGATTTACTTTTCTTATGCTATAGTTACCTACGTAGCTACCAACGTCATCTATAATTCAGGATATGATTCGGTAACCAGAATCAGGTTCGATAGAATTATCAGCGCCCCTGATGCTGTTCTTTACGCCGTTCATATGGGCTTACTGGCCTGGATGTTCAGCTTCTTTCCACTAAGCATCAACCCGTTGCAGGCATTGCCACGCTGGCTGCATTACAGCCGGTGGCATCATCGCTCCTATAAGGTGCTGGGCCATAGTTCGATTGCGCTTCACCACCTGACCGTTGCTTAATATTCGGTAGCTCCCTCTCACATGCCTAACGCTCTGCTGCCGTTCCTGCTGATTGGTCCTGTTGTGTTACTGCTAGTGGCGGGTATCATCATTATTCTGGTGCGGGAACAGCGGCGGCGGCTACACCAAGAGCGGGAAAAGCACGAATTACTTGCCCAGCAGAACGAGTTGCTGGAGCAGCAGGTGAAAGAGCGCACCACCGACCTGCAACAGTCGTTGCTACGCTTGCAGGCTACGCAGCGGCAGCTGATTCAGAGAGAGAAGTTGGCTTCATTGGGCGAGTTAACGGCCGGGGTGGCGCACGAAATTCAGAATCCGCTCAACTTCGTCATGAATTTTTCCGAGGTCAGCGTAGAGCTGGTGCAGGAAGTGAAAGAGGAGGTGCTCAGTGTTTTTCCGGAAGCAGAAAAGGCCGCCGCCACCGAACTGCTGGACAGCCTTGAAGAAAACCTGGAAAGAATACTGCAACACGGCCGTCGGGCTGGCTCTATCGTGACCGGGATGCTGCTACATGCGCGCAATACCACCAGTGAGCGGCAGCCTACCGATTTAAACGCCCTGGTGGATCAATATCTACGCCTGTCTTACCAAGGTGTTCGGGCAAGCAATAAAGAGTTCAACACAACCATTACCACACACTTTGCTCCCCATCTGGGCCTTGTCAATATTGCCACGCAGGACATCGGGCGGGTGTTACTCAACCTCTTCAACAATGCGTTTTATGCGCTGCAAAAAAAACAGCAGCAACAGCTGGCGGGCTATCAGCCGGAGTTACGGGTTACAACTAAGCTAAGCAGCCAGCAATTTGAGCTACGGGTGTGGGACAACGGCATTGGCATTCCGGTGCTGGCTCAGGAAAAAGTATACCAGCCCTTCTTCACCACCAAGCCTACCGGCGAAGGCACCGGCTTGGGCCTGTCTATCAGCTATGATATCGTAACGCAAGGGCACGGTGGCACGCTCACATTTGAAACCAAAGAGGGTGAATACACCGAGTTTGTGATGCAACTGCCGCTGTAAATTACGAGGTATTGAAGCGCTACTGAGGCAAAAACCAGTGCAGGTAGCCGCAGTTGTCGCACACGTAGCAGAGGGCCGTCGGGTTGGTCCATTCCATCTGGAAGAACGTAGCCGTCGCAGTGTGTAGCTGGGCCTCACGCCGCCAGAATTTCTGATGGCGGCATACCAGGCACTGCAAGATGTTACCCTTCACTTCTACGTTGACAGGCTCTGGCGCGTCAAATAAACCCATGAATAGGAAGTGTTGTTCGTCTACCGGAGCGGCGGACGATAAAATAGATACAGCTTACTTTAGCAGCTCCTCAATATCCTCCTTGGTGAGGCTCTTGATGATGGCTTCGTCGGTGGTAATGAGGTCGGTGACGAGCTGAATTTTCTTGTGCTGTAGCGCCAGAATTTTCTCTTCCACGGTGCCTTTCGTGATGAACTTGTAGGTGAACACCGTACGCTCCTGCCCGATGCGGTGGGCGCGGTCAACGGCTTGGGCTTCCACGGCCGGGTTCCACCACGGGTCCAGAATGAACACGTAGTCGGCGGCGGTGAGGTTGAGGCCCACGCCCCCGGCTTTCAGGCTGATGAGGAACACCCGCAAGTCCTCGGTTTCCTGAAAGTGGCTCACCACTTTGTGCCGGTCACGGGTGTTGCCGTCGAGGTAGGCGTACTCAATCTGCCGCTCATCCAGGGAGGCCCGCACGATGTCCAGGTGCTTTACAAACTGACTGAATACCAATACCTTGTGTCCTTCGGATACCACGCTCTTAATCATCCGGATTATCTCGCGCAGCTTGCCCGACTCATGCTCATAGTCCTCGTGGGCCATGCGCGGGTGGTTGGCAATCTGACGGAGCTTGGTGAGGCCTTGCAGCAGCATAAACTGGGTGCTGGCCGTACCGTGCTCTTCGATGTTTTGCAGAATCTTGTTGCGGTAGTAGCTCTTGGTTTCCTCGTAGCACTGCTGTTGCTCCTCGGTCATGGGGCAGTAGCTGAGATGCTCGATTTTGTCGGGCAGCTCACGAGCAACCTGGGCCTTGTGGCGGCGCAGAATGAATGGCTTGATGAGGGCGTGTAGCTTGCGAGTTTTGCCTTCATCCTTGCCTTTCTCAATTGGCTTGAGGAACTCCTTGCGGAAAAACGCCTGCGTACCCAAAAGCCCCGGATTTATGAACGACATCTGCGACCATAAATCCATAGTGCTATTCTCCACCGGCGTACCCGTCAGGATGAGGCGGTAGCGCGAAACCAGCCCCCGCACCGCGTGCGAGGTGGTGGAACTGGGGTTCTTGATGGCCTGCGACTCGTCCAGAATCACGTAGTCGAACTTGTAGGTTTTCAGCAGCTCGGCATCAAGCCGCACAATCCCGTAGCTGGTCAGAATCACATCGTAGTCGGCAAACTGCTCTACGTTTTTGTCGCGGTAGGTGCCCGTGTACGTGAGGATGCGCAAGCCCGGTGTGAACTTCTGGGCCTCACTCAACCAGTTATAAACCAGGGAGGTAGGCATAGCCAGCAACGAGGCCGCGCCGCCGGCTTCGCCGCTTTCCTTGCGGTGCAGCAGCAGCGCCAGCGTCTGAATCGTCTTGCCCAGGCCCATGTCGTCGGCGAGGCAGCCCCCGAAATGGTAGTCCTTCACAAAGTGCAGCCAGTTGTAGCCAGCCTTCTGGTAGGGCCGCAATTCACCCCGGAATCCGGCCGGCATCGGCTGGTCCTCCACCGTCTCGAAACCGCGCAGCTTTTCCAGCTTATGGCTCATCACCACCGTAGCCAGGTTGCCGTTTTGCAGGTCTGAAACCAGCGCTAAGTGGTGTTTGCGCAGCTTCAGCTCCTGCTCGTGCTCCTCGGCAAAGGCAAACAGCTCGAGGTACTGCGTGAACCACTCCTCCGGAATGATGGCAATCTGGCCATTGGGCAGGCGGTACTCGTGGCGGCGCTGCAGGATATAGGGCCGTAGCTTGATGAACGGAATTTCGAACTCGCCGAAACGAACGGTGCCGCGCACGTCAAACCAGTCGTTGGCTTCCGAAATGCCTACCTGCACGGTTACCGCGCCAATAAAGTAGTCTTTGCCCGAGGTACTGCCCTGCTGCACCGTAAAACCCAGCCGAGCCAGCTCGTCGGAGTGGTGGTGCAGCCAGCGGAAGGCGGTGGCTTTTTCCAGCACGGCGCGGCCGTTGCGCACTTCCAGCGCCCGGTCGGCCAGCTCCCGAATGATTTCCTGCTCCCGGTCGAGGTTGCGCACCAGCCGGTGAAAAATGTAGTTGTCTTCCTTCTTTTCCAGCTGCACCCACACGCGCTTGTCGTGGCCGTTGTGCACGGTGTAGTTGCCGTAGCGGAACGAGAGGTCGAAGTGAATGTGGTCGGATATGGCGGGTAGGGTAGCCACGGCCGCGCCTACTGCAGCCGTGGTGCGGGGCCGGCCCGGCGTGGGGCGGCGGCGCTCTTCCTCTACTACCACCGTTGCAGTAGGCGCATCAGAGAAGGTAAGCTGGGGCCGGGCCACGTAGCGCTCCGAGCGGATATCGAAGCCGCGGGCATGCACATCAAACGATTCCACAAGCGGCGCCACAAAGCGCTGGAAGTAGCTTTCCTCTACCTGCCGCGGAATCACAATGAACTTCTTGTTGAGAAACGGCCGCAGCTTCTTGCCGTCTACATCGTGCCGGAAGTAGTACAGCACGTCGTTGAGGAGCAGCCAAGCGGGTTGCTCGCACACAATTACCGCGTTTTTGTACTGAAAGTCGAGCTTCTGGCCCTGATACTGGATAGTGGGGAAATAGTGGGTATTATCGTCGTTGCGCCGGAAGTGGAACAGGATGGACGCGGCTTCGGTGGCCAGCCCGATTTCGTGCCAGGTGGGCTCCCCGTCTTTGCCCATGATGAATACCTGCTTGCCATGCAACCGGCTCAAAATCTGGCCCATGCGCTCCTGCACGTAGCGGCAGATTTCGTCCTGCAATCCTTTGTCGCCCTTGTCGGGGTCGTAGGTCTTAAAGAAGAAATCAGCGGGTGTAGTTTTCTTGGCCGAAAACTCCTTGATAACCGCGTCCTGCTGGATCTGGTCGGTAAGGGTAATCAGCTCGAAGTCGGTGGTATCGAGGCCGTCGGCAAATTCCGGAGCATTTTTGACGGAAACCGTTTG
The DNA here is from genome assembly GCF_017313265.1 of Hymenobacter telluris. Classification (GTDB taxonomy): domain Bacteria; phylum Bacteroidota; class Bacteroidia; order Cytophagales; family Hymenobacteraceae; genus Hymenobacter; species Hymenobacter telluris. The sequence continues at coordinate 15,967 of NZ_JAFLQZ010000013.1, read as the reverse complement.
GTGCTGAAGCGTCAGCTGGCCCTTGGCATTGCGCTGAACTACGTATGATTCAAACAGATAGCCTAAGTACTCGTGCTCCAGCAGCGAATAAACAATCTGGAAAGGCTGAGAAGTAGAAACCTTCATAAAAACTCAGATAGACTCAATTCAAACGTTAAAAGTAAGTACTGCTACTAAATATTATGGTTTAAAGTCAGGAATAAAATCAAATGCCGAAATGATATAACTATTTCGGTGAAAAGAAGATACAGGTTTGCGCCCCTGCCCAAGCAGGAGTGCTTATTGTTGTGTCAGAAGAGGTTCTAGAGGTTCTCGCGCACGTCGATGGTGGCCGCGTTGAGAGCAGGCCGGACGGACACGATAAGCGTGATGACGATGATGGCCAGCCCCGTCAGCACAATGTCGGAGAACTGCATTTTCACCGGGTATGAATCCACTACGCTAGTGGCCATGCCCATGCTCACGATGTGGAAGGTTTGCTGAGCCCAGCAGATGGCAATGCCCAAGGCCAGCCCCGTAAAGGCCCCCACAAAGGCCACAATAGCTCCTTCGAGCAGGAAAATGCGCCGGATGTTGCGCGGCGTGGCTCCCATAGCCAGCAGGATAGCCACGTCCTTGCGCTTGTCGATAACCAGCATCGACAAGGAGAAGAAAATGTTGAGCGAGGCAATCAGCAGAATAAAAGCGAAGGTGATAAACACGAACATCTTCTCCACCTTGATGGCCTTGAGCAAGCTAACGTGCTGTTCGTCGGAGTCGAGGACTTTGAACTTGGCGCCGAGCTGCTTTTTCACGGCAGCTTTCACTTCCTGAATGTCGTGCTCGTCGCCTACGTTCACCTCCAGCGCGGTGCGGCGGTTGCCGTAGTTGAGCAGGCTTTCAGCAAATTCCAGCGGCACAAACACGTAGCTGTCGTCCATGTGCTGCTCAATCAGAAACACGCCGCCCGCCAGAATGCTCTGCTCATTAAAGGCCGTTTCGGGGTTCATCGACAGCGTTTTACGGCCGGTGTTGCGCGGATACAGCAGGTGCAGCGGCGCAAAGCGGTTGTTGAGGGCAATGCTCAACTCATGCTGCACCCCGGCCCCCAGCAGCGCGTACGGCTCGTTGCCGCCGCGCAGCAGCCGATGGTCGCCTTCCACAATGGCCGAGTCGATACGGCTTTGGGTGTAGTAGTTTTCCGACACGCCCTTCATCTTCACCACCATCTGGCGGTCGTGGTATTGCAGCAGGGCGTTGTCTTCAATTACCTCGGTGAGTAGCCCCACGCCTTGCAGGCGGCGCAAGCCATCGAGCATCAGCGTGTTCACCGGGAAGGATTTGCCTTCCACGGCCGTCACCAGCAAATCGGGGTCCGACTTGCCGTAGAGGGTGCGCACCAAGTCTTCGAGCCCGTTGAAAACCGACAGCACAATAACCAGCGCCATCGTTCCCACCGCCACGCCAATCATGGAGATGTTGGAAATGATGCTGATGATGTTGCGCTTCTTCTTCGAGAGAAAATAACGCCGGGCAATGAGCAAGGGTACGTCCATGCGGGGCGTGCGGGGTGGGCTTAACAGATTGGTTGTGAGAGAATACTATTCTAGCTGGCGCGACGCATAAATTCTTCCAGCCGGCGCAGGCGCTCCTCATGGTTGTTGAGAATCACCTCTTTTATCTCGCGTAAATCAGTTTTGATTTCGCGCAGTTCGGCAAGCACCTCGGTGTTCAGCTTTTCCTGGCGCTCATTGAACTGCTCTTGTCGGTCGTTGGACTGCTGCTGATTGGTGTAAATCAGCTCCATCTGGGTGAGCATCCGCGTTTGCACGTCGGCTACAGTGCGCAGGATGGTATTGGTCTGGTGGATTTCCTCTTGCTGCCGATCCATCCGAATCAGCATCTCTGCTAATAATTCCGAAAAATCGTTCTTGTCCGCCATTGCACAGAAAACAGGGAGAGTAAGAGGATTGAAAACAGCACGAATTGCTCCAAGATACGCCGCCGGGCGCAAAAGGTCTACTTCCAGGCTTTCACAATCAGGCCGGTGCCGGAGTCGTGCTTGGTGTTGGCGTCGAGCCAGTTTAGTAGCAAGCAGAACGGGAACGTGATGAGGTAATAGAACGGCAGCAGCAGGAAAAACAGCTTCGACTTACCGAGCATCAGAATCGGGTACTTCATGCTCAGGCGCCACGAAATCTGGCCCGGCTCGCCGTAGCTGTACTGCGCCTCAATCCGCTCGAAGCCGGCGGTGCGCAGCTTCTGCTGAATCTCGTGAATGTTGTAGCCGTCGCGCACGTGCTCTTCGATAAAGCTGGTTTCCCCGTCGGAATGCACGTCGGAGCCGCCTTGGTCGGAGGGGGTGGAAATGAGCAGCATACCGCCGTCCTTGAGGGAGGCGTGCACGTTGCGGAACACTTCCACGTCTTCCAGAATGTGCTCCATTACGTCCACCGACAAGGCCATATCAAAGGTGTTGGGCTCCTGATACAGCACCAGGTCTTGCACGGCAAACTGCACGTTGGTCCGTCCGATTTCGCGGAAGAACTTATTGGAATCGGCAATCTGCTCGTCTTTCACATCCACGGCCAGAATGTGCCACTTCTCACTCAGCCCCGACAGCCAGTAGGTGTACTGCCCGTAGCCGGAACCAGCATCCAGAATGTTCAGCGGCTCATTGGTGCGGCCCTTGGCCCATTGGCGCAGCTCCCGGTGTACGTGCCAGGTGCGCAGCAGCAGCAAGTCGAGCAGGTGATAGAACAGGCGCCGCAGCAGCGGGGTGCGGTTGAAGACCTCGCCCAAAGAGCGTTTTATCGGGTCGTAATGCAAGGAGGTGAACTAGTGAAATGGTGAAATGGTGAGTTGGATGTTCTGATGGCGTAATAGTCAGCACGAAAGCTCACTATTTCACCATTTCACTATCTCACGACTCACTATCGTCTTTGAAAAGCCGGGGGCGTTTGGGGGCTTCGGCGTCGGGCTGTTCGTTGGCGTCGGGCTCGGCGTTCGGAATGTCGAGCTTGCCAAATACCTCATCCATCTTGGCCGCATATGCCGCCGAATCGTCGAGGAAGAACACCAGATCCGGCACGATACGCAGGGTCTGGCGGACGCGCTTGGCGAGGGCCTGCCGGATGAGTTTCTGGTTGTCGTGCACCATGTCCAGCATTTCCTGGCCGCTACCTTCACGCATCAGCAGCTGGCTCAGGTACACGCGGGCCACGCCCAGGTCGGGCGAAACCCGCACGCCCACAATACCTGGTGCAAGGCCCGGAAACAGGTGCGGCAGGTCGCGCTGAAACACGGTGGCCAGTTCCTGCTGTAACAGGCTCGATACTTTTTGCTGTCGTTTGCTTTCCATAAGAGTTGACAAAGATAGGAACTTAGGGGCTTAGGGTCTTGGGTACGTGGTTTTTTGCAGCTCACAACTGGGCCGGTAACTAGGAAGTGCACCTGGTGCCGGCTGGCCCACTGGAAACCACTACCCTGTTGAACGTACCTTTACCCAGCAAAGGCCCCGCCTTTCCAAGCTTCCTCCAGATCCTAAGCCACCTGCCTTCACTTGCTTCAATTTTTTAAGAGTCCGCTACCCACGCGCCTGATTGTGCTGTTATTGGTGGTATTGGCCGTGCGCCTGCCGCTGCTGTGGCTGGGGGTACCACTTACCATGGCTGAGCTGCGAGCCATGCTGGTAGGTGAGCGGCTGCACGCCGGCGCGCTGCCCTACCGCGACCTGTACGATGCCACTGCCCCGTTGGCGGCCGTGCTGTTTGCCGCCCTGGATGTGGTGGCCTCCCGCCCGCTGTGGCTGTACCGCGTGCTAGCCTTTGCGCTGCTGCTCGTTCAGGCGTTGCGCCTCAACTTCGTGCTCAACCGCGCCGACGTACACCCCGAGCGGGGTTACGTAGCTGCCCTCACCTACCTGGTACTTGCCAGCGCCACCACCGACCTCGACACTTTGTCGCCGCTGCTGCTGGGGCACACGTTTATTATCCTGGGGCTCAGCGCCATGTTGCCTACCTCGCGGGAGGGCTACGACAACCGCCGGCTGTTTCGGGCGGGGTTTCTGGTGGGCGTGGCGGCGCTGTGCTACCTGCCGCTGGCGCTGTTTCTGCTGGTGGGCTTGTTTGCCGTTATTGTATTCGCTGCCAATTCGTTCCGGAGCTTTTTGCTGCTGCTGTGCGGCTTCGGGTTCCCGTATGCGGTGGCTGCCACGTTCTTTCTGTATAGCGACGCAATACCAGCTTTCCGGCAGTTTCACTTGGCTCCCACACTGAGTGGTCTGGTAATGGGGGCCGACGGCCTGCCGCTGCCGCTGCAATGGAAGCTGCTGGTGCTACCGGGAGCGGTGCTGCTGCTGGCGCTGGCCCGCTCGTTCACTACCGCGCTAGGGCTGGTTTTCCAGGTGAAGTTCCAACAACTGATGCTGGTATGGCTGCTGGTGGCAGTGCTGATGATGGCCGTTGGCCGGGGCACGGCACCGGGCTCCGTGGGGTTGCTGCTGCCTCCCATTACGTATTTCAGCCTGTATCTGTGGCAGAAGGCTCCCCGGATGTGGGTAATGGAAATGCTGTTTCTGGCGGTGCTCGGGTGCGTGGTAAGTGTGCGCTACCGTGAGGTGCTACACCTGGAAGGCCTATTGCGTTTCCCTGCCGAAGCGCGCTACGCCGTGCAGCCCAGCGCCCGCTACGCCAAAGTGCAAGGCCAACGCCTGCTGGTACTTGGCGATGATATGCGGCCCTACCTCAACAATTCTGTGGGGTCGCCTTACCTGGATTGGCGGCTGGCGCAGGCCGACTTTGGCCACCTCAGTGAATATGCCGGCGTCTATCGGCTTTCCCGCAACCTCTCCACCGTCCCGCCTACCATGGTAATCGACCAAACCAACCGCTGGACTGAATTGCAATACAAAGTGCCCGCCATCTTCGGACGTTACCAGCCAACCGCTACTCCGCGGGTGTATGAGTTGAAATGAGGGTTAAGTGTTAATTGCTGAAGGGCTGCTTGTTAAATGGTTAGGCACAATACTCGAAGTATCGCCAACAATTCAACAAGCAGCCCTTCAGCAATTAGCAATTAATCTTGTTTACCCGAGTTTGGTGGCGGCCCCCCTCAAAGGCGGTGTTCAGAAACTGGCTTACAATGGCGCGGGCGTTTTCCTCGCTGATAAAACGAGCCGGCACGCAGATAATGTTGGCATCGTTGTGCTGGCGGGCCAACTCGGCCAGCTCCGGCTCCCAGGCAATGGCGGCCCGAATACCCCGGTGCTTGTTGGCGGTGATGCATACGCCGTTGGCTGAGCCGCAAACCAAAATTCCCCGCTCCAACTCGCCACCCGTAATGGCCTCGGCCAGCGGGTGCACAAAGTCGGGGTAATCCACTGAGTCGGGGGAGTGAGTGCCGAAGTCGCGCACTTCGTAGCCGTTGTCGCGCAGCCAGTGGGCCAGCATCTGCTTGTATTCGAAGCCGGCGTGGTCGGAGCCGATGGCAATGGCTTGGTTAGTTGGTGTACTCATGAAGTAATATACTGATTGACAAGGTGCTACTGGTTGAAGCGCTGCTTTCTGTTGGGTTACTGAAATAGGATAAACGGTTTCGTAAACAGCTTATCAATCAGCATATCAGGAAACGCCGCCGTTTTCAGCCAGCCGGTCGTTGAGCATCTTGGTGCGGTTGCGGGTTACCACACGGGCAATGTTGATACTCAGCTCATAGAGCAGCACAATTGGAATCGTGACGATGATTTGGGCTGAAATGTCGGGTGGGGTAATAACGGCCGCAATAACCAGGATAACCACAATGGCGTGCTTGCGGTACAGGCGCATGATTTCGGGCGTCACGATGCCGGCCTTGGCCAGGAAGAACACAATCATGGGCAGCTCAAACACCCCGGCGCACGACAAGCTCATGGTGGTTAGCGTGCTGATGTAGCTCTGCAAGTCAATCTGGTTTTCGATGGTCGAATCCAGCTGATACGACGCCAGGAAGTTGATACTAAGCGGCGCGGCAATGAAGTACCCGAACAGCAACCCGATAATAAACAGCACCGACACGAAAAACACCGCACCGCGCGAGTTGGCTTGCTCGTGCGGGTAAAGCCCCGGCTTAATAAAGCGCCAGATTTCCCAGAACGTGTACGGAAACGCCAGGGCCAGCCCCACCACAAACGACGAGCTGATGTGCATGGTCAGCTGCCCGCTCATCTGGCGGTTCTGCAAATCAAACGTGGGCTCCCCGATACACAAGCCCTCGGCGTGAATCCACTCACCGAACTTGCAAAAGGCGCGGTAAGTCCAGAAGTCACCCCGGGAAGGCCCCAGAATCAGGTCGTGAAACAGGAAATCCTTGGCCAGAAATGCGGCGGTGGTAAAGACGACAATGGCAATGGCTGAGCGGATGATGTGCCACCGCAACGCCTCCAGGTGGTCGATAAAAGACATTTCCGGCTGTTGCCCCGTTACGGGGTGCCCGGAAGAAAGGTGTTGTTGATCCACGGGGGAGAGTAACTGAGTAGCGGAGTAACTGAGTAAGCCGAAAGGCAAGAGAAGTAAAGCACAAACGAAATTGGCGGCTAATAAGATGTTGCCGTCAACATACAAGCACGAATACTCAGTTACTCCGCTACTCAGTTACTCGTTAATTAAGCGAAGAGCGGAAACTGCTGCATCCACTCGTTTACCTGGCCGCGCACGCGCAGCAGGTAGGCGTCGTCGTCGTTGTGCATCAGCACGTCGTCAATCAGGTCCACGATGCGGGCCATGTCGGTTTCGCGCAGGCCGCGGGTGGTAACGGCCGCCGAGCCGATGCGCATGCCGCTGGTCACGAAGGGCGACTTGTCATCAAAGGGCACCATGTTCTTGTTGATGGTGATGTCGGCCTTGATGAGGGTGTTTTCGGCGAGCTTACCGCTGAGGCCCTTGCTGCGCAAGTCAATCAGCATGAGGTGGTTGTCGGTGCCGCCCGAAATAATCTGGTAGCCCCGGTCGGTGAAGCCCTTGGCCAGCGCCTGCGCGTTGCGGATTACCTGCTGCGTGTATTCGGTGTACGTGTCGCTCAGGGCCTCACCAAACGCCACGGCCTTCGCACCAATAACGTGCTCCAGCGGGCCGCCCTGAGTGCCAGGGAATACGCCCGAGTCCAGCAGCGCCGACATCATGCGCAGCTCGCCTTTCGGCGTCTTCAGCCCAAAGGGGTTTTCAAAGTCTTTGCCCAGCATGATGAGGCCACCACGCGGACCGCGCAAAGTCTTGTGCGTGGTCGTGGTAACGATGTGGCAATAATCGAACGGGTTGTTCAACAAGCCTTTGGCAATCAGGCCGCTGGGGTGCGAAATATCGGCCAGCAGCAGGGCGCCTACTTCGTCGGCGGCTTCGCGCAGGGCTTTGTAGTCCCAGTCGCGGGAGTAGGCCGAGGCCCCGCAAATGATGAGCTTGGGCTGCTCCTGGCGAGCCGTAGCCTTCACCTTTTCCCAGTCGATGAGGCCGGTTTCAGGCTCCACGCCATAGAACGTGGGCTTGTAGAGCTTGCCCGAGAAGTTCACCGGCGAACCGTGGGTGAGGTGCCCACCGTGGCTGAGGTCGAAGCCCAGAATTTTGTCGCCGGGGTTGAGAACAGCCAGCATCACGGCGGCGTTGGCCTGCGCGCCGGAGTGCGGCTGCACGTTCACCCATTCCACCCCAAACAGCTCCTTGGCCCGGTCAATGGCTAGCTGCTCGATCTGGTCCACGATTTCGCAGCCACCGTAGTAGCGCTTGCCGGGCAGGCCCTCGGCGTATTTGTTGGTCAGGATGGAGCCCTGCGCCCGCATCACTTGCTCCGAAACGTAGTTCTCGGAGGCAATCAGTTCAATACCGTGCGTTTGCCGCTCTTTTTCGCGCTGAATCAGGTTGAAGATGGCAGTGTCTTGGGCGAGGGTCGGGGCTTGCGTTTCCATAGGTTCAAAGGTACACGCACCGCCGGGAACTGCCAAGCTGCTTGTAAGCACCCAACTCAGGCAGAGCCGCCGACTCCGGCTAGTAGCTGTTTGCGGGGGCGGCAAAAACTTTTTCCAAGCGGTGTGGAATCCAGAAGGCGTGAGCATCAGACAGGTATCCGGTTCACTAACCCCCGCCTGTTATGAAAAACTTTCTGCTTCTGCCGCTCCTGGTTGCCGCGGGCAGTTTGGCCGTCGGAGCTGCCACTACAAGTAGCCCCGCCAAGCTAGCCGCCACGTTCCGCCTCGCGCCCACTCCCGACACGCTCACGGTGCGTGGGCGCATCACCGACCGTACCACTGGGCAAGGGCTTCCGGGCGTAACGGTGCTAGTGAAAGGTACCACTACTGGAGTTTCCACTGCTCCTGACGGTGGGTACCGGCTGGTAATGCCTACCGGTCATCGGGTGCTGATTATCAGTTCTGTAGGCTATGTGACACAAGAGCATACAATCAGCAAGGAGTACCGAGTGCTGAACGTTGCACTGCAACCCGACTCCAGAACACTGAACGAGGTAGTAGTTACTGATGGGTTGGCTGGAAAGGCAGCCGGTGTGCAAATCACAGGCCGGGGCGAGGCTCGAGACGCCGCTGCACCCGCCCGCAAGAGTAAAGTCAGTGGGTGGTCGGGCAATGACTACGTTGCTGCCCCGCGCCCCGCCCCCGGCGTCGGCGAAACCTATGCCCACACTCAGGAAGGTGGTTTTCGGAGTGCTACCAAAGACCCGCTGAGCACGTTCAGCATTGATGTGGATGCGGCCAGCTACTCCAACGTGCGCCGCTTCCTCAATCAGGGCCAACTCCCGCCACCCGATGCCGTGCGCATCGAGGAAATGCTGAACTACTTCCAGTACGACTACCCCCAGCCCACTGGTCCCGAGCCGTTTTCCGTTACGACCGAGCTGGCTGCCTGCCCCTGGAACCCAACGCACCAACTGGTGAACGTGGGTTTGCAAGGCAAAACCGTTGCCACCGACAAGCTGCCGCCGGCCAATCTGGTATTCCTCGTAGACGTGTCGGGCTCGATGATGGGCGACGACCGGCTGCCGCTGGTGCAGGCTGGCTTGCGGCTGCTGGTGAAGGAGTTGCGCCCACAAGACAAGGTGGCGCTGGTGGTGTACGCCGGCGCGGCCGGGCTGGTGCTGCCGCCTACCGCCGGCAATAAACGCAGCGAGATTATGCGCGCCATCGACAACCTACGGGCTGGGGGCTCTACGGCTGGCGGGGCGGGTTTGCGGCTGGCTTACCAAGTGGCGCGCGACAATTTTCAGAAAGACGGCAACAACCGCGTAATTCTGGCTACCGACGGCGACTTCAATGTGGGCGAGCAAAGCGACGATGCCATAGAACATCTGATTGTACAGGAACGGGAATCGGGGGTGTTTCTGACGGTGCTGGGCGTGGGCCAGGGTAATTACCAAGACAAGAAAATGGAGCTGCTAGCGGATAAAGGCAATGGCAACTACGCCTACCTCGACAACCTTGATGAGGCCCGGCGGGTGCTGGTGCGGCAGTTCGGGGGCACCCTCTTCACGCTGGCCAAAGACGTGAAGCTGCAAGTGGAGTTCAACCCAGCGCGGGTGCGCGAGTACCGCCTCATTGGCTACGAAAACCGCACCCTAGCCGCCGAAGACTTCAACAATGACCGCAAAGACGCCGGCGAAATGGGCGCCGGCCACACCGTAACGGCCCTCTACGAAGTGGTGCCCGTGGGTGCCCCCGCCGCCATCGACAAGCTGAAGTACCAGCAGAACCCCGCCGAAACCCCTGCCCCCGCCTCCGCCGACCTGATGACCGTGAAGCTGCGCTACAAAGAGCCCCAGGACAAAACCAGCAAACTGTTTGAGCGCACATTGCGCGGGTCGGCCGTTTCGTTGGAACGCGCTTCTGAAAACCTGCGTTTCGCAGCTGCTGTGGCCCAGTTTGGCATGTTGTTGCGCGCTTCCGAATACCGCGGCGACGCCACGTGGGCGGCTACGGCGAAGCTGGCCGAAGAAGCTCGTGGCAAAGACCCCGAGGGGTACCGGGCCGAGTTAGTGCGGTTGATGAAAGCAGCGGAGGGCTTGCAACCTCCGGCAGGTACATATGGCTCTCGTTAAGAGAGCGTTAGGTTGTTGGTCAGGCTGGGGCTTCACTCACCTATTGCAGCGGGCGTGCCGGCGGGTTGCAGACCGTCCGATACAGCGTTACCCGTTGTACCCAGCCTGACCTTTGGTACCAAAAAAGAAGGCCCCACCGAAGTCGGTGGGGCTTTCTTGGTTTACACTAAACGAAAAGTGCAGGGCGCTTAGAACGAGTAGTTCAAGGAGGCTTTAATCACGCGGTTTTGCGCATCGAAACGGTTGTTTTTATCCAGCGACGAGAGGCCGTAGTCGTAGCCGGCGCTGAGGCCGAAGCCGCTATCAAACTGGTAGCCCAGGCCGCCCACCACGCCGAAATCGACGGTGCGGAACTGGTTTTTGACGTCGAAATCATGCTTGTAGGCCGAGAAGCCGAGGGCACCCGCCTCTACACGGGCCTTGTTGCTCACCAGGAACGAAGCCTGCGGGCCGGCGTAGATGTAGAAACCAGGCGTGAGGTAGGCCTTCGCTAGTACAGGCACATCAATGTAAGCCATGCGCGAAGTGGCCGTCACGCGGGCATTTAGGAAGTCGAGAGCTGGAAAGGGCACGGTACCCACCAGTTTCGCGCCTTTTTCGGAGTAGCTGATGCCGGGCTCGATGGCAAAACCGGCGCTAATAGGCAGCGTGGCGTACATGCCCACGTGGAAACCAGGCTTCATTTCCTTGGTCACGGCGCCGTTGGCGAAGCTGGCTACATCCATCACGCTCTGCACCGCATCCCCCGACCAGTCCGACACGTTTACGCCGGCCCGAATACCAATTTTGGGGGTTAGCGCCGGGCTAGTGGACCGGGTGGAATACACGGGGCGGGCCTGGGGCCGGCCGCTGTAGGCGGGTACCCGGTGGGTTTGCACCTGGGCTTCGGCCGAGAGAGAAAACGCAGAAAACAAAAGGGTAGCCGCGGCCAGGCGGCCGAAAAGTCGCTTCGTATTCATAGCTGAAAAAGTGTTGAGTTTGGGGGCCGGGCCACGATGCGCAACGTGGGGCAGCCGGTGTTGCAAAGGGTAATTACAAAACCGTGCCAAACTTTTAAACTTCGTCAGCCAAAGCCCCTAGCGCGGTTTCCGTACAGGTTGCACGCAGTAGGGGCGGGGCTGGCCCCCGCCCCTACGCTGGCGCCATTTCACCGAGTCCGTTCGATGATGGGCGGGGGCCAGCCCCCACCGCCAAAACCGCTCTAGGGGCTACGATACGGCTATTGTTTTACCTCCGACTTATTGGGAACCGTTACCGCGCCAAGCCGCCGGTCAATGTCTTGCACCATAAATTCGGCGTCGTCTTTCAGCGGCGAGTTTTCGTCGGCAAACAGTTTGGCTGCCGTGAGCACCTCTTCCCGAGCCTCGGGCAATTTCTTGAGCTCGTTGTAGCTGTACGCCAGGTTGAAATGCGCCAATGGGTAGGTGGAACGCAGCGCAATCGAGCGTTTGAACAGCGGCACACTCTCAGCGAAACGGCCCTGGCTCATGCGCACGTAGCCCATAGCGTAATAGGAGAGGAAGTCGCCGAGGCCGTGCTTGTGCGCAGTGGTGTAGTAGCGGCTAATCAGCGCCATCAGCGCCTTCGGCGACTTTTCAGCTTCGGCGCATTCGCACTGCAACACCTGGTAATAATAATCGGCCAAGGCCCGGTCGAGCTTGTAGTTGGTGGGGTAGCGCTTTTTCAGATTCAGCAGAATGGGCTCCACTGCAAACGGATAGGGAATAGCGGCCCGGGTGTACTTGGCGCGCAACGAATCTAGGCGTTCCATTGGTGCCAAGTCGCGGAAACCGAAGCCTTCCAGCTCTCGGCTGCGCAGATAGTAGTTCAGCGCCAGTTCGGTTTGTTTGAGGGCAATGGCCGGCCGGCGGTGCCTGGGGTCGAACTGGTTGAGCAGCTTGAAAGCCGACTCGTATTTGCGCTCCAGCATCAGGTCTGAGGCCTGCTGCAACACCTGCGCCTCGGTGAGGGGCTTGGCCGGAACGGGCTTGCTGGCCGTGGTTTTTTTGGTGGTGGGCTTGGTGCCAGCGCTCTTGCTGGGGGCAGCTTTGGTAGCAGCGGGTTTGGGGGCGGCAGGTTTGGTTTGGGCCAGAGCGGGCAGCGACAAACTCAGCGGCAGAAGCAGAAAAAGGAGACGACGTTGGAGCATAGGTAGGGTTGTATACGGCGGGCTGGGTGGTACTAGTTTGCGCAAGTAGAAGCTGTTTTTATTGACATTCCGAAAATCTTTCCCCACCTTGCCAGCGTTAAGGCACCAACCCATGCACCAGCACCGCTACTTTTTTGGCTTTTATTACTTCTACGCCGCCGCGTAGTCGAGTAGCCGCCGTGTAGCCTTTTCAACTTGAAAACTCCAGCGCCTCTCGACCCCGAGAGGCGCTTTTTTTACGTCTTTACCCTCATGCGCTCCTTCAGCTTCTTTTTTACTTTTTTCTATTACCCGTTCTTTTATCTAAAGAACCGGGCCCGTTTTTGCCGCTGCTGACCAACCGCTCCGCACTCCGCAAACCCAGGCCCCCGCACTCCGGAGGCCTTTTTTATTGCCATCCAGTACCATTTCACTTCTCACTTGCCAGTACCCATGCTTCCTTCCTCTATTGCCATTCAGGGTTACGCGGGCAGCTTTCATGAGCTAGCCGCCCGCCACTACTTCGGTTCCGAGCCGGCCATTGTGCCCTGCGCAACCTTTGGAGACGTGGTACGGCAAGTAACCAACGGAACGGCCGGAGCAGGATTGATGGCCATCGAGAATTCCATTGCCGGTAGCATCCTGCCGAACTACAGCCTGCTGCAACGCTCGGCCGTGCAGGTAACCGGTGAGGTGTATTTGCACATCCGGCAGCACTTGCTGGCCCTACCGGGGCAGGCGTTAACTGATATTCGGGAGGTGCACTCGCACCCGGTGGCCTTGTTGCAATGCGCTGATTTTCTGGCCTTGCACCCCTGGCAGCTAGTCGAGACGGTGGATACGGCCCTGAGTGCCCGGCACCTGCGCGAGCGGGCCCAGCACGGCATTGCGGCCGTAGCTGGCGAAGCGGCGGCCCAACTCTACAACCTGGAAGTGCTGGCCCCCAACATCCACGCCGACCCCGAAAACTACACCCGCTTTCTGGTGCTGGAGCGCCAAGACCCCGAGCGGCCTACCGGCCCGGCCACCAAAGCCTCGCTCTACTTTCACACCGACCACCAGCGCGGCAGCCTGGCCCGGGTGCTGACCTGCATTGCCGGCCACGGCTTCAACCTCTCCAAGCTCCAATCCTGCCCCCGGCCGGGCCGCACCTGGCAGTACTACTTCCACGCCGATGTGGAGTTCGAGGAAGCCGGCCAGCTCCCGGCGCTGCTGCAAGAACTCACCCTGCTCACCGACGACCTGCAAGTACTGGGCGCCTACCAACGGGGAGAGTACTATTGATTTCGTTTTTCGTTGTTGGTTTTTCGTTTTTCGACGAGAGTACCAGCACGGCACATTCAAACAGAAACCCAGACAGCGAAAAACAAAAAGCCAACAACGAAAAGCGAATAAAATGAACGTTTCCACTGCTCAGCGCTTAGCCAATACCGGCGAATACTACTTCTCGCAAAAGCTGCGCGAAATTGCCGCCCTCAACCAGGCGGGCGCCGACATCATCAGCCTGGGTATTGGTAGCCCCGATTTGCCCCCGCACCCTACCGTAACGGCGGCCCTCACAACCTCGGCGGCTTTGCCTTCCGCGCACGGCTACCAAAGCTACCAGGGCATTCCGGCGCTGCGGGCAGCCATTGCCGAGTGGTACGGCCGCGCTTACGGTGTGACCCTGGACCCCGCCACGGAAATACTGCCGCTGCTGGGCTCCAAGGAAGGGCTGATGCACATTGGTATGACGTTTTTGGAAGCCGGCGACACGGTGCTGATTCCAAACCCCGGCTACCCGACCTACCGCGCCGTGGCCGAAATCTGCGGGGCCACCATCCGGGAGTACAACCTCACCGAAGCCGGCGGCTGGCTGCCCGACCTGGAAGCCTTGGCCGAGTCGGACTTGCAGGGCGTGAAGATGATGCTGGTTAACTACCCGCACATGCCTACCGGCACCCGCGCCGACGTGGCGTTCCTGACCCGCTTGGTGGCCTTTGCGCAAGAGCACCAGATTATGCTGGTCCACGACAACCCGTACAGCTTCATCCTCAACGACAACCCCACCAGCCTACTCTCCGTGCCGGGTGCGCGCGAAGTGGCCTTGGAACTGAACTCGCTCAGTAAGTCGCACAACATGGCCGGGTGGCGCGTGGGGTTGCTGGCCGGCCGCGCCGACTGGCTGAAGGAAGTGCTGCGCTTCAAGAGCAACATGGATTCGGGAATGTTCCTGCCGGTGCAGCAGGCGGCCGTGGCGGCCCTGGCCCTCGGCCCCGAGTGGTTCAGTGAGCTGAATGCCACCTACCAGGCGCGCCGAGCCGTGGTGTTTGAATTGCTACACGCACTGGGCTGCCAGCCCGACCCCAGCCAAACCGGTCTGTTTGTGTGGGCCGCCGTGCCTGCCGGGTACTCTGACGGTTACGCCCTCAGCGACGAATTGCTGCACGAAGCCCGCGTGTTCATTACGCCCGGCGGCATCTTCGGCAGCAACGGCAACGGCTACATCCGCGTGAGCTTGTGCCAGCCGGAAGCCTTGCTGCGCAAGGCCACGGAGCGGATAATGGCATCCAGTGTAAAAGCACGTCATGCTGAGCAGCGCGAAGCATCTCGCGTGCTGACACAAGAATAGTAATCTGACTTCAGCACGCGAGATGCTTCGCGCTGCTCAGCATGACGGTCTTTCTATTTGAATCATTGTTGCTTGCCATGAACACAGTAGTTGTAATTGGAATTGGGTTGATTGGGGGCTCCCTGGCGCTGAGCTTGCGGCAACAAGGCCTGGCTACCCGCTTTGTAGGGGTGGAAGCCAACCCGGAAAACGCCCGCCGGGCTTTGGAGTTAGGGCTGGTTGACCGTATTGAAACCGATCTGCCCGCCGCCGTGGCCGCCGCCGACCTGGTGATAGTAGCCGTGCCGATGGATGCCATGCTGGCCGTGCTGCCGCAGGTACTCGATGCCGCCACGGCCCGCCAGGTAGTGGTGGACGTGGGCTCCACCAAAGGGCAGTTGCTGGCCGCCGTGGCCGACCACCCCAACCGGGGCCGGTTCGTGGCCATCCACCCAATGGCGGGCACCGAGTACTCGGGCCCGGAGGCGGCGGTGCAGCACCTGTTTGCCGGCAAAACCCTGGTGGTGTGCGACGCGCACCGCTCCGACCCCGATGCCGTGCAAACCGTGGAAAACCTGTTCCGGGCCCTGCCTATGCGCCTGCTCTACCTCGATGCCGCCGACCACGACTTGCACGCGGCCTACGTATCGCACATTTCGCACATCACCTCGTTTGCGCTGGCTCTCACGGTGTTGGAGAAAGAAAAGGAAGAACAGCGCATCTTCGACTTAGCCAGCGGCGGTTTTGAATCGACGGTGCGACTGGCCAAAAGCTCGCCGGCCATGTGGGTGCCCATCTTCCGCCAGAACCGCACCAACGTCCTTGATGTGCTCGACGAACACCTGCGCCAATTGCAGGAGCTGCGCCGCCTGCTGGCCGACGAAGACTACGACGGCCTGCGCAACTCCATCGAGCAAGCCAACCACATTCGCAAAATCATTTCCTAGAACTTCAGCCGCGCGGTACGTCATGCTGAGCTTGCCGAAGCATCTCTACCGCTTCGCCCTCACGTCAAGAATAGTTTGGCGGTAGAGATGCTTCGGCAAGCTCAGCATGACGACCTTACTCAGGCCTATACTTCACCACTTCGTAACCTCATCAACTCCTCATATGAACCAGACCGAGCTTGCCCCGAAAACGGCTAACATTCACAAGAAAGCCCTCCTGATATCCGGCCCGTGCAGCGCCGAAACCGAAGA
>NZ_JAFLQZ010000012.1 GCF_017313265.1 Hymenobacter telluris | reverse complement strand
GTATTCAACTCGTCATTGACGAACATAATCGCCGACTAACCGCAACTTGATATCACCTTCTGTTTTACCACCACCTTATAATTAAATGTTGATTGTTAGAACTGCTGCCGAACAGAATTCCGTCCGGCTGGGAACTGAAGCTTAGATGCGCACTGCTGACGATTGATTTTCCGTCAAGCCACACTTGCGCAAAACCCAATGTTGTATGCAGCCTTTCTTTGTCCAACAGTTTGAAATTGCTAGTCACCATATAACTTTAAGTATGTGTGAATTTCGTCATTACATTCTTTTGCATAATTGATTACTGTGTCAATTTGTTTTTTGTCTGTAGGAAGCAATGTTTTTAATTCTTTTAAATCTTTAATTAAGTCTTCAAACATAAAAGCGTTGAATGTTGTGTCACCATATGGGTCAACATACTTCAAAAGTCTAAAATTTTCGTTGCTTAATATTTCCTCATCCGATAATATAAATTCACCTGGCATTGTCTTTTTTGCGTTGCCTTCTTCGTCCTCTATGATTACTGTCCAACCCATTGATTAAATGTTTAAAATTGATTTGTCAAACCAAATATCTTCATAGCCATTGTCGTCTATTTGAAATCGCCAACCAGCAGGCAATCCTAAATATTTTAAAACAATTGGTCTTTGCTCAATTAAGTGTCCGACGTGAATTGGTTTGAAAAAATTATTGTCATCCTGTGGAATTTCTCCACCACTCCATAAATACCAACCGTCAATATTGTCAGTCTTAGGATGTCTTAATCCATTTATTGGCAATATGTCTAAAAGCAACGATTCATTAAATGCAATCATAGCATTTATGTCAACTGGTATCCAGTCAATTTTTAGTTTGTCGCAAATTGCTTTTTGCTGATGTTGAATATTATTCCAGTCGCTCATAAGGTTGCATACAACATTCTGTTTGACGCTACTCAGCGTCAGGGTAATATAGCGTCAAACATCCATTAGTACGCAAGGAAGTAGCGTCAAGCATACCTTTTCTGGTATGCTTGACGCTATACGGTATGTTAGTCAGTGGTAGTGTGCTGCTGCCCGGCTTTGTCGCGGAAGCTCTCGGAAGTGGCCAGCGAGAATCTGGCCACGGCCACGTTGCCGTCGAGTACGTTGGTTTTCGGGTCTTTGCCCAGGTTGCCGATGAGGGTGACTTTGTTGAGGCCGCGCATAGGAAGAGAGAATATCCTTTCCTAAAATAGGCAACCCGACAGCATGGTTAATATAATTATATAATAAATAATAAAATACAATTCATGCGGTTTTAGGGCTCGTTGCTTGGCTTGGCCCAAGCTTTCGGCGTTGACTACGGCCATCAATACGCCACTGCCTGCGAATCATTCAGGGCCTTGAGGAAGGCAATGATGGCCTGCTGCTCGGCGGCGCTTAGGTTGAGGCGGTCTTCGGCCAGGGTTTGGTTGGGTACGGTGAGGCCTAGGCCCGCGCCGCCGCCTTTGTTGTAGAAGTCGAGCACCTGTTCCAGCGTCTGGTACACGCCGTTGTGCATGTAGGGCGCGGTGCGGGCCGTGTTGCGGACGGTGGGCGTTTTAAAGGCGTGTTTCTGGTGGGCCACGCCGTAGAGCAGGAACTTACCTTGGTCGGCGTCGAGGGTGGGGTGCAGCGTGTCGGCGGTGGCGGGTACGCCCAGGATTTCGCTTTCGATTTTGTCGTAGAGGGGCGGCACGGTGCCGTTGAACAGGGGCATGTAGTGGCAGGTGCCGCACTGCGCTTTGCCCATGAATAGGTTGAAGCCGAGCACTTCTTGGCCGCTAAGCACGGTGGTGTCGCCGCGCAGGTACTGGTCGAAGCGGCTGTTGAGGCCCACCAGGGAGCGGACGTAGGCCGCCACGGCGCGCCGGATGTTGCGCTCGGTGAGGGGCTGCTTTTCGGTGGCAAAGGCCTGGGCGAAGAGCTTGGGGTAAGCGCCTTTTTTGCGGAGCAGGGCCGGGGCGGCGCTGAGTTGGCCGCCCATTTCGGCTTTGTTGCTGATAACGGCGTGCACCTGGTCTTCCAGAAAATGTACCCGGCTGTCGTAGAATTGGTCGGGTTGCAGGGCGGCGTTGAGCAGGGTAGGGGTGTTGCGCTCCAGGCCGGCATCGGCCAGCAGGGAGCTGTTTACGCGCAAGCCGTCGGTGTAGGCGCGGTTGGGCGCGTGGCAACTGGCGCAAGAACGCCCCGCCTTGCCCGACAGCACCGGCTCTTTGAACAGGGCCTCGCCCAGTGCCAGCATGGCCGGCGTGGGCGCGGCAGCATCGGCCGGGGCAAAAAAAGACGCGTTGAAAGCACCGGCCACGAAAAAGCTGGCAGCCTCGGGCCGTACGGCGCGCCGCTCCTTTACAAACGGAATGCGCAGTTGCTGCTGCGTTTGGTGCAGGGCCGCTAGGGCGGGGTTGAAGTACCGCACGAAAAACCGGGCCCGGTCAAAGCTGTTGAAGTCCTGGTTGGGGGAAGCTACGGCAGCTTCGCAGCGGCGCAGATGCGTGGTCAGGGTAGCGGGCACATCGTACAGGGCCAGTACCTCGCGGGTGGCTTGCAGGGTGGCCGTCGCTTCCGGCAAGGAAGCATGGGCCGCCGGCGAATCGAAGCCCGAAACACCCTTAGCGGCTAGCCGGTATAGGTTCAGGCGCAAGGCATCAAACACCGCTTCGTCGGAGAAAGACAGGTAAGATTCCTGCTGTTTTAACTGACGCACCTGAAACAACAGGTTGTCGATTTCTTGGTGAATCAGGTCCCGGTTCGGGCGGCTGTCGGGAGCGGCGTACACGTATTCTTCCAGCACCTGAAACCCGCTGGGCGGAATGACTTCGCCCGGCTCACCCGGTTCGGTTTCGGGCAGAGCCGCGCCGTTGATGCGGCCAGCGGCGTGCGGGTAGTAGTACTCAACGGCAAATTCCAACTGCTTGTACTGCTGCCGGCACGCGGCAAACTCGCGGCGCAGCGCAACGGTATCGGCGGAGTAGGTGCGCTCCTGGAAGTGGGTGAGGGCGGCGTGGAAATCACGCAGATGGCGGCTGTAATACACTTTCACTTGCTCGGCGGGCGTTTTGCGCAGCACCACAAACGAGAACAGCAGCACCGACAAACCGAGCAGTAATGAGCGGCCAACGCTGCTAAAATCAATTAGGCGAAAGGACATCAGAAGTAAAGTTTAGCGCCCGGCAGCGTGGTTTCCGCTTGGCGGCGGGCGGCGGGGGTGAAGGCGTTCTGCTTCACGATAATGGTTTTGAGCTGCTTTAGCTTGCTCAGTGAGCGGGGTAGGGTGGTAAGCTGGTTGTCGTTGAGAATCAGCATTTCCAGTTTGGTGAGCTTGCCGAGGCTTTTAGGCAGCGCTCTGAGTTGGTTGCCCGACAGAATCAGCACCTTCAGGTTCTGGCACTCGCCCAGGCTGGCAGGTAGTTCCTCCAGCTGGTTGTTGGACAGATTCAATTCCTCCAGTCTAGCTAAATCCCCGAGCCGGGCGGGCAGCTGTTGCAGCTTGTTGTCGTTCAGGTACAGGTAGCGCAGGTTGCCCCACCGGTTCACCGACGCTGGCAAAAACAGCAGCTGGTTGTGCGACACGTCGCAGTATTCCAGCTGGTTCCACTGGCCCACCTCTTCAGGCAAGGACGTGAAGTTGTTGTAGGCGCTCAGCAGGTACCGCAAACTATCCAGGCCGGCCACGCTGGGCGGCAGCTCGGTGAGCATGTTCTGCTCGATTTGCAGCTGCCGCAGCCGGCGCATATTACCTAAGGAAGCCGGCAAATCCAGCAGACTGTTCTTGTTGAGAAACAGCACCCGCAGGCTATCCAGCGCCGTTAGGTTTTCGGGCAGGTGGCGCAGGTGGTTTTCGTGCAGGAACAGCAGCCGCAAGCTGCGCAGCTGCCCGATGCTGGGGGGCAGTAGTTCCAGGCTTTGGCCCCGCAGGTTCAGCTCTTTGATGCAAGCAGGCTGTTGCAGCGACTGAGTGAGGGAAAAAGACGTTTTCGGAGGGCACTGCGCCAAACAAGTGTTGCCCTGCACAACATGCAGGGCAACAACTAGTAAGGAGAAAAGAGAAATCAGGGTTGACCTCACTGCTTGATGAACGGACGCGTGGTGGTGGTGGTAGCCGTGGTGATAACCAGGTTGTAGTGGCCGTTGGTCAGCTTGCTCACCGGCAGCTTCAACGTGTTCTGGCCCTGGTTGAGGGTGGCAGCCTGCTCGAATACGCGGGCTCCCAGCGTGTTGTACACCGTTAGGGTAGCCGCTTCTTTCTGGTTGTGGCTGAGTTGCAGCGTCAGCTCCGAGCCGTTCACCGGGTTCGGGTACACATCGGCTTTGGCTAGCTCGGCCTGAGCGCCTTTCGTGCTCAACGCCGTGCCCAGTACGCCCTTGCGAGCAATAACCACGGCCGTGGACTTGTTGAATACCACCGACTGCCCGGCGGCGTCTACCGTGGCCAGGGTGTTGGCGTCGGGGCTCTGCATGGAGATGAAGATGAACCGCTCGTCGGGCGAGAAGGTCATGCCGGTTGGCTCGCAGCCGGCGGGCGTTACGGCAAACACTTCCACGGCGGGGTTGGCCTGGGTGTGGCAAGGCTTAATCAACCAGACGTGGTTGCGGCCGCCGTCCTGCAACACGTACAGGTTGCCCTGCGAGTCGAAGGTCAGGTTGTCGTTGCCGGTGCGCCACAGTTCCGAGATAGTGCCCGTGCCGTAGTTGATGTTGTAAGCCTGCGCGGTGTTGGTGGGCGTGTTGCCAGCAAAGATTTCGAAGTTGCTGAACGTGGTGCCGGTAGCGCCCGTGTCGGTGAAGCGGTAGATGGTGCCGGGGCCCTTGGCCGTGAAGTACACCTGGCCGGTCAGGGGGCTGATTTCGATGTCCTCCACGCCGTTGAAGCTGGTAGCACCCAGCGCCCGAGCGGCGGCCGTAGTGTTGTTGCACTCAGCGGGCGTCGAGTTCGGAATTACAATCCAGGTGCCCGTGGTGCCCGTACCGATGGCGCCGTTGAGTTGCAGGGCATAGAGCGTACCGTTGCCGAGCTGGCCGGGCGTGGTGGCCACGTACTTGTACACGAAGCTGTTGCTGGAGCCATCATCGGCGCCTTCGTAGGCGGTGCGCTGGTCGGCGGCTACCACGATGTTCTCGTGCTTGAGGCGGCCCATTTTCCAGAGCTTATCGGGCGTGCCGTCGCCGTTCTGGTCTTTTACGGTGTGCGTAACCGGGTCGATTTCCACGTTCCAGCCCGAGTCCATGTACCCGTCGTTGTTGGTGTCGGTGGGGGTGGTGGGGCCGGTGTTTTCCTCGCAGGTTACAATCGTGCTCCACGGCGTAACCGTGCCCGAGCAGTTGTTGATGGTGCCAGTTACGGGACCGAAATTCACAGGGTGCTTGGCCGTTACGTTCCACAGCTTGGTGGCGGCGTTGAAGTTCAGGCTGAGCATGCTCACGCCCGAGGTAGTACCCGAGCCCTCGTGGTTGATGGACAGGTAGCCGTTGGTGCTGCTGCCCGCAATGGGAGCGTAGCCCGTGAAGTCAAATGCCTCCAGCATGTTGCCGTCGGCCGCGTTGGTGTAAGGCATGTTGCCCTGGGCCAGCATCTGGAACGTATGCGTCGACGGAATGCGTAAATCCTGGGGCTGGGTGGTGGGCTCCACCGACGTAAACCGGCTAATGTGGTCGGCGGGCAGGGTAGGGCAGGGCACTTGCGCCAGGGCTTTCCCACCACCGAGCAGAGCGGCTAAGAGAAGAGTAGAAGTAGGTTTCATAGGGGATTTTATTGTTGCTGAATTGCGCTGCAAGTTCCAAATCCACTATTTCGTCTGGTTTACGTCCAGGTTACCACTGTATAAAGCCACTGTGAAGTTAACGTTACCTGCCGGGGGCCTATAGTATTGGTAAGTATCTGTACCAGCCTCTGCTTGCTAACTCAAATTGCGGGCTAGCCGCGTAGCGGCGAAAGGTTGGTAGCTCAGCAGGCCAAAGACGGGCCGTGCCGTGCCGCGTAGCGGTGCCAGAGGCACACCCCCTTCTGGCACCGCTACGCGGCGCACCGTTCCAACAGAATCCAGTAGCTACCAGCCTTTCGCCGCTACGCGGCTAGTCCGCAATTTGGGTTTGCCAAGGTAGCTGCAACTATTCGTGCAGCCAAGTCTGGTTCCTGTAGTTCACTTGCCGGCAGCACCTGATGTCTGTTTCGATTCCACCAATTTTTTAATCACAACTATTTGCCCTAAGTGGTAATAGCTATGCTCAATTACGCCTTCGATGTTGCGCAAATAGCTGCCGTACTGCTCATCTACGAACGGCTTTGCCAAGATGGAGTCATCGAGCTGCTGAATTTGGCTGGCAAACTCTTCGGCGTTACTCAAGAACTCCCTTACCAGCGTATTCCAATCAGTTTCAGTTGTTATTTCTGCAAAATCATAGCTGTACTTGTCACTGATTTCCAGGTTTCCGCCTCTGAAAACCTGCAAGAGCCCTTTCAGATAATAGGTTAAGTGAAAAGTTAAGGCGGCAATAGTATTTAGGTTTTCCACCCGTTGAATTGCCTGCTCCCAGTGTATGGCCAGCAGCTGTTCCTGGCAATTGGTATTGGCAATCCATTTGCCATCGAGCAGCACCTCGCGGAGCCGGGCGGCCAAGTAGTGGGTCGTGGTCATGTTATTTCACGGGTTGGTGGCCTCCGGCGGCGGTTCCGCTTGCTCAGCGCGCAGGGGAAAACCTGGGGCTGGCAGGCGGAAGCTGGCGGGTAAGCTGTAAATCTGAATTAGTCGGCTGCTGCTAGTAGCCAAGATAAACCGCTGCTCGTACATTCGTCTTATGCCTCGTCTTTCCTACCTCGCCAGCCTGTTGCTGCTAGCCGTGTCCTGCGTGCCGCTGGGTACGCCCATCACCGACCCCAACGCCGCCCGCCGGCCCGGTGGCGCCCCCCAGCAACCCCCGGAATACTACGCCGACCGCACCCTGCGCTACCAAGATTACATCTACGACCCCAACGTGCGCTCGGTGCAGTGCTACGTGGCTTCGGGCAGCAACACCGAAATCTTCACGCCGCCGGTGGTGCCCATTTCGCAGGAGCAGCCCATTACGCTGGAGTTCGACATTGTGGCCGAGCAAAGCCAGCGCCTCACCGCCAAGCTCGTGCACTGCGACGTGGACTGGAAACCGTCGATTCTGACGGATATGCAGTTTCTGAGCGAGATAAACGAGTTTCTGTTCACCGATTACCGCACGTCCGTCAATACCAAGGTGCCGTATTACCACTACAAGCTGCGGGTGCCGCGCGTGAAGCTGAGCGGCAACTACCTGCTGGTGGTGCAGGGCGCCGGCAACACGCCGCTGCTGAGCCGGCGGCTGCTGGTGTACGAAAACGGCGTGCAGATTGCCCTGAAGCAGGGTATTCCGGTGGCCGGCACCGAGCGGTACACCTTGCAGCAGGTTGATTTTGGCATTCGCTACAACATGCAACTCGTCAACCCGGCGCAGGAAGTGAAGGTGGTGCTGCGCCAGAACTTCCGCTGGGACAATGCCAAGTACAACCTGCGCCCCACCTTCGTGCGCGACGCTGAGCGCCAGCTCGACTACCAGTACTTCAACTTCGAAAACGCCTTCCCGGCCCTTACCGAGTTCCGCTTCTTCGACCTGCGTACGTTCCGCTCTCTGGGCATCGGCGTGGCCAAGCTCGATGCCAATGCCTCGCCCCGTACGGCCTTGCTGCAGCTGGATGGTACCCGCAACGGCCAGGCTTACACCCAGTTCGAGGATATTAATGGGCAGCGCGTGTTTGAGAGCCGGGAGTACGGCAACGGCGCCACCAACGCCGACTACCTAAACGTGACGTTTCAGCTGAAGGCCGAGCAGCCGGCGCCCGGTCCCGTGTACGTGCTGGGCGCCCTCACCGACTGGCAGCTCAAAGACGAGTTCAAGCTCACCTACGACGCCGAAAACCAGCTCTACACCGGCCAAGCCCTCGTGAAGCAAGGCTACTACAACTACATCTACGCCACCCAAACCGCGCAGGGCCCCAACAGCGTGATGTGGGAAGGCAGCCACCAGGAAACCGAAAACCAGTACGACCTGCTGGTGTATTACCGCCCACCCGGCACCCGCGCCGACTTGCTGATCGGCTACCAGAGCATCGACTTCAACAGCCGCCGGCCTTAGATAATAACCAGCCGAAAAGGCAGCGGCTGCGTACATTGGAGCTTCCTCTCCTATAGATGCAGCCGCCTATGTCGCTCTACAACCTGATTCTGGTGGTGCTGGGCGTAGCCATTCTGGCCGTGGCCTGGCTCCCCTCTTTGTTGCGCAAGTATCCGCTTTCCTACCCCATTCTGTTTGTAGGGTTGGGGGCACTGGTCTTTTCGCTGCCGCTGGGCCTGCCCAATCCCGACCCCGTCGAGCATTCCACTTTCGTCATGCACCTGTCGGAAATCTGCGTGACGGTGGCCCTCACGGGTACTGGCCTCAAGATTGACCGCAAATTCTCGTTGTGGCGCTGGCGGGCTCCTTTGCAACTGGTACTGGTACTGATGGTGATTACTATCGGGGTTTTCACGGTGGTGGCTTGGCGGCTCGGGGGGCTCTTGCCCGCTTCGGCGGTGCTGCTGGCGGCCACGCTAGCCCCCACCGACCCCGTATTGGCCGGCGACGTGCAGGTAGGCAAACCTGGCGAGGGCGGCGAAGACAACGTGCGTTTCTCACTTACCGGCGAGGCCGGCCTCAACGATGGTTTGGCCTTTCCCTTTGTGCATCTGGCCGTGGTACTGCTGCCCACCGCCGCACTGGCACTGCCTCTCACCGACCGGCTATGGCACTGGGCCTGGATGGACGTGGGGTACCGCACGGGCATGGGCGTAGTGGGCGGCTGGCTGGCCGGCAAGGTGCTCTCGTTCCTGATTTTCGATTTGCCCCACCGGATTCGAATCAACCCGGAGGCGTATGGCTTTGTAGCGTTGGCGGTTACGCTCACGGCCTATGGCCTTACCGAACTGCTGCATGGCTACGGTTTCCTGGCTGTATTTATTGCCTCCGTCACGCTGCGGGGCCACGAGCGAAGCCATGAATACCACACTGAGATGCACGAATTCACCGACCAGCTGGAGCGACTCTTCATTGTGGCTATCCTGATTCTGTTTGGTGGGGCGCTGGTGAGTGGGTTGCTGGCGCCACTCACCTGGAGCGGCGCGGCGCTGGGCCTGTTTCTGCTGTTGGTGCTGCGGCCGGCCGGTGGCCTCCTGACCCTGGGCCGCAGCCGGGTGTCGTGGCCGGAACGGTTGGTTATTTCGTTTTTCGGGATTCGTGGCATTGGCTCCTTTTTCTATTTGGCTTATGCGTTCAGCGAGTGGCATTTTGCCGAGGCCCGCGAGCTATGGGCCATTACCGGCTTCACCGTCCTGACTTCCATCATTATGCACGGCACCCTTGCCACTCCCGTCATGAACTGGCTGGACCGCCACCACGGCCGTCCTACCGTGCTGGAGCTGGAAGAGCAGGAGCTGGAAAAAACGGCCACCTGAAACGAGGGCAACCACTCAGGCTCTCTCCCGGGAGGGTTGCCATGCAGTTTGGCACAGTAGTAGCCAAGCAAGGTTAAATGGCTTGTAACCTTTGTATAGCTCAGGTTCGTTGCAGGCCTATCCTATTCCTCGCTCTACTCTCTCACGTATGCAACCTACTCTCACCTCCATTGCGCGCGTCGGCCTCACCCTAACGCTCCTGTTGCCGCTGGCGGGCTCCCGCCTCGCCGCCACTAAAACCAGTGCCATACCCTCGCCGCCCCCGGTGCAAGGCGCCCAGCCCGACCCGCAGGTAATTGCGCAGTTCGGGCTGCTCGACAACGCCAAGCTCCAGAACTACATCGACCAGAAAGGCATGCAGATGGGCCGGATTTCCGACCGCCCCGCCGATGTAAAAGGCTTCACCGTTGTTGATTCGCCGATTATCAACGCCTTTGCCACGCCCGATGGCCACGTGTATTTTACCCGCGGTATTTTGGCTTATTTCAACAACGAGGCGCAATTCAGCGGCGTGCTGGGGCACGAAATAGGGCACATTACGGCCCGCCACGGCCAGAAGCAGCAGACTCGTTCCACGCTAGCCAACGGGGCTATTCTGCTAGGGTCCATCTTCTCGCGGCGCATTGCCTCCATTGCCCAGCCGGCTGCGCAAGTGGTAGGGCTGGGCTTGCTCAAATACGGCCGCGACGATGAAACCGAATCCGACCAGCTGGGCGTGAAATACTCCAGCAAAATCGGCTACGACCCGGCCTCTATGGCCGACTTCTTCCTGACCCTCTCGCGCACCGAGCAAAGCAGCGGCGCAGCTACCGTGCCCACCTTCCTGTCGTCGCACCCCAACTCCGCCGACCGATACACCAACGTGAAAAAGCTGGCCCAGCAAGCCGAACAGCAAGCCGGCCGCCAGCTCGCCGTCAACCGTGACCAGTACCTGCGCCTGATTGAGGGCCTGCCCTACGGCGACAACCCGCGCGAGGGCTACGTGGAAAACAACACGTTCTACCACCCCGATTTGAAGTTTCAGTTTCCGGTGCCGCAGGGCTGGAAGTCGCAGAACTCGCCCAGCCAGTTCCAGATGGCTGAACCCAACGGCAAGGCGGTAATCGTGCTGCTGCCCGCCGGCAACAAAGGCCTCGACGAAACCGCCCAGGCGCTGGTGCAACAGCTGAAAATCCAGAACGCCCAGGCCCAGAAAACAACCGTTAACAACTTCCCGGCCATCGTTATTCAAGGCGACCAGGTGGGCCAAGACCAGCAAACTGGCCAGCAGGGTATTACGGCCAACACGCTGAGCTATCTGATTCAGGATGGCCAAACGATTTATGCCCTCGTAGGACTTTGCGGACCTGGTACCCTGAACACCTACGGCGGTACCTTCCAAAACGTCGCTCAGAACTTCCGCCGCCTCACCGATGCCAGCAAAATCAACAAGCAGCCCGAGCGGGTACGCATCAAAACCGCTAAAGCCGGCCAGACACTAGCCTCGGCCCTGGCCGCCAACGGTATTCCCTCCAAGCGCTACGAAGAAATGGCCATCCTGAACGGCATGAAAACCACCGACAAAATGACGGCTGGCATGCTGTTTAAAGTGGTAGGGAAGTAGTGAGAGCTGCCTTCAAACCGGGTTTTAAATACCAGACAAAACCTCTAGTTGAATTATGTTTACCTGTAAATATTATTGTCCACCATTCGATGGTCTTACCGTCTGCCTTACTGTAAGAAAGATGCTCACTTATTTTTCTGCCTAATCTGCCGGCTAATGCGTTTGCGGCTACAAAATGTTTATACCCTAAAACTTCGGCAACTTGTGGTGCTGTAACTCCATTTGTATGCTCAAATGCCAGAGCCAATAATGTCGCTTCAGCTTCTGACAGCTGTCTACAGCGGGCTAGTGCTTCTGAAAAGTCTTCCTTCGTATCCATTACTCAAAAATAAAAAAACGCCCCAGCCGACTCGTTCGGCTGGGGCGCTTAAGTTACTGGTTGTTGCTGAAGAAACGGCGTTAGGCTTTCTTCAGAAACTCGGTTTTGAGCACCATCGTGCTGCCACCGGCGCGACCTTCAATTTCGGCGGGTGAGTTGGTGAGGCGGATGTTCTTAACCACTGTACCGCGTTTGAGCGTGAGCGAAGAGCCTTTCACCTTCAGGTCCTTGATGAGCGTCACCGAGTCGCCTTCCGCGAGCAGGTTGCCGTTGCTGTCTTTTACGTCCATGAGGAGAACGGCTTATTGCGGTAGAAAATAGAACGTCATGCTGAGCCTGTCGAAGCATCTCGCGTGCTGACGCAAGATTACCAATTCAGCCTCAGCACGCGAGATGCTTCGGCAAGCTCAGCATGACGGTGAGTGTATTTTGTTCAACTACACGTTAAAGCGGAAGTGCATGATGTCGCCGTCCTGCACCACGTATTCTTTGCCTTCCACGGCCATTTTACCGGCTTCTTTGATTTTTACCTCGGTCTTGTACTCCTGGTAATCGGCCAGTTTAATCACCTCGGCCCGGATGAAGCCTTTCTCGAAATCAGAGTGAATGACACCCGCCGCGGCCGGTGCTTTGTCGCCCTTGTGGATGGTCCAGGCGCGTACTTCCTGCACCCCGGCCGTGAAGTAGGTAATCAGGTTGAGCAAAGAGTAAGACGCGCGAATCAGGCGGTTCAAACCCGACTCGGTGAGGCCATATTCGCCCAGGAACATCTCTTTTTCCTCGGGGTCTTCCATCTCCGCAATCTGCGACTCAATGGCCGCCGACACCAGCACCACTTCGGCGCCTTCCTGCGCTACGTGGGCCTGCAACGCTGCCGTGTGGGCGTTGCCGGTGGTGGCGCTGGCCTCGTCTACGTTGGCCACGTAAATCACGGGCTTGATGGTGAGCAGCTGCAAGTCGGCTACGGCTTCCAGCTCCTCGGGCGTGGCCTGCACGGCGCGGGCGTTCTGGCCGTCCTCTAGCGCCGCCTTGAACTTCTGCAACGCCGCTACTTCCTTCTTGGCCTGGGCGTCGCCGCCTTTGGCCGAGCGCTCCGACTTAGCGAGCTTCTTATCCACGCTCTCCAAATCTTTGATTTGCAGCTCGGTATCAATAACGTCCTTGTCGAAAACGGGGTCAACGCCGCCGGCTACGTGCACGATGTTGGGGTCGTCGAAGCAGCGGATAACGTGAATGATGGCGTCCACCTCGCGGATGTTAGCCAGAAACTTGTTGCCCAACCCTTCGCCCTTGGAAGCGCCTTTCACCAGGCCGGCAATATCCACAAACTCGATGATGGTGGGCAGTACCCGCTTGGGGTTCACCAGCGCCTCCAGAATCTGGAGCCGCTCGTCGGGCACGGTAATCACGCCCACGTTCGGCTCGATGGTGCAGAACGGGTAGTTGGCCGATTCGGCCTTGGCATTGGAAAGAGCGTTGAAAAGCGTGGATTTGCCGACGTTTGGCAGGCCGACGATACCGCAGCGGAGACCCATATAACAGTGAATGAGTGAATGAGTGGATGAGTGAATGGGGCTAGGCCGCGCAATTCGGGGGCAAAGGTACGGGGCTTTTCCGGGGAAAGCACGGCTGACTTGGTACTGCAGCCATCAACACGTGAATAGTTGAACCAGCCACTGCGCTGTAGGTGTTGAGCAGGCATGTGTGAACACCATAAACCCGCCCGGAAATTGCAGCGCTTCTGCTTGTATCTAGCAGCTGGCGTGATTGTTATAGTCACGCAATACTACGGACTTTGAGAGGTTGTTTAAAATAGCAAATACATCCACCAAGACGGTGTAGAGACGCCTACTTGCGTCTCGGTGTTGTAACAACAGTAGCCGAACAGTGCGCTCAACAAGACGCACGTGGGCGTCTCTACATCGTTCTGATGACTTACACACTTGCTTAAATAATCCAGGCTGCAAGGTATCCGCGTAGCGGTGAGAGGTTTGTAGAATGGGTTATTTTCGGCACGAAGCGCCGCGTAGCGGTGCCAGAATAGCAGGTAGCTCTGGCACCGCTATGCGGCGCACACCTACTGTCGCTGTATATGCTACAAACCTCTCGCCGCTACGCGGCTACCTCGCAACTTGAGTTGAATAGCTTCTTAAAAGCCGATGGTTACCGGACTACCTCAAATAGTAGCGCCCACTCCTTGCTGTAAGGAGTGGGCGCCACCGTAGGATAAGCCGATAATTAATGTACTAACTGTTTCGCTAGGCTCTGGGGTGCTTAGTAATTATCGTCGGCGCGGTTGGGGTTGAAGCCGGCGTCGCCATCCGGATGGTGGTCGTATACTGGCCGTGGGCGGTCCAGCTCGGCTACTTCCTCGGGGGTAAGTAGCTCCTCGCGCACATATTCAACGGCGTCCTGCAACGCGTCCACGAACTTCAAAAAATCTTCCTTGTATAGGAAAATTTTGTGCTTCTCATAAGAGAAGGTGTCGTCGTCGCGGAGCTTGCGTTTGCTTTCCGTGATGGTCAGGTAATAGTCCTGGCCGCGGGTGGCTTTCACGTCGAAGAAATACGTGCGTTTGCCAGCCTTAATACGTTGCGAATAGATTTCTTCTTGGTCGTGACGGTCTTCCACAGTGCCTTCCGTAAAGTTATGTTATTCTAAGATGATTGAAGTGTTTGCGAAAAATACGGGCTTCCTCGCATATATAAAAATTTAAAGGGCTGCTTTTTTGAACCAGGCACGGGTATCTTTGTTTTACTTGCCTTCCGATAAGCGTATAAAACGCATTTATGAACTTGCAGGGGCATTTTTAGGGTTGACGCTCTTATAGATGCGGCTTGAAATATTCCGCTGAACCGGTACTTTTCCACCTCATTACTTTTTGAATCTTCCGCCTATGCCTCAGCCAATCGACCTAGCTGCCATCCGCTCTTTCGAAAATTTGGAATTTCTGGCTCGTCAGCTGGTAGAAGGATTCATTACGGGCTTGCATCAGTCGCCGTACCACGGTTTCTCGGTGGAATTCTCGGAGCACCGGCTTTATAACCCTGGTGAAAGCACGCGCCACCTCGACTGGAAAGTGTTTGCCCGTACCGATAAGCTGTTTGTGAAGCGCTACGAGGAAGAAACCAACCTGCGCTGCCACCTGCTGCTCGACGTAAGCCCCAGTATGTACTACCCCGAGCCCAGCCACGACAAGCTGCGCTTTGCGGTGCTTTGCGCGGCGGCCATTGCCACTATGCTGCAAAAGCAGCGCGACGCCGTGGGCCTCGTCACCTTCGCCGACCAAGTAGAACTGCAAACCCCCGTGCGTAGCACCAGCACCCACCGCCACACGTTGCTGCTCACGCTCCAGCAGCTATTGGAGCGGCCACCCACCCCGCGCCGTGCCACCACCGACGTCGCCAGCGTGATTCACACCATTGCCCAGCAAATCCCGAAACGCTCGTTAGTGGTGCTGTTTTCCGATATGCTGGGCCGGGCGCCCGAAGAGCAAACGGCCACCCTGGCCGCGCTGCAACACCTGCGCCACCAAAACCACGAGGTGCTGCTCTTCCACATCATGGACCGCGCCACCGAGGCCGATTTCAACTTCCAGGACCGGCCCTACGTGTTTGAGGACCTGGAAACCGGCGAAACCGTGAAGCTGCAACCCAACCAGGTGCGCGAGCAATACCAGGCGGCCATGCGCCAGTATGAGCACGAGCTAGTGCTACGTTGCGGCCAGTACAAGATTGATTTCGTGCCTGTAGATATTCGGGAGCCGTTCGATAAGGTGCTGTACGCCTATTTAGTGAAGCGCGGTAAGGTCCGCTAACATTCTCAATTCGCCTTTCTGCTTATGCCAGTATGGTATTGCCGGGTGTGCGGCCTCGATTATGATGAGTCGCCGTGGGGACCAGATAATCAGTCGCCGGATTATAGTATTTGCCACTGCTGCGGCGTAGAATTCGGTTACGAAGACTATACCCCCGACTCCACCCGGCGCTACCGGGCGGAGTGGCTGGCCAACGGGGCCTCGTGGTTCTACCCGAAAGTGAAGCCCGCTAACTGGCAACAAGCCGCGCAGCTTCGGCAGGTGCCGGAACTATACCGGTAGCCAACTTCTTCCTATCAGTATGCTGGTTGACATTTTCTTTGCCATACTTTTCCTGAGTTTGCCCTCGGCGCTCATCACCGCCTACATTGCCCACATGAACGACCGGTCGTTGTGGCGGTGGCTGGCGTTTGGCTTCTTGGTACCCTACGTAGCCACTTTCGTAGCTATGATAGTCACGTATTTCGACCAGAAAAAGGCCGGCACCCTCGACGAATAGCGGCGCCTTATTTCGCCGGCGTGTTGTCCAGTGACTGCCACAGGTACTTGCAAGCCAGGCTGCGGTAGGGGCGCCACGGCTCGGCAATTTCGGTTATGCGCCGGAGCAGAGCCTGGCCGGTTTCCTCGAGCCCATAGTGCTTACGCATGGCGTTTTGCACGCCTAGGTCGCCTTCGGCAAATACGTCGGGCTGGTCGAGGGCAAACATCTGGAGCATTTGGGCGGTCCAGCGGCCTACGCCTTTTATCTGAGTGAGGTGCTTGGTGAAATCGTCTTCGGGAAGCTGACTAAGGTGGGCGTGGTCGAGTTGGTCGCGCTGGGCAAAATCGGCAACGGAACGCAGGTAGCTGGCTTTCTGCCGCGAAAGACCCGCCGTGCGCAGGTCTTCATCGGTCATAGTAAGCAGGGCCGCTGGTTCGGGGTAGCCGTCGGGTGGGAACAGGGCCTGCACTTTGCGCCAGATGGCCGCGGCGGCCTTGGTGGAAATCTGCTGGCCGACAATGGCGCGCAGCAAAGCCAGATACAAATCCTCGTGAGCCGCCGGCTGAATGGGGCGCCCGCGCTGGATAATGGCGGCCAGCACAGGGTCGGCTTGGGTGAGGTAGTCGCGGGCGGCGGCGTAGTTATCGGAATCGAAAGGAGTGAGCATGGAATGGCTTCAAGGTTATTTAACGCCGTTCAGACAAACACGCAACTTCGGGAAACGGCTATGCAACTCGTCGTAATCGACGCCAGCCAGCAACGACGAATAGCTCAGTTCCAGGTGCGTCAGGCTTGGCGGCAAGTGTTTGATGGGCAGATACCGCAGGTATGTATCCCGAAAGCTCAGGTACCGTAGCGCCCTCAATTCCCGGAACGATTCGGGCAACATGCTCAGCGGATTCTGACAGTTTTCGATTCGTAGCAGTTCCAGTCGGTGCAGGTTGCTGATGGTGGCAGGTAACTTGGTGATGTCGGTACCGCGCAGCATCACATAGCGCAGGTCAGTCAAAGTTGTCAGCCACAATGGTACTTCTATCAGCGCTAGGTTGAGCACCAATAGCTCACGTAGTTGAATGAATTGCCCCATTTCGACGGGGAGAAAACAGGGCATTTCCCAAGCTTGCCCGCCGCCGTGTAAGGACAGGCTCCGCAGTTGGCGCAATTGAAGGAGATCAGCGCTGCGTGAGGCCAAGTTATAGTCGAAACATAGTGCCAACTCCCGCACCCGGCCAGCGTGCCGCACCGCATCAGGCAATGAAGTCCAGCGCTTCGGTTTAAACCAACCGCGCCACCAGTAAGGCCGTCGGGCTCCGAAACTATATTCAGCCTGAAAGCTCATATGGCTACTAACGGTATGTACGTTGCAAGATGTTGATTCGACTAGATTGCACTGGTAACACCGGACTTCTTTAAGTCTCTAAAACGCCGACAACGCGTCTTCTATCCGCGTAATCATCTCATCATCCACATCCAGATGCGTCACGAAGCGAATCATCTGAGGGCCAAACGACGAAGCTTTGATGCCTTGTTCCTCTAGTTGCGCCAGAAATTTTTCGGCCGGCATTTCGGGCTTCAGCCGGAAGATAACCAGGTTGGTTTCCACGGGCAGCACTTCGGCCACGTAGGATTGCTGCGCCAGCTGCTCGCCCAGCTGCCGGGCGCGGCGGTGGTCGTCGGCCAGCCGGTTCACGTTGTTTTCCAGGGCATAGAGTCCCGCAGCGGCCAGGTAGCCGGCCTGCCGCATGCCGCCGCCCATCACCTTGCGGATGCGCTTGGTTTTTTGGATGAACGCCTTGCTGCCCAGCAGTACCGAGCCCACCGGCGCGCCCAGCCCTTTACTCAAACACACCGAAATGGTATCGAACAAGCGGCCGTACTCAGTGGCTTGCTGGCCGGTGGCTACCAGCGCGTTGAAGATGCGGGCTCCATCCAGGTGCAGCGGAATACCGTGGCGTCGGCTCACTTCGGCAATGGCTTCCAGCTCAGATAAGGCGTAGCAGCTGCCGCCGCCGCGGTTGTGCGTGTTTTCCAGCGAAATCAGGCTGGTGGTAGGGTAGTGCACGTTCACGGGCCGGATGGCGGCTTCCACTTGCGCGGCCGTCACGCGGCCCCGCTCCCCGGCCAGCAGCGCCACCGACGCGCCCGAGTGAAATGCAATACCGCCCACCTCCCAAAGGTAAATGTGCGAAGTCTGCTCGCAAATCACCTCCGACAGCGGCTCGGTGTGGGCTTTGATAGCAATTTGGTTGGTCATGGTGCCGGACGGACAGAACAAGCCAGCTTCCAGCCCGAAGCGGGCAGCCGCCTCGTTTTCCAGGGCGCGCACGGTGGGGTCTTCCTCGTACACATCGTCGCCGACGGGGGCCTGGAACATCATTTCCAGCATGGCCGGAGTGGGGCGCGTAACGGTATCAGAGCGCAAATCAATCAACGGATTCATCATCAGGGGAGAAGGTAAAACGGGGAAAGGTTTCTCGGTTTCAAATTTATGACTTACTTTTGCCCCTCCTTTACAGAAAGACCTTAACCGACCCGGAAAAAATGAGCGCTACCCGACTGAAGCGTAAGCACCGCAAGAACATTGCCCGTGCCAACAACAAGCAGACCATCATCAAGCAATTGCTGTTGACTCCCGTTCTGAAGAACGTGGATATCGAAGAACTGAAAGCCCGTTTCCCTAAGGCCGGCGAAGCAAAGACGGAAGCTGCGGCTTAGGCTGCGCACCATCTGGCACACCCGACCCCGGTGTCGGTGGGTTTCGGTCAGAACCAATGAAAAGCGTTTTCTCCTACTCGGGGAAGACGCTTTTTTATTTAGGCCCTAGCTCGATTACCTGGAGCTGCTGCACTTTGCCCTCAGCCACCTCAAAGCGTAAGAGTGTGCGCACCTTATGGAAGCCATGCCGCCCGGCCGCGCCGGGGTTGAGGTGCAGCAAGCCCAGCTTGGGGTCGGGCATGACTTTGAGCATGTGCGAGTGGCCGCTGATAAATAAGCCGGGCCGTTCCTGCGCAAGCAAGGGCCGCGCCACCGGGCTATAATGACCAGGGTAGCCGCCAATATGCGTCATGAGTACGTGCAGTTCTTCGATAACAAACGACTGCACCAGCGGCTGCGTAGCGCGCACGTCGCGGCCATCAATGTTGCCGTATACGCCGCGCAATGGCGCCACGGCCGCCAGTTCCTCGGCTACAGCGGCCGTGCCGAAGTCGCCGGCGTGCCAGATTTCGTCGCAGCCGCTGAGATGATGCAGGATTCGCTCGTCGAGGTAGCTGTGAGTGTCGGATAGCAAACCGATTTTCTTCATCTGGCGAAGGTACAAGGCGAAAAGGAGAGCGGTAGAAATAGTGAATTACCTATTTTCGGGAACTTGGCGCCTGAAGTGAGAGTGGCCGAAACTGCGGCAGGGCTCCTAATAATTTGCCATCTTATGAGCCTCGAACAACTCAACCGGCGCCAACCCGTATCTTGCCCGACTTCTTTGCTCTTTCGTATGCGAAGATTTATGTTGTGCTTTGCAACAGGCCGCGGCCTGCATCTCTCTCAGTAGACCTCCTGATTACCCCGCGATGAACGTCTTCATCAACGATATTCCGCTGATTATCAAAAAGAACAGCGAGAAAGTATATAAGCATAAGTACGACCTGATTCTGAATCCGGAAGACGAGTTCATCTCCAAGGATTTAGTGGGCGACGTGCTGGTGCGCGACGTTACCGACGTATTTGTGGACCGGCTGCTGCGGCTGATGGAAGTGAAAAAGCTGAAGAAGCTAACTTCACTCACCATGCTGGCCCGCAAGAAAAGCCGCCTGATTCTGCACCTGAAAGACCAATTTCGCATTGTGAAGGCCGCTGGTGGCCTCGTAGTGAAAGACGGGAAGGTGCTGATGATTTATCGGCTCGGCAAGTGGGACCTGCCCAAGGGCAAGCTTAAGAAGGAAGAGGACCCCGGCATTGGGGCCCTGCGCGAAGTAGAAGAGGAGTGCAATATCAAAGTGGAATTGGGCGACAAACTGCCCAGCACCTGGCACTCCTACGCCTACAACGGCAACAAGATTCTCAAGAAAACCAACTGGTACATCATGCGCTGCCTCGACGATACGCTGATGAAGCCTCAGGCCGAAGAATATATCGAAGAAGTACGTTGGATGACGCCCAAAGAGGCGCTATCGGTGCTTGACTCATCGTACGCCAGCATTGCCTTGGTGATGCGCCATTACCTGAGCGAGAATCCAATTAAAAATTAAGAATTAGCACTTAAAAATTGGGCGCCGGATACACGTATAAGTGGTGATCCGGCGCCCAATTTTTAAGTGCTAATTCTTAATTTTTAATTATTAAAAGGCGGTAGCTCAAATGGCACAAAGTCGTTGACGTTGCCGCCGAAACGGTGAATTTCGCGGATGATGGTGCTGCTGATGGCCGCTAGCACCGGTGAGGTAATCAGGAACACGGTTTCCAGCTCGGGGTTGACGTGGCGGTTGGCTTGCGCGATGGTGTTTTCGTACTCGAAATCCGTGGTATTGCGCAAACCGCGCAGCAAAAACTTAGCCCCCACTTCCCGCGCAAAATCGGCTGTTAGGCCTTTGTAGGCTTGCACCGATACGCGTGGCTCATCCCGGAACACGTCTTCAATCATGCCAATCATTTGCTCGACGGGCAAGTAACGAACCTTGCTGCTGTTGTTGCCGATGGCAATAATCACTTCGTCGAACAGCTCGGTGCCGCGCCGCACCACGTCTAAGTGGCCGTTGGTAAATGGGTCGAAAGAACCGGGGAATAAGGCAATGCGCATAAGAGAGTAGCTAAGTAAGTGAGTAACTGAGTAATTTATTTAAGCGGAGCCACTGATTACTCAGCTACTCCGTTACGCAGTTACTCGCAGAGGTGCAGGCTGTATAGCTCGAAGAAGCGGTACTCAAACAACTCGTTGAGACGGTAGCTATAGTGCAGGTCGAAGGGTCGGTTGCCGAACTTCACGTGGCGAATGTATTTGCGCAACACCGTGAACAGCTCGGAGTCGTGCATCAGGTCGCCCCACACCACTACCGGGTCCTGGTCGGGGTTGAGCTGGAGTTCCTGCATCACCAGGATGGTGTAGTAAATCAGGTCTTCGGGGGAGCTGAAGGCGAATACGTTGCAGAACTCCGGCTTTTTGTCGCGGATAACGATAATAGTCAGCTCGTGGTGACCGATGCTCAGGTAGAAGCGGCGCGAAGTAGTTGATTCGCTCTGATGCACCAGGCCTTCGAGCATCGCGCTGGTTTGATGCAGCAAGGTGCCGGTAGGATACGTGCCCCGAAACCAGGCAACCAAGGCGTTTTCAACGGCAAATACGCTGGCGACTTCCTGGCTGGTATGCGTGTAGGCGAGTACGGTTTCGCGCTCTGAATCAACGGCATGGTGCAAACGCAAATACCTGTCCTCGTCGCCGGGACGTAGCAGCGGCGACGGCAGCAGCGTGAAGTGCCGGTTCTGGACAGCCAACCGCACGTGGTTCCAGCCGGGCTGGCCTACCAAATCATGGTGGGCGGCCAGGGCTTGCAGCTGGCCGCCGTAGGAGGTAGCGGGTAGCGCCGCGTAGTCTTCCAGCACCACAAACTTGTTGCGGCGCACATCGGCTACGCCCACGCGCAGGCCGGCTGGGCTGGCCGTTAGGTAGAGGTTGTAAGCGGCCAGATTATCAGCGTCCAGGGTTTCGTCGCGGAGGCGGTGCAGGGCTGTGGGAGCCGGCAGGTGCGACGAAGGAACGGACATAGCAGCGGAAACTAGTGGATCGACAGACACAGGCATTGCGTAAGGCAGAAGTCCAAAGGTACTTAGGTCCGTCTAAACTGGCGTTAGACAAATCCAGCCAAAGGCTTTTGCCATGAACCGGGCGTAAGTATCAGTAGCTTATTTGCTGCAAACGTATTCGTCAAGCCTCACGATTTAAACCGAATCTGCGGAATGAACACGTCATCGGGGCTGATGATCTGGCGGAGCATGGGATGCACCTGGGGGGCAGGCAGCCGCAGAAGCTGCTGCGGGGCCACGAAGGCTAGCTCGGTGAGCAGCTGCGCATCGGCGGCATGCTCGGGGTCGAGGCCAAGTTGAGGAACGGCAGCCGAGTCGGTTAGCGTTACCTCAAAGAACAGTTCCAGCGCCTGCAAATCAGCGCTTTGGTACTCGTGCAGATGCAGAAAACGACCTGCGGTTACGGCCAGGCCGGTTTCTTCCTGAAACTCGCGCCGCAAGCAGTCCTGAATCGTTTCGCCAAACTGCCAGCCCCCGCCGGGTGGCGACCAAAACGCTGCGTCGTCGGGGAGTAGGCCGCGGTGGGCGGTGAGCAGTAGCTTGCCTTCCTGCACCAGCAGCCCGCACACGCGCACCCTCACGCGGCCACTATATGCTTCTAGGAGCTTGAAATCGGAAAGAGAATCGGGAGCAGACATGCAATAGGTGTAATAGAACGAGTAGCCTCAACGGCTGGGCAGCGCCGGTGTTGCGGCAGCCCGCCGATTGGTACGCCGCAGCCGCCAGCGCCGCAGCCGGGTGGCAATATACAGCACCAACACCAGCCCGAGGCCAGCAGCCAACGCCGGCAAGAGCAGCGCCAACGCCGTGCCTACAATGGCTAACGTGTTTTCGATGGTGGCTAGTATAGGGTTGCCGAGACCCGCCGTGGTGAGGGTGGAGCCGGCCCTTAGCAGCGAGGTGCCCGTTTGAATAATACCCGCCGTGCTACCGCCCACCACGATGCCTAGGCCCCAGCGCACCGCCGGGTCGAGGTCGGGGAGGGCGGCTGTCATGAGCACGGTACCCGCAATAAATGAGGCTGGCGTAGTTATCGAGTCGAGCACGTTATCAACCACCGGAAAATAATAGCCCAGGATTTCGGCCACGGTAGCCGTGCCCAGCGCGGCCACGGCCGCCCAGCTACCCAGCCACGCAAACCCCGCCGACGGCTGCAACAGGCCAGTGCGGTAAGCCAAGCTAGCGGCCAGCATCGGCACAAATACCCGGAAGCCACTGCACGCCGCCAGGGCCAAACCAAGGGCGCCACTCAACAAGTATTCCTGCGGTTGCATGGTCGTTTTTCGTTGTTGGTTTTTCGTTTTTCGGTGGCCGGAAGGCGGCGGACTGCACCAGGTCTGAGTCGTAGTAAACCTTCCCAACTAATATCGAAAAACAAACAACTAAAAACGAATACCGAACTTCGGCCCCGATGAACACACCCGACACTCCGGCCATTTCTCCCGCGGCCGACAACAACCTCGAAGCCCGGATCCGCCGCAAGCTCACGCGCCAGCACTTCATGCACCTCATTGGGGCCGACCTCACCCATATCGAGCCCGGCCGGGTGGAAGCTGAGTTAGTATTGGGCCAGCAGCACCAGCAGCAGAAAGGCTTCGTGCATGGCGGCCTCACGGCCACCATGGCCGACCTCGCCGCCGGTTTCGCCGCCGTTACCCTCGTGCCCGACGATACCGGTGTGGTAACGGTGGAGCTGAAAACCAGCTACCTGCACCCTGGCATCGGCCAGAAGCTGCGCGCCGTAGGCTGGGTGCTGAAAGCCGGCCGCCGCCTGTATTTCTGCGAAGCCGAAGTGTGGTGCGATGACCTGCTGATTGCTAAAGCCACCGCCACCATGGCCGTAGTAGAGCCGCAAGGCTAAAATAAAGTTAAAACTAGAGCTAAAGAACTAGCTCCCCTCCTTTTTTAAGGAGGGGCTGGGGGTGGTCCAATCGTCCGCATCTATATTGACCCAAATGAAGCTTGCTCACCATAACCAGCCTGAGTTAAAAAGCACTAGGAAAGCACTGCGCGATAATCTCACGCCTGCTGAGGCTACATTATGGCGGGCACTACAAAACAGTCAACTTGATGGCCGTAAGTTTCGCCGACAGCATAGCATCGGGAATTATGTGATAGATTTTTATTGCCCAGCTGAGCGTCTGGCAGTGGAACTAGACGGGCACGGGCATTACACAGTTTCAGGGGAAGCTGCTGACATGGAGCGCACCAAGTTTCTGCAAAATATATCTGTTCGTGTGGTGCGTTTTGAGAACAAAATGGTGTTTGAACAGATAGAGTTTGCGCTAGAAGGTATCAGACAAGCTTTTCGTAACAACGACTTAACCACCCCCAACCCCTCCTTAAAAAAGGAGGGGAGCTAGTTCTTTAGCTCTAGCTTTGTTAGTATCTATGCTCTCACTCCGTACCCCCTCCGTCCGCGACCATTTTCCCTACGAACCAACGCAGGACCAGGCCACGCTATTTCAAAAGCTGGACGTGTTTCTGAAGGACGACTTGCCGGGCCGGAAGGCGTTTGTATTGCGAGGTTATGCTGGTACCGGCAAAACCACCGTGGTCAGCGCCCTGGTGCAGTGGCTGCACAAGCTGGGCCGCAAATACGTGCTGATGGCGCCTACCGGCCGCGCGGCCAAAGTAATGAGCGCCTACGCCGGGGTGCCGGCCAGCACCATCCACAAGAAAATATACCGCCAAACCAGTGGTTCACCCAGCCAGAGCCTCTCGTTTCAGCGCCAGCCCAACCGCGCCCAGGACACGCTGTTTATTGTGGATGAGGCGTCCATGATTTCCGACGAAAAAGCGTTTGGGGAACATGGCCTGCTCGACGACCTGATGAACTACGTGTTCGAGAAGCCCTCGAACCGGCTACTGCTCATCGGCGACACGGCCCAGCTGCCACCAGTGGGCCAGCTGCTTAGTCCCGCCCTCGACCCGGAACTGCTGCGGCACCGTTTCCGGGCGACGGTGGACGGGGTGGAGCTGCGCCAGGTAATGCGCCAGGCCGAGGCTTCGGGTATTCTGATGAATGCCACGGTGCTCCGCGAAGAGTTGCGCCAGGAGCAGCCCAACATCCAGTTCCACACCCGCGGCTACCCCGACCTGTTCCAGATGGGCGGCGACAAGCTGGAAGACGGCTTGCGCTGGGCCTACAAGAACTTCGGGCACGAGAATACCACCATCATCTGCCGCTCCAACAAAAACGCCAACCAGTACAACCAGATGATTCGGCGGGTGCTGTTTGAGGCCGAGGATGAAATCGAGTCGGGCGACTACCTGATGGTGGTGCGC
This sequence comes from Hymenobacter telluris, assembly GCF_017313265.1. Lineage (GTDB taxonomy): Bacteria > Bacteroidota > Bacteroidia > Cytophagales > Hymenobacteraceae > Hymenobacter > Hymenobacter telluris. The sequence continues at coordinate 150,965 of NZ_JAFLQZ010000012.1, read as the reverse complement.
AACAACTACTTCTGGCTGCCCAAAGACTCGGAAATGGGCTTTCTGGCCAACGGCGACTTTGTGCAGGTGGTGAAAATCATCCGGCGCACCGAGGAATTCGGCTTCCGGTTCGCTGATGCCCGCGTGCGCCTCGTAGACTATCCCGACGAGCCCGACATGGAAATTAAGCTCCTGCTCGACACGCTACACACCGAAAGCCCCGCCCTGCCCGCCGACCGGAGCAAGGAGCTGTACGAAGCCGTGGGCAAGGACTACGACCACCTCACCACCAAGCGCGACAAAAGTGCCGCCCTGCGCAAAGACCCGTTCCTGAATGCGCTGCAAGTGAAATTCGCTTACGCCCTTACCTGCCACAAAGCCCAGGGTGGCCAATGGCAAGCTGTATTCGTTGACCACGGCTTTTTGAAAGAGGATATGGTGAATTCCGAGTTTGCACGCTGGTTGTACACGGCCGTTACACGGGCATCGGAAAAGCTTTTTTTGCTTAACTTCAATCAGAAGTTGTTGGCAGAGAAGCCGGAAGCGTAAGCGCGTCGAACGAAAAGCGGGGCGCATGATGTTGGGCTTCACGGAGTCTTCACCGATTGGGTGGAAAACTGGCACTCAACTTGCGGCACCCGCCAAAACCAGTATTTTTGTTTTCCTCAATTCATAACGCAGTACCACCTCATGAAAAAAGCACTTGTACTTGCCCTGTCGCTGGCCTGCGCTGGCTTCGCTGCCCAGGCTCAAACGGCGGCCGTTAAGCCTGCTAATGCCCAAACCAAAGTAGCTGGCCCCCAAATCCAGTTCGATGAAATGAAGTACGACTTCGGCACCGCCAAGCAAGGGGAAGTGGTGAAGCACGTATTCAAATTCAAAAACATCGGCACTCAGCCGCTGGTGATTTCCAACATCGGCGTAAGCTGCGGCTGCACCACGCCGGAGTGGACCAAAGAGCCCGTAATGCCCGGCAAAACCGGCACTATTACCGCCAACTTCAACACCGCTGGCAAAATGGGTATGCAGAACAAAGTGCTGACCGTGGAGTCGAATTCGGCCGCCGGTAACGCTATGGTATCGGTAGTAGGTGAGGTGAAAGAAAATGGCACCCCCACCATGACGGTTGACAAAGTGGAATCGGCTGCGGCTGCTCCTGCCGAGAAAGTGAAAATCAAAGCCGATGACAGCAAAGCCAAAATGAAGGCCAAGAAGTCGTAAGCTTCATCTAGCTGAAATAAAAAAGAGGGATTCGCATTCAGCGAGTCCCTCTTTTTTTGTGTACATCTCGCAAGAAATCGTCATTCCGACGCAGGAGGAATCTGAGTGTACTAGTTCAACAGCTTCACTCAGATTCCTCCTGCGTCGGAATGACAACCGGCTATACCTGCCGGGCGGCCAGTAGTAGCGTAATCCAGCCGGCAATGAGCAACAGACCCCCGATGGGGGCCACGGCGCCCAGCTTGGTAACGCCCGTGAAGCACAGCAGATATAAGGAGCCACTGAATAGCAGTACGCCCCCCAGCCATAACCAAGCGGTAGTGCTCAGCAGGCGCAGCTCGGGGCGGGCATGCAGCAACACGCCTACCGCCAGCAAGCCCAGCGCATGGTAAAACTGGTAGCGCACAGCCGTTTCAAACGTGTCGAAGCGGCCGGAAGCTTCCAGCATCGGGCGCAAGCCGTGCGCCCCAAATGCGCCGATGCCTACTCCGAGGGCGCCCAGCAGGGCAGCGAGTTGCAAAATGATTCGTGCGGTCATGAGTTGGTTTTTCGTTGTTGGTTTCTTGTTTTTCGCTGTTGGTGTGTGATATGGCGTAACTGCCGAAAACCAACAACGAAAAACGAATCTAGCGGGCCCCAAAAATAGCGCTGCCCACCCGGATGAGCGTGCTACCCTCGGCAATAGCCAGCTTATAGTCGGAGCTCATACCCATGGATATTTCCCGGAAATACTCAGCATCAGCGAAGTAGCGCGTGCGCAGCAGCTCGAAATAACCGCGCAACTCACTGAACTCCCGGCGCAGCTGGGTTTCGTCGGGGGTGTTGGTGGCAATAGCCATAACCCCCGTGATGCGTACGTGCTGTAACCCCTTGAAGGCGTCGGATTGCAGAATTTCCTCGGCTTCAGGGAGGGTGAGGCCGGTTTTTGTTTCTTCGGCGGCAATGTGGAACTGGAGTAGCCCATTGATGACGCGGCCGTACTTGGCAGCTTGCTTCTCCATTTCCAGCAGCAGCTTCAGGCTATCTATGCTCTGAATGGTGTGCACAAATGGCGCAATATATTTCACCTTATTGGTTTGCAGGTGCCCAATCAGGTGCCACTCAATATCGGCGGGCAACTCGGGGTGCTTGGCAGCCATTTCCTGCACCTTGTTCTCGCCAAAAAGCCGCGCGCCGGCGTCGTAAGCCTCTTGCAGCTTCTCCACCGGGTGCGTTTTCGTAACGGTAACCAGGCGACAATCCGTGCCCGCAAGCTGGTTTTGAAAGAAGTGGATATTATCGGAAATGGACATTAGTTGATGTGCTGATTTTCGATGGGTTGATTGTTGATGAAGAGTAGTTAATGGTTGGTTGTTGCTGAGCAGATGGGCAGTATTCTTTTGGAAGTCAACGCGTTTTTGGGTTGCCTCATCAGCACATTAACACCTCAGAAACCAGCACATTAATTAATCTTCCAGCGAGTTAACGAGGAACGTGTTTTTGAGGCCCAGCCACAGCAGCCATAGCCCTACGCACCAGAACAGATAAATGCGGTAATAGTCGCGGGTGTTGCGGAAGCGGGTTTGCTTGATTTCTGATTTTTCGTAGCGGTTGATGCGCTGAAACACCTGGCGCAGGGCGGCGTTGTCGGTGGCCCGGAAGAACTGACCCTCGCCGGCTTCGGCAATCTGGCGCATGGTGGTTTCGTCGAGCCGGGTGTTTACGTAATTGGTGCGCCCCAGCCCGTCTTTGCCAAATGGCACCACGCCATCCTGCCCCAGCCCAATGGTGTAGATTTTCAGGCCGTAGGCGTGGGCGAGCTGAGCAGCTGTAAGCGGGTCGAGGCTGCCGGCCGTGTTTTCGCCGTCGGAGAGGAGGATGCACACGCGGGTACGGCTGTGGGAGTCGCGCAGGCGGTTGGTTGCCACGCCCAGCGCCGTACCAATGGCGGTGCCGTCATTGGCAATCATGCCTAGTTTCAAACCCTCAATACTCTCGCGCAGCAACTCATAATCGGTGGTGAGGGGCGCCAGCGAGTACGCATCACCGGCAAACACCACCAAGCCCAGCCGGTCGCCGGAGCGGCCATTTACAAACTCCTGCGCCACCCGTTTAGCGGCTTCCAGGCGGTTGGGGCGCAGGTCGCCCAGCTCCATCGAGCCCGATACGTCCAGCACCAGCAGAATATCAATGCCCTCTCCCGACTGCACCACTCGGTCGTCGGTGCGTTGGGGGCGGGCCAGCGCTACTATCCCAAACGCCAAGCTCAGGCCCAGCACAATATCAGGAAGGAAGCGCAGCACAGCACTCCAGTCGCGCCGGATGTCGCCCTGCACGAAGGCCACGCCCAGCTTGCTGCGTCGCCGGTACGCGAGCAGCCAACGCACCCCAAACAGCAGCGGAATGCCCGCAATCAGAAACAGCAGCCGCGGCTTTTCCCAGGCATAGCTGGCCAGGGTGGCGTAGCGTAAGCTATCCACAAGAGGGGCCAGAAACTGTTGCCAAAGCTGCATTCTTTTTTGAATTAAGAATTAAGAATTAAGAATTAAGAATTAAGAATTAAGAATTAAGAATTAAGAATTAAGAATTAAGAATGCATTCGTTGAAAGCCAGTTGTATTGGTCACAAAGCTCAGCCCCTGGTAACCAGCTGACACCCGACAACTCATACCCCATACTTTTTGATTATTAATTCCTCGAACCGGCGCTGGGCGAAGTCGCGCAGCAGGTCGAAGGCGAGGTCGGTTTCGGTATCGTCTTCCGTGAACTGGTTGCCATAAATAACCCGGTCGGCGAGGCGCAAGGCCAGTTTCACGTCATTATCGTTTTGGTAATGCGCTACTATCTCGCGGGTGGTGAGGCTATTGATAACGCTGTTTTCGAGCGTGGTGAGGTAATTTTTCCAGAGCGTGATGGCGCGTTCCATGTTGTTGAGCGAGCGGCTGAGCGTAAACCGCTCGACGTGGCGGGCGTACTGGGTCAGGAAATACACGTGGTTTTTGCGCAGCTTATACAGCTGATACTGCCGCCGCCACCGTCGGCCAAACCCCAGCGCCACGCCCCCCAGCACCACCGCCACCAAACCCAAACCAGCCAGCCAGTATGGATAGTTGAAGGTGGGCTCAACGGGCAGCAAGGTGGTGTTTTCGCGCAAAACAGGCGCCGCGCCATCCGTTACCGGGGCCACTGTCCGCTTCAGGCGCACGGTGGCTACCGTGGCCGGCGCAGTAAGCGTATCGAGGCCTTGCAGAATAGTGACGGGCAACGCCAACTGCTGCACCGAATCAAGCGCGAAGGTGCGCAGGTGATACACCGTTTCGTCGAGGCTACGGCCCCGGCGGGTGCGGGTGGGCCGGTAAGTTTTGCCCACGTACTCGAAGGGCGCGTAATTGGCCGTCGAGTCGGGGAAGATGACGTTCAGCCCCGGCTCGTGGGTGTAGCTCAGCTCGTAGTCAACCAGCTCGCCCACTCGCACCGACGGTTGCAGGAAACGGCCGCGCGGCGGAATCGTGTCGGCGGTTGACTGGGCCGCACTGGCAAGCGGCAGTGCCAGCAACACCAGCAAATAGAGCAGCGCTTTACCCACGGCCCGCCCGGAGGTTGCGCCGCCGAAACAGCCGAATCAGCTGGGGCATGTAGTCGGCATTGGTGGCAATGGACAGATATTCGGTGCGGTGGCGGCGGCAGATGTGGCTGATTTGGGAACGGTTTTGCTCGTAGGTGGCGCGGTAACGGGCCCGGAATGCACTCGAAGAGGTGTTGGTCCAGATGGTGCGGCCAGATTCCTGGTCGTAGAGCGGCACGATGCCCAAGGGCGGAAACTCCCGCTCCCGCTGGTCGAGGAGCTGCACCACTACCAGGTCGTGCTTTTGGGCCAGCATGGTTAGCTCCCGCTCGTAGGTGGAGTCAATGAAATCGGAAATCAGTAGAATAATGCTGCGCCGCTTCAACAGTCCCAGCGCCTGCTTGATGCCCGCACCCACCGCCGTCTGCCTAGACTTGGGCTCCAGGTCGTAGAGCCGCTTGATGAGGGCGTAGGCGTGCCGGATGCCTTTGCCAGGCGGTAAGTACAGCTCCTTTTGGTCGGAAAAAGCCAGAATGCCCAACTGCGCATCCTGCCGGGCGGCGGCCAGCGCCAGAATCCCGCAGATTTCGCGGCCTACATCCAGCTTGCTACGGCCCTGGGCACCCACTTGCTGTGAACCGCTGACATCAAACAGCAGCAATACCTGCTGTTCTCGCTCTTCCTTGTAGGTTTTGATGAACGTGCCGTGGCCCTTGCTCGATACGGCCCAGTCGATGGCGCGCACCTCGTCGCCGTATTGGTAGAGGCGTACGTCGTCGAATTCGAGGCCGGTACCCTTGAAAACGGAGCGGAAATTGCCTTGAAGTTGCGCGTCCACGGCCTTCAGCATCCGGATTTCCAGCTGCTGAAGCTTGCGCACGAGCAATTGAAACGGGGTAGTGGGCGCATTCATAACAGCTAAACTACGCGAATCAGGTAAGTATTGCCGTTCGTATAAAAAGCAGACATCCAAATAAGCCACCGGAAACCAGTAGGAAATTGTATTTTTGCGCCGTGAAACACTTGCTCTTTCGGGTTTATCCGCTAACACTTAGCTTGCTATTCGCCGGCCTGCTGCTGGGCTGCCAACGCTCCGACGATGTGCCGCCGCCGCAGCCTTTGATGCCCCGCGTGCAGATGGTCAGCGTGCTGGCCGACCTGCACTTGCTGGAAGCCCGGGTGGAAAGCTCCCGGCTCTCCACCGACTCGGCGCGGGCTTTGTACTTGCAACAGCAGAAAGCCATCTTCTGGCGCTATGAAATAAGTGATTCGCTGTTTCACCAGAGCTACCGCTACTACGCCACCCACGGCAAAGACCTCGACGACATCTACGGCGTCGTGCTCGATACGCTGTCGATGCGGCAAATGAAGCTGGGGGAGAAGAAGTGAAATGGCGAGATAGTGAAATGGTGAGTTTGTGGCAAATAGAACGTCAAACTCACTACCTCACCAGTTCACCGGTTCATTATACCAGGCGGCTGCCGTTGGGAACGGGCCCGGCCAGCGCGGCCAGCACAATGTAGCCCTGCTCGTCGGCGGCCCCGGTTACCAGTACTTCCGACATAAATTTCCCAATCTGCTTGGGTGGGAAATTGACCACGCACAGCACCTGGCGGCCTACGAGGTCGGCGGGCTGATAGTGCTGCGTGATTTGGGCGCTGGAGCGTTTGCGGCCGATTTCAGGGCCTAAGTCGATGAGCAATTGATAGGCGGGGCGGCGGGCTTCCGGAAATTCACGGGCTTCCAGGATGGTGCCCACCCGCAAATCAACCCGCTCGAAATCAGCCCAGGTAATAGCAGCCATAGTACTAACAAGGAAAGGTGGAGCGCAAAATAAAGGCTTCGCGCCACTTACTGCTGGGCGAAGGCCGTTAGCTGGTTGAGGCGCAGCTGCACCTGGGCTTCCCAGAACTTCTGTTTTTCAGCGTTGAGGCCGTGGTTGGTTTCGCCGTCGTAGCGGCTTTCCTCGCGCTGCCAGGCGGCAAAGGCGGCCTTGGTCAGGTTGTTGAAAGCGGGGTTGAGGTGCTGGCAGTCCAGTTTCACCAAACTCAGCTTCTGGCGCAGCATGCGGGCGTGCAGCTCGGTCAGGTCGAAGTGCAGCTGCTCGTGGCGCAGTAAGGCCGGTGAGGCGTTTTTGGCGTCGCGCACCCACGATTCAGTGGGCATGAATACGGCCTTCACGCTGGAGCGAAACACGAAATCGGTGCAGCCCACTTGCACGTCGATGTTGCTGGCCGTGAGAGCCGCCAGCTGTTCCGTAGCAATGGGCCGGCTTTTGAAATCCACCCAGGCAAGTGGCCGTTCTGCCGACCAGGCAATGGTTTCTTTGGGCGGAGCAGTTTTGGCCGGGGTTTGCGCAAGAGGCTGCGGCGCAGGAGCCAGCAATAGCAAGAGAAAAGAGAAAAAAGCCATTTTCAAATATAATAACCAGATAACCCACCGAAAAAGCGACTAGGTTTTTCTGATACATCAACGGCGAAACTCTCGTTCCAGAAAGACCCCGAAACTGCACATTTCGAAGTTGGGAGATAAAGAAAAATGGTTTCTGCGGACAGTAAATCAATTGCCCGCCAGCACCGCAGGCGGCGCTGCTACCACAGTGCTGTGCTGCCGGAAGCGCCACAGCAGTACCCCCGCCACCAGCGTCAGGCCCAGTAGCAAGCCCAGCCACACGCCCACATTGCCCATCTCAAATACAAAGCCCAGCGTGTAACCCAGCGGCAGCGCCACCACCCAATACGCCAGCAACGCCACCACCGACGGCACTTTCACGTCTTCAAGGCCGCGCAACGCCCCCAGGCCCACCACCTGCAAACCATCGGAAACCTGGAAAGCGGCGGCAATGAGCAGCAAGGTGGCGGCCTGGGCTACCACGGCCGGGTCGTGATTATAGAAATGCGGAATATAGAAGCGGGCCGCCACCAGCAGCAACCCCATAGTGGCCATAAATAGGAACGCCAGCAGGTAGGCGGCCAGCCCCGCCTGCCGCGCCCCAAAGGCGTCGTTGAGGCCGCGCAGGTTGCCCACCCGGATGGTGGCCGCCGCCGCAATGCCGCTGGCAGCCATGTAGGTAACGGAGGCGACGTTGATGGCAATCTGGTGGGCCGCTAGCGAAGTGGCGCCGAGCCAGCCAATCATGATGGCCGAGAAGCTGAACGCACCCATTTCAAACATCATCTGCACGCCAATGGGGGTGCCCAAACCCATCAATCGGCGCAGCGTGGTCCAGTCGGGGCGGAACCACGAGGGCACGGCGGTGCGGTAAGGTTGCAGGCGCGCCGCCCGCAGCACGTAAGCGCCCATGAGCAGCGCCATCAGAATGCGGGCCGCCACCGTGGCCCACGCTGAGCCCATCATGCCCATCTGCGGCGCCCCGAAGTGCCCGAATATGAGCAGGTAGCACAAGCCGGCATTCACCACGTTGGCCATAATGGAGAGGTACATAGCCTGCCGGGTGAGGCCCAGCCCTTCAGCAAATTGCCGGAATCCCTGAAATACCATCAGTGGCAGCAATGACAGAAATATCACCCGAATCCAGGGAGCGGCCAGGGCTACCACCTCGGCTGGCTGGCCCAGGTACTTCAGCAGCGGCGCAATCAGCAGGCCCGTAGCCCCGAGCACCAGCCCCGCCACCGCGCACAGCCACACGCCGCTGCCCAGCAGCCGGCCCAGTTGGCGTACGTCGCGCTGCCCGTCGGCGGCGGCTACCAGTGGCGTAATAGCCATTGAGAGGCCCATGCCCATCACCATTACCATCGTATTCACGCTCACGCCCAAACTCACCGCCGCCAGCGGCACTTTACCGGTCTGCCCGACCATCACTGAGTCGCACACGTTAACCAAAACGTGGCCTAACTGGCTAAGCACAACCGGATAAGCTAGCGAAATGGTGGGTTTGAGGTGGGGGCGGAGGGCGGCGAAAGACATGAGAGCAACAGCAGAATGAAGCCGCAAAGGTAACCCCGTAAAGCCAAGCGCCGGGTTATGTTACAACGAAACAGGCGGCCGAAGCGCCTTATCGAGCCGTTCGAGGGCCTGGGCTAACTCGGAAGTTGGCACCGCATAAGACAGCCGCACGAAACCGGGTGCGTGGCAAGTAGCCCCGTCCACCACTTCCACACCGGCAGCCTGTAAACGAGCTACGAGTTGTGCCGAACCGGGAACGAGCGGCAGGGTAGGGTCGAGGAAGGCCCGCAAATCGGGAAAGGCGTAGTAGGTGCCGCCGGGTGGCTGGGGCAAGGCCTGCGGGAGTGTGGCCAGGAAGTTGAAAAGCAGTTGCCGGTTTGGGAGCAGTTGCTGACGCAAAGCGGCGGTAATGGCGGGCTTGTTTTCGGTAGCTGCCAAGGCGGCCATCTGGCTAGGAACCGCTACGGCCCCGGCGGTGGTAAACTGCTGCGCGGCACACGCCTGGGCAATAGGCGCCGGTGCCACCAGGTAGCCGATGTTCCAGCCCAGCAGCGCCAACGACTTGGAAAACCCATTCACCACCACGTGCTGGCTATGCGGGTCGGGGAAAGAGAGCAGCGTAGGAACGGCCGCAGCTTCAAAGCAGATACCATCGTAGATTTCGTCGGACAGCACGAATAGCTGCGGATGCTGACGGGTTACGTCTAACAGCGCCTGTACTTCAGCGCGGGTGTATATCCGGCCGGTAGGGTTGTTGGGGTTGGTGAATAACAGCAGCCGCGTGCGGGGGGTAATGGCTGTTGCTAGCGTGTGGGCTGATAACGTGTAATTGTCCTCGGCACTGAGGGGCAGTTCGCGCACTGTGCCACCGGCCTGCTCAACCAAACCCCAGAAGCCGAACCAGTTGGGCGTGGGCAGCAGTACCTCGTCGCCGGGGCGCAACACGGCGCGCAATATGGCAAACAGCGCCGCTTTGGTACCGGGCGTTACCACCACTTGGCTAGCCGAAAGACCCGGTAAAGCACCTTGCGCTTGGTAGCGGGCAACCAGGGCCTCGCGCAGTTCCGGCAACCCCTCCGGCGGACTGGCTGGTAGCTTGCCACTCGCCAGCAAAGCCGTTACGCGGGCCAAGGCTGCGGTTGGCAGCTGGAAATTGCCATAGCCGGAAGCAAGGCTGATAGTAGGCATTGGCAGTTGTGTTGCGGTTGTTGGCTTGCGGTTGCTTTAGGCTGAAATCCAACAGCCAACTCGGTACTTAGGCCGGCCGGAGTACGACATCAGCAAAGTAATCCTGCGAGTCGGTGAAAAACTCGGTTACGCGCAGACCGGCTTCGGCGGCCAACACTTCAATTTGCGGCGCCGTGAACTTGTAGGAATTCTCGGTGTGAATGGTTTCCCAGGCCCTAAAGTCGAAGGTTTGCTGCAAGGCGGCCATGTGCACGGCTTGAGCGCGGGTGCTTACTAGAAACGACCGAACGGTGCCCGCCAGCGGGTCGTAATCGGTGTAGTGCTGCCAGTGCGCCAGGTCGAAATCGGCACCCAGCTCCCGGTTGAGGCGCGTAAGCAGGTTCAGGTTGAAAGCAGCCGTAACGCCTTGGCTATCATCATACGCCGCCCGAATAAAGCGCGGGTCTTTCTGCAAGTCGAAGCCGATAAGTAGCCGGTCGTTGGTGGTGAGGGGGCCGGCCAGGGTTTGCAGAAACGCCTGCCGGTCGTCGGGCGAGAAATTGCCGATGTTGGAACCCAGAAACAGCACCACTTTGCGGCCCGGCCGGGAAGCCATCAACTGCAACGCCGCCGAATAATCGGCCACAATAGGCTCCACCCGCAACTCCGGCAGTTCCTCTCCCAAACTGGCCGCCAGCCCGTCCAGCGCCGCCCCGGAAATATCAACGGGCACGTAGGTGAATACCGCGTTGGTTTCCAGCAGATGTCGGAGCAATATTTTGGTTTTCAGACCGTCGCCGGCGCCTAGCTCAATCAGAAAGAACGGTTCCTGCGCCGCCGCGGGCCGTAGTGCCGTAGCCAGGGCCGCCTGGTGCTGGGTCAGGAGCCCAAACTCGGTGCGCGTGGGGTAGTACTCGGGCAGGGCCATGATTTGCTGAAACAGCCGGCTGCCTTCGTCGTCGTAGAAATACATCGACGACAACGTTTTCTGCGGGCGGCTCAGGCCAGCGGCTACGTGCTCCTTCAAGGCCGTTAGCTGTTGGTCGTCGGGCGTGAGTTGCTCGGGTTCGGAAGAGGCCGTCAGGAAGGAGGTTGAAGCGGAAGGAGAGGTCATGAACGAATACTGGAAGGCGTAGAGTGAGAACCGCGCCGGGTGACAGAAGCAGTTGATTCAAAGCGAAAAATCAACGAAAAAAATGTTGGAAGCCAAGCTAGCGGGCCAGCCGAATTCCCGTGAATTGCCAGCGCTTATCGGCGTGGAAGAAGTTGCGGTACGTGAGCCGGATGTGGCTGACCGGCGTGGCGCAGGAGCCCCCGCGCAGCACCAGTTGGTTGACCATGAACTTGCCGTTGTACTCGCCCAGCGCCCCGGCCGCACGGCTATACCCCGGATACGGATGATACGCCGAATACGTCCATTCCCAAGCGTCGCCGAGTAGCTGGTGGCAGCGGGTAGGGTCGGCATCGGCGGGTAGCGGCTGCGGGTCGAAGAGGTTGCTTTCCAGGAAGGTACCGCCCGCAGGTGTGGCCCCAAAGTGCCGGGCCGCTACTTCCCATTCGGGTTCGGTGAGCAGGCGGGCGCCCGCCCAGTTGGCGTAGGCATTGGCCTCGTAGAAGCTGACGTGCGTAACCGGCGCGGCCAAGTGTACGGGTTGCAGGCCATGGTGCGTGAACCGGTGCCAGCCGTTGTCTTTCTGCACCCAATAAAGTGGGGCCTCCCAGTGCATGGTCTGCACTAAGTCCCAGCCTTCGCCCAGCCAGTAGCGGAAATCCTGGTAGCCGCCGGCGGCTATGAATTCCAAATATTCGCCGTTGGTTACCAGCCGGTTCTGCACCTCGAAATCGGTCGTCAGTACCTCATGCGAGTTCAACTCATTATCAAAGCAAAAGCCATTGCCCTCGTATCCAATACGCGAAATACCACCAGGTACCGGCAGCCAGGTAGCCCTTGGGGCTTCCGGATTCGTTGCCTTTCGGGTTGCATCTTCTAACCCGGAATTATCAAGATATGCCGGCGCTAAAGGGCTGGTGCTGAGAATGTATTTGATGTCGGTGGCCAGTAGCTCCTGATGCTGCTGCTCGTGCTGCAAGCCTAACTCGAACACCTCGTGGAAGGCGGGGGGCAGCGTATCGGCCAGGGCCAGCAGCTGCGGCATGTGGGCATCTACGTGGGCCCGGTAGGCATACACATCGGCCAGGGCCGGACGCGAGATGGTGCCCCGGTCGGCGCGGTTCACGCGGGAGCCCAACGAGTTGTAGTAAGAATTGAACAGGAAGGCGTAGTCGGGGTGATACACCTGGTAACCAGGTAGATGCTCCTTAAGCAGAAACGTTTCCCAGAACCAGGTAACGTGCGCCAGGTGCCACTTTGGCGGGCTCACATCCAGCATGGGCTGCACTACCGTATCTTCGGGCAGCAGCGGCCGGCACAGCAGCTCAGTGCGCTGGCGGATGGTATGGAAACGGTTGGTTAGGGTGGACGCAGCAGTGGTAGCCGGCGTGGCCAGAGAGGGAGAGGCAGCAGACATATGGAAAGGCAGTTGAGGTGGAGAGGCTAGAAAGTAACTGTATTTCTCTGGTTCAGGTTTTGGCACCTGCGGATGTAGCGCGGCGCTTGGTGCGCAAGCTCCTCCGTATTTGTCGCAACCGGTATTTGTATATCGCGCAACCTCATCAGTACAAAGCGGTATTTTAGGCCAATACGGGCGTTTTTTGTTGGTTTTGATTGGTCTGGGTGGACGGGTGTGCGTTTATTGTCCTTTCCAACGCCCCTAACAGGCATTCCTTTCCACTACACATATTTGAGCTATGCAGACTAACCCCTCAACCAACGCCGTAAAGCAACCAATCGTTAAGTCGAAGGCTGCCGCCGATGCCAAAGTGAAGCGTCCGCGGGGCTTTGCGGCCATGGACCCCGAGCAGCAGCGCAAAATTGCCAGCGAAGGGGGCAAAGCCTCGCACGAGAGTGGCCGGGGCCACCGCTTCACGGCCGAAGAAGCTCGGGCCGCCGGCCGCAAAGGAGGCCAGGCTACCCGCAAAACCCCCACTGCCAAAGCGTAGTCCGCTACCCGCAATACGTGCCGTTTTACTTGATAAAAGCCGCTTCGGAATTGTTCCGGAAGCGGCTTTTGTGTTTGGGGCATCATGGCTGACCAAAGCTATACTGCATTTGCCCAAGCGGCCGCCACAACTTGCTCTGGCTAATCTGCCGTACTATTGCCTTATGCTTCAGCTTCATTATTCGCGGCGGGTGCTGCGCTTCAACTTTCCGGCCCGAACCTCCCGCGGGGCCCTCACCGAGCACACGGCCTGGTACCTGCACCTTACCGATACGCAACGGCCGGGCCTGGTGGGCTTGGGCGAAGCCGCCCCGCTGGCCGGCCTCAGCCCCGACTACCGCCCCGATTTCGAGGCGCGCCTCGCCAACCTATGCGCCGATTTCAACCGCGCCGGATTTGCGCCCGATGCCGGGCCGGAAGAGGTGCTGGCGCTGGCAGAGCCTACCTGGCCCGCGCTCCGCTTCGGTCTGGAAACCGCCCTGCTTGATTTGCACCACGGCGGACAGCGCCAGCTGTTCAGCAACACCTTCAGCCGCGGCGAAGCCGGGATTCCCATCAATGGGCTGGTGTGGATGGGCGATGCCGCGTTTATGCGCGAGCAAATCCGGAAGAAGCTGACCGAAGGCTATTCCTGCCTGAAACTCAAGATTGGCAGCCTCGATTTCGCCACCGAACTGCAGCTGCTCAGCGAAATCAGGGCCGAAGCCGGGCCCGCCGAGCTAACCTTGCGCGTGGATGCCAACGGCGCCTTCGCCCCCGCCGAGGCGCTGACGAAGCTAGAGCAGCTGGCCCGCTTTCAGCTGCATTCCATTGAGCAGCCGCTGGCCGCCGGGCAGTGGGCTGCTATGGCCGAAGTGTGCCTTCACTCGCCAGTGCCAGTGGCCCTGGATGAGGAGCTGATTGGCGTTGTGGACCCCGCGCTACAGGTGGCGTTGCTTGATGAAATTCAGCCGGCGTATATCATTCTCAAGCCCACATTGGTAGGCGGGCTGGCCGCTGCCGCGGGCTGGTGGCAGCAAGCCGAAGACCGGGGCATCAGCTGGTGGCTCACGTCGGCGCTGGAGTCGAATGTGGGGCTGAACGCCGTGAGCCAACTGGCCGGCGAGTACGCCCTCCCCAACTTTCCGCAGGGCCTGGGCACCGGGCAGCTCTACCACAACAACCTGCAAGCGCCCCTCCACATTCAGGCCGGCCAGCTCCACTACAACCCGCACGGCGCATGGGAATTGCCGGTAGCTACCCAAGAACAGTAGCCCTAAGGCGCAAGCAAGCAGACCGGGCAAGGAGTAACAGAACGGATGCGCAGCGGGCTGGTACTTAGTCGTTTGTTGGCGCTGCCTTTTGTAGAGCACCGAAGGACGTGGGCGGCCCTGGCGAAACAGGTGGTTTTTTGGCTATATTTCCCAACCCGCCCCTGTCCTATGTCTGCCTGCCGGTTTTATGCGCGCTATTTTCTGCTGTGCCGTTGGTGGCCGGGCTGGCAGTGGTGCAAGCTGTGGCTGTTGCTGGCTTTGGTGCCCACTTTAGCGGAGGCGCAAGTGCCCGGCACGTCGGCAGCTTTCCGCTTCGAGAAACCCAAAGAACACAAGGTGCGGGTGCCGTTCGAGTTTCAGCGCAACCTGATTATCGTGCAAGCGCAACTCAATGGAAAGGGCCCGTTCAACTTTCTGCTCGATTCGGGAGTGGGTATCTCGCTTATCACCGACCCCACGCTGATTGAGCTGCTGGGGCTGCGGCGCGGTGTCAGCTACAACGTGGTGGGGGTGGGAGAGGAGAAGCCGCTGGAAGCCTTTGCCTCCGACAGCGTACGGGTGCAGCTCCACGGCGTAGTGGCGCCCGCATTGTCGTTTCTGGTGCTCTCAGCCGATGTGCTCAACCTCTCGGGCTACGTGGGCATTCCGGTGCACGGCATCTTGGGCTATGATGTATTCAACAGCTTCGCGGTGCAGATTGACCCCGTGGCAGTGGAGCTGTTTTTTCACGACCCGGCCACTTACCGCCCGCCGCGGGGCCGCCGCTGGACGCCCGTTCCGTTCGACATCGAAGGGCGCAAGTCCTACCTCACGGTGCCCGTTGCCCTTACCGATTCCCTGACGCTGCCGCTCAAGCTCATTCTCGACACCGGGGCCGGCCACGCCTTGTCTTTGGAAACCTACTCCGACCCGCGGCTGCGGGTGCCGGCCAAGCGGCTACAGTCGCAGCTGGGGCGTGGGCTCAGTGGCGCCATCAACGGCTATCTGGGCCGTGTGCCAAGCATTCAGCTGGGCCGGTACCGCCTCCGCAACCTGCTAACTTCGTTTCCCAACGTGGAAAGTGGGGCGCTCCGGGCCGAGGTGCCGCGTAACGGCAACATCGGTTTTGAAACGTTGAAGCGGTTCGAGGTAATCATCGATTACTCGCGCAACACCATGTGGCTGCGCCCCAACGGCTTGTTCCGGGACCCGTTCGAGCACGACATGTGCGGGATAGAGCTGATAGCCTCAGGCCCCAGCTACCACCGCTACTTCGTGCTGCGTATCGAACCCAACTCCCCCGCCGCCGAAGCCGGTCTTCAGCTCGATGATGAGCTGCTGTCCATCAATCTGCTGCCGGTGAAAAGCATGAGCCTGACCCAAATCAGCCGCCTGTTCCATTCCGCCGATGGCCGCAACATGTTTCTGCTGCTGCAGCGCAACGGCGAGCTGGTTTCCACCGTCATCCGCCTGAAGCGGCAGATTTAGCTGCCGCCGCGTGGCAGAGCGTGGTTAGCGCAATACAGGGCCAGGTGCAGGGCCGAGCTTTGGCATGGCCCCCAAAACCGCTACATTTAAGAACTTGCGCTCCGTATAGCTTTACCCCCGCCCACCCCGCCTGATGCCCCCGCCCCCCGTGTTGCCGCCCCCGCCGCTTGCCATTCAGGCTAACCAGCACATCTACTCCGACTATTTCCGGGCGGATTTCGTGGAAGCCCTGGACCGCAACATCCTGCAACTGCTCGACCGGGTGTGGTTTCGTTCGCGCCTGATTGGGTTCGAGGACTTTCCGGAGCGCAATAACCCCGAGCGGCCTCTCATTTTTGCGTCCAACCACTCGGGTATGGCTTTCCCCTGGGATGCCATTGTGGTACTGGCGCACATGTGGCGCACCCTGCCCGGGCAGCGCGGATTGCCCCGCCCGCTGTCGGCGCCGCTGCTTTCCCAGTCCACGCTCATGAACCCGTTTCAGGTCAAGGATTTTTGGAAGAAGTGCGGCTGCGTGGATGCCACCACGCTCAATTTTGAAACGATGATGTACTATCAGGACCACAACCTGATGCTGTACCCCGAGGGCGTGCCGGGCATTGGCAAGGGCTTCAACAACAAGTACGAGCTGCAACGGCTGGCCAGCAGCATGGTGCGCCACAGCATCACGCACCGCACCGACATCATGCCGTTTTACACCATCAACGGCGAGTACCTGAACCCCTACGCCTACAGCTGGGAGTGGCTAAACCGCCTGAGCAAGAAAGTAGGAATTCCGTTTATTCCACTGGGGCCCATTGTATTGCTGGTACTGTTGCAGCCCTGGTCGTTCTACATGGCGTATCCGGCGCAGCTGAATTACGTGCTGGGCTCCCGCATCAAGCCCTACGAGATGATAACCAAGGACCCCGCCGACCTGACCCGCGAGGACTACACGGCCCTGTCCGAGAAAGTGCGCCTGCTGATGCAAGCCGAGATGAACGAAGCCGTAGCCAAGCACGGGCAGCAGCCTTACCGCTGGCGCGAGCTATGGCAGCGCATGAAAGAGAACTGGCGCTACTTCCCGTTTTTCCTGCCCGTGGCCTGGCCGGCGCTGTTTCGGGAGTTCGAGCGCCTGTACGTGCACGAAGGCCGCCGCGACTTCAAGATGCAGCTCGACAAGCCCGGCGCCTGGCTGCGCATGGTGTGGCGCAACCCGTTCACCCTCACATTCTTTATTCCCATCCTCGGCTGGATTCCCATTGCCATCCGTGGCTACAAAGGCCACCGCATCGGCGAGAAGCCGTGAATTGGTTGATTGGTGATAGTTGATTGTCAGTTGGTGATTGGTCTGAGAGTATGGCGAATCAATAATCACCAACTGACAATCAACTATCACCAATCAACCAGCAGCTAACAATCAACCATTAACCTACGTATCTGATAAGCAGCACCTAATGCCCGTGGCGTACTGCCGCACCCCCGCTCCGTTTCCGCCCCAAGCTCCCACCTTACCCGTTCCAATGCCGTCTTCCCAGCATTTGCTGCTCAAGCAGTTCCTGACTGCCGCCACCGGCCCGCTGGCCCGTAGCCGGCCCCGGCTGCCCGCCATCCGATTTGCCGCCGAGGCGGCCGCGCTGTTTCAGTTTATGCCCTGGAATGTGTTTCTGGAGGACGCCGACGTGGATGGTATGCCCGCCGAGTGGCTCCGGCCCGCCGGCGCACCCACCAACCGGGTGTTGCTGTACCTGCACGGCGGCGGCTACGTTATTGGGTCTCTGAATACGCACCGCGCCTTGGTGGGGGCGCTGGCCGAGAGCTGCCAGCTGAACACGCTGGCCATCAACTACCGCAAAGCCCCCGAATACCCGTTTCCCGCCGCCCTCGAAGACGCCCGCCTGGCGTATGATTGGCTGCTCAACCAAGGCTATCAGGCCCACAACATCATGGTAGCCGGCGACTCGGCCGGGGGGGGGTTGGGGCTGGCGCTACTGCTGCAACTCCGCGACGCTGGCTATCCGCTGCCCGCCGCCGCCATCGGCCTTTCTCCCTGGATTGATTTGGCGCTGCCCACCGCCGCCGTGCAGCGGCAGGCCTGCCAAGAGGAAACCCGGGTGCTCGAAGCCCTCGAAATGCAAACCTGGGGTAGCCTCTACGCCGAAAGCACCTCCCAGGCGCACCCGCTGCTTTCACCCGTGCGAGGTAAGCTGCACGGCCTACCGCCGCTGCTGGTGCAAATATCCAATGCCGAAGTGCTGCACGACGACGTGGTGCGCTTCTGCCGGAAAGCCCGCGTGGCTGGCGTACCCGTTACGCTTCAGGTGTTCGATGGGCTGGTGCACTGGTGGCATTTGTTTTGGCGGTTCGTGCCGGAAGCCCGGCAGGCCCTCAACCAAGTAGGCGACTTCACGCGCAGTATTTGGGCTGTGCAGCAACCTAATTCGTCAGCCGAAGCAGCATAGCCACTATAGTAGCAGGTTGTTGTAAGGCGCTATAAGCATGCTATTTACTGTTAAAAACGCCTTGCTGAAGAATAATATATTCTTAGACTCAACTATATAGTTGGCTTTTCGTAGGTTTGTGAAAATTAGTCGGCTTGCATACTACTTGCCCGGCGCGCGAGGGCGCACTGCCGGTTTTTCTTCACTCTCTTTTAACCGTTCAGCTTTATGGAAGATTTGTTTAAAAAATTCGTCAACGCTGGCGTTGGCTTCGTGTCCCTGACCACCGACCGGGTGCAAAAAACCATCGACACCTTGGTGAAGGAAAGCAAACTTTCCGAGCAGGAAGGCGCCAAAATCATGGACGAGCTGAAGAAAAACGGCGAAACCAAGCGCAAGGAGTTGGAGAAGCAAGTGCAGGGCATTGCCGCCCGCGTGATGAAATCGGTAGGCGTAGCGCCCAACTCCGACGTGGAAGAACTGAAGCGCACCGTGAAAGGCAGCAGCAAATCAGCCGCGGCTCCCAAAGCCAGTGCCAAGCCTGCCGCCAAAACCCCAGCTGCTCCTAAAGCCGCTGCCAGCACTACCGGCAAAGCTGCCTCTACAACCAAGAAAGCCGCCGATAAAGCCAGCCCCGCTGCCAAAACGCAGAAGTCGGCGGGTGCTGCCAAAAAGCAAGAAACCAGCGCCGGCAACGCGTAAGTTGACGCTGCTAACTAGCACGAAAAACCCCGCCCGTATTCAACGAGCGGGGTTTTCTGTATAGCTTTCAATGGCGTCATCTCAACGCAGGAGCAAAGACGGCCGCGCGCTGTCGAAACCAACCTGGTTTACTTTCGTCTTGGCTGCTGAGGCCACGCAATCCGAATAATCTGCATAATCTGCGGCTGCATGTTTAAAAAGACGATTTCCAACCTGACCCGCATCCGGCAGGTAGCTGAGGTGCTGATTCGCTACGGCTTCGAGGATGCCGTAACCAGCACGCCTCTGCGGCGGCTGGTGCCCAAAAGCCGCCGGGTTTCGTGGCAGGAAGGTGAGCAGGCGGTATTTGAAACCACGCGCTGGCAGCGGATTCGGATGATAATTGAGGAACTGGGCCCCACGTTCATCAAGCTGGCGCAGGCCATGAGCAACCGCGCCGACCTGCTGCCCCAGCCCCTCATCGACGAGTTTGAGAAGCTGCAAAGCAACGTGCCGCCGTTTGATGTGCAGGAAGCCAAGGCTATTATCGAGCGGGAAATGGGTTGCCCGATCAACGAAGTGTTTTCCGAGTTCGATGAAGTGCCGTTGGGCTCGGCCAGCATCGGGCAGGTGCACCGGGCCCGGCTGCTGACCGGCGAGGAAGTGGTAGTGAAAGTGCAGCGCCCCGACGTGCAGGAAAAAGTGCGCTCCGACCTAGCCTTGCTGCACGAACTGGTGCGCCTGACCGGCAATTTCCTGCGCAAACAAGGCCTGAGCAACCCCCAAGACGTGGTGGACGCCTTCGAGCGGAGCATGACCAAGGAGCTGGATTACACCTCCGAAGCCCGCAGCATGGAGCAGTTCCGCACGCTCTACGCCAATTACGAAACCTTTTATATCCCGAAGCCCTACCGGGAGCTGAGCACCGCCCGCATTCTGGTAATCGAGTTTGTGAGCGGCTGCAAAATCACCGACAAGCCGCAGCTGCTGGAGTGGGGCCTGAGCCCGGAAACCGTGGCCGAAACCGGCATGGATATCTACCTGACCCAGATATTCGAGTTCGGGATGTTCCACGCCGACCCGCACCCCGGCAACGTGCTGGTGCGCCCCGACGGCACCTTGGTGCTCATCGACTTCGGGATGGTAGGCAAGCTCACCAAGCAGCAGAAATACGCCTTTGCCGGCGTGTTTATTGGCATGGCGCGGCAGGACGCGCGCGGCATGGCGTTGAGCTTCCGCCGCCTCGCTATTACGTCCGATATACCGGACATGCGGGCCTTCGAGGCGTCGTTGAGTGAGCTGATTGAGGATTTTGCCAGCCTCGACGTCAAGGACATGAGTATGTCGGACCTGGCGGATGCCTTGCAGAGTGTCATCTATAACTACAAGCTGCAAGTGCCCGGCGCGGTGTTTCTTATCCTGCGGGCCCTCGTGATTCTGGAAGGCATTGGCAAGGTGCTGCACCCGCGTTTCAACACCTTCGAGTTCGTGCGGCCATATGGCGCGCGCATTGTGGCCGAACAGTATTCCGCCGAAAACATCCTCAGCGAAGCCGAATACACCGGCACCCAGCTGCTGGCCCTCATCCAGACCCTGCCCGCCGACATTCGCCAAATCGTGCGCAAAATCAGCAAAGGCGACCTGCGGGTGCGCGTGGAGCTGAGCGGCTACCTGCTGCTGCTGCGCAAAGCCGACCAGCTGGTGAGCCGCGGCATTCTGGCGGCCATATCGGTGGCCATGATTCTGTTTGCGGGGATGAGCTTGCTGGGCCATTACCCGGCCGGCCAGATGCGCTACTACCGTGGCCTGCCCTTCGTGACGTGGTACAGCCTGGGCATTGCGGCGTTTCTGCTGCTGATTCTGTTTATCCTGGGTACCAAGCAGGAGCGGCGGGAGTAAATACTCCAGACAAGAAGGCCCCAGCCGTGGCCATGGCTGGGACCTCTGCGTGCAATACTATTAGCTCTGCCTTATTTCACCACCATCGTCATGATGGAGTGGGGCTTGCTGGTGGTTTGGGCGGCTTGGCCTTTCATCCAGAGCTGGAAGGGCTGCTCCTTGTCGGTGCTGTTCATGACCACTACGGCCACGCTGCCATCGGTATTGACGAAGGCCGTGGACTGGAGCACGTCGCGGGTGGTGGTGGTGGCTACGCGACGCGCACCGGGCCGGATGAACTTCGAGAAGTGGCCGATGTAATAGTAAGCGTTGGTGTAGAGCAGCTTGCCGCTGCGTGTGTCACCGATGATGGGGGCGTAGCAGAAGTTGCCGACGTGGTTGGGGCCACCGGTTTCGTCGAGCAGCACGTTCCAATCGGTCCAGGCGACGGTGCCGGCGTTGAAGTCGTTGATCATCGAGTGGCCGTACCGCTCGCCGAGTTTCCAGTCGGTGATGCCGTCGAACTGGAAGTTCTCCACGCAGCCTTCCGTAAATACCAGGTTTTTGTTGGGGTAGGTTTCGTGCACGCGGCGCAGGTTATCGAACTGCATGGCGCTGCCGGTCCAGGTTTCGTACCAGTGAAAGCCGATGCCCCAGTAGTACTTGCTGGCCTCGGGGTCGTCGAAGAGGGTAGCGGCCCGCTGAAAGAGCAGGTCGCGGTTGTGGTCCCAGCCGATGAGTTTCCGGTCACCGAGGCCGCCTTTTTTCAGGGTCGGCCCGAGGTAGCCTTTCACGAAGTCGCGCTCTTCTTCGGCGGTGAAAACGCACGACTCCCATTTCTGCACGGCCATGGGCTCGTTCTGCACTGTGAGGCCCCACACCGGAATGCCCTGCCGCTCGTATTCCTTGATGAACTTCACGTAGTAGTCAGCCCAGGTTTGGCGGAACTCGGGCAGCAGCTTGCCGCCTTTGAGCATGCTTTTGTTGTCCTTCATCCAGGCCGGGGGGCTCCAGGGGCTCACGTACATTGTGAGCTTGCCGCCGGCGGCCGCAATGGCCTGCTTGATGAACGGAATGCGGTACTGCTCGTCGTGCTTCACGCTGAAGGTTTTCAGCGCCTTATCGTTGTCGGCTACGTAGGTATAGCTGCCACTGGAGAAGTCGGTGCTGTGGATGCTGGTGCGGCCCAGCGTGTAGCCGATACCCTTGGTGGGGCTGTAGTACGCCTGCAAAAACTCCTGCTGCTGCGCTTTGGGCATCTTAGCGAAAGTTTCGGCGGCTGCATCGGTGAGGGCACCCCCAATACCGAGCAACGTTTGGAAGGTGTGCGTGGGGTCAACGAACACCGTGGGCTGAGTTTCCAAGGGCTGGGCCTGCGCCTGAAACGACAGCTTATCGGTGGGGGCAAGGCGTAGCTGCGTGTTGTCGGCGGTGGTGTACACCTGCACTTGCTTGCCAGCGGCAGAATACGTTTTAGTTGGCGCGGCCGGCTTGGGAGCTTGAGCTACCGCGGCACTTGCGCCAAGCGCCGACAGCAACAGAGAGGGCAGAAACTTTTTAAGCATACAAGAGGAATAGAGCGGAGACTTCCGCCTTGCGGCCCGCCAACCGAGGAAAATTGGCGGGCCGCCTGAAAAAAAGAAGTTAATGGGTGATGACGAGCTGGCGTTGCAACTGGCCTTCGGGCGAATCAATTCGGAGCATATATACCCCTGCCGTTAGTGCGGCTACGTTCAGCTGGAAGTGGTTGGAGCCGGCATGCACGGCGTTGGCGGGATGGGTAAGCACGGTTTTGCCTAGCATGTCCACCACGCGCACCTCAAGGCTGTGCGCCTGCTGGGCAGCGTAATCGAAAGCCACTTCCGACTGCGCCGGGTTGGGGTACACTTGCAGGCGAGTATCGGTTTGCGCAGTGGCGGTGGCAGACAGCGCCGTGCGGGCCGCGGCGCCTTGGTCGGAGAAGTACCAGCGCTGGTTGTTGCCACCGCCGTAAGCCCATTGCTGCACGGCGGCGCCGTCGGCGGTGGAGTTGTTTTGCACATCCAGGGCTTTGCCACTGTACTTGCTGATGATGCGATAAGTACCGTCGCCGTTGCTAATTACCTGCCAGTACTGGCTGTCCTGGGTCAGCCAATCCCACTGGTGTACCAGGGCACCATCGGCAGTGGAAGGCCCCGCTATATCCAAGGACTTGTTGCTGTTCAGGTTCACGATGCGCACGTAGCCGCCGCCGGCATCTACCAGCTTCCATTTCTGGTTGGCGGCGCCTACCCAGCCCCATTGCTGCACCCGGCCACCGTTGGCCTGCGAGCTAGCGGATACTTCGAGGGCCTTGCCGCCGTTTTTAGAGCTGATTTCGTAGATGCGCCCGATAACCGGGCCGCTGGGCGTGCTGCCAGTAGTGCCGTAGTAATTGCCGCCGCCGGGGTAGTTCACGATGCCGTTCTGATTGGGCGAAACGGCTGCCACCGTGGAGTTAGGCACGCAGTTGGCAAACAGAATGTTGTTGAGCACCTGGTTCAGGCCCGCCGTGCCATCTACAATGTAGGGCGGGTTGATGTGCATGAAAGCCGCGTTGTTCTGGTTTTCAAAACGCTTATAGGTCCAGTGGCACCAGCCGATGCCCACCGAGTTGAGGCTACGGGCTGCGTCGCGCATCCAGGTGTCGGTGTTTTCGCCGGTTTCGCCCACCCAGATGGGCACGTTGTTGTCGGTGCGGAAGCGGGTGAGGTTGCCGATGGTGCGCAGGTTGTTGGGGTTGCCACCGTCCACGCTGTTCACGTTGTTATCGAGCAGGTACCCGTTGCCGCTGTAGCGGTGCGAGTTGTAAACCAGGTTGGCGTTGTTGGTGAAGGTGCGCTTCTCCATGTAGTTGTAGTCGTTGCCCCAGCCATTGCCCTCAATCATCAGCAAGTGGTTGTCGCCCTGGGCCCGCACCGTGTTAATCAGCCGCTGAAACACGTCGTGAATCTGCTGGTTGCTGGGTACGTTGTTGGGCTCATTGATGAGGTCGTACATGGCAATGCGCGCATCGTTGCGGTAGCGCTGGGCAATGGTGGCCCACAGCCGGTCGGTGATGTTCTGGTACACCGGCTTGTTCCAGAAGTCCAGCCGCGTGAGGGCGTCGGCAATATTGGCGTCGGTGCCTTGCGAGCCGGGGGCGGCGTGCAAGTCCAGCACCACGTACATCTGGTTGGCGGCGGCCCAGGCCAGCGTATTGTCAATCATGCGCCAGGCTTCCATGTTGGCCGCGTCGTTGAACAGCTGGTTGTTGTTGTACCAGTTGGTGAGCGAGCTGACGTAGGAATCGTAGCTGACGGTGCCGCGGATTACGCTGTTGCGCACGGCCCGTTGGGCGGGCGTCAGAAACAGGTCGTAATGCAAAGGCAGCCGCACGCAGTTGAAGCCCTTGGAGGCAATGTAGTCGAGGTCGGGTTTCTGAATGAAGTTGTTGCGGTAGTTCTGGTAGAAGGTTTCCACCGCCGCGTCGCTCATACCGAAGTTGTAGAGCGTTTTCTTGACGCTGCCCTGCGTGGCCTTGCCATCGAGGCCCGGCCAGCCCGGCTTTACAATGTAGCCTTCCTGCACGGCCCAGCCGCCCAGGTTCATGCCGTTCAGGATAACCTCCTGGTTGCTGGCATTTACAATGCGGCCGCCATCGGCCCGTAAAAAACTTTGCGCTGCCGCCTGGTCCTGCTGGCCAAGGCTAAGGCCGGCCGCCAGGGTCAGCGTGGTGCATAGCCGCCGCGCTATGCCTGAGAGAGTGAAGGTTGTGGTCATGGTGGGATTGGGGTTGGTTGGTGGAAAGAAACTTCGGGAAGGAAACTTCAGATAACAGCGCGGCGAACAGGTGTTGGGCAAGCAGAAGCAGAGCGAGCTATATAGGCAATGGGCTAAGCGTGAAGACAATAGAAAAAAATCGGGTAGGTGCCTTACCAGACGTAGGTGCCCACGGCGCCAGCTTCCAGCAGGGAGGTAATTACCTTGCCGCGGTACTGGATATCAAAGGTTTGGGCCGTGGCTCCGGCGTTGAGCACTACCACCACCTTCTTGCCATCGGGCGTTTTGAAGGCCACGTTTTGCAGGTTGCCGGGCACGTTGCTGCCAATGCGCACCGAGCCGGGCCGTACAAACTTGGCCGCGTGGGCCACCGTGTAGTAGGCCGTGTTGCGCGTCACGGAGTTGCCGGAAATGGTGAGGGCGCCCAGGCAGGTGCTGCACCCGCCGCTGGTGTGCGGACCGTAGTTCTGGTCGGCGGCCAGGTTCCACTCCAGCACGTTGCGGCTCCAGTTGCGGGTAGCCCCAATAATAAGGTTGTTGGTGTGCCAGTTCAGGTCGCCGGCGAAGTTGCCGGGGCCGCCAATCCACTGCTCGGTGAAGTACACGTTCTTGCTCGGGAAGGCATCGTGCACCGCACTCATGGCCGAAATATTGCCGGCGTAGAGGTGGAATGCCGAGCCATCTACGTACTGGCTGGCCTGGTTGTCGCGCAGCACCGTGAGCGGGTACTCGGGCACGTCGAGGTTGTGGTCGTAGAGGATGATTTTGGTGGTCAGCCCCGCCGCCTGCAACGCCGGCCCCACGTTGTTCTTGATGAACGTGGCCTGTTCGGTGGCCGTCATCAGCATGCTAGGGTTGTTGTTGGGGTTGAGTGGTTCGTTTTGCAGCGTCACCGCGTCCACCCGAATGCCCTCGGCCTGCATGGCTTGCAGGTATTTCACGAAGTATTGCGCATACGCGGCGTAGTATTCCGGTTTCAAGGAGCCACCGATGTAGCTATTGTTGGTTTTCATCCAAGTCGGCGCCGTCCAGGGGGAGCCCAGGATTTTGATGTTGGGGTTGATAGCCAGGATTTCCTTGAGCACCGGTACCAGGTTCACCTTATCGGGCGCAATGCTGAATTGGGCCAGCGTGGGGTCGGGCTGGGCGGTGTCGTCGTAGGTGAACACGCTGGCGTCCAGGTCGGAAGCCCCAATGCTGATGCGCAGGTAGCTGGTGCCGATGTTGCTGGCGTCGGTGGCGAATAGCTCCCGCAGCAGCGCGGTCCGGTCAGTGGCGGCCATCTGGTTGAGGAGTTGGGCGCTGCCACCGGTCAGGGTGTAGCCGAAGCCGTCGATGGTCTGGTAGGTTTGGGTGGTATCGACGCTGATGGTCGGATTCTGACCCACAGCCGTTTTGAAGTTCAACGCCAAGGTGCTCTTGCTGAACAGCGAGGACCGGTTGGCCGTGGTCAGCCACAACGCCACTTGCGACGGGCCCGCGGGCTCCACCGGCGGCGGGGGCGGTGGGGGAGTGGGATCGGGCGAGTTTTTGTCGCCGCAGCCCACAACGGCACCCCCTAGCACCAGGGCTAGCGCAAAACGGGCAACTACAGAATCCAAGTTTTTCATAGCGCAAGAGCAATAAGAAAAGAGTGAAATGGGCCAGCAGCTACCACACGTAGGTGCCCACGGCGCCCGGCTTCAGCGCCGACGTCAGGAGCTTGCCTTGGTAGCGCAGGCTGAAGGTTTGGGGCGTGGCGGCGTTGTTCTGCACAATCACCACTTTCTGCCCGTTAGGCGCTTTGAAGGCCACGTTGGGCAGCGTTTTGGAAGGGGTAGACTGAATGCGCACCGAGCCGGGCCGGGCAAACTTGCTGGCGTGCGCAATGATGTAGTAAGCATCTTCGCGGGTCACGGAATTGCCATCGAGCGTGAGGGCGCCGCGGCACTCGGTGCAGCCGCCCGGCGTGTGCGGGTTTTGCTGTGGATCAGCGGCCAGGTTCCACTCCAGCACCGTGCGCGCCCAGTTGCGGGTAGCCCCGATGATGAGCGTGCGCACGTGCCAGGGCAGGTTGTCGGCGAAGCTGCTTTTCGAGCCCACCCATTGCTCAGTGAAGTAGATGTTCTTGTCGGGGTAGGCGTCGTGCACCTTGCTCAGGGTATCGATGGGGCCGGCGTAGAGGTGGAACGCCGAGCCATCCACGTACTTGCGGGCTTCGGGGTCGTGGAGGATGGTGAGCGGATAATCGGGCCGGTCGGCGTTGTGGTCGTACACAATGATTTTCGTATCTAGCTTCGCCGCCTTAAACGAGGGGCCGAGGTTTTTCTTCACGAATTCGGCCTGCTGCTCGGCCAGCATGAGCAGGCTGGGGTTGTTGCCGGGGTGCAGCGGCTCGTTTTGCACCGTCACGGCATCAATGCGGATGCCCTGCGCCTTCATGCCCTGGATGTACTTCACGAAGTAGCGGGCGTAGGCATCATAAAACTCCGGCTTCAGGGACCCGCCTTTCGAGCTGTTGTTGGTTTTCATCCAGGTTGGTGGCGACCAGGGCGAACCGAGAATCTTGATGCGCGGGTTGATGGCCAGGATTTCCTTGAGTACCGGAATCAGGTGCGCCTGGTCGGGGGCGAGGCTGAACTTGGCCAGCGTAGGGTCGGTCTGGCCTTCGGGCAGGTCGTCGTAGCTGAACACCTTGGCATCGAGGTCCGAGGCCCCAATGCTCAGGCGCAGGTAGCTTACCCCAATATTGTTGCCATCGGTGGCGAACAGCTCGTGCAGTAAAGCTTGGCGCTCCTTGGCACCCATGCGGTGCAGCAGCTCCGCGCTGCCGCCGGTCAGGCAGTAGCCAAACCCATCAATGGTCTGGAAGGTCTGTTTCTCGTCGATATCAATAACCGGCGTACCAGTTTGCGGAGCCGCCGTGCTCCAGGCCGGAGCGGTTTGCGCCTTAAACAGCACCGATTTATCGGGGTTGGTCAGCCAGAACGCCGCCGCGCCTTTGGCCTGGTTGGCAGGCTTCTTTTGGCCCGCTGCGCCCAAGCTCAGGGCAAGTAGCAGCGCCAGCGAAAGGGTGGATTTGGAAAGGAAAGTCATGCAAAGGGTGGAAAGGAAAAGCCAACCGGCAACCAGCTTATAGCCACTGCTACAAGCAAAGCAACCCAGGAAAGAAGAGGGCAAGTGGAAGCGCCATTAAAACGCACCGCACGGCAAGAGAAAGCGCCGAAGTGCAAAGCCAAACGGTCAATCCGTAGGCAGAAGTCAATCAAATATATCAGCGCGGCACAGCGGAAAACAAGCCTTGCAAGTGGCCCTTTACGCTCGTGCGGCTGGCCCTATACGCTTACCACACACCGGGTAAAGCGTATTTGTTGGTGGGCTTGCCAACCAATCGGCGCCGACATAAAAAGCACTACGGTTAAGAAACAACCGGAAACTTCCAAACCGTAGCCGGGCAACTTGTGCCGCGGAAGGCTCCGGCAGCCACGCGGCCACCGGAGCGCTGTGCAAAGCGGTTAATAGCCGGGGTTCTGCGTTACCTGCGGGTTGTTGTTCAACTCGTTAAGCGGAATCGGGAACAGCAGGTAGTTTACGTCGGCCGTGGGGCGCTTTTGGCGGATAATGTCCAGCGCCGTAGTGGCGTGGTCGGCGGTAGGGTCGGCTTGCTCGTGGCGGGCGTAGCGCAGCAGGTCGTACCACCGCTCCCCCTCGAAGGCCAGTTCCAGCCGGCGCTGCCGGTCGATTTCCTGGCGCATGGCCTGCTTGCTGGCGTACTGCGGCGAGGCAGCCGTGAGAGCAGCCAGGCCCGCGCGCTGCCGAATGGCGTTCAGGCGGCTGAGCACGTCAGCGCTGGGGCCGCTTTGCTCGTTGGCCGCTTCGGCGTAGTTCAAATACACCTCGCCCAAGCGTAGCACGTAGGTGTTGTCGGGCGAGTTGAAGCTGTTGGGGCTGCCGGGCCATTTGTACACGAAGGGGCCATCGTCGTTGCCGGTGCCCCGCCCGCCGTCCACGTAGCTGCCATGGTCGCGGCCGGCATTGGTGGTGCCTTGGTAGCTCCAGCGCCGGTCATTTATGGTGTCTACTACGGCTGTCAGGTCGGTGGATTGGGCCGTGGCCGCTGGCCGGAACAGCGTTGGAATGTTGAATTTCGGAAAGGAATACGTAGCCGGTGGCGAAGGCAGCAGCAAGTCGGGTAGGATGTTGTTGCCATCGGCCGAGCCTGAGTTTTGCACCTCGAATATCGACTCCGCTTTGTTGTCGGCCGGGAACAGGCTCTTGAAGCTGGTAGCCAGCGTAGCCCCGCCAGCCAGAGCCTTAGCGGCTGCCGCCTGGGCCAGGCTCCACTGCCGCTGATACAGATACACTCGGGACAGCAGTGCATTAACGGCTCTCTGCGTAACCCGTGTGGAATTGGAAGTGGCTACTAATGGCTCAGCCGTAGTTAAGTCTAGCACCACTTGGTTGTATACGTCGTCGGCCGTAGCGCGAGGCAGATTCAGCACTTCCGCCGACGCATTTTCAGTAGGCTCCAGGCGCAAGGGTACACCACCGTAGAGTTTCACTAGGTTGAAGAAATGCAAGGCTCGTAAGAAGCGCGCCTCGCCCAGAATCTGGTTGCGGCGCGCTTCCGGCATAGCAATAGCCGGCACATACTTCAGCACCGCGTTGGCCCGGTTGATGCCAATGTAAGAGTCGCGGTACACGTTGTATACCTGGCTGGTCGAGGAATTCCAGGTGATATTTTCCAGATTAATAACGTCACCGTTGGCACTAGTGCAGTTGTCAGAGGGCATTTCGCCCACTACTACCAAATCCTGGCTGTAGAGGCCGGTGCCTTGCAAAGCGTCGTAAGCGGCCGTCAGGCCTGCTTCAGCATCATCGGCCGACTTAAAAAAATTCTCGGGGGCAATTGAGGAAAGGGGCTGTTTGTCCAGGATGTCGCAACCCGACATCATAAGGGACAGCGCGAAAACAGGAATGAATATCTTTTTCATGGGGAAAGTAAGAAGGGAGTGGACCGGGGAGCCGACAAGCGGCCAACTCCCCGCCGAAATCGGTTAGAAAGTGGCGTTCAGACCCACGGTGTAGGTGCGTGACTGCGGGTACACCCCGAAGTCGCGGCCGAAACCGGTGTTGGAGAAAGGATCGGCACTCACTTCCGGGTCGTAGCCCGAGTAGTCGGTCCAGGTGATTAAGTTCTGGCCGGTTACATATACCCGCAGCGCACTGACTTTAGCTTTCTGGGTGAGGGTACCCGGAATGTTGTACGCCAGGGTGAGGTTTTTCAAGCGCACGTAGGTGCCATCTTCCAAGAAGCGGTTCGAAAACCGGTTGTTCTGGTTGGGGTCGTTACGGACGGCGCGCGGAACGTCGGTGTCGCGGTTGTTAGGCGTCCAGCGTTCCAGCACGCGGGTGGTCTGGTTCAGCGGGTCCGACATGCCTTCCAGCGTCTGGCGGTTCTGGTTGTAGATGTCGTTGCCGAAACTGCCCTGGAAGAACACGCTCAGCTCCAGTCCTTTGTAGGTGAAGTTGTTGGTGACACCCGCAATAGATTTCGGGTTGGGATTACCAATGATGGTCCGGTCCCGGTCATTGATCTGGCCGTCGCCATTCAGGTCTCGGAACCGAATATCGCCAGGGGCAGCATTGGGCTGGGTAGCGGAGGCTCTAACCTCGTCCTGGCTCTGAAAGATACCATCGGTTACGTAACCGTAGAACGAGCCCAGCGGGGCGCCTACCTGCGTAATGCGCGAGCCATCAATGATTGTGCGTGGTACGCCTACGCCCTGGTCATTAACGATGGTCCCCAGGTCGGTTACTTTGTTGCGGTTGAGGGTGAAATTCAGGTTGGTGGTCCAGCCGAAACCGTTGTCCTGCGCCTGCACATTGGTTGTAACGAGACCCAGCTCCACCCCTTTGTTTTCGATGTTCCCAACGTTCTGAATAATGCTCAGGTCTTGGGAACCCGTGCTGAGTGGAATTGGCACGTTAGTCAGTACATCAGACGTCTTTTTCAAGTACACATCCGCCGTGAAAGTCAAGCGGTTTTCAAACATGCCCAAATCCAGACCGCCATTGTACTGGTAAGTGGTTTCCCATTTTACATCTTGGTTGCCAATGACATTTGGGCCAATGCCGCCCAAAATGCTGCCGCCATTCTGATAGTTGTAGCCGGTGGCATACTGTGAGTAACGGGCATAAGTGTAGATTTCCTGGTTGCCAGTGGCGCCTACGCTGGCCCGCAGCTTCAGGTCGGAGAGGGCGGCAGCTTGTGGGAAGAACGATTCTTCGGAAATGCGCCAGCCCAACCCCAGAGCCGGGAAGTAGCCGATTTTATTGTCGTTGGAGAAACGGCTGCTGCCATCGGCCCGTACGCTCAGGGTTGCTAGGTACCGCCGGTCGTAGTTGTAAATAGCGCGGGCGAAGTAGCTCACCAAGCCCCACTGATCCTGGAAACTGCTGGGTTTATTGAACTGCGACACGGCCACCAGATACGGTACCGCGTTGGACGGGTAGCCCCGGCCACTGGCCGACGACGTCACCCGGTCGTACTCCTGCATCGACTGGCCGGCCAGCAGCGTCAGGTCGTGCTTTTCGCCCAAGGTGGGGTGGTAAGTCAGGGTGTTCTCCCACAGCCAAGTTACCTGCTGGTTGTTGCCGGTACGGCCGCTGCCGCGAGTAGCAGGGTCGGCGTTTGAGGTGCCCGGATAGTCGCGGGTGATAAATTCGTTTTCGTTCTGGGTCCGGAAGTCAATCCCCAGCGAGCTACGCAGCGTTAGATTGCTGATGATATCCAGCTCGCCGTACACGTTGCCAATGGCTTGGTAGATATTGGCGATGTTGCTCGTTTCTAGCAGGTTGCCTACTGGGTTGTCGAAGGCCTGAAACGGATTGACTCCGTAGGCACCCGTAGACGTCCGCACCGGAATGGTTGGAATTTGAGCCAGGGCACCCAACACCGTGCCCGAATTGCCCGCGCCCAACTCCGAGCGGACCGAGCCATTGGTACTGGTGCGGCTCAGGTTCAGGTTGGTACCGGTCCGGAAGCGTTGGCCGAGCTTCTGATCCACGTTGATCTTGAAGTTATACCGGTCGAAGCCCGAATTCAGGCTAATGCCGTCCTGCTTGAAAAAGCCACCCGAAACGTAGTAGCGCGTCAGTTCGGTGGCGCCACTGAGGTTGAGCTGATAGCTCTGAATGGCTGCCGTCCGGTAGATTTCGTCCTGCCAGTCGGTGTCGAAAGGTAAGTTGTCGAGCTGTGTGCTAGAGAAGGCTGGGGTGCCGCCTGCGTTGGCGAGGGCTTCGTTGTAGTACTCGGCAAACTGCCGGGAGTTGAGCAGGTCAATCTTTTTGCGGAGTGTCTGCTTGCCATAGTACACGCTCAGACCAACCTGCGGCTTGCCCAGTTTCCCCTTTTTCGTGGTAATAACTACTACCCCGTTGGTGGCGCGCAACCCGTAAATAGCCGCGGCGGCACCATCTTTCAGTACGTCGATGCTTTCAATATCGGCTGGGTTCAGAGCGTTCAGCGGGTTGGGCCGCTGCCCACCTACAGCCAGCTCCTGGTCGTACGCTGGTAACACCGGTACGCCGTCAATTACATACAGTGGAGAACCGTTAAGATTAACGGAAGCATTGCCGCGAATCCGCACGTTGATGCCCGCGCCGGGCGCACCAGTCGGCGACGTTACCTGCACGCCGGGGGCCTGGCCCTGCAATGCCTGGTCGAAACCAGCTACGGGTTGGCGCGCCAGTTGCTGCGCCCCCACCGACGTAACCGAAGTAGTCAGTTCCTGGCGGCTCTGAGAGCCGTACCCTACCACCACTACCTCGTCCAGGGCCTGCGTATCCTCGCTCAGTGTGGTAGCGGCAACCTGTGTTGGCTGGCCTTCTACCACCGTAATGGCTACGCGCTTGGTGGTGAAGCCAACCGACGAAACAACCAATGTGTGCGGACCAGCTGGTACGTTCGGGATGGTGAAATTACCGCTGGCATCGGTAGCTGATCCGAGGGTGGTACCATCTACGACCACCGTCACGCCTGGCAGGCCTTCGCCCTTGGCATCTACAATGCGGCCACTAACGGGGCTGTCAACTAAAAAGGCGTTGAACGAGTTGTTGGCGGCTGCGGTGGGGCTGTTGGGCAGAAGAGGGGCAGACTTGGCAACCGGGTGCGCCAGCGCGGCTCCCGAAAGCAAGATGCTGCCAACTGCCGGAGTCAGCACCAGCCGTCGGAGGGGCCGGGAGCCGTGAGGGAATTGTAGTGAAAACGGCATGGGTAAAGTGGGTTAATGTGAAATGAGAGCAGGCAACTATGGGCAAGCAATACCACCGTGCCACGCTGTAATGGAGAATGCCAGCGTGGTAGGCAGCAAATGGAGTGTCAGGGTGTTAGGGAGTGGATACTGGTGGGGGTGAGGGGAGGGGCAATGCTGGCCCCAGTGGCAACTGCGGCCGCAGTTTGGCAGGCCGCCCGCAAGGCCTCGGCTGGGTTATCGGTGGGCCAGGTAGCTAGCAGAGCCGCCAGAAAAGCGTCGCTGCTACCCAGCGTGTCGGGCGTTGCGGTTGGGAAAGCCGGTTGCTCCAGCAGCTGATTATTGTACCAGAGGCTAGCACCGGCGGCCCCTTTCGTGACGCACACGGCTTGCAGCTTGAAGTGCGCGGCCAGCCAGGGCAGGGCGGTAGCTTCGGTGGCGGGTTGCCGTAGCCAACCCATTATTTCCACCAGTTCCTGTTGGTTCAGCTTCACCAAATCGGCTTGCCGCAGCAGGTACTTCACCACGGTACGGGAGTAGTGCGGCGGCCGCAGCTTCACGTCGAACACCTTGAAAGGGGCCACCTGCAACAGCCGATACAGCGTCTCGCGAGAGGTAGCACTACGAGCCGCCAGCGAGCCGTACACCAGCATACGTGACCCGGCCACTGTCGCCCGAAGTTGGTCGGTATGCTGAAGGTAGTCCCAGGCCACGGGCTCCACCACTTTGTAGATTTTGCGGCCTTGGCTCAGGTTCACTTTCACCATGCCGGTAAGGTGGCTGGCGCTGTGCTGTACTAGCTGGCTGTCGAGGCCGTGGCCTGCTAGTACGGCTAGTAGCTCCTGACCCAGCTCATCGTCGCCGACGCGGCTGACCAGTTGAGTTGCTTGCCCCAACTGTTGCAGCTGCACGGCCACGTGAAAGGGCGCGCCACCGGGCTGCCGACCGGTCGGTAGCATGTCCCAGAGGAATTCCCCGATGCAAATGATAGGCGCTGAGCAGGTCATGGCTGGTGGCGGTTTCTACAAAATTCCGCAGCCAGCTTGCCAAGTACTTACTGATTTATTTCAACCGCCGTGCTGCAACGAACACGAAGGATAAGTAGTTGATTGTCAAGTAATATAAAAATAAAAAACCGGATCTAAATAAGATTCGGTTTCACTTTTCTTACACGGCTTATGGTATTGTTTCAGTGGTGCGGCGTGATGTGCAAAGCCCGGAACTCGGACGGCGAAATCTGGTAGCGGGCCTTGAAGCTGGTAGAGAAATAAGAGGGCGACGAGAAGCCCAGTTCATACGCCACATCGGCAATGGTGAGGCTGTCGTCGAGCAGCATTTCGCGGGCTTTGGTGAGGCGCAAGCTCTGGATGAAGTCGGTGACGCCGGTGCCGAGTACGGCCTTCACCTTGCGGTAGAGCTGCATGCGCGAGATGCCCAAACTGCGGGCAATGTCCTCCACGTTGAGGTCGGTTTTGGTGAGGTTGGCTTCGATGATGGCCGTGAGGTCGGCCAGGAATTTCTGGTCGGGATTGGTGGTAGCTACGGTGGCGGCATCCACGGCCAGCTCACGCCGGAAATGCTCGCGCTGCTTGGCCCGGTTGGCCAGCAAGGTGCGCACACTTTCCAGCAGAAAGGTGGGGTTGAAGGGCTTGGTCAGGTAGAGGTCGGCCCCGGCCTGCACGCCTTCCACTTGCTGCTCCGGGGCGTTGCGGGCCGTGAGCAGTACCACCGGAATGTGGGAGGTGCGCCAGTCGTCTTTGAGCTGGGCCACCACTTCCAGCCCGGTCAGGCCCGGCATCATCACGTCGCACACTATCAGGTCCGGAATCAGGTCGGTGGCCATACGGAAGCCGGTGTGGCCGTCGGTGGCGGTTTCCACCCGAAAATCCGACCGAAACTTGCGGGCCAGAAAGTCGTTGACTTCGGCATTGTCCTCGATTACCAGCACCAGCGTCTCAGAACCGGTATCGGAGCTAACGGCGGTGTTGTTAGGCGTATCCAGCTCGAAATCAACGGCAATAGGGTCGGGTTCATCCACCATGAAGCTGGGAGCAGGGGCCAGCTCGGTGGAGCGCAACTCTTCCGATACTTCGCGCGGCAGCGTCACCACGAACGTGGTGCCGTGGCCCGGTTGGCTGCTGAACGTGAGCTGCCCCTGATGCAGGCGCGCCAAGCCCTGAGCCAGCGCCAGGCCCATGCCGGAGCCTTTGGCTACGGCGCCCTGGTCGCCCTGGTAAAACCACTCGAAAATGTGCGCCCGGTCCTGCTCACTGATGCCCTGGCCGGTATCGGCAATGCTCACGCGCAGGGTGCGGCCGTGGTCGGCGGGTTGCAGGCTGACGGTAATCTGGCCTTGGTCGGGGGTGAATTTCAGGGCGTTACTCAGCAAGTTGAAAAACACCTTGTCGAGAATGTTGCCGTCGAACCACGCCGTAAGTACTGGCTCGGCGGCCACAAACCGTAGCTGAATGCCCCGTAGCTGCGCCGGCTTCTCGAAGGCGTCCACAATTTCGCGCACGAAGGCTAACAGGTTGCCCTCAGTGGCCCGCACTGCCATTTTACCGACTTCAATTTTGCGGAAATCGAGGAGCTGATTCACTAACTGCAACAGCCGCTGGGTGTTACGGCGTACCAGCTTCAAATCCTGACTTTGGGCGGCGGTGAGGTCGGGGCTGCTGGTGAGCAGCTCTTCCACTGGCCCCATGATGAGGGTGAGCGGGGTGCGCAGCTCGTGCGAGAAGTTGGTGAAGAAGCGCAGCTTGGCCTCGGTATCGGCGCGCGACTGTTCGGCTAGCTTCTCCAGTTGATTGCGCTGCGAACTGATTTCCTCGTTCTGGGCTACCAGCTGCCGGTTGATTTTGTCGTTTTCCGCGTTTTGGGCTACCAGCTGGCGGTTAATCTTGTCGTTTTCCGCGTTTTGGAGGGCTAGCTGGTGATTGATGCGGCGGTTGATACGCGCCGAATTCCAGGCCAGGCCGCCGAGCACCACAGCGCCGAGCAGCGTGGCCAGCAAGCCGTAGAGGACGGTTTGCTGGCTGGCGTAGGTGGCCCGCAGGCGCTGCAACAAGCTCTGCTGCCGCTCGATGTCGTGCTGCTGGCTTACCATCTTCTCGGTTTGCTGCTGCATGGTTAGCACATTGGTCGAGTCAATAACCAAGGTGCCGAGGGTACTTTCGCGGTTATAGGGCTGGCGGTTCAGGATTTTCAGCGCCGTTCGGATGGCTTCTTCGCCGCCCGGCGAGTACAGCACCGAGGCATCAAGCACGTTGCGCTGCACCAAATCAATGCCTTCACCCTGGCCCGACAACCCATCGACCCCAATCACGCGCACCCGCCCGCTAATACCCAGCTGCTGGCAGACTTCGCGGGCACCGCGGCCCATGGCGTCGTTGTGCGCAAACACCAGGGATACTTCGGGGTGCGCTTGCAGCAGTTTGGTGAGGGCCGGCTTCAAGGTTTTTTCCTTCCAGTCGCCGGTTACCTGGCCCACTAAGTGCAGCCCCGGATACGCAACCAACCCCCGCACGAAGCCCTGGTGCCGCTCGGCGGTGGCCGATGAGCCGGGCGTACCCAGAATTTCCACCACATTGCCGTGCTGCTGCAACAGCCGCGCGGCGTAGCGGGCCGCTGTTTGGCCCACTTCCACGTTGTTGCCGCCCACGTAGGCCGAGTAGTTCGGCGAGGTGGTGCGCCGGTCGAGCAATACCACCGGAACCCCTTGCTTATACGCTTCTTCCACGGCGGGCGTCACGGGGCCGGCTTCGTACGGCGACACAATCAGCAGGTCGAGGCCGCCGCGCACCAGCTCCCGAATCTGCTCCTGCTGCACCTGGCTGTTGTCGTGGGCATCAGTAATGCGGAACTGCACTTCGGGGTGGAAGCTCAGCTCCCGTTCCATGCCGGACTGCATGGCCTGGCGCCAGGGCCCGGAGGTGCTGCACTGCGAGAATCCAATGCGGTACACCGGCGCTTTAGGGGGCTGCGCACAGCCTGCCAGCAGTGCCAATACTGGCACCAGCAGCAGGCGGGTGATAGTATGAAAGGAAGTCAATTCAGTAAACGCTTGGTGGTAGCTCCTGCGGAATGGAGCCGGTGTTGCATGTTCAAAGATACCACAACTTCGCACCGGGCGTCAAGGGTACGCTTCTGCTTCCAAGGGACTACCATGCAAGGCTCTATGGCAGCAATAGTGCTAGTGAAAACCGGTAGAATTCCAGGCAGGTAAGAAATTCGCTTCCCCAACAACAGAAAGGTTTGTAGTATTGTGCGCCGGAAACAACAAATGCAGCCGTTGCTGCGCTATACAGTTTCGTTGGCGGCGCCGTGCTTGCACCTGGTTGGTGCGGGGGCCGCGCCTACTACGCTCCATTAGCGCCCACCAGGGCCCGGAGGCTCCCCCTCGCACTTCCACAACGCGGCTGAATCGGCTGCTCCTAACCATAATCTGCCGTTAAAGGCCTTGTCTGTCAGGCGTATGCTGCCGCGCCGGCTGTACTGGCTTGTTGCGGGCTGCGGCTGTTATTGCTGAGTTGCCCTAGGTGCCGGCGTTGTGAGAATGTTTTGTTGCCCGCTGCTCGACCTGCTTTACCCTACTCTTTTTTTCATTCCCACATGAAACACGCTTTCCAAACCGCTCTGCTTTTGTCGCTGGGGCTGCTGACGCCGCTGGCCCAGGCGCAAAAAACGGCCACCACTGTTTCGCCGGCTTCCCAGGACCCCAAGATGGATAAGTTCATTGCGGACCTGATGCAGAAAATGACGCTGGAAGAAAAAATCGGCCAGCTGAACATGATTACCGTGGGCTTCGACGTGACCGGGCCGGTGGTGAGCAAGGACGTGGACGCCAGCATCAGGCGCGGCAACGTGGGCTCGGTGCTGAACACCTTTACGCCCACCGCCGCCCGCAAGCTCCAGGAAATGGCCGTGAAGGAAACCCGCCTGCACATTCCGCTCATCTTCGGCTACGACGTCATCCACGGGCACCGCACCATCTTCCCCATTGCGCTGGGGCTGGCGTCTAGCTGGGACCTTACGGCCATGGAGCGCAGTGCCCGCATTGCCGCCGAAGAAGCCTCGGCCGATGGTATCAATTGGGTGTACTCGCCGATGGTGGACATTGCCCGCGACCCGCGTTGGGGCCGCATCAGTGAAGGCTCGGGCGAAGACCCGTATTTGGGCTCTCAGATTGCCCGCGTGATGGTGCACGGCTACCAGGGCGACGACCTCAAGAAAAACAACACCGTCATGGCCTGCGTGAAGCACTTCGCGCTGTACGGTGCCGCCGAAGCCGGCCGCGACTACAACACCACCGACATGAGCCTGGTGCGCATGTACAACGAGTACCTGCCGCCTTACAAAGCCGCCGTGGAGGCTGGCGCGGGCTCTATGATGTCGTCGTTCAACGACATCAACGGCGTGCCGGCTACCGGCAACAAGTGGCTGATGACCGACCTGCTGCGTACCCAGTGGGGCTTCAACGGCTTCGTGGCCACCGACTACACTGCCATCAACGAAATGACCGCCCACGGTATGGGCAACGACGCGCAGGTGTCGGCGCTGGCCCTCAACGCCGGCATCGACCAGGACATGGTGGGGGAGATTTTCCTGCGGAATCTGGCCCAGAACCTCAAGGACGGCACCGTGAAGCAAGAGCAAATTGATGTGGCCTGCCGCCGGATTCTGGAGGCAAAGTGGAAGCTCGGGCTGTTTCAGGACCCCTACCTGTACACCAACGAGAAGCGCGCCAAGCAAACCATGATGAAAAAGGAGTTTATTGCCGATGCCCGCGACATTGCCCGCAAAAGCATGGTGCTCCTCAAAAACAGCAACAACGCGCTACCCCTCAAAAAGACCGGCACTATTGCCCTGATTGGCCCGCTAGCCACCCGCCAGCGCGATATGATAGGCTCTTGGAGCGGCGCCGGCGACTGGAAACAGGCGGTTTCGTTGGAGCAGGGGATGAAAAACGCGGTGGGCAGCTCGGTGAAAATCGTGACGGCGCAGGGTGCCAACTTCACCGACGACGAGCAGATGATTGCCCGCCTCAACGCCCACGGCGGTGAGCTGAACGTGGACAAGCGCAGCTCGGAAACCATGATTCAGGAAGCGGTGCAGGTGGCGCAGGGTGCCGATGTAATTGTGGCCGCCGTGGGCGAAAGCCAGGGCATGACCGGTGAGGCCGCCAGCCGCGCCGACATTGGCCTGCCGGGCCAGCAGTTGGAGCTGTTGAAGGCCCTCAAGAAAACCGGCAAGCCGCTGGTAATTGTGCTGATGAGCGGCCGACCCATGACGCTGCCTTGGGAAGACAAAAACGCCGATGCCATCCTGGAAACCTGGTTTGCCGGTTCTCAGGCCGGTAATGCCATTGCCGATGTCCTGTTTGGGGCCTACAACCCATCGGGCAAACTCACGGCCACCTTCCCGCAGCACGTTGGGCAGATTCCGCTGTACTACAACCACAAAATGACCGGTCGGCCCTACGCCGGGGTA
The DNA here is from genome assembly GCF_017313265.1 of Hymenobacter telluris. GTDB lineage: Bacteria > Bacteroidota > Bacteroidia > Cytophagales > Hymenobacteraceae > Hymenobacter > Hymenobacter telluris. Next base: position 111,888 of record NZ_JAFLQZ010000012.1, on the reverse strand, counting down.
GCGCTGGACAAGTACAAGTCGCGGTATATGGATGTGAGCAACGACCCGCTCTACCCGTTTGGCTACGGCTTGAGCTACACCACCTTCCAATACGGCAAGCCCGAGCTAAGCACCTCCAGCCTGCCCATGAACGGCACGCTCGACGTGAAAGTGACGGTGCGCAACACCGGCAACTACGATGGCGAGGAAGTGGCGCAGCTCTACGTGCGGGACATGGTAGGCTCTATTACCCGGCCGGTTAAGGAGCTGAAAGGCTTCCAGAAGGTAATGCTGAAAAAGGGGGAAAGCCGTACGCTAACCTTCCGCCTGACCCCTGAGGACCTGAAATTCTACAACGCCGACCTGAAATTCGCGGCCGAGCCCGGCGACTTTCAGGTGATGGTAGGCGGCAACTCCCGCGACGTACAAATGGTGCCTTTCACGCTAACGGCGCAGTAAACTACAAGGAATTAGAATCCTCAACGTAGCACGGCGGCTCCAGTGGGGCCGCCGTTTTGCGTGTTACCGGTGGCTGCGCGAAAAATCCTGGCCTCCGCGCTACATCCTGCCTGCTTTGTCGGGCCGTAAATTATTTACGCGCGGCCGCATTTTTCTGGTTGTTTCTTATCTGCTGTAAGGCACTCTCTATACTATAGGTATATGCAGAGTGCTTCGGCGCCGGGTATGCCTGGGCGTGTGTGGTAAGCGTATAGCCGCGCGCCGTTGGGGTGCAAAAATGCCTTTTCAGAAACGTGGGATTAGGTTTCGGGGCTTGCTTTTTAGACGAACGGCTTGGTTATTTGGTGCGGTATCAGCGTTTAAGACGCCTTTGCGGAAGCCGTTTACCAACCGGCTGATTCCGCCCGCTGGCTTGCGTAGCTCCGCGCGCTCCTGCCGCTCCCCAACGAGCCTCCACCACACCACTTCGCCACCGTCACGAGCCGTCATTTGTTGGCTGTTGAGTTTGGCGTTGTTGGTGGCTGAGCCAGCTTTCAGGCTCCGGAGTGAAGCATTACCGCTAGAGTAGCTAGCCGCAACTGCCACCAACCCACCTCACATATGAAACGCGCCACCATCGGCTTTCCAGTTCAGCGCCGTACGCTAATGGGCATCGTGCTATGCGTAGGGTTGCTGCTTGGCCTGCTTACCGGCAGCCGGCCAGTAGTGGCGCAACAACTGAGCATGCTGCATGCGGCGGGTTCTAAAATACTGGATGCCAACGGCCGGGAAGTGGTGTTGCGGGGCTACAACGTGGGTGGCTGGCTGCTCCAGGAAAGCTACATTCTGCAAACCGACACGCTGGACTGCCAATGGCGCATCAAGCAGGGCCTGCTACGAACAATGTCGGAAGCCCAGATGGAGGAGTTCTACCGGCAGTACCGCGCCAACTTCATCACCAAAGCCGACATTGACTACCTGGCTAAACTGGGTTTCAACTGCGTGAGGGTGCCTTTTCATTATGATTTGTTTCTGACGGACGCCCAACGCCGGGCCCGTACCCAGGTGATGCGCAGCCCTCAGAACGTGGCCGGCTACGTGCAAAACCTGAGTAAGTGGTACGATGAAAACCAGCTGTTCACCGACAAGAACATGGAAGGCTTCCGGCAACTCGACAACGTGCTGAACTGGTGCGCCGCCAACAACCTCTACGTAATCCTGGACCTGCATGCTGCCCCCGGTGGCCAGGGTGCCGACCGCAACATCAACGACAACTTCGTGCCCCTCGACCTGTGGAAGCGCCGTGACGCCAAGGGCCGCCTTATCTACCAGGATGTTACCGTCCGCCTCTGGGAGAAACTAGCCGCCCGCTACCGCTCCGACGCCCGCATTGCTCTGTACGACCTCATCAACGAGCCGCATAAGATGGATGCAGCCAACGGGTTGTCGGGTGATAACCGAGAGCTAAGCGCCCTGTATGCACGCCTCATCAACGCGGTGCGGGCCCAGCACGACCAGCATATTCTGCTGCTGGAAGGCAACGGCTACGGCAACGAGTACACCAACCTCACGCCCGACAAGCTGGCCGTGCGCGACAAAAGCAATTTGGCCTACAACGCCCACCGTTACTGGTGCCCCAACGACCCCACCGCTACCGACCCCAATCCCAATCAAATCAATCTGTTGCACAACCTGGTGGCTTTCCGGGAACGGTGGCAGGTGCCGGTGTGGGTAGGGGAGACGGGCGAAAATTCCAACGAGTGGTTTGCCGCCGCTGTGCAGGGCCTCAACGCGCAGAACATCGGCTGGTGCCACTGGAACATCAAGCGGGTGAACAGCGCGGCGGGTTTGCTGCGCATAAAATCCTACGGCAGCCTGCTGACTGCGGAAGGCCGGGCGGCGCTGCTACGCAACGTGCAGTTCAGCAATTGTATCCCCAACCGGGACGTAGCCACGGCCCTCACGCAGACGAGCAGCTTCTCGGCGCCGTTTCTGCCACACGCCATTCCCGGTACCATTCAGGCTGCCGACTACGACCTGGGCCGCGCCGAGGTAGCCTACCACGACGCCTTTTCCGCCAAAACCGACTACCGCGACAATACCCCCTGGAACCAGGGCGGCGCTTACCGCAACGACGGCGTAGACATCAACACCAGCCCCGACGGCACCTTTGCGGTAAGCCACCTAACAACCGGAGAATGGCTGAATTACACGGTAACTGTAAGTAAACCAGGCGCCTACGATGTGCAGGTGCGCGTGCAAAGCACTGCGCCCGGCCGCCTCACGCTGAAAATGGAAGAAGCCACTATTGCTACGCTGCCCGTCAGCCAGGGTACTTCCCCTGAGCAATGGCAAACCCTAACGTTGCAGACGCAACCCTTGCCCGCCGGGCAGCACACCTTGCGGCTCTGCGTTGAACAGCCAGTGACGCAACTGGCGTGGCTGCGTTTCACTCCGGCAGCTGTAGTAGCACCCGGTGGATAGTAGGCACTTACTTACCGGCTTTTCGTACCTTCGGGAGCCTTATGAAATCTATCATACACTACCTTTTATTCGGTTGTCGCCGGTTGCTATTGCCTAGTGCTTTGTGGGTGTGCCTGTTGCTGACAATACCTTGGCAAGCCGCTGCCGCTCCAGCCCCCTCCGACACTATGCGGGTGCATGCCGGGCTGGAGGAGGTTTTCGTTGACCCGCTGTATTACAAGGTGCTGGAAGATTCGGCTGGCACACTTACGCTGGCCGATGTGCAGCAACCGGCCCGCGCCGCGCAGTTCGTCCGCGGCGACCAGGTGGCTACGAACATGGAGCATCCGGGGGCCGCGTACTGGCTCCGGCTGGTTGTGCAGGCCAAAGGGCCACTAACCCAGCACTGGTACCTCGAATTGTTCGATTCGCACACCAACGACATCCGGTTCTATCCGTTTGCCAGCGGCCCGCAAGGCATGGTGCACACCGGTGCCGATTACCAGCTGGATTCGCGCCGGTTTCCCTACAAGAACTTCCTGTTCCGGCTGCCGCTCGAAGCCAACCAGACCCACACGTTCTACCTGCGCCTGACGTCCAACTCCAAAACCAGCTTTATCAGCCGCCTGCGCACCGAGCAGCCCTTGGCCGTGCACTTCCAAACCGAGTACGGGCTGCTGGGCGCGTTCTACGGGGTGCTGCTGATTATGGTGGTGTACAATCTGTGCCTCTACCTGTTTATTGGCGAGCAAACCTACCTGCGCTACGTGCTGTACGTGCTCAGTTGTAGCCTGGTATTCCTGTCGGAAGATGGGCTGGGGTTTCAGTACCTGTGGCCGGCTTTTCCCATTCTGAATCAGGTGGTTATTGCCTGTTCGCCCATTCTGTTGCTGCTTACGTTCAGCTACTACGCCCGCCACTTCCTCGACTCGCCGCAGCGCCTGCCCGCCTACGATGCCTGGGTGCGCCGGGTGGTATTGGTGAGTGCCGGCGTGTTGCTCCTGGACACCATTTGGCTTCATTCGGAATGGGGCTTCTGGCTGTATCTGTTGCCGTATGGCATGATTTACTACGCTGCCTGGCAGGTGTGGCGGCACGGCTTCCGGCCGGCGCGGTTTTTCCTGCTGGCGCACGCGCTGGTGGCCATCAGTGTCGGCTTCCTGATTCTGCGCAAGCTGGGTATCAACACGTTCACCACCACGGCCACCGTGTACAGCATGAACGTGGCCTTCGTAATTGAGGTAGTAGTACTGTCGTACGCCTTAGGTGAGAAAATCAAAGGCATCAAAGACGCTACCATTCGGGCTCAGGACAAGCTGGTGAAGCAGTTACGCAAAAAGCATCAGGCGCAGGATATGCTGGTAGAGCAACTGCGGCAAAACCAGGAGCTTAAGGACCAGTTAAATACCGAATTGGAAGATTTGGTAGCACGCCGCACCAAAGAGTTGCACCAGCAAAGCGAAACCATTGCTGCCCAAAACCGGGAACTGCTGCAAGCCAACGGGTTGCTGGCGTTGCAGTCGGCGGCTATTGAGAAGTTAAATCTTGATTTGGAGCGCGACCTGCATGCTGCCCAAACCGCGCGGGTACTGTCCAAGGAAGTGGATTTCGGCGAGTTCAGCCAGATTTACCCCGATAAGGACGCCTGCCTCACCTATTTGGCCAACCTGAAATGGGCCGATGGCTACCACTGCCGCAAGTGCGGCCACGAGAAGTACTGCGACGGGCGGGAGCCTCATTCGCGCCGCTGCACCAAGTGCCGCTACGTGGAATCGGCTACAGCTTACACGCTGTTGCAGAAATGTAAGTTCTCCATTATCAAGGCCTTTTACGCCGTATTCCTGATTTACACGCACAAAGGCAGCTACTCTTCGCAGGAACTGTCCAGGGTGCTCGATTTACGCCAGGGCACGTGCTGGAGCTTCAGCCAAAAGGTGACGGATGCCATGCGCCGCCGCCGGTTAGCGGCCGACTTCGACGAAAGTGAGGGCTGGACCCATGTGCTACTGGATGCCACCGTGAGCAACGAAGAAGAGTTGGTATCGGAAGCCGAAGAAGTAGGAGCCAGGGGTAAATAAATGCTGGCTGACAAGACGCAAGAAATGTTGAAAAAAGTGGGCCGAAAAGTCCACTTTTTTCATTGTTTTTTAGCTGTTGACCATCCGTCATGGGAAGTGGCTTAGCAGCGAAATGGCCGAATAATAAGCGCAATTCGCTTGTGTGGTAAGTGTATAACCTGGTTGTGGCTAAGACGCAAAAACGCTTTTTCAAGGCTGCTAGGGCACTTTTTGCTATTGCATTTCCGCAACAAGCTCTGATATATTTGAGCACTCCTACCGGTTTTAGCTTCCGGGCCTGATAACGAGAAAGACGGTATCGAGTCCTTTACTCAGTAGAGCTTACCGTCACGCCAGCCGCTTTTGCGTGGTGTGCCTCCCTCATTACCAGCTGAGCAGGTTACTGCACTGCGCATCCAGCTTGGATACCGCTCTTCATCAGACAACCTTCAATGGTTTACCTGTTTTCGGCAGGCAGCATATACCCCACACTTACCATTTCCATAATTCCCACACACTCATGAAGCAAAACCTACACACTCAAACCCTACTGCGGCGAGCTATGTTGCTGGCGGCTTGTGGTGGGCCAGTGGTGGCCGCCCCTGCCAGCGCTGGTACCTCTTTTTTTAAGAGTGAGCCGGCAAACGATTGCGCTATGCTTGCCGAAGTACCGGTATCGGGCCGCGTAACGCAGTCGAACGGTGACCCGCTGCCGGGCGTAACCATTATTGTAAAGGGCACGACCGTCGGCACCTCCACCACGGCCGACGGCACCTTTACGTTGAACGCTCCCGAAAACTCCACGCTGATATTCAGCTACGTGGGCTTCGGCCGGAAAGAAGTACCCATAACCGGCGCTACGTCCAGCCTGTCGGTAACCTTGCTGGAAGACAACCGCGCCCTGAGCGAGGTGGTAGTAGTAGGCTACGGTACCCAGGAGCGCGGCAGCGTAACGGGCGCCATTTCCTCGGTAGGAGCCGCTGAAATTGTGCGCCAGCCAGTGCCCGATGTTACGCAGGCCATTCAGGGTAAAGTAGCGGGCGTAACCATCACCTCCAACGGCGGCGCGCCGGGTGGGGCTGCGGGTACGTCGGTGCGGGTGCGGGGTATTACTTCGGCCGGCAACAACAACCCGCTGTACGTGGTGGATGGCTTCCCGCTGCCCGATGGCGGCGACAACCAGCTGAACGCCATCAGCCCGAACGACATCGAAACCATTGACATTCTGAAGGACGCGTCGGCCACGGCTATTTACGGGGTGCGGGCGGCCAACGGAGTAGTTATCATCACTACTAAGCGGGGCAAAGCCGGCAAAACCACGTTCAACCTCGATGCTTACCGCGGCGTGCAAACCGTAGCCCGCAAGCTGGATTTGCTGAACGCCGAAGAGTACGCCACCATCAACAACGAGTCGTTGTTGGCAGCGGGCAAGCCGATTGCGCTGGACAAGCTGCGCGACCCTTCCACGCTGGGCGAAGGCACCGACTGGCAGGACTTGCTGTTCCGCCGCGCCAAGATTCAGAACTATTCGGCGTCGGCTACCGGGGGCAGCGAAAAATCCCGCTACGCGCTGTCGGGCTCCTATTTTCAGCAGGATGGCATTGTGCTGGGCACGCAGTTCGAGCGGTTTACGCTACGGGCCAACGGCGACGTGCAGGTAGGCCGGATGCTGAAGATTGGCAACAGCATCTCGCTCACCCACCTCAACGACCGGCAAGTAACCAGCAACGACGGAGAGTACGGCGCGGTGCAGCAGCTGCTGCGCATTCCGCCCACGGTGCAGCCCTACCGGCCCGATGGCTACTGGTACCAGCCCAACAGCGCCTCCGATAACTTCACCGAGGAAAATCCGCTGGCTACTTCGCAGCGCGTCAACCAGAAGTTCACCCGTAACCGGGCCATTACCACCTTCTACGCCGAGCTGGAGCCGCTCAAAGGCCTGCGCTTCCGCACCAACGTAGGCGCCGACTTGATTTTCGACAACTTCAACAGCTTCGCACCGAAAGGGCCGGAGCTGGCCGGTTACACCCAGCGCTACATCACGGCCGGGGCCTCTGCTACCTCCAGCTACGCCCCCAGCTACCTGATTGAAAACACGGCCACTTACGACCACCTATTTGCCGAAAAGCACCAGGTGACGTTCTTGGTGGGGCAGTCGGCGCAGGAGTTCAACTTCAGCAACGTGCAGGCCTACCGCTCGCTCTACCTGCGCAACGACCTGCAAACCATCAACGTCGGCCCTGTCAACTCCCTGTTGAACAACGGCGGTACCATCGACCCGCCCCGGCGTCTGGCCAGCTATTTCGGCCGCCTCAACTACGAGTTTGCCGGTAAATACATCTTCCAAGCCATTGCGCGCTATGATGGGTCGTCGCGGTTTCAACCCGGCGAGAAGTTCGGCTTCTTCCCTGGGGCGTCGGCAGGCTGGCGGATTTCCGAGGAAGGATTTTTGCAGGGCAACAACACCATCAGCAACCTGAAGCTGCGGGTCGGCTACGGGCGGGTAGGCAATGAGCTGAACGCCGGCCGCTTTGCTTACCTCTACACCATCAACTTTGGGGCGGTGTACCCATTGGGGCCGGATGGGGCCATCAATACGGGTGGAGCTCCTATTCGACTGCCAAACCCCAACCTGCGCTGGGAATACAACGACCAAACCAACGTCGGCATCGACCTGGGCTTGCTGGATAACCGCTTCGAAGCCAGCATCGACCTCTACAACCGCAACTCGCCCAACCTGATTGCGGGCGTGCCGCCGTCCTTGGTGTCGGGTACCTATGAGTCGGTAAACGCCAACGCGGCGTCGGCTTACAACCGGGGTATTGACGTAGGGCTTACCTCGCGCAACTTCACTGGCGCCGACCAGGGCCTGAACTGGACCACCATCTTCAACGTGTCGGCCTACAAAACCCGGCTGGAATCGTTGGGGGCCGGGGTGCCCTACAACGGCTTGGGCTCTCTTAGCGGTACGATTGTGCGCTACGACGTTAATCAGGCGTTCGGCTCGTTCTTCGGCTACGTGAAGGAAGGCTTGTTCCAGAACCAGGCCGAGGTAGACGCCGCCCCCCGGCAGCCCGGCGCGGCCCCCGGCGACATTCGCTACCGCGACCTGAACGGCGACAATGTTATTACCGACGCCGACCGCAAGTTCATTGGCAACCCGAACCCCAACTTCACCTTCGGCCTCACCAACAACCTGAACTTCCGCAACTTCGACCTGAGCTTCTTCATCCAGGGCGTGCAGGGCAACGATGTGTACAACCTCAACCGCTACATCACGGAAAGCGCCCTCTACAGCACCACCAACGGTACCACCCGCATCCTGAACCGCTGGACCGGCGAGGGAACCAGCAACGACGTGCCGCGCGCCATCAACGGCGACCCCAACAACAACCTGCGGGTGTCCACCCACTTTATCGAGGACGGCTCCTACGTGCGCCTCAAAAACCTGACGTTCGGCTACACCCTGCCCAAAAGCATCATGAGCCGCATTTCGGCCACCCAGATTCGGGTGTACTTCACGGGCCAAAACCTGGTTACGCTCACCAAATACACCGGCTTCGACCCCGAGGTGAGTGCCAGCGGCGTCGACCGAGGCATCTACCCCCAGACGCGGGTGTTCATGGGCGGCCTGAACATCGGGTTCTAACTGGTGGGTCATGAGTAATTGGATAAAGAATAAGTACTTGAAAAGCAGGTGCCTGACATCCTACTACTTACTGCCTACTACCTAAATCCATTTCAAATTCCCACTTACCTGATCATGACTATCTCGAAATTCACCTGCGGCGCCTTCCTGCTGTCGTTAGGACTACTGACTGGCTGCGGCGAAAAATTCCTGGAAGAAGCCCCCGCCGACCAGATTACCGATGCCAACTTCTACCAGAGCCAGCAGGACGCCATTCAGGCTACCACCGCAGCCTATAGCGAGCTGACCAAGGAAGGCCAATACAACCTTTCCATGTGGGCCTTTGACATCATGGCCGACATTTCGGTAACGGGCGGCGACGACGGCAACGACGGCATCGAGTACAAGCAGCTCGAAGCCTTCAACATTCCGTCCACCAACACCGTGATAAACCGCCTGTGGGGTGGCAGCTTCATTGGGTTGCAGCGCGCCAATCTGGTGCTGCAAAAGGTGCCCGGCATTGCCAACATGGACCCCGACATCAAGAAGCGCTGCCTCGGCGAAGCGCAGTTTCTGCGGGCCAAGTACTACTTCGACCTAGTGCGGGTCTACGGCGACGTGCCGCTGTTCACGGCCCCGCCGGCCAGCCCCGCGGCCGTAAATATTCCGCGCACTGCTGCTTCCGAAGTCTACAAGCAGATTGAGCAGGATTTGACCGACGCCATCGGCAACCTGCCGCCGTCCTACAGCGGCGCCGACCTGGGCCGGGCCACCAAATGGGCTGCCACTGGTTTGCTAGCTAAAGTGTACATCACCGAAGCTGCCATGGGTGACGCCAGTAAGAAAGCCCTGGCCGCCCAGCGGGCCCGCGAGGTAATCAATAGCTCTGGGAAGACGCTGTGGCCCAATTACGGCGACAACTTCAAGGTGGCCAACGAAAACGGGCAGGAGTCGCTGTTCGAGGTGCAGTTTATCAACGGCCGCAATGAGTACGACCGCAACAACGTGGGCTCGTCGATGAACGAGTTTTTCGGACCCCGCGGGGCCAACCAAACGCCCGGTAGCGGCTACGGCTTCAACATTCCGGAACCCGATTTCGTGAACGGCTACGAAGCCGGCGACACCCGCAAAGCCGTTACCATCTGGGTGCCCGGCGACGTGTACCCCGACGGTGGCCGGCAGGCTCCGCGGGCTACCGGCTCGCCGTTCGGCTACAACTGCAAGAAGTGGTTTATCGGCAAGGTGAACACCAACATCTGGGACTCGGGCCTGAACGTGCCGGTACTGCGCCTGGCCGAGATGTACCTGATTCTGGCCGAAGCCGTGGGGCCAACTACCGAAGGGCTGGAGGCCATCAACAAAGTGCGCCGCCGGGCGTTCGGTTTGCCTATCAACACGCCATCAGCAGCCCGCGACCTGACTTCCAGCACCACCGACTTCACGGGGGCCGTGCTGCGCGAGCGGAAATACGAGCTGGCGTTCGAGTTCGACCGGTGGTTTGATTTGAAGCGCTACAACGGCACGCAATACGGCTTGATTCCGGTGATGACGGCCCAGGCCGCCTACCTGCGCACTTTTGGCATCACCCGCGGCATCCCGACCGAGAAAAACCTGGTGCTGCCCATTCCGCAGTCGGAGCTGGATGCCAACCCCGGCCTAGTGCAAAACCCCGGCTACTAAGCCGTTCTTTCCCACGACTTCTCAGTGCTTCTTACCCCATGAACTATATCCTGAATAAAGCGACGCTGGCCGTACTGGCCGGCGCGCTCCTGCTCACTGCCTGCGACAAAGAAGACGAAGGCAAGCTGGAAGGCCCCAAGCCCGAGTCGAGCTTCACGGCCTCGGCGCCCCGCGTGGTGGGCCTCACCTCGGAAGTAACGTTTACGAGCACCAGCACCAGCCCGGATGCTTTCCTCTACCAGTGGGACTTCGGCGACGGTACCATTGGCTCGGGCAAAACCGTTACGCACGTCTACACCCAGGGCGGCACCTTTAAAGTGAAGCTGACCACGGCCGGCCGGGCCGGTACCACTGTTTCCGCCACCCAGGACGTGGTAATTGCCTCCACGCTCAACCTGGTGAACCAGCTGCTGACCGGCGGCTCGTCGCGCACCTGGATGATTGACAATGCCGCCAATGCCCCTATTACCGTGGGCACCGAGGCTGCTCCCGCCACTTACTTTGCTGGCGTTGCGGCCGGAGCCTTGCCTACCTGCCAGTCCGACGACGAATACACTTTCTCCACCAGTAACACGTTCACCTACAACGCCAAAGCCCAGACCTTCTCGGCGGCAGCCGGCTACATCTGCACCACGCCGGAGTCGGGCACGTCGCCGTTTGTATTTGCACCGGCCGTAGGCACTGGCTTGGCTCAGTTCACCTTGTCTCGTGCAGGTGCCTTCATTGCCGCCACCGATGCTTCGCCCACCGAGCGGGTGTACCGCATTCTGACCATCGACAGCCAGAAGATGACTTTGCGGGCCGGCAGCGGCCAGAACGGGGGCACTGTATTCACTATCAAAATGGTAGTGAAGCCGTAAGCGGCCTCCTGGCTGTTTAGCACCACTACCCTAAGCGCGTTTCAATGACTACTATACGTGAGCGGCTACGACGCAACGCATTTCTCGGGGCCGGCTGCGGGCTGGCTCTGAGCTTGGCCTCGTGCACCGAAACCAAAACCAAGAACATTCCGGCCCCAACACCTACGGCAACGGCGGTGAACGAGGAAGCGCGCGACTACGCCCAATACACCAACCAGGTGTGGAGCGACGAGTTCAACGCCAACACCCTCGATTTAACCAAATGGACCTGCGAGCTGGGCGCCGGCGGCTGGGGCAACAACGAGCTGCAAACCTACACCAGCTCCCCCGACAACGTGCTGGTTGATGGCAGCAAGCTGATCATCCGGGCGCGGCAGCAGGGGAGCAGCTACACCTCGGCCCGGCTGATTACCAAAGGCAAGCAGAGCTTCCAGTTCGGCCGGACGGATATCCGCGCCAAGGTGCCGAAGGGTAAAGGCGTGTGGCCCGCCATCTGGATGCTGGGCGCCGACATCGACCAGAACAACTGGCCCGTATGCGGCGAAATCGACATCATGGAGCTGCGCGGTAGCAAGCCCCGCGAGATGCTGTCCACCATGCACTACGGTAGCAGCTCGGCTACGCACCAGTACAAAGGCACTACCAAGCAGCTCACTGCCGACCTCTCCGACGACTACCACGTGTTTTCGGTGGTGCGCAGCAAAAACCTGATGCGCTTTTTCCTGGATGGGCAGGAGTACTACCGCTTCACCAACGCCGACGTGGGCACTTTCGCCTACCCATTCAACAACCCATTCTTCGTGATTCTGAACGTGGCCGTTGGCGGCAACTTCGACGGCAACCCCGACGGCACCGTCACCTTCCCCCAGCAAATGGAGGTGGACTACGTGCGGCACTACCAGTATCCACAATGAGTAGCTGAGTAGCGGAGTAACTGAGTAATCGTTCTAAATGCTCGATAGCGCCAGCAGAACGATTACTCAGTTACTCCGCTACTCAGTTACTCGCAAAATTCCGGCGGGGATTTTTTGGGAATTTGACCCGCCGGACTGGGCGGTGGCTGCACCCGGAGTAATGGAGGCCGGGTGCGGCTGCCCCCATTGGTTACTGCAACGTCCTGCGGGGTTGGCTGGGGCTTGACTACTATTCGGTTGCATTGTTGCAGCGAAGCAGTAGCCAAGCCCAGCCAACCCCGCAGGATGTTTATTTTGTTGAAGGACCACTCAGAACGAGTAAGAGTTTGCACTTTACTACATGATTTCCATCCTAGTTTCCGGCTTTCTATTTGTGAGTGACATCTTCGGGTACACTCAACCTGTTTCTGCCCCGCCCGCCACGCCGCGCCACACCTTCCGCAAGCTGGCCTGGAGCGACGAGTTCAACTACACTGGCCTGCCCGATTCCACTAAGTGGAAGTATGATGTAGGCGGCAACGGCTGGGGCAACAAAGAGCTGCAATACTACACCAAGGCCCGCCGCGAAAACGCCCGCGTCGAAGGCGGCAACCTGATAGTGGAAGCCCGCCGCGAATCCCTGATGCCCGGCCATGAGTACACCTCGGCGCGGCTACTGTCCAAGGGCAAAGGCGGTAGCCAGACCTACGGCCGGTTTGAAATACGGGCCCGTATTCCGGGCGGGCGCGGCACCTGGCCGGCCATCTGGATGCTGCCCGACCAAAACCCCTACGGCAACCACAGTTGGCCCGACAACGGCGAAATCGACATCATGGAGCACGTTGGCTACGACCCCAACGTGATTCACGCCAGCACCCACTGCAAGGCCTACTATTTCCGCATCAACAACCAGAAAACCGGCGTCACCAAACTACCCGACGCCACCACCGCCTTCCACACCTACGCCGTGGAATGGACCCCCGAAACCATCACCGCCGAAATCGATGGGCAACTCTACTTCGCTACCCGCAACGAAAACACCGGTTGGGAAGCCTGGCCCTGGGACAAGCCGTTTCATCTGCTGCTCAACGTGGCCGTCGGCGGCGAGTGGGGCGGCCAGAAAGGCATTGATGCCGATGCCTTTCCCCAGCAGATGCTGGTGGATTACGTGCGGTTCTACCAGATGAAAAAGGAGTAGGAAATAGCCTTATTCCAATTGCCCGAACTTGTTATAAATTTTGGCTTCAATGCCTAATACCTGCGCCAACGCTTCGGTCAGATGCTTCGCAGCTTTGTATGTTGACGCTTGATAAATGATGACACCTTGGCTGGAATCGGGAATTGAAAACATAATGATATAACGGCCATCTTTTAATGTAACACGTGTTGTCCTAGTGGAAGTAAAAAGTTCAGCATAGAACTTCATGGTGATGCTGTGAGCTTCGGGAAGAGGTTCCCAATCACCAATTTTAAACCCGGCCACTGATGTGAATATGCGGTAGTCACGGGCGCGAGTATCTACTTCCAATCCTTTATTAGAAGTAGCTGATAGTATGCAGGCAACTGAGCAAATAACTCCAGTAACAACAACGCCAGTATAAAATAAAAGAACTGCCATGATAGCAAGTGCTGCTGTGCGCACGATATCATTTGAATCTTGAATGAAAATAGTGGTGGTAGGCTGAGACTGCCTGCCAGTGGGGGAAGATTCCATGTGAGATATGACAGAATGAAACCACAACAGCCCGGCCAAATAGCCGGGCTGTTGTGTGAAAAGCTATAAAGCAAACTAAGTTTACTTCAGCTGCATATCCTCAATAATGGCTTCAATCTTCTCGTTGAGCTGCTTTTCCACCAAGGCGAAGTCAACGTGCGACTTGAGCGGGGCTTTCACGCTGAAATAGAACTTGATTTTGGGCTCGGTGCCGGAGGGGCGGGCCGAAATCTTGCTGCCGTCGGCGGTGAGGAACTGGAGCACGTTGCTGGACTCCAGGCCGGTGGGCGTTTGCTGGCCGGTGCGCAGGTCGTGGAGCAGGCCGGTTTTGTAGTCGCGCAGCTCCACCACTTCCGAGCCGGCAATGGTTGCGGGCGGGTTGGCGCGGAGGCCCGCCATCATTTCCTGGATTTCCTCGGCCCCGCGCTGGCCTTTCTTGGTGAGCGAAATCAGATGCTCGCGGTACAGGCCGTAGGTGGCGTACATCTGGGTCATTTCCTCGTAGAGCGTGCGGCCGTTGTCTTTGGCTACGGCAGCCATTTCGGCAATCATAGCGCAGGCCGATATGGCGTCTTTGTCGCGCACGAAGTCGCCAATCATGAAGCCGTAGCTTTCCTCGCCGCCCCCGATGTAGGTTTCCTTGCCTTCCAGCTCCCGAATCAAACCGGCAATGTACTTGAAGCCGGTCAGCGTCTGGTAGCTTTTCACGCCGTACGAATCGGCAATGTCGCCCAGCATTTCGCTGGTTACAATGGTGTAGACGATGAAGTCTTTGTCGGTCATTTTGCCGGCCTGCTTGCGCGCCGACAGCAGGTAGTAGGTGAGGAGCGCGGCGGTTTGGTTGCCGTTCACCAGCACCCATTCGCCCAGCGTGTTCTTCACCGCCATGCCCACCCGGTCGGCGTCGGGGTCGGTGGCCAGCACGATGTCGGTATCCAGTTCCTTGGCTTGGTCGAGGGCCATTTGCATGGCTACTTTCTCCTCGGGGTTCGGCGACTGTACGGTGGGGAAATTACCGTCGGGCGTGGCCTGGCCTTCCACGATGTGCACGTTGGTGAAACCAAGCTGCGCCAGCGCCTTCGGTACCAGCGTAATGCCGGTGCCGTGCAGCGGCGTGTACACGATTTTCAGGTCGTGCTGGCGCTGGATGGCGGCGGGGTTGATGCTCAATGACTTCACTTTGGCGAGGTAGGCCTCGTCTAGCTCAGCCCCGATGATGTGCACCTTGGACTCGTCGGCCTGGAACTTCACCTCATCCACGGAGCGGATGGCCTCCACTTCCTTGATGATGTTTTTGTCGTGGGGGGCTACAACTTGGGCGCCGTCGTTCCAGTACACCTTGAAGCCATTGTACTCCTTGGGGTTGTGCGAGGCCGTTACCACGCAGCCGCTCTGGCAGCCCAGTTGGCGGATGGTAAACGACAGCTCCGGCGTGGGCCGTAGGGCCTCAAACAGGTACACGGTAATGCCATTGGCCGAGAAAATATCGGCGGCAATGCGGGCGAATTCCTTGCTGTTGTTGCGCGAGTCGTGGGCAATAGCCACCTTGATTTCCTGGCCGGCAAACTGCTGCAACAGGTAGTTGCTAAGGCCCTGGGTGGCCATGCCCAGCGTGTAGCGGTTCATGCGGTTGGAGCCGGCGCCCATCACGCCGCGTAGCCCGCCCGTCCCGAATTCCAGGTCGCGGTAGAAAGCATCGGACAACGCATCTTCCTGATTCTGGGCTTGTAGTTCCCGGATTTCGGCTTGGGTGGCGGCATCGTAGTTGCCGGTGAGCCAGGTGTTTATTTTTTGCTGAACTGCGTCGGTAAGGGCCATGAGGAGGGAGTTGAAAGAATAGAGGGCAAGCGTGGCGGTAAAGAAAAGCAGATTTATGCTAAAAGTAGGTGGTTTGCTAGTTACCAAGAAGCTGTGCGAACCAACGAAACCTGGTTGTTAGGGTGTAGAGACGCATACTTGCGTCTTGTCGTTCGCACCGCTGACCGATTTCGTTAATACGACGAGACGCAAGTATGCGTCTCTACACCCGTTGGCAATAGGCAACGCGCCTGTTGGGCTTACTCCAGCGCCTGACCAGAAGTCTATTGATTAACGATTTTTCTGGAAAAAGTGCCGGTGCTGGACTTGATGCGCAGTACATACGTACCGGCCGCGTACGGCACCAGATTGATGGTTTGGGCCATTTGTGCGGGCTGAATAGCCGTGGAAAGCAGCGTCTGGCCCTGCATATTCTGCAAGCTCAGTTCCACCGTACCCGTCACGCCGGCCGCGCGCTGCACCGTTACGCTCTGCCGGGCCGGATTTGGGAATACCTGCGCGCTTTCCAGCGGCGCGGCGCCTGCCGTAGCCATTGGGGCGGCCAGCCACGGGCTGGTGTTCAACTCATATAGCCGCTGCGGAATAGTAATGAGGTTGGTAATCCGCTCGTTGGAGAGGTACAGCCGGTACCGGTCCATGAACGTTACGCCCTCGGCCTGCCCGATTTGGATGGCGTTGGGTAGCTCGATGCGGCGCTTGTTGCCGGCAAAGAACTTGGTGCCGGTGAAGTCGGAGAGCAGCCACAGGAAGGTGGAGCCGTTGGTGTTGTTGTAGCCCAGCAGGCAGGCCTCAGTGCCGGTGGGGTTGACACTGGCGGCCGTAATCAGGCCATTCACGTTGAAGCTGGCTTTCAGGCGGGCTACGTGGGTGCCGGGCGTGGCGGGCACCGTGTAATACTTGGTTTGGCGGTCCAGCCAGTTTTTGGTGAACAAGTGCAGGGAGTCGTTGGCGTAGAACAGCGCCTCGCAGTCGAAGTTATGGTTGTTGGTGCCGGGGGTGAAGGTGGTTTGGTCGGGGTAGCTGAACTGGATGGCTTGGGCATCCACGGTGTCTAGCGCCGCCGAGTTGATATCGGCTTTGCGCACCCGCAGAATCCGCAGGTCGGTCCGGTCGCCGTTGTTGTTGCCGAAGTCGCCGATGTAGAGATACTGGGCGTCGGCGGCCAGGTCTTCCCAGTCCACGTTGGGGAAGTTGCCGATGCGCACACGCTGGGTGATGCTGCCGGTGGCGGGGTCGAGTTTGTAGAGCAGCGGGGAGTTGCCGCTGTCGTTGAGCGTCCAGAGCTGCTGGCTGGTGTATTGCAGCGCCGAGGTTTCGGCAATATCAGCGGGCAAGGTGGCCCTGGTAGTGAGCGTAGTAGCGGTGGTAGCGTACTGGCACGAGCCGTCGTTGACGGTGGCGGCGGGGTTGTAGTTGGTTGCCCGCGTATCGGGGCAGCCGGCAGTTTGGGCGCGGGCCTGAAAAGAAGCCAGTACAACCAGGAGTAGCGTAAATTTTTGAATCATAAGCAATAGCCGTTTTATAGCTGCAAAGAACGCCACAGTGCGTTCCGCTTCCGAGATACTTGGACGAAATATTTTAGATATGGAATATCCAAGCTTGCTTCAACTCGTTAATGCTCCGCTACTGCCAGTCGGCTCGATGCTAGCACTCGTCCATCGGCTACCAGCGCAGCCAGATACAGCCCCGGCTGCAGCCCTGCCAGCGTCACCCGCGCTTCTCCACTACGCCCGGTTAATGCCTTTTGCCGCACCAGCCGCCCGGTGGCATCATAAAGGCACAGCACTGCCCCAGCGGAGCCGGGAGGCACGGTATAGCGCACGGTTACGTCTTGGATAGCTGGGTTGGGGTAGAGGTCGAGCAGCACGGCCGGCGGGGTGGGCTGGTGGGGAGTGGGCGCGCTGAGTACCAGCGGCAGGGTGGGGTCTAGGTCGAGGCGGGCGGCGTAGGCCCCGGTGGAGGGGGGCAGCACGCTGGCCCCGCCTACAAACACAGTGCGCGTGCCCGGCACGGGCACCAGCGTACTAAGTCGGAAGCCGGTGACAAGGGCACTAGTGAAAGAGTATATACGCACGAGCTGACCAGTGGCGCTGATATGGTGGAGGTAGTAGGTGTTGCCGCTACCGCCCGCGGCCAAGGCTAACACGGAGCCATCAGCCAACTCGCAGGTGCCCACGAACGGGGCGTACTGGGTGAGCCGGCCGCGGTAGACGTAGCTCCAGACGGGTTGCAGCTGCGCGTTGACCTTGCGCAGAAAGGGCAGCATGTCCACGAAAGGAGGCCGGAACACGGTATCTACCGCGCCGGGTAGCAGCAGGCCTCCGTCGCGCAGGCGCAGCATCTCGCAGTAGGGGTCGAATTGCACGCTGCCGTTGCCGGCCGGCGCGGGCAAGCGCACACTTTGCAGTGAGTCGCCGGTCAGGGCATCGAGCCGCAGCAGGCGTATCTGGCTAAAGGGCGTGCGCAGATAGTCGTAGTCGGCAATTTCAAGGATGATGTTGCCGGCCAGGTCATATTGAATATCTTCTGGATAATGCCCGGCGCGTAATCCACAGTCGCGGGTCCACCGGGGCTGGCCTATGCTATCGACCCGCGCCATATGAACCCGCTCGCTCTCAATTAGGCGCGAGGGGCTAAAGTCTTCAATAGCAACCGCAAGAAAGAAGTCACCATTGGTAGCAGGTAGTAAGCCACGAGGAAAGCCTCTAGCCAACGCCACGCCCTGATAGCGGCGGTGCGGCCCTTTGCGTCCGCTGGCTGTAATGGTTTGAGTAGCCGTGTAGCTATAAGAGCCCACTGCCCATTCAGTCTCAACCGTTAAAAAACGACCATCTGCTTGACGAACAAACCCTTGCCCTCCTTGTAAGATGCGGCCACCTAACCGGCGCCAAATAGTGTCGCCGGTGATAGTATTCAGCATGTAATAGCTGGTGTAGCCATCCCGACCGGTTGCGGTCGGCTGAACGGGTGTTGAGCCAACGAATAAGAGACGGTTGGGGGCCACCGCTAGTCCTTCAAAGAAAATCTGAAAATCATTCGTGGGAACTTCCTGATAAAGTCGTTCCCAAGTAGGAGCTTGGGCTGCTACGGGTAGGGCAAGGACTAAGAAAAGGTAGATGAGCAGTAGGAGTAATTTCATATTCAACCTATAAGTGAAAGCCCGTCCTGCCGAGAGCAGAACGGGCTTTTCAATGGCTCAAAAACCAAGCCGCTTACAGGTTCCCGCGCAAACCCTGTTCCCGCTCAATGGCTTCGAACAGGGCCTTGAAGTTGCCTTTGCCGAAGCTCTTGGCGCCTTTACGCTGGATGATTTCAAAGAACACGGTGGGCCGGTCTTCCACGGGCTTGGTGAAAATCTGGAGCAGGTAGCCTTCCTCGTCGCGGTCCACCAGCAGGTTTAGGTCGCGGATGCTGTCCAGGTCCTCGTCGATGTGGCCGACGCGCTCCAGCAGGTCGTCGTAGTAGGAGGAGGGCACCGTCAGGAACTCCACGCCGCGGCGGCGTAGCTCGGTTACGGTCGTGCGGATGTCGTGGGTGATGAGGGCCATGTGCTGCACGCCCGGCGAGTGGTAGTAATCGAGGTACTCTTCAATCTGGCTTTTCTTCTTGCCTTCGGCGGGCTCGTTGATGGGGAACTTCACGAAGCCGTTGCCGTTGCTGACCACCTTGCTCATCAGGGCCGAATACTCGGTGCTGATGTCCTCGTCGTCGAAGGTGATGAGCAGCTTGAAGCCCATCACGTCCTCGTAGAACTTCACCCACTGGTTCATTTCGCCCCAGCCCACGTTGCCTACGCAGTGGTCCACCACTTCCAAACCTACCGGCGCGCCCTGCGGCACGTTGCTGGTGCGCGCCACGAAACCGGGCAGAAACGGGCCGCGGTAGTTGCTGCGCTCTACGAAGGTGTGGATGGTTTCGCCGTAGGTGTAGATGCCGGCCAGCGTGACGGAGCCGTTTTCGTCCTCGATGGTATAGGGCTCGAAGGCCGGCTTGGCGCCGCGGCTGGTAGTTTCCTCGAACGATTTGCGGGCATCGTCCACCCACAGCGCCATTACCTTCACACCGTCGCCGTGCTGGGCCACGTGCCGCGTAATGTCGGAGTCGGGCAGGAGGGAAGTGGTAAGCACAAAGCGGATTTTATTCTGCTGCAACACGTAGCTGGCCCGGTCGCGCACCCCGGTTTCGGGGCCGGCGTAAGCCACCAGCTCGAAGCCGAAAGCGGCCTGGTAGAAGTAGGCCGACTGCTTGGCATTGCCGACGTAAAACTCCAGATAGTCAGTGCCGTTGAGGGGCAGAAAATCCTGGGCGGGCTGGGCCAGCACTTCTGGCGAGGTCATGGTTTGCATGGGAAGATGGGTGAGGGTGGTACTAGTGGATGAGAGGGTAAAAATAGGGTTTATTGCGGATTGGTGAAGAAAGCTAGTAACTAGTTCCCCTCCTCAGATGAGGAGGGGCTAGGGGTGGTTGAAAGATTAGAATTAGAAATTAAAGCTAGTAAGTTGTTCAACGACCATCAACCACCCCTAACCCCTCCTCATCTGAGGGGAACTAGTTTTCTAGACTAACTTCTAAGCTGCCTGAGGCGCTACTTTCCTTTTAGCTCCTAGCTGCGCCACCAAAATACCCACCAGTACCACCGCCCCGCCAGCCAGCTGCGGGCCCGTGACGGTGCCGCCGTAGGTAAGCGCAATTAGCACCGAAAACACCGGCACCAAGTTCATAAACAGCGCCGCCTTGTCGGGCCCGATTTGCACCAGGCCGCGGTTCCAGCTGATGTAGCTTAGGCAGGTGCCCAGCACGCCCATTACCAGCAGCGGCAACCAGAATCCTACCAGCGGAAACGTGGCGTACGGCGCGGCCAGCAGCGCCGGAGCGGCCGGCACCGCCAGCAGCAAGAGCCCCAGCAACGAGGTAACCGCCGTGGTTTCCAGCGCCGGCAGTGCCGCCAAAAACCGCCGCACCGATACGTGGTTGAGGGCAAATGCTAGGTTGGCCAGCAGAAACCACAAGTCGCCGCGTGAGAAGCTCAGGCTGCTGAGCGTATCCCAGCTGCCCTTGGAAATGACGACCAACACGCCCGCCAAGCTGAGCGCCGCGCCCAGCCACTGCCGCCGCGTGAGGCGGGTGCCGAGCATTTGGGTGGCCAGCAGCATGGTCGTGACGGGGTTCAGGCCGATGATGAGCGTGGCATTCACCGGCGAGGTGTATTGCAAGCCCTCGAAAAACGCGTAGTTGAACAGAAACACGCCCGAGCCGGCCACCACCAAAATCCCCACCCAATGGGCCCGCACCCGCGCCCACGAGAAGCCCCCACTCGCCACGACAAGCCCCAGCAGCGCCGCACCGCCCACCGCGTAGCGCAGGGCGGCTCCGGCCAACGGCGGCACAAACTTCAGCACCGGCACGGCCAGATGGAAGTTGAGCGCCCATGAGGCCACGGCCAGCGTAACCAGCGCATAGCTGCGCACAGAGGAAGACGGATTCATGGTTCTTTCGTAAAATTGGGACAAGAGCAGGAGCGGCACGCGAAAATGCCGAATCCTGACCACCTTTGCAGCCTAAACCTATTGCCTACCCCTTATGAATCTGGAAGAGCTGAACCGCGCCCTCGTTACCCTGATCGAGAAAAAGCAAGTCCTGCACGACATGAAGTACGATGATGCCCGCTACGACGACGTGGAAGAGGAGCTGCACGACCTGGAAGACGATTTCAACGACGAGTACGGCGCTTACCTGGAAGCCGCCCTCGACAAAGTGCACACCGAGCTCAATTCTGATACCGACGTGCTGCTGCCCACCGCCTATCTGCCCTCCAGCACCGGCGGCACCCCTTCGCCCAAAGAAGGTGTCTGGGTTGATTCCGAGAAATATCCCGGTAAAGAAGCCCGTATCACGCTGGTGCCCAACCCTACGCGCATCATGCTCACCGTAGGTAAAGCCGTGCAGCAAGAGCTGTGGAAGGCAGAATAATCAATTAAAAATTAGGAATTAAAAATTGGCCGTTGCACGATTCCTATTGCGGGCCGTAGAACGGCCAATTTTTAATTCCTAATTCTTAATTTTTAATTCAAAAAATGCTCTACCGCATAGCCGAGCCGGCCGACTGGCAGCAAGCCCAGCAGACCGGCTTTTTTGTTAGCGCCGACCTGGCCGCTGAAGGATTCATTCACAGCTCTGAACGCACGCAGATTCTGGAAACAGCGCGCCGCTATTATGCTGGCCGCCCCGATTTGGTGTTGCTGGAATGGGACGAAGACGCGCTGACGGCTGCCGGGGTGCGAGTGGAGCGGGAGTGGGTAGAGAACCGGCAGGAGTATTTTGCGCACGTATTTGGGCCGGTGCCGCTGGCCGCGGTGCGGCGGTGGTGGGCGTTTGCCCCGGCGGCTGATGGGCAGTTCGCGTTGCCCGCCGATTTGTGAGTGCGAAGGGAGCTTCCGTACAACCATTGGCCGGATTGTTGCCTCCGTTAGCTGGAAACAGCTACTCCCTCTTTACTATGAGATACTCTATACTATGGGCTTGCCTGGCGGGGCTGGGTTTTACAAGCTGCGGTGCTTCCACTTTCCTGGCCCTGCGCCCCGCCCAGCCCGACGGTTCCAGCGTGAACGGCCACCCCACCAGCACCAAATATCAAACTGAGGACAGCGTAGAGGTCAGGCTGAGCTTCGTGCGCTACGACGCTACCGAACTGGTGTTCGAGGTGGAAATTGGTAACGATTCCAAGCGGCCGGTACTGATTGAGCCTACTTCGTTCTTCTACGCGCCCATTGATACCACTGTAGCGCCGCGGCCGGGCGCTCAGCCTATGCTGCCCCGCATAGCCGCCATCGACCCGGAAACGCGCCTGAAGAACCTGGCCGCCAACCTGGAAACCGAAGCTACCAAAGCCGAAAAGGTGAGCTGGTTTGAAATTGCTACCACCGTTACCCAAGTGGCCGAGAGCGTAGCCAGCATCAAGAAAAAGGAAACCGATGCGCAAATAGCTGAGCGCGAAGAGCGCCACGCCAGCACCAACGCCTACTTCGCCAACCAGCGCGAACAACACGCCCAAAACGCCGACGACCTTTACAATCAGCACCAAAATGCTCAATCGGTGATGCTGCGCAGCGCCCGGCTGCCCTCCGGCGAGTACGTGAGTGGGCAGGTCAACTTCCCCCGCACTGATACCGCCCGCCGCTTGCGGTTTGTGCTCTTCTACAACGAGCGGCCCGTTACCTTCGACTTCAACCAGACCTTGGAGAAAGTGAGCTATACCCCAACGGGTGAAATAGTGCAAGCGCACTAACAAGCAAAAAGGCCAGCCGTGAGGCTGGCCTTTTTTTCGCCGTAGGTAGCAGCTATTCCTTACTGAACCGGATGGTTTGCTTTTGTTGGTCGGCACCCGTGAGCACCAGGTTATAGAGGCCGGGTTCCAGCTTCGATACGTCCAGCGCTTTGCCGGTATATGCGCCAGTCCACACGGGCCGGCCCTGCATGTTGAGGATGCTTACCTGGCCGCCGGCTTTGGAAACCCCCGATAAGCTGAGCTGTCCGGTTACCGGGTTCGGGTAGAGGGCCAACTCGGCCGAAGTGGAGGTTACTTGGGCATCGGCGGTGGTAGGCTGGGCCATGCGGGCACCGCTGGCTTTGGTGATGCGCAGCCAGTTGAAGTTCCAGCCGCCGGCCTGCGCGTACACGCCAAAATTGTACGCACCGGCATTTACATACACCGTCTGTGAAACGGTGGTCCAGTTTTGCCAACCGCCGGTAGCCGGAATGGTCACGGTACCAAGCTGCGTAGAGCCGGCGTTGAGGTCCGAAGACAGGCGGCTGCCGCTGGGACTGGCCACGCGGTACTCGATGGTGTAGTTGCCCGAGGTAGGGAAGTTGACGTTGTTGTAGGCCATCCAGTCGCCGGCGTCAATGTAGGCTACGTTCTGGCCGCCGCCCGTATCGGCGCAGCCTTCCAGTTGCACGCCGTTCATTGAGTTGTAGCTTTCGGCCTGAATCTGGGTGGAAGCTGGGGCTGTGGTGCCGCCGGTTTTCTGGTACACCCGCACGTAATCGACGTACATGGTGGCGGGTAGCTTGCTTTCGTCTACGGTCTGGCCGGGCCAGTTGCCGGCTACGGCCAGGTTAAGCAGCAGGAAGAACGGCCGGTGAAATTCCTCGGTGCCGCCCGCGTTGTTGAGGATGCTCATCACATGGAACTGGGTGCCATCCACAAACCAGCGGATGGCGCTGGCGTCCCATTCCACCGAGTACACGTGGTAGTCCTGGGGCGTGGTGATGGTGTTGCCGCCGTATTCGGCGTGGCCGTTGCTGTCCCAGTGCGGAGTGCCGTACACCTTGTTTTCGGAGTTGATGTGCTCCATAATGTCGATTTCGCCGCAAGCCGGCCAGCTCACCGTGTTGATGTTGCCGCCCAGCATCCAGAACGCCGGCCACAAACCCTGGCCCAGCGGCAGTTTCATGCGCGCCTCCATCTTGCCGTAGGTGAACTCCT
Organism: Hymenobacter telluris; assembly: GCF_017313265.1. Lineage (GTDB taxonomy): Bacteria > Bacteroidota > Bacteroidia > Cytophagales > Hymenobacteraceae > Hymenobacter > Hymenobacter telluris. The sequence goes on along the minus strand of NZ_JAFLQZ010000012.1, from coordinate 87,873 downwards.
TGCGGCCCTTGGTAATCATGCGGGCCGAGGTGTAGGGCATGCCGCCCACGGTTTGCTTGCGGGCCGTAATCAGCAGGTTGCCGTTGGCCACGCTGGCATTGGCCGCCTGGTAATACTGCTTCTCGTTGTTGCCCCAGCCCCCGCCGCCGGTTTCAAATTGCCAGTCGGGGCTGATGCTGCCGTTGAACTCGTCGGCCCAGACGAGCTGGTAGGTTTGGGCCTGCACTGCAGTGTGGCCGAGTACGGCCAGCGCCGCCGCGCCGAGCAATGTGCGTAAGAACTTTTTCATGGTGGTTGGGGAGTTGGTTGGAAGAAAAAAGTGAGCAGAACAAGTCCAATGTTCGCACTCCTTTCCTCAAACGCAAGCCTCCAAAACGCACCAGATTAGGCTTGGTAGCGCCTAAAAACCAGACGCCAAACACTTACCGCACACGTACTGGTAGAGAATTTATAGCGTTGGATTATGACCGTTTCTAACAGACTGCAACCCGGTTATCGTTTAGAAAACAACCCACACCCTAACTACAAGCCACATCTTTTCTTTAAATGCCAAAATCTTATTTCCATCGGCTCACTAATCGAAGCCTAGATATGATGTGAGTAAGCTGCCTGAACGGAGACGCGACGCTTCGCGTCTCGGCGTTGAACGACTGGAACCGCACCTTGCAAAACAACATCAGCAACGAGGAGACGCGAAGTGTCGCGTCTCTACATCGTTCAGGAAATAGTTCTTTGGAGAATAACTACCACCGAACGCAAAACGGCGCCGATATGCACCGGCGCCGTTTTTTTTGCAGTCGTTTCTGGGAGCTTGAGAGCTACACGAATTCAGCTAGTTCCAGCCACCGTTCGCCCTTGGCGTCCAGGTCGGCATCGGTGCGCTTGAGCTGGGCGGCCCAGTCGGCTAGCTCGGTGTGGGAGCCGGTGCCGGAGTTCAGCTTCTCAATGAGCTGCTGCTTCAGGATTTCCAGCTGCTCGATTTCTTTTTCCAGCGTTTCGTACTCCTTCTTTTCCGCAAAGCTGGCCTTGCGCTTAGGTGCCGCCGCGGCAACCGGAGCAGGCGTAGCGGCCGTGGGGTTCACCGATTTCAGGGCCTTCTCGGCGTCGCGGGCGGTGTTGTCGGCGGGTTGTTCCTGCAGCCACTCACGGTAGTCGGTGTAGTTGCCGGGGAACTGCCGGATTTTGCCGCCGGGTTCCAGCGCAAATACCTGCTCCACCAGCGCATCCATAAAGTACCGGTCGTGGCTCACAATAATCAGGCAGCCCGCAAACTGAAGCAGAAACTCCTCCAGAATGTTGAGCGTGATGATGTCGAGGTCGTTGGTTGGTTCGTCGAGAATCAGGAAGTTGGGGTTCTTGATGAGCACGCGCAGCAGCTGCAAGCGCCGCTTTTCGCCGCCACTCAGCTTGCTAACCAGCGTATACTGCTGGGCCGGCGGAAACTGAAAGTGCTGCAAAAACTGCGAAGCCGTTACCACGCTGCCGTCGGCCAGCTCAATCACCTCGGCCACTTCCTTGGCAATATCGATTACGCGCTGCGTGGGGTCGAAGGTCAGCTCGGTTTGGGTGTAGTAGCCAAACACGGTGGTCTGGCCCGCGTCTACGGTGCCGGAGTCGGGGGCGAGCTGCTTGGTGAGCATGTTGAGCAGCGTGGTTTTGCCCGCGCCGTTGGGTCCCACCAAACCAATCCGGTCCTTCTTCTTGAACACGTAGCTGAAATCGTCGAGCACCACTTTGTCGCCGAATTTCTTGCTCAGGTGCTCTACCTCAATGATTTTACCACCTTGGCGAGTGGTTTTCACCGACAGCTCCATTTCCGGACCTTTCAGCTTGGTTTTGGCTTTCTCCTGCGTTTCGTAGAAGGCGTCGATGCGGGCTTTTTGCTTGGTGCCGCGGGCCTGGGGCTGGCGGCGCATCCACTCCAGCTCCTTGCGCAGCAGGTTGCGGGCCTTTTCCACTTCGGCGGTTTCCATCTGCTCCCGTTCGGCCTTCTTCTCCACGAAGTAGGCGTAGTTGCCCTGGTAGCGGTGCACGCGGCCCTGGTCCAGCTCCACAATTTCGTTGGCCACCCTATCGAGGAAATACCGGTCGTGGGTTACCATCAGCAGGGTGAGACTCGGGGAAGCCAGTCGGTTTTCCAGCCACTCAATAGTAGCTAGGTCCAGATGGTTGGTGGGCTCGTCGAGAATCAGCACGTCGGGCTCTTCAATCAGCACGCGGGCCAGGGCCACGCGCTTGCGCTGCCCACCCGAGAGCTTGCTCACGTTGCGCTGCAACAGCTCGCCCAGAATGCCCAGCTTGCCCAAAATCTGCTGCACCTGCGACTCGTAGTCCCAGGCGTTGTACGAGTCCATCAACTCCATTACACGCTGCAAATCGGCGGGCTTGTGGTGGGGGTCGTTTACTACGTGCTCATAGTCACGGATGGCGGCCAGGGTATCGTTCTGGCTGGCGAAGATGGTTTCCTCCACCGTCAGTGTTTCATCGAACACCGGCTGCTGGCCCAGAAACGACACGCGGGTGTCTTTGCGGGTGCTCAGGGCGCCGGTATCCGGCGGCTCCAACCCAGCCAAAATGCGCAGCAATGTGGTTTTGCCCGAGCCATTGATGCCCACCAAGCCCACACGCTGGCCTTGTTGCAAACCAAAGTTCAGTTCCCGGAAAAGCCACCGGTCGGCGTAATTTTTCGAAAGGTTCTCGGCAGAAAGCAGATTCATAGCTACAAAGGTAGCCACGGGTAGGCAGCCGGGAAGCACAAACCCGCAATTACTCTAAGGGTGGCCGGGTTACACCTCGTTCAGGCGATACTGTCGGGGCCGCTGCCGAGGGTTTTGGTTACCGCGGCTAAGTCAATGGTCATTTGCCGGATAATCTGTTCGAGCAACTCGATAACGGTTTTGATGAGCGGCGGCAGAACAGTAGCGTCATAGGCGGCGTCCCAGGCGTCGAGGCGCTTTACGAGGGGGAGCAGCTGGTAGATGTGCAGGTGGTCGAGGCTGGGTTTGAGCTTATGGGTGGTGGCTTTCAGCAGTTTCCCGTCTTGCGTGAGCAGGGTTTGGTGCAAATCCTGCGCGGCTTCCTCGCAGCTTTCAATAAACGACTCCAGCATCAGGGCCACAAATCCTTGGTCCCCCTGCCCAATCTGGTAGAGCAGGTCGAGCTTGTAAAGCGGCGCGTCGGAAGGGGCCGCAACCGGGGCCGGCTTGGGAGGTGTGACGGGGTGGGGGGCCGAAGCTCCCAAAATCCAGTCGCCGACCAGCTTCAGCAATTCCGCTTCCTGAAATGGCTTGGCCAGGTAGTCATTCATGCCGGCCGCTATGCATTTTTCCCGCTCGCCCTTAATGGCGTTGGCTGTGAGGGCAATAATGGGCGTGGTCAGCCCCAGCTCGGCGCGCAGTATGGCCGTGGCTTCCAGCCCGTTGAGCACCGGCATTTGCACGTCCATCAGCACCAAGTCGTAGCGGTGGTGGCGCAGCATGTCTACGGCCACCTCCCCATTCTCGGCTTCATCTACCTGAAGCTGAACATTCGTGAGCAACGCCTTGGCAATCTGGCGGTTGAACTTGTTGTCTTCTACCAGCAGGACCTTTCTATTTTTCAGCTTTTTGAGCCGGCCTTGGTCGATAATTTCCCGGTGCGGCAAATCCTGCTCTGAGCCCTGGGGTAGCTGCAAGGTGAAGCTGCTCACCGTGCCGATGTGCTTTTCACTGTGCAGGCGCAACTCGCCGCCCATCAGCGTTACAAGGCTCTTGCTGATGCTCAGGCCCAACCCCGTGCCCCCAAATTTGCGCGTCACGGAAGGGTCTTCCTGGCTGAATTCCTTGAAAATGTCGTTCAAGTAAGCCGGGTCAATGCCGATGCCGGTATCAGCTACCGTAAACTTGATTTCCACTAATTCGTCGGCGTGGCCGAGCAACTCACATGAGATGGTAACGCGGCCTTTCTCGGTGAACTTGATGGCGTTGCCGGCTAAGTTGAGCAGTACCTGCGTGATGCGGTACGGGTCGCCGAGCAGCACCGGCGGCAACTCGGGCGCCGCGTGGGCTACAAACGTGAGGCCTTGTTCTTCGGCGCGGTAGAGTAAGGTTTTCTCGATTTGGGCAATCAACTGGCTGGGATTGAAGCCGATGCGCTCCATTTGCAGTTGGCCGGCTTCAATTTTCGACAGGTCCAGAATATCGTTGATGATGACCAGCAGATTGGCCCCGGAGGTGGAAATGGCCCGCAGATAGTCGTCCTGCTCGGAGGAGAGCAGCGTTTTCGACATGAGGTGCGCCATGCCCAGAATGGCGTTCATCGGCGTCCGGATTTCGTGGCTCATGTTGGCCAAAAATAGCTCCTTGGCCCTCGACGATTCCTCGGCAAAGTCTTTGGCCGTGCGCAGCTTGTTTTCCAGCTCTTTCTGGTGCGTAATGTCGAGGGTGATGCGGATGGTGCCGATGCGCTGCTGGTCGTCGTTGTACACGGCTGAGCGGCTCACCTGCAACCACTTGTGGCGGCCGTCCTTGCTCCAGGTGGCTACCTCGTACGCTTGTTCGTCTTCCGCCTCCGGCTCGGAGCCTTGCTCTATTAGTAGGCTGCGCAGCATCTGCTGCGTGATGACTTCGTCGGGGGAAAAGCCCAGCGTGTCGCGCAGCACCTGGTTGACGTAGAGTACGTCATCGGTCAGGTTTGATTCTACCAGGCCCAGCTTCATTTGCTCGATGATGCGCCGGTACTTTTCCTCGCGCCGCTTGAGGGCTTCTTCGGCGTTTTTCTGCTCGGTTACATCCTGGAATTTCCAGAGGTAGCCCAGCGCAACCTGGTTGCTGGAAACCGGAATAAAGTCGCGCTGAAACACCTGCCCGTTCTTGCGCACCAGCAGGTCGCCAATTACGGCGTGCTGTTTCAGGGTGCTGCCGTTGCTGCCCGTCAGCCAGCCCTGTTCCGCTCTGGTATTGGCCTGCGTGGCCGCCATGAGGGTTTCCGTTTCCATTCCGGTCAGGTAATCGGGCGTGACTTCCAGCTGAAGCATTCGGCAAAACGCCTCATTCACGAGAACCACCCGGCGGTTTTCGTCTTCCAGTAGAATCCCTTCCTGAAAGTTGGCAATAGTAGCCGCCAAGTGCCGCTGAGCCGCTTCAATAGCCAGATTGGCTTTCTTGATTTCAGAAATATCGGTGTGTACACCCGTCATAATCAAGGGCTTGCCTTCGGCGTCGCGCTTGGTGATGAGGCCCCTGGTGAGCACCCATTTGTACTCGCCGTTACGGCACAGCAAGCGGCGCTCCACTGAATAAATAGGTACGTCACCGCGCAGATACGCATCAGCCGCTTCCAGGCTGGCAGCCTGGTCGTCGGGGTGGACATGGTTGTGCCAAGCCTGAAAACCGGTTGGAAAGTCCTCATCGGGGTAGCCCAACATGGCCCGGTAGGCGCTGGAAAAATAGTCGTCGCCGGTTTGGTAGTTGAATTCCCAGGCTCCGTCGCCGAACCGCTCAATAGCCATCAGCCAGCGCGCTTCGTTTTCCAGTACAGCTTCCTCGGCTTCGCGCAGCGGGGAAATATCTTGCAGCACACCACTATAAAGCGCACCCGCCGCGTCGTACGTTGACAGCTGGTAGCTGGCGCTGCACCAGCGCAACGGCTGGCCGGGCACCAGCAAGCGCCCTTCAAAAGTAGGCGCTGCTTTGCTACTGGCTGCATTCAGAAACTGCATCCATTGTGCCTGTTCCTGTGGGTGTACCACCGCCGTTAGCTCGGCCAGCGTTGCCGGCTGAAACCCGAATATGGCTTGCGCAGTGCTGCCAATGTAGGTGAGAGCAGTGCTGCCATCGGGGTTGGCGCGCCACTGAAACAACACCCCCGGCGCCTGCGCATCGAGGTAGCGGAGTTGGGCTTGCTGGGCGGCAGCGGCAGCTTGGGTGGCCTTTTCGTCGGTAATGTCTTCGAAAAGTGCCAGAAAATAATCGGGTGCTACCTGGCTGGGCAGTAGAGCCGGTTGCAGCTTCACGCGCAGCCAGCGGGCTGAGCGGTTATCGGTTTGCACCAGCGTTTCGTACCCAACTACCGAGTGTGCAAGCAAGCTGACCGGAGCCGTGAACGAGGCGGCCGGCACCGGCGGTAGTATTTCCCAGATAACCGGGTGCGAAGCCAACCTCTCTGGGCTAAGCCCAATTATTTCGGTGAAGCCTTCATTCACCCATACTAATTGGCCGTGGTCGGTGAGAATGGCTACCGCCGCAAAGGCTTGTTGCACCAAGAGAAGGCTCTGGGTGAGCTGGTGAAGCGTGGAGGAGGCCCCAGGTGCGGTTTGCTGCCCCGGTAACGTCTGCTCCTCCAACAAGGAAGTGGAAGTACCCGCCTTCTCCATAGCACTAACTCAACATGAAATTCTCTTATTCTTAGGCGTTGATGCTTGCCTAATAATCCGGCTAAACCACAAATTTACTGTTTACTAATTGCCTGCTACCTGATACACTATAGAAAATACCGGATTCTTTACATTGTACTATATTCCGCACAAGCAAGCTAGGCCTCAGTGATGAGGCGAAGCAGGTAACAGTATGCGCCAAACAGTGTGTCCGTTTGATTTATACACGGTAGAAGCTGGCAGTTGCGAAGGAGCGGTGAAAGCAGCCCAACGGGAAGATGTTATATCACCCGTACCCGGTCTACGTGAATGTCGTCGCGCAGAATCTCCAGCCCTTTGTAAGCCAGTGGCCGACCGGTGTTATGGGTTAGCTCGCCGCCCGCGCTGTGCAGATGTGCCATGTCCAGAACAAGCTGCGTGTACTTTCGCTCCCCCAGCTCAATAGCAACCGGGCGGCCCTGGGTGGAATCGAAGGCAGCCAATGCCTGATTGATTTCTTCCAGAATGATGCTCATAAGCACGAATAACTAGGGAATTTCCGTGGCAATTAACAATTAATAATTAAGCCGCAACGATGAATTCAAGATGAGTTGGTGGAAACCGGCAACTTTGTGCGGCTGGCGGCCCGCCCACCTCAAGTGCCGGGGTGTTACCTCATCAGTTGTTATCTACTTACTATGAATCCTACCACTCGCCCCATTGGGGTATTCGACAGTGGCATTGGCGGGCTAACCGTGGCCCGCGCCGTGGCCCGCGAGCTGCCCCATGAGCGCCTCATTTACTTCGGCGACACCGCGCACCTACCCTACGGCGACAAGTCCACGGCCGCCATTCAGGCGTATTCCGTCAAAATCTGCGACCTGCTGCTCAAGCAGCAGTGCAAGCTGATTCTGATTGCCTGCAACTCGGCCTCGGCGGCAGCTTACGAGCTGGTGCGCGAATACGTGGGCTCGAAGGCGCGGGTGCTCAACGTCATCGACCCGATAGTGGCGCATGTGGGCGCGGCTTACGCGGGCCGCACGGTGGGCCTCATCGGCACCAAGCAAACCGTGAACAGCAACGTGTACCGCAAAAAAATCGACGACCTCGACGCGGGGGTGCGCCTGCAAAGCCTAGCCACGCCGCTGCTGGCCCCCATGATTGAGGAAGGCTTTTTTGCCAACACTATTTCCGACAGCATTATTCGCTCTTACCTCACCAATCCGGCGCTGGCCGGCATCGAGGCGCTGGTGCTGGCCTGCACGCACTATCCGCTGATCAAGCAGCAAATAGCCGAGTTCTACCAGAACGACGTGGAAGTGCTGGACGCTTCCGATGTGGTGGCCGCCCATGTAAAGAGCTATCTGAACAGCCACCAATTGGCCGCTACGCCTGGGCCAACGCCGCCCACGCATCATTTCTACGTTTCTGATTTCACCCGCTCGTTCGAGGAAAGCACCCGCATTTTCTTCGAGCAGGAAGTGCATCTGGAGCATTATCCGCTGTGGGAATAAGCAACGTGCCGCCCTGGCTTGTCGTCGGATGAATAAGGAAGACAGTCTAGGAATCGGGTGGGTTGGTAGATAGTGTTCCGGGCGAGGGTAGGGGAGCCGGTAGGTTTGTAGCGGTGAGTGAAAGTGCCCAAGCCAGCTAGCAGGGCTGCAACTCTGCTGGCTGGCCTGGTACTCCCTCATTCGTTCAACTTCCCTACCTCTTTTCTATGAATCATCCCCGGATGCTACTGTGGCTGTTTTTGGCCATGCTGAGTTTAGCTGCCTGTGACAGCAACGACGACGAAGACACCGAACTAATTGGCAACTGGACCAAAAGCTCCCAGTTTGAAGGCCTGGCCCGTAGCGGGGCCATATGTTTCACCATCGGCGACAAAGCCTACGTGGGCTTGGGTACCGACGGCACCGATGAGTTCAAGGATTTCTGGGAGTATGACCCCAGCCTGAATACGTGGCGACAGCGGGCCGATTTTCCGGGCGTAGCGCGCTACCAAGCCGCTGGTTTCGCCGTGAACGGCAAAGGCTACATTGGCACTGGCTACGACGGGGTTAACCGCCTCAACGACTTCTGGGAATTCGACCCCAGTACCAACACCTGGACCCGCAAAGCCGACTTTGCCGGTTCGGCCCGCTATGGCGCCGTAGGCTTGGAAATAGCCGGTAAAGGCTACTTGGGCACCGGGCACGACGGCAACACCAAAAAGGATTTCTGGCAGTACGACCCCACCACCGACCAGTGGACGCAAAAAGCCAGCTTCGGCGGCGACAAACGCCTCGGGGCCTTGGCTTTCACCATCAACGGCACCGGCTACATACTTGCCGGCTCCGATAACGCGCTGGTGAAAACCGACATCTGGGCCTACGACCCCACCACCGAGCGGTGGACGGAGCGCCGCAAACTTGAACTCAACGACAGCGACGACGAAGGCGACGACTACGACTACAGCGCCGTGCCGCGCATGAACGGGGTGGCTTTCGTGGTCAACAGCCTGGCTTACGTAACGGGCGGCTCCAACAGCGGCAATCTGTCTAGCTGCTGGCAATACGACCCCACCAGTGACACCTGGACCGAGAAAAGCGCATTTGAAGGCGCTACCCGCACCCTGGCCGTAGGGTTTGGCCTCGGCGACCGGGGCTACGTGGGCACGGGCACGTCGGGCAGCACCCGGTTAGATGATTTCTGGATGCTGGCGCCGAACGATGATAATCAGTAGCCACTCTCCACACCCGCGGTGGCGCTTTGCCGGTGGTTGGCTGGTCTGCCTGCTACTGTGGGCCCTGACCGCCTGCGAAGACGCCACCAGCATCGGGGCCGAGCTGCCCCCCGCTGATAAGGTAACGGGCACCATCTACGTCGATACGCTCACCATTCGTACATCCACGGTATTGGTCGATTCCGTCCCGACGTCCAGCAACAGCTACCTGCTGTTGGGCCGCTATACCGATGCGCGCCTGGGTACGCTTACGGCTAGCAGCTACGCTTGCCTGGGGCTGGCAGATGGGGTGTTTCAACCGAAAACCAGCATGGTCTACGACTCGGTAGTGCTGTTACTGCTGTCCGATTCGTACCGCTACGGCGACACCACCCGCACCCAGCAAGTGCAGGTGCACCGCCTCCGCGCTCCAATCCGGCCCAGCACCACCTATTACGCCAGTAGCTCCCTGGCGTATGATGCGGCCCTGCTCGGCACTACCACTTTCCACGCTCGTCCGCGCCCGCGCCTCGATACCCTGCGGGTCCGCCTCGCCGATGCGCTAGGGCAGGAGCTATTAGCCGCCGGCCAGAACCGCCAGCTTGGCACCCAAGACGAGCTGGAAGCCCGGCTGCCCGGCCTGGTTCTGACGCCCGGCACCTCCGATAATGCGGCGTTGCTACGCTTTGATGCCACCAACCAAGCCACCACGGTCCGCCTCTACTACCACGACCCCGCCGCCCCGGCCACGGCGCTGTCGTACTCGTTTTCAACGGCTACGGGTGGGCGGCATTTCTATCAGCTAACCGCCGTCCGCAATGGTAGCGCGCTGGGTAGTTTGAACTCTTACCTCCAAACGCTCCCAAGTGCCCGCACCGCTGCCGAAGCCTACATCCAAGGTGGGTTGGGGCTGCAAACCAAGATAGAAGTGCCGTACTTGCTGAACCTGAACGAGCTGGACGGTACTTGGGTCATCAACTCGGCCGGCATAACGCTGGAAACCGTTACGGCTGCCGAAAACCGTTACTTCCCACCGCCCACCAGCCTCACCGTGTACTTGGCCAGCCGCGGCAACCAGTATCTGGGGCTGCTAGCCGATGCCGCCGGCACCCAAATTACGGCCCCGTATTACCGCGGCTTGTCGGCCCGCACCAACCTCGACCAGGGCAGCTACTCCTTCTCCCTGACTTCTTACTGCACGGCAGTTCTCAAGCGCCAAATCGACAATTACGGCCTGATCTTGGCGCCGCCCACTTCTTACACGCCCGAGCAGGTTGTGTTGGGCGGCAGCGGCAACAGCGCGCACCCGCCTAAGTTCTCGTTGTATATGACGCGGGTCTTGTAACGGCTGCGGCACCCACTCCACAATCACCAACCACCGCACGGGCGGGCGAAATTCGTTTTCGTCCGCCCGTCTGGCGTTCTGGCGGCATGGTTATTGGGCTGTAACAGTTTGCTATAGAGAGCGGATGCAACCCAGCCACCTAAAAATTGCTCTTGGATGGCGAATGAAGATGGATAAAGTTGTGGGTTTTGCGTTAACTACCTGAAACAAGCAATCAGAACCAGTCACCTAGTACCATCTGCTATGAATAAACCGTACTTCCGCCTCGGCGATTGGCGCCGCAACGTGCTACTGATGGCCGCCGCCGCTAGCCTGGGTGTTGGGCTACCCGCTTGCTCCAGCAATTCCGAATCGGAAAACACCTCCGACAACTGGAGCAGCGGCAACGGCGACTCGTATTCCGAAGGAGTCATCACCGAAATGACGGAGGTGAAGCCCGGCGAGTGGAAAATAACGGCCGAGCGACCTGCCGGTAAAGAGCAGGTTGCCGCTGTCCTCAAGCATTTCGATGGCAAGGTGGACACCCTGCAAGGCCAGGCACTGCAAAAGCAGATGCAGGACTACAGCCGCGCCTATCCTGAAAATCGTGCCGGCGGCACTGGCATGATGGACATTCTGATGTGGGGCGGCATTGGGTACATGGCCGGACGCTTTCTTACCCCCAACGTGGGCGCCTACGCCAATCCAGGCCTGATTCAGCAGAACAACAGTTGGCGCAGCCGCGTGGCTCAGGAGCGGGACCAGGGCCGGGGTTTCTTCGGCCGAGGCTTTACGGGTAATCGTAACTCGCCTACTTCGGGTATTCGGCCCAGTAACAGCGTTGTGCGCACCACCGGGTTTGGGCGGAGTAGCAGTGTGCGGAGCAGTGCGCCCTCGGGGCGTAGTTCTGGCTTTGGCAGCCGGGCCAGCAGCCGGGGCTTTGGCGGTTAACACCTTATATATAGTATAGATAGCAGCTACGGATGATACAGCTACTGCCGCTTACCGGAGATATTGCCCCGGCCGTTCGGGAACTGGGCTGGGATTGGGCCATTGAAGATGCCTGCCAGAACTACGTAGCCCGTGAAGCCGTGCAACTTGCCGAAGCTACTGCCGATGCGCTGCTGCAAGCCGCCGATACGCTCTACGACCTGATGGTGCAGTCTATTCCCGACCCCATTCCTGATGAGCTGCTGCGCGTATTAGCCATTCCCGACAACCTCTGGGCGGCCGTGCGCCATTCCTGGAACGACGACCGGCACTGGCACCTATACGGCCGCTTCGATATTGCCGATACCCCGGATGGACCTAAACTGCTGGAATTCAACGCCGATACGGCTACTAGCTTGCCGGAAACGGCAGTAGTGCAGTGGGCCAGCCTGATGGCTGCTGGCCAAGCCGACGATGAGCGCCAAGTCAATGGCTTGTTCGAAGGGCTGCAAAACCAGTTGGCGCACTGGCTCGAACTCAACAACGACCTGGAGCCAACCCTTTTGTTGGTGCATCTGCCTGATAGTGAAGAGGACGAAGCCAATTGCGCCGTACTAGCCGCTGCCGCCACCGAAGCAGGCTTCGAGTTAACACACGTTTGCTCGGTTGACGCCATGAAAGTCTCAGTGCAAGGAGAGGAGCGGGGTGCTTGGGTGGAAACGGAGCCCGGCAAATGGCAGCGGTTTGCCTTCGTGTTCAAACTGGTGCCGTGGGAAATTCTGGCCGAAGAAGAACCTGAGCTAACGGCCGACCTCACCCAATTGCTGCAAAGCCGCGACTTGGTTATCGCCAATCCGGCGTATTCGCTTCTGTTCCAAAGCAAGGGTATCCTAGCTTGGCTGTGGCAGAATTACCCGTATCACCCGCATTTGCTGGAAGCCTCACTCAACGACTTGCCTGGCCGCTACGTGCGCAAACCCCTCTTTGGGCGGGAAGGCCAAAACGTAACAGAGGTAACCGACTCGCAGACGGGACAAACCGTAGCTGGCGATTTTGGACACCAGCCCCAGGTCCGCCAGCGCTTCGCCAGCCTACCTCAGGACCCGCAAGGCCGCTATTATCAGGCTGGGGTTTTCTGGGCTGGTAATGCCTGCGCTATCGGGCTCCGCCGAGAAGCCGGCTTCATTACTAATCTATCGGAGTTTGTACCACACTTAATCAAATAGACGAGCGTAAGCCGACCAGTCGGCCAAATCGGTGTGTAAGTAATGTGAATATTAAAAGAATAAATTCTACAATGGCTGATCGACCAGATTACATTTCTATGAGGTAAATGCAATATTTATAACAATTATAGTTTACTGTACTCCAGTACAGAACACTGTTTGGGTAGAGTGCATGGCACTACTTCCAGGCAATTAGCAGTGGAATGAGCTTCCTTATGTGTGTACTTGAAACTTGGGTGCTATGTCTTTTATGTTTTGGTTATATTTTTGATTTACAGATAGTTAAAAATTTTTGGCTACTTGATGATTAAGAAGCGGTACCGCACATGGTGCTACATGTAGCATAAAAATAACTGGCGTTGTAGCAGCAGCAAGTATCTTATGGCGTTAGCATAAGGAAAAACAGGTAGGTAAATAAAGCTGCTACACCGACTGCTGATAATAGGTAAAACAAAATTTGTTTTATTTAATGAATCTTAATAGGTAGAAAGTAAAAAATGGTGCATTTTTGCACAAAAGAGCTACAGTTTCAGAATGTTGATAGGATCGTGTGGAATATGACTGGTAGGAACAGAACCAATTCAGGATAGAGTTCAGCTGAATAACGCTCTCCACAAAGCAGTTGGCATTACGCGTGATGACCCAGGAGCTTGAACATATAGGACGTGTAATTTCTATGGAAAATTTTATAATGTATAAAAAATGTAATAATCCATCACGGTGCTTGTCTCGTAATTAGCCCTAGTTTCTTGGAAACGGTGCTTCAAAGTTTTTTCTGTCTCGTAATTCCTCTCCCATTTTCATACTCACTATGAATCACTCTTACCTGCGTAATCTACGCCGGGCCTTGCAACCTGAGTACCAAATACCTAAGTCGCGCCCGACGATAAGCAGCCGCCTGTGGGTGCTGTTGCTTTTATTACTCACTGTGTCATTCAATGGAATGGCGCAGACCTTCAGCGAAGGAATGGGCACAACGGCTCTTTCCCGTGAATCCATCAGCTCTTACTATGGCAAGGGAGGATTCAATAATGACACGGAAAGAGGGTTTGTATATTCCGGTTCGGCTGTATTGGCGAACAGTAATTCCAGTGCGGATGTGTCTCTCAACCGATACCCCGGAGCCAGCGGATCAAACTCTGTGTATTTCGGCCCTGGATACGTAAGTGGTAACTCAGGTCCTACTCGTAGCGATTCACCGCCTTATAATTTCCAGATTGCTAATATTAATACAGCAGCTCTATCGTCCCCTAGCTTTACGTTCGGGCTATTAGCTCCTACCGGTACTGCTATCGGGACACTGAACGCGCAGTTTCAGGTGGAGTTCAGTGCTGATGGTACCAACTATATTACGGCTACCTACGCGGCTTTAACGACCAATACCGTAACCAGCGGGTCTATTTTCAATCAGTATGCTATTACAAGCAACATTCCACAGGTGAATAACCTACGGATTCGGTTTACTCGGTTGAATAACAATAGTAATCTGTACCGTCTTGACGACGTGGTTCTTAATGCTACGGCTGCGCCTGCTATCCAGGTGTCGCCTACTACCCTCATCTTCAATAACACCGACGTCAATACGCAAAGCGCATCGCAGACAATTACTGTAAGCGGCCAGAATTTGACAAATAACATCATTGTGACTGCTCCGAACGGGTTCCTGATTCGGACAGGCAGCAACAGCTACACCTCTTCCCTGACACTCACTCAGTCGGGAGGAGTAGTAGCATCTACCATCGTGGATGTGCTATTTGCCCCAACGGCTGTTCAGTCCTATAGCGGTTCTGTAACTCTGACCAGCGTAAACGCGCAGACGCGTACCGTGGCTGTATCAGGTACAGGCGTGGCTCCAGCTCCTGAGCTGACGGCTTCTCCCAATTCGCTCACATTTCCGACTACGCAGGTTGGTCTGACCTCGGCCGTGCAGTCGTTCACCGTTTCGGGTAGCAACCTGGTGAATCCTGTAACTATTACCGCACCAACTGGTTTCCAGATTCGGCAGGGAGCCAATCCGTTCAGCAGTGCCTCTATCACGCTGACTCCTACGGGCGGTGCTGTTAATTCCAGCATTGATATCCGTTTCGCGCCTACGGTGGATGGCAGCTACGATGATGTTGTCTCGGTTACTTCATCAGGGGCTCTAACCACCGGAGTAGATGTATCGGGAATAGCTACGCCGGCCCCAACTGGTCCATTTATCACGGCAAATCCCACCTCACTGGATTTCCAAACCGTATCGAGCAGTGGCTCGGCTCAGGCACTGACATTCGAAATCAGCGCGGGTAACTTAACCGCGCCATTGGTGCTGACGGGTTCGAGCGGTGTCATTCGGTTCCGCGACGCTTCAGCGGGTGGCAGCTTTGTTAGCGGCCCTATCAGCATTACACCTGTTAGCGGAAGCGTATCATTGCGGACTATTGAGGTGCAACTGTTCGGCCCAATTCCGAATGGTGTATTCAACGGGAACATTACCCTTACCAGCACCGGTGCAACGCCAGTTGTAGTTAACATCACGGCTAACAATTCGATTGGTAACGAATCTACCTTCACGGTAGCCAACAACCTTACCTTGTTCTCAACCGTGCCGGGCCTTCCTTCGGCAGTGCAATCGTATCAGGTATCAGGCCGCAATCTGTTGCAGGATATCATAGTAAGAGCCCCGCAATATTTCCAGGTTTCCCTGGATGCCTCGTTTGCTGGTATTACAGGAACAGGCAACGTTATTACGGTACCTCGCAACGCCGGAAATGACATTGATCCGGCCGTAACAGTATATGTCCGCTTCTTGCCGCCATCCGCTCTGAGCACAACCTCGCTGATTATTTTCACCAGCAGCCCTGCCGGTTCCCAAGGTTTGCCAGTGGAAGGAACCAGCGAGCCTTCTGTTCAGATCCTAACAGCACCTCAGCAGATTCTTACCGTTGTTATCAATACGGCATCGGCAAGCCAGGCCTTAACCATCAAGGCTGAGCGAGTGCAGCAGAATATCATCATTTCTAAATCGGTATCTCCTAATCCGTTGAACCCAAACAATGTTCAACAGTTCGAAATATCGGCGGATAACGTAAACTTCAGCAACACATTGATGCTGACGCCGGACCAGAGCACATTTAGTGTTAATCAGCAGATATACTTCCGTTACAAACCAACTTATCTGGGGGCAGCACAGTCTACTTTACAGTTCCGCAGCAACGACTTCAACAATACCAATGTTCAGTCGTTTGGAGCCAACGATTTGTTGTCGGGCCGCTCAATTGATACGGAGCCTACCCTGCGAAGCAGCCCAACCGTAACCCGGAGTGGCAACACAGCTACCGTAAACTTCAACTTGCCTGCCAACTACGCCGCACTTGGGTATGGTGAGGGCCGCTTGATTGCTGCCAGCACTAGTGCTACGTTGCCTGCTTCCAGCCAGCCATTGGATGGGGAAGGGTATCTGGCTGGTAGCCAAGTGTACGGGCAAGGCCCACAGATTGCTCCTGGTTACTTTGTAGTGTATTCCGGAACAACCCAAAATGCTACTATTGAAGGACTTGATCCGGCAGTTACTTACTACTTCTACAGCTTCGAGTACAACTACATTGATCCGAACTTCAACATTGCTATCGGTGGAGCCCAGAACTATTTGTCGCCGCCGGTACCAGGAGTTATCAATGGAATTATCGTGCCTGGTACGCCACTACCTGTAACGCTGGTTTCCTTTACCGGTAAACTTCGCAATAATCAGGTGGCGCTCAACTGGGTGACGGCTTCGGAACTCAACAACAAATTGTTTGAAGTTCAGCGCAGCGCATCAGGGCAGGAGTTCGAAACCATTCTGACCCGTGAAGGCAAAGGCACCACTTCCTCACGTACTTCGTACGAAGCAGTAGATAGCCAACCACTGATGGGATTGAGCTACTACCGCCTGAAGCAGGTTGATAGAGATGGTACGTATGCTTATTCACCGGTAGTAGCCATCAACAACGGTGGCCTGGCTAGCGCAACGTTCTATCCGAATCCAACCACAGGTAAACTGACCATCATCTTGCCTCAAGGGCAGGCTGGTGCCTCTCAAAAAGTATACATCACCGACTTGGCTGGCCGCTTAGTACGCAGCCAGGAACTACCAGCAAATGGTGAAATAAGCCTGAGTGAATTGCAAGCTGGTACTTACCTGGTAAGCGTTGGAACAGGCGCAAACCGGATTGTACAGCGAGTGGTGAAGCAATAACTTCTTGTGCTCGATTTACAGTGAAAAGGCCCTCTGCGGAAGCAGAGGGCCTTTTTTGTATATAAATAGAAAAGATAACTATGTAAATAACTTGAATTACTTCAAGATAATATTGTAATTTCAAGTTCGGTGGTTAGCGCGTGCCACTGGCACCTGCTACTTATTCCTCACGCTAAACTTAAATTATGACTTTAGTTTGTACTTCGTTGCCGCAACTCACAGGTCTTAAAACTATCCAACGACTACTATTCGCCCTCATACTGTTGTGTCCGGGAGGTAGTTGGGCGCAGAGTATCACCTATACCTGGACCGGTAACGGAGGCAACGGAAACTGGAGTAATGGGCTGAACTGGACCCCAACCCGGGTAACAGCAGCAACTACTGATATCTTAGTTTTTGATCCGTTGGCCACGCCCATTGCCACACCTGCTGCCCCACAGGTGGAACTGGATTTTACTGCCCCCGAGTCGGTTGCGCAGCTACGGTTTCTGAATGGCGTACGAGTTGCTTTCAGTTCCAGTGCTGCTCGAAGTATAGCCATCAATAGTAGCTTACCTGGGGCCGAATTTGAAGTTTCAGGAGCAGCTACCAGTGTACAGTTCAACGGGCCAGCCGCCGTGCAGGTAACGCTGGCTGCCGGTAGTCAAGGGAGTGTTACAGGGTCCGTAACATTCAACGGTGCGGCGCACACTATCGTGGCGGCTGGGTCCGAGTCGTTGCTATTTGGTGCTGGTGGCTCGTTCACCGCCGGTGCAAACTTCACGGGTAATGCGTTTGGCACAACTGGCACCATCAATTCCACTATTTTTCAAAGTGGTTCCGTTTACACGCAGTTAGCCGGCGCAAGTCCATTCGGGAATACAGCCTCCGCGGTAGCCCGTTTCGACCGGGGTAGCCGTTTCGTTGCCAGGTCGTCGCCATTGGCTTTCAGCAACCGCACCTTTGGTACCCTGGAGCTAGCTGCCAACCTGACTGCCACGGGCGCGGGTATTCTAAACGTACTTAACGATTTAGAAGTAACAAGTGGAAATGCCAACCTGAACCTGACTACCGTGCAGCTTGCGGGTAATCTTGTTATCAACGGCGGAACCATCAGCTTCGGTGGGCCGCCCAACTCGATTGTGCGGTTTAACGGCACTGTTTTACAGAGTATTACGGGAGTAGGTGGGAACAATCCTACGTTCGAGGGGAGCTTGGAAGTAAGCAACCCTACCGGCCTCGCGCTTCTTCGCCCCGTTCAGGTAAATACGGGTTTGATACTAACGAACGGGACTATACGCACTACTAGCAGTGCTTCACTGACGCTGAGTGCCAGCGCAACAGTAACGGGTGGTAGCGCCATCAGTTTTATTGATGGTCCGCTTAGCCGGGAGGCTATGAGGGCCGGGCAGCTGACTTTTCCAGTTGGCAAAGGCACTGCTTACCGGCCACTGAAGCTCACTGTTGTGGTGGTGCCACCCGCTACTACCACGTACACCGCCGAACAGAACGAGGGTTCCCCCGCAGATCAGGTACTGCTGGGAGATATCAGAAGCATATCTCGCGTCCGGTATTTCACGGTAAGCCCGAGCCCGGTACCTGCCGCTGGCACATTTAGCGGTACGGTTGAGTTGAGCTTCGGAGCTGATGATAGAATTGCGAATTTTAATGATCCGGCATTTGTCATGGCCAAGAGTGAGGGAGGCGGTTGGAGCAACATCGGCCGCTCCAGCACTACCAACACCACACTCGTGTCGGCGCCATTCAGTTCGTTTAGCGACTTTATTCTGGCCAGTACCAATCCAGATCTGCTGCCTTTGCCCGTTACGCTCACCCGATTTGAGGCCGAGCGGACACCGGATGGCGTAGAGTTGAACTGGACTACCGCTTCGGAAACGAATAGCGCTACTTTCGAGGCCCAGCGCTCCACCAACGGCTACAGTTTCACGACCATAGCTACTGTGGCCGGTAAGGGGCAGAGTAACAGTACGCAGCACTACTACGCTCTCGACCGAAACTCGGGCACTGGAATCAACTATTACCGCCTGCGCCAACTCGACACTGATGGCACCGCAACCTTCTCGCCAGTGGTGGCAGTAACATCAGAGCAGAGAGTAGCATTATACCCTATACCAGCCCAAAATACACTCACCGTAGTAGCACCCACTACCAACACGCAGTACCGGGTACTAAGTACTACTGGGCGTGTAGTATTGGCTGGTAGTATAGCCAGCACTATCACTGTACTAGATGTGGCTATGCTTCCTGTGGGCTTATATCAGCTGGAAATAACTTCCAGCGCCGGACGAGTAGTACGCAAATTCACAAAAACGGATTGAGGTAATTTACCTACTGCCAGCTACCTACAGCCGTCCTTTCTTATCAACGAGAAAGGACGGTTGCATTTTATAGTACAGCCAACAAGTAGCACAAACGCTCTTAGACTGCGGTTAAGCTATTCTATATTATGATATCTGCCTCATAAATAGCGATGTACGCTCTTTGGTATTGTGGTGCTTGCAACGCAGATGGCAGAGTTTGAATATGTATTATAGTACAATCGGCTGATAGTTATACTGTGAAGAAAAATAATGATAATGAAATTTGCGGTATTTACTGTTTATTTAACTTTATTTATAAAAAATTTAACATAACCACCTGCAACAGTATGAAAAACCTTTCCCCCCTTATTCATATCCACAACAAGCTTCGAAACGCTGTTTTACTGAGTGGTATTCTAAGCTTATCCGCTTATGCTGTACAGGCTCAATCACCGTTGGATGTACAGAGCTTTAAGGGTACTAATGATAATACTACTGAACTAGGCTTTGATGGAGTAGTCACTCCTATTCTCGCAGGAAGCACTGCTGGTACAGGATGGACTAATGATGGGTCTCCATTATTTGATATCAGCAATCCAGGAAGCGGTGCGTGGGGAGTAAGTAGAGCTACGGAAGGCGTACTATTCCGCACTAGATATACTACAGCATCCTCTAGAGGCAATTACATTCAATTCAAAGTAGGAGCTTGGGGAAAAGTAAATAATGAAGGCCTTGATTTAGCAGATGATATCAAGGTGTATGTGAGTATAGATGGAGGCACCAATCTTTACTATGTTTTACAAATCACTGGTCAAAACAATGGGGGCTCATATTGGGATTTCTCTTCAGGTACTCCACCACAAAGGGTGGTTACTTTTAATACAAGTAATATCCCAGACGTCGTTACACCCCCTAACGGCAACGGAAACCACACAGGCCAAGGATATTCTAATTACAGGATAAACTTACCTGATGGTGCTTTAAATATTCGCCTGGGTATAGTTGCTACGAACGATAATCTTAATGAACTCTGGACGATAGATGAAGTTTCTATTGGCAATAGCACCAACGCCCCACTACCCGTCGAGTTGAAAAGCTTCACGGCTGAAGCTGCTACGAAAGGCACGCAACTGAAATGGGCTACGGCTTCTGAGAAAAACAACGCTGCTTTTGAAATTCAGCGGAGCAGCACACCCAGCGAATTTAAAACCATCGGCCGCGTAGCAGGGCAAGGAACTAGCAGCCAAAGCCACAGCTACGAGTGGTTGGACGCACAACCACTAGGTGGCCTGAGCTACTACCGGCTCCGTCAGATCGACACCGACGGCACCGAATCCTTTTCGCTGGTAGTTACCGTGCAGCATAAGGAAGGGATGGCGGGTGCTTTCTTTCCCAACCCAACCACCGGCCTGGTAACTCTGAATGCTGCGCTGGGAACCGTGAAATATCGGGTACTGAACACGCTGGGCCAAACCGTACTTACAGGGGAAGCCCAAGGCGGTAACACCGTAGATATGCAGTCGTTGCGCACCGGAGCCTATTTCCTGGAGCTTCAATCAGCTTCTGGCCGTACTGTGCAGCGGTTCATGCGCGAGCTATAAGCCCGGCGACAGACCAGTAAAACAAAACCCCGCTCTTTTTGGAAGAGCGGGGTTTTGTTTTGGTATGGTGTAGCGTTTGTAGCGCAGCTGAGCTACACCGAGAAACTCTCGCCGCAGCCACAGGTACGGGACGCATTAGGGTTGTCGAAGTAGAAGCCTTTGCCGTTGAGGCCATCCGAGAAGTTAAGCTCGGTGCCAGCCAAATACAGGAAGCTCTTCATGTCTACTACTACCCGCACGCCTTTATCCTCGAACTCCTGGTCCATCGGCTTCACCTCGTTGTCGAAGTCGAGCTTGTAGCTCAGGCCCGAGCATCCGCCGCCAGCCACCGAGGCCCGCAGCCGATATGTTGCATCAAGCTCTGCGTCGTGCATGAGCTTTTCAACTTTCTCTTTGGCTTTATCTGAAACGGTAATCATGGGTTTGAAGGCTTAAGAGCTTTGAATGTTCGGGCTTAGTTGCTGTTCTAATTTCTGTGAGCTGGCAGTACCAAAACAAAAAATCAGGCTCCTAAGATCCCAAGTACCCAATAACTAAACTTAAGAAGAAGGGTTTAATACCACGCTGAAAACAGTGATGGTATTCAGGTCGCGGCCGTAGTAAAGCTTGTCAAGGGCTTCGTATGCGTTGTGGGCGCGGAAATACGAAGTCTGTAACTCTTTGTCGCCGCGGGCACGCCACTGAATGGTGTAGGAGCTTTCCGTATCACGGTAGCGCTGCACGTAGGCTAACATTTTGCGCAACACATCCAGCCTGTCATAGCCTACTTCATAACGAAACAGGAAGCTTTGTTGGTGACGCGGGTTTACTGTAATCAGATCCAGCCGCGTTTGGTTGTCCAACTGGCGGAACTCGAACAGCAAATTACCCGAGCCCATACCCAGATACTGCTCGATCTGCTGCTGAACGCGCGCACTTTCAACGTGGATATCGGAAGCAGAAACGTCCATTGCTAAGTAGCGAGGAGGCAGAAACTAGAAGCTAGAAGATAAGGTACTAGCCGACAAAGGCGAATACATTCTGTCTTCTAGCTTCTGTCTTCTGCTTACTTTATTAGTGGTGCGACTTGGCCTCTTCCAGCGCCGGCATACCGTTTTTTACGCGGTAATCATTAATGGCCGACTTGATAGCATCTTCGGCTAGTACGGAGCAGTGGATTTTCACGGGCGGTAAGGCCAGCTCTTCCACAATCTCCATGTTGTCGATAGCCAACGCCTCATCTACGGTTTTGCCTTTCAGCCACTCCGTTGCCAGCGACGACGACGCAATAGCCGAACCGCAACCAAACGTCTTGAATTTAGCGTCGGTGATGGTGTTGGTGATTTCGTCAACCTCGATTTGCAGGCGCATTACGTCGCCGCACTCAGGGGCACCAACTAGGCCGGTACCTACGTTTTTCTTGCTCTTGTCCAGCGAACCAACGTTGCGTGGGTTGCTATAATGGTCGATTACTTTATCGGAGTAAGCCATGGCTTTTTTTGAAAAGAATTAAAAATTGAGAATTAAAAATTAAAAATGAGTTGCTCTACAGCGCAAAACCGGCAAGAAGCCAATTTTTAATTCTTCATTTTTAATTTTTAATTGATTCTAGTGTTCGGCCCACTCAATCTTGCTCAGGTCGATGCCCTCTTTGAACATCTCCCACAGCGGCGACATTTCGCGAAGCTTGGTTACCGCTTCTTTTACGTGGTTGATGGCGTAATCGATTTGCTCGTCGGTGGTGAAGCGGCTCAACCCAAAGCGCAAGGAGCTATGCGCCAGGTCGTCGCTCAAACCCAGGGCTTTCAATACATAGGACGGCTCCAAAGAAGCGGAGGTACAGGCCGAACCCGACGAAACTGCCAAGTCTTTCACGCCCATCATCAGGCCTTCGCCTTCCACGTATTTAAAGGAGATGTTGGCTACGTGCGGCAGACGGTGCTCACGCGAACCGTTTACATAGCTTTCTTCCAGCGTCAGCAGCTCCTTCTCCAGCCGGTCACGCATTGCACTGAGGCGGGCCGTGTCGGCAGCCATTTCCAGGCGGGCCAACTCGCAGGCTTTGCCCAAGCCTACGATGCCGGGTACGTTCAGGGTGCCGGAACGCATGCCCCGCTCGTGGCCACCGCCGTCCATTTGGGCCGTCACCTTCACCCGTGGGTTTTTCCGGCGCACGTACAGCGCCCCTACGCCTTTGGGGCCATACATTTTGTGGGCCGTGAAAGCCATCAAGTCGATGCCGTCGGCTAATACGTCAACCGGGATTTTGCCTACCGCCTGCGTGCCGTCGGTCATGAACAGCGCACCGTGCTTGTGGGCAATGGCCGCAATTTCGCGGATGGGCTGGATGGTGCCGGTTTCGTTGTTGCCGTACATGATGGTCACCAGAATGGTCTGGGGGGTCATGGCGGCTTCTAGCTCTTCGAGGCTAATGAGGCCCTCGGCGTTTACGGGCAGGTAGGTAACCCGGCCGCCGAGCTTCTCGATGTGCTTACACGTATCGAGCACCGCTTTGTGCTCGGTGGTAGCAGTGATGATATGATTGCCCTTCTGGGAATACATCTCGAAAACCCCTTTGATACCCAGGTTGTCCGACTCGGTAGCGCCTGAGGTGAAGATGATTTCCTTGGGGTCGCAGTTGATGAGGGCTGCAATTTGGTCGCGGGAGTAGTCAACGGCTTCTTCGGCCGCCCAACCGAACGGGTGGTTACGGGAAGCCGCATTGCCGAACACCTCGGTCAGGTAGGGCATCATGGCTTCCAGCACCCGCGGATCGAGGGGCGTGGTTGCGTTGTTATCGAGGTAAATAGGGAGCTTGAGCATGGCGCGTTAAGCAGGTTTCAAAGGAAATCTGGAAATCAAAAGGTAGTCAAAGAAAACCAGAGGCTATTCATTTGCAGATAGAACACAAAAATCCGCGAACTGGTTTTACTTTGGCACTGCAAAAGTAGAACAAATCCAAAGAAGCAGCGCTATATCTGCCACCGTGCTTATGCTCACAAATCTGGAACACATAGGCGTAGCCGTGCAGGACCTGGAAGCCGCCACGGAACTATACACGGTGCTACTGGGGCAGGAGCCCTACAAACGGGAGCATGTAGCCAGTGAGGCAGTAGATACCGTGTTTTTTCAGGTGGGCGGCTCGAAGGTGGAACTGCTGGCTGGCACCTCGCCCGACAGCGCCATCAGTAAATACCTCACCAAAAAACCGGAAGGTATTCACCACATGGCCTTCGAGGTGAGCGACATTCGGGCGGAAATGGCCCGCCTGCGGGAGGCTGGCTTCGTGCTGCTCAACGAAGAACCCAAGCGCGGGGCCGACAACAAGCTGGTGTGTTTCGTGCATCCGAAGAGTGCCAACGGCGTACTGGTAGAGCTTTGCCAGAGTATTTGAGTTGCTGATTATTGCTTGTTACTGGTTAATAGGCTGGAAAAGAGAACCACTGCTTTCTGATCCAGTAGCCTGAAAATCAACAAGTAAATCAATCGGCAAACCAACCCCAACAATCAGCAACCAAGCATATGAGTAACTTTTTTCGTCAGGAAGTGGATGCCGCCGTTGATGCGCTGCTGTTGCAGCAAGTCATTCTGTACCCCACCGATACGGTATGGGGCCTGGGCTGCGACGCCGAAGTGCCGCCCGCCGTGGAGCGCCTATATAAGCTGAAGCAGCGCCCGCCGGAAAAATCGTGCATTGTACTGGTAGCCGACGAGGTGATGTTTGCGCGCTACGCCAAAGTGGTGCCGCCGCATCTGTCAAAGCTACTGGCCGCGCAGTCGAAGCCTACCACCTACGTTGTGCCGGCTAGCCGGCATTTGGCCCCCAACCTGCTGGCCGCCGACGGCACCATTGGCCTGCGGGTGGTGCTCGATGATGAGTTTTGCCACAAAGTGGTGCGCCGCCTGGGGCACGGCCTGGTTTCAACGTCGGCCAACCTGAGCGGCGAGCCCACACCAGGGCTGTATGCCGAGGTGAACCCTGCGCTGGTGCGCGGCGCCGACTACGTAGTGAACTGGCGGCAGGATGAAACCAGCCGCACCACGCCGTCGAGGGTGGTGCGCGTGCTGGACGACGGGGAGATGGAAGTGCTGCGCGACTAACTGGTTAACCTCAACCGTAGCGGTAGTTGCTTTAAGTGTTGAGGAAGAGAATCTGACAGCGGGTGGGTTACTTTCCGGAGTGACGGGGTATGAACAGAGAATCTTCCACAAAAACATTCGACTTCAACTATGAAATTCTCTGTTAAATCCCTGCTTGTTCTGGCTGCTTTTGCTCCTTTCGCTCTGACTTCCTGCTCGGAGAAAACCCAGGAAAACGCAGAGGCTACCGCCGAAAGCGCTGCTACCGATGCCGCTAACGCCACTGAGAAAGCAGGCGACGCCGTTGAAAACGCTACCGACAATGCCGCTGCCGAAGTTAAATCGGAAGTAGCACCAGAAGCAGGCGACACGGCTACCGTACGCAACCAGCCCGCCGACAAACTGGTGGAAGAAACTCCTGCCAAGCAGTAGTTCTACCCTGCTTATAAGCCTATGAAAACTCCCCCGGCCTTTACGCCGGGGGAGTTTTTTGTTGACCTGGCCGAAGAAGCCGGAGCCACTGGCAGTGGATACGGGCCAGTATTCTTGCCGGGTAAAATGCCCGATTTTCAGGCAATGCGAGTTGCGGAGTACCTTTGCCGCTTACTTACCGTTTTATGAACACCCCACAACTACCTGACCTTCCTTTGTTTCGCACCATTGCCGCTGCCGCCGGCGAACTGGGCTACCCGGCCTACGTGATAGGGGGCTTTGTGCGCGACCTGGCGCTGGCGCGGGAAAGCAAGGACGTGGACGTGGTGTGCGTGGGCGACGGAATCCGGCTGGCGCAGGAGGTAGGGCGTAAGCTGCCCGGCCGGCCCCGCGTGACGGTATTCAAGAACTTTGGAACGGCTATGCTGCCGACGCCGGAAATTGAAGTGGAGTTTGTGGGTGCCCGTAAGGAAAGCTACCGGGCCGAAAGCCGCAAGCCGGAAGTGGAAGCCGGTTCCCTGGAAGAAGACCTGGCCCGGCGCGACTTCACCATCAACGCCCTCGGAATCAGCCTCAACCCCGCCGACTTTGGCGCCCTCGTAGACCGCTACGACGGCATGGGCGACTTGCAGCGCCGCACCATCCGCACGCCCCTCGACCCCGATATCACCTTTTCCGACGACCCATTGCGGATGTTGCGCGCCATCCGGTTTGCCACGCAGCTGGATTTCGACATCGAGCCCGATACGTTTGATGCGCTGGCCCGCAATAAGGAGCGCATTAAAATCGTGTCGCAGGAGCGGATTACCACCGAGCTGAACAAGATTATTATGGCGCCGAAGCCGAGCTACGGCTTCAAGCTGCTGTTTCAGTGCGGCCTGCTGCAACTCATCTTCCCGAAGATGGCGCAGCTCTACGGGGTGGAAAAAGTGGGGCAGCATGCACACAAAGACAATTTCTACCACACGCTGCAAGTGCTTGATAACGTGGTAACGGCCGGCGGCGACCTGTGGCTGCGCTGGGCGGCCATCTTGCACGACATTGCCAAGCCCGCCACCAAACGCTACGATAAGCGCGTGGGCTGGACCTTCCACGGCCACGAGGACAAGGGTGCGCGCTGGGTGCCCGGCATCTTCACCGACCTGAAACTGCCGCTGGGCGAGGAAATGCGCCAGGTGCAAAAGCTGGTGCGCCTGCATCTGCGGCCCATTGTGCTGTCCAAGGAAATTGTGACGGATTCGGCGGTGCGGCGCCTGCTGTTCGAGGCCGGCGACGACATTGACCGGCTGATGCTGCTGTGCCGCGCCGACATCACCAGCAAAGACTACGACCGAAAGAACCGCTACCTGCGCAACTTCGACGTGGTGGAGCAGAAGCTGAAGGAAGTAGAGGAAAAGGACCACCTGCGTAATTTCAAGCCTGTTATTACCGGCGAAATCATCATGGCAACGTTCGGGCTCAAGCCCAGCCGTGAGGTAGGCGAATTGAAGGAGTCGCTTTTGGAGGCTATTCTGGAAGGCAAAGTGCGCAATGAGTATGACGAGGCCTTTGCGCTGCTCCTGGACCTGGGCCAGCAGAAGGGCTTGGAGAGAGTAGCGGAGTAACTGAGTAATTCGTTCTGAACCAAAGCAGAAGGCCGGCGTGCTATGAGTAGCATGCCGGCCTTCTGCTTTGTGAATACGGCTTCAAGCAAGTTGCTGCCTGATTGCTAGAAAAAAGTTGAGGAAGCCTCTCACTGGCCGGTTGCAGCACGACCAGTAAAAGAGCTTCCTCGAGGGGTCGGCCTTTCACTCACCAGAAAAATTAGACCCTCTTTTTTAATTCATCAGCAGTATAGATGTACGCCTTGGTTCAACCGTTGCCTAACGTAGCAACTAAATCTTCGACGACAAATATATATACAACCTATGTGGATTCGGTGAAGTGAGGACTTACTAATTAATCCTCAACCGACTCCACGCGGGAAGCACCCGTAGCGTCTTTGGTAACACTGGTTGGTTTGCCGCTGTATTCTATTACGCTGGCCCCCACCGCATCGGCATCCAGGCTTTCCGTCACCCGCAGGCGGGCTTTGCTGGCCCCAATCATGTCGATGGCGGCGCGGCGGGCGGTGAAGTCGTCGGCAGCCAGTTCGCAGCCGCCGGCTCCGTTCACGTTCAGGTCGTCGGCTTCGCCTTCCAAGATAGCCCGGCAACCGCCGGCTAGTTCCAGGTCGAGGGCGCTGAAAGAGCCATTGAGGCGAAGGAGGCTGGCTCCAGCTTGTTCCACTTCCAAATTGCCGTTGCTAAAGCCATTTACAACCGCCTGCGCCGCACCTACCAGCTCTAGCTTGTTGAGCTCGGGCGTTTCGATGGTAATCAGGATTTTCTTGTAGCTGCGCCAGCTGGACCCCGTGAGGCTTTTGCGGCGCGGCCGAATCACCAACTCGTTGCCGTTACGCTCCACAATAATTTCGCTTAAGTCGGCTTCGTTGCCGGCTGCCCGCACCGAGTGGTTGTCGTTGGCCCGAATCACTACCTGGAACGGGCCGGTTACGCTCACGTGGTCGAAATCGTCGCCGGCAAAAGAGCGGCGGCCGTCGCCGTACGACGACTCATCAGTGCTGAACGTGGAAGAAGTGCCGAAATCGAGGTTTATGTTCGAGTCGTCTTCGCTGGAATTCTCGTCGTTGGTATCGGTGCCACGCAAGTCCTCCGAAGTACAGTCTACGCACTCGATGCGGCTGCCACTCAACCGGAACGTATGCTTGTCGGCGTTGTACGGGGCCTGGCCGTTCACGTATTGCTCGTCGTCGAGCCAGTTGCTGAAGCCTTCATTCATGCGGAAGGTCCGGTCGCGGGGGAGCAGCAGGCGCAGGCGCAGGCGCTGGTTGCGGTAGCGGGCCCCCGGCTGGTAGCTGAAATGGTCGTCGATAACCAGAGTGGAATCGTTGGGCGTATCGAGCGTGTGCAGGATAGACGTGCCGGCTGTGCGGCGGGCATCTTCCTCGGTAGCGCCGCGGGCCGAGAGTACGCGCTCCAGGCGAGGTACCTGGCCACTGTCCACCGGAATCAGGTCGAGGTCAACGTATTCACCCACATCCGTCCAGCGGCGTTCCAGCACCAAGCGTTTGGCGGTCAGTGGCGTCAGTGTCTGGGTCTGAATCACTTCAGCCTTGCGCTGATACTCACGGGCCAGCCGGGTGCCGGCAATGCTGCTGCCTACGATACCCAGTAGCCACAGGGCCAGCAACGACAAGCTTACGCTCCGGTGCAGAATAGTACGACGAATCAGTAGCCCCAAGCCACCCAGTAGTAAAGCCAGTGCGGGAATAGCTACCATCAGGTAGAAGCACAGCACCGCCCACGGCGACACGCCATTGAGGAAGATGTACGCAGGCAGCGGCCCCGTTACGAAGGTATCAGACTCAGGAATAAGCCCCAGCCCTATCCCGAGTAGAATGGTGAAGCTCAGCAGCAACCCAAAGCCTGTGACGCTGAGCAGCAACCCGGCGAAGATGCGAATGGCCGTGCCGACGAAGGTTAGCAGGGGATTCAGTGCCTTAGCCAAATCCTCAAAGAAACTGCCTAGCAGGCGTTTGTTGCCAGGGGTACCTTCTTCGGTGTAGCTATTGCGCACCTTGCTATCAATGCCAGAGAGGGTAATGGCGTCGCCGCGCATGCGCATCTTATCCGATATGGTTTTGGCTTCGGGCACCAGTGCCCACAGCAGCGGATAGAGGATGAAAGAGACGCCCCCGGCAAACAAGCCAACAATGAACAGAATCCGCACCAGAGTGACATCGGTGTTGAGGTAAGCCGCCAAGCCGGCGGATACGCCGCTCACCTTGCCGTTGTCTACGTCGCGGTACAGCTTGCGGTAGCTCCGGTCTTCCTGCTCCGTTGGAGTGTCGTAGCGCTTGGGCAGGGCTATCCAAAGGATGATGTAGGAGATAACCGAAAATGCCGCCAGCTTTTCGCCGAGTTGTTCCAGCCAGCCCAGGTCATCGAAGGCCAAAGGCACCAGAATCAGGAGCCCGATAAAGCCCAGGCGCACCCACAGCGGGTTGATGGCGAAGTAGCGGGCGATACCAGCGGCTACCCCGGCCAGTTTGCGGTTGGTCATGTCGCGGAACAGGCGGCGGGACTCGGTCGAGTCGGCTTCGGAGCCGGCGCCTAGCGGGCCATCGGGGCCGAAAGCACCTTTCTTACCGAATGTGCCTTCCGGACCGAAGGCGCCTTTCTTGCCGAAGGGGCCGTCGGGGTCACCGATGCCGGCTTTGGTGTAAGTGCCGGCGGCGGTGCCACTGGCCACGGCATCGGCTAGTAGTTCGTCGTCGTCCTCGGCTTCGTCGGCGCTCTGGAAGTCACTCACCCGGCCCATTTTGGCGGTCATGGCTTGCACGTCTTCCAGCGAAATCACCTGCTTGGTGCCGGAAAGGCGGGCGGCAAACAGTTCGGCAATGCGGCTTTCAATGTCGGCCACAATTTCCTCGTGCCCACGGTAGCCGCTGAAGTGGGCTTTCACTTCCGCCAAATAGCGGCTCAGAACTTCGTAGCCATCTTCCTCAATGTGGAAGATGATGCCTTGGAGGTTGATGCTGATGTTCTTTTTCATCTCAGTCAGTGCTGCAACTAGTCGGAAAAAATCGGGAGAAGAAGAGGGCCGGAGTTAAAGCGGAACCGGCAGGCTGCTCCCGTTGGCGGAAGGCTTTTGGCGGATGATGCGGATGGAGTCCTGTACTTCTTCCCAGGTCAGGCGCAGCTGTTGCAGGAATTCCTGCCCGCCTTCGGTGAGGGTGTAGTACTTGCGCGGCGGGCCACTCGTCGATTCCTTCCAGGTATAATCGAGCAGGCCGGCGTTTTTGAGGCGCGTGAGCAGCGGGTAGAGCGTCCCCTCCACCACAATCATGCGGGCTTGGGTGAGTTCTTCGAGCATGTCGGACGCGTAAACCTCGCCGCGGGCGATAATCTCCAGGATGCAGAATTCCAGAATTCCCTTCCGCATCTGCACTTGGGTGTTCTCTACTTTCATGGGCTTGAGGCGGTAGTCGGTGAAGAATAGATCAAAGATAATAGAAGGTACTATGTGACGCAAGGTACTGTTGATAATAATTTTTTATTGCTTGGTTGAAAACCCGCTTTCCAGCCTTATAGGCGGGATTATAAATACTTTGAAATTCACTGTATGGGCAGCTTACCAAAACCGGACTCCTGATACAGGGGGAGTTGGAGCCAGCTGCATGCTGGGCGCTTTGGTTGCTAGCCTATATGGCTTAAGGCGCCGGAACGAGAAGAAACGGCGTAACGGTATTGGCAGCTTAGCCGCTGGCATTCACATAGGTACAGGGAATTAACACCGAGTTTTCAAGCTTGACGCACTAATATGTAGTACCTTGCGTTGGAAAGCGGATTACTCGTTTTTAGCGCATTTCTCTATGAAGCACTTCTTCCGTACTGCTACCTTATTTTTCGGCGCGGCCGGCTTGTTATTTTCCGCCTCTACGGGCGCCCAAGCCCAAGACAAAACCCCCAAATACAGCAACGAATTCCTGAATATCGGGGTTGGGGCGCGGGCGCTGGGTATGGGCAAAGTGCAAGTCAGTCTTGCCCAGGATGCTACTGCCGGCTACTGGAATCCGGCCGGCCTGCTCAGCCAAAAAGCCAAGTACGACGCGGTGCTGATGCACTCCGAGCTGTTCTCGGGCATTGTAAAGAACGATTACGCCGCCTTCTCCATGCCCCTCGACGACAAAAGCGCCATCGGCATCAGCGCCGTGCGCGTGGGCGTGGATGATATTGCTGACACCCGGGACTTAATCAACGAGTTCGGCTATATCGACTACTCTAAAATTCGCTATTTCTCGGTGGCCGATTACGGGGTGCTGCTGTCGTACGCCCGTAAAATTGGGAATGTGGAAGGGCTGAAATTCGGGGCCAACGCCAAGGTTATCTACCGCAACATCGGTGAGTTTGCCGATGCCTGGGGCTTCGGTATTGATGCAGGGATGCAATATGATAAAGGCAATTGGCGCCTCGGCCTTATGGCCCGCGACATTACCACCACCTATAACGCCTGGTCCATCAATGCCGACGAGTTGAAGCCAACGCCCGGTGCCCCACTTGAGGAAATTCCTACTAACCGCACCGAAATTACGCTGCCCACTTTCGTGTTGGGGGTAGGCCGGTTGGTGAAGCTACCAGGCGAGTTTACGGCCTTAGCCGCTGTGGACCTAGAAGTAACCACCGACGGACAGCGCAACACCTTGATTTCAAGTAGTGCGGTAAGTGTTGATCCGCGTGCCGGCTTAGAAATTGGCTATAAGAACGTGGCTTATCTGCGGGGCGGCGTCAGCAACGTGCAGCAAATTCAGAGTTTCACTGGGAGTGAAGAGTGGAAAGTACAGCCCAGCCTGGGCGTAGGAGTGGCGCTAAGCGGACTGCGCCTGGATGTGGCGTTGTCGCAGCTGGCTATTGAGAAGCTAGGCGGCCGTACGCAAACCAACAACATCATCGTCTCGCTAGGCTACGGTATTAAGTAATGGTTGATTACTGGTGCTGATTGTTGGATAACCTCGATAATCAGCATCGGTAATGCAATGAGTAATAATCAGTAATTAGTATGAAACAACGCTACTACACCACGCAACTTCTGGGCTGGTGCGGACTGCTACTCGGATGGCTGCTGGCGGCGGCACCGGCGGCAGCGCAAAACACCACGCCTTACGGCAACGAGTGGATAGTGCCTGGCCAGCAGTATTATAAAATTAAAGTTACCAAGGATGCCCTCTACCGCATCGACCAGCAGTATCTGGCGCAGGCGGGTATCAGCGGCGTGAATCCCCAGCGGATTCAGCTGTGGCGGCGCGGGCGGGAACTGGCCATCTACGCCGGTGGCAACCAAGCCACGCTCGACGCTACCACGTTTTTCGAGTTTTATGGCCAGCGCAACGACGGCAAGCTCGACCAAGCCATTTATAAAGGCGGTGCTAGCGCGCAGCCGCACGACCTATACAGCCTCTACACCGATACGGCTGCTTACTTCCTGACGTGGTCGGCTACTACCAACGGCAAGCGCATGACGGCCGTGGCTACCACGCCTACTGCCACACCACAGGCCGCCCGGTTGGCGCAACGCCAATTGATTTACAATGGCAACCCCGTGCAGGGGCAGTTCGCTTATGTGAACGATGAGCCAGGGGTGAACGTGTACCAACCCTGGGGCGAATCAGGGGAAGGCTTTTTATCGGTCCAATTTGGTGGTAGCACTCCGAATGCAAACCAAGTAGCCAACATGGTATGCGACTCAGTGTGGGCCGTGCCTCGTGCCGGTGCAACTCAGCCGCAGGTTGAACTGCTGTTTGTTGGAGCTTGGAGCGGGCCCCACACCGTACAGATAAGCGTATTACAGCCCGGCACCAACACCGAACGGGTAATCGGCTCGGTTTCATTCAACGGGTACGAGAAGCGCATATTTCGGACGCAGTTGCAAAACTCCGACGTGAGCGGAGCCGGTGTGCTGTGGACATTCGCACGGGACACGGGCCCTCGGATTGCAGGCCAGCAGCATGGTTTCCGAGTGGGGTACGTACGCTACACGTTTCCGCAGGCCAGCCGGTGGCGCGCTGGTATGAAGCAAATGGCGTTCCGCAACGATTCCACGCTGGCGGGGCCGGCTTACTACGCCGTGGACAGCATTCCGGCTACCGTACGCGGCTTCGACCTGACTGATATTTACAACATGCAACGCGTGGAAGGTATTGCCCTGGCCGGCCAGCAGCGTGGCTACAGCTTCCCTGGGGCCACTGCCAGCCAAACCCGGCGCCTGCTTTTAGCCGATGAAGCCCAAGCCGCAACGCCCCGGCCCGCTACGCGCGTGCAGTTCCGAACACTGAATGGTGCGGCTTCCAACTTTTTGATTATCACGCACTCTACTCTTATGCGGCCTGTAAATGGCGTGGATGCAGTGCGGGCTTATGCCACCTACCGGGCTTCCACTCAGGGTGGGCGCCACGACACCGTGGTGGTTACCTCGGAGCAGTTGTACAACCAGTTTCACTACGGCGAGAAGTCGGTAGGGGCTATGCGCAACTTTGTGCGCTGGGAGCTGGCCAATTCGCCGGCTTCGCAAACCAACTACCTGTTGATACTAGGCAAAGGCCTGATTGTGGCCGAGCGGCGACAAGGCTCCCCGCTTGACCTGGTGCCTAGTACCACGCGCAGCGGCTCCGACAACTTCCTCTCTGCCGACTGGGAAAACAACCAGTATACCGCCCGCATGCCTACCGGCCGGCTGCCAGCTACGAGCCCCCAGGAAATAATCCGATACTTGGATAAGCTGAAAACCCACGAGGCACTGGGCGCAGAACCGTGGCGCAAGAATATTGTGCATCTGGGCGGCGGCGACGGGGTAAACCAGCAGTTGGAATTTGAAGGCTACTTGGATAGATACAAGCGCCTGGCCGAGAAGCCGCTGTTTGGTGGAACTGTAGTGAATACCTACCGCCGGCGTTTGTCCGGGGGCACCAACTTACCGGTAAACATGACTATTGCCCCGGAAATAAATGCGGGCGTTTCCTTGGTCACGTATTTCGGGCATGGCTCTACATCCACGTTCGACCTCAACTTCGGTGACCCCACTGAACCAAGCAAAGGCTACAACAATCTTGGTAAGTACCCGGTATTTCTGCTGAACGGTTGCGCTGCCAACGCAGTGGATAGAAACAACAGCACAAAAACCGTATCGGAAAACTGGATTTTTGCAGAAAACAAAGGAGCAGTTGGCTTTATGGCTGCTTCCGATGAAGCTTTTGCTTATGACTTGGATGTATTCAGCACCGAGTTCTATAAAGTAGCTTTCAACGAGCCGGCTTGGTATGGCAAGCCGATTCCGGTGTTGCAAGCTGAAGCAAACCGCCGCTTGCTACTTGCAACCGGTGGCGGTGGCTCGGCTATAGCCTTGGCCATGATGAATACCTGGCTTGGCGACCCGGCCCTACGATTCTATGCTCCCGAACGGCCTGACTTCATCACCAGCAACGCCGACCTCCAGCTTCAGCCCAATGGTACAGGAACAATTCAGGCTTCCTCGCCCGATTTCAAGCTGCTGGTACGCGTCAGTAACCCTGGCAAAATCACCTACGACTCGTTGGATATCCGCATCACCCGGACCTACCCAGTGGCAACCGGCCGCATCCCCGATATCAAAACGTACACCGTTCGTCAGGCGTGGCATGACAGTACTTACACGTTCGTGCTGCCCAACACCGGGAACGTGTTCGGGGATAACCGTTTTGAAGTAGCCCTCGACTACCGCAACCGGGTAACCGAACTGAGCGAAACCAACAACACCGGGCAAATCAACTTCAACTTCCTGCAAGGTGGTGTCCGGACGGTGTGGCCGCCGGAGTTTGCCATTGTGCCCGCTACCAACCTGCGCTTAGTTGGCCAAACCAACGACCCGCGCGGGGCGTCAAGGGTGTATGAAATGGAGCTGGATACGGTACCTACTTTCACCAGTGCCAGTCCCATCAGGCAAACCCGCACCATCACCACTACGCTGGTGCCCGATTGGCGGCCAACCTTGCCAACGCTGGCTGGGCGCGATAGTGTGGTGTGGTACTGGCGGTTGCGTTTCCAAGCGCCGGTAGGAGATGAAAGTCCGGAGTGGGCTACCAGCTCGTTCCGCGTGATTCAGGGCACCAACGGAGGCTGGTCGCAGAGCCACCACGGGCAGTTCCGCCGCGACCAACTGACAGGCGTGAGCGTAGCTGCCCCATCGGGACGCTGGGATTTCGCGGATATCAGCGAGCCAATAGCGTTGGCTACGCGTGGTGGCGGCACCGGAGCCGTACAAACTTTCAATGCGTTAACAGATGGCATCAGCACATCGGTTTCGCCTTATGTAGCCAACTGCGGACCTAACAAGCCTAATATGATGGTGGCGGTGTTCAGTGGTCGTACGCTGCGGCCCGTGCGCAACGTGGCAGGGGGCTACGACTCCTGCGG
Organism: Hymenobacter telluris; assembly: GCF_017313265.1. GTDB lineage: Bacteria > Bacteroidota > Bacteroidia > Cytophagales > Hymenobacteraceae > Hymenobacter > Hymenobacter telluris. Next base: position 52,764 of record NZ_JAFLQZ010000012.1, on the reverse strand, counting down.
CCAGGGTAACCTGCGTTATTATCATTTTGCCTCGGCCGACCCTAATAATACCGCCGACAACCTAAACACGCCTACCCGGCAAGCGCAGCTGCAGTCTTTGCTAACCAATGTGCGCCCCGGCGACTACGTAGCGTTGATTTCCATGAACAAGGTGAATTTCTCCTCGTTCCCGGCTTCCTTGAAAGCTGCCTTTACGGCTCTGGGCGCAACGCGCATCAACACGTTGCAGGATGGCGAACCATACGCGCTACTGGTACAGAAAGGCCCAAACCCGCGGGTGGTACGCGAAGTAACCGCCGACCCTACTAACCCAACCCCCAGCATCAACCAGGTGATTACGCTGAATGCGGCGCTTCTGACCCGGGCCGGCAGTGGCAGCGTGACGTCCACGCGGATTGGGCCGGCCCAACAGTGGCAGAACCTGTACCACACCGTGCGCACGCCCGATGCCACCGACCAGTACACCCTGAAGCTGATTGGCATTGATACGCTGAACGTGGAGCGGGTGCTAAATGCCAACGTAACCAGCCGCAACCTAGCGCTGGCAAATATTTCGGCCCGGCAGTATCCCTACCTGCAACTGGTGCTGGAGCTGCGTGACACGCTGAACCGCACCGCGCCCCAGTTGAAACAATGGCTGGTAACTTACCAGGGCGTGCCGGAAGGCATTGTGCGCCGCGACCTGGCTACCCCAGCTTCCGCCTACGACCCGGCCACGCTGGCCCGGCAAGCCAGTGAAACGGGCTTTGTAACGGTACCGGTGGTATTCCAGAATGTGTCGTCCATCAACTTCAGCGGGCCGATGAAAGCCCGGATTCTGCTGCGCAATGAAAGCAACGGAGTGAAAGAAGCGTTGGTAGACGTACCGGGCGGGGCCTTGCAAGCCAACAGCCAGGTCAGCTTCGATGCCCGCGTGAACGTGGTAGGCCTGACGGGTAGTGTGAGCGGCAACGTAGTGGTGAATCCCAGCCCGCGGGCCTTGCCGGAGCTGTATGCCTTCAACAACGAGCTGGTGCTGGACGCTTTCCGGGTGGAGGACCGCAACGTGCCTCCCACCCTGGATGTGGCTTTCGACGGCCTGCACATCTTGAATGGCGACATTGTATCCCCGGCCCCAACCATTACGGTGCAGCTGCGTGATGATGACCGACTACGTCGGATTCAGGGCACCAGCAACTTTGACGTGCTGCTGACTGGCCCCAACCAACCCACCAGCCGCCTCGACCTGACGGGTAGCAACGTGCGCTTCTCCTCCGACTCAACCAAGGGCACTGCCCAGCTAGAGCTGCGCATGGGCCAGACCACCCCGCTTGATAACGGTATCTACACACTGGAGGTGCAAGGGCGAGATGCCACCGGCAAAGCCGCCGCTGCCGAGCCGTACCGCATTACGTTCGAGGTTGTCAACGAATCGACCATCAGCAACATCTACCCGTATCCGAACCCGGTTACCAGCAAAACCCGGTTTGTGTTCACGCTGACGGGCACCGAGCCGCCGCGTAACATGAAAATTCAGGTGCTGACGCTGACCGGCCGGGTGGTGCGCGAGATTATGATGGCCGAGCTCGGCCCCCTGCGTATCGGTAACAACATCAGTGAGTACGCCTGGGATGGTACCGACCAGTTCGGTGACCGGCTGGCCAACGGCACCTACCTGTACCGCGTGATGCTCGACGACCCGCAAGACAAGTTCAGCCGCCGCGCCACCGCCGGCGACCAGGCCTTCAAAAAAGACTGGGGAAAGATTGTGCTTCTGCGCTAGCCTTCAGGAGTCCGGTTTCAAAAAAGCCCTTACCATTCACATGATGGTAAGGGCTTTTGCTTTTCCATTATCCCAAGCAATAGATACCGACAGGAACAACCACTTCGCTATCTTCTTTTCAGCGTTACGAAGCTGAACGGGTAAGCATGCTTGTCGTCGGCTTCGTGGCGCTGGCGGGATTCCTCGCGCCACACGGCGTGGTTTAGCTCCGGAAACAGTACGTCGCCTTCAAACTCGTGGTGTACTTCGGTCAGGTAGATGGTATCGGCGGCGGATAGGGCCTGCTGGTAGATTTCGGCGCCGCCAATCACGAACACCTGCTCGTCGAGCTGCGCGGCCCGTTCCAGCGCGGCCGGTACTGAATGCGCCGTTTCGCAGCCTTCGGCCTGCCAGTCCTGCTGCCGAGTGACTACAATGTTGGTGCGGTTAGGCAGCGGCCGGCCGATGCTTTCATAGGTGCGGCGGCCCATCACGACGGGGTGGCCCTGGGTGAGTTGTTTGAAATGCTTTAAATCGGCGGGAAGATGCCAGATGAGCTGATTGTCGCGCCCGATAACCCGATTTTCGGCGGTGGCTACTACGAATGCAAGCATTAGGTTGATGGCTGATTGTTGATGTGCTGATTGATGCCGCTACCAACGCTTACTGCTTGGTTCCTGAGTTTAACTGTGCCGTGTTGAAACCGCGCAGGAACTCCACTACCGTCATGCGTTTTTTGCCTTCCAGCTGCACGTCCAGCAAATCGAGTAGGCCGTTGGCGGTTTGCACGCGCAGATAGGTGCGGCCATCGGAATACCAGCGTCCCATGTGGCCCGAGTCGGGGCCGCTGGCTTCCTCGTCATCGAACGGTTGGGCCTTGAAAACCTTGAGCGTACGGCCATCCGGTAGCTGCGTGAAGGCCGTGGGAATGGGGGAGAGGCCGCGCACCAAGTTGGCTAGCGCCACAGCCGGCTGCGTGAAATCGAGGCGGCCGGTTTCCTTCTGAATTTTGGGGGCCGCGCGCAACGCTGCACTTTCCACCTGGGGCAGGCTGGGCGCGGTGCCAGCCGCAATGGCCTGCACCGTGCGCAGGGCGAGCTGCGCGCCAGTGGTTTTCAGCTTCTCATACAACGACCCGAAATCATCCTCGGCCGTAATGGGCACCACGTCCTGAAAAATAAGGTCGCCGGTATCAATTTCGTGGCGCAGAAAGAAAGACGTGACGCCGGTTTCGGTTTCGCCGTGGATGAGGGCCCAGTTGATGGGCGCCGCGCCGCGGTACTGCGGCAGCAACGACGCGTGAATGTTGATGCTACCCTTCGGCGGCATATTCCACACTGCCTCCGGCAGCATCCGGAACGCAACTACCACCTGCAAATCAGCCGCGTAGCTGCGCAGCTCCTCCTGGAACTCCGGGGCTTTGAGGTTAGTCGGCTGCAACACCGGTAGGCCATGCCGCACCGCCGCCTGCTTCACCGCCGACTCGGCTAGTTGCCGCCCGCGGCCCGCGGGCTTGTCGGGCGCCGTTACCACGGCCACCACCTGGCACCCGTCCCAGTTTATTAGGGCTTCCAGCGTGGGTACCGCAAATTCGGGGGTGCCCATGAAAACTATTTTCAGCATGTCGTTTTAAGAGTTTTTAGCCCGCAGAAGGCGCAGAAGGTTACGCAGAGGACGCAGAACGTTCTGTGCACTCTACAAACCAGGGGTGTCTGTAAATCACTGAAAGTCCGGATACAGCAGATACTTCTTGCGCATGGCCTTATACTGCCCCAGCGCCGGCTCCCACGACCTCCGGATTTCCGTTTCCGACTTACCGGCAATAATCTGCTGCCGCAGCGCCGAAGTGCCCGAAAGCTGCTCGAAGTACTTGCCGAAGAACTTGTCTTTGGCGGTGCTTTGCTGATAGAAATCCAGCAGATATTTCAGCGTGAAGCCCACGTTGTTGCCGGTTTCACGCAGGTCGAGGCCGTAGCAGAGCTTGCCGTTCTGGGGCGGGGTGGGCGAGCCGGCATTGGGCTTGGGCGTGAAGCTGAACGGGCGGGTGGCCGGCTGCGTGGGTGCTCCAATTACCTCAAACGGCATGGCCGTGCCGCGGCCCACGCTTACGTCGGTACCTTCCATCATGCACACCGTGGGGTAGAGGGCCACGGAGTGCGGGTTAGGCAGGTTCGGCGACGGGGCAATGGGTAGGGCATAGCGCGTAGAGTGCGTATAGCCCGCTACCGGTACTACCGTTAGGCGGCACTGTTTGCCACCGGCCAGCCATTTCTCGCCGTTTATCATCTTCGCCAATTCGCCTACTGTCAGGCCATGCACAATCGGAATGGGGTGCATGCCCACAAACGACTTGTGCGCCGGCTCTAGCACCGGGCCATCAACGTACCAGCCGTTGGGGTTGGGGCGGTCCAGCACTATCACCTCCTTGCCCTGCTCGGCGGCGGCTTCCATCACGTAGTGCATCGTGCTGATGAACGTGTAGAAGCGCGTGCCTACGTCCTGAATGTCAAACACCAGTACGTCCACGTCGGCCAGCATTTCGGGAGTGGGCTTTTTGGTGGCCCCGTACAAGGAGCGCACCGGCAGGCCGCTGCGGGCGTCTTTGCCGTCTTTAATAGTAGCCCCATCGGCGGCTTCGCCCCGGAAACCGTGCTCCGGCCCGAAAATTACTTTCACGCCCACGCCTTGCGCCAGCAGCGTATCAACCAAATACGCTTTGCCCACGCGGGCCGTCTGGTTGACTACCAGACCCACCCGTTTGCCCTTGAGCTGCGGCAGGTACTGTGCAAACTGTTCGGCTCCCACCCGCAAGGCCGGCGCAGCCGGGAGGGCATCGGTAACTACCTGTGGGGCCGAGCTGACCACCGCAGATGGGGGAGGGGTAGTGGTGGCCGGCGCAGTGGTAGCGCAGTCGGACAGCAGGAGAGTCAGGCCGAGGAGGCTGGAGAAGTTGGGTAGAAGCATCAGGAAACGAAGCTAGGAAACTGGCCGTAGACATGTAGCTTTACGGCAGTGAACGTCTCGCGGTACATATCCCACAAGATTGACGGAGCCGACTCGGGGTCTTTTACTTCGTCGGTGACAAAGATAGCCATCATCAGCATTGCCCTCGGGCTGGCGGTGATGATAGTGTCGTTTGCCATTTTAGAAGGCTTCCGCAACGAGATTCAAAGCAAGATTTTCTCGTTCGGCTCGCATCTCACGGTCAGCAAATACGACACCAACAACTCCATTGAGATTGAGCCGATTGGTGGCCCCGGCCTGATTGAGGAGCTGCACCGGTTTCCGCAGGTGCAGTCGGTGCAGCCCTTTGCCCGCAAAACGGCCATCATCAAAACCAAGGACGAAGTGCTGGGTGTGGTGCTCAAAGGCATATCGGAAGAAGACAGCCGCTCGCCGATGCGCCAGAACCTGGTGGCCGGCCAGTTCCTGAGCTTCCCCGATTCGGCGGCCTCCAACGACATCCTGATTTCACGCAAAGTAGCCGACAAGCTGCGCCTGAAAGTGGGCGACAAAACGCTGTTCTACTTCATCCAGAATCCGCCCCGGGTCCGGCCATTCCGGGTGAGTGGCATCTACCAAACCGGCCTGGATGAGTTTGATGATGTGTACGTTATCGGCGACTTGCGGCAGATTCGGGAGCTGAACGCCTGGCCCGACTCCTTGGTGGGTGGGGTGGAAGTGGTGCTCAAGAACTTCAACCGCCTCGACCCGGTGGCGGAGAATATGTACGAGAACCTGCGCTACGACCTCAAGCTCGATAAGATTACCGACCAGTACGCGCAGCTTTTCGACTGGCTGCAGCTGCTCAACCGCAACGTGGTTATCTTCCTGCTGCTCATCATCTTCGTGGCTACGTTCAACATGGTGGCTACCATTTTCATCATGATTCTGGAGCGCACCAACATGATTGGCATCTTGAAAGCCATTGGGGCCACCGACCGGCAGATCCGGAGCATGTTCTTTTTCCGCGGCATCAGCCTGACGCTCCGCGGCATGTTGTTCGGCAACATTGTCGGCTTGGGTTTCTGCGCGTTGCAGTACTACACCCACCTCATCCCCCTCGACCCCGAAAACTACTACATGGACCGGGTGCCAGTGCATTGGGACCTGGCCATCATCGTACTGCTCAACGTAGCCACTTTCGCCACGTCCCTGCTGGCCGTCCTGATTCCCACCTACCTGATTTCGCGCATCAAGCCCGTAGCCGCCATCAAGTTCGATTAAAGCAGTTGCGTAAGACAATAGCAATGCCGGAACAATGTAGAGACGTGACACTTCGCGTCTTGGCGTCCGCGCCGTTCGGACGACACAGGGTAAACAACCTCAGCAACGAGAGACGCGAAGTGTCGCGTCTCTACATTGTTCTGCGAATCCAGGATAGGACGTAGCCCTACAGCCATTGGCTCTGCAAAATCAGGTTGGGGTCGGGGCAGAGGGCGGCCCACTTATCCTGTTCTTCGGGCAGCGCCACGCCGGGAAAGTCTCCCGTTAGGCCGAGCATATCGGCAATGACTTGGAAATGCAAGTGCGGCGGCCAGTCGCCGTTTTCGGGGGCGGGGCCGACTTCCGTGAAAGTCTGGCCTTTTTCGATGGCCATTCCCGGCCGGAGCAAAGCGGTTTCGCGGCGGGTGAGGTGGCCGTAGAGCGTGTAAAACGTTTCGCCTTCCAGCTGGTGCTCTAAAATAACCGTGGGTCCATAGTCACCGAAATTGTCGTTGTCTTGCACGCTGTGCACCACCGCATCAAGCGGCGCCAGCACGGGCGTACCGGCGCGCAGCCATACATCCACACCCAAATGTAAAGAACGGGCGGGCACGGCCGGGTCGCCGAACAGGCCGGGGCTGCGCCGGTAAATAACCCGGTTTTCCAGGTAACCACCCACCCCAATATGCGCCTCTTGCGCGGCCAAGAGTTCGGCAACCAGTGCCTCGAAGGCGGCCGTGTCGCGCAGGTCAGCGTCGCGCACCAGGGGGTTGTTGGCGGTGAAGTCCAGGCGGGCCACGTCAGGGGCATTCAAATCTACGGGCAGAATGGCATGAAACTCGTGCTGATGACGTTCGAGGAGTTCGGCAAGCATAAATCAAGTAGGTATCAAGGACGAAAGCCGGGCATGATAGCCCGGCGGACGGTGTTCATACGGGGTAGTGGTGTGGCCTGGTACGCCGCACCGGCAAGCAACAGGACAATCTTTTACACCACACGAAGGGGAGTGCAAGCTAAAGCATCCGTAATAGATTCCCGTACTTTGCAATTCGTCTGAACCCCGTGGGGGTAGGCATAGTTATCATTTCCTTAGTTACCCGTACCCAAGCCCAGTCGCTGCGCAACCAATGAGCACTCCGTACCTTTTCCTCAACGTCGTCGAATTAACCCAGGAAACCGATGACGCTGTTACGATTCACCTTGAGCACCCCAACCGCCAGACGCTGCCCAGCGAAGCCGGTCAGTTCCTGACCCTGATTCTGCCTTGTGGTCCCGGCGGCAAAAAAGAGCGCCGCGCCTACTCGCTCAGCAGCACGCCCAGTGAGGCGCCGCGCCTCTCGGTTACGGTGAAGCGCGTAACGGGCGGGTTGGTAAGCAACTATCTGCTGGATACCGTGCGCGTAGGGCAGCAGCTGGAGGCTATGGCCCCGCTGGGTAATTTCGTAATTAAAACCAGCCCCAAAACGGCCCGCTCGTTGGTGTTGGTGGGTGCCGGCTCGGGCATTACGCCGCTGATGAGCATGCTGAAAGCCGTGCTGCGCGAAGAGCCGCAAAGCCACGTGCTGTTGGTGTACGGTAACCGCAATGAGGCTTCTGTCATCTTCCGGGAGCAGCTACAGCAGCTAGAGGCGCAGTACGCTGGCCGCTTTCAGGTAGAGCACGTGTACAGCCAGCCTACTGGTCCGGTGGCTGCGCACCAGCATGTGGGGCGCCTGAACCGCACCATGTTGCTGCGTATTCTGGAGCAGCGCCACCAGTTTCCGGCGGCGCAGGCCGAGTATTATCTCTGCGGCCCCGACGGTATGATGCTGGAAGCCAAGTCGGCGCTGGAATTACTGGGTGTACCGGCCGGTAACATTCGGCGCGAAAGTTTCGTGGCCGCCGCCGAAACCCAGGAAACGGCCGCCGCTCAGCCCAATGGCCACGGCGACGTATCCACGGCCGACGACGATGGCCAGCTGAAAACCCGCACCGTCACGGTCAACTATGAGGGTTCGGAATACCAGATTGAAGTAGCGCCCGACCAAACCATTCTGGAAGCAGCCCTCGATTTGGACATCGATTTGCCGTACTCCTGCCAGGCCGGGCTCTGCACGGCCTGCCGGGGCAAATGCCACTCCGGTAAGGTGCATTTGGATGAGCGCGAAGGCCTTTCCGATTCAGAATTGAAGCAGGGCTATGTGCTGGTGTGTGTGGCGCACCCGCTTACCAGCGACGTAGTAATCGAAATCGATTAAAACAACCAGCCGCTCCTACCGACTGGGGCATTTTTCCGTATCTTCTTGCTTATGATGAATTCAACAGAACCGCAGGTCGCCTCGGCCACCGACACGCAACGGCCCCCCCGGCAGTATTTGCCCGAAGACTTCCACGTAACGGATTGGGCGTCGTTGGAGCCTTTTTTCGGTGAGTTGCGCGGCCGGAACATCACTTCGGGGGAAGAGTTGGAGCGGTGGCTGCTCGACCGGTCGGAGCTAGAGGCGGCGCTGAGCGAGGATTTGGCGTGGCGCTATATCCGCATGACCTGCGACACGCAGGACGAGCAGCGGGCCGCTAATTTTCAGTTCTTCGTGAGCGAGATTGAGCCCAACGTGGCCCCGTACGACCACGCCCTGAACGAGAAAATGATGGGCTCAGACTTTTTACCGGAGCTGGACTCACAGAAGTACCGGGTGTTCTTACGTTCGGTACGGCAGGCGCTGGAAATCTACCGGGTGGAAAACATTCCGCTTAAAACCGAAATCAGCACCAAGCAGCAGCAATACGCCGCCATTGCCGGAGCCATGACGGTAACGCTCGACGGCGAGGAAATGACCTTGCCCCGCGCCGCCGACCGGCTGAAAAGTCCCGACCGCACCATACGGGAAGAGGCCTACCGCTTGATTCAGGCCCGCCGCCTGCGCGACTCAGAAGCGCTGGACAAGCTGTTTACGGAGCTGGTAACCTTGCGCCACAGCATGGCGCTGAATGCTGGTTTTGCTAACTTCCGCGACTATATGTTTGCCGCGTTGGGCCGCTTCGACTATACCCCGCAGGACTGCTTCGACTTTCACAAGGCCATCCGTGAAACCGTGGTGCCTCTCATCGACGACCTGGACTTGGAGCGGCGGCAGGACTTGGCTTTGGCCGAGCTGCGCCCCTGGGACTTAGACGTAGATGTGTCGGGCAAGGCACCGTTGCGGCCCTTCGAAACGGGAGAGGAATTGCTGGAAAAAACCATTACCGTTTTCCAGAACCTTGATTCTTACCTCGGCGACTGTCTGCGCACCATGCGCCAGATGGGCCAACTGGATCTGGAGTCGCGCAAGGGCAAGGCGCCCGGCGGCTACAACTATCCGCTCGACGAAACCGGTGTGCCGTTCATCTTCATGAATGCCACTAGCTCCCTACGCGACGTGGTGACCATGTTGCACGAAGGCGGCCACGCGGTGCATTCCTTCCTCACGCGCAACCTACCGCTGGGCGCCGACAAGCACCCACCGTCTGAGGTGGCTGAGTTGGCTTCGATGAGCATGGAGCTGATGAGCATGGATCACTGGGACGTGTTCTTTACCAACCCCGACGACCTGCGCCGTGCCAAAAAAACGCACCTCGAAAGCGTGCTGGAAACTTTCCCGTGGGTAGCTACCATCGATAAGTTTCAGCATTGGGTGTACGAGAACCCGCAGCACACCGAAGCGGAGCGCCACCAGCGCTGGACTGCTATTTTCGACGAGTTCAACCAGCGTACGGTCAGCTGGAAAGGGTTGGAAGGCTTCAAGCCGTATTTGTGGCAGAAGCAGCTGCACCTCTACGAAGTGCCGTTCTACTACATCGAATACGCCATGGCACAGCTCGGCGCTATTGCCGTGTGGCGTAACTACCGCCAGAATCCGCAGGAAGGGCTGGCCGCTTACAAGCGCGCTTTGGCCTTAGGCTATACCGCCCCGATTGGCGAAATCTACGCCGCCGCCGGTATCCGCTTCGACTTCAGCACCGACTACCTGCGTACCCTCGCCGATTTCGTACGGGAGGAAATGGCTAAGCTATAGCAGAACCAGTTGTTCAGCAGATAGCAGCAAAAAGGGCCTGGTTCCAATGAGCCAGGCCCTTTTTGCTGCTATCTGTCGCTGCTGATACTTGTTAGCGACGGGCAAGGCAATATAAAAAAGCGGCCGGAAAACTCCGGTCGCCTTTCCACAACCAACTCAACCAAAGCAACCGCCAGCGCGGTAACTGTGGTTGCCACAAAGAAGAGCCGCTAATGCTACATTCGGTTGCATTGGAATAAATAAAATATTTTTATCGTTGATAATCAGCTGATTAAAATGAAAACGGCCACTCAATCAACATTGAGTGGCCGTAGCGGCAGAGTTGCAGGAAGTGCTACTGCGGTATTTCGAACAGTGGGAGCGGGGCCAGCTGCTTGTATTTTCCGCCCAAGGTTTGCAGTTCGGGTTGGTGCAATTGCAGGTAGTTATTGAACTGCTTGGCCGCCCGGTCGTATTGCACCCGGTAGCCGGCTACTTGCCCATCGTACTGCCCAATGGTATCAAACGTGTTCTGCACCGTAGCACTGGCACTGGCATTCACTGAAACCACCGTGCGCAACACGCTCAGCAGCGAATCCTGGGCAGCATCGTACCGGTCAATATCGTCTGACTGCATGGAAAGCTGCTGGTAGCGCAGCTTTTTAAAGCGGTTGTTGGCAGCCGCTAACTGCTGAAGCTGCTGTTTATCGGCGCTAGGTGAACGTTCCAGCTCGTTCAGAATTTGGTTGGTGGCCGATATTTTGGCGTCGTCGCTGGCTATCATCTGCGTCCAACGAGTGTCAACGGTGTCGCGCAGTACGTCGAGCTGCTCTTTAGCAGCGGCGGCCGAAGCTGGGTCGAAGGCTTTCGGGGTGCGGTTGCAGGCACCCAGCGTAGTGAGGGCAAGGAGTAATACCAGCCAAGAGGAGTGTTTGAACACAGATTTCACGGGTTAATTCAACAGACAGACAAAGTAAACAAGCAAGCCTCAGAATACATGCGTGCATAATGGGCCGAAACGCCCTATACACTTCTCGCCTCAACGCACAGCCAGGTGTAGATAGTGCCTGCTGCTTGAAGCAGATGCGGAAGATAGCTGAACTCGCCAGGAAACCACTGCGTTGTATCTTGCCCCTTGTAGCCAGCGACAAGATTATCTTCAGGCTGCCTGCCTATACTAGGGCTTGTCTACCTTTGCAGCCCCGTTTACGCCAATACGGCAAGTGCCGGCATCGTACGAGTACACCGGCAGCACCAACCCAACCAGCGCAACAATTCAAATTTATGAGCGACATCACGCCTCTCGATACCGTAGGAGAGTTCGGTCTTATCCGCCGTATTCAGAACACCATCACGCTACGCCAGCCCAGCAGCAAGCTCGGCATCGGCGACGATGCCGCTATTCTGGCCCCGCCCGCTGGCCATGAGCTGGTTATCAGCACCGATATGCTGGTGGAAGGCGTGCACTTCGACCTCACGTTCTGCCCGCTCAAGCATCTGGGCTACAAGGCAGTGGCCGTCAACGTGTCGGATGTGGCGGCTATGAATGCTACGCCCACCCAACTGGTAGTGGCGCTGAGCGTACCCGCCCGGTTTTCAGTGGAAGCCGTGGAAGAGCTATATGAAGGCATGCGCCTGGCCTGCGAAGCCTACGACGTAGATATTGTGGGCGGCGACACCACCGCCAGCCGCGGCGGCCTGACCATTAGCATCACGGCGCTGGGCCAGGTGGCCGCTGGCAAAGCCGTGCGCCGCAGCGGGGCCGGCCCCAACGACCTGCTGTGCGTAACTGGCGACCTGGGCGGCGCCTACCTGGGGTTGCAGGTGCTGGAGCGCGAAAAGCAAGCCTGGCAAGCTGACCCCGAAACCCAGCCCGAACTCGCCAAATATCCCTACGTGCTCCAGCGCCAGCTCCGCCCCGAAGCCCGCATGGATGTGGTACACGAGCTGCGCGACCTGGGCGTAGTACCCACCAGCATGATTGATATTTCCGACGGGCTGGCCTCCGAAGTCCTGCACCTCTGCCAGGCCAGCGGCACCGGTGCGCGGGTGTTCACCGAGAATCTGCCCATTGCCAACCCCACACTGGAAGTAGCCGAGGAATTCAACCTCGACCCCATCATGTGCATGCTCAACGGCGGCGAAGACTACGAGCTGCTCTTCACCGTCCCGCTTTCCGCCCACGACAAAATTAAGAACCACCCCGACATCACCATCATCGGCCACATGGTAGAAAAGAGCGAAGGCGCCAACCTCGTCACCAAATCCGGCCAGTCTATACCGCTACGAGCCCAAGGCTTCAACCACTTTCAGAATTAAAAATTGAGAATTAAGAATTGGCCGTTCAACAATTCCCACTTGGGACGCTGAACGGCCAATTTTTAATTCTTGATTTTTAACTGACGTTAGTCCTCCGGATAAGGCACGTACACGAAGTTGGTGAATTCCTCGTCCAGCACGAACAGGCAGCAGAACTCGTCGGGGTCTTTGTAGGTCTGCTGGAAGGCTTCGATACCGTCGGTTCCGACAATGCCTTGCTGCACAAACAACTCCAAGTACGAGGCGAAGATGTGCCACTCCAGGTTCAGCTCGTCGGCGTTGATGAGCAGACCACCCAGCGGTACTTCCTGGCGGGCAAACACGAAAATGGGGTACTTGGAAATGTCCCGCTTACGAATCTGGGCAGAAGCTTCTTGCAGCGTATCAGAAACAGTGGCAAAATCCTTGGTGATGGTACCGAGGTATTTGCCGTTCAGTTCGGGGTCGTTGGCGTAGTCCATATAAACTTTGCTGTTATTATTTAGCGTGTCATCCTGAGCTTGCGAAGGACCTTATCACGTCTGGTCTTTCACTGAAGCGGTATGAAACTCCAGTCCGGATTGCTAATAGCAATTAGTGTTTCCTTTTTTGCTCGTGTCCAGCCTTTCAATTCCTTCTCGCGGGCAATAGCGGCTTTGCTGTCAGTGTACTCTTCAAAATACACAAGGTTGTAGCAGAAATAGCGTCCGGCAAACGTCTGCTCTGTGCCCCGGTTCGCATAATGTTGTGCTATGCGCCCAGACAAATTATTGGTTATCCCAATGTATAGAACCTTTCTAGCCGGATTTGTAGTGATATACACATAGTACGGCATAAACTCGATTGTTCCGGCGTGATAAGGTCCTTCGCAAGCTCAGGATGACAGATGTGGTTACCAGCTGACAATGACAATCGTTCGGCCTTCCTCGAATTGCTTGACGAATGCAGTATCAAAATCAGCTTTATGTTTTTCATCAACATAAGTCAACATCCGTTCAACCTCATGCTGACGGGTTAAACATACATCGTCAACAAAATCGTTGTAGAAAACGGCCACTACTCTGGTGACTCTTCTGCAAGAAAGTAGTCATAGTCATTGACTTCATCGCCGACAACTCTAGCTAGGGTCATGTCAAGTCCCATAAGATTTCGGTGTAATTCAATTACCGCAGTTCCAGCGCCACTACGTTCTCCACGTGGTGGGTATGCGGGAACATATCTACGGGCTGCACGCGGGTTACTTTGTAGGCTTCATCGAGTAGCTCCAAGTCGCGGGCTTGGGTGGCGGGGTTGCAGCTGACGTACACGATGCGGGGGGCACGCATTTCCAGCAGGCGGCGCACTACGTCTTCGTGCATGCCGGCGCGGGGCGGGTCGGTGATGACTACATCGGGGCGGCCGTGCTGCTGAATGAACTCGGCGCTGAGCACGTCCTTCATGTCGCCGGCGAAGAACTCGGTATTGGTCGTGCCGTTGATTTCCGAGTTGATGCGGGCATCAGCAACCGCCTGCCCCACGTATTCCACGCCCACCACGTGCCGGGCCTGGCGAGCCACGAAATTGGCGATGGTGCCGGCGCCGGTGTAGAGGTCGTACACTAGCTCGTTGCCGGTTAGTTGGGCGAAGTCGCGGGTTACTTTGTAGAGGTTGTAGGCGCCTTCGGAGTTGGTTTGGTAGAACGATTTCGGGCCGACGCGGAACCGCAGACCTTCCATCTCCTCGTGGATGTAGGGCTCGCCTTTGTAGCACACCACATCCAGGTCGTGGAAGGTTTCGTTGCCCTTGTTGTTGAGCACGTAGTTGAGCGAGGTGATTTGCGGAAACCGTTCCGCCAGGTAATCCAGCAGCGGAAGCAGGGCGTCGTGGGCGTAGTAGCACTGCAAAATCACCATCAGGTCGCCGCTGTTAGCCGTCCGGATGATGAGGTTGCGCAGGAAGCCCTGCTGCGTGACGAGGTTGTTGAACGGCAGGTCATGCTCGCGGGCATAGTCGCGCACGGCCAGCCGAATCTGGTTGCTGGGGTCGGGTTGGAGCCAGCAGTGGTTGACGTCCAGAATCTTGTCGAAGCGGGCGGGGGTGTGGAAGCCCAGTACGCGCCGTTCGTAATTCTCACCCGAGCTGATCTGCTCGTTGGTGAGCCAGCCGTTGTGGCTGAACGTGTATTCCAGCTTGTTGCGGTAATAGGTCTGGTCGGGGGAGGGCAGGATGGGCTGGATTTCGGGCAGCGCCACTTTGCCGATGCGCTGCAACGTGTCCGTCACCTGCTGGTGCTTGAATTGCAGCTGGGTTTCGTAGCCCAGATGCTGCCACTTGCAGCCCCCGCACGTCCCGAAATGCTCACAGAATGGCTGCACCCGCAGCTCTGAGTACTTGTGGAACTTGGTGGGCACGGCCTCCAGGTAGTTCTTGCGCGACTTGCTGATGCGCAAGTCCACCACGTCGCCGGGTGCCACGTGGGTTACGAAAATAACGAGGTTGTTGACGCGCACCAGGCATTTGCCCTCGGCCACCATGTCCTGAATCTCAACTTCACGCAGATCCTGCGGCGGGATATTTTTAGCAGTCTTATTCACCGGGCAAAGGTAGAACGCGGATTTTGCAGATTGACGCGGATTCGTCGGATTTTGTGGCCGATTACCTTGGCGGTGCTCCTTGCGCTGGTAATTGGATTGGGGATTAGGTGGACTTGGCAGTATAACACACTAATAGGAAACCCGGCTTAAAACAAAAAACCTCACGCAGTGAGGCTTTTTGTTTGTTAGAATAGACGAAATACTGGAATCAGAATCGTCCACAAAATCCGATTAATCCGCGTCAATCTGCGAAATCCGCGTTCCTACTTCACCACTTCAAACCAGCCTTTGTACGAGCGGCCACTGGCTAGCTGAAACTGGTAGTAATACACGCCGGCCGGCGAGTTGACGCCGTCGTAGGTGTTGCGGTAGTTGCTGCCTTTATACACTTCCTTGCCCCAGCGGTTGAATACGGTGAGGGTACCGTCATACAGTTCTACGTTTTTGATAATGAATTGGTCGTTGAGGCCGTCACCGTTCGGGGTTACCACGTTGTAGAACACCAGGTCGTTGGCAAACTCCACGCAGGCCACGTTCGACGATGATACCAGGGTGCTGGTGGTGCCAACGGCCTGCACCCGGAAGCACTGATTGAAGCCGGCGCTACCGGTTGCCAGTGTGAGGCTGGTTGTGCTTGCCGGTACAGTTTGCAGCAGGGTTTCAGTGCCATTGTCGGGGGTACGGAACACCTGGTATTCGCGTACTGCAAAGCCCACATACGGGTTCCATGTCACGGTTACTTTGCCTTCGTCGCGGCCGGCGCCGCCTTCCGTGGCCGTGGCCTGGGTGCGGATGGTGGTGTGCTGCGTGCTGCTGAGTACGGTACCGCAGGCGTTGGTGAGGTCGAGGCGGTAGTCGTAGGCGCTGGCGTCGGCATCCACGCCGCTGTCGGTGAAGGTAGTGGCGGTGTTGGCTACGTTGCCTACGTTGGTGAAGGCAGCCGTGCTACCGGCAGGCCGGCGCAGGATGTTCACTCGGTTGGTGTTACCGGTATTGTTGGGCACATTGAGCGTGAGCACCACTTGCCGGTCGTTCTGTGGGCCTACCGAAGCTGCTGTGAGGGCTACGCTGGCATTGTCGGGGCGCACGATGAACGTGGCACTACACCCGGCACTGGCCGTATCCGTCACCGAAATAGTGGCCGGGGTGGTACCTGCCGGGAAGCTCACCTGAATAGTGCCCGTACGCTGCCCGCTCACAATGGTGCCACCCGTTACGGTCCAGCGGTAGCCAATCAGCAACGACGATGGCCCCACGGTGTACGTGAGGTTGGTACGGGTTTCGGGGCAGTAGCTGGCCGGCCCGGTGATAGCCAAAGCGGGTACTACGGTCAAGGAAGTGGAGTACGTCCGGCCGGTGCAGTTGCTGGTGTTGGTTTCGCGTACCGTAATGGCGTAAGTGCCTGGTGTAGTGGTGGCTACGGGCAAAGTGCCTGCTGGGCTGGCCTGCGGTACCCCGTTCACCGTCCAGGCGTAGGTGGAGCCGGCACCGCCCGGCAGCGAGAAGTTCACCGAGGATTGCGGACTGGCACAAGCGCGGTTTGGGCCACTAATCAGCAGGTTATTCGCCGGAGAAGGCCGCACCGTCACGTACAAGGTGTCGCTCTGGCCCAGGCAGCGCCCGCCGGCCGGGTTGCTCGACTCGGTTACCACGATTTTGGCAATGCCGGCCCGCGTGAAGTTCACCTGCACCGTGTTCTGGCTGGTGCTTACCTGCGTACCGCCCACAATCTGCCAGCCATAGGTCGAGCCGTTGGTGAGCTGAGTTTGGTAGGTGAACGGCCCATCGGCGAGGCACACGCTCAGCGGGCCCGTCGGCCGCTGGGTTACCAGCAGCTGATTGACGCGCACCGGGAACGTAATGGTATCGGAAGAGCAGCCAAACGAATTCAGCTGGAACGCCTTCACGCTGGCCGTGGTAGTGGCCGCGCCCCAGTTCACGGTAATAGCGCCGGTGCCCTGGCCGCTGGCCAGCGTACCGCCCGTTACCAGCCACTGATAAGCCGTGCCGCGGGGGCTCCGAATGGAATACGCAATGCCTTGGGCCGTAGGGCACACCGAAGCTGTACCCTGGATGCTGTCGGCTAGGGGCCGCGGGTTCACGGTGATGCGCACCGTGTCGCGCCCGATGCAGTTCTGGGCCGTAGTGGCCGTTACCACGTAAGTAAGCGTGAGGGGAGCTTGGGTGGCGTTTACCCCCGTGAAAACAGGCCGTGCAGTAGTGGCACTGCTGAGGTTGGTAGCCGGGCTCCAGCTATAGGTGTAGCCGGTTAGGGCCGTGGTACCTAGCGTGGTGCGCTTCCCATCACAAACGGCCGCGTCGGTACCGGCATTAGCTACAGCGGCAGGGTTTACGGTCACACGAACGGTGCTGGTGTTGGTGCATCCCTCAGTGGTGGTAGCCGTTACGGTATAGGTAAGCACTTGCGGCGTAGTGCCGGTATTGGTTTGCGAGAAAATAGGTTGCGCTACCGTGTTGCTGCTGAGGCCAGTAGTCGGGTTCCAGCTATAGGTATAGCCAGTAAGGCTAGCCGAGCCCAACGTGGTTTGCTCGCCGGAGCAAACGGCCCGGTCGGTACCCGCGTTGGCTACCGATACGGGGTTGATAGTGACGCGCACCGTGTCCTGGGCCACGCAGCCGTTGCTGGTTGTAGCCGTTACGATGTAGCTCAGCACTTGCGGCGCGGTGCCGGTGTTGGGCAGGGTGAGGGTGGGGTTGGCAACGGTAGCACTGCTCAGGCCCGTGGCGGGGCTCCAGCTATACGAATAGCCCGTCAGGGCACTCGCGCCAATGGTAGTAGCCACCCCCGAACATACGGCTCGGTCGGGGCCGGCGGCGGCAGTGGCGGCAGGGTTTACGGTCACGCGGACGGTGCTGGTGTTGGTGCAGCCCTCGGCAGTGGTAGCCGTTACGGTGTAGGTAAGTACCTGCGGCGTAGCGCCCGTGTTAGTTAAGGTTAAATTCGGGTTGGCGGCTGTAGAGCTACTGAGGCCGGTAGTCGGGCTCCAGCTGTAAGTGTAGCCCGTCAAGGCGGCGGCCCCGAGCGTGGTAGCCACACCAGAGCAGGTGGCCCGGTCGGTGCCGGCAGTAGCCACGGCCGCCGGATTTACCGTTACGCGCACGGTATCCCGCGCCACGCAGCCATTATCAGTCGTTACGGTCAGAATATACTGATTGACGATGGGAGCCGAGGTAGTGTTGATTAACGTAACGTCGGTGGTGGCGGCGGTGGGGGTGCTTAGGCCCGTGGCAGGGCTCCAGGCGTACGTACTGCCAGCTACAATGCTGGCTGTATTGCCTAACGATGCCACACTGCCCGAGCAAAACACCCGGTCGGGACCAGCCTGCGCAACGGCGGCTGGGTTCACCAACACGCTTACTGTGTCGCGGGCCAGACAGCCGGCGGCGGTGGTAGCCGTTACGACATAGATATAGGTTTGCGGCGTGGTACCGGTGTTGGTCAGCAGGAAAGTAGGCTGGGCCGCAGTGGCACTGCTCAAGCCCGTAGCGGGACTCCAGCTGTAGGTATAACCCGTTAAGCCCGCCGAGCCCAGGGTGGTGCCCACGCCCGAACAGGTAATGGCATTAGGCCCGGCATTGGCCATGGCCTGCGTATTCACTGTTACGGTTACGGCGCGCGTGGTGGTGCAAATACCGTCGGACGTGGAAACGGTATAGGTGGTAGTAGCAGTAGGGCTGACCGTAATAGTGGCTCCAGTAAAGGTCTGGCCGGTGCTGCTGGTCCAGGTGTAGGTGGTGCCGCCCGAGGCCGTGAGCGTAGTGGATGCCCCCTGGCAGATGGTGCTGTTGGCCGGAGTTACGGCCAGTGCCCCGGCCGGCCGCACGTCAATCGTGCGCGAAACCGAGTCGGTGGGGCAGCCCAGCGCCGACACGCCGCGTACCGTTACGCGGCCCGCGCCCGAGCCGTTCCAAAGTACTTGCACCGTATTGCCAGTGCTGGAACCCTGAATGGTACCGCCGCGCACTGTCCAGAGGTAGGAGGCGGGCGTAGCGCCACCGGCCGCGTACGAGCGGGGCACGGTCCGGTCACAGATAACGGCGTCGCCGGCAATGCTGGCGGGGCCGGCGGCTTTGGTTACCAGAATCTGAAATACTTCGGCTACCGTTTTCGACCCGCAAGCCACATCGGAAGCCGTTATTACCACGTCGTAGGGGGTGCTGCGGGCGTTGCCGCACTGGCTGTTGAACACGAACTGGCCGCTGACGTTGCCGCCCGTGCCTTGCAGCGTTACGCTGCCGGTAGGGGCGCCCGGTAGCACCGTGCCCTGGTTGCCCCCAAAGCTGGCATTGAACGGCCCCGACCCATCGAGCAGCACACTATTAGCCCTGAGGTTGATGGAGTTGCCGTCGGGGTCGGTGGCGGCCAGGTTGAACGTGAGGGGCTGCCCTTCCTCGATAGTAAATGTGCGAACTGCCACCGAAGCCGGCGTAAACTGCGGCGACAAGTTGGGCTGACACGTGCGCGACACCAGCTGGATTTCCCGTCGGGTGGAGCCAATCAGCACCTCGCTGCCGTTGATGCGGCGGTACTCCTTCACTTCCACTGCTACCACAAACCGCCCCACCCTGGAGGTAGCGTAGCGGCTGATGCCGTTGCTGGCGTTCAGAAAAGCATAGTTGCCGGCCGTGGTGCCGAAGGGGTTGATAAACGAGAAGCCCGGCGCATACGTGACGCTGGGCGGGGGCGGCGTGAACGTGGGCCCGTTGATTTGGCCAGCGTTGTAGGGCGTGCTGAACGAGTAAATCAGCCGGTCACCGTCGGGGTCTACGGCGTTGTTTACCAAGATGCTGGTGTCGCCCTGGCAGATAACCACCACGGCCGTATCCGAGAAAGTAGGCGAGGAGTTGGGTAGCAGCGGACCCGCCATTTCCACGTACAGCGTCTGGTTCTGGTTGCTGGGGTTGCTCAGGTTGTCGATGTTGAAGTTGCGCGTGCCGTCGCTGTACACCGCGTAGTAGCCATCAATCGAAACGGGCAGGTTCACAATGGCCTCGTAGCGGGCCAGGCGCACCGGCGGCACCGTGCCGGCCGGAATGCTGCACCCGCCGGGCAGCGGGGGCGTGATGTTGGGGTTGGAAACCCGCGGCAACCGGAACGTGCCGGCCGGCTGCTGGTCGGGCTGGTTTACGCTGCTGCCGCAGGAGGTCTGAACACACGGAAAGCTCTGGGTGCCCTGCCCGCTGACGATGCGCTGGCCGTTGCTCTTGTTATAGATACTCAGAAAGATGTTGCAGCGCCCATCTGGTACGTTCGACACCGTTTGGGAGGGGCTACCCGGTACGGGGCATTCGGTGTTCAGATAAATAAAAACCGTGATACGGTACTGAAATTGCGTGCCCGCTGGTCCGTTGGCACCCAGGTATTGATAGGTCATTTCGCCGCCCAGCAAGTGGGAAGCCACCGCCGACCCTGGACGCAGCCCCGCAAGGAGCAGCAGCAGAAATAAGGCCCGGAGTAAAGTTTGGCGCATAAAGGAGGGAATTGTTGATGTGCTGATGAGTTGATGTGCTGATGTGTCAATTGTTAATGGGTGGATTGTTGATGTGTGGATTGTTAGTGTACTGACCATTGGCTACCTCAAATCCGTACACTATCAATCCACACATCAACACATCATCAATCAGCATATCATCTGATTTCCACGCGGCGCACGGCCACGGTGCCGTCGGCGGCTTGCAGGCGCACTAGGTACAAGCCGTGGGGCAGCCCCGACAGGTCGAGTTCGGCATCTTGGCTGGGACTCAGGCGCACGGCCGCGCGCCGTACTTCAGCGCCCACCACGTTATCAACGCGCACGGCATACGTACCGGCCGCGGCAGGGTCGGGCAGGCGGAGGCGCACGTGGCCATCAATTGTGGGGTTCGGAAAAACCGTCAGGCCCGGCAGACTGCGGGCTTCGGCTGTGCTCAGCGGGGCATTCACCAGCACCGAGTAGTCTTCGGTTTCCGAATTTGCCTGGTTGATTTGGCAGGCCGTGGGCGTGGGCAGGTTGTTGAGCCGCACCATTACCCGCATCCTCGTAAAGCCCCGGCTGTTTACGGAAGTAGGCACTGCAATGGAGGAGGTCAGCACCGTTGCGGTGGTGATACTGTTCATCACCTGCTCACTGGTTTCGAAAGTGCCGTTGCGGTTCCAGTCAATCCAGGCCCACAATATGTGCTGGAAGTTGGCATTCACGGTGGCACTGAGCTGCGTGTTCTGGCCCTGGTATAAGTTCACCACCTGATTAACGTAGTTGCCATAACCCGCCGCCGAAGCTGTGCTGGTGTTGTTGAGGTCGGTGAGGGTGCCGCGCCGAACGGCCACGTTGGTCAGCCAGATGTTGGGCGTGGTGCCGGTAGCCGCGCAATACGTTACGCAAGGTTGCATCAGAGCCACATAGCCGTTGCGCGTTACCACGTTGTTACCGAAGGCGTTGGTGGCGGTAAGTGTCACGTTGAATACCCCCGCCGTGGAATATTGGTGCGAAGGATTCTGCTGGGTGCTGGTAAACCCATCCCCAAAGTTCCAGAGCCAGCTGGTGGGGGCATTGGTGCTTTGATCAGTGAATTGCACCGGATTCTGGCACTCACCCAGCACATAAGTAGAAGTGAAGGCGGCTACCGGCGGGTTGGTATTCTGTTGCACTGTTACGGTGTAGTCTTCAATCTGCCCGAGCTGCGGGCTGGTGCAAGGGCTGCTCGTGCCACCCACAAAATCGGCGAGTACCCGCAGGCGCAACGGCACGTTTTTCAAGGCCGAGCCTGGTACGGTAAGCGTGCCCGAGGGGCTAGCGCGGTTCAAGGCCGTGTACAGTAGCTCGTTGGCCGTGAAGGCCCCATCGTTGTTTAAATCCAGCCACACGCGGGTATCGTGGGCGGTGGTGCCGCCCGTAGTGATGCTGATAGCAGTGGCCTGGCCCTCAGTTATTTGGGTGCGGCTGCCGCAAGTGAAGTCCTCGTAGCCTGCCTGCCCATTCAGCGAGGTTTTGGCAATAGTACCCAGCGCAACTCGCGTGATACCATAGTCGCAGCAATAGGCCGCCGTGTTCGGCGAGCAAGTGGCGGCTACCGGCACCACGTTGTTATACACAATGTAGTTGGTGCGGGTCCGCACGTTGGCGCCTATCGTGTTGGTGGCCGTTAGCGTAACGGTGTAGGTGCCGGCTGTGGTGTAGCAGTGGTTGGGGTTGCGCAGAGTGCTGGTGGTGTTGTCGCCGAAGTTCCAGAGCCAGCTGGTTGGCGCGTTCTGCGACTGGTCGGTGAACTGCACGCAGCCCGAGCAGGTGAGCGTCTGGTCGGCCACAAATTCGGCAATGGGGGCCGCGGTATTTGCTGCTACCGTTACCGAATAGTCCTCGGTTTGGGAGTATTGTGGAGTGGAGCAAGGCGTTGGCACCGGCGAGTTTTCCCAGTCGGCGGCCACCCGCAACCGCAGGCGAGTACCTAGTACGGTGCCCGCCGGCAGCGAGATAGTACCGGTGTGCAGCCGGGTGGAATTCGAGGAGAAAATCAGTTCGGTGGTGGGGTTCAGGGTACCGTCATTATTCAAATCCAGCCACACCCGCACCGTCTCGTCGGCATTGGCATTGGTCCGGATGCTGATGGGGTAGTTCTGGCCTACCGTGAGCGTGGTGCCCAGGGTGCAGGCGTAGTCCCGGTAGCCATCCTGTACGCCCGCCGTAGAGTTGTTGATTGTGCCCAGCGTTACGTTCAGAATGCCCATTCCGAAGGGAAGGCTGGCGCTAGGCGCCGAGCCGGGCGTGCAGGCACTGGTAGCTGGTGGGCATTGCGCCCAGCCCGCCAGTGGGGCTAGCAGCCAGCCCACAAATAGCAAAAAAGCGCCCAGCCGGAGGTTTGCCGCATAGCGCCGAGTAGGTAGAAGTTGAATCATAAAATGCAATAGTGAGAAGGGCAAAAAGAGGACGCTCAATGTAGCAACATTGCGGCGACAAAATGCAGGTTTCTACATAGAAAATACAATATATGAGTGGATTAATTATGATAAGGAATTTATCGACCAACCTGTACCAAATACCGACGACCAATTACGGAATCGGTAGTTTTGTTGGCGCTCCTGTGGGAAGGCACTTAATTCCTTGTTTGGCATGAAAGACAACGTAGTTCTCATCACCGGGGGTACTTCCGGTATTGGCCGTGCCTGTGCGGTAGCCTTTGGGCAGGCCGGCGCACGGGTAGTGGTAACGGGCCGCGACGAAGCCCGACTTCAAGAAACGGCTCAGCACCTAACCCGCCTCAACATTCGGTGCCACACCGTCCGCGCCGACGTAGGAGTTGCCGCCGATTCGGAACGGGCTGTAGCGGAAACTATCAAGGCGTTTGGACGGCTGGATGTACTGCTCAACAATGCAGGCATCAGCATGCGCGCCCGGTTTCAAGACGTAGACCTGAGTGTGATTGAGCGCCTGATGCAAACCAATTTCTTTGGCACCGTGTACACCACCAAGTTTGCGCTGCCCCATCTGTTGGCCAGCAAAGGCTCGGTAGTGGGCATCAGCAGTATTGCCGGCTATCGGGGGCTGCCCGGCCGCACGGGCTACTCGGCCTCTAAGTTTGCTATGCACGGTTTCCTGGAAGCCCTTCGTACCGAACTACTGCCCCAGGGGGTGCACGTGTTATTAGCCTGCCCCGGCTTCACCGCATCCAACATCCGGCAGGTGGCTCTAGCCGCTGACGGCTCGGCCCAGGGTGAGTCGCCGCGCAACGAGCAGAAGATGATGAGCAGCGAAGAAGTGGCTGGTTACATCCTGGAAGCCGTCCGCCGCCGCCGCCGCGACTTGGTGCTGACTGGGCAAGGTAAGCTCACGGTGTTCCTCAACAAATGGCTCCCCGGCCTAACCGATAAGCTAGTGCTGAGCCACTTCCGCAAAGAGGAAAAGGATTTCGAAGTATAATAAGCTATAGAAGGTAGAAAGTAGGTGACAGGCAGCACGTAAAAGGAACCAGCGTACAGCCCCTGTCACCTATTCCACTACCAATACATCGTGGGTGCGGATATACGCTTCCTGGCCCTGCCATTGCACCTGGTACCACGTATCCTGCTGGCCCTGCACCACAAGCCGGTCGCCGGCGGTGGTGGTAGTGAGCCAGGCCGCGCCTGCGCTGGGGCCAGCCATGAGAGCCGCCCGTGGCCGCACGACCAAGGCCGCGCGTTCGGTACCAAGCAGGTTGAGGTACACCCCTGTGAGCAGCAAATACACTCCGTACGTCACCCACCACCCGCGCTGTACCCGTTGCCGCCGCACCACCAGCAGAGTACCACCTACCACGGCCCCAAGCAGCAGCCCCTGCAACCCCAGGTAGTAGTAGCGCCGAAACGTAAGCTGTAAATCTTGTCGCCAGGTTTCGGGGTAACCAGTGAGGCGTTGGGTGCGGGCCAAATCGGCCATTTTGCGCCAGGTGGCCAGCCGAGGTTGCCGGGCCAACGCCATGCTTAAGTAATAAAGCGCGGCCGGATAATGGCCTAACCCTTCCTGCACGTAGGCCATGCGTACCAATACTCGCGGCGATGCTACGGCTTCTTGCCGTACCAACTTTCGATATTGGCGATAGGCCTGCTGGTAAGCACCGGCATCGAAGGCTGAATCGGCACGGAGTAGGTCGGGGCTAACTTTTTGGGCGGTAGCTAGTTGAGAAAGGCCCAGCCAAACCAAGAAAAAAAGAAAAGGCTTTTTTAGCAAAACGTTTGGAGTGTACAGGGCAGCCGGCTACTTTTGTGCCACCATTAGCAAATCAGAGCACGTTTGATTGCAAAGTAACTGATTCTGTAGCTCAGCTGGTAGAGCAATACACTTTTAATGTATGGGTCCTGGGTTCGAATCCCAGCGGGATCACCAAAAGCCTCGTCTGCAACTTGTAGACGAGGCTTTTTTGTGCTGGGTCTTTCCTATTGTTTCCCTGAAATGGATAACTAACATGCTGCTCACAAGTAAAGCAGTTGTACAGTTGGCTGCTCAGGTTTGGGAAATGCGCCGTAAGGGCATAATCTGGGCGCTGGGGGCAAGAGTTGGTTAACCGACCTAATTAGCTACGGACGCCAACACCGCCCTGCCCACTAAGACTGCCCAGAACGTGGCTGCACTGGCAGCTGTGCCCACACCTTTCTGGAGCAAGGTAAGTTTCTGGTTAACTCAGCTAGGCGTACAAACCGTGATGATATTCGACCAGCTTGTGCGGCAGGTGGCCGAGCTACGCAGTTCGGTTTTAGGAGAGGTTGTGTGGCTGCCCGGCCCGCAAGTGCCTGCTGGCTTATACCTAGCCCGCTCCGCCGATGGGCAACAGGTAGCCCGCCTCCTGCGCACCGGCACCGAATAAAGTACGCACGGTCTTATTTAAAAAAGATGGCCCCATCAGCGTATGCTGGTGGGGCCATGCTTATACAAGGCTGCTTCAAGGTTGTTTTTCAGCCAGGGCGAAGCTTGCACGGACTACAACTCCCGCACCCAGATGTTGCGGAAGCTGATGGGCTCACTTGGGTCGCCGTGCGACTGGAGCTTAATGGGGGAGGGGCCGTGCGTCTGGTAGCTGGGCTGGCCGATATACACGGTAGCACCTTTTAGTTGGGTGTTGTTCTGTACCAATACGCCGTTGAAAAACACCGTGACGCGGGCCGGAGTCAGCAGGGTGCCGTCGGCGTTGAAGGTGGGAGCAGTCCAGGCCACGTCGTATGACTGCCATTGGCCGGGCTTCTGGGTGGGGTTGGCCAGCGGAATGAACTGCTTGTAGATGCTGCCGGCCATGCCGTTCACGTAGGTGGCGTTCTGGTAAGAGTCCAGAATCTGGAGCTCGTAACCTAAGTCGCCTTTACCGAGCGAGGCCAGAAACACGCCGCTGTTGCCGCGCACCTGCCCGGTGCCTGCAATGGTAGCTGGCACCCGCCACTCCAGGTGCAGCTGGTAGTTGGTGAATTTCTGCTTGGTTTCGATGTTGCCGGTTTTCTTGTCCACGGTCAGTAGCCCGTTGGCCACTTTCCAGCCGGCCGGCTTGTTGCGGTCCTCCACCGATACCCACTGGCTGAGGTCTTTGCCGTTGAAAAGCACCACCGCATCAGAGGGCGGCGGGGTGAAAACGCCGGTGGCCGTTACCACTTTCGGCACGGGCTTCCAGACCTCCGTATCCTCGGGTTTGCCGGTTTGTGGGGTTTGCGCCATGGCAGAAAAGCTTAGGAGCGAGGAAAGAGCAAAGACAGCGGATTTCATGGTGGGAACGAAGCTAGTAGGCGAAGAAAAGGGAAGCGGTACAGGCCAAGCCTATACGTCGCAGAGTTGCACGGCTTGGCGCAACGAGGCTAGGCCGTCGGCTTGGCGCGGAATGAACTCCTGGGCCACGAAGCCTTTGAAGCCGGTTTTTACAATGGCCCGCATAATAGCGGGGTAGTTCAGCTCCTGGGCGTCGTCTAGCTCGTGGCGGCCCGGTACGCCGGCGGTGTGGTAGTGCGCAATGTAGGGGTGATATTCGGTGATGTTACGGATAACGTCGCCCTCGTCAATCTGCATGTGGTAGATGTCGTAGAGGAGCTTGAAGTTCTCGGAGCCGAGTTTTTTGGCTAGTTCCGCGCCCCACCACGTCCGGTCGCACTGGTAGTCTTTGTGGTCGATTTTGCTGTTGAGCAGTTCCATTACCAGCACTACCTTGTGCTTGGCGGCCAGCGGCATAAGCGGCTTCAGACCATCCACACAGTTTTTCCAGCCGGTTTCGTCCGACATGCCCCGGCGGCTACCGCTAAAGCAAATCAGGTTGGTGTAGCCGGCCTGGGCCACCTTCGGAATCATGTCGGCGTACTGCTTTTGCAGCTGCGCGTGGAACCTGGGGTCATTGAATCCGTCAGTGAGGTTGATTTCGGCACCGTTGCACATGGGCGAATCCAGGCCGTGCTTTTTAAGCGTGGGCCAATCAGCCGGGCCTACCAAGTCGATGCCTTTAAGGCCCATGGCTTTGGCGGCAACGCATAGTTCCTCCACCGACATTTTCCCGAAGCACCAGCGGCACACCGATTGTTTGATATTGTTTTTCAACGGCATAGTGCGAGTTGCTTGTGTTTCATCGGCAGCACTTGCTGCCGATACGCCTAGCGTGGTGGCCGCTACGGCTCCCGTTACCATGCCCTTCAAGGCCGACCGACGATTCCAATTTGTCATGTGAAAGATGTAGGTAGTAAAATCAAAGTAATAAGTAGCTAGCTTAAGATTCTATAGTTGGCTTAGAAATCTATCCGCGTTGTCTTATTACTTACTACTCAATTCTTACTACTCAGATAGCTTGTGATAAAGGAGTGGCTGGGTCCTGAAGCGCTTCGGCCGGCGCGGCTTGCGGCTCTTTCTGGTCGCGGAAAAACGCCAGGAACGCCAGTAGCACTGCTACCGCAATACCGGCCGGAATCAGCCAGATCATGCGCCAGTCGTGGGTGGTGGGGGTGGTTTGGTAGGCATCAAAAATACGGCCCGACAGCAGCGTGCCAATCAGCATACCCACGCCGTAGGTAGCCAGCGTGATGAAGCCCTGGGCCGAGCTTTTGAACCGTTCCCCGGCCAGGTTGTCGGTGTAAATCTGGCCCGTTACGAAGAAGAAGTCGTAGCAGACGCCGTGCAGCACAATGCCGGCAATCAGCATCCAGTAGTTGTTTTCCCCGTTTCCGTAGGCGAAGAACACGTAGCGCAACACCCAGGCCGCCATACCAATAGCCAGCATTTTCTTCACGCCCAGCTTACTGAAGAACAGCGGAATAGCCAGCATGAACAGCAGCTCCGATACCTGCCCCAAGCTCTGCACACCCGCGGCCGATTTCATGCCGACTTCGTTGAGAAAGGGGTTGGTGAAACCGTAGTAGAACGCCAGCGGAATGCAGATGGCAATGGAAGCCAGGAAGAAAATCAGGTAGGAGCGGTTGCGCAGCAAACCAATGGCATCGAGGCCCAACAAGTCGCCAATTGAGGTTTGGGCGCCTTGCTTAACGGGTGGCGTGGCGGGTAGCGTGAAGCTGAATACGCCCAGCAGCGCCGACGCGCCGGCCGCCATCAGGAAGGTGGCTTGCAGACTGTTGGTTTGCTCCCAGTTCAGCCAGCCGATGGTGAGGCCCGCTACAATCCAGCCCAGCGTGCCCAGCACCCGGATAGGGGCAAACTCCTTCTGCGGATTCTGCATCTGCCGGAAACTGATGGAGTTAACCAGCGCCAGCGTGGGCATATACAGCACCATGTAGGTGAGGATGTTGGGGTAGAAACTGCCAAAATCCGGGGCCGAAGAAGCCCGCCAGAGCAGCAGCGCCCCCGCCAGGTGCAGCACCCCCAGTATCTTCTGCGCCGAGAAAAAACGGTCGGCAATCAGCCCGATGATGAAGGGCGCTACAATGGCCCCGATGGACTGCGTCAGGAAGGCCACGCCCACTTGGGTGCCCGAGGCGCCCAGGTTGCGCAGCAGGTACGTGCCCAGCGTCACGAACCACGCGCCCCAGATGAAAAACTCCAGGAACATCATGATAGACAGCTTGATACGGATAGAAGCAGTCATACGGCAGGTGGGGTTGGGGTAGGTGGGTGTAAGAATTGGTTAGCTGTCATTCCGACGCAGGAGGAATCTGAGAAAAATCGTTTTGCAGCTTAACTCAGATTCCTCCTGCGTCGGAATGACAGGAGATGCTACTTCAGCGCCAGGATGTAGCGAGCCATTTCCTGGGTGTCTTTTTCGGAGAGGGCGGGGTGGGGCGTCATCGGAATTTCGCCCCAGTTGCCTTTGCCGCCGGTGATGATTTTCTTGGCCAGCATATTCACGTTGGCGACGGTATTGGGGTATTTCTTGGCAACATCCTGGTAAGCCGGGCCAATCAGCTTTTCGTTTTCGCGGTGGCAGCTGGCGCAGTCGGAGGCGGCAATCAGCTTGGCCCCGGCTTCCGAGGGAGTACCCACCGGTGTCGTGCCGATTTTGGTGGCGTTGGTATCCACCTGCGGCTGCCGGGCTACGGCGCTGAGGTTGGAGTTCGTGACGCTGTCCTGGGGCGGCTCGGTTGCCTCGGCCAGGGTGTATTCTTCTTTCACCTTTTTGTTGTCGGAGTCGGAGCCGCAGGAGAAGAGCAGGGGCCCGCACAGCAGGAGTAAGAAAGCCTTTTTCATGGGAAAGGGAGGAAATTAAATACCGAGGATCTTCTGGTTGAAAGACTTGTCGATGCCGGAAGCGGCAAAATCATCGAAGGCCTTCTCCGTGACGTGGATAATATGGTTTTCGATGAAGGGCGCACCTTCGCGGGCGCCGTCTTCGGGGTGTTTGAGGGCGCATTCCCACTCCAGCACGGCCCAGCCGGGGTAGTCGTACTGCGCCATTTTGCTGAAAATAGCTTTGAAATCAACCTGCCCATCCCCCAGGGAACGAAAACGGCCGGCGCGGTTCACCCAGTCTTGGTAGCCGCCGTACACACCCTGCCGCCCGGTAGGGTTGAACTCGGCATCTTTGACGTGAAACGCCCGAATCCGCTCGTGATAAATGTCGATGTACGCCAGGTAATCCAGGCATTGCAGCACGAAGTGCGAAGGGTCGTAGAGCAAGCAGGCGCGTGGGTGGTCATTTACTTCGGTGAGAAACCGCTCGTAGCTGATGCCGTCGTGCAGGTCTTCGCCGGCATGGATTTCGTAGCACAAGTCCACCCCGCAGGCGTCAAACTCATCCAGGATAGGCCGCCAGCGGCGGCCCAGCTCGGCAAACCCGTCGTCAACCAGCCCCGCCGGACGCTGCGGCCACGGGTACATCATGGGCCAAAGCAGGGCTCCACTGAACGTAGCATGCGCCGTAAGTCCCAGCCGCCGCGAGGCTTTGGCCGCGTACGTAAGCTGCTGCACCGCCCACTGCTGGCGGGCTACCGGGTTGCCGCGCACGGCTTCGGGGGCAAAGCCATCAAACAGCTGGTCATACACCGGATTCACAGCCACCAGCTGCCCCTGCAAATGGGTGGACAACTCGGTGATTTCCAGGCCGGCCGCCTGCACTTTGCCTTTCAGCTCGTCGGCGTAGGTTTGGCTTTCGGCGGCCAGCTTAAGGTCGATAAAGCGGCTGTCGGTGGTTGGTATTTGTACGCCTTTGTAACCCAAGCCCTTTGCCCAGGCGCAGATGCTGTCCAGGCTGTTGAAGGGGGCTTCCTCGCCGATGAATTGCGCCAGAAAGATACCCGGTCCTTTGATGGTTTTCATGAGTTAGCTATTAGCTGTTGGCTGTTAGCTATTAGCTGTTGCTGGCTGTTTAACTAAGAAGAAGCCAACAGCCAGCAGCTAATAGCTAACAGCTAAACCTAGTCCACTTTTGCTCGGAGCGGCCCGAGGCAATAACGTTTTCAATGAAGGCCATGCCCCGCAATCCTTCCTCGATGCCAGGGTAATCCTGGGCTTCGGGTGGGGCCGGGGGGCCGCCCTGCTCCGCCAGCAACGTCAGGGCGAAGTTGCGGTACAGGTTGGCAAAGGCCTCTAAGTAGCCCTCAGGGTGGCCCGGCGGGATACGGCTGTTGTGGCGGGCGGGGGCGCTGAGGTAAGCCGCGCCGGTGCGGCGCACTTCGGTGGGGCGGTCCAGCCACTTCACCAGCAACGTGTTAGCGTCGGCTTGCTGCCAGTCGAGGCCGCCTTTTTCACCGTAGATGCGCAGGCGCAGGTTGTTTTCCTCGCCGGCTGCTATTTGAGTGGCTACTAATACGCCGCTGGCACCGTCACCAAGCTTCAGTAGCACGGCGCCGTCGTCGTCAAGGCGGCGGTTGGGTACCACGGTGTTGATATCGGCGCACAGCTCCGTGACGTGCAGGCCGCTTACGTATTCGAGCAGGTTGAAAGCGTGGGTGCCAATGTCACCCATGGCGCCGGCTATGCCGCTACGGGCAGGGTCGGTGCGCCAGGCGGCCTGCTTGTTTTCGCCGCTTTCCTCGGGCGTGCTTAACCAGCCTTGTGGGTATTCCACGTACACTTTGCGCACCGTGCCAATGGCACCGGCGGCTACCAAATGGCGGGCCTCCTTGAGCATAGGGTAGCCGGTGTAGGTGTGGGTCAGACAGAGCTTGCGGCCGGTGGCCTTTAGCACGGCGGCTAGCTCCTGCGCTTCGGCCAACGAAAACGTTATGGGCTTGTCCAGCACCACATCGAAGCCGTTTTCCAGCGCCAGCTTGGCGGGCGCGAAGTGCAGGTGGTTGGGCGTCACGATGCTGATAACCTGCACCCGCTCCTCGGCTGGTCGTTGGGCTTCCTGCTCCACCAACTCCTGGTAAGAAGCATACACCCGGTCGGGGGCCAGCCCAAGCTCTTGGCCGGTGGCGCGGGAGGTATCGGGGTTGCTGCTGAAGGCACCGGCTACCAGCTCGTACAAGCCATCCAGGGAAGCCGCTATGCGATGCACTGCCCCAATAAAGGAGCCTTGCCCCCCGCCAATCATGCCCAATCGTAATTTCATGCGGTACGTGTTGTGGTTGGTCGTTCTGGCGTGGGGCCTCACCCCCTAGCCCCCGGTTCGCTTAATGCGCGAAGCCTCGGGGAGAGGGGGGACTAGTTACTAGTTTTCTGGAAATAGAATTTCCTGTAATAGAATCTAGAGCTAGTTCCCCTCTCTTTTATTCCGCGCATCAAGCGGCGAAGGGGTTAGGGGTGAGGTTCGCCATTAGGTGGTAGCCCAGGCCCGGTCACCCTTCTTATAGGGTACGTCGCCGTCGTACTTGCCGGGTACGGGGTTGTAGCGCAGGGCTTTGGTGGCGCCTGGCTCGGAAGTGAAGAAGCCGAGCAGCGTCAGCTCCTTGAACATGCGGAAATAGTGGTTGGGCTGCTCCAGCGTTTTGGTTTTGCTGTACTGCTTTTGCTCGGCGTCGAGGGCGGTAAGCAGCTTGGTGCGTTGGGCAGCATCCAAGGATAGGAAATCTTTGCCGCCCTGCTTCTTGGCGGCCTCGTCGAGCTTGGTAATGCCTTCTACAAAGATCTTCTGATCCTTGGGCGTGTAGCAGTCGCGCACCATAACGGCCATGAAGCTGCCCACGTCGGCGGCTTTGGCGCCGGGCGTTTTGGTGGCGGGCAAAATCGTTTCGCCCACCTCATTCATAAAGCTGATTTGCTTGGCGTCCAATACTTCAGCCAGCTTGGGCGGGGCCTTGTCAGCCGACTTCGTTTTGGTTGTTTCCTTCTTCTTGTCGGTGTCGGTGGTGCAGCCGCTCAGCAGATAGTCGCCGCCGATGAGGGCACCGCCCATGATGAGGGCCACCCGGGCCATTGCGTCTCTTCTATTCATGGTCGGTGAAATTAGACGTTCTGTTTCTTTAACTCGCTCACGGCATGGTCCACGGCGCGGGCCGTGAGGGCCATGTAGGTAAGCGAAGGGTTCTGGCAGGCGGCCGAAGTCATGGCCGCACCGTCGGTTACGTACACGTTCGGGGCGTCCCACACCTGGTTGAACTTGTTGAGTACCGAGGTTTTCGGGTCGCGGCCCATACGGGCAGTGCCCATTTCGTGGATGCCGCCCCCCAACACGTAGCCATTGTTGTAGGTCTTCACGTTTTCGAGGCCGGCTTTTTCCAGCATTTCCTTGGCATCCTCCATCATATCGATGCGCATTTTCTGCTCGTTCTCGCGGATGGTGGCGTCCATTACCAGAATCGGCAGGCCCCACTTATCCTTTTCGGTTTTTGAAAGGTAGGTGCGGTTGTCGTGGTAAGGGAGGGTTTCGCCGAAGCCGGTGATGCCCATCGTCCACTTGCCGGGCTCGGTCAGGGCGTCTTTGTAGTCGCCGCCGATGCTCATTTCAGCAATGTCGCGGCTCCAGCCTTCGCGGCCGGCGCTGCCCTGGTAGCCGAAGCCTCGCACGTAGTCGCGCTTGTCGCCGAACAGGTTGCGGTAGCGCGGAATGTAAATGCCATTGGCGCGGCGGCCGTACACGTATTTGTCTTCGTAGCCGGGCATGTCGCCGTGCGCGCCGGCCCGGAAGTGGTGGTCCATCAGGTTGTGGCCCAGCTCACCGCTGCTGCTGCCCAGTCCGTCGGGCCACACGTCGGTAGCCGAGTTCATGAGCACCCACGCCGAGTTGAGCGCCGAGGCATTCAGGAAGATAACCTTGGCGTAGTACTCGTAGGTTTGGTTGGTTTCCGCGTCCAGCACTTCTACGCCCTTGGCCCGCTTGGTGTCTTTGTCGTAGAGGATTTTGGTGACGATGGAAAACGGCCGCAGCGTGAGGTTGCCGGTAGCCACAGCCGCCGGCAACGAGGCCGACTGCGTGCTGAAATACGCCCCGAATGGGCAACCCAGCCAGCACTTGTTGCGGTACTGGCAGTTCACGCGGTTGTTGTGCGGCTGGGTGATGTTGGCCGTCCGCCCGATAATCATGCGGCGGTGCTCGTAGTTTTTCTTGATGCGGGCCGCCACGTCTTTCTCCACCACGTTCATTTCCATGGGCGGCATAAAGTCGCCATCGGGCAGCTGGGGTAGGTTTTCACGTGAGCCACTGATACCGGCAAACTTCTCTACGCGGCTGTACCACGGAGCCAAGTCCTCGTAGCGAATCGGCCAATCCACGGCAATGCCTTCCTTGGCGTTGGCCGTGAAGTCGTAGTCACTCAGCCGGTACGACTGCCGGCCCCACATCAAAGAGCGGCCGCCCACGTGGTAGCCCCGGAACCAGTCGAAAGGCTTGGCTTCCTTATACGGGCTTTCCTTTTCGTTGACCCAGTAATTCAGGTTGCTTTCGTTCAGGGTATAGTCGCGGCCGAGCACCGGATAGTCCTTGATCATCTGCTGCGTTTTGCCACCCCGGTGCGGAAACTCCCAGGGATTTTTATTGGCATTCACGTAGTCTTTGATGTGCTCTATGTTTTCGCCCCGCTCCAGCATGATGGTTTTCAGGCCTTTCTCGGTCAGCTCTTTAGCCGCCATGCCGCCCGAAATGCCGGAGCCAATGACGATGGCGTCATATGTGTTCTTTTCCATGAAATACGGTGGGATAGGAATGAGTTGTCAGTTGCCGGTTGCCAGTTATGAGTTGTCAGTTGTGAGTTATGAGTTTTCAGGAGACTGGCAACTCATAACTCACAACTGACAACTGAACTACACCAACGTCCGCTTGATATGCGTGATGCTCTTCTGAATGCTGTCGAAGGGAGAGCCGGGGGTTTGGTCCTG
Organism: Hymenobacter telluris; assembly: GCF_017313265.1. GTDB lineage: Bacteria > Bacteroidota > Bacteroidia > Cytophagales > Hymenobacteraceae > Hymenobacter > Hymenobacter telluris. Next base: position 18,803 of record NZ_JAFLQZ010000012.1, on the reverse strand, counting down.
CTCCACGAAGAAATACTTCAGGCCCGAAAGCTTGCTCTGCGCGAAAATGCGCTTGAAGTCGATGGAGCCGTTACCCACTTCGGTGAAGTTGCGGGCCGGGGTCTTGTCCATGTCCTTCACATGCCAGAGCGGGAACCGGCCGGGGTGTTTTTTGAACAGTGCCACTGGGTCCTGGCCAGCTTTAGTGGCCCAGTACAGGTCCAGCTCCATCTTCACTAGTTCCTTGTCGGTGGCCAGCAGCAAGTCGTAGGGCATCTTTCCATCCTGGGCCATAAACTCGAAGTCGTGGTTGTGGTAGCAGAGCTGGATGCCGGCTTTCTTGCACCGCTCACCGGCTTTATTGAGCTGGTCGGCTACGTACTTGTAGTGGTCGAGGCTGCCCCGCTCAGACTCTGAGAGGTAGGCGCACACCATGTATTTCACGCCCACTTGCGCGGCGTCGTCCACGGCTTTGTCCCAGCCGTGCAGCATGGTGCCTTCTGTTACTTTGCCTTCGTACAGCTCCTCGCCCAGCCGGTAGTGGCTGCTCGGCATGGTAAGGCCCGTCTTTTTCAGCTCTTTGGCAAAGGCCGCGGGTGCCATGCCGTAGAACAAGCCGCTGCCGGTGTAAGTAGCTCCTTCCACCGTGGTATAACCCATTTTGGCCACGCGGGCCAGTGTGCCCATGGGGTCTTTCTGCATGGCGTCGCGCAGGGTGTAAAGCTGCAAGCCAATATCCGTTTGGCCTTTGGCAAAGAGGGCAGGTGAGGTCAGTACCCCCGCAGAAAAAAGAGCGGCGGACTTGACGAAGGAACGGCGGGAGGTCATAAGGTGGAAAGGGTGGAAGAGGAAGGAGTTGTGCTGTAAGTGGCAGCCGGCTATGGCAGGCTGCTGTAGCCTGTTTTAGAAGCTGCTACAGTAAGAAGACAACTTAAAACAAGTGTGGATGCAGCAGTTGAGTTACCCAAGGTATTGTTGCTTGCTCTGCCAATGCAAGCTTTTTCTTAGTTATTGTTGTGATTTAACCTTGTGGTGAGTGGGTACTTATACACTTAGTGCACACATGAGCATCGAGTATTCTTAGCTCATAATCAATTGCTTGCATTGGACTGCTTGATGAAGTAACTCACCTAAAAAACAACTACTAGTCGGGCGAAGAGTCAAGCGTTTTATTCCCCGGAAGATGCCAGGCAGTAATCTGGGGTATGAATGATGCAGCAGCTACTATATAGGGTTGCGCTTTTGCCTAGTACCAGTAGTAGCAGCCAGCCATAGGCCAACTGCTACTGTGAGGTGGTTCAAATAAGCTACAATTAATAGCCAGGGTTCTGGGTGATATTACGGTTGATATCTACCTGGTTTTTCGGTACCGGATAAATCAGGTATTTCGGGTCGCTCTGGGGCTTGTCTTTGCGAGCCAGCAGGAATTTGCCGAACCGAACCATATCCTGCCGCCGCCACGACTCGCCGTACAGTTCCCGGCCCCGCTCATCGAGCAGTATATCCAGCGTGAGGCTGGTGAGGGCGCTGGCGCTGCGCGAAGGATGAGTGCGCACCGAGTTGACGATGGCCAGTGGGGTAGCGCCATACGTGCCAGCGCTGGTAGCCGTGCCGCCCCGCAGAATAGCTTCGGCTTTCATCAGCAGCACGTCGGCCAGCCGGAAGGTCACGTGGTCATTTTCGCACCCGTTACCGCCTTTGCCTTCGCTCACATAGTCAACCGGGTACTTGTTGGGTCGAATGCCTTTGGCTTCCAGGTCAGAACCGGTTTCGGAGAGGTTGATATCCCTGGTGAAAGACAATGGTGCGCCGCCGCGGGTAGTGAGCGGAGCATCGGTGATGAGGTTGTACTGCTGGCCGGCCAGGAAGCCCACGTTGATGCGCCGGCCGGGGTTAGCAGGACCACCACTGATGTCGTACGCCACGCCGCGGCGCTTGTCGGTGGCCTCAAACAGGTCGTAGAACGTGGTGGTGGTAGCCGGCCCATTGTAGCCATCCACAGGGCGCATGTTGTAGTGCGATACAAACTTCCAGAAGTCGCGCGTAGGGCCGCTGTTGCCGAACGTGTTTTCCTGCGTGAAGATGTTCTCCCGGCCAATGGCGCCGTTGTTGGGCGCGAAGTTGTCGAAGTAGTTGGTGGTGAACGAGTACTTGTTGCTGTTGATAATCTGATCAGCCAGCGCAATTACCTGGTTCATGTCGGCTGCCGCGAAGGTGGGCGACTGCCGGTTGGCATACACGCCCTTGTTGAGGTAGCACTTCATCAGCAGCACCCGGGCGGCGTCTTTGGTCGCCTTGCTAACCGGCGCGTCGGGGAGGGTGTTCTGAATGGCGGTGAGCTCACTCACAATGTAGTTGAGCGCCTCTGTGCCTTTGCGCACCTTGGCCGGCTCGTTCAGCGGCTCACCCGGCTCCCGATACAACACCTGGTCGTAGAGGTCGAGGAGGAGATACGTGGCCCAGGCCCGCAGAAACCGGGATTCAGCCTGCTGCTGCGGCGTGGGGTCGAAGCGCAGCAGGTCGGTGGAGGCAAAGATGATGCCTTCCAGCTGGTTGAACGTGTCGCGCACCCGCTCGTTGTTGGGGTCCCAGGTGTGGTTGAATAGGGCCCGCCACTTGCCGTTGTCGTCCCAGTCTGGCCCGCGGGTGGGCATGATGCGCGCGTCAGTCGATACTTCTTCGAGCGCAAACACACTCACGCAGCCTTGAATAGGGTCGCGCTGGGCATTGTACACGCCCTGGAGCAGGGCCGCCGGGTCGCCGCGCGGAATTTGATCCAGGGAAAGTTGGCCTTGCAGCGTTTCATCCACATCACAGCTAGTGGCACCTTGCAGCAACGTCAGCAACGTAATGGCACTGGCAATCTTAGCGTATTTCATGGTGGGAATAGGTTAGAGATTACAGGTTGAAGTTGACACCGAGCGTGAAGGTGCGGGCGCTTGGGTAAGGCAGGTAGTCGATGCCAACCGAAGGCACCTGGTTGGCACCACGCTTCACGGTGTTGATTTCCGGATCAAACCCGTCGTATTTGGTAATCACAAACAGGTTCTGACCGGTGACGTACACGCGGGCCCCTTTCACTACGCTGCCCACGTCGCCAAAGGCATAAGCCAGCGTCAGGTTCGACATTTTCAGGTAGTTGCCTTTCTCGAGGTAGCGCGTAGTGGCGGCGGCAGGGTTGCCAATCGACTCCTTGATGGGGTTCTCGAAGGTGGAGAGGGCAATGTTTTTGCCAGCACCAATCTGCCCCACGTTGCCCACTGCATTAAGCGTGTTGTTGTAGATGTACTGACCGAATACGCCAGTCATGTTGGCAATCAATGACAGTTTGCCGTAGCGAGCATTGGCGCTCAAGCCCAGCAGCGTGCGGGGGTTGGGGCTGCCAGCGTACACCGGGTTTGCCAGGTCCACCGGGTTCGACAGGCCCTGCTCATTCAGGCCGTTGTAACGCGGCAGGAAGAAGGCATTCAGCGGGTAGCCGCTCCGGATAAGCTGTGAGGTAGACCCCGACAGGCCCTGCCCGTTGATGGCGCCCGTAATGATATCAGCCCCCACCAGGTCTTTCACTTCGTTGCGGATAAAAGTGGCGTTGGCATTGAAACCAATTTCCACTTTATCGTTGCGCACCAGCGTGGTACCCAAAGCCATTTCCACCCCTTTGTTCACGATTTTGCCATCGAGGTTGTCCCAGAAAATGGCCTGCACTTGCGGAGCGGGCTGCCCCGGTACGGTCGGGAACAGAATGTCGCTGGTGGTTTTGTTGAAGTAGTCGACCGTGAACGTGAGGCGGTTCTCGAAGGCGCCGATGTCGATACCCACGTTGAACTGGCGGTCGGCCTGCCATTTCAGGTTTTCGTTGCGGCTGTTAAGCGGAATCTGGGCTCCGTTGTCGCGAATCTCGAAGCGGTCCTGGGCGGCACCCGCCGGAAACTCCTGGTTGCCGGTGAGGCCGTAACCGGTCCGCAGCTTGAGTTGAGTGAGCTTTTCAGCCGGGAAGAAAGATTCCTGGCTCAGGTCCCAGGCGAAGGCAAACGAGGGGAAATAGCCCACTCGCTCGTTGGCGCCGAACTTGCTGCTTTCGTCGCGGCGCAGGGTGCCGGTCAGCACGTAGCGGTCCTTATAATTCAGAATGGCCCGGCCAAAGAAGGATTGCAGCTCTGACGATGGGTCTTTGAACGACGAGATAGTACGCGACCCGGTGGCCGACGTCTGGATATAGTTGGTGTAATCGAGGCCAAAATTGCCGAAGCCGCCCGTGGCCGGGTTGCCGTAGGCGCTTATGCTGGAGCCCAGGTTGATGAACTTCGTGTACTCGTAGCCCAACACGGCATTCAGGTTCAAGTCGGAAGCAACAGCCTTGTTGAAATTGAGCGTATGTGCTATCTGCTGCGTGGTCAGCTCGTTGTTGCTGATGCTCGCAAAGCCTTGGTTTTCAATGCCGGGGTAGTTGATCAGGCGCTGATTGATGGATGTGCGCCGCTCGCCGGAGTTGTAGTTTATACCGAGCAACATGCGGTACTGAAGCCAATCGGTGAACTTATAGGAAGGCGTAATGCTAGCCAGCACGGTGTTCACCCGCGAGTTGTCGTCGTACAGTTCCTGGGCCGCCAGGGGGTTCACCACGTCGCCGGACTGGATGAAGAGCGAGCCGTCGGGGTTGCGCAGGGGCTGCGTGGGGTTCCATTGCAGAGCCTGCCCAATGAGGCTGCCCCGGAAACCAGCGTCGGTGGTGATATTGGCCAGCTGTTCGCGGAACTGGCTGGTGGCAATATTCACATCAACGCCCAGCTTTTTGCTTTCCAGGAATTGCAGGTTGGTAGACAGGTTGGCGCTGTACTTCTTGAAGCCAGTCTTGTTCACGATGCCATCCTGGTCGAGGTAGCCGAGCGAGAGACGGTAGCGGCCGGTTTCGCCGCCGCCGCTCATGGCTACGTTGTAGTTCTGGAGGTAGCCGGTGCGCAGAATTTCGTCTAGCGCGTCTACGTCGCCGCCTTTGTCGTTGCTGGCCGGCGCGCCGTAGTAGCCAATGGCTTCCCGGTACTGGCTGGCATTAAGAAACTCGGGGCGGCGCAGCAGCTTCGAGAAGCCACCCGATACACCTACGCTCAGTACGGGGGCTCCGGAATTGCCTTTTTTGGTGGTAATGAGCACTACCCCGTAGGCAGCACGAGAGCCGTAAATAGCAGTGGCCGAGGCATCTTTCAGCACCGTAAAGGTCTCAATATCATCAGGGTTGAGGAAGTTGAGCGGGTTACTGTCGGCACCCGCTCCCACGTCGGCTGAGGCAGCCAGGCCGGGCCGAGCCGTGCGGCCATCGAGCGGTACGCCATCTACCACATAAAGGGGCTGCCCTGAGCCTGTTACGGCCGAGTTGCCCCGGATGCGAATAGTAGTCGGTCCGCCGGGCTGGCCGCTGTTGTTGCCCACCTGCACCCCCGATACGCGGCCTTGTAGCAGCTGGTCGGGCGAGGTGAAGGTGCCTTTGTTGAAGTCTCGCTCGCCAATAACTGATACTGCGCCAGTTACGTCTTGCTTGCGGGCCGTGCCGTAGCCCACTACTACTACCTCACTCAGCGACTGCGCATCCTCTTTCAGCGTCACCTGCACCGACGATTTGCCGGTGATGTTGATCTGTTGCGAGGCATAGCCTACGTAAGAAACCGTGAGGGTAGTGGCCGTGGCCGGTACTTGCAGCTCGAAACTACCGTCGCCGCCGGTACTAGCTCCCACGGTAGTGCCCGTCACGACTACCGTCACGCCCGGCAAGCCATTAGACTGGGCATCAACCACCTTGCCTGATACAGGCCGAGTGGTTTGCGCCTGGCTCAAAGAAGGGAGCATGCTCATCACGACAATAGGAGCCAGTGCTACTCGCAGCCAATGCGGCCTGTCAGCAGCAACCCTTACCGACGAGTACTCAGTTGTAGTGTACTGTTTGTAGCTCATACAAGGAGAATGAAAAGATGGGAATTTTGAAAGGGCTCAGTAGCTGTATTGACTTCACGCAAACGATTTCGAGGTAAGCAGTAAAGCAGGCTGAGTGAGAATGAAAAACCAGGGTGTTGATGTGGGGTGGCTGTACTTACAGCAGCGGCATGACCACCGCCTGCCAGGGCTGCAACTCAAAAGACGAGCCGCTAGGAGTGGTAGGGTAGTTGTTGAGCCAAGCCGAACTGGCGGGCACCAGGCCCGTTGGTAGAGGCCAGATGCGCTTCTCGGATGAGAAGTTGAGGGCCACCAGCACCTTGTCGTTGCCTTGGGTGCGGGTGTAAGCGTAGATGTGCGGGTTGGTAGGGTCGAGCAGGCGGTATTGGCCGTACACCAGCACCTTATGCTTCCCCCGCAGCTGGATGGCCCGGCGGAAGTGGTTCAGTACCGAAGTGGAATCTTTATCTTCAATAGCCTGATTAACAGTCAGGTAGTTAGGGTTGACTTTCAGCCAGGGGGTGCCGGTGGTAAAGCCGGCATTGGCGGTGGCATTCCATTGGAACGGTGTGCGGCTGTTGTCACGGGAGAAGCGCTGGAGCTGCTTGATGTACGCCGCCTGGTTGCCGCCCTGGCTGCGGACCAGCGCGTAGCCGTTCAGGGCAGCCACGTCGCGGTAGTCGGCCATGTTGCTGAACCGGATGTTGGTCATGCCCAGCTCGTCGCCATTGTAGCAGTAAGGCGTGCCGCGCATAGTCAGCAGAAACGTGTTGAGCAGCTGCGCTGAGTGCGTGCGGAACGCCGGCCGGTCGTCGCCGAATTTGCTGACCATGCGCGGCTGGTCGTGGTTACCTAAGTCAATAGCCTGCCAGCCTTTTTGGGCAAACGCGCTGTCCCATTTCGTGAATACGCGCTTCAGTTCGGTGAGCTGGTAGGTATCGGTATTGCTGCCCACGCCCGTGCCCTCGAAGTGGTAGGTCATGTCCAGTTCCTTGCGGGTGGGGTCCACGAACAGCATGGCCTCCGTAACGTTGCGGCCGGCGCCCTCAGCCACGCTCATCACGTTGTACTTGCTGAGCACCTCGCGGTTGATTTCCTGGAGGTAGTCGTGCAGGTGCGGGCCGTGGTTGTAGGCATTGGCGAAGTTCTGCTCATTGAGGCCCGGCATGGGCGGAAACGCGGGGTCTTTGGCCACAAACTGGAAGGCATCCATCCGAAAACCGTCGATACCCTTGTCCAGCCAAAACCGCATGATGTTGTGCACTTCCTGGCGGAGCTTGGGGTTGTTCCAGTTCAGGTCGGGCTGCTTGCGCGAAAAGATGTGCAGATAGTAGGCTTTCGTGAGCGAGTCGTACTGCCAGGCGTTGCGCTTCACATCGAAGGTGCTGTAACGAGCTGGGGGCGTGCCTTTTTCGGCGGGCCACCAGTAGTAATAGTCGCGGTAGGGGCTGGTGCGGGAGCTGCGCGCCTGCTTGAACCACTCGTGCTCATCACTGCTGTGATTAACCACCAAGTCCATCACCAGTTTGATGCCGCGTTGGTGCAGGCCCTTTAGCAAGGCATCGAAGTCCTGCATGGTGCCAAACTCCGGCATAATCCGCCGATAGTCAGCTATATCGTAGCCGTTGTCGTCGTTGGGCGAAGCATAAATCGGGTTCAGCCAAACCGTACCCACACCAATGCTTTCAAGATAGTCGAGGCGGGAAATGATGCCTTTCAGGTCGCCTACTCCGTCGCCGTTACTGTCCTGAAAACTGCGCGGATACAGCTGATACACCACCGTTTCTTTCCACCAGCCGGGCTTTTTGCTAACGGCTATAGTATCTGCGCCAGCTCCGGCTGCCGTGGCAGCAGTTTCCGTTTTGGTGCCCTGCTGGCAGGCGGCCAACACTAGCAGCAACAAAATAGATAGCAGGTGATGCAGGTTTTTCATAAAAGAAAAAGCGGGGCTACCACAGATAATAGCAGTTCACGTCGGGCACTCACTCCAAGCTAAGGCAAAGGCGAAGTACAGCGGTACTTCGCCTTTGCCTTAGCTTGGAGCCACTTGCCAACGAAAGCTCCTAACTAGTCGTAACAGACTTTAATATCGCAAACGTTTGCGAATCTGATGCAGCAAATGAATTAGCTTACCGGTTCTTATGGAAACCAACATTGCCAGTATCAGAAAGAATATTAATATGTATTGCACGTAATCAATTGATAAACAAAAATTTACATTTTAAAAGAGCTGGTAAAATATCAGGTCATTATTAAGCGGATAGTTGCTTTTTAAGCGGTAAGTTCTCTTAGTATAAGCCCGGTTAGTTAGGGTTTCAGTGCAATTTTGGTAGCCTGGTATAATTCAGATAACGAACCGTGCTCAACTCAAGGCAAGTGCTAAAAAATAGTTGAAAAGTAAAGTGCCTTGTGCTTCCGTGTTTTTCGTGCTGAAGAAGATGAGTGGCGCTGCTACACATGAGCTTATAGCAAACTATGGTACGTGCCGATTCAAGTTGAGCTTAGCAAGGGTAAATTGATAACTTGTGCATTAGTTAATAGTTAGTAATCGCCTACTCACTAATCTGGTTTCGTGTTGTCGCTGCCTATTCCAAGAGTATTCTGGTTTTCCGGGGTTTACAGCCTGCTGCTGTGGGTGCTGCCAACCCTGGCCTGGGGCGGGCGGACGGATAGCCTGCTGCAAGTGCTCGACCGCACGCTTACGCAGCAGCACCTCTACGACCAGCAACGACTCGACCGCCTCACCAGGTTGAAAGCTGCCCTTCGTGCCAACCAGCAGGACAAGGCTGCCAGCTTCAGTGCGGTGCTGCTGATTTGCGATGAATATCAGGTGTTTAAGTACGACTCGGCTTTTGTTTATAGCCTGAAACTCAACAAGCTGGCCCGGCAATTGCGTGACCCCGCTAAACTACAAACAGCCCGCACCAAGCTAGCGCACACCCTCCGCTCAGCCGGTCTGTTCAAAGACGCCTTTGATACGCTGGAAGTCATCAATGTCCGGCAGCTTGAGCCTCAATACCAAGCCGAGTACTATGAGGTTTATAGTATCGTGTCTGTGGAACTAGCTGAATACGACCAGGATGGCTACTTCCAGCCGTTCTATAAGGCTAAAGCCTACGCCTACGCCGACACGGTGGCCCGGCACGAGCCGGTTGGGTCGTACATCTACCTCAACCAACGCATATTCCAGGCCCGCCAGAAAAACGACCTGCGCGCCGGTATTGCCGCCTACAACCAAATGCAGGGCCTGTCGCTGACCCCGCACCAAGTGGCTATGTCGGCTAGCTCGCTGGCCCTGATTTTTGAGCGGGACGGGCAACACGAAAAGGCGCTGGAACTGATGACGTTAGCGGCTATTAACGATATTCGCTCGGCTACCAAGGAGGGCATTGCGCTTTTCAGCGTTTCCACGTACTGCTACCAAAAAGGCGAGTTGCAGCGGGCGTACACCTACATCAACGCGGCCAAGGAAATGGCGGTGTTCTACCGTGCCCGCCAGCGGCAGCTGCAGATGTCGTCAATTGCGGCCCTCATCGATGGGCAGAAGATAAGCTTGGTGGAAAGCCAGCGGCAGCAGGCCCGCACCTCGGCCTGGGCCATTGGCTTGCTGGCCGCGCTGGTGCTGGGCTTGGCGCTGGTAATTTACCTGCAACTGCGGCGCTTGCGCAAAGCCGGACGGCTGTTGGCCGCCACCAACCAAGAGCTGCACGTTAATAATAATAAGCTGCAAGAAGCCAACCACACGCAACAACAGCTGAATGGCAAGCTTCAGGAACTAAACCGAGGCTTGAATGAAGCTAATCATATCAAGGAAGAGTACATTGGCTATTATTTCAGCAACTCTTCGCGCTACGTAAACCAGCTGGAAGACTTGCAGCGCAAGCTCAGTACGCTGCTGAAAACCAAACAGGCAGCTACGGCGCAACGCTTAGTGGAGGATATCGACATCAAGGTGGAGCGCACCAACCTATTCAAGGGTTTCGATACGGTGTTCGTGCGGCTATTTCCCAACTTTGTGGCGGACTTCAATGCGTTGTTTGCAGAAGCTGATAGAATTGTTCTGGCTGAAGACCAGGTGCTTACCACTGAGTTGCGCATATTTGCGCTGATTCGGCTGGGCATTACCGACAGTGAGCAGATTAGCCGGGTACTAGGCTATTCTATCCATACGGTGTACGCCTATAAAACGCGGGTGAAAAATCGTTCCTTCGTGCCCAATGAGGCTTTCGAAGCCCGCATTCTAGCCATTCAGGCCACTCCTAATGAGGAATGGGAAACCGCCTGGGAAGCCGCGGCTGCATCCGTTGGCTAAGTGGCTGCTAGTTGATACACAACACGTTGGGCGTCTGCCCGTCATTTTTTCTCTTCCGCGCACGTATGCTTGCTTCCTTTCGGTGCGGCCTGCCACTTCTGTTGGTTTGGCTGCTGGCTGGTTTCCAACCCTTAACTGCCCAAACGCCCGACCCGTGGCGCATCACCGCCGACAAAATCGACCCCAGTAACTACTATGGCGTGACGGTGGCCAACGGTATGCTGGGCATTGTGTCGGCGCCGGTGCCGTTTCAGGTGAAGAACGTGGTGCTGGCCGGCGCCTACGACCAGTACGGCCGGGGGCGGGTCAGCAACTTCCTCAACAGCTTCAACCTGCTGAATATGTACCTGGAAGTGGACGGCCACCGCCTCAACGCGCAAGATGCCACCAACTTCCGGCAGCAGCTGGACATGCAGCGCGCCTCGCTCACTACTACTTTTGATTATCAGGACAAGGCCAGCATCAGCTACACCTACTACGCCCTGCGCCATTTGCCGTTCACGGTGCTGCTCGACGTGTCCATTACCGCCAAAAAGGACGTGGCCCTCACGGCCGCCAGCGTGATGGAAGTGCCGGATGCCTTGCGTGATGTGCAGAACTACTACAACGAAATTGACCGGCCGCACACCACGTTGAGCCTGCTTACGTCGTCGGCTAAGAGCCCTACCGGCAAGCTGCTGCTCTGTGCCAGCAACAGCTTTCTGTTCGAGGAGCCGCACGGGCAGGAGCCGCGCATCATCCACGAAATGTGGGACAACAACATGCACCTCATCAAGTTCAGCCGGAGCTTGAAAGCCGGGCAGAAGTACGCCTACGCCGTGGCAGGCTCATCCATCACCTCCGCCCACCACCCCGACCCGCTCAACGAAGCTGAGCGCCTGACCATCTTCGCCCGCCTGGAAGGGCGGCAACGGCTGCTTGATTTTCACGCCAAGGCCTGGCAGGACTTGTGGCGCAGCGACATCCAGATAACCGGCGACGCGCAGGCCCAGCAGGACGTGCACAGCATGCTCTACCACCTCTACAGCTTCTCGCGAGCCGGCACCGAGTATTCGCCTTCCCCGATGGGGCTTTCCGGCTTGGGCTACAACGGGCACGTGTTCTGGGATTCCGACCTGTGGATGTTCCCGGCCTTGCTGGTGCTGCACCCCGATATTGCGAAGTCGATGGTGGAATACCGGTTTCGGCGCCTCGATATGGCCCGGCGCAACGCCTTTGCCCACGGGTACCAAGGCGCCATGTACCCCTGGGAAAGCGCCGATACCGGCGTGGAGGAAACGCCAGTGTGGGCGCTCAGCGGACCGTTCGAGCATCATATTTCCGCTTGCGTGGCCCTGGCTGCGTGGCAGTACTACTGCGTAACCCAGGACAAGGAATGGCTGCGTGAGAAAGGCTGGCCGATTCTTTCGGCCACCGCCGACTTCTGGGCCAGCCGGGTGGAGCGCAACGGCCCCGGCCGCTACGACATCAAGAACGTGGTAGCTGCCGACGAGTGGGCCGAAAACGTAGACAACGACGCCTTCACCAACGCCGCCGCCCAAGCCAACCTGCAAGCCGCCACCGACGCTGCCAAGCTCCTGGGCCTGCGGGCCAACCCTGACTGGCTGCACGTCGCCCAAAACATTCCCATCCTGCATTTGCCCGACGGCACCACCCAAGAGCACGCCACCTACCACGGCGAGGGGATCAAGCAGGGCGACGTGAACCTGCTGGCGTATCCGCTGAAAACCGTCACTAGTCCCGCCCAAATCCGCAAGGACCTGACGTACTACGAAACGCGCGTGCCCAACGAAGGCACCCCCGCCATGACGCAGGCCATCTTCTCGCTGCTCTATGCCCGTTTGGGCGACGGGGCCAAGGCCCAGCATTTCTTTCAGGATGCCTACGTGCCCAACCTGCTGCCGCCGTTCCGCGTCATTGCCGAAACCAAGGGTGGCACGAATCCATACTTTGCCACCGGGGCCGGCGGCGTACTACAGGCGGTACTGATGGGGTTTGGGGGGCTCGATATTACGCCGGCCGGCATTGTGCAGCGTAAAACCACGTTGCCTACCAATTGGCAGTCGGTGAAAATAACGGGAGTAGGCGTGCAGCGCAAAACCTATTCGGTGGGGCGCTAGTAAGCAGGCAGAGCCAAGCGGAATAGCGCCATTTTCAGCGCTGCTATTTGCTTGGTGCCCCTACCTTCTCGCGCTATTTTTGAAAGTCATGGCCTCCGCTCAAGATACCTCACACCTCGACCAGGAAAAGCAACACGCCGCCCGTGCCGCCGTGCAATGGGTGCGCGACGGAATGCTGGTCGGGCTGGGCACTGGCAGCACTGCCGCTCACTTCATCACGCAGCTTGGCGAGAAAGTACGCGCCGGTGAGCTGCGCATCCAAGGAACCGCCACTTCCCTGGCTAGTGAAAACCTGGCCCGCCAAGTGGGCATTCCGCTAGTGGAGCCACGCCGGGGGCTGCGCTTCGACCTCACGGTAGATGGCGCCGACGAGCTAGACCCGCAACTCAACCTGATTAAAGGTGGGGGAGGGGCGTTGCTGCGCGAAAAGATAATAGCCACGGCTTCCGACTACATGCTGGTGGTAGCGGATTCGTCGAAGGCGGTGGCGCAGCTTGGCAAGTTTCCGCTGCCGCTGGAAGTGGTGCCGTTTGCGCTGCCCTGGGTACTTGATGCCGTAGCCGACCTCGGCGGTAACCCCGTCCTGCGCATCAACCGCCAAGACCCCAGCAAGCAAGCCCATTCCGACCAGGGTAACCTGCTAGTGGATTGCCATTTCGGGCAGTTGAATGACGTGGAGAAACTGGCCGGCCAACTCATTGTTATTCCCGGCATCGTGGAGCACGGCTTGTTCCTGGGCATTGCCAAGGCTGCCTTAGTGGTGCGCCACGACCAGATAGAAGTAATCCGCCCCGGCATGGCCCCGCAACCTGCTTCGGATTTTACGGAGTTACCGTAAGCCACTTTTTACACGGCCCAAGAAGCTTGAACCCTATGTTGAAATAAGTGAATGCCTTTTGAAAGTGGTATTATGTGCAGCCTGGTTTATCAGCGTAAGGCACATACGGGTAGCGTAGAGATACTTGCGAAAACTACTGCAAGCTAGGCTTGCAATAAAAACAGACTGAATACGCCATACCCAAGATTTTAATCTAATTTTAAGGTGTTGTCTGTGCCGTTTGAAACACCTCGCCGCTTTTCTGCTTCTCGCTGTCTTCCTCTATAATCTAGTGGGGGTGTACCCTGTGGCTATGTGGCAGCAGCACCAGCTACGGCGTGAAGCCGAGCGAATGCGCCACGCGGCCCTGCCCGACGAAGCCTTGGTGCGCATTGTGGTAGCTCGTCAGCCGGAAAAAGCAGCACCCCTTATACACTGGCAGGAAGAACACGAGTTTTCGTACCGGGGGCAGCTGTATGACGTGGTGCGGCAACGGGCCACCCCCGACTCGGTTACGTACTTCTGCTGGCACGACCACGACGAGGAGAAGCTGCTGGCTGGCCTCACCAAGCACGTTCGGGAGTATGCGCACCCGGCAGCCGGGGCGCGCAAATCGGCGAAGAAGGCGTTCAGCTTCTTGTTTAAACTAACCTACCTGGTTCCAGCCGGCGCCGCACTACCAGCAGTAGCAGACGTGAAAAGTCAGCTGGCCTATCCGGAGTACAGCGCGCCGCTGCCTGTAACTGACGCGCCGGTGCATTTTCCGCCGCCCCGGTGCCAGGCTATTTCACGAGGGTAGTTGCCGCCGTACTGGCTGGCTGCCCTGCTGTATCTGGAAATATCTGATTTGCTGTTTTGCCGCTTCTCTCACTGGAAGCTGGGCTTACTATTCCGACCGTTTCGGTCTTCCTTTTTTCATATGAAAACTATTTTTACCACATTACTGCTGTTGGCAGTGATGCTCATCAATGCGCCTGCCTGGGCGCAATACACCGCCACCGGTACTGTGCTCGATCAGCAAACCCGGCAGCCGGTGGTGGGTGCCGCCGTAGTAGCAGCCGGCCAGGTTACTGCCGTTGCTACCGATGCCCAAGGTCGCTTTTCGCTGACCGCCAGCGAGGAATTTCGGACCGTACGGGTGCAGTCGTTGGGGTACATCACGCAGGAAATTGCGGTGAAAGATGCTAGCGTTCCGCTGCTTATCAGCCTGGCTGCTTCCAATACGGGTCTGCGCGAAGTGCAGGTGATTGGCTACGGCACGGGCACCGAGCGCAAGCTGCTTGAAACGCCGGCTGCTCTTACCATTGTGACCGAAAAGGACTTGCAGCGTAACAACACTATTTTCCTGCAAAACACGCTCAACCAGGTGCCCGGCGTGCGCATGAACGTGCGCAGTGCCGCTTCGCAGTCCAACCTCGTAATACGCGGGATTGGCAGCACCTACGGGCGCTTCAGCATCCGCGGCATCAAGCTTTATCAGAACGGCATTCCGCTTTCGGAGGCCGATGGCACTACCTCGCTCGATGATCTGGATTTCACCACTCTTGGCCGGATTGAGGTGATTAAAGGCCCGGCTTCCACCATTTACGGCACGACGCTGGGTGGGGTGGTATCGTTCCAGACTCGCAAAGCTGCGCCCGGCACCAGCATCCACCTGGGTACGACGGTGGGCAAATACGGCCTGTTCCGGACCAACACCGGCATTGGCGTAGGTACCGACAAAGTGAACCTGCTGGTCAATTATGGCCACCAGGAAACCCGCGGCTTCCGCGAGGCGCACTCCAACAGCCGCAAAGACTACGTAACCGTGGCCGGCGACTTCTACGTGAGCGACAAGCAGACGGTGAGCGTGCTCGGTACTTACACCAATCAGCACGACAACTACGCCGGCGAGCTGGACAGCACCGACTTTTTCAGCAGCTACACCAAAACGGCCCCGGCCTACGTGCAGAAAGACATAGGCGTGGACGCCGAAATCACCCGCCTGGGGCTGACCCACACGTACCGTTTCACGTCCAACTTCGCCAATACCACCACCCTGTTCACCTCGAACACCTACTCGCTGAGCCCGGTGGAGCCGAACTTCGCGCACACTCAGCGCGGCAAGCGCGGCGTGCGCAGCGTGTTCACGTATGCGCCGGAGCTAGGTAAATTGCGCACTCGTTTCGTGCTGGGCACTGAGTACATGGCCAACCAGGACAACAACAAGCGCTACGCCATTTCCGCCACCGGCGTGTCGGGCGCCATCACCTCCGACCAGGAAGTACGGGCCACGCAAACCAACGTGTTTGCCCAGGCCGAGGCGTCCGTGACCGAGCACACCACCGTCACGGCCGGGGTGAGCTACAATGTGGTGTCGTACGACATTCAGGATTTGATTCCGAAGACGTTGCCGGCGCGGAGCCTCACGGGCTACCGGCAGTTCAAGCCGGCGTACACGCCCCGCGTGGCCGTGCTGCACTCGTTCAACGACCAGTTTTCGGTGTTTGCCCAGTACAGCACCGGTTTCTCACCGCCCATCAGCAGCCAGATTTCACTTTCAACGGGTCCGATTAATCCGGATTTGAAGCCGGAAACCAACCACAACCTGGAACTAGGCTCGCGCGGCACCATCCTGGGCAACCGCCTCAACTACGACGTGACGCTGTTCCGGATGCAGGTGAAAAATGGGCTTGTCTCCCAAACCAACGCCGACCGGGTAACCTACTTCGTCAACTCCGGCGAGTCGGAATACAAGGGCGTGGAAGTGGCGCTGTCGGGCAATTTGGTTGACGTAACCAAGCCCGGCGTGCTGACGCAAGTGCGGCCCTTCGTGAGCTACACTTACACCGATGCCGAGTTCAAATCCTACGAATTGGGCGTCAACAATTATAGCGGCAAGCAGGTAACGGGCTCGTTCAAGAACCTGTTTACCGGCGGCCTCGATGTGGAAACGCAGCCCGGTGTGTACCTGAACCTGACTTCCTACTACACCGACAAAACCCCGATGAGCGACAACAACGCCCGTTTCGCGCCCGCCTACTGGCTATTCAACAGCCGCCTCGGGATTCGCAACAAGCTGGCCGGGCACCTGAGCTACGACGTTTTCGGCGGCCTCGACAACATCGGCGACAAACGCTACGTGGCCTCAGTAGCCCTCAACCAAGCCACGCCGGTAGGTCGGCCCACGTTCTACAACCCCGGCATGCCGCGCAACTGGTACGCTGGCGCTAACCTGAGCTATACATTCTAAACTGGCACTGGCCACAGGGCCGTCATGCTGAGCTTGCCGAAGCATCTCTACCGCTTCGTCCTCCTATCAGAGGTTAGTTTGGCAGTAGAGATGCTTCGGCAAGCTCAGCATGACGTTCAGTTGGTTTTGCTTTCAAAATTTAGCCTCTCTACATGAAAAAAATATTCTACGCGACTTTGCTGCTGGCTTCCGTGGCTTGCAACCGGTTCCGGAACGAAGAAACCGCCAGCACTACGCCCCAGCCGGAGCGCATTGTGTCGGTTTCCAAGCAGCTAACCGAAATGATTTTCGCGCTGGGCGCGGAAAACCGGCTGGTGGGGGTGGACTTGTCGAGCACCTACCCGGCGGCGGCCAAAAAGCTGCCGACCGTGGGCTACCACCGCCTGCTCAACGCCGAGGGCATCATTTCCCTGAAACCCACCGTGGTGTATTCCGATGGCAACGTGGCCCCGGCGGCCGTTATTACCCAGGTGCAGAAAGTGGGCATCCCCATCAAGGAGTTTACCCCGTCCAAGACGATTCCGGAAACCTGCCAGCTGCTCCAGCAACTCGGCGACGAGTTCAAGCAGCGCCCCCTGGCCGACAAGCTGGCCCAGCAGCTCACCGCCGACATGGCGCAAGCCGCTGCCAACGCCAAGCAGTACCCCGACCATCCGAAGGTGGTCATCATTCACTACGGCCTGCAAAAGAACATCTATCTGGCGATGGGCCAGCAAAGCATTGGTACGCAGATGGTAGCCTGGGCCGGCGGCGTCAACTCGCTTAACGCTGCCGAAGGTATGAAGCCCATCAGCCCTGAGCTGATTGCCGAAGCCCAACCCGACGTGATTCTGGCCACCGACTTCGGCTACGACCGGCAGGGCGGATTAGAGAAGTTCAAGCAGCTGCCCGGCGTAGCCCTTACGCCGGCCGCCAAAAACAACCGCATTTACCGCGTAGAGGAGCACGACATGGTGTACCTGGGCCCCCGCACCGGCCAGAACGTGCTAATGCTGCAAAAACTCATCCACCAACAGCCCGCGCGGTAGTGAACCTGTCTGCTGGGCGTGTGCGCCTGTATTTCAGTGGGTTGACGGTGAGCTTGCTGGTCGTGCTGGTGCTGTCGGCGCGGCTGGGAGCCATGGCGCTGACGTATCCGGAGCTGGGTGGCTTTCTGGGTGAGGCGCTTGGGCTGGCGGCACCCTCTCCCGACCCGCTAGCGACGCTGCACCGGGGCGTGTTCTTTGAAATCCGGCTGCCACGGGTGCTGCTGTGTGCCTGCGTGGGCGCGGCCCTGTCGATGTCGGGCACGTTGATGCAGGCCTTGTTTCGCAACCCCATTGTGGAGCCGGGTTTGATTGGGACGTCGGCCGGGGCGGCGCTGGGCGCGGCCGTCATCTTCGTGCTGGGCAACTCGCTGAGTTGGGCGAACGTGCCCGTGCTGGGGGCGCTGGTGCTGCCGGCCGCGGCTTTTGCGGGGGCGTTGGCGGCTACGGCGCTGGTGTACCGGCTGTCGAGGATACAGGGGCGGGTGACGGTGGCTTCCATGCTGCTGGCTGGTATTGCCGTGAATGCGCTGGCGGCCGGCGGCACGGGGTTCCTGTCCTACATTGCCCGCGACCCGCAGGCCCGCTCCATTACGTTCTGGAACCTGGGTAGCTTTTCCAGCGCCGATTGGCCTTCGTTTTATTTGGTTGGGCTGGTTACGGTGTTGGGTGGCTGGGTGTCGTTGCGCTTTGCCAAGTCGTTGAATGCGTTGCAGCTAGGCGAGACGGAGGCGCAGTACCTGGGCATCAACGTGCGGTGCCTGCAAACACAGGTGCTGCTGCTCAATACGTTGCTGGTGGCCGTGGCCACCGCTACGGTAGGCGTTATCGGGTTTGTGGGGCTGGTGGTGCCGCACCTGCTGCGGCTGGCCGGCTTCTCCGACAACCGCCTGCTTGTGCTGGGCTCGGCGCTGCTGGGCGCTATGCTGCTGGTGGTTTCCGATACCGTGGCCCGCACCATCATTGCCCCGGCTGAGCTGCCGATTGGCGTGCTCACGGCTTTTGTGGGCGCGCCGGTGTTTCTGTGGCTGCTGTCGAAATACCGGCAGCTTTCTTCCCGCGGTGGTTTTTACGCTTAGCAAGTATGCTGCAAGTCAACCAGGCTTCCTACACCATCGAGGGCAAAACCCTGCTCCACCACGCCACGCTGGAATGCCGGCCCGGTGAGGTAACCGTGCTGCTGGGCCCCAACGGAGCCGGCAAAACCACGTTGCTGCGTCTGCTGGCGGGCCTGTATCCGCCCAGCACCGGCCAGGTGTTGCTGGATGGCCGGCCGCTGTCGGGTTTTGATAGTACCCAGCTAGCCCGGCAGCGGCCGGTAATGTCGCAGGAAATTCACCTGGCTTTTCCGCTCAGCGTGCAGGACGTGGTGCTGATGGGCCGCTACCCGCAT
>NZ_JAFLQZ010000011.1 GCF_017313265.1 Hymenobacter telluris | reverse complement strand
CTAGCTTCCACTCACGTTCGGTTAATTCATGACGACGCATGAGGCAAAATTACTGCCTTTGCTGTCCACACAGCCTAAGCTGCCGTACATATTCTCGCTAAGCAAGCCCCGTTACTAGCACTAGTGGCGGGGCTTGTTGCTGGTTGGGGTGAGGCTTGCTACTTGGCGGCAGCAATGGCAGCAGTCAGCTCTTCATCAGACAAGGAATCGAGCCAGTCTTTGCTGAGTTCGAGCCGTACGGTTTGGGCGCCGCCGCTAGGGGTGCACACCACCGGCACGGCTCCGGAGTGAGTTTCGCTGCGCTTTATAGCCTCATCGGTGGCGGCGCTTTCCGTGGCGGCATAGGCTTGCACGCAGGTCCAGGTAGTTTTGTGCTTGTCGGTTACTTCGCGTTGTTTCATCATGCGCTGCATACGTACAATGCTGAGTTAATGCTTGCTACTACGCCACACTCAGCCGGCTTTGTGCGTATCTTTTACCCAACAACCCACCCTACTCACTACAATGGACTCCCTCACTATTGCCTTGCTGCTGTTGTTTGGCTTGCTGTTTCTGGTAGCCGAAGTCATTTTCATTCCCGGTACCACCGTAGTGGGGTTGGTGGGCTTTGCACTGCTGGCGGCCGGGGTTTGGTTTGGCTACCGCGACTTGGGCTCCAACACCGGCCATATCTTACTGGTATCCTCACTAGCGGCCATTGGCTTACTGGTGTACATCGGCCTCCGTCCCAAAAATCTGGCTCGCGTGGCCCTCAATGATGTGCACAACTCCCACGTGCGCGACGCCCGCCTACCCGATGTGCAGCCCGGCGCTACGGGCCGCACACTCTCGGCCCTGCGCCCAGCAGGCACGGTGCTGTTCGAGGAAAACCGCCGTGAGGTAACCACTCGGGGCGAGTTCGTGCCGGCCGGCACGGAAGTGCGGGTGCTTCGCATCGAGCAAAACCGTATTGTAGTGGAAAGTATAGGGTAAGCTTCGCGCTAAGATCCTGATTACGTTGCTGCTTATGCTACCTTGCACCCTATGAACAACTTCCCACTTTTCCCGCTGCTGGTTGGGGCCATCGTGCTGCTGGTCTTTCTCTACTTTTTCCCCATCAGCCTCTGGATTACGGCGCTGTTTTCAGGGGTGAAAGTGAGTTTGTTTCAGCTGGCTTTTATGCGGGTGCGCAAGGTACCACCCTCCCTTATTGTCAACTCCATGATTACCAGCACCAAAGCTGGCCTAGAGCTGACTGCCAACGACCTGGAAACGCACTACCTGGCCGGCGGCAACATTCCCAGCGTTATTAAAGCGTTGATTTCGGCCGACAAAGCCAACATTCCACTCACTTTCAAACAAGCCACCGCCATCGACTTGGCCGGCCGCGACGTATTTGAGGCCGTAACCACCAGCGTAAACCCCAAGGTAATCAACACGCCCAACGTGGCGGCAGTAGCGCAAGATGGCATTCAGCTCATTGCCAAGGCCCGTATTACGGTCCGCGCCAACATCACGCAGCTGGTAGGTGGCGCCGGCGAAGAAACCATTCTGGCCCGCGTTGGCGAAGGTATTGTAACCAGCATTGGCTCGTCGAAGTCGCACAAGGAGGTACTCGAAAACCCCGACAAAATTTCCAAACTGGTGCTCAGCAAAGGCCTGGATGCCGGCACGGCTTTCGAAATCCTGTCTATCGACATTGCCGACATCGACATCGGAGAAAACATTGGGGCCAAGCTGCAAATAGACCAGGCCACCGCCGACTTGAAAGTAGCCGAAGCCAAAGCCGAAGAGCGCCGCGCTATGGCAGTAGCTATCGAGCAGGAAAACCGCGCCAAAACCCAGGAAGCCAAAGCCCGCGTGGTAGAAGCAGAAGCCGAAATTCCGAAAGCCATGGCCGAAGCCTTCCGCTCCGGCAACCTCGGTATTATGGACTACTACAAAATGCGCAACATTCAGTCCGACACCGACATGCGCGACTCCATTGCCAACCCCGGTAACCAGAGCAGCAGTAGTAAGCCGGGAAGGGACGAAACCAGGCTAAGCTAATGCGCTGATTGCTGAGGTGTTGATAATCAATGTATTCGCTACACACTTTGCTTCAACTACCCAAAAACAAGGCCCGATTCTTTATGAATCGGGCCTTGTTTTTGGGCGCGTACTACCTGCGAAATAGCTAAGTATCACTAAACCAATCTATTTCTTGGTAATGCGGAATTCTACGCGGCGGTTGAGCTTGCGGGTTTCCTCTTGGTCGTTGCTGGCAATGGGCTTGGTGTCGCCGAAGCCTTCGGTGGTGATGCGCGTACCACTGATGCCTTTTGATACAATGTATTTCTTCACCTCGTTCACCCGGTCTTGGCTGAGTTTGAGGTTCAACGCCGGGTCGCCCTGGTTATCGGTGTGGCCTTCAATCTTGATTTCCAGCGTTTTGTATTCCTTGAGCGTGCGAATCAGGCGCTGTAGCTCGGGGTAAGAACTTTCGCGCAGGTAATACTTGCTTTGCGAGAAGAAGATGTTGTTCAGCTTAATGGTCTGGCCCACGGCAAACGGCACCAGATATAAATCCTGCTTCACCTCCGAGTACTTTTCCTTGTCCGTCACGTCGAGGTTGTCGGATTCGGCCAGGTACTCGGGCGCCTCGGCGCGGTAGCCGTAGTGCACCCCCGACGGCAGCACAATCGTGTAGGAACCGTCTACGGGGTTGGTTTCCGCCACGCCTATTTCCTCACCAGTCAGCAGGTTTTCGTACTTAATAACGGCATTAACCGGCTTTTTGGTGGCAGCATCCAGTACTTGCCCACGCACCAGCGTTACTACCTCCGGCTTAAACTGCGGCGTGAGGCTGATGCGGAAAATATCCTTGGAGTTAGCCGTGCCGTTGCGCGTTGATACCAGATACGCATCCTCACCCGCCGCCGACACCACGTAGTAGGCGTCGAAATCAGGTGAGTTGACGTTGGGGCCGAGGTTGCGGGGCTTGGTCCAGTTTTTCCAAGTATCGTCGAGGCGCTTGGAATAGAACACGTCGCTCTTGCCGTACCCGCCGTGGCCTTCCGATGCAAAGTACAGTGTCTTGCCGTCGGCGGCCAGGAAGGGCGCAAACTCCGGCTTTTTGGTGTTGATGCTCGGCCCCAAGTTGATGGGCCGGCCCCAGCTTTTTCCGTCTTCCTTCAGCAAGGCCACATACAAATCCTGCTGGCCCAACCCGTCTTTGCGGTCCACGGCCATCAGCAACACCTTGCCGGAAGTACCCAGGAAATAATCTACGTTGTCGGGGTCGTCGTTGTAGAAATCGTCGATTTCTATTTTCGTAGGCTTGCTCCACCCGTTCTTCGTGCGGCGCGACAAACTTAGGCCCTTGGGGTCAAGCGAGCCATCTTCTTTATACACGTTGATAAGCACGGCCGAATTACCATCCGACGACACCGACGCTAAGCCATTAGGACCGGGCGTATTGATGGGCGAGCCAATGTTCTTGGCGGGGTTCCAAGCTTTGGTGCTAGCGTTGGCTAAGGTGCTATACCACACATCTTGCACATCGTTGGAACCGCCTACGTTCTGCGGGCTTTCCTGCCGGGCAAAAAACAGCGTGCGGCCATCAGGCGAAATAACCGGGTGGGTATCAACGTATTTGGAGTTGACGTTGGGCCCAAGGTTCACCATGGCGGAGTCGAACTGCACGCCGTCGGTTTCGCTCTTGAACTCCTTCTTCACCATGGTTTCGGCCACGTCGGCAATACCAATAGCGTCAATCTGGTTGACGCCATTCACAGCCTTGGTGTTCAAACTCACAACCACCCCAATGGTGCGGTAAGTGCCGGCCGCAAACGTGACCTGTAACGAACGAAACTGCTCTGGAATTGGGCCAGGATTATCGTTCTGGTACACCTGGTGCTTCTGCCCGCGGGTATCCACCAGCTCGATTTTGGACACAGCGCCGGGGTTGAAATTTTCAACCACCGTCACTTGCTTGGCAACCAGCGACTTGGCAAACCGAACTTCGATGAATTCGTTGGTTCCTTCTTTTCTTGGAATCCAGGCGTCGTTGCTGACCTGCCCGAGCGGGCGGGCGTTGGGTTCGCCCAGTACCTTTTCTGGCGAAAACGCCTCTTTCCCCTCTGCTTTCTGCGACGATACTGCCACCAGTTTAGCGGCCCAAATAGCGTGCTGTGCCTGCACACGCCCGGATAATCCTCCTATCAGCCCTACCAACAGCAATAACTTCTTATTTCTCATAAGCTGATTGGCATACAATAGCCCGGGCACACGCCCGAAGCACAAACAGATGAAACGTGGAGTAACAAGACGTTGAGACACCCCGCATAGTTTCGATTACCGACTCAACCGAGAACAAAGGTAATACTCAAGACTACCCTTGCATTCAAATTTTGATTAATATCCGAAACTACTCGATGGTTGCGAGCTTCAGGCCGCTGAACTAACTTGCTTGTCACCACCTAGCAGCCCACTTTTTAGAGCCTCTGCAACCGTCTTTTTACCTGCGCTTCGCAATTGTATCTTATGAAGTTACTCTCTACTGATGCAAGTGCTGACCGTGGAGGTAACACCAACGAGCTACTCTCTGACAAGCAGAACCTTAGAAGCCGGCCCTGGCTGGGCAGTAAGGTTGCAACCACTGCCTTGGCGTTGCTGGCTATTGCGAGAGCCGCATATGCCCAAAGCCTAGTAGATGCTGGCAGCCTGCCCCTAGTGGCGCGCACTGCTGTACCTGTTCCCGACTCGCTATTACTGCTCACGTTTCGGGCTCGAAGGGTGGGCGTTAGTACCTACGCGCAACGCACCGATGCCTTGGGGAACCTGCGTCTTTCGGGCCGGCAGCACCTCCGCTACCGCCTGCAAAGCGAGTGGATCTATGATTCGCGGGGAGAGCCGCCGTTTGTGCGGGAAGACTACGCCGCCGACGCGCTGCACACCGTGGACCTGGGCGGCGGCTGGCGCACTGGGCAGTTTGCCCGCTACGAGCAAAGCCGGGCCAACGCGACTCGCACCGGCCTATGGTTGGGCCGGCTGGGCTACGAGCATGGCTTGGCTGGTATTCGCCCACTCGATTCGCTGTCGGTGGTGCGCTACGTGGGTTTTGGTGGTGTAGTGCAGGATGCTCGCAATGGCCGGCAGGATACGGGAGTAGCCTACGGCCTCGACTTTTCCACCCTGGTTTTCGTGCAGGGGGCGGCGGCGCCACCGCTAGCGTTGCGGCTGCTGGGCACCCGGGCACAGCTAGGCCCGCGGGTATGGCAGCGGATACTGGCCGAAGGCTACTACGAGCATACCTTCGACGACTATTCCAGTGGCAGTGCGCGGGCCGCCTACCGTGCCCATCGCGCCGAAGACTACGTGCCCGGCAACGTGCAGCGCATTCAGAGTGATACCCTGGCTGGGCAGATAAGCTGGCTGTACCGCCTCTCCGACAAAATCTCGTTTCGCTCAGACAATGCGCTGGCTTTGCCTAGCCGAGCATTCCGCTATCGGCGGCTGGCTTCGGAAGCCGATACGCTTCAGAACCTAGGGTACCAGCAGCGGGAATTGGACACCCGGCAGGAGTTGCGCCTGGGTAGCAAGAAACTACAAAGCATGCTGGCGTTCAGCTACCGGGAGCGGAACCGTGGCTACCAACTCGATAACAACCGCCTGCTTACGCCTGCCCAGTACGAGCTGGCGCTGGCTCGGGAAAGAATTCGGGACATCAACGAGAAAACCACCCAGTGGCAGGGCTCGCTTACCTGGCTGGCCGCCCAACGCCACGTTTTGGCACTTACGGGGTCGGCACAGTTGCTGCGCGTTACGGCTCCCAGCAAGGCCAACCAGCAGGACCGCGACGAAGCTCAGCACGCGCTACGCCTCACCTGGACGGGCCGGTGGCTGGGCAACTTCCGAACTTCGCTGGCGGTGGCCGGCGAGTACCGGCAGTTTGTATTCATCAGGGCGGCACTAAGTGCCGAAAACTACACCGACCGGCTGCTGCATTGGGAACCGGGCTTTACGTGGGCACCCGGCAAGCTAAGCATTCGGAGCACGTATCATTTGTGGGTGAGCTACCAAGTGCGCGACCGGGCCAGTGAGCAGCTTCGCAACCGAGCCAGCCGGGTGCTGGAGCAGCAGCAGAACCTGACCTACCAGCTGCGCCCGCGCCTACTGGCAACTCTCGATTACACCCGCCGCGAAAATCGGGTGGGGCTGTTGCGCTGGCCAGCCTTCAAGGAAAGTCCTCTGGACACGACTATCACCCACGATTTAAGCGGCGGGCTGCGCTATGGTTGGCTGGGCCGCCGGCCACAACCCACTAGCAGCAGCCTACGGGTTGGCTACCGGTTTCTGGAGCAGCGCACCCACGGCCGGGCGGCCTTGGTGCAGGATGCAGGCGGCTCTTCCCTTATTTACCTACGCTCCCTCACGCGCCAGCAGGGCCCCGATGTAGCCTACGAGCGGCGCGCGGGCAACTTAGCCCTATCTGCTACTTTGTGGCTTCAGCAACTGCGTACCTTGTACCGGTACCGGCTAGGCACTGGCTCGTTTGTGGGAGCTAGCTACACCCCCGCCGACCTGGCCCGCACCACCACCAACCTCTACCCCTACTTTGAAATGGCAGTGGCTTGGCGCGTACGTCAGTGGTAGCGGTGCACCTTCAGGCGCTGGGCAGATGCCGGTTGAAGTGGTCCTGGAGAATGGAATCAACTTTCTCCCGCGTGAGGGGCTTGTTCAGGAAACCAGCAATGTTGAGATGCTCCAGGCGGCCTACATCTTGGGGGTGCAACGACGTGGTGAGCATCACAATGATGATAGCCTGCTTGTTTGGAATAGGAAGTTGCGCGTAAGCTTCCAGGAATTCGAACCCGTTCATCACGGGCATCTTCACATCCAACAAAATCAACATGGGGCATTCCAGGCTGGCTTCGTGGCAATGTACTTCCAGCAGCTTCAGGGCTTCATGCCCGTTTAGGGCCACCAACAGCCTGTCAGTCACGTCCAAGCGCTTCAGTAACAGTTGATTGAGGTAGTTGGTAGTTTGGTCATCATCGACCAACAAAGCGCAGGTAAGCTTCTGCATGAATTATATTGGTTGACAAAACGAACTACGAGGGCGACGAACACTGAACCGCTCCACCCGTAGCCTGGCACTGAAAAATCACCTTCCAAGATAGACGGAGAAAGTGGAACCTACATCAAGCTGGCTTACTACCTCAATGCTGCCGCCAGCGTTTTCCACTATTTTCTTGACAATGTAGAGGCCCATGCCGCTCCCTTCTACGTGGTCGTGCAGGCGCTCAAACATACCAAACAGCTTCTCGTTGCTGGTAGCAGGAATGCCCAAACCGTTGTCCTGCACCGTAAGCAAGGCATACTCACCAGCTGGCCGGCACCGGATACGAATGTGCAGGTCTCGGTTGGGAGAACGGTACTTCACGGCGTTGCTGAGCAGGTTGTACACAATGCTGCGCAGGTTTTTCTCGGCAAACGAAATCATGGGAAACTCTCGCACATCCACCGAAACCCGGGCATTTGCCTCCTGGATTTGCGGCTGCAAATCCAGCCGGACTTCCTCTATCAGGTAAGCTAAATCGACGGAGGCCGTTGGCTGGTCGTTTTCCTTTTGCAGCTTCGTGATAGTAGTCAGGTGGTCGATGGTGCGCTTGAAGCGGTCCACCGAATCCTGCATCATATTCATGATAGGCTGCACGTCGGCGCCACCATCGGGCAGTTCGGTCAGCAGTGCCTGCAACAGCCCCTCGATGTTGGTAATGGGGGCCCGCAAATCGTGCGAGGCCGTGTAGATAAAGTTGTCCAGGTCTATATTGACGCGGGTTAGCTGGGCATTTTTCAACTGAAGCTGCTGCTGCGCCAAGTCAATCCGCTCCAGGTCCAGCTTGTGCTCATGAATATCGGTGCAGGTGCCAATCCACTGGATAATATCACCTTGCTCGTTGCGCGAAGGAAAAGCGCGGCTTAGCATCCAGCGGTAGTTTTCTGCCCGGTCGCGGAGCCGAAACTCGGCTTCAAATGCGTCGCCGGTACGCAAGCAGCTTTCCCACAGCTCGCCGGCTTGCTCTGCATCTTCGGGGTGCTGGTAGTCTTCCCAGCGGTACTTCCATAGCAATTGGTCGGGCTGGCCCGTAAAATCAAACCAGCGGCGGTTGAAGTAAGTGGTTTGGCCGTAAGGATTGGCAGTCCAGGCAATCTGCGGAATTCCTTCCAGCATCCGGTTGGCCTCGGCGGCGGCGCGCTCCACCACCATCCGGGCCGACTCCTGGAACCGGATTTCTTCGTTCTTGCGGTCAATTACCACGTTCTGCTCGGCAACCAGCGCCTGAATATTGCTGATTTCGCGCTGCGCCGACAGATCGGTGGCAATAACGGCCACTACGGGCGCCTCGCTGAAAGTCAGTACTTGCAACGAAAGCGCCAGGGGCCGCAACGCACCGCCTTTGGTTTGCAGTGGCACTTCGCCCTTGCCGTGCCCGGCCCACCCCTGGGCCAGCAAAGCCGCCCAATACACCTGAAACCCGCGCGGAATAAAAACGGCAAACGACTGCCCGATTACTTCCTCTAAGCCCCGCCGCAACCAACTCGCCAGGCAGGCATTGCAGTACAGAATGGTACCATCTTGGTTGAGTAGCATGGCTCCCTCACTCATTTGCTCGATGAGGGTGCGGTAGCTCTCGTCGGCGCCTTGTAGCGTGAAGATGCGCGGGCCATCGGGGCTTTGAATAGCCAAGGCATCAACGGCACCAGTCCGCACTGCATGAATCAAGTCCTCAGCTTCTTGCAGCCGATGACGCAGTTCCTCGTTTTCACGAGTCAGATCCGAGGGAGTAGGCGAGGCAGAAGCGGACATGAGTGAAAATTAGCGCGGCGGGGTGGCGGGCAGTCCCAGCGCCGCCAGCACCCGTGGCCGGTCCGATAAGTCACCGACCAGCCGCCGAATCAGGCCGGGGCGCTTTTTAATGAGAGTAGGAATACCAATAAGCTGTTCGCCTTGGGCTAGCTCCGGCTGCTGATAAATGTCGATAATCAATAGCTCGTGCCGCCCTTCCAAATACAACTCACAGATTTCCTTAATGTTGCGCACCGCCTTGGTTGAGTTAGGAGTGGCTCCTGCAATATACAGATGCAGCAGATACTCTTTCTCGCCAAACGGCGGGTTTTCGTCAACCTCCATGCTAGCGAGTTATAGGGTGGCCAGCCGGCCGAATGTCGAGCCCAACCAGTACGCGCTCCTCGTTGGAAAGGTCGCCAATGATTTTGCGGATTGGAACCGGCACTTTACGCACTAAGGTTGGAATGGCCAGAATCTGGTCCCCTTCGGCCAGTTGCGGGTTCACCAGCAAGTCGATGACTTCCAGCCGATACCGGCCAACCAGGTGCTGCTCACAATATTTTTGCAGGTTCGCCAAGGCGGCCACCGATTTGGCGGTTTGGCCAGCCACGTACAGGCGTAGTTCCCAATAATCCTCCTCAGGTGCCTCAGTATTGGCGGCGGCTTGGTTTTCCATAAGCAGGGTTATGAATTAGGTTGCTGATTGTTGGGAGTCGAAGTATCCGACGGAGAAAAAGCACGGGCCGCCTTTACCCGGTCCATAACCTGGCCTTTCTGCCGGTCGTGCTCTTCGTTGTTCAACTGCCGAAACTCTTCTTCCACCGACTCGAACTCGGTGCGCAGATTGGCAATAGTGGCCTCTAGTACTCGGCGGCGGCGCTCCAATTCCCGGTCTTTGCGGGCCAATTCCTGCCGGGCTGACACCTCCTGGGCCTGCTCCTGCAACTGCCGCACCAAGCGGCTAGCTCCGGTTATAATACCGGTTGGGCCCACCACAACATCCAAGAGCTCAATGCCTTTGTCGGTGATTATAAACTCGCGCACTTGATTGGAGTGGGCCATTCCGCGCGACTTCAGAATGCTTAGCCCCCGGTTCCGCTCTCCCACACCTTCCAGGTCGCGCACGCTAATCCACGTGTCCACCAACGACGACACTCCCTCCTCGGTTGTGTCCATCTGCATACTGCCGCTGATAAGGGAGGTGAACAGCCCGGTGATGTTGCTTACCTTCAGAAAATCAATCAGCCGGGTGAGCATACTGCGCACCTCATTCACGTTCCCGACGCTGATGAGGTTGCTGATGGGGTCAATCACTACGGCCGTTGGCTGGAAGTCGCGCACCAGTTTATGGATGGTTACCAAGTGTCGTTCCAGTCCGTTGAGCGTCGGCCGGGAGGCTTCAATCATCAGATTACCTTCCCGAACGTGTGCTTCCAGATCGATATTCACCGAAAGCATATTCCGGATCAGTTGGTGCGGCGACTCTTCGAAGGCAAAATACAGGCACCGCCCGCCCGCCTGGCACACCTCTTGGGCAAATGCTGCCGCCAACGTGGTTTTGGCCGTACCGGCCGTACCCGTTAGCAACACGCTGCTGCCTTGGTAGAACCCGCGCCGGCCAAACATCTCGTCTAGCGCCGAAATCCCCGTTGATACAATCTGGTCTGATACTTTGTGCTCTAGGCGAAGGGAGGTAACTGGCAGCACCGAAATACCATCTTCGCTGATCAGATACGGGTATTCGTTGGTGCCGTGGGTGCTGCCGCGGTATTTAACAATGCGCAGCCGCCGGGTGGTAATCTGGTCGATGACGCGGTTGTCGAGCAGAATCACGCAGTCGGAAACGTATTCTTCCAGGCCCTGCCGAGTCAGGGAACCGTCGCCGCGCTCCGCCGTGATGATGGTGGTTACGCCTTTGTCTTTCAGCCAGCGGAACAGCCGCCGGATTTCTGAGCGCAGTATGGCTTGGTTGGAAAACCCCGAAAACAACGACTCAATAGTATCGAGCACCACCCGCTTAGCCCCAATGGAGTCGATGGCGTAGCCCAGCCGGATGAACAGGCCTTCCATGTCGTACTCGCCGGTTTCCTCGATTTCGGAACGGTCTACGTGCACGTGGTCTACGCGCAGGAGCTTCTGAGCCTGTAACGCCGGCAAATCGAACCCTAAGGAGGCTACGTTAGCGGCTAGTTCTTCGGAAGTTTCTTCAAAGGCCATCAGCACGCCGGGCTCATGGTAGGCCAGGGCCCCGCGCACCAGAAACTCAATGCCCATCAGCGTTTTGCCGCAGCCAGCACTACCGCAAATCAGCGTTGGCCGGCCCTTCGGTAGCCCGCCTTCGGTTATTTCATCGAGGCCATCGATACCCGAAGGAGCCTTGGGGAGCATAGCCAGCGGCGCAGAAGCTGTGATATTATCTTGCATAGAGTGAAAATGTGACAGCCCACAATACGTTGGCGTAGGTGGGGTACGCTTATAGAAGGTCCAATTAATGCCTGCTGAACCAAGCAAGTGGCGCTGTCAATTCAACCCCAAAGTTTGCCCGAGCAATACCAACAAAGGTGCAGATTTTCGCAGATTAACTATGGCTGCAACGAGAAAGTACGGGTCACGGAGTTAAACGGCCCCGGAATCAGCTTGCCGTTGTCATCCAGCAGTTCCAGCTTCACCGTGTTTTCGCCCATGGGCAGGCCTTCCATCATGTAGGGCGCCCACTGGTCGAGCATGAACTCGTTGCCGTTGATGGTAGCCCGTACCTGCGTGCCGCCAGGTTCCAGCGTGGTATTAACAAGGTAGAAATCCAGCATTACCTTTTGGGCGTCTTTGCCGCTGTACACGTCTTTGGGGCGGCTATAGAACAGGTGCGGCGCTTTCAGGTCGAAGGTGGGAGCCGGCGCATTGGAGGGCAGTTTACCAACCGTAACCAGGCGCAGGTCATAGGCGCCGCGGTGCTTGAGGCTCTCGTGGTAGGAGCGCGACAGAAACGACAATACCACGTGCTGCCCATCCACAATATTTTTGGTGAAGCTGGTTTCGTAGTGCGCCGAGTACGGCTCGTTGTCCACGATGTTGTGGATGTGCTGGCCTTTCATGGAATTGGCCATTTCCTCGCCGTGCATGCCGCCGGTCATCTTGGTGAGCAGGAAGTTGGTTAGCTCATACTTGAACGGCACCGCACCACTAGGCACCGTAGAACCAGCCGCTGGCGTGGTGAGGCGCAACTGGGCCGTAGGGTACTTCGGCGAATCGAGGAAGGGCGTCAGGCGAATACCATTTTTCTCGATGGCCGCTGCCGACACGGTGGGGGTAGTGCTGGTAGGCGTGGTAGAAGAAGTAGCTTCGGTGGCTTGTTTAGCGGTGTCACAGGCCGCTAAGCCGGCCAGAACAATACCACTCAGCAACAAAATAGAGATACGCATAAGAGAAATTTAGGAAGGGAAACGGGAATTAGTTTGTTGTGCCACTGTTTGCTACCTAGTCAGGCAACGCCTCCAATAAAACATCGTACGTTTTTTGAGTACCTTGCATGGCACCTATTCATTGTCCAAAAGTATAGTGATTTTCCAAGATGGAAGACAAACTGCTGGAAGAAATTCCCTCCCTCGACCTCGCTGACTTTCGCTCCGGCGACCCAGAACGCAAAGCCCGCTTCGTACAACAGCTCGGTGAAGCCTACCAGAACATCGGGTTTGTGGCTCTGAAAAACCACGGCCTTACCGAAGAGCAAACCCAGGCCCTGTACACCGACGTGAAATCGTTCTTTGCCTTGCCCGACGAAAACAAGCAGCGCTACGAAAACCCGGAACTGGCAGGCCAGCGCGGCTACATCAGCAAAGGCAAGGAGCACGCCAAAGGCCGCAACACCGGCGACCTGAAGGAGTTCTACCACGTCGGCCAGGAAGT
Source organism: Hymenobacter telluris (assembly GCF_017313265.1). GTDB lineage: Bacteria > Bacteroidota > Bacteroidia > Cytophagales > Hymenobacteraceae > Hymenobacter > Hymenobacter telluris. The sequence continues at coordinate 173,923 of NZ_JAFLQZ010000011.1, read as the reverse complement.
GGAAGACGCCACCGACCCAATTGGCAAAGAGTACCCCGCCAACATCTGGCCCGAGGAAGTACCCACTTTCCAGAAGAGCACTTTCACCACGTACCGCACCCTGGAAGCCGCCGGCAAAGACGTGTTGCGCGCCATTGCGCTGTACCTGGAGCTGCCCGAAAATTACTTCGATGATAAGGTGCGCAACGGCAACAGCATTTTGCGCCCAATTCACTACTTCCCCATCGAAGACCCGGATGCCGTGCCGGCCGATGCCGTACGCGCCGCCGAGCACGGCGACATCAACCTCATTACCTTGCTCATGGGCGCCAGCGCCGACGGCCTGCAAGTGAAGCGCCGCGACGGCAAATGGATTCCGATTACGGCCCTGCCCGACCAGATTGTGGTGAACGTGGGCGATATGCTCCAGCGCCTTACCAACGGCGTGCTGAAAAGCACCATTCACCGCGTAGTGAACCCGGCCCGCGAAAAGATGAACTCGTCGCGCTACTCGGTGCCGTTTTTCATGCACCCCCGCTCGGAAATGAGCCTCGCCGCCCTCGAAAGCTGCGTGACGCCCGACAACCCCAAGAAGGAAGCAGACATTACGGCCGGTGAATTCCTGAACGAGCGGTTGATTGAGCTGGGATTGAAAAAGAAATAGCAGCAGTAGCCGGCTACCAACCACGGCCGGACAACCAGCAAAAACGGCTGGCTCTTTTACCAGAGCCAGCCGTTTTTTTGCGTACTTACCATAACCGGCCGGCCCGGTCCCGCCCCGAACAGTATTGCCAGCTCCCAGCCCTATTGCCCTTGCTTTCTCCTCCACCCGCTTCTGCTCCGTCCAACGTCACGCTTGGTCCGCCGCCCGGCCGGGGTAAGCGGACTCGCCGGGTACGGGGCATTATTTTCCTCAAGGACGTAGCCGCATTAGCTTTCACGGCTTTCGGTGGGCCGCAGGCGCACACCGCCATGATGTTGCGCCTGCTCGTGGACAAGCGGCGCTACCTCACCTCAGCGGAACTCCTGGAAATCATGGCGTTATGCCAGCTGCTGCCTGGTCCTGGCTCCACCCAAACCATTACGGCTATTGGCTTTCGGCTGGGTGGCCCCAATCTGGCTTACCTCACGTTGCTGGTGTGGATGCTGCCCGCCGTAACCATCATGACGGCCGCCGGCGTGGCCATCAACTATTTCGATAAAGAGCAGGTGGCGCGGCTCGTGCAGTACATTCAGCCCATTGCGGTGGGGTTTGTGGCGTATTCGGCTTACAAGATTGCCGAGAAGGTAATTCATACTAAAACCTCGGTGGCCCTGATGGTAGCAGCCGCTATGCTGGCCTACCGGTTCCAGCTCCCGACGGTGCTGCCGCTGCTGCTGCTCGGTGGCGGGCTGGTTACTACGTTCCGTTACCGCAAGCTCACGCCCATTGCCGATAAGCAGCCGCTCCGCATTGAGTGGGCCAACTTCGTTTTGTGGTTAGGGGTGCTGATTGGCGCGGCTATCTTGGGCCACTACACGCGAGAACTGCCGGTGCTGCTGTTCGAGAATTTCTACCGCAACGGCTCGTTGGTGTTTGGCGGCGGGCAGGTGCTGGCACCGCTGCTGTTCGCCGAGTTTGTCGAGTTTAAAAGTTACCTCACGGCTCCCGAGTTTCTATCGGGTTATGGGCTTACACAGGCGCTGCCGGGTCCCAACTTCGCCTTCGCCTCCTACATCGGGGCGCTGTCTATGCGGGAGTACGGCATTGGCGGGCAAATACTAGGCGGCGTGGTGGCGGCTGCGGGCATCTTCATGCCGGGCACCTTACTTATCTTTTTCCTGATTCGGTTCTGGGACCAACTCAAGCAGTACCGCGTAGTGAAGGCTTCTTTGGAAGGAGTTAATGCTGTGTCGGCGGGGCTGGTGTGCGCCGCCGTGTTCCTGCTCTACCATCCCCTCCCCGATACGCCTATCAACCTAGGGCTTATCGGCGTTACATTCCTGGTATTGCTGTGGGAGAAGATTCCGTCTTACCTCATTGTGTTGATTGGCTTGCTGGCTGGCGTTGTTTTCTGATCATCAAAAAAGGCTGAAAGACAATACTATGTCCTTCAGCCTTCTCTATTGCTCTTGCTACTTTGTTTACTCGCCTACCATCAAATGCTCGGGCAGGCGTAGTAGATAGTCACCGTAGCCGCTCTTGCGAAGCGGTTCGGCTATTTTGCGCAGCTGCTCGGCATCAATAAAGCCTTGGCGATACGCCACTTCTTCGATAGAGCCCACTTTCAAGCCCTGGCGCTGTTCCAACACCCGCACGAACTCACCGGCTTGCATGAGGCTCTCGAACGTACCGGTATCGAGCCAGGCCGTACCCCGGCCCAGAATGCCCACTTTCAGCTTGCCACGGCGCAGATACTCTTGGTTCACGTCGGTAATTTCGTACTCGCCGCGGGGGCTGGGCTTCAGGTCTTTGGCTATCTGAATAACCTCGTTGTCGTAGAAGTAGAGGCCGGGCACCGCGTAGTTGCTTTTCGGGCTGGCGGGCTTCTCCTCAATGCTCAGCGCCTTCTTATCAGCGTCGAACTCCACTACGCCGTAGCGCTCCGGGTCGTGCACGTGGTAGGCGTACACCACGCCGCCATCGGGGTCGTTGTTGGCTTTCAGCAGTTCTTCCATGCCTTCACCATGGAAGATGTTGTCGCCGAGCACCAACGCCACTTTGTCGTCGCCAATGAAGTCGGCACCCAGCACGAAGGCCTGCGCCAGTCCGTTGGGCACTTCCTGCACCACATACTCAAAGCGGCAACCCAGATTTTGGCCGTCGCCGAGCAACTTCTTGAACTGCGCCTGGTCGTGAGGCGTGGTAATAATCAGGATTTCCTTGATACCCGCCATCATTAGAATCGACAGCGGATAATAAATCATTGGCTTGTCGTAGACGGGCATGAGCTGCTTGCTGACAGCCAGCGTGAGCGGGTGCAACCGGGTGCCGGAGCCGCCGGCAAGGATGATGCCTTTCATTGTTTTGGGTAGTTGTTGTTGTAATAGTCCGTCATGCTGAGCTTGTCGAAGCATCTCGCGTGCTGACTCAAGATTAGTAACTCAAAGTCAGCACGCGAGATGCTTCGACAAGCTCAGCATGACGTTCTAATTTAATTTCGCTCGGCAATAAACTCCTCGTTGGTTTTGAACCATTCTAGTGTCTGCTGCAAGCCTTCCCGAATCCGGATTTGCGGATTGTAGCCAAGCAGGGTTTCCGCTTTAGTGATATCGGCCAGGGAATCCCGGATGTCACCGGGACGGTCGGGGCCGTACTCGGGCGTGATGTCGGAGCCGGCTTCTTCCTTCAGGATATTGAACAGGTCGTTGAGCGACGTGCGGTCGGCTACGGCAATATTGTACACCTGGTTCACCGCCTCCGGGTTTTGCACCAGCGCCGCCTTGATGTTGGCTTGCACGCAATTTTCCACAAAGGTGAAGTCCCGGGTTTGGCCACCGTCGCCGTTCATGCGTGGCGGCTTGCCTTCCAGCACGGCATCAATAAAGAGCGGAATTACGGCCGCGTAGGCACCGTTCGGGTCCTGGCGCGGGCCGAAGATGTTGAAGTAGCGCAGCCCAATGATTTCCATGCCGTAGGTTTTGCCAAACACATCAGCGTACAGCTCGTTGGCGTACTTGGTTACGGCGTACGGCGACAGGGGCTTGCCAATTCGGTCTTCCACTTTGGGCAGGGCCTTATGGTCGCCGTAGGTGGAGGAGGAAGCTGCGTACACAAACCGCTTGATACCAGCCTCTTTGGCGCCGACCAGCATGTTCACAAAGCCCCCCACGTTCACGTCGTTGGTGGTGATGGGGTCGTTGATGGAACGTGGCACGGAACCTAGCGCCGCTTGGTGCAGCACTATATCGATGCCTTTGCAAGCGTCGATGCAGGTTTGCCGGTCTCGGATGTCGCCTTCGATGACGCGCAAGGCGGGGTTGCCGTCAAACAGCGCCACGTTTTTGCGGAACCCGTTGGAATAGTTGTCGAGCACGCGCACCTCTTTGGCGCCGTACTTCAACAGGTACTCAACCAGATTGGAGCCAATAAAACCGGCCCCACCCGTCACCAGAAAAGCCAGGTTATCGAGCGGCTGGTCGTGAAAAGGAATATCGTACACTTTGGGTCAATTAAAAATTGAGAATTAAAAATTAAAAATTGGTTGTTCAAACTGCGCCGAGAAGGTCTTCAGCGTAATTTTTAATTCTCAATTTTTAATTTTTAACTAACCTAACGGTTATACTGCGTGCGGTAGTAATCCTGGTAGGCGCCGCTGGTTACGTTTTGCAGCCAGGCTTCGTTTTCCAGGTACCAGTCTACGGTCTGGGACAAACCCTGCTCGAACGTAACGGACGGTTTCCAGCCCAGCTCGTTCATGATTTTGCTGCTGTCGATGGCGTAGCGCAGGTCGTGGCCGGCGCGGTCCGTTACGAAGGTGATGAGCTTGCGCGAAGTGCCTTTTTCCTTGCCGGTTTTCTCGTCCAGCGTGTCGCAGAGCAAGTGAATCAGCTCCAGGTTGGCCCACTCATTCACGCCGCCAATGTTGTAGGTTTCGCCGAGCGTGCCTTTGTGGAATACGGCATCAATGGCAGTCGCGTGGTCTTTCACAAACAGCCAGTCGCGTACGTTTTCCCCTTTGCCGTACACGGGCACCGGCTGCCCGTGCTGAATGCGGTGGATGGCCAGCGGAATCAGTTTCTCGGGGAAGTGGTTGGGGCCGTAGTTGTTGGAGCAGTTGCTGAGCTTGATGGGCAGGCCGTAGGTGTGGTGCCAAGCCCGCACAAAGTGGTCGGAGGCCGCCTTGCTGGCCGAGTACGGCGAGCGGGGGTCGTAGCTGGTTTCCTCGGTGAACATCTCGGGGCCGAAATCCAGGGAGCCATACACCTCATCGGTGCTGACGTGGTAGAAGATTTTGCCTTCGTAGCCCAGTGGCTTCCACAGATTTTTGGCGGCTTGCAGCAGGTTCACGGTGCCCAGCACGTTGGTTTTCACAAACGCCAGCGGGTCAGTGATGCTGCGGTCCACGTGGCTTTCGGCGGCCAGGTGAATCACGGCATCGGGCTCTTCGGTAGCAAACAGCTGGTCGATGAAAGCCTGGTCGGTGATGTCGCCTTTCACCAGCTTGTAGTTGGGCGCGTTTTCAATGTCGCGCAGGTTTTCCAGGTTGCCGGCGTAGGTCAGCGCATCCAGGTTCAGAATCTGATACTCCGGGTACTTGGTTACGAACAAGCGCACCACGTGCGACCCAATGAAGCCGGCCCCGCCGGTGATAATGATTTTCATGATGTGTTGATTAATTAATTTGCTGGTGTGCTGATTTTTTGGTGTTTTCCGTGTTAGTGCCAAGCCATTTACGACATCAACACATCATCAATCAGCACATTACAAAGTCTGCTGCCACTTCCAGGCGCTGGCCAGGGAGTCTTCCAAAGAAGTACTGGTACTGAAGCCCAGCTCCTGCACCGATTTGGTCACGTCGGCGTAGATGGCGGGCACGTCGCCGGGGCGGGGCTCGCCAATCTTGTAGTTCACTTTCACGCCGGTGGCGCGCTCAAATGCCTGCACCACTTCCAGCACGGAGTTGCCGCGGCCAGTGCCTACGTTGAAGGTTTGCACCTTGTCGCCGGTTTTATCGAGCAGGCGCTGCACGGCTACCACGTGGGCTTTGGCCAAGTCTACCACGTGCACATAGTCGCGGATGTTGGTGCCGTCGGGCGTATCGTAGGTGTCGCCGTAGATGGTGAGCTGCTCCCGGATGCCGGCGGCGGTTTGCGTCACGTACGGAATCAGGTTTTGGGGTACACCCAGCGGCAGCTCGCCAATGAGAGCCGAGTCGTGGGCGCCAATCGGGTTGAAGTAGCGTAGCAGAATGGTGCGAAAATCGGAGCCCAGGCCTACCACGTCGCGCAGGATGTCCTCGCACATCTGCTTGGTAGCGCCGTACGGCGAGTTGGCCTTTTTGGTGGGCGTCAGCTCGGTTACGGGCAGCGCATCCGGAATGCCATATACAGTGCACGACGACGAAAATACCAGGGCTTCCACGCCAAATTCGCGCATCACCTGCAACAAGGTCAGCAAAGAGCCCACGTTGTTCTGGTAGTACTCCAGCGGCTTCTGCATCGACTCACCCACGGCTTTGTAGGCGGCAAAGTGAATCACGCCGCGCAGGCTGCCTTCTTCGGCAAACACGGCGCGCAACGCTTCAATATCGTTGCAGTCGATGTTGTGCGCGGGCACTTTCACACCCAGGATTTTCTCCACCCCAGTTAGCGCCGACTCTTGTGAGTTAACGAAATTATCAACTATGACCGGCTGAAAACCAGCTTCGTACAGCTCCACTACGGCATGTGAGCCGATATATCCCGCCCCTCCTGTTACAAGAATCTTTGTGCGCTCCATTTGTGAAATTGTGAGTTTGTGAAATTGTGAGTTTGTGAAGCGAAATGGTAGCCGTCTGATTTGCCGTCTGCAAGTAACCCGACAACTCACCACTTCACTATTTCACAAGTTCACCTTATAGGCTCCAATAGTGCATGTTTTGAATTTTCCCGCGGAATAGGCCTTTGATGTCCACCAGCACGGCTTTGTCGGCGGTAATCGACTGGAAGTATGCTTCGTCCTTTTCAAGGTAGGGCTTGTGGCTCACGGCCACCAGCACCGCGTCGTAGTCGTCGCGCAGCTCAGCGGCTGGTGTGAGGCGGAAACCGTACTCGTGGTGCAGCTCGTCGGAATCGGCGTGCGGATCCACGATGTCCACGTTCACCGAGAAGTTCTTCAGCTCCTGAATAACGTCGGCTACTTTGGAATTGCGGATGTCTTCCACGTTTTCCTTGAAGGTGGCGCCCATTACCAGCACCCGGCTGCGGGCCACGTCTTTGCCCTGCCGGATCATCATCTGCACGGTTTTGCGGGCAATGTAGGCCCCCATGTTGTCGTTGGTGGTGCGGCCGCTGAGTATCACCTTGGCATCGTAGCCCAGCTCTTTGGCCTTGTAGGTCAGGTAGTACGGGTCTACGCCGATGCAGTGGCCACCTACTAAGCCGGGCGAAAACTTCAGGAAGTTCCACTTGGTACCGGCGGCTTCCAGCACCTCGTAGGTGTTGATGTTCATCCGGTCGAAAATCATCGACAGCTCGTTCATCAAGGCAATATTGACGTCGCGCTGGGTGTTTTCGATGATTTTGGCGGCTTCAGCGACTTTGATGCTGCTGGCCCGGTGCACGCCGGCTTTCACTACCAGCTCGTAGGTTTTGGCAATGTTGTCCAACGACTCGTCGTCGCAGCCGGCCACCACCTTCACAATGCTGGACAGCGTGTGCTCTTTGTCGCCGGGGTTGATGCGCTCGGGCGAATAGCCGACTTTGAAATCCTCGGGGAATTTCAGGCCCGACAGCTTTTCCATTACCGGAATGCAGTCGTCTTCGGTGCAGCCAGGGTACACGGTGCTTTCAAACACCACATAGTCGCCCTTTTTGAGCACTTTGCCCACCGAGGTAGAGGCCCCGAGCAGCGGCTTCAAATCGGGCTGGGCGTGCTCGTCGATGGGGGTTGGCACGGCCACAATGTAGAACGTGGCCTCGCGCAGCACATCCAGCGAATCGGTGAACGTAATGTCGCAGCCTTCGAAGTCCTGCGCATCCAGCTCGCCGCTCGGGTCGATGTGGTTGCGCATCATATCTACGCGCCGGGCATTGATATCGAATCCAATAACCTGAAGCTTACGGGCAAATTCGAGGGCAATGGGCAACCCCACATATCCGAGGCCAATAACGGCCAGCTTTGCTTGTTTCTGAATAAGTTGCTCGTACACAGAGTAGGGTATTAGGGTCTTAGGGCTTGGGCTGAAATTGTCAGCCGGAAACTAAAAATTAACAGAGACTTTACACAGGAGCCGCCCTGCGGGCCACCTGACCGTTGATAAGTTGGTAATGTTCTCCGCTTTCCGGGCAGGTAGCCTGGCCGGTTTCGTTGAAGGTAAGCTGGTGGCCATGGGCGCTCATCCAACCGCGCGGGCGGGCCGGGTTGCCATATACCAGCGCATAGGGTGCCACGTCTTTCGTCACTACGGAGCCCGCGCCCACAAACGCATATTCGCCTAAGCGCACCCCGCACACAATGGTAGCGTTGGCCCCGATGCTGACGCCCCGGCTTAGCACGGTAGGCTGATACTCGTGCTTGCGCACCACGGCCGCCCGCGGATTGAGCACGTTGGTAAATACTGCCGAAGGGCCAATAAACACGTCGTCGTGGCATTCCACGCCGCTGTAGAGGCTCACGTTGTTCTGCACTTTCACGTTGCAACCCAGCGTCACGCCATCGGCTACAAACACGTTTTGGCCCAGGTTGCACCCCTCGCCCAACTCAGCGCCGGCACTCAGGTGGCAGAAATGCCAGATCTTGCTGCCAGCCCCAATGCGGCAGCCGTCGTCGATGACGGCCGTGGGATGCGCAAAATAGGATGGTTCGGGCATGGGCTGGCGCTGGCGTTCAGCCGACAAAGGTAGGGCTTTTAGCAATGCAGCATACGCCCCAGCTCGGACCGTTCACCGAGGCCAGCCTCCGACTCACCAGCTTTTTCCTGCAAGCGGCTACCAGCCTTGTTTTGTGAGCAACGTAGCTAGCTAGCCGCCTCAGCAGGCCAGTTGGCCCGTACCATGCGGGCCTTACCAAATATATCTGGCCGAGCTTCCGCGGCTTCATATCCTAGAGCAGCCAATAGGGCCACGGTTTCGGTGGCATATTGCTCGTTGATTTCGAAGTACAGCGCACCACCTGGCCGGAGCAGCGTGGTACCTATCTGGGCAATGCGGCGGTAGAACAGCAGCGCGTCGTGGTCGGGCACGAATAGGGCGGTGGCCGGCTCGTATTCCAGCACGTTAGGCCGCATGAGGGCCCGCTCTTTTTCCAGCACGTAGGGCGGATTGCTCACCAGGATATCCAACGTGTGAAGCGGGCCTAACCGCGGAGTTTCCGTCAGAATATCAAGCTGTTGAAAATCAATTTCGCAGCCGTACCGCTCAGCATTGCGGCGGGCTACGGCCAGGGCTTCCACTGAAATATCAACGGCCGTTACCTGGGTGGGCTGCAAAGTCCGGCACAGCGCCACCGGAATACAGCCGCTCCCGGTCCCAATGTCCAGCACCGACAGCTCCGTCTTTTGCTCTTGCTGCTCCTGCACGATAAGCTGCACCAATTCCTCGGTTTCGGGCCGCGGAATAAGCGTAGCGGGCGTGACTTCCAACGTTAGGTCCATAAACCACGCTTCCCCGAGCACATATTGCAGCGGCTCGTGGCGCAGCAGGCGCGCTTGCAAGGCGGGTAGCTGGGCTTGCACGTCTGCTGGCACTGGCTCCTGCGCCTGCATGCGGCGTTGCAGCGGCGTGAGGTCCAGCAAGTGTTCCAGCACCAGCCCGGCCATACTTTCTGCCTCCTGAGTTGGGTAGATGGTGGCCAGAGCAGCAGCAAGGTCGGAGGTGAGTTGGCGGAGCGTAGACATGCAACGAAAGTAGCGCGGAAATGCATTCGGCAGCGCACAACGCATGTTGCCGCACGTAGGACTACCGTGGGAGGATGAGCACCACTCGCCCACTACGCCTGAAAAAAATTTCGCGCTACTTTCGTTTTTCTGTCCTCCTGCCTCTATTCCTGCCCATGCCTGCTTCCGACTTTGATGTTTTGATGATGCGCCGCGCCCTCGACCTGGCCCGGCTGGGCACTGGTTATGCGCGCCCTAACCCCTTGGTTGGCTGCGTGGTTACGCACGAAGGGCGCGTTATTGGGGAAGGCTGGCACCGGCAATATGGCGGGCCGCACGCCGAGGTAAACGCGCTGGCCAGCGTCGCCGACCCAACCTTGCTGCCGCACAGCCGGGTGTACGTTACGCTGGAGCCCTGCGCCCACCACGGCAAAACTCCACCCTGCGCCGACCTGCTGGTTAGTAAAAACGTGGCGGAAGTGGTAGTCTGTAACCTCGACCCAAACCCGCTGGTGGCAGGCAAAGGCATAGCCAAGCTAGAAGCGGCCGGCATTAAAGTGGAAACCGGCGTGCTGGAACCGGAAGGCCGTTGGCTGAACCGTCGGTTTTTCACGTTCCAGGAGAAAAAACGGCCCTACGTGGTGCTGAAGTGGGCCGAAACGGCCGATGGCTACCTGGCCGGGCCGTACTTTCAGTCGGTGGCCATTAGCGGGGAGCTGGCGCGCGTGGCGGTGCATCAGTGGCGGGCCGAAGAGCAGGCTATTCTGGTGGGTACCCGCACCGCCCTGCACGACAATCCGCACCTGAACCTGCGCGCATGGCCCGGCCAAAACCCCATCCGCGTTGTTATCGACAAAAACCTGAGCCTCCCGCCGACCCATCACCTCTTCGATGGCAAGCAGCAAACGGTAGTATACACCTACCGCGAAAAAGCCACCCGCGACAATGTGGGCTACGTGGTACTGTCGGAGGCCGAGGACTTGTTTCCGCAGATTCTCAACAACCTGCACCTGCGCAACGTGCAGTCGGTGCTGGTGGAGGGCGGCCCCACGGTATTAAACTCGTTGCTGAAAGACGGCCTCTGGGACGAAATCAGGGTGTTGCGCAGCCCTAAAAAGCTCGGTGGCGGTGTCAGCGCACCGAAGCTCGGGCTGGCCGGCCTGCGCGAGCAGCGGCACATTGGCGCCGACGAGCTGTTGGTGTTCGTGAACGAGGCCAGCCGGTAGCCCTTGCCCGTAGCCGGGCCGGCCGCCGGAGCATCTTTGCAATACCACTCAGCTAGTGACTGGCGGTACTTCGGAAATCCTTCCTGCCCACTTTTTGTTACCTGCTCACTTATCTTCTTTCTACTTTCATCATGGCCGAAGAACTCCTTCTCGATACCACGCTCACCAAAGCCGAGCAATACCGCCAGCTCCTGCCGCAAATTGAAGCCCTGACCACCGGTGAGCCGGATTTAATAGCTAATCTGGCCAACACGGCAGCGGCCTTACGGCAGGCTTTCGGATTTTTCTGGGTGGGGTTTTACTTGGTAAAAGACGATGAGCTGGTGCTGGGGCCATTCCAAGGCCCTATTGCCTGCACCCGCATCCGGAAGGGCAAGGGCGTGTGCGGCAGCAGCTGGGCGCAGGCCGCTACCCTGCTGGTGCCCGATGTAGAGCAGTTCCCCGGCCACATTGCGTGCAGTTCCGAATCGAAGTCGGAAATCGTAGTTCCTGTACTCAAAGACGGCGTGGTAGTAGCCGTACTCGACGTAGACAGCGACCAGCTCAACGACTTTGACCATGCCGACCAGCAGGCCCTGGAGCACCTGATGAAGCTGGCTGCTACTTGGTTTTAAGCAGTAATTGTGGCCTCCCATGCGCAAAATCATCCTCTACATTGCCACCAGCCTCGACGGCTATATTGCCTCCCCCGATGGCTCGGTGGAGTGGCTGCCCACTCCGCCACCCGGTGAAGACTACGGCTACGCCGACTTTTTAGTCACGGCCGATACTACGCTGCTGGGGCGAGCCACCTACGAGCAAGTGCAAACCTTCGGGGAATGGCCCTACCCTACACTTACCAACTACGTTTTCACGCGCAAAGCCCCCACCGAGGCCGCCCACCCTTCGGTTACGTTCATTGCCGAAGACCCCACCGAGTTTGTGCAGAAGCTCCGGCAGGAAGAAGGCAAAACCATCTGGCTGATTGGCGGTAGTACGCTGGCTGCCCCGCTTTTGGCCGCTGGTTTAGTCGATGAAATGATGCTGTTTGTAGTGCCACGGCTGCTGGGTTCCGGCATTCCTCTCTGGCGCCTCCAAGACCATCAGCAGCCCTTAAAATTGCTACGTACCAAATCGTGGCCCGATGGCATGGCCCTGCTGCATTATCAGCTTTCCGGTATTGAGCAGGAGTAATTTGCCATAGTTTTATCAACAAGAAGGCCCCCCGTCTGACTAGACGGGGGGCCTTCTTGTTGATAAGAACTTATTGTTTAAAACAAGCTAGGCGACTCTGTCTTTAGTTGGGCAATGATGGTTTGGCCGCCTTTCACTTTCTCGCCGAGCTGTACTTTCACCTCGGTGTCGAGGGGCACGAAAATATCCACGCGGGAGCCGAACTTGATGAACCCGAACTCTTCGCCCTGGCTTACTTCGTCGCCTTCGTTTACGTACCACACAATGCGGCGGGCCATGGCGCCGGCAATCTGCCGGAACAGCACCAGCGGGCCAGCTTCACTTTCCACTACTACCGTGGTCCGCTCGTTTTTGGTGCTGCTTTTGGGGTGCCAGGCCACCAGGTAGTTGCCGGGGTGATATTTGAAGTAGCGCACCACGCCCGAAATGGGGTTGCGGGTGATGTGCACGTTAATCGGCGACATGAAAATGCTGATTTGCTTGCGCTCATCATCAAAAAACTCGGGCTCGAATACGTTTTCGATTACCACCACTTTGCCGTCGGCGGGGGCCGTAATAAGGTCTTCGTGGGTGAACAGGCGCCGTGCCGGGCTGCGGAAGAATTGCAGCAACGTCAGGAACACGATAACCGAAATGCCCGCGAATATCTGGTTGAACGTGACGTGCTGCGCATTCAAACGAAACAGCAGCAAGTTGACAACAATCAGTCCCAGCAGTGTAAAAAACAGAATACGTCGGCCCTCTTTGTGAATTTTCATAAAACACGAAATGGCTGCGGCCGTTTCTTCCAAGCGCTGATTAGAACTACCCAGCGGCGCCCGGCGCACAGTCAATTGAACAAGCAAACGCGCAACGAAAGTTGCTGCGCAGTAAAAGAAACGAAAACTACCAGACAAAGATAGCCCGGACTACATAGTCCGGGCTATATCATACGGCAAACATTTCCGTTGAAGCTGAAATTCCTGCTACTAATAGTGCCAAAAACAGGAAAAGCAGCGGCAGCTTCTTAGAAGCCCCCGCGGAACTTATACGTCTGAGCTACTTTGTCGATGGCTACTACGTAGGCCGCAATGCGCATCGGTACGTTGTATTTCTGCGACGTGGCATATACCTTTTCGAAGGCATCCGACATAATCCGGTCGGCGCGCTCGGTCACCATTTCTTCGGTCCACTTGAAGCCCTGGCGGTTCTGCACCCACTCGAAGTAGGAAACCGTAACCCCGCCGGAGTTGGCCAGGATGTCGGGCACCACCATAATGCCTTTCTCGTTGATGATAGGGTCGGCGGAAGCGGAGGTGGGGCCGTTGGCTCCTTCCACAATCAGCTTGGCTTTGATGTCGTGGGCGTTGTGCTCGGTAATAACGTCTTCCACGGCAGCGGGCACCAGCACGTCCACATTAGTAGTCAGCAGGTCGTCGGCGTTTTCCATGAGCACCGCACCCGTGAAGCCGTCGAGGCGGCCTTTGTGCGCGTTCTTATAGGCTACGGCCTCGTCGATGTTGATGCCGGCTTCGTTCCAGTAGGCGCCGCTGATGTCGGAAATGCACTTGATGCGCACGCCCTGCTCGCTGAGCAGCTTGGCAGCCCAGGTACCCACGTTGCCGAAACCCTGCACCGCCGCCGACACCTGCGTCGGCTCCAGGCCCAATTTCTTTAAGGCAGCCAGCGCCGCCACCATTACCCCGCGGCCGGTAGCCTCGGTGCGGCCCAACGAGCCCCCCATTACCAGCGGCTTACCCGTTACCACGGCCGGCGACGTAGCACCTACCGTCTTCGAGAATTCGTCCATCAGCCAAGCCATTTCGCGGGGGCCGGTGCCCATGTCGGGGGCCGGAATGTCACGGTCGGGGCCGAAAACGTCTTTCATGGCCAGCGTGTAGCCGCGGGTGAGGCGCTCAATTTCGCCGGCGCTCATGGTGGCTGGCTCGCAGATGATACCGCCTTTGGCACCACCGTAAGGCAAATCCACCACGGCGCACTTCCAGGTCATCCAGGCGGCCAGGGCCTTCACCTCGTCAAGGTGCACGTTTTTGTCGTAGCGGATACCGCCTTTCGAGGGGCCAAGGATGGTGTTGTGAATCACGCGGTAGCCTTCAAACACCCGGACTTTGCCGTTGTCCATCGTGACGGGAATGTGCACGATAACCTGCTTGTCGGGCGCCTTCAGCACCTCGTACGTTTCTTCATCGAGCCCCAGGATTTCCGCGGCCACGTTGAAGCGCGACATCATGGATTCGAGGGGGTTTTCGCGGTCCAATAAGGGGGCCGGTTCTTTGTACACTGTGGTGGCAGCCATGCGTGTAAGGGGATTGTTTGGGGGTGGGGAAAATAAAAAACGGCAGCTCTAGCGGTGGGAGCTAGTGGCCGCGCGCGGAGTTTTGAGGCGTCAAAGGTAATGGGTTTAGCACATACGAGACAGAGTGCCAAACGGTGCAAAAAGCCTCCTGGTACGAAGGCAGAACACTTTCAAGCATCGTTCAAGCACTATATGTTGAACGACTATAACGCAGCTTATACCAGCCAAGCAAATTCCTGCCCAACCTTCAAAAATTCATACCAAATTTTTCGGCTACCCCGCCAGTAATTGCAGCAGCGCCAGCACCGGCAGAATAAACAGAAAGGCATCGAACCGGTCGAGGAGGCCGCCGTGGCCGGGCATGATGCGGCCGGAATCTTTCACGCCCACGCTGCGCTTGAGCATGGATTCGGCTAGGTCGCCGAGGGGGCCGAACACGGCTACGACGGCGGCTACCACAAGGCGGTAGGTAACGGAGAGTTCGGGCAGCAGGTAACCTAGTGCCCAACCCATAGCCAGCGTCAGCAGGAAACCTCCAATAGCGCCTTCCCAAGTTTTGCCGGGCGAAATTTTGGGAGCCAGTTTGTGCTTGCCGAACGTTTTGCCGGCCGCATACGCTCCAATATCCGACGACCACACCAACAGCAACAGGGCAAAAACGCGGCGGTAGTCGTATTGCCCATTACCGGTGAAGGCTACCACGTTGAGCAGGCTCATAGGCAGGCTCACGTAGAGTAGCCCTAACAGATTAATACCAACGTTGGCGAATGGGTTTATGTCCTGGTTTTTGCGGGGCCACGCGTACATCTCACGCAGAATCAGCAGGATAGGAAGAATTATAATAACCCCTACTGCGCAATATATTATTAGTTGTTGCGTCCACCGGTCCTGTATATCGAAACGTTCATCGGCTAGAGCGTGGAATACATATGTCCCGCCGAACAATACTAAGCTTATCCCACCACCCAATAGGGCCGCCGGCTTGTAACCGGCGTGCCGCATCATGCGGTAGAACTCCCACAGCATCCGCATTTGTACTGCCCCAAAAAACAGCGCAAACGACCACGCACTGTACCACACGCTGCCGAGCAGCAGCACTGCCCCGAGGACGCCGAAAAGTAGCCGTTGGCTGAGGTTGGACATGGGCTTTTTGCCCGGTGTGGTGGGGTCGGGCGAGGGAGCAGGGGCGGCGGGTGCTTCGGACAAAGGAATGGGAGTTGCTGGTTGACTATTGCGGGCTGATGCTAGCTTCGGATTGACTTTCAACCAGAAACGGATGGCGGCATCCTATATTTTGGTAACGTCTACCCCGTCGTGGGTGATGGTGCGCCCAGTGGGGGAAGAGGCTTCCGTGGTACGAGCGGCTATACCGCCGCCGCTGAGCGTACGCAATTGCGTGGGCAAGGGGTCGGCGGTGGGGCGGCGGGTGTTGCGGTAGAGCTGCCAGAGCAGCCCGGCAGTCAGCAGAAAGGACACCACCTGCCATACCACCGGCAGGGCCTGCGTGGAATCGGGGTCGAAGGTGGCGGAAGTGAGTTGCCCCCGCTGCTGCATATACAACAGGATCACCTGGAAAGCATTCTGAGTGAAATGCGCCGCCATAGGCACCAGAATATTGCCGCTCCACTCATAGAGGTAGCCCAGCACCAGCCCCAGCACAAAGCGGGGCACGAAGCCAAAGAACTGAAAGTGAATGGTGCTGAAAATGGCCGCCGCCAGCCACACGCCCACGTGCCGCGAGTTGAACCACTGCACCAGGTTGCGCTGAATCACGCCCCGAAACATCAGCTCCTCGGCTATGGCCGGCACCACTGCAATAACCACCAGCCCCACAGTAAACCGCAGGAACGTAGGAAATTGCGTGAGAAATTTGGTGAGCACCTGCGCCCGGTCCTCCAGCTCGCGGGCATCCTTCTCGAAGCTTTGCAGAAAACCAGGGAAGTGGGCGTGGGCGTTCCAGGAAACCAAACCCGACATGAACGGTATGCTTAGTAAAATAATACCGCCCGCCGCCAATAACCACCCTAGCGGCACTGGGCGGCGCGGCGTAAAGTAGTCGGCAAGAGTGTAGCCCGTTACGAGCGGCAAGGCCAGGGCAGCCCCGCCAAACCCCAGAAACAGCAGAATGCCCTGGCTTAGCATGGATACCTCCCAACCGTTGGCGTAGGTGTCGGGCTTGCTGGTTACGTTGCCGATTTGCAGCAAACTCACTCCGAAAAACAGATTGCTCAGCACGGCCATTACAAAGCTGGCCAGGCAAAACGACAGCAGCAGCAGCCCCACCAGTAACAGCAGATTGATAAACGGGTGCAAACGGCTGGACACGAAACCTTTCATGATTTTTAGTGCTTAGTGCTTTGTGCCTAGTGCTTTGTTGGCGGTATTCGGTGCTTGGGCAGAAGTCAATAGTACAGAGAACCGCCTAAGCACGATGCACTCAGCACGAAGCACTAGATATGTCGTAAATTTGCGTAAAATCCGCTAACCTTTTCTATCCGTGGTATACATCCGCGACCTTGCTCTGCCCGATTTCCCGTTGTTGCTCGCGCCCATGGAGGACGTGTCGGACCCGCCGTTTCGGGCCGTGTGCAAAGCCAACGGGGCCGATTTGATGTACACCGAGTTCATTTCCTCGGAAGGCCTGATTCGTGATGCCGCCAAGAGCCGCAAGAAGCTCGACGTGTTCGACTACGAGCGGCCCATTGGCATTCAGCTGTTTGGCTCCGACGTGCAGACGATGGGCGAGTGCGCCCGCATCAGCACCCTAGCCGGCCCCGACCTTATCGACATCAACTACGGCTGCCCCGTGAAACAAGTGGCCTGCCGCGGCGCCGGTGCGGCTTTGCTGCGCGACGTGCCGAAGATGGTGGAAATGACCTCGGCCGTAGTGAAAGCCACGCATTTGCCCGTGACGGTGAAAACCCGCCTTGGCTGGGACGATGCCACCAAGAACGTGGAAGACGTGGCCGAGCGCCTGCAAGACATTGGCATTGAGGCCCTCACGGTACACGGCCGCACCCGCGTGCAGATGTACAAAGGCGACGCTGACTGGCGCCTGATTGCCAAAATCAAGGAAAACCCGCGCATCCGGATTCCCATCTTCGGCAACGGCGACATCGACTCGCCCCAGAAAGCCGTGGAATACAAAAACCGCTACGGCGTGGATGGCGTGATGATTGGCCGCGCCAGCATCGGCTACCCCTGGATATTCCGGGAGGTGAAGCACTACGTGGCTACCGGCGAGCTGCTGGCCCCGCCCACCGTGGAGGAACGCGTGAATATGTGCCGCATGCACTTCGATAAGAGCATCGAGTGGAAAGGCCAGCGGGTAGGCATCTTCGAGATGCGCCGCCACTACGCCCAATACTTCCGCGGCCTGGAAGGTGCCAAAAGCTGGCGCATGCGCCTCGTCGAAACCGATTCGGTGGAAGAAGTACACGCCATTCTCGACGAAATTATTGCCGCCGAACCTGTTTTGGTGGGGTAATTGTTTTACCACAAGACCGTCATGCTGAGCTTGTCGAAGCATCTCGCGTGCTGATGCTGGATTACTACTCCGGTGTCAGCACGCGAGATGCTTCGACAAGCTCAGCATGACGGTCTTCTTTTAACTCCACCTGCCTAATTATCCTTTTCGCTCCATGCCGACTTCCCCCGCCCCGGCCGTTACCACTGCCCCTGCCACGCCCCCGGTAGCTGCGCCCCCACCCCACCGGATTCCGGCTTCGGCCTGGGGCTTGCTGGTGGTGCTGGCCAGCATCTGGGGTACTTCGTTTATCTTAATGAAGAAGGGCTTGGTGGTGTTTTCGGCGCTGGAATTGGGCGCGGCGCGGGTGAGCGTGGCAGCACTGTTGCTGCTGCCGTTTGCCCTCAAGCACGTAAGCAAAGTGGACCGCAGCCGAATCAAATGGCTGATTCTAAGCGGCGTGGTCGGCACCTTGATTCCGGCTTTCCTGTTCGCATACGCCGAAACCCGGCTGGCCTCGGGGCTAGCGGGGGTACTCAACGCCCTGACGGTGGTATTTACGCTGGTAGTAGGTGCCGCTTTTTTCGGGCAGAAGCTCACGGGGCTGCGGGTGCTGGGCATCGTGCTGGGGCTACTTGGTACGGTGGTGCTGATGCAGTTGGGTGGCAGCGGCGGTGATGCCACACCTTCGGGGGAAGGCAATGCCTGGTACGGCCTCTACATTGTGCTGGCAACGTTGGGCTACGGCATGAGCGTGAACATCATCAAGCACCATTTCCATGGCATGCCCGCCATGGCCGTAACTAGCTTGCTGCTGCTTTTCATTGGCGGGCCGGCGCTGGCATTTCTGCTATTCGGCACCGATTTCCTGCTGAAGTTGAACACGGCGCCCGGCGCGTGGCCCGCCTTCGGCTACATTGCGCTGCTGGCCACCATGAGCACGGCCGTGGCTATGGTGCTATTCAACAAGCTTATCCAAAGCTCCACCGCCCTGTTCGCCGCCTCCAACACCTACCTGATTCCGATAGTGGCGCTGGCCTGGGGCGTGCTCGATGGCGAAGCCTTCAACTACTGGCACTTCCTGGGCATGGTTATCATCCTGATTAGCGTGGCTATTATCCACCGGGCCAAGTAGTTCAGGCTTCTATTGTGTAGCCCATCCTAATAGCCCGGTTTACACGTGAGAGTGCCGGAAAAGTAGTTGGAATGCTTGCTTAACTACTAGGCTTCAGCACCCCGTTTGTTTCCTCTAGCTCACCTTTTGCTAATAGCTCGGCTAGCATTGGCTCTAAATACTGCCGCATTTCTTCGCTCAGGCGGCTGAATCCTAATAGCCGCACGGTGGGCAAAAACACGGCTTCGCGGGGCAGCGTGAAACTTTGCTCTACTACGGTACGCAGGGCGAGGGCCACCTCTTCGGGGGCTACCAGCAGCAGCTTGCGTACACTGGCTGGCAGTTGGCTTCGGTCGCGCAGGGGCGGTTGCTGCATGGTGTTTTCCCACAGGAAATCACCCTGGCGGCGCAGATGGCGCAGGTTGGTAGCCAGCAAGGCCGCAGCCTGCACGGTTTTGCGGATGCGCGCTCCTACCTGCGTTGCCCCACTGGCTTGGGCTAACCGGCGCGTGGCTTCCTCAATGTGTATCGGGCTTTCGATACGCACCACCTGCGCCAGCCAACCGGCCAGCTGCCCAAGATTGTGCTGGTGCAACTCGCGGTTGCGGATGGCCGCTGGCAGTTGCGCTATCTGGTAGCTAGCGGCAAGGGCAATTGAACTGGCGGCAATGTCCTCGCGCTTTATGCCTACTGGTGCTTCCGGTGGTGTCGCTGCTTCGGTTTCCAGCTCATCGGCAGCAGCGAGGGGGGCGAGGTAGCGGGCTTGCTCGATGGCTTGTACAGCACGCTCGATTTCGGCGGTGGGGTTGCGAAACCAGTCGGTGCTCCAGATACGGTGCAGGCGCCACCCCACGTTTTCCAACACTTGCTGCCGCAGCCGGTCCCGGTCGCGGGCCGAGCGGGCGCGGTGGTACATGGCGCCGTCGCACTCAATGCCCAGCACGTAGCGGCCTGGCTGGTCGGGGTCCACTACGGCCAAATCAATATAGAACCCTTGGCTCCCAACCTGGGGGCGCACCACGTAGCCGCGGGCCGTGAGGGCGCGGTGCACGGCCTCCTCGAACGGCGACTCCTCAGCCAGGCTGGTTTCCTGGTTTTCGGGCAGGCGGCCGTGCTGGGCAAAAGCCAAAAAGGTCTTAAGAGCGGCTACTCCTTTGGCGGTAGTGCGGCTCAAATCCAGGTCGTCGGCGGTGAGGTTGGTGAATACTTCGCAGCGCTGCTTGGCGCGGGAAATGAGCACGTTAATCCGCCGTTCACCACCTTCTCCGTTCAGTGGCCCGAAATTCATGGCCAGGTAGCCCTCCTGCGTGCGGCCGTAGCCGATGCTGATCAGGATAACGTCCCGCTCGTCGCCCTGCACGTTTTCCAGGTTTTTCACGAAGAACGGTTCGTGTGGGTGGCCGCTGAAAAACGCCTCGGTTTCGGGGTGCTGGCGGCGCAGTTTTTCCAACGCATCCTGAATGGCCTGCCGCTGCGCCGTGCTGAAAGCCACTACTCCTAGCGTGCGGTGCGGGTTGGTGCGGGCATGGCGCAACACGGCTTCGGCCACGGCTTGCGCTTCCAGCGGGTTGGTGCGCGTGGTGCCCCGCTCGTAGTAGGTGCCGGGCAGATAATGGTAGGCCAGGCCCAGTTCTTCTTGCCCGCCGGGACTAGGGAAAACCACCAGCTTGTCGTGATAGAACAGGTGGTTGGATGCGGCAATCAACGACTGGTGCTGGCTGCGGTAGTGCCAGCGCAGCATCCGCTCGGGCATTTGGCGGGCTTTGCACAACTCCAGAATACTCTGAATGTCAGCCGTTACGTTGTCCTCGTCGGTGTCTTCCCCGGCGCCGGTGAGGGAGTCGAAGAACGAGGTGGGCGGGAGCTGCTTGGAGTCGCCGACTACGACTAGCTGCCGGCCGCGGGCAATGGCACCCAGGGCTTCGACGGGCTTCACCTGGCTGGCTTCATCAAACACCACCAGGTCGAACTCCACGGCCCCCGGCGGCAGGTAGCTGGCCACCGACAGCGGCGACATCATGAACACCGGCTTGATGGCCTGCACGGCCCGGCCAGCCTGCTGCATCAATTTGCGCAACGGCAAATGGCGGGCTTTCTTGGCAAATTCGTTGCGCAGTACCAGCATCTGACCACTGGCTAACTGGTTGGGCAACTGCTCGAAATGCTGCTGCATGGCTCGCACCCGGTTGTGGTAGAGTGAGTCTCGGTCGGCTTGCCGGAAACGAGTGGTGGTTTCCTCGTGGCTGGCCCGCTCGAACTGGCGCAATGCGGGGTGCTGCTCGTAGGCCAGTTTTTGCAAAAACTCCAGCCACGTCTGCCGAACGGCGGCCACTAAGTGGTGGGCGGCTGGCTCCCACCGCTCGGCCAGCAGCAGCATTTCCGCCAGCCCATCGGCCTGCACCGTAGCCGCCACGTTGTTCCACTCAGTGGTCAAGCGCAAAGCGGGCAGGTCGGTGGCCCAGGCGGCTAACATCGTAAGCTGCTGCGCAAAAGCTTGGAATTGCAACCGCCCCTCCGGCCCAAACCGACGGATTTCGTTGAGTTGCAGGCTATCTACCACGGCCTGCACGGCAGTGCGGTGCTCGGCTAAAGCAATTTCAAGAGCGGTGAGCAGCGGGGTCAGCTGTTCCGGATTCGGGGCCTGCGCGAGATACACTAACAGTTCATTCGGCAGCTCGTTCCGGCTGATGCGTTGGTGCGTGAGCGTCAGGTAGTGCTGCGCTTTCTCCAGAGCGCCCCAATCGGAGCGGACGCCCTGCCAGGCCGGGCCGAACAGAGTGGCCATCAAGCCAGATGCTTGTGAAAGCAACTGCGCGTGGCGGGCCGCATCCAGCATGGCGTCGAGGGTACGAAGTACGGCGGCCGGCTCGGTAGGGAGCGGGCCGCGCCACAGGCTTTGCAGGCGTTTTTTGGCGCGGCGGTAGTCACCGCTCAGGAAATTCCACCACTTGTCGCCGTAACTCAGGAAAGCCGCGCGCTCAGGCAGCAACGGTTGCGCCCAAGCCTCCGGAAGCACGGTAGCCTCGTGCTGCTGGCGCAGGCGGGTATATGCAGCCCCAGCCTGCACACTTTCAGCTAGTTGAGCGGTTTGAGTAAGCCAGGCACCGTCCTGCACGGCCAGGTGGCGCAAGGTGGGAGCCAGCTGCGCGTGGCGGGCGGCGGGTAGCAGGGCTTCAGTGGCGGCGCGCTCCGTTGGCACCGGCAGCCCTAAGTGCTGCGCCAGCTTGGTAGCCGCTATAGCAAGGTTGGTTACGGCTTGCTGTGCTTTGGTAAGTTGCTCGGACAGAACGGCCTGCGTGGCGGGCAGCAGTACGGTCAGCTCACTGCCCCAGAAAAGCAGGGCGCTAGGCTTTCCTATTTTCTGCACCGTAGCCTGTACCTGGGCAGCCAGCGTTTCGGCGTGGGCAGCATCGGCATCAGTCCAGGTGGCGAGGTTGGGAAAAGGCAGGCGCGGCAGTTCCACGGGCCCGCGTTTCTCGTTCAGACGTAGCAGCTCGCCTGCCACCTGCTGCGCCGTGCGGCGACTGAAACCCAGCGGGGCATTTACGGCCAGCGCGTAGGCGTTGAGGGTGGCGCGGTAGCGGGGCAGCTGCGCCACCTGGTCGGCCACTGAGGCTGCGGTGGCGGGTCGGCCGAGGCTTAGCGTGTGCTTCAGCTCGTCGTGCAGGGCTTTCTTGTTGGCTTTGTGGCTGTGCAGCTCCAGGCAGGCGGCGCCCAGGCCCAGGCCGTCGAGGCGGCGCTTCACCACTTCCAGCGCGGCCATCTTTTCGGCCACGAACAGCACCTTCTTGCCCGCGCCAATGGCTTCGGCCAGCAGGTTGGCAATGGTCTGCGACTTGCCGGTGCCGGGTGGCCCCTGCACCACCAAGTTGCGGCCTTCGTGCACGGCCAGCAGCGCCAGTAGCTGGGAACTGTCGGCGTCCAGTACCTGATGCAGCTCGTGGGCGGGACTATCGGTATCGAGGAAGGTGGTTTCGTTGAGCGTGGGCGCCGGGTCCCGGAAGCCGGTGTCGGGGCCGAGCAGGGCGGCAATGGCGGGGTGGCCGAGCAGGGCGGTGCCGGCGGGCCAAGTGGCGGGGTCCAGGTCGTGGTAGAGCATGAACTTCCCGAAGGAAAAGAAGCCTAGCGTGATGCTATCCGCTTCCACTTGCCAGCGCGACATGCCCGCTACCGCAGCAGCTACGGCCGTATAATAGTCTGCTACAGGCACTTCCTCATCCAGCGGCGGTAACAGCAACCCGAAACCAGCTTTTAGCTTGGCTTGCAGGGAGAGGTTACTTTCGATTTCGGCGCCGGTATAACGCAGCTTGAACCGCTCGGCGGCCGTGCCGCGCTCCAGCAACACCGGCACCAGCACCAGCGGAGCCCGACGCGGCTCGGGGCTGCTGTCAGCTTCGTACCATAGCAATTGTCCCAGCGCCAGATACAGAATATTGACACCCTGCTCCTCCAAGCTGGTGCGGGCCGTGTAGTACGTGTTCATCAGGCGGCGTTCCAGCTTATCAACCGGTTCGTCGGTTTGCAGCTTGTTGTCGGTAAGTAAAGCGGCCCGCTCGCCTTCCGTGAGTTCAACTGGTGCGGGCACCGGCGGTGTTGCGGCGTCCTGGTGGTCGTCGCGCCGGGCCTGGGTGTTGGAGGAACTATGGCTCGCCCAGGCAGCTTCCAGGTGCGTGAAGCCGCTTATGAACTGTGTGTGCTCCGAAGGCTTGATGGTTTTGCTGGAACCGGGCGCGCCCTGGAAGTACATGGTTTTGCCTTGGCGCACCAGCACCTCGTACACCAGCGCCGACTGCTCCCGCATCATCATTACGCCCCGCGCCGGCGAAGGCCGAAAGTTGAGCAACGGGTTGCGCATACCTAGGTCCAGCAACTCATGACGGGCGGCTTCGAGGCGGGCGACAAGCAAGGAATCAGCAGCCATAATCAGCAGGTAATATGCTTTATAAACACAAGACTCCTGTGCTAGCCTACACAACGAACCCGCTGCCTACAGAGGCCAGCGGGTTCAGATAAAGCAACACTAAACAGCAACAACCTAGCGGCCAGCCACCGGCTTTTTCAGGCCGAGCTTGCTGTGCTTGAAGCCGTAGTTGAAGTACAGCGCCAACCCAATAATCAGCCAGCCAAAGAACAGCAGCCAGTTGTTCACGCCCAGCTGGGTCATCAGGTAGAGGTTGGTGAGCAAGCCCAGGGTAGGCAGCAGGCTCAGCTTTTTGCGGAACGAAAGCCAGGCCAGCGCAATGCTGAACAAAAAGAACACCAGCATCGGAATGTAGTGGCGGGTTTCCTCGTAGCCGCTGCTCAGGGCCTTCTGAAACTCCTGAATACCGGCCTGGTTGTAGGTGAACACCAGCACAACCCCCACCACCAGCAGTAGCGGTACCAGAAACTGCCCGTTGATGTAGGGCACCTTGAAGCGGGCGTCGGAAGTGCCATAGGGGTCGATGATGAGGATGCCGCCGCACACCAGCGCAAAGGCGAACAGCGTACCGATGCTGGTCAGGTCGATAACCAGGTCCATGTTGAGCAGCATGGCCGGCACCCCCACAAAGAAGCCCGTGACGATGGTGCTAAACGAAGGCGTGTGAAACTTAGGGTGCACCTTGGCAAACACCGGCGGCAGCAAACCGTCGCGCGACATAGTCATCCAGATGCGGGGTTGGCCAATCTGGAACACCAGCAGCACCGACGCCATAGCGAATATAGCCGATACAGCTACCACGCCCGCCAGCCAGTTGAGGCCCACTTTCTGGAACACAAACGCCAGCGGGTCGCCCACGCCCAGCTCGGTGTAGCTCACCATGCCCGTGAGTACCAGCGTGATAATGACGTAGAGGACCGTGCAAATAATGAGGGCGTAAATCATAGCGCGGGGCAAGTCGCGCTGGGGGTTCTTACACTCCTCGGCGGTGGTGGAAATGGCGTCGAAGCCGATATAGGCGAAGAATACCGCTGATACACCTTTCAGCACGCCCCCAATGCCGTTCGGGGCAAACGGGCTCCAGTTGCCGGGCTGCACGTAGAACACGCCCACCCCAATAACGGTGGCCACCACCAGCAGCTTCAGCAGCACCAGCAGGTTGGAGGCGTTTTTCGATTCCTTGATGCCGATGTACACCACCGCCGTAATCAGCAGCGTGATGAGGCCGGCCGGTAAGTCAACCACCAGCCGCAAGCCGCCCGGCAGCTCGGGGGCGGCCGCCCACGCGTTGTAACCCGCTAGCTGCGTGGGAGTAGCATCAGCCAGGGGCTTGCCGGACTGCATCAGTTCCAGCACTTCGTTGTAGTACTTGTGGGCGCTTTGCATGCCCATGGTCAGCCAGATGGGAATGTGCACTCCAATACCATCCATAAGCCCGGTGAAGTAGTCGGACCACGATATGGCCACCACGATGTTGCCCACAGCGTACTCCATAATCAGGGCCCAGCCAATTATCCAGGCGGCTAGCTCCCCAAACGAGGCGTAGGCGTAGGTATAGGCCGAGCCGCTCACCGGAATGGTGGCGGCAAACTGCGCGTAGCACAGCGCCGAAAACGCGCAGGCCACGGCCGTAAACACGAACAGCAACGACACCGCCGGCCCTCCGTCGTGGGAGGCGTTGCCGATGGTGCTGAAAATGCCGGCCCCAATAACGGCGGCAATGCCCAAGGCCGTCAGGTCGCGGACGGTGAGGTGACGCTCCAGCCCGCCACTGTGGCCGTGGCCATCGGCATCGGCAGGTGGGTTGACTAGTAAATCGTCGAGGCTTTTGCGGCGAAAAAGGCCGGTCAGGCGGCTAGGGGGCAGAGGTGTAGACAAGGTAGTGGAGAGGATTGAGAGGGCAAAAGATACAGAATAATGCCGGGCGGCTGCACGTTGACACCTTAGCTTCTTATCTTCCAGCTATGGCTCCCCGCATTTCCATCCCCTCGCCTTGCTCCGCCAGCTGGGCCGACATGACACCCGCTCCCGGTGGCCGGCACTGCGCCGCCTGCAACAAAGTGGTGGTCGATTTCACCGCTCTTTCCGAAGCCGAGGTGCTAGCCACCCTCCGCCAGCCGGGCAAAGTATGCGGCCGGTTTCGGCCGGAGCAGGTGGCTTCAAGCTCAATACCTCCTTTTAGCTGGGCGCGGTGGTTGGCCGCCGCGGCCGTGTCACTCAGCAGTTGCGCAACACCTGACGTGGCAGAAGTACGGTTACGGACTACAGAAACTGCCACCAAAACCTCTGTGCTGCAGGTACAAGGGCGCGTCTTGGATAAAGAAAACGGCTTGCCTTTACCGCAGGCACTTATTGTTAGTTTGGCCGATACCACACACCATACGCACACGGACGCCAACGGCCATTTTACGCTTCAGATTCCGTCACATCTGCGCGATTCTCTGCTATTTGTAGTAGCCGACACTTCTCCTCAAGGTGACATGCAAGGGTATATCGGCCGCCGAATCCGGCCAGCCAATGCTAGTGAAATAAGACTCCGTGAAAATCCCAACTACTTAGTGATGGGCGAGCCTGACCCGGTAGCACTAGAAGCAGATGAATGGAAGCCCAAACCGCTACCGCCCAAAATGTCGACCATCAAATTTATCCCTCCGGCATACCCTTTGCCTGAGCAGCCTGAGTAGTTTCTTTCTGCTCTATGTGAAATTCGGCTAGTGCCGGCATCTACCTACTAGACTAACCCATTCTCTATATGGCCTTCTCTGTTCCAAGTCCCTGCTCCAAAGCCTGGGCCAATATGACGCCCACCGCCGATGGCCGTTTCTGCGGCAGCTGCCAGCATGAAGTCGTAGACTTCTCGCGCATGAGCGATGTTGAAGTGACGGCCTGGCTCAGCCGCCCTACTGCGGGCAACGTCTGCGGCTTTTTCCGGGCCGGGCAATTTGCACCCGTAGTGCCCGCACCACAGCCGCGGTGGCGCCGGTGGCTGGTTACGGCCTTGGCCCTGCTGGGGCTGGAGCCGGTGCTTACGGCCTGCCAAACCACCGCCCCGCAAAACACGCCAGCCGTCGGCGCCACCGAGCAAGCCGACGCTACTGCTTCCGCTCCCAAAGGCCAAGTCACCATCCGGGGCCGCGTGCTCGATGATTCCACCGGCACCGGCGTGCAAGGCGCGGAAATCTTCATCGGGGAAACCAAGTACGGCGCCGTAACCGACGAGCAAGGCAATTTCAGCTTCACGATGCCGCAGCAATGGGAAGTGGTGCAGAACGGTACCGTAAGCCTACGAATACAGGGCAGCCCCTTCGTATTCAAGCAGCAAATCGTCAGTGTGAAGGTTTCGCCGGCCCCAAGCGCGCTTAGCGTCCGGCTGAAGTCGGTGGAAGGGCGCGGGCAGATTATGGGGCGCATTGTGCAACACGACCCACCTCAAGCACCACCATTGAAGTAGAAGTAGGCGGAGTCAAACGAATAATAAAGCGCAACCTCACCATCGAGTTGAGGTTGCGCTTTATCTTTTTTCGATTTCGGATGTGGAATCCAGCGGGACCCGGCATCAGATAGGCAGACTTCACTGCTACTGCCATGCCAACCCCTACCATGCTTGCCATTCCGCAGCCCTGCCACGAAAACTGGGCCGCCATGACACCCGATGCGCAAGGCCGCCATTGCGCCGCCTGCAACAAAGTAGTCCTAGACTTCACCCAGAAAACCGATGCCGAAATTCTGGCGCTGCTACAACGCACTGCCGCCCCCTGCGGCCGGTTCCGCGCCGACCAGCTGAGCCGGCCGTTGCTGATGCCGCCAGCACCCGCCCCGCGCTGGCGTACGTGGCTGACCACTACGGCAACAGTTTTGGGCTTGCGGGAAGTAGCTGCCGAACAAGGCCGCGGCCAGACTCAAACAACTGTACAATACGACCTGCTCACGCGAGACGAACAGAAAGTAGCGGCATTACGGCAGCGGCAGCAGCTGCAAACGAAAGTTGATTCCAGCCAGCATATCCTACGTGGCAAAGTCACCGACAAAAGCACCGGCCAAGGTTTACCGGGTGTGACTGTCCTGCTCAAAAACACAATCACCGGCACCTCAACCGGGGCGGACGGCAGTTTCGAGTTGGCGCTACCACCGTCGACTTCTGCCAACCAGTTGGTAATCTTTTCATCTATCGGTTTTGTGATAGAAGAAAAGCTCCTTAGCACTCTTCATGAGCAATCTATTATCGTTGAGCTTATCTCTGATAAAAGGAAATTAGGTAAGGTTGTAATAGTGGCTGGTGGCATAAGATCATATTCTTCACATTACATTCTCCGCGACTTTTGGCAGTTGTTGTCAAAGCCTTTCCGGCACCAGCCTAGTAATTGATTCCGGCGCAAGCCGTAAACCTTTCTGCCCTGAAAATCCTTATTCCGGGGTATGAAGAACCTATTGCTCGTTACCCTCGCTCTACTATTCACCGCCACCAGTTGCTCGCTCAAACCAACTAATAAGTACGACGTAGTTGCCGAGCGGGCCCAGCTCCCGCAGGAAGAAGCCGTGCACAAACAGAACTCCCTGGAGTGGTGGTACTTCACCGGCCACCTGCGCGACAAAGCCACCGGCGAGACGTTCGGGGTAGAATACGTGTTTTTTCACTTCAACGTCACCGGCAAAAAGGACTGGCAGATGGTGAACTTCGCCCTCACCGACCCGCAAGCCAAGCAGTTCCGCTACGACTATAAAGTGGAGCGCCTGCCGCAACTGCTGGCCCCTACCCTGCCGCTCAACCTGGCTACTACCAAGCAAGCCCAGCGCTGGACCCTCACTGGCCAGGAAGGCCAGTACCATTTGCAGGCTCGCATGGTCGCTCACCAAGGCCAAGCCATCAACCTCACCACCACGCCCGCCAAACCCGTGCTCCTGCACAGCGGCACCGGCTACGAGCAGTACGGCCCCACCGCCAAGGCAGGCTACTACAGCTACCCGCGCCTCACGGCCACTGGCACCGTGGAAATAGGCGGCAAAACCCGGCAGGTGGAAGGCGAGCTGTGGTACGACCGGCAATGGAACTGCAACAGCGTGATGGCCAAGGACATGGGCTGGGACTGGTTCAGCATTCAGCTGGATGAGCCGCGCGAGGAAATCATGGCCTATCAGCTCTACAACCGCGCCACTGGCCAGCACATTGGCGGAGGCTCCCACTATGGCAGCCAGAACCAGAACGCCCACCTCAAGGAGTCGGATTTTCAGCTGGAAGTAACCGACTACTGGACCAGCCCGACCTCCAAGCTCCGCTACCCCAGCAAGTGGCGCCTGCGCATTCCCAGCCAAGGCTACGACCTCACCATCACGCCCGTCATACCCAACCAGGAGCTGACACTCAAGCTGTTTGCCGGCATCAGGATGCACTATTGGGAAGGCATGTGCCGCGTAGAAGGCACCCACCACGGCAAGCGCGTAACGGGCAACAGCTACGTGGAGCTTACCAATCAGAAGGAAGTGAAGAAGGCCAACGAGGCCGCTGAAACCGTAACCGCCGAGAAGTGAGATAGTGAAGTGGTGAACTGGTGAGTTTGATGTTCTGTCTGCGCAAGTAGCGTTGCGAGAACATCAAACTCACCAGTTCACCACTTCACTATCTCACCACTTACCCCTTCAGCACCAGCCGGAACGTGGTGCCGCGCCCTACCTCGCTCCACTTCACAAAGAGCTTGCCTTTGTGGTAGTTCTCGATGATGCGCTTGGCCAAGGCCAACCCCAGCCCCCAGCCGCGCTTTTTGGTGGTATAGCCCGGCAGAAATACCCGGTCGATGCGGCTCTTCGGGATGCCTTTGCCGGTGTCGGTGATGTCGATGGCAATGGAAGTCCGGTCACGGACCGGGCGGCGCAGGTGTAGCGTGATGCTGCCGCGGCCGTCCATGGCATCCACCGCGTTTTTGCAGATGTTTTCAATCACCCAGTCGAACAGCGGAATGTTGACCAGCGCGGGCGTGTCGGTGGGCAAATCCGTCTTGATTTCAAAAACCACTTTCTTGGAAACCCGGCTTTGCAGGTAGGCAATGGCGTTCTGGGTGGTACGCAAGATGTTTTCGTGCTTGAGCACCGGCACCGAGCCAATGTTGCTGAACCGCTCGGTGATAATCTGGAGGCGCCGGATGTCTTTGCCCAGTTCCTCCACTATCGGCTCATCTTTAAACCGTTCACTCTCACTCAGGTAGCTCTGCCAAGCCATCAGGCTGCTAAGCGGCGTACCCAGCTGGTGCGCGGTTTCCTTGGCCAGCCCCACCCACACCCGGTTCTGCTCGGAGCGCCGCGAGTAGCTGAATGCGAAGTAAGCAATGATGCCCAAACTGGCAATAACAGCTAACTGTACCAATGGATACGTCCGTAACTGAGCTAGCAGCGCTGAGTCTTTATAGTATATATAGTTGCGTTGTGAGGCTCCTAGTTCTATAACAATAGGCTGATGTTGCAATTTCATTGCCGCAACTTCCCGGCGTAAGAAGGCAATAGCTGCTTTTTCAGAAAGCCCCTGCGGCATATTCACATTCTTAGCGTCAATAGCATTGCCAGCGGCATCTGTCAGCACCAATGGAATGGTTTTGTTTGCACCTATAATCTCCTCGAATACGAAATTGCTATTTGAATCCTCTTCTGAGCTGATATTGATAATGAAACGTTGCGCCTTGGCATATAGCGCAATCTGTTCTTGCTCTCGCTCCGAAACGCGTTGCACCAGTATGTTGGTGTAAATAATAGTAGCCGCCGCAATAAGGAGCGCCACCGCTACAATCAGCAGCTTAATACGGGATTTTTGGTCGTAGATGCCTATCAAAGCAGTGCGGGAAATAAAAAGCTAAACGCCGGTGGAAGCAACCTAATTGCTCGCTCATACGAGTAGCACGAACAGAACAGCTAGGCTCGCCGAAGATACTGCCTGCCGAGGCTGCCTAAGTGAAATAGCGCATTTGGTATGCATTCAGTCACTGAAAAGCACATGATTTTAGCGGGCTAACGCTGCGGTAATCCCCGTTGAAACGCCAGAATCGAAGTTTCAGGAAACGATGAACCTCAGGGTACTACTCACTGTTTTCATGGTACCAATTTGTGCCGTAATTTTGCCGTCTGCAATTGCAGTTGCCATCCGCTATGCCCTACCCGTTTAAGGCCGTCAGTTTGTCCTTCAAAAAAGCGCCGCTGGAAATCCGCGAGCTGATTGCGCTGGACGAAGCTGCCTGCCGCCGCTTCCTGCATACTCTTCACCACGAGTTGAACCTGACCGATCTGCTCGTGCTCAGTACCTGCAACCGGACCGAGGTGTACTACGCCGCCGAGCAGGACCAGAGCCCCGCCATTATTGAGGCCTTAGGTGAGATGAAGCACCTGACCGACGTCAGCCAGTACTTCCCCTACTTCGATATTCTCCCCACCACCGACGAAGCCGTACAGCACCTCTTCGAGGTAGCTATGGGCCTTGATGCTCAAGTGGTTGGCGACCTGCAAATCAGCAACCAAGTGAAGCAGGCCTACCAGTGGTCGGCGGATGAGGATGCGGCCGGGCCATTCTTGCACCGCTTGCTGCACACGGTATTCTTCACCAACAAGCGCGTGCAGCAGGAAACTTCCTTCCGCGACGGGGCCGCTTCCACCTCGTATGCTGCCTTGGAACTGGTAGAAGAACTAACCGCCGACGTAGCCAACCCGCGCGTACTGATTGTGGGCCTGGGCGAAATTGGGGCTGATGTGTGCCGCCACTTCGGCGACAGTAAGTTTTTCACCGACGTAACCATCTGCAACCGCACCCGCTCGAAAGCCGCTATACTGGCCGGGGAGTGCGGCCTCAAAGTGCTGGATTTCGAGAACTTGGCCGCCGGCCTCAAAGATGCCGACGTTATCATCTCCTCAATCAGCGCGCCCACACCCTTTTTCACCCGCGAGCTGGTAGCCAACCTCGACGTGCTGAGCTACAAGTTCTTCATCGACCTGTCGGTGCCGCGCAGCATTGAGGGCGAGGTGGAAACCGTGCCCGGCGTGCTGGTCTACAACATCGACGCCATTCAGAGCAAGGCTTCGGCTGCGCTGGAACGCCGCTTAGCAGCGGTGCCGCAGGTACGCGCCATCATTGCCGAAAGCATTGCCGGCCTCAACGACTGGAGCAAGGAAATGCTGGTTTCACCTACCATTCAGAAGCTGAAAAATGCCCTGGAGCAGATTCGGCAGGAGGAAATGGACCGCTACCAGAAGAAGATGAGCCCCGAAGAAGCCCGCCGCATGGACGAAATAACCAAATCGTTGATGCAGAAGGTATTGAAGCACCCCGTAGTACAGCTGAAAGCCGCCTGCAAGCGCGGCGAAGCTGACCACCTCATCGACGTACTAACCGACCTGTTCGACCTGGAAAACCAGCCGACGGTGGCTTAACCCACCCGACACGCTTAAACGCACGACGCCCCTGCCATTCGATAGTAAC
Organism: Hymenobacter telluris; assembly: GCF_017313265.1. Taxonomy (GTDB): domain Bacteria; phylum Bacteroidota; class Bacteroidia; order Cytophagales; family Hymenobacteraceae; genus Hymenobacter; species Hymenobacter telluris. The sequence continues at coordinate 141,802 of NZ_JAFLQZ010000011.1, read as the reverse complement.
GGCAGGGGCGTCGTGCGTTTAAGCGTGCAGCGTTGCTAGTTTAAGCTCCACAGTAGGCACCCAAACGAAAAAAGACCGTCAGAAGGCGGTCTTTTTCGGTTGCAACATAAGCCGCAGCTTAGCCTACATAGTATCGCAGCACTCTTCCAGCGAGTCAATTACGTCGAGCAGCTTTGGAATGGAAAGCGAGTAGTAAATCTTGGTACCTACTTTGAACGAGGACAGGATGCCCCGGTCTTTGAGCGTAATCAGGTGCTGGGAAGCAATGGCCTGGGGCAGATCAAGGGTGCGGTAGATTTCCGTTACCGTCATTTTCTCTTCTTTACCCAGCAGGTCTACAATGGCTAGGCGCTTTGGGTGGGCCAATACTTTAAGCATGGCAGCGGCCTTATCTACTTTTTTGGATTCTACGCGTGAGAGCAAGGGTTTCATACTGATTTACAACGGTGGCTGGAAAAGAAAAATGCACTTCCGTCAGGAATATTGGTAATACGCTATTTCTGATGGAAAGAGTTCCTATGAACGGAAATCCCCGCAAAAAATTTGGTTGCTCCTCTAACGAACAAGTCTGGGGAATTGATTCGCTGGATGGCAAAAGACCCCAAAGCTCAACGAGGGCTGCTTACCTTTGACGCATAAAAATCGTGGTTTTCTTTTTTTCACCTCCTAATTTTCCATGAAAGACCTACTAGCCCAGTTCGAGAACAAGCGTCCGGAAATCGTTTTTGAGTGGAAAGATGCGGAAACCGAAGCCGAAGGCTGGGTGGTAATCAACTCGTTGCGGGGCGGCGCGGCCGGTGGCGGCACCCGCATGCGCAAAGGCCTCGACAAGCGCGAAGTGGAAAGCCTAGCCAAAACCATGGAGGTGAAATTCACGGTGTCGGGGCCTGCTATTGGTGGCGCCAAGTCGGGCATCAACTTCGATCCGCAGGACCCGCGCAAACGGGGCGTGCTGGAACGGTGGTACCGCGCCGTTATTCCGCTGCTCAAAGCCTACTACGGCACCGGCGGCGACCTGAACGTGGACGAAATCCACGATGTTATTCCGATTACCGAGGACTATGGGCTCTGGCACCCGCAGGAGGGCGTAGTGAACGGCCACTACCGTGCCACCGAGCCCCAGAAGATTCAGAAGCTGGGCCAGCTGCGCCAAGGCGTAGTGAAAGTGCTGGAAGACGCCACGTTCACACCCGACCTGCGCCGCAAATACACCGTGGCCGACCTGATTACGGGCTACGGCGTGGCCGAAGCGGTGCGCCACTACTACGAGCTGTGGGGCAACCGGCAGGTGGCGGGCAAGCGGGCTATTATCCAGGGCTGGGGCAACGTGGGCGCGGCGGCGGCTTACTACCTGGCCAGCCAAGGCGTGCGCATCACCGGCATCATCGACCGGGCCGGGGGCTTGCTGAAACCAGAGGGCTTCGCGCTGGAAGAAATCCGGGAACTGTTCCTGAGCCGGGAGGGTAACAGCCTGACCGCCAGCAACCTGCTCTCGTTCCAGGAGATAAACCAGCACATCTGGCATTCGGGTGCCGAAATCTTTATTCCGGCCGCATCCTCGCGCCTCGTTACGCGCGAGCAGGTAGAGCAACTGATTGCCGGCGGCCTGGAAGTTATTTCGTGCGGGGCCAACGTGCCGTTTCAGGACCCGGAAATCTTTTTCGGCCCGACCGGCGAGTTTGCCGATAGCCACACCTCCGTCATTCCCGATTTTATTGCCAACTGCGGCATGGCGCGGGTGTTTGCCTACCTCATGGAAACCAACGCCGAAATTACCGACCAGGCCATTTTCGCCGATACTTCCCGTGTAATCCGCCAGGCCCTGGAGCGCACCCGCCTGCAAGGCGACGCTCCCATTGGACTGGCGCAGAAATCATTTGAAATGGCGCTACGGCAGCTCGTATAGTTGGGGCTTGGAGTCTATAAGTCCGGAGAGCTTCGGGGGCTTGGCTGGCGTTCTATGTGAACCATACACCCCTAGTTCCGTTCATTGCGAAACGGCCTTTCTGCACTCTTCCTCACGCTGCACCATTCCCGTTAGCAAGTATCAGAACGTTAGCCAAGACCCTAGGCTCCCAAGACTCCAAGATCCTGTATAAAAAATGACCTTCAATGAATTTCTCCGTCAGCGCTTCCTAGGCAACGACGTAGAGGCCTATTTGTGGTGTGCGGGCATTCTGCTGTTTGGCTTCGCCTTCAAAACCCTGCTATCCAAGCTGGTATCCAAGCTTCTGTTTCGGTTTATTCGCAACAAGACCGAGGATGTAGGCGAGCAGCACTTTCAGGATCTGTTGATTCAGCCGTTGTCGGTGGTTATTTTCCTGGTGACCATCTATTTCGCGTTTCAGGTGCTCGATTACCCGGTGCGCAGCTCGGAAATAACGCGCAACGAGCCGGCCCTGAAGGTGTTCTTTTTCCGGCTGTATCAGTTAGCGGTTTTCTCGGGGGTGGGCTGGATTGCCTTGCGCGTCATCGACTTTCTGGTGGCCGTGTACCGGCGGCGGGCCGAGGCCACGCCCTCGCACCTCAACAACCAGCTGATTCCGTTTGCCAAAGACTTGCTGAAGGTGCTTGTTATCACGCTTACGTTTCTGGTGATGCTGAGCCGGGTGTTTGGCGTGAACGTTACGGCCTTAATTGGCGGCCTCGGCATTGGGGGGTTGGCCGTGGCCTTTGCCGCTAAGGAAAGCCTGGAAAACCTGATTGCCTCGTTCACCATCTTCCTCGACCGGCCTTTTGCCGTGGGTGAGCTGGTAACGGTGGGCGGCATTACGGGCACCGTGGAGAAAGTGGGCTTTAGAAGCACCCGCCTGCGCACCGCCGAAAAAAGCTACGTGACGGTGCCCAACAAAAGCATGATTGACAAGCCGCTCGACAACCTCTCGTTGCGCACGGCCCGCCGGGTTAGCTTCACGCTCAGCCTCAGCCAAAGCACCACCAGTGAGCAGCTCCGCGCCATTGTGCAAGGCAGCCGCACCGCTATTGAAGCCCATACCTTAGTAGAGGCTCCCGCCGAAGTGAAATTTTCGGCCCTCACGCCTACCGCCAAGGAAGTGAGCGTGCAATACTTCGTGAGCACCAACAGCTACGACGAATACCTGAACGTGAAAGAGGATTTGAACTACCGGCTAATTGAAGTGGTAGAACAGCACGGTGGCGTATTCGCCAACGCCGGCACCACCATCGTGCAGATAGCCACCCCCACCGACAGCCTCGACCCGGCAAACCCCAGCTAAGTTGTATTATTCGGCCTTAAAACAGAACGAGGCCCCGCAGATGCGGGGCCTCGTTCTGTTTTAAAGTTCTGTTCGGCTAGCGGCCGCCCAGCAAGCCGCCGAGCAGGCCACCCATCGAGCCGCCACCGCCCAGCAGACTGCCCAGGCCGCCACCGCCAGCGCTACGCGGCGCCGAGTTAGGCTGACCACCCAAGCCGCCCAGCACCGACATCAGGGAGCCTAAGCCGCCGCTGCCTACGTGTGAGCCCTGCTGCGGGTAGTTGCCGGCACTCTGGCCGCCACCGCCCAGTACACTACTAAGCAAGCCGCCACCGAGCAAACCACCTAACAAGCCGCCCATGGAGTTACCGCCCATAGCACCGCCGAGCAAGCCGCCCATCGTGCCACCGCCCATCATGCCGCCACCCATGCCTTGGCTGCGGCCACCCATTACTTTCGAAATGACCATCGGGGCCACCACACCCAGCAAACCGGCCATAAGAGCACCCTTGGGAATGCCTACGCTGGAAAGCTTATCAGTAATGCCGCCCAAAAAGCCTTGCTTGGCTGGGTCGCTGGCATCGTGTGGCACTTTGGACGCCTGGTCTACTACTTGCTCCAGCGCCTGCGTCTGCTGCTGATTGATGCCTAGGTAAGCGGAAATCTTGTTCACCATGGCTTCTTCATCGTTGGCGTACGAGCCGTCGGCGCGGGCGAAACTGATGAGGTCGGTGACCAATGAGAAGCGCAAGTCACTGCCGCGCAGGGCATCCAGGTTGGCCTGTACGCTTTGGTTGGTGGAGTCTTTGGCAGCGGATACTACCTGCTGCGCTGCCCCGCCCGACAATCCGGCTTGTTGCGCCAGCTGTTGCAGAAATTCGATTTCGGCCTCCGACGCTTCGCGGTCGGCCGAAGCCAAGCTGGCAATTACGCTGAGGTAAGCAGTTTTTTCCTGCTCGGAGTAGTTCTGGAGAAGCTGGGTATCGTTCATGGCGGAAACGTTGGAAGGAAGGGAGAATGTTTAGTTGAAGACCTTAACGCACCCACCCAAATTAGGTTAGTGGCAGCCGCCCACTTCCACTCCAATCCGTAGCTTCCGCTTACCACTACGCTACTCGTTGCGCCCACCCATTCCTTGTGGCGACTCCTCGGTATTAAAACTCGAAATACTCACCTGTCTGCGGTTGAGCGGGTTTCTTTTCTGGCTTCTTCAACTCGAACGGCTTGCGGGGCTCTGCCGGCACCGCGGGGCGGGCCGATGCAGCCGGCGCGGCAGTTGCCGGGTTCAGTAGGCCATCCAGCAGGCCCGGCCGCTTGGCAGGGACCGGACTGGTAGTAGCCGGGCGGGCCACCTGCGGCCGGGCCCGGTCATAAGTCACGCTGAAATTGTCTTCGTCGCCCCGGATAGCCAGCAGCAGGCTAGGCCCCGTTGTGCTGCCCGCCGGTGCCACCTTCGACAATAAGCCCGGCAGAATCGGGATGCTGAGGTGGTAGTCCATTTGCTGGTCGAAGGTGTGAGTGCCACTAACGCGAATCAGGGAAGCGGCGCGCACATTAGACCGGATTTCCATTTCCGGCAAGTACACCGTCCGGCTCTGGATGTACACCGGCGTGGTCAGCTGCGCAAACCGCAAATGCCGCAGCCGTTCCCGCCCGGCTATCATGGAAAGCTTTTGCAGGGGCATGAAGTTGTTCAGCTCGCCGTTGCGCACCGTCAGCTTCACCTCGGCTTCCAGCTTGTCGGTAATCGGGTCCAGCGCCTTCGTGAAATACACATCCGACTCGGCCGAGGCCGTTAGCATACCGCGCAGGTGCCGGGTGGTAATAAACTGCTGCCCGAAATCCTCGAACACGTAGAACAGGCTATCCAAGGGCAGCTGCTGGCAAGTGGTGCTAGAGCTAAGATGCAGCAAGTCAGGTTGCCGGGCATCGAGCGTGCCGCGGAAGCTAGCACGCCCGCCAGCCGCCGCCACCGACAGCGCAGTAGTACTCAGCACCTGGTTGCGTAGCCGGAAAGTACCCTGCAACTCGCGCCCCCGAAACCGCCGGAACCGCACCCGCTGCACCCGCGCCTGCACATCCAGCGCCAGCGTGGGCGCAAGCCGAAACGCGTATCCATCGCCAGCCGCCGAACCCACAGGGCTGGCTGCTCCTACTGCTCCGGTGGGTTGTTTGAGGCTTAGTAGCTGGTCGAGGTCCAGGAGCCGGGAGTTGAGGTCGGCTTCCACTACTAGCTGCTGCCGGGGCACCAGCAGCCAGCCCAGCGCATTCCGGAATGTACCGCCCAATTGGAAATCAGAATTCCCGACCCGGCCAGCAAAGCTATTGATGGCCACATCATTGCGGCGTAACTGAAAAGTACCGTTTAGGTTGGTGAAAGGCTGCGCCACGTCGCGCAACCGAAGCTGCACACCGCGCAGCGTCAGCTCGCCCGCCGACTGCACCCTGGCCGTGACCGGACCAGCTTGAAACTCGCGTAGGTTGCCCGCAAACGACACCTGTAGCTGGGCTGTGCCGCTGCCACCCCGTACGGCTGCCACCGGATAAAATTGCAAGGCCCGCGCCACGTCAAAATCGGCGCGGAGCGTAAGGGCCAGGTCCGGGTTCTGAAAATTCGCGTAGCGCAAACTGCCACTGAACGGCTTGCCCTGTAGCGCCCCTCGCACGTTGCGCAAATCCAGCTGCGACGTGCGTGCCGATTTCAAGCTACCATTGCTGAATGTGCCAGTCAGGAAAACGTGCTCCACCGCCTGCTTGTAATCAGGATGATAGAAGGAAGCGTCGCGGCAGCCAAATCGGAAATCCAGGCGCGGGTTGGCTGGCCCGGCCATTGTGCCCCGTACCGTGCCTCCAAAGTACACGTCGCCGCGGCTGCGGTAGGCGCTCAGGCGCCGCACCACCCGTGCCGGCAGCAGCGCCAGCACCGACTGCACATCGGTATTGCGCCCATCCAGCTTCAGGTCGAGGTCGGTATCCTGCGCGTAGCTAACGGTGCCAGCTACGCTATACGCGGCGGCTCCCACCTTCAACTCTGATGGCTGAATAGTTACCACCCGCGCCGTGCGGTCTACGCGCAGCTTGGTGTTGAGCGCAAGGTCTTTGTCGCGGAAGTAAGCATCTGGCCCCAGCTGAATGGCCTCTACGTGCGTATCGCCCTGGGTTTGAATATCCACCAGCATATCATTCACGTCCAGCTGCGCTTTCACGTCTTTCACCTGAAGCGTGTAGCGCTGTTGCCGAAGCAGGTCGTTGTAGGTGGTATGGATGCGGGTTAGCCGGATATTTTCGAGCCCAAATGCCAGCGGCTTATCAGAGGGTGCGGCCGTGGTATCGTAGCGAATCACCTCGTAGTTGGGGCGGCCCTGTTGGTCGTGGCCCACATACACCCGGCCATCGGTGAGCGTTACGGCCCTGATGCGGTAATGGCCGCGCCACAAATCCCAGGCATCGAAGGCGCAATACAAGCGGCGGGCCCGGGCCAGCGGTACGGTATCTTGGGGCAAGGAGCCACTCACCCGCACATCGGTCAGGGTGATGGATACCCGCGGAAACTGGTCGAGCAGCGACACTTCCATCTTGCCCACTTTCACGGGGGTGCGCAGGTACTGATTCACTTCCTGCACGAACAACGCAATGATGTGGTCTTGCCCCAACCACACGCCGGCTACCGCACCACCGAGCAGCAAAACCAGCCCCAGCAGAAAATAAAGTACGTAGCGCCGCAGTTTTTTCAATCTTGTGAAATTTCTGACTTTAAAAGAGTTGAGTGAAATTAGCTCTATCTCTTAAGAAATTTGTGAAGGTAAAGTTCGCACAAAGAGTTGTGTATTCGGAAATGACCCTGCATATTTGCATTCCCAAACGGGAAACGCCTTTTGGGAGATTAGCTCAGCTGGTTCAGAGCATCTGCCTTACAAGCAGAGGGTCACTGGTTCGAACCCAGTATCTCCCACTTTCATAGTACGCATACCCCTCGGGAGATTAGCTCAGCTGGTTCAGAGCATCTGCCTTACAAGCAGAGGGTCACTGGTTCGAACCCAGTATCTCCCACCATTACAAGGACAACCGCTGGCGGTTGTCCTTTTTTGTTTTCGGGCTTTTCCGGGTTTCTTCGCACCTAGGATTTCTGCTTGCCCACTTTTTCCGCGCGGCGCCCCGCACTTATGCTGGCTTCCATCACCAACAGGAGCATTGTAGTAGGCGTGTTTTTTGGCTTGCTGCTCGGGGTGGGGTTGCTTTTGGTGCGCGACTACGGGGTGTCGTGGGATGAGCCCAACAACCACCTCAATGGCCTGGTTAACCTGAAGTACGTGGCCAGCCTGGTGCTACCGGCCGAGCAGATGCAGCACTTCCCGGCCGCTGCCACCACCCCCGACATCCGCAACTTTCCCGACGCGCATCACGGCCCGATATTCGAAATATCGGCCATTCTGCTGAGCTACCTCTTTACCGACCATGATTCCCGGTCGTATTACCTGATGCGCCACTCGTTGGTGTTTAGCGTATTTGTGCTGGGGGTGTGGGCGCTATACCGCTTAGGCACTCAACGGTTTCAAGACTGGCGCTGGGGGTTGCTGGGGGCTGGGTTGCTGGTGCTTTCGCCCCGTTTCTTCGCGGAAGCGTCGTACAATGGCAAAGACATTGTGTACATGGCGTTTTTCACGCTGGCTATGCTCACGCTGTTGCGCCTGTTGGCCCGGCCCACGTGGCGCCGCGCCGCACTGCACGGGTTGGCTACCGCGCTGGTGGTAGATGTACGGGTGCAAGGCTTACAACTGCTGCTCTTCACGCTGCTAGGGCTGCTGCTGGAGTTGCGCTACAATGTAGCTGTTCGGTTGCCTGTGCGTCGTTTCGGGCAGTTGATGGGGGTGTATGCTGGCGCGGTAGCCGTAGGGGTGGTGGCAGGCTGGCCGTATTTGTGGGCCTGGAGCGTACCGGAGCTACTGGCCGTTACTTCGCACGCGGTACGGTATCCGTGGGGCTTCACCAACTTCTACCTCGGGCAGCAGCTATTGGCTATTCAATTGCCCTGGCACTACATTCCGGTCTGGATGCTGGTCACCATTCCGGCGCCTTACTCGCTGGCTGCCGGCTTGGGCCTAGTGGCCGGGCTGCGCGCTTGGTGGCTGGCAGGCCCCGGCCACTACCTACGCACCATAAACGGCCGCTTGGATGTATTGCTGGCGTTGTGGCTGTTGGCTCCCTTGGCGGTTGTAACCACTACGCACGTAGTTGTTTATGAAGGCTGGCGCCACCTCTACTATATTTATCCGGCACTGCTACTGTGGGCGGTCCGGGGGTGCCAACTGCTGGTGCGGCAGGCCCGGCAGCATAGCGGCCGGCGGCTGGCGGCTCGGGCTATAGTGGGGTTGGCTGTTTTTGAAACCGGCCATACCGTGGTGCGCATGGTGCACCTGCATCCGCATGGCAACGTGTACTTCAGCTTTCTGCCGGGTCCAACTGCCGAGCGCCTGTTTGAGCGGGATTATTGGGGCCTGGCCTATCGGCAGGGGTTGGAGTGGATACTGGCGCACGACTCAGCCCCGGCCATAACGGTAAATGTTTTCTGGCATTACCCGCTCTACAACAATGCCCTGATTCTGAAGCCAGCCCAACGCGCCCGGCTGCGCTACACCCCCGACAGTACGGCGCGCTACTACCTGGCGGGGTACCGTTGGCACCCCCAGTCCTACCTCGACTCGTTGGGCGCGGAAGTGCACGTTATCCGGGCGGGCGGCGTGAAGGTGCTGTCGGTTTTCAGGCAGGGCCCCGGCAAGCCCGCCCGCAATGTGCGCCCACCCCGGAATAGTATTGACCCTCAGACCGTTTCGCCGGCCGCCCGGTTGTGGTAAACGTACGTCTGCGCTTGCTACTCTAGGCATACCAGCAGAAACCGTAATCTTTGGGGCGCTTTCCCTGTTTGCCAGCTATTCCCTTTTTGCCGCTGCCATGCCACTGCTCGAAGTTACCACGCCCGCGCAAGTCCGTCATTTTCTGGACCTGCCCTCCCGCATCTACCGCAACCACCCCAACTGGATTTCGCCGCTCGACCACGAAATAGAAGTGGTATTCGACCCGAAGAAGAATCCCAACCTGGCTACAGGCACCGTTATTCGCTGGATTCTGACCGATGCTGCTGGCGAAACGATTGGCCGGGTGGCTGCCTTCGTGAATCCGGCCACGGCCCACGCTGATACTAACCTGCCTACCGGGGGGATGGGGTTTTTCGAGTGTATTGACGACCAACACGCAGCCGACACGCTTTTCGAGGCCTGCCGGAACTGGCTAGTGGATCGGGGCATGCAGGCTATGGATGGGCCGATAAATTTCGGGGAGCGGGACCGGTTCTGGGGGTTATTGGTTTCGGGGTTCACCGAGCCTAACTACGGTATGTTCTACCACCCGCCGTACTATCAGCAATTGTTCGAAAACTACGGTTTCCAGCTCTATTTCAAGCAGTACACTTGCCACCGCGGCGTGGCGATGCAGCTGCACCCGAGCTTCAGCAACGCGGCGGTGCGCTACGCCGAGCAGTACCCAGCCTTCCAGTTTCGGCACGCCAGCAAGCGCAACGCCAAGAAGCTCGCCCACGACTTTCACCACGTATATAACCTGGCCTGGGCCAACCACAGCGGTATTGCGGGCATGTCGTTGGAGAAGGCGCGCGACCTAGTGAAGCAGATGAAGCCGGTGCTGGATGAGCGCCTGCTGTGGTTTGCCTATCACAACGACGAGCCCATAGCCTTCTTCGTGAGCTTGCCCGAGCTGAACCAGATTTTCAAGCACGTGGGGCGCAACTTCAACCTCTGGAACAAGCTGCGCTTTTTGTGGGAAAAGCGGAAATACGAGCAGCGCACCGACAAAAAGTTGTTCGGGGTCATCTTCGGGGTGGTGCCGGAGTGGCAGGGCAAAGGCGTGGAAAGCGCCCTAATGGTGCACGCCCGCGCACAGTTCATGCAGGCTGGCTACTCGGAAATCGAAATGAACTGGATTGGCGACTTCAACCCCCGGATGCTGGCCCTAACCCGCTCCATCGGGGCCCGCATCTACAAAACACACGTCACCTACCGCTACCTCTTCGACCGGGAGCGGCCCTTTGAGCGCAGCCCAATAATTAGGTGAAATTGTGAAGTGGTGAAATAGTGAGTTTGATGTTCTGCCGCTTGCACAGATTGCGCAGATTGAACATCAAACTCACCACCTCACTATTTCACCATCTCACCATGTAGCGCCAGCACTTGTGGGATAAGTAGGTGGTGGTCGTCGTTGTAGATGACGTGGTTGGCGCGCTGCACTTTTTCCTCCTCGCTCATTTGCTTGCCGATGATGGCCAGAATATCGTCGGGGGTGCGGTGTGGGTCGCGGCGTAGTACGCGGGCCTGGCGCACGGCTTGGGGCGCAAACACGGTGATAATCTGGTTGAGCTGCCGGTACGCGCCCGATTCGTAGAGCAGCGCGGCTTCTTTGAGTATATACTGGTGCCCCTCTGCTTGCCGAGCCACCGACCACGCCTCGAAGTCGCGGCCGACGGCGGGGTGTACCAAGGCGTTGAGGCGAGCCAGCTGCGCGGGTTCGGCAAAAGCTACCCCCGCCAAATACACCCGGTCGAGCTGGCCGGCTTCGTTGAAGGTCTGAGGGCCGAAGGCAGCCGTTAGCTGGTCGCGCAAGGTAGTATCGTGCCCCATGAGCCATTTGGCTCGCGCGTCGGAATCATAGATGGGCGTGCCCAACACCTGGAACAGGCGGCAGACCATGCTTTTGCCCGAGCCAATTCCGCCCGTAATACCGATGCGCAGCATACTTGTGTTCGTTTTTCGTTGGTGGGTTTATGTTTTTCGGGCCTGATTTTTCGCGGGGGTTCCAACCGCCGGAAAACAAAAAACCAACACCAAAAAACTCATTGCCGAGTGATACGGACGGCAGGGGTAATAATTCGGCTGCCCCGCACCACGTCGGGCAGGTCGGTGAGAATGGGTTGCAACGTGGAATCGGGGCCAATAAATGAGCCGAAGCGCAACTGAACGTGCACCTGGCTCTGGTGGAGGCGGGCCGTATCCTCCTTGAAGCACTGTAGCCGCACGCGCACGGTGGCCGGTTGGAGCTGGTAGCTGGTGTTGGCCGGAAATCCTACCAACTCAGGCTCTACCTGCATGGCAATAACCACCAGCGGCCGGGCTTGCAGGCGCACTTTCACTTCGGGCACGTTGGTTACCACCAGTTCGGGCCCACCAATAGGCACACGCAACGTACCGTTGGTACTGCTGGCAGGCGCCTGGGGCAAATGCACCGGATACGGGTCGGCTAAAGCTTCCACTTGTTCGGCCGGTCCTTGAAACACCACGGTTTTCGGCTCGAAAACTGCGGCGTACGGCAACGCCGAACCATCGGCAGCCGGACTGAGCGCAAGCGGTAGCCGGCGCTTCACCAGCCTATCAAAATTCACCCACAGCGTATCGCTGATGAGGTAATTGAACTGCAAGCCTTCCATTGCCGTCTGCAACGCGGGCCGTACGGCGGTGCCCGTTACGTAACGGGTAGCCGGCAAGCCCCGCAGCAAGGATATTTCGGCGGGCTTCACGTCCAGCATCAATTGCTTGCGCAGCAGTTTCCAACCTCGGCCGGTTACGTTCACGGCCACCTCGGTGGGCAGGGGCTGCACCGGAATATACCGGGTATCGTCGTAGCGCCACGCCAGCGGATACAGGATGCGGGTGGTGTAGGTTTTGCCCAACGCATTGAGCAGCCAGAACGTGCTGGCTACCAGAAAGCACGCCGTTACCGCCTGCCAATAACTCCGCCCCTGCCCGTAGAATGGACTGGTAAACCAGCGCAGCAAACGGATGGAACGGTTGAAAAACATGGGGCGGTAGTGGGGCTAGAAAGACGTAACCGAAAGACAAAGTAGGCAATTAAAGACTGCTTCGCCTTTCCTGTATCATACGCAGCCCCTACCCATCCGTCCTTACTCTTTCACCACTTCTTTGGCCGGCTTCACCTCGCGGGCAATGGCCGAACGGTCGAACTTCAGGCGGGTGCCTTTGTCCACTTCAATCGTCACCGATTCGTCGGTCAGGTCCAGCACTTTGCCGTGCAAGCCGCCAATGGTTACGATGGTAGAGCCTTTGGCAATAGAGTCGCGGAATTTCTTGGCTTCGGCGGCTTTCCGTTGCTGCGGCCGAATCATGAAGAAGTACATCACCACCGCAATACCAATCAGCGGCAGAAAAGAAACCCAGCTTTCGCCGGCGGGGCGGGCTTGTAAAAGAAGCGTAAGCAGCATATGGTGAAATGGTGAGATGGTGAAATGGTGAGTAGTGAGATGGTGAAATGATGGGTTTAATATTCCGATAGCACCAATTGCGCAAGTCGAACATTAAACTCACTATTTCACCATCTCACCATTTCACCTTATTGCGCTACCGGGCCTTGTGAGCCGTCGGGGAGGATGTTGGCCTTGATGCTGATTTTGGTGATGCTCGGCGAGGTATTGCCCCGCACTGCTACCTCCTTGTTTTGGATGCCTGACTTACCGTGGCTGTCGAACTGCACATCAATGGTGCCTTTGGCACCGGGGGCAATGGGCTCCTTGGTCCAGTTGGGGGTGGTGCAGCCGCACGAAGCAGTAGCGTTTTCAATCAGCAGCGGCGACTTACCGGTGTTGGTAAACTCGAAGGTGTGCTTCACCACCGAGCCAGGCTGAATGTCGCCGAAGTCGTGCTCGGTTTGCACGAAGGTCATTACCGGCGCATTCGGGTTGGGCACCTCCGTGTCGGATACCACGTTGGGGTTGTCAACGGTTGGGTTGGCGGCGGCTTCGCTAGCGTCAGTGGCAGCGGCATTCATGCCTTCGGTGCCTACTTCGCTGGTTTTGTCGGAGTTGCAGGCGCCGGTCAGCAGTACGCCCGAAAGCAGGAGAGCAGAAAAAAGAGTACGTTTCATATGAGTGGCAGGGGCCATACGCTTACAGGTACGGTGTAAAAGTTTCCCGTAAAATTACGGTTTATTCGTGGGCTGTGGCGCACAACCCAATAGCAAAGACCTTTTTACGGTGGAACGGGCAGTTGCTTTGCCGCGCCACCGTAAAAAGGTCTTTGCTATTGGGTTGTGCTACTTATCAGCAGCTTACTTGCTTAAGTTGCTGATAATAGCCTGGGCAAACTCGCTGGTAGAAGCCGTGCCGCCCAGGTCGCCGGTGCATTTCTCTTTGTCTTTGAGGGTGGCTTCCAGCGCCTTCTCGATGGTGTCGGCGTACTGGTGCTCGCCGAGGTGGTGCAGCATCATCAGGGCCGAGCGGAGCAGCGCGGTGGGGTTGGCTTTGCCTTGGCCGGCAATATCCGGCGCCGAGCCGTGTACGGCTTCAAAAATGGCCATTTCGTCGCCGATGTTGGCCCCGGCCACCACCCCCAGGCCGCCCACGAGGCCGGCGCAGAGGTCGGAGAGAAGGTCGCCAAACAGGTTAGTGGTCACAATCACATCAAACTGCTCGGGCTTGTTCACGAGCTGCATGCACATGTTGTCGATGATTTTATCCTCGAACACAATCTGCGGAAACTCGGTAGCAGCTTCCTTGCAGGCGTTCAGCATGATGGTGCCGGCCATCTTAATGATGTTGGCCTTGTGGGCCAGGGTTACTTTCTTGCGGCCATGCTTGGCGGCGTACGCAAAGGCAGCGCGGCATATTTTGCGGGCGCCCGCCACCGTGATGCGGGCAATGGAATCAGCAATGCCCAAACGTTCGTCCCACACTTCCAGCCCTGAGTACAGCCCCTCGGTGTTTTCGCGGAACAGTACCAAATCAATGCCTTCGTAGCGGGTTTTGATGCCTTCCGTGGTTTTGGAAGGCCGCACATTCTGGTAGAGGTCGTACTTCTGGCGCAGCGTTACGTTGATGCTGCGGAAGCCCTTGCCCACGGGCGTGGTAATCGGGCCTTTCAGTGCCACCCGGTTTTTCTCCAGCGACGTCAATAAAGCCTGCGGAATCAATTCCCCCGACTGGTCGAAGGTGGTCTGGCCGGCGTTCTGCTCTTCCCACTGCACGGGCACCTGCGCCGCCGCAAAAATATCAGTTACCGCTTTCGTGATTTCAGGGCCAATGCCGTCGCCGGGGATGAGGGTGATAAGGTGCATCAAAAAGTGAATAAAGTGAAGGGATGGGGAAGCGGGCCCAGCCGTAGCCGGGGTACGTGCCGCAAAGGTACCACGCCAGAATGTGCTAATAATGAAAAATGTGCTGATGCGCTGATTTGCGACGGTGAAGCAACACCCCTGCAAATCAGTACATCAGCACATTTCCGGTGCCCGCGCGGGCCATTATAGGGTCTTGCGCGAGTTAATTTGGTTGATGAGCTGGTCTACGTCGCCAAGGAGCTGCTCGGCCTTGCTCTTGGCGTCTTGAATCACGCGCTGGCCTTCACTTTTGGCCGACGACGGGCCGATATCCGAGCGGCTGGTTACCAGGTTCTCGGTAATGTCGGCCAGGGCCTCGCGGTATTTCTCCAGCTGATAGCTCAACCAGCTCCGCGTTTCGCGGCCGGTTTCGGGGGCGTATAACAAGCCAATAACGGCTCCGGTGACGGCGCCGCCGGCAAAGCAAAGAATGCCGGTGAGGGTTTTGCTACTCATTGTATGAAGAGTGAGTATGAACTAGTGAGTATTGAACAGGGAAAGTGAGCCTTAATACGCAGAACTGCCAGCTGAGGTGCAGTGGGTAGTTGGTATTGAGTAATTAGTAGTAGGTAATAGGCAATAAAACCTAATGCCCATATCCAATTACCAACTACCCAATACCTACTACCTACTGGTTATCCAGCAAGCCACGGCCTGACTTGCGGATGGCGCCGCTGGCCGTCAGATCCTGGGCCAATTTATCCAGAATCCCGTTCACGAACTGCTTGCTCTTAGGCGTGCTGTAAATCTTGCTGATTTCGATGTACTCGTTGATGGTCACTTTCACCGGAATACCGCGGAACAGGTGCATCTCGCAGAGCGCCATTTTCAGCAGTATCTTGTCGGTGAGGGCCACGCGCTCCACGTCCCAGTTCTGGGTTGATTCGGCAATGAGCTTCTCGTACTTCTCGTCTTCGGCCAGGGTTTGCTTGTAGAGGCTTTCGGCAAACTCCTTGTCTTCCTGCCAGTTAGCCGACAACGACATCAGTTCCAGCTTCTCGTCGGCGGCTTCGTCGAGCATCTTCACCGTCTTGAGCACCAGGTTCTTCACGATGGGCCGGTTTTCTTCCCAGTTCAGGTCGTCTTCCTCGATGTAGCGGGGCAGGTTTTCGCCCTTGAACACGTAGGTTTTGTAGAGGTGCTTGAGCATTTCTTGGTCTTCGGCGTAGTTGCCGGCCGGCGCCGCCAGGTAGCTGTGCAGTTCGGGGTCGTTGCGCATTTCGTTGCGCCAGGCCAGGCGCAGGGCTTCCCGCTCGTCTTCGCCTTTCCACTGCTGAGCGCGGCGAATGGTGAGGTCAAGCAGTTGCAAGTTGCTACGCAGCTTCTCAATGACTGGGTTTTGCTCCAGCCGCGTGGTATCCAGCATCGGCTCCTTGGAAGCCAAGTGCTTACGGGCTTCGCGCACCTTTTCTTCCTCGATAATCTGAAGCAATACTTCCGGAATATTGAGCAGGTGCAGGTACTGGTCGTGGATGCTTTCGGCGGCGTGCACCATCTGGCCGGCGTAGAACGTAGCGTCCTTGGCAACGGCTTTCTGATAGTACTTCATGGCATCCTGCACGGCGTCCTGCACGTCGGCATCGTCGCTTTTCTCGGGTTCCTGGCCCGACTTGTGCCACTCCTTAAAGGTAAGTTCGGCCATTTTCTGCTGGCCTTTCAGCAGGCGCTTGTCCTGGGGTTCGGGCGAAGTCAGGTCGGGCGCGAAGGCATCCGCAATCCGGTCATTAGCCAGTAAAAAATCAGACCCCACGGCCTGATGGTAGGCGTACAGGGCCTGCATGACCTTGATGCGAAGCGTGCGACGGTTGAGCATTCTTGTTGAAGTTGTGAAATTGTGAGATGGTGAAATAGTGAGTTTGATGTTTTGACGGCGCCGCTTGCCCAGATTGCGCGGCTAGAACGTCAAACTCACCATTTCACCACCTCACAATTTCACCATTTAGTAAGTGGATTTGACTTTGCCGATGGCGGCAATGCGCTCCTCGGCTTGCCGGATGGCCGCCGCCTGGGGGTGCGTGCCTTCCTGCTCGGCTTTGGTAAGCACTTGGGTGGTGTAATCGAAAATTTTCTCGGTTTGGGTGAGGGCCGACTGGCGGCTGCCTCCAATTACCTCGGAGTAAACGTTGATGAGGCCGCCGGCATTAATCAGGAAATCGGGGGCGTACACGATGCCGCGGTCCACAAGGGCAGGGCCGTGCACGTTTTCGTTTTCCAGCTGATTGTTGGCGCAACCGGCTATTACCCGGCACGTGAGCCGGTCAATGGTATCGTCGTTGATGGTAGCACCCAGCGCGCATGGCGAGTAGATGTCCACCTCTTGGTCGTAGATTTCATCGAGGCCAACGGCGACGGCACCGAAACGGGCAGCGGCTTCCAAGGCGCGGTCTTCGTAATAGTCAGTCAGTACCAACTTGGCGCCTTCTTTCTGCAAGTAATCCATGAGGTAAGTACCCACGTGGCCCACGCCCTGCACGGCAATGCGCTTACCAGCCAGGCTCTCTGAACCGAAAGCCTTTTTGGCGGCGGCCTTCATACCCATGTAGGTACCGTAAGCTGTTACCGGCGACGGGTCGCCGGAGCCGCCCATGCTTTCGGGCAGGCCCGCTACGTGCTTGGTTTCCATCCGAATGTATTCCATGTCCTTGGTGGTCATGTTCACATCTTCGGCGGTGATGTACTTGCCGTTCAGGTTCTGCACGAAGCGGCCAAACTTGCGCAGCAGGGCCTCGGTCTTCATGGTTTTGGCGTCGCCGATGATGACGGCCTTGCCGCCGCCCAGGTTCAGGCCCGAAATGGCGGCCTTGTAGCTCATGCCGCGCGAGAGGCGCAGCACGTCGTGCAAAGCGTCGGCATCAGAAGCATAGTGCCACATGCGGGTACCACCCAGCGCCGGGCCCAGCACCGTGTTGTGAATACCGATGATGGCACGCAAGCCCGTTTCGTGGTCGTGGCAGAACACCACTTGCTCGTGTTGGAACTCGGCAATTTGACCAAAGACCGACGTGTCGGTCGTCTCGTGAAATTCAACCATGGGAAAGGAGATTGAAGAGTGGGTGGGATTTGGGAAAGGAAAGAGCGGGACTTGACTGTTGTATCTTTGCCAACCGCAACGCCTACAATGAATCGGGCGTTATGGTCGGCAATTCGGGTGCAAAAGTAACTCAATTTCCGGTTCCGGCTATTGGCTACGCTCTTTACGGGGCCAGCCGGGCCGCTGTTTTCTCGTCTCCACTCCCCTCTGCTGTGTCCGCTCTTTCCGCTACCAATAAGTACCTGTTTCGCTACAAATGGCATTTCCTGGGCGGAATCCTGTTCGTGGCGCTCAGCACGTTACTGGCCATTTTCCCGGCCCAGATTGTGCGCTACGCCTTCGATTTGGTGAGTGAGGGCATTGACCTGTACCACCTGTTTGCAGGCACCTCGTCGCAGGGCGAAGTGTACTCGTTGTTTGGGCGCAACGTGCTGCTGTACGGCATCCTGATTATCGTGCTGGCGTTGCTGCGGGGCATCTTCCTGTTTTTCATGCGCCAAACGCTCATTGTGATGAGCCGGCACATTGAAAACGACCAGAAAAACGAAATCTACCAGCACTACCAAACCCTGCCGCTGGCCTTCTACCGCCGCCACAGCACCGGCGACCTGATGTCGCGCATCTCGGAGGACGTAGGGCGGGTGCGCATGTACTTCGGGCCGGCCATCATGTATTTCATGCAACTGGTGCTGCTGTTCGTGCTCATCGTGCCGCTTATGTTCATGGTGAACGTGAAGCTCACGATTTACACGCTGCTGCCGCTGCCCATCCTGAGCGTCAGCATTTTCTACGTCAACAACCTGATTGAGAAGAAGAGCGACGAAATCCAGCGCAGCCTCTCGGGCATGACCACCTTCGTGCAGGAGGCGTTTTCGGGGATTCGGGTGCTGAAGTCGTTTGTACGGGAGCAGGATTCGCATCAACAGTTTGCGCGGGCGTCCAATGAATACAAGGAGAAGTCGTTGAGCTTGAACTTTGTGAACTCCCTGTTTTTCCCGCTGATTATGTTTCTGGTGGGCCTCAGCACCATTGTCACGGTGTACGTGGGGGGGCAGGAGGTTATCCGCGGCACCATCACCACGGGTAGCATTGCCGAGTTCCTGATTTACGTGAACCTGCTGACCTGGCCCGTGACGGCGCTCGGCTGGACCAGCAGCCTCGTGCAGCGCGCCGAAGCCTCGCAGGCCCGCATCAACGAGTTTCTCGACCAAAAAACCGATATCGTTTCGCAGCAGAACATCGAGCAGGAAATGGTGGGCGACATTGTGTTCGACAACGTATCGTTCACCTACCCCGACACCGGAATCCAGGCCCTGCACAACGTGAGCTTCCGCATCCGGCCGGGCCAGACCCTAGCGGTTATTGGCAACACCGGCTCGGGCAAAAGCACCGTGGCCGTGCTGCTCTGCCGCCTCTTCGACGTAACCACCGGCACCATCCGCATCGACGGCGTGGATGTGCGCGACTATTCATTGAACTCGTTGCGCGAGCAAATCGGCTACGTGCCCCAGGACGTGTTTCTGTTTTCCGATTCCATTCGCAACAACATCAACTTCGGCCTCAACAACCCTACTGAGGAACGAATGCAGCAAGCCGCCAAAGACGCTAATGTTTACGACAACATCATCCGCTTCCCCGAGGGCTTTGATACCAAGCTCGGCGAGCGGGGTATTACGCTTTCCGGCGGTCAGAAGCAGCGCGTCAGCATTGCCCGCGCCCTGGTGAAGGAGCCGAAAATCCTGATCCTCGACGACTCCCTCTCGGCGGTAGATACCAACACCGAAAACGCCATCCTCGATGCCTTGCAGCGCATCATGCACAACCGCACCAGCCTCATCATCTCGCACCGCGTGAGCTCCGTGAAGCTAGCCGACGAAATTCTGGTGCTCGACGACGGCGTAATTGTGCAGCACGGCACCCACGAAGTGCTGATGCAGGACGCCGACGGCCTGTACCGCGCCCTCTACGAGCGGCAGCTGCAAAGCGAGGACGCGGCCTGATTTTCGTTGTTCGTGGTTGGTTTTCGTTATTCGGCGCATATCGGTCATAACAAATAGTTTCTAGCACGAACCGAACAACGAAAACTAGCCAGCCATTAACTCTGCCACCCGCTTGCCAATACCCGCGCCCAGCGCCACGCCCATCCCGTTGCAGCGCAATGCCCCAAATATGCCGGGTGCCAGTGGCTCCACTATCGGCTCCAAGTCGGCACCAAAGGCCATGACGCCGCTCCAGCGGTAGTCGATGCGCACGTTGCGGCCGGGCAGAATTACCTCGTGCAACAACTGTTCAAGGTGGTTTTGGATGAGCGGGGTCAGGCCGGGAGTGGTAGTAGCTTCGGCCGCAAAATCGAGGTGGCGGCCCCCGCCGAGCAGCACCCGGTTGCCTACCTGCCGGAAATAGTAGTAGCCTTTGTGTAGTGGAAGGTGCCAGGCAAGCGCAGGCCAGGCAGAGGTTCCGTCACCAGCACTTGGCCGCGGCCGGGCTGCACATCGAGGTTGGGGAAGAACTGCCGGCTGAAGGCGTTGGTAGCCAGCAGCACTTGTTCGGTTTCGATGGTGCCCAACGGAGTTTTCACGCGCACCGTACTTGCGGCCGGCTCCAGCGCCAGCGCGGGGCACCCATGCAGCACCGTAACACCGGCCTGCCAGGCCTGGCGCAGCAGGGCTTCCATCATCCGGCCAGTATCCAAGGCGCCTTCCGCGGTGTTTTCCAGCATCACTTGCACGCCCGCAAACCCTAGGCCGGTCAGCTGGCTACTAGCATCCCGGAAAATGGCACTAGTACCGATGACAGGAGCCAGCAACGCATTATAATACGAAATGGCCGCCTGGCACCGCTCGGCCAGCTCGGTTTCAGTGGCCCGAAATAGCTCGAAGCCGCCTACCGGCTGATAATCCAACACAGCATCCGGCACCAGTTGCCGCAGTTCGGCTAAGCCTTCCCAGCGGGCCCGCACCACTTGCAACAGCGCCGCCGTGCCGCCGCGCGCCTCCTGCTCCAGCAACTCCGAAATACTGCCGAAACAGGCGAAACCGGCATTTTTGGTGCTGGCCCCGTTGGGCAGCACGTCGCGCTCCAGCACGAGGACCCGCGCCGCGGGCCGAAGCCGCCTCGTGTGCAGCGCCGCCGTCAGTCCCACCAGTCCCGCCCCGATAATCACTACATCGAAGCCGTGCAGGAAGGTTTGGTGCTCCCAATAGGAAAGTAGAGTGGCCATACCACCAAATATACACTGCTCCAAACATGAAAACGCCCATCCGGCCGAGGCCAAATGGGCGTTCTGGAATGTACCGACTGCGAATTATTGACCTACCATTACGCGCTTTATCCCGCGCCGCTCCCCAGAGGTACACTGCACGATATAAGCACCGGGCGGCAGGTGACTGACATCGAGCACGGCCGTTTCGGAGCTGCTGATTAGGTCGCGGGTGATAACCGGACGGCCATCGGGGCCATTGATTTCCACGCGGGTAGGGTTGGGGGAGTTGGTGCGCACCGTAAGCCGGCCCGTTATGGGGTTGGCGCTGGCCTGCACTTTCAGCAACGAGGTATTGACGGCTGGCACCACCATTTTGTCGGTGACGAGGGCTACGGGGGCGGCAGGGGCCGCAGCCGTAGCAGCGGCTGGCTTCGGGGCAGTTGCGGCCGGCTTGGCAACTGCTGGTGCAGCTGGTTTGGCTGCGGTAGCCGGGGCGGGCTTCTTGGCGGCGGGCACGGCCGCTTTCACCGGGGCTTTGGCGGCAGGCTTAGGTGCAGCACCCTTGGTTTGAGCCCGCACAGGTTCAACCAGCACCAAAGTCAGAAGCAGAAAAACAAGAGAAAGTACAGATTTCATATGCATACCTACGACAACGTGAGCTACCCAGATTTCTTGTAAAATTAATCAAATATACGCCTCTCCAATCATAATTCCTCTGAAAGTGCTAATAGCCAATATCTTCTACTGATTATCATAATCACAGTTTGCTACTATAAAACGCAATTCGGCGGCGCAGCTAAATACCTGAGCCAATATGCGTGGCCTGATTAGCGGCCGAAATGCAGCAGAGCGCCTGATAGGCTAAGCAGCGAATTGTACTCCAAAAAGCTTAGCACTAAGCCCGATAGACAAACTAAAAAAATAGTGTTGCTCGGAAGTAGCGCGGTTCATGTTTGGCTTGGTTGTTTTAATGAAACTGCCACGGCTACTCTCCTGCTACAATGCGCTAGAGCCATTGAAATACGAATCGGAAGCATTGAAATTTCAGCTACAACTCCCAGCAGCCGGAACGTTGGGGCAACAGCTACGCGTAAAGCCAAGCAGCAGACAATGAGGCAACTTGCCGTGAGCAGGCCGGGCAATGAATTGAAAAACGGGCTGTATCCCGTTCGTGTGGGTTTTCACGCCAGTAATTTTATTGCGGGTAAATTGCGCTACATCCAAATTCTCAATTACCTTTGTGGCATAATTCCTCGGGGTGTAGCGTAGCCTGGTATCGCGCCAGCATGGGGTGCTGGAGGTCGTAGGTTCGAATCCTGCCACTCCGACTGAAGAATTTCTTGTTGAAAAGCCTCTGGGAACCCCACCCGGAGGCTTTTTTCGGCCCTTTCCATCTGGTTAGCAGTTGCGCAGGGCCGCTCTCGGGGTGTAGCGCAGCCCGGTAGCGCGCGTCGTTCGGGACGACGAGGCCGTAGGTTCGAATCCTGCCACCCCGACTTTCTATTTCACTTGCAAACGCCTGCCGAACAGTTAGTTGGTTGGCGTTTTTGCTTTATATCAGGCAGCAAGCGAAGTACAGTTGCGCTGATTGTAGTTGAGTTAGGCTTGCCACTGTGGCGAGGACTTCAGCTTGTAAGCCAGGATACGTTTTAAGCTACAGCAACCAGCACCTACGCCTTATCGGAGGCCAGCCGTGACTCTTCGAGGTCTAGCTCGTTCTCAATTTTGCGGAGCACTTCTTCGCTGGTTTTCTCTTCATGCCGCAGCTGCTCCAATACCCGCCGCTCGAACCGAATTACGGTTTCTTGCAACTGCTGAAACTGAGAAATCGGCTTTTCATCGAGGAGGCTGGCGCGCACGCCTGACGCCCGGTTGCGCAAACGCTCCAACCGAATTTCGTAGCGGGTGCGCATGCGGGCTAGCACGTCGGCGGGGGCCTGGCGGCTGCCATCGGGGCTGGCCAGGTAGGCGGCGGTTTGGGTGGCTAGCAGCATCCGCACTTCCACTTCTTCGTGCTCCAGGCTGTTGTCGGGTGCAATGCCAAGCCAGCGGATCAGGGGGGCTAAACTTAAGGCCTGCCCTACCAGCGTGCAGAAAATCACGACGAAGGTGATGAACAGAATCAGGTTGCGGTGTGGAAACGGGACGCCGGGGCTGAGCGTGAGCGGCAGGGCCAGCGCCGCCGCCAACGACACCACGCCGCGCATTCCGGTCCAAGCAATTACCGTAACCAGCGGCAACGCAGGCGCAGGCTCCCGCTCCCGAATGCTGCCGCTTAGCCAGCGCGGCAGATACGTACCCGGATACACCCACAGCAGCCGGCCGATTATGACGGTCAGGCTAATAACCAAGCTGTAGCCGAGGGCCATCCACAACGACTGCCTATCGGTATCGGCCAGGATAACGGGCAGTTCTAAACCAATCAGAATAAAGACCAAGCCATTGAGCAACAACACAATGGTATTCCAGACGGCGTAGGTTTGCAGCCGGGACTGGTGCTCGAAGATGAGGGCCGACCGCCGCGTGAGAAACAGCCCCGCCGCCACCACAGCCAGCACGCCAGACACATGGATTTCTTCGGCTGTTAGGTAGGCCAGATAGGGCGTCAGGAAGGTTAGGCTGGTATCGACGATGGCATTGCGGGTGAGCAGATGCACCCGAAACACCAGCCAACCAACGGCCAGCCCAATAGCTGCTCCGGCCGCAGCCGCCCACACCATTTGCAGGCCCGCCTGCCACAGCACAAAGTTTCCGGTGAGCACCGCCACTAGTGCGTAGCGGTAGGCAATCAGCCCCGAAGCATCATTGACAAGGCTCTCCCCTTCCAGAATAGTAACCACCCGGCGCGGCAACCCCAGCCCCTTGGTGGCACTGGTGGCAGCTACGGCATCGGGCGGCGAGATAATGGCCCCCAGCAGAAACGCCACCGGCCAACTGAAACCCGGTATCAGGGCGTGGGCCACCACTGCTACCAAGCAGGTGGTGAACAGCACGCACCCCAAAGCCAGCAGGCCAATAGGGCGCCGGGCCGCTTTGAAGTCGGGCCAGGAAGTGCCCCACGCGGCCGAATACAACAGTGGCGGCAGGAAAATCAGGAACACGAGGTCGGGGGCCAGGGCCACGCGAGGCAGGCCGGGAGCCAGCCCGAGCCCCATACCCACCAGCACCAGCAGCACCGGGTACGGCAGCCGCAGCCGGTCGGCTACCTCGGCCAGAATGGTGACTACTGCCAGCAGGGCAATGATGAGTTCGATGTTGTGCATAGACTAGCGAAGCTACTGAAGTGGCTCCGACTTAGCCTGTTGCCGGAGCCTGAATGCTTTAGTGGCAAGATGGGGCATAGAAAAATAAGCTGCCCCAGCGAATTACTTCACTGAAAC
The DNA here is from genome assembly GCF_017313265.1 of Hymenobacter telluris. Classification (GTDB taxonomy): domain Bacteria; phylum Bacteroidota; class Bacteroidia; order Cytophagales; family Hymenobacteraceae; genus Hymenobacter; species Hymenobacter telluris. Next base: position 117,808 of record NZ_JAFLQZ010000011.1, on the reverse strand, counting down.
AGCTTATCAGAGTTGCAGCATTATGCAGCCAAGGGGTGCAGTTAGTGCAGGGGCCGTTTTTTCACCATACCGCCTTTGGTTTCGCGCACACTGTGCATAACCACAAAGGCCTGGGGGTCAATCTTTTCGATTTCGGTTTTCAACTGTGTGACTTCCAGGCGGGTAGTCACGGTGAAAATAATGTCGATGGCGGCGCGCTGGTGGCCGTGGGAGCCGTACCCGCGCTTGCCCGCGTACACGGTGGCACCGCGCCCGAGCTTTTCGGTGAGCATCTGCCGGATTAGCTCGCTCTGCGCCGACACGATGGTAACGCCGGTGTACTCTTCAATGCCTTCGATGATGAAGTCGATAGTTTTAGCCGCCGACAGGTAGGCCAGAATGGAGTACAACGCCGTTTCGATAGACAGCAAGTAAGCCGCCGCCCCGAAAATCACTAGGTTGATGAGCAGAATAACGTCGCCGACGGAAAGGGCAGTTTTTTTGCTCAAGTACACGGCCAGCACCTCCGTACCGTCGAGCACCGCGCCGCCGCGCACCGTTAGGCCGATACCGGCGCCAAGGAAGAACCCGCCGAAAACGGCAATCAGCAGCTTATCCTGGGTGAGGGTTGGGAACGAAACCACCAACAGGGTAAGTGCCAGCCCGATAATAGCAATCAGGGTTTTGAGAGCGAAGCCGCGTCCCATTTGATAGTAGCCCAGCACCACAAACGGGATGTTGATAACCACAATCAGCAACGACAGCGAAATACCCGTTAGCTGACTGGTAAGCAGCGAGATACCCGTTACTCCCCCATCGATAAACTCGTTGGGTAGCAGGAAGCCTTTCAAGCCTAGCGCTGCCGACAGAATGCCTAGAATAATAAAAATGGCCTGCCGGAAATAGCGGCCCAATTCTCGGTCATTGGACTGCGCCGGGGCATCTACCGCGGCGGCAACAGCAGCGGTTGGTAGTGGGGAAGAAAGCAAGGTGCTTGTACGGGTCAACTCTCGTAGGCGCTGAAGCATAGACTGTTGAAGAAGCATGAATACAGTAGGTTTGCTGCTTGCGCAAGTATTTTCTGGCTGCGCTAGTGGCACGGCGGCAAAAGGCAGCAAGCAGCAGGTTAGCAAGGAAATACGCCACTATCCGACATGGGCGCATTATGGCATTGGCTATGGCGCATAATGCACGTTCAAACCGAATAGCTAAGGAGCATTCGGTAGTACGGAAATTAGCAGCAACCGCTGCCGGCATATAGCTGGCAGCGTTCCGCAGCGCGCACGCCGGTGCGTGGGCCACACAAGCAACTTAGGAAGTTCCCAGTTCAGGCTTGGCAGCAAGGCCGTTCCAAGTGGCAGCCAGCTACCGGTATCCGCCCCCAAAGGAGCAACGGCCTCCCGGTTGAAAGTGCTTTGCTCGGGCAGTAGCGCTATTCGGGGATTGTGGGGGTGGCTGCTACCTACGTGCAGGAAAGTACCGCCCGCAACAGGTTGTGTTACCGCAGCTGACGGCCTCAGTTCTACCGCCCACAGCAGAGCCGCCAGCACCCATGCAAGGCGCCACTGCGACAATATAAGCAGGGAAATAGAACGAGGCATAAGCAAATTAGGCCGGGCAAAATGATGTAACGGGGCCTATTATTCAACGGGCGGACCGGCGGCCTTGTTCCCAGCTTTCCAGCTGCGCGCCTGAAGTGACAAGGTATTGCGGTAGGTACTATCTTGAAAATACGGAAGCAACATTACTAGATAACTCACTGTAAATCTAGTATTTAACGCCTTGACCCCGAGAGCAGCACACTGGCATATGTTATATAGCAAATTATTATAATTTAATTTTTACATTGTCCTGCACTGCTTTCGTAGCAGGCACCTATCCATCCATTCCTTCCTTTTCCAACCTATTACCGCATGCTTACACTTCTACCTTTCACGAGGCGGCTTGCCTGGTTATTGCAGCAATGGGCAAGCAACACAACTTCAATCCACCGAACGGCTTGGGCAATCTGTTGGCTGCTGGCCAGTTTGTTTATTAGCCTGACCACTTACGCGCAGGCGCCAGCCAACGACAACCCCTGCGGTGCGGTACCACTCACGCTCAACGGCAGCCTGTGCACGGTACCCACAGTGGGCACCAACGCTGGAGCCACCACTACCACCGTGAATGGCACCATTGCCAACACCTGCGGCGCATTCAATAACACCGCGCCCAAGGATGTATGGTATAGCTTCACAACGGCAGCTACCGGCAGCGCCAGCGCGGGGGCTACCATTACCGTAACGGGCAATCCGGCGGGGTTGCTGCGGCTGTTTTCGGCGCCCTCGTGCACGGGAGTATTCACTCAAATCAGCTGTACTTCTTCCAACGCCAACAATACGGCGGCGCCGCGCCTGGTTACGGGGGCCTTGCAGCCCAGCACCACGTATTATGTGCAAGTGGCCGGCTATTCCTCTAATGATGCGCAGGGCCAGTTTACTATCTGCATCACCGATCCGCCGGCCTGCGGTGCTCCGGCCATCCTGGGCGTAACGTTCCCAACGGGTACCTCGGCGGCAGTGTCGTTTACGGCGGGGCCGGGCAATACCACGTTCACGGCCACGCTGAACGGTGGTGCGGGTGGCACCCAAACCATTCCGAATGCCACTTCACCTACCCTGTTTGCGGGCCTGACGCCGGGCACCACGTATTTTGTGTCGGTGCGGACGGAATGCGGCGGGACTACGCTTCAGTCGCCGTTTTTCAGCTTTACGGTACCACTGCTCAACGACGACCCTTGCGGCGCCATTACACTGCCTATTACCAGTGCGTGCACTCCCACCAACGGCACCACCTTCGGGGCCAGCAACACCACACCCAACGGCTACAGCAACCCTGGCTGCGCCCTCGACAGTAGCCCGCTGGATGTGTGGTATCAGTTCACGACGCCGGCCACGGGTGGCGCCAGCACCAGCGCCACCATTACCGTGGCGGGAGCCGCCGCCGGCCAGGTGCGGTTATTTTCGGGCGCTTCGTGCAGTGGGGCTCTCACCCAGATTGGCTGCTCGCAGAGTGCCAACGGCCCGGCTTTGCCTCTGAGCGCCACCACGCTCACGCCCAATACCACGTATTACGTAATGGTAGCCGGCCAGAACGACAACAGCATTCGGGGGCCGTTTACGATTTGCGTAACCGGTGCCGCTGCCTGCCCCGACCCGACCAACCTTGCCATTGCGGGTCTTTCTACCACGTCGGCCAGTCTCTCGTTTACGCCCAGCGGCAACGCCACCAGCTACAATGTAACCTTCACGCCGCAGGGCGGCGGGCCTACTACCACCCTCACCGCCACTGGCTCGCCGGTTACGCTGTCGGGGCTGACTTCGGGGGTTACGTACACTGTTACGCTGCAAAGTGTGTGTCCGGCTGGCGTGGGCTCGGTTCTGACCCGCACGTTTACTGCCTCCTCGGCGGCTCCGGCCAATGATAACTGCGCGGGGTCCACTCCTATTAGTAGTGTAGGAATTGGCACCTGCGGGGCGTTGGTTACGGGTAACACCCTTGGAGCTACCACGTCGGCGGGGGTTCCTGCACCGGGCTGCGCTGGCTTCAACAACTCCAGTGACGTGTGGTACAGCATAGTGGTACCAGCCAGCGGCACTCTGCAAGTTGAAACCGGCCCCGCTACGGGCAGCCCGCTCACGGATACCGGCCTGGCTTTATACTCAGGCAGCTGCGGCACCCTCACGCTGCTGGGCTGCGACGATGACAGTTCGCCCAACGGCAACTTCTCGTTGTTGCGGCGTACCGGCCTGACGCCGGGCAGCACGGTGTATGCGCGGGTGTGGCCGTTCGGGCAGTTTGCGGGTGGGGCTTTCACCATCTGCGCCCAGACGGATGTGGTCTGCCCGAACGTTACCAACGTAGCCATCAACAACGTTACCAGCACTTCGGCGTCGTTGGCTTTCACGCCGGTGGCGGGCACTTCGGTTTCCAGCTACACCGTCACGTACACGGCGCAGGGCGGCACGGTTTCGGTGGTAACGCCAAATTCCACTACCTCGCCTGTCAACTTTACTGGCCTGACGCCCAGCACGGTATATACCGTCACCATTCAGTCGAACTGCACGGCGGGGCAGGGCTTGCCGCTGGCGCTTACCTTCACTACGTTGGCCCCCGCTCCCGCCAACGACGACTGCGCGGGCGCTACCGCTCTTACGGTAAGCACCACCTGCGCGCCGGTTACTAGCACCACGGTGGGCGCTACGGCCTCAGCAACTCCGGTACCGGCCCCCACCTGCGGCAATGGCGTAGTGAATGACGTATGGTTTACGCTGGTGGTGCCCGCCAACGGTGTGGTGCAGGTAAGCACTGGGGCCGTTACTGGCAGTTCGGTTACGGACACGGGCTTGCAGCTGTACTCGGGCACTTGCGGCGCCCTGACTTCGGTGGGCTGCAACGACAACTTCGGCACTGGTAATTTCTCGCAGGTGCGCGCCACGAACCTCACGCCGGGCAGCACCATTTATGCCCGCGCCTGGCAGATTGGCGGCGGCACGCCCGGCCAGTTTACCTTGTGCGCCGTGACGGACCCACCGTGCCCGGCCCCCACCAACCTAACTGTTACGGCCATTACCACTACCACGGCCAGCGTTGCCTTTACGCCCCCAACGGCAGGCACCAGCTACACCGTCACGTACACGCCGCAGGGGGGCACGGCCACTACGGTTACCCCAGCGCCTACTGCCTCACCGGTAACCTTATCTGGCCTCACTCCTGGCACTACGTACACGGTGAGTGTTGTGAGCAACTGCGCCCCTGGCGAAACCTCGGCCCCGGCCACTACCACGTTTACCACCACGGCTTGCCTGCCGCCAGTGAACCTGGCGGCCAGCAACATCACCACTACCTCGGCCAGCATTTCGTTTGGAGTAGGCAATGGCACCAGCTACACCGTTACGTACACCGCCCAAGGTGGCACCGCCCAAACGGTAACGCCCAACCCCACGGCTTCACCCGTCGTGCTTACGGGCCTTACGCCAGCCACTACGTACACCGTCAGCATTGTATCAAGCTGCGCACCGGGCCAGACCTCGCCAGCCGCCACCGTTTCCTTCACCACGCTGGCGCTACCGCCCTGTAACCCCGTTACCAACCTCACGGCCACGGCCATTACCACTACGTCGGCCAGTTTGACGTTCACCCCGGCCAGTGCCGGCACTAGCTATACCGTCACGTACACGCCGCAGGGCGGTACAGCCACCACCGTAACGCCCGCTCCAACCAGTTCACCGGTAGCGCTGGCGGGTCTTACTCCGGCCACTCTATACACGGTGAGTATAGTAAGCAACTGTGGCGCCGGGCAGACTTCTGCGGCAGCTACTACCACGTTCACCACGCTGGCCTTGCCGGTTTGCCCACCGGTAACGAACGTGGCGGTTAGCAGCATCACGGCAACCTCGGCCAGCGTGAGCTTCACACCGGGTGCCGGCAACACCAGCTACACCGTCACCTACACGCCGCAGAACGGCACGGCGCAAACCGTAACGCCTGCTCCAACTGCTTCGCCGGTGGTACTAAGCGGCTTGCTTGCCAATACGGCCTACACCGTGCGGGTAACCAGCAACTGCACTGGCGGCACCACGTCGGTGCCCACGGCCAACGTTGCCTTCTCAACGCTGGTGGCTTCCACCCGCCAAGTGGCACTGGCCAAGCTGATTGGCCTGTACCCCAACCCGGCACAACAGGTGTTCTGGCTGGATATACCGGCTTCGCTCACCCGCAAAACTGTAAGCACTACGCTTTACAATACGCTCGGTCAGCAGGTAATGCAACGCACGCTGGCAGCAGCTGCGGGTGGCGTAAAAACCTCTTTTGAGGTGGCTACTCTACCACGCGGAGTGTATTCGCTGCACTTAACTACCACCGAAGGCGTCCTCATCAAGCGGCTTGTAGTAGAGTAAAAGTTGGTTCCTGACGATACCAAAAGCGAAAAACGCTGGCCCTTGGGTCAGCGTTTTTTATTGCGCCACACGTGCCACAGGTACTCAGAACAATTCTTTTTTCTACTAAATATAGTGGATTTAATACTAAATATATTAGCTTTACAATTCTATTCTGTCTCTGTCCTTTCTTCCAACGACTATGAAAAAGGAACCCCAGTATACAGTTTGCTACCAACTCACGCTAGCTGAATTTCAAGACGGCCACGTGGTAAACACGCATCAGGTGTGCCACCACCGCCTGAGCGAAACCCCAGAGCTGAATGAGGTATTCACTGATTTGTACGAGCAGTTTCGGAGCCCGCACCTGCTAGGATTGCAAATTACTTCCATCCGCTGCCAGCAAACCGCCCAAGATTACCTGCTAGCGTAAGTGGACGTTTCCCACATGCTGCTTCCAATTACCTAGCTACTATAGTGCTTGGCTTTTATTGCGCGCGCAGGCCTGTTTTTAATAAAATATATAAATCCAGCTACTCTAAATAATCCTGCCGAATAGCGCGTTGGAGGCGTACTTTTCCTCCTTCTTTTATCTATTCCAGTCTTATGAGAACCCAAAAAACAATTGTAAGTGCGCTAGCACTAAGCTTAACTATTGGCGCCGCCCAAGCACAAACAGAAGCCGGCAAGTTGCTTATAAGCGGGCAGGTGAATTACGCTCAATCGGAAAGTGAATCCAACACGACAAATGCCGGACTACCACCAACTACTATCAAGCAGGAAGCCAAGCAGTCGGGCTTCAACTTCGCGCCTCAGCTTGGCTTCTTTGTTGCCGACAGGCTGGCGGTAGGGGTTGTGGGTGTCACATCTACCTCTAAGCGTACCGACAATCGAACAGAGAGCTTCAGCGGCAGCAGTGAATTTGTAAACAAGTATACGTACCGCAACACAACGGTGTCTGTAGGTCCGTTTGTACGGTACTACACCATGATAATGGAGAATCTGGGCTTCTACGGGCAGCTTTCCGGCGGCTACCAACGCCAGACAAACAAAAATAGCAGTGACACCAGGGGCCAGAATGGCACGCAGAGCTATTCTTATGAGAATAAAGCAACCGGCGGCTACGGCAACCTGACTCCCGGCTTCGTATATTTTCCTACCAAGAAAATAGGGATAGAGCTCACGCTAGGCAATCTGGTGTACTCAAAATTGAAGAACAAGCAGCAGAACGGGCAGCTTCAACCCGGCAGCTCAGAGGGCAGTAGCAGCGACTTTGGGGCTAATTTTGGCCTTCAGAACTTGGCTATCGGTGCATCATTCCACTTAGGCAACTAACAGGCTCGATATGCAAATAAACGAGTTCCTTCGCACTGTGCGAAGGAACTCGTTTCATGTCAGGCTTAGGTGAATCTATTTCACTACGGCCCATACTTCCACGGGGCCGGTGGTCGGAAACCGTTCCAGGTAGATGTTCTGCAAGGTGAGGCTTTGCGCCTGGGCCGTTGACTTGACGCCGGTGTAGAGTTTGCCGGGAGCTACCAGGTAACTGGCTTCGATGGTGGAATGCAACACCCGCTGCCCCGCTGGGAATACCCGGTACCGGTAGCCAGCTGGCAGCTTCTGGGAGGTAGTATCGTCCACAATCAGCCCCACAAACACCTCGGCGGCTTCGCTGGACGTGGCGGGGTCGTTGTAGAAGATGTTGCCGAAGGTACCATTGAGCTTACCCGAGGTGCGGATTTCGTAGGCCTCGCGCGTCAGGTCGCCAAAGGCCTCGCTGCTGGCCGGACCTTCAAAGTATTTGCCGGCCACGAATACGGGTTGCGCGGTGGTTTCCAGCTTTACTTCGGCCGTTTTGAAGCCACCCAGCACGTAGTACGCTACGCCAACTGCTACGATGAGCAGCAGGGAAAGAATAAGGAAAATACGGTTCATTCTTAAAGAAATGATTGAATGAAATGATGATTGGATGAGGAAACGAAAGGATAGCGGCTAGAAAGAGAAGAGACATAAATCTAATTCGTCTTCATCCAGTCATCCTTTCATTCCCTCATCCAATCATCCTTACTTATGCCTTCAGCACGTCGCGGTATTGCATCTGATAGAGCTGGGCATAGTAGCCACTCTGGCGCAGCAGTTCCTCGTGGCGGCCCGACTCCTTGATTTCGCCGCGGTCCATCACAATGATACGGTCGGCTTTCTGGATGGTGCTCAGGCGGTGGGCAATAACCAGCGAGGTGCGGCCCTGCATCAGCTTCTCGATGGCCGCCTGAATCAGCTCCTCGGTTTCCGAGTCAACTGACGAGGTGGCTTCGTCGAGCACGATAATCGTGGGCTGGTACACCATGGCCCGCACAAAGCTAATGAGCTGCCGCTGCCCCACCGAAAGCGTGGCACCGCGCTCCATTACCGGGTAATCGAGGGAGCCGGGCAGCCGCTCGATGAAACGGCGGGCGCCCACTAGGTCGGCGGCTTCCCAAATCTGCTCATCGGTGATGTCCTGGCTGCCCAGCGTGATATTGTCGCGGATGGTGCCCGCAAATAGGAACACATCCTGCAACACCACTCCAATATGGCGGCGCAGCGCACTCAGGTCGTAGTCCTGCAAGTCGTGGCCATCTACCTTGATGTGGCCTTTGTTGATGTCGTAGAAGCGGCTGAGCAGGTTGATGATGCTGGTTTTGCCGGCCCCGGTGGCTCCCACAAACGCTATGGTCTGGCCGGGCTCCACCTTGAAGCTGATGTCGCGCAGCACGTACTCTTCCTCGTTGTACGCAAACCACACCTTCTCGAACTCCACCTCACCGCGCAACGTGGCCGGGGCCAGCGTGCCGTTGTTGGGAATGAAGTCCTGGCTGTCGAGTAGTTTGAGTAGCCGCTCGGTGCTCACTAGGCCTAATTGCAGGGTATTGAACCGGTCGGCTATCTGCCGGATGGGTCGAAAGAACAACGCATTGTACATGATAAAAGCAATGAGGGCGCCCTTGGAAATCGTGCCCTCAATCTGGCCCTGCGCGGCGTACCACACCAGAAGCCCTACCCCTACCGCGCCCAGCACTTCGGCCACCGGGAAGTAGATGGAGTAGTACAGCACCGACCGGATGTTGGCGCGGGTGTGCTCCTGGTTCAGGGCCTGGAACTTGCGGTACTCGCGCTCCTCGTTGTTGAAAATCTGCACCACGTTCATGCCGGTCAGGTGTTCCTGCACGAAGGCGTTGAGGCTGGCCACGGCCGTGCGCACCTCCTGAAACGACTTCTTCACCTTCTCCTTAAACACATAGGTGCTGAACAGCAGCGGCGGAATCACCGACAAGCTCACCAGCGTCAGCCGCCAGTCGATGTAGAACATGAAGCCCATGATGAACACCAGCTGCAAAATGTCGCCCAGCATAGCCGCCAGCCCCTCACTGAACACGTCGGAGAGGGTTTCCACGTCGGAGATGTTGCGGGTGGTGAGTACGCCGATGGGGGTCCGGTCGAAGAACTTGAGGCGCAGGTTGAGGATGTGCTTGTACAAATCCACCCGAATATCACGCACGATGTACTGGCCCAGCCAGCCCCCGAAGTAGGTTTGCAGGTAGCTCACAAAAGAGTTGGCCACCAGCAGCACGAGCAGCAGCCCAAACATCTTGTTGAGCCCGAGCCAGTCGTTTTCCTCGATGGTTACATCCACCATGCGCTGGATGAGAAACGGCCGCAGCGTGCCGAGCACCGCCGCCGCCAGCGTCAGAAAGACCAGCAGGTAGAAAATGCGCCGATACGGCCGCACGTACACCATCAGCCGGCGCAGCACCTGCCAGTCGAAGATATTGCCGGATTTGGCAGAAGCGGTAGTTGGTTCCAAAATAGAGAGGTAGTAAGCACTAATAACCGGGCGTGCCGACCGGAAGTTGCAGTAGATTTTTTAGGTCGTCATGCTGAGCTTGTAGAAGCATGACGTTCACACTTATCGACTTGCACTAACGTCCTACAAAGTACGGCAAACCCGGCGGCAGTAGCTCGGGCGGCACCACGTCGGGTGTATACTCCACGCGGCTTAGGTAGAGGCCTTGGGCCGGGGCCGCGCCACTGGCATCTACCCGGCGCTGAGCGTGCAGAATCTGCTGAAACTGGGCGGGCGTAATTTTGCCCCGGCCTACCGTCAGCAGCGTACCCACCACCAGCCGCACCATGCCGCGCACAAACCGGTTGGCCCGAATCCGGAACATCAGTCCGCCGGGCATGACGTGCCAGCCGGCCTCGTACACCACGCAGACGTAGTGGTTCTCGCCGCCTTTCACTTTCGAGAAGGCCGTGAAGTCGCGGGAGCCGAGCAGGGTAGCGGCAGCTTCATTCATAGCGGCCACGTCCGGCGCACGGTCCAGGTACAGGGCCCGCCCCACGCTAAATGGGTCGGGTACGAGGCGCACGTAGTATTCGTAGGTGCGGGCATCGGCCGAGAACCGAGCGTGGGCGTTATCGGGCACCGGATGCAGGGCGTAGGCGGCAATGTCGGGCGGGAAGGCCCGGTTGAAGCGGTACAGCGCCGTTTCCAGGTCCAGCGTTGCCGGAAAGTCGGCCTCGAAGTGCGCTACCTGGTGGCTGGCGTGCACGCCCGTATCAGTACGGCCACTGCCCAGCGAGTACACCGGCTGCCGCAGTACCTGCGAGAGGCACCGGTCTAGCTCCTGCTGCACCGTGAGCGTGTTGGGCTGCACCTGCCAGCCGTGGTAGCGGGTGCCATCGTAGGCTAAATGAAGGAAGTAGCGCAAGGAAAGGAATTAAAAATTATGAATTAAGAATTAAAAATTGGCCGTTCAACTATCGTTCTATCATTCAACATGCTCTCAGAAAAGCGCATTCTTAATTCTTAATTCTTAATTCTTAATTCTTAATTCTTAATTCTTAATTCTTAATTCTTAATTCTTAATTCTTAATTCACCTTAGCGTACAGCCGTGAATCGAGCATCTGGTTGTTCTTGATGATGCTTTTGCGCAGTACGGCTTCCAGTTCAAACCCAGCCTTTTCCAGCACCCTCGCTGAAGCAAGGTTAGTTTCAAACACCACGGCGTAGAGCCGGCACACGTCGAAATGCGCGAATACATAGTCGGCTACGCACTGCACGGCGACGGTGGCCAGGCCTTGCCCCCAGTAAGGCTGCCCCAGCCAGTAGCCGATTTCGGCGGAGCGGCGGCGCACGTCGGTTTTGAAGTGCACCCCCACGCTGCCCACGGCCACGCCACCTACCTCAAACGCCAAATGCAGGTCGCGCTGCTGGTCGGCCATCAGGCACAGGTAAAACTCGGCGTCCTGCTGGGTGTACGGGTACGGAAACGTGTCGCGCAGATTTTCGGCAATGCGCGGGTCGTTGGCGTATTCTACCAGCGCCGCGGCATCAGCAAACGACCAGGGCCGCAGCCGGGCTCCTGGTTGCGGCAGCTCCAGCGTAGGCGCAAGCAGCGGGTCGGTCATTGATTGGTTTTTGGTTTATAGGTGTTGGTTTTTAACTAGTCTAACAGGCCGGCTCGTTATCTTGATCAAAAAACCAAAAACCAACACCTATAAACCAACTATACTTTTTCGTAGACGATGGCCGCGCCCTGGCCCACACCTACGCACATCGTCACGAGGCCATACTTGACATCCTGGCGGCGCTGCATTTCGTGCAACAATGTGGCCGTGAGGCGCGAGCCACTGGTACCCAGCGGGTGCCCGATGGCAATAGCGCCCCCGTTCACGTTTACAATTTCCGGGTTCAAACCCAGGTCCCGGATGCAGGCAATGCTTTGCGCGGCAAATGCTTCGTTCAGCTCAATCAGGCCAATGTCGTTCAACGTCAGGCCGGTGCGTTGCAGCACCTTTTGGGTGGCGGGCACCGGCCCCAGGCCCATGTACGCCGGATCAACGCCCGCAAAGGCCGAGCCGACCACTCGGGCCAGCGGCTTCAGGTTGAAGCGTTTCACGGCCTCTTCGCTGGCTACCATTACAGCAGCGGCGCCGTCGTTGATACCCGCCGAGTTGCCGGCCGTTACGGTGCCATCCACGGGTTGGAAAGCGGGCTTCAAGGTACCCAGCTTCTCGATGGTGCTCAGGCGCGGCGGCTCGTCGGTGTCAAACAGCGCGGCATCTCCTTTCGGAGCGGCCACAAATACCGGCACGATTTCCTTGCGGAACCGGCCCTTCTCGGCGGCGCGGTGGTAGCGGCGCTGCGACTCAAACGCAAACTCGTCTTGCTCGAGCCGGGTGATGCCGTATTTGCGCGCTACGTTTTCGGCGGTTTCGCCCATAGCGTACGGGTGGTGCATCTTGCTAAGCTTGGGGTTGGTGAAACGCCAGCCCAGGGTGGTATCGTGGGCCGTCAGCTCGCGCCCGAAAGCCGTTTCCGACTTCGCCATTACAAACGGCGCACGGGTCATGCTCTCCGAACCGCCCGCCAAGTACACGTCGCCTTCGCCGGCCATTACGGCGCGGGAAGCATCGGTAATGCTCTGTAAGCCCGAGGCACACAGGCGGTTCACGGTTACGCCGGGCACCGTAATGGGCAAGCCGGCCAGTAGCGCGGCCATGCGGGCTACGTTGCGGTTGTCTTCGCCGGCCTGGTTGGCGGCGCCTAGTATTACATCTTCAATTGCTGCCTTATCCACATTCGGGTTGCGGCGCATTAGTTCGCGCAGTACGTGCGCAGCTAGGTCATCGGGACGGACGCTGTGGAGGGCACCCCCAAATTTGCCGATGGGGGTCCGAACGGCGTCAACTATATAAGCAGTGGGCATTGTCTGATTTGAATGCGTTTTTCCAGTTGATGTTGGCTACTTTTGCCGGCCCGGCTTCCCCGCCAGGCGCCATCATTACTTGAACACAAAGATGATACAAAGAATCCAAAGCGTATTCCTGCTTTTACTGGCTCTCTGCATGATTGCCGTGGTTTTCCTTCCCGTCTGGCACAAAGCTGACCCCGCAACCGGCCAGGAGCTGACTTTAACGGCCACCGGCTTTGCCTACAATAAAGCTGGTGCCGGCTTAGCCGCTCCCGGCAACGTGTGGCTGATTGCGGCTTTTGCGGCAGCCTCGGCGGCCCTGGCCCTGTTCGAAATCTTCCAGTTCCGGAACCGTTTTTTGCAGCTCAAGCTGGGTATGCTCAACCTGTTGCTGATTCTGTGCACCATTGGCGCCGGTTTCTACTTCTCGAACCTCGGCGAGCAGATGCTGAACGTGAAGATACTAGGCGACTACCAGGCCGGCTTCTATCTGCCTACGCTGGCGCTGTTGCTGAACGTACTGGCCAACCGCTTCATCCGCCGCGACGAGCAGCTAGTCCGCAGCATGGACCGGTTGCGGTAGGAGGCAGTTGGCAGTAAGTAGTTGGTATTGAGACAGAAATTGTGCGTATCAAACAGAAGCGCCGCTTGGTAGAACCAGGCGGCGCTTCTGTTTTACGCTGTGTTTTAATCTCACTACCAACTACCTATTACCTACTACCTCTTTAGCGCTGTTGCGCGAGGTACTCCTGAAATTCCCGCGCTGAAGCCGAAAACGTGAATCCGTCGTTGAGGCGGTATAGGTTCTGGCGGTCGGCTACGCGGGCCGCGCCATACTTGGCCAGATCCATTTTCGCACTCTCGAAGCTTAGCTCCTTCATCAACCGGGTCAGGTCTTCGGCCCGGATAGCACTTTCGCTTAGCGCCTGCTGGGCCATCGGCATCCGGTCCTTATCAAACGACTGCCGATGCATGGCCGCTACCAGCCCATCCACATCCTGCGCCGATAGTACGCGGTTGTAGCTTACGCCACTGCCCGGATAGGCATTGCCGTTGTTGTAACCACCGTTAGGATAGCTGTTGCTGTTGGGGTAGTTGCCGCCGTTATTACCACCACCAGGGTAGTTGCCACGGCTGTCGGTGTCATCACCCGGCTCGGTGGGCTGATTGCGGTGCACGTCGCCATCCTCGTAGTAATAGTCGTCGTTGCTGTTTGGGTAGCCACCCTGCCCGCCGCGCGGTGGCGGACCGTAGCCCCGCAGCGGTACAGCCGCCACTTTGCGTAGCTCGGGCGCGAAGCCCGGCCGGGTGAGCAGCACGTAGCTGGTTTCCAAACCCGAATCCAAGAACACCCGAGTGCGGTAGTTGATGGAGCGGCCGTACCCAACCGGAATGGCAAAATCCACCCAGTGTACGCCCGGCACAATCCGGTCGATGTGAACCTGACGGGCGCCGCCCCGGGTGAGGGCGCGGCCATCAAAGCGAAGGTTGAACGGGGTGCCACGCTCGGAAGTGAAATTCACGTTGGCCGGAGCGGCCTGAAGTTGTGCTGCCGCCAGCAAAAGCAGACCGAAGCAGAAGAGTAGCGCCTTTTTCATGGCAGTAGTAGGTTGCCAGGAGCAATCCGTTTGCCCCTGTGCTTCTCCTGTTTTCAAGGATTGTGCCACTTCCAGAAAACTAGGCTCCTGACTTCTCAAAAGCAGTTTTGACCTTCCAAGACCTACTCCAGTACGTTTTTATCAATATTAGTTAAAATAGATAACCAATTCACCAGCTATATGGCTCGGACGTCCTCTGATAAAGCCACTTGTACGGGTAGAATAAGAGCGCCCTTGCTGCGTAGTAAAATCAACGTTATACTGATAAGTGATAGGCCGAAATTTACTGACGCTATAATAATAGACTGCATTAAGCTCTATCCCCTTCCTTAGCCGTATTCCGCACCCAGCCTCTAGCCCTAGTTGTACCTGAGCCGGGTATTGTGTGAGGTCGGTAAAATTTACGCTCACACTGCTTGGCCTATGATATATTCCATCGGTACCATCATAGCCGGTAATGCTGATGTATTGTTGATCAAAAGCACTCCTACCTACCCCGACTACGGCCTTAAACGCAAACAACGGTGATACTTTAGCTTGTGGCTTGAGAGAGTATACCACACCCAATGGTAGTTGAACACCCCCCCCCTAGACCCTGCCAACCAATGTTGCTAAGCACTGAGGGAGTATCTAGTTGGGTTAGCGTTGCCATCGTCTTGAAGCGGCTATAGCGTAACTCGCCGGTTAATTGCCACCGTGGAGTTAGGGTGTATAAGCTTTTAATCCCGATTGTGTATGCTTGCTGGCCTTGGGCATCTGCCAAGCCATCGGAGAAAGTAAATACATCAACAAAAGTGCGAGTAACCGCGCCTGTCAGGCCGATGCGTATACGCTGCGCCTTTACAGCATTGCTCACACAACACATGAGCAGCACAAGCATAATCCGTGACGCAGATAGAGATAGTGACATGTGAAGGATAGTTATTCTTGCTGAGGATAAACTAATTATCTGGTTTATTCAATACACTGCTTTAAAGCCAGATAATTAAATAACTGCGCGTCATTTCATTGCCTAATAACCAAAAAATCCCCGCACCTTTCGGTACGAGGATTTTCTAGTTTCAGAGGGCACTCAGAACTGCTTACTCAGCAATTTTGGTCACTTTGAATTCCGTGCGACGGTTGCGCTGGTATTCTTCCTCGGTCTTTGCATTCTTGATTTCCGGACGAGTCTCGCCGTAACCTTTAGCCGTGATGCGGCTCTTATCGATGCCCTTGGAAATAATGTAGTCTACGGCCGACTGTGCACGTTTCTGCGACAGAGCTTGGTTGTAGGCATCCTTACCACGAGAGTCGGTATGCGAGCTAAGCTCGATGGTGATTTTCGGGTTGTCGTTCAGCGTTTCCACCAGCTTGTCCAGCTCGGCAGCAGCATCCGGACGGATATCCGCCTTGTCGTAGTCGTAGAGAATGTTTTCTACCCGAATAGCCACGTTCTTAACGATTTTGGTCAGCGTCAGCGTCACCGGAATCGTTACGTCGTTCATTTCGTTCGGCAGCTGATCCTGAGAAGGCTTGCGGCCGATGGTGCTCACAGCACTACGGGCCGTGAAGTAACCAGGACGGTCGGCTACTACAGCATAGCTAGCAGCCGCCGAGTCCAGCTTGATGCTGAATTTGCCATCGGCACCAGTCGTTACCTCCTGGATTTTCTTGCCGTCGCGGCCAATCAGCTCTACCGTTTCGCCCGATACTGGCGTGGTGGCACCGGTTTTGGCGTCGCGCTCCACCAGCGTACCATCCGCAATGAACGTCACCAGTTTCAGCGGCTTCTTCCGGAACATGTAGAGGTCATCGGAGCCCTTGCCGCCCGCGCGGTTCGAGGAGAAAACGCCCATGTCCTTGGTGGTGAAGTAAGGCGCGAAGTCGTCGCCGTTGCTGTTCACCGGAGCGCCTAGGTTTACTACCTTACCCTTGTCCACCATAAAGATGTCGAGCTTACCCAAGCCCGGCTGCCCGTCCGAAGAGAAGTACAGCGTATTGTCGGGGGCTACGGCCGGGAAATTGTCGTTGCCAGCCGTGTTGATCTGGTCGCCCAGGTTTTCGGCCGGCGAGAAACGGCCGTTCGGGCCGAGGGTAGCCTTATAGATGTCGTTGCCACCGAGGCCGCCTTTACGGCTCGATGCGAAGTACAGCGTCTGACCGTCGGGCGCAAAAGCCGGAGCGAAGTCGTCGGCAGTCCGGTCGTTGATGTTCGCCAGTACCGGTTCGCTCCAAGCGCCATTCTTGTTGTACGAAATCCACAGGTCCACGCTCAGCAGGCCTTTTTTCGAGCCGTCGTTGGAGCGGGCAAACACCATCGTTTTGCCGTCGGGCGTGTAGGTGGCGCTGGCTTCGTGCTTGTTTTCGGTGTTGAACAGGGGCTCCAGCTTGCGCACGGTGCCGCCCGTCATCTTATCGGCATCGTCGAACTTTACAGCGTATAAGTCACTGAAATTCTCGCCGTTGCCTGGAAACTTCTTGCCTTCACGGCCGGAAGCGAATACCAGCTCTTTGGTATCAGGCACCAGGGTCGAGCCGTACTCAGCGGCGGGCGTGTTCACCTGGTCGAGGGCGGTTACCTCGTTGTTGGAACGCATGGCTACGATAGTGTTAGCCATCTTCGCGTTCTTGGATTCCATTTCGGCCCGAGCGGCCAGGGTGCGGCCGGCGCTGTTTTGCACGTAAGCATCGAATTGCTGGGCGGCTTCATCGAACTTACCATTGGCTTTCAGGGCCTGGCCGTAGTAGAATACCGCATCGGGGGCTTTGGCACCTCCATCAATAGCGGCTTTGTAGTAGCTCTCGGCCTGCTCGATACGGTTGGAGCGACGATAGGCCTCCGCAATGCCATAGTTCGACATAGCGGTATTTTTTCCTTTGGCTACGTCTGCTTTATAGAGTTCTATTGCAGCTTCGTATTCGCCTCGGGTAAAGCGCTTGTCTGCTTTACTCAAGCCGCCGGTCGTTGCGCACCCGCTCAATAAGGCAGTAGAACTGGCTGCAACGCATACTAGTAGTAGTTTCTTCATAGGTGGTGAAGGGTGGAAGTGAAAGCTAGGCATCGTGAAAGGAGGCCATTCAAGGCCTAATAATACTAAGTTTGAACAGGATAATAGTTTGGAAAGCAAAATTTTTCCTCGGCTTAGTTAAAGTATCGTGCCAACCAGGTGCGGCTGGCCGCCGTAGGAAACGAGTTTTGTAAGTGGTCTTTTCGAGCCACGGTAGCATCGAAATACGGCGTATCGGAAGCCAATCGGCCGGCGGCTACAGCGGCCTTCAGTTCCCGCCGGTCCAGCAGTTCCACCTGCCCGTTCACCAGGAAAGCCAGGCGCGACTTCTCTAACAACGACACCCCCAAGGCATCCTCAACTGCGCGCACAAACCGCACTGAGGCGTCGATGGAACAGCCGCTAGCATCGGCCACGGCTTCATCGAGCCCGACAACCAGAAACTGATGATGCAAAATCTCGGCAGAGGCTTGCAAAGCCCGGCCGTGGCTGGTCCACTCGGTAGCGAAGTGCTGCAAAGCGGGCTGCAAGGTGGCTATTTCGGCCTCGGTTAGCGGCCGGTCGGCTTGGTAAATCCAGATGCGGGCGGAGTCGGGTAGCTGATTGAAAGGAACGTACATAACAGATGCTAGAAAGCCAGAGAACCTGCTTGGTGTATCAACGACTAAGCAGGGTGATTTATTTTCTTACAAAAGAACAACCCCGCCGGTAAGTTCCGACGGGGTTGTTCTTTTCAGTTACCAGTTGCGAGTTGCCGGTTGTCAGTCATGAGTTACAGGTATATCAGAAGAATACTGGCAACCCATAACCGGCAACTCGCAACTGAATCACGCATTCAGTCCTTCGGCAGAGGCTACCAGCTCAGCTAGGTCGAATACCTGCACGTTGTTTTCGCGCTCCTTGTTTTTCACACCGTCACTCATCATCGTCATGCAGAACGGGCAGCCGACAGCAATAATGCTGCCTTGGCTGTTGGTTTTTGGGGCAGGCGTGGCGCCTTCGTTGCCACTTTCCACGCCGTAGAGGCTGGCCAGTGCGGCGGCATTACCATCCAAAGTGGCCAAGGCTTCCTCGGTCCGCTCGATGTTCACGTCCTTCTTGCCGGGCTCGGGCTCTTTCCACATTTGGGCGCCGCCCGCACCACAGCACAGGCCGTTGGCTTTACTGCGCTTCATTTCCACTAAGTCGGCATCCAAGGCTTCCAGCACGGCGCGTGGCGCTTCGTAGATGTCGTTGGCGCGGCCCAGGTAGCAGGAGTCGTGGAACGTAATGCGGCGGCCTTTGTATGATTCGCCACCTTCCACTTTCACGCGGCCCTCATTGATGAGCTGCTGCAAGAAGGTGCTGTGGTGAATCACTTCGTACTCGCCACCCAACGCCGGATACTCGTTTTTGATGGTATTGAAGCAGTGCGGACATGCCGTTACCACTTTCTTGATGCCGTAGCCATTGAGCGTGGTAATGTTCTGCATGGCCTGCATCTGAAACAGGAACTCGTTGCCGGCACGCTTGGCAGGGTCGCCGGTGCACGATTCTTCCATGCCCAGCACGGCATATTTCACGCCCACATGCTCCAGAATCCGCACGAAAGCGCGGGTTACTCGTTTGTACCGGTCGTCGAAAGCTCCCGCACAGCCCACCCAAAACAAAATTTCGGGCGTCTCGCCTTGGGCGGCGAGGTCGGCCATCAGCGGGACGGTTATTTGTCGTTTTTCCATGGAGAAGCTAGTAGTTAGAAGCCAGGAGCCAGAATGGCTACCACCAGCTTTGAGATGATTTATTATAAAAGAAACAGGTGCTATAAGCCATTGACTGGAAGCAAGAATGAATGCTAGCTCCTAACCCCTGTCTCCTTCTCAGCCACATACAGGTCATCGGCCCAGTTGAACCGGTCGGATGGTGAGAAAGCCCAGGGCGCGCCGTTGTTTTCAATGTTGCTGAACATCACGTTCAGCGAGTTGGGCGCCGCCGATTCTTCCAGCACCAAGAAGCGGCGCATCTCGATAATGCTTTCCAAGGGGTTGATGTTCACCGGACAGGCTTCCACGCAGGCATTGCAAGTGGTGCAGGCCCACAGCTCCTCAGGCGTTACGTAGCCGCGCAGCAGCGTGTGGTTTTCCTTGTCGAGCGTTTCTTGTGGGTCGTGCTTGGCTTCCGCGCCGTAGAGGCTGGGGTTGAAAATCAGCGGCGAGTTGTACTTCTCTTCCACCCGGTCGCGCGTGTCCATGATGATTTTGCGCGGGGAGAGCAGCTTGCCAGTGATGTTGGCCGGGCAGACCGAGGTGCAGCGCCCGCACTCGGTGCAGGAATACGCATTCAACAGGTTGGTCCAGGCCAAATCATCCACATCCTTCGCCCCGAAAGGCGTAGGTGCAAGTGCCGAGCCGTCGGGGGCGGTAGCCGGGGCGGGTACCTGGTAGCTGGGGTCCATCATGGCTTTCACTTCGTGCGTGATGCTTTCCACGTTGGAAAACTGCCCCTGCGGCACCAGCCGGGAGTACCACACGTTTGGGAAAGCCATGATGATGTGGAAGTGCTTGGAGCTAGGCAGGTAGTTGAGGAAGCACAGAATACCCACAATATGCGCCCACCAGCCCACGCGCTCCAGCACATGCAGCGCGGTTTCGTTGCCGGGAAACAAGCCCGTCAGCAAGCTGCTGATGGGGAAGGTGCCCGGCATGTCAGCATTGCGGAGTTGATGTAGCTTCAAGTCGGCAGTATTCATAGTGAACAGAGCCACCATCAGAACCACTTCCACGTACAGAATAATATTGGCGTCGAGTTTGGGCCACATGCGTAGCTCAGGCCCCTGAAAACGGCGCACGGGCGGCTTGCGGTTGCGCCGCCACCAGAACGCTATTACCGCCACAATCACCAGAGCACCTAATATTTCGTTGGTAGCCATCAGCACGTCGTACAGCGGCCCCAGAAACTGCAAGAACCGGTGCGTACCAAACAGGCCGTCCACCATAATCTCAATCACCTCCACGTTAATCACCAGAAAACCCACATACACAATCAGATGCAGGAAGGCCGGCGTTAGGCGCTTGAACATTTTAGATTGGCCAAACGCTACAAGCAGCGTCTTGTTGAGCCGCTCACTGGCGTTGCCACTCATGTCCCGGTCGCGCCCAACGAGTATGTTTGCGCGGATTTTCCGGGCCTGCCAGGCAAACAGGCCAAAGCCCGCCACTGCGACTAACAGGAATAGAAAGTTTTGGATGGAGAAATGCACGGAAGGGAAGTTGGGTTGGGGTTCAGGCCGAAATATACTCGGTATGCATAACAAATTACAGCTTTCACCGGAGAAAGATTTTTAAAATAAGTGTTGCAGGTTGATTTTGGTTTACTACTTTTGTGCTCCTCAACGGCCAAAACGCCCCCGAGGATACCAAGAGCTGGTAATGTAGCTCAGTTGGTAGAGCACAGCACTGAAAATGCTGGTGTCGTTGGTTCGATTCCAACCATTACCACGAAAAGCCTCTCAGATTTTTCTGAGAGGCTTTTTTGTTGGTTTTCAGTTGGCACAGGCTGCTTGAAGCAAGACAGCAACCTGAACAACAACTTTCGTCTGCGCGTACGCAGTGCCGGGCTTGCCTATCAGCGCCTTTCCTACTTGCATGCGTATTTTCTTTTTCTGGACTGGTGTAGTGCTTGTCTTAACCTGCACCTTTCCTCGGGCTGCTACGGCCTATTCTGTGCTCACGCACCAAGCCATCATCGACTCGGCCTGGCGGCGAAACTTGGTACCATTACTGGAAAAGCGCTATCCGGGGGCCACGCGGGAAGAGCTGATTGCGGCCAAATCGTATGCTTATGGTGGTTCCATCATTCAGGACATCGGCTACTATCCGTTTGGCTCCAGCTTGTTTTCCAACCTTACGCACTACGTCCGGAGCGGCGACTTTGTAGAGAATATCTTGGCTCAGGCCAACAACCGGAATGAATACGCCTTTGCCCTCGGCGCTTTGTCGCACTACGTGGCCGATATTCGGGGGCATTCAGAGGGGACAAACCGCGCCATGCCGTCGGTTTATCCGGAGCTGCGCAAGAAGTTTGGCGACCGTATCACGTACGAAGAGGCGCCAGTGCAGCATAATCAGCTGGAATTTGCCTTCGATGTGGTACAGCTGGCTGCCGGCCGCTACCGCTCCGACGGCTACCATGATTTCATTGGCTTTCAGGTAGACAAAGACTTGCTGGAACGTGCGTTTCAGCAGACTTACGGCTTGGAGTTGGGGCAAATCGTGTTCAACGTGGACCTGAGTGTCAGTGCTTACCGCTTTTCCGTGATGCAGCTCATCCCGACGGCCTCTCGTGCGGCCTGGCATGCCAACCGGCACGAAATCAAGAAGCTGGATAAACGAGCGCGCCGCCGCGACTATGTGTATCAGATGAGCCCGCAACAGTACCGTAAGGAGTTTGGTACGGCCAGATTCGATAAGCCAGGCTTTGGCTCCAAGGTGATGTCGAAAGCGGTGCGCATACTGCCTAAAGCTGGGCCGCTGAAGCCCTTTGCCTTCAAGCTTCCAACGCCCGAAGCGCAGAAGTTTTTCAAGCAGAGCTTTCAGCAGGTTCTTGATGACTATGGCATCATTCTCACGAAGACCCGCCAATCAGCCACCGGCAACCCGCCGCCACTACCCAATTACGACTTCGATACGGGCCTCAACACGAAACTAGGTGAGTATGCCCTGGCCGACGAAACGTACGGCGAGCTGGTACGCAAGCTGCACGAAAAGCAGTTTCCGGGCATGACGCCCACGTTGCAAAAAAGTATCTTGAGCTTCTTTGCAGATAGCCCTCCCAATCAGCCCATCGACCAAGACGAGAAAAAGGCCGTCACCATCCGCCAGACCCAAGAAGCCCTGAAAGAATTACGGGCTTGGGAAGCACCAGCTGTGGCCACTCCATAGGCGAGCATCTAGCACCGAAAAGAAAAAAGGGCGTTTCCAGATTGGAAACACCCTTTTAGGTAGCGGGGACTGGACTCGAACCAGTGACCTTTGGGTTATGAGCCCAACGAGCTACCAACTGCTCCACCCCGCACTGTTTGGTTCTGCAAATGTACGAGGCTTTTTAAAAAAAGCCATACTACCGCATAAAATAAGCCATTCACACAGCTTTATCGTTGATAGTCAACGGCTTTTTTTTCGACTTGATGGGCAAGCGTGGTCCTAAAAGTCTGCCTTGTGCTAAAAACGACTGGTGATGCCGAAGTGAATTTTGCCGGAGTTGAGGGCCAGTTTCTGCTGATTGTCGCGGCCCAGGGCGTACACAAACTGGAACTGGCCGGCGCCGGTGCGGAAGCTGAGGCCCGCTCCCACGCCCGTTGGCGAGTTTTCACCAACCTGGGTGAGAATGTCTTGGCGCAGATAGCCTTGGTCTACAAAGGCAAACACGTAGGCATCGGGCCCGGTGAACTGGCGAAACTCGGCGGTACCAACGGCATATTGGCTGGCGTAGAAATTCAGCTCATTGAAACCGCGCAACGTAGCTAGGCCACCCACCCGGAACAGGTCATTGAGGAACAGGCGCCGGTTGAAGAGGGCCTCCCCGCGCAAACGAGTGAGCAGCACCCCACCTCGGCCAATGCGCGTGTAGCGCTCTAGGCGGGTGCTGGCGCTGACCTGCGTGGTACGAAGCGGCAGGCCCTGGTACAGTTCCGCTTTCAGCTGCGAATTTCGGCTGATGATTTTGCTACCGACTGAGGTTTGCCCATTGGCCAGTATACCACTGCGCGGGAAGTACGCATCGTCGAGGGTGGTCCAGGTGTAGTCGAGGCCATAGGAGGTGAAGCGGGTGTCAATATTGGCCGGCAGGGTGGTGGCTAGGCTGTCGGTGGCCAGCAGGCGGGAGCTGCGCCATTCCGTGAAAAAGCTGATGCGCCCCGCTCGCGCCGTGGGATACGTAAGCTGAATGCGCGGCCGCAACGTTTGGAAGGCGTTTACCGGATCGGACTGGCGGTAGAGGTTGAAGCTGCCGCCCAGCTCCAGCGGCGTACCGAAAAAGGTGGGGTGCGTGTACTGGGCGTCGAGCTGCTGCGAGTTCAGGTCTACTTTGCGCCATTGCAGTCCCAGGCCTTTGCCGCCGCCCTTAATGTTGCGCAACGCAATGGTTACGTCGCCGGTTACCTGCACGCGCTTCTGCCCGATGCCGGGCGTAGGATTTGGCAAAATGCCCACAATGGCGTCGAACTGGTTGGCGGTGCGGTCTTCGAGCAGCAGATACACCCGCGCCCGGCCTTTGGCAAAACGTACTTCGGGCTCGGCCTTGAGTTGCAGATAAGGCAGCTGGCGCAAGCGGCGGGCGGCTTCCTCTACCCGCTGCTGGCTGAACGGCTGCTCGGGGAAGAGTTGCAGATACTTGGTCAGGAACCGTTTGCGGACTTTGGTGCTGCCCACAATCTGCAACGAATCGAACACGATAAGCGGGCCTCGTTCTAGCAGCACCCGGCCCTCAATATCAGCACCCCGTAGCTGCGCCGAGTCCAGCCGAACCGTAGCAAACGGAAAGCCCTGGTTTTCGGCTTCCTGCAAAATACGCTCCTGCAAGCGGCTCCATTCCTGCGGCTGAAAGGGCTGGCCGCGGTACAGCTTTTCGCGGTAGCCGGCGCGGGTCAGCAGGCCGTCGCCGAGGTTGCCGTTGCGTAGCCGCGCCCACAGGAACTTCTCCCCCACGTAAAGCTGCACCCGCACGGTGTCGTGGTGCCAGCGCATGTCGTCGGCGGATGCAGTGAGGTAGGATTCGCCTTGCAAGGCCAGCACCAGTTCGCGCACTTCGCGCAATACCGCCAGCGAATCAGGCAGACTGGTTTTGACGCGGTAGCGGCGCAGCAGCGGTTGGTCGGCGGCTTCGGTTTGCAGTATCAGTGTGCGCGGACGACGGACGGGCAGTGGGCGGCTGGGGGCGGGCCGCGGTACGGCTACCCGCCCAGAATCAGCTGGGGTGCGGGCACGGCTGGAATCGGGTACCGTGGGCGTCTGCTGGGGCGGCAGGTTCAGGTTGAGCGGCGGGGCCGTTTGGGCCCACGCGCCACCCACCGTGCCAACAAGCAGCACCAACAGCAACCAGTAACCAGCGAGGCGAGTGTACATTTGGAACCACAAACGCGGAAACGAACTTTTAATTTCCTAAAGATACTTTCTTAAGGAAGTACCCAGAATTAAGTAGCAAGTAATAGGATTGCAGAAGTTTGATAGTCAGCAATTCATCCCAAGTCTAACTACTAACTACTCATGTCTTACTACTCAAATCACCACCATTAAGTGCCCGGTCTTTACCTTCATATTCCTTTCTGCAAGCAGGCCTGCCATTACTGCGACTTCCACTTCAGCACCTCCATGGCACTGAAAAGCCGCTTGGTGGAAGCCATAACCCAGGAGCTAGCCTTGCGGGCCGACTACCTGGGGCCACACGCCACGCTGGAAACCATCTACTTCGGGGGGGGCACGCCGTCGTTGCTAACGGCGGCAGAGCTAGACCATATTTTCGAGGCCATCCACCGCCACTTCCGGGTGGCTGCCGATGCGGAAATAACGCTGGAAGCCAACCCCGACGACCTGACGGCCAGCAAAGTACAAGAGCTAGCCGCTTCGCCAGTCAACCGGCTCAGCATAGGACTACAAAGCTTCCACGAGCCTCATCTGCGGCTGATGAACCGGGCACATTCAGCCACCGAATCGGCGGCGGCGGTACGGGTGGCGCAGGCGGCCGGCTTCGAGAATATTTCCATCGACCTGATTTACGGCGTGCCCACGCCCGACCACGGCATCTGGGAGCAGGATCTGGCGCAGGCGTTTGCCTTGCAGGTGCCGCACCTCTCATGCTACGCGCTTACCGTTGAGCCCGATACGGTGTTTGGCCGGCAGCTGAAGAAAGGGGCGTTTCGGCCCCCACCCGATGAGTTTGTGGCCCGGCAGTTTGAAATGCTGCTCTCGGAAATTGCGCGCTACGGCTACGAGCAGTACGAAATCAGTAACTTCAGCCAGCCCGGCCGGGAGTCGCGCCACAACTCGGCGTACTGGCGCGGGGTGCCGTACCTGGGTTTGGGCCCAAGCGCGCATTCGTTTAACGGCCGCAGCCGGCAATACACGCTGGCCAATAATCCGCAGTACGTAACGGCCGTGCTGGAGCGCCACGAGGTGCCAGCCACCATCGAGCACCTCTCCCCCACCGACCGGGCCAACGAATACCTGATGACCAGCCTGCGCACCGCCCGCGGCACCGACTTGCGCCACCTGCGCACTGCATTAGGGGTGGATTTGCAACGCCAGCGGACAGATTATTTAACGTATCTGCAAGCAAGCGGCTGGGCTACCCTTACCTCTGATGATGTGCTGATACTCACCGACAAAGGCAAACTGCTGGCCGACCAAATAACGCTGGAACTGTTTCAAGCCGCTGATTCCACCGCTTGAAAGCAGATGCAGGTGACGGAAATCCGTTAAATTCCTTTGCCATCTTACAAGCTAGTCTCACCTAACTTTGACAGCTAGGCTAGCCTACTCACAGGTGAAGCAACCGGGGCAGCCTTATAATCCGCAAAAAATCCGTGACCATGAGAAGACTGATTGATGCCTTGGCCGATGACACGGACTTTTTCATCGAGCAGGTTCAGATAACGGCCATCGTGTTCGATAATTCCGACGACGTAACCATCTGGGCTACCACGTTCTTCGACCAGGAACTGCATTTCTTCCACCTTGGCTTGCAATTCCAGAGCCTCGACCTGTTGCTACGCCTTGCTGATACCCGAGCCGCCGCCTTGCAGGAAGACGTAGCCGACGCCCTGGCCACCGTCACGGAATGGCCCTGCCTGCTGGAGTATACCACGGAAGAAGAACCGCCCGTGGCGCTGCCCAACGTGGCCCTCAAGCTCTCCTGCACCTATCCGGCCGACGAAACGCTTGACGGCGAGGAAGAAGACCCGGAAACATTCATCATTGGCATGGAAGCCGACAAGGAAGAGGAAGAAGACTACGAGCCCGGTGCCCCTCACAATATCTTTTACCTAGAAGGCGTGTTTTTGCGCGTAGAGCCGTAGCCGCGGTGCGGTGATGCCGTTGGCAAAGATTCGCACTACCCAATCATCAAATTTCCTCCTTCATCGTCTCACTAGTTCACCCTATGATTTACCTCATTCCGGGCTTGGGGGCCGATAAGCGGGTGTTTCAGAACCTGCGGCCTTTGTTGCAGGGTGAAACGCAGCTGCTGCCCTGGCTGACGCCCAACCCGGAGGAGAGCCTGCCAGAATACGCGGCGCGCATGGCCACCGATATTCCGCTGGAGCAAACAGGGCTGCTGGTAGGCGTTTCGTTTGGCGGTGTGGTGGGGCTGGAGATCAATCGAATTCGCCCCCGGCTACGTACCGTCCTGATTTCCAGCATTCCTGATGCCAGCTGCCTGCCTCCACTGCTACGCCTGATTCGGGCAACGAGGGCATACCGGCTGTTTCCGCCGCAGTGGCTGAAGCTGTTCCCACGGGCCGGGCAATGGTACTTCGGCGTCAGCAACGGCGACGAGTATCAGCTATTCAGGCAGATTCTGCGCGACATGGAACCGGTTTATACCCGTTGGGCCATCAACCGGCTTCTGCACTGGGACAGCACCCACGTTGGGCGCAGCACCCAGATTCTGGGCACCCACGACCGGGTGTTTCCGCCCGGCCCCACGCCCGTTGATTACCTTATCCGGGGCGGCGGCCACTTTATGGCGTACAGCCACGCCCAGGAAATCAGCGAGATTCTGAACAAGCTGGCGGCAGCGGCTGACTGTTAATTGCTGATTCACTGCTTAACGCATGTTGCCAAAACAGTTTCAGGACCTGTCTGCCCGGTCAACGGCTTTTCGACCGTCGGACCGGTCGTCATCCGCTACCCTGCAAGAGCGACATCCCAGGCCCGGCCCGACGGTCGAAAAGACGTCGGACCGGAGCCACTGAAACAGGATGTAGTGTATAGAGAAGCCGCTTCACCAACCAGCACATCAAGAATTAGCACATCACTCCATGCTTGCTACCTATCCGCATCAGGGCCGCATTTTCGCTTTCAACCCCGCCGCCCCGCTCGATATTTCGCTCCCTTTAGCGCCGGGCGAAAACCAAGTGAACTGCTTCTGGGCCGAGCCGGTGCAGTTTGATGTAATACGAGTGGGCAGTTTTGTGGGAAGCGTGGCCGATGGCGGCAGCACCAACTACAAGCGTGTACATCTTACCCCGCACGGCAACGGTACCCATACCGAATGCTACGGCCACATCTCGCCCGACCCAATGGCTACGCTCAACCGCAGCCTACGCCGGTTCCTGTTCGTAGCCCGATTGGTTTCGGTACAGCCCCGCCCCCAGCCCAACGGCGACCAGGTAGTGCTACTCGCCGATGTGCAGCGCGAGCTAGAAGGCGGCCCTGATGCTGCTGTTCGGCCCGAGGCGCTTATCCTACGCACTCTGCCCAACCACAAAACCAAACGTACCCGGCAGTATTCCGGCACCAACCCCACGTATCTGGAGCCCGCGTTGGCACACTATCTGGCCGCCAACCACATCGAGCACCTGCTCCTCGACTTGCCCAGCGTGGACCGGGAGGAAGACGGCGGCGAACTGCTGGCGCACCATGCGTTCTGGCAATACCCTCACGCCACTCGTCAGCAAGCCACTATTACCGAGTTGATCTTCGTACCCGATGAACTGGAAGACGGACTATATCTGCTGAACCTACAAGTCACCAGTTTGGAACTGGATGCCAGCCCAAGCAAGCCGGTGCTTTATCAGCTGCACTCCAACGCATAGGCTTTCCACAAGAAGCTGCTCTATCCATACTATAGGTGAAACCACTCCAACGCAGAAAGGGCCACCCTGTATGGGCGGCCCTTTCTGCGTTGCGAAGCCGGCTACTTGCGCAAGCCGGCACCAACAATAACTACTCGGCAGCTACAGCAACAGCTTCGGTAGCTGCGGCAGGAACTACTGTTACGAACGAGCGGTCTTGGCGGCCCTTGCGGAACTGCACCGTGCCGTCGATCATAGCAAACAGGGTGTGGTCTTTGCCGATACCCACGTTCTGGCCGGGGTGGTGCTTGGTACCACGCTGACGCACGATGATGTTGCCGGCAATGATGGACTGACCACCGAAAATTTTCACGCCGAGACGCTTGGAATGCGATTCACGACCGTTGTTGGAGCTACCTACGCCTTTCTTGTGTGCCATTTTATTAGTGCTTAGTGCTTGGTTGCTAGTGCTTAGAGAATAGTTGGGGCTTAGCTAACATGCTTGCGGTGAACAAACTAAGCACCAACAACTATGCACTAAATTACCCGATGCTGTTGATCATTACTTTGGTGAACTGCTGACGGTGGCCGTTCAGCTTGCGGTAGCCCTTGCGGCGCTTCTTCTTGAAAACAAGAACCTTGTCGCCCTTTACGTGAGCGAGGATGGTACCCGTCACGGCTACGTCCAGCAGGGGCGAGCCAATGTTCAGGGTTCCGTTATCATCGGTGAGCAGAGCTTTACCCAATTCTACGGTATCGCCAACATTGCCAGCCAAGCGGTGGGCGTATACAAATTTATTGGCTTCGACCTTGGTCTGCTTACCGGCTATATTGACAATTGCGTACATCGGCGTCTTCGCGGTTTCTGAAAAATGGAAGGCAAAAGTACGAGTACCATTTTACAAATCCAAACCCTAACTCATTAAACCTCATTACCCAACCTTTTCGGCAGGTTGAAAACCGCCCCGAAAACCAGCGGATACCAGACGCGCGAATACACTTTTTGTGGACAACTACAATTATCCACAAGCCAATTGTGGATAACATCACTATAAACAGTCTTTTTCAAGGTTTTTTCAGCGGTTTTCCTAGAGTGATACACGAGGCAGTAACTAGGTTCATGCAGAAAAATTAACAGAGAAAAAATGGTTTTGGCCAGCCAACCTTCCCATATGAGGAGGTTATATTTGGTGCATCAACCTTCCGGCTGCCTATCCAAGCCTAGCTGAACAATCTGCTTCAACGGTAGGTTAGGCACTGTGCCGGGCTTGGTAGCCTGCTCTTATTTAGACGCCTATTCACCCTTTGCTTTTCTCTTATGGAACCTCTGCTCATTGAAAATCCCAACCGCTTCGTCTTGTTCCCCATCCAGAACAACGACGTGTGGCAGATGTACAAGAAAGCCGAAGCCTCGTTCTGGACGGCTGAGGAAATTGACCTGGGGCAGGACCAGAAAGACTGGGACAACCTCAACGACAACGAGCGGCACTTTATCAGCCACGTGCTGGCGTTCTTTGCGGCCTCCGATGGCATTGTGAATGAGAACCTGGCCGTCAACTTCATGCAGGAAGTGCAGATGCCGGAGGCGCGCTGCTTCTATGGTTTCCAGATTATGATGGAAAACATTCACAGCGAAACCTATTCGCTGCTGATTGACACGTACATTAAAAACCCACAGGAGAAAGACCGGCTTTTCAACGCCTTGGAGACGGTGCCCTGCGTGAAGAAAAAAGGCGAGTGGGCCTTGAAGTGGATCAACTCCGAGGACTTCGCTGAGCGCATCATTGCCTTTGCGGCCGTGGAAGGCATCTTTTTCTCGGGTTCGTTCTGCTCGATTTTCTGGCTGAAGAAGCGGGGCCTGATGCCCGGCCTGACGTTCAGCAACGAGTTGATTTCGCGCGACGAAGGGCTGCACTGCGACTTTGCTTGCTTGCTCTACAGCTACCTCCAGAACAAGCTGCCCGAAGCCCGCGTGCACGACATCATTCGTGATGCGGTAACCATCGAGCAGGAGTTCGTGACCGACGCGCTGCCGGTGAACCTGATTGGTATGAATGCGAATAGCATGTCGCAGTACATCGAGTTTGTGGCCGACCGGCTGTTGGAGTCGTTGGGTTACAGCAAGATCTACAACGCCACCAATCCTTTCGACTTCATGGAGATGATTTCGCTGCAAGGCAAAACCAACTTCTTTGAGAAGCGCGTGGCGGAGTATCAGAAAGCCGGCGTGATGAGTGAGCGGACCGAAAACGCCTTCTCGCTGGACGAAGACTTTTAAGCTATTTTTGATGCTTGTATAAGAAAGGCCGGCGTGTTCAGCGCTGGCCTTTTCTATTTACTGTCAGCTACATAGGTAGTATTCGATTTTCCGCTATACATACAAGCTGGAATGGTGCTGCTACTTTTGGCGCCGCTTTCAGATGTTATTCTATATCCTTGGGTTCGTAAATCAGCGTACCAAGTGCTTTAAGCTACTATCATGGCTGCCGCTTTGCTTGCCTGTGTTATTATCGACGACAACGAAATCAACCGCTTCACGCTGGAACGGGCCGTGGAGCGGCACGACCAATTGACGCTGGCCGCTTCTTTCCCGGATGCAGTGGAGGCCCTGACCTATTTCCACGACGGCGGCGCAGTAGATGTGCTGCTGCTGGACATTGAGATGCCGCACATCAGCGGGCTGGAGCTGGTGAAGCTGCTGCCCGAGCCGAAACCGGCTATTATTCTGGTCACCACGCACGCCTCGTTTGCGGTGGATGCTTTTGAGCTGCGGGTGCTCGACTACTTAGTGAAGCCGGTGAACTACGCGCGGTTTTGCCAGGCCATTGCCCGCGTAATGGAGCAGCACCAACCCGCTCCGCCCCCGCCCGCCCTCAGCGCCGCTGTGCCCACCGACATTTCCGCCACCGGCACCGACTTGTTTGTGAAAATCAATGGGAAGCTACAGCGCATCAACTTCGAGGACGTACTCTTCATTGAGGCGCTTTCCACCTACGTGTTGCTGGTAACCGACAAGCACAAGCACATTGTGGGGGGCACCCTCAAGAACATGGAGGACCGGCTGCCTTTCCGGCATTTTGTGCGCGTGCACCGCTCCTATATTGTGAACCTGCACCGCGTGGAGGCCTTGGAAGACAACATGTTGCGCCTGGGCCAGCACGAAGTTCCCGTGAGCCGCCCGTATCAGGAGCAGCTTGCCCAGCGGCTGGGCGCTCTATAAAGTAGTACCCTAGGATACGGCGGGCAACTGCTCAGGAAGGGCCTCCAGTACGCGGGTTACTTGCCGCACCAGCTGCCGCACGGCGGATGCCCGCAGGTTGGCGGCTTTGGCGCCGGGGCGGGGCTGCTCCATTAGTAGCTGCAACGGCTGGGTGAGGGCGGCCACCCCAAACTGCACCAAGTTCGGCTTGATGTGATGCACCAGTTTGGCTACCTGCGCCCACTGCCCGGCCGTGGCCGCCGTTTGAATCTGCTGGATGCTGGGCGGAATATGCAGCAAGAACGAGCGGATGATGCGCTCCACAAAAGCAGTGTCGCCGTCGGCTAGCTCGTGCACCAAGGCCAGGTTGTAGAGTGGCGCGGGCGGGGCTTGCACCAAGGCCACCAGCTTGCGGTAGAACTCCTCTTCCTTGAACGGCTTGGTCAGGCACTCATTGATACCGGCTTTCAGATACCTATCCAGGTCGGAGCGGAAGGCATTGGCGGTGAGGGCCAGCACCGGCACTTGGGCCCGCTCGAACTCGGGGTGCAGCCTGATTTGGGTGGTAGCCTCCACCCCGCTCATGCCCGGCATCTGAATATCCATCAGAATGGCGTCGTAGTGGTGCTGGGAGTGCAGGGCCAGGGCTGTGGGGCCGTCCTCGGCCTCATCTACCTCCACACCCCAGCTTTGCAGCAGCAGGCGCACCACTTCGCGGTTGATGTGGTTGTCTTCCACTACCAGCACCCGCCGCTTGTGTAGCGCCCCGGTGTCGGTGGGGGCCGGGCTTAGCTCGTTTTCACTGCCTTCGGCCAGCGGTAGCGTTACGGTGAATTGAAACGTGCTACCGTTGCCCGGCTGGCTTTCCACGGTAATTGCGCCGCCCATCTGCTCGACGAGGGCGCGGGCAATACCCAAACCCAGCCCGGTGCCCCCAAAGCGCCGCGCGGTATCGGTGCCGGCCTGCACAAAGTCCTCGAAGATGTGGTCGAGCTTATCGAGGGGGATGCCAATGCCCGTGTCCGTCACCCGAAAACCGGCCGTAAGGTGGGTTTCGGTTTCACTGATGAGGTACCCGCCTATCAAGACGCTGCCTTCGGTGGGGGTGAACTTGATGGCGTTGGAAACCAAGTTGATAAGCACCTGATTCAGCCGAAACGGGTCGCCCATCACCCGGGGCAGCGGCTGCTCCTGCAACAGCAGGGCTACGTGGAAGTTGATGCCTTTTTCGGTGGCCTGCACCGCCAGGGGCCGCAGCGCTTCTTCCATGGAAGCGCGCAAATCAAACGACATTTGCTCCAGCTCCAACCGGGCCGAGCTGATTTTGGTGAGGTCGAGCACCTCGTTGAGCACGGCCAGCAGATGCTCGCCCGAAGCCTGAATGATGCGCAGCAGTTCGCGCTGGGTTTGGTCGAGGGAAGTTTTGGTGAGCTGGCGGGCCATGCCCAGCACCCCGTTCATGGGCGTCCGGATTTCGTGGCTGAGGTTGGCCAGAAACGTTTCCTTAGCCTGCGCCGACGCTTCGGCTTTTTCCTTGCCGCGCCGCAGCTCGGTTTCTGTCTGCGCCCGTTCCGTGATATCGAAAGCGCACAGTAGCACGTACGGCGGCTGCCCCGGCGGGTCGAGGCGGTTGGCGCGGTACAGCAGATGCCGATGGGCTCCTTCGGGAGCTAATACCGGCAATTGGCCCTGAGCTGCTGCCCTGGCTGCGCTAAACTGCACCAAGTAGGCGGCTGCGGCCTGGAACTGGTCGGCGCTGGGCATAAACTCGCTCAGTGAGATACCCAGCAGGTGCATAGCCGGCCGTTGCAGCAGGCGCGCGAAGGCGTGGTTGCAGGAAAGCAGCACCCCCTGCAAATCGTGAGTGGCTACGGCCACGGGCAAGTCGCGGAGTTGCTGCCCGGCCGGGCTTTTAGAGGATGCCTCCGCGGGAGCGGGCGGTGTAAGCAGGCGGTAACTGAACAGCTCGGACCGGGCCGCTCCGGTGGAGGCTGGCAGCAGCACATAGTCCTGGGTCAGGATGCGGCCGTCGTAGAGCGGTATTTCTTCGCCTAGTACGGGCTGCTGCGCGGCACGGTGCTCCTGCATTTGTTGCGCGTACCGCTCAGGATGCACCATCAGGCGCTGCAACCGGGCCAGTAGCGCATCGGCCGACCGGCCCACCCAATAGGTTGGGGGTTCCGGTGCCCCCAGCAGTTGGCAAAGCGCCTCATTTATTCGTTCGATAGTTCCATCTGGCCCAACCAGAAGCCGGCCGGGCTCCGTCTGTTCTACCAGACCCGCTAGCCGACGCTCGGCAGTTGCGGCTCGTTCGTCGGCTTCGCGCAGGGCTTGCTCCAACTCCGCAATTCGCGTTTCGGCTTCGGAGGGAATGAATGGGCGCGCAGATGGGAATGGCATGCAGTATAGAATAAGAGTAGCCAGCAACAACTACGCTACGCTGGCAGCAGGCTCCGGACCTTATTAGAAGTGGTTCAGGCAATACTTCGCGGGGCAGACAACCGGGGGCATTTCCACTCACTGTAAAAATACGACCGTTCACTGCAAAAAGTCGGCAATCCGGCAGAAAGTCCGGCAGCCGGCTCGGCCCTGCCCTATCCTTGTAATGTCAACGGGGCACAAGGGCTACCGAGCAAGGCAAATCACTCGCTTCGCAGGCTCCCCGATTATTTCAAACTACATCTACTTCATTTTCAAACCTTACCATTTTTTTTCCATCATGGCTTACTCTACCAACACCCCCGCAGGTCAAACCGTACAAGAAATCATTGATTCGCTGCCTGGCCTGATGGCCGTAGCCGTAGTTGATGTACAATCGGGCATGGCGCTGGCTTCGCACAGCAACGCCCCCGGCCTCAACCCCGAAACCGCTGCCGCCTACAACACCGAAGTGGTAAAGCAAAAGATGAAGGCCATGTCGGCGCTGAAGCTGCAAGGCGAGCGGATCGACGACATCCTCATCACCCTCACCAACCAAATTCACCTCATCAACCTGACCGACGACGGCAAGAAGTTCATTTACCTGGCCGTGAACTCCCGCGACACCAACTTGGCTATTGCCCGTGACGTGTGCCGCCAAAGCGCTGAGTTGCTGAAGTAAGGCATTGCCGGGCCGTCTGGCCCATGATGGAAAAAGCCGCCCCACTCCGGGGCGGCTTTTTTCGTTTTTCAGCAGGCCTCAGTCCTAGCCGCCTGCGCTGCTTGATGCGCAGAAAAGGCGTTTGGCATGCCCTAGTTGTGAAGCACGCGGAGTTGCTGCCGAGCTTGGCGGTTACCAAAAGCGGAGTGCGGTATTAAAGTGTATACTATATACCTATCGTATGAACCCTGCCTTCGTGTCGCCCTGCTTTGCCTGCCGCCGCCGTATCCGCTGGAACGGCCAGCCTCTGTTTACGGACTGCTCATGCGTGAACTACGGCCGCGGCACCACTACCGTAGCGCTGGTAGCGGCAGCCACGCTGGTAGTTGGCGGACTGTGGTGGTACCTGGAGCGAAAGAAGTAACGCTACCACATACCTATAGTGTGTATATCTACAGCACATAGCAATTACCTGAGCTGTGCAGTGCTTCACGTAGGCTCGTCCGTCTGCTGGCTTTCTGGCGAGCTGACGGGTTGCCGTATGCTGTGGCTGTTACTTGATGCGGTGCTGGCAACAACCCGTCAACTGGCTTTTTTGCCAGCTGACCGGCTACTACTCCGCAACTTGAATTATTTAAAAGCCGAACACCTCGAAGCCACCGTCTACGCTCAGGCATTGGCCGGTGATGTAGCGGGCGGCCGGCAAGCACAGGAACGCCACGGCCGCCGCCACTTCTTCGGGCTCCCCAACCCGGCCCAGCGGAGTGCGGTCCAGCACCTGCTTTAGGTAGTCGGGGTTGCGCAGCACGGTTTCGGCCAGCGGGGTTTGGATGTACCACGGCGCTACCGTGTTGACGCGGATACCCGCGCCGGCCCATTCCACGGCCAGGTTGCGGCTAAGTTGGTTGAGCGCCGCTTTGGTCATGCCGTAAATGGCCCCGGTGCGCACGTGCGTAAGGCCCGCCACCGACGAAATATTGACGATGCTGGCATTACCGGCCGCTTGCAACTGCGGGTAGGCCCCCTGGCACAACCCAAAAGCCGACTCCAGATTGGTAGCCAGCAAGTGCTGAAATTCCGCCGCAGAGTACTCAGTGGTGGGCTTGCGGATATTGGTGCCCACGTTGTTAACCAAGATGTGCAACGCCGGCCCCAGTGCCGCCGCCGCTGCCAGCACCTGCTGCCGCCCGGTTTCCTGGCTGACGTCGGCGGCTACGGCGTGGGCCTCGAAGCCGGCGGCCCGCCACGCAGCTACCTGGGCTTCCAGCTCGGGGGCTTGCCGGGCCACGGCCACAACGGTTGCTCCGAAAGCCAGCAGCTCGGCGGCTACGGCGGCGCCAATGCCTTTGGAGGCCCCCGTTACAATGGCAAGCTGACCGGCTAGGCTCCAGCGGTTTTGCAATAAAGGAGAAGGCTGCATCATGCAATTGAAAAAAGAATGGTGTAAAACTATGGCTTTTATGTGGCGGAAAAACAGGAATAAAAGACGTTAAAACAAGCTTAATACTATCCAGCCAAGATTATTTATCACTTATATTATTGATATATTTCAAATTATATACTGTTTTCAAAACAGTAATTTTAATGAAAGTGCTTTACTGTTGATAAAAATATAAATTGGCTGCACGCTGGCTGTCGGCCAAGCGCCTGTTCTATTTCTTCCTTTCCACAACCAACTCACTATGTTAAACAAGTACCCTGTTGCAGCGCTCCTTCTGTTCGGTGCGCTGCCCTATTCGTCGGCTTTTGCCCAGGACGCTGCCAAAGCGGCCAAGAAGTTTATGGCCGAAGATGGCACGCCGGCCCTCGTGCAGTTTCGGGTGGAAGCTCCCGCTTATACGCTTAGCCAGGCCCGGCAGGCATTTGTAGAGCAACTGCAACTCAGCAACGACGACCAGATGCTGCGCGCCCGCACCGACCTCGATAATCTGGGCTTTGCGCACGAGAAGTACACCCAGTATTACAAAGGCATCAAGGTAGAGCACGCCACGTACACGCTGCACGCCAAACAAGGCAAAGTGGAAAGCATGAGCGGCCAGGTGGAGCGCATCAGCAACCTCAGCGTAACGCCTTCCGTGGATGCCAAAGCCGCTCTGCAACGCGCCCTGGCGTTTGTGGGAGCCAAGAAGTACATGTGGGAAGACCCAGCCGAAGAAGCGGGCCTGAAGCAGCAGGAAAACAACCCGGCAGCCACCTACCGGCCCCAGGGCGAATTGGTGATTGTGCGGAACGAGCAAAGCACCAACCCGGCGCGCCACGGCAAGCCCACACTGGCCTGGAAGTTTGATGTGTATGCGCAAAGTCCGGTGAGCCGCGCGTACGTGTACGTGGATGCCCACTCCGGCGAGGTGGTGCTACAGGACGCCATTATCAAGCACGCGGCGGCTACCGGCACGTTGGCTACCAAGTACTCGGGCACCCAGAGCAGCGCCACCAGCACTACCACCGGCGGCTACTACCTGCGCGAAGCTACCCGTGGCTCCGGCATTGAAACTTACAATTGCCGCAAAAGCAACAGCTACACCAACGCCGTTGACTTTGTGGACGCCGACAACAACTGGACCGAGTACGCCAACGCCAACTTCGACAATGCCGCGCTTGACGCCCACTGGGGCGCGCAGGCGGTGTACGACTATTGGAAAAACGTGCACGCCCGCAACTCTTATAACAACGCCGGAGCTAAGATCAAGAGCTACGTGCACTTTGATGATACACCCGGCGACGGCAAAGGCTACGAAAACGCCTACTGGAACGGTTCGGTGATGACCTACGGCGACGGGTACTCCCGCTTCGACCCGCTAACCTCACTGGACGTGTGCGCCCACGAAATCGGACACGCTGTGTGCTCCAGCACCGCCAACCTAACGTATTCCAACGAGTCGGGGGCATTGAACGAAGGCTTTTCCGACATCTGGGGAGCCGCCGTGGAGTACTACAAAGCCCCGAACAAGGCTACCTGGCTGATTGGTGAAGACATCGATAAAGTGCGGCCGGCCTTGCGCTCCATGAGCGACCCGAATTCCGAAGGTCAGCCCGACACGTACAGAGGCACCAGCTGGTACAGCGGCACCGGCGACAATGGCGGTGTGCACACCAACAGCGGCGTACTCAACCACTGGTTCTACATCCTGAGCGTGGGCAAAACCGGCACCAACGACATTGGCAGCGCGTACAGCGTAACCGGCATCGGGATTGATGCCGCCGCCAAAATTGCCTACCGCACCGAAAGCGTGTACCTCACGGCTTCGTCGAACTACGCGGCCGCCCGCACCTATTCCATTCAGGCCGCTACCGACCTGTATGGCGCGGGCTCGGCGCAGGTAACGGCCGTGACTAACGCGTGGTATGCCGTGGGCGTAGGCGCCGCGGCTGGTGGTGGCACCACCCCGCCGCCTACCACGGTTACGTACTGCACCAGCAAAGGCACCAACGTCAGCTACGAGTGGATTGACTTGGTGAGTATCGGTGGCATCAACCGCACCTCCAGCAAAGACGCTGGTTACTACGATGGTACCGCCCTGAATGCCAACGTAACGGCCGGCACTGCCCAAACCATCAACTTCTCGGCGGGCTTCACCAGCACAGCGTACACTGAATACTGGAAAATCTTCATCGACTACAACCAGGACGGTGACTTCTCGGACGCGGGCGAAACGGTGGTGAGTGGCAGCAGCAGTAGCGCCGCTACCCTCAGCAGCACCTTCACAGTGCCTGCAACGGCCAAAAACGGCAAAACCCGCCTGCGGGTAGTTATGAGCGACAACTCGGGCACGACCAGCTGCGGCTCTTACAGCTACGGCGAAACCGAAGACTACAGCATCACCATCTCGGGTGGCGCGGCAATTGCCGATACTGGTGACGGCGGCGGAAGCAACATGGGCCTGCTGGCGCAAACCACCACGCAAAACCTGGAGCTGTACCCGAACCCAGCTACCGACGTGCTGCGCCTGACCATGCCCAACAACATTGCCATCACCGCAGTAACCGTAACCGATTTGCGAGGCGTGAAAGTACTTGGGGTAAAAGTGGAAGGCAATCAGCTCAACGTTTCCTCCTTGGCGCAAGGCATCTACACCCTCACGGCCACCGATGGCCAGAAAGTGTTTCATCAGCGCTTTGTAAAGCAGTAAGCACTTCTCCTTTGCAGCCAGTAGCGGCTTTGCACAACAAAAAAAGGCCTGTCAGATGACAGGCCTTTTTTGTTGTGGCAGGTAGTGATAAACTACGGGCAACCTGATTCATTACAACAAAGCCGCGTAGCGGTGCCGGAAACGCACTATCGGCTTCTTGCACCGCTATGCGGCGCATCGTTCTTTCAGCTTTACTATGCTACAAGCCTAGCACGGCTACGCGGCTATTGCTCAGTGTGAAGAGCAAGAACGCCTACCGGCCCCAGGGTGAATATTCCAGCTTCAGCTCGGCAATACCGTAACCATCGTTCTGGCCGGGGTTGGCGCGGGTACTGATGTCGTCGAGGTGGTCGGTGGTGGTGAAGTAATAGGCGCCTTCGAGCGTGGCATTGAGCTTGGGTGAGAGGCGCAGCACCACGCCCAGCCCAACCGGGGCTACTACAGCCAGGGCGGGGTAGTCGTTGCGCTCGGGGTCCAGGAACACGGTCCGCTCATCGGGGCGGGTGGTGCCGCGGTACGACTTGGGGTTGTAGAGCAGCAGCCCGGCCCCGGCCTTAACGTATGGCTTTACCAAAGCCGGTGCCTTTTTACGGTTGGCATATTCGCCCTCGTCGCGCAGCAGCTCGTACCGCAGAAACGTAACGCCGCTCACGTTGCGCCCCCGGAAAGCGAGGCCCCGCTCAGGCAGCTGGTCTTTGGCCCCAATCTGAAAATACGTACCCTCAGCCCCAATTACCCAGTGGGGCCGCAGCAGATACACCAGTCCCAAACTAAAGCTGCCGCCCACAAAATTCTCGGAGAGGCTGCTGCCCAGGTCACCGTTGTAGAGCGCGGCCCCGCCGCCCGCCGTGAAGCGCACCGGCCCCCGATGGTAGGCGCGCGCCTGCCCATCATAGTGCTTGCGGCGGCGCTCCGGCCCATCCTGAGCAGTGGCAGTATGCGTAAGGGTAATGCCCGTGAGAGCAGTGAAAATCAGCTGGGAAAACTTCACTCCGTTTAAGGTAAAAGGTGAGGAGGTGAGATGAAAAATAAGCAGGCAGTGAAAGAGACAGGCAGGTGACGGGCGCGAAAACTATCTGTTTTCTTACCGAATCATCTCCTGCTTCAATCATCGGCGCCCTTTACTTAAACATCCCCTGGGGGTCGGGCATTTTGGCTATCAACTCGCTCAGGAAGTCGAAGTCGATGCTGGTCATGTTGAGGGTGCCGCCTTTGTGAATGGCTTCCCAGGCTTTGGCGTAGTC
Source organism: Hymenobacter telluris (assembly GCF_017313265.1). GTDB lineage: Bacteria > Bacteroidota > Bacteroidia > Cytophagales > Hymenobacteraceae > Hymenobacter > Hymenobacter telluris. Next base: position 78,168 of record NZ_JAFLQZ010000011.1, on the reverse strand, counting down.
TTCCTGCAAGTAGTACACGCGGCCCAGCTGCTGCCAGGCCACGGCGTTTCTAGGGTCGGCGGCTACGGCTTTTTGCAGGTAGTCGTAGCCGGTGGTCAGGTCTTTCTTCTTCTTGGTTTGCTCGTACCGAATCAGGTAGCTGCTGCCCAGGTCACTGAGAATCAGCGCATCGTTGGGGGCCAGCGCCAGGCCTTGGTTGAGCAGGCCGATAGACTCGTCGGGGGTGGGGTTGCGGCTGCTGATTACCCCCAGGCCGCGGTACACGTCGGCGTTTTTGGGATTGAGCAGCCAAGCCAGGTTGAAACGATAGATGGCCGTATCGGTCTTGCCCTCAGTGAGGTATTCGTAGGCTTTGGTGGAGAAAAAGCGGCTGGCTTCTTCTTTCGAGGCGAAGCTGCGCTGCACATCAGCCAGAAACGCCGCGCCTACCACGCCCTCAGCCTGGGCTGTGGAGATGCCCCCGAACAGGGGCTGGAGCCGGTTGGCGGCACTCACGGCTACGTCGCCTTTCGCTTTGACTTTGGTTTTGCGCTGTGCCTCCGCGGGCAAGGCGAACAAGGTGAGTAGCCCAAAGGCTACGTACAGTGGGTATTTCATGTAAGCAAACAGGTACAACAAACGAAAACACCCGGCTGCCAGCACAACGGCTGCCACGGGTTCCCGACAAATATAACGCTCCGAGCGGGCGTTGTGGTGTGCAAGCTTTTCACAACAAAATGCACCGCGCCAGCACCCAACCCATCCGGTGGCAGTGGCTATGCGTAGGTGTGTGTGCAGCGGGTTCCAAGCCTGTTGCTTCCTTTCCTGCTTGTATGTTGTTCTCCCGCCGCTGGCTGCTTGCGCCAGCCCTTCTGGTGCTGCCGCTGCTGCTGGTAGTAGCCAACGAATACGCCACCGCCCGCCCCAGCCGCCGCACCCAGGATGTAGCCTACGTACCCGCCACCGACCCTGCTTTCGACGCGGAACGGCACGTATTGGATGTGTATGCACCGCGCCAAAAAGCGGCCGCGCCGTACCCGGTGGTGGTGTTTATACATGGCGGTAGCTGGAACAGCGGCAACAAAAACTTCTACTCGTTTGTGGGCCGGCGGCTGGCCAAGCAGGGCGTAGTAGCCGTGGTGATTAATTACCGCCTCTCCCCGAAAGTGGAAGTACCGGCCATGGCCGACGACTGCGCCCGGGCCGTGGTCTGGGCCACCGAGCACATACGAGAATATGGCGGCAACCCGCAGCGGCTGTTTGTGATGGGCCACTCGGCCGGGGGCGGGCTGGCGGCGCTATTAGCCGCCGACAACCGCCTGTTTGAGCGGCGCGGCCTAAGCCAAAACCCCATCAAAGGCGCCATCCTCGACGACCCCGCCGGCCTCGACATGCTCGATTACCTCACCAAGCTGGAATACCCCCACGACGAGCAGTACCTGATACCGTACGGCAAGCAGCCAGCCGTGTGGAAAGACGTGTCGGCGCTGTACCACGTCACGGCCGCCGCGCCACCCTTCCTTGTCTTCATCGGCGGCGAAACGTACCCGTCTATCCGCAACAGCAGCCGCAAGCTCGAGCAAAAACTGATTACCCTGGGCCACCCGCCACTGTTCACGGTACTGCCCGGTAAAAAGCACGCGCCCATGGTGTTGCAGCTGTATTGGAAAGACAACGTGATTTACCAGGAGCTGCTGAAAATGGTGAGATAGTGAAATGGTGAGGTGGTGATTTTGATGTTCAGCTTGTGCAAGTAGCCTCAACTAAACATCAAACTCACCACCTCACCATTTCACTATCTCACCATCTACCACAACGAAGCTTGTGCGGTCGGCTGCTCGAATTCCAGTAGCCACTTCTTGCGCCACAAGCCGCCAGCGTAGCCCGTGAGTTGGCCGCTAGCCCCAATAATGCGGTGGCAGGGCCACACCAAACCCAACGGATTCTGGCCGTTGGCGGCACCTACCGCCCGCACCGCGCCGGGGTTGCCTAGCTGCTTGGCCAGGTCGAGGTAGGAAGCCGTGCGGCCAAACCCAACGCCGGGCAACGCAGCCCACACCTGCCGCTGAAACTCGGTGCCCTGCTGCACATCATACGTCAGGGTAAAGTCGCGCAACTCCCGCTGGAAGTAGGCCCGTAGCTGCCGGTGGGCTTCACGCAGGCACTCCGGCAGCCCCGCCAACGGCGTTTCGGGCTGCGGCTCATCCAGAAACTGCACGGCAGCTAGTCCGGCTTCGGTGCCGTGGAGCGCCAAAGTACCCAGCGGCGACGTCAGATAAGCAACCGGAGCAGGAGTGACAGCCATGAGACGAGGAATACAGTGAAGACGCAACCAGTTACCAAACATACGCTGCCGGGCTTGAAATCAGCTGGCCGGCCGCATCTATTCACTACCTGCTTTACTTGTGGCTTATCGATATGGGCGGCAACAAACCCGTCACTCAGTGCCACTGTTTTACGTAAGTTTGAAGCATCCCCATTTCTCACCCACTTTCCGCTATGTCAGTTACCTCCACCACCGATACCCAGAGCCGCAGCCAGGAATTCATGGCCCTCGAAGACCAGTACGGCGCCCACAATTACCACCCGCTCCCCGTGGTGCTAAGCCGGGGCGAAGGGGTGCACCTTTGGGATGTGGACGGCAAGCACTACTACGATTTCCTGTCGGCGTATTCAGCTGTGAACCAAGGCCATTGCCACCCCCGCATTATTGGAGCCCTCACCGAACAGGCGCAGAAACTAACGCTCACCAGCCGCGCTTTCTTCAACGACCAGCTCGGCGCGGCCGAAAAGCAGCTGTGCGAGCTGTTCAACTACGACAAGGCGTTACTGATGAACTCCGGGGCCGAAGCCGTGGAAACGGCCCTCAAGCTGGCCCGCAAGTGGGGTTACCAGGAGAAGGGCATTGCTCCCAATCAGGCCCGTATTCTGGTGGCCGAGCATAACTTCCACGGCCGCACCACCGGCATCATTTCCTTCAGCACCGACCCCGATTCCACCGGCGGCTTTGGCCCCTATACACCTGGCTACCAAGTGGTACCGTATGATGATTTGGCGGCACTGGAAGAAGCCGTACAGGACCCGCACGTGTGTGCCTTTCTGGTCGAGCCCATTCAGGGCGAGGCCGGTGTGATGGTACCGTCGGAAGGCTACCTGGCCAGGGCGGCGGCTATCTGTAAGGCCCACAAAGTGCTATTTATTGCCGACGAAATCCAGACCGGACTGGGCCGTACGGGCGAACTGCTGGCCGTATGCTATGAGGGCGTACATGCCGATATTCTGATTTTGGGCAAGGCCCTGAGCGGGGGCGTGCTGCCGGTGTCGGCGGTGCTGGCCCGCAACGAAATCATGCTCACCATTCAGCCTGGCCAGCACGGCTCCACGTTTGGCGGCAACCCGCTGGCCTGCGTAGTGATGCGCGCTGCGCTGGATGTACTCATTGAGGAAAAACTGACCGCCAACGCGCGGGTCCTGGGCGAAGTGTTCCGGGAGCGGATGCGCCGGGTGCAAGCCAAGCGCCCCGAAGTAGTGGAGCTGGTGCGCGGCAAAGGCCTGCTCAACGCCGTGGTTATCAGGCCCCACGCCGATGGCCGCACTGCCTGGGACGTGTGCGTGACCCTGATGGAGCGCGGCGTACTGGCCAAGCCCACTCACGGCGACATTATCCGTTTCGCGCCGCCCCTGGTCATCACCGAAGAGCAGCTCCACGAAGCCTGCGACATTATTGAAGAAGTGATTCTGGCGTTTTAAGCAACTCTTTTGAAGCTACACTCTTCGCCCCACTCCTTGTAAGGTTGACGGTATTGGTAAACAAGCGGACTTCTCTATATTGAGAGGTCCGCTTATTTTTTGTGATGCTACTATCTTATCCTGTTCGTCTGTTAGTGGTGACCATGCTGTTGGCGGGCTGCCGAAGTGAAAAAGTAGCGTTCCATTTTCGGCCTCCTGCGCCGGCACACCAAATCCAGAGGCCGAAGCCTGTACCACCCGACACCCCGACAGCCCCAGCAGCCATTGCGGCACCGCCGAGGGCATCTCAGCGCCATACCCGGCCACTTGCCCAAGCTGTCCGTCGCCACTTGGTACGTCCGCCCTTCGAGCCCCCGCGCCAGCTGGTGGCGCGGCTTAGCCGGCCCCTGACCCGCAACCTGAAGCGTCCGTTGCGGGAGCAGGCCATTGCGCAGGAAATTCCTAAGCCGGTGCGTTTTGGCCTGGTGCTCATGGGCATGGCAGTGCTGCTTATGGTGATTGTGCTCCTGGCGGCTCCTTCCGTTGTTACTTTTGAAGGCGCCATTTTGGCTTATGTGGGCTACTTGCTCGCACTGGGAACATTCATTACCGGGGCAGTTACGGCGGTACTGGGCCTGCTTCTCGCCAAACCCTGACCTGCCTCGCCCAATTACCCACGGAAACCGGAACGGTGCCTATCTTGGGTGCCATACGTTTCTTGCCCGCCACTTTCCGTGAAACAAACTCTACTTTTCTGCTGCGCGCTACTGCTGGCCGCTAGCTGCCAAACCGAAAAAACCGCCTTTCGATTTCAGCCTGCTCCGGCACCGCTAACGCAGAATGTTTGCCCTGCTGTGCCTGTTGCTGCTGCGACGCCAATGGTTGCCGTTACGCCAGCGGAGCGGCCCGCACCGGTAGCACCTACAGTGGCCCAACGCCAGATACCCAAACGGGCACGGCTCGTTAAGCGGCTGGCTTCAGTTCCTTTCAAATCAGCCAACGCCGCCGCATCTTACTCTAAATCAGCTAGTACCACAAAGCATCATCGGCCGCAACAGCCGCAGCTAGAGCACACTGCGGCCTTTGTATTGGGCGTGGCGCTGGTGGCGGGCGGTGTGGCCGGTGGCATTCTGCTAGGCGGCTGGCTAGGGCTGGGCGTGGGCGCGCTGGTGGTGCTGTTGGGCTACTACTTCCTGGGTGTGGGCATCGGGGGCAAGCACGCGTGGCTGGAAGTATTTCAGGAGTTCTTCAATATGTAATCTTCTCAGGATGAAGACGGTAACGGTATTATAGTAAGCATATATTGGTAAGTCTTCAACCTGTAGTCTTCTCACCAATGATGCTCCTGCGCTGCTTATTTTTATTGGTTTCGGGGCTACTGGTTGGCTGCCGGAGCGAAAAAGTGGCGTTTCAGTTTCGGCCAGCTAAGGCTTTGGTGGCGCGAGTTGATACGGCCAACTCCAATCAAACGCAACGTGGCAAGAAATTACTGGGTACCTCTCCTGTTCCAGTGGTATCATCACAACGCGCTGGTAATTTCTATAAGCAGGCAAAAAAATCAGCGCCTCAACAATCAGTAATCTGTCATGGCGCAGGCTTACGTCTGTATCCTATTAAACCAAAGAAATGGCGGGCGGCGCGGGAGTACAGTGTAAAGAATGTCTCCAAGAAACGTTGGCCCACTGATGGCCCTGATAATTTATATAGAGCCCTAACGCAGCTATTTTTTGCCGCTGTGGCATTAGTTATTGGTTTGCTTGGTCTGGTATTTGGCTCTCTTCCAATATTTTTCCTATGCTTGGCTGTCGCTATCCTGTTTCTCTTGATTGGCCTTCATCCTTAGCAGACTATAGCAACCTTACCTTTGCCTCAGTTGTTCTATCCCGTCTTACCAACTGACCGAACTAATGCCCAACGTCCCTACGCACCGCCCGCGCCGCAACCGTAAGTCCCAGGTTATCCGCGACATGGTGCAGGAAACGCGCCTCACCACGCACGATTTCATTTACCCCGTTTTTCTGATTGAAGGCCAGAGCAAGGCGCTGGAAATCCACTCGATGCCGGGTATTTACCGCTTCACCGCCGACCGCCTCATCGACGAAATCGGGCGCTGCGTGGAGCTGGGCATCAAGAGTTTCGCCCCGTTTCCGGCCATTAACGACAGCCTGAAAGACCGGCTGGCCCAGGAGTCGAAAAACCCGGAAGGCTTATACCTGCGCACCGTAGCCGACATCAAGCGGCAATTCCCCGATATAGCCATCATGACCGACGTGGCCATGGACCCGTACTCTTCCGACGGCCACGATGGTATTGTGGATGTAGATTCGGGCGAGATTCTCAACGATGCGTCCCTGGAAGTGCTCGGGCAGATGGCCCTGGCCCAGGCCCGCGCCGGCGCCGACATCATCGGGCCCAGTGACATGATGGACGGCCGCGTGGCTTGGATTCGGGATGTGCTCGACAGCAACGGCTTTTCGCACGTGAGCATCATGAGCTACACCGCCAAGTACGCCTCTGCGTTCTACGGCCCTTTCCGCGACGCCCTGGATTCGGCCCCGAAACGCGGTGACAAGAAAACCTACCAGATGAACTACGCCAACCGCCTGGAAGCCCTGCGCGAGCTGGCCCTCGACGAGGCGGAAGGCGCTGACATGGTGATGATTAAACCAGCTCTGAGCTACCTCGACATCATCCGGGAAGTGAAAAACGCCACCAACCTGCCCGTTACAGCCTACAACATTTCGGGTGAGTACGCCATGGTGAAAGCCGCCGCTCAAAACGGCTGGATCGACGGCGAAAAAGCCATGATGGAAGTGCTAACCAGCATCAAGCGTGCCGGCGCCGACGCTATCCTGACCTACTTCGCGCCGGATGCTGCCGAAGTGCTGCGGCGGGGGTAGGCAGTTTTGCAGAAAAAGACGCGCTTAAAGCGCGTCTTTTTCTTTAAGGAAGTTGGTTTTCCATTTATGCAGTTTTGGTTAACGGGCTCCCATGAAACCTGTCATCAAAAGAATGTGGTGGTCTTTGCTTTTCAGCATATTAGCTACCACTGTGGTTTTTGTTTTGTTTGAGTCAGCTTTAAAAGGGACTCAACATATTGGAGGTTATGCCGTGCTAATTCTTGTTAGTGTACTACTGTATGGCTTCCCTGCTTATACTATTCTGGTGATTCTGCATTGCTGGTTGGTTGAGAAGAAAAATTGGCAGTCTACCATAACTGGTTTTTTTGTGGCTTCCGGTATTGTTGCCTTAATGCTACTCTTGCCTGTAAAATTGAAATGGAGTTCTATACACAGTACAGAGGTAATAGAAATGTTACCCTACATTTTAGGCGGTGGAATTTATGGGCTTGTGTATGGGCTATATAGAAGGGGAGCTAAACCAACTACCATCAATTGAAAGCCCAAATTGACGCTGTTTTACTTACATCTTGCTCTTTATGCTGCTGCGCCGCGCTACTCTCTCTGATGTAACCGCCATCATGGCCCTCGTCCGCCGGGTGGTGCCCCTGATGAACGAAGCCGGCAACTTTCAATGGTCGGCTGATTATCCCAACGAAGCTGTTTTTCAGGAGGATATCCGACTAAACCAGCTTTGGGTAGCGGAGTTGGATGGACGGCTGGCAGGTATAGCGGCCCTCACCAACAACGCCCAAGACCCCGAGTACGCCCAAGCCGACTGGGACCCCACGGAGCCCGCCGTAGTAACCCACCGCCTCGCCGTAGACCCCGCTGCCCAGGGCCAGGGCGTGGCGGCGGCGCTCTTGCAGCAAGCCGAGGTGCTGGCGCGCGACTGGAACCTGAAAACACTGCGGGTGGATACCAACTCGGAAAATGCCGCCACGCAGCGCCTGTTTCCGAAGTTGGGTTACCGGTTTGCGGGCGAAATCACGCTGGCGTTCCGGCCGGGACTGCGCTTCTTCTGTTACGAGAAGCAGTTGTAACTTATTGGCTGATTGCTACTTCCCGGCACGAAACAACCATCAATCAATAATCAAGTATGTGGTGGACTTACGCGTTGCTCTCGGCCGTATTTGCGGCGCTTACGGCCGTGCTGGCCAAGGTGGGCATCAGGGGCGTCAACTCTGACTTGGCCACGGCCATCCGAACGGTTGTTATTCTGGTGGTGGCCTGGGGTATTGTGTGGGCGCGGGGCAGCGCGCATGATGTGCAACTGCTCACCCCCCGCAACTGGCTGTTTCTGGTGTTGTCGGGCGGGGCAACGGGCTTGTCCTGGATTTTCTATTTCAAGGCATTGCAGCTGGGCAAGGTGTCGCAGGTAGCGCCCGTTGATAAGCTGAGCGTGGCCATTGCCATTGGGCTGTCGATGCTGTTTTTGGGGGAGGCGCTTACGCTGAAGGCGGCGCTGGGCGCGGCCCTGATTATTGGCGGCACGCTGGTTCTGATTGTATGAAGCCCGGGCGGCAGCGGCTTATCTTGCCGGCTACCGCCTCTTTCCCTCCTCAAGTACAGCCCCGGCCTTATGCTCCGACACGTAATTTTGATTGCCTTTGGCGGTGGCATGGGCAGCGTGTGCCGCTACTACGGCCAATTGCTGGTAGCGCGGTATTTGGCGCACCCGTTTCCGCTGGGTACCCTGCTGGTAAATGTGCTGGGCTGCCTGCTGATTGGCTTGTTCTACGCCGCCGCCGAACGGGGCACCATTGCCTCGCCGGAACTGCGGCTGTTGCTCACTACCGGCTTTTGCGGGGGCTTCACCACGTTTTCCACCTTCTCCTACGAAACCATCACGCTGCTCGAAAACGGCCAATACGGGCTGGTGCTGCTGTATGTGGTGGGCAGCGTTTTGCTGGGGCTGCTGGCTACGTTTGCCGGAGTGGCGCTGGTGCGGGCTCTCTAAACGGACTGCGCCGGTTTTCCCTACCTCTGTTACCCGAGCGGTGTTCCGCTTGAAGCCAGCGCCTGACATTTCCGGTGTTGCGGACACGATACCAGATGGTCGTTTACGAGGCCGGCGGTTTGCATCAGGTTGTAGCAGGTTGCGGGACCCGTCATGACAAAACCACGGCGCTTCAGTTCCTTGCTCATTGCCACGCTGGCAGGCGTTGAACCTGGCATTTGAATTTCAGACTGACGTTGGTTATCAAGTGGTTGGCCGCCAACGAAATCATAGAAGAAAGACAGTAGGTGGTTTTCGCCGCCTAGCTGCCGTTGCAGCTGCAACCAGGCGCGGGCGTTTTGCACGGCCGCCCGCAACTTGTGGCGGCTGCGCAAAATGCGCGGATCAAGGAGCAGTTCTTCCACGTCATCGTCGGTAAACCGGACTAGGCGCTCGGGCTCGAAATTAACCAACAACTCCCGGAATGCTTCGCGCCGCCGGAGCACTACCGGCAGGTTAAAGCCGATTTGAAACGTATGCAGCAGCAAGTACTCAAACAAAATAACTGCCTCCGTTACCGGCTCACCCCACTCATTGTCGTGAAAAGCTTGGAGCAGCGGATCTTGAGTGGCCCAGGCGCAGGAAGGAATAGTAGTCGGTAAGGCAAGCATATGGCAGGGTTTGACGAAAAGCAGAGCGGGCTACGCCTTCACTTTTGAAACGGCCAGCGGCCCAGGCGGCGGCTCCAGAGCAGAAACACCACGCTGCCCAGCGTCATCATCAGCAAAGCGGCCACCTGGAAAGGCAGAAAGATGCGCGTGTCGGCGCTTTCGTAGAGCACGGCGCCGTCTTTGATGCTCCAAAACACCCACAGCCACACCAGCACCGCCACAATAACCGGCAGCGGGTAAAGCGGCATTTTGAACGGCAAGCCCGCCGTTCCGCGCCGCCGCCGGAGCAGTACCAGCCCCACCGCCTGCCCCACAAACTGCACCAGAATCCGCATGGCCAGGATGGCGCTGATGACCTCGCCCAGCCGGAACAGCAAGCTGAACACAAACCCTACCCCACCCAGAATCAGCAACGACACGTGCGGAAAATGCTTGGTAGGATGGGTTTTAGCGAAGACTGGCAGAAACTCGCCGTCGGCGGCGGCGGCATACGGAATGCGCGAATAGCCCAGCAACACCGCAAACAGCGAGGCAAACGCCACCCACAGCACCAGCGCCGTAGCGGCTTTGGCGGCCGTAGCCCCGTAGAGCTTCTCCACGAAGGCACTCACAATGAACTGCGACTTGCTGGCTTCCGGCCACGGAATAACGCTGCCTACGCTCCAGTTGAGCAGCAGGTACAGCGCCATGATGCCCAATATGCTCAGGAAAATACTGCGCGGAATTACCTGCTGCGGGTTCTGGATTTCGCCGCCCAGGTGGCACACGTTGTAGTAGCCCAGGTAAGAGTAGATGGTTTTGACGGCCGCCTGCCCCAGCGCCGCCGACAGCAGCAGGCCCGTCAGCTGCCCGTCTTGCCAGGAAATCAAGCCCGAGAAGCCGCCTTCTGGTAGCCAGGCCACAGCGTGCGTGGCGTTGGTGAGCCCCCCGAAAATCAGCCAGCCCATGAGGCCCAGCACGCCCACCCACAGCAGCACCCCCAGCCGCCCAATATCATCAATACGGCGGTAGAGCAGCGCAATTAGCAGCAGTACCACCACGCCCGACACCAGCTTGGGCTGCCAGGTGTCGTTGAGCGGAACGAGGTAGCTGAAGTATTGCGCGAAACCAATGGCACCCGAGGCCACCACCAGCGGCGCCTGCACCAAGGTCTGCCACACATACAGAAACGACATCAGCCGGCCCCATTTCTGCTCGCCGTACGCCAGCTTCAGAAACCGATACGACCCGCCCGCCTCGGGGTACGCCGCCCCTAACTCGCTCCATATCAAGCCGTCTATCAACGCCAGTACGGCACCAGCCAGCCAGCCCAGCAGGAAGTTCGGCCCCATGAAGCCCATGACCAGCGGCAGCGTAACGAACGGCCCGATGCCCACCATGTCAATCATGTTGAGGGCCGTGGCCTGCACCAGTCCCAGCCGGCGGCGGAGCGGTGCAGTGGGTGCGGCAGACGAAGGAGCGGGAGTAGCAGGTTCAGCCATATGAGGCGTAAAAGTCAGATAAAAGCGAATTGTTCGAGTAGCGCGCCTCGGGGCTCACCAGAATACGGACAGGGATGGAGCGCGAAAACCCGATGCCCAACGAGCGGAACGAGTATTCAATGCAGCACTGGAGCGTAGGAATTCGCTCTGCTCGTTGGGCATTGGGTTTTCGTACTGCACTGTGCTTACGAGTTGCCGGCTGCCTGGGGTCAAGCTTGGCTGACAGCGGCTTCTCTCACCTCAGATAAAGTGCCGGTAGCTGTGGAACGGCTGCAAACTGCTATTCAGGCCAAGCACCCCGGTTCTAGGCGTATTTTCAGTGAAGCCCGGTCGGGTTCCAGGCAGCGCCATATACGGCAAGCCGCTATTGGGGCTGTGGTTTAAGCTGGGCACTACTTTGGCGGCATCGGTGCTATTGCGGGGCGGCGCCTAACTTCGTTTCGCTTGGCTGCGTACCACCCGCAACCCGTTTCTGTATTCCGGGTCCAACAAACCACTTTTTCATGTCTGCCGGGGGTTCTAAAATTGCTATTTACGGGGCCATCGGAGCCAACGTCGCCATTGCCATTTCCAAGTTTGTGGCCGCCTTTTTCACGGGTAGCTCGGCCATGCTGTCGGAAGGCATTCACTCCCTCGTTGATAGCGGCAACGGCATCCTGATTCTGTTCGGAGTCAAGCAGTCGGAAAAACCAGCCGATGCGCGGCACCCGTTTGGACGCAGTAAAGAGCTGTACTTCTGGTCGTTGATTGTGGCCATCCTGGTTTTCTCGGTGGGCGGCGGCATGTCGTTCTACGAGGGCATCGAGCACCTCAAGCATCCCTCTCCCATCACCGACCCTACCTGGAACTACGTGGTATTGGGCTTGTCTTTGGTGTTCGAGGGCATTTCCTTTTTCCTGGCGTTCCGCGAGTTCAACAAAGACCGGGGCGACTCCAGCTTCTGGGCAACGCTGGGCCGCAGCAAAGACCCCTCGGTATTTGCCATTCTGATGGAAGACCTGGCCGCCTTAATCGGGCTGGTTATTGCGCTGCTGGGCGTGTACTTCGGGCACCTGCTCGATAATCCGTACTTCGATGGCGGGGCTTCTATCTGCATCGGCATTCTGCTGGTGTCGGTGGCTATCTTCTTGATTTACAAAACCAAAGGCTTGCTGGTAGGTGAAGGCGTGGAGGATGCCATCCTCGACGAGCTGGAAGCCTTGGCCCGCCAAGACCACGCCGTGGAGAATATTCGGCGGCCCCTCACCATGTATATGGGCCCGCACGACGTGGTGCTGGCGCTCGACGTGGATTTTCACGACCACCTTTCCGCCAACGAAGTGGAGCAGGCTATCAGTCGGCTGCAAGATGCGGTGCGGGTCAAGTTCCCCGAGTTCAAGCGGATTTTTATTGAGGCTAAGTCTATTACCGGCGAGAATCGGGTACCGCTTGCTTCCGATTCGTCGGCCGTGTCGCCCCAGATTTAGCGGCTTACCCCCAGGGCTGAGTTTCCTTCCGGAAGGCTAGTTTCAGTCTGATTCCAACTTTATCTTGGCTTTTATAGTTAAAATGGCACCAGCTCAACCGGGTTGGTGCCATTTCTTTACCCTATTCCCCCGACTTATGCCGCCTGCTACTCCTCGCTCGAATCCGTTTCAATCGTTCTGGATGGCTGGTTACGAGTGTACCGACCAATTGAATTGCTTCGGTAACCGCGTCGATTTTCTGCCCCTCACCGGCCACTTACAGCTCATCGACCAAGACTATCAGGATTTGCAGCAGTACAACCTGACCACCGTGCGGGAAGGTATCCGCTGGAGCCAGATTGAAAAAGTACCTTACCAATACGATTGGAGCACCGTGCGCGACATGATGGCCGCCGGCCGCCGCCATGGCATTCAGCAGCTCTGGGACATCTGCCACTTCGGCTACCCCGACGACCTGACGCCGTTGCACCCGCTGTTTGCGCGGCGCTTCGCAGCCGTATGCCGGGCCTTTGTGCAGTTCTACCGCGACGAGCAGCCGGAGGGCGAGCTAATTGTGACGCCTATCAACGAGGTAAGTTTCATGAGCTGGCTGGGCGGCGACGTGCGAGGCACCTCACCCTACTGCGTGGGCCAGGGCTGGGAAGTGAAGCGCGGGCTGATGCGCGCCTACATTGAAGGCGTGGCCGCCATGCGCGAAGTGGACCCCGGCGTGCGGATTCTGACCACCGAGCCGCTCATTAACATTGTGCCCAAACCGGGTGCCAAGCGCGCCGAGCGACAACGCATGGCCGAGTACACTTCCCACCAGTTTCAATCAGTGGATATGCTGGCGGGCCGGTTGTGCCCCGAGCTGGGTGGCCGCCCCGAGTACCTGGACATGCTGGGCTTCAACTTCTACTATGATAACCAGTGGGAGCTGGACCCGCACCACCGCATTCCGTGGAACGACCAGCCCGTTCACCCGCAGTGGAAGCCCTTGCGCCACCTGCTGGCTATGGCCCACAAACGGTACGGCTGCCCCATTGTGCTCACCGAAACCAGCCACCCCGGCGTAGACCGGCCTGTTTGGATGGACATGATTGGGCGCGAATGCGCGGCGGCTCTGCAAATGGGCATTCCGCTGTGGGGCGTGTGCCTCTACCCCATCCTCGACCGGCCCGATTGGGATTTTCTGGACCGGGAGTGGCACCGCTCGGGCCTCTGGGATGCCGTGCTGCGCCCCGACGCCCCCCCGCTGCGGGTGCTACACGAGCCCTACGCCAGGGCCCTGCTAGCCGCCCAACAGCAAGTACAAAGCGCCACCGTACGTAAGCCCGCACTGGCTGAGGCTTTCTCTTAACTATCAGATTTTTGGTTTGTGCGCGCGTTCGGGCGTGGTGCTTGCCGTTTCACTTCACCGCCTGTTGCATATGCCCAATAACCCAGATGGTGCAAGCCGTCGTTTGTCGGTGGCTACGGCCGAGTTGCTACGTCGTTTTGAGCGCGCCTTCGCCGACTCTACCCTGAGCCAGCAGGAGGCGCGGCAGCTTCGGCAGCAGCTGGCGGAGCACGGGCAGCACGGCGCCGATTTGCATGCGCTGCGCCACGAGCTGTTCAACCTGGCTCGTTCCCGGTTCAACAGCTTCCAGGACAAAGCGGTGGTGGAATGGCTGGAAACGGCTAGCGCCCTGTTGCTGCCCCCGGCCGCGCCGCCCGCCCGGGCCAGCCGGTCGGAAGTACATTTCAGCCCCGGCGACGAGTGTGTGGCAGCTATTCAGCGGTTCATTGGGCAGGCAGCGCATCAGCTGGATGTGTGCGTGTTCACGGTAGCCGACGACCGGTTGACCGATGCCCTGCTGACCGCACACCGCCGGGGCCTGCGCGTGCGCCTGCTCACCGACAACGACAAGCTACTGGACCGGGGCTCCGATGTGCGCCAGCTGGCCGCAGCCGGCATTCCCACCCGCATCGACCATTCCGAGTACCACATGCACCACAAGTTTGCGGTGGCCGACTGCCGCACCGTACTAACCGGCTCCTATAACTGGACCCGCTCGGCGGCCGAGCATAACCTCGAAAACCTACTCGTTACCGACGACCACACCCTAACCCAGCGCTACTGCCAGGAGTTCGAGCGACTTTGGGGCCAGATGAAGGCCTTCGGCGGGATTTAACACCGGGGATATTCCTTACAAAAAAAGAGGATTGACCAAGCAGCACCATGCTGTCCGGTCAATCCTCTTTTTCATCGTAAGCCACCCGGTAGCGAGGCAGATGACACTATATAGAACGCGCTTATTTTGTGGCGCTTACCAGCTGGCGCACTCCCCACAGAACGCCTAACAAAAGGTACCGTAATGGGGCCAGCAGCACGAGCAGGTACAGCAAGGGAAGCAGCACAACGGCTTCGATAATTTCACCGGGGGTACTGTCTCTGTAGTCTAAACTTACTTCTACCAGCATTAGCGCCACGCCAATAACCAGCAGGATAAGATTGGCTTTCAGCTCTTTAGCAAGCACTGACACGTTGATAGAATCCGCTTACTCGGCCGAAGTAGTGGCTGGTGCCTCAGCGGCCGGCCGACGGATGCTTACGGGGTGCTTGGTATTCACGGTACCTACCGTCAGGTTCAGGTAATAGTCGCCGGCGGGGAGGCTGCGGAAATCCAGGGTTTGGTGATGCCCCCCGGCCGTTTGGCGCCGGTAGTCGGACACCCGCACGGCAATACCGCTTTGGTTGTAGAGCACCCAACCCAGTGGCTGCTCGGCACCCAATTGATACGACATTTGCATCACCCCATTGCTAGGGTTGGGATATACGCTCAGTTGGTTGGCGCCTACGCTAGGGGTGTTGCTAGGCACCGCGCCGGCGGGTAGCAGGACCACGGGAGCAGCGGCTTCTAGCTTCCACTGCTGGGTAGGGCGGTTGGCGTAGCGCCGTTGTTGCAAGCCGCCTTCCTCGGGCGTGTTGAGCGTCACGGCCTTGCCGCTGTGTTTGGCGGTGAGCTTGTAATACCCATCTTCCAGCGGCTCAATGGCCCACAGTTGGTTGTTGCCGCTATAGAAAGGCCACAAGCTGAGAGGCGTACCGTTGGAAGTGGCGCTGCCCAGCACCTCCAGCACCTTACGCCCACCCTGCACCGCAATGCGGTAGTAGCCCGTGCCGGCCGGCTCGATGCTCCATTGTGGTACGGTGCTGGCGGCCGCCCCGCCCAGCGGGTTTGCGGCGGCATTTATCTGGGCTTGGTCGGCAAGTTCCAATGGCTTTTCATCGGACCGGACTTTCAGCGTGTACACGCCTGGTACAAACGCCGGCGAAGGTTTCGGCTCGGCGGCTACCTCCTTGGGAGCAGGAGCTGGTTTGGGCTCGGGGGCGGGTTTAGCGGGCTTTGCGGCAGCCGCTTTAGCAGCAGCGGGTTTGGGGGCCGGTGCAGCAACTACTGCCGCCTCTTTGGCAACCTTCGGCTCTTTAGCGGCTTTGGGTGCTTTGGGCTCGGCAGCAGGCTTAGGAGCTGGCGCCGGCTTAGCAGCTGGTGCCGCAGCTACGGCCGGGCCTGCACCAGCCGGATCAGGGGCGAGAGACGAACCCAGCGGGTACAGGTTGCCCGATGGAATAGTTTGCTCGGCCTGGCCGGGTGGCGTCCATTGCAGTTGAATGCGGGCGTCGCCTTCTTCGTCGAAGTACTCCAGCTTGATAGAGGTCTTTTCGCCGGCGGCCAGGTTGGCAAAAGCCAGGGGTGCATCGGTGTTGGCTTTTTTGCCGTCCCAGGTGTCCAGCACTTTTTTGCCGTTCACCCACAGGCGCACACCTTCACTGGTTTGCACCGAAAACTTGTAGCGGCCAGTAACCGAAGCCGCCAGCAGGCCTTCCCACCGAACCGAGAAGTTGTCGGCGGGCACCTCGGGGCCAGGCGAGCCGGCGCCCCATTGAAAATCAATGGCCGGGTCGATGCGGGTAAGCACTGGCGCTCCGGCCAATGTGCCGTTGCGGAAGTAAGAAGCGGTGAGGCCGGTGCCAGCTCCTTGCACTACCGAAGCCCCAGCATTCTCTCCCGACCCGGTACGGCCAAGGGCCGCCGCTGATGATAGGCCTACCAGCACTCCGCTGCATAAGCCAAGCCCGATTATAGAACGGAACAGTAAGTTTCGCACAACAAGAAAGATTGAAGTAACAAATCAAAAAAGTCCAAGAATCAATCAACCGAACCGCATTACAAAACCATACAGCACCGCCACTTACCCTTGGCTAAACATGGCCTTTATTTCAAGCCGGTACAATATAATGCATTTCCAAACGTATCTAATGCCTCTGTTTTACATACCTATTCTGGTTTAAATCTTTTAATAGCAAAGTGCAATAACATCGAATAATTTTTCGCTCCACCTTCCTTGCCAAGACCACTGTCTA
Organism: Hymenobacter telluris; assembly: GCF_017313265.1. Taxonomy (GTDB): domain Bacteria; phylum Bacteroidota; class Bacteroidia; order Cytophagales; family Hymenobacteraceae; genus Hymenobacter; species Hymenobacter telluris. Next base: position 61,616 of record NZ_JAFLQZ010000011.1, on the reverse strand, counting down.
CCCCGTAGCTGAACAATAATTTTGCTGCAACCCAATGACAGAGCAGTTACCGTATGCTTCTCGCGTAATGCGGCAGAAATTGGTTGTTTGAAGCGCACCAAAAACATGCTGTTGAGCTTGGCAGACTGGCACGGACTGGGGGCGGAACTTGAGTATTGCCACAGGAATCTTTACTTTTCACTATATATACCCAACTATCCGCAAGCAGCATGGAACAAGCGTACGTATCCCCCGGTGGCATGCCGCCGGCTGGTGGGCTCCCACCCAAGAACTGGCTGGTCGAAGCTATTTTGGTGACCATCTTCTGCTGCCTACCCTTTGGCATTGTGGCCATCATCAACTCAGCCAACGTGAATTCGCGGCTGGCGGTGGGTGATTATGCCGGGGCACAGGAAGCCTCCCAAAACGCTGGCAAATGGGTGAAATACGGGTTGATAGGAGCCATACTGCAAGTGGCTATCCCGATTGCTATTGCTATAATGATGGGGCTGGGCGGCGCTCTTTTGAGTGGATTCGTTGATAGGTAGCCGCCGCTTGTTTTTCACTAAGCCAGTTACAGCGGGCCTGATAGGTGGCGGGCTGGTGGCAGGGTTGGCGCTGGCGGCACTGTATTTCCGCCTCGACCCGGCGCAGTATCCGTTTCCGCGCTGCCCGGTGCACTGGCTCACGGGGCTGCACTGCCCCGGCTGTGGCACCCAGCGGGCTTTACACGCCTTGCTGCATGGTGAAATAGAGCAGGCCGTCAGTTTCAACCTCCTGGCCGCACTTTTCGCGCCGGTGCTACTATTGGGTGCTGTGGAAGAAGTGCGCGGCCGGATTGGTGGTATCCCGCGCCGTAGTTCGGTGCTGTACCGTGCGTGGTTTGGTTGGAGCGTGGTAGCAGCTAGTATACTCTTTACGGTGTTGCGCAATTTACCGGGGCCGCTGGGCAACTGGCTGGCTCCGTAACTTGCAGACCTTGCACAACAGGCCGGAAAAACGCAAAGCCAAATTGCATTGCGAAGACGATATATTCGCCAGCCGGCACAACTGCAACGGCGGCGGCGCGAGCCTTCTTCGTACTGCTATTTCTAAATTCGTTTTCACTACCTCTTGATAGTGCAACTTGCTGCCGGGCATTGCGTACGAAACGCGCTGCCCCAAGGCGGGGCTTACTCTTTGTGCTTTATGTATGCGTAAATATTACCCATTTCTCGCCTTGCTGCTCGCATTCCTGTGGGGTAGCCAAGTTGCTTTCGCTCAGAAGGTTGGCCTAGTGCTTAGTGGTGGCGGCGCCAAGGGCCTGGCCCACGTGGGCGTGCTCAAGGTGCTGGAGAAAAACCGGATTCCCATCGACTACATAGTGGGCACGAGCATGGGCGCTATTGTGGGCGCCATGTACGCTGCCGGGTATTCGCCGGCCGAAATCGAAGAAATTGTGCTCAAGCCAGATTTCCAGAATTGGGTGTCGGGCGAGCCGCTGGAAGGCAAGGTGTATAACTATTACGACGGCGACTACAACCCCGCTGCCCTGCACCTGCGCTTAGCCATCGACTCGACGCTGAAGGCCCGCGTAACGCCCAAGCTGGTAGACGACGTGACGCTCAACTACGTGCTATCCACCATGCTGGCCCCAGCCGGCGCTATATCCGGCTACGATTTCAACAAGCTGATGGTGCCTTACCGCAGCGTGGCCTCCGAAGTATTCACGCGGCAGCGAGTGGTGCAGCGGGATGGGTCGTTGGCCGATGCGGTGCGCAACTCCATGGCTTTCCCGCTGGCCTTCCGCCCTATCCGGCAGCCCGATGGCCGCTACCTGTTTGATGGGGCAGTGGTTGACAACTTCCCGACCGGCGTGATGCGGCAAGAGTTCAAGCCCGATATTATTATTGGGGTGAACGTGGGTGACGTGGCCTTCAATAAATACCCCAAAGAAAAGGATGATGCCCTGCTGGCGAATACGCTGCTGTTTGTGGGCTTCAACGGGGCCGATACTACCTCGGTAGGCCCAAATGGCATTTTCATCCAGCCAAAAATCGACGAATTCACGGCGGCCGACTTCAACAAGGTAAAGCAGCTGGTGGTATTGGGCACCCAGGCCACCGAGAAAAAGCTAGACCAACTCCTGACCCGGATTCCGCGGCGCGAGGACACGCTGGCGTTGCAGCAGCGCCGGCGGGCTTTCCAGGAGCGGGCTCCCAAGCCGGAATTCAAGCAGATAACCGTGCAGGGCGTACCGGCGCAACAGCAGGAATTTGTGCGGCGCTTCTTCCAGAAAACCGGCTCCAGCTACTCACCCGGCGACATAGAAGAGGGATACTACCGCCTCGTAAACAACGACTTCTTCAACAACGTGTACCCGCGCGTCCGCTACGACAGCAAGCTGCAAGGCTACACGCTGAACCTGGATGCGCGCCAGAACAGCAACCTAACCACCGATTTGGGCGTGCTGCTGTCGTCGAGGTCTATGAGCAACTTTTACCTGGGCGGAGCTTACCGCTACCTCAACCGGTTTCTGTACACGATAAAAGGCAACGCCACCATTGGGCGGTTTTACAACGGGGCGCAGGGCACCTTCCGGATCAGCATTCCCGGCAACCACCCCTTTTATGTAGAGCCGGCTATTACGTTCAACAATTTCAACTACCAAGACACCGGGGGCCTGCTAGGCAGCACCGCCCAAAACACCCAGCTCCAGCAGCGCGACCTGAAAACCAGCGTGGCCATCGGCTACAGCCCCAACTACCGCAGCCGCTACGTACTGAGTGGGGGCCTGTTCACGAACCGTGACCGGTTTGCCAACACCAACGAAATCAGCAGCGACGCCAGCCTGGACCAGAACAACGTAACCGGCGTAACGGGCGCCATTCAGTTTCAGCGTAACTCTCTGAACCGCCGGCAATACCCGGTGAGCGGCCGCCGCGCAGAATTCTCGTTGCGCGGGGTGGTGGCCGAGGAAGATTACGAGGCCGGCTCGACAGCCAATGGCTTAGCCGACCGTACCAAAGACCACCAATGGCTTCAGAGCCGTTTGTATATCGAGCAGTACTTCACCTTTCACAAAGTGGATTCTGTGGGGCGCCGGGTACACGCGTGGGGCTACACCCTCGATGCCGTAGCTACCACGCAGGGCCGCTTTGCCACTTACCGCTCGTCGTTGACGTCGGCGGCCGCGTTTTTGCCCCTCCCCGATTCGCGCACCCTGTTTCTGGACCGGTATCGGGGCACGGCTTACGCGGCAGTGGGGTTGCGGTACATAAAGGCCATCCTCGGCTCGTTGGAGTGGCGCAGTGAGGTGTACGCCCACGCCTTATTTCGGCCCTGGGAACAGCAGGATTTCAACCCGGTACTGGCTAAGCGCGGGGCCACCGTCAGCCGCCCCTACCTCACAGCCATGACCGGCTTTGTGTACCAGACCCCGGTGGGCCCGGCCTCGTTGCAATTCATTCACTACGACGACCCCGACCACCAGTTCGGCGTTTTCGCGCACATCGGCTTCGTCCTGTTCCGCGACCGGTCGTTGGATTAAGTAAGAAACCGTGTACCACGACCAAGAGGGAGGGTGCTGTTCGGCCTGCGTGGCTTGAACGGTATCCTCTCTTTTTGTCGTAACGCCTCAGGTAGTTAGTTGCATTCTTGCTTGCCCCTTGTCCGGATATTGTGGGGGTTCTTCGTCGGGAGAATATGGGGAGGAGGTACCAGCGCCGCAGCCGGCCAGTACAGCGCGGTCCAGGTCCTCGCCGTGGTAGAAGTACCGGAACAACACGGTAGCCAGCCACACAGCCACGGGTGGGGCTACCCAGTACGCCACAAGCCGTGGTAGCTGCCAGCCACCGTGGCGGCACCTAAACTGCGGGCCGGGCTCAGGCCCGAAAACGTTGTTTCTACTATGCTATACACCAGAATTAAGCGTGCCCAGCAACCAACCCGCCTTGGTTTCACTGACGCCGGATGCTCAATCAGCACCGTGAGGCAGCTGGCCCAGCTTACGAAGACAGCCAGCTCCGGCGTCGCGGCCAGGTAATGCGGCCAATGCCACCGCCACGCAGCAGCCAACTGCCGTAGCCATGTTGCCTGAAGAGGTTCGCTCACCGTTGCTGCAACGGCGCACCTTACTTCCGGGGGGAGGCTGAAAATATAGCTGTACCCGCTTCTGCTTGCCGTTTGTTTTTACCTCGCAAACGGTCTTTCACAGCTGCCGCCCAAACGAGTGCAGCAGAGCTGCCACTTCCTCGGGGGCTTCGTAAGGCAGCAGGTGCCCTGCGCCGCCAATAATCTCCAGCGGGGTGCCTTCGGGCAGCAGGGGCAGCGTTTCGAGGCCGTGTACTGATGGCGACATGACGGCATCTTGGTCGCCGGCCAGCACCGTGCACGGCACTTGGATGTGGCAGAGCCGGCTGGTAATATTCTCGCGGCTCCCGTGGAGCAACCAGGCGTCCCAGGCGGCTTTGGTGCTGCGCAGATTATCCTGGGTGATTTGCTGCTGGATGGTTTTGGCTAGGGGGCGGGCCGTAATGTGCTGCATGGTTTCTTGTGCTTTCACAGGGTTACCATACGCCCGCAGGCTGCTCTGGCGGTTGTCCTCGGTCATGGGCTCCGGCGTGGGCGGCGACGGACTTAGCAGGGCTACGCCTACTAGCCCGGCGGGCTGCCTAGCGGCCAGCGCCAGCGCAATTTTGCCGCCCATGCTGTGCCCCACTACCACGTAGCGCGCCAGCTTTTTATTGGCTAAGTAAGCAGCCAGCTGGTCGGTGTAAGCATCCACGGTATAGCCACCAGCCGGGGCCGGAGCCTCACCGAAGCCACCCAAATCAGGCGCCAGCACCGCAAAATCGGGAGCCAGCAGCTTGCTAACCGCCTCCCACTCTCGGCCAGAGCCGGCCCAGTAGTGCAGGCACACAAAGGTGAGAGAAGCAGGAGCAGGCTTGGCAGTTGATGACATAACAGAAAGCAATAGGTGAATACCGCCTGACACCTGCACAGCGTCAGTGGTTAGCCAGCATACGCAATCCATGTGATTCGTGCTGAAATAAAAAGCCCGGCCTCCTGTGGAAGCCGGGCTTTTCAATGAAGCGTCAGAGCCAACTACTTGCTGTTGGCTTTGCGGGCAGCAGGTTATTCCACGCTGATTTGCTTGGTAGCTACCTGGTCGGCGGTTTGTACGCGTAGGGTGTAGATACCTTTGGCCAGGTTGCTGACATCCATCTGCGTGTCGGTACCCGCGGCGCTGAGCTGGATGGTGCGGCTCTGCACCTGCTGGCCCAGCGTGTTAATCAGCGTCAGCTGAGCGGTACGCTGACCGGCAATGGCGGGCAGCCGCAGCGTGAAGTCCTGGTGCGCCGGATTCGGGAACACGCTCAGCGTGCCCGCGCCAATAGCATCCTTGTTGGACAGCGGCGCGCCCAACGCTACATCAACCGCCAGCCGTGAGTTCAGTGTGGAGGTGCTGATATCTACCCAAGTGGTGCCACCCGTTGAGGTATACAGGAATGTACCTGGGCGCAACGGGTTTTCCAGTTGATAAGCAATTGCCAAGTTGGTAGTTCCCAGATTCAGAATACCCACGTAGAAAGGACCGTTCACGTTAACGCCTGGCAGCGTGATAGTGGGTGAACTAGCAGCAGTTGTGCGGGTTTGCGTAGGCGAAGTATACAACAATGTACCAGGGGCGGTAGCACCTGCGCTGTATATCTGAATTTGGTAGCTACCACCGGCGCTGGCAGCAGCAAAGCTAGGCGTAACGGAGCGCACCGAAGCAGGTCCGCTCGTCTGATACCGGATGGCCACAACGCTGTTGGTTGCTGCTACACCTACGCCACCAGTTTCGAATGTAGTGCCCGACGTGTAGCTCAACGTAGCAGGCGTTATAGTCTGGCTAAAGGTTCGTGAGTTGTTGGAAGCCAATCCATCGGCTGGAATCGTCACGGTCAGTGTGTTGGTACCGGAAGCAGCCGTAACCGGGAAAGTAGCAAACGTTACAGTGGCTGAAGCTCCTGCCGCCAGCGTAGGCACCAGTTTCACATCCGTAAAAGTAGTTGCACCAGTCACAGTTAGGGTCACGGGCAGGTTAGCTACCGGCAGAGCACCTGTATTAGTAATTACGGCTTGTACGGCAACTGGCGAAGCATAGGTAGTTGATACGGTGCCCAACGCGTAGATAGCCTGTACGGCGGCGTCGGGTGCCGGTACGGCGGCACAGATACCAAATTGCCCCGTAGGCGTGGTGCCAAAGCTCCACACCCGCGCATAGATGGTAGCACCGGGGGTAAGCCCAGTTGCCGTAGCACTCGAGAAGAAACTAGTGGCCGTAGCATCATCACTACATGCAACTTCAGTTAGAGAACCACAGGTGCCAGTATATAATACTAATCCGGTGTCATTCAGTGGTGAGCCAGTTACGGCGCTAGTAGTAACCGTTACGTTGCCAGATGCTGGCACTACCATGCTATACCACACGTCATTGCTAACTGGAGTATTGGCTACAAAGCAGCCAGTACCCGTAGTGGAGCTTGGCGCTGGAACACCAGTAGAGGCAGATGCTCCTACGTTAGTAGTAGTAACAGGAGTACAAGTAGTTCCTACCGTCAAAGCTGTGGCAGTAGCGCAATCATCGTTGGCTGGCGGAACGGCTAAGGTGCTGAATCCTGTAGATACGGCTTGGGAAGTGGTGCTGCCTGTGCAGTTACCAGCAACCGTTACGCTATACGTTGTACCAGGCGTCAGGCCGGTTAGAGCTACTGGTGAGGCAGTAGGAGCAGGCGTTACAGTAGTAGAAACACCAGCTGCCGATGTGTAGATGACAGTGTACCCCGTATTACCAGTACCGCCCGTGAATGTGAGCTGGGCCGTAGTGGTAGTAATAGTGCCAACTGTCAATGCCGTTACTGGTGGACAGGTTAGCGCGGTGAGACCTGTCAACTGAATATTAGGCCGGTAAACGCTTAGCGCACCCGCAGTGGTTGGGGCGGCGTTATCGGCTTGCCAGAATTGGGTACGGTTGTTACCAGTAGCCGAATAACGGAATGCTTTGGCCGCGCTGCCTTCGTTGCCAGCACCAGTGGCGTTGGTTTCTACAATTACTTCCAGATTGGAAGTGCCATTGTAAGCGAAGGGGGTAGTCAAGGGCACACTTACCCACGTGTTTGCAGTGAACGAGGCAGCTGGAATAGTGCTATCATACACCAGAGTAGCTCCCGTTTCTTCAGCCGCAACTGTTGTGGCGGCGGCAAAAGTGGCGTTAGCAACCGTTTTCAGGTAAATCTTGGTAGGTGCTGCCCCCGGGGTACTTACAGAATTGACATAGAACCCCACATTCGTAATACTGCCGCTGGTTCCGATTTCGGCGGCCGTATAAATCATGGCACTACGCTCATAGCCATAGTAGGTGGCTAGTGGTTTGCGCGCTAAGGTGCTGCCAGTACCAGTAGGATTGCCGGCTGGCACTTCAATTTGGGCCCAAGCAGCCGGAGCCAGCAGCAAGCCAGCCGCTAAGGTGGCTAGTCTCGACCGGAGCCGAGTGGATAGCCAAGATGTGGGTGAGTAAAAAGTTGCGTTCATGCAGTAAAAAGGAAAGGTGGAGAAAAGGGAAATGTGCAAAAAATCCTGAAAACGAGAAAACCTGGCTGGGGTGGCAGGTGGTCTAAAAGATTATCCGTCAGTACGCAGGCTATTAAGTAGCCGTTGTCCGCGAAGAACTTCAATATACCTGAATTCTGCTAACCATTGGCACTTTGCAAAGAACAATGCAGCTGTTGTACAAAACACCTGCCTATAATCTACCCGTTCGGTGCTATTTCCACCTGATTTTCTGGCTGGCCTTACCGGCCCGCAGTCGCTCCGGCACCTTGCCCACAATGATGTCGCGCAGGGAGGCCAGTAGCGGCAGCCGCACGAATCCCTGGTGTACCACCAAGCTGATTTCTCGCACCGGCTCGGGCACAGCAAAGCGCTTCACCATGGGATTGTCTAACTCCTGCAATACCGATAGTTCGGGCACCAGCGTGTAGCCGTGGTTGTGGCGCACCAGCTCTTTCAGGGTTTCTATCGAGCCGCTCTCGTAGGTGAAGGGCCGGGTGGTATCCACGGGGGCCGGGGCGCAGATGTTGAGCACCTGGTGGCGGAAGCAGTGGCCCTGCTGCAACAGCCACAGTCCCGGCGCGCCCATGTCCTGCGGCTCGATGGTAGCCTGCTGGTACAGCGCATGATTGGCCGATATGTAGCCCAGGAAAGGTTCTTCCAGTACCGTAATTTCGCGCAGCTGCCGGTCGTCGAGGGGCGTTACCAGCAGGCCGATGTCCAAGGTGTGGTCTTTGAGGCGCGGTAGTATCTGCGCCGACTGCAACTCCTCTACCTGCACCCGAAGCTGCGGGTGCTGCTCCACCAGCTCCACCAAAAACAGCGGCACCAGATACGGTGCCAGCGTTGGGATAATGCCGAGCCGCAACTCGCCCACCAGCTCGCCTTTTTCCAGCTGTACTACTTCGCGCAGCTGCTGCATTTCGCGGAGTACCTGCCGGGCTTGCTGCACTACCTTGGCTCCTATTACCGTGGGCTGCACGCCTTTGTTGGTGCGGTCGAAGAGTAGCACGCCCAGCTCCTCTTCCAGCTTTTGCAGCTGCATGCTGAGGGTGGGCTGCGTGACGTGGCACTTCTCGGCGGCCAGCACGAATTGGCGGTGCGTATCGAGGGCTACCAGGTACTCAAGTTGCTGGATGGTCATGCCGCAAATATAGATACCGGCTATAGCAATATAAAAACAATCGATTTTGTTTATAGATCTGCAAGCGCAACCTTTGCATCCGCTCAGTACGCCGCCAGGGCGTTTATTGCTGTTTACTCCTATCATTTCCTTTCCGCCTCATGGAAGAATCAACTCAACCCAAGAAGCTGACCACCGCTTCAGGTCGCCCGATTTTCGACAACCAGAATACGCAGTCGGCTGGGGCCCGCGGTCCGCTGTTGCTGCAAGACTATTTCTTCCACGAGAAGTCGGCCCATTTCAACCGGGAGCGGATTCCGGAGCGCGTGGTGCACGCCAAAGGCAGCGGTGCCTACGGTAAGTTCACCGTCACCCACGACATCACCCACCTGACCCGCGCCAAGCTGTTCAGCAAAATCGGTAACGAGTGCAAGCTGTTCACCCGCTTCAGCACCGTGGGCGGCGAGAAAGGCTCGGCCGATACCGAGCGGGACCCGCGCGGCTTTGCGTTGAAGTTCTACACCGAGGATGGCAACTGGGACTTGGTGGGCAACAACACGCCGGTGTTCTTCGTTAAGGACCCCATCAAGTTCATGGACTTCATCCACACCCAGAAGCGCGAGGCCCGCAGCAACCGCAAGAGCCCCACGATGATGTGGGACTACTGGAGCCTGAACCCCGAAAGCCTGCACCAGGTAACCATCCTGATGTCGGACCGCGGCACGCCCTACGGCTACCGTCACATGCACGGGTACGGCTCGCACACGTTCTCCCTCATCAACGCCGCCAACGAGCGGACCTGGGTGAAGTTTCACTTCCGCACCCAGCAGGGCGTGAAGAACTTCTCCGACGAGGAAGCCCGCCTGATGAAGGCCGAGGACGCCGACTTCGCGCAGCACGACCTGGTGGACGCCATCGACAACGGTAACTTCCCGCGCTGGACGATGTTCATCCAGACCATGACTGAGGAGCAGGCCCGCGACTTCCGCTGGAACCCCTTCGACCTTACCAAGGTGTGGCCCCAGGGCGAGTTTCCGCTGCAAGAGGTAGGCGTAATGGAGCTGAACGCGGTGCCCGAAAACTACCACGCCCACGTAGAGCAAGCGGCTTTTGCGCCCGCTCACGTGGTGGACGGCATCGGCTACTCGCCCGACAAAATGCTGCAAGGCCGCATCCTGAGCTATCCTGATGCCCAGCGCTACCGCCTCGGCGTGAACTACGAGCACCTGCCCGTAAACGCCTGTCCCTTCGGCTTCAGCAACTACCAGCGCGACGGCCTGATGGCCCTTGGCGCCAACGGTGGCCCCGGCCCAAACTACTTCCCCAACTCGTTCGACGGCCCCGTGGAAGACAAAACCCAGGGGGAACCCGCCCAGGAGCTGGACGGTTTTGCCGCCCGCTACGACCGGAACGAAGGCCCCGGCAACGACGACCACTACACCCAGGCCGGCAACCTGTTCCGCTTGCTGGACAAGCAGGCCCAGCAGAACCTCATCAACAACGTAGTAGGCGCCATGAGCGGCATCGAAGGCCCCAAGAAAGACCTCATCACCCAGCGCCAATTGTGCCACTGGTTCCGCGCCGATGTGCGCCTGGGTATGGCCATTGCCAAAGGCCTCGGCGTAGATGCCGAAATGCCAATGGAGCATAACACGGCCGCCGTAACCGCTTAGGTTCAGCAGCTTATCCGATAAGAAAGGCCGCCCCGGAAATCCGGAGCGGCCTTTCTTATTACTAAAAACTAGTTCCCCTCCTCAGATGAGGAGGGGTTAGGGGTGGTTGAACAGCTAGAGCTAGAAACTAAAACTAGTTAGTCGTTCAACGATGAGTCAACCACCCCTAGCCCCTCCTCATCTGAGGAGGGGAACTAGTTTTTAGCGCTACAGCGCCTTCTTCCTGGATTCCTTGAACTTCTTGATTTGGGGGTCGATGATTTTTTTGTCGCCGACTACTACTACCGTCATGGCTTCGGGGCGGACGTATTTGCGGGCGGTTTCGCTCACCTGCTGCGGCGTAACGGCGTTGATGTTTTTCACCTGCTCGGTGAGGTAGCTGTCGGGGAGGCCATGAAGGTCCAGGGTGTTGAGCTGGTTGATGATGCCGCCCGGCGTGGAATTGCGCAGCACAAACAAGCCCGACTCGTAGTTCTGGATGCCTTTCAGCTCTTCGGCCGAAGGAGCTTCTTTTTGCAGCCGCTCGATTTCGTACACGATTTCCTTGAGCGAATTGCCGGTTTCCTGGGTGGTCACGTCGGCGTTCTGGCTCCAGTTGCCGGCACGGTAGTGCGTTTCCACGTAACTGTATGGCGAATACGTGTAACCTTTATCCTCCCGAATGTTGCGCGTGATGCGCGAGCCGAACGAACCGCCCAGCAACGAGTTGGTAACGCGCAGACGCATATAATCGGGGTGGCTAGGGTCCACGACGGGCATGCCGATGACGATGGTGGACTGCGGGGCGCTGGGCCGGTCGAGGGTCATGACATCGGGCCGGAACTGGGCTTTGGCTACTTCGATGCGGGGCTCGGGGCCGGGTGCCCACTCGCTCCAGGCTTTGGTAATGGCCTCGCGCAGAACGGGCGCGTTGAACTTGCCGGCCACGTACACGCTGGTGCGCTTGGCGCCGTACTGGCTCTGGTAGAACGCCTTCACTTGCTCCAGCGTGAGGGCATCAATGGCAGCATCGGTGGGCAGGGGCCGGCCGTAGGGGTGGTTGCCGTAGAGCGAGGCCGAGAATTTTTGGCGGGCCTGGGTGCCGGGTTGGGCGCGGGCTAGGTTCATCTGCCGCTTGAAGTCGGTTTTGATGCGCGGCAACTCCGCGGCCGGCAACGCGGGACGCAGCACCACCTCAGCCAGCAACGCCGCCAGTTCCGGCGCATATTCGGAGAGGCAAGAAGCCCATACCATGGTCTGGTCCTGGCCCACCGAAATGTTCAGGGAGCCGCCCATGCGGGCAACTTTATCCGCCAGTTGGGTGGCGTTGAAAGTGGTAGTGCCTTCGTTCATCAGCTTGCCCAACAAGTCGGCAACGCCTACTTGGTCGGCGGCTTCGTGCACGTTGCCGGCCTGAATGGCGACCATCATCGTTACCTTGGGCACTTGACCATAAGGCACCAACTTGGCTTTCAAGCCGTTCGGCAACACAAATTCTTCCTTGGCGGGCAAGGCAAAATCACGGGGCGTACTGCCAACGGGCGGGGCTTCCTTCGGCGCGGCCGGGGCAGCGGCTTGGGCGGCAGCGGGCTTGGCAGCAGGTTTTGCGGGCTTTGTTTGGGCCGAAACAGTTGGCGCGCTGGCAACGGCCAAGGCGGCACCTAGCAGCGTAAGATATAGCGGTTTCATAGGGTTCAGCGTCAGGAGGTGAATACAACTAGCAAAACAGAATACGGCCGTTAGCTCTTGGCCATCGGGTTGACGATGAGCAAGGTACGATTGGTGGGCCGCAGGTATTCCTGAATGGTTTTCTGCATCAGCGCCGGCGTTACTTTCTTGAATTCCGCTTCCAGCGTGTTGATGCGGCCGGGGTTGTTGTCGAACAGCGCGAAGGCCGCCAGCATATCGGCGCGGCCGAAATTGTCGGAGCCGCTGAGTTGGTCGTAGAGGCTGGAACGCAGCTTCACCACCGCCAAATCCAGCGTGGCCTGACTGACGCCACCTTTGCCTAAGCGGTTGATTTCCTGGTCTAAAATGCTCACCACCGAATCAGCCTTCACGTTTTGGTCGTAGGTCAGGTCGCCCATCCAGAGCATGGGGCCGGCGTAGTTGAAGGCGTTGCCGAGGTAGTTGATGCCGCCGCTTACGTTGTCGGAGTAGCCGCGCTTCTGCACCATGGCTTGGTATAAGCGGCTGTCTTTGCCTTGCAGCAAAATCTGGTCGAGCAGGATGAGGGCGTAGTACTCGGGCGAGTTGCGCTCGGGCATGTGGTAGGCAAAGGCCAGGGCGGGCTTGGTGGCCAGCTTGTCGTCTTTGGTGAAGCGCTGCTCCTGCTCCTGGCGCGGCTCCGTGAGGTCGGGCTTGGGGGGCTGCGGGGAGCTGGGAATGGCCGCGAAGTACTTGGTTACCCAAGCTTTAGCTTCGGCCGGCTCGAAGTCGCCGACTACAGCCAGCACGGCGTTGTTGGGGGCGTAGTAGGTTTTGAAAAACGCCTGCGCGTCTTCCAAAGTGGCAGCGTCAAGGTCTTTCAGGTCGCCGTAGAAGTTATGCGCGTTGTTCCAGTTCTTGTTGGCTTTCTGGGGCATGTCCAGCCACGGAAAACCACCGTAGGGCGCGTTCAGCACGTTCACGCGCACCTCGTTTTTCACCACGCCCTGCTGGTTGGTGAGGTTGGCCTGCGTGATGGCGAGGCCGCGCATCCGGTCGGCTTCGGCCCACAGCATGGTTTCCAGCTTGTGCGACGGCACCACCTCGAAATAGTTGGTGAAGTCGAAGCGGGTAGAGCCGTTCAGCACCCCGCCGTTCTTCTGAATCAGCTGGATAAACTCCATCTTGCCCAAGTTCTGGGAGCCCTGAAACATCAGATGCTCAAACAGATGCGCGAAGCCGGTCCGGTCTTTGGGCTCGTTTCGGAACCCGATGTTGTAGTACGCCGCCACTGTGGCCGTGGGGGCCGTATGGTCGGGCGAAAGCACCACTTTCAGGCCGTTGGGCAGCGTGTAGTACTCCACCGGCACCTGAAAACCCGCTACTGCCGGAACTGCTTCGGCGGGAACGGGCGCCGTGGTGGCGGCCCCGGCAGGCGCGGTAATGGCGGTGCTGGTTTTGGGGCTGCACGCACTCAAACCCAGCAGAAGCAGCGGCAGGCCCCAACCAAGCTGAAGTAGTCTAGTTGATTTCATGGCGAATACGATAGATGAAGACTGCTTCAACCTACATAATTCGCCGCGAATATTTGTACTTCTGGCTATATAAAATAGAACAACAGCCGGAAGTGCCTTCCGAGAAGGCACCGCCGGCTGTTGCTTATTTCTCCACTTTCAGCGTGGAAGGCCGGGTGGTGAATTCGAAAATCTCGCCGTGGGGCATGACGGTGATTTGGCCGAACTCCCGAATCAGCATTTTGTAGCTCTCCCCCACCGGCCGGATTTTGCGGTCCAGGTCGTAGAGGCCGCAGGCATTGACGGTGAGGCGCTTCTCGGCGAGGCTGATGTCCCAGTCGAGCTGGTCGAGCAGGGAATACCAGGTGAAGCCCACCACCGGCACCCCGTCCTGCCGGATGCGCTGCACGTTCACCCACTGCTTCCAGAGCCAGCACTCGGCATCCTTGGCTTTGAAGGTGTTGGTTTCGGTGTGCATCACGGGCTTGCGGTACCGCTCGTAATACTGCTTGGTCATGGTGTACCAGCCCAGCACGTCCTCGGCTTCGCACCAGCTGCCATCGGGCTTAATTATCTTCTCGTTGCGGCCGTAGTAGTCGTTGCCCATAATCTGGTAGCCCGGTGGTTCGCCGGCCATAAACCACTTCACTTCCTCGCGGGTCATGCCGTTGTCGAGGCAGTAGAGCAGCACTTCGGCGTCGATGGTGTGGGCGTACAGCAAGTCCAGCGACAGGAACCGGAGCTTGTTGGTCAGGCGGATTTCGTCGCTCTCCACGGCGCGCATCTCGTGGATGTACTCCGCCGATTCGCTTTGCACAATCACGCAGTCGGGGCGGTACTTGGCAATCTGCTGGGTACCCATGATGCTGGCCGCCGTGATGTGCTTCATGGCCGTAATGAAGGCCCGGTCGTCTTTCAGCTGCTCGTTCCAGATGCCGTCTTTGGCCGAAGCCCGCGCCGTTACATATATCTCATTAACAGGCGTATAGAACCGCACCCACGGATAGCGCCGGGCCACGGCTCCGCAGTACTCGGCAAAGTGCACTGGCAGCTCGGGGTTCTGAAAGTTGCCAATCCAGTCGGGCACGCCGAAGTGCATCAAATCCAGGATGGGAGTGATGCCGAGGCGCTGGATTTCGGCCATGGCCAGGTCGGCAAATTCCCAGTCGAACTTACCAGGGGCTTTATGGATGAGGTAGTACGGCAGGTTGTAGCGCAGCACCTTCAGGCCCATTTCCTTTACCAGGCCCAGGTCTTCCTTGTAGCGGTTGTAATGGTCGGTTTCGGCCAGCAAATCGCGCCGGATGGTGCCGCCCGCTATGGTGGGGTACGAGCACTCGATGCCGGTGGCAAACATGAAGTTGCCAGGGTTGCCCGTTGGCAAGCCCGTACCATCGTGGCCGCCGGCCCCACCGAACTGGTCGCCCTCGTAGTTACCGTCGCCGAACTTGTCTTTGATATGCGTGAGAAAGGATTTCATATTTTAGTGCTTCGTGCCTAGTGCTTGGTGCTTAGGACTTGCTTTTTAGTTAACAGAATAGCCTAAGCACCAAGCACTAGGCACGAAGCACTACCGGAGGCTGGCCAAAAACTTGTCGGCGGTGCGCAGGCTGAGGGCCATAATGGTGAGGGCCGGGTTTACGCTGAGGGCACTAGGAAACACCGAGTTGTCGCAGATATACAGGTTAGGTACGTCGAAAGCCCTACCATCCGGATTTACCACCGCGTCGTCGCCACTCTTGCCCATGCGGGCCGTGCCAATGACGTGGGCATACCGCTCGAACGCCCAGATGTCGGTGGCGCCGGCGGCTTCCCAGATCCGGCGCATCAGCTTCTCGGCGTGGCGGTTCATGCGCTGCTCGTTTTCCTGGGCCGTGAAGTGCAGGCGCGGCTTGGGCAGCCCGCGGGCGTCCTTCTCGTCGCTGAGCTCCAGGAAGTTGCTGGCGTGGGGCAGACAGTCGCCGAGGATGTTGATGCCGGCAATGTGGTTGTAGCTGCGCATGTAGTCGCGCAGGGCCGGGCCCCACAGCTTACGGCCGCGCGCCATCTGGGAGGCAAACGTAACGGGCATCACCCCAATACTTTGCAGCAGATAGCCACCCGCAAAATCGGCGTCTTTGGGTCGGTGGGTGTCCTCTGAAATCAGCCCGCCGGGAATGCCTTTGTAAGGCCGGATATCCTCGGGGAAGGTACCCCATACCTGCACGCCGGGGTGGGCCATGAAGTGCTTGCCCACCTGCCCGCTGGTGAGGGCCAACTCGTTGAGCAGCAGCAGGCGGGGCGTTTCCACGGCCCCGGCACACAGGAACAGGTTTTTGCAGCGCTGCCGTACGGTCTGGCCGTACTGCTCGTACACCACGCCGGTAATACGGCCCTGCGCGTCGCGCTCAATTTCTGTCACGAAGGCATCGGCCCGGATTTCGGCGCCGTGCGCTTCGGCCAAGGGTAGGAACGTAACGTCCATGCTGGCCTTGGCGCCCACGTTGCAGCCGGCCTGGCAGAAGCCCCGGTTGGTGCAGGCTTCGCGCCAGCCAATACCCTCCTGGTAGTACCGCGCCGACAACGCCGCATTGGCCGCCGGCGAAGTTTGGATACCAAGTTGCGCGCACGCTTTTTGCATCAGCAAAGCCGCCCCGTTGAGGGGCAGCGGCGCCAGCGGGTAGCCTTTGCGGCGGCTCGGGTCCCAGGGGTAGGGCGTCGGGCCCGAGATGCCCATAAAGTGCTCCAGTTCTTCGTAGTACGGCTCCAACTCCTCGATGCCGAAAGGCCAGTCTACGCCCTGCCCGAACTCGGTGTGCAGCTTTAGGTCGCCGCGGTGGGCGCGGGGGGTGTAGGCGGTGTAGTGCAGCGTGGAGCCACCCACGCCGGTACCGGAGTTGTTGCGGCCAAATGCCACCGGGTTTTGGCCCGCCGATAACCGCTCGTCATTCCAAAACAGGAAGGCCTGGGCTTTTTCGTCGGTGGCGTAGTCCTTGCGGGCATCGTGGCGGGGGCCGGCTTCCAGGGCTACCACCTTTAGGCCGGCCATAGCCAGCCGGGCCAGTAGCGGCGCGCCGCCAGCCCCGGTGCCAATCACCACGCAGTCAACAATATCCGTGGGATTAGGTAGCGGGTTAGGCTGCTCTTCGCCGGTGGGCGCGGTGGCGGGGGTGCCGTTTTCTTCCAGTATAGCTTGCAGCAGCGGGTCCTGAATTTCCGGTTTCACGGGGTTCAGAACGCCTTCTTCGAGAACTTCTTCGTCGGGCATGTACGGTGAAATAGTGAGATAGTGAAATGGTGCGTTTAATGTTCTGATAAGTGAGCGAGTTTGATGTTCCGTCGGCGCAGTTAGCGCCGCTGAAACGGCTAACTCACTATTTCACCAGTTCACTATTTCACCTCTTCTGGTTCGCGGGCTTCTAGTTGTCCGGGTTGGATGTGGGGCCAGCCGGGCACGTCGGCCATGCCCACGTACCCGATTTCCTCCTGGGCCAGCGGGTGGGCGTAGTAGTTTTCGGTTAGCTCGGCCAGCATTTCCTCGAAAAACCGGGCAATGGGTAACTGTTGCCAGTTAGCGCCCGGCGCCGTGCCGGCCGCTACGGCTTCCAGCACGGCATCCTGCTGGGCTTCGGGCAGGCCAACGAACGGCTGCTGAAACAGGGCTTCGGCGGCTTGGTTGATGCCACCCAAACCCAGCCGGTAGGCTTCCCGGTCGGGGGGCATGGCATCGTAGCGCCAGCCGTCGGCTTTGCCTTCGGTGAGGCGCTCATCTATACCACCTACGATGTCGATGGGTTGGGCACGGTCGGACTGCGGGATGAGGCGGGCGGCTACGGCTTGCAGCAAGGCGTAGGTTTCGGGCTCGAAGAACTGCGGCTCGCGGGCCGGCGCATCCAGGCGGGCTTGCAGCGCGGCGCGGGTGGCAGGCGTGACCATATCCGTAGCCAACAGGGCCCGGACGGTTCCTTCAGGATAATTGCTCAAGCTTCTGAGTGCTAGTAGATGAAGAGTAGTGGCTGAGGGCGTTTGCGGCGCGGCACCTCAACAGTACTCTCATTACTATCAGGTGAGGTATTTAGTTATAATGCTGAGCGGTATTTTTTGAAATTCATGTACGTACCGATGCCACAACGCCCCCACCCGTCACCATGTATGGTTGCCGAGTGGGGGATGTGGTTGAACGATGTAGAGACGCATACTTGCGTCTCGTCGTCCGCGCCGCTTGGTCAATACACGCTAAACAACGTCAGCAACGACGAGACGCGAAGTGTCGCGTCTCTACACTGTTCTCCTGGCTATTGCTGCAAGTAAGGACGCAGGAGTTGGAATGCCTGGTTGGCGCGTTGCTCGTCGCCGGTTTGCTGGGCCGCCAAGTAGAGCTGCTGGGTGGTGGCGAGCTGCTGGCTCAGTTCCCGGTCGAAGAGGGCGTGGGCGGGGTTGCTGTAGTAGGTAAGGGCGCGTTGGGCGCGGTTGAACAGCAAGTCGAAAAGCTGGTTGGCGCGGGTTTGCTCCCCGCCCGCTACCAGGACTGGCAGCAGCTGCGCGGTGTTGTAATCATACGGAATGGCCTGGTCGGGCATGACGGCCAAGCACTTGTCGGCCAGCTTTTGGGCGGTGGCGGTGTCGCCGGCGGTTAAGTAGGCATTGGCCAGGCGGGCAAATTTTGCGCGATAGTTAACCGGGAACATCTGACTGTTTTCGTCGTGGAAAACGGCGGGGTTGTCGAGGCCCCGGTAGGCGAATTGCTGCATCAGGCGTTGGTAAAGCAGGTCTTTCTCCAGGTAGCCGGCTTCCTCGCGCGGGTCGTCGTGCGGGTTTTTCAGCGGCAGCACGCGCCAGGCCAGGCCTTCCAGCTGGAAATAGGCCTCGAGCCCCATGTGGTCTTCGGTGCGGGCCACGCTGGTAGCGAAGTACACGGGGCGTTTCCACTGGTTGGTGGCCAGAATGTCGAGCACGAACAGGTTGCGCTTTTCCATGGCGCCCTTGCCGATGTTGAACTCCATCTGCGGCACCAGATGCCCGCGCCGGCTGGGCGGGATGATGCCGAGCTGCTTAACGGCCGTGGTATCAACGGGCAGATAGAACTTGGGCGAGGGGAAGGAAAGCAGCGTAGGACCACCGTCGCCGTAGCTGACCTTGAGCAAGTCACTGTTGGCTTTCACTAACCCAATGAAATCTTGGACGTTAACGCTGCTCACGTTGGGGTTCTCGGCGTAGGGCAGATAGTCGTTGGTGCCTTGCCGGTACCGGTCCAGGGGCAGGGAAATGGGCAGCGGCTGCGACTTATACGAGCGGTTCATCATCTGCTGGATGTACCAGTCGGTATTCAGGTAGCTCAATACGGCCACGCGTACGTCGGTGCGCACGCCTTCCACTTCCTGGGCGTACCAGAGCGGGAAGGTGTCGTTGTCGCCGTTGGTGAACAGGATGGCGTTGGGGGCGCAGGAGTTCAGCAGGTTCCTGGCCGCATCCACCGACGTGAACCGGTCGGACCGGTTATGGTCGTCCCAGCCTTCGGCCAGTAGGATGCCCGGTACCACCAAGCCCAGCAGCAAGGCCACGGCGGCGCGGGTGGCATCGGCTTTTAGTGCCCGTTTCAGGGCCTCGGCCAGCGCCAGTACGCCCAGCCCAATCCAGATGGCAAAGGCGTAGGTGGCCCCCGTGAAGGTGTAGTCCCGCTCCCGCGGCTCCAGGGGCGGCTGATTGAGATACACGATGATAGCCAGGCCGGTGAACAGGAACAACAGCCCCACTACCAGCGCGTTGCGGGAGTCGCGGCGCACTTGGTACACGAGGCCCAGCACCCCGAGCAGCAGCGGCAAGGCCAGAAAATTGTTGCGGGCTTTGCTGTCGGCTACCCGTTCGGGCAGGGCTTCGGGGCTAGCTGTGGGCCACAGCACGCCGGCGTGCTGGATGTCACTTTCACGGCCCACGTAGTTCCAGAGGAAATAGCGCCAGAACATGTGGCCCATCTGGTAGCGGAACAGAAACGACAGGTTCTCACCCATCGTCGGCTTCACCCCTTCCTGAATGTCAACCCACTGCCGGTAGGCCGCCGCCCGCTGGGCGACGGTGGTGCTGCCGTCGGCGTACAGGCGGGGCAGCAGCATTTTGTCTTCGGGGCGGTAAATCAGTTCCTGGCGCTGCTCGGCCACCACGTACTGCTGGCCTTCGCGCACGTAGCGGGGGCCGGCATCTTCCTGGGCAATGGGCTGGGCGAATACGTGCGGGCCGTAGAGCAAGGGCCGGGAGCCGTACTGCTCGCGCTTGAGGTAGCTCACAAAGCTGAGCACGTCGCGCGGGCCGTTCTGGTTGATAGTGGGCTGGTAGCTACTGCGAATCGGCACAATCAGGTAGCATGAGTAGCCAATCAGGATGAAGGTAAAACTCAACATGGCCGTGTTCAGCAGCCGCGACTTGCGCCGGTACGACTGCCGGAACCCGAGCACCAACAAGCCCACCAGCAGCAGCACAAACCCCACCACACCCGAGTTGAACGGCAGCCCCAATACGTTGACAAAGAACACCTCGAAGCTCCCCGCCAACGACGGCAGCCCCGGAATGACGCCCACCAGCACCACCCCCACTATTACGCTGCTAATCAGCAAGGTAAGCACGCTGCCCCACAGCGTGGGCGTGGCTTGCCGCCGGTGGTAGTACAGCAGCCCCAGCGCCGGAATAGTCACCAAGTTCAGGAGGTGTACCCCAATGCTCAGGCCGATAACGTAGGCAATGAGCACCAGCCACTTGTCGGAGTCGTGCTCGTCGGCGCGGTTTTCCCACTTCAGCATCAGCCACACCACCGCCGCCGTGCACAACGCCGACATGGCGTACACCTCGGCTTCCTCGGCATTGAACCAGAAGGAATCGGAAAAGGCAAAGGCCAGCGCCCCCACTACCCCTGCTGCCTGCATCAGTAGCGCCTGGCCGCGGGTGGGCACGGGCCGCGCGGGGCTGGTGGGCGCAGGGCGAGGCAGCACCAGCTTGCCGGCCAGCAGCGTGATGCTCCAGAACAGAAACAGCACCGCAAACGCGCTGCTCAGCGCCGACAGCGTGTTGATGAGCACCGCCACCTTGCTGGTGTCGCCGAAGCTGAACAGGGAAAACAGCCGGCCCAGCAGCAAGAACAACGGGGCGCCGGGCGGGTGCGGCACCAGCAGCTTGTAGGAACAGGCAATGAACTCGCCACAGTCCCAGAACGAAGCCGTGGGCTCCAACGTCAGCAGATAGACCACGGTGGCCACCGCAAACACCAGCCAGCCCACCAGATTATTTAAACGCGCATACGAACCCATACAAACAGCAGTAAACCACGCCAACCGTGGGCAGCTGATGTGGAGGGAAGCTGCGGGAGCAAAGGACCGCTAGGGGGGTGTAAACGACTGTTATTTTGTGTTAATGATTGTTAAGCGCTTGGTCGGGCCCGGCCAGCCCCGTACTTTTCACTATGGCTGTCGTTCCGGCGGTGGACCTCACCCCCTAGCCCCCTCTCCAAAAGAGAGGGGACTAACCTCTAGTTTTTTAGAGCTAGAATCTAAAGCTAGTTCCCCCTCTCTTTTGGAGAGGGGGCTAGGGGGTGAGGTTCCCGTGGTGGGCGGCTTTTCAATTTGAATTCTCCTTGCCCCCGCGTATGAAAAGTCGCCTGCGTATTATCTTCTGGCTGATGAGTTTATGTATGCTGGGCATCAACGGATTCCAGGCGTACTGGCTCTACACCACCTACCAGCTGACGGCCACCCAGTTCACGCGCACGGCGCACGAGGCGCTGCTGTCGGTGGTGCAGCAACAGCAGCTGGCCGAAGTCCGGGCGCTGCTCCAACCCACCGTCCCTGGCCAGGCGTACGGCCAAGTGGCCTTGCCCATGCAGCGCCTCAACGACGCAGACCGCGCCCAGCTGCGGCAGTTGCTCCAGGCCGGCGGCCGGGAACGGGCTACCCCGCTCGCCACGTACCGCCAGGATGATAGTGTGGCCCAGGCGTTTCTGCAATTTCTGCTGCGCAACGCCGACCACCAGCCCACGCTCAACCTCTCGCGCCTCGCCACCGCCTACCAGGCCGAATTGCGGCAGCGCGGCGCCGAAGCTGCTTTCCTTTTCGATACCGTAGCCACGGCCGCCGCCCGGCGCCAAAAGCCTGTGCCGGCCGGCTACTCCGTGCAGACGCCCGCCGTGGTGTTGCCTGCGCTGCCGGGCGTGGCCATTCGGGCCAGCTTCGAGTTGCCGTGGCCCTACGCCTTGCACCGCATGGGCGGGCTGCTGGCGGGCTCGTTGGGGTTGCTGTGCATCACTACGGCGTGCTTTGCCTTGATGCTGTCCACGATTCTGCGGCAGAAGAAGCTGTCGGAAATCCGGGAAGACTTCATCAACAACATGACCCACGAGTTGAAAACGCCCATTGCCACGGTATCGGCCGCAGTAGAGGCGTTGCAGCACTTCGGGGCCCTCCAGAACCCGCAGAAAACTCAGACCTACCTCGCCATTTCGCAGCAGGAATTGCAGCGCCTGTCGGGCCTCGTTGACCATGTGCTGCACATGGCCGTGGCCGAGCGCCAGCCGCTCCGCCTGGAACCCGAAACCGTGCGCCCCGCCGAGCTGGTGGCCGAACTAGTGCAGCAACACCAGCTTACCACCACCAAAGCCGTGCGCTTCGCCGTGGACGTCGATTCGGCGGCCATCCGCTGCGACCGGCTGCACCTGCGCAACGTCATCAGCAACCTCATCGACAACGCCATCAAGTACTCCCGCGAGCAGGTCACGATTACCATCCAGGGCCAGCCCGAAACTACCGGCTGGCGCCTCACCGTAGCTGATGATGGCATCGGGATTCCGACTAGCTACCAGCCTGCCGTCTTCGATAGGTTTTTTCGGGTACCAACGGGTAACCTGCACCCCGTCAAGGGCTTCGGACTAGGCTTGTACTACGTGCGGCAGGTGATAGAGCGGCACGGCGGCCGGTTGCAGCTTCGTAGTGAGCCAGGCAGCGGCAGCGCGTTTTCGTTCTGGCTGCCGGGGTTTGAGAGCTTATAGCGGTTTCATGAACGGTCAACCCGGCTGCTGTAGAGACGCGTATTCGCGTCTGGTCGGCCGCGCCGGCTGTACGATTTCGTTCGACGATGAGACGCGAATACGCGTCTCTACATCGGGTATCTACGGTTCGCGAAACCGCTATAGAAGTGAGAAGCTAGAATTTAATAAGTAGCCTAGCGACCTACTGCCCTCCTATTTCTAAGTTCTAAGCTCTAGCTTCTCACTTCTAAGTTCTAAATACATGGCAACTGTTCTGCTGGTCGAAGACGAAGCCGCCTTGGCGCTCATCATCAAGGATAGCCTGGAAATGCGCGGCTTCACGGTGCAGCACGCCGCCGACGGCGCCCAGGGCTTGCGCCTATTTCGGCAGCAACCGCCCGACATTGTGGTGGCCGACGTGATGATGCCGCAGCTCGATGGTTTCTCGCTGGGCAAGCAGCTCCGGCAGGAAAACGCCACCGTCCCGCTCATTTTCCTCACGGCTCTCTCCCAACCCGCCGATGTGGTGCGCGGCTTCGAGCTGGGTGGCAACGACTACCTCCGCAAGCCCTTCAGCATGGACGAGCTGATTGTGCGCATCCAGGCCCAGCTCAACCGCACCGCCGCACCCAGCGCCACCACTGCCACCGAACCGCTCCGCATCGGCCGCTACGTATTCGCCTACACCCAGCAGCGCCTGCGCCTAGCCGACACCGAAATCGAGCTAACTAACCGTGAGGCAGAGCTACTCAAGCGCCTCCACGACCACCGCAACCAGGTGTTGGAGCGCTCCACCGTACTGCTAGAACTCTGGGGCCAAGACCATTTCTTCAACGGCCGCAGCCTCGACGTCTTCGTGACCCGCCTGCGCCGCTACCTCCGCGCCGACCCGCAAGTGCAAATCCTCAACGTCCGCGGCATCGGCTACAAGCTGATTTGCTGAGGATAAGCGGAGAATAGTAAGCATCTAGACATCAACACCCTAAAAGGCCGTCATTCCGAGCTTGTCGAGGAATCTCGCGTGCTAACGTCAGGGTTACTACCACAACCTCAGCACGCGAGATTCCTCGGCAAGCTCGGAATGACGGCCTTTTAACTAGGAATCTGTGCTATTCTTCCCAGCTACCTACCGCGCGGCTCCGGCCTCCATAATGCTGATGGCGTAGCCACCGCCTGGGGCGCAGTATTGGCTTAGCTTGGACTTGCTGGTTACGTTCATCTTGCGGATGGCGTAGGCTTGCGGGTTCTTCTCGTAGTGCGCGTTCTTGGCGTCGGCGTAGACGGTGGCCACGTACTTCTTGCTGGGGTCGAGGAAGCTCAGGTTGATTTTCGAGGTGCGACCCTGCTCGTCACAGGTGCTGCCGACAAACCAGCTGGTCTTGCCTTTGGCTTTGCGGGCGTAGGTGATGTAGTCGCCGGGTTCGGCTTCCAATACTTTGGTGTCGTCCCAATCCACGGCTACGTCCTTGATGAACTGGAAAGCGTCGAGGTGCTGGTTGTAGGTTTCGGGCAGGTCGGCGGCCATTTGCAGGGGGCTGTACATGGTTACGTACAGGGCCAGCTGCCGGGCCAGGGTGCTGTGCACGAAGGAGGTATTCTGCGGGTTGTAGGCGCTGACCTTGGTTTGGAAGATGCCCGGCGTGTAGTCCATGGGGCCGCCAATGAGGCGCGTGAAGGGCAGAATGGTGGTGTGGTCGGCGTTGTTGCCACCGAAGGCCTCGTACTCGGTGCCGCGGGCGGCTTCGTTGCCAATCAGGTTGGGGAAGGTACGGGCCAGGCCGGTGGGGCGCACGGCTTCGTGGCCGTTCACCATGATTTTATGCTCGGCCGCTTTTTCCAGCACGTACTGGTAGTGGTTGTTCACCCACTGGTCGTAGTGGTGGTGGCCCAGCGGCACAATGTCGCCGACGTAGCCAGTTTTCACGGCGTTGTAGCCGTACTTGTTCATGAACTGAAAGGCAGAGTCCAGGTGCCGCTCGTAGTTGCGCACCGAGCCCGAGGTTTCGTGGTGCATGATGATGCGCACGTTCTTGCTGGCGGCGTAGCGGTTCAGCTCCACCACGTCGAAGTCGGGGTAAGGCGTCACGAAGTCGAACACGTAGTCTTTGTGCTTGCCGAACCAGTCTTCCCAGCCGGTGTTCCAGCCTTCCACCAGCACGGCGTCGAAACCGTGTTTGGCGGCAAAATCAATGTACTCCTTCACGTGGGCGTTGTTGGCGCCGTGGGTGCCGTTGGGCTTCACCTTGCTGTAGTCGATGGAGTCGAGCTTGATATTCTCCTGGTTGGTGTATGACCAAGTGCTCTTGCCGGTAATCATCTCCCACCACACGCCCACGTACTTCACCGGTTTAATCCACGACACGTCCTTGAATTTGGTGGGCTCGTTGAGGTTCAGCACCAGCTTGGATTCCAGAATATCACCGGCTTTGTCGCTCACGATTACAGTGCGCCAAGGTGAGTTGGCCGGCGTCTGAATCAGGCCTTTGTCGCCCACGGCGTCGGGCGTCAGGTGCGAGGTCAGCACGAAGCTTTGGTCGTCCAGCTCCAGGTGCATAGCCGAGTAGTCGATGAGGGCCGCCTCGTGAATGTTGATGTACAGGCCGTCTTTGCTCTTAAGCATTAGCGGGGTTTGCACGCCCGTGGCCGAGAAAGGCGTTTGCGAAGCGTTGGGCGTGGTGGCCGCCTTCATCTTGCCCCGTATTTCCGACAGGTTACTCGTTACGGTGCTGTACTCCTGGGTGTCGTAGTCGCCGGGCAGCCAGAAGGCTTTGTGGTCACCGGCCAGGGCAAACTGGGTGCGCTCCTCCTTGATGGTGAAGTAGTCGAGCTTGGGCTGACGCGGAAACTCGTAGCGCAAACCCAGCCCGTCGTCGAACACCCGGAAGCGCACCAGGAGGGTACGCTGGGTGGCGGCCTGGGTGAGCGTCACGGCCAGCTCGTTGTAGTGGTTGCGGATGGTTTTCACCTCGCCCCACACCGGCTGCCAGGTTTCGTTGAAGGTGGCTTGCTTGGTGCCGGCCACGGCAAACCCGCTGGTAAGGGCCGGCGCATTTTTCAGCTCCAGGCCTAGTTTGCTGGGTTTGATAACCTCGCGGCCTTTGTAGGTGAGGCGGTAGGTGGGCACCCCGTCGGCTTGCAGGGCAAAGGTGAGCGTCAGGTTGGCGTTGGGCGATTTTATTTCCTGAGCAGCAGCCGTTTGCCAAAGCAAACCAACGCAGAGCAGGAGCAGCAACCAAGGGGCTTTGCGGCCAGATGTTGACGCTTGAAAGAAGGAGTGATGCATCATGTGGGCAGAGTGGGAATGAACAACTGAGTGGGAAAGCAGAACAAG
Organism: Hymenobacter telluris; assembly: GCF_017313265.1. Lineage (GTDB taxonomy): Bacteria > Bacteroidota > Bacteroidia > Cytophagales > Hymenobacteraceae > Hymenobacter > Hymenobacter telluris. The sequence continues at coordinate 35,812 of NZ_JAFLQZ010000011.1, read as the reverse complement.
CAAGAAGCGCGTGGAGTTAGGCGCTGTTTAGTACGACGAGAGTAGCGCGGAAATCCGTTCCGCGACGAGCAACGCGAGTATCTGGTATTGCGCCAACGCGTAGGAACTCGCGTTGCTCGTCGCGGAACGGATTCCGCGCTACTCTCTATACAGCAAAAGCCCACAAAGTTGCAGCCGTTCCAGTTCCGGGGGTTAGGACGCAACTTGCTCGTTTTAGCACTATATTGTCCTGATTTTAGCTGAAATTGTCGATTCGGCTGGATAAGTGACTAAAACCACGCATGAAGATAGTCCGTGAGCATATCCTGCCCGACGCTGAAAGTTCGTTTCGCCTGCTGTCAACGCCTTGTGTGACGGACGTATTTTTCTGGCATTACCATCCCGAATACGAGCTGGCCTACATTGAGGGCGCCAACGGCACCCGCCATGTCGGCGACCATATTTCGCGCTACGAAGGCAGCGACTTGGTGTTCATTGGGCCCAACATTCCGCACCTGAATTTTGACTACGGTGTGGTAACGGAGCCGAAGAAGGTGGTGGTGCAGCTGAAAGATTATTTCCTAGGCGACGCCTTCCGGCAAACCCCTGAGTTTGCGGCCATTACTCAGCTGTTTGAGCGGGCCCGCCTGGGAGTTTCCTTTCATGGCGAAACCAAGCGCCGCATCGGCCAGCAGCTAGGGCAACTAACTGATATGGCGCCGTTTGAGCGGCTGCTGACCCTGCTGCGCATATTTCAGGAGCTAGCTCATAGCCCCGACCAGCAACTGCTACACGGGGAGGCCGTTACCAGTACGTACAACGTGCAGGAGCAGCAACGTATTCAGCGGGTGAGCGAAGTGGTAGCTGAGCACTACTCGCGCAAAATCGAGATTCAAGAGGTGGCCGCCCTCACCAACCTGACGGAAGCCGCTTTTTGCCGGTATTTCAAGCGCATTACTCGGCTTACGTTCACGCAGTTTCTCAACCAATACCGGGTGCACCAGGCCCAGAAGCTGTTGTTGCAGGACACTACCGTGTCGGAAGCGTGCTTTGCGTGTGGCTTCGAGAATCTGTCGTATTTCACCAAAACGTTCCGGCGGATTACCGGCGAGAATCCGTTGCAATTCAAGAAGCGCCACCGCGCCTGATTCGCAGCGGAAGGCAGCCGGATACCGGTGAGAATAACCTTGAAAGCGTCATTCCGAGCTGGTCGAGGAATCTCGCGTGCTGATGTTGGAGTCGTAACCCTGACGTCAGCACGCGAGATTCCTCGACCAGCTCGGAATGACGTTCTGTAAGAGGGCAGTCGTTATGCCGGGGTTAACGGTAAACCGCAGATTCGCTACTCATTCATTTAATCATCCAGTCATCCAGTCTATTCACTCTACTGGTCGGAACTCATTTTGCCACCGGTGACGTGCACCAGGCTGCCGGTCATGAAGGAACCATCTTGCGAGGCGAGCAGCACGTAGGCGGGCGCCAGCTCCTCGGGCTGGCCGGGGCGGGCCAGTGCCACTTCGTAGCCGAACTTCTCGATTTCCTCGCGGGGCATGGTCCCGGGGATGTTGGGCGTCCAGACGGGGCCAGGCACCACGCAGTTCACCCGAATGCCTTTCTCGCCGAGGTAGGTGGCCAGGCTTTTGGTAAGGGCGTGAATGGCCGACTTGGTGCAGGCGTAATCCACCAGAATCGGGATGCCGGTGAGGCCCACAATGCTGCCCGTGTTGATGATGCAGTCGTTTTCCTGGAGATGCGGAATGGCGGCCTGCGCCATCCAGATGTAGCCCAGAATGTTGGTATCAAAGGTGCGGCGGATTTGGTCTTCGGGAATGTCCTCGAACTTCTCCTGGCTCATCTGAAACGCGGCGTTGTTGACTAGGATATTGAGGCCACCCAGCTCGGCGCGGGTGCGGCGCACGGCCTGCTTGCACTGCTCCGGGTCGCGCACGTCGCTTTGGAGCAGAATGCAGCGGCGGCCCTGGGCTTCTACGAGGCGCTTGGTTTCTTCGGCATCCACCACGTTTTCATTGAAGAGCACGGCCACGTGGGCCCCTTCCATGGCAAAGGCCACGGCCACGGCCCGCCCAATGCCGGAGTCGGCGCCGGTAACCAGCGCAATCTTGTCCTGGAGCTTGGCGGCGGGGCGGTAGGTGCTGAAACTCATGCCGGGTTGCAGCTTCATATCAGCCTGCTTGGCCGGGTAAGGCAGCTTCTGGGCATGCTCCTTCATGTCTTTGGCCGTGGGGCGCTTCACGGGCTTGGGGGCCTCAGTTGCTTTGGCGGCTTTTTTGGCAGCCGGGGTAGCAGCGGGCTTCTGAGCGGTAGGTTTGCTGGATTCGTGGGACTCGGGCTTGGGAGTAGCTTTCTTGGCGGCCATGGCTGGGATAGTTGCAGTGTATAGTAAGGCTTACGCAAAAATTTGCTTCGCGTCGAGCCTGGCCCAGATTCTGTCTTTTCCAGTGGCAACAATTGGGGGCGCATGCTACCGCGCCGGCCGTTGGTTGGTATGCGGTACAATACGGTGACAAGACGCTCAACCCTGGCGAAAATCCACTCCAAACGGTTTTATATAACTTTATTTTTCAGCTGGTTACCATCAATTTTTGCTGGGTTTCGCTTAGTATTGCTGCCTTGAATATTCACCGTTCTCACTTTTCTATTTCGCGTATGCGTCAACCTCTACTCCTACTTCTTCTCTTCTTTGCGCTGCTGACCAGCACCCAGGCTTGGGCCGCCCCCGGCGACACCACCCGGGTTACGATCTTCAGCAACCGCCACATCACGCACTACGGCGACTTCGATACCACGGCGGTACTCCCCGCCGCGGGCCGCTACCGCAAAATTCGGCTGCACTATGTGCTCGGGCGCTACGCCTGTGAGCCGGGCACGCAATACTGCGGCTCCTGGGACTACACCACGCAGGTGCTGGTGCTGCCACCCGCCCACGACACGCTGGAAATTGCCCGCGTAATCACGCCTTACGCCTCCGACTGGCTTCAGCAAAACCGCAAGCACGACTACGTAATCGACGTAACCGACTACGCCTCGGTGCTGAAAGGCACCCGCACCATGCGCTACCGCTACGACGGCTACTCCTGGGGCTTCAGCCTGACCATGTACCTGGAGTATATTGAAGGCACGCCGCCGCGCGACGCCCTGGATGCCACCAACGTGTACAGCGGCTATTTTCCCTACGGCCGGGCCACCGAGCCCATTGAAAACCACTTGGTTGACAAGCCAGTAACTGCGGCTACCGGCGCGGCCTCGGCCCAGTTGAAAAGCACCGTTACGGGCCACGGCGCCGACGCCGGCAACTGCGCCGAGTTCTGCAACTTCACGTTCAACCTGCTGCTCGACAACAACCTCACCGAGCAACATCCGCTCTGGCGCAACAACTGCGGCCTCAACCAAGTGTATCCGCAAACTGGCACCTGGATTTACAACCGCGCCAATTGGTGCCCCGGCAACGCCGTAGACCCTATTTACGACGATTTAGGGCCGCTGCCCACGGCCGGCAGCCCGGCCCGCCGCGTGAACATCGATATGCCGCCCTACCAGCCCACCAACCAAACCAATGCCAACGCCGGCTACTACTGGCACACGCAGCTGGTGAGCTACAGCGCCCCCAACTTCCCGGTGGACGCTTCTTTGGAAGAAATCATTGCGCCCACCAACAACGAAAATTACTTCCGCGAAAACCCAGCCTGCGACGCAGCCCGCGTGATATTGCGCAACACCGGCAGTACCGCCCTCACCGCCGCTACCATCCGTTACCGCATCGACCAGGGCGCATGGCAAACCTACTCCTGGACCGGCAACCTGGCGTTTCTGGCCCAAACCGAGGTGACGCTGCCAGTAGCCGGCGGCATTGTTTCGACGCGGGCGTTGGGTACGTTTGAGGTAAACCTGGTGACAGCCAACGGCCAGCCCGACGCCAACACACTGAATAATACGTTGCGCAGCAAGTTCGTGCCCAATGCCGTGCTGCCCGCCAACGTGACGTTCTCCTTCACCACCAACAACAACACCCAAACTACCTGGCAGCTGTTTGATGCGCAAAACCAGGCGGTATCGGGCCGCGTGATTACCGCGCGCCAAACCACCTACAACGACGTGCAGAACCTAACGCCCGGCTGCTACCGCCTCGTTATCAACGACTCGGGCTGCGACGGGCTGAGCTGGTGGGCCAGCCCCAGTGCGGGCAGCGGCTCGTTCCGGCTGCTGACGGCCGTGGGCGGCTCTACTATCCGCACCTTCAACCCCGATTTTGGCTGCCAGTACGTGTACCGGTTCAGCGTGGCCGGGCCGCTGGCCACCCAACCGGGTTTGCCCGAAGCCAGCCTGAAGGTGTTCCCCAACCCATCGGCGGACGGCCGCTTTACCTTGGACTGGCACCTGAGCCAGCGCCAGACCGTGGGCGTGCGGGTGCTCGACGTAACCGGCCGCGTGGCCCACGCTACCAAGTTAGCCAACGTGCAGGCCACCGAATCGGCGCTTGATTTGCACCAGTTGCCGGCCGGGTTCTACACCCTGGAATGCACCACTACGGAAGGCGTAGCGCACCGGAGCATCATCATCCAGTAAGTAGTGCCCTCCACGGAGTTACTGCCGGCCCAGCTACCGTTTAGGTGGTTGGGCCGGTTTGCGTTTGGGGTGGCCAAGGAATTCCGAACTTCTCCTACCTTGTGAGGCTTACCCGCCGCTGTAGCTGAGGCCAAAATCTGCGCAAGCCGCTGACCATCATTCGTAAGCAACTGACATCTTCCCCTGTAGCCGACTCTTCTTCCACCCTTCCTTTCCATAGCTATGCATAAACTCTTTTACTCTTTACTGGCGCTGGGCATCAGCCACGGCGCTACGGCTCAGCTCACGGGCACCCGCACCATCGACCCGGCGGGTAGTGGCGCCAGCAACTACCCCACGTTTGCGGCGGCCGTGGCCGCCCTGAACGCGCAGGGCGTGGGCGCGGGCGGCGTAACGTTTCAAGTGAAAAGCGGCGCTACGTTTGCCGAGCTGGTTCCGGCCATTACAGCAAGTGGCACGGCTACTAACCCCATCATCTTTCGCAAAGACGGCACCCTGGCCAACCCCAAACTGCAAGGTACCGGCACCGGCACCACCGACGCGGCTGTAACTCTGAACGGTGCCGACTACGTGACCTTCGACGGCATCGACATCGACGATGCGGCTACTAACACCACGGGCGCGCAGCAGCTGGAATACGGCTTCCTGCTGACCAACGGCGCCACCCACAACACCATCCAGAACGCCACCGTGGATTTGACCCGCGGCAATGCCAACCGCACCAACGGGGTGTACGTGCAGGACGGCGGCAACAACCTGAACCGCTTCCTGTCGAACACGGTGCAGGACTGCTACTACGGCTACAACCTGGACGCCACCACCAGCGGCACCGACGACGGCAACGAAATAAACCAATTGCCGGGCGGCGCGCCCAGCCAGGTGCTCAACGTGGGGGCCGCGGCAGGCGGCGCTACGGGCATTGTGTACGGCATTTACCTACGCAGCCAGACCAATGCCCGCGTAGCCAACACCGACATTGCCACTCTCACCGGAGCCAGCGCGGTGTACGGCATCTACTCAACGGGGGCCAGCAATTCGGCTGATATTCTCGACAACCGGGTGCACGGCTTGGTAGGCACGGGTAGCACGTCGGCGGCGCAGGCCATTTTCGTGAACAGCGGGGTACTGCACCGGGTGGGCCGCAACCGCACCTATGATATTCTGTCGAGCGGGGCCAGCGGCTTTGCGTCGGGCATGGACATCAACGGGGGCACCACCAACTACGTGTTCAACAACTTCGTGTACGACGTGAAGGCGCCGGGCAGCACGGCGGGCACCTCGGTGCGGGCCCTGAGCTTCCGGGGTGGCACCAACAACTACTGCTACCACAACACGGTGGTGCTGACCTACGCCGCCACGGCCGCCTCCAACAAGAGCGGCGCGTTTTACATTTCCAGCGCCCCGCCGGTTGACTTGCGCAACAACATCTTCGTGAACCTAGTGACCGGGCTGCCGGCCGGCGGCGGTGGCGTGGCCGCGGCTTTCTTTAAGAGCACGGCGTCGGTAACCAACCTGTCGGCTACCTCGGGCAACAACCTGTTTTATGCCGGCACCCCGTCGGCGGAGAAGCCGATTTTCTACGGGGTGGCTACCACGCCGGCCGTAGACCAGACGCTGGCGCAGTACAAGCTGCGGGCCGCCCCTGCCGAACAGGGTTCGGTAACGGAAAACGTACCGTTTGTGAGTGCCCTCACCGACCCGCACATCCAGCCCGGCGCGGCCACCCAGGCGGAAAGTGGCGGCGGCTCCCTGGCGGCTTCTCCCCTGCCCGTCCCGACCGATATTGATGGCAACGCCCGCACCGTAGCTACTCCGGATATCGGGGCCGACGAAGGCACGTTTACCGCCGTGGACCTCACCGGCCCGACCATCAACTACCAGCCGCTCAGCAACACGGCCAGCACCGGCAACCGCACGCTAGCCACCCAGATAAATGATGCCTCTGGGGTGGATGCTACGGGGGGCAACGCGCCGCGGCTATACTACAAGAAAAGCACCGACGCCAACGTGTTTACGGCTCCCAACGACGCCACCGGCAACGGCTGGAAGTGGGTAACCCCAGGGCCGGCGCCGGGCACATTTATCTTGTTCACTATCGATGCCAGCAAGTTACGCTCCACCCCAGCCCTCGGTGACACCATCCAGTACTTTGTAGCGGCGCAGGACCGGAGCACACCGCCGAACGTGAGTGCCTCGCCCAGCGCGGGCTTTGTGGCTACCTCGGTGAGTGCCATTACCAGTGCTCCGGCGCGGCCGAATTTCTACCGGATTATTGGCGCGTTGAGCGGGGTGAAAACCGTGGGTACCGCCGCTACTGCCGACTACCCCACCCTGACGGCGGCCGTGGCGGCCGTAAACAGCAGTGAGTTGAGCGGGCCCCTCACGCTGCGCCTCCTGGATGCCACCTACCCCACTGAAACCTACCCGATTACCATTAACCCCAACCCCGGTTCCAGCGGCGTCAATACCATCACCATCAACTCGGGGCGGGCGGGGTTGTCCACAACTTCTTTTACGGCGCCGGCCAGCACCACCACGCCACTGCTCATCATTGATGCCGACTATGTTACCGTAACCGGGGAAGACGCGGGCAACTCCAGCAGCCGGTGGATTTCGTTTACCAACAATGGCACGGCTAGTAGCAGCGGCGCGCTGTTCGTATCGGGCAACAATGTGCTGCTGAGCCATCTGGACCTGAAAGCCGCCAGCCCGACTACCGCTTACGGCGTGGCGTTCAATGGCACGGCCAGCAGCCGCATTCGGCGCTCGGCCATCAGCCGGACGGCCACCGCCATCCAGACCCAAGCCAACTGCACTATTTTCATTGCCAACAACAACCTGATTGGCTCTACCGTGGCCGCCGACAAGGTGGGGGCCAGTGGCATTGTGGTACTGGCTACCAGTAGTTTTGAACTGTTCAACAACACCATTGCGGGCGTAACGCGGGCCAGCGGCGGGGCCGTGGCCGGCATTGTGGTAGGCACTACCAGCAGCAACGGCATCATTGCGGCCAACAACATTTCCGACATCACCCAAACCGCCGCCACTACTACTGATGCGTACGGCGCCTACGGAATCCGCCTTTCGGCAACCGGTAACGCGGCCGATATATTGGTGGTGAACAACCTGATTTCCGGCATCCAGGGTACCGGCGAAGATGATTACACGTTCACGCCGCACGGCATTTATATTTCATCGGGCGGCGGGTATAAGCTATACTACAACAGCATCTGGCTGACCGGCAACCTCCCCAACGGCACCACGCCCATTACGGCGGCCGTAGCCCTGAACACCGGTGTAACCGGCGTAGAATTGCTCAACAACATCCTCGCCAACGAGCAAACCACTACGGCTGCCGCCGGCAAAACCTATGCGCTGTACTCGGCCTCGGCCACTTCGCCCTTTAGCGTCATCGACAACAATGCCTACTCGGTGGTAGGCCCGAACAGCACGCTGGCCTACGTGAACGGGGCCGCCCGCCCTACGCTGGCGGCTTTGCGTACGGCTACCACTCAGGACCAGGCCAGCCTGGCTACGCGGGTGTACCTGCAAATCAACGTGCCGGGTATCCTCAACCCCGTTATCAACCGCAGTTGCAACCTTGATGGTCGCGCCCGGCCCATCCCAAACTTCCCGGTCGATTATTTGGGGGGCACCCGCAACCCCACCACCCCGGATATTGGCGCGCTTGAATTCACCCCGACTGTTCTGCCCGCGCCTACTGCCGCCAGCGTAACCGTTGATTTGGGCCAGCCAGTACCCCCGCTTACTGCTACGGCCAGCACCGGAACCGCCGGAACCCGCGTGTGGTACGGTGATGCCGCCCGCACCCAGCGCCTGTTTGCCGGCGACTCGTACGCTACCGGCCGCACGGCAGTTGGGGTGTACACTTACTACGTAGTCGATTCGGTGAATGCCTGCGTGAGCAGCAACACCACCGTTACGCTCACCATTCGGCAGCCGCAAGCCACCGTAGCTGCCCTACGCGACCTGAGTTTAAGCGTATTCCCGAATCCTGCTCTGGCCACACAGCCGCTCACGCTGGAAGTGCAAGGCCCGGCCCGCCTCATCGAAACCATGTTGCTGGATGCCCTCGGCCGCCCGGTGCATCAGCAGCTAGTGCGCCATGCCACGGGCACTTCCCGTACCGAGCTTGCGGTGCCTGGCTTAGCGCCTGGTATCTACCTGCTCCGGCTCAGTACCGAGGGCCAAACCACTAGCCGTCGGGTGGTGGTGGAGTAGGTGGGTGATTGGATGAAAGGATGATTGGATGGGCGGGTGGTGGTTGCTGGAACGTAGCGCAAAGCCACCCGTCTTCTATCTGCAATAGGCTCTTTACACCAACAAGCCCTTGGCGTATAGTAACGTCAAGGGCTTGTTGGTGTAAAGAGCCTGCTCCTCAAATCATAAACACGTGTTCAACTCGCCAAAACCAGTCATCCTTTCATCCAATTACCCAATCATCCGCTACTTCGGACATTCTTCGCGGGTGAGCTGCTCATTGATGCAGATGGCCGCTTGCCCACCTTGGGCTGCTGCCAACAAGGCTTGCTGAGTACCGGGCGTTGCGTCGCCGGCGGCGTAGAGGCCAGTAATGGTGGTTTGGGCGTTTTTATCGACCCAGATGCCACCTTTCTTGGTGAACCGGCACCCCAGTTGCTCGGCTAAGGTGCTACGCTGGTGCTGATGGGCGTGAATGAACACGGCCGTGCGCACTAGCTTATCCCCGTTCTTGAACACGATGCACTGAAACCCGTTGCGCTTGGTGCCTTCTAGCTTGCTAACTTCCTCTTCCCGCACCTGAATACCTTGCTGGCGCAGGCGGCGGCGGGCGTTTTCGGTGAGCTGACCGGGGCCATCGGTACACACTACCACATCCTTGCTCCAGCGGCTAACCAACAGCGCTAAGCCGGTCACGCTTTTGCCTTGGCCGTACACCGCTAAGGGTTGGTCGCGCACTTCCCAGCCGTGGCAGTAGGGGCAGTGCAGCACGCCGGTGCCCCAGAACTCGCGCATGCCTTCCACCACCGGTAGCTCATCTTCCACACCCGTAGCCAGCAGTATTTTGCGAGTGGTGCATGTACTGGTGCGCCCCGATTCGCTTTCGAGCGTTACGTGAAACCCAGCGGCTAGCGGCTCCACTCCTACCACGCGCATCGGTTTCACCGCCACGGAAGTATAGGGCTGTAGCTGCTCCTGGCCCAACTGCAACAGCTCAGCGGGCTTGATACCGTCGCGGGTGAAAAAGCCTTGCACACCCGGCGAAGGCGCATTGCGCGGCGCGCCTCCGTCGCAAACCAGCACCCGGCGCAAACTACGGCCCAGCACCAGCGCGGCGCTCAAACCCGCACTACCCGCTCCCACTATCAGCACGTCGTAGTCGAGGAGTGGTGCGGTTGGCGGCCGGTGGCGGCGCGGGCGGGGCGTGACGGCAGATGGAAGGGAAACGGCAACAGGCATAGCAGAACGAGCAGAGTAGGTCAGCCGACATATACCGTTGTAGCTGATGATAGGTTAAGGAGCAAGGGGGCCTTTTGTTTACAATGTTGTGCGAGTGACTCGGGAAGCTCAAGCACAAAAAAGCCCCGCCGGATACCGACGGGGCTTTTCTTACTCAACTGATACTAGCACTATTCTTTCAACAGACGCTCGCTCAGTTTCAAACCGTTGCCGCGTACCTGAATGATGTAGGTACCGGTTGGCAGGTTCTGCACGTCAACCGTTTTGTTGATGCCACCCTCTACCGAGTAGGTACCGAGGATGCGGCCAGCGGCGTCAACCAACAGGGCCTGATAAGTGCCTTTTGGCAGCGTGCTCAAATCCAGCGTCACCACCCGGTCGGCGGTAGTAGCAGGGTTCGGGAACACGCTCAGCTTGGCCGTCACGGCAGCCTGGGCTTCGAAGCGCACCGTGCGCACAGGCGAGTACGATACCGTACCGTCGAGGTCAATCTGACGCAGGCGGTAGTACACCAGGCTCTGCGTGCGGGCGCCGATACCAGCGTCTTTGAAGTTGTACGCCGTGGTGGCTTGGGTGGTACCCTGGCCGCGCACCGTGCCAATCTTCTCGAACGTGCTACCGTTCAGGCTGCGCTCCACTTCGAAGCGGTCATTGTTTTTCTCCGAAGCGGTAGTCCAATCCAGCAACGCATCCACTTTCACAGCGCGTACCTCGAAAGTAGCCAGCTCCACTGGCAGCGGACGAGTTCCGATTACGATAGTGAAGGTGCTGGTGTTGGTGCCACCGTACGCATCAATCGTGGTAACCGTTACGGGGTAGCTACCGGCCACCAGCGCAAGGCGGTTGGTTACCGTGATGATACCCGTTACGGGGTCCAGGGTGGTACCGGCGGGCAGCGTGCCGCTCGTCAGGGTAGCCGTCTGGATACCAGTGTTGGTTACAACTGGTGTAGCAGCGCTGTTATAGGCACCACCATTCACATCAAACACGTTGGCAATTACGTCACCGTTCTGGTATGGCGTGGCACCACCTTTAGGCGTCGTCAGCGTATATACCGCGCTGATGTCCTGACCAACCGGGATGGTGTAGATAGCCGGGGCCGACACTGCACCGGCGTTGTCGGTGGCCGTGTAGGTGAAGAAGGCATTGCCCACGAACGAAGCCACCGGGTCGAAGGTGAGGTTGGCTACGTCGGCAGCTAGTACTGACGTGCCAGCAGTTACCGGCGTACCGTTCAGGCGCAGTACGCCTTGCGTGGTAGCATCCGGAATGCTGGTGATGGTGTAAGAAGTGATGGTAGCATTACCATCGGCATCCGTACCACTCAGCGGCGAAATAGCCAGCGCCCCAGCGGTGTTGCCTTCCGGCGTCCGCAGCGAGTTCACTACGGCATTGGCTACCGGAGCCCGGTTGCCTCTGGCCGTCGTTGCCGTAGCCACGTCGTTGGCAGTACCCGGCGTAGTCGGCTGGGTGCTGGTCGTCGTTACGTTGGCCACTACGCTGTAAGGCGTCGTGATGGTAGCCGGAGCGTTGAAGGAAATGGTATTCACTACCGCGCCGTTGGCCCCAGCCACCTGGTTGTTGATGGTTGGGAAAGTCACCTCGTTGCCCGACAGCATACCGCCACCGGAAATCACCACGTTGGTGGCCCCGGCCGGGATGGTTACTTTCTGCACCACACCGTTAGCTACCGATGGGCCGTTGTTGATCGTCGATACCGAGTACGTTACCAAGTCGCCGGGCTGCGTGGTAGCCGGGCCGCTGATGGTAGTTGCTACGTCGGCGCGCTGGCTCACGGTCAGGCTCTGGAAGTCCACGTTATTGGTAGCCGAAGGATCCGACTGGTCGCCCGACACGAGGCCGCGCGTGGTGAGCGGCGTAGCGCCTGGCACCACAAACACCACCGAGTTCGGCACCGAAGCCCCAATGGCCAGTGACGACAAAGCCGGGAAGGTTACTACGCCCGTAGCTGGGTCGTAGGTACCGCCGTTGGTGATGGATGTCACCGTCAGGCCGGGCTCAATAGACACCCGCGTTACCACGTTGGTAGCTGCAACCGTGCTGGCTGCCAGGTTGGTCGTTACCACGTTGAGCGTCATCGACTGCCCCGCCACCGGCGAGTTGGTGCTAGGCGTCACGGCAATTTGCAGGTCGGCCTGGCCGGTAGTTGGCGCGGCTACAGCGGTAGTAGTGGTAGCCGTGTTGTTGGTGTAGCTGCTCTCTTCCGAATCGGTGCTTACCGAGGCGGCAGCGTACAGGCTCGTCAGCGTAGATGGGGCAATGAAACGGATTCCGTAGCTAACTGCTCCGTCACGACCAGCGGCCTGGCTGGCGATGGTAGAGAAGGTAACCACACCCGTAGTAGCATTGTAGCTGCCGTTCGAGGTTATTACGTTGCTCAGGCCCGTAGGCAATTGCACCTTGATAACCGTGTTGGCCGCGGCGGTCTGGCCATTGTTGATGGCCGATACCACGTAGTCTACCTGGTTGCCCTGTACGATGGTGGCAGGCCCGTTCAGCGCTACCGTTACATCCGTCATGCCTTTCACCTGCGTTGCTACGCTGGCCGTGTTGTTGGCTGGCTGGCTATCCACGGTAGTGGAAGTAGCGGAAGCCACATTCCGCACCGTGCCCATGTTCGGCTCGGTATAGGTAATGGTGTTCGACGTAGCCGAGCCGTTGAGCAGGCTAGCCGTAGCCGGGAATGTAACCACCCCGGTAGCCGCATTATACGTTCCGCCACCCGATACCGTCACACCCGTCAGGCCGGCCGGAATAGCAACCGTAGTAACCACGTTGGTAGCCGTTGCCGGACCGTTGTTGGTGGTCGTTACGGTGTACGTAGCCGAGCTACCCGACACCACTGAAGCAGGACCCGTCAGGCGCACTACCAGGTCGGTAGTTGGCATCACCGTCACGTCAGCCGTCGAGATGTTGTCCGCTGGCATCGAATCGGCGTTGGCCGAAGAAATGGTGGCCACACCGGCTACCATGCCCGAGGCTGGCGCCGTGAACGAAACGCTGTACGACGTAGTAGTTCCGCTTTGGATAGATGCTACGTTAGGCACTACCACTACGCCGGTGGCGCTGTTGTAGCCCGTAGTAGCCGTGTTGGGTACTACGTTGTTGTTGGCATCCCGCACTACCACGTTGCTCAAGCCAGCAGGCAGCGTCGTTTGCTGCGCTACAGCGGTAGCCGTGGCCGCGCCCCGGTTGCCCGAGGTTACCGTGAAGGTTACTGCATCACCGGGCAGTACGTTAGCACTCGGGGTGGTAATAGTCGTGTAGATATTGGCGTTGGTGGCAGCGGCCGGAGCAGCATTTACTGCCATTGCCGAAGCAGCTACCGAGTTGTTACCAGTGTTCGAGTCGCCGGGGTTGGTGCCGTTGGCCGTGGCGGTAGCCGTAGCCGTGAAGCCCGCCGTAGTCGAGGTTGGCGTGAAGCTGATGGTGTTGTCCACCCGTGCGCCGTTGGCCATAGCTTCAAGCGCTGGGAAGGTTACGGTGCCGCTGGCCGCATCGTAGGTACCGCCATTCGACACGTACACGTTGGTCAGGTTGGTTGGCAGACCGGTTACGGTTTGCACTACGCTCGGTGCCATCGACGGACCATTGTTGATGGTCATCACGCTGAACGTGGTTTGCACCCCAACGGCCGTGCTGGTTGGCCCCGTAATCGAGGTCGTCACGTCGTAGGTTGGCGTTACGCTGATGCTAGCGCTCTGCGTGTTGTTGGCGGTCTGGCCGGCCTCCGACGTAGTGGTTCTGATACTGGCCGTAGCCGTTACCGGACCAGAAGCTGGCGCCGTGAAGGAAATCACCGAAGCCGTGCTACCACCGCTGTTGTAAGAGGTGATGCCCGCGTAGGTTACAATGCCCGTTGCGTTGTCGTACACCCCACCGTTAGAGGCAGTTACCGCACCCAAACCAGCAGGTAACTGTACCGAAGCCACTACACCGGCAGCCGTAGCCGGACCAGCGTTGCTGAAGTTCACGTTGAAGCTAGCCGATTGACCAGCCGTTACGGTACCCGCACCGGCCGAGATAGTAGCCGCTACGTTGGCTGGGCTACCCACAGTAGCATTCAGCGTAGCCGTGTTCGGAGCCGTATCGGCACCCTGCGTGGTGGTAGTAGTTACGTTGCTGCTGATGGCCGCGCTACCAGTAGTGGTAGGAGCCGTGAAGCTGAACGAGAAGATATTGGTAGCACCAGCGGCCAAAGAAGCAGCGGTACCGAAGTCGATAACGTTGCCGGAAGGCACGTACGCCACACCATTCACAAAAACGTTGGTAGCGCCAGCAGGCAAGGTCACTCGCTGCGTTACGGATACAGCCGGGTTAGGACCGTTGTTGGTGAAAGCCGCCGTGTAATTGCTGGTAGCCTGACCAGGGTTCAGGTTGGTCGGACCAGACAAGGTGGTAGTCACGTCAGCCGTGCCGTTCACCGGAATGGTGTAGGTAGCCGCAGCGCCCGTAATGCCGTTGGTATCGGTGCGGCCGTTGTTGTCGGTTACCGAGTACGTGAAGGTGGCATTGCCGTTGAAGCTGGTCGACGGTACAAACCGAAGCAGGTTCAGGGAGCCGGCCGGAATGGCTTGGCCAGCCACCACGGCCGTGTTGTTGTAGGTAAGCACCCCGCTAGCTGCGCTTGGCAACGTCAGGATGTTGAAGTAGCTCACTGTACCGTCCGTATCCGAGCCCGACAGGTTCGGGCTTAGTACGGTTGCCCCTGCCGAACTTAGCAGCGTTGTGTTCGTCACGTTCTGAGCTACCGGCGGCACGTTGGTAGTGGCCGGACCAGCGCACAGAATCGACGAGGGAACAGCCTGCCGGCTGATACCAAGCGCGGTGCTTTCATATTCCAGCAGCAAACGGTTTGTGCCACCATTCTCCCCGAATACTACGGTAATGTCGTGGGCACCAGCTGATAGCGTAATGGTATTTGCTACCGTGGTGGGACTGTGCAGCCCCCCGTTGTTTATCGTAGCATTGGACGTGGTAGGTGCCAGCGCGGCGCCATCAAGCCACATGTACGAGGCATCGTCGGAAGTCAGATAGAAGGTATAAGAACCAGCCGTAGTGATATAGATGCTGCCCCGGTACCGCGACGAGTAGTTGTCGTAGTTGGTCGATGAGCCCCCGGCAACCACACTCAGGTCGCCCCAAGTGGTGATACCGTCGCCGGAATTGAAGTTCACCTGCGGGTCAAGGCGGCGTAGCGGAGAAGCCCGCTGGAAGTAGCTCACGTTGTCATTGAAGTAGCCAGCGTAGTATTCTGCCGTCAGGCCGCTGCTTACCGTGCTGTTGTTCAAGTAAGAAGGCTGGCAGTTTGCCGGCGCTCCGTTCACTTGGATGGTGAGTGAGGCTACGTCAGGAGCCGTGTTTGCTCCCTGGTTGGCATCGGTGCCTACCGTGCTGGTTAGCGAGTAGCTGCCGCTGGTGGGCGGCGTGGTGTAGCTGAAGGCATACGTGTTACCAGCTCCGCTAGCCAATGTGGCTACCGTTCCGAAGTTGATAGTTGTCACGGTACCAGCTGTAGTGAAGGTAGCTCCGGCTGGCAGTTGGGCAGCCGTTACGGTAGCCCCCGCTGGCAAGGTTACCAACTGGGTTACATTGGAAGCCGTTGAGGTGCCATTGTTGGTGAAAGTCACCGAGTAAGCACCTGAGGCCTGGTTGGTGTTCACCGTAGTTGGTCCCGAGATGGTTGTCGTTACGTCGGCAGGGCAGTTGGCACCGCTGGTGCTGTTGGCAATGCTCGTGCTGATTTGGGCGTTGCTGGCGCCAATAGCGCCAGCTTCTGAGCCGTAAGCCACGCCCCCGGTGGTACCATTGGCACCCGCCGTGATGTTGCTAGCGGCGGCTGCCGCATTGGTGAGAATAACCCCGCCGCCGCCGCCGCCACCTGGGCCGTGAGTAGTGGTAGTATTTGTGCCACCCGTACCGCCGTTAGCCGTCAGGGTTAGGTTGCTCAAGCCAGCAGGCGTAGCTGCCGTAATCAGGATAGAGCCACCGGCACCACCCCCACCGCTACCATCATTGGCAACCGTGTTGTTGGCGTTGGCACCATTGGCCAATATGCTACCCGTGCCGTTGATAGTAGCTGTGCGGAGCATAACGATACCACCACCCGCTGCTCCGCTGCTTGCGAAGCCCGCACCTGGGGTACCAGAGGCGTTGTTGGTGCTACCAGCACCACCGCCACCACCCAATATCAGACGGCTGCTGCTGACAGCCGTGAAAGCAGCACCTGGCTCGCCACCTACGGCAGCATTGCTGGCCCAGGCGTTGCCGCCGCGGCCACCACGCCCACCGTTTGCACCACCACCACCACCAGTGTTCTGGTCGTTTGCAGATGGGTTGGCATCCGTGCCACCGCCGCCGGCGTTACCAGGAGCACCACGGCCGTTGTCGCCGCTTGGATAGCCATCGTTCAATGCTGCGGGCAATCCGTTGGTGCTGGTACGGGTGTCCAGCAGGGCATTGTTGTTATTTACATAGCGGGGAGTACCAGCTATGCCTTCCCCCTTGGTGCCATTGGCGTTCAATGCCGCGGAAGTGCGGTAATCCGTACCGGCAATACCAGCGGCTCCCCCCAGCACGCGGCCGGCACCACCCCGGAAACCGGCACCCGAAGCGTCGATGGTGAAGCCGTTTAGGTTGGTTTGCTTGGCTACGTCAACGGCAATAATGCCGCCTACGTTACCATTCCAAGGCAACGGCGAAATAGTAGCGCCCAGTGTTAAGTTGCTGTACTGAGGAACTCGTATTACCTGAAAGCGGCGCTGACCAGCAGTAGCGGTAGCGTAGTCGTTCTGGTAGCTGTTTCTTAGCGTGGTAGCCAGTTGGATTGTTCCACCTGCCACGGCCGTTACGGCGCTGTTGGCCACTACATACTCGTAGGTACCAGCCGTAAAATTGGTATTCAGAGCGCCATTCGCACTACCACCTGTTACCCCGTCGCCATATGCGTCAGAGTTCGTAGAGTTGATGTCGCCGCCCTGCATCTGAATGATAAGCAGCAGGTCACCCACGGCAATATCACTGGTACCCGTAGCGGGGCCCACGTACAGGAAGTTGGATACGCCCCCGGTCAGCGACTGAACCGCCGTACTAGGGTAGTAGGTGTTCGGGTTGGCGGTAATCGTGGGCGAACCGTCGCGGCCTGGTGTAGCGCACGGCCCTGGCGTACCAGCAGCACCACTAGCATTTACAGGAATGGAGTAAGCAGCGGAAGCCGTTTGTCCGGCTTCGTCGCTAACGCTGTAGTTGAAGCTAACTGTACCGGCAAACGTAGTAGCCGGGTCGAAGCTCAACTGTGCTGCTTGAGCAGCCGTAAGGGTTTGGCCTACGGTAGCAGCAACCCCGTTCACATACAGAATACCCTGCGTGGCCAAAGGAAGGGCCGTCAGGGTGTAGGTTGGGGTACCGTCAACAACAGAACTCAGGCCGTTAACCGGAGCCTGGCCAGCAGCGTTGGACACGCTGGTATTAGTAATGGTATTGGCAACGGGAGCCAGGCGGCACCAGTCCATAAAGTCGATACCCACAGCATTTGCCGTAGGATTAGCCGACGCGGTGGAGATGTTGCTGTACGTTAGGGTCAGCGAGGTAATCGGCTCGGCAAAGTAAGCTATTACCGTTGCATTGTCTGGGCTGGTGTTGTTCACCGTGCCCGTAGCAGTATTGCCGTTGATGATAACCGCGTTAGCATTCGGGGTTACTGGGCTCAGAACTGGTACAACTGCCGTGCCAGCGTTGGTACCAGTGAAGGTCACTCGGTCAGTGAATGAGTTGTTGGCATCCTCCAGCTTATCGATATCCTGCACCCGCACCGTGAAGTTACTCACCGCCCGGTTGAAGGTGAAGGTTACGCTCGACGTGTTGGCCGCGGTACTAGCATAGTCCATTTGCCACAGCAGGCTCTGGACGCCGTTGAAGGAAGCCGTTTCAAACGTATTGACCGTAGCTGAAGCCGGAGTCTGATAAGAGCCGCTCGTAACCGTTGTAAGCGCCGAGGTGGCAGGAACGTTTTCAGTGCGGGCCTTCCAGTCTTGCGCCAAAGCTCGGGGAGCGGCGAAACTTAGTGTGCTGGTAGCTGCGCAAGGCGTAATGACCTGCAGCGGAATCGTGAATGTGGCTGTGTTAGCCGAGAGCAAGTTGGCATCATCCGTTACGCGGTAAGAAAACGAGGCGCTGGAAGCCGTTCCGTTGGTAGCTGGCTCGAAACGCAAGCTGGCCGCCTGCGCTGGCGTCAGAACCAGGTTGTTGGTAACTGCGGCATAAGTGGTGCCCGTCGTATTGTAGTACAGTACGCCTTGGGCAGCCGACGGAATAGCGGTAATCGTGTAGCTCTGCTCCGTGCCATCCACCGTACTGCTCAGGGGATCTATATTAACCTGACCGGCGCTGGTGGGCAGCGTAACCGAGTTGGTTACGTTGTTAGCCACTGGCGCCAGGCGGCACCACGTCATTTGGTTGATGGTGATTATTTGTCCGCCAGGATCGGTTACCGGGATGGTACCGCTCCGGTACGTTATTGTTAATGAAGTAATTGGCTGCGAGAAGGTTGCCGTAACTACTGCTGCGGTATTGGTATTGTTATCGTTTACCCCAGTAGCGGTATTGCCAGCAATGACGACCAGCGTTGGGCCGGAAGCAGATGTTACTGTTGGCGCTGTTACCGCAGTACCATTGTTGGCACCCGTAAAAACAACCTGATCTGTGTACGCATTCGTAATTTGATTGAAGAAATTACGGTCTACAGTAGCATCAACATCGCCTACCTGAACGGCGAAATTAGACAGCGGCCGGTTGAAGGTGAAAGTCAGCGCTGACGTACCATTTCCTGCAGAAAAGTCACTGGTCCAGGTTATTGGAGTACCAGCGGCATTCGTTTGTATGGAGCTGCTCGAGGTGTTGGATGAAGTATAGCTACTCGTATTATCCGCCTTGAGAGTCGTAACCCTGGTAACACCTGAGGCAGCAGGTATCCCAATTGAGCTGCGCGTTTTCCAATCAGCGTTAGCAGCACTAGTACTGGTAACAAAAGTAGTAGTCGAACTTGTGTTGCACTGCGCCCAGACGTCAGTTCGCAATAAGGTCAGCCATGCGAGAAGCAAGACCGCAAATCGTAAGGTTGTTCTCATAGGAAAAAAGAAGTGGTGGAAATCAAAATAATTATGAATTGAAACAAAGAAAACGGCGCTATAGGCCGAGCTTACTTTTCAAAAATACTGTGGCTGTTGACTGGCTACCTATCTATTTCGCTGAATAAACTCTTAGACTCGATGAATACTAGTTTTTAAACGAGGTAGACTTGCTTCCACAGCCACCTACTTCCCTCAATACAATCATACAAATCCTTACTGAAATAAGTAATATTTGGATTTACTTGCAGAGCAACAGATTCTATTATTTTTTACTTGCCTTTTTTACAATCACTTATGAAACAATCCCAAAATGAACTAAATAACTTAAACAATATTCTCAATTATAGAAAACACAGACATGTGTCATGAAAAGTTTTAATTATTTATTAAAATAAGACACTCTTAAAACCGCTTAATTTATATAATTTTATTAATTCCCGGAAAAACAACAGGCACTCCGATACTGAATCAGAGTGCCTGCCAGAAGGTGACATTCGGTTTGTAGCTGTAGTATGAGCTTACAGCGGTGTCATCCTATTTTAATATCATTTACACGCCGAACACTGCTACTGTACGTATTGCATTCGGTTGAACGGTAGTTCTAACAGCATAGAGTGAATGCCCCATCGGATAACCGGTGGGCTACATATAAGGGGCTAACACACTGTAACTGTTGTGCCAGCTGTTATTCCTCAGGCTGCGTAGTTGACTGCGCCGCGCTTTTCAGCTTCTTCATAAACTCACTGAAGGCTGGCTGGAACTCCACGAACAGCGCGTGCTCTCGGTTCTTGAGCATTACTTCACTAAATAATTTCAAACCGATAGCAAACTCAGTGGCCTGCCCGGGCGTGGTGAATAGCTGGCGCGCTTCCAATCGGTCGGCAATCTGAAGAACATCGTCGTGATTGTCGAAGTCCAGCGTGAGCGGCGTATGGATGGGCTGCTCAGGGGAAGCTGCTGCTGTATGCTCTAAATGAAGGCGGTAGTGATGGGCACGTTTGGCCATAAGTACAGTAAGTTGAGTTTGAGAATACCACCGTGCTACTGCTTTCTGCGGCCAACAAACCCGGTGTACAGGCGCAGTGCTGGCAAGGAAGATTTAGCGGCAACAGTTGTCTTCTTTACAAAGCAGCAACCCCGCACTTGGTTTAGGATAGAGCGGAGTCGGAACTCCTCACATCTTAAACCAAGTGCGGGGTTGCTGCCTTCTTATGTCCTACAGTTCAACGGCTTACTGCACCTAATCAGTCCGTTTAGCTTATTGGTTATTGCTTCACCAACCGCTGGGTGGTTTTCTGGTTACCATTGACCACTGTGACCAGGTAGCTGCCTTGTGGTAGTTGAGCGCTGGCCAGCGTGTATACCTGGCCGGTAGGTACAGTAGCCGTTGATAGCACTCGGCCCGTCAGATCGGTAAGGCGTACCTGAACGGTGCCAGCGGGTAGGCTGCGCAGGTCCAGTGAAGCGTTGGCAGTGGTTGGGTTGGGGTATAGGCCGATAACTGGCGTGTTGCTGGTGTTGCCGTTGAAGCGCACTGCCTGTACGGCGCTTAGGCTGCTGGTACCATCCGTATCCTGCTGGCGCAGACGGTAGTACACCAGGTTGGCTGCCGCTGCTGCCCGCTCATCAACAAACTGGTAGCTACGGCTTTGGGTGCTGGTGCCTTGGCCAGCCAGGGTTCCAACCGCTTGAAAGTCTTTGCCATCAAGGCTGCGCTCTATTACAAAGCGGGCGTTGTTTTTCTCGGAAGCCGTGGTCCAACTCAGCACTGCATTAGTGTTGTTGGCTACGGCGCTGAAGCGCACCAACTCTACCGGCAAGGGCCGATTCTGAAGCAGGGCCGTGTTACCCGAAAACTCGGAGGTATTGCCAACTACCAAGCTATTTACGGTGGTGAGGGTGGTAGCCGTAGCCGTCAGGCGGGCGCCATTGGCAGTGAGGGCCGCCTGCTGAGCAGGGGTCAGGCTAGCAATAGAAACCGAGAACATGAAGAGGGAAGTTGCCGTTTCGCTGCCTTGGTTTACGCCAGAAACCAGGCCGCTGTAGCCACCGGTGCGGGTGTCGCCATCCTGCGCCGAACCTTCGGTCCAACTGGATAGGTACGTTTTGCCTTCGCCAAAACCGTCGGCCTGCACATCAGCCACAAACAGTTCCACCAACGAGCCTGCCGGGGCGTACCCCGTGATAATCAGGTTTCCACCATTGGTTACGGCCTGGCTAATCACCGGAAAGTTGAGCAGACCATTGGCGCCGGTGTCGGCATCGGTGTTGTCGTTGCGGGTCAGGCCATCACCCGCCAGGCCGGTAGTGCCACTGGCCATCAGGTCGATGCCGTTGCCGGTGTTGTTCGACATGCTGTTCTGGGTGAACCGGTTGCCGCTGGTACCAGCTGCTGCTATTATAGCGTTGCTAGCGTTGCCAGTGAAGGTATTCTGACTAACCAGGTTGTTGTTGCCGCCGCCAATTACTAAGCCTGCATCTTCGACGTTGGCTCCCCCGCCGTTGTTGCGGATAATGTTGCCGGAAATCGTGTTTTCATTGTTGGCCTGGCCGCTTTCCAGCAGCACGCCGAAGCCGCTGTTGTTGGAAATGGTGTTGCCGGAAATCGTGTTGCGAGCAGCACCGGCTAGAACCAGTCCTTCGCCGTTTACGGTGCCGGTTGCCACACTGCCGTTCAGCACGCTATTGGATACGGTTACGCCCGTGGCCCCATTTTGCAACCGTACCCCTGCCGTGGCATTGCCGGCCGTGGTAACCAGGTTCACTACAGAGCCGGTAGTAGCAGCACCGCTAAACGTTACGCCAGCACCATCAGCCGTTACGGCGCCGCTGGTAGCGGTGCTGGTACCGCGGGCATTGTTGAGGCCCAGGTTTTCAATGCGGGTAGAACCACCCGTTACCAACAAACCCGCCAGTGAGTTGAAATTGATAACTACTTCGGCGCCCGTTGATGTCTCGGCGGTAGCAGCTACGTTGTCGCCGGTTATAGCCGTTTGGCGCGCACCATTAATAGTGGTGTTGTCATCCAAAATAGTTGGCAAAGCGGCGGTAGGCGTAATGGTAAACACTCTGGTTAGCGCACTGTAGCCGGTTACGGCCGTCATACCATTACGCAGGCCGGCAGGAGCACCGGTCAGGCGGCCGTCGTTGAGCATAAAGATGGCCGCTTCCTGGCCGGCTATGGCGCCGGTGTACGCCTGGGTTAGGTTGGCGTTGGTGAGGGTGTTGGAATTGGTGATAAACTGGCTCAACGAACCCTGGCCACTGGCATTGGTATTCACTACGGTATCGAAGTTGAAGCCAAAATCAACGCCTACTAGTGGGCCGGAAGCCGGGGTGGTAACAGTTGTCAGTGTTTGTACCGTGGTGCTGGTACTCTGGGCTTCCAATGTATTCAGCGTTTGATTACCGGAATTCTGCGCGGCATCAGTCTGGTTGGGGTTCTCCCCCCCTACCCGGTTCACGTTGCCGTTAAGAAACGTTTGTACGGGCACTAAGCCGGCTATGCTACCAGGGCGGTTGCTCACCACAGATGTGTTGACAACCCGCACGCGGTAGTTGGTGTTGGCCGACAACGAAATACCATTCACCCCATTTATAAAGCTGTAGTTGCCAGCAGCATCGGTAGTAGTAAATCCTAAGTAAGCACCTGCCACCGACGACGAATACAACTCCACGCGAGCCTGGAATACCCCTTCGCCGTTGCTGGCGGCTTGGGAGCGGCCGGCACCTCCCCCGTAGTTGATGTCTTCGAATACATTACCCAGAATAGCCGTCTGGAAATACACCGGGCTAGGCGAGGCCACGTCACCGTTGGGCGTAAGCGGCAGGGCAGCACTGTTGGTGGAAGCATCCACGGCTACCAGGTCGCCGGGGGGCAGAATCAGGCTACCATCAGTGGTTTGCAGCGCGTAGCCAGGGTTGGCCGCAGTGCCAGCGGTGCTGGAAGCATAGGCCGTGTTGTTTTGGGCAGTGGTAGGCACGGCACTCGTTGGGAAAACCACGCGGGCAGTGAACGTAATCAGGGCGCTTTGGCCGGCCGAAAGCGGCTCACTACCCGTCAACAGGTCGGCGTTGCCAGCCTGACCGGTGTAGCCGGTATTGGCCGCTAGTGCACCACCGGTGTTGGTTACTGCCAGCCCGGAAATAGCCACCGAAGTGGACGTAGGGAACGTGGTATTATTGGCAGCTCCGCGCAGGAAGTCGCTTACCTGCACATTGGTAGCCGTAACGGTACCCGTGTTTTTCACCCGAATGGCAAACGCCACGTCGTAAGTGGTACCGCTCACAAACGTTACTCCCGTCACCTCTTTCACCACATCAATCCGCTGGCTGGGGTTCACGCAGCTCGCGCCGTCGGTTACGCCGGCAGTAGGCACGTTGCCAATATCGGTGGCAGCACCCGTAGCAATATTTACCGAGTAAAAGTCGCCTTCGTTGGAATACGCAAACATGTTGCCCACCAGGTCGAAGCTGACCGAGCCGAAGTTTGGAGCGGTAGCTGGCGCCGCCCCGATGCGGGTAACGCGGGCCCGGCCGGGCGTGGTCATGAAGTCGAACTTATATACCGAGCCGGCGCTGTAGATGCCGTAGAGCTGGTTGTCGGCGGGGTTTAACCCGATGTCGATGAAGCTGAAATCCTGGGTGCTAGCGGGCGTAACTACCGTGTTCGGGCTGGCCGTGGTGTAGAAGTCCATCGGCACGGTTACGGCGTTGAGTTTGGCTGCATCCGACGACTGATTCAGGTTGAGCCGGAACAGGTTGTTCTTGTTGGTAGCACTGGCCAGGTTCCGGGCGGTGGCGTAGTACTGCCCGTCCTTGTCGATAACCCCAGCCGCCAATTGCGGATACTGAGCGGGCACGCTTCCGTTGATGGTAATACGGCCAATATCCTGCACGCCGGTTTGGCCGATGCGGTACAGGTGGATTTCGGGATAAGTGGCGCTGTTATTCACCGGGTACGTCAGCGCGTACATATACCCATCCAGCGGGTTGTACGCCAACGAGTTGACAACGAAGTCGGTGGTAGCGGGCAGCCCCAGGCCGGTTGCCAGGTCCTGTACCAGCGTGGTAGTGTACACCGTGGTACTAGGGTCGGCGGCGGGCGTCACGTTCCGGTTCACTCGAAACAGCTGCGAGTGAAAGTTAGCGCCAATAGCTACCTGCCGGGTCTGATAAAATGTACCGTCGCAGGAATAAGCTGGGCCAGCTGTTTGGGCCAATGTCCTGGCGCTAAAGACAGGCAGCAATAATAACAACCCGATTAGAACTCGTAATGGTAACCGCATGATTGGGGATATGAACGACAAGTGTTGTGCTAGCATAAGCTGCATTGCCCCCTTTTCAGGCGGGCAGCAACTGATTAACGGCACAAACCTAGGTCTAACGCTCGACCAACAGCCCCACTTTTCGTTCAATACAATCC
The DNA here is from genome assembly GCF_017313265.1 of Hymenobacter telluris. Classification (GTDB taxonomy): domain Bacteria; phylum Bacteroidota; class Bacteroidia; order Cytophagales; family Hymenobacteraceae; genus Hymenobacter; species Hymenobacter telluris. Next base: position 11,215 of record NZ_JAFLQZ010000011.1, on the reverse strand, counting down.
TACACCCGCTGAATAGTTCTATTTACGAGACGATTACTATTCCAAATTTAGGAATGCTTATTCCTGCTCTTATTGCTGATTTTCCGGGTTTTTCGGGCTACGTAATTGACTATGAATCTGGATTTATCCCTTTCTGAGAAAAGAAAAAGCCTCACCAGGTAGTGAGGCTTTTTACGTGTAGCCACACGGGTTTTACTTGTGATAACCAGCCTTTTCTACCGGCCGCTGCTCGTTATCAGTTTTTTCACGTCTTCAATAAATCCTGCATTATCATTTAATGTTTCTAACGGTAGGTGCAGGCGGTATTTCCAGAAGTGTTGCGGATTGGCAGGTACGTTGATCTGTTCATCCTGCGGGTTGTTGCGGCGCAGCTCGGCATGCAAAGCCAGCAAATCCTGGAGTGGGAAGATGGCCCACATGGCCGGAGAGTGCAGGTGCTGCACCAGGATTTCGCGCACCACCCAGGGCTCACAATAATAAGGAGCCTGCTCGCCGTGGTGGCCTAGCATAGTTTCGAAGAACCGTTGCGTTATCTCGCGGTCCTCTTCCCACCAGCCGCGCAACGTGCTCATGTCGTGCGAACCGGGGCTCACTACTGATAGGTATGGCGCGTCGTTGGGGTGGCCGAACTCGGTGCGCGGGTTGGACGGCATGCGCTGGATGTTGAGGCCCAGGATACCCAGCGCCTTCATCACGCCCGGCACCGAATCGGGCACCATACCCAGGTCTTCACCGCAAATCAGCATGTTGGTGGCGTAGCGCACGGGCGGCAGCTTCACTAAGCCCTGCTCGCGCCAGAATCCCTCGTGGCGCTTGTAGAAGAAGTCGATGTAGATGTCGTCGTAGAGACGGCGGCGCGAGGTTTCGTCCAGCTCGGCAAACGACGTGCTTTTGTTGAGCGTGATGCGCGGGTGGTAGTGGTCGGGCCGCAGGTCGTCGGGCACGAACAGCACCTCATTTATCAGCTGGTACAAGCCGGTTTTCAGCCACTTGCAATGGTCGACCAGGCTGGGCTCGGCAGCGCATTGCGCATCCAGCACGGCTTCCACTTGGCGCTGGGTGCGCACGTGCTCTTTCATGCGGATGGCGCCGTGGTGGTCGGCCTCCATGAACTCATCGAACACTGCCTGGGCCTGGCCGTGGAAAATGCGCTCCACCATGTGCCAGCGGATATACGGCTCACACAGCCGCCTGTAGTCGAACCAGCCGAGGCGCTGCTCTATCTCGTGCTGGTGCAGGGGCAGCGCCGGCGAAAAGTGCCCAAGCAAGCCCTCCACCGAGTGCCCTGGAATCTCCCAGATGCGGAAGAAGCCCAGAATATGGTCGATGCGCAGGGCGTCGAAGTAGCGGGCTAGCTGGCCCATGCGCTGTTTCCACCACGCGTAGCCGTCTTCGGCCATCCGTTCCCAGTTATAGGTGGGGAAGCGCCAGTTTTGGCCGGTGGTCGAGAAGTCGTCGGGGGGGGCGCCGGCCTGCTGGTGCATGTGGTACAGCTCGGGCTGGGTCCAGGCGTCAACGGAGTGCCGATAGATGCCGATGGGCAAGTCGCCTTTGAGCACCACGCCGTGCTGGCGGGCGTAGGTTACCGCCTCGCGGAGCTGCTTATCGAGGTGGAACTGGGTGAAGAAATGCACGCCAAACTCGTCGAAGTCGGTGGCAGTTTCCTGGGTTAGTTGATCTACTAGCTTGGGCGTGCGGTACTCTTCGGGCCACTGCTGGAAGTCGGCCGTCCCGAACCGGTCCCGCAGCGCCGAGAAGGCCGCGTACGGCGCCAGCCACGCCTTCTGCTCTTCGCGGTACTTCTGAAACTCGGGGTCGGCGAGGAAGGCTTTCTTCTCCTGCTTGTATAACTGCTTGATGAACTTCCACTTGGCGTTCATCATCGGCTCGTAGTCCACGAAATCGAGGCCGTTCAGCTGGTCCCGCAACGCATCCAGTTCCTGCTGCGCTGCTTTATCCTGAAGCGGGGCAATGGCCTCCAGGTTGAGGTACTGCGGGTGCAGGGCAAACACCGAAATAGCGGCGTACGGGTACGAATCAACCCAGGTGTGGGTGGCTACGGTGTCGTTGATGGGCAGAATCTGCACCATCTTCAGGCCGGTGCTTACTGCCCAATCCACCAGCAGCTTCAGGTCGGGAAACTCGCCTACGCCCAGCCCGCGGTGGCTGCGTAATGCGAAAACCGGCAGCGCCACACCGGCGCCGCGCCAGTTGTTGGGGTAGCGGAATTTGTCGTCGGAGCGGACGCGCAGGGTTTTACGGTCGGTGGCCGGGGGTAGCACCCGGTCGGCGCCGGTTTCCAGCAGCACGATTTTGCGCTCCTGCGGGTCCCACACTCCATACTTATATACGAGGGCGCGGTCGGGCTGCTCCAAGGCCACTTCGGCGGTCCAAGTGGGGTACGTGGCATTGGAAAGCACCACGGCCTTACGGCCGTCCCAGGCCCCCAGGGCGGCATCGGAACCCAGCACGCACAACTGCTGACCGGGCTCTACGCGGGCCGCCAGCAGCTGAAACCGCACCACCGAATCGGCCACGCGGGCGGTTGGGGCCGCCTTACCGGGCTTGGCGGGGCGGCGGAACAGGGCTTCGGTGAAGGCCGCCGTAAACAACTCATTTTCAGGTTCGGCGGGGGCCCGCCAATAATCTTCCAGCACCAGCCGTTGAAATTGGTGGCCATCGTAGGCGACGGTGCGGTTGGGGCCCCACTCCCACTCCGTTGAGTTGGCTTGTTCGTTGAGCAGCAGGTATTTGTACTCCAGGGCACCCGGCTGGTCGTCGGGCAGGGTGATTTCCCGGCTCCAGATGCCGGTATCAAGGTTGTAGTCGAGTGGTACGGCTTGGTCGAGGTTCCAGGCGCCCAAGCTGGGCTCGGAACCACAAATCAGGAGCCGCTGGCCCCACGTGGTGCGGAAGGGCAAAGAAAAACGCAAAATCATGGGACAGGACGGGGAAGAAGAATGGAAGACGAAAGATAGGGAGTACGGCTAATTAGCTATGCTAGGGCATCGGCTGGCAAAGCGCTCCACTGTTCATCTGGCTGCTTCACCGCTACTTATCAGAACTCACTCAGCGGCCCGAATTCCAACCCGCAGCCCGTTTTTCCCGTTTGGGTCAGATATAAAACCGTAACTCTGCCTGATTATCAACACTGTGCCTACATACCTACGCCGTACTCTGTATGTTATTCTGGGGCTTGTTGGCTTCGTTCTGCTGCTCGTTATCGGGTTGGTAGTGGCGTTGCAATTCCCCTCTACGCAAGATTATGTGGCCAAGAAGGCGGCTAATTACTTGCAGGATAAAATTGGTACCGAAGTCCGAATTGGCAAGTTCCGCACCGATTTCAAGCACGCCCTCAATCTGGATGGCGTGTACATCGAAGACCAGAAGGGCGATACGCTGCTGTCGGTGGGCCATCTGGGCGTTGATATTGACATCTGGGCCCTGACCAAGTCGGAAATCAATGTAAAAACGGTGGAGTTGAACGACGGCCGGCTGGCTATCAGCCGCACCGAGCCCGACAGTATTAACAACTACGACTTCATCGTCAATGCCTTCACGGCCGGCGACACCACGACTACCACACCCGCCGATACCACCGGGGCCGGGTTCAAATACGACATCGGGGACCTGCGCCTCACCAACATTCACCTCACCTACAACGACCAGGTAGAAGGCCTCGACCTGCGCATCAAAGTAGGCGAGCTGGCCGTGACGATGGACGCCGTGGACGTGGATCAGTCTATCTATAAGGTAGACCAAGCGGCGCTGCGCAACACCAGCATCAGCATGGTGCAAAGCAAAACCGCCCCACCCGACACCGCCGTTGCCGAGCCGCTCGACCTCACATTTGGGCTCAACAAGGCCTTGCTGGAAAACGTGAGCCTGACCTACAAGAACAGCCCCTCGGCGCAGTTTATCAGCACGCGCGTGGGTGAGGCCGATATTACGGCCGACAACATCGACCTGATTAACTCGCGGGTTGACTTGAACACGCTTAAGCTGCGCAACACCAGCATTGCCTACGCCCAAAACGAAAACGTACCCACTGAGAAGCGCCTCGTAAACCCCGCCGAGGCCGTGCGCGACCTGAACGAAGCCGTGGAAAAAGCCACCGGCCAGGAAGCCAGCTGGGTGGTGACCCTGAAACGCTCCGACATCAGCGGGGTAGATGTGGCCTTCGACAACTTCGACGAGCCCAAGCAGCGCACCCGCCTGCCGGCGCTGGATTACAACCACCTCAAGTTCACGGACCTCGTTCTGAACCTGGAAAACCTGCGCTACTCCGAGAACAGCACCACCGGCCGCATCACGCAGCTTTCCGGCAAAGACCAAAGCGGCTTCCAGATTACGTCGGCCAAGGCCGATGTGGTGTTTGACTCGGTGCAAACCCGGCTCACCAATCTGGATTTGATTACGCCGCACACCCGCATCCGCCAGACCTTGGGCATGCGCTACGCCAGCCTCGATGCGCTGTCGGACACCAAGCAGCTGCCGAACCTGGGCCTCGAAGGCGACTTCCGCAACGTGCGCATCGGCTTCCGCGACATTCTGTACCTAGCCCCCGACTTGGCTTCCACCCCACCCTTCACCACCGGCCCCAACCAGTCGGTGCTGCTGAGTGGGCGCGTGAGTGGCCGAGTCGGCGACATGCGCATTCAGAACCTGGAGTTTGTAGGTTTCCGCAACACGATTGTGAAAGCCAGCGGCCGGATTCGGGGCTTACCGGAAACCGACCAGCGGCTCTACACCGACCTCAACATCCAGCAATTCACCACCACCGAAGCCGACATCCGGAGCTTAGTACCGAAAGGCACGATTCCGAACGAGTACCGGATTCCGCCGCGCATGACAGTGGCTGGCACCTTCAAGGGTCGCCCCACGGCCATGTTGTTTGATACCGATTTGCGGGCTACCACCAGCTTCGGCAACGTGGCGGCCAAGGTGGATTTGGGCGCGGGTCCGAAAGGGCAGGAACCCATTACCGCCAGCTTCAACGTGCAGGGCTTTGATGTGGGCAAAGTGCTACGCGACCCCACCATTGGGCGCATTACGGCTACCGGCCGCCTCACCGGCCGCGGCGGCCTCGACCCGAATTTGCTGCGCGGCCAGCTGGTAGCCAACGTGCAAAGCGCCACCTACAACAACTACACCTACCGCGGCATTACCGCCAACGTGGGCATCGACCGGAACCGCTACGTCATCGATGCCCGCAGCCGCCAGGACCCCAACCTGAACCTGGATTTGCTGGCCACCGTGAACCTGCGCAACGCCAATAACCCCAGCTACGAAGTGCAGCGCCTCAACCTGCGCGGTGCCAACCTCACGGCCCTCGGCTTCTATACCGGCGGCGACCTGCGCGTGCAGGGCGACCTGACCGCCAACCTCAGCGGCGCCGACGCCAATACCATCAACGGTACGTTCTCGGGCCGTAACATCGTCATCGTGCGCGACAACCAGGTGATTCCCCTGGACTCAGTGAGTGGGCGCATTGTGCAGCGGCCGGGCCGCACCGAGGTGGCCTTCAACTCCAACGTGGCCGACTTCAACCTGGAAGGCAACACCCCGCTCGGCGACTTAGCCACCGTCTTGCAAGAGCACATCGACCGGTATTTCGACTTACCAGACGTGCGCTACCGGCCGTCGTCGGTGTACCGGCAGTTCACGTTCGATGCCAATGTGAAGAACACCCAGCTGATTCAGAAGCTGGTGCCCGACCTCAAGCAGCTCACGCCGTTCAAGCTCACCGGGGCCTTTGACAGTCGCGCCGCCGACCTGCACCTTAACACCCGCATTGCGCGCATCGTGTACATGGGCTATGCCATGGACTCGCTGAAGTTCCGCATCAACTCCGACCCGCAGAAGCTGGACTACGCGCTGGGTTTGCGCGCAATCAGCCAGGATACCACCCTGCGCATTCCGAACCCCACGCTGGCGGGCAGCATTCAGAACAACCAGATTGGCACCCGCCTGCGCATTGCCGAGTCGGATAGCGCCGAACGGCTGAACATGGCCGGCGTGCTGCGCGTACTCCGCGGCGGCGACGCCTACACGTTCAGCTTCGACCCCAAGCTGATGCTGGACCGGGTGGAGTGGACCGTAGCGCCCGGCAACGAGCTGCGCTACACCACCGCCACCGGCGCCATCTTCGCCCAAAACGTGGACTTCCGCCGCAACAACCGGTTCCTGACTTTGCAGACGCTGGACGGAGCGCAATACCCCTTGCAGGTCAGCATGGGTAACCTCGAAATCAATGGGCTGGCCCGCGCCGCCGGCATGCAGGATTCGTTGGTGGCTGGCACGCTCAACGGGCGGGCTGTGGCCTTCAGCCTGGGCCAGCCCAAGCAGGCTTTCACCGCCGATGCCGCCCTCACGGGTTTCGTATACAACAAGTCGGTACTCGGCGACATTAGCCTGAAAGCCACCAACCCCGTGCCCGACCGGTACAACGTGGATGTGCGCCTCACCAACCAGCAGGGCATGGACGTACAGGCCGTAGGATACTACCTGGCCACGCCGCCCAGCCCCATTGAGTTTGCTGTCAACGTGAATCGGTTCGACTTGCAAATTGCTGAGCCTTTCTCGGCTGGCCAGCTGCGCGAAACTACCGGTGGCATTACCGGCAACCTCACCGTGAATGGCACCGTCAGCCAGCCCCGCATCAACGGCGCCCTCACCACCACCGCCGATGCCGGCTTTACGGCCACCCAGCTCGGCGCGCCGTTCCGGATGCAGAGCCAGTCCATCAACTTCGACAACCAGGGTATTCGCTTCAATAATTTCACCATCCTCGATTCCCTGAATAATAAGGCCGTGGTAGATGGCCGGGTGTTCACGAAAAACTACGTGGACGACTACCGTTTCAACCTGAATGCCACCACCGACAACTTCATTGCCATCCAAAGTACCGCCCGCGACAATGAGCTTTTCTACGGCAAGCTGATTGTTGATTCCGACACGCGCATCACCGGCAATCTGGCGCTGCCCGTACTCAACACCCGCGCTGTGGTAGTTGATGGTTCGGCCCTGACGGTGGTTACGCCCAACGACGAAGCCGGCTTGGTGCAAACCGACGGCATTGTGGAGTGGATTGACAAGAGCGCACCGATTGATACCATGCTGGCGCGGCAAGTAGCCGTTGACACTGCCAAAACCGCCGAGGGCTACAACATCACCGCCCGCATTACCGTCACCGACAAGTCGCCGTTCACCATCATCATCGACCCGCTTTCCGGCGACAACCTGAAAGTGCAAGCCAACGGCACGCTCAACACCTCCATCGACGCCTCCGGCTCCATCACCCTTACCGGCCGCCTCGACGTGACGGAAGGCAGCTACTACATGTCGCTCTACGACTTGGCTTCCCGCGAATTCAAAATCGGCCAGGGCAGCTACATCGTATGGAGCGGCGACCCTTACAACGCACAGCTCAATATTGCGGCCATCTACAACGTGAAGGCCGCTCCTGCCGAATTGTTGGCTTCGCAAGGTGTTGCCGACGAAACACAAACTGCTATCAGTCGCAATCAACTTCCTTTCCAGGTATATCTGAATGTAACCGGCGAGTTGCTCAAGCCCGTTATCGGTTTTGATATCAAACTGCCCGAGGAAAGCCGGTCGGAACTGCGAGGCCCTATTGAGGCACGTCTAGCGCAATTACGCCAGCCAAGTGAGGCGTCGGAGTTGAACAAGCAAGTCTTCTCGTTGCTCGTCCTGAACCGCTTCATCACCGACGACCCCTTCAAAAGTAGCGGTGGCAGCATCGTAGCCGACCAGCTACGGGGTAGTGCCAGCCAGGTACTCACTCAGCAGCTCAACAACCTCACCGGCAGCTACCTCTCCAACTTAGGTATCGACCTGGGCGTGAATTCTTATGCCGACTACTCCGACGGCAGCGCCAACGGCAAAACCCGCACCGATTTGAATGTGGCTGTGCGGCGGCAATTGCTCAACAACCGCCTCACGGTGCGCCTCGGTACCGATGTGCCGTTAGGCGGCGGCAATCAAGCGTCGCAAGGCCAAAATCAAGCTGGTCTCAGCAGTTTCGCCGGTGACGTAAGCGTCGAGTACAACGTGTTGGCCAACGGCCGCATCCGGCTCCGGGCTTTCCGCAACAACGCCTACGGCGACATCGACGGCCAGTTCGTGCGCACCGGTGCGTCCCTCATCTTCCAGCGCGACTACCAAAACCTCGCCGACCTGTTCCGTGGCCTCGACGACCAAGTGAAGGAAGAAGTGAAAGAGAACCGCCGCCGCAACAAGCGTGAGCGAAAAGCAGAAGCTGATTCCACTAAAGTCGTTACCACTGAACCTCGCCAGGATTCCATTCGCCGGACGGCCCAGCGCCCCACTACCTCGGGGCGCTAGTGCCATCCGTTGGACCGGCCTTATCACTTACATGACTTACGAAATCACCCGTATATGCTCACCCGTATTCTTCGCACGCTAAGTAACCCATTGCATTCCCCTGCTCCTTCTGGTGAGCAAGGTTGGGGGAAATGGCAGCGCACAGCGGCCGTAACGCTGTTGGTTACAGCGGCATCCTGTTCCGGCACCAAGTACATTCCCGAAGGCACCAAGCTCTACACGGGCAGCACCGTGAAACTGGAATCAGCTGCTCCTATTCCCAACGAAAGCGCCTTAACTACCGAGCTAACTAGTGTCATTGCGCCCAAACCTAACTCTTCTATTCTGGGGTTGCGGCCCAAGCTGTATTTCTGGCATCTGGGGGAAGGCAAAACCAAAGGCCTCGGCAAATGGATAGCCGATAAGTACGGCGAAAAGCCAGTGCTCATCAGTGAGGTAGACACCCAGAAAGTAAAGAGCTTGATGGCCAACCGCCTCAACAACAATGGCTATTTCAAGCCAGTAGTCCATAGCAAACTGAAGCAGGAAGAGAAAACCGCTTCCGTTGATTACACCGCTACTGTTGGCAAGCCCTATGTTATTAAAGAGCTACACTTCCCGGAGCGCGATACGCTTATCGACCGGGATATTCGCGCTACCAGCTCTGCCTCGCTATTGAAAGTAGGCGACCCTTACAATCTACAGACTCTCATCAACGAGCGGACCCGCATTGATGGCGCCTTGAAAAACCAAGGCTACTATTATTTTTCACCCGACTACATCCTGTTTCAAGTAGACAGCACCCTCGATAATCAGGTTAATGTCTACATGAAAATCAAGGGTAGTATTCCGAAGCGAGCTGCTCAGCCCTACGTACTGAACCGGATTTCTCTCAACACGGATTACTCGTTGTCCGATACGGCATCGGCTGGTCGCCCGCCCATTATGTACAAAGGCTACCGGTACTATCCCGATGAGGAAGTATTCAAAGCCAAAGCCATTACCAACGCCGTCTTCCTCTATCCTGACAGCCTCTACCGCCGCCGCCGCTCCGACCAGACCCTGAGCCGCCTGATGAGCCTAGGCACGTTCAAATACGTGGATATCCGGTACCGCCCCGCCCGCAACGTACCCGATTCTGCTGGCTACGGCCACCTGAACTCCTTCGTCCGTATGACCCAGGTACCCAAGAAGTCGTTGCGTGCCGAGGTACTGCTCGTAAGCAAATCCAATGGGTTTGTTGGACCAGGCTTCCAGTTACAGTTTCGTAACCGCTCAGCCTTCCGCGGAGCCGAGCAGTTACTGGTCAATGTCACCGGCTCCTTTGAAAATCAGACCCGTTCTGGTACTAATGCCATCGGCCTTACTTCTTATGAAGTAGGTGTGGACGCTCAGCTGTTGGTTCCGCGCCTCATCACGCCCCCCTTTGATATTCGCCTGCGCAACTCCGACTTTCAACCACGTACGTCGTTTGGCGCCGGTTACAAGTATGTTCAGCGGCTGGAAGCTTTCCGGCAAGATGTATTCAACCTGAACTACGGCTATACCTGGAAAACCAAAATCACCAACGAGCAGGAGTTCCGCCCCATCGACCTCCAATATATTCGCTTAGCCAACGCCAGCAACACGTTCCAAGCATTGCTCGACAGCAACCAGTTTTTGGCTAATAGCTTCCGCCAGCAGTTTATCCTCGGCAGTAGTTACCGCTACACATACAATCAGCAAAGCCTAGAGCAGCGTAGAAATCAACTCTATTTCAGCGGAGGTATTGAGGTATCTGGTAATGCTGCTTACCTCATAAAAAACCTTCAAGGAGCAACCCGAAACGAGAATGGCAGCTATGAGGTATTTGGCCAGGAGTTTTCTCAATACACTAAAGTTGATCTGGAGTTTCGCAATTATTACCGCATTTCCTCTAACAGCACCAGCGGTAATAAAATAGCTACTCGTGTACTGATTGGTGCCGGCCTCCCATACCAGAACTCTTCCGTGTTGCCATATCTCAAGCAGTATGGTATTGGTGGCCCCAACAGTGTGCGGGCTTATGCCGCTCGTGGCATCGGCCCCGGTACCTACCGTCCGCTAAATACCTCTCAAGAAAGAACTAGCTTCTACGACCAAGTAGGCGACTTACGTTTCGAAGCCAATGCCGAATACCGCCAAGACTTATTTCCCTATGTTAAAGGCGCAGTATTCGTAGATGCTGGTAACATTTGGCTTGTCAACGACGACCCTGCCCGCCCCGGTGGCAAATTCGAACCCAACCAATTTCTCAAGCAACTCGCAGTAGGCGCCGGCGTGGGCATTCGCATTGATGTCCAGTTTTTCGTAATCCGCTTCGATGCAGCTATGCCAGTACGCGCTCCTTATGGCACTCCTGAAGACAAAGCAATACGTCTAAACATTGCCATCGGCTATCCATTCTAATAAGGAGTGGCATAGCCTAACACCAACATAAAAGCCAGGGGCGTTTGATACGATATCAAACGCCCCTGGCTTTTATGTTGGTGTTAGGCTATTAGCAGTCACACGGCACGCTTGGCAAGTAACTGCTCTATGGTATATAATGATCTACAGAATATCACAGGCCAGAATTCTCAATAGCTATATGAGAACCTTAGCTAAAACTGTAAACACAAATCATTGCAGAACCAAACATATACACGACCAATCATACAGGTTTATTAAAACCCATGTGAACACGAAAAGTCGTGCATAATTGCTTAGCACATAAACGGATTTGTTAAACAACCATAATCATTCTGGCCAGCGGGCCGGTGGTCCAGAAACAACAACGCCCCTCAACGGCAGGGCCGGAGGGGCGTTGGCAAAACAGTAAGGTTGGCGGCGACCGACTCTCCCACCGATG
>NZ_JAFLQZ010000010.1 GCF_017313265.1 Hymenobacter telluris | reverse complement strand
CGGAGCCTAGGAACTCCGCTTACTGTTTACTGGCTCGTTTTCTTTTTTGCTACCCTAATTCCCAAACACGTTCTAAGAGTGACTCGCCTGCGGCTTGTTGGCAAATAAGTTCTCCTGCTTGGCTTCTATACCAATGAAATACGAAAAGTAACTGAGCTACAACCAGCACATACTTGCCTGGCTACATCAAAAAAGCACCCTGCCAAATGAATGGTCAGGGTGCTTGCAGAGTCAGGTATTAGCTGCGCAAAACAGCCGAACTATACCTTAGTACAGGTAGTTGAGCGCCGTCCGGTCGTTGGAGTTAAAAGGACGGTTGGCGCCCGAGCCAATGCAGGCCAGCATCCAGGAGGTGGGGTCGTTGCCGGTAGCAGTGCCGGGAATATAAATAGCGCCTACGCTGCTGGCTCCTTCGTTTACCGCCGCGCCGCCGCAGCTATACTGCCGGCCAGCGTAGTCGGTGTGGCGGAAGCCAATGCAGTGCCCCACTTCGTGCGCCAGAATGGTGGCAATGTAGGTAGTAGCGTTGGCCGTACCAATGGCCGCCGAGTTAACCGAAACACTGTTGTAGGGGTTGCCGCCGGAAGGAAAACCCGCCGAGGCCAAATAGCTAGAGCCGGATGGAGCCGCTGACAGCACAATGTTGCCGCCCGATGTAACACGTGAGAAACGTAACCGCAGATTCTCGGCATTATAGCGCCGGATCAGCTCGTCGGTAGCCGTAACGTAAGCCGACGGTAAGTTGGTGGAAACACGGATGGTGATGGTACGGGTACCGCCGCTGGTGCTCACCAGGTTGGTGGTGCGGTACTGCTCTTCCTGGCCGACGCGCAGCATCGAGTACTCAGGCTGGCTGGTGAGCATTTCGTTGGTCAGCAGAATATCACCTTCCACCAGTATGCCACCTTCCACTACCTGCGCCTCCGCAGTGCTAAAGCCCAAAGCCCGAACTTGATTTAGTGTTTCTTCTGATATTTCATTTTTCACTACTACGTCTTCCTTCTTTTCGCAGGAAGAAATAGCCATTGTGGTGCCAACTACTACGGCTAGCGGAGCGAGTAAACGGGTAATTTTCATGATGAAGATTGGTTTGGTTGTGGAAAGGAAGAACGGAATGTGGTGAGGAAGTAGAGGTTTTTTGATGATATGTCAATACATGGTGCTATAAATTGACATAATTATACACAAGAGGTGCTTTTGTTGCGATAATACAATTCCGTTATAAAATGTGGCTTTTGCTTCAACATGAAGCTTAAATGAAGGGCAGAGAGTGTATTGGTAAATTATAATTAATGAAACGTGTGTTATGAATATAGATTTACACGAATAATTAAGTTTCTAGTTATCTGCCCTTTACCGTTTTGCGTTGGGCGGTGAATAAAGCTGAAGCTTAACCCTACCTCCTGAATCAGGACTATCTGAGTTTGACTAGTGGTAAGCACCGGTCAGCACTATCTGCTTGTCGGCTTGCTCCTTGTGTGTTTCCGCTTCGTTTAGCTGCTCTCTTGCCTTATGGCTGCCCGGTATTGCCACGGCCTGCCCTCCGCTTCTGATAACTTGCTTGCGTAGCGGCTACAGCCACGAATGGCGTACCATACACCGCCAAAACAGTTGATTTGGTAGCGTAGTAGGTGGTTGCCGCTGCCGCATTTACCGCACTGGCTGGCAAGTTGTTAGAGTTTCAATGCGCAGATGTTACCCGAAGCCAGGTTCGTTCCAATTGCCCTTGCGGTATGGGCGTAGCGCCCGATGGTACCAAGGATATGGTCGGCAACCGCCGTCACGTTATTCAGGTGATACGGTAGGAAAACCGACTTTATTTCCTGACCTAGACGGTGCTTCCAAGGGGCGAATTTCGCATTCCGCGCTCCGCTCCTTAATTCTGTATCTTTGTAGAAACCGGTTTTCCGCGGCGCCCGGCGCTGCTTCACTATATAGATATTCCCACCAGTGGCTTGTACTTCCTGTTCTTCCGGCGGTAGCTGCTCTACCACTACCTCGGGCTGCGGCTCGAAAGGTAGCTGTAGCAGCGGCTGCACCCGCCTCAACGTATTCGACTGGCTCCAGGACCTGGATACACCCAGCGACTTCAAAGGCTTCGACATAGTTGAAATCCGCTTCAAAGGCGGCCGTAAAGATTTCTACCGCAACACGCACCACTTGCCCCTCGTCACTGGCGACGCTGTGGTGGTGGAAGCCGGCGGCAATGGCTGGCACTTGGGCCACGTTTCGCTGAAAGGTGAATTGGTGCGCCTCCAGATGAAAAAGAAAAAGGTGGCCGTCGATTCCAAAGACATCCACAACATTCTGCGGGTAGCCACCGAGCAAGACACCGAGCGGTGGAATGCCGTGCGCGACCTGGAAACCGGCACTATGTTCCGGGCCCGCACCGTGGTGGATGAACTACGCCTGCGCATGAAGCTCTCCGACGTGGAGTATCAAGCCGACCGCACCCGCGCCACGTTCTTCTACTCAGCCGAAGACCGGGTTGATTTCCGGGACCTGATTAAGCGCCTCGCCGACGAGTTTCGGGTGCGGGTGGAAATGCGTCAGATTTCATTGCGCCACGAGGCTGGCCGCCTGGGTGGCATTGGCGTGTGCGGGCGTGAGCTATGCTGCTCCACCTGGCTCACCGATTTCAAGAGCGTCAGCACCACCGCCGCCCGCTACCAGAATCTGAGCCTCAACCCCGCCAAACTCTCGGGCCAGTGCGGGCGCCTTAAGTGCTGCCTCAACTACGAGCTGGACACCTACCTCGACGCCCTCAAGGATATTCCGCAGGTGCAGCGCCCGCTCCAAACCGAGAAAGGCGACTACGTGCTGCAAAAGACCGACATCTTCAAGCGCAAGATGTGGTTTGCCGTGCGCGGCGACAACAACTGGGTGGTGCTGCCCGTGGAGCGCGTGCGCGAAGTGCTCGACATGAACAAGCGCGGCGAAAAGCCCGAAACCTTGCTGGTACCCGTGCGCGAAGAAGAAAAAGCGCCCGAAGTGACGGCCATCGTGGAAGGCTCACTGGAGCGCCTCGATGATAAAATTCAAGCCAGCAAGCGGAGCAAGCGCGGCAAGAAAAAGAGCAAGTCGGAGGACGTAGTAGCCGCGGCCCCCCGCCCAGCGGGTGGTCGTTCCGTAGCGGGCCGGGGTGCTGCTCCCGCGCGCACTACTGCCGGGCCAGAGCCAGCTGCCGAGTCGTCGGTGCCGGTGCCTGAGCAGCCGGGCGGAGCCGCTGGAGCCGCTGGCGAAGAACCCCGCCGCCCCCGTGGTGCCGCCGCCCGCCCCCTCAACCGCCGCAACAACCGCAACCGGTCCGGCAACTCCGGCTCCGCCGATGGTACGCGCCCCGAAGGCGCGCCGCGCAACGCCGAAGGCCGCCGCAACCCACCCGCCGACGGCTCCAAGCCCGCCGGCAATTCCGAAGCACGTCCGCCCCGTGGTGGTGGCGAGCGGCGGGGTGGCCGGGGGGCCTCGGCCTCCGGCGAAGGCAGTGAAAACCGGCCCAGCGGTGCCGAAGGTGGCAACCGGCCTCCGCGCGAAGGTGGCCGCTCGGGCCGCCGGGGTGGGGGCCGCCGGCCCGAGGGTGGTGCTGCGCCCGCGCCTTCTGCTTCTCCCGCTTCCTGATTCTGTTTCCTGTTTATGCTAAAGTTGTTTCGTGTGCTCCCGGCCTTCGGGCTGGGTTTGACGCTCCTGCTGACTGCCTGCGACCCGAGCCAGGTGTATGAGAAAAACGTCGATTTCGACAACTACACCTGGTCGGTGCGGCAGAAGCCGGCTTTCACCTTCGACATTGCCGACACCACCCAGCGCTACGACGTGTACTTCAACATCCGCAACGCCTCGGCCTACGGCTACTACAATCTGTATCTGAAGCACACGCTCACCGACCCGGCCAACAAGCAGGTGTCGCAGCTGCTGCACCAGATGATTCTGATGGACCCCCAAACCGGCGAACCGCGCGGCAAAGGCACCGGCGACATCTACGACCACCAGTTTCTGGCTTTGCGCAACCAACAATTCCACCAAATCGGCACTTATAAAATTGTGCTGGAGCAGTATATGCGCCAGGCCCAGCTGCCCGGCCTGATGGCGGTGGGCGTGCGGGTTTCTAAAGCTAAAGCGGCTACCCCGTAAGCAGCGGGCCCGCACTTTCCTGAAAAAACAAAGACGCCCTGGCTCTGCAACCGGGGCGTCTTTTTGTTGGAGTAGTGCTTAAGGAAAACCAACGCGGCAGCTAGCAAGGGCCGCTCGTTGGCATCCGGGAGTAGCTATACCGCAATACGCTCTACTTTAACGGCGTTGAGGCCCTTTTTGCCTTCGATAATGTCGAACGAAACCCGGTCATTCTCACGGATTTCGTGGATAAGGCCGGTTTGGTGGACGAAAATATCCTGGCTGTTTTCGTCCTGGATAATGAAGCCGAACCCTTTAGCTTCATTGTAGAACTTTACTTTACCGGTTTTCATAAGAGTACTAAGGTTGATTTGGAAGAGGAAAGGAAGTGAAAAAGATGCAGGTAAATCTAAGGGGTATTTTGAACTCGCCCAACTCGAAATTGCCAAATCCAACCCCGACCCCCACAGAAGCGTAGCAGTAGCTACCCGGCCCGGCCGCCTTGCGTGGTTAATTGCCGTTGTTCTACCACTGCTTTTCTGTCCTATGGAACCTTCCACCACGCCCAACCCGAGCCCCGAGCAAACCGCCACCGGCAATACGCTGCCCTCGGCCCACACCGAGTCTCACGAAGTGCCCGGCAGCGACGCCAGCAACAGTGTGAATGACTCTTTTGCCGACGAAGACCGGCGCGACAATCAACTGGCCAACCCTGGCCGCGGCGAGTTTGGGGCCCACGGTCCGGGCCATACCCAGGGTGGTTTCGGCAACCAGTTCCGTGGCGACGAGGTGTACGGCGGCCAGGTAGTGCCCGCCGAAGCCACCCGCGGCGGCTACGCGGGCGGTGCGCCCGAAAACAACACTGGCTCAGTGGAAAGTACGCCTACCAACCGTAGCACCAGCACCTTCGGCACCCAACCGGGCACCCCGGTAGAAGGCTCGGCCGTAGCCCCCGACTATGGCAACGACAACAACGCCCCCCAGCACCTGAGCGGCGGCTACAGCGAGGACTACGGCCGCTCCTCACTAGGCGGCGCCAGCAACGCCGGCGCCAACCTGACCGGCCAGCGCAACCAGGTGGACGACGAGTACCTGCCCGCCGATTCCAAGGAAGAAGCCACAGAGCCGGGCGGTTTCCAGGCCGATCCGGCGCCGGTGCCCAACCAGCCCGCCGTGGCCGGCGCCAACGAGCACACCAAGCCCGACGCGGCCCGCGAAGCCGACGAATCGCGCACGGGCTACGTGCATAACCAGGGCGAGCATAGCGAACAGGGCAACACCGGCGCGGGCATTGGCAGCAAAGGCGGTTCCTACAACGACCCCAACGGCCCGAAAGGCGACGCGCCCGGCCAAACCGGCCCTCAAAACAACGACCCTAAAGCGCAGTAAGCAACCCCAATAACAAAGGCCGCCGTGCTCCGGATACCTCCGAGCCACGGCGGCCTTCGTGTGCCGGCCAGCCAGTAAGCCAGGCTAGTTGCCCGCCGCCGACTTCTGCTTTTTGCGAGTGGCCTGGTAGATTCGGCCTTTCTCGTTGCTGAACACAAAGTTCTGGTTGTCGATAAACGATATAGCCTCCGTTTGACCGGCTTTCGGAATGGGCAAACAGCTCTTGCGGCCGTCGAAGAGGCGGCGGCCGGGCTGGCGCTCTATCAAATACACGTGGCCGTAGCCGAGCAGCGCCACCGTGCGGCTGTCGGGGCTGAGGTCGGCGCCGGTTATCCAAGTGTTGATTTCAATGCTGTCGAGCAGGGTGGCAACGTGGTAGCCGGGGTGGGCGGGCAGGCCGTACATTTTCACCCAGTTGCCTTTGCCCCGGTTTTTGGTGAACAGGTACAGGCTGTCCTGCCGGTAATAGAAGGCCTCACAATCGAAGTTGCGCGCATCCTTGCGTGGTGGAAAATCTTTCTGGTCGGGGTAGCGGAACCGGATGGTGTCCACCTGACTGAAATTCACTCCGCTAAGCCGATAGATTGCCAGGTTGCGGCGCTTGTTCTGGTTGTTGCCAAAGTCACCGATGTAGAGGCGGCCGTCGTCGTCGCGGGTCAGGTCTTCCCAGTCGATATTGACCAGCGGCAGTTTAAGGGTCTGCAATAAGTCGCCCTGCGGCGTGACCTTGTACAGGCTGGCGGCCGTGCCCCCGTCGCCGTGGGTCCATAAGTCGCCATGGTCATTGGCCAGCGTAAACCCCGAGCTTTCTATAAGGATGGTTTTCGATATCCGACCAATTTGCCGCACTGTGTAGTCCTGCCGCACCTGCGAGAAGTCGCCCCGGCCGCCATCTGACGCGCACCCACAGATAACCGATTGCAGGAACACCAACACAGGAAACAGCTTGTCGCGCAGTAAAAAGAGCATTTCAGGGTGATTAAGTGAACTAGAGCGCCCGCCTCTGGCCGCCGGCAGCAGCCCGCTCCGGTTGCCGTTACGGCGTTGCGCCCCGCAACGATACGCACGGCTGGCCCCTGTTGCTACTACACACGAAAATGAGGCAAGCTTCTACTTAAGCACCAAGTACGGCTGAAGTTTCAAGTAAGTGGCCTCGTCCAGCACCCGAATCTGGCGCAGGTCGGTGGCTTGGCGGAACGGGCCGTGCTGCTGCCGATACGCTACCAGCACGCGGGCCAGGCGTTTGCCCATGTACGGGTGGGCCTGCAACACCTCAAACGCCGCGTTATTGATATCCAACATAGCCGGCGCGAAACTAGCGCGTACAAACGTGTATTTACGCAAGCTGTCCACCAAGTCGGGCGCGTCGCGGAGGCTGTAGATTTCGCTGAGCTGCTCGGCCCGCAAAAAGCCGCCCAGCCGCTGCCGATACTCCACCACCCGCCCCGACAGCCCGCGCCCAATTCCCCGAATCTGCATGAGTTGGGTGGTGTCGGCGGCGTTGAGGTCGAAGGGCTGGAGGTTGCGGGGCTTGCGGGCAAACTTGCTGGGGGTGGCACTCCCCTCAGAGCGCACCGGAAGGCTGCTGCCGGCGGGGTAGCGGCTGGCATAGGCGCGGGCCTCGCGGGCCGGTAGTTGCTCGGGCAGCTGCATGTAGGGCGCCAGCCGGGCGTAAGTGGTATCGGAAAGGCCATAAGCTTTGCGAAGCTGTTCTTTCGCCCGGAAGCCACCCACCACGTCGCGGTATTTGACCAGCCGCTTGCCCAGCCACTCTGGTAAGCCGCGCGCCTGCCAGTCGAGCACCGTAAAGCTATTGGGGTTGAAAGGGGCCAGCGCCACCTGCGGTACCCGTTCCCGCGGCGCATACGTCCGGTGCGGGTAGCGGCTGTTGCTGGCATAAGCAGGACGTACCTGGCGTTGGGCGGCCAGCTTGGTGGCCAAGGCATCCAGCTGCTGCTGGTCGGCGGCGGGATTGTAGGTGGCCAAGCGTGGCCGCACCAACGGGGGAAGCACCAGCAGCGCCACCAACAACCCGAGTAATACTGCAAAACCGGAAGTTTCGCGGCGCGAAAACCCAAAATAGCGGCGGAGCCAACGACTAGGCTTTATCATAATCGAATGAGATAAATAACTGATAAATAGAGTGAAGCGTGGAAAGCAGAGCTGCTTATTTCCTGATTTTCACGTCCACATCATAGCGGTAGCGGGGCGGGCCACCCAGCGGAATAGCGAAAAAGGGCAGGGCCACATCGTATTGGTCGGTGACGTAAAACACCAGGTCGTTGCCTTCTTTGGTGAGCGAGGTCAGGCGCATATCCAACGACAGGCCGTGCTCTTTGTCGCTGATGGGGTGCACGCTCCGGGCCCACACATTGTCCTGGCTGACGGCGGCAGGGTGGCCGTTTTTAGCCACGCTGAAAATCTTGATGCTCACGTCGCCATCCAGGTCAAAGTTGCTTTGCCGCACACTCACCACCCGGTCGTTTACGAAAGGGTAGAGGTGGGTGATGGCGCGCTTGGTGGGCACCAGCCGGAAGGCGTACTCGTAAGTGAAGGCGTTGCCACCTTCCACGGCCACGTTTTCGGTGGGGCTGGTGCTTAAGAAGTAGCGGTACAGGTTGCCGTCGTCGCCGGATTTGCCTTGGGCAATGAGCTTGAACACGTAGCCTTCAAACTCGGGCACCAGCTCGCCTTCCAGGGGGTTGAGCGGCCCAAAGGTGTACCACTTGCCGTCGTACTTGGGGTCAGCGCCGAACTTCACTTGCTTGAGCAGCGTGCCCGACCGAAAGCTGCCTTTCGGTTCGGTGGCGCGAGCATCGGGGCCGGAGTGGGTGCCGGCGCCGCCGTATAAGCTGAACTCGGTGGTGGTATTCCAGTTGAAGCGTTTCTCGTCGAACTGGCCGCCGCAGTCGGGGTCGAATACCCGGATGTAGACGGGCTGCCGGTTGGTTTTCGGAATCAGGAAAAAGAAGGATTGGGTGAAGTCATCGTCGCCCCAGCTTTTATCGGCCTGTGCCCCAAACGTAACCAGAGAGGCAATGTTTTCGCCGGGGTTGGGTACCGCCTGCGCCTGCACCAAGCAAGGCCGGAGCAGCATCAGCAGCCAGCAAAGAAAGGAAAATCGAAACGCACGCATGACGGCAAGATACTTGGATTTTGCCAGCAATTGCTGGGGTTTGCCGCAGTATAATTGCCGATGCCGGTTGCGGCCCGTATCATTACGTATGCGTTAGTCCGCGTCTTTATCTCCGTCCGTTCAGCATGAGTCCTTACTCCACCCGTACCGCCGAGTTTTTCGATGGTCTGACCGCCGACCTCGCCACCCTGCGCGACATTGCGCAGCACCGTTTTCGGCCGCTCACCGACGACCAGCTGAACCGTCGCCCCAGCCCCAGCAAGTGGAGCGTGGGGCAGTGCCTCGAGCATCTCAATATTGTGGGGGGGCACTACCTACCCGTCATGACGCGCAAGCTCAAACAGGCGCAGGAGCGCGGCACCAAGCCCGCCGCCACCGTGAAGCACGGCCTGATTGGCAGCAAAATGACGGAAGCCATGCGCACCCCGGCCAGCGAAAAGCCCACGCAGGCACCGCAACGCTACGCGCCCAGCGGCTCCCGGCTGCCCCGTACGGTGGTAGAAGTATTCCTGCGCCAGCTAGATGAGCTGGAAGGACTGCTGCAACAGGCCCGCAAGGTAAATGCCAACGCCATCCGCATTCCGAATCCCATTATTCCGCTGCTCTGGCCCCGCCTCACCGACGTATCCGAGCTGCTGGTAGTGCACCTGAAGCGCCACGTCGCGCAAGCCGAAAAAGTGCTGGAAACCCGCGGTATTACGCCCGGCTAGGTCACTCCTGCTACTGCTTTGGTGGTTCCTCAGCTGGCTTTACCGCCCAGTAGATAGCCTACCGAAAGCTGAAGAGCTTGATGATACACTTTATCGGGGGCGGTAGCGCCGTCCGGGGTGCGGGGCAGGCGGTTGAAGAAGCCGTGAGAGTAACTCAACTGCGCCTGTACGGACCCCAGCCGATAGCCGATGCCACCCTGCGCTCCGGCATCGAAGCGGCGCAGATAGGTGGTGTTGCGGGTATCGGTGCCCTGCTGCCGGGCGAAAGTGAGGCCGGTGGTTTCACTGCGGCCCAACCCTTCCCAAACCCAAAAATAGAATTCCGACGGTGTGGCTTCCCCACCCAGACCCAATGCGGCGTAGGGCCCGGCAAACACTTGCAGGCCCTTGGTGCCACCCACCGTGTACACCAGGTTTACGGGCAACTCCAGGTAATTAACCCGCGCCGCAAGGCCCAGCTCGGAGTAGCCCCCACGGTTGTCTGTTCGCTTCTCAACCTGAAAAAAACGGCGCGAATACAGCAGAGAAGGCTGCACGGCCACTTTCGGGCTGCACGGAATATTCAGCAGTAAACCCGCCTGAAACCCCCGCCGGTGCCCCGAAGCAGTGCTGTAGTACGGCTCGGCTACCTCGTGCCGGCCCCAGGTATCCTGCAAGCTAAACCGCGGCCCGACGCTGAGTTGCGCCTGCGCCTGCTGCACGGTTGCGGTGGTGAGTAGTAATGCGGCACCAAAAGAGAGTAGGGGATTTTTCATGCGAAAATTCGGGGGCGGAAATTCAGAAAGGTGTGTAACTCTGTTTTCGAGTAGGAGCCGCGGGAGCCTGGTTAAGGTTGCAAGGGAGCAGCGGCTGATAAGCGGGAAAAGAAATGTGGCACAGCGTATGGAATTGGCGGAGAAGATGCATCTGAATTGTATCAACTTGCCACCCCATCCGTTTCTGTTGTATGCGTGCATTCCTGTTTAGCTTACTGGCCCTCCTGATGCTGTTTTCCGCTGGCTCCTCGCAACCCACCCCGCCCGGCGACAACCGCAGCAACGCCGCCACCTGGAAGAAAATCGACCAGCTGCTGGCCAAAGATCAAACCACTTCGGCGGCCAGGCTGCTGGAACCCATCTACCAGCAAGCCCGCCAGCAGCAGAATGCGCCCGAGTATCTGCGGGCGTTGCTGTATCAGCTGCGCCTGATGGAAGCCAAGGAACAGGAAGCCGATGTGCAGGCCATTGCGCTGGTAGAGGCCGACTTGAAGGTTGCTAAGTTTCCAGCTAAGCCCATCCTGCACAGTTTGCTGGCCCAGCTCTACGCCAACTACTACAACGAGCACCGCTACGAGCTACACGACCGGACCACCCAGGCCGCACCCGACCCCGCCGACGCCAGCGCCGCCGACCTGCGCACCTGGGACGCCGCCCGCCTCGGCAGTGCCGTTATCAGCCATTACCGCGCCTCCCTCACCGACGAGGACCAGCGTCAGCAGCAGCTTGAATTAGCGGCGCTGGGTTACGCTGTGCGCGGTGGCAATGCCGAAGGCCGCGCCCTGCGCCCCACGCTCTACGACCTGCTGGCCCACCGCGCTATTGATGGCCTCGGCAACGATGAATACTACGTAACCAAGCCCGCCGAGCAGTTCGAGTTGAAAGACGCGGCCCTGTTTGGTGCCGCCTCCGACTTCGCCCGCCTACCCCTGACTGCCCCGAAAGACGACTCGTTGAACGGGCAATTCTGGGCGCTGCAAGCGTTGCAGCAGCTCACCCGCTTCCGTCTCACCGATGCTAAGAACCCAGCGGCGCTGGCCGATGTGGACCTCAAGCGCCTGCGTTTCGTGCACCAGCAAAGCGAGCTACCTGCCAAAGACGAGCTGTACCGCGCCGCCCTGGCGCGTGAGGCCGAAACGTATAAGGCACTGCCCATTTCAACAGAATTTCTGACGGAGCAGGCCAGCAACCTGCAAGAAACCGACCCCTCAAAAGCCCGTGCGCTAGCCTTGGAAGCCGAGAAACGGTTTCCGAAGTCGCGCGGTGCGGCACGAGCCAAGGCGCTGCGGCAAGGTATTGAGCAGGTTGACGTGAGCTTTACCACCGAAGAGGTGGTACTGCCCAACCAGCCGTGGCTGCTGAAGCTGAACGTGCGCAACGCGCCGCGGCTGTACGCTACGGCCTACCGGGTGAGTGCGGCGCAGGCAGTACGGCGCCTGAATCGGGAAGACAACTACGACGAAAGCGCCTTCCAGAAAACCTACGCCCGCGCCCTGACCACCAAGCCTGCCGCCACCTGGACCCTGGACGTACCCAGCCCCGCCGACTATAAAGCCCACACCGTGCAGCAAGCCGGCCCGGCGCTGCCGCTCGGCCATTACCTGGTCGTGCTCAGCACCACCGCCGACAACCCCACGAAAGAACAAGCCGGCGTGATTACTGCCTACGCCCAGTTTGGGGTAAGTGAATTGAGTGCCGTGCAGCGCGGCGCGGCACAACCCGGCGTAGACGTGCTGGCCCTGCACCGGCAAAGCGGGCAGCCCCTGGCCAACGTAGCCGTGCTGCCTTTCTTTCAGTATTACGACCAACCCGCCCGCGCCTATAAGCAGCGCAGGGGAACCTCGACAGCCACCACCGCGGAAGGCGTAGCGCAAATTCCGCTGGGTGTAAAAACCGGCGACAACACCCAACTGCGGGCAATTCTACTAACCAAAGGCCGCGACTCGCTGCTGGTTGCTGCCAATGGCTACTACCCACGCCGCGCCCGCAACCCGGAAGCCGAGCAGCCCCAGCGCCGCACGTTTCTCTACACCGACCGCGCCATTTACCGCCCCGGCCAGACGCTTTATTTCAAAGGTATCCTGACTGAAACCCGCGTCGGTAAGGCCGAACTACTCACGAAACAAGCCGTATCGGTGCGCCTCGTGGATGTGAATGGCCAGACGGTGCAAACCCTGCCCTTCACCACCTCCGACTTCGGTAGCTTCCACGGCTCCATTGTGCTGCCTACTGGTTTGCTGAACGGCGAGATGAGTCTGCAAACCGACAACGGCGGTGTGAGCTTTGCAGTGGAAGACTACAAGCGGCCCACGTTCCAGGTGACGTTTGAGCCGGTGACGGGTACGCCCGTGCTGGGCCAAGAAGTGACTATGCGCGGCAAAGCCACCGCCTACGCCGGCCAACCCATTGATGGGGCCACCGTGCAGTACCGCGTGGTGCGCCGCACCTTCTGGCCATTTTTCGGGCGGGGCTACGGCAGCTATCTGCCCGGTCCGCGCGGCGGCCGGCCGGAAATGGAAATCCTCAACGGCACTGCCCAAACCGATTCGGCGGGCGGCTTCGTGGTGAAGTTCACGGCTAAAGGCGAGGATGCCAGCCAGGCTAAGCGCGGCCCCTGGCAGCCCGGCTACGTGTTTGAGGTAACCGCCGACGTAACCGATGCGGCTGGCGAAACCCGCACCGGCCAGCAGTCCGTCAGCCTCGGCACCAATGCCCTGACGCTACGCCTGGAAGTGCCGGAGCAGTTGAACCGCGAGAAACTATCCGCCCTCAAGCTGCTCAGCACCAACGCCACCGGCGAAGCCCTGCCCGCCCGCGGTACGCTGCGCCTGTACCGCCTTGCGCCGCCCGCCCGCGCCCTGCGCCCCCGCGCCTGGGAGCGGCCGGAAATAGAAGGCTTGAGCCGCGAGGAATTCAAGCGCCGGTTCCCGCTCGATGCCTACGGCCCTGAAGACAACGACAGCACCTGGGCCCGTACCCTCGTGCTCACCCAGGACTTCGACACCGAGAAAACCCCAATATTAGCTGCTCTGCAAGCGCCGCTGGCGCAGCAGCAGCCCGGCCGCTACGTGCTGGAAGCCACGGCCACTACCCCGGCCGCCACGCCCGCCACCAAAACCGAGCAAGCGTTTACGCTCTTCTCCGCTACGGCCACCACGTTGCCGATTCCTACCCCCGACTGGTTTGTGAGCCTTCAGGACAGCATCCTGCCCGGCCAGCCCGCGCGCTTCTTGGTGGGTAGCTCCGAAGCCAGCGCGCGCCTGCTGCTGGAAGTGGAAGCCAAGGGCGAAACCCTACGCCACGAGTGGCTGACGCTGCAAGCCGGCGAACAGCGCGTAGTGGAAATTCCGGTTTCGGCTACGCTGGATGGTGCGCAGCTGTATGCCCACCTCACGCAAGTGCGCGACAACCGCCTCTACACGCACAATGCCACTGTGCAGGTAGCTACGCCCCCCACGCCGCTGGTGCTCAGCGTGGCCACCTTCCGCGACAAGCTGCAACCCGGCCAGAAGGAAACCTGGCGCGTTACCATCCACAACACCACCGGTAAGCCCGCCAACGCCGAGCTGCTGGCCTCACTTTACGATAAGTCGCTGGACGTTTTCCGGCCGCATTCCTTCACAGAGCTGGAGTTTCCGAAACCGTACTATCCGGCCGTGCTGGCGTGGAATGGGCGGTTTGGCACAGGCGAGTCGAGGGTGCTGGTTGATGAATCTTCGACGGGTATTTCCTTGCCGGTGCTTTACCCTTACTTAAATAAGTGGGGTTTTGCCGCAGTGGAAGATGAAGCAGAACTGTCGAACGAAGCGGTGGTAGTTGGTCAAGGCTATGTCGGCCGAACATCTATAACGGGAGCGGTAAGCAGACGAGTTCTGAGCGATACAAATATGGCCGAAGCTGCTCCGCAAATGGCAATGAGTAGTAAGATGGTTCCTCCTCCGCCTCCGGCGCCTGAAGCCCCACCCAGACCCGGCGAAACGGACCAAGTTCTAGATATGGGTGAGTTAGTAGATAAGGTTGGTGCTGACCTCTCCAACGTGCAGGCCCGCAAGGACTTCCGTGAAACGGCCTTTTGGCTGCCTGATTTGCGCACCAATGCCAAAGGCGAAACCGTGCTGGAATTCCAGATGCCCGAAGCCGTGACGCGCTGGCAGCTGCTGGCCCTGGCCCACGACCAGCAGCTGCATACCGGCCTGCTTCAGCGGGAGCTGGTCACGCAAAAGAGCCTGCAAGTCACGCCCAACGCCCCGCGCTTCTTCCGCGAAGGCGACCAGCTACGCCTCACCGCCAAGCTCAGCAACCTCACCGACCAGCCCCTCAGCGGCACCGCCCAACTGTTCCTTATCGACGCCCGTACCCAGCAGCCCCTCGACAGCAAGCTGCTGAAAAGCGCCGCGCAGTTACCGTTCAGCCTGAGCGCCAACCAAAGCAGCGCCCTCGGCTGGGACCTCGCCATTCCCGAAACCGCCGAAGGTGCGGTACCCCTGGAAGCCATAACCTACCGCGTGGTGGCTTCGGGGCAATTAATAATTAACAATGAAGAATTAAGAATTAATAAAAAGGCGCGCAAAAAGGCCAAAAACCAACAACCACAAACCAACAACCAAGCAACTGTCCAGGACGGCGAGGAAAATACGCTGCCGGTGTTGCCGAACCGGATTCTGGTCACCGAAAGCCTGCCGCTCCCTATTGTGGGGCCGGCAACCCGCGAGTTCGAGTTGAGCAAGCTGACCAGCACTACGTCGCCTACGCGCCGCAATTACTCGCTCACGCTGGAGACAACCCAGAACCCCGCGTGGTACGCCGTGCAGGCCCTGCCGTATTTGATGGAGTACCCCTACGAGTGCTCCGAGCAGGTGTTCAGCCGCTTGTATGCCAACTTGCTGGCCGCCAAAATCCTGCAAAGCAACCCGCAGCTCCGTACCACCCTGGAAGAGTGGAAGCGCGCCGCCCAAGCCGGCGACAAGGCCGCACTCAGCAGCAAGCTGGAACAAAACCAGGAACTAAAAAACCTGCTGCTCCAGGAAACGCCGTGGGTGCGCGATGCGCAGAGCGAAACCGAGCGGATGCGCCGCCTGACCGAGCTGTTCGACGCCCCGCGCTTGCAGGCCGAAACTGCCCGCGCCCTCGCCAAACTAGCCAACATGCAGCAGCCCAACGGCGCCTTCCCGTGGTTTGAGCGGATGCCCGATGACCGGTATATCACCCAGCTGATTGTGGCCGGGTTCGGCAAGCTGCAAAAGCTGGGTGCGCTGGATGTCAAGCAAAACGGCCCGGCCCAGGACATCCTGCAAAAGGCGCTGAGTTACCTGGATACCCAGCTCCAGCGCGACTACGACCAGTTGCGCAAGCAGCCCAAAGTCAATCTAAAGGCGCAGCACCTCTCGGATTTGCAGGTGCAGGCGTTATATGCCCGCAGCTTCTGGGTGAATCAGGCCGTTGCTAAGGCCGCCCAGCCGGCGCAGGCGTACTACCAGCAGCAGGCCGCCACGTTCTGGCAAACCCAAACCCGCTACCTGCAAGCTGAAACCGCCCTGGCCCTGCACCGCCAGAAAGCGCAGCCCGCCGCCGTAAAAGACATCCTCACGGCCCTCTCCGAAAACGCCCTGCACAGCCTGGAGCTAGGCATGTACTGGAAGGAGGTGCGCGGTGGCTACTATTGGCGCGAAGCTCCCACCGAAACCCAAGCCACGCTTATCGAGGCTTTCGATGAAGTGCAGAACAACCAGCAGGCCGTGGATGAAATGAAGCTGTGGCTGCTCAAGCAGAAGCAAACCCAGAACTGGGAAAGCACCCGCGCCACCGCCGATGCTTGCTACGCCCTGCTGTTGCGCGGCGCCAACTGGCTGGCGGCCACCAAGCCGCTGCAAGTCACGGTAGGCGGCCAACCCATACCAACTACCAAGCAGCAAGCCGGCACCGGCTACTCTAAAACCACTTGGCCCGCCGCCGACATCAAGCCCGCTCAAGGCAAAGTGACGGTAACCAAAACCGATGCCGGCGTAGCGTGGGGGGCGCTGTATTGGCAGTATTTCGAGCAGCTAGACAAGATTACGCCCGCCGCTACGCCCTTGCAGTTGGAGCGCCAGCTCTACCGCGAAGTGCGTACCACTGGCGGGCCCACGCTGGAGCGCCTCACTGCCACCACACCCCTGCGCGTTGGCGACGTGCTGGTAGTACGCCTCGTGCTTCGCTCAGACCGGGACCTGGAGTACGTGCACCTCAAAGACCAGCGCGCCGCCGGCCTGGAGCTGATTTCTCAAACCTCGGGCTACCAATACCAAGGCGGGCTGGGCTACTACGAGAGTCCGCGCGACGCGGCCACCAACTTCTTCATCAGCTACTTCCCCAAAGGCACCCACACCTTCGAGTACCGCCTGCGGGCCGCGCAGGCTGGTAACTTCTCTGGTGGCCTGAGTCAGTTGCAGTGCCTGTACGCCCCCGAGTTTACGGCGCATTCGGCGGGTGCGCGCCTGCAAATTGCCGGGCAGCCGTAGCTAGCAGCAGGGGAGAGGTAGAGTGGTTGCTGAGGCCAGGGTACTGCTTTGGCGCGCTGGAATTGGAAATAAATGCTGCCTGTGAAAACAAGGCTCTGTGCGTGTGTGCACCCTGTTTTTTCGGGGGTTGGGGTGTGCCTGAAGGTGTAACTTGTTGGGCAGCTTTGGCTTTGCGGGAAGCGGGGGGTATCTTTGCGCCTCCTTAGTAAAAGTTGCACATGAAAATACGACTGATAATAGGGGTGGCCGGTTTGCTGTTGAGTGGTGCGCCGGTACTGGCCCAAGGCGACAAACCGTCGGCTACCATTACGCCTACCAAGCTGCCCGGCGAAGAAAAACTCTCCGACCAGGAGCGCGCCGAACGAGACTTTCTGATGCCCGTGCGCCGCAAGCAGGCCGCGGCCCTCAAGCACGCCGCCCAGGAAGAAGCTGCCGCCACCCAAACGGCTGCCGATATGCTGGCCAGCAGTTCAGAAGCCATTGAAGAACCGAAGGCACCGGAAGTAGAAGCCCCCAAAACCGCCGCCACGCCGCACCGCACCTACCACCGTTCTTCCTCGCGTCGCCGGAGCACCGCTACCCGTAAAAAAACGGTGCACAAGTCCACGAGCACCAAGCGCAAAACTACCAGTTCGCGCCGCCGCTAACAACAGCCGTAAAAACAGCAGAGGCAAGCCGCAACGGCTTGCCTCTGCTGTTTTTGGGTTGTGCCTTTTTAGAAGCTGTTTTAAGTTACCTGTTGAACGATGTAGAGACGCATACTTGCGTCTCGTCGCTTGTGCCGTACAACCAAATTGCGTTCAACGACGAGACGCAAGTATGCGTCTCTACACCGTCCTGGCGACCTTTTCGGCTAACTTAAACAGCTTCTTAGTTGATGGGCGAGTCATCGTTGGCATCTTCCGCGTCGTCAAGGCTGTAGCGCGGGGTCGGGTGCTTGTTGCGGGCAGTAGCAATGGCTCCCAACCGCAGCCCGTAGCCCAGCTGCACCGACCCATACGACCCGTAAGAACTCACCACAAAGCTGCCCTGCTGCACCGCGCCAGCGGCATCCAGGTAGTCCACTTGCGTGGAGCGTACCTCGCCCAGCTGCCGCAGTCCGCGCTGGTAGGTGGCCGTAAGCAGCAGGGTGTTGCGCAGGCCCCACTCATACCGAAGCACTGTTTCCGCGCCTATCATGGGCGTTCCTTTCCGGTTTATTGTGTTGACGCGGACCACTGGGTTATTGTCAGTGGGCTGACTTGCCGCATCAAAAAACAGGATGCTTTCCTCCTGCCAACTGCCCCTGGAGGCCCAGCCGTACGAGCCCGTTAGAGCTACGTCCAGGCCCCAGCGCGGCCCCGGCTGCCAGATGTCGTAGAGGCGCAGGCTAAGGCCGGACTGATGCACGGTTCCCGTCAAAATTCCGGTGGAGCGTCGGGAGTTGGCTACGCGGTACATAAATCCTTGGCTGAGGCCCGTTGCGCGTTGCTCTATTCCCAGCCCTAGCTTGTTGGTGAGAGGCAACGTGAGGCGCAGGGTAGCCGCCGTGTTGAAACCGCCAGGAGTGCGGAAAGCGCGCGGCAGATTGTTCCGCCTGATGGCAGGCTGGGTTAATGATACGCCGCCGCTAAGCTGCACTTCCACCTCCCGCTGTGCCCACACCGGCCCTGCCCCGCCGAGAAACAAAAAACCGCAGCCTAACAGACTGCGGTAAAACAAGCAACGACGAAAAGTAGATGTTCGCATAGCTTGTTGAACGGCTACCAAAGCCGCAAATTGTACTACTACGAATCCTGCGGCATCAACCGGAGCACCAAACCGTCAATAGCATCAGCAATGCGGATCTGGCAGGAAAGGCGGCTGCCTTCGCGCAGTACGGGCAGGCTTTCCAGCATGGCCATTTCGTCGTCGCCGGGCTCATCAAGGGTGGGGCCGCCCAGCACCTCAATGTGGCAAGTGCCGCACAGCGCCATGCCGCCACAGGTAGCCTGAATGTCGTAGCCGCTGGCTTTGAGCAGCTCCATTAGGTTCAGGCCCATATCGGTGGGGCCCACCACCTCCGTGCGTTGGCCGTCGGCCTCCTCCACGTACACGCGTACTTCGTCGGTCATAGATTAAGTGGTGAAATGGTGAAGTGGTGAAATAGTGAGTTTGACGTTATATCGGCGCGAACTTGCGCAAGTTGAACATCAAACTCACCATCTCACCACTTCACCATTTCACCTATAAAGTGGGTACTCCGTTTACGGTGGTGTACTTGAGCACGTACTTTTTGTCGGGGTTGATGTACTTGAAGGCGCCTTGGCACATGAGGGCGGCTTCGTGGAAGCCGCACAGAATGAGCTTCAGCTTGCCGGGGTACGTGTTGATGTCGCCAATGGCGAAGATGCCGGGTACCGACGACGAGTAGTCCACGGTGTTCACCTTCACGGCATTGTCCTCGATTTCCAGACCCCACTCGCCAATCGGGCCGAGCTTGGGCGTGAGGCCGAACAGCGGAATAAACGAATCCACCTCCAGGCTTTCGGTGGTGCCGTCGTTGGCGGTGATGGTTACGGCGTTGAGCTTGCCGTTGCCGTGCACGTGCGTGACGTTGCTGCTCAGCACCAGGCGGGCCCGGCCGGCTTCATGCAGGCTCTTCACTTTCTCGGCCGAATCGGCGGCGCCGCGGAAGGTGGTGCCGCGGTGCACGAGCGTTACCTCCTTGGCTACGTCGGCCAGGAAGATGGTCCAGTCCAAAGCCGAGTCGCCGCCGCCGGCAATAACCAGGCGCTGGTCACGGAAGGCTTCGGGGTCGCGCACCATGTAGTGCACGCCTTTGCCGCCCTCAAAGGTTTCGAGGCTCTCGATGGCCGGTTTGCGCGGCTCGAACGAGCCCAGGCCACCGGCAATGGCAATGGCTTTGCAGTGAATCTGGGTGCCATCAACGGTGGTAACGATGAACGAGCCGTCGTCCTGCTTCTCGTAGTTTTCCACCCGCTCGCCCAGCGTGAAGGTGGGGTGGAACGGCTCAATCTGGCGCATCAGGTTGCTCACCAGGTCGCCGGCCAGAATGTCGGGGAAGCCCGGAATATCGTAGATTGGCTTCTTGGGGTAGATTTCGGAGAGCTGGCCGCCCACCTGGGGCAGGGCATCCACTACGTGGCAGCGCAACTTCAACAGGCCGGCTTCAAACACGGCAAACAGCCCTACGGGGCCGGCTCCGATAATGCAGATATCGGTGGAAATAGAATTCATCGGCGAAAGGTGAGAACAAACAAACGGTAGCCAGGGCCCCGTACCTAACAGCCGACGCGTCCAAAACGTTGGGTGTGACGGCTATTATTGCCACAAAGATAGGCACGCCATGCCAACCCTGCATCAGCCTTCGGCCTCAGGATTCAGCTCTATTTGAAAACTGTCTAAAAAAGCTTCGGCTTCTTCGCGGCTCGTGAATTGGCGGGCGGGTACGTGCGTTTGGGCGCGCACCGCCTGGCTGATTTGGTACATGGTGTGAGACAACGGATGGACTTCGGCCATCATGCCAATACCGGCTTGCATCATTAGCGTATGCGAGGCCAGAAACACAGGCAACAAATGCAGATTGGGGCCCAATGTGCGGCGCAAATCAGCCAGTACCGTAAAGCCAGGCCGCAGCAAAGTTAAAGCGCGTTGCAAGTCGGGGAGGTAGTGCGGCAATTCGGTGGCAATGGTCAGTTCCTCGAATCGTTCATATATCATCCGGTTGCGGGCTTCATCAACTCGGACGTGATACTCAGGACGATAGGCAACTAGCTGCATAAAGCTAAGGCAATAGGGAATAGCAGTGAGATTGGTCTAGAACAGGAAATTGTAAAAATAATTCATTGAATAAGCCATAAAATAGCGAACCTGCAAAAGACCAGCCTGTTATAGAAGGAATTCTGTAAAGCATCAGTACGGCCCAGTCCGCTTCAATGATGCAGGCAGACCGTGCCGTTTTTCGCTTTCGCCGCAACCAGTAACACCCACCTTGGTACCCAAAGCAATGAGTGGAGTACCGAGGTGGGTGTTACTGGTCAAGTAGCTCATCAAGGCAGCGGTAGTTAACTGCACCAGCTGGCAGGCCCTAGCCTAATCCTGCGGCCTGTACTTGGTTTTGATGAATTCCAGCATTTCTGGAATGTCGCCGTGGTCTTGCGTGGCGAGGCTTTTCCAGAGCACTTCCACCAGCAGCATCAGCAGCCGGGCCTCCTTGTCGGGCTCGGCGTAGCCTAATTGCTTGAAGGCTTTGGCCAGCAAGCCGGGCAGCGGCTGCAAAAACCGCTCGTGCTGGGTGCGGGCCACCGCCACGTCTACCAAACGATTCTGAAGCTTCCAGAACGCCGGCTCTTCCTGCACGAGGGTGTAGGGCAGGTCAATGATTTTATAAATCAACTCTAGGGGCGCATTTTCGGGGAGCCGGCCGCGGCCCTGTTCGATGATGCGCTTGTAGCCGTGCCGAATGATGTAGTCGAGGAGCAGGTCTTTGTTGCCGAAGTGCTTGAAAATGAGGGCTTCGGAAACTTCTGCTTCCTTCGCAATCAGGGCCGTTGAGGTGTTCTCGTATCCTCGTTCCGCGAACAGCTGCAAGGCCGACTGAGCAATAAGTTGTTTGCGGTTCATGAGCTAAAGATAAAGTACAACAGGTGGATGTTGCACGCATACCCTACAACCTGCCAGTGAGGTAGGGCGGCGGCAGTGCAATGAGGTGGAAAAGAACTTCCGGGGAAACTATACGCGCATGCAGTGCGAATGGCGGCGTGATACCCGAACAGACAAGCCCCAAAGTAACCTGAAATGTTTGAAAAATCAGCGTCCCGGCGGTTTTTGCCTTGGTCGGTTGCCTGGCAGGCACTAAGCCAGAGCAGGCTAAGGCGCCGGGGTTTGCTACAAGCTGGGCTGTAGCCTACGCACGAACCAGCCGAAGCCACCTACCTTTGCCGGCCGCTACGGCTACCAGCAAGCTTTCTTGATTTAGCTGGCTGCTCTGGACTTGTAGCAAAGGCTTGGCTTGGGCGCTTCCAGCTAAGTTTAAAAAAGGTATGAATAGCTAAGGTTTAGACGAAAGTTATACGTCTGCGCTGAGGAAACACAGGCTTTTCTTGAAAAGCAGAGTGCCTGTAGTGTCTGCTCTGTTTTGTGTATCTGCGAGTTATGAAAAGGAAGAGTGTGCTGTGGCTTGCCGCAGTGAGTGGCGGAATAGTGTTGGTGCTGGGCGCCTTGTGGTTGCGGCCTTGGCCGCTGGCCACCACAGAAACCACCGTTACGTCGGCGTTAGTTGCCGGGCCGTTGCGCCATTTGCCGGCTACCAGCGCCGGGCGGGTATGGGAAATGTACGTGCAGACCGGCAGCGTAGTGAAGCGCGGCCAACTGCTGGCCAAAGTGGCGGTACCGCTGCACACCGTTAGCCAGCAACAAGCCGAAGTTGAATTGCGCCAAGCACTGCACCTGCAAGAGCAGTTAAATAATGCCGCGCCGTACGAGAAAACAGAGGTGGCCATTGCGCAAACACGCCAGCGGATAGCCGCCATTCGCCAGCGCTTGGCCGCCATGCCTCGGCAGTTGACTTTCGTGTATGTGCAGGCCCCGGCCAATGGTACGGTGGTGCGGCTACCAGTGAATACAGGCACGTACGTTGCCGATTCCACCACGCTTATCAGCCTCGGGGTTACGCCTCCACCAACCGAGGGAGTGGCCCAGAATTAGCCGGCTTAATTTGCTGCAATGGGCGCACACCGTCAGCCGAATTGCGCAGCACCTGCGCGCCGATGGTAGCAGCTATTTAGCTGCGAAGCCGCGCTCCGTGAGGCGAACTTTGGTAAGGTCGAAGCCAAACTGGTTGCTGAACTGGCGGGCAATATTGGCGCGGAAAGTGGCGGTCTGCCCGTTTTGGCGGCTTTGCTGCCAGCCGGTAGCCAAAATAACGGTCTGGAGCTTGAGTTCCTCGCCCACTTGCGCGAGGGTGGCAGGGTTGCGGGCCGCGGGGTTGCGGCTGAGGATGTCGGCCACCTGATTGCGCAGGCCACGGTCCATGGCGGGGGTGATAAGGGCTTCGTTCTGCACGTTGTTGACGACGGCGTAGGCGACTTCCATGTACGAGGCCAGGGCGCTGGCCGCGTCGTTTTCCTGGAAGCCAGAACCTTTCAGGCCGGCCGAATACAGTTGGCCGTAATCAGCTTTGCCGGGGCCATAGGCAGCTTGCAGGTACTGCGCCTGAGCCGGCTTGCTTTGCTGAAGCTGCTGAGCCAGGTTGCGCACAGTTTGTTGGCGTAGGGCGGGCGTAGACGTGTAGGTGAGGCGGGTGGCCGGGCTTTTGGTGGCGCTGGTGGTTTCCTTGAGCTTGATGCCTTTGCGGGCCGCGTCGCGCTCCGCCTGGGCATACATGGTGGAGGAAAGCACCAGGCCCTGGCCGAGCATGACGGGGTCGAGGGCGGGGCTGAGGTCTTGGGCGGCGGCGGGGCGGGTGCAAAGCAGCAAGCCAAAGGCGGCCCCGAGAAGCTGGTTTTTCATACGCTATAGAAATAGAGATGAGGCCAGTGCAGCAGACAGATGGCCGGATGATAAAAAAGAATTCCTCTCAACGAAACCGGCGCTGTGGAGGTTAGCAGCCTCAGTTGGCGAAGGGCACAGCCTAACTCACCCCAGCTTGCTGGGCTGCCTTGCCGTTGCAGAAGCCATGCAGGAAGAAAACAAATTCAGCCGCCAGGTCCTCAGTGGCATGGGTGCCACTGAGGACCTGGCGGCGGTGGGGCCCGTGTTGTCTGCCGAGGCCGCCAGCCTTGCCGCTGCTCGAGAGCCTGGCCCCGGTACCTGGTGGCCGACCGAGGCAGGTTACAACTCTGACCTGTTGGGGGCCGTGCTGGCTGCCCGCGGCGTTTGCGCCGTGATTCCGCCCCGGCGCAAACGCCGCCAGCCGCGCCCCTACTACGCGGCACGTCACGCCCAGCGCCGCCCCGTCGAGCGGCTGTTCCGCCGCCTCAAGCAGTTCGCCGCGTGGCCACGCGCTACTACAAGTTGGAGGCCCATTTTTTAGCCTTTATGCAGCCAGCAGCAACCGTTCTCTGGCTGCGTGACTGTTAATGACTCCCAGGCAGTCGAGTGCTGATGTACTGACTTAGAGACTGTTTATATTGTGTGGGCAGTGAAGTAGTGCCCTTGCTCTAAGTCGGGGAAGAGGGCAGGATGGCTGGGGTGCCAGCTCAGGCGCTGCTGCGTAAGAGAGCTGGAAGCGGCTAGGTCGAGGCCCGCGAAGCCTGCCATCCAGCCGAAATGCGCGGGGGCTTCCTCTTGGGTTACACTTGCCACTGGCACGTTTAGGTGGCGCCCAATTACGGCAGCAATGTCGCGCATCGGAATACCCGCGTCGGCCACGCCGTGGTAGCGGGCGCCTGCCGTGCCGTTTTCCAGAGCCAGTCGGTAGAGGTGGGCCGCATCAAGGCGGTGCACGGCGGGCCAGCGGTTGCTACCGTCGCCGATATAGGCAGCCACCCCTTTCTGGCGCGCAATGGCAATGAGCGTGGGCACGAAGCCGTGGTCACCTTTGTCGTGCACCGAGGCAGCCAGGCGCATAACCATGGCGCGCACGCCCTGCGGTACCAGTGCCAGCGCTGCCCCTTCTGAGTGGCGCATGGCGGGCAGGTTAGGGTCGAGAGTGTCTTCCTCCGTCATGAAGTCGCCTTGTCTGGTTAGGCCAGCGAAGCCCGAAGTGACAATGAAAGGACGGTCGGAACCGGCCAGGGCAGCTCCTACGGCCTCCACCGCGCGGCGGTCGGCTTCGGCGGCGGCGGCGTACTGCGTGAAATCGTGAATAAACGCGCAGTGGATAACCCCATCGGAAGCAGCGGCACCACGCCGCAGGCTGTCAAGGTCATCGAGGGAGCCGCGGTGCACCTCGGCTCCGGCAGCGGTTAGCGTTTGGGCAGCTGCTTCGGAGCGGGCAAGGCCGAGCACGTGGTGGCCTGCTCCCAGTAGTTCCTGAACAATGGCTGAGCCCACAAAGCCTGTAGCGCCGGTAACGAAAATTCGCATGTGTTTGGGTATTGAGTGGTGTGGTTGGAAACAACTCCACAAAGGTGCCTCGGGCCAGACGTACCCCGTTTGCGCCAGCCAAACCATCTGCTGAACAATTCAAACAATGCGTAAGGGTCTTTAAAACAGACCAGTCATTACAACTAGAAGCTAGTTCCCCTCCTCAGATGAGGAGGGGCTAGGGGTGGTTGACCAATCGTTGAACGGCAACTAGTTTTAGTTTCTAGCTCTAACTTTTCAACCACCCCTAACCCCTCCTCATCTGAGGAGGGGAACTAGCTTCTAGTTGTAATGACTGGCGGCACTTATAGTATGCAGGCGAGCTACAGAGCGGCTAGTCTTCTTACTGGTTCACCCCCGAAAATCACCTGGGGTGAGGGTGGTTTGGCGCTTGAAAAAGTTGCAGAAGTGGGCCACGTCGGCAAAGCCCAGGCTGTCGGCTATTTCCGAGACAGTCCAGGTGGTTTGCTTGAGGAGCAGCTTGGCTTCCAGGGCCATGCGGCCGCCAATAAGCTCGGTGGTGGTGTGGCCGGTGGTTTCTTTCAGCACCCGGTTGAGGTGGTTAACGTGTACGGCCAGCTGGTCGGCGTAGTCTTTGGCGGTACGCAGGCGCAGTTGTTGCTGCGAGGTAGCCAGCGGGAATTGTCGTTCCAGTAGCTCGCCAAACAGGGCCGTTACCCGGGCCGAAGCGTTGTGCGCGGGTGCCTCAGCCGGAACGGGCTGCAACTTCTGCCCCCAGTGAATCAGCTCCCAAAGGTAAATGCGCAGCAGGTCGTACTTGTAAGCGTAGGTGGAGGTAATTTCCTGGGCCATTTTCTTGAAAATAGCCTCAATAGCCGAGTAATCCTCGGTGCTGACTTCCAGTATCGGAAAGCTGCCCGGCTGAAAAATAGGGAGTTCTTCGAGCGTCACGCTGCTGCGAGAGGGGAGCATGAAGTCCTCGGTGAAGAGGCAGAAGTAGCCGGTCTGGTTCAAGTCGTGGGGGAGCCAGCGGTAGGGCACTCGGGAAGTGGCAAACCACAGGGCTTGGTGCTTCACTTCCACCACTTTATCGGCGTATTCTGTTTGGCTGCGCCCGTTCATCAAGCACAGTTTGTAGTAATCCTGCCGCTGAAAGGACATGGCGGGCCGGTTGGGGTAGCTGCGCATCAAATCCTCCATGGTGAAGATATTGAAATGGCCTACTTCGCGCGGCTTGCTTATCGTCGGTTCCGTATTAGAAGCCGCCGCCGCCATCGTCGGAAACTTCGCGTAAAATTCTTCGAGCCGAGTGGATTTCATAACAGGAAGCTGTAAAAATCAAATATAGCTTCCTTTTCTTCGATGCCATATAAACTACGGAATCGTGAGCGAAACTCGCTCACGAACGAAGACATAAGCGGCTACGCATAGCAGTATTTCCAGAATAGTGGAGCAGAGTAGCCTGGGCGGGTTCTCGCACAGCATGGTGCCAGGTGCCACGTAACAGCCAAGGCCACCAGTGTGCAGCGGAAACTACGGTTGTAGCCCCCGCCGGATGGCTTCTTCCAGCCGAACCGTATTGTCGGTGTACTCCTGGTCGTAGATGTATTGGCCCTGCTTGTTGAGCACGATGGTAGTGGGGTAGCCCGCAATGGCAAACTGCTGCGCAAAACTTTTGGCTTCCGGAACAACCGCAAACCCAAAGTCGCCGCGCTGCTCCAAAAACTTCTTCAGCCGTTCGGGCTTGTCGAGCGCGAAAGAGAGGAACACCACGCTGTCCTGGGGCTGGTAGGAAGTGACTACGCGTTTCAGGTTGGGCATTTCCTCAAGGCAGTAGGGACAGTTGACAAACCAGAAATTGAGCACCACCACTTTGCCGCGCAAGGTTTCCAGGGTAAGCGTGCGGCCCTGCAAATCGGTGGCAGTGAAACTAGGTGCCGCAGTGTTGAAGGCGCGCAGCGGGGTAAGGGCCTTCAGGCGCACCGCATCGGGCGTGTCGGCCGGCTGCAGGGACAGGGAGACGAACGACTTGCCTTCGGCCTGCGGATTGTACACCTTGAATTGGCCGGTGCGCAGCTTGGCTTTGTATTCGTCCTTGGATAGCACCCGGCCATCGACGTCGGTAAAAACCGTCTTGCGGTTAATACTAGCCCGTTGGGCGGTGGCCGTAAGCGTAAGCAGGCCTAGGGCCGAAGCAAGAAGGAACGGGCGCATCACGGAGCAGTATATAGTTGACACTAAGAGGCTAACAGCCGCTAAGTAACCTACTTTTATTTGTTAAGCTACCTAGGCTGTGTGGACAGCAAATAAAAAGAATGTCATGCTGAGCTTGTCGAAGCATGACGTTCCATGAGCAGCAAACTCCTTTTTCTCAATTGCTGTCCACGCGGCTTAGGTAGGCTACTCTATTTTAACGCTTCCTGCTTAGCTCCTAGGAGTATAGCACAGCAGGGGTAGGGGGGCTATGTATCGGTGCGGCCTAGCTTAGATACCGGTGGGCTTACCATCAATACTTTGAGCGTTGCGGGTGTGCCAGTACTGCTCCACCTGCTCGGGGCCGCGCTGTGCCATGTAGTCGTTTAGCTCGTCGCGCTCGGCCCGGTACTCGAAGAATGGCACGGCCATACCGCAGGAAGTTTGCACCAAATCCACGTCAACCACCACTACCTGCCGGGAGCCGGGCAGAGAAGGAAATAGTGGCAGCAACTCGGCCCATTCCGGGTCGCGCGGGTGGTACACGGTGGCGGTGCCGTAGAGGCGCAGGATATTGGGCTTGCCCTCGAAGGCGCACCACATCAGCGTAATGCGGTTTACCTCCAGCAGGTGGGCGGCGGTTTCGTTGCCGCTGCCGGTCAGGTTCAGCCAGGCCACGCGGTTGGCGTCGAGCACGCGCAGGGTATCCTGGCCCTTGGGCGAGATATTGACGCGCCCATCCGCGGCAGCCGTGCCCACGAAGAAGATGTGCTGCTGCTCGATAAACCCTTGAATGTCGGAGCTGATGGCGGGGTATTGCTTGCCCATTTAGGAAGAGGGTTTTGGCCAGATGAGCAAGGTAGGGTGGTTGGGGCCAATGGCAAGGGCGTGGCCGGCAAAGGTGACGCTTGGTTGAGCATCCCATGGAGGCTGGCCGGTAGCGGAGGTTATTGGAAGTCTTCCTTCAGATGGTTGGTAGCTATTACAAGTCGTCTGACCAAGTAGCGGGGTCGATAGTAGTCCAAGTAGGATTGAAGACAGCTATCAGTGCTTCTTTTTTTGCTCGGGTCCAACCTTTTAGCTGCTTTTCGCGGGCTATAGCTTGTATGGGGGCAGAGCATAATTCGAAATAGATCAGTAGATTGGTTTGATAGAGGCCTGTGAATTTGCCTGCATCACCCAGACCATTGCTATGCTCGTACAGGCGTCGTTGCAAATCGTTAGCAATGCCGATGTAGAGTACGGTATGCGCCGGATTGATAAGGATATAGACGTACATAGGGTAATAATTAATGAGTTGATAATTGAACGTCATGCTGAGCTTGCCGAAGCATCTCGCGTGCTGACGTAGGAGTACTAACTCAACCTCAGCACGCGAGATGCTTCGGCAAGCTCAGCATGACGTTCTTTTGTAGGGAGTTACTCCCGCTCAAGCCGTCGGCAATATTTTCCAGCCTATACAGCACTACAGGATCTAGGTGGGGATGGCGTGGCGGAGGTTGTTAAAGGGAGCTAGGATTATTTATGAACTATAATACTTCATAATTCCATAGGTAATGAGGCCTATGCCGACCAGGAAAAACAGCCAAAGGAACAGACCAGAATTTTCGGATGTAATAATAAAGCAAGTGGGGTCGGCTGGGTCGAACCGCAATTGAACAGAGTCACCTTCCGCGAAGCTAGCCGGATTAGTGCCTACATCATAGCGGGCTGTTATGCATTCCTGCTCTGGCGTCAGGAAGCGGACTACCGGATAATAAGTAGGCCTTCGGTAGCCTTCCTGCTCTAGCCTGATAACCACGCCTTCGGTGGCAATACCAGTTCGATATAGCCTAGCTCTTTGCTGAAGCTTGAATAGAGCAATAATCAAAAGACCTAAGCCTGTAATTACTAGTGTAATGAACTCCTTGTCGGCATCATTTAGTCCGAACATATACTACTCTCGTTTCAACGCCTCCCGAATCCCGCTCAAGCCTCCAGCAATGCTTTCCAGCTTGTCGAGCATCTGTAGGAGCTGGCCGGCGCCGGAGTTGCGGAGGTTGTCGCGGAAGGTGGCTTTTATTTCCTGCCAGCGGGCTTCCTCGGCGGGGGTGAGCCAGCCCAGTAGCTCGCGCAGCTTGAGCAGGTTGGCTTCGGTGGCGCTGGTCAGGGTTTGGGCTTCGCTTTCGTAGTGGGCGGCCAGCAGGTCGGTTATTTCCTGGTCGTTCATCACGGGGCGCACTTTCTCGGCCAGCTTGTTCATGTTGCGGTAGGAGCCCTGCAGCTTGAACGGCGGCTCGGTGCGGTAGGCATCGGCCTGGGCGGCGCTGGCAATGTAGGCGGTATTTACGCGGGCCACCACGTCGCGCAGGCGCAGCAGCTTTTGCAGCACGGCCACGTACTCGTCTAGCTCCTCGGGCGTGTGGTTGCCCTCGAAGCTGAGGCCGTCCTGCTGCCCGGTTTCGGCCAAGCGGATGAGGGCGGGCACGTCCTGGGGGCTTTGGGTGGCGAGGCGGCCCAGGGCGGCGTTGCTGGTGAGGGCGTTTTCGAGGTAGGAGAGGCGGAAGGCGTCTTCGGAGCCGGCCGTGAGAATGTCGCCCAGGTTGTAGATGTCGGCGCGGTTGGCCAGCATGTCGGGCAGCTGAAACACGTCGCCGCTTTCGGTGTAGGGGTTGCCGGCCATCACCACCGCCACCTTGCGGCCGCGGAAGTCGTAGGTGCGGGCGCGGCCCTCGTACACGCCCTCAATCTTGCGCTGGGCGTCGCAGAGGGAAATGAACTTCTGCAGAAACTCGGGGTTGCAGTGCTGGATGTCGTCCACGTAAATCATCACGTTGTCGCCCATCTCGAAGGCTAGGTTCAGCTTCTCCAGCTCCTGCCGCGCCCCGGCGTTGGGGGCCTGGGCGGGGTCTACGCTGGTCACGGCGTGCCCAATGGCTGGCCCGTTGATCTTCATAAAGATGAGGCCTAGCCGGTTGGCGACGTACTCCATGAGCGTGGTTTTGCCGTAGCCGGGCGGCGAGATGAGCAGGAGCAGGCCCATGAGGTCGGTGCGCTTGCCCTCGCCCGCCGTCCCGATCTGCTTGGCTAGGTTTGCCCCAATCAGCGGCAGATACACTTTATCAATCAGCTGATTGCGCACAAACGAGGTCAGCACCCGCGGGCGGAAATCTTCCAGGCGCATATCCTGGGCGGCCCGCACCAGCAGCTGCTTCTTCACCTCCTGAAACTGCTCGAACTGCGCCACCGTGGCGCGGTCGTAGTGCAGCAGCCGGCGGCGGAAGTCGGGGAAGTTGAGGTGGTAGCTGCGGTTTTCGAGGATGCGCGGGTGGCTGCCCTGGAGGTTTTCGAGCGTTTCGAGGGTAGGGGTGTGCACGACGCGGGCCGGGTCGTAGGATTGGGTAAGCAGGAGGACGGCAACCTCACCCCCCGGCCCCCTCTCCTCGGGGAGAGGGGGAGCCTGACGATTATCGTTGGTCGAGTTTTGTAGTTGGGTTTGTGTTGAACCAGCGCCGTTTGCTGACGACCGTCTCCCTCCTCTCCCCG
This sequence comes from Hymenobacter telluris, assembly GCF_017313265.1. Taxonomy (GTDB): domain Bacteria; phylum Bacteroidota; class Bacteroidia; order Cytophagales; family Hymenobacteraceae; genus Hymenobacter; species Hymenobacter telluris. Next base: position 167,389 of record NZ_JAFLQZ010000010.1, on the reverse strand, counting down.
AGGAGAGGGGGGCTGGGGGGGTGAGGTTCGCCGCCTGCACCCACTGCCGCACCAGCTGAAACTGCGCTACCGGCTGGTCGCGGAGCTGGGCTATGGACTGCTGGAACAGTTCCGTGGCCTGACGCTCCTGCAGCTGCTTCTGGAACTGCTGGTACAGCTCGGCGGCTTCGGCGGCAATAATGAAGGTACCGGTGTGGGTCAGCTCGTGGAAGAGGTAGTCGCCGGCTTCCGCTACCTGGCCTAGGGTGAAGAGGCCGGTCTGCTGGACGAAGGTTTCTATGGCGCCTTGCAGCTCGGTTTTGAGCGCATCGAACTCCTGCGAATCGGGGAACACCTGGAGCAGCACCCCGATGCCTTGCAGCTGCCGCTCCCAGTGGGCGCGCTGGTCGGGGTCGGCGAAGCGCAGCCAGTAGAGGGCCGCAGCGGCGCGGGTGTCTGCCGGGTAGCGGAGCAAGTCGGCGGTGCGGGTGAGGCGCACCAGGGCCGTGAGCAGCAGGGCGGCGTCGTGGTCGTGCACGCCTTTGAGGTAGCCTTCCTGGTAGCGCGCGGCCATAAACTGCTGCACGTAGGCCAGTAGCTCGGCGGCGCTGAGGTGGCCTAGCTCCGTTACCGACAGCACCGCGGTGCGGCCGGTTTCGGGGTTGGCGGGCGTGGGGTGCTGGGCCGCCTGCAGAATGCGCCAGGCCAGAAACTCGGCCCGGTATACGTCCTGGTTTTCCGACACCACGGTTTGTTCCCACACGGGCTTGGAGGCCAGCAAGGCGGGGTCGGTTATCTTCTGGAAAAAGTTGGTGCCGGTGAGGTGGTAGTGCAGGTCACCGTCGCGCAGCACCACGGTCAGCTCCAGCGGCTGGGTATTCACCGTGAAGGCGTGGGGGCCGAACTTGAGGGTCTGGCCGCCGTCAGCAAACAGGTCCGCCCGGTCGCGGAGCTGGCGCACGGCGTCTTCGCGCAAGGTTTTCAGCCGGCTTTGCACGTCATCCGACTTCACCGAGTCGCCGAGGCCTAGCAGCTCCTGGGCGGTCTGGCGCACCTTCTCCACCATCACATCGGCGGCAAAGTACCCGTTGATATCCGCCACCGATTCCAGGCGGGTGAGGCGGCTCTGCACCGCTTTCAGCAGCCGCTCGGCGCTTTGCAGCAGGGCCGTGGCACGCTGGTTGCGGGCCGCCACCAGGGCCGTTTTCTTCGACTCGAAGGCTTCGACTACCTGTTCGCGGCGGGTGGTGAGCTGCTCGATAAACTGGTCGAAGTCGGGAAACTTGCCTTCCAGTTCTTCCAGCTGCACCATGAGCTTGGTTTGGTACTCGTCGCACTTGGCGGGCGTATCGGCCAGGTCGAGGTAGTTGGTGAGGGCCTGCTCCAGCAGCTTGAGCTGGGCGGTAAACTCGGCCTGGGCCTCGGTGCCGGCCAACGCCTGCCGCCGCCGCTTCAGCGCCGCCCGAATCTGGTTGAAGCGCGCGTACACCGTCGAGATGTTGTCGATAATGGCCGTGGTCTGGGTGGGGTCGGGGATGGGCAGGTTGCTGACTACCTCAATCAGCAGCTCCAGCTCCTGGGCTACGGCAGTGGTTTCCTGCTCGCGCTGATCGGCTTCGATGGTCTTTTGGACCTGCTCCACGCCGTCGGCAATAGCCTGCACGCGCTGGGAATAGGGGGCCAGGGCATCGGGCTTGAGCAGGAAGTCCACGGTTTGCAGGGCTACTTCCTTGCTTAGGGCTTCCAAATCAGCGGCGTGCTTCTCCACGGCCGGCAACTCCACGTAGCGCAGCTCCTTGAGCGAAATAACCTCGCCGCGCACCCCGCGCAGATCGCCCAGCAGCTGCACAAATTCCGTGACGGAATCGGGCGCTGAGCGGCGGATGCGACCCGTTAGCTCGTCGGCTTTCTGGAACACGGCGGCCGTTTGCTGGGCGGTATTCTTGCGGATGCTCCGCACCTTCTCAAACTCCTCCACGGCGGCGGTGGCCGTCTGCCGGATTTCGCCCAGCGGCTCGGCCAGGGCCTGGGCGGCGGGCTCGCGCAGCCAGTGGTAGGCGTCGGTGAGGGCGGTGGTCTGGCGAATCAGGTCGAGGTAGAGGCCGGCGTAGGAGTCGTCCTTGCTGGTCAGCGTCAGGACCTCCTGCACCTCGCTCATGGCTCGCACAATCTCCTTGTTGCCCAGCTTGTAGAGGTAGGAATCGGAGGTGACGGGCAACTCAAAATCTGGGGCGGTGTAGGGCGTCTGCCAGATCTGCACGGCGTGGTGCTTCTTGGGCTCATCGTCGGCCCGGAAGTAGCACAGCTCCCCATTCTCAAATAGCGCGTAGCCGTGGCATACAATGGGGTTGTCGACGCGCTGGGCAATACGGTTGTAGCTCAGCAGCAGGTAGGTGCCCTGGTCCTTGTTGTAGAACACGTACAGGAAGTCCTCCCCGTTCGGCGACACGACGCGCTTCTCAAACAGCATCTCCCGCAGCCCATTGTCGAACAGCTTGTTGTCGCCGGTTTGCAGGTAGAAGCCGTGCGGGAAAATCAGGCCCTGCCCGTCGGGCAGCAGCACGCAGGCATCGGCCAGGGCATCGAGGCGCTGGGCGGTTTTGAGCTTGTGGTTGAAGATGAAGTAGCGGTACTGCTGCTCCTGGTAGGGCCGGATCTTGAGCAGAATCAGGTTGCCCACCACCGCAAAGTAGATTTCCGAGTCGTCGAGGGTCTGATCCTTGTCGTCGACCGGCTCACTCAGAATACCCTGCCCGGTGCTGGTGTTGTCCTCTACTTTGATGGTCAGGTCGCCGCCTATCGTTTCCACGAACACCTTGTCCTCGATGCTGATGTGGGGGTGCTTGCCGCCGCGCTGCATGTCGCGGGTAGCGCGCTTCCACTGAAACTCGTGCTGGGGCGGGAAAGTGTACTCGTGGTCGGACCGGTTGTCGAGGTAGCTCAGCGTGTCGCCCTGGATAAGCCACTTAAACGTCTTCACATCCGAGGCGCTGCGGCCCACCCGAAACACCATGAACAGGTGTACGCCAATAACGGCGAATTTCACAAACTGGGTGTTCTTGTAGTAACGGTACAGGTTGCGAAACTCCTCCAGAAATTGCGGGTTCTGCAGCAATTCCAGGCCCAGCGGCCGGAAGTCGTGCTCGGCGTACTCATACACGCCAAATACGTCGGCCAGGTCCGGCTCCGCCTTCAGCCCCAGCACCACGTTATACCCGAAGATAAAGCGCTGGCCCACCGGCACCATGTCCCAGGCCAGGCAGTTGTTTTCGGTGGTAATGCGGCCGGTGCCAATCAGACGGGTATCCACGGCCCCAAACACCTGCTTGCGTTCCGTGTTCAGCGCATCGAGGCGCTGGCGCAGGTCGGTGCTGCTTTTGAGCAGGCGGTTGCGCAGGATTTCGTAGGTGCCGGTTTCGAGTTGGGTAGTTTGTTCCATAAGAGTAGCCCGAACATTAGCTAGAGCTAAGACTAGAAACTAGTTCCCCTTCTCAGATGAGGAGGGGCTAGGGGTGGTTGATGAGGGTAGAACGATACGTTGAAAAGCGGCCTCAATAGCCGCCAATACACTTTCGACATGTTGCACAACTAGCTTATTCTCAAAACGCAGCACTTTCAGGCCTAAGCTGCCTAAGTAAGCATCCCGCTCTGCATCCTGCGCCTCGCCGCTAGCCGTGAAATGCCCGGCCCCATCCAACTCGACCACCAGCTTTTCGCTAGGGCAATAGAAGTCCACTATGTACGGTCCGATGCCGTGCTGGCGGCGGAATTTGCGACCGACTAGCTGGCTGCGCTGGAGGGCTTTCCAGAGCAGGGCTTCGGCAGGAGTGAGGTTGCTACGGAGTGTGCGACGAGTAGCTTTTTGATAGCCTAGGTTATGAATGTGATTTGTATCGGGCATAGCTATAGAAGTTAGAGGCTAGTTCCCCTCATTGGATTAGGAGGGGCTAGAGGTGGTTGAAAAGCTAGAGCTAGTTAATCGTTCAACGGTTGGTCAACCACCCCCAACCCCTCCTCATCTGAGGAGGGGAGCTGGATTTTAGCTCTAGTTTATAGCTAGGTAGTTGTTACTTCAGCTCCAGCATCCGGGCCGGCTTATCACTAATGCCCAGGGCGGTGGCGGTGCTAGCCAGCTGGGTAATCGTAGCGCGGGTGGCGTCGTCGCCGGCCTGGTTCATCATCTTCAGCAGCAGGGCCGAAACGCTGAGGTTTTTCATGTCCTCACTGCTGAGGCCGAACTGGTCCACGAAGCGGCGGAGGTTGGTTTTGAAGTCGCCCCCGCCGTCCACGGAGAAGAAGGCGTCTTTCACGGTGCCGAGCACTTCCGAGTTGTGCACGGCGCGGTCCACCATCTTGCCCTTCGTAATCGAGCCGATAATCTGGTCGAAGAACATGGTTTCCCCACCCACAATGTCGATTTTGGCGGCTTTAAGGGCCTCGCCAATAACCTCGGCCTGGGAGGCGGCAATGTCTTTCTGGATATTGATTTGAGCCAGCTCTACCGACTTGTCTTTGTCGAGGCGCAGCTTGAACTCCTCGTGGTCTTTGCCCACGCCGTCGAGCTTCTTCATGGCGTCGGCCTTGGCTTCGATGCCCTTGGCTTCCACCGCAAATTTCTGCTCCGATACGGCGGCTTCGGCCAAGCCTTTCTTCTGGTCGGCGTCGGCTTTGGCCTGAATGATATCGGCGTCGGCGAGGCCTTTCTCACGGTTGATTTTGGCAGCTACCAGGCCCAACTTCTCGTCGGCTTCGGCCTGGGCGCCGGCTTTGGCCTGGATGGCCTGGGCTTCGGCGGTAGCGGTAAGTTGGAGCACGGTGGCCTGGGTTTCGCCTTCCTTCTGGCGGGCGGTGGCTTTGGCCTGCATCACCTGGGCTTCGGCTAGTCCTACGGCAGTGGCTTTGCTGGCTTCGGCTTCGGCCAAGGTGCGGATGGCCTGGCCTCGGAATTCGGCCGAGGCTTTTTCAGCTTCAGCATCAATCAGAGCCTGCTTGGCGCGGAACTCGGCGGCCTGGCGTTCCATGTCGGCGGTGCCGACCAAAGCTACTGTGGCGGCTTCGGCTTGCTGCTTGGCGGCGGTAATGGCTACCAGCTTTTCGCGGTCGGCCTGGGCCTGGGCGCGGGTGTCCTTAATTTTCTCTTCCTCTTGTACCGTGGCTTTTTCCACCACAATTCTTTCGCGGATGATGGTCTGGATGTTCTTTTTCTCTTCTTCCAGCGCCTTTTCCTTTTCAATTTGAGCCAGGGCTACAATCCGCTCCCGCTCGTTGGCTTCCAGCGCCTTGGCCTGGGCTACCCGCTCGGTTTCCACGGCGTCGGTGCGCTGCTTGTTGCGCTCGGCTACCAGCACCTGCCGGTCGCGGTTTTGCTGGGCAATGCCCACTTCTTCCTCGGTGGCAATGCGGGCTTTTTCCGATTTCAGCTTTTCCTCTTGCTGCACTTTGTCGGTTTCGGCCTGCTCGCGGGCCTTGATGTTGGCTATTTCACGCTTCTGCTTTTCCTGGTTCTCAATAAGCTGCTTATCGAGCTGCAAAATGGTTTCCTGCGCTTCCACGTCCTGCTTCTTGATGGTTTTCTGCATCTCGCGGGCAATGGAGTTGGCTTGAATTTTCTGCTCCGAGGTCAGGGCCACAATCTTCTTGATACCCTCGGCGTCCAGAATATTATCCTGGTTGAGCGAGGTGAGCGGGGTTTGCTCCAGGTAGTCGATGGCGCAGTCGTCGAGCACGTAGCCGTTAAGGTCGGTGCCGATGATGCGCAGGATTTCCTGCTTGAATTGCTCGCGCGAGTTATACAGCTCGATAAAGTCGAACTGCTTGCCTACGGTTTTCAGCGCTTCCGAGAACTTGGCATCAAAGAGGTTTTCCAGCGCCGTAGGATCGGAGGCGCGGCGGCAACCGATGCTCTGGGCCACCTGCACCACGTCGTCGTGGGTTTTGTTGACGCGCACAAAGAAGTTCACTTTCACGTCGGCCCGCAGGTTGTCTTTGCACACCAAGCCTTCGGAGCCGGCCCGCGCAATTACCATGTTCTTCAGCGTGATGTCCATCACTTCCAGCTTGTGCAGCACCGGAATCACAAAGATGCCCGAAAACGACACCTTGGTGTCGCCGAGGCCGGTGCGCACCAGCGCTTCGCCCTGCACAGCCTTCTGGTACATTTTCACTACAATGGCGAGCAGGCCCAGCAGTAGCAGCGCGACGATGACAATCACCGCCAGGGAAAGTTGTTCTAACATGGAAGTAAGGAGTAAGAGTAGAGTCAGAAAGAGAGAAGAAATGAAGTTGTAAACCGGCAAATTGCCTAAGAAATATGATATTTTGACGGTCTATGGTAGAGAAATTTGAATAGCTGGATTAAGCTGCTGCAAGGCAACCAGGAAACCAGCTTTGTCGGCTGGAGAAATCAGCACCGAATCGTACTTATTGTAGCTGATTTCCAACCGGTCGAAAGAAAGAGCTGGCGAACTGGCCGGGCTGTTGCTGGGAGCTACCCGCTTGATGCTAGCCACCGGAATGGGCTGTTGCGGCCAGCCACACACAATGTAGAGCATGTCGGGGGTGAGGCGGTAATACGTGTTGGTGAATAGCCGCAACAGAAACAGTTCGACTGCGCCTAGTATTGCCACTGCCAGCCAAGCCGACTGCCAGATACCCACCACCAAAAAACCCAGCAACAGCCCGAAAACCGACCCGAAAAGCCACCAGCTGATCTTGGATTTGTAGGTCTGATTCATAGTTTAATGCAATTTAGGTAAGTTGCGGGCTAAGTGGTTTCGTAGGGCTCGATTAGGTAGCAGCGCCGGGTGGTATCGTAATCAATCACCAGCGCCGACTCGCCCTTGCGCAGCTCCGTTGTGGCCGAGGCCGCCCTGACGTTGAGCACCAGTGGCGCCCCATTGAGCAACCGGACGCTGGCTTGCCCGAGCCGGTCGTGGGTGGTGGGCAGCAGCACCGTGCACACTTTGCCTAAGGGTTGCGCGCCGCTGTCGTGGTTGCGCTCCAAGGCGGCAAACAGGTGCACAAAGGGCAGCGTCAGCACCTTGGCCAATAGCAAACTCCCAATAAACAGTGGCAGCAGCAGCAGCAAACCTACTAGGAGAGAGGTGTTGCCGAGGTAATAGTTCAGCAGGATGCTGCCCACCCACAGCGGCAGGGCCACAAAGCTCAGAAACACCATCAGGGGCACGCGGCCCAGGTTGAAAAACGCCAGCGCGTTGTTCAGCCAGCTGACGCCCATGCCCGAACTGTCGGGGGCTACGTGGGTGGCGTGGGGAAGGTCGAAGTCGTGGTGCGTGTGCAGGTCCAGCGTTTTGAAGTCCAGCAGCCCGATAATTACGGTCAGCCAGTACAGCAGCACAAATACCAGCAGCGTAGTAGGCAGTAGGTTGGGCGGCGAAACGGCCGCGTGTAGCAGCTCAGTCATAACGGGAAGGAAAAGCCGCTTTTACCAAGGAAAGTAACAGGAAGATAGAATGCAGAGTGGTAGTAATCAAGTAATTATAGCTTGGGGTATTCGCGCGGGACGGGTTGCTTTTGCCCCTGTTCCAGTAGCTCCTGCAACTCCTGGTTGTGGCGCCGCAGCCGCCGGGAGTAGCTGCTGTAGGAAAGCAAGCCCAGCAGCAAGCCAAACGTCAGCAGGGTTTGGCCATCGGATGCGCTGATACTGTGCGACAGGCGCAACCCTAAACTGCACAGTACCAGGAGTAAGGAGCCGATGCGCATCAGCTTTTCCGGCAGATTCATGGCATTATTCATCAGGCATGCCCAGCTATTCGTAGCCCAACTTAGCCTTCAGCGCCTGCAAATCAGCCGAGGCCTGGCCGTTGCCGCTGGTACCCAGCGCCTTATCAATTTCCTGGTCGATGGTTTTGTTTTCGTTGGCAATCTGCCCGTACGATTCGGCCAATGCTTCCTCAGTAGCTACCTTATCCTTCATGCGCTCCAGCAGCGCCACCGTACCCGACGAGTCAAGCTGAGCCAGCTGCTGGTTGATGGTTTTGGTGGCGGTGCTCACCGTCACGCGGGCCTTCAACGTTTTCAGCTCGTTGTCCCACTGGCTGATGGTGCTTTTGAGCTGCTGCACGTTCTGGTCGAGTTGCTGGGCCGAAGCTTCAAACTTTGCCTGGTCCTGGCTGGCGCGGGTGGCTTGGGCTTCGTGCTGGGTTTTCTTGAGCAAAGCTTCGGTGGCCAGGCGGTCGGCTTCCGGCGCAGCTATTTCCTGGCGGTGGGCTTTCTGGAGCAGCAACACGGCTTTGTTTTCGTAGTCGAGGGCGCGGTTTCGCTCGGTTTCCACTTCGTTGCGGGCCCGAATGGCCAGCGCCTTCACTTCGGCCAGCGCGTGCAAGGCCTTATCCAAGTCCTGGCGTAAGTCGCGCAGGCCTTGTTCGGTCATTTTGATAGGGTCTTCGAGCTGATTAACAGCTGAGTGGGCTTCGGCCTGCCCGATTTTGAAGATACGATTGAATAGATTCATGGGTACGGGGGCTTAGGGTCTTGGGAGCTTGGTTTTCTCGGATAATATCAACTATCAATCAAATGCTAAGCCTTCAAGGCCGCGGGTCCTGGTTTAGAAAAGGCAATCAACTCGTCGCTGAACTCGCTTAGCAACAGCGCCAGTGAATTGAACACCGCTTCCAGCTCCGGCCGGTCGAGGTGTTCCAGCTGAAGCGTATCCCGGAAAATCACCTTGCGGCCCGACTCATCCAGCACGAAAGCGCCGTGAATGATGTCGCGGTTTTTCTGGAGCAGCCGCTGGTACACGTCGCAGTTGGGCGCAGGCAGGTCGAGCAGGTATTGCTCCAGAATCAGGAGCGGCTCGCCACAACCCAGCACCAGATGCTCGATGCCCAACTCCGGCTTGCTGACTACCAGTAAGTTAGTATCGGCATCGGTATGCCGGATGTCGAAGCCCAGCTCCAGCAGGAAGCCCTGGATTTTAATGAAGTAGTGGTTAGCCATAGAATAAGGTAAGGAAGTGCCAGCTGAAACGGGTAATGAAGAGCGAACTATAAGTTAAGAGCAACGTCCTACAGAATCGGGCGGTTGTGCTCATAGCTCAAAAAACTAGCGGCTCAAGTAGGTTATGCTGGTAATGTAGTAGCTTTACGACACAAGGATACTCAAAGTTTTAGACACGCTCAAAGTTTGAGCGAAAAAAATATTTCGCCTGATGTCTTACGTTGGAAAGAACATTCGCAAGATTAGAACGGTAAAAAAGTTAAGCCAGGCGGCATTTGCCGAACTTTTTGGTTTGGCGCGGCCCAGCGTAGGAGCGTACGAAGAAGGCCGGTCGGAGCCAAAAATGGAGACGCTTATTCACATTGCTCAACATTTTGGCTTATCCGTAGACTTGCTACTAACGAAAGAACTAACGGTAAATGAGCTGTATCATTTCGATATATTCAAGCAGGATGCCTCCACTGAGAAGCCCGCCGTATCCGCCGTTGCGCAAGCCGACCAGCTGCATGCCGTAACCCCCTTTGTGCCCGCCGACCGGCTGCTGGAATACATTGTGCAGCACCACAAAGCCACTTTTCTCGATACCCTGCCGGCCCTCACATTTCCGCACCAGCTTGGCCCGGCCACCCGCGCCTTCGAGATAGTAGGGGCCGAAATGCAACACCAGCAACAAGGCCTGCGCCACCAGGATGTGGTGCTTTGCGCCCGTATCGATTTGGCAGCGCCCAACCTGCGGGTGCACCGCATCTACGCGTTTGTTACCCAGAGCCGCCTGCTGGTCCGGCGCCTGTCGGAGCGGCGGCCCGACAACACGCTCAAGCTGCGCGCCGATAACCCCGACTACGGCTCCGAGGAGTTTGCGCTGGATCAGGCGCTGGAAATATGGGAGGTAAAAGCTGTTTTCACCACGCACCTGCGCCCACCGTCCACTATGGAGGAGCGGGTCACTAGGTTGGAACGGCAGGTGGAGGAACTGTTGGCGCGGCTGGGGTAATCACGGTCTTTTACGTGAAATAACGGCCGCCAAGCAACAGGGCTGAAAGGTATATTCAGTGCTTGTGCTTAACTTCATAGCCAGGGGCACTTCTAGAATAGGTTCAATAGGTGTGCGCATTAAGTGTTGAGCATGTTCTTTTTTTTGTTCAATTAATTGGTTGTTAATAAGCTCTGCTGCACTTGATATTTTTATATATGTTCATAGACTAACGCGGTGCTCTTTTTTATTGTAAGTAATTGATTGTTAGTATAATAATTATATATATTTTAATAAAAAATACAGCTTAACAACATTGATGGATAGTTTTTGATAAGTTAAGTGCAAAAAAAATACTGCAATAAATTTGATTGTTGTTCAATCCAATGCAAATAGGCTTTCGTATTTGGATGGGTATAACCATATAATATGCAGTGCTTATGAGTAGAGAAGAAGCTATACAGCTAGCTCAAATATATCTGGCACAAGAAGATCAGAATCATCCCCTTGCCCTCGACAAGCTCCGGATGTTAAACTCACCCACCGAATATGGAGGGTACTGGTATTTTGACTACCGCTACCATCATCCGGATAAGCTGCCGGATGAGTCGCGGGATATGATTGGAGGAGCACCTGGATTTGTAATAGCCAAGCACGGAAAGCAAATTCGGGTTATTACTTGGAACGAGCTTTATGAGCTCAACCAGGTGCCAATTCAATTTTAAAGCCCCTGTTCCCGCTTTAGAAACTCACCTGGCAGAAACAGCCACATTACGCAGGCCAAGTGGTGCCGATAATTCAGTAGTAAAGCTGAATATTTGGAGCTATGCCTAGGCAGCTAGTATATTCCTAATGAAAGTACAAGATTTATATAATGATTCAATAAGAAAATTGTTTTTATCATGGATATACTCGAACGGCATCATGTTTCCACCTACGGAGCAGGAGAGCGGCCCATTGTATTTGCCCACGGATTTGGCACCAACCAGCAAACGTGGCGTTACGTTGCGCCGGCATTTGCGGCCCAAAACCAGGTTGTGCTTTTCGACTTGGTAGGAGCCGGCCAGTCCGATAAAACCGCTTATGACTTCACTCGCTACCAAACCCTGGACGGTTACGTAACCGATTTGCTGGCGCTGCTCCGAGCCCTAGACCTACCCAAGGTAGTGTACGTAGGGCACTCAGTAAGCGGCATGATTGGGGTGCTGGCGGCCATCCAGGAGCCGGAGTTATTCGACCGGCTCGTGTTGCTGGCCGCTTCGCCATGCTACCTCAACGACGGAGCCTATGCCGGCGGCTTCGACCCCGACGACCTAGAAGAACTACTCGGTTTTCTTGACCGCGACTACCTAAGCTGGTCGAATACGGTGGTACCGACGCTGGTAGGAGGGGATATGCGCCCAGAATTACTGGATGACCTGCTCGCCAGTTTCACTTCTGTAGATCCTGCCGTTGCCCGGCAGTTTGCCAAGGCCACTTTCCTGTCTGATTATCGGGCTGCACTAGCACAACTCCGAGTGCCCGCTTTAATTGTGCAGTGCGCCGATGATTCCATAGCGTCACCGGCTGTAGGTCAGTATTTGCACGAAAACATGGCCGGAAGCACGCTAACCATTCTCGATACGGAAGGCCATTACCCTCATTTAAACGCGCCAGTAGCTACAATTGCAGCCTTGGAGCGCTACTTAGGACAATCGGTAATGAGCTACGCTCAGTAAGCAATAGCGCTTCAAGACCAAGTTACTGCTATACCAGCTGCCAGAACCAACTGGCTGATTGACAGGCTAACTAATAACCGAGGCCGGTTGAACTCTTATTCTGTAAGGGTTCAACCGGCCTCGCTTGTGTTGTCCTGCCATGTAAAGCTGGAGCACTCTACTCTATTTAGGAGTGGGACCAGCTGCCGAGCTTGAATCCAGAATTTTAAATAGCTCGTTGAGCTTGGGCGTAAGGATGATTTCGGTGCGGCGGTTCATGGCCTTGTTGGTAGGCGTGTCGTTGGCGGCTACCGGTACGTATTGCGAGCGGCCCGAAGCCGTTACGCGCTCCGGCTGGATGCCGCCGGTGGTGAGCAGCCGTGCAATTTCGGTGGCTCGTAATACGCTCAGGTCCCAGTTGTCTTGCATGCCACCAGTAGGGCGGCTGAATGGCACGTTATCGGTGTGGCCTTCTACTACCACGTTCACGTCGGGCTGGGTTTCCAATACGGCGGCCAACTGCTTGAGAGCTTGCTGGCCTTTAGGGTCCACTTTGGTAGAGCCGGTTTTAAACAACAGTTGCTCCGACAGCGACACGTATACTTTGCCGTCCTTCATTTTCACCTGCAAATCGGTGCCCTGGAAGCCGCGCAAGGCGTTGGCCACGCTGGCCCGCAGGTCGTTCACGGCTTTATCTTTCTCGGCTAGGGCCTTTTCCAGTTCCGCTAAGCGGGCTTCACGGGTTTTCAGGTCGGCGTTGAGCTTGTCGATGGCGGCCCGGTTTTTCTTCAGTGAGGTATCCAACTCGCCTAGCTCGGCTTCGCGGCGGGCGAGGTCTTGCGCCACCTTATTGTAGTCCGACGACTTATTGGCTAGTTCTCGGTCACTGTTTTTTAGCAGCTTGTCGTAGCTGTCGGTGAGCTGTGTGTAGAGCTGGCGAGTGCGGCGTAGGGCATTACCGGTTTGCGTGGAGTCGTCGGTGAGGCGCTTGTTATTGAGGCGCATCTCGTTGAGTTCATCGGTGGCTTTTTGCAACTCAGCCACCGCTTTGCGCTGCTGGCGCTCGGCCTCAGCTTTGCCCTGTTCAGTGGAGGCCTGCCGGGCCTTCAGATCTTCGTACTTTTTGGATGGCACGCAGCCCGGCAGCAACGTAGCAGCCGTTAGGGTGAAAGCCAGCAAGCGGGATGGAATATTTTTCACGGAAAAGGGCATGGGGAAAATCAGAGAGCAGAAAGCAGCGTACACCACGCAGCATCTTTGTGGCAAGGTACTCAGCAGCTGCCTGCTATTGCAACCTGGCACCCGTAACCAACCGATTTCAACCTATATTTGAGCCCGCTTCGAGTAATTAAGAGTTGCGAATTGAAATCAAGAATTTCTGGATCTGCATGTTGCCGTAGGTAATTGCCTGGCAACTGGCAGCTCAGTGAATTGGCGGCCTTTCACAATTTCTGATTCATAATTTTTAATTCATAATTGAAAAGATGTCTTGGTTTAAGCGCGTAGAGAAAGGCATTGTTACGCCAACGGAGCAGAAAAAAGAGACGCCCGATGGGCTGTGGTATAAGTGCCCGGAGTGTAAAACCGTGGCTACCATGGCCGAGCATAAGCGCCTGCTCTACACCTGTGGCAACTGCAACCACCACGACCGGATTGACGCAGCCGACTACTTCGACCTGCTGTTTGACGAAGGCAAGTTCACGGAGTTGGATGCCGATATGCACTCCGCCGACCCGCTGCATTTCGTGGATACCAAAGCGTATCCGCAACGCCTAACGGCCACCGAGAAAAACACGGGCCTCACCGATGCCGTCCGGACTGGCCACGGCCAACTCAACGGTCTAGGGCTGGTAGTAGCCGCCATGGATTTCCGCTTTATCGGGGGCTCGATGGGCTCGGTGGTAGGCGAGAAAATAGCGCGCGCCATCGACTATGCCCGCCAGAATCGGCTGCCGTTCCTGATGATTTCGCGTTCCGGAGGCGCCCGTATGATGGAGGCTGGTTTCTCGCTGATGCAGATGGCCAAAACCTCGGCCAAGCTGGCTCTGCTTTCCGAAGCCGGCCTGCCCTACATTTCACTGCTCACCGACCCCACCACCGGGGGCGTTACAGCTTCCTTTGCCATGCTCGGCGACTTCAACATTGCCGAGCCCGGTGCGCTCATCGGGTTTGCGGGGCCGCGGGTAATCAAAGAAACTATTGGCAAGGATTTGCCCAAGGGCTTCCAAAGCGCTGAGTTCGTACTGGAACACGGCTTCCTCGATTTCATTGTGGACCGCAAAGAGCTGAAGACCCGCCTCACTGACCTGCTCACCATGCTTGGCCCGACGGCTGCAAAACCAAAAGCAGGCGCCAAATCAATACAGCCAGTTTAAAAGTCGGCACGCTTCTTGAGAACCCCGCTCAGTATGCAGTAGAATGCACTGGGCGGGGTTTTTACGTTTGTGGTACTAGCCGGAAACTTAGCCAACGGAAACGCCATCAGAAATAATTTGTCTGACACATCGAGCAAACATTTTTCCGCCAATTGCAGTAAGCACGTCCATCACTCTCTTCAAAACCTCATCTATTCCACCAACTTCACTTCGATGAAAGCTCCTAATTCTCTTCTTTCGTTTTTCATGGCGCTGACGTTGCTACTTGGCTCGTGCGCTTCCTCAAACACCCGCAACCCCAACATTCCGGATGCGCCTGACACCAATGGTACCGGCCCCCGCAAAACGGGCATGAGCAAAACCGCTAAGGGTGGCCTGCTGGGCGCTGGTGGTGGAGCCGTAGTAGGTGGTGTGCTAGGCCGCGTAATCGGTGGTAAGTCGGGTACGGCTGCTGGCGCTATCATTGGGGCTGCCGTGGGCGGCGGTACCGGGGCTGTAATTGGCCGCAAAATGGACAAGCAGGCCGAAGAGCTACAGCGCGACATGCAGAACGCCAAAGTGGAGCGCGTAGGCGAGGGTATCAAAATCACCTTCGACTCGGGCATCCTCTTCGACACCAACAAGAGCGACCTGCGGGCCGCTTCGCAGTCGGAAATCCAGAAAATGGCCGAAGTGCTTAAGAAGTACCCCGACACCAACGTGCTGATTGAAGGCCACACCGACGCTAGCGGCTCCGATGCTATCAACGACCCGTTGTCGCAGCGCCGGGCCCAGTCGGTTGCTAACTACACCATCCAGCAAGGCGTAGATGCTGCCCGCATCACTACGCAAGGCTACGGCTCTAAGCAGCCCATTGCTGATAACACTACCGAAGCTGGCAAGCAGGCTAACCGTCGCGTGGAAATTGCCATCTATGCCAACGAAAAAATGAAGAAAGCTGCTGAGAAAGGCACGCTGTAAGCTACACCAGCCTCTTGCAAAAAAGGCCGCACGATATGTGCGGCCTTTTTTTGTGCCTAGCAAACAGTGATTTTTTGCGCATTAGTGGCTCAGCTTAGATGCAGAAGACAGTTGGCTATTTGTTGTTCCGGGTAAGCCAATGAAGCTGAGGCGCTAGCAGAACCAGCAATGTAGTCTTATGCAAAACTCAGAACAATGGATACACACTGCTAAAAGTGCAAAGCATCAAGGTTTTTTCTGGTTAGTTTGTGCGGTTAAAAAAGCCTGATATAGGCGCAGAAGGCCTATTTCTATACTATTTTCAGGTTTCAAGCGTTTTTGGCAAGGTGGTTGCAAAATGCCTGCCATGGAGTAGTTGGTTCAGCATAACCACTATCTTCGGGCCGAATTACCAACCATACTATTTT
Source organism: Hymenobacter telluris (assembly GCF_017313265.1). GTDB lineage: Bacteria > Bacteroidota > Bacteroidia > Cytophagales > Hymenobacteraceae > Hymenobacter > Hymenobacter telluris. The sequence goes on along the minus strand of NZ_JAFLQZ010000010.1, from coordinate 152,040 downwards.
CCGTTCTTACCACTTACTTCCGAAACCCTTAACTTTTTTCACAATGCAAAACCTTCGTTCATTTTTCCTTTTGCTGCTGGCCTTGCTTACGGTAGGCACAAGCGCAGTACAAGCCCAAACAGAGACGACCACCAAGAAGCCTTGGAGCAAAACCGCTAAAGGCGGCATCATTGGCGGCCTGGGTGGCGCTGCCGCCGGTGGCGTATTGGGCCGCGTGATTGGTGGCAAAAACAGTACCGCCAAAGGGGCCATCATCGGGGCTGCTGTAGGTGGCGCGGGTGGCGCTCTGATTGGCCGTCGCATGGACAAGCAGGCTGCTGAGCTGAAAAAGGAAATGGCCGGCGCCAAAGTGGAGCGCGTAGGCGAGGGTATCAAAATCACCTTCGATTCGGGCCTGCTGTTCGCTAAGAACTCGTCTGCTTTAACCTCTGCCGCTCAGGAAAACATCAAAGAACTGGCCCAGACCCTCATTAAGTACGGTGACACCAACGTTATTGTGGAAGGCCACACCGACAACACCGGTACCGATGCCATCAACGACCCTTTGTCGCAGCGCCGGGCCCAGGCCGTAGCCAACTATACCCAGCAGCAAGGTGTAGACGCTTCGCGCTTTACCGTAACGGGTTACGGTTCCAAGCAGCCCATTGCCGATAACTCCACCGAGGCTGGCCGGGTAGCCAACCGCCGTGTGGAAGTGGCCATCTTCGCCAACGAGAAGCTGAAGAAAGCTGCTGAAAAAGGCACTATCTAAGTAGTTAGCCATTTCCAGTTTTTAGTTGCCAGTGCGGCCCTGCGACCTTTTGGTGGCAGGGCCGTATTGTTTATCGACACTTACAACTGGCACTAGAATGGATTACGCCTCACCACCGGCCGAAAAAACCTGGCAGGACCACCTGATTCTAAACGAATTCTATCCGCTCCTCACGCTGGAGCAACCGCGCCGTACGCCCATGCGGGAGCTGATTTCCACCATTCTCTCGCACCGCACCACCCACGCCGACGAAGAGTTGGCTTACGACCGGATGCTGGAGGCCTTCGGCGACTGGGCGGGCGTGCTGGCGGCGGCTACCTCAGAGTTGGCCCACGCCATCCGGACCACCCGCTGGCCCGACACGCAGGCGCCCCGCATACAGGAAGTACTGCGCCGCATTCAAACTCAGACCGGCGGCGAATTTCACTTAGATTTTCTGGCAGAGTGGCCCGTCGAGCAAGGTATGAAGTGGCTAACCGATATGCCTGGCATCGGGCTAAAAACGGCCTCTTTGGTACTACTCTTCAACTTCCACAAGCCCGTGTTGCCCGTCGATACGCATGTGCACCGCATTGCACAGCGGGTGGGTATGATCGGGCCGAAAGCCTCCGCCGACAAAGCGCACCAAGTGCTGCTAGAGCAATTGCCCAAAGATGTGCTGGTACTGCTCAACTTCCACAAGCACAACTACTGGCATGGGCAGCGCATTTGCTTGTTCAGCAAGCCTGATTGCTCGAAATGCCCTCTGAAAGGCTTCTGTAACTACTACCTGGAACACTACGGCCCCGCCACCCCCGAGGCGCTGGCCGCTACGCCCAAGCAGTGGGATAAAGCCTGGGGCGCGTTGCCGCATTAACGTTTTGCTGGTAGCGGCTGGCTTTTAGCTGTTAGCTTTGAAGCGGCACTGCGGTAACAACTACAAGCCAGCAGCTAACAGCTCAATCCTATGCGCTTAGTTCGTCATCCGGTTCTGTGCAATTATTACGTCACGTATCGGTGCAATGCGCGGTGCTCGTTCTGTGATATTTGGGAGAAACCCTCGCCCTATATTCAGCTGGAGGATGTGGAACGCAACTTGCGCGACCTGAAGAAGCTGGGTGTGTCGGTGGTGGACTTCACGGGTGGCGAGCCGCTGCTGCACCGCCAGATACACGAGTTTGTGGGTCTGGCGCACGATATGGGCTTCATCACCACACTTACCACCAATTGCCTGCTGTATCCGAAATACGCCGAGAAGCTGCGGGGCAAAGTGGATATGCTGCATTTCTCGCTCGATGCATCCGAGAAGGAAGTGCACGACAAAGGCCGCGGCGTGGCCTGCTATGATTTTGTGCTGGAAAGCATCCGGGTGGCGCGGGAACTGGGGGAACGGCCCGACATCTTGTTCACCGTGTTCCGCGAAAACCTGCACGACCTGGAAGCTGTGTACCGCGACATCGCGCAGCCCAACAAGCTGATGTTGATTCTGAACCCGGCTTTCGAGTACAACAGCGTGGAAACCGGCGAGCAGCTAACCGCCGAGGAGTTGGACTACCTATCGGCCTTCGGGCAGCGCAAGGGCGTGTACCTCAATGAAGCCTTCATCCAACTCCGCCGCGACGGGGGCAACCACGTAGCTGCGCCGGTGTGCCGGGCCGCTAGCACTACGCTCGTTATATCCCCTTCCAACGAGCTGGTGCTGCCGTGCTACCATTTGGGCGAGCAGAAATTTGCCATCGACGGGCAGCTTTTCGACTTATATAATTCGCAGCAGGTACAGCAGTTGGCCGCGCTGGAAGGCCGGTTGCCGCAGTGCGAAGGCTGCACCATTAATTGCTATATGCAGCCCAGCTTCGCCGTTGAAACCAGCAAATACTTCTGGCAGGCGTTGCCTAGCACCCTCAAATACAACTGGGAGAAGGGCACCTGGAAACGAATGCTGGTTCGTTAGCTGCTACGAGAAAAATCGGATGGAAAGCGGGTACACCCACAACTCGCCGTTGTTGGCTTTGATGGCCCCAATAATGGGAAAGATAAGCCCTAGCACCGCTAAAATGCCTAGTAGCGGTAGACCAATCAACACAAAAATTAGCATGCCGCTGATGGCGCCGTAAATCAGGGAGCTGATTACCCAGTTGGTTACCACTTTGCCGTGGGCATCAACGCCGGGTAGTTCGTTTTTTTTGAGTTGCCAGAGCACAATCGGTAGCACAAAGCCTGCCCCCGGCACCAGCACGCCAGCCAGCAACGAGAGGTGCAGAAAAGTGGTCCACTGGCGGGTTTCCTGGTCGGCAGAGAAAAAGGGCTGCTGCATGGCGTAAACCTTTTGTGCTGCCGGAGGTGGCAGATAGTCAGCAAGTAAGTGAAATCAACTGGAAGACCTAGCGCTTGGCAAGCAGATTCACCGGGAAGAAATTTTCGAGCGTAGGTTTGCAGCGGCAGCCTCAAGCAGCCTCACCGAACGACAACCTCAACCTTCCTTTCCGTATGCCCGCTCTACTTCTCCCCGTCCACGGAATCTTACCCCAGCTCGGGGCCAACTGCTACGTAGCCGACAACGCCACCATCATCGGCGACGTGGTGCTGGGCGAAAACTGCACGGTGTGGTTCAACGCCGTTATTCGCGGCGACGTGAACAGCATCCGCATCGGCAACCAAACCAACATCCAGGATGGCGCGGTGCTACACTGCACCTATCAGAAAGCCGCCCTCACCATCGGTTCCCGCGTGAGCATCGGGCACAAAGCCATTGCCCACGGTTGCACCATCGAAGACGACGTACTGATTGGCATGGGTGCTATTGTGATGGACCACGCCGTGGTAGGTGCCGGCTGTATTATTGCGGCAGGGGCCGTGGTGCTGGAAAACACCCAGTGTGAACCGGGCTATCTGTACGCTGGCATTCCGGCCCGCCGCATTAAGCCCGTAACCGACGAGCAGCGCGCCAACTTAGCCCGCACCGCCGATAATTACGTGCTGTATGCTAGCTGGCTGAAATAATGAGTTGCGAGTTGTCGGTTACCAGTACGATATCTGACAACTGGCAACTGCTTACAGATTCAGCGCTTCGTTGGCTTCCTCTTCTTGCTCGGCCGAAGTGGTTACCCGCAGCTGCACCAGTTCTACGGCACGGCGGGAGCGTTTCAGTACCCGAAACTCGTAGTTGTCGAGCACGGCCACGTCGCCAACTTCCGGGATGTTGCCGTAAATAACGTTGAGTAAGCCGCCCACGGTTTCGTAATCGTCGCCTTCGGGCAGGGGGTAGGGGAGGTACTCGTTGGCGTCGGAAATGGCAGTGGCGGTATTCACGCGGTATTCCGTTTCCGATACTTTCTCCACTACCGGTACTTCATTATCGTACTCGTCCTGGATTTCGCCTACCAGTTCTTCCATGATATCCTCGATGGTGACGATGCCGGAGACGCCTCCAAACTCGTCGCTCACGATGGCCATGTGCATGTGCTTGCGCTGGAACTGCCGGAGCAGGCGGTTAATCTTCTTGGTTTCGGGCACGAAGTAAGCGGGCCGCATGATTTTTTGCAGCACAATCGGCTCGTTGCGCCGGATGATTTGCAGCAAATCCTTCACGTAAAGCACCCCCACAATATTGTCGATGTTGCCCTCGTACACCGGAATCCGGGAGAAACCTTCGTCGTACACCGTTTCCAGAATGCCGTCCTGGGGCGTATTCACATCAATGGCCGACAGCTTGGTGCGGGGCACCATAATCTGCTTTACCATCCGGTCGTTGAACTCGAACACGTTTTCAATCAGCTCGTGCTCGGAGTCCTGGATTTCACCGCTTTGCTTGCTTTGGTCCAGCAGCAGCCGGATTTCTTCGGCTGAGTGCGCCTCGGGGCCGTGCGTTACTTCGCCGCCTACCAGCCCCGCCACCATATTGGAAAGCGTGTTGAGCAGCCAGATGAATGGCTTGGTAATCCAGGCGAAGGCAAACAGCGGAACCGCAACGGCAATGGTGGTATTTTCAGGTTTCTGAATAGCCAGCACCTTGGGGGCCTGCTCGCCGAGCACAATGTGCAGCACCGTAATAATGGAGAAAGAGGTAACCAGCGAAATCTGGTGTACCGCATTGGCGGAGAGGGTAATATGGAAATTATCGATAACCGCCATTACCACTTCCGCCACCACGCTTTCCCCAATCCAACCCAAAGCCAGGGAAGCCAAGGTAATGCCTAGTTGGGTGGCCGACAGATAGAAGTTCAGATCGTGCAGCATGCGCTGCACCAATTTGGCCAAGCGGTTGCCGCCTTGCGCTTTTATGTCGATTTGCGAAGAACGAACCTTAACAAAGGCAAACTCTGCTGCCACAAAAAACCCGTTCACCAATACCAGTAGAACGGTCAGGAATATATTTAAAGCCATAGATCCGGGGGTCGGGCTCACGCGGCCCAGCTCCCTTGGTACTACAAAAGTACGTGATTCAGACTAAGCGGTTCCGGCTGAGTTATAATTGGTCACAACTTGCTAGGTGTTTACTTTGTTGGAAACCCCTAAACCAGTATGGCTGTTCGGCTTTCTACCGACCTTTGCTGCCCTTACGTTTTCGTTGCTTTTTCTTTTCCAATGACTTCCTTCAAGAATATTCTGTTGGTTCTGCTGCTGGTGCTAGGCACGGCGGCCGGTGCCACCGCCCAAGTTCTGACGCCCACCAAGTTGTCGGTGGCGCTTAGCTCGCCCACGGCCAAGGCAGGCGAGGAAGTGGACCTCATTGTGAATGCCCGCATCGACGACAAATGGCACCTCTACGCCACCGACTTCGACCCCGACCTGGGGCCCACGGCTTTCACGTTCAGCTTCACGAAGAGCCCGGCTTATGAGCTAGTAGGCAAGCCAAAGTCCATCAACTCGCAAAAACACTACGACGAGGTATTTAAAGGCGACGTTACCTACTTCGAGAAAACCGGCCAGATTCGGCAGCGCATTCGGGTGTTGCAGCCCGGCGCCCTCACCGTGAAGGCCAACGTGGAGTACCAAAGCTGCACCGATGTGGATGGCCGCTGCATTCCCGGCGACGAAACATTGAGCTTTGGCCCCATTACCGTAACGGGTGCCGCCGTGCCTGCCCAAGCCCCTGAGAGCAAGCCCGCCAAACCCGGCGCGCCCACTGGCGCCGTAGCCACACCAGCTGCTCCGCCTACGGCTACCGCTGTCCCCATCGATACTGCTGTTACGGCTGCTGTTGTGCCGCCGGCATCCACCATGCCTGCTGCCTCAGCCGCTACTTCTGATGATACAATGGCATCTGTGCCAGCACCTACCACCGCTACGGTAGCGGCATCGGCAGCTGTTGGGGCCAACGGAGCTGAGCCGGCTAAGGAGAGCTTGTTGGCTTTTGCGTTTGGTGCTTTTCTGTTTGGGCTAAGCGCCCTTGTTACGCCGTGCGTGTTTCCGCTGATTCCAATGACGGTTTCGTTCTTCACCAGCGGCAACGACAGCCGGCAGCGGGGCATCCTTAAAGCCTTTGTATATGGCCTCAGCATCATCGTAATCTATGTGCTGATTGGGGTGGTAGTGGCAGCGTTGCTGGGCGAAGATGGCCCGAACCTAATTGCTACGCACTGGCTGCCGAACCTGATTTTCTTCACGGTCTTCGTGGTATTCGGTTTGTCTTTTTTGGGTTTATTCGAAATTACGCTGCCCCACGGCATGGTTAATAAGATTGACGCACAAGCCGACAAAGGCGGTTGGGGCGGCGTCTTCTTCATGGCTCTCACGCTGGTAGTGGTGTCGTTTTCCTGCACCGGGCCTATTGTGGCGAGCATCCTGGGTTTGGCTGCGCGGGGTGAGCGAATCACGCCGGTTATTGGGATGTTAGGCTTCTCACTGGCTTTTGCACTGCCGTTCACCCTGTTTGCTGTCTTCCCAACCTGGCTGAAAAGCCTGCCCCGCTCGGGCGGCTGGCTGAACACGGTGAAGGTGGTGCTGGGCTTCGTGGAGTTGATGCTGGCCCTGAAATTCCTGAGCATGGCTGACCTCGCCTACCATTGGAACCTGTTGCCGCGCGACATTTACTTGGTGCTCTGGATTGCGCTGTCGGGCCTATTGGGGCTATACCTGTTGGGCCGGTTCAAACTTTCCCACGATTCCGACCTCACCCACCTGAGCGTGGGCCGACTGCTGATGGCGGTGCTGGCGTTCAGCTTCATGACTTATCTGATACCTGGCCTGTTTGGGGCGCCGCTGCCGTTGCTGGCCGGTTATCTGCCGCCCCAGTCCAGCCGCGACTTCACGCTGGCTGCTACGGCTACGCCAGTTGCCACTGCCAAAATGAATGCCTTGTGTGAGGCCCCGCGCTACAACGAGTTTCTGGAGTTGCCCCACGGCCTGCCCGGTTATTTCGACCTGGAGCAGGCTAAGCGGTGCGCCAAGGCCGAAAACAAGCCTATCTTCATCGACTTCACCGGCCACGCCTGCGTGAACTGCCGCAAGATGGAGGCCACCGTGTGGAGCAACCCGGAAGTGCTGCGCCGCCTCCGCGACGACTACGTGGTAGTGGCCCTCTACGTGGACGACAAAACCGAGCTGCCCGCGGCCGAGCAGTACACCTCCAAGTATGATAATAAGCTGAAATCTACGCTGGGCAAGAAAAACGCCGATTTGCAGCTCACCGGCTTCAACGTAAACGCCCAACCCTTCTACGTGCTGCTCGACCCCAATGCCCCCGCCGACTTGCAGCACACCTTGGCTACGCCCATTGCCTACGAGCCCGATGCCGAGGCTTTCGTGAAGTTTTTGGATGCGGGTTTGGCGCGGTATCGGCAGCAAAACCAGCCCGTTGCCAACCGCTAAGCAAGAACTGCTTATTTTTCACGGCCCGCTCTTCGGTGTACAAGCCAGGAGCGGGCCGTATTGCGTCATACCATTGCCTACTCACATGCAAAAGACCTTACTGTTACTGTTTACGGCAGTACTCAGCCACCTGGCTCCCGCCACGGCTCAAACAGCTCCGGCAACCAGTCCGGCGGGGCCCTTCACGCTGGTTATCCACGGCGGAGCGGGCACCATCACCAAAGCCAACATGACGGCCGAACAGGAAAAAGCCTACCAAGATGGGCTGAACAAGGCCCTGCAAGTTGGGCACGCTATTCTCAAAGACGGGGGCACGGCGCTTGATGCCGTAGAGGCGGCCATTCGGGTGCTGGAAGACAACCCGTTGTTTAACGCCGGCAAAGGTGCCGTATTCACCCATGAAGGGCGCAACGAAATGGATGCCTCCATCATGGAAGGCGAGCAGCTGCGTGCTGGCGCGGTGGCGGGTGTTACGGTGGTGCGCAACCCCATTACGGCCGCACGGGCAGTTATGGAGAAATCGGAGCACGTATTGCTGACCGGCCCGGGCGCCGAGCAGTTTGCTCGTGAGCAAGGGCTGGATATTGTGGAGCCTTCTTACTTTTTCACCCAGGCCCGTTACGACCAACTGCAAAAGGCACTGAGCACCGAGAAAAGCGCCGGTCCTTCCAACCAGCCGAACACGCCAATTAAAGCTGCCCCAGTTCCGGCCGCGCCCACCAAAGCCAAAGGCAAAACCAAGGCCGGTAAACCAAGCAGTGCATTAGTGCCCGCTGGCTCACAGGACTTGGCGGACCTCATCTTCACCGAAGGCCGCAAGTACGGCACTGTTGGCGCCGTCGCCCTCGACAAGCAAGGCAACCTAGCTGCCGCTACCAGCACCGGGGGCATGACCAACAAACGCTACGGCCGCATCGGCGACGCCCCCATCATCGGGGCCGGCACCTACGCCGACAACCAGTCCTGCGCCGTATCGTGTACCGGTTGGGGCGAGTATTTCATCCGGGCCACTGTGGCCCGCGACGTAGCTGCCCGTATGGAATACCAGAAGATTCCATTAAGCCAGGCCGCCCAAGCCGTTATCGATAAAGTGGGCGCTATGGGAGGCAACGGTGGCCTGATAGGCTTGGACCGCGCCGGTAATATCACCATGCCCTTCAACTCCGAAGGCATGTACCGCGGCTTTATCAAGGAGGATGGCCGCAGCCAGGTGCTCATTTATAAATAGCTGAATTAAACGAGCTAGCTTAAATGGAAACCAAAAAAGCCCGATTTGCAAATTTCATTGCAAATCGGGCTTTTTATTGAAACCTACATATAGCAGGCCGTAAGATTTGCTTTTCTTTGCAGCCAGTTGAAAACCCGGGCGTCTATGCCTGAAAATGAACCAAACCGACCTAAAAGGCAACAAAAAGGCGGCACCCACCCAGATGCCGCCTCTTGATGAAAAGGTAGCACCCACCCAGATGCTGCCTCTCGCAAAGGAACGTACCCACCCAGATACGTCCCGGTTTTTCCCTCCTCACATTAATCCACCCAGTGCTGTAGAAGAAGGATTCGAACCTTCACGGTGTAGTTAGCCGGCCGCCAAACCAGTTTTTCCCGAATCACCACCCCCGAGAGAGGAGGGTATGTCTGCCAGTTTCATCACTCTACAAGAATAATCCCGCGCCGTTCGCGTTGGATTATGACAAATGTAGTAGTTTGATTTGAATTGTAAAATTATCGCAGAGATTTGCGCTAATATTTACAAAGTTTTTTGAAAACACCTGTTCTGATTTTAATATATATAATCAAACACCTGCAAAATGGCTAAGAATTACGAACTTGACGACACCGACCGCAAAATTCTGGATTTGTTGATGCAGGATGCCAAGATGCCGTACACGGAAATAGCCCGCAAAGTCCATGTATCGGGCGGAACAGTGCACGTACGGATGGCGCGGTTAGAGGAACTTGGGATTGTGAAGGGCGCAACGCTTCAGATTGATTATCAGAAGCTCGGCTATGGCGTCAATGCTTTCTTGGGCATCTATCTGCTAAAGAGTTCGGTGTATGCCAGTGTAGCCGAGCAGCTCCGCGAAATTCCGGAAGTTGTTAGTATCCACTTCACCACCGGAGCTTACGGCATCTTCGCCCGCATCGTGTGCCGCGACACGCAGCACCTGCGCGACGTCCTCCACGACCGGATGCAGCTCATTGAGGGTATTGAACGCACGGAAACGCTCATCTCGCTCGAAGAAAGTTTGAATCGTCCGATTCAGCTACTGCCTTCTTAAACAGGCTGATTAGGTTACAAAGGCGGTTGCTATTAGTAGTAACCGCCTTTTTTAGGTTAAACAGGTATGGAAGTATAAGTAATTGATATTAGATTAGTACTGTACTGTATATAGAACTTTACTGCCTTAGCTGATGGGTGCTTGGCAACAGGTGGCAGGAATGGTATATTTCCAGAACCCCTCTTGTTTCTGTGGTTAATGAAAGCGCACTTCATCCTGTTTTGCGGAGTATTACTGGCACTGCCAGCTGTGGTATCGGCGCAAACCATGCCGGCCATTTACCTCAACGAGCAAGACCAGGAGGTGGTGCCCGATAGCGCCACCCATTACCGGCTCATTGAGCAAAAAAACGAGTTGCTGGGCACCTACGCTGTGCGCGAGTATTCGCTCACGGGTACCCTGCTGTTGCGCGGCACCTTGTCGTCGATTGAGCCGCCATTACGGACCGGAGTGCTGACCTGGTACCATCCCGGCGGGAGCAAAGCTGCGCAGGTGCACTACCGCAACGATGAAGCCGACGGCGTGTATGTGGCCTGGTACGAAGATGGACGCGTAAGCCAGCGTGGCGAATACACCCAAGGCCAGCGCGTTGGCACCTGGATTAGTGTGCACCGCAACGGGCAGAAACGCTCAAAAGGCACGTACACGGCGGGTAAGCCCACCGGCGAATGGCGCTACTACTACGACACCGGACAACTAAGCGCCATTGAGTTGCTGAGCCGGGAAAAGGGCCCGGCGTTGGCCTTTTTCAATGAAGATGCCTCTCCATACGTAGGGCGGTTGCACAAGCGCCAGTTGCCTGAGTTTCCGGGTGGTGAGGGGGCGTTGCTCAACTTCGTATCCCGGAATACTATATATCCTAAAAATACCCGCCGCAAGGGCATTACGGGCAAGGTATACGTGCGCTATACGGTAGGCGAAGATGGCCGCGTGGGGCAAGTGGAGGTGGTGCGAGGGCTGGCCCCCGAAGCCGACCAGGAAGCGCGCCGGGTGGTGGCTAGTTTACCCGCCTTTCAGCCCGGCCGGGAGTACAACGTGCCCACCGCCATGACGTTTACGCTGCCTATTTATTTCTCCCCGAACTTCTCGCTACTGAGTGGTACCCGGCCGCCGCAAGCTCCGCCCACCGAAGCCCGCGCCTCCAATCCCGACGAGCTATACTAGGCACACTAAGTCAATACCCCATACACAACAAAAGCCCGCTTTCCACGAAGGAAAACGGGCTTTTATTAATGTAAGCAAGGTAACTAGGCAGTTACTTGAGCGTCTAGCTTGCCAGCAAGTACGTGCTTCGGTACAGCACCTACTTGCTTGTCTACCACTTGGCCGTTTTTGAATACCAGCAGCGTCGGGATGCTGCGGATGCCGAATTTGGCGGAGGTTTGCGGGTTGGCGTCTACGTCCACTTTGCCAATTACAACTTTGCCTTCATATTCGCCAGCTAGTTCTTCTACCACAGGGCCTACCATGCGGCAAGGGCCGCACCATTCGGCCCAGAAGTCCACCAGAACGGGCTTATCGGAGTTGATGATTTCGTCGAAGTTAGCATCGGTGATTTCGATGGCTTTATGTCCCATAACACAAGGGGGTTAGTTGGAATGTGTGTGCTGCTATATACGGTCAAGCGGGCCGCAAGGTAGCAGATTGCGAATCAACAAGACACGGGCCGGAAAGTTCAGTGCAGACAGGTTGGCAGATACAGTAACCAGGCGTAGCACGGCCCCAATGCCGCCAGCTGCGCTCAGACTGGGCATTGGGGCCGATTTATTTTACTGCTTGTTGGCTACAAAATCGTAAGCGCGAGCTTCGTTCTGGGCCCGGCTGCGGAGCTTATAGAACACATACAGATTGAAGAAGTGCATGCCGCCCAAAATCAAGATGATAGTGCCAAGCTTGATGCTAAGCGTTTCTACCGTCTGCTGGTAGCTGTTCACGGGGTCATCGGAGCGCAGGGTAAGGGTGGCGTACCCGATGTTGATGAGGTAGAAGCCGGTAAGCAGGAGCTTGTTCACGGAGTCGGCCAGGGGCTCGTTGCCGTGGAAAATGTCAACCAAAAAAGTGCGGCCGTTGGTGAAAAGCGTGCGCGCTACCCATACCGTGAGCAATACCGTGACGGGCAGATAAACGCCGTACACCAGAAGTAAGTAATTCATGATGCGTTAGAAAAGAAGGTGAAAAAAGAAAACAAGCGCGAAATGTCAGAGTAGGTCCGCTACTGCTCGCTCACAAGTGGGGAAGCGGAACCGGAAGCCGAGGTCTAGCAGGCGCTGCGGCACCACTTTGCGGCTTTTCAAAATCAACTCGGTTTCGGTGCGCAGTACAAAAGCTCCTAGCTCCAGCAGCCATACCGGCTGCGGCAGGCGCACCAGCGGCTTTAGCTCGTGCGCCAGCAGCGCATTGAAGTCGCGGTTCAGCAGCGGGGCCGGGGCGCAGACGTTGAACACGCCAGCCTGGTCGGTTTCGTTGAGCAGGAACTCCACGGCCCGGCAGAAGTCGTGCACGTGCAGCCAGCTGATCCATTGGTAGCCACTACCCTGCGGCGTGCACAGGCCCCATTTGGCCAGCTTTTTCATCACCGGAAACGCGCCACCGTCAGCCCCCAGCACAACAGCAGTGCGGAGGGCAAGCCGGCGGGTGTTAGGGGTGTGGGCTGCCCACAAAGCCGCTTCCCAGGCCTGCGCCACTTCCACCGAAAAGCCGGTGCCTATTTTCCCATCTGCTTCGGTGTTGGCCCGTTGCCAGTTTTCATTGTGCGCATAGATAGTGGCCGTAGACGAGTTCAGCCATACCTGCGGCGGGCGTTGGCAGGTTGCAATGGCTTCACCCAACACACGGGTGCTGTCAATTCGGCTGCTCAGGATTTCTCGCTTGTTGGCCGCTGTGCAGCGGCAATCCACAGTACGTCCGGCCAGATTGATAACAGCCGCGGCGCCTTCCAATTCGGTGGCCCAAGCTCCCACAGTACGCCCATCCCATTGCACATGGTTTGGCAGGGAACTGCTGGCGCGGCTAATAACCACAATGCAATACCCTAGGCTTTGAAAGTGCCGGGCCAGATGCTGGCCCAAGAAGCCGTTGCCGCCAGCCAGCACAATTTTAGGTCGGTTTTCGGGGAAGCTATGCATGACGAGAAAGTTTGTAAGGCGAGTGAAAAAGCCGCGAGCCGTACGCATAAGAACAGGATATGAGTGTTATAGAAATTTCAAAAAATATTGAAACATAACATCAAAAAAATAAGCCTCGCTTAGCCTGGCCGCATAAGCTTCATAAACGTGCTCAAAAACCAATTTTCATCGGCCTTGATAATGGTGGCTGCCGTCCGGTCGGCCAGTTCAGCGAAGCTCTGGATATTGCCGATGGTTTCGGAAAAAGCCTGAGCCTCGGTTTCCGTAACCATAGCAGAGGGCTCTACCTGCTTGATTTCGCCGAGCACCCGCATGATGGGCTCTAGCTCGCGCCGCCGCCGCTCCTTCAAAATCAGGGTGGCTACTTTATGAATGTCTTTCTCACCCGAAAAAAACTCGCGTCGCTCACCGGGCCGCAATTCCTTGCGCACCAAGCCCCAGTCCATCAAAGCCCGCACATTCAGGTTTACGTTGCCCCTCGAAATCTGGAGCTGCTCCATAATATCCTCGGTGCTCAGCGCCTGCGCCGATATTAGTAGCAACGCGTGTACCTGCGCCATTGTGCGGCTTACGCCCCAGGCCGAGCCCAGGGTGCCCCAGCCTTCAATGAACTTGCTTTTGGCTTCTTCGAGTTGCATGGTGTAAATGTAATCGAGTATTTGAAACTTTCAATAAAAATTGAAAGTTTATTTTCTAAAATGTCATTTATCTTCTCCCCTTCTCTGTAAAGGAAGTTTTCGAGGGCGCTTGTAGCTAAAGTAATTTCTAATGAATGTCGAAGAGTCCATACGAGTGAATTTACCAAAACTTGGCATTGACACTGAAAGCGTATCTGGACTTTTATCTGGCATCAAGCGTAAAGAGACAGGAAGCAAGTAAACCATGCAACCTTGTCGAAGACTTAATGAGTCCCCTGCTTCATTAAGCTTTGCCTCATAATGGCCGTAGTAGGTCGTTAGGAATAACTGCTTGTAGCGCTTATAAATGATGATATCATCAGGTGGGTAGCCTGATTTGTGTGTATTAACGCTGCGCCAAGCGCCTGTCAAATTAGATTCAGTAACAGGTATTTTGGTTTCACAGCTAGTTAGAAGCAATAACCATCCAAAAACGAAATGGCTGTAATAAGTCATAGCAGGAGTTTAGTAAGAGAGCTGTAACAAGCAATAACGCAGATACAATCATTTAAAAGGTTATATCTGCGTTATCTGCTTCAAGGCAATACCTCTGCTACTAAATCAGCTGGCAGGCGTCGATTTCCATTTCCCGCATCCGGGCAATGAAGGCTTTCGGCTCGATGCGGTAGCGGCGCGAGTAGGTGTCCACGGCCAAGTGCTCGTGCGGCTCCGCAAACTTGATTTCCAGCTTCTTGCTGCCTTGGCTTTCTTCTACGGCCGCCATAAACCGGTCCATGAAGGGCTCGGTGATGGTGCGCAAATCGAGCTGTACCCGCACGCCGTTGGAGAGTTTTTCAGCCACATGGAACAGGGGCTCCATGGTCATGATCTTGAACTCGAACTGGTCGGAGTCGCGGAAACGCTGCTGGAACTTGCCGCGGATGAACATGGGCGGCACCTGCTCTTTGTCGTAGTTGCGGGGGTTAATCATGGGCGAGAACTTCGAGTAGTCGTCGCGGAATAAAGCTAGGTTCAAGCTCGATTCGTAGTCTTCCACGTTGAAGCTCACGAACGGGTGGCCGGTTTTGGTGGTCTTGAACTGCACGTTGGAAATCAGCCCGGCCACCGAAATATCCCGGTTCTTGTAGTTCTCAATCTTGTCGAGGCCGCAGGTGCAGTACGAGTCGATTTCCAGCTTGAAGTCGTCAAGCGGGTGGCCCGAGAGGTAGAAACCCACCACTTCTTTCTCGCGGCGCAGCTTCTCGGTGGGGCTCCAAGGCTCCATGTCCTGGATTTTGGGCATCGGAATGGCCATCATGCCGCCGCCGCCACCGAACAGGCTTTGCTGGGCCGATTCTTTGGCCGCCTGGTGCTGCTGGCCCACTTTCATGGCCTTCTCAATCAGGTTCTGGTCGCCGGAAGGGGCCTCCATGAACTGGCGGCGGTGGTAACGCTCAAACGAGTCGAAGGCCCCGGCCTGGGCCAGGCTTTCAAAGGTTTTCTTGTTCACAGCCCGCAAACTCACGCGGCGCGAGAAATCGAAAATGTCGCCGTACGCCCCGCCTTTGGTGCGCTCCTGCACGATTTCCTCCACCGCAGCTTCACCGGCCCCTTTCACGGCGGCCATCCCGAAACGAATCTGGCCCTGCTTGTTCACGTTGAACTTCAGGATGGATTCGTTGACGTCGGGCCCGAGTACGGCCACGCCTTGCTTGCGGGCTTCCTCAATAAAGAACGTCACCTTTTTGATGTCGCCCATGTTGTTGGTGAGCACCGCGGCCATGTACTCGGCAGGGTAGTGGGCCTTGAGGTAGCCGGTCTGGTAGGCCACCACCGAGTAGGCGGCGGAGTGGGAGCGGTTGAAGCCGTAGGCCGCAAACTTCTCCATTACGTCGAACACCTCGTTGGCTTTCTTGGCCTTGATGCCGTGCAGCTTCTCGGCGCCTTCGCAGAACTTCTCCCGCTCCAGAGCCATCTTCTTCATGTCCTTCTTACCCATGGCGCGGCGCAGCAAGTCGGCGCCGCCGAGCGAGTAGCCGGCCAGAATCTGGGCCGTCTGCATAATCTGCTCCTGGTACACCATGATGCCCTGCGAGTAGTTCAGGATGGGTTCCAGCAGTTCGTGCGGGTAGTCCACGGTTTCGCGGCCGTGCTTGCGGTTGATGAAGTTCGGGATGAACTGCATCGGGCCGGGCCGGTACAGGGCGTTCATGGCAATCAGGTCCTCGATGTTGGTGGGCTTGAGGTCCTTGAGGTACATGCGCATGCCCTCGGATTCAAACTGGAACGTGCCGATGGTGTCGCCGCGCTGGTAGAGCTCGTAGGTTTTCTGGTCGTCAATCGGAATTTCGTCGATGTCGATTTCAACGCCGTGGTTTTGCTTGATGAGGTTAATGGCATCGACGATAATGGTCAGGGTTTTCAGACCAAGGAAGTCCATTTTGAGCATCCCGGCACTCTCAATCACCTTGCCATCAAACTGCGTAACGAGCAGGTCCGAGTCTTTGGAGGTGGAAACGGGAATGTACTTGGTGATGTCGTCGGGGGCGATGATGACGCCGGCCGCGTGGATGCCGGTGTTCCGGACCGAGCCTTCCAGCTTCTCGGCGAGGCGCAGAATCTGACCGCGCAGGTTGTCGGGCGCATCGTCGCGCCGAATCATATCCAACTCCTGATTCTCAGCAAAGGCTTTCTGGAGCGTGGTGCCCACCTGGTCGGGCACCATCTTCACCAGGTCGTTGGCCACGGGCAGCGGCAAATCCATGGCCCGCGCCACGTCCTTGATGCTGGACTTGGCGGCCATGGTACCGAAGGTGATAATCTGGGCCACCTGGGTTTTGCCGTACTTATCCACCACGTAGTCAATGACTTTCTGACGGTTCACGTCGTCGAAGTCGATGTCAATATCGGGCATCGACACGCGCTCCGGGTTCAGGAACCGCTCGAACAGCAGCGAGTACTTAATCGGGTCGATGTTGGTGATGCCGATGCAGTAGGCCACCGCCGAACCAGCCGCCGAACCCCGGCCCGGCCCCACGGCCACGCCAATGTTGCGCCCGTGGTTGATGAAGTCCTGGGTGATGAGGAAGTAGCCCGCAAACCCCATCGTCTCAATCACGCGCAGCTCGTAGTCCAGCCGCTCCTCGATTTCGGGGGTGCGCTCGGAATAGCGGCGCTTCTCGCCCTCAAAAGCGCCCTTGAAGGTGAGGTAACGCAGGAAAGCGTCGGCGGTGGGGTGCTCGGCCGGCAGCGGGAAGTTGGGCAGCAGAATGTCGCGCTGGAGCTTGGGCGGGGTGATTTTGTCAACAATTTCGTTGGTGTTGTCCACGCTTTCCGGCACGTCACTGAACAGCGCGTTCATCTCCTCCTGGGTCTTGAAGTAGAACTGGTCGTTGGCGAAGCCGAACCGGGCCCGGGGCCGCGGGCCCTGCGCTTCCTCGTCAATGCGCTGAAGCTGGCGCCGGATGCTGGCGTCCTGGCCGGAGAGGGGCCGCAGGTTGTCGAGGTGGTCGTAGAGCACCTTGTTGTCCTGCGAAATCATGCGGAAATACTGGGTCTGGAAGTCGCCCACCGGGATGCTGTGCTCTTCGCCGGTGTTCACGCACAGCAGAATATCGTGCGGCGCGAAGTCGGTCTGGTCGACGTAGTGCGAGTCGTTGGTGCAGATGACCTTCACGTTGTACTTCTTGGCCAAACCCAGCAACACCTGGTTCACGTCTTCCTGGCTTTTGCCGGTACCGTCGAAGTTCATCAGCCCGTGCCGCTGAATCTCGATGTAGTAATCTTCCCCGAACACGTCGAGCCACCACTTCAGCAACTCCTCAGCTTTGGCCTCACTCTCGAACAGGATGGCCTGCGGAATCTCGGCCCCGATGCAACACGAGGTGGCAATCAGGCCTTCGTGGTACTTGAGCAGAATTTCCTTGTCGATGCGCGGGAATTTCGAGTACACGCCCTCGATGAAGCTCATCGAGCAGAGCTTGGCGAGGTTGTGGTAGCCGGCCTGATCTTTGGCCAGCAGCAGCTGGTGGTAGCGTTTGTCCCGCTCGCCTTTCTCGCGGCTAAAGGCCTTTTTGTGGCGGTCTTCCACCATGTAGAACTCGCAGCCCACAATCGGCTTCACGTTGTACTTGTTGGCTTCGGCCACGAAGTTGAAGGCCCCGAACATATTGCCGTGGTCGGTGAGGGCTACGGCCGGCATCCCATCGGCCTGGGCCTTTTTCATGAGGGCCGAAATGCTGGCCTGGCCATCAAGAAGAGAGTATTGCGTGTGGGAGTGCAGGTGCGAGAAAACGGGCATAGCGCGGGGCAAATTATGACTTCTGAATGCTGAGTTATGAGTTTTCGGATGGCTGCTACCGCAACGTCCGGCATTCGTGATTCAGCATTGTATAAGGTAAAGTTACCCACGAATGAGTGGCCGGGAAATATTGCGCGGCAACGGATTTTGGCGTATCATAAAGAAAAGGACGGCTATATAGGCCGTCCTTTTTGGAGCTGAATAAGTTAGCCCTAAGGGCCGCTTGGGCAGGAGGTACTTCCCAACTCGGTCGGACCCGAAGGTGTAGCGTAGTGGTGTGCTACGCCTTTTTCAGTGAGCCAGAAAGGTGGGCCAGCGGTTAGCAGCACAAAGCGGAGTGGGTGGCGCGGCCGGGCGGCCTGGCAAGAGCAGAGCTGGGAATACGAACAAGTGAAGGTGGCCGTTTTACAGGCGCCGCTGGTAACAGCGGCTGCAAGTGAGTGGCTGTGCGCTCGGAGCAGCCAGAAAATTCCGGCATCTGGAGTGCCAGCGGAACTTCGTTGGTTACAAACTGCTTACCTTGCGTAGCTCGGGTATGTGCTTCAAACCCAGAGCGGTGTTGAATGCAACTAGCAGCAACCCTCCACGAGTTTTTTATATTTTATTCTAGGTGCTTGATAGTTAGCGGTATGCAGAAGGTTGGCAGCTTCTGGAGTTACATACTTATCTCCGGGTTTTCTATTTAGCTTCTGCATCACCCACGACCAGCCTTGCTGGTCATCGTTCATCTATGAAAACCCTTGCCGCCCTCACAGACCCGGGGTACACCGAATCTGCTGCGCTTTCCTATCCTTCGCGGTTTCTACTTCGCTTCATTCAGGACAAGCGTGATTTGCCGTTTGTGCGCTTGATTCTGGAAATATCCGTCACGTTGCTGCCGCTGGTGGCCCTGCTGTTTTGGCCTGGCCTTGATAACCGCCTGTGGTGGGGCGCGCTGGGCGTGTACATGTTCCTGACCACGTTTTACTTCAAAGGGCCGTTTGGGCTGATGCTGCACTGCACCAGCCACCGCATCCTGTTCAAAAAGAAGTATGCCCAACTCAACCACTACATTCCGTGGGTGATTGGGCCGCTGTTTGGGCAAACGCCAGAAACCTACTTTACGCACCATTTGGGCATGCACCATCCCGAGAACAACCTGGAAGGCGACGAAAGCTCAACCATGGACTACCAGCGCGATTCATTGGCCAGCTTCGGGCGGTATCTGGGAGGGTTTTTTCTGGTAGGTATTCCGCGGCTGGTTCAATATTTCACCCGCAACCAGAAGCCCAAGCTGCGGCACCGGTTGCTACGCGGCGAAGTGGTGTACTTGGTGGCGTGCGTGGTGCTGGTCTTCGTGAATTTGCCGGCCACGCTGGCGGTGCTGGTGCTGCCGGTGGTGGTGGCCCGGGTAGTGATGATGCTGGGTAACTGGAGCCAGCACTCGTTTATTGACGCCCGCAACCCTGGCAACTGCTACACCAACAGCGTGACGTGCATCAACACCAAGTACAACCACAAGTGCTGGAACGACGGCTACCACATCAGCCACCACCTCAAGCCGGCCATGCACTGGACCGAACACCCCGCGCACTTCCTGAAAACCGTGGACCAGTACGCACAGAACGATGCCATTGTGTTCGACGGTATTCACTTCCTGCACATCTTCGCCTACCTCATGACCCGCCGCTACGACCTGCTGGCCCGTCATTTTGTAAACCTGGGCAACCGTTACGCCTCCGATGCCGAAATCATCACCATGCTCAAGACCCGGACGCAACGCATTGTGCCAGTAGCTGTGGCCGCCGAGCGACTAGCGGCATAAGTATCTTAGATAAGACAATACTTTAAAACAAAGAAGGCAGCCACAATGGCTGCCTTCTTTGTTTTAGAAGAAATATGCGAAGTACTACGGCTGCTTGGTGGGCTTAATAACCAAGACCTCGCCGGGCCGCACGCTGAAATCGGGCTTGTTGTTCCACTCCATAATCTGCTTGATGGTGACGCCGTACTTCTTGGAAATGGCGTACATCGACTCGCCGGCCCCTACCGTGTAGCTGATAGAAGCCGCTTGCGGTGCTGGCGTAGCGGGAGTAACCGTAGCGGCTGGTTTAGGCGTCGCATTAGGAGCGGGGGCGACTGTAGTCGGTTTGGGCGTAGTAACCGGGGCGGCCGCCGGAGTGCCCGCTGGTGCAGTGAGGCGCAACGTCTGGCCGATGCGCAACGAGGGGTTTTCCGGCAGATTGTTCCACGCAATAAGGTCGGCGGGGCGCAGGCCGTAAAGGCGGGCCACTGAATACAGGCCTTCCTTGGCTTGCACAATGTGCAGCCCATTGGCCGGCAGGGCCTCGGCCCGGCTAACCGGCACTGCATACGGGGCTGGCGCAGGCTTCGTAACGGCCGGAGCGGGAGTGGCGGGTGCCGGTGCAGCCGGTTTGGCCGCCACGGGAACCGTTGGTTTTGGCGCGGCCGGCGTGGTAGCTACTGGCTTAGGAGCTGGTTTAACTGGCGCAGCAGGGGAGGGGGTAGCCGCTACCTCCGGCGTCAGTGGCTCGTCGGCTACCGGGGTTGAGGCTACCGAGTCTTTCTTAACGGGGCGGGGGGCGTAAACGGTACGCGGCGTAGCTGGCTTAGGGGCTGGCTCCGGCGCGGGCGGCAGCTCGTTCAGGTTTTCCGTGGTGGCATCGGTGGCACTGTCGGGCTGCGTGACGAGGCCCTGCGTGGTAGCCAGCGTGTCAGGTATTTCTACAGCGTCTTCCAGCACGCGGGCGGCACCAGCCGTTTGGCCGCGGTACGGCTCTACTTCGTTGGGGCGAGCCTTTTTGGGAGCTGGTGCCACGGGAGCTGGCTGCGGCCGGGCAGCCGGGGTGTTAACCGGCCGTTCAAAGGCGGCCAGGGCGTTGGTGTCGGTGCTATTGGCGTATTCAATGGCCACGTCGCGGGGGCGGGTATGCTGGAGCCACAGCACGCGGCCCGGCCGCAACTCTTCGTTGCGCGGCATGCGGTTCTTGCTCCAGATGGCCTTCGCCCGAATGCCATATTTCTGCGACACCATAGCCACACTCTCGCCGGGCTGCGCCACGTGGTATTCGGCGGCCGCTTTGTCGCGCTTCTTTTGCACGAAGTAGGGCTGCCCCACCACAATGTTGTCGAAGGCAAACAGGTCGTTGAACTGCATGAACTTGCGCACCTTCAGGCCTGCCCGCTTGGCCAGGCTTTCCTTGGTGTCGCCGGGCAAGGCTACCAGCGCCCGAATGCCATTCACGCGCACGTAATCGGCGTTCTGCGGATCCGTCTGGGGTTTGTTGAGCAACTGGCCCGCGGTGGCGTTCTTCTGCTGCGCCGCCATGGCCGTGAGCTGAATACCATCCACTATCGGTACGATAATCGTGTAGATTTTATCGGACGGAATGGTGGGAGTAAGGAGCCAGCGGTTGTGGCGGGCCATTTCGGCGCCGTCGGTTTGTAGGGTTTGGGCAATGCTCACTAGGGTAAAGCCCGCCGGGGCCGGAAACTCCTGGAAGGTGAGCGGCGGCTTGGGGTTGTGGCCTACGGCGGGCTCATACGCCACTTTGTGCGCCAGCATGGTCAGCACGTACTGGTGGGTCCGCTCGGAAATCTCCATTTCCGTGGCGTCAAAATCAGTGGGCAGAGTGTAGGATTTCACGCCGCCCGCGCCCAGGTTGTAGCTCAGCAGGGCATCCACCCAGTTGTGCAGGGTGTTGTTGTTGCGTTTCAGGTACTTGGCAGCGGCGTGGGTAGCGGCTACAATGTGCTTGCGCTCATCCACGGCATCATTGATGAGCAAACCGTAATCCTGCGCGGTTTCGCGCTTGAACTGCCAATAGCCTACGGCATCATGAATGCTTTGGGCCTCGCCCTGCAAGCCGCTTTCCTGCACGGCCAGGTAGCGGAAATCCAGCGGCACGGCTTCTTCCTGCAATACCCTGTCAATGATGGGGAAGTAGGCATCGGCCAGGTTGACGCGCGCCTGAAACGAATTGGGATGACTGCGCAAGGCATCCACTTTCTGCTGCACGGCTTTGCGCCCGCCATCGGTTAAGCGCAGGTGCAGGCCCGCAAAATCCAGCTCGGCCGGAACCGGTACGCTCTGGGCATCGGCTAGCAGCGGCCAGCAGCACAGGAGCGTGAAAAAGAATTGTTTCATGGTCAGGGAAGAGCGGAACCCTGGCTGCGGTATGGTTGCCCACCAGGCTCCAACGCTACAAAGTAGGCGAAAAATGGGGGAAATGGCAGTATTCCACGGTAAAAGGCCTTTCCCGTAAACCACAAGCGCCCGGCCTACTAAGGCCGGGCGCTTGCCAGAAGCACTACATACCCCCACCGGGCGGGCCAAAACCACCGCCCCCGCCGGGCCGGTCGAAGCCGCCGCCTTCGGGCCGGAAGCCGCCGTTGCGCCGCTGCCGCTGCTCGGTTGGGGCTTCTTCGGGCAGGGCGCCGTTGCGGTTGTTGCCGCTGTAGCTCCGAATGTTGTAGGTGAACATCAGCATCAGGTAGCGTTGCAGGATATTGGTTTGCACATCCTCGGTGTACGCCGCGGTGGTGTTCACCTGAATGTTGTTGTTGCGGCCCAGCAGGTCGAAGGCGTACAGCTTCAGCTCGGCCTGCTGGCGGGCCATAAACTTCTTGCCCAACGACGCATTCCACAGCAGCGTGGTTTGGTTGTATCCCGCCGACAACCCGCTGTAATACTGATGGTTGATGTTGGATTGCAGCGTAATGCCCTTGGCCACAATCCAGGACAGGCGCAACGAGGTGTTCTGCCGGAAGTACTGGCGGTTGAGCTGCCGCTGCAAGGTGTTGCGGATGTAGTTCTGGTTGGAATTCGACGAAATAGTGAAGTCCAACTCGGGGCTGATGTTGCTGCTTAACACCACGCCCAGGCCCCCAGACGGGGTGCGGCTGTAGTTCAACTGCTCGAATACCAGGCCGGGCGTTTGCGAATAGCTGATGTTGCCGTTCAGGTTGAGGTTGGACTTCATGAAGGCCAGCGGCAAGCTGTAGTTGGCAAACGAGCGGAGCGAATATTGCTGGTCCAGGTTCACGGGCCGCGTCAGCTGGCCGCCCACCGGAATTACCACGCCGCCTACTTCAATGGGCTCGTTGGTGGCGTAAATGGTGCTGTTGGTGATGTACTGGTCGGTGAGCGAGCCATTCAGGGCCACAAAGAACGAGGTGGACTTTTCGGGCACCGCCGACGAATAGCGAATATTCAGGCTGTGCTGGTTGGACTGGCGCAGGTTGGGGTTGCCGGTGGTGAGCTGCAACGGATTGGAGTTGTTCACCACTTCCTGCAACTGGTTGATGCTAGGCGACTGGGTGTTCATGCGGTAATTGAGGCGCAGGTTCTGCTGCCGCGAAAAGTTGTAGCGCAGCATGGCGTTGGGCAGTACGTTCAGGAACGAGCGTTCCGTAAGGGCGGCCCGCGGGTATTCCTGGTCGCTACGCAAGTGGGCGTGTTGTACCGAGGCACCCACCATCCATTGCAGCTCCTTGTTCTGGTAGCGGTACGTGAGGCCGCCAGCGTTGGTGAGGTAGCTGCTCTGAAACACGCTGCTGAGCGTGTCGTTGAGAATGGTGTAAGCTTCTTCGCCCGGTGCGTAGTTGTAGGTGCGCTTGTCGGAATCGTTGGGCGTGTACGACACCCGGTACTCGGCCTGCAACTGGCTGAACTGGCTGAGGGGCTCGGTGTAGTTGAGGGTGCCGTTCCAGGCCCAGCCGGTTTGGTCGAGCTTGGAAAACTGGTTGAGTGTGTTGGTGTTAGTCACCGAGTCGCGGGTGGATACCGTGCTGGAAAGCAAGGTGTTGTCGCCGTCGCGGGTGTTGTAGTTGGTGTTCAGGCCGAGCGAAAACGTGCGTCCGCGCTTGGCAAACCGGTGGCGGTACAGCAACTGGTTGGAGGCGTTGATGCCGGTGTTGGCCGAGCGGTAGCTGCTGTTGTTGCTGCCCTGCGTGAAATCCGGCTCGCCCTCGCTCACCTGATACGTGCGCCCGTCGAGCAAGCTGTTGCTGGTGTTGCGCTGCACCGACAGCCGCGGCTGCCAGATAATGGAGTTCACCGAATCGAAACGGTGCTCCAAGCGCACGTTGAAGCGGTTGTTGATGTTGCGGCTGGTCGCCAGCGAGTTTTCACTGTAGCGCTGGTCCAGGGGCCGGTCGGTGGGGGATACGTAGCGCCGCAGCAAACTGGTACGGGCGGTGTTGTCGCTGAGGTTGAAGAAGTAGCTGCTCGTTACGTCGGTGTTTTTGCCCCAGGAGTTGGAGTAGTTCAAACCCAGCGCGTGCGTAGTGGAAATCCCACCCGACTGGCCTACCGAAAAGTCGCCGGCATTGCCACCCCCGCCGCCACGGCCGCCGCGGCCTCCGCCGCCACTCACGCCCAGCAAGTCTTCACTCCCAAAGTTCTGCTCGTTGATGTTGTTGCTCTGGGCCACCAACGATATGCGCTCCTTGCCCTTGAATGAGTTGATGTTGCCGCTGACCCGGTACCGGTCGTCCTTGGGGCCGTAGCCAGCTAGCACCCGCCCAAACTTGCCGGTGCGGAACTGCGGCTTGGTCACAATGTTGATGGTTTTCTGCTGGTTGCCATCATCGAAACCAGTGAACTGCGCTTGGTCGGAAGCCCGGTCGTACACCTGAATCTTGTCGATAATTTCGGCCGGAATGTTCTTGAGCACCGCGTCGGGGTCGTCGCCGAAAAACTCCTTACCATCCACCAGCACCCGCCGAACCTGCTCGCCCTGCGCCTGCACCTTGCCAGTGGTAGGGTCCACGGTTACGCCGGGCATTTTGGTGATAAGGTCCTGGGCGTTGGCGTCGGGGTTGGTTTTGTAGGAACCCGCATTGAACTGCGAGGTGTCGCCTTTCTGGATGGCGGCCGCGGCTTTGCCCACCACTTCCACGCCTTTCAGCGTAACGCCGCCCGTGCTCAGCGGCAGGGTGCCCAGGGCCAGCGGCTGGCTGGTAAGCGTGAGTTGACGCTTCACCGTTTGGTAGCCCAAAAATGAAATCGTTAGTTCGTAGCGCCCGGTTTTCAGCCCGGAAACCGTGAAATTACCCTCGGTATCTGCCGCCGCGCCGTTCTTGGTGGAATCGGCGGCCAAGCTGCGCACCAGCACGTTGGCCCCAATCAGCGGCGACTGGTTGGCCCCGTCCAGAATACGTCCGCTAATGGAGCTGGTCTGCTGCGCCCGCGCAACCCCGCTACTCGTGATAAGCAGGAAAAAAAATAGTAAAAATCGTTGATGCATCAGTAAGAAATAGAGGTTCGCTCAGGCATAGACGCAAACGCGCCCCGAACGTTTAATTCGTTGGGGGCAGATTACGCCATTTTTTAAGTTGCAGGAGTTGCAGCATGGACGCGCGCCGGTAGGCCGGGGCTGCCGCTACGGTAAGGCCAAGACCCTATTTTAATAGGCTACAGGACCATTCAGCCCAGCTTGCGCACCAGCAGCAAACCGTCGCGCAGGGGCAAAAACACGTTTTCCACTCGTGGGTCGGCCTGCACTTTGTCGTTGAAGGCGCGGACGGCGCGGGTATCTTTATCGGAAGGTTTTAGGGGGTGGGAGCTTAAGACTTTACCTCCCCAAAGTACATTGTCGATGAGCACGAACCCTCCTGCTCTCACCTGCGGCAGCACCAGCTCGTAATACGTGTCGTTGTTGATTTTATCGGCGTCGATGAACACCAAATCCCACATTCCGCCTAGTGTAGGCACTACCGCCGCTGCCGCCCCGATGTGCAGATGCAGTTTTTCTTCCAGGCCCGCCGCTGCTATGTAGCGCCGGATTCGGGTTTCCAATTCGGGGTTAAACTCAACAGTGTGCAATTCGCCACCGGGGGCCAAGCCCTCCGCCAGGCACAGCGCCGCGTAGCCCGTGAAGGTGCCCAGCTCTAGTACGCGCCGGGGCCGTACCATGTGGCTAATCATGCTCAGCAACCGCCCCTGCGCGTGCCCCGACAGCATGCGGGCGTACAGCATTTGCACGTGCGTTTCGCGGTTGAGTTGCGCCAGCAATGGTGGCTCCGGGCTGGTGTGCTGGTCGGCGTAGCGTTGGGTTTCGTCGTCGGACATCAGGCAAAAGTAAGCAGGCGTGGACCTCACCCCCTAGCCCCCTCTCTAAAAGAGAGGGGGAACTAGCTGCTAGTTTTCTAGAACTAGCGGTACATAGAATTAGAGTCTAAAAACTAGTTCCCCCTCTCTTTCGGAGAGGGGGCTAGGGGGTGAGGTCCGGTACCAGCCTGAACAAGAAAACCTGATAGCCGGCTTTGCCCCTCACAAACTCATGGCTGATTACGCGGTAGAGCCCTTCGTAGCGAAACTTCTCGCCCTCCTCGTGCGCTACGCGTTGGAAAACCCGCACGGGCTGGCCGGTTTCCTGGCTGCGGCGCAGGGCCAAGTTGCGGCCGGTCATTTCCTGGTCGGTTACTTGCCTGCCGCTTTGCAAGTCGCGCCCGCCACTGCCCGAGTAAATAATTTCGTCTTCACTGAACGCATCATCTTCGTAGGCACCGGCCAGTACAATGGAGTCGGCCCCTTCGGCTTGGGTGCCACTAACGCCGGCCCGGCGTGGCTTGTGCAACCCCGTTAAGCTCAACTCCAGCCGATTCGCAAATAAATCACCGGGGCGGTAGGTGCCTACGTGGCCGAAAACGCGCATGAAAGGTGAGATAGTGAGGTGGTGAAATGGTGAGTTTTTCTCCTGTTGCGTGACTTATACAATACGGGCAGTCGGTAAAAGAGCACGTCAAACTCACCATTTCACTACTTCACCAACTCACCACTTATTCCGGCACGTATTGCAATACGCTCAGGTTGTCGTCGCGGAAGATGTCGTTGGCGAGGTCCAGAAGCTCGGAGGCTGTGACGGCGCGCACCCTATCGAAGATTTCGTTGATGGATTCCACCCGGCCGATGTCGAGGGTGCTTTTGGCCAGCAGCTGCATCATGCCGCCGTTGCTTTCCTCGGCCATGGCCATCTGGCCCATCAGCTGCTCTTTGGAAGTGTGCAGCTGCGCGGTACCCAGGGCCTGCTCGCGTAGGCGCTTCAGCTCCTTCTGCACCAAGGCCAGCGTCCGGTTTACCTGCTTTTTCTCGGTGCCGAAATACACCCCGAACAGGCCCGTATCGGTGTAGGGCGAGTAGGTGGCGTCGATGGTGTACACGAGGCCGTATTTCTCGCGGATGCCCAGGTTGAGGCGCGAGTTCATGCCGGGGCCACCCAGGATGTTGCTGAGCATGAAAAACGGAATCCGGCGCGGGTCGTTGATGGCGTAGGCGGGCCCGCCAATCAGGCAGTGCGCCTGCGAAATAGGCTTGCGTTCCAGCTTGTCGAGGCGCTGATGGCCGCTGAAAGCCGTGCGGGGCCGCACTCCGAGCCGCGCCGGCAGCGGCGCCAGAAACTTGTCGGCGAGGCGCTTCACTTCCTTGAACGGCAGGTTGCTCACCGAGCTGAACACCAGCCGGTCGGTGCGGATATTCTCGGTCAGGAACTGCCGGAAATCCGGCTGCTGAAAGCTGCTGACGCTTTCCCGTGTGCCCAGAATGTTGTGCCCCAAGGAATGCTGCCCGAATACCACGTCGTCGAAATCGTCGATAATGGCGTCTTCGGGTGCGTCCTCGTACATGGCCATTTCCTCCAGAATCACGCCGCGCTCCTTCTCGATTTCCTTTTCCGGGAACACCGAGTTGAACGTGAGGTCGGTGAGTAGCTCGAAGGCCCGCTCGAAATGGGTGCTGAGCAAGGACGCGTAGAAGCAGATTTTCTCCTTGGTGGTATAGGCGTTCAGCTCGCCGCCCACAGTTTCGAGGCGGTTGAGAATGTGGAAGCTTTTGCGCTTTTCGGTGCCTTTGAAGGCCATATGCTCCCAAAAGTGCGCCAAGCCCTGCTGGGCCGGCTTCTCGTCGCGGGAGCCAATATCGAGCAGAAAACCCAGGTGGGCAATTTTGGTGTGTAGCACTTGCTTATGCAACACCCGAATACCGTTGGGCAACTCGTATAAGTCGTAATCAGACATGTAAGGGGACTTGGGGTCGTGGGGACGTAGGGTCTTGGCTTGCTAGTCCCGGTCGTGTATAACCACTAAGCCAGGCAATTGGGTTTCCAAGAACAACAAAGGTACTTATTGGTGAGGTGGTGAAATTGTGAAATGGTGAGTTTCATGTTCAGGAGGCGCTAGTCTGCGCAAGTGGCGTAAGCGGAACGTCAACTCACTATTTCACCATCTCACCCTTCGCCATTTCCGCCTCGGCCAGCACGGCCAGTAGTTGCGCGGTTTCGATGCCGTAAGCGCAGCGGAAATGGCCCAGCGGGCACTTGCGGTAGCCGTGCAGCCCGCACGGCCGGCATGCCAGCGGCTCCGGAATTTCCACTATCCGCGCAAACGGACTCAGCGGCCCGAACCCAAATGCCGGCACCGTGGAGCAGTACACGGCGCAGGTGGGCGCACCCACCGCCGAGCACAAATGCATGGGCGCCGAATCGTTGACGTAGTTCAAAACCGCCCCGCGCATCAAAGCCGCCGAAGCCAGCAACGACAGTTTACCAGCCAGGTTCACGATGTTGGGGTGGGAACTGGCCTGTATCAGCGCCGCGCAGTCGGCCACGTCGGGCGGGCCGCCCAGCAGATACACTCGGTAGCGTGGGGGCAAAGCGGCCAGCAGCTTCAGCCACTGTTCCTGCGGAAACTGCTTGGTAAACCACACCGAGGTAGGCGCAATGCACAGGTAAGGGCCGTCGGCGGCGTACGGCGCGGCGGCGGCTTCATCGGTGGGAGTGGGGTAGAGGCGCGGCGCTACTACCGGGCCCTCGTAGGTGGGGTCGAGCAGGTGCAGGTTGCGCGTTACCTCGTGCACCCCGTCGCCGATAACGTGGGGCTGGGTGCGGGTGAAGTTCCAGGCAAACGGGTTCTTGTCGAAGCCGATGCGTTCCGGCGCGCCTGAAAAGGCCGTCAGGAAGCCCGTGGACGCAAACCGCTGCAACGTTACCACCCGACCATAGCCGGTGGCGCGTATCTGCCGGAGCAGCTGCCACAGGCCTTTGTATTTCGCCTGTTTCTTGTCCCAAATCAGTACCTGCCGCACATGGGGGTGCCCTTTAAGCAAACCTTCATTGCCCTTGCGCACCAGAAAATCCACGGGGGTAGTGGGCTCGGTTTGGTGCAGGTAATCCAGCAAGGCCGTGGCCAGAATAACGTCGCCGATGAAGGCGGTTTGGATAAGCAGAATAGCCTTGGAAGACGCAGCAGACATACAAGCGCACAGAAAAGAAGCGGGCGGCAAAAGTACGCAACCCGCTGCCATTCGCTTTCAGGCCTTGCTCTTTACTACCGGGGCACACGGCAACTAGGCTTAGGTAGTTACCTCGGAAACTTGTTCGGCAGTCCAGCCAAACTTCTAACTTGCGGCCGGCGCCTCCGGTGCGCTTTTTCTGTCTTTACCAAGTCTCGCTCATGCGCTACGGCTCCATTGCTCCCGAACTGTTCATTGAAAACCGCCGCCGCTTCACCCAGTTGCTGCCGCCGGCCTCGTTGGCTATTTTCCACTCCAACGACATTATGCCGACCAACGCCGACGGCACCATGGCCTTCCGCCAGAACAACGACCTGTTCTATCTGTCGGGCGTCGACCAGGAAGAAAGCATCCTCGTGATTTTCCCCGATGCCGTGCTGCCGCAGTACCGCGAAATCCTGTTTCTGAAGGAAACCAGCGAGCATATTCTGGTGTGGGAAGGCTACAAGCTCACCAAGGACGAAGCCCGCGCCCAATCCGGCGTGCCTACTATCATGTGGCTGGACTCGTTCAAGTCGGTGCTGCCGGCCCTGATGAACGAGGCCGAAAACGTGTTCCTGAACTCCAATGAGCACATTCGGGCCGTGGTGGAAGTGGAAACCCGCGACGCCCGCTTCATCAAATGGATTCGGGAGGCGTACCCGCTGCACACCTACCGCCGTGCCGCGCCGCTGCTGCACCAGCTACGGGCCATCAAGAGCGCCGAGGAAATCCGGCTGATGCGCCGCGCCGCCGACATCACCGACAAGGCGTTTCGGCGCTTGCTGGGTTTTGTGAAGCCCGGCGTAATGGAATACGAAATCGAGGCCGAAATTTTCCACGAGTTTCTACGCCACGGCTCCCGCGGCCCGGCCTACGGCAGCATCATTGCCTCGGGCGCCAATGCCTGCATCCTGCACTACGTCAGCAACGACCGGGAATGCAAAGATGGCGACGTGCTGCTGATGGATTTCGGGGCCGAGTTTGCCAACTACGCCGCCGACCTGTCGCGCTCCATCCCCGTGAATGGCACCTTCACCAAGCGCCAGCGCGACGTGTACGAGGCCGTGCTGCGCGTTATGAAAACTGCCACCGCCAACCTGGTGGCCGGCAACCAGATTGAAGAGTACCACGCCGCCGTGGGCCGCACCATGGAGCAGGAGCTTATCAAGCTGGATTTGCTGAACGAGTCGGACGTGAAAAACCAGGACCCCGCTGCGCCGCTCTACAAAAAGTACTTCATGCACGGCACCAGCCACTACCTGGGCCTCGATGTGCACGACGTGGGCGCCAAGTATCGGGTGTTTGAGCCCGGTATGGTGTACACCTGTGAGCCCGGTATTTACATCCGGGAAGAGGGTCTCGGTATCCGCCTCGAAAACGACATCCTTATCACCGCTTCCGGCAACGACGACCTGATGAAGAACATTCCGCTGGAGGTAGCGGACATCGAGCGGCTGATGCGGGAAGGCCGCTAGCTGATTGCCGGAATAGCAAAGAAATGCTAAAAAGGAAAACCATCTGATATAATCAGATGGTTTTTTTTGTGGATTTATCTGGGAAATCAAAAGAGGTTCAATAATTATTGTCTGCGAAGTGAAATTGTGCCCTAAATGCTCTGATAAGCTGAAATTTAGCACCAGGCCCTTCTCTGCAAACCCGGGAAAATACATAGATAAGTAGCCATAATAACTGCCGAGTTGACTGTATTAATCAACGGAAATACAACTTTCCTAAATGTGAGGGGGTATAGTAGGCTGTTTCCGCTGTGTGCCACTCCTCTGGCATGCACTGGCATTGTACCTCCATCAAACCTCTCACCTATGAGACACCTGCTTACCATCAGCACAGCGCTGGGACTCACGCTGCTGGCGGCTGCCCCAAAGGCGCACGCACAGACTGCGGACCGCAAAACGGCCATCAGCTTGTCGGCCAACGCGTTCCAGTACAAAGGCAACTACGGTTCCGACTACTGGAACTTCACCCGCAGCCAGTGGGGCCCGGGCATCAGCATCAACCGCTACCTGAGCAAGGGCCTGGACCTGGGCCTGAGCGGCAACTATGTCGAGTTCAAGAACCCGAGCCAGCCGGCGGGCAGCACCAACTTTTTCGCCAACAACGTGGTGAACGTGCAGCTGGCCTTCAAGCTCAAGCTCAACAATGGCTGGGCCCTCAAGGAGGACGCCTTTGTGCAGCCCTACCTGGTGGTAGCACCGGGCGTGGCCTTCACCAGCTTGGAGGGGCGCTATAATGGGCAGGCGCTCAACGGCGACGACACGCGTTTTTCGGGCATGGCCGCGGCGGGCCTCAACTTCCGCATCTCGGACGCCATCGGCGTGTTTGTGCAGACGGGGCAGACCGTGCCGTTCGGCGTGAACCTGGACGGGGTGACCCCGCGCGACAACGACAGCTGGGATGACCGCTACTTGCAGCACACGGCTGGGGTAACGGTTGCTTTCGGCAAGCCCAAAGACGAAGACGGTGATGGTGTTCCAGACCGTAAGGATAAGTGCCCCGGCACGCCCGCTGGCGTAGCCGTAGATGAAAAAGGCTGCCCACTTGATGGCGACGGCGACGGTGTGCCAGATTACCAGGACAAGTGCCCCACCGAGAAAGGCGTGGCTTCACTGGAAGGCTGCCCCGACCGGGACAACGACGGTGTGCGTGACTCAGAAGACGAGTGCCCCGACCAGGCTGGTACTGCTGCCCTGCGTGGTTGCCCCGATGCTGACGGTGACGGTGTAGCCGACAAAAACGACAAGTGCCCTGACACCCCACGTGGTACCCAAGTAGATGCCACGGGTTGCCCACTAGTAGTTGATGCCGACGGCGACGGTGTGCCAGATGCACAGGATACCTGCCCGAACACGCCAGCCGGTACCCGCGTTGACGCCAATGGTTGCCCACTCACGATTGACCCAGCTGTTCAGAAACTGGAGCAGCCAATCCGCTTCGCTACCAACAGCACGGTTATCACGACTAGCTCGTATCCGAAGCTCAACAAAATGGTGCAGGCCCTGAAAGACCACCCCGAGTACAGCATCCGCGTAATCGGCCATGCTGACAGCCGTGGCACCGACGAATTCAACCAGGCTCTGTCGGAGCGTCGTGCTAACTCGGTGAAACGCTACTTCACGGGCAAGCAGGTTGACCCATCACGGGTAGTAACCGAAGGCCGTGGCGAAAGCGAGCCAGCCGCTCCAAACTCGTCGAAAGCCAACATGTCGAAAAACCGTCGGGTTGAGTTCAAGTTCGAGTTCTTCATCCCAGGTCAGCCGCAGCCATAAGGCTCCGACACGACCCACTTAAGAAAGCGGCAGGCCACTAGGTCTGCCGCTTTTTTTGTGCGCTGTATAGGCTGTCTGCTGCTTGGCCTGGGAGTGCTGCCCTCGAAAGCAACAAAGCGGGTGAAACCGTTTCGGCGACTAATTCCTATGGTTCAGCTTCATGGAAATATAATATAT
The DNA here is from genome assembly GCF_017313265.1 of Hymenobacter telluris. Classification (GTDB taxonomy): domain Bacteria; phylum Bacteroidota; class Bacteroidia; order Cytophagales; family Hymenobacteraceae; genus Hymenobacter; species Hymenobacter telluris. The sequence continues at coordinate 119,446 of NZ_JAFLQZ010000010.1, read as the reverse complement.
CGAGAATTATAGGATAAACACAACCTCAGCGGCAATAGATAGGTATAGCAGCCTACGTTCCTTGAATGGAACAACTTGCTCCCCTCCCCACACCATTCTTTTCTTCACATGAGAAATCTATTTACCACTAGCGTACTGCTGGGGGCCTCCTTGCTAGCGGCTAGCCCCAGAGTGCACGCACAGACTGCGGACCGCAAAACGGCCATCAGCTTGTCGGCCAACGCGTTCCAGTACAAAGGCAACTACGGTTCCGACTACTGGAACTTCACCCGCAGCCAGTGGGGCCCGGGCATCAGCATCAACCGCTACCTGAGCAAGGGCCTGGACCTGGGCCTGAGCGGCAACTATGTCGAGTTCAAGAACCCGAGCCAGCCGGCGGGCAGCACCAACTTTTTCGCCAACAACGTGGTGAACGTGCAGCTGGCCTTCAAGCTCAAGCTCAACAATGGCTGGGCCCTCAAGGAGGACGCCTTTGTGCAGCCCTACCTGGTGGTAGCACCGGGCGTGGCCTTCACCAGTTTGGAGGGGCGCTATAATGGGCAGGCCCTGAACGGGGACGACACGCGTTTTTCGGGCATGGCCGCGGCGGGCCTCAACTTCCGCATCTCGGACGCCATCGGCGTGTTTGTGCAGACGGGGCAGACCGTGCCGTTCGGCGTGAACCTGGACGGGGTGACCCCGCGCGACAACGACAGCTGGGATGACCGCTACTTGCAGCATAGTGCGGGCCTGACCGTGGCGCTGGGTAAAGCCAAGGATGAAGACGGCGACGGCGTGGCCGACCGCAAAGACAAATGCCCCGGCACGCCCGCTGGCGTAGCAGTCGACGCCAACGGTTGCCCCTTAGACGGCGACGGTGACGGCGTTCCAGATTACCAGGACAAGTGCCCCACCGAAAAAGGTTTGGCCGCTCTCGAAGGCTGCCCCGACCGTGACGGTGACGGTGTGCGCGACGGTGACGACAAATGCCCCGACACGCCCGGCAAAGCCGAACTGCAAGGCTGCCCCGATGCCGACGGCGACGGTGTAATCGACTCGCTTGATAAGTGCCCCAACACGCCAGCCGGCGTATCGGTAGATGCCAATGGCTGCCCCCTCGACCGTGACGGTGATGGTGTACCCGACTACCAGGACCGTTGCCCGAACCGCCCAGGTCCGGCTTCCAACAAAGGCTGCCCGGAAATGAAGGTGGAAGAAAAGAAGAAACTCCAGGAAGCCACCAAGTTCATCCAGTTTGAGTTCGACAAGGCTACCCTGAAAACCTCGTCGTATCCCACGCTTGATGGCCTCGTGGAAATCCTGAATGCCTACCCGGATTACAGTCTGGGTATTTCGGCCCACGCCGACAACAAAGGCGACGACAACTACAACCTGCGCCTGTCGGATGAGCGTGCCGCCTCGGCCCGTACCTACATGCTCAGCAAAGGCATCCCCGCCGACCGGATTGTGTCGCACGGTTACGGTGAAAGCAAGCCCATTGCCGACAATGCCACCGAAGCCGGCCGCGCCATCAACCGCCGCGTAGAGTTCGACGTGTACCTGCCCGGCGACCCGAACCCCGCCGAAACCAAGTACGGCCCCGCCCCTGAAATTCCGGCTGCTCCCGCCAAAGCTGCTCCGAAAGCGCCCGTGAAAAAGGCACCAGTCCGGAAAGCTGCTCCACGCCGGAAGTAACACTTCCAACTGGCATAGTGCCACATAATACTAAGTGAGAAGGGCCTGCTTCATTGGAGCAGGCCCTTTTGTATAGATGGCTAAGGATTATATGGTTGAAAGAACAAGTTAAGTCTTACTCTGTGTGCTGTTGAGACACCCACCAATCATACCTGTCATCCTGAGCTTGCGAAGGACCTTTTCTCGATAAAACGGCAGGTGCTACAACGTTTCGTTCTGCGGGCATGAGGTCCTTCACAAGCTCAGGATGACAGTGGGTGCATTTAAGGCAGAACTCTACAGCATCATTTTTTACACACAAAAATGGCCGCCCTAACATGGAGCGGCCGTTTTGTATGAGAAGCAGAAAGAAATTACTTGGTCATGTCGGCAACGCCGGGCAGGATTTTGAGAAGCTGGTCGAGTTGGCCTTGGGTGAAATTGCCGCCGATGGACATCAGCATAAACGAATCGGGGGCGCCGGTGACGCTGCTGGTGGCTACCACCTCGCTGATTCGGTCGCCCTGCTTGCGGGTGGCGTAGCGGATGTTGCTGTCGCCGGACGGCGTGAGGGGGCTGTACCGCTCGTTGGCTAGCAGGCCGTTCACTTCGCTCACCAACCCATCGGCAACCAGCTTTTGTGCGCTGTTGCTGGTGGGGGCGAAGGTCAGCACCTTGAAGCTCCGGATAGAAGATAGCGCCTGCGTTAGGTCGCTGCCCCCGCCGAGGCTACCCAGGCGGCCCAGCAGCAGGCGGGTGGTGAGACCGGCATTCCAGTCGGTAGCCTTGAAGCCCGAGCGGTTTTCGTATTTGTTGAAGAACTCGGCCACGGTGCGGGCGGGCCGCACGGGGCCGGCGGCGCGGCAGCCCGCCATCAGCAATAAGGCCACCAAGGGCACCCAGGAGAGAAAACGGAATTTCATATGGTAGAGAAAGAGTGAATGATGGGCTTATACGGCGCGGCGAAAATAAGGCGTCGGCAAGCAACCAAAAATTCTTTTAGTAGCCCTCCGGCCAGTTGCCATCGGCACCCGCTTCCTCACTCAAACCCAATAACATTCACAAAGAACACCTCCCGGTTAGGCGCTTTCTCGGTGCGGATGTTCTGGTAGCCAAATGCCAGAAACTTGCTGCCATACCACGTCAGTAGTCGTTCCTGATTGGTGCTGGTGGCTTTTTCCTTCACAGTAGGCAGCGCCGAGGTTTGTAGCTCCACGTGCAGGTCGTTAGGTGAAGGCGCACTGTGGTCGATAACCTTGTAATTGAACTTCTCTTGGTCGAGGTAGGCAATGGCTACGCGCTGGCCGTCGGGCAAGGGGCGCAGGTGCACCGTTTCGGTGAGGCTGTTGCTGTACACATCTTTCAGTACGAAGGTGTTGTCCCAGAGTAAGTTGCCGCGGTTGTCAAAGCCGCAAACCAGCGCGTGGGTGATGCGGTAGCCCTCGGCTTGCCGGCTGCCGCCGTACCAGTTGTTATTGTTGTAGTTGCCGTAGCGGTAGGGGCTGTAGGGCAGAAATGGCCCGCCCCACATGCCGTAGTTGTTCTGGCGATACTGCGGGTAATAGATTTCCGCCACCATCACGTAGCCCCCCTGAAACGGCACCAGGTCGTGGATGAGCGTGCGGTAGTGCAGCCGCAGCACCTTATCGGAGGCGCGCATTTTCTCGCTGCGGCGCCGCAGCCGGGCGGCGCGGCTGGGGCTCATGAAGTCGAAAAAGTGCTTGAGGTTGGCAAAGTCGTAGAAGCGCAAGGAGCGGCGCGAACCAGTAGGCGTGACGCCCGCCGAGAGGTCGGCTGCAAACAGGCCCTGCGAGTACCGGGCATCACGCAACGTATAGGTGCCCGCCAGCAGCCGCCCGCTGGCCGAATCGGTGGCCGGGCTGATTTGGGCCGAAATCAGGCCCCGCTCACTTTCGGCCTGCACAAACTCCGAGCGAAGCAGCTTGCCCTCCGCCGACAGCTGCTTGAGTTGCAGCCGGTTCTTGAAGCCGTTGGTTTGGCTGAGCACAAATTCGGCCCGCCGCGCCGCCGAATCGGCCAGAAAGGACAGCTGCGTAGGCAGCGGCTCGTACACCGACGGCAAAAACTGAAACTTGTTGGCCGCCAAATCCAGCAGCAGAATCGTCAGGTGGTTGTCTACCAGCACCGACACGAACAGGTTGCCGCCGATAACTTTCAGGTCGTAGATGCTACGGGCCAGCTTGGTGTCGAAGGAGAAGGTCTTTACCTGCCCATTGTCGCCGTTGATGGCGGCCACCCACAAGCGGTGCTCCACCGATTCCGACTGAAACAGCACGTAGGCGCAGTTGCCCTCATTGGACAGCTGCCGCATCTCGAACTCCCGGGGTACTTCCAGCGCCTTCGTCCAGCGGGGTTGCAGGCGGTGGTCATATTTCTGAATGCTGTATTCGAGGCGCCGGTTGCCCAGCGGGTTTTTGTCAACCAGCAGTAGCAGGCTGCTGTCTTGGGGCATGGGCAGCACCTGCACGTCGCTGTTGTACATTTCCAGCGGCAGTTCCAGGCGCTGGCCCTGCACGGGGGTAGGCGGGGTGAGCGGCTGGGCCAGCGTGAGCCGGGGTGTTCCCGCTGACAGCAAAAAAAACAGGAAAGCGGATACGTACTTCATAAGCAAGGCCAGCTGCCAGCTTCGGCATCTGCGCTCAGTAAGATACGGGAAGTACCGGATTTGGTAAGGGGTTTAGGAAATAGTAGAGCAAGCAGTGAAAATGGCCGCAGGAAAACCAGTTATCAAGGTTTCCTGCGGCCATTTTCGGGTTCTTTATGGTTCTGTTTCCTTATTCTGCTGCTTCACTCAGCTCCAGAATAGCATCGAATTCAGCGGCCTTCAACGGCATCACCGACAGTCGCGACTGACGCAGCAGCCCCACTCCACTAAGGCGCTCATCACGCTTGATGGCCGCCAACGAAACCGGTTTGGTGAGAGCCTGTTGCGGCTTCAGGTGTACGGCTACCCAGTTGCTGCCGGCTTCGGCGGTAGCATCGGGAGCCGCCAGGGCGGCCACTTCCGCCACGCCTACCACTTGCTTATCAGTGACGCTATGGTAGTACAGCACCAGGTCTTGCGGCTGCATTTGCAGTAAATAGTTGCGGGCCTGAAAGTTGCGGACGCCGGTCCAGTCGGTGCCACCATCTCCCACGAAAGTTGCCCAGGAGTACGCGGCGGGTTCTGATTTAACGAGCCAATAGTTCATGCGGCGAAGCTACCACCGAATGAGCAGGGTTTGAAATTGCAGCTTACTTATGGTAAAATCTGGGCCTTGAGTTTGGTGGGCGTTAGCGCATCAATAACGATATCGTATTCTGGAAGCTGAGTGTTGTTAGGCTTTATGTGAAATTTCACGTCGTCGGTTGTGGTCCAGGTAGAAGGCGTTTGGATGATACCGTCGGTTGGCGCGAAGCTGTAGAGAACGAACGTGCCACTAGCTTCAAACCGGAAACCAGTATTGCCCCAAGGCATAGTTTGGCCGGGGCTATTATATTTTCTGAAACCCACGGAATCTGGCTGACGAGCATCAAACCAATCCTTACCAAATAAATTCGTATTTGTAATTCGGGCTTCTTCCTTTTCGCAGCCGCTAGCTAATAGCACGAAAGACATAAGAACTAAAGGAGCATAAGCGTAGCGCATGGTATGATGAAGTTAGAGTGGTGAAGAATTTTTAATAAGAGCCACGCCTCCCGCCAAACAGTTGCAAGCGCCTATTCTATCCGTTTCACTTTCAGCAGGTCCTTGTTCATCGACACGATTTCCAGCTTGTAGTCGGGGTCTTTCTTGTCGTCGAGGCTGATGAGCAGGGTGTGGTCATTTTCGGCGGTCCACTTGCCTTTGCGGCCTTCAAGGCCGTCAGTCGGGGCAATATCGAACTGCGTGAACAGGCCGTTGTGGTCGAAAGCAAACCCGGTGCGGCCCCGTGACGGTGGAAAGGCATACGTATTCGGGCGGTACACGCGGATGTCGCCCTCGTCTTCTTCGTGGGCGTGCAGCCAGGTGCGTTCCAGTTGTTTCATTTCGGCAGAAGCTTTGGTGCCGGATTTACAGGTGGCGGCCAATAGCAGCACGCTCAGGCAGGAAAACAAAGTGAACAGGCGCATAAGGTGAAGGTTAGGGGCTGATTGCGGAGTGATTGTACCGGGCGCAAACGCGCAAGGCTCCTGCGCAACGAAGGTAAATGAATCGACGGGGGTGGGCGGTAATCCTGCTTTATACGTACTTCCTTCAACAAGTAGCAAGCAACAATCAGCTACCAGAAACTACCTTTGCTCTCTATGGACAACCGCGCCCTGACGCGTGCATTCCGGCTGGCCGCCCAACTGCTGGAACTGCACGACGAGAATCCGTTTAAAATCCGGGCCTACGAAGGTACCGCCAGCGCCCTCGAAGCCCTCAGCTTTCCGGTAGCTGATGTGGAGCGCCACGGCCTGCCCGACCGCACCGGCCTGAGCAAAACCGCCGCTGCCCGCGTAGCCGAAATGCTGGATACCGGCTCGTTTGAGGAGCTGACGCGCCTGCTGGCCGCCACGCCGCCCGGCGTGGTGGAGCTGCTGAGCGTGAAAGGCATCGGCCCCAAGAAAATCAGGGCGCTGTGGAAGGAGCTTGGCATTGAAAGCCCCCAGCAACTGCGCGAGGCCGCCGAAAACGACCAGGTAAGCAAGCTGAAAGGCTTCGGCCAGAAAACCCAGCAAACCATTCTGGAGGCGCTGGAATTTTCGGCCCAGAGCCGCGGCAAGCTCTTGTATCCGCAGGCCGAAGAACTCGCCAACGACCTGCGCCAGCGCCTGCAAGACGCGCTGGGTACCGAGCAGGTAGCCGTGGTAGGCGAGGTGCGCCGCCGCCTCGAAACCGTGGAAACCGTAGCGCTGGTAGCCGCCACCACCCAGCTTACCAAAGCCCACGCCCAACTCAACTCCCTGGAAGGCCTCACCGCCGACCCGCACCGCTCCGGCCCGTTTGCGTGGCGTGGTACGGCCACCACCTCGGGCGTAAAAGTGGAAGTGCTCTTGGCGAGCAAAGAGGACTTCACCAACCAGGTGTTTCTGCAATCCGCCGCCGAAAAGCACCTCTCGGAGCCCCTCGCTGAGGCGCCCGCCGGCCAGCCGGCCACGCTGCGGCAATTACTGAAGCGGGAGCGGTTCTATCAGGAAAGCGCCATCTACGAAAAAGCCGGCTTGCAATATGTAGAGCCCGAAATGCGGGAAGGACTGGGCGAACTGACCCTGGCCAAAGAGCACAAGCTGCCCAAGCTGCTGGAAGACAGTGACCTGCGCGGCTCCCTGCACAACCACAGCAACTACTCCGACGGCAGCCACAGCCTGCGCGAAATGGCCACCTTCCTGCGCGACCAGGGCTACCAGTACCTCGGCATCTGCGACCATTCGCAGGCGGCGCACTACGCCAACGGGCTGAGCGTGGAGCGCGTGCGCCAGCAGCAGCAGGAAGTAGACCAGCTCAACCAGGAGCTGGCGCCGTTCCGCATCTTCAAGGGCATCGAGTCCGATATCCTGTCCGATGGCGCCCTCGACTACCCGCCGGCCGTGCTCGAAACCTTCGACTTCATTGTGGCCTCGGTGCACAGCAACCTGCGCATGGAAAAGCAAAAAGCCACCACGCGCGTGTTGCGGGCCATCGAAAACCCGTATTGCACCATGCTGGGCCACCCCACCGGCCGCTTGCTGCTGCGCCGCGAAGGGTACCCGCTCGACCATAAGGCCATCATTGATGCCTGCGCCCAGCACCAAGTTATCATCGAAATCAACGCCAACCCCTGGCGCCTCGACCTGGACTGGCGCTGGGTGCGCTACGCCCTCGACCAAGGTGTGCAGCTCAGCATCAACCCCGATGCGCACCACACCAACGGCTACGCCGACATGCGCTACGGCGTGTTTATGGGCCGCAAAGGAGGCTTAACCAAGGACATGACGTTCAATGCCAAATCAGTGGACGAAGTGGCCGAGTATTTCGCCCAGCGCAAAGCCAACATCAAGCCGCCCCTGCAATTTCAGGATTCCCTGTTTGGGTGAGTTTAAGGAGCTAGGAGCCAGGAGTTAGGAGCTAGAAGAGTACTTATATGTCCTCTCAGCTTCCTCCTAACTTCTAGCTTCTAACTTCTAGCTTCTCTCTCATGAAGATTCTGATTCTGCGCTTTTCTTCCATCGGCGACATTGTGCTGACTACGCCGGTTATCCGGGCGGTGAAGCAGCAGGTGCCGGGGGCGGTGGTGCATTTCTGCACCAAGCCGGGCTACCGCAGCATTATCGAGCCCAACCCGTACGTAGACCAGGCGCATTACCTCACGGGCTCGTTGAAAGAGCTGGTAGCCGAGCTGAAAGCCGAGAAGTTCGATTTCGTAGTGGACTTGCACCACAACCTGCGCACCACCTTGCTGAAGGCGCAATTGGGTGTCAGGTCGGCCAGCTTCGACAAGCTGAACTGGCGCAAATGGCTGCTGGTGCAGTTGAAAATCAACACCCTGCCGCGCGTGCACATCGTGGACCGGTACCTGGCCGCCGCCGCGCAACTCGGCGTGAAGAACGATAGCAAAGGGCTGGACTACTTCATTCCGAAAGCCGACGAGGTGGACCTCGCTACGTTGCCCGCTGGGTTTCAGCGCGGGTACGTGGCCTTTGCCATTGGCGCCCAGCATGCCACCAAGCGCCTACCGGTGGAGCGCATCATTGAGCTGTGCGCGCAGCTCCGGCGGCCCGTGGTACTGCTTGGCGGGCCCGAAGATGAAAGCACCGGGCACATAGTGGAGCTGGCCTTCGAGAAGCAAGCCGCCGTTTCGCCGCCTGCTCCCCCCCGCATTCCGGATAGTCCATATTACTTCCCCAAAAAACCAACAACCAACAACGAAAAACAAACTACCATCTTCAACGCCTGTGGCCGATATTCTCTCAACCAATCGGCTTCGTTGGTGCGGCAGGCGCAGCTGGTTGTCAGCCACGATACGGGCCTGATGCACATTGCGGCGGCGTTTCGCAAGGAGATATTCAGCGTGTGGGGCAACACGGTGCCGGAGTTTGGCATGTATCCGTACCGCACCGAGTTTCGGGTGCTGGAAGTGCGCAACCTGCCCTGCCGCCCCTGCTCGAAAATCGGCTACGAAAAGTGCCCGCAGGGCCACTTCCGCTGCATGCGCGACATCAAATTTGATTTAGACCTGCCCCCCACGCAAGATGGCCGGTAGTCCCTACGGTTTCTAGCGGAGAAGCGTATGGCGTGAGGCAAACCCAACCGAATGCACCACTGGCTGGCTTATCGAAACTCAACCGGAAGTTGTACCTTATCCGCTCCGCTAACTTTCCTTCTATGAGCAAGCAACCAGAAGCTGCCCCCGACAAATCGGTGCTGGTAAAAGTGGGCCCGGATGCGCTGCTGGCCGATGTACAGGCCGGCCGCCACACCTGGTTTATCGATGAGCCTATTGCCGCCGGCGGCCAGGACCAGGGCCCTACGCCCTACGACTTGCTGCTTTCGGCGCTGGGAGCCTGCACGGCCATTACGTTGCGCCTCTACGCCAACCAGAAAAAGTGGCCGCTCGAAGCCATTGAAGTTCGCCTAAGCCACCAGCGCGTGCATCGGCAGGATTGTGACAGATGCGAAATGGCCGGCGAGATGCTGGAAGAAGTACAGAAGGAACTGCGCCTGATTGGCCCGCTGACTCCCGAGCAACGCCAACGCCTGGAGGTAATATCCAGCAAGTGCCCGGTGCAGAAAACGCTGATGAGCGGCCTACGCATCGTTACGACGCTGATAGAATAACGGATTACCCGAGAAGCTACCTATTTTACTGCCTCTGTAAATCTAGTTTACCTCCACCGTAACGCGTATGGCTATCTGCTCCCATCTTTCGGCCCTAACCAAGCTTATTCCCGCCGCTGAATACGCCTGTCCAGAATGCGTTGCCCTTGGTGATACCTGGGTGCACTTGCGCGTCTGCCAGACCTGCGGCCACATCGGCTGCTGCGACAATTCTAAGAACAAGCACGCCACCAAACACTTTCACGCCACCGAGCACCCCATCATCATTTCCGCCGAGCCCGGTGAGCAGTGGGCCTGGTGCTACGTTGACGAGCAGATGGCGGAGTATTAACCCATGAAAATGCTATGGTGCTGGCGTTGCCAACAGGAGGTACCGATGCTGGATGCAGAGGAGGCTTTGTTAGTGCGGAAAGCAATGATGACCGGGATGCGTTTCGTTGAAGAAGAAGCTCACCGCAGAGGACGGTCGTTGCTGCCTATGGCCGTTGAAGGTGTTTCTCGACTAATGCAGCCGATGCTGGAAATGTATAAGCTTCTAACGGGCTTCGTAGAAACAAACCCCAATGCAGTAATGCACCACGAAGTAGACCAATACGGGCCACCCTGCCCGCAATGCACAAAGCCGTTGCGTACACCAAAAGCACGTTTCTGTGCGGCTTGCGGGTTCGGTCAGGAGGATGTGCAAGCCGATTCTTTACCGCTGACGCAACGCCGGCCGGAGGTTTTTCCAGAATTATAGCCACAAAAAACGGCCCGCTCAAACTAGTTGAACGGGCCGTTTTAGTGAGTATGATTTCTAGCCAATCTTGCTGAAGCCGCAGTAGGAGTGGAGTACTTCCGGCAAGTGGATGCTGCCATCTTCTAGCTGGTTGTTTTCCAGCAGCGCGGCTACAATGCGCGGCAAAGCCAGCGCCGAACCGTTTAGGGTGTGCAGCAATTGGGTTTTGGCCCCGTCTTCGGGGCGGTAGCGTAGCTTGAGGCGGTTGGCCTGGTAGGTCTCGAAGTTGCTGGCCGAGCTTACTTCCAGCCAGCGGCCTTGGGCAGCGCTCCACACTTCCAGGTCAAAGGTAAGGGCCGAGGTGAAGCCCATGTCGCCGCCGCAGAGGCGCAGCACGCGGTAGGGCAGCTCCAGCTTTTGCAGCAGCCCTTCAATGTGCGCTACCATTTCTTCCAGTGCCGAGTAGCTCTGCTCGGGCAGCGTAATCTGCACGATTTCCACCTTATCGAACTGGTGCAGGCGGTTGAGGCCGCGCACATCGGCGCCCCAGCTCCCGGCTTCGCGGCGGAAGCAGGGCGTATGGCCCGCGTTGCGGATGGGCAGCTTGTCGAGGGCCACAATTTCGTCGCGGTAGAGGTTGGTAATGGGCACCTCAGCCGTCGGAATCAAATACAGGTTGTCCCGCTCATCGTGGTACATCTGGCCTTCCTTGTCGGGCAGCTGGCCGGTGCCGTAGCCCGAGGCCTCGTTTACCAGAATCGGGGGCTGTACTTCCTCATAGCCCGCGGCACGGGCTTCATCCAGAAAGAAGTTGATAAGGGCCCGCTGCAAACGGGCGCCCTGCTTTTTATACACCGGAAAGCCCGCCCCGGTAATCTTGTTGCCCAGCTCGAAGTCGATGATGTCGTGCTTCTTAATTAGCTCCCAGTGCGGCTGCGCATTGGCGGGCAGCGTAGGAATGGTGCCTACTTCGCGCACCACTTCGTTGTCCTGGGCCGAGCGGCCTTCGGGTACGCTGCTGTGCGGTAGGTTCGGGAGCTTGTAGAGGGTTTGCTGCAAGGCAATTTCCACTTGGCTCAGCTCGTCGGCGTGGGCTTTGGTTTGCTGCTTCAGCTCAGCGGTACGGGCCTTCAGGGTTTCAGCCCCAGCTTTGTCGCCGGATTTCATCAAAGAGCCAATCTGCCGGGCCAGCTCATTGGCTTCGGCTTGGGCGGCATCGTGGGCGGTTTGCAGGTCTTTGCGGCGCTGGTCGAGGGTCAGGATGGCCTGCACATCGGCCTCCGCCGTTTTGTAATGCTTCTTGGCCAGGCCGGCCAGCACCAGCTCGGGGTGCTCTTTGAGAACGGAAACTTGCAACATGGGGCAGAAGATACAAATGAATAGGAGCGCAAAAATAGCCGTAGATTTTGCAGAATGAACGGAGCACACCTTTTCAGCGCGGCAGTTGCCAAGCTCCGCCGCCGAAAACAACAGAAAAAGCGTCTGTAATCGAAAAATAACGCGGCAAGTAAGCAAAGTGCTACTCGAAAAGGCCAACTCAGGAAACAAGGAAGTTGAAGCTGAACCTTGAAAAGCTGCATTAATTCACGCAGTCAGGCATCTAAGCCCAGCTTTTTGCGTAAAGGAGCTTAATCTGCAAAATTTCTGTTTCGATTTGGCAGTTCATTCGTATTAGAGTAACATTGTGCTAACAAGTCGGCAGCTGATGCCGGACCCTCGGTAGTTTTTTATACGTCCGGTCCGCGGTTATTTTCCAGCGCTGCTCCCGTTACCACTCCCCTCAGTTCTGTCCTGAATACCTGTGCTGTCTGCCGTTTTTGCGGCTCCTAGGTATAGCCCACATATGGGCAATGTACCGCTGTTGGTTGTGCTTCTGCTTTTGATTTTTCCCTCCCCTCATTGCCTCTATGTACACTATTGAAGAGTTGAAGGACCGTCTGCTTTCCGACCTGAAGGAAATTGCAGAAGAACTCAACGTCGGTAACTTTAAGAAACTTAGCAAGCAGGATCTGATATATAAGATTCTCGACCAGCAGGCCCTTATCCCCGCCGACAAGCTGCCCCCTAAGATTCAGCCAGCCGGTAAGGCCCGCCCCGAACAGCCTTTTTCTGATGTAGCCGTGGCGGAAGTTGCCGAGGTAGCAGCTCCCGTTGAGGCAGCTGCTCGCCCCATAGTTGCGGCGCGGGCTGCCGCACCCGCCCGCGCTGCCGCTGCCACCCGCACGGCCACTTCGCGCACCGCTGCTCCGGCCCGCACCCCCAATGCCGGCCGCACGAAAGCGGCCGCCGCATCGGCCGCTGCTACCGTTGACGCACCAAGTGACGTAGTTGCTCCTGCTGCCCCAGCTGCCGAAGTAGCGCCCACCGCGCCGGAAGCACCTGCTGCTGTTGCCGAAGCCCCCGTGGCCGTAGCATCAACCGCAACGCCCGAAACAACGGCTCCTGCTTCCGAAAACCCTGCTCCGGCTTCTACAGAGCGCCCAGTGAAGGTTTTCCAGCGCCCGGAGCGCCGCACGCGCGAAGCCAACAACCGCAATACCCGCCCCACGCCCGAATTGCCTTTCGAGGTGGATTCGGCGCCGGCCGGCACCGATACGCCGCTGGAAACCGCCGTGGAGCGCGCCCCGTTTCTGCCACCCGCTGCTGCCGAAGTAACTCCTGAAACACCCGCTTCTGCTACCACCGAGGCCACCCCAGCCGCCGAAGTAGCGCCCGTATCCACTCCGGCTCCTCGTATTTTCCGGCCCGAGCAAAACGGCACTACGCCCCGCACCCCGCGCGACCAGCCGCGGGAGCGGGAGTTCCGCTCCGACCGGGACTCGAACCAGCCCCGCGACCTGCGTACCGACCAAAACCGTGAAGCACGACCCACTTCTGATGTAGCCCGCACCAATGATGGCCGCGCTACGGATGGAGTTCGGGACATGCGCGACTTCCGCAACGAACCCCGCACCGGCGACCAGCCTCGTACCGAGCAGCGCGACCAGAACCGCCTGCCCCGCGACCCGCAAACCCGCCCCGACCGGGAGCAGCGCCGCGAAGACCGGTATGCTGCCCGCGAATTGCAGCGCCAGCAGCGCCAGGAAGCCAACGGCCAGGCGCGTGAGCCTCGCCCCGATGCCAACGGCCAGCAGCAGCAGCGCCCCCGCAACGACTTCGATATTACGATTCCCGGCGAAGGCACCCTGGAAATGATGCCCGATGGCGGCTACGGCTTCCTGCGCAGCCCGTTCTACAACTACATGGCCTCGCCCGACGACATTTATGTGGCCCCGGCGCAGGTGAAGCAGTTTTCGCTGAAGGCCGGTGACACGGTGAAATGCACCATTCGGCCCCCGCGTGAAGGCGAAAAATACTACGCATTGGTTGGTGTGGACAGCATCAACGGCCGGGCCATGGAAGAAGCCCGGGACCGGGTGCCCTTCAACAGCCTCACGCCCCTGTTTCCGGAGGAACGCCTGAAGCTTACCACCAAATCGGCGCTCTACAGCACCCGCATTCTGGATTTGTTTGCTCCTATTGGCAAAGGCCAGCGCGGCTTGATTGTGGCGCAGCCCAAAACCGGTAAAACAGTGCTGTTGCAGGAAATAGCCAACGCCATTTCTGAAAATCACCCCGAGGTGTACCTCATGATTCTGCTCATTGATGAGCGGCCCGAGGAAGTAACGGACATGACCCGCTCGGTGAAGGCCGAAGTGCTCAGCTCCACCTTCGACGAAACGCCTGACCGCCACGTGAAAATCACGAGCATTGCCCTAGATAAGGCCAAGCGCCTTGTGGAGTGCGGCCATGATGTGGTAATTCTGCTGGACTCGATTACCCGTTTGGCCCGCGCTTACAACGCCGTACAGCCCGCTTCCGGCAAAATTCTGTCGGGTGGTGTGGATGCTAATGCTTTGCACAAGCCGAAACGCTTCTTCGGGGCGGCGCGCAACGTGGAAGATGGTGGCTCGCTCACCATCATTGCCACGGCCCTCATTGAAACCGGTTCGAAAATGGACGAGGTTATCTTCGAGGAATTCAAAGGCACCGGCAACATGGAATTACAGCTAGACCGCAAGCTGGCCAACAAGCGCATCTTCCCGGCCATCGACGTGCCGGCCTCCGGTACCCGCCGCGAAGACCTGTTGATGAGCAAAGACGAGCTAAGCCGCATTTGGGTGCTGCGCAAGTTCATGGCCGACATGACCCCTTCGGAGGCCATGGAATTCCTGAAAGACCGCATGAAAGGCACCAAAGACAACCTGGAATTCCTGGTGTCGATGAACGGCTAACTTTGCCGAACCGTAGTTAGAACAACAAGCAGCGCGTCATGCTGAGCTTGCCGAAGCATCTCTCCCGCCAAACTAATCATATAGTGTTGCGGGAGAGATGCTTCGGCAAGCTCAGCATGACGTTCTTTTTAGCTTTCATCCAATGACTCAACCAACACCTTCCGCCACCGACCGGCCCGAACTACTCTACATCTTCGACCCACTTTGTGGCTGGTGCTACGGCATGAGCCCGGTTATCCGGCGCGTGCAGCAGGAATTTGCCGGCCAACTGGACGTGTCGGTGCTGTGCGGCGGGATGGTAACGGGGGAGCAGGTAGGCGCAATTGGCGAAGATTGGCACCACATCAGCAACGCCTTGCAGCAGGTAGCCCAAACGACCGGTGTGCAGTTTGGGGCGGCGTTTCGGGCGTTGGGTGAGGAGGGCAGCTACGTGCAGGATTCTGAGCCGCCGAGCTGGGCCATCAATGCGTTCCGGCAGCTCAATCAGGCGCAGGTAGCCAGTTTCGCCCACGCGGTGCAGCACGCGTATTTCCACGATGGCGCCGACCTTAACGAGCCTAAAACATACGTGCCACTGGCAACTGCCCACGGCGTAGATGCCGCCGAGTTTCTGCGCCGCCTCACGCTACCCGAAACGGCTACCGCCACACGGCAGGAGTTTGCAGCGGTGGCCAGAATTGGTATCCAAGGTTTCCCTACCAGCGTGCTGCGGATAGGTAGCCAGGGCTACGTGCTGGCCCGCGGGTATCAGCCATACGAAGTGTTTGCTGACGGCATACGGCAGGCGTTGGAGCAAGGCCATTAAGCTGCCATTCCAGCCAAAGGAAGAAGCTGGATTCCATCAGGCTGTGTGAAGCGCAAGCCATTTACAACAGGCCATAACTATAAGGCCGTCATTCCGAGCTTGGCGAGGAATGACGGCCTTTATTGGTTTTATGTCTACACAGCCAGGTTGAACCCCGATTCCTCTCTTTGGTCGGAATGACAGTTAGCTGCCGAAACCGGGTAGGTGTACTACTTGCTTGGCGCCCGGCGACCAGGCAATGCGGCGCCGGTCTTCTTTGCCAACCAGGTAGCTGAAACTCACGGCATCGGGGCGCTTAATCAGGTCGTCCCAGGCGGTGCGAGGGATGGAGTTATCGGTGGGGTAAACGGCTTTGGAAGTGAGGGCCGGCTTTTGGAAATTCTTATCGGCGAAGAACTCATCCATGCGGCGGCGCACGTAGGCTTCGCGCTCCGCCGCGGTGGCGGTTGGGGTTTTCATTTCATACACCATAGCGGCCTCCAAATCCTCGGCGGCCAGCATCTCGCGGAAAATCACCTGGCCGCTGGCATCGGTTACCGTGAAAGTGGCCTTGCCGGTCAGAATGTCCTTGCCGCGCATTTCCAGCTTAAACACATCGGGTGCCCCAGGGTTCGAGAAAACGTGCCGTTTGGTTACCGTTTTCAGCGTGTCGGACTGGGCGCTGGTAGCACTGGCGCGGGTGGTATCGAGCGGCTCTACTTGCGTGACTGTATCAGCCGTGGAGGTGGTGGTAGTGGCCTGGCGGGTGTCGGGGGTAGAGCAGGCAGCCGCGAAACCAAGCAGCGAAAGCAGAAAAAAGCGACGCATAACGCAATACAGGATGGTATGGGTCTGCCATACGCAAAATCGGCTATACTGTTCAGCCTGCCGAGCTACGGCAACAAAGCGCAGCTACCAGAGTAGCATCAAGATAAACGCCGCACTCATGCACAAGGATGATACCTGGTTCATGCGCATGGTGTGCTCGAAGTCGGCGGCGGCGGGGTTTTGCCACACGGCATACACCCAACGCCCGAATAGCGCCACCACAGGACCAGTAGCCACCAGAAAAATCAGGAGGTGCCCGACCTCGTTGCGCAGCCATAATGTGTAAGCCAGCACCGCCGCCCCAGTCAGCAACCCAATGGCCGCAAACACAAACGTGCCCCGAATGCCTAGCAGCAAGCTCAGGGTTTGGTCGCCGCGGCGGGCGTCTTCCTGGTGCTGGTATACCTGCGTAAGCGGGTAGGAACCGCACAAAAATAAGCTACTCACCAGCGCCAGCAGCAAATTGGTTGGCTCCAGTAGGGCCTCCTGAGTGGCACCTGCGCCTACTTGGGTCATCAGGAAGGTGAAAGCCCCTTGAAATACTACCACCACCGCCGTACTCACCAGTGGGTATTTCTTCAGCCGGATGCCTTCGTAGCTGTACGCCTTCGACACCAGCAAATACACCGCTACCAACAGCCCGAACAGCGGGTTCAAGAGCACGCCACCCAGCACGGCCAGCGCATCGAACAGGTACACCAGATGCAGCAGCTCCCTGGATACCTTGGGGGGGCGCTTCAGGCCGCCAATGCTGCCCTCGTCTCGGTCGTAGTAGGAGTTGTAACCGTTGGAGGCTGGGTAGGCTAGCAGATGCAGTACTACAAACACCCCTGCGGCCTGCCACGCGCTAAACGGCTCACGCATGGCGCTCAGCCCAAACCAGAATACCGGCATCAGGTAGATGGAAAACGGGATGCGCAGCAGGAGTAAGGCGCGGCGGTAAGGCTGTAGCATAGCTTCGGTAGGGGGGGCGGCCGCAGGCAACACCTGTTGCCTGCGGCTGGAGGCTCACAGTGCAAGCTAAAGCTTACGCTACATTTTTCGGTGTCCCAATCAGGTAAGTCACTTCGGGGCCCCACCAGTGGCGCACTTTGCCCGCTTGCCACTGGAAAACACTGGTAGGGTCGGCGCGGTGGGCGAGGGCCAGCAGCTGCGCCGGCGGATACATCCGTAGGATAGACACGGTACCGTCCCAGATGGTGAACAGCGGAATCAGCGGCACCAGGTAGGTGAAAAATAGCCGGCTCAACCGAAACGGACGCATAAAAGGCGTGAAAAGCAACTGCGCCACGGGCAGCACCGTCCAGGCCAGCGCAATTTCCAACCAGTGCTTGCCAGCGCCCTCAAACACGCCAATACCGGCTCGTTGGCGCACGGCATCGGCCAGTAAGGCTTCGGCGGCAGCTGGCGGAAAATGATGAAAGGCCGAAAAGACCGTCCGAAACCCCGGCAGCGCTGATGGTACCGCCAGGGCATCGACTGGGGTAGCTGCGTAAGCTAAGCCGGGTGTACGTTCCGCGAGTAGCTGCCACGCCGCTGGCTGTGGGTACAGGTCGGTGAGGGTGATTTGCGTGTTGGGTAAGCCGGTGGCGCGCAATTGACGCAAGATGCCTTCGGTACCACCGCCTGCCCCGGCGCACAACTCTAGCAGCTGCAGCGAATTGGTGCGTTGCATGGCTTCGCGGAGCAGCGGCACAATGGGCTGGTAGGTGCCCAGCCACGAAATCATGAAGCGCAAATAGTCCATCATGCCCGCCCTGATAACGCGCGGAAACCAGGGCAGGTCTTCAAACTCGAATAGCTGGAGGCGGATTTTCACCCTGCTACCTACGCGCAATAAGGCTCTGGCGGTTATGGCAGCCGGGGCGCAATGGAGCTAGTGCATTTGCAAGGCGCGTTGTAAAACGCCGGTGCTAGCTCAGGAGCAGCCGATTATCCTGCTTTTTGGGAAACAACGCCGCCGTGGAAGTTTTGCCGCCGGAGCTATACAGCCAGAATACAGTCAGCAAGCCCGCCGCCAGGTAGGGAACCGACATTTCCAGCAAGCCCCAAAAAGTGGCGAAAGGCAGCAGCAGGTGCAGCAGCTCGTTGGCAGCCAGAAAGAATAGCGTCACGCCCAGCAAAGCCACCGACCGGCGGGAGCAAGCCGGGCAGAAGCGGGCTACTAAAGCAAAGAAAGGCAAGGCCAACGGCACGAGCGGGAGCGTGATAAGGGCAGCCAGCAAACCAGCCGCTATGGCAATAGTGCTGTCGTTGAGGTGGTGGGTTAGCGCGAAACCCACGCCTAGCAGGAAAGTGCCGCCTATGTTGCTAAGCAGCCACAGCAGCAGCGTGCGGGTGATAGTGGATTGGATAGAGGTAGAAGAAGTTAGCATTACGGTAAAGAACAGATAGTGGGAGAGAAAAACGTTCAGGGTGACACTACGGAAACTCCCATGGTGCTGGAAGCTGAACGAGGGTATCTACGAACCACTAAAACGGCTAGGATTCTACCGGAATGGACTTGTTTGGGAAAATAGGTGTTCCAATTTGAATTAAGAATACTGCAAACCATCCCGCTTTGATTCAGCGCGGAAATAAGCGCCGTCCCAGCCACCACGCTACTCCCACCGAGGATAGGAGCCATGGTGAGCTCAAGGCGAAGAATAGGAGTGCGGAATATATAGGAGGTAGCATATGGGGGCCTGTATAGTCGAATAGAACCCAGGTTAGCCATAGCAATAAGACAGAGCTAATTGAAACCAATGCAACACCAACTATCAGATTGAGTATAGAGGTGGCGCTAATAAAAATGCTTCGCACAATAGCTCTTTGTACCAGCCCGACTAATATGGCAGGGAGGCCTAAAACGAAGGCAACCGCCACTGACATTAAGAGCAAGCCTAATAAATCTTGTAACCCTATCGAACTCCAAGAGAAGGACCTTTTGTGCTGGAGCCTATAGTACCAACTATCCAGTGACAGCAAAAACAAGCTGCCCACTAACACCATTCCCCAGCACCAGGAAAGCCAGAAATGCCGCTGGGCTAGTGCCTGAAAATCCTGCTGCATGAAAAATAGTTAGTATTGTTTCTTGCAAAGAAGCGGATGTTTGCTGTGCTTTGCAATACAAAGTGCTTTTAGATATGATGAAGCCTGCCGTCGACCCCTTAGCCCAACTCACCGAGATTCGCGCCATCATGGAGCGCTCCTCCCGCTTCATCTCGCTTAGCGGCCTTTCGGGCGTTGGGGCCGGGGTAGTGGCCTTAATTGGCTCGGGAGTAGGGCATTGGTACCTGAAGCGCGAGTATGGTGCCCAAGGGTTCCTGCGGCTGCTGGAAAGCACTGAGTCGGAACGAATATTGGTGCTGCCGTATTTGTTGCTGCTGGCGGGCGGTATGATTGTGGCGGCGCTGGCCGTGGCCGCATTTTTCACGTTCCGCCGGGCCCGCAAAGCGGGTCAGCCTCTCTGGAGCACCCTGGGGCGGCGGCTGGCCGTAAGCCTCATGATTCCGTTGGTGGCGGGTGGGCTATTCTGCATTGCGCTGTTTCTGCGCGGGGCCGTGAGCTTGGTCGTGCCGGGGCTGCTGCTGTTCTATGGCCTGGCTTTGCTGAACGCCAGCAAATACACCCTCGACGAAATTCGGTGGCTGGGCCTCACCCAGATAGCGCTTGGACTACTAACTATTTTGCTGCCTGGGGCCGGATTGCTGTTCTTTGCGCTCGGTTTCGGGCTGGGCCACATCGGCTACGGCCTGCTGATGTACAACCGGTACGAGAGGAGTTAGCAGAGAAGGAGCGACAAGCCAGAAGTTAGAAGGGGTGGTACCCAACAGTGAAAACTTTCAGCTTTGCTTCCCAAACCTCACCTTCTACTTTTCTTTTACCCTTCTAACTCCTGGCTCCTAACTTCTAGCTCCTTACTTGAAACACCTCATTCACACGCTCAATAAAGCATTTGACCACCGCGTGCGGCTGGGCGTGATGGCCGTGCTCATGGCCAACGATGGCGTAAGCTTCACCGACCTGAAGGAAGCCCTCGACCTAACCGATGGCAACCTGGCCAGCCACGTGGCGGCCCTGGAAAAAGCGGGTTATGTGGAAGTGAGCAAACAGTTTGTAGGCAAAAAGCCAAATACCACTTATACCGCTTCCAAAGAAGGAAAGCAGGCTTTCCAAGACCATCTAACGGCGTTAGAAAAATTGCTCCGAGGGTAACTGATATTTTTTTGCGCTTAAACTTTGAAATACAAAGCTCTTTGTGATTATGAAAGTAAAGCTCATTCTTCCGGCGCTTACCGAGGCTACAAACCCTTACTGGCGGCCTATCAAATACTCGTTGTTTCCGCCGTTGGGGCTGGCCACGCTGGCGGCCTATCTGCCCTCCGACTGGGAAGCTGACCTGCAAGATGAGCATGTAGAGTCCCTGCGTCTCGACGACTCACCGGATCTGGTTGTGATTCAGGTATACATTACCAATGCCTTCCGGGCTTACGAACTAGCGGACCACTACCGGGCCGGTGGTGCTTACGTGTGCTTGGGCGGCTTGCACGTCACGAGCCTACCCGAGGAAGCGGCACCCCACGCCGACAGCATATTTCTGGGGCCGGGCGAAGAAACGTTTCCCACTTTTCTGGTTGAGTGGCAAGCAGGGCGGGCGCGGCCCCGCTATACCTCGGGGGCAGGCCGCACCCTGGTGGGGGTGCCGCCCATCCGCCGGGAGTTGATTAAGCGGGAGTTGTATCTGGTTCCCAACTCGATAGTAGTAACGCGGGGCTGCCCGCACCACTGCGACTTTTGCTACAAAGACGCCTTTTTCGCGGGTGGCAAGTCGTTCTACACCCAAAGTATTGATGATGCGCTGGCCGAAATCAGCCGGCTGCCCGGCCGCCACCTCTATTTTCTTGATGACCACCTGCTAGGACACACGCGCTTTGCAACGGGGCTGTTTGAAGGCATGCGCGGCATGGAATGGCTGTTTCAGGGCGCGGCCACCGTCGACAGCATTTTGCGCGACAACGGGCTGCTGGAAAAAGCGGCCCGAGCGGGACTACGCAGCCTGTTCGTGGGCTTTGAAACTCTGAGCCCCATTAACCTGCGCAGCAGCAACAAGCCCCAAAACCTAGGCCGCGACTACGCGGCGGCTATCCGGCGCCTGCACGATTTAGGTATCATGATCAATGGCAGCTTTGTGTTCGGCCTTGATGACGACCGGCCCGACGTGTTTGCGCGCACTGTGCAGTGGGCCGTTGAGCAGGGTATTACCACTGCCACGTTTCACATTGCCACGCCCTACCCAGGCACCGCTTTCTATGCTGATATGGAGCGCCAGGGCCGGCTGCTGCACCGCCGCTGGAACGAGTACGACACCCGTACCGTGGTGCATCAGCCCGGCCCTCACCTCACGGCGCAGCAGCTGAAAGACGGCTACGACCAAGCCTACCGCGACTTCTACTCCTGGCGAAATATCACCAAAGCCAGCCTCACGCACGACACACTCCGCCACCAGCTCAAGCACTTTGCGTATGCCGGCGGCTGGAAAAAGTTTGAGCCGCTCTGGAACACCATCATTAAGTCGCGGCAGTTGCATTCGATGCGGCCGGTGCTGGAAGGTATTCT
The DNA here is from genome assembly GCF_017313265.1 of Hymenobacter telluris. Lineage (GTDB taxonomy): Bacteria > Bacteroidota > Bacteroidia > Cytophagales > Hymenobacteraceae > Hymenobacter > Hymenobacter telluris. The sequence continues at coordinate 97,811 of NZ_JAFLQZ010000010.1, read as the reverse complement.
GAGCAAAGTACGCAGTTCCGTTACCCAAACTGGCCCTGCCGAAACCCCGCTGACATCCGCTCCAGCCGATCTGTTTCTGCCGCTGCCGGTGCTACCGCAGTAGCCTCCGCTCCAGTTTCTCCTGTCTTCAATCTTCATCCACGCATATGAACCACTCTATTCCCGTGGCCGGCTCCCGGTTTGCGCCCACCGATGCTCCCACGCCGCAACTCACGCTCAGCACCATCCAGAAAGTGGCGCTGCCGGTTGGTGCCATCCTGTTCGATTTGCTGTTCTGGCACGAGCGGGCCGCTTTAAATATGCTGCTCTACACCTTGTTTGTAGTGGGTGTGGTGCTGGCGCAGTTGCCCCGGCACGCACTGCAATGGCGTTCGGGCTACTTCCGCCTGACGCTGGCCGGCACCGTGCTAAGCGCGGCTATGGTGGCCTGGTACGGCTCGGGGGCGGCGCTTTTGGCTTGCGTAGCTTCGCTGGCGGTATGGCTCGGCTACCTCAATCAGCCGCACCTGAAGCTGGTCAGCAACGCCTTGTTTACGGCTATTGGCAGTGCTTGGCAGATGCTACCGGGGTTGGTAAGCCTGGTGCGCTTGCCCGATAACGTAGGCGGACGGGTGGGCCGGGCCTGGTTCTATGGGCGGCTGCTGGGCGTACCCCTGTTGGCGCTGGGCGTGTTCCACGTGCTGTTTCTGATTGCCAACCCGGTGTACAGCCAACTCACCAGCCGGGCGCTGGCGGCAGTAGGGGAGTGGCTGGAAATGCTGTTCGAGAACCTATCGGTGCCGCACTTGCTGTTTTTTCTGCTGGGGTTGGCCCTGACTGGTGCTGCCCTGGTGCTGGTGCCGGTGCACTACTTCACGGATCAGGAGTCGCGCCTTGGGGAGTTCATCACGCGGCAGCGCGACCGGGTGGCCTCCTTTGCCGTGCGCCGCCCCGACTTCCGCCCCCGAAACTTCCGGGCCCTCGATTTGCGCAAGGAATACCTAATGGCGCTCAGTTTGCTGGGGTTGGTGAACGTGCTGCTGCTGGTCGTCAACGTCATCGACATCAACTGGATTTGGTTTGGGTTCAAACCCGCGCCCAACTTCGACCTCACGCAATTTGTACACGAGGGTACCTACGTGCTGATTCTGAGCATTCTGGTGGCCATGGGGATTGTGCTGTGGTTTTTCCGGCGCAATCTTAATTTCTATGAGCGGGGCCTGCCGGTACTGCGCGGCCTGGCTACGGTGTGGGTGCTGCAAAACGCGGTGCTGGCCGTGTCGGTGGGGCTGCGCAATTACTACTACATCGTCAATACGGGCCTGGCTTACAAGCGCATCGGGGTGTATGGCTTCCTGCTGCTCACGTTTTTCGGGCTGGTTACGGTACTGCTCAAAATCTGGCAGCACCGCTCGGCCTTCTCGTTGGTGCGCCTGAACGCGCTGGCGGCTTACCTGCTAATGGTAGGGCTGGCCTGCGGCAACTGGGAAATCTGGATTGCGCGCTACAACCTGCGCCCCGAGCTGCAAACCCTCGACTACGGCTTCCTGCTCGACATGCCCGACCGGGTGCTGCCCGAACTGGCTGCTCACCAGCAGGCACTCACCCAGCGCCACCTCGTGCACGAGAGCTACAGCGGCACCTGGGAAAAGCTAGACCCCACCGCCGCCAAACGCAGGCTTCAGGAGCGCATCCAGGAGTTTAAGGCCCTGCAAGCCGCCCGCCACTGGCCCAGTTACACCTACGCCGACTGGCAGGCGGCTGCGCAAGTGAATAAGCGAATGAATGAGGGGAGTCCTCTACGTCAGTAAGCTGCCGCAACCACTTCCCCACTCACTCATTCACTTATCGAAGATATGCTCCTTCAACTCTCTCTGACCGTCTTGGCCCTGCTGGTATGCGTCGGCGACGTGGCAGCGCTGGCCTTCCTGCTGTCGTGGCAAGACCACGCCGACAACCCCATTTCCCGCCGCCAACGCCTGCTGACGGGCGTATTGCCAGCCAGTTGCGTGCTTTTGTTGCTGTTGCTGGGCGCGGTGTTTTTTCTGATGATGCTGTGGTCGCCGCAAGGGGCGGCATTGCTGGCGGGCCGTTGATACTTTCTTTGAGATGGAAGCTCAATTTACGCGCCACCGCCGCCGGGCGTGGTACGCGGCGTGGGCGCTCCTCACGATGCTGGCCGGGCTGGCCTCGCGCTGGCCGGCGCTGGAACTACCCCATTTCCTGGCCACCTATGCCGGCGATACACTGTGGGCTCTGCTGGTTTTCTGGCTGCTCGGGCTGGTATTCGCGGGTAAGTCCAGTAGCTGGGTCGCCACCGTGGCGCTTGGCTTCGCCTTTCTCATTGAAGCAAGCCAGCTTCTCCAAACGCCTTGGCTAAACAGCCTGCGCGCGACGCTGCCGGGCCGCTTGGTGCTGGGCCGCGGCTTCCTGTGGCGCGACTTGCTCTGCTACGCCGTGGGTGTAGCGCTGGGCTGGCTGCTGGAAACCGGCTGGCAGCATTGGCAAACCCATCGGGATAAGCCAATAACATAGAATCTGTTTATACCCGTCACGCAGTAGTGCGGGGCTTGTCCCCGCCCGTCGGTGCACGACATCGTGGTAGCCCCACCAACCGGGCGGGGACAAGCCCCACACCCTACTGTTGATGACCTTAACTGCCTTTTTCAATGCAAATCGTGAAAGAGTACCCGTTCAAATCTGGCTACCAGCCTCGGCCAACTACTCCGCCCGGTCGGGCGCTGAGTGTGCTGGTGGCTGTGTGCGCCGTGCTGTGGGTGTGGTGGATGGTGCCGTACTTCTGGCCGCAGCTTGATACTTACGGAGTCAATAGCCTGTTCAATTGGCTGGAGGTGGCCTTGCCGCTAAGCAACGGAATAGTGCTCTGGTGGGTGACCCGGCCGATGTGGAAAAGCCCGCAGCTCGATACCCGGCAAGAGCTCAAACGCAGCTTTGTGCTCTTGCTGAGCGTGCTGTTTCACCTGGCTTCGTTTGCTCTGGTAGTAGGCGTAATTCTAGTGTTTGGTGGAACTGCTGTGGAAGCTGTAGACGCTATCAGATAGTGAAGTTTTCTGTGGCCACTTTGTCTTATCGTTCTTTCAAGTTGCTAGGCTTATGAACCAGCTACAGCTTTTTGCGGCTCGGGCATTACGGGCGTTGCCTACGTCGTTGTGGTGGGTGCTGGGGGCGCTGGTAGGGGCCATACTCAGCATCAACCTCGAAAAAGAGGTTTCCCCACACACACCCGCCGCAGCCAGGGTAGCCCATTGGGTGGTAAGATTGTGCTTACTGGTACTGCCGCCGCTGGGCGTGGTATGGCTGTGGCGGGTGGCGGCCGGGGTGGGGCACGCCGGCTGGCGGCTGCTGTGGTATATGGCCGCGCTGGGCGCTACGGGACTTTCGGTGGGGGTGGTGCTACTGGTACTGTTCGGGTTGATAGTCTGGCTGTAATGCGGCTGCGCTGGCACTATTCCAGTGGTTGTTGTCGTTAGAACACTGCGTACCTCCGCGCTTTTCCTCTGCGTACCTCTGCGAGAAATACCGTTGTGTAATGCCACTTGGCTGCTATGGAGAAGGCAACCCAACAAAAACGGCAGGCCAGCCCGCGCCTAACTGGTATATTTACCACTTCTTGACCTGCCACCCCAGGAAGTTGTTGCCCAATCTGCTCTGAATGTCCGTTCCAAGACTGCCGAAAACAAACCCTACTCCCAAGCCGCGCCGGCCGTGGTCTAACCGTGCGGCACGAGCCATTTGGGCCCTTTTCGTGCTCGGCGTGGGCACCTTTCTGCTCTACCCGATTCTGGTGAGCATGAACTTTATGTTCCTGTTTGGCAAGTCGCCGAGCCTGGAAGAGCTGGAAGACCCCAAGGTAGAGCAGCCTTCGGAAATCTACACCGCCGATGGGGTGCTGCTGGGCAAGTACTTCCGCGAAAACCGGGTGCCGGTGGCCCTCAATAAAATGTCGCCGCTGCTGATTAAGGCGCTGGTTGCCACCGAAGACGTGCGCTTCTACGAGCACTCGGGCATCGACCTGACGGCGCTGGCCCGCGCGGTGGGCGGCGTGCTGAGCGGCAACCCCAGCGGCGGCGGTTCTACCATCACCCAGCAGCTCGCCAAAAACCTCTACAAAACCCGGCGCGGCGAAACCCGCGGCGGCCTCGGCTACATCCCCGGCGTAAGCACGCTCATCAGCAAAACCAAGGAGTGGCTGACCGCCGTGGAGCTGGAGCGGCGCTACACCAAAGAGGAAATCCTGCGGATGTATTTCAACACCGTGGAATACGGCTCGAAAGCCTACGGGATTAAAGTAGCCGCCAAAACCTTCTTCAGCACGTCGCCGGATAGCCTTACCGCCGAGCAGGCCGCCACGCTGGTAGGCATGCTCAACAACCCTACCGCCTACAATCCGCGCTTCCACCCCGAAGCTGCCCGCAAGCGCCGCAACCTGGTGCTCACGCGCATGGGCCAGGCGGGTGTGCTGCCCGCTGCCGAAGTGGCCGCGCTCCAGCAAACGCCCATTCAGCTGAAGTATCAGTTCGAGCAGCACATTGACGGGCCGCCGACGTACTTCCGGGGGGCCGTGAGCCAGTTCGTGAACAACTGGTGCGAGAAAAATGGCTACGACATGTACCGCGACGGACTGCGCATCTACACCACCATCGACTCGCGCATGCAACAGTACGCCGAGGAATCGGTGCAGGACCGCATGAAACGGCTGCAACAGCAGTTTGATAGGTTCTGGAAAAACCGGGACAAAAACCCGTGGGTGGATGAGGATGGCAATGAAATTCCGAACTTCATTGAAACCCAGATGAAGCGCACCGAGCAGTACAAGGAGCTGGCGGCCCGCTACAAAGGCCAGCCGGCTCTGCTCGATTCGGCACTGCACCGCAAGCGGCCCACCAAAGTATTCACCTGGAAAGGCGACGGCGACACCACGCTGCTACTTTCCCCCCTCGATTCGCTGGCGTACTATAAGCACTTCCTGCACGCCGGCATGATGACCATGGACCCCTTCACCGGCCAGATTAAAGCCTGGGTGGGTGGCCTCAACTACCGCTTCTTCCAGTACGACCATGTGCGCCAGGGCAAGCGCCAGGCCGGTTCCACGTTCAAGCCCTTCGTGTACCTCACCGCCATCGACAATGGCTACGCGCCCTGCGACCGTATTCGGGATGAGCGGGTGACCATCAACTATGTGGAGAACGGCAAGGACATGGAGTGGAAGCCCGATAACGTGACCCGCGAATACACCGGCATCAACATGACCTTGCGCCAAGCCATGGCCCGGTCTGTGAATTCGGTGACAGCTCAGTTAACGGAGCGGGTGGGCTGGGAGAACGTGGCCAAGTACGCGCACAAAGTCGGCATCAAGAGTCCGTTGCTGTCGGTGCCCAGCATCGGCCTCGGCTCGGGTGGCGACGTGAGCGTGTACGAAATGGTGAATGCCTACAGCACCTTCGTCAACCAGGGTTTCCAGTCGGAGCCCATGATTGTAACGCGCATCGAGGACCGCAACGGCAACGTCATCAAGCAGTTCGACCCCAGACAGCGGCGTGCCATTTCGCCCGAAACGGCGTGGCTGATGCTCTATATGCTGCGCGGCGGCATGGACGAGCCCGGCGGCACCTCGCAGGCCTTGTGGGAGTACGAGCTATGGAAAAAGAACAACCAGATCGGCGGCAAAACCGGTACCACCTCCAACTACTCTGATGGCTGGTACATGGGCGTCACCAAAGACTTGGTAACTGGCGTGTGGGTGGGCGGCGAAGACCGAAGCATCCACTTCCAGGGTTCCCAGCAGGGCGAAGGCGGCCGTACGGCATTGCCCATCTTCGGCAAATACATGGAGAAAGTGTATGAGGATACCGACTTAGGTATTACCATGGGTCCGTTCCCCAAGTACCCCGGTAAGATTTCGCGCAAGTACCAGTGCGTATCCGAGCAGCCGCGCCGCCGCCGCGTTGAGCCCGTCGATTCTATTGTGGCGGATAACCTGCTGGAACAGATTAACAGCGGTGCGGTAGCCGTACCCGATAGTTTGTAGCTACTGGCACTATTTACAGCCGCAGTCTTCGCACTCTTTCAGCGTAACAAAAGGAACTACCCCGGCGCAGCCACCCCAAGTAAACTGCTTACACTTCTTCTCTTTCGGGTCGAAGTAGTAGCGGGGTATAGCCGCGTTGCACAAGCCTGCATCGGGCACCAGCGAACAGGCGGCAGCTTGTTCAGGGCTTGGAATGTCGTTTTCCTTGCGGCAGCAAGTGGCCGAGTAAAGTAAAGCAGTAGCAGATAGCAGGAGTAGAGTCTTCTTCATGCAATGAAGAGCTTGATAGCGAGGCTATGGTTGCATAAAGCACGTAGGGGTGTGGCATTACCAGCTTCTACCGAATTGCTTACATGGAATTAAACAAGCCTGAATAAGCTATAGGGTAAAGCACTTCGTAGGTCCAATCGTTGGGAGCATTCATGATGCGCCGCGCTATAACGGTTTTCTGACCTATATGGTAAGCGCGAAGTACAGCTACAATAATGTGTTGTGCTTGCGTAGTGTTTGTAGTGCTAAAGAGCATATTTCCTCCACCTGGGCCTAAGTCGCCTGCGGTCCAATGCCCAATGCCAGCAGCAGTTAAGGCCGCGTCTATATCATCTTCTACTTCTTGGCGCAGTGTCAAAACTGCCAAGTCACCGCCATCATCAGGTGCGGGCCGGATCTGAACGAATAGCTCCTGCGCTTTTTCTGAAGGCTGCCAATATTTTTGCTGTTTGGTCAACATTTGACGAACAGAGTCCAGTTGCATATCTGCAAAAGGCTGGTTCTCTAAAATTCGTTGCTGCGTGCCTCTTTTATCGGCGTCCCAAATAGCGTAGCTCAATAAACGAGAGCCAGCGAATTTGTCTGTAACAACCCGCTTTACACGTACCGTGTCACCTACTTTCTGATACATGCAAAAACGCTCAGTTGGCACATCCGATGTATCAATCTCGGAATCGTCAACCTTACGAGAAATACAGCTTGCAAGTGTACCAAGGCCAAATCCGATTATAACTGCGACGGAACGATAACCCATACTGAGGAACAGACTGACATGCAGGCACTACTCCTCCTCGTAGAACGATTCCAGCGCGGGCTTCAGGTGCGGATACTCGAAGGTGAAACCCTGCCGGAGTACCTTTTCGGCACTCACTCGTTGGCTGGCCAGCACAATTTCGCTCATCTCACCCATCATCAGATTCAAGGCAAACTCCGGCACTTTGGGCAGCACCAGCGGGCGGTGTAGTACGCTAGCCAGAGTTTCGGTGAATTCCTTGTTGGTGACCGGGTGCGGCGAAACGGCATTGTAGGTGCCCTGCCACTGCGGTTCTTCCAGCATCTGAACCAACAGGCGGCACAAGTCATCGAGGTGAATCCAGGACATGTACTGCTTGCCGGTGCCCAGCGGAGCACCGGCCATCATCTTCACGGTGCGAGCCAGGGGTACCAGCGCGCCGCCTTCCGGGCTCAGCACAATGCCAATGCGCGTTACCACCGTGCGGATGCCGAGCTTCTCCACGTCGTGCGCGGCGGCCTCCCATTTCTGCGACACATCCACCAGAAAATCGGTAGCCGAAGCGGCCGGCGTTTCCTCGTTTACTACCTGGTCGCCACTGTCGCCGTAAATGCCGATAGCCGAAGCCGATACGAAAGCCCGCACATGGTGCCCCGGCTTGGCTAGTTCCCGCGCCAGCAGCCCCGTGCCTCCCAAGCGGCTGGTCAGGATTTCGCGCTTGCGCTCCTCGGTCCATTTGCCTTCCGACACGCTGGAGCCTGCCAGATTAATAATGTAGTCGGCGTAGGGTACGGCAGCCTCGTCAATGGTGCCCGCTCGCAAATCCCAGCGGAAGCTCCGGTAGCGGCCGGTGCCGGGCTGGCGGCTGAGGAGGGCTACCTCGTAGCCGGTATCAATAAGCATCTCGGCAAGGCGAGTGCCAATCATGCCGGTACCACCGCTGATAAGGACTTTACGAGACATGGGACGGTTGCTGGTATAGGTGGGCTAAAGTAGCAGCGTGTTTGAAAGGAGGGCTGCCAGAACACTGAATTGGAAAACAGCAGCAACCTATCATTTAAACCAGAATAATCAGAAATATTCTTTCAAAACATTATTTGCCGATCATCCGCAGAAACTCAGCCCGCAGCGCAGCATCCTGCGCGAATACTCCGTTGTATTCGGCCGTAATGGTGGAACTGCTGGTATCGTTTACCCCGCGGCTCATCACGCAGAGGTGGTCGGCCTCAATCAGCACCGCTACATTATCGGTGTGTAAAGCCAGTTTTAGCTCCTCGGCAATCTGCCGGGTGAGGCGCTCCTGCACCTGCGGTCGACGGGCGTAATATTGCACCACCCGGTTGAGCTTGCTTAGTCCTACTACATGTTCACCCGGCAAATACGCCACGTGCGCCTTGCCAATAATAGGCACGAAATGATGCTCGCAGCACGAAAACAGCGTGATGTCGCGCTCCACTAGCATCTGCTGGTACTGGTAACGGTTGTCAAACAGCCGAACCTCGGGGCGATGCTCCGGCGAAAGGCCCCGGAACCACTCCTGCACGTACATCTTGGCTACCCGGCGCGGAGTGCCCGCCAAGCTGTCGTCGGTGAGGTCAAGCCCGAGCAGATGCATGATTTCGCGGAAATGCTCGGTGATGCCCGCTATTTTTTCTTCTTCCGTCAGCTCAAACGCGTCCGCCCGCAGGGGAGTGCGCAAATCAGCCGACAAGTGAGTATCGACGGGTGGGGTGCCCCCAAGGGGAGAAGTTGGCACGGAACTATCCATGGTATTCTACAAAATTGCGCTCGGTCTCATACAAAGTAACCGAGAGGGTCAGGTGCGCATCCAGATGCTGGCGCAACCGGTTCCAGATAACCACCGAAATGTTTTCGGCCGTTGGGTTTAATTCACGAAACTCCTCGGTATCCAAGTTCAGGTTCCGATGGTCAAAGGTATCGAGAATCTCACGTTTAATGAGGTCACTCAATAGCTTCATATCATACACATAGCCGGTTTCGGGGTTGATTTCTCCCGTCAGGCGCACAATCAACTCGTAATTGTGGCCGTGGTAGTGCGGATTGTTGCACTTGCCAAACACACGTTGGTTCAGTTCGTCGCTCCAGGCAGGGTTATGAAGACGATGGGCGGCGTTAAAATGCTCTTTGCGGCAGACAGTTACAGGCATAGGAGACTAGAACTCGATGTTGTGGGTTTTAGTTTTGGTAATTAACCAAGATATAAGAGTACTCGTGTAAATACAGTAAATGGTATTTTTGTCAGTTAACCGGTATGTGATATAATCTATTTAATAAAAGATGATTTCCCTTAAAAAAATCAATCAAGGGCGTATTGGGTTGTTTTGTAAGTGTTTAAATTTGAAGAGTAGAAATTGAAAAATCGGACATAATCGAGACTAGCGTTTCACTCATCATTTTACTCACATGAAAAAAGGCGTACTCTTATCCCTGTTGATCTTTGTGCTGACGGCAACTGGTTACGCACAAAAATCCCCCGTTGATGAAACGGATATGGCCATCAAAGGTATTCCGCGCAAGGGCCAGCGCGTTACTATCCAGCTAGACAGCAAGCGGGTCGATGAATCGTGGAAGAAGCAGTTGGACACTCAGTTCGGTAGCAAGGTGAAGGCCGACAAGGGTGTTTATCAAATGGATGGTGTGGTTATCGAAGATATTTCGAAAACGCCGGTTCGCGTAATCAGCAAGGTGGATGCTACGCCTACGGGTACTTCGGTATGGTGGTCGGTTGACTTGGGCAATGCTTACTTGAGCAAGGATGCTACGCCGGTGCAGTGGAAAGCCAGCGAGAAATACCTGAAGGATTTCGCCCGCATGTTGTACCGCGAAGACCTTGCCGTGCAGGTAGCTGAAGCTGAAAAAGCGCTGGTTTCCACGCAAAACAACCACATTGCCGTAATCCAGAAGTCGGAGTCCATCAAGAAGGACATCGAGAAGAACAAACTCAAGAAGGTGGAGATTCAGCAGCAGCTGGCTCAGAACGCCGCCGAACTGTTGCAGTACAACAACATGGTGGACATGAACCTGAAAGAGCAGGAAGCCGCCCGCGCCGACATTGTGAACATGCGCGTGGCCCTGGAAGCTGTGAAGGAGCGCATGAACAAGATTGAATAGTGTAATAGTAAAGTAGGGAGGATAAGTAGGGAAATACAGAAAAAGCCGCTTCAGTTGAAGCGGCTTTTTGTTTTGCAGCTAATCCAGTAAGCAACTGGCGTTTTAGTTCATGGCCGATTTTACTTGTTGCTCGGCGGCCTTCTCATTTTTCCAGCTTACAATCCGGATTTCCCCTAGTCGGCCTTGGTGTAAAACCCATTGCTGGATTACAGTACGGGCCCCTGGGTAACGGGCTAACAGGTCTTGCCAGGTTGTTACATCGGGCAAGACCTGCTGGCTGGGGCGGGCGGGCACAGCCAACACCAAGTGCTGCAACTCCCCGTTGTCGTCGAGGGTAAGCAGACCAATGGGCAGCACTTCCAGCACGGTGCCGGCCGGCTGGGCTTCGGTGAGTACTAGTGCGGGTAGGGGCCGGGCAGTTTGGCCTATGTGGGTACCCGGCACAAACCCCATGTTGCCGGGGCACGGCAGAAATTCCACTACCAGCTCAAGGCCTGCGCGCCGCACGGGCACAAACTCGTGGGTGCTTGGATCATAGCGGTAGGCATGGTTGGTACCCGCAGGCATTTCCACAACCACCTGCATCAGCTTACGGTCGGTTGAGAAGGTAGGCAGATCCTCGTAGTGCTGCTGGCAACCCGCCAGCCAGCCGCTCAGCACCAGCACCGTACCACCAACGAAACTTCGCATGACTAGCTGTGAGGTGACTTATTGCGCTAATTGCTCGTCGAGCAGGCGGAACGGGCTGAGTTGGTTGAGGCGTAGCACGAAGCGAATCTGGTCGGTGAAATCCTTGCGGCCCGATGGGAAACCATTGCCATACTGGGAGCCAGCCACCGGGAAATAGAAACTCAGCACTTTTTTAAAGAGAGGAAGGCTGAGGCCAGCATCGTAAAACAGCCGTTGCGCGTTCCGGTCGGCTACTACCTGCGTCTTATTCTGGGTGGCTCCGAAATCAGCAAAGACGCCGAGTGGCGTTACCGGCAAGTCGGCCTGTAGATTCAGAGTGGTGAGCCATCCACGGGTAGCAACGGGCAGGAAAGCTTTGAAGGCACCATCCCGCTCATCAAACTGGTGGTACTGCCTCGCTAGGCTCGGCGAAATCTGCTGCCGGTCCAGAAACACGGTTTGACGACGGTAGTCGGGGCTGCCGCTCAAACCCATTTCAAAAGGAGCTGTCTTCGAATCTTGCAGGAAACTACCCCCAAACAACCGCACGGAGAAGGTTTTCTTGGGTGAGTAGTAGCGCAGATGGTTTATTTCGGCGCGTACCAACCCCGCTTGCAGGCTGGAGTTATCCTCGGAAAGGTTAGGCGTGAAGTAGTTGAACTCGATGTGGCCAGTCCAGCGCCGCACGGCGTTGTTGATGCGCAAGCCGTATTCCAAGGATTGAATGCTAGCAGTCAGGCGCGTATCCTGGTCGTAAACGGTGGTATTGGCCAGCTTCACGGTATGTTGTGCCCGGTCGTAGGCGGAGTGCGGTAGCTGCAAAGTGAGGCTAGGCTCCACCTTGCGGTACCGCTCGAAGCGCTGCACCTGCACCCCCAGAATGGCCCGGCGGGTAACCTGCATGGGCAGCATGTTCAGGTTCAGGATACCAATGCCGTTCAGCTCATTGCGGTTGAAACTGTACATCGGCATGGCCAAGTAACTGAACTTTTTCACGTTCAGAGGGCTGTTGTAAAACGCCGCCCCCAGCATAAACTTATCAGAGGTATTGGCCCCCAGCACAGGCAACCAGTTGATGGCGGCCCGGTCCCAGCGTTCCGGACTAAGTACCAGGCGAAGCTTAATCGGTTCCAGCGCCCGGAAGGTGCCGTCGGTTTTGAGCTTGTCGTCGCGGCGGTTGAACTGGGGCGTGACATAGGTAGGGTCGGCTACAATGGCGGCCACCCCTTCTTCCTTGAACAATAGCACGGCGCTGTCGTCTTCGTCAGTATTGGCAAAAGGCTGGGTCCACTTAGTTTCCAAGACTTTACCTTGGGCATCGAGCGTAGCCACCGGAAACGGAAACGGTGCGGGCGAATCATTGCGAACCAGCACCTTGCGCTGCCCTTTCTCCACCTTCGACTTGGCGACTACCGCGTTATAATGATGGGTGCCGTTGAGCATCGGACCAAAAAACCAGTTCAGCTTTTGTCCGGCTGTTTCTTCAAACACCGCTTGCATATCCTCAGGGTACGGATGCCGGAACTGCCACCGCTCATAGTAGGTGTGCATGGCCGCGTCGAACTTGTCTTGCCCCATGTAAGCGGCCAGGTAGTTCAGCAACGAGGCGGTTTTGCCATACATGATGATGGCGTAATTCGCTTTGCCGTAGTCAGCCGAGGTGATGTTGTTCACGGGCTGGTCGAGGCCACGGCTGGCCATTACCTGGTACGGAATCTGGTTGAGCGCCGCGTTGGTCAGGCCATCGGTGCCCAGCAACCGGCTGGCGCCCCCTTTGGTAGGCAGGCCCGCTAAAATGCCGCCCCCTTCGCCATGCAACTCCGCCACCCGGTTTTCCACGTAGGAGTTCACGCCCTCATCCATCCAGCCAAAATCCCGCTCATTGGTGGCCAGAATGCCGTAAAACCAGTTGTGGCCCACTTCGTGCACAATGGCTGAAGGCTGCGTTACGGTTACCATGGGGTACTCCATGCCTGAGCCCGCACTTAGGGCCCCGTCAACGGCCGTGGCGGCGCTGTACGGGTACTCGCCTACCCAGCGGGAATAGTACACCACCGCCGAATCCACGTCCTGTAAGCCTTTCAGCCATTTGGTAGCTTCTTTATTGGTGAACATCACCCAAGTGGCAACCTGGCGGCCCGAAGGGAGAGTAACACCGCTTTTGAGCACGTTGAAACGCTTGTCGGCAAACCAGGCAAAGTCGTGCACCCGGTCCTGCACGTAGCGCAGGGTTTTTGTGTCGGTAGCTGAAGCGGGAAACTTCAGGTCATTGCCGAAGTCGGCAGTTGTTTTCTTGAGGGCGGTGGCGGCCGCTAGCTGGTCGAGGCGGGTTTGCTCTTCGGGGTTTTGCAGCACGCCCGTCGCGCCTACCGTATAGTTGGCGGGTAGCGTAATACGCACATCAAACGAGCCAAATTCCGAGTAGAACTCGCCTTGGTCGAGGTAGGGCATGGGGTGCCAGCCTTTCCGGTCGTACACCGCGGGCTTGGGGTACCACTGGGTTATCTGGTAGCTCTGGTCGACGTGGCCAAAGCGGGAAAAGGAATCCGGAATCTTCACCCGGAATGGCGTTGTGATGGTAACGCTGGCCCCGGCGGCCAACCGTTGGGGCAGTACCAGCTTGGCCATATCGGGACTTTCGGGGTCGTATTCCAGCTTGGCCGGTTGCCCGTTCACCTGAAAGTCGAGTTGGTCGATGAAGCCTCGCTGCTCTTTGGTAGCGAAATGAAATTTGCGGCTATCGTTGCGGAGCTGCTGGCGGGCAAAGGCCGTGTTATCGTCGCGGTACGCGTTGGGCCACAAGTGAAACCAGATGAAGGGCAGCGCGGAAGGAGAATTGTTGGTATACACCAGTTCCTCACGGCCCGTGAGCATGTGCTGCTGGTCATCCAGAGTTACATCAATCGAGTAATTGACTTGCTGTTGCCAGTAGGCGGCCGGCGCCACCGGCTTGGCAGTAGGCTGCGACGACGCTACCAATGGAAGCACAAACAGCCAAAGGCCAGCTAGATAATTTTTCATGCAGAGCAACAAGGAACGAGACGATACAGAAACGAAAGTAACGGTCTAAAGCGTATTGCCGCGCTACAACCTTTGGTAAGCGCGCGTCGTTTGCACAAACAGTTCTTTTCCATGCCGCTCCGGCGGCCCAACTCTTTGCCCCATGTCCTTCCACAAACAGCCCAAAGACGACACCCAACACCAGAACCACCTCGACGGTACCACCAAAATCCTGAGTGGCAGCTTACAGGATGAAGCCGAGCGCGCCGGCCTCGACAACGCTTTACAGCGTTGGATTGAAGACGTGAAAGACGCTAATAACCCTGAGCTACACCAGATTGTAGTGGACCTGCAAGCGTTGAAAGCGCACTTCGGCGGCGGCTCCATCGACCACAAACTAGTGAGCCAGTTGTTGAGCCGCTTGGGCGAAAACACCACGAAAGCAGCCATCTTCGCCGACAATCCTAACACGGCGGAGCGTGTGACCAAGCTAGGCGAGGCACTAACGGCAGCTGGCAAGCAGGTGCAGAACCCGCAGAACTCAACCACGGAAGACGCTAGCTAGCCTAGCAGTAAATTGCTCATAAAAAAAGCCGGCCCCCTCTACACAGAGGGGGCCGGCTTTTTTATAGAATGCTGAAGAAACTTAAGCAGTTACTTTCTCAACAACGTTCAAACGACGCTCTTTGATACGAGCAGCTTTGCCCGACAGACCACGCAGATAGAACAAACGAGCCCGACGCACTTTACCACGACGGATTACTTCAATTTTGTCGATGTTAGGCGACAGGAGGGGGAAGATACGCTCGGTACCAATCTGGTTGGAAATCTTACGAACGGTGAAAGTTTCGCCGTTAGAGTTTGGGTTTTTGCGCTGGATTACAACACCCTGGAACTGCTGCACACGCTCTTTGTTGCCCTCACGGATTTTCACGTGAACATTGATGGTGTCGCCGGCAGCAAACTTAGGGAAGCTGGCGCGGCGCTCCTGGGATTCCTGCTGAATAAAATCGAGTAGTACGCTCATGGCTGAAAAACTGTGAAAGGACGGCCGCGCCGTCTATGGTTTCTGTTAAAGAGGCGCAAATATAGCGCTATGGTTTGAGGAATGCAACTTCCGTTGCAAGTAACTGAGCAGCTGTATGCCTAGAAGCTGATATGGCTGCAAGCACACAGCTGAAAATGCAGCGTTGTTAACCCGATAAGCTATTCCGCTAGCAGATCGGGGCGGCGCTGCCGGGTACGTTCGAGGGCCTGCTCATGCCGCCAAACGTCAATCTTGGGTGTGTTGCCAGAAAGTAGTATTTCCGGTACTTCCTGGCCTCGCCACTCGGCCGGCCGGGTATACACCGGTGGGGCCAGCAGGTTGTCTTGAAATGAGTCGCTTAGTGCTGATTCTTCGTTGCCCAGCACACCTGGCAGCAACCGAACCACCGCATCAACCAGAATAGCTGCCCCTAATTCGCCACCACTCAATACGTAGTCACCCACGCTGATTTCATGCGTGATGTACGCCTGCCGAATCCGCTCGTCTACGCCTTTGTAGTGGCCGCATAAAATCAGCAGGTTTCCAGCTAATGATAAGCGGTTCACCAATGGCTGGCGCATCGTTTCGCCATCGGGAGTCATGTAAATAACGGCATCGTAGGTGTGTTGGGCCAGCAACTCGTCGAAACAAGCCGCTATAGGCTCTACGCGGAGTACCATACCAGCCCCGCCACCAAACACGTAGTCGTCAATCTGCCCGTGTTTGTTGATGGCGTAGCGGCGTAAATCGTGCAGATAAATTTCGGCTAGGCCTTTATCCTGCGCACGTTTTACAATGGAATGCGCGAAAGGACTACCCAACAAATCAGGCTGGCACGTTACAATATCAATGCGCATGGCGAAGGGAATGAACTAGGCTTCCTCGAACTCGTCGGGCTCGTCTCGCTCCCGCGAGGCGGGCGTGAGATACACGTCGAGCAATCCTTCGGGCAGCGTCACGTGCAGCTTTTTAGCTTCCTGGTCGGCCCGCAAAATCAGCTCGTCTACCACCGGAATCAGCACTTCCTGCCCTTTATAGCGCATGGCCAGCACGTCTTGCTGCGGTAGCTCATAAAACGTCTCGACTTCGCCTAACTCTCCCAATTCGCTGTCAACAACCGTGTAGCCAATAACATCGTGGAAGTAAAACTGATCCTCAGCTAGCTTGGGCAGTTCGGCCAAAGGGCGGTAGAGCTTGGCGTTGCGTAGTGGTTCAGCCTCCTCAATCCGGTTGATACCCTTGAGCTTGAGCATCACCCGATTTTCGGCCTGCGGCTGAAGCTTTTCCACGTCGTAGGTAATCAGCTTACCAGGCGTAGTGGGCATTTCCAACAGCACCGATTTTACCTTGCGATAAGCGTCGAGGTCGTCTACGTCCAAAAAGGCTATTACAAACCCTTTCAGGCCGTGTGGCTTGCCAATAGAGCCGAGCAGGTAACAGTCGTCGAGCGTCATGAAATAGGTGGTTTAGTAAACGGGGAAAGGTGACCAGGAGTGAGTAATCAGAAGCCGGCGCTTTCCAATCACTCAAGTCCTAATCACCTCTCCCTCAATTACCAGCAGGGAAATTAAGCGCCGGCTTCTTCCGTAGTTTCGGCCGAAGCTTCAGCGTCAGTGGTTTCGCCTTCAGCAGCAGGAGCTTCTACGGGAGCAGGCGTATTTTTCTTACGCAGCGCTTCAGCACGAGCTTCTTTTACTTTGGTTTCAGCAGCCAGACGAGCGATACGAGCGTCGTCTTTGGCAGTGCCAAGCGAAGTGCGCTTGCCTTCGATTTTAGCGTCTTTCTGCTCTTTCCAGGCCGTGTAGCGCTGGTCGGCAGTTTCCTGCGAAATAGCACCTTTGATAACACCCAACTGCAAGTGCTTGCGGTAGAGCACCCCCCGGTACGAAAGCATAGCGCGAACGGTATCGGTAGGCTGGGCACCTTTCATGATCCAATCAAACGCCTTGTCGCCATCGAAGTTGATGGAAGCAGGGTTGGTGTTGGGGTCGTAGGTACCGAGTTTTTCGATGAAGCGGCCGTCACGCGGAGCGCGGGAGTCAGCAACAACGATGTCGAATTGAGCGGCCTTTTTGCGGCCACGGCGGGCGAGGCGGATTTTAACTGCCATAAACCAGGTTGGTTGAAGCGACGCAACTCGTGCGTCTGATTGAAAAATGAGGTGCAAAGGTAAGACAAAAACTGTCAGATGGTTGCATTGCACGCAGAGATTTCCTGAAGTGGAGTAGCCCCCTTCCTTATTTATCCGGAAGTAAGGTTTGGAGTAGGCTTATCGAAGTAAAGCAGCCTACGTATTTACTTTAGCAAAAAAGGGCTGTTATGGATAAGAACAGCCCTTTCAGTATTTCTAGCAGCTAAAAGTTGCTACGCGGCAACGCGCATTTTCTGTGCTTTCTGCTTGCGCTTGATTTTGATGATGCCCGCTTTGTCCATTGTCCAGATGAACATGTAGGTTGGGTCAAACTCCCACCATTTCACGCCGAAGTTCACGCGCATTGGCAGCTTGTGGTGGTTGTTCTGAAATAGCTCACCGAAAGCCAGGAAATCCAAGGCCAGCGTATTCTTAGAGTGGTCGTGGTTGTCGAAGTTCTGGTAGCCGTACTTATGGCCGCCCCAGTTCACGATAGCGCCGTGAATCGGGCCCATGAGGAAGTGAATCGGAAGGAGCAGGTACTGCCACCACGCCGTAGCGAAGTTGATGTAGAACAGCACATAGGCCGTGCCCCAACCCAAGCGCGAATACCATTTGTCGCCGAGGTTCTCGATGAGGCTCCACTCCGGGTAATTGCCTTCGAAACGCTCTGCCGCCGCGTAATTACGGTTCAAAACGTCGTTGTAGATGTTCTTGGTCTTCCACATCATCGAAAAGGCATTCGACGAAAATAACGGCGAGTGGGGGTCCAACTCGGTATCGGAGTAAGCGTGGTGCATACGGTGCAACAGCGCATAAGCCCGCGGCGAGAGGAACGACGACCCTTGACAGATGTAGGTGAACAGGAAGAAGAACCGCTCCCAAAACTTGTTCATCGTGAACATCTTGTGCGCTGCGTAGCGGTGCAGATAGAATGTCTGCGTGAACAGCGACAAATAGTAATGGGCAACAAAAAAAACAAGAATTGCCATGGCAGAAAGATGAGAAGTCGAAGTCGGGAGTAAGCGCTTCAGGGGGCAAAGCCTAAAGTGCAGGCTTTAGTTCAGAAGCTGGTTTACAAAAATACAGCCGCCCTCTGCCAGAGTCCAATTATCGGTGCCGAAAGGCCAAAATATTGTTCACACTCTCTTAACCTACCAAAAGCATCGGTTCACACCACAGACATAGGAATTCAACGATTATCCACAATCTGCAACTTCCTGCTTAATAATAAGCCTCTGCCGCTTCCCAATGCGCCATTTCCGGCAAGGGGGCCACGAAAGTCATATTCTCCCGGGTAACCGGGTGCTGTAGCTCCAGCTGCCGGGCATGCAGGGCAATGCTCACATCGGGAAGGGGGGCCAGAAAGCCGTACTTTACGTCGCCGACGATAGGAGTGCCCAGCCCGGTTGCCAGCTGCACCCGAATCTGATGTGGCCGGCCCGTAATCGGGTTTACTTGCACTAAGTAACGGTTGCCGGCTTGCCCCAGCACGGTATAATCAAGGTCGGATTTGAGGCCTTGGCCGTGGCGCTCGGTGTAGGCTTTGGTGGTGTTGCGGATTGGGTCTTTCACCAGCCAGTGCGTTAGGTGGCCGCTGGTTGGCTCGGGGCATTTGCCGGTTAAGGCCCAGTAGGTTTTCGTGATTTTGTTGTCCCGAAACATTTCGTTGAGCCGGCTCAGGGCTTTGCTGGTTTTGGCCAGTATCACGATGCCACTCACGGGCCTATCAATGCGGTGAGCCACCCCAATAAAGGCTGCGCCGGGCTTCTTGTACTTGAAGCGGAGGTACTCTTCGGCTTTGGCAGAAAGTGGTTCGTCGCCGGTAGCATCGCCCTGCACAAGCAGGCCGGCGGGCTTATTGATGACGAGTAGGTGATTGTCTTCGAACAGAATTTCTTTCCGTTCCGACCACAGGTTAGGACGATTCACTCTAAAGGAATTAAAAAATAAAAATTAAAAATTATGAATTGGGCTGTACGCTTATCAGCTTTAATGAGAGGGCACAAACCAGAATAACTTTTAACTTTTAATTCTTCATTTTTAATTGATTTAATACGCTTCCTCTGTACTTGGGAAGTCCCGGCTTTTCACATCCTGTATGTACCGTTCCACCGCATTGTGCATAACGTCGCCGAGGTCGGCGTAGCGGCGTAGGAAGCGCGGCTTGAATTCTTTAGTAATGCCAAGCATGTCGTGCACAACCAACACCTGGCCGTCTACCTCAGGGCCAGCTCCGATACCAATAACGGGAATGGTCAGTTTTTCGGCTACTCGCTTGGCTAGCGCCGACGGAATTTTTTCCAGCACCACCGCAAAACAACCTAGCTCTTCCAGCAGAACTGCGTCGTCGATGAGCTTTTGGGCTTCCGCTTCTTCTTTGGCGCGTACCGTGTACGTACCAAACTTGTAGATACTCTGGGGCGTGAGGCCAAGGTGGCCCATTACGGGGATGCCCGCCGTCAGGATGCGGGTAATGGAGTCTTTGATTTCAGCGCCGCCTTCCACTTTGATACCGTGCCCACCCGATTCTTTCATAATACGGATGGCTGAACGCAACGCTTCCGACGAATTGCCCTGATACGAGCCAAACGGCATATCCACTACCACAAAAGCCCGTTTCACAGCTCGTACCACGCTCTGAGCGTGATAAATCATTTGGTCGAGGGTGATGGGCAGGGTGGTTTCGTGGCCGGCCATGACGTTGGAGGCCGAGTCGCCGACCAGCAGCACGTCGATGCCCGCACCGTCGAGGATGGCTGCCATCGAAAAATCGTAGGCAGTGAGCATGGAAATCTTCTCGCCACGTTGTTTCATTGCCAGCAACTGGTGCGTGGTCACGAGTTTGACTTCTTTATGCTGCGACATAGGGGCAAGGGGGTAAGTGACAGGTCTGAGTTGGTATGAAGGGCCAAAAGTGTTGAAAATCCAGCAAACACCCGGCTCGACTACCGAATAACCTGTGTGACTCGGGTTACGATTTAGCGGTTGAGGAAGGTCCGGTTGCGGTTCAACTTCAAATCCTGCAGCAACGACGACTTCGCGGCAATAGTCACGAAATAGCCTTGCGCATACCCTTTAAATGGCCGCCAAGTACCCGTAATCTGCCAGCAATGCAAGTCACGGAAAATATCCAGCGACGTGAAAGCCGAGGTGCCGTTGATGAAGTCGTAGTTGGTGGTGTAGCCCACCCTGGTATTGCTGGTTAGCTTCACCGAGCCGCTCATGTTCAGGGAAGCCGCCGTGAGGGAACGGGGCCGCACGTAGGTGCCGCGAGTAGGTCGGGGGCCGGGGTCGGTGTACTGGGCTGTAAAGCCCGTGCTCAATTCCCAAGGTAACTCGAAATCCACGTAGTCTTCGTACGGGTTAATGGGAATGGGGCCACCCAGAGCGGGGTCGTTGGCCGGCGCCACGTCACGGTTGATATTGGACTTGCGACCCGGCTTTTGCGTGGGATTGAACTGGTAGTTCATCTGCAACGCCGCATTAGTGAGGCGCACTAAACGGCGGCCACCAGGCTGGTCGAAAAGAAATTTATTTATAGCTCGGCCTGCCGTATCGCGCTGGTAAGCATCGAAGTTCGCGCTCAATAAGATGTTGAGCTTACGAGCCACTTGCGTACGAAATGAAGTGGTAATAACCGACAGCCGAGGAGTAAGCTTGGCCAGACTATCTCGCTCTGATAAGTCGTAACTAAAGTTCAAATCCAGTCCATCAATCAAACTGACCTTCTTGAATGGGGTGGTGCCGGTGGTGTCGTTTTTGTCTCGCACTTTAGCTTCCACTGCATTTTGGAGCGAGAAACCGATGCTTCTAGTGGAGAAGCTAGTAGTAGTGGAAGGTGCCCCTGTGAAACCCTGATATCGGGAATAAGTACGACTGTCAACGTAGTTGCCACGTGCATCCCGTACTATTCCAAGCGGTAAGTCTATAGTCTGGTTGATTCTATCCAGGCTTCTAGCACTTCTGCCAGGTACGTAGTTCAAACTGATGTTTGGAGTGACTTTATGCCGAATTGCCTGGATTTTTTTGCTGTTTATCTGATAGAGGCCATACACGTTGGTGCCGAGATTCACATTGAACCCACTTGAATAGTCGCTGATGCGGTTGAAGTCACGCAATGTATCAATCCGTACCGCTTGAGCCACATTATCGTAGCTATAGTTTAGTTTCTTTAGATACCAGGCTTCCTTGTAAGTGAAAGCAGGAGCAAGGTTAATGACTTTGAAGAAGTTGTAGCTGCCTAAGGAAATGTTGAAATCGTGTAGGATGCTGGTTTGGGAGTTACGCAGCAACTGGTCGATGTTGGATAGTTTGATAGGAATAATGCTGCTGGTAGTGGTGCCGCCTAGCAATGGCAATCCGTCGGTGAGCGTACGGGCCGGCTGGGTGTTGGTGAGGCGATTCTGGGAGGTGAGGGTGTAGGAGAAGGCAAACTGCTCGTAGAACTTGCCGGTGGGGGCCAGGCCCAGCCATTGGTAGGGGTACTGCCGGGCCACACCCACCGTAATATCGGGCAGGGTGAAATCCATGGTGCCGGTTTGGGTGTTCTGGCTTTGGCTTAGGTTCAGCGAGTAGTTGATGGGCGCGTTGCGCAACTGCTTGCTGTAGCTGATGGTGGAGTTGAAAGCCGGCGTTAGATAACGAGCAGCGTCAAAGGTGTTTTGCTGGTTGTAGGCCGAGCTACCTGCCCGTACGCTGGCCGAGAACCGGCCGCCACCAGGCCGGGGGGTAGGCGAGTGGGTCCAGTTCAGCCAGAAGGTTTTGGGGGCGAACTGCTGCTGGGTAATCGGGCTGGTGGTGGTTCCGTCAGGTGTTTGAAGCAGCGTAGGAGGCCGCGACGAATATTCGAAGCTGAGCAGGCCGTTGTAGCGGTAACGCTTGATGTACTGCATTTCGGCGGTGCCACGCCAGCCCCCAAAATCCTGATTCGCTCCGGAGTAAATGTCGCCGGTAAGACGCAGGCCGATATTGTCGCTGGCGGCCCAATAGTAGCCGCCGTTGCGCAGGAAGAAACCCCGGTCGGTGGACGTGCCAAAGGTGGGAATAATCAAGCCCGAAGCACGTTTTTTGCTGGGTGATGGGAAATAGCCGAACGGCAACCCCAGCGGCGTCGGAATGTCGCCGATAACCAAGTTGAACGGGCCGGTTATTACCTTCTGGCCCGGAATCATCTTCATCTTGGTGGCATTGATGAAGAAGTGCGGGTTCTCCAGGTTACAGGTGGTGTAGCGCCCGTTGCGCCCGTAGATTTCGTTGAACTGGTTTTTCTTGATAACCTCGGCGTGCACGTAGCCTTCGCCCTGCTGGGTTACGGCTTCGGCAATCTTGCCCTTCTTGGTTTTGAAGTTGTAATTGATGCGCCCGGCCTGGTAATTCTCGGCGCCGTTCTTGAAAATTGGCTTGTCCTGGACCTTACCCAACGAGTCGGGGGCACCTTCGGCCGTGAGTAGGTTCTTGCTGTAATCCACGGTAATTACCGCGGCTTTCAAGGATATTTCGCCGTAATCTACGTTGGCTTTGTCATAGAGCACGGCCCGCTTTTCCTGCACATTGAAGCGGATAGAATCTTTGGCGGCATACTTCACGGTGGTTTCCACGCTGCCTTTGCGCTTGTTGCCCGCCGCTAGTTGCAACGAATCGGTACCGGTTTGCCGTACTAGGCCTGTAGTGTCGGGGGCAGCGCCTGCCCGGCGAGTGCGCGTTGTCTGAATAGTATCGGTCCGCAAGATGGGCGGCGGCGTGCGCACATCGGAACGAACCCCAGTGCCGGGGCGCCGCACGGGCGTAGGCACCTGCGCCTGCGCTTCCGTTGCCAAGCAGCACAGCAGGATTCCAAGTAGCAACACGGGAGCAACTCCCCGGATAGTCCGGCGTAGTGCTTTGATAAAGAAAATAATACTAATGTCGGACAAAGGCACGGGTAGGGCCACGTGGTTTTATTCGTTTATTTTGTGGCGGTTTGCAAAGGTAGCGGGTCGCTGCCCTTCACTAACGAAATCTGTGCGGAATATTGTCGGCTTGTGCCTTATAGGCATGTTGTGTTTTTCCGGCTCTCCGGCGGCCATTACGCCGGAAGCCTCAGTGCGCCCCCAGCCAGTGCTGCGCGCAGCACCAGCGGGCTACCGGCTGCGGACGGTAGTGCTTGATGCTGGCCACGGGGGCAAAGACCGGGGCTGCGCGGGCGTATCGGCCCGGGAGGCTGATGTGGCCCTGAAAATAGTGCTGGAATTGGGTCGTCTGATTCAGGACAGCATGCCCGGGGTGAAGGTGGTGTATACCCGCAAAACCAACGTGTTTGTGGAGCTGGCCGACCGGGCGGGCATTGCCAACAAAAACAATGCTGACCTCTTTATTTCGGTGCACTGCAACGCCGCCGCGCCCAACGCCTACGGCACTGAGGTTTGGACGATGGGGCCGCACAAGACCGACGCCAACTTATCGGTGGCGAAGCGCGAAAACGCCGTTATTCTGCAAGAAGACAACTACCAGGAGCGTTACAACGGCTTCGACCCGACTTCGCCGCAAAGCCATATCCTGTTCTCGCTCTACCAGAGCGCGCACATTGTAAACAGCATCCGGTTTGCGCAGAAGGTGGATCGGCAGTTCCGCACCACCGTTAAGCGTCCGTCGCGCGGGGTAAAACAGGCGGGTTTTTTGGTGCTCTGGAAGTCCACAATGCCGTCGGTGCTTATTGAAGCAGGCTTCCTCACCAACCGCACCGAGGAGAAGTATCTGAACGATAAAGCCGGGCAATCGTATATGGCTTCGGGTATTTACCGGGCCTTCCGCGACTATAAGAATGAACTGGAGGGTATGAACGGGGAATAATCCTGTTGTACGCTTTTCGTGGCCAGCTCTCTCCTCCCATCTCACTAACTACAGACCACAGTGGCGAAAGAAATTAAAGTGGCTTTGCTTGGCATTGTAGCCATAGCAGCCTTGTTTTTAGGATTCAATTTTTTGAAAGGCAGCAATCTGCTTTCGTCTGATCGCACTTACTATACTGTCTATGACAACGTGGATGGACTGGCCGTGGGCAACCCTGTTATCCTGAACGGTATTAAAGTAGGGCAGGTGAAAGAAATGAAGCTGCTGCCCGAACAAGCCAACCGCATTCGGGTGGCAGTGGAACTGCAAAAGGGCGTCACGGTCGGCGACTCAACGGTGGCCAGTTTGAGCGGGTCGCTGCTGGGCTCAAAAACCATTACGCTGTTTCTGGGTAAAAACTCGAAAGTATACGACGGGGGTGAGGAGTTGAAGTCGTACACCGTAGCCAGTATCACCGATGCGTTTCAGGCCAAGGCACTGCCCGTACTCGGTACCGTTGATTCCACGCTGACCAAAGTGAACAGCTTCCTCAACAAAGATGCCCGCATCAGCTTGCAGGCCACGCTGCTCAACGCACAGGGTAGTACCGAGGCCCTGCGCAACCTGCTGGTAGCCAACCAGCGCAACATCAACCAGATTACCACCAACATGGCCCGCCTCACGGCCGATCTGAACAGAACCAGCGCTAAGTTCGACCAGATTGCCAGCAACTTCAGCCAACTCAGCGACTCGCTGAAAAACGCGCCAGTAGGTCCGGCCATGCGCAAGCTCAACGCCACCATGACCGAAGCCCAAGGCACCATGACGGCGCTGAACCGCTCCCTTTCCGACCAGAATGGCTCGTTGGGCAAGCTCATCAACGACACGCTGCTCTACAACAACCTCAACGCCACGGCCGCCAGCACCAACTCCCTGCTCACCGACTTCCAGGCCAACCCGAAACGCTATGTGCATTTCTCGGTATTTGGCGGCGGCAAAGACAAGGCCAAGAAGGAAGTGGAAACTACCACTACCAAGCCCAACGGTACCGTAACGGAAACTGAAACCAAGACCACGCTCAAGTAGCCGCGCCGGTAAATCGACAATCATCTTACCTTTGAATCCGCCCCGTGAGGGGCGGATTTTTTTGTTCTCTACCCAATGGTGAAGTGGTGAAATGGTGAAGTGATGAGTCTAACGTTCTAATGGCCCATGTGGCGCAAACAGAACATCAAACTCACCACTTCACCATTTCACCACTTCACCTCCTCCCCATTCCCACCCCCATGAACCTCGAATTCAATAAAAACGAAGACAGCGTCAAGCAACTGAATTTCCAGCTTTCCCAGCGCCTGAAAAAAGTGGCCCTCGGGGGCGGCGAGAAGCGCATTGCAGCCCATAAAGCGAAAGGCAAGCTCACGGCGCGGGAGCGGATAGAGTACCTGCTGGATAAAGGCGCCGAAACGGTGGAAATTGGGGCGTTTGCGGGGGAGGGGATGTACCAGGAGGAAGGTGGCTGCCCGAGCGGCGGCGTGGTGGTGGTAATTGGCTGGGTACAAGGCCGGCAGTGCGTGGTGGTAGCCAACGACGCCACGGTGAAGGCCGGCGCCTGGTTCCCGATTACGGCCAAGAAGAACCTACGGGCCCAGGAAATCAGCATTGAAAACAAGCTGCCCATTATTTATCTGGTGGATTCGGCGGGGGTGTACCTGCCCATGCAGGATGAAATCTTCCCGGATAAGGAGCACTTTGGCCGCATCTTCCGCAACAACGCCGTGATGAGCAGCATGGGCATCGTGCAACTGGCCGCCATTATGGGGCCGTGCGTGGCCGGCGGGGCCTACCTGCCCATTATGAGCGACGAGGCCATGATTGTGGACGGTACCGGCTCGGTGTTCCTGGCGGGCTCCTACCTGGTGAAGTCGGCCATTGGTGAGAGTATCGACAATGAGACGCTGGGCGGGGCTACCACCCACTCGGAAATTTCGGGCGTGACCGACTACAAGTTTGCCAACGACGAGGAATGCCTGGACCATATCCGCAACATCTTCGACAAGCTGGGTGGCCACGCTACGGCTGGCTTCTCGCGCAAAGTGCCCGCCGCGCCCAAGCAGAATCCGCAGGAAATTTACGGCCTGCTGCCCGCCGACCGCGCCAAGCCCTACGACATGATGGACATTATCAACCGGCTGGTGGATGATTCCGAGTTCGAACCTTATAAGGACCTATACGGCCAGACGCTGATTTGCGGGCTGGCGCGCATTGATGGCTGGGCCGTGGGCATTGTGGCCAACCAGCGCAAAATCGTGAAGACCAAAAAGGGCGCCATGCAGATGGGCGGCGTTATTTATAGCGACTCGGCCGACAAGGCGGCGCGCTTCATCATGAACTGCAACCAGAAGCGCATCCCGCTGGTGTTCCTGCACGACGTGTCGGGCTTCATGGTCGGTTCGCAGAGTGAGCACGGCGGCATCATCAAGGACGGCGCCAAGATGGTGAATGCCATGAGCAACTCGGTGGTACCCAAGTTCTCGGTAATAATCGGGAACAGCTACGGGGCCGGCAACTACGCCATGTGCGGCAAAGCCTACGACCCGCGCCTGATAGTAGCCTGGCCTACTGCCCAGCTAGCTGTAATGAGCGGAGCCGCCGCCGCCAACACGCTCCTCCAGATTCAGGTAGCCTCACTAAAAGCTAAAGGCGAAGTCATCACGCCCGAAGCCGAGAAGGAACTGCTGGACCGCATCAAAGCCCGCTACGACGAGCAACTCTCGCCCTACTACGCCGCGGCCCGCCTCTGGGTAGATGCCATCATCGACCCGCTGGAAACCCGCAAAATCATTTCCCAGGGCATCAGCATGGCCAACCACGCACCGATTGAAAAGGCGTACAACGTGGGCGTGATTCAGGTGTGAGGAGGAATCAAATAAGTATTGAATGATGGCACACAAGCTGGTATTTTTGGATAAGCGAGTGTATTGGATATTGGTTATCCTTCTTGCGTGCACTGGGCTGGCACACCTACTACTTTTAAATAGAAAGTTTGAGCTGTTGACGCTTCTACATATAATGTGGATAAGCGCAATCTTATTTCTGGTATTGAGGAAGCATAAAAATGCGTTGCTTAATATCAAACTTTGGCTAATAGTGGCATTCATTGTTAGCCCACTGCTACGGATAACAGGACGGTTTTTAAACGAAATGATTGATGGCTTTACTCTGGCACAGGTTGAGTTCTACTTGTATCGCATAGTCTCAGTATTGGTGGGGCTGATAGTCCTTAATTGGGTCCGAAATACTGTCAAAATAGAAGAGGACGTGACTACCACCTAGCTCTCATGCTACGCGCACCTTTACCTCCTAGCCGGCCGCAACGGTACGAGCAAAACTACGGCCGCCTATGTACTGCTACCGGGGCTGCCGGGAGTTCGTGAACATCAAATTACGTGGGCCTCTCGCCGTTTTGACAACCTGAAACAGTAACGCGTTATGGCACGCTCTTACCGATACACCCCGATTATGGCCGTAACAAACGCTGCATCAGAAAAGCAGGACAAGCGGCAAGCGAATAGGCTGTTGCGCCGCAAAGTGAGACAAGGAAAGGTGTACTTGACCTTGCGAGAAGTTAGTAACATCTGGGCATTCAGCAAAGACGGTAAAATGTATCAGCTCTCTGCTACTGCCCGAAACATGCGAAAATGATAGTTGACACACCCGGCCCGCCGCAACCTCTTGGTACGGCGGGCCGTTGCGTTTGCGGGGAAGCTGCTTCCGGTGGGAAAGAGGCCGGATACGATTACATCCAAGCACTTTCACAATGGAAGAGGCCGGATGTAATCGTATCCGAGTATTTCCATTGCGAAAGTGCTCGGATACAACTGTTTTGGAGCACTTCCCCAGTGGAAGTGGCCGGATGTATTTATTTTCAAGCACTTCCGGCCGGGAAACGCAGCGCCTATCTTCTTTCTTCATGGATACCGACTACCTCCTCAGTGCCCGCAAGCAGTTCGAATACTACAAGCTGCTCGGCGACCAGACGTTTGCCCAGTTGCCTGACGAGGCGCTGTTCTGGCAGCCCAACCCCGAATGCAATAGCGTAGCCATTATCGTGAAGCATTTGTGGGGCAATATGTTGTCCCGCTGGACCGATTTCCTGACCACCGACGGTGAGAAGCCTTGGCGGCAGCGCGAAGCCGAGTTTGATAACGACCTGAACACGCGGGCTGAGGTGCTGGCGTGCTGGGAAGCGGGCTGGAGCTGCCTGCTGGCGGCCCTCGATTCACTTACGCCCGCCAACTGGCAGCAGCTGGTATATATCCGAAACCAGGGGCACACCATCACGGAGGCCATCAACCGGCAGCTGGCGCACTACCCGTACCACGTTGGGCAAATTGTATTCATCGGGAAGCTGGTGCGAGCGGGGCAGTGGCAGTCGTTGTCGATTCCGCGTGGTACGTCGGCCGGGTACAACGCCGGGAAGTTTGCGCAGGAGCCGCACCGGGCGCATTTCACCGACGAATATCTGGGCCGCAATTCCAAGTAAGCTGGTAAGGGGTAAGTAGGCAACGCACGACACAACCCGGCCGCTTACCTTTGCCGCTCAACTTGTAGGGTGCCAACCGTGAACGAACCGAATACTGCCGCCTTCGAAAAGGCCCGAACTGGCTTGTGGACCAGCTTGCAGAAGCATTTGCTGACCGTATATGCTGCCGAAAAAAGCTTTCTGGCGGCCACTGCTTTTGTAGAGGCGTTTCCTTTCGCCAGCCACACCGCCACGGAGGAACAACTAGCCACCTACCACGCTTCCCGCAATGCCCTGCGCGACCTGTACACCGACGAAACCGCGCAATTGGATACGCTGGTAAAAGCCATCCGGACCAAAGGCTACTCCGAAGACCAGAAGAAACAACTCTACCTGCTCATTCTGGGCTACATAGATATTGCCGGGTCAGTATTCGAACTACTACATACCCATGTTCCTGCCAAACAACCCGAAGACGAAGTATTGACAGAAACCACCGCGAAATTTGAGCGGGTCAAGAAATTTGCCCGGCTGAACGTGAAAGGCGTAGCTGGGCTGTTGGGTTAGTGTAGTGGTGGTGTGCTTATTTCGCGCTAAGTAGCTTTCTTCGGCTATCAGCAGCTTTATCCTAGCTATTTATGCTCCGGCTCGTCCGCTCCACTTCCGAGAATCCCGATTTCCGTACCCTGGTAGCCCTGCTCGACCAGGACCTGGCCATCCGTGACGGAGCCGACCACGGCTTCTACGCTCAGTTCAATAAGATTGATAAAATCAACCACGTGGTGGTAGCCTACCAGGATGAAGAGCCTATAGGCTGCGGGGCGTTCAAGGAATTTGCCCCCGACGCCGTGGAAATCAAGCGGATGTACGTGCTGCCTGCGCACCGGGGGCAGGGCGTGGCGGGCGCGGTACTGGCCGAGCTGGAACGGTGGGCGCAGGAGCTGGAATATGCTGCCTGCGTGCTGGAAACCGGCAAAAAGCAACCCGAAGCAATCAGGCTCTACGAGAAAAGCGGCTACAAGCTTACGCCCAACTACGGGCAGTACGTAGGTATCGACAACAGCGTGTGCATGCGGAAAAGCGTCAGTTGAGCTGCCGCTCGAAACCTATCAGAACAGTCTGCGTCTTCTGCGAAAACTGCTGCGTCATCTGCGGGAAAGTCGCTGAACCAAGCCGGTAATACCTCGCCCCCAACGCCTCAACCCTCGTATAGCCTTCGGAATTAAAACCCAAGGGACATGACGAAAACGGTAGCGGAAATTATAGTGGATACCATCATGGCGGCCGGCGTGACGCGCGTGTACGGCGTGGTCGGCGACTCGCTCAACGGCATCACCGACGTAATTCGGGCGCGGGAAGGCATTGAATGGATTCATGTGCGCAACGAGGAGGCCGGCGCGTTTGCCGCCGGCGCCGAAGCGCACCTCACCAATTCCCTGGCGGTGTGTGCGGGTTCGTGCGGCCCCGGCAACACCCACCTCTTCAACGGCCTCTACGACTGCCACCGCAGCCGCGTGCCAGTGCTGGCCCTGGCCGCTCAAATTCCCAGCATCGAAATCGGGACGGGCTACTTCCAGGAAACTCACCCCGAAACCACGTTCAAGGAGTGCAGCGCCTACTGCGAATTACTCTCGCAGCCCAGCCAGGCGGTGCGCATGACCGAAGCCGCCATTCAAACGGCCCTCAGCCAGCGCGGCGTGGCGGTGCTGGTGGTGCCCGGCGACGTAACCCACCTCGACGTGCCCGATGTACCGGCGCCTCGCCTGCCCATCCTGCGCAACAAAGCCACCCTGGTACCCGCTACGGAAGACCTACGCGCCGCTGCCGACCTGCTTAACACTTGCGAGAAAATAACCATCATGGCCGGGGCAGGCTGCGCCGAAGCGCATGCCGAGCTGCTGCAAGTAGCCGAAGCCTTGGGTGCCCCCATCGTGCACGCCTTGCGCGGCAAAGAATACGTGGAACCCAACAACCCCTACGACGTGGGCATGAGTGGCTTGCTGGGGTTCACCTCTGGCTACCACGCCCTCATGGATGCTGACTCTGTGCTGCTGTTGGGTACCGATTTCCCCTATACCCAGTTCCTGCCCCAGGAGGCCCGCAACGTGCAGGTGGATGTGCGCGGGGAGCATATCGGCCGCCGCGTGCGGGTGGAAGTAGGGCTGGTTGGCGACGTAGCGGCTACCATTCGGGCGCTGTTGCCGTTGCTCAACCACAAGCAGGACCGTACCCACCTTGAGAAAGCCCTCGACAACTACCAGGAAGCGCGCAAAGACCTGGACGAGCTGGCCATCGGGGAGCCCGGCGACACCAGCATGCATCCGCAGTACGTGACCCGCCTGCTGAATGAGCAAGCTGCCGAAGACGCTATTTTTACCTGCGACGTGGGTACGCCTACCATCTGGGCCGCCCGCTACGTGCGTTTCAATGGGCAGCGGCGGCTGATTGGCTCCTTCAACCACGGCAGTATGGCCAATGCTATGCCGCAGGCCATTGGTGCCCAGCTCACGCACCCCGGCCGCCAGGTAATTGCTATGGCCGGCGACGGGGGCTTGGCCATGCTATTAGGTGAGCTACTGACCATCCGCCAGCTTAAATTGCCCGTTAAGATTGTGGTCTACAACAACGCCAGCCTGGGTTTCGTGGAGCTGGAAATGAAGGCCAACGGCATTCTGGAGTACGGTACGGCCCTCGATAACCCGAATTTCGCGGCGCTGGCCGAAGCCGCCGGCTTGCACGGCATCCGCGTAACCGACCCCGCCGAAATGCCCGCCGCCGTAGCCGAAATGCTGGCTCACCCCGGCCCCGTGTTGCTTGATGCCGTGGTGAAGCGCACTGAGCTTTCCATGCCGCCCACCATCGATGCCAGTCAGGTGAAAGGCTTCAGCATTTACGCTCTCAAAGCCCTGATGAGTGGCCGCGGCGGCGAGCTGGTAGACATGGCCAAAACCAACTTGTTCCGGTAGGTTCTTTGGAGGGTGAACTGCTTACAACAAACCAATAAGAACGTCATTCCGAGCTTGCCGAGGAATCTCGCGTGCTGATGTTGTAGTAACCCTAACATCAGCACGCGAGATTCCTCGGCAAGCTCGGAATGACGGCCGCCTGTTAAGTTGCTTTTAATCGAGAAATACAGCACATACTGCCTGTAATTGAACATTCCACCCTACTTGTCTGGTTGATCTTTAATAGCTGGCATCAATACGGCTTGGCTATTTACCTTTATTTGTCTTCTAGGCCGCCTCACGCTGCCAGGCCTCGCTTACCCGTACATGACCAACAAAGAAATTAAAGCGCTTATCTCCCTGCTCGACGACCCCGAAGTTGCCCCGCAGATTCAGGAGAAAATTCAAACCCTGGGGGAAAGTCTGATTCCGTTTCTGGAAGAATCGTGGGAGGAAACTCTGGATTCTCAGCAGCAGCAACGCCTCGAAAACCTGATTCACAACCTTCAGTTTGAGGGTCTGCAACAGCGCCTGCGCGTGTGGCGCGACTCCGGCTCCGACAACCTCATGGAAGGCATGTGGCTACTGAACTCGTACCAGTATCCCGATGCCGATTTGCAAGTACTCAACCGTGCTATCGAGCAGTTGCGCTTCGAAGTCTGGACCTTGCTCAAGCCTGAAATGCACCCCGCCGACCAGGTACAGGCGCTGAACTACGTGCTGTTTAAAACGCACAAATTCGCAGCCAACACCCAGAACTTCCATTCGCCGGCCAACTCCATGTTGCAGCGGGTGCTGGAAACGCGCCGGGGCAATCCGCTTACGTTGTGCGTGATTTACCTGCTGGTAGCGCAGCGCCTGAACCTGCCTATCTACGGGGTAAACCTGCCCAACCTGTTCGTGCTCACCTATCGCCTCGACGACCTGGATGTGGAGCCGTTCTACATCAACTGCTACAACCGCGGCCTGGTCCTGTCACGCACCGACATCGAGCATTACATCGGGCAGCTCAACCTCACGCCCAACGACATTTTCTACGAACCCTGTACCCACGTTGACATCGTCCGCCGGGCCATGCGCAACTTGCAACTGAGCTTTGAGAAGCTCCAGGAGCCCGCCAAAGCCGCCGAGGTAAACAAGCTGCTCGCCATCCTCACCGATGAGCCCACCACATCTGAAGCCGCGGAACCCGAAGAGGAAGACTAACCAGTAGAACGATGTAGAGACGCGACACTTCGCGTCTCAGCGTCCGCGCCGTTTGCACGGCACTAGGTAATCAACGTCAGCAACGACAAGACGCAAAGTGTCGCGTCTCTACATCAACCCACTGGCCTTGCATCAACAATGAAGCCCTTGACGACTACATGAGCGTCAAGGGCTTCATTGTTTTTGCGGGCTACGCGAATGGTTGCTTACGAGCTTAGTTGCGCTTAATCAGGCAGCCGGCGGCGCGCTTATCGGGTACGCCGGCGGCGCGGCCGGCTAGCAGGTTGTCGAGGGCCTGTTGGAGGTAATGCTCTTTGGCAAAGCCTTCCACTTGTGGGTTATCATCAATAGCCCCCTTGTAGCGCACCGCAAACCCATTGCCAACCGGCTGGAGCACCACGGCTTCGGGGGTTTTGGTGGCTCCGAGCAAGGCGCTTACTTTCTGGCCTTCGTCGCTGAGCATAGGCAAGTCGGCGCCGCCCGAGGTTTTGATTTTCAGCTTCTCGGCGTCGGTGCCGTCGGCGCTGGCTTCCAGGTTGATGGGCGCTTCAATGAACAGAAACTGTACCCCGCGCCCGCCGTATTGCGCGCTCAGTGCCGAAAGCCGGCTCTGATACAGCCGCGTAAAGGCGCAGTTGGGGTTCACGAACACCACCACTACAGCTTTGCTA
Organism: Hymenobacter telluris; assembly: GCF_017313265.1. Taxonomy (GTDB): domain Bacteria; phylum Bacteroidota; class Bacteroidia; order Cytophagales; family Hymenobacteraceae; genus Hymenobacter; species Hymenobacter telluris. Next base: position 64,667 of record NZ_JAFLQZ010000010.1, on the reverse strand, counting down.
CTGGCGTAGCTGCTCAGCGCCACGTCGGCGTTGGCACTGTTTTTCAAGCTGAAGTTATCAACCGTGCGGCTGCCCTGCGCACGGGCCACACTCACGGCCACCGTGCAAAACAACAAAGCCGCAGCCGCTACAATAGAAATTCGGCGAAGAGACATGAGGGAAGGAGAAATGGTGAGATAGTGAAGTGGTGAGTTTGGCGTTCTAATGGCGCGAGTTTGGGCTGATTGAACAATCTGCCCATCAAACTCACCATTTCACTATCTCACTAGTTCACTGAGGCAGTAAGTTAGTACGTAATCGGGAGTGAGGCGCTGGTAATGGATCTGGTGTTGGCTGCGGGAGTTTTCGAGGAGCAGGTGTCCCGTCAGTACACCGGCCTCCCGCAGCCCAAACGGGTCGAGTAGAATTTGCTCTTTAAACACCAGACCCCGGCGACTATGCAGCTTGTAGAGCGTCTCCTTGGCACTCCAATAGAGACTGTATTTCACTGCTTCGTTGCCAGCGTCGGCCCGTTCGGTTTCCGATAGAACCCGCGGTGCCAACTGTTGCGCTTTGTCCCGGACTAGTTCAACATCTGTGCCAACTCGCCCGTGCGTGGCCACCACGCCCGCCACCCAGCAGCCGGAGTGCGACAAAGAAACCGCGAAATCAGGGAGTTGCGCAAAGAACGGGCGGCCGTTGGGGTCGTTGGAAAGTAGGGCCGGAGCGGGCGTAAACTCGCGTAATAGTTCGTGCGCCAGCGCCCGGCCCGCCAGCCATTGCGTGCCGCGCGCTGCGTGGCGGCCGGTGGGTAGCAGGGCCGCGTAATGGGTGGGGTCTGGCACGGTAGCAAACAGGTCTTCAACGGTTTCTTCCAGCCGCCACAAGCCTAATGCGGCGTGCTCGGAGAGGGGAGTAAGGGAATGCAAGGGCATAACGGCGAAGGTAAGACAGTAGCGCGAAGCCTTTGCTTCGCGAAACATTACCCGACTGGCACACCGCCTATAATACCTGTTCTGCACCTTCTGCAACGGTGCGCGAAGCAAAGGCTTCGCGCTACTGTCTTACCTTCGCGGTATGGCTCTGTTGCACCGTCCCGAAGTTCAGAAACTCGCCGCCCTCACCGGGCACCGCGACTGTGTGTATGCCCTGGCGGGTACTCCGGGCGCCGCCAGCTTCTATTCCAGCGGGGCCGATGGCCTGGTAGCAGCCTGGCGCGCCGATGCCGCCGAGCAAGACGGCGAGCTGGTAGCCAAGGTGGAAAACTCGGTGTACGCCTTGCTGCACCTGCCAGAGCGGAATCTGTTGCTGCTGGGTCACAATTTCCAGGGTATTCAGGCCATCGATTTGCTGGAGAAAAAGCTGGTTTTTGCTACCGCCTTGCCGCCCGTGGCCATCTTCGATATGGTGTATTCCGAAGCGCGGCAGCGGCTGTACGTAGCCCTGGCCGATGGGACACTGGCCGTGCTGCGCGCCCCCGATTTTCGGGTGGAAACCTTGCTGCGGCTCTCCGATAAAAGCCTGCGCTGCCTCACGCTGCACGAAAACCGGGGGGAACTAGCCATAGGCAGCTCCGATTGGCTGATTCGGGTGCTGGACGCCGATACCTTGGCCGTGAAGCACACCATCAGCGGCAGTACCAACTCGGTGTTTACCGCTGCCTATTCGCCCGATGGCCGCTACCTGCTTACGGCCGGCCGTGATGCGCATTTGCGGGTGTGGGACGTGGCCGCCGGCTACCTTGAGCACCGTAGCATTGTGGCGCACCTGTTCACCATCAACCACCTGAAATTCTCGCCCGACGGCCAACTGCTGGCTACGTGCAGCATGGACAAAAGCATCAAGCTCTGGGACGCCGAAACCCTCACCTTGCTGCGCGTGGTAGACCGGGCGCGGCACGCCGGACACGGCACTTCCGTCAACAAGTTGTTTTGGCCGGCAAGCCAGAATCGGCTAGTTTCGTGTAGCGACGACCGTAGCCTGGCCGTGTGGAAAATTAGTAGTGAGTAGCTAGTACTGAGTAGCAAGACGACCGTTGTTGAATTTCGATTTTCAACGATTCTGCTGCGTACGCCTAACACCCGCTTCTACACTCATTACTACCTACTCATTACTTGATACTGAATCATGAAAATCACCGCCCTCGATATCCGGCAGAAAACCTTCGAAAAAGCCTTTCGGGGACTCAATAAAGAAGAGGTGGAAGCCTTTCTGGTTACCCTCTCGCAGCAGTGGGAGCGAATGGGCGACGAGAACCGCGAATTGCGCGTGAAGCTCGACCACGCCACCCAGGACGTAAGCAAGATGCGCGAAGTGGAAACCAGCCTCTACCGCACCCTGAAAACCGCTGAAGACACCGGTAACAGCATCACCGAGCAGGCCCAGCGCGACGCCGAATTGCGCATCCGGGAAGCCCAACTCAAAGCCGAGCAACTGCTAGCCGATGCCCGCCAAAAAGCCCGCGCCGTGGTAGAAGACGCGTATCAGCAGTCGGAAAAGACGATTGCCGAAATGAAGAAGGAAGTGAGCGGCCTCGGGCAGGAGTGCCAGCGCTTGGAAGCCCACTTGGAAGGCTTGGTGCGCGACCTGCACCACTTAGCGTCGGAAGCATTGGCGAAGGCCGAAAAAGCCCGGTTGCAGCCAAAAGCCAGCACCGCCGCCATCCTTTCCCGTGCAGCTAGCGTAAAGGTAAACCGGCCCGATTCGGAGGCCGACTCACCTCAACCCGCCGCCATGTACGCTACTTCCTCTGCTACTTCTTCCGCTGCCGCCATCGGTGGCTCGGCCACTTCCTTTGCTAGCGCGCCCTCGGCCATTGCTGAGCCACGCAACTACAACCCCAAGCCCGGCCAGCAGCCCGACCCCGGCGCCCCCGCCCAAACGCCCGGCCCCGACATCCAGCCCGACCGGACGCCCGACGAAAACCCTGGCAAAGCTGATCCGTCGCGCATTTATGAGCCCGGCCCGGCAGTGGTGCCCAACCCCGTAGAACCCTACACCGAGCCCACAGTACCCGATATTCAACCCGTGGGCCCCAGCCACCCCGAAATAGTGCAGCCCTCACCGGCCACGCACCCCGGCCAGCCCGGTATGGCTGCCGTAGCCTCCACGGAGAAGTCGTTTTTCGACGAGATATAGAGCTGTAAATGGGTTAATCAGAACCTATAGCACAAAGCCTGCCTTTCGGGGCGGGCTTTTTTGTTGCTTTGCAACTCAGTGACCGGAGTGGTCGGCAAGACGCTTCATTTCACCACTTCACAATTTCATCACCTCACTACATGGGCCAGATTGCACTGGAAGGAATGGAGTTTTTCGCGTTCCACGGCTACTACGACGAAGAACAGAAAATCGGCAACAAGTACGGCGTAGACCTCTACATCACCACCAACCTGCACGCGGCCGGCGCCTCCGACCGGCTGCACGAAACGGTGAACTACGAAGTGCTCTACCGCGTGGTGCGCGAAGAAATGATGGCCCCCGCGCGCCTACTCGAACACCTCGGCCACCGCGTGCTTGACCGGGTGCTGGAGGAGTTTCCCTACATCGAGGCCGTGAAAGTCAGTGTTTCTAAATTCAACCCACCGCTAGGTGGCATCTGCCACCGCGCCCGCGTGACGCTAGAGCGGCAGCGCGGGGCGTAAATTGGGGTTTACTGGTTGGCTACTTGATTTTTATATAACAGAACGTCATGCTGAGCGCAGCCGAAGCATCTCGCGTGCTGAGATTGTAATGCTTGTTCAGACGTCAGCACGCGAGATGCTTCGGCTGCGCTCAGCATGACGAGTCGGGATAGTGTACCAAGAGGTAATACTTAACAGAATTTTGCTGTCATTAGTGAAATAGGAATGTCTTTTTCAAGCACATAAGCCAGCTTTAACGGGCTGGTTTTCTGCGTTTATAGCTTCTTGTGCGAGCAGGGTAGAATGGTGCCTTACTGTGTTTCTGAAAAATAATTGCAGGTGCTTGTAACGAATGGGGCTGCTCCCGGTATTCGGTGCAAAATCAATCTTCCACGCTTCTTTCTCCTTTTGGAATGCAGGTAGTTGCTACGAGCGACGAGGAGCTAATGGCTCAGGTGAAGGCCGACAACCTGGACCAGATGGTGCCGTTGTTTGAGCGTTACCAAGGTCCGCTGTTTGGGTTTTTGTGCCGGCTGAGCGGTGGCGACGCGGAAGTGGGGCAGGACCTCACCCAGAACGTGTTCTACCGCGCCATGAAGTACCGGGCCAGCTACCAGCCGGGCCAGCCGGTGAAGGCCTGGCTCTACCAGCTGGCCCGCCATGTGCACGCCGACCACTGGCAGCAGAACCGCCGCCGCCAAGCCACCACCGACCTCGACAGCGTGGAGCGCACCGCCAGCCACGGCCGCGCCGCCCAGGCCAACTGCCAGTCCGTGGACCAAAAGCAGGCCTTGCAGGAAGCCCTGAACCTCCTGCCAGCCGAGCAGCGCGAAATTCTGGTGCTGCACCGCTTCCAGGGCTTCGATTACGCCGAGATAGGCGAGATGATAGGCTGCACGGCCGGCGCCGCCCGCGTGAAAGCCCACCGCGCCCTGGAGGCCCTGCGCAAGATATACTTCAACTGAAAAGCCGCGGGTTTCGGCCCCGATCCTATACCATGAGTGATTTGCAAGAACATACCCCAGCTACCGCCGACTGCGCCGCCATTGTGCCGCTGCTGGCGGGCTACGCCGAGCAAGACCTGACGGCGGTGGAAACGGCGCAAGTGGAAGCGCACCTGCTCCATTGCCCCACCTGCCAGAAAGAGCTAACCGAACTGCGCCAGCTATTATCCTGCATCGACGACCAACTAGCCCCCATGCCGCCGCTGGCTCTGCGCGACAATTTTCTGGCGCAGCTAGCCGAGGAAAAGGCCAACCTGCCAAAAGCGGTGGTGCCAGAGCCAACCGCCCCAGCCGAAGCCAAAGTGGTAGCCTTCTGGGCCCCGACGCCTACGGCCCGTTGGCTTCGGGTAGCGGCCAGTATTGCCCTGCTGGCCGTAGGGGCGGTATTGGGGCTGCTGTTGCGGCCGGCCGGTTCGTTGGATATGGCCGCCCGCCAGCCCGATGCTTCCACCAAGCTGGCGGCTCACCTCACTGCCGCTACCAGCCAGCCCGCCACTGCCAGCCGCCGCATTCAGCTGGTAGCCGAGGCCCCGGCCACCGTGCAGCCCGGCGACCCGGCCGTGCAGGTGCTCATCAACACGCTCAACGCCGACCCCAGCCCCAACGTGCGGCTGGCTGCCTGTGAGGCCCTCTACCGCCTCCGCGCCGACCCCCGGGTAGGGCCGGCGCTGGTGCAAGCCCTGCCCAACCAGCGCGACCCTAACGTGCAAATCACGTTGATTGAACTCCTGGTAGCTCTGCGCGACAAACGCGCCGTGCCCACGCTGGAGCGCCTCTCGCGGCAGCAGGACGCCTTGCCCGCCGTGCGGCAACAAGCTGAAAACGGCATCGGGCTCCTGATTTAACTTCATTTCAAGAGCCGCTGCCGGCCACCCAGGAACAAGCAACGGCTGGGCTGGCAAGCTGGGAAATCATCCGGATGATAACTCCGCCTGCTGGTGCCGCCAAATGTGCAATGCGTTCCGAACAACACACCTTTTCTTCCTCTCGATTCACCGTTTCAAGTCATGAAAAAGCCTTTTCTCACTTTTCTTACCCTGCTCACCGTCAGCCTCAGCTTGCAGGCGCAGGAGTTCAAAACCAAATTCCCGAACCGCCAAGACCGTAAAGTGGTGGTGGAAATGCAAGGCAGCGACGTAACCGTGGAAGGCTACGACGGCGACGAGCTGATTATCCGGGGCAACGGGTTCGAGGCGCCACCCAAAATGGCCCAGGGCCTGCGGGCCGTGTACAACACCGCCGAGGACAACACCCAGATTGGCTTGGCCGTGACGCCGGGAGCCGGCAACTCGCTGCGCATCGTGAAAGCCTCGCGCAAGGAAGCCACCTACACCATTCGGGTGCCGCGGCGCACGGCAGTGGTATTCACCGAAACCAACTGGGGCAGCGGCGACCTGCTCATCCGTGACTTGGAAGGCAGCATTGAGGCCAACCTGAAATCCGGGGATATGAAGCTGCTGAACGTGTCGGGGCCGGTGGTGGCCAACAGCGTAAGCGGCGACGTAGTCGTCCGCTTCACCGGAATGCGCTCCGAACCCAGCTCCATATCGGTGGTCAGCGGCGACCTGGACGTGAGCATGCCCCCGGCCAGCAAAGTGAACCTAACGTTGCGCTCCATTTCCGGCGAAATCTACACCGACTTCGACCTGAACCTGAGCAAAGGCGCCGACAACATGAACCGCATCGGGGGCCAAACGGTGAACGGCAACATCAACGGCGGCGGCCCCGCTGTGTCGCTCAAAACCATCAGCGGCGACATTTTCGTGCGCAAAGCCAAGTAGCATTCAAGTTAAAAGGCGGTCATGCTGAGCTTGTCGAAGCATCTCTACCGCTTCGTCTGCAACGACTCAACAAAGCGGTAGAGATGCTTCGACAGGCTCAGCATGACCGTTTCTGTTTTCTCAACAGACAATTAATCCCACCTCTAAGCTCCAACTACCATGCATCGGTTTCTACTGCCTTTCCTGCTTCTCGGAGTAATACTCGGGGTTGCTCAGCCGGCTTCGGCCCAGAAAATCATTGAAAAAAACGCCAAAGTAGCTTCCGGCCAGCGCGTGGTGCTGGAACTGAAATTTGGCAACACCATCCGCATCCGGCCGGCTACTGATAACCAGCTCCACCTGCGGGCTACGGTCAATATCAACAGCAACAAGCTCAACGATGCGCTGCAACTGTCGCTCACCGAAACTGCTAGCAGCGTAACCGTAACGGCGGATTTAGACAAAAAAGCTATTGACGCTGCCCAGCCCGGTGACTGTCCGCCCAACAGCTCAACCACGCACTTCGGCAACTGGGACGGAAGTAACGGGAAACGTAACGGCGTGTGCACTGAAATCAACTACGAAATACAGGTGCCGGCCGGAGCCGATGTGCAGGTGAACACCATCAGCGGCAATATTGAGGTAGCCGGCCTGACCGGGCCGCTGGAAGCCAAGTCGATTAGCGGCTTTGTGGACGTGAGCTGGCCACCCGCCAAAGGAGCGGCCCTGGCCTTGAAAACCATTACCGGTGAAGTGTACACCGACCAGGAAGTGGCCTTCGAGAACCGCAAGGAACGCCCGATAGTGGGCTACCAGCTACGCGGCGCGCTGGCCAGCGGCAATGGCCCGCTGCTCAAGCTGGAATCCATCAGCGGCGACGTGTTTTTCCGCAAGCCGAAATGAGTTGATAGTTATTGGTTTATGGTTAATGGTTGTTGGTTTTTCGCTAAAGTGCTGACTAGCGGATAACAACCAACAACAATCAACTCCTGACCAAAAACTACCAACCAACAACCACTAACCATCAACAATCAGCCATCAACCAACATGAAAGCATTCCTGACTACCTGCGCGCTGGCGCTGCTGGGCCTGCAAGCTGTGGCTCAAACGCCGGCTGCTCCCGTCTTCAAATCCAACTGCGAAGACCATTGGTCGAACAACGGCAACAAAGGCTACTGCGAAGTCCGTGACGTGACGCTGGCGGCTTCTGGTGCCGGCCAAACCCTCACGATTGACGGCCAGCGCAACGGCGGTATTACGGTGCACGGCTGGGATGGACCCGATGTGCGCGTACGAGCCCGGGTGCAAAGCTGGGCCAAATCGGATGCCGCCGCGCAGCAGCAAGTGAAAGCCGTTAAAATCAACACCAGCGGCAATACGCTGAAGGCCGAAGGCGGTAACGACAACGACAACTGGGCCGTGAACTACGAGGTGTTTGTGCCGCGCCGCACCGCGCTGGCGCTGAGTACCTACAACGGCGGCATTAGCATAGAAGGGGTGCAGGCCGCCGTTTCGTTTGAAGCGTATAATGGCGGCATCAACCTGGCCGACCTGGGCGGCGACGTACGCGGTACCACCAAAAACGGCGGCGTAAACGTGACGCTCACCGGTACCAAGTGGGAGGGCAAAGGCCTGGATGTAACCACCACCAACGGCGGCATCAACTGGCGGATTCCGAAAACGTATTCGGCGCAGCTCAAAACCGCCACCCAGCACGGCGGCCTCAACACCGATTACCCGATAACCGTAACCGGCAAAATCGGCCGTAGCCTTGATACCAAGCTCGGCGAAGGTGGCGCCCTGGTTTCCGTAACCACCACCAACGGCGGTATCAACCTGAGGAGCAGCAGTATGGAAGGCATGCGGAAGCTGTAGCTGACCTCACCCCTAACCCCTCTCCAAAAGAGAGGGGAATTAGGTTTTAGTTTTTAAACCAACTGTTTTCTAGAGCTAGTCCCCCTCTCTTTTGGAGAGGGGTTAGGGGGGAGGTCCCTCAGTTGCACGAAATATTTCGTACATTATACTTGCATCTACGACGTGCTTCGTATATGTTTGATGTACGAACTGATTCGTAGTATTAAAACAGCGGTAATCATGAGCAAGACCCCCATTCCCAAGCCGACCGAATCGGAGCTGGAGATTCTCCAGGTGCTGTGGCAGCACGGCCCCAGCACTGTCCGGTTCACCAACGACCAGCTCAGCCAGAAGCGCGAGGTGGGCTACACCACCACCCTCAAGCTGCTCCAGCTCATGCTCGATAAAGGCCTGGTGCTGCGCGAAGACGACTCCAAAACCCACGTGTACCGGGCCGCGGTGCGCGAAGAGGAAACCCAGGGCCTGCTGCTCGACCGGTTCGTGGATGCCACGTTCGGCGGCTCGGCCGGTAAGCTGGTGATGCAGGCCCTCGGCAACCACCCCACTTCCGCCGACGAGCTGGCGCAAATCCGCAGCCTGCTCAACCAGATTGAGCAGCAGCGCAACAACACGTCCAACGCTAAAGGTCAAACCGATGAGCCTGCTTGAACACTATGGGTCGCCGGCGCTACTACGCGCCTTGGGGTGGACGTTGCTACACTCGGTTTGGCAGGGTGCATTGGTGGCCCTCACCGCCGCCACGCTCCTGATGCTTTTGCACCGCCACGCCGCTGCGTTGCGCTACCGGGTGGCCGCCGGGGCCATGCTGCTATTGTTGGTACTGAGCGGCCTTACTTTCGGGTACTACTATACATCCTTTCAGGCTGCTGGCAGCAACTCACTAGCGGAAACTGGTGCTACCGTATGGTCCGCCACCGCGCCGGCTGATGTGGTGCCAGTACCAGAAACCGGCGTGGTACTCCATGATGGCGACGGCACCACCTTCACCGATGTCCTTACGCCACTGGAAGAGCCCAGCCGCTTGCAACAGCTGCTGCAAACCAGCAAAACTTACCTGGAGCGCAACATGCCGGTTGTGGTAGTAGCCTGGCTGCTGGGCATGCTGGCCATGACCTTGCGCTTCCTCGGCGGCCTGGCCTACGTGCAGCGGCTGCGGCGCTACCGCGTAGCAGCCCTGCCGGCCGAGTGGCAAACCCGCCTCGACGCGCTGGCCGCCCGCACCAACCTGCGCCGCCCGGTGCAGATTCTGGCCTCCGGGCTGGTACCGGGGCCGCTGGTGATTGGCTGGCTGAAGCCGGTGGTGTTGCTACCCATGAGTGCCGCTTCGGGCTTATCGGGTAGTGAGCTGGAGGCTATTCTGGCGCACGAACTGGCCCACGTCATGCGCCGCGACTACCTGTTCAACCTGTTGCAGTCGGTGGCCGAAATCCTGTTCTTCTACCATCCGGCCGTGTGGTTTCTGTCGGGCTGCCTGCGCACCGAGCGCGAAAACTGCTGCGACGATATTGCCACTGAGCTGTGCGGCGACTCGTTGGTGTTGGCGCAGGCCTTGGCTTCCCTGGCGGCCCTGCAACACGCGCAATCCACTTTCACGCCACGCTTGGCTATGGCCGCTGCCGGGCAAGAAGGCTCGTTGCTGAGCCGGGTGCGCCGCTTGGTGCAGCACCGCGCCGCCGCGCCTACCTTCTCCGATGGGTTCTGGGCGGCGTGCGTGGTGCTGTTGAGCGTGGGGTTGCTGACCGTAACCACGGTGCTGTCGTTGAGCGCCGCTTCATTTAGCACGCCCTCATCTGCCGCCACTGCCGAGCACGATGCCGTAATGCCAACGGAAGCCGAGGCAGCAAAGGAAATCGTTTTGGAAGCTCTTAGCAAGGTGCCCGACCATGGCGACTATGAGCCCGGCGACAGTCAATTGCTCGACGACACCGTGGTGGTGTACGCCCAAAGCAACCCCAAGCTGCTCACCAAGTCCGGCAAGGCCAAGCTCAACGAAATCAAAGGCCTGACCGTGGTAGTGAAAGACGAAAGCGGGGCTATTTCCGAGGTGTACGTCGATGGCAAAAAGGTGCCCGCCGCTGAGTTGCCTGCTTACCGCGAAGCCTTGGCCAAAACCGAGGAAGTGAAAAGAGCCACCAAAGCCCAGTCGGCTATTGCCCAAGACCAGCAGGAACGCATGACCGTGCTGTCCAACCGCATGGCCGCAGCGGCCCTATCCGGCAATTCGCCCAGCGCAGCCGATGCCGAAGAACTTTCCAAACTGGCTATGTCTACGGCGCGCTTATCGGTGTCGATGAGTCAGCTCAACGGGGACATGAAGGAAATGGAAAAGTCGTTCAGAATAGCTGAGAAAACTCTGACCGATGAGTTGAGTCAGAAAAACCTGAGTGAGGAGAAAGTCGAACAGTTGCGTGAAAGCCTCCAGGAGCTACGCGAGCAGCACATAGAGCAAATAGACGAAATCCGACGGGCAGAAGAGCAAAACCGGCTGGACGAAGAACAAGACCGCCGTGACGAAGACCAGGCCCGCCGCGACGAGCAGCAAGCCCGCCGCGACGCCGACCAGGCTCGGCGGGATGTAGAGCAGGCGCGCCGCGACAAAGAACAAGCCAAGCGCGATAAAGAACAGGCGGCCTGGCACAAAGCGTTGGTTGGTGAACTGGCGAAGGACGGTCTGATTCGGGACCCCAACAACTACAGTGTGTCGCTGAGCCAGAAGAGTTTTTCAGTTGACGGCAAAAAACAGTCGGATGCTCTGCGCGACAAGTACCTGAAGCTGTACGAAAGCCGCACAGGCCGCAAGATGAGCGCCACCGGCTCGATGAACTTGGTGGAGCAGCGCGACAGCAACTCCACCGTAGCCTACAACGACATGCCACCGGCCCCACCCGCGCCGCCGGCACCAGGCACCCCTATGGCCCCTTCGTTGCCACGGGTACCCCGCACGCCCAGCGTGCCACGGGCGCCATCAGCACTTCGCGCGCCGCTGGCGCCGCGTCCGCCCCGCGCGCCGGAGGACCGGTCGGAGCGGGTGCGGGAGGCGTTGTGGCAAGATGGCCTGCTCGATAAAAGCGAGAAGAGCTTCAGCTTGCAGCTCAACAGCAAAGGCCTGACCGTGAACGGCAAACAACAGTCGGCCACCCTGGCCGACAAGTACCGGAAACTGCTGGGGGCTTCCGAGGCCCAGAACAGCAAGTCAACTATAAATATTACGGTGAGTGAGTGATTCGCCGTGCCGGCCGCTGCTGCAACAGCGGCCGGCTTCATTATCAGCAAAGCTTTGGAAAGGTTTCTTCTGAAAAATACTTACCGATAACTGTAACCAATTGGCCATAGGGGAGTGTCTGCTACGCCAAGCCTCATTTTTTTAGTAGCTGTTTGAGTTAAGTAGGAACGTGTAGAGACGCATACTTGCGTCTCGTCGTATGCGTCTCTGCACCTCATGTCGTTCAACGATGAGACGCAAGTATGCGTCTCTACACCCTGTCAACAACCCACCGATTTAACTCAAACAGCTTCTTATTGAAGCAACCTTGCAACAATAAAATATAGAGTTCAGGCAACGTCTGAGGCATTGCGGGCATCTATGGCTCCGATTGCCTGGAGCGACCTTATTACCTCACCTTGTATGCCTGCGCGGCCACCAGCACAATTGGATTGTGGCCGCTACTGAGTTTATCTGAATTTCTGCCTTCTTGAACCCATTTCTATCCCGCCTTTTCGTCGTGACCAGCTACCGCTTTGTCTTTTTTTTCTGGCTGTTTCTGCTGCTGGCGGGTTCCGCAGTGGCCCAGCAGCCGGCCAGCCCCGCGGCTACCAGCGCCACCGACGCCAAGGTGCCCGCGCCCAAGCGCCAGCTGCAAGCCGTACGCATCACGGAAAGCATCAAGCTGGATGGGGCGCTCGATGAGGCGGTTTGGCAGCAGGCTCCCCTAGCCACCGACTTCATCCAGAACCGCCCTAATCCCGGCCCGCACGAGAAACACCCCACCGAAGTACGCATCCTCTACGATGATGCCAACCTCTACATCGGGGCCATCATGCACGACGTCAGCACCGATTCTATCCTGCGGGAGCTGACGCCGCGCGACGATGCCGGCAACACCGACTTCTTTGGCATTTTCCTCGATACGTACCAGGACAAACTCAACGGCTACGGCTTCTTCGTGACGACGGGCGGAGTGCAGATGGACTGCCGCTACTCGCCGGCCGGCGGCGAAGACTTTGCCTGGAACGCCGTGTGGGACTCACGCACAGCCCTCAAAGGCACCGATTGGGTGGCCGAAATGCGCATTCCGTACTCGGCTATCCGGTTCAGCAAAAACGTTGAGCAGCTGTGGGGCCTCAACTTCATGCGGCAGCGCAAGCGCGACAACCAGGCGTTTTTCTGGAATGAAGTGCGGCCCGCCGTGGATGGGTTTGTGAACCAGTGGGGCACACTGCAAGGCATCCAGGGTATCAAGCCGCCGTTGCGCCTTTCACTCACGCCGTACGTTTCCAGCTACGTCAACCACAACCCGCTCAACGCGGAAGGCACCCGCCGCACCACCACCAGCTTCAACGGCGGCGCCGACATCAAGTGGGGCATCAACGAAAGCTTCACGCTGGACGCCACGCTGGTGCCGGATTTCGGGCAGGTGCAGAGCGACAACCAGGTGCTCAACCTCTCGCCGTTCGAGGTGCAGTTCAACGAAAACCGTCAGTTCTTCACCGAAGGCACCGAGCTGTTCAACAAAGGCAACCTGTTCTACTCGCGGCGGGTGGGCGCCACGCCGGTGGGCTTCTATGATGTGGCCGTGGGCGACGACGAAAAGCTGGTGCGCAACCCCCAGGAAACCCGCCTGCTGAACGCCACCAAAGTGTCGGGCCGCACCAGCAAAGGCTTGGGCGTGGGCATCTTCAACGCCCTGAGCAACGACGTGTACGCCACGGTGCGCAACACCGAAACCGGCCAGGAGCGGGAGGTGCTCACCCAGCCGTTCAGCAACTACAGCATTGCCGTGCTCGACCAGAGCCTCAAGAACAACTCCTACGTTTCGCTCATCAACACCAACGTCACGCGCGCCGGCCGCACCTACGACGCCAACGTGACGGGCGGGCTGTTCCGGTTTGCCAACAAGAAGAACTCCTACGCTTTGGATGGGCAGCTGGTGTACTCGCGCCGCCGCGGCAACGGCTTCAACTCCGAGCAGCAGATTGATGACCAGAACGGTTACAAGTACAAAGTGGGGTTCGGCAAAATCAGCGGGGCGTTTACCTGGGGCGTGAACCACGGCATCGAGTCCGACCACTACAACCCCAACGACCTGGGCATCCTGTTCGGCAACAATAATATCTCGCAGGATGTGTACGCCAACTACAACAAGTACAAGCCCTTCTGGAAAGTAAACAACCTCTACAACTGGGTGAACGTCAGCCACTCGTTGCTGTATCGCCCGACCCGTTACCAGAACGTGAATATTTCGGCGGGCTCCCAAACCACGTTCACCAAAAGCTTCCTCACCACCGGCTTCAACGTGAACTTCGACCCCGCCAAAAACGACTTTTATGAGCCGCGTACCTTCCCGCTGGGCGAGTACTACGTGCGCGTGCCGGGCAGCGTGAACCTGGGCGGGTTTCTGTCGTCGGATTACCGCAAAAAGCTGGCTTGGGACGTGAACGGGGGCATCCGCAAATACGCCCGGGACGAGCGGGCCGAGCTGAACCGCTCCAACCGGGCCGGGTACGGGCTGAGCGTTTCGCCGCGCTACCGCGTCAACAACAAGCTCAACTTCCGCTACAGCCTCGACTGGAACCTGAGCCAAAACCAAATCGGCTACGTGAACGGGGGCATGCGCCGCGACGAGCCCCTCGACCAGGAATTTCTGAATCAGGTGATTTTAGGCCGCCGCAACGTGGTAACGGTGTCCAATGTGCTGCAAACGGCTTACACCTTCTCCAACCGCATGTCGTTCACGTTCCGGGCGCGGCACTACACCAGCAACGTGCGCTACCAGGATTTCGCCCGCCTCACCCCCGGCGGCCACGAGGAACTGGTAGACTACCGCCGTAACCGCAACAACACCTACAACGCCTTCAACATTGATGCGGTGTACTCGTGGTGGTTTGCGCCCGGCTCGCAGGTGAGCATCGTCTGGAAAAACGCCGGCTACACCGACCTGCAAGCCAACGAAGCCACGCCGCTCTACTTCAACAACCTGAGCAACACCATCAACACGCCGCACAACAACTCGGTGTCCATCAAGGTGCTCTACTACCTCGATTACCTGGCCCTCCGCCCAAAACGCGGATGATATACGCCTGAGTGCACCACAATCCGGTGCTCCTTACCTTCGGTCCGTTGCTCTTCCTATCTATAAAGGAGCAGCGGGCCGAAATCCGTTTTACGCATTCCTTTCCATCTTATGAGCCAATATATTGGAGCCCTCACGCTGCTCGTCCGTGACTACGACGAAGCCGTGGATTTCTACATTCAAAAGCTGGGCTTCAACTTGGTGGAGGATACCGACCTGGGCAATGGTAAGCGCTGGGTGCTGGTGGCTCCTAATGGGCCGGGCGCTACCCAATTGCTACTAGCCAAAGCAGTGACAGAAGCGCAAATTCAGCAAATCGGTAACCAAGCCGGCGGCCGGGTGTTCCTGTTCCTGCACACCGACAACTTCGCCGCAGACTATGCCCGCCTGTTGGCGCAAGAGGTGCAGTTTCTGGAAGAACCTCGCCACGAAAGCTACGGCAGCGTGGCCGTGTTTCAGGACCTGTATGGCAACAAATGGGACCTATTGCAACTAGAATTATAGCCCTGTCATTCCGACGCAGGAGGAATCTGAGTACAATCATTCAATGACTCTCTCCCAGATTCCTCCTTTGTCGGAATGACAAAGGCTACAACCCCAACAGTTCCGTAGCGGCGCCGAAGGCGGATTGGCGGCCTTCGAGTACGCGCTGCTGCACGGATGCCAGTTGGGCCTGCACTTCGGGGCGGGCGTAGAAGCGGGTTTCCAGCGTTTCACGGATGGTTTCGTGGAGCCAGTGTAGGTTCTGTTCTTGGCGCCGCTGCTGGAAGTAGCCGCTGGCCTGGGTTTGCTGCACGTACCGCTGCACCACTTCCCACACCTCGGGCACGCCCGCACCGGTGAGGGCCGAGCTGGTGGTAACCAACGGCGCCCAGGCGCTGGGAGCCAGCGGGAACAGGTGCAGGGCGTTTTGGTATTCGCGGCGGGCCCGGCGCGAAGCCAGTTCATTGTCGCCGTCGGCTTTGGTGATGGTCACGGCGTCGGCCATTTCCATGATGCCTTTCTTGATGCCTTGCAGCTCGTCGCCGGCGCCGGCCAGCATCAGCAGCAGGAAGAAGTCCACCATGCCGTGCACGGCGGTTTCACTTTGGCCCACGCCCACGGTTTCCACAAAAATAACGTCGTGGCCCGCCGCTTCGCACAGCAGCATGGCCTCGCGGGTGGCCCTGGTGACGCCGCCCAGGCTGCGGCCGGCGGGGGAGGGGCGAATGAAGGCGTGCGGGTGAGCGGCCAGCAGGTTCATGCGGGTTTTGTCGCCGAGGATGCTGCCGCCGCTGCGCTGGGAGCTGGGGTCAACGGCCAGCACCGCCAGCCGGTGGTGGTGCGCAGCCACCAAGTGCAGCCCCAGCGCTTCGATGAACGTGCTCTTGCCCACGCCCGGCACACCCGTAATGCCTACCCGCACCGAGCGGCCGGCGTGCGGCAGCACCGCATCAAGCACCTGCTGGGCCAAAGCCTGGTCGGAGGGCAGGGTGCTTTCCACCAGCGTAATGGCGCGGCTCAGCATTACGCGGTTGCCGCTCAACACGCCGTCGGAGTACTCGGAAACGGAAAAGCGCTTGGCCATCAACGAAGGGGCGGAGAGAGTCGGCGAAAGGCTAAATAGGAAAATAGCCAGCTAAAGTAGTTGCAAACTAAGTGATGCGCTACATTTGGCCGGAATACCAGCGTGTTGTTACCAGGTCTTTCGTCCACTTTATTTCATACACTTTGAATAAAACTAGCTACTCTCTTCTAACAACGCTGTTATTGAGCGCCGCCGCGCCCTTGTACGCGCAAAACGAGCTAAGCAACTTCACAGCCACGGGCCGCGGGGGTGTGGCCACACCGTTGGTAACTGATTATCAGGCGCTCGGCATCAATCCGGCCAACTTGGGCCGCCGCGTTGAAGGCACACCGCTCGTAACCGTGGGCTTGCTGGAGCTTGGCTTGGGAGCCGGCTCCCGGTCCCTCACCCGCGACCAACTGAAAAACCTGGTTTTTCACGCCGAAGATGGTTTGTCGGCCGCCGACAAGCAGGCGCTGACGGTGAGTTTCACCAACGGCAATGCCCTGAACGTAAATGCTGCGGCTATGTCGGTGGGGCTGTCGGTGGCGCTGCCCGTAGGAACGGTGGCACTCAGCAACCGGCAGCGCGTAGTGGGGCACGTGGGCCTCAACCAAACGGCCGCCGATGTGCTGTTTAACGGCTCCAACGCCCAGATTTACCAGGCCGCCACTTACCAAACCAACGGCCAGTACGACCCCGCCAAGGCGCCCATGATTTCGGCGGCGCTGCAAGGCACCGAGTTGCAATTGCAATGGACCGACGAATACAACGTGGGCTACGGCGCCCAGGTGATTGATGCCGATGGGTTCAAGCTGTCGGTGGGCGTGGGCTACCGTTACATCCGCGGCATCGGCATGCTCGATGTGCGCGTGGACGACGGGGAAGTGAATGCCTTCAGCTCCCTCTCACCACTGTTTAAAGTGAACTACGGCAGCGTAACCGGCAACCCCAACTTCGATTACCGCACGGGTTCGGGCCTGAAATCGGTGGGCAGCGGGCACGGGTTTGATCTTGGCGTAACGGCCGCAGCCAGTGACCTGGTGCGGGTGGGCGTCTCGCTAACCGACCTGGGCAGCATGACCTGGAAAGGCAACGTGCTGACCGCCAACGACCAGGCCCTGAAGAAAGTAACGTCGGGCGGGGTGAATACCTACAACATCTTCAAGGAAGCTTCCCAACTGTTCGGCAGCAGCTCCGACGCCGCTTTTACCTACAATCCTGACCGCCAGAAAAAGGAAAAGCTACCTGCCAAACTGCGCGCCGGAGCGGCCTTCACCATCACCGAAAAGCTCGACGTGGGCGTGGATGCCGCCGTGCCCCTCAACAATTTGGCCGGCAACCTGAACTCCACCTTGCTTGGCGTCGGCCTCGATTTCA
Organism: Hymenobacter telluris; assembly: GCF_017313265.1. Classification (GTDB taxonomy): domain Bacteria; phylum Bacteroidota; class Bacteroidia; order Cytophagales; family Hymenobacteraceae; genus Hymenobacter; species Hymenobacter telluris. The sequence goes on along the minus strand of NZ_JAFLQZ010000010.1, from coordinate 47,213 downwards.
AGCCGGTGTCGTGGGTGCGGCTGAGTTCGGGCGTGACGGGCGGCGCGGGCTACGGTACTAGCGTGCCGCTGGGCATCACCTTCTCCACGAAACACTACGAAGCCGGCATCAGCACCCGCGACATTACGGGCCTGATTTCCGAAGACAGCCCGTATTACTCGGTGGCGCTGGGTGTACTGCGCTTCAAATTCGGGCAGGCAAAGTAGTTGCTGCACTCTGCTTGTCACTGCAACCCCTGCTTCTGGATAAAACTGGAGGCAGGGGTTTTTGATGAGCCGAACTACCGAGTACTAAGGCGTATTCGGTACTACCTAACCCAAGTTACGGACTAGCCGCGTAGCGGCGAAAGGTTGGTAGCTACCAGATTCTGTTGGAACGGTGCGCCGCGTAGCGGTGCCAGAAGGGGGTGTGCCTCTGGCACCGCTACGCGGCGCGGCCCGTCTGTGGCCTGCTGAGCTACCCACCTTTCGCCGCTACGCGGCTAGTCCGCAACTTGGGTTACCTAGCTAAAATACCTACAACTAGGTATTGTGGAACGCGAATATTAACGGTCTATTTGTTGTGGAATTAATGATAAAATTTCACGACAGAATTATATGAACGTTTCTATTCATTTGTTGGCTTTATTGACTTTGGGTTTAGCCGGTAGGGCTGCTTGTGCCCAGACCGAGCTAAACAACTTTTCCACGGTGGCGCGGGGCGGGGTGGCTACCACTTTCGTCACCGACTACCAGGCCATCGGCATCAATCCGGCCAACTTGGGGCGCACCGGCAATGCACGCGTGGCGCTTACCATCGGCGAGTTTGGGTTAGGCGTTGGGTCCCAGTCCTTGACCCGCTCGCAGCTAGAGAAATTTGTGAAGCACGCCGACGACAAGCTAACCCCCGCCGATAAGCGCACCCTGGCCCGCGCCTTCACCTCCGACAACGTGCTCAACATCAACGTGGATGCTACGCCGGTGGCATTTTCGGTGGTGTTGCCTGTGGTGGGCAGCTTTGCGTTCAGCAGCCGGCAGCGGATAGTGAGCCATTTGGCCATGAACAAGAACATGGCCGAGTTGCTGTTTCTGGGCAAAGACGCGCCTATTTACCCGGCCAACTTCAACCCGGCCACCGCCCCGCTTATTTCGGAAGTGCTGGATGGTACGGCCGTGCAGCTAGCCGCCTACAACGAATACAACGTGGCCTACGGCCGCCGCATCATCAGCTTGCCGGCTTTTAAGCTGTCGGGCGGGGTGGGCTACCGCTACATTCAGGGCGTGGGCGTGATTGATATTCGCTCGGAAAACGGCAAGCTTGAAGCTTACAGCGCCCTTTCGCCACAGTTCAAAGTGAAATACGGCGCTATAGCCAACAACCCCTCGTTCAACCTGCAAAAAGACACCGACAAGCTGCTGCAACCCGTGGGCCGGGGCCACGGCTACGACCTGGGCTTGGCGGCAGAAGTAGGCAAGATGCTGCGCCTAGGTGTATCGGTGACGGATATCGGGAACATGACCTGGGAAGGCAACCTGCTGACGGCCAACGACCAGAAGCTGCGGCGCCTGAAGTCCAGCGGCGTCGACAGCTACGAGTTCTTCACCGAGCTGGCCGACCTTTTTGCCAACGGCACGGACAGCCTGCTGCAATACAAGCCCGCCGACCAGCGCCGCGCCAATTTACCCACCAAGCTGCGGGCCGGGGTGGGCCTGAAAGTAGGCACCCGTCTGGAGCTGGGCCTCGACGTAACCCAGCCGCTCAACGGCGTAGCCGGCAACATCCCCGATACTTTCTACGGGCTGGGCGTGGACGTGAAACCGCTCAGCTGGATTCGCCTGAGCACGGGCATTAGCCGCGGTGCGGGCTACGGCACGGGTTTCCCGGTGGGCTTCGCCATTGCCTCCAGCTTCTACGAACTTGGCTTCAGCACCCGCGACCTGCAAGGCCTGCTCAGCGACGAAGACCAACCCTACGGCTCCCTCGCCATGGGCTTCCTGCGGCTGAAAATCGGCAAAGTGAAAGAGTAGCTTTGCTGGAGTAACTGAGCAGCGGAGTAACGGAGTAAGTTGTTGTAATGGCGCGAATGGCGCAGTCAGAACAACTTACTCCGTTACTCCGCTGCTCAGTTACTCTATTTCCCTGGTTCGGTGATGAAATTGGGCAGGCCGAGCTTGCTGCGGCGGCCGCCGAGCTTGAAGCCGTCGTCGGTGTATTTGGCGGTGCTGGCGTCGCCGTTGGGGTTGGTAATGACGCCGAGGAAGGGGTTGTCTTCGCGCGCTACGTAAATTTTACCGTCGGGGGCACGTTGCAACTGGCCCACTTTGCGGTTAGCCGATTTGCCGATAACGGCAGCTTTGCCGGTTTTCAAATCGAACTGGAAAATCTGGGCCTGGCCGCCACCTTCCCCGTTGCTGGACCCGTACAGCTTGCTACCGTCCGGCGAAAACTCGATGCCGTAGGCCTCCGGGTAAGGCGAAAATACCTTGGGGTTTTTCACCAGGCCGGTGGCCCTATCAAAGTCGAATACCTCGTAGCGGTTGGCCTCGCGCCACACGGCCACGCCTATTTTGCGGCCATCGGGCGAGAACTTCATGGCGCCAATAGCGTTGCGGCCGGGTCCGGCGTGCATACCGCCCACGTTGCTTAGTATCGGCTTGGTTTGCACGCCGTCGGCTGTTACAAGGTAGCTCACAAAGGCGTTGGAATTCCAGCGGTGCGCCACCACCCACACGTCGCGGCCGTTGGCGTGGCGCACGGCGGCCAGCTTCTCGGCCACCGGCGAAATCAGCAGGATGTTCACGCGGGGCACGTCGCCGAGGCCATTGTCGCGGGTCATGTCTACCACCGAGTAGCGCATGCCCTCCTTACCGCCCTGCGCGCCCACCGTGAACAGGTAGAACACGTTGCCGCTGCCGGGGTCGGGCACGATGAGGGCGCTTTGGGTGCTGGCGCTGGAGCCCGTCAGCTGCCGGCCGTTGGGCATGATGGTGTGCTGGCGGTTGAACACGTTTTCGCCGTTGGTGTAGAACAGCAGCTGGCCCTGGGCATTGGTGGCTACCGCCGAGCCTTCGTAGGTGGTCATTTTGCCGTTGAGCAGCGGAGTGGGGGCGCCGCCACCCACCGGGAAGCTCAAACCCGCCTGTTGCCCAAAGTACCAGAGGCTTTGCTCGCCCTGTGCCCAGGCAGCAACGGGCGCAAGCGTAAGAAGCAGAAAAAGGAGTCGTTTCATGTCGGAAAGATAAGCCCAACCCCTAAACGCAATTTCGTGCCAGATAATGTGAGGTGGTGAGGTGGTGAAGTGGTGAGGTGGTGAGGTGGCGAGTTTTATGTTTTGATGGTGCGAGTCTGCGCAAATCGAACGTCAACTCACCACCTCACCACTTCACCACTTCACCACCTCACCACTAAGTAGCGGGCCGATGAGGGGGGTGATGATGCGGTAACTTGCGCCCCAGAGCTGGTAGCCGCCAGCAATGCGGTAAAAGGCTACGCGGCGCGGACCCGGCCAGCCGGGCAACTGCCAGTCTTCCTCGGCGTGCTGGGCGGGGTCGGCGAGGTGGCGGAGCGGAATTTCCAGCACCTCATCTACTTCGCGCTGCTGCCATTGCCACACCTCGGGCCGCCGGATGCGCCCCAGAAACGGCGAAATACGGAAGCCGCTGGGCACGGCCACCGTGGGCAAGGCGGCCAGTATTTCCACGTTGGTTGGTAGCAGCCCCACTTCTTCTTCCGCCTCTCGCAACGCCGTAGCCACCAACGACGCATCGGTAGGCTCGTGCTTGCCACCCGGAAACGCCAACTGCCCACCGTGCACCCCAAAGCTGCTCCGGCGCACCATCACCACGTGCAGCTCCCCCGCCTCGTCGCGGAAAATGGGGACCAGTACGGCCGAGTCGCGCAGGGTTGCAGGTAGCGGGAAGTCGTCGGGGGTGAGCATGGAGTGGATGATTGGATGAGTGGATGATTGGGTGAATGGATGATTGGGTGATTGGATAAGTGAGGGAATAAGGGAATGGGGGTAATTGTTTACGAAAGCAAGCTGTTTACCCACTTACTCATCACCCGCTCATCCATTCATCCAATCATCCATTCACCCGCTCATCCATTCACCCACTCATTCACTGGGCAGTTGGTGGTAGTCCTCGAAATACTGATAACCCGCCACCAGGCTCTGCCAAAAGCCGGTGTGCGGACTAGCTACACGGCGGGCCAGGTTTTCGGCCGTCAGCTCGAACGGGAAAATGTGCACCGCAATGGTGGGTTGGCCGGCGGCGCGGGCTTCCACGGCCAGCACGTACAGCTCCCGAATGCCCGCGTCGGTGATGGGCAGGCAGCCGATGGTGACGTTGGAGCCGTGGATGAAAATGTCGTTGCCGGGGTCGGGGGCGGCGTGGCGCAGGTCGGTGGCGTTGGGGTAGTCGAGGCCCAGGGAGAGGTGGTACTTGCTGTCGGGGTTGAAGCGGTTGATGCTGTAGAACCCTTCCGGCACTTGCCCGTCGCCGGCGCGGCGCTTGGGCCCGAGCGTACCCGAGGTGCCCGCTAGCCGGTAAGTCCGCAACAGCACAAACTCGCCGGTACCGGTGGGTCGGCCCCAGGCTTCGAGCCGCCGCCCCACCTTAAATGCCCGCAGATACAGCTCCAGCTGCCCCGCCGGAATACCATTACGCCGCAACAGTGCGTGCAGGTCGGCTTCGTGCAAGGCATAGGCTGCCCGCACCCGCGGAAACCGTTGCTGCTGCGCCCGAAACGCCGGATTGGACTCAACAGGCTGGGTTACAGGAGATGCCGAACGGGCACACAAAGTCAGCAGCAAGGCCGCAGCCAGCAGAGCAAGAACACGCATGAAGTAGGAGTGAGGCCTCGCCGCTGGTTTAGTGCAAACCGCCAGTTGGCCCTGTTTGCTGATGAACGGGTAAGAGGTTGCATCTAGTATGCGTCGAAAAATATATAGTCGTGAATGCAGCGCATTTGCCGCGCCCCAGTCCGATGCTGTAGGCATCCGGCAGCAATAGAATCAGTAGCCGCTTCATTTCCGTACTGGCCTTATGACTGCTCCCACTGACCCCGCTTCCTACCAACCCGACCCGCTAGGTCCCGATTTTCAGCTGCGCCACTTACCTCAGCCCAACGACTACGAAGGCGCGGTGCGGGCTACGCTGGTACGCCACGTACCGGCCCCGGCCAGCAACCGGGCAGTCCTCTATGTGCACGGCTTCAACGACTACTTCTTTCAGCGCGAAATGGCCGCCGAGTACGCCGCCCACGGCTTCCGGTTCTACGCCCTCGATTTGCGCAAGTATGGCCGGGCTCTGCTGCGCCACCAGCGCCCGAACAATGTGCGCAACCTAACAGAGTATTTCGAGGATTTGGACGCCGCACTGGCCGTAATTCGGGCCGAAGGCAGCTATACGCTGGTGCTTAGCGGGCACTCTACGGGCGGCCTCATTGTGTCGCTATATGCCCAAGCACGCCCAACTGCCGGCTTAGCCGCGTTGGTGCTGAATAGCCCGTTTCTGGATTTGTTTCAGCCCTGGTATAAGAAGTTGGCCATACCGCTAGTGGCGCAAGTTGGTGCCTTGGTTCCTAATTTGAAGGTGCCCTCGGGCTTGTCGGATACGTATGGCCTGAGCTTGCACCGCGCGTATCGGGGGCAATGGGAGTACGATTTGGCCTGGAAGCCTAACCAGGTGTTTGATGTGAATGCTGGCTGGCTGCGCGCCATTCGGAGAGGGCACCAGCAGGTGCGGCGCGGACTTCAATTACCCATGCCCGTGCTGGTGCTGCACTCCGACCGAACCGCCGCCAGCCGCAAATGGTCCGACGATTTTCTGAGTGCCGATATCGTGCTGGATGTGGCCCACATCCGGGCGCTCAGCCCCCGGTTGGGGCCCCAGGTAACGGTGCAGGCCGTAGCGGGGGGCATGCACGACCTGTTTCTGTCGGCCCCGGCAGCGCGGGCAGCGGCGTACCAGGCGGTGTTCGAGTGGCTGGAATCGGTATTACCGCCCGAGACTAGCGCGTGAGGCGGCTGCCGAGACTCACTTTCACGCCAAGCTCCAAGAGCAGGCCGTAGCGGCTATTCTCAAACTCAGGCGTGTAGTAGTACCGCCCCGACCGGCCAATCCCCGCACCGACGTAGGTATTAAGCCAGCCGTATTTGCCTACCCGACGCTGCATACCCCAAATGGCGGTAAGGCCCGAATAGCGGTAATTACTATAGTTGATGGCGGGGCGGAACACTGAAGAAGCCTGTAACGCTACATAATTGCCTACAAATGGGCCAGTGGGGCGCCCTTTCAGGCGGCGCTTTTCCTGGTTGTAGTAGTACCGGATGCCGGCATCAAAGCCGTAATAACCCACGCCGAATCTCCGATACTGATCGAACAGGCCATTATATAGATGGAAACCGCTGAACCCGTTGGCGTATAGTGAAACAGCCGGAGAAAGATGGTGCTCAACACTTAGAATCAGCGGCAGGGACAGGCCTCCAAAGCCACCAAACTCGAAGCCTGGCGTAACAATGCCGGTACCCAGCGTAATTAAAGTGCCTATAGGCCGCGTGCGGACAGCTGTTGAGTCGGGCGTTTGGGCGGCGGCAGGTAGAGAAACAAACAGCAAGGCGCCAACAACCATGCTTAGGCTAGGGATACCAACAAGGGAATACATAGGAGAGTAAAAATGTAGTGTGATACCAAATATAAGATCCTCGCAACCATAGCGAAGTTGCACGTAATTGTAATTAGCGGGACAACGAACCACTGGCATTATTCGTCTGTTTGAAGCCGTGTGAGTGAGCAGCAAACTGGTATGGCGTTGTGGCTGCCGCCTGGTCCTTAATGCCTTGGCAAACACAGGTACAGTCAGTTGAACTGGCTATACACCTTTTCACTCTGCACCACGAATTCCCTCCATATGCGTTTCACTCCTTTATGCTGGCTGCTGGTAGTTGGTGGCTTATTGCTGGCGGCTACGGTTCAGGCTCAAACCAAGCCTGCTCAACGGTCATTGGCTGCTCTCCTGAAAGCCAGCCGCTGGCAGAAGCGGGTATTGCTGCTGTGCGCACCCACCGCCACCGATGCCGCCCTGCTCCGTCAGCGGCAACTGCTGGCTCCGGCGCGCCCCGACCTCGACGCGCGCGACCTGCTGGTGCATGAGGTACTGCTCGATAACCTCTCGGTGGCCGATAAGAAGTACGTAACCGAAACCTTGCGCACTTCCGGCACCGGGTTTACGGTGCTACTCATTGGGAAAGATGGCGGGGTGAAGCGCCGCGAAACCGAGCCGGTAACGCCAGGCTCGTTGTTTAAAACCATCGACGTAATGCCGATGCGGCAGCAGGAAATGCGGAAAAATTAAAAATTGCTGCCAGCTGAATTGCTGGTTGTTATGGAGGCAGAGCCATGCCTTCTCGACAAATCAACAAGCAGCTGTTCATCAATCAACAGTCAACAATCAGCAATCCATCTGTGAACACCTCTCACCTATTTGACTTCCTCTCCGAGCTTACGCTGCACAACGACCGGGAGTGGTTTCAAACGCACAAAGCCACCTACGACCAGCTGCGGCAGGATTTCGAAGCGGCCGTGGGGCGCTGGCTGAAACAGCTGGCTACGCAAGACCCCGCGTTGGCAGGGCTGGAAGCCAAGAAGTGCATCTTCCGCATCTACCGCGACGTGCGTTTCGCTAAAGACAAGCGGCCTTATAAAACGCATTTCAGCGCTTATTTCTCGGCGGGGGGCAAGGCCGGCAACGGGCCGGGCTACTACGTGCAGCTGGGCCCCAACGGGCAGACGTTGCTGGCCGGTGGCCTCTACGAACCTGAAAAGGAGCAGCTGGCCCGCATCCGCCAGGAAATCGACTACAACGGGGAGGCATTGCATGCGTTGCTCGATGCGCCCGGCTTCCGAAAATATTTCGATGGTATGGCGGGCGACAAACTCAAGAAAGCTCCCGCCGGCTACCCCACCGACCACCCCGACATCGAGTTGCTCAAGCACAAAAGCTTCGTGGTGAGCCATGTCGTGCCCGACGCCACCGCCCGCCAGCTCGACCTGGATACCTATGTGCCCGCTGCTTTCCAAGCTATGCAGCCGTTCTGCGCGTATTTGCAGGAGGCCATCGACGGGTAAAAACCTGGGCGGGTAGTACCTTCGTTTGTGTCCGTTGCGCCTGTTACGTACGACGTAGTTATTGTAGGGGCCGGGCCGGCGGGGGCGGCCTGTGCGTTGGCGCTGCGCCACAGCGGGTTGCGGGTAGCCCTGCTAGACAAAGGCCAATTCCCGCGCGACAAAATCTGCGGTGATGCCATTCCCAGTCCTACCCTCAAGCACCTCGCCCGCCTAAGTCCCGCCTACGCTGCCGAACTGCACGAGCTGCTAACCCCGCACCGCGCCGATACCACCCATAGCCGCCTGCTGGCTCCCAATGGCCGTGAGCTACTCATCAAGTGGCACAAGCCCGCATTCAATAGCCCGCGCCTGCATTTCGATGATGCGCTGCTGACGCTGGTGCGCCGCCACACTACCACGGAAATTCTGGAAGGCTATACCGTCCGGGACCTGCTGCCTGATGCGGCGGGCATCACGCTTGTGCCGGCGGTAGGCGCGCAGCCGCCAGTGCGCGCCGGCCTCGTTATTGGCTGCGACGGGGCTAATTCAGTGGTGGCGCGCCACCTGATGCCCCAGGCCCGGCTGAACCGGGCGCACCATTGCGCAGCCGTGCGGACGTACTACCGCGGGGTAGCGGAGGCCCCCGAGCATACCTCCGACTTCTATTTTCTGCGCGAATACCAAGCGGGCTACTGCTGGGTGTTTCCGGTGGGCGGCGGGGTATACAACGTGGGCTTCGGGGTGCTGTCGGAGGAAGTAGCTGCCCGCCGGCTTGATTTAAAGCACGAGTTGCGCGAGTTGCTGGCTACGCACCCACACCTGGCCCCACGTTTCACCCAGGCCGAAGCGCTTACGCCCATCACCGGGTTTGGGCTGCCGCTGGGTGGTTCGGGCCGGGCGGTGCATGGCACCCGGGTGCTGCTGTGTGGTGATGCCGCCGCCCTCATCGACCCGCTGCAAGGCCACGGCATCGATAAAGCAGTACACAGCGGTATTCTGGCGGCCCAACAGGCGCAACGGTGCTTCCGGGCCCAGCACTTCGAGGCCGACTATCTGGCCCGCTATGCCCAGGAAGTGCAGCGCCTGATTGGCCGCGAGCTGACGCAACGCTATCACCTGATGCGGTTTTTGGCGGGCAAAGCATGGCTGGTAAACCTAGCCGTAGGAGCTGCCCGCTGGTCTTGGCTGCGGCGGCAGTTAGTGCGGGCAGTAGGCTGAGAATAAGTGTGCTAGTGGGCACGAAGCCGGATGGTAGCGCGTTGTTATAAGTAGGTGAGTACCAAGGCCGGTTGGAGTAGCTGCCGGTGTGGTTTGCTTGCTAGCTACACGGCGGCGCGTAGTTGCGCCGTGGCCTGCCGTTTGGTATATTCAGCAGGCACTATGCCAGTTGCCCGTCAGCTTTATATTATGCCGAATCACTTACAGAATTACTATACCGTGCTGGGCGTGCCGCATACGGCTACCCTAGCCGAAATAGAGCAAGCCTACCGCCGCATGCACGCCCGCATGCACCGTCGCGCCGCCGTAGACCCTGCCCAGAATGCCCGACTTCAGGATGCCTATGAGGGTTTTCAGATTCTGGCCGACCCGCGCCGCCGCTGGGCCTACGACCGGCTTTTGCAGCAAGAACCCGAGTCTTTCGCGCCGCCCGTGCGCCCCCCCGACCCCACCAAGCTGATACTGGCCCGCGCCGCACCTACGGCCCGCTGGGTGAATTGGGTGCTGCTGGCCTGCTGCCTGTTGTTTGCCTTAGATTGGGGCTTGCCCCTGCGCGAGTTTGCCAACGAAGAAGTGCTAAGCCGCCAGATTGTATCGGTGGGCTCATCGGCCGCCAACCCCCAAATGGCCTACGACATTGCAACCACCAACACCAAGTTTCGGCTGCCTAGCGCCATTGCGCCCCGCGCCCGCGAAGGCCAGCGCCTAACGGTGTGGCAAACGCCTTTGCTGCGGGTGGTGCGCCAGGTTAGTTCGCCAGCTTCCCCCGACGGAGCGGCTCCGTTTCAGCCTTACGGCGGTGGCCTGTATAGTGGCCCGATGGCCCTGCTGCCGGTTGCGCTGCTGGGCGTATCGGTGGTGGGGGTGCTGCCCCGGCGGCCTCCCGAGGTGCGCGTGAATACCGCCGTAGTAGGCGTGCTGCTGTGGGTGGTGGCTGTGGTGCTGTTGCTGATATTTTAAAGGCCAGCCCGTGAAATGCAAAGCCCCGGCGCTGAAACGTTCAGCGCCGGGGCTTTGCATTTCACGGGCTGGCTCCAACGAAAGCAGATACGTTAGGCTCCCCCTCTCTTTTGGAGAGGGGGCCGGGGGGGAGGTTGCCCGCCAGAACGATCCAACTTTTTAGCCGATGCTCCGGATAACACCGCCATCTACCCGCACGGAGGCGCCGTTGGTGGCAGAGGCGAGTGGGCTGGCCAGGTAGGCTACCATGCTGGCTACCTCGTCGGTAGTAGCAAAGCGCTGGAGCAGGGAAGAGGGGCGGGCTTGCTGGAAGAAGTCCTTTTCGGCTTCCTCCTTGCTCTTGCCCTCGGCCGACATCTTGCCGATAAACTCTTCCACGCCCTCCGATGCCGTGGGGCCCGGCAGCACCGAGTTGACCGTAACAGCCGTGCCTTTGGTGAGTTCGGCCAGGCCGCGGGCTACGGCCAGCTGGGCGGTTTTGGTGGTGCCGTAGTGAATCATTTCCTCCGGAATCTGGAGGGCCGACTCGCTGGAGATGAACAGGATGCGGCCCCAGTTCTGCTTTAGCATCAGCGGGAAATACTGGCGCGAAAGCCGCACGCCGCTCAGCACGTTCACTTCGAAAAACCGTACCCAGTCTTCATCCGGAATTTCTACGAACGGCTTGGGGTCGAAGATGCCCACGTTGTTGACCAGAATATCCACCGTCGGTACTTCGCGCAGCAGGTTGCCAACTTCCTCGGCTTTGCCGAAATCAACGGCCACGCCGCGTACTTGGGCGCCGGGCGTCTCGGCAAGGATGGCAGTGCGGGCTTCGCTGATGCGCGCCTCGGTGCGGCCGGTTAAGATTACCTCGGCGCCCTCGGCGGCCAACCGGCGCGCAATGGCCAGCCCGATGCCGGCCGTAGACCCTGTGACTAACGCTACTTTGTTGGTGAGTTGCAAATCCATGAAGCAGGAATGGAAAGAGTGAAACACAGCCTAAACCTGCCAGCGTTGGATTTGTCTGTATAAGGCCGCCGTTTGTTGGCCGCACGGCCGGGCTTTAAGGCAAGAATCAATCAATTTTGCCGGCCGGCCGTATTATCCGCGAAGCTTAACCGAATTTCACCTGCTGACCTCATGGATTTCACTTCTTCCCGTCCCGAAGACCTCTTGTTTGATGCCGCCCGCCGCGGCGACGTAGCCACCATCAGCGCCCTACTGGCCGAAGGCACCGACGTAAACACCCAAGACGGCCGCGGCTACACGGCCCTGATTCTGGCCGCCTACGACAACCACATCGAGGCCGTGCGGGTGCTGCTGGAAGCCGGCGCCGACCCCAACCGCCACGATGCCAGCGGCAACACCGCCCTGATGGGCGTCAGCTTCAAAGGCTACCCCGAAATTGCCCAGCTCCTCATCGACAACGGCGCCGACCTGAACGCCCGCAACGGCAACGAAGGCACGGCCCTGATGTTCGCCACGCTGTTTGGCCGCCACAACATTGTGCCGGTGCTGCTTGAGGCCGGCGCCGATACCACCCTGCGCGACGTGCGCGGCCTTTCGGCCCGCGACCTGGCCGTGCAGCAAGGCAACGAAGAAGCTCTGAAAGTGCTGCCGCCGCAGTAACACCGTGCGTTGCGTATTATTTCCAGAAACCACTTAGCCCCCGTACCCATGAATGATTCCGTTGCTCGTTTCGCGCCTCATGCCTTTGCCATTCTGCGCATTGTGGTAGGCGTATTGTTCGCCATGCATGGCAGCCAGAAACTGTTTGGTACCCCCGGCGACAAGCCGCCGGTAGAGCTGGCTTCCTTGATGGGAGTGGCCGGTATCATTGAGTTTGTGGGTGGGCTGCTGATTGCCGTGGGCTTTCTGACTCGTCCTGCCGCGTTTTTATCTAGCGGCACTATGGCCGTGGCTTACTTTATGGCCCACGGATTTCAACACCCGTTGCCTATCATCAACCAAGGCGAACTGGCAGTGGTGTACTGCTTTGTGTTCCTCTACATCTGGGCGCACGGCGCCGGTATCTGGAGCCTTGATAGTATGCTGGGCCGCAACCGCGCGGCAGTGGCCGTGTAGCGCCCGTCGAGCGGCTGCTCTTATCAAGTAGGTTTTATAGCAAAGGCCCGGCAACTTGCCGGGCCTTTTGCGTGCTGGGTGTTCAACTAACGGCTGGTTTTCAGCTCAGGGGCTGCCAGGTTACGTCGGCTACGGCGGCGGTGTTGGTGGAGAGGTATTGTTCGTAGAGCTGTTGGGCGGGGCCTTGTTCCGGCTCACTCCCATCGGATTGCAAGACCAGCAGTAGGTCGTTGGGGGCTAGGCGTAGCCGCTGCATCAACTGCTGGCGCAGGTCAGGTGGGGTGTTCGGCAAACCGTCCTGTAGTTTCACCACCGTCACCAACTGGCCGTCTTGCTGGATTTGGGCATACACGCCGGCGGGGCCCGTAGAAAAAGTATCTGCACTCATGGGGAAGAGGATTGGCTGGAACTATCTGGGATTCGCAAGGCCGTCACTGGTGTGCTGGTGAGTTCTATTGCCGGCGTTTGGTGGGCCAGGCGCCGGTGCACCACAGCGCCCAGCCCATCAGCACAGGCTGAAAAAACAGCCGGGCCAGCCGCTTCTCATCCGAGTCGAGGCCAAAGGCGCTTATGTGGTGGGTGTACTGGTGCACGTTGCCGGGAAACACCATGCCAAAGAAGGCTGCCAGCCCTTGCCCCATCAGCTTTTTGCGGCGCTTGGCCAGCAGCAACGACACCCCCAGCCCAATTTCCACCACCCCCGACAACAGCACTACCGTGTCTTTATTGAGCGGCACCCAATCGGGTACTTGGGCCTGAAAATCTTTCCGCACGAAAGTGAGGTGCCCGGTGCCGGCCGTTACCATAAAGGTGCCCAGCACAACGCGGCCAAGGTCTTGCAGGGTGGTCGTCTTGGTGTCGTATTGCATAGCTGGATGGCGAGGAATGGCCCCGCTACTCCGGCATACGCTCAAACTCGAAAACCGGGTACATTGGCTCTGGTTGTTGGGAAGCAGCCCAGCCCTAGCTGCTAGACGCCCCGGCGGAAATCCTTGATGCTGGTTTGCGTGAGCGTGCAGCTCTCAAACCGGGCACTGGTGCCTTTTCCTACCGGCGCCTGGGTGCTCACGCCCAGCCAGATGGTGGCGGGATACTCGTTTTTGTAGAGGCGGGCCAGTTCCCAGTTGCGGCCATCGAGCGAGTAGTAAAAGCCGATGGTCTTGGTGTCGGACGAAATTTTCAGGAACACGTTCTTCTGCTTCACCAAGTCGTGGTTGTTGTCGTCGGAGGTGCCGATGGTGCGTACGCTCACAATACGGGTGCGGGCCAGTTCGTCGCGCTCAAAGCAGAACTTCTGCCACAGCTTAGGGTTCAGGTACACGTAAAGCACCCCGGCATCATACATATCTAGGAACTCGGGCGTGACGTTGGCCGTGAGGGTGAAGGGCTGGCGGTTGTTTACTTCCGTGAGCAGGACTGGGGCGGTGTTATTGGTGAGCTTGCCGTCGGGGTCGTTGAAATTGTCGCGCTTGGCGTCGCTGCGGAGTGTGAGGCGGCCGGCAGCCACCGTTGCGTTCTGGGCCGCGCCGTTGAGGGAGTGGGTGAACGTGAGGCCTGCTACCTGCACGTTGCACGCCTCGCCCGGCGCGGCAGTGGCCGTTGCGCTGCTGTCGGCGGGCGCGGCGGCGGATTGGCCGGCGGTGGTAGTGGCCGTGGAGGGCGCGGAGTTGCAGCCGGCAAGCACAGCTAGCGCGAGGGGCAAAACGTAGCAGAAACGCATCATGGTAGGGAGGGATTTGGAAGGTGGAAGCTAGGAATATTGTTGCCGACTACCAGGCTGTGTGGACTTTTAGTAGATAAGGCCGTCATGCAAAGGCGCAGCCGAAGCATCTCGCGTGCTAACATCAGGATTACTGTTGCAATATCAGCGTGCGAGATGCTTCGGCTGCGCCTCTGCATGACGTTCTGTTTGTTTATAGTTCTCTCATCAGCAAGCCCAATTACTGCTGGCCCGTAATTGCCAGCAACGTAGCCGCCAACGGCTCCAGGCTGGTTATTTCCTCGACGTGGGGTAGCGGCCGGGTAGCGCCAAACCGGTTCAGCCACAGCGGCCGAATGCCTGCCTCCAAGGCTCCAATTACATCAGCCGTCCAGTTGTCGCCCACCATGACGGTTTCGGGGGCGCGGCTTTGCAGGCGCTCCAGCGCTACCTGGTAGATGTGCGGGTTGGGCTTAGGCACGCCCACGTCTTCGGAGGTAATCAGGGCATCTATCAGGTGCGTCATGCCCAGTTGGGCCAGCTTTTCCTGTTGCTCGGCGGTGCGGTTATTGGTCACGATGCCAATGCGGTAGTGCGGTTTCAGGGCGTGCAGCAGCTCCAAGGCACCGGGTACTGGCCGGCGCAGGCGCTGGTAGCTGCCGTAGTGCTGTACCACAAATAGGTCGAGTTCATCGAGCGTGGTAGCATAGCCGTAGGGTGCCAGTAGCCGCTGAAACCGCAGGCGGCGCGCTTCTACAGGAGTGAACTCGCCGGCCAGCACCCGCGGGTGGATTTCCTCCAGAATTTCGCTGTATTGCTGGTAGAGCACTTCCAGGTCCACGGCCTGAAACTCGGGCAGGCCCGTGGTGCTGTTGGCCAGGGCCGCCCGCGCCGTATTGGCGTGGTCGAAGAGCGTATCGTCTAAATCGAAGAGGATGGTGGTTGGGCGAGGGAAGGGCAAGGATGTGGGGAGTGGCAGCATGGGGTAGGGAGCGGAACAGCGGCAGAAACCCACCGAAGCGGAATTGCCGGGGGCAAACACCAGCAACAAGCGCCCCAAAGATGATACTTGTAGCAGTTTAACAAACGGTATACGTGCCGGTTCGGCGGCTTCTTCAGCCGGCGGGCCAGTCACCGCCTGCACGGCACAGGGTATGAAACAACGGGCGCTTACTTCTGCCGGCCCGCCGGCTAAAAAAGCCGCCGGGCCGGCCGGGGCCAGCCGCTACACCGCTCGTGAAACTGCTATATAAACGCGCGGGCTGCTTGCGGCGCCACTGTATCGTGTGGATCCTGGGCCGCCAGGCGCACGACCGGGCGAATAGGTTGGGCAATCCGTCGATTCTAATAGGAGTTTGATAGAGCGGCAGCGGCTGTGGTGGGAGTCCGGCATTGGGTTTGAATAGAGGGAATCAGGACGCAACGTTCCACCCACCATTCGACATCAACTTCAAACTCTGTTATCATGAAAAAGCAACTCTTCAGTTTCGCCCTCTTGCTCAGCCTCGGTACTTCGTTTGCTAGCTCATCTTTCGCCGCCACTACGGCCGCCATCGGCCAGGAGCAGCGCCAGGACCGGGACCATGACAAAGGCCGCAAAGGCGACAAGAAAGGTCAGCGCGGCGCCCAGCACCAGCAGCGCCGCCTCGACCAGATGGCCAAAGACCTCGACCTCAGCAGCAAAGACAAAGCGAAAGTCGAAAAGATATTCCAGGAGCAACAGCAGCAGATGCAGGCCCTGCGCAGCCGCTCCAGCTCTGCCGACCGTAGCCAGGCCATGGCCGAGCGCAAACGCATCCAGGAAAGCACCGACAAAAAGCTGAAAGATGTGCTGTCGAAAAAGCAGTACGCGCAGTTTGAAGCCAAGCGCCAGGAGCGCCAGCGCCAGATGGCCGACCGCCACAACGACCGGCGCGGCAACGACCGTCGCGACGCCAGCCGCCGCAGTTAAGCCCGCTCATCTTACGTAAGCAACCCGCCTTTTCCGGCTTCGGAGGGGGCGGGTTGTTGCGTTTGGGGGTTAAAGCTAGAAGTTTAGTTCCCCTCCTCAGCTGAGGAGGGGTTAGGGGTGGTTGAAAAACCAGAGCTAAAACTAGTTGTCGTTCAACGGCAGGTCAACCACCCCTAGCCCCTCCTCATCCGAGGAGGGGAACTAGCTTTTTAGTTTTCTAAACAGCTTATGTATCCTCGGTGTAAAGTATTTCGGGTATCATTCCGTTATTAGAGAGTAGCAGCGCGTGTGTTCCGCTGCTATTTGCTTTCATCTATGCCGCCTGTTAGTGCTACTGCTGCCCGCCGGGCTCGTTTCTGGGCTGCGCGCCGCCATACGCTCCAAATCATTGGTAGCATTGGCGTTGTGTTTGTGGGCGTGCTCGAAGCCATGGCGCTGCTGCTGTGGGTGCCGCGCCAGGCGCTGTTCCCGTTGGCCCTAGTGGGCTTGCCGATTGGGCTGGCGCTGGGCGTGCTGGAAGCCGTGGTGTTTCCGGCGCTGGTGCAGCGCGTGAACCTGCGCGTGGCAACCCTGCTGCAAGGCGTTGCGCATTTGCTGCTGCTGGGCGTGCTCTACGGCGCCTTTCTGTGGGTGACGTACCTGCTCGACCTGCATCAGCTGTGGCTGCCGCCCACCGGCAAAACGCCAGGACTGGTACAGAACGTGCTGCGGGTGGCCATTATCTATCTGTTTGCGGGCTCCATGACCACGCTGGTGCGCCAGCTGCTGCTACGCATGGACCGGCAGCGCCTCATGCAGCTGCTGGCCGGCCATTACCAGCAGCCCGTCAGTGAGGACCGGATTTTCCTGTTCGTGGACTTAAAAGGCTCAACCCGCTTGGCCGAAACCCTGGGCAACGACCGATACAGCCGCTTCGTGCGCGACTTTTTCGCCGACGCCAGCGTGGCCATTGCCACCACCCGCGGCGAGGTGTACCAATACGTCGGCGACGAGGTGGTGGTGACCTGGCCGGCTAAGTTGGGCGTGTCGCATGCCAACGTGCTGCACTGCTTTTTCGAGATGCAGCACCGTATTGAGGAGCGGCAAAGCTACTACCTGCGCAAGTACGGCGTGGTGCCCGAATTCAAGGCCGGGGCGCACGGCGGGCCGGTTACCACGGTGCTGGTGGGCGCGGCGCACCGGGAGCTGGTCTACCACGGCGACGTGCTCAATACCACCGCCCGCATTCAGGCTCAATGCAACGCGTTGGGCAGCAAATTCCTCGTTTCCGACAGCCTGTACCGCCAATTGGGCGCGCAGCCGGAATATCAGTTCACGCACCTCGGCAACCACCAATTGCGCGGCAAGGCCGGCGCTACCGAACTGGTTGACGTACAGGAAAAGGCATTTTACC
The DNA here is from genome assembly GCF_017313265.1 of Hymenobacter telluris. GTDB lineage: Bacteria > Bacteroidota > Bacteroidia > Cytophagales > Hymenobacteraceae > Hymenobacter > Hymenobacter telluris. The sequence goes on along the minus strand of NZ_JAFLQZ010000010.1, from coordinate 29,838 downwards.
AACCCCTTCATGCGCAAACCCTTGAGAGTACTTGGCCGGCTGGTAATTAGCTTGCTGGCCGTGTTGCTGGTGGCCGGCGTGGCCTTCGCCAACCTCAGCCCCGAGCTGGGCGGCAAGCCCACCAAAGCCCAACGCGCCGCTTACGCGAAAACCGGCCGCTACCTGGACGGCGAATTCCAGAACCTAGTGCCTACCACCCTAATGACCGGCGAAGGCAGCATGTTCGGTACGCTGTGGCGCTTCCTGTTCGATAAGCTCCCCGACGCCGACCCGCCCGGCCCATTGCCCACCCAGCCCCTCGATTCGCTGAGTATCACGCGCAAAACCCCCGAGTTGGTACGCGTAACGTGGTTCGGGCACTCGGCCAGCCTCGTGGAAATAGCCGGCCAGAACATCCTGCTCGACCCCATGCTCAGCGTGAAGATGGGGCCGCTGTCCTGGGTGACGCCCAAGCGCTACAACCCCTCGTTGGCCATCACCCCCGAGCAGCTGCCGCACATTGCCGCCGTGCTCATTTCCCACGACCACTACGACCACCTCGACTACAAAACCATCCGGACTATCAAGGATAAAGTGGCCCATTTCTACGTGCCGCTGGGTGTGGGCGCGCACCTGCTGGCCTGGGGCGTAGCGCCCGAGAAGGTGCAGGAGCTGGACTGGAACGACTCGGTGCAGCTGCCCGGCCTGACTGTTGTGAGCACCCCGGCCCGCCACTTTTCCGGCCGTGGCCTCACCAACCGCAACTCCACGTCCTGGAGCTCCTGGGTGCTGAAAACGCCCACCAAGCGCGTCTTCTACAGCGGCGACGGGGGCTACGCGCCGCACTTCGCCGCCATCGGCCAGCAGCACGGCCCCTTCGACCTGGCCCTGATGGAGTGCGGCCAATACGACGCGCAATGGGCCCAGATTCATATGCTGCCCGAGCAAAGCGTGCAAGCCGCCCTCGACGTGCGGGCGCGGGTGATGCTGCCGGTGCATTGGGGCGCTTTCACCGAAGCCCACCACGCCTGGAACGAATCGGTGAAGCGCGCCACGGCCGCCGCGGCCCTCAAGTTTCTGCCCATCACCACGCCCGAACTCGGCCAGCCCATCACCCTCGGCGCCGGCCCACTCCCCCAGGCCCGGTGGTGGGAGTAAGCAGTAAAGGGTTTGTAAGAACGATGTAGAGACGCGACACTTCGCGTCTCGGCGTTGCTGGCATCTACACTTATTCAGGCGCCTACTACCCCTCATCTGTCATCCTGAGCTTGCGAAGGACCTTATCACGCTAGAACAAGTCGTTTTCACGCTTGCCGTTCATGTGTGACAGGGTCCTTCGCAAGCTCAGGATGACAGGCGGGGAGTATCCATTCCACTACAGAATAGTAGCCACATCAAGCGTCACCTGTTCCGCCACAGAGCCCGGTAGCCGCGTACGGCCTAGCAACTCGGCCAGCGGCGCCGGCAACTCGTGCAACAGCAGCGGCCGAAGCGGCCGGGCCACCAAGTGGTAGCGCGTATCGGCGCGCTCGTGCAGGCGGGTTTTCTCGAACGAGAACAGCCCGCGCCGGGCGTAGCGGGCAAAGCTCTGGTAGCTGCTGGCTTCTTCCGCGCCATTCACTACTTCCGCCACCTCCAGTTCCGGCCGCGTCAGGAAATGCTGGTGCAGCTCCAGCAGCACCTCCTGCGAAGCCGCCACCGACTCCGGCAGTACCCCGCCGCCGGATGCTACGTGCAGGATATGGCCGCTGCTGTCCGTAGCAAACCAGTCAATGTCAGCGTCTTCTTGGTCGAAGTTGGTAATTTGCATATTGAATGCGGAGGTGTAATATTATTTTATTATTATATGAAATAGGAGAGACAAGGATGTATGTTGCGAATGACGATTTTTATTTAACTACTTCGTCATCCTCGATAATTTTTGTCTTTATGTACTCATACAGCTTTGTGATGATATTGTAATTAATGTTATGAATCTCTTCATGATTATAGCTGTCCAAGTAGATTGAACTAAAAACGCCTTCGCTCCAAAAACTGCTTAGTGTGGTTGTTTCATAGTCAGTTACGATTGCAGCCCTTACCTTGAAATGGTCTAACTTAAACTCAAACACCACAAGTATTCCGGCATCAAATCCGTTGCTAAGTTGCCGAAAATGGTACCATCGTTTTGAAAAACTTATGAATTCTATGGTATCGTTTCTGGATGTTGTGGCGTATTCTAATTTTTTCTTAAAGCTGGTCAAGTCATTATTCTCTTGAATTGTAGATGGTTTGGATACCGCTGAGGTTATATATCCAACGTATGATTTATTTATAAAAAAATCATCAAATTTTTCGCTCTGCAAAATTAAATCATCAAGCCATATCTCTATTAATAAATTATACGCCTTGTCCTCTTGATAAGTCTCATCCCAGAGCAATTTAATGCTTTCATTACGTGTTAATACTTGCTTTTTTAGTAGCGCTAGTTTCTTATCCAAATCATCTGGTTCATCTATTGATTCATCTTTAGCAGCGCGAATCATGAGGTGCAGAGATGATACTACATTCTCACTGATAAAGCGGAAGAATGGCTCTATCTCACCTGCATCGGCTTCGGCTAGGGCCGCCAGATAGCGGTTGCGGTCCGTAGCTTTGATAACAGTCATGGGGTAACCGCTACGCATCAGAATCAAATTCATCAGCAGGCGCGACATGCGGCCGTTGCCGTCATCGAAGGGATGAATGCGCACGAAACGGTAGTGAAACTCGGCGGCCAGCGCTACGGGGTGTAAGGTGGCTTGTTCAGTCTTTTGGCGGTACCAGTCCACGAGATCCGTCATTTTGCCGGGTGTTTCTTCGGGGCTGGCGAAGTAGAATATTTCGCCGGTTGCTGTCTGCACGTTGTTGGGGCCAGATTTGTAGCGGCCCGGCTGAATGTGCTTGCGGGTCGGCTGGCCGTCGGGCGTTTGCGCCGGTACGTCGTAGCCTTCGCCCAACAACACTTCGTGCATTCCCCGAATGAATTGCTCGGTTAAGGGGCGTTCGTCCCGCACAATATCTTCCAGCCAAAGCACCGCTTCGTTGTGTCCTTTTATATCCAGATGGTCGCGGATGGGTTTGCCAGCGGCGGTGAGGCCGTGTAGCAGGAGTGAGCGGGTTTCGCCGAGCGTTAGGGAGTTGCCTTCAATAGCGTTGGAATTGTAATTCCAGTCCAAACGAAACTTCTGCAAGATGCGTGCCTCTTGATCCGGCGAGAGAGGGCGCAACTCGTCTAACTCCTTTTTCAATAGGTCTACTTCTGCGAACAGCGACATACAACGCGGCTTAATTGGTTAGGCTTACGCTTACTCTTCCCCCAACTTCTCCAATATCTCCTGTGCCGCTACGGCAATGACCGTTCCCGGACCATACACGCCAGCTACGCCAGAGTTGTAGAGGAAATCGTAGTCCTGGGCGGGGATAACGCCGCCGGCAATGACGAGGATGTCTTCGCGGCCGAGCTGCTGTAGCTCCTGGATGAGCTGCGGAATCAGGGTTTTGTGGCCGGCGGCGAGGCTGCTCACGCCCACTACGTGCACGTCGTTTTCTGCCGCCTGGCGGGCTACCTCGTCGGGGGTTTGGAAGAGGGGGGCAATGTCTACGTCGAAGCCCACGTCGGCGAAGGAGGTGGCAATGATTTTCGAGCCCCGGTCGTGGCCGTCCTGGCCCATTTTGGCCACCATCATGCGGGGGCGGCGGCCTTCTTTGGCGGCGAAGTCGTCGGCCGCTTGGCGGGCCTTGGCAAATTCTGCGTCGTAGTCCATTTCCTGCGAGTAAACGCCCGATACCGTGCGGATGGTGGCTTGGTGGCGGCCGTACACCGCTTCCAGCGCATCCGAAATTTCGCCGAGGGTGGCGCGCAAGCGGGCGGCCTGCACGGCCAGGGCCAGAAGGTTGTTCTGAGCCGGGGCCTCACCCCCTAGCCCCCTCTCCGAAAGAGAGGGGGAACTAGCTTCTAATTTTATAGAGCTAGAATCTATAGCTAGTTCCCCCTCTCTTTCGGAGAGGGGGCTAGGGGGTGAGGCCCCCGCCCGCGCCGCCTCGGTCAAGGCCGCCAGGGCGGCTTGCACGGCGGCGTTGTCGCGCTCCGCTTTTAGGGTGTTGAGGCGCGCAATCTGCGACTCGCGCACGGCGGCGTTGTCGATGTCGAGGATTTCGATTTGCGTTTCTTGGGCCTGCTGCTCCGGGGTGAGGCGGTAGCGGTTTACGCCCACAATCACCTCCTTGCCCGAGTCGATGCGGGCCTGCTTGCGGGCCGAGGCTTCCTCGATGCGCAGCTTGGGCAACCCGGTTTCAATGGCCTTGGCCATGCCGCCCAGCTCTTCCACTTCCTGAATCAGCGCCCAGGCTTTGTTGGCCAGCTCGTGGGTGAGGGTTTCCACGTAGTAAGAGCCGCCCCAGGGGTCCACCACGCGGGTGATGTCGGTTTCGTGCTGGAGGTAGAGCTGGGTGTTGCGGGCAATGCGGGCCGAGAAGTCGGTGGGCAGGGCAATGGCCTCGTCGAGGGCGTTGGTGTGCAGGCTTTGAGTGCCACCCAGCGCGGCGGCCAGCGCCTCAATGGCGGTGCGGGCCACGTTGTTGAACGGGTCCTGCTCGGTGAGCGAGTAGCCCGAGGTTTGGCAGTGCGTGCGCAACGCCAGGCTCTTGGGGTTCTGCGGCTCGAACTGCTTGAGCAGCTTGGCCCACAGCAACCGGCCCGCCCGCAGCTTGGCAATTTCCATGAAGTGGTTCATGCCAATGGCCCAGAAAAACGACAGCCGCGGCGCAAACTGGTCGATGGTCATGCCCGCCGCCAAACCCGCCCGCACGTACTCCAGGCCATCGGCCAGGGTGTAGGCCAGCTCCAGGTCGGCAGTGGCGCCAGCCTCCTGCATGTGGTAGCCCGAAATGCTGATGCTGTTGAACTTGGGCATGTGCTGCGCCGTGTAAGCGAAGATGTCGGCAATGATGCGCATGCTCGGCTGCGGCGGATAGATGTAGGTGTTGCGCACCATGAACTCCTTCAGAATATCGTTCTGAATGGTGCCTGCCAGCTTATCCGGTGTCACGCCCTGTTCCTCGGCCGCCACTATATAAAAGGCCATAATGGGCAGCACCGCCCCGTTCATGGTCATGCTCACCGACATCTGGTCCAGCGGAATCTGGTCGAACAGAATCTTCATGTCCTCCACCGAGTCAATTGCCACGCCGGCCTTGCCCACGTCGCCCACCACCCGCGGGTGGTCGGAATCGTAGCCGCGGTGCGTAGCCAGGTCAAACGCCACCGACAGGCCTTTTTGCCCGCCCGCCAGGTTGCGGCGGTAGAAGGCGTTGCTTTCCTCGGCCGTGCTGAAGCCCGCGTACTGCCGCACAGTCCAGGGGTTTTGCACGTACATAGTAGGGTAGGGGCCCCGCAAATACGGCGCCTGCCCCGCCCCAAACCCCAGATGGTCGAGCCCGACTACATCGTCGGCCGTGTAGTGGCTCTTGAGTTGAATGCCCTCGGGCGTGGTTGCAGCGGCTTCTGCCACCGGCGTTTCGGGCAGCGGCGCGGCGTTATAGGCAATCTGGGAGAAGTCGGGTTTCATCGGTGGGGAGGTGATGAGAATGGGGCAATAAGGCAAATTTCTAAAAACTAGCTCCCCTCCTCAGATGAGGAGGGGTTGGGGGTGGTTGAAAAGTTAGAATTAGAAACTAGAACTAGTTAGTCGTCCTACGATCAGTCAACCACCCCCAGCCCCTCCTCATCTGAGGAGGGGAGCTAGTTCTAGTCACCTCGCACTTCATTTCCCTTGCAACCGGGCCAGCACATCCTCGGTGCTGTAGCCTTGCACGGTGAATTCCTGGAAGCCAAACACGCGCACGGCTTCCTGCATGGTAACCAGGTCGGCAGTAAGCAGCACGGGCGGCACAAACGTGCTGTCGTCTTGCGCAATACGCAGGATATAGCGCGAGAATTGGCCGAACTGCTCGGGCGTGGCATACATCAGCGTGGCTTCTTCGGGCGACGAAAACAGCACCGACAACGTACCCGCCGGGTGCGCCTCGTGCATGGCCGGCTGCTCCTGACCCGGCAGCAACCTTAGAAACGACTCCTGAATCAGCTGGTTGGTGTGCGCCCCGAGCAGCACCACGGCCGCCCGCTTCTTGCGTTTCTCGCGCCGCTCGAAGTGCAGGCTGGTCGCCAGCCGCAGCACCTCCGACGGGTACGTGGCCCGCGTCGAGTCGAACTCCCGGCTCCGCAGCAGCTTCTTGGGGTTGAAATCAAACTGCTCCCGCGTGTTCTGGAAACGGTTGGTGCCCACTACCACCTGCTCGCCGGTGGCAATGCGCCGAAACTGGGCCTGGGCAGCGGTGTGGAGTTCCTGCATCACCTTGCCCACCGCCTTGGGCAGGCCGCCTTCCAGCTCGATCTGCTGAAACAGCGCCCACGCCTCCTGGGCCAGCGTATCAGTCAGGGTTTCCAGGTAGTACGAGCCCGCCGCGGCATCCTGCACCTGCCCCAAACCCGCTTCCTCGCGCAGTAGCACCGACAGGTTGCGGGCCAATCGGTCGGAAAACTCGTTGGGGTCGTGAAACAGACTGTCGAAGGGCCGGATGCTGAGTACGTCGGCGCCGCCGAGCACGGCACTCATAGCCTCGGTGGTAGCCCGCAGCAGGTTGGTGTGGGCATCCAGCGTGGTTTGGCTCCAGGAAGAAGTTTCGGCCAGGATAGACAATTGGGCGGTTTCCGCTGGCAGTTCGTAGGCGTGCAGCAGCGTCGTCCAGAGCTGCCGCAATGCCCGCAGCTTGGCAATTTCAAAAAAGTAGTTCGGGTTGACGGCCACGTGCACCCGCAGCGCGGCGGCTACCTCCGCAGTTGTCAAAGTATCGGTTGGTAGGTCGCTCAGGTAGGCGGCGGCGGCAGCCAGCGTAAAGGCAATCTGCTGGGTAACGGTGCCGCCCCGGTTGCCGAAAAAGGCCGCATTCAGCGTCAGGCCCTGAAAATCGGGCATCGAGCGAGTCAGCATCAGCACTTCCCGCAGCTCCTGCAACTGCCCCTTCAGGTCGGGCAAATGGTCGGTGATGGGGTCGAATTGCAGAAAACCGCGCAGCTTGGTGGTGCCAGTAGCCAGCAGCCGCTGCACGAAACTTGCCGGCGCGGCCGTGAGCGAGTAGCCAATGTAGGTGGTATCGAGGGGCAAGCGGGCGTGCAGGAAGTCCACGTCGAAGGCGGTGGTATCCGCCAGCACAAAGTGGGCTCCGTCGGCGCCGCGCGCCAGGGCATCGGTGGCCCGCATAATGGCCGCGCGGCCTTTTTCTCCGGCTGCCACCGCGTAGCTGGGCACGTTGCGCCACGCAGTGGTAGAAGCAGCTGGCCGAAGTTGTGGGGTCGGAACGTTGGGCAACGCCGCCAGGGCTTCGCGGTGGTAGAACGGCTCCAGCGTGAAGCCATCCGGCGTGAGCCAGCGTAGGGTAGCCGGGTCGGCGCCTTTCAGGTCACGGGCAATGCGCGCCTGCCAGGCCTCCGCGCTCAGGGGTTCAAACTCGGAAAAGGAAACAGACACGGGGCGCGGCGTATCAGACATAAGAAAACGTGGGAAGGAGGCTGGAAGCGGAAACGGCTAAAGATACCAGTCGGGCGGGAAACGGGGCATCAGAAAACCCAGGAGGCTGCAAGAGTGCAGGCTCTACTCTGCCTAGAGCCTGCACTGAGAATGAACTTCCGTCTCCTCGCCATCCTTTACGGCTTAGCTGAAAAATTGTCCGGCAGAAGCCACCAAGCCCCACTTTACGAATGCCAACTTTCCCACAACCGGCCCGGACTTTGGAGCGTGCTCCCGCCGAACCGCTCGTATGAGTTACCTTTGTAGTCCGTTCCTTTAGTTTTCTGCCATGCACCTGTTTCCTTCGCGTCTGGCGGCGCTAAGCCTGCTCACCGCTCTAGCCTTCTCAACGGCTTGCCAGCGTGGTACCTACGTAGCCAAGCCACAGCTGGCGCCCGTTACGGCCCAGCCCGTCACCCCGACGCTCCCCGACGACGCTACGGCCGTGGCCACCATTGCGCCGTACCGCCAGCGCGTCACCGAGCAAATGGCTATGGTACTGGGCACAGCGCCAGTTGCCATTACCAAGAACTCGGGCGAGTCGCCGCTGGCCAACTTTGTGGCCGACTTGCAGCGCACCCGCGCCAGCCGCGAAATGGGTACGCCCATTGATTTGGGCGTGATGACCAACGGCGGCCTGCGGGCTCCTTTGCCGGCTGGCCCCATCACCATGGGCTCGGTATTTGAACTGATGCCGTTTGAAAACGAGCTAGTCGTGCTGGATGCTTCCGGCGAAGTGGTGCAGCATCTTTTCGATTATGCGGCCCGCGTGAAAATGGCAGTTTCCGGCGCTACCTACACTGCCACGCCCGACGGCAAAGCCACGGCCATCCTTATCAACGGCCAACTGTTCAACCCCGCCCAAGACCGGCTATATACCATTGCCATTTCCGATTACCTGGCTGGCGGCGGCGACCAACTAACGTTCTTCAAAGCCATCAAGCCCCGCGACACCGGCGTGCTATTGCGCACCGCCATCGTCGAGCAGATTCAGGAGCTCAACAAGCAAGGCAAGCCAATAGAAGCCCGCGTAGAAGGTCGGGTGAAATTCTGATATGCAAAGTAGCGAATGGTGGTTGTTATTGATGCTCGTCAGATTACGGATCATGTCTCCTTTCATACTGTTTTCGCACAAGCTTTTGGCTTCCCAGAATTCTATGGTAAAAACATGGAAGCCTGGATTGATTGTATGAGCTATCTAGACCAGTCAACAGCCAGAATGACTACAGTGCACTGTGAAGCAGGTAGTGCTGTGACGTTGCGTTTAGATTACGCTGCCGATTTTCTTGAAAGATTGCCGATGATCTTTCAAGATCTTATAGAATGCTCTGCATTCGTTAACTGGCGAAGAGCAGTTAATAATATGCCTGGCATTCTTATTCTGGCTTATCACAACTAGTAAATCGAAAAATTAACAACGTGAATCGTCGCGAATTTCTTAAGCATACTGGAGTTGGGGCTGCCAGCGTAAGCCTGCTGGGGCTGAGCGTGCCGGCAGTGGCCGAAACCAAAGCCGACCGGCTGGTGATTCTGCATACCAACGACATGCACTCCCGCATCGAGCCGTTTCCGGCCAATGCCGCACAGTACGCCGGTATGGGCGGCATGGCGCACCGGGCCAGCCTCATCAAGCAGATTCGGGCGCAGGAGCCACACGTGCTGCTCCTCGATTCCGGCGACATCTGGCAGGGCACGCCGTACTTCAACTTCTTCATGGGCGAGCTGGAATACAAGCTCATGAGCGAGATGCAGTACGACGCCAGCACCCTCGGCAACCACGACTTCGACAATGGCTTGGAAGGCTTGCAGAAGCAGCTGCCCAATGCCACCTTCCCCTTCCTGATTGCCAACTACGACTTCTCGAATACCATTCTGGCCGGTCGTTTTCAGCCGTATAAGGTGTTCGAGAAGGCCGGCCACCGCATCGGCGTGTTTGGGCTGGGCATAGAAATGGCCGGGCTGGTAGCCGATAAAAACTTCGGTGCCACCAAGTACCTCGACCCCATTGCCACCGCCAACCAAACGGTAGCCAAGCTGCGCGGTTCCGAAAAATGCGACCTGGTTATCTGCCTTTCGCACTTGGGCTACAAGTATGCCAGCGCCAAAATCGACGACTTCAAGCTGGCCGCCGGTGCCCCCGGCATCGACCTCATTCTGGGCGGCCACACCCATACTTTCCTCGACAAGCCCGATGTGGTAGCCGGCCCCAACGGCCACCAGACCCTCATCAACCAGGTGGGCTGGTCGGGCATCAACCTGGGCCGCCTCGACTATACGTTTGAGCGCGGCACCCGCCGCCCAACCGTGGCAATGGCTGGCGTAGTGCCCGTACGCGCCGCCTGATAAAAGCTCGACAAATGCAAGTGGAAAAAGGGTTTTTTGTCTCCTGAGTTTTCCACATTTTTGTCTCCCTTTATAAAAAACGGGCCTTTCTGAGGCCCGTTCGCGCCTCCTCTATTCTGCCCACGCACCTGCTGCTTTTGTTGTAACTACTTGATGTTGAAGGATTGCCATACGGTCTGGGCCAACTGCCTTCGCGTCATCCAAGCTACCATTGGTGAGCAGAGCTTCCGCACGTGGTTTCTACCCATTGTGCCGGTGGCGTTGCAAAACAACGTGCTTATCATTCAGGTGCCGAGCACCTATTTCTACGAGTTTCTGGAGGAGCACTACGTAGAAGAATTGAAGCGGGCTATTCACCAAGAGCTGGGCCCGGAAGGCCGCCTGGAGTACAGCATTGTGGTGGACCAAGGCAACAGCCAAAACCAGCCCCGCACCCTCAACCTGCCCACCACCCGCAAGGCCGCTGGCCCCGCGCCGGTAGCCACGCCCGCCGCTGCACTGGCCGCCGGCCCTATGTCGTCGTCGGCGCGCAATGTGGCCGCGGCAGCAGCGGCTCCGATGGCACCTGCTACGCTCCGCAACCCCTTCGAGGCCAGCAAGGCCGTGGATCGGCACTACTTGCACTCACAGCTGAATGGCAGCTACACGTTCGAGAACTACATCGAGGGTGACTGTAACCGGCTGTCGCGCTCGGCGGGGTTGGCCGTGGCCAACAAGCCCGGTACTACCAGCTTCAACCCGCTGATGATTTATGGCGGCGTAGGGCTTGGCAAAACGCACTTGGTGCAGGCCATCGGCAACCACATCAAGGCCAGCAATTCCGACAAGTTCGTGCTGTACGTGTCGGCCGAGAAGTTCACCAACCAGTTCATTGAAAGCCTGCGGGCCAATGCGGTGCAGGACTTCGCCAACTTCTACTTACTGGTGGATATTCTAATTCTCGACGACGTGCAGTTTCTGTCGGGCAAGGACAAGACGCAGGAGATGTTCTTCCACATCTTCAACCACTTGCACCAAGCCGGTAAGCAGATTGTGATGACTTCCGACCGGCCCCCGCGCGACCTGGTGGGCTTGGAAGACCGGCTGCTTTCCCGCTTCAAGTGGGGCCTCACCGCCGACTTGCAAAGCCCCGACTTCGAGACGCGCATGGCCATCATCCAAAACAAAATGCAGCAGGATGGCATCGACATCCCGCCGCAAGTGGTGGAATACCTGGCGCACTCGGTCAATACCAACGTGCGGGAACTGGAAGGCGTACTGATTTCACTGGTGGCGCAAAGTAGCCTCAACCGCCGCGAAATTGACCTGGAAATGGCCAAGCAGGCGCTCCGGCACATCATCGAGGAAGTGGAGGCCGAGGTCAACATCGACTTCATTCAGAAAACCTGCGCCGAGTATTTCAGCGTGCCGTTGGATCTACTGAAGGCCAAAACCCGCAAAAAGGAAGTGGTAACGGCGCGGCAGGTAGCCATGTATTTTGCCAAGGAGCACACCACCCACTCACTCAAAAGCATCGGTCACCACTTCGGCGGCCGCGACCATAGTACCGTCATTCACTCCGTACAAACCGTGTCGGACCTGATTGATTCCGATAAGGCGTTCCGCGGCCAGATTGTAGAGTTGCGCAAGAAATTCGCAGGTAAGTAAGCACCTTGTAGCGCGGAAATCCGTTCCGCGACGAGCGAAGCGAGTTCCTACGCGTTGGTGCGTTACCAAACACTCGCTCCGCTCGTCGCGAAACAGATTTTCGCGTTACATTTTTCGTGTAAAACAACGCCCCGCACTGCTGTTGCAATGCGGGGCGTTGTTTTGCTTCGGGTGATACCGTTGCCGGTTTAGGTGGCGCTGCCTTCCTGAAATGGAATCTGGTATTGGTTGGCGAAGGCGCGGAGTTGCTCCATGAGCAGGCGGCGGCGCTTCCGGCCCCGCACTTCTCGCAGGCTTAGGGCATACGTGCCTTCCTCTCTGGTGTGCAGGCGTATCTGCCGGGGTACTAGTTCCAGGCGGGTGATATTCTCGGCCGCAAACACCTGCTTCGGCCGGAACAAACCGCCTTTGTGTACGATGTAGCCCGGCGTGAATTCCAGGTAGCTCTGGGTGCCAAACACCGGCGCATTGTGTACCAACACGTAGCCGATATAAATCAAGCTGAAAATCAGGAAGACGTAATGCAGAAAATGCATGTCGTTCAGGCCACTGTCGGTGACAATCAGGGCCAGTGTGTACCCTACCCAGACAATGCCGAAGAACATCTGCCCCCAAAACGGGATGCGCGACGTGTTGGCGGGTTGGAGACGGATGCGGGTAGAAGTAGAAGCTGAGGGCATAGCGGCGTAAATGGTCGCAACAAAGGGCAAAGAAAGCGAAAAACCGGCAACGCGGAGGGCGAAGCCGGTTTATTCAGTTGCCGGTTATCAGTTGTCAGTTGTGAGTAGCTTATACAGCTGGCAACTGACAACTGGTAATTCGCAACTTATTTCAGCGTAGCCGACGCCAGTTCCATTTCCGGTACGGCGCTCAGCAATTGCGAAATCGGGCAATGCTCCTTGGCATTCTCGGCTTGCTTCTGGAATTCCTCCTGCGAAATACCCTCCACTTCCCCCTCAGTGGTGAGGACGATTTTCACTACTTTCGGCACGGCGCCCGACGTGTCTAGCGTCACCTTCGACTCGGTCCGGATTTGCTTTACTTGGGCTCCGGCTTTGGTAAGCTGGCCCGTGAGGAACATAGTATAGCAGCCTGCGTGCGCCGCACCAATGAGTTCTTCGGGGTTGGTGCCTTTTTGGCCTTCGAACCGGGCTCCTACCGAATACGGAGCCTTAACGGTGCCGCTTTGGGTGGAAATTTCACCGCTGCCTTTGATGTCGCCGTTCCAAACTGCATTTCCGCGTTGATTGACCATGGTGTGGGGTTGGTTGAGTAATTGAACTGTTGAGTTGGTGTCCGTAATACGGATTGCGGGCAAATATGGGTACAGCCGTCTGATGTCCACGCATCTTAGCGGCCTTCTATCTTTGGCGCGGGAGCCGGCATAGTCCCACAGGGCTGTGCGCTCATTCACTCACCCACTCATTCACTGCCCATGGGCCTGAAATCCGCTTTGAGCCGCCCGCTGGCCTCGTACGTCACTAGCCGTTACCAGAAGTGGCAGCAAGACCCTATCGGTACGCAGCAACGGGTGTTGCGCACCCTTGTGGCCAAGGCCAGTGCTACCGCTTTCGGGCGGGACCATGATTTCGGGGCCATCCAGTCGGCGCAGGATTTAACCCGGCTGGTGCCCGTGCGCGACTACGAGGCGCTGAGTCCGTATTTCGAGCGGGTGAAGCACGGCGAGGCCAACGTGCTGTGGCCCGGCAAGCCCCTGTACCTGGCCAAAACCAGCGGCACCACCTCCGGCGCCAAATACATACCGCTCACCAAAGACAGCATCCCCAACCACATCAACGGGGCGCGTGATGCGCTGCTCCACTACGTACACCGCACCGGTAAAAGCGCGTTTCTGGATGGCAAGCTGATTTTTTTGTCGGGGAGCCCCGAGCTGGAGCAGGTGGGCGGTATTCATACGGGGCGGCTGTCGGGCATCGTCAACCACCACGTGCCGGCCTACCTGCGCCGCAACCAGTTGCCGAGCTACGCCACGAACGTCATCGACGATTGGGAAACTAAGCTGGGGCGTATTGTGGATGAAACGCTGAGCGCCCGCATGACCTTGATTTCGGGGATTCCGCCCTGGGTGCAGATGTATTTCGATAGGATAGTGGCGCGCACGGGCCGGCCGGTGGGGGAGGTGTTTCCTGATTTCAACCTGTTTGTGTACGGCGGCGTCAACTTCGAGCCCTACCGCAAAAAGCTGTTTGAAACCATTGGGCGGCCCGTGGATAGCATCGAGTTGTTTCCGGCCTCAGAGGGCTTTTTAGCGTTTCAGGACGAGCCCGGCAACCCCGGCATGCTGCTGTTGCTCGACGCGGGCATCTACTACGAGTTTGTGCCGGCCGAGCGGTTCTTCGAGCCCGACCCACCCCGCTTGTCGTTGGCTGAAGTGGAGCTGGACAAGCAATATGCGCTGGTGCTCAACTCCAACGCTGGCCTCTGGGGCTACAGTCTCGGCGACACCGTGCGCTTCACCCAGAAATACCCGTTTCGGGTGGTGGTGAGTGGGCGCATCAAGCACTTTCTGTCGGCGTTCGGCGAGCATGTGATTGGTGAGGAAGTGGAGCAAACTCTGCGCGAAGCTATGCAGCAGCACCCTGAAGTGGAGGTTGTGGAATGCACCGTGGCGCCCCGCGTCAGCGACGACCCGGCGGTGCCCTCGCGCCACGAGTGGCTGATTGAGTTTGCCCGGCCGCCTCACGATGCTGCTGCCTTTGCTGCCGCCCTGGAAACCGGCCTACGCCGCCGCAACGTGTACTACGACGACCTGCTGGCGGGCCACATTTTGGCGCCGTTGCTACTCACGGCCTTGCCCGCCGGGGCGTTTCAGCGCTACATGAAGAGCCTGGGTAAGCTCGGAGGCCAAAACAAAGTGCCGCGCCTCAGCAACGACCGAACCGTAGCTGATGGGTTGCTAGGAATTAGCTAGCGCCGCCTATCTTGCAGGCAACCGCTACCTATTCAACCTCGGCGAATCTGCATGAGTAGGGTATTGCGGCGCGGATTCGTCAGGGGGTTCGACTCCCCCCATTGGCGTGGTGCTGCCCGGAAGGGCATCTGTCTTTAACAGACCTGCCGAAGGGGAAGAAACAGGGCTTTCGGGCCCGAGCAATTGGGTGGTTTGCAACCATCCGGATACCGGCAGCCGTAGTGCTGGCTGCCTCAAGGGTGGTTCCCCGCCCAGTTGCGTTTCTTCCCCTTCACTGGTTGATTCTATCTAACTCCGTATTAGCCATGGGTTTGTTCACCAAAACGTATCAGGTTAAGCCCAACCAGCAAGGGTTTCTGTACCGCGACAATACGCTGGAAAAAGTGCTGCCGCCTGGTCGGTTTGAAGTAGCGGACTGGCGCAACCGCACAGAACTGCTGCTGCTGCCCACTACCAGCCGGCTGCTCACCGTAACCAACCAGGAAGTGCTGACGCGCGACAGTATTGCACTGCGGTTTTCGTTTGTGGTGCAATACCGCATTGTCAATGGGCAGCAGTTCCTGAGCCAGTTCGAGTTGAACCGGCCGGTAGCGCAGCTCCTTATAGAGGCCGAGCAGCGCATTTTCCAAACCATTCAGCTAGCGGCTCGCAACAAGATTGGGGGTTTTGATAGCGAGGAATTGCCGGAGCGCCGGACCGAACTCGTGGATTTTAATGGCCCGGAGGCTGCGCAGCAGTTAGCCGAGCTAGGTATTTTGGTGGAGCAGGCCCAGCTCCGGGACCTCACGTTTCCCAAGAACATTCAGGACTTATTTGCGCGCTATCTGGAGGCGCGCATCCGCTCCAAGGCCGACCTGGAAAACGCCCGTACGGCCGTAGCCACGGCCCGCGCCCTCAAAAACGCCGCCGAACTCATGAAGGGCGACGACAACCTGCGCTTCTTTCAGTATTTAGAAACCATTACCAAAATTGCCGCCAAAGGCAAACATACCTTCCTGGTAGGCGAGTACCCGGCCGGTACCAAATCCGTTTCCTAGCTCGCCGCCCGCTGCTAACCTATCCAGCCTGCAACCATGCGTATTGCCTTCGATCTGGATAACACGCTCATCCGTTGCAGCCATGATTTCCCACTGGAACAGCCCAAACGCCGAGTCTGGGCCCGGCTGTTGGGCGGCGAACAGCTACGGCTAGGCGTGGTAGCAGTGGCGGAGTATTGCCGGCAGCGCAAGTGGGAGGTATGGGTGTACACCACATCATACCGCAGCAACTGGTACATCCGCAAGCTGTTCTGGCTGCACGGTATCAAGTTGGCCGGGGTAGTAAATCAGCAGCGCCACGACCGGGAGGTAGCCATCCGTTGTACCAAGCATCCGCCCACTTTTGGCATTGATTTGCTGTTCGATGATTCAGAAGGAGTACGGCTGGAAGGGGAGAGGTATGGCTTCAAAACCATTGTAATTCAACCGCAAGACACCAAATGGGTGTTGAAAGTACTGGCGGTGCTGCACGAACTAGAGCGTCAGTCTGCTAAGTAATAGCAAGGATATGAGTGGATAGTGTAAGTGCGCTATGCCGTGAAAGGTAAAAATTCTATTAATTGTCCTATGTTTGTACTTCGAAATATAAGGGAAGGCAAAGCAGGGAAGTATAGAGGAGCCGTTTGTCAGGTACAGTGCTGTTTTACAAAAGAATACTTAAGTGCGTATGATCAATGAATACCCCGCTTCGTCGCCGACTCTGACTTGCGCAGTATTAGACGACGATGAAATCAACCGGTTTACCCTAGAGCACTACATCAAGCTGAACAAGTCCCTAAAACTGGAGGCTTCCCTATCAGGCAGTGTGCAGGGACTAGACTTTTTCAGTACCGACCGGCGTGTGGACGTACTGTTTCTGGACGTGGAGATGCCCGATTTGAGCGGGTTAGATATGCTACGCTTGCTACCCGAGCCGCCACAAGTGGTGCTTACCACGGCGCACGATGATTTTGTATGGGAGGCTTTTGAGTTGAGAATTGTGGATTATCTAGTAAAGCCTTTCGATTACGCTCGTTTCGAGCAGGCCGTGGAGCGCGTAGCCGAGCGGCTGCGTATTAGTCCTTATCCGCCTTTGCAGCAATAGCAACTGGTGTGCATTTGCCTAAGTTGAAACTGTAAGCATAGCCATACGGCGGGGATTCGTAGAAAAGCAGAGTTGAGCTGTGCTGGTGTAATGACCGTTAGCTAGGCAGCTAGCGGCGCAGTATTGTGGGGTTGAACTGGTGGTTACAGGTGGTGTAGGTGAGAAATGCGAGGCTGCACAAAGCAGAGGGTAATTGGTAACTGCCAGGATATAAGAAACAGGTAGTTATCTATCTTGGCAGGAAACTGCACATTACTATCCGTTGCTATGAACAAGAGCCTGCTGGCTGCTGCCGCCGCTATGACCTTTACCGGATTGGTCGCCTTTATTTCGCGCCATCCTCAGCCTGCCGAAGACCGAACCGAAGAATACGCAGTAGTTAGCGTGTTTCAGTCAGGTAAAAGCAATTACGTTAGCGTTACGATTGGCTCTAGGCCATCGGAAGAAAAGGAATTTGAGAAAGAGAAAAATACCAAGCGCTACGACTTGGCGCCGGTATTGAAAGAGGTTGAAAAGCTGAACGCCCAAGGTTTTGAACTGGTCAATGGCTCATCCTCCATTCATAACATGGGCCAATACGGTGGCGGGCAGCCTTTCTATTCCTTCATCATGAAGCGCCGAGCGAGATAAACCAATCTTGGTAGCTTTGGGTGCAAGCCCGGCGCCTTATTCGCCGTATATGCTTCACTATGTCTTCCATCAAAACCCAACTCCATGCCTTGTGCGCCGCCTTTGTGGGGCAGCGCATTGAAGCCGCCCAGGCCGCCATGCTTACCGCACAGGAATCGGCCAACTCCGAAACCAAAAGCAGCGCCGGCGACAAATACGAAACCGGCCGCGCCATGGCCCAGGAAGAGCGCAACCGCAACGCTGTGCAGCTTCAGCAGGCCCTGCAACTGCAAGGCGAGCTAGCCCGCATCAACCCCGACTTGTCCTGCGACGCCGTGCGGTCCGGTGCGCTGGCAACCACCAACCTGGGGCGCTTTTTCATCAGTATCAGCGCCGGCAAGCTCACCGTGGAAGGCCAAGACTACTTTGCGGTATCGGCGGCAGCTCCCATGGCTGCCGCATTGAGCGGCAAGCGGGCTGGTGAAAGTGTGCTGTTCAATGGCAAGCCGGTACGAATAGAGCAAATACAGTAGCAAGCTCTAATGGATATTTGGAAACATTGCTTGTTGTCCCAACGCAAATTTGGTGGTGACCCTGCGGACTACGTAGCCGTGCATCGATTTATGGACAGTAGCAAACTGTTCTATTTTCATGCCCGCCACCGTCTGTTGCTTCACCACACAACCGGCATTGAGTGGGCTACAGAATTACTGGGCGACTTTGTACTTAACTCGGCAGGGCGTACCGTGTTGGTGCGCGACATAGCTGCCGAGCATTGCAAAGAAGATCTATCGGGCCGCGTGCCGACGCTACACGACTGGCTTCGTGCAGCCGACACTACGCTGGCTCCGTTGGTACCGTCGCCCGATCAGTTGCTGCCGGATGCATCTGATTCAGTACGTGCCTTTGTGCTACGGCCGTATCTGCGCACGGGGTTACGCTCTGCGCTCCTGCTTACTACCAGCACCTTCGGCGTGTTCTTGGCTGAGCAGTTGCTTGGACTGGCAGCGGCCGAAGAGCTAGCGCGCCAGCTACAGCCATTGTTAACCGTAGCGGATATACTTTCCAATTTTACTTTCACCGAACCTTGGCAGTACCGGCCCGACCCCAAAGAACTGGCCTGGCTCCGGCAACACCTCAACTCCAATGAATCCAATCCAAACTAAAGCGCACCTTGTAGAACTGCTTCGTGCTGGCCATACCGTAACCGTCCGCTGGGACTGTGGCGGTGACGAATCGTTTGTGTATACCAGCGTGGATGGGCAGGAAGTGGAATCTGAATATGAAGAAGAGAATGACTTTGCTTATGGGGTAGAAGAATTGGTTACCAATGCTCTGTCATTGCCTTCTGCTGGCGAGTTCAGTATGACAGGTAATGGTCAATTCTACCAGGAAAATGACGGTGTTGGGTTAGAGTATATATCCGACGCTGAAGTTGAAGAAGAGGATCTTGAGTATTTTTATAGGGGGTTTACCGATCAGCAACTAGCTGACATGGGAATTGAACGCCCAGCGCGCAAAGAAGAGGAAGAACAGGAATCAGACGAAGAGGAAAACGAGGAAGAGCCTAAAATGCTGCGCGACGAAGAGATGAGCAAGGAGTATTCCGGTCGGCGCATTCTGTTCCAAATATCCAGCGCATTAGACAGCTAACCGTTCGGCGAAATAACTGCCCGCTTCGCGCTACTTTTGTCTATGCCCTCTGACTTCCCTAAACGCATCACGCTGCTTGGCTCCACCGGCTCCATCGGTACCCAAGCCCTTGACGTGGTGCGTGCTCATCCTACCCGGTTTACCGTGGCGGCCCTCTCGGCCCACTCCAATGCCGATTTGCTGATTCAGCAGGCCCAGGAATTTCGCCCCGCCGCCGTAGTCATCGGCGACGAAACCAAATACCAAACCGTAAAAGCTGCCTTGGCCGGGCAACCGGAAACGGAAGTCCTGGCCGGCGAAACCGCCCTTACCGAGGTGGCCGGCCGCCCCAACGCCGACATTGTGCTCACGGCCATGGTGGGCTACGCCGGGCTGTTGCCCACGGTGGCGGCCATCCGGGCTGGCAAGGACATTGCCTTAGCCAACAAGGAAACCTTGGTAGTAGCCGGCCAGCTGATTACGCAACTGGTGCGCGAATATGAGGTAGGGCTGTACCCCGTTGATTCCGAGCACTCCGCCATTTTCCAGTGCTTGGTAGGAGAGGAACGCAACCCCATCGAGAAAATTATTCTCACGGCCTCCGGTGGACCATTCCGGGGGCGTAGCCGCGCCGAGCTGGCATCCGTTACAAAAGCTCAGGCCCTCAAACACCCGAACTGGGACATGGGCGCTAAAATCACCATCGACTCCGCTTCGCTCATGAACAAGGGGCTGGAGGTGATTGAAGCCAAGTGGCTGTTCGGCCTCCGCGACGACCAGATTGACGTGGTGGTGCACCCGCAAAGCATCATCCACTCCCTGGTGCAGTTCGAAGACGGCTCCCTGAAAGCCCAACTCGGCCTGCCCGACATGAAGCTCCCGATTCAGTACGCGCTGGGTTATCCGCACCGGCTGCCGGCCAGTTTCCCCCGCTTCTCCTTTCTCGATTACCCGCAGCTCACCTTCGAGCAGCCCGACAAAACGGCCTTCCGTAATTTGGCTTTGGCTTTCGAGGCCATGAGCCGCGCCGGCAATGCCCCGTGCGTGCTGAATGCCGCCAACGAGGTAGCCGTGGCCGCCTTCCTGCGCGACGAGGTAGGGTTCCTGCAAATGTCGGAGTTGGTGGAGGAATGCCTTTCGCGGGTTTCGTACCTTGCCGACCCGTCGCTCGACGACTACGTGCACACTGACAAGGAGGCACGCCGCATAGCACAGGAATGGTTATTGAAACAAGCGGGTAAGTCCGTTATTTAGTAAATCAACGGGGAACGTAAGCGCATGAGGATTGCATTTCAGTAGCTTACAGACTCTCCAAATCACCACTTCACTTCTTACCTCTTGGAAATTCTCACCATGATTGGCCAGCTGCTGCTGGGCCTTTCGATTTTGGTTGGCATTCACGAATTCGGCCACTTCGCCACGGCGAAGTACTTTAAGATTCGTGTTGATAAGTTTTACATCTTCTTTGACTTTCTGTTCCCGCTGCCCAATGTGCTCAACTTCGCGCTGCTGAAGAAGAAAATTGGCGAGACAGAATACGGGCTGGGCTGGTTCCCGTTGGGTGGCTATGTGGCCATTCACGGCATGATTGATGAAACCCAGGATGCCGACGCTTTAGCCGCCGAGCCGCAGCCCAACGAGTTTCGGGCCAAGCCAGCCTGGCAGCGCCTGATTGTAATGCTGGGCGGCGTCATTATGAACGTCATTACCGGCATCATCATCTTCAGCTTCGTTATCTACGCCTACGGCGAGAGCTATCTGCCACTCTCTGAGGTGAAAGATGGCATAGCCCCCACGGCCCTCGGAAAAGAGCTGGGGTTCAAGCGCTATGATAACATTGTGAAAATCAATGGCCGCTCATTCATCGATTTTGATAGTGTGTACAACAGTGATGTTCTGTTGGATAAAAACACGTATTACACCGTGGAGCGCGCCGGACAATTGTTGGACATTCCAATTCCTGCCAACCTCATCACGCGCCTCAACGAAGAGGGGGCGTTTGTGACTCCTCTGGCCCGCTTCACCGTAGATTCGGTGGCGAAGGATACCCCAGCAATGCAAGCTGGCCTGCAAAAAGGCGACCAAATCATCAAGGTGGGCAATCAGGATACACCATTCTTTTCTGATTTTCAGGAAGCATTGAAAGCTAATGCGTCTACCGTTGAGCCTCCTTCCCTTATACAGCGGTTTAGTAGTTGGATGCGGGGGAAATCAATCGAGTCGGCATCGGAAAAACCAACGCCGCTATTGGTACAGCGTGGCGGGCAGGATATAACCCTGCAAGTGAAAATCCCCGCAAGCGGCACTATTGGATTCTTTCCGAAGAGCTCTTTGAAATCTGGAACCCACCATTACAATTTTTTGGAGTCGATACCCAGGGGTGTGAAAAAGTCTTTCGGCGTGATTACCGGTCAGATTAAGGCGTTTGGTAAGATATTCCGGAATGAAATTTCATTCGCCAAGTCGGTAGGCGGGCCGGTTGAAATTGCGCAACAATACGGCGGAAACTGGATTTGGGAACGGTTCTGGATATTGACCGGCTCCCTTTCGATGGTGCTGGCGTTCATGAACTTACTGCCCATTCCGGCGCTGGATGGCGGCCACGTTATTTTCCTGCTTTATGAAATGATAGCCGGCCGCAAGCCTTCCGATAAATTCCTAGAGAATGCCCAGAAAGTGGGTACTGCCCTGATTTTGGCTTTGATGTTTTTTGTACTGGTTGTCAAACGGTTCATCTAAGCCAACCACATAACTTCCTGCTAGTGAATTTGTGGTGCCTCGGCTGTGTTAGCGGAGGCACCACATTGTTTCTGACGGTTTCGCTTATGCTTCGCAAGCAACTTCTGCTTTTCCTGTTCTTACTCACCGCCAGCCTTACGGCGTGGGCGCATGCCTACCATGCCAGCATTATGGACGTGCGCTACAACGCGCAGAAGCAGCAGCTGGAAATTGCCCTCAAGGTATTCACCGACGACTTCGAGAAGGCGCTTTCTACGGGGCGCCCCGCTTCCATCGACCTGGAACAGTCGCCGAAGCCGCTGGTGACGCAGCTAACCACTGACTTGCTGCGCAGGCAGCTGGCCTTTGGTACCAGGGCTGGCGAAACGCTGCCTTTGCAGCTACTAGGCATGCAGAAAGAAAGTGACGCGCACTGGCTCTACTGCACCGTGAAGCTGACCAAGCCGCTTACCAGCTTCAACCTGCGTCACTCCTTGCTGCTCCCTACCTTCTCCGACCAGATGAACATTGTGAACGTGGAAGCCGGCGGTAAAAAGCAAAGTCTGCTGTTTCGTGACGGAGAAGAGGAGCAGAAAGTAAGCTGGTAGAAGCTGCTACAGAAAATTGAAAAAGGCGCCTCCTACAAAATGTGGGAGGCGCCTTTTTGTGTGGTGTGTACGGTCGGTAGCTACTTCCAGTCGCCACCACCGCCACTAGCGGGTTCTTCTTTTTTGCCTTCCGCGTTGGGCTTAATCAGCCGGAACTCTACGCGGCGGTTGGTTTTGGCGTCTTCGGGCGTGGCTTCTTCTTTCAGTGGCTTCGTGGAGCCGTAACCGAAACTCTCAATCCGGTTGGGTTGGAGCTTACCTTTGGCCTCGATGTAGCGGCGAATAGCTTCGGCGCGGTCCTGCGACAGTTTCTCGTTGAAATCCGGGTCGCCCTTGGAATCGGTGTGGCCGGAGATGCTTAGCCGGAACGTGGGGTGGTCGACCATGAACAGCGCAATCCGGTCGAGGATGGGGTGCATGGATTGCCGGATGGTGGCTTTGTCCTGGTCGAACTCGATGTTCTGGAACACCAGCGGCAAGCCGTAGTCGATGGAGTTGGTCATGAGCTTCATCACCGTGTCGCCTTTCAGCTCGAAGCTCTTTTCCACGCTAAAGAAATCCGGGCTTTGAATCAGCATCACGTAGTGCGAGCCCTCAATCAAATCGAAGTCAAAGGAGCCATCAGGCCGCAAGTATTTAGCGGCCACTTCAATGCCATTGTCGGTATCAATAACGGTTACAATACCGTTCAGCGGCCTGTGCGACACCGAGTCCGTCAACGTGCCTTCGATGTGCGTGGTGGCCAGCGGCTGGGCTTCCATGGGCAGCGGGAACGAGTAGAGGTCGAGGTTCTTCATGTCCTTTTCCTCGGAGCGGGCATAGTACAGGTTCTGTGAGTCGGAGTCGATGGTGAAATAATACTCCGAGCCTTTGCCGTTTACCAGCGGCCCGATGTTCTTGGGCTCCTGCCAGCGGCCCCGCACCCGGTAGGTTTTATAAATGTCGAAGTCGCCGTAGTTGAGCAGCTGCCCCCTCGACGAGAAGTACAGTACGTTGTAGAGCGGGTGGTAGAAGGGGCTCACCTCACTTTCGCGCGTATTCACCACGGGGCCCATGTTTTCGGCGGGCGCCCACTGGTTGTTCTTGTTTTTGTAAGTGTACCAGATATCGGCCAGCCCGAACCCGCCCAGCCGGTCGGAGGCGAAATACAGCGTGTCCTCGTTCAACGAGAGAGTCGGCTGCGAATCCCAGGCCGGCGAGTTCACCTGTGCCCCCAGGCTCTTCGGTACCGACCATTGCCCATCCTTGAACGTGGACGTGAACAAGTCGCAGTTGCCGTGGCAGCTAGGGCACTCGCACCGCGCGAAATAGATGGTTTTACCGTCTTTGGTGAAGCAGGCCGAGCCCTCGTTGTACAGCGAGTTGATGGGTTTGGGCAGCGGTTCGGCCTCACTCCACATTTCCCCGTCCTTGCGCGACACGTACAAATCCTCATCCACCACGCCGTGAATGCCGCGCACCTTGCGCTTCGAAGAGAAAAGCAGCATACCGGCCGTGGAGTTCAGCGTCGGGCCGTAGTCTTCGGCCTTGGAGTTGATGGCCTCGCCCATGTTGGTGTATACACCCTTAGGCGGCCGGAACGCCACAATACTCTTGCGGTATTCCACCAAATCGTAGTACACTTTCAGCGGCACGTAGAGGTCGGCCGTTTTCTGCTCCAGCGAATCGTAGTAGAGCTGTACCTTCTTAACATCTTGCCGATGATGCTTGAGAGCCAGCCGGAAATAGGCTTTAGCAGTTTCCTCGTTGCCGGCCTTTTCCCACAGTTGGCCCAGGCGCCACAGTAGCGGCGTGTCTTTGGCAAAGTTCTCGATGCCGAACTTGCCCACGTAGGCGGTCAGCAGGGTGCGGGCCTCCACGTAATTGCGTCGTTTTTCGGCTTTCTGAATGGCCCGTAGCTCCTTTTTATTCTCGTAGTACGGAATGCGGTTTACGTTCAGAAACACCGGCGTGCCATCGGGGCGGAGCCGCAGTTGGCGCGTGGTGCGGCCCGTGAGCTTGCGCTGCCGCAGTGGGGCATTGCTTTTCTGCTGTGCCCACAACACAACCGGCAGGAAAACCAACAGCAGCAGGAAAAACGTGCGTAAGGAGCGAAGCATACTAAATAGGGTGCCGGGGGCCAGGCGGTATAGCGCAGTAAAACTCAAAAATAGGAATTTCCAGGTACTAAAAGCCGGCTTTAGGCTGTGGCAACTAATCTACCGATATTGCCGGCGCTACCGCATAAGTTGAAGCCGTGGGCCTGCCAGAGTGGGCTTACCTTTGCATGGCACGGCACTTGTCAAACTAGTATCTTCGGAAGTCCGCCCACCTAAGAACGACGTTCCGCAGTGCTGGTCTGCCATTGTGGCACTGCTTTCCGCTCCCTATTTCAGTATGTCTGCTATTCCCCCCGCCTTCTCTTCGCCTTTCCTATTGATGTCTGAAAACTCTGCCGAAGTAGTTTCTATTGTGGCTACCGACCCCGAGCAGCCGCTCGACCTGCAAGACGCCCCGGCTACGCTGCCCTTATTGCCCGTACGCAACACCGTGTTATTTCCGGGCGTGGTATTGCCCGTTACGGTCACCCGCAAAAAGAGCGTTCGGCTGGTGCGCAAAGCCTACCGCGGCGACAAACTGGTAGGGGTAGTGGCGCAGAAAAACAATCAGCAGGAAGATCCGGCACTGGCTGATTTATACGAAATGGGCACGATGGCCAAAATCCTGAAGCTGCTGGTACTGCCCGATGGCAATACCACCATCATCATTCAGGGCCAAAGCCGCTTTCAAATCGAAGAGCAAACCCAAGCCACGCCGTTTCTGACGGCGCGCGTGAAATATTTCACCGAGACGTTCCCCACTAAGAACACCAAGGAAGTGAAAGGTCTGGTGGCTTCGCTGAAAGACGCCGCCGCCAAAATGCTGCGCCTCAACCCCGACATTCCGCAGGAAGCCCAGGTGGCGCTGGATAATATTGAGTCGCCGGCTTTTCTCACGCATTTCCTTAGTTCCAACATCAACGTGGAAGTAGGGCAGAAGCAGAAGCTGCTCGAAATCAACGATGGGATTGAGCGTGGCACTCTGCTGCTGGAAATGATGATGAAGGAAATTCAGCATCTGGAAATCAAGCACGAAATCCAAAGCAAGGTCCACACCGACATCGACCAGCAGCAGCGCGACTATTTTCTGCGCCAGCAGATCAAGGTGCTGCAAGACGAGCTGGGCGGCTCCGAAGGGCCTGACCAGGACGTGGACAAGTTTCGGCTGCGCGCCAAAACCAAGCAGTGGCCCGAGGCCGTAGCCAAGCACTTCAGCAAAGAGCTGGACAAGCTGAGCCGCGTGAATCCGCAGGCGGCCGAGTATCCGCTGAGCGTGAACTACGTGGAGTTTCTGCTGGAATTGCCCTGGGGCGAGCAAACCAAAGACAATTTCAACCTCAAGCGCACCCGCAAAATTCTGGATGCCGACCACTACGGCATGGAGAAGGTGAAGGAGCGCATTGTGGAGTACTTGGCCGTGCTGAAGCTGAAGCAGGACATGAAAGCGCCGATTTTGTGTTTGTACGGCCCGCCCGGCGTGGGTAAAACCAGCCTGGGCCGCTCGATTGCCAAGGCGTTGGGCCGCAAGTACGTGCGCATGAGCCTAGGCGGCGTCCGCGACGAAGCCGAAATCCGGGGGCACCGCAAAACCTACGTGGGTGCCATGCCCGGCCGCATTATTTCGCAGATCAAGAAAGCCGGCGCGTCAAACCCGGTTATCGTACTCGACGAAATCGACAAGCTGGCCTCCGACTTCCGCGGCGACCCGTCTTCGGCCTTGTTGGAAGTGCTTGACCCCGAGCAGAATTCCACCTTCACCGACAACTACCTGGAGGTGGAGTACGACCTGAGCCGCGTGCTGTTCATTGCTACGGCTAACTCACTCGATACCATTCAGCCGGCCCTACGCGACCGGATGGAAATAATCGACCTGACGGGGTACACGCTGGAAGAGAAAACCCAGATTGCCAAGAAGCACCTCTGGCCCAAGCAACTCACCGACCACGGCCTCAGCGTGAAGGACGTAGCCATTACCACGGCCGCTTTACAGCGCGTAATCGACGATTATACGCGTGAGTCGGGGGTGCGAAGCTTGGAGCGCAAGCTGGGTGGAGTGGTACGCAACATTGCCAAAAGCAAAGCCATGAATGAGGCCTTTCCGGCTTCGTTGGAGCCTAAAGACATCGAGCGGATTCTTGGCCCGGCCATTTTCGACCGGGATTTATACCAAGACAACGAAACGGCCGGCGTGGTAACGGGCTTGGCCTGGACCTCGGTGGGCGGGGATATTCTGTTCATCGAAAGCCTGCTCAGCCGCGGCCGGGGCAAACTCACGCTGTCGGGGCAGTTGGGCGACGTGATGAAGGAATCGGCCATTACGGCGCTGAGCTACCTGCGCAGCCGCGCCGAGGAACTGGGCATCGACTACCGCCTCTTCGACCAGTACGACCTGCACATTCACTTTCCGGAAGGCGCCGTGCCCAAGGATGGGCCCAGCGCCGGTATTGCCATCTTCACCAGCATTGCCTCGGTGTTTACGCAGCGCAAAATCCGCAGCCACTTGGCCATGACCGGCGAAATCACACTGCGAGGCAAGGTGCTGCCGGTGGGTGGTATCAAGGAAAAGATTCTGGCTGCCAAGCGGGCTGGCATCCGCGACATTATCCTGTGCAGCAAAAACCGCAAGGACATTCTGGAAATAGCGCCCGAGTATCTCAAGGAAGTTACCATCCATTACGCCGACCGAGTAGACGATGTGCTGAAAGTGGCTCTGCTGGATGAACTGGTAGAGCATCCGCTCAAACTAGTAGTGCGCGACGAGCCGCTGGCCGCGCCTGCGCCAAGCGTGGAAGTGCAGTAAGAACGCACCAATAAAACGTGGGTGGCACGGGCTTCGGTTCGTGCCATGAGTTGCTGCGCAATAAAATGCCCGCTGCTGCGTCTTAGTCCCGAAATACATCTTGAACGCCGTATCTTGTTTTCATGATTCCACTGCTACAGTTTCGGGCTATTACTATTCTATCGGTTGGTTTGGGGCTGGGTGCAGCTCCGGCGGCAGTAGCTCAGATTGGGGGCCAGCAGGCCTTCTCTTTTCTGAACTTAGCCCCTGGTGCCAAAGTGGCGGCCTTAGGCGGCGTCAACGTATCAGCGCGCGACTCTGACCCGACCATGTTTTTGAGTAATCCGGCGTTGTTGAATGCCGATATGGAAGGCCGCCTGGCGCTTAGCTTCGTGGATTATGTGGCTGATATCAAGCAAAGCACAGCCGCTTACGCATTCAAAGAAAGCAAAGCTGGCCGCTTTGGGGTCGGCGTAACGTACCTGAGCTACGGCAAATTCGAGGAGTACGATGCGGCAGGTAACTCGCTGGGTCAGTTTTCAGTGAATGAATACGCTCTGAGCGTAGCCGATTCTTATACGCAAGGCAACTTCACGCTGGGGGGCACCGCACGGTTAGCGGTGTCGGGCATTGCCGGCAACCACTCAGTAGCCGCTTTAGCTGATGTGGGAGCGGTGTTTAAGCACCCCGAGCAGGACTTCACAGTAGGATTAACGGCCCGCAACGTGGGGTATCAGCTCAAAACGTATGCCGGGGCCGGCCGTGAGCCCATGCCGCTTGACGTGCAGATCGGGGCGTCCATCAAGCCCGAGCACATGCCGCTGCGCTTCTCCATCACGGCGCATCATTTGCAGCAATTCGACATTGTGTATCTCGACCCCAACCAACGCGGCCAACTCGACGAGTTTGGCAATGAAGTAGTAAAAAAGAAAAGCGTCGGCGACAAGATTGCCCGGCACTTTGCGGTGGGTGGCGAGCTGATTTTGGGCAAAAACCTGAACGTGCGCGTCGGCTACAACCACCTGCAACGCCGCGAACTGCGCCTCGATAATACCAGTGGCGGCGCGGGCCTTTCGTTTGGTGTAATGCTGCGCATCAGCCAGTTTCAACTTGATTACACGTATGCTGGCATTCACGCCAGTGGGGGCGCCAACTATTTCACGGTAGCCCGAAACCTAAATACGCTATTCACCAAAACCCAATAGCGTGCAGTAGTTTTGGGGCGTGTTGGGCAATTAAGCGTACACCTATTCATGTGGGTGCGACTCGCCTGACTACTTCCTTTTCCTGATTTTCCGTCTATGCTTGATTCCAATAGTTTCCTGACGCCGGCACAGATTGTAGCCGAGCTTGATAAATACATCATTGGCCAGCACGATGCCAAACGCCACGTAGCCATTGCCCTGCGTAACCGTTGGCGCCGCTTGCACGCGCCAGCAGACATGCAGCGCGAGATTGTGCCCAACAACATCCTCATGATTGGCTCAACGGGTGTTGGTAAAACTGAAATTGCCCGCCGCCTGGCCGCCATTGCCGATGCGCCCTTCACTAAAGTAGAAGCTTCCAAGTTCACAGAAGTTGGCTACGTCGGCCGCGACGTGGAAAGCATGGTGCGCGACTTAGTGGAACAGTCGGTGAACCAAGTGAAGCAGCGTCGCAAAGAAGCAGTAAAAGTGCAAGCCGCGCAGGCCGTCGAGGATCTGATTCTGGATGCCCTGATTCCGCCTGTTACTAGTGGGGGAGGGGCCAGCAAGTCTTCAGTTGGTTTCGGAGGCGCAACGGATGGCGCAGCTATGCCCGAATCAGACTACGAGTTGAACGAGCGGACGCGTGATAAATTCCGCGAGAAAATCCGCAACGGTGAACTGGATGAACGTAAGATTGAAATCAAAGTAGCCCAGAATAACACACCTGGAATTGGAGTAGTAGGTGGTGCTCCGGGCATGGACGAAGCCTCGATGGCCGGCATCCAGGATATGATTGGGGCCATGCTGCCCAAGAAGACCCGCAAGCGCAAAGTAACCATTGCCGAAGCCCGTAAGATTCTGCTCGACGAAGAAGCGGCCAAACTCATCGATATGGATGAGGTAAAAGACGAAGCCATCCGCCAAGCCGAAAACGCTGGCATCATCTTCATCGACGAAATCGACAAAGTAGCCAGCCGCAGCAGCAAAGGCGGCGGTGGCCCCGATGTCAGCCGGGAAGGTGTACAGCGCGACTTGCTGCCTATCGTGGAAGGCTCGGCTGTGAGCACCAAATACGGTATCGTCAACACCGACCATATCCTGTTCATTGCCGCCGGCGCCTTCCACGTGGCCAAGCCCTCCGACCTGATTCCGGAGTTGCAAGGCCGGTTTCCCATTCGGGTGGAACTGCAAAGCCTCACCAAAGAAGATTTCTTCCGCATTCTGAAAGACCCCAAGAGCGCGCTTACCAAGCAGTATGAGGCCTTGTTGCAGGCAGAAGAAGTGTTCTTGAGCTTTGAAGATTCGGCGTTGGAACGGTTAGCAGAAATAGCTTTCGAAGTAAACGCTGAAGTAGAGAATATTGGGGCTCGGCGGCTGCACACGGTGATGAGTCGCCTGCTCAACGACATTCTCTTCGACGTGCCGGACCTCATCGGACCCAATGCCCGCATCGTTATCGACCGTGAGCTAGTAGATGAGCGCCTGCAAGGCATGGTCCGTAACCGCGACGTATCACAGTATATTCTATAAGGTCATTTCAGACTAGGAAGTGTTAACAGTGGTTATTTTGCGGCATGGAACAGATGTTGACGGACGCGCAGTGGGCGCGGTTAGCGCCG